>CAVWWD010000012.1:0-288181 GCA_963758635.1 uncultured Candidatus Rokubacteria bacterium | reverse complement strand
CGGCCATCACGTGGTGCCGGCAGGCCGTCGACCTGGCGCCTGAGCCGTACGAGCGGGCTCTGGCGGTCGGGTGGCTGGGTTACGCCTACCTGGAGCGCGGCGACGGGCCGCAGGCGGTAGCCATGCTGGAGGAGGCGGACCGGATGGCGACCGCGTACTTCTCTCGGGCCAGGCAGGTGCATTTCAAGGCCTATCTCGCCGATGCGTATCACGCGATCAGCCGGTTCGACGCCGCCGAGACCCTCGCCCGCCAAGCGCAGGACATCGCGCGCGAGGTGGGTTACCCGCTCGTCATCGCCACGACCCTCCGCACTGCCGGCCGCATCGCCCTGGCGCGAGGGGCACCTGCGGAGGCGCGGGCCCGCCTCGAGGAGGCGCTCCGGGCTTTCGCTGAGATCGAAATGCCACTCGAGGTCGCGCGCACCCACCTCGACCTCGCCGCGGCGGCTCACGCCGGGACCGACCTGGTCGCCTGCGCGTCGAGCCTTCGCGAGGCGCACACGCTGTTCGCCTCGCTCGGCGTCGCGCGCGAGGTCGCGCGGACGGCCGAGCGCGCACAGGCGCTCGGCCTCACACTCCTCACACCGAGCCTGACCCGCGAGGAGGACAGAAGGTGGCGCGTTGAAGGTGCCTTAGGACTCGTAAGAGAATAAGTGAATGATTTATCGGCGACGGCGGACCGGATGGATCGTGTAGTTCCAGTCGCCGTGGAACCGATGGGGCGTGAGGCGGAGGGAGGCCATTTGGTCATCGGAGATGGTGCGGCCCTTTGGGATACGCCCGCGATCCAGCTCGCACCGCACGCGCAGCCCGGTGGCCGTCCGCGTGGCGCCGATCAGGTTGACGATCACCGCCAGGCTCACCAGGGGCTGGCCGCGCCAGTTGCGGCTGATGTACGAGAAGAGCCGATGCTCGATCTTGTTCCACTTGCTGGTCCCCGGCGGGAAGTGGCAGGTCGTGATGGTCAGGCCCGTGCGCGTGGCCAGCTGCTGCAGTTCCCACTTCCACAGCCGGACCCGCGCCCCGTTGCTGCCCCCGGCATCGGCCGTGATGAGCAGCGAGCGGGCGCGCCGATAGCGCGGGCGCCCCATCTTCTGCCACCACCGGCCGATTGTCCGCACCGCGAAGCTGGCGGTGTCGTGGTCGATGCCGACGCTCACCCAGCCCGCGTTGCGGGTGAGGTCGTAGACCCCGTAGGGAATGGCCTTGCCCTGGGCCGGGATCAGAAAGTCGTGCACCCGCACGGGCGTCCGGCTGGCCCGCCGGGCGCCACGCCCGCCCGGCATTCTTGAAATCGCCCACCAACTCCTTCTTCTTCGTGTCGACCGAGATCACCGGCTGGCCCGCCGCCTGGCACTGGCGCACCTGCGCGGTGATGTGGCGGAACTGGGCGTCCCGGTCGGGGTGGGCGGCCCTTCGCGGTCTTCCGGTTGGCCTGCAAGCTGTAGCCGGCGGCCGTCAAGAGCTCGGCCACCAACTGGTGGCTGACGCGGTGGCCCATGCTCTGCAGCGCCGGGCCAGCTGCCGCACGCTCTTCGCGGTCCAGCGCAGCGGCGATTCCGGATCCCCCGAGGCGGTCGGCTCCACCAGCCCCTCCAGGTCGCGCAGCAGCGTGGGGTCCTTGTCGATCGTCCGCTTGCGCCCCCCGCCCGGGCGCCGCACCCGGCCCGGCGGCCACCCGGACCCGCGTCCGCAGTTCGGTGAGCCCCCGCGTGATCGTCGACGTCGAGATGCCCGTGGCCCGCGCCACCAGCGCAATGCCACCCCGCCCGAGCGCCCGCGCCTCGGTCGCGGCCCACACGCGGCGGGACCGCTCCGTCAGCGTCGGCGCCAACGCCCGGTATTTCGCCCGGCATCCCCGCAGATCCACTCATTCGATCTACGTCCCGACGCTCTACATCACATCATTTATTCTCTGACGAGTCCTTAGTGTAGTCGCGTCTCCTCGGTAGCTCGGGTCTTCGGCAATGAGCGCCACGACAAGAAAGTAAGACCCGGAATCGCGAGCGCGGTGGTTCTCATGCGAGCTCCCTCATCTCGGTCTCCGCCTGCTCCAGCCAGAACCGCATGTCCATCTCGCGGTACATCGTCGTCGCAGTTGTGAGGTGCTGCCGTCCCAATTCGTGCCGGCCCGCGCGGCGACGCAGCTGGCCGAGGCCCGCGTGGCAGTGCGCCACCAGAGGCCGCATCTCGAGGTCTGTGGCGATGGCCATGGCCTCGTGCCAGCGCGCCTCGGCGATGTCGGGCTCCCGCGCATCGTCCGAGGAGGCGAGCTCCGCGACCAGGCGCAGCGCCCAGCCCTCGTACGCGCGCTGACCGCGGTCTCGGGCCAGGGTCAGCGCACGATCGGCCAGCGCGACCGCGCGGTCCCGCTGGCCGGTCAGCACGCACGCTTCGCCCAGATGCACGGCCACGATGGAGTGGACAATGCCGCCGGCGCGCAACGCCTCGTGCGTAGCGATCGCCTGATCCAGTTGGGCGAGGCTCTCCGCCACGCGGCCGGACAGCGCGAGCACGTGGCACAGCGAGCCCAGCATCAATCCGGCGGAGACGGGGCGGTGAGCCTCCCGCGAAACCGCGACCCCCCGGTTCCACCATCGGATCGCGAGGGCCAGGTCGCCCTTGACGGCGTAGAGATAGCCGAGGGCCCAGCACGACGGGATCACACGCGTCGGTTGACCCGTGCTCTCCGCCAGATGGATCGCCTCGCCACCGTCGGTGGCGGCCCGATCGAACTCGCCCCGCTCGGCCAGCGACCAGACGAGGAGGCAACGCGCGTAGACCGCGGGATAGTGCGACGACCTCGTGAGTCGCTCCTCGCGAAGGTCGCCATCGAGCATCAGTACGACGTCTCGTAGGGCCGCCTCGCTCCCGCGCAGATCGCCCGCATAGAGGCGTGCCTGCCCGGCATAGAGGGTGGCGTCGGCCTGGAGGACCACGTCACCGACCGACGCGGCAATCGTCACGGCGGCTTCCGCGGGCGGGAGCACCTCGGACGCGGGACAGCCGGCCACGGCGAGGGCCCTCCCGAGGGCCGCCGTGCTCGAGGCAAGCCGGCGTGGATCGCCGAGCGTCCTGGCCACCCGCTCCGCGTCCCGCGCGACGCGCAGCTGCCGCTCGAGCTCGCCATGTGCGTAGAGCGCGATCTGGAGCTCGTGGTGGAGATCGACGGCGCGCGCCAGCGACTCGCCCGTCTCCGGCAGGTGCGTCACCGCCGCCAGCGCCTGATCGTAGTAACCAATCGCTTCCGGGATGGCGTACCGGGCGGCGGCGCTGCTTCCCGCCTGCCGGAGATACTCCACCGCCTGCTCCCACAGCTCCGCCCGCACGGCATGGTGGGCGAGCCGCTCGATCTCTCCGCCCGATCCGGCGTTGACGAGCGCCTCGAGCGCACCGACGAGCCGCGCGTGGAGGGCGCGCCGCCGCGCGTGGAGGACGCTTCCGTAGGCCACCTCGTGGGTCAGCGCGTGCTTGAACGTGTATTCGAGGTCGGGGAAGAGGCTCACCTCATAGAGGAACTCGGCTGCCTGGAGATGGGCGAGCCCTTGGCGCAGCTCCTCCTCGCGCGCCTCGGCGAGCGCCGCCAGCAGGGCGAAGGGCACGTCCTTGCCGATGACCGCGGCCGACTGGAGCAGACGCTTGTCCTCTGGCGAGAGGCGGTCGATCCGAGCGGCCAGGATGGCCTGGACCGTGGGCGGCACCTGGATGTCGGTGAGGACCTTCGCCAACCGGTACGCGCCGCGCTCGCCCACGAGCGCCTTGGTTTCAACCAGCGTCCGAACACTCTCTTCGAGAAAGAAGGGATTGCCCTCGGTGCGCTCGATCAGAACCGGCGTGAGGGGCCCGATCGTCCCGTCCTCCCCAAGGAGGCCGTGGAGCAATTCGAACGCACTCTCGGGAGGAAGCGGATCCAGCCGGAGCTGGGTGTAAGAGGTCTTGTTGCCCCAGCGGTGCTCGTACTCGGGCCGGTAGTTGACGAGGACGAGGAGCCGCGCCGGGGGCAGGCTTTCGACGAGGCTGTCCAACAGCGCCTGGGTCTCGGAGTCGATCCAGTGAAGGTCCTCGAAGATCACCAGGAGCGGCTGGACCAGGGCCTCGCGTAGGAGCAGGCGCTTGACCGCGTCCAGCGTGCGCTGCCGGCGTTGGGGCGGGTCGAGGGCCTGCCACTGGGAATCATCGCCGCCGGACACGTCCAGGAGGGCGAGGAGCGCCGGGAGCGTCCCCTCAAGGGCGCGGTCCAACATGAGGAGCCTTCCCGTCACCTTTTCCCGGATCTCGCGGGCGCTATCGCGGTCGTCGATATGGAAATACCTCTTGAGCAGGTCGATCACGGGCAGATAGCTCGTGGCCTTGCCGTAGGACACCGCGCCGGCCTGGAGAATCAGCCAGCCCTCGAACTGGTGGGAGTGAGTCAGCTCGAAGGTGAGGCGCGACTTACCCACGCCGGCCCCCCCCACGACGGCGGCCACCTGGCCGCGACCCTGCCGGGCCTGGTCGACTGCGCGGCGGAGCTGCGCGATCTCGGCGTCTCGACCCACGAAGCGCGAGAGCCCGCGCGCGGCAGTCGCTTGAAGTCGAGAGCTGACGGCGCTGATCCCGGTCAGCTCGTACACCTCGACGTGCGCGGCCAGGCCTTTCACAGCCATGGGCCCGAGGGCGGTCACCTGCACGAAGCCCTCCGCAAGTGCAAGGGTCTGCGGGGTCAGGAGGGTCACACCGGGATCGGCGAGCTGCTCCATGCGCGCGGCGAGATGGGTGGTCTGGCCCACGGCCGTGTAGTCCATGTGCAGATCGCTGCCGATGGCACGCACGACGACCTCACCCGAATTCAGCCCCACCCGGATGCGGATGGTGACACCCTGCTCACGGCGCATCTCCTCGGCGTAGCGCTTCGCCGACTCTTGCATCCTCAGGGCGGCGTAGCAGGCCCGCACCGCGTGATCCTCGTGCGCCACGGGGGCGCCGAACAGCGCCATGATCCCGTCACCCATGACCTGGTTCACGGTGCCCTCGTAGCGGTGGACGGCTTCCATCATCCGCTCGAGCACCGGGTCGAGGAGCTTGCGCGCGTCCTCGGGATCGCGATCGGCGAGCAGTTCCATCGAGCCTTTCAGGTCGGCGAAGAGCACCGTGACCTGCTTGCGCTCGCCCTCCAGCGCGCTCTTCGACGTAAGGATCTTCTCCGCGAGGTGCTTGGGGGTGTAGGACTCGGGGGAGGCGAAGCGACTGGACTCAGGCGTGAGCGCAGCCCCGCAGGAACGGCAGAACTTCTTGCCCGGCGTGACGCGGATGCCACAGCTCGGGCAGGCCGCCTCTAGCCGGGCGCCACAGTCCTCGCAGAAACGTGCGCCCGCGTCGTTTTCAGCCTGGCACCGGGGACACGTCATGCCAGAGGTTCCAAGCAGCCTCTTCGGTTAAGGTCGGAGCGGTGGGCCGAGAATAGCTGCCCGGGTCGCGCATGGTCAAGTACACCGCCGCGAGTTGTCGCGAGCTGTGTCAGCGCTCCTGGGGGCGGCCAGCGTCCGAGAATGGGCGGTTACGTCACGGGCCGGGGGGCACGGACGCGGCCCTCCCGCCGAAGGCCGCCTAATGTTGCCTTCGCTCCGAGGCGGCGTCCTGGGCCGACGAGGTGCGCCGCCACGAGGGGCCGGAGCCGACGACGCTCGAGGAGTACCGGAACCGGCACGCGCTCCACAAGACCGACCCCGATCTCCAGGCCGCGCACGGCGCGTACCCGTGGGCGCTCACGTGGGACGACCACGAGGTGGACAACGACTACGCCGCTGACCAGTCGCGGGACCGCGACGACCCGCAGGTGTTCGTGCGCCGGCGGAGCGCCGCGTACCAGGCGTACTGGGAGCACATGCCGCTGCGCCACGCGTCGATGCTGCGCGGCGCGGAGATGCGGCTCTACCACCGGCTCACGTTCGCCCTCGTGGGGATGTCGGTGCTGGACGGGCGCCAGTACCGCTCCGTCCAGCCGTGCATCGAGGGGCCGCGGGGCGGCGGCCGCGTCGTCGAGGCCGAGCGGTGCGTGGCCCGCCTCGACGGAGAGCCGCCACCGCGGCTACGTGCGGTGCGAGGTCACGCCCGCGCGCTGGCAGGCCGACCTGCGCGTGGTGTCGGACGTGCGCGACCGCGCGGCCACCGCACGCACCCTCGCCGCCTTCGTGGTGGAGGCGGGCCGCCCCGGCGCCCAGCGCGCCTGACGCGCGCGCCGCGGTCGCCGATCCGCTGGGCGGCGAGTCGTCACTGGCGTCCACTCCGGCGGTATAATCCCGCGATGCGCCGTGCTTCTCGGCGACGCGCGTGCCGCGCGGGGGCGCTCCTGTTCAGCGCCCTCGCGCTTCACGCGTGCGCGCCGCGGATGATCCCCGGAGCGTCGCGGAGCTCGGAATCGGCGCTCGCCCGCGGCGAGTGGCCGACCTACGCCGGGACGTACGCGAGCGCCAAGTACTCGCCGCTGGACCAGATCAACGCCGCGAACGCCCCCGGCCTCAGGATCGCGTGGCGCTGGACATCGCCGGACCAGGCCGTCCGCGCCGCGAAGAGCGACATCGATCCGAGCTTCCTCAACGAGGGCACCCCCATCATGGTGAACGGCGTGCTCTACACGAGCACGTCCCTCTCGCAGGTGGCGGCGATCGACGCGGCGACGGGACGGACGATCTGGGTGTTCGACCCCCGCGCCTACGAGCACGGGATGCCCACCAACAACGGGTGGCTGCATCGCGGGGTCGCGTACTGGCGGGATGGCGCCGACGAGCGCGTCATCATGCTCACCGGCCACGCCTTCATGATCGCGCTCGACGCCCGGACCGGCCGTCCGGTGGAGAGCTTCGGCGACAAGGGCTGGGTCGACCTCAGCCAGGACCTGGGGCGGCCCGTCGCCGAGCGCTGGCACTACGGCAACACGTCGCCGCCGGTGATCGTGCGCGACGTCGTCGTGGTCGGGTCGTCCGTCCTGGACTTCCCGCTGCACAAGGCGATGCCGCCGGGCGACGTGCGCGGGTTCGACGTCCGCACCGGCCGGAAGCTCTGGACCTTCCGCGCGGTGCCCGGGCCCGGCGAGGTCGGGCACGACACGTGGAGCGGCGACTCCTGGAAGACCACGGGCGGCGCCAACGTCTGGACGCTCATGAGCGCCGACGAGGAGCTGGGGTACGTGTACCTGCCGTTCGGGACGCCGACCAACGACTACTACGGCGGCGACCGCCACGGCGACAACCTCTTCGGCGAGTCGCTGGTCTGCGTGGACGCGCGCACCGGCCGGCGGATCTGGCACCAGCAGATCGTCCGACACGGCCTCTGGGACTACGACCTGCCCGCCGCGCCGAACCTGATCGACGTCACCGTGGATGGCCGGCGCGTCAAGGCCGTGGCCCAGGTGACCAAGCAGGGGTTCGTGTTCGTGTTCGATCGGGTGACGGGCGCCCCGCTCTGGCCGATCGAGGACCGCCCCGTCCCGCAGTCGAGCGTGCCCGGAGAGAAGTCCGCCGCCACCCAGCGGTTCCCCACGAAGCCGGCCCCGGTCGAGATCCAGGGGGTGCGCGAGGACGACCTGATCGACGTGACGCCGGAGCTCCGCCGGCGAGGCGCTCGAGATCGTCTCGCGGTACGACCATGGGCCGCTGTACACGCCGCCGAGCGAGCGCGGCGCCATCCTGATGCCCGGCATCGGGGGCGGCCCGAGCTGGGCGGGCGCCGGCTGGGATCCCGAGACGGCGATGTACTACGTCACGACGCAGCGCGCGCCCTACGTCATCCCCCTCGCGAAGAGTCGCTGGAGCCCCGACCGCTTCGTGGGCATGGAACAGTACCTCGCAGGCCCGCAGCGCCTCCCGCTGTTCAAGCCTCCGTGGGGCAGCCTCGTCGCGATCGACATGTCGACGGGAGAGCACCGCTGGCGCGTCCCCGTGGGCAGCGGCAAGCCCGACTTGATCCCGGGGCTCGCGCACCTCGCCCCGCACTTCGCGCACCTGCCGGACCGGCTCGGCTGGCCGACGCGCAGCTTCGTCCTGGTGACCCGGTCGCTGCTGCTGGTGGTCCAGCAGGGGTACCACAACAGACCGCGGCAGGCGCTCGCGGGCCGGTCACGGGTGTACGACCTGAACCTCCTGGAGCCGAAGCTCTACGCCTACGACAAGGCGAGCGGGCGCCTCGTCGCCGAGCTCGCGTTGCCGGCGAACGCGAGCGGGGCGCCGATGACGTACATGGCCGGCGGCAAGCAGTACGTGGCGTTCCCTGTGGGCGGCTCGAACATTCCCGAGGAGCTGATCGCCGTCGCCCTGCCCTGAAGGCGGACGGGTGTGGACCCATGGCTGGCGCGTGGTCGCCTTCTGCTTCCTCGCTGCCGTGTTCACGTGGGGCCTCGGCGTGTTCGGGGCGAGCGTCTATCTCCACGAGGTCACCAACGCGCGGGGCTGGTCGGTTTCGCTCGTCTCCGCGGGCATCACGGTCTTCTACCTGACGGCGGCGCTGATCCTCCCTGCCGTGGGCGCGGCCATCGATCGTCACGGCCCACGTCCCGTGATCGCGGGCGGCGCCGTGCTGCTGGCGCTCGGCGTGGCCGCGATGGGGCACGTCGCCGCCCCCTGGCAGCTCTACGCCGCTTTCGTCTGCATGGGGCTCGGCTACGCCACGATGTCGGTGACCGGCCTCAGCGCGACGATCGCGCCGTGGTTCGAGAGGTACCAGGGCCGCGCGGTCGCGATGGCGCTGACCGGCGCGAGCGTCGGCGCGATGGTCGTGGTGCCGCTCGTCACGCTCTCGATCGCGCGCCACGGCTTCTCCGCCACCACGAACGGCGCCGCCGCCGTCACCGTGATCGGCGCCTCGTGCCGCTCGCCCTCGTTGGCGCTGCGCTATCGCGGTCCCGCCGTAGCTCGGCCTTGGACGAGACGGGGACACGACCCCGGAGGCGGAAGAGCACGCCGCGGGCGCGACGGCGCCGGCATGGACCCGCGCGGACGCGCCTTGCGGTCGCCCGCGCTCTGGAGCGTGGCCGTTGGCTTCGCGCTCGGGCTGACGGCCCAGGTCGGCTTCTTCACGCATCTGGTGAAGCTCGCCGAGCCGATCCTCGGCGTGACGGGAGCCGGCTGGCTGGTCGGCGTGACCGGCCTCGCCGGTACTCCTCGGCCGTCTGCTGCTGGTGTGCCTCGCCGACCGGATCGAGCTGCGCGGCCCTACGCGGCGGCCATCTTCGCCACGCAGGCGCTGGTCCTCGTCGCTGATCGCTGATGGTGCCCGGCGCGCCCATGCTCGATCGCCATGACGCATGCGTCTACGGCTTCTGCCTCGGACAGATCACGACGCTGTCGCCGATCGTCGTGCGCCGCGAGTTCGGCGCGGCGTCGTTCGGCGCGGTCTACGGCGTCGCCGGCACGGTGATCCAGTTGAGCTCGGCGTTCGGGCCCGCGCTCTACGGCGTCGCGCGCGATCTCCTGGGCAGCTATCCGCCAGTGCTGGGGATCGCCGCCGGCTTCGAGCTGGCCGCGTTGGTCGTGGTCCTCGCGGGCCGGCGCCGGTAGCCTGAAGGGCCGGCGCAATTCGGCATGAACGCCTCGTCCGGCTCAGAACGTCAGCGACCGTCCATCAGGTCGAAGAGCTTGTCGCGGTCCAGGATGTCCACGCCCGGCTGCTCGGCGCCTTGCCACCCCTCCAGCCTGAGAACGAACCGCTCCCGCGGCCGGCCGCGGCCCGCCAGGGCCTGTCTCAGCAGGTCGTTGGCGACGGATTGCACGGTCCGGCCTTCGGCGGCCGCCCGCCTCTTGAGCTCGCGAAGGATGGCGTCGTCGAGCATCAACGTGGTTCTAGGCATGCATCAACCTGTATTGGGAACGCATCCGGATGTCAACGACGGGCCCGGCGCGCAGCAGGCGTTCGTGAATAGTCCGACCTAGGCCGCGGTCCCCGCGTACTGCGTCTCGTACAGCTCCTGGTAGAGGCCCCCCGAGGCCAGGAGCTCGTCGTGGCGCCCGCGCTCCACGATGCGCCCGCCGTCGAGCACGAGGATCTGGTCGGCGGCGGCCACCGTCGAGAGACGGTGGGCGATCACGATCGAGGTCCGGCCGGCCAGCGCGGTGGCGAGGGCCGCCTGGATGTGCGCCTCGTTCTCGGAGTCGAGGTGCGCCGTCGCCTCGTCCAGGATCACGATGGCGGGCCGCTTGAGGAGGACCCGGGCGATCGCCAGGCGCTGCTTCTCGCCGCCCGACATCCGGTAGCCGCGCTCGCCCACCACCGTCTCGTAGCCGTCGGGCAGCGCGGCGATGACGTCGTGGATGCGCGCGGCCCGGCACGCCTCGACCACCTCGGCGTCGGTGGCGCCGGGCCGGGCGTAGCGCAGGTTGGCGGCGACGGTGTCGTGGAACAGGTGCGGGTCCTGGCTCACCACGCCGATGGCGTCGGCGATCGACTGGAGCGTCACGTCCCGCACGTCCTGGCCGTCGATGCGGACCGCGCCCGCGGTCACGTCGTGGAGGCGGGGGATCAGGGAGGTGAGCGTGGTCTTGCCCGCGCCGCTCGGGCCCACGAGGGCCACGACCTGGCCGGGCTCGGCCACGAACGAGACCCCGCGCAGGATCGGATCGGACGGCTCGGTGGAGAGGCCTCCCGGCGGCCCGCCCCCGGCCTCGAGCGAGGCGAGCGACACCGTCGAGGGGGCGGGGTAGCGGAACCGAACGTCCTCGAACTCGACGC
The DNA here is from genome assembly GCA_963758635.1 of uncultured Candidatus Rokubacteria bacterium. Classification (GTDB taxonomy): domain Bacteria; phylum Methylomirabilota; class Methylomirabilia; order Rokubacteriales; family CSP1-6; genus CAVWWD01. The sequence continues at coordinate 277,483 of CAVWWD010000012.1, read as the reverse complement.
GGCCCCGGACGGGGCCGGCGGCCTGGAGGGGGCGCGCGCCCGGCTTGTCGGCGATGGCGCGGGGCGCGTCGAGGACCTCGAAGACACGCTCGAACGACACCAGGGCGCCGAGCAGGTCGACGCGGGCCGAGGCCAGGTCGGTGAGCGGCGAGTAGAGGCGCGCCACGTAGGCGACGAGCGCGGTGAGCGTGCCGATCTTCATCGAGCCGTCGATGACGGCGTGGCCGCCGAGCCAGTACACCGCGGCGGTGCCGAGGGCGCCGCCGAGGGCGAGCGTCGCGTAGTAGATCCGGCTCGCCACGGCCAGCTCCACGCCCGAGTCGCGCACCCGGGCCGCGCGCGCGGAGAACTCCGTCGACTCGGCGGCCGGGCGGCCGAACAGCTTGACCAGCAGCGCGCCCGAGACGCCGAAGCGCTCGGTCATCGTGGAGGACATGTCGGCGTTGATGGTCATGCGCCGCCGGGAGAGCGCGGCGAGGCGGCGCGCCATGCGGCGGTCCAGCAGCACGAAGCCGGGGATGACCAGGAGCGACAGCAGCGTCACCCTCCACGACAGGGTGAGCATGACGCCGAGGGTGAAGGCCAGCGTGAGCAGGTCGGATGCCACGCTCGCCGTCGTCCCCACGGTCTGATGCGCTCCGAGGACGTCGTTCGACAGCCGGGACATCAGCGCGCCGGTCTGCGTCCGCGTGAAGAAGGCGATCGGCATGCGCTGGACGTGGTCGTACAGGGCCACCCGGAGGTCGTAGATGAGGCCCTCCCCGATCCGGGACCCGAGCCACCGGTTGACGAGGTTGAGCGCGGTGATGGCCACCGCGACCCCGACGGCGGCCACGAACAGGCGGTCGACGAGGCCGGGGTCGGCGGGAGCGGGGGGCAGCGCGCCGTCGATCAGCGCCTTGAAGATCAGGGGCGGCAGCGTCCCCACGAGGGCGGCGAGCGCGATCGTTCCCAGGTAGGCGGCGAGGCGCCATCGGTAGGGACGGGCGAAGCCCCAGGCCCGGGCCAGGGTCGCCCGGCTCACCTTCGCCTTCCGGATCTCCTCGGGATCGAGCCGTGTCGTCCGCATGTGCGGGTCAATGTAGCAATCGCCGGCGGGCGGCGCACGCGGATGAGCCGGACCTCGTCGATGGACGCGGCGCGCCCGGCGCCGGCTACAGCCAGTGCCCGAACCAGCGGATGAGCGGCGCGAGGCCCCGCGGCGCCACCAGCACGGTCACGCCCAGGCCGACGAGCGCGCCGCCGAGATGCCCCTCGTGGCTGATGCCGCCCCGGGCTCGCCGCATGATCAGGATGACCGAGACCAGCACGTAGCCGATCATGAAGAACGGACCGGGGATGGGCACCGGCGCGAACACGAACGCGATCGACGTCGAGGGGTCGAGGACGACGGCGGCCATCATGATGCCGGAGACGCTCCCGCTCGCGCCCAGGCACTTGTACGTGGGGTCGTCGCGGCGGAACGCGAACACGACGAGGTCGGAGCCGAAGCCGGCGGCCGCGTAGATCACGAGGTACCAGACGGGTCCCACCGCCTCGAGCACGGTGGAGGAGAACGACCACAGCGCGAGCATGTTGAAGCCGAGGTGCAGGACGTTGACGTGGGCGACGTGGGACAGGAGCATCCCCAGGCCGTTTTCGCCGCGCGCCACGTCGTGCGGCACGAAAACGAACCGGCTGGCGTCGGGCTCGCCCCGCCCCAGCGCGCGGAAGCCGTAGAGGCTCACCACCACGTTCACGGCGATGATCGCGTAGACGACGGTCACCGTCCGCCCCGCAGCGTGACGAGGTAGCGCTGGAGCTCGTCCGCTTCGCCCGAGTCGGGTCCGCCCGCCTCCAGCAGCGCTTCCGTCCGGCCGACGATCGGGGCGAGCGCGGCCGGGCGCGCGTCCTCGGCCGCCAGGGCGGAGGCGAGCTGGCCGCCGTCCGCGGACAGCGCGTGCGCGCCGGTGACCTTCCGGACGAGGTTCAGGAGCATCGGCGGGCAGATCGCCATCTCGACGCTCACCACCAGCGAGTGGCCCGCGCCCAGGCCGAGCCGGCGGCGCCGCCACCAGAGCCAGCCGATGGCGAGCGCCACCGTCGGATACACGAGGACGGCGGTGTAGACCACGGCGGCGTTCGGGCCGAGGGCGAGCGTCAGCGCGGGGCCCACCACGAAGAGCAGCGCGGCGGCCGCCCACGCCAGGACGCGCGCGACCCCGAGGGAGCCGCGCAGGCGCTCGATCCCGTCGACGACGGCCTGGATCTCGCCCGCGGGCTGCCAGGGGCGGCCCCACGGCGCCACGAAGACGCCGCGATCGGGCCGCAGGAGCGGCGCGAAGCACAGGACGCGTCCGCCGAGGGTGAAGGGATCGCTGCTCAGGACGGCGGAGAGCTGGCGGCGTCCCGCCTCGACGAGCAGGAGCTCCCGCGGCGCGAGGAGCCGCGCGGCGTCGAAGACGTAGAGCAAGACGGCCACGCACCAGATGACGTAGTCCGACCCGCGCGTCTGGTCCACGGGGGCGGGGTCGGTCCTAGCGGCGGCCGAACAGCCGGCGGAGCACGGCGACGGCCGTGCCGGCCAGCGCGACGCCGCCCACGACCAGGAGCTTCCAGAACGCCTTGAAGAAGCCGGTCTTGGTGGCGACGACGGCGGCGCCGCCCAGCACCAGCGCGGCGAGGCCGTACTCGGCCACGCGGTCGCCGGCGCGGAACTCCGCGTAGCGCTCGCCGGACACGAAGTCGTAGCCGCCCAGCGCCGCCTTGAACACGGCGATGTCCTGGTTGAGGCTCTGCGGGTCGGAGACGAGAGTGGCGCTCATCACGCCGCGGCGCCCGAGGATCCGGATCGTGTAGTTGACGACGGCGGGGCCGCTGTCGCCGCGCAGGCGCAGGCCCCACTCCAGGCGCTTGGACGCGGTGTCGTAGTGCGGCGCCACGTGCCAGCCTTCGGTGTGCAGCGGCGCCATGCCGAGCTTCTGGCGCTCCTCGTTGGCGGGCCCGTCACCGTCCTTCAGCGACTTCAGGAGGCCCTCGGCGTCCAGCTTTTCATCGTCCTTCACGTAGCCGCTGTCCCGGAACGAGAAGATGGCGAACCAGTTGTCGGCGACCAGCGCGTAGTGGTCGTCGCGGGGCGGATTCCCGTTCAGCTCCAGGAAGCGGCGCGTGTTGGGACCGTCCAGGAACGCCACGCCCTCGGGGACCTTGACGGTGGCGATCGTCCCGATCTTGCCGTCCGTCGGGCCGCGCTGCCACGCCAGGGACTGGAACGCCCGCTGGATCTCCTCCTGGGTGCGCGGGGCCTGGGCGGGCAGGGGGGCGGCGACACCGATCACCGCGAGGAGGGGCAGGACCAGGACGATGCGACGCGCGAGACAACGTCCGCTCATGTGGGCCTCCCCCGGCGACAGATTCCCGCGATCCTGCGCTGGTCGCCGCACCGTGTCAACTTCATTCCGCCCCGGGCGCGCGGCGCCCGTCGCCGCCGGGACCGCGCTTGACTCGCGTGGGGCGCGGGGCGCAGCATCCCGTCCTAGGGACGGCAGCGCGGTCCCGGCCCCTGGGTTCCCGAACGCTCGAGCGAGAGGAGGCCACGATGCTCTCACGCGAGGACAACGAGCTCCTGACCCGCGTCGGTCCCGACAGCGCCATGGGCGCCACCATGCGCCGCTACTGGATCCCCGCGGTCCTGTCACGCGAGGTGGCGGAGCCCGACGGCGCGCCCGTCCGCGTGCGCCTGCTCGGCGAGGACCTGCTCGCCTTCCGCGACAGCGCCGGCCAGATCGGCCTCGTCGACGAGTTCTGCCCGCATCGCCGCGTGTCGCTCTTCTTCGGGCGGAACGAGGGCTGCGGCATTCGCTGCGTCTACCACGGCTGGAAGTTCGACGTCGAGGGCCGGTGCGTGGACATGATGAACGAGCCGGAGGACCGGAGCTTCGCCCACAAGATCCGCACCACCGCGTACCCCACGACGGAGCACGGCGGGATCGTCTGGGCCTACATGGGCCCGCGGGAGCACATGCCGGCGGCGCCGAAGTTCGCGTGGACGGGCAAGCCGGACAGCCACCGCCACGTGTCGAAGGTGATCCAGGAGTGCAACTGGCTCCAGGGGCTGGAGGGCGGCATCGACACCTCGCACGCGCCGATCCTGCACCGCCTCATCACGACGAGCTCGAAGCGGCCCGGCTTCAAGCCGACGAACCCGTTCGTGCGCGGCAAGGCGCCGACGCTGGCCGTGGACCTCACCGACTACGGCTACCAGTACGCGGGCGTGCGGCCGCTGGACGAGGCGAGCATCCACGTGCGCACGTACCACTTCATCCTGCCGTTCCACCAGATCCGCCCGTCGCGGACGGAGGACGGGGCCCAGCTCATCGCCGGGCACATCTGGGTGCCGATGGACGACGGCAACACGATGGTCTTCAACTGGATCTACAGCGACACCGAGGCGCCGCTGTCCGAGGAGGAACGGCTGGAGACCCGGCTTGGCAACGGCCCCGCCGACGTGGACCAGACGACGTTCCGCTCGTTCAAGAACCGGGGGAACAACTACCGTCTCGACCGCCAGGTGCAGAAGACGGAGAGCTTCACCGGCATCGACGGCATCAACACCCAGGACCGCGCCATCCAGGAGAGCATGGGCGCGATCGTGGACCGGAGCCGCGAGCACCTGGGCCCCGCCGACAAGGCGATCATCCAGGCCCGGCGCCTGCTCCTCGACGCCGTGCGCGACGGTGCGGGACGGCGGCACGCCGCGCGGCGTGGCCCCCACGTACTACACGCTGCGCGCCGACGAGGGCGTGCTGCCCCGCGACGCCGACTGGCGGGAGGCGCTGGTCCCGGCGGACGCAGCGCCGGCGATCGTCCAGACGCTATAGCCGCTCGAGCGCCGCCCCCGGCTCCGCGCGCCATGTCGTGCCCCCGGTGCCGGCACGAGAACCCCGTGGGATCGAGCTTCTGTCTCGCCTGCGGGAGCCGCCTCGGCGTGGCGTGCGGATCGTGTCGCGCCGAGCTGCCCGCGGGCTCGCGCTTCTGCAACCGCTGCGGCGCGGCCGTCGCGGATCCGCCGGCGCCGGCCCCCCGATTCGCCTCGCCGCGCGCCTACACGCCCGGACACCTCGCCGAGCGGATCCTGACCTCGGCCGTCTCCCTGGAGGGGGAGCGCAAGCAGGTCACCGTGCTGTTCGCCGACATGAAGGGATCGATGGAGCTCCTCGCCGACCGTGATCCGGAGGAGGCCCGTGCGCTCGTCGATCCGGTGATCGAGCTCATGATCGAGGCCGTGCACCACTACGAGGGCACGGTCAACCAGGTCATGGGCGACGGCATCATGGCGCTGTTCGGCGCTCCGCTCGCCCACGAGGACCACGCCGTGCGCGCGGCCTACGCGGCGCTCCGGATGCTCGAGCGCGTCCGCCGCCACGGCGACAGCCTGCGGCGCGCGCAGGGCATCGAGGTGCAGATCCGGGTCGGCCTGAACTCCGGCGAGGTGGTCGTGGGCTCGGTCGGCTCCGACCTCCGCATGGAGTACACCGCGGTCGGACAGACGACGCACCTGGCCGCGCGGATGGAGCAGCTCGCCACGCCAGGCACGATCCGCCTGACCGCGGAGACGGTGCGGCTGGCCGAGGGGTTCGTCCGCGTCTGGCCGCTCGGCCCCATCCCGGTGCGGGGGCTCGCCGACCCCGTCGAGGCCTTCGAGCTGGCGGGCGCCGCGCCCGCGCGCAGCCGGCTGGAGGCGGCGCGAGCGCAGGGGCTCACGCGCTTCGTGGGTCGGGAGGCGGAGATGGAGGAGATCCGTCGCGCCGCCGGGCAGGCGGCGCGCGGGCAGGGGCAGATCATCGCCGTCGTCGGCGAGCCAGGGGTGGGGAAATCGCGGCTCTTCGACGAGTTCATCCATTCGCGGCATGCCCAGGCCTGGCTGGTGCTGGAGTCGCGCGCGGTGGCGTACGGCCGGGCGACGCCGTTCTTCGCCGTCGCCCACCTGCTGAGGCGCTACTTCCGGATCGACGATCGCGACGACGCGCGGAGCGTGCACGCGCGGGTGGCGAGCGCGCTGTTCGCCCTCGATCGCGATCTGGAGGGCGCGGCGCCGGCGGTGGCGTGGCTCCTCGACGCCCTCGATCCCCTCGACGCGTTTCACGCGCTCGACCCGGCGCGCCGGCGGCAGCTCGCCATCGACGGGGTCAAGCGCGTCCTGCTCCAGGAGAGCCGCGTGCAGCCCGTGCTGCTCCTGCTCGAGGACCTGCACTGGGTGGATCCCGAGACGCAGGCCGTCCTGGATGCCCTCGCCGAGAGCCTGCCCGCCGCCCGCGTGCTCCTCGCCGTCAACTACCGGCCGGAGTACAGCCACGAGTGGGGCGGCGAAGACGTACTACCGGCAGCTCCGGGTCGATCCCGCTGCCGCCCGAGACCGCCGACCAGCTCCTGGGGGCGCTGGTCGGGAGCGACCCATCGGTCGAGCCCGTGAAGTCGCTGCTGGTCGCGCGGACCGAGGGCAACCCGCTCTTCCTTGAGGAGAGCGTGCGGGCGCTCGTGGAGACCGTCGCGCTCGTCGGCGAGCCGGGCGCGTACCGGCTCGTGAAGTCGCCGCAGGCCGTCCACGTGCCTGCCACCGTGCAGGCCATCCTCGCCGCCCGCATCGACCGCCTGTCGCCCGAGCTCAAGCGGCTCCTGCAGGCCGCGGCCGTCGTCGGCAAGGACGTCCCGGTCTCCCTGCTCGAGGCCGTCGTGGAGACGCGGGGGGCGGCGCTCCGACAGGCGCTGCGCGAGCTCCAGGCCGGCGAGTTCCTCTACGAGGTGCGCCTGTTCCCGGAGCTCGAGTACACGTTCAAGCACGCGCTCACGCACGACGTTGCGTACGGCGGCGTGCTCCAGGTGCGCCGCCGCGCCCTTCACGTGGCCATCGTGGAGGCGATCGAGCGCCTCCACGCGGGCCGCCTCGCCGAGCAGGTCGAGCGCCTGGCCGATCACGCCCTGCGCGGCCGCGCCCTCGACAAGGCGGTGCGATATCTCCACCAGGCGGGGACCCGGGCGGTGACGCGCTCGGCAGTGCGAGAGGCCATCGGATTCTTCGAGCAGGCGCTCGCCGTCCTCGCGGAGCGCCCGGAGACGCCGGAGACCCTCGCCCAGGCCCTGGCCATCCACGTGGAGCTTGGGCCCGCGCTCATGGCCGTGCGGGGCCCGGGCGCCACCGAGGTGGAGGCGGCGTACCTGCGAGCGCGCCACCTCGCCGAGCGCGTCGGGGACGCCCCACGCCGATTCGCCGCGGTGTGGGGCCTCTGGTTCTTCAACTACACGCGCGCGCGGTACGCGGACGCCCTCGCCGCCGGGCGCGAGCTGCTGGACGCCGCCGAGGGCGAAGGCGACAGCGGGATGATGCTGGAGGCCCACCACGCGCTCGGGCCCACGTTACTGGCGAGCGGGCAGGCGAGCGCCGCCGTTCCCCACATGGAGCGCGGCCTCGCCATCTACCGCCGCGAGCAGCACGCCTCGCAGGCGTCGCTCTACGGCGGGCACGACCCCGGCGTGTGCTGCCGCTACCAGCTCGCGATGGCGCGGATGCTGCTCGGCGAGACCGCCGCGGCCCTTGCCGCGCTCGCAGACGCGGTCCGCCTCGCCGAGGAGCTCGAGCACCCGCTCACCATGACGCTCACGCTCTGGTTCGTGTGCGGGATCCACCACCAGCGCGGAGACGCGGATGCCGTCGCCGCGTCCGCCGAGCGGCTGGCCGCGCTGACGCGCGAGTACGGGTTCACGCCCTGGTCCGACGCGGCGATCGTGACCCCGCTCATGGGACGTGGGGGAGAGCTCGGGGCCGACACCCTCGCCGACGTGCACCGCCGGCTCATCGCCGTTCGCGGCTCTCGATGGCGGCACGTGTTCTGCCTGTGCGCCCTCGCCGAGCTGTACGCGGCCGCCGGGCTCGCCACCGAGGGCCGTCGCGTGCTGGCGTCCATCGACGCCGCCGACCGCGTCGCCTTCTACGCGCCCGAGATCCATCGGATCGACGGCGAGCTGTTGCTTCGCCTCCCTCGACCGTCGCCGGACGAGGCGCAGGCGCGGTTCCAGGCCGCCGCCGCGCTCGCGCGGGAGCGCCGCGAGCGCTTCCTCGAGCGCCGCGCCGCCCTGAGCCTCGCCCGGCTCTTCCGTGCCGCCGGCCGGGGCGCCGAGGCCCGGCGCGTGCTCCTGGAGGCGGACGCCGGCGATGACGGTGGCGGTGACACCGCGGACGCGCGGGCGGCGCGAGCGCTCCTGCGGGAGATCGACGCCTGAATCGCGCGTCTGCCGGCAGCATGCGCGGGGCGGCCGTGTCGGTGTACGCTCCGGGAATGTCGCATCAGCCATCCAGGAGATGTGAATGGCGAGACGGCACTCCGCGTGTACGCACAATCGCGGTGTTGGCCCGCCCGGCGACGTCAGAATCCTCATGCCTTCACAACCTGTCCAGGAGGCGCACATGAGCCCCGCTCCCCGTTCAAAGACTCGCCCGCGACGCGCGAAGACCGCCCGCGGCGCCTCGGACCGATACGACGTGGTCGTGGTGGGCGCGGGCAACGCCGCGCTGGCCGCCGCAGTGTCCGCCCGCGAGCAGGGAGCGCGGCGTGTGCTCGTGCTGGAGAAGGCGCCGCCCGAGCTGCGTGGCGGCAACACGCACTACTCGGGCGGGCTGCTCCGCTTCGCCTACGACCGGGTGGACGATCTGCTCCCGCTGGTCCCCGGCGTGGAGCAGGAGGTGCCAGGCTTCACGAAGAGCGTCGAGCCGTATCCGCGCGACCGCTTCCACGCCGATCTGTCCCGCGTGACCGAGGGCCGGACCGATCCCGAGCTGGCCGAGGTGCTGATCGGTCGCTCGCTCGACACCGTGCGCTGGATGGTCACGCAGGGGATCGTCCTCGAGGCCGCGGTGTCGCTGTCCGCGGTGCGGGTGGGCGACACGATCACGTGGTCGCCAGGCGCGATCCTGCGCGCCCACGGCGAGGGCGTCGGGCTCTCGCGCATGTGGTTCGACAGCGCCGAGAAGCGCGGCGTCGAGGTCCGCTACGAGACGGCGGCGCGCGGTCTCGTGCAGGACCAGCGCGGCCGCGTCACCGGCCTGAGAGTCGAGGACCCGCGGGGCTTCGGCGAGATCCGCGCGGGGGCGGTGGTGCTCGGCTGCGGCGGCTTCGAGGCCAACCCGGAGTGGCGCGCGCGCTACCTCGGCCGCCCGTGGGACCACGCCAAGGTGCGGGGCACGCGCTACAACACGGGCGACGGGCTCCGCATGGCCATGGCCATCGAGGCGGCGCCGCACGGGCAGTGGACGGGCTGCCATTCCACGCCCATCGACGCGGAGGCGCCGCCCTACGGCGACCGCAAGCTCACGGACAAGACCAACCGCCTCTCGTACCCCTACGGCGTGCTCGTCAACACGCGCGGCCAGCGCTTCTTCGACGAGGGCGAGGACTTCCAGTTCTACACCTACGCGAAGCTCGGCGGCATCATCCTGGGCCAGCCCGGCGGCGTGGGGTACCAGATCTTCGACGCCAAGGTGACCGAGCTCCTGGAGAAGCGCTATCGCACCGGCCGTCCCCTCGTGGCCGACTCGCTGAAGGAGCTCGTGGACCGCCTGCCCGTGGACCGCGACGCGTGCCGCCAGACGCTCGACGCCTACCAGGACGCGGTGGGCGCCGGCGCCTTCGACCCCACGGTGAAGGACGGCCTCTCCACGCGCGGCCTCGCGCTGCCCAAGTCGAACTGGGCCCAGCCGCTCGACCGCGGTCCCTTCGTCGCCTACCCGGTCACGGGCGGGATCACGTTCACCTTCGGCGGCGTCCGCGTGAACGACCGCGCCCAGGTCATGAGCACGCGCTGGGCGCCCATCCCCGGCCTCTACGCCTGCGGCGAGATGGTGGGGGGCCTCTTCCACACCAACTACCCGGGGGGCACCGGCCTCATGTCGGGCGCCGTCTTCGGCCGCCTCGCCGGCTCCCACGCCGCCGGAGAGTGACGGGCCTGTTCTCCCTCTCCCCTCGGGGGAGAGGGCAGGGTGAGGGGCGGTGTAAGCAAGCACGCGTGGAGTCCGGCCGTGCGGTGACGCAACGGACCCTCACCCCGGCCCTCTCCCTGAAAGGGAGAGGGGGGAGCGCGCGATGACAGCGGCCTCCAGGCTGCGTGACCTCTGGTCCCGCGACATCGTGGTCGCGCCCGGCGTCTACGACGGCCTCTCCGCGCGCCTCGCCGGTCTCGCCGGCTTCGACGCCGTCTACGCCACGGGCGGCGGCATCGCGCGCAGCATGGGCTACCCCGACCTGGGCCTCCTCGGGCACGGCGAGGTCGTCGAGCGCCTCCGCCCGATCGTCGAGCACGCGGGAGCGCCGGTCATCGCCGACGCCGACACCGGCTACGGCAACGCGCTCAACACGCGCCGCGCGGTCGGCGAGTTCGTGCGGATCGGCGTCGCCGCGCTCCACCTGGAGGACCAGACGTTTCCGAAGCGCTGCGGCCACTACGACGACAAGTCGGTGGTGCCGGTCGCCGAGATGACGGGGAAGCTCCGCGCCGCTCGCGACGTGGCCGGCGCCGACCTCGTCCTCATCGCGCGCACCGACGCCCTCGCGGTGGAAGGCGTCGACCGGGCCATCGAGCGCGGGCACGCCTACGCCGAGGCGGGCGCGGACGTCATCTTCGTGGAGGCGCCCACCACCGAGGCGGAGATCGAGGCGATCGCGCGGCGGCTCGCCCATCCGCTGCTCATCAACATGTTCCAGGGCGGCAAGACGCCGCTCGTGCCGCTGGCGCGCTTGCGCGAGTGGGGCTACCGCATCGTCATCATCCCGTCCGATCTCCAGCGCGCGTCGATCCGCGCCATGCAGGAGACGCTGGCCGCCATCAAGCGCGACGGCAACAGCGCCGCGGTCGCCGGCCGCCTGGCCTCGTTCCAGGAGCGTGAGGCCGTCGTCGACACGCCCGGCTACCTCGCCCTCGACCGCCGCTACGCCGCCGACTGACGCACGCGCGGACGTTCTCGGTACGTGCGGGGCAGGAGCACCGCGGAGGACATGACGCGCAGTTCCGCCTCACGGGTCACCGCCGGGCGGCGGCGCCGTCCATCGGCAGCACGACCTCGACCGGCGCGGCGACCCTGGCCGTTCCCAGCGCCGAGGACACTTGCAGGTCCGCCCACTGGAGCCGCCCATGGACGCCGTAGGGGCGGAGTCGCACGGTGCCGGTCGACGGCTCCACGCGCACCTCGACGAAGCTCTGGTGGAAGGGAGCGACGTTGTAGTCGAAGGCGGCCGAAAGCCACTCCGCCGTGAACGGCCACGCCCCGAACCGCTTCGTCCACACCCAGAACGGCCACTTCCAGCGGGGAGTGAGGCGGTCGATCTTGGCCAGCACGGCGTCGGTGGACGGATAGAACGCCCACGCGGCCACCGCCGGCCGCTCCGGCCACGCGAGCGCCCCGCCGGAGCTCAGGTACGCGCCCCCACCGCCGTTGACGACATGGCGCATCACGCGCTCGCCGCCCGGGGTCGTGTACCGCTCGACGTAGTACTCGAGGTCGTGGGTGTCGCCCGCCATCACGAGCGCGACCTCGTGCTCGCGCAGGAGCCGGTGGATCGCTGTGAACTCCTCGTCCCCCGACGCCTGATAGCGCCCCCCGGCGTAGAGGGGATGGCCAAGGATGACCATCTTGAACCGTCCGCGCGCCTGCTCGAGCGCCGATCGAAGCCACGCGGTCTGGTCCGGATCCACGCTTCGGCGCACGCCGGTGTCGATGGCGATCAGGACGAACCGCTCGGTCCGGATCTGGAAGTAGGGGGCGCGCTGAAAGCCCGTCGGCACGCCGTACTCCTGTCGCAGCCGAGCGGCCTCGTCGACCAGCCAGGCGATGCGTCCGTCCGTCGTGCTCGTGAGCCGGCGGTCGGCCTCGACACGCGCGCGGATCGCCCTGCGGGCGGCGGCCGGCTCGAAGAACGTGGCCGCGAACCCCTCGAGGGCGTCGTACCAGTCGTGGTTGCCCGGGATGGCGTAGACGGGCTTCACGAACCCCTTGAACGGTAGCCAGAAGTTCGTCTCGTAGTCCTTCATCGATCCGGTCGGATAGACGACGTCCGACGAGATGACCATGAAGCGCAGGTCGGGCGCGTCCCCCACCCGGATGATCTGATCGCGCAGCACGTGCTGGGACGCGTCCCCCTCGCCGGGATCGCCGATCACGAGGAAGCTCCAGTCTCCCTCGAGGCCCGGCGGACTCATGGTCAGCGACGCGGAGGTCGGCTCGGGCCCCGAGGCCTTGACGGAACGGACGATCGCCTCGCGCCAGGCGTCCGTGCGGTGCGCGGCCCACGAGTTGTAGATCCCGGCCGCCCAATTCTCCGTGTCGAAGTACCAGCTCATGCCCCAGATGGGCACGGTGGCCACGAGCACGGCGACCAGGGGCAACCCCGTCTGGAGCGCGCGCTCGAGCGCGAACGGAACCGAGTAGCGGCTCTGCCCGATGCGAATGGACACCCGCAGTCGCCGGACGAGCCACGCCCGGAGACATCGTGCGGGCCAGCCCCGCCGAGGGTGGTCGAGCACTCTCGTCCAGGCACGACGCTCCAAGGGCATCACGACGCGGCGAAAGCCGAGCCGGGCGGGGCCGACGACACCGAAGGCCAGGATGAGCGCGACGGCGATGTCCCCCGCGACGGCAACCGCGGGGGCCATGAAGCCAAGCAGCGTCCACTCCGCCGACATGCGGCCCACGTGAATGGCGAAGAGCGTTGCCACGAACGCGACGATCCATCCGCGATCGATCCCGCGGCGCCCGCGCTCCTCCTCCGCGATCTCCTCGGCCAGTCGGGTCAGCTCGGGCTCGTCGGGAAGCCCGAGGGTCTCCGTCACCTCCTGCGGCGCCGCCCCGATCGAGTGCGTGGGCGCAGTGAACATGCTCCAGCCCGTGCCCAGGATCCGTAACGCTCCCGCCAGGACCACCGTCCACGTCGGCGACCGATCCCACAGCAGCAAGAGGATGACCGCGACGACCAGGTTCCCGGCGGCCGCCAGGCCGCAGAGGGCGGGGCTCCGGCCCTGTCCTCCTCGCCAGAGCACGACGATCCATCGCAGTCCGTCGAGGACGTACGACCCGCCGAGCAGGAGGACGAGCCCCGTCCCCACCAGGTGGGGGGCCCCGAGAACGACCAGGCCCATGAAGAGCGTGAAGCCGGCGCTGCGGTACGCCGTCCGCCGGGCCTCTCCGCTGCCCCGCCGCGCGCTGTGGAGCGCCTCGAGGAGGGCGGCGAGGATCAGGAGCCAGCCGACCACGTCGATCGGCGCGCCCCAGAGGAGCGGCGCCGCGGCGGCCAGCGCGGCCAGGACAACCGCGCACGCTCCTAGCCCGAACCGCTCGGCCCGCCGGGTCGACGCTGTCAGGGGCACGGCGCTCGGCGCTCCTTAGAACGCCTTCACCACCTGTGAGCCCCAATCCGAAGATAGCTGAGGCATGAAGAACGGGACGTTGTGTGAACAGAACGGCCCCTGTGCGATCGAAAGGGAGAAACGCGCCAACGCTACTCCCCCACACAGGAGGCCACGCTGATGCGCTTGAACGTAGCGAGCCTGCGCCGGATGGTCAAGAGGAAGCTGCACGGCGCGCGGGGGTGCGATCTCGTTGTGCTAGGCTACGTGGACCATGCGCGGGCTCCTCATCACGATGGAGGGCGTTGAGGGGTCGGGCAAGAGCACGCAGTGCCGGCGTCTCGCCGCGCTCCTGCGCGCGCGCGGCCTCGACGTGGTCGAGACGGCCGAGCCCGGCAGCACCCGGCTCGGAGCCGCCGTGCGCGCGGTGTTCGAGGGCACGGGCGCGCCGCCCACGCCGCTCGCCCAGGTCTTCCTCTTCATGGCGGCCCGCCAGCAGCTCGTCGCCGAGGTGATCCGGCCCGCGCTCGCGCGTGGCGCCGTCGTGATCTCCGATCGCTACACCGACGCCACGCTCGCCTACCAGGGACACGGGCAGGGGGTGGACGCGCAGACCATCCGTGAGCTCAACCTCCTCGCCACCGGCGGCATCCTGCCCGACCTCACGCTCGTGCTCGACCTGGATCCCGCGGTGGGCATGACGCGCATCCGCGGTCGTCAGCTCGACGCGTTCGAGCGGATGGACCTGGATTTCCATCGCCGCGTGCGCGAGGGGTACCTCGAGATCGCCCGGGCCGACAAGCGCCGCGTGATGCTCCTGCCCGCGGACCAGCCCGCCGACGACCTCGCGGCGGCCATCGCGCGCGGGGTGGGCGAGGTCGTGGCGCGCTGGGAGGCTACCCGTGACGGCGCCTGATCCCTTCGCGGCCGTCGAGGGCCAGGACGCGGCCGTCGCGCTCCTGCGCCGCGCCATCGCGAGCGATCACGTCGCGCATGCCTACGCCTTCGTGGGCCCGCCCGGATCGGGACGCCGGAGCACGGCCCTGGCCTTCGCGCAGGCGCTCGTGGCGCCGGAGGGCGGACGCGCGGCGGAGCGCGTGGCGCGCGGCGTGCACCCCGACGTGCACCTGATCGAGCCCACGCCACCCGACAAGAACCCCAAGGGCCCGCTCGCCCTGCGCGTGGAGTCGATCCGGGAGCTCGAGCGGATGGCCTCGCTCCGACCCGCCGAGGGCCGCATGAAGGTCTTCCTCGTCGCCGACGCCGACCGCATGACGCTGGCGACGCCCCAGGCCTTCCTGAAGACGCTGGAGGAGCCGCCGGCGCGCACCGTGATCGTGCTGCTGCTCGCGCAGCTCCGCGTGCTGCCCGCCACCGTGCTGTCGCGCTGCCAGGTGGTGCGCTTCGCCCCCCCGCGGCCGGCGGGGACGGTCGCGCTCCTGCCCGACGGCCGCGGCGAGGAGCGGGACGCCACGCTGGCCTGGCTGGCCGAGGCCGAGCGCGACGGCGTGGACGCCATCGTGCGGGGGGCGGACGCGCTCGGGCGCGATCGGGAGGCGGCCGAGCGCGTGGTCGAGACGTGCTGGCTCTGGTATCGTGATCTGCTTTGCGCGTATTCCGGGGCGGGCGCCGCGCTCGCGGTGTTCGGCGACCGGGCCGCGGCGCTGGCCGAGCGGGCGGGTCAGATGTCGCTCGGGCGCATCATGAACGGCCTCGTGGCCTGCCGCGAGGCGTGGCTGGCGATCCAGGGCAACGTGTCGCCGCGGCTCACGGTGGAGGTGCTCCTGGGCCGCCTGGCCCTGGCGGGAGGAGGGGACGCGCGATGAGCGAGACGGCGGAAACGGAAGCGACGGCGGTGACGTACCTGGTCGGCGTGCGGCTGCGCGAGCCGCTCATGGCCGAGGACTACGCGACGACCGACCCCGACCTCCACGTGGGGGACTTCGTGCTCGTGGAGACCGGCGGCGGCGCCGCGGTGGGCGAGGTGCGCCGGCCGAAGCGGCCTCTTCCGGAGTTCAAGCGCGACCGGCTCTACCGGAAGATCGTGCGCCACGCCACCTCGGGCGAGGCCGACGAGTGGCGGGAGCGCCGCAGGCGCGAGGTGCGGGCGGTGGAGGTGTCGGCGCGCATGGCGCGGGGCCGCGGCCTCCAGATCAAGATCGTGGACGTGGCCATCGAGGCGGCGGGCCGGCGCCACACCGTGTCGTTCTCGTCCGAGGAGCGCGTGGACTTCCGCGACCTCGTGCGCGAGCTGGCCCACGAGTTCCGCTCCCGCATCGAGATGAAGCAGGTGGGCGCGCGCGACACCACCAAGCTCATGGACGGCATCGGCCCGTGCGGCCGCCAGCTCTGCTGCTCGTCGCACCTCAAGAAGTTCGAGCCGATCTCGGTGAAGATGGCCAAGGGGCAGGACGTGCCGCTCACCGACGGGCGGCTCCTCGGCAACTGCGGCCGGCTCAAGTGCTGCCTGCTCTACGAGTTCTCCACGTACGACGAGCTCCGGCACCGGCTGCCCAAGGTGGGCTCCGCCTGCCAGGCCGAGTGCGGCGGCCAGGGCTGCATGACGGGCAAGGTGAAGGCCATCCGCATCCTCAAGCAGGCGGTGGTGGTGAGGTTCCAGGACGGCACCGAGGCCGAGGTGCCGATCGAGCAGGTGACCTGGGAGGGCCGGCCGCACGTCAAGCCGGTGTGAGCGCGCCCACCGCGGTCCTGTTCGACCTCGACGGCACGCTGACCGACTCGCGTCCGGGCATCGTCCGATCCATGCGCTTCGCCCTCGATGGGCTCGGCCGCCCGTGCCCGCCCGACGACGTCCTCGCCTCGTTCATCGGGCCGCCGCTCCGGGGGACGTTCGGCGCGCTGCTCGACACGTCGTCGCCCGATCTCATCGAGAAGGCGATGCGGCTCTACCGCGAGCGGTTCGCCGTCACCGGCCTCTACGAGAACGAGGTGTACGCGGGTGTTCCCGCCATGCTCTCGGGCGCGCGGAAGCTCGGCACGGCCTTCGTGGCCACCTCCAAGCCCGCGATGTACGCGGAGCGGATCGTCCGCCACTTCGGCCTGGGTCCGCACTTCGCGCGCGTGTACGGCTGCGATCTCAGCGGGCGCTTCGAGGACAAGACGGAGCTCCTCGCCCACGTCCTCGCCGTGGAGGGCGTCGCCGCGGCGCGGGCGGTGATGGTGGGCGACCGGGCTGCCGATATAATCGCGGCGAGGGTGAATGGGCTGGCATCGATTGGTGTCCTCTGGGGGTACGGCACGGAGCGCGAGCTCGTCGAGGCGGGCGCGGACGCGGTCTGCGCGGCGCCCGGGGAGCTCGTGGCCTGTCTCGAGCGGCTGGTGAGGTGGGCGTGATTCGGTCCCTGGCCACTTGGAGCGCCCGCGTCGTTCTCCGAGGCGCGGGCGGTGAGGGGCTCGCGGGCGCGCGGCGTCTGCCCGCGGGGTGTCTTTCGACCCTCGCCCCGCCCTCTCCCTGATGGCGAGGGAGAAACGTGAGCATCGGCGCTCACGAGGAAAATGTGACCTTCTACCTCACCACGCCGATCTACTACGTGAACGCGGCGCCGCACCTGGGCAGCGCCAACACCACGATCATGGGCGACGCGATGTGCCGGTACCGGCGCCTCGCCGGCGACCGCGTGTGGTTCCTCACCGGCACCGACGAGCACGGCGAGAAGATCGCCCAGGCCGCGGCGCAAGCGGGCATCACCCCGCAGGAGATGACCGACCGGACGTCGGCGCTTTACCGCGAGGAGTGGCGGCGCCTGGACATCACCAACGACGACTTCATCCGCACGACCGAGCCGCGCCACAAGGAGGTGGTGCAGCGGATCCTCACCGACCTGCACGACCGGGGCGAGATCTACTTCGGCGAGTACGGCGGCCACTACTGCTACGGCTGCGAGCGCTTCTACACGGACAAGGAGATCGTCGACGGCAAGTGCCCCGACCACCAGACGGCGCTCACCTACATCAAGGAGAAGAACTACTTCTTCCGGATGTCGGCGTACCAGGAGCGCCTGATCCGCCACCTCGAGGAGCACCCGGACTTCATCCAGCCCGACCGCTACCGCAACGAGGTGCTGGGCTTCCTGCGCGAGCCCCTCCAGGACCTGTCGATCAGCCGGCCGCGCTCGCGCGTGCCGTGGGGCATCCCGCTGCCGTTCGACGAGGACTACGTCACCTACGTCTGGTTCGACGCGCTGCTGAACTACGTCTCCGCCCTCGGCTATCCCGACGACGAGCGCTACCGGGCGTTCTGGCCCGAGGCCATCCACCTGATCGGCAAGGACATCCTCAAGCCCCACGGCGTGTACTGGCCGGCGATGCTCTGGGCGGCCAACCTGCCGCTCTACCGGGGCCTGCGCGTGCACGGGTTCTGGTCGGTGGAAGGGCGGAAGATGTCCAAGTCGCTCGGCAACGTGGTAGGGCGCCTACACGCTGGCCGACAAGTACGGGCGGGAGGCGCTCCGCTACTTCGTGCTCCGCGAGATGAACTTCGGCCTCGACGCCGACTTCAGCGAGGAGGCGTTCGTGGGCCGGCTCAACGCCGACCTCGCCAACGACCTCGGCAACCTCGTGAGCCGGGCCACCACGCTGATCGTCACGTTCGGCCGCGGCGTCGTCCCCGCGCCGGGGCCGGAGGGCGCGGACGAGGCCGTCCTCCGCGACGCGCTGCGGACCGCGCGCGCCGGCGTGGACGCGGCGATGGCGGAGTTCGCGTTCCAGCGGGCGCTCGCCTCGGTGTGGGAGTTCATCGGCTGCGTCAACCGCTACGTCGACACCCAGGCGCCGTGGACCCTCGCCAAGGATCCCGCCGCGGCCGGGCGGCTCGGCACCGTGCTCTGGGCGCTGGCGGAGTCGCTCCGATGCCTGGGCATCCTGCTCGAGCCGTTCCTGCCCGAGGCGGCGGCGAAGATCCGCGCCGGCATCGGCGCCCCGGCGCCGCGGCTGGCCGATCTGGAGTGGGGCGGGCTGGCGGCCGGGGGGCGCGGTTCAGAAGGTGCCTGGGCTCTTTCCGCGGGTGGACATGCGAGCGCCCCTCACCCCGCCCTCTCCCCAGGGGGGAGAGGGAGACCATATGGAAAATGCGGATCACCATGAGCGACTTCCAGAAGGTGGACCTGCGCGTGGCGGAGGTGGTGGCCGCGGAGCGGCTGCCGAAGTCGAAGAAGCTCCTCAAGCTCACGGTCAAGGTGGACGGCGAGCCCCGCACGGTGGTGGCGGGCATCGCCGAGTCGTACGCGCCCGAGAGCCTCGTGGGCCGGAAGGTGGTCGTCGTCGCCAACCTCGAGCCCGCGACCCTCATGGGCGTCCAGTCCAACGGCATGGTGCTGGCCGGCTCGCACGAGGGCACGGTCTCGCTGCTGCTCCTGGACAAGGACCTGCCCGCCGGTTCCAAAGTCAAGTAGCGTGCGCGCGACGCTGGGGGAAGCGGTGTCCCTCCTCGCCGCCAACCTGCACCTGCTCACGCTCGTCTCGCTGACGGTGTGGCTGCCCGCCCACGTCGCCCTCAACTACCTGGAGTACTTCGCGCGCGACGAGAGCGGGATGCCGGGGCGCGCGCTCCGCATCGGGCTGGTCGTGCAGGTGATCTTCGATCCGCTGGTGGTGGCCGCGACGCTGGCCGCCCTCGAGCGCATCAAGCGGGCCGAGCCCGTCACCTACGCGCTGGCGATGCTGTCGGGGGCCCGCGCGTGGGGGCGGCTGATGTTCGTCCGGCTCGTGGTCACCGTGGTCGTCGTGTTCCCCGCCCTCGGCGGCGCGGCGGCGCTGGGCGGCGGCCGGCCCGGGCTCGCGGGCGCGGCGCTGCTCTTCGGGGTGTCGCTGGTGACGCTCGCGCTGCTGCTGCGCTACGCGGTGGTGGACTCGGTGGTGGTGCTCGAGGGCCGCACCGCGCTCGACTGCTGGCGGCGCGCGGCGGAGCTGACCCGGGGGCGCCGCTGGCTCGTGTTCCGCGCCGCCGCCGTCCTGGTCGTGCTCCTGCTGTCGGTGGCCGTGGTCCGCGCGGCCCCGCCCCTCGATCACTTCGTGCTGCGCGTGCTGTTCGACTGCGCGCTGTCGGTGAGCCAGTCGCTGCTCACCATCGTGCTGTTCCTCGTCTACTGGCGCGCCCGGGCGGACCTCCAGCCCGCGCGATGAGCGGGCGGCCCGCCGCGCGCCCCGCGTGGTCCTTCCTCGCGGCGCTGGGGCGTCTCCCTCGGCTCGCTCGCGCTGGGGCTCCTCGTGCTCTTCGTGTTCCGGCGCGGCCTGCCCCACGTGGGGTGGATCGTCGGCTACATCCTGCTCATGTGGCTCGTGGTGGCCGCGCTCGCGGAGCTCCGGCGGCCGCTCGAGGGCCGCGGACGGACGCTGGTCGTGACCGCGGCGGAGTACACGATCCAGACCCTGCACCACAACCTGATGCTCTTCGTGCTGCCCGCCTACTTCGCGGCCGCCACCCTCACCTCGGCGAACGGGCTGTTCGTGGCCGGGGTGGCGGGGGCCGCCGTCCTCACCGCGGTCGATCCGTGGTACGGCGCCCTCGTGCGCCGGCGCCGCTGGCTGGGAGACGCGCTGCTGGCGTTCTCGTCGTTCGCCGCGCTCAACGTGGCCCTCGCCCTCGTCGGGCTGCCGCCCATCCTCGCCCTCGTCGGGAGCGCGGGCCTCTCGGGCCTCGGGCTCGCGCCGGCATTCCGGCGGGAGGGCGCGGTGGGCTGGCCCCGCGTCCTCGCCCTGGCCGGGGCGGCCGCGCTCGTCGCCGTGGTCGTCGTGTGGCTCGGCCGCGCCGCCGTGCCGCCGGCGCCGCTCTTCGTCGCGCGCGCCGCCATCGCGCGCGACGTGGCGCGGCTCGAGCCCGTCGACGAGGTCCGGGGCGCGATCGACGCGGCCACGCTGACGGCGTGGGGCGGGGTGGCGGCCTACACCGCGATCTACGCCCCGGCGGGCATCCGCCAGTCCGTCGAGCACGTGTGGCGCCGCGACGGCGCCGTGGTCGCGCGCATCCCGCTCGCGCCCATCCTCGGCGGGCGGACCGCCGGCTTCCGCACGTGGTCGCGTCGCGCCGACCTGCGGCCGCCGCTGGCCGGCCGCTACACGGTGGACGTCGTCACGAGCTCGGGCCAGCTCGTGGGCCGCCTGCGCTTTTCGGTGACGCCGTGAAGCCCTATGATGGTGGCTCCATGCGCCTGGTCGACACGCACGCCCACCTGCACGTGCCCGAGTTCGCCGGCGACCTCGACGACGTCCTCGCGCGCGCCCGCGCCGCCGGCGTCGTGTCGTTCGTGACCATCGGCACCGACCGCGAGACCAACGCCGCCGCCGTCGCCCTCGCCGAGCGGCGCCCCGAGGTCCACGCCACCGTCGGCGTCCACCCGCACGACGCCGCCGAGGCGACCGACGCGGACTTCGCGGAGATGGAGCGGCTGGCCCGCGACTCGGCCCGGGTGGTGGCGCTGGGCGAGATGGGCCTGGACTTCTTCCGCAACCTGTCGCCGCCCGCGATCCAGGCGCGCGTGTTCCGGCGCCAGCTCGACATGGCCCGGCGCGTGGGCAAGCCGGTGGTCATCCACTGCCGCGACGCCCACGCGGAGACCCTCGCCATCCTCGCCGAGGCGCGGGTGGAGGAGATCGGCGGCGTCATGCACTGCTTCTCCGGGGATCTGGACGTGGCGCGTCGCTGCCTCGACCTGGGCCTCTACCTGTCGCTCGCCGGTCCCGTCACCTACAAGAACGCGCGCGCCCTGCCTGACGTGGCGCGTCTGGCCCCCGCGGACCGGATCGTGATCGAGACCGACTGCCCGTTCCTGCCGCCCCAGCCCCACCGCGGCCAGCGCAACGAGCCCGCGTACCTGGCGCTCACCGCGGCGCGGGTGGCCGAGCTGCGCGGGGTCGCGCCCGAGGCGCTGGCCGAGACCCTCTCCGACAACGCCGCCCGCCTGTTCAAGCTCTGACCGCGCGGGCCAAGGAGGCTCCCCCATGACGTACGCCGACGTGCTCTACGAGGTGTCCGACCAGATCGCCTGGGTCACCATCAACCGCCCGGACCAGGGCAACGCGTTCCGGCGCCAGACCATCCTCGAGCTGATCCACGCGCTCAACCAGGCCCGGAACGACGTGGACGTCCGCGTGGTCGTCCTCACCGGGGCCGGCGACCGCTTCTTCTGCCTCGGCGGCGAGAAGGAGGGCAACGACGGCATGCTCCACTACCACAACGTGCCGCCGGTGGTGGACCTCTACTCGCTGATCGACCTGATGCCGGTGCCCGTGATCGCCATGGTCAACGGCTTCGCGGTGGGCGGCGGCAATGTCCTCGCCAACATGTGCGACCTCACGGTGGCGAGCGAGCAGGCCACGTTCCGCCAGGTCGGCCCGATGATGGGCTCCTACGACGCGGGGTTCGGCACCTGGTACCTGGAGGACTCCGTCGGCCGCAAGCGCGCGCGCGAGATCTGGTACCTGAACCGGAAGTACTCGGCGCAGGAGGCCAAGGCGCTCGGCCTCGTGAACGAGATCGCCCCCCACGCCGACCTGCGCGCGCGCACGAAGGCGATGTGCGAGGAGCTGAAGCAGCGGGGCCCGCAGGCGCTCGCCGCCCTCAAGGCGGCGTTCCACGCCCGGCACAACGGGGCGGCCGGGCTCTCGCGCGTCAGCATCGACCACCTCGTGGCGAACTACTACCACACCGACGAGGCCAAGGAGATGGGGCGCTCCTTCAACGCCAAGGAGCGGCCGAACGCCGAGAAGTTCTACCGGTAGGTTACCGGGTCAGCGGGCGCCCGGGCTTCGCCCGCCCGCACCTTGCGCCATGTCTCAGGTCAGCTCTCGCGCGCGCGGGAGCGGCGGGCGACGGGGCGGGTGATGGGAGACACGTTCCAGGGCAGCTTCGGACCCCGCCGCCCGAGGATCTCGCGCGCGTGCTCGACGGCGGCGGCGGGCACGAGGACGACGGTCACGCCCTGCTCGCCGACGCTGAACGGATGCACGGACGGGGCGAGGTTGCTCCGGAGCGCGGTCGGGATGCCCTCGCTCTCGAGCAGCGAGCGGATCACGAGCGCCTCCGCCTGGTGGCGGCAGCGCCGCACCTCGGCGAGGCCCTCCGGCGGGGCCGCCGGCGCGGGCATCTTCGGAAAGCGTATGACCTTCCCCCGGGGCGTCACGGGGCACATGCTAGCATGGCCGCGCGGCGCCGCCCGCCGCCGACCACGATGAACCGCGCGCGCACGCTCCTCGCCGCTCTCCTGATCGCGTCCGTCTCTGCGGAGAGCGCGGCCCAGCCGGCGGCGCCGCCCGCCGCCGAGCAGCGCGACATGCAGCTCCTCGGACACCACGACCTCCAGGGCCGCTCCGCGTACCAGCCGGTCATCGTGAACCAGGGCGGACGCTGGATCGCCTACGTGGGCCATCACGGCGGGCAGCGCCCGAACCCGCTCACCGGGCGCGTCGAGGACAACGGCACCTCGATCCTCGAGGTGACCGATCCGCGCAATCCCGAGTACCTCGCGCACATCCCCGGCGCGCCGGGCGCGGCCGAGGCGGGCGGGGCCCAGATGGCGCGGGTGTGCGCGGGGCGCGACCTGCCCCGCGCCGCGCGCGACCGCACGTACCTGCTCCGGACCCTCGGCAACCTCGCCCACGAGGTCTGGGACGTGAGCGATCCGCGCCGGCCCAGCCGCGTGACCACCGTGCTGACCGGGCTCGACGGCACGCACAAGAACTGGTGGGAGTGCAAGACGGGCATCGCCTACCTCGTCTCCGACGGGCGGCCGTCCGGCTGGCGCACCAACCGCATGACCAAGATCTACGACCTCTCCGATCCCGGAGCGCCGCGGTTCATCCGCGACTTCGGCCTGGTCGGGCAGGAGCCGGGGGCCACCGGCGAGGCCCCCGAGGGCGTGCACGGGCCCATCGCGCTCGGCAACCGCGTCTACTTCGCCTACGGCACCGGCGCACGAGGCGTGCTCCAGATCGTGGATCGCGCCCGGCTCCTCGCCGGCGACCCCGCGGCGGCCGACCGCTTCGCGCCGACGCCGGCCAACCTCCTGTATCCCCAGGTCGGGCGGCTCGACATGGCGCCGGACTGGGGCGGTCACACCAGCTTCCCCGTCCTCGGCGTGCTCGTGGCCGACTTCGCCCCGAACCCGCAGGGGCGCGAGCGCGACTTCGTGCTGCTGGTGTCGGAGTCGATGAGGAACGAGTGCCAGGAGGCCCGGCAGCTCACGTTCCTCGTGGACGTCACCACGGAGTCCCGCCCGTTTCCGGTCTCGAGCTTCCAGGTGCCGGCGGCCCCCGGCGACTTCTGCGCTCGCGGCGGGCGATTCGGGCCGCACGCGAGCAACGAGTCGTTCACGCCGATGTACTACGGCCGTCTCGTGTTCATCGCCTACTTCAACGCGGGCGTGCGCGCCGTGGACATCCGCGACCCGTTCCATCCCCGCGAGGTCGCGTTCTTCATCCCCGCCGTGACCGCGCGCACCGCGCCCCGCTGCGTCAAGGTGGGCGGCGTGGACCGGTGCAAGGTGGCGATCCAGACCAACAACGTCGAGGTGGACGATCGTGGCCTGATCTACCTGGCCGATCGCGCCGACACCGGCCTGCACATCGTCGAGCTGGCCGGCGCCGCGCGCGCCATTCCGCGTCAGCCTCGCGAAGGGCTCTGACCGCTCGCGTCACGGGCGCGGGCCGGGCGTGCTGCTCCCCGCCGCCGGCGCTCCGCGTCGACATCCTGACGCTGGGAAGAAAGGGACGTTCCACGTCTGGTGGCACATCGGTTGCTACTTTCCGGGGCCTGCACCCGAGGGCGGTGAGCGGCGCGACGGTGATCGTGGCGTGCCGGGGCCCCGCGAGTGCGATTCACGCCCCGGGGAGGTCCCGATGCGCTTTCGTGCCCTGCGCCGGATGTTCCCGAGCGGCCTCGCCGTCGACCTGGGCACCGCCAACACCCTCGCGTTCGCGGTGGGCCGGGGCGTCGTCCTGAACGAGCCGTCGATCGTGGCGTTCATGACGCGGGACCGCTCGCTGCTGGCGGTGGGCTCCGAGGCCAAGGCCATGCTCGGGCGGGCGCCGGACGCGATCGAGGTCGTGCGGCCGCTGCGCCACGGCGTGATCGCCGACTACGACGCCACCGAGAAGATGCTCCACGCGTTCATCCGGAAGGCGCACGCGCAGCGGGGTCCCATGCGGCCCACCGTGGTGGTGAGCGTGCCGTCGGGGATCACGCAGGTCGAGCGCCGGGCCGTCCAGGAGTCGGCGAGCCAGGCCGGCGCGGGCGAGGTCTTCCTGATCGCCGAGCCCACCGCGGCGGCGATGGGCGCGGGGCTGCCGATCGCCGAGCCCGGGGCCAATCTCGTCTGCGACATCGGGGGCGGCACCACGGAGGTCGCGGTCATCTCGATGTCCGGCATCGTGCAGTGCACGTCGATCCGCACCGCGGGCGACGACATGGACGACGCGATCATCCAGCACGTCCGCAAGAGCTACGGGCTCCTCATCGGGGAGCGGCGCGCCGAGGAGATCAAGTTCAGCCTGGGCTCGGCGAGCCCGCAGCCCGGCGAGGAGGACCGGTCCCCGGTCAAGGGGCGTGACCTCACGTCCGGGCTGCCCCGCACCGTCTACGTGAGCGGCGCCGAGGTGCGTGCGGCCCTCACCGACACCGTGTCCGCCATCGTCGAGGCGGTCCGCCAGTGCCTCGAGCACACGCCGCCCGAGCTGGCCGCCGACGTGGTGGACAAGGGCATCGTGCTGACCGGGGGCGGCGCGCTGCTCCGCGGGCTCGACGTGGTCCTTCACCGCGAGACCGGGCTGCCCGTGACGGTGAGCGAGGATCCGGTGTCCTGCGTGGTGCGGGGCGCGGGGAAGCTGCTCGAGGCGCCCGAGCGTCCTGCCCCGGGTCGCCCTCTCCGTCTGAGCGTTCCCATCGGCGAAGGCCGCAGATGTTACACGGCC
The DNA here is from genome assembly GCA_963758635.1 of uncultured Candidatus Rokubacteria bacterium. Lineage (GTDB taxonomy): Bacteria > Methylomirabilota > Methylomirabilia > Rokubacteriales > CSP1-6 > CAVWWD01. Next base: position 252,196 of record CAVWWD010000012.1, on the reverse strand, counting down.
TTCACGGCAAATCTTTCACCGCCCCTCCACGACCCTGCCCTGACACGACGGTGACACCCGGATAGGCGGGTCGAGGCGCTTGGTCTAGAATCGGGGGCGTTCGGAGATCGTCCCATCCCGCCCGTCCCGGAGGCTCGGCCATGGAGAAGTTCGAGTACTGGAGCGGTGTCCCCGAGGTCGGCATCGTCCCGCGCGCCCCGCACGCCGGCCCGCTCCTCCGCCACGTCTACGAGCAGGAGCACGGCCGCGGCGGCTTCGCCGGGAAGGTGAGCCACACCTATCATCTCTACCCGCCCACGAACTGGCTCGCCGCCGAGCATCGCGTGCTGGACGGAGCGGAATGGGCGCCGGACTGGGAGTCGCCGCTGCGGCCCGCGGGCGGGACGCATCACGCCCTCGCGATGGCCGCGCCGGCCGCGCCCCGCGACGTCTACCGCGGCATGGCGCGCCTCGTCGCCAACGCCACCGTCACGATGAGCGTGACGGCGCCCCAGGCGCCGATGGACTACTTCTTCGAGCACCACGCGGCCACCCTCGTGTTCTTCGTGCACCAGGGGCGCGGCACGCTCGAGACCACCTTCGGGCCCATCGAGTACAAGAAGGGCGACTTCCTCATCGTGCCGAAGGGGATCACGCACCGCTTCGAGCCGGCGCCCGGGCCGCAGTACTACTGGGTCTACGAGAGCTTCGCCGGCGACCCGGAGAAGGGCGAGTCGCCGACCACGGGGCGCTTCCTCACCCACAGCCAGAGCGACTACCGCTTCCCGCGCACGCTCGACACCCGGAACGAGTCGGGCCGCTTCCCGATCGTCTCGAAGGTGGGCCTCGTGTACACGGAGCGCGTGCACCCGACGCATCCGTTCGACGCCGTGGGCTGGCGCGGCGACTACCTGCCGTATCGCTTCGCGGTCGAGGACGTCCGCCCGCTCACCGCCGACCGGTCGCACGTGCCCCCCTCCGGCCACACCGTCTTCAAGCTCCCCGGCTGCTACCTCTGCGTGTTCACGGTGCGGCGGGCGGAGCGGGACGGCATGTGGGTGCCGTTCTTTCACAAGAACCTCGACTACCTGGAGACGCTCGGCTACCACTACGGCGACTTCTTCAGCGCGGGCGGCGTGGTGCAGCAGGGCATGGTGACGGTGCACCCGGTCGGGCTGCCCCACGGGCCGAAGCCGGCGTCGCTCGAGAAGTTCCTCGACGGGCGGCGGCCGGAGCGGTTCGACGAGGTCGGCATCATGGCCGACTTCGCGAACCCCGCGGGCATCTCGGACTACGCTCTCGGCCTGTCGCGCGCCGACTACATGGCGAGCTGGGGCGGCTACGCGAGCGGCGAGCGGTTCCGGTGGAGCCCCACGCGGCTCGACGAGGTGCGGCGCGCCGGCGAGGAGCTGGCCGGCGCGCGCGACGAGCTGCGCCCGCCCGACGACGAGTAGGACGGATGCGCTTCGGCCTCTTCTCCGTCGCCGATCACTACCCGACGGAGCTGCCGCGGAGCACCGCCGAGCTCTACGGCGAGCTGCTCGAGCAGGCCGAGGCCGCGGACGAGCTGGGCTTCGACTCGTTCTGGCTCGCCGAGCACCACTTCCACGAGTACGGCGGCGTCCCGCGGCCGCCCATCTGGATGGCCGCCGCCGCCCAGCGCACCCGCCGCATCCGTCTCGGCTCGGGCGTGGTGGTCCTGCCCTTCGACAACCCGATGCGCGTGGCCGAGGACTACGCGATGGTCGACGTGCTGTCGGGCGGCCGGCTCAACCTGGGCGTCGGCTCCGGCTACCTCCGCCACGAGCTCGAGGGCTTCTCCGTGTCCGCCGACGACAAGCGCGCGCGCTTCGACGAGGCCCTCGAGATCCTGCTCGGTGCGTGGACGGGCGAGCCGGTGACCTTCCACGGCGCGCACCACCGGGTGGCCGGCGTCCGGATCAACGTGCGCCCGCTCCAGCAGCCGCGCCCGCCGGTCTGGGTGGCCACGCTCCGCGCCGACGGCGGAGCGCGCGTCGGCGCGCGCGGCTTGCCCGCGATGTTCATCCCCTACGCGAGCGCGGAGACGCTCGACGAAATGACGGACGGGCTCGCCGCGTACCGGGCGGCGTTCGTCGCCGCGGGCGGCCACGCGGCAGACGCGACGGCGCCGTTCGGGCTGCACTGCCACTGCGCGGAGACGACGGCCCAGGCGCGGGCCGAAGCGCGCGAGGCGATGGAGCGCTACGTGCGCACGCGGCTGTACGCCGTGCAGCGGCCGTTCGACGCGCTGATCCAGCAGGACGTGGTGGCGGTGGGCGATCCCGACGAGATCGTGCGCGTGGCGCGCCGCTACGCGGCCGCGGGCTTCACGCACTTCCTCGGCATCGCGAACTTCGGCGGCCTCCCCGCCAAGCACGTCCTGCGCTCGATGGAGCTGATGGCGCGTCACGTCCTGCCGCGATTCGCCCCCGCGTGACCCCCGCCTGCGGCGCCCGGCGTCGCCTTCCCGGGGCCGGCCTCTCGCTCGCCGGTGCGGCGCCACCCATCTCCGGGAATCCTCTTGACTTTGTCGCCGGCGCTGCGTCATCTTCGCTGCACTCGTCAGTCCGGGCCCACGTGTGAGCCAGATCGCTCCCCCTCCCCGCCGGGCCTCGGAGAACAGGAGAGCAACGATGCCCACCGCCAAGGCCCGCCGCACCGTCTCCAGCACGGGAATGAACCGCCGCGAGTTCCTCGCCCAGACCGGACGCGCCGGCGTCGGCGCCGCCGCGCTCGTGGCCGCGGGGCGCGGCCGCGCCTCCGCCCAGTCGGGCCCGCCGTACCCCGACTGGACGCCGGCGAGCACGAAGACGCCGAAGCGGGGCGGCGTGCTCACGCGCGCGTCGGCGTGGGACCCGCCCGTCCTCGACCCGCGCCTCACGAACTCCGTCGGGCTCTCCCAGATGGCGACGCTCGTCTACAACCGCCTCGTCCGCTTCCCGTTCTCCGACGAGGCGTCGGGCACCGGCGACCTCACGCTCAAGGGCGACCTCGCCGAGACGTGGTCGGGCAGCAAGGACCAGCGCGTGTGGACGTTCAACCTCCGCAAGGGCGTCAAGTGGCACAACATCGCGCCGCTGAACGGGCGCGAGTTCGTGGCCGCGGACGTGAAGTACTGCTTCGAGGCGTACGCCAAGGAAGGCGTGCAGTCGTTCACGTTCCGGGAGATCGAGGCGATGGAGACCCCGGACAAGCACACCGTCCGCATCCACCTCAAGTCGCCCAACGTGATGTTCCCGCAGAACCTCGCCGAGGCGGTGGCGGTGGTCTTCCCGAAGGAGGTCCTCGAGGAGGACGGCGACCTCAAGAAGCGCATGATCGGCACCGGGCCGTACACGCTCAAGGAGAATACCCGGAAGGTGCGCGCGGTCCTCGCCCGGAACCCCGACTACTTCGACAAGGGCCGGCCGTACGTGGACGAGTACCACATCCTGTCGACGCCGGACATGTCCACGCGCACCGCGGCCTTCCGCACCGGCCAGACCGATTTCCACCACGTGTCCGGCATCGGGGACGTGGAGCCCATCCGCAAGACCAACCCGAACATCGTCGTGCACGAGTACAAGGGCATGCAGACGCCGTTCGGCCTCGCCCTCGCCCAGGAGAAGCCTCCGTTCAACGACGTGCGGGTGCGCCGCGCCATCTCGATGGCCATCGACCGCCAGCGGCAGGTCGACACCATCTACGAGGGCCACGGCATCCTGGGCTGGGGGATCCCCTGGGTCTACTGCTTCGACAAGCCGCCGACGGCGGCCCAGCTCGGCCCGTGGTGGCAGCACAAGCCGGCGGACGCCAAGAAGCTCCTCGCCGAGGCCGGGCACCCGAACGGCTTCGAGACCACGCTGTTCTACTACGAGTACTTCCCGCAGATGACCTCGCAGGTGCAGCTCGTGCAGCAGGACCTCAAGAAGCACCTGAACATCACGGTGAACATCACGAAGCTCGACTACACGACGTACTTCGGCCGCTACGCGGAAGGCAAGTGGGACGGCATGGCGTGGGGCTTCAAGACGGGGTACGCCGTCAGCCTCGACGAGCAGACCTACCACTACATGCACTCGAAGTCGACCAAGAACTACTTCCGGATGGCGGACCCGGTGGTCGACGAGCTCGTCACCAAGCTCCGCCAGATCCCGGACAAGGCCGAGCAGCGCGCGATCACCAAGAGGATCTTCGACCGCGAGCACGACCAGGTCCTCCGGATGTGGATGCCCTACGACGCGGGCTTCCTCATGTGGCAGCCCCACATGCGAAACATCGGCACGCTCGCCATGCGGCGGAACGACGGCTACGGCGCGTCGACGCTCGCGCGGGTCTGGATCGACAAGTAGCGCGTCTCAGGAGGGCCCGTGTACAAGTACGCCCTCCGCCGGGTCTTGCTGGCGGTGCCGGTGCTGGTGCTGTCGTCGCTCATCGTGTTCGGCCTGATGCGCGTGATGCCGGGCGACGCCCTCACCGCGCTCATGGGGGAGTCCGGCAACGTCAGCAAGAAGGAGCTCGAGAAGCTCCAGCGGGACCTCGGGCTGGACCGGCCGTATCACGAGCAGTACCTGCTCTGGGTCTGGCAGATGGTCAGCTTCAACCCCGGCTACTCCATCTTCACCAGCGAGCCCATCGCGGTGGCACTGAAGAAGTCTCTACCCGTCACCATCGAGCTCGCGGTGCTCGCCATGGTCCTGGGGCTGGTCGTGGCCATCCCCATCGGGGTGCTCTCGGCCACCCACCAGGACAAGGCCGCCGACTACACGGGCCGGGTCGTCGCCGTCTCCGGCCTGTCCATGCCCGACTTCTGGCTCGCCACCCTGGTGATCACGTTCGCCGCCATCTGGTTCCGCTGGATCCCGCCGATCGGCTACGTGAGCATCTTCGAGTCGCCGATGAAGAACCTCCAGCAGTTCCTGCTCCCCGCCGCCGTGCTGGGCTTTCGGCTGGCCGCGGCCACGATGCGGATGACGCGGTCGACCGTGCTCGAGGTGCTGCGCGAGGACTACGTCCGCACCGCGTGGGCCAAGGGCCTCGCCGGCCGCATCGTCGTGTACAAGCACGCGCTGAAGAACGCGCTCATCCCCGTGATCACGATCGTGGGTGGGCAGCTCGGCACGCTCCTCGCCGGCACCGTGATCGTCGAGACGATCTTCGCCCTGCCCGGCATGGGCCGGCTCACCGTCGAGGCGATCCTGTTCCGCGACTACCCGGTGGTGCAGACCAACGTGATGCTGGTGGCGGCGACGCTCGTCACCTTGAACCTGCTCGTGGACCTCACCTACGCGTGGCTCGACCCGCGCATCCGCTACCAGTGAGCCTCCACGCATGAGCACGGTGACGGCCCCGGCCGCGGCCCTCGACGCTCCCGCGATCACGCTCAGCCGCTGGCAGGCCCTCAAGCTCACGGCCCGCCGCAAGCCCCTGGGCGTGGCCTCCGCGGTCGTCATCCTGACCCTGGTGGTGACCGCCATCTTCGCGGACGTGCTCGCGCCCTACGACCCGCTGGATGCGAAGCCGGAGAAGCGGCTGGCCCGGCCGAGCTGGGAGCACCCGTTCGGGACCGACGACATCGGGCGCGACGTCCTCAGCCGCATCATCCACGGCAGCCGCATCTCGCTGTGGGTGGGGCTCCTCGCGGTGGGGATCGGCACCGTGGCCGGCATGATCATCGGCCTCGTCTGCGGCTACTGGGAAGGGCGGCTCGACATGGTCATCCAGCGGGTGATGGACGCCGTCCAGTCCATCCCCGGGCTGATGCTCGCGCTCGCCATCGTGTCCGTACTGCGCCCGAACACGACCAACGCCATGTTCGCCATCGCCATGGTCATCATTCCCGGCAACTCGCGCATCGTGCGCGGCGCGGTGATGTCGACCAAGCAGAACCGCTACGTCGAGGCGGCGCAGGCCATCGGCTGCCGGCAGCCGCGGATCATCGCGACGCACATCCTGCCCAACGTGACCGCGCCCATCCTGATCATCGCGTCGATCTGGCTCGGCAACGCGATCCTCATCGAGGCCTCGCTCAGCTTCCTCGGCCTCGGCACCCAGCCGCCCGTCCCGTCGTGGGGCCTGATGCTCTCCAGCACGGGACGCGCGTTCATGGAGCAGGCGCCGTGGCTCGCCATCTTCCCGGGGGCGGCCATCAGCATCGCCGTGCTCGCGTTCAACCTGTTCGGCGACACGCTGCGCGACGCCTGGGACCCGAAGCTCCGCGGCCGCGGCTGATCCCGTCCGCTCCTCGACTCCCCGCCCGTTACAACTCTTTACCCGCGCGACACCCGTTCGTGACGCGGCCCGGCGACGCTCGGGGCTGCGGGATCCTCCCGCGTGGCCTCGACACCGCCCGACCCCTGGAGGGCTCGTCATGGACAGGCTCGACGACCGGATGGGCGCGCTGGCGCTCGGCGCATCGGCGATCGCGCTCGCGGCGTTTCCGCTCCTGCGCCCGTTCTTTCCGCTCGACGTGTTCTCGACCTCGATCCTGGCGACCGCCGCCCGGCCCGTCGCGTCCGCGGCGTGGGTCGGCTCGCATCTGCTCGCCACCGCCGGCTTCGTCCTGCTGATCCGCGGCCTGCTCGCGCTGTACGGACGCCTCGCCGGCGACCGGGCAGGAGCCGGTGGCGCGGACCGGGCTCGGCTTCGCGCTGGCCGGGATCGGCCTCGTGCTGCCCGCCCTCGGCGTGGAGACCTTCGCCGTGCCCGTGGTCGGCCACGCGTATCTCGCGGGCCACACGGCGGTGGAGGCGGTGGTGGCGCCGATCTACCGCGGGCCGATGACCGCGGTGATGCTCGTGGGGCTCGTGCTGCTCGCGGTGGGCGCGATCCGGCTCTTCGTCGCCGTCCGCCGGAGCGGCGCGCTTCCCGCCTGGGCGGCGGCCCTCTTCGCCGTCGGCCTCTCCGCCTGGTGCCCGATCTTCCCGCGGCCGGCGCGCATCATCGACGCGCTGCTCATCGGCGTGAGCGGAGTGGCGCTCGCGTGGAGCCTGTGGCGCGCCGGGGCGCCACGCGGCGCCGAGCGGCGCGCGCCGCGTGCCGTCACCGCGCGCGGCGCGATCGGCTGAGGCGGTCGCTCGGCCTGGGACCTTGGTCGAACGCAATCTGCCTCACACGCGCGCGCGCCGCCGAGAAGCGCTGTAGGGCTTCGCCTCACGAGGTCTCTCGTTGACGGCGAAAGTTGGGCTGACTACGATCGCCGTAGCCGGTCGAGGTGAGTTGTGGTGTGTGTCATGGCGTGCGGCGTCGACGGAGTCCGAGACGTCCGTAGGCTGTCCCGAGTGCGCGGCTCGCGCGGCATGGCGCGATCGCGCCTCCCCCGTGTCACCAGCCTGGTGATCCGCATCCGCGCCCGTCTCGAGCGCTCCGGCGCGCCACGCCGGGGTGCGGTGAGCGGGCGCACGCATCAGGTGGTCGAAATCGCCACACGAGAGGGGGATCGTCAATGGCAACGAACCTGATCGATATGGTGAAGGGCTATCTCACACCCGAGGTCGTGGACAGAGCGGCGGCGTACGTCGGCGAGTCGAGCCCGGATACGTACCGGGCCATGACGGCGATCGTGCCGACCATGGTCGGCGCCCTCGCGAGCACCGCGTCCACGAGCGGCGGCGCGCAGCAGGTCGCGCGCATGCTCGACGGGGGGACGTACGACGGCAGCCTGCTGGGCAGCCTCGGGAGCGTGTTCGGCGGCGGCGTGGCCACGCAGGACACGATCGGGGCGGGCAAGAGCCTCATGGAGTCGCTGTTCGGCGGCAAGCTCGCGAGCGTGATCGACCTCATCTCGCGCTCGACGGGGGTCCGCCCGGGCTCCGCGTCGTCGCTCATGGCGCTCGTCGCGCCGATCTTGATGCACGTCCTCGGCCGCCAGCGGGCGGCGGCCGGCGGAGGGGTGGCCGGCCTGGGGGCCCTCCTCGCGGATCAGCGAAGCTTCCTCGGCGGTGTGTTGCCCGCGGGCATGGCCTCCCTGCTCGGCTGGTCCGGCCTCGGCGCGGGTATCTCCGAGCTCGGGTCGAGCGCGGCCGGCGCCGTGAGTCGCGCGGGCGAGCTGGCGGGCGTCTCGGCGCGACGCCCCGGGTGGCTGATTCCCGTCGCGGCCGTCGCCGCGCTCGTCCTGCTCGGGCTGGGCTATCTGCTGTGGGGGACCGCCGGCGCGACGTGCCGCGAGGCCACGCGCAAGCTGGCCGAGCTGCAGCTCCCCGGTGGCCTGAAGCTCTCGGTGCCGGAGGGCGCGTTCGCGTTCAGCCTGGCCTCGTGGCTGGCCAACACCAGCCGACACCGCGGTGCCGAAGCGGTTCGTGTTCGACCACCTGAACTTCGAGAGCGCTTCGACGGCGCTCACCCCGGAGTCGCGGCCGACGGTGGACTCGGTGGCCGCGATCCTGAAGGCCTACCCGGCGGTGGCGGTCGCGCTCGAGGGGCACACGGATGCGAGCGGCGATGCCGAGGCGAACAAGAAGCTCTCGCTGGACCGGGCCGCCGCCGTGAAGGACCTCCTCGTTGCGGGCGGGGTGGCCGACTCGCGCATCACCACGTCGGGCTTCGGCATGGAGAAGCCGATCGCGCCCAACGACACGGAAGACGGGCGCGCAAGGAATCGGCGCCTCGAGCTGGTCGTCGAGAAGAGGTAGGACGGGCTCCCGCCCGGACCGGCCACGCCGTCGCGGCCGGCGGCCCCGCCGCCGGCCGCGCCACGTCGCGAGCAACGCATCTCGAGCCACCTGGCCGAAGCTGTCGATCCCGAGGCTCCCCGTTCGACTCTCCCGTGAGGGAACCCGTCCCGCCGGCCGTCGCCGCGACCGATGGCCCGGCCGGCGGGCGGCCGGATACGTGGCGGAAAGGCGGCGCGGCCGCTCGCCGTCTCTCTCGATCCCCGCGTGCGGGGTCCGGCCGATCGACACGACCACACGCGGCCCATGGGAGTCACGATCATGGCGACGACGGCGACCACGGCGACGCAGATCCAGCCGTATCTCTTCCTGGAAGGGCGCTGCGAGGAGGCGCTCGACTTCTACCGCCGCGCCCTCGGCGCGGAGGTGACGATGCTGATGCGCTACCGAGAGAGCCCGGACGAGGGCATGGTGACGCCGGGGACCGAGAACAAGGTGATGCACGCCTCGTTCCGTATCGGCGAAACGACGGTGATGGCCTCCGACGGGCGATGCCACGGCGCGCCCGCCTTCCAGGGCTTCGCGCTCTCGCTCACGGTGCCAACGGAGGCGGAGGCGGAGCGGCGGTTCACCGCCCTCGCCGAGGGCGGCCAGGTGCAGATGCCGCTCGCGAAGACCTTCTTCTCGCCGCGCTTCGGCATGGTCGCCGACCGGTTCGGCGTGGGCTGGATGGTGATCGTGGCCCATCCCGACCCCGCCGCGAAGTAACCGCGGGCCGCCGCTCTCGGGCCGGGCCGCTCTCGGGTTCGCGGCGGGCGGAGGCGCCCGCTCAGCCGCGGGTGAACTTGAGCGCGGCTCCGTTCATGCAGTAGCGCTGCCCGGTCGGCGCGGGGCCGTCGTCGAACACGTGGCCGAGGTGGCCGCCGCAGCGCCGGCAGTGCACCTCGATGCGCACCATGAAGAAGCTCCGGTCGTTCGTCGTGGCGACGGCGCCCTCGACGGGGCCCCAGAAGCTCGGCCAGCCGGTGCGGCTGTTGAACTTGGTATCCGAGGTGAAGAGCGGCAGGTCGCATCCCGCGCAGTAGTAGGTGCCCGGGCCGTATTCCTTGTCCAGCGGGCTCGCGCCCGCGCGCTCCGTCCCGTGCTCGCGCAGCACGTGGTACTGCTCCGGCGAGAGCTGGGCGCGCCATTCCGCATCGCTCTTGGCCACCTCGAAGCTCTCCGTGGACTTTCCCTTGGCCATCGTCGTCTCCCTCGGCCTCAGCGGCCGTGCTTCACGGGCTGGCGGCGAGGCGCGAAGAAGCGGGGGCGCGGCATGCGGCCCACCGGCACCTCGATCAGGACGGGACGGTCCATCTGCACCGCGTCACGGACGAGCCGGCCCACGTCGGTGGGCTCCTTCGCGCGCAGGCCGGCCACGCCGTAGGCGTCGGCCAGCTTCATGAAGTCCGGGTTGTGCAGCGCGGCGCCGAAGCTGCCGCCCCACGACTCGTCGAGGTCGCGCGCCACGTTGCCGTAGGCGTTGTCGTTGAACACCACCGCGACCACGTTGATCTTGTGCTGGACGGCCGTCGCCAGCTCCTGGGCGTTGTAGAAGAAGCCGCCGTCGCCGACGGTGACGATGACCGCGCGGTCGGGGCGCGCGACCTTGGCCCCGAGGGCCACCGGGTACTCGTAGCCGAGATTGCCGGAGTAGGACGAGGTGAGGTACGTGCGCGGCTGGTGCACCGTCCAGAACGGGCGCGAGTAGTAGCCGATCTGGGTCATGCCGGAGACGTGGATCGCGTCGTGGGGCGTGCCCGCGCGCAGGCTCTGGAGGATCGAGTGCTGCGGCTCCTGGTCGGAGCCCGCCGCGATGCGCCCGCGCAGATCCTCACGCTCGGCCTTGCGCGACGGGCGTGGAGCGCCGGCGGCGCGGAGCCGCTCGAGGAGGGCCTCCAGCGTGGCCCGGGCGTCGCCGACGAGGGCGAGCGTCTTCTTGTGGTTGCGCCCGACCTCGTCGGGGTCGATCTCGATCTGGATCGCGAGCTGGTCGGGCTTGAGCCCGGCGGTGGCGAGGCGGCTGCCCACCACCAGCACCACGTCGGCGGCTTCCAGGTACTGCTTGAGCGGGCTCTGCGGCCAGATCGCCGCGCCCAGCGAGAGGTCGCTGTCGTCGTCGAGCGCGCCCTTGCCCTCGGCGGACTGGACGACGCCGGCCTGCAGGTACTCGGCGACCGACGCGACCGCATCGTGAGCGCCCGCGGGATGCACGCCGCCGCCGACGTAGATCACCGGTCGCGCGGCGCCCAGCAGCAGCTCGGCGGCGCGGCTCACGTCCGCGGCGGCCGCGCTCGACGGATCGACGCGGATCGGATCGAGCAGCTCCACCTCGTGCTCGTCCTCCATCGTCTCGGGCGAGAGGTCGATGGCCACGGGGCGGGGGCGGCCGGTGCGGAGCTGGAACGCGGCGGCGCGCACGGCGGCGGGGATCTCGGGGATCTCGAGGATGCGCCGCCGCCACTTCGTCACCGGGGCGATGGCGTCGAGCTGGTCGTTGACCTCGTGGAGCAGCCCGATGTCCTTGCCGACGCTGTTTTTCGGGATCTGGCCGGCGATCATGAGCACGGGGGAGGACGCCGAGTAGGCGGTGCTGAGGCCGGCGGAGGCGTTGAGGAGCCCGGGCCCGGGCACCACGAGCGCGGTGCCGAAGCTGCCGCTCGCCCGCGCGTAGCCGTCCGCCATGTAGCTGGTCGCCTGCTCGTGACGCGTCACCACGAACCGAATGCCGGGCTCGTCTCTCAGCGCGGCGAGCACGCCGTAGAGCTGCACGCCGGGCAGACCGAACACCACACGGACGCCTTCGCGGAACAGCGACTTGACGAGCGCCTCGCCACCGGTCATTCGCGCCATGGTCTTCTCCGATCTGATCGGGAGTGTCGCGGCGGGCCCGCCGCTCCCCGAGAGTATCACCCCGGACGCGACCGTCGCCACCGGCCGTACTATCATGCCCGCGCCATGCCGCCCGCCCGCCGGCGTCCTCGCGACCGCACGCCCTCGCCTCGGGGCGCCCCGATCCGGCTCGGCGAGCGGACCCATCTGGAGGCGGGTCGCCTCGCGCGCGATCGCCGCTCCGTGGTGCTGCTGCCCCTCGGCGCCGTCGAGCAGCACGGTCCCCACCTGCCGCTGGCCGTGGACTGGATGGGCGCGGAGGCGCTCGCCGAGCGCCTGGCCCCGCACCTCCGCCGCGCCGGCTACCTGCCCGTCCTGGCCCCGGCGCTCCCGTACGGGGCGAGCCCGCTCGCCGCGGGCTGGGCGGGCACGGTGTCGCTGCCCGGCCCGCTCGTCGCGCGCCTCGTCGTCGCCGTGGTCCGCGCGCTCGCCCGCCACGGCTTCCGTCGCTTCGTGCTCGTCAACTACCAGGCGGACCCCGGGCACCTGCGCGCGATGGCCACGGCCACGCGGATCTTGAGGAGAGCGCGCCTGCGGATCGCCCACGCCGGCTTCTCGCCCGAGCCCGCGGCGGGCGCGGCCATGCTCGATCCGCGCGTGCAGAGGCTGCTCCGGAGCCCGCGGCCGGAGGCGGAATGGCACTCGGGCGAGCTCGAGACCGCGCTGATGCTGCTGCTGCGGCCCGACCTGGTCCGCGGCGTGGCCCGGCGGCTGCCGCCGGCGTGGGTGGACTTCCGCGCCGGGCTCGCGCGCGGCGCGCGCACGTTCCGCGAGCTCGATTCCGCGCACCGCCGGCTACTTCGGCTGGCCGGCGGCGGCGCGTCCGGAGACGGCGCGGCGGGCCCTTACGCTCCGCGCGCGGCTCATCGCCGCCCACGTGGCGGACCGTCTCGGTCCCGTGGCGCCCCGCCGGCGCCGCTGACTCCCGGGTTCGTGCTTCACTTCGTGAGGTCCGCGCGTGATGAGCGTCCCGCGTCTGGCGGGTGTCCTATCTGTATCCGGCCCGCGGCGCTAACAAGCCGGCCTGCTGGCGTGAGGACCGCCGCTCCGGCGCCGCTGATCGGCCTTTGTCGATGCGCGCGGCCGTGCTACGGTCGAAGAAAGGTGCCGGAAGGGAGGGATGCGCGAGAGCGATCCGCTTCGGGATCAGGGACGCCAGGAACTAGACAGTAGAGCAGGGTAGCGCCAGGTCCGCCCGCGCCAGCGGGCGGATGACGAGGCAGGGACCGCATCGAACCATTCGGCGGATGGTCCCTCGGCCGGGCACGGTCGTGATGGGCGGAGCAAACCAGCGCGGTGACGCGCTGACAAAGGCCGCTCAGGGTGCCGGCGGGTTCTCCGACCCGTTCAACCGCGTCCCCTCCATCCCTTCATGCCGGCCGCGCACGTCCTTGCCGCGACGCCGGCCATGCGCTCGACAGCCACGGGCGGTGTGCCCGTGGCGGCGGCGGATCACGCGCGTCCTCCTCCGGCCGGAGGACACTGCCCATGTGCGGGATATTCGGCTATGCGGGAACCACGCGGGGACGCGGCGTCCATCGTGCTGAGCGGGCTCAAGCAGCTCGAGTACCGCGGCTACGACTCGTGGGGCGTCGCGGTGGCGCGCGACGGGCGCGTGGCGCTGGAACGGCGAGTGGGAAAGATCGGCGAGGCGGCCACGCGGCTGCCGTCGGCACCGATCGGGCTCGGCCACACACGCTGGGCCACGCACGGCGGCGTCACCGAGCCGAACGCGCACCCGCACCTCGACTGTCACGAGCGCCTCGCCGTCGTCCACAACGGCATCGTGGCGAACTACCGCGACCTGCGCGACCCGCTCGCCCGCGCCGGCCATCGCTTTCGCTCCGAGACGGACACCGAGGTCATCGCGCACCTGCTGGAGGAGAGCCTCGCCGCCGCTCCCGGCTGCGAGGAACGCCTCGCGGTGGCGCTGATGGCGGCGTTCCGGCGGCTCCGCGGGCTCAACGCCGTGGCCGTGCTCGACGTGGCCTCGGGCCACCTCGCCGCGGCCAAGAACGGCTCGCCGCTGATCGTGGGCTGGGGCGAGGGCCGGAACCTGCTCGCGTCCGACTACAGCGCGCTCCTCGAGCATACGCGGCGAGTCACGTTCGTGGACGACGGGCAGGCGGTGCTCGTCGGGCCCGACGGCGTCCGGCTCTTCGACGTGGCGACGGGCCGCGAGCTCTCTCCGACGGTGACGGAGGTGGAGTGGGAGGCGGCGGCCACCGATCTCGACGGCTATCCGGACTTCATGACCAAGGAAACCCACGAGCAGCCCGCGGTGCTGGCGCGCATCGCCGCGGGGCACGGCGCGCACGCGCGACGACTCGCCGCGATGGTGCGGGACGCCCGGGACGTCGTGGTCGTGGGCAGCGGCAGCGCGGGCCACGCCGCGCTGTGCCTGCAGTACCTGTTCGCGCGGATCGCGGGCCGGCGGCTCACCTTCGTGCCCGCGTCGGAGTTCGCGTCGCTCGCCGACTTCGTGACCGACGCGTCGCTGGTCGTGGCGCTCTCCCAGAGCGGCGAGACCATCAACGTCCTCGAGGCGGCGCGCGCGGCGCAGGCGCGGGGGGCGCGCGTGGCCGCCCTCGTCAACGTGGAGGGCTCCACGCTCTGGCGCCTGGCCGACGCGCCGGTGCCGCTCGCCGCCGGGCCGGAGCGTTGCGTGCTCGCCACCAAGAGCTTCACCGCGATGGTGGCCGTCGGCCTCCTCGCCGCCTACGAGCTTGCCGGCGCCCCCGAGGTCGGCGCGGCGCAGGTGGCGGCGGCGGCGACGGAGGTGGCGCGCCTGCTCGCGGACGGCCGGCGCGACCAGATCCGGCGCATCGCGGAGGAGTACCACCGCCGCGAGCACCTGTTCGTGATCGGACGAGGCCCGAGCTACCCGCTCGCGCTCGAGACCGCGCTCAAGGTGAAGGAGGTGAGCTACGTCCACGCCGAGGGGTTCGCGGGCGGCGAGCTCAAGCACGGCGTCATCGCGCTGATCGAGCCGGGCACGCCGTGCGTGGTCATCGCCCCGCGCGACGAGACGCTGGACGACATCATGGCCGGCGCGCTCCAGGTGAAGGCCCGCGGCGGCGTGCTCATCGGCGTGTCGCCGGAGCCGCACGAGGCGTTCGCGCACCACATCCCGGTGGCCGACCTCGGCCCGGCCACGGCCATCGTCAATGCGGTGCCCGCGCAGCTCCTCGGCTACTTCCTGGCGCTGATCCGCGGGAACGATCCGGACAAGCCGCGCAACCTCGCCAAGAGCGTCACGGTGAAGTGACCGGCGCGCGCCCGGCGCTTTAGATCCGCGCGTGGGCTTGGGCGGCGGCGGGGGGCGGAGGCCCGGGATCGCGGGGCGACGTCGCACGCGTGCGCTGCCCCGCTGGGACTGGGCTCCATCCGGGCGCGCGGGGTCCGATGCCCGTTGGAGGGGAAGCACCCCTCGACCCCGGGCCTCCGCCCCCCACCGCCGCCCGTCCACGCGCTGTTGCATCGCCTGCTTCGCCTGCTTCGCGGGGTTGCGGTGTGGTCTCGGCTCGGTCCGAGCGCGCCGATACAACAGCGGGTTGCCGGGGCGGTGGGGGAGGCACCTGGGGTCGCGGGGTGCTTCCCCGCCGACGGTCATCGGACCCCGGGCGCCCGGATGGAGCCCAGCTACAGCGGGGCAGCGCACGCGTGCGACGTCACCCCGCGACCCCAGGTGCCTCCCCCGCCGCCCCTGCCCACGCGCGTGTGTCGCGAGCGAGCGAGCGAGACCGCGTGCGCGCTAGAGGTCGCGGGCGGCGGGGAGGCCGGGGAGGGACACGGCGGTGAGGACGGCGCGGGCGATGGCGGCGGCGACGGCTTCGGCGGCCGCCGCGCCGACCGCCTCGACGGCGGCGCGCGCGTCGCCGATGGATAGGCAGAAGAGCGCGTCGCCGTCCGACCGGAGGTGGGGCGGGGAGAGCGCGCGGGTGAACCCGTCCATGCCGAGGGCGGCCACCCGCGCCGCCTCCGGCTTCGAGAGCGCGGCGTTGGTGGCCACGCAGCCGATCGTGGTGTTGACCGGCGCGAAGCCGCCGAGCGTGGCGCCCGCGGCGAGCGCGGCGGCGGTGTCGACGAGGCGCCGGCCGTCGGCGGCGTCGCGCGTGCCCGCGAGCAGGCGGCCGGTGGCGGGATCGCGGACGTCGCCCACGGCGTTGACCACCATCAGCGCGCCCACGACCAGCCCGCCCCGCTCGACCACCGCGCAGCCGGTGCCGCCGCGCATCGCGCGCTCCACGCGATGGAGCTTTCCCACGGTGGCGCCGGTGCCCGCGCCGACGTTCCCCTCCTCGACCGGCCCCGGACGCGCGCCCTCGCAGGCCGCGTAGCCCATGCGGCGATCCGGCCGCGCGCGGTGGTCGCCCACGTTCAGGTCGAAGACGATGGCGCCGGCCACGTGCGGCACCACCGTCTTGCCCACCGGGAAGCCCACGCCCCGCTCCTCCAGGTACTGCATGGCGCCCCAC
This sequence comes from uncultured Candidatus Rokubacteria bacterium, assembly GCA_963758635.1. GTDB lineage: Bacteria > Methylomirabilota > Methylomirabilia > Rokubacteriales > CSP1-6 > CAVWWD01. The sequence continues at coordinate 236,199 of CAVWWD010000012.1, read as the reverse complement.
ACCGTCTCGAGGCCGAACGCGCTGCCGCCCGAGAGCATGACGCCGTCGACGTTCGGCGCGAGGTGGCGCGCATCCAGGAAGTCGAGCCCATGGACGCCGCACGCCCAGCCGCGGATCTCGACGCCGCCCACCGCGGGACGATCGGGGAGGATCGCGGTGCAGCCGGTGAGGCCGACGGGATCGGTGGCGTGGCCGACGCGCAGGCCGGGGATCACGCGCGCGGCCCGCGGCGCACGTCGTCGAGCCGGCACACGCCCGAGGGCCACCTCGCCCGCCACCTCGAGGCCGCGCATGGCGAGCCGTCGCACGATCGGGATGCGCTCGACCGGGCGCGCGTCGTCGGCGAGGGCGGCCGCGGCGGCGCGGGCCACGCCCGCGGGCTCGCCCCGTCCGGTGGCGTCGAACACCAGCGCCATCTCCACGAGCCGGCGCGCCCACCGGCGCCGCGCCTCGGGCGAAAACGCCCGCTCGATCACCGCGTCCACGATCGCCGCCTCGCGCTCGGCCTTGATCTGGTCGGACACGATGAGCCGGCTGTCCTGCATCTCGAGGCGCGCCAGCGCCTGCTCCTGGATCGCCGCGGGGTCGACGAACCAGCCGAGCATCTCGGCCAGCTCGACGAGGTCCCCCGACCGCTCGACGAGGGCGGCATCGGCGACGAGGCCGGCGAGCGGGTCGGGAAGCGTGACCGCCGCGGGGAAGAGGGCGCGCCAGCGCGAGAACTCGGCAGGCGGCGACGTGCCCGCGCCTTCGTGGAGGGCGATGGCCTCGGCCACGAGCTGGCGTGCGCGCTCCGGGTCCGACTCCACCCAGGGCAGCTTCTGGCTCTCCCGCAGCGACGCCAGCTCCGTCTCCAGGCGCTTGCGGGTGATCGACCCGCCGGCCGACTCCATCACGCCCGCCTCGTCGTTCAGGATCAGGGAGCAGAGGCGCAGGCCGCCGCCGAGGCCGCCCTCGAAGAGGATCCACACCGCCCGGGAGCCGCCCCCGTCGATGCCGGACAGCCAGGCCCGCACCGCGCGCTCGCTCTCGCGCCTGATCACCGCGCCCGGCCGGACGAACGGGCGCCGCGGCCGGCGTGGCGATCCCGGCCTGGCTCAGCCGGTAGAGCGCCCGGCGGGCCGCCTTCCGCGCCGCCTTGTCGGCCGCCTCGTCCACGAGCCGGCGGACCAGGCCCGCGGCGGCGGCGCCGTGGCGCTTCACGAGCGCGCGCAGCGCGCCATCCACCTCGCTCTCGGGGCGCCCGGCGAGGTCGGGCAGCGCGGGGCCGGAGAGGTGGGCCTCGAGCAGCGCGAGGCAGGCGGACTCGGCGTCGGACGGAGCGGCGGTCATCGCGCGAGGATGCGGCGGAGCTGTCCGTCGTCGGGCCCGCGGAAGGGCAGGGCCTCCGTCGCGGAAGTACACCTTGCGCATGTAGGTGAGCGCGCCCGCGAAGCGTTCGAAGCCGTCGGACAGGCGCCGGTAGAGCGGCGCGTCCGCCTCGCCGCGTGCCCGTGCCGTCTCGGACACGAACCGGTACGCGCGGCGGCCCTCCGCCTCGTACAGCCCGAGCACGGCGATGCGCTCGACGTGATCGCGGAAGATGCCGGACATGAACAGCGTGAAGTCGCCCACGTGGCGGCGCAGCGCCTGCTCGCGCTCGGGGGCGAAGTCGGGCGAGTCCAGGTCCCACGCGCGCTCCACCTCGATCAGCGCGTGGGCCACCGTCTCGAGCCGCCGCCCGGAGGCCGGCGCCGCGCGATAGAGGGCGTCGGTGCGGGCGAAGCGGGTCAGGAGGTCGGTGATGTAGCGGGCGGCGGGCGGGTCGTCCAGGATGAGATCGCCGAAGACCTGGCGCGTGACGCGGTCGAAGAACCTGGGAAGGAGCGACGGCTCCACGGCCCGTACTGTATCAAACTCCTCGCGGCTCTCCGGACCGGGTGCTAGACTTTCGCGCATGGCTCTCCGCGGCGGCGATCCCGACCTCACCGAGTCCCTCGAAGGCGCCGTCCCCCTCGCCGAGCCGCCGCGCCGTCCCTGGCTCCTCATCGCCGCCGCGCTGCTCCTCGTGGTGCTCGTGGCCGTGGTGTGGGCGAAGTGGAACGAGAGCCAGCACGAGTCCGCGCAGCTCCGCGCCGAGGTGAAGGACGTGTACCGGGAGGCCGAGGCCCTGCGCTCGCAGGCCGTCCAGGCCGAGGAGCGCGTGCGCGCCCTCGAGCGAGAGGTGCGGTCGCTCCGCGCCGACCGCGAGGAGCTGCGGCAGCGGCTCGCGTCGGCGGGCGGCGAGCCGCCGCCGCCCCCGTCCAAGGCCAAGGCCAAACGGGCGCGCTCGCGGCCCGCCCGGACGGGCTCCTAGCCGGATCGTGCTCGCCGACTTGGCGCGTCTCTGGAGCCGCCGCGACGTGATCGCGGTGCTAGTGTCCCGGGAGATCAAGGCCCGGTATCGCGGCGCCGCCCTCGGCTTCCTGTGGTCCGTCGTCAACCCGCTGATCTTCATGTTGGTGTACGTGCTCGTGTTCTCCGTGTACCTCCGCATCGAGATCGAGAACTATCCGGCCTTCCTCCTGTGCGGGCTCCTGCCCTGGCAGTGGTTCGCGGCGTCGGTGGGGGAGCGGTCGATCATCGACAACCCCGGCCTCGTGAAGAAGGTCGCGCTGCCCACCGAGATCCTCCCGCTCGTGGCGGTGATCTCGAACCTCGTCCACTTCCTGCTGAGCGTGCCGCTCCTGATCGCGCTGCTCCTCGTGATGCGGACCCCCGTGTCGTGGCCGATCCTCTTCTTCCCCCTGGTGGTCGCGGTGCAGTTCGTCTTCACCTTCGGGGTCGCGCTGATCGTCTCCTCACTGGCCGTCCGCTTCCGCGACATCGTGCAGCTGACGCCGAACCTCCTCACCTTCCTCTTCTTCATGACCCCGGTGATGTACCCGTCGAGCATGGTCCCGGCGACGTACCGTCCGCTGATCCTGCTGAACCCGATGGCCCACATCATCGAGGCGTATCACAACGTGCTCCTGTACCGTCGCCCACCCGATCCCACCAGCTTCGGCGCGGTGGCGCTGCTCGCGGTGGCGCTCCTCGCCGCCGGCTTCGCCGTGTTCGGGGCCCGGCGCGACTACTTCGCGGAGGAGGTCTAGGGCGACCTATGCATGAACAGGCTCAGCGGACCGCCCTGTTCGGGGGCCGCCTCCGTTCGCGAATGATGCGGGCTGGCGCGTGACGCCGGCGATCCGGCTCAGCGGGGTGGCCAAGGCGTATCGCCGCCGCGGCGACCGCGGGTCCACGAGCCTCAAGAGCTTGCTGGTCCGCGACCTCTGGCGCCGCCACCGGGTCGCCACCGAGGTGACCTGGAGCCTCCGCGCCGTCGACCTCGAGATCGCCAAGGGCGCGACGGTGGCGATCATCGGCCGGAACGGCTCGGGGAAGAGCACGCTGCTGAATCTGATCGGCGGCCTCCTCAAGCCCACCACGGGCACGGTCGAGGTGGACGGCCGCACCTGCGCCCTCATCGAGATCGGCGCGGGCTTCCACACCGAGCTCTCGGGCCGCGAGAACGTGGTCTTCAACGGCCTCATCCTCGGGTTCACGCGGGCGCAGATCCGGGAGCGCTTCGACGAGATCGTGCGCTTTGCCGAGCTCGAGGCCTGCATCGACGAGCCGCTGCGCACGTACTCGACCGGCATGTACATGCGGCTGGGCTTCTCGGTCGCCGTGCATCTCGACCCTGACATCTTCCTGATCGATGAGGTGCTCTCGGTGGGCGACCTGCCCTTCGTGCACAAGTGCCTCGAGCGGATGGACCGACTCAAGAAGGCAGGCAAGACCATCGTCCTCGTCACCCACGACCTCGACACGGCCCGGCTCTGGTGCAGCCAGGCGGTGTGGATCGACGAGGGCCGCGTGCGCATGATGGGCGACCCGCACTCGGTAGTGGAGACCTACCGCAGCACCATGTCCTGAGCGCGCGCCGTCTCCTGGCGCCGCGCTGTATCGAATCCTGGACGCTGACACCCCGTCCGCCTCGCGCTACGAAGGGGGATGGACGCGGGCGCGGGGTTCCCCCTCCGTGATACGGTGAGCGCATGGCGCGCGGGATCGAGCGGCTCCTCGACTACGACGACTTCGCGGCGATGCCGGACGACGGCCGGCGTCACGAGATCCTCGCCGGGATCGCCCACGTGACGCCCGGCGCCCTCGCCGGCGCACCAGTGGGCGTCCAAGAAGCTCCAGCGCCAGCTCGAGGCCTACTTCGAGGCGCGCGGCCTCGGCCGCGTGTTCAACGCTCCCGTCAACGTCATCTTCACGCGGCACGACGTGGCCGAACCGGACCTGGTCGTCGTCACCGACGATCGCCAGATGTCCCGGCGCGGCATCGAGGGTGTCCCCGCCCTGGTCGTCGAGGTGCTCTCGCCCTCCACCCGTGCCTACGATCGGGTCACGAAGGCCGAGCGGTACGCCGCCCTCGGCGTGCCCCACTTCTGGCTGCTCGATCCGGACCAGCGCCGCCTCGAATGCCGCCGCCTCGAGGCGGGGGTGTGGCGGCTGGTGGCCGAGGCCGCGGACGTGGCCGTGATCGAGCATCCCGACTGGCCCGGTCTGACGGTTCGGCTGGGCGAGCTGTGGCTCGAAGGGTGACAGCGGTCGGATGAACGCCTTCAGACCCGCCGTCGGATGAACTTCTTCGGTCACGCCGTCGTGGCGGCGTGGCGCCGGCCCGAGCCGGCGTTCGTCCTGGGCGCCATGCTGCCGGACTTCGCCACGATGATCCGCGCGCGGCCGCCCGAGTCCGGCCACGAGGCCATCGAGCAGGGCATCGCGTTCCATCACGAGACCGACGAGGTCTTCCACCGGAACCCGACGTTCCTCGACCTGTCGCGCGCGGCGTTCGACTGGCTGCTCGCGCGCGGCGTCGGGCGCGGGAGCGCGCGCGCGGTGGCCCACATCGGCGTCGAGATGCTGCTGGAGCTGCCGCTCTCCGCGGACCTCCACGCCCAGCGCCTGTATCGCGCCGCGCTCGACGGCGCGATCGATGGCGACCTCGGCCGTCACGTGGGCTGGCGCTCCGGTCGGGAGCGGGCCGGCTTCGAGCGGCTGCGCGCCGCCCTCGTGGCCCGCGGCGAGATGAGCGCGGACGTGGCGCCGGAGGTGATCGCGGAGCGGCTGCGGCGCGCGCTGTCCGGCCGGCCGCTCCTCGCGCTGGACGAGCCGGCGGCCCGGGTGGTGCGGGACTGGATCGTCGCCGTCCGCCTCGCCGTCGCGATGCAGGCGCAGCCGCTCGTCCGCGAGCTGTCCTCCCGGCTGATTCCCGCCCGCTGACGGGCCGGCCCGACGGGCGGCGCCGGGCCGCGCCGGGCCGCCGGCGTTCAGATCAGCAGCAGCCGCCGCCCGGGCGCGCCCGCGGGCAGCGTGCGGTCGGGCTCCCAGCCCCACGGGCGCGGGCCCCAGTCCGGCGTGAAGGCCACGCCCTTCTTCACGGTCAGGAACGGCACGAAGGCGCGGGTCACCCGCATGCTCGCCTTCAGCACGTCGTAGACCGTCCAGTCGCCCTCGCGGATGTCGAGCACGGTGATGTCGGCCTGGCGTCCCGCGGCCAGGCTGCCGAGGCGATCCTCCGCCCCGATGGCCTTCGCGGGGTTGGCCGTGCTCATCGTCACCACCTGCGGGAGCGTGAAGCCCAGGCCGAGGAAGCGCGTCATGATCTCCACCATGCTGTGCACGGTGTGCAGCCGCCCCGGCACCGTGAGGTCGGTGCTGATGCAGTGGGGCATCAGCCCCTGGTCGATGCAGCGGCGCCCGACGTCGAAGCTGAAGTTCATCCGGCCGTGCGCGGTGTCGAGCCACACGCCGCGCTGCGCGGCGTCGCGCGCCTCGGGCACGAGCTTGCCGTTGGCGTCGAGCACGCCGCCGGGGTTGGCCGTGAAGTAGTGGGTGACGATGTCGCCCGCGTCGAGGAGCGGCAGCAGCGAGCGGATCACGTTCGGGTCGTAGCGCTTCTCGGTGTCCCCGATGTGCACCATCAGCCGCACGCCGCTCTCCCGCGCCGCGCGCCGGGCCAGCTTCGGCATCTCCATGCCCATGATCTCGAGGGCGGGCGAGACCATGCGCGCCTTGATCCCGCGGATGAGCCCCTTGTGCTCGGCCACCACCTTGAGGGTGTCGTCGAGGTTGATGCTGCGCTCGGAGATGATGTCGGGCATGGTCGCGAGCCCGGTCTGGCAGATGTGCAGGAACGGGACGATCTCGGTGTGGCAGCTCGGCATGATGTGCCGCGGGAACGCGGCGAACGTGGCCGCCCCCGAGCTGCCCGCGTCCACGATCGTGGTGACGCCGGAGTAGACGCCGCCCAGGTCCGGGTTGACGCCCGTGCGGTTGACGCCCTCGAACACGTGCGCGTGGAGGTCGATGAGGCCGGGCGTGACGATCTTCCCCGCCACGTCGATCACGCGCACGGCCTCGGCGGCCGGGATCTGCGGCGCGATGCGGGCGATCTTTCCGTTCTCGACGGCGATGTCGTTGACCCCGTCGAGCCCCGTCGAGGGGTCGACGACCGTGCCTGCCTTGAGCAAGAGATCGTACATGCCGGGCCTCCGTGGGTGGGATGGGACCGTGATGTCTTCGGCGCGCGCAGGTAAGACTATGACCGCCCGTCGCGTGACGTCAAGGTGAGGGGCGGGAGGGTGAGGGGCGGCGGGAATTGACCGCTTCGCGGACGTGCGACCGACCCTCACCCTGACCCTCTCCCTGCTCAGAGAATGACGGGTGAACACGGGCTCCTGTTAGGCAGCGGGTTCGAGCATTACGCGATAGCCCTGACGTTGGAGCAGCTCGACGGCGCGACGGGTGATGCGGTGAGCATGGCGACGGTCGTAGTAGTCGGGGCCGGGGTCGCGGTACGGAGCGCCGCTCGCAAGGATGTGATAGACCGCTCGGAGCATGGCATGGGCGACGGCGACGACAGCCTTCTTGTGCCCCCGATGGCGCATGATGCGGCGGTACCGCGCCGCCAGGGCGCAATCCTTGGTGCGGATGGCGGCCAGGGCCGCTTCGATGAGGGCCATGCGCAACCAGCGGTTGCCCTTTCGAATCTTGCTGGGTTTGTGCTTGCCCGCGCTCTCCCGATTGCCGGGGCAGAGACCGACCCAGCTGGCGCGATGCCGGTCACTGGGAAAGGGCGCATGTCCGGCCCGATCTCCGCGAGGAGGACCTCCGCCGTGCGGCGGGCGATCCCCGGCACCGTGTCCAGCTGGTCCAGCTGGCGCGCGAAAGGGGCCAGGTGCGTGTCGACCTCCGCGCTTACCGCGGCGATCGCCTCGTCCAGGTACTCCAGATGGGCCAACAGTTGCCCGACAAGAAAGGCGTGGTGGGGCCGGAACCGCCCCGCGAGCGCTTGGCGCAGGGCAGCCAGCTTCTTGCGCAACCGGCCCCGCGCCAGGTCGGCCAGCACCTCGGGATCGGTCGTGCCCTGCACCAACGCCTCCAGCATGGCGCGGCCCTAGACCCCCAGGATGTCGGTGGCCACCGAGGCCAGCTTGATGCCGGCGTCCTGCAACAGCTTGTGCAGGCGATTGGCCGCCCGCTGGCGCTCCTGTATCACCACCTTGCGGTGCCGCGTCGATCGCGCAGCTCTCGAATCGCGGCGGGAGGCACGAAGCTGCCCCGCAGCAGCCCGTGCTCCAGCAGTTGCGCGATCCAGATGCAATCCAGCACGTCGGTCTTCCGGCCGGGGACTTGCTTGATGTGGGCGGGATTGACCAGCAGGCACGTGCCGATCTCTTCGAGGACGTAGAACACGGGCTTCCAATACACGCCGGTGCTCTCCATCGGGGGGAAGGGAGAGGGGGACTCACCTTGACAGCTTCCGGAGGGCGGCGCAGCATCGGGCGCGCCATGGCCGACCGGATGAGCATCCTCTCGCCGACCGGGCACCTCGGGTTCACGCCGATCGAGCGCGGGAGCTTCGACCTGGGCGTGGCGCGGCGGCCTGACGCCATCGTGGCCGACTCCGGGAGCTCGGACATCGGTCCCCAGCCCCTCGGCGCCGACGAGCACTGCAGCCCCGAGGAGTGGCAGCGCCACGACCTCGAGCTGATGCTGCTGGCCGCGCGGCGGCTCGGCGTGCCGATGATCGTGGGCTCGGCGTCCGACACCGGCACCGACCGCGGCGTGGCCCAGTACGCAGGCATCGTCCGCGCCCTTGCCCGGCAGCACGGCCTCGCGCCCTTCCGGCTCGCCACCATCCGGTCAGAGGTGCGCCGCGACGACCTCGCGCGCCGGCTCGCCTCGGGCGTGCGCGTCGAGGGCCTGGACGGCCGCCCCGACCTCACGCCGGACGTGCTCGCGCGCACCGACCGCCTGGTTGCCGTGATGGGCGTGGTGCCGATCGTCCGCGCCCTCGACGCGGGCGCGGACGTTGTCATCGCCGGCCGGTCGAGCGACTCCTGCATCTTCGCCGCGCCGGCGATCCGGGCCGGCTTCCCGGAGGCGAACGCGTACTACCTTGGCAAGGTGCTCGAGTGCGCGTCGTTCGCCGCCGAGCCTTTCATGGGCAAGGAGAGCATCATCGGCACCGTCACCGCGAAGGACGTCACGGTGACCGCCATGCACCCCGGCCAGCGGTGCACGGTGGCGTCGGTGGCGAGCCACGCCATGTACGAGCGCGCCAACCCCTTCTTCGAGCACGTGGCGGGCGGCGTGCTGGACATGACCCACTGCCGCTACGAGCAGGCCGACGAGCGCACGACGCGTGTCACCGGCTTCGCGTTCCGCCGCGACGCCACGTACCGCATCAAGCTCGAAGGGGCGGGGAAGGTGGGCGAGCGCGCGGTGGCGATCGCGGGCATCCGCGACCCCTACACGATCCGCCACGTCGACCAGGTGATCGCGTGGGCGCGCGGGAAGGTGCGCGAGCGGTGGGGCGAGGCGGGCGAGCGCTACCAGCTCCACTACCACGTCTACGGGCGCGACGGTGTCATGGGCCCGTGGGAGCCGCGCCGCGACACGCCGGCCCACGAGCTGTGCCTGGTCGTGGAGGCGATCGCGCCGCGCTGGGAGGACGCGGAGGTCATCTGCGCGCTCGGCACCCGGAACCTCTTCTACGCGCGGCTGCCCGAGGTGAAGGGCACGGCGGGGACGGCCGCGCTCATGATGGACGAGGTGCTGCGCGGCAAGCCCGGCTACGAGTGGACGGTGAACCACGTGCTTCCACTCGACGATCCCCTCGAGCTGTGCGCGATGGACATCGCCACGGTGGGCGGATGACCACGCGGCCCCTCGTCGAGCTGGCCAAGACCATCCGCAGCAAGAACGCGGGGGTGGACCAGATCACCTTCGACGTGATCTTCCGCGACCGGGAGACCTACGAGCGGGTGAAGCGGAGCGGCGCGCTCACCGCGGAGACGGTCATGCGGCTCTACGGGATCCCGCGCGAGCGTCTCACCGCCTTCGTCGAGTACGACCCCGGGCTGGCGATCAAGTTCACGATCCGCCGCGAGCGGCCGAGCGGCAGCCCGGGGGAACGCGACGTTTCGGCGCGCAGCAGTACGCGCCGCTCTTCGACCTGCCGATCCCCGTCGAGCCTGAGCTCTCGCGCGCATCGGCGCGCGTGGGCGTGGGCGGCGGGGAGGCACCAGGGGTCGCCGGGGCCACGCCGCACGCGTGCGCTGGCCCGCTGGGACTGGGCTCCATCCGGGCGCGCGGGGTCCGATGACCGTTGGAGGGGAAGGGCCCCGGAGACCCCTGGTGCCTCCCCACCGCCCCCGAGCAGGCGCTTCGCAACATCGGGGTCAGAGCTCGCGCAACGTTTCGGGTCGAGAGCCCTGTGCCTCCCCGCCGCCCCCGAGGGTGCGCTCCGCTGCCGTGGGCTAGGGCCGGGGGGCGGTGCGGTCCCAGATTTCGAGGATGCGCGTGTTGTCCTCGGGCGTGCCGATCGCGATGCGCAGGTGACCCGGGAAGCCCACGCCGGCGCCGTCGCGGACGAGGATGCCCGCTTCCAGCAGCGCGGCGGCGAGCGCGCTCGCCCCGTCCCCCACCCGGGGCAGGATGAAGTTCGCCTGCGACGGCGGCACCGTGACGCCGCGCCGGCCGAGCTCCGCGATCAGGCGCGGGCGCTCGGCGAGGACCAGGTTGCGCGTGCGCTCGATGTGCGCCCGGTCCTCGAGCGCCGCGACCGCCGCGACCTGGCCGAGGCGGTTCACGTTGTAGGGCGCGCGCACCCGGTTCAGCCGGTCGATGGCCTCGGGGCGGGCGATCGCGTAGCCGATCCTGAGCCCGGCGAGGCCGGCGATCTTGGAGAACGTGCGCAGCGAGATCACCGTCGGCCGCTCGGCCACGAGGGCCGCGCCGTCCGGGGTCTCGGGGTCGTCACAGAAGTCGCGATACGCCTCGTCGAGGACCACCAGCGGGGGCTCGGAGCCGAGCCCGTCCAGGAAGCGGACGAGCGCGCCGCGCCGAACGATGGTCGACGCCGGGTTGTGGGGCGTGCAGACGAACACCGCCTTGGTGCGGGCGGTCACGCGCCGGGCCATGTCGTCCAGGTCCGTCTCGTAGCCGCGCAGCGGGCTCCTCACCACGGTGGCGCCCGAGAGCACGGCCTCGGTGCCGTAGGGCTCGAAGGCGGGGTGGGGGAGGAGCACCTCGTCGCCCGGCTCGAAGGCCGCGCGGGCGATCAGGGCCAGCAGCTCGTCCGCGCCGTTGCCGACGAGGAGCCAATCGGGGCTCACGCCGATCCACTCGCTGATGGCCTCGCGCACCGCCGTGGAGCCGCCGTCCGGGTAGAGGTGGACGTGGGCCGCCTCCCGCCGGAGTGCTTCCACCACCCGCGGGGAAGGGCCGAGGGGGTTCTCGTTGGCCGAGAGCCGGACGATGGCTGGAAGCCCCAGCTCCTTCTCCAGCTGCTCGAGGGACTTGCCCGCCTGGTAGGGCGTGACCGAGTCGAGGACCGACCGCCAGAGGTTGCGCATGGAGGCACATTGTAGCGGCTCACTGCCCTCTCCGCTCGGGGGACAGCCCGTGTGCTTGGGCGACCGCCCCTCACCCAACCCTCTCCCCCTGGGGAGAGGGTTGGGTGGTGAGAAGCGTCTCTAGGTGGTTTGACAGGGTGTGGTACTGCCATGTAACTTTGCGCCATGTCAGCGGAACTGTTCCGTCAGCTCCGCCGTGTCGAGACCCAGGCCGAGCGGGGATTCGAGGGCACAGCGGCGGAGCGGGCGGAGCGACGACGACGTCTCCGCCTCGAGCTCCTGAGGCAGCACCTCTCCTCCAACGTCGACTTCCTGCGCGCCGCCCACCTGGGGGGCGCCTCCGGCCAGCAGTCGGTGCAGGCGTATGCCGCCTTCATGGACGGCTTCCTCAGCACGCTCTACCGGCTGGCGGTGGAGGACGCGCGGAAGGAAGGCGCGGCGCCCGCGTCGATGGTCCTGGTCGCGCTGGGTGGTTACGGCCGGGGCGAGCTCCACCCGCTGTCGGACCTGGACCTGATGGTCATCTACGCCGGCGACCTCGGGCCGATGGTGCAGCGCGCGACGCAGGGCCTCCTCTACACGCTGTGGGACCTCGGCCTCCAGGTGGGCCACGCGGTGCGGAGCCTGCCCGACTGCCTGGCCATGGCACGGACCGACTTCGCCAGCCGCACGTCGATGCAGCAGGCGCGCTACCTGGTGGGCGACCGCCGCCTGTTCAACCGTTTCCGCAAGGTCCTGAGCGAGAACGTCTACCGGAAGGACTTCGCCCAGTTCCTGGAGACCACGCTCGCCGAGCGCGATCAGCGCTACCGGAAGTTCGGCGGCTCGCCGTACATGGGCGAGCCCAACGTGAAGGAGTCCGCGGGCGGGCTCCGCGACATCCACACCGCCATGTGGCTGGCCTCCACCAAGTTCGGCACCCGGACGCTGCGCGAGCTCGCGGACAAGCGGCTGATCACGGCGCGCGAGCAGCGCCAGTCCGACGAGGCCCTCACGTTCCTCTGGCGCGTGCGGAACGAGCTGCACTTCCTGTCCGGCCACAAGAACGACGTGCTCGGCCGCGAGGTGCAGCCGCAGATCGCGAAGAACTTCGGCTACGTGGGGGACGACGTCGCGCTCGCCGTCGAGAAGTTCATGCGCGACTACTACCTGCACGCTCGCGTGATCCACCGCGTGTCCCGGCGGCTCATCGCGCGCTGCCGCGAGACCCTGTCCGGACCGCGCAACGTCCAGCGGCGACTGCGCCAGGAGGCGCTGGCCGACGGCCTCTTCGTGCTCGACGGCGAGCTCCACGTGGTGGCCGCGGACGGCCGCGCCTTCCGCGAGGACCCCCGCCGCCTGATGAAGGTGTTCTGGCACTCGCACCGGCTCGGCGTGGAGCTCGGGCTCGACGTGGAGCGGGCGCTGGAGGACGCGCTCGACCTGATCGACGACGCGTTCCAGCGCTCGACCGAGGTCCGCGACCTGTTCCTGTCGATCTGCGGCAACTGGGGGCGGGTCACGCAGACGATGCGGACCATGCACGAGCTGGGCGTGCTCGGCCGCTACCTGCCGGAGTGGGGCGCGCTGACGTGCCTGGTGCAGTACGACGCATACCACAAGTTCACCGCCGATCAGCACTCGCTGCTCGCGGTGGAGAACCTGGAGGCGCTCGCCCCCGGCCAGTCCGCCGAGTCCGAGGGCACCGCCGAGGTGCTCAACGACGTGCAGCGCCCCGACGTGCTGATGCTGGGCATGCTGCTGCACGACATCGGCAAGGGGAAGGGTCACGGGCACGTGGCAAAGGGCATCCCGCTCATCGAGGAGCTCACGGCGCGGATCGGCCTCGACCCGGGGGCGGCGGAGGCCGCGGTGTTCCTGGTCGCGCACCACCTCACCATGTCCCACATCGCCCAGCGGCGGGACATCGACGACCCCAAGACCATCGAGTCGCTCGCCGAGGTCGCGCGCACGCCCGAGCGCCTGCGGATGCTCTACCTGCTGACCTACGCGGACATGCGCGCGGTGGGCCCCGGCGTCATGACGGGCTGGCAGGCGCGCATCCTGTGGGAGCTGTTCACGCGGACGATGTCGCGCCTGAGCGGCGGCCGGCTCGAGCGCCCGAGCCGCGAGCCGGTGGCCGATCGCGTGCTCGAGCAGCTGGGGCCGCACGGCTCGCGCCGCGCCGTGCTCGCGCACCTGGCGCTCCTCACCGACCGCTACCTCCTCACCACCGCCCCCCAGCGCATCGCCGCCCACCTGACCCTGGTCGAGCGGCTGGACGAGGACGTCGCGGCCACCGAGCTCTTCCACCATCCCGACCTGGGGTCGTCGGAGCTGGTCATCGTCACCAAGGACGTGGCGGGCTTGTTCTCGCTGATCGCGGGCAGCCTCGCCGCGGAGGGGATCAACATCCTGTCCGCCCAGATCCACACGCGGGCGGACGGCATCGCCATCGACACGTTCCAGGTCAACGACCCGTTCGGCGAGGCGGTCACGGAGACCGCGCGCTGGCGCCGCACCCTCGAGGCCCTGCGCCGGGTGCTCCGGGGCGAGCAGCCGGTGGAGGCGCTCCTCACCGAGCGGCGCGCGGCGCGCCCGCCGCGCGCGGAGGTGTCGGGCACGCCCAAGATCACCGTCGGCAACCAGCTCTCGGACACCCACACCGTCGTCGAGGTGAAGTGCCCGGACCGCGTCGGGCTCCTCTACCTCATCACGCGGACGTTCTCGGCCTTCGGCCTGGACATCGCGAGCGCGCGCATCGCCACCGAGATCGAGCAGGCGTACGACACGTTCTACGTGACGGACGGGCAGGGTCGGCGGCTCGAGGACCCCGCCGTGATGGACCAGCTGCGCGAGGCCCTCGAAGCTGGCTGCTGCGAGGTGAGCCGTAGGCGAGCCGAGCGCACATGGAAATGAAGTGGAAACGACCGCCGACCGTCCTCGTGGTGCCTCACGTGCTGAGCCACTACAAGCCCAGCCTGCACGGCGTGGCCGAGCCGGTGGCGAGCGCGCTGCTCCGGCTCCACCTCCGGCCCAACCAGCTCACCGTCCTCGGCCTCGGCGTGAGCGCGATCGCCGCGTGGGCGCTGTCCCAGGAGTGGCTCCGCACCGGCGCCGTCCTCCTCGCCGTGGCCGGGCTCTTCGACTTCTTCGACGGCGCCCTCGCCCGGCTCGCCGGCCAGGTCACGCCGTTCGGCGCGTTCCTCGACTCGGTGGTGGACCGCTACTCCGACCTCATCGTGCTGCTCGGCATCGTGCTGCTCTTCGACCGCACGGGAGACCGGCGCGGCCTGCTCGTCACGCTCGCCGCCATCGTGGGCACGATGATGGTGAGCTACACGAAGGCGCGCGCGCAGTCCATCGGGGTGCCGTGCGAGATCGGGCTGATGGAGCGTCCCGAGCGGCTCATCGGCCTCATCGCGGGCGCCGCCTTCAACGTGCTCGTCCCGATGATGATCGTCCTCGCCGTCCTCACCAACGTCACCGCGCTCCAGCGCATCTTCTACACGCGGCGCGCGGCCGCCCGCTCGACGAGCCTCCGCTGAGGCCGGACGCCGTCTTTCCGCTCGCCGACTGCGAGCGGCCCATCCCGACCCGGTTCGAGGCGATCGCGCGCGAGGAGCCCGCGCGCGTGGCGCTCGGCGAGAGCGGCCGGACGACGAGCTACGGCGAGCTCAACGCCCGCGCGAACCGCGTCGCCCACGCCGTGCTCCGGCGGCGGGGCCGCGGCGAGGAGGCGGTGGCGGTGCTCCTCGGCAAGGACGCGCGCCTGGTCGCCGCGTTCTGGGCATCGTCAAGGCGGGGAAGATCTACGTGCCCCTCGACCCCGCGCACCCGGCCGAGCGCTCGCGGATCGTGCTCGAGGACAGCGGGGCCGGCTGCATCCTCATACGCTCGGCTCGCCTGCGGCTCACCTCGCAAGGCTATGCCGGCGAGCGCGGCGTCACGTGGCCGCACGACGAGCACGTGCGGTTCGGCTCGCTGTCGTAGAACTCCGCGTAGGCCCGCGAGACGGGATCCTCGCGGTAGTCGGCCACGTGGCGGACGCTCTGGTGGAGCCGGGCCCCGCACTTCTCGCAGTACCACGTGAACCGATCGTCCTCGCCGGACCGGCGCTTGCGCTCCAGCACGAGGACGAACGCGTCGGGCGCGAAGCGCGGCGAGTGCGGCGTGCCGGCCGGGCAGTGGACGATCTCGCCCTCGCGCACCAGGGCGATCTTCTCCTCGCCGTCGGGCGTGCGGTAGTGGAGCATCATGTCGCCCCGGATCATGTACATCACCTCGTCCGAGGGGTCCTCGTGGAACTCGCTCCTGAACTCGCGGCCCCGCGCGACGAACGCGATGCTGTCCGGGGTCTGCCAGAGCACGCTGTTCGGCCGCCCGGAGCTGCCGATCCGCGTCATCACCTCGCCGAGGCTCACCGCCTTCATGTCGTCCATGGCGTCACTCCGCTCGGTCCTCATGGCCCGGGTCGATCGTCGTCATGCGGGGAGCGTAGGGCCGTTGTCCGCGGGATGCAACACGCGGCGTGCCGCGTGCTCCGTCGATACCGGCGAGGCCGTCGGCCGGCCCGCGTCATTCGCGAGCGGAGGCGGACCCTGAACGGCGCGGGCGTCCGCGGCGCCTGTTCATGACGAGCCCGCGGTAGACTGTTGGTCATGCGCTGGCTGACCCTCGTCCTCGCCGCGCTGGCCTGGCTGTCCGGCGCGGCTCCCGCCGCCTCGCCGCGGATCCGCCGGCGCGGCTGTCCGACGAGAGCCGCGACCGGGTGAGCGCCGCGGTGGCTCGCTACCGCGCCGGCGACTGGGCGGCCGCCGCGCGCGACCTGGCCGAGGCGGCCCGCACGCCGACCGTCATCCAGGAGTATGTCCTCTACCTCCAGGCGGACAGTCTCTCCCGCGCAGGGGACGCCGCCGGGGCGCGCGCCGCCGCGGTGCAAGCGGCGGAGCGGGCTGACACGGGGCCGCTGTCCCCGGCGGCGCTGCTGCTCGCCGCGCGCGAGGCGTCGCGCAGCGGTGACGAGGCCGCGGCGGCCGGCCTCCTCCAGCGCTACCTCGACCGGTATCCCGACCTGCCCGAGAGCGCGGGCGCCCGCCACGCCCTTGGCCAGGCGCTCGAGGCGACCGGCCAGGGCGCGGAGGCGCTGCGCACGTACCGGCGGCTCCGGCTCCTCGCGCCCGCCACGCCCTTCGCGGACCGGGCGCTCGAGCGCGAGCGCGCGCTGGCCGCGCAGGGCGTGGTCGCGCCGCCGCTGACCGTGCGCGAGCGGGTGGAGCGCGCCGAGCGCCTCCTGGCCGGCGGCCAGGCCACCGCCGCCGGCACCGAGATGGAGGCCCTGGTCGCCGAGAGCCCGCCGGTGGACGTGGCGCTCCGCGCCCTGCGCGTCACCGCGGAGGCGTGGCGCCGGGTGGGGCGCGCCGACGACGCGCTGAAGGCGGTGGATCGCGCGCTCGGCCTGGCCGCGGGGGACCGGCGAGCGCCGTGGCTTCTCGAGCGCGCGCGCCTCACGCAGGGCCGGGCCAGCGACCGGGCGCTCGCCGCGCTCGACCGTCTCCTCCGGGAGCATCCGCGGAGCCCGGAGGCTCCGGAGGCCCTCCTGCTCCGCGCGGAGATCCTGGAGCGCGGCCGGGCCGTGACCGATGCCGAGACCGCGTACCAGAAGCTCGTCGCCGATCATCCCGACGCCGCGGAGGCGGTGACCGCCTCGTGGCGTCTCGGCTGGCTCTCGTGGTTCCGCGGCGCCTGGCGCGACGCCGCCCAGCGATGGACCCGCCTGGCGGGGTCGACCGCCGGCCCCCGGCTCCTGCGCGAGGGCGCCGCGTACTGGGCGGGCCGCGCGCACGCCGAGGCCGGCGAGGCGGAGGCGGCGGCTCGCCAGTGGAGCCAGGTCGTGGCCAGCATCCCGCGCAGCTACTACGGCGTCCTCGCCACTGCGCGGCTCGCGCGTGACGCCGGCAGCGTGACCCGGGCCGCGGCGCCCGGCGCGCTCCCCGCGGAGCCGCTCGACCTCCTTCAGGGCGATGCTGGCTTTGCCAAGGTCGAGGCGCTCCGCGCCGTGGGCCTCGGCGAGTTCGTGGCCGGCGAGCTCGACGCGGTGGCGCGCCGCGCGTCGGGCGACCCCGCGCGGCTCTTCGCCGTGTCGGCGGCCTTCGGACAGGACGCCCGCCACCACCTGGCGCTGCGGATCCTCCGGCGCGACTTCGTGCCGTACGCGCGGAGCGGCGATCCGAGCCTGCCGCGCCTGTTCTGGGAGCTCTTCTATCCGCTGGGCTTCCCGTCGGACCTGACCAGCGCGGCCGAGCGCGCGGCGCTGGACCCGCTCTTCGTGGCCGCGGTGGTCCGCGAGGAGTCCTCGTTCGATCCGCGCGCGCGCTCGCGGGTGGGCGCCCGCGGCCTCATGCAGCTCATGCCCGACACCGCGCGCCCGATGGCGCGCGAGCGCGGCTTGCCGTTCCAGGACGGGAACCTTCTCGAGGATCCCGGCGCCAACCTCGAGATGGGCTCGGCCTACATGGGCCGGCTCATCCGGGACTTCGGCGATCCGCGCCTCGCCGTGGCCGCCTACAACGCGGGCCCCCGCCGCGTGAAGGAGTGGTGGGCGGCCCGCCGCTCCGACGACCACGAGGTGTTCGTGGAGCAGATCCCGTTCAACGAGACGCAGTTCTTCGTGAAGCGGGTGATGCTGTCGTGGGACGAGTACCGGCGGCTGTACGGGCGGAAGCGGTGATCGACCCGTCGCCCGCGCTCGTGACCGCCGGCTACGGCCGCCGTCTCCTCGCCGCCCTCCTCGACTCGCTCCTCGCCGGCGCTCGTGTGGATCACGTGCGCGATGTGGCTGACGCTCGCGGTGTGGGCGACTCCGCGGCTTGCCGGCGGGCGGCCTGCCGCTGATCGCGCTGATCTGGACGCTGCTGGCGTTCGGCATCGCGGTGCGGCTGGTCTACCACGTCGTGTTCGTGGGCGGATGCGGCCAGACGCCGGGCGCCATGGCGCTCGGCATCGCCGTGGTGAGCCGGGCGGGCGCCGTTCCCGGATACGGCCGCGCGTTCGCGCGCTGGTTCGGCAGCGTGGTAAGCGCGGTCACGCTCGGCCTCGCGTCGCTGCCGTTCATCTTCTCCCGCGACCGCCGCGGCCTGCCCGACCGGCTCGCGGGGACGGTGATCGTGCGCAGCGAGCGCAGTGGTAGTGCGCAGCGAGCCGAAGGCGAGCGGAGCGTATATGGAAATGTAGTGGAAACAACCGCCCACCAAGCAGTAACGGAAAGCCCGCCCACCAAGCAGTAACGGAAAGCCCGCCCACCAAGCAGTAACGGAAAGCCCGCCCACCAAGCAGTAACGGAAAGCCCGCCCACCAAGCAGTAACGGAAAGCCCGCCCACCAAGCAGTAACGGAAAGCCCGCCCACCAAGCAGTAACGGAAAGCCCGCCCACCAACCACTGCCCACCAAGCACTACCCCCCGAGGGCCGCGCGAGAGAGCGGAGACCCTACGGCCGGGGCCGCCCCCGGGCGACCGCAGGCGCGTCGGACTCCAGCGGCTCGAGCGCGTCAAGGCGCTCCTCCAGCCCGGGTGCGGCGAGAGCAGCCCCGGGGGCTCCTCCTTCGGCCGCACCTTGACGTCGGCGAGCGCCTGGATCGCCTGGGCGAGGCTCTTGCGCGGCTCGTCGTGGCCCATCGCCCGGAGGATCTCCACCGCCCGCTGATCGGCATCCAGCTCCTGCGCGGCGCGTGAAAGCCCGGATCGCGAGCGGACTGGCCACGAAGTCGATGAGGCCCGTTCCCGGGAAGAAGAACCCGAGCACGGTGAAGCCCGCGGACAGCGACATCGAGAGCATCCGCCGCGTGCCCACGTGCCCCAGCACCTCGTGCGCCACCTCGTGGGCGATGGCCGCCTCGAGCACGGGGAGCGGCTGGCGCGCCAACCCTTCGGTCACGTAGAACGTGGCCTCCTCGTCGCTGGCCGCCACCGCGACGGGGCTCGCGATGAAGCCGAAGCTGTACCGTTCCGGCTCGTCGCCGGCGGCCACGGCGGCGCGATGAAGGACGTGGGCGACCCGGGCGGAGTGGGGGTCGCCGGGCGGCGGGAAGTAGGCTCCGCGCGGGGCCGCCGAGCAGCCCGCCAGGAGCACTGCCAGGATCGAGGCCGCGAGGGCGTGGGCAGCCATGGTAGGTGCGAGTCATGGTAAGGGGCGAGGCGGGGGCGGGCCACCGCAAAAAGGGCAGCCACGCCCTCCCCCACCCCTGGGATTGCGTCGGCCGGCCACCCTCCGCCTGGCGGGGCGACACCGGGCCCGAAGCCCGCGCGGTCGCTGGCGATTTCACACGGGCGTGACAAGGGCGCGTCGCGAACCCTGATAAACTGGCGCCACGTCACAGTAGCCAGGAGGACACGGTTCATGCTGATCCGCCGCGCGCCCCGCTTCCGCGCATCCGAGATCACCGACGAGAAGCTCTACCTGAGCCGCCGCGAGCTGATGGCGGGCGCGGCGGCGATGATCGCCGCTCCGCTGGCCGTCGCCGCCACCGCCGACGCCAAGGCCCCCACGGGGGCCCCCCTCAAGGCCACGCGGAACGCGCAGATGAGCCTGACCGAGCCGCCCACCTCGTTCGAGAACGCCGCCAGCTACAACAACTTCTACGAGTTCGGCACCGACAAGGAGGACCCGGCGCGCCTCGGCCACACGCTGCGCCCGCGCCCTTGGGCGGTGCAGGTGGACGGGCTCGTGGCCAAGCCGCAGAAGCTCGACATCGAGGAGATCTTGAAGATGGCGCCCCTCGAGGAGCGCGTGTACTCGCTCCGCTGCGTCGAGGCGTGGTCGATGGTCATCCCGTGGATCGGCTTCTCGCTCTCGGCGCTGCTCAAGCGGGTCGAGCCGACGAGCCAGGCGAAGTTCGTGGAGTTCTTCACGCTCGTGGACCCCGAGCAGTTCCCCGCCCAGAAGAAGGGCCTGCTGAGCTTCGGCGGCCTCGACTGGCCGTACGTCGAGGGCCTCCGGCTCGACGAGGCGATGCACCCGCTCACGCTCCTGACCCTCGGCATGTACGGCCAGGTGCTGCCCGCGCAGAACGGCGCGCCGATCCGCGTCGTGGTGCCGTGGAAGTACGGGTTCAAGAGCATCAAGTCGCTCGTGCGGATCCGGCTCGTCAGCGAGCAGCCGAAGACCACGTGGGAGAAGGCGGCGCCGCAGGAGTACGGCTTCTACTCGAACGTGAACCCCACCGTGGATCATCCGCGCTGGAGCCAGGGCACGGAGCGACGCATCGGGGAGTTCCGGCGGCGGAAGACCCTTCCGTTCAACGGCTACGGCGATCAGGTGGCGTCGCTCTACACCGGGATGGACCTGCGGAAGCTCTACTGATCCGGAGGATCGAGCGATCCCTCGGCGGGCCGCGTGACCCAGGCGTCGTGACCCCATGACCCGGCCCTCCCGGATCGTCCTCAAGCTTTCCGTATGGGCGGTCGGTCTCGGTCCGCTCGCGTGCCTGGCCTGGTGGGCGTGGACGGACAACCTCGGCGCCAACCCCATCAGCTTCCTCACCAACACGCTGGGCGACTGGGCGTTCCGCCTCCTCCTCGCCAGCCTGGCCATGACGCCGCTGCGCATCCTGTTCGGCTTCTCGTGGCCGATCGCGCTGCGGCGGCTCCTGGGGCTGTTCGCGTTCGCCTACGCCGTCCTGCATTTCGGCGTGTGGCTCGTGCTCGACCAGTTCTTCGACTGGCCGGCGATGATCGCGGACATCGTCAAGCGCCCCTACATCACGGTGGGCATGACCGCGCTGCTGCTCCTGATCCCCCTCGCCGCGACGTCCACCACCGGGATGATCAAGCGGCTGGGGGGCCGCGCGTGGAACCGCCTGCACGGGCTCGTCTACGCGATCGGCGTCCTGGCCGCGCTCCACTTCTTCTGGCTCGCCAAGAAGGCGCGGACCGAGCCGTACTGGTACGCTCTGGTCCTGGCCGTGCTGCTCGCCGTGCGGCTCTGGGACTGGGGGCGCCGGCGCCTGGCCCGCGCGGCCGCCGGCCCCGCGCCCCGACGCGCGGCCCGGAGCGCATAGCCGGCCCGCATCATTCGCGACTGAACGTGGACCCTGAACAGACCCTTGGTCCGCTGAGCCCGTTCATGCATAAGACGGCATAGAGACCGGATAGCGCATAGAGACCGGACAAGGAGCGCGACGATGCCGACAGACGCCCGCGGAGTGCCCGTGTCCACCGGAGATGCCGCCACGCTCGACCGCTACGAGACCGCGCTGCGCCAGTTCCAGAGCTACGTGGGCGATCCCATCGCCACGCTCGACGAGGCGCTCGCCCACGCCCCGGACTTCGTCCTCGGCCACGTGGTCCGCTCCACGTGCCTGTTGACGATGACGGAGCGGCGCTTCGCCGAGCAGGCGCGCGACGGGGTTGCCGCGGCCGAGGCGCTCGACTCCCGCGCCAGCGAGCGGGAGCGGGGGCTGACCGTGGCGGTGCGGCGGCTCCTGGACGGAGACTGGGACGGCGCGTGCGCCGCCTTCGACCGCGTGCTCGTCGAGCACCCGCGGGACGCGTTCGCGGTGCAGGCCGCGCACCTCATGGACTTCTTCCGCGGCGACGCGCTGAACCTGCGCAACCGGGTGGCGCGCGTGCTGCCGCACTGGAGCCCGAGCGTCCCTGGCTACTCGTTCCTCCTCGGCATGCACGCCTTCGGGCTCGAGGAGTGCAACCAGTACGGCGAGGCGGAGGAGACGGCGCGGCGGGCCCTCGCGCTCGAGCCGAAGGACGGCTGGGCCGTGCACGCCGGCGCCCACGTGATGGAGATGCAGGGGCGCATCGACGAGGGCGTGGAGTGGCTCGAGTCCCGCGAGGCGGACTGGGCGCCGGACAACAGCTTCGCCTTCCACAACTTCTGGCACCTCGCGCTCTACTGCCTCGACCGCCAGCGCTACGACCAGGCGCTGGCCCTCTACGACGCGCGGGTCCACCCCTCACCGCCCGACCTGGCCCTGCAGCTTCTCGACGCCACCGCGCTCCTCTGGCGGATCCACCTGGACGGGGTCGACCTCGGGGGCCGCGCCCAGGCGGTGGCGGACAACTGGGCGGCGCGCCTCGACGCCGAGCGCGGCTTCTACGCGTTCAACGACATGCACGCGATGATGGCGTTCACGATGGCGGGCCGCGACAAGGAGGCGGCGCGGCTCCTCGAGGACCTCGAGTGGACGCTCGCGCACGGCCGCGGGATCAACGTGATGATGACCCGGGACGTCGGCCTGCCGCTCTGCCGGGGGATCCGCGCGTTCGGCCGCGGGAGCCACGACGAGGCCGTGGCCCTCCTCGAGCCCGTGCGCGACCGCGCGCACCGCTTCGGCGGCAGCCACGCCCAGCGCGACGCCATCACGCTCACGCTGATCGAGGCGGCGCTGCGCGGGGGCCATCCGGCCCTCGCCCGGCACTACATCGCCGAGCGCACCGTGCACAAGCCGGCGGGGGGCTGGGGCTGGCGGCTCCTCGCGCGGGCGGGGAGCGCGCGCTGAAACGCCAGCGCATTCCCGGCGTCCGGAACACCGCCGGCCAGGTGTCGGACTTCTCGGTCGACCGGTTCGTGCGCGATGCCGTCGTCCGCGGCGAGCGCCTGGAGGCGGCGCGGGCCGCGGGGCGACGGCTGCTTGCCGACATCCTCCGCGCGCGGCTCGATCTCGTGACCACCGACGACATCCGCCACTGGATCCTCGAGCGAGACCCTCTCGTCTTTGCCAGGCGCCGACGCGTGCGCGAGCCCGGCGCCGCCGGGTGGCGCTACCTCGATCCGGCGGAAGAAGCTCTACCCGGCCGTGATGAACTTCCGCATGGTCACGGCCGCGGGCGACGTCAACGGACGGTCGGCGATCTACCTGTACTGGTCAGGCGAGACCGTGTTCGTCTTCATCCTGTTCGCGCCGCTCGGCGCCTACGAGCAGGGTCACGCCGTCCTGCGCGAGGTCGTGCGCACCTTCAGCGTGTCATGAGGTGCGGGCGCCCGCGCTTCGCCCGCCCGCACCCTGAGCCCAAACCCGCGGCGGCCGGCTCGGTGGTTGAAATTGCCGAGGCCGAGGTGGCAGTGAGCGGCGAGGGGGCGCATGCTGATTTCATGTCGACGCTGGGGACAACTCGTCCAGCAACGTCTTCGCGTCTCGGAGGTCAGCCGTGTCGAAGCCTTCGGTGAACCAGGAATGGATCTCGGCCAACATGTGTCGCGCGTCCTCACGCTTGTCTTGCCTCTGAAGCAGGCGGCTTAGGCTCGTCGCGGCTCGGAGCTCGAGCGAGCGGTGGCCGCGGCGACGGGCGAGCTCGACTGCGCTGCGGAAACAGGTCTCCGCCTCAGACACATGAGCATCTCCGAGGGCCAGCAGCAGCGTCCCCCGGCAGCGATGGATCTCGGGTGCGTACACCATTTGGAAGGCCTGCTCGGGAATCTCCGCCAGCACGGCGAGGCCTCTGGCCGGTAGCCCGGCCCGGGCAAAGGCCTCGGCGAGGACACAGAAGTTCACCATATGGTGCCACGCCCACCAGGGCGGCCGCGCGGTTTGATGCAGACGCGCGAGCTCGGATTCCTCCAGCGATTCGTCGCGCCCGAGACGCGCGAGGAGGGCGAAGCGGGCCATCGGGAGTCCGTGCGTGCGAGCCGTGTCTAGCGCCGCTGTGGCCTGCGCGACGGTTTCCCGGTGTTCTCGCCGCCAGTGGTGTACCACGGCCGCGTAGTAGAGCGCGATCATCGCCGACGTGGGATGGGAGAGCTGGCCGGCGAGTCGCAGTGCCTCCCGGCTATACCGGAGCGCCCGGTCGGGATATCCACGCGTCCAGGCGGTGATGGCCGCAAAATTCAGGCAGCAGACGCCGGTGTCGTGCCCGCCGTAGATTGACGCATCGGCACGGTGCCGCTGCGGATCGTACTGTGAGAGGCCCTCTTGAAGATGGAACTCCGCGGCCTCGAGCTCGCCGCTGCCGTACAGGGTCGTCCACAACGAGTGGTGCGCTTCGAGAAGAAAGACGGGATCTCCGAGCTCCCTGGCCAGGCTGATGAGCTCCTCCCCGAGGTCTCGCGCCTCTCGATAGAGCCCCCGATTGAAACTCACGTGCCACAGGCCCCAGAGGGCGGGGAAGAGCCGAGGCCGGTTGTCGAGCCGGAGACTCAGCTCCCGCGCGGCGACGTACGAGGCTTCCTTTTCGGGTGCGCCATGCCCGTGGATCGTGCCGAGGCAAGGACCGAGAGCGATGCGGATGTCGAGGGCCTCACCGAGCGTCTCCGGATTCTCGGGCCGCTGTTGAAGCGCGGCCAAGGCCTGCTCGAAAAGCGCGATCGCCTCTCGGTTGGTCGAGCGCGCCACTGCCTTCTCTCCCGCCTGGCGCAGGTACCGCGCCGCGCGCTCCCACATCGCGGCGCGCACGGCATGGTGGGCCAGCCCCTCCACGTGTTCGCTCAGCCGGTCCGGATAGAAGCGCTCGATCGCGCCGACGATGCGGGCGTGCAAGTCCTTGCGCCGCTCCTGGAGCAGCGTGCCGTAGGTGACTTCATGGGTGAGCGCGTGCTTGAAGGTGTACTCGGGGTTTGGAAAAAGCCGCGCCTCGTAGAGGAACTCCGCCTCCTGCAGATGCGCGAGTCCCTGTTGCACCGCGTCCTCCGTCAGCTCGGTCACGGCGTGGAGCAGCCCGAAGGGTACGTCCTTTCCGATGACCGAGGCTGTCTGGAGCAACTGCTTGTGGTCCGCGGGGAGCCGGTCGATCCGGGCCGCGAGGATCACCTGCACGGTCGCCGGGACCTCGATCGTCTGGATCACCCGGGTCAGACGATAGGCGCCACGCTCCCCGGCGAGCGCCTGCGTCTCCACCAGCGTCCGGATGCTCTCCTCGATGAAGAAGGGGTTCCCGCGTCTGACCAGCAACCGCCTGAGGGGCTCCAGCGCCGGGTCGTCGCCCAGGAGGGCGCGCAGGAGCTCGCCCGCGCTCTCGGGCGGGAGCGCGTCGAGCCGCAGCTGGCTGTAGTAGGTCTTGCGCCCCCAGCCATGCTGGTATTCGGGCCGGTAGTTGACCAGCAAGAGCACCCGGGCGGTGGGCAGACTCTCGACCAGGCTATCAAGCAGGGCTTGCGTCTCGGCATCGATCCAGTGCAGGTCCTCGAAGACGACCAGGACCGGCTGCGCCTGGCTCTCCCGGAGCAGGAGGCGCTTGACCGCGTCGAGGGTGCGCTGCCGACGCTCAGCGGGATCGAGCGCCTGCCAGGGGGCGTTCTCGACGGGCACATCGAGGAGGGCCAGCAAGGCAGGCAGAATCGGCTCGAGAGTCCGATCCACGTCAGGAGCTTGCCGGTCACTTTCTCGCGGATCTCGCGGTGGGTCTCGCGATCGTGCACCTTGAAGTAGGCCTTGAGGAGGTCGATGACGGGCAGGTAGCTGGTCGCCTTGCCGTAGGACACGGAGCTGGCTTCCAGGATGAGCCAATCCTGGGTGCGGTGTGAATGGGTGAACTCGTAAACGAGGCGGGACTTCCCCACGCCGGGCTCCCCAACGACGGCGACCAGCTGGCCATGGCCGTCATGGGCGAGGGCGAGCGCTCGGCGGATCTGCTCGAGCTCGGCGTCCCGGCCGACGAAGTGGGTCAATCCTCGCGCGGCAGCAGCGTGGAAACGGCTCCGCTGCGCACTCGCCCCTGTGAGCGTGTAGACCTCCACGGGGTCCGGTAGGCCCTTGACCGCGACCGGCCCGCGGTGCGCGACCTCGACGTAGCCTTCGGCGAGCTGCAGGGTGGCGGGGGCGAGCAGGATCGTGCCCGGCGTCGCCAACTGCTCCATGCGGGCGGCCAGGTGAGTCGTCTGCCCGACCGCCGTGTAGTCCATGTGCAGGTCGGACCCGATGGCACGGACAACCACCTCGCCGGAGTTGAGCCCCACGCGGATGTGGAGGGGCACCCCGTGCGAGCGGAAAACGCCCTCGGCGTACTGCGCGACAGCCTCCTGCATCCGCAGCGCGGCGTAGCACGCCCTCACGGCGTGGTCCTCGTGGGCGAGCGGCGCGCCAAACAACGCCATGATTCCGTCGCCCATGACTTGGTTGACGGTGCCCTCGTAGCGGTGGACGGCTTCCATCATTCGCTCGAGGACGGGGTCGAGGATCTGGCGTGCCTCCTCGGGATCACGGTCGGCCAGGAGCTCCATCGAGCCCTTGAGGTCGGCGAAGAGGACGGTCACCTGCTTGCGCTCGCCCTCGAGGGCGGCCTTGGAGGTCAGGATCTTCTGGGCGAGGTGCTTGGGAGTGTACGACTCGACGCTGGCGAAGTGGCGCGCCGGCTCGGTGGTGAGCGCGGCACCGCAGGACCGACAGAACTTCTTGCCCGGCGTGACGGGGGTGCCACAGCTCGGGCAGGCCAGCTCAAGCCGGGCGCCACAGTCCTCGCAGAAACGCGCGCCCGCGTCGTTGTCGGCCTCACACCGGGGACACTTCATGCCGGAGCCTCCGAGCGGGAAGGGTGGGCCGAGAGTAACTGCCCGGATCTCGCGTGGTCAAGGACACCGCCGCGAGTGGCCCGGCTCAGGCCCCCAGCTTGGCCTCGAGCTCCGCCCATCGGGCGTAGAGCCGGGTCACCTCGTCGTGCGCCGCCTCCAGAGCGGCCGCGCGCGCCTGGAGGGCCGCCGCGTCGGAGGCGATCGCGGGGTCTGCGAGGGCGGCTCGCGCCTCGGTCACTGCGGCCTCCGCGTCGAGGATCCGCTGCTCCATCGCATCCCACTCGCGCTGCTCCAGGTAGCCGAGGCGCTTCGCGCGCGCCGCGCCACGCGCCGGCGGCGGCAGCGGCCCGACCTCGGCGCGCCCGTCCGCCGGCGGCGACGTGTCGCGCGCGGCTTCCCACTGGGCGTAGCTGGCGAAGGTCGCCGCGCCGCCCGCCCCGTCGAGGGCGAGGATCCGGGTGGCCACGCGCTCGAGCATGAAGCGATCGTGGGTGACCAGGACGAGGCCGCCGTCGAACTCGGCCAGGCTGTCCTCCAGGACCTCGAGCGTGGAGATGTCGAGGTCGTTGGTGGGCTCGTCCAGGACCAGGAGATCGACGCGATCGCGCATGAGCCGCGCGAGCAGGACGCGCGCCTGCTCGCCGCCGGACAGGTGCCCCACCGGCAGCTCGAGCTGATCTGGACGAAAGCGGAACCGCTTGGCCCACGCGGCGACGTGGATGTTCGCGCCCCGGACGCTGACGGAGTCACCCTCGGGGGCCAGCGCGCGTCGCAGTGGCTGCGCCGGGTCGAGGCCGGACCGGTCCTGCTCGAATACGGCGAGGCGGAGCCCGTCGGCTCGCTCGATCCGCCCCGCGTCCGGGTCGATCGTCCCCGCGAGCACGTTCAGGAGCGTCGTCTTGCCGCTTCCGTTCGGGCCGATCAGGCCGACGCGCGTGCCCGGCGTGATCGTCAGGTCGAGGTCACGGAACAGCACGCGGTCGCCGGCGCCCTTCGCGAGACCGCGGGCCACGAGGAGCTCCCGCGTGCGGCGGCCCGAGCCGGTGAAGTCGATGCCCACGGCGCCGCCGCGCCCGCGCGCCCGGGCGTCCTCGAGCTCCTCGACCAGCCGCCCCGCCTCCTTGATGCGCCCCTTCGCCTTGGTGGATCGAGCCTTGGCGCCCCGCCGAAGCCATTCGATCTCGCGCCGGACCGTGTTGGCGAGGGCGTCCTCGTAGGCCGCCTGGGCGCGGAGGACCTCGTCGCGTCGGACCAGGAACTCGCTGAAGGCGCCGTCGGTCTCGAAGAGACCGCCCGGGTAGACGGGATTCAGCTCGAGGATCCGCGTGGCGACGTTCTCGAGGAAGTAGCGGTCGTGGCTGACGACGACGAAGGCCCCGGGCTCCTCCGCGAGCACGTCCTCGAGCCAGAGGATTCCGTCGACGTCGAGGTGGTTGGTGGGCTCGTCCATGAGCAGCACGTCGGGGGCCGCGGCCAGCGCTCGCGCGATGGCGAGGCGCTTCCGCGCGCCGCCCGAGAGCGCGTCCACCGGGCGCTCGGGTCGCGGAGCCCGGCGCGCCCGAGGGTCCGGGCGATGCGGCCGGGCCGTTCGCTCTCGTCCACGCCGCCGAGCGCCGACGTGACCTCGTCCTCCACGGTGGCGCCATCCGGGAAGACGGGGTCCTGGGGCACGTAGCCGATCCGGATCCCGCCACGCACGGACCGGACGCCGCGGTCGGGGGCTTCGAGACCGGCGAGGATCCGGAGGAGGGTGGACTTGCCGGAGCCGTTCGGGCCCACGAGGCCCGCGCGATCGCCCTTCCCGAGCCCGAACGACAGGTTCTCGAAGAGCGTGCGGGCCCCGTGGGTCCGGCTCACCGCTTCGCAGCTGAGGAGGACTGGCTGGCGCACTCCGGCGCTACGTCTTCTTCTGCTTCGGCTTCTTCTTCTCCTTGCGCATGCCCTTGCCCTTGGCCACCGCTCTCGCCTCCCTTCCAGTCCGCGTCATGCGCGGACGACCGTGGATTCTGCTGCCCGCGGGACGCTTATGTCGCCCGCCGCGTCATGCGCGGATGATCGTCGACCTGCGGCCCACGAGACGCTCATGCCATTCGCCGCGTCATGCGCCCGGCGCCGCGGTGGCGCCGGAGTCGAGCATCCCGCGGATCTCCGCCTCGTCGTAGTCCGCCTCCCGCAGCACCTCCACGCTGTGCTCGCCGAGCCGTGGCTGCGGGCGCCGGATCTCGCCCGGCGTGCGGCTGTACGTGGCGGCGATGTCCGGTGTCCGCAGCGTGCCCTCGGTGGGATGCTCGATGGTCTTCCAGAACCCGGTGGCGGTGAGCTGCGGATCGGTGAAGAGCGTGTCGAGCGTGTTGACGACCATGGCGGGCACGCCGGCCTCGTCGAGGATGCCCAGCCACTCCTCGTTCGTCCGGGTGGCCACGATCTTCCCCAGCTCCTCGTACAGGTGCTCGATGTGCGCGAGGCGTGACGCGAGCGACTTGAAGCGCGGATCGGCGAGCATGTCCTCGCGCCCGCTGATCCGGAAGAAGGCCTGCCAGTGGGTGTCGGTGTAGGGGAGCACGGCGAGGTAGCCGTCCTTCGTCGGGAACGGCCGGCGCCAGCGGTTGAGCACGCGCTTGTAGCCCGGGGTGTCCAGCGCGGGCACGAACGTCTCGCCGTAGAGGTGCTCCACCATCGTCCAGGCCACCACCGACTCGAACATCGGCACCTCGATGGCCTGCCCCTCGCCCGTGCTTGCGCCTTGTGGTAGAGCGCGGCGAGGAGCGCGTGGGCGACCGCGCTGGAGCTGGTCTTGTCGGCCACGATGGTGGGCAGGTAGCGCGGCTCGCCGGCGAGCGCGGACTGGAGCGACGCGAGGCCGGACGCGGCCTGGATGATGTCGTCGTACACGGGCTTGTTGCCGTAGGGGCCCGCGGCGCGGAACCCGTAGGTCGCGCAGTAGACGATGCCCGGGTTCACGGCGCGGACCCGCTCGTACTCGAGCTTGAGGCGGGCCGCGGGTTGGGGCCGGAAGTTGTGGACGAGCACGTCGGCGTCACGGACCAGGCGCATCAGCGCGGCGTGGCCGGCCGGCTGCTTCAGGTCGAGCACGAGGCTCCGCTTGTTCCGGTTGCAGGCCAGGTAGAACGCGGCCATGTCCGGGTTGCGCGTGGGCCCGAGCTTCCGCGTGGTGTCGCCCTCCGGCGGCTCGATCTTGATCACGTCGGCGCCGAGGTCGCCCAGCATCTGGGTGGCGAGCGGTCCGAGCACGACGGTGGTGCAGTCGAGGATGCGCACTCCCGAGAGTGGTCCGGGCATGGGTGTGGTCTCCGGCGTGGAGGGGGCGCGGCGCTCAGCCGGTCCAGGCGTACTTGCGGGCCGCGGCCTCGTTGAGCTCCGTGCCCCAGCCCGGCGCGGTGGGGATCGTCATGTGCCCGTCGTGGATCTCGGGCAGCGCGTGTGAACAGCTCGTCGCGGTAGGGCGTCTGCTCGGGGTCGGACTCCATGATGCGCACGTTCGACACCGTGGCGCAGAAGTTCAGGCTCTGGAACGTGGAGAGGTGGCCGTTGTAGTTGTGGGGCGCCACGTTCAGCTCGTAGCTCTCCGCGAGGTCGGCGACCCGTCGCGCCGCCCCGAAGCCCTGCCACTGCACGTCGACCTTGACCACGTCCATGGCGTGGAGCTCGAAGTACGGGCGGTACTGGCGCATGGTCTGGAGCTGCTCGCCCGAGCAGATCGGCATGCGGACGGCGCTCTTGAGCTGGGCGAGGGCGTGCGGATCCTGGTTGTCGATCTCGAGCCAGTAGAGCTTGAACGGCTCGAGCTCGCGGGCCAGGCGCACCGCCTCGCTCGGCTTGAAGTTCACGTTGATGTCGAGGCAGATGTCCACCTCGGGGCCCACGGCGTCGCGCATGGCCGAGATCTGCGCCACGGCGGCGTCGATGATCTCGCGCGTGGCGACCTGGTCGTGCGGCCCCACGCGTCCCTGGCTGATCGCCCGCGCGGGCTCCCCGGGCCAGATGATGTTGGTCTTGAACGCGGAGTAGCCGGCCTTGGGCGCCTCGCGCGCGGCCTCGGCGAGGTCGGCGAGCGTGCGGATCGGGCGGGCCCCGAGGAGCTTCCAGTTGTGCACGCGGTACGTGGCGAGGTGCGACCAGTACACGCGCTGGCGCTCGCGGTGCGGCCCTCCGAAGAGCCGGTACACGGGCACGTTGAGCGACTTCGCGGTCAGGTCCCAGAGCGCGAGCTCGATCCCCGCGATGGCCTGCTGCGTGGCGCCGTACGGCGCCTGCCGGACGGCGCGGTAGAGGTCGAGCGCGTGCTTGTCCGGCGCCGTGGGGTCCTTTCCGATCAGCCGCGAGCCGAGGTCGCGCACGAGGCCGACCAGGCCGTGGGTGAGCCCGTCCGACCCGAACTCGCTGTAGCCGGTGAGGCCGGCGTCGGTGCGGATCGCGCAGAAGAGCCAGGCCCGGGCCGGCGTGAATCCGTTGCTGACCGCGAACGTCTCGATTCCCGTGATCTTCATGGCGTGCGCGTGTCCTCTCGTGGCGCAGATCTTGGCGAAGCGTAGCGCCGCGCGGGCGCGGGGGTCAAGCGCGGAGGGCGTCGAGGAAGGAGAGGAACGCGGCGACGATGCGCGCGACCGCGCCGGCGGCGCGCGGGCCGCGGCGCCCGTGGAACAGGTCGTGCCCGGCCCCGGGCAGGTCGAGCATCCGCGTGGCCGCGGGGATCAGCGCGAGGGCGGCGGCCAGCTCCTCGGACGTGGCGAACGGATCGGCGGCGCCGTGCACGACGAGCGCGGGCACGCGGAGGTCGGGCAGGTGCGCGGTGCGCGCCGCCGCCGGCCGGTCCGGCGGGTGGAGCGGATACGAGAGGAGCAGGAGCGCGTCGGCGACCGCGGGATCCACGGCGGCGAGCATGCTCGCCTGCCGGCCCCCGTACGAGTGGCCGCCCAGGAGAAGGCGGCCCGGCGCGACCCGGCGGAGCACGTGCGCGGCCCGACCGAGCCCGGCCTGGTCGGCCGCGGCGGCCCCGCGCGGCGGCGGGCCCGTGCGGCGCGCCTGCCGGTACGGCAGGTCGCAGCGCAGGACGGTGATGCCGGCGGCGGAGAACGCGCCGGCGAGGGCGACGAGCAACGGGGCGGTGTGGTCGCTCCCCGCCCCGTGAGCGAGGACGAGGCCGTCGCCGGCGCCTCCCTCGGCGCGGTGGAGCACGCCGCGCACCGCGGGCTCGCCGGCCGACACGTCCTCGAAGGGCTCGCCGGACATGCCGCTACCCTAGCGCAGACGCGGGGTTTCGCTTGTGGGCGGAAACGCCCTCGTATAGACTCGGCGCCGCGTGCCGGCCCGCATCATCCGCGAAGGGAGGCGGACCCTGAGCAGCGTGGCGGTCCGGTGAGCCTGCTCGTGCATGGTTCGCTGGAAGCACGGCAGACCGGGAGAACGCGACGTTGCCCATCCTGAGTGTCGAGCAGATCAGCGTCCGGTTCGGCGGGATCGTGGCCCTCGACGACGTCTCGTTCGACATCGAGCCGCGACAGATCGTGGGGCTCATCGGGCCGAACGGCGCGGGCAAGACGACCCTGTTCAACTGCGTGAGCCGGCTCTACGAGCCGGCGGGCGGCCGCATCCGCTTCGAGGGCAAGGACCTCCTCGGGGGCCGCGCCTCGCAGATCGCCGCCTTCGGGATCGGCCGCACCTTCCAGAACGTGGCGCTGTTCACCACCATGTCGGTCATGCAGAACGTGATGGTCGGCGCCCACAGCCGGACCTCGAGCGGCTTCCTCGCGAGCGCGCTCAAGCTGCCCAGCTCCGGCCACGAGGAGACGATCCAGCGGGAGGCCGCCGCGGAGATCATCGACTTCCTCGAGCTGGGCGCCGTCGCCCACGGGCCGGTGGCGGGCCTGCCCTTCGCCACCATGAAGCGTGTGGAGCTGGCGCGCGCCCTCGCGAGCCGGCCCAAGCTCCTCATGCTGGACGAGCCGGCGGGCGGGCTGAACCACGAGGAGGTGGCCGCCCTGGGCGGCCTGATCAAGAGGATTCGCGACGAGCGCGGCATCACCGTGCTGCTCGTCGAGCACCACATGGGGCTGGTGATGGCGATCTCGGACAAGGTCGTGGTGCTGGACTTCGGGAGGAAGATCGCCGAGGGCCGGCCCACCGACGTGCAGCGCGACCCCGAGGTCATCAAGGCGTATCTCGGGGCGTGAGACTATGACGGCCATCCTGGACGTCCAGGACCTCGAGGCCTTCTACGGCCGCACCCAGGCGCTGCACGGCGTGACGTTCTCCATGGAGCCCGGCGGCATCACGACCGTGCTCGGCGCCAACGGCGCGGGCAAGACGACCACGCTCCGCGCCATCTCCGCCATGGTGCGCACCACCGGCGTCATTCGCTTCGCCGGCGATCGCATCGAGCGGAAGGCCACCGAGGACATCGTGGGCCTCGGGATCGCCCACGTGCCGCAGGGCCGGGGCACGTTCATGGGCCTGACCGTGGAGGAGAACCTCCGCGTGGGCATGGCGGGGCGCAAGGATAAGCGCGGCGCCGGGGAGGACTTCCAGCGCGTCTACACCTACTTCCCGCGGCTGGCCGAGCGCCGGCGCCAGATGGCGGGCACGCTGTCCGGCGGCGAGCAGCAGATGCTCGCGGTCGCGCGCGCGTTGATGCTCCGCCCGCGCCTCATGCTCCTCGACGAGCCGTCGCTCGGTCTCGCCCCCATGGTGGTGCAGGAGATCTTCCGGATCCTTCGAACCGTCAACAAGGAGTCGAGCGTGAGCATCCTGCTCGTGGAGCAGAACGCGAAGCTCGCGCTCGAGCTGGCCGATCACGTGTTCCTGCTCGAGACCGGACGTGTCGTGATGTCGGGGCCGTCGGCCGCGCTCGCCCAGGACGACTCGATCCGCCGGGCATATCTCGGGTACTGAGGAGACGCATGGACATCTTCCTCCAGCAGGTCGTGTCGGGGCTGGCCACGGGCGGGATCTACGCGAGCCTCGCCCTCGCGCTGGTCATGATCTACGAGGCCACCGACGTGGTGAACTTCGCGCAGGGCGAGATGGCGATGTTCAGCACCTACCTGGCCTGGACCATGCTCAACGCGGGCTGGCCGTACTGGCTGGCTTTCGCGGCCACGCTGGCCATCGCCTTCGTGGGCGGCGTCGTCATCGAGCGCGTGATCATCCGGCCCGTGGAGAACGCGCCCATCCTCGCCATTGTCATCGTGACGATCGGGCTCCTCGTCATCCTCAACAGCATGGCGGGCTGGATCTGGTCGTACATCCAGAAGCCGTTCCCGAGCCCGTTCCCGAAGGACCCGGTCAAGATGGGCAACATCGTGACGGGCAGCCACGAGATAGGCGAGATCGCGGTGACCCTCGTGGTGCTGTTCGTCCTGTTCCTCTTCTTCCGCTTCACGCCGCTCGGCCTGGCCATGCGGGCGGCCGCGATGAACCCGGAGTCGAGCCGGCTCTGCGGGATCCGCGTGAGCTGGATGCTCGCGCTGGGCTGGGGCCTCGCCGCGCTCTTCGGCGCGGTGGCGGGGATGATGGTGGCGCCCATCGTGTTCCTCGACCCGAACATGATGGGCGGCATCCAGATCTACGCGTTCGCCGCGGCCACCGTGGGTGGGTTCACGAGCCCGGGCGGCGCCGTGCTCGGGGGCTTCCTCGTCGGCGTGGTCGAGAACCTGGTGGGCACCTACGTCTCCTTCATCGGCACCGAGCTGAAGCTCACGGTGGCCCTCGCCATGATCATCGTGGTGCTGGTTGTGCGGCCGAGCGGCCTGTTCGGGCGGGCCGTGGTCCGGCGGGTCTGAGCGTGGCCGCCACCGCCACCGAGCCGCGCGCCATCGCCGGGCCCCGCCCCGCGACGGTCGCCGGCATCTCGGAGCCTGCGTGGAAGACGGGCGCCGTCGTCGTCCTCCTCGTGGTCGCGGCGGCGCTGCCCTTCCTGCTCACCCCATTCCGGCTGTTCCAGTTCACCCAGGTGTTCATCTACGCGATCGCCCTGATGGGCCTCAACATGCTCACCGGCTACAACGGGCAGATCTCGATCGGCCACGGCGCCTTCTACGCGATCGGCGCGTACACGAGCGCGATCATGATGGACAAGTGGTCTATCGGCTATGGCTGGACGATCCCCGCCGCCGGCCTCGTGTGCCTGATCGTCGGGTTCCTGTTCGGCCGTCCCGCCCTCCGGCTCGAGGGCCTGTACCTCGCGCTGGCCACCTTCTCGCTCGCCCTCGGCGTGCCGCAGATCCTCAAGTACTTCGAGCACTGGACGGGCGGCTCGCAGGGCATCGTGCTGAGCAAGCCCAAGGCGCCGCTCGGCCTGCCCCTCGGCGAGGACCAGTGGCTCTACCTCGTCACGCTGGCCGTGCTCATCGTCATGCTGGTCCTGGCGCCGGAACCTGCTCGGCGGCCGGGTGGGCCGCGCCCTCGTGGCCATCCGTGACAACCCCCTCGCCGCCGAGGCCATGGGCGATCGACAACGCGCTCTACAAGTCGCTGACGTTCGGAGTGAGCGCGGCCTACACCGGGGTGGCGGGCGCGCTCTCCGCCGTGTGCCATCGCCTACGTGGCGCCCGACTCGTTCCAGGTGCTGCTGTCGATCAGCCTGCTCACCGGCATCGTCATCGGCGGGCTCGCCACCATCTCCGGCGCGATCTACGGCGCCCTGTTCATCCAGTTCGTGCCCAACTGGGCGCAGGACATCTCGAAGGCGGCGCCGTGGGCGATCTTCGGCGTCTTCCTCATCGTGTTCATGTACGTGATGCCGCACGGCATCGCGGGCGGGCTCCGGTACGTCTGGATGCGGCTGGTCCGGCGCTGACCATGGCGCCCACCCGCGCGGCGCCGCCGTTTCCGCCGCGCGCCGTCGCGCTCGGCGACGGTAGCGCCGCGACGCTCCGCCTGATGACAGCCGCCGACACCGACCGGCTCGTGGCCTTCGCGCGCCGGCTCCCCGCCGACGACCTGCTGTTCCTCTCGCTCGACCTCACCAGCCGTGAGGCGGTGGGGGAGTGGGCGCGGGGCCTCGAGGAAGGACGGGCGGTGGTCGTGCTCGCCGAGGCGGACGGCGAGATCGCCGGCTACGCGGCGCTCGCCCACGACCAGGTCACGTGGCAGCGCCACCTCGGCGAGATCTGGATCCAGGTATCGGGCCGCTATCGGGGCCGAGGCCTCGGGCGGCGTCTCGCCACCGAGATCTCCGGTCTCGCGCGCGCGCTGGGCCTCCGCAAGTTCGTGGCGCGGATGACCCCGGACCAGAAGGGCGCCATCGCCACCTTCGAGCGCCTCGGCTTCGCGCGCGAGGCCGTCCTCCAGGACTTCGTCGTCGACAGCGCGGGCCGGACGCGGGACCTGCTGGTCCTCGCCCGGGATGTTCCCGCGTCCGCCTGACGCGGCCTCTCCGCGTCGCGGTCGGTTGACAAGCCCGGCGAGCCGCGACCACAATCCGGGCTCGGGCGCTCCGCATCGCCGCTTCCGCGCGCTCCGCGGGGCGCCAATCCAGACGGAGGTCACGCCATGAGTACCCAACCCCCCGGCCCGCCCAGCCCGCAGCAGATCGCGCAGATGTGGGAGGCCGGCGCCCGCTCGATGACGGAGGGCTGGCGCCAGGCGCAGGAGTTCTGGAACAACGCCGCGCGGAGCTGGGGCGACCTCGCCGGCGCGTGGCTGCGCCAGGCGCCGGGCGCGCCCGGCGTCTCCGGCGAGAGCCAGGCCGTGCTGCGCGAGCTGCAGGAGGCCGCGTTCGCGGTCGGGCAGGCGTGGATGCGCCTGCCCCTCGCGCTGTCATCCGGCGGCGCGCCGGGTGAGATGCAGGAGGCGATCACGCGGCTCACCCAGGCCCAGGGCCGCGCGTACCAGCTCTGGATGCAGGCCCTCAAGGCCACGGGCGAGGCGGGCAAGGGGCAGGGCACGCCGAAGCCCTAGCCGGCCGGCCCTCCGTCATGCCGAAGCAGATCGCGCTCGCCGGCATTCCGCATCCGCCGCAGAAGCTCCTCCTCGGCAACCTCCTCGACCTCGGCGCCACCACCCAGGTGCAGGACCTGGTCAAGCTGGCGCGCGAGTACGGGCCGATCTACTGGCTCGACTTCCGCGGCGCCGTCGTCATGGTGGTGTCGGGCTTCGACCTCGTCGACGAGCTGTCCGACGAGTCGCGATTCGACAAGAGCGTGCGCGGAGCGCTCCGCAAGGTGCGGCAGTTCGGCGGGGACGGGCTCTTCACCGCCTACACCCAGGAGCCGAACTGGGGGAAGGCCCACAGCATCCTGCTGCCGAACTTCAGCCAGCGGGCCATGCAGGGCTACCACGCGATGATGCTCGACATCGCGGAGCAGCTCGTCCTCAAGTGGGAGCGGCTCAACGCCGGCGACGAGATCGACGTGGTGCGCGACATGACCTCGCTCACCCTCGACACCATCGGCCTCTGCGGCTTCGACTACCGGTTCAACTCCTTCTACCGCGAGTCGAACCATCCCTTCGTGGACGCCATGGTGGGCGCGCTCTCCGGCGCGATGTCGCAGGTGCGGCGGCTCCCCATGGAGGACATGATCCGCAAGAAGGAGGACCGGAAGCTCCGCGCCGACATCCGGTTCATGAACGAGACGGTGGACCGGATCATCAAGGAGCGCCGGGAGAGCGGCGAGGACTTCACGACCAAGCCCGACCTGCTGAGCTACATGCTCACCGGCGTGGACCGGAAGACCGGCGAGCGGCTCGACGACCTGAACATCCGCTACCAGATCATCACGTTCCTGATCGCCGGGCACGAGACCACGAGCGGGCTCCTGTCCTTCGCGATCCACGCGCTGCTGAACCATCCCGCACGTGCTCGCCCGGGCCTACGAGGAGGTCGACCGGGTGCTCGGCCCCGATCCCGCGGCGAAGCCGACCTACGCGCAGGTGGGGCAGCTCACCTACATCGGCCAGATCCTCAAGGAGACGCTCCGCCTGTGGCCGACCGCTCCCGCGTTCGCGCTCCTGCCCGCACCAGGACACGACCATCGGCGGGAAGTACCTCGATGAAGAAGAGCTACAACATCGTGGTGCTGCTGCCGATGCTCCACCGCGACCGCTCGGTGTGGGGACCGCAGGCCGAGGCGTTCGACCCGGACAACTTCGCGCGCGAGGCCGAGCGGAATCGCCCGGCCAACGCGTACAAGCCGTTCGGCAACGGACAGCGCGCGTGCATCGGCCGGCAGTTCGCGCTCCAGGAGGCCACGCTCGTCCTGGGCATGATCCTGCAGCGCTTCAAGCTGGTCGACCACACGCGGTATCAGCTCAAGCTGAAGGAGACGCTCACGATCAAGCCGGACGGATTCATGATCTCGATCCGGCCTCGAGAGAAGGCACGGGTGTCCGCGGGCAGTGGCCTTGCGCAGCGAGCCGAAGGCGAGCGGAGCGTAGATGGAAATGCAGTGGACAGCAACCGCTAACGCTCCGAGGCGCCGGCGCCGCTCGACACGGCACGCCGGCCCTGGTCCTCTACGGCTCGAACCTGGGCACCGCCGAGGAGCTGGCCTCGCGCATCGCGCAGGACGCCGAGGCGCACGGCTTCGCGACGACGCTGGCGCCGCTCGACGACTACGCCGGCCGGCTGCCGCGCGAGGGGCTGGTGCTGATCGCGTGCTCCTCGTACAACGGCACGCCGCCGGACAACGCCGGCCGCTTCTGCGAGTGGCTCAGGTCCGGCGTGAAGGGGCCGGACGAGCTCGCGCGGCGTCAGCTACGCCGTGTTCGGCTGCGGCAACCGCGACTGGGCCGCCACGTTCCAGGCCGTGCCGCGCGCGATCGACGAGGCCCTGGCCGCTCGCGGCGCGCGGCGCGTGCACGCGCGAGGCGAGGGCGACGCGCGCGACGACTTCGACGGCCAGTTCCAGGACTGGTACCGGCCGCTGTGGCCCGCCGCCGTCACGGCGCTCGCCCTCGACGTGAAGCTGCCGGACGCGGGGGCGCGCGAGCAGCTCTACACGGTGGACGTGGTCGCGGGCGAGCGCATGAGCCCGTTCGTGGGCTCGCTGGGCGCCGTGCCCATGGCCGTCACGGTGAACCGCGAGCTCCACGTGAAGGACGGCGCCGCGCCCTCGGAGCGGTCCACGCGCCACATCGAGCTCGAGCTGCCCGCGGGCGTGAGCTACCGCGCGGGCGACCACCTGGGCGTGATCGCCCACAACGGCGACGCGCTGGTGCGCCGCGTGGCCGCGCGCTTCGGATTCGACGCAGGACGCCCACGTGCGGATCCGCGCCGGCGGCCACCGGAAGAGCTTCCTGCCCGTGGGCGAGACGATCTCCGTCTACCGGCTGCTCGGCGACTACCCGGAGCTGCAGGACGTGGCCACGCGCTCGCAGATCCGCACGATGGCCGAGCACACCGAGTGCCCGTGGACGCGCCCGCGCCTGCTCGCCCTCGCCGGCGAGGACGAGGCCGGCGTGGCCCGCTACAAGGCCGAGGTGCTCGCCACACGCAAGTCGGTGATCGACCTGCTCGAGGAGTACCCGGCGTGCCAGCTGCCCGTTCCCGGCGTACCTGGAGATGCTGTCGCCGCTGGCCCCGCGCTACTACTCGATCTCGTCCTCGCCGCTGCGCGACCCGCGTCACCTGAGCATCACCGTCGCCGTGGTGAACGCGCCGGCGCGCTCCGGCCGAGGTGACTTCACCGGCGTGTGCTCGAGCTACCTCGCCGTCCAGCCCGTGGGCAGCGTCGTCCACGCCTTCGTGAAAGACACCAGGTCGGCCTTCCGCCTCCCCGCCGATCCCGCCGCGCCGATCATCATGGTCGGCCCGGGCACGGGCCTGGCGCCGTTCCGGGGATTCCTGCAGGAGCGCGCGGCCCTGCGCGACAAGGGCGACCCGATCGGCCCCGCGCTGCTCTTCTTCGGCTGCCGTCACCCTGGCCAGGACCACCTCTACGCCGAGGAGCTGGCGGCCTTCGCCGCGGACGGCGTGAGCGAGATCGACACCGCGTTCTCGCGCCGGGACCCCGGCCGGAAGATCTACGTGCAGGACCGCATCCTCGAATCGAAGGACCGCGTATGGCGCGTGCTCCAGGACGGCGCCACCGTGTACGTGTGCGGCGACGCCACCCGCATGGCGCCCGACGTACGCCGCGCCTTCGCCACCATCTACCGCGGCGCGACCGGCGGCGGCGACGCCGCGGCCGAGGACTGGCTCACCCGCCTGGCCGCGGAAAACCGCTACCTCGTCGACGTCTGGGCCGCGACTTGAGCCTCCCGCTCCGGCTCGGGGTCGTGTACGACTTCCGGAACCCGCCGGACTCCGGCATCCCGACGGCGCGGCTGTACGCGGAGATCCTCGAGCAGGTCGCGTGGCTGGACGGGCTCGGTCTCGAGCTCGTCTGGTTCACCGAGCACCACTTCGTCGAGGACGGGTACCTGCCGTCGTGGACGCCGGTGGCCGGCGCGATGGCGGCGCGCACGTCGCGCGTGCGCTTCTCCTCCGACATCTGCCTGCTCCCGTTCAGCCACCCCGTGCGGCTGGCCGAGGACCTGGCCGTGCTCGACAACCTGAGCGGTGGACGCGTGGAGCTCGGCGTCGGGATGGGGTACGCCCCGCACGAGTTCCGCGGCTTCGGCATCCCGCTGCCGCAGCGGCTCTCGCGCATGGAAGAGGGGCTGGAGGTCCTCACCCGCTGCTTCACGGGCGAGCGCTTCAGCTTCCACGGCAAGCGCTACACGTTCGACGACGTGGTCATCCGCCCCCGCTACGTGCAGCCGGGCGGCCCGCCGCTCTGGATCGCCGCGATGTCCGCGGACGGCGCGCGCCGGGCCGCGCGCTTCGACGCGCATCTCCTGCCGCAGGGCGAGCGCGCGCAGGTCCTCGACCCGTGGCGCGAGGCGGTGCGGGCGGCCGGCCGCGCGCCCGAGGCGCGACGGGTCGGCATCATCCGCTCGTGCTTCGTCACCGACGACCCGGAGCGTGACTGGCCGGCGGTCCGCGCCGCCGAGCGCTATCGCGGCGAGCTCTACAACCGGTTCTTCGCCGAGTCCGGCCAGGAGCGGTCGTGGTACCGCGCCGGCCCCCGCATCCCCCAGACGTGGGTGGTGGGCGACGTGGACCGTTGCGTGGCCGAGCTGTCCGCCTTCATCGCGGAGCACGGGATCACGGACCTGGTCACGTGGGCGGTGCCGCCGGGTCTCCGGCCCGAGCAGATGAGCCCGAGCCTCGAGCGCTTCGCTCGGGACGTGGCGCCGCGGCTCCGCCGCGCCACGCGCTGAGAGCCACCGGCGAGCCAGGTCACGTAGAGGCGCGTCGCCGGTGCTTGGGGTTGCGATTGGCCGACCCTGAACCTTTCGATCAGCCGACACTGAAGTGCATAGCCGAATCAGGTTACGCCGCGGCCTGCGAAGCTCAGGAGGCGGCGGGCAAGCGTTCGCCGGAGGGGTGGTGCTGTACGACGGCGAGATGACCGCCGGTTTCGGCGACGCCCTGTACGCCGTCCCGATCCGCGCGTTGTGGGAGGGCGCCTGACGCCGCTCAGGCCACCAGCGGCCGAGCGAACGCCGCGATGCGGCGCACCGCGTCCGAGGCCATGTCCAGCGTGAACATCTGGGCGAAGGCGTGGAGGCCGTCCTCGAACACGTGGAGCTCGGCGCGCACGCCCGCCTTCTCGAGCGCCTTCGCGAACTCCTCCGAGTCGGACAGCAGCGGGTCGAGCGTGCCGCAGAGGAGGATGGCCGGCGGGAGCCCGGCGAGATTGCCGGCGAGCGGCGAGATGTAGGGATCCTTCGACGGGTCGCGGTCGCCCAGGTAGTGACCGCGGAACCAGTCCATCGACTTCCGCGACAGCACGAGATCGCGATCGCCCCACGCGATCATGGAGGGCGAGTCGAAGCCCACCGCGAAGGCGCCGTAGATCAGGATGGCGCCGCGGAACGCGCCGAAGGCCGGGCTGCGCTCGTCGCGGAGCCGGAGCAGGGTCGCCGCGCTCAGGTTGCCGCCCGCGGAGTCCCCGCCGATGAGCAGCCGCGCCGGGTCGATGCCGAGCCGGCCGCCCTGGGCGCCCAGGTAGAGCGCCGCGTCCACGCAGTCGTCGAGGCCTTCGGGGTAGGGATGCTCGGGCGCGAGCGCGTAGTGGAGCGACACCACGCGCGCGCCGATCGCCGCGGCGAGCTCGCGCGTGAGCCGATCGTGGGTGTCGGGGCTGCCGATCACCCAGCCGCCGCCGTGCAGGTAGAGGAGCCCGGGCGAGCGCTCCGCCACGCCGGAGGGCACGTAGAGCCGCGCGGGGATGGCGCCGCGGCGTCCCGGGATCTCGATGTCCCGCGTGTCCGCCATCTCCGGCCCGCCGTCGTTGAAGACGGACCTGAACATGTTGTCGGCGGACTTGCGCGCGACGTCGGGCGGCAGCTCCCAGAGCCGGGGGACGCCCGCCACCTGCAGCGACTTGAGGAGATCGATGAATTGGCTGACCTGGGGATTCACGCGCGCTCCTTCCATCCGGGCATCGGGCTTCCGCGAAATCCGGCGGGACTTCCGGATGGTACCATGCTGGCGCGATGAGCCCCGCCGCCGCCGGCCCGTTCTGCGCGGAGACCGAGTTCTACCGCGCGCTCAATGCGCTCGTGGAGCCCGCGGTGCGCGCGGGCCTCGGATCGCCGGGCCTGGTGCCCAGCGGTCTCGTGGTGCTCGAGACCACCGGCGCCCGGACCGGCCAGCCCCGGCGCGTGACGGTGCTCGCCACGGTGATCGAGGGCTGCGTGTTCGTGAGCACGCTGCGCGGGCCGCGCTCGCGCTGGATCGGGAACCTCGTCGCCGACCCGCGCGTGCGCTACTGGCTGCTGGGCCGCGAGCATCGGGGCCGCGCCCGCGTCTTCGCCCCCGACGCCCCGGCCCCCGTCCTCGATGGGCTTCCGCCGATGACCCGGGGCATCGCGGCAGGGCTGCTGCCGCCGGCGATCGCGCTGGGCTGGACGTTCGCGATCATCCTTCCCGACTGAGACCCGCGTCTCGAGGGCCTGCCATGAGCGACTTCCCCGCGGCCCGCCGCATCCGCCTTCCCGATCGCGTGACCGCTGCCGGGGTCCGCGAGCCCGGGATCACGCTGTCCGTCCACGAGGCGGGCCGGGGCCCGGCCGTCGTGCTCTGTCACGGCTTCCCGGAGCTGGCGTACTCGTGGCGGCATCAGATCCCCGCCTCGCCGACGCCGGCTTCCGCGTCATCGCGCCGGACCAGCGCGGCTTCGGCGGCAGCGACGCACCGGAGCCGATCGAGGCGTACGGCATGGAGCAGCTCACCGGCGATCTCGCGGGCCTGCTGGAGGCGCTCGGCGTGGAGCGCGCGATCTTCGTCGGCCACGACTGGGGCGGCTTCGTCGCCTGGGCCATGCCCGTCCTGCACCCGGGCGTGACCGCGGGCGTGATCGGCGTGAACACGCCCTACATCCCGTTCCCGACCACGGAGTTCCTGCGTCAGCTCTTCACCGAGGACGAGCGGCTGTACATCCTGTGGTTCCAGCAGCCTGGCGTGGCCGAGGCCGTCCTCGACCGCCAGCCCCGCGTGGTGTTCGAGAAGCTCATGCGGCGCGGCGTTCAGGGCAGGGGCGGGGGCATGCTCCAGGGCGGCCGCGAGGGCCGCGACGCCAATCCGTTCCGGCGGCTCCCGAG
Source organism: uncultured Candidatus Rokubacteria bacterium (assembly GCA_963758635.1). Taxonomy (GTDB): domain Bacteria; phylum Methylomirabilota; class Methylomirabilia; order Rokubacteriales; family CSP1-6; genus CAVWWD01. The sequence goes on along the minus strand of CAVWWD010000012.1, from coordinate 193,223 downwards.
CTTCGAGCCGCCCGGGGCGCCGCTCCTCACCGAGGACGAGATCGACGTTTACGCCAAGGCCTTCGCGGCGAGCGGCTTCCGCGGGCCGGTGAACTGGTACCGGAACGTGGATCGCAATCGCGAGCGCTTCCCCGACGTCTCCACGCGGCCGATCTCGCTCCCCTGCCTGATGATCACCGCGGAGTGGGACGCCGCGCTGCCCCCCGCCCTCGCCCAGGGCATGTCCACGGTGTGCTCGGACCTCGAGACGCACATGATCGCGGGCTGCGGCCACTGGACCCAGCAGGAGAAGCCCGAGGAGCTGAACCGCCTCCTCGTCGACTGGCTCACGCGCCGCTTCAAGTAGAGAGCGATTCCGGGTCAGTGCGCCTCCGGACGGTGTCCCATCGGGCCGTTCGCTTGGTTCCCGCCCAGCAGGTGGAGCGCTCCCGTCATTCGGCGGCATCGGCGTGGCGTGCGTCGTGGCGGCCGAGTTGACCGGGCGGCCGATCTGGCTATATTCTGGCTAGAATGCGGTACGAGGTCGTCCTGGCGCCGGAGGCGGCGAAGGCCTTCAGGTCTCTGACGGCCTACGTTCGGGCCGAAGTGCGGGACGCTCTGGAACGGCACTTGCGGAACGAGCCAACCCGGGTCAGCAAGAGCCGGATCAAGCGCCTCCGGGGCTTGAGTCAGCCGCAGTATCGCCTTCGGGTTGGGGAAGTGAGGGTGTTCTATGACGTCACGCGTGAAGCGGTCGAGGTCCTCGCGATCGTCACAAAAGCCGAAGCCGCGCGCTGGCTCGCCGCGCACGGGACGCCAGGTGCGCCAAGCGGCTCTGGCTGAGGTCAAGGACGATCTGTCGCGATTCCTCCGTCTGGCTGAGTCAGAAGAGATTCTCATCACCCGGCACGGGAAACCGGCTGGGGTGCTCATCGGATTCGAGAGCGAGGATGATTGGCTCGACTATCGGCTGGAGCATCATCCCGAGTTCCTGCGGCGCGTCGCACAGGCGCGCGAGAGCCTCCGAAGTGGGCGCGGTGTTCGACTCGAGGATCTGCCGTCCTGACGACGGTCCAACAGCAGGGGGAGCGGCCCGGCGCGAGGCCGGCCGCTGACCCTGCGCGTTCAACCACAGAGACTCGAACGTGCCGCCTGGACAGGTCTCGTCAGCCGCTCCTCACGCTCGTGAACGTCAAACGATTGCCGAAAGGATCTCCAACGGACATGTCCCGACCCCAAGGCATCTCCTGAATCCCGGGGCGGGCATACTTGTAGTGCTTGTCGAGAAGGTCCGCCTGGAAGCGTTCCAGCTCGTGCGTTTCGATTCGCACGTGAGCGCCCGGACTGCTGTCTCCGTGGTGCTCCGAGAGATGAAGAACACAACCGTCCTTCGATATCTGCATGTACAGCGGGAGGTTCTCCTCGAAGCGGTGCTCCCAATCAACCGTGAAGCCCAGAAAGCCTACGTAGAACTCCTTCGCCTTGGCCTCGTCGAAGATGCGGAGAATGGGCGTCGTTCTTCCAAAGCTCATCAGACTGTTCTTCCTCGCCCGGCCGGCGTCAATTGATCCGCCGCGTGTAGCCCTTCCAGTACGGCTCGCGAAGCTGGCGCTTGAGCAGCTTGCCGGACGGGTTGCGCGGGAGGGCGTCCGCGAAGTCCACCGAGGTCGGGCACTTGTAGTGGGCGAGGCGCTGGCGGGCGTAGGCGATGATGGCGTCCCCGCCGGGATCGCTTCCGGGCCGCCGCACCACGATCGCCTTGACCGTCTCGCCCCACCGCTCGTGTGGCACGCCGATCACCGCGACGTCCGCGATGTCCGGATGGCTCGCGAGCGCGTTCTCCACCTCGGCCGGGTACACGTTCTCGCCGCCCGAGACGATCATGTCCTTGACGCGGTCGGTGAGGAAGATGAACCCGTCCTCGTCCATGTAGCCGGCGTCGCCCGTCTTCAGCCAGCCGCCCGGCGCGAACGTGCGGGCGGTGTCCTCCGGCTTGTTCCAGTAGCCCTTCATGTTCTGCACCGAGCGCGTCCACAGCTCGCCCACCTCGCCGCGCGGGCGCTCGGTCCCCGTGTCGGGGTCGATGATGCGGATCTCCACCCACGGGTAGGGCTTGCCGGCGGAGCGCAGCAGCCCGGCGCGCGGGCCGTCGGGGTCGTGGTCGCTGGAGTCGAGCTGGGTGATGGCTCCGGTGGTCTCGGTGAGGCCGTAGACCTGGATGAACGGGCAGCGGAAGGTCTGCATCGATCGGAGCAGCACCTCGTTCGTGATCGGTGAGGCGCCATAGACGATCGAGCGGAGCGCGCGGTAGTCGCGGTCGGCGGCGCCGGGCACGCCAGTCATGAACTGGAGCATCGCGGGGACGAAGAGGGCGTTGGTCACGCGGTGGCGCTCGAGCGCGGCGAGCACGTCCGCGGGCGCGAACTCGCGGAAGAGGAGCGAGTGGCAGCCGTGCCACATGCCGCAGAGGGCCCATCCCGAGCCGCCGATGTGGAAGAGCGGCATGACGATCACGTTCACGCTCGTCGCGTCGAGGCCCCAGGGCGGCGACACGTGCGGGAGCAGGGTGCCGAGGTTCGCGTTCGTGAGCATCGCGCCCTTGGGCAGGCCGGTCGTGCCGGAGGTGTAGAGCTGCATGGCCACGTCGCCCGGCGCCGAGGGCAGGCCGGGGTCGTCGGCCGCGCGCTCTCCCGTCCACGACGCGTAGCTCTCGTGACGCGGGTGGTCGCCGACGACCACGATCTTCTTCACCGTCTGGAGCGCGCCCTCGAACTCGGCGAGGTGGCCGAGGAAGTCCGCGCCCACGACGAGCACCTTCGCCTGCGCGTCGTTGATCGTGTACTCCATCTCGGGCGCGGCGAGCCGCCAGTTCACCGCCACGTTGACCGCGTTGATCTGGGCGCCCCCGAACAGCACCTCGAAGTACGCGGGGCCGTTCTTGTCCAGGAAGGCGATGCGGTCCTGCGGTCCGACGCCTTCCGCGAGGAGGGCCTGGGCGACGCGGGACGCGCGGGCGTGCATCTCGCCGTAGCCGATGACGCGATCCTCGAACGTGAGCATGGGCGCGCTCGGGCGCTCCCGGGCATGCGTGCGGACGATGCCGGCCAGGCTGAACTCCATGTCGTGCCTCCTTCTCGGTCCCGCCGGTTCTCACTGCGCCGGGGCCCGCGATCATAGGTCGTCCGCGCGCGGCGGTTTTCATTGCACGCCGCGTCAACCCGTCGCCCCAGCGCGTTGAACCTGAGAACAATAAAGCCATTAAATACGGCCCCTGGCCATTATAGCGCAGCGCGTAAAAACACTTGACGCTGATAACGCATCGTGTTAGTTTGGCAGTGGTGGACGACGCAGAGCGTTATCGAGAACCAGTTCGGAGCCGGACACGGTCCAGCGAGGCCGGCCGGCGGAAGGAGAAACAAGATGTCGACCCCGAATCAGCCCCAGGCTCCCACGTTCCAGGTCAGCGATCTCACCAGCAAGGGACTCGAGGCCGCCACGGCCTTCGCCGAGGCCAACCAGCGCGTGATCGGCCAGCTCATCGAGCTCTCCTCGACGGCGGCCAGCGAGCGGCTCCGCGCGTTCGGCGAGATGCAGGCGGCCGCGGTGGAGACGGCCCGCGCCGCGATGCCCACGGGCACGATCCGCGAGGGCATCGAGGATCTGCGCACCGACCCCCTCGGCTGGTACCGCCGGAGCGTTCTGTCTGCCTTCGAGGGCAGCCAGCGTCTCTTCAAGCTCTTCGAGACCAACGCGCACATCGTGTCGAGGACGACGGAGCGGTTCCAGGGATCGTCCGACCGCGCGAGCAAGGAGATCCAGGACGCGGTGGGCGGTTACGTGACCCGCGTGCGTCAGATCTACAACATCCGCTCCAACTGAGCGGCGCGCAGCACTCCTGAGTCGAGCGTGAGCGGCGGGGGCCGGGGCGTCCCGGTCCCCGCCGGCGCGTTCAGGGCTCGAGGGCCTCGGTCAGTCCGTACGCGTCGAGCTGGCTCTGGAACCTCGCCACGTCGTGGCTCAGGATCAAGAGGTCGTGCGTCTTGCCGTCGCGGTCCTTGACGTGGTCGCGCAGGAGCGCCTCCGGCCTGAAGCCCATGCCCTGGAACACGGAGATGGCGCCCTTCTGGTCCACCGTCATCTGCGCCACCATCTTCTCGATGCCCAGCCCGAGGGCGACGGCGAACGCCTCCTGGGTGAGGAGCCGTCCGAGGCCCTGGGCGCGCATCGCCGTCGACACCATCACGCGCAGCTCGGCCACGTGGGGCGACCAGGACAGATCGCCGCGGTCGATCGTCGCGTAGCCGCACACCTGCCCATCCCGCTCCGCCAGCACGGTGGCGATGCGTCCGCGCTCGATGCCCTGCAGCCAGAAGTCCACGGCCTCGGGCCGGGTGATGTCCCGCCGGAGGAACAGCAGGTCGTGCGCGGGCAGGGCGCGCGCGAAGGCGAGCGCGGCCTCCCGGTCCGCGGCGCTCATGAAGCGAAGGGCCACGTCGCCGCCCGGGAGGCGGAAGGTCCGTGGATAGGCCCGCGCGGTCAGAGGGAGCGCCCCGCGAGCCAGCCGTCGAGCTGGGGCCAGAGCCTCCGGCTCGCGTGGGGCCCGGCGACCAGGCTCACGTGCCCGCCCTTGAGGACCATCTCCTGCTTCACCCCGCTGCCCACCATGCCAACGAGCGGGCGCGCCGACTCGTAGGGCACGATGTGGTCGTGCTCGGCCATCACGTGGAGGAACGGCACGCCGATGCGGGAGAGGTCCACCCGCCGGCCGCCCAGCGTGAGATCGCCGGTGAAGAGCCGGTTCTCCCACATCAGCTCCTTGACGGTCTGGCGGAAGCACTCGCCGGGGAAGGGGATCTGGTCGGTGGCCCAGCGGTCGAACATGCGATACGAGCGCACGTAGTCGTCGTTCCACATGTTGTCCCAGAGGCGCACCGTCCCGGCCGCGCGCGCCGCCGGCCGCAGCATCTCGAACGAGCTGTAGATCAGCTCGGGCGGCACGTTGCCGAGCTGATCGACGATGCGGTCCACGTCGAAGTAGCGCCGGTCCGTCCACTGCCGGAAGAGCGGCATCCCGCGGAAGTCCACCGGCGTGGTGAAGCACGCGAGGTTCTTGATCGGTCCCGTCGGGTGCAGGGCCGCGTGGATCACCGCGAGCATGCCGCCCATGCAGTAGCCGATCATCGACACCTCCCGCTCGCCGCAGTCGGCGGCCACGCGGGCCACGCAGTCGGGCATGAAGTCGAGGACGTAATCCTCCAGCCGGAGCCGACGGTCCTCGGGGCGCGGCACGCCCCAGTCGATCATGTAGACGTCGTAGCCCTGCGTGACGAGGAACTCGACGAAGCTCTGCCCGGGCGTGAGGTCGAGGATGTAGGCGCGGCTCACCAGCGACATCACGAGCAGCACCGGCACGCGGTAGATGTCCGGGGTGAGCGGCCGGTAGTGATAGAGCTGGAGCGTGCCGCGCGTGTAGATGACGTTCCTTCGGCGTGAGCCCCATCACCGGGTCGCCGCTCGACAGGTAGCCGAGGCCCTTGATGTTCCGCTGCAGGGCGCGATCGATCTCGGAGCGCACCCGCTCCTCGATGGACGTTGTCGCGGCCGGGCTCATTGTGCCGCCCCGGTAGGATCGTCAGGGGCCGCCGGCGGCGGTCGTCGCGTCCGGGGCGGCCGTGTCGCCGGCATCGCGTCGTCTCCCGCCCCACCGCCGTGCGCGAGGGTGGTTTCGATGCGCGCGAGCCGGGTCTCGATCGCGGCGAGGCGGTCGCCGAGGCCCAGCAGGTCGTCGCGCGTGGGCAGGTTGAGCGCGGTGAGGTACCGGCCCATGCTCTCGCCGAGCTGCTTCTGGGCGGCCACGTAGAACTCCATGAACCGGCCCACCGACTGGCTGTACGATTCGGAGCCCATCGCCTGGGTGAGAAAGGTGTTCCACTGGCGCTCCGACTGGCTCACCCACTCGCGCCACATCGCGAACGGATCGGACGCGGACGTTTGGTCGGCCACGGTGCGCCTCCTGATGGATAGTCAGTCCGCCGGTCTCCCTCTCCCTTTCAGGGAGAGGGCCGGGGTGAGGGTTCGTGGCACTACCTCGCGTCGAGACGGTCCGTGAGCTTGCTCGACCGCCCCTCACCCTGCCCTCTCCCCAAGGGGGAGAGGGAATGACACGACCCGCGCAGCGGCGCGCTTGATGATACGTGAGGGCAACTCTACAATGCCACTGGTCGCGCCGCCGTCGCGCGCGCACCGCCCGCCGGCGGCGCCGCTTGCCGGTTGTCCGCATGGCTGAGCCCGATCACCGCGTGAAGCCCGCAACGATCACGTCGCCCCGCCGCCGGCAGCGGAAGCTCGCCCTCGCCGTCCTCCTGCTCGCCGCCGCGCTCGCCATCCTCGCGTTTCCGTTCCGCGCCACCTGGTGGGGCGGGTGGATCCTCGCCATCGCGGAGGCGGGCGTGGTGGGCGGCCTCGCCGACTGGTTCGCGGTGACCGCGCTGTTCCGCCGCCCGCTCGGGCTGCCCATCCCGCACACCGCGCTGATCCCGGCGAACTGGCAGCTCATGGCCGCGCGCGTGGGCACGATGGTGGGCGACCGCGTGCTCACCACCGAGTACGTCACCCGCGAGATCGCGCAGGTGGACGTGGCCGGCCTGCTCGCCCGGGGAGCGGCGAGCGTCGAGGCGAGGGACGTGCAGGCCGTGGTGGGAGCGGTCGCCCGCTGGACGGCGGGCCAGCTCCCGCCGGAGGGAGCCGCCGAGCTCGTCGGCTGGCTGCGCCGTCTCGTCCTCACGCGGCCGGCGTCGCCCGTCCTCGCTGACCTCGTCGACATCGCGCGCCGTCACGGATGGGACGAGCGCGCCGTGGACGCGCTCGCCGGTCTCCTGGTGAAGGCGCTGGAGCGGCCGGACGTGCGGGAAGCCGTGGGCGAGCTGGTGGACGGCGTGGTGGGGAGCTATCGCCGCCGTATGGGCGTGTATCCCAGCATCCTCATCGGGGTGGCCAACATGCTCGGCCTGATCGATCGCGACCGGCTGGTCGCCGCGCTGCATTCGGCGCTCCGAAAGGTCGCCGCCGACCCCGCCGACCCGTTGCGCCAGAGCCTGTCCCAGGTCCTCGCCGAGCTGCCCGGCCGGCTCCGGAACGATCCGCAGATGATCGCGCGCGTCGAGGCGGCGAAGCAGGATCTCCTCACCAGCGCCGCGGTGGCGCAGCTCATCGACGACGCGGCGGCGGCGCTGCACCGCGCGCTGGTCATCGACCTCGGGCGCGAGGACTCCGGGGTCGTCCGCTGGATCACCGGAGAGATCGAGCGGATGCGCAAGACGTTGATCGAGGACGAGGCGCTGCGGGCGGACCTCGATCGCTGGGCGAAGCGCCACGGCATCGCCTTCGTCGAGCGCTATCAGGACCGACTCGCCGCGTTCATCGAGCGCGGCGTGCATGCGCTGGGGGCCGAGGGCGCGGTCCGGCTCATCGAGGAGCAGGCGGGCGACGACCTCCAGTACATCCGGGTGAACGGGACGGTGGTCGGCGGGCTGGCGGGGGGCGCCATCTACGCCATCCATCTGCTGCTGCGCGCATGAATGTGTGAGCCGAGCCGCAGGCGAGGCGAGCGCATCCGGAAATGCACTGGAACGAACCGTCAACGTCGCTTGCGCCGGTCAGCCGCGCGGCCAGTCCACCGATGCGGGCGCGTCCCGGCGCAGCAGGCTCTCGGCCACCGTGCGGCGGACGATGCGCTTCACGTCGCGCCCCGTGAACTCGCCGAGGTAGAGCGTGGTGAAGCGCTGGTCGTCCGGGAAGCGGCCCGCGAACGCGAGGAGCCGCTCGATGCGCGCGGCGGTCGCCGGCCGTGTCGCGAGCACGTCGGCGAGACCGGTGAGGAGCGTCATGGTCAAGAGCGGCGGCGCGAGCGACTCCAGCGCGTCGATCACGGTATCCTCGCGCCCCTGGTCGGCGAGGTACGCGGCGGCGGCCACGCGCGCGGTGTCGGTGGGGGCGAAGCGCAGCACGGTCTCGAACAGCGGCGTGGCGTCGAGCCCGGCGCCGCGCGCGAGCTGGCCCATGAAGTCCACGGCGCGCTCGCGGTTGTCCGACTCGAGCCCGAGCATCTCGCGGTACACACGCATGGCCTGTTCCGGCCCGGAGAGGAATCGCGACATGGTGCCGATGAAGCGCTGCACGTCGAATCCGGGAGCGGGGGGCGGGCCGGGGTCCGAGGCCATGCCGCCGAGTATGGGCGCGCGTGGCCGCCAGTCAAGCGAGGGGCGGTTGGTTCCACTGCGAGAAGCTCACGTTCGGGCTCACGGTGGACCCGCGCCTCGTGCCCGATGGCTTGGGAGCTGGCCGAGCGTCTCCGCGAGTCCTTCGCGGCGCTGCGGGCCGCGGCGCCCGGGTCGCCCAGCCCGCCGCCTTCGCGGGGCTCGTGGCGTCGTGACGCCCGGGGCCGGTGACGTTGTATCCGGGCGGTACCCGCGCTCGGTCACGCTCGAGAGCAACGCGGTGGTCGTCGCTCCGGCTCATGGCGCGGAGCGACGCCGACGGCCTCCTCGCCTTCGCGCGCGCCCTTCCCGCCGACGACCTGCTGTTCCTCCGCACCGACATCACGAGCCCGGCCGTCGTCGCGCAATGGGCGGACAACGTGGCGGCCGGCCGGAGCGTCACCGTGATCGCCGAGGTCGACGGCGCGATCGCGGGCTACGCGAGCCTCCACCGCGGAGAGACGGGCTGGCAGGCGCACCTGGGCGAGATCCGCCTGCAGGCCGCGTCGCGGTACCGCTCGCAGGGCCTGGGCCGCGCGATGGCGGGGGAGATGTTCGTGGTCGCCCGCGCGCTCGGGCTGCGCAAGCTCATCGCGAACATGACGGCGGACCAGAAGGGCGCGATCGCGACGTTCGAGCGCCTGGGCTTCCGGGCCGAGGCGCTGCTCCGCGGCTTCGTCATCGATCGCGGGGACCGGACCCGCGACCTGGTGGTGATGGCCTACGACGTGGAGGGGCTGACGGACCGGCTGGACTGAGCGGCGGCGAGGCGGCTCGCGATCACCCGGAACACGCTCGCGTTGAAGGCGAGGCCGATGTGGGTCCCGCTCACCTCGACGTTGGTCTCGGGATCGTCGTTCACACACGCGCGCCAGTCGACGATGCCGTCCGACCGCGTGTAGACCGCGGTCTGCGGGATCGACGCCGGGAAGCCCTCGTGGAAGCCCGACACCGCCGCGCACTGGCAGTTCGCGGTGAAGCACCCCGGGTACTCCTCGCGCCGGCGACTCTGCACACGGGTCCGGACGAAGGTGGCCGCCTGCATGACCAGCGGGTGGGAGCGGATGCCGCGGAACGGCGAGCCGAGCATGATCACCGACGCCACGTCCTCCCGCCGCTGCCCGGCCGCCGATCGCGCGAGCATCCCCCCCAGGCTGTGGCCGACGAGGTGCACCTTGCCTGCCGTCTCCGCTCGAGCGGTGTCGAGGGTGGGGAGGAGCCGCCCCATGAGCACGTCCAGGCATTCGGCGTTGCGCCCCATCCGCGAGAGGTAGGCGCGGTAGCCCATGCGGCGGAGCCAGTAGTAGAGGTCCAGGAGGTACCAGTCGCTGCCCAGGAAGCCGGGGACGAGGACCACGGCCGAGCCGTCCCCACGGGGGACCCCGCAGCCGAAGAAGGTGGGGGAGGCGTGCAGCGAGACCAGGTCGACCCCGAAGAGCGCCTCGCGCCACAGGGGGACGGCCGCCGTGCGCTCGACGCGGTCGAAGGTCCACGAGGTGGGCATATCGCTCATTCTGCACGGGGGTTTCCGGAGGCGCAACGAAGAACGTCGGGCTCGTGGCCCCCGGGGACACCTGTGATATGTTTCCCCGGAACCAGCCTGGCCGGTGGACGGTTCCGGTCAGCGAGGGTGAAGCGTCCGCTCTGCCCACAGCCCAACAGGAGGCCATCATGCTCAGGAGAGTCTTTGCGACAGCGCTCGTCGCCGTCATCGGGCTCGCGATGCTGCCCGCGCCGGGATCGAGCCAGACCGTGGTCGGCGTCAGCCCCACCGAGATCAAGATCGGCAACACCAACCCCTACAGCGGCCCCGCCTCCGCCTACGGCACCATCGGCAAGGCCATCGGGGCCTACTTCAAGATGGTGAACGAGCAGGGCGGCATCAACGGCCGGAAGATCAACTACATCACCTATGACGACGCCTACACGCCGCCCAAGACGGTGGAGATGATCCGCCGGCTCGTCGAGCAGGACCAGGTGGCGTTCGTCTTCCAGACCCTGGGCACCCCGCCCAACAGCGCCATCCACAAGTACATGAACGAGAAGAAGACGCCCCACCTGTTCGTGGCCACCGGCGCGACCAAGTGGAACGATCCCAAGGGCTTCCCCTGGACGATGGGCTTCCAGCCGAACTACCAGACGGAGGGCCGGATCTACGCGGCCTACGTCATGAAGAACATGCCGGACGCGAAGGTCGGCATCCTGTACCAGAACGACGACTACGGGAAGGACTACCTCAAGGGCTTCGAGGACGGGCTGGGCGACGTGGCCAAGAAGCTGATCGTGCTCAAGCAGAGCTACGAGGTCACCGACCCCACCATCGACTCGCAGATCGTGAACCTGAAGAACAGCGGCGCCAACGTGTTCTTCAACATCACGATCCCGAAGTTCGCGGTGCAGGCGATCAAGAAGTCCCACGACATCGGCTGGAAGCCGCTGCACTTCCTGAACAACGTGTCGAGCTCGCTCGGCACCGTGCTCAAGCCGGCCGGCCTCGACGCGTCCAAGGGCCTCATCACCGCGCTCTACATGAAGGAAGTCACCGATCCGCAGTGGAAGAACGACAAGGGCTTCCAGGAGTGGATGGCGTGGATGAAGAAGTACTATCCGGAGGGCGCGCTCGACGACCAGGCCAACGGCTACGCGTACAACGTGGCCATCCTCATGGCCCACGTGATCAAGCAGTGCGGCAACGACCTCTCGCGCGAGAACATCATGCGGCAGGCGGCCAACGTGAAGAACTTCGACCTGCCGCTCCTGATCCCCGGCATCAAGGTGAACACGAGCCCCACGGACTTCGCGCCCATCGAGCAGGAGCAGCTCGCGAAGTTCGACGGCGAGCGCTGGGTGACGTTCGGCGAGATCCTGGACGCCTTCCGGAAGCAGTAACGAGGCGAGACAGCGGGTCCCTCTCCCCGGGCGCCCGGGGAGAGGGACCGCGGCTTACTTCGAGGGCTGGTAGTACGGGTTCGCGCCCGCTCCGTGATCGGTGGTGTCGAGGATCTCCTCCACCTCCGGGATCTCCTCCTTGATCAGCCGCTCGATCCCCGCCTTGAGGGTGATGTCGGCCGCGCCGCAGCCCTGGCATCCCCCGCCCATGGCCAGGTACACCTTGTTGTCCTTTACGTCGAGCAGCTCGATGAACCCCCCGTGACCCGCCACCGCGGGATTGATCGAGGTGTCGATCAGCTCCTGGACCCTCGCCTTCAAGTCGTCGCTCATGATGTCCTCCGCGTGTTCCGGATGTGCCCCAGATTCGGGTTGTGGCTCAGGTCGGCGATGTGGCTCAGACCTGGATTGTACTTGATCGTCCGGACAGGGCCAACTGGCCCTGGGTGGGCTCCGCTCAGCAGAACCAGGCCTCGGTCAGCCGCGGCGCGCGCGTCCGGTCGCGGGGCGCCCCCCCGGCGCGGACGGACGCGGGGACCGGCTCCCCTCCCGCGGCGGCGTCGGCCAGGGCCCGCACCCGCTCGAAGGTGACCACGGCGTCTTCCTTCCGGGCGGCAGCGCTCGCCACGGCCGCGCCCACCTCGGCGCAGAGCTGGTCCATGCGCGGGTCCGGGTGCCGCCACCGATGGGACAGCTCGGCCTCCACGAGCCCGGTCAGGTGCGGCTGCATGCCGGCGTGGTCGAGCAGCAGCGAGCCGGGCGGCACGAGCAGGCGCAGGCCGTACTGCACGGGGTCCACGTGGTCGACGAGGCCCTCGGCGTCGATGAACTCGAGCAGCTCGCGATAGTCCTCGAGGGTGGTCCACGGGGTGAAGGCCACCCACGTGGGCCGGAACGCCATGCCCGCGGCGCGCACCGCGGAGAGCGCCTCGAGCACGTCGGCCCGCTTGTGCCCCTTGTCCAGGTGCCCCAGCACGGTGTCGGACAGGGACTCCGCCGCGGACACGACGAACAGGCCGCCGAGCGCGCCCAGCTCGGGCAGGAGCGCGCGGTGACGCAGGAGGTGCTCGATCTTCGCGGTGAAGTCGAACGTCACGTCCGGGAACTCACCGTGGAGCGCCCGGGCCACGCGCAACGCGTGGGTGGGGCCGTTCAGGAAGTCCGGATCGCCGAAGGTGATGTGCCGGGCTCCGGCCGCGATCTGCTGGCGCGCGTCGGCCACGCACACCTCGACGGGCACCGCGAAGAAGCGGCCGCCGTAGACGGGCGGGATGGGGCAGTGGCGGCAGAGGTGCAGGCAGCCGCGGCTCGCCTCCACGTAGCCTGCCGGCGTCTGGCGACCGTCGTGCTCGAGGTGCACGTAGCGCTCGAGCGGCGGCAGCGCCGATCGGCTGGGCGCGGGCAGCGAGGGCCGTGACAGGTGGGCGGGCGCGGGCCGTCCCGCCGACCCGACCCCGGGCACCGCTCGCCAGTCCGCGCCGGCGGCGAGGGCCTCGATGAGCGCGGCGAGCGGCTCCTCCGCCTCGCCGGCGATCACGCTGTCGGCTCCCCGGCCCAGGAGGTACGCGGCGTTGAGGCCCGCGTAGAGCCCGTAGAAGCAGACGTGGCCGCCGGGGTTCACGTCGCGGAGCCGCTCGAGCAGGGCCAGCCCGATGCGGAGCGCGGTGTGCATGGGCACGGCGATCGCGACCACACGCGCCCGGGCGGCCTGGTCGGGGTCGAAGGGGGCGACGGAGAGGTCGAGGAGGGCGGGGTGGTAGCCGCGGCGCTCGAGGACGGCGGCGGGCCACGCCACCGCCAGCGGCTGATGGCCGAGCTCGTAGCAGGCCACCAGCAGGACGTTGCCGGGATCCCTCATGCCACCCAGTGTACGCGTCCGGTCGGCCCGCATCCTTCGCGAATGGAGGCAGACCCTGAGCGCGGCGGTCCGCTGCGCCTGCTCACGAACGGGTCTCGCTAATCCGCCGCGGTCTGGGGCGCCAGCGGGGCACGGCCCGGCGCCTTCACGTCGTACAGGTGGCAGGCGATGAAGCGGCCCTCCATGGTCGCGAGCGCCGGCTCCTCGACGCTGCAGCGCTCCATCACGTGCGGGCAGCGCGGGTGGAACCGGCAGCCGTCCGGCGGACGCAGCGGGCTCGGCACCTCGCCGGGCAGGATGATCTCCTCGCGACGCTCGTTGGGATGGCTCGGCAGCGCGGCGGAGAAGAGCGCCTCGGTGTACGGATGCTTGGGCGTGTTCGCCAGGGTCCGCGCGTCGCCGGTCTCCACCATCTTGCCCAGGTACATCACGGAGATCGTGTGGCTCATGTGGGCCACCGCGGCCAGGTCGTGCGCGATGAAGAGATACGACAGCTGGAGCTGGCTCTGCAGGTCGCGGAGCAGGTTCAGGATCTGGGCCCGGATCGACACGTCGAGCGCGGACACCGGCTCGTCCAGCACGATCAGCTTGGGCGACAGGGCGAGGGCTCGCGCGATGGCGATGCGCTGGCGCTGGCCGCCGGAGAACTCGTGGGGGAAGAGGTCCGCGGAGCGGTCGGGCAGCCCGACCAGGTCGAGGAGCCGCGCCACGCGCTTGCGTACCTCCGGGGCCGGGTGCGACTCGTTGGTGATGAGCGGCTCCGCGATGATCGCGCCCACGCGCATGCGCGGGTTCAGGGACGCGAACGGGTCCTGGAACACGGCCTGGACGGAGCGCCGGTAGAGCTTCCGGCCCGCCGTGTCCAGGGTTTGCAGATCGTGGCCCTCGAAGCGCATGGTGCCGCCCGTCGGATCCTCGAGCCCGAGCACGAGCTTGGCCGTGGTGGTCTTGCCGCACCCCGACTCGCCGACCAGCCCGAGCGTCTGGCCCTGCTCGATCGTGAACGAGATGCCGTCGACCGCGCGGACGACCCCGCTGCTCCCTCCGAAGAGGCCTTTCCGGGCCGCGAAGTGCTTGCTGAGCCCCTGGGCCTCGATGACCGGCGGCATCAGATGGCCTTGCGAGCCGAGCCGAAGGCCGCCTTGCGAGCCGAGCCGAAGGCGAGGCGAGCGTATATGGAAATGCAGTAGAAACAACCGCCCACGGCGAAGTGGACGTTCGGATTGCTCATGTCAGCTCCTCTCACCTCCGCGGGCCGGCCACCGGCGTGCCCGGCCCGAGCGATCTCACGTCCTCGCGCGCGTCCTTGCTCCAGGCCGTCCGCGTGCAGGTGCTCGTCTCGATCCGCCCCTGCGCGCCATGCCGGGCGTACACCAGGTACTCGCGGCCGGCCACGAAGTGCACGCTGCAGTCGCCGTCGCCACCGCCCGTCGTCACGGTGAGACGCGCCTCGGCCGGCCCCTTCCACACCGTGCCCACGCGGACGGTGGCGACCCGCCGGGGCCCGTCGACCTCGAATCGCTCGACCACGCCAAGGAATACGCGCTCGGCGACGTCCAGGCCGGCCTGCGGGGTCGGAGGCGCGGCGCACGTGCAGGCGATCCCGGAGGCGGGCAACGCGCAGAGCGCCGCCGCCAGACCCAGGCCGGCCGCCTTCGGCCTCACGCCCTCCCTGCTGCCGAAGCGCGGGAGACGGCCAAGTCGGAGAGCCAGCACCGCGACGTGTGGCCCTGCGCCAGCGTGAACGCGGGCGGCGCCTCCTCGCGGCACCGCTCGATCGCGCGCACGCAGCGCGGGTGGAACGAGCAGCCGGGCGGCATGGCCGCCAGGTCCGGGGGCTGCCCGTCGATGGCGGTGAGGCGGTCGCGGCCGTCGCCCATGCGCGGGATCGACGAGAGCAGCGCCTCCGTGTACGGATGCTCGGGCGCGTTGAAGATCTTCGTGACCGGCCCCGACTCCACCACCCGGCCGCCGTACATCACGGCGAGCTGATCGCACATCTTCGCCACGATCCCGAGGTTGTGGGTGATGAAGATGAGGGCGAGGCCGTGCGCCTTCTGCAGCTCGCGCAGCAGGTTCAGGTACTGCGCCTGGATGGTCAGGTCCAGGCTCGTCGTGGGCTCGTCGGCGATGAGCAGGCGCGGCCCGCAGGAGATGCCGATGGCGCCGACGATCCGCTGGCGCATCCCGCCCGACATCTCGTGGGGGTACTGGGTCACCCGCGTCTCCGCCGACGGGATGCGCACCGACTTCAGGAGGTCGCGGGCGCGGTCCCACGCGCTCGCCTTCCTGAGGCCCTCGTGCACCCGGATCGGCTCCGAGACCTGGTCGCCGATGGTGAAGAGCGGGTTGAGCGAGGCCATCGGGTCCTGGAGGATCATCCCGATCTTCTTGCCGCGGACGTGGCGCATCTCCGCGTCGGACTTCTTGACGAGGTCCTCGCCGTCGAAGAGGATCTGGCCCCCCACCGTCCGCGCCGCCGTGGGCAGCAGGCGGAGGATGGAGAGCGCCAGCGTGCTCTTGCCCGAGCCGGACTCGCCGACGATCCCGAGCGTCTCGCCCGCGTCGACCTTCAGCGAGACGTCGTCGACGGCGCGGACGACCCGCGTCCCGCGCGCCGACACGTAGTGCGTGGAGAGGTTCTTCAGCTCGAGAAGAGCGGTGCTCACGGACGGGCTCCCGTTGTCAGGACGGCGGCGAGCAGCACCAGCCCCACGCCGATCAGGGCGTCCAGGATGTTGCGCGCTCGCGCCGGTAGGAGGCGGCGCGGCTCAGAGCTGCCTGAGCTGGGGATCGAGCTTGACACGGAGCCAATCGCCCAGGAGGTTGGCCGACAGAACCATGAACATGATGCAGCATCCCGGCAGCACGGTCAGCCACCAGTAGCCGGCCATCAGGCCCTTCTTCCCGTCGGCGAGCATCAGGCCCCACGCGGGCTGCGGCGGCGGGACGCCCACGCCCAGGAAGGACAGCGTCGCCTCGGTGATGATGACCACGCCGAGCTGGAGCGTGCCGAGCACGATCGCGGTGTTGATCACGTTGGGCAGGATGTGGCGCTTCATGATCGTCCACTTCGAGCACCCGGCCACGATGCCGAGCCGGACGAACTCGCGCTCCTTGAGCGTGAGGACCTCGCCGCGGATCACCCGCGCGTAGCGCGTCCAGTACACGAGCCCGAGGATGATCACGATGTTCCACATGCTCGGCCCGACGATGGCGGCGAGGAAGATCGCGAAGGTCAGCGCGGGCAGGGCCAGCCAGGTGTCGGTCACGCGCATGATGACCTGGTCCACCCACTTGCCGAGGTAGCCGGAGACGATCCCGAGGAACGTCCCGATCGAGCCGGCCACGATGACGGCCACGAACCCCACCACCATCGACACGCGGGCGCCGAAGATGAGGCGCGAGAGGACGTCCCGCCCGAGGTGGTCGGTGCCGAGCAGGAACTCCGTCGTGCCCCCGGCCTGCCACACCGGCGGCTTGAAGCGGGAGCCCAGCGTCCCGACCTCGGGATCGTGCGGGGCGATCAGGTTCGCGAAGATCGCCAGGAACGCGGTGGTGGCGAGGATGAGGAACGGGATCGTGGGGAACCCGTCGAGCCGCAGCCCGAAGGCGATGGAGCGGCGGGGGACGGCGATGGTCGCGGCCGGGCTACCATTCATGGCTGCTCACCTCTCCAGGCGGATGCGTGGGTCGATGATGGCGTACAGGATGTCCACGATGAGGTTCACGATCACGATCATCGAGCCGGCCAGGATCACGACGGCCTGGACGATCGGGAAGTCGCGGAAGGCGATGCCCTCGTAGAGCAGGCGCCCGATGCCCGGCCACGCGAACACCGTCTCCACCACCACGGCGACGTTGACCATGACCACCAGGTTGATGCCGGCGAGCGTGAGCACGGGGATCAGCGCGTTCTTGAACGCGTGCTTGCCGATGACGAGGGCCTCGGGCAGGCCCTTGAGGCGGGCGAGCTTCACGTACTCCGAGCCGAGCACATCGAGCATGGACGAGCGGGTGAGCCGCATGTGGGCCGCCGCGAACACCCAGCCGAGCGAGAAAGCCGGCATGATCAGGTGGAGCGCGGTCCCCGATCCCGACGACGGGAGCCAGCCCAGGTACACCGAGAACACCAGGATCATGACGAGGCCGACCCAGAATGCGGGCAGGGACAGGCCGAGCAGGGCGAAGATCTTCCCCGCGCTGTCCCACCACGTGTTCACGCGCACCGCGGCGAGCACGCCGCTCGGGATCCCGATGATGAGCGAGAACGCCATCCCGGCCAGGGCGAGCAGCAGCGAGTTCGGCAGGCGGGACATGTAGAGCTCGAGGACGTCCGTGCGGTAATAGAAGGACTGCCCGAAGTTCCCGCGGAGCAGGCTCCCCACGAAGCTGAAGTACTGCACGATCAACGGACGGTCGAGGCCGAACTGCTCACGCACCGCGTCGAGATCCGCCTTGCTCGCGCCCGGCTCCACGAGGAGCACCGCGGGGTCGCCGGTGACGCGGACAAAGAAGAAGATCGTGATCGAGAGCAGGACGAGCGACAGCAGCGAGTAGGCGAGGCGCCGGGTGACGTAGCGCTTCATTGCGTCACTGCCTCCTGAGCACGTGGGATTCCGATCGGGAAGCGGGAGGGCGGTGCCCCGTGGCCGGCATTGTAGGGCCGGACCGCCTGGAAGTCATCACGGAGAACGTGGCCCCCCCTCTCACGGTGATCGTCACGACAGGCTGCCCGCGCGGCTCGGTGCGCGGCGAACGGCGGCGTCCTCGTCGATGAGGAGAATCAAGGATCCCGGGAACGTGGTGCTGGGGGTGCTCACAGCGGAAAAGTGGACCGATTATCCCCGAATCCTCCCCGGTGTCAACCCAGGTGCGGTCCCCCGGCCTGACGCCCACCCGGTCACCAGGTGCGGACGCCCGGGCTGGCGCCCGCCCGCACCCTGCCGCTTCAGCGGGGTCGGGGCGGTGGTTCCCACTGCAGGGTGCGGGCGGGCGAGGCCCGGGCGCCCGCACCTGGTGTTGCGAGCCCGGGACCCGCGATCTACACTCGCGCCCACGCCGCCATGCTGTGCCCCGCCCTGCCCAGGACGTCCGCGACCATCGAGGCCGGTCTCGGCTCGGTACACGTCGGCGCCCAGGTCTTCGTCTCATGGCGCGGGCGGGTGGTGGCCGACGCCGCGCTCGGCCTGGCCCGGCCCGACGTTGCCATGTCTCGGACGACCCTGATGCCGTGGATGTCGTGCACCAAGCTCGCCACCGCGACCGCCTTTGCGCTCGTGTGGGACCGGGGGCTGGTGGCCCTCGACGCTCCGGTCAGCCGCTACGTGCCCGAGTTCGAGGCAGGGGGCAAGGGCGGCATCACCCTCCGGCACCTGCTCACCCACACCGCGGGGCTCCTGCCCAGTGAGCAGGCGCTTGGACCCGTCCGCTACCGGCAGAGCTTCGCGGACAACGTGGACCTGATCTGCCGGACCCCCGCGGATCCCGCCTGGCCGCCGGGCGCGCGAGCCGCCTACCTGACCACCTCGGCCATGCTCATGATCGCGGAGGTCATCCGGCGGGTGGACGGGCGGTCGTTCGATGCCTTCGTCAAGCAGGAGCTGTTCGGCCCACTCGGCATGGACGACTGCTGGATCGGGATGCCGCGGGAGCGCCACCGGGCCTACGGCGACCGTATCGGCGTCATGTACGACACGAGCGGGGAGAGCCCGAGGCAGCCGAGCGCGTGGGCGCCGAACGGTGAGGACGAGCTGGCGGCGATCATCCCGGGCGGCAACGGCCGCGGGCCCGTCCGCGAGCTGGCCCGGGTGCTCGAGCTGCTCCTCGGCGAGGGCCGGCGCGACGGGGTGGAGCTCTTGCGCCCGACGACGGTGGCGGCGATCACCGCGCGTCACCGGACGGGGCTCCCCGTGGAGAACTGGGGGCGACCGCTCCTCGACTGGGGGCTTGGCCTCATGCTGGACTCCAAGCGCGCGTGCGGGGGGCAGCACTTCTACGGCTACGGGGTGCACGCCTCCGCGCGGGCCTTCGGCCACGCCGGCTTCCTCTCCTCCGTGGCCTTCGCCGACCCCGACGCGGGCCTGGCCGTGGCGCTGATCTGGAACGGCATGCCCTCGGACCATGCCGTCCACACCAGGCGCCAGAACGAGACGTGCACGGCGATCTACGAGGACCTGGGGCTCGGCGGGTGATCGACCTGTCCACGTGGATCGCCTTCTGCGTCACCGAGGCCACGCTGGCGCTGACGCCCGGCCCCGCCGTGCTCTTCGTGGTGTCGGCCGCGCTGGCGCGCGGCGCCGGGCCCGGCGTGGCCGCCGCGCTCGGCATTCTCGCCGCCAACGCGTTCTACTTCGCCGTGTCCGCCACGGGCATCGCCGCCGTGATCGTGGCGTCGAGCGAGGTCTTCACGGTCCTCAAGCTGGGCGGCGCGGCCTACCTCGTCTGGACCGGCATCCGGATGCTCCGCGGGGCGCGTGGGACGGCGGCCCCTCCGGCGCGGCCGGACGTCGGCCGCTCGTTCGTCCGGGGCCTCGTCGTCCAGGGCGCCAATCCGAAGGCTCTCGTCTTCTTCGTGGCGCTCCTTCCGCAGTTCATCGATCCCCAGAGGCCGGTAGCGCCGCAGATCCTGGTGCTCGGCGTCAGCTCGGTGGTGATCGAGCTGGCCGCGCTCGTGCTCTACGTGTTCGTCGCCGTGCGGGGGCGGCGGCTCGCCGGCGCTCGCCTCGCCGGGCCGCTCGAGCGCGCCGGTGGCGCCCTGCTCGTCGCGGCCGGCGTGCGCCTGGCCCTGGTGCGCTCGGACTAGTCCCCCGGGTCACTGCTTCCGGAGCCGCATGTCCTCGTAGGGCGCCGCGAAGTAGAGCAGCGGATTCAGGCCGACGGCCGGCTCCACGACCCGCGGCCCGATGCCGTGCAACGTGGACGATCACCCGGGCCGACCCCTCGCGCCGCGCGCGCTCGTGCACGGCGGCGGGCACGCTGACGGCGCCCGGAGCGTCCGCCGCCATGGCGGGCTCCACCAGACCGGGGACGGCGACCAGACCGGCGACGGTGACGAGGACGGCGACCAGCGCGACCCAGGAGAAGGCACGCCTTAGAGGTCGCCTTAGAGGATCCATTCGTGTTCACCTCGGGACTGCCGCGTCGAGATCGCGGCGGAGCCCGAGCGCGGAGGGGAGCAATGCCTGTGCGCCGGGCGGATATCAGGGAAAACGGCGGGATGGCGGACCGGGCGCGGCGATCGGTGTCAGCCGTCCGGACACCGGTGACGTGACGCCGCCGCCGAACCGGACAGCGCGAAGCAATTGCGCGCCGTCCGGCTCGGCGGGCGGACCGTTGGCTACGGAGGCGTCAGCTCGAGCTGCCAGATGTCCACGGGGCCCGCCGTCACGCTGACCCGGTTGACCGGATCGTACGCGAGGCCGTGCAGGCGCCGCGGCGACGGAGCCACCGGCGTGTTCACCGGGCGCCACGTGTTCGTCGGGTAGTCGTAGACCCATGTGTCGTTCAGCTGCGTCCCGGCGACGCTCCGGCCCCCGAACGCGATGACCACCCCGTTGTCCGAGTCGTAGACCATCGTGTGCTGCTGGCGCGCGGGGGGCGAGACCGCCGGCTGCATGTTGGTCCAGGTGTTGGTATTGAGGTCGTAGACCCAGGTCTCGCCGCGGATCGCCGGCGAGCAGGACTCGCAGCGCCCGCCGAAGAGGATGAACACGTCGTTGGCGCGGTCGTAGACCATCGAGTTCGTGACCTGGTACAGGGGCGGGGGCTGGCCGGGCGCGCCCGAGCCCTTGAGGACGCTCCACGTCTTGGTGACGACGTTGAGGCGCCAGGTGTCGGCGGCGTAGCTCCCGGTGGCGCCGAACATGACGAGCGCGCGATGGAGCGGCGAGTACGCCAGCGCGGGGCTGAGGCGGGTGATCGGCGTCTGCCCCGTGTAGTCCCAGTGCCGGTTGAGCCCCTGCCACTCTCCCGTGGCCGGCGAGTAGTAGTACGTCCCGCCCCCGCGCTGTGGGTAGAGCCGGTACGTGCCCCCGGCCGCCAGTCCGGCGAGGGGCGCCGAGAGCGTGAGACGCTTGGTGGCGGGGTCGTAGGCGTTCACGTACGCGCGGCCCTCCTGCCCGAAGGCGACCGTCCAGTCCTTGTAGAAGTTCACGGCGGTCTGGGAGAGCGTCGGGTCGATGATGGCGGCGGTGGTGGTGCCCGCGCCGGCGGTGCGGTTTGCGTTCACGCAGGCGAAGCCGCTGCCCCCGAACGTCCAGTACAGGTGGTTGAAGGAATCGTACTCGACGGCGTGCTCGTCGCGCGGGGTGGGCGGGGCATGCAGCTCGTAGAAGAGGTTGTGGGTGCCGCACGACACGTCCGGCTCCACGAGCGTCCACGTGTCGGTGGCGGCGTCGTAGACGCGGATGTCGTTCCGGTACCGCGCTCCACTGCCGCCGAACATGACCGTCCGCTGGTTGGCCTCGTCGAAAGTGATGTCCACCCATCCGCGCGGGTCGAAGCCCGAGTCGGCCATCCTCGTCCACGTTCCTTGCCAGCCGGTGCCGACCGGACTGACCGAGAACGTGAGCGCGTTGGACGTGCCGCCGCCGGGGGCCGCGGTGACGACGGTGACGGAGCGTGGGCCGGGCCCGGCGAGGGTCCCGAGCTGGACGGTGAGCTTGGTCGAGTTGACGAAGGTCGTCGCCTTGGGCTGGCCGTTCCACCAGATGACGGAGGCGCCGCCGCCGACGAAGCCGCTTCCGTTCACGGTGAGCAGGAAGCCCGGCGCCCCGGCGGTGGAGGAGCTCGGGTCGAGGCTGGTGAGGGCGGGCGCAGGATTCGACGAAGTCGGGGTGACGTCGAACACGAGTTGGTTGGAGGTACCCCCGCCAGGACTTGCGGTGACGACGGTGACCGGGCGCGGGCCGGGCCCGGCGAGGGTCCCGAGCTGGACGGTGAGCTTGGTCGAGTTGACGAAGGTCGTCGTCTTGGACTGGCCGTTCCACCAGACGACGGAGGCGCCGCCGTTGACGAAGCCGCTTCCGTTCACGGTCAGCAGGAACCCCGGCGCGCCCGCGACCGCGGTGCTCGGCTGCAGGCTGGTCAACGACGGCACCGGGTTCTGGGCCTCGACGGCGGCGGGCGCCCCGAGCGCGCCCACGACGGCCAGGCACAGCGCGAGTCGAGCGATACGGCCCGTCACGGCTTGCTCACCACGATGCGTCGCCGGCCAGCGACGCCGACGAGGTCCACAAGCGACGCCCCGGGGGCGGTGATCCCGAGCGTCCGATCGTCGGTCTCGAAGCACAAGGCGTCCACGTCGGCCGCCGCCCAGGCCGCGAGATCGGTCATCAGCCGCTGCAGCTCGGAGGGTCCCACGAGCCGCGCGCGTATCCGGGAAGCCCCGAGCTCCACGTCGACCACCTCGCCGTCGGAGATATGCGCGGCGCGGAGGCGGCTGATCCGGATGTCGGTGATCAGGAGGTTGTCCGCGGGCAGCGCGACGACGCGTCCCTCGATGGCGGGGGCGGACGCGGGGCGAGACACGGGCGTCCGGGGGCCGGACTGCGCGGAGGCGAGACTGGCTCCGAGCACGGCGAGCACGCTGCCAACGACGCAGAGCCAGCCCAGGCGCATCAGCCGTTCAGAACGAGCAAGACGCATCCGAAGACTCCTTCCCTCGCCGACGTGGCGCGTCGGCCTGCCCGGTCGCGCCGGCGAGTCCAGGCCGAAGGGCCGTTCGAACGGCCCAGCGGCCTGTCATTGTCGCGCCAGCTCGCGATCAGGTCAAAGCGTACGACGACGGTGAGACCGCCGGGTCCGCGCCTCGCCTGGAGTGTTGCAACGACGCGGCCACCCCACGGCCTTGTGTTCAATCGGGAAGTTAGGCGTCGGTTGTCTCGTCGCGCTTGCCGAGTGTCAGCCCCCTCCAGGTGGCGCGAGGTCCGAGGGCGCCTCGGCGTAGCCGCCGCCCCCGGCGGTGCGGATGCGCACGCGATCACCGGCGCCGAGCGAGTGATCCCACACCTTCGGAGGCAATTCGCGCGAGGATGCGCCGCCCGGGTTCATGACGAGCCCTCCGCGTCCCCCGTCGCCGCCGCCGGCCAGCCCCCACGGCGCCACCCGCGTCCGCTCGAGCGTGGCGATGAAGCGCGCGTCGTGATCGAGCACCTCGAGCGTGCGCACGATGCCCATGCCGCCGCGGTGTCGCCCGGCGCCTCCGCTCCCCTCGGCGAGCGCGTACTCCGTCACGAGGAGCGGGTACTCCGCCTCGAGGCACTCGATGGGCAGGTTGGACGTGTTGGTGAGGTGCACCTGGACGCCGTCGAGCCCGGGGCCGGAGGCGGTGGCGCCGGCGCCGCCGCCGTGGGTCTCCAGGTAGATGTAGGGCCGGCGCGTGCGCGGATCCACGCCGGAGAACATCCACGTGGCGGTGCCGTTGCCCGCGGCCTGCACGCGCCCCGGCGCCACCGGCGCGAGCGCGCCGAAGATGACGTCGGCGATGCGCTGGCAGGTCTGCAGCCGCCGCGCCACCGGCGCGGGCGGGCGCGCGTTGACGATGCTGCCGGCGGGCGCCGTCACCTGGATGGCCCGGTAGAAGCCGCCGTTGGGCGGGATGCTCGGGTCGAGGAGCGCCTTCACCGCGTAGTACACGGTGGCGAGCAGCGCGAGCCACACCGCGTTGATGTCGCCCGGGCTCTGCGGTCCGCTGCCCGCGAAGTCCAGGTGGAGCTGGTCGCCCGCGACGGTGACGGCGACGGCGATGGGGATGGGCGCCGTGTTCACGCCGTCACCGTCCAGCGCGTCGGCGAAGCGGTAGACGCCGTCGGGCAGCGCGGCCACCGCGCTCCTGAGCTTGCGCTCGGCGTAGGCCAGGGCGGCGTCGGCGGCGGCGCGCACGGCGGCAAGGCCGTGGCGCTCGCAGAGCTCGATCAGCCGGCGCTCGCCGAGGCGGTTGGCGCCGAGCTGCGCGCGCAGGTCGCCGCGGCGCTCGGCGGGCAGCGCGAAGTTGGCGAGCAGGAGCTCCATCACGTCCTCGCGCAGGCGCCCCCCGTCGTAGAGCTTGATCGGGGTGATGCGGAGCCCCTCGTCCCACACCGTGCGGATGCGCGCGCCGGTGCGGTCGGCGTGGTGCGCGATGTTGGCCACGAAGCCGGCGAGCGCGCCGCCCGCGAAGACGGGGGACACGAGGTTGATGTCGGGCAGGTGCGTGCCCCCGCCCGCGTACGGATCGTTGGCGATGAACACGTCGCCCGGCGCCAGGCGCGACGGCGGGTAGCGCGCGAGCACCTCGCGCACGATGCCGAGGAGCGAGCCGAGGTGCATCGGGATGTGCTCGGCCTGGGCGACGACCGCGCCCGCTGCGTCGAAGACGGCGGTGGAGCAGTCGCGGCGCTCCTTGACGTTGGCCGAGTACGACGAGCGGATGAGGGCGGTGCCCATCTCCTCGGCGATGCTCGACAGCGCGGAGCCGATCACCTCGAGGGTGATGCGGTCCGCCGGTTGCGGGTCGGTCTCGCGGGCGTCGCGCATGGCGTCCATCGTAGCGTGAAGCGGTGGCTTGGCGAGCCGAGCCGAAGGCGAGGCGAGCGAATACGGAAATGCAGTGGAAACGACCGCGTGCGGTTGCCAGGTACCATGAGAGCCCAGCCCCACCCCGTCGAGAGGAGCCGCCATGGACGCCAGCATGTGGACGGAGATGCTCAGGGTCGGGCCGCCGGTGCTGGAGAAGGTCCTGCGGCCCATCATCGTCTACCTCTTTCTCGTCGTGGCCCTGCGATTCGCCGGCAAGCGCGAGCTCGCCCAGCTCACGCCGCTCGACCTCATCGTGCTCCTCATGCTGTCGAACACCGTGCAGAACGCCATCATCGGCGAGGACCACTCGCTGGTCGGCGGCATGATCGGCGCCGTGGCCCTCCTCGTCGTGAACGCGATGATGGCCCGCGCGCTCTTCGCCCATCCGAAGCTCACGCGGGTGGTGGAGGGCGAGCCGACCGTGCTCATCGAGCAGGGCCGGGTCGACGAGGCGGCCCTCCAGCGCGAGCGGATGACACGGGAGGAGCTGGAGGAAGCGGCGCGGCGCAACGGGATTGCCGTGCTCGCCGACGTGGAGCGCGCCGTGCTCGAGGCCGGCGGCAGCGTCTCGCTCATCGCGCGGGCGCGGCCCGAGGCCATGCACGAGGACCTCGTCCGCCGGCTCGACGGCATCGCCCGCGACATCACGGCCATCCGCGCCGCGCTGGGCGGGGGTCGCTGAACGCAAGAGCGCTTGGATCGCCACGCGGGAGCCGGGCGTCAGGGGCGGGCGTGGGCGTCAGGGGCGGGCGTGGGCGTCAGGGGCGGGCGTGGCGAAGCCCGGGTGCCCGCCCCCATGGTGACGCGCGCGTTGCCGTGCGCCCACGGGGTGTGCGACAGTGACGCCACCACAATGAGCCCCAGGGGGACGGACGTCCGGACATCCGCGCTCGGCTTCGAGCGGATCGTGGAGTCGGATCCTTCCGTGCACGACGTGCGCACGGTGGGGGCCGGGCCCGCGGGCAGCCTTCCGCTCACCGCCGAGATGCTCCGCGACGCGCCCAGCGGCGACGTGTTCGGGCTCACCCAGAACGCGGGCATGGGCTGGGACCCGCGCGAGCTGGGCCGGCCGCAGTACCTGATCCTCTCCACCCAGGGCGGCATCCGCGCGCCCGACGGCCGCCCGGTGGCGCTCGGCTACCACACCGGGCACTGGGAGATCGGGCTGCTCATGCAGGCGGCGGCCGAGGAGCTGGCCGCCCTCGGCGCGCTGCCGTTCGCCGGCTTCTGCTCCGATCCCTGCGACGGGCGCACCCAGGGCACGACGGGGATGATGGACAGCCTCGCGTACCGGAACGACGCCGCCCAGGTGTTCCGCCGCCTGATCCGCTCGCTCCCCACGCGCAAGGGCGTGCTCGGCGTGGCCACGTGCGACAAGGGCCTGCCCGCGATGATGATCGCGCTGGCCGCCATGCACGACCTGCCGTGCGTGCTCGTGCCGGGCGGCGTGACGCTGCCCGCCGCGGACGCCGAGGACGCGGGCACCGTGCAGTCCATCGGCGCGCGCTTCGCGCACGGCGAGATCTCGCTCGAGCGGGCGTCCGAGCTGGGCTGCCGCGCGTGCGGCTCGCCGGGCGGGGGCTGCCAGTTCCTCGGCACCGCCGCCACCGCGCAGGTGGTGGGCGAGGCGCTCGGCCTCTCGCTGCCTCACACCGCGCTGGCCCCGTCGGGCCAGCCGATCTGGATCGACATGGCCCGCCGCTCCGCGCGGGCCGTGGTGAACCTCGAGGCCCGCCGCATCCGCACGCGCGACGTCGCTCACCGAGGCCTCCGTGCGGAACGCCATGGTCGTGCACGCGGCGTTCGGCGGCTCCACCAACCTGCTGCTGCACCTCACCGCCGTCGCCCACGCCGCCGGGCTCCGGCGGCCCGCGGTGGAGGACTGGGTGGCGGTGAACCGCCGCGTCCCCCGCCTCGTGGACGTGCTGCCGAACGGGCCGCGGAACCATCCCACCGTGCGCGTGTTCCTCGCCGGCGGCGTGCCCGAGGTCATGCTGCACCTGCGCGATCACGGGCTCCTCGACCTCGACTGCCTGACCGTGGCGGGGGAGCGGCTGGGCCGGCTCCTCGAGTGGTGGGAGGGCTCGGAGCGCCGCCGCCGGCTCCGCGACCGGCTCGCGCAGGCGGACGGGATCGATCCGGGCGACGTGATCATGGCCCCCGCGCGGGCGCGCGAGCGCGGGCTCACGAGCACGGTCACGTTCCCGCGCGGCAACCTCGCCCCCGAGGGCTCGGTCATCAAGAGCACGGCCATCGACCCGTCGCGTGGTGGACGCCGACGGCGTGTACAGGAAGCGCGGGCCGGCGCGCGTGTTCACGCGGGAGCGCGCGGCCATCGCCGCCATCAAGAGCCAGGGCCCGGACCGGGTGAAGCCCGGTGACGTCGTGGTCCTCATCTGTCGCGGCCCCATCGGCGCCGGGATGGAGGAGGTCTACCAGATCACCTCCGCGCTCAAGCACCTGTCGTGGGGCAAGCAGGTCGCCGTCCTCACCGACGCCCGCTTCTCCGGCGTGTCCACCGGCGCGTGCATCGGCCACGTCGGCCCGGAGGCCCTCGCCGGCGGTCCCGTCGGCCGCGTGCTGGACGGCGACCTCATCGAGATCGTCGTGGACCGGAACCGCCTGGAGGGCTCGGTCGACCTGGTCGGCCACGGCGAGACCGTGTTCGGCGCCGAGGAGGGCGCGCGCGTGCTCGCGGCGCGGCCGCCCCGGCCCGACCTCTCGCCCGATCCCGACCTGCCCGACGACACGCGGCTCTGGGCCGCGCTCCAGCAGGCGGGCGGCGGCACCTGGGGCGGCTGCGTCTACGACGTGGACGCCATCGTCGCCGCCCTCAATGGCAGAAAAGAAGACAACGGGTTGACGTCGCCCGACCGTCGGGCGCCGGAGCCTTGCGAAGGCGCCCCGACGGCGCATATGAAGGAGACCTCACTGATGAAGTTCGGCATCTTCTACGAGCTGTCGGTCCCGCGCCCCTGGACCCGCGAGTCGGAGCGCACCGTCTACAACAACGCGCTCGAGCAGGTGAAGCTCGCCGACGAGCTGGGCTTCGACCACGTGTGGGCGGTCGAGCACCACTTCCTCGAGGAGTACTCCCACTGCTCGGCCCCCGAGATGTTCCTCACCGCGTGCGCGATGGTCACGAAGCAGATCCGCGTCGGCTTCGGCATCGTCGTGTGCGTGCCGCAGTTCAACCACCCGATCAAGATCGCCGAGCGCACCGCCGTGCTCGACATCCTCTCCGGCGGGCGGCTCGAGGTGGGCACCGGGCGCTCGGCCACGTGGACCGAGCTCGCCGGGTTCAACGCCAGCCCGGACGACACCAAGAAGAGCTGGGACGAGTTCGTCCGCTGCCTGCCGCGCATGTGGACGTCGGAGACGTTCTCCTTCCAGGGCGAGTTCTGGTCGATGCCCGAGCGGACGATCCTGCCCAAGGTCTACCAGCGGCCGCATCCGCCGATGTGGGTGGCGGTGACGAGCCCGGGCACGGAGCTGGACGCCGCCGACCGCGGGCTCGGGAGCCTCGGCCTCACGTTCGGCGGCTTCGCCGAGCAGGAGAAGAAGATCGCCGAGTACCGGCGCCGCATCCAGCTCTGCGAGCCGGTGGGCGAGTTCGTCAACGACCAGGTCAGCACGGTGAACTTCCTCTACTGCCACGAGGACGACGCCACCGCCCGCGCCACGGGCCGCCGCATGGCCGACACGTTCAACTACCTCGCGTCCCAGCTCACCTCCGCCCGCGAGGCGTACCCGTCGAAGTCGTACCCGTCGCTCGGGCTCTTGCCGCAGCTCCGGCGGCAGGCCGTCGGACCCGACGCCAACGAGCAGGCGGGCGAGGGCCTGGCGCTTGGCGGACCGGAGCGCGTGCTCCGCGCCCTCAAGCGGTGGGAGGCGGTGGGCGTGGACCGCGTGAACTTCATCCTGAACGCCAACGAGGTGATCCCGCAGGCGGAGGTCCTCCAGAGCCTCCGCGTCTTCGCGCGCGAGGTGATGCCCGCCTTCAGCGACAGCAAGACGGCGGCGCCGGAGGGCGGGAACGGTCCCCTCGCCCGCCCGATGCGCCCGCCGCGCCCCGGGGCGCTGAGCCATGCCCACGTTCGGACTCCTCGACGCCGGCACCATCGAGGCGCGGCTGCCGCGGCTCGCCAACCTCGACACGGAGGCGTGGCCGCTGCCGGGCGCGGAGATCCTCCAGCTCGCGTGGGAGACGCCGGCCGCGACGGACGCGCTCCTGCCGCGGGCGATGCACCCGGCCATCCCGCGCTACGTCACGTTCCTCGTGACCCGCTACCCGGAGAGCCCGGTGGGGCCGTTCGTCCTGGCCCAGCTCCGGCTGATGGGCCGGGCCGGCGCGCACCCGCGCGGCTTCGTGCTGGGCGCGGTGGCGAGCACGCCGGAGGCGGCGGCCGCCCTCCGCGACCGCTGGGGGCTTCCCGTGGCCGCGGGCAACGTGGCGCTCCGCCGCTACCACGACCGCGTGGCCGCCACCGTGACGCGGGAGGGCCGCGTCCTCCTGGAGGCCGCGCTGGTCGACCCCGAGACGATCTCCGGCGGCGACGTGCAGTACATCCACTCCGTGACGATGGCGCACGTGCCGCAGGACGGGGCCGTCGCGCCGCACCTCATCCAGGTGGATCCGCACTACACGTTCCACAAGGCGGAGCGCGGCCGCCCGCAGGCGTCGCGTTTCGAGGCGGCCGGGTGGAACGCCGAGGGTGTCACGTTGAACTTCCCCGTCGCGGCCAGCGTCGCCACCGTCGACACCGACCTCCCGCAGATCCGCTTCGTCATGCATCCCGAGACCCCGGTGGTGCGCGGGACGAAGCGCATCCGGCAGTGAGCCACGCCCTGCGGACAGAGCGCGGGCCTGATCCACGGCGTCCGCGGCGCGGCCGAGGTCGTGGAGGCGATGGTGACGGAGGCCGAAGCGGTCCTCGGCAAGCTCGGGCGGTGACGACGCTGAGTGCGGGCGGGCGAAGCCCGGGTGCCCGCACTTTGGTGACGCCGCGCCTTGTGTTCCCCTGCGGGCTCGCCTAGACTTTTCGCGGGAGGAACGCCCACCCTCATGACACTCGCGATCCGCATTCGCTCGATCGGGCCGGTGACGGCATGAGCGCCGCGACGCGCGGCGGCCGCCGGCCTCGACTGGACCGAAGAAGACGTACGCGTCGCCGGCCTCCGCCTGCCGCTCAAGCGCGCCGGGTCCGGCGAGCCGCTCCTGCTCCTGCACCGCGACACCGGCAGCCTCGACGCGCTGCCCGCCTACGAGGCGCTCGCCCGGCGGTTCACCCTGTATCGTCCCTCGCACCCCGGCTACGACGGCGCGGAGCGTCCCGACTGGATGCGGAGCGTCCGCGACATCGCGGTCTGCTACCAGTGGCTCCTCGCCGAGCGGAAGCTCGCGAACGTGACGCTGGTCGGGCTGGGCTTCGGCGGGTGGATCGCCGCGGAGATGGCCACGATGGCGCCGGCGGCGTTTTCGCGGCTCGTGCTCGTGGGAGCGATGGGGCTCAAGCCGGCCACCGGCGACATTCTCGACCAGGCGCTCCTGTCCTACATCGACTACGCGCGCGCCGGCTTCGACGACCAGGCGGTGTTCGACCGCGTCTACGGCGCCGAGCCCGTCACGAGCCAGCTCGAGCAGTGGGACCTGAACCGCGAGATGTCCTTCCGCATCGCGTGGAAGCCCTACATGTACAGCCTCACGCTGCCCCACCTGCTCGGCGGCGTGTCGTCGCCTGCGCTCGTGGTGTGGGGGCGGCGCGACCGCGTCGTCCCCCTCGCGTGCGGCGAGCAGTACGCGCGGGCGCTGCCGCGGGCCCGGCTCGCCGTCGTCGAGGGCGCCGGCCACTCGGTCGAGATCGAGCAGCCCGACGCGTTCGTGAAGCTCATCGCCGACTTCGCTGCGCCGGCGTAGCATCCGCGCCGGCGCCTGAACGGGGGATCCCATGCACCTCATGTACTTCACCGAGCAGCCGATGTCGGCGTACGACGAGCAGGCCGGGCGCGACTTCGGCGCCACCGCCCTGATGTTCTCGAACCGCTACTACGACCCCGTCGAGGGCAGCCGGCTCTACAACGAGTACATCGAGCACTACAAGCTCGTGGAGGAGGTCGGCTTCGACGGCATCATGCTGAACGAGCACCACAACGCGCCGTTCTGCATGCAGGCGAAGTGCAACGTGTTCGCCTCCATCCTCGCCGCCATCACCCAGCGCGTGAAGATCGTGCTCCTCGGCAACCCGCTGCCCCTCGCCGAGGATCCCGTCCGCCTCGCCGAGGAGCTGGCGATGATCGACATGGTCTCGCGTGGCCGGCTCGTCTCGGGCTTCGTGCGCGGCGGCGGGCAGGAGCAGCTCGCCGCCGGCGTGAACCCCGCCTACAACCGCGAGCGCTTCGAGGAGGCCCACGATCTCGTCGTCCGCGCGTGGACCCAGCCCGGGCCGTTCCGCTGGGAGGGCACGCACTACCAGCAGCGCGTGGTGAACCCGTGGGCGGTGCCGCTCCAGAAGCCGCACCCGCGCGTGTGGATCCCCGGCGTGCTGAGCAAGGAGACGGTGGTGTGGGCGGCGAAGCAGCGGTATCCGTACATCGCGCTCTCCACGGCCATCGACGCCACCAAGAAGATCTGGGAGCACTACGACAGCGTGGCCGCCCAGGCGGGCTACCAGGGCGGCCCCGAGTACCGCGGCTACCTGCAGCGCTGCCACGTGGCCGAGACCGAGGAGAAGGCCCTCGCCAACGCCCGGCAGTTCATGTGGATGCAGGGGGAGTTCACCGGCCTCGCCCATCCCGTGTGGTCGAGCCCGTCGGGGTACTTCTCGCCCTCGTACCGCACGGCGTTCGTCGAGTACGCGGTGGGCCGCCGCTCGAACCCGCGCGGCGCGGCGTTCGAGGAGCAGATCCACAACCAGCAGATCATCGCGGGCACGCCCAAGACGGTCATCCCCAAGCTCCGCCGGCTCCTCGAGGAGACGCGCCCGTCCATCGTGGGCTTCTGGGGCAGCGACGGGTTCGTGTCCGACGCCGACGCCCGCACCTGCATCCGCCTGCTCGGCCAGGAGGTGCTCCCCGCGGTGCGCGAGATCGGCAAGGCCCTCGGCCTGTCGAGCCCGTTCGAGGCGAACGCCCCGGTGAGCATCGCCTACCCGCCGGGCCCGACGCCCGTGGCTGCCTGACCCGCGGCCCGATCCGATGCTGGGCGTTCGTCTCGGCCGAGCGTCCACCGACCCGCTGCGCGTGCTCCTGCTGGGCGCGCACGCGGACGACATCGAGATCGGCTGCGGGGGGACGATGCTCGAGCTGGCGCGGCAGTACCCGCGCCTCGCCGTCGACTGGGTCGTGCTGAGCGCGAACGGTGAGCGGAAGCGCGAGGCCGAGGCGGGCGCGGCCCGCTTCCTCGCCGGGGCCGCCGAGCGGAGGGTGACCATCGAGGACTTCCGCGACGGCTACTTCCCCTACGAGGGAGGGCGCGTGAAGGACGCCTTCGAGGCCCTCAAGTCCCGCGTGGCGCCAGACCTCGTGTTCACCCACTACCGCGACGACGCCCACCAGGACCATCGCCTCGTCGCCGAGCTGACCTGGAACACGTTCCGGGACCACCTCGTCCTCGAGTACGAGGTCCCGAAGTTCGACCCGGAGATCGGGGCGCCGAACGTGTTCGTGCCGCTTCCGGACGCGCTCGCCGACGCCAAGGTGCAGTCCATCCTGGACGCCTACCCGTCGCAGCAGGCCCGACCCTGGTTCGCCGCCGACACCTTCCGTGCCGTGATGCTCCTCCGTGGCGTGCAGGCGCGGGCACGCTACGCCGAGGCGTTCTACTGCCGCAAGGCGGTTCTCGCCGGCCCGTGACCGCCACGCGGGACGGGGGAGCGCCGCCCCTCGTGAGCGTGGTCGTACCCATCTTCAACACCGCCCCGTACCTCCGCCAGAGCCTCGACAGCGCGCTCGGCCAGACCTGGCCGCGCCTCGAGTACGTCCTGGTGGAGAACCGCAGCACCGACGGCTCGGGCGCCATCGCCGCCGAGTACGCGGCGCGCGATCCACGCATCCGCCTCACCGTCAACGCGCGGCACCTTCCACAGCTCGACAACCTCAACCACGGCCTCTCGCTGATCTCGTCCGAGAGCCGGTACGTGAAGATGCTCGGCAGCGACGATTGGCTCGAGCCCGACTGCGTCGCGCGGCTGGTCGAGGTGGCGGAGCGGCATCCCTCGGCGGCGTTCGTCAGCTCGTACTGGCGCGAGGGCGAGCGGATGGGCGGCCGCGGGCTCGCGCCCGGCGCCGCGTGCTACCCGGGGCGCGAGGTCGCGCGGGCGCAGCTCCTCCGCGGGTCCTTCGTCGTGGGCTCGGTGACCACCGTGCTCTACCGCGCCGACATGGTCCGGGCGCGTGAGCGCTTCTTCGATCCCGCCGCGCTGAACGCGGACACGGACGCCGCGTACCGGATGCTCCGCGAGCACGACCTCGGCTTCGTGCACGACGTGCTCTGCCACTGGCGCGAGGACCCGGCGTCGATCTCCGGGCGCGTCCGGGACCTCGAGCCGCGGACGCTGCACCAGGTGATGGCGCTCCTGACCCACGGCCCGGAGTTCCTCGCGCCCGACGAGCTGGCGCGGACGATGCGCTGGTGGTCGCTCCGGTACGGCTGGCGCTACGTACGGGGCGTGCTCGGCCCCGATCGGGCCCGGTTCCGCGCCTACCACCGCGACGCGCTGGCCCGGGTGGGCCGCCGCTGGCCGATGGCGCTGCCCGCGCGCGCGCTGCTGGGCACGGTGCTCGCCGCCGCGCGCGACCTGCGCGGCGCGTTCGCTCGGCTAGCCCGCCGGACGCCGGGCCGATGACGCGCGCCGCCGGCGCCACACCTTCCACGGGCTCCGCCCGCGCGCGTCGAGCGCGTCGAGGAGCTGCTTCTCGCCGTAGGTGTCCATGCACGCCCAGAACCCGCGATGCTCGAACGCGGTGAGCTCGCCGCGGCGGATCAGGCGGCGCAGGGGCGCGCCGACCAGGTCCTCGCCCGGGCCGAGGTAGCGGAAGATCTCGCGCCGGAACGCGAAGAACCCCGCGTTGATCCAGAGCGCCTCGTGCGCGCCGTCGATGCGCCGGACCAGCCCGCCGGCGTGCCGCGACACGACGTGGAACGTGACGCCCGGGCGTACGCAGACGAGGGCGGCCACCGTGCACTGCACGACGCGCGGGTCGAGCCCGTGGGCTTCCGCCTCGCGGCGGCACCAGCTCCGCGCGAAGGAGCCCCTCGCGTCCTCGATCGGCTCCGGGTCCACGATCATCGCCCCGGCCAGCGGCGTGGGCCTGAAGATCATCCGCGACCTCCGGACGACATGGTGTGTTCCCTCCCGCCCGCCCGGCGTTCCCTCCCGCCGGCCCCGCTTCCCGCGCCGGGCGGCATCCGCCAGAATAGACGGAAAGCGCCCGGGACAGTAGAACGCGGGGGCGCCCGACGACCGACATGATCCTCGATCGCCCCGTGGGAGACCTCGTCGAGCCCCTCACCGGCCGCGTGTGGCCGGGGGCGGGCATCGGCGCCCGCGGCCGGGCCCGCCGGCAGTGGTACCGCGAGCGCGGCGTCCGGCCCGGCGATCGCGTCCTCGCCCACCAGGGGAACACGCCGGAGTTCCTCGTGGACCTCCTCGCGGTGTGGAGCCTCGGCGCGTCGGTCGTGCCCATGGACCAGCGCCTGACCGGCTTCGAGGTGGAGACGCTGGCGCGGGCGGCCCGCCCCCGGCTCTCCGTGTGGCTCGGCGCGCCCGACCCGGGCGTCGCCGCGCGGCTCCGTGCGCTCGGCGTGGACGCGGTCGAGGCGCCCGCGGAGAGCGGAGCGCCGGGCTCGGAGGACACGGCCTTCGTGGCGGGCTCGGACGACCTCTCCTTCGAGGCCAGCCCGGACGACGACGCGCTCGTGCTCTTCACCTCGGGGAGCACGTCGGCGCCCAAGGGCGTGGTCCACACCCATCGCTCGCTCGCCGCGCGCTGGACGAGCCTGGCCGAGCGCCTGGGGACGGAGTCACAGCGCCGCACGCTGTGCCTGCTGCCGTTGCACTTCGGCCACGGCCTCATCTGCAACGCGCTGTTCCCCTGGCTCCACGGCGCCACGCTCCACGTGCTGCCGCCGTTCAGGCCCGACATCGTCATTCGCCTCGGCGCCGTGCTCGACGAGCACCGGATCACGTTCATGTCGTCGGTGCCCGCGCTCTGGCGGCTGGCCCTCCGCACCGCGCGGCCCCCGGTGGGCCGGAGCCTGGAGCGCGTCTTCTGCGGCTCGGCGCCCCTGTCGGCGACGCTCTGGCGCGACATCCGAGCGTGGTCGGGCGCGCCCGTGGTGGCCAACGTCTACGGCATCACCGAGACGGGGAGCTGGCTCGCCGGCTCCGTCGCTCCCGACGTTGAGCCGGCGGATGGGCTGGTCGGCGAGCCGTGGGGCGGTCGCGTCGCGGTGATGCGCGGCGACGGGGCGCCCGCCGGGGCGGCGCCTTCCGGCCCCGGCGTGTGTGGCCCGGGGGAGGAGGGACGGGTGTGGGTGAGCACGCCCGCCCTGATGCGCGGCTACCTGGGACGCGACGACCTCACCGCCGAGGCCGTGGTGAACGGCTGGTTCCGCACCGGGGACATCGGGCTGCTCGACGCGCACGGGCGGCTTTTCCTTCGCGGGCGCGAGCGCGAGGAGATCAACCGCGGCGGCAGCAAGGTCTATCCGTCCGACGTGGACGCGGTGATCGACGGCTTCGCCCCGGCGGTGGACGCGTGCGCGTTCGGCTACGAGGACGGGCAGGGTCAGGAAGAGGTCGGCGTGGCGCTGGCTCTCGCGCCGGGGGCCGACGCCACGCTCGGCGCGCTGTACCGCTGGTGCCGTGAGCGCCTCGCCGCGCACCAGATGCCGCGCCGCTGGTACCGCCTCGACGCGATCCCGCGGACGTTGCGGGGGAAGGTCAACCGCGCCGCCGTCGCCGCCCTCTGCGCGGGGCTCGCGCCGATGAGCCTGCGCGGGGTCGCGCGCGAGGGCGCGGCGCCGCCGGCCGACGCGCGCGATCCGGCCGACGCCGGCGGTCGAGCCGACGCGCGCGGTCCCGATGGAGGCGCCGGTGGCTGAGCGTCCCGACCGCGCGGCCCTGCGCGCGGAGCTGCTCGCGCTGATCGGCGAGGCCGCGCCCGACCTGGACGGCACGCTCGGCGACGACACGCCGCTCATCACCTCCGGCATCGTGGAGTCGACCACGCTGCTGGAGCTGGCGCGATGGGTGGACGAGCGCGTGGGCGTCCCGCTCGACATCACCGCCTTCGACCTGGTCGCCGAGTGGGACACGCCGCGCTCGATCCTGGATTTCGTCGAGCGGCGCCGGGGACGCTGAGCGATGGCCGTCGCAGCACCGGCGCCCGAGATCGTCCGTTACGAGCCGGGCCTGCGCGAGCGCGTGGTCGAGCTGCAGCGTCACCTCTGGCGGGGCGACGCCGCGCGGAACCGGCGCTACCTCGCGTGGAAGTACGAGCGGAACCCCTACTTCGCCGAGCCGCTCATGTACGTGGCCATGTCGGGCGGCCGGGCGGTGGGGATGCGCGGGATGATCGGCTCGTGCTGGGAGGCCGGGCCGGCGGCCGAGCGCTTCCTGGTCCCGTGCGCCGAGGATTTCGTGATCGCTCCCGAGGAGCGCACGCATGGGCTGTTCGCGCGCATCATGCGCGTGGCGATGGACGATCTCGCGGCGCGGGGTCACGCGTGCGCGTTCAGCCTGAGCGCGGGCGCCGTCACGCTGGCCGGCTCGCTGGCCGGGGGCTGGAGCGGCGTCGCGCCGATGCGTCCGGCCGTCCTGGAGGAGCCCGGGTCGCCCGTGCTCGAGAAGCTCCGCGAGCGGTTGAGCCGCACCCCCGGACTCTGGCGTCTCGCCGAGGCGGGGCCGCTCGCTCACGGGAGCCTCGGCCGGCGGTCGTTCGCGCGCCTGGCGCGGGGCGCGAGGGCCCGGCCGTCGAGCGGCATCGTCGTGTCCGAGGCGCCGCCCGTGGCGGGCATGGCGGATCTCGTGCGGAGGCTCGGCCACGACGGTCGGCTCCGTCACGTGCGGGACGAGGCGTATCTGTCCTGGCGGTTCGACAATCCGCTCCAGGAGTACCGCTTCCTCTCCCGGGGCGAGGCCGGGCGCCTGGAGGGCTTCCTCGTGCTGCAACGGTCCCGGCTCGATGCGAGCCGCGGCGTCCACATCGTGGACTGGGAGAGCGAGACGCTCGACGTGCGCGCCCGGCTCTTCCGCGCCGCCCTCGCGTGGGGCCGGTTCCCCCGGGTCTCGGTCTGGACGACGGGGCTGCCGGATGCGACGCGGGCGATCGTCGCCGAGGCCGGTCTCGTCGTGCAGGAGCCGGTCGGCCTGAGCCGCCCCGGCCCCTGGGTCCTCGTTCGCGCCATCGGCCCCGGCCGCCGGACGGCCGACCTGTCCCTGTCCGACCGCCGCCTCCTCGACCCCTCCCACTGGGACATGCGCATGATCTACTCCATGTCCGGCTGACCCCCGTATCATGGACGGAAGCCCTCGCGCGGCAGGCGGCGGCGATGCCGGTCCGCGCCGTCGTCCAGACCGCCGACCTCACGGTGGCCGGCGAGGTTGACGCGGTCCGCGCAACCGCGGAGCGCGAGCTGGGCCGGGTCGACGTGGTGGTGCACGCCGCCGGCGTCATCGCGCTCGGGCCGCACGCGAGCGGCGCGGTCGACGATCTGGACCGGCAGTACCGCACCAACGTCCGCGCGCCGTACGCGCTGACCCAGGCGCTCCTGCCGGCGCTGACGCGCCAGCGGGGCCAGGTGATCTTCCTGAACTCGACCCTCGGCTTCGAGACCCGGCCCGGCACCGGCCAGTACGCGTCCTCGAAGCATGGAGTGCGAGCCGTCGCCGACGCCCTGCGCCAGGAGGTGAACGCGGACGGGATCCGCGTGACCACCATCTACCTGGGGCGCACCGCCAGCGCAGTGCAGGCGTCGGTGACGGCGCAGGAAGGCCGGCCCTACCGCCCGGAACGGCTGATCCAGCCCGACGACGTTGCGGCGATGGTGCTGGCCGCGATCCTGCTGCCGCGCACCGCCGAGGTCACGGAGATCCGCATCCGGCCCATGTCGCCGCCCTGACCGGACGGTCCGCCATCCCGCGGGCGCCGGCCGCGGGCGCCGGGATCGGGCCCCTGCCGGATGAATCCCATAGGACCTTCGTCCCAGTTCCTCGAATGGCCCGTCCGGAGATCATGAGGCCCGGACGAAGCTTCCCCCGGCGCGGCCGGGGCGATGGAGGTGCTCACATGGCGAAGGCTCGACGCACCACCCACCGCAGCAGCACCGGCACCAAGCTCTACGCCGTCCGCGACGCGCAGGGCCGCTTCAAGGACATCCAGACCTACAAGCGGGCGCACGGAGCGGACATCAAGCGGCGCGCCAAGAGCAAGTCCCGGGACAAGTAGCTCCGGGACGCGCGAGCGGCGCCCCGTCGCGCCGTGGCGCGGGCGGTTCCGCTCGACGCGAGTTGAACCCGTCCCGCGGCTGTGCGATAACCCCCTCTTGGGCGATCTCGATCGTTTCCGTCGCCTCCGGGGAGGTGCGCATGGCTCACGTCACCTTCATCCACGGCATCGCCAACAAGCCACCCCACGACGCGCTCCTCGAGTTCTGGCGGCGTAGCCTTGCCGAGAGCGACGGCCTCGACCTCGGCACCGAGAGCGTCACCTCGTCGATGGTCTACTGGGCCGACGTCATGTACCCGGAGGCGCTGAAGGAGGCCACGGACGAGCGGGCCAGCGACGAGTCGACGGTGGAGTCGATGTCGCCGGGGTCGGCGGACCTGGGCCTCGAGCGGATGGACGCGGCCGAGAAGGCCTGGGTCGCCACACTCGCCCTGAAGATGGCCGTGCCCCTGGCCGCGGAGGCGGTGGTGGAGGCGGTGCCGTCGCCGGTGCGGGAGCAGCTCGAGCGCATTCCGCTGCCGTGGCCGGTCAAGGAGCGGCTGATGCGCCGGCTGCTGCGCGACGTCCACCACTACCTCTTCAACGTGGACTTCACGCCGCGGCCGGGCACCACGTACCGCGTCCAGGACGAGATCCGCGCGCGCATGCTCCGCGCGCTCCAGGAGGGCGCGCGGAAGCCCGGTCCGCACGTCGTCGTCAGCCACAGCATGGGGACGGTCATCGCGTACGACTGCCTGAAGCGCGTGCCCGGCGTGCCGGTGGTGGACGGGTTCATGACCATCGGCAGCCCCCTCGGGCTGGACGAGATCCAGGACAAGCTCCGCCCGGAGTGGAGCCGTGACGACGGCTTCCCGCACGAGAAGGTGCGCGGCGGCTGGGTCAACGTCTACGATCACCTGGATCCCGTGGCCGGGTTCGACCCCGCGTTCGGCAACGACTACCGGCGCGGCGGGAAGACGGTCGTCGACGACCTGAACGAGCAGAACTCCGGCTCCTGGCGGCACGACATCGCCAAGTACCTGCGCGGGGCGCGGCTGCGCGAGAAGTTCCGCGGCCTGCTCGGGCTCGGCTGAGGCCCTCCTCTGACCGCCATGAGCTGGGATCAGCGCGCAGATTCCTGGCGGACCTGAGGGCGGCCGTCGACGATTTCGACCGCGAGCGGACGGAGTCGCTCTGCGACGAGCTGATCGGCCGCCTCGACCAGGACGAGGCCCTCGACGCGGGAATGGGGCGGAAGGTCCTCGCCGCCCTGCGCCGCAAGTGCTACTTCGACCTGATGGAGCGCGTGGCCGAGGCCCTGCGCGACGCCGGCGCCGACGACGCGCAGGTGCGCCGGCAGTACGCCCAGGCCCTGATCGACCAGGACCGGATCGCGGCGGCCGTCTACGTCCTGGAGCCGCTGGCCACGAGCGCCGAAGACGCCGGCGAGCGCGCCGAGGCCTGCGGACTGCTCGGCCGCGTGTCCAAGCAGCTCTACGTGAACGCGATCAAGGCCGACCCGCGGGCGACGAGCCGGCCGCGCAACCAGAGATACCTACAGAAGGCCGTGCGCGCCTACCACGACGTCTACCGCGCCGACCCGGCCCAGCTCTGGCACGGGATCAACACCGTGGCGCTCACCGTGCGCGCGGCGAAGGACGAGGTGCCGCTCGACCCCGCGCCCGACGCCCGCCGCATCGCGCGCGAGATCCTCGACCGGATCGACGCGGCCCGCACGGCGCGGGAGACGCAGGGCCAGAGCCTGGCCGAGTGGGACCTCGCCACCGCGGTCGAGGCCAGCATCGCGCTCGGCGAGGTCGAGGGCGCGCAGGTGTGGCTCGGCCGGTACGTCCAGCACCCCGGCGCGGACGCGTTCGAGCTGGGGAGCACCGAGCGCCAGCTCCGCGAGGTGTGGGAGCTCTCGGTGGACGAGCCGCCCGGGTCGCTGATCCTGCCCGTGCTCCAGACCGCGATCCTGAAGCGGAAGTTCGGTCGGGTCGACGTGGCCGGCCCCCAGGTCGGCCGCACGATCCGGGAGACCGATCGCCTCGCGCAGACCGTTCGTCTCGAGAAGACGTTCGGGTCCGAGACCTACGTCTCGCTCTCCTGGTACCGCACCGGGCTCGAGCGCTGTCGCGGCGTGGCGCAGATCAGGGACGACGTCGGGGACGCGGTCGGCACCGGGTTCCTGATCCGCGGGAGCGACCTCGCCCCCGGCCTGGGCGATGGCCTGCTGCTGCTGACCAACGCGCACGTGGTCAGCGACGATCCCGCGGTGCAGAAGGAGAAGGAGGCCCTCGCTCCCGGCGAGGCGCGCGTCACCTTCGAGGCCCTCGACGCGGTCGCCGGCCAGACCTTCCGCGTGACGCTCCTGTGGACGTCGCCGCCGGGCGAGCTGGACGCCACGCTGCTCCGCCTGGACCGGCCGGTGACGGGGCCCGAGCCGTTCCCCGTCGCC
The DNA here is from genome assembly GCA_963758635.1 of uncultured Candidatus Rokubacteria bacterium. Taxonomy (GTDB): domain Bacteria; phylum Methylomirabilota; class Methylomirabilia; order Rokubacteriales; family CSP1-6; genus CAVWWD01. The sequence continues at coordinate 152,797 of CAVWWD010000012.1, read as the reverse complement.
GCGCGGCTCCCCGCCAACGACGGCAAGCAGAAGGTCTACGTCATCGGGCACCCGAAGGGCGGCGGGCTCTCGCTCTCGCTGACCGACAACGCCATCCTCGACTACGACGAGCGGCTGATGCACTACCGCGCCCCCACCGAGGGGGGGAGCTCCGGGAGCCCCGTGTTCAACAATCAGTGGAGGCTGGTCGCGCTCCACCACGCCGGGGGCAGCGACGTCCCGAAGCTCAACGGACGCAGAGGGAAGTACGACGCCAACGAGGGGATCCAGATCCAGCGGATCGCCGCGGCGGTGCGGGCGTCCACCGCCGGCCGCACCTGAGCCCCACCGCGCGCGCACGCCAGGCGGCGAGGGAGAGCCATCCCTTCTCAGCGCGGGGTGAGCATCCAGCCGGACGCCAGCATTCCGAGCGCGGCGAGCCAGCTGCCGGCCACCCGCGCGGCGATGCGCAACCAGGCGATGCGCACGGCCGCCACCGCCGCCGCCACCAGCGTGGCGACGACGAACACGGTGCTGGCGGCGCCCAGGACTCCCGGTAGGCCGGCCCCGGCCGATGCCATGGCGGCGCCATTGGCGTGGCCGGCCAGGACCCCGAACGCGGCGGCCAGCGCGGCCGAGACGCCGACGGGCAACGCGCGGTCCCATGCGGCCAGAGCACCCGGAACGATGAGCAGGGCGATGACCGCCAATGGAGACGCCGGCAGCATCGGTCGCGCGAGGCCGAGCAGGGCGCCGGCCAGCCAGCCGAGCGGCAGGATCGCGATCAGCCAGCGGCCATGACGCCGCCCCTGCAAGCCGGCGAGCAGGGCAAGCGCCAGCACCGGCAGCACTTCCTCGAACGACACGAAGAAATGCGCGATGCCGTCGTAGAACGGCCCGGCGCCGGTGGACACCAGATGCGCATGCGCCGCCCGCGGCAGGGCGAGCGCGGCGGCCGCCGCCATCCCGCCCAAGGCGCGTCGCCGATAGCTCACGCCAGGGCCCCGTAGAGAAAGAGCGCGCCCGCCACGGCGACCGCCACGCCGGCGCCCCGCAAGAGCCGCCGTCCTGCGGGCCAGCGATGCACGCTGCCGACGAGGATGCCGAGGCCATGCAGCAGGCCGGTCGAGACGACGAAGCCGAGGCTGAAGGCCACGGCGCTGGCGCCGGGCGCGAGCTCGGCGCCGTGAGCGTAGCCGTGGAACACGGCGAACGCGCCGACGATCGCCATCGCCCCGGCGATCGGCAGGCGCGTCTCGAATGCCACGAGAGCGCCCAGCACGATCGCGGAGACCGCGATGCCCACCTCGATCCCGGGCAGCGGGACCCCCAGCAGGCCGAGAAATCCCCCGAACGCCATCATCAGCGGGAACGTCACGGGAAGCAGCCAGATGGCGGGCGCATGGAGCTGCGCGCCCCAGAGGCCGACCGCCACCATGGCCGCGATGTGGTCCCAGCCGGACAGGGGATGCAGAAAGCCGGACGTGAAGCCCGCCACGGCGCCCCCCTCGACGTGGGCGAGGGCGGGGCCCGGAGCGATGGACAGCACGATGGCGACGAGGCCGCGGAGGAGAGAGGGATTCATCGGGTCACCATCGCGGACAGGTAGGTCATGGTCCAGAAGGCGCCGAGCGTCCCGACGACGTACCCGGGCACCCGGGCGGCGAGCGGCGGCCAGCGCACGTCCAGCGCATGGAACGCGCGCTCCATCACGATGACCAGCAGCACGAACGCGAGCTGGCCGGCCTCGACGCCCACGTTGAAGAGCAGCAATGCCAGCGGGAGCTCGGCCGCGCGGCAGGCCGAGGCCGGCAAGCCCGCTGGCGAAGCCGACGCCGTGCAGCAGCCCGAAGGCGAACGCGACCGCCCACGGATGGCGGATCGTGAAGCTCGTCTCGCCCCGCCAGACCCGGACGATCTCCGGACCGAGGAACAGGATCGACAGCGCGATGGCGGCGTTGAGCGGCGCCGCCGGCACGCTGACCACCGACAGCGTCGCCGCGGCCAGGGTCAAGCTGTGCGCCACCGTGAACGCGGTGACGGTCTTCACCAGCGTCCAGCGGTCGCGCACGATGAGCAGCAGGCCGAGGACGAACAGCAGGTGATCGAGCCCGAGCGCGATGTGCGCGATGCCGAGAGACAGGTAGGCGCTCGTGCCTCGCCGGCCGTCGACGGCGCCGCGCAGCGTGATCGCCGGCTCGATCGGCTTCACGATATGCGTGTCGACGGCGCCGCCGGCGTGCTGAACGCGCACCAGCACGTCGGTCGAGTAGGCCTCGAGCCCGTCGATCGCGATCATCTGGCCGGCCAGGCTTCGCTCGCAGGCGATGCGCGCCGTGGAGACCCACGCCGGGCCCGCCCGCTCGGTGAGCGCGTCTCCCAGCGGGCGGCAGGTCTCGGGGAACACCGGCGCGATCTGCATCGGCGCCGTCGCCCACCGAGGGCAGCTTCCACAGGACGTCGTAGCGCCCGGGGGCGGTCTCCCGGAGGTCGAGGAAGCCGGGCTGCAGCTCGTGCGCGCCGACGGCGGAGACGGCGATCGCCGTGAGGAGCGTCGCCACGGCCGCGAGCCGGCGCGCCCGCCGCGTCACGGCTCCCTCGCCCGCGCCGCGCCGCCCGCGGCGGCCTCGGGCATCTTGATCGTCACCTTGTACTTCTCGCGCAGCCGCGCGTAGAACGCCTCGCCTACCTCTTTCCGCCTGGCGCTCGCCCACTCGCGCTCGACGAGCGGGCGCACGTCGGCGAGCGCCGCCACGCCACCGGGCGTCATCGCCTCCACGCGGACCAGGTGCACGCCGTAGCCGGAGGGGATCGGGCCGACCCAGACCCCGGTCTTCTGCCCGAAGAGCGCCGCCGAGAACTCGGCGCCGAACAGCCTTACCACGTCGCTCGCCGAGGCGTTCTCGTAGCGCGGCTCGAGGAGCTGCAGGCTGTCGCCCAGCTTCGCGCGCCGCCGGCTCTCCGCGGTTCAGGGCGTCGAGCAGCCGCTTCGCGTCCCCTTCGAGCGTCTTCCCGCGCCGGCCCGGGTCCAGGAAGACTTGAGTGAACGTCGCGCGCGGCTCGACGCGGAACTTCTCGGCGTGCGCGGCCAGGTAGTCGGCGAGCTGCTGGTCGGTCGGCCTGGCCAGCGCGGCCGCCTCATCGGCCATGAACTCCATCTTCTGCCGGAGCCGCCGGCGGACGATCGTGTCGTCCCGGTCCAGCCCGAGCGCCAGCGCCTCGCGATACAGCACCTCCTCGCGCACGTGGTCCTGGATGAGGCCGTCCATCTCCTCGCGGGTCGGCGAGGCGCTGCCAGGTCCGGCGGAAGTCCTGCGCCAGGTTGCGGATCCGCGCCTCGCCGACGACGATCTCTCCGCCCTGGAGGGTCGACGGCGGCCGGAGCCACGCGTCGAGGAGAAAGAGCGCCGCGCCGAGCAGGAGGAAATGGGCGAGCGGCTCGCGGAGCAGGGCCTTCATCGCTTCCCGGGTCGCTCCGGACGGGTGCCACGTCACCAGGCGCTCCGGATGGACGATGGTCACCTCGGAGGGCGGGAGTACGCACGTCCCGACCCGAAGCCGATCCTCATGCACCGTCGCGGCCCGGCCGCGACGAGGATGGAGCGGAGACGGATGACAGCAAGGCATGGGTATGTCACGATTCGTCGCGTGGACCGGGCGGTATCTGCAGCCGGACCCAGGGCATGTGACGGAGAGGATAGCGCAGGATGTTCGCCACGGCGCGACCTCGTCGCGTCGAGACGAGCCACTGGCGGAAGCCGAGTCGAGGCGCTTCTGGCCAATTCCAGGGCCCCGAGGAAGGATCATGAGGACCGCATCGATTCTCAAGGCGGCCACCGCTACGCTTCTTTTGGTCGGGATCCTGATCGCGGCGTGGGCGACCCAGCCGATCCGCCCCCGCCCTCGCGGTGGATTCCGGCACCCTCGATCCGAAGGCGGCCGAGAGCCTCGCGAGAAAGCCGTCCTACTCGCCCTATGCCGGCCGAGACTTCCCGACGCGGCCGTACTTCGGCGACACGCACCTGCACACCTCCTTCTCGATGGACGCCGGCGCCTTCGGCGCGCGGATCGGGCCCCGCGACGCCTACCGCTTCGCCCGGGGCGAGGAGCTCACCGCCTCCTCGGGCCAGCCGGTGAAGCTGTCGCGTCCGCTCGACTTCCTGGTGGTGGCGGACCACTCGGACAACATGGGGTTCATCCCCGACCTCTTCGCCGGCAAGCCCGAGCTGCTGGCGCACCCCACCGGCCGCAAGTGGTACGACCTGATCCAGGCGGGCAAGGGCGGCGAGGCGGCGCTCGACATCATCTCGCAGTTCTCGCAGGGGACGTTCCCGAAGGAGCTGATGTACACCCCGGGCTCGCGCGCCTACAAGGGCGCCTGGCAGGAGACGATCGCGGCGGCCGAGAAGTACAACGAGCCGGGCCGCTTCACCGCCTTCATCGGCTTCGAATGGACCTCGAACACCGGCGGCAACAACCTCCACCGCAACGTCATCTTCCGCGACAACGGCGACAAGGCGAGCCAGGTGGAGCCGTTCACCGTCTATCCGCCGCTCGGCAGCGACAACCCGCGCGAGCTGTGGAAGTGGATGCAGGCGTACGAGCAGAAGACCGGCGGCAACGTGCTCGCCATCGCCCACAACGGCAACCTGAGCAACGGCCGCATGTTCCCGATCATCGAGTCGTTCACCGGCAGGCCGGTGGACCGCGAGTACGTCGAGCAGCGCGCGAAGTGGGAGCGCCTGTACGAGGTCACGCAGACGAAGGGCACCGGCGAGGCGCATCCCTTCCTCTCGCCCACCGACGAGTTCGCTGGCTTCGAGCTCTGGGACAAGGGCAACCTCGACGGCAGCGTGGCGAAGACCCGGGACATGCTGGAGTTCGAGTACGCGCGCTCGGCCCTGAAGAACGGCCTCAAGCTCGGGCAGGATCTCGGCGCCAACCCGTACAAGTTCGGCATGATCGGCAGCAGCGACGCCCACACCGGCCTCGCCGCGATGGAGGAGGAGAACTTCTTCGGCAAGACCACCCCCCAGGAGCCGAGCCCGCACCGCCTCACGGCGACGTTCATGAACAACGCCAGGACGGGCGTGAGGATCATGGACTGGGAGGTCGGCTCCTCGGGCTACGCCGCGGTCTGGGCGACCGAGAACACGCGTGCCGCGCTGTGGGACGCCATGGAGCGCAAGGAGACCTACGGCACCACGGGCCCGCGGATGGTGGTGCGCTTTTTCGGCGGCTGGGACTTCGTTCCCACGGACGCGCACGACCGCCAGCCGGCGCGCATCGGCTACGCGAAGGGCGTGCCCATGGGTGGCGACCTCTCCGACGCGCCCCGGGGCAAGGCGCCGACGTTCCTGGTGGCCGCGCTCAAGGACCCGATCGGCGCGAACCTGGACCGCTACCAGATCGTCAAGGGCTGGCTCGACAAGGGCGGCAAGCTGCAGGAGAAGGTCTACGACGTGGCGTGGTCGGCCGGCCGCAGGGCGGACGCGAGCGGCAAGCTGCCCCCGGTCGGCAGCACGGTGGACGTGGCCAACGCCACCTTTCGCAACACCATCGGCGCCCCCGAGCTGATCGCGGTATGGCGCGACCCGGACTTCGATCCGACGCTGGCCGCCTTCTACTACGGGCGAGTGCTCGAGATCCCGACGCCGCGCTGGACCGCCTACGATGTGAAGCGCTTCCGCAACACGCCGCTCGCCGGCACCGCGATGACCGTCATCGAGCGCGCCTACACCTCGCCGATCTGGTACACGCCGAAGAAGTGATCCGGATCGCCGCCCGGCTCCGAGCCGTCACTCGACCGGCGTTCCAGCGCCTCGACGACTGATCGCTCGGTCGCGAGCCCCGCGTGAGCTACCGCCCGGACGTCCGCTGGATTTACTGCGGCGTGTACCAGATCGGCGAGGTGTAGGCGCGTTCCTGGATGCTCGCCGGCACGTCCTTCGGGAGGGCGACGCCGAAGATCTTGGCATCGTAGGTCGTCCAGCGCGGCGTCGGGATCTCGAGCACCCGCACGACGAGGCGGCCGGCTCCACTCAGTACTCGCCCAGGCAGCGGTCGACGAGGGCGGCGGCGGCGGCCCAGTCGTAGCCGCGGAACATCCGCCGGTTCACCACGGGCTGGGCCGCCGAGTAGAACATCTCGTACTGGAGCTGGCGCCCGCCGAACTCCGTGCCCACGAAGTCCCACACCAGCTTGATGAGCTTGATGCGCTCGCGGGCGGAGGCGGCGGTCGATCCGTAGTAGCGCTCGGTGTCGGCGCGGGTCTCGTCGCTCTCGAAGCTTCGCTCCGACGACGGCACGGCCTGGAAGGCGCCGCCCGCGAGCTCGCGGAGCGCGCGCATCATGTCCACGATGAGCCGCCGCTGGAGGCTCATGCCCGCGTAGACGTACTGGGGATGCGGGCGCGCCCAGCCGCCCGCCTCCAGCGGGAAGCGCTCGGCGGCGTGGACGATCGCCTCGAACGTGGCGCAGAGGGCGGCAACGTCGCCGCCCAGCGCGGCCTGCACCGCGGGGTCGCCGTCGCTCCGCTGCACCTCGGCGAGCCGGCGGGCGAGGCCGGCCATGAAGCGGAGCTTCACCGCGAAGCGCACGAGGGACTGGAAGTTGCCGAGGGTGTGGGCGGGCGTCTCGTGGAACTGGGCGTTCACGAGGTCCACGTTCCGGTAGACGAACACGTGCTCCCACGGCACGAAGACGTCGTCGAGCACCACGGTGGCGTCGACCTCGTCGAAGCGCGAGGACAGCGGGTAGTCGAAGACGCTGGTCGCCATCTGGGCGAACGGCCGGCGCGGGTAGAGCTTGAGGCCCGGCGCGGCGACCGGCATCACCACCGAGATGGCGTAGTCGTCGTCGCCCACGGCCAGCGGGGTGATGTACGTGAGCAGGAGCCAGTCGGCCATCGCCGCCGACGTGGCGATGGCCTGGCAGCCGCGGAGGACGATGCCGCCGTCGCGCTCGCGCACCACGCCGGGGTGCAGGTACGGCTCCGGGAGCTGATGCGCGGGCCGCGTCCGGTCCACCTGCGGCGGCACGATGGCGTAGGCCACGTACAGGTCCTCGGCTCGCGCCCGGGCGTGGAAGCGGACCACGTTGTCGCCGAACTGGCGGCCCCCGCGGGCGAAGAAGTCCCGCGCCATGGCGAAGCCGCTGAGCACCGACGCGACGTGATCGGGCGTGCGCCCCATGAGGCCGTACGACGCCTCCGCCCAGTGGCGGTGGACGGCGCGGCGCACGCCCAGGTCCGATGCCGAGCGCGGGCGGAGCCACATGGCGCCGATGGTGTCGCCCGTCTCGGGGTCCACCGTCTCGGTGACCGGGCGCGCCGCGGCCTCGCGGGCGCGGTCGTACTGCTCCGCGATGCGCCGCACCGGCGCGGCGAAGGCGGGATGCGTGGTGACGTCGGCCACCCGCTCGCCGTCGAGCAGGATGGTCCGCCCGTCCCGCAGCCCCGCCACGTAGTCGTCGCCGCGACGGAGCATGGCGCGCGGGGGCTAAAGACCGTCAGAGAATGCGGTCACCGTCACGGGTCGCTATAGTCCTACCGCTCCGCCTTGGTCTGATGCGCGGGGCTCTACGCGGCGAACGCCTCCTGGAAGCGCCGGTAGGCCTCGAACGCGTCGCCGTACTTCCGGTGCCCGGCGGTGTGCTTGGCCTGGGCGAGGAGCAGGCGGTCGCGGTCGGCCGCGGTCGAGTGCGCCCAGTCCGAGAGCAGGCAGATGCCGAGCTCCTGGTTGTGCGGGTCGTTGCCCGTCTTGGCCGCGCCCGAGGCGAGGGCCTGCACGAGCGGCGCGCGGTCGTACCCGCCGGCCAGGTAGGCGGCGGTCCAGCGGACCGCGTCGTAGGGGGCCAGCGCCATGATCGCGTCGTCGAGCTTGCCGAGGATCGCGCCCTGGCTCATCGCGTCCGCGCCGCGCGGCGGCTCGATCTTCCACGTGTGGTTGTCCGGCGTGTGCCGCTGGTGATGCGCCGCGCGGGTGACGAAGGCCGCGGCCACGAACACCAGCTTGAGCCGGTGCGGATGGTCGTAGGTGTCGAAGAACCAGCGCACGTTGTTGCAGTACTCGAAGCTGTGCTGGGGCATCGAGTAGCCGTTCGGGTCGCCGGTGTCGAGGATGAGCTGGGCGGAGGCGAGCTGGATCGTGTCGATGATCCGGCGCGCGCCGCGCCCGGCCTTGAGGAGCGCCACGATCAGGTGGACGAAGGCCGGCTCCTCGCCGCTGGCCAGCGCCTCGAGCAGCGCGTGCGTCTCGGGCGCGGTCAGCGCGCCGTCCTGCGCCAGGTACTCGGCGTCCCGCCCGTCCATGAAGTTCTGGATCACCAGGCAGGCCATCTCGTACGTCGAGTACCAGCGCGGCCCCACCGCGATGTCGGGCACGCCCGCGTAGAGCGCGGGGCGCGCGCGGTCCCAGCCCATGGCCTCGGCCAGCTCGACGGTGGCGCGGGCGCGGTAGGACTTGTGGCCGGTCGTGTAGGAGCGGTTGTAGAGCATCCGGTCCTGCACGTCGATGAGGCCGGCGAACACCAGGTGCGCGCAGAGCTCGGCGCGGCGCCGCGGATCGCCGGCCACCTCGTCCCAGAGGCCGAGGAACACCCGGTACGACTGGAGCACCTCGCCGCGCTGGACGAGGGTGAGCCAGTGGTTCAGCTTCTCCGGGAACGTCCCGCCGACGCGGAGCGGCTCCTGCTCGGGCCAGTGGATCTCGGGCAGCGGCGGCTTGCCCTCGAACTTGATCTCGTAGAGGCGCACGTAGTGGCCGGGCATCTTGCCGATGAGCTGGTTCCACGGGTCGAGCCCGCTCGGCATGTACCAGACGGTCTGGGCGAGGGGCAGGTGGGCGAGCTCCGGCTGGCACGAGGCGCTTGAGGTCCATGCTCGCGCGCGAGCTGAGCAGGCAGTGGTCGTTGTTCACGAAGCGGGGGATGCCGTCGTCGAGCCGCTGGTGGTACGGCACGTGCGTGTAGGGGGCGTGGATGCGCACCAGCTCGTGGAGCAGCTCGGGCAGGGGGCGCCCCGCCCGCACCAGGTCGTAGTAGACGGCGCTCGCCCCCTTCTGGTCCCGCTCGAGGACCTTCTCCTCGAGCCTCGCGTACGAGTCGGCCACGTCGGTGGGGGGAGTCGCGGTCGAGATCGCCATGTGAGCCCTCTCCTCGTCCGCATCACTCGCTGTCGGATGCGGCCCTGAGCCCACCGATCGTCCGGTGAGCCCGTCATCGTCATCGCCCTGTTCGCTACGCCGATGGATCGATCAACACCTTCATCACGTTGCCGCCGCCAAGGGCAAGACGGCCCTTGCGCATTCTTTTGTTGCTACGCCGATGGATCGATCAGCACCTTCATCACGTTGCCGCCGCCCAGCGCGAGCTGCATCCCCTCGGCGAGCCCTTCCAGCGGGAGCGTGCGGCTCACCAGCGGCGCGAGCGTCACCGCGCCCGCCGCGCCGAGCCGGATGGCCTCCTCCCAGTCGCCGCGCGTGTAGAGGCGGCTGCCGTGCAGGCTGAGCTCGCGGGCGAACATCTGGTAGAGGTTCACCGGCATGGGCTCGGCGTGGATGGCCACGATGCTCACCGTCCCCCACACGCGCACCACGTCGGTGACCGCGCGCACCGCCGCCGGGTGGCCCGTCACCTCGAAGGCGACGTCCACGCCGTCGCCCCCCGTCCACTCCTCGGCGAAGCGCACCGGGTCGCGGTCGGGGCCCACGACCTCGAAGCCGAGGCCGCGCAGCATCTCCACCCGGAACGGGTTCACCTCCGCCACCGCCACGCGGGCGCCCGCGATGGCGGCTCACCATGGCGATGAGCGTGCCGATGGGCCCGCCGCCGAACACGAGCACGGCGTCGCCCGGCTTCACCTCGGCGCGGCGCACGTCGTGCACGGCGATGGCGAGCGGCTCCATGAGCGCGGCGTGCTCGTCGGACAGCGAGGCGGGCACGCGGATGAGCCGGTTCTCCCGCACCGCCCAGTACTGCTGCATGCCGCCCGCCTTGTCCACGCCCAGCACCTTGAGGCCGTAGCAGATGTAGGACGCGCCCATCTTGCAGGCGCGGCACGTGCCGCAGAACTCGACGGGCTCGACGACCACGCGGTCTCCCGCGGCGAACGCGCTCCCGCGCGGCGCCTCCAGCACCTCGGCGAAGGTCTCGTGGCCGATCACGCCGCCCTTCGGCACGCGGTGGTCGAGGTGGCCCTGGAAGATGTGCAGGTCGGTGCCGCAGATGCCCACGCGCCGGACGCGCAGGAGCACCTCGTCGGCCGCCGCGGGGGGCACCGCCGTCGTGCCCGCGCGGAACGTGCGCGCGCCGTCGTAGAACATCGCCCGCGCCGTCGCCGGACGGGTCATGCGCGGCCTCCGCGCGGGCCGATGACCTCGTCGTTGTGCTGGCCCAGCTTCGGCGGCGGCCGGCGGATGCCGGGGCGCCGCCCGTCGAACGAGACGGGCAGCCCCATCAGCTCGAAGTCCAGCTCGGGGAGGGGCAGGATCATGCCGGTGGCCTCCGCCTGGGGATGGGTGAGCGCCTCGTCCATGGCGTGGATGGGCGCGCACGGCACGCCCGCCTCCTCGAGGCGGTCGATCCACTCGCCCTTGGTGCGGGTGGCCACGATGCGCGCGACCTCGGGCACGATCTCCTCGCGGTGCTCGATGCGCTGGGCGTTGGTCGCGTAGCGCGGGTCGGTTCGCCCACTCGGGTCGGCCGAGGACGACGGCGAGCTTGGCGAACAGCCGGTCGTTCCCCGCCGCGATGATGATGGGCCCGTTCTTGGTCTCGAAGCCCTCGAACACGACGAGGCGCCGGCTCCCCGTGCGGTGGCGCACGGGCAACTCGCCGGAGGCGCGGTAGCCCGCGAAGTGGCCGGTGAGCCAGCCCAGCGCCGTCTCGAACAGGGAGGCGTCGACCACGCAGCCGCGGCCGGTGGCCGCGCGCTGCACGAGGCCGCCGAGCGCGCCCATCGCCGCCCACATGCCGGTCCCGTAGTCGAGGATCGACGTGCCGATGCGGGTGGGCGGGCTGTCCTCGTCGCCGTTCACGCTCATGAGGCCGGAGAAGGCCTGCACCATCGGCTCGTAGCCCGGGCGCAGCTTGAGCGGGCCCCGTGCTCCCGAAGGCCCACAGCGAGCAGTAGACGAGCCGCGGGTTCTTCGCCAGCATCGCCGCCGGGCCGAGGCCCGCGTCGTCCAGCACGCCGGGGCGGAGGTTCTGGACGAGCACGTCGCGCGAGGCGATGAAGTCGGCGAGCCAGGCCACCGCCGCGCGGTCCTTCAGGTCCACCGTGATGCTGCGCTTGTTCGCGTTCATGGCCAGGTACGCGGGCGAGTCGCCGCGCCAGAACGGCGGGCCCCAGCCCCGCGCGTCGTCGCCGCCGTCGGGCCGCTCGACCTTCACGACGTCCGCGCCCATGTGGGCGAGGATCTCGGCGGCGAAGGGGCCGGCGAGGTTCGCGGCGATCTCCACCACGGTGACGCCGGCCAGCGGCAGGGTCACGCCGCGGCGCCTTCGTCGGCCGGGGTGAACCGGAAGCCGTCCGCCGCGCGCGTGACGTAGCCGGGGCGCGGGAAATGGGCGGGCAGGACGAGCACGCCGGAGTCGGCGTGACGCTCGACGAACTCGCGCCGGGTCTTGGCCGCGGCGGGGCCGTCGTAGCAGAACTGGCTCGACCACTGCGGCTCGGCCACCTGCACGGTGCGGTGCATGAGGTCCCCGGAGAAGACGGCCGTCTCCGGCCGGCGTGGTCAGCCGCACGCAGACGTGCCCCGGCGTGTGGCCGCGCGAGGGCTCGAGGCGCAGGAACTCGTCCACCGCGTGGTCGTCGGACACGAACACCGCCTGGCCCGCCTCCACGACCGGCACCACGCTGTCCGCGATGCAGCCGTACTCCTCGCGGCCCGACTCCATCTCGTACTTCCAGAACTGCCATTCCTCGCCCGGGATCACGTACCGGGCCCGCGGGAAGGTGGGCACCCACGTGCCGTCCGCCCAGCGCGTGTTCCAGCCCACGTGGTCCACGTGGAGATGCGTGCACACGACGACGTCGACCTGGTCGGGCGTCACCCCGGCCGCGGCGAGGTCGTCGAGGAAGGCGCTCTGGCGCATGTTCCACACCGGGTTCGCGGTCCGCGTCTTGCCGTTGCCCACGCCGGTGTCGATGAGCACGGTGTGGCGGGGCGTCTTGACCACGAACGTCTGGATGCGCGAGCCGAGGTCGCCGGTGCTCTCGTCCCAGAAGTGCGGGCGGAGCCAGTGGTGGTGCCGCGCGATGGCGTCGGCGCTGGAGTCCGGGAGCATCTGGGCGGTGGGATACGTGGAGCGTCCGATCTCCACGACGCGGGTGATGCTGACGGGCCCGAGGCGGATCGTGGGCATGCGCGGCACGGCGTCTCCTGTGCTCTGCTATCGCGACGTGAGATGCGTCCAGAGCGAGTCGGCGCCGCGGAGCGCCACGTCGCGGCCCAGGTGCTCGGCCCAGTGCGCCTCGCCGCCGAACTCCGCGCGCCACGACCAGAGCCGGCGCGTGACGAAGTGCAGCGAGTGCTCGTAGGTGAAGCCGATGGCGCCGTGGGCCTGGTGCGCGATGCCGGCGCCGAGCCCCGCGGCCTCGCCGGCGCGGATCTTCGCCACCGCGACCTCGAAGCCCGCCTCGCCTCGCTCGGCCGCGCGGAACGCGCTCGCCGCGGCGATGCCCGCGGCCGCGGTGTGGTCGGCGAGGACGGCCAGGTTGTGCTGGATGGCCTGGAACGCGGCGAGGGGCCGCCCGAACTGCTTGCGCTCGCTCACGTACTTCACGCTCTGGGCCAGGAGGTACTCGAGGCCGCCCGCCATCTGGGCGGAGCGGACGAGGGCGCCGTAGAGCCAGGCCGCGTTCGCGGGCACCCGGCCCCCGAGGGGCGCGGCGGCCATGACCGGCGCGCCCGTCCAGGACAGCGTGTCGCGCGGCTCCAGCGCGAGGTTGGTGTCGTGGTCCACGCGCGCGCTCGCCCCGAGGGCGAGGGCCACCATGGGGCGGTCGGCGTCGGCCACCACCACCACGTGGCCGGCGGAGCGGCCCCAGGGCACGCGCGTCACCGTGCCGGAGAGCCGCCAGCCGCCGCCGTCCTGCGCGAGGCGCAGCCGGTCGATGGCCTGCGTGGGCGCGAAGGTGAGGGGGCCGCTCGGCACCTCGAGCCCGGACTCGGCGAGGAGCCACGCGGCCACGATGGTCTCGGCGATGGGCAGCGGGACCGCGAAGCGGCCGGCGGCGTGAATGACCACGTAGGCGTCCTGCCACGTGCCGCCGCCCCCGCCGTGGGTCTCGGGGATCAGGGGCAGCGTGAGGCCGCTCTCCTCCACGGCCTGCCACAGCTCGGCGGGCCACTGGCCCTTCTCGGCCGACTCGCGGATCTCGGTGGTGACCTGGTCGGTGAACAGCCGCGCGACGGTGTCGCTGATGATCTGGCGGAGCTCGCTCGCGGTGGCCATCACGCGGCCTTACCGGAGCCCGAGCCCGCGCGCGATGATCCCGCGCAGCACCTCGCGCGTGCCGCCGCGGAGGGAGAACGACGGCGCGTGCTGCACGAGGTAGCCGAGGATGCGCTCGAACTGGCTCCCCGTGGCCAGGCGCGGCTCGGCGCCGAAGAGCGCGTGGACCACCTCGGGGATCTCCTGCTCGAAGCTCGTGCCCACGTCCTTCACCACCGCCGCCTCGAGGTTCGGGTTCTGCCCGCTCTGGAGCATGCCCGCCACCGACAGCGACATCTGGCGGAGGGTGGCGAGGTGCGCGACGAGGCGGCCCACCGTGACGGCGGCGCGCTCGCCCGGCTCCTTGCCGACCTCGCGGATGGTCTCGATGATGAGCTGGATCGACGAGAGGTAGCGCTCGGGCCCGCTCCGCTCGAAGGCGAGCTCGGTGGTCACCTGCTTCCAGCCCGCGCCCTCGTCGCCCACCCGCATGTCGTCGGGCACGAAGCAGTTCTCGAAGTGCACCTCGTTGAAGTGGTGCTCGCCGGACAGGTCGTGGATGGGCCGGATGGTGATGCCGGGCGAGGCGAGGTCCACGAGGAACTGGGTGAGGCCCTCGTGCTTCTTGTCGGGCACGACCGTCGTGCGGAAGAGCGCGATGGCGTAGTCCGAGATGTGGGCGTTGCTCGTCCAGATCTTGGTGCCGGTGACGGCGTAGCCCCCCGGCGCCTTGTCGGCCCGCGTGCGGATCGACGCGAGGTCGGAGCCCGAGTCCGGCTCGCTCATGCCGATGGCGAAGGCCAGCTCGCCGCGCGCGATCCGGGGCAGGAAGCGCTGCCGCTGCTCCTCGGTGCCGAAGCGCAGGAGGAGCGGGCCGCTCTGCCGGTCGGCCACCCAGTGGGCGGAGACGGGGGCGCCGGCGGCGAGCATCTCCTCGAGCACCACGTAGCGCTCGAGCGCGGAGCGCTCGTGGCCCCCGTACGTCTTCGGCCACATCATGCCGATCCACCCGCGCTCGCCCACCTTCCGGCTGAACTCGCGGTCGAAGCCGCCCCACGAGCGCGCGCGCTTGTGCGGGGCGGCGTCCCCCACCGTCTCGCGCAGGAACGCCCGCACCTCTCCCCGCAGCGCCTCGGCCTCGGGGGGCAGGTCCAGCAGCTCGAAGTGGAAGGTGGCCATGCCGGTCTCCGTATGCGCTCGGCTCGCTCTCGGGCTCGCCTCGCAGTGCGTCCTACGTGTAGGACTCGCGGTGGCGCAGCTCCACGAACACGCCGTGGGCGTCGCCCGGGTGGACCCAGGCGATGTCCTTGCGCCCGTCCACGCGGCCGCCCTGGCTCTTGATGCGCTGGACCGCGCCGTCCACGTCCTGGCACTCGAAGCCCACCAGGTACACGCCCTCGCCCTTCTTCGCGAGGAACTTGCCCACGGGCTTGTTCGGATCGGTGGGCTGCAGGAACTCGATGTGGCCGGCGCCGAGCGGGAGGATCGCGTTCTTGAACCCGAACTCGGCGGACTCGCCGCGCTTGTGGACCGTGGTGCCGAAGAGCTTGCCGTACTTCTCGATGGCGGCGTCCAGGTCCTTCACCACGATCGAGAGCTCTATGACGTCGCCCAGCATCTCGGGCCTCCTTATACACCCTCTCCCCTCCGGGGAGAGGGCAGGGTGAGGGGCGGTAGAACGAGCACGCAGGATGTCCGCCGGCGAGGTCACTCGGCGGACCCTCACCCCGGCCCTCTCCCTGGAAGGGAGAGGGGGAAGGACGAGCTCCGCGGTGGATCCGTCGCACGTGGCCGTCACCGGAGGCCGTCCTGCCACGCCGGCGGCAGCATCCGGATGAGCGGCTCGAGGTTCCGGGGATCGGGGGTGAGGGTGCCCACGCCGTGCGAGTGGACCAGCTCCACCACCGCGTCGTTGAACGGCGTCTTCACGCCGAGCCGCCGCCCCTCGCGCGCCACGTACCCGTTGAGATGGTCCACCTCGGTGCGGCGACGGCGCATGACGTTCCTGCAGCATGGACGGGCGGCCGCCGGTGAGGAACCGGGCGCCCGCCGCCACCTCCCGCTCGAGGTCCTCCCGGCCGCGGCCGGCCACGGCGTCCACGAAGCGCTGCGCGGGCACGCCGTAGATCGGCTCCACCTCGTGACCGGCGGCGCGGCCCACGAGGATGGCCTCCGCGCCCACGTGGATCGCGATGCGGCGCGGGCCCGGCTCGCTCCGCACCTCGGCGGAGCCGAGCCCGGACAGGCCGGCGAGGGGATTGGCCATGCAGTTCACGGCGAGCTTGGACCAGCGCTCGCCCATGAGGTTCTGCGTGACCTGCGCTCCCGCCACGTCGTTCATGAGGGCGGCGATGGCCCGGGCGCGCTCGGTGTCCTTGCCGTCGAGCTCGCCGATCTTGAAGCCGACCTTCCCGGAGTCGGTGCGCATCGCGTGCCCGGCCTCGTAGAGGCCGGCGCCGATCGTGATCACGCAGCCGAGCGTGCGCTCGCGCCCGGCGATGGCGGCCACGCGCTCGTCGTTGATCCCGTTCTGGAAGTCCACCACGACGCCGTGGGGCGGGCGCAGGTAGCTCACCGCGAGGTGCGTGGCCCACTCGGTGTCGTAGGACTTCACGGACACGAACACGGCGTCGAACGGCTCGCGCAGGCCCTGCGCCTCGTGGATGTGGAGCGCGGTGACGGGCACGACGTGGTCGCCGCACGTGCCGGAGAGGCGGAGCCCCTTGGTCCGCATGGCCTCGACGTGCTCGGGCCACTGGTCGATGAGGGTCACGTCGCGTCCGGCCCGGGTGAGGAGCCCGCCGACGACCGAGCCGATGGCGCCGGCCCCGATGATGCCGATGCGGTCGAACATGTGATGGGCACTCCGGCTCGTGGGATGAGATCCGGTGTCGGCGAGCATATCACGCGCTGCCCTCATGCTGTAGGCTTGGGAGCGTGAGTCACGCACACTTGCGCCGGTCGGCGACGGCGCTGCCCGCCCGCCGTCGCGCATGAGCGAGCCCGCCCCCGGCGAGACGCCCGCCGCCCCCGAGACGCCGCCGCCGCTTCCCACCTTCCAGAAGTGGGCCATCACGTTCACGGTCATGATGATCGTGATCATGCAGGTCCTCGACACGAGCATCACCAACGTCGCGCTGCCCCACATGCAAGGCTCGCTCTCCGCGGGCGTCGAGGAGATGTCGTGGGTGATCACCTCCTACCTCGCCGCCAACGCGGTGGTGATCCCGGCCACCGGGTGGCTCACCGCCGTCCTCGGCCGCCGCCGGTTCTTCCTCCTGTGCACCACGATCTTCACCGTCAGCTCCTTCCTCTCCGGCATCGCCCCCAACCTGGAGTTCCTCGTCGCGATGCGCGTGCTCCAGGGGCTGGGCGGCGGCCCCGTCATCCCGATGGCCCAGGCCACCATGTGGGAGATCTTCCCGCTGCGTCAGCGCGGCACCGCGATGGCGGTGTGGGGCGTCGGCATCATGATGGCGCCCATCCTCGGGCCCACCCTCGGAGGCTGGATCGTCGACGTGCTGGTCGTGGCGGTGGATCTTCTACGTGAACCTGCCCATCGGGGCGCTCGGCTTCTTCATGGCGAGCGTGTTCCTGTTCGACACGCCGAACCTGCGCAAGCCGAAGCGCGTGGACGTGCTCGGCCTCGTCCTCATGGTCGTCGGCTTCGGCGCGCTCCAGCTCGGCTTCGACCAGGGCGAGAAGATGGACTGGTTCGACTCGAGCTACATCGTGGCGCTCTTCGTGGTCGGCGCGGTCATGCTCGCCGCCTTCCTCGTCCGCGAGCTGATGACGTCCGACCCCATCCTCGACCTCTCGGTCTTCAACAACCGGAACTTCGCGGTGGCCGCCATCGTCATCTCGATGGTCGCGGTCGGGTTCAACTCGAGCCTGCTCCTCGTGGCCCTGTTCACCCAGAAGGTGCTGGGCTACGACGCGTGGACGTTGGGCCTGGTCCTCGCCCCGGGCGGGCTCGGCACGATGATCGCGCTGATGTTCTCCGGCCGGCTCGTCTCGTGGGCGGACCAGCGCCTCATGCTGCTCTTCGGCTGCGGGCTCAACATCGTCTCGCTCGTCATGATGTCGAACGTGAGCCTCGGCATGGACTACTGGAGCCTCGCCCTGCCGCGGTTCATCCAGGGCTTCGGGCAGGGGTTCATCTTCCCGCCGCTCCAGACCCTGGCCCTCGCCACCGTGCGCATGCACCGGCTGCCCAACGCCACCGCGGCCTTCAACGTGGTGCGCAACGTCGGCGGGAGCATCGGCATCGCCGTCGTCACCACGCTCCTCGTCCGCCGCGCGCAGTACCACCAGGCCACCCTCGTCGGGCACGTCAACCAGTGGGACGCCGAGACGGCGAGCCGCATGCGCGAGTGGACGGCGCACTTCGTCCAGCACGGCGCGGACTCGTTCACGGCGAGCCGCCGGGCCACCGCCATGGTCTACCGCGAGCTGGTCGGGCAGGCCCAGGTGATGACCTACGGCGACGAGTTCTGGCTGCTCGCGATGATCTTCGTCGCCGTGCTGCCGCTCCTGTTCTTCATGCGGCGGGTGCGCGCCGAGGAGAACGAGCGGGCGCGCGCGGTGTCGCCGGCCCCCGCCGGATCGACCGCTCCCGCGGCCGCCGGCTCGCGGCCCGCCGCCGCTCCGACCCCCGAGCCCGCCGATTGAGCGATCCCGTCCCCGGGCCCGCCGGCGCGCCGGAGCCGGTGGCGTCCGCCGCGCGCCGCTGGGCCATCACCATGGCCGTGATGGTCGTGTCGATCCTGCAGATCCTCGACACCAGCATCACCAACGTGGCGCTCCCCCACATGCAGGGCGCGCTCTCCGCGGGCGTGGAGGAGATCTCGTGGGTGATCACCTCCTACCTGGCCGCCAACGCCGTGGTCATCCCCGCCACCGGCTGGCTGTCCGCGCGGTTCGGCCGGCGGCGGTTCTTCCTCGCCTGCACCGCGGTGTTCACGGCGAGCTCGTTCCTGTCCGGCCTCGCGCCGAACGTCGAGTTCCTCGTGGGGATGCGCGTGCTCCAGGGCCTCGGCGGCGGCCCGGTGATCCCGATGGCGCAGGCCGTGCTGTGGGAGGTGTTCCCGCCGCGCCAGCGCGGCATGGCCATGGCGGTGTGGGGGCTCGGGATCGTCCTCGCGCCGACCTTCGGCCCCACGGTGGGCGGCTGGATCGCCGACAACTGGTCGTGGCGCTGGATCTTCTACATCAACCTGCCGTTCGGCATCGTCGGGTTCCTGATGGCGAGCGCGCTCCTGTTCGACTCCCCGGCCACGCGGCGGCCGCGCGGCATCGACGCCTGGGGCCTCGTGCTCATGGTGCTGGGCTTCGGCGCGCTCCAGCTCATGCTCGACCGCGGCGAGCGCGAGGACTGGTTCGACTCCGGCACCATCGTGGCCCTCGGCGTCGTCTCCGTGTGCGCGCTCGCCGCCTTCGTGATCCGCGAGGTGTCCACGCCCGAGCCCATCCTCGACCTCAGCATCTTCGGGGACCGGAACTTCGCGCTGGGCTCGGTGGTCATGGCCGGCGCCGGGCTCGGCTTCTACGCGAGCATGCTCCTGCTCGCCCTCATCACCCAGAAGCTCATGGGCTACGACGCGTGGACGTCGGGCCTCGTGCTCGCGCCGGCGGGGCTCGGGCAGGCCGTCCTGATCCTCGTGGTCGGCCGGCTCGTCACGGGCTCGGATCAGCGCGTGCTGCTGTGCATCGGGGTGCTGCTGAACGGCACCGCGACGTACCTGATGTCGCACGTCACGCTCACCGCCGACTTCTGGGCGCTCGCGTGGCCCCGCTTCGTGCAGGGCCTGGGCATGGGCTTCATCTTCGTGCCGCTCCAGACCCTCGCGCTGGGCACGGTGCCGCCGCACCAGATGGCCAACGCCACCGCCGCCTTCAACATGGTCCGCAACATCGGCGGCGGCATCGGCGTGGCCTTCGCCACCGCCATGCTGGCGCGCCGGAGCCAGTTCCACCAGTCGACGCTCGCCAGCCACGTGGACGTGTGGGACGCCGAGACCACGGAGCGCCTCCGGGGATGGGCCGGACACTTCTGGGCGCACGGCACGGATGCCTTCACCGCGGAGCGGCGCGCGCTGGCCATGCTCTACCGCGACACCGTGGGCCAGGCCCAGGTGCTCGCCTACTCCGACGACTTCCTGATGATCTCCGCGCTCTACTGGATGCTGCTCGCCCTGGTCATCGCCATGCAGCGCGTGCGGCCGCCCGCGGAGTCCGCCGCGGCGGCGGCGGCGCCGGTCGGCGCGTCCCGCTCACCACGCCTCCCAGCGGACCAGCTCGCTGAGGGGCAGTCGCCGCCGCGCCACCGACGCGGGCGGGGCGTCGCGCGCCGGATCCACGTAGCCGAAGCCGATCACGCGGTTCACCGCCATCTCCGCGGGGATGCCGAGGAGGCGCGACACCTCGGCCTCGGGCAGGTGGGCCGGGCACGAGCCGACGCCGTCCGCCCACGCGGCCAGCATCATGTTCTGGGCGCAGCGGCCGGCGTCGAACTGGTGCTCGCGCGTCTGGGCGATCACCACGATGACGGCGGCGCGCGCCATCCATCGCGCGGCGGGGGACAGCGCGGCGAGCGCGGCCACGCGGGCGCGGTCGCGCACGACCACGAGCCGGTTGGGCTCCACGTTCTTCGAGCTGCCCGTCATCCGCGCGGCCTGGAGGATGCGCGTGAGCGCCTCCTCGGGCACCGGCCGGTCCAGGAAGATCCGCTGGTCGCGCTTGTCGACGATGGCCCGGTAGGTGTCCATGACCGCGATTCTACCGCTCCGCGTAGCCATGGGAATTGACGTCGCCGGGCGCCCCGGGCACACTCCGCGCATGCCCACGAAGCGCTGGTCGATGTCGGTGCCGATGGACGGCTTCCTCCTCGCCGAGCACGGCGAGCTGGCCCGCGAGGCCGAGCGGCTCGGCTACACGGACGCGTGGTCGTACGAGGTGGACCACGTGGACTGCTTCTCGCCGCTGGCCGTGATCGGCGCCGCCACCGGCATGCGCGTGGGCACGGCGATCGCCAACGTCTTCACGCGCGGTCCCGCCACGCTCGCGTCGTGCGCGGCGGGCATCGCCGAGGTCGCGCCCGGCCGCTTCTGCCTCGGCATCGGCGCGGGCTCGCAGCCCATCGTGGAGGCGTGGAACGGCGGGCGGTTCGAGCGTCCCGCCACGCGCGTGCGGGAGATGGTCCAGGTCCTGCGCGCGGCGCTCGCCGGCGAGCGCGTGACGTTTTCGGGCCGGACGCTCTCGGTGGACGGCTTCCGCCTGAGCCGGCCGGTGGCGGGCCCGGTGCCGATCCACGTGGCCGCCCTCCGCCCGGGCATGCTGCGGGTGGCGGGCGAGGTGGGGGACGGCGCCATCATCAACTGGCTCTCCGCCGAGGACGTGCCGCGCTCGGTGGCGCTGGTGCGGGAGGCGGCGAAGGCCGCCGGACGCGATCCCGACGCGATCGAGATCACCGCGCGGCTCATGGTCAACGTCGACCCGCCCACGCCGGAATCGGATCTCGGCAACCGCCGCCACATCACCGCGTACCTGAACGTGCCGGTGTACCGGGCGTTCCACGAGTGGCTGGGGCGGGGGCAGGCGCTCGGGCCGATGTGGGACGCGTGGGCGCGGGGCGACCGCAGGGCCGCGGTGGCCGCCGTGCCCGGCGAGGTCGCGCGCGACCTGATCCTGGGCGGCAGCATGGACGAGATCCGCGCCCACGTCCGCCGCTACATGGCCGCGGGCGTGGACACCGCGTTCCTGCAGCTCGGAAGCTTCGAGCCCGACCCGGAGCGGCGGCGCCGCGTGCTGCTCGACGCGATGCGCGCGCTCGCCCCCGGGGCCGGCCCGGCCCGGCGTGAGCCCGGCGCCGCCCTCGGCCATCCCCCCGGCGCAGCAAGCGCTCCGCGACCGCTGCGTCCACGCGACGGGAACGTGGCGCCCGTTCCCCGATCCGCCCGCGGCCGGCACGGTCGTGGCGCGGTTCGAGGCGATCGCGCGCGAGCACGCGAGCCGGGTGGCGGTGAGCGAGGGCGGCCGCCGGCTGACCTACGCCGACCTCGACGCGCTCGCCAACCGCATGGCGCACGGCCTCCTCCGGGCGACCGGGCCCGGCGGGGAGCCGGTGGCGCTCCTCTTCGAGCACGGCGTGCCGATGCTCGCCACGCTGCTCGGGGTGCTCAAGGCGGGCAAGCTCTACGTGCCGCTGAGCCCGCAGGATCCGCCGGCGCGGCTGGCCCACATCGTGGGGGACTCGACGGCGCGCCTGATCGTGGCCGATCCCGTCAACCTGCCTCTGGCCCGCAGCCTCGCGGCGGGCCGACAGGCGGTCGCGGCGGACGCGCTCATGGACGGGAACGAGGCGGACGCTCCCGGCGTACGCATCCCGTTCGAGGCCTACGCGTACCTCATCTACACGTCCGGCTCCACCGGCCTGCCCAAGGGCGTGATCGAGACGCACGCCGACGTGCATGCACTTCACCCGAGTGTGGAGCAACGCCTACCACGTCTGCCCGGACGACCGCGTGACCCTCCTCGCCACCCTCGGCTTCAGCGGCGCGGCCAGCCAGATCTTCGGCGCGCTCCTGAACGGGGCCACGCTCTGCCCCTTCGACGTGCGCCGGCACGGGGTGGAGGCGCTGCCCGCCTGGATTCACGCCGAGGGCCTCACGATCTGGGACACCGTCCCCACGGTCTGGCGCCGGCTGGGCGACGTGCTGCCCGAGGGCGAGCGCTTCCCGACGCTGCGGCTGATCGCCCAGGGCGGCGACCGTCTCTACCGGGAGGACGTGGAGCGGATCGGCCGGTTCGTCGGGCCGGATTGCCTGGTCCGGAACGGCTTGGGAACGTCGGAGGTGAAGCAGGTGGCCTTTTTCTTCATGGACCCGGCCGCCCTGCCCGACACGCCGATCGTGCCCGTGGGCTACCCGGTGGCGGAGACGCGCGTGGTGATCGCCGACGCGGAGGGGCGCGAGGCGCCGCCGGGCGAGGTCGGCGAGATCCGGATCGCCGCGCGCTACGCGTCGCCCGGCTACTGGCGGCGTCCGGAGCTGACCGCGGCGGCGTTCGTGCCCGACCCCGAGAGCGCCGACCGGCGCGTGTACCGCACCGGAGACCTGGGCTGCCGCCTGCCCGACGGCGCGCTGCTCCACGTCGGGCGCGCGGACTCGCAGGTGAAGATCCGCGGGTATCGCGTGGAGCTGTCGGAGGTGGAGTCGGCCCTGCTGGGCGTCCCGGGCGTGAGCGAGGCCGTGGTGGTGGCGCGGGGCCTCGACACGCCCGATCCCTGGCTCCAGGCCTACGTGGCGCTCGAGCCCGGCGCCGCGCTCACCGGCGCGGCGATCCGGGCGCGCGGTCTCGAGCGGCTTCCCGCCTACATGGCGCCCGCCCGCGTCACCGTCCTTCCCGCGCCTGCCGCAGAACGACAACGGCAAGGTGGACCGGCGCGCGCTCCAGGAGCGGCGGGAGCCTCCCGTCGAGCGCGACGCCACGGGCCCGCGCAATCCTCTCGAGGCCCGGCTGGCCGCGCTGTGGGAAGAGATCCTCGGCGTGCCGGCGCCCGGCGTCCACGACGACTTCTTCGCGCTCGGCGGCACCTCGCTCCACGCCACCGCCGTGGTCGGGCGCCTGCAGCCGATCTTCGGCGACACCGTCACGATCACGATGCTGTTCGAGGCGCCGACGATCGCCAGCCTCGCCGCGCGCCTCGACGCCTCGCTTGCTCCTTCCGCCTGACCGTTACCTGGGGGCAGGGGATGAATGGGCACCCCGCATGTACGCAGAATCGCGGTGTTGGCCCGCTCGCCGAAGTCGAAATCGAGCTTTCTTCACAACAGGGTCAGGCGGGCACTGCGGAAACTTCCACCTTCACGGCGGTCGCGCCCGCGACCGTGCCGTAGAGGGG
Source organism: uncultured Candidatus Rokubacteria bacterium (assembly GCA_963758635.1). GTDB lineage: Bacteria > Methylomirabilota > Methylomirabilia > Rokubacteriales > CSP1-6 > CAVWWD01. The sequence continues at coordinate 129,477 of CAVWWD010000012.1, read as the reverse complement.
TCAACGCCGCCGGTAGGTCTCCACCAGCGCTTCCGCCTCGGCCTGGCTGACCCCGGCGAGCGAAAAGCGCATCGTCACCGACGAGAACCGCGGCTCCGACGGGTTGCGCGCCGCCTCGATCGTGACCTCCATGCGGGCCAGCGGCACCCCGGTGTCCTTGGCGTGCTGCTCGATGAGGGTCACGCCGCACGACGAGACGCCGGCGAGGAAGGCCTCGCTGTTGGTGAACGCGTCGTTCTGCGGCCGCCCCGACGAGTCGAGCGGCACGCGGAGCCCGCGCGACGTGTTCACCGCGCGGCCGATGGTCCCGCTGCTCGACGACCGGATGGTCTCGATCTTCAGATCGCTCATGACGTCTCCTTTGCCCCAGCGCGGAGGATCAGGGGGTCACCGTGATCGGGATCGCGGTGACGTTGTTCCCCTCGCTGGACTCGCCGATCGCGCCGAGGGCGTCGGCCTGGACGAGGACGAAGTAGTTTCCGGGCGTGGTGCCCGCGGGGATGGTGACGGCCTGGCTGTGGGCGTGGGTGGCGTTGGCCGGGAGGGGCACGGTGTGGCCGTGGCTCGTGCCGAGGGTGACGTTGCCGCCCAGGGTCGCGTTGGTCGAGAGGTGGAAGCGGTCGGTGTAGGTCTGGCTCACGGTGGCCCCACCACGGTTGGCGACATTGTAGCCGACGGTGACCTGGCTGCCGCGGGCGACGCTCGCCGCCGACAGGGTGAGCGCCTCGATGACGAGGTCGCCGGCGGTGGTGACGGTGATGGGAATGGCGGTCACGTTGTTGCCCTCGTTCCCCTCGGAGACGACGGCGAGGGCGTCGGCCTGGACGAGGATGAAGTAGTTCCCGGGCGTGGTGCCGGCGGGGATGGTGACGGCCTGGCTGTGGGCGTGGGTGGCGTTGGCCGGGAGGGGCACGGTGTGGCCGTGGCTCGTGCCGAGGGTGACGTTGCCGCCCAGGGTCGCGTTGGTCGAGAGGTGGAAGCGGTCGGTGTAGGTCTGGCTCACGGTGGCCCCGCCGCGGTTGGCGACGTTGTAGCTCACGGTGACCTGGCTGCCGCGGGCGACGCTTGCCGCAGACAGGGTGAGCGCCTCGATGACGAGGTCGCCGGGGGCGCCGGTGACGGTGATGGGAATGGCGGTCACGTTGTTGCCCTCGTTGCCCTCGGAGACGACGGCGAGGACGTCGGCCTGGACGAGGATGAAGTAGTTCCCGGGCGTGGTGCCGGCGGGGATGGTGACGGCCTGGCTGTGGGCGTGGGTGGCGTTGGCCGGGAGGGGCACGGTGTGGCCGTGGCTCGTGCCGAGGGTGACGTTGCCGCCCAGGGTCGCGTTGGTCGAGAGGTAGACGCGGTCGGTGTACGTCTGGCTGACGGTGGTCGAGCCGCGGTTGGCGACGTTGTAGCTCACGGTGACCTGACCGCCCCGCGCGACGCTCGCCGCCGACAGGCCGAGGCTCTCGATGCGGAGGTCGGGGCTCCCGCCGGCCGCGGTGATGCGGTACACGGCGCCGGCGCGGCTGGACGACATAGAGCTCGCCGTCCTCGCCCTCACCGAAGCTGGGGATGTCGAAGGTGGTGTCGAGCAGCTCCTGCGTCGTCCAGCTTCCGCCGGACTCGGTCGCCCCCCAGATGCGGCCGGTGCAGAAGTCGGCGTAGAAGTAGATGCCGGCGAGGGACGGGAAGTCGTCCCCGCGGTAGCGGAAGCCGCCGGTGATGGAGCAGTTGCCCTCGGCGTGCGCGTACTCGAGGATGGGCTCGACGAACGCCCCCGTGGGATTGCAGTTGGTGGGCGGGTTGACGCAGAGCGTGCCTTCCATCTTGGGCCAGCCGTAGTTCCTGCCGCCCGCGGCGCCGGCGGGCTGGAAGTTCACCTCCTCGCGCGAGATCTCGCCGACGTCGGCGGGGAACATGTCGCCGGTGAGCCGGTCGAAGGTGAACCGCCACGTGTTGCGGAGGCCGTAGGCCCAGATCTCCGGGGCGGCGCCCGGCGTGCCCACGAATGGGTTCGAGGCGGGCACGGTGTAGAAGGGCGCGGACGCGCCGAGGCTCGGCTGGATGCGCAGGATCTTTCCGAGCCGGGTCGACAGGCTCTGCGCGTTGCCCGGCGTCGCCACCGTCGCCCTTGGAGACGTAGAGGAAGCCGTCGGGGCCGAAGGCGAGCTGTCCGCCGTTGTGGTTCGAGCCGGGCTGCGTGTCGCTGAACAGGATGCGGCGCGTCGCCGGGTTCACGACGCCGGAGGACGGCGGCGAGGCCTGGAAGCGCGCGAGCACGTTCGCGCCCGTCAGATCCGTGTAGTAGACCCAGAAGAACCCGTTCGACTCGAACTGCGGATGAAAGGCCACGCCGAGCAGCCCGCGCTCGCCGCAGCAGAGGACGTCGCTCCTGATGTCGAGGAACGCGGGCGACTGGACCGCGCCGCCGCTCAGCACGAGGATCTCGCCCTGCTGGATGAGCAGGAACAGGCGCCCCGATCCGTCACCCGCGTTCACGAGCCCGACGGGACTGCGGGCGGGAGGCGTCGGCACGCTCGTGATGACGGGCTGGAGGACGATGCCGGTCTGGGCGAGCGTCGGGGTGGCCGGCGTCACGAGCGTGAGCGCGACGAGAAAGCCGATGAGGCCCGGAGCGAATCGCATGGGAAGAACCTCCAGGAGGGATGCCAGTAGCGTGAATCCAGCCTAGCACGCGGCGGAAGGGCGCCCGCGCTCCGGATCGGACGCGTTCCACCGCGCGGTCGTGCCGCGCGTCAGCGCCCGCGGCTCAGGAGGAGAGCTCGGCCCACGACGCCACCCGCCGGCCGTGCCAGGTCGGCCCCTCGCGCACGAACCTCCACTCCGGGTTCTTCCCGACGTCGCGCAGCGCCGCGCACACCGCGTGGAACGTGGGGACGTTGGCGTCGGCGCACTCGAAGTAGGTCACGAAGTCGTAGGCGCCGTCGGGCGCGGGCTCCGTCGGGTGCCGGTAGGTGCGGCGCAGCAGGCACGGGACGCCGGCGGCCGAGGCCAGCGCGTGGCCCTCGCTCGTCATGCGCCCCTGCTCGTCGTAGCGCGGCAGGAAGTACGTGTGCCGCTCCATCCAGTCCTTCGCCCACCACGCGGGCGTCTTGCTCATCGGCACGAGGAACGCGTGGGGCATCACGGGGCCCGGCTGCGGGAGCACCCGGTGCGCGTACGCGAAGTTGTGCATCGCGTTGCCCGTGTACGTCATGGGCCGCACCTCGCCGCCGAGCACCCGGGGCGTGACGGCGGGGGCGAGGAGCCGCGCCACCTCCGCGCAGAACTCGGCCACCGGCGCGGCCGTCGGCGCGGCCACGTGGACGACGGCGTCGGCGTGGAGCAGGCCGTCGTCGGCGATGGCGGCGGGCGTGGCGCCCACGCGCCGCAGGAAGGCCACCGTCGCGTCCGGCGGGCCGGCCGCCGGCGCGAACTCGTTGTGGAGCCCGAGCCGCTCGACGAGCCCGGGGATGTCGGCCGCGCGCGCGTGGGCGCGTGCGCCGTCCGCGACGCGGAGGCAGAGGTAGGCCCCGTGTCGGAGCGCTTCGGCGGATCGCAGGTCGTTGGCTCTCATGGCGTTCCTCCCGACCACGACGATAGCGAGGGCCGGCGCTCAGTAGGGGAGGGTCTCGCGGCCCATCAGCTCGCGGGCCACGATGATCTTCATGATCTGGGCGGTGCCGTCGCCGATCTCGAGGCCCATCACGTCGCGCATGCGCTGGCCGAAGGGCAGCTCGTCGGTGTAGCCGTAGTGGCCGTGCAGGAGCAGGCACTCGTGGATGGTCTCCACGGCGAGGCGCGGCGCCCACCACTTCACCATCGCGGACTCCTTCGTGTAGGGCCGCCCGCGGTCGGCGAGCCAGAGCGCGCGGTAGCAGAGCCACCGCGCCGCCTCGAGCTGGGTGGCGGCCTCGGCGATGGGGAACGACACGCCCTCGAACTTCGCGATGGGCCGCCCGAAGGCCCGCCGCTCCTTCACGTAGGTCATGGTCTCCTCGAGCGAGGCCTGGGCGGCGCCGATCGCGCCGAGCCCGATGAGGACCCGGTTGTAGTCGAACCCCTGCATGACCTGGCGGAAGCCCGTGCCGTCCTCGCCCAGCCGGTGCGAGGACGGCACGCGCACGTGGTCCAGCGCGATCACGGCGCGGCCGATCGAGCGCGATCCCACGTCGCGGAGCAGGCTGCGCGCCACGCCGGGCAGGTCCATGGGGACCGCGAACGCGGTGACGCCGGCCGCCCCGGCGCGGCCCGTGCGCGCGAACACGATCGACAGGTGCGCGGCCATGCCGAGGCTGATGCCGGACTTCTCGCCGGTGAGCACGTAGTCGTCGCCGTCGCGCTCGGCGCGGCAGGCGAGATGCGCGGCGTCCGACCCCGCGCCGGGCTCGGTGAGGGCCAGGGCGATGACGGCCTCGCCGCTGGCGGTGGGCGGGAGCCACCGGCGCTTCACCTCCTCGGTGCCGTTGGCGCCGATGATCTGGCCGGCGAGCCCGGAGAGCTGGATGCCGTAGGTGCAGCTGAAGTCGCCACGCCCGATCTCCTCGGTGGCGAGGCCCATGGTGACGAGATCGGTCTCCTGCCCGCCGTAGGCCTCGGGGATGCGCATGCCGAGGAGGCCGAGCGCGCCCATGCCGCGCCAGGCGTCCCACGGGAACTCGCCGGTGGCGTCCCAGTGCGCGGAGCGCGGGGCCAGCTCCTTCTTCGCGAATGCGCGCACGGCGCGCGCCAGCTCCTCCTGCTCGGCGGTGAAGGCCAGGTCCATGGGTCAGCGCGCCGCGCGGAAGACGGGCGTCCGCTTCTCCGCGAAGGCGGCCAGCCCCTCCGCGGCGTCCGCGGAGCGCATGTGGGCGCCGACCAGCTCGCGCTCGATCGCGAGCCCGCTCGCGAGGTCCACGTCGCCGGCGCGCGCGACCAGGGACTTGACCGTCCGTCCGGCCGAGCCGCTCTTCGTCACGAGCACGTCGGCCCACTCCTCGACCGCCTCGGTGAGCTTGCCCGCCGGCGCCACGCGATTGACGAGGCCCCACGCCTGCGCCTCGCGCGCGGTGAGCCAGCCGCCGAGCAGCATCAGCTCCTTGGCGCGGCGCGCGCCGATGACCCGCGGGAGCCGCTGGCTGCCGCCGCCCCCGGCGACCAGGCCGAAGTTCGCGTGCTGGTCTCCGAGCCGCGCCTCCTCGTCGGCCACCACGAGGTCGGCCACGAGCACCAGCTCGAGCCCGCCGGCGAGCGCCAGGCCGTGGACGCCCGCGATGACCGGCACGGGGAGCGCCTCGACGCGATCGAACACGCGATGCCACTTCCCGATGAAGTCCGCCCAGCGCGCGGGGTCCGGCGCCACCTCGCGGACGGTGCGGAGGTCGGCGCCCGCGCAGAACGCGCGGCCGGCCGCGGTCAGCGTGACGACCTTCACGGTCGGGTCCGCTTCCACCGCGTCGCACGCCCGCCCGAGGTCGTCGAGCAGTGCTGCGCTGATGGCGTTGAGCTGCTGCGGGCGATTGAGGACGATCCGCGCGATGCCGGCCTGCGAGGACAGCGTCACCGTGGTCGGTTCCATGGCTCGTCTCCTTGGGAAGCCGTCGCTCGAGGTCGGCGGGGCCGCCTCAGTGTGGCAAGCGCCCCGAGGCGCGTCAACCTGCGGGATGCCGAGGCGGCGCGGTGCGCATGAGCCGGGGCCACCGTCGTCACCAGCACGCCGTCCTGGCCAGCTCGCTCGCAGGCCTTCGGACAGCCCGACCAGCGCGAACTTGCTCGCGCAGTACGGCACGCAGGTGCGGCACGCCGACCCTGCCGCCGATCGACGCGATGTTCACGATGCGGCCCGGCGCCGCGCGCGCGCATCGCGGGCAGCACGGCCAGGATCGCGTGGAGCGGCGCCCCAGAAGTGGACGTCGCATCGCCTCGCTCGAAGTCGCTCGAGCGTCCATGGTGCTCCACGGGCCCGACCTCGATCATGCCCGCGTTGTTCATCAGCGACGTCGATCGGCCCCGAGCCGCTCGCGTGACCTCGCGCACCCTGCGCTCCGACCTCGCTCGCGCTCGCGTCACGTCGCACGTCAGCGGCGAGCACCCGTGCGCCTCCGCCGTTCGCAGATCGCCGCGCGCCCGCTCGAGGTCGTCCGGCGTCGCGGGCGCAGATGGCGACGCGCGCGCCCTCGCCGCGAGGCTGCGCGCCCAGCACCAGGCCCAGGCCGCGCGAGCCGCCGGTGACGAGAACGGCGCGCGCCGCGCAGGTCGAAGCGCGCGGCGCTGCGCGACCGCTCGCCCGCGCGCCGAGCCGAGCCGCCGACGGCGAGGGCGCAGCAGCACGGCGGCTGACCGGGTTCATGCCGCGGGATCAGGACGACCTTCATGCAGTCGTCGTCCTTGTCGCTGAACATCTCGGTAGGCCTCGGGCGCGCGCGTCCAGCGGGCAGCCGGTGGCTCATGATGAAGCTCGGGATCGAGCTCGCCCGGCCTCGATGCAGCGCGAGCAGCGGCCGCAGGTAGCGGTGGACGTGGGTCTGGCCCATCCCGAAGCGTGAGCCCCTTGGCGAAGGCGGCGCCGAAGGGCACCTTGTCGAGGAAGCCGCCGTAGACGCCGGGGACCGACACGGTGCCGCCCTTGCGGCAGGCCTGAGGATGCGCCTGGCGCAGCGCGTGCGGCCGGTCGGTCGCCGAGCCAGACGGCCTGCTTGGCCCGGTCGTAGCAGCGCGTCGAGCGGTGGTGCCGTGGGCCTCCATGCCCACGGCGTCGATGCAGGCGTCGGGCCCGCGCCCGCCGGTCCGCTGCTTCAGCTCCTCGACGACGTCGTCGGTCTCCTCGTAGTCGAGCGTCTCGGCCTTGCCGTGCGTCTCGGCCAGCGCGCAGCCGCGCCGGGCACGCGGTCGATGCGCGATGACGCGCTCGGCCCCGAGCAGGAACGCGCTCTTGATCGCGAGCAGCCCGACCGGGCCCGCAGCCCCACACCGCCACGGTGTCGCCCGGCCGGATGGCGCAGTTCTCGGCCGCCATGTAGCCGGTCGGGAAGATGTCGGAGAGGAACAGCGCCTGCTCGTCGGAGACGCGTCGCCGGCACCTTGAGCGGCCCGACGTCGGCGAACGGCACGCGGACGTGCTCGGCCTGGCCGCCGGCGTAGCCGCCGAAGAGGTGGGAGTAGCCGAACAGCCCGGCGCCGGAGTAGCCGTAGAGCGCCTCGGCCATCGCGGCGTTCGGGTTCGATGTTGTCGCACAGGGACGATGAGGCCCTCGCCGGCAGAAGAAGCAGGCGCCGCAGGCGATCGGGAACGGCACGACGACGCGGTCGCCCACCGAGAGGTTCGTCACGCTCGGCGCCGACCTCGACGACCTCGCCCATGAACTCGTGGCCGAGGATGTCGCCGGCCTGCATCGTCGGGATGTAGCCGTTGTAGAGGTGGAGGTCGGAGCCACAGATCGCCGTGGAGCGTGACGCGCACGATGGCGTCGCGCGGGTTCAGGATCTCCGGGATCGGGCACCCGCTCGACGCGGACGTCGCGGGGGCCGTGCCAGCACACGGCGCGCATCTCAGTCTCCTTCGCTCCGGCGTCACGCCGGCGCGCCGGCTCGTGCCGTGGCGACTTCGCCCGTTTCCATGCGCTGCTTGAAGCGGCGCAGGTCTTCGCGGATCTGTCGGTCGGCGCCGCGGCCCAGCATCGCCGCCACCGCGCCGCCGAGTCGTCCCGCGGGCCGGCGCGTAGCTGAGCTCCACCTTGACCTCGGTGCCGCGCCCACCGGGGGCTGGAGTGAAACTGGACGGAGCCCGCGTTGTCGACGTCGGAGCCGTCCACCGAGCGCCACGCGATGAGGCGCCCCGGCTCGTCGGCGACGAGCTCCCCCTCCCAAATCCACTGCGACGCCGGCCGGCCCGCGCGCTACCCAGCGCGAGCGCCGCTCGTCCAGCGGCGTCACCGACTCGAGGTGCGGCATCAATCTCCGGCAGCCGCGCCGAGGTCGCGCCACGTCCGGTAGAGCTTCCTCGGGCGTGCGCAGCACGGTCATCGTGCGCTCGACCTTGAGTCCGCGACCGCCCGCGAGCGTCGGCATGTCAGGCCGTCGCTTGTGCCCGTGCGCGCGGCGCGCGTCGGCGTGAGGGCGTAGGCCGCCGTGCCGGCCACCGCCGCCACGACGGTGAGCCCCACGAGGACCGGTGCCCTCTCGGTACGTCGGCTCGTCCTGCTCGTGTCATCTCCGCTCCTTCTGCTCGTGCAACCAGGTCCAGGGCTCAGAGGTACTGGCCGGGTCCCCGGCGGCCGTCCTCCGGTCCGAGGCACGAGACCCATGGGCAACCCGCGGCGCCGCATCTCCTCGAGTTGCGCCTGGGCCTGCGCTTGCTGGGCCCAGACCGCCGCCTGGATGCCCTGGAACAAGCCTTCGAGCCAGTCCGACCAGCTGAGCCTGCGCCAGCCGGATCTCCGACTCGCTCGGTGTGCCGCCAAGCGGGAAGTGTCAGCGCGTCCAGCCGTGCTTGAGGCCCCTCGGACAGTCCCTCGCGAAGCTCGCCGAGGGTCCGCTCGTAGACCTCGCGCAGCCGGTCGCGGCCGGCCTCGTCGAGAGAAGACTGGCGCATTTCCGCGAGCAGCTCGCGGACCATCGCGGCGATGCGGATCAGCTGGGCCGGCCGCGTCACGTCCGGCGCCGGGGCCACGGCGGTACGGGCGTCGTCGGCGCGTGCCGTCAGCTCTGCATCGGGTCGGCGGTGTCCACCGGAGCCTCGGCGATCTCGTGTTCGAGCATGGCGTCTCCCTTCGGCACGGCGACGCGTGCGCGGCCCCGGGGGCCGGCCGCGCGCCACGATCGGTCCCTAGCGCGATTGCGAGCGCGAGCCCGTTCCGCCGACGCCAGCTTCTCGGTCGTCTGCGCGTCGAGTCGGCCCGTCTCCGTGAGGTTCTGCGAGCGCTGGTAGGCGCGAAGCGCCTCCTGGGTCTGCGGCCCCATCACTCCGTCGATCGCACCGGGGTCATGGCCCTGGGCCTTGAGGGCCTCCTGAACTTGTCGGACCTGGGTCCTTCCCCCCGTGCCGACGTGCGTGCCGCTCCCCGCGCCGGAGGTCGCGCCGTCACGGGACCCGGTGTTGCCCTCGTGAATGCGTGCCACGCGACATGTTCTCGCCGCGGATCGCGCCGCCCTTCTAGACGTCTTGCCGTCCGTCATCGTCGCCGGTGTCGCCGGCGAGCTCTCCGTGCTCGTGGCGCCGGGCTGGTTCGGCCCGCTCTGGCCGGAGCCGCTGTTCCGCGGCGCCTGCTGCTCCTGCTTCGGGCGTCGTGCCCTGCGCGAGCGTCGGGCTCGCCGCGAGAGCCACGATGAGGCCGGCGGCGGTGATCTTCAGAAGCTGGCGCATCGCTCGCCTCCTTCGGTGGCGTGATGCGCAAGACGCGCCGGCTCAGGTCCGCCGGCGGCTCTGCGTCTCCGCGCGTGATCGACGGCTCGACCGGTGTGCGCTGCAAGGGGCGTGCCACGGGGTCCAGGAGTTCCACGACGGCGCGAGTCGCGTGAATGCGAATCGCGCCCGTCCGCAGGCAAGCCGCCCGGGCCGCCGGCTCGCGAACGCGAGCCGGGCGTGGGCCGCGGAGGCGGCCGTCCTTACCCGGTCGAACCTATAAATGCACAGATAAGATATATCAATTCACTACATCATCGTGTAGCCGCCGCTCACGCTCAGCGTCTGGCCGGTGATGAAGCCCGCGGCGTCGGAGGCCAGGAAGAGGATCGCGCCGTCACGTCCTCGGGCCGGCCGATGCGCCGCAGCGGGTAGGCCTTGGCGATGCGCGCCCGCATGTCGGGCGTGCCGAACGCGCGGTTCTGCTCCTGGGTCCACATGCTGAGGCCGCCGATGTCCTCGTCGGAGTCGGGCATGGTCATGCCCGGGCACACCACGTTGAGGCGGATGCCGTGGCGTCCCACCTCGCGGGCCAGGCTCTTGGTGAGCGCGATCACGCCGGCCTTGCACGCGCCGTAGACGGCCTCGCGAAACTCGCCCATGCGTCCGGCGTCCGAGCCCAGGCTCACGATCGGCCCCCGACTTCCTCGCGACCATGCCGTCGAGCGCGGCGCGCGTGCAGTTGATCATGCCCCAGAGGTTGATCTGCACCTCCTTCTCCCACTCCGCGCGCTCCTTCTCCATGAACAGGCGGTCGAGGGTCCAGCCCACGTTGTTGACCAGCACGTCGACGGCGCCATGGCGGGCCTCCACCGCGCGGACCATGGCCTGCGCGGACTCCCACTTGGTCACGTCGGTGCGGACGACCTGGGCGGAGGCTGCGCCCTGCGCCACGGCCTCGGCCGCGGCCTTGGCGCCCTGGCCCTCGTCGATCTCCGCGATCGTGACGTGGGCGCCTTCGCGGGCGAAGGCGAGGCTGATGGCGCGGCCGATGTTCGAGCCGCCTCCGGTGACGACGACGCTCTTTCCCCTGAGGTTCAGGTCCATTGAACTCTCCTTCGGCGCTACCAGGCCATGGTCTGGCCGCCGTCGAGGTACACGGTCTGGCCGGTCATGAAGTCGGAGGCCGGGGACGCCAGGTAGACGGCGAGGGCTCCCGTCTCCTCGGGGGCGCCGATGCGGCGAGCCGGCACCCTGGACAGGAAGAGGTTGCGCGTCTTCTCGTCGGCCATGGCGGCCCGCGGGATGTCGGTGTCCATGTAGCCGGGGGCCAGGCAGTTCACCTGGATGCCGTGGCGCGCCCACTCCGCGGCGAGGCTCCGCGTGAGGCCGTCCACCGCCGCCTTGGTCGCGCAGTACGCGGCGTAGCGCGGCACGCCGAGCCGCCCGTACATCGAGCCGATGTTGATGATCTTCCCGCGGCCGAGCGTGATCATGCCCGGGGCCACCGCGCGCGCGCAGCGGAACATCGCCGTGAGGTTGGTGGCGACGACGCGGTCCCACTCCTCGTCGGTCACGTCCACGGATCGCTTGTCGAGCGTGATCCCGGCGTTGTTGACGAGCACGTCGACCGGGCCCAGCTCGCCGGTGGCCCGGCGGACCGCGAGGTCGGCGTCGCCGGCGCGGGTGACGTTCGAGCGGCAGGGCGGCGGCGCGGCCGCCCGCCTCGCGGATCGCCGCCGCCGTCGCCTCGGCCTGTCCGGCCACGCGCGCCGTGCACGCCACCGCCGCGCCCGCGCCGGCCAGCGCCTGCGCGATGGCCCGGCCGAGGCCGCGGCTCGTGCCCGTGACCAGGGCCACGCGGCCGGCGAGCGGGGAGGCCCCGCCCGTCACGGCGCCGCGGGCCGGCCGGGATCGGCGGCGAGCCGTTCCTGCACGAGCTGGCGCAGCCGGTACTTCTGGATCTTCCCGCTCGGCGTCATCGGGAACTCGGAGACCACCTCGACGCGCTCGGGGAACTTGTGGCGCGCGACCTGCTGGGTGTCCAGGTAGCCGACGAGGTCGGCGAGCGTGACGGACTCGCCGGGCCGCGGCACGACCACCGCGCACGCGCGCTCCACGAGGCGCGGATCGGGATACGCCACGATGGCCACCCCGGCGATCTTCGGGTGCGCGAAGAGCAGGTTCTCCACCTCGGCCACCGGGATGTTCTCGCCGCCGCGGATGATGATGTCCTTCGACCGGCCGGTGATCGACACGTAGCCCTGGCGGTCGAGAGTGGCGCGATCGCCCGTCCGGAACCACCCGTCCGCGGCGTGGCCCTCGGCGGTGAAGGCTGGGCGCTTGAAGTAGCCGACGAACTGCGCGGGGCCGCGCACGAGCAGATCGCCCTCGGCGCCCGCGGGCACGTCCTGCTCGTCCTCGTCGACCACCCGCAGCTCCATGCCGGGCAGCGGCCGGCCGTCGGTGCCGTAGACCTTGTCCTCGGGGTCGTCGAGCCCGTTGCACGTGACGAGGCCGTTCTCCGTCATGCCCCAGCCCGCGGAGATCGCCGCGCCCAGGCGCGCGCGCGCGTCGGGCACGAGGGGCCGCGGGATCGGCGCGCCCGCGGAGATGAACAGGCGCAGCGACGACAGGTCCGCGCGCGCCTCCGTGTAGGTGAGGTCGCGGAGGAACGGCGTGGCGCCCATCGTGAACGTCACGCGCTCGGCCTCGATGAGCCGGGCCGCCTCCTCGGCCTGCCAGACGTCCATCCACACCGCGGTGGCGCCCAGCAGCACGGTGAGGCAGTAGCCGTAGAGATAGCCCGTCTGGTGCCCGAGCGTCGACGCCATGAGCAGCACGTCCTCGTCCGTGAACCCGAGCCGCTCGATCAGCGCGTAGATGGTGGACAGCGTGGTGTTGGGCGTGTGCATGACGCCCTTGGGCTCGCCCGTCGTGCCCGAGGTGAACACCACCTCGTGCACCTCGTTCGGGTCCAGCCCGGGAGCGCGGCGCGGCCGCCCCGGGCTTCCCACGCGGTGTCGGTGAGGTCGGTGAAGGGACGCATGCCGTCGGGCGCGGCCCCGCGCGCCACGAAGACGTGCTCGAGGCGGGGCAGCGCGCCACGGAGCGGCGCCACCATCTCGGCGTAGCGGAAGCTCCGGAAGGCCTCGGGGATCACCAGCACCTGCGACTCGAGGAGGCCGAGCATGAAGCGGAGCTCGCTCGCCCGGTAGGTGGGCGGGATCGGGTGCACCACCGCGCCGAGCCGGCTCGCGGCGAGGAACACGAGGGCGAACTCGCTCCAGTTCGGGAGCTGGCACGAGACGACGCTGCCGCGCTCGACGCCGTGGGCGGAGAGGCCGTGGGCCACGCGCTCGACGAGCCGGGCGAGCTCGGCCCACGTGTGGCGGCGCGTCCGGTCGGCGAGCGCGAGCTTGTCGGGGCGGGCCACCGCCCACCGGTCGAGGTAGGTCTCGAGGCTCTCGTTCCGCCAGAGCCCGGCGCGCACGGACTCCTCGATGCGCCGCGCGGTCAGGCTGGTCTCGATCGCCATGGTCCGGAGCCTAGTCGAGCCCTTGTCCGGGCGTCAATTCGCCGGGCTCCCCGCGGCCGGACGCTCCGCGGCGGGCCGCGTCCGGTGGCGCGGCGTCACGCCGACCATCCCGCCCAGTGTCCGCTGTCCACGGCGGCGAGGAACTCGGACACGTGCACGTTGAAGAGCGTCGGCTCCTCGATGTTCACGGTGTGGCCGCATGAGGGGAATACGAGGAGGCCGGAGAAGGGGATGAGGCGGCGCATCATGAAGGACGGCTCGACGCACGGCCCGTCCTCGTCGCCGACCACGATCAGCGTGGGCACGCGGAGCGCTCGGAGGCCCGCTTGCACCTCGGGCACCGTCTTCCGCTTCGCCATCACCTCGCGGCTCAGGTGCGCGCACGCCTGGGCGTCGTGGTCCTCGACCTGGCGCAGGAACTCGGCGAAGCCGCGCGGGTCCTTTCGCTTGAAGGACGCCCGGGCGGGGAGCGCGTCGAAGTTTCGCGCGAGCGCGCCGACGCCCTCGCGCTCCATCGCATCCGCGTTGGCGGCGTGGCCGGCCAGGTACTGCTCGCGGTTCACCGCAGCCCGCGCCCGCCCCGACCATGCAGAGGCTCCGCAGCATCTCGGGGTGCGCGATGGCGTAGTCGCGCGCCACGTTGGCCCCCATCGAGCACCCCGCGAGGTGGACGTCGCGGAGGCCGAGCGTCTTCATGAGCTGGTGGAGGTCCTCCACGAGGATGTCCTGGGAGTACGACTGCGCGCCCTTCGGCACGCTCGACGGCGGGTACCCGCGGTGGTCGTACGCGATCACCCGATAGCGCCGCGAGAAGTGACGGACCTGCGGCTCCCAGGAGCGGTGATCGCCTCCGAACTCGTGACTCCACACCAGCGGGATGCCCGCGCCGGTGTCCTCGTAGTGGAGATCGACCCCGTTCACCGACTCGATCGGCATGTCGTGCGTCCTCCCGTGGGTGGCGCGTCGCGCCGGGCGCGATCGAGACGCGCCGGCAGCGCGAGAGCCGAGTACTCCGCGAGCGTGGCCATGGCCCGCATTGTATCCGCGCGCGGGCCGGGCCGGGCGCGTGCCGCGCCTTCGTCAACGCCGACGCGCCGTCCAGGAGGACGTCGGGCCTGGCCGGCGTCCGCCTGGACCGGCCTCCACCTAGATCAGGATGAGGCCGCGGCGGACGCCGATCGTGACCGCTTCGGTGCGGCTCTGCGCGCCGAGCTTCGCCAGGATCGACGCGACGTGGAACTTCACGGTGTGGCTCGAGATCGCCAGGCGCGTGGCGATCCGCTTGTTGCCGAGCCCCTCGGCCATCATGGCGAGGATCTCGGTCTCCCGCGGCGTGAGCGGCTGATCGAGCACGTCGGGGTCCGTCCGGGCCGGCGCCACCGCGGTGGACCGGAGGGCGGCGAGCCCGTCGGGATGGAAGACGGCCAGTCCGAGCGCCGCCGCGTGGACGGCGGCCACGATCTCGGCCGGTGACGCCGCCCGCGGCAGCACCGCGCGCACGCCGGGCCGGAGCCGCCCCACCGCGAGCGCGCTCCTCGCGTCGTCGGCCAGCACCACGAGGGCGGGCGGCGGCGGGTGATCGCCGAGGCCCGCGAGCGCGCGCGCCGCGCGTCCGTCGGGCACGTCGACGAGCACCACGTCCGGCGCCCGCTGAGCGACCTGCTGGGCCAGCGTCCCCGGGGCGGCGGCGACCAGCGTGAGGCCGTCGCGCGCGCGGATCACCGCCTCGAGGCCGGCGCGGATCACGGCGGTGGCGGCGCCGACCAGGACCGTGGTCACCGCATGGCCGCCGCGCCGCTCACCGCCGCCCGCGCTCCGGCCGCTCGCCGAGCGTCACGGAGGTCTCCACCGTCTGGCCCGCGCGGACGAGCGTCACGGCCACTGCTGCGTCCACCGCGTGGCGGGCCAGGATGGCCTGCACGTCGCGCACGTCGTCGAGCGCGCGTCCGTCCAGGCTGACGAGCACGTCGCCCAGGAGGATGCCCGCGCGCGCGGCCGGCCCGTCGGGCTCCACGTTGATCACGATGAGCCCATGATCGCCCGTGAGCCCGAGCCCTCGCCGGATCTCCTCGGGCAGCCGCACCGGCTGCATGCCGAGGCCCAGGTAGCCGCGCGCGACGCGCCCGCGGCGCGCCAGCTCGTCGGCGACGCGCGACACCGTCGCGCTCGGGATGGCCAGGCGCAGCCGCGCGAGGCCGGACGTGTTGATCCCCACGACCCGGCCCTGCGGTGTCGATCAGCGGCCCGCCGGAGAAGCCGGGGTAGAGCGTGAGGTCCACGCGCAGCAGGCGATCCACCTGGCCGCCACGGAGGGTGCCCCAGGGGCCGCCGAGCGCGCTGACGATGCCGACGCTCGCGGTCGGGCCGGCGCCCAGCGCGACGACCAGATGTCCCACCCGCGCCGCGTCGCTGTCGGCGATGGCCGCGCAGGGAAGGTCTCCCGCGTCGATCCGGAGCAGCGCCAGGTCCGTGCCGGGATCCCGGCCGGCGAGCGTGGCGGCGCGCGCCTGGCCGTCCGGCGTCGTCACCGTGATGCCCTCGTCGACCTGCACGGTGTGCTCGGCCGTGACGACGAGGCCCGGCGTCCAGTGCACGCCGGTCGAGGGAAGCCGCCGCCTGGCGTTCACGGCGACCACGGAGCGGCCCGCGCGCTCCACCGCGCCGGCGAGCTCGTTCGAGAGCGATTGAAGCTGGTCCATGGTGGTCCTCCTCGCACCCGATCTTCGCGCCGGCTCCCGGGGCCGGGAATCGCCCGGATGGGCAGGGCCGGCCCGGCCGATCGCGCTGGAGCGGGAAGCGGCTGGACAACGCCGCGGGCTCGCGGGCACTCTCTTCCCGTGAGCGAGGTGACCATTCGCGTGGAGCCGGCGGGCCAGCCCGACGTGGCCGACCTCGTCCGCGAGCTCGACGCCTACCTGGGCGCGCTCTATCCGGCCGAGAGCAATCACCTCCTGGACCTCGCCGCGCTCGCCGCCCGCGACGTCCGGTTCCTCGTTGCCAGGCACGACGGCCGCGCCGTCGGCTGCGGCGCGCTCCGGATCGACCCCGAAGGCTACGGGGAGGTCAAGCGCATGTTCGTCCTTCCGTCCGCGCGTGGCCTCGGGCTCGGGCGCCGCATCCTGGCGGAGCTGGAGGCCGAGGCGCGGCGGATGGGCCTCGCGTGCCTCAGGCTCGAGACGGGGATCAGCCAGCCCGAGGCGATCGGCCTCTACCGGGCATTCGGGTTCGTGGAGCGCGAGCCCTTCGGCGCCTACGGCCCCGATCCCCTCAGCCTCTTCATGGAGAAGCCCCTGTGAGGCCTGGAGGAGACGGCAAGACGTGCGGCTGCTTCGAGCGGTGGGCGGGATCGCGAACGCGTGTGGCGTCGGGCTCAGTCGTCCTCGTGGACGATGTCGCCGCCGACCATCGTCAGCCGGCAGCGGAGCGACTCGATCTCGTCGAGCGGCATCGTGAGTGGGTCCTGCGCGAAGGCCGCGAGGTCGGCGGCCTGGCCGGGCGCGAGCACGCCGCGCTCGCGCTCGGCGAAGGCGAGCCACGCGCCGCCCACGGTGAGGGCCCGGAGGGCCTGCGCGCGGGTGAGCCGCTCCGACGCGCCGAGATCGGCGCCCGTCGTCATGTCGCGCCGCTCCACCGCGGCGCGGAACGCGAACCACGGGTCGGCGGGCTTGTTGTCGGTGGCGATGCCGAACGGGATCCGAAGGCGCGCGAGGCTCCGGTGCGGGATCATCGTCTCCGGTGAGGCGACGCGCGCCGCCTCCGCCGCTCCCGAGCGCCACAGGTAGCTGATCGGGTTGGTCGTGGCGCCGGCGCCGAGCCGCCGGATGCGCGCGAGGTCCGCCGCGGTGGCCACGTGCAGGTGGACGAGCACCCAGCGCTGCCCGGCGATGGGCGAGGTCGCGGCCACCGCCTCCCACGCCTCGAGCACGGGCGGCAGGAAGCGCGTGACGATGGTGTTCACGCGCAGCCCGTGGGCGGCGGCCAGCTCGCACTGCGCGCGGTACGCCGAGGGCTCGTTCGCGGACTCCACGAAGCCGGCCCAGCCCGTGTAGGGCTGGCTCTCGTGGAGGATGCGCGCGACCTCGGGGTCGCCGCCCGCGTGGAGGCAGATCCCGCCGACGCGCAGCCGGTCGTCGCCGAGCCCGCGGCCGCCCGCCCACGCCGCGACCGCCGGGATGGCGTCCCGCGCCTCGGCGGCGTCCCACGTCGGGCTCACCGCGAGCCACGCGCGCAGCCGGAGCTGACCCCGCTCGTGGGCCTCGCGGTACACGGCGAGCACCTCGGGCGCGATGCCGTGGCCCTCGTAGACGGCGGTCACGCCGCGCGCGGCGTAGCGGCGCTGCGACTCGGCGAGCGCGCGGAGCCGGTCGGCGTGGGTGAACCGGGGCGCGGCGCGCATGAGCGTGAACTCGAGCACCTGGACCAGGTTGTCCTCGACGAAGACCCCGGTGGGCTCGCCCGCCGCGTCCTTCAGGATGGCCACGCCGCGGGGCGCCGGCGTGTCGCGCGTGATCCCCGCGGCCCGGAGCGCGGCGGTGTTCGCCACCGAGTACACGGGCGGCTTGTTCCAGTAGCCCCAGATGCCGCGGACGTAGACGGGGTGGTCCGGCGCGGCGGCGTCGAGGTCCTCGCGCGTGGGCCAGCGCCGCTCGGCCAGCTCCGCCGGCGGATCCAGGTAGAAGGGCGGCCGCCCCACGGGCATCGTGACGATCCACTCGCCGCGCGGCCGGGCCGCGGCCTGGCGCCGCACGACGCTGCTGGATGTCGGCGATCGAGCGGCAGCCGGCGAGGGACGGGTAGATGAGCTTGAGGCCCTCGCGGTCCATGTGGGCGTGGGCGTCCACGAGGCCGGGGATGACCGTGGCGCCGCGGAGGTCGATCACGCGCGTGCGCGGACCGCGCCAGGCCCGCATGTCGGCGGGCCGGCCCACCGCGGCCACCCGGCCCGCCGCGACGGCGATGGCGGAGGCGGCGGGACGGTCCCGCGGCCAGCGTGTGGACGCGCGCGTTGACGAGGACGATGTCGGCGGCTATCGCGGGCGCCCCGTCGCGAACGCCGGCGCCACCTCGTCGAGGAAGCGCCGGAGCTGGCCCGGCTGGTCCCACGACGTGAGGCGCAGCGACATGTGGCTCACGCCGGCCTCGAAGTACGCGGTGAGCTCGGCGATGCACTGCTTGGGCGAGCCCGCCACCGTCCAGCCCTCGACGAAGGCCGGGCTGAACTTCGCGCTGTAGTAGGCGTCGAGGAACGTCTTGCTCTCCTCGAGCCCGGCCTGCCGGTCCTCGCCGATGTTGATGTTGTGGTAGAGCGCGCTCCCCATCTTCGAGGGATCGCGGCCCTCCTCACGCGCCATGGCCGCGATGCGGCTCCACTGCTGCCGGAACTCGTCGGGCGAGAGCTTGTTGGTCATCCAGCCGTCGGCGTAGCGCGCCACGCGGCGGAGGCCCCGGTCGACCGCGGCGTCCGACGCGCTGGCGCCGCCCTTCCAGGTGAGGCCGGTGGGGTTCGACGCGATCCAGATCGGGCACGGCTGCTGGACGGGGCGCGGCTCGAGGGTCACGCCGGCGAAGGAGTAGAACGCCCCCTCGTGCGAGACCTTGGTGTCCTGGAACAGCTTGCGCAGGATCACGATGCCTTCCTCGAGCCGTTCCACCCGCTCGCCGCTCTTGATCGACATCGCGGCGTGCTCGAGGGCCTGCGCCGCGTTCGCGGAGTCGGGCCCGCCCAGGCACACCGCCAGCCACGAGCGCCCGCCCGTGAGCACGTCGAGGCTCGCCCACTGGTGCGCGAGCATCACGGGGTGCCGGTGCACGAACGTGGCCATGCAGCCCACGCCGAGGCGCACGCGCTCGGTGACCCCGGCGAGCGCGGACAGGAGCGTGACCGACTCGAGCCGCGGCTTGGCGAGCAGGCTGTCGCCCACCCACACCGTGTCGAAGGCGCCCGAGCGCTCCGCGCGCATCGCCTGGTCGAGCAGGTCGCGCACCGTCACCTTGCCGAGGACGACGGCGCGGTTCGGCAGGATCAGTCCGAAGGACGGCTGGGCCATCGCGTGGTCCTTCCTCTCGTTGCACCGGCCGCTACTTCCGGTAGTAGCGCGTCTCGAAGGTGGTGCAGCCCTCGTCCGACCGCCACGGCCCGTGCGGCATGCCCGGCGGCCGGCACGCGTACATCCCGGCCCGGAACGTCTGGCCGAGCGTGAGGTCGCGGAAGGAGCCGGACACGATCCACACCTCTTCCCAGAAGTCGTGGCGCTGCACGCCCATCGGCGTGGTGTCGCAGCCCGGCTCGAACTCGAGCAGGCGCGTGTAGTCGCCGGTGTCCGGGTCGCGGGCGAGGATGCGCTCGTAGAGGCCCGCTGCCCCGCCGGCCACGGGCTCGCGCGGCGTCTCGCGGCTGTCGAAGAACTCGTGCTCGGGCTTCGGCATGGCGCCGGCAGCGCCCGTCCCGCTCAGGGAAGCCGCTCGTACAGAACGTGGCGGCGGTTCTTCGTGTGCGGGCGCACCTGCGCGGGCCAGCGGCCCTCCTCCACGGCGCGAGCCCACGCGTCGCTCGTCAGCACCTGCGGGGCTCTCGATCTCGTAGAGCGCGTTGTAGCTCGGCTCGCCCTCGATCACGATCGTCTGGTTCTTGCCGCCGATCGACAGCGTGAGCTCACGCCGCTTGAACCGCGCGATGGCGATGACGCCGGGCACGCGGGAGAGCATCGGCACGTGCTCGGTGTCGTAGACCTCGTTGAAGAGCGCTTCCTTGTCGGGGGTGACGTCCATGGCGGCGCTGAAGAGGAATCGACCCTGGCTGGGCATGCGGATGAGCCTCCTGGCGAGTGATGGGGTACGCGGGCGAGACCGACCGACGGCGCCGGGCCGGACCAGGCGCCACTATAGCGCGAAAGGGGGCGGGTCAGCCCTGGCGGCGGCGCTCGCGCTCGGCCTGCTCGAGTGCCAGCACGCGCAGCTCGAGGCCGTCCACCCGGCCACGGGTCCGATCCTCCGCGCCGGCGACGCGGTCGAACTTCTGGTCGAGCTGGAGGACGCCCTCCGCGACGACCTGGATGTCGCCCCGGAGGGATTCGACCAGGACGCCGAAGACGACGCTCTGCCCGCCTGCATGCTCCTCGCGGAGCTCGGCGTATTGCTCGGCGCGCATCTCGTCGCGGAGTCCTCGCGCGGGTATTGCCGGCGCGCATCTCGCGCTCCGCGGCAGCTCGCTCGCGGAGCCTCGCGAGCTGGGTTGCCGGCGCGGATCTCCTCGCGCAACTCGGTCCGCAGCCGCTCCGCCATTCCCTGAAGCGCCGCGTTCAGCTCCTGATCCATGGCGGCACTCTGCCGGCATCGTGGAATCGTGTCAACTGTCTACGAACAGATACGCCGTCCCCCCGCGTGGCGCGGGGGGACGGCGTCGATCAGACGGAGACGACGGGCTCAGGCGGAGGGCTCGGAGCCCACCACGCTGACGAACGAGACGCACTCGCCGGGCGCGCCGCCCAGGTTGTGCGTCAGCGCCAGCTTGCGCCCGCGCTCCACGCTCTTGATCTGCCGCTTGCCCGCCTCGCCGCGGAGCTGGAGCCACGCCTCGAAGAGCATGCGGAGGCCGGAGGCGCCGATCGGATGGCCGAAGGACTTGAGGCCCCCGTCCGGGTTCACGGCCAGCTCGCCCTCGAGGTCGAAGGTGCCGGACAGCACCTCCTTCCACGCCGTGCCGCGCGCGGCGAACCCGAGGTCTTCCATCAGCACGAGCTCGGTCGGGGTGAAGCAGTCGTGCACCTCCGCCATGGCCAGCTCCTGCCGCGGGTCCTTGATGCCGGCCTGGCGGTAGGCGTCGTCGGCCGAGGCGACGACCTCGGGGAACGTCGTGTAGTCGTAGTCGGGGTCGATCGGGCCGGTGGCGGGGCCGGCCACGAAGGAGAGCGCCTTCACGTAGATCGGCCGGTCCGTGTAGCGGTGGGCGTCCTCGGCGCGGACGATGATCGCGGCGGCCGAGCCGTCGGACACGCCCGAGCAGTCGAAGATGCCGAGCGCGCCCGCCACCAGCGGCGAGCACGCGATGGTCTCCTTCGGCACTTCCTTCCTGAACTGGGCGCGCGGGTTGAGCGCCCCGTTCTTGTGGTTCTTCCACGCGATGCGGGTCATGACCTCCTTCATCTGGTCCGCGTCCACGCCGAACTTCTTGCCGTAGGCCGGCGCCAGGAGGCTGAAGGTGGCGGGCGCGGTGAGCCCGGCGCGCGTCCCGTCGTCGGTCAGGGCCGTGCCGGGCAGCCCGGAGAAGCCGGAGTCCTTCAGCTTCTCCACGCCGATGGCCATGGCCACGTCGTAGGCGCCGCACGCCACCGCGTAGCACGCGTTGCGGAACGCCTCGGAGCCGGTGGCGCAGTAGTTCTCGAGCCGGCTCACCGGCTTGTAGTCGAGCTTGAGCGGCCGCGACAGCGTGAGCCCGCTCTGCCCGGAGAAGAGCGTGCCGAGCCAGAACGCGTCGACGTCGCGGATGTCGAGGTGCGCGGAGGACAGGGCCTCGGTGGCGGAGTCGATCAGGAGGTCGCTCGCGCTCTTGTCCCAGTGCTCGCCGAAGGGCGTGCAGCCCATCCCGATGATGGCCACGCGGTCACGGATGCCGTTGCTCGCCATGTCGTCGTTCCTCCCTTGCCGCGGCTGATTGAGCCTCGCGGATGCGGTATGCCGCCACGGGCCAGTATTACCCGCGGATCGGTCGCGCCTTCCAGAAGTAGTTGTGGACGCCCTCCGCGGTGATGAGGCGGCGGAACGTCATCTGCACCCGGTCGCCGATCTTGATCGCCGACGGGTCCACGTCGGTCAGCTCGCACTGGAACCGGCCGCCGCCCTCGAAGTCGATCACCGCCACCACCACCGGCGGCGACAGCGAGTAGGCGAGGCGGTCGACGGTGAACGTGGCGATCGTCGCGGGCACGTCGGCCATCGGCGCGGGCGCCATCCGGTCCACCGCGTGGCACTTGAGGCACACGCGCTGCGGCGGCAGGTGCCGGGCCCCGCACGCCTGGCAGCGGCTCCCCGTGAAGCCGAACTTCCACGCCTCGGAGCGGAGCGAGGGCGGGGCGGCGGGCCGCTGCGGATCGGGCCGGCGCGGCGGCTCGCGGTCGAGGAAGCCGCGCCACGTGAGGAACGTCGCGTAGCCGACCCGGCCGCCGCCCGCGACCAGCGCGGACACCGGCGTCGCCGGTCGGCCGGCGGCGAGGGCGCCCGTGGTCCGCCACACCGTCACGTCGGCGCCGTCGGACACCGAGGCGACGGCCACGACCTGGTCGGGACCGAGCCGATCGAGCGCGTCGGCCAGGAGCAGTCCCGCGTGGGCGGCGCCGGTGTGACCGATCGCCGCGGTGAGGTCGTCGGCGATGGCCTCCTTCCGCACGCCGATGGCGCCGGCCGCGCGCCGCGCCGCGCGGCCGTGCGGGCCCGTGACGACCAGGCGGTCGACGGCCGCCGCGGTCACGCCGGCCTGCTTGAGGGCATCGACCAGCGCGCGCTCGGCGAGCGGGGCGAGCGCGTGCTCGCCGAAGCGCTCCTCCCACTGGCGCGACGCGCGGTCGCCGGGCAGCCGCCAGCGCTCGAGGAACTCGCCGCTCGCCGAGGCGTGGGCGATGGGCTCGGCCAGCACCGGGCGGCCGGCGTCGCCCGGCGCGCAGAGGAACGCCGCGGCGGCGTCGCCGCCGTCACGCTCGTCGGCCCCGGCGGGCAGTCCCGTCCGCAGGTCGGAGAGCACGGCCAGGGTTGGACGGCCCGCGTCGAGCGCGGCCCGCAGCGCTCCCGCCGCGGAGCGCACGGAGCCCGCCATGTCGTAGGCCGCCGCGCTCTCGGGCAGGCCCAGGGCGGCGTGGATCGCGGTGGCGTTGGTCTTGTCGAGATACGGAGGGGCGGCGGTCGCGAAGTAGACGGCGGCGGGCGTCGGGACGCCGGCTCCGCGCACGGCCACGCGCGCGGCCTCCACGCCCATCGACGTGACGTCCTCGTCGTAGGAGGCGACGGCGCGCGAGCCCTTGGCGGCGGCGACGCCGAGGGCATCGGCGATGGTCTTCCGGTCGATGCGGTAGTAGGGGACGTAGACGCCGTACGCGACGATGCCGTTCATGGACGCTCCCGGGGACGGATGCGCGTCAGACTAGCAACCTCCCCCCGACGAGTCAAAGCGAATCCCGGCCCGTCGCAGGGGCCGCGCAGGCCGAGGGAAGGAACCGCCGCCCCCGCTCATGCGGCGATGCTCACAGGCCGCCGCTGGCGTGCGGCGCCCCATAACATGGTCCTGGGTGGGCAAGTTTTGCCGGCCACCTCTTATACTTCATGGCTGGAACCGCTGCGATCCCGTCACCGCGGCATCGTGCTGACGTCAGGGATTTCGCTGGGCACGCCTCGGGCGCGTGCGGGAGTTTCCCGCGTGGCGGCGCTCCGGCCGCGCTGACGGGGTTTCCGCGCGTGTTTTCTGCGGGTTGCGGGGATCCTGCACGCCGGGCGGCGCGGCGGCGAAACGGCGGACACCGCTGGTACGCGGGTTGCTCCGGAGGTAGTCGAGATGAGCACGGTACGATGGACCGCGAAGATCCCCGGGCGGCCGTACCTGGCGTTCTCGCGTCTCCGCTACCGGTTGCTCTTCCTCGTCCTCCTCGCCTCGCTGCCCGCGCTCGTCCTGATCGTGTCCACCGCGTGGGAGCAGCGCAGGCTCGCGGCGAGCGGCGCCCAGGACGACGCTCTGCGCCTCGCACGGCTGGCGTCGTCCAACCAGGAACGGCTGATCGAGGGCGCGCGTCCGTTGCTCGTGCTGCTCGCGCAGAACGCCGACCTGCAGAACCGGAACGGCCGCGTGTGCAGCGCGCTGGTCGCCGACGTCCTCCGTCGCTTCCCCCTCTACTCGAACGTCGGCGCCATCGGACCCACCGGGGACCTCTTCTGCAGCGCGCTCCAGCTCCCCGGCCCGTGAGCGTCGCCGCGCGCGACTTCTTCCGCCGGACGCTCGCGACGCGTGACTTCACGGTGGGCGGGTACCAGGAGAGCCCGATCTCGGGCAAGCCGCTGCTCACCGTCGCCTACCCCGCCCTCGACGAGGGCGGCGGGCTCCGGGCCGTGGCGTTCGTGAGCCTGGACCTCGCCTGGGTGGGGCAGTTCTTCGATCGCGCGCGGCTTCCCCTGGGGGCCACGCTCGACGTGATCGATCCCGCCGGGCGCGTCCTCGCCCACCATCCCGACGGCGGGCCGTGGACGGGCAAGGTCGCGACCGACGCGCCGCTCGTCCGCGCGCTCCTCGCCGCGCGCGGCGAGGGCACCGCGCAGGTCGAGGGCCTCGACGGGATCCCGCGGCTCTACGCGTTCACCGCGCTCGCCGGCCCGCCGGCGGCCGAGCGCGTGTTCATGAGCGTCGGGATCCCCGCGGGCTGGCCTTCGCCGAGGGCGACCGGCTCCTCGTCCGCAACCTCGCGTGGGCGGGCGCGGTGTTCATCCTCGTGCTGGTCGCCGCGGTCGTGCTGGGCGATCTCGTCATCATCCGGCGCATGAACACCGTGGTGCGCGCGGCCGAGCAGCTGAGCGCGGAGCTGGGCGCCCGCGCCGAGGTGAAGAGCACCGACGAGATCGGCGTCATGGCCCGCACGTTCAACGTGATGGCGGACCGGCTCGAGCAGATGGTGGAGGGCGAGCAGCGCGCGAACGAGGCCCTGGCCGAGCGCGTGGGGGAGCTGGACGATCTCCTCAACAAGCTCGGCGACCTCCTCCAGGTGTGTCTGACCCTGGACGAGGCCCACGGGGTCATCGGCCGTCTCGCGCGGCAGTTCTTCCCGGGCGACTCCGGCGTGCTCTACGCGTTCAGCGCCTCACGCAACGTCATCGAGGCGGCGGTGAGCTGGGGGCCGGAGCCGGGCGCGCGCGACATCGTGTTCTCCCCCGAGCGCTGCTGGGCCCTGCGCAGTGGCCGCTCGCACGTGGTGGCGGACAGCCGGGAAGGGCTCGTGTGCGCGCACCTGCCCGATCCGCCGCCCCAGGCGTACCTGTGCACGCCTCTGGTCGCCCAGGGTGAAGCCCTCGGCGTGCTGTACCTGTCGAGCCGCGTCCTGGCCGATCGCGAGTCCGCCACGGCGGCGACCCGCAGGTGGCCGAGGCGGTGGCCGCGCAGCTCGCCCTGGGGCTGGCGAACGTCAAGCTCCGCGAGATCCTGCGGAACCAGTCGATCCGCGACCCGCTCACCGGCCTCTTCAACCGCCGGTACAGGAGGAGACGCTCGAGCGCGAGTCGCCCCCGGGCGCCGGCATGGGCGTGCTGATGCTCGACCTGGACCGCTTCAAGACGATCAACGACACCCAGCACGACGCGGGCGACGCGTTCCTGCGCGAGCTGGGCGAGCTGCTCGTCGCTCCGGAGCAGGCGACGGGGCGATCGTGGTGGGCTGCCCGACGCACGAGCGAGCCCGCTCGCGCGGCTCGATTGGATGCTTGAGGCGGGTGCTGCTAGCGCGGACTATTCCATGAACGGGCGCAGCGGGCCGCCGCGCCGTTCATGGTCCGCATCCCTTCGCGAATGACGCGGGCTAGCGGTCGCGCCAGCCGCCGCCGCCGACCGCCGCCGCGGCCGCCGCCGCCGAACCCACCTCCGCCGCCGGGCCGCGGCCCGCGCCCTCCGCCGCCACCGCTCCTACCCGAGCTGAGCGCCTGCTCGACCTTGATCTGCCGGCCATCGAGGTCGGTGCCGTTGAGGCGGGACACCGCGGCGTTGGCGTCTTCCTGCGACGCCATCTCGACGAAACCGAACCCGCGCGAGCGGCCCGTGTCGCGGTCGGTGACGACGGAGGCCGATTCCACGGCGCCGACGGCGGCAAAAGCCTCGCGCAGGCGCTCGCTGGAGGTTGAGAAAGAGAGACCGCCGACGAAGAGTTTCACGGGCATGGCTAGGGCTCCTTCCGGACTCGAGAGCAGTTCGGGACGTGGGTCAGAGAGGACGGGTACTCAAGACCCAAGGGTCACCAGGACGCCCCACAGTGTACACGATCTCTGCGCTTGTCACAGGGGCCAAATCCAGCCCCCGACCCACCCGCAGGTCTGCCTCCCGGGTCGGTGCCGGCCCGGCCCCGGCCGTGGCCCCGCGCGCGTGGTATGGTCCCGGCATGCGCCGCGCCGTCCTCGTGGTGTGCGATAGCCTCCGCGCCGACATGGTCACCCCCGAGCTGGCCCCGACCCTGGCCGCGCTGGGGGCCGGGGCCACCCGCTATGCCGGGGCCCGTGGTGTCTTCCCGTCGGTGACCCGGGTCAGCTCCGCCTCGATGGCCACGGGCTGTCACCCGGGCAGCCACGGGCTCCTCGGCAACACGATGGTGATCGACGAGGGGGCGGGTCTGGTGTGCCTGTCCGTCGGAAAGCCGGACTTCCGGGAGCGGCTCCGGCGGGCGACCGGGCGCACCTTGCACCGGCCGACCATGGCCGAGCGCCTCGCGCGACACGGCGGCGCCATCGTCATGTCCAACGTCTCGCCGGGCGCCGCCTACTTCCAGGATCCCGATGGCTGGGGCCACGTGTACCACCGGGCCGGCTCGTTCGAGCCGGGCCTCCGACGGGTCGCCGATCGCGACCACCTGGACATCGAGCTCGGCGCCGCGGGCGACCGGATCATGACGGCCCGCTTCTGCGACGAGGTGCTCCGCGAGCGCCGGCCCGCCCTCGCCGTGCTCTGGCTGTCCGAGCCCGATCACACCGGCCACCACTGCCCCCTGGGCTCGCCCGCCCATCGCGCCGCCATCGCCGCCGCCGACCGCTGCGTGGCCCGCGTCCTCGCCACCGTGCGCGAGCTGCGCGCGGCCGGCGACGACGTGCTCCTGGTCGCGTGCTCGGATCACGGCATGGAGACCACGCTGCGGACGATCCCGGTGGACGACCTCCTCGTGGCGGCCGGGCTCAAGGCGGGTCCGGAGTCGACGGACGTGGTCGTGGCCCCCAACGGCACCGCCGCCGTGCTGTACCGGTCGGCCTCCGCGCGGGCGACGACCGCGGACCTGGCGCGATTCCTCTCGACCGAGGACTGGGCTGGCCGCGTGTTCGTGGGCGCCGAGCTCGCCGGCCTCGGCATGCCGACCGCCGAGCCCGTGGCGTGCGCGGTGAGCCTCCGTGCCGTGGACGAGGAGAACGCCTACGGCGTGCGCGGGATGAGCGACATCGTGGCCAATCCGAGCGAGCCGAAGGACTACACGGGCTTCGGGCAGCATGGGGGGCTCGGCGACAACGAGCAGCGCCCGTTTCTGTTCGTGTGGGGCCGGCCGTTTCCTGAAGGGACGACGCTCGAGGCGCCCGTGTGCCACGTGGACCTCGCGCCCACGATCCTCGACCACCTCGGGGTCGACGCGACGGGGATGGACGGCCGGCCGTTACCCCGGGTGTCCGCGGCCGTCGTCGCCGAGTAGCCTCCGCACCACGGCCAGCTGCAAGCGGTAGAGGTATCCGACGAGCGAGCCCCGCTCGCGACGTCTCCGCTCGCGCCTCGCGCATCGTCACCGGGTCATCGTAGCGGACACGGAGCGGCGAACACCGCCACATCGCGGGTGAGCTCGGTTGACAGGGCCAAGGGGCAGGTCGCATAGTGGCCTCGCGGCTCGCCCGGGCGGGCCGTCGAACCGTTCACGCGGCACCCAGAACGAGAGGGTCGGCGATGGCCAAGGCGAGCACGGTGCGCGAGCTGCGCGCGAGCGGATATCGGCCCCGGTCGGTGAAGCAGGAGCTCCGCGACAACCTCGTGGCCCGGCTCCGACGCGGCGAGGCGATCCTGCCCGGGATCGTCGGGTACGAGGACACCGTCATCCCGCAGATCGAGAACGCGATCCTCTCCGGCCAGGACGTGGTGTTCCTCGGCGAGCGCGGGCAGGCGAAGACGCGCATGGCGCGCCTGCTCGTCTCCCTCCTCGACGAGGAGGTGCCGGCGCTCGCCGGCTGCGAGATCAACGACGAGCCGTTCGCGCCGATCTGCCCGTCGTGCCGGGCGCGCATCGCCGCCGAGGGCGATGCCGCGGCGGTGGCGTGGATCCCGCGCGATCGGCGCTACGGCGAGAAGCTGGCCACGCCCGACATCACCATCGCCGACCTGATCGGCGAGGTCGACCCCATCAAGGTGGCGGAGGGCCGCTACCTCTCCGACGAGCTCACCATCCACTACGGGCTGCTCCCGCGCACGAACCGCGGCATCTTCGCGCTCAACGAGCTGCCCGACCTCGCCGAGCGCATCCAGGTCGGGCTCCTCAACATCATGGAGGAGCGCGACGTGCAGATCCGGGGCTACAAGGTGCGCCTGCCCCTGGACCTGTACGTGGTGGCGAGCGCCAACCCCGAGGACTACACGAACCGCGGGCGCATCATCACCCCGCTCAAGGACCGCTTCGGCTCGCAGATCCGCACGCACTACCCGCGCCGCGTCGAGGACGAGATCGCGATCATGGACGCGGAGCGCACCGAGTTCCCGACGGCCGGCGTGCGGTCCCTCACCCCCGAGTACATGAAGCAGGTGGTGGTGGAGCTGACGCACCTCGCCCGCCGGTCGTCCGACATCAGCCAGCGCTCGGGCGTGTCGGTGCGCGTGAGCATCTGCAACTACGAGAACCTGCTCTCCAACGCGCTGAAGCGCGCGATCCGCCTGGGCGAGGACCACGCCTCGCCGCGGGTGAGCGACCTCGCCGCCCTCGTGTCGTCCACGAGCGGCAAGATCGAGATGGAGACGCTGGGCGACGGCGGCGAGGACAAGGTCATCGGCAAGCTCGTGCAGCGGGCGGTGCTGAACGTCTTCAACCGGCACTTCGGCGCCGCCGAGCTCGACGAGGCGGTGGCGGCGTTCCAGGGCGGCCTCGCCATCGAGGTCGGCGATGACATGCCCTCGCGCGAGTACGTGCGCCAGATGGGCGAGGCGCGCCCGCTCCACGCCGCGGCGAAGAAGCTCGGCGCGGGCGATCCGGTGGCGGTGGCCGCCGCGCTCGAGTTCGTGCTCGAGGGCCTGCACCTGAGCAAGAAGCTCAACAAGGACGTGCGCGCGGGCCATCCGCGCTATCGGGGCTGAGGAACCGCACAGAATGCGCTCACCGACACGGGCCTCGACAGTCCCACCGCACGGTGTTCGTCTGATGCGCGGGGCTCGGTAGGAGCCATGCGGAGCTTCTATCGGCGCTGGGACGGCTCCCAGCAGATCGCCGACCTCGACGCCGACGACCTGCTCGCTGCCATGTCCGACGACCTCATGGCCGATGGCGACCTGTGGAGCGCGCTCCGCCGCCTCCTGCAGCAAGGCCTGCAGCATCCCGACGGCGGGCAGATGCCCGGGCTCCAGGACCTCCTCGAGCAGCTCAAGCGGCGGCGCCAGGAGCAGCTCAACCGCTACGACCTCGGCTCGGCCATCGAGGACATCAAGAAGAAGCTCGCCGAGGTCCAGCGCACGGAGCGCGAGGGCATCGAGCGGCGACTCGCCGAGGCGAAGGAGCGGGCGGACAAGGGCGAGATCCCCGAGTCCACCCGGGAGCAGTTCGCGGGCATGGCCGCCGAGCGCAAGGCCGCCCTCGACCGCCTGCCCGAGGACCCGGGCGGGCAGATCCGTGACCTCCAGAAGTACGAGTTCATGGACCCGGAGGCGCACCGACAGTTCTGGGACCTCCTGCGGTCCCTGCGCCAGCAGATGCTCCAGCCGTTCCTCCAGGGCATGCAGCAGGCGATGCAGAACATGACCCCCGAGGACGTTGCGCGCATGCGCGAGATGCTCACCGACTTGAATCGCATGCTGCGGGACAAGGCGCAGGGGCGGGAGCCGGACTTCAAGGCGTTCAAGGACAAGTGGGGCCAGTACTTCCCCGGGGTCGAGAGCCTCGATCAGCTCCTCGAGCAGATGCGGAAGCAGATGGCCCAGATGCAGTCGCTCATGCAGAGCATGTCGGGCGAGCAGCGCGGACAGCTGCAGGACATGATGCGCTCGCTCCTCGGGCAGGACGAGCGTCTCGAGGCGCAGCTCGCCCAGCTCGCCATGAATCTGAACCAGGTGGCCCCGATGGGCGACCTGCTGCGCCGCTACAACTTCCGCGGCGACGACGAGCTCACGCTCCAGCAGGCCCTCGAGATGATGGATCAGCTGCAGCAGATGGACCAGCTCGAGCGACAGCTCCGGCGCGCGCGCAGCCCCGAGGACCTCGAGCAGATCGATCCCGAGAAGCTCGCCGAGCTCATCGGACCCGAGGCGGCGCAGGACTTCGACAAGCTGCGCGAGATCACGAGGAAGCTCGAGGAGGCCGGATACCTCGAGCGCCAGGGCGACCGGCTCGAGCTGACCGCCCGCGCCATCCGCAAGATCGGTGACAAGGCCCTCACCGACATCTTCACGCGGCTCACGCGCGACCGCTTCGGCCGGCATGCCGTCGAGCAGCGCGGGGCGGGGGGCGACCGCACCGACGAGGCCAAGCGCTACGAGTTCGGCGACCCGTTCCTGCTCGACCTGCGCGAGACGCTGATGAACGCGGTGGAGCGGCAGGGGCCGGGCACGCCGGTGCGCCTGTCCCCCGGCGACTTCGAGGTGTTCCGCACCGAGCTGTCCACCCAGGCGGCGACGGTCGTGATGCTCGACCTGTCACGGTCGATGATCAACAACGGCTGCTTCCTGCCCGCGAAGAAGGTGGCGCTCGCGCTGCACGCGCTGATCCGCGGCCAGTTCCCGCGCGACCGGCTGCACATCATCGGCTTCTCGCTCTACGCGCGTGAGTTCGACGCCCGCCCAGCTCCCCGGCCTCGGCGCGAGCGAGTGGAACATCGGCACCAACATGCACGCGGGCTTCCAGCTCTCGCGGCAGCTCCTCGGGCGTCAGAAGTGCTCGAACAAGCAGATCATCATGATCACGGACGGCGAGCCCACCGCGCACATGGAAGGGGGCGAGGCGCAGTTCGCCTATCCGCCCACCCGGCGCACGCTCCAGGAGACCCTCAAGGAAGTGCAGCGCTGCACGCGCGACGGCATCACGATCAACACGTTCATGCTCGAGCGCAGCGAGATGCTCGCCGCCTTCGTCGAGCAGATGGCCCGCATCAACCGTGGCCGCGCGTTCTTCGCGGCCCCGGAGCGGCTGGGCGAGTACATCCTCGTCGACTACGTCCGCTCCAAGCGCCGCATCGTCTCCTGAGAGACCGTGAACACGTGGCGAGACGGCGCGCCGCGTGTCCGCACAAGCGCGCTGTTAACGCGCTCGGGAACGTCGAAATTCGCGTTCTGTCACAACCTGACTGGACGCGGCGGCCGCTCCGCCGTCCGTCCTACCTGCGCTCGGCGGCCCGCCGGGCGCCGCGCGCGCTTCACGAGCGGGTCGAGGGAGGCTGGGACGTGGTCCCCGTGATGCGGACGATGCGGGGCACGCGGTCCGGCTCGAGGCGCTCGAGCCCGTCGCAGAGCACGGGGTCTTCCGGCCCGCGCATGTCCCACACGATCAGGTCGTAGCGTCGCTCCTGGATCTTCGCCAGCGCCATCGCGCCGTTCTGAGCCGTGTCCACCTCGTGACCGTCCTCGGCGAGCATGCGCGCGAGGATCGTGGCGCTCCAGGCCGTGTCGTTCACCACGAGTACGCGTCCAATCCCTCCCGGCTCTGTCGGTGCCATGACGCCTCCTGTCCAAGGACCCGGAGCAAGGGACACGCCATCCGTACACACGCTGCAAAATCGAGAGTTTCCAGCCACCGCCGCGAGACACGACGACCGGAAACTGTCAGGCGCCCTCCAGGAAGCGCACCGGGCCCACCGGGAGCGTAGGAGCGGGAAGCGAATGAACTGGCAATCAGAGATGGACGAGCTCAGGCGGCGCGAGGCCTTCGCCGAGGAGCTGGGCGGCCCGGAGCGGGTGAAGCGGCAGCACGATGGCGGGCGCCTCACCATCCGCGAACGCATCGAGCGCCTGGTCGACCGCGAGAGCTTCCACGAGCTGGGAAAGATCGCGGGGCAGGCGAGCTACGACGGGGCCAACGAGCTCACGCGGCTGACGCCGTCGAACTTCGTCTTCGGCCGCGCCCGCGTCGACGGGCGCCCGGTGGTCGTGGGCGGGGACGACTTCACCGTGCGGGGGGGCTCCGCCGACGCCACGATCAAGGCGAAGCACAACACCTGCGAGCGCATGGCGCACGAGCTGCGATTGCCCCTGATCCGCCTCGTGGAGGGCTCGGGCGGCGGCGGCTCGGTGAAGACCATCGAGACGACGGGCCGCGCCAACGTGCCCGGGGTCGACGGCTGGGAGCTGGTCGTCAACAACATGGGCACGGTGCCGCGCGTCGCCCTCGGCCTGGGCTCGGTCGCCGGCCTCGGCGCCGCGCATCTCGCCGCCGCCCACTACTCGGTGATGGTGAAGGACCTGTCGGCGCTCTTCGTGGCCGGCCCGCCCGTCGTGGAGCGCCTGGGCCAGAAGCTGTCCAAGAACGAGCTGGGCGGCTGGCAGATCCAGCTCCGCGCCGGCGCCGTCGATCAGGCGGTGGACACGGAGGAGGAGGCGTTCGCGTGCGCGCGCCGGTTCCTCTCCTACCTGCCGTCCTCGGTCCACGACCTGCCGCCCCGCGGCCCCGTCACCGACGACCCCGAGCGCGGCGAGGACTGGCTGGGCGACGCCATCCCCCGTGACATCCGCAAGCCCTACCGCATGCGCGCGATCGTGGAGGCGGTGGTCGACCGCGGGTCCTTCTTCGAGGTCGGCCCGCTGTACGGGCGCTCGATCATCACCGGGCTCGCGCGGCTCGACGGATGGCCGGTCGCGGTGCTGGCGAGCGACCCGTACTTCTACGGCGGCGCGTGGACCGCCGACACGTGCCAGAAGGTGGAACGCTGGGTGGACTTCGCCCAGACCTTCCACCTGCCCGTGGTCTACCTGGTGGACTGCCCCGGGTTCCTCATCGGGCTCGAGGCCGAGCGATCAGGGACCATCAAGCAGGGCGTGCGCGCGATGTCCGCCATCTGGCAGACGACCGTGCCGTGGTGCGCGGTGATCGTGCGGAACGTGTTCGGCGTGGCCGGCGCCGCCCACAAGAACGGCAGCCGGTATGCGTTCAGGTACGCGTGGCCGTCGGGGCGCTGGGGCTCGCTGCCCCTCGAGGGTGGGATCGAGGCCGCCTACCGCGCGGAGATCGATGCCGCGCCCGATCCGCGGGCCAAGCTGGACGAGATCGAGGCGCGGCTCCAGAAGCTGCGCTCCCCGTTCCGCTCGGCCGAGACCTTCTGGATCGAGGAGATCGTGGACCCGCGACGGACGCGGCCGCTGATCTGCGAGTTCGCGAACCTCTCGGCTCCGCTCCGAGAGGCGGGGCCATCGGCGCACCGGATGCGCCCCTGATCTAGCGACCCTCGCAGAATGCGGTAAGCCGCCACGGGCCTCTACAGTCCCACCGCTCGGCACTCGTCTGATGCGCGGGGCTCACTAGCGCTGTTCGGGCGGCGGCTCCGAGGGCGGGTTCGGGATCCACACCCACTGGTAGGCGCTGCTCACGCCGTCGCCCTGCAGGACGTAGCGACCGTGGGGATACACCACCTCGCGCTGCACCTCGGGAGCGACGCTCGTCGTGGACGGTTGCGTGTAGACGACGGTGGGTGATTCGTACGCCACACCCCCACCGTAATAAGGATAGGCCGCGTAGGGCCAGTAGCCGTACCCGTACCAGCCGTACCACGGGTAGCCGACGCCGACGCGGGGACCCCACCAGCCGTGTCCATGCCAGCCGTGTCCGTGCCCGCCGTGCCCTCTTCCACCATGCCAGCCACCGCCCCGCGACTGAGCGGCCCAGTGGCCGCCCCGGACGCCGCCACCGTGCCAGCCCCCCCCGCGCGACTGACCCGCCGAGTGGCCGCCCCTCACGCCACCTCCACCACCGTTGCCCCGCCCGGCCGCGCTGGCCGAGGTCGCGAGCACTCCCAGGAACGCGATCGAGATCGCGGCGATCACGACGGCCTTCTTCATGGTGTTCCCTCCTGCCGCTCCGAATGCCATGCCCCTGATCATACCGCGGAGTGAGCCCGGACGTTCCCAGGGGTTCCGATAGGTTGTCGCGCGACGAGCCCCCTTTGGTAGGATCGGCGCATGTCGCGCTACTGGCCGGTCGCCATCGTCGTCGTCGGCGCCGTCGTGCTGCTGGGCCTCCTCGCCGGGGAGGGGATGTCCGTGCTCGGCGTGTCGGCGGGGTTCGCCGTCCTCGCCCTCGTGGTCGTGGTCATGCTGTCGACGGCGGCTGCGGATGGGCAGCGGCGGAGCGACCCGCGGGCGCAACGGCGCCTGCGGGAGGCCGCGCAGGCCATGCCCGGAGCCGCCACGGCGGTGCCCGCGGCCGGGGCCGAGCCCGCCCGTCCGGCCGCTCCCGACGCCGCGCTGGCCGAGAGCCGAGCGGAAGTCGAGCGACTCGGCGGAGAGCTGCGTCGCGCCAGGGAGAAGGAGAAGGAAGCCGAGGACCGTGCCCGCGCCTCCGCGGCCGCGGCCACCGCCGCCGCGACGGCCGCGGCCGACAACGAGAAGCGGCTCGAAGCCTCGGTGAAGGAGGGCCGCGCCGAGGTCGACCGCCTGCAGCTCGCTCAGCGGTTCACCAAGCTCCGTCCGGGCGTGCGGATCCTCTACGTGTCGGGCGTCGTCCACGAGGCGAGCGCCCGTGAGGCCATCGCTGGCGAGGACGCCGACTTCCTCGAGAAGCCCTTCGAGGGCGAGACCTTCACCACGAAGGTGCGCGAGCTGCTGCCCGCGGCCCCACGCCCGCAGTGACGGCCGGACGTGAGGTGGCGACGGGATCGGGGTGAGCGGTCCGGGGATCTCACGGTCGCGTGACGCGACCGACCTCTCCGTGGTCGTGCCGGTGTTCAACGAAGCGGAGAGCCTGCCCGTCCTCTGGAGCGAGCTCGTCGCCGTCCTCGCCACCCTCGGCCTCCGCGCCGAGGTGCTCTTCGTCGACGACGGCTCCACCGACGGGAGCGCGGACATCGTGCGCGGCCTTCACGCCGTGGACTCCCGCGCCCGCCTCGTGCGCCTCGCCCGGAACGCGGGGCTCTCGGCGGCCTTCGCGGCCGGCTTCCGTCACGCGCGCGGGCGCATCGTGGCGACGCTCGACGCCGATCTCCAGAACGATCCCGCCGACCTCCCCGCGCTGATCGGGAAGCTCGACGCGTGGGACGCGGCGTGCGGGTGGCGCCAGGTGCGGCACGATCCGTGGCTCAAGCGCGTCTCGTCACGCATCGCCAACGGGATCCGGCGCCGGGTGCTGGACGACGACGTCCGGGACAGCGCGTGCTCGCTCCGCGCCATGCATCGGCGATGCGTGGAGGACCTGCGCCCCTTCCACGGGTTCCACCGGTTCGTCCCGACGCTCCTCCGCCAGGCCGGCTATCGCGTCGTCGAGGTGCCCGTGCACCACCGGCCGCGACGGTACGGCCAGTCGCACTACGGCGTGCGCAACCGGGCGTGGCGCGCGTTCGTCGACATGCTCGGCGTCCGGTGGATGGGCGTGCGCCGCCTCCGCTACGAGATCTGCGAGGACGACAAGACGTGAGCGGCGCGGCAGGCTTCGCACCTTCTCATCCGGGAGGACCCCGCACATGAGGCGATGGTGTCGAGCGGCACGGCCGGAGACGATCGGATGGACGAGCCTGCTGGTGGCGATCGGGCTCACGATGGGCTGCGCGTCGAGCGCCCCCTCCGACGGGCCGCGCGTGTCGCAGCTCCCGCCGGCGCCGAGCCCCGCGGACAACCCGTCCACGCCGGAGAAGATCGCGCTCGGCAAGCAGCTCTTCTTCGACCGGCGGCTGTCGCGCGACGGGTCGGCCTCGTGCGAGACGTGCCACGTGCGCGACAAGGGCTGGACCGACGGTCTCCCGCTCTCGCCGCGGGTCGGCGGCGCGCGGAACACCCGGCACTCCCCGACGCTCTACAACGTGGGCTACCTCACGTCCTGGTACTGGGACGGGCGCGCGCCGACGCTGGAGCGGCAGATCGACCTCGCGTGGCGCGCCCAGATGGGCGCGGATCCCGCGGTGGTGGCCCCGGTCATCGCCGCGGTTGCCGCGTATCGCGATCAGTTCCAGAAGGTGTTCGGCGGTCCGCCCACGCCGCAGAGCATCCCCATGGCCCTCGCCGCGTACCTCCGCACGGTCGTGAGCGGCGACTCGCCGTGGGACCGCTTCGAGAAGGGCCGGCGCGACGCGGTGAGCGCCGACGCCGTCGAGGGGTACCAGCTGTTCACCGGCAAGGCGCGCTGCGTGGCCTGCCACTTCCCGCCCGCCTACACGGACGCCCTCTTCCACAACGTGGGGCTGGAGTTCGGCAAGCCCACGCCGGACCAGGGTCGCTTTGCCGTCACCAAGGAAGCCCGGGACATGTCGGCCTTCAAGACCCCGACCCTCCGCTCCGTCGCGATCTCCGGGCCATACTTCCACGACGGCAGCGTGGCGACGCTCGAGGACGCGGTGCGATACATGGCGTCGGGGGGGAAGCCGGATCCCAACAAGGACTCGCTGCTCCAGCCCGCGAACCTCTCGGAGCGGGAGATCGCGCAGATCGTGGCGTTCCTGCGCGCGCTCACGAGCGACGAGCCGCTCGTGCGCCCGACCGTGCCCTGATCAGGGGCCGGCCTCAGATGCCGCGCGCGGCGCTCGGACCGGGGACGGAGGGCGGAGCCGCCGCGCGAGCGGCGTCGCGGGCTTCGCGGCCCGGTGTGACGCGCTCGGCGACCGGCCTGGGCGCGTCGGGCGCCAGCGCCATGATCGCGACCATCATCGCGGCGAGCGGCGCGAGGATCGTACCGAGCCTCAGGCTCACCGCGATCCAGTTCGCGCTGCCCGTCGGCCTCACGAGCGTGTCGCCTCGGTCGAGACCAGGGTTGCGTCGCGCGCGACGACGAGCACGTGCGCCGAGTCCCCGTCGAGGACGCGCGCGGTGTCGGCGCCACGAGGGCCAGTGGCCAGCAGCAGCATGGTGAACGCGGCGGCGGCCGCGAACAGCGCGACGATGCCGCCCAGCGTGACGCCGAGCCCGATCCAG
The DNA here is from genome assembly GCA_963758635.1 of uncultured Candidatus Rokubacteria bacterium. GTDB lineage: Bacteria > Methylomirabilota > Methylomirabilia > Rokubacteriales > CSP1-6 > CAVWWD01. The sequence continues at coordinate 92,644 of CAVWWD010000012.1, read as the reverse complement.
TCCACGTTCGCCCTCGCTCTCACCGTCGCGCTTTCCATGGGCCACCGATTGAGCAAGCTCAATGCCGCTGGGGAAGGGTCTCGTAACCTCGTGAGAGCATTGAGGAGAGCGGCCTGGCCGGAGCCCCGCATCCTGACGAAATTGGCTGGAGGCGCCTACATCTTTTGGCAGGCGCGCTGCGGCAATGCGGGCGGCGCGGAGCAGCCGGGCTCTTCATCACCCATCGCTGGCGTCAGCGATGGGTCTCATGGCGATCGTTCGCGGCGCGTTCAGAGCGCGCCGCCGGTCGTGATCGATCACGTCATCGCGGGCGTGCGTGTCGGGACAGCGCGGGCTACGTGGGGTTGCGGCTACAGGGCAAGGATCGCTCGGCCGGGTCGCCGCCGGGCCGCCGAGCGCGAGTGGGCCGGACTCAGCGATCGGCCACGATCCGGACGGCCTGGGTCCGCCAGGCGCATGCGGTCTCGTCGATGGCGGGGCCCGATGACAGCAGGAACATCACGGAAACGGCCAGGCTGGCGCACAGCGCCGCGAGCCCCAGGCCCATGTCGACCACTCTTCGCCGCTGGTTCGCTTCTCCACCGTGTCCCCCTGGCTTCGTCTACTGTTGCGTCCTGCTCTCGCGCCAGGGGACATTGGCAAGGCGGGTGCCCTGCCACAGCGCACCGGATCTGTCTGATTTCCTTGACCACAACTCCCGGGGGGTTACACGAATCGTCGCCCGGGGTCCCCACCCGCACCGTCGCGGCCCACGCAAAACGCAGGACCGGGGCCCGGAGCCGCAGGCCGTGGTGTGCCCGGCGCCCGCGCCCCGAAGGGCGGCTCAGCGTGGGGGGAAGGAGTCCGTGCTCAGAGGATCAGTATGCGGGGCGCTTTCGCAGCGCGCGAACGGACAGCATCGTGGTCTTTCCCGCGTAGCCCTCGCCGGTGTTCCATTCGACCCTTGCCTGGTCGCCGCGAACGAGCGCGATCACGGTCCCGACCGTGTCGGAGAAGGAGTCGCGGAGCTCGACCGTGTCGCCTACTGCAAAGCTTGGATTGGTGGCCATGCCGCACAGTGTACGCGACCGGGACGCCTCGCGGGGGGTCCGTGGGGAGCCACGGCGCCCGGCTCAGAAGAGGCCGGCGAAGTGCGCCTGGAACTCGGGGCTACCGATGAATGCGTCTTCGACACCGACCCGAAACGACTGGAAGAGGTTGACCCAGGGCGTGACCTCGGGCGGGGCGGGGTCCCGGCCGAGGAAGGTGCGATAGAGGATGCCGACGTGCTGCGCGAGCGTCCTCGACGTTGCGTTGTACTCCCGGGAACCGAGAAGCCCCGTGCGACCCCGATCACGTCGCCGGTGGCCGTGATGTAGCTCGTCCAAGCCTCGATCTCCCGGCGCCGCGGCCGGATCCTGACGAAGCCCGAGCTCATGGCGGCGAGCCGCCCTTGCCGGTCAGCAGGCCTACAGGTCAACACGTGGAGGGCAGTGAAGTGCGCGATCGGAAAGAAAACCATCAGAGAAGGCCTGTAAGCCGGATCCTGTTTCCCGGTCTCGGTTGCCCGACACCGGGACGGCGGTCATTTCTCTAGGACGCCGGTTGCCCGGCGCCTCCAGCAGCCGTACCCGAGAGCTCCACGCGGGCCACGCTTCACCCGCCACCGCCCACGCGCGGGCGCGGACGAGCGGGATCGCTCTCCTATTCGGCCTTGCTCCGGGTGGGGTTTACCGAGCCGGTCCGGTCACCCGGGCCGCTGGTGAGCTCTTACCTCACCGTTTCACCCTTACCGCGCATGCGGCGCCGTGAGGCGCGCGTGCGCGGCGGTTTGCTTTCTGTGGCACTGTCCGTGGGGTCGCCCCCCCTGGCCGTTAGCCAGCACCCTGCCCTGCGGAGTCCGGACTTTCCTCCCGCGCGGTGGAGCTGCGCCGGCGACCGTCCGGCCTTCTCTGATGGCAATCAAAGAGCGCGTCGATGCGTGCGCAGTATAGCACCCGAACTTGACACAGTCGGAGCGGCCCCCTAGACTCGCCCGAGAGCGTGAGTCTCATCGCGCTCGTGAGGAGCTGCCGTGCTTGCCGATCGACGCGTGAAGCTGGACGTCGCACAGCAGTCAGCGGGACCCGCTTGGCCTGCGGTTGTCATCCTCCTCGCCCTCCTCGCCATCTTCGGGCAGCACACGCTCGCCCTGTCCATCCAGCCGGCGCAGACGTGGACAGGTGGTGTCTACGACGATGCCCCGCAGGCGGACACCCCGGCGGTGCCGCCGGGCATGACACTTCCGCCCGGGATCGCGTCCTGCACCCGGGATCCGTCGGTGGTGGGGCGCATCGTCGTCGCCCCCGACCTTCGCCCGGCATCCGCTCCGCTCGAGTCGTCTCTCGGCCGCGCTCCACCGCTCGCCTGATCTCCTCCATCCCCGCTTGATCGCGGGCTCCCCCCGCGGTCGTCCGCGATCCCTCCGGATCGACCGGCGCTCGTTCTCGCGCGCGCCGGGTGGGTTGGCGTTCTTTCACAACGAGCGAGGGCCGAGCGATGAACGAGACAGTGACGGAACGGATCGGCAACGTCGTCGACCTGGAGTCCATGCGGCAGGACCCGCGGCGCGCCATCAGTCCCGAGGCCATCGTGTGCCTCGTCTGCGGCCGGCGGCTCCGCCAGCTGACCAACACCCACCTGGCCTCTCACGGCCTGACGTTCGGGCGAGTACAAGGAGCGCTTCGGCTACAACCCGGGGCGGGCCCTCATGTGCCTGACCCTGCGCGACGCCTACGCGGCCCGCGCGGTGCGGGTGGGGCTGGCCGGCCAGATCCGCTGGCGGCCCGTGGTGGTGGAGCCCGAGCTGCGGCGGCTCGGCGGCACCCGGCCGATCCGGCTCGAAGAGCGCCTCACGCGGCAGGAGCTGTCCTGGAAGGCGCGGGCGGCGGCGGCGCGAAACGCCCTCTGCTGATCAGCGCGGCTCGGCCGACCGGTCGATCGCGGCGACGGCGAGACGGTCGGCGCGCTCGTTGAGCGGCACGCCGGAGTGGCCCGCCACCTTGTGCCACTGCACGTCGTGGCGCTCGGCCTCGCCGAGCAGCGCCTCCCAGAGGTCGCGGTTCTCCACCGGCTTGCGCTGGGCGTTCTTCCAGCCGTTGGCCCGCCACCGCTCGTACCACCGCTGCCGGAAGCAGTTGACGACGTAGGCGCTGTCGCTGTGGAGCGAGATGCGCCGGCGGCCCTGCACCGCGCGCAGACCTTCGAGCGCGCCGCGCAGCTCCATGCGCTGGTTCGTGGTGGCGGGCTCGCCGCCCGAGACCTCGCGCTCGTCCGCGCCGTCCACGATGACGGCGGCCCACCCTCCCGGGCCGGGGTTGCCCGCGCAGGCGCCGTCGGAATAGATGACCACGCGGTCGAGGTCGGTCACGGACGAATGGCTCCCTCGGCGGGAGCGGGACGGGCTACGAGGGCCAGTAGAGGTAGCGCCCGCAGGACTCGCAGGCGATCAGGGTGTTCTGCGCCTTCAGCTCCTGCAGCCGCTGGGGCCGGACAACCATGCGGCAGCCCGAGCAAAGATCGGGCGGCCGGATGACCGTGATGGCGAGGCCGCCGCGGGCCCGCAGGATCTTCTCGTAGTCGCCGAGGACCACCGCAGGGAGCTCGCGAGCGACGCCGGTCCGGTCGCTCCGGACATGCGCGAGGGCGCCTTCCACGTCGGCAAGCTTGGCGCGCAGGACGACCTCGTCGCTCTCGCAGCGGGCGAGCGCCTCGGTGAGCCTCGCCTCCGCGTCCTTGATCTCCACCGCGAGCCGCTCCTGCCGCTCCATCAGCGTCAGGATCTCCTCCTCGACGGCCGCCTTCTCCTGCTTGATCGTTTCGATCTCGGTGAGGACGGCGCTGTACTCGATGTTGGTCTTGACCTCGTAGAGCCGAGACTCGCTCTTGACCCGCTTGCCCTGGGTGACCTCGAGGTCCTTCTCCTTGCTGCGGGTGTCCTTGCGGGTGGTGTCCATCTGGCTCTTCGCGGTGTCGACGGCCCTCCGGGCGTCTTCGGCGGCGGCCCGGATGGCGGCGATCTCTCCGGGAAGACGCGCTGCTTCCGACTCGAGGCCGGCGATCTTCGTGTCGAGCGCCTGCAGCTCTATCAGGTTCCGAAGCTGACTATCCATTCACTCGCTTCGAGCGTTGTCAGTGGGCCCACTTGGACTCGAACCAAGACCGGACCGGTTATGAGCCGGGGGCTCTGCCAATTGAGCTATGGGCCCGCGCGCCCCACATAGTAGCACCCGGTTGCGGCCGCCGGGCGCTCACGATTCCAGGAAGCTCCGGAGCTTCTTCGACCGCGACGGATGGCGCAGCTTCCGGAGCGCCTTGGCCTCGATCTGGCGGATGCGCTCACGCGTCACCGCGAAGTCCTGGCCCACCTCCTCCAGGGTGTGCTCGCAGCCGTCGGACAGGCCGAACCGGAGCCGCAGCACCTTCTCTTCGCGCGGCGTGAGCGTGTTCAGCACCTTGTTGGTCTGCTCGCGCAGGCTGAGCCCGATCATCGATTCCACCGGTGAGCCCACCTGCTTGTCCTCGATGAAGTCGCCCAGGTGACTGTCCTCCTCCTCGCCGATCGGGGTCTCGAGCGAGATGGGCTCCTGGGCGATCTTCAGGACCTTCCGCACCTTGTCGACCGGCACCTCCATCTTGATGGCGATCTCCTCCGGGGTGGGCTCGCGGCCCAGCTCCTGGACGAGCTGCCGGGAGGTCCGGATGAGCTTGTTGATGGTCTCGATCATGTGGACGGGGATGCGGATCGTGCGGGCCTGGTCGGCGATGGCGCGGGTGATGGCCTGGCGGATCCACCACGTGGCGTAGGTGGAGAACTTGTACCCGCGCCGGTACTCGAACTTGTCCACCGCCTTCATGAGGCCGATGTTGCCTTCCTGGATCAGGTCGAGGAACTGCAGGCCGCGGTTGGTGTACTTCTTGGCGATGGAGATCACGAGCCGGAGGTTGGCCTCGACCATCTCCTTCTTCGCCCGGGCCGCCTTCGCCTCCCCCGCCTTGATGAGCGTGACGATCTTCTTGAGGTCCTCGGCGCGCGTCTGCGCGTGCTCCTCGGCGCGCCGGATCTTCTGCTGGGCCATCCACACCAGCCGGTCCTTGATGCTCGGGAAGCGGTTGGCCGCGCGCTGGTAGAGGTCGCGGTCCCCGTCGTCGCGGTCGTCGTCGCCGAGCGAGGCGAGGAACGCGTCCACCGCCGCGGGCGCGGGGCGCCGGCCATCGGACCAGAGGGCGATCTCGCGCTCGGCCCGGTCGACCCGCTCCACGAAGCGCTTCAGGTCCTGCCCCCAGGCCTCGAGGAGGGACGGCTGGAGGGTGAGCCCGCGCAGGATCTGGAGCACGCGCGCCTGCTTGCCGAGCGCCTGCGTCTCCAGCTTCTTCCACGGCGGCTCGCTCTTGCCCTTGCGCCGGCCGCCCGCGCGCTGCCGGAGCCGGCGCGCCTGCTCGTGGAGCTTGTCGCGCTCGCGGAGCAGCCGGTCCACGTTGCCGAGCTCGCGGATGACCGAGCGGCGGAGGTCCTCCTCCTTCTCTTCCGTGAACTCCTCCTCCGGGTAGTCGACGACATCCTTGATGGGCATGAGCTCGCGCCGGAGGTCGTCGCGGAGGCCGTGAATCTTCTCGAGGGCGAGGTTGGTCGAGAGGATGGCGCGCGTGACCTCGTCCTTGCCTTCCTCGATGCGCTTGGCCAGCGTGATCTCGCCCTCGCGGGTGAGGAGGGCCACCCGTCCCATCTCGCGCAGGTAGAGGCGGACGGGATCCTCGGTGCGGCCGACGGGACCGGGCGAGAGGTCGATGGACTCCTGCGCCGGCTCTTCGTCGTCCGCCTCGGCGGGCGGCGCCTCGATCTCCGACGGCATCCGGCCCGCCTTGTTCCCGTCCACCACGTCGATGTCCATCGAGCCGAACATCATCATGATGTCGTCGAGCTGGTCGAGAGACACGATGTCCGAGGGCAGCGCGTCGTTGACCTCGTCGTAGGTGAGGAACCCCTTCTGCTTTCCGACCGCGATCAGCTTGTCGAGCTCTTCTAGCTTTGGTTCGTCTGCCATGCGCTTGCCGTCTCCTGGTGGGGGGGTCCTCATTGTTCGCGCTCCCTCGCCGGGCGCGCGGCCGACAGCTCGCGCACGGCCCGGGCTTCACGCTGAAGGCTCTCCATCTCCGTCTCCAGCACGGGCAGAGATGGGTCGCCCGCGGCCTGGGCCTCCGCAATCGCTCGCGCGACCAGGCGGAGACGCCGCTTGCGGCGCCGGATCTCCAGCCGGCGCGCGATCTCGTCGATCTGGGCGGACGGATCCGCCCACGCACGGTCGTCCAGCAGGAGCGAGGCGAGCAGGCCGCGCTCGCCGTCTCCCGGCAGGTCCGGCAACAACGCCTCCGCCGCCGCATCCGGCGCGCGCTTGAGCGCGGCGACGATGGCGCGCAGCCCGGCGTGCGCCACGTCCTCGTCGTCGAGGAGCGACAGGAGCCGGAGCCGCGCGTCGTCCACGCGCAGCAGCAGGAGGAGCAGATCGCGCTCCGCGAAGTTCGGCGCGGGCCACGCCGCGCCGTCCGCCCGCGCGGGCTCGGACCGCCCGAGCCGCCCCTGGCGCGCGCGCGAGCCCTGGAGCTGACGCGCTTCGATCCAGAGCTGGGTCGGATCCACCCCGAGCAGGCGGGCCGCCTGGCGCGCGAGCCCGGTGGCTTCCTCGGCGTTGGCGACCTTGCTGAGGAGGGTCCCCACTCGCGCGTGGGCGCGGGCCCGGCCGCGCTCGGTGGCGAGGTCTTCCTCCTCGAGGGCCTGCGCCATGACGAAGGAGAGGATACTCCGAGCCTCCGCGAGGCGCGAGCGAAAGGCGTCCGCGCCCTCGGCGCGCAGGAGGCTGTCCGGATCGTGCCCGGCGGGGAGCACGGCGACCTTGACCGGGAAGTATCCCGAGCGCTCGAAGCTCCCCGTCTGCGCCACCGACCACCCGATGTCGCGGAGGGTCATCATCTCCTGCATCATCTCCTCGGCGCGCGCGGACGCCTTCTTGCCCGCGGTGTCGGCGTCGAAGACGGTGACGACCTCCTCGGCGTGGCGGCGGAGCAGCCCGAGCTGGGCGGGGGTGAAGGCGGTGCCGAGCGCGGCGACCGTCTCGGAGAAGCCGTGCTGGTGGGCCATGATGCAGTCGACGTAGCCCTCGACGACGATGGCCCGGTTCGTCTCCCGCATCGTCGTCCGCGCCAGATCCAGCCCGTACAGCGTCTGCCCTTTCACGTACAACGGCGTCTCGGGCGAGTTGAGGTACTTCGGCTCCTCGTGTCCGAGCCCTCGCCCCCCGAAGGCTACCACGCGGCCCTGCGAATCACGGATGGGAAAGACGAGACGGCCGCGGAAGCGATCGTAGAAGCCCGAGCCCGTCTGACGCGGCACCACGAGGCCGGCCTGCACGAGCGGCTCGGCGTCCACGCCGCGCGCCCGCATGTGCGCGAGCAGGTGGTCCCAGCCCTCGGGAGCCCAGCCGAGACCGAAGCGCCGGGCCACGTCGGTCTCGATGCCGCGCGCGTCGAGGTACGCGCGCGCCCGCTCCCCTCGCGCCCCCACAGGGCGGCGACGTACGCCTCCGCGGCCTGGGCCATGAGCTGGCGGAGCGCCTCGATGCGGCCGCCCTCGCCCTCGGGGCGTCGCTCCGTCGGGAGCTCGACGCCCGCGCGCTCGGCGAGCGCGCGCACCGCCTCGGGGAAGCCGAGCCGGTCCTGGCGCATCAGGAAGTTGAAGGCGTCGCCGCCCGCGCCGCAGCCGAAGCAGTGGAAGATGCCCTTTTTCGAGTGCACGGTGAACGACGGCGTCTTCTCCGTGTGGAACGGGCACAGGCCCTTCCAGTTGGCGCCGGCGCGCTTGAGGGACACCCACTGGCCGACCAGCTCGACCATGTCGACCCGCGCGCGGATCTCCTCGAGCACGTGGGGGGCGAAGCCGCCGGCCATCAGCCCACCCGGAGCGTGGCGACGGTGGCGCCGTCGCCGCCCTCGCGCGGCTCGCCCGCGCGGTGCTCGACCACGTGGGGATGGGCGCTCAGGAGCTCCTGCACGGCGCGGCGCAGGGCGCCCGTGCCCTTGCCGTGCACGATGCGCACGGTGGCGAGGCCGGCGAGGAACGCGTCGTCGAGGTACTTCTCGACCAGGTCGCGCCCCTCGTCGGTGGTGCGCCCGATGATGTGGAGCTCGGCGGGCACGCTGCCCCGCGCGGGCACGTGGATCTGCGAAGCGGCGGGGCGCGGGCGCGCCGGCGCGCCCGCGCCGGCGTGGTCGATCACGCGCAGGGCCTGGCGCGGCACCCGCACGGTGACGGCGCCCGCGCGCACGGTGGCGCTCCCGCCGTCCACGCTCAGCACCTCGCCCTCGAGCCCCAGGTGCGCCACCTGCACGCGATCGCCGGGGGCGGCCTCGGCGCTGACCGCGTCCGGTGCTCCCCCGGCCTCGGAGTCGTCGAGCAGGCGGCGCGCGTCGCCGAGGCGGCGGCGGCTCTTCTCGAGGGCGTCGCGGGTCTTCTCGCCGCGCCGGAGAGCGTCCCACTCGTCGTTCACGACGCGCCGGATCTCGGTGAGGCGCCGCTCCGCGTCGGCGCGGGACCGCGCCAGCCGCTCCCGCGCCTCCGTGCGCGCCGCCTCGTGCTCGGCACGGGCGCGCTCGAGGAGGCTCGCCGTCTCCGCCTCACGGCGCTCGAGGAGGAGGGCGCGCTCGGCGTCGCGGCGGTCGCGCGCGTCGAGGCGCGCGATCAGCTCCTGGAGCGCTTCGGCCTGCGTCGAGCGGTAGCCGCGCGCGCGCTCGATGAGCGCGGCGGGCAGGCCGAGCCGCGCGCCGATGGCGAGCGCGTAGCTCTGGCCCGGCCGGTCGTACACGAGGCGGAACGTCGGCTCGAGCCGCTCCCCGTCGAACTCCACCGAGGCGTTGCGGGCGCCGGGATAGGTGGCGGCGAAGCCCTTGAGGGGCTCCAGGTGCGTGGACGCCACGCAGAGGGCGCCGCGCCGCGCGACCTCCTCGAGCACGGCCTGGGCGAGGGCGGCGCCGTCGTCGGGGTCCGTGCCCGCGCCGAGCTCGTCGAGCAGCACGAGGGCGCGATCGTCGATCCGGTCGAGCACCTCGCGGAGCTGGCGCACGAACGCGGAGAAGGTGGAAAGGTTCTCGGCCACGCTCTGGTCGTCGCCCACGATGGCGTAGACGCCCGAGAACAGCGGCAGGCGCGCGCCCTCCTTCGCCGGCACGTGGCAGCCGGCCTGGGCCATGAGGGCGAGGAGCCCGAGCGTCTTGAGCGCGACGGTCTTGCCGCCCGCGTTGGGCCCGGTGATCACGAGGAGCGGCCGCTCGGCGTCCAGGACCAGGTCCGCGGGCACGACGTCGCGCCCCGGCGCCTCCCAGCTCTGGGCGAGGAGCAGCGGATGGCGCGCGCCGGCCACGTCCACGACCCGCTCGTGCGTCACCGTGGGCGCGACCGCGTCCATCCGGTCGGCGAGCGCGGCGCGCGCGAAGACCACGTCCAGGCGCGCGAGCCCGTCGACGAGCCCGTCGAGGTCGGGCAGGACCGCGCGCACCGCGTCGGTCAGCTCGGCGAGCACGCGGAGGACCTCGCCCTCCTCCTCCCGCGTGGACTGGACCAGCTCGTTGTTGGCGTCGACCATCGCCTCCGGCTCCACGAAGAGCGTGGCGCCGCTCTGGGAGCGATCGTGCACGATGCCGCGGAAGCGGCCCTTGGCGCTCGCGGCCAGGGGGAGGACGTAGCGTCCGTTCCGCACCGTCACGTAGCGCTCCTGGAAGAGCTGCTCGGCGGCCGCGCCCTGGAAGTAGCTCTCGAGCCGGCGGACGATGTCGCGGCGCAGGTCGCGGATGCGGCGCCGGAGCCTGGCCAGGGCCGGGCTCGCGTCGTCGCGCAGGGAGCCGTCCAGCTCGAGGGCGCGAGCGAGGCGGTCGGAGAGCTCGGTGACGGGGGGCAGCCGCGTGAGCTCGGCGGAGAGCTCGGGCGTCACCGGGGCGAGCGAGCGGCCGTAGCCGCGGAGCCGGCCCACCGCCTCGAGGAACGGGATCATCCCGGCCAGCTCCGCGCCGTCGGCCACCGTGCCGGCGGTGCGGGCGTGCTCGAGCGTCGGCCGCACGTCGGGCACCACGTTCCACGGCGGCGGGCCCACCGCGCCGGTGGCGAGCCGCGCCCGGGTGGTGTCGGCGAGCGCGCCCTGGACGGCGTCGATCCCGGCGAGCGGCTCGAGCGCGCCCGCGCGCTCGCGGCCCATCGGCGTGTGGGTGTCGCGTGCCACGAGGGCCCGCACGGCGTCCCAGTCGAGTCCACCACCCGCGGCGGTGAGCCGGAGAACTGCTCCCGTGTCCTGACTCTCTTGCTGGTCGCCCGCGCCGGTCGCTTCGCCTCGACGCTGGGAGCTGCGCGTCACGGGAGTGGCCTCGCCATCGTCGTCCGGCCCGGCGGCGTCCCGCGAGCGAAACGCCACACCTATATCACCGAGCGCAGGACGCCGCAATGGACACTCCTCGTGGCCGACGATCACGGGGGTCGATGGGACGGCTGAGCGCCGCTCAGGCCGGCCCGGAGGCGCCCGCGCCGAGCAGCTTGAGCGTCAGCGAAGCGGCCTCCGCGCACGCCTGCTCGATCACGGGCAGCTCGTCGTCGACGAATGGCGAGAGGACGTGGTCCACGACGCGGTCACGGTCGCGGCCGGGCTCGCCGGGCCGGCCGATGCCGACCTTGACGCGACGGAGCGCGTCGGTGCCGAAGGTGTCGATGAGCGAACGCACGCCGTTGTGGCCGCCCGCGCTGCCCTTCAAGCGCACGCGCACCTTCCCCAGCGGCAAATCGAGGTCGTCGAACACGATGATCAGGTCCTCGGGCCCGAGGTGCAGCGCGCGGCTCAGGCGCGCCACCGCCGGCCCGCTCAGGTTGACGTAGCTCCGCGGCTTCAGCAGGTAGACCGTCTCGCCGCGCCAGCGCGCCCGCGCCACCGGGTGGATGCCTTCGCGCTCGAAGCGCGCGTGAAGCGTGCGGGCCAGCGCGTCCACGACGCGCTGGCCCACGTTGTGCCGGGTGCCCTGGTACTCGGAGCCGGGGTTGCCGAGGCCGACGACGGCCTGGGGCACCTACTGAGCCCCGCGGATCAGACTAACGCCCCGCGGTGGGACGGTAGAGGCCCGTGGCGGTCAGCGCACTCTGCCAGGTCATTACTTCTTCTTCTCGTCGGCCTCGTCCTTCGGCTTGCGCTCCGTGAGGACCTCGGGCTCGGCCGGCGTCGCCGCCGCCACCGTCCCCGCGGCCGGCGCGGCCGCCGCTTCCTCCACCGCGGGCGGCGCCACCGTGGCCACGGCCTGGCCGGGATCGTTCAGGATGCGCACGCCCTCCGGCACCACGAGGTCACGCACGGTGAGGACGTCGTGGATGCCCAGGTCCGACACGTCGGCGCTGAGCGAGTTCGGGATGGCCGCGGGCAGGCAGGAGACCTGCACCTCGCGCAGGATCATCTCGAGGATGCCGCTCGCGTCCCTCACGCCCCGGGCCTCGCCCACGTGCCTGAGCGGCACCGCCACCTGGATCGGCTTGTCCATCGCCACTTCCTGGAGGTCCACGTGGATCAGGTTCTCGGAGACGGGATCGAACTGCATGTCGCGGATGATCGCCATGCGGCGATCGGCCGTGCCCCCGAAGGTGACCTGCAGGAGCTGGGTCCCGCCCTCGTGCCCCAGCATGAGGCGAAGGACGGCCTTGGGGTCCACCGCCGCCTTCACGGGGGCGCCCCCGCCGTACAGGATGGCGGGAACGCGCCCGGCGCGGCGCAGCCGGCGGGCCGGGCCCTTGCCGATCTCCTCGCGCGTCTCGATGGTCAGCTCGCGCATCTCCATGGATGATGACTCCTCTTTATGTTTGGCGTCGGGGCGCCTGCGCAGGGCTCCGGCGCCCGACGTTCGGGCATGTCAACCCGATCGAATGAAACCTGGGGGCCCCGTCATCAGACGAACAACCCGGAGACCGACTCCTCGTCGTGGATCCGGCGGATGGCCTCGGCGAGCAGGGGCGCGACCGAGAGCACCTGGATCTTCGGCAGGGCCTTGTCGGCGGGCAGGGGAACGGAGTTGGTGAAGATCACTTCCTCGAGGCTCGAGGCGGCGACGCGGTCGATCGCCGGCCCGGAGAGCACGCCGTGCACGGCGGCGGCGAGCACGCGCCGGGCGCCCTCGCGCTGGATGGCCTCCACCGCCTGCACGAGCGTGCCCGCGGTGTCGATCATGTCGTCGATGATCACGACGTCCTTGCCGCGCACGTCGCCGATCAGGTGCATGAACACCGCGACGTTGGGCCCGTCGCGCCGCTTGTCGATGATGGCGAGGCCCGCCTTGAGCCGCTTCGCGATGGCTCGCGCGCGCTCCACGCCGCCCGCGTCGGGCGACACGAGCACGAGGTCCTGCAGGTCCTTCTTCGCGAGGTAGTCCACGAGCACGGGCGGCCCCGCGAACAGGTGGTCCACCGGGATGTTGAAGAAGCCCTGGATCTGCCCGGCGTGGAGGTCCATGGCGAGCACGCGGTGGGCGCCGGCGGCGGTGATGAGGTCGGCCACGAGCTTGGCCGAGATCGGCACGCGCGGCATCACCTTCCGGTCCTGCCGGCCGTAGCCGTAGTAGGGGAGCACCGCGGTGATGCGACGCGCGGAGGCCCGCTTGAACGCGTCGATCAGCACGAGCAGCTCCATCAGGTTCTCGTTCACGGGCGGGCACGTGGGCTGGACGATGAAGACGTCCTGCCCGCGCACGTTCTCGTTGATCTGCACGTAGACCTCGCCGTCGGAGAAGCGCGAGACGTCCGCGTCCCCCACGGGGACCTTGAGTTGCCCCGCGATCTCCTCGGACAGGGGCCGGTTCGCGCTGCCGCTGAAGAGCTTCAGGTCGTAGCTCATCGAGGTGCCCCCGCTCGTCGTCGCGTGAGAGATCGTTGATGAATGGCGAGACGGCACGCCGCGTGTCCGCAGAATCGCGGTGTTGGCCCGCTCGCTGAAGCCGACATTCGCATCCTTTCACAACGCCGGAGAGAGATGGTGGCTGGGGCGGGAGGATTCGAACCTCCGAATACGGGATCCAAAGTCCCGCGCCTTACCGGGCTTGGCCACGCCCCAAGGAATCACGTCGACCGGGCTCGCCCCCCTGTCCGGTCGACCCGGGCTTCGCCCGCCCTGTCACCGGGTGCGGGCACCCGGGCTTCGCCCGCCCGCACCTTGCGTCAACGTCTCATGCCCGGAACGTACCATGGTCACATGCGCGCACCGGGCTTCGCCCGCCCTGTCACCAAGTGGGGGCACCCGGGCTTCGCCCGCCCGCACCATGCGTCAACGTCTCTAGCGTGTCCGCGCGTCGATCCGGTGGATGGCCGGGCCCGACACGGTCCGCACCGCCCAGCACGACCAGCCCGCGCGGGTGACCTGCCGCCGGATCGACCGCGCGTGATCCAGGGACCGCGCGATGCCGAACACCGTCGGCCCGCTGCCCGACATGGCCGCGCCGAGCGCGCCCGCGGCGGAGAGCGCCGCCTTCATCCTTCCGATCGCCGGCACCGCCGGCTCCACCAGCGCCTCCAGCGTGTTGACGAGCGCTCCGGCCACGCGCGCCACGCTCCGGCCGCGGAGCGCCGCGACCATGCGCCGCGTGCCCGCCGGCTCCGCGCGCCAGCCCGCCGGCACCCGCCCGTACACCGACGCGGTGGCCAGGGGAAAGTTCGGGTTCACCAGCACGAGCGCGAAGCCGCCCGCTCCCGGGAGCGGCCGGACCCGCTCACCCCGTCCGATGCCCACCGCGCGTCCCCGACCGAGGAAGAACGGCACGTCCATCCCCACCTGCGCGGCCAGGGCGGCGAGCCGCTCACGGCTCCACCGGAGTCCCCACAGGCGGTTGAGCGCCCACAACGTCGCCGCCGCGTCGCTCGATCCGCCCCCGAGGCCCGCGGCCACCGGGATGTGCTTGTCGAGCCTGATTCTCGCGCCGACCCGCTTCCCCGCCGCCTCCTGCAGCAGGTGCGCTGCCCGGACGACGAGGTTGCCTCCGTCCGTGGGCAATGCGGGGTCACTGGTGACCAGCGAGATGGTATCCGCGACCTCCACCGTCAGCCGGTCGAAGAGATCCACCGCTTGCATCACGGTCGAGATCTCGTGGTAGCCGTCGTCACGCTTCCCCAGCACCTCGAGCACGAGGTTCACCTTGGCCGGGGTCCGGAGGGCCATGCGGTGCGCGCTCCGCAACGGCTTCGACAAGGCACCGCAGGCTAACACGCGCTGCGTCGAAGTGTCAACGGAAGTCTTGGATTTCGACACCTTGCGGGACATCGACGCGCAGGAGCGCAGGATCGAACCCCGAGTCCATGCGAGGGTTCTGATACCGCATCCTCGCCTCCAGGCGACCGTCGGGCGTGGTCAGGGTGACGCCGCCGATCGACGCGGCCGGGCCGCCGCCCGCGAACACGACGTCGAGTGGCTGCTTGCCGCCGGTCCACGCGACCTTCTTCGCCTGGCCCGTCGCGAGGTCCATCCAGATCCGCTGCGTGCCCGAGGGCCCGGTCAGGAGGAGCGACGGGCCGTCGGCATCGGCGGGCCGCACCTCACCCGCCTCGGCGTCCTTCATCGGCAGCACGTGGCCGGCGAGCAGCGCGACGAGGTCCTGGCCGCCGAGGGCCACGCCGAGCCAGCGCCGGTTCGCCTCGGGCGTCGCGGGCAGCCGGTACGCGCGGCTCCTGATCACTTCCCAGACGACGACGCCGTCGTCGCCGACGCCGATGACGATGACGGGCGGGCCGAAGGGGGACAGCGCCTCGAACCGGAGCGACGCGGGCGAACGGAGGAGGAGCGGCCCGGACAGGCGCTCGGTCCGCCCGCCGCGGCGGATCTCGATGGCGGCGAGGGTGCGGAGGTCGGTGAACGCCTGCCAGCGACGCTCGAGCGCGGCGCGCGCGGCCTCGACCTCGGGGGACAGCGACGGGGCCCCGCGGGGAGCCGCGGTGGCGCAGGCGCCGAGCAGGAGCGCGGCGAGGAGGAGGAGCCCGGCCGGGCTACGGCTTGGGCGCGGACCCGCCGGCCTCACCCTTGGCCCGCAGCTGCTTCTCGCGCGCTTCCTGGAGCTTCTTCTTCACCGACTCGGTGATCCGGCCTTCCTTGTCGACGGTGAGCGTCTTCTCCCACGTCGCGATGGCCTCCTCGATCTTCCCGTTCTTCAGGTAGGCGTCGGCGAGATGGTCGAAGATCTCCGGGTCGTCCTTGGCCCGCTCGGTGGCGCGCAGCAGCTCGCGCAGCGCGTCCGCGTAGCGGCCCTGCTGGTAGTAGACCCACCCGAGGCTGTCGATGAAGTAGCCGTTGTTGGGATCGAGCTCTAGCGCGCGCTGGATCAGCTCGAGGGCCTCGGGCAGGTTCTGCCCGCGCTCCGCGTACATGTAGCCGATGTAGTTGTAGGCCTCGGCGTACTTCGGATCGATGGCGATCACGCGGCGGAACGAGCGGATGGCGTCGTCCGTCCGCTGCTGCTTCTCGCGCACGACGCCGAGCTGGAAGTGCAGGTCGCGGTTGGCGTCGTCGATGCTGAGCCCTTCCTGGAGCACGTCGGCCGCCCGATCGTACTGCTGGGCCCGATAGAGCGCGGTGCCGAGGTAGAGGAAGAGCTCCGGGCGCTTGGGCTCGATGTTGATCGCCTCGCGCAGCACGCGCGCGGCGTCGTCGTGGCGCTTCGCCCGCCCGTGGAGGAAGCCGAGCTGCACCCGGGCGTCCACCGAGCGTGGATCGGCGGCGAGCATCCGCTCGAGCTCGGCGCGCGCGTCGTCGTCCTTGCCCGCCTCCATCAGCGTGATGGCCAGGAAGTAGCGCGCGCGGACGTTCGACGGCTCCAGCGAGAGCACGCGCCGGAAGGCCGCGCCGGCCTGCTCCCACTCCTTCTGCTCGTAGTAGACGGCGCCCAGGCGCATCCACACCCGCGGGTCGCGCGGGGCGGCCTGCGCGAGCTCCTCGATCTCCTTCTGCGCCTCCTTGTAGCGTCCGAGCTGGATGAGCAGGTCACCCAGCCGCTCGATGAAGCGCGGGTTGTCGGGGTTGGCCCGAGCCGCGGTCCGGTAGATCTCGAGGGCCTCCTCCTGCCGCTTCTGGCTCTCGTAGATGTAGCCGAGGGCCGTCCACGCGCCGTCGTTGTCGGGCTCCAGCTCGGTCGCGCGCGTGAGCCGCGAAATGGCCTCGGGCCAGTTCTCCGCCTCCATGGCCACGCGACCCAGCAGGTAGTGGCCCTGGCCGAGGGCGGGGCGCTCCTCGACGAGGCGGAGCAGCACGGCCCGCGCCTTGTCGTACGCCTTCTGCTCGAAGTGCTGCTGGGCGAGGGCGAGGTAGGCGGCGGGCGACTGCGGGGCGAGCTTGATCACCTGCTCGAGCGCGGCCTCGGCCTCGGGGAGCTGACGCTGGCGGCGGTAGAGGTCGGCGAGGGTGAGGTAGCCCTCCTGGCTCTTCGGGTCGATCTGCACCGCCTTCTTCGCTGCCTCGACGGCCTCGGCGGGCGCGTTGCCGCGGGCCAGCCACTGCGCGAGCTGCACCCACAGCGTGGCGGCGCCGGGATCGAGCTTCACCGCCTCGCGGAGCTGGGCGATCGCCTCCGTGAGGTTGCCGTTGCGCGCGTGGATCTGGGCGACGGCGAACCGGTAATAGGCCTCGGCCTGCGGGTCGGTGGCGCGGGCGCGCACGGGGGCGGCCGCTCGCGCCGGCGCCGTGGCCGGCGCGTCGGAGGTCGTGGAGGCCGTCGCGCAGCCACCGAGGAGCGTCAGCAGGAACACCGCCGCGAGGTGCCGTGTCATGTTGATCTCTTTCGCCCTCCGGGCGGGTCGGATCCCCGGCGGGCCAGCCTGTCCTTGATGAGCAATCGTCGGAGCGCTCGCGCGATCTGCGGGTCGCGAAGCGGCGCCGCGGTGGCGTCCACCTCTCGCAGCTCCTCGCGCGTGAGGCGCGGCGGCGCCGGCGGCGTCTCGCGTCCGGTCTCGACGGGTCGCGCGCGATCGTCGCGCGACGGCGCCGCGAGCCGGAAGCGGAGGTCCCGCACCGCGCCGCCGTAGCGCGCGCCGAGGGCCGCGAGCAGCTCCTCCGCGCGCATGGACAGCTCGTGCAGCCACGGGGAGTTGTCGACTCGCACCTCGAGCGTCCCGTTCCTGAGGTCGCCGGGCTGGGAACGGCGTCCCAGTCCCGCGGGCAGCGCGGTGGCCCAGTCGCGGCGGAGCGCCACCTCGACGAGGCGCTCGGAGAGCGCGGGGAAGGCGGCAGGCAGGATGTCGGCCACGCGCTTGGGGGACGTTCGCCCGCCCACGGTCATGCCGCTCATCATACTTGAGGGGGTGCCCCCCTGCCAGATCACCGGGGGACGCGCGGCGTCGTCGCTGCCGCGGCGGCGGGTCGAACCCGGAGCGGGGCGTAACGGCTGGTCAAATTGACTCTCCCTGGACCGGCCCGTATAGTGGCGGCACCATGGCGCGGGCGAAGCGCGGCGAGACTCTGTCCATCACCGTGGACGACCTCGCGTTCGGCGGCGAAGGCGTCGGTCGCATCGAGGGTTACGTCGTGTTCGTGCCCGGCGGCGTGCCCGGCGACCGCGTGCGCGTGCGCCTCACCGAGGCGCGCGCCCGGTTCGGGCGCGGCGTGATCGAGGCCGTCGAGACCCCGTCGCCGCACCGCGTGGACGCGCCGTGCCCGTACTTCGGGCGCTGCGGCGGTTGCCGGCTCCAGCAGATCGCGTACGCCGCCCAGCTCGACTTCAAGGCCAAGCAGGTGGCCGACTGCCTCCAGCGCCTCGGCGGCCTCGACGCGGTCCCGCTCCGGCCCATCGTGGCCGCGCCCGAGGTCTACGGCTACCGCAACAAGATGGAGTTCACCGTCGCCCCGCCCGTCCGCCGTCGCGGCCCGGCGGCGGACGCCGCGGACGGCGCTCCGGCATCGGGCCCCGTCACCGTCGGCCTCCACGAGGCCCAGCGCTACGACGCCGTCCTCGACGTGGAGCGCTGCCTGCTCCAGTCGGATCGGATGAACGCGCTCCTCGACGAGGCGCGCCGGTTCTTCGTCGAGGCGCGCCTGTCCGCCTACGACCAGGCGAGCGGCGAGGGCCTGCTGCGCTTCCTGGTCCTCCGCGAAGGCGCGGGCACCGGCGAGGCCATGGTCAACGTGGTGACGTCCGCGCCCGCGATGGCGGAGATGACGCCGCTCGCCGCGCGTCTGCGCGCCCGCGCCCCGGGGACGGCGAGCGTGGTGATGAACGTCAACCCCAAGAAGGCGAGCGTCGCCGTCGGCGTGGAGGAGCACCTCCTCGGCGGGCGCGACCACATCCGGGAGTCGCTGGGCGGGCTCACGTTCCGCGTGTCGCCCGGGTCGTTCTTCCAGACCAACACCGCCCAGGCCGAGCGCCTCTTCGCGCTCGTGCTGGAGGCCGCCGCCCTCGACGCGACGGAGACCGCGATCGACCTCTACTCGGGCACGGGCGCGATCAGCCTGCTCCTCGCCCGTCGCTGCCGCTGGGTGTACGGCGTGGAGCTCGCGGCCGCCGCCGTCGCCGACGCGCGCGAGAACGCGCGGCTGAACGGGATCGACAACTGCACGTTCGTGGCCGGCGAGGTGCGCTTCGCGCTCCCCGATCTCATCGCCAAGGGGATCCGCGCCGACGTGGTGGTGTCGGATCCGCCGCGCGCGGGCTTCCACCCGCGGGCCCTCGCCGCCCTCATCGGGCTCCGGCCGGGACGTCTCGTCTACGTCTCGTGCAACCCGTCGACGCTCGCCCGCGACGTGGGCGCGCTCGTCCGCGCGGGCTATCGCCTCGACTGGGTGCAGCCGGTGGACATGTTCCCCCACACCCCGCACGTCGAGGCCGTCGCCCGCCTGTCGGCATGAGGGGTGAGGGCACGCCTTCCGACTTGGCCATGCGGGCCCACGCCGTGATTCTGCGTACGCACGCGGGGCCGCCGCGCCGTTCCTTCGCGAGCGCATGAGGGCGTACCTCGTCCGACGCCTCCTGCAGTCCGTCCTCGTCCTGCTCGGGGTGTCGGTGGTGGTCTTCCTCATCCTCCACCTCACCGGGGATCCCGCGCTGCTCCTGCTGCCCCCGGACGCGAGCGCGGAGGACGTCGCCAGGTTCCGCGAGGCCATGGGCTTCAACGACCCCGTGGCCGTCCAGTACGTGCGGTTCCTCCGCGGGGCGGTGCGCGGCGACTTCGGCGAGTCGCTGCGGCACGGCGAGCCGGCCATGCACCTCGTGCTCGAGCGGCTGCCCGCCACGTTCGAGCTGGCCGCGGCCGGGCTCGCCATCGCGGTGGGCCTCGCCATCCCCGCGGGGATCGTGTCCGCGGTGCGCCGCAACAAGCTCATCGACTACGTGTCGACGGTGATCGCGCTCCTCGGCCAGGCCATGCCGACGTTCTGGCTCGGGATCATGCTCATCCTGGTGTTCTCGGTGCGCCTCGGCTGGCTGCCCTCGTCCGGGCGGGGCGGCCTGGTCCATCTGATCCTGCCCGCCTTCACGCTCGGGCTCTTCACCACCGCCCGCATCACCCGCCTCACGCGCTCGGGCATGCTCGAGGTGCTGGGTCAGGACTACATCCGGACCGCGCGCGCGAAGGGGGTGGGGGAGCCGCCGGTCGTGCTCAAGCACGCGCTCCGGAACGCGTCGATCCCCATCGTGACGATCGTGGGGATCGAGCTGGGCACGCTGCTCGGCGGGTCGGTGATCACCGAGACGATCTTCGCGTGGCCGGGCGTGGGGCGGCTGTCCGTGCAGGCCATCTTCAACCGCGACTACCCGGTGGTGCAGGCCGCCGTCTTCCTCCTCGCCAGCACGTTCGTCCTCGTCAACTTCCTGGTCGACGTGGTCTACACCTACCTCGACCCGCGGATCCGGTTCCGATGACGCCGCCGCCCGCCGAGGCCGCCCCCGCCACCGCCGCCGTCGTCCTCGCGCCCGCGCGTCCGCTCGCGGAGCGCGAGTGGGTGCGCCTGCTGTCGCGGCTCGTGCGGCGCCGCACCGCGCTCTTCGGCATGCTCGTGGTGGCGATCGTGCTCCTCGCCGCGATCTTCGCGCCGATCGTGTCGCCGTTCGATCCGCTCGCACAGGACATCGGGCAGCGGCTCAAGGAGCCCGGCTGGCAGGACGACCAGGGGCGCAGGCATCTCCTCGGCACGGACCACCTCGGCCGCGACATCCTCGCGCGCATCATCTACGGATCGCGGATCGCGCTGCTCGTCGGGCTCGCCGCCGTGCTCATCTCCGGGGTGCTCGGCATGGCCATCGGGCTCGTGGCCGGCTACTTCCGCGGCAAGGTCGACGACGTCCTCATGCGGCTGGCCGACGTGCAGCTCGCGTTCCCGTTCATCCTGCTCGCCATTGCCGTCATCGGCGTGCTCGGCCCCAACCTGCGCAACATCATCGTGGTGATCGGGGTGTCGTCGTGGGTGGTGTACGCGCGGGTGGTGCGCGGCGAGGTCCTCTCCATCCGCGAGCGCGAGTTCGTGCAGGCGGCCATCGCGCTGGGCAGCCGCGACGGGCGCATCCTCCTGCGCCACGTGCTCCCGAACGCCTTCACGCCGTGGCTCGTGGTCGCCACGCTCGACATGGCCCGCGTGATCGTGATCGAGTCGGCGCTGTCGTTCCTCGGCCTCGGCGTGCAGCCGCCCACGCCCACGTGGGGCGGCATGCTCGCCGACGGTCGCGTCTACCTGTCCACGGCGTGGTGGCTCGCCACGTTCCCCGGGCTCGCCATCCTCGTCACCGTGCTCGGCATCAACCTCTTCGGCGACGGCCTCCGCGACACGCTCGATCCGCGGCTCACGGTCTGATCGGCGCTGACCGTCCTCGTCCTCGCCGGCGCGCGCGCGCAGGGCCGGGTCGTCAAGCGCGTCGTCTGAGCTCGGCCCGCCGCCGGACGGCGATGACCAGCCACGCGGCGGGCACGCTCAGCCAGAGCCACCTCGCCTGCGCGCCCGCCGCGAGGTCGAGCAGGAGGAGCGCGCTTCCGCCCGCCGCCGCCACCCACAGGAGCGCCGTCGTGACGCGCGCCAGCGTCGCGGCGCCGTCCCGGAAGAGGGCCACGGCGGCGGCGGCGCTCGCCGCGTCCAGCGCCACGTCGGCCGCGCTCCCCGTGCGCGTCAGCGTGGTGGCCTGGGCGAGCTCGTCGAGGAACGCGGTGGCCACGGTCAGGGCGAGCGGCAGGCGCCAGCCGCCCAGGCTCCGCGCCCAGAGGATCACGAGCACGCTGTACTCGGTGACGTGACCGCACTTGCGCGCGAGGCCGTGGAGGGCGTCGACGGTGTCGGGCGGCAGGTCCGGAAGGATCCAGAGGATCACCGCCGCGAAGGCTCCCCCGGTGACGGGCGCGCCGCCGCGGTCGGTGGCGAACCACGCGATCAGCACGGTCCAGGCGAGCGGGGGCAGGAATCGCACAGTGGTCGAGCCTCAGGGACGACGACGCCGAACGATGTACCGCAAGGTGCAGGCGGGGGCCGGGCCCGGGTGCCCGCACCTGGTCAAGGTCGGAAAAGCTCCCCGGTGTCGGCTTTGTCCTGACCGTGTGAGCCAGTATCCGGAAGTGTTTCTGCCGCTGTGTTCAACCGCCACAACATCGTCAGCGACGACGATCTTCGGATGGCGACCCAGAAAACGAAGATATACGTGGATACGTTGCCAACGAAGCGAGCATCCCTGAAGGGCACGTTGACGACTCTTTGAGCTCCAGGCTACTGTCGCCCTGGCTATAGGCCGCGGCCAGATTCTCTGGAGGCTTAGCATGAAGTGTCCTCGGTGCCAACACGAAAACCCGCAGGGACAGAAGTTCTGCGGAGAGTGCGGAGCGCGGCTCGCGATGGCGTGCTCCTCTTGCGGAGCTGCGAATCCTCCAGGGCAGAAGTTCTGTGGAGAGTGCGGAGCCGGACTAGCGACAGAGGCGGTGGGGAAGTCCCCATCGCCGGAGTCCCACACGCCCAAGCACCTGGCCGAGAAGATCCTGATCTCCAAGGCCGCGCTCGAGGGCGAGCGTAAGCAGGTCACGGTTCTGTTCGCCGATCTGAAAGGCTCCATGGAGTTTCTCGCTGACCGTGACCCCGAGGAGGCCCGCAGGCTCCTTGATCCGGTGCTCGACCGGATGATGGAGGCGGTCCATCGCTACGAGGGCACGGTGAACCAGGTCATGGGCGACGGCATCATGGCGCTCTTCGGCGCCCCGCTCGCGCTCGAGGACCATGCGATGCGGGCGTGCTACGCATCGCTCCGGATGCAGGCCTCGGTCAGACAATACGCCGACGAGGTGCACCAGACCCAGGGCGCGTTCGTACAGATTCGGGTCGGCCTGAACTCCGGCGAGGTGGTCGTGCGATCCATCGGCAGCGACCTCCGCATGGACTACACCGCGGTTGGTCAGACGACTCACCTCGCTGCGCGGATGGAGCAGCTCGCCCGGCCGGGATCGATCCTGCTCGCGCCCGAGACGCTCCGTCTCGCCGAGGACTACGTCACGGTGGAGGCGCTGGGATTGCGCCCGGTGAAGGGACTGCAGGCGCCGATCCAGGTCTACGAGCTGTCAGGCGCCTCGACGACACGGTCCCGCTTGCAGGCCGCTGCGGGCCGCGGGCTCACGCGCTTCGTCGGGCGAGATGCGGAGATCGCGCAGCTGCATCAGGCCCTCGAGGCCGCGGCCGCGGGCCAGGGGCAGGTGGTGGCGACCGTGGGCGAGCCCGGCGTCGGGAAGTCGCGGCTCTTCTGGGAGTTCACGCGCTCGCACCGGACACAGGGGTGGCTGACCATCGAGGCCAGATCCGTGTCCTACGGGCGCGCGACGTCTTACCTGCCGGTCATCGAGCTGCTCCGCGAGTACTTCCGCATCGATGCGCACGACGATGCGCGGACCGTGCGCGAGAAGGTCACCGGCCGGCTGCTCACCCTCGACCGAGCGCTGGAGGCGACGCTGCCCTCGTTCCTCTGGCTGCTGGATGTCCCGGTCGACGAGGCGGCCTGGGACCGGCTCGATCCCCCCCAGCGCCGCCAGCGCACCCTTGACAGCGTCAAGACGCTCTTGCTGCGTGAGAGTCGGGCCCAGCCGTTGCTGGTGGTGTTCGAGGATCTGCACTGGATCGACGCCGAGACCCAGGCCCTGCTCGACGGTCTCGTCGAGAGCGTGCCGACGGCGCGGATGCTCCTGGCCGTGAACTATCGGCCGGAGTACCAGCACGGCTGGAGCAGCAAGAGCTACTACCGTCTGCTGCGCATCGATCCCCTGCGGCCGGCAGGCGCGTCGGAGCTGCTCGCGTCGCTGCTCGGCGCCGACCCCAGCCTGGAGGCGCTCAGGCAGTTGATCATCGAGCGGACGGACGGCAACCCGTTCTTCATCGAGGAGAGTGTGCGGTCGCTGGTAGAGACGAGCGTGCTCGCCGGCGATCGCGGCGCCTACCGTCTGGCCGGAGCTGCGCGAACTCTCACGATCCCGCCCACCGCCGCGGCGATCCTTGCCGCCCGCATCGATCGACTGCCACCCGCCGACAAGCGCCTGCTCCAGGCGGCCTCGGTCATTGGCAAGGATGTCCCGTTCGCGCTTCTGGAGCGGATCGCCGAGATGGACGAGGACTCGCTCCGGAGCGGCCTCGCGCGTTTGCAGGCATCCGAGTTCCTCTACGAGACCCAGCTCTTCCCCGAGCTCGAGTACACCTTCAAGCACGCCTTGACCCATCAGGTGGCCTACGGCAGCCTCCTCCTGGAGCGTCGTCGCGCGCTCCACGCCCGCATCGTCGAGGAGCTCGAGCGTCTGCACGAGGCCCGGCTGGCCGAGCAGGTCGAGACGCTGGCCCCGCACGCCCTGCGGGGCGAGGTCTGGGAGAAAGCGGTCGGCTACCTTCTCCAGGCCGGCATCCGCGTGTTCGGCCGCTCAGCCAACCGGGAGGCCGCGCAGTATCTGGAGCAGGCGCTGGACGCGCTGCATCACCTGCCCGTCGGAGCCGGAAGGACCGAGCAGGAGATCGACCTACGGTTTCTCCTCCGTCACGCGCTCCTCCCCCTGGGCGACACCGAGCGGATGTTCGCGCACGTGCACGAGGCCCAGCGGCTGGCCAGCGCCGCCGGAGACGACCGGCGGCTCGGCTGGGCCTCGGCCTACCTCACGAACTGCTACGGGTTCCGCGGCGCACAGAACGAGGCGATCGCGTCAGGCGAGCGCGCGCTCGAGCTCGCGAGCGGGAGTAGTGATCTCGGGCTGCCGATCATGGCTCGGTTCTTCGTTGGCATCGCCCACCACTGCGGCGGCGACTACGGGGCGGCCGTCGAGAAGTTCCGGGAGGTCGTCGAGCTGCTGGCCGATCGCCCCGACGAGCGGTTCGGCGAGCCGGGGCTGCCCGCGCAGTGTGCCCTGGCGTTCCAGAGCTGGAGTCTCGCCGAGCTGGGCCGGTTCGACCAGGCGATCGCCGTCGGCGCGGAAGCGCTCCGAATTGCCGAGGCCGTCGATCAGCCGTTCACCCTCATGCACGGATACTTCCTCGGGATCGCATACCTCGAGCGCGGAGATCTCGAGCGCGCGATCCCGCTCCTCGAGCGCGGGTTCGCTCTCTGCCGCGCGACCGATCTCCACCTCTGGGCGGCGGAGACCGCCGCGAACCTGGGCTACGCGTACGCCCTCGCGGGCCGATTGGATGATGTCGCCCCGGTCGTCGAGGCCGCGCTCGCGGAGGCGACGGCGACCAATCTCCAATTCACGTACGCCCGGCAACACACCCTGGCCGGTGAGGCGTACTGGATCGGCGGCCACGTCGCCGAGGCGGAGCGCCTCGCCGTTCGGGCGCTCGACATGGCCCGCACGAACAAGCAGCGCGGGCAAGAAGCGCGAGCTCTCTACCTCTCCGCGCTGGTCGCTGACAACGGACAGGCGGAGGCCCGGTTCGGAGAAGCGCTGAGCCTGTCGTCGTCGCTCAGGATGCGGCCGCTCGTCGCCCACTGCCACCTCGGCATCGGCAAGCTCTTCCGGCGGACCGGCAAGCGCGAGCAGGCTCAGGAGCACCTCACCATCGCAACGACGATGTACCGCGAGATGGGCATGACGTACTGGCTGGAGAAGGCGGAGGCGGAGATGAGGTCGCTGGTCTGACCTGTTTCAGTAGCGCCACAAACAACACGTCCGCGGCTCTCGCGTACTTCCGGAATCTGGTAGGTCGACAGTGGTGAACGCCGGACCGCCGGGTGCGGGCGGGCGCAGCCCGGGCGCCCGCACCCCCGTGACTATCTCACGCGGGGGCCGTAGCCGCCGGCCGCGAACACGCGGATGAGCACGTTGGCGGCGGCGGCGCAGATGCGCGAGAGCGCGCGGTCCCCCGCCTCCGCCGACAGCGCCAGCGTCTCCTCGGCCTTGATGAACCAGTCGCGCAGCTCCCGCGTCACGCCGCGGTCGGCGGTGATGCGGCGCACGGCCATCGCGCCGCCCGCCTGCAGCACCCGCTGGCTCGCCTGCAGGAGCCCGCGCGCCTCGACGGAGAGCGGAGGCAGCGCGCTGGAGGCGACGGGCTTCACGGTTCCGACGGCGACGTTCACGGCGTCCTCGTCGATCTCGAAGGTGGGCATGGGAGGCAGTCGCTCTCACCGACCGGAAGAAGCAAGGCCGATGCCGGCGTGTCGGGCCACGGCCAGGCGCGCGAAATCCCTGGAGACGAACCGGCGCTCGCCTCGGAGAAACTCCGAGCGCGCCGGGGTGCGGATTCAGCACGCCGGGGGGAGGAATCTTCGGCGAAATCTTGCGCGGCTGGGGACGATCGCCATATGATGAGCCATGTCCCTGCGGGAGCTCCTTGACGAGCTCTTGACGTCGCTCGACACGGGACCCCTCGTCGCTGCCCTCCGCCACTTCGACGCGCGCCCCGCCGTGTTCGCGCCGTTCCCGTCTTCGCTCGACCCGCCATCGTCGAGGCGCTCAGGAGCCGCGGCATCACGCAGCTCTACTCGCACCAGGCCCGCGCGATCGAGATCGCGGCCAAGGGCGAGCACCTCGTCGTGGTGACCCCGACGGCGTCGGGCAAGACGCTCTGCTACAACCTGCCCGTCCTCCAGGCGCTCGTGCAGGAGCCCGAGGCGCGCGTCCTCTACCTGTTCCCCACCAAGGCGCTGGCCCAGGACCAGCTCGCCGAGCTCACGGAGCTGGCCAAGACGCTCCCCGACATGCGGATGTTCACCTACGACGGCGACACGCCGCAGGACGCGCGCCGCGCCGTGCGCTCCCGCGCGAACCTGGTCCTCTCCAACCCGGACATGCTCCACTCCGGGATCCTGCCCCACCATACCAAGTGGGTGAACCTGTTCCAGAACCTCCGCTACGTGGTCATCGACGAGCTCCACGCCTACCGCGGCGTGTTCGGCAGCCACCTCGCCAACGTGCTCCGCCGCCTCAAGCGCATCTGCCGCCACTACGGATCGCGCCCGCAGTTCATCATGGCCTCGGCCACCATCGCCAACCCGCGCGAGCTCGCCGAGCGGCTCACCGGCGAGACGGTGTCGGAGATCGCGGAGAGCGGCGCGCCGGCCGGCGAGAAGACGTTCATCTGCGTGAACCCGCCGGTGATCAATCCCGACCTCGGCATCCGCGCCCCCTACCTCGGCGAGGCGGCGCGGATCGCCGCGCGCTTCCTCAAGCAGAAGATCGCCACGATCGTGTTCGCGCAGAGCCGGCTCGCCACCGAGGTGCTGCTCTCCACCATCAAGCGCGCGGTGGAGGACCGCACGGGGGACGCGGGCATCGTGCGCGGCTACCGCGGCGGGTACCTGCCGCTCCGCCGCCGCGAGGTCGAGCAGGGCCTGCGCGCGGGCGAGGTGCTGGGGGTGGTGGCCACGAGCGCGCTCGAGCTCGGCATCGACATCGGCCACCTCGACGTGGCCGTGCTCGCCGGCTATCCGGGCACCATCGCGTCCATGTGGCAGCAGGCCGGACGCGCGGGCCGCCGCACCGGGCACGCGGTGGCCGTGATGGTGGCGACGAGCTCGCCGATGGACCAGTTCCTCGTCACCCATCCCGAGTACCTCTTCGGCGCCTCCCCCGAGCACGCGCGCATCAACCCCGAGAACCCGTTCATCCTGTTCAACCACCTGAAGTGCGGCGCCTTCGAGCTGCCCTTCGGGGAGGACGAGGCCTTCGGCGGCGACGTGGGGGAGCCCCTCGCCGCCCTCGAGGAGGAGGGGCTGCTGCACCGCGCGGGCGGCCGGTATCACTGGACGTCCGAGACCTACCCCGCCGATCATCTCTCGCTGCGCACGGTGACCTCGGACAACTTCCTCGTGATCGACACCACGGCGCGCGACGCGAAGCAGAGCAAGCGGCGGCAGATCATCGCGGAAGTCGACTGGAAGAGCGCCTTCGCCATGATCTATCCGAAGGCCATCTACATGGTCGAGAGCGAGCCGTTCGAGGTGCAGGAGCTCCACTACCGCGAGGACGAGGAGAAGGTCGCCTACGTCAAGCGCGTCGCCGTGGACTACTTCACCGACGCCATCAGCGCCAAGGGCGTGTGGATCCTCCAGCGGCTCGCCCGCCAGGAGGCGGCCGGGCTCACCGCGGAGTCGGGCGAGGTGCTCGTGGCCGAGAAGGTGGTGGGCTTCAAGAAGATCAAGATGGGCACGCTGGAGAACGTGGGCTCGGGCGAGGTCGAGCTGCCGCAGCAGGAGATGCAGACGACGAGCCTCTGGCTGACCTTCGCGCCCGAGCTCCTCGCCCGGGTGTCGGGAGCCGCGAGGAGCTGGTCGACGGGCTCCGCGCCCTCACGTACCTGCTCCACCACCTCGCGCCCACGTTCCTCCTCTGCGACGTGCGCGACGTGGGCGCGTGGCTCGGCGACGGCGCGCCCGCCGAGGCCGGCGTCGTGGCCACGCGCGAGTCCACCCGCGCCCGGCTCCTCCGCGCCGACGAGTTCACGCCCACCATCCACCTCTACGACAACCAGCCCGGCGGCATCGGCCTCGCCGAGCGGCTCTTCGAGGTGCTCCCGCCGCTCCTCGCCCGCGGCCTCGAGACGCTCGAGGCCTGCGCGTGCCGATCCGGCTGTCCGTCCTGCGTGGGGCCGGTGAACGAGGTCGGCCGCCGGGCGAAGCCGGTGGCCCTGGCGCTCCTCCGTCTGCTCGTGTCGCGCCACTGACCGCCGCCGTGTCGCCCGTCACCCCCGTCGCGCTCCGCGAGGTCATCCGCCGCATCGAGGCGAAGACGCGGCCGGGGCCGTCCGCGCGGCGGGCGGCCTCGCTCGAGGATCTGGTCGAGGGCGAGGTCGAGGAGACCGAGCGGGGCGGCGTCCTCGTGGTGCGCCGCCGCTTCCCGCTCGACCACCACCACGGCCGGACGCCGCTCGCCCATACGGGCACGGCACCGCGGGCGTCGCTGTCGCTGCTCGGCCGCGGCGACGCCGAGCCGCCCGAGGCCGGGCGCCTCGTGTACCTGGACACCGAGACCACCGGCCTCGCCGGCGGCACCGGCACCTACGCGTTCCTGGTCGGCGCGGGGTTCGTGGACGGCGACGCGTTCGAGGTCCGCCAGTACTTCATGCGCGACCTCGACGAGGAGCCGGCGCTCCTCGCCGCCCTCGACACGCTTCTCCGCCGGTTCGAGGGCGTGGTCACCTACAACGGCGCCGGCTTCGACCTGCCGCTCCTCGAGACGCGCTTCGTGCTCGGCCGCCGCCGCTGGCGCGACAACGTCTTCCACCTGGACCTCTTGCCCGCGGCCCGGCGCCTCTGGCGCGATCGCCTCGCCGACTGCCGGCTCGCCACCGTCGAGAGCCACGTGCTCGGGTTCGCCCGGACCGACGACCTGCCCGGCGCGCTCATCCCGTACGCGTACTTCGACTACCTCCGCCGCAAGCGGCCGGGCGACATCCCACGCGTGTTCGAGCACAACCGGCACGACATCCTGTCGCTGGCCGCCCTCACCGGCTGGGTCACGGGGGCCATCGCGCGCGCGCCCGCGCCCGAGCTGGCGTCGTGGGAGCTCGCCGGGCTGGGCGCGCTCCTCGAGGCGGTCGAGCCCGAGCGCGGCGAGGCGTGCTTCCGCCTGGCTCTCGAGCTGGGGCTGGCGGGCGAGCCGCGCGAGCGCCTGCTCCTGCGCCTGGCCGTCCGCGAGAAGCGCCGGCGCCGGTGGGACGAAGCGCGCGCCCTCTGGGGAGAGCTGGCCTCGCTGCGCGGGGGATTCGATCCGCGCCCGTGGGAGGAGATCGCCAAGATCGACGAGCACCGGCGCCGCGACCTCGCCGGCGCGCTCGACGTGGCCAGCCACGCGCTCGACGTGGCCGACCGGAGCGGGGCGCCAACCGCGGTCCGCCACGGGCTCACCCACCGGCTGGCCCGCCTGTCCCGTCGCCTCTCGCGCTCCCAGCCGGCTTCACCTGGCCTCTGATCCCGCGCGGCTGGTATCGCGTCCCGCCGGCTTCACCCGGCCTCGAGGTGAAGTCCTTCAACCAGGCGTGGACGGTCGTGGCGTCCGCGGGCGCTTACGACGCGGGCGGCTCGGGGAACGTCACCACGTGGAGCACGCGGGCCTGCGCGCGCACCCGTGTGCCCGTGGTGAGCATCGACGACGAGGGCTGCGAGGAGTGCACGCGGAGGCCCGAGGGCAGCCGGATGCAGTAGAGCGTCTCCGAGCCCTTGAAGTAGCGCCGGACGATCACGCCCGAGCCGTCGGCCTGCGGGACGAAGCCGATGTCGTCCGGGCGGATCATGACCCGCACGCGGGCGCCGTGCGAGTGCGCGTCGACGTTCGCGAAGACCCCGAGCTCGGTGACGATGCCCTCGCTGGTCACGAGGCCGGGCGCGAAGTCGGCGGCGCCCACGAACTCGGCCACGAGCTGGGACGCCGGATGGTGGTACACGTCCTCGGGCGCGGCGAGCTGCTCGATGCGCCCCCCGCTGAGCACGCCCACGCGGTCGGCCAGGGTGAAGGCCTCCTCCTGGTCGTGCGTCACGAAGATGGCGGTGGTGCCCGTGCTCCGCAGGATGCCCTCGACCTCGTCGCGCATCTGCGCGCGGAGGTCGGCGTCGAGGTTCGAGAAGGGCTCGTCCAGCAGCATGAGGGCGGGCGCGGGCGCGAGCGCGCGCGCCACCGCCACCCGCTGCTGCTGTCCGCCCGACAGCTCGTGGGGGTAGCGGGCGGCGAACGCCTCGAGCCCGACCAGCGAGAGCGTCGCGCCCACGCGCCTGTCCCGGGCGCCGCGCTCCGTCCGGTGCAGGCCGAAGCGGACGTTGTCGGCGACGGTGAGGTGCGGGAACAGCGCGTAGTCCTGGAAGACGATCCCGACCCCTCGCGCCTCGGGCGGCACGTGGCGGCCCTCGCCGGCGACGATCTCGCCCCGGATGCTCACCGTGCCCGCGTCCGGCGTCTCGAACCCCGCGACGAGGCGCAGCGTGGTGGTCTTGCCGCAGCCGGACGGGCCGAGCAGCGCGACGATCTCGCCCTCCGCGACCTCGAGCGACAGGCCGTCCACGGCCGGCGCGCGGCCCGGCGCGTAGCGCTTGGTGACGTTGGCGAGCCGGAGGAGCGGGAGGGTCACGGGGGGGATGGCCTCATCGCGCGGGCCGCACCTCGGGGTTCACGGGGCAGGGCGGCCGCCGGCCCTCGAGCACGGCCACGCAGTTCTCGACGGCGAGCGTGGCCATCTTGACGCGGGTCTCGTGGCTGGCGCTGGCGATGTGCGGGGAGAGGACCACGTTGTCGAGCCCGAGCAGGTCCGGGTGGACGGCCGGCTCGTCCTCGTACACGTCGATGCCCGCGCCGGCGATCCAGCCCTCGCGGAGCGCGCGCGCCAGCGCCGCCTCGTCGACCACGGGTCCGCGCGACGCGTTCACCAGGTACGCGGTCTTCTTCATCGCGCGGAGCGCGTCGGCGCCGATGAGGTGACGCGTCTCGGGCACGAGTGGCGTGTGGACGGTGACGAAGTCGGCGTCGTGCAGGAGCGTGGCGAGGTCGACCCGTCGCGCCGACAGCTCCTGCTCGACCGCGGGCGGCGCGGGCGTCGCGTCGCAGTAGAGCACGCGCATGCCGAACCCTTGCGCGCGCCGCGCCACCGCGCGGCCGATGCGGCCGAGCCCGATCACGCCCAGCGTCTTGCCGTGGACGTCGCCGCCGAGGAGCGCCATGTACTCCCACTGGGTGAACCGCCCGCTCCGCACGTAGCGGTCGGCCTCCACCACGCGCCGGGCCGCCGCCATCAGGAGCGCCCACGTGAAGTCCGCGGTCGTCTCGTTGAGGACGTCCGGCGTGTTGGTGATGGCGATCCCCCGGCGGGTGGCCGCGGCGACGTCGATGTTGTTGTAGCCCACCGCCACGTTCGACACGACGCGCAGGCCGGGGACGGCCAGCACCTCGGCGTCGATGGTGTCGGTGATCAGGCACACGAGGCCGCGCCGGCCGCGCAGCCGGTCGATGAGCGCGGCCCGCGTCAGCGGCGCGTCGCCCGTGTGGACGGCCACGTCGGCACGGGCGCGGGCGAGGTCGATAGCCTCGTCGGGGAGCGTGCGCGAGATCAGGATCGTCGGCTTGTCGTCATCGGCGGCCATCGACGGTCACACGGCGGCATCATACCCGATCCTCCGCGAGGAGGACGTGCTGGCCATCCTCGAGGAGCGGCCTGTCTCCTTTCGTGCACTCTTGACGGACGCGCGTGAGCCCGTCACCCTTCACCGGCAAGGGGCGATCGGGCCCCCGGACCGCGGATGGTTGTGTTGGGCGGCGGCGTCTGGTAGGGTATGTGCTTTCCGGCCGGCAGTTCCACGATGAAGGGGGGTGAAGCGCCTGTATCCGTACGAGATTCTCGTAATCTTCGACCCGCGTCCCACCGACGAGGACATCGCGGCGCTCCTGACGCGCCTCGGGGAGTCCCTCAAGGGCCTGGGCGGCGAGGTCGGCAAGGTAGAGAGCTGGGGCAAGCGCCGCCTGACCTACGACATCCGCAAGCAGCGTGAGGGGACCTACGCTGTCATCGAAGCCAAGGCCGAGCCCGCCGCCGTCCGCGAGTTCGAGCGGCAGCTCCGGCTGAACGAGCAGGTGCTGCGCTTCCTCTCGACCCGCATCCCCGTGCGCAAGCGCGCGCGGTCGGCGCCGAAGCAGGAGGCCGCGGTCGCTGAGGAGGTCGTCTGATGGCGAGCCTGAACAAGGTCTTCCTGATCGGCAACCTGACCCGCGCTCCCGAGTTGCGCTACACGCCGAGCGGCACCGCGGTGTCGGACCTCCGGCTGGCGGTCAACCGCAACTACACGCTCCAGAACGGCGAGAAGCGCGAGGAGACGTGCTTCCTCACCGTGGTGGTCTGGGGCAAGCAGGCGGAGACCTGCGGCGAGTACCTCGACAAGGGCAGTCCGATCCTGGTCGAGGGCCGGCTGCAGACGCGGGACTGGGAGACGAAGGACGGCCAGAAGCGCAGCGTCGTCGAGGTGGTGGCCGAGCGCGTCCAGTTCATGGGCCGCACCAAGGCCCCCGCGGCCGCCGGCGTCCCGAGCAGCCCGGACGCGATGGAAGCTCCGGGCGAGGCTGAAGACGACGTTCCGTTCTGAGCGAGCGACACCCGGCCCGTCGGGGTCGCTCGTACGCAGGCCCGAGATCGACGACGACGCCCCGTTCCGAGTAGGCGACACGGCGTAGGCGACACGGCCGGCGGGCGGGTCGCTCGTACGCAGGCGCGAGATTGACGACGACGCTCCGTTCCGAGTAGGCGACACGGCCGGCGGGCGGGTCGCTCGTACGCAGGCGCGAGATTGACGCAACGCAGTTGACGAATGCGGTGGGGGGGCGTGGGGGAGGAGCGCCGCCGCTCCCCCCCACTCCCAAAAGGAGAGAGCCATTCCGCCAGCAGGGAAGCCAGCAAAGCGGCGCCGGTTCGGCCGGCGCAAGGTCTGCAAGTTCTGTGTGGACAAGGTCGACCTGGTCGACTTCAAGGACGTGCGCCGCCTCCGCAACTTCGTGTCGGAGCGCGGCAAGATCACCCCGCGGCGCATCTCGGGAAGCTGCGCGCGGCACCAGCGCCAGCTCACGCGCGCCATCCGGCGCGGACGGACCGTGGCGCTGCTGCCGTACACCGCGGCGGAGTAGGACCGAAGCCATGAAGATCATCCTGCTTCACGTGGGACGCCGGCCATGAAGATCATCCTGCTCGACGACGTGCCCAAGCTCGGGCGGCGGGGCGAGGTACGGGACGTGTCCGACGGGTACGCCCGCAACTACCTCCTGCCCCAGAAGCTCGCCCTCAACGCCACCGCGGGCAACATGCGCAACCTCGAGAGCATCAAGGCCTCGCAGGAGGGCCGGGCCGCCCGGCTGCGCTCCGACGCCGAGGGACAGTCGCAGCGCATCGAGGCCCTGACCTACGTCGAGAACCGCTCGGCCTCCGACGAGGGGCGCCTGTTCGGCTCGGTGGGCAGGGCGGATCTCGCCGCGTTCCTGTCCGGCCACGGCATCGTCATCGAGCGCCGGCGCATCATGCTCGACGAGCCGATCAAGTCGCTCGGGGAATTCAGTGTGCCGATCCGCCTGCACGGGGACGTCACCGCCCACCTGAAGGTCAGCGTCTCGCGGGAGTAGTCACCGGTGGCGACGCTCGCGGACCTGCTCACCTCCCGCGTGCCCCCGCACAGCCTGGAGGCCGAGCGGGCCGTCCTCGGCGCGATCCTCCTCGAGCGCGAGAGCCTGCCCAAGGCCGTCGAGCTGCTCCGGCCCTCCGACTTCTACAAGGAGGGCCACCGCAAGATCTTCGACACGATGATCGTGCTCTTCGAGCGCAACGAGCCCGTCGACCTCCTGACGCTGTCCGCGGAGCTCAGCCGCGCCCAGGTCCTCGACGACGTAGGCGGGCGCGCCGCCCTCGCCGGGCTCGTCGAGGAGGCGGCCACCTCCGCCCACCTCCTCGCCTACGGCGGCATCGTCCGCGAGAAGGCCCTCCTGCGGGACCTCATCCGGATCGCCACCGAGATCATCAGCGAGAGCTACGAGGCGCGGGAGGACGTTGACAAGCTCCTCGACGACGCCGAGCGGCTGATCTTCCAGATCTCCGAGCGGCGCATGCAGGGGTCGGCGATCCCGGTGCGCGCCATCCTGAAGGACACGTTCGAGCACATCGAGCGGCTCTACGAGCGGAAGGAGCACGTCACCGGGCTCGCCACCGGCTTCGTGGACCTCGACCGGCTCACGTCGGGGTTCCAGTCGAGCGACTTCATCATCATCGCGGGCCGGCCGTCCATGGGGAAGACCGCCTTCGCGCTGAACATCGCGCGGTACGCTGCCGTCGAGCAGCGCAAGCGCGTGCTCATCCTGAGCCTCGAGATGTCCAAGGAGCAGCTCGTCCAGCGGCTCCTGTGCACGGAAGCCCGGGTGGATTCGCACAAGGTCCGCACCGGCTACCTCGAGCCGCGGGACTGGACGCGCATGACCCACGCCGCCGGCCGCCTCGCCGAGGCGTTCGTGTACATCGACGACTCGCCGGCGCTGTCGGTGCTCGAGGCGCGCGCGAAGGCGCGCCGGATGAAGGCCGAGCACGGGCTCGACCTCCTCGTCATCGACTACCTGCAGCTCATGCGGGGACGCCACCCCGAGAACCGCCAGCAGGAGATCTCCGAGATCTCACGCTCGCTGAAGGCGCTCGCCAAGGAGCTCAACGTGCCCGTCGTCGCGCTGTCGCAGCTCTCGCGGGCGGTGGAGGCGCGCCAGTCGAAGGACTTCCGGCCCCAGCTCTCCGACCTGCGCGAGTCGGGCGCCCTCGAGCAGGACTCCGACCTCATCCTGTTCGTGTACCGCCCCGAGCGCTACGGGCTGCAGTCCGAGGACGGGGAGAAGGTGTCGGAGATCATCATCGGCAAGCAGCGCAACGGTCCCGTCGACACCGTGAAGCTGACCTTCATTCCCGAGTACGCGTCGTTCGAGAACATGGCGCCGCCCGCGCGCCAGGTCCAGCCTTTCTAGCGAGCCCCGCGCATCTGACGAAGGCCGAGCGGTGGGATTATAGAGGCCCGTGGCGGTTACCGTATTCTGCGAGCCCCGCGCATCAGACTCATGCCGAGCGGTGGGATTGTAGAGGCCCGTGGCGGTGAGCGCATTCTGCGAGGGTCATGAATCGCGCGGAGGGTCGGAGGAGCGGTCCCCGGGCGTCTCCGCGCGGATGGTCCGGAACAGCCGCCAGGCCAGCACGACGGCGGCACCGAGGAGGGCGAGGAGCAGCACGCCGTGCTCGACGCTGCCCACCGTCCGCCGCAGTCGCTCGAGGTAACGGCCCAGCCCGTAGCCCACCGCGTACCCCAGGCCGACCGTGACCGGCACGTAGACCGCGGCCCCGAGCAGGTTGGCGGCGAGGAAGGCGGGCACGGGCAAGCCGAGCGCGCCGGCGAGGGGACCCGCGACGAAGCGAAGCCCGGGCACGAAGCGCGCCACGAACACCGCCACCGACCCGCGACGCGCGACGAAGCCCTGCATGGCGGCCAGGCGCGTCGGGCCGCCGAGCAGCCAGCTCGCGTGCCGGGCCAGCGCGTCGCGCCCGAAGCGGCGGCCCAGCCCGTAGCCGATGTTGTCGCCCACCACCGCGCTGATGAATCCCACCACGAGCACGATGGGCAGGCGCAGCTCGCCGCGCCACACGAGGTACCCGGCGACGAGCAGCACCGTCTCCTCGGGGAGCGGGATGCCCATGTTGCCGAACACGACGAGCACGAAGATCGCGACGTAGCCCCAGTGGCCGATCAGCTCGCTCGGGTCCATGGCGATCCGGGGCCGGGACCAGTGCGACCGTCACGCCCCCGTCGAGTGCTCGGACAGCGCTCGACGAGCGGGACGGTGGCCGTTGCGCGGCCGCGCGTGACGACGGCAGGTTGGAGCATGCCGGGCGGCTCGGCGAGAGCGTGCCGCAAGGTGCAGGCGGGCGAAGCCCGGGTGCCCGCACCATGGTGAGGCCTCGGCCATGTGGGGACTGTACCATCGGGCCGGCCCCCTCATCCGGCCAACCGCGCCGCTCTGGTACACTCAGAACCCGCCATGCAGCATACGTTTTCCGTGGACGGGCCCATCGACGTCGGGGCCACCCTCTGCCGCTTCTCCCTCTGGGGAGACGACGCCGTGAACCGGCTCTCCGAGGCCGCGTTCCGGCGCGCCGTCGAGGTGGACGGACGCTGGCACGGGTACGCCCTGTCCTGGAGCGGCGGCGTCGAGGACACGCGCCTCACGGTGTCGGTGCCCGGGACGCGCGCGGCCCGCGTGCTCGACCGCGCGGTGGCGGACGCGCGCTGGGTCTGCGGGGTGGACATGGACCTGGAGTCGTTCTACCGGGACGTGAAGGGCGATCGGGTGCTCGGCGACCTCGCGCGGAAGCTCCACGGGCTCCGGCCCACGCTCACGCCCCGGCCGTTCGAGATGCTCGTGGGCTCGGTGTGCGCGCAGCAGGTGAATCTCACGTTCGCCTTCACCGTGAAGGCGCGCCTCGCGCGGACCTTCGGCGTGCCCGTGGACGCGGCGGGAGACACCGTCTTCGCCTTTCCGGAGCCGGCGCGGCTCGCCGCCGTGGCGCCCGCCGAGCTCCGCGCGCTCCAGCTCACCACGCGGAAGGCGGAGTACATCGTGGGGCTCGCCCGGCTCATCGCCGACGGCGCGCTCGACACCGACGCGCTCGGCGCGCGGGGCAACGACGAGGTCATCGAGGCCATCACCGCGGTGCGGGGCTTCGGACGCTGGAGCGCGGAGTGGTTCCTCTGCCGCGGCCTCGGGCGCGGCGACGTTTGCCCGGCCGGCGACCTCGGGGTGCGGCGCGCCTTCGAGCACTTCTACAATCGCGGCCGCGATCTGACCGAGCTCGCCATCCGGCGGCGCGCGACGCGGTGGGGCCCCTTCCAGAACCTGGCCGTGCACTACCTGCTCGCGGGCCAGCGGCTCGCCCGCGCGGGCACGGGAGGCGGCACGTGACCACGCGCCGCCTCCTGCCCATCATCGGGCAGCCCAGCCCGAGCCAGCCGAAGGACATCCACCTCGTGGGACGCTACGCGGTCGGCGTGACGTGGGCCGACAGCCATGGGAGCATCTACCCGTTCGAGCAGCTCCGGCGGGACGATCCCGCGACGCCCGCGGATCCGCCGGCCCCGCTCACGCACGAGATGACCTGGCCGCGCGACATCAAGAAGCTCCCCACCGCGCTCCGCGTGACGTGGGCCGATGGTCACGAGAGCCTCTACGAGTACGAGGCCCTCCGCGGCCGCTGCCGGTGCGCCGGCTGCACCGGCGGGCACTGACGGTCGATCCCCCCATGGCCGACGTTCCCCTGCTCGAGCGCCTCGCCGCGCTGCCGCCCGTTCCGGTCTCGGAGCTGATCGCGATCATGGCGGAGCCCGAGCGGCTCTCGCGGGATCCGCTGTTCGCCGGCCTGGTCGGGGTGGACGACAGCGGCGCCGCGGCCGTGCATCCGCTGGTGCCCGCCGTGCTGGAGCGCCTCGGGCAGCGGGCCGACGCCACGTGCTACGGCGCGCTGATCGAGGCCCTCACCGGCATCTGGAACGCCGCCGTCCGCGGCGCCGTTGTGGCGCGGCTCCGCGCCGCCGGGCTGCCGCCCGACGACCTGCTGCTGCGGCTCGAGAAGCTCTCGCCCACGCTCGGCTTCCAGTCGGACGACCGCGAGTGGGCGCGCGGCTGGGTGAGCGATCCCACCGGGCACGACGCCGCGCTCGTGCAGCAGTGCATGGTGCGTCTGCTCCTGGCTCTGCGGGGGCTCGCCGAGGCGCGGGCCCGCGTCCTGACCGGCGGGGCCGACGCGCCGCCGCCGTCGAAAGGAGAAGGATGATGCCGTTTCCCGACTCGCACAAGGACCTGCTCGGCAAGAAGGCCTTCGCCAACCTCGCCACGGTGAGCGCGGCGGGCGCGCCACAGGTCACTCCGGTGTGGTTCGATGTCGAGGGCGATCTGATCCGCGTCAACACCGCGAAGGGCCGGGTGAAGGACCGGAACCTGCGGCAGAACCCCGCGGTGGCGCTCTCCGTGATGGATCCCGACAACCCGTACCGCTACGTCCAGGTGCGCGGCCGCGTGACCGAGGTGACGGAGAGCGGCGCCGACGCGCACATCGACGGGCTCGCCAAGAAGTACACGGGCGCGGACCGGTATCAGCATCGCCAGCCGGGCGAGGTGCGCGTGATCTTCAAGATCACGCCCGAGCGCGTGCAGGTCATGGGGTAGACGACCGCGGTGATCGCGCTCGAGTCCATCTCCAAGGGCTACGGCGGGCAGGAGCTGTTCCGCGAGGCGAGCTGGCGTCTCGGCCGGGGCGAGCGCGTCGGGCTCGTCGGGCCCAACGGCGCGGGCAAGACCACGCTCTGCCGCATCATGGCCGGCGTCGAGGACGTGGACGACGGGCGCGTGCACCGGGACACCGGCGTGAGCGTGGGCTACCTGCCGCAGGAGGTGGCGGGTGGCGTCGACCGCACGGTGCTCGCCGAGGCGCTGTCCGGCTTCGAGGAGGTGTGGCAGCTCGAGGCCCGGCTCGAGGAGCTGGCGGCGGCGCTCGCCG
This sequence comes from uncultured Candidatus Rokubacteria bacterium, assembly GCA_963758635.1. Taxonomy (GTDB): domain Bacteria; phylum Methylomirabilota; class Methylomirabilia; order Rokubacteriales; family CSP1-6; genus CAVWWD01. Next base: position 54,134 of record CAVWWD010000012.1, on the reverse strand, counting down.
CGCCCGACGCCGAGCCCGCCGTCCTCGAGCGCTACGGCGAGATCCAGCATCGCTTCGAGGCCCTCGGGGGCTACCGGCTCGAGGCCGAGGCCAAGGTGATCCTCGGCGGCCTGGGCTTCGCGCCCGACGAGCTCCACCGGCCGCTCGAGGAATTCTCCGGCGGCTGGCGCATGCGCGCGGCGCTCGCGCGCCTGCTCCTCCTGCGGCCCGACCTGCTGCTGCTCGACGAGCCCACCAACCACCTGGACCTCGAGTCCCTCGGCTGGCTCGAGAACTTCCTCTCGTCGTACGAGGGCAGCGTGGTGCTCGTCTCCCACGACCGGTACTTCCTGAACCGGATGGCCACGTCGATCGCGGAGATGGGGGGCGGCGGCATCGAGATCTACCACGGCGACTACGACGACTACGTGGTCGAGCGCGAGGCGCGCTCCGCCCTGCGCGAGGCGCAGGCGCGCAACCAGGCCAAGCGCGTGCAGGAGATCGAGCGCTTCATCGAGCGCTTCCGCTACAAGTCGTCGAAGGCGCGGCAGGTGCAGAGCCGCATCAAGATGCTCGACCGCCTCGAGCGCATCGAGGTGGACGCCGACGCGCGGCACATCCACTTTCACTTCCCGCAGCCGCCGCGCACCGGGCGGCTCGTCGGGCGCCTGGCCGGCATCCACAAGGCCTACGGCGACAACGTCGTGTACGCGGGCATGGACTTCCTCGTGGAGCGCGGCGAGCGCGTGGCGCTCGTCGGCCCCAACGGGGCGGGGAAGTCCACCCTCCTCAAGATGCTCGCCGGCGTCCTCTCCTTCGAGCGCGGCGAGCGTCTGCTCGGATCGCACGTGGCCGTGCACTACTACGCCCAGCACCAGCTCGACGCGCTCGTGCCCACCCGGACCGTGCTCGAGGAGATGGTCGAGGCGGCGCCGGAGACGGCCACGGGGCGGCTCCGGACCATCCTGGGGAGCTTCCTCTTCAGCGGGGACTCCGTGGACAAGCGCGTGGCCGTCCTCTCGGGCGGCGAGAAGGCCCGGCTCGCCCTCGCGAAGATGCTGGTGCGGCCGGCGGCCTTCCTGTGCATGGACGAGCCGACGAACCACCTGGACCTCGCCTCGAAGGAGGTGCTCGAGGCCGCGTTGCTGACCTTCACGGGCACGATCGTGTTCATCTCCCACGACCGATACTTCATCAACCGGATCGCCACGCGCGTGGTCGACGTCGTGTCCGGCCGGCTCACCGACTACCTGGGCGACTACGACTCGTACCTGGAGCGGAAGGCCGCGGTCACCGCCCCGCCGGCTCCGGCGGCGCCCGCCGCGGCGTCGCGCGCCCCGGCCGCGCCGTCGCGGCCCGCGCCGGCGCAACCCGCCGCGACCCGTCCGCCCGCGCGACCGGGCCCGCCGGGCGGGCGCGGCAAGAAGGGGATCGAGCGCGAGCTGCGGGCCATCCGTGAGCGGCTGGCCACGGTGGAGACTCAGATCCAGGAGATGGAGGCGCGGCTCGCCGACATCGGCCTCACCCTCGCCGATCCCGACCTCTACCGCGACGGCGAGCGCGCGCGCGAGATCGCGCAGTCGCGCAAGGAGACCGAGGAGCGCGTGACGTGGCTGATGCGGGAGTGGGAGGACCTGTCCCAGCGCCTGGCCAGCGTGGCGGAGGACGGGAGCTGACGCCCGATCGGTTCCTGCCCGAGGGGGACGACGCCCACCTGGCGCGGGAGAAGGCGCGGGCGAGAGTCCTCCGGCAGAGCGCCTGGTGGAAGCGCCGCATCGCGTCCGGCGCGTGTCACTACTGCCGGCGCCAGGTGGGGACCCGCGCCCTCACCGCCGACCACGTGGTGCCCCTGATCCGCGGGGGGCGCTCGGTGCGCGGCAACCTCGTTCCCGCGTGCAAGGACTGCAACTCGAAGAAGCAGTCGCTCCTCGTCTGGGAGTGGGACGCCTACCTCTCGCAGATCGCCGACGACTGACCCTCGCCCCGCCGCGGTCGCCGCGGTGTCGTGTATCTCCGCGTGGACGCTCACGCCGTATCGAAGATTGGACATTGTCGCGCTCCGTCTCCGCCGGTCAAATCGCGAGCAGCGAAGTCCACACGCGCGTGAAAGGAGACACGGCGATGACGATGGGACGGCGGGGGTGGTTGCGCGGCGGTGGCGCTGGCGGCGATGTGGGTGGCGTCGGGCTCGGCGGTGGCGGGGGAAGAGGGCGGCCGCGCCAGGGGGGACGCGAAGGGCTCGGTGGCCAAGACGCAGAAGGTGAACATCAACGAGGCGTCCAAGGCCGAGCTGATGAAGCTCGAGGGGGTGGGCGCGGGGGCGGCGGATCGCATCATCGCCTACCGCGAGCAGCACGGTCCGTTCAAGCGCGTCCAGGATCTCGACAAGGTCGACAAGGTGGGCAAGACCGTGCTCGAGCGGAACGCCGGGAGACTCGCCGTGAAATGAAAAAACTCTTTTGTGCCCTTGCGGCCTCGTGTACGATGGCCGCAATTCGGTCGGAGCGCACACAGGCTCTCCTGGCGTCTCCCCTCGGCAATCCCGCCGAGGACGACGTGACCGAGCCTCGGGCCGGGAGTCGGCGTCCGGTTCGACGGTGAATGGGTCCTGGGCCCTGGTGTCGGGCCGCGCCGAGAAAGGGAGGTGATCCAGCCGATGTGTACCCCTACGGTGATCTGTGAGGTGGTCGCCTCCTAAGGTCCATCGCCCGAAGTTGCAGGTGGGCCTGGGGACCCAGGAACCACCGGCCCCGACGGTCCCGCTCTTCACCAGCGGGGCGGCACGGTAAGACGAACGCCGCAGCAGCCGTCGGGGCTTCTCTTTGTCCGCTCGCCGGTGGGCCGGCCTCTGAAAAGCAAAACGGCCCGCCGCGGAGAGCGGCGGGCCGTCGAGGTGTTCGTGTGGCGGCGCTACATCGCCTTCCGAACGTTCGACGCCTGAAGGCCCTTCGGCCCCTTGGTGACTTCGAACTCCACCTTGTCACCCTCGGCCAGGCTCTTGAAGCCCTGCGCCTGGATGGCGCTGTAGTGGACGAAGACGTCTTCGCCACCCTCGACCTGGATGAAGCCGTAGCCCTTCGCGTCGTTGAACCACTTGACCGTACCTTGTGCCATACCTCTGTTCCCTCTCTCCTTGGGCGGGGGTGATCCGCCCGCGTAAATCCCCGACCACCATGGCCGGGGTTTCCCCCAAGATCGGGAGAACAAAAAAAGCGCCGGCGAGGACGTTGTCCTCGTGGCGCCCACACCCCTTACTCGATGACGGAAGTCTCTCTCACGTACGGATCAAGCAGAACGAGCACGATGCTGCGCAGTACCGTAGCAATCCCCCGGAACGGCTGTCAAGGATGTTGTTACCAGATGGACACTCGGTAAGTGGCGGGAAAAACAGGACGGCCGGCCACCGGCGGGAACCGGTGGCCGGCCGTCTTCGCTACCGGGGATGAAGCAAAGGCGCTCTAAGAGCGCCTCAGGCCTTTCGCACGTTGGCGGCCTGGAGCCCCTTGGGCCCTCGGCTCACCTCGAACTCCACCTTGTCCCCCTCGGCCAGGCTCTTGAAGCCCTGTGCCTGGATGGCGCTGAAGTGCACGAACACGTCCTCGCCGCCCTCCTGGGAGATGAAGCCATACCCCTTCGCGTCGTTGAACCACTTGACCGTACCTTGCGCCATTGACCACTACCTCTTCTTCTGAGGCTTCACGCCTCGGTGATGCCCCGTCACCATGACGGGGGTTCCTCCGGGATCGGAGGGCAGCGAAAACGCCGCGGACCGTGCACCGTCGCGGCGTTTGTTGTCGTGGCGTGGATGCTGCTGACCCACTCTGAGCAACTGCCGGGTCGACATGACCTGGCAAACATTAGTGGATGTCGTGCAACGTGTCAAGGCCATCATTGCCCACGCCCGGCCCATCCGACAGCCCGGAATCGGACTGTCGGCTCGTTTGACACCGTCGCCGGGGGCGTGCTAACCCGGGACGGTGGCGAGGCCCTTTCACCCCTGGCACGACGTGGAGCTCGGAGAGCGGATCGAGCGGGAGTTCCGCTGCCTGATCGAGATCCCCAAGGGCTCGAAGGTCAAGTACGAGCTGGACAAGCAGACCGGCCTCCTGTGGCTCGACCGGGTCCTGCACTCGGCCGTCCACTACCCGGCCAACTACGGGTTCCTGCCCCAGACCTACTGCGACGACGGCGATCCGCTCGACGTGCTCGTGCTGGGCCAGGAGCCGGTGGTGCCCCTCTGCGTGCTCCGCGCCCGGGCCATCGGCGTCATCACGATGCGGGACGAAAAGGGACAAGACGACAAGATCATCGCCATCCACCTCGACGACCCCGAGTACGCGCACTTCCGTGACATCGCGGAGCTGGCGCCCCACCGGCTGATGGAGATGCAGCGGTTCTTCCTCGACTACAAGGTGCTCGAGCGGAAGACCGTGGACGTGGACCAGATCCGGGGCCGGGAGGAAGCCGAGCAGGTCGTGCTGGACGCCGCCGGGCTCTATCGCGACCGCATCCTGCCCTCGCTCGGCCGGAAGTGACTCGGCCGCCCCGCCACGGCGGGCGTCGCCGGAACGCCTTAACCCCCGGAAAGATTGCCGCTTTTGCCCCGGCCGGCCCCCTGGACGGAGCGGGTGTGAAGGCGTCTACCCTGTGACGGCCATCTTCCTGAAAACCTGAGCGTTTCCGTCTTGTCTGGCCGGTTCCGCTGGTGCTAGACTGTGCCAGGCCGAGAGCCCTTCCTCGGCCGCCATTTCGAACGCTAAAGCAGGCAAGTAGGAGCGCCGATGCTGTTCAGCATTCTCGCCGGGCTGTTCTCCAACGACCTGGCCATCGACCTGGGCACCGCAAACACGCTCGTGTACGTGCGCGGGGAAGGCATCGTGATGAACGAGCCGTCCATCGTCGCCATCCACCAGGCCGATCACTCGGTGCTCGCGGTGGGCCACGAGGCCAAGGCCATGCTCGGCCGCACCCCCGGGAACATCAGCGCCATCCGGCCGCTGAAGGATGGCGTCATCGCCGACTTCGACGTGACCGAGAAGATGCTGCACTACTTCATCAGCAAGGTGCATCGCCGTCAGACCCTGGTCCGTCCGCGGATCGTCATCGGCGTGCCCTCGGGCATCACCCAAGTGGAAAAACGGGCCGTGCGCGACTCCGCGATGCAGGCGGGGGCGCGCGAGGTCTATCTGATCGAGGAGCCGATGGCCGCGGCCATCGGTGCTGGGTTACCCATCCAGGAGCCGGGCGGCAACATGATCGTGGACATGGGCGGCGGGACCACCGAAGTCGCGGTGATCTCGCTGTCCGGCATCGTCTACTCGAAGTCGGTGCGCATCGCCGGCGATGAGATGGACGAGGCCATCGTCCAGTACATCAAGAAGCACTACAACCTCCTGGTGGGAGAACGGCGCGCGGAGGAGATCAAGATCAAGCTCGGCTCGGCATACCCCATGGGCGGCGACCGATTCACCATGGAGGTGAAGGGCCGAGACCTGATCGACGGGATCCCGAAGACCATCGTGGTGACCGACGAGGAAATTCGGGAAGCGTTGCGGGAACCCGTCATGTCGATCGTGGACACGGTGCGTACCTGTCTCGAACGGACGCCGCCGGAGCTGGCGGCGGACATCGTGGACAAGGGCATCGTGCTCACGGGCGGCGGGGCCCTGCTCCGCGGCCTCGATCTGCTCCTGCGCCAGGAGACCGACCTTCCCATCACCGTTGGCGATGATCCCCTGTCCTGCGTGGCCCTCGGCACCGGCAAGGTCCTGGACGAGATGGATCTCCTCAAGAAGGTCGCGATCCCGGCCTAGCCTCGCGCTGGTCGCCGGTCGCGCCTGGGGGCCGTCGGTGAGATTTCGGAAGTATGCGCTCCTGTTGCTGGTGGTGGCAGTCTGCCTGCTGCTCCTCACCGTGCAGACACGAGGGGTGAGCGGCGGCGGCGCGGCCGACGTGCTGTCCCTCGTCACCACGCCCTTCCAGATCGTCATCGTCAAGCTCCACCGCACGGGCACGTTGATCTGGAGCGAGTACGTCGACTGGCAGTCCGCGCGCCGCGAGAACGTCGGCCTCCGGGCCGACAACGAGCGGCTCCGCGTCCACGGCGTGCAGGTGCAGGAGACGCAGCTCGAGAACCAGCGGCTGCGCCGGCTGCTCGCCCTTCAGGAGCGGCTGCCGCTGCCGCACGCTGCCCGGGGAGATCATCGGCCGCGAGGCCGGGGGGTGGGTGCGCTCGGTCACCGTGAACCGCGGCATCGGCGACGGCGTCGCCACGCAGACGCCGGTGATCGTGCCCGAGGGGCTGGTGGGCCGGATCGTCCGCGTGCGGCCGGGCAACTCCGTGATCCAGCTCCTGAACGATCCCGCCTCGACGGTGGGCGCGGTCGTCCAGCGCACGCGGACGGTGGGCCTGGTGGAGGGCGATCCCGCCGGCACCCTCCGGTTCAAGTTCATGGCGCGCGACGGCGCGAGCATCGCGCCGGGCGACCTCGTGGTGACCTCCGGCGGCACCGTGTTCCCGAAGGGCCTGCCCGTGGGCCGTGTCGCCTCCATCGAGGACAAGGGATCGGCGCTCTTCCACTTCGCCATCCTCGTGCCCTCCGTCGACTTCGCCCGTCTGGAGGAGGTGCTGCTGCTCACCGGCCCGTCGACGCACGACCTCGCCGCGGTCTTCGGTACCGACGGATAGCCGCTCGTGAAGTTGACCCTTCTCGCCATGACCCTCGGCGGCAACGTCGCCCAGGCCAGCGTGGTGTCCGCGCTCAGCGTCGCCGGCGCCGTTCCGGACCTGCCCCTCGTGCTCACGGTGTTCTGGGCGCTGCGGCGCGGTCCCGAGGTGGGATGCCTCGCCGGGTTTCTCGCCGGCCTGTTCCAGGACGTGTCGGGGGGCGGCCTGATGGGCGTGCAGGCGCTCACCAAGGCCATCGGCGGCTTCGGGCTGGGCCTCGCCGCGGGGCGGCTCTGGGCCGAGAACCCGCTCGTGCAGATCCCCGCGCTCGTGCTGTTCACCGTGCTGGAAGGCACGGCGCGCTGGGCCCTCCTGCAGCTCTTCCACTACCCGGCCGCGTTCACCCCGCTCATGACCGACGTGATCCTCCCCCAGGCCCTCTACAACGGCGCCCTCGGTGCCGCGGGGGTCGCGGCGATGACGATCGCCGAGCACGTCCGCGTGCGGGCGGCGTGGCGGTGAGCGCCGTGCTCGCTCGCCGCCCCGGAGCACGCGCGTGCAGCTGACCGCGCCGCCGAAGAGCCGCCTGGATGCGTGGGCGCGCCGCGTCCTCGGCCTGTCCATCGTCACCGCGCTCGGCTTCGTCGTCGTCCTCGGGCAGCTCTGGTACCTCCAGGTGCTCGAGGGCGACAAGCTCCGCGACCTGTCCGAGCGCAACCGCATCCGCGTCCGCCCCGTGGCCGCGCCCCGCGGCATCCTCTACGACCGGAACGGGCTCGCCCTCGTCGACAACCGCCCCGCCTTCACGCTGTCGCTCATTCCGCGCGACCTGGAGGATCGCGACAACGTCCTCGCCCGCCTGTCCGTCCTGCTCCGGATCCCTCTGACCGAGCTGCGCGAGGCGCTTGCCCGCGTGCCCGCCGACTCCCTCCGCCCCGTGCGCGTGCGGCGGGGCCTGTCGCTGGAGGACGTTCGCGAAGGTGGAGGAGTGGAAGATCGACCTGGCCGGCGTCGTGGTGGAGGTGGAGCCGCAGCGCGTGTATCCCACGTCGAGCTTCGCCGCGCATCTCCTGGGCTACGTCCGCGAGGTGAGCGAGGAGCAGGCGCGCCACGGCGGGTACCGGCGCGGCGACATGATCGGGCAGACGGGGCTGGAGCGCCTGCTCGACGAGTACCTGCGCGGGCGGGACGGCGGTGAGCGCATCGAGGTGGACGTCCTCGGCCGGCCGGTGCAGGTGATCCGGCGTGACGAGCCTCGTCCGGGAGGCCAGGTCGTGACCACGGTCGATCGCCGCATCCAGGAAGCCGCGGAGCGCGCGATGACCGGGAAGGCCGGCGCCGTGATCGTGCTCGACCCGAACACGGGCGACGTGCTCGCGATGACGTTCGAGCCCCGCCTACGACCTCGACCGCTTCACCGGCAACCTCGATCGCGAGGCCTGGGCCGCGCTGGTCCGGGACCCCACCCACCCCCTGCTCAACCGCGCGCTCCAGAGCCAGTACGCGCCGGGCTCCGTCTTCAAGATGGTCGTGGCGGCCGCCGGCCTCCAGGAGCAGACGCTGACCCCGATGGACCGCACGTACTGTAACGGCGCCTTCCACATGGGGCAGTGGACGTTCAAGGACTGGCTCGAGGGCGGCCACGGCCACGTGGACCTGCGTTCGGCGATCGTGAACTCCTGCAACGTCTTCTTCTACCAGTCGGGGCTCAAGGTGGGCCCCGAGGCCATCGCCCGCTACGCGCGCGCCTTCGGCCTGGGCGCCGTGTCCGGCGTGGACCTGGGCGCCGAGAAGCCGGGGCTCGTGCCCTCCCCGGACTGGAAGCGGCGCGAGTGGAAGCGCGGATGGACGGCGGGCGAGACCATCAACGTGTCGATCGGCCAGGGGCAGCTCCTGGTCACGCCGATGCAAGTGGCGCGCATGATGGCGGCGTTCGCCAACGGCGGCGTCCTCTGGAAGCCCCGGCTCGTCCAACGCGTCGAGCGGCCCGACGGCACGCTCGCCTACAGCGAGCCCACGAAGATGACCGGCCACGTCGAGCTGTCGCCGGTGGTGTGGGCCTTCCTCCGTGACGCCATGGTGGGCGTCGTGCATGGCGGCACCGGCAAGGCGGCGGGCATTCCGGGCGTGAAGGTCGCCGGGAAGACGGGCACGGCGCAGTCGGTGGCGCACAGCGACAGCGCCAAGGGGCAGGACCACGCGTGGTTCGCGTCCTTCGCCCCCGCCGACGACCCCAAGGCGGTCGTGGTGGTGCTGGTGGAGCGCGGCGGCAAGGGCGGGCAGGTCGCCGCACCCATCGCCCGCCAGGTGTACCAGGCGATCTTCCTCGAGCGCGTGGCCATGGCCGTGATCGCGAACGAGCGTCTGTGAGCGCGCCATGCGCGTGATCGTGGGCATCGACCGCCGCCTCGTCCAGAACCTGGACTGGCTGCTGCTCGCCGCCGCGGGGGCCCTGATCGGTCTCGGGATGCTCTCGATGTGGAGTCTCACCGCGGGCGGGGCGTCCCCCGGGATCCTGTGGCGACAGCTGTGGTGGGTGGGCGTCGGCACCGTGGCCCTCGTGGTGGTGGCGAGCCTCGACTACCGGAACCTCGTGCGCGCCGCGCCCGCGTTCTACCTGGTCGGCCTCGCGCTCCTGCTCACGGTGTTCGTGCTCGGCCGGACGGTCTCGGGGGCGCGGCGCTGGATCCACATCGGCTCCTTCACGTTCCAGCCGTCCGAGCTCTTCAAGATCATCTTCGTGCTCGCGCTGGCGTGGGCGCTGACGTCCCGGTGGGCCCGCCCGCTGTCACGGTCGGCCCTGGGCTGGACCGCCCTGCTCGTGGGGGTGCCCTTCGCGCTCGTCGTGCGGCAGCCCGACCTGGGCACCGCGCTGGTCCTGCTCCCCGTGCTCGCCGCCGTCCTCGTGGGGGGCGGCCTCCGGCTGCGCGCGCTCGGCGGCATCGCGCTGGGCGCGGTCGCGCTCATGCCGCTCGCGTGGTTCGTCTTGAAGGAGTACCAGCGCGAGCGCCTTCTCGTGTACATCGACCCGTTCCGGGATCCGCTCGGAACGGCGTACAACGTGATCCAGGCCAAGATCGCCATCGGTTCCGGCCAGCTCCTGGGCAAGGGCGTGAGCGGCGCCACGCAGAGCCGCCTCTCGTTCTTGCCCGAGCGGCATACGGATTTCATCTTCGCCGTGTTCGCCGAGATGTGGGGCTTCGTGGGATGCCTCGTGCTGATCCTCGCGTACGGGCTCCTCGTCCTCCGTGGCTTCGAGATCGCCGCCGCCGCGCGCGAGCCTCGAGGGCGCCTCGTCGCCCTCGGGGTGACCGCGCTCTTCGCCACCCAGGCCCTGATCAACCTGGGCATGGTGACGGGGTTGCTCCCGGTGGTCGGCATCCCGCTGCCGTTCATGAGCTACGGCGGATCGTCCATGGTCGTCTCGCTCATGGGACTGGGCCTCCTGCTCTCGGTGCGAATGCGGCGGTTCCAGTAGCGATAGCCACCGGGGCGCTGGTCCCCGGATGAGGACCGCCGTGAAAAAGCGGATCGTCGTCAACGTCGGCGTGACCGAGACCCGGCTCGCCGTGCAGGAGGGCAGTCTCCTCACCGAGCTGTACGTGGAGCGGGCGCGCCGCCGCTCCATCGTGGGGAACATCTACAAGGGCGTCGTCACCAACGTCCTGCCCGGCATGCAAGCCGCCTTCGTCGAGATCGGGCTCAGCAAGGACGCGTTCCTCTACGCCGGCGACTACACCGCGAACCTCGAAGACGACGGCTCGCCGCTCGTCGAGGGGGACGATCCGCCGGACGTCGACGTGGGGGCGGAGACCGAGGCGGACGCGGACACCCGGCACGTGGTGGCGCACGCGCCCATCGAGGAGATGCTCCGCAAGAGCCAGGAGATCCTCGTCCAGGTCTCCAAGGAGTCGCTCGGCACCAAGGGCGCCCGCATCACGTCGTTCATCTCCATCCCCGGCCGGTACATCGTGTACATGCCGCAGGCCCGGCACGTCGGCGTGTCGCGCCGGATCCGGGACGAGGCCGAGCGCGAGCGGCTGCGCGGCATCGTCAAGGGGCTCCGGCCGCCGGGCGGCGGGTTCATCGTGCGCACCGTCGCCGAGGGCAAGGGGGAGGAGGAGCTCGCCGCCGACATCCAGTTCCTGAGCCGCCTGTGGAGCCAGGTCCAGGAGCGGTTCGAGTCCGCGCGCGCCCCCGCCGTGCTCCACGAGGAGATGGACCTCACGTTCCGCGTGGTCCGCGACCTCTTCTCGCCCGAGGTCGAGGAGTTCCTCGTCGACGACCACGCGACGTACGGCAAGTGCGTGCAGTTCGCCACCACGCTGGTGCCGCAGCTCGCCGACCGCGTGAAGTGGTACGAGAGCCGCGCGCCCATCTTCGAGTCCACCGGCATCGAGAAGGAGATCGAGAAGGCGCTCCGCCGCCGGGTGTGGCTGAAGTCGGGCGGCTACATCGTGATCGACCACACCGAGGCGCTGATCGCCATCGACGTCAACACCGGCAAGTACGTGGGCAAGCGCGACTTCGAGGAGACGGTGCTCAAGATCAACCTCGAGGCGGTCACCGAGGTGGTCCGGCAGATCCGGCTCCGGGACCTCGGCGGCATCATCATCATCGACTTCATCGACATGGAGCGGGCCGAGCACCGCGAGCAGGTGTCCTCCGCCCTCCGCCGCGCGCTCGCCGACGACAAGTCGCGGACCCACGTGCTGGAGATCTCCGAGCTCGGCATCGTGGAGATGACGCGCAAGCGCGCGCGCCAGGACCTGCAATCGATGTTCTGCGTGCCGTGCCCCACCTGCAAGGGCAGCGGCGTGGTGCGGTCGGACGCCAGCCTCGCCGCCGAGATCTTCCGGAAGATCCAGGCCGAGGCCCCCGACGCCGCGGGGCAGGAGGTGGTGATCCACGCGCACCCCGACATGGCGCGCTTCCTGGAGGTGGACGAGCGCGAGGGCGTCGAACGCCTGCAGGCGCTGATCGGCAAGAAGGTCACCGTCCAGGCCGTCGCCGACGCTGCATCGCGAGCAGTACGAGCTCGCGTACCGATGACGGGCGCCCTGCCCCTCATCCCGACCACGGTGTGCGGCAGCCACGCGCTGCCGTCGTGGGTGCACCTGGTGCGCGAGGCGGAGGCGGCCGGGCGCCTCGGGCCCGTGGACCTCCAGGAGGCCTACGACGACGCGGTGCGCATCGCCATCCGCGACCAGGTCGAGGCGGGCATCGACGTGATCTCCGACGGCGAGATGCGCCGGGTCACGTTCATCCGCGGGTTCTACGACCGCCTCACCGGGATCCGGCCCCTGCCCGTGCCGCGGCGCCTCGGCCCGTCCAACTACGACACGTTCTGCCCCTACGAGATCGTGGACCGGATCGCCGCGCCCCAGGGCCTCGGCATCGTGGACGAGTTCCGGTTCGCCCGGCCCCACGCCGACCATCCCATGCGGGTGGCCGTGCCCGGTCCGATGACGCTCCTCATGCCGCTCCGCCGCGGGGGCCCGTACGCGACCGAGGAGAGCCTGATCGCCGACCTCGTGGCCCTCGTGAACCGCGAGATGCGCGCGCTGGTGGCCGCGGGCTGCGACTTCATCCAGGTGGACGAGCCCAACTACGTGATGGCGGCGGGGAAGCATCGCGCCCTCAAGGGCGACCCCGGCCCCATGCTCGACGCCCTCACCGCGGCGGTGGCCGGCGTGTCGGCGAAGCTCGCGCTGCACGTGTGCTTCGGCAACGCGCACAACAACTCGTTCGCGAGCCCCCGCCGCTACCGAGCCCTCTACCCGAAGATCCTCGACGCGCCGGTGCGGCAGTTCGTCTTCGAGTACGCCAACCGCGAGATGAGCGAGATCGAGCTGTGGGGCGAGTTCCCCAGCGACAAGGAAGTGGCGGTGGGCGTGATCGACGTGAAGGCCTTCCGCGTGGAGACGCCCGAGGAGGTGGTGGCGCGCGCGCGGCTCGCCCTCCGGCACGTGGCGCCGGAGCGGCTGTGGCTCGTCCCGGACTGCGGCCTCTGGGAGACGCCGCGCTGGGTCGCCATCTCGAAGCTCCGGTCGATGGTCGAGGCCGCGCACACGCTCCGGCGGGAGCTCGGCCCGCCGTGACCCGCCCCTCGCGGGTGAGCCGGGGGAAGATCCTCGAGCAGCTCCGCCTCGCCTCGAGGAAGGGCGACCGCAACGCGCTGACGCTGGCCACCGAGCAGATGAAGACCCTCGCCTACTCCCCGCGCTACTGGGAGAAGTACCTCGACCTCCTCGTGAACCCGCTCGCGCGCCTCGTGGACCTCCTCGTCATCAAGCAGGGCGACCGCATCGCGCGCCAGAAGGGATGGACGCGGCCGCGTCGGGAGCGGGCCAAGACGACGGGCCGTCGCGCGCCCCCCGAGAAGCCGAAGCGTTCGTCGCGCCGCCGTCGCCCCGCGCCCGAGCAGCAGGCGCTCTTCCCCGACCTTCCCTCCTGACCGGCGGCCCCTGACGCCCCCGTCGTGGGCCCGGCGTCGCCGGGCGCCCCTCCCGCCTGCGGCGCCCCTGGATGCCCGTGGTAGAGTACCCCCGTAGGGTATAGAGGATGACACGCCGAGGGCGGATCGCGCTGGTCGTGGGGGTGGCGGCGGCCGGGATCGTCGTGGCCGCCGTCCTGCCGCCGATCCCGCAGGACCTCGCGTATCACCGCTTCGCGGACCACCGGACGCTCCTCGGAATCCCGCACGCCCTGAACGTGCTGTCGAACGCGCCCTTCGTCGTGGCCGGCGTCGCCGGGCTCGCCCTCCTGCGCCCCGGCGGCGCGGCGTTCGTCGACGGCCGCGAGCGCTGGCCGTACGCGGTGTTCTTCGCGGGCCTCGTGCTGACCGCGTTCGGCTCCGCCTGGTATCACCTGGAGCCCGGGAACGCGCGGCTGGTGTGGGACCGCCTGCCCCTGGCCGTCACCATCATGGGCCTCTTCGCGGCGTCCATCGTCGAGCGCGTCAGCGTCCGTGCCGGCGTGGCGCTCCTGGCCCCGCTGGTCGCGCTGGGGCTCGGCAGCGTTCTCTACTGGCACGCCGGCGAGACGCAGGGCCGCGGCGACCTGCGCCTCTACGGCCTCGTGCAGTTCTACCCGATGCTCGCCGTGCCGCTGATGATGGCGTTGTTCCCCCCGCGCTACACGCGCGCCGCCGACCTCGGCGTCGCCGTCGGCATCTACGCGGGGGCGAAGGTGTTCGAGGCGCTCGACGCCGCCATTCTCGCGGCCGGGCACGTGGTGAGCGGTCACACGATCAAGCACATCTTCGTGGCGCTGGCCGGATACCAGGTGGCGCGGATGCTGCGCGCCCGGGCGCCGTTGACGGGGGGCACGCGATGATCGACGAGGACACACGGACGAAGGCTCTCGGGCGCCTCCGGCGCATCGAGGGCCAGGTGCAGGGCATCCAGCGGATGGTGGAGGAGGACAAGTACTGCGTGGACATCCTGCTCCAGCTCGCCGCGGTCGAGGGGGCGGTCGAGCAGGTGCAGAAGCTCCTTCTCGGCCGGCACATCGCCTCGTGCGTGTCGGAGGCGATCCGCTCGGGCAACCCGCGAGACAGGCAGAAGAAGGTGGACGAGCTGCTCGAGGTGTTCTCGCGCTTCGGAGGCTGAGTCGATGGACGACGCGGACGTGAAGACCGGCAGGACCGTGAAGGACGAGGCGGCGGCGACGACCGGCGCCGCGGTGAAGATGGGCGCCGCCGTGACGACCATCGATCTGCCCGTCAAGGGCATGCACTGCGCCGCGTGCGTCGGGAGGGTGGAGCGGGCGCTCTCCGGCGTGCCGGGGGTCCGGTCGGCGCACGTGAACCTCGCCACCGAGCGCGCCACCGTCACCGCGGATCCGGAGCGGGCGGCGCTGCCCGAGCTCCGCGCCGCGGTCGCCGGCGCCGGCTACCTCGTGCCCGAGGACGCCGGGCGCGGGCCCGAGGCGGCCGATCGGGAGCGGGCGGAGCGGCGCGCCGAGGACCGCGCGCTCCGCCTGCGCTTCGTCGTGGGCGCGGCGCTGTCCGTGCCCGTGCTGGTGGGCAGCATGCACGAGGTCTTCCCCTGGGCGCCCCACTGGCTCCGGAACCCCTGGCTGCTGCTCGTCCTGACCACGCCCGTCCAGCTCTGGGTGGGCTGGCGCTTCCACGCCGCGTTCCTCCGCGAGCTCGCGCACGGCGCCGCGAGCATGAACGCCCTCGTGTCCATCGGGACGAGCGCGGCGTACCTCTTCAGCGTGGCGATCACGCTCTGGCCCGCCGCGCTGGCCAGCACGGGCGCCATGCCCTACTACGAGGCCTCGGCGCTCCTCGTGACGTTCCTCGTGCTGGGCCGCTGGCTGGAAGCCCGGGCTCGCGGCGGCGCGTCGGAGGCCATCCGGCGGCTCGTCGCGCTGGCGCCGCGCACGGCGCGCGTGCTCCGGGGCGGCGCCGAGGTCGACCTGCCCGTAGGCGACGTGCGCGCCGGCGATCTCGTGCGGGTCCGGCCCGGCGAGCGGATCGCCGTGGACGGCGAGGTGGTGGAGGGCGCGTCCACGGTGGACGAGTCGATGGTCACCGGTGAGAGCCTGCCCGTCGAGAAGGTGCCGGACGCCGCCGTGGTCGGCGGGACCGTCAACGGCGCCGGCGGCTTCACCTTCCGGGCCACCCGCGTGGGCGAGGCCACCGTCCTCGCGCGCATCGTACGCCTCGTGGAGGAGGCGCAGGGCTCCCGCGCGCCCATCCAGCGGCTGGCCGACCGCGTGGCCGCGGTGTTCGTGCCCGTCATCCTCGCCATCGCCGCGCTCACGTTCGCGGCGTGGTGGCTGTGGGGCCCGAGCCCGGCCTTCGCCCATGCGCTGACGAACGCAGTGGGCGTGCTCGTCATCGCGTGCCCGTGCGCGATGGGGCTGGCCACGCCCACCGCGGTGATGGTGGCGACGGGGCGCGGAGCGCAGCTCGGCATCCTGTTCAGGCGCGCGGACACCCTCGAGATCCTCCCGCGCGTGGAGACGGTCGTCTTCGACAAGACGGGCACCCTCACGGTGGGCCGGCCGCGGGTGACCGAGGTCGTGGCCGCGGAGGGCGCGCGGATGACCACGGACGACGTCCTCGCCCTCGCCGCCGCCGCCGAGCAGGGCTCCGAGCACGCGCTGGCCGGCGCCGTCGTCGAGGCGGCCAAGGCGCGCGGGCTGGCGCTGCCCCCGGTGAGCGCGTTCGCCGCGGTGCCCGGACGTGGCGTGGCCGCGATGCTCCCCGAGGGCAAGCTCCTGCTCGGCAACCGCCCCTTCATGGCCGAGCGCGGCGTCGACGTCGCGGCGCTCGCGCCGCGGGCCGAGGCGCTGGCCGGGCGCGGGGCGTCCACGGTCTACGTCGCGCTCGGCGGCGCCGCCGTGGGCCTGATCGCCGTGGCCGACGTGCTGCGGCCGGAGGCGCCGGCCGTGGTCGCCGCGCTCCGCGCGTCGGGGATCGAGGTCGTCATGCTGAGCGGCGACACGCGGCCGACCGCCGAGGCCGTCGCGCGGGCCGCGGGCATCGATCGGGTGCTCGCCGAGGTGCTCCCGGCCGACAAGGCGGCGGAGATCGTGCGCCTGCGCGCCGGGGGCCGCCGCGTTGCGATGGTAGGCGACGGGATCAACGACGCCCCCGCGCTCGCCGGGGCCGACGTGGGCGTCGCGATGGGCTCGGGCACCGACATCGCCATCGAGGCGGCGAGCGTGACGCTGATGCGGAGCGACCTGCGGGGCGTGGTCGCGGCCATCGACCTCTCGGGCCGCGCCCTTCGCGTCATCAAGGAGAACCTCGCCTGGGCCTTCGGCTACAACCTGATCCTGGTGCCGGTGGCCGCCGGGGTGCTCTACCCGGTGGCGGGCATCCAGCTCTCGCCGGTCCTCGCCGGCGTCGCCATGGCGCTGTCGTCGGTGTCGGTCGTCGCCAACAGCCTCCGGCTGCGCCGCTTCCGGCCGCGGGAGATCCGCTCGTGATCGGCTCGCCCTTCCTCGCCGGGCGCGGCCGCTACGAGCGTTCCATGGAGGGCTGGGTCGACGCGACGCACGACGACGCGTTCACCCATACCGTGCGGATCACCGATGAGGACTTCTCGGTGGAGGTGCGTGCGGTGTGCACGCCGTCGCCCGGCTACGAGATCCGGCAGGCCGAGGCGCGCGTCCTCGCCGGTCCGGCCGATCCCGCCATCGCCGCGCGCGTCGGCGCTCTCGCCGGCGCGCGCATGGTGGGCGGATTCACGCGGGCGCTCGTCGAGGTGGCCGGCTCCGGGCCGGGAGCGGGCCTGGTGGTCGACGCGGGCATCGAGGTCGCGAGGCTGGCCCGGCAGGTCACGCGGTTGCCGGCGTCGGTCACGGCGGCCTTCACCGGCGCGGCCCGCCAGTGCTGGGATCTCGACTCCGCCGGATGGGCCGACCTGCCCAACTCGTGCTTCACGTACAGCCCGGCGGGGCGCGCCCTGCTCGAACGTCCGCGACGTGACGTCGCCCATGAGCCGCGACCTCTACGGCCCGCCGGTCGGCGCCACGCGGGTCTTCCACCGCCGGAAGCTGGCGCGGCTCGTGCTGACGCCGCCGCGGCTCGACCTCTTCCACTCCATGCACGACAACGTCCACGGCTTCGACGTCCACTACCAGGTGGACCTCGACTCCGGGCGCATCGTGGCCGCGGACTCGATCACCTCGCGGCTGCCGTACCGCGGCATCTGCGACGAGCCCCAGGCGAAGATCGCGGCGCTGATCGGCGCGCCGGCCGACGCGTCGCTCCGCAAGCGCATCCAGGGCGCGATCGGCGGCGAGGGCGGGTGCGCGCAGCTCTACGACCTGACCTCCGATCTCCTCAAGCTCCTGAGCCTGCCCGCGCCGGCCTGACGCGCGTTCGCCCGGCCGTTTCCTTGCCCTCCAGTGGACCGCCCCCTATACTTGGCCGCGTGACGCCGCCGCTTCCGGTGGGCAAGCTGCCCGCCGACCACCTCGGGAAGCTGCTCGCGAAGTACGCGCCTCTCGATGACCGCGTGGTGGTGGGCCCTCGGGTGGGCGAGGACGCGGCCGTCCTGGACATGGGCGATCGGTACCTGGTCGCGACCACCGATCCCATCACGTTCGCCACCGACGAGCTCGGCTGGTACGCGGTGCACGTCAACGCCAACGATCTCGCCGTCCGGGGCGCGCGCCCGCGCTGGTTCCTGGCCACCGTGCTCTTGCCCGAGGCGCGCACGTCGGCGGCGCAGGTCGAGGCGCTGTTCGCGGAGCTGGGCGGGGCGTGCCGGGCGCTCGGCGTGTCGCTGATCGGCGGCCACACCGAGGTGACGGCGGGGCTCCCGCGTCCGATCGTGGTCGGCGCGATGCTCGGCGAGGTTCCGCGGGAGCGCCTCGTCACCACCGCGGGCGCCCGGGAGGGCGACGTGCTGCTGCTCACCAAGGGGGTGCCGCTCGAGGGCGCCGCGATCATCGCGCGCGAGCGCGGCGAGGAGGCGATGCGACGCGGCGTGCCCGCGGACGTGGTGGCGCGGGCGCGGCGCTTCCTGCGCGAGCCGGGGATCAGCGTGGTGCCCGAGGCGCTCCTCGCCGCGGACACGGTGCGCGTGCACGCCATGCACGACCCGACCGAGGGCGGGCTCGCCACCGCGTGCCGCGAGCTGGCCCAGGCCGGCGACGTGGGCTGCCGGGTGGACGAGGAGCGGGTGCCGGTGCTGCCCGAGGGGCGCGCGCTGTGCGCGGCGTTCGGGCTGGACCCGCTCGGCGCCATCGCGTCGGGCGCGCTGCTGCTCGCGGTGGACCCGGCCGACGCCGCGCGCGTCATCGAGGCGTGCGCGGGCGCGCGCATCGCGTGCGCGGCCATCGGACGCGTGACGGCGCGCGACGCCGGCGTGACGCTCGCCGGCGCATCCGGCGCGCGCCCCATGCCCGAGTTTCCGCAGGACGAGATCACGAAGATCTTCGCGGAGGGTTAGGGAATGAATGGCGAGGCGGCCCCGCGCGTGTACGCAGAATCGCGGTCTTGGCCCGCACGGAGAAGTCGAGATCCGCGTTCCGTCACGAGCCCGGAGGGTTAGGCGCTCATGCCCCAGATCGGCTACGCGCATCGCCAGGCGCCGCTCGCCCGGGAAGGCATGGTGGCGTCGTGCCACCCGCTGGCCTCGCTCGCCGGCGTCGAGGTGCTGAAGTCCGGCGGCACGGTCGTGGACGCGGCCATCGCCACCAACGCCGTCCTCGGCGTCACCCAGCCCTGCTACTGTGGCGTGGGCGGCGATCTCTTCGCCCTCTACTACGAGGCGGCCACGCGACGGGTGCACTACCTGGCGGGCGCCGGACGCTCGGGCGCGCGCGCCGGCCTCGACGAGCTGGGCCGGCGCGGCCTCGCGCGCGTGCCGTTCTACGGCCCGGGCTCGGTGTCGGTGCCGGGCGTCACGCGCGCGTGGCGGATGCTGCTCGAGCGGTTCGGCACGCGGTCCCTCGCGAGCCTCCTCGCGCCGGCCGTGCACTACGCGGCCGAGGGCTTCGCGCTCTCCGACATCGTCAGCCAGTCGATCCGCGAGCGCGCGCCGGCCTTCGACGACCCGGAATGGCATCGCGTGTTCGCGCCGGGCGGCGTGTTCCCGAAGCCCGGCGACTGCTTCCGCCAGCCCGACCTGGCGCGCACGCTGGCCGAGCTGGGCGACGATCCCGACCTGTTCTACCGCGGCCGCGTCGCGCGGGCCATCGCGGGGCGGCTCGAGCGGGACGGGTTCCTGACCGCGGACGACCTCGCGGCCCACGAGGGCGAGTGGGGCGAGCCCATCTCGACGACGTATCGCGGCTACACGGTGTACGAGACGCCGCCGCCCACGCAGGGCCTGGCCGCGCTCCTCATGTTGAACCTGCTCGAGGGATTCGACCTCGCCGCGCGGCCCGTGCACGGCGTCGACCACTTGCACCTGCTGCTCGAGGCGACGAAGCTCGCCTACGCCGATCGCGACCGCTGGGTCGCCGATCCCGCGCACGCGCGGCTGCCCGTCGAGGCGCTCCTGTCCAGGTCGTACGCCGCCGAGCGGCGCGCCGCCATCGACCCGGACAAGGCGAAGTCGCACGCCTTCGGCGACGTCGACGGCGACACCACGGGCTTCGTGGTGGCGGACGGGCGCGGCAACGTGCTGAGCGTGATCCAGAGCATCTACAAGTCCTTCGGGTCGGGCGTGGTGGCGCCGGGCACCGGCGTCGTGCTCCACAACCGGGGGGCCTACTTCAGCGTGGACCCGAAGCATCCCAACTGCTTCGCGCCGCGCAAGCGTCCGTTCCACACGCTGCTCGCCTGCGTGGTCACGCGGGACGGGGCGCCCGTGCTGGGCTACTCGACGATGGGAGGGGACGGGCAGGCCATGTTCCACGCGCAGGGGCTCACCAACGTGCTCGACTACGGCATGGAGATCCAGGAGGCGATCGAGCGCCCCCGCTTCGTCTACGGGCCCATCGATCCCGACGAGCCGCCGAGCGAGGTGGTGCGCATCGAGGGGCGCGTGCCCGCGGAGGTCCGCGAAGGCCTCGCCCGCCGCGGCCATCAGGTGGCGCCGGTGGCCGACTGGTTCCTGCGTGCCGGGCACGCCCACGGCATCACGCTCCGGGACGGCACGCTCGCGGGCGGGGCCGATCCGCGCGGCGACGGCGCCGCGCTGGGCTACTGATGAGCGCGCGCCGCGCGTGGACGGCCGCCGCGCTGGCCGTCGTGCTGCTGGCGCCCGCGCTGGCCCTGGCCGCGGGGTACGGCGGCATCGAGCCCGGGTCGACCACCCAGGACCGCGTCCGCGAGCTGTACGGGCAGCCCACGACCACGACGCCGAAGAAGATCGACGGATACGACACCACGGAATGGGTCTACGACGGCCCGCGCGCCCCACGGGGGTTCGTCCGGATGATCGTGGACTTCGGTCTGCTCGCGCCCGACGGATTCAAGCCGCTCGTGGTGCGGACGCTCCGCCTCGACCCCAAGCCGATGATCTTCGCCGAAGCCCACCGTGCTGGACGGGTGGGGGATCCCCGACCAGATCGGGCAGCAGGGCAAGCAGGACGTCTTCCTGTACGAGAAGGGGCTGGTCATCACGTTCGACGAGGCGGGGACCAGCGCGATCAGCATGCTCTTCATGGTGCCGCAGAAGCTGCCCGTTCCCGACGACCTCCGCACGGCGCCGGGGCAGAAGAAGTAGTCGGCCCCTGATCGATCATCTCCTCGCTCTCGACCCCGGCGCGCGGGGCATCGCGCGGTTCTTCGTGCGCGATGGAGCGGCCCGGGCCGCGCGCGCGCTATCCGGCGCGACGCGCGTGATGATCACCACCGGCTTCTCCGTGGGGCCGGGGCTGCCCGAGACCGATGGGCCGCCCGGCGCCGCCTCGCTCGGCCGCGCCCTCCGGCTTCTCGGCAAGCGCGTGAGCTTCGTCACCGACGCCGTGGCCACGCCGCCGCTCCAGGCCGCGCTCGAGGCCCTCGGCGAGCCCACGGACGTCCTCGTGTTTCCCGCCGGCGGATCGGCCGACGAGACGGCCCGGCGCCTCCTCGCCGAGCATCGGCCCACGCACCTGGTCGCCGTCGAGCGGCCGGGGCGAGCCCCGGACGGCGATTACCGGAGCGCGCGCGCGGAGTCGGTGCGGGAGTGGAACGCGCCGCTCGACGCGCTGTTCCTGGCGCGCGGCCGGCGCACCACCGTGGGCGTGGGCGACGGCGGGAACGAGATCGGCATGGGCAACGTGCGCGCGCGGATCGTGCGCGGCGGTGGCGTCCTGCCGCGGATCGCCTCCGTGGTGCGCGTGGACCACCTGGTGGTCGCCGGCACTTCGAACTGGGGCGCCTACGGCATCGTGGCCGAGCTGTCGCGGCGCGCCGGCCGGGACCTCCTCCACGGCGCCGAGGACGAGCGCGCCATGATCGACGCGTGCGTGGCCGCGGGGGCCGTGGACGGCCTCACGCGCCGGCGCGAGGCCACCGTGGACGGCTTGCCCTTGGCGGTGCACGTGGGCATTCTTGAGCTGCTGAGACTCTTCGCCGGGCCGCGCCAGGGCGCCCGGCCAACCCGCAAGCCAAGGAGGACGTGATGACGCAGGCCAGCTCGCGCGTGGTGGAGACGTACCGGGCCATGCACCCGAAGTCCGCGGCGCTCTACGAGCGCGCGCGGCAGGTGATCCCGGGCGGCATCACCCACGACGGCCGTCACCTCCTCCCGTACCCGGTGTACGTCGATCGCGCGCTCGGCCCGCGCAAGTGGGACGTGGACGGCAACGAGTACATCGACTACTGGATGGGCCACGGCGCGCTGTTCCTCGGCCACTGCCATCCCGCGGTGGTGCAGGCCATCCAGACGCAGGCCGCGCGGGGCACGCACCTGGGCGCCTCGCACGAGATCGAGGTGCGCTGGGCGGAGCTGGTGGCCAGGCTCGTCCCCTCGGCGGAGATGGTGCGCTTCACCATGTCGGGCACCGAAGCCACGCATCTGGCCATGCGCGTGGCGCGCGCCTTCACGAATCGCCCGAAGATCCTGAAGTTCCAGGGTCACTTCCACGGCTGGCACGACGGCGTAGCGCTGGCCGTCGACCCGCCGTACGACGTGCCGTGGTCGGCCGGCGTGCCCGCCGCGACGCTCGACCAGATCCTGCTGTGCCCGCCCAACGACATCAAGGCCGCGGAGACGGTGCTCGAGCGCGGCGACGTGGCGGCCGTCATCCTGGAGCCCGCGGGCGGCGGCTCGAGCACGATCCCGACGATCCCCGGCTACCTCCAGGAGCTGCGCGCCCTCACCGAGCGCCTCGGCGTGGTGCTGATCTTCGACGAGGTCATCTCCGGCTTCCGGTACTCGCCGGGCGGCGCCCAGGCCTACTTCGGCGTGACCCCGGACATGACCACGCTGGCGAAGATCGTGGCCGGCGGGCTTCCCGGCGGCGCGGTGGTGGGCAAGAAGGACCTGATGTCGACGATGGCCCGCCGCGGCGACCCGGTCTGGGACCGGAGCCAGCGCGTGGCCCAGAACGGCACGTTCAACTCGAACCCGGTGTGCGCGGCGGCCGCGGTGGCCACGCTCGAGATCGTGGGCGACGGATCGCTCCACGCGCGCGCGAACAAGATGGGGCACGAGCTGCGCACCGGCCTGTCCGAGGTCATGAAGCGGCTGTCCGTGCCCGGGACCACGTTCGGCGACGTGTCGATCTTCCACGTGTCGTTCGAGGGCAAGCCCGGGCTGGCCGGCTTCGACCGGCCGCGGCGGAACGACCTCTACCAGCGGCTGCGGCTGGCTCTCCTCAACAACGGCGTGGACTGCGCCTCGCACCACGGCTGGGTCTCCGCGGTGCACAGCGAGGCCGACATCGAGACGACGGTGGCGAGCTACGCGAAGGCGTTCGAGTCGATGGCCGCCGACGGCGACTTCAAGGGGATGTGAGCGGAGCGGTGGACGCCGAGAAACGCCACTCCAAGCTGCTGGAGCTTCGCGACCTCGCCCAGGGCGCCCCCGAGTTCGAGGGGGGCACCACGTTCGAGGACGAGATGGAGGCCCTGATCGTCGGCGACTGGGCCATCTTCGCCGTCGACGACATCGGCGACCTCGCCCTGTCCTTCCACCTGGACGCGCACCCGCTGGCGGTGGCGCGGCTCACGCGCTTCCTGGTAGAGCACCAGGTGCCGTTCGTGCTCCACGAGGCGTTCACCGTGGACGAGGACGACCGGATCGTGTTCGAGTCCGACGTGGGCGCCGACCTCGACACCGGCCGCCCGGGCATGCCGTCGAACTGACCGTTCCAGGCTGATCGTCTCGCGCTGACCGCCCCGCCTGGCGGGGCCGGCGCGCCGCCGCGCCGGCTCCGGCCCCCTTCCTCAGGCGGGGTCGGCGCGCCGCCGGCCGGCGGGATCCGCCTCCGCCGGCCCCCGCCGGATCAGTGGCGCAGGCCGAGGAAGTCGGCGGCCGCGGTGACGGCGTCATCCACCAGCGTCAGCTCGCGCACGTCCACGACGGACAGCACGGGCAGCGCCCGATCGAACAGCGTGTAGTTCGACCAGCCGGCCTCGAACGTCGACCACCAGCGGAGCCCGACGGCTCCGGGCCGCGCCGCGTGGAGCGCCCGGGCCTGCGGCTGCGTCACCTGGCGCCGCCGGGTGGCCACCGCGGACGGGCGCAGCCCCTCGCGCGCGAGCACGCGCGGGTCGTCCAGGTCCACGATGTCCGCGTCGTCGGCCAGATCGAGCGAGGCCAGGGCCAGGGGCAGGCCGCGCCGGCGAAGCAGCGAGTCGACGAGCCGCTGCGTCCGGAAGCGCGCAAGCTGCTCCACGACCGCGGAGAGGGCAGTGTCGGCCAGGTACAGGCAGCCGTAGATGTCCGGGTTGTCGTGGCGGCCGTCGCCCTGGTACGCGCGCGGCACCCAGCGGGCGCCGTCCGGCTGATCGTGCCCCGCGCCCGGCCTCCACGCGAAGCAGCGGTGCAGGATCACGCGAACGAGTCCGCGCGCTCGGCGCGGATCGCCCGCATCAGCTCCTCGGTGCGGCCGGCGCGGATCAGGTCGATCGGCCGGCGGTCGCCGAGGCTCGGGTTCACCCCGAACAGCCAGGCGAGGGCGGCCTTCTTGTCGTAGATCCGCAGGACGGCCGACCAGACCATCTCGAGCAGGTCCACCCGCTCGGCGTTCTCCGGGTCGATGCCGGCGCCCCGAAGCCAGCGGGTGACCTGCGACCGGGAGACTCCGAGCATGTCGGCGAGCTGGGCGGCGGACTTGAAGTCGGCCCGGAGCGCCTCGACCTTCCTGGCGGTGGCCAGCGGCATGCCTTGGACGGTAGCGCAACAAAGACTGTTGCGCAACGTGATGTGTTGCGCGCCGGGCCTCTGGCGTCGCTCGCCGGTCAGGCCTCCTTCCCCGGTCAGGCCTCCTTCACCACGCGGTTCTTCAGCGTGCCGATGGCCTCCTCGACCACCTCGACCACGTCGCCGGGCTGAAGGGCGGGCTCGGTGGCGCCGTCGCAGCCGAACCACACCACGTCGCCGGGCCAGAGCGTGACGTACCGGGACATGGTCGCCAGGTAGCGGCTCACGCTGAAGAGCATGAGCTTGGTGTCGTACTCGGACACCGTGCGGCCGTTGATCCGCACCGCGACCCGCCTGGCCATGGGATCCAGGTCGCTGACGATGAACGGGCCCATCGGCTTGAACGTGTCGGTGTTCTTCGCGCGCCAGAGCGTGCGGTCGGCGCGCTGCCAGGCGCGCTCGCTCACGTCGTTGCCGAGCGTGAGGCCGAGCAGGCAGCCGAGCGCCTCGTCCTCGGACAGGTTCTTGGCGCGGCGGCCCACCACGGCCACGATCTCCCCCTCGTACTCCACGGGCCCGGTGGAGTCGCGGGGGATCACGATGTCCGCGCCCGTGGGCACGAGCGCGTTCGCCGAGCGATAGCCGACGTCCGGCTGGGCGGGCAGGTTGGCGGTGGCGCCCCGGCGCTTCGCCGACCACTCCACGTGGGCCTTGTAGTTGAGGCCGGCGGCGTAGAAGTTCGGCGGAACCACGGGCACCAGGAGCTTGGCCTCGGCCAGGGGCACCTTACGCGGCGTGCGTGTCCAGATGTCGAAGGGGGAGCCGTCGACCAGCACGATGTCCTCGCCCTCGACCTGCCCGTACACGGAACGGCCGTCGACCTCGATCCGGCACCAGCGCATGGGGTCGTCCTCCTTGGGCGTTCGATCCGGGACGACTATAGGCGGCCGGTCGGGGAAGTCAACCGAGGGGCGGTCGGGATCGCGGAGACAAACCGAGGGGCGGTCGCGGGGCGCACGTGCGACCGCCCCTCGTCGGGAGACTACAGCAGGGCGTCCATCTTCTTGGTCAGCTGGGCGCGCGGCACCGCGCCCACCACCTGGTCCACCACCCGGCCGTTCTTGAGGAACAGCATCGTGGGGATCGAGCGGATCTGGTAGCGTCCGGCGAGCATCGGCTCCTCGTCCACGTTCACCTTGGCGATGGTGACGCGGCCCGCGTACTCCTCGCTGAGGGCCTCCAGCGTCGGGGCGATCGCCCGGCACGGGCCGCACCACGGGGCCCAGAAGTCCACCACGAGGGCCTCGTGCTCCACCGCTGCCTCGTCGAAGGACGCCTCGGTCAGATGGGAAATGTTCGACTCGTTCACGGGTTCACCCTCCTTTTCGGGTCTTGCCCATTGAGATGCACCAGGGATTCAGCCGGCGCGCGCCCGACGGGCGTCGCCGCCCTTTTCGGCGCCCGCCCGCGTGGACAGGGTAGACCCGCTCTGGTATTCTTCGACACTCGTGGTGGGCTGGTAGCTCAGTTGGTAGAGCACAGGACTGAAAATCCTGGTGTCGGCGGTTCAATCCCGTCCCAGCCCACCAATCTAATTCACCGACTTAGCGGCGGGCGCTCACTCCGGAATCAGCGGCGGCTGGGGACCGAATGGGGACCGAGACGCGCCGCGACATCCTGCCTGCAGCCGCTCCAGCTTCTCTCCGGCTTCGCGCAGCATCGCCTTCCTCGACGATGGCGTAGCGCTGGTAGATCGCCTCGGTCTTGTGGCCGACCATCTTCATCGCCGCCGAGCGCGGCACGCCGGCCCGTTCGAGGTTCCGCACGGCCGTCCGGCGGAAGTCATGCGGGATCTTGCGTAGCTGCACCTTGCGTGGCCTCACGGAGACCACTTCCGCGAAGCCGCCGCCAGGCACGCCGTGACCCACCCCCGCCGATAGGTCTTGATCGGCGCGCCGTCGCGGTGGAACACCCAGGGAATGATCCGCCCCGTCTCGCGCTCGACAGCGTGGGTATGCTCGCGCTGCTGCTCGAGCACGGTGCGGAGCTGGGGGAACAGCGGAAACATCCGGCCCTCGCCGTTCTTCGTTTCGCCGGGCTCGAGACGGAGCCAGTCCGCCCCGAAGTCGATGTGCTTCCACTGCCGGGTGAGGAGCTCGTCCGCGACGCGCCAGCCCGTGAGGTAGGCGACCTCGGCCACAGGACGGATCGCCTCGGGTAGATGCTCCAGGAGCCGCCGGAGGTCGGCCGCCTCGAAGAAGCCCTTGCGGGCGTTGTTCTCGGTCAGCATGGGGATGTGGGGCTTGAGCGGGATCTTTCGGGCCCGGACCGCGAGCGAGAACATCCGCTTTAGCGCTGCCAGTTCGCGGTTGACGGAAGCGCTGGCGGCGCCCTCGGCCTGCCGGTCCCGCGTGTACTTCACGATCCGATCCGTTGTGATGGCGCTGGCCTTCGTGCCCTCGAACACGGGCTTCAAATGCGCGAGCGCTATCTGCACGCGCGGCAGCGAGCGCCGCTGGTTGGTCGTGTAGTCGTTCACCAGGAGCTCGACCATCTCCTCGTACCGCAGGCGGTCTGCCCCCGGCAGCCACGAGCCTCCGTCGATCTCGGCCTTCCAGCGGGCGAGGAACTTCTCGGCCCTTTTCCGGTCGCTCGTGCCGGTGCTGCGCTTCCGGTGGCCCACTCCGGGAGGTAGAGCCGCGCCATGTAGCGTCGCCCCCGAAGGTATAGTCGCCCGTCGCCCCGCTCGCGGGCGCCGCGGTCCTCGGATGGGAGGCCGGTCATTGTGTCCCCTTCTTCGGGGCCTTCAGGTACAGGGCGAGCGCGGCCTCGACGATCTTCTGGAGGCTCGTCCCCTCGTCCATCGCGCGGATCTTTGTCGCGCGCCACATCCCGTCGTCCAAGATCAGCGTTGTCTTGTGCATGCGCATCTCCTTCCGGGGCTCGACTCGTTTGCGGCCCATGAAGGAAAGGATACCGTAGTGACGGCACACGGCAACACGTCTCGACGTGGCACGTCGGCATCTCGCGTCGGTTCGTGGATTGGGGAAGATGCTGTTTCACCGGGCTCGCAGGCATCTCGCAAAGAGCCTTTTCCTACTTCGTGGTGCGCTGCTGCAGGTACTTCGCCAGGACGCGCGCGTCGTACACCACGTTCCGACCGAGCCGGATCTTGCCCGGGATGTCGTGACCGCGGAGCCACCGCTCGGTCACCCCGAGGAACTGCGCGGCTTCCGCCGCGGACAGCCGCCGGTCCGGCTCCCTCTGTCGATCGTCCGCGGCGTCCCCGGCTCCGCCGCCAGCGCCAGCTGGTACTCGAGCTCCACCGCCAGCCGACGCGCGTCCCGCAACAACGCGCACAGGCGCTCCCGCGGCAGCCCTGCCGCCTTGCCGGGATCCTCGGCCAGCTCAGACAGGCCCGGGAGTGGAGTCAGCATCCCAGCGGGACGGCGCGAGATCCGCCGGTCACCGTCGCCCCGCTCGGCCGGGCTGGGTAGGCTATCCGGCCCCGCCTCGGGGGCGGGCCCCTCCCAGCGAGGGATGCGCCGAGGTCAGGCGGGGTCACAGGCCGATTCCTGGGGTCCTGACTCGGTCCCCAGCCGGTCCCAGCCTCGAGATCGCCGCATCTGGAGCGGAGTTCCGCCGCGCAACGAGGATTCCGTTCCTCGTGGCATGACGGTCCGGCCTCGGACGCGGTGCCGCGAACATCAGCAGCGCTCGCAGGCAAGGCGGGCCCGGACAATCGAGAACATCACCAGCGACCCGAGAGGAGCCACGCGGCGCGCGGGGGCGTGAGAGTGCGGCTCCAGTGCGGGACGCGGAGCGCCACCGCCGGGCGCTCTCTGGACGGACAGTCGGGCTACTGTCCGTCTCGGGTTCTCGCCTCGGCGGTGGCTCCCGGACAGACGGACACTCCCGCAGAGAAAAGTGTCTGTCCCGTCCCCTGAAGGGGATCAGGAATCCCCGTTCAGGGAGGTAGGTGCAGACACTGCGTGTCCGGCTGTCCGCGGACAAGTGTCCGGCTCTCACGGTAGGTCTCCGAGGGCCCACTGGAGGGGCTTGGTGTCGGGTACGGCGACGAAGACGCCCTTGTCCTGGTAGCGCCGAGGGTGCGCCGGACGGAGTCTCCTTCGCCCCCATCGTGCGGGCGATTTCCTCGACTGTGTGGGGTCCGCGGGACAGTGCGAGGCGCAGACGGTAGAACAGGCTGGCCCCGGCCGTGGCGGTCGGCGCCGCCTCGGTCAGGTCGAACGGCTGGACGGTGATGGTCCGGGCGCCGGGCAGGAACCGGAGGCCGAACGGCTCGGGGCGGCGGGGTAGGTTGTTCGCCTTGGTGCACGTAAAGGCGATGGCCGTGGCGTCGATGAGGTCACGGTCGCGCTTTAGCTCGAAGATCAGGCGGGGCCCGTTGAAGGCGAACACCCCGCCGTAGGGGCGGGTGGGCCCAGTGCCGCGGGCGTCCGCGCCGGTCACGTGAGACAGCACGAGGCTCGCGGCGGGGGCGAACAGGCGGAGTGCCGGGCGCGTAGAAGGCAGTCATCGGCTCGTGGACGCCGCCGCGGTCCGCGCCGGCGAGCGCGAATATCTGGGAGTCGATGACCACCAGACCCACGGTCCGACGGGCGAACTCAGCGGCGAGCGCGGCAGCCTCGTCCACCAGCGGTCGCGTCATGCGCTTGTAGAGCACCCTGGGCGGGATGCCGAAACCGGCAGCGAGCAATCCGACGCGCTCCTCGACAGTGTCCCGCGAGGTCTCCCAGTCCAGGTATCCGACGACCGCCGGCCGGGCGGGCCGTAGGTCGCTGGCGAGCGCGATGCCGCTGTGCACGGCGACGGCGAGGGCCTGGGCGAACAGGGACTTGCCGGTGTCGCCGTCGGCGTAGACGAGCGTCGGCTCGCCGTCGTAGAGCAGGGCCGGCACCAGGGCCCGTGTCGGTGACGAGGGGGTGCCCGTGAGCTCCACGAGCGGCTCACCGGCGCGGGCGGCATGCGTGAAGCGCCAAGCGGCCTCCTCGAGGTGCGCGCCCAGTCGGGCCCTGAGGCCAGCGCCTCCAGCTTCTTGCGTAGCGTCTCGCGCGCGGAGGTGCTGGCCAGGGGCAGAGCCCCCCAGTGGACCCGGCGGGTTGCGCGGGTCACGGTGAGTTCGCCGCGCACGCCGTCATGGCCGTCGCGGATGGCCGACAGCTCGAGGCGGATGCCGTCCGACCAGGCGATCGCGAGATCGACGCCGAGGCGGGTGAGCTCGCCGTGGCCGGCCGAGGCGGAGGGCGGCGACGCCGTGTTCACGAACCCCGCGCTTGCTCGACCAACGCGATCAGCTCGCTGCGCGGATGGCCCGCGGCGAGCCAGTTGACCACGTCGCCCTTCGGCCCGAGTCCGGGCAAGCGCAGCACCCGGACCTCGAGGCCGAGCGCGGTGCAGCTCGCCGCGACGGTGGCCGCGTACGCCTCGCCCGGCCCGTCGTTGTCGGGCAGGATGACAACCTCCTCCACGCCGAGCCGCCGGAGCTGTTCCGGCATAGTGGGGCTTCCAGCTTTCGGCGCCACCGGGACTAGTCGTGCAGGGCCAGGGCAGCTTGAGAGCGCCGACGGCCTCGACGCAACCTTCACCTTCGACCACGAGCACGCGGCGCTGCTCGGCAAGATCGGGGAGCGCGTAGAGGACCCGCTGGACGGGTCCCGAGGGACCAGAGCCAGCCACCCCGGCCATCGGGCCGCCGGATGCGGAAACTCTTGGGCTCCAGGCGAACGACCTGGTAGAGGAGAGTGCCGGCCCGTCGGTGTAGTCGAAGGTCGCCACGATGTGCGGCGCGCCGTGGCCATTGCGGCCCTGGTGCGGCGCGAGGTCGGCCATGGTGAGCCCGACGGCGCCCAGGATCGCCGCCTCTCCGCATGACGCCCAGCACCGGACGTGCAATCCTCCGGCGCCGGGCGTCTGGTGAGCCGCAGGCTCGGACGGTTCTGCTTGGCGCCGTCGTCGTGCCGCAGGACAGAACCGTGACGCCCTTCGGGTCCCGCTTGACCGGACCGCGGAATTTGCGGGCGCGCAGTTCCTCGACAGGCGTCATGCCGGCCAGATCGAGTCCCCCGCCTGCTCGTGGCACGGCTGCGAGCACCATTCCAAGGCGAAGCGAGCGCAGCGCTGCCGGCGGCACGTCCAGGCCCGGCCGCAGATGGGGCATCGGTGGGCGTGGGCGCTCGCGGCGCGGTGGAATCTGGTGGCGAGTTCCGGGGGCGTCATGCTGTGGCTGAACGCTTCCGGCGCCGGGCATCGAGATCGCTCTCGATGAGGGCGGCCAGATGATGCAGGTACTCGGCGATGACGGCGCGCTGGGACTTGTGGTTCTGTGACAAGAGCCACACCGCCTGCTCGAGTCCCCGCAGCTCGTGCGCGAACTCGCCGAGCTGCTCGAATCGTTCCCCCAATATTTGATCGTTCCCGCCGGGACCGCTTCTTCTTGGACCGGGGTGTCCGACACCGGCGTGCTCTTCCGATCCGTCGCGGTCGAACCCGGCAGCTCCTTGATCAACTTCGACGCCGAGGTCTCCCCGCGCTCGATCGCCTCCAAGCACTCAGGAGCCTGGCGTGCGACACGTGCAACGCGCTCCACCGTGGAGGCTGAGACCTTGAGCTTCTCGGCCTTCGCCTTTGTCACTCCGCCCGAAGCCGTCACGTGACGGGTTCGGGACTCGCCCTGGCGGAGGTTGCCGTTCTTCGCCGCCTGCGCGCCGGCCTTCAGCTTGCCAACGTCGATCAGCTTCGCGGCCAGGGCGGGATAGTCGCGGCTGAGGCGCTCGTACCACGCGGCGATCTGCTCCGGCGACATGTGCCGCCGGTACATGTTCATGGAGCACACGATGCTGAACACGTTGTCGGTCTTGTCGTCGATGACCATGCTCTGTACTCGATGCCGAGTTCCCGGCACGCCTGTTCGCGGTGGCGGCCGTCTACGATCTGTCCATCCGCTGTGCGGAGGATCGGCATGCGCACGCCGTGCAGCCGGATGTCTTCCTTCAGCTCCTCGTAGGAGCGTCGGTCGAAGATGGGCAGTAGCAAGGCCATGGGGTGCGTGGTCATGGCCGGCCCTCCTCGACGATCAGTCGGTCCAGCGCCCGCGACAGCCCCGGACACCAGTGGCACTGGCATTCCACGACAGCCGTCTCGACCAGCCCCCGCGCGCGGCGCGCGATCTCGGGCCGGGATGCTTGGAGCGGCTTGGGCCGGTGGCGTTGACAGGGAGGTGGGACGCGAAGGATATTGGGGTCGCGCATCGAGATCTCCTGGTTGGGGTGCGGCGTGGGATTCGGGCCCACGTCGCGCCCAGGCTCACTGCTACGCGCTCTCGTCGCCGACGTTCAGCTGGCTCCGCGACATCGTTCTTGCCCGCGCAGGACAATCGAGGCGTCCCAGCGGCAGGGTCTGGGCACCCGCCTCAGCGCCCGACTACCGGCAGGCGCCGCAGCCACGTCACGAGGTCTTCCCGGAGTACGTACAGTCGCCCTCGCAGCCGCCGGGCCGGCAATTCGCCACGGACGATCAAGGAGCGGACGGCCGCGTCCGACAGGTCGATCAGTTGGCCTACCTGTCGGACGCGGAGGAGGAGTAGCTGCGGCGGCGGCGCCGTGGGTTCGGAACCATCAAGCAAGCGCTGAAGCGCCTCGTCCATCGGATCGCTCGTCATGCCATCGAGCGTAGGCGCAGATGGATACTCCGGCGTACGGGGTCCAAGTAGCGGTTAATGCTTTTTGCGGGGGCGGGGGACAGCGAACTACGGGGCGAGGTAGGGCTTGGTCTGCCAGAAGCCGAGGCTTCGACGCTTCTTCAAGAAGGCTGGGCGCGACATCTTCCGCAGCACCCCGCGGCGGGTCAGGGCGTCCTGCACCTCGTTCCACGAACGATACTTCCCGGAGTTCACTGCCTTCTTGAGTGCGGCCAACTGGCGCTCGGTCGGTCCGGATCGTCACGAACCTACGCGACGCGACGCCGGCAGCCCGGCGGCCGATCCGACGCCGGCCCAGGCGGAGCATGCGCCGGAGCGAGGCTTGATCGTTGAGCGATCGTGCCATGACGAGCCGTTCGATGATCCAGTTCGGCATTCGTCCCGTGCGCGCGCGGCGTCCGCGAGCGCGGCGGCGAAGTCGATCGCTGGCCTCTCTTCGATGAAGCTGGCAAGAACCGAGGCCACCGCATGATCGAGCGCCCGGACCATCTCATGCAAGAGGTTGGCGCTCTCGCGATCGGCCTTTAGCCTGCCCGCTCGAGCAACTCCCCCGAGAGGTCCTTCAATGTCCTGTCGAGGCTAACCTTTGCGTCCTCGGCGGTATCGCCTCCGAGATGCGTTGCACCGCCGCCCACTGCTGCGGCGTCAGCTTCAGCAGGGCGGCAAGCGTATCGGGAGGGGGTCCCTGCAGAAGCTTCGCGCGACGTGAACGCCGGCCGGACATGGCTCCTTCCACGAGCTCCCCAGCCGCGAGGAGATCGCTGGCGAGGCCCCGCGGGAGCCCGAGCAGCCCGGTCCGGCCCGACTGGTCAGGCTGGGGTTAGTCCGGGCGGGACCATCTTATCGCCCGAGGCGTTTCGGCGGTCACTTCTCCTTCTTTGCGCAGCGTGCCGTTGATGCCGCCGAGTGCCAGGTTGTCGGCGATAGTGAAGGCGTCCCTACGTGCACGGCCACGGTTCGATCTGTTTCTGCCAATGCTCCGCGACGGCGTCGTGCACTGGTAGGAATGCTTCACGATGTCGGTCCTGCGCAGCCAAGAAAAAGACCACGTGGGGCGTCCGAAACGCCGTGATCGATTGAGCACCGAGTTCGTCCTGCAAGTTTGCGAGCAAGCAGGGGGACAAACCTTTCTCGCGATACCCGAGGGTAGTGCTGGTATATGAGAAGCGACTTGCCCATCCCATACGAATGGACCAGCTCCTGCCAGTATGGTTTTACCAGTCAGTTGCCAACCATGGGCGAGTCCGAACTTCGATCCCGTTGTCAGGGTCGAAGAACAGCAGCTCGCGATCAGCCAGCGCCTGCAACGCCGCGGAGAAGTAACGCTGGCGGACAGGTTTCTGATCAGAAAGCAGCGCCTCGAAGTACGTAGCACCTGGGACGAGATCCCAGGTGCGGGCATGACTCACAGACCGCTCCGTGCCTGGAGCAAGAAGGCGCCGAAGGCGGTCATAGAGATCTGGGTCATAGTCGCGCCATCTGCTGGGATCCTGCAGAGACCCACGGAACTCGCCATCAGGCCGATGGTCGTCCGCCGTCAACTGCCAGCAGACTCCGATGCGAAGCTTAGCCGTCGAGACGAGAAGGCGTAAGAGACCGTACTTGGGAGTCGTTCACATCACCGAAGTACTGATTCTTCATTTGCCCTCATGCTGCCGGCGCACCGGGAATACTCCGCAGCCTGGTCGCGGCCCGGCCCTGTTAGAGCTTTCGCGTCCGCCACGGCTGGCACCGGCAGAGTCCCCCACATGGCTCGCTTCCAAGATACTGGTAGGGCAATCCCCGCCCGCCTGCTCTACGCGCCGACCCGGCTGTCCGCTCTCTGTGGCCTATGACGGGTAGCGCATGCTATCGGATTCGACGTGCCGCGACGACACGGAAGTCCGGGATTGGGGAAAGCCTGACAGCGCGCTGCTTTGGACCGCAATCAGATGCGACTCCCCCTCCGCTCTGGCGGCGAATCTTGCGAAGATCAACTCTCGCGCCAATGGCCGCCTGCCTGCCGTATCATCCCGATACCGTGCCCCCCCGTTGAGGGTCATTGCTCGCAACACAGGAGAGCTATGCGGGTACCGGACGTGGTCACCTGGTCATTGAGTCCCAGCGTCCGCGAGCACGCGGCATGACGCCAGCGGTCACGCTCCCGGGGCGCCTGCCGGAGCCCGGGAGCTTGTCCAGGTACGGTCACGCCGATGGCTCGTTGAAGAGGTCGTGGCGCCCATCGTGGCGGTGACTCGGCGCTCGTGCGCCTCGCGTGCATGGACGACGACGCGCAGGGGCAGCCGCTCGATGTCTTCTGGGAGAACGAGCTCGACGGCGCGATCCTCGAGGGGCGGGCTGGGAGGACCTCGCCGCCAAGGGCTTCGACCCGCCGCGCCACGTTCTCCGCCTACCTGCACACGCTTCGCTGGAACTGCGTCACCGCCACCGACCCGCGCCTGTTCCAGTCCCCGTTCCGCGCCGGCATCCGCATCGACGCCTACCAGCTCGAGCCGCTGCGCAAGGCCCTGCTGCTGCCGCGGGTCAACCTGTTCATCGCCGACGACGTCGGCCTCGGCAAGACGATCGAGGCCGGGCTGATCGCCCGCGAGCTGCTGCTCCGCAAGAAGGCGCGACCATCGTCGTCGCCTGCCCGCCGTCGGTGCTCCCGCAGTGGCAGGATGAGCTGGAGCAGCGCTTCGGCCTCGCCTTCGAGGTCCTCGACAAGGAGTACGTGACGCGCGTCCGCCGCGAGCGCGGCTTCGGCGCCAACCCCTGGGCACGCACACCCGCTTCCTCGTCTCGCACCGCCTGCTGATCGACGAGGCTTACGCCGGGCCGCTGCGCGACTGGCTCGGCGCCTCTCCGGCCGGGTCGCTGCTCATCCTCGACGAGGCCCACCACGCCGCCCCGGCGAGCGGCGCGCGCTACGCCATCGACTCGAAGTTCACCCGCGCCGTCCGCGACCTCGCCCCCGCTTCGAGCACCGCCTGTTCCTGTCCGCCACGCCGCACAACGGCCACTCGAACAGCTTCTCCGCGCTGCTGGAGATCCTCGACCCGCAGCGCTTCTGCCGCGGCGTCCCGGTCCGGGGCAAGAAGTGCTCGAGGACGTCATGGTCCGCCGGCTCAAGGAGGACATCCGCGAGGTCCAGGGCGGCTTCCCGAAGCGCGAGGTCGTGCAGGTCACATCGACGGCCTTCCCGCCGACGCCCCCGAGCTGGTCCTGTCCCGCCTCCTGGACGAGTACCGCACGGCGCGTGAGGAGCGCTTCGCCTCGAGCTCTCGTCGCACGCAGGCCTTCAGGTGACGCTACTGCTTAACATCCAGCGCAGGCGCTGGTCGACACGACGAGTGCTGAGTACTTGGTCCGGCGGTTTGCAGATCGGTTCTGGGCCGTCGAGTGGCCGGGGTCATCGCTACCGAGCATCTTTTATGATCCGCGGGCGCTCGACCTGGAGGCCGCTCGCGGCGTGCTTCACGCCAAAGCGGTCGTGGCCGACGACGAGGCAGTATTCGTGACCTCGGCAAACCTAACGGAGGCCGCCCTCGAGCGAAACATCGAGCTCGGGCTTCTTTTGCGCGACCGCACGCTCGCAGCGAGCATATCAAGCCACTTCCGCGGTCTGATAGATCGCGGTCTGCTTCATGCTCTACCAGGACTGTAGTGGTTTCGGTGGAGGTGGCGACATGAATGTCGACGAGTTTGTCTGTCAGCCTGACTTGCACGACTCGAGGGAGCTTGCGACGCAGGGCTCCTGTCGATTGCACCAATGACTGAGGCGGTCTTGGCGGACGACATGACGCGATGCGGCCACCGCACTTGTTGGTGAGCCGACGCGAAAATACCAGTCCCTGAGCGACCGGGTTCGGCGCTCGCTGTCTTGGCTGATGAGGGCGGCGCAATCCAAGACGCCAACGCCCGTGAAGTTCGTCGAATTGTGGATCGCTCTGAATGCGCTGTACGGTCAGAGAAACTATGAGAAGCGTGCCGTTGGCCGAACAGAGCAGGACGACTTTGGTGATTTCATTACACTCGTGGCGTCGATCGATACACACGGGGCGATCAGTGGCATTGTGCGGCATCTTCATCCCACCTTTCGGAGCCTGGTAGCGAACCCGTTTCTTTGGAATGAGTACTGGCGCGGGGACCAAAGGTATCGAAGCTCGATCGGGATGCTCGTGAACAGCTATCCTCGGGCAGGACGGCCCCCAAGACGCTGGTCATAGTGTTCGCGCGGCTGTTGGTCCTGCGGAAAATCAGATTGTTCACGGCAGTGCAGCGGCCGATACCATCGGAAATCGTGGAAGCGTCGTACCAGGCGTTCGTGTACTTGAGGCGATCATTCCGGGCCTGGTCCGCGTGATGATACACGAAGGCAAGCAGGCAGAATGGCCACAGGTCCCATACCCTCGAACACAGACGCATCTTCACCCATGGCCGAAGCGATAGCGGGTGTGGAATCGAACGGACCGTCGAAAGGAAGCCGTCCGGTCATTGAGTGAGCATGTTGCTGCTGGAGGAACGACACGATGGCTTGTCGAAGATGCGGCAAGCAGCACCCACCGGAAGACGTTACGTGGTCCGAGAATAATCGCACTCAGCAGCCAAGGCCGTACCACTGCCCCGAATGCTGGCAAACTCAGCGCCGAGACATCGACCCGGCGAACTGGGATACAGGCACCGTAGCGGATGCCATGGGGTGCCGTGTTCATGGACCGCACCCACCGGCAACAGGGGGCTGTTGCCTGTAGGGAGGAGTGCCATCAAGGGATCATCGGTTCTCAGTTGCCAAGAGCCAGTCCGGTCGGTCCACCGTCGATGAAAACCGCGCGGTCTCGTGCACGGATGCTGATGGAGCCGTGGACGTGGTCAGACGGCGAGCTCGATCAGCCTGCGCAGCGCCTCTTGGATCGCCGTGAGCCCGCCCTCGTGATCGGCCTGATACACGTCCCGCCGGATCTCGAGCATCACCGACTGTACCCGGGGGTCGCGTCGATAGTACTTCGTTGGCACGTAAGAGCCGTGAAACGGCTGGTTGGCGATCCGCTCGAAGTCGGCGAACGCCTTGGCCACCGAGGCAAGCAGCGTGTCCGATGCGTGGAACGCCTCGAACCCGACGCACAGCTCGGGGCGAGCTTCATCCGCGTGCCGCTCATACGGAAGCGCGACGGCCGGAAACGAGTGCACGTCGATGATCACCGCCCGCCCGTGGCGCGCGAGCGCAGTATCCGTCAGCCTCTCCAGCTGGGCCGAGTACTCGGCGAAGAATCCCTTCAGCACAGCCCCGTCGGTATCCGGAATCGTCCGGATCCGCTGGCCACGTGATCCGTGCGTGTAGAGCACGCCCATGCCGACGGCGTTCATCTCCTCGGACTCGTCGTCGAACCGCTCGACGTCGACCACGAACCGCGAGAGACCGTTGATCACATGGCTGACGCCCGGGACGGATGCCGCGAGCTCGTCGGTGCGGTGGTCGGTCATGGCGTCGAGTTCTGACTCGAGCTCGGCGTCGCCGATCGTGAACGCGCCCCGGAACCGTGATGGAATTGCCCGGCCGCCGTGCGGCGCGTGCAGGATGACGGGCGACTGCGTCGTGAGGTCACGCAGCCGCACGTGCGAGCAAAATATGTCGCCGCCGGTCATGTGCCCCTCCTATTCCTGATGTGCCCGCTGTCGAGTAGCCCAAAGCGGCGTGTGTCGGGACCAAGGCGAAACGAAAGCGACGCGCGCCTCGGAGCGCCTCTCCTTGCATCCGATATCCGACGGTCAGCGTCCAGTCGACGCCGGCCTGCACAGCCTCTGACCTCGTGCGCAGCGGACGCCAGCATTGTTCTCGGGGAGCTGGTAGGTTCGGCCCCTCCACCCCCGTCTCAATCTCGTTCAGAAGCCGTGAATCGCCCCGACTACGCGCCATAGCGCACGGTGTGGGTCATGTCTGGTGCCCGGGACCGCGACGGACACGGTGCTTGATTTGCGCTTGCTCCACGCTGCGGACGAGCTCGCGGCCAGGAGAACCCTACGTCCGCTTGCGACCCGGGCTCCCGCGGTCCGGGTTCATTACCGAGTATCGCCCGCGAGGGTTCTTGCAGAGCCTTTCGAGCACGGCATCGCGCAACTGCGGCGTCAGACGTACCTCCATCGACCATTCGGAACTGTCGTAAAGGCCAATGCTGCCTTTTTCCTCAGGAACTAGGTCGGTGGCTCTCACGCTCCGGTGGTCCGACTGGGACCGCACGATGTTCACGAACAGACGAATCAACAGGTCCCCTTTAGCCGCTCCGTGCCACGTGCTCCTAAACTCGCTGATAAGTGCCCCCTTCAGCATCCAGTCGGCAATGTGCTGGGCGGGATCGACAATACGGAATACTTCGACGACGTGCCCACTTCGTCCATGTCGTCGAAAATGAGGCCTGCCGCCGGGGTTAGTTCGCCGATCGTCGAAACGTTCAGGCCACATGTCATGCTGTCTAGTTCACTGAAGGTCCAGCTGACCCAAACGCTTTCGAACCCGCCGAAATCAAAACGGTCTCCCGGAGCCGCCCCTTTCACCGGTATGACACGGCTGGAGCCATCGCGCGTGGACACAACCGCCCAAGGATGGCCGTTAACGATTACGGGCCTTTCCACGTCCCCACCGATGTCGGCAACTAAATCCTCCCAATCGTCGTCCACAAGTTGGTCTCGGGCCGCTTCCGGCCAGTCATGGGACTCGGTGGTACTGTCGTCCCCAGCCGAAGTCAACCAGAGCGGGAGCCAAGCCCGCACTGTGGTGTCGGCAGTGATCTGCATGACTTCACATGCCCTCACCATAGCGAGTTCCGGCATGGCTGACTTGACTTGTCGGAGCAAGCCCTTTACCGAGCCGTAAAACGCAATCTTCTGCAGCCGCCGATCTGGTCCATGGATCTCCGCGCGACCGTCGACGACGCGAACACGCCAAGTCTCACCCTTCTCGGTTGTCCGGGCGTTAAATCGCCTGACGACCAGTGGCTGATCGCTGAAGCCGGATGCTGGAACGACTTTCCTCATTCGGCGCACCCCCGGGTGTATCGCTCCTCGAGCCCCATCCCAAACTTGAGGGCGTACGGCCCACACGTGACCTCTTGCTTGCTCGTGGGATGGCGCAGCCTCGCCGACCCGATGCAGCCGACGCAGACGGCGGCGGCCACGACCAGCAGCGCCATTACCGTGATGGTTCGCCTGCGCTCGACGTACCATGGCCGGCCTCCTCAGGGGCTCGAGGTGGCCAGGATTGTCTCAGGGGGTGAGACGCGGAGACAAGGGCGCCCGCTCACGTCTCGCGGGCGTAGGAGCGGATCGGCGGCAGGCTGCGGACCCGGGGCCGGGCGGCAATCGCAGCCCCCATAAGCCCCCGCGCGGGCCGCGTGCGATGCGGGCCGCGCATCCTCTCCGGGGTCCCCGTGTCCCCCATCAGCCAGAGGGGGTCCGCCGATCACGTGTAGCGGAAGGGCCCGAGACGGGGGGGGGCCGCCCTCGGCGACATAGATCACGCGCGAGGCTTTGCCTGCGGGCGCGCGAGGAACCGCCCCGCCTCCTCCGCCTCCCCCCACGTCGTGAACCCTGAGGAGCCCTCAACGCGAGCGAACAAGCCCGTCTCCGTGTCCCGCGTCACGACACACAGTATCCAGGCCGCGTGGGCGAGATCGAAGTACCGCGCGTTCGATCGTCGTCATGGCTCGCCCTTCAGGATCTCCTGGATCACCAGTTCGAGGTTCTTGCCCTCCGGATCGCCAGGGCCGCGCGGGTGTTAGATGTCCTCGCGGCCAACGAGATCGCGCCCTGTCCGCTGCTGCTTCTCCGCCACCACTGCGCGAGCGCCGCCGAGGGGATCAGGTAGGCGCGGGGCCGGCGCCACCACGTCCACATCATTTCTTTGGCACCTCGACACCGTTCCAGCCCGCGGCGTCCATGCACAGCTTGTAGATCCGGTCGGCCGTGTCTCGCGCCTCGGCCCGCATGCCGAGGAAGATCCCCGATCCCGATCAGCCCGTCGCCGCCACCCGCATAGCTGGTCCGAGACTCCTGAGAGCACCGGTAGTGGTCCCGCTTGTAATCTTCGATGTTCTGCCCGCGGCGCGG
This sequence comes from uncultured Candidatus Rokubacteria bacterium, assembly GCA_963758635.1. GTDB lineage: Bacteria > Methylomirabilota > Methylomirabilia > Rokubacteriales > CSP1-6 > CAVWWD01. The sequence continues at coordinate 13,969 of CAVWWD010000012.1, read as the reverse complement.
CGACCACTCGAGCACCGGTCGGCCCGCATCCGCTCACCGCGACGGCGATCAGCACGCCCCGGCCACCACGCGCGCCCGGGCCCTGCATCGCTGCGGTGTGTCGGTACTCGTCACGCGCCGACCGCGCCCCTCGCCTCGGGCACCTGCGCCATGGCCTCGGCCAGCAGCGCGGCGACGCCCGCGCACGGCGACGCGGCTGTCGCGGGCGCGCACCCCGCGAGGAGGACCACCCCCGCCAGGAGGACCATCCCCGTCAGCCGGACTCTCATGCCGCGACCCCGAGCGCCCAGAGGAGCACGGCACCCCTCCAGCCCAGCTACCGAGCCGAGAAGCCGCGCGGCGTTCTCGCTCATCGCTCCCGCTCATCGCTCCCGTGATGCGTAGCGCCCACTCAGCCTGAGTCCTGCTCCTTGCCTCACGTCTCTCTGCTCCCTGCTCCCAGAACGCCATCACTTCAGCGCGCCGGAACGAACCCTACTAAGGCAATCGGGATGCCACCAGACCGGCTAATGGGACACGCAAACAATACCGGGAAGTTAGCAGCTAGGTATTTTCTGCGCGGCCGGTGTGTGTTCGGAGATCGGACACAGCGTCTCCGAATTGGGGGCGGTAGTCACGGGACCCGGAGCGCACTGGGCAGGACACGGAGCAGAGACCCGGGGGCCGAGCACCGCCGGGGCCCGCGCTCGATTCATGGAGGGCGTGTCCGGGTCCCGCGGAAGTCGGTTGCTCTTGCGGGCGTAGGGGGCCCGGCGGGAAGTCTTTCGCCACGCGCAGCGCCGTCTTGCCGCTGGTCGTCCGAGAGCCCGGCTCGCGCGCGGCTATGTGCCTGGGGGGCCGTCCCCCACCCTCACGTCATGCATGGTTCGTCTGCCGGCGTGATCAGCCCGCAGCAGCCCTCGCCGGCAGCGGCCGGAGGTCGCCCCGCGCGTGGTCCATGTCCGTGCGCGCCGACGCGCGCGCCGCTCCCCCCACCGCTCCACGACGACGGCGCCCACGGAGAGAACGACACACCCGAGCAGGAACGTGATGAAGTCCTCGAGCGTCACGCGGCCTCTCCCAGGATCGGCACCATGAGCGCTTTCGCACCGCCTAAATGAGCACGCCGAGGAGCGCCAGGCCGACGCCCTCCGCGAGGCCCCATCACGGCGCGCTCTGGCCGCACCTGATCCGCGCGCACTCCTGGGCGCGCTCCCGCTCGCGCTCGGCCCAGGTCCGCTCGATCAGTTCGCGCTGTTCGGGCGTGATGGAGCAGGCCGCCAGCATGAGGATCGCGAGGAGCAGCGCGGCCACGGCCATCACGCCGCCTCGCCGAGGATCGGCACCAGCCGCGCCGTGTCGCCGTCGAGCGTCGGGCAGCAGCAGCCACTCCTGGCGGTGGCCGCAGTGATTCACCGCCGAGGCCTCCGCGAAGAGCCGCCAGCCGTACATGCGGAGGTGCTCGAGGCGCGGGTGGTGGATCGGCACGTCGGCGCCGCAGCGCGGGCACGGCGGGACGCGATCAGGCGCGGAGTTACTCGATCACCTGGTCCGCCCGCGCCAGCACCGACGGCGGGATCGTCAGGCCGAGGGTCTTCGCGGTCTTGAGGTTGATGACCAGCTCGAACTTGGTCGGCTGCTCGACGGGCAGATCGGCGGGCTTGGCGCCCTTGAGGATCCTGTCCACGTAGGTCGCGCTGCGTCGAAACAGGTCGGCAACGTTGGCTCCGTAAGCCATGAGCCCGCCGAGTTCCGCATACTCCCTGGCGGGAAACATCGTCGGCAGTTGGTGCTTCACGACGAGGTCGACGATACGTCTTCGCTCAGTAAAGAGCATCGCGCTCGGAAATACCAGGAGGGTTTGAGCGCGGTCCCTGGTCATCGTGGAGAATGCGCGGTCGAGCCCATCGGGGCCCCGCACCTCCACGAGTTGAAGTTGCACTCCGAAAGTGCCCGCCGCAGCCTTTGCTTCCTTCAACATGTCTCTCGTCGTGCGTTCCGCGTAAGCGCCAGGATGCCAGAGGGCCGCGACCCGCGAGACTCTGGGAAGAGCCTCCTTGAGCAGTTCCAGTCGCTTGACGACCAACTGCGGGCCGAGGAAGGTCAAACCCGTGATATTGCCTCCCGGTCGCGCGAGGCTGGCCACGAGTCCGTCGGCAACGGGATCACCCATAACTGGCACGACGATTGGGATCGTACGAGTCGCTTGCTGCGCGGCTCGGGCATGCGGCGTAGACCCGGCTAGGATCAGGTCGACATTAAGCCGAACGAGATCATTTGCCAGGCTTGGGAACCGCTCCTGCTTACCATCTGCCGATCTGTACTCGATGAGCAGATTGCGACCCTCGACGTAGCCTAAGTCGCGTAGGCCTCGCCAGAAGGGATCGACTGTCGCTTGAAATTCGGGGGACCCAATTGGTGCCGTCACCAAGAACCCGATTCGAGCCATTTTCGTCGGTTGCTGCGCACGTGCCGCGCGCTTGGCGAGAACAGTGAGGCCGATCGTGGTGATGAAGGCTCGCCGGTCCACTACTCGATCACCTGGTCCGCCCGCAGCAGCAGCGACGGCGGGATCGTCAGGCCGAGCGCCTTGGCGGTCTTGAGGTTGATGACCAGCTCGAACTTCGTGGGCTGTTCGACCGGGAGATCGCCGGGCTTGGCGCCCTTGAGGATCCTGTTCACGTAGGTGGCGGCATGCCGGAACAGAGCCGAAGTGTTCAAGCCATAGACGATAAGGCCCCCGACTTCGACAAACTCCCTCCCTCCGTATATGGCGGGTAGCCGGTTCTTGGCCGCCAGGCCTACGAGTCGTCTTCGCTCACCGAAGAACATGGAGCTAGGCACCACAGTGAGAGCACCCGCGCGCGCCTTGGTCATTTCCGAGAAGGCCCTGTCGAGATCCGCGGGACCTCGCGCCTCGACGAATTGAACCCGCACCCCTAGCGCGCGTGCCGCGACTTCTACCCCGTTCAGCATGTCCTTTTCCGCGCGTTCTTCGCCGTAGCCACCTGGCTGCTTCGACGCTCGCGAGAAGTTGACCGGCTGCGCTCGGCAGGAGTGACCCAGAGGAACGCTCGAGAGAGTGGGGATCGGGAACGAGATCAGGAACGGAACGTGCTTATCCCCCGCTACGCATGAGAAGTGGACCACTCGGGCGGCGCCGTGAGGGCGCCTCAGCGGACTCGGGCGATGCCGTCGTGGTGCGCGGGGCGGCGAGACGAGCGGCCGCGATCAGCCTTGCGGTTCGCGTAGGGACGGGCCGTCGATGCGGATCGTGGTGCACTGGTGGCGCAGGCGGCTGAGCAGGGCGGTGACCATGTGCTTGTTGCCGAGAAAGTTCAACCAGTCGTCGTAGTCGAGGTTGGTCGTGATTCTGTGGAATCACGGTGTCAACCTCCTTCGGGTCGGCGGAGCGGTTTGATGGCTGAGGAGCGGGCCTGGCGGCGGCTGGATCTGCGCGGGGCGTCGGGCCGGCTGGCGTTGGGGTGTCCGCCAGCCGGGCGAGGAGCCGCTCGACGGCGTCGGCGCCGTCGTCGACCGCCGCCCGCTCGTCTTCGGTGAGCGGGATGGTCAGCAGCATCCGTTGCAGGGAGGCCTTGGCCTCGAGGAGCTGGGCCCGGGTGGAGGCCTTGGGCACGATAGAAGTCGCATCGCGCGCACGCCATCCGGTGCGGGCACTGCTCGAAGAAGTTGTACGTGCAGTACCCATGGCCGAGATCGAAGTACTGCCACGGCGTGCCCGCTCGCCGCCGCGCCGTTCTGGACGGCCTCGCGATCGATCAGCACGTCGATGGTCCGGAGGTTGCGCCCGAAGTAGCCGGCGTCGGCGTACGCCTGCGCCAAGCGGGTCGGCGTGATCTGCGTGTAGTGCTGGGTCGACTGCGGCGAGCGATGACCGAGCCAGGCCTGCAGCTCGAACAGGGTCATCGGCTCCTTGGCGTTGTAGAGTTGGCTCGCGATCGTGGAGCGGGCGCGATGGCTCGTGATGCGGCCCCGCGCGTCCGTCGCGGGGCACGCCGGCCTTGCGGCAGAGCGCGGGAATCAGCGCGTGGTTGATGTATTCGCGCGCGACGCGCTTGGCTCGGAGACAGAACAGCAGCGGCGACGCGTTCCCCGGTCCGCGGATCCAGCAGCAGCGGCTGCACGGGCCGGACCGCTTCCCACGCCTCGATCGCGCGGCCGACGAGCGGATCGACGGGCTTCGTGAAGGGCGCCCCCGTCTTGTGGGCCGGGACGTCGAGCAGACACACCGGGTCCTGGGACGCGTCGGACGATGTTTGCCAGCGGACGCAGCCGGCGCGGAGCCGGGCGATCTCGTCGGCTGCGGAGGCCGCTGAAGAGCCACGTCACCGCCAGGGCGCGCACGAGCTCGACGGGATAGCAATGGCCGCCCCGGGCGCTGGGCGCGAGATCGGCTCGGTTCGAGATGGAGGCCGGCCCAGAGCAGCTTGGCCCACACGTCGTCGGCGATCACGCGCGGGGCGGGGCCGATGAGGGCTTTGACCGAGCGCGGGGTGGCGAGGGCCCGGGTCGGATCGAAGCGGCGCGGGATCCAGCCCCACTCCTGCACGTCCCGAAAGAACTGGCGCAGCGCGCCGAGGTAGGCCTCCTTCGATCGCGGCGAGAGCGGCGTCCCGACCAGGTGCTGGATGGGCTCGCAGCGTTGCGCGTAGTCGCCGACGCGCATCCGATCGACGGCGGCGACGTAGGCGGCGCACAGCTCGCGCGTCCAGGCCGCGGGCTCCTGGATCGCGGGATGCTCGGCGGCGAGCCAGCGGCCGGCTTTCAGCAGGCAGAGGCGCACGTGCCGCCGGTGGCCGGGGCGAGGGTGGAGGTGGTCTCCCAGCGATGCGCCCAGGCTTGCCAGCTCGGCGACACGCCTTCGACGGCGGGGCGCGGGACCACGGGGGGCCGGCGGGCGCGTCCATCACGCCCAGCGCGGCGAGGGCGAGCTGGAGCTGATAGAGCAGGCTGTGTTTCTCCGGCCCGGCCGTGCGCCGGAGGTCGTCGAGGAGCGCGGGGGAGAGATCGTGCAGCCGCGGGCTGCGATTGAGGAGGAGCGTCTCGCAGAGGATCCGCGGGAAGGCCCGGCCCGTCTGGGCGTTCTGATAGCCCCAGCCGTCGAGCACGCGTGGCCACGCGGGCCACGATGGCCTGCACGCGCGCCGGGCCAAAGACCTTCTCGGCCAGCGCCACCCGCTTGTAGTTCCCGAGGGGGCGCAGGTCGGTGAAGCAGCCGAGCAGATAGGGGAGCGCGATCAGGTAGTGGCGGACCTGGCGATCGACCCACACGGGATGGACCGCGCGAAAGTCGCGTTGGGTGGCGCCCAGGATGCGCACCCAGGTCGACGAGGACCAGCCCCAGTAGGCCGACTGCTCGCGGGCGCACTCCCGCAGGATGGCCGCCACGGCGGCATCCGCACAGCGGTGCTGCCGGCGGGCTCTGACCGAGCACGATCGCGCGGACGTCGGCGAGCGGGCGCACCAGGCGCTCCACGGCGCGCCACGCGGCGCCCTGCCGGCTCCGATGCGGCCAGGCGCGCACCTCGTCGCCGATGAGGGTGAGCGCGCGCGCTTCCGCGGCGGTGAGCCGGGGCGAGCGATCATACGCGCGTCATGTCGACCGGCCACTGCCAGGGCGGCTTCGGGGTCGCCGAGCCGACGGCGTCGGCCGTCGGCACTCCCGTGCGGCCGGAGCGCGGGCGCCCTCATGCCTCACCTCCCGACCAGGTCGGCCAGGGCGGCCCGGCGCCAGGCGTGGACGTGGGCCATGCCGCGCGCGAGCTTCGCGGCGAGATCGCGGCCCGACAGGTGGATGTACTGGAGGGTGGTGGCCACATTGCGATGCCCGGCAAAGCCGGCGATCGCATGGAGCTCCCACCCCGATCGGGCGAGATCGGTCAGACAGAGGTGTCGCGGCGTGTGGGTGCTGAAGCGCGAGACGCCGGCGCGCAGGGCGAGGGCGCGGACGACCTTGGACCACGTCCAGAGGGTGATGCGGCTGGGCGCGATTGCGACGGGACTCGGAGAGCCAGAGCAGCCCGCGGGCGGCACTGAGCTCGCGCCGCTGCGCCAGGTACCGCTGCAGGAGGACCCCGGTGGCCTCCGAGTAGGGCACCACGCGCGCCCGGCGCGTCTTCGTCGTTTCGGCCCGCACGCGGAGCGTGCGAAACGCGGGGTCCAGGTCGTCCGTCTGGAGACGGCAGAGTTCCTCCCGCCGCAGGCCGGCGTCGTAGGCGAGCGCCAGCATCAGTCGGGTCCGCAGCGGCGCCTGGCGCGCGACGCGTGAGGATGTGCTGCCACTCGGCATCGGTCGGAATCCAGGGCAGCTTCGTGAACCGCGGCACCAAGCCGCGCTCGCGCTGGCCGCCGAAGGCGCGGCCGGGCGTGTACCGGCCCCGGCCGACGGGATTGGTGTCCCGTCGCCCCTCCTCGATCAGGTGGTCGTAGAACAGCCGGACGATGACGAGGCGTTGCTGCAGGGTGGCGTTGGCCAGCCCCACGCCGGAGTCGATGGACACGACCGTCGCGCCGCGCGGATGGGGTCGCTGCAGCGAGATCGCGCACGTAGCGCGCGACCTCGGCGCGGCCCGCGCTCAGCGGCTCGATCCCCTCCCGCGCGCAGACCGCGAGGTAATCGGCCAGGCCCCGGCTGTACGCCTCGAGCGTCCGCGGCGCCAGCCCGAGATCGGCTTGGACCCGCAGCCACGCAGCGCCTCGGGACAGCGCGCCAGGACCGGCCAGCGCCCGGCCGCTCTCGATACGCCCTCGTCGCCCGCTCGCGCCCACGATGTGTCTGCCATTTCCCCTCCTCCGTGGTGTGGGGTGACTCCGCTGAGTACCACGGTAGGGGGAGGGGAGGCATATTCCGCATAACTTAGAGAATCGATCGACGCGCCGACGATACCGCTCCTCCATGAGCTTGAAGAAGATGTTGCTCTGTTCGGGGCGGAGGGTCAGATACCCCATTTCGTCGATGCAGAGCAGTGGGACGCGGGCGAGGCGGTCGAGGAGCTTGCGGGAGGAGCGATCGGCGAGCGAGGCGTAGAGGTCGTCGAAGAGGTCCTGGGCCTTGATGAACAGGGCGCGGTGGCCGTTCTGCAGCGCCTTGAGCAGGAGGCCGGTGGCCAGGCCCGACTTGCCCACGCCGGTCGGGCCGATGAACACGATGTTGGTGGCGGTGGGGATGAAGTCGAGCTCGGCCAGGCTCATGATCTGGCGCTTGTTGACGCCGGGCTGGTCCTTGAAGGGAAACGTCTCCAGTGTCCAGCGCTCGGGCAGCCGCGCCTGGCGGATGCGCCACTCCAGGGCGGTCTCCTGGCGGTGGTGCCACTGGGCCCGGGCCAGCCGCAGGAGCAGGTCGGTGTAGGCCAGCCCGTCCTTCTCGGCGCGCTGCAGTTCCTCAGGCAGGCTCTCGGCCATCCGGCGCAGGTGCAGGTTCTTCAGGAGTTGCTGGAGCTCGTCCAGGGGTCGGCTCATCGTGGCACTCTCCGGGGTCGATCGCCAAAGGCAACTGGAAGTACGTGGTGGCGAGGCCGCGCAAGACCATGCGCTCGAGGCGGCCGAGGTCGTACAGGCCGTAGTGGGCCGCGGTCTGGATGGCGGCGAGCAGCGGCTCGCGCGGATACTCGCGCGCCATGCGCAGGAGCTGGCGCAGCGCCAGCGTGGTCTGCAACTTGCCCCGGCGCTTGAGGGCCTCGAGGTAGGCGTCGATGTCGGGGAGCAGACGACGCAGGTCCTGTTCCTCGGGGAACGGGGCGCGCTCGCGCCGCCAGCCCTGCCCCCGCGGCGGGCGATGCTCGGGCCGGAAGACGTACCGGGTGCGCGGCTCGACCTCGCGCGCATGGGTGGTGATCTCGCGCGGGCCCTCGCAGATGATGATGCGGTCCGGGGTCTCGCGCACCTCGAGGCGGCGGCCGATGAACGCGGTGGGCACGGAGTAGTGGTTGGTGTCGAGCGTGATGTAGCCCTCGACGTCGACGAGCCGCTCATGGATCAGGTACGGCTCGGGGATCCAGCGCGGCAGCCGGCGCAGGGCCGGGTGTTCGACGGCGAACAGCTCGCGTGGGGTCGCCTTGAGCTGCCGCTTGGGGCGGGCGTTGACGCGGTCGCACCAGGCGCGGGCCTGGCGGTTGGCGTCGGCCCAGTCGGTGAAGCGGCGGCCGGGCAGGAAGCCGCGCTCGATGAAGCGGAACATCCGTTCGACGCGGCCGGAGCGATTGGCGTCGCCGACCGCGTGGGCCATGAACGTGAAGCCGAAGCGCTCGGCGAAGGCCGCCATCTCCGGCACGGGGACCATGTCCCGCCCGGTGCCGCGGAGCACGACCACGTGGGTGTTGTCGATGAGGCAGGTCTGGGCGGCCCCGTCCAGGTAGCGAAACGCCTCGGTGAGGAAGGCCTTGCACTCGAAGCGGCGGAAGCGGGGATAGAACTGGAAGAACAGCATCCGGGAGTAGGCGAGCACGAGGCTGGCGGTCTGCACGCGCCGCACGGTGCCGCCCAGATGCACGTCGTGCGGCGAGGTGTCGTGTTGCATCTCCTGGCCCGGCGCGAAGTCGTAGCGCCCGGCCGGCTGCTTGGGGACCTGGCCGATCCCGTGGCGGCGACAGAAGGCGGTGAAGGCCGGATACGAGAGCGCGAGGCCGGCCTTCATCAGCTCCTCGTGCACGCGCATGAAGCTGCCCTCGCACTCCCGGAGCAGCCGCAGGATCTCCTCGCGGTGTTCGAGGGCCTTCTCCGGGCGGGCGAGGCGCGGCACGTCGGCCGAGCCGCGCCGCAGGACCTCGCGCACGGCGGCGCGGGACACCGCGAGCGCCCGGGCGATGGCGCGCACGCTCTGCCCGCGGCCATGGAGATCAAGAATCGCGTGCCGGATCCCTTGGGGCAGCATCGGCCTCCTCCTCGCGCAGGCGCTCGGCGAGCCGGGCCAGCTCGTCGTGGGCCACGGCGCCGAGCCGCTGCACTTCCTGGCGCTCGGGCGGCAGCAGGCGCCGGAACACGCCCTGGCGCAGGCGCCGGCGCGCGCGGCGCGCGACCGCGGCGACCATGTCCAGGTCGTCCATCACCAGGCGGCCCTCGTCCTCGGGCACCGTGCCGATGGCGTGGCGGGCTTTGAGGAACAGCAGCGGCGCAGCGAGGACGCGCTCGCGGACCGCGGGCAGGCCGTCGCGCCACGCGGCGTACAGCTGGCCGATCTGGCGGTTGGTGAGGCCCTGGCCGGCGATGGCCGCCACCAGGCGCTCGCAGGCGTCCGCGTTGGCGCGCGCCAACGGGACCAGATGCTTCATGGCCGCGTGCGCCGGGAGGGCGCCGCGCCGCACGTGATCCTGGATGGCCGCCGGCAGCTCCTCCACCAGCGCCAGCCGCCGGCTCACCCAGCTCACCGAGCGCGCGAAGCGGCGCCCGAGATCGTCCAGCGCCAGCGCGAACCGGCTGGCGAGTTCGTGCAACAGCCACCCTTGCTCCAGCGCCGTCGCGCCCTCGCCCGTGCGCATCAGCCGGTCCAGCACCAGCGCCTCCGCCTCGCTCAGGTCCCAGCACGTGGCGGCCACGAGATCCTGGCCGAGCCGGCGCAGCGCGCGCACGCGCTTGTAGCCGTCCACCAGCACGAAGCGCTCGGCGGTCTCGCCCCGGACGACCACCACGGGCACTTGCTGGCCGATGTCCGCCAGCGCGGCCAGCAGCTTGCGCTCGGCCTCGGGCTTGCGCGTGCGCAGCGTCTCGTAGCGCAGGTCGAGTTGGTGGAGCTCGAGCTTCATGTCGCCGGCGCCTCACGACCCGCGGCCCCGGGGCCGCCGAACGCGTCCGACCGGGAGCCGCGCACCGCGCCGGGCACGACGTTGCTCGTGCGCGACCCGTCCACGCGGGGGAGGCGCGGACCTCGCGTCCGCAGAAGTCGCAGCGACGTCGCTCGGGATCGCTCGGGAGGGGGTGGGGCGATTGGCAGGTGCGCTCGCGTGGCTCATCCGCTGGCCTCGGCGGCGAGTGTCCGGTCGCGCGCGGCCCAGGGGAACCCCGATGCGTCATCTTTCCCCGCGCCTCGCCGCGCGCGAGGTACTCCTGTTGCCGGCGCTTGTGATTGATCCGCCCAGGCTCGCTCTGCTGGTACTGCTCGCCCGCGCGCTTCATCCGCTCGCGCCGGGCCGTCGGCGCGCACGCCCGGCAGTAGAGGTTCCCCCGATCACAGCGGCGGCAGATGCGCACCGCCACCCCGCATCGCGCGCACGTGAACACCCGCGCCTCGGCCGCCGCCACCGCCCGGGCGTCCCGAGGGCTTTACAAGTCCAGCCGCGCACGCGATCCTCTATCCGGTTAACCCGGTTCTCTCGCGCCACCGCAGCCGGCTTAACCAGGAGGCCCGGGATGTCACCCCGGGCCTCCACCCTCAAGACCTCCTGCTCTGCTTGCCACACCTGCGCGCGCCCATGCAATCGGCTCCGCGTCACCTCCACTCCGTCGGTGGGTCACTTCTCACGAGCACACCCCTGGCGTTTCTGGCGAGCGTCTAAGCGTAGCCACCTGGCTGCCACAGGACAGCGACCCGACTGACCCCCTGAACGGCTAGCTTGAGCAGTTCCAGACGCTTGCCGACTAGCCCCTCCTGGGTGAACACGGCCACCCCGGTGACATTGCCGCCCGGCCGCGCAAGGCTGGTCACGAGCCCGCTAGAAACCGGCTCGGCCGCAGCGAAGACAATGGGAAAATCCCGGTCGCTTCCTTGGCGGCCAGGGCAGAGTGTCCTCCGGCCAGGATGACTGCACCTTGAGCCAACGAGTTCAGCGCAAGGAGGGGAGCCGCTCGGGCTAGCCTCGCATCTCGGTACTGGATGACGACGTTTCGACCCTCGACGTAACCGAGGTCACGTAGTCCTTGGAGGAAGGCCTCTCGGGTGCCGAGGGAAGTTGCCCGTCGAGCGACAGGTAGCCTATTCGAGCGATCCTGTCCGCTGGCTGCGCCTCGGCGGCGCGCGGCGCGGCGAGGAGGCCGAGGACGCCGAGGAAGGCGCGGCTCATCATCGAGCTCTCGGAACCCGTCTACGGTAGTGGTGGCGGCTCTTGTCTGGGGTACGGACGCCAACGAGCCTCGCGGTCACGCTCCGATCTCCGGCTCCGCCTGCTCCAGCCAGTACGTCATGCCCATCTCGCGGTACATCGTCGTCGCGGTGACGAGGTGCTCGCGCGCCTCCTGATGCTTGCCGGTCTCCCGGTAGAGCTTGGCCAGGTCCGCGTGGCAGTGGGCGGCGAGCGGGCGCATCCCGAGGGCCGTGGCGAGATCGAGCGCAGCGAAGTGGTTCCTCTCGGCGTTGAGGGCCTCGGGCGGATCACGGCGGGCGGCGACTGCCGCGAGCAGACGCAGCGCATGGGCTTCGTGCCCGCGCTGCCCGTGCGCGCGCGCTCGCTCGAGGGATTGCTGCGCGACTTCAGCCGCGTCGTCGAGACGCCCTGTGGACAGCCAGACCTCGCCGAGCGGGATCGCGCCGAGAAGGTGGTCCGAGACCAACTTCATCGACCATGCCTGGTCGGCCACCCTGCGCAGGAGGGGGACCGCCTCGGCCTCCCGGTGCGCGAGCGAGTACGCCTTGCCCAGGGACGCAGCGATGCCGTGGAAGACGAGGGCGGTCAAGCCCATCTGGTGACAGACGCGCAGCCCCTGCTCGAGCGGAGGGATGGCGGCAGGAGCATTGCCCTGCCGGACGTGGACCATGCCCGGGCCCAGGCACGCCAGCATGACGCCCATCGGGTCGCTGATCGCCTCGGCCACGCGGAGCGCCTCCGTCCGTCGCGCCGCCTCCTCGAATTCACCAAGCTCGGCCAGCGACCACCCGAGGTAGGTGGTGACCATCGCCACGAGTGGCGCGGCGCCCGCGGGGGACCAAAACGTGGCCCCCGCGATCTCGAGCTCGTCCAGAGCCTCGCGCAGAGCCGCGGCGGCCTGTCGGTAGTCGCCCCGATCGTGATGCAGGCGACCGCGCTGCGCCCGGGCCTGGTGCCCCAGTAGCGCGTCTCCGGTCGACTCGGCGATGGCGATCGAGCGGGCGTTGGGATCCCACGCGTCCCCTGAACGCCCCAGCATCCACAGACAGATACTGAGCGCATGGGAGGCCTTGCCGATGCGTTCGTCGTCGCCGAGGCGCTCGCTCAGTGACGCGGCCTCGCGCGCGAGCCCCTCGCCGCGCTCGACCTCCCCCAGGTTGTGGATGGTTGATCGCAGATCGAGCAGCACGTCGACCGTCTGCTCGATGGCGTGACGGCTCTCGGGCAGCCGGCCGGCGGCGGCGCGGGCGTGCTCCAGATGCGTGCGCGCATCGCTCAGGGCCCAGCGCGCCAGCGCCTTGGCGCCGGCCTCCCGGCCGTAGCGCACGGCGTGCTCCCACAGCTCCGCGCACACGGCGTGATGGGTGAGGCGTTCCGCCTCGTTTCCGGGATGGTCGTGCTGGACGCGCTCGAGCTCCGCGACGATACGGGCGTGTATGGCGCGCCGTCGCTCGGTGAGCAGACCCGCGTACGCCACTTCCTGGGTCAGCGCGTGCTTGAACGTGTACTCCAGGTCCGGGAAGATCTGCTTCTCGAGGAGGAACTCCGCCTCCTGGAGATGCCCGAGCTTCCGCCGCAGAATCTCCTCAGGCTGCTCCGCGATCGCCGCCAGCAGCACGTAGGGCACGTCTTTGCCGATCACCGAGGCCGCCTGCAGGAGCTGCTTTTCGTCCGTCGGCAGCCGGTCGATCCGCGCCGCCAGGATCGTCTGCACTGTCGCCGGCACCTGCAGCGCCTCCACCGGCCGCGTCATCCGGTAGGCTCCGCGCTCTCCCACCAGCGCGCCCGTCTCCACCAAGGTCCGCACCGACTCCTCGAGGAAGAACGGGTTGCCCCGCTTCACCAGCATCATCGTCAAGGGGGTCAGCCCGGGTCCGGCCCGAGCAACGCGGCCAGCAGTTCCGCCGTGCTCTCGGCAGGTAGGCTGTCGAGCCGCAGCTGGGAGTAGGCTGTCTTGCTCCCCCAGCGGTGCTCGTACTCGGGGCGGTAGGTGACCAGCAGCAGGAGGGGCGCGGACCCGAGGCTCTCCACCAGGCCATCCAGCAGGGCCTGGGTCTCGCTATCGATCCAGTGCAGGTCCTCGAAGACCACCAGCAGCGTTTGCCCTTGGCTCTCCCGTAGCAGCAGGCGCTTGACGGCGTCGAGCGTCCGCTGGCGGCGCTGGGGCGGGTCCAGGTTCTGCCATGCCGGGTCCTCGACCGGCACGTCGAGCAGCGCGAGCAGCGGGGGCAGCAGGGGCTCGAGCGCGCGGTCCAGGCCCACACCCGCCCCAGCACCTTGGCGCGCATCTCCCGGTGGTCGTCCCGGTCGCCGATCTTGAAGTAGCCCTTGAGCAGATCGATCGCGGGCAGGTAGCTGGTGGCCTTGCCGTAGGAGACGGATGAGGCCTCCAGGATCAGCCAGTCCTGCACCCGATGGGAGTGGGTGAACTCGTAGGTGAGCCGCGACTTGCCCACCCCGGCCTCGCCGACGATGGCGACCACCTGGCCCCGGCCGGCTTCGGCTTGGCCGAGGACCCGGCGCAGGTGCTCCACCTCGGCGTCGCGGCCCACGAAGCGCGTGAGGCCCCGGAGCGCCGCAGCCTGCAGCCGCGTCCGTGCGGTCCCTGCTCCCGTCAGCTCGAAGACTTCGATTGGGGCCGGCAGACCCTTCACCCGGTGGGACCGAGCGACCTCACCTCGACGAAACCTTCTGCGAGGCCGACCGTGTCCCCGTCAGCCGGACGTCCAGGCGGCGCGACTGTTCCATCCGGGCCGCGAGTGAGTGGTTTGGCCCACGGCGGTGTAGTCCATGCGGAGATCGCTGCCGACCGTCCGGACGACGACCTCGCCCGAGTTGAGGCCGACGCGGATCTGCACCGGCACGCCTTCGCCCGACGCACATCTTCGCCGTAGCGCTTCACCGACTCCTGCATCCGAAGGGCCGCGTAGCACGCCCGCACCGCGTGATCCTCGTGG
>CAVWWD010000011.1:0-267347 GCA_963758635.1 uncultured Candidatus Rokubacteria bacterium | reverse complement strand
ACGACCGGGTCGTTTTCGACCAGCTCACGAAATGTGTCGATCTCGCGACGATGCATTGACGAATCGCCGGCCCCGGTATCGAACCAAAGGTACAAGAGGGTCGTCGGCCCCTGCGGTGCGTTTGCCAACCCCAAGAGGTGCTTGAGCAACTGCGGCACGTTGAGGTACTTCCAAGCAGGTCGAAAGCTGTCGGCGACGCGCTGCGCGTGTGAGACCAACCGTCTGCCACAGCGGATCTTGCGACGCAAAGTAGCGGGCCGACATCCCGCCAAATCCGTCGTGTGTCCTGTAGGGTTCCGAGAATTTGGATTCGATTCCGACTCGTCGTCCGTCGTCAAGACACAAAAGAAGGTCGAGATTGGGCGATCTAGGCCCCACTGGATAGTTGGCCGGCTTGAACTCAAACTGGAGCGACTTGATTTGCCCGACACACGCAAGGCCCGCGCAAGCATTTGCTTGTCGGCATCGCGCCAAGCGTCGAAGAAGTTCACTGCCAGGGCGGATGAGGATGCAAGCGCGCGCGCATCTTAGCAGGACGATTCGCCTTGTCTTTGCATTCAGAACCGTCGCCTTCGTGAACTCGCACGCTGTCGCCGAACGAAGGCCGTGAAGGAACAAATTGTCCTTGACCTCGGGGAGGTACTGCGGCCATCTCGGATCCCGCGGGCGGCAAGCAGCCCACAGGTCCTGCCGGCCGTCGATGATCGAAGCGGAGTCACTCATGGGCCTCAACCGTCGGTTGTCGGTCTAGCGCTGATGGCACCTGCGCAGAGGACCGAGCGAACGGAGAACGCAAGACCCAACGTCAAATGAAGCGGCTTGTTCAACAACGCTATAGTGGCTGGCCGTCGCTCAGAATGGTGCTGTATCGATCTGCCGGAACACGTCGACGACTGCCCGAGCCAGCGCAGGTATGGAGGCGAGGAGCGCGGCGTCGTCGGTCAGCGTGAGTCGCCTCCCAAAGAACCGCCAGCGACCTTCTCCGGTATCGCTGACTACCGCGTGGGAAAGCGGCGCCCACACCTTCGTATCGTCGTCAAGCTCACCGTATCCACCGAGGATCGTGGTGTACACGGCGTCAAACCCTTGAGGGTTCGCCATCACGCTGCTTCGAAACGTGACGTAGTCCATGACTGCAGCATTCGCCTGATCTTGCATCGGGAAGCCGACTCCAATCCGCATCATGTCCCACGGGTAGTAGGGATGGGCCGCGAGGCCAATGTTGAGCTGCCGCCTATCGTACCCGGCGTCGCGCGTGTAGATATGCTGGCCATCAGTGTGAACGACGAACGCATCTGGGAAGCCAAAGTTCCGAATGCGCCTGACCTCGCGGATCAGATCCACTGTCGGATCGAGCAACAAGCCGGCCGCGAGTCCTTGGTTCACCATCTCTCCCAGCCGTGGCAATGACGGGCATCTGGCCGCGAAGATGGCGCGCCTGATGGACGCCCGGCCTCGTCACGGCTCGAAGTGCGGCGAACCAACTCGCGTCAAAGCCTGGCATCGACGCCTCCACAACAGCCCAATCTCAAGTTGCCGAACGCACCCGTTCAGCGGCGAGCCCCGTGGGTGCGTCCGCTGGAACGGGTTGTTTGACTGCTCCCTACTCCTCCCTAACGAAAGCTGGGGCACCGGCAGCCCGACCGGGCCGGCCCGAGCGAGCCTGCAGCGGTCGACTTCGCCGGAGCCAGCTCGGTGCACCGAGAGAGAGGAGCGGGAAGCAGAACCGCCCCGCCTCGACGCTACGCCTTGCGGCGCACGCCCCGCAAGCAGATTCGCGCGCGCGCAAAGCACTCGCGCAGAGTGTCTCAGCGGTGCCCGCAACGGTGCCCGCGCCCAAGCCGTTTTGCGTGGTGCTCGACACGTAAAGTAAAACCCCTCGGAAAACTCAATGATTTCCCGAGGGGTCTGCGTCGCCGTCTGCGTCGTCGTGCATCTTAGCCCCAATCCGAAAATAACTGAGGCATGAAGAATCGAGACGTTGCGTGAAACAGAACGGCCCCCTGTGCGATCGAAAGGGAGAAACGCGCAACGCTACTCCCCACACAGGAGGCCGCCCTGATGCGTTTGAACGTAGCGAGCCTGCACCGGATGGTCAAGGGGAAGCTGCACGTCGAGTTCGTGGACCAAGCGCTGACGTCGTTCAGCGGGTTGGAGTTGCTCCGCCGCTACCTGCGACAGGGCGAGGTGCCGAGCCGGCTGCGGGCCGCGTGTGCCGCGACCGGTGGGGATTACGGTGGGGGCCGGCTCGCCCTGCTGGTGCTGGCGCTGCTCTACACGGGCGCGCGCCGGCTGGAGCACCTGCGCTATCTGGCCAGTGATCCGCTGATCGCGCGCTTCTGTGGGTTGGCGCGGATCCCCACCGCCCGCACGATGGGCAACTGGCTCCGGCAGTTTACCCAGGCCACCCTGGCGCCGCTGGTCCAGCTCAACCACGACCTGGTCACCGACGCCATCGCCCGCCTGCAGCTCCCGCCGCTGACGATCGATGTCGACGGCACCGTCGTGCGCGCCGGCGGCAGCGTCGCCTGGGCTGGACTTGCCCCGGTTTCGTGGACACCTATCCTCTGAGGGAGGAAGGAGGCCACGATGCCTAGAACATCACCCCCGTATCCGCCGGAGTTGCGCCGCCGCCTGGTCGAGTTGGTCCGCGCGGGCCAGACGCCCG
Organism: uncultured Candidatus Rokubacteria bacterium; assembly: GCA_963758635.1. Classification (GTDB taxonomy): domain Bacteria; phylum Methylomirabilota; class Methylomirabilia; order Rokubacteriales; family CSP1-6; genus CAVWWD01. The sequence goes on along the minus strand of CAVWWD010000011.1, from coordinate 264,679 downwards.
AGGATCTGGCGCGGAAGTTTGAACCGTCGGCCGGTGCCATTCGCAACTGGGTCGTGCAGGCGGCCCGCGACGAGGGGCGCCGGACGGACGGCGTGACGAGCGAGGAGAAGGAGGAGCTCCGTCGGCTGCGCCGCGAGAACCGGGTGCTGCGCGAGGAGAAGGAGATTCTGAGAAAAGCGGCGGCCTGGTTCGCCAAGGAGACCACGTCGATCCCGTCGCGGGATTCGAGTTCATGAAAGGCCACCAGGCCGACCATCCGCTTGCCACCATGGGCCGCGTGCTGGAGGTCTCCCCCAGCGGGTACTATGCGTGGCAGCACCGCCCTCTCGGCCCGCGCCCAGCGCGACGCCGCGCTGACGATGAAGATCCACACCATCCATCTCGAGTCGCGGGGGACCTACGGGGCGCCCCGCGTGCACGCCGACCTCGCGGCCCAAGGGATCGCGATCGGCCGCAAGCGCGTGGCGCGGCTCATGCGCCGCGCCCAGCTGCGCGGGGTGAGTCGCCGCAAGTGGGTCACCACCACGACGCGCGACCGGGACGCGGCACTGGCGCCCGACCTCGTGCAGCGGCAGTTCGCCGTGCCGGGCCGCGACCGGCTCTGGGTGGCGGACATCACCTACGTGCCGACCGAGGCCGGCTTCCTTTACCTCGCGGTGGTGCTCGATGCGTGGAGCCGCCGCGTGATCGGCTGGGCGATGGAGACCCATCTGCGCACGGAGCTCGTCCTGGCCGCGTTGGACATGGCCCTCCATCAGCGGCGCCCCTCCACCGTCATCCACCACTCCGACCACGGCTGCCAATACACGTCGATCGCCTTCGGCCAGCGGTGCGACGAGGCCGGCGTCCGCCCCTCGATGGGCTCGGTCGGCGATGCCTACGACAACGCCCTGTGCGAGAGCTTCTTCGCCACGCTCGAATGTGAGCTGCTCGATCGCACCCGGTTCGCCACCTCGGGCGAGGCCCGCGCCGCGCTCTTCGACTTCATCGAAGGCTGGTACAATCCTCGCCGGCGGCATTCCGCCCTTGGCTACGAGTCGCCGATCCGTTACGAGCGGCTCCACACGCCTCCGAACCCGATGCGGCCGGCCCCGACCGAAATCGCGACCGCCGTATTGCCTCTACAAGGCCCCTTGGACGAGGGGGGCGCTATCTCCCTATCCCCCCAAACTGGCCGTTCCACCCCTTCCACCGGGCGAGCGCGCCCATGAGTCAGCGCTGCGAACCTCAGCCGTTCACCGTCCACGAAACCGGGTCAACTCACGAAATCCGTTGGTGACCCGCTTCTGTGGCCTGGCGCGCCTGCCCGCCCGCCGCACCGTGGCCGACTGGTTGCGGCAGTTCACGCAAGAGACCCTCGCCCCGCTCATCGCGCTCAATCGCGACCTCGTGACCGAGGCCCTGACCCGGCTGGAGCTGCCGCGCCTGACGATCGACGTCGATGGGTCGGTCGTCCGGACGGGGGCCACGGTGGGCTGGGCCTTTCGGGGCTTCAACCCCCCATCATCGGAAGGACCCCAGCTACTACCCGTTGTTCGCCCATCTGGCGCAGACCGGACACATCCTCCGGCTCAAGAACCGCCCCGGCAATGTCCACGACTCCAAGCAGGCGGCGGCCTTTCTGCGGGAGATCATCGACGGCCTCCGCGCCCGATTCGGGCGGCGGGTGGCGCTGGAGTTCCGCATGGACGCCGCCTTCTTCCAGCGCGATGCTGCGCCTCTTCACCGCCCGGGGCTGCCGCTACGCCATCAAGGTCGGCTACTGGAGTTGGCTGCCGCTCAAGCAACTCGCGGCCGCGTGCGCGCGCTGGCTGCCCGTCGCCCCGGAGGTCACCGGCCTCTTCCATGACTTGGTCATCCCGCAGTGGAACCTCCGGCTCCGCGTGATGATCTACCGCAAGCACGTCGCCCACGAGAGCCCCAAGAACTTTCAGCTGGATCTGTTCACTCCGGACGACGGGCACTACGAGTACGCCGCCGTCGCGACCAACCTCCCCCTGGGTCTCGCCGCGCTGTACGCCTTGATCTGTGGGCGCGGCGCCCAGGAGAAGACCCTGGCCGAACTCAAGGGCGAGTTCGCCCTCGATGTGGTCCCGACGGCTCACTACGGGGCCAACAGCGCCTGGCAGCAACTCAGCGTCCTCGCCCACAATCTGACCCGCAGCTTCCAACTCGAGACGCTCGCCACCCCGAAACCCCGCTCCGCAAACGCACCTATGCGTACCTGATCCGGAGCATGCGCACCCTGCGCTTCCTCCTCATCGTCCGCGCCGGCCGGCTGGCCCGCATCGGCGGCCGCCACGTCCTGCGCCTGTCCCACAACCCGGCCACCGAGACCCTTTATGCGTCGATCGATCACCGTTTGGCGGCCTGAGCTATTTTCCGATTGGGGTTAGAAAGGCCAACGCGCTTGGACCACTCTCCGAGCGAAATCGCGGTCAGACGCGGCTCGGATCGGCCTAGTTCCCAGATCAGCGGATCGGGCCGCCGGAACCGTCCGGCGCCGAGCACTGCCCAGTGCGACGCTTGAGCGACGTGGTCAAGTTCCGCGTCCCTGTAACCGCATTGGGGGAGCGCGGGTGAGCGACGAGTGGTGATGGATCCGCCGCGTGAGCCCTGTGCGGCCGCCTGATCCCTCGGGTCCTGGACGCCTGATGCCGGCGGCAGGATCCCCCACCGACACCTCGGGTGTAGACCACGCATGACCGGGGGGCTTTGGCCTTTATTTGACGGTGGTTCTACGCGGTAGGGCCCTTCGCAGAGTGGTCCCTTAAGGATTCCGGGCCCCGGCAGGTTGCGGAAAACGTAGGCCGAGAGCGAACTAGTACGGTGGCCCCCGTCTAGACCCTCACGGAGCGTTTTCTCTCTAACCGCTCGGCTGCGCGCTGTCAGGCGGCACCCGCGTCGTTCAGGCCATGCAGGCCACGCTCCCGGGCCAGGTGTGTTAGGCCCTTTTATCTACGATCTTTCGCTGGCGACGTAGACTTGCCTCTGATTCAGTCCCCGCGGCCCCGCCGGGCCAGGCCTCGACACCGCCCGAACGCAAAGGCGCCAGGGTTCTTGCGCTCCCTCCTGGTCAGTACTCCTCCGGGAGCAGGATGGTGGTCGAGCGCCGATCGGCTTCGGCGATGACCCAGAGCTTGACGCCGAGCCGCGTCCGGTAGGCGGACATGAGTTCGCTACCGTCGCGGAGGGCGTCCTCGTTCGTCGCGCAGTCGTCCGCGTCGATGTCGCCCCAGTCACCCTGGACGTGCCGGCGCAGGAACGACTCCGAGGGATCGCCGGCCTCCTCCATCGCCTGCTGCGCGCCGGGCGTCACCCTCAGGTGGCCGAGCGGGAAGCGCGGCGGCGACGCGGGGTCGGAGTGCAGCGGGCATGTCGGGAGCTTGTGCGACCGCGGTCGGTCGCAGCCGGTGACGCTGCAGGGGGTGCGGTCTATCGCCACTACCGGCCCTCCCGCGGCAGGACGATACGGGCGAGCCGCCCTGCCTGCCGATTCCGGTGTGAGCGGAGACAGGTCGAGCGTGCCCTCTGGGCGCCCGCTTGCTCACTCGCCCGGGCCACGCGCGTGGCTGTCGCGCGCGAGATAGACAGATGCGGACGTGGTGGACGTTGAGGACGTTTTCCAGCACCCTCGCGTGAGGGGTTCTTGGGAAGCGTGTGTGTACTCTGGGGAAAATGTTTGCGTGCAACGTCCTCCACGTCCTCGCCACAGCCTCCAGCGCTGCGAGCCGCGGGAAGTTCCAGCGTCCTCGATGCGGTGATCGCCGAAGTGCCTATCGCGCATGGTGCCGATGCGCTTGCCGAGACGGGTTCGCTGGCTCCGCTCGGTCCCATCGCCCAGGCGGAGGTCGATGTCCGCGTCCTGGACGATGGACCACAAGTCCGCCACGCCGACGGGCTTGCTGCCGTGCTGGTCCCACCCACTCCCGACACCGATGCGGCGCCATACACGGCCCTCCTCGTCGGCCTTGTCGTAGAGCTCTTCGCGATTGCCGAGGAAACCCGGGACGCCGGCCGTGGCCAGTAGCCCGCCGAGGACAGCGGACCATCGCTCGAACATGCCGAGGCGGACCTGGCCTTCGGGCGCCCCGGCCGCGAGCCAGGCGCGCCACAGGGTCAGGGCCGCCCAGATCAGGTCGCCGCGCTGCGCGCGCGCCCAGCCGAGCAGGTCGGGGATGGCGGAAGCCGTTGCGGAGCCAGGGCCGATCACTCCGGGCGTCGAGCCGGATGCTTACCGTGCGCCGGGCCATCTCGTCGGACAGCGCCCACGTTGTTGCCTGTGGCGAGCCAGAGGCAGCGGACAGGCACGCGCACCATCTCGGAGCGCCCGAGAGTGTTGGTGATCGCCGGAAAGCGCGGAATTCTGGATCGGTGACGAGGGTGTAACCGTTCCACATTTTCCGCAGTGAACTGGCCCTTTCTGCTCTCGATCGGCTTCAGCATCCTTTTCGGTTTCCCGAAGGTTTCCCCTGGCTGTAGTGCTCAGGGACCCGAACTGGCATCCAACCGGTGGGCCGACAGAGGCGCCTGGGAGACATGTCAAGATCCATGCGGGGGCGCAGCCCCCGCGCGAGCGCCAGCGAGCGATACACTTCTTGTCACGGGTGAAGACCAGCGTGAGCAGAACGCTGAAGCCGAGGCACGAGCGGTTACAACGAGGGCCCGGCCGGCCCCGGCTTTGCTGAGAGGTTGCGGTTGACGGCGCCCTGAGGTACAGCAGTCCCGCCGACGGCGTGAGAGGGTGAGGGCCCGGAGTCTCGCCACCCCGGGCCCTCGGGCTGAATCCCAAGGGGGCGCGATCAGCGCGCTCTGTGATCGCACACCCACGGGATTGTCCAGCCCTACGGCCTGTGCGCGGGGACGCCTGGATTCCTTTCGGTTTGTGATCTGCGCTCGGACCGACTGCCGCCGGGTCTTCTTCCTCTGCCGCCACTGGATCGGGGCGATCGCTACTGCTCGCGTCCTGCGCCCAGTGGGCGCGACACGCCCCCGTGCGCGCGGCCGGCCGTCGATTCCTGCCCGCCGCCGCGGGCGGCTGCACCACGCCGCGCGGCAAGCCCGCTACCGCAGCGGCCGCGGGGCCCAGCGCGAGAAAGTGACGCATCAGACTTCCCGGCCCCCGGGGCCGTGCGGCATCGTGACTCCGCCCTCGGCCCAGACCGTCACGCGGGCCGCGGGGCAGGAGGACCCCGTCGATGCCGATGCCGCAGACCCGCGCGCGCCCCGGGCGGCTGCAGTGTGCCCGCTGTGGACGGCCGGGGCGCTTGAGTCCGCCACACCCCGGTTGGCGCTCCTCCGCCCCCGCGCGCCGCCCGCGGCGCTGAGGGTGGCCGATGATTTCGCTGCTCCAGCGCGCCGAGATCCGTCGCCTCTTCTACGCCGAGCACTGGCCGATCGGCACAATCGCCGACGCCCTGGGCGTGCATCACGAGACCGTCCGCCGCGCGCTCAATCGCGCCCCGCATCCAACCCGGCCCGCAGATCCGCCCGAGCGAACTGGATCCCTACAAGGCCGTTCATCGCCACCACCCTGGAGCAGTACCCGCGCCTGCGGGCCACGCGGCTGCCATGCCATGCTCCGCGCGCGCGGCTACCCGGGCTCCGCCGAGTCCAGGTCCGCCGCTACGTCCGCACCGTGTGGAGTTGACCCGGTTTCGTGGACGGTGAACGGCTGAGGTTCGCAGCGCTGACTCATGGGCGCCCTCGCCCGGTGGAAGGGGTGGAAAGGGCAGTTTGGGGGGATAGGGAGATAGCGCCCCCCTCGTCCAAGGGGCCTTGTAGAGGCAATACGGCGGTCGCGCTTCCGGTCGGGACCGGCCGCATCGAGTTCGGAGGCGTGTGGAGCCGCTCATAACGGATCGGCGACTCGTAACCCAGGGCGGAATGCCGCCGGCGAGGATTGTACCAGCCCTCGATGAAGTCGAAGAGCGCGGCGCGGGCCTCGCCCGATGTGGTGAACCGGGTGCGATCGAGCAGCTCACATTCGAGCGTGGCGAAGAAGCTCTCGCACAGGGCGTTGTCGTAGGCGTCGCCGACCGAGCCCATCGAGGGGCGGACGCCGGCCTCGTCGCACCGCTGGCCGAAGGCGATCGACGTGTACTGGCAGCCGTGGTCGGAGTGGTGGATGACGGTGGAGGGGCGCCGCTGATGGAGGGCCATGTCCAACGCGGCCAGGACGAGCTCCGTGCGCAGATGGGTCTCCATCGCCCAGCCGATCACGCGGCGGCTCCACGCATCGAGCACCACCGCGAGGTAGAGGAAGCCGGCCCCGGTCGGCACGTACGTGATGTCCGCGACCCAGAGCTGGTCACGGCCGGTCGCCGTGAACTGCCGCTGCACGAGGTCGGGCGCCGGCTCGGCGTCCGGGTTCCGCGTCGTCGTGTGCACCCACGTGCGGCGGCTGACGCCCCGCAGCTGGGCGCGGCGCATGAGCCGCGCCACCCGCTTGCGACCCAGGGCGATCCCCTGGGCGGCCAGTTCGGCGTGCACCCGCGGCGCGCCGTAGGTGCCGCGCGACTCGAGATGGATGGTGTGGATCTTCATCGTCAGCTCGGCGTCGCGCTGGGCGCGCGCCGACGGGGCGCGGTGCTGCCACGCATAGTACCCGCTGGTGGAGACCCCCAGCACGCGGCACATGGTGGCGATGCGGTGGACGGCCGGGTACGCCTTCACGAACTCGAATCCCGTGAGGGGATCGACGTGGTCTCCTTGGCGAACCAGGCCGCGGCTTTTCTCAGGATCTCCCGCTCCTCGCGCAGCACGCGGTTCTCCCGGCGCAACCGCCGGAGCTCCTCCTTGTCCTCGGTCGTCAGGCCGTCTGTCCGGTGCCCGGCGTCGCGGGCGGCCTGCACGACCCAGTTGCGGACCGCGCCGGCCGAGGGTTCGAACTTCCGCGCCAGCTCCTCGGGCGTCTGGCCCGCGCGCACCAGCTCGACGAGCCGGCGCCGCAACTCCGGTGGATATGGGGGTCGGGTCCTAGGCATCGTGGCCTCCTTCCTCCCTCAGAGGATAGGTGTCCACGAAACCGGGGCAAGTCCAGCTCGAGCTCGGCTGCCGGGAGTCGGCCCGCGGCCTCGCCCGGCGCCTCAACTACTACGGCCAGCGGGGGGTCCTCGTCCTCGACGAGCTGGGCTACCTGTCCTACGACGCCCGCGCCGCCGACCTCCTCTTCCAGGTGTCAGCCGCCGCTACGAACGTAAAAGTCTCGTCCTCACGACGAACCTGGCCTTTTCCGACTGGCCGACGATCTTCCCCAACGCCGGCCAGCGCCATCGCCCTCATCGACCGCCTCATCCACCACGCCGAGATCATCACCATCGAAGGCGAGAGCTATCGCCGGCGGGCCGCCGAGGTCACCCGCAAGGCCCCCCGCCCCACGCCGACGCCGTGATCACCGTCGTCAGTCCAAATTCCCGCGCTTTTCAGAGTCCGGCAACAAGAGTGCGGTCCTCCCACTCGTCCGCCGTCAGGGCGGCGGCGAGCTGGCCGGTATCGATGCGCCGGCGCACGTTGTCTAGGACAACCGTCCCCGCGCCGCTGGTCAGCTTGGCGTGCAGGCGTTTGCGCCACTCGTCCTCGTCGCGGCCTTCGGTCATAGCGGGGGGACTGCGGCCCGTGCCCACCAGGCCAGTCAGTTGTGCGAGGAGAGTCGCGCCGGTGCCAGGCGTGGGTTTGTGGATCAGGTGGAGCGGCGTCGGGCCTGCGATCAGACCCCGGCCGAAGGGCAGCAACATAGCCGCGAGCACATGCGCTCGGTCCGCGTCCCGGCACGAACGGAAAGTCGACCAGCGGCTCGAGGAGGATGCCACGCGCGATATCGCGCTCGTCGGCGCCGGGTGATGGCGCACCGGCGGGATCTCCAGCCCGGTGCCAAGTCTATGACCGTCCGCGCCGTCTCGACGTAGCCAGACGTTGCATGGACCCGTCCGTCAGCCCCGAGAATAGGTACCAGCGCGATCCGGTCGAGGGCCGGCACCGGCGGATCTGGCTGCACCAACATGTCGCGGATCACGGGGACCGGCGGGTAGTCGGGGACGTCGCGCTTGCCCCGGATGACGTGCCATTCGGCCACGCGGGCCATGTGGTGCCGTAGGTGGTCGACTCCGAGCGTGGTCACCACGAGTCGGCCGTCCTCGGCGCGGTCGAGCCGAACCAGCGCGCCGCCGCGCCGGAAGATGCTAGGCGGATTGTTGTGGCGCCCGAGGGCCATCCACGCGGAGGCCGTGACCCGTGGAGGTCGTGATCGCCAGCATCGATGCGGTTTTCACGGGCGGTGATGTCAGCCCGGGGCAGGGCATCAAGATCGCCCGCACTTGCACCTGTCGCGCGGATGAAGTCGTCCGCGCCCACCTTGCCGCCCACCGTGGCGCTCACGCAGGAAGCCGATCCGGCAGCACGACCAGCCGTGGCCGCGCACCCCGTGCCTGGAGCGCCTCGCCCCGAAACGGCGAACGCCGCGCGCGACGGCGGGGTTCGTCCGCCAGTCGCCGTCGGGTACGAGCTCGACGATCCGGCCGCTGAGGGGGATCGTGTCGAAGTCGGGCAGGAGATCCACGGTTCGTGCGCGATGCCAGCCCTCGATGCCACAGAAGCCCACTGCAGGTAAGTCGATTGGGCGACAGCCAGAGCCTTCTTCTCGCCCTCGACGAGCCAGAGTGGTGCCTCACCCTCGAGAACAGCTCGCATGGTGGCCGGGGCGAAATAGAGGTGAGGAGCCGTGCCCTTTGGCTGCAGGTACTTCAGCGTGTCGCCCTTGGCGTCCACGGTCGGCGGGAATATCTTGAACCGCACGTGGTCCATGAAGCCGCCGTCCGGTAATCGAAACGGAAACAGCAGGGCGGATCGCACCGCAGCAACGTCGAACCCGAGCAACTTCGGGATCATCTCGGGCGGTACAGATCGGATCAACGCGCTGCGAATGGTCTCGTCGGTGAGCGCTGACTTCTCGAGGTCCGCGCGATGCTCTGGCGCGAGCGCGCCATCGTAGAGCCTCGACAGGAGGAGCTCGAGCGTTCGATTCATCACGGGTCGATCAGGCCGTCCCGTCGGCAGTTTCCGTCGGTGTTCGCGGCTGTCGGATGCACCGCGGCCCGCGCATCGGTGCGAGTGTTCTGTCTCGCGGCGCTGCTCGGACGGAACCTCAACGTCGAGGTGATCATCGCGCCGCCTTCGCCTGAACCGTGGCGACGCTCGTACTCGGCGAGGAGCAGCGCGGCCCAACATCGAGCGAGCGAGCGCTATGCGGGCGGGCCGTTGCGGCGCCTCGGTCACGCGGCGAGCCTCGGTGGTTGGGGGTTGCTGTGCCGAACTCACGGCCTGCGAGCCTCGTCGGCTGCCCCGAGCTGGCGAGCTAGGTGCTCAACGTCGTCGACTACGAACAGCCGGATGTGCCCAGCTGGCCGTGACGGGAGGCGGCCGGATTTCGCGTAGATCCGAACCGCCTCCGAGCTGCGCTTCAACATCCTGACCACCCCTCCGCTGGTTACCCAGTCTGGAGATCGCTCCTTTTTACGCTTTCGACGAACCAGCGTCTTGCCCATTAACAATGGTAATGTGTACTATTGTCGATATTAAAGCTTGCTCCGGAGGTGTCACCAGATGGCACAAGAGCTGGAAGGTGAACTTCACGGGAACGTGGAGTTGGTCTCCGTGAGCTCCCTAGAGGCGAAGCGGGCTGGGGCGCAGGTGGCCGCGGTGCACCGCCGATGTCGGGCTTGCGGGCACGACGCGGTCATCCATGGCTTTGCTCAACCGTCGCGGAAAGAGCTAACACGCGCCTTCGCCATTCGAGACCGTCGGAGGAGCGGCTTCTCGGAGTGGCGTGAGCCCCCTTGTGAGTGGCAAGGGTGCGCATGTGCTGCTTGGGCCCCCGAGTTTGGGCAGCGCGGGCCGCACGACACAATCGTAGGCATCCTCCGGCGTGACACCTGGGTCGAGGTTCCGCTGGTGCCGGGCGAACGGGTTGCCGCCTTCCGATTCGTCCTTCAGGACGGAGCGCCCGTGATCGCCGAGCTCCGTGTGTTTCCCGAACATTCCCGGCCGCGCCAGTTTGGTCAGGCGACTCCCGGCAGGTGGAGCGGAGAACTTCTCGGGATGGCAGCGGAAGCGCCAGAAGGTGGCTTACCCGCTCGTGTCCTTCGACGCGTTCGACTCACTGTCCATCGCCGATACGCCAACAGGGTGTTGCGGGACTGGGCGAAAAGGGGAGTTTTGCGGTCGCTCGCCGGAGATGAGTTACCCTCTGTTGACCTGCCAAGGGATCGTCCTCGGCCCCAGCAAAAGGTCAAACTACCGGGCCGGAGACCTGGTCGGCAGCCTGGGCCCGATCTCCCGCTTGCCCAGTTCGCCAAGGAGTACGTGGTCGCACTCGAGAGCGGCAGCCGTCGCCCCGTAGTCAACGTCGCTGCCCGTCATAGGATGAGGCCTCAGCAGGTGCGCGATCTGATCCACCGCGCCCGGACCAGGGGACTATTGACTCCGTCGTCCCGTGGCGCTTCAGGCGGCGGGCTTACCGAAAGAGCAATGACGCTGCTTGGCGGGAGGGGAGGCGCCATGAGGAAGAAGCGCATCGCCAAAAAGCGGAAAGACTCGGCCCCTAAGCCACCCGCACAACCCCGCGGATCTGCACACCGCTGACGCCATGGAATCCCGCCGGGGTCACCAACAACTCTTTCGCATAGTTGCGTACTTGTGCGGCATCAAAACCCTCCAGGGTCTAATGTCGGCGTTTCAATCCCGCGTCCCGCAACTCTGTCTCGCTTTCGTTTTTGTTGCGAATGGATCTAGTCCCTTCCCACGGGACGAGAATCGCGCTGCCGGCCCATCAGTTGGGATGCATCGGTATTCGCTCGGTTTACACCTATTCTGCGATGGAGACGCCGAGAGCGTTCATAACCTCGCGAGCGGCCCGTTCGCCACTCTCGACCCCGCCGTTCAGGAAGCCCTGACTGAATGTAGATGTGTGCTCCCCAGCGAAGTGAACTGGTCCCTCCCGGAGTCCCAAGAAGCCCCAGAAGTCGGTGTACTGGCCGGGGCCGAATCCGGCGTAGGACCCACGGACCCACGGGTCGTCCACCCACGAGTCGAGGAACGCGAGACCGTTCCACGCGTGCGTTACCCCCGGGACGCCCCGTTCCAGGCTGGCGAGCACGTTCGCGACGATGGCTGGGGGCGCGGGGGCGTGAGCCATGCCTGTCGGATAACTCGCACCCTCGTTCCCGCCGTTGAAGACCGTGAGCACCGGGGTGCCCGGCGCCGGGCTCGTCTGCCCGTAGGTTGTGTCCCAGGTCACGTAATGAGGCTCATCACTCGGGAAGTTCCCCGTCCAGTCGAGCGCGGCAAACGAGCCGTTGAGCTGCAGATTCAGCTTCGCGTTGGTCCCCATCTTGAGCTCCGCGATCGCTCGGCGCTTCCGCGAAGACAACACGAGGCCCGAAAGGTCAAGGTCTCGGAGCACGGTGAATGGCAGCGCGAAGACGACGCGATCGGCCACCACATCATTCGCCACGCCCGAGAACCGGAGGCCCACGCGCCCGTCGACCCGCGTCCACGCGGCCTCCAGTCCGTGGCCGGTCACGATCGCCTGTGGCGGCAGGGCGCGCTGGAGCCCCTGCACGATCATGTCGTTGCCTCCGGCGACACGGAAGCGCTCGTCCGCGCCCGGGTAGGGGATCACGAACGCCTCGAAGAGGTTGATCGCAGACATGTCGTCGGGTTCAAGGCCGAAGAAGCTTTGCATGAACGTGCCGAGTGCGAGACCGAGCAGGGAACCCGCTCCGCCGAGCAGGTTCGCCTCGAACCACTCTGTCATCGTCATCTGATCGAACTCGACTGCCTCCGGCCCGGCCTGGTTGTAGAAGTACCGACCGACGCGCCGGTAGTCGGCCCGCAACCGTTGGATGAAGGCATCGAAATCGGCGAATACGTCCGCCATGTCGCGCAGCCCCCCGTCGAGCCAGATCGGATCCAGTCTGCCTGCTGGGAAAGACTGCTCAAATTTGTCTACGAGTGGGATCCGAAGCTCCTTGGCGAGCGATCGAATGTGACGATGGCGGCTGTCGATGTATTGCCCGCCGTGCTCGGCGCTCTGACCGGCGTCGAAGAAACCACGGAGCGAGAAGCACCGTCCTCCGAGCCGCTCCTGCGCCTCGTAGAGCGTGGCCGCGATCCCGTGGCGGTGCAGTCGGTAGACGCATGAGAGGCCAGCGAGGCCGGCACCGATGACGACGACCGACGCGTCCCTCCTCGCCGCGGCGGCCCCGGGTGCTCTCGCGATCCCGAGCGAGGTCGCGGCGAAGGCGCCTGCTGCGACCATTCCGCCTCGGCGCAGCAGCTCACGACGGGTGATCATTCGGCCGGCACGCTCGGTTTCGTATCCGCCGATGACTTCGGTCGAATCGATCGAGGGCGTCCCCGAGGCTTCCTGGTAAGCGTTTGCCATCCTTCGAAGCTGTCTGACGATGGGCGATCCGAGTGCTGGCATCCGTATCACTCCCACCCGGCTCGGTGACGCGCCAATACTACCCAGCGCCTAGCGGTCAAGAAAAACCGCTCGGCAGAGGTGCAGGCGAGTCGCCGGCCGAGGCACTTCGCGTTGGCGCGGAAGCGGCAACCTCGCAGTGAGGCCGCTCGCGGGGTCCGGTCACCCCCAGTCGGCACGTCCGGAATCCGGAGCCAATAGACAACGGCGAGCCGGATGGTGTCAATGTCCAGGAAGAGACGATTACCTTTATCGCTCGCCGGGCGCCACTTGCCTTCTGATAGATCTCCGCGACCGAGCGGCCTCGATCCCACCACGGTCTCGATCGAGCGGTTGTCCGTGCGCGCGATGCAGGAGCGGGCGCGCCGGAACGCCCACGCTGACGCGTGCGCGGAGACGCTAGGCCCTCAGCGGGGTCACGTTGAAGATCGGGACGGGGCGCGAGAAGCCCTTGAGGGACACCGCGCCCATCTCCTGTGTCCACCAGACCCTCGGCCGCCGCGGCCACCGGGAGGAGATCAGGATCGCATGAGGAGTCCACGGCCTCTGAGGGAGCGAAAGATCCGCGCTGGTTTACGCGACCATGACCACCCCGGCGAGAGAGCGAGGCGCGAAGGTTGCGAAACCCCCCGAGGTCACCAAAAAATCTTTCGCAGAGAGTTGCGCACTTCCGCGGCTCTAATCCCTCCGGGGTGCGGGGGAACCCGAGAAAACACCGATTCGGAATGTCCTTTCCGCCTCCCGCGCCTTGGCGGCGCGCGGTGCAACGAGCAGGCCGAAGGCACCGAGGAACGCGCGCCGGTCCATCACTCGATGACCTGGTCCGCCCGCGCTAGCAGCGATGGCGGGATCGTCAGCCCGAGGGCCTTGGCGGTCTTGAGGTTGATGACCAGCTCGAACTTCGTGGGCTGTTCCACTGCTAGGTCGCCGGGTTTGGCGCCCTTCAGGATCTTGTCGACGTAGATGGCGGCGCGCCGGTAGATGTCGTCGATGTTCGGGCCGTAGGCCATGAGCCCACCGGCCGCCGCGTGCTGCTTCAGCTCGTAAACGGCGGGCAGCCGCATCCTGGCCGCGAGGTGCGCGAGCTGTGCTCCGTGCCGGACGAACATCGGCGTCGCCGACCACGTAGAGTCCGCCCGCGCGCGCCGTCGTCATCGAGGCGAAGGCGCCGTCGAACTCCTCGGGACCCTGCGCCTTCAGGATCTGAAGCTGCAGCTTCAGCGACCTGTGCCGCCGCCGCCGCTCGATCCAGCCTGAGGGCGTGCATCGGATTGGCCGGATTCGACAGAACGGCCACTCGGGCGAGGTTGGGCACCGCCGCCTTGAGCAGCTCCAGGTGTTTGCCGACCATCTCCATGCCAGCGAGCAGGGTCGACCCCGTGATGTTCCCGCCGGGCCGCGCCAGGCTGGCGACGAGGCCCGCCCGGACGGGCTCGGCCACCGCGACCATGACGATGGGAATCGTCCCGGTCGCGTTCTTCGCGGCCACGGTTGCCGGATACGTCGACGCCACGATGAGGTCGACCTTGAGCGCGACCAGCTCCGCCGCGAAGTCCTGGTAGCGCTCGAACCTCCCTTCCGACCGGCGCCACTCGATCACCGTGTTCATCCCCTCCACGTAGCCGAGCTGGCGCAAGTCCTGCCGGAATCCCTCCCAGGCCGGGGACTCCTCGGTCGCCAGCACGCCGATCCGGTAGATCTTGGCGGCGGGCTGCGCCCTGGTGGCTTGCGGCGCGGCGAGGAAGGCGAGGGTGCCAAGGAAGGCGCGGCGGTTCAGCATGGCCGGGAGCATCCTACCCCGTAGCGGGCTCGGGGACACCCCCGGCACCAACATCATGCGGCGTCCACCGCGATCGTGGTGGCCAGGTCGACGACGAGGGGCGGGGCGGCCGGGGCGAACGCATCGTCGGCCCCTTGGCGCTGCCCCCGGCGTGCGCTTCCCCCCGGGGTCACCAAAAAATCTTTCGCAGAGAGTTGCGCACTTCCTCTGCTCTACTCCCTCCGGGGTGCGGGGGCACCGAGGAACGCACGCTGGTCCATCACTCGATGACCTGGTCCGTCCGCAGCAACAGCGACGGTGAGATCGTGAGACCGAGCGCCTTCGCGGTCTTCAAGTCAGTCACATACTGCTCAGTTTTCAGGATCGATCGCCGTCCATTATCCGTGGCATGCGTTCTGTGGCCAGACGCTCGCTGCGACGAGGGTACACGTCTCCAGTACAGGCGAGCGGGCGTTCGTCTGCCTGCGACCCGAGGGAGGCTCGGTCGTCGTCCCGGAATGGATGACGGAGCGGGAGCGCTGCACGCGCCTGGCGCTCGTCGAGGTCCCGCACGTCTCGCTGACGGCCCTGCTCGAACTCCACGGACTGCTCCGGAGCCTCGCGGACGCCCGCGAGGGGCGTGGAGCAATCGGCGCCGATGCCATCTCGAGCGAGGAGGTGCGGCCCCATGCCCAGGACGCAGTCCCCCCAGCGACAGCTGGAGTTCGCCGAGACCGGAGTGATGCGGTGGGAGCAGTTGCCCGCCGCCCTCCGCGAGCGCGCCCGCGAGCAGCTCGTCCGACTACTGCGGCAGGCCGCCGATCAGGGCCGCGCGGTCCCGGAGGTGGGCGATGACGAGTAACGCGAAGATTCGCCTCGAGCATCTCGCGCGACCCGCGATCATCTACGTCCGCCAGTCCACGCTCGATCAGGTCCGCCACCATCAGGAAAGTGGCCGGCGGCAGTACGACCTCGCGGCCCACGCCCGCGCACTGGGCTGGCATGAGGTCATCGTCATCGATGAGGATCTCGGGAAGTCGCCGCCACCGCCGCCAATCGCGCCGGGTTTCAGCGACTCGTGGCCGAGGTCAGTCTGGGCCGCGTGGGGGCGGTGGTCAGCCTGGAGGTCTCGCGCCTGGCCCGCAACAACCGGGACTGGTATCAACTGCTCGATCTCTGTGCCTTGTTGAACACCTTGATCATCGATGCGGAGGGCGTCTACGATCCGCGCCACCTCAACGATCGGTTGTTGCTCGGCCTCAAGGGCACGATGAGTGAGGCCGAGCTGGGCTGGCTGCGGCAGCGCGCCCACGAAGCGCGCGCCGCCAAGGCGCGCCGCGGGGACCTGATCGTGAGCCTGCCCGTCGGCTACGTGCAGACGCGCGACGGGCGGATCGAGAAACATCCCGACCAACGCGTGCAGGCGGCGCTGGCGCTGGTCTTCGCCAAGTCGCGGAGCTCGGGAGCGCCCGCCAAGTCCTGCTCTGGATGCACCAGGACCAGGTCACCCTGCCCGTGCTCGAACACGACCCCGCCTGGGGCGACCGCGTCGCCTGGTGGCGGCCGCACTACAATTCCATTCTCAACCTCCTGCAGAATCCGATCTATGCGGGCGCCTACGCCTTCGGCCGGACCGAGACGCGCACGCGCGTGATCGCCGGCGTTCCGCACAAGACCCGCGGACATCATCGCCCTCGCCAGGACTGGTTCGTCTTGCTGCCCGCTCACCACGAGGGCTATATTCCCTGGGACACCTACGAGCGCAACCAGCAAGTGCTCGCCGACAACGCCCAGATGAAGGGACAGATGGCCGCCGGGGCCGTGCGCAACGGACGGAGCTTGCTGGCCGGCCTGCTGCGCTGTGCGCCCTGTGGGCGTCGCCTCCACGTCACCTACTCCAGCGGGGTGCCCCGCTATGCGTGCCGCCAGAACCACCAGGCCGGTTGCGGGCTGGCGTTCGGCGGCCTCCGGGTCGAGGCGGCCATCGAGCGCGAGCTGCTGCGGGTGCTGACGCCGGGGGCGATCGAAGCGGCATTGGCCGGCGCCGAGCAGACCGCCGACGAGACGACGGCCAGTCGTCAAGCGCTCGCGCTGGAGCTGCGCGAGGCGCAGTACGAGGTCACCCGCGCTCAGCGGCAGTACGATGCCGTCGACCCTGAACAGCGGCTGGTGGCCGGCACGCTGGAGCGGCGCTGGAATACGGCGCTGGAGCGCGTCGCGGCGCTCGAGCGCCGGCTGGGAAGTCTCACGCCCGCGGCGCCGCCCGCGGCGCCGGATCGCGCGACGCTGCTGGGGCTCGCACAGGACTTTCCCGTCGTCTGGGCGGATCCGGCGACCGATGCGCGAATCAAGAAGCGGCTGACCCGCCTGCTGATTCACGACATCATCGTGGCGCCCGCCACGGAACGAACCCTCGAGGTGCTCGTCCACTGGGTCGGCGGCAAGCACACCCGCCTGCGCGTGCTCCGCAATCGCACCGGGGAACATCGCCGGTGCACCGCGCGCGAAGTGGTCAACGTCGTCCGTGACCTCGCGCGCCGTCTTCCGGACGCGCAGATCGCCCGCGTCCTCAATCGACTCGGCTACCGCACGGGTGCGGGGAACACGTGGACCCAACAACGCGTGATCAGTCTCCGGCACGCCCACAACGTCCCCGTCTTCACCGTCGAGCCGGAGGGCGCCGCCGCGCTGACCATCGAGCAAGCGGCTCGCGACCTCGGGGTGAGCACGACGACTGTGCGTCGCTTGATCACCAGTGGACGCCTCCCCGCCCAGCAGCCCGTTCCATACGCTCCGTGGGCGATCGCGCCCGAGCAGCTCCAGGCCGAACCTGTTCGGCGGGCAGTCGAGGCGGTGAAGGCGGGACGCCAGCTTCCGCAAACTGCCCCGGAGACGCAGCTAACCCTCACAAATGGCCGAATATAGCGAGGTACGCATCATGTCGCTGGACTCTTGAGGTTGATCACGAGGTCGAACTTCGTGGGCTGCTCGATGGGCAACTCTCCGGGCTTGGCGCCCCTGAGAATCTTGTCCACGAAGACGGCCGCGCGTCCGAACGCGACGGCGTTGCTCGGCCCGTACGACATGAGGCCTCCGGCCTCGACATTCTCTCTGTTCCCGTGGACCGAGGGCAGCCGGTTCCTTGCCGCCAGTTCGGCGAGCCGGGTTCGGTGGAGGACAAACATGCCGTCTGCGACGACGAGGAGGGCGTCCGCCCGGTCCTTGACCATCGCCGTGAAGGCGTTGTCGAACTGGCTGGGCTCGCGCGCCTCGAGAAGGTGAAGCTGCAGCCCGAGCGATCTCGCGACGGACTCGACGTTGCTTGTCGCGGCCGCGTGGGCCGGGTTAGCCGGGTTCGAGAGGACCGCCACTCGCCGGGCCTTGGGAAGGGCTTCCTTGAGCAGCTCCAGGCCCTTGCCGAAGGTGTCGAGGCCGACGCTGTAGGACAACCCCGTGACGTTCCCGCTTGGCCGGGCAAGGCTATGCGCGAGGCCGAGGCCGACCGGATCTCCGGTGCCAACGATGACGATGGGGATCGTCGCGGTGGCGTTCTTGGCGGCCACTGCTGCGGGCGTCGCGGCCGCTACGATGATGTCCACCTTCAGCCGGACGAGCTCGGCCGCGAGGGCTGGCAGCTGGTCGAATCTGCCATCCGCTGATCGAAAGTCGATGGCGATGCTCTGGCCCTCGACCCATCCGAGATCGTGAAGTCCTTGCTTGAACGCCTCGTGCGGACGGCGACCGGCAGGCGAGGTGGCCGTGAGAAAGCCCAGCCGGTAGACCTTCCCGCCGCCGGCTGGGCCTTGGCCGCGCCCGGCGCCAGGAGAAGGCCGAGGGTCCCGAGGAAGGCGCGGCGGTTCAGCATGGCCGGGAGCATCCTACCCCGTAGCGGGCTCGGGGGCACCCCCGGCACCAACAATCATGCGGCCTCCACCGTGATTGTGGTGGCCAGGTCGACGACGAGGTTCAGGGCGGCCGAGACCCTCCCATCGTGCTCACCCTCGCGCTGCCCCCGGCGTGCACTTCCCCCCGGGGTCAAACCCTCTTTAGATCCGCGAAATGTCTGCCCGACGAGCCTGTCGAGCACGCCCACGCCGGTGATGGCGAACTCCGACAGGTTCTCGTTGGGCGTCATGACGAGTCGTCCATCGAGCAGCTTCCGGATCATCTGACGCGCCTGCTGTACGTTCCCCCGCAGCGGCCCCCGCCAGTCGACAAGTTGCTGTGCTAGGTCGCGCCCAAGCGCGGGCCAGTGAGCGACTGCGCCTGAGCGACGACAGCGAGCCCGGCGAGGTCGGCTTCGATCTGGTTGCGTTCGCGGTCGAGCGCCCTGAGCGCCTCGACGAGGGCGGGCAGGTCACCCCCGTGGCGGATCGCCGCCGTCAGGTGGCTGCTCTCGCACTGGATGGCGGTCAGCCGCTGGAGGAGCCGGGCCCGCTCAGTCTCGGGGTCCGTTTTGTGGTGCAGCCGGCTTGTGGTGCGGCCGGCTTGTGGTGCAGCCGCCGCACCGACTCGTGGATCGCCGCTTCAATGACCCCCATCAAGGAGTCGACTCTCGAACAAGGAGAGCACGCAATCGTCGACCTCTGTCATCGGGAGCCCGATCTTGTTGGCGCAGACACTGGCGCCGCGCTGAATATTCATCAGGCAATGATAAAAGGAGTGGCGGTAAGGCGCCTTGTTCGAGACGCGAACGGTGAGGGCCCCCTGGCCTGGGACCAAGGTCTCATGGCGGCGGCCTCTCCGGCCGAAGTATCAAAGTTGACGGTCGTGACTGGCCTAGGAAACGGAGGGGCGTGGCATTCCAAGGCGACCTCGATCTTCTCGCGAATACGATAAGAGGAGGTGGAACTACCGGAGCGTTACCGGACGCCGCCACGAGGCGGAGAAACTACGGAGATGTCCGGGTGCCTGTTGAACTTGAGAACTGAGTAGCGGCGACTCCTTGGTCGGCGTGAGAATCGCGTCGGTCAAGACAACGGTCCCCCAACCGGGGCCAAAGGAGCCGCCGATGACGAAGAGAGCAGAGAACGCGCAGCGAACGCTAGGGGAGAATGTGGTCAGCTCAGCGGTGGTCCACTTGGTGGAGCCGATGCTCGCCGGGATGACGAGCACGCGCCGCGCTCAGTCAAGTTCAACCGCCGCTGGGATCTCTCCGAGCCAATCGGAATCGCCGTAGTACGGAGGATTCGAATGACACACAACATGTTATTCATTGCCGCCGCTCTGGCGTTCACGCTTCTGTTCGGATCACAGGCAAGGGCGGATTTTTTGGGGCTCGCCCCTGGGGACTACAATATCGAGTTGTTGGGCTCCTCGGCTGTGTGCGGCGGCTCGAATTGTGTCGGCCAGGTCCACATTCCTAGCGATCCCGTGTCGGTAGCGGATTTCGATTGGTCGTTCGTTATCGGGGCTAATGTTTTTTCATGGGAAGACACTATTCGAGATTTGTCCACGTCCCCAAACGGCCTGGCTACTTGCGCACTCGAGTCGTCCAATTCGTCCGCAGATTGTGAGATGTTTGATACTGGCTTCTCAGTGCATTTCGAAGACGGATTTTACTTGCTTTTCCATCCTGGCGTGAGCATCCAGGGTGAATGGGGAGTGGACTTAGGGACGAGTTTCCCTAGTGGCGCATGGGTGGCTACGCCGGCCCAGGTCCCGGAACCACATTCCCTCCTATTGCTCGGCGGCGGTGCCCTATCTGCCCTTTGGTTTTGGCGGCGCACTACCGGGCGGGGCCAGACATCTCGGTTGGAACGATCTGAAAGGGTTTTCGGGCAGCAGGTCCGCATACGATCCCTTCCCCGTGAAGCTGGAGCTGCGGCGCCCGTCCTCGACCTCGAAGGCCTCGCACGCCAAGGGATCCACCCAGCAGCCGCCGGAGGATCTGCCGCGTCCGCGCCACGTCCTGGCCGAGCAGTAAGCGGATCTCCGCCACGTGCCGCCGGAGCTCCCGACGCAGGCGCGCTCCACGTCGACGCTGGTCGCCTGCTCCTTCCGCCCCGCGAGCGCTTCGAGCTCGGCCACCAGGGCGCCCTTGCGCCGCTCCAGGGCCTGCAGCTCGGCCTGCAGGGTGTCCGTCGTGTACCCGCGCAGGATCCCCTCGAGCACGGTCCGCATCCGGGCCTCGAGGACGGGTAGCGTGCGCTGAATGGTCTCCCGGCGATCCTTCGCCTGGTCGGGCGCCTTGCGGAGCCGCTGCAGGGCCTTCTCGATGGCGCGCTCGAAGATCCGCGCGTCGAGCGCCTCGGCGATCTCGTCGAGCACGACCTGGTCGAGCCGCTCCTGGCGGATCAGGAGCCCGAAACTGGGGGCGTGGTGGTACCGTTTTGAGTAGGGGCATTCATACGGGCCGGACCCGAGGGGGCGACTCGATGGCTCTGAGAGATCTTGCTGGCGTGCATGTTCTGGTCGTTGAAGACACGGACGACTCACGCGAACTGCTTCGGATCGCTCTGGAATATTGCGGGGCGCTCGTGACGACAGCCGCGTCCGCCGAGGAAGCCAAACGAGTCCTCTCGACTCTTCGCCCGCATGTCCTGGTCAGCGACATCTCGATGCCCGATGACGGCGTGGAGTTGATTCGTGAGGTAAAGACGGTGGCGGAGACCAAGGGGCTCCGGATTCCCGCCATTGCGATCACTGCCCACCATCACCGTCGTGAGGAACTCCTGGCCGAGGGATTCGCGGAACTGGTCGAGAAGCCCCTGGACCCGATCGCCCTCTGCGGGACCATCCGCCGACACGTGAGCCTCCAGGCGTAGCCAAACCTGCGCCCAGAACACTCATGGGCACCTCCCTTGTGGGCCCTCACGCATCGGCTCTCTTTCATTGTTGTCATAGCGCATGCGGCGACCTATGCTCGCGGCCCCATGGACGCCGAGAGCGACTGGCCGAGCGAGGAGGACATCCGCCGATGGGTCCGGGAGCGTCTGGCCGATGGCAGGCTTCCGCGCGTTGACGGCAAGGTGGTCGCGAGCCCGCGCGGCAGCGGCCGCGCCTGCGCCGTCTGCGACCGACCGATCACGCGGTCGGACCCCGAGTACCAGCCACAGAGCACGACGTTCGACGAGAATGCACACGTGGCGCACCGGGCCTGCTACGTGGTCTGGTTGCACGAGTCCGGCCTCATGTCGCCTCCCGAGCGCCCCGCGTAGCTCATCCACGGCGCGCATCCTTCGCGGGGAGGCACCTCATCGCGACGCCCCGAACGCCGGGAGGACCTACTGCAGCGCGACCCAGACAACGGCGGCGATCACGAAGGGGATCGCCACGACCAGCCACCCATCGAACGTGGCGAGCCGGCTGGCGATGCGAGCGGGCCGGCGGCTCCGCGGCTTGAAGTGCCCGAAAGCCTCACTTACACTCCACGTCTCGGGATCGGCCACGCGAACGGATCGCGTGCCTCAGACTGAAAGGCCGACGGCCGGCCGGCTTTCTACCCCGTTGGCGATCACGGATTCGGAACCTATGGCTGACGTCATCCATCGACAGCTCTCACGCTCACCCGGTCGACGAGCGCGGCGCCGTCGACGACGGGCTCTGAATGGGTGAGATCGTCAGGGGGCGTTTTCTCGTCAGGCGGTGGGGCCCGCCGGTCGATGTGGTCGAGGACGGCGCCGTGTACGTCGAGGACGGCCAGATTCTGGCCGCCGATGACTACGCGGTCCTCCGCCGCGATCATCCCGGTGCGCCGACGCTGGGCGACGGCACGCACCTTCTCATGCCGGGCCTCGTCAACTCCCATTCGCACGGTCGTGGCATCACCACGCTCCGGCTCGGCATCCCCGACGAGCCCGGCGAGATCCGTTCCGTCGGGCTGCGCCGCGGACTGAGCGTCGATCCCTTCGCGGACGTGCTCCTCGGCTGTGTGCGCCAGCTCGAGGCCGGGATCACCGCCACGATGCACCTGGACTCGAATTACGGCGGGCCGCCGGAGCTATACGAACAGCGCCTCACCAGGATCATCAACGCCTACCGGACGAGCGGGATCCGGTTCAGCGTGGGCGTGGGCATCCGCGACCAGAACACGTTCGGTCCCTACGTCGGTGACCAGGTGTTCTTCGCCCGGCTCCCTCCCGAGGCGCAGGCCGAGGTCGCCCAGTGGTCGAACCCGGTGATGCCGATCGCCGACTACCTGACTCTCTGCGGCCGTCTTCACGACGTGTTCCCGGGGACGGATCTCCAGTTCGCCCCGATCAATCCGGACGGGTGCACCGACGACTTGCTGCGGGCCATTCGGGAGCAGGCGACCGCGCGCCGGGTCCGGATCAACATCCACCTCCTCGAGACGCCGTACCAGCGGGCGCACGCCGTCGAGCGGTGGGGCCAGACGGGCGTCGAATGGCTGGCCCGGACCGGCTTCCTCGGTCGCGACGTGATCTGCGCTCACTGCGTATGGCTCACCGGCCGAGACGTCGAGCTCATGCGGGAGACGGGCGCGATCGTGGCCCACAATCCCAGCTCGAATCTCCGCCTTCGGAGCGGCGTGGCCCCGGTGCGTCACATGGCCGACCACGGCGTGTCGCTCGCGCTGGGGACGGACAACCTCGGGATGAATGACGACGAGGATCTTCTCCAGGAGGCACGCCTCGCGCAGCTGCTGCACTCGCCTCCCGGCCTCGACCTGCCCGCCCTCTCCGCGGAGACGGTCCTCGGCTGGGCGACCGAGTGTGGCGCCGAGGTCCTTGGCGTGAGCGGCCTCGGCCGGCTCGCGCCTGGATCGCCCGCCGACCTCGTGCTGGCGGGGCTCGGGCCCATCGCGCGGTCGATCGATGGTCCGGAGTCGATCGCGGCCGCCGTCGTCCAGTGGCTCCGGCCGCCGGCCGTGGATACGGTGATGGTGGGGGGCCGGGTGGTCGTCCGCGGCGGCCGCTACGCCCTCGCCGACCGGGACGAGGTCGAACGGGCGGCGTACGACACGGTCAAGCGCTGGGCGCAGGGGCCGGCCGTGCGCATGCTCAAGGACGCGGTGACGGATCTTTATCGTGCCTGGCCCGAAGGCGCCGCGTCCTCGCGCGGGCTCCGCTCCCGCAATTGAGGAGGAGAAACCGCCGGTGGCTGTTGGTAAGCTTCGACAGTCCAACCTGCAGGCTCATCACCCCAGGATGGGCGAGTGGCTCACCGCTCACCCCAAGGAGGCCTGGACCATGAGGGTGCCGTTCCGTGCAGGAGTCGTCGTCGCAATCGCGCTGGCCGCCGTGGCCTACGCGAGCGCCCAGTCGGGCACGCCCGCGTCCAACGCCATCGCGGCCCGGCAGCAGCTCATGAAGGACCAGGGCGCGGCGATGCGCTCGATCTCGCAGAAGGGCAAGGCCGGCCAGATCATGGAGATCGCCACCGACGCCGAAATTCTGGCCCGGACAGCGAACCAGATTCCCGGCCTATTCCCGCCTGGATCGGTCGATCCCGAGAAGTCGCGCGCGAAGCCGGAGATCTGGCAGAAATGGTCGGAGTTCGAGGGACACGCCAAGGCGCTGAACACGAAGGCCACGCAGCTCGCGGCGACGGCCAAGACCGGCGACGCCGCGACGACGACGGCCGCGGCCGCCGACCTCGGTCGCACCACCTGTGGCGCTTGTCACGAGGCGTTCCGGGGACCCGAGATCAAGAAGTAGCGGTTCGACCAGCCTCGCGGGCGAGTGAAGCTCATTTGGCTTCACGGGCCTTCTTCAGCGCCGCATAGAGCTCACGATATTGCGGATAGAGCGACTCATAGCGTTTGGCGTTGGCGACGTTTGGCTCGATGGTGCGCTGGGTGCGCACCATGGCCCTGGCGCCTTCCTCGATGCTGCCGAAGCGTTCGGCGCCGCACGCGGCGAGGATCGCGCAGCCGAGGGCCGGCGCATCGGGCACTCTGGTCAGCTCCAGCGGCGCGCCGATGGTGTCGGCATGGATCTGCAGCCACAGCGGCGAATGGGTGGCGCCGCCCGCGACCACGATGCGCCTGGGCGTGAAGGCCGCGCCGAAATTCTCCACGATCAGCTTGGTGCCGAGGCAAATGCCCTCGATCATCGCGCGGTAGACGTGGGTCGGCGTGTGCTTGAGCGTCAGGCCGGTGATGGCGCCGCGCGACAGGGCGTCGGTGTAGGGCGTGCGGTTGCCCTGGAAATGATCCAGCACCAGCAAGCCCTCGCAGCCCGGCTCGACCTTCTCCGCCTCCTCGTTCAAGGCGTCGAACGTCGTGTTGGGAGCAAAGTGGCGCTTGAACCAGGCGATGACCGAGCCGGTGGACGTCTGGCCGCCTTCGATCATTGGCTTGTCGGGATAGACCGCATCCATGTAGGTGCCCCAGATCCCCGGCCCGTGCACCTCCCTGGCGGCGACGCCGAGATGCAGGTGCGAAGAGCCGGTGATCAGCGCCATTTCGCCCGGCTCGGTGACGCCGAGGCCGATCACGCCGATGAAGGCATCGGCGCCGCCTTGCACCACGGGGATGCCGGCCTTGAGGCGGAGATGTTCGGCCGCGGGGCGACTGAGGGAGCCGATGATGTCTCCAGGACGCACGATTGTCGGCGGCCATTTATGCTCGAGCTCGGTGAGGTCGAGCTTCGCCAGCAGTGAGGTCGGCGAGCCGCCTTCTCGGCTCTGGTAGTGCCAGCGCACCGACATGTTGTTCAGCGATGCGACCCAGCGACCGGTAAGGCGGAAGTTGATGTAGTCCTGGTATTCGCACACGCGCGCCGCGCGCTGGAACAACTCCAGCTGGTTGCGCTTCATCCACAGCGCTTTCGGGATCATCCACTCGGCGGAGACCGGGCCCCGTCCGTCGCTGTTGATGCGCAGCGCCGGATCACCGCTGGCCGCGACATCGGCGGCTTCCGCTGCGGAGCGCACATCCATCCAGATCATCGCGGGCCGCAGCGGAGTGCCACGCGCGTCGAGCGCTACCACCGAGCAGCAGGTGGTGTCCACGCACAGCGCGATGATCTGATCGGCGGAGGCGCCGGCGGCCGCGACCGCGCCGCGCACCGCTTCGCCCAAGCAGCGCCACCAATCCTCGGGGTCCTGCTCGGCCCAGCTCGGCGTCGGGAATCGCGTCTGATAGGCGCTGGCGTGCGAGCCTTTGGGCCGGCCCTCGGGATCGAACAGGATCGCACGGATGCTCTCCGTTCCACCGTCGATGCCAAGGAAGTACGCCATGCCGTTCCCTGACTCTTCCTATCGCGGCCAGCAGGGCGTTTCTTTGCCGCTGGCTCCTGCTGGGTTTCGCATCGGGTAGCACCTCGTTTATGCTTCGGCCACATCAGGACCTGGAAGACCCCAGATCGCAGTGTCGTTGAGCAGCGAGGCCCGAAGCCCTGGTAGCCGGTTTTATCACGAACCGCAGAGCCGCGAGCGATCGAGGGCTAGAAGGCGAAGCGCACGCGGGCCACGACCGTCTGCACGTCCTTCGGGTTGTTGGCTCGTTCTCCGACGGAGGGGGCCGGAACCATGCCCGCCGCCTGAAGGCCCGCGGGACATCGCCGGCGCCGCCGACTACGCCGCCACGGCCGTGCGTGAGGCGGCGAGCGTCGAGATCGCCGCTGAGACGGCGCCGCGTGCGACGACGGCGACGGGCGTCGGCTCGATGCCGTTGAAGCGCGACGCCGTGACGGCGGTGTAGGCGCCCATCGTCGGGCTCACGAGAAGGTCGCCGACGTGCAGGTCCGGGAGCAGGACGTTCCGAGCGATGACATCTGCCGAATCGCACGTCGGACCCGCGAGCGTCGCCCAGCGATGTGCGGCGGCGTCTTCGGCGTCGAGCTCGTGCGCCGCGAAAACGAGCGGATGCACGTCTTCGGTGACGACATTCGAGTACGAGCCGTAGACCCCGTCGTCGAGGTAGTACCAGCGCCCGTCCGACCGCTCCGACACCCCGATGACGCTCGTCACGAGCGCCATGGCCTCTGCGACGAGGATCCGACCGGGCTCGGCGATGACGGTGAGGTGGCGGGCACGTGCGTCGAGCACGGGCCTGATCGCGGCTGCGACGTCTTCGAGCGACGACGTGGGCGAGTCGTAGCCGACCGGGAAGCCGCCCCCGATGTCGAGGGTGTCGAACCGCGCGCAGAACTCGTGCTCGAGGTGCTCCATGAGGGTCAGCGTGTCGGCCGTGGCGTCGGCGAACCGCTGAGGGTCGTCGAGCTGGCTGCCGACGTGGAAGCTGAAACCGGCGACGCGGATGCCGACGTCCTTCGCCTTGGCGACGAGGCGACTCGCCTCGAAGGGGCCGACGCCGAACTTGCCCGACAGGTCGCTCTTCGCGTGCGGGCTGCGATAGGCCAGGCGGATGAGCACCCGGACGTCGCACGGCGCATCCGCGAACTTCTGGATCTCGGTCTCGTTGTCGACGACGAACGTTCGCAGGCCCGCCGCGATCGCGTGGGCGATGTCTGCCGCCTTCTTGATCGGGTGCGTGTGGATGAGGCGCTCTGCGCCGACCCCATGGTGGCTGACGAGGGCGAGTTCGGCGCCGCTGGCGACGTCGAAGCCGCACCCGTCGTCGGCGAGCGCGGCGATGACGTCGTCATGGGAGAGCGCTTTGACCGCGTAGTGCAGGCGCGCGTCGGGCAGAGCGGCCCGCAGGCGCTGATGCTGCCGCCGCACGACCTCCGGGTCGAGCAGCAGGAGGGGCGTTCCGTGCAGGGCGATCGCGGCATGGGCGTCGTCGCCGGCGAGGAGCGTCGCGACATCGGAACGGCGGATGTCGCGGTGCGAGCGCGCCGCGCGCGGCCGTCGGCACGGCGTTCATGTCGTCGCCTCTTCGGCATGCGCTCGTGCACGGCTGCCGTCACGGAGTCCGGCCTTGTCGGTCACGGTGAAGGCGCCCGCGGCGACCAGGTAGAAGACGCTGTCCGCGGCGATCTTGCCGATGATGAGTCCCACCACGGGGTCAGGCACGAGCCACACGCCCAGCATGAGAGCCGCAGGGCGGATGAGCAGGGTGTCGAGAAGCTCGGCGGCGCTGAACTCCGCGATCAGCAGCAGGAACGTGCGGACGACGGCGCGACGCCGCGTCGGCGTAACGTGGGCCTGTTCGGCATGGATCGTGATGGCGAGCACGGCGTAGAAGCCGATGCTCTCGCCGACGAGCGCGACGAGCGCGACGATCGCCGGCGCATCGGTCCAGGTGGTGACGGCGAGTCCGGCGATCACCATCGCGGCGGTCGCGACGATCTCGGCGGGAAGGTAGCGGCAGATCCAGAAGACGACGCCGTGGCGCCGCGGCGCCTCGGTCCCGGCGCTCTCAGCGGTGGCGATGTCGGCGTCGGCGGGTGAGGCGGCCTGTTCGCTCGTGCTCATGTACGTTCCCTTCCCCCGGTCAGAGCGGGAAAGAGCTGATCTGATACGTGGCGACTGCTCGACGCTGCGACGGGGCATGGAAGTCGGGCCGATCCACTCGGCAAGAGTGCCGCGCCCGTGAAGCGGTCGCCGAGAGTGATGACGTCGATCATCCGCTGCTCATCGACCACAGTCGCCCTGCCAGGGCGGCGGATGTCGGGGATCACCCGCGCCTCCCAGTTGGGCTTGCCCAGCTCATAGCTGATCTGACCGCCGCCGGGCGGCGTTTCGGCGATGGAGAGGTTGCGGTGGGAAAGCACGCGCGTCTCCTTTTCCGGAACGTAGTCAGCCCTGCTGAAGGTCTCCGAGACACGCTACGCGCGGTGCGGCCCGGCAACCTGACACGAGCCCGGTATTTGGCTGACAGGTGTCCGACACGTCGCGATGTCCTGAAGCGTCAATCGAGCGCAGCTAGGAGTCGGGGCTCGGCGGGAGAGGTCAGCCCGCGCGGCGTCACCCCGAGAAAGTGGGAACGCTCGCTCCAAGAGCAGCGCGTGTCACCTCGCGGTTGCCGTGCTACCGTGCGGCACTGTGACCGATCGACTGCTCGACGGTGTACGCGTTCTGGAGCTGGCCGAGGACGTGGCGGGACCGTATGGCGGAAAGCTCCTGGCCGACCTGGGCGCGGAGGTGGTGAAGGTCGAGTCCAAGGACGGCGATCCCACACGAGCCCGGGGGCCATTTTCCACCGGCCGGATGGATGGGGCCCAGAGCAGCCTCTTCCACTACCTGAACGGCGCCAAGCAGCTGCGCCGCATCGATCCGGCCGAGCCAGGGGCGCGCGAAGCCGCCGAGAGCCTCTGCCGCTGGGCCGACGTCATGCTCGAGAGCACGGGCTCGGAGGCGGCCGAGCGTCTGGGCCTTCGCGAAAGCCCTCCCGAGACGCTCAACCCCAGGCTCGTCCGTGTCTCCATCTCGCCGTTCGGGCTCTGGGGGCCGCAGGCCCAGTGGACGGGCAACGACATGATCGCCTTCCACGCCTCGGGCTTCGCTTACGGGTTTCCTGCTCTTCAGGTAGAGTCACTCGACCTTCCGCCGCTGCAGGCCCCGAGTTACGCGGCGGCCCTGCTCGCCGGGGAACTGGTGGCCGCGGCGGCTCTGCACGGCCTCCTGCTGGCCCGGCGCGATGGCCGTGGGGCTCTTCTCGACGTGTCGCTCCAGGAAGCCATCGCGGCGCTCAACCAGTCGCAGTTCAACGCCCTGGAGCGGACGGGCGAGGTCCGGCGGCAGGCCACGACCTCGCCCTCGAACCCGACGGTTGCGCTCTTGCCTGCGAGCGACGGCTGGGTGGCCATCTCGCCGCGCGAGGAGCATCAGTGGGGGCGCTGGCTCACGGTGATGGGCGACCCGCCCTGGGGCCAGGAGCCGCGTTTCGCCACGCGCAAGAGCCGGGCCGAGCACTGGCCCGCGCTCTATGCCTTGCTGGCCGAGTGGAGCGCCAAGCGCCCCCGCCTCGAGATCTTCGAGGCCGCTCAGGCGGCACGCGTGGCATGTTATCCGCTGGGAGCGCCGACCGACCTGTTCGCGTCTCCCCAGCTCGCCGCCCGGGAGTTCTTCCAGGACGCGCCAGGGCTGCCCGGTCTCCGGGTCCCGGGCCGACCCTACCGGATCGAGACGAGCGCGGCACCGGATCGCTCCTCCCGGAAGCCCTCGCCGCTTCCCGCGGCTGGCCCCGCGAAACCCCTGGCGGGCGTGCGGATCGTCGACTTCAGCTGGGTGCTCACCGGTCCCATCTGCACCAAGTTCCTGGCCGCCCTCGGCGCGGAGGTCATCAAGATCGAGTCACGGGCTCGGCCCGACCTGTCCCAGCGCGACACCTCCTGGGAGGAGCTCAACGCGAGCAAGAAGAGCATCACCCTCAACCTCAAGGAAGAGCCGGCGCGGGACCTCGCCCGCCGGCTGATCGCCATGAGCGACGTCGTGGTCGAGAACTTCTCGGCCGGCGTCATGGACCGGCTGGGTCTCGGCTATCAGCGGCTCAGCGCGCTCCATCCCGGCCTGATCATGGCCTCGTCGGCGGCGCTGGGCCGCACTGGCCCCGAGCGTGAGCGCGTGGCCTACGGCACCTTGATCCAGTGCTTCACCGGCTGGGCCGCGCTCTCAGCCCATCCCGGACACCCGCCGCGATCGGCGGCCGGCATCTGGACCGATCCCCTGACCGCCGCGCTCGAGACCTTTCTTCTGATGGCCGCCATCTGGCGGCAGCAGGCGACCGGGCAGGGCTGTTTCTTCGACATCTCGATGGCCGAGGCCACCATCGCGGCCCTGCCCGAGCCGATCCTGGCCTGGTCGACCAATCGGGAACTGGTCGAGCCGCGCGGGAACCGCGATCCCGTGTTCGCGCCGCAAGGAGCATACCCGGCGGGTGGTGACGATCGCTGGCTGGCCGTGAGCGTCCAGAGCGACGCCGCCTGGCTCGCCCTGTGCGACTGCATCGGCCGGCCCGATCTCGGCGCCGATCGCGGCCTGCGCGAGGCCGCCGGCCGTCGCGCGCGCCACGACGAGATCGATCGGGCCCTCGGGGCGTGGTCGCGGACGCTCGCGCCCGAGGCGGCGGCCGCCATGCTGCAGGCCAGGGGCATCGCGGCCACGCCAACGCTCACGCCGGCCGAGGTCCTGACCGACGGCCATCTGACGGCCCGCGGGTTCACCAGCCACGTTGCCAGCCTCGCCGGCGGGCGGCGCTCTACCCTCGGCTTCCCGTGGCTGGTCGACGGAGCCCGGCCGGCCGACTTCCGCCGGCCGCCGGATCTGGGCCAGCACAATCGCGAGATCCTGCTCGACCTGCTCGCGCTCGACCCGGTCGAGTACCAGCGCCTGATCGACGCCGAGATCATCTATTGAGAGAGGATGCCGCGATGAACAGCGCCAGCACGCCCGTGTTCGTGGACGTTCGCCAGACCGGATCGATCGCCCGCA
The DNA here is from genome assembly GCA_963758635.1 of uncultured Candidatus Rokubacteria bacterium. Classification (GTDB taxonomy): domain Bacteria; phylum Methylomirabilota; class Methylomirabilia; order Rokubacteriales; family CSP1-6; genus CAVWWD01. The sequence continues at coordinate 234,194 of CAVWWD010000011.1, read as the reverse complement.
TCACGCTCAACCGCCCCGAGAAGCTCAACGCCATCAACTTCGAGGTCGGCCGGGAGCTCTACGAGGCCTTCGCCCGCTGCGAGAGCGACAGCGCCGTTCGCGCCATCGTCCTGGCCGGCGCGGGCCGCGCCTTCTGCTCCGGGGACGAGCTGGGCCGGGAGCGGACGCCGGACGAGGAGATTTCCTTTCGGCGGCGCGGCTTCATCAGGCACTACGTCGAGGGGCCGGGGCGCTGGACCCGGACCCTCCAGCTCATGCGCTCCTTGCCCCAGCCCATCGTCTGTCGCATCCAGGGCTACGCCTATGGCGCCGGCTTCAACTTGGCCCTCGGCGCCGACTTCCGCGTCATGGCCAGCGACGCCCGGCTCGCCACCCCGTTCATCAAGCGGGCGCTGGCCACGGGCACCAACCTGCTCCAGCAGTACGTGGGCGTCGGCAAGGCCATCGAGATGACCTTGCTGGGCGAGCCCGTCGATGCCCAGGAAGCCTTGCGCCTCGGCCTGGTGACCCGCGTGGTCGATCCCGCCGAGCTGGACGCCGCCACCGACGAGCTGGCCACCCGCCTGGCCAACGGTCCCACCGCCGCCATCAGCCTGAGCAAGAACGCCGTTTATCGAGGCTGGGACGAGGATCCGGCGGGGGCGTACTGGCATCAGGGCTCGGCGCTGGCCCAGGGCCGCGACCTGGAGGACTACGCCGAGGGCGTGAAGGCCTTCAAGGAGAAGCGGCCCCCGAGGTTCACGGGCCGGTAGCGTCGTCGCGATCACTCCGCCGCTGCGAGTTCCCTCGGGCCTGCCGCACGAGAGATACGCCAGACGGATCCCGCCAGCGCCAGCAGTAGCATGGCCGCCGCCGTCATCAGCAAGACCTGCCACCCTCGGTGGTGGAGGAGCTGTCCTGACGACAGCGAGGTCAGCGCCGCTGTGCCGAACACCAGGAAGTCGTTGGCGGCCTGCGTGCGCGAGCGCTCGGCCGGCATGTACGCCTTCGTCACCAGCGTCGAGCCGGCCACGAACATGAAGTTCCACCCGATGCCGTTGAGGGTCATGGCCAGAAGGAAGTTGGGCACGCCCACGTCGAGAGCGGCCGCTCCCACGGCGAGGACATTGAGGGCGATGCCGAGCAGGATGACGGTGCGCTCGCCCCAGCGCTGGACGAGCGTGCCGGTGAAGAAGCCGGGCAGGAACATGCCCACCACGTGCCACTGGATGACGAAGGCCGTGTCCGAGAACGTGTGGTGATGCGCCATCATGGCCAGCGGAGTGCCGGTCATCAGGAGGTTCATCACCCCCTGGCCCATCATCTGGGCGAGGACGGCCACGATGAAGATCGGCTGGCGCACGATCTCGGTGATCGGTCGCGCGGGCCCGCCGACGCGGACGGCGTCTTCCGCCGGCGCCGGCATGCGCAGGCCGGAGAGCAACGCGGCGGCGAGCAGCCCGAGCAAGGGCACGCAGAGGTACGCGCCGAGGTAGGTCGTCTCGAACAGCTGCACCGTCCCGCGCGCGAGCATCGGACCGATGAACGCGGCGACCAGTCCGCCCGCCAGTACGAAGGAGATGGCGCGGCTTCGGAATTCCGGGAGCGACGTCTCGGCAGCCGCGAAGCGGTACTGCTGGGCGAAGGCGACGGAGACACCGAGAAACAGCGCGCCCCCGGTCAGGAGCCAGAACTCGCCACGAGCCATGGCCGCCACACTGATCAGACCGCCGATGGCCGCGAACAACGCCCCCGCGACGAAGCCGACCCGGCGGCCCACGCGCTTCATGAGCAGCGAGGCGGGGATGGTGCTGAGCGCGGTGCCGATCACGGACATCGTCGAGGGCAAGGTCGCCAACGCCTTGTTGCTGGCCAGGGCGTAGCCGGCGAGCGCCCCGACGGCGGCGACGAGCGTGACCGCGGTCGAGGACGTCGCCTGGGTCAGGGTGAGGACGAGCACGTTCCGGAGACGTGCGTTCAAGAGCCTGAACCTATCACATGCCGGGGCAGCTTGGGTCCGCGGTCGCGCGATCGCCCGCAGTGCTCCCAGGAGTCGTGGAAGCGCTACAGACTCAGCGCGGTGAGTGGTGCCATGCCATCTGGATATCCGCATCAAGCTGACGGCGCTTCCAACCGCCCGCTCGACGACCTCTCTTCCGAGCGGGTCCGGGTCGAGGCCGAGGCAATGGTGGCGCTGCTGGCGGCCCTGGAGAAGCTCGGTCCCTCCCGCGCGCTGCGTTTCGCGATGCAGACGGAGGCCGGCCGAGGTGCGACCAGCACGCCGTCACCGGTCTCGGTGCCCTCTCCGTGGACGAACGCCTCGCCAGTTGCTCGCACACGCAGCGTGCCCGGCGCCGGCGGTCGTGCCTCGAAGCCGAGTGGCCTTCCATGAGGGTGACCTGTCGCGGGGAGACCCTCGTGGTCGGCGAGCGCGACTGGGGGGTCACCACGGCCACCAACGAATTGCGGTCGTTCCTGGGACGAGCCCCAGGACTGTGGCGTATCCATCTTTCGGCATTGTGGGCGTTCGCGGGGCACGCCTATGTCGCGGCTATGTCTGCCAAGGCCGGCGGCTACCGGCCGCGCGACGCCGAGCACGCCGTGCTATACCGCGTGATCGCCGAGCTGACGCTCTCGACACGTTTCTCGCGACGCGCAGATCGGGCGCAGCGGACGCCGCCCCGCTTGCCCGCCTTCGTCAGAGCAGGAGTTCCGCGACTTTCGTCCAGGCCGTGATGCGAAGGGTCCTCGGGTGGGCGGCTTCGCGGGTTTTCGTCGCAAGGGCCTCGCGCTGGCCAGCCTCTCGGGGGTCCTCCTGCTGGTGCTGCCGACGGCGGTCAAGGAAGTCTCATAGGGGACTCGGTGGCCTGCAGCACCGGCGGCATCGCGGGCCCCTGCAGTCCGCCCGTTGCAACCGTCGTCGATCCTGCAGCGTTCGAGCAACCTCCTCAACGTCGATGTCTTGGGCTCCTCGATCATCATCAGCACAGATCGTTCCCCGTTTCAGTTCCCCGGCGCCGCCGCCGGCGATGAGCAGCCGTGGCGCCCGCACCCCCGGCCTCTTGTGGTCGCGGAGCAGTGCCGCCGAGCTCTGTCGGCTCGCGATACCCGCCTCCACCGCGGGGTCGAGCCTTCCGCCCGTCGCGCCGCCCGGCGTCACGACGAGCAGGGCCGCCTTGTCCTTCTCCAGGCCCGCCTTGACGTAGATCCCCCGCCCACACTTAGACGGGCTACGGGGTCGTCCAGGCGGCCGGCGCTTCCACGCCGCGTACTCCGCCTGCCGGCCCGCCTTCAGCCGGGCAACAACCCGCCGCCAGCGGCACCGCCGTCGCCCAGCACCCCCGCAGGGCTAGGTCGAAGTGGCTCTACACCGAGTTCCCGGTCCCGCTGATGCCGCCCCGGCCGTGTTCCGGCTCGGCGCCCGCCGTTCAACAGCAGCTAGCTGGGGGTCCTCGCTCCGGGACTCAGCCGGCGTCAACTTGACGACACGTTCAACCCCAACCTGAGGGCTCACCTCACGTACATCGCCGCGGAGGAGGACCTCACCGGCTCGCGCCGCAACATCGGCTTCGGCCGCGGCGAGGACTTCGCCATCGTCACGAGCGTCGAGGTGACGCCGTTCAAGGGCCTCGACATCCGGCCTACCTACGCCTTCTTCCAGATCGTGGGGGCTGTATCGGGGGGATTGGGAGCTGTCCCCGCGCTGTATCGGGAGGGGAGCCCAGGGGAGACAGGGAGTTGGGTGAGGGCGTCCGAGAAGGGACGTTTCGTCAATCGGCCCTTTGTCCCGCCTATGCTCCCAGAGCTGGCGGCCCAGCCGTCCGCGGCCAGAAGCGATTTGTGGGACATGACTTCGCAATCCTCGGTGACCATGGGCGGCACGTCCATGCCCATGCCACCGCAGACGCACAAAGTTTGCGCGGCAAAGACCTGGACCCGGCCACCGGTGGAGTCAAGCAGAGAGATGAAGTGCACGAACTCGGACTTCGCCGTCGCCGGGCAGAAGGTCACGTGGACCTTCGGTCTGCGCCGGAGAGATGGCCATGACCGGCACGGGGAATCGTCCGGCAGGGAGCGGACGCCTACAGCGGCACCATCAAGTACACGTTCGCCCAAGGCGGCATGACAGTGGCAATCAGCGGCAAGAAGGTGGCGAGTGCGACAATCCGCAGTAGCGGCAATTCTTCGCGGTCACCGAAATGCATGGCAAGGTGGGGCTGAGTGCTCGCTCATTCCTCGTGAGCGCCACTTTGCAGGCGTGGGTCCCTGGAAGTCTTCGCCCCGTCCGAGCCCCGCGGCGTGCCGTCGCGCGTTCGTCGCCGCGCATGCGCTCGGCGCCCAGGCGGCCAGCGTCAGCCCAGCCTCCCGCAGATCCGACTGACCTCCGGAAGAGGCTTGATCCGCGGCATCGTGACCAGGGTGATAGCCTTGTCATGACGTGACCGGAAAAGGAGCAGACCATCGTTCGAAGACGCCTCCTTGAGACGTTGCGGTCGTCACAAGCTGGTGTGGTGCGTGTGGCCCTGATCGGGTTGGTTGCAACGGCGTGTTCCGCGTTGTCAGCACAACAACCGCCGCCAGCCGGCGGTACTCCCCGGAACATGGACGCGCTCAAGGCGCGCGGCGGCCTCGCGTCGCTGCCGTCGCCGACCTGGGTCCAGAAGCTGCCCATTCCGGTGGACGTTCATTTCGCCGTCCAGAGCGATCTGACGCGTACGGATCCTCCGTACAACAAGGGTCACATCCGTACGAGGGAAACATCTGCCGGCGATGCCGGTGTGGCGTTCAAAGCTGGCGACGCCATCCTGACGGGAACGGGGAAGAGCTCCTGGCCTATCGCCAGAGGGACATTCGAAGCGACCTACGCACCAAGCGAGGCAAGCCGGATGGGTCAGGACGGCAAGTTCTTCAAGAAGCCTCAGCCTGTCCTGGGCGTGCAGATGAAGGAGCCGTTCGCTGTCACGGCATCCTGGGGACGCCTCGAAGGAAAGCCGGGCGACTGGCTGGTGCAGTACGACGAGGCCGGGAAGGATTTCGGGATCGTCGATGGAGCGATATTCGAACAGACGTACGAACGCCTTACCGCTACCCCGGATTTGCAGGCGAGGCTTGACGTCATGCGCGCACGCGTGCCCAAGGACTGACCCGACCTCCCCGCGAGATCACACCCTCCGACGAGGCGGTAGCCGGCGCGGAGCCACCGCGGTCTCCCGGCCAGGGGTCCGCGAGCGATGTGCCGGGAACGTGGCCGCCAGGTACCGGCCTCCTGTCAGGTTCCTGGGCCACACCGCTCGTAGCGTGTCGCGTAGACCTTCGGAAAGGCCGGTTGGTTTCCGGAAAGGAGACACGCATGCGCGTAGTCCGCGGCGACATCAGAAGCCCGGCCGGCGGCGCTCGCCAACCAGCATGCGCTGGACGACGAGCCGCATGAGGTACAGGCCGAATGCGGGGTCCTTGACATAGAGCTGGAGCAGCCGATCGTCGGTGATCGACCCGATCTCCACGTCGGTCTCGCAGACGGCGGTGCCCGTCCGACGATGTCCGGGAGCGAACACGCCGATCTCTCCGATGAGGGCGCCCGGCCCGAGGAGAACCCCGATCTCGGCCACCCGAACCGAGCCCGACAGGATCACGAACGCCGCGCGCGCCGGCTCGCCCATGCCGGAACAGGACATCACCCGGCTTGAACGTGCAGCGCGTCGTCAGCGGGATCAACCAGTCGATGGAGACATCGCCACGGCACCCGTCGCGCGCCCGGCCGATGACGCCCGCGCATCTGGAGCAGGCGGACGATGTTCAGGGGCAGAAGGACGGCGTGCAGCAGCAGCACCGGATAGAGCTCGCGCCCGAACCCGTAGGCGATGAAGGCGACGTTGCTCGCGATCGCGATGGCCCTCAACGGGGTCATGGCCGTCATGTAGAAGGCGGCGAAGACGAGCAGCGACGCGGCGTACCCCGCCACGTCCACGAAGTCGTTCATGGGAGCCACGGCTACGCGCGCCGCCGCCCGACCAACCTGACGGGACGCCGGCATCTCGCTGACACGTTCCCGACACGCCGCTGGCCAAGCCCTGGCCATCCCGCTAGCGATGGGACAGGACGGGCTGCCATGCGATACGTTTTCGCTGACTGCACGCTCGACACCGACCTCTATTCGCTCCAGCGGGTCGACCGGTCCCGCGCTGCTGCGCGCCAAGGTGTTCCAGGTCCTGCACTACCTCTTGACCCACCGCGACCGCGTCGTGTCGAAGCAGGAGCTGTGCGAGCAGGTGTGGGCGGGCCAGTTCATCAGCGATGCGGCGGTCGAGGCCGTGGTGAAGGCGGTGCGCCAGGCGGTGGGCGACAGCGGTCGCAGGCAGTGGTGCATCCAGACTCGACGCGGGCACGGCTATCGCTTCGTGGCGCCCGTGACCGTACTCGTCTCCGGTCCCGGCCGCCGGATCGGACTCATCCCCTCCGGCGCCAGCGCGACACTCGCGTCACCTGGTGGTGGCGCGCGAAGGCGAGCTGGCTCAGCTCCAGCAGTGGTGGACGGAGGCGCGGCAGGGTACGCGCCAGGTGGTCTTCGTCGCCGGGGAGATCGGCATCGGCAAGACGGCGGTGGTGGAGGCCTTCGTGGACGGCCTCGCCCGGGACGGGGCCGTCTGGATCGGCCACGGGCAGTGCGTCGAGCAGTACGGGATGGGCGAGGCCTTCCTCCCGCTCCTGGAGGCGCTGGGGCGCCTCTGCCGCGATCCGGACGGTGCCCAGCTGATCGCGCTGCTGCGGCAACACGCGCCGAGCTGGCTGGCGCAGATGCCGGCGCTGCTGTCTCGGGCCGAGCGCGAGGCGCTCCAGCGCCAGGCCAGCGGGGTGACGCGGGCGCGGATGCTGCGCGAGCTCGCGGAAGCGATGGAGCGCGTGACCGCGGAGCGGCCGCTGGTCCTGGTGCTGGAAGATCTCCACTGGAGCGACGCCTCGACCCTCGAGTGGCTCGCCTATGTCGCGCGCCAGCGAGATCGAGCACGGCTGCTCGTGCTGGCGACGCATCGACCGGAGGGAGACGCTCGCCCGTCCGCATCCGTTGTCCGCGATCACCCAGGAGCTCCAGCAGCACGATTGCTGTCACGTCCTGGGGCTGCCCGATCTGCCGCCGGACGCGGTGGCCCTCTATCTCGCCCGACGGTTCGTCGGCACATCCCTCCCGGACGAGCTGGCGCCGCTCATCCATCGGCGCACCAACGGCCATCCCCTCTTCATGGTCAGCCTGGTGGACGACATGGTGCGGGAGGGAATGGGAGAGGGGATCGAGGCGTGGACCGCGAGGGTTCCGGAGAGCCTCCGCCAGCTGATCGAGACCCAGCTCACCCGTCTCGCGCACGAGGACTACACGCTGCTCGAAGCCGCGAGCGTGGCCGGCGTCGAATGGTCGGCGGCCACCGTCGGGGCCGCCTGCGGCCGTGACGTCGACGCCGTCGAGGAGCGATGCGGCGCGCTCGTCCGTGAGCACCTGTTCTTGCAGCCGCGCGGCACGGCGGAGTGGCCCGATGGCACGCTGGCCACCCGCTACGGCTTTCGGCACGCGCTCCACCAGCAGGTGCTCTACGAACGCGTGCCGCCGGGCCGCCGCGCCCGGATCCACCAGCGGATCGGCGACCGCCTCGAGACAGGCCTGGGGCCGCGGGCTCGAGAGAGCGCGGCCGAGCTCGCCATGCATTTCGCGCGCGGCCACGACGCCCGGCGCGCCGCGCAGTATCACCACCACGCGGGGGAAAACGCGCTCCGACGGGGCGCGCACGGCGAGGCCGTCGCTCACCTGGAGCAGGGACTCGCGCAGCTCGCAGTCGCTGCCCGGCGGCCTCGAGCGAGTCCGGCTCGAGCTCGCGCTCCAGCACACGCTCGGCGTGACGCTGATGGCGACCAAGGGCTACGCCGCGCCCGAGGTCGTCGCCGCCTACGGTCGGGCCCGCGCAGCTGTGCCAGGAAGCCGGGGAAACGTCGCTGCTGTTCTCGGTGCTGGTGGGGCTGTGGCGCTTCTACTTCACCCAGGGCGCGCTGGCGACGACGCGCGAGCTGAGCGCGGAGCTGCTGCGGATGGCCGAGGACGCCGGTGACCCGGCGCTGCTGCTCGAGGCGCGCACGGCGCACGCGATGGTCTCGTTCTATCTCGGCGAGCTCGTCACGGCCGCGCGACAGTGCGGCGCAGGGCCTCGGCATCTACCACGTGCGCGAGCACGGCTCCCATGCGCTCGTGTACGGGCAGGATCCCGGGACGAACTGCTTGTCGTACGCCGCCTGGTCCCTGCTGCTGCTTGGCTACCCCGATCAGTCACGACGGAAGAGCGACGAGATGCTCGCCCTCGTCCGAGGCCGTCTCCCACCCGCTCACGCGGGCCAGGGCCCTGGTCATGTCCGCGATCTTCCACTACTTCCGGCGCGAGCCGGACGCGGTGCGGGAGCGGATCGAGGCGGCGATGGCGCTGGCCACCGAGAAGGGCTTCTCCTACTGGCTGACCCACGGGCCGATCCTCCAGGGGTGGCTGCTGTCACGGGAGGGGCGGCCGGACGAGGCCATTGTCCGGATCCGCGAGGGGCTCGCCGGCTTCCTCGCCATGGGGGCCAAGCTGACCCGCACGTGGCAGCTCGGCCTCCTGGCGACCACCTGCGGGAGTCTGGACAGGGCCGACGAAGGGCTCGGCATCCTGGACGAGGCGTTCGAGCTCGTCGAGAAGAACGGCGAGCGGATGTACGAGCCCGAGCTGCACCGGTTGCGCGGGGAGCTGCTGCTTCGGTGCTCGCTCGACCGCGGAGACGGAGGCCCAGATCTGCTTTCAGCGCGCGCTCGCGATCGCCCGCCAGCAGGAGGCGCGCTGGTGGGAGCTCCGGGCCGCGACGAGTCTCGGTCGCCTGTGGCGGGCACAGGGTCGGCGGGCGCAGGCGCACGAGATCATCGCGTCGGTCTTCGCGTGGTTCACGGAAGGCTTCGACATGCCCGACCTCCGGGAGGCCAGCGACCTGCTCGCAGACCGCACTGCCGGGCCTCCGCGTACGCAGCCCAGAGCTCCGCGATCGGCGTAAGATCGGACGGAGCTTCCAATACGTCTCGTCCGGGGAGAGGACATGAGCGACACCGTTCTCGTGAAAGACCCGGGCGCCGTCCGCAGTGCGACGAGGACGCGCCCGTCGGGCCGCAGTTGCACCCGGTCCTGGGCGAGCGGGGAGCGGAGAAGGTAACGGCAGATCTGCTCGAGCCGGGCGCGATCGTTTGGGGGCACCCAGACGTTGGCATGGAGACCTTGCCGTCACAACCCCATGGCGGCGCTCTCTCGCGTACGCAACTCGCTTCCGAGCGAGCTCATCATGTAAAATGCCGCCTACGCGTTCGTCAAGGCGACCCGGTGGCCCTCTGAGAGGGCGACACCCCTTCTCGGTCCCCTCGTGCGCTCCATGTGCTGATGGCTGTGCACGGGAATGCAATCAAAAGGGAGGTCTCCCACGGTGCCTACGCCACAGGCCCTGATGGTGGCATCAGGTCGTAAAGGTAGCGGGCTCCGATCCCCGAAGCGATCCCCGATTCATCGATGAGATCTACCATCATTTCTCACGCTCAAAGTCCATAGTAAAGCTCGGATGCCGGAACCGATGATCACGGTCGAACGGAATGAGCGATCACGATGGCTTCGGAACGGGCCTTGGGCCGCGACGATCCGTCTTCCCAGATGCACGCATTGCGCGATGACGAGTCAAGACCCGAGCGCTGACAACCCCAATCGACGCACACCAGACCTGGAATGGACTGGTGAGCGTTACCTTCCGGGGGTGCGGGGCGAGATCGAACTCGAACACCTCCATCGATACGCTTTGGCGCGTGAACTCGCCCACGGCAAGCGTGTCCTCGATATCGCGTGCGGAGAAGGATACGGCGCGGATCTCCTCGCCACCGTGGCCGCCCAGGTGATCGGCGTCGATCTTTCGGAGGAAGTCGTCGAGCACGCCCGGCGCAAGTACGGACATCGCAACCTTCAGTTCCGGCGCGGCAGCTGCGCAAGCATCCCCGTGGGAGACGCCAGCGTCGATCTCGTCGTTAGCTTCGAGACCATAGAGCACCATGCCGACCACGACGAGATGATGCGAGAGATCAAGCGCGTACTGCGGCCCGACGGCCTCCTCCTCATCTCGAGTCCCGACCGCTATCAGTATTCGGACGTACCCGGGTACAGAAATCCCTACCACGTGAAAGAGCTGTACCTGGACGAGCTCGTCGCGTTGCTGAGCCGCTTCTTCCGAAACCTGAAGCTCTACGGGCAGGGAGTGAAGTTTGCTTCGGTTGTCGGACCGCTCGACGACAAAGCGGCGCCCAGCGGCTTCATGACCTTCGACAAGGAGGTGGGAAGAGAGCTCGTCGCCGAACATGGAATAGGCAGGCCGACCTACTACATCGCGCTCGCCTCCGACGGCACGTTGTGCGATCTCCCCTCGGGGGTTTTTGCCGGCGAGGACGAGCGCATCGTTGCGTTGGAAGCTCACGCCGCCAACCTGCAAGGCGCGCTCGAGTCCGCTCGATCGAGCGGGGCGGACGCAGAAGCGCGCGTCACGAGCCTGCAGAGCGAGCTCGACACCGCCCACGCCACCCTTGCCGCCGAGCACACGCGCGCCGCTGCCCTACAGGGTGAGCTGGCTGCCGCCCGCGTCGCCCTCGCCGCCGCGGACACCCAAGCCACCACGCTGCAGAGCGAGCTGGACGCCGCCTACGTCACCCTCGCCGCCGCGGACACCCGCGCCACCACCCTGCAGAGCGAGCTGGCCAGGGAGCACGTCCGTCTGGCCGCCGAAGAGGACCGAGCGACCACCCTGCAGGGCGAGCTGGAGTCGACCCGAGCCGAGCGGGACGAAAGGGAGCGGCAGATATCCGGGCTCCGTGCGCGCCTTGAAACCGTAGAGACAGGCCTGAAAGAACGAGGCACCGCGCTCGAGACACTTGAAGCCCGCATTGTCGCTGCCTCAAAGCGGTTGGGAGAGCACCAGGACCTCGAAAGAGCGCCTCGAGGCGAATTGCACGCTGCCCGCACAAGCGTGGCCCATGCCGAGGCGCAGGCTCGCCAACTTCAACGGGAACTCACGACGGCAGAAGGCCACCTCAGCGAGCATGCGCGGTTCGGCCAGCGCACCCACGGTGAGCTCAGGGCGGAGCAGGCACGCGTGGCGGAACTGGAGTCAACCGCCCGGCGACTCGAGAATCAGCTGAAGACCCTTCGCGACGAGCTGCTCGGCGTCCGGATGTCCAAGTCGTGGACGCTCACGAATCCCCTTCGCCGGGGCCGACGGCTCCTGACCAAGGTGCGTGAGCTCGGGCTTGCTCGAGTGGCCTACTGGAAGGTGACGGGCGTGCTGCGCACGCGCCTCCAACGTCATGACCATCTCGTTCTGGTCGAGGGGGCCGGCTTGTTCGACGCCGCCTGGTACGTCGCGAACTATCCAGACGTCGCCCAATCCGCGGCCACCCCCCTCGAGCACTTCGTGACGGATGGCTGGCGCGAAGGGCGCGACCCCCATCCCCTGTTCGACACCTCCTGGTACCTCGCGCAGCACCGCGACGTCGCCCACGGCGGGGTCAACCCCCTCGTGCACTTCCTCACGCAGGGGTGGCGGGAAGGGCGCGACCCCCATCCCCTGTTCGACACCGCCTGGTACCTCGCACAGCACCCCGACATTGCCCACGCCGGGGTCAACCCCGTCATGCACTTCCTCACGCAGGGTTGGCGGGAAGGACGCGACCCGCACCCCTTGTTCGACACCTCCTGGTACCTCGAGCAATACCCCGACGTCGCCCAGAGCGGCGCCAACCCGGTGGTGCACTACGTGGGGGTGGGGGCCACCGAAGGCCGGAACCCGAATCCCGGCTTTTACAGCGCGTGGTATCTGAGCGTCTATCCGGACGTCGTTCAAGCTGGGCTGAACCCGCTGGCTCATTACGCGCACTGGGGCGCGGCCGAGCGCCGAGAACCGAATACCTGGTTCAACACGAGCCGATATCTTGCCGACCACCCGGGCCTATCCGAGGCCGGGGGCCGAGCCCTCGACCATTTCCTCGCGGCGGGATATGACCGTCTCCTCGGGCCCGCGGTGGGCGGCGTCTCGTCGCAGGGTGTCGACGACCCTGCCCTCCTGTCCTTTCTGCGCCTGCCGTGGCGGTCTCCCTCGGGGTGTACGGTCAACCCCTCGCGGAATCTGCAGATCCTCCTTGTATCTCACGAAGCATCGCGGACGGGTAGGCCTGGAGCCCTTCTTGCCGCGACGAAGGCCCTCAGTGTTCGGGCGGGGCTGGATTGCTGGGTCCTCCTCATGGACGGAGGCAGTCTCGAGCCCGAGTTCGGGGATCATGCTCCGACCCTCAATGTAAACGCCCTCGTGACGCCGAGCCGGTCGAAGCATCAGGCTCTGAGGGATCTGCTGACCGCGTTCCGCGCCGCCGCCCCGCGCGCACTCGCCGTCTGCAACACGGCCGTGATCTCAGACGTGAGCGCGATGTGTGCCGAGGTGGGTATTCCGTCCGTCGCGTGGATCCACGAGCTTCCGACGTCGATCGATCGGCTCTTCGGCGGAGCGCCCGCGTTCCGGAAGATCGCCGAGTCGTCCTGCCGTATCGTCGTGGTGTCCGAATTCGTCAAGTCGGCGCTCAGCACGCGATATCACGTTCCCCTCGAGAAATTCCAGGTCATCTACGCGGGTACGACGGCAGATCCCTCGCGGAGCGATCGCGACAGCACCCGTCGTGCCGTTCGGCAAGAGCTCGGCGTTCCGCATGATGCGTTCGTCGTGCTCGGCTGCGGCACCGTCGACAAGCGCAAAGGTGTCGATCTCTTCGTCCAGGTGGCCATCCGCCTGCTCGAACGCTTGCCCGCCGCTTGGTTCGTGTGGGTGGGCAGGGTGGCCGAGCCGGAGACGCTGACCTGGTGCATTCACGACGCGCAGCGGGCAGGCATCGCGGAGCGAATCGTCTTCTCCGGAGAGCGTGAGGACGTGCGTCCGTACTACGAGGCCGCGGATCTCTTCTTGTTGACCTCCCGCGAGGATCCCTTCCCCCTCGTGAGCCTCGAAGCCATGGGCGCCGGCCTCCCCGTCGTCGCATTCGAGGGCGGCGGGGGCGCATCCGAGATCTTTGCCGACGGGCACGGGGTCTCGATACCGTACCTCGACGTCGCCACGATGGCCGACGAGGTCCTTGCTCTCGCGCAAGACCCCGCGAGGGCCAGCGACATGGGACGCCGCGCCCGCGGGCTGATCGAGCGTCGGTTTCGATGGGACCGGTTCGCGGACGAGCTTCTGGATCTTGTCGAGGCGGAAGCCGATCGCCCGCGCGCCCTGACCGCGGACGTGTCGGTGGTCGTACCGATCTACAACTCGGGACCCTACCTGCGGAAGCGCTTGCAGAGTGTCTTCGGCCAGACCGTCTCCCCGGCCGAGATCATTCTGCTGGACGACGCGTCGACGGACGACAGCCTGGCCATCGCCGAAGAGATGATGACCGCCTCTCCCTGTCCGATCACCATCATTCGGAGCGACCACAACTCCGGCTCTCCCTTCCGGCAATGGCAACGAGGCATTGAGGCCTCCCGGCACTCGCTCGTCTGGATCGCGGAGGCGGACGACTTTTGCACGGCGACCTTCCTGGAGCGCGTGCTCCCGTGTTTCGCCGACTCCGCGGTGGTCATGGCCTACGCACAGTCCGCGCCCGTGGATGCGTCCGACCAGCCCCAGGCACCGAACTACCTCGACTACACGGCCGATGTCGATGAGCGGCGGTGGCTGAGCTCCTACACGGTCCCGGGCCTCGCCGAGATCGAATCCGCGCTCTGTCTGAAGAACACCATCCCCAACGCGAGCGCCGTCGTGGTTCGTCGGACGGCGGCGCTTGCCAGCGTCGGCGAGATCCGTGACCTTTGCTTTTGCGGCGACTGGATGTTCTATGTCGGCGTCGCTCGGCGCGGCCGGATCGCCTATGTGGCGGACACGCTCAACTTCCACCGGAAGCACGATGAGACGGTTACCAGTCGTGCGGTGCGCGGGCAACGCTGGCTCGATGAAGCGCTGGAGGTGCACTGCCGCATCTTCGAGTCCCTCGCCCTGCCGCCAAATCGCCTCGCCGAGAGTCTGGCCCGGGTCATCACCGGCGACGAGTACCTGAAGCAGTTGTTCGACATCCAACGACCCGTTTTCGGCGACAATCCGAGCATCGCGAGCTGGCGAGACAGGCTCACCGAGTGCTTTACGCGAGCTGCCGATGGCCGGGCCGCATCGCTTCGCCTGCTCCTGGTGCTGTCGGACGGAACGCGCGATGCTGTCTCTGTCATCCGCCTCGCGAATGCGCTCGCCCGACACTGTCGCGTGTTCCTGGTCAACGCCCGGCCCACGTCGGTGGACGCCGAGGTGCCTCGCCTGATCGCGCCGGAGGTGGTGCTGCTGGAAGGGTCGCTCGGGCCCGTGCCCTGGTACCCACTGCCTGAGCCCGACGTTACACCGTCGGGAGGACCCGCCCTTCGGCTGACCGTCATCTCCGAGCTGATCCGCTTCTTCGACATCGAGCTGCTCATATCGAATGGGTGCGAGGCCGATTCCCTCGCTTTCTTCCTGAGCGAGCAGCTCGGGCGAGATTGGTTCATCCAGATCGACGGCGCCCACCGCGAGGCGCTCGAGCGCGCGGAGAGAGGGGACACGGATCAACTGAGCGCCCTCACCGCAGCAATGCGAGGGGCAACCGGAATCTGCTCTGCGGTGCCCGGCGACCTGGATCGACTGCATTGCCTTGGTCTGACATTGCCTCCGAGCCGACTGGTGCTGCCCACCCGCGTGTTTCAGGACTCGCTCGGGCGACGTGAGCCCCGCACGCGCGAGACGCCCTCGGGGCAGGGCGACCATGAGTGTTGCTTCCTCCTCGGCTGTCGCGACCCGCTCGATCCGCTGTATCAGGATGCGCGGAATGCCGCGAGCGCGCTGAACGCGTTACCGGCGGCGGAGCGGGACAGGCGGCACGCGCGGTTGATCACTCTCGATTCCGTGGAAAGGGACGCCGGGGCCGGGGGCGGGGGCGAGGACGCTGCCCGACCGGGCCCGGCTCACTCTGGCGCGTGGGACACCGCCCTCGCCGCGAGCAACATGGCGGTGATCGCCTGCTCCACTCCCACGCCGGAGTGCGTCGCGGCGATCTTCGATTGCCTCGCCCACGGTCTGCCCGTGATCGTGAGCGATTCGAGCATCATGGCGGACATCGTCCAGACCGAGCACGGGCCGGCCGGATTGCTGGTGTCGCGCGCTGCGCATGCCACCGACACCAGTGGACCGTTGGCGCATGCCATGCTCGCCGCGATGACCCAGCCGGAGCTGTACACCCGCCTGCGCGACAACGCGCAGGCCCTGTCGACGCACGCCGCCTTCGCCGATGCCGCCGCGCGGTACTGTGTCCAGCGCCTCGAAGGGGCAAGATCTCGCCGCCGTCCCTTCCTCGATTCGGGCATACGCCGCCGCCTGACGTGAGCACAGCGCTCGACCCGGAACGGTCCGCCTGAAGAGCACCAAGTTCTGGAAGTCGCGGGAGGTCTGGTTTCGGCTGCGCCGCCTGGTAGGCGCCCTCGGTCGGGGTGAAAGCAAGAGCGGCCGCGCCGCGGTACCCCGCTGGCCCGGTGCCACGCTCTTGCGCCGCGAGGGCGTGGGTAAGGAGTAGGCGTGGAGGTGCGGCGGGGCGGCAGGCGTGAGGGCGGCGCCAGCACGGAGCCTCGACAGGGTCGGGCGGTGAGCGCTACGGGAGGGCGGCCGGGGCAGGTGGGCGCCGGGCCGGGGGCGTCGGCAGCAAGCGGGCCGGCGCGGTACCCGAGAATGGCGCGGACGACGGCCGGATCCCGCGCGGTAACGATGACGCGCAGGCGGCCACCGCAGCGCGGGCACGCCAACACGTCTCGGGCGAGGAGAGGACATGAGCGACACCGTTCTCGTGGAAGACCAGGGCGCCGTCCGCACCTTGACGCTGAACCGCCCCGCCAAGCTGAACGCCATGAACGCCGAGCTGGTCGAGACCCTCATCGGCGCGGTGCGCGCCGCGGATCTGGACGACAGCGTGGCCGTCATGATCCTCGCCGGAGCCGGCCGCGCGTTCAGCGCGGGGGCCGATATCCGCGCGACCACGGAGGCGCCGAGTCCCCGGCAGGTCATCGCCCGGGCCCGACGCATGGGGGCGCTCTTTCGCGCGCTCGGGGAATGCGCCAAGCCGGTCGTTGCGGCCGCGCACGGCTACGCGCTGGGTGGCGGGTGCAGCCTGGTCATGAGCTGCGACCTGGCGGTCGCGGCCGACAACGCCGTGTTCGGCTACCCGGAGCTCAAGGCCGGCCTGGCCGCCACCGCCGTGGCCCCGGCCCTCGTGCACCAGATCGGGCGCAAGGCGGCGTTCGAGCTGCTGACCCTGTGCGAGAACGTCACCGCCGAGCGCGCGCTGGCGCTCGGCATGATCAACCGCGTGGTCGCCCGGGACGACCTCCTGAACGAGGCGCGCCGCGTGGCCGATCAGCTGGCGGCCTTCAACCACGACGCCCTGTGGATGACGAAGCGCACCATCCAGCGCGCGGCATCGATGTCTCCGCTGGAGGCGCTGGAGATGGCGGGAGACGCGTCGCTGGTCATGCGCCTGCACGCCCAGCGTGGCGAAACCTAATGGTGCGGTCACAAGCGGGTGCGGTGCGTGTGGCCCTGATCGTTTTGGTTACGACTGCGTGTTCTGCGTTGTCGGCACCACCGCCGCCGCCAGCCGGTGGTACTCCCCGGGACATGGACGCGCTCAAGGCGCGCGGCGGCCTCGCGTCGCTGCCATCGCCGACGTGGGTCCAGAAACGGCCCATTCCACTGGACGTTCATTTTGCCGTCCAGGGCGATCTGACGCGTACGGATCCTCCGTACAACAAGGGACACATCCGTACGAGGGAAACATCTGCCGGCGATGCAGGCGTCGCGTTCAAAGCTGGCGACGCCATCCTGACGGGGACGGAGAAGGACTCGTGGCCAATCGCCAGAGCGACGTTCGAAGCGACCTACGCACCGAGCGGGGGAAGCGGGATGGGTCAGGACGGCACGTTCTTCAAGAAGCCTCAGCCGATCCTGGGCGTGCAGATGAAGGAGCCGTTCGCGGTCACTGCATCCTGGGGACGCCTCGAAGGACAACCGGGCGACTGGCTGGTGCAGTACGACGAGGCCGGGAAGGATTTCGGGATCGTCGGTGAAGCCATATTCGAACAGACGTACGAACGCCTCGCCGTTACCCCGGACTTACGCGCCAGGCTTGACGCCATGCGCGCACGCGTGCCCAAGGACTGACGCGCGCGGCTCGCCAGGCGTGGGATCAGCGGCCCAGGACGCTCCGCGCCTTGCTCGGGTTGCCGCCGACGGTGAGGACGACGATCGCCGATCCGCGCCCGCTGGTGGTGGCGTAGGCCGAGCGGATGTTGATCCGCGCCTTGGCCAGCTTCGAGGCGACGCGCGCGAGCGCACCCGGCTTGTTCTGCAGTCGCACGACGAACGCGGGCTCGTCGCTTGCCCGGTACTTGGCCTTCCGGAGCGCACGCTTGGCTTTCGCGGAATCATTGACGAGGAGCCGGATCTTGCCGCGCCCGGACACCTCGGCCGCCATGAGCGCGCTGATGTTGACGCCGGCCTCGGCCAACGTCTGAGCCAGCGCGGCGAGCGTGCCGGGGCGCGACCTGAGACTCAGCGTGAGCTGTGTGGTTTTGGGCATCACGTCCCTCCTGGTGGGCGATTCGACCCGAGTCGTATCCTACTCGACGCGCGGCGACCAGGACACGGTCCCCTGCGAACGCGCGCCATCGCCGTCTCGAGCACGCGGCGAGAGTACGCCGGATCCCCTCACGCCGGGTCGGGCGTGCCGAGCCAGAACGGCGAGGTCTTGCCGATGCGCTCGAGATGCGCGCGGCGCTCGCTCGCGCGGCGGGGATACCACGCCGAGAGATAGTCGGCGTCGAGCATGTGGCGGCGCGATTCCGTCCCGAAGAACGCGACGAGATCCGGCAGCGCGATGAAGCCCTCCTCCGCGCGCGCCTGGAACGCCGGCCACCGCCGCGCGTGCTCTTCCGACCGGAAGAGGTTCATGCCCGTTCAGAGGAACGGCGGCGTGCCGCGCGAGGGTCCGAAGCCGTAGTTGAGGTGGCCGACGACGCCGGGCGGATCCACCCGTGTCAGGAGGCCGTCGCGCATCTCGACGGTCACGGCGTCCCCGCAGTCCAGGCACGGGGCGTCGATCCGCACCGTCTCACCCGGGAACAGCCACGTCACCGACGTCGCCTCGAATCCGCACTGGGCGAACCACTGCTGCTCGCCGCGGACGGTCACCCGGTACTGCGTGGGCAGCCCGTTGAGCGGCGGGAACGAGGCGATGTAGTCGGTCTCGGGGTGCAGCCATCCGATCGGATAGGCCTGCATGACGTCGTGCAGGAGGCGCCGCCCGTCCGCGACGGAGAGGCCGAGCGCCCGCGCGAGCTCGGCGTAGTGCGGCGGGCGGCCGCTGTCCACCAGGCCGCGCATGATCCGCTGGAACATCCCGTCCATCAGCGCCGGCTCGGCCATCAGCGGCGATGATACACCGGCGGGACAGCGTAGCGCCCCGGTCCTGAGAGTGGCGCGGCCGAAGGTGACCTCTACTGCGCGGCGGGCTGACGTGACGCCGAGCGCCGCCCTGAGACGAAACGCACGCCATCGGCGTCGGTGTGCTCTGCGTGCATGGTCCCCGCCGGGACGGTGCAGGAGTCGCCCGGTCGGTAGGTGACGCTGTCCGCCCCGAAGGCGAGCGTGAGGGATCCGTCGAGCACGAACAGGCGGGCATCGAAGTCGTGGGCGTGCGGCTCACGGTGCACGTCGGGCTTGATCTCGCCCTCACGGGCCTCATACCCGTCCCGAACAAGCTCGGCTTCGAACTCGGCTCTTGTCATGGCGCTCTCCCCCAGTTGTGTTGAAGCGCGATGGCCCGGAGTCTGTCGCTCGCGCGGCGCCGGGACGCGCCCAGGTTGCCAGCAGCGAACAGGATGATCGGCGCCGGCGGCCAAGTCAACAGCCGGGACGCCGTCCAGGCTAGGCCGAGGCCGCGCGGGCCGAGGGCCAGGCGCCCAGTCCCCGTCTGAACTGGTCCAGCTCGAGCAACCGCACGCGGCGGCTGGCCCGGGCCTCCGCGCGCGTCCCGGCCGTGTTGTAGCCCCACGCCGCGAGAAAGAGGCCCACGTCCTCGAGGTCGGGATGGGTGGTCACGTGCGCCAAGGTCTCGAAGCGGTCCTCGACGAACCAGACGCGGGGCCGACGGCCGTGGGTCTCCGTGTACGCGGCGATCAGCGCCCGCAGGTTGTCGCACTTGTGCGTTCCCGCTTCCTTGCCCTGGATCTCCGCCAGCGGCACGCGCCAGGCGTCCAGGATGAGGCGGGCGAACTCGCCTTCCTTGGTGGTGACGAGCACGGCGCGCTCGGGCTCGCCGACCAGCCCGCGAAGCGCTTCGAGCTCGCAGTACGGCGCGTTGCGCGCGATCCAGTCCGCCCGGTCGGCGGCGATCCACTCGCGCCGGACCTCGTCGAGGGTCCTCGTGAGCCACTCGACGAGGGCGGCCCCGTGTGGACTCGTGCCGATCTGCTCGTCCCGCACCATCGGCCAGCCTTCGAGAATGTCCGACTCCGGCCGCCCCTGTCCGATGGCGCGAAGCAAGAGCGGCATCTCCCATCCCGTCATGATGACGGGACGGAGCCGCCGGAACGCGGGCAGGTGCTCGGCGCCGGGCACCCGCTCGCCGGGCCATGCGCGCGCCGCGGTGCGACGGCTCGTCTCGAAGTACTCCGCCATGCCGTCGCACAGCACCCCGTCGAAATCGAGAGCGAGGATGTCGGGCGTCGTCATGGCGCCGCCGGCGTTCGCTCTTCATCGCGCGCGTGGCCGCGCCGCAGCCGCCACCGCAGCCCCGGCGGGGCGATCAGCGTCGTGACCAGGACCATCACCACGACCGCGGCGAAGACGGACTCGCTCAGGACCGGCTGGCCATTGAGCGTCAACGTGGTTCCGATGCCCGCGAAGATCAGGCCCACCTCCCCGCGGGGAATCATGCCGATCGCGACGGTCCACCGATCGATGCGACGGTCGAGCACGCCGAGCGCGCACGCGAGCTTGCCCGCGATGGCGGCCACGACCAGCGCGCCCCCGAGGCCCAGCGCGGCGGGCGCGGTCAGGCTGGCGAGGTTCACCTGCACGCCCATCAGCACGAAGAACAGCGGCACGAACACCGCGCCGATCGGCCGTAGCAGCTCGTCGAGCGTCGCCTCCTCCTCCCGGGTGCGCACGCCCTCGCCGTGCGGGTCGATCACGAAGCCGGCGGCGAAGGCGCCCACGATGGCGGCCAGGCCGATCGCCTCCGCCACGAACGCCAGCGTGAAGCACACGCCCAGGCCGACCACGAGGAGCAGATCGGGACGGCCCAGGCGCCCGAGCAGGCGCACGAGGGGCCGCGAGAGGTAGTGGCCGGCCGCCGCGCTCGCGCCCAGGAAGAGCGCGGCCCAGAGCACGATCAGGGCGACCCCGCCGGCGGACAGGGGCGGTCCCTGCCCGGCGGAGGCGGAGATCGCGCCCGCGATCACGGCCAGCACCACGAGGCCCAGGACGTCGTCGATCACGGCCGCGCCCAGGATGGTCTGGCCCTCGCGGCTCTGCACGGCGTCGAGGTCGCGCAGCACGCGCGCCGTGATGCCGACGCTCGTGGCGGCCAGGGTCGCGCCGATGAAGAGGTGCACCAGGGCCGGGCTCTCCGGCAGGAGCCAGGCCGTCACCCCCCAGCCGAGCGCCATCGGGGCCACCACGCCGAGGATCGCGACGAGGAGGGCGGACGGGCCCACGCGCGCGAGGGCCCGCAGGTCGGATTCGAGGCCCACCTCGAAGAGCAGGATGAGCACGCCGACCTCGGCCAGGAACTGCAACACCGGATTCGCGGCGACGATCTCGACGCCGGCGCCGCCCACGAGCGGCGGCACGAGGTTGCCGAGGCCGATGCCCACCAGGAGCTCGCCGAGCACGGCGGGCTGGCCCAGGCGCTCGGCCACGAGCCCGCCGACCTTCGCCGACGTGACCAGCAGCGCCAGCGCGAACAGGGTGGGCCCGACCCGACTCCCGTCGCCCCCGCCGGCCGCCCACGCCGGCGACGCCAGCACGGCCCCCGCGAGCAGCACCGCTACGTGTACACGACGCATGGCGCGAGTATCCGGTCGAAGGGAGCCGCGGGCAACAGGCGAGCGCCCCGGCGCCCAGAAGGGTCAGCGCCAGACCCCCGTCTCGTGGACCGACAGTTCAGCCATCCCTTGGCTCCGCGAGCGTGGCGAACCGGGCTTGTGCCCATGCACAGGATGGCGGTACTGTCGGGTCGCGAGCCGCGGTTCGAACACTCGCGCGACCGTCCGACGGAAGGCAGAGACAGCGTGTCGAGGGGACGATCCGATCACGCACTAGGACTTCGAGCCCTCTGAGCGCCCCGCGCGTGTACTACGCCGGCCAGGCCGTGAGCGGCGCCGACCCGCCATCATCTCCCTCCTCGAGACGCCGACGGACAACGCGAAAGCGATGGACGCCCACGCCACGTAATACGCTCGCGGATGCCCGTTGAAGCCCAGATTCCGGGTCAACTCGGCGATGCTACCGCTCGCCCCGACGACCAACCACGTGTACGCCTCGTCACGCCACCACTCGTGAGTGACGACGCCGAGCATGGTGAGGAGCGCCGGCAACGCGAGCCAGGCCCCCGAAAGGCGCGGCGCAGGGGGAGGGCGGAGGAGCGTCGGCAGTGAGCCCGCGGATGCGAGCCGTTCGAGCACGATGCCAGTTCGCTACCGGTCTCTTGCGGTCGGGTCATTCTCCTCGATCGGCCGCGACAGCCTCGACGTGTGGGAGTACATGGACGGCGGCCGCAAGGCGGAGCCGGACGAGCTGCTGGCCCTGTTCCCGGAGGCCGCGGCCGCCGCCGAGGTCGTGGCCGTGCGCTTCCGCGCGGTGGGCAGCACGGCCATCGGGCCCGTGGAGTGGCTCGCCCTGGACGCCGCCGTGCACGCGGCAGTGCGCGCGCAGCCGCTGGACGGCGTCGTCATCACCCACGGCACGGCCACGCTGGAGGAGACCGCCTACTTCCTGAGCCTCTCGCTGAAGGTCGCCACGACCGTCGTGCTGGTGGGCGCCCAGCGTCCGGCCACGGGCCTGGGCACGGACGCGGGGATGAACCTGCTGAACGCGCTGCGCGTGGCGGCGGCTCCGGCGGCGCGCGGGCTCGGCGTGCTCGTGCTGCTGAACGACGAGATCCAGGCCGCCCGCGAGGTCAGCAAGACCTCGACCCTCCGCCTCGAGACGTTCCGGAGCCCCGACGTCGGCCTCCTCGGCTACGCCGACCCCGACGGCCGCGTGGCCATCTATCGTCGTCCGGCGCGGCGCCACGCGCCGGACACGGAGTTCGACGTGCGCGGGCTCGACGCCCTGCCGCGGGTGGACATCGCCGCGTCCTACGCCGGGGCCGATGGCGCCGCCATCCGCGCCTACGTCGCCGCCGGCGCCCGCGCGATCGTCTCCGCCGCGCTGGCTCCCGGGGTGACCACGCCCGCGGAGGGCGACGCGCTCGACGAGGCGCGCCGCGCCGGCGTGCTGGTGGTGGTGTCGAGCCGGGCCGGCAGCGGCCGCGTGCTCCCGCGCGCCTCGCTCGGCAAGCGCGGCTTCGTCGTGGCCGACAACCTGAACCCGCAGAAGGCGCGCGTGCTCGCCATGCTGGCCCTCACGCGCACGGGCGACCCCGCCGAGGTCCAGCGCATGTTCGACGAGTACTAGCGCCGCGCTCGCGCGGAACCGTGAAGGAGCGCGTGGCTTCGCGTACCATCGGCCCGTGGGATCGACGCACGCGATGGGACCGGGGACGCCGCTCAAGCGCCGGGAGGACCCGCGCTTTCTGACCGGGGCGAGCCGGTTCACGGCGGACGTGGTTCCGGAGGGCGCGGCCCATGCCGTCGTCGTCCGCTCGCCGCACGCGCACGCCATCGTCCGGCGCATCGACGCCGTGGCCGCGCGGGCCGCCCCCGGCGCGCTCCTCGTGCTGACCGCGGCCGACGTTGTGGATGAGATCCCGCGGCCGATTCCCTCCTTCTCGTCGACGCCGCCCTTCGACATCCGCGGTCGCGACGGCCGGCCGGCGCCGGACGCCGAGCAGTACCCGCTGGCGCGTGAGCGCGCCCGCTACGCGGGCGAGCCGGTCGCGCTCGTCGTGGCCGACACGCCGGCCCGCGCGCAGGACGCGGCCGACCTCGTGCGCGTGGAGTACGAGCCGTTGCCGCCGGTCTTCGAGATGGAGGAGGCGCTGGCGCCCGGCGCGCCGCGGATCTGGGACGACCGCCCGGGCAACGTGTCCTTCGAATGGGAGCGTGGCGACGCGGCCGCCGTCGCGCGCGCCTTCGACCGGGCCGCCCACGTCGCCCGGGTCGAGATCGTCAACAACCGCATCGCCCCGGTGTTCCTCGAGCCGCGCTCGGCCGTCGCCTCCTACGAGGCCGCCACCGCCCGGTGGACGCTCCAGGTCGGCTGCCAGTCGGCGCACGGGATGCGCGCGTTGATGGCCCACGTGCTGGGCGTCGGGGTCGAGCGGCTTCGCGTGATCGTGCCGGACACCGGCGGTGGCTTCGGCGCGCGCGGCGGCGCCTACCCCGAGTACCCGCTGCTGCTGGTGGCGGCGCGACGGCTGGGTCGGCCGGTGGCGTGGACGGCGGAGCGCACTGAGAGCTTCGTGACCGACTACCAGGCGCGCGACCACGTGCTGCGGGGTGAGCTCGCCCTCGACGAGGACGGACGTTTCACCGCCATGCGCGCGCGCGTGGACTGGCGCCACGGCGCGTACTTCACGAGCCGGAACGTCTGGGTGATGGTGCACTACCTTCCCCCGACCCTGGGCGGGCCGTACCGGATCCCCGCCGCGCACGTTTCGATCCGGGGCCTCTTCTCCAGCACCACGCCGCTGGCCGCGTTTCGCGGGCATCGGTCGCATCGAGGCCAACTACCTCACGGAGAGTCTGATCGAGGCCGCCGCTCGGGGGACGGGACGCGACCGCATCGAGCTCCGGCGCCGGAACATCGTCGGCGCACAGGACCTGCCCTGGACCACGCCGGGCGGCGCCGTCCTCACGTCGGGCGCCTTCGCCGAGAACATGGCGCGCGCCCTCGACCTGGCCGACTGGCGCGGCTTCCCGGAGCGGCAGCGCGCCAGCGCCGCCGCCGGGCGGCTGCGCGGTATCGGCGTGGCCAGCTACGTCGAGAACGACGGCAGCACCCCCACCGAGTTCGCGGAGATCGCGGCCACCGCGGACGGGCGGGTGGTGGTGAGCGTCGGCACCCAGGACTTCGGGATGGGCCACGAAACGATCTTCTCGCAGGTGGCGGCGGAGGCGCTGGGCGTGCCCGTCGAGCGCGTGGACGTGGTGTTCGGTGACACCGACCGTGTCGCGCGCGGCGCGGGGTCCCACGGTTCCCGCTCCGCGCGGGTAGGGGGCGGCGCGGTCGTCGGGAGCGCGGCCAGGCTCGTCGAGGAGGGACGAGCGATCGCGGCGCGCCTGCTGGAAGCGGCCGTCCCGGACGTGACGTATGCCGGGGGCCGGTTCACGGTGGCAGGGACCGACCGCGGGGTCGGGCTGGTCGAGGTCGCGGCAGCGGTGGAGCGAACCGGCAAGCGCTTCGCCGCCGAGACCGACTTCGTGACCACGGGAGACGTCCACGCCACCGGGTGTCACGCCTGCGAGGTGACCATCGACCCCGACGACGGCGTCGTGCGCCTGGAGCGGCACGTGATCGTGGCGGACGTTGGCCGGGCCATCAACCCGCTGATCGTCCACGGGCAGATGCACGGCGGCGCGGCACAAGGGATCGGACAGGCCTTGCTGGAGCACGTCGTGACCGACGCCGCGAGCGGCCAGCCGCTCACCGGGAGCCTCATGGACTACGCCATCCCGCGGGCGGACGACCTTCCATCGTTCGTCGTGGAGCTCGCCGAGGTCGCCGAGGCCGATAACCCGCTGGGCGTCAAGGGCGCCGGGGAGAGCGCGGCGACGGGTGCGCCGGCCGCCGTCATGAACGCGGTGCGGGACGCTTTGCATGCCGCCGGCGTCCGGCACGTGGACATGCCGGTGACGCGTGAGCAGGTCTGGCGCGCGCTGCAGAAGCGTGACCGCTGAGAGCGGGTCACACCGTCACTTCGCTGGCCGGCGCAGGCAATCGCCCAGGAACTTCCTGACCATCGACGCCGACCGGCCGTCGATGTCGACACGGTAGTCGACCGAAGGCGGACGATCGCTCGCGGGCTTCGTCTGATAGCCGATGTGTCGCGCGGACATCGCGAGACGAACGAGGTTCGCCGGCAAGACGAGTGTCGAGCGTAGAATGCCGTCTCGGCTCGAGACGCTCAGCGCCTTCAAAGGAATCCGTTCGTGTCTGCCGATGGTCAGGAGATGCGTCCACGACGGAGCCGCGCCAGATGCGCTCGTCCCCGCGGATTCGTATATCGCGCCGAGGACGGTCTGCGTGCCGTCGCACGAGAAGAACACGGTCCCGGCGCCGTCGATGGTCGACTGCCGGCCGTGCAGCGCCGTGCCGCCAGGAAACGCCCCAATGCTCCACTCCGGCGGATTCCTCCCGTTGTTGACGACGCCGAGACCCTTGGCTTCCTGCGGGGAGAGCACGTACATCTCGTCGCGCCCGGCCCTCAGGCACAGGTCGAGCAGGCGAGGATCGACCCCCATCTCGCGGATGTAGATTTCGATCGCCGCTGACAGGTCCTTCCCCAGATCCAGCTTGCCGTTCGGGCCGACCAGAAGCGAGGCGCGATGAACTCCGTAGCGGCCGCCATTTTCGTTGAACCGATAGACGCCCCCCAGGAACGTCATCGCACAGGCGCTGTAGCATGTGCCGGGCCGGAGCGTGCGGTGATCGACGATGTGGGTCGATGCGCCATGCTTGCGTATGATCCGGCCCAGCTCCATCCCGGCGAACAAATTGCCTCCCGGAGAGTTGAGCCAGACGGCGATCTTCCCCTCGACGCCATCGAGAGCCTCGCCAAGCCGTCGTGGCGCGTCAGCGTCGATCCGCCCGTCGAGGTAGACGAGCGCGGTCTTCCTCATCCCAGCCGATGTCGAGCGAGGCATGACCGTCACGGTCATCAGGGCCTCGCGGTCACGTGCTGGAGCGGCGGCAGGTGCGGCGCGCGCGGCCGGCGGTGCGGCAACGCCGAGCCGACTGACGCTTCCGATCGACAGGAACACGAGCGCGAGAAGGGCAAAGCGAAGGCGAGTCGTGTCGATCCTGGCCAGCTCTCTTCTAGTCCGCCGGGATGAGGGCGCCCGCGGCGACCAGCTCCGCGATGGCCTCGTCGTCGTAGCCCAGCTCGCGCGCGATCTCCTGGCTGTGCTCGCCGAAGCGCGCGGCGTGGGTCCGGATGCCGCCCGGCGAGACCGAGAAGGTCACGGGAGGGCGGACGAGGACGGTCGCGCCTTCGGTCGGATGCTGGTGCGCCTCGAACATGCCGACCGCCTCGAGGTGCGGATCGCGCATGAGCGTCTGGATGTCGGCCACGGGCATGCAGGGGATCTCGCCCTTCTCGCAGATCTCCACCCACTCCGCGCTCGTCTTCAGCAGCGTCATGCGGGCGACGAACCCGTACAGCTCGTCCACGGTGTGCACGCGAGCGCTGTAGGTGGCGAAGCGCGGGTCGACCATCATCTCGGGGTGCCCGACCGCGGTGAAGAAGGCGAGCCACTGCTTGTCGCTGTAGGGCAGGATGCACACGTGGCCGTCCTTGGTGGGGAACGGCCGCCGTGACGCCGTGGTGACGCGCTGGTAGCCGAGGGCGCCGATGGGCGGCTGGTAGGCGGCGCCGTTGATGTGCTCGACCAGGTTGAACGCCACCAGCACCTCGAACATCGGCACCTCGACGAACTGCCCCTTGCCGGTGCGCTCGCGGTACACGAGCGCCATGGCCACGGCCTGGCTGAGCGTCACGCCCACCAGCTTGTCGGCGATCGCGGCGGGGACGTACTGCGGCGTCCCGTCGCGCTGGGCGAAGAGGCTGGCCAGGCCGGAGGCGGCCTGGATCGCGTCGTCGTAGGCCGGCTTGGCCCGGTACGGCCCGGCCTGCCCGAACCCGTAGGCGCCGACGTAGACGATGTCCGGCTTGACCGCGGCGACCGACGCGTAGTCGAAGCCCAGCCGCTCGATCGCCTGCGGCCGCATGTTGTGGACGAAGACGTCCGCGGTGGCGATGAGGCGGCGGAGCATCGCGCGGGCGCTCTCCTGCTTGAGGTCGAGCGCCACCGAGCGCTTGTTGCGGTTCGCGTTCAGGTAGATGCCGCCCATGCCCGGCGTCTTCACGGTGCCCATGTTGCGGGCGATGTCGCCGGTGGGGGGGGCCTCGATCTTGATCACGTCGGCGCCCATGTCCCCGAGGATCTGCGTCCCGTAGGGGCCGAGGAGCACCGTCGTCACGTCGATCACACGGATGCCGTCCAGTGGGCCAGGCACGAGATATCCTCCTTCGCGTCGCTGCCTCGCGAGCCGCCCAAGGATAGCATCGCGACCGGGCCGCCGGCGTCAGGACGAGCGGGACGGCGCCCGGCCCGCGTCGTGCGCCGGCTTTCCCGCCGCCTCGTGGGGCTTCGGGAAGAAGAGCGACAGCAGGATCGTGACGGCCAGCACGCCGGCGATGATCGCCCAGCGAGAGGCCGATGGGGAACTTCCCCCCGTACCACGTGTCGAGGGCGACCATCTTCACGCCGACGAACACGAGGACGACGGCGAGCCCGTAGCGGAGCAGGTGGAACCGCTCGACGGCGCCGCCCAGCATGAAGTACATCGAGCGGAGGCCGAGGATCGCGAACACGTTCGAGGTGAACACGATGAACGGCTCGCGCGTCAGCGCGAAGATCGCCGGCACCGAGTCGATCGCGAACACGATGTCGCTGCCCTCCAGGCAGAGGAGCGCCACGAGCAACGGCGTGGCCCACAGCCGCCCGTCCTGACGGACGAAGAAGCGCTGGCCGCGGAAGCCCGGCGTCACGGGCAGGAAGCGGCGCATGACGCGGATCAGCAGGTTCTTCTCCGGCTCGACCGCCGCCTCGGACGTGAACGCCATCTTCGCGCCGGTGACGATCAGGAACAGCCCGAAGAGCCAGACGACCCAGTGGAACTGCATCAGCACGGAGCCGAGCGCGATGAAGATGGCCCGGAACACGAGGGCGCCCAGGATCCCGTAGAACAGCACGCGGTGCTGGTGCCGCGCCGGCACGCCGAAGTAGCCGAGCACGAGCAGGAACACGAAGATGTTGTCGACCGACAGCGAGTACTCGACCAGGTACCCCGTGAGGAACTCCAGCGCGACCTGCCACGCGGCGGCGTCCGCGTCGAAGCCGGCGATGGCGGTGAGGCGCGGATCGGCCGCGAACGCCCACGCGGCGTAGAAGTAGAGCGCCACGTTGAAGACGAGCGCGAGCGACACCCACGCGGCGCACCACCCGAGCGCCTCGCGGAAGCTCACCTCGCGGGCGTCGCGATGGAACACGCCGAGATCGAGGGCCAGCAGGACGAGCACGCCGCCGAGGAACGTGCTGTAGAGCCACCAGTACTCGCTGATGGGGAAGAGGGTCGGCATGGCGTCACGCCCTCCGGGGCGCGGGGGCGGGGCGCGCCATCGGGACGACGCGGGCCGGCCGCCCGGCGACGGGTGCCGGCGGCGGCGTGATGAGCACCGAGCAGGTCAGGCGGCGGACGCAGTTGCTCGTGGAGGAGGCCCGGCCAGAGCCGCGCGCGCAGGGTCCGCGGCACCGCGCCGATCACGACGACGTCGGGCGCCCACTCGGCGACGTGCTGGGCGATGGTCCGGACGGGGTTGCTGCTCGCGCACGGCACGCGCAGGACCTCCACGCCACGCGGCAGCATCGACACGCAGAGCGTCCAGCGGCGCCTGGAGCCGCTCTTCCTCCTGGCGCTGCCACCCGGCGCGGGCGGCGTCGTAGGCCCGCTGCGCGAGCGGGATCGGTGACGTGCGGGGCGGACTGGGCACGTCGAGCAGGGCGAGGACGCGGACGACGGGACTGGTCCAGCACGACACCGCGCGCGCGGTGGCCGGGCCCCAGCCGGGCATCTCGTGGCCGTGCACCGCGATCAGCACGCGGAGCGGCGCGCGGCGCGCGTCGACGCGGTCGTCGATTCCAGGCATCATGACGTTCTCCTCCGCAAAGGCGTGGGGTTCCGTCGCGGTGGCGGACGCGCACACGCACGTCCGCGCCGGGACGGTCGGGTCAGCGAGCGGGAGCGGACGCGGAGGTTACTGGTCTTCGGGCGAGGAGGACGACGAGTCGCCGGGCGCGCCGGGAATCTTCCGGACGCGGGTCTCGGTGACGGTGCGGCGCGCGGGCATCGCGCGGATGGCTGATGCCCGCGGGGCCCCGATCCGCGGCGCCGGCGGCGCCACTGGCCCGGTCTGCTCCTGCGTGAGGCGGACGGCGCGCCGGGCCCGGGCGCGGTGGGCCTGCTCCTCGAACTCCTCGATGCTTTCCATGCCGTGGGGCATGACCGGGCTCGAGAAGTCGAGGGCGACCGACAGGAGCAGGATCAGGAGGAACCGGAGCTTCGCCACGCGCTCATCTTAACCCGACGCTCCAAGGGGGCCTCGCAGGGCTCCCCTTCGAGGGGCCGGATCAGGAGCGGTGCCTCGGAGCGGCAGCCTAGCGGTAAGGGCCGGGCGGTGCGGGAGGGGGCGTTCCCGGCGGCGGAGGCGGCACGTCGAGCTGGTTGACGGCCGGAGGTGGAGGAGGCGGAGGAGGAGGCGGCGGCGGGGCGGGCGCGCGGTACGTCTGCTGCCCTGCGCTCCGAGAGGCCACCGGCACCTGGTGCCCCTTGGCGTACATGCACTGGACGTACGCCTGGTCGTAGTGCCTCTGGACGGTCCCGCTCGCGGCGTACGCGTTGCTGGCGCCCACGGCGGTGCCGCTGAAGAGTCCCCAGCCCGCGCCCACGGCTGCGCCCATCGCCGGGTTTCCGGCCGCGGCGCCGAACGCGGCGCCCAGCGCGGCACCGAGGACCGTCCCGATCACGGCGCCGGTCGCGGTGTTCGCGGCCGCGTTCTGGTCCGGCGTCCTGCCGGTCTGCTGGAGCGCCCACTGGCGGCAGTTGCCGTCGTCGCACCTGGAACTGATCGAAGTTCTTGCCGGTCCCGGGCAGGGCCATGATCGACGGCCCCGCCGGCACCGTCGCGCACGCCGACAGGGCGAAGACCGCGAGGACGGGGATCGCGATGAGCCGGGTCCTCATTGCGACCGCGCCGGCACCCGGAGCCACGGCTCCGAGCAGCTGGGGACGTTGGGGTAGTAGTCGCGGGAATTCGGGCAGTAGTACCAGTACGCTCCCTCCGCGGGTGCCGGGGCGGGCGCCTGGGCCGCGGGCGGCGGGGCCTCCGGGGCGGCCGGCTGCTGGATGTACGTGCGCGGCTGCTCGACCACCGTCACGCCGGGATACCCGCCGTACGGATAGCCGTACCGGTACGGGTAGGGATATCCATATCCATACGGAGCCGCGTATCCCCAGCCCCAGCCCCAGACCGGGCCGACGCCGATGAAGACCCGGCCGTGGGCCCAGGCCTCGCTCGTTCCCAGCGGGGACGCCGCGATCGCGGCCGCCACGATGCCGATGACCAGTCCTCGCATCCTCATGTCCGCCTCGCTTCCGCGCCGCGACCCGCGACGACACCCGGTTCGGCAATCTTGCGAGGGCCGGGTGCCCTCGAAGCACTTGGACGGATCATCGCGCCGATCCATTTACGGCGCCACCGGTCGCCCGGAGAGGCCGGCCGGGCGCCGTGAAGGCCACGCTTCGGCATGCAGTTGACCACATCAGGCTGTACTCGTCGCTGGGATGCCAGCCATGACGAGACTCGCCCCGGACGCGCCACGGCCGTGATCGAGAGCCTGGACCTCTTCATCCGCACCTACGGCTATCCCGCCCTGTTCGGGACGATGGTCGTCGAGCAGTTCGTCCCCCCGCTGGCCGGCGAGCCCATCCTCCTGGGCGCCGGCGCCCTGGCCGGGACCGGCCGCTGGAGCCTGTGGCTCGCGGCCGCGCTGGCGCTCGCGGGCACGATCGCCGGCGATCTCGCCTGGTACGAGGTTGGGCGCCGCGGCGGAAACCGCGTCCTCCGGCAGCTGTGCCGCGTCGCCATCGAGCCGGACACGTGCGTTCGGCGGGGCGCGGATACGTTCGCGCGCTACGGCGCGAGCACGCTCCTGATCGCGAAGTTCGTGCCGGGGCTCAACAGCATCGGGCAGCCTCTCGCGGGGGCGCTCGGCATGCCGCGAGCGCGCTTCGTCCTCTTCGACGCCGCGGGGGCGGTGCTCTGGGTGGGCCTCTACGTCGGGCTGGGCTACGTCTTCCACGACCAGCTCGCCAGGGCCGCGTTGCTCGCCCGGCGTCTGGGCTGGTGGGCCGTCGTCATCGGCGCTGGCGCCATCCTGCTGTACCTGGGCGTCAAGGTCACGCGCCGGCAGCTCTTCCTCCGCCGCTTGCGCACGGCGCGGATCAGCCCCGAGGAGCTCCACGCCCGGATCATCTCCGGCGAGCGCATGCTCATCGTCGACCTCCGCCACGACATGGACGTGCAGGCCGAGCCCCGGATGATCCAGGGGGCGGTGCACCTGGCTCCGGCCGTGCTCGAGCATGGCGTCGTCGCGATTCCGCGTGACCAGGAGATCGTCCTCTACTGCTCCTGACCGAACGAGGCGACCAGCGCCCGGGTGGCGCTCCAGCTCCGGAGGCGCGGCATCGAGCGGATCCGTCCCCTGGCCGGGGGCCTTCAGGCGTGGCTCGACCGGGGGCTCCCCGTCGAACCCTTGCTCGCCCAGACACCCCAGCTGCGCTGAGGACACGCCATGGATTCCATCTGGGTCGAGCTCGTGTGGGATCGTCGAGGGCATCCGCACGGTCGACCGCCGGCGTGCCCCGCGCTCGATGGAGGTCGGCGCCGATCGGCGGCAGTGACGCGGGCCGTGGCGGTCAGGCCTGCGTGCCGCCCTCGCGCTGCTTGCGGAGGAACTCCTCGAGCTCCTGCATGAGCTTGTCCGAGTCGAGCTCGCCCGCGGGCAGGCCCTGCTGCTCCTCGTTCGCCGTGGCGTCGTATTCCTTCTCGAGCTGCTGCACGTGCTCCCGCGTGGACTTGTTGCGGGCCACCGCCCGATCGCACTGGGTGCGGAAGTCCTGGATGGCCTCGGCGAAGCTCGACATGTCCGGGTCGAGCTGCAGGAGCCGGGCGACGTGGACGACGAGCGCCTCGATCGCCGCGGGGTTCTCGCCGCTCTGCAGGTAGTGCGGCGCCTGGCCCATGAAGCCGAGGTGCGTCATGCCGCGCTTCTCCGCGGCGTCGAGCACCACCGACGAGATGCCGGTGGGCCCCTCGTAGGTCGGCGGCCGGTAGATGCCCCAGGCTTCGACGAGCGGCCGCCAGGCGGGGTCGGTGCAGCGCGCGGTGACACGGATGGGCCGCGTGTGGGGCGCGCCGGCGAGGAGCGCGCCGAGCGAGACGATGCGCTTCACGCCGCACTGCTCGGCGATGCCGAGGAACGCCTTCGTGTACGTCCGCCACCGCTGGTGCGGCTCGGGGCCGGAGAAGAACAGCAGGCCGTCGCGGCGGCCCTCGGGCGGCGCGGCGAAGAACTCGCTCCGCTGCCAGTGGAGGTCGCGGCCCCCGTCGGGCCGGTTGCGCACCTCGGGCCGGTCCTGGGTGAAGACGAAGAACTCCTCGGGATCGATCCGCGCCACCCGCGGGGCGGAGAGGTCGTTGACGATGTGGCGCAAGGCGCCCGTCGCCGCCTGGCCGGCGTCGATCCAGCCCCCGAACGCCATCACCAGCGTCGTCAAGTTGGAAGGCGGCTCGCGGTCGAACTCTACGTGATCCATGCTCGTCCTTTCGGTGGACAACCCCGGCGCCCGGTCATCCTCGGCGGGATTCTACCAGAGCGCGGATAGAGCGGACCGCGCGCGTCTCGGGGCTACCAAGGGCGCCGCGCGCGAGCACGCCTTCGGCTCTAGGCGCCGCCGCTCCGGGAGACGCAGGACCCGCTCGACGAACATGCCATTGCGTCTGGCGCACTCTTCCGACAGCTGGCGCTCGCGCTCCTGATAGTCGGCAGTCTGCTCGGGCGTCCAGGGAGCGCAGCCCGCGGCCAGGGTCATGGTGAGCAGCAGCAGGATCGTCCGCCCGACGGTGGTCATGAGGGTCACCTCTTGGAGGCTTCCGGCGATGCCGGTGAGGCCATCGTCTCGACCCGCAAACCCGCTGTCAATGCGGAACGCCGGGGTGCTAGGCTGTCGCGACGTTGCGCGCGCCGCCGCGAAGGCGCGCCGAGCGCGCACGAGCCGGACGTGCCAGCCCATCCAGGAGGATGCCCAGGACCATGACGAGAGTCGGCGAGTTCGAGATCAGCCGCGTGGTGGAGAGCGAGGTGCCGTTCATCGAGCCGAACGTGTTCCTGCCGGACTTCACGCCGGACGCGCTCGAGGCCAACCGGGACTGGCTCGAGCCCCGCTACGCCGACCCCGCCACCGGGAAGCTGGTCTTCGCGTTCCAGAGCTACGTCGTCCGCACGCCGCGGCACACGATCCTCGTGGATACCTGCGTCGGCAACGACAAGCCCCGGCCCAACCGGCCGAGCTGGCACATGCAGAAGTGGCCGTACCTCGACGACCTCGCGCGGGCCGGGGTCACGCCCGAGCAGGTGGACTTCGTCATGTGCACGCACCTGCACATCGACCACGTCGGCTGGA
The DNA here is from genome assembly GCA_963758635.1 of uncultured Candidatus Rokubacteria bacterium. Classification (GTDB taxonomy): domain Bacteria; phylum Methylomirabilota; class Methylomirabilia; order Rokubacteriales; family CSP1-6; genus CAVWWD01. Next base: position 200,351 of record CAVWWD010000011.1, on the reverse strand, counting down.
ACACGCGCATGCGGGACGGCCGCTGGGTGCCCACGTTCCCCCGAACGCCCGGTACGTCTTCGCGCGCAAGGAGTACGAGTTCTGGGAGGAGCGCGACCGCACGGGCACGCAGGGGCCGGTGGTGAACGTGTTCGACGACAGCGTGCGGCCGGTGATGGAGGCGGGCCAGGTCGAGCTCGTGGGGATGGACTACGAGTTCGACACGGGGCTCTGGTTCGAGCCGGCGCCCGGCCACACCGCCGGCAACGTGGTGATCCACCTGAAGTCCGGCGGCGACACCGCGGTGCTGAGCGGCGACGTCCTGCATCACCCGCTCCAGCTCGTGCGGCCGGAATGGTCGAGCCGCGCGTGCGAGGACAAGGCGCAGTCGGCCACGACGCGCCGGGCCCTCGTCGAGCGCTATGCGGACACGAGCACGCTGGTCGCGCCCGCCCACTTCGCCTCGCCGTCCATCGGCCGCATCGTGAGCCACCGCGGCGCCTTCGCCTTCCGGCTGGCCGAGGCCTGAGCCGCCGATGAAGATCGGCGTCTCGCTGCTGAACAACTGGGGCATCGCCGACGCGCACGCGCTCGTGGACCTGGCGGTCCGGGCCGAGGCGCTCGGCGTGGACTCCGTGTGGGTCCACGACCACGTCTTCAACGTGGCCCACGTGCTCGAGCGGATCGGCGACCGGCCGTACTACGAGCCCCTCACGCTGCTCAGCTTCGTGGCCGCGCGCACCGAGCGCGTGCGCCTCGGCACCTCGGTGCTCGTGCTGCCGTACCACAACGCGATCCGGCTGGCCAAGACGGCGGCCACGCTCGACGTGCTGAGCCGCGGCCGGCTGATCCTGGGCGTCGGCGTGGGCGCCGTCGAGCAGGAGATGGTGGCGATGGGCACGCCGTTCAAGGAGCGCGGCGCCTTCACGGACGAGGCCATGGCGGCGATGCGCGCCTTGTGGACCCAGGAGCGCCCGACCTTCCACGGCCGGTACTCGCAGTTCGCGGGCATGCCGTTCTCGCCGAAGCCGGCGCAGACGCCGTCGATCCCGCTGGTCGTGGGCGGGGTGAGCCGGGCCGCCATCCGCCGCGCGGCGCGCCTCGGCGACGGCTGGCAGCCGCTCGGCCTGTCGCCGGACGCGCTCGCGCAGGGCATCGCGCAGCTCGGCGAGGAGGCGCGGGCCTGCGGTCGCGATCCCGCGCAGATCCCCGTGTCCCTCGCCCTGTCGATCGCCCCGTCCACGCCGCGCCGGCACGCGCTCGGCGCCACCGCGGCCGAGATCGCGCGGAGCGCCCGCGCGTTCGCCGGGCTCGGCCTGGAGACCCTGGTCATCTCGGCCGCCACCACCGATGCGCGCGAGGCCAGGGCGGCGCTCGAGATGGTCGGCGAGGTGCTCCCGGAGCTGTCGGCGGTTCGCTGAATTCACCTGGGAGGAACCCATGGAACTCGCTTCGCTGCTGAAGAAGGCGGTGGACCAGGGCGCGAGCGACATCCACATCGTCGTCGGAATGCCGCCCATGATGCGGAAGAACGGCGAGATCATGCCCATCGACGCCGCGCTGCCCGCGCTCCGCGCGGAGGACACCCGGCCGCTCATCTACTCGATGCTCGGGGAGGACCAGCGGGCGCGCCTGGAGACGAACCTGGACCTCGACTGCTCCTACGAGGTCTCCGGTCTGTCGCGCTTCCGGGTCAACGTGCTGCTGACCCGGGCCGGGCTGGAGACGGTCATGCGGGTGGTGGGCGCCCGGGTCCCCGACGCGGAGGCGCTCGGCCTGACGCCGGCCATGCTGGGTCTGGCCGCGCTCCCGCGCGGGCTGGTGCTGGTCACCGGACCGACCGGCTGCGGGAAGTCGACCACGCTGGCGTGCCTGATCGACCGCGCGAACCAGACGCGCGCCGAGCACATCCTCACCATCGAGGATCCGATCGAGTTCGTGTACCAGCCGAAGCGTTGCGTGGTGCGCCAGCGCGAGGTGGGGCAGAACACGCGGTCGTTCACCAACGCGCTGAGGGCCGCGCTCCGCGAGGACCCCGACATCATCCTGGTCGGCGAGATGCGCGACTACGAGACGATCGGCCTCGCCGTGACCGCCGCCGAGACCGGGCATCTCTGCTTCGGCACGCTCCACACGCAGGACGCGCCCTCCACCGTGGCGCGCATCCTCGACGTGTTCCCGGTGCACCAGCAGGCGCAGATCCGCGTGCAGGTGGCCAGCTCGCTCCGCGCCGTCATCACGCAGATCCTGCTGCCGCGCAAGGACGGCAAGGGACGGGTCGCGGTGCGGGAGATGATGGTGGTGACGCCAGCCATCGCGAACATGATCCGCGAGGGGAAACCCTTCATGATCTACAGCGCCATCGAGACGGGCGCCCAGCACGGCATGATCTCGATGGACAAGTCGCTGGCCGCCGCCATCAAGTCCGGCCTGGTCGACGCCGAGGTGGGGCTCTCCAAGGCCCACGACCCCGGGGTCGTGCGGAAGCTCGCGGGGCTGCCCGCCGGCGCGCCCGTGGGCGCTCGCTGACGGGCGGCGGGAAGGGCGCTCACGTGGACGGGCGGCCGGGAGTCGACCAGCTCAGAGCGGTCGAGCTCTTCCGTCACCTGCCGGAGGCGGGCCTCGCGCAGCTCGCCGCCGCGCTCGCCGTCCGCGAGGTTCCGGCGGGCGCGGTCGTGTACGAGGAAGGCAGCCCGGGCGACGCGCTCTTCCTGCTCACGGCGGGCGAGGTCCACATCGACAAGCGCGTGGAGACGGGCGGACGCGTCGAGCTGGCGCGCCTGGCCCCCGGCGACGTCTTCGGCGACCTGGCGCTCATCGATCGCGTGCCGCGGGCGGCCCGCGCGGTGGCGCACACGGACGCCGCGCTCCTCGTCCTGGACCACGAGAGCCTCGGCCGGTCGGCTGCGGTCGGACGCGCCGACCGCCGTGGGCTTCTTCGTGGAGCTGCTCCGGTTGCTATCGCGGCGGCTCCGCCGCTCGTACGGGCAGGTGATCCTGCTTTCCGAGCTGAGCCAGCTCGCTCCTCAGCCCTTCGAGGGCGAGGCGGAGTTCGTGCAGGCCGCGCTCGACGTGCTGATACCGCACCTCGAGGGCGACTGGTCGGTCGCCGTCTTTCTCCGCGACCCGTTCGACGAGCGGAACGGCGCGGGTGGGCACGGCGGGCCCGCACCCGGAGAGCCTTCCCGAGACCGCTCCGGCCGGCGAGGCCGAGCACCGGTGGCTCGACGACGCCACGTTCTGCGTGGCGCTGACCGGCGCCTCGCCGGTGGCGGTCGGCTCGCTCGTCGCGCGCTGCCACGCCGCGCTGGCCCCTCGCGAGAAGGCGGAGGCGGAGGTCGCGCTGGCCGCGGCGGGCCGGCTCCTCGCCTCGGCGCTCCTGAACATCCGGCACGACACCGAGGAGCGTCTCCGCGCGCGGCTGGAGCAGGCGAGGGACGCGACCGGCTGACGGCAGGGGATTCCTTCAGCGCGGCGCGAGGTCATAGCTCGTGCTCCGGCCACCGGCCGGCTGCGCACGAGGATGCCGCGGTCCACCAGCGCCGTGATGTCGCGCAGCGCGGTGTCCGGCGAGCTCTTCGTCAGCCTCGCGTACTTCGACGTGGTCAGCTTGCCGTCGAAGCCGTCGAGCAGACGGTTGAGGACGAGGGTCTGGCGCTCGTTCAGAGGCACCCCGCGGACCCTGTCCCAGAACCGCGCCTTGACCAGCACGGCGCCCAGGGTCGTGTCCGCGCCGTCGATGGCACGTCCGAGACAGCCGAGGAACCAGTCCATCCATGCCGTGACATCTAGCCCATCCTTCTGGGTTCGTTCGAGGATGAATATTCTCCGCATGAGCAAGCATTCGCCGCATGATGTGCGGACAATGATGTCAAAATTAGCCGCACTGGTTCCAGATTGCGGGGAGGGGTGCCCGCGACGTCAGGGCGTCAGGCCGTAGAACCGCAGCGCGTTCTGCCCCAGCACCTTGCGGCGGGCCTCCTCGGACAGGGGCGCCAGCCGCTCCCGCAGCTCCCGCACCACGCCGAACGAGGCGTCGATGTGCGGGTAGTGGGAGGCCCAGATGAAGTAGTCCGCGCCGATGTGCTCGACCATCTGCGCCGTCACCGACTCGTCCGGATCGGCCGAGATCAGGCACTGGCGATAGAAGTACGCGCTGGGCTCCATGCGGATCGGCGTCTGGTGGGCCATGACGCGGTACTTGTGGTCGAGCCGGTCGAGCCAGGCGGCGATCCAGTTCGAGCCCGCCTCCAGCACCGCGCACTTGAGCCGCGGGTACCGCTCGAACATGCCCGAGGCCATCATCTGTGTGAACGCGGCCATGACGTCGATGGCGAGGAACGCGATGCCGAAGAGCGCGTCGGACGGGTCCTTGCGCAGCCACTGCCGGAACCACTGGCGGTCGCGCACGATCACGTGGAAGGCGATCGGCATCTCGAGGTCCTGCGCGGTTTCCCAGAACCGCGCGAACGCGGGGTCGTCGAAGTGCCGGCCGCCGCGCGCGGCGAGGTCGGGGGAGAGGAAGATGCCCACGCAGCCGTCGCGCCGCGCCCGGATCGTCTCCTCGACGGCGCCCTCGGGATCCAGCAGCGAGATGTGCGCCACCGGGTAGAGGCGGCGGGGGTCGGCGCGACAGAACTCGGTCAGCCAGCGGTTGTAGGCCCGGGTGTACGCGGTGGCGAGGCGGCCGTCGGTCACGTGCCCTTCCCAGCAGATGCCGATGGTGGGATAGAGCAGCACGGCGTCGATGCCTTCGCCGTCCATCACCCGCAGGCGCTCCACGGGATCGTAGCCGCCGGGCGGGCTGCCCTCCGCGTACGTGATCTGCCCGCGCGTGAGCAGGCGAGAGGTGTCCATGCCGATGCCGCCGAGCGCGCCGAGCTCGCCCCGCAGCGTCTTGAGCGGCTGGCCGTCGATCAGGAGCACCTCGTAGTCGCGCTCGTCGCGGGCGATGCGGATCGCCCGGTCACGGTACGCGGGGTCCATGTACGTGAGCCAGGTGTCGGCGGGCTCGAGCACGTGCCCGTCGGCGTCCACCACCGGCGCGGTGATCGGAGTCGTCATCGTGTTCTCCTCTACGAGGCGAGCCTGGTGGTGGCGTTGGCCTCCTCGACGAAGGTCCGGGCGGGGCCCTCCCGCAGGCGCAGCGGGATCCGTCACTCCCCACTCCGCCGGCCCGCGCTCGCCACGGCGGTGGCCTTCCGCGTCGGGTCGTCCTCCACCCAGGCCTGGAACAGGGTGTAGGTCACGGCGAGCACGACCGGGCCGATGAACAGGCCGATGATCCCGAACGCGAGCAGGCCCCCGACCACGCCCGCGAAGATCAGGAGCAGCGGCAGGTCGGCGCCCCGCCTGATGAGCATCGGGCGAAGGAAGTTGTCGAGGCTGGCCGTGATCAGGGCCCAGACGACGAGCACGGTGGCCCAGGCGGTCTGGTCCGTCCAGTAGAGCCACACCACCCCGCACGCGAGCACGGGCACCGTGCCGATCTGCGCCACGCCGAGCAGGAACATGACCGCGGTGAGCACGGCCGCGTGCGGAACGCCGGCGACGGCCAGCCCGATCCCGGCGATGATGGCCTGCACCAGCGCCGTCACCACGATGCCCAGCGCGACGGCGCGGATGGCCTGGGCGGAGAGGATCGCGACGCGCTCGCCGTTGTCGCCGGCCAGCCGCCGCGCGAAGGCCAGCACCGCGCCCGCCACCGTCTCGCCCTGCGAGTAGAGGATGGCGGAGATCACGACCGTGAGCAGGAGCTGCACGACGAGCAGAGCGAGGCCGCCGGCCTGCCCGATCGTCCAGCGCGCGACGTTCCGGAGATACGGCGCGACGGCCAGGGCCAGATCCTCGGGGCGCGTCGTGGCGATCCTCAGCCACTCGGTGGTGAGGCGCTCCCCGACAACGGGCACCCGTCCGACCCAGTCGGGCGGCGCGGGCACCGAGAGCGTGGTGATGGACTTCGACCACGCGACGATCGCGTCGATGTTCTCGACCACCGCGACCACCGCGATCACGATCGGCGCCACGACGACGGCCAGCATCAGCCCGGTCATGACGAGCACGGCGAGCCGGCGCTTTCCCCACAGCCGCGCTTGCACCGCCTGGAGCGCGGGCCAGGTGGCGACGACGACCATGGTGGCCCAGATGACGGCGGGCAGGAACGGACGCAGCACCCAGAAGCTCGCGCCGACGAGGCCGCCGATCGCCGCCACGCCGAGCACGATCCGCGTGAGGTCCCAGGACGGGCGCGCGGGACTCGCGGAGCCCGGCGCGCCTATGCCGTCCATGCGTCACCGTTCATGACGATCCCCTCACCGGGTTACCACGATGTCCGCGAAGCGCCGCGCTTTCCGTTGACTGCGGGCGTCAAGAGGATAGCAAGCGCGAGCGCGCCCCGTCCGGCCGGTTCGCGTCCGCGGCGAGGGAGGCGAGGTCGCTCCGGATCTGCGCGGCTGCGACCCCGGGAGAGAGATGGGCGGCCACCCAGGCCTGGCCCTTCCCGGACAGCCGCTCCCAGCAGACCGGATCCTCGTGGGCGGAGGCGATGGCGGAGGCCAGGCCCTCCGGCGTGTCGGCGACGAGCACGTCGCGGTCGTGCTGCAACGCCATCCCCTCGGCGCCGATGAAGCAGGAGTATCCGCCCCGAGGGCTTCGAGGTGGTCGTGGTCGACAACGGGTCGACCGACGGCACGGCGGAATTCCTCGACCGCTTCCGCGCCGGGCGGCAGGACGGCCAGGCGATCCGGGTCGTGCGCGAGGCGCGTCTGGGCGCGTCGGTGGCCCGCAACGCGGGTATCGCGGCCGCGCTCGGCGAGGTGCTCGTGTTCACCGAGGACGACGCGTGGCCGCACGCGGGGTGGCTGGCCGCATACGATCGCGCGTTCGAGCGTTCCAACTCTGGTCGGGGGGCCGCCCCATCGAGCTGATCTTCACGGCCGCCGTGCCCTCGTGGTGCTCGCCGCCGCTCCATCCCTACCTCGGGGCCTTCGACCACGGCGACCGCGACGAGCCGATGACCTACAACGAGTACCCGCGAGGCGGGAACATGGCGTTCCGCCGGCGAGCGTTCGACGAGGCGGGCGCGTTCTCGCCACGCTTCGGCCGGCTCGGTCGGTCGCTGCGCACGGGCGAGGAGATCGAGATGGGCTGGCGGCTCGAGCAGCGCGGGCGGGCCATCTCTACGTCCCCGACGCCCTCGTCTATCACCGGATCGACGCCGACCGCCTCGATCGCGCTTGGTTCCTCGGTCCAAGCCCGCCCGGCCGCGGGCCCCGCGGTCGCCGGCGGCCCGGTGATAGGATCGCCGCGAGGAGGCGTCAATGGCCGAGCCGTTCGTGCTGCCGTCGTCGAAGCTCACGCCGCCGCGCACGCGTGTCGCGCTGCTGCCGCGCTCGCATCTGCTCGACCTCTTCCGGCGAGGCCTCGCCCGGCGCCTCGTCCTGCTCACCGCGGAGGCCGGCTACGGCAAGACCACGCTGCTGGCCTCGGCCCTCGGCGGGGTCGATCGCCCGGTGGCCTGGCTCACGCTCGACGAGCGCGACACCGATCCGACGCTGTTCGCCGCGGGGATCGTCCTCGCGCTGCAGCGCGTCGCCCCCGGCGCCGGCAAGCGCGCGCTGGAGATCCTGGCCGGCGGGCCGAGCGCGCGGACGGTCGAGGCCGTCCTGACGGGCTGTCTCGAGGCGATTCCCGAGGGCACCGTGATCGTGCTGGACGACTTCCACGTCCTCGACGACACGCCGGCCGCCCAGGCGCTCGCCGATTACCTCGTCGCTCACCTGCCGCCGCACGCGCACGCGGTCGTCGCGTCGCGCACGCGGCCGACTCTGCGCAGCCTTCCCCGGCTACTGGTCCAGGAGGACGCGCATGGTCCTCGATCGCGACCGCCTCGCCTTCACGCTCGACGAGGCGACCGATCTGCTGCGCACGATCCATGGCGTCGACCTCGACGAGCCGCGACTTCGGGCCGCGGCCGAGCGCACCGAGGGCTGGCCCGCGGCCCTGACGCTCCTGGCCCAGGCGGTCGGGAGCCGAGGCCTGCCCGCGCTGGAGGGGACGCCGCGGGAGGTGTTCGAGTACCTCGCCACCGTCGTGCTCGAGGAGCTGCCGGCTCGGCTTCGGGAGTTCGCGTTCCGCACCTCGGTGCTGTTCGAGATCACTCCCGCGCTGTGCCGGAGCGTGTCGGAATTCCCGGACGCGCCCGAGTGCCTCGCCGCGCTCGAGCGGCGGAACCTCTTCGTCTCTCGCCTGGACGAAGCGGGCACGCGGTTCCGCTATCACCAGCTCTTCGGCGAGTTCCTGCGCCAGCGTCTGGACATCGAGCGCGCCCGACATGGGGGCCGAGCTGCACCGGCGCGCCGGCCGGCACCTCGAGGACGCGGGCGAGGGCGATCAAGCGGTGAGGCACTACCTGCTGGCCGGCGCGTACGCCGACGCCGTGCGGGTGATCCTCCCGTATCGCGCCGGCCGCCTCACCGCCCAGCGCGCGTACCTGTTCCGCGACCTCGTGCGCCGACTGCCGCCGCCGGTGGCCCAGGCGCACCCCTGGCTGCTGCGGACGGCCGCGTCATCCTGCCGCTTCGTCGGCGACTACGAGCAGGCGCTCGCGTGGTCGCGGCAGGCGCTGGCGGCGAGCGAAGACGTGGACGCCGACCTCTGGGCCCACGCCGTGGCCGGGGTCTCCATGTCCATGTACGTGTCCGACGTGAAGGAGGTGGAGCGTCTCGTGGGCGGCGACAAGGCCAGGCCGCTGGTCCTCTACTGCAACGGCCCCTTCTGCGGCAAGAGCAAGCGGTTGAGCGAGGAGCTGCTGGCCGCCGGGTTCACGAGCGTGCGCCGCTACCAGCTCGGCATCCCGGTGTGGCGCGCCCTCGTCGGACTCTGCGAGATCGAGCTGGAGGCGGTGCAGCACGTCCTCGAGCGCGACCGGACCGCGGTGTTCCTCGACGCGCGGAGCGCCGAGGAGTTCGCCGCGGGCAGCCTGCCGGGCGCCCGCAGCATCCCGCAGAGCGCCGTGGAGCCCGGCAAGGACGTGGGCGAGGTGAGGAAGGCGAAGGACGACGGCCGCCTGCCCATGGAGGACCACAACACGCGCATCGTCGTCTTCGGCCGTGATGGCGTCCAGGCGCGCGGCCTGGCCGAGGCCCTCGCCCGGGAGGCCTTCCACAACGTCGCGTACTTCCCCGGCCCGTTCGAGGCCCTGCGCCGCGCGGTGAGGTGACGCTCTCAGCGGCCCTCCACGAGGGGATCGCGCACCCTCAGCCCGGGAACCGTGACGAAGCCGCGGTCATGGGTCCACACCTCGCTGGCTCCATGCTCGGCCGCGGTGAGCGCGATCTGAAGGTCGAAGATCCGCGGTCCGCGGACGGGAAGGTCCCGGGACTGGCGGAGCAAGCGCTCCCCAAAGCCCGGCCGGGGCACCCAGAGTTCCCCCCCGCCGTCTCCGAGGAGCGCCGCGAGGTACCCGGCCGCCTCGGCTGCCGTGGAGGCTCGAGGGGCGGCGGGGTGCGTCACCACGCTCCAGAACTCGGCGACGCTGGCCAGCGCGATACCCCAGCCTGCACCGGAGCCAGCAGCCCGCTCGATGGCCCTTCGCGCCGGCCCGTGCTCGGGGAGCTGCCGGCGATGCGCGTAGACGAGGAGGTTGGTGTCGATCGCGATCACGGGTTGCGACGTAGCCAATCGTGCATCGCGGCCCGGTCGCCCACGTCGAGCCCGGGCGGCAGCCCGCCCGCCACCGTCACCCACCGGATCCGGCGGCGCTTCGCCGCCGGAGCCCGCTTCCCCGCCGACAGCTCGCGGCGGAGCCCGCGCTCGATCAGGGCGCCGAGGGTCGAGCGCTCCCGGGCCGCCTGCTCCTTGGCCGCCACCAGCAGCTCCTCGGGAAGCATGATCGTCGTCTTGGTCTTCACGAGGCGCATCCTACCATAAGTATGGCTGTAGTCGGCTCGCCGCGCGCCGCGAGCGCGAGACCGCGGCCCGATGATCTCCGAAGACCGCACGGCGGGCGAGACGCTCACGGATTGGCGCGACGTGCGCTCTCCACCCGTGCCAGACTTGGGACCCATGGAAACCCTGACCCGCCGGGAATGGAACCGCCGCGCGCTCACGGCGATGGCCGTGCTGGGCGTCGGAGGCTGCGCCACGATGTCGCCCCAGGAGGAGGTCGCGCTCGGCGACAAGGCGGCCAAGGAAGTCGAGCAGACCATGGGCCTCGTGCGCGACCCGCGCATCCTCGAGTACGTCCGCGCGATCGCGGGACGGCTCGCGCAGGCCGCGCAGCCCGGCGAGGTCCGCTGGAACGTGAACGTCGCCGACGACACCGAGCCGAACGCCTTCGCGGCTCCCGGCGGATGGGTGTACGTGACCCGGGGACTGCTGCCGTACGTCAACTCCGAGGACGAGCTGGCCGGCGTGCTCGGCCACGAGATGGCCCACGTGCTGGAGCGCCACAGCGCGCGCGCGGCGAGCGCGGCCACGCCCTTCGCGGTGCTCTTCGGCGTGCCCGCGGCCATCCTGGGCACGGTGAGCCCCACGCTCGGCGGCATCGTCGGCGGGACCGGCCGCCTCGCCTCCGGCGCCGTCCTCGCGTCCTACAGCCGCGACCAGGAGCACGACGCCGACACGCGCGGCATCGCGCTGGCCGCGCGTTCCGGGTGGAAGCCCGAGGCCCTCGCCACGTTCCTGCACACGCTGGACGGCGTGGAGGCGCTGGCCGGGGGCGACCCGAACCGCACCGGCTTCTTCTCGTCCCACCCCTCCGGCCCCGACCGCATCGCCAGCATCCACGCGAAGGCGCGCGGCCAGTCGCGCGCGGCGACGGCGCCGTTCGCGCGCGAGCCGCGAGGCGTTCGTCGCCCGGCTCGAGGGTGTCCTCGTCGGCGACAACCCCGAGACCGGCGTCTTCCTCGACTCGCTGTTCGTGCACCCCGACCTGGACATCGCCATGGAGATGCCCCCGCGGTGGAAGACCCTCAACACGTCCGACACGGCCGGGGCGGTGGCGATGCCGGACAAGGACGCCGTCGTGCTCCTCGGCGTGGTCGGCCCGGGCGACGACCCGGTGGCGGCGGCGAAGGCGGACGGCGTGAAGGACCCGCACCTGGCGCGCGTGCAGCGGGTGGCGGGCTCCAGCCCGCCCGCCGCGCGGCTCCTCGCCGACACGCGCGACGGCGACCGGGTGGCGCTGACCTGGGTCGCGCACCGTGGCGTCGTCATCCGGATCGCCGGCATCACGAAGGTCCGCGCGTGGGATCGCCACGGCCCCACGCTCCAGCGCGCGGCGGCGAGCTTGCGTCCGCTCCGCCCCGCCGATCGCGAGCGCATCATGGAGAGCCGGCTGCGAGTGCGCCCGGCGCGCGCCGGCGAGACCGTGGCCCAGGTGCTGGAGCGCGGCGGGAGCACGTGGAACGCGGCCCGCATCGCGGTGGCGAACGGCGTGGCGCCGGACGCCCGGCTCGAGGCGGGCTGGCCGGTGAAGGTGCCGGTGATCCAGCGCTACACGCCCGCGCCTCGCTCGTGACGCCGGATCACTCGTGACGCGATCTCACCAAGGAGCGCCGCCCATGTCTTCCGATCACCTCTGGCAGCTCGGCGCCGTCGAGCTGTCCGCCCTGCTCCGCGCCGGCGCGGTGTCGGCCCGCGAGGTGGTGGAGTCCACCCTGTCGCGGCTCGCGCAGGTGAACCCGCAGCTCAACGCCGTGGTGCTCCCGCTCGCCGACGAGGCCCTCGCCGAGGCCGATCGCGCGGACGCGGCGCGGCGGAGCGGCGGACCGCTCGGCCCGCTCCACGGCGTGCCGGTCACCACCAAGGTCAACACGGATCAGCGCGGGTGCCCGACCGACAACGGGGTGCCGGCCTACAAGGCGCTGGTCGCCGAGGCCGACAGCCCCGTGATCGCGAACCTGCGGCGCGCCGGCGCGATCGTCGTCGGCCGCACGAACACGCCGTGCTACTCGATGCGCTGGTTCACCGACAACGAGCTCCACGGCCGGACGCTGAGCCCGTGGGATCCCGGGATCACGCCCGGCGGATCGAGCGGCGGCGCCGGCGCGGCGGTCGCCAGCGGCATCGGGCCGATCGGCCAGGGCAACGACATCGCGGGCTCGGTGCGGTATCCCGCGTACTGCTGCGGCGTGTTCGGGCTTCGCCCCTCGTACGGCCGGGTCCCCTCGTGGAACCCCACCGCGACGGCGCCGCCGGCCATCGCCTCGCAGCTCATGGCGGTGCAGGGCCCGCTCGCGCGGAGCGTGGCCGACCTGCGTCTCGCGTTCGAGGCGATGGCGGTGCCCGACCCGCGCGATCCGCGCGCCGTGCCGATCGGCGCGTTCCCCCGGCCGGCGCGTCCCGTCCGCGTCGCGCTGGCGCCGCGGCCGGGCGGCGCCGAGGTACATCCGGCCGTCGCCGACGCGGTGAGCCGGGCCGGCCGTGCGCTGGCCGCGGCGGGCTACGCCGTCGAGGAGATCGAGCCGCCCGCCTTCGCGGAGGCGGCGGCGCTCTGGCAGCCGCTGGCCATGCCCGACACGATCGCGCGGCTGGAGCCGCTGGTCGCCGCCAACGGCGACGCCGCGATCCGGCACTCGCTCGGGCTCTGGCGCGAGGTGTTCCCGGTCCGCGAGGCCGCCGCCTGCCTGGACGCGCTCGCCGAGCGCTGGCGCCTCCTGCGGCTCTGGCAGGAGTTCTTCGACCGCGTGCCCGTCGTGGTCGCGCCCGTCTCGAAGGCGCCGCCGTTCGCCGTGGGCACGGACGTGCGCGACCGCGAGACCACCGCGCGCCTGATCGACGCGCAGGGGCCGCTGCTCGCGGTGTCGGTGCTGGGGCTCCCCGCGATCTCCGCGCCCACCGGCCTCCACGACGGCGTGCCGGTGGGCGTCCAGGTGATCGCCGGCCCGTGCCGGGAGGACCTCTGCTTCGACGCGGCCGCCGTGATCGAGGCGCACTGCCCGGTGGCGACGCCGATCGACCCGCGCCGCCGCTGAGCCCGCCCGCCCTGAGCGGCCGCGACGTCAGCCCTTCATCCCGGACAGCCGGACGCCCTCCACGATGCGGCGGTTCGCGATCGCGAACACGACGAGGAGCGGCAGCGCGCTGAGCACCGCGCCGGCCATGATCGGGCCGTAGGACTCCGCGGCGTAAGCGCCGCGGAGCAGCGTGAGGGCCACGGGCAGCGGAAACATGTCGACCTTGTTCACGGCGATGAGCGGCCAGAGGAAGTCGTTCCACGCCGAGCGGAACGCGAAGATGGCGAGCGCGGCGAGGACGGGCTGGGACAGCGGCAGCACGATGCGGGTGAAGATGTGCCACGCGCTCGCCCCGTCGATGCGGGCGGCGTCCTCCAGGTCGGTGGGCAGGGTGAGAAAGAACTGGCGGAGCAGGAACACGCCGAAGGCGAACGTCATCGCCGCCTCGGGGACGATCAGGCCCTGGAACGTGCTGAGCCAGCCGAGGCGCTGGGTGAGCAGGTACTGGGGCACGAGGAGCACGGCGTTCGGGATCATCAGGCTGCCCACGATGACCGCGAAGATCAGGTCGCGACCCGGGAAGCGCATCCGCGCGAGCGGATACGCGGTCATCGCGCTCGTGGCGAGGACGATGGCCACCGAGCCCAGCGAGACGATCACGCTGTTGACGAACGCGCGCCCGATCCGCGCGGTGCGCGAGGTGCCGAGGAGCACCTCGTGGTAGTGCGCGCCGGTGGCCGGCCACGGGATCCACTCCGGCGGCACGCGCACGATGTTCTCGGTGGGCTTGAGCGAGGTCACGAGCACCCACACCGCGGGCAGGAGCCAGAGGACGGCCAGGGCGAGCAGCGCCCCGGTCAGGGCCAGGCGCTGGAGGTCGATCCGGGGCGGCGTGCCCGCGCGCTCCATCAGTACTCCGTGTGGCCGCGGAGCACGCGGAACTGGAGCACCGAGAAGACCAGGATCACCGCGAAGAGCGTCCAGGCCATGGCGGAGGCCGACCCGAAGTGGAAGAAGTTCTGGAACGCCGTCTCGTAGAGGTGCTGCACCACGGTGCGCGTGCCGTCGGCGGGGCCGCCCATGGTCAGCACGAACACCTGCCCGAAGATCTGGAACGACCCGATGAAGTGCGTGACGAACACGAAGAGGAGCACCGGGCGCAGCAGCGGCAGCGTGATGGCCCAGAAGCTCCGCCACGCGCCGGCGCCGTCCAGGGCCGCCGCCTCGTAGAGGTCGCGCGGGATGTCCTGGAGCCCGGCCAGGTAGATCACGAGGTAGTAGCCGGTGACCCACCAGACCGTCGTCGCGATGATGGCCCACATGGCGGTGGAGGGATCGGCGAGCCACGACCGCGCCGGACCGCCCGCGGCGCGCAGGTAGTAGGTGAACGGCCCCACCACCGGATCGAGGAGCCAGAGCCACGTCAGGCCCACCGTGACCACCGAGAGCGTGAACGGAAAGAAGAACGCGCTTCGGAGGAGCCCGCGCAGCGAGCCGCGGTTCAAGGCCAGGGCGAGGGCCAGGGGAATGGCGAGGACGGGCAGCGTGCTCGCCACGGTGTAGAAGGCGGTGTTCCAGAGGCTCGTGTGAAAGCGCGCGTCGTCGAGGAGCCGCGCGTAGTTGGCGAGGCCCACCCACGCCTGGGTGGGCCGGCCGAGGCGCGCGTTGGTGAAGCTCAACCAGAGCCCCTCGAGGAGCGGGTACACGCGGAACGTCGCGAACAGGAGGAGCCCGGGAAGCAGGAAGAGGTACGGCGTCAGCGTCCGCGCCAGCGGGCGGCGCCGCGCGCCGGCCCGGCCCGCGCGCGAGACCGCCTCTGGCGTCACGGGCCGGTCAGTCGGGGAGCGCGTTGATCTGCTTCGCCAGCTCCTCCATGGCCGCCTTCGCCGTGCGCTGGCCGATGTAGAGGCTCTCGATCACCGGGCGCGTGACGTTCTCCGCCGCCACCCACTTCGGGGTGGGCTGGCCCGCCTGCCAGTTGGGCGCCTGCGCGAGCAGCGTCTTCAGCACCGGGTCGGCGTTGATGCGCGGGTCGGCGTGGGCCTTCTTGATGGCCGAGACCTGCCCGGCCTTGAGCGTCCACTCCGCGACGTGATCGGTCATCCAGCGCACGTGGGTCCACGCCGCCTCGCGCCGCGCGGCGTCCGCGGCCTTGGGCTTCGGGAACGTGTACTGGTGGGGCATCGTCCACACGATCGGCTGCTTGAAGAGGCGCGGCACCGGCGCCACCGCGAAGTCCACCTTGGCGTCGCGCAGGCCGGTGAAGTTCCACGAGCCGGCCAGCCACATGCCGAGCTTGCCCGCGATGAACGCGTCGCGGCAGCTCGCGTTGGCGGGCGGCGCCACCTTGTGCTGGGCGTGGAAGGCGCCCCAGTACTCCGCGGCCTCGATGGCCGCCGGCTCGGTGAGGGCGGAGCGCTTGAGGTCCGGCGCGTAGACGTTGACGCCGTTCTGCCAGAGGAGGTTGTGGAAGCCCCACGTGTACCTGCCGGGGTTCGCGGTGCCGATGGCGAAGCCGAAGGTGTCGCCCTTCGCGACCTGCTTGGCCATGGTCACCAGCTCGGTCCGGTTGCCGGGCACCTTCGGCTTGCCGTCCGCGCCGGCGAGGCCCGCGTCCTTCATCACCTTCACGTTCAGGTAGAGGAGGTGCTGGGGCACGTCCAGCGGGAGCGCGTAGCGCTTGCCCTGGTACACGCCGCCCTGCCAGGTCGCGGGCAGGTAGTCGTCGACGCGGAAGCCCTTGCCGCTGGCCGTGCCGTCGGCGATCGTGTCGAGGATCCCATCGCTCGCGAAGTGCGGCACCTCGACGGTGTGGATCAGGGCCAGGTCCGGCCCCTCGCCGGCGGGCACGGACACCTGGAGCTTCGCGTACAGCTCGGCCCACGGGATGCGCTGCTGCTCCACGTTGATGCCGGTCTCGCGGGTGAACTGGCCGATGAGCTCGTCCATCACCTTGCCGTCGGCGCCGGTGAGGCCGTTCCAGTAGGTGATCGTGGGCTTGCCCTGCGCGGCGGCGGCGCGCGGGCGGCCTCCGAGGAGGGCGGCGCCCCCGAGCGCGGCGGCTCCGGTCAACACGTCCCGACGGCTCACCCCTTCGTGTGCCTGGCTCATCGCTTCCTCCATTCGCGCGTCCGCGCTCGCGAGCCGCCGCGGCGCCCGCCTGTCAAGCGAGGTTGACGGTTGGTTCCACTGCATTTCCGGATGCGCTCGCCTCGCCTGCCAAGCGAGGTTGACGGTTGGTTCCACTGCATTTTCGGATGCGCTCGCCTCGCCTGCCAAGCGAGGTTGACGGTTGGTTCCACTGCATTTCCGGATGCGCTCGCCTCGCCTGCGGCTCGGCTCGCAATTCAATCGCGCACGGAGTATAGGACCCGGCTCCGCAGAGAGTCAACGCGCCGCGCCGCGTCGCGGTGTCTCAGGTTCGGATGGCACGGTCGTTCCCTCTCCCCTTTGGGAGAGGGGTAGGGTGAGGGGCGGTCGAACAAGCACGCGGAACGTCTGGCCGCGAGATAGTGCTACCGACCCTCACCCCGGCCCTCTCCCTGGGAGGGAGAGGGAGAGAGGCGAGCATCGGCGCCCCAAACTGCGACACTACGCGCCGCGATCTCGGCTAGACTCCGCGTCGCGGCCGGTCCTCCGGCACGCGAGCCCGACGAGCGAGAGGAACGACGACATGGCGCGCATCGGCATCGACCTGGCGCGGCGGATCGGCACCGTGGACCGCCGCATCTTCGGCAACTTCATCGAGCATCTCGGCCGCTGCATCTACGGCGGCGTGTACGACGAGGGCTCGCCGCTCGCCGACGCCCGCGGCTTCCGCGCCGACGTGGCCGACGCCGTGCGTCCGCTCCGTGTGCCGCTGCTCCGCTGGCCCGGCGGCAACTTCGTGAGCGGCTACCACTGGCTCGACGGCGTCGGCCCGAAGGACGCGCGCCCCCGGCGCACCGAGCTCGCGTGGTACGCGGAGGAGTCGAACCGGTTCGGCACCGACGAGTTCATCGAGTACTGCCGCTTCATCGGGACCGAGCCGTTCATCTGCGTGAACATGGGCTCGGGCACGATGGACGAGGCCCAGGCCTGGGTCGAGTACTGCAATGGCGCCGGGCGCACGTCCTGGGCCGAGCTGCGCCGCCGCCACGGCCACGCCGAGCCGTATCGCGTGCGGTACTGGGGGCTCGGCAACGAGATGTACGGATCGTGGCAGATCGGGAACATGAACGCGCACGACTACGTGAAGAAGGCGCGGGCGTTCGCCATGGTGATGAAGCGCACCGACCCCACCATCGAGCTGGTGAGCTGCGGCCAGGGTGGGTGGAGCGAGTGGGACGAGATCGTGCTCGCCGGGCTCGCGGAGTTCGTGGACCACCACAGCATCCACCTCTACACCGGCTCGCCCGATCACTACGCCACCGTGTTCCAGTCCCACCACGCGGAGCGCGCCATCCGCATCTGCGCGGCGCTCATCGAGCGCGTCCGCTACATGCAACGGATCACGCACCCGATCGCCGTCGCCTTCGACGAGTGGAACGTGTGGTGGCGGACGCGCAGCCACGCCGACCGCGTGGGCGGGGTCGAGGAGCGCTACACCCTCACCGACGCGCTCGCCGTGGCCGGCTACCTGAACGTGTTCATCCGGCAGTGCCGGGTCGTCCGCATCGCCAACCTCGCCCAGCTCGTCAACGCGATCGCCCCGATCTTCACGAGCCCGCGCGGGCTGTTCCTGCAGACGATCTACCATCCCCTCCGGCTCTATGCCGAGCACACGCGGGAGCTCGCCCTGGACGTGCACGTGAGCGGCGAGACCTACGACGGGCCGCTCGTCGAGGAGCCCTCGGGGCGCGTCCACCACGTGGCGGACCTCGGACCGTTCACGATGCTCGACGCCACCGCCACCTGCGACGCCGACGGCGGCGCGCTCACCGTGGCGGTGGTCAACCGTGACCGCGACCGCGCGCACGCGGCCACGATCGACCTGGGCGACGCCGTCGCCGAGCCGGGCGGGGCGCTCGCCGAGGTGAACGGGCCGGGCGTGGACGCGACCAACGACTTCGACGCCCCCGCGCGCGTGGGCGCGACCGAGCGCCGCCTCGCCGCGGGCGGAGGCCGCATCGAGCACGTCTTCCCCGCCCACTCGGTGAGCGTGCTGCGGCTGCGCCTGACTCGCTGAGGCGGGCTCGGCGGCCAACAATGCTGCCCGCTGTTGCCAACGGGCCTATAATTCTCACGGACCCATCATGGATCGATCGTCACGCGCCGGCCTGGGCGCGGTCCTGCTGCTGGCGGGGCTCGGGCTCGGCGGCTGCTTCCTGATGTCGCTGGGGCGCGACGCGGAGCCAGTGGTCTCGGGCCCCGCGCCGTACGTCGAGGGATGCCAGACGTGCCACGCGGCGCCCGTGGTCGCCCAGTACGCGCAGAGCGTCCACAGCGCCAAGGGCATCCGCTGCGGGCAGTGCCACACCCCGGGAGGGCATCCGGACTTCACACAGCCTGTGGCCGACGGAAAGTGCGGCGGCTGTCACCTCGCCCAGTACGAGCAGACCCTGGCCAGCAAGCACTTCGCCGTCCGGGATCAGCGCTCCCTCGACAGGGAGCGGGCCGCCCGCACCGCGCTCCGGCGCGAGCGCTTCACTACGCCCGCGCCCACGGGACGACACTTCGTGGGTGACGCGACGGCGGGTGACCTGGGAGGACGGCTCTGCGTGGCCTGCCACTACGACGAGCACCGTCTGGGTCGCGCCTAGGTGCGGCAGGCGGCCTTCTGCGTCGGCTGTCACCCTGCCGGGCCGGACACGCACTTCTCGGCGCCGACGCCGGGGGAGGTGAATCCGTGCCTGGCGTGCCACGTGCCCGACGGCTCGACGGCGAGCGGGCAGACCGTCAACACGCACCGGTTCGCCAAGCCGGGGAGCGGGTCGTGAAGGGCCAGCGCGCCTTCGACACCGAGCTCACCCGAGCGATGAGCCGGCGCCAGTTCCTGTCCCGCGTGGTCCGCGCGTCGAGCGTGGCGGTTCTGGCGTCGTCGCCTCTCTCCTGCGGGACGCTCCGCGGCCAGATCGAGCGTCAGCGGCTGGGCGATGCCGCGCCCGTCTTCCACTCCGTCGAGCGTGAGGTCGTCGCCAAGATCATCGACGGCTTCAACCCGCCCGGCACGGAGATCCGGCGCCGCCTCGCGAGCGAGGACCCCGACTACGACCTCGTCGACGCCTACGCGCAGTTCGCCTGGGCGCAGGGCGAGGAGTTCCTGTCGAACATCAAGTTCCTGATCGACTTCCTCAACGTGCTGCCGACCTTCACCCGGACGTTCTCCACCCGACACGGGCTGCCCGCGCGGCTGCAGCTGCGCAACTTCGCCACCGAGGACGCCACCCGCTACTTCCTGTTCCTGCGGGACAGCGAACTCCGGGCGATGCGCAACATCTTCAGCGGCGCGAAGTTCATCGGGACCGCGCCCATCTACATCAACGAGAAGGTAGCGTGGAAGGTCATGCGGTACCCGGGGCCGTGGCTGTCGGATCCCGCGCGGCGTGACGCGGACCTCGCGGCGTCGACCTCGTACGAGCTGGCGAAGGAGACGGACGACAACGTGGCCATCCTCCGGCGCCGCGTGGTGCCCCACTCCGGCGCTGCGGACGGGCCTGGAGGCGGCGCGCGCGGTCGGCGGCGGAGACCGCCTGGTCCTCGAGACCGACGTCGTGGTGGTCGGGTCGGGGGCGGGCGGGTCGTTCGTCGCCGCCGAGCTGGCCGCGCACACGACGCAGCGGGTCCTGATCCTCGAGAAGGGCGACTTCCTCGAGCCCGCCGACTTCCTCCAGCGCGAGCGGCTCATGATGCCGCGCATCTTCGACACCGAGTTCTCGGTGGATCAAGCTGTTCCGCCGCGAGATCCCCACCGTCACCACCGCCGTGGTGACCGGCAAGCTCGTGGGCGGCTCCGCCACCATCAACCACGCGCTCGCCTTCGAGCCGCCGCGGCCGGTGGTGCGGGACTGGCGCGAGGTGAACGGCGCCGACTTCACGTACGAGGACCTCGTGCCCCACCTGGAGGCGATCAAGAAGCTGCTGCGCATCGCGCCGGTGTCGGCGACCCAGATCTCTGGCCACAACCTGGCCCTCCGCCGCGGCGCGATGGCCCTGGGGATGCCGCATCATGGGCCCACCGTGCGCAACGCGCACCAGTGCATCGGCTGCGGGTACTGCGACCTCGGCTGCCGCTACAACCGCAAGCTCACGCCCCTGAACGTGGTGCTGCCCATGGCCGCGCGCCGGGGGGCCCAGCTCGTGGCCAACTGCCGGGTCGACGAGCTGCTGCTCGAGAAGCTGCCCGACGACGGGCGCGCCGGGCGCACGCATCGGGTCACGGGCGTGGTCGCGCACCTCACCGACTCGCGGGGCGTCGTCCGGGAGCGCGTCGAGGTCCGGGCGCGACGCGTGGTGCTGGCCGCCGGCCCCTTCTCGTCGCCGCGCATCCTCATGCAGAGCGGCGTGCCGGGCATCCGGGGCGCCAAGGAACGTGGAGCCCGCGGTCGGGGAGCGCTTCTCGACGCATGCGACCGTCACGTTCTGCGGGGACTTCGACGAGGCCCTCTTCCCCTCCGCGGCCACGCCCCCCATGGGCTACTTCGTCAAGAAGTACGAGGTTGCCGATCAGGCCGCGGTCGATCCAGCCCGTGACCACGTGCGCTACGCGCTGGAAGGCCTGCTGAACCATCCGCTCGCTCACGCGCAGCTGATGCCGTACGAGTCGCCGGAGAGCCACCAGGCCTTCATGAAGCGTTTCAACCAGACGATGACGCTCGCGGTCATGTTCCGCGATCGGCCGGTCGGGCGCGTGACGCCGAAGGGGTTCGAGTACGCGCTGGCCGAGGAGGACCATCAGGGGTGGCTCGACGCGCTGCGGACGGGGTCGCGGATCATGTTCGCGGCGGGCGCCCGCCGCGTGTTCTTCAACAGCCACCGGCCGCTGATCCTGACCGGCCCGGAGGAGATCGACGCCGTGCTGAACCTGCAGCTCGTCCAGGACCAGCGCATCCAGATCACGAGCGGCCACCCCATGGGCGGGTGCGCGCTGGGCGGGAACGCGCGACGCGACGTGGTGGATGCGAGCGGACGATCGTGGGACGTGGACGGCCTCTACGTGGCCGACTCGTCGATCCTGCCCACGTCGCTCGGCGTGAACCCCTGCTACACGGTGTACGCGCTGGGCCGGTACATCGCCGGCAAGCTCATCGAGGACATCCGCGCCGGGGCGTGAGCTTCGGAGGCGGTCACCGCCCCCGGCGCTCGATCAGCGCCCCATCCGCCGTTCGTAGGCCTGGGAGAACCGCTCGGGCAGCCCGGGGTCCTGTTGCGTCTGGCCCTTCGAGTCGAACTGCACGCGCACGCTTCCATCGGCCTGCCGCGCGACGACCACGGTCACGTCGATGCCGCCCCGCGTGCCGCGGATGAGCCCGGTGTTGGGGTCCGCCGAGGTGACCTGGACGCCCGCGTCCTGTGCGCCGCCCAGCGCCGCGTTCCAGGAGCGATCGTAGTTCGCGGGCGCGCCGGGCTGCACCACGACCGCGGGGTAGTAGCAGCCTCCCAGCCATAGGCTCCCGAGGCCCAGGGCCAGGGCGAGGCAGATCTGTCGAATCATCAGGGTCGCTCCCGTCTGTGAGAGGTGGCGGACGTCACACGTCGCGTTCCCGCGACCGCTATCCTGCGCCGGCCGCGCGTGACCGGTCAAGCGGCCGATGTCACTCCCGAGGGTTGAGTGGCCGGGCTCGGTGCGGCGGACACCGCGAGCCCGCCGACCAGGGCGAACTGCCGGGAGAGGCCTTCGAGGTCCGAAACGATCCGGCGGAGCGCGGCCTCGGCGGCCAAGAGGAGGCCGGCGGCCAGGCGATGGGGCGGCCCCAGGCGTCGCCGTGCTCGGCGCCCGGCCGCGTCCGCAGCCAGGCCACGAGCCGGGCCTCGATCTCCTCGTCGGTCGCGCCGGGGTGCTCGCGGCGAAGCTGGGCGCGTCGCATCGACTCGCCGAGCTCGCACAGATCGAACGCCGTGCGCAGCCGCGCCGCGATCGTCTCCGGGGAGTCGTCGTTGCTCACGCCGCTCATTGTATGGTGCTCGCCCGGCGGGGACCAAGGCGCGCACGACGCCCCGCTGTGGTTGCGGCGCCCGCGGCCGGTCGGCGTCAGCGGCGCGGAGGCGCTCGCGCGATCAGAGACGGGCGATGCGGTCTGGTGTCCAGGGCGGGTCGAAGGTGACGGTGACCGTCACGTCCTCCACGCCCGGGACCATGCCGATGGCCCGGCGAACCCAGCCCCCCATCGCGTCGTGGAGCGGGCAGCCCTCGGTGGTGAGTGTCATCGTGACGCCCACGCGGCCGCCGTCGATCCGCACATCGTAGATCAGGCCCAGGTCGACCACGGACATGCCGAGCTCCGGGTCGAAGACGTCCCGCAGCGCCCGGGTCACCTGCTCGCGATCGACCGACATGTCACCGTCGTCCCGCCCTGCACCGTGGTGAGCTCGCCCCGACCGCGCCGCGGGCTCACCTCGGACGGGCCAGGCGCGGCGGGCACCCGCAGGCGCGCTCGGCGGGTCAGGTGCGCCAGGATCCGGGCGAGCGCCGACGTGAATGCGAGGGCACCCGATGCGAGGATGACGCCGGCCCCGCGGATCCAGGTGGGCTCTCCGGCGAACACCGCCATGGCCAGGAGAAGAACGCCACCGACGAGGAGGACGTAGGCGAGGCCTTCCAGACGGGGCGATGCGAGCTGGGCGAGCGTGGGCACCGGCTCTCGTCCGGCTCGCGGGCCGAACACGCGGTACCAGACGAGGAAGGGCACGATCTTGAGCATCACGCCCGCGATGGTCAGCGAGACCCAGCCGCCGAGGACAACGACCGCATAGGCGAGGGCGGCGCGGGGCCCCGACAGGCGATCGGTGCCGAGGGCCAGGCCTAGCGCGACAGCGGGAGCGAGGAACGTGGTCGCGGTCAAGGCGAAGCGCAGCCCCCAGTCGAGACCGGGCCGTTTGCGCGCGCGTGCCGCGCCGATCACCCACCACGCGTGGGTCGCGAGCGCCGCGGACGCGGCCACCGCCCCGATCGGGAGGAGGCCCGGCGCGCCGAGGAGCCCGGTCACGACGGCCGGGACCGCGACGGCCAGCCCGTAGAGCTGGACGAGGGTGGAGCCGCGGCCAGGAGCGGGCGCGAGGAAGAACATCGGGTAGACGCGCGCGGTGACGCCGAGGATCATCGGGGCGACCCAGCCGAGCAGAGCGAGCTGCACGTGCGCGTGCAGCCGGGGGAAGACGCCGCCGGGCAGGACGGGCCACAGGCGATCGGCCGCCAGAGCCAGCCCGAAGAGCGTGGTGGCGGCGAGCCCGCCGTAGCCGAGCGCCACCAGCCGCGCGGTGAACGTCCACTGCGCGAGCCCGCGCAAGCTCAGGCCGACGTTGACGAGATGCAGGGCGACGCCGACCGCCAGCAGCGAGGCCGCCGCCGCCAGCCCGTGCCACGTGCCGAGGTAGAAGTGGGCGACCATGCCGGTCACCGCGACGGCGAGGACGCCGAGCTGCCAGCGGGCCAGCCGCTCGCTCCAGATCGGCCGCTCGAGGGCCACGGGGACGATCTGGTAGCTCGCGCCCATGATCGCGAGCGTGATCCAGCCGAGGGTCACGGTGTGGGTGAGGGCGAGGATGCGCGGGTGATAGTAGTGGCCGGCCAGCTCCGGCGCGAGCCACACCACCCCGAGCGCGGCGGCCAGGAACCCCGCGGCGGCGCACACGAGATACGCGAGCGGCAGCAGCGCCGAGGGGCCGCGGTCGGGTCCCGGGTGCGTGGGCACGGTCAGCCCTCCGGCCTCCGGATGCGGATGCGCACCAGGCCGGGCTCCGGCTCGTCGGTCTCGTGAGCGAGGCCGCGCTCGTCGAGCTGGGGGTAGAGGAACGTCGGACGGCGGTCGTGGCGCACCTCGAGGAGCGCACCCGGACCGAGCCTCTCCGCTTCCTCGAGCACCCGCACCATGGGCTCGGGGGGCTCGAGGCCGCGCACGTCGAGGACCCGCAGCGGCCCGGCCGCGTCGGCAGGCGCCGCCGTCGAGGGCGCGGGCGTCGGGCCGGCCTCGCGGTAGAAGAGCACCGTCCAGTCATCCCCGGCGTGGCGCTCGGTGAAATGGCGGAACCCGCGCTTGCCGAGGACGTGGTAGAGCGGCACCGGCTCGAACGGCGCGCGCACCACGAGGACGTGGTCGTCGGGGAGGGTCCGGACGGCGGCCAGGATGCGCCCGAGCGGCTCCTCGCCCCGCCGGATGTCATCGCGCACGTCCAGATGCGTCCGCCGCGCCTCGGGCACGGCGCCGAGCGCGGACGGGGGCCCGCCGGCGTCGCGCGTCCTCGACGGGCCCGATCCGGGGCTTCCGGGGTCACGGTCAGGGAGCGTGGCCATCGTCATGTCGTCATGTCGTCCGGGAACATGCGGATGGTTCCGGCGTTTCCGCGAGCGCGGCGAGGAGCGCCTCCAGCGGCACGCCGGCCGCCGCCGCGGCCTCGCGCAGCGTCAGATGAGCCCCGCAGCAATGGTTGATGCCCATCGCCCGGAGCGTCTCGAGAGCCCCGGGGTGTCGATGGGCGATCTCGCCCACGATGTCCTCGGGGCTCGGCCGGGCGAGGACGCGGGCGGTGTCGGCTGGTGCGTTGCGGTGACAGTTGCAGTCGTGAGCCATGGCGCTACCTCCCTGTCGCTCAGGCTACCGCCGGCCGGCCGGCCCTCATATGACGCAGGTCATAAGGCGGGGGTAGTGCGTTCGCCCCGGCTACTCGGTCGCTGCGCCGGTCTCCTGGCCACGGTCAAGCCGGAGGCGTGCCGACGCGCCGGCGCGAGCACCTGGCGCCGTTTTCGTTTAAGGGCCGGGGCTTTCTGTCCGAGCTGCGGGGGCCGGCGGATGACGGAGCGGGCGGCGCACCTGGTGGATGAGGTGCTGCCGTGGGTGCCGGTGCGGCAATGGGTGCTGACGGTACCGTATGGGCTGCGCTACCAGATGGCGTGGAATCACGGGCCGAGCCGCGCAGTTCTGCGCGTGTATACGCGCGTGCTGGGCGACGCGTACCGGCGCGGTGCTCGCGCGCGCGGCATTGACGGCGGGCCGACGGACATGGTCACGGCGGTTCAACGCGCCGGGGCCCATCTGGGCCGGATACCCGTTGCCCGGGCGCGAGGCTCCCCGCCTGGCCGGGCTCTATGATCCCCCGCACCGGCGCGGTATAAGGCACGCATGGTCAAGTCGCGCCGTCGATCCTCAGCGCCGACTTCGGCATCCTCGGCGAGGAGATCGCGCGGGTGGAGGCGGCGGGGGCGAATCAGATCCACATCGACGTGATGGACGGCCGTTTCGTGCCCAACATCTCCATGGGTTCCGCGAGGAAGTCGCGGGTCAGCCGTGTTTCCGCCTCCAGGCCTTCACCGCACTCACGACTTCGGGGGTGCGGATAGAGGCGAGCGCCTTGGCCGCTTCTGATTGAATGGCGTCAGACAGCGTGTTCCGCACTGCTCAGGATACGGAGGAGCACCTGGACGCCTTCATCCCTATATCGCACTAACTCCTCGTACACGTCACCTCCGTAGGTGCCACCTCGGAAGCTGATAAGGCGGTCCCCAATCGCCGTCAAAGACTCAGTATCGTGCAGTCGCACCAGCGCCGTCATGACCTCCATATCCATCTCCGTGACGTTACCAGTATCGTGCTGATTCAGCAGCGGCCTCAGGTGTGAAATCGCCGCCGCGTCACCGAGGCGTCCCAGCGCCTCAACGGCAGCCTTCTTCACGCTGTAGTCCTCGTCTCCCAGCGCAACGATGAGCCCCGGCACCGATGACGGGTCCCCGATCTTTCCCAGCGCTGCCGCCGCCGTGGCCCGCACTGACGGAGTATCGTTCTGGAGAAACTCGATGAGGTCTGAAACGGCCGCGGCGTCTTTCAGAAGACCCAGGCTCTCGGCGGCCTCGCCCCGAACGCCGCCGTGTGGATCCGCCAGGGCTAGCCGAAGAGCGGGTGCCCCAGCCGGTTCTCCGAGCTCACCGAGAGCACCGGCGGCAACCCGGCGGATGGTCTGCGTCCTCATCCTGCAGGGCCTCTTGAAGCGAGGGTAATGCCGCGGCGCTCCTGGTCCTCCCGAGGGCTTGGAGGAGTACCCGACGCAACTGGTCATGCGTGCCCGGTTCGACGCCGAGCCGCTTCAAGGCGTCCAAAAGGCCGGGGACGGCGGACGCTCCAAGCCTGGTGACGCCTTCGTAGAGCCGGTTCGGCGGGTTGCCGAACATCCCACGCTTGAACCACGTCTCCCACTCGTCCCGTTGGGCCTCGATGAGACCGGGGACGATCTTTGGGTTCGTACGGTCGGGGAACACGCTCGCCGCCGCGACGCGGACGTCCTTGACGGGATGTTCGAGGGCGCGCGTCAGAGCGTCGAGAGCTGTTGGGTGGTCCGTCTGAGCGAGAGTATTGACCGCCGCGAGTCGCTCCTCGGGAACGAGGCTGTCGATTGCGCGCACCGCCTGCGTCACAGCAGCGGGCGTGCCCGGATCAATCGCGATGCTCGATGCCGGGCGGCTGGCCTCTGCTCGCGCCACTTCCGCCAGAAGCGTGTCCCATGGCCGGCTCTTCCCCGTGAAGTCCAGACGATGCAGGCCATCCAGCCGAGGCGGAAACGGAGTCGTCCTGAGCTCGAGCGGAATCACCTTCACACCCGCTCCGAGCGCGAAGGCCCACTCGTACGCGACGTAATCGGACGCTCGTGCTTCGGGCGCCATGATGACCACGATGGCGTCGGAGCTTCGGATGGCGAGGTCGAGCGTGGCCTGCCAGTCGTCTCCCGCGCTCAGGATATCGAGGTCCATAGCGGTCTTGTGGCCCGCTCTCTCCAGCTTGGCCTGGACGACCTCGGCAAAATCGCGATCCTCGCGATCGTAGCAGACGAACACGTGAGCCATCGGCGGTCAGCGAAGCTGCCCGAATCGGTCGCCCCGGGCTATACCGTGCTCGCCGGCGCCGCGAAGTGTCTCCGCACGATCGCGAGCACGATCTCGGGAGCGCCGGGACGGATGCTCAGTCGACCGCCATCGGCCACAATCACCTCGTTGCGCACGTCGAGCATGATGGGGTCCCACTTGATGCGCTCACGACCCAGCAACTGGACGAGCGGCGGCAGCATCAAGAACAGAGGTGTCGCTACCAGATTCCGATACTGCACGTCATCGTGGAGCACCGCGCCGCTCTTCTCAATCAGGGGTCCGAGCGCCGTGACAACCTTTTCACTGATCTCCGGAGCATGCTGATCGATGGTGGCTTCGAGGCTGGTGCCGCCAGCGAGGCCCTTCATCTTGTCGAGAAACCCCATAGCAGCCTCCTACTCTTTCCCCGCTCTCGGGTCGCATCCCACGACTGTGCGGGGCCGGCACGAATGTACTCCCCTCAGGCCATTCGGACAACAGGGCCGAAGTAATTCGGCTTTAATCGCGTCGAACGATGATGATGGGATGATACCGGCTGTCGACGAACAGGGGGTACGTGTTCGGCTTTGCGATGGAACGGCGCGAAGATGCCGCGACAATGCGCCAATCGTCGCGTTCGGCTACACGTGGAAGCAAGCGGACTTTCCGTGGCTGGGCATCTGGGAAGAGAACCAGCAGCCGTACGGCGCCAGAGCGTAGAGTCTAGATTCGTTGGTTCTGTGCTTTGTTCGATGAAGTTGCTCATGACTCACGCGGCTTTCATAGCGTCGGCATGTAAGGAGGGGAAGTGGATCTCCCGAAGCCGGAGCAACGCCCGCGCGCTCATCCAGGCCGTCCGCGCGCGCTAGCGCCGCATCGCCGGAGCGACGGCAGCCGCGGCCCCGGGGCGCGAGGGCTTCGGGTAGGATAGGCGGACGCGAAGCGATCGCCTCGGAAGCTCTCACGCCACGCGGGAGGAGCGTCATGAGCCTGTCGCCCTGCCGGTTCTCGGTTCTCTCCGTCCTCGTCATACTCCTCGTCGGCTGCGCCGCGCCGCTGTCGATCACGCTGCCCCGGGCCGCGTCCGACACGAGTTGCACCGCCGCCGCCCCCGACGCGGACCTCCTGGTGGGGCTGGCCCTCTCGGGCGGGGGGAGCCGGGCGGCGCTCTTCGGCCAGGCCGGACTCGAGGCGCTCGCGAACCTCCCCGCGCCGGGCGGGGGGTCCGTGCTGGAGCGCGTCATGTACGTCTCCAGCGTGTCCGGCGGCGGGCTGCCGGCGGCGTACTTCGCCAAGCACAAGCCGCCGCGCGAGACGCCCATGCTCACCCCGGCCGGGACCCTCACCGAGGAGTACCGGGCGTTCTTCGGCCGCTTCCGGGAGCTGGTGAGCCAGGACTTCGAGGGCGCGCTGCTCTGGCGCCAGCTCGGCACGTTCCGCTGGCTCGACTCCGCCCTCGCCGCCCGCTCCCTCCGGGAGATCCTCGAGGAACGCCTGCTCGGCACGGGCAAGTTCGCCGATCTCCTCGCCCGGGAGGTGCGCGGCGACAGCCCCCACATGATGTTCAACACGACCCTGTTCAACAACGGCCGGCGGTTCGTCATCACCACGGTCCCGTCCGAGGACTCGCGCTACGACTTCTTCGTGGACCTGCGGCGGTCGCTGGCTCAGCGCGGCCTCCCCGCCGACATCTCCCCGTGGCTCGAGCGGCGCTGGCAGCGGGTGCTGGCGCTGACCCCCCACGACCTGCACATCGACCCGTGCGAGTTCCGGGTGGCCGGCGCCGTGGCCGGCTCGGCCTCCTTCCCGCCGCTCGTGGGCCCGTTCACCATCCGCGTGGAGGGCGAGAAGCGCTACTGGCACTTCGGGGACGGCGGGCTCTACGAGAACGCCGGCATCGAGACGCTCCTCTTCGTGTTCCTCAAGAAGCTCCAGGACAAGAAGGCCCGCCGGGGCCTCATCATCACCTTCGACAGCTCGTTTCCCTTCGACGTGGGCGAGCGACGCCTCAGCCTACGGGCCCAGCCGTTCTCGCTCCTGACGTATGACTTCTCGCGCATCCCCAGCATCATGGAGGAGCGCGCCGGCACCTACGCCGCGTTCTTCTGGCGGAGCCTCCAGCTCGAGGGCGTCTTCCCCGACAACGACACGATGCGCATCGTCGTCCTCCGGCATACCGACGCCAAATGGCGGGACGACCTGAGCGACCTGCCCGAGGCGTGCCGCCGGGAGGAGCCGCGCCTCGAGTCGGCGGCGGACGTGGTGGAGCGCCTCGCCGAGATCCCCACCCGGTTCTACGTGGCCTCGGCCTGCGATCGGGAGCTGCTCGCCGTCTCCGCGGCCAAGGTGGTGCAGCAGAACCGGGAGTACATCCTGGAGCTCCTGGCGACTCGGCTGGCGCCGGGCCGGTAGCGCCGTCCGGCGCCGGGGCGCGCGACTCCGCGAGGCCGGTCGTCGTGCCGGGCGCGACCGAGCGCGCCGACGAAGGGAGACCGTCATGCCCGCCACCCACGTGATCAACGTCGATCTCGCCAAGGTGTCCGACGAGGACGGAGAGTTCATCCGCTACCTCGCGTGGGGCGACTTCGTCGAGGTCGTCGGCGACCCGGCGGCGAACCCGGTCCGCGTGAAGGCCACGAAGATGGTGGCGCAGCCCGACGGCTCGGTGAAGCCGGTGCCCATCACCGGGAAGATCAAGCAGCCGCCGGGCGGCTCGGTCGTCCTGCCCAGGGCCGACAACCGGGTGCTCAAGGTCAACTTCGTGGACGTCCAGCAGGGGGACGGAGCGGTGCTCGAGACCCCCGCGGGCAAGGTGATGCTGATCGACGGCGGCGACAACCAGCTCTTCGCCCGGTACCTGGCCGGGCGCTACCGGAACACGAGCGTGGATCGTCCGCTCGAGGTGGACTGCATCCTGATCACCCACGGCGACGCGGACCACTTCCTGGGCCTGACGGAGATCCATCGGTCCGAGAAGAACGACGAGCCGTTCAAGCGGCTCTTCATCCGGCCGGCGCGCGTGTACCACAACGGCCTCGTGAAGCGCCCGTCGAAGGACGCGGACGGCAAGAACGTCCCGGACGTGAAGCTGCTGGGGCCGACGGCGAAGGTGAACGGCCGGACCGTGATCACCGGGCTCGTCGAGAACCTTCTCGACCATCCCCGCGAGCAGATGAACGAGCCGTTCAAGCGCTGGCGGGCCGCGCTGGACGCGTACGAGAAGCGCAACGCGGCGTCGCACGCGCCGATCCGCTTCCGGCGGCTCGCCCAGGGCGACGACGACGCCTTCGACTTCCTCCTCGAGGGCGAGCCCCTCGCCGACCGGATGAAGGTGGAGGTGCTGGGGCCGATCGTCACGCCGGTGAACGGCAAGCCGGGGCTCCGCTTCCTGGGCAACCCGCCCGACGACGTCCAGATCGACTTCAATCCCGCCCAGCCGCGCCCGGAGGTGTTCAAAGGGCACTCCGCGTCCCACACCATCAACGGGCACTCCGTCATCCTGCGGCTCACCTACGGCGACGTCCGCTTCCTGTTCGCCGGCGACCTGAACGCGGAGGCGGAGCTGGACCTGGTAGAGCGCCACCGCGCACAGCTCCAGGCGGAGGTCCTGAAGGTGCCGCATCACGGCTCCGCCGACTTCTCCACGGCGTTCGTGGACGCGGTGTCGCCGCTCGTGTCGGTGGTGTCGTCGGGCGACGAGAGCGCGCAGAAGGAGTTCATCCACCCGCGAGCGTCCCTGGTGGGGGCCCTCGGCAAGAGCTCCCGCATCGACAAGCCGATCATCCTGGTCACCGAGCTCGTGGCCTTCTTCTCCGTGCGCGGGTACGTGGACACGGACTTCCACGACATGCGCAAGGGGGTGAAGCTCAAGAAGGGCTCGAAGGTGATCGACCTCGTCGCCCTCGGCAAGAAGGACAAGCGCTTCTTCGCGTTCAGCCGGGTCGCCTTCGGGATGGTCAAGATGCGCACGGACGGGACCCGGCTGCTCGTCTACACGGACAGCGGCAACGTCAAGCTGAAGGAGGCGTACGCCTACCAGATGACCGCCGCCGGCCCGCGCGCGGCCAACGTGGTTCGCGTCTGACGGCCGTCGCGGGCGGTCCAGCGCCGCCCGGGCCCGGCGCGCCGCGGCGGTCAGCGCACGGTGGGGCCGGCGTCCGCGCGGTCGCTCCGGAGCGGTGGCAGCACGCGGCCGCGGCGATCATCGAGGCGAACGCCTTCTTGCCGGTGATGCGGTAGCCGCCGTCCGCCCGCCGCGCCCGCGTGAGCGGCGCCGGCGTGGCGACCAGGCCGGAGGTGGTCGGCTCGGAGAAGTTGCCGCCGGGAGGTCTACGGGAAGTCTAGCGAGAGGTCACAGCGCCCAACTACTGGACCTTGGTCCAGCGCGACGCCCCGCAGCGGTCGAGCGCCCGCATTGGACGTATGTCCAGTAGGCACCGTTCCGGCCCGGCCCTAGAGTGAAAGGAGAGAGCCAGACGAGAAGGATTCGGGCAGGAGACATGAGTCCAACCCGCCTGGCAGGAACGAAGTGGGAGGTGAGGGACGGATGGATACCCTGTTGATCATTCTGCTGGTGGTGTTCGTACTCGGCGGTGGGGGCTGGGGATACTCGCGTTGGCGCAGGTAGCGGCCTGCTGGCCCCGCACCTGCGAACCCGCGCCGCGATCGCCTCGATCAACGGCGCGGGTTCGTCGCCCTTGATAGGCGCGGGCTCGCCGGCGCCAGGGATCATCCGCGTCGCTTGCCGGGCGTGCTCCGCGGCACTCCGCGCGTCCTCGGCGAGGGAACGGGCATGACCTCGGGGTGGGTCATCGTCGCGCTGGTCCTGGCCGGCCTGTATTGGCTGCAGGCCGTGTTGATCCCGCTGGCGCTGGCCGTTCTGCTCACGTTCCTGTTGAGCCCCGTCGTGAGCACCCTCCAGCGGCGGGGATTAGGCCGGGTGCCCTCGGTCCTCCTGATCGTCCTCCTCGCGCTCTCGATCCTGGGCGGGGTCGGCTGGACGCTCACTCGCCAGCTCGTGACGCTCGCCGACGAGCTGCCGCGGTACAGCGTGAACATCCATCACCGGATTGCGGGCTTTCGCGGGGCCGGCAAGGGCGGCTCCGTGGAGAAGGTTCAGAAGGCCGTGCAGGACGTCGTCGGCGAGATTCAGAAGGCGGACACGCTGGGCGTGACGCGTCAAAGGCCGGTCGCCGTCGTCCTGGAGCCCCCGTCCATCCTCGCTCACCTGCCAAGCCTCCTCCAGGCGCTGGCGAGCGCGGGAGTCGTCACGGTCCTCGTGATCTTCATGCTGCTCGAGCGCTTGGAGCTCCGCGATCGGCTGATCCTGCTCATCGGCTATCGGCGGATGACGGCGACGACGAGGGCGCTCGACGAAGCGGGGGCGCGCATCGCCCGGTACCTGCTCATGCAATCCGTCATCAACGGCAGTTTCGGCGTGGTCCTGGGGCTCGGCCTGTTCCTGATCGGGGTCCCCTACGCCGTCGTCTGGGGGGCCCTGGCCGCGGCTCTGCGGTTCATCCCGTACATAGGGGCATTCGTCGCGGCGCTGCTGCCTCTTGCCGTCAGTCTCGCGGTCTTCCCGGGGTGGCTCCAGCCCGCGCTGGTCGTCGGCCTGTTCCTCCTGCTGGAGCTCGCCACCAGCATGGTGATGGAGCCGTGGCTGTACGGTCAGAGCGCCGGGGTGTCGCAGGTCGCTCTCCTGATTGCGGTGATCTTCTGGTCCTGGTTCTGGGGGCCGGTGGGGTTGCTGCTGGCGACGCCCCTGACCGTCTGCCTCATCGTCCTGGGCAAGCACCTGCCCGCGCTGGGGTTCATCGTCGTGCTGATGGGCGACCGGCCCGTCATCGAGGCCAAGGCGCGCTACTATCAGCGGCTGCTCGCGCGAGACCAGGATGAGGCGGCCGATATCGTCGAGGCGTACGTGAACACGGACGGACGGGAATCGGTCCACGACGCGGTACTTCTCCCCGCGCTCTTCTACGCCAAGCAGGACCGTGATCGCGGTCTGTTGAGCGAGGATGACGCTCGGTTCGTGGGCCAGGCGACCCGGGAGATCCTCGACACGCTCGCCCACGACGCTCCCGCCCCAGCGGCGGACACCGGGGGTCTCCCCGTGAACGACGCCGGCGCCGACACCCGGGTTCGGATCGGAGGGTGCCCCGCTCGGGATCAGGCGGATGCCTTGGCTCTCGAGATGGTGCGACAGTTACTCGACCCTGCGCGGTACCTGCTCGAGGTCTGCGGGCCCGGGCTGCTGACCGCCGAAGTGGTCGCCTGGGTCGAGCTCAACCGACCCACACTCCTCTGCATCGGGGCGGTAGCCCCAGGCGGCTTGAGCCAGGCGCGCCATCTCTGCAAGCGCCTGCGGTCGCAGTGTCCGGAGCTCAAGATCGTGGTCGGTCGGTGGGGGCTCCACGACGAACAGGATGCCGATCGCCGGCACCTCCTCGCGGCCGGGGCCGACCGCGTCGCGACGACGGTGCTCGATACACAGCTGGCACTCACCGAGGTGGGGCTTGCGCCCGGGCGCCCTGCTCCAGAGTCGCCATCGGCGTCCGCTCTCGAGGGCGTGCCATTCGACTACGGACGCCAGCGCGGGGTTGTGGCGTGATCGCAAGTCCGAGACCGTCCACCGAACCGGGTCAACTCCACCTGCGTCAGGTGGCAGGCGCCCGACCCGAGTTCGCCGACAAGTTCCGCCTGAGCGTCGCCGCCTAGCGCCTGCGCACCCGCGACTCTGGCGCACGATCAAGGCTGCTCGCCGCCGCGGCGGCCAAGGTCGTGGCGCAGAACCGGGACGAGATCCTCGAGCTGCTGGCGACGCCTCTGGAGCGGCCCGCCACACGATGACGCCAGCCCGTGTGCGTCGGCCCGAAGAGGCCGAGGCGACGCGTCCGTCCTTCGCCGGGGGCGGTCAGCGCACGGTGGGGCCGGCGTCCGCGCGGTCGCTCCGGAGCGGGGCAGCACGTCGCGGGGGTCGAGGCCCAGCGCGAGCATGCCCAGCGTGGTCAGGCAGAAGTCGCGGGGAGGGAACTGTACCGGCGCCACCGCCCCGTCCCGGAAGTAGCGCTCGAGCGGCAACGTCTTGAACAGCGCGTGGGCGCCGCCGAGCGTCATCGCGGTGCGGGTCACGCGGGTCACGGCCTCGCCGACCGCGAACTTGGCGCGATAGAGCGCGGCGAGCGTGGCCGGCGTCGGGCCCTCGGTGTCGCTGAGC
The DNA here is from genome assembly GCA_963758635.1 of uncultured Candidatus Rokubacteria bacterium. Lineage (GTDB taxonomy): Bacteria > Methylomirabilota > Methylomirabilia > Rokubacteriales > CSP1-6 > CAVWWD01. Next base: position 166,228 of record CAVWWD010000011.1, on the reverse strand, counting down.
CAGGCCGAGTGGAGCGTGAGGAGCCGCGCCGCTTCCAGGTCCGCGTTCATCTCCGCCACGTGGCGGCGCACGTCCGGGTGGTAGGCGAGGGGCTGGGCGAAGCCGGGCGGCGTGCGCGCCTTCACGTTGTCCACGATCGCGTGGTACGCGGCCACGCCGATCCCCAGGTACACCGGCGTGTACGAGGCCCAGAACCAGTTGGCGCCGTCGCGACGGAACGGGACGATGTCGTCCGACCGGTACAGCAGCGCCTCCTCGGGCACCCAGCAGTCCTCGAGGACCATGGAGTCGCTGCGCGTCGCGCGCATGCCCAGCGTGTCCCATACGTTGTCGACGCGGCGTCCCGGGGCGTCCGGCGGGACCAGCAGCAGCATGGCCGCCGTGGGCGAGGTCGCCTCGTCCGGGTACGCCATGACCATGACGTAGTCGGCCGCGGCGATCATCGAGGCGAACGCCTTGCGCCCAGTGATGCGGTAGCCGCCGTCCGCCCGCCGCGCCCGCGTGAGCGGCGCCGGCGTGGCGACCAGCCCGGAGGTGGTCGGCTCGGAGAAGTTGCCGCCAAGCAGTACGAGATCCGCGACGGGGAGCTCGCCGGCCTCGAGGCCAAAATGGCGGAGTACGAGACGATCTTCGCCTTCGGCTCCATGCTGGGCAACGCCCACACCGGCTCCCTCGCGCGGGCCAACGACGGCTGCCCGGCGTGACAGTGAGCCGCGAGCGGGCGCATGGATAGCTCATCGGCCCGCGCCAGCGACTCGCGATAGCTCTGCGTCGCCCGCGCGCCGTCGCGGCCCTCGCCGGGCGCCTCCGTGGCCTCGGCGAGCAGATGCAGGGCCAACGCCTCGACGACCTTGAGGTTCGTCCGTCGCGCCAGGACCATCATCTCCTCCGCCAAAGCGATGGCGCGGCCCCTTCGCCCTGCACGTACCAGCGTCAGGCCGAACCATGAAGTCCACCCCAGGAGGGCGTTGCCCCTTGCTTTGAGCGCGGTCACGCTCTCCTCGACGCTGTCGCACGACTCGCGCGCATATCCCAGGAGACTCCTCAGGTAGCCCATCGCGACCGCGGCGAGATGTCGCTGGAACGTGAGGTCGTTGACATCGGCGACGGCCAGCGCGCGTTCCATCCACGGGGCCGCGCCATCAACGTCCCCCCGGAGCAAGAAGCCGCGTGTGGCCCCATCCTCTCAAGGAGTGGAGCCTCCGGGAAAGCCGGGGCGGTTCACTCCTCGATGACCTCGGTGTCTCGAAGGTCACGTGAGGCGTGCCTGGAGGCCGGCTCCCGGCTTGGCTGGTCGGGGTCGCGGAGGCGACCGCGCGGAGCCCTGCCCGGCGCGAGGACGGAAACTCAGGCGTTTCACCCGAACCAAGCGCATCTGATACCGACACTCCGGGCGTCTTCTCGCATCGGCTTCCCGTATCTGGCCGATTTCCAGCGGTAGGCGACCGGTTCGCGGACGCATCCGCGAAACGGCACGCCTTCCGCATCGCACACTGGCTGAACGTGATTGGGCATCTCCACCCTTCTTCCGGGGGGGAGCGGAGCGCCCGGACCGCGCGGCTGGGCTAGAATTCCTCGCGGATGCGCCAGTCTTCAGCTGAGCGCGCGAGCCGGCGGCATGGGGCAGGATCGGACGGGCACATCGACCGGTCGCAGGGGAGGAAGCGTCATCCGGTTGCCGTCTGCCTCGGGGCTCCCGGCGCCGGCGAAACAGGGGGAGACGGTGGCGGCGACGCCAGGGTGCGACTCGACCGACACAACCTCGCGTGCTCAGGCCATCGTGAGCCCGCGAGGAAGAGCGGCGCGCCCGATGCCTGAGAGGATCGGCAACTACCAGATCGTCGGACCTATCGGACGCGGGGGCATGGGCACGATCTACAAGGCCCACGACCCGCGTCTCGACCGGCTCGTCGCGCTGAAGGTGATCTCGACGGAAGCCGTTTGCACCGACGAGCTGCGGGCCCGGCTGCGCCGCGAAGCCCGGGCCGGTGTCCTGCTGAACCATCCCAACATCGTCACCGTGTACGGGATGGGCGACGATGATGGCCAGCCCTTCATCGTCATGGAGCTCCTCGAAGGCGAGGACCTCAAGCAGGTGATCGCGAAGCGCACCCGCCTCGCGCTACGGGACAAGGTCTCGATCATGATCCAGGTGTGCGAGGGCCTGGAGCACGCGCACGGCAAGGGGATCGTCCACCGCGACATCAAACCGAGCAACATCTTCCTCACGCTCAGCGGTCGTGCGAAGATCCTCGATTTCGGGATCGCTCACCTGGTGAATGCCGAGAGCGTCCTCACGATCGCCGGGCGAGTCCTGGGAAGTCTTCGCTATGCATCACCCGAGCAGATGCGGGGGCGGATGGATCATCGCTCGGACATCTTCTCCGCGGGCTCGGTCTTCTACGAGCTCCTGAGCATGCGTCCGCCGTTCCTCGCCACGGAGCCGATCCAGCTGCTCGAGATGCTTCAGACGGAGGATCCACCGGCGCTCGATGAGCTGGATCGGGGAATCCCGCCGGCGTTGGCTGCGGCAATCGCCCGGGCGATGCGCAAGGATCCGGCGGAGCGCTTCCCCGACTTCAGCACGATGCGCGTGGAGCTCGAGACAGTACGGCGAGGTCTCTCCGCAGAGGCGGTGAGGGGGCTCGACACGCACACCGATGACCTGGATGATCGACTTCTCGGGCACCCTGAGGCGCGGTCCGACGACGTCCGACCGCGTGCCGGGAAGGAAGATCTGGCCCCGGCCGGCCCTGCGCCCGCCGATACGCCACGGCGTCTCGGTCTCGGGGCGCTCGCCATGATGGTCGTCGCCGCGGTCACTGTGGTCGGGCTCGGCAGTGTGCTGTGGCTGTCTCCGACGCCTTCGACGGTTCCCAGCGTCAAGGCCCCTGCAACGCAGCATCAAGGCGGCCGACCGGCGGCGACGAGCGAGCAGCCCGAGGCTACCCGGCCGAGCGCACCCTCTGGGGTCGAGCAGGCTGCGGTACCTTCCGGAGGGCCACCGGCGCCGCCCGTGGTGCTCCGTCCTCTCACCGAGCGCGACGCGGTCGCTACGAGTCCGGTCCGCAAGAAGCCGGAGAGGGTGCACGCGGGGCGTCAGTCGCCCGCCCTCGCCCCGCCGGGGGCGCCGCCAGGCCGGGACCGGACGTTCATTTCGCTGCAGCGACATCCTGGAGCGCGCATCACTCGGAGACCCCCTGACGGACGAGGAGCAGAGCATGCTGACGAGGGACTGCCGATGAGCGCGATGAATCGCGAGAGCCGCCCCATGCCGCAGGATCAAGACCGCGGACGGTGGCCACGCCCATGGCCGCGTGGGCGAGGGCTCGCCCTCGCCGGCTTCGTGGTGCTGCTCGGGGCCTGTGCCTCCGTGCCGACGATTCCCGACGTGCCGACGATTCCCGACCCCGCGAGCCTCAAGACGCCCGTCAAGACGATCGCCCTCCTCGAGGGCGGCCTCGATGCTCCGCACAGGGTCCTTGGCCCCGTGGAGGCCACCCTGGGAGGCCTGCGGACCTCCGACCTTCCCGGGGCCGCGGACGGAGCGAGGCAGCATCTGCGAAACGCGGCTTACACGAGGTACGGCGACGAGCTTGACGCCATCATTAACGTGAAGACCACCGTGGTGGCCCGCGATGGACCGTTGGGAGAATCCCCCGGGAGGTTCACGGAAGCGCCGCGTGGCCTGCGCGCGGAGGGTGTGGCGATCTCGATCACGGTGCTGCCGGCGGACTCGACAGAGGAGCTGCGGCTTGCCGAGGCCATCACGGCAGCCGTGGACGGGTTGATCAGCCAGCTGCAGAAGCTGCCGGGAGTCCTGGCCAGCCCCGACAAGCTCGGGGTCGTCATCGACTCCATGCTGGACGCCGTCTCCGGGCAGCAGACGGCGGCCACACGCTTGCTGGAGCAGCAGGTGGCCGACCGGCTCCGCGCCCATGCCCGAGTGGAGCTGCTGCCCTTCCAGGTCCCCCGGCTGAGGGACGCGAAGTACTTGCTGACCGGGACGACGCGGCGCGTGGCTGACGCGCAGCCGGCGGCCCGTGACGTGTTCCAGATCAACCTGGCGCTCACCGACATGAGGACGGGAACCGTCGTCGCCCGCGCATCGTCACGCGCCAGGGACGACGCGCTGGATACGACGCCCACGCCGTACTATCGCGACAGTCCGGTCCTGGTGAAGGACGGGGTCGTCGACGGCCACATCAACACCGCCGAGACCGCGCCCGGGCGCGCCGCGGATCCGATCTACTTCGAGCGGGTGGCGACCGCGGCCGTCATCAGCGAGGCCCTGGGCGCGTACAACGGCGAGCGCTACCAGGAGGCGCTGACGCTCTACCAGACGGCGGCCGCGACGCCCTCGGGCGACCAGCTCCGGGTCGTGAACGGGATCTATCTCGCAACCTCGAAGCTCGGCCGCGCGAGCGAGGCGGAGACGGCCTTCGGGAGCGTCGTCGCGCATGGTTTGCGCAACAACAATCTCGGCGTGAAGTTCCTGTTCCTTCCGGGAACGACGGAGTTCTGGTCGGATCCCAAGGTCAGCGGTCCGTACGGGATGTGGCTCCGGCAGATCGCGCGGCAGGCGATGACGGCGAACGTATGCGTGCACGTCGTGGGGCACGCGAGCCGGACCGGCTCCGAGCAGTTCAACGATCGCCTGTCCCACCAGCGGGCCGTCTACATCAGGGAGCGCCTCGACGCGGAAGCGCGCGCATTGACGCCGCGCGTCCGGACATCCGGCATGGGCTTCCGCGAGAACCTCGTCGGGACGGGCACCGATGACGCGCGCGATGCCCTCGACCGGCGCGTCGAGTTCAGGATCATCAAGTGCTGACCGCGCTCGGACGATGCCGTCCGCAGCTCCCATCCGTCCCGGGGCGCCGATGACTGCTCCAGGTGCCTGCTCAGCAACCGGCTACTTGTCGCTGAGGATGATGGGCAGGCCAGTCTTGTCGCCGAGGACGATGTCTTGGCGTTGGGGCTCTTCGACAGCTCCTGCGCGGCCTCGATGTGCCTTCCACTTCACGGAGCTCGGCGTCCGATGCCCCGGGCAACGATCGTCTCGGAAGTCGGCGATTCGCCCCTGGGCCTCCACGGCGCTTGCGCTCGGCTTCCTGCGCGCGTCGCGCAGATCGTAGTACCAGCCGGACTGGTCCTGGATCGCCGACAGAGCGACGCCACAGTCCGCATTCAGGAAGGGTCGTCCGCGGGCCATCGCCGTTGTCCAGGCACTGGCAGCGACGATTTCAACCTCGGCCGCATCCAGCTCAGGGAGCCGACGCCGATTCCGGAGGACGAGGCGCGCTGGGCGTGGGACTGGATGGCGAGCTGGGGCCTGATCCACGGGACGTTCGACGTCACCACCCAGATCAATCGCAAGGTCGAACGAGAGGCCCACGAGCTGGTGTTCGCCCTCTCACGGTAAAACTGACGGCGGCGATGTCGCCGGGGAGGTGGTGAGCGAAGCGCGACCGTTACCGTCGGTCGGGCAGGCGGCTTCGTGGTACCGGCTACCGCCTCTCCTCTAGGGTGCGGGAAAGCTCGATCAGCGGCCGTGCGGCTCGAGGCTCGGCCATTGCTTCCGGTCGCGTACGTACGCGTCGAGCCACTCCTTGACCAGACGATCGACCTCCCCGCGGTGCTCGCCCAGCGCGTGATCCCCGCCCTCGAAGAACACGAACCGGAACGGATGTCGGCTCTCGTAGAGCTTCGAGGCCATGGCGAGGGCCTGACCCGGGTGCACTCGCCAGTCCGCGCCGCCGTGCAGCAGCAGCATGGGCGTGCGCTTGTGGAGCTTGTCCGGCCACCTCACCGCCGAACGCGCGGCCAGGGCGGCTTCTCTGTCGCTGGCGTACTCCGGGATGAGCTGGGCGAACACGCCCGTCTCCATCTCTGGGCGCCGCCTGGCGTTGTCCTCGAGGTCGGCCACCCCCGAAGCCACGACGGCCGCCGCGATCCGATCTGTCCTGGCCAGCGCGAGGTACGTCATCATCCCGCCGCGGCTCCAGCCGTACATGCCGACCCGGGTGGGGTCGGCCTGGGGCAATGCGCCCAGGAGCGGGAGGAGGTTGAGCACGTCACCGACGTTGCTCCCACCGAACTCGTCCTTGCCCTGGCCGCCGGCGGTGCCACGGTACTGACTGGCGACGACCACGTATCCCCACGACGCGATCCGGGCCAGCAGGCCGGCCGCGCTGAGGTCGGTGAGGGCACCGAACTCGCGGTTACCCCCGCGGTTGTAGATCACGCACGGCAGCCTCTCGCCCCTCCGGGGGGCGACCAGGTAGCCCTTGACCCTCAGATCGTCGCTGAGATATGCGATGGACTTGATCTCGACACCGCCCAGGATCGCGCGGATGTCGGGCTGCCCCACTTCCAGCCTGCGGACTTCCTCGTCTCTCAGCGTCACGACGGAGGCGTCGATCAGCTTCCCGGACTGCGCCGGGACCTCCTGAAAGATCGCTCCGATCAGCAGGGCGACGCAGAGAGATGCCCATGCAGCCCGGTGGAGGATGGAGATCACGCGACCACGCGAGCGATCCAGATCTGCCATCGCCCGGGAGAGATCGTCCCAGGATCGACCGCGTTCCGGCAGCCTTGCAGTCATATACGCCTCACCGTGTCGTCCGGTGAATTCATGGCCCGCTCGCCCCGCCTGGTCGAGCCGCCCGGTCCCCTCCGGCCCGGCCACGCGCAGGATCGCCTTCCGGGCGGAGCGCGTCAACCGTCTCCCGCGCCACACCGCTCGTCTCGGCACCTTTCGTCACGCGGCCCAAGGCGTCGGTTCAGGGAGTGACGAGCTGCACTCTCGGAAAATAGGTCCGGTACCGCAGGGGATCCCTCGTCACCAGGACCATCTGGCGGACTGCGGCGTGGGCCCCGATGAAGAAATCCGGAAGCGGTGACCGCCGGGCGCCGCCTCTTCGCCGGTACTGGAGGAAGCACCGGCCGGCCAGGAAGCCCGCCTCCCAGCTGAGGAGGCCGGTGTCGACGGAGCCGGAGGACCGTCTGCCGTTTGTGGTTGGAGGGGGGCAGAATCCCCCCCTCCAGGCCTGTCGGATAAGAGGCGGTCCAACGTGAGGAGTCGCCCGAGCTCCTGTTGGGGCACTCGTCACCGCCGCTGGGGTCGGATGCGGACCGTGAGCGTCTTCGCGGTCTCCTGGTTGCCCTCGTTGTCGACCGCGAAGTAGCTCAGTGTCGTGGTCCCCTCGGCGGAGATCGTGACGGGGGCGCTGCCGCCGGGGATCACCTCGGAGCCCGTCTCGGCCCCCTGGAGCGCGTAGTGCACTTCCCTGACGCCCGAGCCGGCCGCGTCGTCGGTGGCGTTCAATAGGACCGTCACGGGCGTCTTGTTCCACCGCTTGAGCCTGGGCGTCGCCGACGCCAGCGTGGTGGGCGGCGTTGTGTCACCCGTCGGAGGGGGCGGGGGCGACGATTCCTCGATGAAGCCGAGATCGATGAACGGCTGAGGGTCGATCCCCAGGGCCAGCAGTGCGTCGGGCGTGATGCCGGCCATCGGTGGCAGCGGGTTCGGGTCGGGGACGGCGTGGGGGAACTCGATGAGGATGTCCGGGTTGTCGGGGTGGGGCTCCAGCACCGGGTCGATGACGGCCGTGGCATTGCCACTGCACGACGCCTGGATGCCGATCACGAAGGACAGTCCCGGCAGGACGCTGAAGGTCGGGGAGAGGTTCAGTGTCGCGAGCGGACCGTCGCCTTCCCCTCCATCGATCACCGTTTGGTTTAGACGGACGGTCTTCCGCCACCGGCACCCGTCCACCATGCATTGGGCCGAAGCGCTCGCATCGAACAGGTCGTAGTCCCCTGACAACGGCATCGGCTCCTCCAAGGAGAAGATGCTCCCATCGTCGGCAAGGGTAATCATGAACGGCGAGCCGCCGGGAGCCACGCGAACGCCCACCAGCGCATCCGAGGCACCGAAGTCGACCGGCGGCCCTCCCACGCTCACGGCTCCCTTGAGGCTTTTGTCTGGTGTGCCTGCCATCTTGGAACCCAAATTCACCTTGACCAGCCCGCGGGCCTGCGGGTCGTGGACTACGAACTCCATGAACGCCCGTGCGTCGGCGCCGCCGAACCCGCTGCAGGCGGCTGTTGCCACGAACTGATTGTCGCTGGCTTCGGCTGTCGCATAGCCGGTGCCCAGGCTCGTCTCGGACGCTTGGGCCTTCCGGGGGAGATCGTCGCCGAGCTGACCGGAGATCAGCGCGTCGAAGTCGAACACACCCACCTCTCCGTTGGCGCTGGCCTTCGCCATGGGCAAGAAGTAAAACAGATCCTGGGTTGCTTCGGCCTTCGGCGCGATCGGCGCGGCCAGCCCGATCGCGAGGGTCATCGCCGTGACCAGACGCCAAAGCTTCCGAATCCTCGTGTACACCTCTCGGCCTCCTCTCGCGCGCGCGAGGGTGATCGGAGCGATCAGACGCGATGGGCATCGATTCGGGGTCGTCATGCGTTTCTCCTATCTCGCCGGGAACGAGCCCGGGCTTCGGGTGATGTCGCCGCTCGACGCCGCGATCACGCCCACCGGGGTCGATGACGACCAGCGGCTCGGCCTCCGCAGCTTGGTTGAGCGGCCTCGTGCGGGGTGGTACTCTGCAGGCCCCGTCGGGGTTTGGGGGACGCTCCGCGGCCGAGGGTCCGCGAGGAACTCGCCGAAGAATGCCAGCAATCCCGTGAGCGAGGAGAACTGCGCCGTCCGACCCGACGAGAGGTGCTCCACCCGACCGCTGAAGCGGCGGCGAGTGGGGCCTCCCGCCGCGTTGAGGTGGACGACGAACGCGCGGTGCACTGACAGGCCCGATCCCCCCGGCGGCGGCATCAGCTCTCCCTCCTGCGCTTCCGCTCCTGACCGTTGCGTGCGCGGTCGCCACTAATGAGTCACCACGCTACCGGCGACCGCGGGCCGAAGTCCGAGGGAAACCCAGGGCTTACTCAGGGGATATCGCGGGCGAGCCGGGATCGGCGCGCGAGGCCCAACGGCACCAGAGACCTCGCTCCCATCTGGATCGAGGCCGAGAACGAGTGGGCGTGGTGCGGGGAGCGCCGCTTGGAGCTGGAGCCGCGGGTATTCTCGGTCCTGCGGCACCTCGTCGAGCATTCGGCGCGGCTGGTCACGAAGGACGCCCTGCTGGCGAGCGTCTGGGGTGACGTGGTGGTGAGCGATGCCGCCCTGACCAGCTGCATCCGCGATCTGCGCCGGGCGCTCGGCGACTCCTCGCGCGCGCCGCGCTACATCGAAACGGTGCACCGCCGAGGGTTCCGGTTCATCGGCCCGATCGCCCGGCCGGCGCCGATCCGCGCCGGCGCCGGCCGGCGTCCCGCCACCGCCTTGCGAGCGAGCTCGTGTTTGGTGGCCCGCGACGCGGAGCTGGGGCTGCTGCGCGACCGATGGGGGCGAGCGCGAGACGGGCAGCGACAGCTCGTGTTCGTGACCGGCGAGCCGGGGATCGGGAAGACGACTCTGGTCGACGCGTTCCTGGCGGAGCTCGGCGATGGCACGGCGCTGCGCATCGGGCGGGGGCAATGCGTGGAGCAGTACGGCGCGGGTGAGGCCTACCTGCCCGTGCTCGAGGCGCTCGGACGATTGGGCCGCGAGACCGGAGGCGAACAGCTCATCGAGATCCTGCGCCAGCACGCGCCGACGTGGCTCCTTGCGCTGCCGTCACTGCTGAGCGATCGCGACCTGGAGGCGGTACAGCGCCGGGCGCAGGGCGCGACGCGCGATCGGATGCTGAGGGAGCTGGCTGACGCGGTCGACGCCCTCAGCCACGAGGCGCCGCTCGTGCTCGTTCTGGAAGACCTGCACTGGAGCGACGCGTCCACCATCGACCTCCTGGCGAGGCTGGCTCGCCGGCGGGAGCCGGCCCGCGTGCTCGTGCTCGGGACCTACCGGCCGGCCGACGTGGCCGCCAGTGCGCATCCGCTCCGGCCGGTGAAGCAAGAGCTCCAGCTGCACGGCCACTGCGAGGAGCTTCCCCTCGAGTTCCTGGATCTCGCGGCGATCGGGGAGTATCTCTTCCAGCGCTTCCCCCACCACGACTTCCCTTTGGAGCTGGTCACCGTCCTTCACCGGAGTACGGACGGCAACCCGCTTTTCGTCGTGAGCACGATCGACTACTTGATCGCCCGGGGGCAGATGCGCGAGGTCGAGGGGCGCTGGGGGCTGTCCGTGCCGGTGCCGGAGATCGCCCGGGACACGCCGGAGACGCTCGCGCAGATCGTCGAGAAGCACGTCGACCGGCTGACGGTGGACGAGCAGGCGATGCTGGCCGTGGCGAGCGTGGCGGGCGCGGAGTTCTCGACGGCCGTGGCGGCCGCCGGGGGGCTCGACCCGCAGGAGGGCGAGCGGCTCTGCGAGGGGCTCGCGCGCCGAGGCCAGTTCCTGCGCGCCACGGGGCTGGCGGAATGGCCCGATGGGACCGTTGCCGGACGGTATGCCTTCATCCACGCGCTGTACCGGAACGTGCTATATGCGCGGATCCCTCTCGCCCGCCGAGTTGGCCTCGACCTGCGGACCGGCGAGCTGCTCGAGCGCGGCCACGGCGAGCGCGCCGCCGAGATTGCCGGGGAGCTCGCGATGCACTTCGAGCACGGTCGCGACGTTGAGCGGGCGGTGCGGTATCGGCGACAGGCAGGGGAGCATGCGTTGCGCCAGCACGGCTACCGCGAAGCCGCCGAGCACGCGACCCGAGCCCTGGAGCTGCTGAAGGCGCTCCCCGACTCGCCTGAACGAACGCCCCTGAAGCTGACCGTGCTCCACATGATGCTCGGCTCGGCGCTCACGGCGATGAGCGGACCCACCACGCCGGAGGTCGAGGAGACCTACGAGCGCGCCCTTGAGCTCAGCGAGCAGGCGGGCGATGTCCCGGAGCTCCTGCCGGTCTTGCTCGGACTCGGCTGGTTCTATCTCACTCGGGGATCCTTACGGGCGGCACGCGAGGTGGGGAACCGCCTCCTGACCATGGCAGAGACGACCCAGGATCCGGCCGTTCTCCTTGCGGCCCACCATCGGTTGGGGCTCGTGTCGTTCTACGCGGGCGAATTCGAGGCCGCGCGCACGCATCTGGAGCAAGGGATCACGCTGTACAGCCCGGCCCGCTCACCCTCGTTTGCCCTCATCGTCGATTCGGGCGCGTCGAGTACCTTTTACGCGGCCTGGACGCTGTGGGTGCTCGGCTATCCTGCGCAGGCTTCCGCGCGGATGCACGAGACCCTGGCGCTGGCCCGTTCGATCGCTCAGCCGTTCACCCTGGCCCACATCCAGCGCTTCGCCGCCGGCTTCTATCTCTGTCTGGGAGAGCGCGACGCGGTCCGCGAGCAGGCGGAGGCCTGCATCGCCATGTCGACCGAGCATGGCTTCGACGCCCTGCTCCGAGCGGCACGGTTCCACCGTGGCTGGTGGCTGACGGAACAGGGTCGAGACGAGCAAGGCCTCGCGCTGATGCGGGCGTGGGTGGCGGCGTGCCGGGACATCCGGGCGCTCGCCCTGCTCCCGGTGTACCTGGCCTGGCTGGCCGAGGTGCATGGCAGGTTCGGGCAGCCGGCAGAGGGACTGGCTCTGGTCCGTGAGGCCTTGGCTCTGGGGACCGAGTCCGGGAATCACTACTGGGCGGCAGAGCTCCATCGGGTGATGGGCACGCTCACGCTTCAGGCGGGGCCAGGGGGGGAGGCCCGCAGGACGGGACGCAAGTCCGCCGGCGCCGACGGTCAATCCCCACCGGCCCGTACGGCCGCGGAGGAGACGGCCGAGGCAGCCTTTCGCGAGGCCCTCGAGATAGCCCGGCGGCAACGAGCGAAGTCGTTCGAGGTGCGTGCGGCGACGAGCCTGAGCCGGCTGTTGGCGCGGCAGGGGAGGGAGAAGGACGCCCACGCGCTGCTCTCGGACGTTCTACGGGTGGTTCACCGAGGGGTTCGACACGGCTGACCTGAGGGAGGCGAAGGCGCTGCTCGCGGGACTCGAGCGCACCGCTGTGTCGACCAGCCGTCAGCGAGGACGGCCAAGATCCCCGTGATAGGAATGTAATGCTTTGACTTGTCGGGCGAACGCCCTGGCGTGGTGCAGGCCGCCGCGCGGCGCGGGTTCACCCCATTCGTCGGCCGGGACGCCCAGATCGCAGCACTCCGCCGATCGCTCGAGCAGGCCGCCGCGGGGAACGGGCAGGTCGTCGCCATCGTGGGCGAGGCCGGCGTGGGGAAATCCCGCCTCCACTGGGAGTTCACCCGGTCGCCCCACGTCGACGGCTGGCGCGTGCTCCGGGGCCGCTCAATCGCCTATGCGCGGGGCATGCCGCATCTGCTGTGGCGTCGGGCTCCTGGGGGGCCGAGGCGATGTGGCGTCGGCTCCTGGGGGTGCCGAGGCGAGAGCGTCCGAGTGTGGGCGGTTATGTCGGGACGGGGGCGGTCAGCGCACGGTGGGCCCGGCGTCCGCGCGGTCGCTCCGGAGCGGCGGCAGCACGTCGCGGGGGTCGAGACCGAGCGCGAGCATGCCCAGCGTGGTCAGGCAGAAGTCGCGGGGAGGGAACTGCACGGGCGCCACCGCCCCGTCCCGGAAGTAGCGCTCGAGCGGCGATGTCCTGAACAGCGCGTGGGCGCCGCCGAGCGTCATCGCGGTGCGGGTCACGCGGGTCACGGCCTCGCCGACCGCGAACTTGGCGCGATAGAGCGCGGCGAGCGTGGCCGGCGTCGGGCCCTCGGTGTCGCTGAGCCAGGCCGAGTGGAGCGTGAGGAGCCGCGCCGCTTCCAGGTCCGCGTTCATCTCCGCCACGTGGCGGCGCACGTCCGGGTGGTAGGCGAGGGGCTGGGAGAAGCCGGGCGGCGTGCGCGCCTTCACGTTGTCCACGATCGCGTTGTACGCGGCCACGCCGATCCCCAGGTACACCGGCGTGTACGAGGCCCAGAACCAGTTGGCGCCGTCGCGACGGAACGGGACGATGTCGTCCGACCGGTACAGCAGCGCCTCCTCGGGCACCCAGCAGTCCTCGAGGACCATGGAATCGCTCCGCGTCGCGCGCATGCCCAGCGTGTCCCATACGCGGTCGACGCGGCGTCCCGGGGCGTCCGGCGGGACCAGCAGCAGCATGGCCGCGGTGGGCGAGGTCGCCTCGTCCGGGTACGCCATCACCATGACGTAGTCGGCCGCGGCGATCATCGAGGCGAACGCCTTGCGGCCGGTGATGCGGTAGCCGCCGTCCGCCCGACGCGCCCGCGTGAGCGGCGCCGGCGTGGCGACCAGCCCGGAGGTGGTCGGCTCGGAGAAGTTGCCGCCGATCAGCTTGCCGTCCTGGGCCACCATCTTGGCCAGCCGCTCCTTGACCGCCGCCGGCACCCGCGGGCTCTCCATGACCGGCCCCACCACGGACAGGTGCATGTTGAACGACAGCGCCGTCGATGCGCAGCCCTGACCCAGCTCCTCGGCGGCTAGCGACCAGTCGAGCAGCCCCACGCCGGCGCCGCCGAGCTCGCGCGGCACGTTGAGCGCGTAGAAGCCGGCGTCGTGGAGCGCGGCGTAGTTCTCGAACGGGTCGGTCGCGTCGCGATCGTGCTGTGCGGCGCGCGTGGCGAAGTCACGGGAGAGACGGCGAGCGCGCTCCTGCAGCTCACGCTGCGCCTCGGTGAGGCGGAAGTCCATGCTGGCCGGAGCGTAGCACGCCGGGCGCGGTCCCCGCTTCCCGCCGCGCCGGTAGCAGCGCGGCGCGCCGGCGCCAGGTGCGGCCGGGCGAAGCCCGGGCGCCCGCACCTGGTGGCCCGGCCCTGATCGTTCGGAGATAATGGCGCGCCCGCGACGGGACGCGATCAATCTCCGAGGAGGTCTCCATGCGCGCCACCGACACCGCCCAGATCGGCAGCACCGGCCTTCGCGTCACCCGCCTCGGGCTCGGCGGCGTCGCTCTCTCCGGCGCGCCGCCCGCCACCGACCCGCAGCGACGGTCCGAGGAGGACGAGGCCGTGTCGCTCATCCGCCGGAGCCTCGCGCTCGGCCTCAACTACCTCGACACCGCGCCGATGTACGGGGTGGGCGAGAGCGAGCGGCGGTACGGCCGCGCGCTCCAGGGCGTCTCCCGCGATGGCTACGTGCTGTCCACCAAGGTGGGGCGCGTCCTGCGACCGGACCCGGCGGGAACCGGCACGACCACGTGGGCCTTCGATTTCAGCCGGGAGGGGGCGCGGGCGTCGTTCGCCTCGTCGCTCGACCGGCTCGGCCTGGACCGGGTGGACATCGTCTTCGTCCACGACCCCGACGACCACTACCAGACTGCCCTCGCGGGCGCGTACCCGGTCCTGATGGAGCTTCGCGCGGAGGGACGGATCCGCGCCATCGGCGCCGGCATGAACCAGTGGCAGATGGAGCTGGCGTTCGCGCGCGAGGGTGCGAGCGACTGCTTCCTCCTGGCCGGGCGCTACACGCTGCTGGATCAGTCGGCGCTCCCCGAGTTCCTGCCCTACTGCGTGGAGCGCGGGATCAGCGTGATCGCGGGCGGGCCCTACAACAGCGGCATCCTGGCCGTGGGCCCCCGGGAGGGCGCCACGTTCAACTACCGCGCCGCCTCGCCGGAGATGATGGACAAGGCCGCCCGCATCGCCGCCGTCTGCGAGCGCCACCAGGTGCCGCTGCGCGCCGCGGCCCTCCAGTTCATCCTCGCCCACCCCGCCATCGCGTCGGTCATCCCGGGCGCGCGATCGGTGGCCGAGGTCGAGGAGAACGTGCGGCTGGTCGAGACGCCGGTCCCCGCGCCGTTCTGGGCGGAGCTCCGGGATCGCGGGCTGATCGACCCCTCCGCGCCCATCCCGGCCGCCTAAGCCGGGCCTCGCGAGCTCCCTCTCCCTTACAGGGAGAGGGTCGGGGTGAGGGTCGGTGGCACTGCCTCGCGGCCAGAACGTCCCACGTGGTTGTTCGACCGCCCCTCACCCTACCCTCTCCCCAGAGGGGAGAGGGAGACTCTCAAATCCGAACCCGCGGATTCGATCGCTTGTCTTGTTCGCCCCGGCGGCGAGACAATGCCCGCACGCCCGCAGCCGGGCGCGACCCCGACACCGCGAGGAGGCCAGGCATGCTCGGAATGGGAATGGCGTCGTCACACGCACCGATGATGTTCCAGAAGGCGCAGTACTGGCCCCGCGTGATGGAGCGGATCCCCGCCGCGGCTCGCGAGCACATCCCCCACAGCATGCGGGTCGAGATCGCGACGCCGTCGATCGTCGAGGGCCACATCCAGAAGATCGAGGCCGCCTTCGCGGTGCTGCGAGACCAGCTCCGCGCGTACCGGCCCGACGCGCTGCTGATGATCGGCGACGACCAGGGCGACCTGTTCGACGAGGCCAACAACCCCACGTTCTCCGTGTACACCGGCGAGGAGCCGATCTGGGGCCGGAGCGCGCGCGATCCCTTCGGCACGCCCCCGCTGGAGCGGACCAAGGTGGTCTTTCCGCAGCACGCGGAGCTCTCGCGCCACCTCCTGCGCGGGCTGATCAAGCGCGGCTTCGACGTGGCCAACATCGGGCGCTTCGACCCGCGCGGCAACCCGGAGCGCGGCGTGTCGCACATGGTGTCGAACCTGGTCCCCGAGGTCGATCCCGGCCTCACGATCCCGCTGGTCTGCGTGTTCCTCAACGAGTACTACCCGCCGCTGCCGAGCGCGGCGCGGTGCGCGCAGCTCGGGCAGGCCATCGCCGAGGTCCTGCGTGACCGTCCCGAGCGCGTGGCCATCTACGCCTCCGGCGGCCTCTCCCACTTCCCGGGCATGTTCAACGCCGGCTGGATCGACCAGCCGCTGGACCGCTGGATCCTCGAGCGGCTCGAGCGAAACGACCTCGAGGCGCTCCAGCACCTGTTCACGTTCGACTCCGACAACATGCGGTCGGGCACGGGCGAGGTGCGGGCCTGGATCAGCGCGGCGGCGGCGATGAACCGTCCCGCCAAGGTCGTGGAGTACGTCGCGGCGCACTGCCACCCAGACCGGCTGCGGCTTCGTCTACTGGCCGGAGGCCTCCGCCCGCAACGGCGCCTAGCCCCGGGGGTCAGACCCTCGCGCAACATCGGAGATCGACCGCGCGGCGCGGCGGTCGGAAAGGAGGATGACCCGATCCGAGCATCGACGAGGACATCGCGTGTGAACTGACCCGCGTCCGAGGGGGGGTTCCATGAGGAGATCCGTTCGAGGCCTCTTCGCTCTCTCGCTCGTCCTGACGATCGTCTCGCTCGGCGCCGCCGCTGGCGTCGCCGCGCCCGAGGGGCAGCTGACGTGGGCCGTGCACGTCTCGCTGGCCCCGACGTGGTTCGATCCCGCCGAGACCTCCGGCATCATCACGCCGTACATGATCATCTACGCGCTGCACGACGCCCTGGTGAAGCCGATGCCCGGCGCGCCCGCGGCGCCCAGCCTGGCGGAATCGTGGAGCGCGTCGCCGGACGGCCTCGTCCACGAGTTCGTGCTCCGCAAGGGCGTGAAGTTCCACAACGGCGACACCGGTCACCGCGGAGGACGTGAAGTTCTCGCTTCGAGCGCTACCGCGGCGCGTCCGCCAAGCTCCTCAAGGAGCGGGTGAGCGCGATCGAGACGCCCGATCCGCTCCGCGTGCGGATCCGACTCAAGCGGCCCTGGCCCGACTTCCTGACCTTCTACCTGAACGCCACGGGCGCCGCGTGGATCGTGCCGAAGAAGTACGTCGACAAGGTCGGCGACGAGGGCTTCAAGAAGGCTCCGATCGGCGCTGGCCCGTACCGCTTCGTGTCGTTCACGCCGGGCGTGGAGCTGGTGCTGGAGGCCTTCGAGCAGTACTGGCGCAAGGTGCCGAACGTGAAGCGCCTCGTCCTCAAGGCGATTCCCGACGAGGCCACGCGGCTCGCCACGCTCAAGCGCGGCGAGGTGGACATCGCCTACGCGGTGCGCGGCGAGCTGGCCGAGGACCTGCGGCGGACGCCGGGCCTCACGCTCCGGCCCAACGTCGGGCTGGCCACGCACTGGGTCTACTTCACCGAGCAGTGGGACCCGAAGTCCCCGTGGTCGGATCGGCGCGTGCGGCTGGCCGCCAACCACGCCATCGACCGGCAGGCCATCAACCAGGCCGACGCGCTCGGTCACGCCCGGATCGGCTGGAGCATCATCCCGTCGAGCTTCGAGTTCTACTGGCAGCCTCCCGGCTACGCCTACGACGCGGCCCGGGCCAAGCAGCTCCTGGCCGAGGCCGGCTACCGGAACGGCTTCGACGCGGGCGACTACTTCTGCGACGCGGCGATCACCAACATCGGCGAGCCCGTGGTGAACTACCTGAACGCCGCCGGCATCCGGGTGAAGCTCCGGCCCATCGAGCGCGCCGCGTTCTTCCGGGGCTTCGCGGAGAAGAAGTACCGGGGCCTTGTCCACGGCGCGAGCGGCGCCTTCGGCAACGCGGCCACGCGCATCGAGGCGTTCATCGCCAGCGGCGGCACCTACGCCTACGGGAGCTATCCGGACATCGACGGACTGGTCCAGGAGCAGGCGACCGAGCTCGACGCCCGGCGGCGCGGGGCGACGCTGGAGCGCATCCAGCAGCTCGTCCACGAGAAGGCGATGGTCGCGCCGATCTACCTGAACGCGGGACTGAACGGCGTCGGGCCCCGGGTGGAGGAGTCGGGGATCGGCCTCATCGCCGGCTTCCTGTGGTCGGCGCCGTACGAGGATCTGAAGGTCAGGCCGAGGTGACCTGACCCGGGGCGACGCGCCCGGACCCGCCTCGCTGGCCGGGGATCACGCGTCCACGCCCCAGGCGATGCCGTTGCGCAGCAGGGTCGTGAACGCGTCCGTCTCCCACGCGCCGCGGAACGTGAGGGGCGTCGTGTCGGTGGGATCGGGCGTCCGCGAGGCGCGGATCGCGGGGTTGTGGCAATGGCCCAGCGCGTAGTACGTGACGCCGCCCTCGCCGACATCGCGCGTGTACCCGAGGACGCGCGTCCGGCCGTCGGGCCGGAGTGACGTGTCGGTGGCGTAGAGCGTGCCGATGGCGGACGCGACGCCGTTCGGCCCGTAGTCCGCGGTGAGCAGCACCCGGGTCGAGGCCGGGTGCTGCAGCTCGATGAAGTACGGCTCGTCCTCCACGTCGAACGACGCGCCGAGCCCGCGCGTGAGGCGCGTGTCGCCGCCCGCCACGTCCACGTGGATCTTGCAGATCGGCGGGTGCGTGAGGAAGTAGCTCCCCAGCAGGTCGTGATGCTCGGTCTTCACCGTGCGGCGCTGGCGGAAGCCTTCCACGCGCTCCGCGCGCCCCCCGCTCGTGCCGTGCAGCGCCAGCCAGCGGCCGCCCGACTCGAGCCACGCACGCATGGCGCGGCACTGCGCGGCGTCGGGGTAGGGGCCGGCCGCGTAGGTGATCAAGAGCCGGCTCACCGCGAGCCACTTCTCGACGTCCGCGAAGTCGTTCGCGACCGAGGCGGGGACGTCCTGCTCGGCGAGGAGCCCGAGCAGCGTGAGCCGCGCGTAGTCGTGGTCGTGGCCGGCGTGGGCGCCGGGCGGAAAGCCGCCGGCGATCAGGTGCGCGCGCTTCGTGTCGGTCATGTCGTGCCTCCTGACGAGTGATCCCTCTCCCCTCTGGGGAGAGGGTAGGGTGAGGTGCGGCGGCACCAGCACGCGGCAGGTCCGGCGCCCCGACGCCCCCGCAGCGGACCCGAGACCGACACATCGTCAGCCCACGCGTGACAGGGCGCGCGCGGCCGCGGCGAGCGTCTCGTCGATCTCGGCGTCGCCGTGCGCGGCGGAGAGGAACCAGACGCCCCGCTGCGTCACGCGCACGCCCTCGTCCTGCAGGGCCTGCCAGAAGCGGAGCCCGCGCTCGTGGTCGGTCTCGGTCACGTCGCGATAGTCGTGGAGCGCGGGCTTGTCGGTGAAGGTGGTCTGGAAGATCGCGGGCAGGCCCTGGACGAGCAGGCGCGCGCCGGCCCGCCCCGCGGCGGCGCGGAGCCCCTGCATGAGGCGTGTGCCCCGGCGCTCCATGTCGCGGTACACCGCGCCGTCGCCGGCGGCGAGCACGTCGAGGGCGGCCAGCCCCGCGGCCACGCTCTGGACGTTGCCGTTGTAGGTGCCGCCGTGCATCGCGCCGCCGTCGAACACCTGGTTCATCGCGTCCCGGCGGCCCGCCACCGCGCTCAGCGGGAACCCCGCGGCCACCGCCTTGGCCAGGATGGTCAGGTCCGGCCGCACGCCGTAGCGTCCCTGGGCCCCGCGGAGCCCCACCCGGAAGCCGGTGATGACCTCGTCGAAGATCAGGAGCGCGCCGTGCGCGTCGCAGAGACGGCGCGCCGCCTCGAGATAGCCCGGGCGCGGCTCGGCCACGCCGCCGTTGACCATCACCGGCTCCATGAGCACGCCAGCGATCTCGCCGCGATGGCGCTCGAAGGCGTCGGCGAGGAAGCTCGCGTCGTTCCATCCCAGGACGACGAGGTCCCCGAGCACGCTGTCGGCCTGCCCCTCGGACTCGAGCACGGGCGTCGGCGCGTCGGCGGGCCCGGCCACCTTCGCCGCGGGCCGCACGCTCACGTACACCGAGTCCATCCAGCCGTGGTAGTGGCCCTCGAACTTGACGATCCGGCGGCGGCCCGTGAACGCGCGGGCGATGCGGAGCGCGAGCTGGACGGCCTCGGTGCCCGACGACGCGAAGCGGACCAGCTCCGCGCTCGGCAGGAGCGCGCCGAGCCGCCGCGCCAGCGCCACTTCCTGCGCGTGCTGGGCCGCGTAGACCTGCCCGAGCCGGAGGCTGTCCGCCACCGCGTCGATCACCGGCCGCGGCGCGTGGCCCAGGATGGCCGGGCCGTTGCCCAGGACGTAGTCGATGTGCGCGTTGCCGTCCACGTCGAAGAGCCGCGCGCCCTCGCCGCGCTCGAAGAAGAGCGGGACGGGCGCGCTCGCGTACCGCACGTTGCTGCTCACGCCCCCGGCGAGGTGGCGCCGGGCCTCCTCGTAGAGCGCGATCGACCGCGCGTAGCTCCGCATGGGTTCGACGTGGCCTCTCCGGGCGCGGGTGGCCGCGCCCGTCAGTTCAGGAGCTTGAGCAGCTCGGGGTAGTTGTAGCTGAAGTGGATCGAGTCCTCGCCGTACTCCGGATCGAACGGCGTGCTCACACGCTTGGGGTTGCGGGCCCACTCGCCGGGCACCTCGCTGAGCGGCAGAACGACGGCGTCGCGCATCAGGCGACGCTGCGCCTCGTGGTAGATGGCCGCGCGCTTCTTCGCGTCCCGCTCCTGCCGGCCCTGCGCGAGGAGGTCGTCGATGCCGCGGTAGTGCGCGAAGTTCGTCCCCTTGTTGCCGGTGGCGGGGTCGGGGATCTCGCCCGAGTGGAAGAAGAGCGTGAGCCACGGATCGGCGTCGGGCAGGCGGGTGCCGCCGAAGAGGACGAACGGGTTCAGGTTCTTCCGGATGTTCTCGTGGTAGGTCGCGTGCTCGACGATCTGCACCTCGACCACGATGCCCACCTTCCGGAGCTGCTCCTGGACCAGCGTCATCACCTTGGGGAACACGAACGACTTCGACATGAAGAAGTTCTTCACCGTGAAGCCGTTCGGGTGCCCGGCCTCGGCGAGGAGCTTCCGCGCCACGTCGGGGTTGTGCTCCGGGATCTCGACCGCGGTGTGGCCGAAGTAGCCGCGCGGCACGGGGCCGACGGCGAGGCGGCCGAGCGCGCCGGGGTAGAGCGTCTCCTTGATCGTCTTGCGGTCGATGGCGTGCATGAACGCCCGCCGCACGCGGATGTCGTCGAAGGGCGCCCGGGTCATGTTGATGTAGATGCGGTCCTGCCCACCGGGCCCGCGGCGGTCCATGACCGCGCCCATCTTCCGGACCTGCGCGTCGATGTCGGCGGTGACCGTCTCGGGGTACACGAGGTCGAACGTGCCCTTCTCGAGGCCGATCAGCTTGGTGGCGTCCTCGGGCACGTCGAACCAGTGCACCTCGTCGATCTGCGGGCGGCCTCCGCGGAACTGGTCGAACGCCTTCAGCACGATCTTCTCGCGCGGGGCGTGGCGGTCGAAGTAGAACGGCCCCGTGCCCACCGGGCTCCACTTGAACTGCTCGCCGGCCTTCTCGGCGGCCTTCTTCGACACGATGTAGCCCTGCTGGTAGCCGACCATGCGGAGCAGGAACAGCGGGTCGTACGCCTTGAGGGAGATCTGCACCGTGTAGGGGTCGATCACCTCGATGGCCTTGATGACCTCGAGGTTCACGCCGAACCGCGTGCCCGGGGCCCGCTTGATCTGGCGCTCGAAGCTCCACTTCACGTCCTCCGCGGTCAGCTCGCCGAAGCCCTTGTGGAACTGCACGCCGCGCCGGAGCTTGAACGTCCACTGGGTGCCGTCCGGGGAGATCGTCCAGCTCTCGGCCAGGTCGGGCTCGAACTCGGTGGTCGTGACGCGTCCGTCCTTGATGGCGAACCGCGTGAGCCCGCGGTACATGAAGCGCGAGATCGCCTGCGACTGCCCGATGGTGCTCGTGTGGGGATCGAGCGAGTCGGGCTCCTTGGCCGCGATGTTCAGCACGCGCCGCCGCTGCCCCTCGGCGGGCGGGCCGCCGAGGAGACCGATGCCGAGGGCCGCCAGGGCGAGCCCCGCGAAGAGCGCACGGAAGAGGCGAGATTGGACGACGCGCGGCATCTGGTCTCCCTTCGGCGGCGGAAGCGCCTTCTACGCCTTGAGCTGATCGCGGATGGGCAGGCGGCGAATCCGCTTGCCGGTGGCCGCGAAGATCGCGTTGCAGAGCGCGGGCGGGATGGGCGGCACCCCCGGCTCGCCCACGCCGCCCATGGGCTTGGCGTAGTCGCCGGGGACGATGTGCACGCGGATCTCCCGCGGGGCGCCGTCCATGCGGGTCACCTCGTAGGTGTTGAAGTTGTCCTGCTCGACCCGCCCGTGCTTGAAGCTGATCTCGCCGACCGTGGCGATGCCCACGCCCATCACGCACGCGCCTTCCATCTGCGCGCGCACCCGGTCGGGGTTCACGGTGGCGCCGCAGTCCACCGCCATGTCGACCCGGGGATCGTCAGCGCGCCCGCGCTGTCCACCGCGACTTCCACCACCGCGGCGATGTAGCTGACGAAGCTGTAGTGCGCGGCGATGCCGAGCCCGCGGCCCTTCGGCAGCGTCTTGCCCCAGCCCGACTCGCGCGCGACCACCTCGACCACGCGCCGCAGCCGGCCCGTGTCCACCGGGTAGCGCTCCGGCGACTCGCCGTGGTTCCAGGTGTCGCCCAGCGCCTCCGGGCTCACCTGGCGCGCGGGCCCGATCACGTCCAGCAGGACGTCCTTGGGATCCCGCCCCGCGGCGGCGGCCAGCTCGGCCACGAACGACTGGATGGCGAAGGCGTGCGGGATGTTCGAGACGGACCGGAACCAGCCGATCCGCGTGTGGGCGATCGCCTCGGGGTTCTCGATGCGGATGTTCGGGATCGCGAACGGCACGTTGATGACGCCCATGCCCAGCTCGAGCGCCGCCTCGTGCTTCGCGGTGGGATCGAACGTGGAGAAGATGGTGGGCGCCACGGTGCGGTGCATCCACGCCACGGTCTTGCCCTGCGCGTCCAGGCCGGCCTCGAGGCGCTCCACGGAGACCGTGTGGTAGTACGAGTTGTGCAGGTCGTCCTCGCGCGTCCACGTCACCTTCACGGGCTTGCCGTCCATCGCGCGCGAGAGCACGGCCGCCTCGATGCCGAAGTCGCACTTCGACTTCCGGCCGAACCCGCCGCCCAGCATCGTGACGTGCACGGTCACGTTGTCGGGCGTCATGCCGAGCCGCTTGGCCACCAGGTCGCGCGCGGCCTGCGGCGACTGGAAGCAGCCCCAGAGCTCGCACTTGCCGCCTTCGATGCGCGCCGTCGCCGCGGGCGGCTCCATGGTGGCGTGGGCCAGGTGGGGGATGTAGTACTCGGCCTCGACCCGGCGCGCCGCGCTCGCAGCCGCGGCCGTGAAGTCGCCGTCGTTCCTGACGACCTTGCCCGCCTTGTGCGCCGAGTCCTCCAGCGAGGCCTTGTACGCCGCGGAGTCGTAGACCGCGTTCGGGCCGTCGTCCCACGTGATCTTGAGGGCGCGGCGCCCCTGCATGGCCGCCCACGTGTTGCGTGCGATCACCGCCACGCCGCCCACCGGGTTGAAGTGCGCGGGCGGGGGGCTCTCCTCGACCTGCACCACCTTGACGACGCCGGGCACCTTCAGGGCCTCGGCGGCGTCGAAGCTTGCCACCTTGCCGCCGTGGACCGGCGGCCGCGCGATCACGGCGTGAAGCATGCCGGGCAGCCGCGTGTCGATGCCGTACTGCGCCTTGCCCGTCACGATGTCGCGGCCGTCGACCAGCTTGAGCTGTCCCTTGCCGATGTAGCGGAACTTCGCGGGGTCCTTGAGGCGCACGGTGTCCCGCGCCGGCGCCGGCTGGGCCGCGGCCGCCTTCGCGAGCGCGCCGTAGCCGAGCCGCCGCCCCGTGGGCCGGTGCACCACCTCGTGGTTCTGCGCCTGCACGTCGGCCACCGGCACCTTCCAGCGCTCGGCCGCGGCGGCCTCCAGCATCATCCGCGCCGCGGCGCCGCATCGCCGCATCGGCTCGAAGAAGTGCCGGGTGCTGCGGGAGCCGTCGGTGTCCTGGTTGCCGAACCGCTTCTCGTCGCCCGGGGCCTGCGCGATGCGCACCCGCTTCCAGTCGGCCTCGAGCTCGTCGGCCACGATCATCGGCATGCTCGTGCGCACGCCCTGGCCCATCTCCGACCGGTGACAGACGATCGTCACCGTGCCGTCCTCGGCGATCGACACGAAGACCAACGGGCTGTCCACCCAGCCGTTGGGCATGCCGTCCGCGCCGTACTTCTTGGCCTCCTGCCCGCGCGCCGCCGAGGGATACCCCACCGCGAGCACGAGGCCGCCGAGCGCCGTCATCCCCTGGAGGAAGTGGCGCCGGCTCACGTTGGCGACGATCAGCGCGCGCTCGGCGCCCGGTGCCGCGTCCGGGACCGCCGTCCGTCCCCCCGCGCGCTCATCGCGCCGCCCCCTGCTTGGCCGCCGCCTGCTTGATGGCGGCACGAATCCTCGTGTACGTGCCACAGCGGCAGATGTTGCCGCTCATGGCCTCGTCGATCTGCTTGTCGGTCGGCTTCGCGCTGCGCGCGAGCAGCGCGGCGGCGGACATGATCTGTCCCGCCTGACAGTAGCCGCACTGGGGCACGCCGAGGTCGACCCACGCGTTCTGGAGCGCCCGGCCGATCGGCGCCGCGCCCACCGCCTCGATGGTGACGACCTTCTTGCCCGTCGCCGCCGCGATGGGGGTCATGCAGGAGCGCACGGGCTGCCCGTCGAGGTGCACGGTGCAGGCGCCGCACAGCGCCATGCCGCAGCCGAACTTGGTTCCGGTGAGGCCGACCTCGTCACGGAGCGCCCACAGGAGCGGGGTCTCCCCGGGGAGGTCCACGTTCTGCCGCTTGCCGTTGATGTCGAGTGGGATCATGTCGATCTCCTCCTCTGGTCATCGAGCGTGGAGGACGCGGGTCGCGTCGAGCCGGCCCGGCCGAGCCGCCTCGTCGATCGTGCGGCGGCGGACGCCGACGTGTCAAGGCGGCGGCGATGCCGGAACGAGGAGCGGCGCGGCGGCGCGCTTGACGGCGCGGGGCTTTCGGCAGATTCTCCTCGCGATGGCCTCGCCCGACGAAGAGCCGGAGCGGCGAGAGTTGCCGGCACGCTGGGAGCGCCGGCGAGGTGAGCCATGAGAGAGAACACGCTCAAGCGCGCGCTCGAGGCCGGCAAGCCGGCCTTCGGCGTCATGTGCACCTTCCCGTCGCCCGCCGTGGTCGAGATGCTGGGCTGCCTCGGCTTCGACTGGATCCTGCTCGACAACGAGCACGGCTCCATCACGGTGGACACCGCCGAGGCGTGCATCGCCGCCGCCGAGCTCACCGGCATGGCCCCGATCGTGCGCCCGGTGGGGAACCGGCCGGAGATCATCGCGCCCTTCCTGGACCGCGGCGCGTGGGGCGTGCAGGTGCCGCACGTCAACACTGCGGCGGAGGCCCGCGCCGCCGTGGACGCCGTGAAGTACGGCCCCGAGGGCCACCGCGGCATCTTCAGCGGCGGCCGCCCCGCCGGGTACGGCTTCAAGGGCACCACCGCGGACTACGCGAAGCAGGCCAACCGCGAGACGCTGGTGTGCCTGATGCTGGAAGAGGTGGAGGCGATCGACAACCTTCCCGAGATGGTCACCGTGCCGGGGGTGGACGTGTTCTTCATCGGGTCGGGCGACCTGTCGCAGTCCATGGGCTACACCGGCCAGCAGGCGCACCCCGAGGTGCAGCGGATGATGGAGCGTGGTGTGAACATCATCACCGCCGCCGGGCGCATCGCCGGGTGCAGCTGCCCCGACGACCTCATCCCCAAGTTCCTCGGGCTCGGCGTCCGGTACTTCCACTCGAGCGTGGGCCGCCTCCTCCAGCACGGCAGCGCCGCGTACCTCGAGAGAGCGCGGCGGGCCGCGGCCGGCGCGGGCTGAAGCATGCTCGTCATCCGTGAGGCCCAGCTGACGGCCCTCGAGGACGACGCCGTACACCGCTACGTCGACGAGCTGGCCGCCCATTGCCGGACGTTCTCACCGCACCTGTGCAAGACCCTGAGCGACGAGGAGCTCCACGCGGCCGTCCTGGGGGGCGTGGTCCGGGCCGAGACGCACGGCTTCACGAAGCGCGGGCCCGTGCGCCTGTACGTCGACATGATGATCCTCCTTGGCAGCGGCTTCGATGGCGATCCGCAGTACCCCTGGGCCGCGGCGATCCTGGCGACACCGGACGAGCAGATGGACCGGGCGGAGACGCTCCACGCCAGGGTTCACGAGTACCTGGCCGGCGTGGATGGGCCGGACAACGTCCACACGCTCCAGGCGCTGCGCGAGCTCGCGACGCGGTGCCGGCAGGGACTCGCGCTCCACCGGGAACGGCTGGAGCCAGATCTCCTGGCCCTGATGGCGGAGATCCACCCGCGCAAGGTCGCGGCCACCGGGGAGGACGCGCTGCGGCGGCTCGTCCGCGCGCTGCTGGCGAGAGGGCGGGAGCGCTACCGTTTCCGGACCGCGCGCTCCCTCGCCCTCATGGCCGTCCTGGGCTTCGCGTTCGGCCACGATTTCGACGCCGATCCACTGCTGCCGTGGGTGTCGCGGACCCTGAATCGACCGACCCTGGGCGACCCAGACGCTGTCGCCGTCAGGCTGGAGCGCCGCGCCCTGATCTGGCTCGACGCCGTGCTCCGTAACGCGGAGGGCGACCGCCAATGATCCTCGCAGAATACGGTAACCGCCACGGGCCTCTACAATCCCACCGCTCGGCATTAGTCTGATGCGCGGGGCTCGCTAAGTGGGGGCCCGGGACACTCCCGCCGCGCCGTCGACGGGCACCGGATGCGGCGACCCGGTCAAGCAGACCACGGTCGAGTGCAAGGAGTGCTGGGTCGACGACTACGAGAAGGAGATCTCGACCCCGTCCTACGGGCGATACAGCCAGCCGTACAAGAAGGACGGCACGGCTCACGCGTACACCGACAACGTGCAGTACAAGATCTACGCGCCGGTCAAGTCCGGAAACGCGATCACCGTGGAGGTCCGATTCAAGGACGAGGCGCAAACCGGCGTCACCGCGGCGGACGTGACGGCGGCCCACACCAAGCTGGAAAACGGCGTCAAGACGCACTGGGACGGGAAGTTCACGCTCGACGCCGACGATCCCACGTGCGGCAAGAAGTCGTTCACGATCAAGTACAAGATCCTCTACGTGGCGTCGGGCCATCACTACACGTTCAAGGTCCACCAGACCTATCCGCGCGAAGGTGTCACCGGCGCCGTGATGGAACGTCTCGAAGACGACGGACGACTGGACGTACGCGCACGAGTTCGGCCACTGTGTGGGCCTGCCCGACGAGTACTCGTACACCGCCGACACCGAGACGGTGAAGTACTACAAGCCGGATGGCACCCTGGACGCGGCGATCTCCGCGCCGCCCTCCAAGCCCAAGACCGCCGCCGACGCCACGATCATGTCGTCGACCAACAACACGACGACGCTGCCGCGGCACGCCTGGTACGTCGCGATCGAGGTCCAGGAACTGCTCACGGCGAAGCTCGGGCGTAAGATTACGTGCACCATCCGCTAGCTGTCGGCGCCCTCGCGCTGTTATCCGCCTCCGCGCTCGTCGGCGCGTGCGGGCAGGGGAAGGACACGGGGATGAACGTCCAGCCGGTCAGGGTTCGCGCCACGTGCCGGGACGCCGACTGCCGCTTCACCGGGCAGGACATGTTCCTGGACATCGGGGTGATCAACGATCACGCCGCCGAGATCGGGTT
Organism: uncultured Candidatus Rokubacteria bacterium; assembly: GCA_963758635.1. Taxonomy (GTDB): domain Bacteria; phylum Methylomirabilota; class Methylomirabilia; order Rokubacteriales; family CSP1-6; genus CAVWWD01. The sequence continues at coordinate 138,897 of CAVWWD010000011.1, read as the reverse complement.
CCCGCTGCGCTACGTCCAGAAGAAGGGTCCCATCATCCGGCTGATCGACGCCCGCACCAAGAAGGAGACCTATCTGCGGACGAATCCCGCCGACGAGGACCTGATGGAGGAGCTCACCCCCATCGCGCCGGGGCAGTCGGTGGTGATCGAGTGGGTCATCAAAAGCAGCGAGCTCCAGCAGTTCGGCGGACGCTACGTCGACCTCCTGGCCGAGGTCACCCTCGTGGCGAGCGTCAAGGTCGGCGGGGACCGGGCCGACATTCGCGCCGCGGACACGCTCCGGATCGTCAGCAAGGACCGGCCATGACACCGGGGGGCGGGAGGCGGCAGGCGAGCGGCGGAGAATCGGTGCCGTGCGGGGCCGGGGAGATCCGGCCCTGCACCGAGCAGGCGTCCGCCTGTCCGTTCCGAGCGATCGACGTGGCCGCGCGCGAGTCCGATCGGCGCCAGCTCCGTTGCCTGGCCATCACGAGCGCGGACGCGGCGGCCGGCTGGCTGCGCGGCGGCCTCTTCCACTCCGACACCATGCTGGCGCTGCGGGGCATCGCCTTGCGCGAGGGCGTCACCACGCTCCAGCTCGACGATCAGCAAGTGCTGGATCTCGTCGCCGGCCTCGTTGCGCAGCGAGCGCTGTGTGTCATGGTGCCCGTGCTCGGGCCCCCGGTGCTCGGCACGTGGGAGGAGCAGGCGGCCCCTCCCCCATCACCGCCGCCCGCTCCCGTCGCTGCGGTGCGGGTCCCGCAAGTGCCCGTCCCGCGGCTCCGACCGCCGGTGGCGCCCGAGGCACCGGCCCTTCCCGCAATGGGCGAGCTGGCCGAGCGCGTGGATCACGTGCGACAGGCCGCCGTGCTGGAGGAAGCGGCGGTCAGCGGCGTGCCGTTCTGCGCGGCGTGCGAGAAGGCCCGGGAGGCCGCCGGTGAATGAGGGTCGGCTGAGCGCGGCCGGCGCTCGGGGCCTCGTCGCGCACCTGTGGCCGCAAGGGGGATTGCCGCGGGCGCGCCACGTCTACGCGCTCCTCGACGGCGCCCGGGATCGACGGATCGAGCCAATGATCCGGGCGAGCGGCCTCGAGCACGCCTGCCTGTATGCGGGCACGCTCGCGCCTGCGTTGCAAGCGGCGGCGCCGTACCTGGTGCACCTCACGCCCGGCGCGGGGTTCACGGCCGAGCTCATCGACGCGGGCTGGGGCCAGAGCTGGGGGATCATCACGATCGTGCCGCCGGAACGTCACGCTCCAGCGGCAGCGGCGGCACTTCCGCACGCTGCTCCGGGTGCGGGACACGCGCGGCCGGATCCTGGTGTTCCGCTTCTACGATCCCCGCGTGCTGCGCGCATACCTGCCCACGTGCACGGCCGAGGAGATCGCGCAGTTCTTCGGGCCGATCTCGCACTTCGCCGCCGAGTCGGCGGACGGCCGGCAGGTGATCACGTACGGGCATCCGCACGGTCGGCTCGATGTCCGGATGGTGGCGCTCCCGTCGGACGCGGTGGAGGCCCCGCGGTAGCAGATGAGCGATTGGAGCCAGGTCACCCGACCGATCCCCGTCCCGAACGAGTGGACGAAGCCGTTCTGGGAGGCGGCGAAGCGGGGCGTGCTCGCGATCCAGCGCTGCCAGACGTGCCGGCACTTCCAGCATCCGCCGTACCCGACGTGCGTGAGCTGCATGGGGATCGACCTCGCGTTCGAGCCGGTGCGCGGCGAGGGCGCGATCTACGCGTACACGATCATGTACCACGCGGGCGACCGGCGGTTCGCCTCGGCCATCCCGTACGCGAGCATCATCGTGGAGCTCGACGACGCGCCGGGCGCGCTCCTCGCCGGCAACCTGCTCGACGCCCCGTACACGGAGGCCAAGGTGGGTCGCCGCGTGGAGGTGGTGTTCGAGCCGCTCAACGAGGACATCACGCTGCCCCAGTTCCGGCTGGCGCGGACGGCGTCGTAGGGGACGGGGAGCCACGCCATGTGGGAGCACCGATGCAAGGTCGCGGTCAGCGGGGTGGGGTACTCGAAGGTGACGCGCTCGGCGGAGGTCCCGCTCGCCGCCCACGCGCTGGAGGCGGTCAAGCGGCGCGGTGGCGGACTCGGGGCTCGCCATGGCGGATATCGACGGGCTCGCGACCTATCCCGAATTGCCCGCCACCGGGCACGCGGTGATCGACGGCGTCACGATCGTGTCCGTGAACTGCATGATGGCGATGCTGAAGCTCCCGAGCCTCGCCTGGCACGTGCAGCTCGAGACGGTGAACATCGGCGGCGCCGTGCAGCAGGCGGTCAACGCGCTCCTGGCCGGCGTGTGTAAGTACGCGGTGGTGTGGCGGGCGATGCACAACCCGAAGGGCACGTACCAGAACCTGCCCGGCGCCCAGGCGCACGGCGCGACGCAGTTCACGGCCCCGTACGGCTTCGGCGGACCGGGCCAGGGGATGGCGGTGGCCTACACGCGCTGGCTCGAGCGGCACGGGCAGAGCCGGGAGAAGATGGCGACGCTCGCCGTCACCCAGCGCCGGCACGGTCACATGAACCCGCACGCGTACTTCCACAAGGTGCCGCTCACCGTGCAGGACTACCTGGACTCGCGGATGGTCGCGTACCCGTTCTGCCTCTACGACTGCGACATCCCGGTGCAGGGAGCGGTGGCCATCGTGCTGACCACGGCGGATCGCGCGCGCGACCTCGCCCCGCGGCCCGCGTACCTCGCCGGCTACGGGCAGCGCCTGCACTTCGAGGTGGCCGGGCGCATCGGCAGCCTGTCGAGCTACATGGAGGGCGGGAAGAGCTCCGCCAAGCTCACGTGGGAGCGCTCGGGGTTCGGGCCGGCCGACGTGGACGTGGCCCAGATCTACGACGGCTTCTCCGCCTCCGTGATCTACGGGCTCGAGTCGTATGGGTTCTGCAAGGAAGGCGAGGCGCTCGACTTCATCCAGGACGGCCGGATCGAGCTCGACGGTGACCTGCCGCTGAACACCTTCGGCGGGAGCCTCAGCACCGGGCGCATCCACGGGCTCTGGCACATCATCGAGGGCGCGCTCCAGGCGTCGGGGCGGGCGGGGGAGCGTCAGGTGAAGGACGTGAACGTCTCGTTCGTCGGCGCCAGCGCGCCCATCGTGACCGGCACCACGTTCATCTTCGTCCGCGAGCCCTACTGAGCCCCCGGCCAGCGTCCGGCCAGGTAGAATACCTGCATGCAAGACCGCGACGGTGTTCCACCCGCCACGAGCCCGGTCGCGTTCGGCGTAGCCGGGCAGTACGACGAGAACGGGGTCGATCTCTCCCTGATCCGGGCCAACATGCGCCTCACTCCCGAGGAGCGGGCTCGGCGGGCAGAGCGGGCGCGCCAGGCGGCGCTTCGCGCCCAGCAGATTGGCCGAGACTCCCGGCGCCAGTCCGCTTGAGCGCTTCTGCCTGCTGTTGGCCGACGCCGGCGTCGAGTTCATGGTGATCGGCGGGCAGGCGGAGGCGCTGATGGGCAGCGCGCGCGTCACCTATGACGTCGACCTTTGCTATCGCCGCACCCCGGAGAACCTTGAGCGGCTGGCCCAAGTCCTTCGAACGCTGAAGCTCACCCTTCGCGGCGCGCCCCTGGATTTGAAGTTCCGGCTTGATGCCCAGGCGCTGGCGCTTGGCTCGAATTTCACGTTCGAAGTCGACGGCGAGCATGCGCTCGACCTCCTTGCCTATCTGGAGCCGGTGGGCACTTACGACGATCTGGTGGCGAACTCGGAGACCTTGCAGATCGGCGGGCGGGCCGTGCGCATGATCGGGCTCGACGACCTGATGCGGATCAAGCGGCATCTCGGCCGCCCGAAGGACCGGGAGTCGCTTCTCCATCTCGAGGCGATCAAGCGGCTACGGGAGGCGGAAGGGCTCCGCTGAGCGCGTGCGCGCGGATCTGCTCGTTACGGCGGGGGCCTCCGCCCTAGGGCGCTTCGGAGCTGCCGGGACGCCGCTGCACGCCCCACTCGACCGACAAGCCGAAGCCGAGCTGGCCCGCCTTCTGCTCCGGCGTGCTCGCGCTGCCCAGCGGATCGATGGCTGGGGAGGCCCAGCCCGATGCGCCCGCCCGGCCGGTGGAGGTCTCGGTGGAGAGCGGACCGATGTAGCCCGGCTGCCCGTAGCCGGCCCGGGGCGGCTCCTCCCGCGCGCGCGTGGCCCGCTCCTGGGCGCGTCGCGCCTCCTCCTGCGAGCGCTCGGCCTCCGTCGGCACGGGCACCTCCTTGGAGGCGTCGGGAATCCTCAAGAGATACGCCGGCACTTGCCCTCGCTGGCCGGGCAGCGGCTCGTCGCCCGCGGACTGCGCGTGCGCCGCCGTCGCGAAACCGACGATGCACGCGCCGGCGACGACGATCGGCGCAAGGGCGTTGACCAGCGCGAGGGCGCATCGGGCGATCATGTCGGCATCTCCTCGATCCGCCGAGCGGCCCGGTCACGCTGGAATCGGTGCCGAGCCCGAGGGTGGGATCACGTCGAAGCTTACACGACCCGCCGCCCCGCACCAACGCGTTGCGGTGTTGCGCCGAGGATCTGACCCCGCTGTTGCGCGCCAGGCTCAGATCACGCCGTCGGCGGCGAGGGACGCGATCTCCGCGGTGGACATGCCGAGGAGCTCGCCGTAGACGTACTCGTTGTCCTCGCCGTAGCAGGGCGCGCCGCGGTCGAGGCGGCCGCCGATGTAGGCGGGGCTCGCGCTCATCTTCACCGGCACCTCGGCGAGGGGCCAGCGGCCGATCTTCGTGCCCGTCACCTCGGTCAGCCAGTCCAGCGCGGCGAGCTGCGGGTCGTGGTCGCAGCGGTCCTCCGCGGTCTGGCAGACGCCGGCGGGCACGCCCGCCTGCTGCAGCGCGAGCATGGCCTTCGCCGCGTCCTGCGATCGCGTCCACTCGGAGACCACCGCGTCGAGGGCGTCCTGGTGCGCGAGGCGCGCGGCCAGGTCGCGGAAGCGCGCGTCGTCCGCCCACTCCGCGTGGCCGGCCACCTCGGCCAGCGCGCGCCACTCGGCCTCCGTGAAGCAGGCGATGGCGAGCCAGCGGTCCTCGCCGAGGCACGGATACGCGCCGTGGGGCGCCGCGGGCTTGTAGGGCGAGCGGTTCCCGTAGCGCGACCAGATGCGGCCGTTCGCCGACCAGTCGAGGATGGCCGTGCCGCTGATGAAGAGCCCCACCTCGGACTGCGAGGCGTCGATCCACTGCCCCTCGCCGGTGCGCGCGCGATGGTAGAGCCCGCTCAGCATGGCCAGCGCGAAGCTGTACGCGCCCATCCAGTCGAGGTACGAGTAGCCCCAGCCCGCCGGCATCGCCGGCTCGGGCAGCCCCGACATCTCCGAGAGGCCGGAGAACGAGTTCGCGATGGGCCCCACGGTGCGGAAGCGCCCGTACGTGCCCTTCGCCCCCATGCCCGACTGCTGCACGTAGATGATGTCCGGCTTGATGGCGCGCAGCGCGTCGTAGCCGAGGCCCCAGTTGTCGAGCACGCCGGGCGAGAAGCCCTCCGCGACGATGTCGGACATGGCCACGAGCCGCCGCGCGATCTCGAGCCCCTTCGGGTGCCGCACGTTCAACGAGATGCCGCGCTTGCCCGGGTTCTTGTTGTTGAACTGCCCGCCCATGTCGGGATCGGTCACGCCGGGCAGCGGCGCGGTCGCGCGGTCGCGCGCGGCGCGGCCGCCCACGGGCGCCATCGCGGCCATGCGCGTGTCGGGATGGCTCTTCAGCTCCACCTTGATGCTCTCCGCGCCGAACGCGGACAGAAAGCGCGTGCCGCCGGCCGAGGCCAGGAACCACGTGAAGTCCAGGATGCGGATGCCGTGCAGCGGGAAGGGCTTCCCGCGCGGCGAGAGCGCCTCGCCCGCCGGCGGGCGCGCCGCGGCGTCGACCACGGGCAGGTCCGGCGTGCGCGGCCGCATCACCGTGTCCGCGTCCTCGTTCAGGAGCGGCGCGCGGCGCCCCACGGACCAGACGGTCCGCGTGGCCAGCCACTTGCTCGTGGCGTACCGGAACGAGCGTCCGAGCTCGGGATGCTCCACGTCCGTGCAGCTCTGGCGGGCCAGCCAGTGCGGATCGAGCGCGTTCTCGTGCGGCTTGCGAAGCGGCGCCCACAGCATGCCCGCCTCCTGGGCCTCCCGCCACGGCACGTTGTCGTAGGTGAACGCGCGCACGAAGCGCTGGACGGCCTCCATGGCGTGGTCGCGCGTGCCCTTGGTGGGCCCGGTGCCGGGGACGAACCGCCCGCTCGTGGGCGTCGTGCCCTCCTCCGCGGTGAGGCCCGGCTCGATGCCGTACCGCTCGAGCAGGGCGACGAGCTGCGCGGATTCGCCGGGCCGGGTGCCCAGGTTCGCCATCACCCAGCGGCCGTCCTTGGTGTGGACGATCGACGGGTGGGGCGTGATGGACTCCCGCGCGTGGCGGCACGTCTGGCGCAGCACGAGCGAGCGGCGCATGACCCACGTCATGAGGTCCACCTCGGTGGACTTCGCCACCGCCTCGTGGACCGCGCACGAGAGCGCCTGGCCCTGGCCCGTTCGCCACCGATAGAGGAGCGCGGCGATGATCGCGAAGGCGAGCTGCTCGCCCGCCACGTGGTACGCGTGCCACATCTGCGGCGCGATCGGCGGCAGGTCGTACGTGCCCCCGGGCGCGGGATCGTAGCCGCAGTTCATCATGACGCCGCCCAGCGCCAGGTGGACGAGGTCCGAGCTCTTGAAGTGCGCCCAGGGGCCGTGGTCGCCGAAGGGCGACACGCGGGCCACGATCAGCGTGGGATGGCCCTGCATGAGGCGGTCCGCGCCCAGCCCGAGCCCGTCGAGCTCGCCCCGCGGCGTCGACTCCAGCAGCACGTCGGCGCCCGCGACGAGCGCGCGGAACCGGTCGCGGTCGCCGGCTGTCGCGCAGGTCGAGCACGACCGAGCGCTTCCCGCGGTTGTACTGCCAGAAGAAGAGCGAGCGCTCCGGATCCTCGCGGTCCTCGTAGAACGGGCCGATGCGGCGCGTGGGGCTGCCGCCGGGCGGCTCCACCTTGACGACGTCGGCGCCGAGGCCGGCGAGCGTGAGGCCGCAGTACTCGGCCTGCTCGTCGGCCAGCTCGATGACGCGGATGCCGGTGAGGGGGCCTCGGAGCGGAACGGTGGAAGCGGACGGATCGCTGGTGGGGCTCATGGTGGCGCGATGCTGTCACGCGCGCCGCCGGCGAGTCAATTCCCGCTCCTCTTTTGGGGAGAAGGGCCGGGATGAGGGGCGGTGGCACGACCGCGACGCGAGTCCGCCGACGGCTTCGGCCCTGGGCGCTCCTGCTATACTCCGGCGCGCATGGGGCTCGGCGAAGCCGACACTCGCGCTCCGGCCTACGAGTACGACATGGGGCAGGGGATGGACGACGGCTATCTGGCCGCGTGCGAGATCGTCCAGCGCGACATCTTCCTGGACGACAAGACGGAGAGCGAGCGCGTGACCGGCGTGGAGCGCGCCGACCTGGCGGGCAAGCGGCTCGTGGACGCGCGGACCGGCGAGCCCGTGGCCCGGGAGGACGTGCCCCGCCCGCGCTACGACGGCCGCGAGGAGACGGCGGGTGCCGTCGAGATCGTCAACGGGCGGCCCCGCCGGCGCGCCCGGGGCCGCGTGGACGAGGTCCACGTGTCGCCCGCCGGGCGCTACATCGTGACCATGGTGGACGGGCAGGCGCGCCTCGTGACCATCGAGGAGTACAAGCGCCGCCTGGCCGAGCGGCTGGTGGCCGAGGCGCCGACGCTGGAAGCCTTCCGAGCGCGCTGGATCGTGCAGGCCGACCGCAGGGAGCTGCTCGGCCGCCTGCCCGACGCGGGCCGCTCGCCGCTGCTCGTGAGCGCGGTGGAGGAGATGGCCGACTACGACCTCTACGACGTGCTGGCCGAGCTGGGCTACGGCCTGGCCCCGCGCACGCGCCCCGATCGCGCCGACGCCTTCGGCTACAAGCACCGCCCCTGGCTGGCCGGGCTCCCGGCGGACACCGCCGCGACCCTCCAGGCCCTGACCGCTCAGTTCGCCCGTGCCGGCACCGACGGGCTCGAGAGCCGCGAGGTCTTCCGGACACCCGAGGTCGCCCGCGCCGGCGGCCTCGCCGCGCTCAAGGCCCTGGGCCGGCCCGCCGAGATCCTGCGCGAGACCAAGTCGCGCCTCTTCGCGGCGTGACGCGGCTGCTATAATCGCGGCACGCCATGCGGTTCTACAGCTTCGCGATCGTGATCGAGAAGGAGCCTGAGGACGAGGGCTACACGGCCCACAGCCCGACGCTGCCTGGCTGCTTCAGCAATGGCAAGACCATCGAAGAGGCCCGCCGCAACATGCACGAGGCCATCCAGCAGCACTTACTCAGCCTGCTCGCCCACGGACAGCCCGTGACGCAGAACGAGCACTTGGTACACATCGAGGAGCTGACCGTCGGGGTTCCCTGATGCCGCGGATGCCGCAGGTGACGGCCCGCGAGTTGGTGACCACGCTGGGAGCGCAAGGATTCGTGGAGGCGTGGCTCGCGAACCCCGGCCCTGGGTCACTTCCGTGGAGTTTAGGCCAGGCGCGCATAAACCGAAGTATCTGACGGCAGTGGTGGTCGAGTGTCCCGAGTAGCTCCAACAGGCCGCGAGCACAGGCGGATGACGAGGACCGGGTGCGCTACGTCGTCGTGATCGAAAAGGCAAACGGCAACTATTCCGCGTACGTGCCGAACCTGCCGGGCTGTATCGCCACGGGCGCCACGGTGAAGGAGACGGCGCACAACATCGGCGAGGCGATCAGGTTCCATCTCGATGGGCTGCGCGAAGATGGCGTTCAGGAGCCCTCCAGCGCCTGCGAGTAGCCGGGTAGGTACAAGGTGCTGTGCACGCCGCGTGTTCGGGCGCCGCGTAAGGAGAGAATGATGCGACAGGTGATCATGTTTCCAGGCGAAGACGGCTACTGGGTGGTGGAGTGTCCGAGCCTCCCCGGCTGCATCAGCCAGGGGCATACGAAAGAGGAGGCGATCGGCAACATCAAGGAAGCGATCCGAGGCTACATCGCGGCCCTTGAGGAGGATCACCTCCCGGTCCCAGAGGAGCGATTCGAGGCGCTTGTCGTCGCGGTATGACGCGGTTGCCGGGTGTCTCTGGGCGAGAGTGCGCCAGGGCGCTCGGTAAGGTCGGTTTCGTTCTGCGTCGCCAAGAGGGTAGCCACATGATCCTTCGGCGGATCGAGCCGTTCGCTCAGGTCGTCGTGCCCGACCACCGCGAGCTGGATCGCGGCACACTTCGCGGAATCCTGCGGCTCGCCGGTCTGGGTGTGGACGAGTTCCTGGCTTTACTGTGATGCCTTCGGTTTCACGAAAAGCGTCGCTGGTCAGGCCGGCTCAGTCATACGAGCTCCGCGCCAGACTCGCCCACGTGCAGCCGGCCGTGTGGCGGCGGCTTCGGGTGCCGGGCTCGATGCCGCTGGACCGCCTGGACCTGGTCTTCCAGCGGGCGTTCGGCTGGAACGACACGCACATGCACGAGTGGACGATCGGCAAGCAGCGCTACGGCATCCCGGACCCGGACGCCCTCGACGACGACCCGGTGACGCCCGGGCGTGGCGTTCTGCTCCGCGCCGTCGGCGCACCCGGGACGCGTTTCCTCTACGTCTATGACTTCGGCGACGACTGGCGCGTTGTCGAAGTTGAGGCCATCGAGATCCCCGCCGAGCCCCTCCGCTATGCCCACTGCGTCGACGGCGCCCGCGCGGACCCGCCCGACGACTGCGGCGGCCCGTATGGCTACGCTGATCTGCTGGCGGCGCTCCGCGACCCCTCCCATCCCGAGCACGAGAGCTACCGGGAGTGGGCCGACCTCCGCTTCGCCCCCGAGGGCTTCGACGCGGCGCGGATCAACCGCAAACTTCGTGGACTCTGATGTTAGCGATCAAGTCCGGGTGGCGATGGGCGAGACTGGGTGAGATCGGGCAGATCGTTGGTGGTATCCAGAAGACTCCAGGCCGCGCGCCTGTAAAGCTTCATCGACCGTACCTCACGGTGCGCAATATACAGCGAGGATCTCTGGATCTATCCGTTGTGGAACGGTTCGAAGTCAACCTCCAGGAGATCGAGAGGCTACGGCTCCAGGCCGGTGATCTGCTCATCGTGGAGGAGAATGGAAGTCTCGATCAAATCGGCCGGAACGCGATTTTTGAATCGGACGGCGAAGAGTGGATCCACCAGAACCACATCATCCGTGTTCGACTCGACCCCGCTGTGGCCGTACCAGAGTTCGTCAGCGCATACTTCAACAGCCCTGATGGCGCAGTCGAGATGATTGCCAGGGCTCAGACGACGAGCGGACTCTACACCTTGAGCGCCGGCAAGGTCGCTGTACTCTCGACGCCATTGCCGCCACTGGCTGAGCAACTCCGAATTTCGAACCGGCTCCGAGGGCTTCGCATGGACGTAGCGCGGGCACGAGCCGCGGCGGAGGCTCAACTCGCGGCTCTCGATGCGCTTCCTGCTGCTCTCCTGCAACGGGCGTTCCGCGGAGAGCTTTGAAGCCTCTTTGAGCGCGCGCGGCCGCTATTCTCGCAGGGAGCCATGACGGAAAATAGCGATCACGGTTGTTCGCGCCAGCGAAAACAGCACGCCTGATGCCCCGGCACGGCGCGACCAACGGCAAGCGGCTGGCCAGTCAGCAGTCCGTCAACGCCGTCGTCAAGTCGATCTGCGACGTCATGCGCCGGTCGAACTGCGCGGGGGCGCTCCAGTACGTGCCGGAGCTCACGTGGATCCTCTTCCTGCGCATCCTGGACGAGCGCGAGACGCGAGAGGCGGAGGCGGCCGAGGCGGTGGGCGCGGAGTTCGAGCCCTCGCTGGAGGCGCCGTACCGCTGGCAGGACTGGGCGGCGCCGGATGGGCCCAAGTGGAAGCTCCTCGGCGCGGCCACCCTCGGCGCCATGTTCTCGTTCGTGCACGAGGAGCTGCTGCCCCACCTCAAGGGCCTCCGTGACAAGCCCGGGGCCAGCGCGCGGCAGAAGGTCATCAGCGAGATCATGTCGGGCGTCGAGCGGACCCGCATCGACACCGAGCGCAACTTCCTCGACGTGATCGACAAGGTGCACGAGATCAGCGCCGACCGCGTCGATCCGACCCACGTCTTCACGCTCTCGCAGGTGTACGAGGGCCTCCTCCTCAAGATGGGCGAGAAGGGCAACGACGGGGGCCAGTTCTTCACGCCACGCGAGGTCATCCGGGCCATGGTCCGCGTGATCGCCCCGAAGGTCGGCGAGACGGTCTACGACCCCGGGTGCGGGACGGGCGGCCTCCTCGCGCAGGCCTACGAGCACATGGTGGCGGCCGCGCGCACGGCCGAGGATCGCGAGACGCTCAAGCGGCGGACCTTCTACGGCCGGGAGAAGGACAACGCGATCTATCCGATCGGCCTGGCCAATCTGGTGCTGCACGACATCGACGAGCCGCACCTCTGGCACGGCAACACCCTGAGCCGCGCGGCGACGTACGGTGGCCTCTTCGAAGGCGCCCCGGACCTGCACGACGTGATCCTGATGAACCCGCCGTTCGGCGGCAAGGAAGGGAAGGAAGCGCAGACCCACTTCGACTACAAGACGGGCGCGACCCAGGTGCTGTTCTTCCAGCACGTCATCAAGAGCCTCAAGCCGGGTGGGCGCTGCGGCATCGTGCTGGACGAGGGCGTGCTGTTTCGCACCACGGAGACGGCGTTCGTGCAGACCAAGCGCAAGCTGCTCGACGACTGCGACCTCTGGTGCATCGTGAGCCTTCCCGCCGGCGCATTCGTCAACGCGGGGGCCGGCGTCAAGACGAACCTGCTCTTCTTCACGCGGGCTCTTCGGGGATTCGTGTGGGTCATTTTCGACGAGTTTGGTCAGCAGGGAGGTCCGGCAGCATGGTGGTGACGATCCGCAGGCCACCGCACGGCAGGTCGCGCACCCGGCGCCGTGTTCGATCGTAGACGCTGCGGTGCACCCGACCGCACGCCCCGCAGACCGTTTTTTGAGCGTCGGACGAGCCGAACAACCCGCCGACCAGGATCGCCGAAGACGCCGACGACCGTCTGCAAGAGGCGCACACCTGGGAACCGATGCGAGTCAGAGAGCCGCCGGACAGGTCGGGGAAGTCGCATCTCGAAATCATGCCAGGTTCCGCCCTGGCTCAACCTCGCTTCGACCCGCTCCCAGAGCGGGTTTCCGCATCTCAGACCACTTCCTTTTACCCACACGAATCCCCGAAGAGCCAGTACTCACTGAGCACCCGGTGAGGCGGCGTCGATGTCGCCATTGGCATTGTCTCCTGTCAGTCCGGGCGGGTCGCCGCGATGGCGGCGGCGTAGAAGCCCGAGAACTCGTCGCGGATGCGCGTGACGTCGGGAAGCAGCCGCACGTCCCGGAACCCCGCCGCCTCCAGTGCGCCCGTCCACTGCTCGGGGGTGAGGAATCCGCCGTTCGGTCGGTAGACGGGGTGCAGGCAGGGGGATCGAAACGTCCGCAACAGATTGAAGACAAACTCCGGGTAGAGCGTGTCTGCGAGCCGGGGCCGGACACATTCGGAGACGATGAGTTGCCCACCCGGCTCGAGCGTCCGACGGATCTCCTCGAGCGTGAACGCGAGATCGTGCGCCACGTGTAGCGTGTTCACGGCGTACACGATCGACACACTCTCCGGCGCGACGGCTTGCGGTGCAAACGGCCGGTTCATGTCGAGCGGCGCGAAGGTCATGGGCGGCCCGTCCGCGAACCGGTCCTGAATCAGGCGTTGTCCTCGACGAAGGAATGCCGGGACGAGCTCGGTGAACCGATACGTCTGAAGGTCGTCCAGGCGGCCTGCACCCGAAAGCCGCTCCAGCAGCGCCGCCGCCCCGCTGGCCAGACCACCGCCCAGCTCGAGGATCGTGCTGGCTCGGCGAGGCATCCACAGCTCGACGGCGACTGCCCCGACACGATTGTTCACCGCGTACAGGCCATTGTCGTTGGAGAAGTAGCCGACCCATAGCGGCAGACGCGCGGGGGCGAGCAGGATCTTCTCGCCGGTGGTGCCACCCCGAAGGAAGGCCGGGTAGCCCTGGGCGGCCGTTTCGGCCAGCACGTACGATGGCAGGCACGTCGGATCGTGCTCGCGCTGCTCGGCGGCCAGCGGCGCTGGATCCAGAGGGCGGAGCGCCTGCTCAGCGCGGAATCGCGGCCCGCCGATGGCGTCCTCGCCCGTGAGGACACCGCGCCGCCAGAGATGGCGGAGCATCCAGCTCACGGGCACGACCGCGTGCTCCGGATCGAGGCCTGCCCGGGCCACGACCTCGCGGGCGTTGCCCCACTCGACGACAGCCGCCGGCAGGCCAGCGTCGCAGAAGGCGCGTAGGGTGAGCCGACCCACGAACTCGTCGTACAGCGCATTCGAGCGCGCGAACCGCGCGTCGAAGAGCGGTACCAGCGCGGGTGGCAAGCACCGCGCGACGATGGCCGTGATGCGTTCGGCCTCGTTCGGGTCCATCGCGGGCGCCTGGACGGAACCGGCTGATCCGCTCATGGTCGTGATCGTGCAGTATAGCCCCGGGTTTGGCGGCGCGACAGCGCGAGGGGCCCGAAGGCGAACCAGGCAGGCACCGCCCGGCCGTGAACGCACGGCGAGAGCGCGCTCAGGGCCCGAACGGGTTCCACACGTCGAAGAAGTTGAACCACTGGGTCGGATACTCGCGCACGATCCCCTCGAGCACGCTCACCCACTGGCGCGCGGCCTCCGCCTCCTCGCCGCGCTCCACGGTGACGGGCGGCGCGATGCGAACCGCGTAGCGGCCATCGGCCTCGAGCACGCAGAAAGCCGCCACGACTGGCACGCCGGCCGCCCGCGCCAAGATGAAAGGTCCGAGCGGAAAGGGTGCCGGCCGCCCGAAGAAGGGGATCAGCAGATCACCCTTGGTGCCAATCGCTCGGTCGCCCTGGAGCGCCACCACCTCGCCGCGCCGGAGCGCTGCGACCAGCTCCACGCCGACGCTCACCGACCCGCGGACGACGAATCGCACGCCGTCACCGTCGCGCCTCACCCAGCGCTCGAGCCCCGTCACCGCCTCCGGCGCCACGACGACGTGCGTGCGCCGCCGGGTACGGCGCGCCAGCAGACGCCCGGCCAACTCCCAGTTACCCACGTGTGCGGTGACCGACACCACGCCGATGGCGTCTCCGAGGATGCGGCTGTCGCTCACGCTGCCCACATAGTCGAGCAGCCGGTCGGCCGGTCGGCGATTGATGGTGACGAGATCACTGAAGCAGACCGCAAAATCCTCGAAGGTCTCTCGCACCAGGGCGTCGAGGCGCGCGCCCGAGGCCCCGGTGATGGTCGCGAGCGTTGCCCGCACCGTCGCGCCCTCGTTCGGCATCCGCCGCAGCGCAAGCGCGCCCACCCGCCGCGCGAGGGGCAGCCGCCACCGGCGCGGCAGTCGCCCGAACCCCTCGGCGAGCCGATATGCCACCACACGGTTGTATGGGTGCCAGTACCAGCGCGGCGCTCTGTAGGATGGGGGCGGCCGGACTTTGTCCGCAGCGAACATCGGCGTCAGTATAGTCGAGGCATGCCCACGACCACTCCTCCCCCGCCGTCGCGCCGCGCGCTGGTGACCGGCGGTAGCCGCGGGTTGGGATTCGCGATCGCCCGCGCGCTCGCGCGCGATGGTCTCGAGGTGCTCGCCACCTGGACTCACGACGAGGTCGCCGCGCGCGCCGCCGCGGCCCAGTGCGCCGCCGAGCGCATTGCGATCTCGCTCGCCCGTTGCGACGCGACATCGCGGGCCGAGGTCGCCGCGCTCTTCGAGCGCACCGGCCCCGTCGACGTCGTCGTCCACGCGGCGGGGTTCACCCGCGATCGCTTGCTGTTCACGATGGCCGACCGCGACTTCGACGAACTCATCGCCGTGCACGTGACGGGCGCCTTTCTGGCTTCGCGCCACGCGGTCCCCTCGATGTGCGCGCGCGGCTGGGGCCGCATCGTCTACATCGTCTCGCCGAGCGCACTCCTGGGCCGTCGCGGTCAGGTGAACTACGCGGCCGCCAAGAGCGCGCTCATCGGGCTGGCTCGCGCACTGGCACGCGAGGTCGGCGCCGCCGGCGTCACCGTGAACTGCGTCTCCGCCGGACTGGTCGACACCGCGCTCACGGCGGACCTCGACGCCGAGGTCCGGGCGGAGCTGCTGCGCGCGATCCCGATGGGACGGGCGGGGAGACCGGAGGAGGTTGCCGCAGTCGTGGCGTTCATCTGCTCAGACCGTGCGGGCTACATCACCGGCCAGGTGCTCTCGGCCGACGGCGGGCTGACGTGAGCGGGCGCCATGGGCCGACCGCTCGATGGTCCATTCGGCGTCATAGAAACGGCGAGTAGTACATCCGGAACGCCCGGATCGGCCCCACGCTCGTGTTGTACAGGCGCGCGGACCAGAACCGCTGCGCTTGCCGGTCGAACCGGATGGTACCGGGCGACGCCGGGTCGTTCGGGTCGTAGACGATGAAGTCGATGAACCGGTCGTCCGCGCGATAGGCGTAGACGACCACCGTATGGTTCAGCTCGAGGACCGGGAGGTTGGTGACGAGCCATTGGACCGGGCGGCGCGCCTGCAGCTCGGCCAGGGTCTCACGCGCCACGCCCTCCTGTTGCGCGCCGAGCATGGGGAAGACCACTCGCCAGTTGGTCCAGTGGATCCAGCTCAAGAACCGACCCGTGAGACCCGCCTTGACCGCGCGCTCCTGAGCCCGGGAGAGCTCGTACAGAGAGCCGTAGCCCGGAATCACGGTCCGCTCGCCGGGCGGCAGGGGCACCCGCCACGGGGCTCGCGCCGTGACCTGGCGGACGCGCTCGGCGTACTCATCGGTCGTCAGGCCTGGCGCGGCTGGATCGAAGCGGGCGAAGCGATGGAACTGACCGATCGCCAGGGCCATGACGAAGCACCAGCTGCGGTACAGGTCCGGCTTCCCGCGGTAGATGGCTGGATTCTCGTTCGCGAACGCGAAGGTGTCGACTCCGAACTGCATGGCCGGCGGCGGAGTCGCGGCCCGCACGGCGATGTCGATCTCGGGCGCGGACACAAACCAGGCGCTGACCAGGATGAGCCCGATCGCGAGAGCGGTGATGCCGATCGACGCGATCGCGAGGGCACACGCGAGTCTGATCACGGTGGTTCGATACTACGTCACCACCTAGACTAGTGCTGCTCCAACTTATCGTGCCGCTCCAACTTAATTCGGCCAGGGAAGCGGGGGCCCTCAGCCATGCTGCCCCTCCTTGGGACAGCATGGCCAACTCCGTGCAGCTGCGCACCGTCGTCAGCCGCTGGACGAGCATTCCGACGTGGGGCACATTCGCGGACGTTCGGGTCGGGTGATTCAGCTTCGAGAGCCTCGCGGGCGACCCATCTTCTACGCGCGAGCCGCCCGTGCGCACGGCCTCTAGGACGGCCGGAGCAGCAAATCGTACTGAAGGTTGCCCACGAGCGACATGCCGGCGACCACGCAGTAGATGATGCGATCCGTTCGTCATGCGAGCCGACACTCGCCGATTCCATCTGTGACCGCCTCTTGCACAACTCCCACCGCATCGTGCTACAAGGACCCTCACGACGAAAGGAGGACAACACGCTCGACACCTAACCGCCGGCCGGCCAGCGTCGCTTCGCTCGGATCATGATCCTCCGATCGGCGCGATCACGATGCTCCGATCAAGCTGATCACGATGACCGAAATGCGCAACCCGGCGCAGCTCGATCTCCACGACGATCCGCAGGCCTCCGCACGGGAGGTCGCGCGCCCGGTGCCTCCGGCGATCGTAGAAGCCGCTGTGAACTCGGCCGCGCACGCCGCAGGCTGTTTTTTTGAGCGTCGGACGAGCGTGACAAGCCGCACGCCGGGATCACGGAAGATGCCGACAACCGTCTGCCGGGGGCGGAGCCAGGACAACGATACGCGTCGGAGATATGCCGGCGGGGTCTGGGGAATCGCATCCCGCAATCATGCCAGGTTTCCGCCCTGGCTCAACCGCGCCCCGACCCGCTCCCAGAGCGGGTGTCCGCACCTCCGACCACTCCCTTTTTACCCACACGAATCCCCGAAGACCCTTCACGCGAGGCGGGCCCACCGAGCGCACCTGGTACTACGACCTCTCGGGCGTGAAGGTCGGGAAGAAGACGCCGCTGACCGTGGCGCACTTCGAGGACTTTTTTCGCCTCCTGCCGGACCGGGCGGACAGCGAGCGGAGCTGGACCGTGACCCGCGCCGACATGGAGGCGCGCGGCTACGATCTCAAGGGGCGGTCAACCCCCACGCGCGGACCGTGGAGGACACGCGCACGCCTGAGGAGCTGCTGGACCTGATCGAGGCCCGCGGACGTGAGGTAACGGAGGCGATCGGCCGCTTGCGGGAGGCGCTCAGCGCCGATCGGCCCGATGATGATCATTGCCGCGAATGGTCCGGAGCAGGGGGTAGGATGAGCGCATGAAACCAGATCCGGCGAAGATCTTGGAGGAGGCGTTGAAGCTCGGTCCGGAGGCGCGCGCGGCTCTTGCCGCCTCTCTCCTGGAGAGTCTGGACGAGGAAGAGGCCGACGAACGCGCTGAGGCTGCATGGGCGGCGGAAATCGTCAAACGTGTTCACGAGATGGATTCGGGCGCGGTGACGCCAATCCCATGGCCTGAGGCGCGGCGCCGGATCCTCGGGCGGTAGTGCCTGCCGGCACTCCGTGGGTTCATCCGGAAGCCATTGCGGAGGCCCGCGCGGCGCGCGAGTGGTATGAGGCACGAAGCGCTGAGGCGGCAGCAGCGTTCTTGGCCGAGCTCGACGTGGCGATCGAAGAGATCGAAGAGGCCCCACGCGCGTGGCCAAGGTACATGGGCGCCACCCGACGATACCTCCTGCGGCGGTTCCCATTCTTCGTTGTATTTCAGGAAGCCGGCGGGGGTGTGCAGATTGTGCCCGTCGCGCATGCGAAGCGTCGGCCCGGATACTGGATCGGCCGATGAGGCGTGACGCCGTTGTATAGAACCACGGCATGGCGGGGGTGCAAGGCACGTGCATGTCCCCGTTCACGGCACATGACCGACGAGTTTGCGAAGAGCTTCTTCGACCACCCCCGAGAGGAGTGACGGGAGCCGACATGAGCTCACTCGACGACTACGCGAGCAAGTACAAGTCCGCGCGGATGGAGCGGCGCGACGGCATCCTGCAGGTGACGCTCCACACGGAAGGGCAGTCGCTCCGCTGGGGCTTCCTGCCGCACGGCGAGCTGCCGGAGCTGTTCCACGACATCGGCGGCGACCGTGACAACCGCGTGGTGATCCTCACCGGCACGGGCGACGAGTTCTCGGGCCCGCGCGCCACGCCGGGCACGTCATCCTTCCCGACGCGGCCGTCGATCGAGCGGATCGATCGCATCCACTGGGAGGGCCGCCACCTCCTGATGAACCTGCTGAACATCGAGGTGCCGGTGATCAGCGCGATCAACGGCCCGGCGTGGCGCCACTCGGAGATCCCGCTGCTCTGCGACATCGTGCTCGCCGCCGACACCGCGCGCTTCCAGGACTCCGCGCACTTCGTCTCGGACGTGGTGCCCGGCGACGGCATGCACATCGTCTACCCGCTGCTCCTGGGCATGAATCGCGGGCGCTACTTCCTGATGACGGGGCAGACGCTGGACGCCGCCGAGGCCCTCCGCCTCGGCCTGGTCGCCGAGGTGCTGCCGCCCGACAAGCTCATGGCGCGCGCCTGGCAGCTCGCGGAGGACCTGACGCGCCGGCCCACGCTGCTCCTGCGCTACACGCGTCTGCTCTTCACCGAGTACCTGCGCCGGCAGATGCACGACCTGCTGGGCTACGGCCTGGCCATGGAGAGCCTCGCGCTGTTCGAGAAGCCGGAGGCGCCGCCGGGACGGTGACTTCCCGGCGAGATCGGAGGCGGCGATGATCGCGGACGCGATGGTGATCGATTGCGACGGGCACATCCTCGAGCCGCCGGACCTCTGGGAGCGCTACCTGGAGCCTCGGCTGCGCGATCGGGCGCTGCGGATCCGCGTGGGCGACCGTCTTCCAGCTCGGCGTGTTCGAGCGCTTCCCGCGCCTGCGCGTGGCCGTGCTGGAGTCGCAGGCGCGGTGGATCGGCTACTTCCTGGACCGGGGCGACGCGATCTTCGGCGGGACCACGCTCGGCGCCACCGTGCGGCTCAGGGAGAAGCCGTCGCACTACTTCCGCCGGCAGTGCTACGTCTCCGCGGACCCCGACGAGCGCACGATCGCCGCGCTGATGCCGCTGGTCGGCGAGGACCGGTTCTTCTGGGCGAGCGACTACCCGCATCCCGATCATCCCGGAGGCTACCTCGAGGAGCTGAGCGAGATGGTGGCCCCGATGCCCGACTCGGCTCGCCGCGGCATCCTCGGCGAGAACGTGGCGCGCGCCTACAAGCTGGCGTGACGGGTCGGCGCGCGCGCGGCGCGGCGGCCGACCGAGCCCGTGACGGACGGTGGCGGAAGAGCGGGAGCCGGCCGTGATCGTGAGTTTCGACGCCGCGGAGGACCACGAGATCGCGGCCTGGCGCGATCTCGCCGCCGCCGCGTCGGGACACGGCCTCGCCGCCGGTGAGCAAGGCCGTGCGCTCCTGACGGCCGCGCCCGCCTGTCCGATCCCGGCGTTCAATCGGATCCTCTGGGTCGGCCGTCACGCCGCGCCCACCGTGGAGGAGATCGGCGATGCCGCCGCCTGGTACCGGGAGCCGAGGCGTCGGTCGATACTGGCTCCAGCTGGGCAGCCGGCCCGTGTCCGCTTCGGTCGAGCAGTGGCTCGCCGGCCACCGCTTCGTCATCGAGTATCTCTCGGTGCTGCTCGTCCGGAGCCTGCGGGCACCGTTCGTTGCGCCAGCGTCGGACCTCCCCGTCCGTCGCGTGAGCGCGGACGATCGGCGCGACTTCGGCCGCGTGGCCGCCGAGAGCTTCGGCTGGCCGCGGACCGCGGAGGAGCTGAGCGCGTGCGTGGTGGGCCGCGGGGGCTGGCGTCACTACCTCGCGTACGACGGTCCCGCCGCGGTGGGCTGCGGGGCGGCCTACGAGACGGGAGGGATCGTCTGGCTCGGGTTCGCCGGGGTGCTCGCGAGCCATCGGCGGCGCGGCGGCCAGGCCGCGCTGATCGCGCGCCGAATCGAGGACACCGCGGGCGGTTGCCACACGGCCATCGTGGACGTGGCCCAGGGATCGTCCTCGCACCGCAACTGTCTGCGCGCGGGCTTCGTGGAGGCCGGCGTCCGACCGATCTACGGCGTCGCGCCACGCCGCGGCGTCAGGCGCCTGCTCGGCTTCTGATCCGCGGGCCGCGACGTCACGCCTGGCGTGACAGTGGCGGGATCCCCGGGGTAGAGCTCGATCGCGACATACCATGAAGATCGAAAATCGGTCTTTCGATATTCATGGGTCGGATGTTGACCGAATTCGAATCCTCGACGCCGGGTGGTCGGTGTGGCAGCCGGCGATGGCCGATCGGCCGGCGTAGACTACGGAGCGCCGGATTCCCTTCGGGGACATGCGATGACGAGCACGGCGGCCGGGGCGACTGGCCCGGCGAGGACATCTCCATGAAGACCAGCAGCGAGCGGATCCTCACCACCCACGTCGGCAGCATCCCGCGTCCCGAGAGCATCCGGGCGCTCCTCCGGGCGCGGCTGGCCGGGCAGGCGATCGGCGAGGCCGAGCTCGCCGCGCGCGTGGCCGAGGCGGTGGCCGACGTGGTGCGACGCCAGGCCGAGGTCGGGCTCGACGTGGTGTCGGACGGCGAGATGAGCAAGACGAGCTTCCTCGCCTACACGGACGATCGGCTGACCGGTTTCACCACCACCACGTCCGCGGCCGATCCGAGCGCGGCGCAGACCGGCGCCGGCGGACCGTGGGCCCGCCGCGTGGACAGCCGGCGGGAGTGGCGCGCCTTCCGCGAGTACTACACGGAGTACTTGCCGCGGGAGATGCCGCTGGCCTCGGCGCCGACCGTGTGCGATGGGCCGATCGCCTACAAGGGCCACGCGCTGCTGGAGCGGGACCTGGCCGCCTTCAAGACCGCGCTTCGCGGCGCCGCCGTGGCCGAGGCGTTCGTGCCCGCGATCGCGCCGGCCATGGTCGGGCGCGGCCAGAACCGCTACTACCCGACCGAGGACGCCTACGTGTTCGCGATCGCCGAGGCGCTCCGGACGGAGTACCGCGCCATCGTGGACGCCGGCTTCATCCTCCAGATCGACGATCCCGGGCTCGGCGAGACGTGGGACATGCTGATCCCGGCGCCGCCGCTCGAGGACTACCGGAAGATGCAGGCCCGCAACATCGACGCGCTCAACCACGCGCTGGCCGGCATCCCCGAGGACCGCGTCCGCTACCACCTCTGCTGGGGGAGCTGGCAGGGGCCGCACCTCGAGGACCTGGGACTCCGCGACGTGGTGGACCTGGTGCTCCGCGTCCGGGCGCAGGCGTATTCGATCGAGGCGGCGACGCCGCGGCACTCGCACGAGTGGCGCCTGTGGGAGGACGTGAAGCTCCCGGAGGGCAAGGTGCTCATTCCCGGCGTGATCGCCCACACCACCGCGGTGGTCGAGCATCCCGAGACGGTGGCCGAGCGCCTGACGAACTACGCGCGGCTGGTCGGCCGCGAGCGGGTCATGGCCGGGGTCGACTGCGGCTTCGCCCAGGGCGCGCTGTTCCAGCGCCAGCACCCCAGCGTCATGTGGGCGAAGTTCGAGGCGCTCGTGGAGGGCGCCCGGCTCGCCTCGTCGCGCCTCTGGCCTTAGCCGGCTCAGCCGAGCAGCATGAACGCGGCGGCGGGCAGGTGGAAGCGCAGCGCCTCGCCCACCACCAGGGGCTCGGGCGCGGGCTCGGTGACGAACACGAGGACGCGCTGGCCGTCGGCCAGGCGGGCCGTCACCTCCGTCTGGGCGCCCTGGTAGACGAGGCCCTCGATGCGGGCGTCGAGCACGTTGTCGCCGGGCGCCGCGGCCAGGCGCACCCGTTCCGGCCGGATCGCCAGCTCGACCTCGCGCGCCCGCGGCCAGCGCGCGGGCGCCGTCCACGCGGAGGGTGGCGCCCGCGATCGAGACGCGGTCGGCGGCCACCGCCCGCCCGCGCAGCACGGTCGAGGCGCCGATGAAGTCGGCCACGAAGCGCGTGGCCGGGCGCTCGTAGACGTCGCGCGGCGCGCCGAGCTGCTCGATGCGGCCGTGGCTCATGACCGCGATGCGGTCGGACAGGCCCGAGGGCCTCGGCCTGGTCGTGGGTCACGAACACCGTGGTGATGCCCACCGAGCGCTGGATGGCGCGCAGCTCGTCGCGCATCCCCTCGCGGAGCTTCCGGTCGAGCGCGGCCAGCGGCTCGTCGAGCAGCAGCACGCGCGGCCGGTACGACGAGCGCGCGCGCCAGGGCCACGCGCTGCTGCATCCCGCCGGACAGCTCGCGCGGGCCGCTGGCGGCCCGCGCGGTCCAGGCGCACCAGCTCGAGCGCCTCGCCGACGCGGCGCTCGATCTCCGCCGCGGGCGACGCGGCGCTCGCGGAGCCCGAACGCCACGTTCTCCCGGACCGACAGGTGGGGGAACAGCGCGTACGACTGGAAGACCACGCCGAGGCCGCGCAGATGCGGCGGGCGCGCCGTCATGTCCTCGCCGTCGATCAGGATCTGCCCCGGGTCGGCGGCCACGAAGCCCGGCGATGAGGTTCAGCGTGGTCGTCTTGCCGCACCCGGACGGGCCGAGCAGCGCCAGGAACTCGCCCTCGTGCACGGTGAGGTCGAGCTCGTCCACCGCGCGCACCGCGCCGAACTCGCGCGTGCAGCCCGCGGAGCTCCACGACGGCCCTCGTCACGGCTCGGGCACCGGCCTGCTCAGTGGCGCAGGAACACGCGCGAGAGGTCCAGGTACCGGTCGGCCAGCCAGACGACGAGGAACGTGGCGGCGATGAAGAGCGAGGAGAGCGCGGCGATGCGTGGGGTCCGTGTAGTTCACGACGTAGCTGAACATCGCCACGGGCAGGATCTCGGTCACCCGGTTCGAGATGAAGAGCGACACGACGAACTCGTTCACCGACACGACCACGGCGAAGAGGAGCCCGGCGAAGAGGCCCGGCCGCAGCAGCGGCAGCGTCACGCGCCGGAACACGCGCCACGGCGTGGCGCCCAGGCTGGCCGCCGCCCGCTCGAGCGCGGGGTCGAGGTTCCGCACGCTGACCCACACGGAGCGGACCACGAACGGCAGGACGAGGGCCACGTGGGCGGCGACGAGGACGGCGCGGCTGCGCAGGAGGCCGAGGGCGGCGGCCAGGATGAGGAAGCCGAGCCCGGCCGCCACGCCGGGAACGACGAGCGGCGAGAGCAGGAGCGCCGCCCACACGCTCCGGCCGCGCAGGTGGCCGCGCTCGAGCGCCAGCGCGGCCAGCGTGCCGATCGGCAGCGCCAGCGCCACCGCGCCGCCCGTGACGATCACGCTGTTCACCGCCGCCCGCTGGAACTGCGGATAGGTGAGGACGTTCTCGTACCAGCGCAGCGAGAAGCCGGCCGGCGGGAACGACAGGATGGCGGTCGGGTTGAACGACACCGCGATCACCACCACCGTGGGCAGCGTCATGAACGCCGACGAGCGCGACGACGGCGGCGCGCAGCATCACGACGCCGGCCGCGCGCGCCACGCGGCCCATCGCGGCGAGCAGGGCCAGCGTGAGGGCGAGCGCGAGCATGGCGAAGGCCGCCGCCCCCGGCCAGTTGAACGAGTCCAGCCCGAGGTCCTTCACCACGTTGGCGATCATCTTCACCTTGCCGCCGCCGAGCAGCTCCGGGCGTGGGGAAGGCCGACAGCGTCCACGCGAACACGATGAGCCCGCCCGACACGATGCCGGGCATGGACAGCGGCAGCGTGACGCGCAGGAACACGCGCGCCGGGCGGCGCGCCGAGGCTGGCCGCCGCGCGCTCGTAGGCGGGGTCGATGTGGCTGAGCGCGGCGGCGAGGATCAGGATCATCGTGGGCATCGAGAAGTGGACGAGGCCGACGAGCACGCCGCGCTCGGTGAACAGCATCGGCACGCGGCCAGGTCACCACGGTGTTGCCGAGCACGAGCACCCAGGCGTAGGTGCGCACGATGGCCCCGGTGAAGAACGGGGCCAGGGTGAGGACGAGGAGCAGCGAGCGCACCCGCCGCGACGGCGTCCGCGCCAGCGCGTACGCCACGGGGTACGCGCAGACGAGCGTGAGCACGGTGGTGAGCGCGCTCAGCACGATCGTGTCGCGGATCGCCCCCAGGTACTGGGGCGCCAGCACGCGCGCGGAAGTTCGCGAGCGTGAGCCGCCGGTCTGGAGCGACCCCGGCACGAACTCCAGCACGCTCCACCGGAACAGCGAGCCGAGCGCCGCCGCGAAGACGGCGAGGACCGCGACGGCGGGGAGGAGCAGCCTCACGCGCGGGCGGGGCCCGCGGCGCCGTCACGCGCCGGCGCGGTCACTTCTTGACGATGTTCGCGGTGAACCACTCCCGCCAGCCCGGCAGGTTCTTCGCGCGCGCCTCGTCGTTCATGATGTAGCCGCGCTCCTTCCACTCCGCCGGGCTCGCGAAGATGCCCGGCTGGCCTCGGAGGTTCGCGGGCACCGTGGCCCCGAGGTTCACGGGCCCCGCGCGCAGCGCCTTGACCAGCTCGGTCTGGATCTCCTTGGACAGCGCCATGTTGATGAACTGGTGCGCGGCGTCCGCCTTCTTGGTGCCCGGCCATCACCGCCATCGTGTCGATGCCGACGACGCCGGGATAGTCGCGTCGGCTGCACGACCTTGACCTGGATGCCCTGCTCCTGGAGGTGGTAGGCGTTGACCGAGAGCATCACCTGCGACCGGCCCCTGGCCCGTCTTCATGAGGTCCTGGCTCTGCGCGTCCGTCGAGTAGAAGGCGGCCACGGAGTCCTTGAGCTGCTCGAGCCTGGCCTCGCCCTTCTGCCAGTTGACCTCGTTGCCGCCCTCCATCAGGGCGGCGATCGTGATGATGTGCGACGGGTCGAAGTCCGGCATGGCGATCTTGCCCTTGAGCGACGGCTTCCACAGATCCGACCACTTCGTGATCTCTTCCTTCACGAGGTCGGGCCGGTAGACGACGGTGTAGACGTACGCCCACGAGCCCAGGTGGAAGTCGCTCCGGAACGCCTCCTTCGCGATCTCCCTGCGCGTTGGGCAGCTTGGCCATGTCGAGCTTCTCGTAGAGCCCGTCGGAGATGTAGAGCCGCGCCACGTGCGTGGTGGTGAAGTTGAGGTCGACGAGCGGGTTGCCCTTGGCCACGCGGGCCTTGGCCAGCCGGTCGATGGTGCCGCCCACCTCGTACTCCACGGGGATGCCGGTCTTCGCCGTGAAGGCCTTGCCGATCACCTTCTCGACCGTGTCCTTCCAGTTGCCGCCCCAGACGCTGACGACGAGCGCGTTCTGCGCCTGGGCCGGCGCGGCGGCGAGGGGCAGGGCGAGCAGCGACGACGAGAGCCATGACGACGAGGCGTGGGCGCATGGGTTCCTCCTGATCAGGTCGTGGACGCGTCTCGGAACACGGGCACTCTGCGCGACGCCGGCGCGCCCTGTCAAGGCTCGCCGGCGACACCGGTCAGCGGCGCGGGATCAATGCATGACCATCCCGCCGTCGACGTTCCAGGCCTGACCGGTGATGTTGTCGCTTCCGTCCGAGGCCAGGAACAGGGCGAGCCGCGCGATGTCGTCGGGGCGGGCGATGCGGCCGACGGGCACGCGCGCGAAGGGCAGCGGCGTGCCCGGGTCCTCGCTCGGCGAGGGCGCGCTCCCGGCGCGACGTGGACTCGTGGCGGCTGGTGTCGACCGTGCCCGGGCAGAGGGCGTTCACGGTGATGCCATGCGACGCCAGCTCCTGGGCCAGGACCTGGGTGAGGCCGATCACGCCGAACTTCGACGCGGTGTACGCGCCTCGGCGGGGCGTGCCGCGCTTGCCGGAGATCGACGCCAGGTTCAGGATGCGGCCGCTCCGCCGCTCCAGCATGCGGGGGATCACGGCGCGGCACATCAGGTAGACGCCCTTGAGGTTGACGCCCAGGACGGCGTCCCACGCCTCCTCCGGCACCTCCCAGAGCAGCCGGCGATCCGCGCCGTGAGGGGCGGCGGCGTTGTTCACGAGCACGTCGATCTTCCCGAACTGCCGGAGCGCGTCCGCCACCATGCGCTCGGCGTCGTCGGCCCGGCTCACGTCGCCGGTGAGCGTCAGGATGCGGCGGCCCAGCCCCTCGATCTCGGCGGCCAGACTCTCCAGGCCCTTCCAGCCGATCCGGATCTCCTCGAGTCCTTCCTCGTTCTCGTTCCGCGTGCCGCCGGCGACCACGTCGGTCGCGACGACGTCCGCGCCGGCGCGCGCGAACGCGACGGCGATCGCCCGCCCCATCCCGCGGGCGCGCGCGCAGCCCGTGACGAGCACGGTCTTGCCGGCGAACTCGGCCATGTCGTGGCTCTCCTGCGTCTCGCGTCGCTGTGGTGGCCCGCCCGACACACGGGCCGGGCCCGAGTGTAGCGCGGCGGCCGACGGATCGACCGTGGACTTCGCCCCGCCCCTCGTGCTAAACGCGAGGGCGACCCGGGCGCGGCCCGCCGGGGCCGTCGGAAACGAACGCCGGGCCGAAAGAAAGGACGATGCCGCTCGTGGTGGTCGACGCAGGGATGGGCTCGTGAGGCGATCGCTGTCGGAGAGCCCGGGGCGCGTCTTCTATGGCTGGTGGATCGTCGCGATCGGCTGCGTCCAGGACGCGGTGAAGGGCGGCACGTTCAACACCGGCTTCACGCTCTACTTCCTGCCGATCCTCACCGAGCTCAAGCTCAGCCGGGCCGCCACGTCGCTGCCGTTCTCGCTCGCCAAGCTCGAGTCCGCCGTGGAAGGGCCGCTCGTCGGCTACCTGGTCGACCGCTTCGACGTGCGCGTCATGCTCGTCGTGGGCACGACGCTCGCCGGGCTGGGCTTCCTGCTGCTCTCGTTCACCCACAGCTACCTCTTCTTCGTGCTCGTGTTCATGGGCCCGCTGTCGCTGGGCTTCCAGGCCGGATTCAACCAGGCCACCATCGCCACCGTCAACCACTGGTTCCGGCGCAAGCGCGGCCTGGCCATGTCGATCGTCCAGACCGGCCAGGCCCTGGGCGGGGTCCTCATCTTCCCGCTCGTGGCCCTCGCCGTGCTGAACCTGGGCTGGCGCGTCGCCGCGTTCCTGTCGGGCATCGCCGTGCTCGCGCTGCTCCCGCTGGTGCTGTTCATCCGGCGCTCGCCGGAGAGCATGGGGCTCTTGCCGGACGGCGAGCCCGCCGCGCCGCGGCCGGACGCGCCGTCGGGGGCGCCGCGGCTCCCGGACGCCCAGGAGTTCACGGCGCGGGAGGCGCTGCGCACGCCCACGTTCTGGCTGCTCGCCGCGTTCCACGGCCTCCGCAACGTGCCGTACAGCGGCGTGTCCGTGCATCTCGTGCCCATCCTCGTGTGGAAGGGGCTGGACGAGCCGACGGCGGCCTTCTACGTGGGGCTGACCGCGCTCAGCACCGTGGTCGTGCGCCCGCTGACGGGATGGCTCGGCGATCACCGGTCGAAGCGCATGATCGGCGCGACCGGCGTGGTCCTGGGCGCGGTGGGCCTCGTGGTCCTCATGCGGTGCGACGCCGCGGTGTGGCCGCTGGTCGCCTTCGCGGTGCTGTTCTCGTTCGGCGACGCGATCAATTCCGTGACGTGGGCGCTGGTGGGCGACTGCTTCGGCCGGAGGCACTTCGCCACGATCCGCGGCTGGATCAGCATGTTCCAGAGCCTCGTGTCGATGCCCGGCGCCGTCGTCACCGGCTGGATCTTCGACCGGACCGAGAGCTACACGTACGCCCTCGCCGGCTTCGTCGTCTGCTACGCGGTGTCCGGGCTGATCCTGTGCCGCCTGCCGCAGCCGACGCGCGGCGCGCGGCCCGCCGTGTCCCCGCGCGAGGCGCCGTCCCCGGCATCGGACTGAAGTCTGCTCTCTTCTGGGCTTGCGCGCTCACTCCACGGGCGGCGGGTGGGGGCCTCCGGGGTCGCGGGGTGACGTCGCACGCGTGCGCTGCCCCGCTGGGACTGGGCTCCATCCGGGCGCGCGGGGGACGACGCCGGTTGGAGGGGAAGCACCCCTCGACCCCGGAGGCCCCCACCCGCCGCCACTGCCGGCCCGCTGGTGACCTGGACGGAATCGACCGCCGCCACCGCCCGCCACTGCGGGCGGCTGGTGACCTGGACGAAATCGACCGCCGGGCTTCCGCCCTTAGCGTTGGCGGCGGGCGGTCAGCGGTCCCGGTCGCCGGCGATCGCGCCGTAGAGCGCGCCGCCGATCAACGCGCCCAGGATCGGCGCGACCCAGAACATCCAGAGCTGACCGAGCGCCCAGCCGCCCACGAAGACCGCGGGCCCCGTGCTCCGCGCGGGGTTCACCGACGTGTTCGTGACCGGGATGCTGATCAGGTGGATGAGCGTCAGGCAGAGGCCGATCGGGATGCCGGCGAAGCCTGCGGGGGCCCGGCCGTCCGTCGCGCCGAGGATGACGAAGAGGAAGACGAGCGTGAGCACGAGCTCGGTGACGAAGCCCGCGAGCGCGCTGTACCCGCCCGGCGAGTGCGCGCCGAAGCCGTTGGAGGCCAGGCCCCCCGCCAGGTCGAAGCCGGCCTTGCCGCTGGCGATCACCAGCAGGACGCCCGCGCCGGCGATGGCGCCCAGCACCTGGGCCACGATGTAGGGCGCGAGGTCGCTCGCCGGGAAGCGTCCGCCCGCCCACAGGCCGAACGAGACCGCGGGGTTGAGATGGCACCCGGAGACGTGCCCGATCGCGTACGCCATGGTGAGCACGGTCAGCCCGAAGGCCAACGACACGCCGAGGAATCCGATGCCGACCTGCGGCACCCCGGCGGCGAGGACGGCGCTGCCGCAGCCCCCGAGCACCAGCCAGAAGGTTCCGATGAACTCCGCCGCTGCCCGCTTCGTCATGGGACTCTGCATGATCGCGGTCCTCCCGTGTGGCCGTGGCCACGTCGTAGCGCCCACTCCACTCGGCGCGGTCCCGGCGTGCCACTCACGTCCCGGCCAGGCGCACCGACGCGATCGTCATGCGAACACGCGCACGACGGAAATGGGACCTTTGTCTCATTCGATTCTTCCCGCCACCTCCTCGCGCGCGCCAGGCGCGTCGCCCCAGACGACGTAGCGGCGGCGCGGGGTCGGGGCGCGGCCCTCGTCGAGCATCCGCTGCTCCTGCGCGGCGACCACGTCGAGCATGGGGTCACTCCCGACATTCACGAGGCCGTGGGTGGCCAGAAGATCCTCGATCTCCTCGCGCGAGCGGCCGCCCAGGAAGGGGAGGCGGTCGCCGATCGCCGCGTACTCCGCGCTCGTCCGCGCGTTCTCGGTGGGGGGCGGCCCGGCGCCGGCGTCCAGCTTCGAGTCCACCACGGCGAGACGCCCGCCCGCGCGGAGGACGCGGATCCACTCGTCGATCGCCGCCTCCGGGTGCGGGAGCGTCCACAGGAGGTGCCGGCTGATCACGAGGTCGAAGCGGCCGGACGGGTAGGGGAGCTGCTCGGCGTCGGCCTCCTCGAACCGGACGGCGACGCCGCGCGCCGCCGCCTTGCCGCGAGCGAGCGCGACCATCGCGGGCGCGAAGTCCACGCCGGTCACCCGGTGGCCGCGCTCGGCCAGCTCGAGGGCGAGGAAGCCGGTGCCCGAGCCCACATCGAGCGCCTCGAGCGCGGCCCCACGGCCGGCGAGGACCACGTCGAGCACCCGGGTCCACGCGGCCCGCTCGGCCGGCGTGCGGATGCTGTGGCCGAAGTCCTCGTCGAACCCCGCGGCCCGCCGGCCCCAGTGCGCGGCCACTTGCTGCTTCACGTCGCGATCAGAGGTCATGTCGGCCCCCCGATCGTGCGTCCCGTTCCCTGCGCCCGTCAAGGCCGGTCCCGCTGAGCCGAGCCATGGCGCGCGCCGACGAGCGGCGCGGAGCGGCCATGCTACCGACTTCTTCCGGATGCAGTGGGACACCTTCCTGGGCTTCGGCAAGCCCGTCGTCCGCGTGGAGGACGCACCATCGGACCCCAGGGTTGCAGGGTTGCGCGTGCTGGGTCCCGCGGCGCGCGGCGGCGACAAAAGTGCGCGGGCCATCGTGGACTCTTGGTATTCAATGGGGGGGATGGCCACCGCGCTCGCCCGCCGGCCGGTCGTGGACGTGAAGGCCCCGGTGTCGGCGGCCGAGATGGGCGCGCGCCAGCGCGAGATCTCGGTCTCCGAGTTCTTCACCAAGAACCGCCACCTCCTCGGCTTCGACAACCCGCGCAAGGCGCTCCTCACGTGTGTGAAGGAAGCCGTCGACAACGCGCTGGACGCGTGCGAGGAGGCGGGCATCCTCCCCGAGGTGAGCGTGACGCTCGAGGTGGCGGCCACGGACGGCGCCGCGCCGCCGCCGGCCAGCCAGGCCACGCGGTTCCGGGTGACGGTGACGGACAACGGCCCCGGCATCGTCCGCCACCAGATCCCGCCCATCTTCGCCAAGCTCCTCTACGGGTCGAAGTTCCACCGGCTGCGCCAGAGCCGCGGGCAGCAGGGCATCGGCATCTCGGCGGCGGGCATGTACGCGCAGCTCACCACGGGCAAGCCCGTGCAGATCACCTCGCGCACCGGCCCGCGGGCCGCCGCCCACTACTTCGAGGTGCAGATCGACACCAAGAAGAACGAGCCGCGCATCTTCGAGTCGAAGAAGATCGACTGGGAGCACCCGCGCGGCACCCAGGTCACGCTGGAGATCGAGGGGCGCTACCAGAAGGGCCGCGCCTCCGTCGACGAGTACCTGGAGCAGACGGCCATCGCCAACCCGCACGTGCGGCTCGTGTACCGCGCCGCGGACGGCGAGACCCGCGAGTATCCGCGCACGATCGACGAGCTGCCCGCAGAGCCGCGCGAGATCAAGCCGCATCCCTACGGGATCGAGTTCGGCATCCTCCTGCGGATGCTCCACGACACGCGGAGCCACTCGCTCGCCGGGTTCCTCGCCGGCGACTTCAGCCGGGTCTCCCCCGCGGTGGCCCAGGAGATCGGAAAGGCCGCCGGGCTCTCGCCGGAGGCGCGGCCGCGGAACATCCACGGCGCCGCCGCCGAGGCGCTCTACAAGGCGATCCAGGCCACGAAGATCATGGCCCCGCCGTCGAACTGCCTGTCGCCGATCGGCGAGCGGGCGATCCTCCACGGCCTCTACAAGCAGATCAAGGGCGAGTTCTACACCGCGGTGACCCGGCCCCCCGCCGTGTACCGCGGCAACCCGTTCGTCATCGAGGCCGGCCTCGCCTTCGGCAAGGGCCCGGACGCCGAGGCGCCGGCCGCCGCCCCCGCGGCCCCGCTCGCCGAGGGCGAGGCGGTGGACCAGGACGCGGAGCTGGCTCGCGTGATCCGGTACGCGAACCGCGTGCCGCTCCTCTACCAGCAGTCGGCGTGCGCCACGTTCAAGGCCGCGCTCGAGACGGCGTGGCGGAACTACGGCGTCACGCAGTCGCGGGGCGCGCTGCCCGCCGGGCCCATGGTGGTGTTCGTCCACATGGCCTCGGTGTGGGTCCCGTTCACGAGCGAGTCCAAGGAAGCCATCGCCGACTACGACGAGATCAGGAAGGAGATCAAGCTCGCGTTCCAGGAGTGCGGGCGGCGGCTCGGCGTGTTCCTGCGGCGCCGCGAGCGCGCGAAGAGCGAGTTCCGCCGGCGCAACATCTTCGAGCTGTACATCGAGGAGGTCGTCGAGGCGTGCGCGCGGCTGAAGGGCGGCAAGCTCGCCAAGGACAAGCTCCGGGACCAGCTCCAGAAGATCGCGCTCGGGCGGACGGGCGGCGTCCGGACGGACCAGATCCTCGGCGGCGACGGCGGGCCGGAGGGCCTTCCCCACTCGATCATCGTCACGCCCGACGGGCCCGAGGGAGAGGCCCCGGTGCTGCCCGGCGCTCCGGGCGCCGACGCCGTCGCCGCGGAAGCGCCGGCGCCGGACGAGGCGCCGGCCCCGTCCCGGACGAAGGCGAAGGGCGGCGCTCCGCTCGCGCGGCGGCACGACCGCGCCGCCGACGCGGCCGGCGCGCGCGTCCGCGCCGGCGCGATCGACCGGCGCGGGCCGCGCGGCCCGCGGGTCTCGAGCGGCCGCGACACCCCGCCGCGCGACGACCCGCGCCGCCCGCGGGCGCGGCCGGCCCGGCCGACCGGCCGCGGCGCGCGCGCCGGCGCCCGCGGAGGTAGGGCGCGCTCATGGCGGACGCGAAGAAGCCGGGCCCGGTCGAGCGGAAGCTCGTGGGCGTCGCCGACACCGTGGTGGCGGCGGCGGAGAAGCGCCGCGACCCCACGCTGACGATCCCCGTGCGCAGCCTCGCCAACGTCGTGTTCAACGACAAGCGCGGCATCATCGAGATGGGCCGCCGGAAGCAGGCGCGCACGTTCTTCAACGTCGGCATGGCGAAGAAGTTCATGCAGACCGTGCTCGTCGCCGACGCGCTCGCCGAGCTGCAGCGCGCGAACCTGACGACGTCGCTGCGCGAGATCTACTACCGCACGAAGCACACCATGAAGGGCTCGTCGGAGAACACCTTCGACGGCCAGAACGAGTCCGACCCGCTGATCGAGGACCTCGAGGTCGCGCTGGCCGCGCTCCGCGAGGAGCTCCACGTGCGCGCGGAGAACGCCGGGAGCATCGTGGGGCCGGTGGTGCTGGGCGACGACGGCGATCGCGTGGACTGCGCCCGGCTCGGCAAGGGCGGCTACTCGGTGCCGTCCATCGTCGAGCCGGAGTACATCGAGATCCGGCGCTGCACCGCGGACTTCGTCCTCCTCGTCGAGAAGGGCACCCAGTGGAACCGCCTCTCCGAGGACAAGTTCTGGCGCCGCTACAACTGCGTGCTCCTCACCGGCAACGGGCAGCCGCCGCGCGGCGTGCGCCGTCTCGCCCGGCGCCTGCACGAGGAGTACACGCTGCCCGTCTACGTGCTCGTGGACAACGACCCGTGGGGCTACTACATCTACTCCGTGGTCAAGCAGGGGTCGATCAACCTCGCGTTCGAGAGCGAGCGGATGGCCATCCCCAAGGCCAAGTTCATCGGCCTGTCCAGCGCCGATCCCGACGCCTACGGGCTGCCGCGCACCGTCGGCATCAAGCTGAACGACAAGGACGTGGGCCGGGCCAAGGAGCTGCTGAAGTACCGCTGGTTCCAGAAGAAGCCCTGGCAGGCCGAGATCAAGCGGATGCTCGGGAGCGGCCTCAAGTACGAGCTGGACGCCCTCGCCAACAAGGACTTCCGCTACCTGACGAAGACGTACCTGCCCCGGAAGCTCAAGGAAGAGGACTGGCTGGACTAGGTCACCGAGGTGCGATGTCGGAGGGTGCGGGCGGGCGAAGCGCGGGCGCCCGCACCTGAGGACCGCAACGTCGGGGTCAGGTCTTGAAATGCAGCACCTCGTGCCATACTCCCCTCCGGGGGAGCCGCGATGAGCGACAAGCGCTTCTCGGTGTACTTCAGCCACAGCTGGCGCCCGGCCGACGTCGACTGCAACCAGGTCGCATGGAAGGAGATCTGCGGGCACTGCAACCTCCTCGTCGAGGAGGATCTGGTCGAGCAGCCGCCCGACCACGTGACGCGCCTCGAGGAGTACATCCGGCGCTCCGACCTGTTCCTGGCCGTCCTCCCGTACCGCGCCGATGCCCAGATCGCCGCCGGCGCCGTCGGCGACG
The DNA here is from genome assembly GCA_963758635.1 of uncultured Candidatus Rokubacteria bacterium. Taxonomy (GTDB): domain Bacteria; phylum Methylomirabilota; class Methylomirabilia; order Rokubacteriales; family CSP1-6; genus CAVWWD01. The sequence goes on along the minus strand of CAVWWD010000011.1, from coordinate 105,160 downwards.
GCGCGGCGCGGTGCTCGCACCCGGCGCTGTTCGAGATCCGCCTCGCCGAGCGGGCGCGGAAGCCGCGGTTCGTGCTGTACGACACCCGGGTGCGCTTCCAGCGCGGGTCGGAGACTGGCCCCCACGTCGTGTACCAGCCGTTCGAGCCGCCGCACCTGCTCCAGCAGAGCGGCACCTACGTCCACGCCGCCATCCGCGCATGGCTGAATGCCGTCGGCGCCAATCTGGAGCCGCGCATCCTCGCCCCCAACCAGAACGCGCTGGTGCTCCTGCCGCCGTCCGACGACCGCGCCGCCGTGGTGGAGCGCATCCGCCAGCCCCTCGAGGAGGCCGGCTACGAGCGCGTCTCGGTCGTCCCGGAGTCCGCCACCGACATCGAGGTGCTGACCCAGCTCTTCGCCAGCAGCCTCGTGGTGGCCGACGTTCGGGGCCGACGCGCCCCGCGACGTGTACGCGATGGCCCATGCCCTCTTCGTGCCGACGATCCGGCTGATCCGCCGGCGCGACGGGACGGAGCCGAGCCCGGTCGAGTTGCCGTGGCTCCTGCGCGGCCATCCCCACGGGTACCAGCGGGACCTGGTCGAGTGGACCTCGCTCGACGAGCTGTCGAGGAAGGTCCAGGAGCACGCCCAGGCCATGCGCGACACGCGCAAGCTGATCACCGAGTTCGACGTGGGCCGGGACTTCTTCGAGCGGCGGCGGTTCACGCGCCGCCACCGCGTGTTCATCAGCCACAACCTGAAGGAGCCGGACCGCCGGGTGGTCGACGCCATCGTGGCCGCGCTGGACGAGCGCTCGATCTCGTGGTGGGAGTACCAGTCCGAGAACCGCGCGGCCGACGACTGGCCGGCGCGGATGCAGAAGGAGCTGACCGACGCCACGCACGCCGTGGTCATCCTGGCCGACGGCTACGAGACCTCGTCGGCGTGCACGAAGGAGCTGCGCGCGCTCCTGCAGTCGCGCACGGTCATCCTCCCGTACTTCTGGAAGCGCTCGAATCCGAACCCCGACCTCAACGACCTCAGCCTGCACCACGAGACGCTCAGCCTCGAGCCCGCCGAGGCGGCGGATCAGGTGGTCACGCACCTGCTCGAGAAGCTGAGCCCGGGCGGGGCCGCCTCGGCGCGGCCGCGCCGGCGGGGCCGGCGACGGGCACGGACCGATGGCCGCTGACACGCCTGGCGCCGCGCCGCCGAATCCCGGCGGCGTGGCGGTCGAGATCGGCGCCGCCGCCACCGTGTACGTGTGCAGCGACGCCGGCCCCCGTGACGCGACCCTCGCCGCGCTGACGTCGTGGCTCGACGCCCGCCGCGTCCTCGCGGTGAGCCGGCTCTCCGAGGCGGTCGACGGCGAGCGGGCGGCGCGGGCCGTGCTGGAGGGCTCGGACGGCGTGGTCACGATCACGTCCGGCCGCATCGCGGGCGGCGCCGCCCGCGCCGAGGTCGAGCGCATCCTGAAGCTCGCCGGCGAGGCCGGGCGCCCCGTCCTTGCCCTCACCCGCGGTCAGCATGACACCGTGCCGGAGTCGGACCTGGAGGACTTCCTCGCCGACATCGGGCGGCGCCCGCGCGCCGGCACGCCGTACGCGTTCCTGGCCACGCGCATCCACGACGACTTCGCGCTCATCCGCGACGCCATCCAGAGCGCGGTCGAGGCGGCCCTGGGCATCCCGTGCGTGTGGTTCGACGATCCGCGCGTGGTGGCCGCGGCGCCGGGCGTCCGGGAGCGGACGCGCGCCCTCATCGCCGGAGCCGCGCTGGTCGCCGCGGACCTGACGTTCGGCCCCAGCAACCGCGATCACGACAGCCCGAACACCGCGCACGAGATCGGCATGACGCTCGCCTACGAGCGGCCGCTGATCCTGTCCTGCCGGCATCCGCGCCGGGACCTGTACTTCTCCGCGGGCGACCTGTCGACGCTCTTCTGGCACGACGAGACGCACCTGCGCGAGCAGCTCGTCGAGTGGCTCGGGCCCCGGCGCGGCGCCCTCGGCCGTCGCGTGCTGAACTTCGATCTCGCGGAGAGCGCGATCGCGTTCCGGCCCCGGGCCTTCGCCATGGACGCCACGCGCGCCTACCGCGGCCCCCGGCCGGCGCCCCGCGCGCGCGGGATCTTCTCCACGGCCATCGTGCCCGCCGCCGGCGCCGTGCTGGTCGGGTGGCTCGCGCGCCGCGGCTGGCGCTCCGGACGGCGATGACGGTTCGCGGGCGCCGGGCCCCGGTCGGGCCCGCCGCGTGGACCGACGACCGCGCGGTCCTGATCGAAACCCTCCGCGCCATCCAGCGCGCGCCCGAGGACGTGGAGGCGGTGTGGCATCCGCTCGGGTTCATGGACGTCACGCTCCGCCGCGCGGGACGGCGCACGCTGCGCCTGCACGTCTGGTCGCCGGTCCGCGGCGACTACCGGGGCGCCGGCTACTCGATCCACGCGCACGACTGGCGGCTGAGAAGCCTGGTGCTGGCCGGCGCGCTGGAGAACGAGGTCTTCGCGGTGTCGCCCGCGGCCGTGCCCACGCACCAGGTGTACGCGATCGAGTACCGCGGCCGGGCCAACGTGCTCCGCGCCACGGGCCGCATGGTCGCGTGCCGGCTCGAGCGCCGCCAGCGCTTCGGAGAGGGCGAGTGCTACGGCCTGGACACCGGCGTGTTCCACCGCACCGCGGTGAGCCCCGGCGCGGTCACCGCGACGTTCGTCGAGGCGATCCGTCAGCCCGGCGCGGCGACGGAGGTGCTCGGCGACGTCGCGGGCGCGGCGGCGCACGTGACGGAGCGGCCACCGTGCGAGCCCGCGGCGGTCCGGCAGGCGGTCGACCTCGTGCTCGCCTCGCTCGGTACGCCGCTCAGGCCCTGAGCGCGGCTCGGCTCAGGAGCGCAGCCCACCCGCTCGACTCGGCGGCTCAGCTCAGCAGGCCGTAGAGCTTCCCGGCGTTCTCGCAGACGATCTTCCGCTGGACGGCCGGGCTCACCCCTCCGAGGTCCTCCGCGATCCACTTGCGCGAGTCCGGCCAGATGCCGTCGGGGTGCGGATAGTCCGAGCCCCACATGATGGTGTCCTCGCCGATGAGCGGGATCATCACGGCCACGCTCGGCTCCCGCTGATAGGTGGAGTAGCCCTGGCGGCGCCACAGCTCGCTCGGCTTCATGGACAGCGCGAGCTGGTAGTAGCGGTCGTCGTACTCCTCGTCCATGCGGTCCAGGATGTAGGGCAGCCACGCCACGCCCGCCTCGCCGAGCACGAACTTGAACTCCGGGAAGCGGTCGAGGGCGCCGGAGAAGACGATGCTCGCCAGGTACTCGGCGGCCGAGATCTGGAACATGGTGGTCCGGGTGGCGCGATACCGCAGGTGGTACGCCTTGGCCATCTCCTCGTCGGCCGGCTCGCGCACGGGATAGCCCGTGGTGTGGAACGAGATCGGGATGCGGCACTCCTGCGCGGCGGCCCACAGCGGGTCCCACGCGCCGTGCCAGATCGGATACACCGCGGTGGACACGGCGAAGTCGGCGCCCTTGAGGCCCAGCCGCGCGGCTCGCCGGAGCTCGGCCGCGGCCGCGGCGGGATCGTGGTTCGGCACGCAGGCGAGGCCCACGAAGCGCCCGGGGTTCGTCCGGCAGAAGCCGGCCGCCCAGTCGTTGTAGACCTCGTAGACCACGCGGATCAGCTCGGGGTCGGTCATGCGCGCGCCGACCCCGAGGATGCCGTACATCACCTCCGCGTCGATGCCGTCCAGGTCCTGGTCACCGATCCGGAGCGCCGGCGTGGTGGGATGCGGGCCGCCCTCGTAGAAGCCGACCTCGAACATCTTCTCGACGTGCTTGGAGTACCCGCGCTGCACTCGGTCGAAGCCGAAGCCGAGGCCGCCGAAGACGCCCAGGTCCTTGCCCTCCACGAACCAGTGCGGGCCGTCGTCGGTCTCGCGGACCTGCGGCACCTCGGCCCGCCACTTCGCGGGCGCGCTCCTCGTCCAGAGATCGCCCGGCATCCAGGTCATGTCGATGTGGCAGTCGGCCGAGATGATCCGGTAGTCCATGGATCGCTCCTACGCGCACGCCATGGAGTAGACCTGTGTCGCGCCGGCGGGCAGGGTGCGCGTGGTCCAGCTCTCGCCGCCGTCCTCGCTGGCGAACACCTCGCCGGCCCCGCTGGCGCAGAACATGCGCCGGGGCGCGCGCTCGTCGAAGGCCAGCGCGAACAGCGTGGCCTTCGGCTCGGCGCCCATGTCGGCCCGGCTCCAGCTCGTGCCGCCGTCGCCGCTCCGGAAGAGCGCGCCCACGTCGCTCTGGAAGTTCGCGCCCGCCGCCACCCAGATCGTCTTCGGGTCGCCGGGCACCTCGCGGATGTCGCGGCAGTACGTCTGGCCGCGGGGGTTCAGCGCCTCCAGGTGCCCGCTGGTCCAGTGCGCGCCCTGGTCCGTGCTGCGGAACAGTCCGGCGCGGGAGATCGCCAGCACGGTGCCGGGGCGCCAGCGCCCCACGAGCACGGCGTGCATGTCCACGGTGTCGTCGTTCAGGTACTGCCCGTGGCTCATGTTCTCCCAGTGCTCGCCGCCGTCGAGGCTGCGGATGATGCCGCCCACCTCGATCGCGCCGTAGATCTCCTCGCTGCGGTCCGGATTGACGGCGATCCGGAGCACGCGCTTGGCGGGGTTGGAGCCGCGGCCCATCGTCACCTCGGGGAAGTGCACCGTGACGGGCAGCCGCTCCCAGCGCTCGCCCCCGCTGTCGCTCCGGTAGATCTCGGAGTTCTCGTAGCCCGCGTACATCACCTTCGGGTTCCGCGGATCGAAGAGGAGCGACCAGACGGGGAGGCCGTGGTCGGCGATGTCCACGCGCTCCCAGTGCTCGCCGTGGTCCGTCGTGCGGTAGGGGCCCTGCTGCGTCCCCACGTAGACGATCTCGGGGTCCTCGGGATGGGGCGTGATCGCCCGGATCGCCGGCGCCTCGGGGAGGCCGCGGGTCAGGAGTTCCCAGCGGTCGTCGCCGGCGGCGGAGCGATACAGGCCGGACTGCATCGGGCGGCCCGGCGCGGTCTCGCCGGCCAGGCCCACGTATACGAAGGAGGTGCGCGTCGCTGCCATGGTGGGAGCCCTCCTCCTCTAGCACGGACCCAATGCGCTGCTCGCGGACCCGCGAATCACCGGAGGGCGTCACGTCCGACCGGCGCGGCCGCGGGGGGCCAAGCTGATGGCCGCTTCCGGCACATCCTGCGCCCGGAGCCCTCACATGGTCAACACGCTGGCGGTTGACCACTCGAGCGGCGGGCGCTACGGTGCAGGCGCACGGTGCAGGCGCACAAGGAGAGCACGGCCGGATGCAGTGTCAGCGATGCCGGCACGACAACGAAGCCGGCGCGAAGTTCTGCGAGGAATGCGGCGCGCCCCTCGCGCGGACGTGCGCGAGCTGCGGACACGCGCTCTCGCCCATGGCGAAGTTCTGTTCCGAGTGCGCGCATCCGACGGGCCTTGTGCCGCAAGCGCCCGCGGCTTCCCGCTTCGCAGCCCCTGACGCCTACACGCCCCGGCACCTCGCCGAGCGGATTCTCCGGTCCAGGGCCGCGCTGGAGGGAGAGCGCAAGCAAGTGACGGTGCTCTTCGCCGATCTGAAGGGCTCGATGGAACTCCTCGCCGATCGGGACCCCGAAGAGGCAAGGCAGCTCCTGGACCCGGTGCTGGAGCGCATGATGGAAGCGGTCCATCGCTACGAGGGCACCGTCAACCAGGTGATGGGCGACGGCATCATGGCGCTCTTCGGGGCGCCCCTCGCGCACGAGGATCACGCGGTGCGCGCCTGCTACGCGGCGCTCGACCTGCAGGCGGCGGTCCGGCGGTACGCGCAAGAGGCCCGACGGACCTTCGGGGTGGAGCCGCAGGTGCGGGTCGGCCTGAACTCCGGCGAGGTGGTCGTCCGTGCCATCGGCAGCGATCTGCGCATGGACTACACGGCGGTCGGACAGACCACGCACCTGGCCGCTCGAATGGAGCAGCTCGCCGCGCCGGGCAGCATCCGCCTCACCGCCAACACGCTGCGGCTGGCCGAGGGCTACGTCGAGGTGCAGCCGCTGGGGCCGGTGCCGGTGAAGGGGCTCGAGGGTCCCGTCGACGTCTTCGACCTCGAGCGCGCCGACCCGCTCCGCTCCCGCCTGCACGTCGCGTCGGTCCGGGGGCTGACCCGCTTCGTCGGGCGCGACCAGGAGATGCAACGGCTCCATCACGCTCTGGGCCGGGCCGCCGCCGGCGAAGGGCAGATCGTCGGCATCGTCGGGGAGCCCGGTGTCGGGAAGTCGCGCCTCGTGTGGGAGATCAGCCATTCCCACCGCACCGGGGGCTGGCGGATCCTGCAGGCCCGCTCGGTGTCCTACGGACGGGCCACACCGTATCTGCCGATCATCGATCTACTCAAGGGGTACTTCCAGGTCGAGGATCGCGATGATCCCCGGAAGATCCGCGAGAAGGTGATGGGCCGGCTGCTCGCGCTCGACCGGTCGATGGAGCCCACCGTGGCGCCGCTGCTGAGTCTCATGGACGTGCCCGTGGAGGACGCCGAGTGGCAGGGCCTCAACCCACCGGAGCGGCGCCGACGGACGCTGGAGGCCGTCAAGCACTTGCTCCTGCGCGAGAGCCTGCTCCAGCCGCTCCTCGTGGTCTTCGAGGACCTCCACTGGGTCGACACGGAGACGCAGGCGTTCCTCGACGGCCTCGTGGACAGCGTTCCCAAGGCGAGCCTCCTGCTCCTCGTGGCATATCGGCCCGAGCACCAGCACGGGTGGGGCGGCAAGACGTACTACTCGCAGCTCCGCACTGGATCCGCTGCCCGCGGAGAGCGTCGGCGCGCTGCTCACGGAGCTGCTCGGCTCCGACCCCCAGCTCGAGCCCGTCACCTCGCTCCTCATCGCGCGCACCCAGGGCAACCCGTTCTTCCTCGAGGAGAGCCTGCGCGCGCTCGTCGAGACCGGCGTGCTGTCCGGGGAGCGCGGCGCGTACCGGCTCACCGGCGTCGTGGGCACCGTCGCCGTGCCCGTCACCGTCCAGGCCGTGCTGGCTGCGCGCATCGACCGGCTCCCGCCGGCGGACAAGGCGCTCTTGCAAACCGCGTCCGCCATCGGAAAGGACGTGCCCTTCGCCCTCCTGCGCGAGATCGCGGACGGCGACGAGTACGCACTCCGGCGCGCGCTGTCCGAGCTGCAGGCGGCAGAGTTCCTCTACGAGGCGCGACTGTTCCCCGACCTCGAGTACACGTTCAAGCATGCGCTGACCCACGAGGTGGCCTACGCGAGCCTCCTCCAGGAGCGCCGGCGCGCCCTGCACGGTCGCCTCGTGGAGGCAATCGAGCGGCTCCATGCGGGGCGTCTGGCCGAGCAGGTCGACACCCTCGCCCATCACGCGTTCCGCGGGTGCGCCTGGCCGAAGGCCCTGTCCTACCTGCGCCAGGCCGGGGTCCGCGCGCTCCACCGCTCGGCCAACCGGGAGGCCGCCGGTTACTTCGAGCAGGCGATCACGGCCGTGGAGCACCTCCCCCGCGACGCCGAGACCATCCGGACGTCGATCGACCTCCGCGTGGACCTGCGCACGGCGCTGTATCCGCTCGGGGAGGAAGAAGATCGGATCAGCGAGCACCTCCGCGTCGGTGAGCGCCTCGCCTCCGAGCTGAGCGACGACCTCCTCCGGTCCCGGATCGTCGCGTTTCAGGCCCATCTTGCCTGGTCGGCGAGCGACCCGATGCGTGCGATGGCGCTGTCCGAGCACGCCCTCGCCCTCGCCGAAGGTGGGGCGGACCTCGGACTACGAGTGCTGGCGGGGTTCTTCCTCGGTCAGGCCTGCCACTCTCACGGCGACTACCGGCGCGGCGTCACGGTGCTCACGGACACCCTCGAGCGGCTGCCCGCCGAGATGGTCGGAGAGCGCTTCGGCATGGGCCTTCCCGCCGCCGTGGTGGTACGCGTATGGCTCGCGTTCTGTCTCGCCGACATGGGGCGCTTCGCCGACGCGCGGGCGCGGGCCGAGGAGGCGGGGCGGATCACCCGAGCGGTGGCACGGCAACTCTACAGTGACTACCACGTGCGGGTGGCCGTCGGAGTCGTTGCCGCCAGGCAGGGGGACCTCGACGCCGCCATCCCGAGCCTGGAGGGCGCCGTCGAGCTCGCGCGCCACGGCAACCTCCAGCTCATGGTCACCAGCGGTCTGGGATGGCTCGCCGAGGGCTACCTGCAGGCCGGACGCGCGTCGGAAGCCGCCGCCGCCCTGGAGGAGTCGCTGTCGCATCAGGCCGAGATCAGGTTCGGCGCGTTCCACCATCACAGCCTGGCCGTTGCTCGCCGAGGCGCGGCTCCGGATGGGAGACATCGGGGAAGCGGAGCGCCGAGGCCGCGAGGCTCTCGAGCTGAGTCGGCGCCAGCGTCAGCAGGGCTTCGAGGCCGCAAGCCTGCGGGTGCTCGCCGAGATCGCCGCGCATGGGGACGCGCCGGACGTTGCGGGGGCGGTGTCCCGCTATCGCGAGGCCATGGCCCTCGCCGACGGGCTCGGTATGCGTCCGGTCGCCGCCCACGGCCATCTCGGTCTCGGCACCCTCTACCGGCGGATCGGCGAGCGCGCGCAGGCGATCGAGCACCTCATCGCCGCGCGCACGATGTACCACGAGATGGGCATGGCGCCCTGGCTGGGCCGGACGGAGGCGAGCCTGCGGGAGATCGAGTGATCGGCCGGAGAGCGTCGCCCTTCCGCACCGCGCTAGAGGAACTCGAAGTACTCGCTCCGCTCCCACTCGTAGACGGTACCCGCGAAGTCGGGCGCGTCGTAGTCGGGGATGGCCGCTCTTCGCCTTGGCGATCTCGTGCCGCTTGACGGCGAGGAACAGGCGCACGAGCTCCTCGCCGAGCGCGTCGCGCAGCACGCCGTCCGCCTCGAATGCCTGGAGCGATTGCTCGAGGCTGGTGGGCAGGTCCGCGACGCCCTCCCGGCCCCAGGCGACGCCCGTCGTCTCCGCGGGCGGCTCGAGCTCGCGCTTCAACCCGTCCATCCCGGCAGCGACCATCCCGGCCATGATCAGGTACGGGTTCGCGCTGCCGCACGGTATCCGGTTCTCGATGTGGACGTTCTCCCGTCCGAGGTCCTTGATCCGGAAGGCCGCGCTCCGATTCTCGACGCCCCAGGTCACGTTGGTCGGCGCCATCGAGTTGACCTTGTAGCGCTTGGCGCAGTTCACGGTGGGCGCGACGAGCGCGGTCAGCGCGGCGGCGTGTGCCATCTGACCGCCGAGCCATTGGCGGGCGACCGCGCTCATCCCGCCGTCCGGTGCCCTGCCACGAAGGCGGTCCGTCCCCGCTTCGCGTCCAGCAAGCTCTGGTGATAGTGGCAGCCATTCCCCGACTGGTCCGCCCACGGCTTGGTCATGAACGACGCCACGTAGCCGTGGCGCTGGGCGATCTCCTTCACGCCGTTCTTGAAGGTGAAGGCGTGATCGGCGGCGTCGATGCCGACGGCGGGCGCGAAGTTGATCTCCATCTGCCCGGGCCCGGCCTCGGCGTTGGCCGTGATGACGTCCACGCCGACCGCGGTCATGCCGCGCATGATGCGGTACACGAGCGCCTCGTCGAAGTTGTTGCGGAGCGTCGAGAACATCTGGACGCCGGGGAAGGCCGGCTGCCGGGTGGTGCGATCCACCAGGTAGAACTCGTACTCGAAGCCCGACAGCAGGCGATAGCCCGTGGCCTCGAGCTCGGCCAGGAGCCTGCGCGCGACGGCGCGGGGCGCCGCCATCGCGGGCCGGCCATCCATGCGGTACGGCTCGCACAGCAGCGCGCGCCGTCCGGTCGGCCCACGGCAGCAGCCGGTAGGTGTCGAGCTCGGGCTGGAGGCGCGAGTCGGCGAAGCCCACCTCCTCCAGGTAGCCCGTCCCCGCCACCGGCAGGAACTGGGCGTCGAAGCCGAGGTGCCCGAGGACGAAGTTGAGCCCGCCCGCCGCGAAGGACCGCACGTGGCGGGCGGGCACGGTCTTCGACCGGCTGATCCCGTGGAGATCGGTCTGCTCGAACCGGACGAAATCGACGCCGTCGGCGGCCATGCGCGCCTCGAGCGCGTCGAAGGGATCGGCGGGACGCCGGCGGCGCGCGGGCATGGGTCCTCCCGGGGCGCGGGAGCGGGCTACCGGTCGAGCCAGGCCGCCACCAGGCGGCCGCCGTAGTCGTAGCCGAGATTCGGCCCGTAGTTCTTGAGCGCGTCGTCCCACGCCGCGATGGTCACGGCGGAGGGGAGCTGGAGGTAGTACTGCTGCCGGCCGAGGTGCCGCTGCAGCTCGTGGAGCAGGTCGCGACGCTTGGCCAGGTCGAACGTCCGCTGCTGGCGCACGAGGAGGTCGGTCACTACCGGGTCGCTGACGTGGCTCTGGTTCTTCTGCTCCTCCGGGTAGTGCATGCCGAACACGTAGCTGTGCGGGTCGGTGTAGGGCGTCTGCGGCCCGAACGCGAGGGTGTCGAACTTGCCGAAGTAGCACGTGGCGATGAACGCGCCGTACTCGCGCTGGTCGAGGCGGGCGTCCACGCCCACGTCCTTGAGCCGCTTGACCAGGAGCTGCGCGGCGTCGGTGATCGTCTGCGATCCGTAGGTGGCGAAGCAGAGCGCGGCCGGGAACCCGTTCGCGTATCCGGCCGAGGCGAGCAGCCGGCGCGCCTCCGCCACGTCGTGGCGGAAGTAGCGCGCGCCCTCGCCGAGCTGCGCGACGGGCAGCGACCACTCCTTGAACGCGGCAGGGACGGCAGGATTGAGCGCGCCGACGCCCTCGTAGAGCGCGTCGATCACGCCCTGGCGGTCGATGGCGAGCGACAGCGCCTGGCGCACGCGCGCGTCCGAGAAGGGCGGCCGGTCGGTCCGCATCGACACGTGCAGCTCCACGTTCGAGGCGAACTCCGCGGTGCGGAGCCGGGGCCGCCGCTCGCGCAGCGCGTCCTTGAGCTGGACGTGGTCGGCGCGCCCGATGGCGCCGGGGAACTCCCAGCCGAGGTCGTACTTGCCGGCGAGGAACGCGGCCATGCGGGAGGCGTTGTCCTCGTCCACCACCGCCTCGATGCGGTCGATGTGAGGCAGGCCGGGCACGAAGTACGCGGGGTGGCGCACGAACGTGAGCCCGCGGTTGGGCCGGTAGCTGTCGAGCATCCACGGCCCCGTGCCCACGACGGACTCGGCCTTCTTGAGGTCGCCGAAGGCCTCGACGCACTCGCGGGCCACGATCGCCGTGAACATGGGGCTCGCGAGCATGTCCAGGAACCAGGCGAACGGCTCCTTGAGCGTGAACTTCACCGTGTGGCGATCGACGGCCTCCACGCGCTCCACGGGACGCAGCATGTAGGCGCTGGGATTGCCCTTGATGGTGAGGAACCGCTCGACGGTGTAACGCACGTCCTCCGCGGTGAGCTCGCGGCCGTTCACCGGCGGCTTGGGGTGCCACCGCACGCCGCGCCGGAGCTTGAAGACGTAGGTGGTCTCGGAGGGCTGGCTCCAGGACTCGGCGAGGTCACCCTCGATGGGGAAGGTGCCGGGAGCGACGCCCGGCCCCGCGCGATGCTTCAGGAGCAGCGGCTGTGGGTGAAGCTCAGTCGGGATCTGCACCCGGTACGCGGTGGTCGAGCATCGGGTCGAAGTGCGGCGGATCCCACGCGCGGATGGTGAGCGTGCCGCCACGCTTCGGCGTCTGGGCGCGCGTGCGCGGCGGGGCGCGCGACGGCGCCGGCGAGGAGGCCAGCGCCCGCGGCGCCCAGCAGCGCGCGGCGGGTCAGGACAGGTCGAGGAACGTGTCGCGTCATCGCGTCCTCCTCGGGTCCGGGCGTTCGGCTTCGAACGAGGCTGGCGCGTACTGTGGAACGGCCGCCGCCGGCAAGTCAAGACGCGGCGGTCAGGTCACCTCGAGCGTCGCCTCGCCGAGGCCGTCGATGGCGAACCGCACGCGGTCGCCGGGCACGGGGAACTTCGTGGTGATGCTGCTGCCCGTCATCACGATCATCCCGCGCTCGAGCGTGCGGCCGCGCCGGTTGAGCAGGTTCGCGAGCCACGCCACCGCCTCGAAGGGATGCCCGAGCGCGTCGCCCGTCTTGCCCTCGCCCGCTGGCTCGCCGTTGACCCAGGCGCGCGTCACCCCGCGCTCGAGGTCGGCGCCGCGCCACGCCGTGACCGGCGGGCCGGGGACCACGCCGCCGTTCCAGGTGTTCTGCGCGACGAGCGTGAAGGCGTCGAGGGTCTTGTAGTCGGCGTTGCCGTCCTCGATCAGCTCGAAGGCGGGCATGCAGGCGTCCACGCGGTCGGCCACCGTCGCGCGTGTCCACGGCGCGCCCGCGGGCAGGTCGTCGCCCAGGCGCACCGCCACCTCGAACTCGACGCCCAGGTGATGGTACGCGCCGGCGGAGACGCGCGCCGGCGAGGGATGGATCACCGTGGAGAAGAGGGCCCCCGCCGCGGGCTGGTCCACGCCGGTCATCTGCTGCATCGCCTTCGAGGTGAGCGCGATCTTCCAGCCCACGATGTCGCCGGCGCCGGCGGCCGCCATCACCCGGTGCAGCGCGTCCTGGATGCGATACGCGTCGTCCAGCGGGGCGGAGCGGACGGCGGCGTCGAGGGGCCCGTACCGCCGGCGCGCCCGGCGCATCTCGAAGCACGCGCGCGCGGTCGTCTCGATCGTCTCGGGAGCGAGCATCGCGGGCGGCCTTTCCATATGCGCTCCTCTCGCCTTCGGCTCGCTTCGCACTGCCTCAGCCCCGCGCGCCGGCCGCCGCGCGGTCCATGAGCGTCTGTGGCGCCCGCCTGGATCCAGGGGAAGAAGCTGGTCATGATGCAGCGCACGCCCAGGCGCGTGTAGCGCTCGACGTTGTCGGCGTTGACCAGCGTGCCGGCCACGCGGCCGGCCTGGACGACCTTGGTGATGGCGGCGTCGATGGTCTTCTGGACCTCCGGGTGCCCCATGTTGCCGATCTGGCCCATGGACGTGGCGAGGTCGCTCGGGGCCACGAAGAACACGTCGATGTGGTCCACCTTGAGCACGTCGTCGAGGTTCCGCACCGCGGCGATGTCCTCGATCAGCACGATGAGCAGGCTCTGGTCGTTGGCCGTCTGGAGGTAGTCGCCCACGCCGAAGCCCTGGCGGCTCGTGAACATGCCACGCTTGCCGAGCGGCGCGAACTTGCCCGCCTCCACCACCGCCTCCGCCTCCCGGCGCGTGTTGACGTGGGGGACCACGATGCCCTGGGCGCCGCGGTCGAGCGTGCGGTAGATCGTGGCGTAGTCGTTGTCCATCACGCGGACCACGGAGGTCATGCCCCAGAGGTCGCAGGCGCGCGTGAGGTTGCCGAGGTCGGCGTAGTCCACGCCTCCGTGCTCGCCCTCGAGCCAGATGCCCTCGGCGCCGAGCGGCCCGAGCTGGTCGATCATGTCGGCGTCGTTGGTGCCGGACAGGATCGTCGCCACCTGGCCGGCGGCGAGGCGCTGCTTCATGCGGTTCGGTCGGATGTTCATGGGATGGCTCCTCTCTGTCGTGGTGTCGACCGGCGGCCCCCGCGCCGCGCGGCCGGAAAGCTGAAGACGTTCGCGGGCGCGTCGGGCAGGCCGTGGTCCCGGCGGAGCCGGCGCGCCATGGCGAGCGCGTGGGGCGCCCCTTCGAAGAGCTGCGCCAGCGTCTGGTCGTCGAGGCGGAGGCCGGCTCGCCGGGCCGCCGTCACGCATTCGTCCCGCGTGGCCGCGTCGAGGCCATCCGCGGCGCCCGACAGGACGGGCGGCGGCGTCACCGCCGGCGGCTCGGCGCCCGGCGTGAGCGCGGGACGCCGCCGGTGCCACTCGGTGGCGCGCTCGTACGCGTGGCCGATGCGCAGGATCGCCGGCTCCTCGAACGGCCGGCCGACGATCTGCATGCCCAGGGGCAGCCCGTTGCGCCCGAAGCCGTTGGGCAGGGCGAGGACGGGCTGGCCGGTGACGTTCCACGCGGTGAGCAGGCTCGGCTTCTGCCAGAACGAGACGCTGCGGTAGTCGGCCAGGCGCGGCGCCTCGCCCATGCCCGCGGTGACGAAGGCGTCGAAGCGCGCGTAGAGCGGCTCCATCTCCGCCATCATGCGGCGGTGCTCGCGCGAGGCCTGCACGTAGTCGCTCGCCGTGAAGAGCACCGAGGGCAGCACGCGCGAGCGGAAGTCGGCGCCGAAGGCGCCGGGCCGGGCGACGAGGTCGGCGTGGTGGACACTGAAGATCTCGCTCTCCGCGATGATGATCTTCACGTCGAAGTACGCGCCGAGGGGCCGCACGCGGCATTCGGTGAGATCGGCGCCGAGGCCGCGCAGCACGTCGAGCGCCGCCTCCATGGCCTTCCGCACGTCGTCCGGCGCGGGAATGTCCTCCTCCCAGTGATGGCGCAGCACGCCGATGCGGAGCCCGCGGAGATCCTCCCCGAGCGCGTCGCGATAGCGCGGGAGCGGCCGGCTGACGCTCCCCGGGTCCTTCGGGTCGTGGGCGGCCAGCGCCTCCAGCGCGAGCGCGCAGTCCTCGACGGTGCGGGCCAGCGGGCCGCAGTGGTCGAACGTGTACGAGTTGGTGATGACCCCGGCGCGGCTCACGAGGCCGAACGTGGGCATGAGCCCCACGACGCCGCAGAGCGACGCGGGGCCGCGGATCGAGCCGCCGGTGTCCGAGCCGAGGGCCAGGGGCACGAGGCCGGCGGCGACGGCGGCGCCCGAGCCCGACGACGAGCCGCCCGTGAAGTGCGCGAGGTTCCACGGATTGCGCGCGGGCGGCCACGGCAGGTCCCACGACGGCCCCGCGTGCGCCATCTCGTGGGTGGCGAGCTTGCCCAGGAGCACGCCGCCCGCGGCCTGGAGGAGCGCGGTGGCGGTGGCGTCCTCGCCGGGGATCCGGTCGATGAAGACGCGCGAGTGGCCGGAGGTCAGGATGCCGCGCGTGTCGTAGATGTCCTTCAGCGCGAACGGGATCCCGTCGAGCGGGCCGCGCGGCCCCGACGTGGCGATCCGCTGCTCGGCCTCCCGCGCCTGCCGGCGGGCGAGGTCGAACGTGGTCGTGATGAAGGCGCGGGTCTGCGCGTCGAAGCGCTCGACGCGGGCGATCAGCGCCTCCGCCAGCTCCACCGGCGAGAGCGTCCTCGCCGCGATCGCGCGCGAGAGCTCGGCGATCGAGAGCGTGTGCAGCTCGCCGCCCGGCGCCGCGCCGCCGCTCACGACGCCGCCGTCCGCAGCGAGCCGTGGCTCGCGAAGAAGCGCGCGCACGCGTCCGCGTGGGCCGCGCGCGCGGCGGCGTCCCCGTCCGCCCGCGGCCGGGATTCCTCGTCGAAGTGACGGTAGCGGTCCGTGCCGCCCACCAGCGACGCGGTCAGCCGCCGGGGCCCGGCGTGGCGCACGTGGGTCGGGATGTAGCTGACGCCCACGCCGATCCGCCGGTCGCCGCCACGGTTCGGCGCGGAGGCGTGCACCAGGTGCGTGTGGTGGAGCGAGAACTCGCCCGCGCGCAGGGCGAGCGGCGCCGCGCGCGCGGCGTCCACGTCGAGATCGACCTGCTGTCCGTTGGACAGGAGGTTCGCGGCCGACCGATGGCTCGTGTGCGGGAGCTGCCCGCGCCGGTGGCTGCCGGGGAGCGCCAGCACGCAGCCGGTGGCCTCGGTGCTGTCGGTGAGCGCCACCCACGCGGTCACGTGCTGGTCCGCGGGCTCGAGCCCGAAGTAGGTGCCGTCCTGGTGCCAGGACACGAACGCGTCGCCGCCCGGCTCCTTGATCCACATCGTCAGGTGGTACACGAGCAGATCGGGCCCGATCAGGTCGGCGACGGCGGCGAGCACCGCCGGATGGCGCACGAGCCGGTCGAGCCAGGGGAAGAGCAGGTGGGTCTTGGCGCGGAGCTGGCCGGGGAGCCGGCCGAGCGGCGCGCCCTGGGCCGCCTCGAAGGCCTCGAGCCGGCCGCGACAGTCGCGCGCCTCGTCGGGCGACAGCGCGGGCAGGGGACAGAGGAAGCCGTCCGCGTGATAGCGCGCCACGTCCGCGTCCGAGAGGGCCCGGCCCACGGCGCTCACTCGAGCCCCGTGACGTCGTGGGCGACCCGGCCGCCGACCACGGTGGCCAGCACGTCGATCGACGCGATGCCCTCGCGGTCGATCGCCGTGGGGTCGGCGGAGAGCACGGCGAAGTCCGCGAGCTTGCCCGGCTCGAGCGAGCCCAGGTCGCGCTCGCGGAACGCGGCGTGCGCGGAGTGGAGCGTGTAGCAGCGGATGGCCTCCTCGGCGGTGAGCGCCTCCGCCGGGTTGAAGGGCCGGCCGCTCGACGTCCGCTGGTTGACCATGTCGTGGGTCAGGAGCGTGCCGCCCTCGAAGATCCGGTCCACGCGCATGGCCCGCCCATCATAGCGGGAAGCCCGCGCCGGCGCGACGGGCCCCCGTGCGGCGGGTCGCGCGCGCGACGTGCTGGGCCCGGGCGGAAATGTTGACGATGCCGGCGACGCTGGCGGAGTATCGCTCGCGTAGCCATCTCGACAGGAGGCGAATCCACATGGACAACGGCAGCGCGGTCTCTCGGCGAAGCTTCATGGGCGCGGTGGGCGCGATGGCCGGCGCCGCCGCCCTGGCTCCCACCATCGGTCACGCCCAGGCGCCGGCGGGCAAGCCCGCCGACCCCGCGAGCACGGTCACGACGCCCCCGCGCGAGTGGGGGCCGAACGCGCCGCCGATCACCTACGTGGACCCGGACGTCATCACGATCGACCCGATGTTCAACGGCCTCCGGCAGGGCAACACGCCGATCAAGCGCCTCTGGACGGGCGCGCTCTGGAGCGAGGGGCCGGCGTGGAGCGGGCAGGGCCGCTACCTGGTGTGGAGCGACATCCCGAACAACCGCCAGCTCCGCTGGCTCGAGGACGACGGCAGCGTGACGGTGTTCCGGCACCCGTCGAACAACAGCAACGGCAACACCTTCGACTTCCAGGGCCGGCAGCTGTCGTGCGAGCACCTGACCCGGCGCGTGGTCCGCTACGAGCACGACGGCTCGGTGACGATCATCGCCGACGCCTTCAACGGCAAGCGTCTCAACTCGCCGAACGACGTCGTGCCCCATCCCGACGGCAGCTACTGGTTCACCGACCCGCCCTACGGCGGCCAGTTCTACGAGGGCACGGTGGACGCGCCCGGCGGGCCCACCAACGTGGCGGGCCGGCGCAAGCAGCGCCTCGGCCAGCCCCCGGAGATCGGCTCCGCGAAGCGCGAGCTGCTCACCAGCACCTACCGCGTCGACCCGAGCGGGCGGGTGGACCTCGTCCTTCCCGAGTCAGAGCTCTCGAACCCGAACGGGCTCTGCTTCTCGCCCGACTACAAGAAGCTCTACGTGATCAGCACGGGCCGCGGCCCCGGCGACACGGGGCCTGGCGGCAATCGCGACATGTACGCCTTCGACGTGGGCGCCGACAACAAGCTCTCCGGCAAGAAGCTCTTCACGGACTTCATGGTCGACGGGATCAAGTGCGGCCCCGACGGCGTCCGCTGCGACGTGGACGGCAACGTCTGGGTGTCGTCCAACGGCAACCCCGGCGGGCGCGGCCTCGGCTACAGCGGCGTGACGGTGTGGACGCCCGAGGGCAAGCTGATCGGCCGCATCCGGCTGCCCGAGGTCTGCGGCAACATCTGCTTCGGCGGCCCCAAGCGCAACCGCCTGTTCATGGCGGCGAGCCAGTCCCTCTACGCCCTCTACGTGAACACGCAGGGCGCCGCGCCGGCCTGAGCGGGGCCGCGGGATCCGCGGGCGACGGGCGGCCGCGGACCCCGTCCGATCAAGCCTCTCGGTCCGCCCGTCGACGACCCGGCTCAGGCGCTTCAGCAGTGCCTCGCGGCGTTGGCGTTACCCGGCGTACTCGCCGCGGCCACCGGCTTGGCGGTGGGCGAAGTTGAGGGTGAGCAGGTGCAGGGTGAAGGCGCCGTAGGTGATCGGCTCGTATTTGGGCGGGTTGCCGGGGCCGACGCAGCTCGGGACCGGTTCGACGACGACATCGTGGTTCGGTCCGAGGAAGAACGGGCAGGCGTAGCGCGAGCGGTCGTTACGATTGATGACGCGATGAGGCGTCGCTCGGAAGCGGTCATTCGAGTAGCGCGCCAGCATCGCGCCGGTATTGACGACGAACGTGCCCGGCACTGCCGGCGGCCTGATCCAGTCGCCCTCGGCGGTGCGCACTTCGAGGCCCGGGAGTGTTGACTGCGCCAGGAACGTGATGAAATTGTTGTCGGTATGTGGCGCGAAGCCGAACTCGTTGTCCTCGGGCGACGGCTGCGGCGGGTAGTGAATGAGCCGAATCGTGCAGTTCGGCTCGGCGAACGCCGCGGCGAAATAATCGGCCGGCAGGTCGAGGGCCAGCGCGAACAGCGGTACCAGCCGCGTCGTCATCGCCTCCATCGCCCGGTAATACGCCATCGTCGCGGCGCGGAACTCGGGCATGTCCTCGGGCCAGCGGTTGAGCCCGACCAGCGGCTTGTTGTTGACGACGTCGGCGTGGTCGGGAGCGCGGTCGCGGGTGATGTAGAAGCTCTCGCTGAAATTCGGCTTGGTGTTCTTGTTGACCGGCGAATGGCGCACGACCTGCCCGCCGAACGGCAAGTAACCGATGTTGTACGTGCCGACCTTGAGCGCGAGCTTATCCGGTTCGGAGCGGGTGAAGAATCGCTCGGTGACGGCGAACGTGTCGTCGACCAGATGCTGGGGCACGCCGTGATTGGCGACGACGAGAAACCCGGTGTCTTCGCAGGTGCGGGCAATGGCACGCGCCAGCGGCGCGGCCGCACCCGCCCCGCCGGCGAGATACGCGCCGATATCGAGCAGCGGAATGCGGCCCTCGAGCCCAGGACTCGGTCTTGGCGGTTGCGAGACTCATGTCATGTCCCGAGTTCTTGGTCGTGCCAACGGTCAGCTGCCGCCGAGCGCCTTGCGCAGGTCCTCACCCTGGGACTTCCACCACTGGTGCAGGATGGTGATGTCGGTGCCGACGGAGAAGTGCCGGACGCCCATGTCGAGGAAGTACTTCGCCTGATCCGCGGTGGCGATCTCGGCGCGGGGCGGCACGCCCATCTTGATGGCCGTTTCGAACACGCGGCGCTCCACGACTCGTAGCTCCGGGGAGTAGCGCTCGCCGGCCCGTCCGATGCCCATCGAGTAGTCGGAGCCGCCCCACTGCACCATGTCGACACCCTTGACGGACAGGACTTCCTCGAGCGTGTCGACCGTCCCCGGCTTCTCGATCATGATGGCCACGACGATGTCGCGCAGCGCCTGGACGTATTCCTTGGTGCCGCCATAGCCCATGTACGTAAACCGACGGGTGGCCACTCCGTAGGTCCCTCCGTCCTCCGGCGTCTCCGCCCGCACGATGCGCACGCACTCCTGCACGTCGGCGGCGGAGCGACAGTCGGCGAACAGGATGCTGTGGAAGCCCGATCCGATCGCCCGTGACGCGAGGAAGCCCCGCGGCTCCTGGTCGACCTTGAGCTGCATCGACATGTGGTAGATGTCCGCGGCTCGAGCGAGGTTGTCGAGGTCATGGAGATCGTAGGGGCCGTACTCTCCGACGAACTCGACGTAGTCGTACAGACCCGTGTGCCCGATCGCTTCCACGATAGACGGCCACGTGGTGTGAATGTGCGTCGATAGCGTGGGTGTGTTGGTCTTCAAGAGTTCGCGTAGTGTGTTGGGTCTCATGGCGTATCTCCTTATCGCTTCCATCCCAGCCAGTCACAGACCGCCCGGCCCATGACCAGCTCGAGGTCGCGGCCCTTCAGCCAGGGCAGCTCTTCCGTGAACAGCGTCACGCACTGACGCCACGAGCAAGGCATGCGCGTGATGTCGGTGCCCCAGAACCAGCGCGCGGGGCCGAAGGCGTCGTAGAGACGGTGCAGATTGTCGTGGATGTCGCGAAACGGGTAGGGCTGATCGGAGTAGCTCGGCGCGCCGGTCGCCTTCATCGCGACGTTGGGATACTTCGCGAGCGCGAGCACGTCCGCCAGATTCGCCCACCGCTCACTCAGGCTCGTGTCCCCCCTCGGGCGACCGAGGTGATCGAGGATCAGCTTCAGGCTCGGGTGCCGCTGGGCGACCTCGGCGACCGTCGGCAGAAAGTCCGCCGCCATCATCGCGATCGGCAGGCCGGCCCGCTCCGCTGCAGGCCACAGCCAGTCGACGGTGCCGTCCGTCGGCCACTTGCTCTGGTCCGGCCCGATGAAGGTGAAGCGGCATCCGAGCATCCCCGGGCGCTGCTTCCACGTGTCGACCAAGGTGCGGCTTTCGGGCTTGTCGAGGGCGAAGTTGCCGAGGATCGCGAAGCGGTCGGGATGCGTGCGTGCGGCCTCGATGCACAGCTCGTTCGCGTTCGGATCCCACGGCGTGTGCGGCGTGAGGATGGCGGCATCGACACCGCCGGCGTCCATCTCCTTCAGGGCATCTTCCTTTAGATAGGCGGGGATCTGTCGGTGCCACGGGCTGGTGGGGTTGCCCGCATTCCAGAGATGAATCTGCGCGTCGACGATCAGCATGGCCGGCTCCTTTGCTGGAAGTGGCGCGGTCGCCGCTGAGACTCTTCGGTCACGCGTGCGTCATCCATTCCGTGCGCAGCAGGCTGTACATCACGACGCTGCGGAACTCGCCCGCGACGCAGAGCCAGTCGCGCAGCGTGCCCTCTTCGGTGAAGCCGAGCTTCGCCGCCAGCCGCCGTGACGACAGGTTCTCCGGCTCGATCCGCGCTTCGATCCGATGCACGTTCAGGCGCGTGAAGCAGTGCGAGATCGCGGGCGGCGCCGCCTCCGTCATGAGGCCCTGGCGCCAGCACGACGGCACCACGATCCACCCGAGCGCGAGTCGCCGTTGCTGTTCGTTGTGCGCGTGATAGTTGATCGCGCCCACGAACCGGCCCGCATGAGTCTGGATCGCCCACATGCCATGCCGGCATGGGTCGGCTTCAGCGGACGTGCGGATGCGCTCAGCCGTCTGCGACACGTCCCGTGATGGAGGGAGGTCCCAGTGCCGCATGGCAGCGGCATCGCCGTACGCCTCGTGCAGGCCTTTGGCGTCGCGCGCGGTGATGGACCGCAGCGTCAGGCGCGGTGTCTCGAACACGGGCAGCGTCATGTCTCAGGGAAAGCTGAAGTTTCTCCGTGCCCGGGAGCGTAGACGCCCTTGCCGGGGTCGGTCAAGGGACCGCGGCAGGAACTCCGGCGGGGCATGGAAGGGGATGGGCCAGGGCCACTGGTCGCTGCGAGCATTGCTCCAGGAGATGCCGAAAGGTCGCCAGCTCGCGGCTCGAGACGAACCTCATCCCCGACAGATCGGCCCGGCGGCCGTAGTCAACGTGGACACGCAGGGCGCGGCCCCCGCCTGGAGCGGGGCCGCGCTCAGCGCTTCTGGCGGAGCTTCGGATCGAGCGCGTCGCGGAGCGAGTCGCCGAAGAGGTTGAAGCCGAACACGCCGAGGCTGATCGCGATGCCGGGGAACAGCGCGATCCAGGGCGCCTTCTCGGCGTACGAGGGCGCGGAGCCCGAGAGCATGAGCCCCCACGACGGCGTGGGCTCGGCGGCGCCGAGCCCGAGGTAGCTCAGCGCGGCCTCGGCGAGGATCGCCCCGCCGAGCTGCGCCGTGAGCAGGATGATGTAGGGCGCCAGGGTGTTCGGGACGATGTGCTGGAGGATCACGCGCCTGCGCTTCGCGCCCAGGGCCTGCGCGGCCTCCACGTAGGGGAACTCCTTCACGGAGAGCGCCGCCGCCCGCACCACCCGCGCGGCCCGCGGAATGATGGGGATCGCGATCGCGATCACCACGTTCTGCACGGCGGGCCCGAGGATCGACGCGATGGCGAGGGCGAGGATGAGCTGCGGGAAGGCGAGCAGGATGTCCATGAGCCGTTCCAGCAGCAGGTCCAGCTTCCCGCCGATGTAGGCGCTCGTCACGCCGAGCAGCAGCCCGATCGTGCACCCCGCGAACGACGCCGCGAAGCCGACGAACAGCGCGATGCGCGCGCCGTACATGATGCGGCTCAGGATGTCGCGCCCGAACTCGTCGGTGCCGAACCAGTGCTCGACGTTCGGCCGCACGAACTGCTGGCCGTAGTCGCCGACGTAGGGATCGTAGGGCGCCATCGTCCGGGCGAAGCCCGCCACGAGCAGCATGGCGAGGATGATCCCGGCCCCCGCCGCGCCCAGCCGCTTGGTCTTGACGAACTTCGCGATCTCCTCCCGGACCGTCAGCCTCGGCGCGAGCCGGGCCGTGGCCTCGGCGTGGGCGAGCGTCGCGTCCGCGACCTGGGTGGCCATGGCTAGCGGTACCGGATCCGGGGTCGAACCACGCGTAGGTCAGGTCGACGAGCAGGTTGATCACGACGAAGCCGAGCGCGGTCAGGAAGATCAGGGCCTGCACCACCGGGTAGTCCCGGTGGGCGACGGCATCGACCAGGAAGCGGCCCACGCCGTTCAAGGTGAACACCGTCTCGGTGACGACGAGGCCGCCGATCAGGAACGCGAGCTCGGTCCCGATCAGCGTGATCACGGGCAGCATCGAGTTCTTGAGCGCGTGCCGGATGACGACCACCCGCTCCTGCAGGCCCTTGGCCCACGCGGTGCGGATGTAGTCCTCGCGCAGCACCTCGAGCATCGTCGACCGGGTCATCCGCGTGGTGACGGCGGCGTAGCGGTAGCCCACGGTGAGCACCGGCCACACCATCATCTGGAAGTTCGCCCACGGGTCGGTCCACGGCGACGCGAACTCCAGCGGGGGCCCCCAGCTGAAGAAGATCACGAGGAGCAGGATGCAGAGGATGCCGACCCAGAACGATGGGATCGCCAGGCCCCCGATGCTGATCACGCGGACCACGTAGTCCACCCAGGTGTCCTGCCGCGCCGCCGCCAGCATCCCGAGCGGGATGGAGATCACCACGGAGACCAGCGTGGCGAGGAGCGCGAGCTCCAGCGACAGCGGCAGCCGGATCAGAGCTCCTCGATCACCGGCCGCCCCGTCCACAAGGACGTGCCGAAGTCCAGGCGGACCACCCCCCACAGCCAGTGCCCGAACTGCACGATGAGCGGGTCGTTCAGCCCCAGCCGGTCCCGCATCGCCGCCAGCTGCTTGGGATCGATGTGGCCGGCCTGGTCGCCGCCGAAGATCAGCAGCGCGACGTCGCCGGGGATCACGCGCATGATGAGGAACACGAGCGTGGCCGCCCCCAGGAGGGTGGGGACCACGAGCAGCAGCCGCTTCAGCAGGTACGTGCGCATGGACCCGTCACCTTGCTCGGCTCAGTCCGCGGCCAGCCAGACGTCCTGGAGCTTCTGGTTGACGAAGTGGCTGGGAGGGGCGACCAGTTCTTCACCTTGGCCGAGTGGACGACGTTCCGCGACCACCAGAGGCCCGGCAGGATGTACACGTTCTCGAGCACCATCCTCTGGATCTCGATGACCAGCGCTTCGCGCTCGGCCGGGTCGAGGGTACGGGTCTGCCGCGAGTAGAGGTCCTCGACGGCGGGATTGGCGGCGCGGCCCCAGTTCCGCGGGGAATCCGGTCTTGTACGGGTGACAGCAGCTGATCGGGGTCGTCGACCCAGGCGCCGAACGGGATACACCATCAGCTCGAAGTTCGCCCTGGTCCCGGCCGTCGGCGTACCAGGTGGCGGTCTCCAGCGGCCGGTGCTCGGCCTCGATCCCGATCTTGCGCCACTCCTGGATCACGTACACCGCGCAGTCCTGGTAGGGCAGCTTGATGTTGCGGTTCTTCAGCGCCACCTTCAGCCCGTTCGGGTAGCCGGCCTCGGCGAGCAGCTTCTTCGCCTCGGCCCGGCTCTTCTCGATGTCGCGCCAGAAGCCGGGGAACTTCTCGAGCTCGGCCGGCGCCATCGCCCACTCCGTGCCCGGCCGCGTGAACGCGCCGAGGTCTCGGAGGCCGGTCAGCGGGTTCAGCACCCGGCCCGCCGTGTAGCGGTCGATGCCCGAGGGTCAGCGCCCTGCGGACGCGGACGTTGCTGAACGGCTTCTTCGCTGTTGTTGATCGTGATGCCGAAGTTGATGACGAACGGCGTGGTCCTGCACGACGACCTTGTCGCCGAGCTGTCTTCTTGATCGCCTCGACCTCGGAGTCCGGCAGGTCGCGGAACTCGATGTGGGCGCGGCCGGACCGGATCGCCGCGGCGCGGACCGAGGTCTCGGTGCTGATGAAGAACTTGTAGCCGTCGAGGTAGGGGCGATCCTTGACGAAGTAGTCCGGGTTGCGCTCGCCCTCGAACGTGACCCCGGAACGCGGCTCTTGAACCGGAAGGGCCCGGAGCCCACGACGTGCGTCTTGAAGTGGTTCGGATCCTTGTCGAGGTACTTCTTCGGGATAGATCACGTTCCACGGCGAGGCGAGGTCCAGCAGGAGGGAGGCCGAGGGTACTTGAGCTTGAACACCACCGTGTGCGGGTCGGGCGCCTCGACGGCGTCACCGCCGAGTAGTGGAACTTGCGGATGCTCCGGACACCTTCGGGCGGGGAGAGGATCTTGTCGTAGCTCGCCTTGACGTCGGCCGAGGTCAGGGCGACCCGTCGTGGAACTTGATGTCCCGGTGCAGCTTGAACGTGTACGTGAGACCGTCCGGCGAGATCTTCCACTCGGTGGCGAGGTCCCCGATGATGTTCGGGTAGGCTCCGGGCTCGATCTGCAGGAGCGTGCTGTAGAGCGGGGACACCGGCTGGAGCGTCGCGAACGTCTGCTCCTGGTGCGGGTCGAGGCTGGGCGGATCGGCGCCGAGCGCGGCGAGCAGGACCCCGCCGCGGCGCGGAGTCTCCGCGGCCGGCGCCGGGCCAGCCAGCACACCGAAGAGGACGATGAGCACGAGGACGGACAAGGGCGCGAGGTGACGTTGCATGTCGTGACCTCCCTGGAAGAACTCCGAGTCTTACGGATTGGTCGTCAGGCCAGCCCTCCCTGGACGGGGAAACTGCTCGGGGACGAGATGCCCACGTCGTGGTGCGCGTGGGTGGGGCGTGGCGGCGGCATGACACGAACGTCGCCGCCTCGCCCACAAGGGGCTCGGACATGCGGGTGAGCGTTTGGTCGGCTGCCCCATCTGGCGCCTCCCGGAACGACGAACGCCGGACCGTGGGCGAAGACCCTGCTGGAAGACCGCCAAAGCGTGCGCGGATTGGCGCAAACGCTAACAGTACGGACACGACGTGTCAACACCGTTCGGGGCCAGGACATCGCGGACGGGCACGCCGGCCCTCGATGACGCAGCGCACGCGCCCCACGACCGGCAGGCCCCGGGCGAGCACATCTTGGAGGAGCGCGGTGCAGACGGCAGCCAAATTCAACAGGGCGGGAGTGCGCTGGGCTAACTGATGATGACTTGCGGGTGGAAGTCCCGTCCGACCAACGCCGTAGCGGGCAGGTCGGGACCGAGTCTTGCGAGCCTGGTGGTGACGTCAGGTTCGAAGCGTAGACAGGGGTCGTGTGGGGTGCGGGCAGGGAGCCCCGAAAGGATGAATGTCGTGGAGGCCGAGGCTGTTCCCGTAGCCGAAGGCAGGATGTGCGCCGTCGCGACGCGAGACGGTGACGCTCCACCGGGGTCGCAGGCCGCCTCACGCACGAAGGGCCAGCATCGGGACCCAGGAGACCCGACCGGGGCCGTCGGGATGGTCGCCGACGGGGGTGGGGCACAAGGGCAAACCGGAGTGCGCCATCGAGCCGAGGTCGGGAGTCGGACCGGTTCATAGTACCGATGACGCCGCCGAAGGGAACGAGGCGCGCTGAGGGAAGGGGCCGGCCCGAAGGGAACTCGCACCGGGAGGGCAAGGTCCGGACGCAGGGCCGGGGCATCGTGCCTGCAAACCTGGGGCGAGTGAACGAGGCAGCCAAGAGGGACAAGAGGGCCCGATTCACGGCGCTGTTACATCATGTCGACGTGGTGGCGCTGGAGCGCGCCTTCCGGCGGGTGAAGCGGAAGGCGGCTCCCGGGGTGGATGGCGAGACGGTCGAGAGCTACGAGGAGAATCTCGCAGGAGCGGCTGAGGGACTTGTGCGATCGGGTGCACCGCGGAAGCTACCGGCCGCAGCCGGTCCGACGCGTGTACATCCCGAAAGCGGGTGGTGGGCAGCGGCCGATTGGGGTGCCAGCGCTCGAGGACAAGGTGGTCCAGGGGGCGGTGGCCGAGGTGCTGAGCGCCATCTACGAGGCCGACTTTCTGGGGTTCTCTTACGGGTTCCGACCGGGACGCCAGCCACACGGGGCGCTTCAGGCGCTCCACACGGCGTTGATGACGCAGTACGGGAACTGGGTGCTCGACGCGGACATTCGGAGCTTCTTCGACTCGGTAGACCACGAGTGGATGCTGCGGATGGTCGCGCACCGGGTGGCCGACCGACGTCTGCTGCGGCTGATCGAGCGATGGCTGCGGGCCGGCGTGCTGGAAGGCCGGAGTGGCGGGAGACGTTGGAGGGGACGCCACAGGGGGCGGGGATCAGTCCGCTCCTGGCGAACATCTTTCTGCACTACGCGCTCGACCTGTGGGTCCAGCACTGGAGGAAGACGCCGGGGCGCGGGCGGGTGATCATCGTGCGCTACGCGGATGACTTCGTGATGGGCTTTCAGCGAGAGACGGATGCGCGGGAGATGCTGGTGGCGCTCAGGGCGCGGCTCGAGAAGTTCAAGCTGACGCTCCACGGGGACAAGACGCGCCTCATCGAGTTCGGCAAACTCGTGGCCGAGCACCGACGAGCGCGCAACACACGGCGACCGGGGACGTTTTCGTTTCTTGGCTTCACCCACTACTGCGGGTGGAGTCGAGACGGGCGCTTTGTGGTCAAGCGGCGGACCGAAGGTCGGCGGGTCAGTCGGAAGTTGCAGGAGGTGCAGGCGGAGCTGAGGCGCCGCATGCACACGCCGATTCACGCGCAGCATCGCTGGCTCTGCAGCGTGCTGCGCGGGCACGATGTCTACTACGGGCTGCCGAGCAACTGGCCACGCCTGGATCGCTTTCACGAAGCGGTGAGGCACCGCTGGTACCGAGTCTTGTGCCGGCGGAGTCAACGCCGCCTGACCTGGGAGCAATTCAACGCGTTGCTGGCCCGCTTCCCATTGCCTTCGACCCGCATTACTCACCCGCGCGAGGTTTCCTTGGCCTGCGTTGGGTAACCTTCAGGAGGAGCCGAGTGCGGGAAAGCCGCACGCTCGGATCCGTGGGGGCGAAAGCCGAATGGCTGAGCTACCCGACCATCTCCGGAGGGACTTAGGTCTCATGGAGTCAACCCGGTTTCGAGGCGACCCTTCCATCGTTCGACATTCACGGGGAGGGAGCCTTCGCGTCGATGCAACCTCCGTCGCGCGCGCCGCCGCGTCATTCGTTCGTGGACGAAGCGTCCCGAGAGCGTCCGGGGTGACCGGCTACGCCACCGCCGCCGGCGCCCGGGTCGTGGAGACCGCGGAAAGGGCCGGCGCGCATGCCGCGAGCACCGTGGACCGAGTCCGCTCGGAGCCGCTCGCGCGCCGGGGCTGGCTCTGGGGCGTGGCCGCCGCGGCCGGGCTGCTGCTGCTCCTCGGGATCCTCAGCTACTGGAAGGCGCCCGTCGAGCGCGTCGCCACGACCGCGACGACGACGGCGGCCAACGTCGGCGCCGTCGTGGCCGGCGCCATCAAGTCGATCGACCTGCCCGGCGGGGCGAAGATCGACGTCACGACCGGCGGCTTCGTGGACTCGCTGGCCGCGTTCCTGGCCAGCAAGGACGCCGCGATGGGCCGCAGCTTCACCTTCGACGACCTGCACTTCGAGACCGGATCGGCGACGCTGTCGGCCACCTCCGACCGGCAGCTCAGCGCCCTGGCCTCCGTGCTGAAGGCGTACGGTGGCGTGTCGGTCAACGTGGCCGGCTACACCGACAACGTGGGTGACGCGGCCGGCAACAAGAAGCTGTCCGCCGAACGGGCCGCGTCGGTCAAGCAGGCGCTGGTGAGCAAGGGCATTCCCGAGTCCCGCGTCACCGATGCGGGGTTCGGCGAGGAGAAGCCGATCGCCGGGAACGACACCGAGGAGGGCCGCGCGAAGAACCGCCGCGTGGAGCTGGTGGTGCTCAAGCGCTGAACGAGCAGTGATCACCGAAAGGAGCCAGACGATGAACCTGAGGGCGCAGGCGAAGCGGCTGAGTGTTGTGGCCGTGGTGGTGGCGCTCGCGGCCGCGCAGATGGTGGCGGTCGCGACGGCACAGACGACGGAAACCGGCACCGCCAAGATGTACAGCGACAAGCTCCAGGGCAAGAAGACGGCGAGCGGCGACGTCTACGACAAGGCGGCGCTCACCGCCGCGCACAAGAAGCTCGCCTTCGGAACGAAGGTGAAGGTCACGAACGTGGCGAACGACAAGAGCGTCGTCGTCACGATCAACGACCGGGTGTCCAAGAGCAGCTCCGCCGTGCTCGACGTCTCTCGCCAGGCCGCCGAGGAGCTGGACTTCGTCAAGGCGGGCAAGGCCAAGGTGAAGCTCGAGAAGCAGTGAGCGCGGGCCCGCTGGGCCCGTCGCCCATATCCGTCGGAGAGCGTGGACGTCGCCCCGGGCCCGTCGGCCAGCCGCCGGGCCCGGCCCGGGCTCCGGGGCGTCGTCCCGCTCGGCACGCCGCGCGTCCGCGCGGGCTGCGGTCAGCGGCCGCCATCTCATCGGCGCCGCCCGCGACGCCCGCCTCGTGCCACGGTGCCGATGTGCGCGAGGTCGATGCGGACGAACGCCGCCGGGCTCAGACGAGCCGCGGCCGGTCGCCCTCCACGATGACCCGCCAGAGCACGCGGCTCTGCGGCGGTCGTAGTCGCCGTGGGCCCGGTGCATCGTGGCGCGATCGTCGATGACCAGCACGTCGCCCTTGCGCCAGACGTGGTGGTAGACGATCTCGGGCCGGATCATGCGCTCCAGCAGGTCGCCCATGTACGCCTTGCTCGCCGCCGCGGTCATGCCGTCGATGTGCGTGGCCTTGCCGATGTGGAAGTACACCGCGCGCGAGCCGTTCACCGGATGCGTGCGCACCATCGGATGCGCGATGGGCGTGCCGTACTTCTCGAGGTCCTCCCGGCGCGTGTCGGGATGCCCGTCGAGCGCGTTGAACGTGGTGAGGCCGTCGAGCCGCCGGCGCTCCTCCGGCGACAGCGCGGTGTACGCCGCGCGCATGCTCGCCACGCTCGTCCCGCCGCCCTCCGACGGGATCTCCAGGCCGTAGAGCAGGGTGGCCGCGGGCGGCCGCTCGCGGTTGGTGTGGTCGGTGTGCCACTGCTCGGCCGGCTGCTGGCCGTTGCGGTGCCAGACCAGCCCGATCAGGGGGAAGTCGGGCATGTTGTGCTGCGAGTAGTGCTGCTCCATCGGCGGCCCGAAGGCCGACGCCGCGGCGAGGAACCGGTCGGGCGTCAGGGTCTGGCCGTGAAACACGAGGGCGAGGTGATCGGCGAGCGCGAGCGCCAGCGCGCGCCGGGTCGGCGCGTCCAGCGGCGCGCCGAGGTCCACGCCCGACACCTCGGCGCCGAGCTCGGGGTGGAGCCGGGTGATCGTGAGAGCCATCGTGTGTCCTCCCGCCGCGGCCGGAGGCCGCGGCTCAGCGGGCGAGGCCGGCCGTCCCGGCCGGCACCGCGTAGAAGTTCATCGTCAGCGAGACACAGGTGTAGTAACCCATGAGCACGATCATGTCGGTGATGCTCTCGTGCCCGAGGGCGGAGACGGCGCGGTCGTACACGCCCTGCGGCACGATGCGCCCGGCGGCCAGCGCCGTCGCCACCTCGTAGACCGCCTGCTCGCGCGCGTCCGTGAACGAGGTGGGCCGCCCACCGACGATTGCCTCCACGGCGGCCGACGGCAGGCCGACCTCCTTGCCGCGCTTCTCGTGGGCTGCCGTCGGATAGTCCGAGCGCCACGCGCTCGTGATGACCAGCACCGCGATCTCACGCTCGCGCTCCGAGAGCGAGGACTGGCCCGGGGTGAAGTGCTGGCCCAGCGGCTCCGCGGCGTGGACCAGCTTCGGGTTGTGGACCCACACCTTGTACGGGCCGGGGAGCCGGCCGCGCGGCCCGTCGACGAGGAAGCGGTAGCCCTCCTGTTGCGCCGGTGTCATCCGGTCGAGGGGCAGCTCGGCGTAGCGTCCGAACGTGGGTGCGTCGCTCATGCTGTGGCCTCCTGGGCCGGCGCGCCGCCGGCCGTCCTGAAGCGAATCGTGCCGCGCCGAGAAGCGATCCGGCCGTCGGCGTATTGTCGCGCATCTGCCCGCGGCTTGTCCGCCCTGGCGCCCACCTCCCATTCTGTGGATGCGATTCCACAAATCCAGGGGAGCGCCTCGGCCCCTGGTCTGCCGCCCCAACTTGGCTCAACCGCCGCTGCTCCATAACTGTAGACCCCGCTGGCAGTTCACCTGGTTTGTCCACTCCGATAATCACTGGCATGTCGCCTGCACCTGAGACGGCGGCGCTGGCAATCAAGCAGCGGTGGACGCGCAATTCTGGAAGGCCTGGGGAGCACAGGCAAAGGGAGCAGGTGGAGCGATGCGGCGGTGGCTGTGGGGGGTCCTGGTGGGAGTCGGGTTCATTGCGGGGGCTGCGGGGCCGGCGTCGGCGGCCTGGGACCCGGTGATGGCGAAATTCGTGACCGTTACGGAGCATGGCAGGTTGCTCCTGATCCGGGGCTACCTGGGCATGTACGAGGCCTTCGACAACTCACTGC
Organism: uncultured Candidatus Rokubacteria bacterium; assembly: GCA_963758635.1. GTDB lineage: Bacteria > Methylomirabilota > Methylomirabilia > Rokubacteriales > CSP1-6 > CAVWWD01. The sequence continues at coordinate 74,483 of CAVWWD010000011.1, read as the reverse complement.
CGGAAGAGAAGCAGACACGATGCGACGAGGTCTCCGTGGGCACGGTCCAGGAGACCATCGAGCAGTGGTACCGCACGGGCAAGCTGGCCCCGACGGACAAGCTGTCAACGGCCGTCATGCGGGCGCTTGGGACACTCTGCACCGTCCCGAACAGCCCGCCGAGCTCCTCTCGCAAGCCCGGGGCCTAGGTGTAGTCCTTGCCGCCTGAGCTATATTCCCGCAAACTCGTCGTTGATCCTGTTCTCCTCCGACGGCAAGTTGATGAAAAAGGAGCCCAGATGCCCCAGCCCGTGACGATGCAGATCTTCTCCGACTACGTCTGACCCTGGTGCTATCTCAGTACCGTGCGTATTGAGAAGCTCAAGACCGAGCACAACGTGACGATCGAGTGGGTCCACTTCCCGCTGCACCCGGAGACGCCGCCCGAGGGCCGCGCCCTCGCCGACCTGTTCCGCGGGCGCAGTGTCGAAGACAGGAAGGCCATGCACGCCGCGATGAAGGAGCGCATGGACGCCGAGGGGCTGCCCTACGGCGAGCGCACGATGACCTACAACAGCCGGCTTTCCCAGGAAGTGGGCAAGTGGGCGGACACGCAGCCCGGTGGCGGCGACGCGTTCCACGACGCGATGTTCCGGGCCTACTTCGTCGACGCGCGCGACATCTCGCAGCCCGCGGTGCTCCTCGACATCGTGGAGAAGGTGGGGCTCTCCGTCGACACCGCGCGCGAGGTGATGGAGCAGCGCACGTTCAAGGCCGCCGTCGATCAGGACTGGGCGCTCTCGCGCGCAGTACGGGATCACCGGCGTGCCGACCTTCGTGATCGGCCGCTACGGGGTGGTGGGCGCGCAGCCCTACGAGGCGCTCGTGCAGCTCGTCCAGAAGGCGACGGCCTCGGCCGAGTAGCGCCTACTCGCGCACGAGCGAGGCGGCGGCGAACTCCGGGTCCAGGGCGAGGCCCAGCCCGGGCGCGTCGGGCGGGACCAGGAAGATCCCGTCGTCCCGCCGCTCCTCGCGCAGCGCCGGGCCGGCGAAGAGCCGGGCCTGGAACTCCAGCAGCGGGTTGTCGGGCATGAAGTACTCGATCCACTTGACGTTGGGCAGCCCGGCGGCCAGGTGCACGTGCACCATCTGGAGGTTCCAGGGCGAGACCGGCACGCTCGCCAGCGTGGCGAGAGCGTGGATGCGGAGCCAGTCCGTGATGCCGCCGGTGATGGCCGCGTTGGGCTGGACGATGTCCACGGCGCCGCGCTCGACGAGCTGGCGGAACTCCGCCACGCCCACGTGCTGCTCGCCGCCCACGATGTAGGTGCGGCCCGCGCGCTGCCGCACCCGCACGTAGCCGGGGATGTCGTCGGGCGGCACCGGCTCCTCCAGCCAGTAGACGTCGTAGGGCTCCCATCGCTTGAGCTGCTGGATCGCGGTGTCCACGTCCCACGTGCCGTTCACGTCCACCATCAGCTTCACGCCGGGGCCGATGGCCTCGCGGACGCGCTTCACCCGCTCCGTGGCCTCGGCGAGCGACACGTAGGTGGCGGAGCCGCGGATCTTGAGCGCGGCGTGCCCGCGCCGGACGTACTCGGCGGCCTTCTCGGCCAGCGTGTCGGGCGGCAGGTGGTGGGCGCAGTTGGCATACGTGGCGACGCGGGCGCGCCGGCCGCCGAGAAGATCCGACACCGGGCCGGCCCGCGAGCTTGCCCTTGAGGTCCCAGAGCGCGAAGTCGACGGCGGCGATGCACGTGCGCACCAGGCCCTCGCCGCCGCGGCGCGGGAGCGCCTCGTGCATGCGCCGCCAGAGATCGTCGGTGAGCGCGGGGTCCTCGCCGAGGATCGCGGCGCGGAGGTTCCGGCGCAGCACGGCGGCCACGAGGTCGCCGGCGCCGCTTCCCGCGCTCACGAAGCCCGTGCCGGTCGCGCCGGCGTCCGTCGCCACCTCGACCACCTGGATGCCCGCGGCGTCGGCGTCACGCGAGGCGCTGTAGCGCTTGACCGTCACGTCGGTGATCTTCACGCGTCGGCTCCTCCTCGCCGCCCGGGGAGGGCGAGCGCCGCGGGCGGCCGCTCGCACACGTCGAGCGCGGTCATGGCCAGCACCCGGGTCACCCGCTCCATCTCGCTCACCAGGACGCACGCGTCGTCCTCGTCGGCGTTGCCGCGGATGGTGCCGGGGCCGTAGAGCAGGCAGGGGATCCCGGCCTTCCAGAGGTGGCAGGTGTCGTCGGCGCTGTAGGAATGCGGGAGCACGGTGCCGATCGCCGCAGGGCTCCTGCCCGGTCACCGCGCGATAGCTCCGCGCCACCGCCTGCACGATCGGCGCGTCGATCGGAACGTCGAGCGGGTCCATCACGAGGCGGCGCCGGCCCTTGAAGCGCGCGGGCGGCGGGATCTCGATCTCGTACGACAGCTCGGGATCGCGCGCGGCCACCGGGTCGAGCGCGCGCCGGATGTCGGCCACGATCCCCTCGACGGTCTGGCCGGGCACGAAGTGCACGTCGACCATGATCGTGCAGACGTCCGGCACGTAGGGCGGCTCCACCAGCACGTAGTCCGCGCCGCGGCCGCCGATGATGCCGCCCACGTTCAGGCGCGGGAACGCGGGCAGGTCGGGCCGGGGCGCGTGGCGGAACTCCACGCGCGCGAGGGCGTCGATGATCGCCGTCATCTTCTGCACGGCGTTGACCGTGCCCTCGAGACGCCCGATGTGCCCCGTCACGCCGAGGGTGTGGATGGCCATGTGCACGATGCCGGAATGGACGGTCACGAGGTGGTCGGCGCCGAAGGGCTCGGCCACCACGGCGGCGTCGGTGCGGAGCCCGGTCTCCATGAGGTAGTGCGTGCCCTCGCCGCCCTGCGTCTCGCCGGCCACGCAGGCCACGACGAGGTCGCCGGCCAGGCGCACGCCGGACCGGCGCACCGCCTCCGCGGCCATGATGATGCTGGCGAGGCCGCCCTTCATGTTCTGGACCCCGTGGCCGTAGAGCCGGTCGCCCTCGAGGCTCGGCGTCCACGGGTCGCGCCGCCACCGTCGCGTGAGCGCGTTGATGTCGGTGTGGCCGTTCAGCATGAGGCTGGCGCCGCCGCCCGTGCCGCGCAGCGTGGCGATGGTCTGGAGCCGCCCGGGCTCGATCTCCTGCAGGTCCACCTCGTACCCGCGCGCCCGGAAGAACCCGTCGAGGAAGCGCGCGACGTCCGTCTCCTCGGTCTTGAAGCTCGGGATGCGGATGAGCGCGCTCGCCAGCTCGACGAGGTCGCGGGCCTCGACCTGGGCGAGGATCGCGCGCGCGCGCTCGTTCATCGCGGCGGCCTCGGCGGTCATGCCGCGGATGCTAGCACGCCCGCCGCCGCGCTTCCGAGCGCGCCGGCTTCCGAGCGTCCGGACGCTCCAACGGTGCCGGCTCTTGCCGCACGGGGTCTCCTCCACTATCGTGAACGGGCCGGGCGAGACCGAGCCAAGGAGGCCTCCGTGACCGTGAAGAAGAACTTCTACAGCGACAACGTCTCCGGCGCCGCGCCGGAGATCCTGGAGGCGCTGGTCGCCGCCAACGCGGGCGACACCGCGCCGTACGGGGCGGACGACATCACCGAGCGGCTGTCCGCCCGCTTCGGCGAGGTCTTCGGGGCCGAGGTCGAGGTGTTCCCCGTGGGCACGGGCACCGCCGCCAACGGGCTCTGCGCGTCGATCGTGGCCGCGCCCTACGGCGCCATCTACCTCTCCGACGCCGCTCATTTGCACGGCAGCGAGTGCGGCGGCCCGGAGTTCTGGTCGGGCGGCAACGCCCGGACGATCCCGCTGCCCACGGTCGACGGGAAGTTCGGCGCCGCCGACCTCACCCGCGCCGCCGATCTCGCCCTCGCGCGCGCCGCCACCGAGGTGCCGCCGCGCGCGGTGAGCATCACGCAGGGCACCGAGGCGAGCACGGTGTACACGGTGGCGGAGGTGCGCGCCATCGCCGAGGCGGCGCGAGCCCGGCGCATGCGGGTGCACATGGACGGCGCGCGCATCGCCAACGCCGTCGCCCACCTGGGCTGCACGCCCGCCGAGGTCACCTGGAAGGCGGGCGTGGACGTGCTGTCCTTCGGCGCCACCAAGAACGGGGCGCTCACCGCGGAGGCCGTGGTGTTCTTCGACCGCGAGCTCGCCCAGACCATGCGCTACCGGCGCCGCCGCGGCGGGCACCTCTACTCGAAGATGCGCTTCCTGTCCGTCCAGCTCGAGGCGTTCGTGGCCAACGACCTGTGGCTCCGGAACGCGCGCCACGCCAACGCCATGGCCCGGCGCGTCCGCGACGGCCTCGCCGCGATCCCCGGCGCGCGCTTCGCGACGCCGACCGAGATCAACTTCGTCCTCGTCGCCCTGCCGCAGCCGGTGTGGGACGGCCTGGTCGCCGACGGGTACAGCTTCTCCCGCCGCGGCGCGCCCAGCGAGGGCATCATCCGGATCGCCTGCGCGTTCGACACGACCCCGGAGGACGTGGACGCGCTCGTGGCCGCCGCGCATCGTCACGCCGGCCTGACGGGCTCGGAGCGCCAGCGTTCGGCGCCAGGCGAAACACCGCGCGCCACCCAGGCCGCGAAGCGATGACCGTCGTGCCCGCGCGCGCCTGGCCCCCGTGACGCGGAACGGCCGCCTCCTCTCGCTCGCCCACCTGACCGTGCTCGACACGACGCCGCCCGAGCTGGTGTCGGTCGCCGCGGCCGCCGGCTTTCCGAGCATCGGCATCCGGCTCACCGCCACGCCCAGCGTGGGCGTGCCGCCCTACGACATGCTCCACGAGGGGCCGCTCCTGCGGGAGACGCGGGAGCGCTTGGCGGACACCGGCGTGACGGTGCTGGACACGGAGTTCCTCCGCTTCGAGCCCGACCAGCCCGTGGCGATCCCCGAGGGGTTCCTCGAGGTCTCGGCGAGGCTCGGCGCGCGGCACGTGCTCGTGATGAGCGCCGAGCCCGACGAGGCGCGCACCCTCGAGCGGTTCTGCGACCTCTGCGATCGCGCGGCGCCGTACGGGCTGAGCGTGGGGCTGGAGTTCGCCGTCTACACCGGCGTGCGCACGCTCGCCCACGCCGCGGAGCTCGTCCGCCGGTCAGGGCGCGCCAACACGTCGGTCCTGATCGACGCGCTGCATTTCAGCCGATCCGGCGGGCTGGCCCGCGCACGTCGCGGGGTCGCCGCCTGCGCTGTTCCGCTACGCGCAGCTCTGCGACGCGGCGCCCGACATGCCCGCGCCGCACGACACGCCCGCGCTCATCCGCGAGGCCCGCACGGGCCGGCTGCTGCCGGGCGAAGGCGCGCTGCCGCTGGCCGACCTGGTGGCGGCGCTGCCCGCGGACCTGCCGCTCGCGGTCGAGGCGCCGTGCCGGGCCACCGCCGAGCTTCCCGCCGTCGAGCGCGCCCGCCGCGCGCATCGAGCCCTCAGCGCGCTCCTCGCCCCTCGTGAGTGACGGCGCCGGCGGGCGCCGTGCGTGGCGGGCCATCGCGGCCGCCACCGCGCTCAACCTGCCATTCGGCACGCTCTACGCGTTCAGCGTGTTCCTCGTGCCGCTCGAGGCTCTGCTCGGCGTGAGCCGGGCCGACCTCGCGCTGGTCTTTGCCTGCGCCGCGGCCGGCTTCGGCGGCGGCATGAACCTGGCGCCCGCGCTCTACCGCCTCGCCTCCACGCCGCGTCTCGTCCTCGGGTGCACCGCCGCCGGCACGCTCGGCGCGATGCTCGCGGCGACCGCGCAGGGCCTGGCCCAGCTCGCGCTCGGCTACGGCGTGCTCTTCGGCGCGGCGGGCGGGGCGGGCTACATCTTCGTGCAGCAGTCGGTGAACCTCGCCATCACGAGCCGGCACGGGCTCGCCAACGGCTACCTGGTCAGCCTCTATCCCGCGGGCGCGATGATCGGGGCGCCCATCTTCGCATGGGCGGTGAAGGCCGCCGGCGTGCGGGCCACGCTGGCCGGACTCGCCGTCGCCATCGCCATCACCGGCGCGATCAGCGCCTGGCTCATCGCGCACGCGGGCGTGACCCTCGCCGGCGCCTCCGGCCGGGTCGTCCTCCCGGAGAGCGAGCGCCGCCGCTCGGTGTTCTGGCGCCTCTCGCTGGTGTTCTTCCTCGCCGCCGCCGCCGGGCTCATGGTGCTGAGCCAGGCCGCGGGCATCATCGTGGCCTACGGCGGGGCCGGGGCGCTCGCCGTCTACGGCACGACCATCATCGCCGCCGGCATCGCGGCGGCCCGCGTGGGCGGCGGCTGGATGGTGGACTGGCTCTCCATTCCCGTCGTGGCCGCCATCGCGCACGGCGTGGCGCTCGCCGGGAACGTGGCGCTCACGCTCTGGCCCGGACCCGTGCTGTCGGTGCTCTGTCTCCTCCTCGTCGGGCTGGGCTACGGCGTGATCTCCGGCGTCACCGCGGCCGCCGTGGCGGTGTACTGGCGGCGCTCTCTGTACGGGCGCGTGGCGAGCCGCGTCTACCTCGCCTGGTGCGTCGCGGCGTTCACGCTGCCCGTCATCGCCGGGCGGCTGTTCGATCTCACGCAGGGGTATGGCACGGCGGTGATCATCGCCGCGGGCGCCAACCTGCTCGGCGTCGTGGTGGCCGCCGGCCTCCCGCGCCAGCAGACGCCGCAAGGCGAGTGACGCGCCGGGCTCCCGTGGACCGGGGCCGGACGCCGCCCGTCACGGCGGGAGGTAGTAGCGCAGGACCTCGTTCGAGCCATGGAGTCCGCCGAGCTTGTCGTCGATGAGCTGGTACAGCTCGCGGGCCAGCGACGTCACCGGCATCGCCTGGTGCACGCTTCGCCCGCTCTCCAGCGCGGCGGTCAGGTCCTTGAGCCCGAGGAACGTCCCTGCGGGATACTCGCCGCGCAGCAGCGCCCCCTCCAGGTTCCGCAGCATCCAGCTGTCCGACGTACACGTGGTCAGGGCCTGGTGCAGGCGATCCAGGGGCATGCCGGCCTGCCGCGCCATCCCGAACGCCTCGCCGATGGCGAGACGCCCCACGCCGATGATGAGGTTGTTGGCGACCTTGCCGACCAGGCCCGCGCCGAGCGGACCCAGGTGGAAGACGTTGGTGCTCACCGCGTCGAGGAGCGGGCGCTGGGCCTCCACGTCCGCGGCCTCGCCGCCGCAGAGAAGCGTGAGCGTGCCCGCGTCGGCGCCCTTCGTCCCGCCGCTCACCGGGCAGTCGATGACGGTGACGCCCCGGGCGCGGGCGATCTCCGCCGTCGCCCTGAGCTCGGCGAGGGCGATCGTGCTGCAGACGATGATCGTGCCGCTCGACATCGTCTCGAGGAGGCCGCCGCGGCCCGCCACGACCGCGTGCACCTGCGCGCCGTCCACCACCATCACCATGACGCTCCGGCACTCGGTCCCGATCCGCGCCGGATCCCGCGCAGCGCGTCCGCCGCGGGCGGTGAAGCGGGCGAGGCGGTCGGCGGCCACGTCGTACGCGAGCACGTCGTGGCCGGCCGCGAGCAGGTTCGTGGCCATCCCGAATCCCATCTGGCCGAGACCGACGAATCCGACGGCGGGAGAAGCGGTGGACATGCTCCGTTCCTTTCGGGAGAGCGCCCGGCTAAGCCCTCGAGCCCAGGGACCTCCGGAGCCGCACCTCACGGAGGGCGGCGCCGCCGAGCTCCATCAGCCGGGTCCCCTCCGGCGCGGCCGCGAAGCCCATGCCCTCGTAGAAGCGGCGGGCCCGCTGGTTGTCCTCGAACACCCACACGACGACGTCGGCGAAGCCCGCGCCCTCGAGGTGGGCGCGGCCGTGCGCCCAGAGCGCGCGCCCGGCGCCCTCGCGCCACCGCTCGGGCGCCAGGTAGATGGCCCACAGCTCGCCCGTGGTCGGCCGCGTGTCGGCGTCCCGGCTCGGTCCCACGCTGATCCAGCCCACGAGGCCGCCGTCGTCCTCGGCGACGAACACCGTCGAGGCGCTCTCGCGGAAGATCGACACCCAGCGGGCCGTGCGGTCCTCCACCGAGAGCGACCGGAGGAAGCCGTCGGGGACGATGCCCGGGTACGCCGCCTGCCACGAGCGAACCTGAACGGCCGCGATCGCGCGCGCGTCCTCCGGACGTGCGCGCCGCACCCGTAGGGACACCCTGGCCTCCTGATGACCCCCGCCGGAGCGCAGGCTCCGACGGCGGAGTCGGCACACGATAGCACGCGTCGACCTGGGCTCGGCGCTGGGCGCCTTGACAAGGTCGGGGGCCCGGCACCACCATCGCACCGCGCGCGTCGCCAACGCGGCACAGAGGAGCATCCATGACGAAGACTCTCGCGCTCGTCACCGCCGCCGCCCTCGCGTTCGTCACCGCCGGGACGGGCCACGCGCAGGAGCGGCCGCGCATGGGCGGCATCCTCAAGGTCGCGACCATCGGCGAGCCGCCGACGCTGGACCTCCAGGCCACCACCACCGTGCTCACGTACGAGATCATGTGGCACGTCTACGAGACGCTCTTCGTCCACGACCGCGGCTGGACGCCGGTGCCACACCTCGCCGAGTCCCACACGATCACCGACCGGGGCCTGCGCCACACGATCGCGCTCCGGAAGGGCGTCAAGTTCCACAACGGCCGGGAGATGACCGCGCCCGACGTGGTGGCGTCGCTGAAGCGCTGGGGCCAGGTGGCCACGGTGGGAAGGGTGCTCTGGGCGAACGTCGAGAGCATCGAGGCCAAGGATCCCTACACGGTCGTCCTCCACCTCAAGCAGCCGTCGGGATCGCTCGTCTACGGCCTCGCGGAGCCGGCCACCGTCATCCTGACCAAGGAGATCGCCGAGGGCGCGGCGGCGAACCAGATCGCCGAGCACGTCGGGACGGGCCCGTACCGCTTCGTCGAGCATCGCGCCGACCGCCACGTGAAGCTCGCCCGGTTCAAGGACTACGCCGCGCGCGCCGAGGCGCCCAACGGCTTCAGCGGCAAGCGGACGGCGTGGCTCGACGAGATCCACTTCCTTCCCGTCCCCGACACCGCGGTCCGGCTCGCCGGCGTCGAGTCCGGGGAGTACCACCACGCGATGTTCGTCAAGCAGGACGCCTACGAGCGGATCCGGAGCCTGCCCGTGCTCGAGCCGCGCATCGTCAAGCCGCGCGGCTGGGCCGTGTTCCCCGTCAATCACAAGGCCGGGCTCATGACGTCGAAGCCCCTCCGCCAGGCCGTGCAGGCCGCGCTGGACATGGAGCCGATCATGCTCGGCGGGTTCGGCCACAAGGATTTCTACTCGATCGGCCCCGCGCTCTTCTTCCCCGAGCAGGCGTGGCACACCACATCGGGCGGCGCCGCCTACAACCAGCGCGATCGCGACAAGGCGCGCCGGCTCGCGAAGGAGGCGGGCTACGCGCGGCAGCCCGTGCGCTTCATCACCACGCGGGAGTACGAGTTCATGTACAAGACTGCGCTGGTGGCCAAGCAGCAGCTCGAGGAGGTCGGGTTCGTGATCGATCTGCAGGTGGTGGACTGGGCCACGGTCAACCAGCGCGTCCAGAAGCCCGAGCTGTGGGACATGTACGCCACCGGGTATCCGCTGAACCCCGACCCCGCGCTCCACGTGGCGTTCCGCTGCCAGTTCCAGGGCTGGTGGTGCAACGAGGAGAAGGAGCGCCTGGTCGGCGAGCTCCGCCAGGAGTCGGACGTGCGCAAGCGAAAGGCGCTCGTGGAGCGGATCCAGGCCATCCACTATGAGGACGTCGGGCAGATCAAGCTCGGCGACTACAACACGCTCGACGTGGCCCGCCGCGAGCTTCGCGGCGAGTTCCGGACCGCGCCGCGTCTGTACTTCTGGAACTCCTGGCTCGCGCGCTGACGACCTGGCCGAGCACGCCCAGGTCCGCGGAAGACGAGAGGCCCTCACTCCGTTTGACGAAGGTCCCGGGTTGTCGTACACTGTGCACATGAGTACGACAATCACCATTCGCGCCGACGAGACGCTTCGTGAAGCCCTGGACAAGAAGGCCGCGACCAGTGGGAAGACCGTCTCCGAGCTGGTTCGCGAGATTCTCGAAGAAGCCCTGGCAGAGAAGCCGCTCCAGGTTCGAGCCGGTCACCTGAAGGGCAGGCTTCGCCTTCCTCGAAGGGCGTCGGAGCCCTGGAGAAGTCACCTTCGTCAGCGCAACTGGCGGTCGTGAGGACCTGGTTGATCGACACGGGTCCCCTGGTGGCATTCCTGGACGCCGCGGATCCGGGGCACGGAATCGTCGCAGCGTGCCTCGAGGACTTCAGAGGTCAGCTCGCGACCACGAGCGCCGTGATCACCGAGGCGATGCACTTTGTGTCGGCAAGCAAGGACGGAGCTCGCCTGTTGGCGGAGTTCGTAGCACTGAGTCGAGCCGAGGTGTACGACCTTTGTCGCCCCCCGGAGCTTTTGGACGCCGCACTGCTGATGCAAAAGTACGCCGATACCCCGATGGATTTCGCCGACGCGACGCTGGTGTTGCTTGCCGAGGCACTCGATATCCGTGACATTCTCACCTTGGATCGTCGGGGTTTCTCGACCTTCCGCACGCGACGGCGGCGCGGCCTCCGACTGGTCCTGGACGCGGTGTAGGTGGGATGTGCACTGGCTCTCGAGCGCGAGCCGCCCAGTGACGATACCCTTGGGACGCCCGCTCGAGCCGGACGTATAGACGATGTAGGCCGGAGCGAGACAGCCCGCCGAGAACCTCTCCTCCGCGGTCTGCGGTCTCTCGTCCTGTTCCGGATCGACCGCAACCTCACCATCTGCGGTCAGGGCGGTCGGCGACCACGGCGGGCCGCCCCCCTCGAGACATATCGCAGAGGCCGCCAGCTCCGGAACCCGATCCCGCCAGCCCCGGCGGGTGATGAGCACACCGATGCGGGCCTCGGCCGCCATCGAGGCGAGGCGCGCCGGGGGTAGAGCGTGTCCAGCGCCACGAACGGCGCCGCGCCCTTGAGGGCCGCGAGAAGAGCGCACACGAGGTCGGCGCCCCGTTCGAGCATCAAGCCGACGGGGGCCGCCCCTGGTTCCCACGTCCCCCGGGCCTCGCCGCGGCCTGCCGCCAGGCGATCATGCGCCAGCCGATCATGGAGGATCATCGCCAGCCAGACAACGGAGGCTACCGGCCGGACGACGCGGAGCCGCTGAGAGCAGGTTCACCAGGACGAGCTGGCTCGAACGCTGGGCCAAGGTCCAGTAGGCAGGCGCGATCCTGAGCGCGATGATGGTCGGTAAGCGCCCGACTCCGTCGGTGACCACATACGGCGCCGACCGCGTGCGTCTCGACACAAGAAGGCCGAGAAGCTCACGGAGCTGAAAGAGATCAGCACCCGGGAGCGGGGTGAGTAGCAAGGATCGGGTCGTCGATGCGGACGGCCCTCTCGGCGATCCGACTGGTCGCCCCGAGCCGCGTCTAGCTCGACAGCGGGTGCCAGGGCAGGCTACGGCCGGCTGAGCCCGCTCGCGCCTTCGCTGTCGGGCTTGCCCTCCAGCGTGGCCCGGCGCGGGATCCCGTCGGGCGCGCCGCCATTCCCGAAGTAGTCGATGTAGCCGTCAATGCGCTTCCGGCGATTGACATTGCTCCGGAGCAGGTAACCGCGCAGGAGCTGCGTGCCAGGCGAGTCCCTGCATCGTTCGACGCTCGCGGAGCGGGGAGTCACTGGGCTCTCCGCGTGGGCTGCAGGGGGTGCATCCGCCCCGTAGTCCGTTCGAGCTGTGCGAGCGTATCCGCGAGTTCGTCCGCCGCGTCCACCAGCGCGCGTTGCGTCGCGGCGGCGGGATCCGGCGCCGCGCGGCCTCGGCCCGTGTCGACCCCGTCGGCGAGCTCGTCTGACAGGGGCTCCTCCTGAAGGTCCCCCGGAAACCTCTCGAACATCACGCCGCCCCCCGATCGACGGATCTCCTCCACCGCATCGCGGAGCCGTCCGCGCAATCGCTCGACGCCGTCGGGCATCCCCGTCGCTTTCGCCTGCTCCCCGCTCATCATTGGGACCTCCTCCGCAGTTCGTGCGCCCACGCTATCGGCCGGAGGGACACCCGCCTATTGGACCTTGGTCCCGTGGGCACGCGCGGCGAACGAGGGGCGAGCAGTTGCAGCAGACGATCGCGCCGCTCTCACCGGACTTGGCCGAAGGTCCAGTAGCCTCCGCCCGGCATTGAAAGCAGAATCGCGACGATCAGGCGAGAGCTCTCGGACGTAGACCGCGTGCACCTGGAGGGCTATGCTGCACGAATTCCTCGGCAAGAACCGCGACACCTTGATCGCTCGGTGCAGATCGAAGGTCGTCACACGGCGGGCGCCTCGCGCGAGCGAGCAAGACCTCAGCCCCGGGATCCCGCTCTTTCTCGATCAACTGATGAACGCGCTTCGGCTGGAGCAGGGGCCTGGCTCGCCGGAGTCCGGCCGGCCATCCGTCAAGCCAGTGCCGGTCGAGCACACTCCGAGCCCGCCCGACATCGGCAGGGTCGCGGCTCAGCACGGCAACGAGTTGTTGCGCAGGGGGTACACGGTGGACCAGGTTGTCCACGACTACGGAGACCTCTGCCAGGCCATCACCGAGGTCGCGATCGAACAGCGCGCGACCGTCTCTGCGGCCGAGTTCCGGACGCTCAACTGGTGCCTCGACGAGGCGATCGCCAGTGCCGTCACTGAGTTCGGGCGGCAGCGCGAAGAGTCCACGTCAGACGAGTTCGCGCACACGACGAACGAGCACTTGGGCTTTTTCGCTCACGAGCTCCGCAACTTGATCAACACCGCAGTCCTGGCCGTCGCGGCGATCAAGGGAGGCAGCGTGGGCATGGCGGGGGCCACCGGCGCCCTGCTCGATCGCACCTTGGTCGCACTGCGTGACCTCGTCGAGCGGACGCTCGTCGAGGTCCGTCTGACCGCCGGGCTCCCGGAGCGTCGGGAGCGAATCGTGGTCGCGGACTTCATCGGAGACGTCCAGGTCGCGGCCGCGATCGAAGCAGCGGCACGGGGCCTCGAGTTCATCGTGGCCCCCATCGAGGAGGGGCTGGCCGTCGAGGGCGACGGTCAGATCCTGGCGGCGGCGCTGACGAACGTCCTGCAGAACGCCGTCAAGTTCACCCGGCCTCGCGGGCGCGTGTCCCTCCGCGCATACTCAGCGGCCGATCGTGTCCTGATCTGCGTCGAGGACGAGTGCGGCGGCCTCCCGGACGGGACGGCAGAGTCCATCTTCCGGCCGTTCGTGCAGCGCGGCGCCGAGCGGACCGGCCTCGGGCTGGGGCTGTTCATCAGCCGTCGCGGAGTCGAAGCGAACGGGGGCGAGCTCCACGTGCGCAATCTCCCTGGCCGGGGCTGCGTGTTCACCATCGACCTTGTCCGGGCCGGCACGGCGCGTGCGTAGGGACACCCCTCACCTGGATACCGGCGGTCCTGGCCTCCCAGTGGCATCGTTGTGGCCAGGTTGAAGCCGCCCTCCATGTTTCGGTGGGTCTCCCGTCCCCTCTTCTGGATGCTGCTGGCGATCTTGTCCGCCGCTCCCTCAGCCGCCCAGGTCCGAGATCCGAAGGTGGTCTTGTTGCTGTACGCGGCCGCGGGGCTGCCGCCGGCTCCGAACTCCGTGGACACGGACATCCGCGCGACGCTGCAGGCGGGCGCGGGGGGGCCGATCCAGGTCTATACGGAGCTGGTCGACCTCTCCTGGGCCGCGAGCGAACAATATGAGGGCCGCCTGGCGACCCTGCTCCGCGACAAGTACGCGAGTCAGAAGATCGACATCATCGTCTCCGTGTCGGCCCCCGCGCTCCGGTTTCTCATGAAGCACCGCTCCGACGTATTCCCCGGACTTCCAGTGGTCTTCTGCGGCGTGGAGGCGGCGGCGGTCGATGGCGACCATCTGGGGCTCCGACATCGGCGGGATCCGGACCCACCCGGACTGGGGCGCCACCCTGGAGGCCGCCCTCGCCCTGCATCCCGGCACGTCGCGGGTAGACATCGTGAGCGGCACGTCCGACCTCGACCGTGCCATGAGAGCGGCGGCCGCGCGGGAGTTCGCCCGATACCGCGACCGGGTCGAGCTCCGGTACCTGGACGACGAGCCGATGGAGCGCCTCGCGGCCGCGGCGGCCAGCCTCCCGAAGGGTACGCTCGTCTTCTATGTCTCGATGCTCCGCGACGCGGCCGGCCGCCGGTTCAACGGCGCCGACGCGCTCACCCTCCTCGCGCAGGCATCGAGCGCTCCCATCTACGGGGCCTCCGAAGCCTATCTCGGTCACGGCATCGTGGGAGGGCGGCTCAGCGGGTACTCGGCGCAGGGCGTGAAGGCCGGCGAGCTCGCTTTGCGGGTCCTCCGTGGTGAGCCGCCGAAGAGCCTGCCCATCCTCGACGAGGAAGCCACCGCATTCATGTTCGACGGGCGACAGCTCCGGCGCTGGGGCATCAGCGAGAGCCGCCTTCCGCCGGGCAGCGTCGTGCGCTATGACGAGGCATCCGTGTGGGCGCGGCACCGGTGGCAGCTCATCATCGGGAGCGGCCTGGCCCTGTCGGGCGCGCTGCTCGCCATCGGCGTCCTGCTGCAGCGGACGGGCCGGAAGCGCGCGGAGGCGTTGCTCGCCGAGCGCCTCAACTTCGAGAGCCTGCTGGCCGAGCTGTCCGCCGGCTTGATCCACGTCGTGGCGGGCGAGCTGGACGCCGCCATCGCGCGAGAGATCCGGCGGGTGGCGGAGTTCCTCGGGGTGGATCGGGCCTCCCTTCACGAGTACCTGCCGGCCCGGCCGCCCAGCCGAATCGCGTGGGCCCGGGAAGGCATCGACCCGCTGCCGTGGGCCCTGCAGCGCAGCCAGCTTCCGTGGACCATCGGGCAGATCGAGGGGGCCCGCGACGTCCGGTTCTCGCGGATCGACGAGCTACCGGTGGCGGTGATGGATCGGCAGAGCTACGAGGCGGCCGGCACGCGTTCGTGCCTGGTGCGGCCGCTCCGGAACGGGGGGCCCATTCTGGGCGCCCTGTTCCTCGAATCCGTCCGCGGCGAGCGGACGTGGCCGGACGGGGCGGTGCTGGAGCGGCTCGGCCTTCTCGGCGAGGTGTTCGCCGGCGTCCTGGAGCGCAAGCGGGTGGATCTGTCGCTGGACGAGCAGCTCCGCTTCGAGGTCCTGCTGTCGGAGCAGTCGGCCGCGTTCAGTCGCGTGTCGGCCGCCGACGTCGACCGCGAGATCGACCAGGCGCTGCGCCGAACCGTGGACTTCCTCGGAGTCGATCGGGGCAGCCTGGCGGAGTTCTCCCCGGACGGGCTGGCGACGCACGTCACCCACAGCTGGGCCAAGGCGGGAACGGAGCCGCCGCTCCCGGCGCTCGTCCTGGCGGAGTTGCCCTGGGTGGAGAGCCAGCTCCGCGCCGGCGAGGTCGTCTGCTTCGCGCGGGTTGCCGACCTCCCGGAGCGGGAGGCCGCAGTGGATCGGCGCACCTACGCGCGACTGGGCATCGCGTCGCACATCGAGGTCCCGCTGACGAGTCGGGGGGCGCTGGGTGGCGTCCTGGTGTTCAGCACCCTGCGCGACGAGCGCGCCTGGCGGGACGAGCTCGTCCAGCGCCTCCGGCTTCTCGGGGAGGTGTTTGCCAACGTCCTGTCCCGCCGCCGGGCGGACGCAGAGGTGCGGCGGCTCCGGGAGGAGCTCGCGCACGTCGGCCGCGTCTCGACCATCGGCGAGCTCACCGCCTCGCTCGCGCACGAGCTCGGCCAGCCCCTGACGGCGATACTCAACAACGCCGAGGCCGCCCGGCAGCTCCTCAAGTCCGGGGCCGCCAGCCTCGGGGAGGTGCAGGCGATCCTGGACGACATCATCGCGGACGACGAGCGGGCCAGCGAGGTGATCGACCGGCTGCGGGGGTTGCTCAAGCGCGGCCCGCTCGAGCGCGCGCCCCTCGACCTCAACGAGATCACGCGCGAGGTGGCGCGCCTCGTTCGCGGTGACGCCGTCGCCCGCGGGGTGGCGATTCGCCTCGACCTGGCCCCGGGGCTGCCCCTGGTCCGGGGTGACCGCGTGGAGCTGCAGCAGGTGCTGCTGAATCTGATTCTCAACGGCCTGGACGCCATGCGGGAGACGTCCTCGGAGGAGCGGGTCCTCGTCCTCCAGACGGTCCCGGAGGGCGCGGCTGGGGTCCGGGTGATCGTTCGGGACACGGGGTCGGGGATCGACCCGGGCAGACTGGATCGCGTCTTCGACGCCTTTCACACGACGAAGCCCCAGGGCCTCGGGATGGGCCTGGCGATCGCGCGCTCCATCGTCGAGGCGCACGGCGGGCGGCTCAAGGCCGAGAACAACCCGGGGCGCGGCGCGACGTTCACCTTCGCGGTCACCGGCGGGGGCCGACCGGCATGACGGCGGCCCCGGCGCGCGTGATCGTGATCGACGACGACCGGTAGGGTGCTCCTGTGCCCCCGCATGCCGAAGACCCCATGCCAATGATCTCCGTCGTCGACGACGATCCATCCGTTCGTCGCGCGCTCAGCCGATTGCTCCATACGGCGGGCTACGTCGTCGAGGCCTTCGGATCGGCCGCTGACTTTCTGGCCTCCGCCCCGAACGGCCGGATCGCCTGCCTCGTGCTGGACATCCACCTCGACGGCATGACGGGCTTTGACCTGCGTGAGCGGTTGGTGGCCGAGCGGTCGGCCATCCCGATCATCTTCATCACCGCCCGCGACGACGCTGCGACACGCCTGCGCATCCAGGAGGCGGGAGCCCCGCGCTACCTGCCCAAGCCGTTCGCCGGGGCCCGCCTGCTCGAAGCGGTCGCGAGCGCCGTCGGGCCCGCCTGACTGCCGCGCGGCCGTCGCCGCGCTCGTCCGGGTGTCGTGCGCCTCGCGGACCTATCGGAGGCTTGTCACTCAGGGTCGGGGAAGAAGGTGGTAGAGGCGACCGCGCAGGTGTCCCCACCTGCGCGGCTCCAACCCCGCTCGACGACGCTACTCGATGCGGACAGGGATCTTCTTGGGCTGTACCCGCGGAGACTTCGGGATCTCGACACGCAGCACGCCGTCCTTCAGCGCGGCGGTGATGCCGGCCGTGTCGAGGTCCTCGGTCAGCGTGAAGGTGCGGTGGTAATCGGCCAGCTCGAACTCCTGGTAGGCGGGCCCGATGGCCGGACGTTCGACCCGTCCGCGGATCACGAGCTCATCGCGCTCCGCCACGACGTTGAGGCCAGCGGGCCCCACGCCGGGCATATCCGCGAGGAGCACGTACGCCTTGTCGGTTTCGAAGATGTCGACCGCCGGCGCGACCGTGGGCACTGCACGCTCGGCCGCCTGGCGGCGGGTTGGGGTCTGGGTCGTCGTCGTCGGCGGCGGCGTCATCATGGTCGCCATGGTCGCGTCTCCTTTGCCAATTCAGCTCTGGATCGGAATCTTCTTGGGCGCTGCTTCCGGGGCGCGCGCGAGCTGGACCCGTAGGATGCCGTTGCTGTAACTCGCCTGGGTCCGGTCGGGGTCGAGGTGCTCGCCGACACCCACGGTGCGGGTGAAGGTGCCGACCGGGCGCTCCCGCCGGGAGTAGCGTTCCTCGGCCGCGTCTAGCCCCGCTTTTCGCTCGCTGCGGATCGTGACGGCGTCGCCGACCACGCTGATGTCGAGGCTCGGGCGATCCGCGCCGGGGCACAGGGCCTCGATAGTGATGCCCTTGTCGTCGCGCGTGACATTGAGGGGCGGATACTCACCGGTGAGCGACCACCGCGCCGCCGGGACGGCCTCGCCGAAGTCGTGCTCCATGTCGCGCTGCAGCCGTTGCATCTCCCGCCAGGGGTTCCACATCGTCTGTCCGTGCATGAGAACTGCCTCCCTTCTGTCGATCGGTCCTGTTCGCGCGCATCGGGCCATCTGCGGAGACGCGCCACCATCCGGGCACTTCAAGGGGGCCGCGTACGCGCGTCTGAGTGATGGCACCCACGAACAGCCTGACGGAACGGCGCGAGGCGCGGTAGTGGACCTTGGTCCATGAACCGGAGTACGGCGGCCCCCTGAAGCTTGGCGGCGGCCAACGCGCCGTGGAGTGAGGCCTCGACGGTTTGCCCCGCACGGAAGGAGTTCGTCGATAAGCTCGGGCGTTCCGGTTCCGAACCCGATCTCAAGAAGCGGCGTATAAATGTCCCAATTGACATGTTGATATGTACGGGACATATTGGAATCCGATGCAAAGGTCGCATAGGAGGGGTCGTGCCCTTCAACTTGGACCTGTCCGAGCCATGGGCGAGTCGCGGCTGGAGGGTGAAGATCCGCGATCGCGAACGGCTCGAACCGCCACACGTCACGATCCTGCAAAGAACACGGGCGTGGCGCTTCGATCTGCGATCCGAGAAGTTCCTGGACAAAGACCCGGACCCGGCGGAGGTCCCCAAGGACGTGGTGAAGGAGATCCGTTCGAACCTCGGACGGCTTCGGCAAGCATGGGACAGGATGTTTCCGGAAAACCCCGTGTCCTCGAAGGAGCCCAACGATGAGTGAGGCCCTTGTCGTGGTGGAACCTCGGGGGCACACGTCGCCTGAACTTGTTCGTCTTGATGCCAATCGCCTCCGGACGGAGTCTGAGATCCGCTCCGCATTGGACCAGCATGGGCGCCAGCGTGTCCTGTGGGTTGCCCCGGACGCTGGGGCTGTCAAGCTACTGCTGGCTGCCTTCCTTGGTCGGTCGAAGGGGGACCAGCGGCTGCTCGCTCTGGAATCGGCGAACGGCGCGCGACATCCCCTGTTGCACGCACTCTTCCGCGTCGTCGTCTCCGCAGACGAGGGAATTCGGTTGCTCCCGATCGATGAACTCGCTGACGTTCTCGGCTCGCCGCACCGTGCGGATCTACTAGTGGGCGGAGCAGGAGCGCCAGGCGATGCTGCGGTGATTCTCTACCGCGGAAATCTGGAACCAGTGATCGTGCCCCTTGCATGGTTCCGGGCCCGTCCCGGCGGTCCCAAGCCGGACTTGAACAGGCTCGCCATCACGGACTTCGGTCAGACAGTGCGCTTGGGCGAATACGAGGCCGCGACGAACGCTATTCTCTACGAGTTCGACGACGCCTATCGGCGTCGCGCGAGGAGACGTGCACTCGACCGCGACTCCTCTCTTGGAGGGGCGCTTCGTCGCCTGCGGCTCCAGAAGGGTCTCCAGCGGACGGACTTTCGCGGGCTCACGGCAAAGGAGATCGCGCGGATCGAGCGCGGGGAAGTGAAGAAGCCGCACGCGCGGACCGTGGCCATACTCGCGAAGCGGCTCGGCGTTCCGGCGAAGCAGCTGGCGACGTACTGACGGTGGATCAATGCGATCACCCGGTAGCGCATCTCTGCTCAAGAGTGCGATGGATCTGTTCGAGCTTGATAGACCAATTCGCGACGCTGTTTAGCTCAGCTAGGCGGCCACCTCGGCCGCCCCCTGCCCGCCCCGGCGCCCCCCGGGCGGCCGACTACATGCCGGCCAGCGAGGCGCCGACTGCTGCCCGAAACCGAGGCCGTGACCATCCGTCGCGCCGCCACGCGTGGTCGGCGCGCGAGAAAGCTGCTACTGTCGCCCTAGTCCATGCCAGACCGCACCCAGGTCGCGATTGTCGGCGCCGGTCCGGCCGGGCTCCTGCTCGGCGCGCTGTTGCACAAGGCCGGCATCGACACGGTGATCCTCGAGCAGCGCAGCGCCGCCTATGTCCTGGGCCGCATTCGCGCCGGTGTCCTCGAGCAGACGACGGTCGAGCTCCTCGAGCACGCCGGCGTTGCCGAGCGGTTGCACCGCGAGGGACTGTCGCACAACAGCATCGAGCTCGCCTTCGACGGCCAGCTGCACCGCATCAACTTCCAGGCCCTGACCGGCAAGCACGTCACGGTCTACGGCCAGACCGAGGTCACGCACGACCTGATGGACGCACGCGCGTCCGCCGGCGTGACCACCGTGTACGCCGCCGAGAACGTCAGCGTCCACGGCTTCGACGGCGATGCGCCGAGCGTGCGCTGGCGATCAGGCGGCGCCGAGCACCAGCTGCGCTGCGACTTCATCGCCGGCTGCGACGGCTACCACGGCGTGTGCCGGGCGAGCGTGCCCGCCGGCGCGATCCGCACCTACGAGAAGGTCTATCCCTTCGGCTGGCTCGGCGTGCTGGCCGACGTGCCGCCGGTCGGCGACGAGCTCGTCTACGCGAACCACGAGCGCGGCTTCGCCCTGTGCAGCCAGCGCAGCCGCACGCGCAGTCGCTACTACGTGCAGTGTGGGCTCGACGAGAAGGTCGAGCACTGGTCCGACGCGGCGTTCTGGGACGAGCTGCGTTCCCGACTGCCCGGTGACGTCACGCGACGCGTGACGACCGGCCCGTCGATCGAAAAGAGCATTGCGCCGCTGCACAGCTTCGTGGCCGAGCCGCTCCGATTCGGCCGCCTCTTCCTGGCCGGGGACGCGGCGCACATCGTGCCTCCGACCGGCGCGAAGGGGCTGAACCTCGCCGCCTCGGATGTCGGTTATCTCGCGCGCGGGCTCACCGAGTTCTATCGCGACAAGAGCGCAGCCGGCATCGACGCGTATTCCGGCCGCTGCCTGCGCCGCATCTGGAAGGCCGAGCGCTTCTCATGGTGGCTCACGTCGCTCATGCACAAGTTTCCGGAGACCGGTGACTTCGGTCAGCGCATGCAGCACGCGGAGCTCGAGTACCTGGTGGGATCCGCCGCAGCATCGACCGCGCTGGCGGAGAACTACGTCGGATTGCCGCTCGAGCCGTAGCCCGGGAGGCGACCCAATCGCCGTGAAGATCATTCGGAACGGAGGACCGGTGGGCGAGCGGGGAGTGGCCGGCGCGGTTCTGCTGCCATGTGCCCGGCGCACGGCGGGTCCAGCGAGGCGAGACCTCGCACCCTTCGCGGACCGGCCTCCGATCGGTCAGGCGCGCCACACCTTCCGTGGGTCTTCCCCGCCATCGAGCTCCTCGCCCGTCCACAGCTCCTGGTCGGCGCTGTGAGCCTCAGCACGCCTGAAGGTTCCCGGGCCAGCTCCTCGACTCCGCCCGGCCGCGCTCTGGCGTTCGATGACGAGCTCACGAGCCTGCTTCGCCGATACTGCCCGGGCGGGACCGTCGTGCTGCCGGTCGCGGCCCGCACCATCTGGGGTCGCCCAGCCGGCATGTGACAAGTGAGTCGGGAGAGGATCCCAGCGCGCGCGGCAGTGTCCACCAAGGAGGAGCCTTGCGCCTTCAGAGCTTCTACCCGATCGTGGTCACCGAGCACCTCACCGCCTGCCGCGACTTCTACCGTCGCTGGTTCGGGCTGGCGGTCGCCTTCGAGGCCTCCTGGTTCGTCTTGCTCAGCGCGGGCGAGGCGGGGCCGGCCAGTCTCGCGTTCATGCACCCGGGGCATCCGTCGGCGCCTCCGGGGCCCGAGCGCTTCACCGGCCAGGGCATGTGCCTCGAGTTCCAGGTGGAGGACGCCCGCGCCGAGCACGAGCGCCTCGCGCGCGAGGGCGCGCCGATCACGTTGTCGCTCCGGGACGAGCCATTCGGCCAGCGGCGCTTCGGCATGTTCGATCCGGCCGGCGTGTGGATCGATGTCGTCGAGCAGATCGACCCGGCACCGGGCTGGTGGGACCAGTATCTCGTCCAGGGGTGAAGTGGCGACGCGTCTCGAGCGGCCATGTGCCCGGCGCAGGCGGGCGGCGAGGCGAGACCTACACGCGGACCGGCCTCCGACGGATCAGGCGCGCCACACCTTTCGAGCGCCTGTACGCGAAACGGTTCGGCAAGCGCCGTCCAGATGTCGTCGTGTCGATTGAGGAGTCAGCCCGGCGTGAGGAAGACAGGAAAGCGCGGCGTGCGAGATGAAACGCCGCCGGGCAGGCGAACATGGCCAGGGCTAAGGCGGCGCACTGGGAGTTCACGCGGCGGTTCCGGCGGGGCGGCTTCAGCTGGAAGTCGCAGCCGGCGATCGAGCGGGTCCGGCAAGCCGTGAGCGAGATCAAGACGGTTGCCCGGCGCGATCCGGTTCTGGGCGCAGAGGGGGCCGTGCTGTTTTTGGAACGCGTGTCGCCCGCACTCGAGCACGTGGACAGCTCGTCGGGGGCCATCGGCACCGCGGTGAACCGCGCCATCGAGGAGCTCGTC
Organism: uncultured Candidatus Rokubacteria bacterium; assembly: GCA_963758635.1. GTDB lineage: Bacteria > Methylomirabilota > Methylomirabilia > Rokubacteriales > CSP1-6 > CAVWWD01. The sequence goes on along the minus strand of CAVWWD010000011.1, from coordinate 52,482 downwards.
GGTTTCATCGCCGGGGCGCCCGCGGACACGAGGACGCGCGAGGACTGGCTCGACCGCCTCTGGGAGGCCCACGCGAGGGATGAGATCCCCTACGTCGAGCGCCTCGGGGACTACTGGGGCGAGCTATGCGTGTCGGCGGAGGTCGCGTCGGCGTGGGCGGATCGTCTCCTGGGCGTCGTGCGGATGGCGTTGAGCCCGGATCCCGGGTTGCGCGGCTTCTTTCACGGCACGACGGCGTGCCTGAGCGCGCTCTTGCGGGCGGGGCGTCACGAGGAGATCCTCGCCCTCGTCGACCAGGACCCAGTTTCTTTCTGGCCCTACCGGGAGTGGGGCGTACGTGCCCTGGCGGCGCTCGGCCTCCCGGACGATGCGATCGCGTACGCCGAGGCGTCGCGAGGGCTCAACACGAGCCCGATCGCGATCGCGGCCGCGTGCGAGGAGGTGCTGCGCTCGGCCGGTCGCGTCGAGGAGGCATATCGGCGTTACGCGCTCGAGGCGACCCGCGGCACGTCGTATCTCGCGACGTATCGGGCGCTCGCTCGAAAGTATCCGGACAAGGCGCCTGAAGAGTTGCTCGCCGATCTCGTGACGACCACGCCGGGCGACGAGGGCAAGTGGTTTGCCACGGCGAAGGAAGTCGGGCTCTTCGACGAGGCGATCCGGCTCGCGAATCGGACACCGTGCGACCCGAAGACGCTGACGCGGGCCGCGCGGGACTTCGTCGACCGGCGCCCCGCGTTCGCAGTGGATGCGGGCTTGACCGCGCTGCGCTGGCTCGTCGGGGGCTACGGGTACGAGATCACGGGAGCCGACGTGTGGGCGGCCTACGCGAACACGATGAAGGCGGCGGAGAAGGCGGGACGTAGGGGGGAGGTGCGCGAACAGATCAGGGGGCTCGTCGCGATCGAGACGTACGGCGAGCGGTTCGTCAGCCGGGTCCTGGGTCGCGAGCTGGGTCTCTGAACGTCCGCGACTCCCCGGGTGCAACCGTCGAACATCCGGAAGTGGTCGGTGTGCCACCGTGCTGGCAACCGTCGGCCAAGAAGCGTCGCGGCACGTGGCGTCCCGCCTCTCGACGGGGGCTCTTTCATCGCGCGTGACGGCCGGGCCCGGCATTACAATCGCCGCATGCCCGCGGAGCGTCCGATGCCCGAGGACCTCGCCGATCGAATCGACGCCCTTGCTCGAGCCTGGAGCAGCGACCCTGACCTGGCCGCGATCTACCTGTTCGGCTCGCGGGCCGGCGGTCGCGGAGGGCCGCGGTCGGACGTGGATATCGCCGTGGTTCTTCGCGAGGAGCTCGACGCCACCGCTCGGTGGCGAAAGCGTCTCTCCCTCCTTGGCGACGCGTGCCAGCGCCTGGGAACGGACGCGGTCGATCTCGTCGTCCTCGAGGACGCTCCGGCACCGCTGGGCCATCGCGTGCTGAAGGGGGGCCGCCTGCTGCGCGATCCATTGCCGCCGCGACGCGTGGACGTAGCCGCGCGTATCCTGGGGCGCTATCTGGACGAAGCCTACCTGCGCCGTGTGCTCGATGCCGGGCTCGCGGAGCGACTGCGCGAGAAACGCTTTGCCCGTTGATCCGGTGGTCGTCCGCCGACGGCTGCGGGCGATGGAGCGGTCTCTGCGCACCCTCCGCTTGCTCCGCGCGCGTGGCCGCGGCGCGTTTCTCTCCGACGAAGTCGTGCAAGACCGGGCGGAGCGGCACGCGCAGCTCCTCGCCCAAGCCTGCGCGGACATCGCCCTGCACATCCTGGCGGGAACCGGCACCGCCGCCCCAGAGACCTATGCCGAGGCGCTCAGCGCGCTCGCCGCGGACGCCGTGATCCCGGGCTCCCTCGGCGCACGCCTCGCCCAGGCCGTCCGTCTGCGCAACATCTTGGTCCACGGATATCTCGACATCGACCACGGGCGTCTCTTCGACGAGCTCGACTGGATCGAGAGCACCGAGGAGTTCGCGGCGGCGATCGAGCAGTGGCTCGAGCGGAACGTCGACCAGTGAGGCCCAAGGACGTCTCGAGGCCCGCTCGCTCTCCCTCCCTCTCAGCGCCTGCCATGCGTCGAGCGGCCGGTCGATCCGTCGACGATGCGGGCCCGGTCGATTAGCTTAGCTACGCTAGGCGGCCACCTCGACCAGCTCGATCGCCTCGCGGCTCGGGCCCTCGATCATGACCGCGCGGGCGTCGCCCAGCCGGTACGGCGCCTCCAGGAACGTGACGCGCTCGCCGCGGAGCTTGGCGACCCACGCGTCGAGGTCCCGCACGGCGAGCGCGATGTGGTCGTAGAGGTGGCCGCGCGTCGGCACGAGCGGCTGGTCGCCCTGGCGCATGTAGCAGGGCAGGGCCACGTCGCCGAACGCCACCGCGGCGGACGGCGAGCGGAACATCCCCTCGCGCTCGAGCGCGGGCCAGCTCCGTTCCGGGCCGCGGGGCACCTGGCACGTCGACTCGGTGAGTGGAGTGGCGCTGGTCCGGCCGCGGAACACCGGGGCGTTCAGGTGCGTCTGGTACCAGAGCTGGGCGCAGAACGGATCGTCGTGGAACATGTGGACGTGGTTGAAGCGCTCGGCGGGATGGTTACCCGCGTACTCCACGAGGGCGGCGTCGGGACCGGCGAGGTAGCCGAAGCCGCCGGTGCGCGTGGGCTGGACGCCGGCGGCCTTCGCCTCGGCGATCTGCGCTCGCGTGAGCCCCGGTGTCGGGCCCGTGCTCGGCCACGTGTCGCTGCTCACGAACACCGAGCCGCCCTCGTCCGTGGTGTAGAGCGGCAGGAGCTGGACGCCGGGCTGGCTCGCGAGGGCCTCGAGTGTCCTCCGCGTGTCGGGCACGTGCCAGCCGAAGTGCCAGATGGCGGTCTGGGGCGCGGTCGGCGGCGGCGTCGCCACGCGCGTGAACAGCACCAGCACGTCGTTCGGCGCGGCCAGCGCGGGGAGCCCGCCCCACCGCGTGGCGCGACCGGTGGGGAAGCGCTTCACGTAGAAGTCGATGGCGGCGTCGGGGTCCACGGAGTTCAGGTGCAGGTGATGGAAGCCGGGGGCGCCGAGGGAATCGCTCATGCCGCGAGGCTAGCAGGGCGCCGGCGCCAGGACAATGCCGTGCGCCGCCCCGGGGCCTGGACACGGCGCCCACCCTCGACGCCCTTTCGCGAGCTTCGTCGGCCGCCGATAGCTCCGTGTGCAGCATCATCGGATACCTCGCCGCGTGGCTGAGCTGGCGCGTGGGCCTGAACCCGGAGGCGGCCCGGGAGCGGGTCCGGGTGGCGCGCGCCTTGGGGACGTTGTCGCTCCTGACGTGCTGCGTCCCCCGGACCACCGGTGCGGCGTTGCCTCCCTCGCTGAGGGCGCGCCGATCCGGGACGCCGATGCATGGCCTCACCGCCAGCACTCGATCGCGACGGCCGCCCGCGACGCGAGGCTACTGATGTCACGTGTCGACAAGGAAGCTCCGGGCTGGGCCCGCTTCGGCGCAACGCCGTTCTCCGCGAGAAAGGCCGTGACGACCGACAAGCCGATGGCGACGCCGCCCTGGCGCGCCTGGGTGCCGTCGGCGTCCAGTCTGGCGACGCCGATGAGCTGCCCCGTGTCGTCGAGGACGGGACCACCGCTGACGCCTGGTCTGAGCGGGGCGGATACCTGGAAGAGCCCTGGTTCCCCCTGGCCACCCACACTCTGGTTGACGATGCCGTTCGTCACCAGGGGCGGGGCGGCTTGGAGCGTGTAGCCCAAGACGACGACGGCGGCGCCCAGCTCGACAGGGCCTCGATCCGACAGGATCACCGGCTCGGCGCGGCCGATCGGAGCACGCAACAAGGCGAGATCGCGGGTCGAGTCCGCGGCGACGAGCGTGAGCCCCACGCCACCGGCGCTGTCCCTCCGACGGAGGACGCCGCAGCCGTCGACCACGTGGTAGTTGGTGAGCACGTGGCCACGGTCGTCGACGAAGAACCCGGATCCCATCTTTCGGCGTGCCTCCGCCGTGCCGGTGAGCGGCGGCATGGGCTCGCGATGGGGCGACCAAGAGGCGATCTGGGCCTCGAGGCCCCGGCGCTGGTCGGGCGAGACCAGTGTGGCTATGGAGTCTCGCAACCGGACCGCCGCGTCGCGCGGCGCCAGATCGTTGATGGCGGCAAGCGCCGCCCAGCGGAACGACTCACCGTGATCGACCGGCACGCCCGTCCCGCGCGCGTACATGGCACCCAGGTAGAGCTGCGCCGGACCATATCCCTGGTCAGCGGCCCGACGAACCCAGCGTGTGGCGACGGCGGGATCTTGACCGACGTGGTGGCCCAACTCGAACATTCTGCCGATGAAGAACTGAGCGATCGCGTCGCCGGCCTCCGCGAGTGGCAGAAGCTCCCGGTAAGCGGCCGCGTAATCCTTCGCCGCATGCAACCGGACAGCAGTTTTCTGGTCGGCCGTGGCGATCTGATTTACCGGGGCAAGCACGATCGAGGCGACGAGGCATGATAATCGGAGCGCAAACAACATCATCGCGTGTTGCCCGCCGCGCTCTCCTCACCCGACGGATCCGGGTGGGCGCGTCACGGATCGCCTCCCGCTGCAACGGCTCGGATACAGCCAGGCCGAAGCGAGGCGACACTACTGCCGGCGGCGGAGCCCTGTCAAGGGATGCCGCGGATGCTGTAGGGAGCACTGATCTACCCGCTCCGCCAGCGGTAAGAGCTGCGTCCGCGTCGCCGTGAGCGCGACACTTGACAATGGGGCGGGTCGGCGCGGATCATCGCGCCCAGCTTCACGGACCCGGTCGGCTCGAGGGAGATGGGATGCCGAATCGCGTTCGAGATCGCTCGCTCGCCACGCTCAGCTCGCGCGGCCCGCCCGCGGCCCGCCCGTCACACGTTTGCCCCCTCTCGCGGTTCTCGCTGACGGAGGTGCCAATGGCGGCGACCATCGTGGCGACGTTCTCCTCCCCCCGCTGAGCCCGGCGGACGCGCGCCGTGCTCGCGATCCTCTGGGTCTCGATGATGCTCGTGTGGCTGGGCGGCCTGGTCCTCGGCGCTCGGTGGGTCTGGCCACACGTCCAGCAGATGGCCCTGACCGTCGACCTTGTCTCCGGGCTGCTGTGGCTCAGCGTCGGCACCACGGCCTGGCTCTTTGCCCTCAACCTCGGCTACCAGCGCTTCTGGCGTCGCACGAAGCGCGCGAACAGAAAGGCCTCCTATGGCTGACGTGACGGCGGCAGCCCCGGTGGCGCGCGGGGCGCCTCCGGTGCGGAAGGTGCCCGATCCATTCCCCCTGACCCTGGCCGGCATGATGGCGATGCTCGGCCCGCAGGCGATCAACTTCGGCATCTCGGTGGGCGGCGGCGAGGCCTACCTGCTGCCGAACATCGGCGCCCGCGGGACCTTCCACATGCACTGGCTGATGGTGATCTCGGTCGTGCTGGAGGCGGCGCTCGTCTACGAGTGCATCAAGTACAGCATGAACACCGGGCGGTCGTTCTTCGCCGCCACCGCCGACCTCGGCCCCAAGGGCTTCTGGCCGTGGTACTGGGCGATTATCACCATCCTGGTGTCCGGCTGGCCGGCCTGGATGGGGGGCGCGGTCATCGCCGCGCAGCGGTTCACCGGCATCTCGACGCAGACGCTCTTCCCCGGCAGCACGCTGCCGCCCCAGTACCTCTGGGCGGTGATCGCGCTGGTGCTGGTGCTCGTGGTCTTCTACCTGTCGGACCGCACGTACAAGTTCCTCGAGCGGTTCTTCCTGTTCATCATGTTTGCCAACATCTTCCTGGTCGTCACCATCACCGCCATCGCCGCCAAGCCGCACCACTACTGGGAAGTGCTGATGGGCATGCTCGGCATCACGTTCATCACCCAGGGGGGGTATCCGGCCCAGCTCCCGCTGACCGACGCGCTCGCGCTCTTCGGCCAGCCCGGCGGCTCCATCATGTTCGTGAGCTTCTGGGTCATCGCGGCCGGCTACGCGATGGGCCGTTATTCCGGCCAGGTCACGGGCCCGCTGAGGCCGCCGGAAACCATCACCGTCGAGGAGCACCGCTGGGATACGAGCGACGCGACTGAGCGGCGCAAGATGCACCAGTGGGTCAAGCTCGGCGGCTACAGCCTGTTCCTCTGGTGGGGTCTCATCGGCGGCATCCTCATGGTCTACCTCTACTCGGTCGCCGGGTACGCGTACCTGCACGAGGACTTCCTCAAGACCGGCAAGGTGCCCACGGGCGCGGCAGTGCCGATACAGATGGCGACGGTGGCGGGCGGCGTGCTCGGGCCGATGGCCGGCTGGCTGATGCTGCTCTTCATCATGGTCACGCTGTACGACGCCCAGTTCCCGATCTACGACACATTCATCGGCCGGACCACGACGGACGCGATCGCGTCCACGCGCGCGCGGGGCGGCCGGCTGAACGACTTCTTCCACCGGCTGCTCCCGGCCGGCCTGCGCAACCGGCCCTACCGCTTCTGGTACTTCGTGGTCGTGACGGCGGCGGTCCTGGCGGGCTTCTGGATGATCCTGCAGACCTCGCCGTTCATCATCTGGCTGGCGGGCTCGGTGGCCTTCCTGATCAACCAGGGCATCGGCTGCATCCAAATCATGCTGATCAACAACCGGCGCCTCCACCCGGAGTTCCACGTCGGCAAGATCAACATCTGGCTGCTACCGCTCGCCACGGTCTTGCGGTGGGCGGCGGTGGGGGTCTGGCTCTACGCCGGCGGCTTCGCGGAGATCGTCAAGCGCTGGCAAGCGGGCGGGTAGCGATGGGTCGAGGGGGGCCGGTGGTCCGGCCCCCCTCGGAGTACCGCACCGTGGCCGTGACTCGACGCGCGGCGATCGGCGCCCTCAGGACGCCAGCGAGCGGCCGAGCCACCACGCGGCCAGGATGGCCGTGGCCACGGTGAGCGCGGCTCACCGACGATGTCAGCGCGCGGAGGCACGCGTGTCTGCCGAACCAGCATGCGAGGTGAGCCATGATCCAGTTTTCCAGTCAGGTCACGAAGTTCCCCGCATTCGGCCGATTGCTGGATCCGGATCTCCTGTTGTTCGTCCACGGAAACCCGACCGTCTACGAGGCGCTCATTCACCACGGGATGTACCCGCCTGCCGATGAGACTCGAGTGTGGGCGAGCCGGTGGGCGCTGCGGGATCCGCGGGACCTCAAGCGGCTTCTCTGGCTCACGCTGTTCCCCGCCACACCGCCCGAGGTGATGCTGATGGACTTCGCCACCGCCGGTGGCGGTAACGATTGGCTCGGCACATACCATTCGGGCTACATCACGATCTACAAGCCGCTGGTCGAGAGATGGGAGGAGCTGGAGGCTCTTCGGACGACCGGTGCGATCAGCGCCGAGCAAGAAGGGGTACGCATCCTCCTCTGGCGCAACGTGGTCGCGGTCCTGCTTGAGCACCCCAACAGGGGCACCATTTCCCGCGCTTCGGTCTCGAGGCCTTCACGCTGGGGTGGGAAGGCGCGGACTACGATACGAGGAAGTGCTGAAGATGGCCGGCGTGCGAAGTTCACCGCATGGACCCGCGCGGGCGCTCGCGCCGGCCCCTGCGTGCTGCTTAGCGAATTGTCGACCAGATACACGGCAACCTTCTTGCCCATCTCGTAGCCGACCTCGAGCGAATTGCGGAAGTGGATACCGCCCCAGACGCGCACATTCATGTGCTCGTCGGACAACTGCGCGATGCTGTTGAACTGCCGCTTCAGTGTCGGATCGATGAGATCGGACGTCGTGAATGGGGTGGCCGGTCGAGGCCCGAACACCGACTCCAGCACGCCGACCCCGACGCCGGCGATGATTGCCGCCTGCGACGGATATTCGGGATGCATCGGCGTAGCGTTCAATGGCGTCCAGCCGGAGTCGCGCTCGGTCGCGTCGTTCCCGTCCATGTCGCCGTTGCGGATCGCGGTCACCGGGCGCCAGAAATTGTAGGTGAACTTCGCATCCCAATCGGTAATGAAGGTGTTGGCGATGCTCATGCTGAGCAGCGCGAACAGGCGCCCATTCTCGGCGAGGCCGAGTCCTTTCGCCGCCGAGAGCTGGCGCGCCGCTTCGAACCAGGCCGGGGTGATGTTGATCTGCGTCCAGAACTTCACCGCCTGGGTTTGCGCGGGCGTTCGCGCCGTGCTCTTGGTGCTGCCCAAATTCTTGACCTCGTTGTAGTCGCGGGCGTAGACCGCGCTGGACAATGGCGGCGGCGGATTGGGCCGGAATTGGTCGGGACTCTTCAGCCCCCATGGTTTCGCACGCGCATATTGCGCGAAAAGCGGCGGCGTCGTCGGTACCCAGACACCGGGGGCAGTAATCGGTCGGTAGGTGTCAGGCACGTCGGTGCCGTCGGCCGCGCGGTCAGCCAGGACCGCCGCCGCGACCCGCTCGCCCAGCGCCACGCCGTCGCTCTTGGCCGGGCCGTCAAGTATCGCCCTCAGCGATTGCGCGTACGCCCCGTCGACCATGGCTTTCTGGTTGGGAAAGAGCGGGATCAGGATGTGTCGGGCTGCCGCCGCCGCGGCCGCCTCAGCCGAGGCGGCCGGCGCGGGGCGTTCCTTGCCGATGTAAGGCGCGTACCGGTCCTGAACCGAGTTTATTGCGTCGGACATCGCGACATGCACCATGGCCAAGGCGCGCGACCAAGGATTGCCGGCGACATTCGCCGTCTGCATCACGTCGATCGCGGTCTTGTTCCATTCGGTGACGACATCCGCGCACGCGGCGCAGGGGGCGAAGACCAGGAGTAAGCCGAGTGTCGTAGCGGCAAAGTGCTTCATCGACGCTCTCCCTGAGGTGTGTTGTTCTGTGGGCCGGACGAACCGACCTGGCGGATCGCGACGTAGAATCGATCCAGGGAGTACCTTTGCTCCCCGAGCGACCGATCGTTACCGAGGAGATGGCGCCGGCCGACCTGTGGGTGACTATCGTCTGGACGGGCGCCGGACGCAAGGGGCTGCCGACCGACGCGGCGCTGGGGGAACGCTAGCGTGCCCGCGCCGGCCGGCGAGCGACGAGCGTAGCCTGCCGACCGGGGCGGCCGTGCCGGCTGGCTTCGACGTGCAACTGCGACCGACCTGCGCGGCGCCGCCCACCTGGGAGGGCTCCATGGACGCCACCACCGAACGCCTGAGCGACTACGCAAGCGCGCTGGCCTACGACGACCTGTCGCCGGAGGCGGTGCGCCAGGTGAAGCGCACCCTCGCCGACACGCTCGGCTGCGGCATGGGCGCGCTCGAGAGCGAGCCGGCCCGCATCGCGCGGCGCCTCGCCTCGCGGGTCGAGGGCACGCCGGCCGCGCGTCTGCTGGGCACGTCGCGAACGACGACGATCGATCTCGCGGCGTTCGCCAACACCGCGCTCGTCCGCTACCTCGACTGCAACGACACCTACGTGGCGCGCGCGACCGGGCATCCGAGCGACATGATCCCCGGCGTCCTCGCGATGGCCGACGCCCACCGTTCGTCCGGGCGCGACCTGATCGCCGGCGTCGCCGTCGCATACGAGGCCTTCTGCCGGCTCGCCGACGCCGCTCCGATGAAGGGATGGGACCAGGGCGCCCTGGTGGCGATCGGCGTCGCCTGCGGCGCGGGCCGGATCCTCGGGCTCGGCCGGTCCGCGATCGGCCACGCCGTCTCGATCGCGATCACCCACGGCCTGCCCCTCGGGGCCACGCGCATCGGTGAGCTGTCCATGTGGAAGGGCTGCGCCACGGCCGCCGGCGTCCGTACCGGCGTGTTCGCGGCGGAGCTGGCCGCGGAGGGCATGACCGGCCCGCCCGCGCCCTTCGAGGGCCGGGACGGGCTCTGGCAGCACCTCGGCATCGAGGCTCCGGCGTGGCCGCCCTGGGGCGGCGGCCCGGAGCCGTTCTCGATCACCCGCACCACCTTCAAGGCCTACCCGTCGGTGGTGCACACGCAGGGACCGATCGGCCTCGTCCTCGACCTGCGGCGACAGGTGTCCCCGGAGGAGGTCGCCGCGCTCCGCGTCACCACGTACGGAGAGGCGGTGCGGCGCACCTCGGCGGAAGCGGAGAAGTGGGAGCCGCGCACGCGGGAGACCGCCGACCACAGCCTTCCGTACCTGGTCGCCGCCGCCCTCGCGGACGGAGCGGTGACACCGGCCACGTTCGCCCCGGCCCGCATCCAGGATCCGGCGCTCCGCCCGCTGATGGCGAAGCTCACGGTCGAGGAAGACCCCGAGTTCACTCGTCGCTACCCGGCCGAGGTGTGCACGCGCGTGGAGCTCACGACGATCGACGGCCGCCGGCTCGTCGCCGAGACCCGCTATCCGAAGGGGCACCCCGGGAACCCCATGTCGGACGCCGAGGTGGAGGCGAAGTTCCGCGCGCTGGCGGCGGCGGCGCTCTCGCCGGCCGCGTGCGATCGCGCGCTCGCCGAGGTCTGGGGCCTCGATCGCGCCCTGTCCCTGGACGGCCTCTTCGCCGCCTTCTCGATGGACGTCCCCGTCCGGCAGGCGTCGGGCGGCGCGGCGCGCGGAGCGTGACGACCGTGGAATTGACGGCGGCGCCGCGCATCGTCTACGGTGTCGGCGGAACGGCGCGAATGACTCGTCCCCCGTGGCCGTCGATCGTCAGCGTAGCCCTCCTCGTCGTGCTGGCCTGGCCGGTCGCGACGGGGGCGAGCGAGTCGCTGCAGCTCTCCGTGCCTCCGTTCGACGTGCCCGCTTCCGGAGCGGTCCCCACGCCGGCGTCCCTCATCGCCGAGAGCGTGCCCGACGCGTCCGACGGAGCGGCTCCGGCCATGTGGCGGGTGGAAGACCCGCTTCCCGCGCTCCGCCCGCGGCGATGCAGGATCCGGGGCGCGGCGGCGCCGCCCCGCCGACCGCCGCCGAGCAGCACTGGTCGCGGCTGCCCTTCCTTGGCGAGGCGGCCCGCGCGCGCGGCTACACGCTGCCGTTCCGGTTCTGAGGCTCCCCGGCCGGCCCCGCCGAGGGCCCCCGAGCGCCCCCCGCCGCACCCCGGGAAGGTTATTCGTGGCTCGCCGCACCTTGACCGGCGGCGCGGCATCGGGCTAGCCTACGGCACTCTCGAGAGCGGCGCCCCCTGGCTCCGCGAGTGGAGGTCCCCACATGATCCGCTCCCGAACCAGCCCGCGGCCTCATGCCCGACGGCTCGCCGCCGCCCTCGCCATCGTCCTCGCCGCCCTCGCGGCGGTCTCGCTCTGGTCCACGGCGGGCGCGGCGCCCAAGGGCAAGATCGTCCTCGCCTGGCACGCGGGCTTCGCCGCCCGCTGGCTGGATCCCCAGGAGCACGACGGCACCGCCACCCCGGACAACTTCTTCACCGCGCTGCACGACGCCCTCATCAAGAACCAGGGGACCGAGCTCTACGATCACCTCGCCCTCGCCGAGAAGTTCAGCGTCGCGAGCGACTCCAAGAGCGCCACGTTCACGCTGCGGCGGGGGGTCAAGTTCCACAACGGCGACCCCGTGACCCCGCAGGACGTGAAGTTCAGCTACGAGAACTACCGCGGGGCCAAGGCCGACGTCTTCAAGAAGAAGACCGAGCGCGTCGAGATCGTCGACGACCGGACGGTGCGCTTCGTCTTCAAGGAGCCGTTCCTCGACTTCGGCATCCTCTTCGGGACCGCCAACGTGGCGGGCCCCGGCTGGGTGGTGCCCGAGAAGTACTACAAGCAGGTGGGCGCCGACGCCTTCAAGCAGAAGCCGATCGGCGCCGGCCCGTTCAAGCTCGCGCGTCTCGAGCCGGGCGTGAAGGTGGAGCTCGAGGCCTTCGATGGCTACTACCGCCCGGTGAACGCCAAGCAGCTCGTCATGATCTCCGTGCCCGAGGCGGCCACGCGCGTCGCCATGCTCGAGCGCGGCGAGGCCGACATCGTCTACAACGTTCCCGGGGAGCTGATCAACAAGGTGAAGAACCTGCCCGGGGTCACGCTCGCCCCCGTGCTGTCGGGATCGTTCTTCATCGAGTTTCCCGGGTTCCAGGACCCGAAGAACCCCTTCCGCGACAAGCGCGTGCGCGAGGCCGTCAGCCTCGCCGTCGACCGCCGCGCCATGAACCAGGCCGAGACGGCGGGCCTGGGCAAGGTCACGGGCAACTGGATCAACGACGACGTGCTCTACGCCATCGACTGGCCGGAGTTCCCGCGCAACGTGGAGCGCGCCAAGCAGCTCCTCCGCGAGGCGGGCTATCCGAACGGGTTCGACGTGGACTGGGTGACGCCGTTGCCCGCGTTCTACTCGCGCGGCGAGCGCCTCATCGCGCAGCTCCGCGAGGTCGGCATCCGGGCGCGATTGCAGACCATGGAGCGGGGGATCTTCTTCCAGCGCCTGCAGGGCGGGCTCAAGGAGTTCCCGGGCACCCAGATCATCCTGCACGGCGCGCGGATCGGCGGGAGCTGGTCGTTCTGGTACGAGGGCCACTTCAAGTGCGGCGGCTTCAACTCGCGCGACCGCATCTGCGTGAAGGACCTCGACGCCAAGTTCGACCAGTACGAGCGCTCGATCAACCCCGCGGAGCGGAAGAAGCTCGCCGAGGAGATCCAGCGCGGCATCCTCGAGAACCACTACCTGGTGCCCGTGTTCCGCCACGCCTTCGTCAACGCCATCGGCCCCCGCATCGCCGCCCAGAAGTGGCAGGACGTGTTCCCGACGATCACCACCGGCTACGCCTACCCGTGGGAAGACATCAAGGTGAAGGACCAGTAGCCGGTGGCGCAGTTCATCCTCCGCCGGCTGCTCTACAGCGTCGTCACGCTCTTCATCCTGAGCGGGACCATCTTCCTCGTGGTCCGGCTCACCGGGGACCCGGTGGCGCTGATGGCGGAGGCGAGCGCGCGGCCGGAGGACCTCGAGCGCGTCCGGCACCAGTGGGGCCTCGACCGGTCGTGGCCCGTGCAGTACGTGACGTTCATGACGAACGCGCTGCAGGGCGAGCTGGGCAAGTCGTTCAACTACCGGCTTCCCGTCAGCGAGCTGTACTTTCAGCGGCTGCCCAACTCGCTCACCCTCGGCCTCGTGGCCACGCTGATCTCGATCCTCATCGGGGTGCCCGCCGGCATCCTCTCCGCCGTCAAGGTCAACACCTGGTGGGACTACGCGGCCAAGGGCGTCGCCCTCCTCGGGCTGTCCATCCCCGGCTTCTGGCTGGGCCTCGTGCTGATCCTCGTGTTCTCCGTGTGGCTGCGCTGGCTGCCCACCTCGGGAGCGGGGGACTGGCGGCACGTGATCATGCCCGCCGTCGCGCTGGGGTGGTACTTCGCGGCCTCGATGCTCCGGCTCACGCGCTCGAGCATGCTCGAGGTGCTGGGCAGCGAGTACATCAAGCTCGCGCGGCTGAAGGGGCTGCCCGACATCGTGGTCATCGCCATGCACGCGTTCAAGAACGCGCTGATCCCCGTCTTCACCCTGGCCGGCGTCAACATGGTGGTGATGGTCAACGCCGCCGTCATCATCGAGGTGATCTTCGCGTGGCCGGGCGTCGGGCGCCTGCTCTTCGAGGGGATCTTCCAGCGGGACTTCCCCCTCGTGCAGGGGGTGGTCGTCATGGCCGGCTTCATGATCGTCGGCATCAACCTGGTCGTGGACGTGCTCTACGCGTTCATCGACCCACGCATCCGGCTCTCGAGGTAGCCCCCCATGGCCATTGCGACCCATCCGACGACGGCCGCGGGACGCCCGGCGAGCCGGCTCCGAGGGGCGGCGAAGGCGGTGCGCGAGGCGCCGCTGATTGCCGTGGGCATCCTCGGCGTCCTGGTCCTGGTCGCGCTGCTCGCCGACGTCCTCGCCCCGTACGACCCGACCCTGCCCGTGCAGGGCGCGGAGATATTCGCCCCTCCGGCCTGGATGCAGGGGGGCCGCCTGGCGACCCCGCTCGGCACCGACTTCCAGGGCCGCGACATCCTGAGCCGGCTCATCCACGGCGCGCGCGTGTCGCTGATCGTGGGCCTGATGGGCACGCTGGTGGCCGGCGGCATCGGGACCTTGATGGGGATCCTCTCCGGGTACGTGGGCGGCTGGGTGGACCAGATCATCATGCGCGTCACCGACGCGTGGCTGGCGCTGCCCGCCATCGTCTTCGCGATCTTCCTCGCCGCGATGATCGGGCCCAGCATGTGGAACATCATCGCGATCCTCGGCGGCGTGTACTGGACGCGCTACGCGCGCGTCATCCGCGGCGAGGTGCTGACCCTCCGCGAGCGCGAGTTCGTGAAGCTGGCCGAGATCGCGGGGGCGAGCCGGTTCCGGGTGATCAAGCGGCACATCCTGCCCAACGTCATGAACACGGCGACGGTGCTCGCGAGCCTCACCGTGGGCGTCGTGATCATCGCCGAGGCGTCGCTCTCCTTCCTCGGGGTCGGCGTGCCGCCGCCCCAGCCCGCGTGGGGCCTCATGCTCTCGGAGGCGCGGCCCACGCTGATGGCCGGGCAGTGGTGGCTCACCGTGTTCCCCGGCGTGTGCATCCTGCTCATCGTGCTCGCCACCCAGCTCTTCGGCGACTGGCTCCGCGTCCGCCTCGATCCCCAGACGCGGAACCTGTAGTGATTCACGGGTCGCGGCGACTTCCCGCCGCGCTCGCCGTCGCGGTCCTGCTCGGCGTCGTCGCGCTCGCCACGCCGCGCCTCGGGGACGCGCAACCGCCGCTCAAGGTGCCTCGCGTCGGGGTCATCGGCGAGCGTTCGGCGAGCGATCCCCTCCTCGGCGCGTTCCGGCAGGGGCTCCACGAGCTTGGCTACACGGTCGAGCAGGCCGACCAAGCCGGAGCTGGTGATCAACCTCAGAGACGGCGAAGACTCTCAAGACAGCGCTCGCGCCTCGCCGTCCCGCCGTCGGTCGTGAGCCGGGCGGATCAGGTCATCCGATAGTCGCGCCGCGCCGATGACCCCCATCCTGCAGGTCATCCGACCTCCGCACCCACTTCTTCGCCTTCGGCGGGGCGCGCGTCGTCAAGGCGGTGGACGGCGTGAGCTTCTCGCTCGGCGAGGGCGAGACGCTCGGGCTCGTGGGCGAGTCGGGGAGCGGCAAGACCACCACGTGCCTGTCGATCGTCGGGCTCCTGCCCCGGGCCGCCCGCATCGTCGGCGGCAGCGTGATGTTCGAGGGGGAGGATCTGACGCGCAAGAGCCAGCGCGAGCTGCGGCGGATCCGCGGCCGGCGGATCGCGGTGATCCTCCAGGACCCGATGGCGTCGCTGAACCCGCTCTTCACGATCTTCCGGCAGGTCGCGGAGCCGGCCTTCTTCCACCAGCAGCTCCGGGGACGCTCGCTCCGGGATCGGGTGCAGCACCTGCTCCGGGCCGTCCGCATCCCGTCGCCCGAGTGGCGGATGCGCGAGTACCCGCACCAGATGAGCGGCGGCATGCGCCAGCGCATCGTGGGGGCCATCGCGCTGGCCGGCGGGCCGCGGCTGGTCATCGCCGACGAGCCCACGACGAACCTCGACGTCACGATCCAGGCCCAGTACCTCGACCTCCTCAAGGACATCCAGAAGGAGACGGGGGTGGCCCTGATCTTCGTGACCCACAACCTCGGCATCGTCGCGAAGATGTGCGACCGGGTCGCCGTCATGTACGCGGGCAAGATCGTCGAGCAGGCGCCGGTGCGGGAGCTGTTCGACGATCCCAAGCACCCGTACACGCGCGCCCTCGTCGGCTCGATGCCCCGGCTCGGGAGCAAGGAGCCGCTCTACTCGATCCCGGGCCAGCCGCCGAACCTCGCGAGCCTCCCCGCCGGCTGCGCGTTCCAGCCCCGCTGCCCCGCGGCGATGGACCGGTGCGCGACCGAGGAGCCGGGCGACTTCGCCGGGGAGGACGGCGCCGTCGCGCGCTGCTGGCTCCTGGACTCGGGCGGGGCGGAGCCCAGCGAGTCGGCCGGTCGGAACGGGGGCCCGCGGCGCGCGCCGTGACCGATCCCATCCTCGAGGTCCGCGGGCTGAAGAAGCACTTCCCCGCGCGGCAGGGCCTGTTCGGGCGCGGGGGGACGTGGGTCAAGGCCGTCGACGGCATCGACTTCTCCATCCGCGCCGGCGAGACGCTCGGGCTCATCGGCGAGTCCGGGTGCGGGAAGACCACGACCTCCAAGCTGATCCTGCTCCAGGAGGCGCCCACCGAGGGGACGATCGCCTTCGAGGGCCGGAACGTGGGCACGCTCGCCGGCCCGGACCTCATGGCCTATCGCCGGGCGGTGCAGGTGGTGTTCCAGGACCCGTTCAGCTCGCTCAGCCCGCGCATGAGGGTGGCCGACATCATCGCGGAGCCGCTCGAGATCCACACCGACCTCTCGCGCGCCGGCATCCGCGAGCGGGTCCACGCCGTGCTCGACTTGGTCGGCCTCGCGCCCGACATGGCCCCCCTGTTTCCCCACGAGTTCAGCGGGGGGCAGCGCCAGCGCATCGCCATCGCCCGCGCGCTCGCCACCGACACGCGGCTCATCGTGCTCGACGAGCCGGTGTCCGCGCTGGACGTGTCGGTGCGCGCGCAGATCATCAACCAGCTCGAGCACCTGCAGCGGACGCTCGGCGTGAGCTACCTCTTCATCGGCCACGACCTCGCCACGGTGGCCCACATCAGCCATCGCATCGCGGTGATGTACCTCGGCAAGATCGTGGAGACGGCGGAGAGCGAGGCCCTGTGCGCGCGCCCGATGCACCCGTACACGAAGGCGCTCTTCGCCGCCGCCCTGCCGTCGCACCCCGACGACCCGCCCCAGGAGCGGGCCCTCGCCGGGGAGGTGCCGAGCGCGCTCGACCTGCCCTCCGGATGCCGCTTCCACCCGCGCTGCCCGGCGGCGATGCCCGTCTGTTCCCAGGTCGAGCCCGTCCTGAAGCCCCGCGAGGGCGAGGGCCAGGTCGCCTGCCACCTGTACTGACGCCGGTCTATAATCCCACCACGCAGATGAAGGCCGCGGAGCGAATCGTCGCGCTCTTCCTGCTGTTCCTGGCCTGCCTCGTCTGGCCCCTGCTGAGCATCGCCAACCGGCCCGCGGTCGTGCTCGGCATCCCGGCCCTCGTGCTCTATCTCTTCGCCCTCTGGGCCCTGCTCGTGGTCGTGCTCGTGGTCATCGCGCGCCCCGGCCGTTCGGCGCGCGGCCGCCCCGTGGAGGACGAGGCGTGAGCCGCGCCGACCCAGCCCGTGCTCCTCGCGATCGTCCTCGGCTATCTCCTCTTCCTGTTCCTGGTGGCGTCGCTGGGCGAGAAGTTCGCGCCGCGCCTGCGGCGCGGGCGCATCGGCACGCTGACCTACGTGCTCGCCGCCTCCGTCTACTGCACGGCGTGGACCTTCTACGGCAGCGTGGGCCTCGCCGCCAACCGCGGGCTGGAGTTCCTCACCATCTACCTCGGGCCCGCGTGCATCGCGCTGACGTGGCCGGTGCTCCTGCGCAAGCTCGTCCGGGTGGCCAAGGAGCAGCGGATCACCTCGGTCTCCGACTTCATCTCGAGCCGCTACGGCAAGTCGGCGCCGCTCGGCACGCTGGTGGCGGTGCTCGTGGTGTGCGGGATGATCCCGTACATCGCGCTCCAGCTGAAGGCGGTGTCCACGTCGTTCACGCTGATCCTGCGCGACAGCGCCGTGCTCGACGTCTTCGACCCCACCCTCCTCGTGGCGGGGACGCTCGCCGTCTTCGGCATCCTGTTCGGCGCCCGCAACCTCGACTTCACGCGCCAGCAGACCGGCCTCATGACCGCGGTGGCCGTGGAGTCGCTGATCAAGCTCGTGGCCTTCCTCGTGGTCGGCGTCTACGTGACGTGGGGCCTGTTCGGCGGGCCCGCCGAGCTCTTCGGCCAGGCCCTCGAGCACCCCGAGGCCTCGCGGCTCGTCACGCTCGGCGAGCCCCCCACCGCCTCGCACGCGCGCTGGGCCGCCATGCTGCTGCTCTCGATGATGGCGGTCATGTTCCTGCCGAGGCAGTTCCACGTCCTCGTCGTGCAGAACGCGCGCGAGCGCGACGTGAATTCGGTGTCGTGGTCGTTCCCGCTCTACCTGCTCCTGATCAACCTGTTCGTGCTGCCCATCGCCTTCGCCGGGATCCTCGTGTTCCCGGAGGGGCGGGCGGGGGCCGACGGCTTCATCCTCCAGCTCCCCCTCGCGTTCGACAGCCACCTGATCTCGATCGTGGTCTTCCTCGGCGGCTTCTCGGCGGCCACTGCGATGATCGTGGTGGACTCCCTCGCGCTGTCGAAGATGATCACCAACGACGTCATCCTGCCCATCCTCCTGCGCCGCCAGGTCAAGGAGGACCTCTACTGGATGACCCTCTTCTACACGCGCCTGGCCATCCTCGGCGTGGTCACGCTGGGCTTCTTCTGGGCGCGCATGGAGCGCGGGCAGCTCCTCCTCGTGGAGATGGGCCTGCTGTCGTTCGTGGCCGTGACCCAGTGCGCGCCCGCCATCCTCGGCGGGCTCTACTGGCGGCGCGGGAACCGGCAGGGCGCGTTCGCCGGCATCTCGGCGGGCTTCGCCATATGGTTCTACACGCTCATCCTGCCCGCGCTGGTGCGGGAGGGCATGCTCCCCGCTCGCCTCCTCGCCGACGGGCCGTTCGGGTGGAGCGCGCTCCGCCCCACCGCGCTCCTCGGCGTCACCGGGCTCGACACCCTGACCCACGGCGTGTTCTGGACCCTCCTCCTGAACGTCGGCGCCTACGTCTTCGTGTCGCTCTACACGCGCCAGGCTGCCGACGACCGCGCGCAGGCCGACGCCTTCGTGGGGACGGCGGGCGAGGGCCGGAGCGAGCCGGTCGAGCCCGCCATCCTGTCCGTGACCGAGATCGAGCGGCTCATCCACCACTACGTGGGCGAGGCGGAGGCGCAGGGCATCGTCCGCCAGCTCTTCCGGGGCAAGGCGGCGGGCGAGTGGTCGGTGCCCGAGCTGCTCGAGATGCGCATCCGCTTCGAGCGGCTCCTCGCCGCCTCCCTCGGCGGCGCCGCGGCCCGCCGCATCGTGGAGGACCGGTTCACGATCTCCACCGGCGAGGCCACCGAGCTGGTGGCGTCCTTCCAGCGCATGCAGGAGTCGCTGCGCGTCAGCGAGGAGGAGGTGCGGCGCGGCGAGCGGCTCCTCGCCTCGGTCGTGCAGACGGTGGACGACGGCATCTTCACCGCCGACGTGGCCGGCCGGCTCGTCACGATGAACCCCGCGGGGCGGCGCCTCCTCGGCCGGCTCTCCGAGCAGGTGGCGCGGCTCGGCTACCGCGACCTCCTGGGCGGGGAGGACGGCGCCCGCGTCGCGGAGGCCATCGAGCGCGCGGTGGCGGCGGGCACGAGCTGGACCGGGCAGATCGCCGCCGCCGGCGCCGATGGCGCCACGTTCCCCGCCCACCTCTCGGTGCGCTGCGTCTTCGACGGGGGCGGCCACCTCGTCGGCACCGTCGGCGTGCTGCGCGACCTCACCGAGCAGGTGGAGACGCAGCGCCGGCTCATCCAGCGGGAGAAGCTCGCGTCCCTGGGCGAGATGGCGGCGGGCGTCGCCCACGAGATCCGCAACCCGCTCGGCGGGATCAAGATGGCCACGCGGCTGCTCTCGGCGCGCGACGACCAGAGCCCGGCGCTGTCCCACGAGATGGCGCGCGCGATCCTCACCGGCGTGGTCGAGATCGAGGGCATCATCAACAGCCTGCTGGACTACACGCGGGAGCTGCGCCTGGATCGCGGCGCCTACGAGCTGGTCGCGCGTCCTCGATCCGGTGATCGCGGCCGCCGCCGAGGACGCGCACGCGCGCGGGCGTGCGGGTCGCCTACGGCGCCGTGGACCCCGGCGCGATGGTCCTGGGCGACGGCCAGAAGCTCCGCCAGGTCTTCGCCAACGTCATCAAGAACGCGGTGGAATCCATCGACGCGGCGGCGGGCGGGGGACGGGTGGAGGTCGACCTGATCGTGCGCGACGGCCGCGCCGTGGTCGTGGTGAGCGATACCGGCGTGGGCATCGCGCCCGAGCACCGCGACCGCATCTTCCTGCCGTTCTTCACCACCAAGCCGTCGGGCACCGGGCTCGGGATGTCGATCGTCAAGCGCATCGTGGACCTGCACGGCGGCGACGTGACCATCGAGAGCACGCTCGGGCAGGGGACGCGCGTGCAGGTGGCCCTGCCCGCGGTGGCGCCCGTGCCGACCGCCGCCGCCCGAACCCCAGGAGATCAGAGCATGAAGCGAAGGCTGCTGCTCGTGGAGGACGACGAGGTCTTTCTGCGCCCGCTCCAGCGGACGCTGGAGCTCGAGGGCTACGAGGTCGTGCCCGCGCCCAGCGCGGAGGCCGCGCTGGAGGCCCTCAAGTCCGAGGACGTGGACCTGATGCTCACCGACAAGCGGCTGCCCGGGCTCGACGGCGTCGAGCTGGTCCGCCGGGTCAAGGCCGACCACCCGGACCTCGCGGTGGTGGTGATGACCGCCTACGGCACGATCGAGTCCGCGGTGGAGGCGATGCGGCTCGGCGCCGAGGACTACCTGGTGAAGCCGTTCGAGGCCGCGGAGCTGCTGCTGGTCGTGCGGCGGGCCATCGAGTTCCAGGCCCTCAAGGCGGAGAGCCGGCTCACCCAGCGCCGGAACCAGGAGCGCTTCACGTTCAGGAACATCGTGGCCCGGAGCGCGGCCATGCGCTCGGTGTTCGAGCTGCTCGGCTCCGTCGCGGACATGGACACCACCGTGCTCATCCACGGGGAGACCGGCGTGGGCAAGGAGCTCCTCGCCCGGTCGCTGCACTTCTCGGGCGCGCGGCGGGACCGGCCGTTCGTGGCCGTCAACTGCGCGGCCATCCCCGACGGAGCTGTTCGAGTCCGAGCTGTTCGGCTTCCGCCGCGGCGCCTTCACCGGCGCCCACGACCATCGCCGCGGGCAGTTCCAGATGGCCCACGGGGGCACGCTGCTCCTGGACGAGATCGGCGAGATGCCGCTGCACCTCCAGTCGAAGCTCCTGCGCGTGATCGAGGAGAAGAAGGTGACCTCGCTGGGCGCCGACCGCGCGGTGGACATCGACGTGCGCTTCATCGCCACCACCAACAAGGACCTCCAGGCCGAGGCCGAGCGCGGGGCGTTCCGGCGCGACCTGTTCTACCGGCTGTCCGTGATGCCGGTGCGGGTGCCGCCGCTGCGCGAGCGTCCCGAGGACATCCCCGATCCTTGCCGAGCACTTCATCGCCCAGGCGAACCGGCGCACGAAGAAGAGCGTGCGCGGCATCGTTCCCGCGGGCCTGGAGGCCCTGGTGCGCTACGGCTGGCCGGGCAACGTGCGGGAGCTGGAGAACGTGATCGAGCGCGCGGTGATCGTCGCGAAGACCGAGACGCTGGACGACGTGGAGCGCTTCCTCGGCACCCCGGGCGCCCACGCCCCGGTGGACCTCTCGCTGCCGTTCCGCGAGGCGAAGGCGCGGGTGGTCGAGGAGTTCGAGCGGGCCTACGTCGTGGGGCTCCTCGAGGCCCACGGCGGCAAGCTCACCGCCGCCGCCAAGCACGCCGACATGGACCCGAAGAACTTCTCGGACAAGATGACGCGCTACGGGCTGCGCCGCCTCGACCCGCCGGCCTCCTCGTAGCCGTCCGGGGGCCCTCTGGTACGGATACCAAGACCGGCCGGGTATCCATACCAGGAATGGGCGGGGCGGAAGCATGGAGACCGCCACCGAATCAGGGGCTTGGCGGCCCAGGCGAGCTGGCACGGAGCATGCCTAGCACCCGCGCGATACGAGCCACGCGCGTGCTTCTCCCGCCGCCCGGCGCCCGGAGTCCGCGCGCCGCGCCCGGTGGCGGGAACCGGTCGTTCACCGAACGATGGCGCGCCATTGCCGGCGCGCGAGGAGAGGACATGGCCGATCTCACCGAGGCACAGCGGAATGCCTACTGGAGCTACAACGTCAGGCTCACGACGATCCTGCTGGTCATCTGGTTCGTCGTGACGTACGTCATCTCGGGCCTCATGGCGGGCTGGCTCAACCAGTTCACCATCCTCGGGTTCCCCATGGGCTACTACATGGCGGCCCAGGGGTCGCTCGCGATCTTCGTGATCGAGATCGCGACGTACGCCTACCTCATGAACAAGAAGGACGCGGAGTACGGCATCCGCGAGGAGGCCTAGCCCGCCATGAGCCTGGACAAGATCTTCGGCCTGTACACGATCGGCTTCCTCGCCGTCACCGTCCTCATCGGCATCGGCGAGGCCGCCGGGCTCTTCAGCAACCAGATGATCGGCTGGATCTTCATGGCGCTGTCGCTCCTGATCTACGTCTTCATCGGCATCCTCACCCGCACCTCGAACCCGGACCAGTACTACGTGGCCGGGCGCGGCGTGCCCTCGGTCTACAACGGCATGGCCACCGGCTCCGACTGGATGTCGGCGGCCTCGTT
Source organism: uncultured Candidatus Rokubacteria bacterium (assembly GCA_963758635.1). Classification (GTDB taxonomy): domain Bacteria; phylum Methylomirabilota; class Methylomirabilia; order Rokubacteriales; family CSP1-6; genus CAVWWD01. The sequence goes on along the minus strand of CAVWWD010000011.1, from coordinate 30,200 downwards.
CATCTCGATGGGCGGCGCGCTGTCCGCGCAGGGCTTCGCCGGCCTCGCCTACGTCATGGGCTGGACGGGCGGCTACCTGCTCCTCGCGGTGTTCCTCGGGCCCTACCTGCGCCAGTTCGGCGCCTACACGATCCCGGACTTCCTCGGCGCGCGCTACGGGGGCAACGCGGCGCGGATCATCGGCGTGATCGCCGCCATTGCCTGCTCGTTCACCTACCTGATCGCGCAGGTGACCGGCGTGGGCCTCATCGTCGCCCGGTTCCTCGGGCTCGACTACAACATCGGCGTCTTCGTGGGCCTGCTCGGCGTGCTGTTCTGCTCGGTCCTGGGCGGGATGCGCTCGGTGACCTGGACCCAGGTCGCCCAGTACATCATCCTCATCATTTCCTACCTCGTCCCCGTCGTGTACCTCTCCTGGACGGTCTTCTCGATCCCGATCCCCGAGCTGACCTACGGCCAGCTCCTGCAGCAGAACAACGTGCGCGCGCTCGAGATCACCCGCGACGCCAAGGAGAAGGAGACGCGCGCGCTCTGGAAGAAGGACGCCGACGACGCCAACGCCAAGATCAAGGCCGGCGGCCTCCCCGAGGCCGAGGTCGACAAGCTCAAGGCCCAGGCCGCCCTGGCCACGCGGCAGGCGACGGCGCCGGCGGCGAGCGAGACGGCGAAGTTCGGGCGCTACCTCTCGGTGCCCGAGGGCGTCGGCATGTGGAACTTCCTCGCCCTCACGTTCTGCCTCATGGTCGGCACGGCGGGGCTGCCCCACATCCTCACGCGCTACTACACGACGCCGTCGGTGCGCCAGGCGCGCACCTCGGTGGCGTGGTCGCTCTTCTTCATCTTCCTCCTCTACTTCACCGCGCCCGCCTACGCCGCCTTCGCGCGCTTCACGATCTACGCGAAGCTGGTCGGCAGCCAGATCGCGGACCTGCCGCGCTGGGTGACGCTCTGGAAGCCGGCCGGCCTCTTCGACGTGGTGGACAAGAACGGTGACGGCATCGTCCAGTGGGCGGACTTCGTGGTGAAGTCCACCGACTTCGTCGTGCTGTCGATGCCCGAGATCGCCGGGCTGCCCTTCGTGATCACCGGCCTCGTGATGGCCGGCGGGCTCGCCGCCGCGCTGTCCACCGCGGACGGCCTCCTGCTCACGATCGCCAACGCGATCTCGCACGACCTCTACTACAACGTCATCGACCACACGGCGTCGCTCACCAAGCGGCTCACGATCACCAAGATCCTGCTGGTGGTCACCGCCCTGGTCTCCGCGTACGTCGCGACGTTCCGGATCGCGATCATCGTCGAGCTGGTCGCGTGGGCCTTCAGCCTCGCCGGCGCGTCCTTCTTCCCGGCGCTGGTCATGGGCATCTGGTGGAAGCGGGCCAACAAGGCCGGCGCCGTCGTCGGCATGAGCCGTGGGGCTCGCCATCACCGCGTACTACATGATCGGCAGCCGCTTCTACGGGGTCTCGTGGTTCGGCACCCAGACCATCGCGTCGGCGATCTTCGGGCTGCCCGCGGGCTTCCTCACGATCTGGATCGTCTCGCTGCTCACCGCGCCGCCGCCCCAGTCCGTGCAGGACCTCGTGGTCAGCGTCCGCTACCCGAAGAGCGGGCAGGCGACCAAGGGCGATCCGCTCGGCCGCGACGCGGTCGTCGCGCACTGAGCCCGGGCCGGGGGGAGCGCCGCCGCTCCCCCCGGCGCCGTTCTCCCGCGCCGGCGCGGGGTATCATCCCGGCATGGACGAGGCGTTGCTGCGGCTCGGTGCTGCTCGTCCGCGTTCTCGTGCCCTTCGTCTTCATGATGGCGACGGTGTACCTGGCGACGCACATCCTCTTCGCCAGGATCATCGCGGCGCCGCAGAGCCAGGTGCTCTGGTTCTTCGCCACCGTGACGGGCCCGCTGACGCGGCCGGTGCGGGCGCTCCTTCCCCAGGGCATGGCGGAGCCACGGGTGCGGATGATCGCGCTGGCCGTCTACCTCGTCCTGTGGGTGGTCTCGGACCGGCTGCTCCGGGGCGCCGCGCCGCTCGAGCGGCTGAGCCGGCACCGGTGCTCCCGCTCGCCGGCGTCAACGCGGCCGGGACGGTGGTCTTCGCGGCCGTCTACGGCGCCGCCGCGCTCCGCAGCCTCTCCCAGCTCGCGTTCGTGGCCGCGCTCCTCCTGGCGTTCGCCGGCGCGGTGGTCCTCTGGATGCGCGTGGAGCGGGCGGGCGCCGGGAGCGGCGCCCTGGCGCGGCTCGGTCGCATCGTCGGCGGCTTCGTCGTGGCGCTGCTCGCCGTGCCGAGCCTGGTCCTCATGCCGCTGTTCTTCCTCCAGTCACAGCTCCCGCCCGAGGCCGGCCTCGATCACGTCATCTCCCGGATGATGGTGCTGCTGGTGATCGCGCTGGGCCTGACCGCGCTCGTCAACGTCGTCGGAGCGCTCGCCATGGGCGGCGCCCTCCTCGCGCGACGGGAGCCGCGTCGCGCCCCGCCATGACGCCGGAGTCCACCGGGCTCCTCGCCGGTCTCCCCGGGTGCGCCGCTCTGGACGCGGCGGCGCTCGCCGACCTCCGGGCCGCGGCGAGCGTCCGCGAGCTTCCGCCCGGCGCGCGCGCTGCTCGTGGAGGGCGAGCCGGCGCCCGAGCTGGTACGCCGTCGTGGAGTCCGGATCGCTACGCGTGAGCCGGGGGAGCCCGAGCTCGAATTCGGCGGGCTGCTCGACGAGCTGGCTCCGGGCGACGTGCTCGGACGCGGGCTCGCCCGGCGAAGCGCTGCCCTGGTCGGCGACGGCCACCGAGGCGACCCGCTGCCTGCTGGTGCCGCGCGCGGCCATCGCGGCCCGTCGCGGCCGGATCCTCGACGCCCGGCTCGGCGCATCCGCCGGCGACCTCGGGCTGCTCGCCGCGTACGTCCGCGACCTGGTGAAGGGCACGCCCCTCACCTGCGGGCCGGAGACGCCGGTCGCCGAGGCGGCCCGGCGCATGGCCGAGCGGGGCGCGGGCTCGATCGTGGTGGTGTCCGCGCCCGGCCAGCCCCTCGGCATCGTCACCGACCGCGACCTCCGGACCCGCGTCGTGGCGGCCGAGCGCCCGCCCTCGACGCCGGTGCGCGCGGTCATGTCCTCGCCGCTCGTCACCATCGACGCCGGCGCGCCGGCGTGGGACGCCCTCCTCGAGATGACGCGGCGGAACGTCCATCACCTGGGCGTGAACGAGGCCGGACGCCTGACCGGCGTCATCTCCACGAGCGACATCGTCCGGCTCCAGGGGAGCCATCCCGTCGCGCTCGCGCGCGAGATCGACGCGCAGGACTCCATCGACGGCCTGGCCGGCGCGGCGCCGCGCGTGCTCGCCGTCGTGCGCTGGCTCTCGGACGGAGGCGCGGGCCTCGCCCGGATCGGGCGCATCGTCGCCGAGCTGAACGATCGGCTCGTGCGGCGCGCCGTCGAGCTGGCCGAGGCCGGCCTGCGGGCCGACGGCCATGGCGCCGCGCCGGCCGCGTATTCCTGGCTCGCCGCGGGCAGCGAGGGGCGCCGCGAGCAGACCCTCAAGACCGACCAGGACAACGGGCTCGTGCACGACGATCTGCCGCGCGACGCGGAGGACGCGGCGGCCTGGTTCGAGCACCTGGCCGCTCGCGTGGGCGACGCGCTCGAGCGCCTGGGCTTCCCGGCGTGCGCGGGGGGCTACATGGCGCGGAATCCGCGGTGGCGCCTCTCCGCCTCCGGGTGGCGGGAGCAGTTCGACGCCTGGATGGACACGCCCCAGCCCGAGGCCGTGCTCCACGCCTCGGTCTTCCTGGATCTCCGCGGCGTGGCCGGCGACCCGGGCCCCGCCGCCAGCCTGCGCGAGTGGCTCACCGAGCGCGCGGCGAGCCGGGTCCTGTTCCTCCGGCACCTCGCGCGGGACGCGGTGGCCCGGCGCCCGCCCCTCGGGCTCTTCGGCGGCTTCGTCGTGGAGCGGAGCGGGGTGCACAAGGACCGGCTCGACCTGAAGGCGCGCGGCGTCTTCCCGCTCACCCAGGCGGCGCGGGTCCACGCGCTCGCGCTCGGCGTGCCGGACACCGGCACGCTCGACCGCCTCGCCGGGGCGACGGCGCAGGGCGTCTTCAGCGAGGCCGAGGCGCGCGACTTCGCCGACGCCTGGGAGATCCTGGGTCGGCTGCGACTCCGCCACCAGCTCGCCTGCCTCGACGCCGGCCGCGAGCCGGACAACCACGTCGATCCCGAGGCGCTCGGCAAGACCGACCGCCTCCTCCTGAAGGAGGCCTTCCGGGCGGTGGAGTGGTTGCAGCGATCGGTCGAGGACCGCTTCCAGACCGCGACCGTCCTGTGAGTCGGGCGGGGTGAGGGCGTCGCCATGACCCGCCGCCGGCTCGCGCGCCTGGCCCGCGCCCTCGGGCGTCTCCTCGAGCCGCGCGTCATGCCGCACTACGACTTCGCGTACCTCGACCGGCTGTCTCCCGAGCGGCAGGCCGCGGTGGCCGCGCAGCCGCTCGCCGATCTCGACGTCGTGGTCCTCGACACCGAGACGACCGGGCTCTCTCCCCGCGCCGGCGACCGCGTCGTTTCCCTCGCCGCGGTCCGGGTGCGGCGGGGCGCCGTCCGGCGGGACGAGGTCTTCGAGACCCTGGTCCGTCCCGGCCGCGCCATCCCGGCGTCGGCCACGCGGATCCACGGCATCACCGACGCGATGGTGGCGGGCGCGCCGGGCCTCGAGGACGTGCTGCCCGCCTTCATCGACTTCGCGAGCGGCGGCGCGCTCGCCGCTCACGACGCGTGGTTCGACCTGGCCTTCCTCGAGCCCGACCTGGCCCGGCTCGGGCTGCCGCCGCTCGCCGGTCACCATCCGGTGCTGGACCCCCGCCTGCTCGCGGCGGTCGTGCACGGCCCCGCCCTCACCGACCTGGACACGCTGGCGCGCCGGCTCGGCCTGACCATCGCCGGCCGCCACTCCGCCCTCGGCGATGCGCTGGGGGCGGCCGAGATCCTGGTGCGCCTCCTTCCCGCGCTCCGCGATCGTGGGGTGGACACGCTCGGCGCCGCGCTGGCCGCGAGCCGCGGACTCCGGCGGGCCGCGGCGCGCTGAGGCGGGTCAGCGCGAGGCCGCCGTGGAGCCGGGCGCGTCAGAAGAAGAGCCAGGTGACGACGACGAAGAGCGGCACGAGCACGCCGCCGCTGTAGAGCATGTAGCCGAAGAAGCTCGGCATCCGCACGCGCGCTCCCTCCGCGATGCTCTTGACCATGAAGTTCGGCGCGTTGCCGATGTACGTGTTGGCCCCCATGGCCACCGCGCCCACGCTGATCCCGGCGAGCACGGCGTGCGAGACGCCCACCACGTCGTCGGCCTGGCGCAGGCCCTGGGCGAGGGCCAGGAACACGAGGTAGGTCGGCGCGTTGTCGAGGAACGACGACAGGCTGCCCGCGGCCCAGAAGAACTGCCACGGCTCCCGCACCCCGAGCTCGCCGCCGCGCAGCCGCAGCAGCTCCAGCGCGGGCAGCATGGTCGAGGAAGATGCCCGCGAAGAGCACCGCCACCTCCACCATGGGCCCGGCCGTGAAGCCGTTGGCGCGGCGGATCTCGCCGGGCGTACGCCACCACGACAGCCCGGCCAGCGCGATCAGCGCCGCCTCGCGGGCCGGCGTGGGGAGCACGGCCACCGCGATCAGCACGCCGAGGAGCCAGAGCGCGTTGAGCCCGCCCAGCATCCGGAGCGGCCGGACCTCCGTCCGGTCACGGCGAAGGGCCGCGATGGGCTCGCGCGTGTAGGCCCGCGTGTCCCACACGAAGTACACGGCGAGGAGCGCGCCGACCATGAAGAGCCACGGCGCCCAGAGCCGGAGCGTCCAGAAGAACGGCACGCCCTGCAGGTAGCCGAGGAAGAGCGGCGGGTCTCCGAGCGGGGTCAGCATGCCGCCGATGTTCGAGACCAGGAAGATGAAGAAGACCACGGTGTGCCGCACGCGGGTCCGCTCGCGGTTCGTCTGGAGGAGCGCCCGGATCAGGAGCATGGACGCGCCGGTCGTGCCGATGATCGACGCCAGCGCGGTCCCCACGGCGAGGAACGCGGTGTTGGTCATCGGCGTCGCCTCGAGGTCGCCGCGGAGGAGCACGCCGCCCGAGATCACGTAGAGGCTGGCCAGCAGGATGATGAACGACACGTAGTCCTCGGCGGTGTGGAGCAGGAGGGCCGGACGGCCGAGGTACGCGACGAGCACGGGCAGCCCGAGGACGGCCGAGACCCAGGCCTTGTGGCGGTTGGGCTCCCACCAGTGGGGCGTGGCCAGGGGCAGGATCGCGATGGCGAGGAGCATCGCGACGAACGGCAGGACGGCGTAGGCGGGCGGCGCCGTCACCGGCTCACCGCCTCGGGCCCCGGCGCCGAGGGCGTCCCGCGCAGCGGAGGTCGCTCAGGTCTGGAGGTCGCCGACGGCTTCGGCGAGGGTTTCCAGCTCGCCGCGCCACGAGGCCGGCGGCAGAACCGGACGCACCACGAACTTCGAGAAGCCCACCGCGATGAACGACTCGATGAGCTTCCGCAGGGCGGGGTAGCCCACGGGCGTCAGCTCGACCGAGCGGGGGCGCCGGGCGGCCATGGCGCGCGTGGTCGCGGCGTCCAGCGGCGCGCTCGCGTAGCCGATGCTCATCCCGAAGTGCTCCGGGCTGATCGTGCGGCCGGCCCGCGCCGCCGCGTCCTCGATCACCCGGCGGCCCGCCGCCGCTTCCTCCGGCGTGCAGAGCGAGGGCAGCCAGCCGTCGGAGAGGCGGCCGCAGCGCTCGAGCGCCGCCGGCACGTTGCCGCCCAGCCACACCTCGAGCGGCTGCTGCACGGGCAGCGGCGAGAGCTTCACGTCGCGGAAGCGCCCGGCGAGGCCGTCGTGGCTCACCGTCTCGCCGGCCCAGAGCCGCCGCAGGAGCGGCAGCGCCTCGTCGATCACCGCGCCGCGCTGCTTGGGCTCGACGCCGATGGCGTCGCGCTCCGGCGCGTACGTGAGCCCGGGGACCAGCGTCACGAGGAGCCGGCCCTTGCAGAGCACGTCCAGGCTCGCGAGCTGCTTGGCCAGCCGCACCACGTTGCGGCCGGGCAGGAGCATGGTCGTGCCCACCTTGAGGCGCGGATTCGACGCCGCGGCCCAGGCCAGGCCCACGACGGGGTCGAGCACCGGCCCGGTCAGCACCTCCGAGAGCCAGAGGGAGTCGAAGCCGAGGTCGTCGAGCGCGCCGACCAGCTCGGCGAGCCCCTCCGGCGTCGACGCGGTGCCTCCCGATCCCACACCGATGCGGACCTTCATGTGCGCGCCTCCTCGTCCGGGTTGGGCCCGTGGGCCCGTGAGCCCGATGGTACTGCCTTCGCGGCCCGCGCGGGCGCGCGTTTCGCTCCGGCCCCCGCCTCGGGTATCGTGCTCGTCGTGATCGTCCACCTGGTCGACGGCACCTACGAGCTGTTCCGGTACTTCCTCTCGCCCGCCGGGGCCTTCGAGCGCGGCGCGCCGCCCGAGCTCGCCGCCGTGCGAGGCGTGGTGGGCTCCGTGCTCGGGATGCTGGAGGACGGCGCCACGCACGTCGGCGTGGCCACCGACCACGTCATCGAGTCGTTCCGGAACGGCCTCTGGCCCGGCTACAAGACGGGCGAGGGGATCGACCCGCTCCTCTACGCGCAGTTTTCGCCGCTCGAGGAGGCGCTCGCCGCGCTCGGCGTCACCGTGTGGGCCATGGTCGAGTTCGAGGCGGACGACGCCCTGGCCGCCGCGGCGGCGATGGCCGCGGCCGACCCGCGCGTCGAGCAGGTCGTGGTCTGCACGCCCGACAAGGACCTGGCCCAGTGCGTGCGCGGCGACCGCGTGGTCCAGCTCGACCGGCGCACGCGCGAGCTGCGCGACGAGGACGGCGTGCGGCGGAAGTACGGCGTCGGGCCCGCGTCGATCCCGGACTGGCTCGCGCTGGTCGGCGACAGCGCCGACGGCTTCCCGGGGCTGCCCGGCTGGGGCGCGGTGTCGGCGGCGAAGGTGCTCGCGCGCTACGGGCGCCTCGAGGACATCCCGGCGGACGCCGCCGCGTGGGACGTGTCCGTGCGCGGCGCCGCGCGCCTGGCCGCCACGCTCGCCGCCGAGCGGGAGCGCGCGCAGCTCTTCCGCGTGCTCGCCACGCTGCGCCCGGACGCGCCGATCGGCGTGGACGTGGATGGCCTCCGCTGGACGGGGCCGCGGCCCGCGTTCGCGGCGTGGGCCGAGCGCCTGGGCCCGCCGCTCGGCGAGCGGGCGGCGCGGCTGGCCGCCGCGCGCGCCGCCGGCTCGCCCGGGCCGCGGCAGATATCGTAATTCATTGCTGACCCCGGCTCTCACCATGCAGGGGCATGCATCGCCGTACAACCGTGGCGACAAGTCTCAAGTGTCGGTGCGCCGCGCCATCTCGCGCGCTACCCGCCTGAACTGCTGTACTAGCGCCGAATCATCGTCCCGTCGCCACGCCAGCCCCATCTCGCTCCTGAACGTGTGCGGTCGAAGCGGCCGATAGACCACGCCCTTCCTTTTGAATTCCTGGATTGCCGCCGGGACGGGGCTGATCCCAAGCCCGGCCGCGACGAGCGCGATCGCCGCTTGGACGTCAGGAACCAGCTGGGCGATACGAGGGGTGAACCCGGCTCTCCGGCAGAGCGTGAAGACCTGGTCGTAGAAGCTAGCGGCGACTCCAGGCTCCCCGACGAGGAACGGCTCCGTCGCAAGCTCCGAAACGTTGACGATTGTCCGGCGTGCGAGCGGGTGCTTGCCAGGCAAAGCGACGACGACCGATTCTCGCCAGATCGCCTCATAGTTGAGACGCGGGTCGGCGACTTGGGGCCGGACGAAACCGACATCGATCCGTCTGTCGATCAGTGCCTGCCGCTGTTGCATCGACCTCAGGTTCTGCAGTCTGAGGTCGACGTCCGGGAAGCGCTTGCGGAACATTCGAATCACGTCAGGGAGCGGCCCATAGGTCGCGGAGGTCACGTAGCCGACGACCAGTTCGCCGAGCTCGCCACGCTCCGCGCGCTGTGCGGCGCGGACCGCGCGCTCCGCTTGGGCAAGCGTCTGCCGCGCCTCCGTGAGAAATGCCTGCCCGGCCGGTGTGAGTTCGACCCGCCGCTTCGTCCGACGAAACAGGCGGGCACCGAGTTCATCCTCGAGGCGCCGTATCTGCTGGCTCAGCGGCGGCTGCGAGATGTGAAGCCGCGCGGCCGCACGGCCAAAATGCAGCTCTTCGGCAACGGCAAGAAAGGAGCGGAGGTGTCGCAGTTCCACCCCCGGAATGATATCTCGAGACGAATCAGTCGTGTCCGAATCGATATTGGACCCACACGCCTGGCGGGCGTTCAATGATCAAGAGGATAGCTCCACCCGACCCACACGAGGGAGAACTGACCAACCATGAGCACGCTCAACGTCAACGGCCGTGAGCACACGGTCGACGCCGACCCCGGCACCCCGATCCTGTGGGCCCTGCGCGACACGCTGGGTATGACCGGCACCAAGTTCGGTTGCGGCGCTGCGCTGTGCGGCGCCTGCACCGTGCATCTGGACGGCCAGGCCATCCGCTCCTGCGTCACGCCCGTCTCCGCGCGCCGAGGGCAAGAAGATCACCACCATCGAAGCCACGACCGATGGCACCGACCGTGTCGGTGCCGCCGTGCACGCAGCATGGGTCAAGCACGACGTGGCGCAGTGCGGCTACTGCCAGAGCGGCCAGATCATGAGCGCGACCGCCTTCCTCAAATCGCTGCCCCGCGGCAAGCAACCCACCGCCGCCGAGATCGACTCGGCCATGGCGGGGAACATCTGCCGCTGCGGCACCTATGCCCGCATTCGCGTCGCCGTGGCCGACGCCGCCCGCACCCTCGCCTGAAGGAGCCGCCATGTTGCCGAACATCGACTACCGCGAACTGCCGCGCGTCCTGCAGCACCTGCTGGCCCGCGGCCAAGCCGACGAAGCCGCCACCACGCTGCCGCGCCGCAGATTCCTGAAGCTGGCCGGTGTCGGCGGCTTGGCGCTCGGCGCCTTTCCTCACCTGGCAACGGCACAGGCCACTGGTGCCGGGCAGGCGACCGCTGCCCTCAAGCCGACAGAACAGCCATCGGCCTTCGTGCAGATCGCCCCCAACGGCGAGGTCACGGTGACCATCAACCGGCTGGAGTTCGGCCAGGGCGTGCAGACCGCGTTGCCGATGATCCTGGCCGAGGAACTCGACGCGGACTGGAACCTGGTACGCAGCCGGCACGGCTCGAACGACGCCGCCTACCTCGACCCGCGCTTCGGCATTCACCTCACCGGCGGTTCCAATTCGATCAAGAACAGCTTCACGCAGTACCGCGAGCTCGGCGCGCGCGCCCGCGCCATGCTGCTGGGTGCCGCCGCGGCGCGCTGGAACGTCGACGTGGCCACCCTTCGCACGCAAGCCGGCGCGGTGCTGGGCCCGGCTGGCCGCAAGCTGGGTTACGGCGAACTGGCCGAGGCCGCGATGGCCCTGCCCGTGCCCGAGAAGGTCTCGCTGAAGGATCCCAAGGCCTTCCGCATCATCGGCCGCCCCACCACGCGCCTGGACGCGCGCGCCAAGAGCAGCGGCCGCCAGGACTTCGGCATCGACGTTCGCCTGCCCGGGCAACTGACGGCGGTGGTGGCGCACCCGCCCGTGTTCGGCGCCCGCCTGGCGTCGGTGGACGACAGCGCGGCGCGCGCCGTCAAGGGCGTGAAGGCCGTGTTGCGCGTGCCACTGGACCGCGGTGCCGAAGGCGTGGCCGTGGTCGCCGATGGCTACTGGCCGGCCAAGCAGGGGCGCGACGCGCTGAAGCTGCAGTGGGACACGGCCGCCGTCGAAAAGGTGGACAGCGAACGGCAACTGGCCCAGTACCGCGAGCTGGCCGGTCGCCCTGGCCCGCGCCACTTCGACGCCGACATGGCCCCGCTGGCCACGGCACCCCGGCGACTGGAAGCCGAGTTCGTGTTCCCCTACCTGGCCCACGCGGCGATGGAGCCGCTGAACTGCACCGTTGCGCTCAGCGAGGGGCGCGCCGAGCTGTGGACCGGCAGCCAGTGCCCCGGTCTGGACGCCGCCGCGGCCGCGCGCGTGCTGGGCATCAAGCCCGAGCAGGTGGCGGTGCGTGTGCAGATGGCGGGCGGCGGCTTCGGCCGGCGTTTCTCGAGTACGAGCGACTTCGTGGTCGAGGCCTGCGAGATCGCCAAGGCCGCGCGCGCCGCCGGCCTGAACGCGCCGGTGGCCACGCTCTGGAGCCGCGAGGACGACATGCAGGGCGGCTACTACCGCCCCATGCACCTGCACCGCGCCCGCATCGGCTTCGATGAGCGCGGCCAGGTCCTGGCCTGGGACCACGTCATTGTCGGCCAGTCCGTCACCGCGGGCTCCGTGTTCGAGCAGTTCCAGGTGAAGAACGGCATCGACGCCACGGCAACGGAGGGCATGCGTGATCCCTACCCGCTGCCGATGCGCCTGACCGTGCACCACCCCAAGGTCAACGTCCCGGTGCTGTGGTGGCGCAGCGTGGGTTCCACCCATACCGCCTTCGTGATGGAGACCTTGATCGACGAGATCGCTCGCACCACGAAGCAGGACCCGGTGGCCTACCGAATGCGGTTGCTCGGCGACAAGCACCCGCGCCACCGCGCCGCGCTGCAACTGGCGGTCGACAAGAGCGGCTACGGCAAGACGCGCTTGCCCGCCGGCCGCGCCTGGGGCGTGGCGGTGCACGAATCCTTCGAATCCGTGGTGGCCTACGTGGTGGAAGCCGCGGTACAGGACGGTCGACCGGTGCTGCACCGGGTCACGGCTGGCGTGCATTGCAACCTGGTGGTGAACCCGCGCACGGTGGAAGCGCAGGTCCAGGGCGCGGCGGTGATGGGCCTGTCGATGTGCCTGCCTGGCGCGGCCATCACGCTGAAGGATGGTGAGGTGCAGCAGCGCAACTATGGCGACTTCGTCGTGCCGCGCATCACCGACATGCCCCAGATCGCGGTGCATGTCGTGCCCAGCGCCGAGCCGCCCACCGGCATGGGCGAGCCGGGCCTGCCACCACTGGCGCCCGCGTTCGCCAATGCCATCGCGCGGCTGACCGGCAAGCCGCTGCGCCAGCTGCCCTTCAACCTGGCGTGAGCAGCCGAAGTGTACGGCCCATTCACCAACGAAGAGGTTGTCGGAGAAGCGCTCGCGCCATTCCGTGACTAAGTCGCTATCGCAGGCAAATTCGGCTTTGACCTTGAGCAGGTGGTCTCAATAGCCGACCAGAGCACATCAGATAGCATTGCGGGTCAGCGCGCCTTGAGGCGGACCTCCTCGAGCGGCGCGGACCACGGGTAGGGGTCGATGAGCATGAGCGCCGGCTCGGCCACGCGGGGGCCGATGCCGCTGGCCCAGATGAACTCGTAGAGCGGCCCGAAGCGGACGCGGTCGTAGACGAGCTGCTGGATCTGGTGGAGCTGTGCCTCGCGCTTCTTCCGGTCGGTCTCGCGCGCCTGCTGCTTGAAGAGCTGGTCCACGTCGGGATCGGCGCCGCGCGCGTACGCGCCCTCGCTGGTCACCGCGTCGGCCAGCCGCGTGGCCGCGTTGCCGAAGTTCGCCATCGTGCACATGCACACGCCGTGGAGCTTCTTGCCCGACCACGCGGGCTGGAAGGCGGCCCGCTCCATCATGCGCACGCGCATGCGGATGCCCACCGCGCCGAAGTAGCCCGTGATGGTCTCGCCCGCCGAGGAGTACGGCGGGTACGGGTAGAAGTCGCCGCCGTCGAAGCCGTTGGGATAGCCGGCCTCGGCGAGGAGCTGCCTGGCCTTGGCCGGATCGTACGCGTAGGGCGGCAGCGCCAGCGTGAACTCGAACGTGCGCGGCGCCATGGCCCCGGTGGGGCGCGAGGCGCCGAGCGTCTCCGCCTCGCTGAGCGCGCGCCGGTCGATCGCGTGGTTGGCGGCCAGCCGCACGCGGCGGTCGTGCCACGGCGACTTCGGGTCCCACTGGTCGAAGAAGTCGAGGTAGTGGACCCCGATGGCGCCGGAGAAGCCCAGCCGGAAGCTCGGGTCGCGCTTGAGGGCCTGGGCCGCGGGGGCGTCGAGCATGTAGGCCACGTCGACCTCGCCGTTCTTGAGCATGGCCGCGCGCGTCGTGGGATCGGGGACGGTCTTGAAGACCAGCCGCTTCACCGACGGCATCTTCCGCCAGTAGCCCTCGTAGGCCTCCATCACCAGCTCGACGCCGGGCGTGTAGCTGACGTACCGGTACGGCCCCAGCCCGACGGGCTGCTTCTTGAACCCCTCGTCGCCGACCCGTTCCACGTACTTCTTCGGCACCACCCAGCCCGCGCCGCTGGCCAGCGTGCCGTAGTAGGCCATGAAGTCGGGGAACGGCTCGTGCAGATGGAACCGCACGCGATGCGGGCCGACCACCTCCACCTCGCGCACGCGGTCCTTCAGCGCCTTGCTTGCCTTCGAGCGCTGGAAGCTGAAGCGGACGTCGTCGGCGGTGAACGGGTCGCCGTTGTGGAACTTCACGTTCTCGCGGAGCTTGAAGTCGTAGACGCGCTGGTCGGCGCTCACCGTCCACGACTCGGCCAGGCTCGGCGCCATGAGGTTGCCCGGCATCGGCTTCACGAGCGCGTCGTGGATGGCGTAGAGCACCCAGAACGGGGTGAGGAAGCTCCCCGCGACCTCGCCGGGATCGAACCAGGCGGGCGCCAGGGTCACGTAGAGCGCCCAGCGCATCTCGCCCTCGGGTTTCGCGCGCGCCGGGCTGGGCGGCGGCCTCCCCGGCGAGCGCGGCGGCGAGCAGGGCGGCGATCACGAGTCGCTTCATTGCGATCCTCCCGGGTGAGAGTACGTGCACGACGACGCTCCGGCTCACGGAGCCGCCGTGGGCCGGCGGCTGCGGAGCGCGGGGGTGGCCACCTCGTACGCGTGGGCGATGCGCAGGATGCTCGCCTCGCTCCACGCGGGTCCGACGATCTGCATCGCGAGCGGCAGGCCCGTGTCGCCGAAGCCGATCGGCACCGCCACCGCGGGCAGGCCGGTGACGTTCCACGGCTGGCGGAGGGCCACGCCCGCGCCGAACGGCACGTCCTTGCCGTTGACGCGCGAGGCGGCGGTGGCGATCCACGGCGCCTCGCAGGGCGAGACGGGGAGGACGAGGGCGTCCACGACGCGGAACAGCTCGTCGAGCTCGCGGCGCAGGGCCTCGCGCATGCGGCAGGCGCGCACGTAGTCGTCGAGGGTGACGGTGCGTGCGTCCTCCATTCGCGGGCGGAGCTCCGCGCCGTAGCCCTCGGGATGCGCGTCGAACCGCGCCCGGTGCAGCGTGATCAGCTCGCCGCGCGACAGGGCCCGGCTGGTGGCGGCCAGCTCGGACGCGAGCGGGAACGCCACCGTCTCCACCCGCGCGCCGAGGCCGGCGAGGACGCCGGCGGCCTCGTCCAGGGCGCGCGCGACGGCGGCGTCGAGCTCCACCAGGTGCAGGTCCGGGCAGCGCGCCAGGCGGAGCCCGCCGACGCCGGCGTCGATCGTCTCCGTGTAGTCGGGCACGGGCACGTCGGCGGAGGTGGGATCGTGCCGGTCGTAGCCGGCCATGGCGCCCAGCAGGAGGCCGGCGTCGCGCGCCGTCCGCGCGAGCGGACCCGCGTGGTCGAGGCTCAGCGCGTTCGGGTGGATCCCGCGCAGGCTCACGCGCCCGTACGTGGGCTTGAGGCCCACGATGCCGCAGCACGCGGCCGGGCTCCGGATCGACCCGCCGGTGTCGGTGCCCGTCGCGCCCGGGCAGAGGAAGGCCGCCACCGCGGCGCCCGAGCCGCCGCTCGAGCCGCCCGGCGAGCGGTCGAGCGCCCAGGGGTTCCGCGTGGCGCCGTACCACGGGTTGTCCGTCGTCGAGCCCGCCGCGAACTCGTGCGTGTTGCACTTGCCGATCGGGACGGCCCCCGCCGCCTTGAGCCGCCGCACCGCCTCCGCGTCCTCCGCGGGCACGTTGTCGCGGAAGAACGACGAGCCGTGGGTGGTGCGGACGCCCGCGGTGTCGAAGATGTCCTTGAGCCCGATGGGCACGCCGTGGAGCGGCCCGCGCCAGCGTCCGGCCGCCAGCTCCGCCTCCGCCGCGCGGGCGGCGGCGCGCGCCTCCGCGGCCATCACGGTCACGAAGGCGTTCAGCGCCGGGTTCAGGCGCTCGATGCGCGCCAGGTGCGCCTCCGTCACCTCCACCGGCGAGACCGTGCGCGCGCGCATGAGGCTCGCCTGCTCGGCGATGGACAGGAAGCAGAGATCGTCGGTGCTCACCAGGAGACCTGGTCGACGCCGGGGACGACGACGCGGCTGTAGCGCTCGCGGCCTTCGCCCAGCGGCATTGTGGCGTCGAAGCCCATCTTCGACGAGTGGCGGTGGACGGGCGCCGAGGGGTCCAGCGGCGCGCCGATCATGGGCGGGAAGATGAGCGCGTCCTGATCCGGCTGCACGCGCGTGTAGAGGGCCCACAGCACCTGGTTGATGTCGCGGACGTTCACGTCCGGGTCCACCACGATGCAGTACTTGGCCTGGGGCGCGCCCGCGGTGGGGCCGAGCACGCTCAGGATGACGTTGCGCGCCTCGTGGGCCAGGCGCTTCCTGATCGACACGATCGCGATGTAGTAGGGGCCGATCGCGTGCACGTCGACCACCTCGGGGCAGGCCTGCTGGGCCAGGCGCTTGATCGACTCGCAGATCGCCGGCCAGCCCTGCACGTGGTTGTCCGTGGTGGGCATGCCCGGTGAGCGCGGTCTGGTACATGGCGTCCTTCCGCATCGTGATGGCGCTGACCTCGAACACGTGACGGTTGCCGAGGAGGCCGTAGGTGCCCGCGACCTCGCCGAACGGCCCCTCGGGCTCGCGCACCCCGGGCAGGAAGTGTCCCTCGATCACGATCTCCGCGTCGGCGGGCACGTCCGCGTCGACGGTGCTGGCACCGCACCAGCTCGATGGGGCGGCCGGCCAGCGCGCCGGCCACGCCGAGCTTCTCCTGCGTGTGGGCGATCTTCGCCTGCGAGGCGAGATCGATGCAGGGCCCGGCGCCCAGGACGACGGCGACCCCGAACCGCTCGTTCCGGTCCTCGGCCTTGAGCGCGGCGCGCCCGACCCGCCGCTCCGCCGGCATGTTCACGCCGAACCGCCGCGGGCCCTTGAGCTGCATCCGCTGGAGCCCGACGCCGAGGATGCCGGTGTCGGGATCGCGCCCGATCATCACGCCGGCGGTGAGGTAGCGGCCGGCGTCCAGCTCGGAGTGCACCACGATCGGCAGCGCGGTGCAGTCGGCCTGTTCGCCCAGCAGCACCACTTCCTGACAGGGGCCGTCCGCGACCAGGCGCGGCGCGATGGGCGCGCGCACCGCGGCGCCGTAGCGATCGACGACCTCGTCCATGCGGCAGCCGAGCGCGACGGGCAGCCGCGCCATCGTGCCGTAGAGGCCGGCGGCGAGCCGCCAGCCGGGATGGCCCTTCACGTGCTCGAACACGAAGGCCGGCCCCTCGAGGTCGGACGACTTCCGGACGTAGGCGGCGACCTCGAACTCCGGGCTGACCTCCTTCGTCACGTGGACGAGCTGCCCGGCCTTTTCCAGAGCCTCCAGGTAGCGGCGGAAGTCGGACATTGAGCGGATCCTCCGTGGGGCTCAGGACGACATGGCGGCGCGGGCGAGCAGCTCCGCGCGCACGGGGCACTCGACGATCTCGACACCGAGCGCGTCGGCGACGGCGTTCGCCACCGCCGCCGGCCCGGGCACCGCCGAGCCCTCGCCCGTGCCCTTCAGGCGGAGCGGGTTCAGCGGCGACGGCGAATCCACGCTGGCCACGTCGATGGCCGGCACGTCGCCGGCGCGCGGCAGCCCGTACTCCATCAGGCTCCCGGTGAGCGGCTGGCCGGCGTCGTCGTAGACGATGGCCTCCGAGAGCCCGGCGCCGATGCCCTGGACCGCGCCCCCGTGCGTCTGGCCGGCCACGATCATCGGGTTGATCTCGTGCCCGGCGTCGTGCGCGGCGTGGTAGGCGAGCACGTCCACGCGCCCGGTGGCGGCGTCCACCTCCACCTCGGCCACGTGGACGCCGGCCGCCCACGTCACGCTCTCCGGCGAGAACCAGCGCGTGGCGGCGAGGCCGGGCTCGCCGAGCTCGCGGACCACGTCGGGCCGCTGCGCGAGGGCGGCGAGGCGGGCCAGCGGCACGCCGCGCTCCGCGAGGCCCTTCACGTGCGCGGTCCCGTTGGTGACCGCCACGTCCGCGGCGTCGCACTCGAGCGCGCGCGCGGCGACGCGGGCGATCCGCTCGCGCACCTCGGCGGCGGCGAGGGCGACGGCGTTGCCCACGATGACGGCGATCCGGCTCGCGTAGGTGCCCATGCTCGACGGGAAGCGTGCGGTGTCGCCCGCCACGACGTCGATGGCCTCCACGGAGACGCCCAGCCCCTCGGCGGCGACCTGGGCCAGCACGGTCTCGTGGCCCTGGCCCTGGCAGGGCGCGCCCACGGTGACGCGCACGCGGCCGCTCTCGTCCAGCTCGACCGAGGCGCCCTCGTGCGGGCCGATCGCCGTGGCCTCGTTGTAGGCGGCGACGCCCATGCCGAGGAGCCGCCCGCGGGCGCGCGCCGCGCGCTGTCGCGCGCGGAACGCCGCGTGCCCGGCGCGCTCGAGCGCGGTCTCGAGCAGGCGCGGGTAGTCGCCGGAGTCGTGCACCATCGGCGCGCCGTCGCGGTACGGCACGCTCCGCCGGTACGGCATCTCGTCCGCGCGGATCAGGTTCCGCCGCCGCACCGCGACGGGATCCGCGCCGAGCTCCCGCGCGGCGATGTCGAGGATGCGCTCGCCCACGAACGTGGCCTGGGTCCGGCCGGCGCCGCGGTACGGCGCGCACGGCACCTTGTGCGTGACGACGACGCGCCCGCGGCAGTGGAACACGGGCACGCGGTAGAGCCCGACCAGGTGGGTGGCGGTGACGTTGGCGACCACCGCGCCGCGCGGGAGATAGGCGCCGGCGTCGATCAGGAAGTCGTCGGCGAGGGCGAGGATCTCCCCGTCGGCGCCGAGCGCCAGCGTCACGTCGTGGAGCTGGTCGCCGGCGTGGGTGGTGCTGACGAAGCTGTCCTGGCGCGTGTCGGTCCAGCGCACCGGGCGGCCGCAGCCGGCGCGCCAGCGCGGCCACGATCAGCTCCTCCGGGTACACCGGGCCCTTGGTGCCGAAGCCGCCGCCCACGTCGGGCGCCGTCACGCGCACCGCGTCGCGCGTCCAGGCCGAGCGCGTCGGCGATCGCGCTGGCGCACGGCGTACGGCATCTGCGTGCTCGACCACACGTGCAGCGCTCTCCGTCACGGCATCCCAGCGCGCGGCGACCGCGCGCGGCTCCATCGGCAGCGCGGTGAGCCGGCCGCACCGGATGCGCCGCCGCGACGACCACGCGCGCGCGCCGGAGCGCGTCGTCCAGGTCGCCGGTGGCGAGCGACGACGGTGGCGGCCACGTTGGTGCCCCACTCGGGGTGGACGAGCGCGTCGGGATCGTCGGCGGCGCGCACGGGATCGGTGACCGCGGGCCGCGGCGCGTACTCGACGCGGACGGCGGCGGCGGCGTCCGTGGCCCGGTAGGGATCGGTGGCGACGACCGCGACCACGGGCTCGCCGGCGAAGCGGACGAGGCCCTCGGCGAGCGCGGACTGCCGGTACGGCTTCACGGCGACGGCGGGGACGACCGGCGGAGGCAGCGCGCCGCGCAGCTCGGGCAGATCGGAGAGCGCGTAGGCCCCGACCACTCCCGGGAGCGCGCGGGCCTCGCCGAGATCCACGCTCTCGATCGCCGCGTGCGCGTGCGGGCTCCGCACCACCACCAGGGAGAGCGCGGACCCGATCGGCAGGTCCGTCACGTATCGTCCCTGGCCGACGAGGAAGCGTCGGTCCTCGCGACGCAGGACGGGCTGCCCGATCATCCCGAGTGAGTTCGTCCCTTTGGCCGTCCCGGAGAGGGGCAGCCGGCCTCAGAGCGCGGCGGTCTCGGCCTCGGCCTTGGCGAGCCAGAGCGGCATGCCCATCTCCCGGAACATGCTCGTCGCCGTGTGCAGCGACTGCTCGGCCTCGCGCCGGTTGCCGGCCGCGCGGGCGAGCGCTCCCAGGCCGAGGAGGCAACGGGCGACGAGGGGGCGCATCCCCAGCGGTTCGGCGAGCGCAAGCGCCTCGCGGTAGCGGCGCTCGGCCGGCTCCGCGGCCGCCGGATCGCGCCGGGCGCTGATCTCGCCGATCAGGCGGAGCGCGTACGCCTCGTAGCCGGGCTCCTTCTGGGCGCGGGCCAGCTCGAGGGCGCGCACCGCCCGGTCCATCGCGTCGTCGATCTGTCCGACCTGAAGGTGCGCCTCGCCCCACCACATGATCCAGAGCGAGTTGCAGGGCAGGAACTTGACGCGCGCGGCCAGCTCCAGCGACTCCTCGAACAGGGGAAGGGCCACGTCGACACGACCCCCGAGCGCGTGCGCGTGCGCCAGGAACGAGAACGCGGCCGGGTTCCTGAAGTGGAGCGATCGGAAGATGCCGGCGCCGCGCTCGAGGATCGGCAGCGCCGTGGCGACGTCGCTCTTCAGGAGGTACGTGAGCCCGGCGGTCGATGGGCCGACGCGAGGCTGGCCGGATGCTCGCCGGCGACCCTGAGGGCCTCGATGGCGACGGGCACCGCCTGGTCGAAGCGGCCCTGCCACGCCAGGCACCAGGCGAGCGGCTGGCGCGAGCTGACGGCGGGGGACTGGGGGAGGCCGAACCGCTCCGCGGCCCGGTCGCCGATGAGCGCAAGGTTGCTGCTCCAGCAGGTCGACGGCCGGCGCATAGTCGGCGAGGTCGTGGTGCGTCTGGGCGAGGATCTGGTTCACCACGATCTGCAGCGGCACGTCCCCGCGCTCGATGGCGATGGCGCGGGCGCGCTGGCCAAGGTCGATCGCCTGCCGGTAGTCCACCGTCGCCCAGGCGTGGTGGGCCAGGTACGCGAGGACCCGGCCGAGCCGCTCGCCGTCGTCCAGGCGCTCGGCGAGCGTCTCCGCCTCGCGGAGGACCTCGAAGATGCGCCCGTACTCGCCGATCGGAGCCAGCGAGTTCCGGAGCGCGAGGCGGATGTCGACCGCCGCCTCGTCCCGCTCGCGGCCCTCGGGCAGGTGCTCGACCACGCCCAGCGCCTGCTCGAGGTGGGCGGCTGCCTCCGGATGGGCCGACCTGGCCGCGGCCTTGGCCCCGGCGGCGCGGAGATAGTGAAGCGCCTTGCCCCACTCCTCCCCGCGCGTGAAGTGATAGCCCAGGACCTCGAACTGCTCGGAGAGCCGGTCGGCGAACAGCTCCTCGATGGCGAGCCCGATGGTCCGGTGCAGCTCCCGGCGGCGCTGGACGAGCAGCGAGTTGTAGGCCACGTCGTGCGTCAGGGCGTGCTTGAACATGTAGGAGAGCTCGGGAAACAGCCGCGTCTCGTAGATCAGCTCGATGGCCTTGAGCTCGCCGAGGAGGTCGTCGGTCCGCCCTCGGATATCGGCGATGCGCTCCAGGAGCCGGCGCGTGAACTCCCGGCCGATGACCGACGCGAGCTGGAGCGTCTTCTTCGAGGTGTCCTCCAGCCGGTCGATGCGGGCCATGATCACGTCCTGGATCGTGTCGGGCACCATGACCTCGTCCAGCGGCCGGGCGAGCTCGTACCGGTCGTCCACCCGGCGGAGCGCGCCGACTTCCTGGAGCGACTTGACGACCTCCTCGATGAAGAACGGATTGCCCTCCGCCTTGCCCACGACGATCGCGCTCCAGGTCCGCGGGCAGCGCGTCGACGGCGAGGACGCCCTGAGCCATCTGGGCGCTGTCGCCGCCGGACAGCGCGTTGAGGGCGAGGCGCGTGTGATAGCTGCGCTCTCCGAACGGATGGACGAAGCCCGGCCGGTACGTGAGCACGAGCAGGACCCGGGAGGTCGCGATGCTGTCGGCCACCGAGAGGAGATAGTCCTGGGTGGCCCTGTCCATCCAGTGGAGGTCCTCGAAGACGCAGACCTGGGGATGGACCTCGGCCGCGCGCATCGTGAGCCGCCGCACGGCGGCGAAGGTCTCGCCGCGCCGTTGCTGGGCGTCCATGGCGGCGAGCGACGGATCGCCGGGATCGAGCGACAGGAGGTAGCGGAAGTAGGGCAGGGTCGGCCGGAGATCCTCGCCGAGCGCCAGGACGGACCGCTCGATCTTCCTGACGGCCACCGATTCGGTGTCCCCCTCCTCGATCCGGAAGGTGCGCTTGAGGAGATCGATGAGCGGATGGAACGCGATCGCGCGCCCGAAGGACATGCAGTGCCCCTCGACCCACGTCGCGTCGTCCCCCAGCCGCCGGCGAAGCTCGAGGAGCAGCCGTGACTTGCCGATGCCCGGCTCTCCCGCGACGAAGACGATCTGCCCCTGCCCGCCCCGGGCCCGCTCGAATGCGTCGCGGAGCAGCCCGAGCTCCCGCTCGCGGCCGACGAACGGGGTGAGCCCACGCTCGGCCTCCACCTCCAGCCGCGTCCGTGCCGCGCGCTGCGAGATCAGCTCCCACACGGGCACGGGCTCGGCCTTGCCCTTGAGGGGGACCTCGCCGAGGGCGCGCGTGTGGAAGTAGCCGCCGACCAGGCGGTGAGTGGCGGCGGAGACGACGACCTGTCCGGGCTCGGCGGTCTGCTGGAGCCGCGCGGCCACGTTCGTCGTGTCGCCGACGGCCGTGTAGTCCATGCGGAGATCGCTGCCGATCGTGCCGACCACCACGAGCCCGGTGTTGAGCCCCTGCCGCACCTGGAACACGATCCCGCGTCGCCGCTCGAGGTCGTAGCGCAGCTCGTCGAGGCGGTGCTTCATGGCGAGCGCGGCGTGCGCCGCGCGCTGGGCGTGATCCTCGTGGGCGATCGGGGCGCCGAACAGCGCCATGATCCCGTCCCCGAGGAACTGGTTGACCGTGCCCTCGTAGCGGTGGACCTCGTCGAGCATCAGCTCGAAGACCTGGCTCATCAGCGCGTGGACGTCCTCGGGGTCGAGCCGCTCGGAGAGCGAGGTGAACCCGGAGACGTCGGCGAAGAGGACGGTCACCTGCTTGCGCTCGCCTTCGAGCGCGCTCCGCGAGGTCAGGATCTTGTCGGCGAGGTGCCGGGGCGTGTAGGCCTGGGGCGAGCCGAAGCGCGCCGCTTCCGCGGGCGTGCCCACCGGATTCGCGCACTCCGGGCAGAACTTGGCGCCGGCGGGCAGCCGGCTGCCGCACTTGCCGCAGGCCACCGCGAGCGGGGCCGCGCACTCGACGCAGAACTTGGCGCCGGGTGGGCTCTCCCTCTTGCAACGCGGACACGTCATCTCGTGACCTCCCGGACCGAGCACTCGAGCCATCGTGCCCTCGCACCTGCCGGCCGGTCAAGGCGCGATCGCGTGCGCCGGCTCTCGGCAGGGCCGTGGCATCGGCTCGATCGGGCAGGCGTCATGGTCGGCGCGGGCGGTCTGCCACACCGAGGCGGGCCACGTCGAAGCCGTAGAGACGCGCGGTGTTCCCGCCCACGACCTTCGCCTGCTCGGCCTCGGGCACGCCGGCGAGGATCTCGGCGAGGATCTTCCGCGACTGCGGGAACGTGGACTCGCTGTGGGGATAGTCGGAGCCCCACATCATGTTGTCCACGCCGATGACGTCCCGCAGGCGGATGCCCACCGCGTCCTCCTGGAAGCTCAGGAAGACGTTCCGGTGGAAGAAGTCGCTCGGCCGCATGCCGTCCTTGAAGCGGACGATCGCCTCCTCGTGGCGCTCGCGGTACGTGTAGTCCATCGAGGCGAGGATGTGCGGCGCCCACGACAGCTCGAACTCCACGATGGCGAGCGACAGCGTCGGGTGCCGCTCGAAGACGCCGGAGAAGATCATGTCGCAGAGCGACGTCGCCGGGTAGAACGCCTTCGTGGACCGGCTGATCGCGTCGCGCAGCGTCTGGTTCCCCGCGCCGCGGATCTTGCCCTGCCGGCGCGTGGCGGTGTGGAAGCTGAGCGGCATGCCCAGCGCGGCCGCGGCGGCCCAGAACGGCTCGTACTCCGGCTGGTCGTAGCGCCGGTCCTCGAGCGGGTACTCCGTGATCATCGCGCCGGCCAGGCCCAGGCGCGCCGCGCGCTCGAGCTCGGCGACGCCCTCCGCAACGTCGTCCAGGTTGACCATCGCGATGCCCTTCAGCCGGTCGGGATCGGTCCGGCAGAACTCGGCGAGCCAGTCGTTGTAGGCGCGGAAGATCGCGGACATGAGCGGGGTGTCCGGCACCTTGAAGTAGAAGAGGCCCTGCGATGGGTAGAGCACCTCGCCGGCCACGCCGTCCAGGCGCATGTCGGCCAGGTGCTGGTGCGGGTCGTAGCCGCCCGCGGGCACGTCCTCGAAGCGCCCGCTGCCCGAGATGGTCTCCGGCGCCTCGAAGCGCGCGCCCGCGTTCGAGATGAGGCCGATGCCGGAGACGAACCGATCGTCCTCGATCACGAGCTGGTCGGCGCCGTCCACGCGGCGCATGCGCGGGGCGCGATGGCGGAACGCGGCGTCGATCCGCTTCGTCCAGAGATCCGGCGGCTCGAAGACGTGGGAGTCCGACGACAGGATCAGCTCGGGCAGGGTGGCCATGGCCGTGTCCTCCGGGCGCGTCCAGGGACGCGCGACGGCGCCTATCGTACGCGAAGCTCGCGGGCGCGCGCTACGACCGCCCGCGGCCGGAGCGCAGGCCGCGCGCCCCGAAGCCGAGGAGCGCCGCCGCGCCCCACGCCAGCACGCCCTCGAACACGAACGCGCCCGGGATGCTCACCGCCGCGATGGCGCCGGTCACGAGCGGGCTCGCCGCCGTCCCCACCTGCAGGCCGAGGCCCAGCCAGCCGAAGGCGGCGCCGCGCTGATCGGCGGGCACGATCGCCGCGCCCAGCGAGTAGGTGAGCGTGATCGCCGCGCCCAGGCAGAGCCCGGCCACCATCCGGAGGACGAGGAGCGCGGGCCATCCGTGGGTGAAGGCCATGGCCGCGCAGAGCGGGCCGCCCACGAGCAGCCCCGCCAGGAGCAGCCGCGCCCCGGGGATCTCGCGGGCCAGGCGCGCCGCGACGTTGGCCGAGGCGGTGGCCGCGATGGCGCCGATCGACACGATGGCGCCCGACACGGCGGCGATCCGCTCGACGCCGGGCAGATGCGCGACGTGCAGCGGGATCAGGAGCGAGAGCCCGCGGTCGAGGAACTGCGCGATCAGGAGCAGCGACAGGATCACGCCGAAGTGCGGGTAGGCGAACACGGCGCTCCACGGCAGCCGGGCCGGCGCGCCGCGCGGCGCCCCCGGCGTGTCGCCCACCTCCTTGAACAGCACGATGAGGGCGACCAGGGCCAGCGCGCAGAGGGCGGCGGTGGCGAAGAACGCGTAGCGGATGCCGAAGTGCTCGGCCACGTAGCCGCCGATGGCCGGGCCCACCGCCGCGCTCAGGAGCTGGGCCGACTGCACCATGCCGATGGCCGTCGGGACGCGGTCCGCCGGCGCCGACACCGTGGCCAGGGCCATCGCCATCGGCGTGAATCCCGCGAAGAGCCCCATGATGAGGCGGGCCGCGAAGAGCTGCTGGACGGAGGTCACGAGGCCCATCGCCGCGACGATCACGACGAACCCGGACAGCGAGCGGATCAGCATCATCTTGCGGCCGTAGCGGTCGGCCATCCGGCCGAAGAGCGGGGACAGGAGCCCGGAGACGCCGGGCGTGACCGCGGCCAGGAGGCCCGCCCAGAGCGCGATGCGGGACGGATCGGTGACGCCGAGCTCGCGCAGGTAGAGCGGCAGGAACGGCGTGAAGAACTGGAAGCCGACGAAGGCGACGAAGACGGTGAGCGTGAGGGCCCAGACGTTCCGGCGCCACCCCTCGGGCAGGAAGCGCCTCACCGGCGGCGCCCTGCGGGCAGGAGAGGCCTCACCGGCGCCCCGCTCCGGGGAGGAGACGCCTCACCGGCGGCGCCCGTCCCGGGCCTGGACGCGGCTCAGCTGTGCCGGTGCTCGGCGGGCAGCCCGAAGCGACGGGCCGTGTCGGCCTGCGCGTCGAACTCGATCAGGACCGCCGGCTGATCGCCCACCACCTCCGCGTCGTGAGCGGGCTCGATCACCACGCACCGTGGCGCGGCGAAGTCGAACACGCATCCGTCGCGGTACGTGCCGCGCACGCGGCCGCGGGCCAGGAAGCCCACGTGCGCGTGCATGCAGAGCTCCGTCCCGACGACGGGCTTCATGTGCTGGGACCACCGGAAGCCGGCGGGGTAGACCACGCGCTTGATCCGGCCGTTTCCGGCGGCGAAGACGTCGATCGTCACGCCGCCGATCACGCGACGTGTGGCGCCCGCGATCGGCGCGAGCAGGGAGTCGGTCACGGCCGACTGCCGACGCCCACCGCGCGCCGGCGGTTTGCGGGTGGTCGTGCGCGCTCTCGTTCGCGCGTGGCCGCGCCGCGCCGGCTTGCGAGGCTTCTTCTTCATGGCTCGACCCTCCCCGCGCGTGATGACGGCGGCGCCGCCCGATCGGCCCGGCGGGCGCCCGGCCGGCTCAGGAGGCGCGGATCACGCGCCCGGCGCCCGAGACCTCCCGCGGCCCCGGCAGCTGCCCGTCGCGGATGACCGTCTGTCCGTTGACGAACGACCATCGGATACCCTGCCCTCGGGCCACGAAGCGCGGCCCGCCGTCGGGCATGTCGTTGACGATCTCCTCCTCGTGACACGCGATCGTGTCGGGATCGAACACGGTCACGTCGCCGGCCAGGCCCGGCGCCAGCCGGCCGCGGTCGGGGATGCCGAAGATGTCCGCGGGCGCGCTCGTGATGAGCCGGACCGCGGCCTCCAGCGACAGCGCCTTCCGCTCGCGCACCCAGTGGCCCAGGAGCTGGCTCGTCTGGCCCGCCTCCGAGAACTGCGTGATGTGCGCGCCGGCGTCGGAGAGGCCCAGCACCGCGGCCGGGTGCTGGAAGATCTCGGCGACGGCGCCGGCGTCGGTGTTCATGGTGGCCGTCATGAACTCGGTGCGGAAGTCGTCGGCGAGCACCAGGTCGAAGAAGGCGTCGATCACGTCCTTGCCGCGTCTCGCGGGCCACCTCCACCACGCTCTTGCCCGCCAGGTGCGAGAGCTCGGGCTTGACCACGCGCTTGACCCGCAGCGGCACGACGTTGCCGTTGAACACGGGCGAGTTCCGCACGCTGTCGCGGAAGTCGGCGCGGAAGGCGGGGTCGGCGAGGATGCCGCGCCACTGCGACACCGGCGCCTCGAGCACGCGCCGCCACGCCCGGTAGCGCCCGAACACGAAGCCGTTGGTGATGGCGAACGTGGACGTGAGCGGCGAGCACGTGCCCTGCGGGTGCAGGCGCAGGCCCTCGCGCCACGCCGCGTCCACCTTGGCCAGGATCTGGCGGTGCTCGTCCGGCTTCACCGGGTTGTGGCGCACCGACACCATCGTGACGGGCCGGCCGGAGGCGCGGGCCAGCTCCATGTAGCGGTCGACCTCGGCCACGCGGTCGGGCCGGCTGCCGCCGATCGTCAGCTCGACGATGCCGCGCCCCGTGGAGCCCATCGCCGCGGCCAGGCGCTCCATCTCGCGGTCGGTCCCGAGCCGGCTCGGCACCGGGCGGCCGCGGTCGCCCACGTGGTTCGAGTTCGTCGTGGACGAGAAGCCGATGGCGCCCTCGGCCATCGCCAGCTTCACCTCGGCGGCCATGCGCTCGAGCTCGTCGTCCGTGGCCTCCCGCTCCCACGCCGCGTCGCCCATGACGAACTGCCGCACCGCGGAGTGCCCGATGAGCGGCGCCACGTTCACCCACAGCGGGAGCCGGTCCAGCGCGTCGAGATACTCGCGGAAGGTCTCGAACTCCCACTGGATGCCCTTCTGCATCGCCTCCAGCGACATGCCCTCGACGTACTCGAGCATCTTCATCAGGGTCAGGCGGTCCTCGGGACGGCACGGCGCGAGGGTGAAGCCGCAGTTGCCGGTGACGATGGTCGTCACGCCGTGCCACGACGTGCACGACGCGCTCGGGTCCCAGGTGAGCTGGGCGTCGTAGTGCGTGTGCGGGTCGATGAAGCCGGGCGCCACCACGAGCCCGCGGGCGTCCACCTCGCGCGCGCCGCGACCGGAGACGGCGCCGACCTCGGCGATGCGCCCGCCCGACACGGCGAGGTCGCCGGTGCGGCCGGGGGCGCCGGTGCCGTCGACGATCAGACCACCGCGGATCACGAGGTCGTGGGCCATGGACTCGCCTCCTCTGGGTCGGGGGAATCGGATGACATGGAGTTCGCGCGTGCCCCCGATATCCCACCGAAGCCGCGGCCCGGGCAACGGGTTAGAGCTGGGCTTTTACGTCACCGGGCGCCTCAAGGACCTGATCATCCTGGGCGGCCAGAACGTCGTCCCCGCCGACGTCGAAGAGATCGTCGACCGCGTCGACGGCGTGCGCTACTCTGCCGCCGTCGGCATCGACAACGAGCGCACGGGGAGCCAGCGCCTGCACGTGGTGGCCGAGGTGCGCGACCCCGCGGCCCCGCCCGAGGCCATGTCGCGCCTGGTCCGTGACGTTGTCCAGCGGGTGCATGAGGGCCGCGGGCACCGGCCCGCGCGGGTGCTCCTCGTCGTGCCGGGCACCATTCCCGAGACCTCGTCCGGCAAGATCCAGCGCGCGCGCCTCGGCACGATGATCGACAAGCACGAGCTATCCGACCGCTCCTCTACGCCTCCGGCGCTCACAGGGGACCGCGGTGAGAGCGAGACCCCCGCGAGTGTAAGCAGGACGGCTTACTGCTCGTTCCATCACGCCGGGATGCTCGCCGATCTGGCGCGGGTCTCGACACGCCTGGATCGCCGCGGCATCGCGCCGGTTGCCGTGACCGCGATCTGTGGCACCTTTGAGGGATGGCCGCCGACGCATGAGGATCGTGGTGACCGGGCTCATCGCGAGCTTTCCGCTGGGCGGGGTCGCCTGGGACTATCTCGCCTACGTGGATGGTTTTCGCCGGCTCGGGTGTGACGTGTTCTACCTCGAGGACACCGGCCAATGGCTCTACGACCCGGCACGCGAGACGTTCACCGACGACGCGAACGGCAGTGTCCGCTGGCTGGTCGATGCGCTCCGCATGATCGACATGCCCGCGGAGCAGTTCGCCGTGCGCGTTCCCGACGGCACGTTCCACGGCGCCGGCCGCGAGGCGGTCACGAGCTTTTGCCGGTCCGCCGACCTCTTCCTCAACGTCTCCGGCTCCTGCTGGCTCCGCGATGAGTACCGCGGCGCGAAATGCACCGCGTACCTCGACTCGGACCCGGGCTACACGCAGGCGAAGCTCCTCGCCCAGGAACGCGGCGAGGCCACCGACGACCAGTCGTTCTCGGTGACGCTCATCCGCCACCACGACCGCTTCTTCACGTTCGCGGAGAACATGGGCCAGCCGGACTGCGCCGTTCCCGACAGCGGTCTCTCGTGGATCCCGACGCGCCAGCCGGTGGTGCTCGATCGCTGGCCGTTCTCCTTCGACCCCGGCGCGAGCCGATTCACGACGGTGATGTCGTGGAAGACGGACGTGAGCTTGCCGATGATCGACGGCGTCCGTCACGGCGGCAAGAATGTGGAGTTTCCACGCTTCGTCGAGCTGCCGCGGCGCACCCGCATCCCGATGGAGGTCGCCATCTCCGGCGCCGCGCCCCTCGATCACCTGCGGGCGCACGGTTGGCATCTGGTCGACGCCCGCGACAAGTCGGCGACCATGGACGCGTATCGCGCCTATCTGGCACAATCTCGGGGCGAGTGGAGCGTTTCGAAGAACGTGTACGTGGCGCTCAGAAGCGGCTGGTTCAGTTGCCGGAGTGCCGCCTACCTGGCGCTGGGCAAGCCCGTGGTGGTCCAGGATACGGGCTGGAGCACGTACTACCCGACCGGTGCCGGCCTGTTCGCGTTCGATACGCCTGACGAGGCGTTGGTGGCGCTCGAGACGGCCAATGGCGACTACCGGCGTCAGTGCGATGCGGCCCGCGCGGTCGCCGAAAGCGCATTCGCGTCCGAAAAGGTGCTGGAGCGCCTGCTCGCCGACTGCGATCTCACATGAATCCGGTCTTCGTCGGGTCCGGCTTCGTCGCCAAGTACCCGACGGGCGGGGGTATTTTCTGGGTGCCGCTTCAGTATCTGCTCGGTCTGCGGGCGCTGGGAGTGGAGGCGTACTGGCTCGAGCTGCTGTGGCCGCAGTCCGATGTCCCGCGCGCGCGCCAGTATCTAGAGACGTTTCAGCGCTACGTGGAGGCGCTCGGCGTCGCCGAGTGGGTCGCCGTCGTGCTCTTCCCCGACAATGAGTACAACGACCCGTCCGGACGAGAGGAGCACTACGGCGCCGCATCCGCCCAGGATCTATGGGCTCGAGCGCGCGACGGCCTCCTGCTCAACCTGGCCAATAGCGTCCCCGCCAGCCTGCGCGGCCGGTTCGCTCGGACGGCGCTGTTCGACATCGATCCCGGTCAGTTCCAGCTCTGGGCCCGCGACGCGGATCTGGGCGTCGGCCGTCATGACGCGTATCTGACCATCGGCCGGAACCTGGGCGCCCCCGATTCCCCCGTCCCGCTCGGCGACGTGCCCTGGCAGCGGGTGTGGCCCGCCGTGCACCTGCCCGCGTGGCCGGAGCAGTCCGCCGCGGGCCCCCATGCGCGTTACACGACAGTGACGCAATGGTGGAGTGACGGCTGGACGGTGCTTGGCAGCGAGCTGATCGAGGGCCACAAGCGCACGAGCTTCCTCCGAATCCTGGACCTGCCCCGACAGGTGCCGGTTCAGCTCGAGCTCGCCGCGAACATCCACTCCGAGGAGACGGAGGACCGGCGCGCTTTCAGCGCCGAAGGCTGGCGCCTCGCGGACCCCGCGGTGGTGGCAGGAACGCCCGAGGCCTTTCGGCGCTACGTGCAGCAGTCACGGGGCGAGCTGAGCTGCGCCAAGCCCTCTTACGTGCGCACGCGGCCGGGATGGGTGAGCGACCGCACCATCTGCTACCTGGCCAGTGGCCGCCCGTGCGTGGTCGAGGCCACCGGAGCCGAGGGCCACCTGCCTGCGAGCGCCGGCCTGCGCTTCTTCCGCACCGTGGGTGAGGCCGCGGAATGCCTCCGCGCCGTGGAGGCGATTATGCCGCCGCCGCGCGGGCGGCCCGCGAGCTGGCGGAGGACGTGTTCGCCTCGCGCGTGGTCCTGCCCGAGAT
>CAVWWD010000010.1:0-480565 GCA_963758635.1 uncultured Candidatus Rokubacteria bacterium | reverse complement strand
TCCCGGCTCGGGCGGCGTGCGGGAAGGAGGAGGCGATGTGGCAGGGCGAGTCGATTCCGTGGATGTTCGTGGCGTTCGTGTGCGTGGTGGGACTCTCCGCCGTCTACTGGCGTCACGCGCGGCCGCCCGCGTGCCCGGACTGCGCGGTGCCGCTGACCGACGAGGGCAGCGCGGTGGTCACGGACAGCCCGCCGGTGGTCGAGACGGTCTACCGGGTGCCCGCGCTGCGCGCGGTCGTCCGTTCGGCGGATCGTCGCCGCCTGGGACTAGCCGCCAGGGGACAACGTCAGGTGAGCCGGTCGAGCTCGGCGCGGAGCTCCGGGCGCTGGTCGGAGTCGCGGAACGCGCGCGGCACGCGGGACGGTCACGCCGGCGTCGGCCGCGGCAGGCCGCCGCGCCCGGCGTACAGCCCGCCCGCCGCGACGGCGTGGCGCTTGCCGGCGGGACTCCGCTCGTCTTGCGCCGCCGCCGGGCCGGGCGTCCAGGAGACCACGAGCGCGAGCCAGACGAGCACGGGCGCCGCGCGGCGCCCCACGGC
Source organism: uncultured Candidatus Rokubacteria bacterium (assembly GCA_963758635.1). GTDB lineage: Bacteria > Methylomirabilota > Methylomirabilia > Rokubacteriales > CSP1-6 > CAVWWD01. Next base: position 480,027 of record CAVWWD010000010.1, on the reverse strand, counting down.
GCGGGACGACGCGGTGGCGCCGATCACGGTGAGACCGGCGTCCGTCGTAGCAGTCGGTGGCGGCGATGCAGGCGGTACAGGGCGGACTGACAGCCTCCGGGCCTCCTGGGGCGCGAGGGAGACCCGGCTCGGCGGCCGGCATGCTATGTCGGCATGCAGCCCCCGGTCAACGTTTCAGGCTACAGCGAGGAGCGAATGAGGGCGGGAGGCCGGAAGGCGTGACCGGGCGCGGGAAGCTCGGCGGCCGGACCGTCGTAGATGAGGAGGCCGTCGGCGAGGCCGATCGCGCGGTCGGCGAGGCTTCGTGCCGCGCCGTGATCGTCGAGGGCGACGAGAACGGTCAGGTGACGGCTGAAGGCCAGGCGCTTGAGCCGCTGGATGAACCCCGCGAGATGGGCGGGCTCGAGACGCCGGTCCGGGTCCCGGAGCACGAGCGTGTGGGGCTCGGCGACCAGCTCGCGGGCGACGGGGAGGAGCGCGCGGTCGGGCGCGTCCAGGCTGCCGACCAGATCGCGTCCGGCGATGCCCACGGCCTCGAGCGCCGAGAGCGCGGCCTGGCGATGGCTCGGGCGAGGGAGCCGCAGGAAGCCGCGGAGCCGTCCGAGTCCGGGCGCGCGGGCGGCGAGCGTGTTCCAGAGCGCCGAGCGCTCGGGCTCGAGCGGAATGCCCAGGTCCACCTCCCGAACCTGGCGCGCGATGCGCCGGGCGGTGTCGGGCATGAGCGCCGTCCCGCGGACCCACACGCGGCCCTCGTCGGGTATCCGCCGCGCGGTGACCACGTCGAGGAGCGCGTGACGCTCGCGGGGCCGCCCCGACACCACCGCGGTCACCGATCCCGCGGCGAGACGCGCGCAGACGCGGTGGAGGAGCCACCCGCCGTCGTTCCCGGGGACGCCCACGCCCAGCAGCTCTATCATGCCGGCTCGCGGAGAGGCCTCGGACGTCGGGAGTGGTGTCGGTCCACTGCGCCACGATAGGCGGGGCGGACTACGGTTCCGTGACGAACGGGTGAAGCTTCGGTGACGTACGGGCGCCGCCCCGGGCGCGGCCCGCGTCGAGCCGAGGGTCGGGCCGCGTCAGTCCCGGCCCAGCGGCCTCGGCCGCGCGCGCCTGCGCTTCCAGAGCCCGCGGAGGGTGCCCGCGGCCTTGCAGCACTCGAGCCACCGCTCGAGGCCGTCGGGCTGCTGGAGCGCGGCGGCCGCGAGCCAGCGCCCGAGCCGCACGACGGCCGTGCGATAGGCGAAGAGGGGCGCCCCGAGCACGAGCCGGCCCACCGGAGGCTGGCCCACGAGCGCGTATCCTTCCGCGCGCTCGAAGCAGAGGCGGGAGAGATAGCGCCGGCGCATCCGCTCGGCGCCCAGCCGGTGCGCCACGACGACGCGCGGATCATAGACGGCGCGGTAGCCCGCGGCGAGGGCGCGCGCCACGATGTCCACGTCCTCGCCGCCGTAGAGCGTGGCCCCGATCACCCCGCGCCGCGGGTCGAAGCTGCCGAGCGTTGCCAGCACCTCCCGCCGCGCCGCCATGTTCGCGCCCCAGACGGTGGGCACTCCGTGGGCACGGACGAGCACGGCCGGCGCGTCGTGGTCGAGAACGGTGAGATAGCTCCACAGATGCGGCCGGCGGGCCAGCCACGGCGGTGGCGGCGCCTCCCACTCGGGAAGGATCCGGCCGCCGAGGATGTCCGCCTCGGTTTCCCGCATCACCGCCTCCACCGTCGCCACCCAGCCCGGGTCGGGGCGCACGTCGTCGTCGGTGAAGGCCACGACGCGCCCTTGTGCCAGGGCGAGCGCGGCGTTCCGGGCGCGGCTCAGCCCCGGCTGCTCCTCCCGGCCGTACCGGACGGCGACGCGCGCGGAGGCGGCGAACGCCTCGACCACGCGCGCGGTGTCGTCGGTGGACCCGTTGTCGACCACGATCAGCTCCCACCGGAGGCCGCCGGGATGGCCTGCCCGTCGAGCGCCGCGAGGGTCACGCGGAGCGACGGCGCCCGGTTGTACGTGCACACCACGACCGACACGTCGAGGTCGGGCATCGCGGTTCCGTCACGATACACTCGAACGCATCACGCGCGTAGCGCCCGCCCGGCGCCGGCGCCGGCGGCGGGACCACGCGCGGCGCCCGGCTGGGGACCGGCGGAGAAAGGTGAAGGCGTCACATGACGCGTCCCCGCGTGCTGGCCATCGGTCTCGACGGGCTCGAGCCGACGCTGGCCGAACAGATGATGGACCAGGGCGAGCTGCCCGCCCTCGCCGCGCTCCGGCGGCGCGCCGCGCGATTCGCCCTCGACCACGGGCCGGCGCAGCGCACCGGGCTCGCCTGGGAGCACGTGGCGTCCGGCCTCTCGCCGGAGGCGGGGCGCCGCTTCGCCGCGGTGGAGTTCGACCCCGTCTCCTACGCGGTGTGGCAGGAGGGCGCGCGCTTCACGCCGTGGTGGACCGGCATCGACCGGCGCGTGGTCGTCTTCGACGCGCCCTACGTGGACCTGCGCCGGTCTCCCCGCACGCGCGGCCTCGTGGCGTGGGGCGCGCACGACCCGGGCACCGTCGCCGCCGCGCGGCCCGCCGACCTCTTGCCCGAGTTCGAGCGGCGCTTCGGCCGCTACCCGGCGAAGCGAGTGGACGTACGGCTTGCCGTGGCCCTCCGCGGCGAAGAGCCGGCGGATGGGCGAGGCGCTGACCCACGCGATCGGCCTGCGCACCCGCGCCGCGCGATGGCTCGCCACCCAGCGCCTCCCCGACTGGGACTTTTTCCTCGCCGTGGTCGGCGAGCTCCACGGGGCCATGGAGGGGCTCTGGCACGGCGTGGACCCCGAGCACCCTCTCCATGCGCATCCGTCCGGAGAGGCGGCCGGACGCGCCCTGCGCGACATCCACCGCGCCACCGACCGCATGGTGGCGGACCTGGTCGAGGCCGCGGGCGACGCGACGGTCATCGCGTTCAACATGGGCGGGATGGGGCCGAACCACTCCAACGTCCAGTCGATGGTGCTGCTGCCCGAGCTGCTCTACCGCCACGCGTTCGGCCGCGCGCTGCTCTCGGTGCCGCCGGCGTGGGCGGCGAGGCCGGACGCGCTCCCGCTGCTGGCCGAGGACGACCACTGGCACAAGGCGAGCCCCGCGTGGGTTCCGTGGGCCGGGCCGCGGGCCGAGCCACGGCCGACGGCGGCCGCGCGCGCCGCCTTCGGGCGGCTGCCCGCTCCGGTGCGGGCGCTGGCGAAGGGCGCGCGCGCCGTCGCGCGGGACTGGCGCGCGCATCGCTCGCGGGTGCGGCTCCGCCTGGACTGGCAGCCCGTGAGCCGCTACCGCGCCCACTGGGCGGCGATGCCGGCCTTCGCGCTGCCCTCGTTCTACGACGGGCGCATCCGGATCAACCTGCGCGGGCGCGAGCGAGCACGGCGTGGTCGAGCCGGCACGATACGAAGACACGTGCCGCGAGCTCGAGGCGCTCCTTCGCGACTGCCGCGATCCGCGCACGGGGGAGCCCGCCGTCCTCGACATCGAGCGCGCGTCCACCCCGGATCCCCTGGCCATGGCGGGCTCGGAGTCGGACCTGCTGGTGGTGTGGCGGGGCGTCGCCGCGGCTATCGAGCATCCGCGGCTCGGCGTGGTGGGGCCGGTGGCGCTCCGGCGGACGGGCGGCCACACCGGACGCTACGGCGTCGCGTACCTGGCCGGCACGGGCCTCGCCCCGGGCGACCACGGCGTGCGCTCGTCCTTCGACGTGGTCCCCACCATCGCGGAGCTGCTCGGGGCCGGGCCGCGGCCCGGCCTGTCGGGGCAGAGCCTGCTCGGCTAGCGAGCCCTTGTGCTGCGCGGCCGCGCGCCGCCCGATCTCCTCGGGCGTGAGGTCTTCCTTGTGGGTGGAGACGTGCCACACGTGCCCGAACGGATCGGACACGGTGCCGAGGCGGTCGCCGTAGAACTGGTCCTGCACGGGCCGCACGATCTTCGCGCCCGCGCCGACCGCGCGCGCCACCACCGCGTCCACGTCGTCCACGTACATGTGCAGGTGCACCGGCGAGCCGCCGAGCGCCTGCGGCCCGCGGAAGTCCATGTCGGGGAACTCGTCGGCGAGCATGACGCGCGAGTCGCCGATCTGCAGCTCGGCGTGGCCGATGCGGCCGTCGGGCTGGGCGATGCGCATCACTTCCTTGGCGTCGAACGCCTTCTTGTAGAATTCGATGGCCGCCGCTGCGCCCTTGATGCTGAGGTAGGGCGTGATCGTGTGGTAGCCGTCGGGAACCGGCTTGACCTTGCCCGCCATGAGGGCACCTCCGTGGGAGTCGCGGGCCACGCGGTCGGCGCCCGCTCCGTTTCGGCCGAGGCTATCGGTCGGGCCCGGTGCCGTCAAGCCGCCGCCTCGCGGCGCGCCGCCGCGAGAGGTGCCCCGCCGGGGCTCAGCGTGAGGCGGGTACGGCGGTCGCGGTGCTCGTGCTGCGCAGGTGGGCGGCCACCATCTCCGCCATCCGCCGCGCTCCCGTCGGCGAGAAGTGGCCGTCGCCGGGCAGCCAGTTCGCGGGATCGCGGCGCGAGCGGCGCCGCGTCGAGGAACGGCAGGTCCAGGTCGCGCGCGATGGCCCGAACCAGCGCGGCGTGATGCGGGCTCCGGTACGTGATGGGGACGACCAGGAGCGTGGCGCCCTCGCGCTGGGCCACGTGCTTCATGAAGGCGATGGCCTTGCGGGTGTATTGCCAGCCGAGGGAGGTGCCGTCCTCCACCACGTCGGGCGCCGCCGCCACGGCGGATCCCGCGGCAACGACGGACCCTGATGGCACGTCGGACCGCGCGGCCACGGCCGGCCCCGCTGCGCGGGGGCGCCGTGGTGGCGGTCAGCCATTGCCAGGCCCGCCCGACGTAGGTGCGCCGCTCCAGGATCCACTCGATCCGCCGGTTCCGGAACTTCTCCTCGCGCTGCTGGAGCGCGAGCGCGGTGTCGGTGCGCTCCGGGTAGCTGATCTGATCGAGCGGCGTGTCGATGAACTCCCGCATCTGCGTGGCCGTAGGTAGGAGTCGAGGTCGACGATGTCGTTCTCGAAGTAGAAGTACACGACGTGCCGCGGCTTGAAGACGCCGATGTAGGCGTGAAGCAGGTACGCCTCCTGGAAGGCGCAGTCCGCCTGGCGACCCAGGTTGGCCACGCGCCAGCCTGTGCGCTCGCCGAGGAAGTGGCCCACCGTGCCCTCGAGGTCCACGCCGTGGCCGTAGATGAACGAGTCGCCCAGCAGCACCACGTCCGCGGGCGGGGTGAGCCCGCGGTTCCGGAACCCCAGCGCGTCGGTCTCGTGGGTCCAGGTTAGCCGTTGTACTCGAGGGTCGTCTTGTGGTTGGGGATCATGAAGTTCATGCGCAGCTTGCGGTCGAGGTAGTAAGATCCCGCCCTCGTTGCGCGTGTAGCGGCTGAGCACGCCGTTGGCGTACTCCTGGCCGAGCAGCGTGGGGCGCCAGCGCAGCGTGATCTCGATGATGCCCAGCGCGACGAGCACCGAGGCCACGACGAGGGCGGTGTTGGCGAGGACGGCCCGTAGCCGCGGACGACGGGCCATCGTCACCGGGCCGGCTCCGCCGCCGCGTCGGCGCGGATCGCCTCCAGCATGAGGTCGGCGAGGATCTCGTTGCCGCGCGCGTTCACATGGCAGCAAGAGTCGATGTAGATCGTCTCGGCGCGCGGGGCGAAGGCGCCGGTGAGGTCGGTGAAGCGGACGCGCCGCGCCGCCAGCGTGGCGCCGGCCCGCTGCAGGAGCGGGTATCCGGTCTCCACCGGGCGCCGGTACGGCTGCTTGGCCTCCCACGCCTCGGCCCGCTCGACCGGCGACAGCTTCTTGGCGCCGGGCACGTACTGATTCGGCTGGAGAAAGTGGTAGTAGCGGCCGCCGTCACCCTCGACGAGCCGCGCGAGCGCGAGGGACGCGCGTGCCCACAGATCCACGAGGTCCGCCGGCGTCGTCGCTTCCGCCCCGCCGGACGAAGGCGCCCCGAGGAGATCCCGGTCGATGCGGGCCTGCTCGGCCTCGAGCCGCCGGTCGAGCGCGAGGTGCACGAAGTTCGCGACGTTCGAGTGGCGGAGCGGCGCGACGGAGAAAACACGCGCGAGGCCGGCGCGCCGTTCCTCGGCGTTCACGCGCGCGAGCATCAGGCGGAGCGCGCCGCCCTGGAGCGCGCCGTCGACGCGCTGGTCCCAGCGTCGCGGGTAGGCCCCGGGGACGCCCGGTCCCGCGTTCTCGATGGGATGCAGCGTCACGTCGTTGAAGCCGTCCAGGTTGATCACGATGTCGAACTCCCCGCCGAGGGCCTGCAGGTACGCGATGGTCATGAGCTGCTGGGGCTGCTTGTAGCCCGCCATGGCAAGGTTCAATCCCACGCCGGCGCGTCCCCGATAGCGGGGCAGCTCGGTCAGCCGCGCGGCGAGCCCCGGCAGCACCTGCTCGGCGAACGCGTTGGCGACGGAGCCGCCCACGACGGCGACGATCAGCCGGTCCGGCGTGCGACGCTGGACCGGCTCCGGCGCCGCGAACCCGAGGCGTCCGCCGTGGCGCGGCCCGTGCACGAACCCGACGTACGGGTGGAGCACTTCCTCGCGGCTCCACCGCACGCTGACGCCCACGGCGGCGCGCCCCGCGCTGGCCATCAGCGCGTCACGGCGCGCCTGCAGGCGCGCGCGCGAGAACCGGCCGCCCTCGACCGCCGTACCGGCCACCTTGGCCATCAGCTCACACGAGATCACGACGAGCGCGACGACGATGCCCCAGAAGACGAGCCGCTTCCAGCCGGGAAGCGTCTCCCGGCGCTCCCGTGACTCTTCCGGACGCGTCAGGACCGGTTCACCGCGCTGATCACCGCCCGCACCGTGGCGGCGACGGGGTCGGAGTCGATCCCGACGCCCCAGCGGATCCGGCCGCCCGAGAGACGAGTCTCCACGTACACCACCGTGTTCGCCTCCGGACCATCTCCGAGAGCATGCTGGTGGGAATCTAGCACCTCGACGGGGAGGCGACAATCGCCGGAGACCGCGGAGGCGACGGCGGTGGCCACGTCGTCGCCGCGGCCCTTCACCGCGCGCTCGATGCCGTCCAGCCACACCGTGGCCTCGAGCGCCACGCGCCCGGCGTCGCCCAGGTCGAGGATCGCCGCGGGGCCGGCGAGGGACAAGGGCTGCGTCGGCGTCAGGTACGTGGCGTCGAAGGCCGCGCGGATCTCGCCCGCGGTCACCTCGGTGCCCGTCCGCTCGGCGAGCTTCTGGATGACCGAGGAGAACTCGATCTGCAGGCGCCGGGGCAGGTCGAGCCCGTGGTCGAACTTCATGATGTAGGCCACGCCGCCCTTGCCGGACTGGCTGTTGACCCGGATGACCGCCTCGTAGCTCCGGCCCACGTGGTGCGGGTCGATCGGCAGGTACGGCACCTCCCAGACGTCGTAGCGTTTGCCCAGGGCCTCGAAGCCCTTCTTGATCGCGTCCTGGTGCGAGCCCGAGAACGCCGTGTAGACCAGGTCGCCCACGTAGGGGTGGCGCGGGTGCACGGGCAGGCGGTTGCAGTGCTCGGTGATGCGCCGCGCCGCGTCGATGTCGCTGAAGTCGAGGCCGGGGTCCACGCCCTGGCTGAAGAGGTTCAGCGCGAGGGTGACCACGTCCACGTTGCCGGTGCGCTCGCCGTTGCCGAACATCGTGCCCTCCACGCGCTCGGCGCCCGCCATCACCGCGAGCTCGGCGGCGGCCACCGCGGTGCCGCGGTCGTTGTGGGGATGAAGCGAGAGCACGATGCTCTCGCGGTCGCGGATCGCGCGCAGGAACCACTCGATCTGGTCCGCGTAGACGTTGGGCGTGGCCATCTCGACGGTGGCGGGCAGGTTCAGGATGATCGGACGCGCCGCGGACGGCTCCCACACGTCCATCACCGCCTCGCAGATCTCCACGGCGAAGTCCAGCTCGGTGCCGGTGAAGCTCTCGGGCGAGTACTGCCAGCGCACGTCGCACTCGGGGATGGTGCGGGCGAGCTCGCGGCAGAGCCGGGCCGCCGCGCACCGCGATGTCCACGATGCCCGCGCGGTCCAGGCCGAAAACGACCCGGCGCTGCAGCGTGGAGGTGGAGTTGTAGAGGTGCACCACCGCCTGGGGCGCGCCCCGGAGGGACTCGAACGTGCGCGTGATCTGCTCGGGCCGCGCCTGGGTCAGCACCTGGATCATCACGTCGTCGGGGATGAGGTCTTCCTCGATGAGCTGGCGCACGAAGTCGAAGTCCGGCTGGGAGGCCGACGGGAAGCCCACCTCGATCTCCTTGAAGCCGCAGGCCACGAGGAGGTCGAACATGCGGCGCTTCCGCTCCGGATCCATCGGGTCGATGAGCGCCTGGTTACCGTCCCGGAGGTCCACGCTGCACCACCGCGGCGCCCGGGTGATGACCCGCGACGGCCACGTCCGGTCCGGCAGGGGGATGGGCGTGAAGGGACGGTAGTGGGTGTACGGCATCGGAGCCGGCGGACCTGCCTTCGTCGCCACGGGTGCTCTCCTTATATATCGGCGTCGGGGCGCCTTCGCAGGGCGGAGGATCCCGACGGTCGGGGAAGTCAACCCTCCCTCGGCCTCCCCGGGAAACAAAAAAGCCTCTCCGGGCATCAGAGAGGCTTTGGGCGCGCGCCGAGACGGCGCGCGCCTATGTGAGGAGGAGGCTCGAGCTGAGCGCGTTGATCTCCTTCATGTTGCCCGGCATTCTCCACGCCCTTCCCACCTCTGTCAAGTATTTGCCCCGCCCCGCACCGGGTCAGGCACCGCCCGCGCTGATTCTAGCGAGGGGGCTCGCGCCGCGGCGGGGCACTGGGCTCGCGAGGGGACCCGGTGGCGGGCAAATTCAATCCAGCTGGAAATCACTCGCTCCAATTCTTGACCAGGCTCTAAAACGCCCGTAGCCTGATCCACATGGCCGCCGCCCGTGCGCGCTACCTGGAGCCGCAGGTCCGCCGCGACCTCGCGCGGAAGATGGTCTTCGTCGCCGGGCCGAGGCAGGTCGGCAAGACCACGCTGGCGCGGCGCCTGCCGGCCGCCGGGCCGGGTACCTCAACTGGGACGTGCCCGCCGACCGCGGGGCGATCCTGCGCGGCGAGCTGCCGCCCTCGAGCTTCTGGGCTCTCGACGAGATCCACAAGTACCGGCTCTGGCGGGGCTTCCTCAAGGGGCTCTACGACGGGCGGCGCGCCGGCCAGCGCATCCTCGTCACCGGCAGCGCGCGGCTCGACTTCTACCGCTACGGCGGCGACTCGCTGCAGGGCCGCTACCACCTCCTGCGCCTGCACCCGCTGTCCGCCGGCGGAGCTCGGCTGCGCGAGGCCAGCCGAGCTGCGCGATCTCCTCGCGGCTGGGCGGGTTCCCCGAGCCGTTTTTCGGCGGCGACGAGCGGCAGGCGCGGCGCTGGTCGCGCGAGTACCGCAACCGGCTCGTGCGGGAGGAGCTCGCGAGCCTCGAGCGGGTGCAGGACCTCGGCCGGCTCGAGCTGCTGATGATCCGGCTGCCCGAGCTGGTCGGCTCGCCGCTGTCGATCAACGCGCTGCGCGAGGACCTCCAGGTCAGCCACAAGACGGTGGCGAACTGGGTCGCCATGCTGGAGCGCCTGTACGCCATGTTCCGCGTCGCCCCTTTCGGGGCGCCGCGCATCCGCGCGGTGCGCAAGGAGCAGAAGCACTATCACCTGGATTGGACCCTCGTGCCCGGCGAGCCCCAGCGCTTCGAGAACCTCGTCGGCGCGCACCTGCTCAAGTGGGTCCACTTCCAGCAGGACACCGAAGGGCGCGCGGTCGAGCTGCGGTACTTCCGCGACGTCGACGGGCGCGAGGTCGACTTCGTCGTCGTGGAGGGCCGCCGGCCGACGCACCTGGTCGAGTGCAAGTGGGACGACGCGCCCGTCGACCGCGGGCTTCGGTACCTCAAGGCGCGCTTTCCCGACGGCCGAGGCCTGGCAGGTCTCGGCCGTGGGCACGAAGGACTACGTCACCCCAGAAGGAATCCGCGCCTGCCCGGCGCTCGAGCTGCTTCGCCGCCTTCCCTGACGCTCGCTCTCGTGCCGCTCACACCAGCCGGGCGCGGAGCTTCGAGCTGATCGCGTCCACCGCCATCACCATCGCCACCGTCACCAGCAGCACCGTGGACGCCGCCGGATACTCGATCATCCGCAGATACGTCTGCAGGTAGAAGCCGATGCCCCCGGCGCCGACGAAGCCGAGCACGGTGGCGGCGCGGATGTTGCTCTCGAGCCGGTAGAGCACGTAGGAGAGGAAGAGCGGCAGTACCTGCGGGAGCACGGCGAAGCGGAGCACCTGGAGCGCCGTGGCCCCGGTGGCGACGACCGCGTCCACGGGGCCGGGGTCGATGCCCTCGATGGCCTCGGAGTAGAGCTTGGCGAGCGACGTGGTTGTGTAGGCCACCACGGCGAGCACGCCGGGAAACGGCCCCAGTCCCACCGCGGCCACGAAGATCAGCGCGTAGACGAGCGTGTCCACGCTGCGGAAAAAGTTCAGCGTGACGCGCGCCGGGTGGTAGAGCGCCGGCGGCGCCACGTTCCGCGCCGAGCAGAAGCCGAGCGGGAGCGCGAAGACGGCGGCGGCCGCCGTCCCGAGCAGCGCGATCTCCACCGTGGTGAGGGCGCCGGCCAGCGCGGGCCGGAGCACGGTCAGGTCCGGCGGGAGCATGCGCCGCAGGAAGTCGAACATCCACGGCAGGCCCCGCCAGAAGCGGAAGGGGTCGGCGCCGGTGTCCCACGCCGTCCACGCGAGGACGACCACGCCCACGAAGATCGCGGCCCGCGTCAAGGCGCGGCCTCCGCGGCGCCGTCCCCGTAGATCTCCGCCACGACCGGACCCGTCACCGCGGCGGGGGGCCCGTCGAAGACGACGCGGCCCCGGCGCAGCCCCACGATGCGGCTCGCGTACGCGAGCGCGGTCTCGAGCTGGTGCTGGCTCACCACGAGCGTGAGCCCGCGCTCGACGTTGATCCGTCGGAGGATGTCCATGATCGTGCCGGCGAGCGCAGGGTCGAGGCTGGCCGTGGGCTCGTCGGCGAGGATGACGGACGGCGACTGGGCGAGCGCGCGGGCGATGCCGACCCGTTGCTGCTCGCCCCCGGACAGCGTGTCGGCCCGCCGCGCCGCGAGGCGGGCGAGGCCGACCTGCTCCAGGCACGCGCGCGCGGCGGCGCGGTCCGCCTCGGGGAAGCGTCCGAGCAGGCTCGGCAGCGGGCGGACGTGGCCGAGGCGCCCGGCGAGCACGTTGTCGAGCACCGACGCGCGCCGGACCAGGTTGAACTGCTGGAAGATCATGCCGACCTGCCGGCGCGCCTCGCGGAGCGCAGCAGGGCCCGCGCCCGTCACGTCGCGCCCGGCCACCCGCACCGTCCCCGAGGTGGGCTCGACGAGCCGGTTGATCGAGCGGAGCAGCGTGGTCTTTCCCGCGCCGCTCCGGCCGAGGATCACCACGAACTCGCCGGGCCGGACGGTCAGGTCCACCCCGTCGAGGGCCGCCGTGGATGGCGGGAGGACCACGCGGAGGCCGGCGATCTCGATCATGGGGCCGGCCGCCGATGGGCGCGGCGCGGCTGCGGGCGATCCCGCGCCCGACGGGGTCACCGGCGCGAGGTCGGCGCTCAGCGGGGACGGATGCCCAGCAGGTCGACGGCCTGCCGCACGGGGTCGTACTCGCGATCCTCGGCCGGCTCGAAGCCGTCGATGTCGTAGAGCCGCTTGAGCAGCGGACCGTGGGCGGGCGCGCGGATCTGAAGGAGCGCCCCGCGCACCCGGGCGAACAGGGCCGGCTCGAGGCCGTCGCGCGCGGCGATCCCCGCCTCCGGGATCGGGGGCGTCTCGGCCACCCAGGAGAGGCGCTCCCGCTCCGCGGGGTCCTTCAGGTACTGCTCGCGCGCCATGTCGAACGAGGCGATGGCATCCACGTGCCCGTTCAGGAGCGCGCGCATGGAGGCGTCGTGCGAGCCCGCGAACACCGTCTCGCGGAAGAACGTCTTGGGGTCACGGTTCTTCACGAGCCCGCGCTGGATCAGCATCACCATCGGGTAGACGTAGCCGGACGAGCTCGCCGGGTCCACGAAGGCGATGCTCTTGCCGCGCAGGTCCTCGAGCTTCGTGAGGCCGGAGTCCTTCCGCACGTAGAAGCGCGCGGAGAACGTGGTCTTCCCGTGCCACACGTTCTTGGCGACGATCACCGCCTTGGCCTCGCGGCTCGCGAGCACGTACCCCGCCGGGTGCACGAAGGCCAGGTCCGCGGTGCGATTGCGCATCGCCTCGATCACCGCCGCGTAGTCCGACGCCACCGTCACGCGGACGGGCACGCCCACGAGCCCGCCGAGCACGCGTCCGAACTCCTCGCCGGCGGCGAGCAGGTCGGTGGGCTTCTGCGACGGCGTCAGGACCAGGTGGAGCGGCTTGGCGTCCTGCGCGCGGGCGGCCGGCGCCGCGAGCACGGCGGCGACGGCGAAGGCGAGCGCGGCCAGCAGGGTCGTCACGGGCCGCATGATACCAGAGCGGGGCGCGGCGGTGATGCTATGCTCGGCGGCGCTGTTCATCCGCACCCGCGCGACCGGAGGAGACGACATGGAGCTCGACCCGCAGACCGCGCCGCCCGAGTCGATCTACAAGCTCTTGATCGGCTGCGTGGTGCCGCGCCCGATCGCCTGGGTGTCCACGCTGGGCGCTGACGGCGTGCACAACCTCGCTCCGTTCAGCTTCTTCATGGGCGTGTGCCAGAACCCGCCGACGATCGCGTTCTCCTCGAGCCCCCGGGCGGCGGACCGGAAGGACACCGTGAGGAACGCGCTCCACACCGGCGACTTCGTGGTCAACGTGGTGGACGACCCGCTCGCCGAGCAGATGAACCTCACCTCGGGCGAGTACCCGCCGGAGGTCGACGAGTTCGCGCTGTCCGGGCTCACCGCCGCGCCCAGCGTCAAGGTCCGGGCGCCGCGCGTCCTGGAAGCGCCGATCAACCTCGAGTGCCGCATCGTGCAGACCCTGCCGGTGGGGCGCGGGCCGAACACGCTCGTCCTCGGGGAGATCGTGCACTTCCACCTGCGCGACGACATCTACGACGCCCGCACCGGCCGCGTCGACATGCACCGGCTCCGGCCCGTCGGCCGCCTCGCCGGGCATCTCTACACGCATGTCCACGACATCTTCGAGATGAAGCGTCCGTCCGACAGCTACGCCGGCTGAGCCGCGGCGGCCCCTTCCGCTCCCAATAGGCCGTCTGCTATATACAGTGTGCGCCGTTTAGGCGGCGGTGCGGCCGATGGTCAGACTGTCGAAACGTTTTACAAGTCGACCTCTGGCCGTTCGGGTGGGAGCTCGAGACCCTGGCCGATGCCCGGTCTATTCGCATCAGAGCCCGACGTCCGCGAGGAACTTCCGGCACACGCGGGTCGCCTCCAGGTACGCCTCGGCCACGCCGCGCGCGGCCCGGCACGCGCTCGCGTAGTCCGCCTCGATGGTGTCGATCGCGGACAGGATCTCCTCCATGTGGCGAAATGCGAACAGGCCCTCCCCCGTGGGCACACGTTCTCGAAGCCCGTGCTCTGCGTGATGACGGGTTTGCCGGTCGCGAGGTAGCAGGCGTCGCGCTCGCTGAACCAGCCGCTCCGCAGACGGACGTTCTGGTCCTTGGCCACCGTCCACTCCGCGCGCGAGCGGCGGAAGAACCCTCGGTAGCCCCACGGATCGAGGGACATCGGCAGCGGGCTCGAGAGCCGCCACCCGTGGGCGAGCAGCCGCTCGCGATCGTCCTCGGTGTCGATGTTGAGGCACAGCTCGAATTGCTGGTGCGGCCGCCGCCGCGGGAGATCCAGGAACTTCAGGAACTCGCAGTGCTTGCTCCAGTGGTAGGTCTCGCCCAACCACACCACGTCCTGGCCGTCTTGCTTCCAGTTGCCGATGGTCGTGTAGGGCGCGGCGCCCTCGTCGAAGATCGCGGGCCAGAGATCGAGATCGACGGGCTGCCGGGTCTTCAGGTATGTGACCCCGGGGGCGAGGGGCACGCCGCAGTCGGGGGCGCCATAGTTCTATCGGAGGGTCGAGGCCAGCGCGATTCGCATGAGCTGTCGCCGCCGCGCCGCAGCTCAGTTCGCGGGGGCGGGATGCGGACGGCGGTGGTGAGTGGCCGGACGCGCGGGCGCGGCGGCGCGGTCACGTGGTGGCCTCCTGCGGCGTACCCGCCCGTGCGGCGATTTCATGCGGCGATTTCATCTTGATCGCGCAGCAAGCGCGCGTACGCGCGGTTCTCCTCGACGAGGCGCTGGTGCGTGCCATGTTCGATCACGGTGCCGCGGTCGAGCACCACGATGCGATCGGCGCGTCGCGCGGTGGCGAGACGGTGCGAGATGACCAGCGTCGTCCGGCCGCGCGCGAGCCGCTGGAGCGACGCGAAGACGTGTTGTTCCGTGGTCGCGTCGAGGTTGGAGGTGGGCTCGTCGAGGATGAGGATGGGAGCGTCCTTCAGGAACGCGCGGGCGATCGACAGCCGCTGCCGCTCCCCGCCGGACAGGCGCACGCCGCGCTCGCCGACCAGCGTGTCGTAGGTGTCCGGCAGGCCATCGATGAACTCGTGGAGCCCGGCCGCGGCGCTCGCCCGTACGATATCGTCGCGCGTCGCGTCCGGCCGGCCATACGCGATGTTCTCGGCGAGGCTGGTCGAGAAGATGATGGGCTCTTGGAGGACGATGGCGATCTGACGCCGGAGCCACTCGAGATCCATCGTCCCGATGTCCACACCGTCGAGCAGGACACGCCCGGCGTGTGGGCGGTAGAACCGCAGCAGCAGGCTCACGAGACTCGTCTTTCCCGCCCCGGACCGGCCGACGAGCGCCACCATCTCGCCGGGCCTCACCGCCAGGCTGACGTTGGACAGGACCGGCCGCATCGCGTCATAGCCCATGCTCACATGGTCGTACGACACGGCTCCGGACACGGAGGCGAGCCTGATCCGGCCGCTCCGCTGGTGCTCGTCCTCCTGGTCGAAGATCTCGACCACGCGCTCGATGCTCGCCGCCGACCGCTGGACCACCATGGCCGACCCGGCGAGCTGGGTGATCGGGCCGTAGAGCGCCTGGAGATATGCGACGAAGACGAGAAGGTGGCCCACCGTGAGCTCGCCGTCCAGCACGGCCAGCGCCGCGACGAAGACGACGGCGGCCGTTCCCAGTCCCGCCAGCGCTTCCGCCACCAAGCCGCCCACCGTGCTCCACGTCATGACCCGGACGTACGCATCCTGACTGGACTCCGCGTGTCGCCGGAACCGCGCGGTCTCCGCCGTCTCCATCGAGTGCGACTTGACGGCGCGGATGGCCCCGAGGGCCTCGCTCACGGTGGTGTAGAGCAGGCTCTCGGCGTCCGCGAGCGTGCGCGAGCGTCGGCGGACGCGTTCGGAGAGCCACGCCGTCCACGCGAACATGAACGGCACGATGGACAGCGCGAGCCATCCCAGCCGGGGGTCGAACAGGAACATCGTTCCCGTGATGGCGAGGGCGGTGGTGAGCTGGATCGCGAGCGGGACGAAGCCATAGATCACGATGTTCTGGAGGGCCGCGGCATCACCGGTGATGCGATAGATGAGGTCACCGACGCTCGCGTGGTCGTGGAACCTCAGGGACAGGCGCTGGAGCTTCGCGTAGAGGTCGCAACGCAGACGCAGCACCATGCGCTGGCCTAGCGACTGGGACAGGTACTGCTGGGCGAGCGAGAGGGTGACGTTCGCCAGCAGCGTGGCGACCAGGAGGGCGACAGCCGCCATCAGCAGGTCACGGGGGCCGAGCTCCCCGAGAGGCGTGGTCAGCCACCAGGGCGCCGGCCGTCCCCCCAGCACCGAATCGACGATCACCTGGAGCGGCCAGGGGCGGGCCAAGGTGAGGAGCGTGGCCACGAGCATGGTGACCACGGTCGCGGCGAGCAGGAACGATTCCGCGCGCACGTACCCGCCGAGGCGCGAGTAGAGTACGAGGGACGTCCGGAGCTTCTTCAGCTCATGCGCCCAGCGCGTCATGCTGCACCATCGGTCGGGAAGGGCCCCCGTCCGCGCCCGGCGATGTTCAATCCTGGCCGCCGGCCGTACGCCTGAACGCCCGCGTGATCCGCTCCATGGGCCGTCCGCACTCGAAGAGCGCCCGCGCGGTCAGGGCAGAACCGACAGCGACGAGGATCGCGGCGGCAGTGAGGGACGCGTCCAGCGCCGCGTACACCGCCAACCCCGCGAACAGCGGCGCGGGCCAGATGCCGACAGGCGACAGGCGGGGCCACACCCGCGCACGGACCATCTGATTTCCGCCGCCGTGCTCCTCCACCGCCAGCAGCAGCCGCGCCCCGCCCAGAAAGCCGCCTCGGACCTCGAGGTCCCAGCCGTCGAAATCCGTGCCGCGGATCAGCGTGCAACGGGGCACCGAGAGAGCCCGTTCGAGCGAGTCCAGGCGAAGGCCCAGATCCTTCCACTGCTCCGCCTCCACCCAGACCTCGAGGTTCCGGGCTTGCGGCCAGCAGAATGCGCCGGCGCTGCGCCACGGCGTGAGGCCGTGCCGGATGCGGCCATGAAGCCGCGCCACCGGTTGCATCAGGTGCAGGAAGGTGGTCAAAGCAAAAGCTTTCCATCCAACGGACCGGTACGAGCCGGTTCGGCGATACGAGGCCCGGCGGGCGCTCAGAACTGCCTGAACGATCAGGGCACCCGTGCCCACCGCGAAGGGGGCGAGGGCCCATCGGAGCGGATGCCACAGACTTCCCAAGCCCCCCAGCGCTGCGAGGGACAGGAGGAGGAGATAGAACTCCGGCATAAGAAGAAGAGCGGTCATGAGATTGCCGGCGGGCTGGTACAGAGACTGGAACGGCGCCGATCCGCCGCGGCCGTGGTAGATGCGGCTTCGGCCGAACGTGAGGGCCTGCACCAAGCCCGGACCGTACAGACGCCCAGACCAGGTGAGGTGTCCGAGCTCGTTGTATTTCTCCGGCCATTTCGCCTCGAGCATCGCCTCTGCCTTCGCGTAGCCTCGTTGCTGGCGCCAGTAGGCGCGCACCGAGTTGCGCCGATGGTGCCAGACGAGCGCGGCCGGGCTGAACCCCAACGTCCCCCCCCTTGCTGGAGGCGCCAGCAAACGTCCACGTCGTCGCCGGCCGTCCGGAAGTGCGGGTCGAAGCCATCGATGGCCTGGAGCGCCCCTTGCGGAAGGCCATGTTGCAGCCGGGGATGTGCTCGGCCTCCTCATCGGAGATCAGCACGTGGATGGGGCCACCGGGCGCGTTGGCGACGCACTCTGCAACCCATCCGTCCCCGGGGGGCGGGAGGTTGGGGCCTCCGACGCCGACGTGCGACGTGCTCGCGAAGGTCGCAGCCAGGTACGTCAGCCAGTCCTCGTCGGGGTAGGCGTCGTCGTCGATGTACGCGACGATCTCACCGCTCGCGGCCTCGAGCCCCGTGTTGCGGGCGCGGCTGAGCCCGCGGTTCTCCGTGCTGATGAGCTCGGAAGCCGTACTCGCGGGCGATCTTCTCCGTGTCGTCGGTCGAGCCGTCGTTGACGACGATCACCTCGAAGTCCGGGTACTTCAGCCGTAGCAGGCCATCCAGGGTATCCCGGATGGTCCGCGCGCCGTTGTGGGAGCAGACGATGACCGAGATGCGGGGCCAGGCCAGGTACTTCGGCAACGGGATCTCGCCGAGGGCCTCTCGCACGGTGACCAGCGCTTGCTTGGGCCGTCGGTCTCGCCGGGTGAGACCGAAATCCCAGTCATCGATATCGTGGCCACCGCGGTGCCACTCGTCGGTCCACGCGAAGACGAACGAGCCGGCGCAACCGGCACGGAACGCCGTCCGCACCTGCCAATCGAGCGTCGCCGCCTGCACGGCCTCGCCGTGCCGGCGGCTGTCGAGCCCGATCTCGGCCATGACCAGCGGGCGATCGCCCGCGAGATTCTGGAGACGCGCCAGGTAGGCTTCGAGTCGGCCTTGCTGTTCCAGGTACACGTTGAAGCACATGAAGTCGAGGAACGGCAGGTCGAGGTACTCGGTCGTCGGGTAATTGACGTAGGTCACGAGGCCGGCGGGATCCTCCGCCTTCGCCGCGTGGTACAGACGCTCGATGAACCGCTCGATCCGGCGTCGTCCGTGCCACCGGACGATGGGCGCGGGGATCTCGTTGCCCACGGAATAGCCGAGCACGGCAGGATGTCCGGCGCACGCCCACACGTCACCGCGGATCCGATCGACAATGGCAGCGGCCCTCGTCGGATCATCCAGAAAGGTGACGTGTTGCTCCCACGCGAGGCCGATCAGGACATGAAGGCCGCGCTCCTGGGCGGTGTCGAGGAGCCAGCGAGGCGGCGCGACGTATGTCCGGACGGCGTTGAACCCGTTGGCCGCCATCGCGGCGAAATCGCGCTCCACGGTGCCGCGGTCCGGCCACGGGCTGCCGTCCGCATCCGGCCGGAACGTCCCGTAGGTGACGCCACGCAGCCACAGTTTCGCTTGACCGAGCCAGAGGAACTTTCCCCGGACGCGCGGCCGCACGTAGCGCGAGCTGCCTGTGCCGGAGTCGTCACGGGGCTCGCGGAGTGTCTCTTCGTCCGAGCGAGATGTCAGCAGGGTCGGATCTTCAGAACGGGTCTTGTCGCCGAGCATGAGCAATGACGATGCGTGTGGATGGCATGGAAACCGACAAAAGCAATGGCCGTGCCGATTGGGTGCAGGAAGCGGCAGCGCTGGGGTTCAGCGCATCCGCCGATAATTGCTACCTGTTTCGACCTCCGACCGGAGCAAGCGTCATGGATGGAACCGGCGCTTCGTTCATGCGGTTCCTCCGTCCGGGAGAATTTCGCCATGCCCCCTGCATTTCTGGCACGGTTTCGGATCGTCCAGACAGGCGCGCAGCTCCACCTGATCGCGCCCGCCACCACCACGAGGACGCGGGAGGTCGAGGTGCCGCGCTCTGGCCCGCCCGGCGCCGCTCGACGGCGAGCTCTGCCGGCGGGCCCGTCCTCGCGCAGCTGACGTCCAGCAGGCTGCCACGCCCCGAGCACGGCCTGGTCCAGGACCTCGTGCCGGAGCCGCACGTCATTGGCGCAGACGGCCGGGCCGCGGTTCTCGTGCTCGGCGCAGCCGTAGTGAGCGTGGCCGTGCGCACGCTGCCCTGGCAGACCGCGCCGGACAGGCACCCGGGCAGCTCCTCGGGCGGCCGACGCGGCGCGATCAGCAGAACCGCACCGGGTCGCGCCGCGGCCGGCGACCGTACTTGCAAACGCTCGGCCACGAGAACTGAAAATCCTGGTGTCGGGGCCGTCGCCGGGCGGCCGCGCGCGCTTTACCGCATGCGGCGCAAGCGCTCTTCGGTTTCCCGCTCGCGCTGCGTCCGCTCGCGTTCCCGGGCGGCGTGCTCGCGTTGCCACCGCGCACTGAGCCGCTCCCTGTACTCGCCCACCGCTGCCTCGATGCGGGCGAGCTTCTCGAGGACGCGCGATTCCGGTACGCGCGCCGCGGTCGCCTCGACGACCTCCACCGCCGAGGCCAAGTTCCGGTTGATCACCTCGAGGTTCTTCTGCAGCGCCACCATGGATTCTCTGATCTGCTTTCGCTTCGCGCCGTCCTCCCCCCACTCCGCCATCAGGTCGGCGTCGCCGGCCACGGCGCCGGCTGCCGTGCCCAGCGACAGCAGAACGCCGGCCAGCAGCGCGCGGAGAGGCCCGCAGCCGGCTGCCTGCCTCGCGCGCGCCGTCCTCACTTTATCTGTCCCATCTTCGTCTCGATCTGATCGAGCCGGCCCATGAGCTCCTTGAGCTGGCTGGCGAGGCGTTCCGAGAGCTGCTGCATCGTGCCGACCAGCCGGGTCGAGGTCGCGGTCAGCGCCTCGCTGGTCGTCACCATCTTCCGCAGGCCACTGGCGTTCTCCTGCGCGAGCTCGTGAGTGAGGCGGCCGAGCTGGGCGGTCTGCTGGATCACTTTGCGCGCCGCCGCCAATTCGTCGGCTAGCGAGCCCAACGCTCGCTGCAGCTCGGCGCGCGCCGCCAACGACCGCTCCACCTCCTGCTTCGCCGCCGCGACCGACTCCGCGAGCTCGAGCTGAAGGACGCCCAGCCGCTCGTCGGTGCGCCGCTGCGCGTCTCGCACGTCGGTCTCGAGCGCGCCCAGCGAGGTCCGAAGCGTTTCGTGCTGCTGCAGCACGCTCACGCTCACGGGCTCGGGCGCCCGTGGCACGTCGGCGCGGTGGACGAAAGTGACCACGGGGGGCACCGACGGTCGCCCCGGCTCGCTCGCGGGCGACGCGGCGTGGCGCGCCCACGCGCTCACCGGGGTCTCACCGGGCAGGACCACGAGCCGGCCGTCGCGGTCGTCGAGGAAGACCAGCGCGCCCGCCTCCCCGGACTGACGGATGGCCGCCTGGATCGCCTCCGCGTGCGGCGCGAGCGCTTGGTCTCGGCGCTTGATGGCGGTCGCCTGGGCGTCGGGCATCAGCGAGGGGTGGGCGCAGCCGGTCGCGAACAGCGCGAGGCTGGCGAGGAGCACGCTCGAGCGCAGCGCGCGCGCGGCTTCGCGCCGGGTGCTCCGGACAAGCACGAACGGCCGTTGGCGCATCCCTGAGTCCTCCGTCGGGCTCCTCGCCTCTTCTCGCCCCTCCGCGCCTCACGGCGCGTCGTACCTGGACGACCGTCCCATGCGGCATCGGTGTCGATGCGGTAGAATCGTGCGCGTCCGCGTCTCACTATGGATCACCATCGGGACGAGTTTCAAGCGAGGGCCTTCGACAACTCACGTCCTTCGGCGAAGACCTGTCGCGTTCGGTGACGCGCCGCGATCCGCGTTCGCGTTCCGTCGGAGACGCCGCATCGAGCCACGGTAGAGACTCGCGGATGGACACTCGCACCATGAGGAGACGCCCAGAGCCTCCGTCGGTGACCGTCGCAGGGGCCTGGCGGGTCCTGGTCTGAGCGCCGCGGGCCCCGCTCCTCCCGAGGATCTGCTCGGCGCGACGCTGCGCCGGACGCTGGCCGACGCCTGGGGCATGATCCGGCCCTACTGGTTCTCGGAGGACCGATGGGCAGGTCGGGCCCTGCTGCTCGCCGTCGTGCTCCTCTCGCTGGGGATGGTCTACATCAGCGTGCTCTTCAATCAGTGGAACAACGCCTTCTTCACCGCCCTGCAGGACAAGAACCAGGCCGCCTTCCTCGGGCAGCTCGTCCGCGTCTCGTGGCTGCTCGCCGTGTTCATCCTGCTGGCGGTCTATCAGACCTATCTCAATCAGATGCTGGAGATCCGCTGGCGGCGCTGGCTGACCGACCGCTATCTCGGCGCGTGGCTGGCCGACGCCGCCTACTATCGCCTGCAGCTCTCGGCGCGCGACACCGACAATCCCGACCAGCGCATCGCCGAAGACGTGCACCTGCTCGTGTCCCTCACGCTCGGCCTCTCCACGTGGGGGTTGCGCTCCTTCGTCTCGCTTGTGACGTTTGTGGTGATCCTCTGGGGCCTGTCCGGAACGCTCACCGTTCCCGTGGCCGGGTCCACCATCACGCTCCCGGGCTACATGGTGTGGGTCGCCATGCTGTATGCGATCACCGGGACGTGGCTGACGGACTGGATCGGCCGTCCCCTCGTCCGACTCAACTTCGAGCGCCAGCGGTACGAAGCGGACTTCCGCTTCAGCCTCGTCCGCTTCCGCGAGAACACGGAAGGCGTGGCGCTCTACCGCGGCGAGGCCGACGAGTTTCGCGGCTTTCGCGAGCGCTTCGAGGCGGTGGTGCGCAACTGGTGGGACATCATGCGTCGGCAGAAGCGCCTGACCTACTTCACCTCGGGCTACGGACAGCTCGCGTGGATCGTCCCGTCCGTCGTCGCGGCGCCCCGCTACTTCCGGGGCGAGCTTGGGCTCGGCGGGCTCATGCAGACGACCAGCGCCTTCCAGCAGGTGCAGGACGCGCTCAGCTTCTTCATCCAGTCGTACAAGGAGGTCGCGTCCTGGCGCGCGGTGGTCGCGCGCCTCGCCGGCTTCGAGCGCGCGCTCGAGCGCGTGCGCCTCGAAGCGGCGCGCGGCGGCGGGGTCCAGCGCGCGGAGGGCCCCGACGCCCAGCTGACCGTGCGGGACGTTCGATCTCTATCTTCCCGACGGCGAGGTCCTCCTGGCGAACCTCAACCTGTCGATCCGGCGCGGCGACACGGTGCTCCTCGGGGGCGCGTCGGGCACGGGCAAGAGCACGCTGTTCCGCGCCATTGCCGGCATCTGGCCGTTCGGACGGGGGGACATTCGCACCGCGCGGGGCGCCAGCGTCCTCTTCCTGCCGCAGCGGCCGTACCTGCCGATCGGCGCACTCCGGGACGTCGTGAGCTATCCAATGCCCGCTGGCGGTGTGGACGACGCGACCCTGCGCGAGGCGCTCGAGGCCGTCGGCCTTCCCGAGCTGAGCGCGCGGCTCGACGAGGGCGCCCATTGGGCGCTCCAGCTCTCGCCCGGCGAACAGCAGCGCATCGCCTTCGCGCGGGCCCTGGTCCACAGGCCCGACTGGCTCTTCCTCGACGAGGCGACGTCGGCGGTGGACGAGGCGACCGAGGCGCGCCTCTACGGCCTGCTGCGCGAGCGCCTAGCCGGCACGACGGTGTTCAGCGTGGGCCATCGGGCCACCCTGAGGCCCTTCCACCGGCGCGTCTTCGCGGTGCAGGTCGCCGCGAGCGGCCGGGCCTCCATCCAGGAGGTACCCGTCACGCCCCACGGCGGCCCGGACGACGCGCTGTCGGGGACGACGACCCCCGTCGCGCCGCCGTGACCGGTCCGTGTCAGGGCGCTCGGGCGCCGATAGCTGAACCTCGACGAGGCGCGCGCTGCCGACGCTCAGGGGCATCACCGAGACTGTCACGCAACCGGGTCCACCAGCAGCATCGCCGCCACCGCCGTGATCGGCTTGGTATGAGCGCGGAAGCACGGACCGGACCCGGCCCGTCGCATCGCGGACCGTGGCGATCCTGGCGGCGAGGAGGGCGCTATCGACCACGGGCGGCCGCAGCGCGCAGGACACCCGCCGCGCACCGCTCCTCGATGGGCTTGAAATCCAGGTACTCGAGCACCGTGCGCGCCTTTCGCGTGACCAGCGCCGCGCGATCCCGCTCGAGCAGCACTCGCCCATCCCGGAAGATGCGGTAGGCCAGCGGCGGGGGAGCCTCGTCCAGCAGGACGACGTGCGCCTCCCGGCCGGCGGCGGCCGTCAGCCGCGCCGCCAGCCCACCGAGGGCTTGCGCGTCGCGCGAGGCCCCGGGAAAGAGCCCGAGGGCCACGTCCACGTCGCTCTCGGGCCGCGGCGTACCGCGAGCCACGGAACCGAAAACCAGCGCATAGGCCACGCCAGGCTCCGCTTCGAGGATCCGCCGCAGGACGTTCACGAGCACCTAGCGGCGACGTGCTCGTTCGCACGCGGCTGCCGACGTTCGTGGCCGACCTCGCCGACGGCACGTCCACCTGGGGCCGATCCGCGTCCCGGTCGGGCTCGCCGCGACCGCGTCGGTCGCCACCGAGTACGCGCTCGCGCTGGGGTTCTGGGTTCGTCCGCTCCGGATTCCCACCGCCGTGCTCGGCGTGGCGTTCCATCTCATATTGAGGCGCATGGTCCAGGTCCACCTGGCCGGCTGGGTCAGCATGTTCCTGTACGCGGCGTTCCTCCTGCCCTTCGATCGGGCGACGCGCAAGGCGGAGCGAGCGCTCCGGCCTGGACGCAGCGTCCTGAGCGCGACCCGGGTGGGCGGCACGCCTGGTCCCGGGCGAGTCTGCTAGAATCCTGCCCGCCCCGGAGCGCGGGGCCACGAACGATCCGCAACCTGACATTCGAGGACCAGCCCATGAGCATCGACCCCCGTCTCCTCGGCTCGCTCCAGTGGCGTCTCGTCGGCCCGTTCCGCGGGGGCCGCTCCGTCGCGGTCACCGGCGATCCCGTCGATCCCATGACCTTCTACTTCGGCGCGTGCGCGGGCGGCGTCTGGAAGACGACGGACGGCGGCACGTACTGGGAGAACGTCTCCGACGGCTTCTTCGAGACCGCCGCGGTGGGCGCCATCGCCGTCGCGCCGTCCGATCCGAACGTGATCTACGCGGGCACCGGCGAGGCGTGCATCCGCGGCAACGTGTCCCACGGCGACGGCGTGTACCGCTCGAGCGACGCCGGCCGCACCTGGAAGAACGTGGGCCTCCGCGACACGCGGCACATCGGCCGCGTGCGCGTGCACCCCGCGGACCCCGACCTGGTCTACGTGGCGGCCCTCGGGCACGCGTGGGGGCCGAGCCGGGAGCGCGGCGTCTTCCGGTCGAAGGACGGCGGCCGCACCTGGGAGCACGTGCTGTTCAAGAGCGAGCGCGCGGGGGCGGTGGATCTCTCGATGGACCCGCACAACCCGCGCGTGCTCTTCGCCGCCGTCTGGCAGGCCCAGCGCACGCCGTGGAGCATGACGAGCGGCGGCCCCGACTCCTCGCTCTGGCGCTCCGCCGACGGCGGCGACACGTGGACGGACGTCAGCCGGAGCCCGGGCCTGCCCAAGGGCGTGCTCGGGCGCATCGGCGTCGCCGTCTCGCCCGCCGACGGCCGGCGCGTGTTCGCGCTGGTCGAGGCCGAGGACGGCGCGCTGTTCCGCTCCGACGACGACGGCGCCACCTGGCAGCGGTGCAGCGAGGAGCCCGGCCTGCGCGGCCGGCCCTGGTACTACATGCACGTGTTCGCCGACACGCGCGACGCCGACACCGTGTGGGTGGCCGACTACGCGCTGTGGAAGTCGAGCGACGGCGGCAAGACCTTCGGCGAGGTCGCCACGCCGCACGGCGACAACCACGACCTCTGGATCGACCCCGTGAACCCGCGGCGGATGATCGAGGGCAACGACGGCGGCGCGTGCGTGACGTTCAACGGCGCGCAGTCGTGGTCCACGATCTACAACCAGCCGACGGCGCAGTTCTACCACGTGTGCGCGGACGACCAGGAGCCGTACCGGATCTACGGCTCGCAGCAGGACAACTGGGCGATGAGCCTGCCGAGCCAGTCGCATCGCGGCGCCATCACCGCCCACGACTGGGTGCAGCCGGGCGGCGGCGAGTCGGGCTACATGGCGGTGAAGCCGGGCGATCCCGCCATCGTCGTGGGCGGCTCCATCGGCACCGGACCCGGCAACGGCCGGCTCATCCACTACGACCACCGCACCGGGCAGGAGCGGATGATCAGCCCGTGGCCCGAGGGGTACGGGATGGGCATCCCGCCCGCCGAGCACCGGTACCGGTTCCAGTGGACGTTCCCCGTCTTCTACTCGCGATGGGATCCGCGCGAGCTGTGGATCTCCGGCAACCATATCTTCCGGTCCGCGGACGAGGGGCACACCTGGGAGATCGTGAGCCCCGACCTCACGCGGAACGATCCCGCCAAGCTCGGCCTCTCCGGCGGGCCGATCACGCGCGACAACACGGGCGCCGAGGTCTACTGCACGATCTTCGCCCTTGCCGAGTCGCACCACGAGCGCGACGTGCTGTGGGCGGGCACCGACGACGGGCTGGTCCACGTCTCGCGCGACCGGAGCCGCACGTGGCAAGCGGTGACGCCGCCGGACCTGCCGGAGTGGGCGCTCATCAGCGTGCTCGAGCCCTCGCGCCACGACGCGGGCACGTGCTACGTCGCGGCCACGCGCTACAAGCACGACGACACGCGCCCGTTCCTCTACAAGACCGCGGACTACGGGCGGACGTGGAAGCGGATCAGCGACGGGCTCCCCGCGGGCGAGATCACGCGGACGATCCGCGAGGACCCGGCCCGGCGCGGCCTCCTCTACTGCGGCACGGAGAGCGGCGTGTGGGTGTCGCTGGACGACGGCGGCTCGTGGCAGCGCCTGCGCGGGAACCTGCCCCTGGTGCCGATCCACGACCTGATCGTGAAGGGCTCGGACCTGGTGGCGGCCACGCACGGCCGCATCGTTCTGGATCCTCGACGACCTCTCACCGCTTCACCAGATGCAGGAGGCGACGGCGGGCGCGCCGCTGCACCTGTTCGCCCCGCGCCCCGTCGTGCGCTGGCGCGCCTACGGCGGGCACGGCATGAAGCCCGGCCCCGGGCGCGAGGTCGGGTACCGGCTCGCCGGCTCGATCGGTTACGGGTACCGGGAGTCGAAGGCGCTCACCGGCGAGAAGAAGGAGCGGTACCTCGACGCGGGCGAGAACCCGCCGAGCGGCGTGATCGTCCACTACTGGCTGAAGGACAGCCCGCCCGGCGACCTCACGCTGGCGTTCCTCGACGCCGACGGCCGCGAGGTCCGCTCGTTCACGAGCCGGCGAGAGCGCGGGGCGCCTCCCGTGGTGGCGACGCCCGCGGCCGAGGACGCCGCGGGCGGGGGTGAGGAGCCGACGGCCGAGAGGGAGGTGGGCGAGGGCGAGATGACGCCCACCAAGCTGGCCGGGGCGAACCGCTTCGTCTGGAACCTGCGCGGCCGTGACGCCACGAAGCTCCCGGACAACAAGGGCCGCGGCGGCACCGCCGAGATGCTCGGCGCGCCCCGCATGCCGCCCGGCCGCTACCAGGTGCGCCTCACGGTGGACGGCGGGAGCGTCACCCAGCCGTTCGTCGTGCTGAAGGACCCGCGGGTGGCCACCACCGACGCGGACCTGTCCGAGCAGTACGCGCTCGCCCGCCGCACGCACGACCTGCTCACGAAGATGCACGACGCCGTGCTCGCGCTGCGCGACGTGCGCGCCCAGGCGCAGGCGTGGGCGGAGCGGACGGACAAGGCCGCCATCCGCGACGCGGCGCGCGCCCTCGCACGCAGCCTCGGCGCCGTCGAGTCCGAGCTGGTGCAGCTCCGCTCCGACGACCCGCGGATGTTCCCGTCCAAGCTCAACACGCGGGTGGCGACGCTGGTGAGCCTCATCGAGTACTCGGACGCCGCGCCGACCGCGGCGTTCCGCGAGCTCCACGACGACCTGGCCCAGCGGGCGGCCGCGGAGCTGGCCAAGGTGGACCGGTGCCTGGCCGAGGACGTGCCCGCGTTCAACGCGCTCTGCCGCGGCGAGGGGATGGCGGCGATCCTGCCGAAGCGCGCGTCCTGATCAGCGAACCGATTCGAGCCGGCGGAGCCTGGCCTCCACGTCCTGCTGGCGCTGCTCCAAGGCCTGGATGCGCCGATCGAGCTCGGCGTACGAGAACTTGATCATCGCGCTCAGCTCTCGCTGAGCACGCAGGATCTCCTCGCGCAGGTCTCGTTCGAGGCGGTCGATCCGCTCGGCAAGGGAGCCAAGGCCCTCGGCGAGGAGCTGGATCTCCGCACGCATCTGCTCCGCCACCACGTCGAAGTGTCGGCGCGTCCGCTCTTCGGCGGCGTCGACGCGCTGGCTGGTCCGCTCTTCGGCGGAGTCGACGTGCTGCCGCAGCCGCGCTTCGGCGGTAGCGACGTGCTGCCGCAACTGCGCTTCGGCGGTGTCGACGTGCTGCCGCAGCTGCGTTTCGGCGGTGGCGACGTGCTGCCGCAGCTGCTCGGCGACGGCGTCGAAGTGCCTGCGCGTCTCCTCGTGCAGCTCTCGTGCGTCGGGCTCCATGGCGCGCATGCTAGTCCGCGGACGGAGTGATGCGCAAGCGTATCACCTGGGATACACCGGATAGATCACTCCGCCGGCGTCGCGGCGAGCGGGCGGACGGGCGCGCCGGCTTGCCACACGTGGGCCCGCCACCGGAGCGCGATGAGGGCGCTGAAGAGGATCCCGGTCACCGCGTAGAGCGTGACGGTCGGGGTGTAGCCGATCCGGTCGACGAGCGCGCCCGACGCCATCAGCCCCAGCGGCAGGCCGTAGACGGCGAGCGTGCGCACCCCCATCACGCGGCCGCGGAACCTCGCCCCCGACGCGCGCAGCAGGCTCCCCGCCATCGAGATCATGGCCACGCTCTGCACGAGGCCCGTCACCGCGAGCACCACGATGCCCGCGGGCAGCGATCGCACGAGGCCGAACACCAGCAGCAGCGCGTACCACAGCATCACGTTGACCACCATCGAGCGCTCCGGGTTCCGGGCGCCGCCCGTCATCGTCATCAGCGCCGACCCGGCGAGGGCCCCCACGGAGAAGCTGGCGACCAACCAGCCCAGCCCCTGGGCGTCGGCGCCGTAGATCGTCTTCGCCACGTAGGGGAGGAGTCCGCCGGACAGCGGATAGGCGCACAGGTTGACGAGGAAGGCCAGCCACATGGCGGCGAGCAGCCGCGGCTCGTTCCACACGTAGGCGAGGCCGTCCAGGAGGTCGCGCCAGCTCGACGACCGCGGCAGGCCGGACAGCGGCGCGCCCGACACCACGTGGTCGTGTCCGCCCGAGGCGTCGGGCCCGGCGAGCCCGCGGGAGACCTGCGACGTGAGCGCCAGGCTCGCCAGGTAGAACAGCGACACGAACACGTACGCCACGCTGATGCCGACGGTGGCGGACAGGCTGGCGCCGGCGAGCGCGCCGGCGATCCGCGCCGAGTCCTGCGTGGCGCGAGACATGCCGAGCGCGCCCATGAGCTCCCGCGGCGGAATCGTCGCCCCGATGAGCGCGTTGCGCATCACCATGTCGTTGGGCCGGAAGATGCCGACGAGGGACGCCGCGATGAGGACGTGCACGGGCGCCAGCACGCCCGCGAACGAAAGCGACATGAGGGAGAGCGACAGGAACGCGTACACGCCACGCATCACGCAGAGCATGAAGCGGCTCCCGAGGCGATCGCCAAGCACGCCGAACATCGGAGCGACGAGGGTGCCGAGGAACTGGACGGAGCCGAAGACCGTGAGCATCAGCACCGAGCCGGTCTGGACCATCACGTACCAGCCGAGGATGACCACTTCCATCTCCACGGCCCAGGACGTCAGGAGGTCCGCGGAAAACTGAAAGCGGAAGCTGCGGACGCTGGAACGCGGCGAGGCTCACGGCAGGGGCGGGTTCGAGCGGGCGGGAGGCGACGCTGGCTCCCCGTCCGCCCCGCGGGAGCGGCCGGGTCAGCCCGCCCGGACGGCGCGCGTGAACGAGTCGGGCAGCATGCGGATCACCGGGTCCAGGTGGGCGGGGTCGGGCTTGAACCCCACGCCGAGAGCGCGGACGGCGGCCACGGTGGCGTCGTTGAACGGCGTCTTCACGCCGCGCCGGGCGCCCTCCGCGCAGACGTAGCCGTTCAGGTAGTCGATCTCGGTGCGGCGGCCCTTCACCACGTCCTGCAGCAGGCTCGGCTGCCCGCCGCCCCGCGCGCGAGCGATGGCGGCGATCTCGGCGAGGAGCTCGGTGAGGCCCTGCCCGTTGTAGGCGTCGACGTAGCGCTGGGTGGGGATGCCGTAGATCGGCTCCACTTCCTGGCCGACCGCCCGGCCCACCGTGATCGCCTCCGCGCCCAGGTGCACGCCGACGGCGGCGATCTCCGGAATGGTGCGGACGTCGAGCGTGCCGAGGCCGGTGAGGCCGGACAGCGGGTTCGCCATGCAGTTGATGGCGAGCTTGGACCAGCGCTCGCCCCAGAGGTTCGTGGTGACCTTCGTCTCCGCCACCGCGCACATGAGCGCGGCCAGCTCGCGGGCGCGCGGCGTGTCCGTGCCGTCGTGCTCGCCGATCTTGAAGCCGAGGGCGGCGGAGTCGGTGCGCATCGCGTGCCCGGGCTCGTACATGCCGGCGCTGATCGTGATCACGCAGCCGAGCGCGCGGTGCGCGCCCGCGACCTTCGCCACCCGGCTGTCGTTGATGCCGTTCTGGAAGTCCACCACGACGCCGTCGGGCTCGGCGAGGTAGGGGAGGGAGAGCGCGGTGGCCCACTCCGTGTCGTACGACTTCACGGCGATGAAGACGGCGTCGAACGGCTCGCGCACGGTCTGGAGCTCGTGCACGTGGATCGCGCGGACGGAAACCGTGAGGTCACCCATGGCGCCGGACAGGCGCAGCCCGCGCGCCTTGATGGCCTCGACGTGCTCGGGCCACTGGTCGATGAGGGTGACGTCGGCGCCCGCGCGCGCGAGCATGCCGCCCACCACGCTGCCGATCGCTCCCGCTCCGAAGATGCCGATGCGCTTGATCATGGTGAAGCCTCCCGCGCGATGATATACCGGGCGCGGGCGCGCGGGCTATGCCTGCCCGCGCGGCGATGCGAGAATGCCGCAGCGCAGAGCGCGGGGTCACGGGCGAGCGTCGCCCGGGCGCTCGCGCACAACGTATGCAGGCGGCGAGGCGCGAGCGGGCGAGGCCCGGGCGCCCGCGCCATGGAGAGACCGATCATGAAGAAGCGACGCATCGGCAGCCCGCAGGTGCCCGAGCCCCCGCCGCAGACGTGGTCGAACGCCCTCGTGGTCGGCAACCAGGTGTTCGTCGCCGGCATGACTGCGCGCAGCGGCGCCGAGGTGGTGGGCGGCGACAGCATGTACGGGCAGGCCAAGGCCATCTTCGAGAAGATCCGTCACCTGATGGAGGCGGCGGGCGGCCGCATGGACGACATCGTCAAGGTCGTGATCTTCGTCACCGACATCAAGCGCCGCGAGGAGGTCTGGAAGGCGCGCCGCGAGGTGTTCACCGGCGACTTCCCGGTGTCCACGCTGGTCGAGGTGCGCGCGCTCGCCGCGCCCGAGCTGCTGGTCGAGGTCGAGGCCATCGCCGTCCTCGGCGCCGGCGGAGCCTGACCGGCGATGTCCGATCCCGGGAGCTACGAGGAGCGCCACGCCCGCGCCGAGGAGGTGTTCGGCCGCTTCGTGCCCGGGGTCGCGCCCGGGCGCGTCTTCGCGTCGATGGAGCGCCGCTTCGGCGCGCTCGGCAGCTTCGGGTTCGACGCGGTGGGCGATCTCTGGTCGCGCCGAGAGCTTTCGCGGCGCGACCGCTCCCTCCTGGTCCTCTCCGTGCTCTCCGCCCAGGCGCGCGACGAGGAGCTGGAGCTCCACACGCAGGTGGCCCTCCACCACGGGCTGACGCGCCCGGAGATCGAGGAGATCCTGCTCCACGTGGCGGCCTACGCGGGCTTCCCCGCTGCGATGGCCTCGTTCCGTCGGATGGACGCGGCGTTCCGCAAGGCGGAGGGCGTGGAGCGCATCGAGGGGCGGAAGCCCGCGGAGCGGCTGTCCGACGCCGAGCGCGACCGGCGCGCCGCCGACGTGCGGCGCACGCTCACCGGCGGCCGCGCCGCCGCCGACCCCGCCACCGACCTCGCGAACATGCAGCGCATCCTCGGCGACGTGGGCACGCTCGCCTTCCGCTGGGCGTTCGGCGAGATCTGGTCGCGTCCGGAGCTGTCGCGGCGCGACCGGTCGCTGGTGGTGATCGCGCTCCTCGGCGCGCTCGGCCAGGAGCGCGAGCTCGCCTTCCACGTGCCCGCCGGCCTCAACCACGGCCTCACGCGCGCGGAGATCGAGGAGATCATGGTGCACCTCTGTCTCTACGCGGGCTTCCCGAAGGGGGTGGACGGGATGCGAGCGGCCCGCGCCGCCTTCGAGAAGCTCGACGCCCGCCCCGCGCGCTGACCACCTCGACGCTGTCGCGGGGCCTCAGGGCGGCTCGATAGGGTCCCGTTTCAGCCGCCTCAGAGCGGGGCGAAGCGGAGGGCGCCACGGGGGCTCACCCGGAGCAGCCGGGGCCGCCGCATGCCCGCGGTGAGGATCGTCCAGACCGTGGCCGCTGCGCTGCCGAGCTTGTCGTGCACGCGCAGGTTCGACGCGTTGCTGCCCCGCACCCACGAGTAGAGCGGCGCAGCCGCGCTCGCGGCGTGATGCCGCGCGGAACCGGATCGACGCGGGCTGGATGCCGTGTCCCCGCCAGGCCGGCGCCGTGAAGGTCCCGTAGCTGGTGGTCTCGCCAGGACCGAGCAGGAGGCGCATCCCACCTCGTCGATGTAGGGCGCGTGGCTGTCTCCAGATGGTGGCGAGCACGTGCCCGACGATGCCGAGGTACGCGATGTCCCCGCGGCAAGCCGCCGCGCGCCTCGGCGCGTCGATCCGCGCCGGCGAAGTCGGCGGCGAAGCGCTCGACGTCCTCCGCACGGCCGAGCCGGAACTCATCGGCGCGCGCGGCATCCGGAGAACTCGTCCGCGGGGTCGACGGGCGGAGAAGTCCTGAACGAAGAACTCGACGCGCTGCACCCGCACGAGCCGTGAGAACGGGATGCCGAGGAGTCGCAGCGCGAGGCGGCCGCGGTGCCACGGCCGGAACAGGCCCAGCCCGTCACGCTGGCTCTGCCGGCGGCCACGGGCTCGTCACCGCATGGTGAGCCCGGCGAGGTCGATCTCGGGCATCCGCCCGGAGATCAGGTCGGCCACGATGCGGCCGGTGCCGCAGGCCATCGTCCAGCCCATGTGCCCGTGCCCCGCGTTCAGGAACAGGTTGCGGTGGCGGGCGAGGCCCAGGATGGGCGGCCCGTCCGGCGTCAGCGGCCGCAGGCACGCGCGGTACTGGCCCTGGCCGTACTCGGCGGCCTCCGGGAAGAGGTCCGCGGCCAGCCGCTTGATGTTGCCGAAGTCGCGCGGCGTCCAGCTCCAGTCGTAGCCGGCGAACTCCGCGGTGGACGTCATCCGGAGCGAGTCGCCGAGGCGCGACCATCCGACCAGCCACTGCTCGTCGACCCCGGGCACGGTCGGGGCGAGGCCGCCCGCCTTGAGGGGGAAGGTCACCGAGTAGCCCTTGGCCGGGTAGATGGGCAGACGGAGGCCGACGGTGCGGGCGAGGACGGGACTGTGCACGCCGGCGGCGAGGACGTACGCGTCCGCGGTCCGCACGCCGTCCGGCGTGAGGACGCCGGTGACGAGGTCGCCCGACGCGGCGAGGCCGAGGACGCGCGTGCCGAGGGCGACGGTGGCGCCGTACTTCTGCTGCGCCACCTCCATCAGCCGCTCGGCGAAGCGGCGCGAGTCGCCGCTCGAGTCGGTGAGGTCATGGATCGCGCCCGCGATCTTCCCGCGCACCGGCGCGAAGGCCGGCTCGATGCGCGCCACGCCGTCGGCGTCGAGGATCTCGTGCTTCTGGCCGTGCTCGGCGAGGAGCGCCATCCGCGCCACGCCCGCCTCCAGCTCGCGCGGGTCGCGGTGGCAGTAGAGCGCGCCGCGCGTCACCGCGGCGTACTCGATGCCCTCGGCCCGCGCCACCTCGTGGGTGAGGCCCTGGCTGTACTGGCAGAGGCGCAGCTTGACCAGCGTGTTGCGGCGCGCGCGCGCGCTCGTGCACTCGCGCAGGAAGCGGAGGCCCCAGCGGTAGAGCTCGGGATCGGTGCCGAGCTTCATGCGGATGGCCGTCTCCTCCCCGCGCAGCGACTGGAGCAGCATGCGCGGCGCGCGCGGCGAGGCCCACGCGAACGCGTGGCCGGGCGCGATGATGCCGGCGTTGCCCGACGTCGCCTCGAGGCCGAGCGCCGCTTTCTCCTCGACCAGGGTGACCTCGTGGCCGTCGCGGGCCAGGAAGTAGGCGCAGGTGGTGCCGGCGATGCCGCCGCCGAGGACGAGGATCTTCATAGCAGGTATCCCTCGCGGACGGGGTCGTCCGGGTCGAAGAGGAACTGGCTGGTTCCGGTGAGATGCGACGTGCCGGTGATCTCCGGCACGATGGCGCGCCGGCCCGCCACCTCCGTCTCCGCGGCGATCCGGCCGGTGAAGCGCATCCCGAGGATGCCCTCGCTGATCATGGCGTCGCCGACCTGCATGCGGCCGCGGTGGTGCAGGAGCGCCATGCGCGCGCAGGTGCCGGAGCCGCACGGCGCCGGATCGACCTGGCCCGGTCCCCACACGAGCGCGTTGGGCGACACGCCCGCGGCGTCCGGCGGGACGTGGATGAGCACGTTGTCCACGGAGGCGGGGCCGAGGCCGGGCACGTCCACGCGGAGCTGCTCGGCGATGGCGTGCCGCACCGCCATGCCGCGCGCGGCGAGCGCGGGCACCGCGTCGCGGCTGACCGCCACGCCGAGCCGCGCCGCCTCGACCACGGCGAACACGTTGCCGACGCCCACCACCACGTCGAGCGGCACCTCGCCCAGCTCGGGGAGCTTCACCGCGGCGTCCGGCAGCGCCACGTACGAGGGCAGCCAGCGGATCGTCACCTCGCGCACCCCCGCGCCGTCGCTCCGCGCCGTCGCGCGCACCGTGCCCGCCTCGGTGTCGATCACCACGGGCGTCTCCGCGCCCCGCCGCGGCACCAGGCCGGTCTCGACGGCCACGGTGGCGGCGCCGAGGGTGGCCTCGCCGCAGGAGACGTAGTAGCCGCCGGGGTACATGAAGAGGAGCCCGAAGTCCGCGTCGGGCGAGACCGGCTCCGTCAGCACCGCCACCAGCATCCCCGCGTGGCCGCGGGGCGGCAGGCAGAGGCCGGTGCGGATCCAGTCGAGCCGCGCCTCGAAGTGCCGCCGCTTGTCGGCCATGCTCGCGCCCGGCAGGCGCGGGACGCCGGCGGTGACGAGCCTGAGCCCGATGCCCGCGGTGTGGAAGTCCACGGAGGTCAGGAGCTGGTCCGATCTCATGGCGCGGTCTCCCGTCTTCGCCCTCGTGCCCGCGCCGGCGGTGGCGCGCGCGTGCGCCGCGCGCAGGAGGTCCCGGCTCGAGGAGAACGTGAGGAGGGCGAGGGCGTCGTCGAGCCGGCACCAGCGCGACTCGCGCGACTCGTCCGCCTCCACCTCGCGCTGGTGGCGCAGCAGGAAGTACTCGACGCGGACCGTGCGCGCGCGGTCCGCGTACTCCACGGCGCCGAGCGGCGCCAGCGGCGTCGCGGCCACTCCGGCCTCCTCGCGGACCTCGCGGACCGCCGCCGCCTCCGCCGTCTCGCCCGGCTCGACGTGGCCCTTGGGGAAGATCCAGTGCTCGGGATTCCTTCGCGCCCGCACCACGAGGAAGCGCGGGGCATCGGGGTCCTCGCGGAGGACGATGCCGCCGGCCTGAGCGACGGTTGGTCGGGACGCGTCTTCGGGGGCCACGGGACGGCTCAAGGGCAGAGTCTCACTCGCCGACCACCCAGCATCCCTTTGCTCGGATGGCGTCGTACATCGCATCTGGAGCCAGATCGGCGCCACCCGGCCAGGCGACGGCGCCCAACTCCACTCGTACCTGCCGGAAGACCTCGGGGTCACGAAGCGTCTCGAACACGGTGCCGCTGACCTGTCGCGTGTCGAGGAAGGGCTGCATGCGCACCTCACCGGTCGTGCCGTCCGTGAAGGTGACGCGTAGGCGCAGGCCTGGCAGCGACTCCGCCGTCACCACGCGCCAGGGCGCGGTCGGGCAAGGCGCGGGAATCACTCCAGCGGCGGAATCGGCCTTGGGGGTTTCAGCTGGCTGCATAGGTCCCAGTCCTCCAGAAGCGCCACGCGATGCTCCACGGCCCATTTCGAGCACCAGAGCCAGCGCACGGCGGGGAAGCGCGCCGCGCGTCACGCGCAGCTCGCGGATGTCGATGATCGCCTCGTGCTCACCGTAGAGGGCATGGAAATGTGGTGGGCCATGCTCCCGCCAGAACATCTGGATCACGATCCCGAAGAAGGCGGAGATCGTCGGCATTGCGATCAGATGGTTCCGAAGCTGGTGACCAGCGCCAGCTCGCGCTCACGATACTTGGCGTGGTAGTCAGTCACCTCCGCCGGCATCGGCGCAATGATGCCACGGGAGGCATGGAACCCCAACCCCGCGCGCCTTGAATCCAGGCTCCGGGCTCGGCTAGGCTGCCCCATGGCCGCGGACCGTCTCGCCGTGCTGGGGATCCGTCCCGTCGAGTGGTCGGTGCGGCCCGCCGGCCTCCACCTGCGCTGGACGTTTCCCCCACGCCTCGGCTTCCCGCCGGGCGGCTTCGAGGTCTATCGGCGCCCGGCGAAGCGCTTGGATCCCCCGTGCATCGGCCTCACGTTCGAGAAGGACCGGGTGCTCCCGAGCGGCACGACGATCGACGGCGTGACGCTCCACGTCCACGAGAGCGTCATCCTCCGGGGCACGGGGGAGCCCGGGCTCGCCGTCGAATCCGTGCCCCCCAGCGGGGGAGCCGGACCGCTGCCGCTCCGGATGACGTTCGACGGGCCCGCGGTCACCGTGGCGGTTCGCGTCCGGGAGCCGCGCTCCGGAGCGCCGATCGTGCTGCGCGCCTTCGACGCCGCCGATCGCGTGGTCGCGGAGGCGACGGCCCAGGCCGCGGCGGGCGCGGACGTGTCGCTCTCGCTCCGCGTGGACGCGCCGCTCATCGACCACGCCACGCTCGGGCTCGACGCGGCCAGGATCGAGCGCATCTGCGTCGAGACGGAAGCGCGCGTGTGCGCAGAGAGCTGGGGACGGCCGGTGAAGGAGCTGCCGCTCCTCGCGTCCGTCGAGCCCACGCAGGTCGCGGCGATCCTCGCCGACCGGCTCGGCCACGACGTGCGGAACTTCCACGCCGCCGACCTCGACGTGGCGCGGGAGCGGTACGGTCCCGGCCTCCCCGAGCTGGCGCGCTGGCTTGCCGCCCTCGTCCACGGCGACCCGGACCGCATCCAGGAACGGGACCAGGGCGAGCCCCCGTCGCGACGGCGAGCGGTGCCGCGCCGCGCGGGCAGCGCGCTCAGCGCCGTGTACCCGCAGTCGATGCTGCTGCTCGCCGCGCTCGATGCGAACGTGGCGCGCCTCTTGAGCCTCGGCTGGGTGGACCGCTTCGGCGCGGCCGGCGAGGACCCGGAGCGCGGGCGCGTGTACGACTACAAGGTGGTGGGCCGCTGGCGGGAAGGCGAGCTGTGCGGCCTCTGCCTCGGGCTCGGCGCGAGCATCAGCGGGCGGCCGCGCGTCGATCCCGACGTGGACGCGGTCGTCCTTCCCGGGGTGCGCTGGCAGGGGACGGATCCGCTCCGTCGGGTCGGCGTGCGGTGGCGGAAGCCGCCGGCCGCGAATGCGGCCCAGGCCGCGGTGGCGCCGGTGCTCTTCGACGTCCGCCGCGCGCGCGAGACGAGCCTGTCGCCGCCGGTCTTCGGGCCCGCGGAGGCGCTCCCGGGACGCCGCCCGGCGCTCGTGCCCGCGTCGTCGTGGGAGACCGCGCTCGACGTGCGCTTCGTCGACGTCGCCGCGTCGCTCGGCGCCTATCGCTACTCGGTGGCCGGCGTGGATCTCTTCGGCCAGGTCGGGACTCCCGCCGCCGGCCCCCGCGTTTCCGTGCAGGACCTCGAGGCGCCGCCGCCTCCCGTCCGCGTGTCGGCCACGGTCGTGCAGCCGGGCTACCCGTGGCTCACGCCGGCCGACCGAGCGCTCGCCGCGTCGAACGCCACCTGCGCGGTGCGCTTCGAGTTCGGGGCGTTCCAGCTCCGCCAGGCGCCGGACGCGGCGCGCTTCTCGCTCTTCTGGCGGAGCGGCACGCTGGTCGACACCGAGGCGGTGACGCTGCGGGTGCTCTCGCGCGACACGAGGAGGGACGGCCGTCGCGCGCTGGTCGTGGAGGTCGTCCAGGGCGCGGCCGGCGACGCGACGCGCTTCGAGCGCGCCGTGGTCGTGCCCGGGTGGACGCACGGCGCGATGCCGCGGTCAGCCGAGCGGCCGCGGCTCCGCGTCGAGCGCGTCGACACGCAGG
Organism: uncultured Candidatus Rokubacteria bacterium; assembly: GCA_963758635.1. Lineage (GTDB taxonomy): Bacteria > Methylomirabilota > Methylomirabilia > Rokubacteriales > CSP1-6 > CAVWWD01. The sequence continues at coordinate 442,550 of CAVWWD010000010.1, read as the reverse complement.
GCCACCCGCGGCCACGGCTGCGCCTCGCGCCCGGGACCCTCGACCTTCCCGACGGAGCGACGCCGATCCCCGCCACGCTGATCCTGGACGGCCGCCGCCGGAGCGGCTGGCACGAGGTGCCGGGCGGGTCCGTGCTCGTGCGTCCGCCGGTGACGGGCACGATGGCGAGCGACGCGACGGCGGGTCAGACGCTCACCGTGCGCGTGCGCGCGGTCGAGCCGCCGCCTCCACCCGCGCCGATCCCCTCAGGCGTCCCCGGCGATCTCGGCGCGCCCGTCCCCGGGGTCGACGTCTTCATCGACCGGGCGCTGGTGGAGGCCGATCTCTTTCGCGCCGGCACGGCGGAGGCGGAGGCCGGCTCCGTGGCGATCTTTTCCTCGTCGAGCGGGCGCGCCGCCCTGGATGACACACCCGAGGGACGCGCGGGCGGCGCGCGCCTCAGGCTCGGGCTGGACGAGACGGCGGCGCTGGCCCCCGGCGACACGCTCACGCTGCCCGTGGGCGCCGGCGCGGGACAGCCGCGCGTCCGCGTCGTCGAGATGACTCCGGCCGCGGACCCGGGCGACCTGCCCGCGGCGGGTGGCGAGCTTGCCTTCGAGGCCGCCGTCTCCGGCCGGCGCGTCCTCGTCGCCGCCGCGGTCGTCTCCGGCGTCGAGCGCGCCGGCCCGCGGCTCCGGTTCCTCGTCCGCTTCCCCGAGTCCGTCCCGTCCGGAGCGTGGCCCAGGGTGGGCGAGACCGTCCGCTACTTCCCGCCGTATGCCGTGTCGCCGCTGGCGGTGGGCCTGACCGGCGGCCCGGACGGCGCGGCGATCCGGCTGCCGATCGCGGCGGGCGAGGGGGCGGCGACCGCCTACCTCGCCCTCGGCACGAGCGACGCGCGCGGCAACGCGGGCCGGCTGTCGGCGCCCGTGCAGATCACCATCGTGAGGCCGCCGCCCGCCGCGCCCGGCCCGCCGTTCCCCTGCGGCGCGCCGGCGGCGACGGAAGGGTTCGCGACGCCGCCCGACCGCCAGGGCCGCGCCACCCTCTGCGTGGCCTGGCCGCCGCCGTCCGCCGCGGCGACGCTCCGCTTCGAGCTGGCGCGCGCGCTGGACCAGACCATCGTCGCGACCGACCGCCGGAACTGGCTCATCGGCCGCGCCGCGCCCGGCCTGCTGCCCGTGCCACTGTCCGTGACGCAGGTCACGCCGCGCGCGGCCGGCGATTTCGAGGTGCGGGCGCAGACGACGGCGCCGGTGACGCTGCCCGACGCCGCCTTCGCGGACGGGCTCCTCGCACAGGGCGGCGCCGGCTTCCGCCTCGTCGGCCCCCTCACGCGGACGGGGGCCTCGGCGGTGTCGCTGATCGTGGAGCCGGCTCACGCCGCCGGCCGTGGTCGCGACGGGCGCGGCGACGCTCCACGCGGTGCCCATCCCTCCGCGCGCGCCGATGACCGCGCGCGTCGTCGAGGCGACCTTCGACGCGGCGAGCGGGCTCCACCGCGTGGGCGTCGCCGCCCCGTCGAGTGGAACGCTCGACGGGACGCTGGTGATCGGCGGATGCCTCGTGCAGGGCCCGCGGCGGTTCCAGATCACTGGCGCCGCCGGCGCAGGCGCGGGCGACGTGACGCTCCTGGCGCGCCGCGTCGCCGGCACGGGCGATCCCGTCGCGGGCGACGACTGCGCGATCGAGCCCGCGCCGGACTACTCCGCGGTCGCGGGCCGGCCGGACAAGATCCGGCTCCTCGCCGACAAGGCCGGCAACGAGGACGCGTTCGGCCTCGTCACCGGCGTGCCCGTCGCGGCCAGCCAGTTCCGCGACGAGATCGCCGGCCTCGGGGGCGCCCCCTTCTTCTACCGCGTGCGCGCGGTCGATCCCGCCGAGAGCCGCTCGCCGTGGTCGGCGACGAGCGTGCCGTTCTGGCCGGTGGACACCACGCCTCCCGCCGCGCCGGGCGGCGTCTCGTTCACGGTCGGAGACCGAACGGCGACGCTGGCGTGGACCAGGCCGCACGCGCCCGTCACGCACTACCGGGTGTTCCGGAGCGAGGCGGGCATCGCCGCGCTCACTGACGCCGGCTCCGCGCCGCCCCACGCCACCGTGGCGGTGGCTGACCTGGCGCCGCGGCCGCTGGCCGTCGTCGCGGGCGGCGTCGTGCTGCCGCGGCCGCTCCGCTTCGAGGTCGACGGACAGCTCGGCCTGGACGCGATCGGCGCCGAGCTCATCGCGTCGATCCGCGTCGCGCCGCGCGGGGCCGAGCCCGGCGTGAACCTGGTCGACCCCGCCACGAGCCGCGCGATCTTCGCGTGGACGCCCACCGGCACGGGCACGCTCGGCGTGACGGTGACCGCGCTGGCCGGCCTCGCCGCGGTGGCCCCCGACGTTCCGGTGGTGGTGTCGTCGGGCGCGCAGGTCGTCGATGGCGATCCCGCCGCCTGGAGCTTCACGGATCACGGTCTGGTGGGCGACGTGACGTACGCGTACCGGCTCGTCGCGGTCCGGACGGTGCGCGCCGCTCCCGCGGCGCCCGGCGGCCCACCGCGCGAGCTGACGATCCCGAGCTTGCCGAGCGCGCCCGTGACCGTGCGCGCCCTGGCCCGGAGCTGACCGTGCCGGCCATGCCCTGGAACCTGACGGATCGGCTCTCGCCCTCGGCGTACCGCCACTTCCATCTCCCCGTGGCCAGCGATCCGACGGGCGCGGCCGAGCTGCCGGTGGTGCCGTCGTCGCGCTACTTCGTCTCGGAGTCGGTCGTCGACGGGATGCCGCGGCTCCAGGTGATGGTGACCGAGACCTCCGAGGGCTTTCCCGCCGACAACGGGCTTCCCGCCGCGGTCATCCGGCTCCACGCGATGGGCTCGGGCACGCTCGCCTACCGCCCGCAGATCGGCTCGCTCCGCCAGTGCCTGCTCCTGGACCTGGTGCCCGCGTGGCTCTTCCTGGCGTACCGCGTGCGGTGGCTGGCGCGCTGGCTCGAGGCCGACTGCGTGCCGAGGACCGTCGTCTACGACAACGTGGACCCGGTGCACCTGCGCTCGCTGCTCGCGAACACGCCGACGATCGCCGACCCGGCGCCGTCCGACCCGCTCCAGTTCCCGCTCGGGGTCCGCCAGGGCGAGCTGAACAAGACGGAGTTCCTCGACCGGTTCATGGCCGGTGAGCCCGGCCTGACCATGTGGGCGCGCCGGGGCGCGTGCATCGGTCAGATGGCGCCGACGGAGGCGTCGCCGACGAGCCGGCAGCTCGGCCTCACCGTGCGCTACCAGGGCCACAGCGATGAGAGCCCGCGCCCGATGCTCCCGCGCGAGCTCTTCAACCTCTTCTTCGGCATCGACTCGATCGAGTTCACGACCCACCCGCTGCTGCGGGCGATCCACGAGCGCGGCCAGAGTGAGACCGCGCCGCCGGTGCCGCTGACCCAGCGCATGCTGCTCCGGCCGCCGCTTCGCACCAATGCGCGCGTGGTGTGGGAGGCCAGCCAGGAGCTCCCCGACCACGCGCGCTGGCATCAGGACGGGGTCCTGGACCCCACGAAGCTCCTCAACCCCATCGACGACTTCGATCGGCTCAAGACCTACGAAGGGCTCTTCAAGTGCCAGGTCCTCGGGTTCGAGATGCTCCTGCGGTCCGGCTTCCGCGTCCGCATGCATCGCTACGTGAAGGATGGCCAGGTCCACCTCTACTACTACCGGGTGAACCGGCTCGCCCGCGAGGCGCGCGACGTGAAGGGCATGACGAGCCAGAAGCCCGGTGTGCTCGGGTACCAGGGCGAGATCCTCGTGGGGCCGGCGATGGGACCTCAAGCTCATGGCGCTGCCGGCCGCCCAGCAGCCCGTGGAGATCAACCGGATGATCGACGAGGAGGGCCGCGCCTTCTACCTGGTCCGGGAGTTCGAGGGCAAGCCCGGGCATCGGCACTCCGGCCACCTGCTGCTCGTCGAGCGCGTGCACGAGACGCTGCCCGCGGACTGGGATCCGAGGCTGCCCCCGCTCACCGTGGTCTGGGAGACGCTGGGCTCGACGGCGGGAAATCGGGGCACGGCGGTCGGGCTTCTCCTGATGTCCGCGGACGTGATCCAGGCGCCACTGGGCGGCCTGGAGCGGGGTCCGGACCTGGTGGTGACGCAGTGGCCAAAGACGGCCAAGACGGCGGTGCGGGCCGACGCGACCACGGACAACGATCTCCTCCTGATCGAGGCGATCCCGGGCCCGGACCCGCACACGCTGGCCGGTGTCACGGCCCTGTGCTCGATCCACCAGAAGGCGACCTGAGCGGCCCGCCGATGATCCCGCTGTCCGAGATCCTGCCCGACAGCCCGCTGCTCCAGGCGGCGCAGAGCGCATTCGCCGACGTGCTGGACGCGATCGACGTGATCGACGCCGTCGTCGTGGTGGCCGCGCCGGCGGTCACGGCCGTGTTCGACCTCACGCTGCACGCCGACCTCACCGACGAGGACGATCCGGACGACAGCGCGCCCGATCCCGCCACTGCGGACGAGGTGGACTGGACCGTCGTCTCGGACGTGGGGCCGCTCGTGGCCGAGCCCGCGCCGGATCCCGCGGCGGAGACGACGTTGTCGCTGCACGTCGACGCGAGCGTCCTCGACCCGCTGGTGATCCCGATCCCGGGGCTCGAGATCGCGAGCCTCGTGATCGACCCGCAGGGCATCGCCGCGGACATCACCGCGCGCGAGGACGGCTACCAGATCGCGCTCCAGGCCGCGCTCGGCGTGCGGATCGACGGCACGCTGCTCCGGCCGATGCGCCTGATCACGCGGGCGGACGGCACGACCGCGTACGAGCCCGACGAGAGCCGCCCGCACGCGGAGATCCGGGTGGCCTCGGCGCGCGTCACGCTGGACTCCACGAGCGCCGTCACGGTGGACCTGGGCGTGGGGGCGCGGTTCGAGTCGCCGCTGATGGTGGGCGACACCGGCGTGATCGTCGAGGCCGATGAGATCGCGCTGACCCTGGGGCCCGACCCCGCGCTCCAGGTGGGGCAGGCGCGCGTGGTGCTGCCGCCGGACCTGCCCATCGAGGGCGTGGTGATCGGTCTCGACGCAGGTGCGTCTCGACGCGAACGGCCTCGACGGCGCGGTCAGCCTGGACCTGCCGCTCGCCTTCGACGACGCGACACGGCGGTTCCAGTACCTGCCCGCGTCCGCGGACGGCGCGCCGCGGCCCGCCACGCTCTTCGGGCTGTCCGGCGGCGTCCGCCACCTGCGCATCGCCATCGAGGACAACCGCCTCACCGGCAGCGAGATCGTGGGCGCGCTGCTCGTCCCGTACTTCGAGGAGCCCGTGGACGTGCGGATCGCGCTGGGCCAGGGCGGCGACGTGGCCGTCACCCTCCTCGCCGACGGACGACGACGGCATCACGCTCCGGAAGGAGGAGCTGCTCGCGCTGACGCTCCGGTCGCTCACGGTGGCGAGGGAGGGCGACGTGGGCCTGGTGCGCGCGACGGGCGGGCTGGCGCCGCTCGTGATGGCGCAGGACGGGCTCCAGTGGCCGCGGCTCGACGTGACCGACCTCGAGATCGACACGCTCGGCCGCTTCCGGATCCGCGAGGCGTGGCTCGACCTCGAGGGCCTCGCGACGCTCGACCTCTTCGGCTTCCACTTCGAGCTGGCGCGGATCGGCCTCGGCTACCAGGAGCCGGAGGCGGGCGAGGCGGCGGGCCGGCTCTGGGTGGATCTCTCGGGGAGCCTCCGGCTGATCGAGCAGATCCCGGTGGGCCTCGCCGTCGAGGGCTTCCGCCTGAGCTGGCCGGAGAACCTGGACGCGCTGGTGGACATGACCGCGCCGCCCAGCGTGGAGCGCGCGCTCGAGGTGCTCGGGCTGCTGCGCGTGCAGTTCGCGGGGATCCAGCTCTTCTTCGGCGTGCCCGACGCGGTGGAGTTCGAGGGCCTGATCCGCTTCTTCAAGGAGGCGCAGGCCGTGGGCTTCGCCGGCGACGTGGCGCTCCGCGTGCCCGCGTCGGGGTTCGCGCTCGAGGCCGGGCTCCTCGTGGGCATGAACTTCGAGCCGCCGCCGTTCCCGTTCCTCTACGTGCACTTCGGCGTGGAGCTGCCCGCCGGCATCCCGCTCGGCCAGTCCGGGCTCGCGCTCAAGGGCGCGCGCGGGCTCTTCGGGCTCAACGTGAGCCCGGCCAAGGCGCCCGACGCCAACTGGTTCCACGACTGGTACAAGCTGCCGCCCGAGGGCGCGCACCCGACCACCAAGTGGGCGAACGAGCGGAGCGCGCTCGCCTTCGGCGCCGGGCTCACGATCACGACGGCCGACGGGTACGTCAAGGGCGTGCGCGGGCTCCTCGTGCTGTCGCTCCCCGGCCCGATCCTGATCATCGAGGGGAAGGCGCTCATCCTGAGCGCGCTCACCGGCGGCGAGCCGCCGTTCGGAGCCCTCGCCGTGTTCGACGGCGCCCAGCGCACCGTGCAGTTCAACATCGAGGCGCAGGCCGAGCTGGTCGAGGACATGCTCGAGGCCCACGGCGGCCTCGAGGCGTTCTTCGACTTCAAGGACCTCACCAACTGGCACCTCTACCTGGGCGAGGACGCGCCGGCCGAGCGGCGCGTGCAGGCGAACATCCTGAAGCTGCCGGGATCGAGCCGGTTCCTGTTCGACGCCAGCGGCTACCTCATGCTCGACATGCTCGGCGAGCGCACGCTCCGCTCGCGCCTGGGCTTCCTGGTGGGGCTGCGCGAGCGGTTCGACGAGTACGACCCGTTCGTGGTCGAGCTGGACGCCTCCGTGGAGGGCGACGGCGTCGTCACCGTCTTCCCCGAGCAGCTCTCCGGCGACGTGGAGATCGAGGCCTCGGTCGAGGTGTCGGCGTTCGGCGTGGGCGTGGACCTGTCGGCGCGCGCCGCCGTGCTCACCGAGGCGCCGGACCCGTTCCGCGTCGAGGCCACGCTGACCGTGACCGCCGACATGCCCGATCCCCTCGACGACTTCGAGACCGAGGTCCACTTCGAGTGGGAGGCGCCGCCGCGGCCGGCGCCGGCGACGCCGCTCGTCGGCGTCGTGGTGGACAGCGATCTCGCGCCCCGGGGCGGCGCGGTGGAGCTGGTCGGGGGCGACGCCCTCGATGGGAACGACGTGACCGCGCGCCTCCAGGCCGAGGAGGGCCGCCTCGACGAGGGCGCCGCCCAGGCCCGGGCCGAGGCGTCTCCCGCGGTGCCGCTCGACTCGCGCCCCACGCTCCTGTTCGGCCACGACATGAACGACGCGACCGGCGCGGACTTCGGCCGCGATCCCGACGGCGCCGAGCGCGCGCACCGCATCGGGCGGATCCGCGTGGTCCCGAGCCTCGTCGCGGTGAGCCTCTACGCGCACGACAAGGCCGATCCGTGGACGGGGGACTTCGCCACGGACTGGCGTCTCGTCGCCTCGTCGCGCGAGGATGCTCCCGAGCGACTCTGGGGCGTGTGGCTCGCCGACGGCGCGCCGGAGGATCCCGCCGCGCCGGCGGTGCGGCGGCTGCGCCTCTGGACCGCGAACCCGTTCGTCCACGCCCGGCGTCTCCTCGGCACGGGCTACCAGAAGATCCTCGGGCTGCCCGGTCCGCGGCTCGGCTATGCCGACGAGTTCGTGCGCGACCACCCGGACTACTTCGAGTGCCGGACCATCGAGCCCACCCTGGTGTGCGTGGACTTCGCCGATGCGCCCGTGCCGCCGAAGCCGAAGGAAGGCGCGCCCGGCCGCGACGGCTCCGGGCCCGCGCCGGCGTTCACCCACCGCGGGCTGACGATCACCGGCCGTCGCCACCCTCGGGCCCCGGCCCGGACGGCCGCCCGTGCCTGTCCGTCGCAGCGGCAAGCTCCACGTGCGCTTCCCGGAGCCGGTCGTCCAGGTCCGGATCGACTTCGGCGACGACCCGCGCCTGCCGTCGGCCTCGGCGCGCGGTCGCGTGACGGCCTCGCGCGCTCCCGAGCGCGCCCCGCGCGCGCCGTGCGACGAGGCGGTGCCCTTCGAGATCGCGACGGAGGGCCACGTCTGGACGATCGACGCCTCCGACGCGCTTCGACTGCCTCGAGCTGACGCGCCCCGCGCCGGTGGCCGGGATCTGCTACGTCACGCGCGCGGAGGCGGCGCGCGTCGTCCGCGCCGCCGAGCAGTGCGCGCGCAACACGGACGTGACCGCGCATCTCGGCGAGGTCGCGCCGATGCTCGAGCCCGGCCGCTACTACCGCCTGATCGTCGGGACGCTCGTCGAGGCGGCGGTCGAGCCGGCGCCGGGAAGCAATCCGCTGCGCGACCTGCTCGACGCGCTCTACGAGGAGGCGCTCGACCAGTACGAGGCGATCAACGGCTTCCTCCAGGAGGCGTTCGTCCAGACGGCGGCGCCGCCCGCCGTCGCTCGTGCCCTACGTGAAGTGGACCAGCCCAGAGCGCCAGGCGCCGCGCGTCTTCCGCGACGACGACCTGCTGGTCCGCTTCCGCCGATCGTACGTCGAGGCGCTGTACGAGCAGGGGCCGTACGGGCTCGCGGTGACGGTGCGCGACACGCGCGGCCGCGCCGTGCCCGGCTACGAGGCGGTCTGGCGCCGCGCCGGGAGCGCCACGCTCCTGCCCGACGAGGAGGCGTGGCAGGAGCGCCTGGACGACGCCACCGCCTGGCCGCCGGACGACGTGCTGGTCGCCGCGCGCACGGTCGACTTCGCCGACGACTTCCAGGCGCGCCGGCTCTCGCCGGAGTGGGAGGCGCTCACCCCCGAGGGCCTGGCGGTGACGCTCGGCGACTGGGAGGCGGGCGGCGGCGAGCTCCACGGGCCGGGCGCGGTGGGCGGCGAGGGGCAGGGGCGTCGCGACCCGTCGAAGCCTGGCCCGATGCTGGTGACGCGCCGGAGCGCGCCCGAGAGCTTCGGGTTCGCCGTGGACGTCCGCTCGGCCACGGGCGACGCGGTCGGCGTCGTCTTCTGTGTCGCCGACGCGCGCACCTTCTACCGCTTCTCCATGGACAGCCGCGCGCGCTACCGCCGGCTCGTCAAGGTGCAGCAGGGGGTCACGACCGTGCTCGCCGAGACCGCGGAGGGCTTCGACGTCGCGCGCTGGCACGAGGTGGAGGTGGAGGTGACCACGCACGCCGACGGGACGCGCATCGTCGCGCGCGTGGACGGACGCCCGTGTGCCGAGGTGAACGACCGTGAGCGGCCGCTCGCCGCCGGACGCGCCGGCGTCTACTGCTGGAAGGCGCCCGCCGCCCGCTTCGCGCGCGTCCGCCTGCGCGACGCCGCGAGCCTGGCGCCCCCGCTCGGCCCGCGGCAGCGCTACGAGCTGGTCGTCACGAACCCGGCGGACCCGGCCTTCGTTCCCTACGGCGTTCCGTTCGTGACGAGCGCCTACGCGCGCTTTCGCGACCTGCCGATGACGTTCTCCGGCACGCCCTCACGCGCGACGTGCCCGCCGCTGCCGGCGGGCCCGGTCGGGGTGGTGGGGGAGAAGACGGTGTCCTATGCCACGGCCGCGCGCGAGTGGGAGCGCGGCGCCGCGTCCTTCCGTGACGAGCTGCTGGATCGCGCGGGGCTGGAGGCGCTCGCCGTCACCCTTCGCGAGGCGCGCGCCGATCTCGCCGAGGCCGTGCGCGCCCTGGCCGACGGCGCCGGCATCCCGATCCTCGATCCGTGCCCCGCCACCTTCACGGTGGTCGCGCTCTCGGTGGCCGGCGCGCCCGCGAACGCCTCCGTCGCCGGCTTCTGGCTCCGGAGCCCCGAGTCGCTCGACCTTCGCCATGGGTCAGCCGACGACGCGGTCGGCCGCACCACGCTCACCCTGTCCAGGCTCGATCCCACGCGCGGCCGCTGGGACGCGGTCCCGTTCCTCCAGCTCGCCGACGCCGACGGCGCCGAGATCTTCCTCGCGCCCTCGGTAGCCGCGACCAGCTCTACGGCCTGGCCCGCCGGCCGCTACCGCCTCGGGCTCGAGTACCGTCGGAACCTCGGCGACGAGGCGGGCCCAGGCCCGCACCGCTTCGACCGCCCCGTCCAGACCCACCTCGGCTCCGACGCCCCCGACCGCGCCACGATCGAGTGGACCACCTGAGACGCCAGGCCGCCTCCCGCGCGTACGCGCAACATCGGGGTCTGACCCCGGGGTTGCGCATCCCCCTCATACCGGCGATTGATGATGGCGCTACGAGGATGCGAAGAGCGCCGCTTCGTCGCGCAAGCGTTCGGACGCGGCCCGGAACAAGTGCTCCGCGAGACCTCTAGCGCCGCGATCAGGACTCGTCGCACGGCGCCGTCGCTGGGGTGCCGGCGATGCAGGGCGCGCAACGCACCGAGCAGGGCACACACGATCAGCCGCCCATCGAAGCCGGCTCGGCTCAGCTGCAGCGTAAGCCGTGGGCACGTACTCGACTGGGTCGTCCTCGGAACCTCCGGGGAGCAGTGCCGGAGGTCGTCGAGAAGCCGGTCACTGCGCTCGTAGCACCGCTCTCTCCGGCGGGTACAGGGCGTTGAACAAACCCATCGCCATCTGCAGGCGGATCTCCGACCCGAGGACCGCCTCGTAGGCACCCGTAGCGCTCGAGATGTCCGTCCTCTCGGTCGGACCGTCGAGGCAGATCGTGGCACGTTCACCGGCCACGGGCGGCGCTCCCGAGCGGCCTGGAGCTCGGGACGGGCCGGTAGAGCCCACAGCTCGCCAGGGGCCTCTCGTGTCTGGCCGGCCGTCCCCACCGACGTAGCCAGCGTCACCAGGCTGGCCGAACGTTCGGCCACCTCGGGTGTCGCCCGCGTCCGGTAAGGGCGCAGCTCTCGAGCGTCGGTCCGGGCTGCGGCGCCGTCGGGGGCTTCGGCGGGCCCGCGAGCCCCGGGGCGCCGCGGCGATCTCGCGTCCGAGGTAGGTCTCAGCGAGATTCGTAGCTCGCCAGCCATGAATCTACGCCCCAACCCCGGCCGCGCGCGCCTCTTCGCCCATGTTGTCGAGGACTGCGGCGAACCCCGCCGGAGCTCCGGCTCCGTGCGCTGCAGTTCGCGGAGCTCGTTCAGCAGCGTCAGACGCTCTCAAAGGTTCCCGGGGCCACACCACGTAGGAGTCGGTAAATCAAACCGACGCCGAATGCCGTTCGAAACCATCAACGGGCAGCTCCACGGTGAAGCTGTCGGAGTTCCTCGAGCAGGCGGTCGCTGAGGTCGGTCGCGATCGTCGGGCGTTGAATCGCCCTGCTGAGGGCGATCGCGACGACCTCGCACATGGCCTTGTCGGAAGGGGCAATTCGATGCAGAGGCCGCAGTTCGTCGACCAGGGCGAGCAGTGGCTCGCCGGGCGCTCCGGACTGTTGGCCCAGAGCGCGTGGCTCAGCAGCCCCATGGCCAGCTGCACCGCGACCTCTGGGTCCGACGGGGCCGCGCGGTGGATCGCGCGGACCTCAGCGAGGTGGGCCTCCACGGTGTTCGGTGCGGACGCCTTCGCAAGTTCCAGGCTGTTGACGAGCCCAGCCGCCAGTGAGAGTCGGACGGACGTGTCATCGTCGGCGACGCGATAAACGTTCGCAAGGCAGCGAGAAGCCGCTCGGCTGGTCGAGAGCCCGGCGCCGGCGCGCATCATTGAGCGTGTTGTAAAGCGCCATCGCGAGGAGCGGACAAAGGCGAGGGTCGTGGGCCAGCGCGTCGCGGTGGCCATGGAGGAGCATCTCGGGCAATCGACAGGGATACCGAAGAGCGCCGTGGCGGTGAGGGTGAGCGAGACCGCTCCCGGAGACAGCGTCACGTCTGCGCGCAGAGGCTCCATGCCGGCTAGAGCCCCGGTGGCGACCGGCTGCGCATGGTCCCTGACGCCGCGGCGCTCGCGAGGCGATACATCAGGTCTTCCGTCTGACGCAGCACCGTCTGCCGGAGACCCGGCTGGCGAGTCACCCATCGGCGCGCCCCGCGGCGCGCGCATCGGCCCGTAGGTCACGGGCTCGTCGGCCGGCCAGCTCCAGGACACCGCTCGACACGAGCACGTCCACGGCCTGTTCGTCGAGGTCCTGCAGCAGCAGCTCGCGGAGCGCCGACCAGGTGAGCGATCGAGGCCCGGGCAGACGGCAAGCCGCCGATCGCCAGCGCGCGTGGCGATCGTCGAGCGAGCGGATGACGTGACCCAGCTCTCCGTACCGATACGCCTGAGCGTCGTCAGCTTCCCGACGAAGGTCCTGGAGTTGCGTCATCTGCTCCCGCCGTGCATCGTGGCACCAGCGGCCGACGAACTCGAAACCACCGATCAGGGGAAGGACTTCATCGCCGGAGAGGTTGGCGGCGGCGCGGACGGTGCGACGGACGTGGGCGACGAGCCGGTCGCGCTCCGGTTGGTCATCGAGATGCATCGGCGGCAGCTCGAGCACGGCGCCCGCGGGACTGGCACCGACGAGCGTCTGAGCGAGCCGGAAGACCTCGTCGCCACGGCCCGGGACGTCGGCGTCGGCTGCCGGACGCACACCAGCGACGATATGGAGCGCGGGCCACTCCTCCGGGTGCGCGAGAAAGGCCGAGAGGGCGGCGGCTCGAGCCAGCCCGACGGAGATATTTTTCCCAGGCATCGAAGGATGAGGACGATGCAACGTCGATCGGTCAGCTTCGACAGCGCCCGAGCAGCTCGCGGATCTGGTCGCCTGGAGCGGCTTGACCTGGATGCCGCCGGTGCGCAGGTCGGCGTTCGCCTGGGTGAGCCCCTGGAAGGCGTCCCTGGACTGAGGCTGCCGATCTTGTCCGCGCCCGTGGCCCGAGCTTGGTGAGACCTTCGAACAGTGAGCCGACGGCCTTGCCGATCAGACCGGTCGCGTCGGCCTTGTGCCGCGTCCAGAGGCTTCCCGCGTCAGCCAGCATGCCGGCGCTGCCAAGCCAGCGTCCGTAGACGTCGCTCACCGCGCGGAGCAGCATGTCCGGCTCACCCTTGCACTCGTGGTAGCCCACGAGCTGCCCTCGGCACCAGCCGCCGCCAGCTCCTCGACGAGCCAGGTCTTGCCCATCTGCGCCCGGCGCGAGGCGGTGAGCCGCGCCGCGGTGCGGTCGAGGAGCCGCGTGATGTCGGGTTTCCGTGAACATGCGCGGCGGTGATCCGGAAACGTGAACGGCTCACATTCTTCACCGCGTCGGCTAGGTGGCGGGCGAGAGATCGGCCGCCGCGCGCTCGCGCAGGCGGGTCTTCTGGATCTTGCCGGAGCTGGTCATCGGGAACTCGTCCACGAAGACGACGTGGCGCGGGATCTTGAAGCTCGCGATCTTGCCCCGGCAGTGCTCGATCACCTGCGCGGCGGAGAGCGTGGCGCCCGGCTCGAGCCGCACGAACGCCACGCCCACCTCGGCCAGGCGCGCGTCGGGCAGGGCGACCACCGCGGCCAGGTTGATCGCGGGATGGCCCATCAGGAAGCCCTCGACCTCCATCGGGTCGACGTTCTCGCCGCCGATCTTCAGCATGTCCTTGTAGCGGCCCATGAAGCGCAGGTGGCCGTCGGGGCGCATGAGCCCCATGTCGCCCGAGTGCATGAACCCGCCGGCGTCGATGGCCTTCGCGGTCTCCTCGGGCTTCCGCCAGTAGCCCTGCATCAGCATGTAGCTCCTGATGAGGATCTCGCCCGGCACGCCCACGGGCTGGTCCCGGCCCGTCTCCGGATCCACGATGCGGATCTCGTAGCCGGGCGACACGTAGCCCGAGGCCTCGGTGGCCTGCTCCTCGGTGGAGTCCAGGAACGAGAGCGCCGCGCCCGCGCCGACCTCGCTCATGCCGTAGCCGGTGATCAGCGGGCCGAACAGCTTCCGCGCGCGCCGCGCGATGGGCGTGGAGCTCGCCATGCCGGCCGCGCAGATCCCGGTGCGCACGCTCGACACGTCGCGCGGCGCGCGCTCCTGCGCCTCGGCCAGCTCCTTCAGGTGCGTGTCGAAGCCGTGGATCAGCGTCACGCGCTCGCGGGCGATCAGGTCCAGGCTCGCCGCGGGGTCGAACGTCTCGGTGAGGACCTCGCGCGCCCCCGTCACCAGGGACATGAGCGGGCCCTCGCAGAAGCCGAACGCGTGGAACAGCGGCAGGTACATCAGGATCACGTCGTTGGCGGTGATGGCCAGGCGGTTGGCCACGTCCACCGTGTTTCGCACCACCCGGTGGTTGTGCATGACGCCCTTCGGGAAGCCGGTGGTGCCGGACGTGTAGAACAGGAACGCCGTCGCCTCGGTGTCCACGCGCGCGGCGCGCTCGGCGAGCGCGGCGGGGGCGACGCGCGCGCCCGCCGCGAGCATCGCGGGCCAGCCCACGAGGCCCGGCCCCTCGGGCGCGGGCGCCCCCGCCGCGGGCCGGACCAGCACCTCCGTCAGGTCGGGGAAGCGCGGGTCGGGCAGCGGCCGGCCGGCGGCCAGCGCGGGCACCGCCTCGCGCACCATCGCCAGGTAGTCCACGGGCCCCGAGCGCTCGTCCACGATCAGCATGCGCGCCGCCGACTGCTGGACCACGTAGGCCATGTCCTCGGAGCGGAAGCGCGTGTTGACGGGGACGAGCACCGCGCCGATCTTCATCACCGCGAACATCGCGTCGATCCACTCCGGGCGGTTGACCATCCAGAGCGCCACGCGATCGCCGGGCGCGACGCCGAGCCCCATGAGCCCGCGGGCCACCGCGTCCACGCGCTCCGAGATCTCGCCGAAGGTCCACCGGCCTCCCTGGAAGGAGAGCGCCTCGCGTGCGCCCCACCGCCGGGCCGCGCGCTCGGGGAGCGATCCGAGGGTCTGCCGCTCGAACCAGTCGGTCATGCCGGCCACCGCGCCGCCCTCGCCGCTACCAGCGGAGGCCCACGGCCCCGGTCAGGAACTCCATGAGGGGCGTCCCGCGCCGGCACGCGTCCGCGAACCGATCGAGGAAGTCGGACGCGCACGCCTGGCGCTCGGTGAACGGCGTGCTCGTGATGAACGTCTGCCGGCGGAGGTCGTCCACGAGCGGGTGATCGGCCGGATACCCGCGGGGCGGCCGCTTGAGGCTGTCCTCGTCGTGGCGGAGCGGGCACGCGCGGACGGCGCGCTTCCAGCGGTCCGGCCGCGCCACGATGGCGTCGCGCACCTGCTTGACCGACTCCGCGGGCGGCCGCCACATGCCGGCGGCGGCGAACACCATGCCCGGGCTGCAGATGCAGGTAGAAGACCGGGGCGTGCACGTCGCGCCCGGCGTCGTGGCGGAAGCTCAGGCCGGCGTGGGTCTTGTACGGCGTCTTGTCGCGAGAGAACCGGGTGTCGCGGTAGATGCGGAAGAGCGAGCCGCCGGACGGGCGCGGGTCGGCCACCATGTGCCGGCTGATGCGGGCCAGCTTCGGGGCGAACCCCTCGACGAAGCGGAGCAGGGGATCGCGCACCTCGGCGACGTAGCGCGCCTTGCTGGCCTCGAACCACTCGCGATCGTTGTGGCGCGCGAGCTCGCCGAAGAACCTGAAGACCTCGGAGGGGATGCGGGGGACGTTCACCTCGCGTGGGCGCGGCGGGCGGCCCGGCGCGCCTGCACCGCGTCGGCCAGCTCGTGGAGCACGGGCGCCGTGGTCTCCCAGCTCATGCACGGGTCGGTGATGCTCTGCCCGTACCGCGGCGGCGTGCCCTCCTTCAGCTCCTGCCGGCCTTCCACGATGAAGCTCTCCATCATGAGGCCGAAGATCGCGGCGTCCCCCGCCGCCACCTGCTCGGCGATGACCTTCGCGACCACGGGCTGGCGCCGGTAGTCCTTGCTGCTGTTGCCGTGGGAGACGTTGATCATGATGCGGGCGGGGAGCCCCGCGCCGCGCAGCGCCTCCGACACCTTGTGCACGTGGGCGGCGTCGTAGTTCGGGCCGGTGTGGCCGCCGCGCAGGATCACGTGGCAGTCGTCGTTGCCCTTGGTGGACACGATCGCGCACAGGCCCTGCTCGGTGACGCCCAGGAACGAGTGCGGATGCGCGGCGGAGCGCACGGCGTCGATGGCCACCTGCACGCCGCCGCCCGTGCTGTTCTTGAAGCCCACCGGCATCGACAGGCCCGAGGCGAGCTCGCGGTGCACCTGGCTCTCCGTGGTGCGCGCGCCGATGGCGCCCCAGGCGACCAGGTCGGACATGAACTGGGGCGAGATCGGGTCCAGGAACTCGCACCCGGCGGGGAGCCCCATCTCGGCCAGGTCCAGCAGGAGACGCCGGCCGCGCCGGAGCCCCTCGTTGATGGCGAAGCTGCCGTCGAGGTGCGGGTCGTTGATCAGGCCCTTCCACCCCACGGTGGTCCGCGGCTTCTCGAAGTACACGCGCATGACGATGCAGAGGTCGGCGGCGACCTCGTCGGCCAGCTTCCGGAGGCGATGGCCGTACTCGAGCCCGGCCGCGGGGTCGTGGATGGAGCAGGGGCCGACGATGACGACGAGCCGGTCGTCCTCGCCCGTGAGGATCTTGACGATCTCCTCGCGCCCGCGGGCCACGGTGGCCGAGCCGGTCTCGGTGAGCGGCAGCTCCTCGAGCAGGATGGCCGGGGGCAGGAGGGGCCGGAACCCGGTGACGCGCAGGTCTCGTGTGCGGTGGATCATGGCCCCCGATTGTCCGGGCCCGGGCCCCACGCCGTCAAGTGCGCCCCGCGTCGGCCGCCGGGTGTGCCAGTCCGTGACCTGCTCGTAGGCGCGCGCCACGGCGAGGAGCCGCCCCTCGTCGAAGGGCGCGGCGGCGAGCTGGAGGCCCACCGGGAGGCCCCCGGCCGTGAAGCCGCAGGGGATGGAGATCGACGGGATCCCGAACGTGTTGAAGGCGCTCGTGTTGGTGAGCTCGGGCGTGCCGGCGCCCTCGCCCTGCGACCGCTTGATCGCCTCCTCGATGGTGCGCGGCTGGATCTTCACCGTGGGCGTGACGAGGACGTCGACGGTCTGGAACACGGCCAGGATGGCGCGGCGGTGCTGGGCGATCTCCCGGCGCGCCGTGATGTGCTCCTGCGCGGTGATCTTCGCCGCCGCCTCGAGGGCCTTGCGGGTCGAGGGCTGGTAGAGGTGCGGGACCTTCGCGAACCACTCGGCGTGGTACGTGTACATCTCCTCGTCGGTGGGAAGCGGCGTCGCGACGGCGGGCGGCAGCGCCACGTCGCGCGCCTCGGCCACGAGGCCCCGCAGCACGGCGAGCGCGGCGCGCGTGACGGTCTCCACCTCGGCGTCCAGCCGGTCGAAGAAGGGATAGCGCGGGACGCCCAGGCGCAGGCGCGCGACCTGGGTCTGGCGCATCTGGGCCGCGTAGTCGGGCACCGGCGCGTCCACCGAGGCGAGATCGCGCGGGTCGTGGCCGGCGATCACGCGCAGCACGATGGCCGCGTCCTCCACCGTGCGCGTCACCGGCCCCACGTGGTCGAGCGTCCACGACAGCGGGATGACCCCGCGCGCGCTCACGCGCCCGTACGTCGGCTTGAGGCCGGTGACGCCGCAGAACGCGGCGGGGATGCGGAGCGATCCCGTCGTGTCCGTGCCCATGGCGGCGTAGCACAGCTCGGCGGCCACGGCGGCCGCGGAGCCGCCGGACGAGCCGCCCGCGCTCCGGTCGTGCATCCACGGGTTCCGCACCGGCCCCCAGTAGCTGACGGTGGAGGTGCCGCCCGCGGCGAACTCGTCCATGTTGAGCTTGCCGAGGACGACGGCGCCCGCCTCCTTGAGCCGTCGCACCACCTCGGCGTCCTCGGTGGGGACGCGGTCGGCGAACACCGCGCTCGCCCCGGACGTGCGGACGCCCGCGGTGTCGATGTTGTCCTTCAGCGCGATGGGGATGCCGTGGAGCGGGCCCCGCCAGCGTCCCGCCCGGCGCTTCCGCGTCGCGCTCGCGCGCCGCGGCGAGGGCCTGGTCGCCCGTCACCGTGATGAACGCGTTCACGGTGGGCTGCAGGCGCTCGATGCGCGCGAGGCAGTCGCGCGTCAGGTCGGCGGAGGACTGGCGGCCCGCGCGGATGGCGTCGGCGGCCTGGGCCAGCGTCATGCTGGTGGCGTCGGCGCGCGCGGCCGCGGCGGCGCCGCGGGCGCCGTCGCGGCGGCGAGCGCGCCGGCCGCGGTCACGACGAAGCGGCGGCGCGACAGGCGTCCGTCGGGAACGGGCGAGCGATGAGCGGGAATGATCGACACGGCGGAGAAGGGGCCCCCCGGCCAGCGGTATGCTAGGTCCCGCGTCGCGGCCAAGTCAAGGCGCGGCAGGGAGGGACGAGGCCATGCTCGTGATCCGGAACGGACGCCTGCTGAACGCGGACCGCCGCGCCCTCGAGGACGCCGACGTGCTGGTGCGCGGTGACGTGGTGGCCGAGGTGGGGCCGCGCGGGCTCGCCGCCCCCGGCGACGCCGCCACCATCGACGCCGCCGGGATGATCCTGATCCCCGGCCTCGTCAACGCGCACACCCACGGCCACGGCGGGCTCACGCGCGGCATGGGTGACCGCTGGTCGCTGGAGCTCCTGCTGAACGCCGCGCCGTGGCTGAACGGCGCGCGGACCGTCGAGGAGCGGTACGTGTCCACGCTGCTCGGCGCCATCGAGATGGTGCAGAAGGGCACGACGGCCTGCTACGACCTCACGCTCGAGCTGCCGCGGCCGACGCGGGAGGGCCTGGAGGCGACGGCGCGCGCGTACGCCGAGGTGGGCATGCGCGCGGTGGTGGCGCCCATGATGGCCGACCGCACGCTCTGGGAGGCCGTCCCCGCGCTCGCCCGCGCGCTGCCCGCCGAGCGGCGCGCGGCCATGGAGGGCCTGCGCCTGCCGCCGTGGCAGGAGACCCTCCGCGGCGCGGTGGAGGCGCTCTCCGACTGGAAGGTCGACCCCGAGCTGGTCGCCCCCGCGCTGGCGCCGACCATCCCGCTCCACTGCAGCGATCCGTTCCTCGTCGGCTGCCGGAACGCGGCCCACGACCTGGGCGTCGGCCTCCACATGCACGTCGCGGAGTCCCGGGTGCAGGCGCTGACCGGCCTCGAGGTCTACGGCACGAGCCTCACCGGCCACCTCGCGCGCCTCGGCCTGCTCGGCCCCACGTTCACCGCCGCGCACGGCGTGTGGCTCGACGACGACGACCTGGCCCGGCTCGCCGACGCGGGCGCGTCGGTCGCGCACAACCCGGGGTCGAACCTCCGGCTCGGATCCGGCGTCGCGCGCGTCCGCGCCATGCAGGATCGCGGCGTCTCGGTGGGCATCGGGACCGACGCCGCGGTGTGCTCGGACAACCTCAACATGTTCGAGTCCATGCGCGCGGCGTCGTTCGTCTCGCGCCTCGAGGGCGCCGATCCGGTGCGCTGGCTGTCCACGCCGGAGGTGTTCGCCATGGCCACCGAGGGCAGCGCCCGCGCGCTGGGGCGGAATGACATCGGACGCATCGCGCCGGGGCTGAAGGCCGACATCGTGTTCCTCGACGCGGGACACATCAACTACGTCCCGCTCAACGATCCCGTGAACCAGATCGTGCACGCCGAGGACGGCACGGCGGTGCGGCGCGTGATGATCGGCGGCCGCGTCGTCGTCGAGAACGGCCGCGTCACCACCGTGGACATGGCGCGCGTCCGCGCGCTCGCGGAGGCCGCGGCGGAGCGGCTGCGCGCGGCGAGCGCGCCCGCCCGCCGTGCCGCCGAGGCGCTCGAGCCCGCGCTGATCGGGGCGTGCCAGGCGCTGTCGGCCCGGCCCTACCCGGTGGAGCGCACGTTCCTGGGCCGCGCCTAGCAGGCTGCTGAAAAGGGCCCATCTGCTTCGTTGGCGCCCTCGGGCGCACGCTCAACGTACAGAGAGTACGCCTCGCGTGCGCCCATCGGGCGCCGCCTCGCATCTGGACCCTTTTGAGCAGCCTGCAGCTCGGTAGCGGCCGCTCCTGCTCCGCCCGCTGAACCGGCCGCGCGGGACGACCGGGCCGCTACTCCGGCACACCCTCGATCGCGTACATGGCGATCAGGAGGTCGCTCGGCAGCCCCCACTTCGCGAACCACTTGTTGTAGATGCCGCTGATGCCGCCGCCCCGGTAGAGGCGCGCGAGGACGCGGTTCACGACGAGGCGGAAGGCGGGGTCGCCGCGGCGCATCGCGAGGCCGTAGGGCTCGTAGGAGAGGTAGCGGTCGAGGAGCGCGAAGCGCGAGGGGTCCGGCACGCTCATGGCCAGCCCCATCAGGATGACGCGGTCGGACGCGTAGACGTTGGCGGCCTGGCGCTCGATCGCGGCGAGGCCCTCCGCGTGGTCCTTCACGGTGACGACCGACGCGGCCCCCGTGTTGCCCGCCGCGGCGACGGCCTCCTTCACCACGCGCTCGGTGGTGGTCCCGGGGATGACGGCGATGCGCACGGTGCGGAGGTCGGCCTCCTTGCCGAGGTTGGCGTGGCCGAGGAGGCTCGCGCCGTCCACGAAGGTGGTCAGGCTGAAGTCGACCTGCTCCTGGCGCGAGAGCGTGTTGGTGGTCGAGCCGCACTCGATGTCGATGGTGCCGTCCAGGAGCGCGCTGAAGCGGGTCTCGACGGTGACGGGCACCCACTTGGCCTGGAGATCCGGCATCTGGAGGCGGGTGCGCACGTCCTCGAAGACGCGCGTGCAGAGGTCGATGGAGTAGCCGACGGGCTTGCCGTCCTTGTCGGTGTACGAGAACGGGATCGAGGAGGTCCGGTAGCCGATCGCCATCGTCTTCGAGGCCTTGATCTTGTCGAGCGTGGACGGCGGGGCCCCGCTCGGGCTCGTCGAGGCGCAGCCCGACGCCGCCACCGTCGCCACCATCACCGCCGCCAGCATGCGGAGCGCTTTCATGTCGATCTCCTCTCGCGGATCTGGTTCCGGCCGTGCGCGGCGACCACGGTCGGCGCGAGACCGGGGCCAGCATCGACGCAAATCGGCGGCGGGTCAAGCGCGAAGCGGGCGACGTCCGGCGCCCGGTGCTGCGTCAGGGCGTCGGCGTCACGCGAGGAAGACCTGGGGGTGAGGGCGCGGGCTCGCGAGCAGGGTGCGGCGGAGCTCCGGCGACCCTCGCAGCGAGTCCGCGAGCCCCAGGAACACGGCGGCGCTCTGCGCGCGATACTCCTTCGCCTTGGGGGTCTGCTTCCGGACGTCGTGGATACGCGCGAACCCCTCGTCCACCCGCCACGCGGCGTGCGGGGCGTCCCCGCCGACGAGCACCGAGCGGGCGCGCACCAGCTCCTGCTCCGCCTGCCGATGATCCCCCGTCGCCAGCGCCGCCTCGGCGAGGACCCAGCGTGCCAGCGCGATGTACGTGCGCTCGCCCGAGGCGGAGGCGAGCCCCAGCATCTCGGTGGCGTGATGGCGCGCACGCTCGAGCTCGCCCTCGCTCAGGGCGTGGTCGGCCAGCCCGAAGTGCAGGGGGAGACGCACGATCCAGTCCATCAACATGTGCTCGCGGGCAAGGGCTCGCACGACCTCCTCGTAGCACTCCCGGGCGAGCCGCCGTTCCCCGAGCCCTGCGTAGGCGCGCGCGAGGACGATCAGGCCGAAGAAGCGGCCGAGCTGGCCCTGGGGCATCCGGCCCAGCTCGTCCGCGCAGAGATCCCGCGCCCCCTTGCAGTCGCCCGCGGTGACGTGCAGGGCGCCGAGCATGAAGCGGAAGGACTGCTCCCACGGTTGATGACAGTTCCGGGTCGCCATCTGGAGGCCGTCGATCACGACCTCGCGCGTACGTCCCAGGTCGCCCAGGTGGAGCAGCGCCCACGCCCGGTGGTACTGGCAGGACATGTAGTGGAAGGCATCGCCGATCTCGAGAGCCAGCAGGAGCCCCTCCTCGGCGAAGCGGCAGGCGGCCCGGTACTCCGAGCGGTGACACTCGACGTAGGCCTGGCGGCTCACGTTCAGGCTCAGAGCTCGACGGTCGCCGGCGACCCGGGCCGCCTCCAGCGCGTCGCCGCAGGCGCGGGCGTCATCGTCGCTCCATCCGCTGGAGAGGAGACGGCCAAAGGCGACGTGGCCGCGCGTGATCGCCCGGAGGGGCCCGTCCGGCAAGCGGTCGCTGAGGGCGAGGGCCTGCCCGGCGGCCTCGAGACTCCCCTCGCGGTTGATCCACGACAACGCGGCCGCTTCGTGCAACAGCGCCCGGACCTCGATCTCCATCTCCTGCTCGTCCCGGGCAACGGCGCTCAGGCGGCTGAACATTTCAGCGGCGCCCCGCATGTCGCCGACGGACCGCCGCGCCATCCCGAGCCGCTCGAGCAGCAGCAGGGTCCCCTTCTCGCGCTCCTCCGGCGCGGCGCGGTCGACGAGCACGAGGGCCCGGTGCAAATAGTCCGCCGCCTCGCGGTTGGCGTGGCACTGCATCGCGTTCTCCGCGGCCAGACCGAGGTAACGGAGGGCCCGGGCGAAGTCACGCCCCCGCTCGAAGTGCATCGCGAGCTGGGGCGCGATCGACGCGGCCTGGCTTCCCGCCACCGCCTCCCGGTGCCTGCCGATCCGCATGTGGAGACGGCTGCTCCGCTCCTCGCCGAGGCCGGCGGCGATCGTCTGCCGATAGAGCGAGTGGACGAACGCATACCGGCTGCCGGGGGGACCGTCCCCCTTCGGGCCCAGCACGCTCAGGAACTGCCGGTAGCGCGCGAGCCCGTCGCAGAGGACTTCCACGACCTCCACGTCCGTCTCGAGGGCCGCCGCGATGTCCGCGGCCGTGAAGTCCGCGCCGGCGGCGCTGGCGGCGGCGAGCACGGATTGCTCGTCCGGCGACAGCCGACCGATCTGGTGGTCGATCATCTGTTCCAGCCGTCGTGGCACGCCCAATCGGATCTCGTCGACGGGCACACGGAGGCTCCACCCGGGCGCGGTCTCCGCGAGGGCGCCGCGTCGGACGAGCTCGTCCAGGGCCTCGGTCATGAAGAGCGGGTGCCCGTCCGTGTGCGCGTGAACCAGGCGCGTGAGCGCGTCGGGAAAGTGATGACCGGGGAACCGCCGGGCGACATACTCGGCGACCGCGTCCTCCCCGAGCAGCCCGAGCTCGATCTCCTGGCAGAGGCGATGGTCCAGAAGCTCTCCCACGGCGGCGTCGAGGGCATGGCGATGGGGCGTCGCCATGCTCGGCCGGTACGTGCCGATGACGAGGAGTCGCGCGGCATCGGGTCGACGGCCGAGCGCGAACAGGAGGTCGACGGTGCCGCGGTCGGTCCAGTGGAGGTCCTCGAGCAGGAGCACGAGCGGCACGGTGGCGGTCAGCGCATCGATGGCCTCGGTCACTTCCCTGAGCATCCGATGAGACGTGACGCCCAGGCCGTCCTGTTGCAGCGCGCCGCGATCCTCGGGATCGATGAGCGCGGGCATCTGGGCGAGCCAGATCGGGGCATACCGGCGCAGCAGCGACACGAGCTGCGTACGGTCCCGCTCGCGGCCGAGCCGGTCGAGCGCATCCAGCACCGGCAGGTACGCCTCTCCTGAGCCGGCTTGCTCGACGCACTGGCCGCGCGCGACCCATAGCTTCTCGGGTGCGACCTCCCGGAGGAACACCTCGACAAGGCTCCGCTTGCCGATGCCGGGCTCGCCGGTGACCATGACGACCTGCCGCTCGCCGTCGAGCGCGCGATGGAGCGAGGAGCGGAGGAGGGCGAGCTCCCGCTCGCGCCCGACAAAATGCGCGGGGCCGCGCGTCGCGAGTGCGGCCGGCGCGTCTGCCGGCTCGGCGGGCAGGCCGATGAACCGGTATCCACGCCGATGGACGGTCTGGATCAGCCGAGGCGTCCCCGCCAGGTCGTTCATGGCCCGCCGGAGCTCACGGATGCAGCCCTTGAGCACCGTATCGCCCACGTGCACGCGGGGCCACACGGCCTCCAGGAGCTCGTCCTTGGTGACCAGCCGGCCGTGGTGCTCGACGAGGTGACGCAGCACGGCAAACGCCTTCGGCGTCAGGGGCATCGCCCGCGACCCTTGCCAGAGCCGTTCGTCGCGGAGGTCCAGGCGGAAGGGCGGGAAATGAAACTGATGCGGTGGCTCCATTGGGATATACCTCATGGCCATCCTAGCAAGCCGCCGCTCACCCTGCTGTTACGGAAATCCTACGCCGTCGACCGAATTCCCACGGAAAACCCATCCTTTCCCCATGACCACGTCCCGCCGTCCCCGGTACGGTTCGGAAGGTCGAGTCGCACCGGCGGGGCAGGAAGGGGAGCCGTCACCCTTTGGCGGCGGGCGTGGATCACCGTATCAGTCACGGAGGAGGGGAGCAGTGAAGGCACCAAGGCTGACGGCACGGAGCGTCTGGGTGGGGGCCCTGATCGTTCTCGGGCTCGCGGTGAGCACGTGGGTCGGCGTGCCCGGCGGGCGCGATGGACGGACATCGGGCGTCGCGAGCGCGCAGGCGACATCGCGGCCCACGAACTCCAGCTCGATCGCCATCACCAGTGACGATCGCTTCGTCTGGAGTGTCAACCCCGACAACGCCTCCGTGTCGGTGTTCGAGGTTCTTTCACGACGTTAACACGAAGGTCGCCGAGGTGCCGGTTCAGACCAACCCCTGGTGCGTGGCCCTCACGCCCAACAACGCGAAGGCGTACGTGACGAACATGGGAGCGGACGGTCACCGTGATCAACGCCGGCACGCGGCAGCCCGTGAAGACCATCGTGGTCGGGGACCAAGCCGTTCGGCTGCGTGCTCAATCCCGCGCGGGACCCGCCTCTACGTCGCGAACTTCTCGTCGGAGAGCGTGTCGGTCATCAACACCGCCACCGACACGGTCCTCTCCACCATCAAGCTGGGCCTGCAAGGCACCAAGCCCACGCAGTCTCGCCGTCACCGCCGACGGCACCAAGCTCTACGTGACGCAGTTCCTCTCGCGACAAGCCACGCCCGCGATCCCCGCCCGCTGACGGAGAGCGAGGGGGCGACGACGGGCGAGTCGGGCGCGTGTTCGTGATCGACGCGGTCAACAATCGCGTGACCAAGACGATCATCCTGAACCCGATCGCCGTCGCCGCGTTCTTCCAGTCGGACAGCAACACCCTGGACCGGCAGCCGTTGACCACGCCCCGCCCGGTGTTCGACAACCTGACGCGCCCCTTCCCCACCTGCTCGAGGCCATCGTCGATCAAGGGGAACCGCGCCTACGTGGCCGGCACCTGCTCCTCGCCGAACGGGCCGTTCCGCTTCAACGTGAACGTGCAGAGCTGCCTGTCCGTCGATCGACATCGTCACGGACCTCGAGGCGCAGCCCTTCGCTGAACATGAACGAGGAGTCAACTTCGAGCCTGTCGGCGTCAGGCTCTTCAACACGAATCCGATCGCCCTCGCCTTCAAGCGGACTCGAACCCGAGGGATTCGTCGCGCTCGCCGCCACCAACCGGCTCCTGCGCGTGACCCTCGACGGCGCCGGGTGCCCTCCATCAACCCGCCCCTGTTCGCGGGGATCCGGGCAACATCGTGCGGATCGAGCTGAAGGATCCCGCCCGAGATCGTCCAGCCCGACCCCAACGACACCATCGGCGGCAAGAATCCCCGCGGCGTCGTCTTCAACTCGACGGACACCCGCGCGTACGTGATGAACTTCGTGTCGCGGGACATCGCGGTGGTCGACATCGGGCGCGGCCCGACGAAGTTCACGACGCTGCGCGTGAAGTCGTCCGCGCCCTGCCCGCGGCCGGCACCGTCGCGGCGATCGTGCAGCGGGGCAAGTTGCTGTTCAACTCCTCCATCGGCCCCGAGGGCGCGGCTGCCCAACTCCCTCCGGCCCGCGGGCCGGATGTCGGACTTCGGCTGGGGCACGTGCTACAGCTGTCACCCGCAGGCGCTGACGGACACGGTCACCTGGATGTTCGCCGACGGGCCCCGGCAGGCGATCTCGATGGAGAGCACGTTCACGGCGGGCAGGCCCAGATCGGCGAACGGCGCGCCGCTGCTTCCCCAGTCGCACCAGCGGGCCCTGAACTGGTCGGCCGTCCGAGACGAGGTCCAGGACTTCACGCGGAACATCCGCGCGGTCTCGGGCGGCGGCGGGCTGATCCGGTGGATCCTCGACAACCCCGTGCCCGAAGGCGTGGCCGGCCTCGCGCAGGTGCCCGACCTGCGACCCACGGCGAACTCGGGCCTCAACGCCGATCTCGACGCGATCGCCACGTATCTCGCCATCGGCGTGCGCGCCCCGATCTCACCGCTCCGCGGACAGAACGTCACGCAGGGCCGCTCGCTGTTCGCCACCGCCGGCTGCACGAGCTGCCACGGCGGTCCCAACTGGACGGCGAGCATCATCGACTTCACCCCGCCGCCCGCCGCCGACGAGATCTTCGACTCGTGAACGGGCAGCCCAGCTCATCCAGTTCCTGTGCCGGGTCGGCACCTTCGACCCCACCCTCTTCTCGGACGGGACGAGCAACGAGATCCGGGCGAACAACGTGGCCAACGTCCAGGCGCGCGGCGCGGACGGCTTCAACATCCCCTCGCTCATCGCGGTCTTCGCGAGCGCGCCGTACCTGCACAGTGGGGCGGCGCCCACCCTGGACGCGGTCCTCGCCAATGTCACGCACCGGAGCGCCGGGACGGGCGGCGTGGACACGCTGACCAACCCGAACGACCGGAAAGAGGTGGTGCGCTTCCTCAAGTCGATCGATCGCGCCACCCCGTCCTTCGCGAATGGCACGCCGCCCGCAGGCATCTGCGGGAGGCCGACACCGCCATGACGGGCAGCGGCCTGCGGTCAACACACCCACCTCGAGGGTCGCGGCCGACGCCGGGACCGGACCGGAGGAACGGAGGGAGAGCGATGCGGGCAAGACTGATGGCGGCACTCGCGATGGCCGCAATGGCGACTGACCGTGACGGCACCGGCACGGTCGGCGCCGCTCACGGTGTCCGTGGGCGGGACGTCGATCACCGCCGACGGTGAAACCCAGGACGGGCTCTTCAACTGGGTGGCGGGCGGCGCCGATCAGCTCAGTCAGCAGTGGATCTGGCTGCGCCCCTCCGGCCAGAACGCGGAGACCTCGCTGAACAACTTGACCCTCGTGACGAGCGACGCCAGCGGGAACACCATCTCTCTCGCTTACCAGGGCTCCGGCCTCGGCGTCGCCGTCCGGTACGCGCTCACCGGCGGTGCCGTGCCGAGAATCGACGAGACCATTGTCGTCACGAACCTCGGCACGACCACCACCAGCCTGGCCCTGTTCGTCTACAGCGACCTCGACATCAACGGCAATCCGGAGGGCGACTCGGCCACCGGCGGTGTGACCGGTATCGCCCAGACCGACGCCAACACTACGGTCACCGTGCGCCCCGTCGGAATCCTCCCCGACCATTTCGAGATCGCGTTCTTCCCCGATCTCCTGGACCTGCTGAACGACGGCGCCACGACGACCCTGGGCGACTCCGGGAGCGGGCTCGGCCCGTCCGACCTCAGCCACGCCTTCCAGTGGGACCTGACGCTGGACGCCGGCGAGACGCTGACGTTGGCCTTGACGAAGGAGTTCACCCAGGTCCCGTGGCCGCAGGGCGCCATCCTGATCGCCGTCGCGTTCGCGGGCGCCGTTGCGCTCAGAACACGGCGGCGCGCGTAGGCCGCCTCCACCCCTCCCGGGGGTGCCGCGCGCCGCGGCACCCCCGGACCTGCGATGTTCCGCCCGCTGGGCCACCGGACCCGTGCGCCGGCCCGCCAGGCCACCTCACGCCGTTGGGGTTGAGGAGAACGTCCCCCACGCGGGCATGCGCGCCGCCCGCCGGCGTCTTTTCGGCTACACTACCCTCCGCTTCGATCCGGGAGACGGGACGACCCTTGGCCGACGATCGGACGGACGTGCTCGTGATCGGCGCCGGCGCGGCCGGCGCCGCCGTGGCGTGGATGCTCGCCCGCGCCGGCATCGGGGTGACGTGCCTCGAGCAGGGCGACTGGGTCGACCCGCGCGCCTACCCGCACTGGCAGGCGGACTGGGAACTGCACCGGAACGCGGACTGGAGCGCGGAGCCGAACGTGCGCCGCCTGCCGCAGGACTATCCGGTGAACGACGCGGCCTCGCCCATCGCGCCGCTCATGTACAACGCGGTGGGCGGGCAGCACCATCCACTGGAGCGCCCACTTCCCGCGCTTCCGCCCCTCCGACTTCCGCGTGCGGAGCCTCGACGGCGTGGCCGACGACTGGCCGATCGACTACGCGGCGCTCGAGCCCTACTTCGACCTGAACGATCGCATGATGGGCGTGGCCGGGCTCGCCGGCGATCCCGCGTACCCGCCGAAGTCGCCGCGGCAGACGCCGCCGATCCCGCTCGACACGCTCGGCGCGACCATCGCCCGCGGCTTCGACCGCCTCGGCTGGCACTGGTGGCCGTCGGACAGCGCCATCCTCACCCGCGACTACGACGGCCGGCGCGCCTGCGTGAACTGCGGGCCGTGCGACCTGGGCTGCCCCATCGGCGCGAAGGCGAGCACCGACGTGACGTACTGGCCGAAGGCGCTCGCCCTCGGCGCGCGGCTCCTCACGCGCGCCCGCGTGCGCGAGATCACCCTCGGGCCGGACGGCCTCGCCGACGGCGCCGTCTACCACGACGCCGAGGGCCGGGTGCGCGAGCAGAAGGCGCGCGCGGTGGTGCTCGCCGCCAACGGCGTCGGCACGCCGCGGCTCCTCCTGGCCTCGCGCTCCGCCCGCTTCCCCGACGGGCTCGCCAACCGGAGCGGCCTCGTCGGCCGGAACCTCATGTTCCACCCCTACGCGATCGTGCGCGGCGTGTTCGAGGAGCCGCTCGGCGGCCATCGAGGGCCCATCGGCTGCAGCATCATCAGCCAGGAGTTCTACGAGACCGACCTCGCGCGGGGGTTCGTGCGGGGCTACTCGTTCCAGGTGGCGCGCGGGCTCTCGCCCATCGCCACGGCCACCGGCGGATCGATCGGCGACCGCGTGCCGTGGGGACGCGGGCACCGCCGCGCCTACGCCGAGCGCTTCGACCGCACCGTGACCCTCGCGGTGATCGGCGAGGACCTGCCCGAGGCGGAGAACCGGGTGGACCTCGATCCCGCCCTCACCGACGCCGCCGGCATTCCCGCGCCGCGCATCACCTACACGCTGAGCGACAACAGCCGCCGCATGCTCGACCACGGCATCGCCCGGGCGCGGGAGGCGCTCGAGGCGGCGGGGGCGCGCGCCACCGCGGTCAACCCGCTGCTCCGCGCGGGCGGCTGGCACCTGATGGGCACGGCGCGGATGGGCCACGACCCGGCCACGTCGGTGGTCGACGCGGACGGCCGGTGCCACGACGTGCCGAACCTCTACGTCGTGGACGGCAGCGTGATGGTGACGAGCGCGGGCGTGAACCCCACGTCCACGATCCAGGCGGTGGCGCTCGCCATCGCCGACGGCATGATCCGGAGGCGCGGGTGAGCGGCACGAGCCTCGCCGGACGGCGCGACCTGCTGGCCGTGGTGCTGGACGCCCTGGTCCCCGCGGGCGACGGCTTCCCCGGCGCGGGCGCGGTGGCGCTCGATCACGTGCTCGGCGCGGCCGCGGCGTCGCCCGAGGCGGATCGGCTCCTGTCCGGCGGGCTCGAGGCGATCGAGGCGGCGGCGCGCGGCGCGGATCTCGCCGCGCTCGACGCCGGCGCGCGCGAGGCGCTGCTCCGGTCCGTGGAGGAGGCCGAGCCCGCGTTCTTCGAGGCGCTCGTGCGCCACGCGTACGAGGGCTACTACAGCCATGCGGACGTTGTGACCCGCCTGGGGCTCGACCCGCGCGCGCCCCAGCCCCACGGGCATCGCATCGAGTGGCGGGAGGAGCCCGACGTGTCGCGTGTGATCGCGCGCGGGCGCATCTACCGGTCGGCGTGAGGAGGAGATCGATGCCCAGAGTTCTGGTCGTCGTCATCGCGGCACTGATCGCCACGGGTTGCGCCACCGCCGGGCCGCCGCGTCCGTTCAACGTCGTGGAGACGGGCATTCCCGAGCTGCGCCAGGCGCTGAGTGACGGGCGCCTGACGTTGCGCCAGCTCGTGCTCGAGTACCTGACGCGCGTGGCCCTGTACGAGGACCAGCTCAAGGCCGCGATCACCGTGAACCCGAAGGTCCTGGCCGAGGCGGACGCCCTGGACCAGGAGCGCCGTCAGGGCAAGCTGCGGGGCCCGCTCCACGGCATTCCCATCGCGATCAAGGACAACATCCACACGACGGACATGCCGACGACGGGCGGGGCGGTGGCCTTCGAGGGATACCGGCCGCCGTACGACGCCACCGTGACGAAGAAGCTCCGCGCCGGCGGGGCCATCATCATCGCCAAGACCGTGCTCACCGAGCTCGCCAACTGGGTGGCGGGCGCGCCCACGCCGATGCCCCCGAACTACAGCGGGCTGGCCGGCTACGGGCTCAACCCCTACGACCCGCGCCGCGATCCGCGCGAAGGCTTCAACGACGGGCGCGCGGTGCTCCCCCCTGGCGGCTCCAGCTCCGGCATCGGCACCGCGGCGAGCTTCTGGGCGGCCAGCGTGGGGACCGAGACGTTCGGGCTCGATCCTGAGCCCGGCCAACCAGAACATGCTCGTGGGGATCAAGCCCACGGTGGGCCGGATCAGCCGCTACGGCATCATCCCGATCACCGCCGACCAGGACACCGCGGGGCCGATGGCGCGCACGGTGACCGACGCCGCCATCCTCATGGGCGTGCTCGAAGGGCCCGATCCCAACGATCCGATCACCGCGGGCACGTGCACGCCGCCCGCGAACAACGACTACACGCCGCACCTCAAGCGCGACGCGCTCAAGGGCGCGCGCATCGGCATCCCGCGCGCGTTCTACTACGACCGCGTCACGCCGCCCGGCGCGACGGCGCCGCAGGGCGGCCTCAACGCCGGAGCAGGCCAAGGTCATGGCCGAGGCCATCGAGGCGCTCAAGCGCGAGGGCGCGGAGATCGTCGATCCCGCGGACCTGCCGAGCGTGCTCGAGACCGATCCCGCGAAGAACCTGGTCGCCTGGGGCGTGTGCGCGGGCGCGGACGGCAAGAAGGGCGCGGACGAGAAGTGCTCGATCGTGTTCAAGTACGGCACGAAGCGCGACTTCAACGCCTGGCTCTCCAGCCTGGGGCCGTCGGCGCCGGTGAAGACCCTCACCGAGCTGCGGAGCTTCAACACGGCGCGCTCGAGCCGGGGCGCCATCAAGTACGGCCAGTCGCGGCTCGACATCTCGGACGAGATCGACCTGGTCGAGGACCGCGCGCGCTACGAGGCCGACCGCGCCAAGGACATCGCGCTGGCCGGCACCAACGGGATCGACGCCGCCATGAAGACGCACCGGCTGGACGCGCTGCTCTTCCCGGGCGGGACCGGGGGCGGCTGGTCCACCGCGGCTCGGCCGGGCTACCCGACCGTGCAGGTGCCGTTCGGGCTCGTGCCGAACGCGCCGACGCCGCCGCTGCCGGAGGGGTTCGGGGCGCGCCCGGCGCCCTTCAGCGTGAGCTTCACGGGCATGGCGTGCAGCGAGCCACGGCTGATCGAGCTGGGGTACGCCTTCGAGCAGGCCACCCGGCGCCGGGTGCCGCCGCCGTCGACCCCGTAGCGCGGACCCCGAGGGGAGCGATCGCGTGACCGCCGCGGCGGAGCTCGCCCGCTTCGCGCACGGGCTCGGCCCGGCCGCGGTGCCGGATGCCGCTCGCGAGCACGCGAAGCTCTGCCTCCTGGACACCCTGGGCATCGCGCTCGCCGGCATCGAGGAGCCCTGCCACGCGCGCCGCGCGCGCGGTGGCGCGGCAGACCGGCGGCGAGGGGCCGGCCACGCTCTTCGTGCACGGTGACCGGGTGGCCGCGTCCGTGGCCGCGCTCGCCAACGGCACCGCGGCGTTCAGCCACAACTTCACCGACACCACGCTGTCCTGCGTGATCCACGGCGGGCCGGTGGCGGTGCCGGCGGCGCTCGCCGTGGGGGAGATGGTCGGGGCGAGCGGCGCGGCGGTGCTCACCGCCATCGTCACCGGCTACGAGGTCATGACGCGCGTGGGCAACGCCATCAACGCCGGGCCCGCGCGCATGGCGCATCACCGGAAGGGGTTCCATCCCACGGGCACGTGCGGCGTCTTCGGCGCGGCCGCGCTCGCCGGCCAGCTCCTCGGTCTGCCCGAGGAGACCATGGCCCACGCGCTCGGCCTCGCGGGCAGCTTCGCCTCGGGGCTCTCCGAGTCCCTCAGCGACGGCACCGACGCGTGGCGCGCGCACGGCGGCGTGGCCGCGCACAACGGCGTCATGGCCGCGCTGCTCGCCCAGGCCGGGCTCACCGGTCCGCCCGGCGTGCTCGACGGTCGCCGCGGCTTCTGCGCCGCCTTCACCGACGGGACCTACGACCGCGACGCCCTGACCGCGGGCCTGGGCACGCGCTTCCTCACGCTCGACTCGGCCTTCAAGCTCCACAACACCGCGCACGTGTGGGCGCTGCCGCTGGACGCGCTCGCCACGCTCCGGGCGCGGCATCGGTTCGATGCTGCCGACGTTGAGGAGATGGTGGTGACGTTCCCGCAGAACTGGACGGCGATCATGGACGACCCGACCGGCGCCACGTACGCGCCGGCCAGCTACGCGCAGGCCACCAACAACCTGCGCTTCTGCCTG
The DNA here is from genome assembly GCA_963758635.1 of uncultured Candidatus Rokubacteria bacterium. Classification (GTDB taxonomy): domain Bacteria; phylum Methylomirabilota; class Methylomirabilia; order Rokubacteriales; family CSP1-6; genus CAVWWD01. The sequence continues at coordinate 410,156 of CAVWWD010000010.1, read as the reverse complement.
GCCCTCGGCCTGCACGAGGGGCGCGTGCACGTGGACCAGTTCGCCGAGGCGCGCCTGCGCGACCCCGCGATCCTGGAACTGGCCCGCCGCGTCGTCCCGCGGCCGGATGCCGCGCTCGGGAAGATCTTCGAGACCACCGACCGCGCGCCCACGCGCCTGGAGGTGCGCCTCCGGTCTGGCGCCCGCCACGCGATCGAGGTCGACTACCCGCGGGGCTGCCCGCAGAACCCCGCGACCCGCGCCGAGCTGATCGACAAGTTCGACGCCCTCGCCGGACGCGCCCTTCCCGCCGCGCAGCTCGCGCAGCTGAAGGACACCGTGTTCACCCTGGAGCGCCTCCCCCACATCTCCTCCCTCACCGCCCTCCTCCGCTCCCCCTGACACCTCGCCGCCCCGCCCCGGCACGCCCCGGTGACAGGCACTCGCGCAACGCGCGCAACCCCGGCGCCTGACACCGGGGTTGCGTCGAGAAGGAGCCCGTTGCCGTCGCCCGCGACCCGTTGACAGCGGCGCGCGCGTGCGGATAATCGGTCTCCGTCCGGTCCGGTTCGTCTTCCCTCGGTTCGCTCCCAACGTTCGGGCACAGAGGAGGACGCTCCCCATGACCTCACGGGCTCCGTTCCCCCCCGCAGCGCGGGCCGTCCTGGCCCTCGGCCTCATCCTGATCGCGAGCCTCGCCGCCCCGGGGGTGGCGACGGCGGCCCCCGAGGGCCAGATGACCTGGGCCGTGCACGTCTCGATGGCGCCCACCTGGTTCGATCCCGCGGAGACGGTCGGCGTCATCACGCCGTTCATGTTCCTCTACGCCCTGCACGACGCGCTGGTGAAGCCGATGCCGGGCAACCCAGCGGCGCCGAGCCTCGCGGAGTCGTGGACCGCGTCGCCGGACAGCCTGGTCTACGAGTTCGTGCTGCGGAAGGGCGCGAAGTTCCACAACGGCGATCCCGTCACGGCCGACGACGTCAAGTTCTCCTTCGAGCGCTACAAGGGCGCCGCCGCCGCGCTCTACAAGGCGCGCGTCGCCTCCGTGGAGGCCGTCGATCCCGCACCGGGTCCGGTTCCGCATGAAGAGCGCGTGGCCGGACTTCATGACGTTCTACGGGACGCCGGCCACCGGCGCAGGCTGGATCGTGCCGCGGAAGTACGTCGAGAAGGTGGGCGATGACGGCTTCAAGAAGGCGCCGGTGGGCGCCGGTCCGTATCGCTTCGTGTCGTTCAACCCCGGCATCGAGCTGGTGCTGGAGGCCAACGAGTCCTACTGGCGGAAGACGCCGAGCGTGAAGCGCCTGGTCTTCAAGTCCGTGCCCGACGAGGCGACGCGGCTGGCCCAGCTCAAGCGCGGCGAGGCCGACATCGCCTACTCGATCCGCGGAGCGCTCGCCGAGGACCTCAAACGCACGCCCGGGCTCACGCTGAAGCCGAACTATCCGCCCGGCACGTTCTGGCTCGTCTTCCCCGACCAGTGGCTGGACCCCAAGTCGCCCTGGGCGGACCGGCGCGTGCGGCTCGCCGCGAGCCTCGCCATCGACCGACCGGCCATCAACCAGGCGGAGACGCTCGGCTTCTCCAAGATCACGGGCAGCTTCATCCCGCAGACGTTCGAGTTCTACTGGCCCGCCCCGCCGTCCGCCCACGATCCCGCGCGGGCCAAGCAGCTCCTGGCCGAGGCCGGCTACCCGGGCGGCTTCGACGCGGGCGACTACTACTGCGACTCCTCGTACGCGAACCTGGGCGAGGCGGTGGTGAACTACCTGCGCGTGGTGGGCATCCGGACCCAGCTCCGCCCGCTGGAGCGCGCTGCCTTCTTCGCCCAGAACGGGCAGAAGAAGCTCAAGAACATCATCCAGACGGCGAGCGGCGCGTTCGGCAACGCGGCCACCCGGCTCGACGCCTTCGTGGCCGCGGGCGGCCAGTTCACCTACGGGACCTATCCCGACGTCGAGGGGCTCATCCGCGAGCAGGCGAGCGAGCTGGACGCGAAGAAGCGCGAGGCGATCCTCCACAAGATCCAGCAGCTCGTCCACGACAAGGCGATGCTCGCGCCGATCTGGGAGCTGGCCTTCATCAACGGACACGGGCCGCGCGTGGCGGAGTCGGGGCTCACGCTGATCACGAGCCACGCGTACTCGGCGCCGTACGAGGACGTGAAGCTCAAGCCGCGATAGTGGACCTGGCGCTGGACGGCGCCGCCCCCGGTCCGGCGCCCTCCTGAGGAGGAACCGGGGAAGGGCCGGGAACTTTCCGCGGCATGCCCTGTCTCACAGGGCATGAACGCCACGACCCGGCCGCTCCCAGCCCTCGCAAGATCCTGCGCCCCGCCGCGTGGCCGGTCGGGCGGCCGGCCCCGTGACCCGCCCGCGTGCGCCAGCCCGGTCCCCGCTCGCCGGCGGGCGCCCGTGGGACCCGCGCCTCTTTCAGATCGCCACGCTGTCCGGGCTCCTCGGATACGGCGTGCTGTGGCTGGACCTCGAGGTCCAGGGCGCGATGGCGGTGGTCATCGTGACGACCGCGCTCGCCACCCAGCTCGCGTGCGCCAGGCTCGCCGGCCGGCCCTTCGACCCGCGGAGCGCCCTCATCTCCGCGCTCTCGCTGTGCCTGCTCCTGCGCACCGCCTCTCCGTTCCTGGCCGCGGTCACCGCCGTGGCCGCCATCGGGAGCAAGTTCGTGATCCGCGTCCGGGGCAAGCACGTGTTCAACCCCACCAACTTCGCCATCGTCCTCATGCTGCTCGTGAGCGACGGCGTGTGGGTGTCGCCCGGCCAGTGGGGCAGCGGCGCGGTGTTCGCGTTCCTGCTCGCCGCGGCGGGCGCCCTGGTGGTGAACCGCGCGGCGCGCGCGGACGTCACGCTGGACGTTCCTCGCCGCGCTACGCGGCGCTCCTGTTCGGGCGCTCGCTCTGGCTCGGAGAGCCGCTCACCATTCCCGCGCACCGCCTCGAGAACGGCGCGCTCGTGCTGTTCGCCTTCTTCATGATCTCGGACCCCCGCACGACGCCGGACTCGCGGGCCGGGCGCGTCGCTGTTCGCGGTGCTGGTCGCGCTCGGCGCGTACGCGGTCCAGTTCTGGCTCTTCCGGCCCAACGCCCTCCTGTGGTCGCTGGCCGCCTGCTCGCTCGTCGTGCCCCTGATCGATCGTCTGCTGCCCGGCCCGCGGCTACCAGTGGCCCACCGGCAGCCTCGCTGATCCACACCGGAGAGGAGCTCGCCATGAGACGCGTCACCGTCGTCCTCGTCGTCCTCGTCGCCGTCGTCGCTCACCGCCCGGGCCGCGCCGGCCTTCTGCGGCTTCTACGTCGCCAAGGCGGACAGCCAAGCTCTTCAACCAGGCGTCGCAGGTGGTGCTGGTCCGCCACGAGCGACAAGACCGTGCTCACCATGGCCAACGACTTCAAGGGCGATCCGAAGGAGTTCGCGCTGGTGGTGCCCGTGCCCACCGTGCTCGAGAAGGGCCAGATCCGCGTCAGCGACCGCGCGCTCATCGAGCACCTGGACGCCTACTCCGCGCCGCGCCTGGTGGAGTACTTCGACGAGGACCCCTGCGCGGTCCGCGTGCCCTCCGAGCGGCCACTGGGCGCCGGCCAGATGCGCGCGGCCAACGATGCCGCGCTCCCTGGAACGCGCGCGGGGGCCTCGGCGTCACCATCGAGGCGCAGTACACGGTGGGCGAGTACGACATCCTGATCCTGTCCGCGAGGGAGAGCGCCGGGCTCGAGACCTGGCTGCGCGACAGCGGCTACCGGCTGCCGCCCGGCGCCGGCCCCGTGCTGGCGAGCTACCTCAAGCAGGGCATGAAGTTCTTCGTGGCCCGCGTGAACCTGGCCGAGCAGTCGCGCCTGGGCTTCACGTACCTGCGCCCGCTCCAGATGGCGTTCGAGTCGCCGAAGTTCATGCTCCCGATCCGGCTGGGCACGCTGAACGCCGACGGCCCGCAGGAGCTGTTCGTCTACGCCCTCACGCGGAAGGGCCGGGTGGAGCCCACCAACTACCGCACGGTGCGCCTGCCGAGCGGGATGGACCTGCCGGTGTACGTGAAGGAGGAGTTCGCGCGCTTCTACCGGGCCATGTTCACGGAGCAGGTGAAGCGCGAGGGCATGCGCTCGGTGTTCCTCGAGTACGCGTGGGACATGGCGTGGTGCGACCCGTGCGCCGCCGATCCGCTGTCCGCGGACGAATTGCGGAAGCTCGGCGTGTTCTGGCTCCCCGAGAGCCCGGCGGGCGGCCCCGATCCGCGCCGGCGGCCGATGCGGCGGCCCGGTGGACACGTTCCTGACGCGGCTGCACGTCCGCTACGACGCGGCCAGCTTCCCCGAGGACATCGTGTTCCAGGAGACGGCGGACCGCGCCAACTTCCAGGGGCGCTACGTCCTCCGGCATCCGTGGAAGGGCGACGCCACGTGCGAGGCGGCCCAGCGCTACCGCGAGCAGCTTCGGGCCCGCGCGGAGCAGGAAGCCAGCACCCTCGCCGCGCTCACCGCGTGGCCGATCGACGACATCCGCCGCCGCATGGGCCCCGCGGCCGCCGGCCCCGTCAAGACCGACTCCCGCCGCTGGTGGCAGCGGCTCTTCACCGATTAGCCGCCTCGCGCCCGCAACGCAAGTGCCTGGACCCGGGGGTCAGGCGCCATCGAGGTCAGGCACTTGCGCAATGCGAAGATGGCGCGTGGTGAAAAAATTCCCGTTGCGCGCGGCGGGCGTCCGTGCGAAAGCAAAGCACGGGAACGCTCCATGAAGGTCCAGGTCACCGGCAGGAGCCACACGCACGTCTTCGAGGCCGAGCCCGGCGAGAAGATCCTCGACGCCGGGCTGCGCAGCGGCCTCGTCCTGCCCTACGAGTGCGGCAGCGGGACGTGCGGCACGTGCCGGGCGCGGCTCGTCAGCGGCGAGATCGAGGACGCCTGGCCCGACGCCCCGGGGCGCCGCACGCTCAAGGCCGAGAAGAGCGAGTTCCTGATGTGCCAGTGCGAGGCCCGCGCGGACTGCGCGCTCGAGGTGGCGACCCGGTTCGGCCCCGCGCCGGACGACGCGTGCCTGCCCGGCCATCTCTCCGCCGTGGTGAGCGCGTACGCGCCGCTCACGCACGACGTCGTCCAGCTGGACCTCGACCTCGAGCACCCCATCCGCTTCGAGGCGGGTCAGTTCGTGCTGCTGGGCGTGGACGGCATCGCCGGTCGCCGCGCGTACTCGATGGTGAACTACGACCGGCCCGCGGAGCGCTTGCGCCTGGTCGTGAAGAAGAAGCCGGGCGGCGGCGTGAGCGAGTGGCTGTTCGCCGGCAGCGTGGTGGGCGCGCGCCTCGACGTGTTCGGGCCGATGGGCGCGGCCACGTTCACGCCCGACGTGGACCGGCACCTCCTGTGCCTGGCCGGCGGCAGCGGCATCGCCGGCCTCATGTCGATCCTGGCGCGCGCCTGCGCGGAGCGCCACTTCGATCGCCACCGCGGCACCGTGATCTTCGGCGTGCGCACGCCCGCCGACATCTTCTTCGCGACGGAGCTGGCGGCCTTCCGCGCCACCTGTCCCGACGCGCTCGAGATCGTCCTCGCGCTGTCCGACGTGGCGGTGCCCGGCGACCTGCCCGCGCGGCACCCGGGGCTCGTGTTCGACACCGGCTTCGTCCACGACGTCGCGCAGCGGCGCATGGCCGGCAAGTACGCGGGCGTGCGCGCCTACGTCGCCGGGCCGCCGCCCATGGTCGACGCGTCGCTCCGCCTGCTGCTCAAGGAGGCGCGGCTCTCGCCCGCCGACATCCGCTACGACAAGTTCAGCTGACGACGGATCCCGCACAGAGAGGGCATCCATCCATGTGGAAGCGCGTGTGCCGGCCGGACGAGGTTCCGGCCAACGGGCTCAAGCAGTTCGCCGTCGAGGGCGGACCGGCCATCGTGGTGGCCAACGCGGGCGACGAGTTCTTCGCCTACCAGGCGTTCTGCCCCCACGAGGACGTGCCGCTCGCCGACGGCATCCACGACGGCAGGATCCTCACCTGCCTCGAGCACATGTGGCAGTTCGACATGCGCACGGGCGAGCCACGCGCCGACGCCGAGGCCGGGCTCACCCGTACCGGCTGAAGCAGGAGGCCGGCGACCTCTACGTGTGGGTGGAGCCGGGGAGCTGACGCGATGAAGGGCAGCCGCGACCGCATCCTCACCTCGCACGCGGGCAGCCTGCCGCGCCCCGACGAGCTGATCGAGGCGAACCGGGCGCGCGAGTCCGGAGAGTCGGCCGACGAGGCGCGCTTCCAGCAGGAGCTCCGCGCCGGCGTCACCGGCGTGGTGCGGCAGCAGAAGGCCGCCGGGATCGACGTGCCGGGCGACGGCGAGTTCGGCAAGTCGATGGGCCATCGCGTGAACTATCGCGCGTGGTGGAGCTACTCGTTCCAGCGCCTGGGCGGCCTCGAGCTGACGAGCGCCGGGCTCTACGACATGCCGGCCCGGCGCTCGAAGCCGGACGAGGTGGTGCTGACGAGCTTCGGCGACCGCCGTGACCGGCTGCGCTTCGCCGCCGCGTACGCCGACCGCGAGTCGGGCATCACCACGGGGCCGCGCCCCGCGCTGTGGCCGGTGTGCACGGGGCCGCTGACGTACACGGGCCACGCCGCCATCGCCGCGGACATCGCCAACATGAAGGCGGCGCTGGCCGCCGCGGGCGTCGAGGAAGGCTTCATGACCTCGATCGCCCCGGGCAGCGCCTCGCGCATCGACAACCGGCACTACAAGACGGACGAGGAGTTCCTCTGGGCCTGCGCCGACGCCATGCGCGAGGAGTACAAGGCCATCGTGGACGCCGGCCTCGTGCTCCAGCTCGACGACCCCGCGATCGCCGAGAACTGGGACATGGTGAACCCCGAGCCCACGCCCGAGGCGTACCGGAAGTTCTCCATGACGCGCGTGGAGGCGTTCAACCACGCCATCCGCGGCCTGCCCGAGGACCGCATCCGGTTCCACCTCTGCTGGGGGAGCTGGCACGGGCCCCACACCACCGACGTGCCGATGCGCGAGATCGTGAGCGTGATGCTCGCCGTGAAGTGCCAGGCGTACTCGTTCGAGGCGGCGAACGTGCGCCACGAGCACGAGTGGGCGGTGTGGCGCGACGTGAAGCTCCCCGACGGCAAGCTCATCCTGCCCGGGATCGTGAGCCACGCGACGAACGTGGTCGAGCACCCGGAGCTGGTGGCCGAGCGCATCGAGCGGTTCGCGAGCGTCGTGGGGCGCGAGCGCGTGATCGCGTCGACCGACTGCGGGCTCGGCGGGCGCGTCCACGAGCAGATCGCGTGGGCGAAGCTTGAGTCGCTCGCCCAGGGCGCGGCGCTCGCCAGCCGCGCGCTCTGGCGGTAGGCAGGCCGCGGGTTCCCTCGGGACGGTGGGCAGCGCGCGCATCCGATCCCCTCTCCCCTCTGGGGAGAGGGCCAGGGTGAGGGGCCGACGGCGCTACGCCGGGCGATGCTACGGCCGCGGGGAGCCAGGCCGCGGTGCGGATCTCGCCGAAGGAGCGGGCGATCTTGCGCCATGACCGGCCCGCGTCCTCGCTCGCGTAGACCTCGCCGAAGAGGCTCCACGCCACCACGCGATCGCCGTTCGCCGGGTGCGTCGCCACGCCCCACATGGTCGCGTTCGGGGCGCTGGGCAGGGGAAGGGCCTCCCACGTCTTTCCGTGGTCCGCCGTGCGCAGCACGTGCCCCGTCTCGCCGGTGGTGGTCTGGCCGCAGCCCGCGAACACCACGCCGGGATCGTCGGACTTCACGGCGAGGCCGCGCGCGTAGGGGAGCGGCCACTTCGACTTGATGCCCACGGCCTCCCACGTGTCGCCCAGGTCCACGCTGGTGAACATCTCGCTGTTCGTGCTCGCGTAGACGCGCTTGGGCTGGGTCCGGGCGATGGCCATGGCGTGGATGTCCGGATCGTACAGGCCCGCCTCCAGACGCGTCCACGAGTCGCCGCCGTCGCGGCTCCGGAACACGCCGTCGATCTCGACGCCGGCCCACACCGTGCGGTGATCGTCGGGATCCACGATCAGGCTCGTCACGAACGGCGTCCCGATCGAGCACTCGGTGGCGATCTTCACGGACAGGCGCTCCCACGTGACGCCGCCGTCCCGCGAGCGGTGGATCGCGGCGGGCCGCGCGCCCGCGAAGAGGATGCGCGGTTCCACGGGATCGATGGCCAGCGACCAGACCGTGGGCAGCGCGCCCGGCGTTCCCACCCGCTCCCAGCGCGCGCCGCCGTCCCGGCTCAGGAAGACGCCGGTGTCACCGGCGGCGTAGATCGTGCGCGGCTCGGTGGGGTGCGGCGCCAGGGCCTGGATGCGGCTGTTGAGCGGGAAGGGCGCGCGATGCCGCACCCACGAGCGTCCCGCGTCCGGGCTGTGCCATACGCCCCATCCCGCGGTTCCGAGGCAGATGCTGTAGTCCGTCATCGGGTTGCTCCTCTCTTTTTTCCACGTCACGCGGCTCTCGGTCATGTCGCCCACGGCGACTTCTTGCTTCCGCGACCTCTCGCTCCGCCGCGTTCGAACACCCCATCGGTGAGCGTCGGGACGGGAGCCATGCCCACCACGCGATGCTACCGTCGCGCGACCACGACGGACAAGCCTGCCCGGCGGCCGCCCGTCGGGCCGCCGAGACACGAACCCGCGGCGGCCGGACCGACGCGCCGGGCGTGCCGCGCGCGTGCGCTACACTGGGCCGCCATCGGGCCGACAGCTCTCCGGGGGGACGGCACGCATGAGCGAGATCATCGAGAAGCCCGAGACGGGAAGCACCAACGACGACGCCAAGCGGCTGGCCGCGGACGGGGCGGAACATCTCACCGTCGTCTGGGCCCATCGCCAGACGGCGGGCCGCGGACGACACGACCGCGCCTGGGAGTCTCCCGAGGGCAACCTCTACTGGTCCACCGTCGTCCGGCCGCAGCCGGGATGGCCGCCGGTCGCGAACCTCGTGTACGTCAACGCGCTGGCCGTGCTGAGGACGCTCCAGGAGGCCACCGGGCCGCGGGGCGGTCGTCACCCTGAAATGGCCGAACGACGTGCTCTTGAATGGCGGCAAGGTGGCGGGCTCACTGCTGGAGAGCGGCGGGCGCCCAGGACAAGCGCCCGCCGCCCTGGGTCGTCATCGGAACCGGCGTCAACGTGCGGGAGCATCCCGAGGCCGCGGACGTACGCTATCCGGCGACGAGCTTGCATCGGGAGGGATTCACGGGCGTCCGCCGCGAGGCGCTCGCCACCGCGCTCCGCGCCAATGTTGCTGCGGCGATCGACGCATGGGTCGCCAGCGGGTTTCCGCCCGTCCGTGACGCCTACCTGCGCCATGCCCACGCGCTCGGAGAGCCGATCCGCGTGGGTGCTCTCCAGCGACCGGAGCCAGTACCTGGACGCCGTCTACCGCGGCATCGACATGGACGGCGCGTTGCTCCTCGAGCGCCCCGACGGCTCGGCGTAAGCTCCACTCTGGCGACGTCATCCTGCGCGGCTAGTGACGGGGGGGGGTGGTGGTCGGATCGTGGGGGTTCGGCTGGAGCAATAAGCGCGGGCGCGCCCGCGCTGATCGCCGCCGCGCACTCGAGCGCGCGGCTCAGTCCACGCGGAGCACGGCCTCCCACGCCTGCTGGGTGGCGATGTCCTCCGTCCACGGGCGCATGAGCGCCCCGGCGCGCGCGTCGCGGGCGTAGCGCTCGAGCGGGTAGCGCTTCAGGAGGGCGCGCCCGCCGCAGACGCGGATGGCCTCCTGCGTGACCGTCACCACCGCGCGCTGCACGGTGACGTGCGCGGCGCGGGCGCGCTGCACCACGTCCGGTGGCGAGTCGACGCGCGCCTCGGAGATGGCGCGGTAGTAGAGCGCGCGCGCCGACTCGAGCGCGAAGACCATTTCCGCCACGGCGTGGCCCTTGGCGGTGGCCTCGCTCTGGAGGCCCGGCGCGCCGGGGACCTGGCCGGTCAGGTACGCGATGGCGTAGTCGTACGCGGCCTGGGTCAGCCCCAGGAACGTCGCGCAGAACGTGAGCGGCGAGAGCTGCGGGAACGTGTTGTACATGGCGCCGAAGAGCCCGGGCGGCAGCACGTCGCCCTCGTCCGGCACGAACACGTCCTGCAGCACCATGTCGCGGCTCACCGTGCCGCGCATGCCCATGGGATCCCACTCGCCGGGGAAGCTCACGCCGGGCGCGTCCTTCGGCACCTGGAGGTAGAGCGTGCGCTCGATCCACGGCTCGTCGCCCAGCCGGATGGCCGGCGTCGCGTAGTACGGCGCGGCTCCCGCGAGCGAGACGAAGAACTTCTTGCCGTTGACCACGTAGCCGCCGTCCACCTTGCGCGCGGTGGTGCCGAAGCGCCGGCCGCCCATCTGGAGCGCGCGGTCCGTCTGCCCCTGCTCGATCGGCTCCGAGTGCGGCTGCCCGTAGAACACGCCCTCCTCGACCACCTCGCGGAACTTCGCGGCGCGGAGCTTCTCGTGCCGCTCGCGGACGCCGTCGGGCATCGGCATGGTGTCCGCGATCACGCCCATCATCAGCATGGTGAGGCAGTGCATGTTGAACGTGAGCGCGGTGGACGCGTTGCCCTGCGCGATCTGCTCGGCCACGAGGCAGTACGTCTCGTAGCCGGCGCCGAGCCCGCCGAAGCGCTCGGGCACGCAGAGGCCGAGCAGGCCCTCCGCGCGCAGGTCCGCGTAGTCGTCGTGGGGGAACGTGGCGTCGCGGTCGTGGACGGCCGCGCGCGGGGCGAAGCGCTCCCGCGCGAGGTGGCGGGCCCGGGCGACGAGCTCCTGCTGCCGGGGTGAGAGGCGGAGGTCCACCGGTCAGTGCGCGGGCGGCTGCGCGCCGCGCGGCGGTCCCAGCGTGGCCTCGAACGAGCGCGAGATCTCGAGCAGCTCGGCGTCCGGCCGCTCGAGGTCGATGACCTCGCCGAGCGGCTGGCGGACCTGGTACGGCGTCGTGTAGTAGAGCTCGATCCGGTTGTCCTCGGGGTCGAAGAAGTACACGCTGCACGCGATCCCGTGGCTGACCGTGCGGTCGATCTTCATGCCCTCGGCCCGGAGCCGCTGGTGGAACTGGCGCACGTCGTCCAGGCTCTTCACCTTGAACGAGACCTGCTGAACGTTCTTCGTCTCCTGGCCCGGCTCCTTGGCGCGGGCCAGCGCCAGCTCGTGGTGCTCGGCGGCGGGGTCGGCGCTGAGGAAGCAGATGCCGCGCTCCAGGTCCTCGTCGGTGATCGTGAGGCCGATCACCCGCGAGTAGAAGTCCCGCATCTTCATGAGGTCGGTGCAGTAGAAGCCCACGTGGCCGAGCCCGGTGACGTGCGGCATGACGCGTCCTCCTTGCGCCGGGTTAAACCGGCGAGGTGTTGTGAATGAAAGAGTCATACGGTGAAGGGCTAGCGAGCCACACCGGCCCCGAGTCATGCGCGGCGCCCGTAAGGGCGGCCGCGAAGCGTTGACAGGGGAACGTGCAGGCCGGGTATTCAGCCGCGAAAGAACTTACTCCGGAGCGCCGACGCTGTAAGGAGAAGCGGAAGGCCACATCCGGCGCGTCGATATCGCGAGACGCGGCGGAGTCTCCGCGCGGTCAGAGACCCCGAGCATGCACGGACACACCTCGCGCGAGAACCGGGAGAGCCCGTGGTCGCCCGTCGCGGATGGCGCGGCGGGCCGCGTCGGGAAGTCCAAGGACACACGCCGACGATGAACGGCCCGGGGCAGTCGGACAGGCCCGTAGTACCGACGAAGTCTCCGAACAACGCCGGGCGACCGGCGGCGGAGGGGATGGAGGGAAGGGGCCTGGCCAAAGGGAACCCGAGCCAGCAAACCGCGCCCCGGCACAGAGCCGGGACGGCGCGCCCAGTGCGCTGGAGCGGGTACGTGAAGCAGCTGAGCGGGACAAGACAGGTGCGGTTCACGGCGCTCCTGCACCACGTCTACAACGTCGAGCACCTGCGGGCGGCGTACTACGCGCTGAAGCGGGACGCCGCCCCGGGGATCGATGGCGAGACGTGGCAGCACTACGGGGAGGCCCTCGAGGAGAACCTCGCGGACCTGTCTGGACGGCTGAAGCGCAGGGCGTATCGAGCGAAGCCGGTCAAGCGGGCGTACATCCCCAAGGCCGACGGGCGGCAGCGGCCGCTGGGCATCCCCACGCTGGAAGACAAGCTCGTCCAGCGCGCGACGGTCGAGGTGCTGAACGCGATCTACGAGACCGACTTCCTCGGCTTCTCCTACGGATTCCGGCCGGGGCGCAGCCCGCACAAGCGCTGGATGCGCTCTACGCCGGGCTCCTGACGCGGAAGGTGAACTGGGTGCTCGATGCCGACATCCGTGGGTTTTTCGAGGCCATCGACCACGGATGGCTGGTGAAGTTCGTCGAGCACCGGATTGCGGACCGGCGCGTCGTGCGGTTGATCCAGAAGTGGCTCAACGCCGGCGTGCTGGAGGACGGGACGCGGACGTGGAGTGAGACGGGCACGCCCCAGGGGGGGAGCATCTCGCCGCTCCTGGCCAACGTGTACCTGCACTACGTGTTCGACCTCTGGGCCCAACGGTGGCGGAAGACGCACGCCCACGGCGACATGATCGTCGTGCGGTACGCGGACGACTTCATCGTGGGGTTCCAGCACCGGGCGGACGCCGAGCGGTTCCTGGCTGAGCTGCGCGAGCGGTTCGCGAAGTTCGGCCTGGAGCTGCACCCCGAGAAGACGCGGCTGCTGGAGTTCGGGCCGTTCGCGGCCGAGAACCGGCGGCGCGCCGGCAAGGGGAAGCCGGAGACGTTCAACTTCCTCGGCTTCACGCACATCTGCGGGAAGAAGCGGAATGGGCGGTTCACGGTGGTGAGGCAGACGATCCGGAAGAGGTTGCAGGCGAAGCTGAGCGAGGTGAAGGCCGAGCTTCGGCGACGCTTGCACGATCCGATCCCGGTGTGGGTACGTGGCTGCGCACGGTCGTCGGAGGGCACCTCCGGTACTACGGGGTGCCCATGAACGGCCCGGCGTTGTTCACGTTCCGGTTCCAGGTGGGACGGCTCTGGTACCGCGCGCTGCGGCGGCGCAGCCAGCACAGGCGCGCGTCACCTGGGAGCGGATGCGGCGGCTCATTCGAGCGCTGGCTGCCCCCTCCGCGCATTTGCTCATCCCTATCCCCTGAGGCGACTTGGCGTTATCACCTGAGGCAAGAGCCCAGTGCGGTAATCCCGCACGCCCGGATCCGTGGAGGGGGTTACGGGTAATCGTCATCCCTACTCCGACTCTCGCAGCTCGTTCGGAATCGTTCCGCGGTCAGCGGGCATCCCGGTTGTCCCGGAGGACCAGGGAGAGCGCCGGCCCCTTGACCGTCACCGGCTTCCATCGCCGGCTGGGTATCGGGCCGGCGACGCGCGCCAGCCTGACCCGACCCTCCGCGGCCAGTCGCTCCAGCGCCGCCTCCCGCCGGTCCGGGCCCGCGACCGGCCTGATCACGGCGATCGGCCGGCCCCGCTCGGTGAGCACCACCTCGCGGCCCGCCTTCACGGCACGCACCGCTCGCGAGAAGTGCTGGTTCGCTTCCCTCAGTCCCATGCGCACGATGTTCACCCCGTGTAACTACGGAGTGACAATACGACCCGGCGCGACCCGGGGGCAAGCGGGACGCCGCGGGCGCTCACGGCATGATCTCGCCGCCGTTCGGATGGAGCGTCTGGCCGCAGAAGTAGCGGCTCTCCTCGCTCGCGAGGAACACGAACGCGCCGACAGGTCCGCGGGATCCGCGAGCCGCCGGAGGGGCAGGCCGGCGGCGTGGGCGCGCTTCGCCTCCTCGGGCAGGGGATCGAACCCGGTGTCGACCAGGCCGGGCGCGACCGAGTTCACCGAGGATGCCCTGGGGCGCCAGCTCCTGGGCGAGCGCGCGCATGAACGTGAGGAGCCCGGCCTTCGCCGCCGAGTACGCCGTGTAGCGGGGGCGGCCGATGTAGGCGAGCTGGGAGGTGACCAGGATGATGCGCCCGCCGCCCTGCGCGGCCATCACCGGCGCCACCTCGCGGCAGCAGAGGAACGCGCCGCGGAGGTGCACGGCGAGCATGCGGTCCCAGTCCTCCACCGTGGTCTCGCCGATCGACTGCGCCTTCTGGATGCCCGCGTTGCTCACGAGGACGTCGACGCGCCCGAGGGTCTCGCGCGCCGTTCGCACCATGGCCGTCACGTCCGCCTCGACGGTGACGTTGGCCCGGATGGCCACGCCTCGCCGGCCGCGCCGCTCGATCTCCGCGACCAGCGTCTTCGCCTCGGCCTCGCGCGCAATCCAGCCCACGGCCACGTCCGCGCCCTCGTCCGCGTAGGCGAGCGCCACCGCCCGGCCGATGCCGGTGTTGCCGCCCGTGATCAGCGCCGTCTTGCCCGCGAGCCTCGTCATGCGCGCCCGGCCGTCCTCCGCCGCCCGGTCCCCCCGGCGCGGCGTGGGCTATTATCCTCGGAGCGCCCGCCCCGCGGGCCACATCATGAGCGCGCGCGTGATCCTCGGCATGCTGACGCCGTCCTCCAACACCGTGCTCGAGCCGGTGGCGAGCGCGATGGTGTCCGGCCTCGCCGAGGTCTCCGTCCACTTCGGCCGCTTCCGCGTCACGGAGATCTCGCTCAAGGACCCGGCGCTCCGCCAGTTCGACGAGGCGCCCATGCTCGAGGCGGCTCGCCTGCTGACCGATGCGCGTGTGCACGTGGTGTGCTGGAACGGGACGTCGGCGGGCTGGCTGGGCCTGGAGAGCGACCGCCGTCTCTGCGCGACGATCACCCGGGAGACGGGGGTGCCCGCCGTGTCGTCCGTGCTCGCCCTCGCGGAGATCTTCCGCGTCACGAAGGTCACGCGGTACGGGCTCGTGGCGCCGTACCTGGACGAGATCCAGGCCCGCATCATCGACACGCTCGCCGCGGAGGGCTTCTCCTGCGCCGGGGAGCGTCACCTCCGGGATCCCGGCAACTTCTCCTTCTCCGAGGTCACCGCGGACACCATCGACGCCATGGTGCGCGAGGTCGCGGCCAGCCGCCCGCAGGCCATCACGACCTTCTGCACGAATCTCCGCGCGGCTCCGCTCGTGCCCGCGCTCGAGGCGGAGCTGGGCGTCCCGATCTACGACACGATCGCCGCCGGCGTCTGGGCCGCGCTGCGCGCCGCGGGCGTCGCCCCCGGCCGTGTCCGGGGCTGGGGCCGCCTCTTCGAGGACCCGCTGACCGCCGGCCTGCCCGCGTAGCTGGGGCCGGCCCGGCGATGACAGGGTGACCGCCCTCGCGGCGCATCCGGTTGCGGCTTCTCCGCCCTTACCTTAAGGTAAGGATGCGACGCCATGGTAAGGGACATGGCAAGGGGAGGAGGAGGACATGCCGAGCGCGACGCTCACCAGCAAGGGGCAGCTGACGTTGCCGAAGGCGATCCGGGATCGCCTCCGGCTCGGGGCCGGTGACCGGGTGGATTTCGTCGTGGAGGACGACGGGACCATCGTCCTGAAGCCAGCGACCGCCCACGTGAGGGAGCTCAAGGGCTTCCTCTATCGGAAGGGCATCAAGCCGCTGTCCGTCGAGGCGATGAACCGTGTGGTCCGCAGGCGCGCGGCAGGCCAGAAGTGATCGGCCTCGATACCAACGTTCTCCTCCGCTACGTGCTCCGCGACGACCCCGTCCAGGCCGCGCGCGCCGACCGAGAGATCGAGCGCGGCGATCGCTTCCTCATCGATGGGATCGTTTTGTGCGAGCTCGTCTGGGTGCTCGAGAGCGGCTACGGATTCGAGCGCTCCGAGATCGCCGCCGCCCTCGATCGGATCCTCGCCACCGCGCAGTTCGAGATCGAGGGGAAGGAGGTTGCACAGGCTGCGCTGGGCGACTTCAGAAAGTCCCGCGCGGACTTCTCGGACTGTCTCATCGGGCGCCGGAACCGCGCGTCGGGAGCGGCCGAGACCGTGACGTTCGACCGCAGCTTGAAGGGACTTGCGGGGTTCCGCCTCCTCTGAGGCCGAGCCGGACTGGGTAAATCTCACAAGTCACTCACGAGGCTCCCGGTCGACCCCGGCCATGGAGGCGGGCGTAGCGGATCGCGTGTGGTCGCTCGAGGAAGTCGCCGGCCCTGGTGTAACCGGCTACTGCGCTGAGCCCGAGGGGCCGCTCGGTTCGTGCCCGAGGGCCCTGCGCTCGTGGTCCCAGACGTGGAAGCATCGGACATGCATCTGAATGCCGCGTCCGGTCGCGCTGATCCCCTCCATGAGCATCTGTGGCTTGGTGATGATCTCTGCGCAGCCCTGGCACGTCTCCCCTTGGCCGGGACCGCCCCAGACGCGGGGAATCGAATCGTGCGGGAGTCCGCCACTGGCAAGCTTGTCTCGAATGAGGCGCCGGAGAACTTCAGTGTCCATGGAAACCTCCCAAGCGCGCCCGAGAGTCGACGACGCACTTCACTCGGGGGTCCCAGTTGGGAGATAGCCGAATGTGGCAGAAGCACCCTATCGCCCCAGGGGAGGGGGCGATACTGGACCAACGTCCAAGGCCCGCTCGGCGGTGGAGCACCCCGCCCGCGGTGCGCGGGTGTCCGCCCCCGCGCTCGTTTTCACGAGGGGTGGACGACCTGTTCGAGGACTTCTTCGCGCGGCCGCTCCTCTTCGGCGGTAACCATCGCGCGCTTGCACGGGCGCAAGATCGTCCTCTATCATCGCGGCACCATGCGCCGGAGCCCTGCGCCCCCGATGCTGGATCGCGACGCGGGCGGCCATCTCGCGTGGACGCGGGACACGCTGGCTCCGGAGGACACGCGCCTGGCCCTGTCCGCCGAGTGCGTGTCCGAGCTCGAGGCGGCGGCCGCCGCGATGCGCGCCAATCCGCTGCCCGCCCTGGCCCTGTCGCCCGATGACTTCGCGCTGGACGCCTGCCGCCGGGCGATGGCCGAGGTGAAGCGCGCGCTGGACGACGGCGCCGGCTTCGTGGTCATCGACCGCCTTCCCCTCGACCGTCTCGACCGCGACGAGGCGGTGCGCCTGTACTGGCTGCTCGCCCGGCTCATTGCGCGGCCGGTGGCGCAGAAGTGGGACGGCACGATGATCTACGACGTGCGCGACATGGGCCGGCCCCCCGGCAACGGCGTGCGCCCGGACGTCACCAGCGCGGAGCAGAACTTTCACACCGACAACAGCTACAACCTCTGCCCGCCCGAGTACGTCGGCCTGCTCTGCCTGCACCCGGCCATGGAGGGCGGCATCCACAGCGTGGTGAGCCTCCTGTCCGCTCACGACGAGCTGAGGCGCCGCGCGCCGGATCTCCTCGCCCGCCTCTACCGGCCCTTCTACTTCGACCGCCAGCGCGAGCACGCCCCGGGCGACACCATGGTCACGCATCACCCGGTGTTCGAGTACGACGGCGCTCGCCTCGGTGGCCGGCTCTCGCGCTTCCAGGTGGTCAACGGGCACGCCCTGGCCGGCGAGCCGCTCGACGCCCTTGGCCTGGCCGCGCTCGACGCGCTGGAGGCCGTGATGTCGCAGCCGGCCCTGGCCGTGACCCATGCCTTCCAGCCGGGCCAGGTCCAGTTCGTGAACAATCGGCAGATCGCGCACCGGCGCACCGCCTTCCGCGACTGGCCGGAGCCGGAGCGCAAGCGCCACCTCGTGCGCCTCTGGCTGCGCGACGCCGGCCGCGCCTTCTACAACGGCTGACCGCCGCGCCGGAGCGCAGGACGCGCCTGCTTCGCGTGGCGGACCTCGCCTTCGCGGTGATCTCCCTGCTCCGGGCGGCGCGGCTACGCCAGGGCGATGACGCGTCGAGCGACGAGATCGGCGAGCCGGTCGGCCAGGCCGATGTCGGCCAGCACCTCTGCGGCGTCGCCGCCGGGAGGTGACACCGGCCGGCCGGGAACGGCAGGCGTGCGCGACAGGCGCGCGGGCGGGCCGATCGTCGTGATCATGTCGCCGTCCCTGTGCGGGCGGGTGATGGTGAGGCCGTGCGCGACGACCCACGGGTCCTGCACGAGCTGGGCGACCGAGATCACGGGGTGCGCCCCGACGCCGGCGGCGGCGAGGGCGCTCATCCAATCGGCGAGCGGCCGGGCGGCGAAGCGGGCCTCCAGGGCCGCCTCGAGCGCGGGGCCCGTCAGGCCAGCGATGCCGGAGAGGCCGGGGAGCACGTCGAGCCGGCCACGCTGTGACTCGCCGGCGCCGAGGAAGAGCCAGCCGTCGGCGGCGCGATAGAGGCGCTGGAGCGGTCCCCATCCGAGAGCGTCGCCCGCTGGCTCGTCCCACACCTTGCGCGCGTGCGTGTGCAGGTAGGGCGCCTGGAGAAACGTCGCCGCCGCGGCCAGCGAGGTCTCGACGTACTGTCCCTGGCCCGTGCGCCGGCGGTGAAGGAGCGCGAGCCCGATGGCGAACGCCCCGAGGAGCCCGGTGGCGTAGTCGTTGGCGGCGAACGGCTGCATCCCGGGTATCCCCCCGGCGCCGGCCATGCGGTCCATCATCCCGGTCACGGCCTGGGCGTTCGGCTCGTAGCCTGGCACGGCCGCCCACGGGCCCCCGGAGCCGAGGAAGCCCACCGTGCCGTAGACGATCTCCGGGCGTTCCGCGCGCACCTGCTCGTATCCCACGCCGAGGCGCTCGGCGACCCCGGGCCGGAAGTTCTGGACCACCACGTCCGCGTCCCGGATCAGCCGCCGGCACACCTCGAGACCCTCGGCGCTCTTGAGGTCGAGCAGGAGGGTCCGCTTCCCGCGGTTCACGTCCGTGTGATAGCGATGCACCTGCCAGCGATAGCCCGCTCCCTCCTCTGAGGGGTTGTTGATCTTCACGACGTCGGCGCCGAACTCGGCCAGCGTGCGCGTGGCCGTCGGGCCGGCGAGCACCTGCGTGAGGTCGACCACACGCACGCCCTCGAGCGCGGGAGCTGCGCGCCCTGTCCCCGGCGCCGAGGCAGCGCGGGCTCCCGGGAGAGCATCGAATCCGTCGATCTGGTGCAACCGCCCCTCACCCTGCCCTCTCCCCAGAGGGGAGAGGGGGTCGTCCGCAGACTGGCCGCGGGGGCGGACGGCGCCTGGCGTTCCGCGCAGGCGCACGGCCAGCCCCGGCTGGAGCATCGGGCCCAGCTCGGGATCGTCGACCGCGGCCACGACGCCGGCCTGGCCGGCGTGGGGCGCCGCGAGCCACTCGGCGCTGGTCCGGACCATGGTGAGCGGCACCTCGGCCCGGCGCCCGAGCGCCTCCCATTCCGCGGCGGGCCGGCTCCTGAACAGCGCGACCAGCTCCTCTTCCTGGCGCTGCCGGAGCGCGGTCCCGCGCGCCAGCCGACCCGGCCGCTCCGCCTGCACGTACCCCTTCGCGATCCAGTCGGTCCGGCCCGCGGCCTGCACGAAGCGCTCGAGGAAGCGGAAGGTCGCCAGGCTCAGACGTATCCACCGGCCGTCGGCGCACTGGAACACGCCGCCCCACGGATCGTCCGGGCGCGCGCCGTCGGGCTTGCCGTTCACGAGCACCGCGCCGGAGCCGATCGCGAGCACGGTGGCGTCGAAGAGGGGCACCTCCACGAGCTGGCCGAGGCCGTCGCGCTCCCGCGCGATCAGCGCCATCACGATGGCCACGGCGGCTGCGAGCGCCCCGTAGCACGACGAGATCGGGAGCGCGGTGAAGCGCGGGCCGTCCGGCGGTCCGTAGGCGCCCGTCGCCGCGCCGAGCACGCCTTCCCAGGCTGGGCAGGCGGCGCGGGGGTCGTCGCCGGCGAATCCGGGGAGGGAGCAATAGATGAGCCGGGGGTTGTCGCGCAGGACCTCGTGCGCGTCGAGGCCGAGCCGGGTCATGGCGCCAGGCCGGAAATTCTCGACGACCACGTCCGCCTCGCCGATGAGGCGGCGCGCGGTGGCGAGGTCGGCGCCGCGGCGGAGGTCGAGGACCACGGTCCGCTTCCCCCGGTTCCAGATGGCATTGGCCGGCGTCGGCCACCGTGGCCCGCCCGGGGGATCGACGTGGACGACCTCGGCGCCCTGGTCGCCGAGGAGCATCGCGGCGAGCGGCCCCGCGATCCACTGCCCGAAGTCGACGACCCGGATTCCGCGGAGCGCGCTCATGTCGATCGCGCGCGGTCAGCGCGCGAGCGGATCGGGGCGAAGCTGGAACTGCACGGCGATGGGCTTCTTGCCCTTGCCCCCTTCCATGAGCCACGGTGTCCGGTCCCCGCTGGTCGTCCACAGCCCGCGGCCCTTCCAGCCCGCGTTCGGGTCGTCGATGCGCCCGTCGAACCCCTTGGCGTAGAAGCCGAGCGGGTACGGGACGCGCAGGAGGATCATCTTTCCGTCCTTGAGCGCGACGAGGCCGTCGTTGAGGTTGGCGGTCGACATCGGCACGTCCTCGCCGAGGCCGAACGTGTTGTGCTGATCGACCCAGGTGTAGTAGCTCGACTCGGCGCTGTTCGGGCCGATGCCCTGAAAGCCCGGCCCGGGGTATTGATGGAAGGTCCAGCCCTCCGGGCAGTGATCCCCGGTGGCCTTGGGCCCGTTGAGCGGGCCCTTGCACTTCCGCCGGTCGAAGCTCGCGATGTGGCCGCTGCCGAGCGACGCCCAGACGACACCCTGCTTGTCGATGTCCGCGCCGCGGATGCCGAAGTAGGGTTTCGGCACGTTGTAGATCTCCGCGAGCGCGGTCGCCGGCGGGTTCGGGCCCGGGGCCAGCCTCACCACGGCCGCGGTGCCGCCGAAGACGCCCACGGAGCCCCAGACCGAGCCGTCCGCCGGGCTCGGCATCACCGCGTAGAAGCCTCCGCCGATGCGCTTGTCCTTGGCGGGATCGATCGGCTGGTCCGGCTCGACGTAGTCGTCGCGGCGGCCGTTCCCGTTGGTGTCGAGGACGAGCGCCGTCCACCCCTGCGAGCGCGCGGCGTCGCCCGTCGCCTCGAACGTCTTCGTGTCGAGCCAGCCCACCACCGGGCCGCCGCCGCTGGTCCACAGCGTGTCGTTGGCGTCGTAGCCGAACTGCAGGTGATGCGTCTGGAAGCAGGTGTCGGCGAACGTGTACTTCATCGTCTTCGGATCGAGCATCGTGAGCTGGCGGTTCGACTGCTCCAGGGGGAACAGCTTGGCGGATGGATGGTCCGAGCCCTTGCGACAGAAGTCCGGGTTCTTCGGGCCGCGCACGACGGCCGCGAACCAGACGCGGCCGCTCCGGTCGAACATGCCGTTGTGGTTGTTGGCCTTGCTGTCCCAGATCTTCTCGTCGCCCCAGTACGGCGACGGCGCCATCGGCCTGGCGAGCGCGGCGTGTCCGGGTCCCAGCGCCTCCGGCGTATCGGCGTCGCGGACGGGAGCCCGGAAGGTCGTCGCGGTGTGGGTGCGGGGATCGAGGATCGGGTAGTCGTCGGTGGCGTACTCGGGCGAGCCGTAGAGCCGGCCGTGGGCGTTCACGGTGGGATGACGCCGATCCGAGGCGATCAGGTCGTGGAGGTATTTCTTCGGGTCGCCCCACTCCCACGTCGTGACCACGATGTTCCGCTCGACCCCTTGCGGACGCGGTGGCTGGCTATGCGGCAGCTCGCCCTTCGCGACGCGGTCCGTCCAGTCGGCGAGGTACTTGAAGGGAGCGCTGCCGAGGGGACCGGTGAGCGGCGTCAGCATGAGGGCCGCGGCCTGTCCGGACTGCACGCGCCGGATCCACGCCGCTTCGGACGAGCCGAACTCACCGAGCGACGCCGGGATCGTACGCGTGGCGAGCTGCCCGAGCTGGTGACAGCCGATGCAGGAGCGGTTCTTCAGGATGGTGAGCCACTCGGTCTGGGTGACGTGCGCGGGCAAGTCGCCCTTGCCGCCGAACTGGCTCGCGTCCGGGATCTTCAGCATCGAGTACCAGTAGATCGCCGGGTAGTACTGCGCCGCCGCGGCCGCGCTCGGCGCCGGCACCGCGCGGAGATCGAGCTGACGACCGATCTCGCCATCCACCTTGGGTGAATCGACGAGACCATAGCCGCGCACCCAGACCTTGTACCGGGCCCGCGGGAGGTCGGGGACCACGTACCGTCCCCGGTCGTCCGTGACCACCATCTTCGCGAACCGCGTGGGCAGGTCGGTGGTCTCTGCGATCACCCACACCCCGGCCTCCGGCCCGTTCGGTCCCGTGACGACACCGCCGATGTCGTCGGCATCGATGGCGACCGGGCTGCCGGCTTGCTGGGCGGCGAGCTCGAGGGTGGAGCCGATCCAGATGACGCCGATCGCGAGCAACGCGAACCCGAGGTAGAGCGTGCGCTTCAGGGGCATGGCGCCAGTCCTTTCATCGCGACCGCCGGGTCATCGATGCGCCCGGCGGTCGCGTACCCCGACCGAACCGGTCCTACGCGGCGTGGACTTTCGCGGCGAGCTCGTAGGCCTTCGCTTCGAGGCTCCGGTTGATCTGGGCCCTCACGTCGAATGTCCCCTCGATCAGTCCCCAGCTCGCCATCCATTCCCATGCCCAGCGCGCCTCGCTCTCCGGAATGGGGCCCGGCTCCTTCACCTGGATGCGGCCCAGGTTGAAGTCGTCGGGGCGGAGCGCGTCCACCTCGGGGTGACCGGCCCAGTCGCGGATGAAGTAGGAGACATACCGGCGCTTGTCGGCATTGATGCGGTGCACCGCGCGGGTGATGGCCCGCAGGAGAGCGGCGTACGCCTCCGGGTCGACGTCGGGGACGGCGACCCAGGTGCCGTGGAAGAACGTGGTCGAGACCAGGCGACAGCCGGCCTTCTCCGCCACGGTGATCCAGGGCTCCTGCAGCACGGTCGCCGCGAAATCGCCCCGCATCAATCCGGCGAAGCGCTCGGCGGGACTGGTCGCCGCGGGGCGCGTGGTGACCGCCTCGCGGGGCATCGCGCCCTCCAGCATCTGAAGGCCGGCGTACGCGGTGCCGTTGCCGTAGTCGAGGGCGACGGGCTTGCCGGCGAGATCCTGGGGCGCGAAGACGGTCGAGAACGGGGGGACGACCAGGGCCGCGCACACGATGGTCGCGCGCCGCCCCACCTGAAGAGCGCCAACTCGGCTTTCCGCCACCCGGCGGTTATTGCCGCACTCTCAGGCCTGGAAGAGCTGCGATTCTCCGCGCGCCTGGAGCTTCCCCTGGTTGGTGGTGGGCCGCGCCGGGGAGCCCTCCGCGGCCGAACGAACCTCGTCCGGGGGGAGCGCCGCGATCCGGAGGTCGAGCCCCTCCTCCGCGAACAGCCCCTCGTCCCGCGCGACCAGCACATCGAGGCCCATGAACGCCGTCACTCGCTCG
Source organism: uncultured Candidatus Rokubacteria bacterium (assembly GCA_963758635.1). Lineage (GTDB taxonomy): Bacteria > Methylomirabilota > Methylomirabilia > Rokubacteriales > CSP1-6 > CAVWWD01. The sequence goes on along the minus strand of CAVWWD010000010.1, from coordinate 386,967 downwards.
ATCGTCAACGTCATGGTCATGACCGTCCTCCTCGGGTGGATCGAGACCTGGAGCGTCGCGGCGTCGGGCCCCAAGGGCCGTCGTCGCGTCCCGACTCTAGCGCGGGCCGAAAATGCCCGTCAAGGCGGCGACATGCTCGGCTAGGCCGGGCGCGGAGCCAGCGTGAGCAGGCGCCGGGGGTTGTCGACGAGGATGGCCTGGACCTCCGCCTCCGTGAACCCGCGGCGGCGCATCAGCGGCACGACGTTGGCGAAGATGTGGCCGTAGCCGTGGCCGCCCCACCGGACGAGGCGTGAGCGATAGCAGATGTCGTGCGAGATCAGCACCTGGGCCAGGTGCCCGCGCTCGATGAGCCCGCGGATCGCCCGCAGGCGGAGGGCGTCGTTGGGCATGTCGATGTCGGCCAGCGGATAGTAGGACGACTCCTGCCCGAAGAGGTCCCACTCGAGCACGCAGCCCGTGTCGGCCAGGCGACGGAGCCGCTCGGCGTCGAAGACGGTCCGGTCGATGTGGCTGATGATCACGCGGTCCATGCGCCCGCCCTTCACGCGGACGAAGTCGGCGACCTCCTGGGGCTGGTCCGGATGGCGTCCCGGATGGACGTTGATGGCGGCGCCCGTCTCGCGCTGGGCGAGGACGGCCCCGAGCATCACGCGCTGCTCCTGCGCGGTCCACGGCGCCTGGCAGCCGATCTCTCCGATGATGCCGGCGCGCACGTCCGTGCCCCAGGCCCCGTCCCGGATCGACTCCACCATCTCCTCCGCGAAGTCCTCCACGCCGCGCGTGGCGTTGTCGGGATCCTGGTAGGCGTGGACGTAGTGGCCGCAGCCCATGACGACGTGGGCGCCGGTGGCCCGCGCGATCGCCTGCAGCCCATGGGGATCGGGGCGGAGGCCGCCGCAGGACAGGTCGACCACGGCGCGCCCGCCCGCCGCGAGCATGCGCCGGATCTCGTCCACCGCCACCTCCGGCGCGTCGAGGAGGTAGTTGCGCCCCGCGCGCAGCGTCCCGTAGTTGATCGCCCACACGTTGTCCAGGGCCAGGTCCGGGCCGAGCGCCTCGGGCGTGCGGTGCGAGGGAGGCCGGATGTCGCAGAGGAGGTGCTCGTGCATGAGCGTCGGCCCGAGCTGGTCCGGCTCGATCGGCCCGAGCACGGTCTGCACCTGGCCGGGCCCGGCGGGACGATCCGGCGACGTCATGAGGCGCACCCTACGCCGGCGCCCGTCGGGCGTCAATCGGCCGCCGCACGCGCGCGGCACACGTTGACGCGTCTCCGAGTGCTCGCTACGATCGCAAGGCCATGCGGATCTGGGTGGACGCCGACGCGTGCCCGCAGCCCATCAAGGAGATCCTGTTCCGCGCCGCCGAGCGTCAGAAGATCCTGACGACGCTGGTCGCGAACAAGCTTCTCCGCACGCCGCCGTCAGCCTTCGTCCAGGCCATGCGGGTCCCCGCGGGGTTCGACGTGGCCGACCATCGGATCGTGAAGGAGATGCAGCCGGGCGACCTCGTCGTCACCGCCGACATTCCCCTCGCGGCCGAGGTGATCGCGCGCGGCGGGCAGGCGCTGGACCCGCGCGGCGAGCTCTACTCGGAGGACAACGTCCGCGAGCGGCTCGCCATGCGCAACCTGATGCAGGCGCTGCGCGACCGCGGCGAGATCGTCGGCGGCGGTCCCGCGCCCCTGACCCAGACCGACCGCCACCTGTTCGCGAACCAGCTCGACCGCATCCTGACGAGGCGGCCGGCCGCCTGATGGCCCGGCGTCGGGGGCGGGGCGCCATGCCTGACGTGCTCGTCGTCCGCGAGGCCGCGCGCGGTGCGCCGGGGTGCTCAGTGGTCCGGTGGGCTGGGCCCACCCGAACCGGTCGATCGCTCCGCGAGCACCTGAGCCCGGGCCCGAAGGTCTCCGAGCACGTCCTCGATCAGCTCGAGCGCGGCCCGGAGGTCGTCGGCAATCTCGGCGGCCAGCACGTGAGGCTCGGGCAGGCTGGCCGAGTCCTCCAGGCTCTCGTCCCGTAGCCAGAAGACGTCGAGGCTCACCTTGTCGCGGGCCACGAGGTCCTCGTAGCCGTACGCACGCCACCGGCCTTCCGGAGCGCTCTCCAACCAGGTCGCCGCGCGGTTGTGCCGATCGCCGGGCCGATAGCATGCGACGAACTCGTCGAGGTCGGCCCGAACCATGGGCCGCTCCTTCAGCGTGAAGCGCTTGTTCGTCCGGAGGTCGTAGACCCAGAGCGTCCGCGTCCACGGAGCCTCGCTGGCGGGCTTCCGATCGAAGAAGAGCACGTTGGCCTTCACGCCCTGGGCGTAGAAGATGCCGGTGGGCAGCCGGAGCAGGGTGTGCACCTCGCACTCCTGCAGGAGCTTCCTGCGCACCGTCTCGCCGGCGCCACCCTCGAACAGCACGTTGTCGGGCACGACGACGGCGGCCCGCCCGTTGATCCTGAGCAGGGTCTTCACGTGCTGCACGAAGTTGAGCTGCTTGTTGGAGGTGGTGGTCCAGAAGTCCGGCCGGCTGTAAGTCAGCGACTGGCGCTCGGTCTCGCCCTCGGCGGTCACGATGGTGACGCTCGACTTCTTGCCGAACGGCGGATTGGTCATCACCACCTCGACGTGGCCGGCCGGCTCCGCGCGCAGCGAGTCGTCCGTGACGACGGGCGGCTCGTGGTCCCCGTCGTCCGGCCCGATGCCGTGGAGATACAGGTTCATGGCGCAGAGGCGGGTGACCCCGTCCACCAGCTCCACCCCGCGCAGGGCCTGGTAGCGGAGATGCCGCTTCTGGTCCCGGTCGAGGTCGTAGCGGCGGGCAAGGTAGTCGTGCGAGGCGAGGAGGAAGCCGCCCGTGCCGCACGCCGGGTCCATGATGACCTCGCCCGGGCGCGGCTGGAGGCAGTCCACGATGGCCGCGATCAGCGCCCGCGGCGTGAAGTACTGGCCCGCGCCGCTCTTGGTGTCCTGGGCGTTCCGCTCCAGCAGGCCCTCGTAGGCGTCGCCCTTGACGTCCACGGACATGCTCGACCAGTGCTCCTTGCCGATCAGCTCCACGATGAGCTGGCGGAGCTTGGCCGGGTCCTGGATCTTGTTCTGCGCCTTGCGGAAGATGAGGCCGAGCATGCCGGGCTGCCTGGCCATCTCCTCCAGCGTCTTGCGGTAGTGGGCCTCGAGGCGCTCTCCCTCCATGTGCGGCGCCGCGAGATCGGCCCACCGGTAGCCGTCCGGGATGCGCGCTTCTTCGCCCATCGCCGCCCGCTCGTCGGCCATCTTCAGGAAGAGGAGCGTGGTGAGCTGCTCCAGGTAGTCCTGGTAGGAGAGCCCGTCGTCCCGCAGGACATTGCAGTACGACCAGAGCTTCTGGACGATCCGGCCGGAGGTCTCGCTCACGAGAGACGCTCGAGAGCCGGAAGCTCAGTCATGGCCGCGGCCAGCCGGTTCTCTATTCGTTAGGGCGCGGGACGGCACGTCGTCAGCGTTTCCCAACTGTACCCCAAGGCACAAGCAAGGATCATTCGAGCCTGAGCGCCAGCGCTGCCAGTGCTGCGGAGAGGGCCGGATCGTCTCGGCGAATCGCTTCAACACTCGGCTCGCGGATTGGCTCATGGGCCGGACGCTCGAAGACGGCCCAGTTCTGATAGTTGTCGCCGAAGCGCGACTCGTACTCGATCCCTGCGAACCGCGGGCCGCCGTCCGGCGCAGAGAGCTTGTAGACGTGGTTCGAGATCTCCTGTGTGAAGCGGCGCGGCGCCGACAAGCGAATCGCCGCGGCATCGAGATCGCGGATCCCGTAATGAATGAGACGAGCAGCCATGACGGTCCGCAGATACGTCAGCGAGGCGGCGTGACCGACATCGGCGTAGTCCCCTCGTATGGCGGACTCGCCAACGGCGCGGGACGCGAGCCAAGTGGCGGGGACGACGCCGACCCTGTATCGAGGATCCGGCCCGTCGATCTCGGCCAGGGCTGCGAGCACAGCGGGATCTGGGCGAAGCCGAGAGAGCACTTCCACGTAGGCGCCCTCGAGTTGGCTGCATGCGTACACGACGCGATAGACGCCTTCCGGGTCGTCCCAGCGGTTTCCGAACGTACTGTCCGAGTGCTGCGCCTCCCACGGCGGCCACGCCCACGGGTCGGGCATCCGGCCGATGCGCCACACGTGCGCCGCTGGCCGGGTGACTTGCAGATCGGTCATCCGCCTACGACGAAGGCCCGCGCCGCGGCGATGATTTCCGGACCTACCTCGTCGAGCTCGCCTTCACGCAACAACCGCGCGGGAGACCGGTCGTTCAGTTGCGGGTTCAATCCCATGAACCACGCCTGGGCGATCTCGTTGCTGTCACGTTCGCGAAGCAGCTTTGCGACTCGCAACGCCAGTCGTAGACGGGACTCGATACCAGGTTGGCGCGGGCTCCGACTGTCCTGCGCGTACTGCTGCACCGCGCGCGTTTCTCGGACCCCCGCGATGTACGCGACGAGCTTGGCGCCGAGAATGTCAATGAGGTCCTTCGCCACGAAGGCAAAGGGCGCGCGCGTCGCGTAGTCGAAGGCGGCTAGGTCAGGGCGAGGCGCCGCCCGGCTCATAGGCATCTATTGGTCAGCCCTCCCATGGCAAGTCTACAACGATCTAATCACATCTCAAACACACAATAATACACAGCTGAATCGGACCCGATTACCTGACGCGTGGCCGATCTCGTACACCTGTGGGGTTCTGCGATGCTCCAGATCCTGTTGATACGATTGACAGATCCGGATGCTCGTGTCGATGATATAGGACGCCAGCACGCTTAACCGACCGTCGCTGCACGCTCGGCGGCGTCCGCTATCTTGTCGAGGTGCTTGAGGCGGACGCCCAGGTAGTCGCTGACGTTGGCCAGCGTGATCTCCTCGCGCTCCAGAGCCTCGAACACGAGTAGGGTGTACTCGCGCCCGTTGTCCCGGAGGGCGGCACGAAATAGCGACGGAACGGAACCAGAGAGGACGCCTTCCAACGATTCAGCAATCGTGACGTGTAGTTCGGCTGCGGCCACCACTCTCGCTTGCTCCTCCAACGGGGGAGGGGTACCGGGAAACCGTCCAGTTGAGACGTGAACATGTGCTCGATCAAGCTTTCCCGTGTTGAGTGAGTCCACATATCGTCGAAAGTGGCGAGATTTGAACATCCAGAGCAGGTAGCGGGGGTTCGCGAGGATGGGTGTCAGGCGGGCGATCCGCTGGTTCAGAAGACACCGGTCCGCAGAACCGGTCATGCATGCACGCCCCAGGAAATCGTCCTTCAGGGATTGGGCCGTCAGATTCATGACCCCAACTCATTCGGCCCAACAAGACATCCGGGATATCGAGTTGCCCATGATTCCGGTAGGAAGCGCGTATTGGCGCCGGTCCATTCGACACGACCGAAGTAGTGCAAGTTCCCGGGCCGGAAGAAGCTTGACTCCCGCGAGTTGATAGTCGGTGCTAGGAAAGGCTCGACCGTTCTGCGAGAAGCCTATCTGTGACCAAGAGGCCCAGCACCAACCCTCCGGGAGACGAGGCAGGCTCGATTGGTCTACGGAAATCGGCTGAGGATAGCGGCCTTTCCAACGGTCATCTGCAGGTGGCCTTCTCGATGCCTTCATGTCTGCCAGTTCCGCGTTCTTCCCAGCATCGGCGTCGCTCAGTGAGGATGCGCTTGAGGAGCACCTCAGCGGGCTCGTAGTCGCGGCCCTCCGCTCGGGCCAGCTCCGCCTCGGTGGAGACAAGGTGTCCCTCGACGGCGGCCTTCAGGATGGCGGCCCGGTAGCGTCTGAGGTTCTGCTGGGCCCGCAGGGCGAGGGTCGTGGAGGCATCTAACCGGCTAAGGATGGATTCGATGGCGTCGACGACACGTCGTTGCTCGCGTATAGGCGCGACGGGAAGCGAATACTCATTCAAAACTCCGGCGGGCACTCGGAGTTGACCCGCCGTGCCTGTCATCTTCGATCGGGCGAGCCTTCGAAGTCCTCCCGCAGGAGGTTGAAGAGGAGGTATTTCGGTTCAAGCGCCGGCCCGGGCCTGAGGACGTGGAACTCGGTCGATCCTGCCCCGATCCCACCCCGGAGACCAGCGGCTAGCGCCACTTTCCCGTTCTCCATGCATGGCGTGATCTTCGCAAACAGGATGTCCGTTTTCCCGGAACCGAGAGTACCCACGCCTCACCTCGCCCCATCTCCGGCCCAACGAGGGGTCCAGGCGGCCCGAGAGTTCCTCCACGGCAGCCATGGGAACCGAAGGACACGACGTCGCGATCGAGAGGACCGTCAGCCAATAGCGCGGGGTTGACGTCGCGAGGGTGGGCAATCTAGCGAGGTGCCACCCGGTCGGGAGCAAACCCGACGCCTCACTCACGCCGCGAGCACCTCGTTCAGCTCCTCCAGCAGGGGCAGGAGCGTATCACCAAAGACCTCGCGCGCCTTGCCCAGGCCGCCCTGCTCCACAAAGGGCGTGTAGCGGAAGTCGTCGGGCTCGATCTCGAGGCTGGTGGCCACGTGGTCGCGGATCATGGTGAGCCACTGACGCTGGGGGGCGGTGAAGCGGCGGCCCCGCGGTCCTGCTGGGTCATCCAGCGATCGAATCGCTCGTTGACCCGCTCCGCGTGCGGGACGAGCACGGGGTCCTTGTGCAGGGCGAAGCGGAGCAGGGAGACGATGTCCGTGAGCAGGCGCTGAGCCGAGGCGCCGCGCACCTTGTCGCGCTCCAGCAACTCGTAGGCGCGCCAGAGGCGCTCGGGCGTCCAGGAGCGGGGCGGGGCCTTGATGGTCTCGGCCAGGGCCTTGATGTCGGCAAAGCGCAGGCGCCGCGAGTAGGGCTGGGAGTAGAAGACCTGCAGCGCCGCCACCTCGTCCCGGTGCTCCGGCGATCCACTGCTCGAAGGACTGGACGAGGGCGCGAGCCTTGTCCCTGGCCTCCTCGGAGTGGCCGGCCTCGAGCAACGTCGTCCTTGCTGATCTCGTCGATGGCTTGCTCGAACCGGTGGCGAAGGTCGTCCAATAGCTTGCGCAGGGTGGGCCGGGTCGCCAGGGGCTGGACGGCCTGCTTCAGCAGCGCCTCGGCCGCGGCCGCCACCTGGGGCCCGGTGGGCTCGGCATCGCCGGGGATACCCGTCGACGCGGCGTGCCTCGGCCGCCTGGACGTCGGGATCGAGTGCTTCCACGATGGCGTGGCTGATGGCCGCCAGGCTCGCGCCGCCCGATAGCTCGCCGATCTGCTGGCGCTCTGTGGGGCCGCATTGCCGGTCCAGACGGGCGAGCCGGCTGGCCAGCGAGGACAGCACGTCCGGGTCCGTGCCGCCTGCCGCCACGTGCTCCAGCAGGGCCTTGAGCGAGAGGGTGCGCTTCCGTTCCAGGGGCCTCGTGTCCGCCAGGTCGGTCTCGGCCAGCCCCACGCAGTCCACGATGACGAAGTGGGTCTTGGCCCGGGCGTCGGGAGTGACGCCCTGAAGCTCGTCGGCGTCGATCACGCGTACGCCCCGGCCCTTCATCTGCTCGAACAGCACGCGGCTGTGGACCGCCCGCATGAACACCACGATCTCGATGGGCTTGACGTCCGTGCCGGTGGCGATCATGTCCACCGTGACGGCGATGCGCGGCAGGTAGCTGATGCGGAACTCCTGGATCAGGTCCTTCGGCTTCCGGCCTGTGGTGCGGTAGGTGATCTTCTGGCAGAAGTCGTTGCCCCGTCCGAACTCCTCGCGGAGGATGCCCACGATGTCCTCGGCGTGGCTGTCATCCTTGGCGAAGATGAGCGTCTTCGGGACCTCGGTGCGACCGGGGAAGATCTCCGTGAAGAGCCGCTCCTTGAACGTGCGAACCAGGAGCCGGATCTGGTCGGGGGCCACCACATTCCGGTCGAGGTCCGTCGCCCCGTACGTGAGCGGCTCGTCGGGCGCCTGCCAGCGCACGCGCCGCGTGCGGCGGTCGCGGATGCCCAGCCCCGGCTCGTTGCTCGCCTCCACCACCGATCCCTGCTCGGTTATGCGCGTGCGCACCCGGTAGACCTGGAAGTCCACGTTCACGCCGTCGGCCACCGCCTGCTCGTGCGGGTACTCCATCACCAGGTTCTGGTTGAAGAAGCCGAAGGTGTGGGCGCCCGGGGTGGCCGTGAGCCCGATCAGGTACGCGTCGAAGTACTCCAGCACCTGGCGCCAGAGCGTAGTAGATCGACCGGTGGCACTCGTCCACCACGATCACGTCGAAGTACTCGGGGGGCAGCGCGGTGTTGTAGGCCACGGGCAGGGGCTCGCGCGAGAGCTGGCCGGACGGCCCGAAATGGGAGCCTTCCTCGGCGTCCGGCGGCAGCTCCGGCTCGCCCTTCAGGATGGAGTAGAGGCGCTGGATGGTCGAGATCACCACCTTCGCCGACTCGGGGATCGTGTTGCTGGTCAGCCACTTCACGGTGTACAGCTCGCCGAGCTGGCGCGGATTGTCGGGCGGTCGGTAGGCGGAGAACTCGACCTCCGCCTGCTCGCCCAGGTTGGCGCGGTCCACCAGGAAGAGCACGCGTCGGGCGCCCGCGAACGCGAGCAGCCGGTAAATCTCCGCGACCGCAAGAAGGGTCTTGCCCGATCCGGTGGCCATCTGGATGAGGGCCCGCGGTCGATCGTCGCGGAGGGACTGCTCCAGGTTGGCGACGCCGGTGGCCTGGTTTGGCCACAGCCCTCGCGCATCGAGGGCAGGCATGCGCTGGAGCCGGGAGCGGAGCGTGGACGGCCGAGGAGCGTACTCCCTTTCCGCCACGGTGCGCTCGGCGATCCCGTGCGCCGCGGTCCAGCCGGCCGTCCACTCGTCCAGGGACTTGTCGGCCATCCACTCGGCCAGGGTTTCCGGTCGGTGAATGCTGAACAGCGGACGGCTCCGCGGGTGGGGGTCCAGGAGGTTAGCGAAGGTGGTGACCTCCCCGGTGCTCAGGTACATGAACGGCAAGGGCCGTACGGGCGCGCGCAGCTCACGGGGAAGGCCGTCGGCATACCGCTCGGCCTGAACTTCCACGCCAAGCAGCGTGTGGCCGGCGGGCTTGGCCTCCAGGACGGCTGCGGCTCGGCCGTCGACGAAGAGGAGGTAGTCCACGAAGCCATGTCCGGCGGCCAGCTTGAACTCCCGGACGGCCACGCCGCGACCGGCGGACACGTTCATGGCCTCGCGGTCCTGGACGATCCAGCCCGCTTCGGTAAGCGCAGCGTCGATCTTGCGCCGGGCGGCCCCTTCGGGCGCGCTGCCGCCAGGCGGTGTCAGTCGAGGGCCTCCGTCGTCCATGTGCCGCTTCGGGCCATCGCGCCCGACCTTAGACGATGCCCTTCGACGGCGTCAAGGAACCGGGCGGCCCGCGGAGCAACACGCGAGTCTTCCCAGCGGACGCCGCGGTGCAGTCCTCGACAGCCTTGTTCGCCGGCTGGTATGGTCCTGTAGGCACAAGTTGCGACCGACGGCCCGGCGGCGGGCGGGCCGTGGAGGGAACGATGGCTGAGCACGAGGACCGCTCGCAGGACGAGCACGACGAGAGGCTCGTCACGATCCGTCGCGGCGGCGCCGATGTCGTCCACGCGCGCGAGGTGTCGATCCGCCAGGGCGGCGCCGTGCAGGTTCACGCCGAGGAGGTCAACGTCACCCAGGGCGGCATTGTCCTCGCACGGGCCCGCGAGGTCGAGGTGACGGCCGGGACCATCGGCGCCGCCCTCGCCGGCGAGGCGGAGCTCGAGCAGACCGCGGCCGCCGTCGTCGTGGCGCGGGAGGCCGAGATGGACCAGTCGGCGGCGGGCGTCCTTGTCGCCGAGTCCGTCACCGCGCGCGATACCGCCATCGGCCTGCTCGTCACCCGCGAGTTCCACGGCGACGGCAACCGCGTGCTGTTCGGGCCGGCGTCGGCCTTCGCCTTCGGTGCGGGCGCTGCCCTCGCGCTCTGGCTGCTGAGCCGCCTGCGGCGCTGACCCACCCCGTACAGCCCTCGGACCTCAGACGAGGGCGCCCTGCAGCCGGAGCGTCTCGCGCAGGCGGCGGCCGTCGAGGTCGCGCGGACGCTGGCGCTCGCGCGCGCAGAGGGCGGCGGCGGTGCCCGCGGCCTGGCCCATCGCGTAGACGGGCGGGATCACGCGCGCGCTCGCCGCCGCCTCGTGGGTGGCGGAGAGGCAGCGGCCGGCGACCAGGAGGTTCTCCACGCGCACCGGCACCAGGCAGCGGTACGGGATCTCGTAGTAGCCCGCGGCCTCCAGGCCGATGAGCTTGCCCCGCGTGCCCGTGGGATCGTGGATGTCGATCGGGTACGCGCAGCGGGCGATCGCGTCGTCGAAGCGCACGCCCTGGAGCACGTCCTCGCCGGTGAGCGTGTAGAGGCCCTCGATCCGGCGCGTCTCGCGGATGCCGATCTGCGCCGCCACTTCCAGCAGTCGCGCCTGCTCCAGCCCCGGGCAGCGCTCGCGCATGAACGCGAACACCTTCATGACCTGGCGGCGGCCCTCGATCTCCGCGCGCGTGAGGTGCTCGGGGTCCGTGCCGTCGATGTCGTGCAGGCGCGTGATGTTGGCCCGCCACACGCCGGGCTCCGGCTCGCGGTAGATGTTCAGGTACTCGCGCGGCACCGGGAACTGGTTGCGCGCCCGCGCCTCCTGCACGATGCACTCGTAGAGCCGCTCGCCGGGGTGCAGGCGCTCGTGCTCGTGGGCGAAGGCCTCCACGGCGTCGTCGTCCACCCCGCCGATGCGGAAGAACATCGTGGCCGGCATCATCTTCCCATCGCTCTCGCGTCCGGATCGCGTCGGCACGCCCGCGCGCACCGCCACGTCGGCGTCGGCCGAGCAGTCGATCACGATCGTGGCGGGCAGGGCGCGGAGCCCGGCCTTGGTGAGCACGACGATCCCGTCCAGCCGGTCGGCGCCCTCGGCGCGGATCACGTCCACGAAGGAGGTATGGAGCATGAGGCGCGCGCCCGCCTCCACCACCGTCTCCATCGCGGCCACCTTGAGCGCCTCGGGGTGCACGGGCGTGACGTGCGCGTGGCCGAGCTTGATGTAGGCCGCCCACTTCTCGCCCGCCTCGGTCTTCCCGGGGTCGATGGCGCCGCCGGTGGCGGCCATGCGGTCCACCACCTCCTGGAAGATGCCGCCCACCACCGGCTCGCGCCCGTCGGCGGAGTAGGACGTCATGAACGGGCCCACGAGCCCCGCGGTCGAGGTGCCGCCGAGGAACGCCGTACTTCTCCACGAGCACGGTGCGCGCGCCGTTCCGCGCCGCCGCGGTGGCGGCGGCGATCCCCGCCGAGCCGCCGCCCACCACCAGCACGTCGGCTTGCTCGTCCACCGGGACGTCCCACGTGAGGCGCATCGTCTTCCGCTCGGTCATGTCGATCTCCAGGTGAGGGCGGCCGGTCAGGCGCCGAGGCGGTCCACCAGGTCGCGCGCCCACGCCATCTTCTCCGGCGCCATCCGGAGCTTCTCGCCGAACGGCTGGCCGAACGGGCGCGTGGCGTCGATGCCGAGCTTGGCGGTGACGCCGCGCTCGTCCGCGCTCGGGTCGAGCATGGCGCCGAGGCTGCCCGCGATCGTGACGAGGTCGCGGTCGGCCTGCATGCGCGTGGCCACCGCCCAGAGCACGTCGGACTCGTCGAACACGTCGATGTCGTCGTCCACCACGATCACGAGCTTCAGGTAGTGGTCCACGCCGAGCACGATCGGGATGACGTGCTTGGCCTCGCCCGGCCGGCCCTGCTTGATCGACACGTACGCGGTGAACGACGACGTGCCGGACAGCGGCACGTGCACGCCGGTCACGTTGGGGATGGCCCGGGCCAGCGCGTTCCTGATCTCCGCCTCGCGCACGAGCCCGAGCGTGGTGATGTGGTCGCCGGCGCGCCCGGAGCCGATGGACTGGAACCACGGCCGCTCGCGCATGGCGATGGCCCGCGCCACGAACACGTGCTCGGTGCTGCGCCGGGAGAAGTAGCCGGTGAACTCGCCGAAGGGCCCCTCGGGCTCGCGCACGCCGGGGAGGATCTCGCCCTCGATGACGATCTCCGCGGCCGCGGGCACGGTGAGGTCGATCGTGGCGCACTTCGCCACCTGGAGCGGCTCGCCGAGGAGGCCGCCCACCACCTCGAACTTCCCCACGTCGGGCGGCGGGTAGGCGAGCGAGCCCATCGAGACCAGCGGATGCAGGCCCAGCACCACCGCGCACGGCAGCGCCTGTCCCTTCGCTTCCGCGCGGCGCTGGTACTCGAACATGCGCCGGCGCGAGTGGAGGCTCACGCCCATCCGGTCCCGGCCCTTGAGCTGGAAGCGGTGGTAGCCCTCCGTCTCCACGCCGGTGTCGGGGTCCCGCGCGACCAGCATGCCCGCGGTCAGGTAGCGGCCGGCGTCGCCCGGGAAGTACACGGGCACGGGCAGGGCGCCGATGTCGACGTCCTTGCCCGTCACCACCTGGTGGCGGAAGGGAGGGTCGGAGATCACGACCGGCGTGTGGCGCACGTTGATCCGGCGCGCGTACTCGGCGGCGAGGTCGGGCTCGCCCACGCCCAGCGCGAAGGCCAGCGCGCGCCGGCTCGCCACCACGTTGGCCACGATGGGGATCTCGTGGCCGCGGACCTTCTCGAAGAGCAGGATCGGGAAGCGCCGGCGCCGCTCGTACTCGAGCACCAGGGCCATCACGTCGTACTCGAGGTCCACGGGGTCCCCGATGCGCACGACCTCGGCCGGATGCGCGTGCTCGAAGGCCTCGACGAAGCTCCGGACGTCCTGCCCCATGGGCCAGACCGTGCACTCGCCCGGCCGCGGGTGTCAAGCCGCTCTCGCTCGGCCTGCCGTTCCCTCTCCCCTTAGAGGGGAGAGGGCAGGGTGAGGGGCGGTCGAGCAAGCACACGGACCGTTTCGCCGCGAGGTGGTGCGGCCGACCCTCACCCCGGCCCTCTCCCTGGAAGGGAGAGGGAGAAGGGTGCCGCGACACGACCAACGCGCCGCTCGCTTGACGCTGCTGCGCGCGGCGGCGCAGTATCGCGGCGTTGGCAGCCGATTGGACGGGAGGGGAGGCATGCACGACTACGTGATCGTGGGGGCGGGGTCCGCGGGCTGCGTCCTCGCGAATCGGCTGTCCGAGAATCCCGCGAACCGCGTGCTGCTGCTGGAGGCGGGCGGGCCCGACGACTCGCCGTTCATCCATACGCCGGCGCTCATGGCGCTGCTGGGCGACAGCCAGTACGACTGGCGCTACCGCACCGTCCCCCAGCTCATGTGCAACATGCGCCGCTTCGCGTGGCCGCGTGGGCGCACGCTCGGCGGCTCCAGCTCCATCAACTACATGATCTACATCCGCGGTCACGCCGGCGACTACGACGCCTGGCGCGACGCCGGGAACCCGGGCTGGGGCTTCGAGGACGTGCTGCCGTTGTTCCGCAAGTCCGAGCACAACGAGCGGATGGAGAACGGGTTCCACGCGCGCGGCGGCCCGCTGAACGTGGCCGACCATCGCTTCCGCCATCCGCTCTCCGCGATGTTCGTGGAGTCCGCTCGGAACGCCGGCGTGCCGCCCAACGACGACTTCAACGGCGAGGAGCAGGCGGGCTGCGGTTTCTACCAGGTGACGCAGAAGGACGGACTCCGCTGGAGCACGGCGAGCGCGTACCTGCGTCCCGCGCTGGCCCGTCCGAACCTGACCGTGCTCACGAACGCGCTGACCACTCGCGTGCGCTTCGACGGCCGGCGCGCCGCCGGCGTGGACTACACGCGGCTCGGCGTGGCCGGCGCCGCGGAGGCCGCGCGCGAGGTCATCCTCTGCGGCGGCGCGATCAACTCGCCGCAGCTCCTCCTCCTGTCCGGCGTCGGGCCGGCTGACGAGCTGCGCCAGGCCGGCGTCACGGCCGTTCACGACCTGCCGGGCGTGGGGCGGAACCTCCAGGACCACCTGGGCGCCTTCGTCCGCTACGAGATCACGCAGCCCGTCTCGCTGTACGGGGCCACGCCGGAGCTCCTCGCCCAGATCCAGGCCCAGTTCGAGACCGAGCGCCAGGGGCTGTTCACGTCGAACATCGCCGAGGCGGGCGCGTTCCTCCGGCTGGGCGCCGGCCGCGGGCGGCCCGAGCTCCAGGGGTTCTTCCTGCCGTACTGCTTGACCGAGGCGCCGAACGAGGCGTTCCAGCCGTACTGCCACGGCGTGTCGTTCGTGTTCTACGTGAACCGGCCGGCGAGCCGCGGGACCATCCGCCTGGCCTCGGCCGATCCGCTCGACCAGCCGCTGATCGATCCCGCGTACCTGACCGACCCGGCGGACATGCCGCTGTTCGTGGCGGGCATCCGGCGCACGCGGCAGATGCTCGCCGCCAAGCCGCTCGGCGATCTGCTGGGCCGCGAGCTCGGGCCGGGCGGCGGCGCGGAGAGCGACGAGGCCATCGCCGCCTACGTGAGCGAGCGCGGCTCGGGGACGATCTTCCACCCCGTGGGCACTTGCAAGATGGGCGTCGACTCCGCCGCCGTGGTGGACCCGACGCTGAGGGTCCGCGGCCTCGAGGGGCTCCGCGTGGCCGACGCCTCCATCATGCCCACGCTGATCGGCGGCAACACCAACGCGCCCACGATCATGATCGCGGAGAAGGCCGCCGCCATGATCCTCGGCGCTTGAGGGCGCTCGCCCTCCACGAAAGGACGACCGGATGCGATTCGGCTGGCTGACCCTCGGGCTCTCGCCCTCGGGTGACGACGACTGCGGGGCCATCCACGAGCAGCTCGAGCAGGCGTGCCTCGCGGAGGAGGCGGGCTTCGACGGGATCTGGCTCACCGAGCACAACTTCACCGGCGAGAGCGTGTACTGCGATCCGATCCCGTTCGCCAGCGTGCTCGCCGCGCGGACGTCGCGCATCCGGATCGGCTTCGCGGTGATCCAGCTCGCGCTGCGCCATCCCATCAGGCTGGCGACGCAGCTCGCGCTCCTCGACAACCTCTCGCGGCGGCCGCATCGACGTGGGCGTGGGCCACGGCACCAACTACAACGAGTACGAGTTCATGGGCTACGGCCTCCGGAGCAGCGACAGCCGGGAGCGCATGGCCGAGACCCTCGAGGTGATGGTGCGCGCGTGGACGGAGTCGCCGCTCGTCCACGACGGGAAGTTCTACCAGCTGAGCCTGCCCGAGCTGCGGCCGCGTCCCGTCCAGCGACCACATCCGCCGATCTGGCGCGCCGTGTCCTCCGCGGGGTCCGTGCGGGAGTGCGGCCGGCTGGGTGATCCGATCCTCCTCGCGCGCATCCCGCTCGCGAGGGTGTCGGAGCGCCTCGCACTCTACGATGCCGGCCTCGCGGAGAGCGCCCTCGACGAGGCGGCGCGCCAGGCGCGGCGCGCGCAGACCGCGCTGTGGCGCTTCGTGCACGTGGCGGAGAGCCAGGCGCAGGCCGAGGACGAGCTGACCGCGGCGCTCGTGGGCACCCGCCACCACATGGTCCACGCGCGCGCCACCCACAACCCGTCCGACTTCCACGTGGACGACGCGCGCGTGAACCCGTGGAACGACCCGCGCGTGTCGGACGAGGCCGGCGCCCGCTACTCGCTCGAGGCCTCGTCGCTCTACGGCACGCCGGCCCGCGTGGCCGAGCAGGTGGCGGCCATCCGCGACGCCGGCGTGCAGCACGTGCTCTGCCAGCTCAGCACCGGGTTCCTGCCGCACGACGCGCGTCATGGCGTCCACGCGCGCCTTCGGCGAGCAGGTGGCGCCGCGCTTCCGCTGAGGGGTGTATCGGAAGCGGGACATTGACCGTCGGTCGGGCGCCCGGTAGCGTGAGGGCGACGAAGCGGTCGTAGGGGAGGGAAGGCGACATGAGCGACGCCGAGATCCAGACGCGCAAGTGGACCAGGATCGAGTACGACCGGCTGGTCGAGTGCGAGATCCTCGGCCCCGAGGACAAGATCGAGCTCCTCGGAGGCCACATGGTGGTCAAGGAGCCCCAGTACAGCCCGCACATGGCGGGCATCCAGCTCGTCGCCCGAGCGCTCCGCGCCGCGTTCGGCAGCGGCTTCGACGTCCGGGTCCAGGGGCCGATCGCTCTCGACGACGAGTCCGAGCCCGAGCCCGACGTGTCGGTGGTCGCGGGCGATCCGCGGGACTACCGTGATGCGCACCCCATGCGGCCCGTCCTCGTGGTCGAGGTCGCGCTCTCCCGGCTTCGATTCGACCGCGACCGCAAGGGCAGCCTCTACGCCCGCGCCGGCCTCCCCGACTACTGGATCGTCAACATCCCGGACGGCCGCCTGGAGATCTACCGGGAGCCCATGCCCGACGCCGCGGCGCCCTTTGGGTGGCGCTACGGCAGCGTGGTCACGCTGACCCCTGAGCGGCGTATCGCGCCGCTCGCTGCGCCCAGCGCGCCCGTCCTCGCCGCCGACCTGCTTCCCTGAAGGCGGCCGGCACTCCCTCGCGCGTCAGGCCTTCGGCACCAGCGGCGTGATCGCCTTCGCCGCATCGTCCAGCGCCTGCTTGGGCGTCTTCATGCCGAGGAGCGCGCGGTGCACCTCCTCGCCCAGGATGTCGATGGCGCGGCTCACCTGGTCGAACGCCGGCCACGGCACGCGGGAGACGCGCAGCACCTTCTGCTCCAGCTCGGCGTACGGGATCTTGGCCTTGATCTGCGCGTCGGCGTAGGCGGAGGCGCGAGTGGGGCTGTTGCCGTTCAGCGCCATCTGCACGATGGAGCGCTTCGACGACAGCGTGCGGATGAAGTCCCAGGACAGCGCCTTGGCCGGCGCCGTGCGCGGGATCACGAACGACCAGAACTCCGTCTTGGTGGGCGCGAACTCGAGCTTGCCCGCCATCTCCCGCGACGCGGGCAGCAGCGCGTAGGCGAACTGC
This sequence comes from uncultured Candidatus Rokubacteria bacterium, assembly GCA_963758635.1. Classification (GTDB taxonomy): domain Bacteria; phylum Methylomirabilota; class Methylomirabilia; order Rokubacteriales; family CSP1-6; genus CAVWWD01. Next base: position 370,142 of record CAVWWD010000010.1, on the reverse strand, counting down.
CCCGCCACCTTCGAGTTCTTCGGGTCGTTGAAGGTCGCGTGGTAGTTGGAGCCGTGCACGGTCATGGCCGACCGGCCGCTCTGAACGAATCGCACCTCGTCGGTGTTCGAGTGCGTGGTGATGTTGGGCGGCATGACGCCGTCCTTCACCAGGTCGCGGAGCAGCGTGAGGGCCTTCACCACCGGCGGCTCGTTGAGCACCACCCGGTAGTCCGCCGTGAGGTAGTCGCCGTCCCAGGCGCGGGACAGGTCCAGGAGCGGGTAGAAGATCTCCGCCTTCGTGCCCTGCACGGAGAAGCCGTACACCTTCTCGCCGCTCGGACGCGTGAACGTGCACTTCCTGGCGATGTCCGCGAACTCCTCGATGGTCTTGGGCGGGCCGGCCACGCCGCGCTCCTCGAAGACCGCGCGGTTGTAGTGGAGGAACGTGGTGGTCGCGCGCATGGGGATGCCGTAGAGGCGTCCCTTCACGGTCAGCGTCTTGACCATGTTGGGGAAGAAGTCGGCCATCTCCTCGACGGGCGCCTTCTGCTGCCACTCCTCCAGCGGCTCCAGCAGCTCGGTGATGCGCGGCGAGGCGTAGGAGTTCAGCAGGAACCCCACGTCCACCGTGCTCCTGGGCAGGCTCGCCTCGCGGAAGAGCTTGTCGTGGATGCCGTCGAGCCCGTAGGTCACCCACTCGATGCTCTTGACGCCCTTGTCCTTGAGCCAGGGCTCGGCCAGGTTCTTCGCCTCGCCCCCGCGCTCGCCCATGATGATCTGCTGATGCACCTTGTGGCCGAGCGCCACGAGCTTCTCCGGCGTCTGGGCGCGGGCGGGGCGGGCGAGGGGCCCGGCGGCGGTCAGCGCGGCGGTGGCGGCGATTCCCGTGACGAGCTGTCGTCGGTCCATTGAATCCTCCTCGCCCGCCGTGAGCGGGCGCGGCTCGCCCGATTGTAGTCCCTCCCGCGCTCGTCGCCCTATCGCGGGAAAAGGCGCTATCATCCCGACCGACGGCGGCCGCCGGGCATCCGGCGCCCGGTCCCGGCCCCCGCGCCCCCAGGACGAGCCTTCAGAGAGGAGGCCGCGCATGAGCGGAGGTCACACGCACGCCGACCCCAGGCAGATCCGCGCAGGTCTCTTCTTCAAGGGCACCCAGGTCGAGAAGCAGGCGGCGGAGGTTTTGGCCGGCGCGCCCGCGGCCCGATGACGCGCCGCTGGCTCGCCGGCATCGCGCTGGTGAGCGCCGTCGCCGCGCTGGCGCTGGCCGGCTGCGGCGACGGCAAGCCCGCCTCCATCAAGGTGGTGATCGCGGACTACAGCCGCGACCACACGCGTCCGTTCTGGCAGGCGCTGTCCGACGAGTACACGAAGGCCTCGGGCGTGAAGGTCGACCTGCAGGTGGTGGACTGGAACACCATCGATCAGCAGGTCACCACCATGCTCCAGACCAACCAGCCCCCGGAACGTCCTGAACCTGAACTCGTTCTCCAGCTACGCCAAGGACGGCCTGCTCTACGCGGCGGAGGAGGTGCTCTCGCCGAAGACCCGCGAGGACTTCCTCGAGCCGCTCGCGCGGGGCGGGGAGTACAAGGGCAAGCAGTACGGCTTCCCGATCCTCGCGAGCGCGCGGGCCTTCTTCTACAACCAGGACCTGTTCGCGAAGGCCGGCGTGGCCGCGCCGCCGCGCACGTGGGACGAGTTCCTCGACGCCGCGAAGAAGCTCCAGGCCCTCGGCGGCGGCGTCATCGGCTACGCGCTGCCGCTCGGCCCGGAGGAGGCGCAGGCGGAGTGGTCGATCTGGATGTGGAACAACGGCGGCGACTGGAAGTCCGGCGACCGCTGGACGATCGAAAGCGACAAGAACGTGCAGACCCTCGAGTTCCTCGCCGCCCTCGCCAACCGCCACGGCGTGACCCAGGTCAACCCGGGCAAGACGAACCGCACCGACGGCGCGTTCCAGCTCTTCAAGGACGGCAAGGTGGGCATGGTCATGGGCTTCAGCCCGCTCGCCAAGCAGCTCGACGCCGAGGGCAAGGTGCGCTACGGCGTGGCCCAGATGCCCACCAACGCCGGCACCTCGGTCACCCTCGGGGTCGAGGACTACCTGATGGCCTTCAAGAAGAAAGGCAACCAGGACGCGGTCAAGCAGTACCTGGACCTCTACTACCAGCCCGCCAACATCACGCGATGGATCCGCGCCGAGGGCTTCCTGCCCGTCACGAAGTCGGGCGTGGCCCAGATGAGCGGTGACGCGAAGCTCAAGCCCTACCTGGACGCGCTGCCCAACGCGCGCCTGGCGCCCACCACCGACCCGACGTGGGACCGCGTGAAGCTCGACGTGCAGCAGAACATCGGCCTGGCCGTCCAGCCGGGCGGCGACCCCCGGCAGGTGCTGGCGCGCCTGCAGAAGAACGCCACGGAGAGCGCCCGCTGACCGACGCGCCGCCGGCGCCCGGCCTCCGCCGTCGGCGCCGGGCCTGGTGGGCGCCGCTGCCCTGGCTGGCGCCCTGCCTCCTCCTGATCGGCGCCGTCGTCCTCTACCCGGCCGTCGAGCTGGTCCGGGCCTCCCTCGGGCGGTACTCGTTGACCGGCGTCCGGCAGGGCTTCGTGGGCGCGGACAACTACGCGCGGCTGGCGCAGCAGGAGGCGCTGCCGACCGTGATCGCCAACACCGCGGTCTGGGTGGTCGCGGTCGTCGCGGGCAGCATCGTCGTCTCCCTCGCGCTCGCCCAGCTCGTCGACGCGCGCTTCCCCGGCCGCCGCCTCGTGAGGCTGGCGCTGATCGTGCCCTGGGCCGCCGCCCTCGTCATGAGCTCGAAGCTCTTCGTGTGGATCTACGACTACTACTTCGGCATCTGGAATCACGTCCTGACGTCCACCGGCCTCCTCGCGCGGCCGGTGGACTGGCTCGGCGACGACGCCACCGTGATGCCGGCCATGATCGCGGTGGGCATCTTCGTGTCGCTGCCGTTCACCACGTACGTGCTGCTCGCCGGGCTCGAGACCATCCCCGGGGAGGTGTACGAGGCGGCGCGCGTCGACGGCGCGTCGCCCTGGCGGACGTACCGCGCGGTGACGCTGCCGCTCCTCCGGCCCGCGCTCGTGGTGGCCGCGGTGCTCAACATGATCTACGTCTTCAACTCGTTCCCGCTCGTGTGGACGCTCAACGACCGGAACCCCGGCTTCGCCCACGACATCATGGTGACGTACATGTACAAGATCGCGTTCAAGAGCGCGCTGCGGGACGTGGGGCTGGCCGCCGCGCTCGGCGTGGTCAACGTGCTCCTGGTGCTGGCCGCGGTGCTCGTGTACCTGCGCGCGTCGAGGGGCTGGGAGGCGGAGGCGTGAGCCTCCCTGCGCGGCGTGCCGCCCTCGCCGGCTCCGGTCTCCTGGTGGCCGTCGCGCTGCTCGCGCCGTACCTGGTGATGTTCTTGACCGCGGCCAAGCCCGCCGGGGAGCTGCGCACGACCCCGCCCCGGCTCCTGCCCGTGGGCTGGCAGCTCGAGAACTTCGGGACCGTGCTCGCCGATCCCGCGTTCCAGGGCTGGCTGCGCGTGTCGCTGATCGTGGCCCTCGCGTCGACCGCCCTCGTGCTCGTCGGCCGCCGTGCCCGCCGCTTACTACACGGCGCGGCACCGCTTCCCCGGTCGCAACGCGTTCCTGGGCCTGGTCCTCGTGACGCAGATGTTCTCGCCCACCGCGCTGGTCGTGGGCCTCTACCGCGAGTTCTTCGAGCTGGGCCTCGTCAACACGTACGCCGCGCTCATCCTCACCAACGCGGGCTTCAACCTGGCCTTCGCGGTGTGGATCCTGCGCGCGTTCTTCGCGTCGATCCCGCGGGAGATCGAGGAGGCGGCCGCCCTCGACGGCTGCAGCCGCGGCCGGACGCTCGCGTGGATCGTGCTGCCGCTCGCCCGCCCCGGCCTCGCCACCGCGGCGACGTTCGCCTTCATCGCGGCCTGGAACGAGTACACGGTGGCCCTCACGCTCGCCACCGACGCCGACATGCGCCCGCTCACCGTGGGCATCACGTCCTACGTCACCGCGTACGTCCAGCACTGGAACCTGCTCTTCGCGGCGTCCCTGATCGCGATCGTACCCGTGGTCGTGCTGTTCGTGCTGATCGAGCGCCACCTGGTCGGCGGCCTCACCGCGGGCGGCGTGCGGTAGGGTCGCGCGGACGCTCGCGCCACTGTGCTGGGGGCCGCCCCGGCGAGCGCTTATCCGTTCGTCCGCTTCACGTAGTCCCTGAACGGCGCGCAGGTAGGTCGCGACGTCCCGTATCGCGGTCGCCAGCGCCTCGTACACCCGGCGAGGATCCAGGGCATCGTACTCGTGGACGATCCGATTGCGGAGGCCGGTGCACGCGGCGATGCGCCGCCCGAACTCCGCGTCGTACACCCCGAGCACGGCGAGCTGAGTGAACGAGGCGTAGTAGTCGGCGGGTGGTGGGTGGCCCGTCTCGGTGATGAGGTGATAGTTGATGTCGATCATGCGCCCGATCACGCGTTCGAGGAGGCGCTCCGCGACCAGCTCGTGGACGGTGCTCGCCAGGTATTCGGCAAGTGGTTTTGCCGCAAGCGGCGCGAGATCGGCCAGATCGCGCGTGATGAGAAGAGCCTTGCGGTCGACGAGCGCGGGGTCGATCACGGCGCGGCGAGCCGATCGAGGGTCCGGCGCACGTACTCGCGCTCGAGGGCCAGGAACCTCCGGTGGTCCTGGTAGCGCCTGAATGCGTACATCCGCAGCTCGGCGAGCCGGCGGGGAGAGCCATGGAGGAGGCGGCACGCCTCGGTGATCTTCTTCAGGAAGAGCGGATCGGCGCGGTTGATGACGGCCAGGTCCACCTCCCGCCCGGCGTCGAGCGCCTGGAGCGCGTGGCGGATCTCGACCAGCTCGTCGAAGGACACGTCCGGGCGATCAAACAGCACGGCCAGGTCGAGATCGCTCTGGGACGGACTTGACCCGTTACCGTCGAGCCGAACGCCAGCAGCAGCTCGACGCCGTGCCGTCGGGCGATGGCCTCCAGCTCGTCCGTTCCGGCATGTCTCGATTATAATCGCCGCGCGTGTGGACGCGGGCGCTGGCCGGACTGGATCTCTGCCGCGGGCCCGTGCGCCCCGCTGTCAGCCCGGGCGGCGCCAGATGCGGATTGGGGCCGGGCCCGGAGCAGCAGGAACGGCGCGGGGTCGGAGATCACGCTGTCCACGCCGTGGGCGACGTAGTAGTGCCCGAAGTTCCTGGCCGTGACCGCCCAGATCATCGTGGCGACGCCGTGCGCCTTCGCGAGGCGCATCAGCTCCGGCAGCGTTCCGTTGTGAGCTGCCGTCCCGGTGTCTTGACGGCGAGCCGGTCGGGGTGGCGGCGCGCCTGCTGCTCGAAGCGCGCCGCCATCGACTGCTCGATCGCAGAGGGCGGGAACTCCACGAAGACGCCGGTGGGGTGGACGCACCGGGCGTGGATCGCCCGCTGGCGCGCCCGGGACTGGCTGTCCTCGATCACGACGTGGCTCGGCTCGGGACCTCGCGTCCGGCGATCACGCCCCCGGCCGCGCCTCGAAGATCGCGCGCGGGTTCGTCACCATCATCTGGTCGATGTGGTCCTGGCTCACGCCCGCCTTGCGCAGCGCGGGCAGGATGTCGTCGGGGATGTGGTTGTAGTGCCAGAGCGGGCGCGTGCGCTGCTTCTCGCCGTCGCTCATCATGTCGCTCCAGCAGTTCGCGTCGTGGGACAGCACCATGCGGTCGGCGTAGCCCTCCGTGCAGAGCCGGGCGATCACCTCCACGCGCTTGGCCGTGGGCAGGAGGTGCGTGAGGCCGAAGCGATCCATGCCGATCGTGCTCCCGCGGTCCATCAGGCCGCGGAGGTAGCCCAGGTCGTCCGAGTCGCCGCTGTGGCCGATGATCACGCGGCGGAGGTCCACGCCCTCCTGGGCGAAGATCGCCTGCTGGGCCTCGCCCGTCCGGCCCGCCGCCCACGTGTGGGTGGAGATCGGCACGCCCGTCGCGCGCTGGGCCCGGGCCGAGGCGCGGAGCACGGTCTCGATCACCGGCGTGACGCCCGCCGTGTCGGTGGCGCACTTGATGATGGCCGCGCGCACGCCGCTGTCGCCGATGCCCTGGGTGATGTCGCGCACGAACAGCGCGGCCACCTCGTCGGCGCCGTGCACGCCGAAGTACCGCTGGGGCATCCACCACACCCCCGTCGCCACGATCACGTGCACGCGGGAGCGCCGGGCCACGTCGGCGATGAGGCCGATGTCGCGCCCGAGGTCCACCGTGGTCAGGTCCACGATGGTCCGGATGCCGCGCTGGTGGAGCTCCGCCATCTTCCGCTCGGCGGCGGCGAGGACGCCGGGCCGGTCGAAGAGGTGCGGCCAGTTCTCGTGCACGCCGGGGGAGCGCGTGACGATGTGCTCGTGCATCAGGGTGGGGCCCAGCTCGGCGGTCGGGATGGCGCCGAGCGCGGTGTCGACGGTGGTGGTCATGACGGTCTCCTCATGACCGCCGATTTTGCCGCTTGACGCGTGCGAACGGTCGGACTATTTTGCGACGCCTTCGACGGCCTCACCATCCTCCGCCGGATCGTCTCCGGCGAGCTCTCGGCCCCGCCCATCACCGACCTCCGCGTGTGACGCCGGCCGGAGCGTCGGCCGCGCCTCCGCCGGGGATCCAGCGGCGGCGCGGGATCGGGTAGCATGACGGGAGCCATGCCGACGACGAGCGAAGCGGGAGTCGGCTCGCCGCGGGAGGCCGACCTCGCCGCGGCGGGCACGATCACGTTCATCGTGACGACCGAGAACGGGGTCGGGCACTGCCGCGCCATCATGGATCGGCTGCGGACGGCCCGGCGCGAGGGCGACGAGGTCATCCTGCTCGTCCGGGCCGATCGGGTCGCCGGCCTCGACGTGCCGGTCGAGCCGTGGTTCCGCGTCGTGCCGGTGGCCGGCAACGTCTCGTCCTTCGGACTTCGCCGTGAGATCCCGCTCCTCGCCGCCCGCGAGTGGGTCGTCCTCCTCGAGGAGCACTCGCTCGTCACGCCCGCGTCGATCGACGCCGCGCGGGAGCTCATCCGCGAGCGGACCGACATCGATCTCGTCGTGTTCCTGGCCCGGAACCTGACCGTGACGACGCCCTGGGGCTGGGCGACGTTCCTCTACACCTTCTTGCGCGTGTGGGCGCCGCTCGCCGGGCCGCCGGCCTACGTTCCCGTCACCGCGGCGATCGTCCGGCGCGGCGCGCTCGGGACGGAGCGGCTGCGGGAAGGCGCATGGGAATTCGAGGTCGTGCCGCGCCTCCTGGCCGGGGGCCGGTTCGCGTACTCGAACGACGTGTACATCGACCACGTCAAGCCGGTCGGCGCGGTGTCCGGCCTCGTGCTCATCTTCCACAACGCGCGGGCGTGCGCGCACCTCTGGCGCGGGCTCGGCCGATCCTCCCGCCACCTCTGGTCCGCCTCGTGGGTGTCACTCACCGAGGACCTGGAGCCGCTGCTCGCCGGCCGGGAGGCCGACCTGCCCCGCGGCACCCGCGTGCGGCTCCGCGTCATCCGACTGGCCCACCTGCTCGGGATCGGCGTCGGGCTGCTGCTCGGCGGCGGGCGCTCCGCCCACAAGCTCGACTGAGCGGCCGCCGCGCGGGCCCGGCGACGAGGCGCCGCCGCGACCCTCAGCGGTACGGCTGCCGCCAGCCCCGCTGCGGATCGTGGCGGAGCAGCGTCAAGAGCCACCGGTGGGCGGCGTTCCGGTACAGGCACTGCTTGAGGAAGCCTCGCTTGGCGCGGCGGAGCGCGCTCGCGGCGTCTCGGCGGGCGGGACGCCGTGCTTGCCCATGATGTAGCGCAGGTCGGCCAGGTGCACGCTCCGGGGAAGGTGCGTCGTCTGGCGGAATCGCGTCGCGATGATCGCGGTAGACGTACAGGCACTCGTCGACCGCGCGGAAGACGGCGCCGCGCTCGGCCATGGTCCACGGGAAGTCGTAGTCGTCCGGTCCCGCGGTCCGCAGCCGCTCGTCCACCCCGCCCACGTCGAGGCCCATGCGCCGCCGCCAGCAGAGGAGATGCTTGACCGCGGTGCCCCAGACGAAGTGCTCCGGCTTCACGACCTCGCGCGGCTTGAACGGCGCGCCGATCGGCCGCCCGTCGCCGTCCACGACCTGACGGCCGGTGTGGAAGAAGTCCACGTCGGGGTGCGCGCGGATCTCGCGACGCAGCGTCTCCACGGCGGTCGGCGCCCACATGTCGTCGCCGAGGAGGATGGCCACGAACTCGGTCTCGGCGCGGCGCATCCCGGTGTTGAAGGCGCCCGGGTAGCGGCCGCCGTCGTTCGGCACGAGACGCACGCGCGCGTCGGAGAGCCTCGGCGCGAGCAGGGCGCGGAAGTGCTCGACGTCCTCCGGCTCCACCACCACGACGAGCCGCCAGGCGGGATCCGTCTGGGCGAGCATCGAGTCGAGCGCGGCGGCGAGGTGCGCCGGGTGGTAGCGCCGGAGCGGCAGGATCGCCGTCAGGTCGTCGGCGTCGCGGGCCGGCGTCGGGTCCGCCGCGCTCGGCGCCATCAGGAGGGCTGTCGGGTCACGCGCGGCGTCGCTCCCGGCGGGAGCCGGCTCAGCTCTCCCGGCCGTCGATCCCGCGATCGAAGGTGGCCGGCGCCTCGCCGCGCTCGCGACGAAGCGCGGCGCGGCGCTCCCGGGTGGCCTCGAGCGCCACCGTCTCGCCGTCGCTCGGCCAGGACCACGCCGTACGCGTCGCGCGCCGCCTCGCGCGAGACCTTGCCGTCCTGCACGTCGGCGCCCACGCGCTCGGGATCGCGGTCGAGCGGATCGCCGTGGCCCGCGCCGCCCGCGATGTACTCCCAGAGCTGGTCGCCGGGATGGAGGACGATCATGCGCTTGGACGGCAGGTCCTCCCGGCTTCCGTCCCGCCGGAGGATGAAGGCGTGCGCCGGAGCGCCCGGGGCGGCCGCCGTGCAGGCCCCACGGCGCGGAGGCGAAGCGCTCGCCGCGGTGCGAGACCATCACGTCGGTCGTGGTCGCCTCGAAGACCTTCTCGAGCCCGAGGCCCCCGCGGAAGCGGCCGGCGCCCCCGGAGTCGGCCCAGAGCCGCGCCCGCGTGATGCGGAGGGGGAAGCCCATCTCGACGGACTCGACGGGGATGTTCATGCAGTTCGACACGTCGGTCTCGATCACGTCGATGCCGTCCTGGTCGGGGCGCGCGCCCATGCCGCCCGCGGCGAGCTCGCTGGCCACGAAGGGCCGGCCGCTCTCGGGATCCCGGCCGCCGAAGGCCATCACGAGCAGCGTGCCCGAGCTCGCGGCGGGCATGCGCGCGGGCAGGGCGCGGACGAGCGCGCCCAGGATGGTGTCGGCGATCCGCTTGATCGTGGCGGTGCGGCAGCTCACCGGCGCGGGCGGCCGCGGGTTCACCACCGAGCCCTCGGGGAGGACCGCGTCCACCGCGCGGAAGCAGCCGCCGTTGTTCGGGATCGACGGGTCGGAGATGGCGCGAATGGCGTAGTACACCGCGGACATCGTGGAGGCGGGCACGGAGTTGAACGGGCCGCGCACCTGGGGATCGGTGCCGGTGAAGTCGAACGTCATGCCCGAGCCGTGCACGCGCACGGTCACCTGGATACGCACCCGGCGGTCGAGGTCCACGCCGTCGTTGTCCAGATAGTCGGCGAAGGCGTAGTCCCCGTCCGGGATGGCCTCGATCTGCTTGCGCGTGAGCTGCTCGGCGCGCGTGAGGAGCTCGTCGATGTACTCGAGCACGCGCCCCGCCCCGTGCGCGGCGAACAGCTCGCCCAGGCGCACCCCGCCCAGCCGTCCCGCCGCCACCTGCGCCATCAGGTCGCCGGAGAAAACGTCGGGCAGCCGCACGTTGCGCGTGAGGAGGCCGAAGAGGTTCTGGTCGAGCTCGCCGGCGCGGAAGAGCTGGGTGGGCGGGATGATCACGCCTTCCTGGTAGAGCTCGGTGGCGTCGGTGGGCACGCTGCCCGGCGTGCGGCCGCCCACGTCCTGGTGGTGGCACATCGTGCAGGCCAGCGCCACCGCGCGGCCGTCCGCGAACACCGGCACGGCCAGCGTGATGTCGGGCAGATGCGTGCCGCCGTCGTAGGGATCGTTCAGCAGGAAGGCGTCGCCGTCCCGCATCGTCGCGGGCGGGAACGCCGTGACGATCCGGCGCGCCGCGAACTGGAGCGCGCCCAGGTGGATGGGGATGGCCGCGGCCTGGGCGATCGTCTCGCCCTCCACGTTGAACAGCGCCGCCGAGGCGTCGAGGCCTTCCTTCACGATCGGCGACGCCGCGCTCCGGAGCAGCGTCAGCTCCATCTCGTCGGCGATGGCGTCCAGCCGGTTGCGCAGCACCTCGAGGAGGATCGGATCGATGGGCGATGGGCTCATGACGCGGCCCTCCTGATGCGATGCAAGTGATTGGCGGCGGGGCACTCCGCGTGTACGCGGAGTCGCGGTGTTGGCCCGCTCGTCGGCGTCAAGATCCGCCCTTCTTCACAGCCCGGATCCGCAGGTTGCCCGAGTCCTCGGCGAGGGCCGTGTAGCCCGGGGGGACCACGGTGGTGGTGTCGGCCTGCTCGATGATGGCCGGCCCCGTCACGCGCGCGCCCGCGGACAGGCGCGCGCGGTCGTAGACGGCGGTGGCGGCGAAGCCGTCGGGCGCGAACCACGCCGGGCGCTCGCCGGTGCGGGCCTCGTCCACCGAGCGGCTCGCGCGGGCGGCGGGCCGGACGACGGGACGCGGCAGCGGGAACGTGTGCACGGCGCGGAAGTTCACGAACTCCACCGGCTGCTGGGCGCGCGCGTAGCCGTACACGCGCTCGTGGGCGGCGTGGAACGCGGCCAGGATCTCCGGGACGTGCGCGGCGAACGACGGGCGCGGCGATCGGCACGTCGAGCTCGTAGGCCTGCCCGACGTAGCGCATGTCCGCGGTGTACGCCACGCGCACCTCGGCCGCGGGCACGCCCTCGGCGCGCATCCGCTCCCGGCCCGCGGCGTCCAGCTCGGCCAGGCAGCGGTTGACCGCGGCGAGGTCCATCGTCTCCGCGCGGCCGGGGAGCGTGCGCGCGTGATGGTGCTCGATCGCGGCGGCCAGGAGCCCGAAGGCGGCGAGCACGCCGGGCGCCTCCGGCACCAGCACCTCGGCCATGCCCATCTCCTCGGCGAGCGGCACGCCGTGCACGGGGCCGGCGCCGCCCAGCACCACGAGCGCGAACTGGCGGGGATCGTAGCCGCGCTTGATCGTCACGAGCCGGATCTGGTCGGCCATGCGCGCGTTGACCACGCGGTGGATGCCCGCCGCGGCCGCGACCACGTCCAGGCCCAGCTCGCGCGCCACGGCGCCCACCGCGGCGCGGGCCGCCCCCACGTCGAGCGCGATGTCGCCCGCGAAGCGCGCCGGGTTCAGGTAGCCGAGGACGAGGCTGGCGTCGGTCACCGTGGCCGCCTCGCCGCCGCGCCCGTAGCAGGCCGGACCCGGGTCCGCGCCGGCGCTCCGCGGCCCCACGTGGAGGCCGCGCGCGCCGTCGATCCACGCGATGCTGCCGCCGCCGGCGCCGATCGTGCTCACGTCCACCATCGGGGTGCGCACGGGATAGGACCCGATCCAGCCCTCGGTGGCGAGGAGCGGCCGGCCGCCGCGCACCATGGCCACGTCGTTGCTGGTGCCGCCCATGTCGAGGGACACGAAGTCGCGCACGCCGGAGCGCTCGGCCGCCGACGTGGCGCCGATGACGCCGCCCGCCGGGCCGGAGAGGAAAAGCGTGACCGGCTGCTCGGCGGCCAGGGATGCCGAGACGATGCCGCCGCGCGAGCGCATGATGAGCGGCACCGGCGCCACGCCGAGGCCGCGGAGCGACGCGGTGAGCCCGGCGAGATAGCGCTTCACCACCGGGCCCAGGTAGGCGTCGAAGGCGGTCACGCAGAGGCGCTCGTACTCGCGGAAGGTGGGATCGACCTCGGAGGACAGCGACACCGACAGCTCGGGCGCCACCTCGCGGCAGATCTCGCGCGTGCGCCGCTCGTGGGCCGGGTTGACGAACGAGAACAGGTAGCAGACGGCGACGGCCTGGACGCCGCGGTCGCGGAGATCGGCCGCGGTCTGGCGCACCTGCGCCTCGTCCAGCGGCGTCAGCACCGCGCCGCGCGCGTCCAGCCGCTCGCGGATCCCGACGCGGCGCCGCCGGGGCGCGAGGAACGTGGGCGTCTCCGGCGCCATGTCCAGGTCGTACATGCGCGAGCGCTTCTGCCGGCCCAGCTCCAGCACGTCCTCGAAGCCCTCGGTGGCGAGGATTGCCGTGACCGCGCCCTTCTGCTCGAGCACCGCGTTGGTGGCCACGGTGGTCCCGTGGACGAACCGCTCCACGTCCGCGGCGCGCGCCCCGCCGAGCGCCAGGACGCGCCGGATCGCCTCGGCGATCCCCTCCAGCAGGTCCTTCGGCGTCGTCGGCACCTTGGCGAGCGAGAGCCGTCCGGCTCCGTCCAGGAGGACGATGTCGGTGAACGTCCCGCCGATGTCCACGCCGATCTGCATTCGCCGCGTGCCTTCCCGGGATTCTAGCCCACCGCGCGCACCGGCGCGCTCGGGCGGGGCGGCAGGGAGGGGGCTGGGGGCGCGAGACCACGCCGCACGCGTGCGCTGCCCCGTCGCGGCTGGGCTCCATCCGGGCGGGTGAGGTCCGATGACCGATGGAGGGGAAGGGCCCCACGCCCCCAGCCCCCTCCCTGCCGCCCCACGGGCGGTCCGCTGTGGATCGCCTGTGGCTTCCGCTCCCCGGCGGGCTGGACGATACTGCGTTGGTGAACGTGGATGCGGGAGCGCGGATCGAGGAGCACGGTGGGTACAGCGAGGAGGCGGCGACGTCCCGGACCACGCCGCTGATCGCGGGCGACGTGCTCACGCTCGGCGAGCTGCGGGAGCTCCGGCGCGTCTCGGGCTGGCGGGGGGCGGGGCTTGTCCTTCACGCGTGGGCGGTCATCGCCGCGGCCATGGCGCTCTACGTGCTCTGGCCGTCGATGCTCACGCTGGCCGTGGCCTTCGTCGTCATCGGGGGGCGTCAGCTCGGGCTGATGATGCTTGCCCACGAGGCGACGCACTGGCGGCTGTTCGCGGGCCAGAAGGCGAACGATCGCGTGGGACGTTGGCTCTGCGCCGGGCCGCTCGGGGTGGACCTGAAGAGCTACCGTCGCGCGCACCACCTCCATCACCGGCACACCGGCCAGCCCGATGACCCGGAGCACGCACTCGCCGCCGTGTTCCCGGTGACGCGGGGGCGGCTCGCCCGCGGCATCCTCGCGGACCTCTCCGGGTGGAGCGCGGCCCGGGACGCCGTCGCGGCCGTGCGGGAAGACGCCACGCTGCGCGTGCGCTGGCGGCGGCTCGCGCCCGTGCTCGCGAGCCACGCGATCCTGCTCGCGACGCTCACCGCGGCGGGGCACGCGTCGCTCTACCTGGTGCTGTGGATCCTGCCGCTCGTCACCTGGTATCGGCTGCTCGCGCGGCTGCGCGCCGTCACGGAGCACGCGATGGTGGCCGACGGCGACGACCCGCTCCGCAACAGCCGGACCATCGCGGCCGGCCCCATCGCCCGCGCCCTGCTCGCCCCGTACTGGATGAACCATCACCTCGAGCACCACCTGCTCGTGTTCGTGCCCTGCTGGAAGCTCCGCCGCGCCCACGCGCTCCTGCTCGCCAAGGGCTACGGCGCGCGGATGGAGACGTCTTCGGGGCACCTTGCGGTCGTCCGCCGCGCGACATCGGCTCGCGCCTGAGGCGCCGTCGCGCGGCGGCGGCCGGCGGTTGCGTGGCGCGCCCAGGGTGATGTAGCCTCCTACACATGCATAGAACCCAGCTCCTCCTCCCTCCCGACCTCCATCGGCGGGCCGCCCAGGTGGCCCGGGCGCGACGCATGTCCCTCGGCCACCTCGTTCGCGAGGCGCTCGGGGAGTACCTGGCGCGGACGGGCGGCGTTCAGCCTTCTCCGGAAGCCATCGACGAGGTGCTCCTCGCCCCTCCCTTCGACGATCCCGACCCTGATCCCGAGCTGTCCACGAACGTCGATCACTACCTGTACGGCGCGCCGCGACGGACTCGCCGCCGTCGATGAGCGCTCTGCGCGCCGTGCTTCGTCGACGACTTGCGCGGGCCGGCTTCTCCCCGTATCGGTGACGCCGCTCAGGCGAAGTGGCAGGCGACCCGCTGGCCGTCGATCTCGCGGAGCGGAGGCTCCTCCTCGGCGCAGCGGGGCTCGGCGAGGGGGCAGCGGGTGCGGAAGCGGCAGCCGCTGGGGATGTCGCGCGGGTTGGGCGGCTCGCCCCGAAGCGCGAACTCGAGGGTGACGCGGCGGCCGCCGATCCGGGGGACGGCGGCGAGGAGCGAGCGCGTGTAGGGGTGCCGCGGCGACGCGAACACCGCCTCGGTGTCGCCGATCTCCACGATCTTCCCGAGGTACATCACGGCGATCCTGCGGCACACCGCGCGCACCACCGCGAGGTCGTGCGACACGAAGAGGTAGGTCAGCGCGAAGGTCTCCTGGAGCGAGCGGAACAGCTTCAGCACGCTTGCCTGCACCGACACGTCCAGTCCCGACGTCGGCTCGTCGAGGATCACCATCTTCGGCCGGAGCGTGAGGATGCGCGCCAGCCCTACCCGCCGCTGCTGGCCGCCGGAGAGCTCGTGCGGGTAGAGGTCGAGGTGCGCGTCGGGCAGGCCCACGGCACGCAGGATCGCCTCGACCTCGGCCTCGCGCTCCGCCCGCGAGAGCCCGGTGTGGATGACGAGCGGCTCGTGGAGCGAGCGCTTGACCTTCCAGCGCGGGTCGAGCGACGCGCCGGGGTCCTGGTAGACGTACTGGAGATCGCGGGCCACCCGGCGCCGCGCGCGCGGGGGCAGGCCGCCGATGTCCTCGCCCAGGAACCGGATGCGGCCTGCCGTGGCCGCGTGGATGCCCACGACGGTCTTGCCCAGGGTGGACTTGCCGCACCCGCTCTCGCCCACGAGCCCCACGGTCTCGCCCGCGGCCACGGTCAGCGAGACGCCGTCCACGGCGCGCAGCCAGCCGACGCGCCGCCCGAAGGCGTTTCGCACCGGGAAGTGGCGGGCCACCTCGATCAGCTCGAGAAGGGGCGCGTCCACCGCTCCCGCGCGCGCGCGTCGATCGAGGAGCGCCGCGCTCTCCGTCACGCCGCGGGCTCCGTCCTCACGATCGGTCCCGGCGCGGACACGGGGTGATGGCAGCGCACGTGGTGCTCCGCGCCGAAGGCCTCGCGCTCGGGCCGCGTGGCGCGGCACTCCGCGGTGGCGTGCTCGCAGCGCGGGTGGAAGCGGCAGCCGCCGGGCGGGTCGACCAGGCTCGGCACCTCACCCGGGATGTCGCGGATCTCGCCGCCCGGGATCGGCAGGCTCGCGAGCAGGCAGCGCGTGTAGGGGTGCCGCGGCTCGTGGAAGAAGGCCTCGGTCGGCGCCGCCTCCATCTCCTGGCCGGCGTACATGACGACGATGCGGTCGCAGATCTCGTGGGCGGTGCCGAGGTCGTGGGTGGTGAAGAGCACCGAGACGCCGCGGTCCTTCACCAGCTCGCGGAACAGGCGGAGGATCTGGGCCTGGATGGTCACGTCGAGCGCGGTCGTCGGCTCGTCGGCGATGATCAGGTCCGGCCCGGGCAAGAGCGCCATGGCGATCATGAGCCGCTGGCGCTGGCCGCCCGAGAACTCGTGGGGCAGCCGCCGGAGCGCCCGCTCCGGCTCGGGGATCTGCACGGCGCGGAGCGTCTCCAACACCGCGTGGCGGTCGGCGCGGAAGCGATCGCGCGGGTAGCGGCCGAGGAGCGCGGGCCAGCGGCGCGCCCGCCCGTTCCCGGCCGGACGGCGGGGCGATTTCCACTTCATGACGTCCATGATCTGGCTGCCCACCGTGAAGACCGGGTTGAACGACGAGAACGGGTCCTGGGGGATGACGGAGATGGCGCGGCCGCGGACCTCGTCGTTCAGCCGCCGCGCGTCCTCCCGGAGCAGGTCGCGCCCCCGGAAGCGGATCTCGCCGCCCGGGACGCGCGCCGCGCTCGCGGGCAGGATGCCGAGAATGGCCCGCGCCAGCGTGGTCTTGCCGCATCCGCTCTCGCCGACCAGCCCCACCACCTCGCCCGGCGCGATGTCGAGGCTGATCCGGTCCAGCACCCGGGCGACGCCCTGGTCGGTGGCGAACTCGACCTGAAGCTGGCGGACGGAGAGCAGCGGCTCGTCCGCGCTCACGGCTCCCGTCCGCGCGCCCGCCGGATGCGCGGGTCCAGCACGTCGCGGAGCCCGTCGCCCAGCAGGTTGAAGCCCATCACGGTGAGGAAGATGGCGAGGCCGGGCGCGGCGGCGTACCACCACGCGTCGGGCAGGAACTCGCGCGCCTCGGCGATGGTCCGGCCCCACTCCGGCGTGGGCGGCGGCGGCCCGAGGCCGAGGAACCCCAGCGCGGCCGCGGTGAGGATGGTGAAGCCCATGCCGATCGACGCCCGCACGATGATCGGCGAGGCGATGCCGGGCAGCATGTGGAGCACCACCACGCGCCACGGCGAGGCGCCGAGCGCCCCCGTGGACTCCACGAACACCTCCTGCTGGAGCGACCGCATCTCCGCGTACACGACGCGGGCGAACCACGGCCAGTAGGTGGCGGACAGGGCCAGGATCACGTTCGGCAAGGACGGCCCCAGCGTCTGGGCGATGGCGATGGCGAGGACCACCTGCGGGACGGCGAGGAAGATGTCCGACACCCGCATGAGCGCGTCGCTCGGCCAGCCGTGGTAGTAGCCGGCGAGGAGGCCCACGGGCACGCCGACGGCCAGCGACGCCCCCACCGCGATCACGCCGATGAGGATCGTGATGCGCGCGCCGAACAGGATCCGGCTGTAGATGTCCGCGCCCATCCGGTCCGTGCCCAGCCAGTGCTCGGCGCCGGGGGCGCGCAGGCGCTTGGCCGGGTGCAGCTCGAACACATCCTCGGGATGGGTGGCGAGGAGCGGGGCGCCCACCGCGGCCACCACGAGGGCCAGGATCAGCGCGAGGCCGACCAGCGCGGAGCGGTCGCGCGCGAGCCGCGTGAGGACGAACCACGCCCCGCTCATGCGCGCTGGCGCGGGTCGATGATGGTGTGGGCCACGTCCACCACCAGGTTCACGAGCATGAAGATGGCGCCCGCCCACACCGTGAAGCCCATCACCGCGCTGTAGTCCGAGCGGATGATCGAGTTGACGGCGTACGTCCCGATGCCCGGCCAGTCGAAGACCGTCTCGGTGACCACGGCCCCGGCGAGCAGGATGCCGAACAGCAGGCCGATCTGGGTCACGGTGGACGTGAGCGCGTTCCGCAGGATGTACTTCCACACGATGACCGACGGCGGCAGCCCCATCGCCCGCTCGTAGAGCACGAAGTTCGACTGCATCACGTCGAGCACGCCCGCGCGCGTGAACCGCACGAGGGTGGCGAGCGCGGGGAAGGCCAGGGTCAGCGCGGGCAGGGCCAGGTGCCAGAGCGCGGCGGCGAAGGCGGCGCCGTCGCCGGCGAGCACGGCGTCCACCAGGAAGAGGCCGGTGGCGCCGGGCGGCGGGAAGCCCTGGATGCGCCCGTTGAGCGGGGTCCAGCCCAGGCGCATGGCGAAGAGGAGCTGCAGCATGATGCCGAGCCAGAAGCTCGCGATGGCGAGGCCCGACACCGTGACCACCCGCAGCGCATGGTCGAGCATGGAGTTGCGCCACACCGCCGAGGCCACGCCGAGGGGGATGCCCACCACCACCGACACGATCATGGCGACCAACGTGAGCTCGATGGTGGCGGGCAGGCGGTGCGCCAGGTCCTCGGCGATGGGGCGCGTGGTGAACAGGCTCGTGCCCATGTCGCCGCGGACGAGCCGGGTTACATAGTGGACGAACTGCACGGGCAGCGGGCGGTCGAGGCCGAGCTGCTTTCTGAGCGCCTCCACCTGCGCGGGGGTGGCGGTGTCGCCCGCCACGAGGGCGACGGGGTCGGCGGGGATGACCCGCGAGATGACGAAGGTGACGGCGAGGAGGCCGAGCAGCGTGGGGACGAACCAGGCCAGCCGGCGGAGAACGAGAGCGATGACCCTCACGCGGCCAGGCTCTCGTCCTTTCCCTCTTCCCAAAGGGGAGAGGGCAGGGTGAGGGGCGGTCGCATGTTCCGCCCCAGCATCAGTGCCGGAAGAACGGGCCGCCGACCCTCACCCCGGCCCTCTCCCTGGGAGGGAGAGGGGGGTTGCTGATCGTGCCCCTACTTCGCGTAGTGCACCCAGCGCATCTCCTGGCCGTTGCCAATCGGGCTGAAGCGGATGCCTTCCAGGCTCTTGGCCCACGGCCCGAAGTACTTGGTGTTGTAGATCCACACGCCCGCCGCCTCGTCCACCACGATCCGCGCGGCGTCCTGGTAGGCCTTGTCGCGTACCTTCCGGTCCGTGCTCTTGAGCGCCGCGTCCAGCAGCTCGTCCACCTTCGGGTTCTTGTAGAACGACGAGGCCTTGAACGTGCCCCACTGGCCGGAGTGGAACATCTCGCCGATCCAGTTGTGCGGGTCGGCGTAATACGTGCTGATCCAGTACACGACGAGATCGGGCGAGGTCTCGGGCTTCTTCATCCGCTCGACCATGGCCGGCCACAGCTCGTTCACGATCTTGGTCTCGACGCCCGCCTTGCGGAGGCCGTTGGCCATCACCGTGGCCGCCTGCTCCGTCTGGCTGAAGCCGGTGAGGTAGCCCACGGTGAGGGGACGGTCCACCTTCAGCTTCGCCTTCGCCAGCTCGGCCTTGGCTCGGTCGATGTCGTAGCTGTAGCCCTTCACGTCGCGCGGCACGCCCCAGAGGTTGTTCGGGATCGGCGCGGGGTTCCGCTCGACGGAGTTGGAGAGGATCTCCTTGTTGAAGCCGTCGTAGTCGAACGCGTAGGAGATGGCCCGGCGCACGTTCACGTCGGACATCGGCGCGCGCTGGTTGTTGATCTGGAAGATCATGATGCGCATCGACTCCTGCTCGACCACCTTGACGGCGGGCGCCTCGCGCAGCCGCTTCACCTGGTCGATGGGCAGGTAGCCGCCCGTGCCCTGGTAGTCGCCCTTGATCATGCCGAGCACGCGCGTGTTGTCCTCCTTCACGTGCCGGAACTCGATCTCGTCGATGTACTTCGCCCCCCACGGCATGAAGTGGCCGGCAAAACGCTTGGCGATGAAGCCCACGGCGGGGTCGTAGCGCGAGAGCGCGTAGGAGCCGGAGCCCGCGTCGTTGCTGGTGAGCCAGGCCGCGCCCCAGTCGCCGTCCTTCTCGTTCTTCTTGAGGAGCGCCGAGTTGACGACGTGGACCTCGGGCACCACGGACAGGAAGATGGCCGCCGGCTTGGTGAGCGTGAACTGCACGGTGTGCCGGTCGAGGGCCTTGATCGATCCCGGCGCGATCATCGTGGCGAGGAGCGACGCCGCACCCTTCTTGAGGGCGAGGATCCGCTCCGCGCTGTACCGCACGTCCTCGGCGGTGATCTCGGTGCCGTCGTGGAACTTGGCGCCACGCCGCATCTTGAACGTGTAGGTGAGGCCGTCGGCGGAGACGGTGTGGCTCTCGGCCAGCCACGGCGTCAGCACTGGCGGGTTGTCGAGCCAGCGGTAGAGGCCGTCGTAGAGATTCAGCCGCACCGCGACGCGCCCCACGTCGAACGCGGCGTGCGGGTCCATGGTGTCGTAGGGACTCTCGTTCGCGAACACGAATCGCGTCTGGGCCGCCGCGGGCGCGGCGAGGGTTCCCAGGGTGACGGTCAGGGCGACGATGGCAGCGAGCCAGACGCGCACGATCTTCATGGATGTCCTCCCGAGGGGTGTCCGGATCGACGCGGCGGCGATGCCGCACCTCGCGCACCCGGCGCCGTTGTGCGGCGATGATACAGGAGCGGTTCCGGGGCCAGCAAGGGCTCAGCCCCGCATCGCGCGCCCCGGCCGGCGCGGATCCTCCGCGCGGATATAGGTCACGGACGCGGTGTGCTTCTTGAAGCGGCGCCGGAGGGCCGGGCCGAGCCGGCGGAAGGCGGCCACGGAGAGCGTGACGCCGGTGGCGTCGAGGAGCGCCGCGGTGTTCACGGTCTTGCCCGCCACGTCGTAGCGCTTGCCGTCGGCCTCGCCGAAGGGGCCGGCCACCACCGGACCGAAGTGCGCCTTGGCGACGAGCCGGCACTCCCAGCGCCGCTCGGCCATCCAGCCGTCGATCGCGTCCTTGAGGTCGAGCAGCGTCTCCACGCCGCGGTCGACCTTGTCCTCGTCGAAGACGATCAGGATGCCGTCGCCGATGAACTTGACCACGCGGCCGCCGCCCGCGCGCACGGCGGCGCCGACCTGCTCGTAGTAGCCGTCGAGCGTGTCGGCGATGGCGACGTTGTCGACGCGCTGGCTCTGGATGCCGAAACGGGTAAGGTCGACGAAGACGACGAGCAGGTGGGTCTCGGTGCGAGCGAGCAGATTGGTTTCGGTGCGGGTGTCGGGCATGGCGCTCCTCCCGTGTCCTGGTCCGACGCCGGCCGATCGCTCCGGCAGTGTCCGGAGGGTGAACGCAGGCCCGTTCGTCCTGCAGTTGCGTCGAGCGTAGCGTGAGGCGAGCCGCGCCGGCAACCGCTCACGCCGGGGCGGGCGGCCTCCAGCGCGGCGGCTCGAAGCCGGGATGGGCGGCGCCGCCGAACGCGGCCCGGAGCCGCGGCCGCACGTGGCGGGACAGCGGGAGGGTCTCGGCCTCCGCCTCGGTGACGTAGCGGGCGTCGAGCGTCTCGACGCCGTCGGGGCGGAGCGAGCCGCCCACCGCGCGCGCCTCGAAGGCGATCGACAGGTACTCGATCTCGTCGCCGTTCGGGTAGACGACGTGGTGGTCGGGCCCGCCGAACACGCCGATGAGCCGCGTGAGCTCCACGAGGAGGCCGGTCTCCTCCCACGTTTCCCGCACCGCGGCGTCGGCCGGCGTCTCGGAGGGCTCGATCATGCCCCCCGGGTTCGTCCACACGCCCATGTGGTGCCGCACGAGCAGCACGCGACGCTCGGCGTCGAAGACGAACGTGCCCGCGGCGGACGCCTGGATGAGCTGGTGGCCGATCTTCTCGCGCAGCCGGCGGATGTGCTCGGGGATCGGAACCGTCATGATCGCCTCCGGTGGGGAGTGGGGCGGCTCCCTCCGAAGTTATGCGGACTGCAGTTGCGAAGACCGGCGGAGGAGGGAGGCCTTGACACGATGGGGCAGATCAACGCGTACAAACCAGTCGGCGGGGTAGAGGTAGTCTTCGCCGCTCTCATCAACGATTCGAAGGTCACCATCTTTCGCAGCGTCGGTGTCGGGCAGGACGCGGTAGAGCTTGTGAAGCTCGAGTGATGCTGGGTACCCACTGTTCTCGACGCAGACGACGAATCGCGACGCCGGGGCTCGACGGGGGCTACGCCTCTTGGAATCGTGTGACACGGCCCGGTCAGTATAGAGCCAGCCTGGATGGCCAGGGCGTGTTGGGCAACCGATCTTGGCTGGCTCGCCGGTGAGAAGGCCTGGGTGGCGCCCAAGACATGAGCAGGACTCTCGCGACGGGTCAGCGGGCGAGCCGAGAGGAGTTCCACTTGGCCAGGTTGCCCGGGAAGCGGCGCGTCCGCTAAGCTCGCGATGGCCGCGCGGCGCGAGGCCAGGCGCCGCGTGGAAAGGGAGCCACGATGGCGGACGCCGTCCCGAGCCAGACGCAGGACCTGCCCGCCGAGGTGGGCCGGGTGCTCGACGACTTCGTCGCCCATGCGCGGGAGGCGTTCGTCACCGACCTCGACGCGGTGGTGCTGTTCGGCAGCGCCGCCGAGGGCGCGCTGCGCCCCACCTCGGACGTGAACGTGCTGCTCGTGCTCAGCGCCTTCGACCGGAAGAAGGCGGACCGGTTGCGCGAGCCCCTCCGCGTGGCTCAGGCCGCGGCCCGGCTGTCCGCGATGTTCCTGCTGCGCGAGGAGGTCGAGCCGGCCACCCGTGCCTTCGCCCAGAAGTTCGCCGACATCATGCGACGCCGGCGCGTGCTCTTCGGGACGGATCCGTTCGCCGGCCTCGCCATCTCGCGCGGCGCCCTGGTCACGCGGCTCCGGCAGGTGCTGCTGAACCTGACCCTCCGGCTCCGCGCGGTGTACATGGAGCGGAGCCTTCGCGAGGAGCAGATCGTGCGGGCCATCGCGGACGCGGCGGGGCCGCTCCGCACCTCGGCGGCGAGCCTGCTCGAGCTGGAAGGGCGCGCCGCGCCCTCGCCGCGCGAGGCGCTGCGCGCGGTCGCGGCCACGCTGGGCAGCGACTGGGACGCGGTGCTCGCGCGGGTGAGCCAGGCGCGCGAGCGCCGGTTGCTTCCCGCGGGTGTCGCCCCCGACACGCTCGTGCGGCTGATCGAGCTGGCCCGGCTCATGCGCGTGCGCGCCCTCGCGCTCCGGGACGACAAGTGATCAACCCGCTGGACCTGGCCGGCCCGCAGTTCCTGCTCTTCTACATCGGCGTCGGCGTCGTCGTGCTGGTCCTGATGCGGGCTTTTCGCGTGGCCGCTGAGGGCGGACCGGCGCCGCGCATCGAGACCACCGATCCGTACCTGATCGCCTACCTCCGTGGCGGGAAGAACGAGGCGCTCCGCGTGGCGACCGTCTCCCTCATCGACCGCGGGCTCCTCCACGTCGACGACAAGGACGCGCTGCTCGCCCGCGGCGGGGCCGAGGAGATCGCCGGCCGACCCATCGAGCGGGCGCTCCTGCGCTACTTCGCCCATCGCCGAGCCGCCACGGACATCTTCACCAGCAGCGACCTGGAAGCGCCGTGTCGCGAGTACGAGGGCCGCCTGGCGCGGACTGGTCTCGTGC
Organism: uncultured Candidatus Rokubacteria bacterium; assembly: GCA_963758635.1. Classification (GTDB taxonomy): domain Bacteria; phylum Methylomirabilota; class Methylomirabilia; order Rokubacteriales; family CSP1-6; genus CAVWWD01. The sequence continues at coordinate 347,283 of CAVWWD010000010.1, read as the reverse complement.
CCGACGCTGCCGCGAAGGCGGCTCGGCGGCGCCGGATCGCCCTCGCCGTGCTCGTCCTCGTGGGCCTGGCCGGCGCCAAGCTCTGGGTCGCGCACGCGCGCGGAAAGACCAACGTCGGGATCCTGATCGTCCTCGCGATCATGTTCGTGATCTCCGTGATAGGCGGCACGCGGCCCTTCCGCACCGCGCGGGGTGACGCCCTGCTCGCCGACCTGCGAACGTTGTTCGCCCGGCTCCGGGAGCGTGGGGGGACCGTACGCGGGGGCGGCGCCACCAGCGAGGCGGCGCTCCTCGCCGCCGTGTTCGGTCTCGCTGCGCTGCCTGCGGACTTCGCCTACGCCAAGCGCCTCTACCCGAAGGCCTCCACGTCGTCAGCATCGTCCTGTGGCTCGTCCTGTGGCTCGTCCGGCGGGTCATCGTGTGGCGGCGGGGGTGGTGGCGGCGGCTGCGGCGGGTGCGGCGGCGGCGGCGGCGGAGGCGACTGACGAGTCATGCAGGATCGATTCGGCCTCGGCTGGCGGCCCGAGCTCGGCGCGGGCATCCTCTCGAGCCTCGACCGCATCGACGTCGTCGAGGTGATCGCCGACGACTGGCTCCGCGCGGGGCGCCGCGATCGGCGGGCGCTCCGAACGCTGGCCGCGCAGGTGTCGGTAACCCTCCACGGCGTGGGGCTGGGCCTCGCCTCGAGCGCGCCCGTCGATCAGCGCCGCCTGGACGCGATCGCTCGGCTCGTGGAGGACGCGCGGCCGGAGTCGTGGTCCGAGCATCTGGCCTTCGTCCGCGCCGGCGGCATCGAGATCGGCCATCTCGCCGCGCCGCCGCGGAGCCCGGCCACCGTCGACGGCCTCGGCGCGAACGTGGCCCGCGCGCGCACCACGGTGGGCGAGGCGCCCGCGCTCGAGAACGTGGCCACGCTGGTCGAGCCGCCCGGCGCCGGTTGGGACGAGACGGAGTGGATCGCGCGCGCGACCGCCGCCGCGGACACGCCGTTCCTCCTCGACCTCCACAACCTCCACGCCAACGCCGTCAACTTCGGCTTCGACGCGGCCGCCGCGCTCCGGCGCCTGCCCCTCGAGCGGGTCACCGCCGTGCACCTGGCGGGTGGACGGTGGATCCCTGCCGGCGGCCCGGGCGACGGGCGCCGGCTCCTCGACGACCACCGGCACGACGTGCCCGATCCGGTGTTCGGCCTGCTCAACGAGCTGGGAGCGCTCGCGCCCGCCCCGCTCGTGGTGGTGATCGAGCGCGACGGACGCTTCCCACCCATCGAGGCGCTCCTCGCCGAGCTCGATCGGGCCCGCGCCGCGCTCGCCGAGGGGCGACGGCGACGGCCGGCGCGCGCGGCCGCCGCATGAGCGCGGCGCAGGTCGAGGACGTGCTCGCGCGCCTCTACGTCGACGCGGAGGCGCGCCGGCGGTTCCTGGCCGACCCGCGGGGGTACGCGCGTCGCGCCGGGCTCGCCGAGGCCGACGTCGAGGCCATGGCCCGGATGGACCGTGTCGGCCTCGAGCTGGCCGCGCGGAGCTTCGCCGCGAAGCGGGCGGGCCGGCCGGCCACGAGGGCGACCCGCTGGCTCCGGTGGTTCGCGCGCGCCGGCACGCGCGGGGCATGACGACGGCGTCGGCGCTCGTCGGCGGCCTGGGCGCCCTCGGCGTCGCCGTCGTGGACCGGTTGCAGGGGGCCGGCGTGACCATCACGGTCGTCGCCGACGCGACCGAGGCCGCCCCGGCCTTCGCCGACGCCGCGCTCACGGCGGTCGGCCGGGTCGCCAGCCCCGCCGTGCTTCCGCCGGCCCCCGGGCAACGTTCGTTCGGAGCCGTGCCCATCGACCGCATCATCGTCCTGATCTCGCTCGCCTCGGCGCTCCTGATCGGCGTGAGCACCCTCTACTTCTCGCACGCGCTCGGGCTCTCGTGGCTCGACGCGCTCTACTTCGTGTGGACCACCGTCTTCACCGTCGGCTACGGAGACATCACGCCGCGCCACGGGTCGGCGTTCTCGAAGCTCGCGGCGATGGGGCTGATGCTCGCCGGTGCCGCGCTGGTCGCGGTGGCCTACGCCATCCTCGCCGGATGGGTCGTGGAGCGGCGGATCTCGGTGCTGCGCGGGCACGTCGCCGTGCGCGGCGGCGGCCACGTGATCGTCGCGGGCGCGGGCCACGTCGGCGTGCGCGTCACCGAGCGCCTGCGCGATCGGGGTCACCGCGCCGTGGTCGTCGAGCGGGACCCGCAGTGCGCGCACGTCGACCGCCTCCGGGCCGGCGGCTGCCAGGTGATCGTGGCCGACGCCGCCTCGGCTGGGAGCCTCGACCTCGCGGGGATCGACCGGGCCACCGCGCTCCTCGCGCTCACCGACTCGGACGCCTCCAACCTCCGCATCGCGCTCGCCAGCCGCGAGCGGCGGCCCGGCCTCCTCGTGGTAGCCCGGCTCGCCTCGCCCGAGCTGTCGGCGCACGTGAGCGCGCACGGCGACGCCATCGCGCTCAGCTCGGTCGCGCTGGCCAGCGAGGCGTTCGCCGAGGCGGCGCTCGCGGCCGTCCGCGGCGCTCCGCTTGTGCCGGGCGTGACGGTCGATTAGCCTCCCGGTACCGGAGGTCGCCCGATGAACCGTCGATCGCTCGTTGTCCTGCTCGTCGCCTCGGCGCTGCTGGGCCCCGGCCGGGTCCTTGGCCAGGCCGTGGTCGCGCCGGGGGAGAACCTGGTCACCGAGCAGATTCCGCCCGTCCCCGCGGCCATCGCGGAGGCGGCGAACCGCTACGCGGAGTTCCGCTTCGCGTTCCTGCTCGACTGGCACCCGACGCGGCGCGAGATGCTCGTCTCCACGCGCTTCGGCGAGGCGTCGCAGATCCACCAGGTGAAGATGCCGGGCGGCGCGCGGACCCAGCTCACGTTCTTCCCCGACCGGACGGGCGGCGCCCGGCACGGCCCGAAGGACGGCGACTACTTCGTGTTCAGCAAGGACGTTGGCGGCGGCGAGTGGCACCAGTTCTACCGCTTCGACCTGTCGAGTGGGCGGATCACGCTCCTCACCGACGGAAAGTCGCGCAACGTCGGGCTCCGGTTCGCCCCGGGCGAGCACCGCGTCGTCTACTCGTCCACCCGGCGCAGCGGGCAGCACAGCGACCTCTGGGTGATGGATCCTCGCGACCCGAAGTCGGACCGCCTGCTCATGGAGGTGCAGGGGGGCGGCTGGCGCGCGTTCGACTGGCGGCCGGACGGGCGCGAGCTGCTCGTGGGCGAGGGCCTCTCCGCCAACCACACGAGGCTCTGGCTCGTGGACGCGCGCACCGGCGACAAGCGGCCGCTCCTGCCCGAGGCGGGCGAGGTGGCCTACGGCATGGGGCGTTACGCGCGGCACGGCCGCGGCATCTACGTCACCACCGACCGCGACGGAGAGTTCGCCCGCCTCGCCTACGTCGACCTCGCCACCTCGAAGGTCACCTCGCTCACGTCGGACATCCCGTGGGACGTGGACGACTTCGAGATCAGCGACGACGGCCGGACCATCGCGTTCGTGACCAACGAGGACGGGGTGAGCCGGCTCTATCTCATGGACACGGCGCGGCGCAGCTATCGCCGCGTGGCCGGGCTGCCCGCGGGGCTGCTCGGCGGGCTCCGCTTCCACCCGAACGGGCGCGACCTCGGGTTCACGCTGAACTTCGCGCGCTCGCCCTCCGACGTGTACGCGCTGGACACGCGCAGCGGCAAGATCCAGCGCTGGACGGAGAGCGAGACGGGCGGGCTCAGCACCGCCGCGTTCGTCGAGCCCGAGTTGATCCGCTGGCCCTCGTTCGACGGGCGCCCGCTCTCGGGCTTCCTCTACCGTCCGGATTCGAAGAAGTTCCCCGGCCCGCGCCCGGTGATGGTGAACATCCACGGGGGGCCGGAGGCCCAGTCGCGCCCCGGCTTCCTCGGACGGAGCAACTACTACCTGAACGAGCTCGGCGTGGCGATGCTCCTCCCGAACGTGCGCGGCTCCACCGGATACGGCAAGAGCTTCCTCAAGCTCGACAACGGGCTCAAGCGGGACGACACCTACAAGGACATCGACACGCTGCTGGACTGGATCCGGCAGCGCCCGGACCTGGATCGCGACCGGATCATGGTGGTCGGCGGGAGCTATGGGGGCTACATGGCCTGGGCCTCGGCGGCGTTCCACTCGGACAAGATCTGCTGCACGGTGCCCGTGGTGGGCATCACGAGCCTGGTGACCATGCTGGAGCGCACCGAGGCGTACCGGCGCGACCTGCGCCGCGTGGAGTACGGCGACGAGCGCGATCCGACGGTGCGCGAGTACCTCGAGCGCATCGCGCCGCTCAACAACGCGGAGAAGATCAGGAAGCCGGTGTTCGCCATCGTCGGGAAGAACGATCCGCGCGTGCCGTGGACGGAGTCGCGCCAGATGCTCGACCGGCTCAAGGAGAGCGGCGTGACCGCCTGGTTCCTCATGGCCGTCGACGAGGGCCACGGCTTCGTCAAGAAGAAGAACCAGGACTTCCAGTTCTACGCCATGGTCATGTTCGTCCGCCGCTTCCTGCTGGGCGAGGAGCTGCCCGCCGCGTCCTCACGCTGACGGCCACGCGCTGTCACGCGTAGCCAGGGGGCGGCACGAAGGCCTGGAACTCCTGCTCGAGGAGGTGGGCGAACTCGATGCACGTGCGGTCGCCGTACTGCGGCCCGACGATCTGCACGCCGACGGGCAGGCCGCCCGGCGTGAAGCCGGCCGGCGCCGCCGTCGAGGGCAGATACGCCATGCCCGAGTAGCCGGCCCAGAAGAGCTGGTCGGTCGCGGGGACGCGACGGCCGTTGACGACGACGGTCCGCTCGTGGCGCTCGCCCTGCTGGTCGTGCGGGCAGGCCGCCGTGGCCGCGACGGGGCAGAGCAGCACGTCGTAGTCCCGGAAGAACTCGGCCCACTTCCACCGCATCCGGTGCCGGGTCTCGTTGAGCCGGATCCAGTCGCGATGGGGCAGGGCGTTGCCGCGGGTCATGCGCGCGTAGTAGCTCTCGTCGCCGGGTGCCAGCGCGCGCGCCGCCTCGAGCGCGCGCGCGAACACCTCGTCGGTCTGCCGTCCGGACGTTGCGGAGCGCAGGAGCAGGATGTAGGCGCGATGGGCCTCCGCGGTGTCGATGTCGGGACGCGCGCGGTCGCTCACCTTCGCCTTCGCCCGGGCGAGGAAGTCCGCCACGGCCTGGAGGCGATCCTGCACCTCCTGGTCCACCTCGGCGGTGGGATCGCTCAGCACGACGCCCACGCGGTAGTCGCGCAGGCGCTTCTTCTTCGGGGTGGGCAGGCGGAGCTGCCAGCCCGCGCCGTCGATCTCGTCGGCGCCCGCCATCGCGTCGAGGCCCAGCGCCAGGTCGGCGGCGCTCCGGCCCATCGGCCCGATCACCGAGATGTCGCCGGCGGCGACCACGCCGGGCAGCGCCTGGCCGCGCGGCGGCACGATGCCGTAGGTCGGCTTGTGGCCGTAGACGCCGCAGTAGTGCGCGGGGTTCCTGATGGACGAGCCGATGTCGCTGCCCGCCTCGAAGCCGGTGAGCCCGGCGGCGAGCGCCGCCGCGGAGCCGCCCGAGGACCCGCCGGGCGAGCGCGTGACGTCCCATGGATTGTTCGTCGTGCCGTAGATCGCGTTGTAGCTCTGGTAGTCGGCCAGATAGATCGGCACGTTGGTCTTGCCGAAGAGCACGGCCCCGGCGGCGAGCAGCCGGTCCACGGCGAGCGCGTTCCGCGTCGGCTGGTTGTCCTTCAGCTCGGGGACGCCCCACGTGGTGGGCAGGCCGACCACGTCGTACGACTCCTTGATCGTCATGGGCACGCCGTGGAGCGGCCCCCACGGCTGCCGGCGCGCGAGGGCCCGGTCGGCGGCGCGGGCCCGGCGGCGCGCGCCTTCCGCGTCGGTGGCGACGATGGCGTTGATGCGCGGGTTGAGCCGCTGCATCCGCTCGAGGTACAGCTCGAGGAGCTCGAGGCAGCCGATCTTCTTGCCGCGGACCAGCGCGGCGAGCTGCTTCGCGGACCGGAACGGGACGTCCAGCATGGCGGGCCTCCTCGGTTGGCGCGCGCGTCCGTCGCGCGCGTCCGGCGTTGCTTACGTCAGCGGCACGATGGCGTAGAAGCGTGGCTGATCGCCGATGACCCGGGTGACGTGCCCCTGGCCGGTGAGGTCCTCGGCGAGCACGACATCACCAGGACCGATACGGGCGACCGTCCCGTCGCCGACCTCGATCTCCGCCTGCCCGGAGAGCGAGATCGAGTACTGGCGCCGGGGCGCGCAGTGCCAGTCGAGCACGTAGCCGACGGGGGCCACCCGGAACGTGATGCCGGAGGCGGCCTGCGTCGGCCCCGACTCGCCGTGGGCGCCTTCCGTGTCCACGAAGGGCTTCATGGCGAGCGGCTCCTCGGCGATGCGCGACTTTCCGTCCGGTCCGCTGTACACGCGCCAGATCTTGGGCATGGCGATCCGTCCTCTCGGTCGAGCCCGGCCGTTGCGGGCCCGGGTGTGAGCTGCGTTCGCGCGCCGCGCCCGTCCGACCGGGCGCGCACCGGGGACACTATACCGGGATGCGCGGCCCGGGGCACTCGGCGCGTGCCGCGCGTGACGAGGAGCCCGCGCCCGGGGCTGCCCATCGCTTGACGGTGGAGGGCCGACGGCGCACTATCGCGCTCCGGTCTCCGCGGCCGGATGTCGGAGGCCGCGAGGCGACGGGAGAGGACGGCCATGCGAACGGGTGCGGCGTACCGGGAGGCGCTCCGCGACGGGCGCCGGGTGTGGGTGCTGGGGGAAGGGCGCGTCGACGACGTCACCACGCATCCGGCGACGCGCGACATGATCGACGAGTACGTGGCCTGGTACGACCGGCACTTCGATCCGGCGTGGCAGGACATCGTGCTCACGCCGCCGGACGAGCGCGGGGTGCGCGTGCCGTGGTCCTTCGTGGCCCCGCGGAGCGCGGCCGACCTCCGCGCCATGGGCGCGTGCTTCTCCCGGACCACGTTCCTGAGCGGCGGCAACATCACGCACACGCCCGCCTATGGCCATCTCATCGCGCTGGGCATCCAGGACGCGGTCCAGCAGCGCAACGTCTCGGCCGAGCAGATCGCCTCCGCCGCCGCGTACCGTGAGTCGATCGCGCGCACCGCCCGCTTCCTCACGTTCTCCGCGGGCGCCGCGACCATCGGCGCGCGCCTGTCGCCCGAACCCCGCCGACCGGGCGGCGATCAAGATCGTCAAGGAGACGGATGCGGGCATCGTCGTCCGCGGCAAGGTGGGCATGCACACGAGCCCGGCCTACGCGGAGGACGTGTACGTGGGCAGCCTCATCGGCCCCGAGCGCGGCCCCCACCGGGTGAGCTTCGTCGTCCCCGTGGCCGAACCCGGCGTGACCGTGGTCTGCCGGAAGATCGCGGCCCGCCACCCGAGCCGCTTCATCGCCCCGATGAGCCATCGCTTCGACGAGCTCGACGGGCAGATGTGGCTGGACGACGTCTCCATTCCGTGGGAGCGCGTGTTCCTCATGGACGTGACCCCGGAGCCGATGGCGTCGTGGCTCTTCTGGCACCAGCTCTACTGCTGGCTGTCCAAGGCGGAGTTCACGCTGGGGCTGGCGCTGGCGTGCGCGCACAGCATGGGGCTCACGGAGCACGAGCCGACCCAGGAGTACCTGATCGACCTGCTCGTGGACGTGCAGACCGTGCGGACCTGCCAGACCGCCGCCGAGCTCGACCCGGAGGTCACGCCCGAGGGCTATCGCATCCCGAACCGGATCCACGTGGCCGCGGGGACCATCGCCATCCAGAAGGCGCGCCAGCGCATGGCGGAGATCCTGCGCATCCTGCCCGGCTCGTCGCTCGTCCTGGCGCCCGCCGACACCGACCTGGCCGCGCCGGAGGTGGCCGCGGGGCTCGAGGAGTCGTTCGCCGGCGGCGGCTACACCGCCACGCAGCGCGCCGCGCTCTTCCAGCTCGCGTGGGATCACGTGGCGTCCGCGCTGGACGGTCGCGAGTCGGCCTTCGAGCTCCACGCCAACGGCGGCATCCCGGCGTGGCGCGGCCGGCTCCGCCGCTACTTCAGCCGCTACAACGAGCTGGCCAACGCCGTCCTGCGCGACCTGTCCGCTGGACATGCCGACGATCGACTTCACGGCCTCCGCGCCGCCCCGCTCGCGCCCCGGCGCGTGGTCACGCCTCCGCCGCCTCGCTGAGGGTCGGGCCCGGCCGGCGCGCCGCGACCGCCGCTCGCGCTCCGCCCGGAGCCGCAACGCCGAAGGGCCGACCTTCTCCAGATCCTGCCGACCCAGTCCGTGCCCGCCAACGGCTCGGTCTTCGAGGGCCTCGCGAAGGAACCGCCGGGCGACCTTGGCCGTCGAGGCAAGGCACCCGGCGGCGCCGAGCCGCCCCTACTTCCGGACCGGCTGCAAGTACAGCGTCACCGCCCGCTGTCCGACCTTGCGCCCGAGGGCGAGCCCGTCCTCGCACGCGCTGCGGAAGTGGATGCCGGCGTAGACGCGGGAATAGAGCGCTCTCACGGGCCGCCTGGGAGAAGCTCGTGAACGATCGAGTGATCCCTTCGAACGGCTTCCCGCTCTTGAACGAGATGGCGGCCTCGTCACCGCCCAGGACGGCAGCAAGGACCGTCGATGCGCCCCGCTGAAGGCGCTTTGCGTCGACGGATAGTCCGAGACCGCAGGGGTATTCTGATGGCTCTCCCAGGTCGATCTCCGGCAGTGGCGTCGTTGCCGTCGTTGTCACCCTCGCGGACGGCGGTGATCGGGCGCCACGAGTCGTACACGTAGCGGATCCTGAAGCCCGCGATGAAGGCGTCCGCCATGGCCATGTTCATGAGAGCCAGGAGCCGGGCGCTGTCGTGGCATCGAGCGAGCGCGCCACGGCCTCCGTGCGCGCGATCCTATTCCAGCGCCGGGCCCCTCGAACCAGAAGCGCGCGATCTCCGTCTGGTCAGCCGTGCGAACTGTGCTGACCTTGCCGCCCACGCTCTTCACCTCGTTGAAGTCGCGCGCGTAGATCGCGCTCGTCAAGGCCGGCGGACCGGGAAGCCAGAACTGCGAAGCGGAGAGCAAGGTGAACGGGGTGACGTTGCCCCAGCCGGGAACGACCGAGGGCAAATAGCCGCCGAGCCATGTCCGCGCTGGCGATGGGCGGATTCGCCGGGACGGGGTTCGGGTGGGGCCGCCACTGCCGGCCCGCCCCGGGCGTGTACGACGCCTCCCGCGTCGCGCCGTCATCCTTCCGGAGCGTGAGCCTGGCCGCGCCGGCGGCCCTCCCGATCGCCACCCCCTTGTTCCGGCCTGGCCCTCGGTGACGCGGGCGAGCGATGTCGTGTAGGCCTGGTCGAGCAGCGCGAGGGTGGCGCCCCTCTGGGCAGGCGTGACCGTACGGCTGCCCAAGACTCCGACGAGCACGGTGTGGGCGGCCGCAGCGACCGCGGCGTCGGGTGACGCGGCGGCGTCCCCGGGCCCTCGAAGTAGTAGGCATCGTAGCGGCGACTGACTGCGTTCAGGGCGTCGTGCACCGCGGCGTTCACCATTGCCAGGTGCGCGTCGAAACGATGGTGCTCTGGCCGTTCGTCTCGATGGCCGCCATCGTCGTCTCGTTCCACTGGACGACCTCGTTGGCGTCGGCCGGCGCGACGACAGCGAGCGCAACGAGACAGATGAGTAGGCTGGGGATCGGGATCCCCCGAAGGATTCGCAGGCGGTGAGTCATGCTCGATCCTCCTTACCGGGCGGTGAGTGTGGCGATGTGGATGCCTCGAGGCACGGCGAACGTTCGCCCCCTTCAGGCAGTCCTTCGGCGATCACCGGTTCCTCGCATCCCAATCACGCGCGGCGTCCACGAGCGACTCGAACGCCGCCCCGAGGCTGAGCAGCCCCGCTTTGATGTCGGCGTCGATCTCCTTGTAGAGGTCCATCTCGTCCACCGGCATCTTGTCCTCGCGCACCGCGCGCATGATGCGCTCGATCTCGCCGGCCGCATGCACCGGGGTCTGCATCAAGACGAGCCGCCCCATCCGTTGAGGGTTGTCGGGGTTGTGGCACTCGTTGCAGGTGCCCTTGCGGAGCATGCCGGCGAGATCCCTGAACGCGCCTTCGAGCGGGGCCAGGTACGGGTTGTCGGCGCGCAAGAGGCCGACGAAGAGCGTCGGCCGGGGCTGCCTCTGGCCACGCTTATCGGTCCACATCCACTGGCCGTCGAACGCCGGTGGCGTGCGGGGCAGGCTCGTCAATCGCGGATCGAGTTTGCCCTTCGCGGAGAACTTCATCGCCACGACTCTCAGCTTCGTCGGGTCGATCCAGAGGGTCACCTCGTTGGCGGCCTGATAGTCTGCCCATTTCTTGGCGTCGTGCCAGAACGGGTAGGGATATTGCCCGGGGTCCAGCGCGTTCCGGAACAACGCGGGCACCCGCGCGCGGTAGAGCCCCTCCCTCGGATCGAGGGCGAGGTCGACATTGCTCGTGAACATGAACATCGGCAGGTACAGGCCCGAGAGGAACGTCGGGCGCGAACTGGGTCAGGGTCGTCTCCTTGAGGCGTTTCCCATCCGGGCTCGGCCGGCCCCAGAGCACGAGCGGCGCGAGGCTCCTTCGAAACGCGGAGTCCCTGTACAACGCTTCTCGGCACCGGTCGAGGGCGGCTTGGTCGGCCGGACTCACCACGGGGCACACCGCTGCAGTCTGTCGAACCACCGTGCCCACCAGGTGCTCGACGGCCGTTCGAGGGGATTCCTGGGCGCTCGCGCCGGCGACGGCCACTCCCAGCGTCGCTCCCACTCCGATCAGGAGGGCGCGGCATAGGGACGCCGCCACGGACGACCAGGTGCGCCGGCACGCGTTCGAGACGAGCCCGCTCCAGCCCGGGAGTGGTATCCGTGGAATCATCGGAGCTCCCCAGTCGTGCGCGGCATGGGACGCGTGCTCCTCGTGCTTCAAGGGACGGACACGCGACCGGCCCTGTGAGACTTCTTGCCCGATCCTCCACCAGCCTGAGCGCCCGCCCGGTCGTTCGATACTGGACCAAGGTCCAGAGTCAGCGGCGGTGGTCACTCCGGTGGTATCGGTCACGAGCCAGCGCTAGGACCATGCACTCTTGGGGATGCGCTACGGGTGGCCTGGGGGGCTAGAGAACGGCGGCCATGCGCTCGCGCGTGGCCGCGTCAGGAAGGCGGCCCACGCCGGCCCTCATGTTGTCGGCCAGGTGCTGCGGCGCGGCTCGTGGCGGGGATCACGCACGTGACGGCGGGGTGGGCGAGGATCCACTTCAGGAGGAACTGCGCCCAGCTCTCGCAGTCGAACTCGGCGGCCCACGCGGGCAGCGTCGTGCCCCGCAGGCGCCCGAAGAGCCCGCCCTCGGCGAACGGCCGGTTCACGATCACGGCGACGCCCCGGTCCCGCGCCAGGGGAAGGATGCGGCGCTCGGCGTCGCGCTCGCCCAGCGAGTAGTTGACCTGGACGAAGTCGAGCGGCTCGGCGCGCAGCACGCGCTCGAGCTCGTCGTAGGCGCTCGGCCGTGTAGTGCGTGACGCCGACGTATCGGATGCGCCCCGCCGCCTTCCACTCCCGCAGCGTGCGCAGGTGCACGCGCCAGTCGAGCAGGTTGTGGATCTGCATCAGGTCCAGCCGCGCCGCGCCCGCAGCCGCTTCACCGACTGCTCCATCTGGGCGATCCCCGCGTCACGGCCGCTGGTCCAGACCTTGGTGGCGAGGAACAGCCGGTCGGCCACGCCGAGGTCGGCGGCGAGGTCGCCGGTCACCGTCTCCGCGGCGCCGTACATCGGCGAGGAGTCGATCACGCGGCCGCCGAGCGCGACGAAGCGCTCCAGCACCTCCCGGATCGGCGCGCGCTCGGACGCGCCCGGCCCCACGTCGAACGTGCGCCACGTGCCGAGGCCGACGGCGGGAACCGCCTCGCCGCTCGACGGGATCCGCCGCTCGAGGATCGGCGCGGCGGCGAACGCGGCGCGGGGGCCGGAGCCCGTGAAGAGGCCGGGCACGGCGCCGCGCAACGCGCCGGCGGACCAGGCGCCGGCCGCGCCGCGGCCGTCGCGAGGAACGCGCGGCGAGCGACGGGCGCGCGGAGTCGCTCACGGTCCATTGGTCGCGATTGTAGCAACGGCCAGAAATGTCCCGGTGCCTGCGTGTGAGTCACGGTGCGCGATCCTTGAGCGGCCGGATCTCCTGCCCGCTTCGTGAGCACGCGGTGAACGCGTAGCTGGGCCAAGACGTTTTCCGCAGCGGCGGCCCGGTGCGCGTGTGGCACGGCGGTTGCTCCTCAGGCAAAGCGGGATCGGCGGCGAGGTCGATCCCGACGTGACGGCGACGGCGCCGTGTCCACCAGGGCACGGCGCCTTTTTCTTTCCCGGGGAGGGACCATGACGATTTCACGACGAGACGTGCTGAAGGCGGCGGGCGCGGGCGCGCTCCTGGCCGGCGTCCCCGCGGGCTGGACCGGCGGCGTCTACGCCTCCGACGCGCCGGAGTCGCCCAAGGTGCGCATCGGCATCATCGCGCTCACCGACTGCTCGAGCATCGTGATGGCCCACGAGCTGGGCCTCTTCAAGAAGCACGGGATCGAGTCGACGATCTCCAAGGAGGCGTCGTGGGCGGTGATCCGCGACCGCCTCACGCTCGGCGAGAACCAGGCCACGCACATGCTGATCGGCATGCCGTACGCCTCCACCATGGGGCTGGCCGGCGCGCCGGTGAAGCCGATGATCATCCCGCTGTACCTGAACCGGAACGGCCAGGCCATCACGCTCACGAAGGCGCTGCTCGACAAGGGCGTGAAGACGCCCCAGCAGCTCAAGCCCCTGGCCCTGGAAGCCAAGGCCAAGGGCACGCCGATGACCTTCGCCATGACCTTCCCGCCGGGCACCCACGCCATGTGGACCCGCTACTGGCTCGGCTCCGGCGACATCAACCCCGACCGCGACGTGACGCTCATCACGATCCCGCCCGCCCAGATGGTCGCCAACATGAAGGTCGGCAAGATGGACGGCTTCTGCGTGGGCGAGCCGTGGGGGGCCCGCGCCATCGCCGACGGCATCGGCTTCACCGCGATCACCACCCAGCAGATCTGGAAGGACCACCCGGAGAAGGTGCTCGCCTTCACCGAGGAGTACGCGTCGAAGAACCCCCGCACGGTGCGCGCGGTGATGCGCGCCGTCGTCGAGGCCAGCCAGTGGATCGACAAGCTCGAGAACCGGACGCGGATGGCCGAGGTGGTCGGGCAGGCGCAGTACGTGAACGCGGCCAAGGAGATCATCCTGGGCCGCATGCTCGGCGACTACGACTACGGCGACGGCCGCAAGGAGAAGGACAAGCTCTACATGACCTTCTTCGACCGCTTCACCAACTTTCCGCAGAAGTCGCACGGCGTGTGGTGGCTCACGCAGTTCCGGCGCTGGGGGATGGTCAAGGAGCCGCCCGACTACAAGGGCCTCGTGGACCGCGTGCACCGGCCCGACATCTTCCGCGAGGTCGCCAAGGGCATGGGCGTGGAGACGCCGCGCGAGGACATGAAGAAGGAGACGCTCTTCGATGGGATCACCTTCGACCCGGCCGAGCCCGAGAAGTACGCGAAGGGCTTCGCCGTGCACTCGATGAGCTGAGGCGGCTCGATGTCCCGCGCCGCGCGCTTCGTGCTCCCGTTCCTCGGCATCGCGGCCACGCTGGCGGCGTGGACGCTGGTGAGCCAGACCGTGGCCCCCGACCTGCCGTCGCCGCTCCGCACGTGGAACGAGTCGCGCCGCTACGTGCTCGAGCCGTTCTTCAAGGACGGCGAGATGAACCAGGGCATCGGCCGCCTGGCCTTCTACTCGCTCGTGCGGGTGGGCAAGGGCTTCCTGCTCGCGCTCGCCATCGGCACCCCGCTCGGCTTCCTCCTCGGGCTGTCGACGGCGTTCCACCGCTCGTTCGACCCGATCATCCAGTTCCTGCGGCCGATCTCGCCGCTCGCGTGGCTGCCGCTGGGCCTCGTCGTCTTCCAGAAGTCCGAGCCGGCGGCGGTGTTCACGATCGCGCTGTGCGCCATGTGGCCCACCGTCATCAACACCGCGGTGGGCGTGCGCAGCATCAACCCCGACCACCTGAACGTGGGCCGCGTGCTCAAGCTCTCGCGCGCGCGGATGCTCACCAAGATCATCGTGCCCGCCTCGCTGCCCTACGTCTTCACCGGGTACCGGCTGTCGCTCGGCCTCGCGTGGCTCGTCATCGTGGCCGCCGAGATGCTCACGGGCACGCCGGGCGTGGGCGGCTTTCTCTGGCAGGAGTACAACAGCCTCGTCTACTCGCACATCCTGCTGAGCGTCATCACCATCGGCGCCATCGGGTTCGCGCTCGACCGGCTGATGGGGCATGGTCGAGCGGATGTTCCAGGCCGCCTGATGTCGTTCCTCGAGGTCGCCGGCGTCGAGAAGTCGTTCGCGACCCCGCGCGGGACGACGCGCGTGCTCGGCGGCGCCTCGCTCGCGCTCGACGCCGGCGAGTTCGTGGCGGTGGTGGGCTACTCCGGGTCGGGCAAGACCACGCTGATCTCGCTGATCGGCGGGCTCTTCGCCCCCGACGCCGGCCGCATCACGCTGGACGGGGCGCCGGTCACGGAGCCGGGGCCGGAGCGCGGCATCGTGTTCCAGCAGTACTCGCTGCTGCCGTGGCTGTCCGTGTTCGACAACGTGAAGCTCGCGGTCGACGCCGTGAACCCGGGGCTGCCCGCCGCGGACCGCCGCCGCATCACCGAGGAGTTCCTGGCCCTCGTGAACCTCGCGCCCGCGGCGTGGAAGCGCCCGCGCGAGCTGTCGGGCGGCATGCGCCAGCGCGTGGCGGTGGCCCGCGGCCTCGCCATGCAGCCGAAGCTGCTCCTGATGGACGAGCCGTTCAGCGCGCTCGACGCGCTCACGCGGGCCACGCTGCAGGACGAGCTGCTGCGCATCTGGGGCGAGCGCCGGTCCACGGTGATCCTGGTCACCAACGACGTGGACGAGGCCATCCTGCTCGCCGACCGCATCTACCCGATGACGCCGGGCCCCGGCGCCACGCTCGGCCCCGCCATCGAGGTGGGCCTGCCCCGGCCGCGCCAGCGCCGTCACCTGAGCCTGAGCCCGGCCTACCAGAAGGCGCGCCAGGCCATCGTGGAGTTCCTGGTGTCCTGCCGCCGGCGCGCCGGCTGAGAGGAGCGCCGTGCCCGCCTTCCTCGAGATCGACGAGCTCGGCAAGACCTACGACACGCCGGCGGGCCCCGCCGTCATCGTCCGGAACTTCAACCTGGACGTGGCCGAGGGCGAGTTCGTCTGCCTCGTGGGCCACTCCGGCTGCGGGAAGAGCACGGTGCTCTCGATCCTCATGGGCCTCATCGCGCCCAGCACGGGCGGGGTGAGCGTGGCCGGCCGCGAGATCGACGGGCCGGGCACCGACCGCGGCGTCGTCTTCCAGTCGGCCACGCTGCTGCCGTGGCTCTCCGTGCGCGACAACGTCCGGCTCGCGCTCCACCAGGTGCGCCCGGAGGCGACGGCGGCGGACGCCGACGGCTACCTGGCGCAGGTCGGCCTCGCCGGCCAGGGGGATCGGTTGCCGCGCGAGCTGTCGGCCGGGATGCAGCAACGGGTGGGGATCGCGCGGGCGTTCTCGCTGGAGCCGCGCCTCCTGCTGCTCGACGAGCCGTTCTCGCTCCTGGACGCGCTCACGCGGATGGAGCTGCAGGACCAGCTCATGGAGCTCTGGGAGCGCACGCGGCGCACCGTGCTCATGGTGACGCACGACGTGGACGAGGCGCTGCTGCTGGCCGACCGCGTGGTCATGATGACGAGCGGCCCCGCCGCCACCATCGGCGAGATCCTCGAGGTGCCGTTTCCCCGCCCGCGCCGCCGGGAGGAGGTGCTGGCGCGCCCCGACTACTTCTGGCTCCGCGACTCGATCGTGGGGTTCCTGGAAGAGCGCGCGCATGTCTGAGGAGACCGCGCATGTCTGAGGAGACCTGGGGCCGCACGCTCTGCCCGTACTGCGGCGTGGGCTGCGGCCTCCTGGTGCGCGTCGAGGGCGGCGCCGTCACGCGCGTGAAGGGCGACCCCGCGCATCCCGCGAACTTCGGCGACGTGTGCGCCAAGGCCGTGCACCTGCCGCCCACCGTCGGCGCGCCGGATCGCCTGCTGTACCCGCAGGCGCGGCGCCACCGGGGCGCGGCGCTCGAGCGCGTCTCCTGGGACGCCGCGGTGGGCGTGGTCGCGAGCCGCCTGCGCGAGATCGCGGCCGCCCACGGCCCCGACGCGATCGCCATCTACGGCTCCGGGCAGCTCCTCACCGAGGAGTACTACGTGGCCGCGAAGCTCGCGAAGGGCTTCATCGGCACCAACAACTTCGACACGAACTCGCGGCTGTGCATGGCGTCGGCGGCGGTGGGCTACGCGCGCTCGCTGGGGGCGGACGGGCCCGCCGACGACCTACGAAGACATCGAGGAGGCCGACGCGTTCTTCCTCGTGGGCACCAACACCGCGGACTGCCATCCCATCGTGTTCCGGCGCATCCGGAAGCGGAAGCTCGCCGCGCCCGACGCCGTGTCGGTGATCGTGGCCGATCCGCGCTGGACGGAGACCGCCGACCTCGCCGACCTGCACCTGCCGCTGGCGCCGGGATCGGACATCGCGCTCGTCAACGGCATGCTCCACGTGCTGTGGCGCGAGGGCGGCCTGGACCAGGCCTTCGTGGACGCGCACACGACGGGCTGGGACGACCTCCGCCGCGTGATCTCGCGCTACCCGCCGGCGCGCGCGGCGGCGCTGACCGGCCTGTCCGTGGAGGTGATCGTGGAGGCGGCGCGCCGGTTCGGCCGGGCGCGGCGCGCGCTGACGCTCTGGAGCATGGGCGTCAACCAGAGCCACATCGGGACCGACAAGACCGCGGCGATCCTGAACCTGCACCTCGCCACCGGCCAGATCGGCCGGCCGGGCGCGGGGCCCTTCTCGCTGACCGGCCAGCCCAACGCGATGGGCGGGCGCGAGACCGGCGGCCTCTGCCACCTCCTGCCCGGCTACCGCCAGGTGACGGATCCGGCGGCGCGCGCGGCGGTGGAGCGTCACTGGGGCGTGCCCGCGGGGCGCATCGCCGCCGCGCCGGGGCGCTCGGCGCTCGAGATCTTCGAGGGGCTCGCCACCGGCGAGGTGCGCGCGGTGTGGATCATGTGCACCAACCCCGCCGCGTCGATGCCCGAGCTGGACGTGGTCGAGCGGGCGCTCCGGCAGGCCGAGCTGGTCGTCGTGCAGGACTCGTATCACCCGACCGACACGACGCGCTTCGCCGACGTGCTGCTGCCCGCGGCGCAGTGGCCGGAGAAGGCCGGGGTGATGACCAACTCGGAGCGCCGGCTGACGCTCCTGCCCCGGCTCGTCGATCCGCCTGGCGAGGCGCTGCCGGACGCCGAGATCGTGACGCGCGTGGCCGGCGCGATGGGCTTCGGCGAGGCGTTCGCGTACGCGGATACCGCGGCGATCTTCGACGAGTTCGCGGCGCTCACCGCGGGCACGCCGTGCGACTGCTCCGGCGTGAGCCACGCGCGGCTCGCCGCCGAGGGGCCGCTCCAGTGGCCGGTGCCCGCGCCGGACCACCCCGGGACGGCGCGCCGCTACGCAGGCGGCGTCTTCGCCACGCCGGACGGCCGCGCGCGGCTCGTCCCCGTGGAGCACGACGAGCCGTCGGAGCCGGTGGATGCCGCCTTCCCGCTCACGCTCACCACCGGGCGCGTGCGCGACCACTGGCACACGCTCACGCGCACGGGCAAGGCGCCGGCGCTGGTGCGGCGCACGCCGGAGCCTCTCGTGGAGGTCAACGGCCGCGATGCCCGCCGCGCCGGCATCCGCGACGGCGACTTCGTCGAGCTGACGTCGCGCCGCGGGAAGGCCGTCGCGCAGGCGCGCGTGACCGACACCATCCGCGAGGGCACGTGCTTCCTGCCCTTCCACTGGGGCCGGCAGGCGGGCTTCTACAAGAGCGCCAACAACCTCACGCTCTCCGCGCGGGACGCGCTGTCGCACCAGCCGGAGCTGAAGGCGTGCGCCGTGCGCATCCGGCCGGTGTCGACGAGCACGGGGGGCGCGGCTTGAACAAGATCGAGGCGCTCAAGGCGGAGAAGGACGGCCTCGACGTCCAGGAGGACCTGGTCCGCTTCGCCCGCGAGGGCTGGAAGACCATCGCGGACGACGACAAGGAGCGGCTCAAGTGGGTGGGCGTGTTCCAGCGCCGGCCCACGCCCGGCCACTTCATGATGCGCGTCCGCATGCCGAACGGCGTGCTCACGAGCGCGCAGGCGCGGCTCCTCGCGGAGATCACGAAGGCCACCGGCCGGAACGTCGCGGACCTGACGACGCGGCAGCAGGTGCAGCTCCGCTGGGTGACGATCGAGGGCGTCCCCGAGGTGATCGCCCGCCTCGAGGCCGCCGGCCTCTCGAGCTGCAGACGGGCATGGACAACATCCGCGGCATCGTCGGCTGCCCGGCCACGGGGCTCACGCCCGGCGAGCTCTTCGACACCGCGCCGATCGCGCGGGAGTTCCAGCGCCTGTTCCTCGGCAACCGCGAGTTCACCAACCTGCCGCGGAAGTTCAACGTGGCCATCACCGGCTGCCCCGAGCACTGCACGCCCGGCGAGACCCAGGACATCTCGATGACCCCCGCGTGGGCGTCGATCGACGGCGCGGACGTGCCGGGGCTGAACGTCGCGGTGGGGGGCAAGCAGGGGTCCGGCGGGCCCGTCTTCGCGCGCGCGCTCGACGCCTTCGTGCGTCCCGAGGAAGCCGCGGAGGTCTGCGCGGCCATCGCGCTGATCTTCCGCGATCACGGGCCGCGCGAGTCGCGGAGCAAGGCGCGTCTCGCCTTCCTGGTGGACGAGTGGGGGCCGGAGCGGTTCCGGGCCGAGCTGGTGGCGCGCCTCGGCCGCGAGCTGCCGCCGGCGGGCCGCGACGCGCGCGGCGGCGCGGTGAACGATCACATCGGCGTGTTCCGCGAGCGCACGCCGGGACTCTCGTACGTGGGCCTCAAGACCCCGGTGGGCCGGGTGACCGGCGATCAGCTCCTGGAGCTGGCGCGGCTGGCCGAGGCGTATGGCCGCGGCGAGCTCCGCCTGACGCCGTCGCAGAACGTCCTCATCCCGCACGTGGACGACCGGCGGCTGGGCGACCTCACGCAGGAACGGCTCGTGCGCGAGCTGCCGTACAACCCGTCGGAGGTCCAGCGGGGGCTCGTGTCGTGCACGGGCACGGACTTCTGCAACCTCGCGCTCATCGACACCAAGACACGCGCGATGGCGCTGGCCCGCGAGTTCGAGACGCGGATCGGCCGGGGCCGGCCCATCACCGTGCGCTGGTCGGGCTGCCCCGCCTCGTGCGGCAACCACCACACCGCCGACGTGGGCCTGCAGGGCTGCAAGGTGAAGGTCGACGGCAAGATCGTCGACGGGGTGCACGTCTTCGTGGGCGGACGCGGCGGGGCGGATCCGCGCGCGGGCCTCCGGATCATGGAGGACGTGCCGTGCGATCAGCTCCCCGAGGTGCTGGAGCGGCTGCATCGCTTCTTCCCGCGACGGGATCGGGCATGAGGGACGTGCGGCCGCGGAGTGACGTGACGGAGTCCGGCCGTGACGGAGGGCCGCGCGTGACGGACTTCCGCTATCCGGCGGTCCTCAGCCTGTGCGGCCGGGCCTGCCTCCTGGTCGGAGGCGGCGCCGTCGCGGAGCGCAAGGCCGAGGGGCTCCTCGACGCGGGCGCGCGGCTGACGGTGGTGAGCCCCCACCTCACTCCGGGGCTGCTAGCCCTCGCCGAGGACGCGCGCCTCCGGTGGATCCCGCGCGAGTACGTGCATGGCGACGTGGCCGGCAACGTTCTCGTGGTGGGCGCCACCGACGACGCCACCGTCAACGCCCGGCTCGTGGCCGAGGCGCGCGAGCGCGGCGCGTGGGTGAACTGTGCCGACGACCCGGCGCACTGCGACTTCATCCTGCCCGCGGTGGTGCGGCGCGGCGCGGTGACCGTGGCCGTGTCCACGGGCGGCACGAGCCCGGCCATGGCGCGGCTCCTGCGCGAGGAGCTGGAGGTGATCATCACCGAGGAGTACGGCGCCCTCGTCGACGTGGTCGCCGACGTGCGCCGTTGCCTGCGCGAGCGCGGCGCGGCGCCGGGCATGGACGAGTGGCGCCACGCGCTCGACGCCGAGGTCAGGCGGCTGGTCGCCGCGGGGCGGACGGGGGCGGCGCGGGAGCGCCTGCGGGAGCGGCTCGGTGCCTGAGGGGCGCGTGGCGCGTCGTCCTCGTCGGCGCGGGGCCCGGCGATCCCGAGCTGATCACGCTCCGCGGCCTGCGCTGGCTCCGTCGCGCCGACGTGGTGATCCACGACCGGCTCGTGAGCGAGGAGCTCCTCGACGAGGCGCCGGCGGACGCGCTCCGCATCTTCGCGGGCAAGGCGCGCGGCCGGCACTGCCTCGAGCAGTCCGCGATCAACACGCTGCTCGTGCATCACGCGGCGGCGGGCCGCCTCGTGGTGAGGCTCAAGGGCGGCGATCCGTTCGTGTTCGGACGTGGCGGCGAGGAGGTGCTGGCGTGCCGCGCCGCGGGCATCCCGGTGGAGGTCGTGCCCGGCGTGTCGGCCGCCGTCGCCGCGCCCGGGGCGGCCGGCGTGCCCGTCACGCATCGCGGGCGCGCGTCGTCGTTCGCGGTGGTCACCGGCCACGACGAGTCGACCGGCGATGCGTCCGCGGTGGACTGGGAGAGCTTCCGCGGGATCGACACGCTGGTGGTGCTGATGGGTCTTTCAGGCGCTCCCCGCGATCGCGCGGCGCCTCATCGCCGCCGGCCGTGCTCCCGACACGCCCGCCGCCGTGATCAGCCAGGGCACCACCCGCGACCAGCAGGTCGTCACCGGCACGCTCACCGACATCGCCGACCGCGCGCGCCACCTCCCGTCGCCCGCCACGATCGTCGTCGGCCCCGTTGTCGCCCTCGGCCACCCTCGCCGACGCAGCCGCACGACTCTCGGATCGAGGCGTAACGCGACCCGCGGTCAGTCTTGAGCGGCGACATCTGCGTCGCCGGGCCGGCGCAAGCCGCCTGCGTTGCGCGCCGGCCAGGTGTCGCGTTCCGAGACCTGACCCCGGTTGCGCTCAGTAGTACACGGCGCGGCCGGAGCCTCCGGTGGCGACGATGAGCTCGCCGCTGATCGACCAGGCCTTCTCGGAGGCGAGGAAGGCGGTGACGTAGGCGATCTCGTCGGCGTCGACCATGCGGCAGATGGCATTGCCGCGGGGCGAGTCGGGCGCGAAGTCGTGCTTCTCGACCTGGTCCACCGGGACGCCCAGCTCGGTGGCGCGCGCGGCGAGCAGGCGCGGAGTGCGCTCGGTGCGGGTCATGCCGGGATGCACGCAGTTCACCGTGATGCCGAAGCGGCCGAGCTGGACGGCGAGCGTCTTGGTCAGGTGCACCATCGAGACGTTGCGCGCGCCGCCGCTCAGGTTGCCCGCGTTCCGCGCGTTGGCCCCGCTGATGTTGACGATGCGTCCCCATCCCGCTTGCTTCAGGAACGGGATGACGGCGCGCGCGCAGCGGAGCGCGCCCATGAACTTCACGTCGAAGTCGTCCAGCAGCTCCTTGTCCACGATGGTCTCGATGGGCCCGGTGGCCGTGCCGCCCGGCGGCGACCCGCTGTTGACGAGGATGTGGAGCCCGCCCAGCGTGGACGCGGCCTGGGCGACCATGCGGTCCACCTGCTCCCGGCTCGTCACGTCGGCCACGAGCGGCACGACCCGCCGGCCCGTCTCCTTCTCCAGCTCCTTCGCCGTCGCCTCCAGGTCCTCGCGCGAGCGGGCGACGATCGCCACGTCCACGCCCTCCTTCGCAAGCTCGCGGGCGATGGCCTTGCCGATGCCCTTGCTGCCGCCGGTGACGATCGCGCGCTTGTCCTTCAACCCAAGGTCCATGCAGATGGTCTCCTCTCATCAGGCACGGGCACCCGGGCTTCGCCCGCCGTGCCTTGCGTCAACCGCGTTGCGTTGGGGTCACGTTGGGGTCAGGCACCAGCGTTGCGCGTTCCGTGCAGCGGCCGGCGCCCGAGCGCCTCGATGTGGCTGAACATCCACAGCGCGTCGGGATGGCGGGCCCACGATCGGAAGGCCGCGGCCATCGCCTCCACGTCGGCGCGCGTGGCGTAGCCGTACTCCACGGGCCGCTCGCCCATCGGCGAGGTCAGGAGCCGCTCGGCGTAGGAGTCGCCCCACGCGATCGTGTCCTCGGGCGTCGCGTAGCACCAGACGACCGCGGTGATGCGGAGGTCCGTCACGCCGGCCTCGCGGAAGAGGGCGGGGAGCTGCCGTCCCATGGCGGGCTCGCCACCGTTCCGTCGCCACGTACGCAGGTGGACGTTGATGAACTGGTCGATGCCCGGAGTCTGCGGCCAGTAGGCCACCGTCTCCCAGTCCACGTCGCGCACGGCGAGAAGGCCGCCCGGGCGCACCACGCGGAGCATCTCGCGGAGCGCGGCGGGCCGCTCGCGAAGGTGCTGGAGCACCTGGTGGGCGTACGCCACGTCGAACGAGGCGTCGGGGAAGGGGAGCGCGTAGACGCTGCCTTCCTCGTACCGGAGGTTGGCGAGGCCCCGGCTGGCCGCGTCGGCGCGCGCCGCCTCGAGCGTGTCGCGGGAGAGGTCCAGGCCGACCACCGGCCCCGGGGCCACGCGCTCGGCGAGGCCGCGCGTGATGCTGCCCGGGCCGCAGCCCACGTCCAGGATGCTCATGCCCGGCCGCAGGTCGGGAAGGAGGAAGGCCGCCGCCTCCTCCGCGGTGCGCTGCGCGTGCTGGCGCACGGTGGCGGCGGCGTGGCCGTGCGTGTAGGTCTCGTGGCGGACGGGCTCGGTCGTCATGTCCTCTCCGTGGTGGTCTCGACAGCGGGTCGAACGGCGCCGTCCAGCATACACGCTCTCGATCGGCGGACACGGGGTGGGCGACCGGCGACGGCGCGGTTGCTCCGCGGCCGTTCCGCCGTACAACGGTCGCGCCCGGGACGGCTCTGGGCCCGGCCGACCGGATTCATGCGATGGGATACGCAGCGGCGCCTTGCCTCCTATGACAGGCCGCGCGAGCCCGGCCCGGAGGTGCAACGTGTTGACTCGTGAGAGCTGGGACAGCGGGACCCTCGCGGCGGGCCGAACGCCATACGCGGCGAGAGCCCGCTGTGTTTGCGCGGATATGCAGACCCGCGTATCCTGCTGCCGAATTTGAGTTCGCCATTCCGCGGATGGGCAACCGGCGAGGTTATACTCTCCGCATGAGCAAACCAGGACTCGACATCGCAGCACTGACGACGGAGGAGCGGCTCAGCCTGCTGGAACAGCTGTGGGATAGCTTGGCAGCTACGCCCGAGGCGATCCCGCTCACGGAGGCCCAGCGCGAAGAGCTCGACCGGCGTCTAGATGACCTTGATGCTGAGGGACCGGTCGGCATCCCCTGGGACGACGTCCTGAGCCGAATACGCACTCGCGGACGGTGAAGCAGGTCGTCGTTCGGCCGGCGGCCGCGGCCGACATCGAGGATGCTTACGAATGGTACGAGTCGCAGCAGCCCGGTCTAGGCGAAGAGTTCCTCGCGGCACTCCGAACAGCGCGAGATCGATTGCTCGAACACCCGGAAGCCTACCCCGTCATGCACCGCAACACCCGTCGCGCTCTCATTCCCCAGCGCTTTCCCTACGCCCTGTTCTATCGCCTGTACGGTGACACGATCATTGTCGTCGCGTGCATGCACGCCAAGCGAGATCCCCGACGATGGCAACGCCGTACGTGATGGCGAACCACACGCTGCAACGGACCGGGGCTCGCGATGCTCGCCCTCGGCCGCTGAGCGTGGCGTTGGGCGGACAGGAACCTGAAGAGGCGGGTGAGTAGGCGTCAGCCCGGGTCGTCGCCTTGATGGCCGGGAGAACGGTGATGCGGATCATATTCTTCGCCGCCGTTGGGTTGAGCCTCGCAATCGGCAGCACGGCAGCCCTGGCCAGCGCTCAGCCGGCTGCGACTGTGCATCACGTCGGCGTGCTCGGTCTCCCGGCAGAGTCCTCGCTTATGGCCGCGTTCCGGCAAGGCCTCCAGGATCGCGGCTATTCGGAGGGACGCAACATCCGCTTCACGTACCGCGGACGCGTTACGGACCGCGATGCCGATGCCGCCGCCCTGGCTATTGAGTTGGTGCGCCTCAAGGTGGATGTGATCGTCGCCATAGTCGCCTACCGCCGTCCGCGCCGCCAAGGCAGCAACCGCAACCATGCCAATCGTCTTCGCTGCGGATGAGCCGGTTGCCCACGGTTTCGTCTCGAGCCTCGCGAGGCCGGGTGGAAACCTCACTGGCTTCACGATGGTCGGAGAGGGCTTCACGGAAAAGCAACTTCAGCTCCTCAAGGAGATGGTGCCCCGAGCGAAGCGCTTGGCCATCCTCGTCTCGCCGGTTCCGAGACTGGCGGACTACGTTCAGTCAACGCCAAGCGGCTGCGGACAGGCTGGGTGTACGCCTCGATGTCTTGGAGGCGCGCACCGCGGAGGACATCGATCGCCTCTTCGCGGCGGCGACGGCCCAGAACACCCGCGTCGACGCCATGCACGTCCACGGCATGCCCTTCTTCATCCCGCACCGGGATCGGATCGTGGCGCTGGCCAAGACCCGACGCCTTCCCGCGATGTATTTCTCCGAGACCTGGGTTACAGCGGGCGGGTTGATGTCGTTTGGACCGGACTTTGTCGACCTGCATCGTCGAATGGCCGGGCATGTGGACAAGATCCTGAAGGGGGCACGACCCGCCGATATTCCCGTCGAGGAGCCGACCAAGTACGTTCTCGCCATCAACGTGAGGACGGCCAGGGAGCTCGGCCTCACGGTTCACTCGCTGCCGCGGCCGATCGCCTGGTCGAATGATGCGGCGGAAGTACCGCGATGCGTCGGTCGGCCGCCGAGTTTCGCACTCCACCGGCCCGGAGCTTGCGTTGCTCGCGCCGGCCGCTGAGCGCCGGCGTTCGGAGAGGCTGGGGTAGGAGGTAGAATGTCCGCTATGAGCATCGACGATATCGAAGCGGAAGCGCTCAAGCTTGACCCGCGGGCCCGGGCGCGGTTAGCCTAAGAAGCTCCTGGAGAGCCTCGAGGCGTTGTCGGACGAGGAGAATGAGCGCCTCTGGGTGGAGGAAGCCGATCGGCGTGATGCTGGCTGGGATTCCGCGCCGGGGTCGGGTCGTTCCGCTCCTGAGGTGCTGAGGAACGCTCGCGCCAGACTGAGATGAATGGATCTACCCGAGTTTCACCGGCTCGCAGAGTATGAGCTGAGCGAAGCGGCACAGTACTACGAGCTTGAAGAACCTGGGCTGGGTGCTACCTTCCTCGTCGAGGTCGACCGGTGCCTGCAGGCCATACAGGCCGCACCCGATGGCGGAGCAATACTGCGCGGAGAGGTTCGTCGTCGACTGCTCCGTCGATTTCCCTACGCGCTCCTCTACTACCGCGCCGGCGTCGTCCCGCTCGTGGTCCCGGTCACGCTGATCCGGCACCACGTGAGGCGGCTCGGCATCGCCTACCTCGCCGGCCAGACGGATCTCAACCCTCATCCCAAGGAGCTGATGCTTCGCAACCACGTGTAGCCGACGACGCTGACGGAACCGGAGCCACGACACGCGCGACGCCGCGCGGGCCGCGGGAAGGAAGGAGCGCCACATGAGACGATGCTCGCTGCACATCGCACTGGGGGCACTGGTCCTGACCCTGACCGTCCTGGCGCCGGCGCGCGCGCTCGCCGCCCCCGAGGGCCAGATGACCTGGGCCCTGCACTTCTCGCTGGCGCCGACCCTCTTCGAGCCGGCGGAGACGCCGGGCGTCGTGTCGCCGTTCATGATCCTCTACGCGCTGCACGACGCGCTGGTGAAGCCGATGCCGGGCCGGGGCATGGCGCCCAGCCTGGCCGAGTCGTGGAGCGTGTCGCCGGACGGGCTCGTGTACGAGTTCGTGCTCCGCAAGGGGCCGCGCTTCCACAGCGGCGAGCCCGTGACCGCGGACGACGTGAAGTTCTCGTTCGAGCGCTACCGCGGCGTCTCGGCCAGGATGCTGAAGGAACGGGTCGCGGCCATCGAGACGCCGGATCCCGGGCGCGTCCGCTTCCGGCTCCGGGAGCCGTGGCCGGACTTCATGACGTTCTACGGCGGCATCGCGACCGGCGCGAACTGGATCGTCCCCCGCAAGTACGTGGAGCGCGTCGGCGAGGATGGCTTCAAGAAGGCGCCGGTGGGCGCCGGCCCGTACCGCTTCGTGTCGTTCACGCCCGGCGTGGAGCTGGTGGTGGAGGCCACCGACAGCTACTGGCGGAAGACGCCGTCGGTGAAGCGGCTCGTCTTCAAGTCCGCGCCGGACGTGGCGACCCGCCTCGTCATGCTCAAGACGGGCGATGCCGACGGCGCCTACGCGCTCCCCGGCGAGCTCGGCGAGGAAGTGCGCCGCACCCCGGGCCTCACGCTCCGGCCCACGCCGTTCACGAGCACGCACTGGCTCCTCTTCGCCGACCAGTGGGACACGAGCTCGCCGTGGCACGACCGCCGCGTGCGCCTCGCCGCCACGCACGCCGTGGACCGGCAGGCCATCAACCAGGCGGTGAGCCTCGGGTTCTCGAAGATCACGGGCAGCATCATTCCCACCAGCTTCGACTTCTACTGGCAGCCGCCCACGATCCCGTACGACGTGGCGAAGGCCAAGCAGCTCCTCGCCGAGGCCGGGTACCCGCGGGGCTTCGACGCCGGCGAGCTCTTCTGCGACGTCTCGACCACCGCGGGGGCGGAGGCGGCCATCAACTACCTGCTCGCCGCCGGCATCAAGGTGAAGCTCCGTCCCCTCGAGCGGGCGGCGTTCCTGAAGAGCTACGGCGAGAAGAAGCTCAAGAACCTGATCTACGGCCTGAGCGGCATCGGCGGCAACGCGGCGACGCGCATCGAGACGTTCACGGCGTCGACCGGGAGCTTCGCGTACGGCAGCTACCCGGACATCGACGGGCTCTTCCGCGACCAGGCGGCGGAGCTCGACCCGAAGAAGCGCGAGGCGCTGCTCCACCGCATCCAGCAGCTCATGCACGACAAGGTCATGTACCTGCCGATCTGGCAGCTCTCGGTGCTGAACGGCTACGGCTCACGCGTGGCGGAGTCGGGCCTCGGCCTGATCGACGGCTATCCGTGGTCGGCGCCCTACGAGGACGTGAAGCTCAAGGCCCGCTGACGGTCGCGACGGCGACGCGCGCGCGGCCCCCGATGTTGCGCGGCGCGCGTCAGCCCTTGACCGCGCCGGCGGTCATGCCGCGCAGCAGGGCGCCCTGGACCAGCCACACCACGGCGAGCATCGGCACGAGCTGGATGGTGGTGGCGGCGAACAGCGGGCCCCACTCCACGCCGGTGGCGGAGCCCAGCATCTCGCTCAGCACGACGGGCGCCGTCTTCGTGCGCGTGGCCGTGAACAGGAACGCGAAGAGGTACTCGTTCCAGCCGAACACCAGCGCGAGCACGAACGTGGCGACCAGCCCGGGGGCGACCAGCGGCAGGGTCACGCGAAGGAGGACGTCCCGCGTGCCGCACCCGTCGATCCTCGCGGCCTCCTCGACCTCCACCGGGATCTCGTCCACGAACGACTTGATCAGCCACGTGGCCAGGCTCACGTAGAAGGCGGTGTAGAGCACCACGAGCGTGGCCGCGTGGTCGGCGAGCCCCAGGCGCTGCACCACGGGATAGAGCGGGATCGTGATCACCACGGGCGGGAACATGCGCGCCCCGAGGAGCAGGAGCGCGCTCGCCGCGAGCCCCCGCCCGCGGTGACGGCTGTAGGCCCATCCCGCGGGCGCGGCGAGCCCCACCGTGACCACCGCCGCCACCACTGACACGAGCGCGCTCGACCCCAGCGCGCGGAAGAACTCCGGCCACTGCGTCCAGAGCGTCGCGTAGCTCGTGACGACGGGCGTCCAGAAGAAACGCGGCGGGAACTCGAAGAGATCGGCGGGCGCCTTGAGCGACGAGGCCACGATCAGGTAGATCGGCACCACGGACCACGCCGCGCCGGCGAGCAGCGCGGCCCACGCCAGCACGGATGCGCCGCGCGGGCGGCCGGCCCGGCCGCGCGCCGCGCGCCCCGGCCCCGCCGCTCACGCTGACACTCCCGTTCCGCGCCGCAGTGTCGCCATGTACCAGCTCGCGGCCAGCGCGGTGACGGCGAGCATCACCCAGGCGGTGGCCGCGGCGGCGCCCAGCTCCCAGTAGCGGAAGCCCTGCTGGTAGAGGTAGGTGGCGAGCACCTCGGTGCCGCCCACCGGCCCGCCCCTGGTGAGGATCCAGATGGTGTCGAACGTGCGCAGCGCGAAGATCACGCGGAACACCACGGCCACGAGCAGCGCGGGGCGGATCAGCGGCACGGTGACACGGACGAATGTCTGCCACGGGCCGGCGCCGTCGACCTTGGCGGCGTCGAAATAGTCGGCGGGCAGGCTCAGGATGGCCGGGTAGCAGACCATGGCCACGAACGGCGCGTACCGCCACACCTCGATCAGGATCACCGCGGAGAGCGCGAGCCACGGGTCGCTGAACCACGCGGGCGACGCGATGCCGGCGCGGCCGAGGGCGTAGTTCACGAGCCCCACGTCGGGCTCGAGCATGTACTTCCACGTGATCACGCCCACCACCGGGCTCACCGCGTACGGCGCCAGGTAGAGCGCCACCCACAGCCGCTGCAGCGGGAAGCCGCGCGCGAGGACGGTCGCCATGGCGAGCCCCACGCCGAGCTCCAGCAGCACGGCGGCGGCGACGAACAGGAGGTTGTTGCGCAGCGCGTTCCAGAAGGCGGGGTCGGCCCAGAGCTGCGCGTAGTTGCCCGCGCCGATCCACGCCGGCGGCTGGCCGTAGGTGTAGCGGTGGAGGCTCAGGCCGAGCGCGGCCAGCTCCGGCACCACCACGACGGCGACGAGCAGCCCCACCACGGGGGCGGTCATCGCGTGGGCGAGCAGGGCGTGGCGCGCGCGCGCAGAGACGCCGGGACGCGTCAACACCGGGCCTCGCGCCGCGCCATCAGGCCGGCGTCGGCGCCCCGGGGTCGACGAGTCGTGCGTCCTTCAGCTCGGCCCAGAGCGCGGAGGGGATCGGGTGCTCCACCATGCGCACGTTGTCCTCGATCTCCTCGACCGACCGCGCGCCCGGGATCACCGACACGATGGCGGGGTGGGCGAGGACGAACTGGAGCGCGGCCGCCTTGAGCGGCACGTCGTGGCGGGCGCACACGCCGGCGACCCGCGCCGCGCGCTCCATCAGCTCCGGAGCGGCGGCCCGGTAGTTGAAGGTCGCGCCGGCGCGCGGGCCCACGGCCAGGATGCCGGTGTTGTAGGGCGCGCCGGCGATGACGCCGATGCCGTGAGCCGCGCAGTAGGGCAGCAGCTCGGGCAGCGCCGTCTGGTCCAGCAGCGTGTAGCGCCCGGCCACCAGCAGGCAATCGCACCGGCCGTCGCGGGCAAACGCCAGCGCCATCTGCCACTGGTCGATGCCCACGCCGATGGCCCGCACCTGTCCACGCTCGCGGAGCGCGGCCAGCGCGGGCAGGGCCTGGCCGACGGCCTCATCCCAGTGCTCGTCCGGGTCGTGGAGGAACAGGATGTCCACGCGCGAGAGCCCGAGCCGCTGGAGCGACGAGTCGAGCGACGCGTGGACGGCCGCCGCGCTGAAGTCCATCACCCACGGCGGTCCGCCCGCGCCGGGGCGGAGCAGCCGCCCGACCTTGGTCGACACGACGACCCGATCGCGCGGCACGTCCCGGAGCGCCCGGCCCACGCGGCGCTCGCTCTCGCCCAGGCCGTAGCGCGGCGCCGTGTCCACGTAGTTCACCCCCAGCGCGACGGCGCGGTGGATGAGCGAGACGGCCTCGGACGACGGCGCCGGGCGGTCCGGGTCCATCGGCGGCGGCGCGCCCGACAGCGCCACGCCACCCAGCCCGAGCCGGGTGACGCGAAGCCCGGTCCGGCCGATCTCGGCGGTGTCGGTGGCGCGCATGGCGGGTGGCCCGGCGCCCGGATAGTGCGCCGTGCGGACGGCACGGGTCAAGGCGGCCGCGGCCGGGCGGCGCCTGTCCGGGGGACGAAGCGGCGCAGTATAATCCCGGAACGGTCATGCGGATCCTCGTCCTCTCCTCCCGGCTCACCGAGGGCCGGCGCGCCGCCTTCCGCACCCTGGCTCGGGACCTGGGTGAGGTCCGCTTTCTGGGTCCCGGGGAGCCGGCGCCCGACCCCACCGAGCACGACGCGTTCGTGGTGGACGGTCCCCAGCCCGCCCACCCGATGTCGTTCCTCGGCGGCATCCGGGCGGCCGTGGAGCGCGGGGGAGCGCTCCTGGGCATCGGCTGCGCGCCCGCGGCGCGCGACGGCTTCTGGGCCGATCTCCTCGGGGCGGTGGCCGCGCCGGAGCCGCCCGCCGGCGAGTACTACGCGCGGGTCACCGACGCCCACTCGCACATCTCCACGCGGGTCACCCGGGAGTTCACGGTGGTCGACGGCTTCGTGCCGCTGATCCCCACGGGCGACGGCCGGGTCATCGTGGACGTGAGCGTGGCGCTGCGCGACCTCGCCGCGGTGGTGGAGACGCCGCGGGCGGCCGGCCGCGTGGTCGCGTGCGGCCTCGGCAATACCGACGCGGCGCTACGCACGCCGGAGCTGGCCCAGCTCATGGCGCGCGCGCTCCGCCCCGACCTGCACTGCTGCGGCCGGAACATCGGCGTGGCCATCGTGGGGTACGGGCCGCTCGGCGCCATGGGCTACCACCACGGCCTCGGCATCAGCCGCACGGAGGGGCTCGAGCTGGTCGCGGTGGTGGATCCGAACCTCGAGCGCCGCAAGGCCGCCGAGGCCGACTTCCCCGGCCTCCGCACCTACGCGGCCATGAACGAGCTGGTCTCGGACGACGACGTGGAGGTGGCGTTCGTCGCCACCCCGCCCGCGCACCACGTGCCGCTGACCCTGGCGCTGCTCCGCGCGGGCAAGCACGTGGCGTGCGAGAAGCCGCTCTGTCTCACCGTGGAGGAGGCGGACCAGATCATCGGGACGGCGGCGGAGAGCCAGCGCGTGCTCACCGTGCACCAGAACCGCCGCTGGGACCCGGACTTCGTGGCGATCCGGCGGGCCGTGAACGCGGGGCTCCTCGGCGAGGTCTTCAACGTGGAGACGTTCGTGGGCGGCTACGCGCATCCGTGCCGCACCTGGCACTCGGACACCGCGGTGTCGGGCGGCGCCGGCTACGACTGGGGATCGCACCACGTCGACTGGGTGCTCCAGCTCCTCGGCGCCGCGCCCCGGCAGGTGCAGTCCCAGGGGCACAAGCGCGTCTGGCACGACGTCACGAACCTCGACCAGATCCGCGTGCGCATGACGTGGCCCGACGGGCGCGAGGCGGAGTTCCTCCAGAGCGACATCGCGGCGGTGCGGCGGCCGAAGTTCTACGTGCAGGGCACCGCGGGCACGCTGGTCGGCTCCTACCGCACGATCACGATCGAGCAGATCGAGCCCGGGCGCGGGTACGTCGCCACCCAGCCCCACCATGCGGAAGCGCCCGCCGAGCTGTTGCTCGCCCGCTACGAGAGCGGCTACGGCATCAGCGAGACGCGGCTGCCTCCGGCGGTGGACCAGCCCTTCGCGTTCCACCGGAACCTCGCCGACCACCTGCACCTCGGCGAGACGCTCGCCGTCACGCCGGCCTCGGTGCGGCAGGTCATCGCCGTGCTCGAGGCGGCGCAGCGCTCGAGCACGCGGGGCGGCGTGCCCGTCGTCATCGACGGCCCGGAGGCCTGACGCTGCGCCCCGTCGGCTGGGGCGTCATCGGCGCCACCTCCTACGTGGCGCAGCACGCCGTGTTGCCGGCGATCGCCGCGAGCCCCGGGGCCCGCCTCGTCGCGGTCGCGAGCGAGCGCGCCGCCGCCGCCGTCGCCGACCGCTTCGGCGCGGCGCGCGGCCACGACTCCTACGCGGCCCTCCTGGACGATCCCGAGGTCGAGGCCGTCTACGTGCCGCTGCCGAACAGCCTCCATCGCGAGTGGACGGAACGCGCGGCGGCGGCGGGCAAGCACGTGCTGTGCGAGAAGCCGCTCGCGCCCAGCGTGGCCGACGCGGCGGCGATGGCCGCGGCCGCCGAGGCGGCGGGCGTCGTCCTGCTCGAAGCCTACATGACGCCATTCCACCCGCGGGCGGCCGCCGTGACCGCCCTCGCCGCCTCGGGCCGTCTCGGCCCGCTCCGCTTCGCGCGCGGCGTCTTCACCGGCGTCCTCGCGCGCGCCGACGACCATCGCTGGCGTCCCGAGATGGGCGGCGGCTGCCTGCTCGACGTGGGGGTCTACTGCGTGGCGCCGCTGCTCGCCGCCGCGGGACGGCCGCCCGTGCGCGTGGACGCGGCGGCGCGGATCACGCCGTCGGGCGTCGACGCCTCGCTCTCCGCGTGGCTCGACTGGGGCGACGGCTTCACCGCGGCCATCGAGTGCTCGTTCGAGGCGCCGGAGCGGCAGGTGCTGGAATTCGTGGGCGCCGAGGCCGCGCTCCTCGTGGACCGCGCGCACACGCCGGGGCCGGAGGACGCGGCGTTCACGCTCCGTCACCGCGACGGGCGTGTCGAGACGGTCGTCGCCGGCGGCGCCGATCCGTACCAGGCGATGGTCGAGCACTTCCAGGACATGGTGCGCGGCGTGGCGCGGCCGCGACGGCCGTGCGCCGACGCCATCGCCGTCCTCGCCGTCGTCGAGCGGGTGCGGGCGGCGGCCGGCCTCGCGCCCGTCCCGGCGCCCCGCGCGGTGGTGGCATGAAGCGCGTCGCCGTCATCTCCGTGCACACGTGCCCGCTCGCCCCGCTCGGGGGGAAGGAGACGGGCGGCATGAACGTCTACGTCCGCGAGATCGCCCGCCACCTGGGGCGGCTCGGGGTTCCGGTGGACGTGTTCACGCGCAGCCAGACGCCCGGCGTTCCCGCCGTCGTGCCGCTCGCGCCGGGCGCGCGCGTCGTGCACGTGGAGGCGGGGCCGCAGCGGCCGGTGCCGCCGGTGGAGATCGCGGCCGATCTCGACGCGTTCGTGGACGGTGTGGCGGCGTTCGCGCAACGGGACGGCGCGGAGTACGCGCTGCTCCACGCCCACTACTGGCTGTCGGGCCTCGCCGCCGTCGAGCTCGCCCGCCGCTTCCGCGGCGCGCCCATCGTGCAGATGTTCCACACGCTGGGCGTCGTCCGGAACGCGCTGGCCGCCGACCCCGGCGACCGCGTGCCCGCCATCCGCGTGGAGGCCGAGGCGCGGGTGGCCGCCCTCGCCGACCGTATCGTGGCCGCCACGTCGCTGGAGAGCCAGGAGCTGGCGTGGTACTGCGGCGCCGCCGCCGACCGCGTGCGCCGGATCCCGTGCGGGGTGGACGTGGAGCTCTTCAGCCCGGGCAGCGCCGCCGCGGCGCGGGCCCGCCTCGGCCTCGGGCCCGGACGCGTCCTGCTGTTCGTGGGCCGGCCCGCGCCGATCAAGGGCCTCGAGGTCCTGCTGCGGGCCGTCGCGCTCCTGCGCGAGAGCGATCCCACGGGAGCGGGACTGCGTCTCGTGATCGTGGGCGGTGACGCGGACGCCGAGCGGGACGCGGAGCGCGCCCGCCTGCGAGCCCTGGCCGAAGCCATCGGCGTGGGCGGCATCGTGGAGTTCACGGGCCCGCGCCCGCAGGGCGAGCTGCCCGACTACTATCGCGCCGCCGACGTCTGCCTGGTGCCGTCGCATCACGAGTCGTTCGGGATGGCCGCGCTCGAGGCGATGGCGTGCGGCGCGCCCGTCGTGGCGTCCCGCGTGGGCGGGCTCGCCAGCACCATCCAGGACGGCGTGACCGGCGTGCTCGTGCCGCCGCGCGACGAGGTGGCCCTGGCCTCCGCCATCGCCGCGCTGCTCGCCGACGATGCGCGGCGGCATGCGCTCGGCGAGCGCGCCGCGCGCTGGGCCCAGAGCTTCGCGTGGCCCTCGGTGGCGCGCGCGCTGATCGACCTGTACGAGGAGCTGGTCCCGGACCTGCGCGGATCGGCCAGGATCCCCATCGGGGCCTGAGGGAGACGCGCTGGCAACCAGGAGTGACGGCCCGAACGTCGGGATCCTCCGCCTTGCGCAGGCGCGGGGTTGACATGCCCGACCGTCGGGATCCTCCGCCCTGCGCAGGCGCCCCGACGGCGCATATATAAGGAGCGACCCCATCGCCAGCTTGCCGGTCATTCTGCTCGGCCTCATGCTCGGGATGCGTCACGCGATGGATCCCGACCACGTCATCGCGGTGGCCACCATCGTCACGCGCGAGCGGAGCCCGTGGACGGCCGCCGTGATCGGCGCGCTCTGGGGCATCGGCCACACCATCACGATCGCCATCGTCGGCGGCGCGATCATCCTCTTCGAGATCGTCATCCCGCCGCGCCTCGGCCTGGCCATGGAGTTCTCCGTCGCGATCATGCTGGTGCTGCTCGGGGTGGCGAGCCTGACCGGGCTCACCCGGCGGGTGACGGCAGGGCTCACCCCCGCGCGCGCGGCCGACGCGCCCGTCCACACGCACGTCCACACGCACGACGACTACGTCCACGACCATCCCCACGGGCACGACCCGGGCGGCCACGGCCACGCCGATCAGGCCACGCCGATCTCGCGGCTCGACCGGCTGTTCGGCCGGATGGGGACCTACCAGGTGATGCGGCCCATCGTGGTCGGGCTCGTGCACGGCCTCGCGGGATCGGCGGCGGTCGCGCTGCTCGTGCTCGCCACCATCCGCGACCCGTTCTGGGCCATCGGCTACCTGGCGCTGTTCGGGATCGGGACGATCGCGGGGATGATGGTGACGACGGCGGCCATCGGCGTGCCCTTCGCCTACACCGCGGGCCGCCTCGTGTCCGTGCACCGCTATCTGGGCGTGGCCACGGGGCTCCTGAGCATCGGCTTCGGCCTGTTCCTCGCCTACCAGATCGGGCTGGTCGACGGTCTCTTCACCGGCAACCCGCAGTGGGAGCCGAAGTAGCACAACCTATGGGGGCAGCTGGAAGAGCTGGACCAGGTTGCCGTCGGGATCGAGGAGCGTGGCGACCTGACCACCCCAGTCCTCCACCGAAGGCGGCCGCGTGAACACCACGCCGGCGGCGGCCAGGCGCGCGTGCATGGCGCGGATGTCGTCCACGGCCAGGTTCACCATCATGCGCAGGGGGTCGCGGCTCTCGCCGTGCACGCGGTCGTGGACGCTCACGCTCAGCCGCACGCCGCTCCAGTCGAAGTTGATGAAGTCGGAGCGGGCGCTGCGCGGCGTCAGGCCGAGGGTGTCGCGGTAGAAGCGCGCCATCGCCGGAAACCGCGCCGGCTCCGTCCAGATGAGCACGCCGGCGAAGCCCTGGATCCGTCCCGCGTTCATCGCGCCTCCTCCGTGGACCGCGGCCTGTCCGTCCGCGCCCGGTGCCTCTGCGCTCGGTCCATTCGGCCTTCGGTCCGTCCGTCCTCGGTCCGCCCGCTCTCCGCCGGTCCGCCCTCGGTCCGTCTGTCCTCGGATTGTAGGGGACCGCTTGCGTCCCGGTGAAGCGGGAGCCTACCATCGCTACGCCGACGACATCGCCTGGCCCCCGAACGGCGGTACGCGCCGAGACCAAGGAGACGAGCCGATCATGAGCCAGCCCGCGGAGTCCCCACGCGCCGTCGCGCCGGTCGAGCGGCGCGTGCCGGTGGCCCCCGACGTGGCGCTCCACGTGGAGCGGCGCGAGGGCGATGCCGCCGCCGTGCCGTTCGTGCTCGTCCACGGCCTCGCCTCGAACCTCCGGCTCTGGGACGGCGTGGCCGAGGATCTCCACGCGCGCGGTCACACCGTGGTCGCGGTGGACCAGCGCGGCCATGGCCTCTCCGACGCGCCCGACGCGCAGTACGGCATCGATCTCGCCGTGGAAGACCTGAAGACGGTCATGACGACGCTCGGTCTCGACCGTCCGGTCGTGGCCGGGCAGTCGTGGGGGGGCAACGTGGTGCTCGAGCTCGGCTGGCGGAACCCGCGCGCGGTCCGCGGGATCGTCTGCGTGGACGGCGGGGTGATCGAGCTCGCCGACTGGTTTCCCTCGTGGGAAGTGGCCCTGGAGGCGCTGACCCCACCGCGGCTCGACCACCTCACGGCCGCCGAGCTGGAGGCGCGGATCCGCGCGGGCAGCCCCGAGCTGCCCGACCGCGCCATCGCCGCCGCGATGCACTGCTTCCGCGTGCGGGAGGACGGCCGAGTGGAGCCGCGCCTCGGTCGCGAGCGGCACCTGCAGATCGTCCGCTCGCTCTGGGAGCATCGGCCGTCCACCCGGTATCCGACGCTCGAGGTGTCCACGCTCCTCGTGCTCGCCAGCTCCGGCGAGTCGCCGCGCACCCAGGCCAAGCGGCGCGCCGAGGCGCTGGCCCTCGCCAACGCCCCGCGGCTGCGCTCGCACTGGTTCACGCCCGCGCACCACGACGTGCACTCGCAGTACCCGGACCGCGTGGCCGAGCTCCTCGCCGCCAACGTCCGGGACGGGTTCTTCGCATGAGCGCGCCGCGCGTGCTCGTCATCATGGGCTCGGGCGAGACGGCGCCCACCATGGTGACCCCACATCGCGATGTGGTGGCGCGCTTCGGGGGCACGCCGCCGCGCGCCGTGCTTCTCGACACGCCGTACGGCTTCCAGGAGAACGCCGGCGAGATCTCGCAGCGAGCGGTGGAGTACTTCGCCCAGCGCGTGCAGCTGTCGATCGAGGTGGCGGGCTTTCCCGGGCCGCTCGCCGCCGACTCGCGCGAGCGCTCCGCGCAGCCGTCGCCGGCCTCGCTGGCGCGGCTGCGCTCCGCCGACCTGGTGTTCTCCGGCCCCGGCAGCCCGACGTACGCGCTCTCGACGTGGCGCGGGTCGGTGGTGCCCGAGGCGCTCGCCGACAAGCTCGCCCACGGCGGCGTCACCGTCTTCGCCAGCGCGGCCGCGGTCACGGTGGGGCGCTTCAGCCTGCCCGTCTACGAGATCTACAAGGTCGGCCATCCGATCCACTGGCTGGACGGGCTCGACCTCCTGACCCCGCTCGGCTTCGGCGCCAACTGCGTGGTGATCCCCCACTGGGACAATGCGGAGGGCGGCACCCACGACACGCGCTTCTGCTACATGGGCGACCGTCGCCTCTCCGTGATGGAGGAGATGCTGCCCGGTGACGCGTGGGTGCTGGGCATCGACGAGCACACCGCGCTCGTGGTGGACGTGGACACGCGCCAGATCGCGGTGAGCGGGCGCGGCGGCGTCACCGTGCGCCGGCGCGGGGCCACGGAGCTGTTCCCGTCGGGCACGCGCCTGTCGCTGGACGCGCTGGTCTCCGCCGCGCAGGGGAAGGGCCGGGCGCCGGCGGCCGCGAGCGGCGGCGCGGCGGCCGAGGCGGCCACGCCCGAGGGTGCGGCGCCCGAGGAGAAGACCGGCGTTGCGCGCTCGCCGCTCCTCACCGAGGTGGCGCGGCTCGAGCAGGCCTTCGCGGCGGCGCTCGCCTCGCGCAAGGCCGGAGCGGCCACCGAGGCGATCCTCGAGCTCGACCGGTCCATCGTCGAGTGGTCCGCGGACACGCTCCAGACCGACGAGCCGGACCGGGCGCGGGCCGTCCTGCACTCGCTGGTGCACCGCCTCGGCGAGGCCGCGTCGGTGGGGCTCCGGGATCCGCGCGAGGTGCTGGCGCCGCTGGTCGACCGGCTCCTCGTGCTCCGCGCCGAGCTCAGACGCGAGAAGGCGTGGCAGATCGCCGACCGCGTGCGCGATCGGCTGGTCGAGTCGGGCATCGAGATCCGGGACACGCCGGCGGGCACGGAGTGGACGCTGCGCGAGGGCTGATCCGTCGCGGCCGCGCGCGGCACGCCGCCGGCGCGCGGCCGGACCAACTTCACCGGGAGGAATGGCATGAGGCTCAAGGGCAAGACGGCGTTGATCACCGCGGCGGCCTCCGGCATCGGGCGCGCCGCCGCCGTGCTGTTCGCGCGCGAGGGCGCGGCCGTCGCGATCGCCGACATCGACAAGGGCCGGATCGGCGACACCGTGGCCGAGATCAAGGCCGCGGGCGGGCGCGCGCACGGGATCCCGTGCGACCTCACGCGCGAGGCCGACGCCAAGCGGATCGTGAAGGAGGCGGTGGACGCGCTGGGCGGCCTCGACATCCTGTGGAACAACGTCGGGCACCCGGGGCCGGGCCGGATCGAGGGCATCAACATGGACGACTACGACCTGGCCATGACGCTGAACGTGCGGACGGTGCTCGTCACCACCACCGAGGCCATTCCCGCGCTCCGCGCGCGCGGCGGCGGGAGCATCCTCTTCACCAGCTCGATCGCCGGGATCTACGGCTCGCCGTTCTCTCCGGTGTACTCCGCGGCCAAGTTCGGCGTGACGGGCCTGACGAAGTCGCTGGCGATCCGTCTGGCGCCCGACAACATCCGCGTGAACTGCGTGTGCCCCGCGCCCATCGACACGCCGATGCTGGACCTCTTCATGGGCCGGCCCGACGTG
Organism: uncultured Candidatus Rokubacteria bacterium; assembly: GCA_963758635.1. GTDB lineage: Bacteria > Methylomirabilota > Methylomirabilia > Rokubacteriales > CSP1-6 > CAVWWD01. Next base: position 308,719 of record CAVWWD010000010.1, on the reverse strand, counting down.
GAGGCCAACAAGCACGAGAACCTCGCGCGGATGAAGCAGGCGATCCCGCTTGGCCGCGTGGGCAGCCCGATGGAGGTGGCGCAGGCCGGCCTCTTCCTGGCCTCGGACGACGCCAGCTACATCACCGGCGTGTCCTTGCCGGTCGACGGCGGCTACACGGCGCGCTGACTCCCGGACCGGGGCGCGGGCGGACTCCCTCGCGGGCCACGTCGGGTAGACCGTGCGCTCGCAACATCGGGGTCAGACCTCTCGCGCAACGCCGGCTCGCGCTCGAGAGAGGAGGAGGCCATGGCGGTCAAGGCGATCGATCATTGGGTGATCGTGGCGGGGAACCTCGAGCGAACGATCGACTTCTACTCGCGGCTGGGCTTCACCATCGCGTGGGAGAAGCGCCCGGGGGGCCGGCCGGACATGGCCACGATCCGGATCAACGAGAGCCAGAAGATCAACGTGCACGGGCCCGGGGACCCGGCCCGCCCGGGATACCTGGGCGCGCGCAAGCCCTCGGTGGGCGGCGCAGACTTCTGCATGGAGTGGGACGGGACCGTCCAGGAGGTGCTGGACCTCCTCGCGAAAAACGGCATCACGCCGGAAGCCGGGCCGGGCACGCGCTCGTGCGCGCGCGGCCCGTCCACCAGCGTCTACTTCCGCGACCCGGACGAGAACCTGGTCGAGCTCACGGTCTACCCGACGTAGCCCGCTGCGCGCCCGCGCCGCCGCGCACCACCGCCGCCGCGGCTACAGGTCGTTGCCGGAGTACGACTGGTTGAACGACTTGTTGCACAGCGGGAAGTCGGGAACGATGTTCTTCAGGAGCGCGTAGGACAAGCGGCCGCCAGTTCAGGAAGGACGGGTCGGTCACCTTCACGCGGTGGAGCCGGCCGTCGGGGCCGCCCATCACCCAGTGGGTGATCGCGCCCCGCCATCCCTCGACCATGGAGAACGCGGGGGCAAAGGGCGGCAGCGGCGACACCGGCGCGACCAGCGGGCCCTCGGGCAGCCCCTCCGTCGCCTGTCGGATCAGCTTGACCGACTCGCGCGCCTCCTCCACTCGCACCAGCGTCCGCGCCTTAACGTCTCCGGCGTCGAAGACCGGAACCCGGAAGGTCAGGGCGTCGTAGGCCGCGAACGGGCGATCCCGCCGGACGTCGGCGTCGATGCCCGAGGCGCGGGCCACGTAGCCGAGGACGCCGTGATCGCGCGCGGTGCGGTTGGTCAGCCGCCCCGTCCCTTCCAGGCGGTCCATGACCAGCGTGTTGTCGAGCGCGAGCGCCACGATCTCCTCGAAGTCGTGCCAGCGCTGACTCCACTTCCGCCGCGAGATCGAGCCCCGCGCGGCAGATCGCACCCGACGCCGCCCGGGACGATCCCGCCCCGCAGCAGGCGGTTGCCGGTGAGCCGGCGGTTCAGGCGCAGCAGCCGCTCGCGAATCCTGAAGCAGTGCGAGTGCGCCACCGCGTACCCGGTGTCGTTGGCGATCATGCCGAAGTCGGCCACGTGGTTGTACAGCCGCTCCATCTCCAGGAGCACCACGCGCAGGTAGCGCGCCCGCGGGGGCACCGCGGCGGCGGCCGCCGCCTCGACCGCCTGGCAGAAGGCGAGCGCGTGGCCGACCGTCGTGTCCCCGGAGATGCGCTCGGCGAGCTCGACGCCGGCGCCGGGCTCGCGGCCCTCGAAGAGCTTCTCGGTGCCCTTGTGCGTGAAGTACAGGCGCGACTTCATGTCGATGATCGTCTCGCCCACCACGCTGAACCGGAAGTGCCCCGGCTCGATCACGCCGGCGTGCACGGGGCCCACGGGGATCTCGTACACGCCCTCCCCGCCCACCTCGGTGAACGGGAATGCGCGTCCGTCGTCGGTGAACTCGCGCGGCGCCGCGTCCTTTCGGAGCGGGAAGTAGTCGTCCGGCCAGAAGCCGTGCCGCACGAGCGGTCGCGGATCGGGGTGGCCCTCGGCCACGATCCCGAACTGGTCGTGGATCTCCCGCTCGAATCGGGATGCCGGGTAGTGGAACGTGGCCAGCGACGCGATGACCGGCGTCCCGGCGGGGACGGCGGCGGTCGCGTGCACGACCCAGCGCTCGCGCGACGGCGCGAACAGGTAGTGGACGTCGAACGTCCCGCGGTCGGCGCGGCGGTCCGCGGCGGCCATGAAGACCAGCTCGGCGTCGAACTGCGCGCGGAGGAGCGCCGCCACCGCGGGGACGGCCGAGGCGCGCACCGAGCAGTGCACCTCGGTGTTCCGCACCACGCGCACGTCGGCGGCCGGCTCGGCCAGCGCCTCGGCGAGCGCCCGGGTCAGCGGCGCCGGCACGCTCATCGTCCGGCGATCTCCACGATCTGCTGGAGCAGCGCCTGGAGCGGCGCGGGCAGCGCCAGGCCGAGCACGACGAGGGCGGTCATGCAGACGCCGAGCGGGACCAGCGGCCACGCGCCGGCCTCCCCGGCCGGCACGCCCGGCGCGGGTGGCCCGTAGAGCATGCGATGAAGGTGTCCGATCATCGAGACGAACGCCACCGTGAGCAGGAGCAGCACGAGCCCCATCGTCCAGGGCCGTCCCGCGGCGAACCCGGCCCGCAACAGCGCGAACTCCGAGATGAACAGGCCGAACGGTGGCAGTCCGACGACCGCGAGCATGCCGACCGCGAACAACCCGCCCGTCCATGGCATCACCGCGAGGAGGCCCGACACCCGGCCGATCTCCGTGGTCCCGTAGCGGTGCAGCACGCGGCCGGCCAGGAAGAACATCATCGACTTCGCCAGCGTGTGGTTGAGCAGGTGGAGCATCGCGGCGAAGGTGCCCAGGGGTCCCAGGGCGAGCCCCACGCACACGAGCCCGGTGTGCTCGATGCTCGAGTACGCCAGCATGCGCTTGTAGTTCCGCTGGATGACCAGGCTGAACGCCCCGATCAGGACCGAGAGCAGCCCCAGCGTCAGGAAGAGCCCGTCGGTGAAGCCCGGCCCGACCGCCGCGTTCACCACCGCTTCCCAGCGCATCACGGCGTAGAGGGCCACCGCGAGCAGGACGCCGGACATCATGGCCGACACCGGGGCCGGCGCCTCCGAATGCGCGTCCGGCAGCCACGTGTGCATGGGCGCCAGGCCGGCTTTCGTCCCGTACCCCACGAGGATGAACACGAACGCGACCTGGATCACCGGCCCGTGCAGGTGAGGGGCGGCGGCCATCAGCACCGTCCAGTTGAGCGCCGTCTCGTGCCGCCCGGCGAGGTTGACGAAGTCGAAGTACCCCAGCACCGTGCCGCCGAAGGCGAGCGCGATGCCCACGGAGCCGATCAGGACGTACTTCCACGAGGCCTCCACCGAGGCCTTGGTGACGTGCAGCGGGATCAGCATCGCCGAGGTGATCGTCGTCGCCTCGATGGCGATCCACATGAAGCCGACGTTGTTCGAGACCACCGCGAACAGCATGGTGAAGGTGAACAGGTTGCCGAAGATGCGGAACCGCCGCGCCTGGGCGGCGTCGTAACCGTCGTCGCTCATGCCCGGGCCGAGCCAGGCGGCGAGCGCCCCGACCACGGACACGCACAGGGCGAGCAGGTGGACAGCGCGTCGGCGCGCAGGAACTCTCCCGGCCCCGAGGTGGCGACGCGGCCGTCCAGGAGCTCGCGCCACAGCGCCAGCGCGGCCCCGAGCGAGACGAGCGACAGGACCCCGTTCGCCCAGCCCACGGCCCGGCGGTACGGCGTCACCGCGGCGGCGAGAAGGGCCGCGAGCACGGGCGGCGCGAGCAGCAGGGCGAAGGCGTTCACGAGGCCCTCAGTGTCGGAGGCGGTTGAGCTGCTCAACGTCGATGGAGTCGAACGTCTCGTGGATCCGGTAGACGAAGATCTGCATGACGAGGAAGCCCATGAGGACGTCGAGGAACACGCCGATCTCCACGATGAGCGGGATCCCGTACGTCCCGAGCACGGCGAGCAGCGCGAGGCCGTTCTCGAGCATCAGGAAGCCGATGACCTGGGTCAGCGCCTTCTTCCGGCTGATGACCACGAACAGGCTCACCAGGACCAGGCCCATCGCCAGCGGCATCCCCGCGCGCGTCGGGAGCTGGCTGAGCGCGACGAACGGCCGCGTGATGGCATAGGCCGAACAGGACGAGCAGGCCGGCGACGAGCAGGGACGTCGCGGTGTTGACGTACGGCTCGAGCTCACGCTCGGGGGCAAACCGTCGCTCCATCCGCCGGAGCAGCCGAGGAATCGCGACGCCCTTGAGCAGGAACAGCCCCGCGGCCACCCAGTAGAGCTCGGGGACGCCGCCGAAGCGGGCCACGACCGCCGTCACCAGCGCCAGCACGATCGACTGCCACGCGAACGCCGTGATGTAGGCGGTGACGCCGCGCCGCCAGAGGAGGATGAGCCCGAAGAGCAGGACCAGGCTCGAGCCGAGCACGGAGACTCTGGGAAAAGAGCGCTGTCCACGCGCTACCTCAGCAGGAACGACGAGGTGACGGCGAGCAGCGCGAGGACGAAGGACACGCTCAGCAGCTCGGCACCCTGAACAGCCGCAACTTGGCCACCCGCGTCTCGAGCACGGCCACGGCGACGCCGAGGAGCGCCAGCTTGGCCACGAAGCAGGCCAGGGCCAGGGCGAGCGCGGGGACGTCAGCGTGACCGCGACCCCCCACGGGACGAAGAGGTTGCCGAGGAGCGAGAAGAAGATGAGCAGCTTGGTCGCCGCCGCCCACTCGACGAGCGCGAGGTAGCGTCCGGAGTATTCCAGGACCATCGCCTCGTGGATCATGGTGAGCTCGAGATGCGTCGCCGGGTTGTCCACGGGCAGGCGCCCCGTCTCGGCGAGCGTCACGATGAACAACGCCCCGAACGCCAGCAGGTGGCCGGGGGTGACCGCCGTCTCCGGGGTCGTCAAGGTGCGCGCGACGATCTGCCCGAGGTTGGTCGAGCCCGCGCTCAGCGCGAGCGCGAAGATGGCCAGCGCGACGGTCGGCTCGGCGAGCGCGGCGACGGTCATCTCGCGGCTGGCCCCCATCCCGCCGAACGGCGAGCCGGGATCGAGCCCGGCCAGGGAGAGGAAGAAGGTGCCGAGCAGCAGCAGGTACACGACCACGAGGAGGTCGCCCACGCCGTCGAGCGGCAGCGGCACGGCGAGGATCGGCACGAGGAACGCGACGGCCACCGTGCTCGCGAACACGACGAACGGGGCGGCCCGGAAGATCCAGGAGGCGTTCCGCGAGACGACGACCTCCTTCCGGAACAGCTTGGCCAGCTCGCGATACGGCTGCCAGGCGGGGGCGCCGCGCCGGTTCTGGAGCCTCGCCTTGACCCACCGGACGAGCCCCACGAGCCCGGGCGCCAGCGCCAGCGCCAGCGCGGTCTGGCCCAGCTCGAGGGCGTAGCCCATCAGCGCGGCCACCGCGCCGCCAGCAGCAGGACCAGGAGCGCCACCGTCATGTACACGAGGTAGAGGTGCACCGACCCCGCCTGCAGCCGGCGCACGCGCCGCGCCGCGGCGCGGAAGGCAGAGACGAGCGGCCCGTACAGCGCGCGCTCGAACCACGGATGGATCTCGCTCCGGTAGTCGATCGACTGCACGAAGTACCGCGAGCCGGGATGGAAGTCGATCGACAGGTCCTGCGTCGGCCGGTACAGCTCGGCGAACACCCGCCGCAGCGGCTCGGCGAACGCGGTGGCCGTGTACTGCTGTCGCGGCGTCTGCCCGATCCGCCCGCAGCCCCAGGTGTCGCTCACGCGCCGCCCCGCTCGGCGCCCAGCACGCGGAGCGCGCAGAGCGTGAGCCCCACGATGAGGGCCAGGCCCGCGGCGAGCAGGAGCGGCGACATCTGGCCGACGAGGCCGGGCGCCCGGAGGGGCAGCGCCAGGGAAAAGGCGACGGTGGCCGGCGCGAGGCCATGGAACCCGGTCAGCGTGCTGCCCAGCACGGGAACCACGAGGGCCGGCCCCAGCCCGAGGCCCACGCAGGCGGCCACCAGCGCGGCCATCCCGCTCTGCATGGACAGCGGCGCCTCGTGCGCGCCCTCGGCCGCCGCCGATCGCGGGATGGCGAGGAACGTGATCCCAAAGGCCTTGACGAAGCAGGCCGCGGCCAGCCCGCTCGTCAGCGCGAGCATGGCGACCGCGATCGGCATGATCACCGCGATCTCCGGCTGCGGGATCGCCGAGCCGCCGAGCAGCGTCTGGAACACGAGCCATTCGGAGGCGAACCCGTTGAGCGGGGGCAGCGCCGAGATCGCGCAGGCTCCGACCAGGAAGAACAGCGCGGTGCGAGGCATGCGCCGGATCAGCCCGCCCAGCTCCTCCATGTTCCGGGTGCCGGTGGCGTGCAGCACGGCGCCCGCCCCCAGGAACAGGAGCGCCTTGAAGCAGGCGTGGTTCACCGTGTGATAGAGCCCGGCGACGATGCCGAGCGCGGCCAGCTCAGGCAGGCCAAAGCTCTGGAACATCATGCCGGCGCCGACGCCGATGAAGATGATGCCGATGTTCTCGACGGAGTGGAACGCGAGCAGGCGCTTCAGGTCGTGCTCCATGAGGGCGTAGAGCACGCCGAGGAGCGCCGAGACGGCGCCCACGCCGAGCACGACGCCGCCCCACCAAGCCGGTCCGCCGCCGAGCACGTCGATCACCACGCGCACGAACCCGTACACGCCCATCTTGATCACGACCCCGGACATCAGCGCCGAGACGTGGCTGGGCGCGACCGGATGGGCCATGGGCAGCCAGATGTGCAGCGGCACGAGGCCGGCCTTCGCGCCGAAGCCCAGGAGGGCGAGCAGGAACACCGCGTCGCGCACCCCCGGCGCCAGGGTCGCCTCCCGCATGCCGGCGAACGACCCCGTCGGATCCCCGGCGGACAGGAGGAGGAACGCCGCCACCAGCGCGGCGAAGCTCGCGTGCATGAGCGCGATGTACCAGTGGGCGGCGCGCACCGTGCCCGGGCGGTCGTGCTCGGTGAGCACCATTGCATAGGCCGAGAGCGACATGGCTTCCCACGCGACGAGGAACGTCAAGGCGTTGTCGGCGATCACCTGCACGCTCAGCGACAGCAGCAGGACGTTGAGCATCGCGCCGAGCAGGCGCAGCGTCGCGCGCCCCTCGTAGGCCGCCGAGTAGCCGTGTCCGTACACGGCGGCGGTCGCGCCGACCAGGCCGACGACGACGAGGAAGAGCGCGCTCAGGCCATCGACGCGGAGGGCGAGGCCGGCCAGAGGCAGGACGGGCGCCGCGAGGCCCGGCGCCACGCCCGTGGCCAGGCAGAGCGTGCCCAGCGCCCCCCCCGCGAGCGCACCCACCACCGCGCATCCGGCGACGAGCCCGCGTCCGAGCGGGCCCCGGACCGCGACCGCGGCCAGCGCCCCGGCCGGGTAGGCCGCGAGCAGCAGGGCGAGCAGGAGGTCGGCGGCCTCGGAGGCGCTCACGGCGAGGTCCTCGCGGGCCTCGGCCGCCGGCCGCGCGAGGATCCACGGCGCCTTCCCGCGCGCCCGGTCGCTGGCCGGCTCATCGACGCCCGATCGCGGCGAGGATGCCGCGCAGGATGGCGGCGGGGTCGGGCGGGCAGCCGTCGACGAAGACATCGACCGGAATGATCTGGTCCACGCTCCCGGCCACGGCGTAGCTGCCCTGGAAGACGCCGCAGGTCCGCGCGCAGTCGCCGACGGCCACGACGAGCTTGGGGGCTGGCGTCGCCTCGTACGTCTTGCGGAGCGGCACCGCCATGTTGCGCGTCACCGGCCCCGTCACCAGCAGCATGTCGGCGTGCCGGGGCGAGGCGACGAAGTGGATGCCGAAGCGCTCGCTGTCGTACACCGGGCCGGTGAGCCCGCTGATCTCGATCTCGCAGCCGTTGCACGAGCCGGCGTCGACCTCGCGGATGGCGAGCGCGCGGCCGAACAGCCGGCGCGCGCGCGCGTCGACCTCGTGGACGAGATGCACCGCCTCGTCCGCGTCGAGGGACAGCGGCTCGGTGGCGAGGCCCACCCGGAGGATCTTCGAGAAGAGGCGCATCTAAGCGGCGGCGCGCCTCCCGGCGCAGCTCGCGGAGCATCGCCTGCGTGCCGATGAGGTGGCGGTCGAAGATGCGGCGGGCCACGTCGAGCAGCTCACCGACGGCGGGGTCGCGCACCGTGTACCGGACGGCGGCGCCCTCCTTGCGCGCCTCGACGATGTTCTTGGCCCGGAGCACGGCGAGATGCTGGGACACCGTCGGCTGGTCGAGGCCCATCGACTCCTGCAGCTCGTGCACCCCCCGCTCCCCCCGGACCAGCATCTCGAGGATGCGGATGCGCACCGGGTGGGCCAGCGCCTTGAAGAACTCCGCCTTGAACGCCTGGAGCGGGCCCGTCGGCGGGATCGGCTTCATATAGGTTATTTGCTATACTCTTATATATAAGAAGTGTCAACTCCATCGACGATCATGGAATGCGGAGACCCCTACGGAGGGCGGATCTCGCAATGACCGACGAGATGCTCCCGAGCACGGAATCGACGGCCACCGCTGCTCGGCCCTCGCCGCGTGCCTTCTCGCCGTTGCGGCTGGCGCGGATGCACGACGCGCTGCAACGCCACGTCGATCGCGGCCGGTTGCCTGGGCTCGTGGCGCTCATCCGCCGGCGGGGCGCGGAGCACGCGGAGGCGATCGGGGCGCTGGCGTTCGACGGCGGGGCGCCGATGCGGCGCGACACGATCTTCCGCCTGGCCTCGGTGACGAAGCCCATCACCGCGGTGGCCGCCATGATCCTCGTCGAGGAGTGCCGGCTCAGGCTGGACGATCCCGTCGACGGCTGGCTGCCGGAGCTCGCGAACCGCCGGGTCCTGCGCACAATCGATAGCGAGCTCGACGACACGGTGCCGGCGAGGCGCCCGATCACGCTGCGGGACCTCCTGACGTTCCGGTCCGGGTACGGCGAGGTCATGTTCCTGGCGCCGACGTGCCGGCTCCAGCAAGCGCTGATCCAGGCGCAGGTGCCGCTGGGCGCGTGGATGTTCCTCGGGACGGCCGACGAGTTCATGAAGTGCGTTGGTGGCCTGCCGCTCGCGAATCAACCCGGAGAGCGGTGGCTCTACCACCTGAGCGCGGACATCCTGGGCGTGCTGATTGCCCGCGCGTCCGGCATGACGCTGTCGGCGTTCCTGCGCGAACGCCTCTTCGAGCCGCTCGGCATGAAGGACACCGGCTTCGCCGTGCCCGAGGGGCAGGTCGACCGGCTAGCCACGTGCTACCAGACGGATCCTTCGAGTGGCGAGGTCAGCGTCCTTCCCGACGCTCGCGCCGACCTGATCACGCGGGCGCCCGCGTTCGAGTCGGGCGCTGGCGCGCGGGGGCTCATGTCCACCGCCGACGACCTGCTCGCGTTCGGCCGGATGATGCTGAACCGTGGCGTGTACGGCAGAGCGCGCATCCTGTCGCGGCCGACGGTAGAGCTGATGACCACCGACCAGCTCACGCTCGAGCAGAAGGCCGCCTCGCCGTTCTTCGAGGGCTTCTGGGACTCGCGCGGCTGGGGCCTCGGCGTCTCGATCGTGACCCGACGCGCGGAGGTAGCCGGACCCGGGCGCTTCGGGTGGGACGGTGCGTTCAGCGGGTCGTGGTACGTGGATCCACGGGAAGATCTGGTCGGCGTCCTCCTGGCCCAGGTGCGGCCTGGTGTGCTGCGTCTCCCGCCTCTCGTGCTCGACTTCTGGACGGCGGCCTACCAGGCGATCGACGACTGATTCGACGCCGCAGGCTCGCTAGCCCTCGCCGCGCCGCCGCACCGAGGCGGAGACGAGCGCGCGCACCTCGCCCAGCAACGCCTCGCGATCGTAGGCGCCCTTTGCCAGGATGCGCGTCACCGAGCCGTTGAGGCGCTCGCGCTCCTCCGCCGAGAGGTCCTTGGCGGTGAGGACGATCACCGGGATCTCGCGCCAGGCGCCCTCGCGCCGCAGCTCGGCCAGGAACTCGAAGCCGTCCATGACCGGCATCATGAGATCCAGCAGGATCACCCCGGGGGCGCGTTCCCGGATCCGCTCGATGGCGTCGCGGCCATCCGTCGCTTCCATCACCGCGTACCCCTCGCGCTCCAGCATGCGGCGCACCAGCTCGCGGAGCGCCGCGTCGTCCTCCACGACGAGCACGGCGCGGTCGCGGCGGTAGCGCGCCAGCACGCCGAGCAGCCGCTCGCGGTCGATCGGCTTGGTGAGGTACTCCGTGGCGCCGAGCGCGTATCCGTGGCTCCGGTCGTCCACGATCGTCAGCATCACCACCGGGATGTCGGCGGTCGCGGGATCCGCCTTGAGCGCCGTGAGCACCGCCCAGCCATCCAGCCCCGGCATCATCACGTCCAGCGTGATGGCGTCGGGCCGGAGCGTGCGGGCCAGCCGGAGGCCCTCCTCGCCGCCCGCGGCCTGCGCCACGCGGAAGCGCTCCCGGCCGAGGAACCGGCCCATCAGCTCCCGGACCGCCGGGTCGTCGTCGATCACGAGCACGAGGCTGCCGCCCTCGGGCCCTTCCGGGGCGTCGGCATGGGCGGCCGCCGGCGCCGCCGGATCCACCACCTCGGCGGGCAGGCGGATGGTGAACGTGCTCCCGCGCCCCGGCGCGCTCTCGACCGTGACGTCGCCGCCCATCAGCCGGCACAGTCGCCGCGACAGGGCCAGGCCGAGCCCGGTGCCCCCGTACCGGCGGCTGGTCGAGGCCTCCGCCTGGGTGAACTCCTGGAACAGCCGTGCGAGCTGCTCCTCGGTCATCCCGATGCCCGTGTCGGTCACGGTGAAGACGATCTGATCGCCGCCGGGCGCAGCCTCGCGCGCCGCCGTCAGGATGACGGTGCCCTGCTCGGTGAACTTGCACGCGTTCGACAGGAGGTTGAACAGCGCCTGGCGCACCTTGGTGAGGTCGGCGCGCATCTCCCCCGCGCGGGGATCGCAGCGCGTCTCCAGCCGGTTCCGGTTCTTCTCGGCCAGCGGCCGCACCACCGCCGCGATCTCGGTCACCAGGGTCGCCACGCCGAACGGCTCGACGTGGAGGTCCATCTTGCCTGCCTCGATCTTGGAGAGATCGAGGACCGCGTTGATCAGCTCGAGCAGGTGCTTGCCCGCCGCGTTGATCTTGCGGAGATCGGGGACGAGCGCCTCCTGCTCGAGGTCGGCCGCCTCCTCCTGCAGCATCTCGGAGTAGCCGATGATCGCGTTCAGCGGCGTGCGGAGCTCGTGCGACATGCTCGCGAGGAACTCCGACTTGTGCCGGTTGGCGACGTCGAGCTGGCGGAACAGGCGCGCGTTCTCGATGGCCAGCGCGGACTGGGTCGCGAAGGTGCGGAGGAGCTGGATGACGTCGGGCGGAAACTCACCCGGCTGGCTCCGGCTCACCACCAGGCCGCCGATCAGGCGCCGCTCGCGAAGCATGGGCACGGCCAGGACGGCCCGGATGCCGGCCTCGAGCAGGTTCTCGCGCAGCGGGCCCACGTAGGCGCCCTCCACCGAGATGTCGGGCACCTGCTCGGGCTCCAGCGTGATTGCCGTGCGGCCGAGCACGCCCTCGCCCCGGCGGATCTGCGTCCCACGCCGCGCCCGGTCCAGCGCGCCCGCCATCGCGCCGTCGGTCGCCCCCCGCCGCACGAACTCCTCGGCCGCTTCGTCGTACTCGAAGACGACGCCGGTGTCGAGGCCCGAGAGCTGCACGGCACGCGAGACGATGGTCGTGAGCACCGTCTCCAGGTCGAGCGACGAGCTGACCGCCTGGCCGACCTCGCCGAGCGCGGTGAGCTGGCCGACCGAGCGGCTGAGGTCGGCGGTCCGCGCCTGCAGCTCGCCGAGCAGCCGCGCGTTCTCGATGGCGATCACCGCCTGGTCGGCGAAGGTCTGCAGGAGCGCGATGTCGTCGGGGGAGAAGGCGCCGGGCTGCGCGCGGGTGATGCTGATGACTCCGACGGCGGAGTCGCCGCGCAGCATCGGCACCAGGACGAACGACCGCCATCCACGCATCCGGGCCCTCGCGCGAAGTGTTGGGTCCCGGATCTCGTCGGTCTCCACGTCGACGATCTGCTGGGGCGTCCGCGTCAGAATGGTCCGGCCCAGCAGGTCGTCCTCGTCGAGAGGGCGCCGTCCCCGCGCGCGCTCCACCAAGACCTCGCTGGACCCCGGCGCGCCCCCACTCGCGGCCACGAGCTCGACGAGCCCGGCCTCGTAGCGGAACACGATGGCGGACCAGGCGCCCAGCAGGCGCGTCGCGCTGTCCGCGATGGCCTCGAACACCGGCTGCACGTCGGTCTGCGACTGGCTGACCACGCGGAGGATCTCGGCGGTCGCGGTCTGCCGGTCCAGGGATCGGGTCAGCTCCTCGTTGCGCGTCCCCAGCTCCTTGAACAGCCGCACGTTCTCGATCGCGATCACCGCCTGGTCGGCAAAGGTCTGGAGGAGCGCGATCTGCCGCGCCGAGAACGGACTGTGCGGTCTGGACACGTTGAGCACGCCTACCGGCTGGCCCTCGCGAAGCAGGGGCACCGCAATCAGGCTCAGGTAGCCGAAAGTGCGGGCGAGCTCGCGCGAGCGCGGCCCGATATCTGGATCGGTCTCGCAGTCTGGGACATGGACGACCGCATGGTCCACGATGGCGCGGCCGGTAACGCTGGTCCGGTCGGCGTGCCTGGGAAACAGCCGGCGCATCGCCTCCAGCCCCTCCGGCGTGAAGTTGTGGTGGGCCACGAAGTGCAGCAGCTCGCCGTCGAAGCGGTGCAGCGCGGCGAACCTGCCCTCGCAGAGGCGCGCCGCGCTCCGCACGATGGCGTCGAACACGGGCTGGATGTCGGTCGGCGAGCTCGAGATGACGCCGAGGATCTCCGCCGTCGCCGTCTGCTGCTCCAGGGACTCGCTCAGCTCGGCGTTGCGCGCCTCGAGCTCCCGGAGCAGGCGCACGTTCTCGATGGCGATCACCGCCTGAGCCGGCGAAGGTCTGGAGCAGCGCGATCTCCTGGCCGAGAACGGCTGGACCCGGGTCCGGCGCGTGAGCAGCACTCCGATCACGACGCCGTCGCGCACGCAGAGGCACCGCGCAGGCTCGTCCGCCGCTTGGAGCGCGCCTGGCGTGCCCGGCCGATCGGGTATTCGTCCGGGTCGGCCGCCGCGAGGTCTTCGACGTGGACCGTCCCGCGGTCGAGCGCCGCGCGGCCGCTCAGCGACCCTCGCGTGATCGGGAAAGGCTCGGGGGGCGGCACGAAGTCGTCCGAGCAGAAGTAGGCGGCCACCGCCAGCTCGCTCGCCTCGAACGACATGGACGATGCAGTCCACCGCGTGACACACGCGGGCCCCGCTCACGGCGATGGCATCGAGCACGGCTGCACGTCGGTCGGCGTGCGGCTGATCACGTTCAGGATGCCGGCGGTGGCGGTCTGCTGCTCCAGGCATCGGTCAGCTCGGCGTTGCGGGCCTGGAGCTCGCTCGAACAGGCGTCGCGTTCTCGATGGCGATCACCGCCTGGTCGGCGAACGTCTTCAGCAGCGCGAGCTCGCGATCGCTGTACGGCCGCACCTCGGTGCGGTACACGGACAGCCCCCCGATGGGGACGCCCTCGCGAAGCAGCGGCAGCCCGACCGAGGTGCGGATGCCCTGGCGGCGGATGCCGACGGCGATGTCCGGGTACTCGTGCGCGACCTCCAGGAGGTCCGGCACCTGGACGACCCGTCGTTCCACGATCGCCCGGCCGACGACCGACCCGCGGCTGATCGGGCGGCCTCGCCCACCTCCAGGCTGGCCGGAACGGGCCCGGAGCGGCTCATCAGCCGCATCGTGTCGCCGCCCTCGACGCGGAAGATCTGGGCGTTCTGCGCACGGCAGAGGGTCACGGCGCTCTGGACCAGCGCCTCCATGGCCGGACCGACGTTGGTCGGCGAGCTACTGATGACCTCGAGCACGTGGCCGGTCGCGGTCTGCTGTTCGAGCGCCTCGCTGAGCGCGGTATTGCGCGCCGCGAGCTCGTCGGCGAGCCGGGCTTTGTCGATGGCGGTGGCCGCATGGTCCGCGAACGTCCGGAGCAGCGCGATCTGCTTCGGCGTGAACGGCTTCACCCGCTTGCGGCGGATCGTGATGAGGCCCACCGGCTCCCGGCCCCGGAGCACGGGCATGACGAGCGCGGTGCGGGCGCCGACCACCCGGTTGATCTCCACGATGTCGGGGTACCGGCTCGCCGCGACGGCGGACACGTCGCGGACATGGACGGCGCGGCCCGTCCGCATCGCCTGTCCGCCCGGGGTGCGGTCGAAGGCGGGGCGCAGCGCGCCGATGGGCCTCACCGTCCTGAGGCGCCCGTGATGGGCCACGAACCGCAACTGGTCGCCCTCGACCAGCTGCACCAGCGCGTCGTTGGCCTCGCACACGCGGGCCGCGGTGCGCGCGATCCCGGCGAGGAGCTGATGAAGATCAGGCACGGCCGTGGGGCCCCCTGACGCGGCGAGCCTGGACCGGGAGGGTCGCTCCGGGTCCGGGCCCACGCCCCCACCGTCCAGGTAGAGCCTGAAGCCGCCGACCTGCGCGAAGCTCATCGTGGCCTCCAGCGGCCGGGCGCCTGGCATGGCGCGCCGATCCCCGCGTGATCCTGCCCTCCCGGGCTGGCGGCGTCAAGGACTGTCTGGCCCGCTCGCTGACAGATCACGACCCCGACCGTGCCGGGCGGAGGGCGCGCGCCGCCTGCATGTCGGCGATGGGCCACCGGACCGTGTCGGGAGGACCAAAGGCGACGGACGCGCCGGATGATACGATAGCGCCATGCCCGCCGCCCTTCCGGATGCCGAGCCTCTCCTCGCGGTGCGGAAGCTCGTCGACGAGTATCGCATCCGCTGCCTCTGGTTCCTGAGAAGCGGGTACTACCCGTCGGACCGCGACGAGGCGCTGCGAGTGCTCGACACCATCCAGCGTCACGCCGATCTCCGCGGGTATCGCGCGGCGGCCGAGATCCGGCGATGGCTCTCACCGAGATCCAGCGGGCCATCTGCCGGCTCCTAGCCGGTCACCGTCTGGCCTCCGGCGAGAGCTACGTCGCCGGGGGCGCCGCCCTCGGAGCGCTTCTTGGAATCGAACGGATCTCCCGGGATGTCGACCTTTTCCACGACACGGACGAGGCCCTGGAGGTGACCTGGCTCGCCGATCGGCGGCTCCTCGAGACCAACGGATTCGAGATCGAGGTCCTGCGGGAGCGGCGGTCCCACGTCGAGGCGGTGGTCCAGCGCGACGGGTCCGCGGTTGTCGTGGAATGGGCACGCGACAGCGCCTTCCGGTTCTTTCCCCTGGTCACGCACGAGGATCTGGGGCTGGTGCTGCATCCGTTCGACCTCGCCACCAACAAGGTTCTCGCGCTCGTCGGTCGGGTGGAGGCGCGCGACTGGATCGACGTCATGGCGTGCGATGAGCGGGTCCAGTCGCTCGGATACCTGGCCTGGGCGGCCTGCGGCAAGGATCCGGCGTTCGGTCCCGCCGCCATTCTGGAGCACGCCGCCCGCACGGCGCGCTACTCGGCTACCGAGATCGGCGCGCTCGCCTTTTCCGGGCCGCCGCCCGATGCCGCCGAGCTGGCCCGGCGCTGGCATGCCATGCTCGACGCCGGGCGCGCGGTAGTCGCGGCCCTTCCGGGGGAGCGGGCAGGAACCTGCGTCCTGACGAGGTCAGGGACGTTGTTCCAAGGTGGCAGCGCGGAGATCGGGCCGGCCCTCGCCCAAGGAGACCTTCATTTCCATCCCGGACGGATCCGCGGGGCGTTTCCTATAGTGGGGTAGCGCTTGACCGCCATGTTGCGCGAATGCCTGACCCCGACGTTGCGCGGGTGCGCGAGTGCCTGACCCCGACGTTGCGCGGGTCAGGGGGTGCGGAAGTGGGGCATGACCTCGGTGGCGAAGAGCTCCATGGAGCGGCGGATCTTGTCCTGGGGGAGGCCGCCGAAGTTCATCCAGCACAGGACGTGGCCGATGCCCATCGCCTGCATGTCGGTGATGTGCCGGCAGACGGTGTCGGGGGAGCCGAAGGCGACGGTCTCCTTCACGAGGCCCTCCCACGTGACCTTCCCGAACCGCTCGGCCGCGGCGCGGAACCCGGGCTGAAGGCTCGGGTGCGCGTCCTCGATGCGCTCGGGCACCTGGAAGCGGCGCAGCGAGTCCTGGTACCACATCTCGTGGTCCTTGGCCTCGGCGAGGGCCTGCGCGTCGGTGGGCGCCACGTAGATCTGCCGCGACACGCCCCAGTCCTTCATGAGCGTGGCGATCTCCGCGTCGCCGCGCCCGTGCTTGCGGAGGGCGGCGAGGTAGCTGTCGCGCCGCCTCACGAGCTGGTCGAGGGGGCCGGTGAGGATCGAGTTCAGCATGGGCCAGCCGCGCGAGGCCGAGCTCTCGATGCCGTCGTCGCTGCCGCACACCTGGTAGATCGGCGGATGGGGCCGCTGCCAGGGCTTCGGGATGACGCGCGCCTCGGGAATGCGTGAAGAACTGTCCCTCGTGGGAGAACCGATCCTCCTTCCAGGCCCGGAGGATGATGTCCGCGGTCTCGTCGAAGCGCTCGCGGTTCTCCTGCTGGGGCACGTGGTAGCCGCGGAACTCCGCCGGACGGTTGCCGCGGCCGAAGCCGACGTCGAGCCGGCCCTTGGAGATGATGTCGATGAGCGCCAGCTGCTCGGCGAGGCGCAGCGGGTGGTGGAAGGGCAGGATGGCGGCGGCCAGCCCGATGCGGACGCGGCGCGTGCGCGCGGCCGCGGTGGCGGCGAGGCTCGCGGGGTCCACGGCGAGGCCGTAGTCGATGAAGTGGTGCTCGGTGAGCCAGATCTCGTCGAACCCGAGCTCCTCCGTCCACTCCATCTGCTCGATCTCGCGGTGGACGACCTCGGCGTGGGTGAGGCCGGGCGCGGCCTGGAAGAAGAAGAAGGTCCCGAAGCGCATGCGGCGGCTCTCCTCGCGGGGCGCGTGAACGACGCCGGATTATAGGCGCCGGCGCGGGCGCTCAACAAGCGGCAGTGCGAGCTGAGCCGAAGGCGAGGCGAGCGTATATGGAAATGCAGTGGAAATGACCGCCATCCCCGATGTGGAGGTTCTTGCTCGCCGAGTGGAGGTTCTTGCCCGCCGAGCGCCCCCGTGAGAACATTCCGCGGGGCAGGGGGCCGGCCGGCCGCCTGACCAATCCAGAGGCAACGGAGAGCGAACCCACATGCGCTACGAGGCACCAGCGACACTGGAGCAGGCGGCCACTATGCTCGCGGGAGCACAGGGGGATGTCCGCGTGCTGGCCGGAGGCACCGACCTCCTGGTCCAGATGCGGTACGACATCCTCGATCCCGAGCTCATCGTGGACATCAAGAAGATCCCCGAGACGCGGTCGGTGACCGAGGAGAAGGGCGGCTTCCGGGTCGGCGCGGCGGTAACGGGCGCCGAGCTCAAGGAGCACCCAAAGCTCAAGAAGGTGTGGCCGGGCGTGGTCGAGGCCGCGAACCTCATCGGGTCCACCCAGGTGCAGGGGCGCGCCACCCTCGGCGGTAACCTGTGCAACGGCTCGCCCGCGGCGGACAGCGTGCCCGCGCTCATCGCCGCCGGGGCGGTGGCGAGCATCGTCGGGCCCAAGGGGCGGCGCGAGCTCCCCGTCGAGGACGTGATGCTGGGCCCCCGCAAGCTCGCGCTCCAGAAGGGCGAGCTGATCGCCTCCTTCTTCCTCCCCCCGCGGCCCAAGGGCTCGAGCGACGCCTACCTGCGCTTCATCCCGCGCACGGAGATGGACATCGCGGTGGTCGGCGCGGGGGTGAGCGTGACCATCGACGGCGGCGGCCGCGTGACCGCGGCGCGCGTGAGCCTGGGCGCGGTGGCGCCGCGGGTGCTGCTGGTGCCGGCCGCGGCGCAGGCCATCGTGGGTTCCACGCTGGACCAGGCGGCGCAGGAGCGGCTGGAGGCGGCGGCGCGAGCGGCGTGCCAGCCCATCGACGACAAGCGGGGCACCGTGGAGTTCCGGACCCAGGTCGCGGGGGTGCTCACGCGCCGCGCGGCATTGATCGCGCTCGAGCGCGCGAGGACGAGCTGATGGCCAAGCACCACGTGACGGCGACGGTGAACGGGGACCAGGTGGAGTTCCTCTGCGAGACGGAAGAGACGCTGCTCGACGTCCTGCGCGACACCCTCACCCTGACCGGCAGCAAGGAAGGCTGCTCCTCCGGCGACTGCGGCGCGTGCAGCGTGATGCTGGACGGCCGGCTCGTCTGCTCCTGCCTCGTGCTGGCCTGCGAGGTGGCGGGCCGGAAGGTCGATACCATCGAGGGCGTCGCCAAGGGCGAGGCGCTCCACCCGCTCCAGCAGAAGTTCCTCGACCACGCCGCGCTCCAGTGCGGGATCTGCACGCCGGGCTTCATCGTGGCCGCCAAGGCGCTGCTCGAGCGGACGAAGAATCCCAGCGAGACCGAGGTGCGCTACTGGCTCGCCGGCAACCTCTGCCGGTGCACGGGATACGACAAGATCATCAAGGCGGTGATGGACACAGCCGCGGAAATGAGGGCCTGACCATGGCGACGGTCGAGAACCTGCCCGAGTCCTCCCAGTCGTTCGTCGGCGCGCGCACCGTCCGGCCGGACGGCGTCGACAAGGTGACGGGCCGCGCCCGCTTCGGCGCGGACCTCAGCCTGCCCGGCCAGCTCGTGGGCAAGGTGCTGCGGAGCCCGCACGCCCACGCGCGCATCGTGTCGATCGACACGAAGAAGGCCGAGGCCCTGCCCGGCGTGAAGGCCGTGGTCACGCGCGACGACTTCGCCGACCAGTCGTCGGAGCTCATTCCCGCCGGCGAGATGATGCTCAACTACCGCGACATGGTGCGGAACGTCCTCGCCCGCGAGAAGG
Organism: uncultured Candidatus Rokubacteria bacterium; assembly: GCA_963758635.1. GTDB lineage: Bacteria > Methylomirabilota > Methylomirabilia > Rokubacteriales > CSP1-6 > CAVWWD01. Next base: position 289,908 of record CAVWWD010000010.1, on the reverse strand, counting down.
TGCTCTACGAGGGCCACGCGGTGGCGGCGGTGGCGGCCACCAGCACGGCCATCGCCAAGCGCGCGCTCAAGCTCATCGACGTGAAGTACGAGGTGCTGCCGCACGTGATCGACGTGGTCGAGGCCATGGCCCCGGACGCGCCGCATCCTCCACGACGACCTCTTCACCGTGGGCGTGGAGCCCAAGCCGGACAAGCCCTCGAACGTGGCCAAGCGGATCGAGATCACCCTGGGCGACATCGAGGCCGGCTTCGCCAAGGCCGACGTGATCGTCGAGCGCGAGTTCAACACCGCGCCCGTGCACCAGGGCTACATCGAGCCCCACGCCACGGTGGCGAGCGTGTCCGAGGACGGCTCGGCCGAGGTCTGGTGCTCCACGCAGGGGCACTTCATCGTGCGCGCGCACTGCGCGCGGCTCTGCGGGCTGGACATCGCCAAGGTGCGCGTGACCGCGTCGGAGATCGGCGGCGGGTTCGGCGGCAAGACCGTCGTGTACCTCGAGCCGCTGGCGGTGGCGCTGTCGAAGAAGGCCCGACGCCCGGTGAAGATGGTCATGTCGCGCGAGGACGTGTTCAAGTCCTCCGGCCCCACCTCGGGCGCCAACGTGCGGGTCAAGATGGGCGCCACCAAGGACGGCAAGTTCGTGGCCGGCTTCGCCGAGCTCAAGTACCAGGCCGGCGCGTTCCAGGGCTCGCCCGTCCAGCCCGGCGTCATGTGCGCCTACGCGCCGTACGACATCGAGAACGTGAAGGTCATCGGCTACGACGTGGTGTCGAACCGCCCGAAGGTCGCGGCGTACCGCGCGCCCGGCGCGCCCATCTCGGAGTTCGCGGTGGAGAGCGTGGTCGACGAGATCGCCAAGAAGCTCGACATCGACCCGGTGGAGATCCGGCTCCAGAACGCGGCGCGCGAGGGGACGAAGGCGGCGTACGGCCCGAAGTTCGGCCCCATCGGCCTCACGGAAACGCTGCACGCGGTGGAGAAGACCAACCACTACACGACGCCGCTCCAGCCCTGGCAGGGCCGCGGCGTGGCCTCCGGGTTCTGGTTCAACATCGGCGGCGAGACGTGCGCGGCCCTCACGGTGAACGAGGACGGCACGGTGTCGCTGGTGGCGGGCACGCCGGACATCGGCGGCCTGCGGTCGTCCCTGGCCAACGTCGCCGCCGACGAGCTCGGCGTGCCCTACGACAAGGTGCGGCCGATCGTCGGCGACACCGGCTCGCTCGGGTTCACGTTCCTCACCGGCGGCAGCCGCTCCGCCTTCTCCGGCAGCATGGCCATCGTCGAGGCGGCCAAGCAGATCAAGGAAGAGATGTGCCGGCGCGCGGCGAAGCTGTGGGAGCTGCCCGCGGACCAGGTGCAGTTCGAGCACGGGCACGTCAAGCCGGTGGGCGTGGCGGCGGGCAAGCACAAGCCGATGTCCGTGGCCGACTTCGCGAAAGTCGCGGGGAAGACCGGCGGGCCCATCGGCGGCTACGGCCGCATCAACGCCCAGGGCGCGGGGCCGAGCTTCGGCACCCACCTGGTCGACCTCGAGGTGGATCCGGAGACCGGCCGGGTCACCATCCTCCGCTACACCGTGGCGCAGGACGCGGGCAAGGCCCTGAACCCGGCCTACGTCGAGGGCCAGTACCAGGGCGGCGCGGCCCAGGGCATCGGCTGGGCGCTCAACGAGGAGTACATCTATGGGCCGGACGGCAGGCTCCAGAACGCCGGCTTCCTCGACTACCGGATGCCGGTGGCCTCGGACGTGCCGATGATCGACGCGCTGATCGTGGAGGTGCCGAACCCGCGGCATCCCTACGGCGTGCGCGGCATCGGCGAGACGCCGATCGTGCCGCCCATGGCGGCCATCGCCAACGCGATGGAGCAGGCCACGGGAATCCGTTTCACCGAGCTGCCGATGTCGCCGCCGCGCGTGCTGAAGGCGCTCCGCGAGCGCGGCGTCACCGGCGGCAACGGCGCGAAGAACGGCGGCAAGAACGGGGGCCGCGCGCACTGAGCGGGGCCTGACGGAAACCACATGGCGCGAGTTGTCCTGGTCGGCAACCTCGCGCAGCTGACCGGGGGCGCCGCCGAGCACGACCTGGCGGCGGCGTCCGTGAAGGAGCTGTTCAGGATGCTGGGCGAGCGCTACCCGGCGCTCGCCCCGCATCTCACCGAAGGCGTGGCCGTGGCCATCGACGGCCAGATCTACCAGGATTCCCTGCTCGAGCCCATCCAGCCCGACAGCGAGGTCTACCTCCTCCCCCAGATCGCCGGCGGCTAGCCCCCGCCGCCACACCGGGGCCTGACCTCCGCGCAACGCAACATCGGGGTCAGACGGCAGACCCTCGCAACGGGCGGCCCCGGTCGGACGCGTCTGTATCATGAGTGCCATGGACGACATCCGTCCCGTCGTGTGGATCAGCCACCGCTCGGGCGAGCGCTGCGCCGCCTGCGGCCACGAAGTCGGCCGGGGCACGTTCATCGCCATCACGGCCGAGCTCGGCGTCCGGTGCCTCCCTTGCGCCGGACTCGCCGACCTGCAGTACCTGCCGGCCGGGGATCCCGCCCTCAGCCGCCGCGCGCTCGCCGGCTCCTCGCGGTCCGCCGTCGCTGGTGGAGTTCTCGCGGTCACGCAAGCGGCACGAGCGGCGCGGCGTGCTCGTCGAGAGCTCCGCCCTCGCCGCCGCGCAACAGGCGTGCGAGGCCGACGCGCCGCGCCGGGCCGCGGCGCGTGAGCGCGGGCGCGAGCGGGCGGAGCGGGAGCAGCAGGCCTACGTCGTCCGGTTCGCGGACCGGATCATCGAGCTGTTCCCGGCGTGTCCGCGCGCGGAGGCCGACGTCATCGCCCGTCGCGCATGCGAGACCGGAAGCGGCCGCGTCGGCCGCTCTGCCGCGGCCCGGTCGCTGGCGGCGCGACCGGTGGAGCTGGCCGTCCAGGCCTACGTCCGCCACCGCCACACGCCCTACGACGACCTCCTGGCAGACGGCGTCGAGCCTGCCGACGCCCGCGCGCGCGTGGCGCCCGAGATCGCCGGATGGCTGGCCGGCTGGCGTGAGAGCGCACCGCCGCCGGCCCTGATCGGAGTCGATCCGCCGACCCACCGCCGGCCGGAGCCGGCCCGGTTGCGCGCCGGCGCAGGTGATGGGACAGTCGTTCCCATGAAGGTGGCCCTGATCGAGCCCGCCTTCGATGGGCGCGGCATCGTCAAGCTGTTCGGGTTCAAGATCCTTCCCTACGGGCTCCTCCAGCTCGCCTCGGTGACACCGCCGGACATCCAGGTCTCGATCTTCGACGAGAAGGTGGAGCCGCTGCCCGCGACGCCCGACGCCGATCTCGTCGGGCATCTCGGTCTTCACCACCGCGAACGCGCCGCGCGCCTACGCGCTGGCCGACCGCTACCGGGCGCAGGGGATCCCGGTGGTGCTCGGGGGCACCCATCCCTCGGCGTTGCCGGACGAGTCGCTCCGCTTCGCCGACAGCGTGGTCGTGGGGGAGGGCGAGGCGGTCTGGCCCGGGCTCCTCGACGACTTCGCGCACGGCAGGCTCCAGCGCGTCTACCGGGCGCCGCTGCCCGACCTCGCCGCGCTGCCGCGCCGTCACCCGTGGGAGCTGGTCAAGACCGAGCGGTACCCCGCGCCGCTCGTGGTCCAGACCACGCGGGGCTGCCCGATCGGGTGCGAGTTCTGCTCGGTCACGTCGTTCAACGGCGCGCGGATGCGCCACAAGACCATCGACCAGATCGTCGACGAGCTCGCGGAGGTGGCCACGGTGCGGCAGAGCGTGTACTCGCGGGTCGCCAACACCGTGTTCTTCCTCGACGACTCGTTCGGCACCGACGTGCTCTTCTATCGCTCGCTGATGCAGGCGCTCGTGGACCGTGGCGTGAAGCTCCGCTGGGTGACCCAGGCCACCACCACGCTCGTGCAGAAGCCCGAGCTCCTGGCGCTCGCCCAGCAGAGCGGCTGCGTCGGCGTGCTCATCGGCTTCGAGTCGCTCAGCCAGGACTCGCTGCGCGAGGCGGACAAGGCCTACAAGGCGCACACCTACGGGGAGATCGTCGCGCAAGCTCCACGATCACGGGATCGGGGTGGAGGGCACGTTCATCTTCGGGTTCGACCACGACGACCCGGGCGTCTTCGAGCGCACGGTCGAGTTCGCCGACCGCGTGCGCCTCAACGTGGCGCAGTTCTCCGTGCTGACGCCGTTGCCCGGCACCAAGCTCTTCGATCGCTGGCGCGCCGAGGGCCGTTTGCTCTACGAGCCCTGGAACGATCCCCGACTCTGGGCGAAGTTCAACCTGTTCGAGGTGGTGATCCGCCCGAAGCAGATGTCGCCGGAGCGGCTCGCCGACGGCCTCCGCTACGCCTACCGCAACTTCTACGGGTGGCCGTCGCTGGCCCGGCGGTTCGGCGCCCACGTCTTCCGCCAGAGCCCCCGCGACACGCTGGTGACGTGGACCCTGAACTGGGGCTTCCGTCACCTCCGCTCGCCCGCCGCCTGACCGCTCCCCGCGCTCGGTCCCGTCGCGCAACATCGGGGTCAGGCACTTGCGCAACGCGATGCACACGTCGGGGTCTGAACCTCGCGCAACTGTCGGGACGGCAAATCGCCGGCAGACGCGAGTCGTGGAAGTGCGCAAGTGCCTGACCCCGAGGTCCAAGGACAGGAGCCAACGAGGAAGAGTTGGGACCTCGGCGCCAGTCAGCCGCCGAGAGCGTTCGCCACGGCGTCGACGTTCGATTCGGTGTTGTGCAGGTGGAACGACAGGCGCACGGCGCCCGCGCGGCGTGGATGCCTTGATGCCGGCGGCGGTCAGGCGCTCCATGGTGTTCCGGGCCGGTACGGTGACGATGGCCGAGTCGCCCGCGGGCAGGCCGAGCCGCGCGCGGAGCGCGTTCGCGAGGCCCAGATCGTGTCGATGGATCGCGGCGATCCCCACCTCGTCCAGCAGGTCGAGGGCGGGCACCGTCCCCGCCCAGGCGAGCCACGCGGGCGAGATGTCGAGCCGGCGCGCGTCCCGGGCCAGCCGCAGGGGAGGTCCGTAGATCGAGGTCCACGGTCCTCGCCGGCGTACCAGCCGGCGTTGAGAGGCGGGAGCATCGGGAGACGCTCGGGCCGCACCACCCCGAAGGCCGTTCCGCGCGGAGAGAGGAGCCACTTGTACGCCGCGCACGACACGAAGTCGAAGCGGCCGGCGTCGACCGGGAGCCAGCCGACGGCCTGGGTGGCGTCGACGTAGGTCAGACAGCCGTGGGCGGCGGCGGCCGAGGCGAGCCCGTCGAGCCCGCCGGGAACGATGCGGCCGTCCGCGGACTGCACCGCGCTCACCGCCACCAGATCCACGCCCGGGCGGATGGCCTCGACGAGGCGATCCAGCGGCACGGTCTGGACGCGCACGCCGCGACGGGCGTGGGCGAGGAACGGGAACAGGACGGAGGTGAAGTCCTCCTCGGCGGCGAGCACGCGAGCCCCGTCGGGGAGGGCGGCGGCGATCAGCCCGGTGATGGTGGACACCTGGTTGGCGATGGCCACGCGGTCGGGCGTGACGGAGACCATGCCGGCGAATCGCCGCCGCGCGCGCTCGACCAGCTCGTCGTAGCCCGCGGCCTCGGCGCGACCTGTCCGCCACGTCTCGATGGCCTCGTGGAGAGCCTCGACCGATCGGCGCGGCGGCAGCCCGATCGTCGCGGTGTTGACGTACACGCCCGTTGGCTCGAACTCCTTCTGCGCGGCTTCCAGGGTCAGCACGCGATCTCCTCTCCACGTGTCGGTCCGGCGCGCGGCGGCGCGCTCGGCCTCGCGACGTGCTACGATCCCGACCGCCATGATACAGGCACGGCTCGTCGCCTCCATCATCGCCGTCGCGCTTGCCGGCTGCACGGCGCCGGTCTCGCGCGAGGCCACGGTCGCCGACGCGTCGCCTGCCCTCGCGCCCGGGCCGCGGTTCGCGCCGAGCGGGACCGACGCCGAGGACTACAGCGCGCGCGACGGCTACCCGATGGGCGACCGCACGACCTTCTTCCGCATCCCCTTCCTCGTCGGCTCCCACAGCCACCTCGACCGGGTGTTCGAGGGCCGCACCGTCCGCCGCGCCGACGCGCCGTCCCCGCTCAAGCGCGCCGCCTCGGAGCCGGTCATCCAGTACTACTACCAGGGCGCGGCCGCCGACCTGGACCTCTACCTGCTCCGTAACCCGGCCACCGGGCTCCTCATCGCGCGCGGCGACACGATCCTCGTCGAGCGCTACCAGTACGGCCGGAACGACGCCCACCGCTTCACGTCGTGGTCGATGGCGAAGACGGTCACCGCCATGCTCGTGGGCATCGCGATCGCGGAGGGCCGCATTCGCTCGGTTGACGACCTGGCCGCGACCTACGTGCCCGCGCTGGCGGGCACCGAGTACGGCCGCACCTCGCTGCGCCATCTGCTGCAGATGTCCTCGGGGGTGCGCTTCCTCGAGGTCTACTCCGGGCGGGACGACGTGGCGCGGCTCGCGCGAGACACGTTCCTCCAGATCGGGGCCGGGCGGCGTCGAGGCGGTGACGCCCTTCGACGAGCGGGCCGTGCCCGCCGGCACGAAGTTCTCGTACGCCTCGGTGGAGACGCAGGTGCTGGGTCTGGTGCTACGCAACGCCGTCGGCCGGCCGGTGGCGGAGTACCTGTCCGAGAAGATCTGGCGGCCGATGGGCGCCGAAGCCGATGCGACGTGGCTCGTGGACCGCGCCGGCCAGGAGGTGACCTTCTGCTGCCTCAACGCCGTGCTGCGCGACTACGCGCGGCTGGGGCTGCTACTGGCGCACGGCGGGAACTGGCGCGGCCGGCAGATCATTCCCGCGGCCTGGATCGAGGAAGCCACGCGCGTCCGGCCGGACCAGGCCATCTCCGGCCTCGTGTCGCCACGCCGTACCTGGGCTACGGCTACCAGACCTGGATCTGGCCGGGCGAGCGACGGGTCTTCGCGCTGCTCGGGGTGCGCGGCCAGAGCATCATCGTCGATCCCGCCAGCCGGCTCGTCCTGGTTCACACCGCCGTCCGCAAGCAGCCCGGCGGGGGAGGGGCCACGGAGCTCCGCGCGCTCTGGCAGGCCGTGGTCGACACCTTCGGCCAGTAGCGGCGACGCGCGGCGCCTCAGTCGGCCTGGGGCGCGGTGGGGCCGTCGCCGACCAGCGTGGTGCGGCGCACGTCGCGCGGCTCGCTGGGCCGGGAAGGGGCGCGCGCGGTGCATGGTCTGCCGGTTGTCCCACATCACGAGGTCGCCCACCCGCCACGGGTGCGAGTAGACGAACTCCCGCTGCGTGGCGTGCTCGACCAGGTCCCGCAGGAAGGCGCGCGCCTCCGGCACCGGCCAGCCGAGGATCCCGCCGGCATGCGACGCCAGGTAGAGCGACTTGCGTCCCGTCACGGGATGGGTCCGGACGAGGCGCTGCCGCACCGGCTTGAAGCGCTCGCGCTCCTCGTCCGTGAAGTCGGTGAAGCCGAGCTGCTGGCGCGAGAAGATCTGCGAGTGCTCGCAGACGAGGTCCTCGACCTGGGCCCTGGTCTCCGCGTCGAGGGCGTCGTAGGCCGCCCGCATGTCGGCGAACTCGGTGTTGCCGCCCTTCGAGGGGATCGCGCGCGCGTGGAGCAGGGAGTACTTCGCGGGCGTCACCTTGAACGAGCTGTCGGAGTGCCAGAGGCGGTTGCCCAGCCCGAAGAGGCGCCGCCGGTCGTCGCGCTCGAAGACCTTCTGGTTCTCGTCGAGGTTCGACACGTCGGCGAACGTGGTCGGCAGGCGGTACTGGCCGGGCTCGCGCAGGCTCGTGCCCACCGAGTGCTCGATCGCTCCGAGGCTCCGCGTGAAGGCGAGCTGCTGCTCGTCGTCGATCGGCTGGTCGTGGAACACCAGCACGGCGTACCGATCCATGCCGGCGTGGATGGCCGCCACCTCCTCCGGGGTCAGGGGCCGGGTCATGTCGATGCCCTCGACCTCGGCGGCGAAGCATGGGCCGATCTGGCGGGTGGCGAAGCGGGTCATGACGGCCATGGCGACGGTCCTCCCTCTCGGCGTGATGCCCACGATCTTAGCGCCGTTCGGGGCCGCGAACGCGCCGAACGCTCACCCCAGGTGGCTGACGCGGGGCGCGACCTGCTCCATGAGCAGGCGCAGGCTCTCGTGGTCCCAGCCCGCGTCGTCGGAGTCGGTGGTGATGGCCAGCAGCGTGCCGAAGCCCCCGCTCTCCTCGTGGAGCTCGTGGATCTTCTCGGCGCACTCCACGGGATCGCCCACGAGCCACACGTTGTCCATCAGGTAGTCCACGGTCACGGCGTCGTCGGCCATGGTCGGCGCGAGCTTCGTCGTGGTCATCTGGATCGAGCCGACGCGATTCGGAAGCTGGTGGTCCACGTAGTTGCGTCCCATCACCGTCCGCGCCCGCTCGCGGGCCTGCGCGCGGGTGGGCGCCACGAGCACGTCGCGGGCGATGCGCCACCGGCTCCGCTTGGCCTCCTGGCCCCCTTCGCCGCCCCGTCCTCCACCAGGCGCCAGTGCTCCTTCAGGTACGGCCGCGACAGGAGCGAGCTGGACATGGGGATCCACCCGCGCTCGCCGGCCATGCGCATGGACCCCGAGTTCGGGGTGCTCGCCGCCACCGCGATCGGCGGGTGCGGGCGCTGGTAGGGCTTCATGTAGTAGCCGCGCGCCTTGACCGGGTCGAACGCGGGCGTCTCGATGTCGAAGAAGCTCCCATGATAGCGGAAGCGATCGTCGTCGCACGCCCACAGCTTGAGGACCACGTCCAGCACCTCGGCCGACCGCGCGCGCACCGCGCCGGGGTTCGTGTGGTCCAGCCCCAGCAACGCGAGGTCGGTGGGGATGCCGCCGCCGCCGATGCCCCACTGGAACCGGCCGCGCGCCATGTGGTCCAGCATGGCGATCCGGTGCGCGAGGTACATGGGGTTGTGCAGCGCGAGCAGCGTCACGCCGGTGCCGAGCTTCACCGTCTTCGTGAGGGCCAGCGCCTTCGCGATGAGCAGGTCGGGCGCCGGGGCGTTCTCCCAGCGCTCGGTGAGGTGCTCGCCGACCCAGGCCTCGAGGAAGCCGAGCCGGTCCGCGAGCACGATCTGGTCGATGTCCCGGTCGTAGCTGTCGGCGAAGCGTCCGGTGAGGCGGGTGGAGCGGCATCATGAACAGGCCGAACTGCATCCGGGGCTCCTCCTGGCGCGGCGCGCGACGCCGCTCATGCGAACGCGCCGGCGCCCGGCCCCTCGCGAGGGGAGGCCGGGCGCCGGTGGTGCGACGACCGACTACCGGATCTGCTTCTGCGTGAACTCGACGATCATCTCCAGCGCGCGGTTCGACGCCGGAGAGCCTGCCTTGCGCATGATGAAGCCCTGGCCCTCGCCCTCGAACAGCTCCAGGTCGACCACGCCGCCCGCCTTGCGATAGGCGGCCACGAAGCGGTCGAGGTGCGGGCGCGGGTGCGCGACGTCGTCGCTGCCCTGCAGGTACAGCACGGGCGGGAGCTGCACCTTCTCACCCTGCTCGAGCGCGCGCGCCGGCGCGCCCTCGTCCATGGCGGCCTCGGTGCCCCAGTACGCGTCGTGGCAGGGCAGCACCTCGTCCACGAGCGGCGGGTAGGGCTGGCCCTTGGCCTGAAGATCCTTCGCGTATCGGTAGCGGCCGAGCGGGTCGATGACGGGCGAGCACATGATCACGGCGCGGACGGTGGCGTCCACCGCCGGCGAACCCGCGGGCAGCGGCAGCGCGGCGTAGCGCGGGTCGAAGGGCCGCATGCCCAGGAGCATCGCCTGGTGACCGCCGCTCGAGTTGCCCATCGAGCCGACCATGTCCGGACGGCTCCCCAGCTCGGCCGCGCGCGCCTTGAGCCAGCGGATGCCGTAGTGGATGTCCTGGAACGACGCGGGATACGGCGCCACCGGGGGCTGGCGGAAGTCCAGCGCGGCCACCACTACGCCGCTCGCCGCCAGCGTCTCGTGGATGAGCTTGTCGGCGAGCCGGTCCGAGCGGCACCAGGCGCCCCCGTGGAGCTCCACCATGATCGGAAACGGCCCGGCCCCCTGCGGCCGGAAGAGCCGCGCGAGCAGGGACGTGCTGCCGTGGCGGAGATACTCGACGTCCTCGACCTTGACCTCGTAGCTCATTGACGGGCCTCCGTGAGCGGGATCGAGCGTGTGCCCAGCATCGAGGGAGGCTCCCTCCCTCATCACGCGCAAACGTCGCTCAGGGAGGCCCGGGAGTCAAGGGGCGCCCAGGCGTCGGCCTCGGCCGGCGGCGGCCGGCGCTACGTCGGCGTTCCCGCGGTCGGGTTGGCCGCCCAGCCGGCCGGGGTGCCGGGCTGCACGCCCCTCAAGCGGTCGGCCGCCGCCGGACGGCCCGGGCTGGCGTCGGCGCGAAGCGCCTCGTCGCCGCGGTGCGCCGGTGCCGCGCTGTCGCGGAGGAAGCCCCGCAGCCGGGCGAAGAGAGGCACGAGCGCTCCCGCCTCCACGGCGTCGGCCACCTCGTCGATCACGCGGTTGACCAGGCTCTCCGCGCGCGATGCCGCGCGGTGCCGGGACCCGTCGAGCATCCGTCCAGGCGGCGCGCCCACGGACTTGACGTGTGACGCCGGCGACCACCCCGCTGCCTCGTCGCGCGCGCCCGGTCTCGAGGTGTCCGCGCCGGTGATCTTCGTCCCGACCCACCGCCCGACGATCAGCCCGGCGCCCGCCGCGATGCCAAGGCTGGCCCCTGGATGCGTCTTGACGTGCTCGCGCCAGTCGATGGCCTGGTTCACGGCCTCGCGGAGCTCGGAGACGGTCTCCGATATCGAGGCGCGACTGTCCTCCATCGCGCGGCTCAGCTCCTCGGCCTCTAGAGTTCTTCCTTGATCCATCTCGCGTCCCTCCGGAGCTCTTGCATGGTTTCTTCCGGCTTGATCGTCCGTGACGTGAGTTGCCTGCGGGTCACCGCGATCACCCCACCGCCGATGATGGCGATCGCCGCGCCCACGATCCCGTACCCTCCGGCCGCGGAGCCGATGAGGGCGCCGACCCACAGCGCCGCCGCCATGCCGAGGAGGAGGAGGCCCGCCGCGGCCAGCACAGCTCCCACCGCCATCGTGACGAGGCCGCGGAGCGCGGCGGAGAACTGCTGCCTGATCTCGAGGGTCAGCAGCGCGGCCTTCTGGTCCAGCAGCGTGCCGACGTCGCGGATCAGGCGATCGACGAGGTCGAAGAGCCGCGGCGAGCCGGGGGTGGGCGAGACGGTCGTCCTGTCCTCCACTCTTCATCGCCGTCTCCTCGTCTGTTCCACCGTCGTGACCCGATCTAGTGGCGGCGGCCCATCGCCATCAGCATGCCGAGGAAGACTCCCACCGCCGACGCGACGACGAGCGCCATCATCGGCTGCTCGCGCGTGTAGCCGACCACGTCCTCCTTCATCCGGTCGACGCCGCCCTCGCGGTAGCGGTTCACCGCGTCCTGCGTCCGGCTCACCGTCTGGTTGATGTACTCGCCCGCGTTCTCGATACCCTCGCGTGCGCTCTTGGCCGCGGCAGCCAGCTGCGCACTCGGCCCGTCGCTCGTCGACGGTGCGTGTTGGCTGGGCGTCCACGTGCCCGTCGTGCCCATCGTTCTCTCGTTTTCCATGGTTATCGTCCTCCTGGATTTGGTTCGCTCCCGAGGCCGTGCAGGACTCCCCGGGGCTCGGCATCGTGAGTACGCAAGAGGTGTGCCACGCGTCGATTCGTGAGCGGGGTGTTCCTGAGTGCGTCGATGGCACCAGGCTTGCGTGGCGATCTGGAAGATTCTGTAGACTGGGTACGCGCAAAGGCGCGGAAAGGAGCTGACGCGATGAACAACATCTTCTACATCATCGGCGTGGTCGTGGTGGTGCTCTTCCTCCTGGGCTACTTCGGACTTCGCTGAAGAACGCGGGAGCGAAGAGAGCGTCAGCGAAGGCGGGATGGAGGAAAGGGTTACCGCGTAACAATCGACCGGCGGGCGCCGTCGGCGGCGTTCGGCACGGCGAAAGTCAGCGAGCGATCATCTCGGGCGCGGCCTCCTCCGTCCCGCCGCTCATCCGGCCGGGTTGCGGCCGGCGTTCCCGCCCATGACGCGCATGACGAGCGCCTGGGCCTCCTCGAGGATCCGCGCGAGGTGCGCCTCGCCCTTCATGCTCTCCGCGTAGAGCTTGTACACGTCCTCGGTTCCGGACGGGCGCGCCGCGAACCAGCCGTTGGCCGTGGCGACCTTGAGGCCGCCGATGGCGTTGCCGTCCCCGGGCGCGGTGGTGAGCATGCCCGTGATGCGGTCGCCGGCGAGCGAGGACGCCGTGACCTGGTCCGGCGCGAGCCGGGCGAGGGCCGCCTTCTGCTCGACGGTGGCGGGCGCGTCGATACGGCGGTAGACCGGCTCGCCGAGGTCGCGCGTGAGGTCGCGATAGAGCTCGCCGGGGTCGCGGCCGGTCACCGCGCGCATCTCGGCGGCGAGGAGACCCATCACGATGCCGTCCTTGTCCGTGCTCCACGCCGTGCCGTCGCGCCGCACGAACGAGGCGCCGGCGCTCTCCTCGCCTCCGAAGGCCAGCGAGCCGTCGAGGAGGCCGTCGACGAACCACTTGAAGCCCACCGGGACCTCGAAGAGCCTCCGCCCGAGCCGCGCCGTGACGAGGTCGATCATGCGGCTCGACACCACCGTCTTACCGACGCCGGCGCGCGCAGGCCAGCGCGGCCGGTGCCGGAAGAGGTAGTCGACGGCGACGGCCAGGTAGTGGTTCGGGTTGAGCAGCCCCGCGCTCGGCGCGACGATGCCGTGCCGGTCGTGGTCGGTGTCACACCCGCACGCCACGTCGAACCGGTCCTTCAGCGCGATGAGCCGGCGCATGGCGTACGGCGAGGAGCAGTCCATCCGGATCTTGCCGTCCGCGTCCACGGTCATGAACCGGAACGTGGGGTCCACCTCCTCGCTGACCACGGTGAGGCGGAGCCGGTGGCGCTCGGCGATCCGGGCCCAGTAGCGCACGCCCGCGCCCCCGAGCGGATCCGCGCCGATGGTGACGCCGGCGCGGGCCGCCGCGTCCAGGTCGACCACGTCGGCCAGGTCGGCGACGTAGGCGGTCGTGTAGTCGTGACGACGCGTGGTCGAAGCGCGGCGCGCGCGCTCGAAGGGAATCCGCGACACGCCGTCGAGGCCGGCGGCCAGGAGGGCGTTCGCCGTGTCCTGGATCCATGTCGTGGCCGCCGAGTCGGCCGGCCCGCCGTGAGGCGGGTTGTACTTGAAGCCGCCGTCCTCGGGCGGGTTGTGCGACGGCGTGACCACGATGCCGTCGGCGAGCCCCGTCGACCGGCCGCGGTTGTGGGTGAGGATGGCGTGGGACACGGCGGGCGTCGGCGTGTAGCCCTCGGCGTCGTCGAGCATGACGGTGACGCCGTTCCCGGCGAGGACCTCCAGCGCGCTCGCGCGCGCCGACTCGGACAGCGCGTGGGTGTCGATGCCGAGGTAGAGCGGGCCGTCGATCCCGAGGCGCCGGCGGTGGAGGCAGATCGCCTGGGTGACGGCCAGGATGTGGTCCTCGTTGAACGCGCCGTCGAAGGCGGAGCCGCGGTGGCCGGACGTGCCGAAGGCCACGCGCTGGGCCGCGACGGACACGTCCGGCCGCACCGTGTAGTACGCGGTGATGAGCCGGGGCACGTTCACCAGGATCGACGGCGGGGCGGGCTTCCCCGCCAGCGGGCTCACGGCCATGGAGGATCCTCCTCGACGCGGCGCCGGATCACGAGCCGGCCGCCCGTGCTCACGGCGCCGCGCTCGGATTTCTAGAGTACCGCGAAGCCTACGACGAGGTGCAGGAGCGCGGCATCGAGCCGCCGGAGTTCCTGCGCCCGATCTGGAAGCGGTACTGCGCGCTCGTGGAGGACACGCCGGCGGAGCACCGGCACTTCCGCACCCACGAGCTCCACTACACGGACCTGCACCCGGGCGAGGCCGAGCTGATCACCGCCGACCTGATCCGCGCCACGTGCCTGGTGGGCACGGCCGATGCCCTCGTCGAGCAGATCCGCGAGCTGGAGCGTCAGGGCCTGCAGGAGCTGATGTTCGCGACCGGCATCGACGACAAGTGGGCCCAGGCCGACGCTTTTGCCCGCGCCGTCCTCTCCCGCTTCTGACTCAGGCCCTCACGCCCGCGCAACATCGGGGTCAGGCACTCGCGCAACATCGGGGTGCATGCGCGAGGCCACGTGCCGGCGCGGCCTCACGAGCTCCGCGCCGGCCAGGCCGGCTCGCTGTAGCCGAGCGGCACCGACGGCCGGGCCCACCGGGGCGGCGTCTCGGACAGGCGCAGCACCGGAGCGAGGTGATGAAGGTGTCCCATCGGTGTCTCGCTGGTCGTCGACCAGCGCTCGATCTCCGCGGGCGTGAAGTCCTTCGGCACGTCCCCGAGCTGCGCCTCCGGCACCTCGCCACGGCCGACCAGCCAGCGCCCCGTCTGCGCCAGCGAGATCCGGACGAGCCAGCTCCCGCCCTCCCGCGCGCGACGGGCGAGGGCCACCATCGCGCCGAACGCCATCAGGAAGCCGGTCAGGTAGTCGATGGCGGAGACCGGATAGAACTGCGGCCCGGGCGCCGCGCCCGGGAACAGCTCGCCCTGGCGGCTCGTGATGCCGCTGACCGTTTGCACCACGGTGTCGAAGCCGCGGCGCGAGGCCCACGGCCCGACGTGGCCGAACGCGCACAGCGAGACGTAGACGATGCCGGGCCGGAGCCGCGCCAGCGTCTCGGGCGAGAGGCCGCGGTCGCCGAGGGTGCCCGGCCGGTAGCCCTGCGAGAACACGTCGGCCTCGCGGATCAGCCCGCGCAGCGTCTCGACGTCGCGCGTCTGGCGCAGGTCGAGATGGGCGGAGAGCTTGCCGTGCCCCGTGTCGTACTCCTGGTAGCCGATGTTCGGGAGGTGCGCGCCGGTGATCTTCAGCACGTCCGCGCCGTGCTCGGCCAGCGTGCGGGCGCACGTCGGCCCGGCCAGCACTCGGGTCAGGTCGAGCACGCGGACCCCGGACAGCGGCCGGTCACCCGCGGGCAGCGGCTCCGGCGCGCTGTCGCCGATCCGCACGATCTCCATCAGCGGCAGCGACGCGATGGCGGCGGCCTGCGGATGGCGGGCCCACTCGTCCATCGTCCGCACCATGCCGCCCGCGCCCTTGGCCGCGATGATGGCTTCCTCCAGCTCGAGGGCGTCCCACTCCGCCACCGCCTTCCGGACGAGGTCGCGGTCTTCCGCGACGCCCAGCACCTTGAGCGCGGCCTCGCGATGGTTCGGGAAGTTGCAGTGGAGGTAGCTCCAGCGCCCGTTCCGGGCCGGATACACGCCCATCACGGTGTTGCGCTCGGTCGGCACGGCGGCGCCGTCCAGCTTCATGTAGTGCCCGCTGCGCAGCGACGCGGTGGCCTGCCGCGCGTCGACCGCGACGCTGCTGCCCGCGGCCGGCGCGCAGGGTCCACAGGTCGGACGCGGCGAGGCCGACCGCGGCGAGGGCGGCGGCCGCGGCCTCCCCGATGCGGAACGACGTGGGCAGGATGGGATCGGCCCCGCCGCTGATCTCGACGCCCCGGGCCCGCTCGTCGCTCCAGCCGGCGATCGGCAGGATGGTCCGCAGCGCTTCGTTGATCATGCCCGGCCCCCCGGACGCGTCCAGCCGAGCCAGTCCACGACGGCGCCGCCCATCACCCGCTCGAGGTCGCGCCCGCGGAGCCACGGCAGCTCCTCGGTGAACATCGTCACGCACTGCCGGTACGAGCACGGCATGCGCGTGATGTCGGTGCCCCAGAAGGACCGCTCGGGCCCGAACGCCTCGAAGATCTGCCGCAGGTAGCCGTGGATGCTCTTGTACGGGTACGGCCCGCTGGCGTAGCTCGGCGCGCCCGACATCTTCACCGCGACGTTCGGGAACCGGGCCAGCGCGAGCATGTCGCGCAGGTCGGCGAAGGCCGCGTCGTCGGCGAGCCCGGTGCCGCCCCCGTGACGTCCGAGGTGATCGATGTGGACCTTGAGCCGGGGATGCCGCTCGGCGATCTTCGCCAGCGCCGCCATCTGGCCGCCGGCCAGGAGCCCCACGGGCAGGCCGGCCCTCTCCGCCGCCGCCCAGAACCAGTCGAGCGAGCCGTCCGTCCACCACGCCTTCTGGTGCGGCTGGTTGAAGGTGAACCGGAACCCGAGCATGCCCGGGCGCTCGCGCCAGCGGGCCACGATGCTCTCGCGCTCCGGGCTCTGGAGGTCGAAATGGCCGAGGATGCAGAACGTGTCCGGGTGACGGCGCACCGCCTCGACGGCCAGCGCGTTGACCGCCTCGCCGAGCGAGCTCGGAGGGTGGATCACCGCGCAGTCGACGCCGGCCGACGCCATCTCGGCCAGCGCGTCGTCCACGGAGTAGGTGGGGATCTGCCGGTGGTGCGCGCTCATCTTGCCGTTCTGCCAGAGATGGATCTGGGAATCGACGATCAGCATGGCGTCCTCCTCGAGGATTCGGCGCGTCGCGTCACCGCGGTCGGCCGGAGCCTGGCCCGTCCGCGCGATCCGACGTTAGAGGGGACGGCCGAGGGCAGTCAAGCGCCGCTGCGGACAGTCGAGCGTCGTCGCCCGTCGGCTGGTAAGATTCGCGCCGGTGGCCCAGACCGGTGGGCCGGAGACCTCTTCCCGCACCTCAGACGGAGGAATGCGATGGCGCACACGTACCAGACCAACCAGTACGAAGGCATGATCGCGGAAACGGTGTCGATGCGAGGGCACAACGGGGATGTCATCAATGCCTACGTGGCCCGCCCGCTCGGCGCCGGGCCCTTCCCGGGCATGGTCGTCATCCATCACGCGCCGGGCTGGGACGAGTGGTACCGCGAGTGCACTCGCCGCTTCGCCCACCACGGCTACGTGTCGATCTCCCCGAACCTCTACTCCCGGGACGGCCACGGCACGCCGGAGGACGTGGGCGCGAAGGTGCGCGCGGCCGGCGGCGCCCCCGACGCGCGGGTCCTGGGCGACCTCGACGGCGCGAACGCGTGGCTGCGCGCGCTGCCCTACGTCAGCGGCAAGGTCGGCATCTTCGGCACCTGCTCGGGCGGCCGCCTGGCGTTCCTCGCCGGGTGCCGGCTGAAGGGCCTCGACGCGGCGGTCGACTGCTGGGGCGGGCGCGTCGTCATGTCCAAGGAGGAGCTCACGCCGAACCAGCCGGTGGCGCCGATCGACTACACGAAGGACCTCGCCGCGCCGCTCCTCGGCCTCTTCGGCAACGAGGACAAGTCGCCGCCGCCGGACCAGGTGGACCTGCACGAGGCGGAGCTGAAGAAGCACGGCAAGAACTACGAGTTCCACCGCTACGACGGGGCCGGGCACGGGTTCTTCTACTACGACCGCGCGGCCTACCGTCAGGAGCAGGCGGTGGACGGCTGGAAGAAGGTCTTCGCGTTCCTGGACAAGCACCTGCGCTGATCGCGCGCGAGGAGCCAGACCCACATGTGCACGATGATCGCCCACCAGGTGAAGCTCGAGGGCCGCGGCAAGAGCGGGCCCGAGTGGTTCGAGGTCCGGGAGGCCAACGTCTCCTACGACCATCCGTACGATCTGCCGCTGGAGCACGCGCTCAACATCGACTTCGTCAACGAGCAGCTGGGACCCGGCGCGCGCGTGGCCGTGGAGCTCAGCGTGGAGGCCGCGCGCAAGCTCGTGAAGACCATCGAGGCGGTGCTCGCCCAGGCCGATCAGCGCGGCGTGCTGGAGGACGTGCCGGTCGTCGCGTTGCCGGCCACGGTGCGCCCGGCGTGAGCTCGGAATCGTTCGCGGCCGCCGGACTCGCGCGCGCTCGTGGCTCCGGCGGTCGCGGATGCCCTCTTCGCGGCTGTCCGTTACTCGAAGAGCTTCAGATCGATCGCGTCGCCCATCGCGCGGTAGCCCAGGTCGCTCGGGTGGAGGTGGTCGCCGCAGTCGTACACCGGGAGCATGCGCGTCGGGTGGCCGGGGTCGCGCAGCGCCTGGTCGAAGTCGGCGACGGCGTCGAACGCGTCCGTCTGACGTAGCCAGTCGTTGACGGCCTGGCGTACCGCTTCCCGCCGCGGGTTCCAGGCGCCGGGCAGGAACGTCTCGTTCTCGAACGGCGTCAGCGTGCACGCGATCACCGCGATGCCCCCCGCGTGGCCGCGCACCGCGAGCTGCCGGAGGCCCGGCGATCATCTGGGGCGCCGTCACCTCTTCCTCCGCCCGGCCGGGGCGGTTCCGCAGGTCGTTGGTCCCGAGCATGATGACGGCGTGGGTGACGCCGGGCTGCGCCAGCACGTCGCGGTCGAAGCGCCGGAGCCCGCTGTCGCCGCGGATGTCGTGCAGGATGCGGTTGCCGCCGAGGCCCTGGTTCATCACCGCCATCGGCCGCCCGCCCGCTCGCGCGACGAGCCGGCGCGCGAGCTGCGAGGGCCAGCTGTGATGGCCGTCGTGGGTCGAGATGTTGGCGTCGGTCAGGGAGTCGCCCACCGCCACGATGGCGCCGGTCTCCGGCGGCGCCACCACGTCGACGCCGCAGACGAAGTACCAGTCGTCGGTGAGCCGTCCGACCGGCATCGTCTCCTCGGCCGCGAAGTCCCCGGGCGGCGAGACGTAGTTGGTCTGCCGCGCGTACCGCCCGGTGATGCCGAAGCTCGCGGGCAGATCCTGGGCAGGTGCACGCTGACCGCCAGGTCGGCCAGCGGCCCGAACTCGAGATCCACGGGGTCGCTGACGATCGGC
Source organism: uncultured Candidatus Rokubacteria bacterium (assembly GCA_963758635.1). Classification (GTDB taxonomy): domain Bacteria; phylum Methylomirabilota; class Methylomirabilia; order Rokubacteriales; family CSP1-6; genus CAVWWD01. The sequence continues at coordinate 271,178 of CAVWWD010000010.1, read as the reverse complement.
GCGCCGGCGGCGATCGTCGCGCCGGGCTCGCCGCCGAAGGTGAGACGACGGTTCGACCCCGGCACGACCGCCGGCCCGTCCCGCGCAGACCGACGAAGGCGGCGCCGATCACGAGCGGGCGCGCTCCGTACGCGTTCGAGATGCGGACCCGCAGCCGGCGTCCCCCGATGCTGACCCGCGGGTTCATCCGCAGCGTGTGGTTGCTGAACGCGGCGCCCTCGGCGGGCGCGGGCGCGGCCGTCCACGTGCCGACCCAGTGGGTGCTGTCCGTCATGGCGTCGCCGCCTCCTCGCGGCTCGTGAGCGCCACCCCGTGGCAGCGCTCCGCGCGAGCTTCCCCCATGCACGACGATCGAGCTGTCATTCCCGCGGAGCGGGCATGCCGCCCTGGGCCTGATCGGGCACGACCCGTTGCTCGAGCGGCGGCGCCGGGGGCAGGCCCGTCACCTCCAGGATCTCCTGCTCGCTCAGGCTCTCGCGCGCCAGCAGCGCTTCGGCGAGCGCGTCGAGCTGCTTGCGGTGCGCGGTCGAGCAGCGCTTCGCCTCCTCGTGGCTCTCGCGTGATGATCCGGCGCACCTCGGCGTCGATGGCCTCGGCGGTCGCCTCGCTGAACGGCTTCGGTCGCCGCCGTACCCGCCGGCGCCGCCGAGGTACGGGTTCTCGCGCGGGGCGAGCTGGACCATGCCGACGCGGTCGCTCATGCCCCAGCGCGTGACCATCCGCCGGGCGAGGTCGGTGGCCTGCTCGATGTCGTTCTCGGCGCCGGTGGTCCGGTGCCGTAGACGATCTCCTCGGCGGCGCGCCCGCCCAGCATGCCGACGATCTCGCGCGCGCAGGTAGGCCTCGGGGTAGTTGTAGCGGTCGCTGTCCGGGCGCTGGTAGGTCACGCCGAGCGCCTGGCCGCGCGGCACGATCGTCACGCGGTTGACCGGGTCGGCGCCGGGCACGACCAGGCCCAGGATGGCGTGGCCGCCCTCGTGGTAGGCGATGCGCTCCTTGTCGGCGCGGCTCAGCAGGAGCGGGCGCTCGGGGCCGAGCACGATCTTCTCCAGCGCGTCGAGGAAGTCCTTCTGGCGCACCTCGTCCTGCTCGCGCCGGGCCGCCAGCAGCGCCGCCTCGTTCACCAGGTTCTTGAGGTCGGCGCCGGAGAGCCCGGGCGTCGACGCGGCCAGCTCGCGCCAGGCTCGCGTCGGCGCCGAGCGGCACGTTGCGCGTGTGGACCTTGCAGGATCGCCTCGCGCCCGGCCCTGTCCGGCAGGTTCACGACCACGCGGCGGTCGAAGCGCCCGGGCCGCAGGAGCGCCTTGTCGAGCACCTCCGGCTGGTTCGTCGCCGCCAGCACGATGATGCCCTCGCGGCTGGAGAAGCCGTCCATCTCGGTGAGGATCTGGTTCAGCGTCTGCTCCTGCTCGCTCGATCCGCCGCCGATCGCCACCTGCCCGCGCGCGCGGCCGATGGCGTCCAGCTCGTCGATGAAGATGATCGCCGGGGCGTGCTCGCGCGCCTGCTTGAAGAGGTCGCGCACGCGCGCCGCGCCCACGCCCACGATCATCTCCACGAACTCGGCGGCGCTCATCGAGAAGAACGGCACGCCCGCCTCGCCGGCGACCGCCTTGGCGAGCAGCGTCTTGCCCGTGCCCGGCGCGCCGACCAGCAGCACGCCCTTGGGCGCGGCGCCGCCCAGGCGCGTGTACTTCGTCGGGGTCTTGCAGGAAGTCGACGATCTCCACCAGCTCGTTCTCGGCCTCGTCGATGCCGGCCACGTCGTCGAACGTGACCTTGGCGTCCGTCTCCTGGTCGTAGCGGCGCGCCTTGCTCTTGCCGATGCCCATGAGCCCGCCGCCCATGAGCCCGCCGCCCTGCTCCGGCGCGCCGGAACATCCACACGTAGAACGCGATCAGGAGCAGCGCGGGGCCGAAGCCGAACAGCAGCGTCGCCAACAAGCTCCGCCCTCCTCGAGCGGCTTGGCGCTGATCTCCACCTTGTGCTCGATCAGGAAGGCTTCGAGCCCGGGGTCGACGAACGTCGGCAGCGTCGTCGTGAACGTCGTCGCCGTCCGCGGCTCGCTGCGCGTCGCTCGCGCGCCCGGCGCCGGCTGCGCGGCTCGGCGGGCTGCGCGTCGGCCCGGGCGGCGGATAGGTGACGGCCGTCGCGAACGCGCCCGGTGATCGTGTCGCCGCGGCTGTGGATCGACTGGACGTTGCCCTTCCCGACCTGCTCCTTGAACACCGTGTAGGGCACGGTGATCGGCGCGTCGGCGTCGGGCAGCAGCGCACGCATGACCAGGAAGTTCGCAGAGCAGCACGCCGAACCAGATCCACGTCCGGCGCGACGGCATCTTCGATGGGTCGGCGGGCGCCGGAGGAGAACGCGGGCGTCGAGCCTGCTCGCGTGGGGTGTCCATTGATTTCTCCTGTGCCGGGCGCCGGGGCCGCCGTCCTCCAGTCATGGCGCCGGCGCGCGGCCGCTCACGGCTGCCGCGCTGCCGCGACGATGTCCCATGCTGCGATGAAGAGCGCGGCGATCGCCGGCCCGATCACGAATCCGCTTGCGCCGAACACCGCCAGGCCTCCCAGCGTGGCGATCAGCCGATGTCGTCCAGCCTGACGAAGAAGTTCGGCATGGAGTGGATCAGCCGTCGGTTCACCGGCCAGAACCGGATCGCGCAGATCGTGCCCCGAAGAGAACTGCTCCGGCGAGCGGCCGCAGGATCCACGCGAACGCCAGCGTCACGGCGGCCCGGAGGAGCAGGAACGCCGGTTGTTCGGCGACGGGTGTTCCGATCGAGCCGGGAGAGCGGATGAACTCCCATCGAGCCAGTATCCGCCTGCGACAGGACCAAGTACACTCGCCGCCCGGGCGCGGCGTGGCTACGGCGCGAGTCAGGCGAAGGCCGCGAGCGCGTCCTTCTCGGTGTCGTACAGGTGGAGCAGGCTGCTCACCCCCGAGACTTCCATGACGTGCTTGACCGTCGCATTGGCGTCGCAGATCTTCATCGTGCCCCCGTGCGTCTCCACCAGCTTGGCCGCCACGAGGATCGCGCGAAGACCGGCGCTGCTGACGTACTCGAGGCCGTGCACGTTCAGGATGAGCTTGGCGTGCCCGCCCTGCGCGATCTGGTTCAGCTCGGTGGAAGCGGGCCCCGCGGTCCGGGAGTCCAGCCTGCCGACCATGTCCGCGACCAGCACATCGCCCAGGCGCCGCGTGCGGATCTCCATCTGCGCGTCTCCTCTCCCTTCGGTATCGCGCGTTCCGGATGTCCCGGTATCACGCGTCGTGACGCCCGCCACGGGTACTGCCTCGAGGGCGGGCTCTCGACGATCGGCCGCTTTCACCAGAGTCAGGACGTTCCGATCGCCGCGTCGCTCGTAGGTCACCTCGTCGACGAGATGGCGAACCAGGTGGATGCCGAGGCCCCCGATCGGCCGCTCCGCGAGGGGCTGGCTCGTATCCGGCGGCGGAACCGCGAGCGGATCGAAGGGGACTCCGTCGTCCGACACCGTCAGCACGAGCCGCCGCCCCGCCATGCCGACGCTCACCTCGATCTCGTGCTCGGCGTCGTCCCGGAAGCCGTGCGCGATGACGTTGGCCAGGACCTCGTCGCAGACGATGCGGATCTCCGCCATGGTATCCGACCCGAGCCGCCCGCGTTCGGCCAGCCGAACCAGGACGGCCTCGACCGCGTCCAGGTCGGCCGTACGATTGTGGATCACCACGGTCTCGACCGGCACGAGATCCGCGTCCAGCACGGCACCGTGAGCCGGCGGCCGGAACTGCAGGGCGAGGATCGTGATGTCGTCCGCCTGCTCCGCCTGGCCCGTGAACGCCTCGACCGCCGTGACGAGCCGATCGACCACGGCGGCCGGCGACAGGGCATCGGCGGCCCGGAGGGCGTCGGCCGCCCGCTCCTCCGAGAAGAGGCGAGCCCCGGTGTCCATGGCCTCGGTCACACCATCGGTGAAAGCGACGATCACGTCACCAGGAGCGAGTCGCCGCCGCGACTCGCCGTAGACGACTCCCGGGGCCCCTCCCGCCAGCGGGCCATGGCGCTCCTTCAGGCGTTGAAGCGAGCCGTCCGCGCCCCTGATGTACGGCGGGTCATGGCCCGCGTTGGTGTACACGAGGTCTCCGCTCCTGGTGTCCAGCCGGCCCGCGAAGAGCGTGACGAACATGCATGCGTCGTTGTCCCGCGCGAGCTCGGCGTTGACGTAGGTCAGCAGGCTCGCCGGCGACGGATCGTCGGCGCCCCGCGCCCTGACGAGGGTCTTGGCCGCGGCCATGAAGAGGGCGGCCGGCACCCCCTTGTCCGACACGTCCCCCACGCAGAAGAAGATGTGGTCGGGGTCCACGAAGAAGAAGTCGTAGAAATCGCCGCCCAGCTCGCGGGCGGGCCGGAGCGTCGCGTGCACCGAGATGTCGTCACGCTTGGGGAAGGCGGGGAAGGTGCGCGGGACCATGCTCAGCTGCAGGTCGTGGCCGAGGCGGAGCTCCTCCTCCATGCGCTCGTTGTGGCCGCGGATGATCGCGTACGCGCTCTCGATCTTGGCGGATGCCGCCGCCATGGCGAGCCGGTTCCACGCGAACAAGCCGCTCAAGGCGACGATGAGCCCCACGGCGAGACCCGTGCCCAACCGCGTCTGACGCTGGTAGCCGACCAGGGCCCCGTAGCCCTCGCTGAGCGCGACCTCCGTGGCGATGCCGATGCCATAGTGCTCGTTCCACGTCCACGCGCCGATCACGGGCACGCCGCGGTAATCGCGGTAGCCATCTGCGTCCAGCCCCGAGCGACCGGCCAGCGCCGCCTGCGCCATCCGTGTCGAGCGGGCGTGGTCCGGTCCGTCGGGCCGTGCGAATCGACTCTCGGCGAGCTGTCGACCAGTGCGGTCGAAGGCGTAGCTCTGCCCGGACTCGCCGAGGCGTCCGCGGTCGAGGATCCGGCTCAGGTCGAGGCGGGGATCGAGGCGCAGGAGGAGCAGGCCGGCCACCCGATCCTGGTCATCACGCACCGCCGCCGCCACGACGATGTCGCGAGGGAACGTCACCTCGTGGCCGGGCTCCGGCCGGCGACCGTCGGGAAACACCACGGTGGCGTGATCGGGCGATCGGCCCACGGCCTCGCTCAGACCCGCGCCGACCTCGCGCGTCACCGGGCGCGTCAGGAGGGCCCTGTCATCGCTGGTCATGATCCGACCTGCGGGATCGACGATCAGATACCCCACGAAGCTCGGCACGCTGCTCAGAGGCTTCAGAAGGTCGCCGGCCGTCCTGCCGGGTCCCGGCGGCGCGACGGCGTCCCGGACCACCGGGGATCGGGCCCAGGCGCCGACGGCGCGGGTGACCTCGGCCAGCCAGTCGTCGACGGACCGGGCGGTGGCCTGATGCACGGTCTCCAGCGCGTTCCTGACATCTCCACGGACGCGCTCCTCGATGTTCTCGCTGAGCCACCAGGAGAGCGTGAGCACCGACGCACAGGCCGCGGCGGCCGCGGCGAGGAGTGGCCACGCCGTCCACAGGGCCGGGCCGCGCGTTCGCCCGTGGCCTCTGGCCGTCGACGCGAGGCCGGAGACCGGCCCCGTCCTGCGGAAGAGCGCCGTCAGGCGCGGGCGGGCGAGGAGCGCGAACGAGACGAGCACGAGGGCCACCGCCGTGCCCAGTCCGGCGATGGCCACGAGATGCAGACGCTCGCCGCGGCGCCTGAGCCTCATGACCTCGGCCGCGGTGCGGGACTCGACGCGGCCGAGGAAATCGTGGATCGGCGTCATGATCTCGGCCTTGGCCCGGTGGTACTCGGGACCGTTCATGAGACGGCGCGCGAACACCATGTCCGGCGGCCCCGTGCGCGTGAACTGCCCGCGGTCGTCGAGGAAGCGCCCCTGGACCGCGTGCATGGCCCGCGATTCCAGGACGATCAGCGCGTCGGAACGGCTCTTGGCCTGCCGCAGGAACGCCAGCTCGTCGTCCGTGAAGCGAGCGTCGCGCATCAGCCGCTCGAGAGCGACGGCCGTGTCGTCGCGTCGCGGCGCCTTGCCCCACGCCACCACGAAGTCCCAGTAGACGTTGCCGTAGTCGAGCGGGCGTGGCGCCTTCCCATCCCGGATCGCGACGATCTGCTCGAAGTAGGTCCGGTAGCGCGCGTCGGCCGTCTCGACGTAGAGCCGAGCCATGCGGGTCAAGTCGTCCGAGCTCTGGCGCAGCTCGTCGGCCAGCTTGTACGACTGGTAGCGCCGGACCTCCGCCTGTGCGATGTCGCTCCCGCTCTCCAGCGCGCGTGACACGACGTACAGGCTCCCAGCGATCAGGAGCAACACCGTGACCGAGATGACGAGCAACCCCGTCCTGATCGACATGGCGTGACCGATTCTACCGCCGGGATACAAGAAGAATCGGCGTGTCGGTCCGGCCGTTCGGGCCAGTATCCGCCCGCGACGGGGACATGCACACGGCCGCCCGGCCGCCGTGCCGCCCTGGGTGGGGCGTCGTCCGCGTGAGCCGCGAGAGCGCGGTCATGGCCGCGCCGGTGTCAGGGCGCGCCGATGGTGACTCGGCTTGCCGGGCCCGACACCACGATCGCCGCCGCGTTCGGCGACGCGAGTCCGAGCGTGCCGAGGTTGCCGTTCCGGATCGGGTTGGGCCCGATGCTCACGTTCGCTACGGCACCGACCGCATCCGGTTCACCTTCGTGTCCGACGAGTTCAACGGCGAGACCGAGGACAACGCGGGCGTGGTCCGCCCTCTCATCCCCCGCACCTTCTCGTCGCTGTCCGAGGCCGAGGAAGAGAACGGCCAGAGCCGGATCTACCTGGGCATCCACTGGTCCTTCGACAAGACCGAGGGCATCGTGCAAGGCCGGCGCGTGGCGGACCACGTGTTCGGCCACGCCTTCACGCCCGCTCGCTGACCGCCACGCCACGGCCGATCCCACGCGGCCGGACCGGCCCGAGGGCCAACGTCCACTCCCTGCGTCTTGGCTTGCGCTCCGCGGCGAACGACAAAATAATGCGGTGGCGCCGCGAGATGTGCCGGCAGCCCCTGAGAGAGGAATCGCCATGACCGCATCGAACGCCTCGACCGACCTCCGCTTCGAGCCGCCCGGCCCGGGATCGTGGAAGCAGGACCCCGTGCACCTTCCGCGCCCGATGACGCGCTACTTCCAGGAGACGCATCCCGCTCCCTTCAAGCAGGGCACCAACGACTTCGCCCGCTTCTACGGGATGCTGATCGACGGCCTCCAGATGGGCTACGTGAGCGGCTTCGGCTACATCCAGGTCCTGCCGGCGCCGGAATCCGAGCTCCCGGAGCGATTCCAGCGCGCCGAGCAGGTCTTCGCGCGGAAGCTCTGGCGCGAGCAGCTCCGCGACTGGGACGAGAGCCGCAAGCCGGCCTCCATCGCCACGCACCGGGAGCTCCAGGCCGTCGATCCGGACGCCCTCTCGGACGCGGAGCTGGTCGCCTATCTGAGGCGCTGCCGCGACCACCATGCCGCGATGCTCGCCCAGCACATGCGCTTCACCGCCGGCGCGCTGGTCCCGACCGGGGACCTCCTCGCGCACGTCGGCGACTGGACGGGCCTGCCGCCCGCGGAGGTGCTGGGCCTGCTTCGCGGGTCGTCGGAGGTGTCGGCCGGCGGCTCGGGCGAGATGGAGCGGCTGAAGCGGGCGTTCGCCGAGGACCCCGCGGCCCGCGCGGCGCTCGCGTCGGATGGCGACCCCGCGGAAGCGCTCGCGCGCGCTGCGGGCGCTCGGGGGCGAGACCGGCGCCGCGGTTGCCGCGTACCTCGATCTGGTCGGCCACCGGCTCATCGACGGATTCGACATTGCCGAGCCCACGGCGCTGGAGTTGCCGGACGCGCTCCTCCGGGCCGTCCGCGTCGCCGTCTCCGGAGAGGCCCAGGCCGCCTCGGACGTCGGCGCCCGCATCGCCGAGGTCCGCGCGCGGGTCCCCGCGGCGCACCAGGCCGAGTTCGACGAGCTCCTCGGCGAGGCGCGCCTGACCTACCGCCTCCGGGACGAGCGCGGCGTGTACAGCGACATCTGGGCCTCCGGCCTCATGCGGCGCGCCGCGCTGGCGGCGGGCCGGCGGGTTGCGGGCCGCGGCCGCATCACCACGCCCCAGCACATGCTGGACGCGGGCCTCGACGAGATGTGCGCGCTCGTCGCCGGCGCCGGCGGCCCGTCCGCGGACGAGCTCGCCAAGCGCGCCGCGTACCGCGCGACCTACACCGCCAAGGACGCTCCGGCCCTCCTCGGTCCGCCAGAGCCGCCCCCGCCGGACCTCGCGGCCCTGCCGCCCGCGGTCGCCCGCGTCATGCGCGCCACCTTCCTGTCCCTGGGCCATCTCTTCGGAAGCTCCGAGGCGCAGCACACGGAGACGGTCCTCTACGGGCTCGCGGCGAGCAAGGGCGTCTACGAGGGGCCGGCGCGCCGCGTGTCCGGCCCCTCCGAGTTCGGCCGGATCGCCAAGGGCGACGTCCTCGTCACCGAGTCGACGACGGAGGCCTTCAACATCCTCCTGCCGCTGCTCGGCGGCATCGTCACCGACAACGGCGGCCTGCTCTCGCACGCGGCCATCGTCTCGCGCGAGTACGGCATCCCCGGCGTCGTCGGGACCCGCGAGGCGACCGAGCGGATCGCCGACGGAGTCCGCGTCCGCGTCGATGGCGATGCCGGCGAGGTCACGGTGCTCGGATGAAGAAGGCCGTCGCCTTCGCGAAGGCGCGCGAGACCGCGCTCTATGGGTCGAAGGCCGTGGGGCTCGGCGACGCGGCGCGCCAGGGCATGCCCGTCCCGCCCGGCGTGGCGCTCTCGGGCGACCTGGTCGAGGCCGTCGCCTCCGGGCAGGACAAGGCCATCGCGACGGTGGCGAAGGCGATCGCCGGCCTGCGGCCGCCGTTCGCCGTCCGGTCGTCCGCCGTCGACGAGGACGGCGCGGCCGCGAGCTTCGCCGGCCAGCACCTCACCGTGCTCAACGTTCACTCGGCGGCCGACGTCCCCGGCGCCGTCCGCGAGGTCTGGTGGTCCGCCAACTCGGACTCGGCCATCACCTACCGCCAGCGTGTCGGCCTGTTCACGCGGCCGAGCGTCGGCGTCGTCGTCCAGACGCTCCTCGACCCCACCGTGGCCGGCGTCATGTTCACCGAGAACCCCGTCACGAACGCCGACGAGCGCCTGATCGAGGCGAGCTGGGGCCTCGGCGAAGCCGTGGTCGCCGGTCTCGTCGTCCCGGACCACTTCCGCCTCGACCGTTCCGGGCAGGTGCTGGAGCGCAAGGCCGGACGCAAGCGCATCGCGGTGCGCTCGCTCCCGAACGGCGGCACCTTCGAGCAGCCGGTGCCGCCCGCGCAGGTGAGCCAGCTCTGCCTCGACGACGCCCAGCTCGCGGCCCTGGGCGAGCTGGCGCTTTCGTGCGAGAAGGTCTACGGCCCGCGCCGCGACATCGAGTGGGCGTTCCAGGACGGGACGCTCTATCTCCTCCAGTGCCGCGCCATCACGACGGGGAAGGCGCGCGGCGACGCCCCGCCGCCCGGCCCGCCTCCGCGCAGCCCCGTGGCCGCCCTCCAGCGCGTCCAGCTCTTCGCCGACATGGACCGGAGGCAGGCGGAGCAGATCGCCCGCCTGCTCAAGGAGCGCCGCTTCGCGCAGGGCGAGACCGTGATCCGGGAGGGCACCGGGGGCGCCGCCTTCTTCCTCATCGACTCCGGCGAGGCCGCGGTCTCGAGCAAGGGCGTTCAGCTCCGCACCCTCGGCCCGGGCGACCACTTCGGCGAGATCGCGCTGATCGACGGCGGTCCCCGCTCGGCCACGGTGACCGCCACGACGGATCTGGTCTGCTACGGGCTCACGTTCTGGGAGTTCCGCCCGCTGGTGGAGCGCAACGGCACCATCGCCTGGAAGCTCCTGCAGGCGCTGGCCCAGCGCCTCCGCGCCGCCGACCCGAGCTGATCGCGCGCAGCTAATGATCCTCGCTCGCGTATCCCAAGACCCTCCTGGTCGTGGCGGACTCGCGCGTGTACACGGGCTACGACGAGGTCCTCGCCCTCGAGCTGACGCTCACGGGAAGTTCGTCGAGATTCCCCAGCGCCTCTTCCATCGTCGGTTCGATCCCGAGACGACCACCATCCTCATGGACGGGTCGGTTCCCATGGATCGCGTGGCCGCATACGGGACGCGGCAGAACATGAGCACCCGCATTCGCCTGTACCTGCACCGGTTCGCGCGGGTGGCCCCGGCGCCCGTCGGCGCCTACGAGCGGGTGTGCGTCTGGGCCTACCTCCTCCGGCGGGTCCTCCGGGCGCGCCACGGGCTCGTACATCGCGCCCTCCGTCCCGTGCGTCGCGGTCGCTGAAATAGTCCCGGCGGCTGGTGGGAGCGGCTACGGGTGAATCATGTCCTCCGGGCGGACCCACTGGTCGAACTGCTCGCTGGTGACGAAGTCGAGGGCGAGCGCGGCCTCCTTGAGCGTCGAGCCCTCGTGGTGCGCCTTGTGCGCCACCTGGGCCGCCTTGTCATAGCCGATGCGGGCGCTCAGCGCGGTGACGAGCATGAGCGAGGAGCGCATGAGCTCCTCGATGCGCTTCACGTTGGGCCGGAGGCCCACGACGCAGTTGTCGGTGAACGAGCGCGCGGCGTCGCCGAGGAGCCGAATGCTCTGCAGGGTGTTGTAGACGATGACCGGCTTGAAGACGTTCAGCTCGAGGTGGCCACTGGCCCCGCCGATGGTGACCGCGACGTCGTTGCCCATGACCTGGGCGCAGACCATCGTGAGCGCCTCGGACTGGGTGGGGTTCACCTTGCCGGGCATGATGGACGAGCCGGGCTCGTTCTCCGGAAGCGTCAGCTCGGCGATGCCGGCGCGGGGCCCGGAGCCCAGCAGGCGGACGTCGTTGGCGACCTTCATGAGCGAGGCGGCCACGGTCTTGAGCTGGCCTGACAGCTCGACCTGCACGTCGTGGGCGGCGAGGGCCTCGAACTTGTTGGGCGCGGTGATGAAGGCGAGGCCGGTCATCCGCGCGATCTCACGCGCGACGCGCTCGGCGTACTCTGGGTGGGTGCCGAGCCCGGTGCCGACGGCGGTGCCGCCGAGCGCGAGCTCGTGGAGGCGCGGGAGCACGCCCTCGACCCGGGCGATGCCGTAGGCGAGCTGCTGCACGTAGCCGGAGAGCTCCTGGCCGAGCGTGAGCGGCGTGGCGTCCATCAGATGGGTGCGCCCGATCTTGACGATCCCGCCGTACTCGTCGGACTTCGCGCGGAGCGCGTCACGCAGGTGGCGCAGGCTCGGGAGCAGGTGTCGCGTGACTTGCTCCGTCGTGGCGATGGCCATGGCAGCAGGGAAGACGTCGTTGGATGACTGCGACATGTTGACGTGGTCGTTGGGGTGGATCGGGTCCTTCGAGCCGAGCCGGCCGCCCAGGAGCTCGATGGCGCGGTTGCCGATGACCTCGTTGGCGTTCATGTTGGTCTGGGTGCCGGAGCCGGTCTGCCAGACCACGAGCGGGAAGTGATCGTCGAGCCCTCCGTCGATCACCTCCTGCGCGGCCCGCCGGATGGCGTCGGCGCGGCGGGCGTCCAGCTTGTTGAGCTCTCCGTTCACGGTGGCGGAGGCGTGCTTGATGACGCCGAGGGCGGCGATGAGGGGCCGCGGGAACCGCTCGCCGCCAATCTTGAAGTTCTCGAGCGAGCGCTGCGTCTGGGCGCCCCAGTAGACGTTGCTCGCGACGGCGATGGGGCCGAACGAGTCGGTCTCGGTCCGGGAGCCGGGGGGTGCGGGCGTGGTCATGGCGATCTCTCCTCTCGGGGGTCGGGCGCTCTCCGGAAGCGGGCGCCGTTATTCGCCCGTCCACCACGTTCCGGTACCCCTGGCGCCAGATCTCGTCCGACGCCGCGCCGGCGCCCAGCATGGGGAAGCCCGCATACCGCATGCTGATCTCCAGAAGGTCCTCGGGGAGGGGTCGACAGAGCCTAGCGTGCGCCGAGAGCGTCATCAAGAAGCGAGGTGCAGCAGGCGGTTGACGCGGTTGTCGTCCACCACCAGGAGGTCGCCGGCCTGCGGGTTACGCGGGGAGGCCACGTCGCAGCTCCCCGAGCGCCTGGACGGCGCGTGCGTATTCCTGGGCGAGGGGGGCGAGCCGGCCGGCGGCGCCGTCGAGGCTCCCCGCACGGGCCATGGCCTCGAGCTCGCGCGCGAGCCCGGCGAGGGTCTTCGCGCCCAGCGTGTCGGCATTGGACTTCAGCGAGTGGGCGGCGCGCCGGAACTCGTCAAGGCCGGTCGCGCCGACCTCGCGCTGGAGCGTGGCCATGAGCGCGCGGCCGTCCTCGACGAAGGTGTCGATGATCTCGGCGACGAAGGGGCCGCCCATCGTGGCGATGAGCTGGTCGACGGCGCCGCGGTCGACCGCCGCTGCCGCCGGGGCGCCGCCCCCGGCCGCCGGCGGCTCCGCGGGCGCGGCGCGCTCGTCGTCGGCCTCCAGCTGCCCGCAGCGCTCGAGCGCCGCCACCAGCTCTTCGACGCGGATCGGCTTGGCGACGTAGTCGTCCATCCCGGCCGCCAGGCACAGCTCGCGGTCGCCCTGCATCGCGTTGGCGGTCATGGCGACGATCCGCGGGCGCGCCGCGCCGGGCCAGCGCCGGTGGATCTCGGCGCGAGGCGCTCGAAGCCGTCCATCTCTGGCATCTGCACGTCCATCAGCACGACATCGTAGCGCTGGCGCGCCACCGCGTCGACGGCCTCGAGCCCGTTCGCGACCATGTCCGCGCGGTAGCCCATCTGGCGCGAGGAGGCGGAGCGCGACCTTCTGGTTCACCACGTTGTCCTCGGCGAGGAGGATGCGCAGCGGCTGGCGCCGCGGCCATGTCGGGATCGAGCTCGCTGCGGGCGGCGCCGCGCTCGGGCGACGCGCGCCGTCGCGCTCGGCCGAGCACCGACGATCAGCGTGTCGAAGAGCTGCGAGGGCTTGATGGGCTTGTGGAGGTAGGCGGCGAACCCCTCCGTCGTCCGCCCGGCCTCGCGCCGGCCCAGCGAGGTGAACAGCACCAGCGGCAGCGTGGCGCCGGCCGGCTGCTCGCGCATGGCCCGGGCCAGCGTCACGCCGTCCATCTCCGGCATGCTGCATGTCGAGGATGGCCACGTCGAAGCGCGTCGCCGCGCGGCGATCCAGGCCAGCGCCTCGAGCGGCGACTCGGTGGCGCGCGGCAGCATGCCCCACGCCTCGAGTCTGCACGGCGAGGATGCGGCGGTTGGTGGCGTTGTCGTCGACGACGAGCACGCGCTTGCCGCGCAGCGACGGCTGCACGCCGCTGAGGTCGCGGCGCGCCGCGCCGGCGGGCGCCTCGGCGGCCGCCGCGCGGATCGTGAAGTGGAAGGTCGCGCCCTCGCCCGACCTCGCTCTCGACCCCGATCCGCCCGCCCATCAGCTCGGCGAGGCGCTGGCTGATCGCCAGGCCGAGGCCGGTGCCGCCGTAGCGCCGCGTGGTCGAGGCGTCGACCTGGCTGAACGACTGGAACAGGCGGTCCATGCGGTCCGGCGGGATGCCGATGCCGGTGTCGCGACCGGAGAAGCGTGAGCTCGTGGCAGCGGGCGCCGACGCTCGTCGGCAGGCGGCCTGGCGCGGCCACCGCGTCAGCGACGACCTCGCCCTCCTCGGTGAACTTGACCGCGTTGGCGAGCAGGTTGACCAGCACCTGGCGCAGGCGCGTCACGTCGCCGACGATGGCCGGCGGCGTCCGTCGGCTCGATCACGTAGGCGAGGTCGAGGCCCTTCTCGGCCGCCCGCGTCGGCGACCAGGTCGAGCGCCCCCTCGACGCACTCGCGCAGATCGAACGGCTGGCGCTCCAGCTCCAGCCGGCCCGCCTCGATCTTCGAGAAGTCGAGGATGTCGTTGATGATCGTCAGCAGCGCGTCGCCGCTGCTGCGGATGGTCTCGGCGAACTCGCGCTGCTCGGCGCTGAGCGGCGGTGTCGAGCAGGAGCCCGCTCATGCCGATCACGGCGTTCATCGGCGTGCGGATCTCGTGGCTCATCTCGCCAGGAACGCGCTCTTGGCCGCGTTGGCCGCCTCGGCCTCCCGGCGGGCCTGGAGCAGCTCGGTGATGTCGTGATAGGTGGCGATGGTGCCCAGCTCGTCGCCGTCGACGACGAGGGGCATCGACGAGATCTCCACGTCCACCAGCGTGCCGTCCTTGCGGGCGCGGCGGGTGACGACCCGCACCCGCTCCCCGCGCAGGTTCTGCTGACAGTTCGCCTCGACCTCGCCCGCATCTCGGGTGTCGCGATCAGATCGCCCACCGCCCGATCGAGGGCCTCCGCCTCCCTCTAGCCGAACAGGCGCACGGCGCCGGGGTTCCACCCGATTACGGTGCCGCCCAGGTCCAGGGTGACGATGGCCACCGGGCTGGTCTCCACCAGCGTCTTCGAGTACTGCTGCTGCCGCTGCGCCTCGTGGAAGAGCCTGGCGTTGTGGATGGCCAGTACCGACTGGGTCGCGAACGTCTGGAGGGTCGCGACGACCTCGGGGGAGAAGGCGCCCAGCGCGCGCCGCAGGATGACGAGGCCGCCGAGGAGGCGCTCCTCGCGGACGAGCGGGAGCGCGAGCAGCGAGCGCATGCCTTCGGCCTCAGCGCCGCCCGGACCTGGGGGGCCACGAGGTGTTCCTCCGCCTGGATGTCCGCCACCAGGACGGGCTCGCGGGTCACCCCGGCCCGGCCCATGGCGCCCTCGCCGAGCCGGATGGGGGTCGCCCGCGCCGCTTCCACCTGCTCCGGCGCGACCTTGGGTGGCGCGCGGATGGAAGGACTGGGTGGCCTCCTCGAACTCGTAGACGACACCGCCGTCGCTGCCGGACAGCGCGACCGCGCGGCTCACGATGGTCGCCAGCACGGTTTCGAGGTCCAGCGTGGCAGCCCACCGCCCGGCTGACCTCGCCCAGCGCCTCGAGCTCGCCGACTGACCGGGTGAGCTGGGCCGTGCGCTCTTGCAGCTCTGTCAGCAGGCGCGCGTTCTCGATGGCGATGGCCGCCTGGTCGGCGAAGGTCTCCATCAGCGCGATCTGACCTTCGGAAGAACGGCCGTACCTCGTGGCGGTAGATCATGATCACGCCGAGCAGCTCGTTCGCCCGGACCATGGGGATCGCGAGCGCGGTCCGGACGTGCTCCACGGCGCTCCCCGCGATAGGTGTACTCCGGGTCTCGCTGAACGTCGTGGATGTGGACGCTGCGCCGCTCGAGGGCGGCGCGGCGCCCGTCGCCCCGCGGCCGGGCGCGAAGGGATGCTGCTAACGAACGCCCTG
This sequence comes from uncultured Candidatus Rokubacteria bacterium, assembly GCA_963758635.1. Taxonomy (GTDB): domain Bacteria; phylum Methylomirabilota; class Methylomirabilia; order Rokubacteriales; family CSP1-6; genus CAVWWD01. Next base: position 255,898 of record CAVWWD010000010.1, on the reverse strand, counting down.
AGCTCGGGGGAGACGTTGTTGGTCGCGACGACTCGGAGGACGTGACCGTCGAAGCGGTGACGCAGCCGCTCGGCCTCGCAGAGCCGGACCGCGTTCTCGGCCAGCGTGTCGAAGACGGGCTGGAGGTCGAACGTGGACCGCCCATCACCTTGAGCAGCTCGCTGGTCGCCGTCTGTTGCTCCAGCGCGACCCGCAGCTCACTGTTGCGGGCGTCGAGCTCGGGGAAGAGGCGGACGTTCTCGATCGCGATCACCGCCTGGTCGGCGAACGTCTCGAGGAGGGCGACCTGGCCGCTCCGAGAAGGGCCGCGCCTCGATGCGGCGGAGGTTGATCGAGCGATCGCGACGCCTTCGCGCATCAAGGGGACGACGAGGATCGTGCGGAAGCCTGCGCGCCGCGCGTTCGCGCTGCTCTCCGGGAATTCGTGCCCTTCGAGCTGCATGTCCGAGACGTGGACGGTTCGCCCGTCCAATACCAAGGCCAACGTGGGCGAGACGGTCCGGCTCTTCGTGGGCAATGGCGGACCCAACCTGATCTCGTCCTTTCACGTGATCGGCGAGATCTTCGACGCGGTCTACACGGAAGGCGCGGTCGGTGGCGCCGGCCCGGCGAGGAACGTCCAGACCACGCTGGTCCCGGCGGGCGGCGCGGCGATCGTCGAGATGCAGGTGCAGGCGCCGGGACGCTTTCTCCTCGTCGACCACAGCATCGTGCGGGCGATGGAGAAGGGAGCGCTCGGAGTGCTCGAGGTCGCGGGCGCCGAGCAGCCCGGGGTCTTCAAGGTCCTCAAACCCGGGACGCACGGAAGCGGCGGACACTAGGGCCGGCCCATTCACCGTCACTGACCTCTCTCCCGAGGATCCGGGAGAGAGGCGAGGAGGTCCGTTCATGACGCAATGGTCGTGGGGCATCGCATGTGGCCTCGCCCTCGCTCTGGTCGGAAGCGCATGGGCGCAGACCCCGTGGGTCGCGCCCGCCGCGGAGAAGGCGCGGAAGAGTCCGGTCCCCGCCGGCTCCAAGGCGGTCGAGCAGGGCCGGAAGGTGGCGAAGGTGAACTGCGCCTCCTGTCACGGGCCTGGCGGAAAGGGCAACGGTCCCGCGGCGGCCGCCCTCAACCCGAAGCCCGCCGACTGGACGTTCGAAGAAGGTTCAGGACGAGACGGACGGCGAGATCTTCTGGAAGATCACCAACGGCCGCGGCGCCATGCCCGCGTGGCGGCACCTGCCGGACAACGACCGCTGGGCGCTCGTCCAGTATCTGCGCTCGCTCAAGCCCGCGTCATAGCCTTGCGAGTGGCTTTGCGAGCCGAGCCGAAGGCGAGGCGAGCGCACATGGAAATGCAGTGGAAACAACCGCCGACCGTGCAGTGGAAACCACCGCCGACCGTGCAGTGGAAACAACCGCCGACCGTGCAGTGGAAACCACCGCCCACCGTGACGCGCCGAAGACGAGGGAAGCGCCGCGGCCCTACGTGCGGCCACGGCCGGTCGCCCGGCCAGGGCGGTAGCCGACCGCCTTCGGAGGCGCCGGGGCGTGGTGGTAGCCCCCCTGGTCCAGGTCCGATCCCGCCGCGGTCGGCGCGAGCGCGCGCGCGTCCGCCCGCCTCGCTTCGATCGCCTCCCGCGGCGGCCGCGCCGGGATGAGGGCGTCGCAGCCGTCCCCGATCAGGTCGCCCCGGCCCGCGGCGAGGAGCGCCCGTCGCGTCTCGAAGTAGTTCTCGGGCTTGAAGAACTGGAGCAACGCCCGCTGCACCTTCCGGTCCGTCACCGCGCGGGCGACGGCCACCGGCTTCATCGTGATGGGGTCGAGCCCCGTGTAGTACATGCACGTGGCGATGTCCATGGGCGCGGGAATGAAGTCCTGCACCTGGCGCGGCCGGTAGCCGTTCCGCTTGAGATAGAGCGCGAGGTCGATCATCGCCTCCACCGTCGAGCCGGGATGGCTCGCGATGTAGTACGGGACCAGGTACTGCTTGGGCTTGCCCGCCGTCGCCGAGGCGGCCTTGAACTGCCGGGCGAACACGTCGAAGTCCTCCACCCCCGGCTTCTTCATCAGCTCGAGCGTGGTGGGATCGGTATGCTCCGGCGCCACCTTGAGATGGCCGCCGACGTGGTGCGCGGCGAGCTCCTGCACGTAGCGGGGGTCGAGACGGGCGAGGTCCATGCGGATCCCGCTCGCGATGTGGACGCGCTTGACCCCGTCGACGGCCCGGGCCTCCCGCATGAGGCCGATGACGGGGCCGTGGTCGGTGCCGAGGAGCTTGCACACCGTCGGATGCACGCACGACAGGCGCCGGCACACCTGCTCGACCTCGGGCTTCGTGCAGCGCATCTGGTACATGTTGGCGGTGGGCCCGCCGAGGTCGCTCACCGTCCCCTTGAACCCGGGGGACGTGGCGAGCGATTGCACCTCGCGCAGGACGGAGCCGGGCGAGCGTGACGAGATGATGCGGCCCTGGTGAGTCGTGATCGAGCAGAACGTGCAGCCGCCGAAGCACCCACGCATGATCGTCACGGAATCCCGGATCATCGCGTCGGCGGGGATGGCCTCGCGGTACGAGGGATGCGGCGTGCGCAGGTAGGGCAGGCCGTACACCGCGTCCATCTCGCGCTCGTCGAGCGGCATCGCGGGCGGGTTCACCACGACGACGCGATCGCCGTGACGCTGCATGAGGCGCCGCGCGTTCAGCGGGTTGGTCTCGCGGTGGATCATGCGCGTGGCGTCGGCGAAGGCCCGGAAGCCCTCGGCCGTGCGCGCCCTGATCGCTTCGTAGCTCGGCAGCTCGACGGCATCGGCGGGCGGCGCCTCGCGCGCCCCCAGGAGGTAGGCCACGCCGCGCATGTCGCGCAGGCTCTTCACGTCCTCCCCCGCGGCGAGCCGGATCGCGATCTCGCGGATGGCGCGCTCGCCCATGCCGTGCACGAGCAGATCGCACTTGCTCGGCACCAGGATCGACGGCCGCACCGTATCCGACCAGTAGTCGTAGTGCGCGACCCGGCGAAGCGAGGCCTCCACGCCTCCCGCCACGACTGGCACGCCGGGAAACGCCTCGCGGCAGCGCTGGCAGTACACGGGCGTCGGCCGATCGGGGCGGAAGCCGGTGCGGCCGCCGGGAGAGTACGCATCGTCGCTCCGGGGCTTCCGGCTCGCCGTGTAGTGGTTGATCATCGAGTCCATGTTGCCGGCGCTGACCCCGTAGAAGAGCCGGGGCGGGCCGAGCGCACGCCACGCCTCGGCGTTCCGCCAGTCGGGCTGGGCGAGGATCGCCACCGTCATCCCCAGCGATTCGAGCCAGCGCCCCAGGATGGCCATGGCGAACGAGGGGTGGTCGACGTAGGCGTCCCCGGTGACGAGCACGACGTCCGGCGCGTCGATGCCACGCGCGTCGAGCTCGGCGCGGGTCATGGGCAGGTGGAGGGGCGGCATGCGGTCCATGCTACTCCTCATTCGCCGCGAGCCCTCGCCGGCCGTTGCCGGTGGTGGCTAATGACCTCGCAGGGTACGGTAACCGCCACGGGCCCCTACAGTCCAACCGCTCGGCATTAGTCTGATGCGCGGGGCTCACTAGTCGTAGTTCCCGCTATTCGGACCGTGCCACTTGCCGCTGTTCAGGTCGAAGCGCATCCCGACCGCGGTGTACGGGAACCGGACGTTGTCCGCCAGGAGATGAAGCGAGTAGCCCCACCACGTGCTCCGCCTCACTCCGACATCGTTCAGGATCTGCTGAAGGTTGAGACCGATCTCCAGGCCGATCTGGCGCTGCTTTTCGATCGGGGGTGAGACCCGGTACCCCTTGGAGCCGTAGGTGACCGAGAAGAGCAGCCAGCGCAGGGGCCCGATGTTGAGTCCCAGACGCTTGGCGAGCCCGGAGAGCTTGAGATCGGCCGAGTAGACGTCGTGGGTGTAGGAATCGCTGGGGAGGTGGGACGTTCGCATTCCAAGAAGGTCCTTGGTGCGGGTCACCGAGACCAGGCTCGCCGCCATGGCCCCGGTGGCGTCCATCACGAGGTCTTCCCACGAGAACCCGTGCCGCGTGAACCCGTCGCTCACCTCGTTCGCGAGCCCCGTGGCGACGGCCAGGCCGAAGCCCCACAGGATCGCCGCTCGTCTCCGAGTGGCCGAGCATCCTGTAGACGTCCTCGAACAGGTTGGCGACGATGAAGTAATCGGTGAGGTGGGAGGCCTTGTCCGCGCCTCCGTTGACCGTGTTGCGACCGAAAAAGCCCTCGTGGTGGACCTGGAAGCCGTGATCGGTGTCATACCCGATGAGCGAGTTCGCCATGACACCCCCGATCGCCACGATCGGAACGAGTGTCGAAAAGAGCAGCCGGTGACGCTCCAGGAATGCCGATCGCGGGAGTTCGTCTTCGGCCTGCTCGAGCGGCGCAGAGGCGTCCATCGCGAGACCCGCGAACGCCATGCGTCCCTCGCACTCGCTGGAATCGGCCGCCACCATCCGGTGCGTCGGGCATGGCTGCGTCCAGGGAGGGGGTTCGGTGGCCCGTAGCGACGGGGCGGGCTCGTGATCGCGAGATTCCTCCGGCAGCAGGCGGTAGACCGGAGACGATCGTGTCAACGAGGCGGTCTCGCTCGGCGCCGGCCAGCCATTGGCCGTGGGCGCGGGGAAGAGATGCAAGGCGCTGTCCTGCGCGGCGACCCGCCCGGCGCCCACGAGCAGCACGAAGCCGAGCCCGAGCGTGCCCACCGCCCGGGTTCTCGCCGAGTTACGCAGTCGTCCGAGCACAGGCTCGATGCGCCCCTCTGTGACTTCCTTGGTCTCGAGTCGAGCCGGGCGGCTCGGCCCCACGAACCAGCATACAGAGGAGGGCGGCGGGAACACTCGAACTCGGTGGGGCCGACTGCCCGGGCTCGCGGGCCGAGGCGTTCGGCGCCTCGATCAGGGACGCGATTTTCTGAGCACGAGGCGGCGGTCGACGGCCACGTCGTCGAACCCGCTCGCCTCCTCGAGCCAGCGCCCCACCGGGCAGCCGCGGACCGCCACGAACAGGGCCCCGGCCTCGCGCCGTCCGAGCGAAGCCAGGTCCGCCTCGTCACGGACGGGAGGGAACTCCACCGTGTTCGAGAGGGTGCGGGTCCAGAGGGCATACGGCTGGAGATCCCGCGCGCGGCTGAGGCACGTGAAGCCGAAGACGCGATCGCCGTCGCGCAGGTTGGCGGCGAGCCAGCGGGCGATGCCAAGGTCACGCTCGGCGGGGTCCTGGCTCGTCTCCGGGATCCCGGGAGCCGGCCGGTACGCTCCCATCGCTGTCGGAACGACCTCAGGCGGCCAGGCCAGGCTGGCCCGGCTCGCCCACACCGCCTGGCCGAGGGCGACACACGCCATGGCCCCGGCCACGAAGGACAGGCTCCGGCGCGCCCGGCGGGAGGGCTGGGCCAGCTGCAGGACGTGAGCGAAGGCGACGCCGCCGAGGCCAATCAGGAACAGCACGAAGCGCGTCCGCCACATGAGCGGCGTCACCAGGAACATGAGGCCGATGCAACCGTATGTCGCGAGGCGCGCGCGGTCCCTGGCGCGCCATCCCGCCACGACCGACGCGACGACGGCCAGGATGAGCAGGGGCCAGGTGAAGCCCAGCCCGCCGTACCAGAGGGACGGCGCGGCCTCTCCAACCGCCGCCCACGACCGGATCACGTCCAGCGGGAGGGGCCCGACCTTCCTGCCGGTGATGATGTCGTCGACCGTCATCTCCCCTTCCAGGAGCACGCGCCCGGCCAGCTTCATCCCGAGCGGAAAGAACGGATTGCCGTGCTCGAAGAGGTTCTTCACGTAGAAGAACGCGCCGAGCGCCGCCAGGCCCGTGCCGATCAGCGCGAGGTCGGCGATCCGTCCGGATCTCGGGATCGACGCCCGGCCGAGCACGAGGTAGAGCCCCACCACCGCGAGCGCGTACACGGGCGACGCGAACTTCACCCCGGCGAGGAGGCCCAGGCACGCGGCCAGGCCCACCCGCACGGTCCAGTGACCCTGGCCCTGCACCCGCGCGAGGCACAGGGCGACGCCCGCGAGCACGAGCGCGGCGTGGGCCACGTCGATGTATGCGGTCCGGAGCTGCATCAGGGTCAGCGGCGTGAACAGGAACAGCAACCCGCCCACCCCCGCCGCTGACGCCGGCGTCCCGAGCCGCCGGGCGATCGTCGCGGTGGCGAGGACGGCGACGAGGGCAAAGGGTGCCTGCCCCAGGTCCACCCAGCGATCCGACGGAAGGAAGGCCAGGATGATCGCGAACCACATCTGGATGTTCTTCGGATAGCCGTCGACGAGCGGCAAGGAGAAGGGCCCGAGGAACACACTGTTCCGCTGCAGCATGAGGGCCGCCATGGGCAAGTGGTACGAGAGCTCGTCCCACGCCATGGGCGGCAGGCGAGCGCCGAGCGCCGCCAGGCCGGCCGCCGCGACGACGGCGATCGCGACGAGAAGGCGGCGCAGGCCGCGATACGCGTGGTCGGGCGCGACAGGCGCCGCCGGCGTCACCGGCGCGCGCCGGACGGCCAGGGCGAGACACAGGGTCATCGCGCCGTTGAGCGCGAGCAGCGGGGGCAGCGCGAAGCGTCCCACGGCGCCCAGCAGCAGTCCGGACAGCGTGAGTTGAGCGAACGCGAGCACGCTCGCGACGAGGATGCGCTCGATCGGGGGCGCGGATGACGCACGCGCCGCCCGCCAGTAGGGCCAGGCGACACCGGCGACGAATCCGACGAAGGGGAACAGGAAGGCGGCGTCGCGCAGCATCGGGACGAGGATCCCTTCAGTCCCGGCGGCGCGGCGGCGCGAGGCTCTGCCGGGATTCCGGGGTCAAGAATGAGGGAATGTTTTCACGGCACTCCACCGATCGGGCGCTCCCGCGGATGCCATTCTGCCATCGAACAGCGCATCTCGCGGCGGGAACAGGCCTGCGCGGCGAGTCCCTTGACCCCCGAGGAAGGCCCGTCTACGATGCGGCACCGGTCGACAATGCTCGTGAACGAGGAGGACCACATGAAACGAAACGTCCGTCTTCGGGTTGGCATCCTGGCTTTGGCGCTGGCCGCGCCGGGCATCGTGGTCACGCCGATCGTCGGATACGCGCAGACGCAGTCGAAGGAGCGGCGGGACGAGCGGCAGGATGATCGGCAAGGCTCGCGGGACACCAAGCAGACGGGGCGCCAGGACGCCCGGACCAAGAAGGCCGAATGCAAGAAGGGGGATGAGAACTCGCGGTCGGAGTGCCGGCAGGAGAGCCGGGACACCAAGCAGGACGCGCGCAAGGAGGCCAAGGAGATCAAGAGGAACTGAGGAGGACTCGACTCCAGGTTCTCCCGGGGCGATCGTCAGCTTCTGCTCGGCGGGGTCGCTCAGCTACTTCGTATAGCTCGTCTGCCCGGGGACGGGGAGCTCGTCAAGCCGGCGGGCCTGCCGCGGGAGCCGCCAGCAGGTAGGCGAGCACAGCGGTCTCGAATTCCGCGAGCGTGATCCCGAAGGCCAGCGCGAAGTTCTTCTCCCGGTCCCGCGAGCTGGAGAACGACCGGAAGTAGGCTGTAGCGGATGCCAGCCCTCGAGGCCCGATGAGGGCGTCGGCCATGAGGAAGGCGAGCTGGTACGTCGGCAGCGTTCCCTCTTGCACACGCCAGTTCGCGAACCCCTGCGCGGTGCCGTGCGCCTCGAGGGCGAGCCCGCCCCGGAACAGCGCCGGATGATTGCGGACTCCGGCGAGAGCCCCGTGCCGGCGCCCGGCCACCGAGTCGAGCCCCAGGCGCTCCAGCGTGGAGAACGCCCCGGGCGTCGCGGGTCGCGCTCGCGACGAAATGCCCGATGCTCCGGGCGGGTCGGCGTCGGGCCGTTCGAGCCGGCGTCCGTAGTCTCGCGCACTTGCGGCTGGCATGGCCGTTGCTCGGTCGCTGGGATAGTCATCCAGGGGGGGACACGTCATGGCGAAGCGAGCGAGTGCAGCGAAGGCAACAGCGTCGATCGAAGTGGCCGGCGGGTCTCCGAGCCGCACGACGCCCGCGCGGCCGGTCGTGCGTCTGGTCCGCAACGCGCAGCCGCGTGGCGCGGACGCCGCCGGCCAGGCCCCCGTGAGCGTCTTCATCTCCTACTCCCGGCTCGATGCATGCGTGTGCGACCAGATCGTGCGCGAGCTCAAGGAGCGCGGCCACGCGGTGTGGCTCGACCGCGAGGCGATCCACGGCGGCGACGTTCTGGCGCGCCAACATCGAGAAGGGCATCAAGAAGGCCGAGGTCTTCGTGATCCTGCTGTCTCCGAACGTGTCCGAGAACCCGGACTACACACAGGAAGAGCTGGCGTTCGCCCGCCAGCACCACAAGAAGATCATCGCCGTCCAGCTGAAGCCGCAGAAGACGTTGCCGGAAGGGTTCGACCTCATCTTGAGCGGGCGCCAGTACATCGACATGACGGATTTCGATCGGGGGATGCAGAAGCTCTTCGAGGCGCTGGGCGGATCCGCCGTCGTCGAACCGGCGGAGCCCGTGAGCCTGTGGGACCGGGCCCTCCGCAAGGCTCAGCGCGTGCGGGCGGCGGTCGTCAACAGTGAGCTCGGCCCGGCGGCTCTGAAGCTGGGAGTGGCGGCGCTGGCGGGTGCGGGGGCGGTCGCGGTGGCCGTCATGACGATCAACGACGAAAAGCGGAAGGCGGCCCTGCGCGCGTATCGCGCCTCGGTCGACAAGATCCTGAGCGAATGCGTCCTGCAGCTCTCCCTGACGGAAGACATGACGCCCGAAGACTACGCGCGAGAGTTTCGTCCGCGCGCCCGGCGGCTCCTGGGCCGGCTGGAGGCCACGCCGGTGCCGACCGACGACATGAGAGCGCACCACGCCGAGCTCACACGGAACCTCGAGAGGGCCGTCGACGAGTTCGACGAGGCCGTCGCCAAGCTGGAGCGCGGCGACGTGGGCCCGGCCCGGCGGGCGGTGGCGCGGTTCGTCGCCGCGTTTTCCGAGACGCTGAAGTCGTACGCGGCGTGGCTGGACAGTCAGAAGTGAATCTGCTTCGGGGCCATGCTGGCGGAACAGCTCGCCTTGAGCGGACAGAAGAGGAATCATTTCTCGCGCTGTCCTGACGGGTCGGGGAGCAGGTGGTGGCTTCCGGCGTGGATCCGTCAGGTGTTGACCAGGCGCAGGACCGATGCCGGATCGACGCGCCGCCGAAACCGGATGACACGAGCGTTCGTCGGGAAGTCCGCCGCGGCGCAGTTCCGCTCCTCGTCGACGCAGAGGATCAGATTTGCGAGTCTCGCGCTCCGGTAGCGCGCGAGCTTTCGCGCTACATACTCGGGTGTCCAGAAGCCGACGATCTCCAGGAGCCAGCGTCGCGCGGGATTGGTTCGGTGCAGGAGGGCGAAATCCGGGAAGATCTGTGTGCCCGCGGCGTTGATCGGCTCGGGCTCGCGCACAACGTCCCAGTCAGGCGCGAGCTTGCGAAATTCTCGGGCAAACCGTTCCTCCAGTCGACTGTCATACGGGCGCGGGGCCGTTCCCGGAAACAGGGGATCGCCCGTGCGAAGTTCGAGTCTGAGCCGCCGTCCATCGAGGATGCATTCCGCGTACAGGCGGAAGCGGGCACACCATGAGAGCACCGGGACGATTTCGCCGAGCGCTCGTCCATAGAGCCGGGTCTTGTGGAACAGAGCAAGCGGCCCTGAGATCTCGATGCAGACATCCTCCTCCTCGCCTCGGTCTGTCACGGTGCAGATCAAGCCCCGGAGCCTGGCATGGCGGACGAGCGCCCTTGTGTGACCCTGGACGTAGATCCGGACTCTTGCGGCATGCGAGAGAAGCGCCTGCACGAGCGCGAGGTTGATCCGTAGCGCGAGTTCGTCCGGCCCCGTGGGTGCACCGAGCGGCCCGATCAGTCTCTCGCCGGGTAGGTCGGCAAAGAGCGAATCGTCAAGCTCTTGTTCGGTGACGCCCAGGCCGGCCGCTGCGGCGGTCAGAACGGCACACGGCGGCTCCTCTGCTCGAGCTGCCGCTTCGAAGACCAGGGCGCGGGCTCTCCGGGGCGGCACCACAGAACGGTTGCCATGAGTCCTCTGGAGCCGCGCGAGGACCTGGATGGCCAGTCTCAACTTCATAGGTGGGGCCTGACACGGAAGGGGCTGGCGCAGTCGCGCGTCCAGCTCTCGCTGCGGCCGTCCGACAAAGCGCTCGTGCTCCTCGATGAGCGCTCGCAGCCAGGGATGGTCCTGCGGGCCCAGGAACTGCGGGACCACGAGGGCCCCAGCGACGCTATAGCTGAGGAGACCGTCGCGCAATGAGGCCCCGTCGTCTCCGCTGCGCCTGGGCGACCTCCACCGTGTCTCGGGTGACCAGGTCGTATACGAGAGCGCGCTTGCCCTCCGCCGGCCGGAGCAGTCGGCCGACCCGCTGTACATGCTCCCGCTCGCCCAGGGTGCCACCGACCACGATCGCGACATCAGCGTCGGGGACGTCCAGGCCCTCGTTGAGGACACGGGCTGACACGAGCGTCCGAAGCGTGCCCCGGCGGAACCGATCCAAGGCCTCGGCGCGCTCCTGACGGCCGATGTCGCACGTGAGAGGCATGACCAGGTGCTCGCGCGCGATCGCGTAGGCGGTGGCGTTGTCGGCGGTGAACACCAGTGTTCGGGCGCAGCGGTGCTGTTCCAGCAAGGACCGCAGAGCATGACGTTTCGCCTGGGTGAACGCAAGCAGCCCGCGCATCTGACGCCAGGCCTCGAGGGCCCGGCGGCCTTCGGAACTGCGGATGGCGTGACGGGTGAAGCTGTCCCACCCTGCATCCGGAGCGATGCGCCGAAACTCCGCGTGGAACTTGCTGAACAGCCCGTATGAGGCCGAGTACGCGTCCTGTTCGTTCGGAGAGAGCTCGAGCAGGAGCGTGACCGCGTCGAAGCTCGCAAGGAAGCCGCCCGCGAGATCGGCCACCGTGAGCTCGAAGACCATCGGACCGATCAAGTCTGCGAGCCGCGCCACGACGGCCGCGTCGCGAGGCGGCGTCGCGGTGAGGCCGAGACGAGCGTCCGCGATCGTCATCTCGAGCGCCTCGTCGCGAGGGCCCGCACCGAAGTGGTGCGCTTCGTCGACGACGAGGAGGCCGAATCGGTCGCCCAGGTGGGCCATGTGCCGATACGCACTCTCGAATGTCGCCACCATCACCGGTGCGAACTGCCGGACTCCGTCGCCATAGCGTCCGACGGTGCCCGTGTAAAAGGCGGCCAGCTCGCGACACCACTGATCCAGCAACACGCGTGTCGGCACAAGACACAGGGCACTCAGGCCCGTTTGACGGATCGCCGCGATAGCGAGTCGGGTCTTCCCGCTTCCCGTCGGGAGGGCCACGATGCCACGCCGGCGCGCCCGCTCCCAGGCCGAGAGCGCGGCTTCCTGGTATGGACGGAGGTCGATGGACGACCACATGCCCGTGGTCGGCCCCGATGGGGACGTGGCGTCCTCGAACTCAATGCCTGCCTTCTCGCGAAGCCAGGCCCTGAGAGCGGCCAATCTGTTGGCGGGGGCTCGATGCGCGCCCACGCGCGGGTCCCACAGGACGCCCGGCGCCGCCCCAAGATCGACGTTGGCGGGGGGCTCCGTCAGAAGGATGGTCCCCTGGTCGAATCGCAGCCTCAGCTTGGCGGGGCCTGAGCCTCCGGGGAACTGCGCGACTCGCATGGTGTACGGACATGGTGGATGTTGCGAACGATACGGACCGGGAGGGCGCCCGCCAATGCCTAAAGATCGATACAGGGCAAGGCCGGCCGTTGACATCCAACAGGGCAGATGGCTACAATTCTGGCCATGCCGCGGCGGCGGCCGAGATTCAACGTTATTTTCGACGTGCTGGCGCTCGATCACATGGAGGCGATCGAGAGGAAGCACCATGCGCTGATTCGAAGGACGCTCGCGGAGCAGTTGACGTTCGATCCTGACACTCCTACGAAGAATCGCAAGCCGCTGGTTCGAGAGACGGCCATCGGTGCGGCCTGGGAGGTACGCTGCGGCCCCGGCAACCGCTTTCGTATCTTCTATGACGTTCGACCGGGACCGACGCCTGGTCGTCGTCCTCGCGATCGCCCGCAAGGCGGGGAACCAGCTATTCGTCGGGAAGGAGAAATTCGACCTATGAAGATCGCCCCACTCGCGGAAGTCAAGGACCGATTCAGCGCCTACATCGATACCGCGAGGGAGTCGGCGATCGTCATCACCAGGAATGGCAAGCCGGTGGCCTTACTCACCTCGATCCGCGAAGACGACGATCTCGACAGCCTGCTCCTCACCCACGATCGGGGGTTCATCCGTCTGTTGGAGCGGGCGCGTGAACGCGTGAGTGCGGGCCGCTATCTGACCAACGACCAGTTTTGGCGGGAACTGCGGCGCCGGCGGGCTCGAGGCGCGACGCGACGGGCGGCTGGGCGGTCGTCCAGAGAGGCCGGCCGATGAGTCTTTTCGGGGATCGCTGAGGGATTGCCGGCGCCTCGCCACACGCAGACCCAGCGGCGTGAAATGGTGGAAGGAGCCGGAGGCGCTCCGCATCCTCTTCCTTTCATGAGCCGACCGTTGCCCGCGCCCCGGATTTTTCATCCGTGCCCTGCGATGGCCGCCACCTCCGAGAATAGTGCCAGCTCGACTCCGACTCTGCCGACATCGGCGCGATCGAAAGGGTATCGGCCTCGCCATCCCGCATTCACCGGCGCATGATCGCGCCGAGCATCGTCCAAGCGGCACAGGTTGCGCGATGACCTTCCGGAGACCACCGCCACCTGCCAGCGCTCCTCCCGGTGGCGGCGGATCTCCCGCATCGGCGTTCCGCGCGCTGGCCACTCGCCACCAGGTCTTCGAGCTACGGTCGCGCTGACGCCTCCGATGACCGCTCCTGCAGATACGACTCGGCCGGCCGTCACCGCGCGTCTACCACTGAGTTGCGCGGCCGGGCCTCGCCCGGGTATATGAAGCCACATGGCCGGAGGTGCGCGCTACGACTACATCATCGTCGGGGCGGGGTCGGCGGGCTGCGTGCTGGCATACCGGCTCACCAGTGATCCCACGATCCGCGTGCTCCTGCTGGAAGCGGGTGGCCGCGACAGGCATCCCTTCATCCACGTTCCTATCGGGCTCGGACGGCTCTGGGAGCGGCGGATGTTCGACTGGGGCTACGACACCGAGCCCGAGCCCGGGCTCGACGATCGCCGCATCGAGGCGATGCGCGGCAAGGTGCTCGGCGGCAGCTCGTCGATCAACGTGATGGCGTACGTCCGCGGACATCCCGGCGACTACGACCGCTGGGCGCGCGCCGGCTGCCCAGGCTGGTCGTACGCCGAGGTACTCCCGTACTTCAAGCGCTCCGAGACCTGGGAGCGGGGCGAGAATGCCTGGCGCGGCGGCGCCGGGCCGCTGTCCGTCATCGACTCGCGCAACCGCGACCCGCTCTTCGACGGCTGGCTGGCGGCGGCGGAGCAGGCGGACTGGCCTTTCACCGAGGACTACAACGGCGAGAATCCGGAGGGCTTCGGATACAGCCAGTGGACCATCCGGGACGGTCGGCGGTGCAGCGCCGCGGTGGCGTTCCTGCGACCGGCGATGGCGCGCCAAAACCTCACCGTCCAGACCCGCGCCCTCGCCACGCGGGTCGTGCTCGACGACGCCCGGGCGACGGGCGTGGAGTACGTCCGCGATGGGCGCCTGACACTGGCCGCGGCCGACCGCGAAGTCCTGCTCGCCGGGGGAGTGTTCAACACGCCGCAGCTCCTGATGCTGTCGGGCATCGGCGAGGCCGATCACCTCCGCGAGGTCGGCGTGGCACCGAGGGTGGACCTGCCCGGCGTCGGCCGGAACCTGCAGGATCACCTCTCCGTCGACGTGCACCACGCGCGCAGCGGCCGCGGACCGTTCCATGCCGAGATGAGGCTGGATCGCGTGGTCGTCAACATGGCGCGCGCCTACGCGCTGGGGACGGGGCCGGGGACGGTGCTGCCGGGGCGCCTGCACGCGTTCCTCAAGACTCGGCGCGAGCTGCCCGTGCCCGACATCCAGCTTCTGTTCCGCGGCGCGCCCACGGGGGCGCACCCGTGGTTCCCGGGGCTCCGGCCGGCCTACGAGGACAGCTTCGGCGCGCGACCGGTCCTGCTGCATCCGGAGAGCCGCGGGGTGGTGCGGCTCCGCTCCGCGGACCCTTCCGTGCCCGTGCGCATCGTGCAGAACTTCCTCCACGTCGAGCGCGACGTGCGCGCGATCCGGGACGGCGTGAGGCTCGCGCGTGACCTTGCCGGTCGCCGCGGGCTCGACCCGTTCCGGGGCCGGGAGACCGCGCCGGGCCCGGGGGTCCGGACGGACGCCGAGATCGACGCGTTCGTTCGCCGCACCGCGATCACGGCTCACCATCCGTGCGCGACCTGTGCGATGGGCGGGGGGACCGACGCCGTCCTCGATCCCGCCCTCCGCGTGCGCGGCGTGGATGGACTCCGGGTCGTGGACGCATCCGCCATGCCCGATCTCGTCTCGGGCAACATCAACGCGAGCGTGCTCATGATCGCGGAGAAGGGAGCCGATCTCGTCCTGGGCGCGCCGCCCCTGCCCCCCGCCGCGACCGGGTGAGGCGCCGTCAGGTCAAGGGAGGACGGTCATGAAGCAGAAGCGTGCGAGGAGGTCTCCGGCCCGGCAGCAGGGACGGTTCATCGCCACGCGGTCCCTCGTCGCCGACCGCCACCTGCGACGCCTGCCCGGCGCTCCCACCGCCTGGCTCCGCGGCGCGTACGTCGGCCCGAGGGCCCGGCCCGTCGAGCAGGCGCTCGCGTTCTTCCGCGACCGCGAGGGCCAACTCGTGGAGAAGGCGAGCGAGCACGAGGGGGTGCTCGTGCTGCGGCCGCTGGGCGAGAAGTCCCCGCTGACGACCGATTTGCCCGCCCGCGTCGTGTCGCCCGCGGCGCTCTCGCGGAGCCTCGGCTGGACCGCGGCCGGCACGGGCCAGACGGCGACCCTGCACGCCCTGACCTCGGCGTTCGCGCCGCTCTTCACCGAGATGGAGGCGGCGCGGACCCGCGCCACGTGGATCTCCGTCCAGGTGCGGCCCACGGTCACGCGGTTCGCCATCCACGCCGCGGAGACAGGGGCCCTGCTCCTCCTTGCGACGCTCCCCACGCCGGCGGGGCTCCTGGTGCCCGGGATCTCCGGCTGGGGCTTCTGGATGAAGGTGCTGCTGGTGACGATCGCCTTCGCGGCGCTCGCGACCGTCGGCGTCCTGATCTTCAACGGGGGGCCAATCACCTGGGCGATCTTCTCCGCCGCCGCCCTGAAGCTGCAGTTCCTCCTCGTCTTCGCCGCCCTCGAGATCCTCTTCATCGTGCTCGACCTGCTGCTCGAGCTCTACTGCGCGCTCTTCCCGAGCCTGGCCGCGGAGATCCAGGGCGTGCGCGGGACGGTCCGGCAGGCGCGGACCCTCCAGCAATCGCTCACGGACAAGAAGGCCGCCGCCCAGGCCGTCACGAAGGCCGACTGGACCAAGGCCCTCGACCTGTTCAACGACGCGTCCAACGCCAACGACCAGCTCGAGCAGAGGATCGACGGGGAGCTGCCCGGAGCCACGGGCGAGCGGCAGAAGGAGCTCCAGGCGGGGAAGAACGCGTGCGGGCGGCTCCGCCAGACGCTGAGGGCCGTGGGCAGGTTCATCGAGGAGCTGAAGCGCTGACTGGCAGGCCGCCGACCGCCAGCCGCAGCATCGTGACCGCCGGCGCGAAGAGCATCGAGCTCGGCGCGTTGTAGACGAAGTCACCGGTCGACGCGACGCTAGCGGCTGACCCGGCACGTCGCCGCGACGAACGTTGACCTGGGTGAGGAGGCGGTCTCGTCCCATCGATTCCGCAGGTGATCACGATCGAGCTGGCAAGCGAGGCGGCAAGCCGTCATCCTGGGATACGGTCACCGTCTCAGGTCGTACTGGCTTCAGGCATGTCGGAGGAGGATCATCCGGATTTCCCGACCTCACCGCGAGGACATCCGGGCTTGTCTACACGTTCGCAGCCGACCGCGAGCGGAAGTTCGTCTCGACTCCTCCTCCGTGAAGCTGCTCCTCGACCAGAACCTGTCGCCTCGGCTGGCTCGAACCCTCACCAACGTCTACCCTGGCACCACCCATGTCCGCAACGTCGGCCTGGAGGCCGCTGACGACGACGCGGTCTGGGCCTACGCTGCGGAGCACGGGTTTGTGATCGTCTCCAAGGACGCCGATTTCCACCAGCGAAGCTTCCTTCTCGGGCCGCCGCCAAAGGTCGTGTGGATCCGCCGGGGGAACTGCTCTACGGTCGAGATCGAGGGGATCCTGCGGAGCCACGAGGCCGACTTGCTCGTCTTCGCGCGGAACGAGCAGGAAGCGTTTCTCGCAGTCAGTTGACGGCTCGGGCCCCGACTGGGTGGCCCGCAGGCCGCCTAGGAGCCGGGCGTCGGAGCATCAGCTCCGTTCTCGGAGCGCCGCAGCCTCGTCCAGCCAGAAGCGCATGTCCATCTCGCGTACATCGTCGTCGCCATGCGAGGCTCCTGGGTTCCTGCGCTGGCCCGTTCGCGTTGGTTGATGGGTGGCACAGGGCGGCGGCGTGGGTTCGACATGCCGAGCAGGGGCTCCGCTACCCGGTGCTGGCTAACGTGGTCTTGACTCGCTTCCCGGCCACCCCACACGAGTAGCGCAGCAGCACCCGTCGCGCGTGTCTACTCATCATCAGCCCGCGGACCGTTGACACTGTCATGGACCCCTGAGATAAGCGACAGTTCCGCGGTCCATTCCGGCCGGTGGTACACTCTGACGGCCGTTATCTCAGGTAGTTACAGCACGGAAGCGTTTGCGGCGCCGGTGCACGCCCCGGACTTCAAATCCGGTGGCCGGCTCTAGACAAGTCGGCGATGGGTTCGACTCCCATACGCTTCCGCCACCGGACACCACCCGGCTCGACCGCCCGGGCCCGGCGCGGACGCGAGAGGAGCCAGGCGTAGATGCCAAAGGCGAAACGACTGCGCGCCACGCCGGAGAAGGCCGACGTGGAGCCGGCGGCGGCGCATGCAGTGGGCGGGGGGCATCGCCGCGGCCGTGGTCATCGCCGTCGTGGTGGGCTATTTCGCGTACCAGTCGGCGGCCGACCTGCCGGGCGTGTCGTTCGCCGACCAGGGGAACCTCCACGTGCAGACGGTGAACGAGCCCATCCCGCCGTACAACTCGGACCCGCCCACCTCGGGGCCGCACCTGCCGTACGTCGCGCCGTGGGGGGTCCACACCGAGCCGATCCCGAAGCAGCTCCAGGTGCACAACCTGGAGGACGGCGGCGTGGTCGTCCAGTACCACTGCCCGACAGCCGTGCCCCGAGCTGGTCGACAAGCTCACCGCCATCGTGAAGCGCTACGATCGGCAGGTGGTGCTGGCGCCGTATCCCGGCATGAAGCATCGCATCGCCCTGACGGCCTGGACGCGCCTCGACGAGTTCGACGAGTTCGACGAGTCGCGCATCGTGCGGTTCATTGGCCGGTATCGGGGGATCGACCACCACAAGAGGTAGAATGGGCCGCATGATGCGGCGCGCGCCCGCGCCCCTCGCCAGTCTCGCCGCTGGTGGTCATCGCGCTCGGCGCGCTCGCCGGCTGCGCGCGGCCATTCGTCCTTCCGCTGCCCCCGCCACCGTTCCACGACCAGGTGCCCGCGGCCTACGATGCCACGTGGCGCGCCCTCATCAGGGCCCTCGCCGCCGAGAACGTGCCGCTCCGCACGGTGGCGCGCGACTCCGGCGTGATCTCCTCGGACGAGATCACCTCCCCCATCGGGGTGTACGCGGACTGTGGGCGGCTGGGCGCGGTGGCGCTGGAGGGCGACGCGCTCGTGACCTTCACGATGTTCGTCCAGGCCAACGGCTCCGGCGACACCGACGTGCAGATCAACTACAAGATGCGCACCCAGGGCTGGCGACGCGGGGACGCGGGCGGGCTGAACTACGAGCCGATCTATCCGTGCACCTCGACCGGCCGCTGGGAGGCCAACTTGATGGACACCCTTCGCCGGCTCGTGAAGGAATAGCCGGCGATGCCGCCCCGGCTGAAGGAGTAGCCGAGCCATGCCGCCCCGGTTGCCCGAGCTGGTCCGCCGCGCCCGCCGCCTGGCGCTCGAGCGCGATCGCCTCGTCCAGGAGCTGGCCCGCGAGTGGAGCGCCGCGCTCCGTGGGCAGGGGTTCTCGCCGCGCGACCTCGACGAGCTCTGGGCCGGCCTCACCGAGGAAGCCGTCAAGCGGCTCCTGAAGTCGCCGATGGCGACGGCGGGCGCCGATGCGATCCGGCGTGAAGCGAACGAGGTGATCGGCCGCGTGAAGGAGCGCGTGGAGACCGAGCTTGCCGCGGGCGGCTGAACGTCCGGAGGCCGAGCGTGCCGCCGGCGGATGACCGGCCGGCGGCGATGGCCGCGCTCCGGCAGCTTCCCTCCGTGGACGCGCTCGTGAGCGGTCTCGAGGGGCACGCCGCGCTGGCCGGCATCCCCCGGCGCCGCGTGGCCGAGACGGTGCGCGAGGTCCTGGCCGAGGAGCGGCGCCGCGTCCTGGGCGGAGGGACGGCGGCGGGGCCGAACGCGCTCGGCGAGCGCGTGGCCGCGGCGCTCGCGCGCGGCGCCTTCTCGCTGACGCGGGTCATCAACGCCACCGGCGTCGTGCTCCACACCAACCTGGGCCGCGCGCTCCTCTCGCCGCTCGCCCGCGAGCGCGTCCTCGAGGCGGCCTCCGGCTATACGAATCTAGAGATGGACATCGCGCGCAAGGAGCGCGGCTCCCGCTACGTGCACGTGTCCGGCCTGCTCCAGCGGCTGACCGGCGCCCCCGCGTCGCTCGTCGTGAACAACAACGCCTCCGCGGTGCTGCTCGCGCTGGAGACGCTGGCGCGGGCAAGGAAGTGATCGTCTCGCGCGGCGAGCTGATCGAGATCGGCGGCGAGTTCCGGATCCCGGACATCATGCGGCGCTCGGGCGCGGTGCTCCGGGAGGTGGGCACGACCAACCGCACGCACCTCAAGGACTACGCGGGCGCGATCGGCCCGGACACCGGGCTCATCCTCAAGGTGCACACGTCGAACTACCGCGTGGTGGGGTTCACCGCGGACGTGAGCTCGCGCGAGCTGGCCGACCTCGGGCGGGCGCGCGGCGTGCCCGTGATGGAGGACCTGGGCTCGGGCTCGCTGATCGACCTGCGCGCCCACGGGTTCCCGCACGAGCCGACGGTGTCGGAGGTGGTGCAGGCCGGCGTGGACGTGGTGTCGTTCTCGGGT
Source organism: uncultured Candidatus Rokubacteria bacterium (assembly GCA_963758635.1). Lineage (GTDB taxonomy): Bacteria > Methylomirabilota > Methylomirabilia > Rokubacteriales > CSP1-6 > CAVWWD01. The sequence continues at coordinate 236,639 of CAVWWD010000010.1, read as the reverse complement.
GACAAGCTCCTCGGCGGACCGCAGGCCGGGCTCGTGGTGGGCCGGGCCGACCTCGTCGAGCGGCTGGCCCGGAACCCGCTGAATCGCGCGCTGCGGATCGACAAGCTCACGGTGGCCGCGCTCGAGGCCACCCTCTACGCGTACGAGGCGGGGACCGCGCTCGAGACGATCCCCACGCTCCGCATGCTCACCGAGCCGCTGGCGTCGATCCGCGCGCGGGCGCGCGGGCTGCTGCGCCGGGTGCCGGCGCCGGCGCGCGCCGCGCTGGGCGCGGCCGTGGTCGCCGCGCATTCCCAGGTGGGAGGCGGCGCGCTGCCCACGGTGGAGCTGCCCACGGCGGCGGTGGCGCTCGGCACGTCGGATCGGCCGGCCCACGGGCTGGATGCGGCGCTGCGGGCCGCGATGCCCTCCGTGCTCGGCCGGGTGCTGGACGACCGGCTCCTCCTCGACTGCCGCACCGTGCGGCCCGACGACGTGCCGGCGCTCGCCCGTATCCTGGCGTCGATCGCATGACGACCCGCTCGAGCGTCGCGCCGGACGTCTTCGCCGGACTCCGGCCGCTCGTGACACGGTAGCGTCGAGCTCCCCATGACCGGGCCCACCCACGTCGTCGTCGGGACCGCCGGGCACATCGACCACGGCAAGACGTCGCTGGTCAAGGCGCTCACCGGCACCGACACCGATCGCCTGCCCGAGGAGAAGGCGCGCGGCATCACGATCGATCTCGGCTTCGCGTTCCTCGAGGAGCCGGACGGCCTCACGATCGAGATCGTCGACGTGCCCGGCCACGAGCGCTTCGTCAAGAACATGCTGGCCGGCGTGGGCGGCATCGACCTGGCGCTGCTCGTGATCGCCGCCGACGAGGGCGTGATGCCGCAGACGCGCGAGCACCTCGCCATCTGCTCGCTGCTCCGCATCAAGGCCGGGCTGGTCGCGCTCACCAAGACCGACATGGTCGAGCCCGACTGGCTCGAGCTGGTGCGCGATGACGTCGCGCGGCTCCTGGAGCCGACGTTCCTCGCCGGCTGCCCGATCGTGCCGGTGTCGTCGAAGACGGGGCAGGGGCTCCCCGAGCTGCGCGCCGCGCTCCGGGAGCTGGCGCGCGGGGTGCCGGCGAAGAGCGTCGATCAGACGGCGCGGCTGCCCATCGATCGCGTCTTCACCATCAAGGGATTCGGCACCGTCATCACGGGCACGCTCGGCTCGGGTCAGGTCGCGGTGGACGATCGCGTGGAGATCTATCCGCGCGGGCTCTCGTCCAAGGTGCGCGGGCTCCAGGTGCACGGCCATGGGGTGGCGGCGGCGCGGGCCGGGCAGCGCACCGCGGTGAACCTGCAGGGCGTGGAGCGCGCGGCCATCGAGCGCGGCGACGTCGTGGCGCCGCCGGGGACGCTGCTGCCGTCCGTGCTCGTCGACGGCACCGTGGAGCTGATCGAGGACGCGCCGCGCCCGCTGAAGACGCGCGACCGCGTGCGCTTCCACGTGGGGACGCAGGAGGTGATGGCGCGCGTGCTGCTGGTGGGGCGCGCCGACCTCGACCAGGGCGGCCGGGCGTACGGGCGCTTCCGGCTCGAGGCGCCGGTGGTGGCGCTGCCCGGCGACCGGTTCGTGATCCGCTCGTACTCGCCCGTCATCACGATCGGCGGCGGCACGCTGCTCGACATCGCGCCGCCCCGGTTCAAGCGCAAGGGCCCGGCCCTGGCCGAGCACCTGACGCTCCTGGAGACGGGCTCGCCCGAGGCGGTCGTGGAGGAGCATCTCAAGCAGGCGGGCCCGGCCGGAGCGCGCCTGGCCGACCTCAGGGCGCGGACGCCGTTCGGGCCGGAGCGCCTGCGCGAGCTGCTGGACGTGGTGCAGCGATCGGGCGCCATCGTGGCCATCGATCGTGAGTGGTACATCCATCGCGCGGCGAGCGACCGGCTGCGCGGGGAGACGCTCGGGCTCCTCGAGGCCTTCCACGCCGAGCATCCGCTGCGCGGCGGCATCTCGCGCGAGGAGCTGCGCAGCCGCGCCGGCAACGCGCAGGAACGCGTGTTCGCGCAGCTCCTCGGCGTCCTCGAGGCGGAGGGGGTGGTGAAGAGCGAGCGCGACCAGGTGCGGCTCGCCTCCCATGCCATCCGGCTCTCGCCCGAGCAGCAGCGGGTGGTCGACGGCGTCGAGGCCGACTTCCGCGGCGCCGGCGCGACGCCGCCCGGTCCGGAGGAGGCGCTGGGCCGGCTCGGGGTCAAGGGCACGGAGCGGCACGAGCTGTTCCAGCTCCTGGTCGCGGATCGCCGGCTCGTGCGGGTGAAGGAGTCGCTCTACTTCCACGCCGAGGCGCTCGTCGAGATCCAGGACAAGCTGGTCCGTCACCTGCGCGAGAAGAAGGACATCGGGCCTGCCGACATGAAGGACCTCATCGGCGTGACCCGGAAGTACGCCATCCCCCTCATGGAGTACTTCGACGCCCAGCGCGTCACCGTGCGGCAGGGCGAGCGCCGCGTGCTCCGTGGCGGCGGGGGCTGATCGGCGTCAGGTCGTCGCGGGCGCCACGGGTCGCGGGCGCCACGGATTGAGGCGCGGCCCCGGGCAGGGCACCGGTCCCCGAGAAGGGAGCGGTCCCGGGCAGGGGAGCGGCCTTGCCGCCGATCCGGATGATCAGCGCCAGCGTCCCGGTCTCGTAGAGCTCCTCGGCGAGGATCAGCCCCGCGATCACGACCAGGCCGCGGTGGCCGGATGCCACCCCGAGCCCGGCGAGACCGGACACGAACGCGATCACGACGAACCGGATGCCCCGCACCAGGTCCAGCGCGTCCGCGTCCCTGAGGCCCCGGGACATGAGCGTGGCGCCTCGCGCCGCCGCATACGCTCCAAGCAAGGCCAGGCCCCCGATGGCGAGAGGGCTGACGGGCGTCTCGTAGATGGTCATGTCGGCCACCTCCTGACAACAGCCTGTCGGCCCGAGGGAAGGCCCGCAATTCCCCCCGAGGTAATCGCGCCCGTGCCTCGGCGTTGCGCGAGGGTCTGCCCCGGAGTTGCGTGCCTCGCGCCGGCGTTGCGCGAGGGTCTGACCCCGGGGTTGCGCGAGGGGCAGGAGGGGGACGGTGGCCGAGGTCTTGGCGGCCAATGCGCAACGGCTGGTGTTGGAGCGGCAACAGAGCGGCCAGTGAGCCGGCCGACGCCGCGGCGCCTGTGGGACTTCGTGACCACGCGGCTGCACTTGAGGGCGTACGTACAGGCGCCGAGCGACGGGCGGGTGCGCCCGCAGATTCCGGCCGCGGTGCTGCTGTGGGGGCTGTTGATCGGCCACGTCCTGCGCGAGTGGAGTTTTCATGGGGTGGAAGCGCTGGTACGGTCGCCCGCCCGGCGCGCGCTGCGAGTGGGGCGGCGGTTCGGGGATGACACGTTAGCGTATTTCACCGAGCGCTTGGAGCCGACGGCGACGCGCCAGGCCGCCGCGGCGACGGTGCGCCGAGCCAAGCGCAACAAGGCCTTCGGCCGGAGTGGGTGGGTCGGGCTGGCCATCGACGGCACGGGGGCGTGCCGCACGGAGAAGGCGGGCTGTGCGCTCTGTCACCCCGTGCGTGACAGCGCCGGCACGACGCACGGCAACTCCGTCGAGGATCGTGGACGGCGGGGGACGTCACCCCCGCAATCGCCCGGGTTGGCGGAGGGGGTCGGTTCGTTGACAAGGGTGGGGGCCGAGCGTAGGGTAAGGACGCCTCACGAAAGGAGCATTGTCATGTTTGGTCTCGGGTACCAAGAGCTTCTGATCATCCTGGTGATCGTGCTGATCCTGTTCGGGGCCAATCGCTTGCCGGAGCTGGCACGGTCCCTCGGCTCGAGCGTGAAGGAGTTCAAGAAGGGCGTTGTGGAGATCAAGGACGACGCGTCGTCGGCCTCGAAGAAGGACGACGAGAAGAAGGCCTGACGCCCTCGCCGGCTCGCTCGGCTTGCCCTCCGACGTTCTGAAGCGCTCCGCCGTCCTGACGCGCCTCGCCGCCCACGCGGATCTCGCCGCCGCCTCGCTCCTGGCTCTCGTCACCCTCGTCTCGCGGTGGCCCTACCGCGCCCGCATGCTCTACAACTGGGACGCGGTGCAGTTCGCGCTCGCGCTTCGCGAGTTCGACATCGCCAAGCACCAGCCGCATCCGCCGGGCTACCTGCTGTACGTGGGGCTCGGGCGCCTCGTGAACGCCACCATCGGCGATCCGAGCCAGGCCTACGTCGCCCTGGCCATGCTGTTCAGCGCCGCCACCACGTTCGTCGTCTACTGGCTGGCGCGCGCGCTCTACGACCGCGCCACCGCGGTGGCCGCCGCCGCGCTGCTGGCCGTGAGCCCGCTCTTCTGGTTCTACGGGTCGGTGGGCCTGACCTACGCGGGCGAGGCGTTCGGGGCCGCGCTTGTCGCCTTCCTCGCCCTCGGCGCCCTGCGCGGCCGCGAGAGCCACGTCTACCTGAGCGCGCTGGCCCTGGGCCTCGTGGGCGGCCTGCGGCTGTCCGTGCTCGTGCTGCTCTTCCCGCTCTGGCTCGCCGCCGTCGTGATCGGATCGCGCCCGCTCCGTCCGACGGGGGCGCGCCGGCTCGGCCTCGCGGGCGCGGTCCTCGCGGGGGCGGTGCTGTCCTGGCTCCTGCCGCTGATGTGGCTCTCCGGCGGCCCGGCCGCGTACCTCGCCGCCTCGCGGCAGCTCTACGCGTCGGTGGTGCTGCCCACCTCGATCCTCGGCGGCGACCTCGACACCACGCTCCGCCAGGCCCGGCACCTCCTGGAGTCGGTGGCCGTGGGCCTCGGTCCCCTGGCGCTGGCCCTCGTGGCGCTGCCCGTGTACGTGCGGCGCCGCGGGTGGCGGACCGAGGAGTGGTTCCTGCTCGCGTGGATCGTCCCGCCCGCCGTGTTCTTCGCGCTCGTGCACTTCGGCCAGGCCGGCTACGTGCTCACGTTCCTGCCCGCCCTGGTCGTGCTCCTGAGCCGCGCGCTGCTCGAGACGGCCGCGGCGTGCTCGGAGCGGCTGCGCCGGCCCCGCTGGCGCTGGGCCCTCGCCGCGGCGGCGCTCGGACCGCTGCTCCTCGTCAACACCGGGTTCTTCGTCAACGCGCGGCCGATGCCCCGCGAGTTCGTCGATGGCCAGGGGGACACGTGGCGAGAGCGCGCGCGTGACGAGGCGCACGACTGGATCCTGTCGCGGACCGCGGCGGCCTTGCGGGAGCACGAGGCGGTCATCCGGACCTACGTCGAGACCATCCGCGCCGTCTACGATCCCGCCGACACGCTGCTCCTGACCGAGCTCGGCAACCGGCGGTCGTATCCGTGGCTGCGCCACGCCATGTACTACCTGTCCGAGTTCGACGTGTACCAGCTCTCGGTGGGCGAGGTACGCGGCTTCTACACGCCGCAGTCCGCCTCGACCATCCTCCTCACGCCGGGCGACGTGATCGAGATCCCGCGACGGGTGCGCCAGCTCGTCTGGTTCGTGGATCACTGGGATCCGCGGCTGCCCCGGCCGGACGGCCTCCTCGAGATCCAGCTCGCCTACGGCCGCTTCCTCTACGTGTTGCCCCTGCGACGGGGTTCGGCCGAGCACGCCGGGTACACCTTCGTCCGCGACGCCGAGTGAGGGGCCCGCCCCGACGCTTCCGCGCCGCCGCGGCCGCGCCCGGCCGCTTCCCGGGCCGGGAACGCTATAATCGCGGAAGCGCGCCAGCCCGAGCGTCCCGGAGGTCGACCATGAAACGGCTCTCGATCACGGCGGTCAGTCTCCTCGGGGCCGCCCTCGTCGTGGGGGCCGCCCCGCCCGCGGATGCCCAGCTCTATCGCTGGACCAACGAGCAGGGCGAGCTGCATATCACGGAAGGACTGGACAGCGTGCCGGAGCGGTTCCGCAAGGGCGCGGTGTTGCTGGGCCATCCGCCCGCCCGTGTCCCGACGCCGAGCGGGCCTCCGCCCGGCTTGGCGGGGCCGGCGTCCACCCAGCCCACGGCTCCCCGCCCGACCCCGCCGCCGCTGCCCCTCGCGGCGCCCGGGCCGGAGGGGCAACTGCTGGCGCGCATCCCGTACGTGCCGGGCTCGCCCATTGTCGTCAACGCGCGGGTGAACGGCGGGCGAAGCGTCCAGCTGATCCTGGACACGGGCGCGGAGGTCACGATGATTTCGCCCCAGGCGCTCTCCGCCCTCGGCGTCGAGATGCGTCCCGTGCGCGCGGCCCGCATCCAGGGCGTGGCCGGCACCGGCACGCTCGACGTGCCCTCGATCATGCTGGACAGCGTGGAGGTGGGCGAGGCGAAGGCCGGCCCGCTCGAGGTCCTCGCCCACAACCCGAGCCTCACCCGGGGCGAGGGGTTGCTCGGCCGCGACTTCCTGGATCGCTTCACCGTGAGCATCGATTCGCGGGCCCGCGAAGTGCGGCTGGGCCGGCGCTGACTCGTGAGCCCCGCGCATCAGACCAATGCCGAGCGGTGGGACTGCGCTCTCGGCCGCGCTTCCTCGACCGCTTCACCGTGAACATCGACAACTCCGCGGGCGTGGTCACGCTCACGCCCAAGTGACGAGGTCGATGGCGCGCCGCCGATGACCTGGGACGTGCGCCCGTGCGCCTCGAGGGGCGACCTCCTCGCGGCCATCCGTCCGATCTCCCACTACTTCGGCTACACGCCCACCGAGGACAACGTGGAGCGCGCGAGCCGCGTGATGCCGCACGAGCGCATGCACGCCGCGTGGGACGGCGATCGTGCGGTGGGCGGCGCGGGCAGCTTCCCGTTCGAGCTCACCGTGCCGGGTGGCCGGGTGCGCGCGGCGGGCATCACGATGGTCGGCGTGCTGCCGAGCCACCGGCGCCGCGGCGTCCTCCGCGACATGATGCGGGCGCAGCTCGACGCCTGCCACGCGCGCGGCGAGCCCGTCGCGTACCTCTGGGCCACCGAGGACACGATCTACGGCCGGTTCGGCTACGGCATCGGCTCCTTTGCCGCCGAGGTCGAGGTGCCGCGCGACCGGTCCGGCTATCACGGGCTCCTGCCCGCGCCGGCGGGGCGGCAAGCGGAGGCCCGGCTGATCCCGCTCGAGAAGGCCGAGGATCTCCTCGGCCCGATCTGGGAGCGCGTGGCCGCGGAGACGCCGGGCATGTTCTCGCGCACGACGGCGTGGTGGCAGGTGCGGGCGCTGCTCGACGCGCCGTGGCGGCGCCGCGGCGGCGGCGAGATGCAGTGCGTCCTGCTCGAGCGGAACGGCGTCGGGGTGGCGTACGCGCTCTACCGCCTGACGCTGGCGTTCGACCGCGGCGTCCAGACCGGCGCCATCGACGTGGTCGAGGCCATGGGCGACTCGCCGGGCGCCACCGCCGAGGTGTGGCGGTTCCTCCTCGACGTGGACTGGGTGGCGAACCTGCGCGCGTCGCTGCTGCCCGTGGACCATCCGCTGCTGCTCCTCCTCGTCCAGCCGCGGCGTCTCCGCTTCGCCTACCGCGACGGCCTCTGGGTGCGGCTGGTCGACGTGGGGGCGGCGCTCGCCGCGCGCGGCTACGCGGCGGGGGACCCCGTGGTCATCGAGGTCCGCGACCCGTTCTGTCCCTGGAACGAGGGGCGCTGGCGGGTCGGGCCGGCGGACACGGCGCGCACCGGCGCGCCCGCGGACCTCGCCTGCGACGTGACCGCGCTCGGCTCCGCATACCTGGGCGGGTTCACGTGGTCGCGCCTGGCCCGCGGGCTTCGCGTCGAGGAGCGAACGGACGGCGCGGTCGCCCGCGCCGACGCCCTGTTCCGGACCTCCGTGGCGCCCTGGTGCCCGGAGATTTTCTGATGGCAAGGTTGCAATCCCCCCGAACCGAGGAGAGTCAATGTCGACGGCGACGCGCCTCCTGCTGAACGTCGGACACGGCCTCGATCACCTGTTCCTGCTGATCTTCGCCACCGCGGTGGCGGCCATCGCCGCGGAGTGGGGTCTCCTCTGGCAGGACCTCATGCCCTTCGCGTCGGGCGCCTTCGTCCTGTTCGGCCTCGGCTCGCTGCCCGCGGGCCGCCTCGGCGACCTGTGGGGCCGCCGCGCGATGATGGTCGTGTTCTTCATCGGCATCGGCGCCGCGGCGTGGCTGGTCACGCTTGCGCGCGGCCCGTGGTCGCTGGCCGCCGCGCTCACGCTGATGGGGGCGTTCGCCGCCATCTACCACCCGGTCGGCATCCCCATGGTGGTCCAGGGCGCGCGCAACCCGGGCTTCACCATCGGCGTCAACGGCCTCGCCGGCAACCTGGGCATCGCCGTCGCGGCGATCCTCACCGGCTTCCTCGTGAAGTTCGTCGGCTGGCGCGCCGCCTTCGCCGTGCCCGGCACGGTGGCGATCCTGTGCGGCTTCCTGTTCGCCGCCGTCGTGCCGCGCGAGCAGACCGCCCCCGCGAAGCGGCCCGCGCGGCAGCTCGAGCTCCCGCGCGCCCTGATGGTGCGCGTGTTCTTCGTGATGACGCTCGCCGCCATCTCGAGCAGCCTGATCTTCAACTTCACCACCAACGGCAACGGCCAGCTCCTCGCCGAGCGCCTCGCGGGCGTCATCGACGACCCCGCCACCCTCGGGCTGCTGCTCGCCGTGGTCTACACGATCGCCTCGCTCGCCCAGCTCGTGGTGGGCAAGCTGATCGATCGCTACCCGCTCAAGCGCGTGTACCTGCCCGTGGTCGTCGCCCAGGTCCCGCTGTTCCTCCTCGCCGCCCACGCGAGCGGCTGGGCCCTCTACGCCACCGCGCTTGCCTTCATGGTCTTCGTGTTCGGCGGCATCCCGTTCGTGGACGCGATGATCGTCCGCTACGTGGACGACCGGATGCGCTCGCGCGTGGCCGGCATGCGGCTCGCGGTGTCCTTCGGCGTCAGCTCGATCGCGGTGTACGTGCTCGGACCCGCGGTGAAGGCGTCGGGCTTCGCCACGCTGCTCCTCGCCATGGCCGGCATCGCCGCGCTGACCGCGGCCTTCGTGTCGATGCTCCCCGAGATGCCGAGCGCGGCGACGGCGGTGACCGCGCCGGGCGCGGCGGCGCGCGCGAGGGCGTGAACGCGGGGGTTTCCTTGACCGTAAACTGCGACGGGTGTTAGCGTTCAGCCCCTATGGATTACAAGGACACGCTGAACCTTCCGAAGACCCCCTTCCCGATGAAGGCCAACCTCGCCAAGCTCGAGCCGGACACGCTCGCGCGCTGGGAGGCGATGGACATCTACGGCCGGATCCGCAAGGTCTCGGCCGGGCGCCCCCTGTGGATCCTCCACGACGGCCCGCCGTACGCGAACGGGCACATCCACATCGGTCACCTGCTCAACAAGGTCCTCAAGGACTTCATCGTCAAGTCGCGCACCATGCTCGGGCACGACTCCCCGTACGTGCCGGGCTGGGACTGCCACGGCCTGCCCATCGAGCACCAGGTGGACAAGGAGCTCGGGCTCGACACCGCGTCGAACGACGTGCGCCGCGCCATGGACCCCATGGAGAAGATCCGGCGCTGCCGCGCGTACGCCACCCGCTTCATCGACATCCAGCGCGAGGAGTTCAAGCGGCTCGGCGTCTTCGGCGACTGGCAGGACCCGTACATCACGATGAAGCCCGCGTACCAGGCCACCATCGTGCGCGAGTTCGGTCGGTTCGTGGGCCGCGGGCTCGTCTACAAGGGGCTCAAGCCCGTCCACTGGTGCATGCACTGCAAGACGGCGCTGGCCCAGGCCGAGGTCGAGTACGAGGACCAGCGCACGCCGTCCGTCTACGTGAAGTTCCCGGTGAGCCGGCCCAGCCCGGCGCTCGCCGCCGCCCTCGGCGGCCGCCGCGCCGCGCTCGTGATCTGGACCACCACGCCGTGGACGCTCCCCGCCAACCTCGCCATCGCCGTGCACCCGGAGGAGATCTACACCGCGCTCGAGGCGGACGGCGAGTGGCTGATCGTGGCCCGGCCCCTCGCGGCGGCGGCGGCCGCGCTCGACGGCGTGCGCGGCCGCGTCGAGGAGACGCCGCTCGCCCTCAGCGGCGCGGACCTCGCGGGCACGGTGGCCCGCCATCCCTGGATCGCCCGTGACTCCGCCGTCCTCGCCGCCGACTTCGTGTCGATGGACACGGGCACGGGGCTGGTCCACGTCGCCCCCGGCCACGGCGAGGAGGACTACGAGCTGGGCCGCCGCGCCGGGCTCGCCATCTACAACCCGGTGGACGACGACGGGCGCTTCGTGGCCGAGGTGGAAGGCTTCGCGGGCCAGACGGTGTGGGACGCCAACCCGCGCATCATCGAGCGCCTCCGCGAGATCGGCGCGCTGGTGGCGTCGGTGCCGCTCACGCACACGTATCCGCACTGCTGGCGGTGCAAGAACCCCACGCTGTTCCGCGCCACCGAGCAGTGGTTCATCGCGCTCGACCTGGACGGCTTCCGCCAGCGCGCGCTCGACGCCATCCGCGGCGCGGTGCGCTGGATCCCGGAGTGGGGTGAGGAGCGCATCTACAACATGGTCGCCCATCGCCCCGAGTGGGTGATCTCGCGCCAGCGCGTGTGGGGCGTGCCCATCGTCGCGTTCTACTGCGACGGCTGCGGCGGCCTGCTCCTCGAGGAGCGCCTCGTCGAGCACGTGGCCGACATCATGCGGGCGGGGGCGGGGGCCGACGAGTGGCACACGCGGCCCGCCCGTGACCTCCTGCCCGCGGGGACGACGTGCCCGAAGTGCGGCGGCGAGGCCTTCCGCAAGGAAACGGACATCCTCGACGTGTGGTTCGACTCCGGGTGCAGCCACGCCGCCGTGCTGGAGACGCGGCCGCACCTCCGCTGGCCGGCCGAGATGTACCTCGAGGGCTCGGACCAGCACCGCGGCTGGTTCCACTCCTCGCTCCTGGAGGCGATCGGCACGCGCGACGCCGCGCCCTACCGCTCCGTCCTCACCCACGGCTTCACGGTGGACGGCGAGGGGCGGAAGATGTCCAAGTCGCAGGGCAACTCGGTCACGCCCGAGGAGCTCCTGCCACGCTACGGCGCCGAGGTGCTGCGCCTCTGGGTGGCCGCCGAGGACTACTCGGAGGACGTGCGCGTGTCCGACGAGATCCTGAACCGGCTCGCCGACGCCTACCGGCGCATCCGCAACACCTGCCGGTTCCTGCTCGGCACCCTCGCCGACTTCGATCCGGACCGCGACCGCGTGTCCTTCGCGGGCATGGACGAGCTGGACCGCTGGGCGCTCTCACGCCTCGGGGGGCTGATCGCGCGGGTGCGGCGGGGCTACGAGGAGTACCAGTTCCACACCGTGTTCCACTCCACGCACAACTTCTGCGCGGTGGACCTGTCGGCGCTCTACCTGGACATCATCAAGGACCGGCTCTACGTGTCCGCCCCGGACGACCCGCGCCGGCGCGCCGCGCAGACCGTGTGCTACGAGATGCTCACCGCGCTGACGCGGCTCCTCGCCCCCATCCTGAGCTTCACCACCGACGAGGTGTGGGGGCACGTCGCGGGGCAGGGCAAGCCGGAGAGCGTCCACCTGACCACCTTCCCCGAGGAGCGCGGCGAGTGGGCGAACGAGCAGCTCGCGGCGGAGTGGGACCGCCTGCTCGAGGTGCGCGGCGAGGTGTCGCGCGCCCTCGAGAGCGCGCGCAAGGCGGGCCTCATCGGCAAGTCGATCGACGCGGCCGTGTTCGTCGCCAGCGCTCCCGAGGAGCAGTGGGGCCCGCTCCTCGCCGGCAAGGGCGAGAGCCTCCTCGCCACGCTCTTCAACGTATCGGCCGTCCGGGTGGCGCCGGCGCCCGCCACCGTCGCCGCGGCGGGCGTGGCGTACGAGAGCGCCGACATCCCTGGCCTGGCGCTGATCGTGGCGCCGGCCTCGGCCCTCGGCTGGAAGCGCTGCGAGCGATGCTGGACGTGGAGCGCCCGCGTGGGCGAGGACGCCGCGCATCCGGCGCTCTGCGAACGCTGCGCGCCGGTCGTCCGTTCCCTCGGCCGGTGAGCCCGCCCGCGGACGCGCCGATCCTCCCGCGGCCCGCCCCGGTCCCCGCATGAGGGCGATCGCGGCCATCGCCGCCGTCGTGCTCGTGCTGGACCAGGTCACGAAGGCCATGGCGCTGCGCCTGCTCGAGCTTGGACATCCGGTGCCGGTGATCGACGGCCTCTTCTCGCTCACCCTGGTCATGAACCCCGGGCTGGCCTTCGGCATGCTCGGCCAGACGCCGCCGGGCTGGCGATGGGTGGTCGCGCTGCTGTCGATGGCGGCCCTGGTGGTGCTGCTGGTCCTCGCGACGCGCATGGTGCCCGCGGGCGGGCCGCTGAGCGTCCTCGCGCTCGGGCTCGTGTTCGGCGGCGCCGTCGGCAACCTGATCGATCGGGCCCGCTTCGGCGCGGTGGTCGACTTCCTCGACTTCTACTGGCGGAGCTATCACTGGCCCGCCTTCAACGTGGCCGACTCCGGCATCAGCGTCGGCGTCACCCTCCTCGCGTTCCGCATGGTCTTCCCGGGCGAGCCGGTGTCGGATGCCCGCGCGGCGGATCGGGGTGCATGACGACGTGGCAGGGTGAGCCGAGCCGAAGGCGAGGCGAACGTATATGGGGCAGGGTGAGCCGAGCCGAAGGCGAGGCGAACGTATATGGGCGTGGCAGGGTGAGCGGAGCCGAAGGCGAGGCGAACGTATATGGAAATGCAGTGGACGAGGACCGTCGAGTCCGGCGAGGTGGGCGAGCGGCTCGACCGCTGGCTGTCCGCCCGTTTCGCCGACCTGTCCCGCACGCGGATCAAGTCCCTGGTGGATCAGGGGCAGGTCCGCGTCTCGGGTGACCGGTCCAAGGCCGCCTACCGCCTCAAGGCCGGCGACGAGGTCGTCGTCGAGCTTCCGCCGCCGCCGACCGAGGAGCTGACGCCCGAGGCCATCCCGCTCGACGTGGTCTTCGAGGACGACCACGTCCTCGTGGTGGACAAGCCCGCGGGCATGGTGACGCATCCGGGCGCGGGGCAGCGCACGGGGACCCTCGCCGCGGCGGCGCTGGCGCACGCGCCGGGCCTGGCCGGGGTGGGCGGCCCGCGGCGTCCCGGCATCGTCCATCGGCTGGACAAGGGCACGTCCGGGCTGATCGTCCTCGCCAAGACGCCCCGCGCGTACGATCGCCTCACCGCACAGCTCGCGCGGCGTGAGGTCTCCCGCCGCTACCTCTGCCTGGCCCACGGGCGCGTGACGCGGCCGGCCGGAGTGGTCGATGCCCCCATCGGGCGCGATCCCCGCTCGCGCGTGCGCATGGCGGTGGCCCGTGAGGGCCGTGGCCGCCGCGCGGTGACACGGTTCCGGGTCCTCGAGCGCCCCGGCGACTACAGCTACGTCGAATGCCGCCTGGAGACCGGCCGCACCCACCAGATCCGGGTGCACCTGGCGTCGCTCGGCCATCCGATCGTGGGGGACACGACCTACGGGGCGCGGCGCGCCGGCCTCCCCTCGGATCTGGTGGCCGGCCTTCACGGCGTGGCGCTCCACGCCGCCGGGCTTGGCTTCGTCCACCCCGAGACGGGTGAGCCCGTCGAGCTCGAGTCTCCTCTCCCACACAGAATCGGCAACGTGCTGTCCTATCTGCGTCACATCGCGGATCGCCCGGAGGAGGCAGGCGGGCCGAGGCGGCCTTGAAATCGCGGCGATCCGCCGGGGCCGGCTCACGACACCTCTGGCACGCCGCGTGCTAAGATTTCCAACGTCATGCACGACCTCACGGCCGTGATCCTGGCGGCGGGCGAAGGCACGCGGATGAAATCGGCCCGCCCGAAGATCCTCCACCGCCTCTCCGGACGGCTTCTCGTCGAGTACCCGTTGCGGGTCTGCCGTGCCCTCGATGCCCGCGTGACCATGGTGGTCGGCCGCTCGGCCGACGACGTGCGCGCCGCGCTGGCCTCGCAGGACGTCGCGTTCGTGGAGCAGAAGGAGCGGCTCGGCACGGGTCACGCGGTGCTGCAGGCCCGGGGCGCCTGCCCGGAGGCGGGCACGCTCCTGGTGCTGCCCGCCGACATGCCGCTGCTCACGGAGGAGACGCTCCGGCGGCTCCTCGACCACCACCGGGCCACGGGGGCCGCGGGCACGATCCTCAGCGTCGAGATGGACGACCCGACGGGGTACGGGCGCGTCGTCCGGGACGCCGGCCGGCCCGTGGGGATCGTCGAGCACCGTGACGCCACCGCCGAGCAGCGAGCCATCCGCGAGATCGGCACCAGCGTCTACTGCTTCGACGCCGCGCGCTTCTGGCCCGCGCTCGAGCAGGTCACGCCCGACAACGACCAGGGCGAGCTCTACCTGACCGACGTGATCGGCCTCCTCCACCGGGCCGGCCATCGCGTCGAGGCGGTCGTGGCCGCCGATCCCGTCGAGGGCCTCGGCATCAACGACCGGAAGCAGCTGGCCGCCGCGGCCGCCGCGCTCCGGGCGAAGAGCCTCGACCGGCTCATGGCCGAGGGCGTGACGCTGATGGATCCGGCCACGACCTACGTGGACGACAGCGTGCGCGTCGGGCCCGACACCGTGATCTACCCCGGCGTGGTGCTCGAGGGCGAGACGGTGATCGGTGCTGCGTGCTCGATCGGCACCGGGTGCCAGGTGTCGGGGAGCCAGCTCGGCGATCGCGTCCGCCTCAAGGCGTACTCGATCCTGAGCGACTCCGTGGTCGAGGAGGGAGCGGAGCTCGGGCCCTTCTGCCACCTGCGACCGCTGGCCCACGTCGGCCCGGGGGCGCGCATCGGCAACTTCGTCGAGCTCAAGAAGGCGCGCATCGGCCGCGGCGCCAAGGTCCCGCACCTCTCCTACGTGGGCGATTCCATCGTGGGCGCGCGCGCCAACATCGGCGCCGGCACCATCACCTGCAACTACGACGGCACGCGCAAGAACGAGACGGTCATCGGCGAGGGCGCGTTCATCGGCTCCAACTCGATCCTCGTCGCCCCGGTGACGGTGGGCGACGGCGCCTACGTCGCCGCGGGCTCGGTCATCACCAAGGACGTCCCCGCCGACGCCCTCGCGGTGGCGCGCGCGCGCCAGGACATGCGCGAAGGCTGGGCCGCGCGCCGCCGGGCCGCGGCCGGGAAGCCTCCCGCGTCTCCCTGAGGAGAGCCTCTCCCTCTAACGAGAGGATGGAGCCGGCTCATGTGCGGCATCGTCGGCTACATCGGCGGCAGGGACGCCGTCGGCATCATCGTCGACGGGCTCAAGCGTCTCGAGTACCGCGGCTACGACTCCGCCGGCGTGGCGGTGGTGGGGGCCGGGGGCCTCCAGGTGCGGCGCGCCGCCGGGAAGATCAAGGGCCTCGAGGCCCTGCTCCGGAGCGATCCGCTCACCGGGCCCATCGGCATCGGCCACACGCGCTGGGCGACCCACGGCCGCCCCACCGACGAGAACGCCCATCCCCACACCGACGGCGCCGGACGCCTCGTGGTGGTCCACAACGGCATCATCGAGAACTACCTGCCGATCAAGCAGCGGCTGGTCGCCGAGGGCCACGTGTTCCGGTCGGAGACCGACACCGAGGTCATCGCGCACCTGATCGAGCGGCATCTCCGGGACACGCCGCTCCTCGTCGAGGCGACGCGGCGGGCGCTGCGCGAGCTGCGCGGGTCGTACGCCATCGTCGTGCTGTCGCGCGACGCGCCCGACCGGCTCGTCGCGGCCAAGCACGGCGCGGGCAGCGTGGTGGTGGGGCTCGGCGAGAACGAGACGTACCTGGCCTCGGACATCCCCGCGCTCCTCGCCCACACGCGGGACATGGTGGTGCTCGAGGACGAGGACGTGGCGGTGGTCACGCGCCACGGGGTGGAGATCACGCAGCTCGACGGCACGCCGGTGCAGCGGCCGCCCACCCGGATCCTGTGGGATCCCATCCTCGCCGAGAAGGGCGGCTACCGGCACTTCATGCTCAAGGAGATCTACGAGCAGCCGCGCGCGGTGGCCGACACGCTGCGCGGGCGGGCCGCGCCGGAGAGCGGGACCGTGGTGCTCCCCGACGTGGCTCTCGATCCCGAGGTGCTGGAGGGGATCCAGCGCGTGGTGCTGATCGCGTGCGGCACCTCGTACCACGCCGCCCTCGTGGGCCGCTACCTCGTCGAGCGCCTCGCCGGCCTGCCCGCCGAGGTCGACGTGGGCTCGGAGTGGCGGTACCGCGATCCCGTGGTCGGCCCGGAGACGCTGGTGGTGGCGGTGTCGCAGTCGGGGGAGACCGCCGATACGCTCGGCGCGGTCAAGGCGGCGCGGGCGCGGGGCGCGCCCATCGTGGGCGTGACCAACGTGGTGGGCTCGGCGCTGGCCCGGGAGGCCACCGGCGTCCTCTACACGCACGCCGGCCCCGAGATCGGCGTGGCGTCGTCGAAGACCTTCACCGCCACCATCGTGGCCCTCTACCTGTTCGCCCTCTGGCTCGGCCGCCGGCGCGAGGCGCTGCCCGCCGAGGAGGGACGCAAGCACGTGCTGGGCCTGCTCGAGCTGCCGCGGCTCATGGAGACGGTGCTCGAGATGGAGCCGGAGGTCGCGACCCTCGCCCGCGAGGTGGCGCGCTACCGGAACTTCCTCTTCCTCGGCCGCGGCATCCACTACCCGATCGCGCTCGAGGGCGCGCTGAAGCTGAAGGAGCTGTCCTACCTCCACGCCGAGGGCTACGCGGCGGGCGAGATGAAGCACGGCCCGATCGCCCTCATCGACGAGACGCTGCCGGTGGTCGCGCTGACCCCGCGTGACGGCACCTACGAGCGCATGATGGGCAACGTCGAGGAGGTGCGGGCGCGCGACGGCCGCGTGATCGCCGTCGCCCACGCGGGCGACCGGGACATCGGCGGCAAGGCCGATCACGTGCTGGCGGTGCCGCCGGCGAGCGACCTCCTGTCGCCCGTGCTGATGGTGCTGCCGCTCCAGCTCCTCGCGTATCACGTCGCCGTGCGCCTCGGCCGCGACGTGGATCAGCCGCGGAACCTCGCCAAGTCCGTCACCGTCGAGTAGGCGGCGCGCCGGGCCCGCGGCGCGGCGCCGGAGGCGCTCGCGCGCGCTGTGCTATGGTATGGGCCCATGTCGGGCCCGGAACGTCCTGCGTCGCGCCATCCTCGACCCGCTCAACCCCGTCCAGCGTGAGGCGGTGACGACCACCGCGGGGCCGCTCCTCGTCCTCGCCGGCGCGGGCAGCGGCAAGACGCGCGTGATCGCCCATCGCATCGCCTACCTTCTCGCCGTCGAGGGCGTGTATCCGCGCAACGTGCTCGCGGTGACGTTCACCAACAAGGCTGCCGAGGAGATGCGCTCGCGCGTGGAGGCGCTCGTGCTGCCCGTGGGCATCCGCCCGCCGCTCATCGCCACCTTCCACGCCGCCTGCGTGCGGATCCTGCGCGAGCACGCGACGTACGTGGGGCTGGCGCCGCGCTTCGTCATCTACGACGAGGACGACCGCCTCACGCTCGTGAAGGAGGCCATGCGCGAGCTGGGCTTCGACGAGCGCGCGCTCACGCCCGCCTCCGCCGTGCACCGGATCAGCCACGCCAAGAACCAGATGCTCACGGTGGAGGACGTCGAGCGCCAGGCGCGGACGCCCGCGGAGGAGCGGATCGCCTCGCTCTACCGCCTGTACGAGGTGCGCCGCGCGTCGGCGGGCGCGGTGGACTTCGACGACCTGCTCCTGCTCGTGGTGCGCCTCTTCGAGACGAGCCCCTCCGTGCTCGACCTCTACCGCGACCGCTGGCGCTACGTCCTCGTCGACGAGTACCAGGACACGAACCGCGCGCAGTACCGCATCGTGCGCCGGCTCACCGAGACGCACCGGAACCTCTGCGTCGTGGGCGACCCTGATCAGTGTGTCGTCAGCGGGACGATGATCGAGACGGCGACCGGCCCCATCCCAGTCGAGCGGATCTCCGAGGGGGACACCCTGGTGGCCGCCGCGGGGTGGGGGAGCACCCGCCGTGCAGTTGTTGAGGACGTCCGGAAGACGGACTACGACGGCCGCGTCGTCGCGATCAAGACGGACGATGGCCGCGAGCTGGTGGCGACGCCCAACCACATGCTCTTCGCCCGGATCGACCCGGACCCGAATCGCTTCTACGTGTACCTGATGTATCAGCGGCGCCTTGGCTATCGAATCGGCGTGACCCGGGGAATGCGGTCCGGAGACGAGCGACTGCCGGTCAGCGGGCTCCAGATGCGGACTAACCATGAGCTCGCCGACCGGGTCTGGATCCTGGCATCGTGCGACAGGTCCGCCGAAGCGCGATACCTCGAGTCGTACTACGCGGCCCGCTACGGGCTGCCTACCCTCGTGTTCCACGTCCGGGGCCGCCGCATGGCCCTCACGCAGGAGCACATCGACCGTCTTTACCGTGAGATCGACACGCGGGCCCGGGCCGAGTCGTTGATGGCGGACCTGCACCTCTTTGCGGAGTACCCACATCATCGCGCCGGCGCCATCACCCGCGGTGAGCTGTCGAGGCGGCTCGTGCACTTCACCATGTTCGGCGATCCGAGGCTTCGGTCATGGCACGAGCACCGGATCCAGCTCGTCAGCTCGGACAATGCCCTCCGGGAGGCGGTGTCCCTTGTCACGCGGACCCGTCACGGCAAGCGACGGACCTGGCGAGTCGAGACATCGCGGAAGGACTACGACAAGGGGCTGGAGTTCGCGCACAGCCTCTGCCCGGAGCCCGACATGGAAGTCGTGCGCCGCGCGCGGCTCACGTCGGGCAAGGCGTTCGGCTTCATGCCGGCCAGTCACGTGCGGCCCGGGATGCTGGTCCCGGTCCTTCGCGGAGACAAGGTCGAGCAGGTCCGCGTCACCTCGGTCGACTTCCGGGCCTATCGCGGGCCCGTGTACGACCTCGCCGTTCGCGACCTCCGGAACTACGCCGCGTCGGGGCTCGTCGTCCACAACTCCGTGTACCGCTGGCGGGGCGCCGACCTGCGGAACATCATGGACTTCGAGAAGGACTTCCCGGACTGCCGCGTGATCCCGCCTCGAGCAGAACTACCGCTCGACCAAGCGCATCCTCTCGATCGCCGACGCGGTCATCCAGCACAACCTCGGGCGGAAGGACAAGCGCCTGTGGACGGACAACGCGGAGGGCGACCGGGCCCTCGCGTACCGCGCGTGGGACGAGACGGAGGAGGCGGCCTACGTCGCCCGGGGCATCCAGCACCTCCACGACCGCGGGGTGAACTACCGCGACACCGCCGTGTTCTACCGCACCAACGCGCAGTCCCGCGTGCTGGAGGACGCGCTCCGGCGCGGGAGCATCCCCTACGTGATCGTGGGCGGCGTGCGCTTCTACGACCGGCGCGAGGTCAAGGACGTGGTCGCGTACCTGCGCCTCATGGTGAACCCGCTGGACGACGTGGCCTTCCGCCGCGCCGTCGCCGCGCCCTCGCGCGGGATCGGCCGGGCGACCCTCGACCGGCTCGCCGAGGTCGCGCGCCGCGAGGGCCGGCCGCTCCTCGACGTGGCCGGCGCGCCGCCCGCGGACGTCACGGGCAAGCCCCGGCGCAGTCTGGAGGAGTTCGTCCGGCTCGTGGCGAGCCTGGGCGCCCAGCAGGCCACCACGCCGGTGCCCGCCCTCATCGACGCGGTGCTCGCCGGCTCGGGGTATCGCGAGGCGCTGAAGGCGGAGCGCAACGCGGAGTCGGAGGCGCGCCTCGCCAACCTGGAGGAGCTGGTCGCGGCGTCGGAGGAGTTCGTGGCCGCCCAGGCCGCGCAGGACGAGGCGGCCACGCTGCCCGCCTTCCTCGACACCGTCATGCTGGTGGCCGACACCGACGAGATCGAGACCGAGCGCTCCGGCGTGACGCTCATGACCCTGCACTCGGCCAAGGGCCTCGAGTTCCCGGTGGTGTTCCTGACCGGGCTCGAGGAAGGAGTGTTCCCGCACTCGCGCTCGCTGAACGACCCCGAGGAGCTCGAGGAGGAGCGGCGGCTCTGCTACGTGGGCATCACGCGGGCGAAGAGCCATCTCTTCCTCTCGTACGCGCTCCACCGCCGCATCCAGGGCTACGCGCAGGGCGAGCCGTCGCGCTTCCTGCTCGAGATCCCCGAGACCGAGCTCACGCTCGTGAACCCGCGCTCGGCCGAGCCACCCCCGGCTCCGGCGCCCGTGTCGCGCGCGCCGATGCCGAGCCCCGCCGGCGAGGACGACGACCTGCCGTTCCGCGTGGGGGCGAAGCTCCGACACGCTCGCTGGGGCGAGGGGCTGCTCGTGGGCATCCAGCGCGAGGGCTCGGACGTGATCGCCACCGTGAACTTCGCGAGCGTGGGACGCAAGCGCCTGTCGCTCCAGTACGCGCACCTGGAGGAGATATGAGCGCGGGCGACCCGCGGATCTCGCTCGCCGACGTCGAGCACGTCGCCCGGCTCGCCCGCCTGGCCCTGTCCCCCGACGAGAAGGAGCGGATGCGGCGCGAGCTGAACAGCATCCTCGGGTACATCGACAAGCTCCTCGCCCTCGATACCGAGGGCGTGCCGCCCACCTCGCACGCCGTGCCGATGACCAACGTGCTGCGGGCCGACGAACCGGTGCCGTCGCTGCCGCAGGACGAGATGCTCGCGAACGCTCCCGACCCCGTGGGCGCGCTGTTCCGCGTGCCCCGCATCATCGAGGAGTGAGGGGCGCCGTGGCCCTCACCGGGCTCACCATCGCCGAGCTGGGCCGGCGCTTCCGCGCGGGCGAGGCCACCGCCACCCAGGCCGCGCGCGAGCACCTCGAGCGCGTCGCCGCCGTGGACCCCCAGGTGCGGGCGTTCCTGTTCCGGGCGCCCGAGGCTCGGGTCCTGGCCGAGGCGGCCGAGGCCGACGCGCGCTTCCGCGCCGGCGCGCCGCGCGGGCCGCTCGACGGCATCCCGGTGGCGGTGAAGGACGTGCTCACCACGCGCGGGATCCCCACGACGTGCGGCTCGCGGATCCTCGAGGGCTTCGTCCCGCCCTACAGCGCCACCGCGGTGACGCGGCTCGCCGAGGCGGGCGCGGTGCTGCTGGGCAAGCTCAACATGGACGAGTTCGCCATGGGCTCCTCCACCGAGCACTCCGCGTTCTACCCCACCCGGAACCCGTGGGACCTGGCGCGCGTGCCCGGCGGCTCGTCCGGCGGATCCGCGGCGGCGGTGGCCGCGGACATGGCGGTGGCCACCCTCGGCACCGACACCGGCGGCTCCATCCGCCAGCCCGCCGCGTTCTGCGGCACCGTGGGCCTCAAGCCCACGTACGGGCGCGTGTCGCGCTACGGGCTGGTGGCCTTCGCCTCGTCGCTCGACCAGATCGGCCCGTTCACCCGCGACGTGGCCGGCGCGGCCGCCGTGCTCCAGGCGATCGCCGGGCACGACCCGCGCGACGCGACGGCGGTGGACGCGCCGGTGCCCGACTACCTGGCCGCCCTCGAGGCCGGCATCGACGGGCTGCGGGTGGGGATCCCCGCCGAGTACTTCATCGAGGGCATGGATCCCGAGGTGGAGCGGGCGGTGCGCGCGGCCATCGAGGTGCTGCGCTCGCTCGGCGCGCGGACGGAGGACGTCTCGCTGCCGCACACCGAGTACGGGCTGGCCGCGTACTACGTCATCGCTCCCGCCGAGGCGTCTTCGAACCTCGCGCGCTACGACGGGGTGAAGTATGGGCGCCGCGCGCCCGGCGGGCGGGACCTGATCGACATGTACGGGCGCACGCGCGACGCCGGCTTCGGGGCCGAAGTGAAGCGCCGCATCATGCTCGGCACCTACGCGCTCTCCGCGGGCTACTACGACGCGTACTACGGCAAGGCCCAGCGCGTGCGCACGCTGATCCGCCGGGACTTCGAGCGCGCCTTCGAGCGCGTGGACGTGGTGCTGGGCCCGACCACGCCCAACGTGGCCTTCAAGATGGGCGAGAAGGAGGACCCGCTGCAGATGTACCTGAACGACGTGTTCGCGGTGCCCGCGAACCTGGCCGGCCTGCCTGGGCTGTCCGTGCCCGCCGGCTTCACCGCGGCCGGCCTGCCCGTGGGCCTCCAGCTCATCGGGCGCGCGTTCGACGAGGCGACCCTGCTCCGCGCCGCCCGCGCCTACGAGCGCGCCACCGAGTGGCACACGCGGCGTGCGCAGGTCGAGGTGTCCGTTGGCCGCTGAGCGGCGTGCCGCCGGACCGCGCTCACCGGCGAGCCGCGCGCATCAGACTAGTGCCGAGCGGTGGGACTGTAGAGGCCCGTGGCGGTGACCGTATTTCGCGAGGGTCCGGACGGGGCGGCAGCCGCGGGCAGGGGCGGGTGATGCGGACCGACTACGAGACGGTGATCGGGCTCGAGGTGCACGCGCATCTCCTCACGCGGACGAAGATGTTCTGCGGCTGCTCCACCGCCTTCGGCGCCACGCCCAACACGCAGACGTGCCCGGTGTGCCAGGGCATGCCCGGCGTGCTCCCCGTGATCAACCGGTCCGCGGTGGATCTGGGGATGCGCACGGCGCTTGCCCTTCACTGCCGCGTGAACGCGCACAACCGGTTCGCGCGAAAGCACTACTACTACCCGGACATGCCGAAGAACTACCAGATCAGCCAGTACGAGGAGCCGCTGGCCGAGGAGGGCCGGCTGGAGATCGAGGGGGACGGGGGCGCGCGCACGATCCGGATCGAGCGCCTGCACCTCGAGGAGGACGTGGGCAAGCTGGTCCACGAGGGCAGCCTGGAGACGGCGGCGTCGAGCCAGGTGGACTTCAACCGCGCCGGCGTGCCGCTGATGGAGATCGTGTCGCGGCCGGACCTCCGGAGCCCCGCGGAGGCCGCGGCGTACCTGCGGAAGCTCCGCGAGACGCTCCGCTTCCTCCGCGTCTGCGACGGCAACATGGAGGAGGGCTCGCTCCGCTGCGACGCCAACGTGTCGGTGCGGCCGGTGGGCGCCGAGGCGCTCGGCACCAAGGTCGAGATCAAGAACATGAACTCGATCCGCCACGTGCAGCAGGCCCTGGCGTACGAGGCCCAGCGGCAGGCGCGGGCCATCGACGCGGGCGAGCGCATCGTCCAGGAGACCCGGCTCTGGAACCCAGACACGGAGCGGACGGTGTCGATGCGGTCCAAGGAGTTCGCGCACGACTACCGGTACTTTCCGGAGCCTGACCTGCCCCCGCTCCACGTGGACGAGCGCTGGCAGGCCGAGGTCGCGGCGGGCGCGCCGAAGCTCGCCGAGCACTATCGGCGCGTGCTCGTCGAGGAGTACGGGATCTCCCCGGCCGATGCCGTCCAGGCCACGCCCGGGCCGGCCATGGCGGAATACGCGCTGCGCGCCGTCTCCGCCTTCGACGACCGCAAGGCCGCGCTGAACTGGGTGCTGAACGAGGTGTACCGCCTGGTGCCCGCCGAGGACGACGGCGCGGTCGAGGACTGTCCGATCTCCTCCGAGCGGCTCGTCGGCCTGCTCCGCCTGATCAAGGACGGCACGATCAGCGGCAAGATCGCCAAGGACGTCTTCGACAGGATGGCGGCCACGCGCGAGGACGCGGACACCATCGTCCGCCGGGAAGGCCTTACCCAGGTCGCCGACGCCGGTGAGCTGGGGGGCGTGGTCGACCAGGTCCTGGCTGCCCACCCCAAGGTGGTCGAGGACTGGAAGGGCGGGAAGAAGGCGGCCATGGGCTTCCTGGTGGGGCAGGTGATGAAGGCCACCCAGGGACGCGCCAACCCCGCGCTGGCCAACACGCTCCTCGGGGAGAAACTTCGGAGGCTCTGAGGCCCTCCAGTAGAATGTGCGGGAGCGCATGATCCGGCTCCAGCACGTCGCAAAGACCTACGCCGTCGGCGCTGTTCCCGTGCCGGCCCTGTCCGACATCTCGTTCAGCATCGCCGCCGGCGAGTTCGCCGTCCTGTGCGGGACCAGCGGGGCGGGGAAGACCACGCTGCTGCGCCTGCTCTACGCCGACGAGCGCCCCTCGGAAGGCGAGATCGAGGTGGCGGGCTTCGACCTCGTGGAGCTCCGGCGGCGCCGGGTGCACCATCTCCGCCGGTCCATCGGCATCGTGTTCCAGGACGCGAAGCTCCTCGCCGCCCGCACCGTGTTCGAGAACGTCGCCTTCGTCCTCCGCGTGCTCGGCGAGAGCCGCGAGGAAATCACGGCCCGGACGTACGCCGCGCTGAAGGCGGTGGGGCTTTCGGCCCGCGCCCAGGCGTATCCCGCGCAGCTCTCGCAAGGCGAAGCCCAGCGCGTCTCGCTGGCCCGCGCCCTCGTGAAGGCGCCGCCGCTCCTCCTCGCCGACGAGCCCACGGGCAGCCTCGACGAGGAGATGGCCGACGAGATCCTGGCCCTGCTGAAGGACGCCTGGTCGCGCGGGACGACCGTGCTGCTGGCCACCCACCAGGCGGCCCTCGCCGAGCGCCTCAAGCGCCGCACCCTCACGCTGCGGCACGGGCGCATCGTGAAGGACGAGGGCTGAGGCGGTGCTCGGGTTCCTGGCCGGGGAGGCCGCGCGCGATCTGCGGCGGGCCGGGCGCGTGGCCGTCGCCGCCGTGCTCCTCATCACGCTCTCGCTCGCCGCGCTCGGGGCGTTCTGGCTCGCCTCCGTCAACCTCGGGCGCGCGGTGGCCCAGTGGCGCGAGCGCGTGCGCATCGTCGCCTATCTGAAGGAGGAGCCCGGCGCGAAGCTCGAAGCGCTCCTCGCCCGCGTGCAGGGCCTGGGCGGCGTGCAGCGGGTCCGCTACGTCTCGAAGGCCGACGCGCTCGCTTCGCTCCGGCGCTCCATGGGCGACAAGGCGAGCGTGCTGGATCAGATGCCGGGCAATCCCCTGCCGGCCTCGCTCGAGATCACGCTGGACGAGGCCGCCGTCACTCCCGACGGCACCCGCGCCGTGGTGCAGCGGCTGGGCGCGTTCCCCGAGGTGGAGGACGTCCAGGGCGGACCCGAGTGGGCGGACGCGCTCGCCCACTGGCGGCGGCTCTTCGACGTGCTGGGCGCGGGCGTCGGCGCCGTGCTCGCGCTGGCCGCCATCCTTGCCGTCACGACGGCGACCACGCTCGTGCTGCACGCCCGCCGGGACGAGACGGAGATCATGCGCCTGGTGGGCGCCAGCGAGACCGTGATCCGACTCCCGCTGCTCCTCCAGGGGGTCGCCCAGGGCGTCGCGGGGGCCGGGCTGGCCATCGGGGCCCTCGCCCTCGCCCACCTCGTGCTCGCGCCCCGGATCGAACCCCTCCTCGCGGTGACGCTCGGCCTGACGCGCGCGGTGTTCCTCTCGCTCCCCCAGATCGCCGCCCTGGTGGTCGGCGGCGCCGTGCTCGGCGCCCTCGGCGGTCTCCTCGCGCGGAGCCGGGTGTGAGGCCGGCGGCCTTCGCGCTGGCCCTCGGCGTCGTGCTCGTCCTCGGCGGCGCCCCGGGATGGGCGCAGAAGTCACCGGAGGTCGGCGAGAAGGAGCGCACGCTCCAGCAGAAGCAGCGGCAGCTCAAGGAGGAGAAGGCCCGGGCCGCGCAGGCCCGCAAGCGGGAGGCCGGGATTCTCGCGGAGATCGAGACCATCGACAGGCGGCTCGGCGAGAAGCGCCGCCAGGTTGCCGCGCTCGACGGACGCATCCGCAAGGCCGAGCGTGAGCTCGGAAACCTCCAGGGCGAGATCGGGCGGCTCGAGTCGCGGCGGACGGGGCAGGAGGTGGCGCTCGGGCGACGGCTGCGCGCCCTGTACCGCATCCAGTCCCAGGGCGGCGCGCTGCCGCTGATCCTGTCGGGCCAGGACCCGCTGACGCAGGCCGTCCAGCTCCGCCATCTGACGACCATGACCGCTGTGGACGCGCGTGCCATTCGAGAGTATCGTGTGACCTCTGAGGGGCTGGCCGATCGTCGCGTGAAAGTGGACGTCACACGCAAGGAACTCGCCCTCCTCCGCAACGAGGCGGACCAGGAGCGGGCCGCCGCCGACCAGGATGCTGCACGCCGGCGGGTCCTCCTGGCGAAGGTCCGGGACGAGCGGGCCTACCACGACCGGATGGTGGGGGAGCTGTCCGAGGCCACCCGCCGCATGGAGGCCTTCCTCCGGGAGCTGCAGGCACGGCAGCGTCGGGTGGTGAAGGCCACACCCACCCCGGAGCGTTCTCGCCCCGCGCCTGGCGACCCGACGGCGGGGCTGGGCAGCCTCAGGGGCCGGCTGACGTGGCCGGCGGACGGCAAGATCGTGGGGGAGTTCGGCCCCCAGGTGCACCCGAAGTTCGGGACGCGGACCTTCAGGAGCGGGATCGAGATCGAGGTCGCGGAGGGCACCAGCATCGCCGCGGTGCATCCCGGCCACGTGGTCTTCACGGGCTGGTTCCGGGGGTACGGGAACCTGATCATCGTCGATCATGGGGGCGAGTCGTACACGCTGTACGGGCACGCCGCCGAGATCCGGGTGTCCGAGGGAGACGGCGTGCGGCAGGGACAGAGCCTCGGCACGGTGGGGGACACGGGCGCCGCCGGCGGCGCGCGGCTCTACTTCGAGGTGCGGCACATGGGGAAGGCGGTCGACCCGCTGGGCTGGCTGCGCCCCCGGGGATGACGATCGGCGGGCGCGAGGCGTCGGACAACACGGGTAGGACGGGGAGGGGTCGATGGCTCCGATTCATGGGATGAGGAAGGGCGTGGTGGTCTCGGCGGTTCTGCTGATCCTCACGCTCTCGCTCGGCGGGGGCGTGGCGTCGAAATCGAACGACGCGGCCGCGACCTACGAGAACCTCCGGCTCTTCACCGAGGTCATCGACATCATCCAGAAGCAGTACGTGGACGAGGTCCAGTCCAAGGACATCGTCTACGGCGCCATCAAGGGCACGTTGCGCGGTCTCGATCCCCACTCGTCGTTCCTCGATCCCGAGATGTACAAGGAGATGCAGGTCGAGACGACCGGCAGCTTCGGCGGCCTCGGCATCGAGATCACGCTGCGCGACGACATCCTGACCGTGGTCACCCCGATCGACGGCACGCCCGCCTACCGCGCGGGCATCCAGCCCGGCGACCGCATCGTGAAGATCGAGGGCCTGTCCACCAAGGACATGCAGCTCACCGACGCCGTGAAGCGGATGCGCGGCAAGCCCGGCACGAAGATCACGATCAGCATCGCGCGCGAGGGCTGGACGGAGGCCAAGGACTTCGAGATCACGCGCGAGCAGATCCGCGTGCAGTCGGTGCGCAACCAGGAGCTGGAGCCGGGCATCGAGTACATCCGCCTGCGCCAGTTCCAGGAGCAGACGGCGGGCGACATGGAAACCGCCCTCGAGAAGTTCACGAAGGGCGGGAAGATCCAGGGCCTCGTGCTCGACCTCCGCAACAACCCCGGCGGCCTCCTGACCAGCGCGGTGGAGGTGGCGGAGCGCTTCCTCGAGCCGGGCCAGCTCGTCGTCTACACGGAAGGCCGCGTGCGCAACCAGAACATGCGCTTCCAGGCCAACGCGCGGAAGGTCTACTCGGGCTTCCCGATCGTCGTGCTCATCAACCAGGGCAGCGCCTCCGCCTCCGAGATCGTCGCGGGCGCTCTCCAGGATTGGGGGCGGGCGGTGGTCCTCGGCACGCAGAGCTTCGGCAAGGGGTCCGTGCAGACGATCATCCCCCTCTCGGACGGCTCCGGGCTGCGCCTGACCACGGCGAAGTACTACACGCCGAAGGGACGCACGATCCACGGCAAGGGCGTCGTCCCCGACATCATCGTGGAGCTCCCGAAGACGGTGTCGGCCGGGCCGACCCCGACCCCGGCGCCGGCGACCCCGGCTCCCGCCACGCCGGCGCCCGACCCGAGCAAGCCCTCGGTGGAGACCAAGCCGAACGACGAGCTGAAGCGCGACGCCCAGCTCCTGCGCGCCCTGGACCTCCTGAAGGCCATGCGGATCCTCGATCGGACCCGTCCGGGCGGGTCGGGTCCGCAGGCCCAGTCGCGATAGCGCCGGAAGCATGCCGGCCTGGTGTGAAGGTGCGCCGGCCGGCGTGACCCCGCGCGCGCGTCCCTCGAGTCTCGCGGGGCGCGCGCCGTGATCGTCCTCGGCATCGAGACCTCCTGCGACGAGACGGCCGCCGCCGTCCTCGACGGTGGCCGGAAGGTCCTCGCCAGCGTCGTGGCCTCGCAGGATGCGATCCACGGCCCGTTCGGGGGCGTCGTCCCCGAGCTGGCCTCCCGCCGGCACCTCGAGATGATCCTTCCCGTCATCGAGCGCGCGCTCGCCACCGCGGGCATCGGGCTCGCCGGCGTGGACGGCATCGCCGTGACCAACGGACCGGGGCTGGTGGGCTCGCTCCTGGTCGGCTGCTCGACCGCGAAGGCCATCGCGTACGCGCAGGGCACGCCGCTGGTGGGCGTGAACCACCTCGAGGGGCACATCTACGCCGCGCTTCTCGAGGACCCGTCGCTGACCTTTCCCTTCCTCGCCCTGGTGGTCTCGGGCGGCCACACCGCGCTCTACCTCGCGCGGGAGGCCGGCGTGTACGAGCGGATCGGCCAGACGCGCGACGACGCCGCCGGCGAGGCGTTCGACAAGGTGGCGAAGCTCCTCGGGCTCGGCTATCCGGGAGGCCCGGTGATCGAGCGGGTGGCCCGGTCCGGCGATCCCAGGTCCATCCTGTTTCCCACCGCCCAGATGAGCGACGGCGCCCCGGACTTCTCGTTCAGCGGCATCAAGACCGCGGTTTCGCTCTACGCGCGCCGCCACGGCCCGCTCGGCGAGGCGCAGGTCGCCGACGTGGCCGCGTCGTTCCAGGCGCGCGTGGTGACGATGCTCGTGCGCAAGACGGTGCGCGCGGCGTCGAGCCTCGGCATGCGGCGCGTGGTGCTGACGGGAGGCGTGGCCGCCAACGGCGCGCTCCGCGACGCGCTCGGGCGCGAGTGCGCGGAGCGCGGCTGGGACCTGTCCGTGCCGTCGCGCGCGCTCTGCACGGACAACGCGGCGATGATCGCGGCGGCGGGCCACGACCGCCTGGCCGCGGGTGAGCGTGCGGCCCTCACCCTGAACGCCGTCCCCGACCTGGCGCTGGCCTGATGGCGCGGCTCGACTACGAGGCGCTGCTCGCCGGGCTGCCCGACGCGGTGGTCGGCATCGACGAGAGCCAGCGGATCGTGCTGTGGAATCCCGCCGCGGAGGCCATGCTCGGCCGCTCGGCGCGCCGGGCCATGGGCCGGACGCTCAAGGAGGTGTTCCCCGCGGAGATCTCCCTCGTCCGCCACCTCGGCGACACCCTGGCCACCGGGGAGAGCCGGTCGGAGGCCGAGGCGGTGGTCGAGACGGCCGACGGCCGGCCCGTCCACGTCAGCATCGTGACCGCGCCGCTGGCCGGACGCCGCGGGGCGGTCGAGGCGGCGGTGGCGGTGATCCGCGACATCACGCGGCTGCGTCAGCTCGAGTCCGAGGTGCGGCGGGGCGAGACGCTCGCCGCGGTGGGGCGGATGGCGGTGGGCCTGGCCCACGAGATCAGGAACCCGCTCAGCGCGATCCGGGGCGCCGTCCAGCTCATGCAGCGCGAGCTCGGCGACGAGGCGCGCTGGGGCGAGTACACCGACGTGCTCCTGAAGGAGGTCGGCCGCGTCAACCGCATCATCGAGATGCTGCTCGACCTCGGGCGGCCGGTGTCGCTCCGCCCCGTGCCGCTCAACCTGCACCAGCTCCTCGAGCGCGTCGCCCTCGTGTCGCAGGAGATGGCGACGGCGCGCGGCGTGCAGATCGTGCGGCGCTACGACCCGAGCCTGCCTCCCGTCCTCGCCGACGAGGACCGCATCCTGCAGGTCTTCCACAACCTGGTGCGCAACGCCATCGAGGCGATGCCCCACGGCGGCCGCGTCACGCTGATCTCGCGTCTCAGCATGAATCCGCTCTTCGCCAAGGTGGACCTGGGCCAGGGGCAGCGCACGATGGCCGAGATCTCCGTGGCTGACGAGGGGCCGGGCATCTCGGAGGCGACGCGGGCCAAGCTCTTCACGCCCTTCTTCACGACCAAGGACTCGGGGCTCGGGCTCGGGCTGGCCATCTGCCACCGCATCCTCGAGGAGCACAAGGGCGCCATCCAGGTCGCGAGCGAGCCGGGCCAGGGCACCACCGTGACCTGCTTCGTCCCCATCGCCCGATGAACGCGACGCGCGACTTCACCGGCCGGATCCTGGTCGCCGACGACGAAGACGGCCTCCGCTGGGTCCTGGAGAAGGGCTTCCGCGGCGCCGGCTACGAGGTGGTGTCGGTGCGGGACGGCAACGCCGCGCTCCGCGAGGCGGAGGCAAGCCCGTTCGACCTGATCCTGCTCGACGTGCGCATGCCGGGGACGGACGGCCTGAGCCTGCTGAGCCTCGTCAAGGAGCGGCGGCCCGACGCGCAGGTCGTCATCATGACCGCGCACGGCACCATGGAGACCGCCGTGCAGGCCATGCAGAAGGGCGCCTACGACTACCTGGCCAAGCCCTTCGACATCGACGAGGCGCTGCTCCTGGCCGAGCGCGCCCTCACCGCGCGCCGCCTCACCCAGGAGGTGGCCTCGCTGCGCAGGGGGCTGCGGGAGGTCTGGGAGTTCGGCGCGCTCGTCGGGCGCCATCCCACCATGCAGGAGGTCTACAAGACCATCGGGCGCGTGGCGAGCAGCGACGTGAGCGTGCTCCTGCGCGGGGAGTCGGGCACGGGCAAGGAGGTGGTGGCGCGCGCGCTCCATCACTACAGCCGGCGCGCCGGGCGTCCGTTCGTGGGGATCTCGGCGGCGGCCATCCCCACCACGCTCCTCGAGTCCGAGCTGTTCGGCCACGAGAAGGGCGCCTTCACCGACGCCAAGGAGCGCCGGCTCGGCAAGCTCGAGCTGGCCCACGGCGGCTCGGTGTTCTTCGACGAGATCGGCGACATGCCGCCCGAGCTGCAGGTCAAGCTGCTGCGCGCGCTGCAGGAGCGGGTCTTCGAGCGCGTGGGCGGCCACGAGCTGATCCGGATGGACGTGCGCGTCCTCGCCGCCACGCACCGCGACCTGGACGGCATGATGAAGGAGGGGCGCTTCCGCGAGGACCTCTTCTACCGGCTCAACGTGGTCACGCTCTCCTTGCCCTCGCTCCGCGAGCGGCGCGGCGACATCCCGCTGCTCGTCGAGCACTTCCTCGCCAAGTACAGCGACTCGCTCGGCGATCGGGCCATCGCGCCCGAAGCCATGGATCGCCTGGTCGGACACGACTGGCCCGGGAACGTGCGGGAGCTGGAGAACGTGATCCAGCGCGCCATGGTCATGGCGGTGAGCGGCGTCATCCTTCCCGAGCATCTGCCGATCGGCCCCGTCTCCACGGCGACCGCGGTGGCCGCCGACGCCACGCTCGAGGAGGTGATCGAGCGCAAGATGCACGAGTGCGTCCGCGGCCTGCGCGGCCACGGCTCGGCGAACCTCCACGGCCTGATGGTCGGGCTCGTGGAGAAGCCGCTGCTCCGGGCCGTGATGCGGGAAACGCGCGGCAACCAGGTCCGCGCGGCCCAGCTCCTCGGCATCAACCGCAACACCCTCCGGAAGAAGCTCAAGGAGCACGGCATCGACCCGGACGCCGTCTAGGCGCCCGGACCTGAATCTGCTGAAACCCGGGCACCCACAGACTTTTCTGGTTATCTTGACAAAACCGATTGACAATATGACTATTAGCCGCATGACGCGGTCGCAGATCGAGAGCCCCACGCTCCGAGAGCCCAGACGCTGCCCCGCATGCCGCACGAAGATCGTGGTGTGGGAGGACGACGGGCTCGTTGTCCGCAACGCCATCCTCCGCGTGGCCCAGTCCACGGGGCGGGCCAGCGCGAAGTGCCCACGCTGCAAGACCTGGGTGGAGGTGCCGCTGACGTACCGCGACTGACATCCGGCTGACCGCGAAGAGGCAGAACGTCCACGAGACACGAAGCCGAGCGGTGCGGGGCTCCCGGCCCCGCCGCTCGGCTTTTCGCGTTTTACCAGGTGCGGGCGCCCGGGCTTCGCCCGCCCGCACCCTGCGGCACGTGCGCACGACGTGCGAGGGAGAAGGGCCATGACGGTGCAGCAGACGGAGACGAAGGCGCAGCGGGTCGAGCGGCTCAAGCGGGAGCTGAACCCCTGGGCGGCGTACGCGGAGATCGAGCGGTTCGCCCGCGAGGGGCACGCGTCCATCCCGCCCGAGTGGCTGAACACGTACTTCCGCTGGTGGGGCATCTACACCCAGGGTGACGGGGTCGGCGCGGTGGGCGGCAAGGGCGGCGAGGGTCGCGCGACGCCGTACTTCATGGTGCGGATCCGCATCCCCAACGGCTTCCTCGACGCGCGCCAGCTCCGGACGGTGGCCGACCTCGCCGAGCGCCACGGCCGCGGCGTGGCCGATCTCACCGTGCGCCAGAACATCCAGCTCCACTGGGTGTCCGTCGAGGCGCTGCCGGACGTCCTCGGACGGCTCTCGGCGTGCGGCCTGGTCACCCTCGGCGCGTGCGGCGACGTCACGCGCAACGTGACGGGCTGCCCGGTGGCTGGCCTCGACGCCGACGAGGTCTGGGACGCCTCGCCGCTGGTCCACGCCACGACCGCGATGCTCGCGGGCAGCCCGGAGTTCTACAACCTGCCGCGGAAGTTCAAGGTCTCGATCACGGGCTGCCGGAGCTGGTGCACGTACCCGGAGATCAACGACGTGGGCTTCACCGCGCTCCGCCACCCTGCCACCGGCGAGCCCGGCTTCTCGCTGCGGGTGGGCGGAGGGCTCTCCACCGATCCGCGGCTCGGGACGCGGCTCGACGCCTTCGTGCGGCCCGACCAGGTGGCCGCCGTGCTCAAGGGCGTGGCCGAGCTGTTCAAGGACGCCGACGAGCTGCGGCAGAACCGCGAGAAGGCGCGGCTCAAGTTCCTCTTCCTCCGCCACGGCGCCAGCGCGGACAGCCTCCTCGCCGACCTCGAGCGCAGGCTCGGCTTCCGTCTCGCGCCGGCCGTGGCCGAGGAGCCGCCGCCGGACGCGGATCGCGATCACGTCGGCGTCCACCCGCAGCGCCAGGAGGGCTACTGCTACGTCGGGCTCGCCGTCGTCCGCGGCCGGCTCACGCCGGGCCAGATGCGCGTCGTCGCCGATCTCGCCGATCGTCACGGCGCAGGCGAGATCCGGACGACGGGCCGGCAGAGCCTCCTCGTTCCCAACGTGCGCCGCGAGCGAGCGGCCACGGTCTCCCGCGAGGCCGAGGCGGCGGGGCTCGCCGTGGACGCCTCCGTCTTCCGTCGGGGCACGGTGGCGTGCACGGGCAGCGAGTTCTGCAAGCTCGCCCTCACCGAGACCAAGGGGTTCGCGCGCTGGCTCGTCGAGGAGCTCGAGCGCCGTCTGCCCGGGCTCGACAGCCCGCTCCGGCTGAACGTGACCGGCTGCCCCAACAGCTGCGGCCAGCACTGGATCGCGGACATCGGCCTCGAGGGCAAGAAGGTCAAGGTCGACGGCGCGCTCGTCGACGCGTACTACTTCTGCGTCGGGGGCGGCCTGGGCGCGTCGCCCGCCATCGCCCGGCCCATCGGGTAC
This sequence comes from uncultured Candidatus Rokubacteria bacterium, assembly GCA_963758635.1. Taxonomy (GTDB): domain Bacteria; phylum Methylomirabilota; class Methylomirabilia; order Rokubacteriales; family CSP1-6; genus CAVWWD01. The sequence continues at coordinate 203,289 of CAVWWD010000010.1, read as the reverse complement.
CGCATCGACGCGCGGGAGGTGCCCGACGCGATCGAGCGGCTGCTCCGCGTGTACCTGGCCGGGCGCCGTCCCGGCGAGACCTTCCAGGCCTTCTGCGCGCGTCACACCGACGAGGAGCTTCGGGCCGCGCTTGCCGGCGCCGCTCGTGGAGGCGGTGGCGCGCGACCTGCCGGCGGGACCGGTGCCGCATGGCCTCGACGGCTGAGGGCTATCCCGTCGTCCTCGACCTGCTGCGGTCGCGCCTGCCTGGTGGTGGGCGGCGGTCCCGTGGCCGAGGCCAAGGTGGAGAGCCTGCTCCGCGCGGGCGCCTCGCTGACCGTCGTGAGCCCGACCCTCACCGAGGGCCTCGCGGCCCTCGCGCGCGCGGGGCGGATCGCGCACGTCGCCCGGCCGTACGCGCCCGGGGACCTCGACGGGCAGTGGCTGGCCTTCGTCGCGACCGGCGACCGGACCGTGACCACCGCGGTTCGCGAGGACGCGCGGTCGGCGCGCGTGTGGGTGAACGCGGCCGACGATCCCGCCTACTGCGACTTCCTCCTGCCGTCGGTGCTGCGCCGCGGCCGGCTGGTGGTCGCCGTGGGCTCGAGCGGCGGGAGCCCGGGCCTCGCGCGCGCCATTCGTGAGGAGCTGGAGACGTACTTCCCCGAGGACTACGCCCTGCTCCTCGATCTCGCGGCCGAGGTGCGGCGCGACTTCCGCGGGCGGCCCGGCGCGCCGGCGGGCGACGCCTGGCGCGGCGCGCTCGACCCGGAGATCCGCCGGCTTCTCGGCGAGGGCCGGCGCGACGAGGCCGAGGCGCTGCTCCGGCAGCGGCTCGGGGTGTCGGTGTGCGGCTCGTGAGCCCCGCGCATCAGACCAATGCCGAGCGGTGGGACTATAGGGGCCCGTGGCGTTACCGTACCCTGCGAGGGTCACCAGGACGCGTGTATCTGGTCGGCGCCGGCCCCGGCGATCCGGGCCTCATGACCGTGCGTGGACGCGACCTGCTGCGTCGCGCCGACGTGGTGGTGTACGACCGGCTCGTGAATCCCGCATTGCTCGACGAGGCGCCGCCGGCGCGCTCACGATCTTCGCCGGCAAGCGGAGCGGCGACCACTGCCTCGCCCAGCACGAGATCAACGCGCTGATCGTCCGCCACGCGCAGGCGGGACGGGACGTGGTGAGGCTGAAGGGCGGCGATCCGTTCGTCTTCGGCCGGGGCGGGGAGGAGGCGGAGGCGCTGGCCGAGGCCGGGATTCCTTTCGAGGTCGTGCCCGGCGTCACCTCGGCCGTCGCCGTTCCCGCGTACGCCGGGATCCCGCTCACCCACCGGGGCGTGGCGTCGTCCTTCGCGGTGGTCACCGGTCACGGCGAGGCCGGGGCGCCGCCTGACGCCGACTGGGCGCGGCTGGCGACCGCCGTCGACACGCTCGTGGTGCTGATGGGCGCGAGCGCGCTCCCGCGCATCGTGGAGACGCTGCTCGGGCACGGCCGGCCCGCGGCCACGCCGGTGGCGCTGATCCGATGGGGCACCACGGACGCGCAGACGACGGTCGTCGGCACCCTCGCCGACATCGTGGAGCGCGCGACCGCGCACGAGACTCGCGCCGCCCGTGGTCGTGGTGATCGGCGAGGTCGTGGCGCTCCGCGGGCGCTTGAGGTGGTTCGAGTCGGCCGCCGCCATCGGCGATGGTCCGGCGCTCGCGGGCGCCGCCGCCCTCGCGGCCGGGTCAGGCGTCGCCGACGAGCAGCGACGTCCAGCGCTCCTCTGATCGCGCCTCTGCGCTCGGCATCCCGGTTGATCTCCCCGCCGTCGATGTGCCCAAATTGGGCGCACGAGCGACTCCAGACCACGAGGGGGAGATGAGATGAGCGACTTCGCGGCAGCGGCGAGGGGATTCGCGGAGATGGACGAGGCGGCGCTCTCGGGCCCCTGGTCGTGGCGGAACGCGCAGATGGACGCGCGGAACGCGCTCTACTGGGCGCTCGAGGAGGCCCAGGAGGCCGTCCTGGCCGCGGCCGCGGGCCCGGCGCCGGAGTCGCGGCGGATCCTCGCCCGCGCCGAGCGCGCGTTCGGCGACCTCCGCGGGCTGCTGGTCGGCATCCCCGGCAACCTCTTCGACGCGGCGCCGCGCGAGGGCGAGTGGCCGGTGCGCGAGACCCTCCGTCACATGCTATGGATCGAGCGCCGCTACATGCTCCAGACGCGCTACGCGGTGGTCCGCACCGACGCCGATCCGATGCGCATCGCCGACACCGAGCTTCCGCCGCTCGCCCAGATCGACGGTAGCGGCGACGCAGACGCCGTGGTGGCCCGACTTGCCCACGCGCGCGCCGAGTCGAACCGCGTCCTCGGCGACGTGCCGCCCGCCGGCATGACGCGCCCGACGATCTGGGTGCACTACACGGTGGACGTGCGCTTCCGCCTGCACCGGTTCGCGCTGCACGTGGTCGAGCACACGATCCAGTGCGAGAAGGCGCTGGCCGACCTCGGCTGGCGCCAGACGGAGGGACGGCGGATGCTCCGGCACTTCACCGCCGCGCTGGGGGAGCTGGACGGCCTCGGCGCCGGCGCCCAGGCGCGCGCCCTCGAGCAGACGCTCGTCGAGCGCCATGACCAGGTGCGAGCGTCACGGCTAGGCGCGCGGCTTGGCCAGCGGCGTGGGCGGGGCACGTAGATGCTGCCGCCGCTCCGCTTGAACTCCTCCGCCTTGTCGCGCAGGCCCTGGGCGAGAGCGGAGCTGTCGGCGACCATGCCCTTCGACGCTGCGTACTCCCGCACGTCCTGCGTGATCTTCATCGAGCAGAAGTGCGGCCCGCACATCGAGCAGAAGTGGGCCACCTTCGCGCCCGCCGCGGGCAGCGTCTCGTCGTGGAACTCCCGCGCCGTCTCGGGATCGAGCGACAGCTCGAACTGGTCCTGCCAGCGGAACTCGAAGCGCGCGCGGCTCAGCGCATCGTCCCACTCGCGCGCGCCGGGATGCCCCTTCGCGAGGTCGGCGGCATGGGCGGCGATCTTGTACGCGATCACGCCGTCCTTCACGTCCTTCTTGTTGGGCAGCCCGAGGTGCTCCTTGGGCGTGACGTAGCAGAGCATGGCCGTGCCGTACCAGCCGATCATGGCCGCGCCGATGGCCGAGGTGATGTGGTCGTAGCCGGGCGCGATGTCCGTCGTCAGGGGGCCCAGCGTGTAGAACGGCGCCTCGTGGCAGGTCACGAGCTGCCGGTCCATGTTCTCCTTGATGAGGTGCATCGGGACGTGGCCGGGCCCCTCGATCATCACCTGGCAGTCCTGCTCCCACGCCACGGTCGTGAGCTCGCCCAGGGTGTCCAGCTCGGCGAACTGCGCCTCGTCGTTGGCGTCGGCCTGACACCCCGGCCGGAGCCCGTCGCCCAGCGAGAAGGCCACGTCGTAGGCGGCCATGATCTCGCAGATCTCGCGGAACCGCGTGTAGAGGAAGCTCTCCTGGTGGTGGGCCAGGCACCACTTGGCCATGATCGAGCCGCCGCGCGACACGATGCCGGTGACGCGCCGGGCGGTGAGCGGCACGTACGGCAGCCGCACGCCGGCGTGGATCGTGAAGTAGTCCACGCCCTGCTCGGCCTGCTCGATCAGCGTGTCGCGATAGACCTCCCAGGTCAGGTCCTCGGCCTTCCCGCCCACCTTCTCGAGGGCCTGGTAGATCGGCACGGTGCCCACCGGCACGGGCGCGTTCCGCACGATCCACTCCCGCGTCTCGTGGATGTTCTTGCCGGTCGAGAGGTCCATGATCGTGTCCGCGCCCCAGCGCGTGGCCCACGTCATCTTCTCGACCTCCTCCTCGATCGAGGAGGAGACGGCGGAGTTGCCGATGTTGGCGTTGATCTTCACCAGGAACCGGCGCCCGATGATCATGGGCTCGGCCTCGGGATGGTTGATGTTCGAGGGGATGATGGCGCGCCCGCGGGCTACCTCGTCGCGCACCACCTCGGCGTCCATGCCCTCGCGCAGGGCCACGAACTGCATCTCCGGGGTGATCTCTCCGCGCCGGGCGTAGTGCATCTGGGTGACGCGCTGTCCCGGCTTTGCGCGCAGCCCCCAGCGGCCGCCCGCGCCCGGCTCGACGTTGTCTCGGCTCAGGATCCAGTGCCGCCGGAGCGGCGGCAGTCCCTGCTTGAGGTCGACCGCGTGGCCGGGGTCGGTGTAGGGGCCGCTCGTGTCGTAGAGCCGGAGGGACTCGCCCGTGGTCAGGCGGATCTCGCGGAACGGGACGCGGACGGACGGATCGGGACTCTGCAGATAGGTCTTCATCGAGGCCTCCCTACGCTGGCATTACCCAGGTCAGGTGATGAGCGGTCGGCAGCGCCCTCGCTGCCCTCTCAGCCCGGAATGTCCGAGCTCCCGCGCGTGTGGCCAGATGCTACGTGACCGGTGCACACGGGTCAAGGCGCCTCGGGCGCGTGGTGCACGAAGCCGGACAGGAGACCGCCCATGCTATATGCCAGCCTCGCCGTGCACCCGGCCATGAAAGTCCAGGACCTGACCCTGCGCGCGTTGAGCGGAGCGCTCACATCGATCCAGTCGGCCGAGATTCTCGGCATCCACACCCGGAGCCTCCGACGGTCGCGCGCCCGGTATCAGGGAGACGCGGTGCTGGATCTGTACGACCAGCGTCGGGTACGCCCTGCGCGACGCAAAGCCCCCGCCGATGAAGCGCAGCGCATCCTGCGCCTGTACCGTGAGCGCTACGGGCCGCGGGACGGGCACCCCGGGTTCAATGTGCGCCACTTCCACCACCTCGCCCGCCGTGATCACGGGGTGCGGCTGTCCTACAGCTTGGTCAAGCTGGCGCTGCACGAAGCCGGGCTCGTGCGCAAAAGCCGGCAGCGAGGGCGCCATCGGCGCCGACGCGAGCCGCGCCCGTGCTTCGGGGAGCGCCTGCACCTCGACCGCAGCCCGCATGCGTCGCTGGCCCTGCGGCCGACGGAGCATCAAACGCTCATCGCGGTCCTCGACGATGCCACCAAGCGACAACTCTCCGCTCAGCTCTAGCCGGCTGAGAGCACCCTGACCGCCATGAACGCGGTGCACTACCTCTTCCAGACGTACGAGCTGCCCATCGCCCTGTACACCGACCGCGCCGGGTGGGCCTTTTACACCCCGAGCGCCAGCGGCAAAGTCGATCCCTCCCGCCCCACCCAGTTGGGCCGCGCGCTCGACCGCCTCGGCATCGAGCACATCTCGAGCTACTCCCCCCAGGCCCGAGGCCGCGGGAACGGCTCAATCACTCCCTGCAGGCCGGCTCATCAACGAGCTGCAGCTGGCGGGCATCACCACGCTCGAGGCCGCCAATGCCTATCTGCGCGAGCACTTCATCCCGGACAACGACGCCCAGTTCGCGCATCGCCCAGCGATCCCACCTCGGCCTTCGTCCCTCTCGCTGCCGCCCCGCTCGAGCACATCCTCTGCGCGCACGGCTGCCTCGAGCGCGCGCGGCGCACAAGCGTTCCGGGGCCCGCCATGTGCGGTGGACCAGGCGCTCCGCGACCGCGCGCGGACCGCGGCGACCTGATCCCTACGCCGCGGGCGTGATCCGGATCAGCACGCTCGTCCGCGCGGCGAGCCCGCGGCGGATGTAGCGTCCCATCCAGAGCGGCACCAGGATCCAGTACTTCCGCGCGTACGCCTGGAGGAGCGCTGCCTCCAGGTCCGGCTGGTCCTCCACCCACTCCGCGTGCCCCGCGAACGCGGGCCCGTCGCGACGCCCCACGTGGACGGTGACGCGTCCGTTGTCCCGGATGCGGCGCGCCTTCAGGCTGGCCCGCTGCGTCGTGAAGTAGACCGCGCCCTCGTGGGGCCAGAGCCAGGTGGGGACGGTGCCGGGCCGACCCGATGCGCTGTACGTCGTCACGTACATGTAGGAGGCGCGTGAGAGCGCCGCGGCCAGGTCGGCTTCCATTCGCGGACCTCGTTGTGCCGTGGACGTTTTGCGGTCGACGAGGCCCCATCCTACCATTGGGCGGCGCCGGGCGACCTCGCGCGACGCGGAGAACGGTCAGGACGCCCTGGCCCGTCGACAGGTCGCTCGTCGCTGGCCCGGATCGATCTCGCACAGGAGACCGCCATGCCACCTCATCGACACGCGTACCGGCCCGCCGTCATGGGCGCCCGCGGGGCCGTCACGTCCGCGCATCCGCTCGCGTCCATGGCCGGCATCCGCATCCTCCTCGAGGGCGGCAACGCGGTGGACGCCGCGGTCGCCGTCGGCTCGACGCTCAACGTGGTCGAGCCGTTCATGTCGAGCGTGGGCGGCATCGGCCTCATGCTGATCTCGCGCGCGCGGACGCGTGAGCGGCACGTGCTCGACTTCGTGGGTCCGGCGCCCGCGGGGGCGCCGTCGGGCGCCGCCCTCGCCGCCGTCACCGAGGACGAGCTCGCCGGCGGCCCGCGCGCGTGCGCCACGCCCGGGAACCTCGGCGGCTGGCTCGCCGCCCTCGCGCGCTTCGGCACGATGCCGGCGGCCCGCGTCCTCGATCCCGCCATCGCCCTCTGCGAGGGCGGGGTGCCGCTCACGCGCATGAACACGGACTTCTTCGAGCGGCGCCCGCGCGACGCTCGGCCGGTCGGCCGAGGCCGAGCGCCTGTACCTGGGCAACGGCGGTCCGCGGCCGGGCAAGCTCGTCACCTACAAGGAGCTCGGGGCGACGTTCCGCCAGGTCGCGGAAGGCGGGGCCGAGGCGTTCTACCGGGGCCCCATCGCGAAGGCGATCGCGCGCGCGGTGCGGGAGGCCGGCGGCTGGCTCTCCGAGGCGGACCTGGCGGGGTTCAGCCCCGAGTGGCGCGAGCCGCTCACGATCGACTACCGCGGCCACGAGATCGCCTCGATGCCCGCGCCGTTCTCGGCGTTCCAGATGCTGGAGACGCTCAACATCCTCGAAGGCTTCGACGTGGCGGGCTGGGGTGCCCACTCCGTCGAGTACCTGCACCACCTGATCGAGGCGGTGAAGCTCGGCTCGGCGGACCGGCTCGCCTACGCCTACGGGGGCAAGGCGCCGGTGCGCGGACTGGTCTCCAAGGCGTACGCGGCGTCTCAGCGCGCGCGGATCGACGCCGGCCGCGCCGCGGTGAGCGAAGGGGAGCGCCACGGCGTCAAGCTCCCGGGCCAGGTGACCGAGGGCCACCCCGCGCGGTTCGAGAACGAGCACACCACGCACTTCGCCTGCGCCGACGCCGAGGGCACGGTGGTGTCGGTGACGCAGACGCTCGGCGTGCCGTTCGGCTCGGGGTTCGCGGTCCCGGGCACCGGCATCGTGCTGAACAACATCCTGAAGTGGATGGACCGCGACCCCGCCTCGCCGAACGCGCTCCGGCCCGGCCAGAAGGCCGGCACCATGATGTCGCCGACCCAGGTCTTCAAGGACGGCGCGTTCCGCCTGTCCATCGGCACCCCCGGCTCGTACGGCATCTTGCAGACCACGCCGCAGATGCTGCTGAACGTGCTGGAGTTCGGGCATGACGTGCAGGAGGCCATCGAGGCGCCGCGCGTGCGCGTCTATCGCGACCGGCTCGTCGACGCGGAGACGCGGATCCCCGCGGAGACGGTGGCGGGCCTCGCCGCGCGCGGCCACCAGGTCAACGCCATCGGCGACTGGTCGTGGATCGTGGGCGGCGGGCAGGGGATCGCGCGCGACCCCGAGTCCGGCGCCCTGATCGCCGGCGCCGACCCCCGCCGCGACGGCTACGCCCTCGCGATCTGAGATGCCGCGGGCAGGACGGTTGCCGCGGGCGGACGGTTGCCCGCAGTCCCGGCCACTGACCGTCAGACCAGCCATTCGCCCCCCTCTCCCCCGCGAGGGGGAGAGGGCAGGGTGAGGGGGCGATATGGTCAGGCAGTGGAAGTAACCGCAGCCCCTCCGGAACCACCGAGACGACGCAGCCCAAGGAGAACGGCATGAAGCTCGAGAGTAAAGTCGCGGTCGTCACGGGCGCGGGGTCGGGCATCGGACGGGGCATCGCGCTCGCCCTCGCCGCCCGCGGCGCGCGCGTCGCCGCCGTGGACATCGACGAGGCCACGGCGCGGGAGACGGCGGAGGTCATCCGCGCCGCCGGCGGCCGGGCCCTCGCCGTCCAGGGCGACACGAGCCGCGCCGCCGACGTGGACCGCGCGGTCTCCACCGCGGTGCGCGAGCTGGGCGCCCTGGAGGTGATGGTCAACAACGCCGGCGTCCTCGACGGCTACTTCAACGTGGACGAGACCGACGAGGGCCTCTGGCGCCGCGTGATCGACATCGACCTGACCGGCGTGTTCCTCGGCTCCAAGCGCGCGCTCGCCGAGATGCTGCCGCGCGGGCGCGGCCGCATCGTCAACATGGCCTCGGTGGCGGGCCTGAACGGCACCGGGGGCGGGGCGGCCTACGTGGCGGCCAAGCACGCGGTGGTGGGGCTCACGCGACAGATGGCCGTCGCGTACTCCGCGCGCGGCATCACCGTCAACTGCGTGTGCCCGGGCCCCGTCGTCACCGGGCTCCGGCAGCACTCCCAGCAGATCCTGGGGCCGGACATTCCCGACATGAGCGGGCGCGGCGTCGCCGTGAACGAGGAGCAGGTGCGGGCGCTGGTGCCCGCGGGCCGCCGCGGCACCGTGGAGGAGATCGCCTCCGCCGTCTGCTACCTGGCCTCGGACGAGGCCGGCTACGTCACCGGCCACGCCCTCGTCGTGGACGGCGGGTGGAGAGCCCGATGATCACGAAGTTCTCCGTCCTCTACGTGGGCCAGATCGAGCTCGACAACGTGGGCCAGGACGGCACCCCCGCCGACGCCCGGCGGTACCCGAACGAGCGGCTGGCCGAGGCCTTCTACACCGCGCGCGACGTGGCCCAGCAGATGGACGAGCTCGGCTACTACTGCCTCTGGACCGCCGAGCACCACTTCCAGCACGAGGGCTACGAGGTCTTCCCCAACCTGATCCTCCTCGGCACGTGGCTGGCCAGCCTCACGCGGCGGCTCAAGTTCGGGTGCGCGTTCAACGTGCTGCCGATGTGGCATCCGCTGCGGCTCGCCGAGGACTACGCGGCGGCCGACATCATGACCGGGGGCCGCGTCATCATGGGCGTCGGCCGGGGCTATCACACGCGCGAGGTGGAGACGTTCGGCGCGCCCATGCTCGACAACGCGGCGAACCAGGAGCTCTACGAGGAGCAGATGGACGTGCTCCACAAGGCCTTCAACGAGGAGTCGTTCTCCCATCACGGGCGTCACTACCAGATCCCCCCCGCCGTGCCCTACCGCGGCTACCAGCTCTCCGAGGTCACGCTCGTCCCACGGCCCATCCACCGGCCGGTGGAGATCTGGGCGCCGATCGCGAGCGGCAAGACGCTGCCCTACATCGCCCAGCGGGGCATCAAGGGCATGGTCACGCTGAACGGCGAGAAGATCTTCGACCAGGTCGCCCGGGCCTACCAGGCGGAGGCGGCGAAGGCCGGGCGCGCGCTCGCCCTCGGCGAGGACCTCTGCTGGGGCGTGGGCCTCTACCTGGCCCCGACGCAGGAGGAGGCGGTCCGGCGCGTCGAGCCGTACCACGACGAGCGCTACAAGTGGTTCGCCCCGTTCGGCTTCGTCCGCTACGCCGATCTGGCGGGCCGGCCGTGGGGCACCCCGGGCACGCCGGCGCGCGAGCCGACCATCCGCGACGGGGTGGATCAGAAGGCATGGCTGTGCGGGCCGCCGTCCCAGGTGATCGACGAGATCCGCGCGTTCGAGCGCCGCTACCCTGGCCTCGACCAGATGATGATCCACTGGGCCGAGGGCATGCCGCCCAAGGAGTTCCGCGAGCAGCTCGCGTGGTTCGCGCGCGAGGTGATGCCCGCGTTCACCGGCCGCTCCTGAGGCTCGCGGGAGCCCCCCGGGAGCCCCCCGGGGGTATACCCCCACCGGGTAGCCGGCCCCTCGTGGGAAGGCCCCCACGGGTGGTATTTTTCGCTTGCCTCTCTCTCGTGATCCAGCGATGATACCCCCTGCCGGATCGGGAGGCGCCGGGCGGCGGTTCCCACAACCTACTCGGGAGGAGCCCTAGCATGGCGAAAGCGAAGAAGCCGGCCTTCGGAGGTTACGCGATCAACTTCAAGGGGTGCAGCGACACGCTCGAGTCGGTCATGGGCTCGTCGCCCATCGGCCCGTCGGAGATGACGAAGAAGATCTGGGCGTACGTGAAGCGGAAGAAGCTCGCGAAGAAGTAGGCCCGCTGAGACCCGACCGGATCGTCCACGGCCAGCCCGGCGCCTCCAGGGTCATCCGGTCCGCTGAAGGGTCCAGCCCGTAACCGGTTCGCTTGACTTCCCCGCTCGGGGCCACCCACACTGGGCCGGCCATGCTCGTCGGCGCCTTCGCCTGCGCTCACACCCCCCAGCTCCTCGCCCGTCCGGATACCGAGGACCGCGCCCTCGTGCTCCGCGTGCACGATGCGTTCGCGCGCGTCCGGCGTCGGCTCGCCGACCTGCGCGTGGACGCCATCGCGATGGTCGCGGGCGATCACGTCGAGGCGTTCTTCCTCGACCGCGTGCCCGCCCTCGCCGTGTACGCGGGCGCCGCGTGCGCGGGGAGCTTCGGCCGCTACCAGTACCGCTTCCCGATCCACGAGCCCCTGGCGCGCGCCGTCCTCGAGGAAGGCATCGACCGCGGCTTCGACCTCCTCTACACGCAGGACGCGCCCCTCGACTACGCCTTCTACGTCCCGCTGCACTTCACGATGCCGGAGCCGGCGGTCCCCATCGTCCCGCTGCACGTCAACGTGTACCTGCCGCCCCAGCCCACGCCGCGGCGCTGCCACGAATGGGGGCGCGCGCTGGGCGAGATCCTCCGCGCCCGGCCCGAGCGCGTGGCGCTGATGGCCTCGGGCGGCCTCTCGCACTTCCCCGGCACCGACCGCTACGCCTCGCCGGACTTCGCGTACGACCGCCGGCTCCTCGGCGTGCTCGGCCAGGGCCGGGGGCACGAGCTGGCGAGCGTGACGGGCGCCGAGCTGGACCGGGCCGGCAACGTGGAGCTCCGGACGTGGCTGACCGTGATCGGCGCCGTCGGCGACGCGCGGGCCGACGTGTACTGCTACGAGCCCTCGTGGCACCACGGCAACGCCGTGGTGGAGTGGCCGCTGTGAGCGAGGACGCCCACTACCGCTTTCCGCCCGCCCGGGCCTACCGGCTGAACCGCTGTCTCTACGGAATCAAGTCGGACCCGGAGTTCCGGGCGCGCTACCTCGCCGACGCCGAGGCCGCCATGAAGGAGGCCGGGCTGTCCGACGAGGAGCGGGCCGCGCTGGCCGCGGGCGAGCGGGACCGCCTGGTCGCGCTCGGCGCGCACCCCTATCTGGTCTTCATGGCCGATCTGCGCCTCCGGATGGAGCGAGGTACCACCGCCTTCGAGTACTTCTAGCTGCTTCTGCCGCCACAGCGCGGAAAGCGCCGCGGGCTCGCCGGTCAGGGCGCGGCCCGCCTCGACCACGGAATGGACGTCGAAGAGCGTCCCGTACGCATCGAAGAGGAAGGCATGCGGGCCGAGGCACGGGCGCGCCCGGCCCGTTCAGCGCGCGGCGCGGACGCTGGCGCTCGAGCGGCGCGGAGGGAGGCGGCGGGCCGGCGGCAGGGCGCGGCGACGCGGCGGCTCCTCCTCGATCGTGTCTCCGAAGCCGTAGCGCAGGAGGGCCCGCGCGTCCCGGAAGGACTGGCTGCGCGTGTTTGCGCCGAGCACGATCAGGAGGTAGCGCTGGTCCGCCCGCCAGGCGGCGATGGCCAGGTTGTAGCCCGCCTCGTTGGTGAACCCCGTCTTGAGGGCCTGCACGCCGCCGGGGTCGTCGAAGAGCGGGATGCGTCGGCTGTACACGCGTCCCCGGTACACGAAGTTCTTGCCCCCGAGGAGCGCCCGCGAGCCGGGATGGTCCTCGACGAGGTGGCCGGTGAGCCTGGCCATGTCCTGGGCGGTCGTGCGCTGATGCGGGTCGGGCAGGCCGTGCGGGTTGGCGAAGCGCGTGGACGAGAGCCCCAGCTCGTGCGCCTTCGCGTTCATCCGGGCCACGAACTGCTCCTCCGTGCCCCCAAGGTACTCGGCCACCGCCGCGGCGGCGTCGTTGGCCGACGCGATCGCGACGCCCTCGAGGAGCGTCCGGAGCGGCAGGGGCTCGCCGGTCTTGAGCCCCATCCGGTACCTCGGGGTTGCCGCCACCCGGGCCGAGACGGGGACCAGGTCGTCCCACTCGGCCCGGCCGGCCTCGAGGTCCTCGAAGGCGAGGTAGAGCGTCATGAGCTTGACCAGGCTCGCCGGGGCGTGGTCGTCGCTGGCGTTCTTGGCGACCAGCACCTTGCCGTCACGGTCGAGGAGGAGGAAGGCGTCGGCGCCGGGGGAGGGAGGCCGGCCGTTCTGGGCCGAGGCCGGCGCCGCGATGAGCCAGACCAATGTGAAAAGGATAACGATTCGAGGCACTGACGGACATTCTATCCCGTGACGCAACGAACCCGGAAAGACAAAAGCGCTCGGGGCACGCGGGCCGGCCGCCCCCGGAAGCTCAGCGGACCGCCCGCTTGAGCTCCTTCGAGGGCCGGAAGCGTGGACTCCGGCCGGCGACCACGTTCATGGGCTTTCCGGTGCGGGGGTTCTTGCCCCGCCGCGGCTTGCGGCGGGCGACGGAGAAGGTGCCGAAGCCGACCAGGGTGACGGCCTGCCCGCGCTTGAGCGAGCCCCGGATCGCGGCGAGCAGCGCGCGCAGTGCTCGGTCGGTGGCGGTCTTGCTCCAGCCGCTCGCCTTGGCCATCGAGCTCACGAGATCCGCGCGGTTCATTGCTCGCCGGGGCCGCCCGGTTCGGCGGGGGTCAGACACTAGCAGAGGCCCGGTTTGACCGTCAAGGCGCCGGTGGTATCGTGACGCCATGTCGATCGGCCGCTCGATCGTCATGGCCTCGCTGCTCGTCGGAGCGCTGGCCACCGCGCCCCCGACGCGAGCCGAGGACGGCTACCAGTCGCCCGCGCTGTCGGCTCCCGCGCCGGCGCCGAGCCGGTCGCCCCAGACCTCGTTCGACGTCGCCCTGAGCCCGGTCAGCCGGGCCGCCGACATCCCGTGGGCCCAGCTCTCCGGGGACGCGTACGCGCGCGTCCGCGACGTCGTCGCGGGCGCGGTGCTCTCCCACGAGACCCGCGGCATCAGCTTCCGCAGCCGGAAGGCGGTGTTCGACTTCCTCCTCGACCATCCCGACTTCGCCGCCGACGTGGCGCGCGCGCTGCGGCAGGGGAAGTACCGGCTGCACAAGCTGGGCGACGGCTACGACCTGGACGACGGCTACGGCGCGCGCGGCACGCTGACGCCCGTGTTCACCGACGAGGGGCGGCGCCTCTACCACCTGGCCGGCCGCGTGAAGTCCGGCGTGCTGCCCGCCATCGTGGGGCAGGTCGTGATCCTGCTCGAGTCCGAGCACGTGGACGGTCCCGACGGGATCACGTACTGCGAGCTGCGCGTGGCCGGGCATCTGCGCATCGATTCCGCGGGCGGCGAGCTGATCGGCGCCGTGGCGCAGCGGCTCGGCTCGGGCGAGCTGGACAAGAAGATCACCCGCCTCTTCCGGCACGTCGCCGTGCTGAGCCGGCGCGCCTACGACGATCCCGTGGGCCTGGCCGACGATCTCTCCGAGCGGCTGGGCCTCGCCCCGGATCGCCTGGCCGAGCTCCGATCGCTGCTGCTGGCCGGCGTGCCGCCGGGCTGGTCGGAGACCCAGGAGTTCCGCCTCCTGGAAAACCCCGCGCTCTCAGACGGCAGCTGACCTCGCTCCGCTGCGCGCCTGGCCGCGTGCCGGCGCGCGATGCTATACTCCGTCACCGCAGTCGGCCCGACGCCGGGGTAGCTCAGTGGCAGAGCAATCGATTCGTAATCGATAGGTCGCGGGTTCAACTCCCGCCCCCGGCTCCAACTGTCCCCCCACGGCCGAGGTACTGGTCGTGGGCCGCCTTGATGGCCCCGGGCGTTCGAGTTGGACGTGTTGGCCTGCCCGCGCTGCGGGGGCCGGCTCAGCCTGGTGGCGACGATCGTGGACTCGGCGGTCAGCGCCGGCGTGCTCCCCGGCCGGCCCGCGTCTCACGGGCCGGCCCCATCCGGCCCAGACCCGCCGTCGCCCCTGAGCACGTCCGTGGCGTAGCGCTCCCTGCGGGACCTCGCCGCCGGCCCAGCCGTCGCGGGCCGCGAGCGTCGCGTCCTGACGCGCACGCTGCCTTCACGGCCCCGCGCTCGGGGAGGGGAGGTTTGTCCGCGGTGTGCGAGTGGCTCCGGAGGTTATATTATGCCGCCGGGCGGGGGCGCTTACGTGTGAGGCGCCCGCCCTGTCTGTCCGAGCGCCCAACGTATAGGAGGAGAGGCAAACATGCCCGACGGGCTGCGCGTGCTGGTGACGGGTGCGGGGGGGTTCATCGGTCATCATCTCGTCAAGCGTCTCCGGCGCGATGGTCATTGGGTGCGAGGGGTCGACCTCAAGCACCCGGAATACGAGCCGTCGTCGGCCGACGAGTTCGAGATCCTCGACCTGAGGCGACGCGAGGCCTGTCTGCAGGCCACCCGCGGGGTCGATCAGGTCTATCAGCTAGCGGCCGACATGGGTGGCATCGGCTACATCACCGCGTCACTGGCCGAGATCTCCAAGAACAACATCCTGATCAACGCGCATATGCTCGAGGCGAGCCAGGGCAACGGCGTCTCACGGTTCCTGTTCTCGTCGTCGGCGTGCGTATACGCGCAGTACAAGCAGCTGAGCCCTGACGTGACTCCGCTCCGGGAGGAGGATGCGTACCCCGCCGACCCCGAGCCCGGTTACGGGTGGGAGAAGCTCTTCGCCGAGGAGCTCTGCCGGTACTACCATCGGGACTTCAAGCTCGATACCCGGATCGTCCGGTTCCACAACGTGTATGGCCCGCTGGGGACGTATCAGGGAGGCAAGGAAAAGGCGCCGGCGGCGGTGTGCCGGAAGGTGGCCCTGGCCCGGGACGGCGATGAGATCGAGATCTGGGGGGATGGAAAACAGACCCGCTCCTTCATGTACGTTGATGACTGCGTCGAAGGCCTCCTTCGCCTGATGGCGTCCGACCACCGGGACCCGCTGAACCTGGGAACGGACGAGCTAGTGGCCATCGATGAGCTCGTCGACCTGGTCAGCGATGTCGCGGGGAAGAAGCTCCGAAAGCGATACGATTTGAGCAAGCCACAGGGGGTGCGAGGGCGAAACAGCGACAACACGCGGCTCCGGAAGGTGCTAGAGTGGCAGCCCTCGACCTCGCTGCAGAGCGGGCTCGACGTCACCTATTCATGGATCCACGGCATGGTCAACGGACGCTAGCACCGCGCGGGGTCGGTCCGGCGCACTGCCACGCGTGGTGGTCGGCCCGAGACCCTGTGAGTCAGCTGGAGTCGAGGCAGTCCACGTCAAATCCTGGACGTTCACGAGGGCGAGAAGGAAAGGTCCCGGGGCTCCCCACGGTCCTGGTCCTCCACGTGTTCGGCGGGCACCTCGGCCTCGCCACTGGCACCGCGGAGGACGATGACAGGCTGGTCCCGACCTTCGACCGATCGCTGAACGGGCGGTGAAACGGGCAGCGGTCATCGTGGGTGGGACAGCCATCGCGGTCGGTCTCGCGCTGGCCATCCTGGAGCTACTCGCCATCGCCGCCCTCTCGCTGGTCGATGGCCGCTACCTGTCCGCTCGCGAGCGGTTCCGCCGGGAGACCAACCGGTACATCGAGCAGGTGACGCCCGCGCGTTCTCGATGTCAGTACGTCGATGCGCTCTTTCCGCACCCGTACCTCGGCTTCGTCCACCATCGCAATCCCCCCTGCGGGATCGACGGAATCAACAACATCGGGCTGTTCGGCGCGGAGTTCCCGAGCGAGCGACGGACCGATCGGTTCGTGGTCCTGCTCACCGGCGGCTCGGTGGCCGCTCAGTTCGCGGGATCGACGGGTGGGCCGAACTACCTCGAGACCATTCTCAACGAGTCCTACCAGAGCCCCACGGGACGGCCGTTCCTGCTGCTGAACGGCGGGGCCGGCGCCTGGAAGCAGCCGCAGCAAGCGATCCTCTTCATGCTCTGGAGCGATGTCGTGGACGCGGTCGTCACCCTCGACGGATTCAACGAGATGTTGTCGCTGCGCGGGATGTTGCGCTTCGACTACCCCGCGAACCACTTCGCGACCGTGAATCCCCTGGCGACGGAGAGCTACGACGCCCTCGTCCGCCGGTGGGCGGTCGGCCGTGTGATCGGCTGGGCTAGCCAAAATCCGGTGACGTCGCGATCGCACGCCGCGTTCCTAGCCGTGCGAGGAGCACGGCCGCTCCTCGAGCCTCGGGTCTCCCCGGTGCCGACCCGCCAGACGACCGTCCACAGCCTGTTTGGACTGCCTCCGGGGTGGAACGATGACCAACGGATCACCGCCGGCCTCGAGCAATACAAGAAGTACATCCGCGCCATGCAGGCGCTGGGGCACGATCGCGGCATTCGCGCCGCGTACTTTATCCAGCCCGTGCCCGCCATCGCCAAGCGCCTGACCGCGGACGAGCGGGCCGTGGTGGGGAACCTCGACTACGAACCGCTCTACCGCCGGATGGTCGACGCGCTCCTGCCCCTTCGCGCCGAGGGGATCCCGATCTTCAGTCTGCTGGACCTTTTCAAGGACATAGAAGACCCGCTCTATGACGACCCGATCCATCTGAGACTTGATCAGCGGGGCGAGAGCCAGGGGTACCGGCTCATGGCCCAGGAGTTGGCCTTCCGGCTCGGTGAAGCGTGGGGCCTGCAGGCCAGACGCTGAGCCCGCGCAGGCCAGCCGCCACAACGCGGCCGAACGGGGATCAGGACGCAGGCCCCTGCTCCCCCGGGACCCCAACTCATCTATTGTATGGGGCCACGGGCTTTTATGGCCCGCGGAGGCACGGGGGCGTGTCTTGGGGGCAGGGGTCGAGTAGGATGCGCGGTAGCGCTCCCCGAGGAGGCGGGCATGCGCGGTGACGATCGGCACCAGGCGAGGATGTCCAGCCACGTCTGGCCGGAGGCTTCGGGGGACCGCCGGTTCATCCCTCCGTAACCGGCCAGGGCATGGCAGCCCAGGAGCTTCCCGGAGAGGCGTGGTGCAGGCAACTCCTCCACCACACGCTGCTAACCCCGTTCTGAACGGAGAACCTATGACGGCCTCTCGCGATCTCGCGGTCGTCGGTGTAGGCAACATGGGCGTGAGCGTGCTGGGCGCCTTCCTGAGCAAGGGACGGCGCTGCGTTGCCATCGACATCGACACACGCAAGGTGAAGGAGATGTCCCGGGGCAAGTCCGTGGTGCCGGAGTACGGCGCCGACGACCTCTTCGCCGGGGCCGTCCGCAGCGGCAACCTGGAGGCATCCACGGATCTGAAGCGGGTCGCCGAGGCGTCGTGCGTCTTCGTCGGGGTGCAGACCCCCGCCGAGGGCGATCGGTGCGACTACTCGACCATCCAGCGGGTGCTCCGGGGGCTCGCGGACTGCGCGAGCGCCGGGCAACCCATCGTCATCGGGAGCACCGTGTTTCCGGGCGACATCCGGCGGCACCTGGTGCCGATGCTCGTCTCCCGGCCCGATCTTCCCCTCATCTACGAGCCCGTCTTCCTCCGCGCCGGCTTCGGCATCGACGACTACCTGCGGCCGGGCAAGTTTCTCTTCGGGCTCGATGATCCGCGCCACGTTCCGGAGCGCATGCGGACCCTGTTCGAGTCGGTGGTCGACGCCGAGCCGCGCTACGTCGTCTGGGAGGAGGCCGAGTGGATCAAGATGGTCCACAATGCCTGGATGGCGGTCAAGATCACATTCGCCAACGAGATGGACCAGCTCTGCAGGGCCTACGGGACCGACACCGGCCAGGTGTTGCGCATCGCCTTCGAGGAGAATGCCCGAGGTCGACTCATGACCCTCTCCCACATGATGCCAGGCCCGCCCTATTCGGGACCCTGCCTGCCCAAGGATGCGGCGGTGCTGGGGGGGATCGTCTCCGGCTGCGGTCCGGCATGGATGCAGGAGGCGGGTGTCCTCCACGCCCTCCGGGCCAGCAACGATCGCTACGTCGATGCGCTGGTCGAGGAGTGGCTGGACGCGGGGCGCACGACCGGCCGACCGCTCGGCATTGTCGGGGCCAGCTTCCGCCCCGACTTCAACGAAATGCGGTGCTCCCTGGCCCTGCCCTTCATCCGTCGGGCCCAGGGTCAGGGGCTGACCGTGCTGGCGTACGATCCTCTCTTCGAGGGCATCGATTGGGAGGACTATCGGTTTGCCTGCCGGGGCGATCGGGAACTGGAGGGACTGTTCGAAGTCGTTCGGCATCCCCTGGAGAACGTATGGGAGAAGGCCGGTGCCGTCTTCCTGAATCGACGCCTGTCCGATGCGGAACGGAGGCGCGTGCAGGGCCTCTCGACCTCACACGTCGTCGACGTGTACCAGAACGGGCTCTGATGTCGGGCGTGCTCGCCGAGGTCCGCGGAGACGGGAGGTTGCCGACCTGATCGTCCCTCCTCCGACCAAAGGCTCCGGCGGCGGCGCCGGCGTGCGCCCCACGCGCCACGGAGCGAGAGGGGGATCAACGTGAACCAGGTTGTTCGCGCCGCGACGATCGACCAGGTGCGGGGCTACTGGGATCGGCAGCCGTGCAACGTCAGGCACGGCGTCGCCCCCCTCGGGAGCCAGGAGTATTTCGATCAGGTCGAGGCCCGGAAGTACCGGGTCGAGCCCCACATCGCGCGCTTCGCCGACTTCCCGCGCTGGGCGGGAAAGAAAGTGCTCGAGATCGGCTCCGGCATCGGGACCGACGCCGTCAACTTCGCGCGGGCCGGCGCCGACCTCACCGCGGTAGAGCTCTCCGGTGAGTCGCTGGCCCTGTGTCGGCGGCGCTTCGAGGTGTTCGGGCTGCGGGCCCGGTTCTTCCAGGCCAACGCCGAGGATCTCAGCGCGGTCGTTCCCGTCGAGCCCTACGACCTCGTCTACTCTTTCGGCGTGATCCACCATACCCCCGATCCCCGCCGCGCCATCCAGGAAGCCATGCGCTACCTGGCTCCGGGGGCCGAGATGCGGCTCATGCTGTATGCGCGGATCTCCTGGAAGAACCTCCTCATCCAGCTCGAGCGCATGCAGCCCGAGGCCCAGGCTGGCTGTCCAGTCGCCTACACCTACACCGCGGGCGGCATCCGCCGTCTCCTCGGCGGCCTCGAAATCGTCTCGATCCGCAAGGATCACATCTTCCCGTGGTCGATCCCGGACTACGTGCAGCACCGATACCGCAAGGTCTGGTACTGGCGCGGGATGCCCGCGCCGCTGTTCCGTCTGTGTGAGCGGTTGCTCGGCTGGCACTTGCTGATCGTGGCGCGTCGGCCGGGGCGGGCCTGAATGGCAGCGGCGACTGACGGCGAACCGCAGCCGTTCCTCAGCCTCGTGGTGGTGGGCCGGAACGACGAGTTCGGCGGAGACTTCAACGGTCGCATGCTTGCCGCGGCCGCCTTCAACCACGAGAACCTGGAGCGCGCCGGGATCGCGCACGAGTACGTCTTCGTCGAGTGGAACCCGGTGCCGGGCCGGCCGTATCTGGCCGAGGTGATCGGACGAGAGCTCCCCTGGTGGCACCACCGCTACGTGGCGGAGCCCGCGTGGCACGAGCGGCTCGCAGTCAATCCCCGCCTGGTGTTCATGGAGTTCTTGGCCAAGAACGCTGGCCTCCGGCGCGCCACCGGCCGCTTCGTCCTGACCACCAACACCGACATCTGGCTGTCGCGCGCCGTGCTGCGGGCGCTATCCCGCGTCCGCCCGGGAATTTTGTATCGCGCCATCCGGGTCGATTTGCGGCGCGAGATCGGGTACGACGGGGTGACCTTCGGGATCCTCGAGCACCCGGAGAGCGTCTTGCGCTCGAACGTCCTCGGCCGTGGCTACTACGCCAACGCGGCGGGCGATTTCCTGCTGCTCGACGGCCAGACCTACCGGGAGCTCCGCGGCTTCAACGAGGTGTTCCGCGAATCCAAGATCCACAAGGACGCGAACTTCTGCGTGCACGCCCGGCGGCGGGGGCTCGCCGTCGAGGTCCTGGGCACGGTGTACCACTTCGACCACGCGTCCTCGTGGAACAACGTGAAGCACCTCTACGGCGCCAATCACGCGACGGCGCCGTTCGGGCGCTCCGACTGGGACTGGGAAAGCGACTACGGAAACCCGCCGTCCTGGGGATTGGGGGACGCCCGGGAGGAACGCGTCGATGGCATCGTCCACCTGCGGTGTTCCTAGCTGGTCCCATGGACCCTCAGTTCCTCGTGGTCGTCCGAGCCAGCCCGTTCCGGGAGCACACGCACCGACTGCTCGAGAGCATCGTGTCGCAGGACGCGGGCGATCTGGTCCGAACGACCGTCCTTCGCCATCGGCACACGGGCGGGCGTCCGGAGTTCGGAACCGATGCCGTCAAGGAGGTGCCGGTCGAGCCGGACTGGCTCGCGCAGGTGCAGACCCTGGCCAAGGCGTCGGGGTGTCGATGGGTCGTCCTGCCGTCGTCGGGGGATCGCTACCTGCCCGGAGCTTTCGAGGCGATCGCGAGGCACGGCGCCGGCCGCGCGTGCAGCCTCGTCGCGCCCTGCCGGATTCTTCGCGACGGCCGGCCGCATCGGGTCGGACCGGCGCCCTTCCGCTTCGACTACTTCGCGCTGCTCTCCGGCTTCAGCTACATCGCCCCGGGGGCGACCTTCATCCACGTCGATCAGTTGCTCGACGGCGGGGGATTCCATCCGCGATTCCCCAATGCCCTCGTCTACAAGCTCCTCCTTGTCCACGGCGCCGCGCACGGCGTGGACTGGCTCGAGGAGCCCGTGCTCGAGACGGTGGCCGATCCCTTTCCGGGGATCCCCGTCGAGGTGTCGGTGTCGTACGCGCTCGAGGCACTGTCCGCTGCCCTCGACCACAATCCCGGGTTCCTGGCCCCGGGGGCGACGCTGGGACTGGCAGCGACGCTGGCCCAGCACCTGGAGCCGATGCGCGAGTTCGGGTACTACGACGAGGAGCTGGTGCTGGCGATCGGTTCGGTGGGGCCGCGCCTCCGCGACCGCTATCAGGAGTACATCGGGCTCGCGCCGGTCTCGCCCGGGGGTGGCCAGACGGACCCGAAGGGCACGGGCTTGAGCGCGTTCTCCGAAGCGGCTCCGCACGGGGTGCGCCGGGCTCGGCCGGGCCGCCTGCAGGCCAGGATCCGCGCGATCGCTCCCCGGCCGATCTGGCAAGCGCTTCGACGGGGCAAGCGCGTGTGGACGGCGCTCCGGACACCGCTGGAATGACGGCGACCCTCCCCCTCGTGTCCGTGGTCATGCCGTCGCTGAACCAGCGGCGCTTCATCGAGACGGCGATCGACAGCGTGCTGACCCAGAACTATCGGCCCCTGGAGTTGGTGGTGATCGACGGGCGGTCCACCGACGGCACCCAGGAGGCCCTCCGCCGCTATGGCGACCGCATCCGGTGGGTGTCCGAGCCTGACCACGGCCAGGTGCACGCGCTCAACAAGGGCTTCCGGATGGCCAAGGGTGAGCTGATCGGATGGCTCAACGCCGACGATGCCTACCTGCCCGGGGCCATCTCCGCCGCCGCCGCCTATCTGCTGGACCAGCCCGAGGTCGACCTCGTGTACGGGGATGGGGACCACATCGACGAAACCGGTCGGGCGATCGGGCCCTACCCGACCGAGCCGTTCAGCCTGGCCCGGCTGCGGGAGACATGCTTCATCTGCCAGCCCGCCACCCTGTTCCGCCGGCGGCTGTTCGACACGGTGGGCCTGCTCGACGAGCGACTCAATTGCTCGATGGACTACGATTACTGGGTCCGGATCGCGACGCGGGGCCGCGTCGCCTATCTCCCCCACCGACTCGCCCAGTCCCGACTGCATCCGGCGGCGAAGACGGCGCGGCTCCAGCGGGAGCACCAGCGGGCGTCCATCGAGGTCGTCCGACGGCACTTCGGGAGCGTGCCCGCTTCGTGGCTGTGCGCGTACGCGACCGCCGTCGTGGAACCGTGGGTCCCGAGCCGGAATGGCTGGCGGCGAGTGTGCTTCGCAGGGGGGGTGACGGTGGTGGCGATCCTGGAGTCGCTCCGGGTGAACGGGCGCCTGCCTCCCGGTGCCCTCCGAGACTGGTCCGCGTGGCTCCGAAAAGGGCGCCGGCCGCGCACCCCGGGATCGCTGGCGCGGGGCGTCCCACCTTCTGATCGCTGACCGCGGCCCGCGCCGCTTCAGGGGGCACCGCCAGGGCGCCGATCGGGGACCGAGGCGTTACACTGTCGCCATCATCTCGGGTCGCGACGGTTCGCGGTGATGGCATTCGACCTGGCTGAACTCGGCCGGGAGTGAGGAATGGAAGGAACCGCCAGCTACGTGCCTGTCCTGTCCTACCTGGCCGAGACGGCTCCGGACGCCCCGTTCATGCTCGTCGACATCGGCTGCAGCGGGGGAATCGATACGGTGTGGCGGGGGCTGGGAGCCCGATTGCACGCGCTGGCGATCGACCCGAACATCGACGAGATCGAGCGGCTGGCCCGGAGCGAAACCCATCCCGGCATTCGTTATCTCGCCGCGCTCGCCGGCCCTCCCGGCACCTTTCCCTCCCGCCGCACGGCGGCGCCCCCCGGAGCACAACCCCTGGGACCGATTCAGCGTCGTCAAGTCGCTCGACCTGATGAGATCGTGCCACCAGACGTTGCCCCCCGAGATGGGCTCCGCCGCGGTGTCGTCGGAGACCAAGCTGTCCACCGACGTGATCGTCGTGCCCTCCTACCTCGACGCGCAGGGAATCCACAGCGTCGATTTCCTAAAGATCGACGTGGATGGCGCCGACTTCGAGATGCTGACCTCCTTCGCTCAGAGCCTCGAAGATCTGAGCGTCCTCGCCGTCGGGATCGAGGTGAACTACTTCGGATCGGGCTCCGATACCGAACCCGCCTTCCACAACGTCGACCGCTTCATGAAGGCGCCGAGGCTTCGAGACCTTCGGCGCGACCATCCGGCGGTACTCGCTCGCCGCGTTGCCGAGTCGCTACCTGTGGTCGCTCCCGGCCGAGGGCGAGTTCGGTCGCCCCTTCCAGGGAGACGCGCTGTACATCCGGGACCTGGGAAGCTCCCGAGTACGACGCCTTCACCGCGCGGCTGCCCGCCGCGCGGCTGCTGAACCTGATCGGCATCTACGCCGCCTTCAACCTGCCCGATTGTGCGGCGGAGGTCGCGGTGCGGTTCCGGGACCGACTGAAGTCGTGTGGCGACGTGGACCGCATCCTCGATCTCCTCGCCGCGCAGGCGCAGGGTCCGGTCGACGATCCCCTGACCTATCGCGAATACCTGGGTCGGTTCGAGTCCCATGATGGCATGTTCTTTCCGTCGCGACTCCGACGCCTCCGAAGGGCCCCGACAATGCCGCCCTCTCCCGCCTGCGCGGACTCGGGTGGGAGCCCCGTGTCGTCTTCGACGTGGGCGCGAGCAACGGCTCCTGGTCCGAATCGATCACGCCGGACTTCCCCGACGCGCAGTACCACCTGTTCGAGCCCCTGGCCGGGCACGTGCCCGAGTACGTCGAGCGCCTGCCGCGCTCTCCTCCGGGCGCATCCGCACTTCACCCTGCACCCGGTCGCCCTCGGCGACCACATCGGCGAGACGACCACGTACTGGTTTCCCAACTACTACGCCAGCACCACGCTGCCGATGGACGATCCCGGCCTGGGCGTCCGACCCATCCAGGTGCCCGTCACCACGCTCGACCACCTCGTCGGACCGGCAGGTCTTCCGTGCCCGAACCTGCTCAAGATCGACGCGCAGGGGTCCGAGCTGATCATTCTCGAAGGCGCCCAGCAGGTCTTGCCGCAGATCGACGTGCTGTTGCTGGAAACGTGGGTGTGGCGCGGATACGAGGGCAAGACCCCGCTGCTGTTCGATCTCGTCACGTGGCTGGCCGAACGCAACTTCTTCCTCTGGGACATCGCCGGACAGTACCGCGACCGCGCCGACCTCTTGACCGGGATCGACTGCTTCTTCGTGAATACGCTGACGATGGCGCCGTATCTGGACTCTCGCGCCTATCACCCCGCCGTCGAGACCGAAGCCTCCCGGCTCAAGAAGGTGCTGGCGTCGGCCGGCGAGGACAACGCCCGGCTCGCGGACGGGATGGCGCGGCTTCAGGCCGAACTCCACGACACCAACGATCTGCTCGGTCTGGCCCGCGGTCGCATCGAGGCGATGGAGAGCACGACCTTCTGGAAGATGCGGCGGGTGTGGTTCCAGCTCAAACGGGCAGTCGGCATCCCCGGCGACTGAGTCCGCGGAGCCCGCTCGATCTACACGGTCGCCGCGGTCACCGTCCGCCTCCGGGCCCCGCCCCGAGTGCTTCGCCATCGCGGTTCCTCCACAAGGATCCGCTCGCACAGGCGGCCGAAGCTGTACCGCGTCGCGACCTGGTGCTGGAGGTACCGCGACACGTCGCGCCGGAGCGCGCCGTCGCCGAGGTACCGATCCACCAGCGTGTTCAGCTCGTCCACGCTCCGGTACATCACCTGGCCGCCGACGTCTCCGAGGGCATCGGCGAAGTCCTGCTTGTAGTCGAAGAGGATGAGGCCCCCGCAGGCCAGGCACCCCATGATCTTGGGCGAGATCCCGCTGTTGTAGCCCAGGTTCACGATGTCCACGATCACATCGCTGTTCATGAACAGCAGGGGAAGCTCGGTGAAGTAGTCCAGGCTCTTCCGGACGTTGATCCGATACGTGCGGCGGAGGCCGGCGACCGCGGCGGGCTCCGTGAAGTTGCCGTAGAAGTCGAAGTCGCGCTTGAGCCCGGTCAGGACGTGCAGGCGCACGCGCGTGTTGCCGACCATCTCCACTTCGTCGTGAACGAAGGTCCAGAAGAACGTCGAATCGGGGACCAGACCGAGCTGGCGGCGACGCGCCCGGCCGAGGCCGTCGAGGTGCGCCATGAGGAGATCCCAGAGGGGAACGGTCAGGCGCTCGAGCTTGGCGGACATCACCGCCTCCTGGATCTCCATCAACGCGGGCTCGCCGCCGAAGGAGAGGGAGGAGGCGGCCTTCAGGTAGACATTGCCGGCGAAGGCGAGCCTCGTGCGATAGGCGCTGGTGGAGGGCGGCCGATAGCCGTAGCGGGCGAAGTTCGGGTACGTCGGCTGGAGGAAGAACTGGACCCGGTCGCGCCGCAGCACTCCGAGCTTGTCGAGGGCGTCGATGTGGCCGCGATCGGGCGAATAGTGATGGTAGAGGGGGTGGTCCACCACGGCGCGGATCCCGCGAAGGGCCCCGCTCCGCGTCTCGGCAGGAATCCTCGGGATCGGACTGATCGCGCTCCGGGGGAGCTGGAACAGCCCGTGATCCCACAGCATGATGGAAGGGACTTCCAGGATGTCCCGGAAGATGTTCTCCCCGCCGTCGTTGTGACACAGGAGCAGGTAGAGGGCGTTGGGGAGAGACAGCGCCACGTCTGGACGAAACCGCCGCAGCGCCTCCACCGACTCCTGGAAATGGAGGCTGTTCTGCGCCATGAAGCCACCGGTGCTCAGCTCGAAGACGGACGCGCCGAGCGCCCGCACTTCGGCCGACATCTCCGTGGCGAAGTCGAAATCCACCCCGCCGAACCAGCCGTGCGGGGGGATGGTGACGGCGACTCGCAATCCTTGCAGGGGGCCGATCATGCGGCATCCTGCTGCAGGTTCGAACGAGCTGGGCGCGCGCGCAGGGACCGCAGTCGACGAAGTACGCGGACGGCCTCGGGCGACATCCAGCCCAGGGCGTCGCGCAGGGCCGCGCGCCACGTCGGCCGCGGCATCCGGGAGGAGAGTGTCTCCGTCCCGACGCAGACGCGCGTGAGGCGGATGCCCAGCGGCCGCTGGTCGCCGGACCATCCCAGGGAGGCGGGCGAACGCGGTTGCGGCACGCGGAACGCGATCTGCAGCGCGCGATCCTTGACGAGATGCTCGGGGGCGATCTCCAGCGTGCGCACGTGCGGCTTGCGATCGGGTCCGACACTCCACTCCCCGATCTGAATGCCGTTGACGGCCACCTGAACCGGCAGATAGGGCGAGTGCTCGCTCACCACGCAATCGGAGATGAAGAACGACGCCGGCAGCGGCGCGGCCGAGCCCTGATCGAGCCGGAGCGTGAGCGTGGCCTCCTGGCCCTCGGTCCAGCGGCCCAGCCGGTCGGGATAGGTCCAGTTCGCGCCGAGGAAGTCCTCGGCGTTGCCCGTCTCGGTGAAATCGATGACCTGGCCGAACCGGTACGGCGGGAATTCCACCGGCGACATCCGGAAGCGCGTCAGCCGGAACCCGAGCGGCCGCGTATCGTCCGACCACTTGAGCTCCGCCGGTGTCCGGGGGGTGGAGATCTGAAAGGAGATGCGAACCGGCCGCTGTCGATTCAGGACCTCGGGTCCCACCACGAGCTTTCGATCGTGCGTGCCCCGCATCAGCACCCAGCGGTCGACCTTCTCGCCGTTGAACAGCACGTCGACCTCGAGACTGGGGAACTCCGCGTCGAGGGCGGCATCCGAGACGGCGGCGTCCGAGATGGTGAACACCGCCCACACCGGGCCCTCCGGTGTGTCCTCGAGGTTCAGGACGAGACCAGCCTCGGGGCCGAGGGTCCAGGCTCCGTAGATGTCCGGGGTTGTCCAGCAGCCCTCCATGAGACGCGCTCCGTTGCCACCGGCGGTGAAGTCAGCCCGGGAGCCGAGGCGGTATCGAGCGCGCTCGATACCGTGGATGGTCACCCTCTGGATCTTGACGCCGAGCTCGCGGGGGTCCTCCCCGATCATCCCGCCCTCCCCCGTCACCTCTGCCACCCGAGCGGTGGATTGTGGGTTCTCGATCTCGACCGTGAGCCGACACGTGCCCTTGCCGGCGATGAGCCGCTGCGGGAGGAGGAGAGTCGGCGCGTAGGTCCCGTAGCGGGCCCCGAACACCCATCGGGCGAGCGGCTCGCCCTCGAACCGCACCCGCACGCGGATCTGCCCGCACAGCGGCCCCACGAATGCCTCGGTGGTCTCGACCTCGGCGAGCAGATCCGTCGTGGTCGCGGGGTCGAACGGAAGCAGCAGGTCGGCCCGGTGGCCATCGGTCCACGTGCCCAGGAAATCCATCCCTCCCCAGTGGCCGTCCTTGTAACCGCTCGAGCACGCGGTCGAGGTGAGGTCGATGGACTGCCCCGGATCGAGACGCGCTGGCTCTTCGTCCGGAGCGTCGTACCCGAATGTGGACCGAAGGGCGTCCTCCGTGTACTTCCAGCGGTGCGAGCGATACAGCCGGTCGCGGCCCAGCCGGGGCCGACCCTTGCGCACCTGGGTGTTGTACGGGGTCTGCATGGTGAACAGGAACTGCGAGGCGACCTGGCTGAAGATCGACGGGTTCGCGTTCAGCACGAAGAAGTCGGGAGCGCCCTGCGGTTCGGCCACGAACAGCTCGTTGCAGGCGTCGGCGCACGCCTGAAGATAGCGGGCGACCACTCCAAGGCGGTACCGCGACGCGCGGGGCCAGTCGGTGACACGGGTGGTCGGCGAGGGAGCGTCGGCGGCGTCGAGGCCGAAATCGAAGATCAGTACCTCGCGGCCAGTGACCAGCGCTCGTGGCCAGGAGGACTCCTCGGCCGTGGTGCTCCTTCGCAGAGGCAGCGCCCGGGCGACGCCGACGTCGGCGAAAAGCCCATTGAGCACGTCGGCGACGTAGTGAACCGGGCGCGTGAACCCCAGGTGGAAAACGCAGGTGGCCAGAAGCTCCAGCATCCGCGGATTGGCGCCAACATACAGGATTCTCGCCGATCGGGGGTAGCCGGCGAGATTTCCGGCGAGGTAGGGCAGGACGTGCTCCGAGTGGTAGGCGATGTAGTTCCTGACCTCGATGGCGTTGGACTGATAGTCCGCCGCCTGCGGGCGCTCCAGGGTCTTCTGCACGGCCGAGGCGAAACGGGCGTGAGCGCCGTCGACGAAGTCGACTTCCTCGAAGGTCTCGTCGGGAAGGCCCCAGGAGGTCTCCTGATGCCGCGCGTAGGGATCGTCGACCTCCCACACGAACTCGGCCGGGTCGTTCTCGAGCTTCAGGTCGAGGCGATGGACGAGCGTCGTCACCATCGTGTGGTCGCAGTGATATCCCTTGAGGCGGTCGGCCAGGCTCTCCGTCGACCCGAAGATCCGGGCCAACCGCTTGCACATGTTCGCGTCGACGTGCCATCCGTGGATCATGCGCTCGTCGAAGCCGAACACCTCGAACAACGTCCGCCGGGGGATGAGCTGGAAATCCCCGGGCGAGTCGAAGCGCATGTACGGGTACGTCACCGTGATGTCGTTCAGGTGCAGCGCGCTCCCCAGCTCGTCACAGGCGCGGATGACCCCCACGGGGTCGGTGCGTGTCCAGGACTCCCAGAGCGGCTCGGGGAGATCGAAGCGCGGAAGGATGTAGTGCCCGTCGGAGAGACCGGCGACGGCCTCGGTGAGGTCCGTCACGCCGGGCCTGGGGACGAAGACCATGTCCGTGTTGGTCGACAGGATCCAGCGATTCGCTGGATTCGAGCGGCGCACGGCGATGTTCCGGGCCACCGGTTCCAGCGCGACCAGGTGGGTCCGTTGCCCGTAGAGACGCTCGTGGGTGGCCGGCCGCACCCGGACAACGCGCAGGAGACGCCGCGCGCGGGCGGTGAGGGTGTCGTAGATCGCCTCGATGAACGTCGGCAGCTCGTTGGGCGTGTTGTAATCCACGAACAGGATCTCGTCGTGGGGATGGGACAGCACCTCCGCGATGCAGTTGAGACTGATGGCCGCGCGCTTGTGGAGGTTGTAGCCGTGAGAATCGTTGCGGCCATACAGCACGACTGAGATCATTCGCGCGACACCTCCGACGGCGGATCTGACGGTACGGCGACGAACGGGCCCGCGCAGCTCGCATCGGGCGCGGAGAGATTACGATGGTTCGAAGCCCGCATCAATCCCCTGGAAAAGCCCGCGCTCTCCGACGGGAGCTGACCTCGCTCCGCCGCGCGCCTGGCCGCGTGCCGGCGCGCGATGCTATACTCCGTCACCGCAGTCGGCCCGATGCCGGGGTAGCTCAGTGGCAGAGCAATCGATTCGTCATCGATAGGTCGCGGGTTCAACTCCCGCCCCCGACTCCACTGTTTTCAGCTAGTTCCGAGTCGTCAGCTGTCGCTCCCACGTTCTCCACGGGCTCATGTCCTGACTTTGTGCTGACGGGCGCCGCCGTGCGCTCGATCTCGCGGCGGAGGTCCTCCGGGGACAGACTTGGCAGCAGACACTGCGGCTCCGTTCGTCGTGGCCGCCCTCGCGAGTTCGCAGTTCGCGGGGGCGGTGGTGCGTTTCAGGCGCTCTTCTCCGCCTCGTAGTAGCTCCGGAGGACCGCGTTCATACGGGACAGGTGCCCCGGGCCCTGCGCCTTGAACCACGCGAGCACGTCGGAGTCGATCCGCAGGTTGACGGGGGTCTTGGACGGCCCGGACGGGAACACGACCCGCGCCCGCTTCCAGAAGCCCTGGGGCACGGGCCGGATCGGGGCGTCAGCCCGCGTCCGGTCCGGCAGGTGGCGGAGGTCGTCGAGCGAGTATCTTCGAATATCGGGCTTTGCTTTCACGGCCCACCCTCCAGGCGCTGATGATCCGGCGCGTCGTCCCGCGCCACGTGAAGACGACGAGCAGGTCGAGGCCGTCGACGTGGCCCAGCGCCAACCAGCGCCGCTCGCCGGGCCGTCGGCGGGGATCGGGGGCCTCGAACCGGGCTCCCTCGAAAACGCGCGCCGCGCGCGGGAAGTCCACGCCGTGGATCCGCACGTTGCGCTGGCGCTTGGCCTCATCCCACTCGACCGACACCCCTGGAGTCTACACGCTCGTATCCACAGGTGTCTACCTGCACCACGGCGCCTCGATCACCGGAGCCGGTCGGTAGCGGGGATGATCCCGGGCAGCGTCGAGGTCGCGGGTTCAACTTCCGCCCCCGTCGCCACTCCCTCTCGCGGTTCTCGGCTCCCGATGAACGCGAGAACCGAGTAGCCTCGGGTCCCGGTCTGCGTGACAATCGTGTCCACGAGGAATCGCGCCAGACCGCGCCCGCGCGGCCGTCCGTTCTCTTCGACGCGCGGTATCGCTCCTGCCAGGAGGTGGTGTCGCGGACATGAGCGTCTTCACGAACACGACCAAGACCGTCGACCGCGCAAAGCCGTTTCACCGGATCAACTCGCCGACCTACGACGAGCAGCGGCCCCGCGCATCCGGGATCGGCGCGGGGTGCGGGTGCCGATCGGAAGCCAACTATCGGCCCTCAGGCCGGCTGGTTCCGCTGCGAGGTAAGCGGGAG
This sequence comes from uncultured Candidatus Rokubacteria bacterium, assembly GCA_963758635.1. Classification (GTDB taxonomy): domain Bacteria; phylum Methylomirabilota; class Methylomirabilia; order Rokubacteriales; family CSP1-6; genus CAVWWD01. The sequence continues at coordinate 172,949 of CAVWWD010000010.1, read as the reverse complement.
GAGGCCCTGCGTGGGCTGCCCGCCTGGGTGCCGGTGGAACGCGAGGGCCAGCCGCCCGGACAGGACTGGGCCAGTCTCCCCGAGGTCGAGCGGGAGATCGAGGGCATCCTCAAGTTCAGCCGGCATGCCAGCGAGGACGTCCCGGTGGGCCAGTGGCACATGTGGTACGACTGGAACTTCTTCGTCGAGCCCGTCGCGGGCTACGAGTACATCCGCGCCCATGGCACCCATGACGACGCTGGCGACGCCATCGGGGTCGGGACGGTGGAGTGCGAGTGGGACCTCGGGGCCATCGGCGACTACGACTTCACCTCGCCCGGCGGGCGGACCCCCACGCTCGGTGTTCCGGGCCCGATGTTCGGCCGGGATTGGGCCTGGCCGGTCGGCAGCGAGTACATCTGGCTCGCCGGCCGGTGGATCTACGACTGCGGACATCCCGAGGACGGGTTCACGCGCAGCGAGCTGCACCCGTGCAAGGCGGTCGCCACCGCCCGCTGGGAAGCGGTCAAGTTCGACGAGAACGAGCGCCACGTCCCGGCCATCCAGTTCATGTTCTTCGCGTGCCGCATCGGCGGCTACTGGAACTTCCCCAGCATCTCCGGCAGCGACTACGAGTTCATCGTCGATCTGCCCGAGGCGCCCGCGCCGCCCCCCGCGTACCCGATCGGGCACACGCCGGAGTTCCCGATGAACACCATCGTGGTGCGGCCGCGCCTGCTCGTGAAGCTCGACTACGCGCCATTCACGAACGCGCGGGGGCCGGCGGCCTCCGCCGGAGAGGCGGATCCCGAGATCGAGATCCTTCCTCCCGAGAACCCGGGAGAGGCGCCGAAGCAGGTGAAAGTGCGCATCCCGCTCACCAAGCTCCCGGCCGGCCGCAACTCCTACGGCGTCATCGTGTCCCTCGGCTGGCACGATCCCGCGCGCGAGCAGGCGCAGAAGGTCAAGGAAGTCCGGGTCCTGTTCAAGGAGATCGAGCTGACCGGAGACCTGCGCCGGTTCCTGGATACGACTGAAGATCAGGGCTCCCCATCCTGCCCCTGGCGAAGTTTCCCGCCTGGCTCGTGCCCGAGCCCGGCGGGGTCGGGGGCACGATCCGACTGGATTTCCGAGTCGGCGTGAACGGCCGGTGGCACGGGCTCGATGTCCACAGGGTCAACCTCCGCATGACGAGTCTCTCGCTCAGGCACCAGGGGGAAACCATGTTCCTGGCCGAGGACGATGACATCAGGATCACGGCCCACGGCCTGGAGGAAGACCCGTCCGGCGAGATGCTGCGCCGGAGCCTCGACGACCGCACGCTCAAGGGCGAGGGAGGCAAGCCCTTCACCTGGCAGGGGGACCTCGATCAACGCGACGACGTCCATGCCTCGCGGATCGCGGACCATATGCTTTCGGAGGCGCTCTCGGACGCGTTCAGGACCATCTCGCTCGTGACCACCGAGAGCGACGATCTCGGCAAGATCGTCCCACACCTGGGGATGTTCGGGGACACGCCCAATCCCCTCACGGTGAAGGAGCTCATGCGCCTGACCGGCCCGTCGCGCCCGTTGAAGGTGCGGCTGAGGGCCCGTACGCGCGTGGGCGGCCCGCCGGGGACCGCAAAGCCGGGCGCGACGCCTGAGCGGGACCTGGACTTCACGCTCCACTACGAGATCGAGTACCGGGATCTGCTCAACTGACGGAGACGGACGAGGCGCGGCGGGGCATCACCCCCCCGCGCCGATCAGCGCGCGCGGGTCCTCACCACGACGCCGTTGATGCGGTCCAGGCTCACGGCGGCGTCGAACAGCTCGCGGCCCTGCAGCTCGCCCATGTGGACGACGCGCTCGCCCACCTTGACCACGACGCCCGAGATCTCCGGGCCCGAGGCCATGACGAGCCCGACGCGCTTGCCGGTGTAGCGCTCCAGGACGGCCTTGATGGAATCCCCGTCCTTGATCTCGGGCTTGCCGTCCTGGGCGGAGGACGCGAGCGAAGCGGCGAGCACGACGGCCATGACGGCTCCCGCGGAGAGCAGGCTGGCGAGACGCATCACGTGGGCTCCTTTCGGGTGACGAGTGGTTGGTCAGGCCCGGGGAGTATGCCACACGCGGTTCGGCCGGGGCGGCTACGCTCCACGAGCGGCGAGCGCTACTTCGTCGGCCGGCGCGAGGACGGCGAAGAACGTAGCCCGGCGCCCGATCACTGTCGGATTTCATGACACCCTCTCGCGGCGATGCGCACGCCCCGGAGTCATGCCGCCCGCGCGTCGTCAATGACAGGAGGAGCTTGGCGCGTGGCCGAGGGGCGGCGGCATCGGGATTGCTATGGAATCCACCATGCTCCCACATCGTCGCGCGACTCCGGCCGGACTCTGGGCGATCACGTCCTACTTCAATCCCGTCCGCTACCGTCGCAAGCTCCAGAACTATCGCGCGTTTCGCGAGCGCCTCGCGGTGCCGTTGGTCACGGCGGAGCTCGCCTTCGATGGCTTCGAGCTGGACGCGGGCGACGCCGACCTCCTCGTGCGGGTCCGTGGCGGCGACGTCCTCTGGCAGAAGGAGCGCTTGCTCAACCTGGCCGCGAGCGCGCTGCCCGACTCGTGCGACGCCGTCGCCTGGATCGACTGCGACGTGATCTTCGACGATCCGGACTGGCCCCGGGCGGTGGCTCGCGCCCTCGAACGCGCCGAGCTCGTGCACGTCTTCGAGGAGCGTCACAACCTCGGGCAGGACGAGCCGCTCGACCGGCTGGCGTCCTGGTCCGCGCCCGCGACGTCCGTGTCCCTCGTCCACAAGCTCCGGGCCGGGCTCGCCACCCACGACGAGCTGCGACGGAACAACGGCCAGCTCGAGCGCCGCTCCACCACCGGGCTCGGGTGGGCGAGCCCCCGCCGCCTCGTCGCGCGGCACGGCTTCTACGACGCGTGCATCCTGGGCGGCGGCGACCGCGTGAGCCTGGCCGCCGCGCTCGGAGAGCTCGACCACGCCCGCGAGAGCCAGCGGATGAACGACCGCCGCGCGCAGCACTTCCTCGGCTGGGCCCGCCCGTACTTCGACGCCGTGCGCGGGCGGGTCGACGCCATCCCCGGGCGGCTCTTCCACCTCTGGCACGGCGACCTCGTGAACCGTCGCTACCAGGAGCGCTTCCGCATCCTCGAGCGCTTCGATCCCTACGCCGACGTGGCGCTCGACCCCGAGGGCGTCTGGCGGTGGAGCTCGGACAAGCCCGAGCTGCACGCGGCGGTGCGGGCCTACTTCGCGCAGCGGAACGAGGACGGCGACGAGGCGGTCGCCGGCGTCCTCGCGCTGGCGGCCGCGCGGCCGGGCGGGTGATCGGAGCCACGGACGCCGGCGAGGTCGCCCGTCAGGAAGCGATCCGCGCGCGGTGCGCGCATCCGCGCGGCGGATACGAGCGCTTCGCGCCCGAGAGCGTGGACCGGCCGGTCCCCGAGCGCTTCCAGGAGCTGGCGCGCCGGCAGCCGGACCGCCTCGCCGTCAAGACGCCGGAGCTGATCCTCACCTACGGGGACGTGAACCGGGGCGCCAACCGGATCGCCCACGCGCTCATCGCGGGCCCGAGCGATCCACGCACGCCCGTGGCGATCCTCCTCGACAACGGCCCGTCCCTGACCGTCGCCTCGATGGGCGCGCTGAAGTCGGGCCGGGTCCAGGTCCCGCTCGATCGCACGTATCCGCGGCAGATGCTGGTCGACATGCTGAAGGAGGCCGGCGCCGGCGCGGTCCTGACCGACGGCGCCCACCGTGAGCTCGCCGACCAGCTCGCCAAGCCGCATGGCGTGCCCGTGCTCGAGGTCGACGCGCTCGGCGGCGACGACGTCGCCGACCTCGACCTGCCGCTGTCGCCGGGCGATCCCGTGGCGCTCAACTTCACCTCGGGCTCCACCGGCACGCCGAAGGGGAGCGTGCACACGCACAGGAACCTCATGCACGCCGCCATGCGCCACGCCAACACGTTCCGCCTCGGCCGGCACGACCGGCTCATGACCCTGCAGCCGTCGGTCATGGGGTCGCTCTACGCCTTGCTCATCGGGGCGGCGGTGTGCCCGGTCGACCACCGCGCCCGGGGCGTGGCGGGCCTCGCCGACTGGATGATCGCGACGGGGGTGACCGTGTATCGGTCCGCGGTGTCCGGGCTGCGCGCCCTCCTCGACACGCTCCGCGGCGACGAGCGCTTCGCCGACCTCCGCCTGGTCCTCGTGTTCGGCGAGCCGGCCTATCACACCGACGTGGAGCGCTGCCGTCGCCACTTCGATCCGGCGTGCATCTTCGCGGGCTCCCTCGGGACGCGGGAGACGGGGGACTACGCGTACTTCTTCGCGGACCGGACGAGCGAGCTCGCGCCGGGCGTCGTGCCCGGGGGCTTTCCCTCGCCGGACCTCGACGTGCTGCTCCTCGACGACGCCGGCGCGCCGGTGGCCGAGGGCGAGCCCGGCGAGCTGGCCGTCCGCAGCCGGTACACGGCCTCGGGATACTGGAACCGGCCCGATCTCACGCGGCGGTGGTTCCTGCCCGACCCCGCCGTGCCCGACGGCCTGATCTATCGCACCGGCGACCTCGGACGGCGCCGGTCCGACGGCTGCCTGATCCATCTCGGGCGGAAGGACTTCCAGGTCAAGATCCGCGGCCACCGTGTCGACACGGGCGACGTGGAGACCGCGCTCATGCGCATCGAGAGCGTGAGGCAGGCCGTCGTCGCCGCGCGCGAGGATCCGGTGGGCGGCAACCGGCTGGTGGCGTACCTGGTCCCGAGCGGGGCCACGCTGCCGTCCATCGGCCACATGCGACGCATCCTCGCCGCGGAGATGCCGGCCCACATGGTCCCCACCGCGTTCGTGGCGCTGGCCGAGCTGCCGTTCACGGCGAGCGGCAAGATCGATCGCCGCGCGCTGCCCGCGCCCGCCGCCGAGCGGCCCATGGTCGAGACCCCGTTCTCGCCGCCCGCGGGACCCGTGGAGGCGACGCTGGCCGCGATCTACGGCCGGCTCCTCGGCCTCGAGCAGGTCGGCGCCGACGACAGCTTCTTCGAGCTGGGCGGTCACTCGCTGCTCGCGCTGCGCCTGGTCACGGAAGTCGACTCCGCGTTCGGCCGCCGGCTGCCGCTCGCCGTGCTCCTGGAGGCGCCGAGCGTGCGCGGCCTCGCCGCCATCGTCGGGCGGGAGGACTGGACGCCGCCGTGGTCGTCGCTGGTGGCCATCCAGCCGCGCGGCGCGCGCCCGCCGATCTTCTGCGTGCCCGGCCACTCGGGCACCATCCTCTGCTTCCAGGAGCTGGCGCGACAGCTCGGCCCGGAGCAGCCGCTCTACGGCCTCGAGCCCCGGGGCCTGGACGGGCGCTTCGCGCCTCACACGTCCGTGCAGGAGATGGCGGCCGCGTACGTGGAGGAGATCCGGGGCTTCCAGCCGATGGGCCCGTACTGCCTGGCCGGGTATTGCTTCGGCGGCCTCGTGGCCTACGAGATGGCGCGGGCGCTCCGCGAGGCCGGTCAGACGGTGGCGGTCCTCGCGCTCTTCGACGCCGACGCGCCGGCGGCGGCGCCCGCGAGCGCCGGTGGGCCGGGGCGCCGGCTGGGCCGGCTCGCCGCGCAGCTCCGCGTCGAGTACGCGAACCTCGCCGCGCTCGACGCGCGCAGCCGGTTGGCCTACGCCCGAGCCAGCCTGGACCGCGCCGGCGGCCGGGTCGCCGCGCTCGTCGGCGCGTCGCGACCACGCAGGACGATCCGCTCGTCGAGCGGGTCGCGCGCGCGCAGACGCTCGCCGCGCGCCGGTACCGTCCGGACCCCTACGAGGGGCCGATGGTCGTCTACAAGGCCCAGCACCGGCTGACGAGCCACTTCGTGGATCCGTGGTTCGGCTGGCGTGGGCTGGTGCGCGACGGGCTCGACGTGCGCCTGATCCCGTCGCGCGGAGGCTCGATCATCCAGGATCCCGATGGCGCCGCCGCCGTCGCCGCGGACCTCGCGCGCCGGATCCCCGCACCGTAATCATCAGGTGCGGGCGCCCGGGCTTCGCCCGCCCGCACCCTGCGGCACTCTCCGCCGGCGCGTGCGCTCGATCGGCGATCGCTTCGCTTGACGCCTCCGGCGATGTGCTCCACGCTAGGCGTCGCCATGACGCCATCCGTGCCGTCCCGCCGCGCCGTTGTCGCCGATCTCCGTTCCGTGCCGCGGGCATGAGCCTCTGTCCTCGCTGCGCGGGCGTCTCGCCGCCCGGCGCGCGCTTCTGTCCCGCGTGCGGCACCCCGCTGATGGCCGTTCCCGACACGCGCTTCGCCTCGCCCGACACCTACACGCCGCCGCACCTGGCCGCCCGGATCCTCGGCTCGCGCTCGGCGCTGGCCGGCGAGCGCAAGCAGGTCACGGTGCTCTTCGCGGACGTGAAGGGCTCCATGGAGCTGTTCGCGGACCGCGATCCCGAGCAGGCCTCGCGCATCCTCGAGGAGACGCTCGGCCTCATGCTGGAGGCCGTGCACCGGTACGAGGGCACGGTGAACCAGGTGATGGGCGACGGCATCATGGCGCTGTTCGGCGCCCCGCTCGCCCGCGAGGACCACGCGGTGCGCGCGTGCTACGCGGCCCTGCGCATGCAGGAGCGCGTGACCGCGTACGGCGACGCCCTCCAGCGCGAGCAGGCCCTGCCCGTGCAGATCCGCGTGGGCCTGAACTCGGGCGAGGTGGTCGTGCGCTCGATCGGGAGCGACCTGCACATGGCCTACACCGCGGTGGGCCAGACGGTGAACCTCGCCGCGCGCATGGAGCAGATGGCCAAGCCCGCGTCGATCCTCGCGACCGCGGAGACCACCGCGCTCGCCGGCTCGCGGGTGGTCACGCGCCCCCTCGGCCCGATCCCCGTGCGCGGCCTGTCCGAGCCCGTGGAGGTGCACGAGCTGGTGGGCGCCGCGCGCCTGCGCTCGCGGCTGGAGGGCCTCGACGCTCGCGCCCTGGCGCCCGTCGTCGGCCGCGAGGCCGAGCTCGAGCGCCTTCTCGACGCGCTCGCCGCCGTGCGAGCGGGCCGCGGCCGGGTCGTGAGCCTGGTGGGCGAGGCGGGCGTGGGCAAGTCCCGCCTGCTCCGCGAGATCACGCGGCGCGGCGGGAGCGAGGGCTGGCTCGTGCTGGAGGTGGCCGGCGTCTCGTTCGGCCGCGCCATGGGCTACAGCGCGGGCGTGGAGATGCATCGCCAGTACTTCGAGGTGGAAGATAGCGACGCGCCGGCCGCGATCCGCGACAAGGTCGGCCGGAAGCTCGCCGCCCTCGACCCCGCGCTCGAGGACGGCGTTCCCGCCATCCTCTGGCGTCTCAACGCGCTGCCGCCGGGCAGCGCGTTCCTCGCCCTGGACGCGGCGACGCGGCGGCGCCGCGCCGACGAGATGAGCCTGCGCATCATCGAGGGCGAGGCGCGGCGGCGGCCCGCCATCGTCGTGGTGGAGGATCTCCAGTGGATCGACGCGGCCACGCTCGACTCGCTCAGCGTGTTCGTGCGGCGAGTCCCGCCCTCCACGCTGGTGCTCGTGAGCCATCGCCCGGACGTCGAGGCGCCGATCGAGGCGTCGCCCGTGCACGTGCAGATCCGGCTGGAGCCGCTGCCGTCGGCGGGGGCCCGCGAGCTCCTGGACGGCCTCCTCGGCGCGGACGCGGCCCTGGACGACGTGAAGCAGCTCCTCATCGAGCGCGCGGGCGGCAACCCCCTCTTCCTCGAGGAGTGCGTGCGAAGCCTGGTCGGCGCGGGAACGCTGGACGGTGAGCGCGGCGCGTACCGCCTGCGCCGGGCCGTGGTGACGGTGGAGGCGCCCGCGGGCGTGCGCTCCGTCCTCGCCGCCCGCATCGACCGGCTCCCGCCGGACCAGAAGTGGCTGCTCCAGGCCGCGTCCGTCATCGGCGATCAGGTGCCGGTGCGGCTGCTCGAGGCGATCGCCGACGCGCCGGCCGAGGAGGTCCGGCGGGCCCTCGGCGAGCTGCGGAGCGCGGAGCTGCTGGACGAGACCGCGCTCTTCCCCGACCTCGAGTACCGGTTCACGCACTCGCTGACCCACGACGTGGCCTACGAGAGCCTCCTCCACGACCTCCGGCGCGCCGTGCACGCGCGCATCGTCGACGCGATCGAGCGCGTCGAGGCGGATCGCCTCGTCGAGCGGACGGAGCGCCTCGCGCACCACGCCTTCCTCGGCGAGGTGTGGGACCGCGCCGTCGCGTACTGCCGCGCGGCGGGGGCGCGCGCGATCGCCCGGCTGTCGAGCCGCGAGGCGGTGGCGTGGTTCGAGCGGGCCCTCGCCGCGCTCGGGCACTGGCCGGACAGCCCCGAGGCGCGCGCCCTCGCCGTGGACCTGCGCCACGAGCTGCACGGCGCCCTCGTCCCGCAGGGCGACCACGCGCGCATGCTCGCCGTGCTCGGCGAGGCGGAGGCGCTCGCCGAGGCGCTGGGCGACGAGCGCCGCCTCGCCCGGGCCCTGTCGCTCCGCGGCACAACGCTCTGGGAGCTCGGACGGTCCCGCCAGGCCCTCGATGTCGGCGCCCGCGGCCTCGCCATCGCGGAGCGGACGGGGGCGATCGACCTCCAGGCGGTGGGCAACTACAGCATGGGCGGCGCGGCGCGCGCCGTCGGCGACTACCCGCGCGCGGTGACGCTGCTCCGGCGGAACCACGCCCTGCTCCAGGGCGACCTGGCGCAGGAGACGTTCGGCCTCGCCGGCCTCGCGTCCGTGCTCTCGCTCGGGCACCTGGTGTGGAGCCTCGCCGAGCTGGGCGAGTTCGTGGAGGCCATCCCGCTCGCCGAGGGCGCGGTCCGCCTCGCCGAGAAGGCCGACCACGCCTTCAGCCTCGCCCACGCCCACCTGGGGCTCGGCGGCACGCTGCTCCGTCGCGGACAGATCTGGGAGGCGACCACCGTGCTCGAGCGGGGGATCGCCCTCTGCGCCGACGTGCCCACGCTGTTTCCGCCCATGGCGGGCGACCTGTCGGTGGTCTCGGCGCTGTCGGGCCGCATCGAGCGCGCGCGGGAGCTCGGCGAGCAGGGCGTCGCGCGGGCCGAGGCGATGGGCCGGATGGGGCGCCTGTCGCTCATCATCACGCACCTCGGCGAGACGTGCGTCGTCGCCGGCCGGCCGAAGGAGGCGACGCGCCACGCCGAGCGCGCGCTCGACCTGGCCACGCAGGGCGGCGAGCGCGGGAACCAGGTCTACGCGCTCCGCCTGCTCGGCGTCATCGCGGCCGAGCAGGACCCGCCGGACGCCGACGCCGCCCACGACCGCTTTGGCCGCGCGCTCGCCCTCGCCGAGGACCTCGGGATGCGGCCGCTCGCCGCGCGCTGCCATCTGGGCCTCGGGCGGCTCGCGCGCCGCATCGGTGACACGGGGGCGGCGGCGACGCACCTGGGCCGCGCCACGGAGATGCTGACGGAGATGGGGATGACGTTCTGGCTCGAGCGCATGACGCTGGATCACGTGGGCCCCGCGCACTCGTGACGGCCGGGCCCGCCGCCGCTCCCGACGACTCCCACGCGCTGATCGGTCTCCCGCCCGCGGACGCCGCGCTGGTGGCGCGGGCCGGGCGGTTCGCCGCCGACGAGCTCCTCCCCGCCGAGCGGACGCACGGCGTGAAGACGCCGGCCGACGCGCCCGCCGACCTCCGCCGGTGGGTGCGCCAGCGCTCGGCCGAGGCGGGGCTCTACCGCCTCGCGCAGCCCGCGGAGGTGGGGGGCGCCGGCGCGGGCGTGCTCCTGCAGTCGGCGCTCACCGAGGAGATCGCCGCCTCGGGCGCCATCCTCGGCGGCCTGGTCGTCGGGGGTGACGGAGGCCTGCTCAAGCTCGGCACGGCGGAGCAGCGTGAGCGCTTCCTGATGCCGGTCCTGCGGGGCGAGACGGAGGCGGCCTTCGCGTTCACCGACGGGCGCGACGGGCCCCGGACGACGGCGACGCGGCGCGGCGATCGCTTCGTGCTGTCGGGGGTGAAGGCCTTCGTGAGCGGCGGCGCCGGCGCCGACCTGCTCGTGGCCGTCGCGCGCGTGAGCGACAACGGCGGTGGCCCCACCGGCACGGCCATCTTCGTGGTGCCGCGCCACGCCCCCGGCGTCCGCGTGCGGCGTGACCAGCGCACGCTGGACGGGACCCTCCACGCCGAGATCGAGCTCTCGGAGGTGGCGGTGCCGGCGGCCGACGTGCTGGGGGAGATCGGCGCGGGGCTACCCCGCGCGCTCGAGAGCATCACCACGCTCCGGCTCCATGCCGCCGCGGTGGCGTGCGGCGCCGGGCGCTTCGCCGTCGGCTACACGCTCGCGCAGGTCGACCGGCCCCACCGGAGCGGCACGCCGCTGGCCGAGCGCGAGCAGGTGCAAGCCATGCTCGCGGACAGTGCCACCGAGCTGTACGCGGCCCGCGCCGCCGCTGTTCGCGGCCGCGCGCCGCGCGGATGCGGGCGCCGCGGTGGACGTGGAAGCGGCGATGGCGAAGGCGCTGGCCACCGAGTCGGTGGCGCGGATCGTCGACCGCGCGATCCAGCTCACCGGCGCGGCCGCGGTGGTCGAGGACCACCCGCTCGCGCTCCTCTACCGCCGCATCCGCTCCTGGCGCATCGGCGAGGGCCCCACCGAGCTCCTCCGCCTCGCCATCGCCCGCGGCCTCCTCGCCCGCCACCGGGAGACGGCCATGACCCGCGCGCCCGCTGAACTGGATCCGCGCGAGGGCTGGGCGGCGGGGGCGGGCGGAGGCCCGGGATCGCGGGGTGACGTTGCACGCGTGCGCTGCCCCGCTGGGACTGGGCTCCATCCGGGCGCGCGGGGTCCGATGCCCGTTGGAGGGGAAGCACCCCTCGACCCCGGGCCTCCGCCCACCCCCGCCGCCCCCGGCCACGCGCTGTTGCGCGGCCGGCTCCGCAGGGCTGGTGGTGTGGTCGCGCCTCGGTCGGAGCGCGCTGGCGCCGGTACAACAGCGGGTTGCCGTGGGGCGGTGGGGGAGGCACCTGGGGTCGCGGGGCCCTTCCCCGCCGACGGTCATCGGACCCGGCGCGCCCGGATGGAGCCCAGTCCCAGCGGGGTAGCGGACGCGTGCGGCGTGGTCTCGTGACCCCAGGTGCCTCCCTCACCGCCCCTGCCCACGCGCGGAGGGAAGGACGCCCGCGAGCGACCGCGGGGCTCACTAGCCCGCCCGGTGTAGGCCGACCAGCGCCTCGCGCATGCGGTCGAGGGCCGCGGTGAGGGTGGCGCGCGGGCACCCGAAGTTGAGGCGGACGAAGCCCGGCGCGGCGAAGGCGGCGCCGTCGTTCAGGGCCACGCGCGCGCGCTCCAGGAAGAACGTGAAGGGATCTCCGCCCGGGATGCCGGCCCCGGTGCAGTCGAGCCAGCCGAGGTAGGTGCCCTCCGGGGCGACCATGCGCACGCCGGGCAGCCGCTCCGACACGTAGCGGGTCAGGACGTCGCGGTTCCCCTCCAGGTAGCGGAGCAGGTCGTCGAGCCACGGCTGCCCGTCGCGGTACGCGGCCAGCATCGAGACGTATCCGAACACGTTCACCGCGCGCACGAGGTCGGCCTGGGCCGCCACGAAGCGCTCCCGGAGCGCCGCGTTCGGGATGATGGCCACCGACGCCTTGAGCGCGGGCAGGTTGAACGTCTTGCTCGGCGCCATCAGCGTGATCGTGCGCGCCTCCACCTCCGGGGAGAGGGAGGCGATCGGGAGGTGCTGGTGCCCCGGGAAGACCAGCTCGCAGTGGATCTCGTCGGCGCAGATGGTGAGGTCGTGCCGGAGGCACGCCTCGGCGACGCCCTCGAGCTCGGGGCGCGTGAACACGCGTCCCACCGGGTTGTGGGGGTTGCACAGCAGGAACATGCGGGTGCGCGGGTGGATGGCGCGCTCGATCGCGCCCGGGTCCACCTCGTAGCGGCCGCCGCGCGTCGCGAGCCAGCCGCGCCTCGTCCCGGCTCGTCCCGAGGTTCTGCGGGCACCGGAGGATGGGCGGGTACACCGGCAGCATCATGGCGACGCCGTCGCCGGCCTGGGCGACGGCGCGGCCCGCCACGTTGAAGCCGGGGATCACCCCGGGGATGGCGAGGATGGCCTCGGGCGAGACCCGCCAGCCGTAGCGCTTCCAGAGCCGATCCACGAGCACGGCGTGGAGCTCCGTGTCCTCGACGGCGTAGCCGAAGAGCCCGTCGTCGAGGCGCGCGCGCATGGCGCGGAGCACCGGCTCCGGCGGGGGGAAGTCCATGTCGGCGACCCAGAGCGGGATCACGTCGGGGCCGTACTTGCGCCACTTGTTGCTGTCGCTGGCTCGGCGATCGATGACGCGGTCGAAGTCGTGGGGCATGCGGATGGGTGTCCTCCGGCGGGTATTCTCCACGCCGGGCCGGCGCTTGTCCAACCACGCGCCGCTCTCCACGGGATGCCGGGTGCTATCGTGATCCTGGCCATGCGTCATCGGAGCCCCGGCCGCCCCCCATGCTCGTGAGGTTCGCGCTGCTCCTCGCCCTCGGCGGCGCCATTGCGGCCGCGGCGGAGCTGGCGCGCGTCGGCGGGCGCGCCGTCGGCATCAACCTCGCGTTCCGCTATCACAACGAGCCCGGCGTGCTGATGGTGTACGGGCTCGGCGTCCTCGGCGTCCTCGCCTTCGCGCGGTTCGTGTGGGGCGTGTCCCTCGGCCGCGTCGTGGCGGACGCCTGGTCGCACCGCCGGCGCGTGGTCCGGGGATTCCTCCTCGCCGCCGCGCTGGCCGCCGTGGCGGTGCTGGTGGTGGGAGCGGTGGCGGCGAGCGCCGGCGCGCTCGCGTGGCACACGACCCGCCTCGAGCGCTGGGGCTGGATGCTGACCATGCGGACCGTCGCCGCCCTGGCGACCCTCGTGGTGGTGGCGGTGGTGGAGGAGGCGATGTTCCGCGGCTTCGCGTTCGGCTATCTCCGCGCCGGGCCGCGCTCGAGCGCGGCCGGCGCCGTGCTCGGATCGGCGGTCATCTTCGCCCTCGCCCATCGGCTGGACGATCCGTCCGAGTGGCTCGGGCCGAACGGCCCGGCGCTCTTCGTCGGGCTCGTGCTGCTCGGCGTCCTTCTCGCCGTCACCTACGACGTCACGGGCTCGCTCGCCTGCGCCACCGGTCTGCACGCCGGCCTGCTCCTGGTCGAGGTGTTCGCGCGGAACCGCGGCACCCGCATCATCCTCGTGTCGCCGTCGGCCTGGATGGGCGCGGAAGGCGATCTGCGCACGGCGCCCCTCGCGTGGATCCTGTTCGTCGCGCTCACCCTGATCGTGTGGCGGGCGGGCCCCGCGTTCCGGCCACGCGTCGCGGTGCCGCCGGACCCGCCGGCGCCCTTGACTGTCCCGCCAAATATGCGTACAAACTCAGGGGCTCACCGACACCAGGAAGGGACCCACCCTCGCCGGCTGGAGCGCGGCGATTAGAGCGACTGGGAGACACCTCATGAAGCGATTCACGCGTTTCCAGGGCGGCGCCAGCTGGATGCTCGTGTCGGCGTTGCTCGTCGTCGTCCTCGCGGCTCTCGGGCCCCCCTTGGCGGCGCTCGCGCTCGCCCAGACCCCGGCCGCGCCCGCCGCGGCGCCCGCACCCGCCGCCGCGCCGGCCCCCGCGCACGGCGGCGGCGAGGCGAACCTCAAGATCCCGGACCTCGGCCAGGTCCAGTTCCTCGGCGTCAACGGGCGCACGCTCCTCACCGCCGGTCTCGGCGTCTGCGTGCTCGGCCTGGTCTTCGGCCTGGTGATCTACTCGCAGCTCAAGAACCTGCCCGTGCACGAGTCCATGCGCGAGATCTCGGAGCTGATCTACGAGACGTGCAAGACGTACCTCGTCACGCAGGGCAAGTTCATCCTGATCCTCGAGGTGTTCATCGGCGCCATCATCGTGCTGTACTTCGGCTTCCTGCTGCATTTCGACGCCACGAAGGTCGTGATCATCCTGCTGTTCAGCCTGATCGGCATCGGCGGGAGCTACGGGGTGGCGTGGTTCGGCATCCGCATCAACACCTTCGCCAACTCGCGCACCGCCTTCGCCAGCCTCGAGGGCAAGCCCTACCCGGTGTACGCGATCCCGCTGAAGGCGGGCATGTCCATCGGCATGCTGCTGATCAGCGTCGAGCTGTTCCTGATGCTCTGCATCCTCCTGTACATCCCCGGCGACTACGCGGGGCCCTGCTTCATCGGCTTCGCCATCGGCGAGTCGCTCGGCGCCGCCGCCCTCCGCATCGCGGGCGGCATCTTCACGAAGATCGCCGACATCGGCTCGGACCTGATGAAGATCGTGTTCAACATCAAGGAGGACGACGCCCGCAACCCCGGCGTCATCGCGGACTGCACGGGCGACAACGCGGGCGACTCCGTGGGGCCGAGCGCCGACGGCTTCGAGACCTACGGCGTGACCGGCGTCGCGCTGATCTCCTTCATCCTCCTCGCCGTCAAGGAGCCCACCGTCCAGGTGCAGCTCCTCATCTGGATCTTCGTCATGCGCGTGCTGATGATCGTGGCGAGCGGCGCGTCCTACCTCATCAACGAGGCGGTGGCCAAGGGGCGCTACGGCACCGCGGCGAAGATGAACTTCGAGGCTCCGCTGACGAGCCTGGTGTGGCTGACCTCGTTCGTGTCGGTGGGCATGACCTACGCCGCGTCCTACGTCCTCATCCCGGACCTCGGCGACGGGTCCCTGTGGTGGAAGCTCTCCACCGTCATCACGTGCGGCACGCTGGCCGGCGCCATCATCCCCGAGCTCGTCAAGATCTTCACCTCGACGGAATCGGGCCACGTGCGCGAGGTGGTCATTTCCGCCCGGGAGGGCGGAGCGTCGCTCAACATCCTGTCCGGCCTCGTGGCCGGGAACTTCAGCGCGTACTGGATCGGCATGGTCGTGGTGGCGCTCATGGGCATCGCCTACGGCGTGAGCACGCTGGGGCTCGGCGCCCTCATGGTGGCGCCCGCCGTCTTCGCCTTCGGCCTCGTGGCCTTCGGCTTCCTCGGCATGGGCCCGGTGACGATCGCGGTGGACTCCTACGGGCCGGTGACGGACAACGCCCAGTCCGTGTTCGAGCTGTCCGTCATCGAGACGATCCCCGGCATCAAGCAGCAGCTCCGGAAGGACCACGGCTTCGACGTGGACTTCGAGGCGGCCAAGCACCTGCTCGAGGAGAACGACGGCGCCGGGAACACCTTCAAGGCCACGGCCAAGCCCGTGCTCATCGGCACCGCGGTGGTGGGCGCCACCACCATGATCTTCTCGATCGTCGTGGTCCTCACGTCCGGGCTCACCCAGAACCTCGACAAGCTCTCGCTCCTGCATCCGCCGTTCCTGCTCGGCCTCATCACGGGCGGCGCCGTCATCTACTGGTTCACCGGCGCCTCCACCCAGGCCGTGACCACCGGGGCGTACCGGGCGGTCGAGTTCATCAAGGCCAACATCAAGCTGGAAGGGGCGACCAAGGCGTCGGTCGCCGACAGCAAGAAGGTGGTGGAGATCTGCACGCAGTACGCCCAGAAGGGCATGTTCAACATCTTCCTCACCGTGTTCTTCTCCACCCTCGCCTTCGCGTTCCTCGAGCCCTACTTCTTCATCGGCTACCTGATCTCGATCGCCCTCTTCGGCCTCTACCAGGCGGTGTTCATGGCCAACGCGGGCGGCGCCTGGGACAACGCCAAGAAGATCGTCGAGGTGGAGCTGAAGGAGAAGGGGACGCCGCTGCACGCGGCCTGCGTGGTGGGCGACACCGTGGGCGACCCCTTCAAGGACACGTCGTCGGTGGCCATGAACCCGGTCATCAAGTTCACGACGCTGTTCGGGCTCCTCGCGGTGGAGCTCGCGGTGACGCTGACCGCGGAGAGCGGGGCCGGGCTGTCCAACCTCCTCGCCGCGGTGTTCTTCGTGATCTCCACCGTCTTCGTGTGGCGGTCGTTCTACGGCATGCGCATCAAGGTGGCGGAGCCCACGCCGGCGGCGGCGCCGGCGCGCCGCGCCGCGCACTAGCCCGGTCGGCACGACCTCTCTGGGGGTCGGCTGGGCCTGGCCACTTCCCCTCGCCCCTTCCCAGGCGAACGCCGCGAACTGCAACGTTCAGCCTCAAACGGGCACGAACGCCCCGGTCAACCCCCTCGGGTCGGCGTGCGACGACTTCGCGATCGTCAGCTCGCTCGATCTGGCCTCGGTGCCCATCCCTGCGGGCTCCCTGGGCGGGGGCGAGCCTGCCCAGGACCTGATCGTCGATTTCCGGCTGGACCCATCGGGCTCACCCGGGACCCTGGTGTGCGCGGGTCACGGCACGCAGCCTGCCCTCTGCGGGGCGTACAGCGGTCCGAACATCCTGATCTACACCGCTGAGCACAGCCTCAACTCCCTCGCCGTCCAGGCGCGTCTGCGGCCAGCCGACGTGGGTCCGCCCCTGCCGCTCTTCGTGATTGGCGACGTGGAACCTCATGCCATCGGCGACATCGTGAACTTCTGGGGCGCGCAGTGGTGGAAGAACAACCCGATGAGTGGGTTCGTGAGCAACGGCGTCGCGAGCTTCAAGGGATTCGCCAACACCGCCAACGATTTCTGCGGCGGCCGCTGGCAGAGCCGGCCGGGCAACAGCTCTGATCCCCCGGAGACGATTCCCGATCGGGTTGCCGTCATCGTCACCGACACCGTGACCAAGCAGGGCCCGATCATCGGCGGCACGATCGTGCAGATCGTGATCGTCGAGCACGACGGCAACTACGGGCCGGCTCCGGGTCATCGCGGCAGCGGTCCCGTGGTCGAAGTGGTCTGTTCACTGGGCCCCGCCCCAGGCCCGTGCAGTTGCCCGCGCCGAGTCCCCTCGACGCGTTCGTCACCGGCTTCTACGACGAGATCCTCGGCCGTCAGCCGAGCGCTGCAGAGCTTGCGGCCTGGACGGGATTCCTGCAGGCGAACCCGACCCCGGCCGGCGCCAGCGGCTTCGTGCACACGTTCCTCGACGGCCCGGAGTACCTCGCCACGCCGGTCACGGCGGAGGGTTTCGTGGCCACGCTCTATCGCGCCTTCCTCGGCCGCGAGCCCGACGCGCCGGGCCTGGCCGGGTGGGCCGGCGCGCTCCTCGACGGGTACGACACGGTGCTACCCGGCTTCGTCGGCTCCGCCGAGTTCCGCTCCCTCCTGCCGAGCGCGCAGGACCGGCCTGCCGTCAACGCCGTGGTGACCCGGCTCTACGAGAACGTGCTCGGCCGGGCGCCCGCGGCCAGCGAGGTGAGGGCGTGGGGTGACTTCATCGTGGCGACCGGCGACGTGCTCGGCATGGCGCGGGGCTTCTTCCGCTCCGCGGAGTACAACGCGGCGCCGCGCACCCTCGCCACTCACGTGGGCATCCTCTACCGGACCTTCCTCGGCCGCGATGCCACGTCCGTCGAGACCGGCCCCTGGGTGGATCTGCTCCAGGGGTTCCGGGTCGGCATCGAGAACTCGTTCATCGCCAGCCCCGAGTTCGACCTGCGCTACCGAAGCCTCTTCCCCTGACACGGGCGCGGGTCCCGCGGCGTTTCGCGAGGGGGTCTCGGGGTCCTCTACGGAGCGTCCGGGGCGGCGACCGCGCCCGACTTCACGAGGTCGCCGATGCGCGTCGCGTCGTAGCCGAGGACCTCGGCGAGCACCTCGCGCGTGTGCTCGCCGGCCCGGAAGGGCGCGGGGCCGGCGGGGTCCACGGGCCGGCCGTCCACCTGGAACGGCGTGCGGGTCACCCGGACCTCGCCGCGCGTCGGATGCGGCACGGCGGGGAAGCCGCCCCGCGCCTCCATGTGCGGATGCGCGATCACCTCGGCCGGGGACAGCACGGGCGCGCACGGGATGCGCGCCGCCGTCATCGTGGCCAGCGCCTCCTCCACGCTCCCGAACGTGCCGAGCCATTCCGTGAGGATCGCGTGGAGGGCGGGCCAGTTGTCGCGCCGGCCCGCCGGGCGTCGTGAAGCGCGGATCCTCGGCGAGGTCGGGTCGCTGCATGGCGGCGGAAGTGCGCGCCCACAGGTCGGGCGCGCCCACCGTCTGCATCGCGACGTGGCGGCCGCCGATGGCGTGGACGACCATCCCCACCCGCGGCCCGCGCGACTCGTCGCCCCCGTTGAGCATGCTCCCGAACGTCACGTCCTCCGCGGCCACGAGCGTCTCGAGCATCGACACGTCGAGGTACGCCCCCTCGCCGGTGCGCCCGCGGCGCAGCAGCGCGGCGAGGATGGCGCCGAAGGCGTGCGCGCCGGCGAGGACGTCCGCCGCCTGCAGGTAGAGCACGCGCGGCGTGGGGTCCGCGCCGCGCTCGAGGTGCATGAGCCCGGACACCGACTGGATGATGTGCGCGAAGGCCGGCCGCTCGCGGAGCGGCCCGGTCTGGCCGAAGCCCGAGATCGAGCAGTAGACGATGCGCGGATTCACGGCGGCGAGCGCGGGGTGGTCGAGGCCGAGGCGCGCCATCACGCCCGGCGCGAAGTTCTCGACCACCACGTCGGCGGCGCGCGCGAGGTCCAGGACCACGTCGCGGGCGCGGGCGTGCCCGAGGTCGATGGCCACCGAGAGCTTGCCCACGTTGATGCGGGCGAAGTACGTGCTCTGGTCCTCGCGCGACGGGTCGATCTGGGCGAAGCCGCGGCGCGTGTCGTCGCCGATGCCCGGCCGCTCGACCTTGATGACCCGCGCCCCGAGGTCGGCGAGGAGGCGCGTGCAGTACGGGCCGGCGAGGACGCGCGAGAAGTCGAGGACGGTGAAGCCGTCGAGGAGCGGAGCGCCGGGCACGAGGCCGAGAATACCAGATGGACGGCACGCACGGTGCGGGCGGGCGAAGCCCGGGCGCCCGCACCCGGTGATGGACGGCACGCACGGCGCGGCGGGCGAAGCCCGGTGCCGCCCAGTGAC
Organism: uncultured Candidatus Rokubacteria bacterium; assembly: GCA_963758635.1. Taxonomy (GTDB): domain Bacteria; phylum Methylomirabilota; class Methylomirabilia; order Rokubacteriales; family CSP1-6; genus CAVWWD01. Next base: position 154,124 of record CAVWWD010000010.1, on the reverse strand, counting down.
TTCGCGCGGGCCGCGGCCTCAGCCCGCGGGATCGACGCGGTGGACGACGGCGCCGCCCACCATCGTGAGCACGGGGCGGATCTCCGCGATGCGCGCCTCGGGGCAGGTGAAGACGTCCTCCGACAGCGCGACGAGGTCCGCGCGCTTGCCCGGCTCGAGCGAGCCCAGCTCGGCCTCCTGGAAGGCGGCGTGGGCGTTCCACGACGTGAACGAGCGCACGGCCTCCTCGCGCGTCATGCGCTGGCCGGGCGGCCAGCCGCGGTCCTCGCCGGTCCGCGGCCGGCGCGTCACCGACGCGTGGATCCCGAGGAACGGGTTGGCGTCCTCCACCGGGAAGTCCGACCCGCCCGCGATCGGCACGCCGGTGTCCAGGAGCGAGCGCCACGCGTAGGCGCCGTGCAGCCGCTCCGGGCCGAGCCGCTCCTCCGCCCACTCCATGTCCGAGGTGCAGTGCGTGGCCTGCATGCTCGGCACCACGCCGAGCGCGCGGAAGCGGCCGATGTCGCGCTCGGTGAGGATCTGCGCGTGCTCGACGCGGGCCCGGTGGTCGCGCCCCGGCCGCGCGCCGAACGTCCGCTCGAAGGCGTCGAGGGCGAGCGTGTTGGCGCGGTCGCCGATGGCGTGCACGCAAACTTGGAATCCCAGCTCGGCCGCGGTCCGCGCGACCTCGGCGAGCTCGTCGGGCGGGACGAGGAGCAGGCCGGTGTTGTCGGGATCGTCGCAGTACGGGGAGTGCAGCGCGGCGCCGCGGGAGCCCAGCGCCCCGTCGAGCCAGAGCTTCACCGCGCCCACGACCACCTGGCCGTCGCCGATGACCTCGGGCCCGCGCTCGCGGTACTCGGCCCACGTCGTCTCCGGACCGCACCGCGACCGCCGCGTAGTTGCGGAACGGGAAGCGCCCGCGCTCGACGAGCCGCCGGTACGCGGCGAGCGCGAAGCGGTCCACGCCCATCTCGTGGAGCCCGGTGAGGCCCTTGGCCAGGCATTCGGCGATGGCGTCGCCGAGCGCCTGGTCGAATCGCTCCTCCGAGGGCCGCGGCATGACGGCGTGCACGAGCTCCTGGGCGGTGTCGATCAGGAGGCCGGTGGGTTCGCCCCGCGCGTCGCGGACGACGATGCCGCCCTGCGGATCGCGCGTCTCGCGCGTGATGCCCGCGGCGGCGAGGGCCGCCGAGTTGGCCCACGTGGCGTGGCCGTCGATCCGCGTGAGGGCCACCGGATGGCGCGGCGCCGCGGCGTCGAGCGACGCCTTGCCCGGGAAGGCCCGCCCCGGCCAGGGATTCTGATCCCAGCCGCGGCCCGACAGCCACTCGCCCGCGGGCAGCCGGCGCGCGGCGTCGGCGACGAGGACGGCCACCGCGGCCTCCGAGGCCTGGCCGCTCGCGTCGAGGCTCAGGCGGGCGCGGGCCAGGTGCATGAGGTGGGCGTGGCCGTCGACCAGTCCCGGCAGCACCGCCGCGCCGCGCAGGTCCACGATGGGCTCGCGCGCCGCGGGGTTCACGTCGCCTCGCCGGCCCACGAAGGCCACGCGTCCCTCGCGCACCACGAGCGAGTCCGCCACCGAGCCGGCGGCGTCCATCGTGTAGATCCGGCCGTTGGTCAGGAGCATGGGCGTCCTCTACGATAGATCCGATGGGCCATTGGCGGTCCGGATCGATCCGCGCCCTCGCGAGCGTGGCCGTGCTGGCCGTGGCGCTCGCCCCCGCCGCCGCGAGCGCCGAGCCGCGGAGCCCCGGCGCGTCCAAGCCAGGGCGGCCCGCCCCGCCTCCGGCGCGTCCCGATCCCTCCGCCCGCGTCGCCCGGGCCACCGCGGACGCCGTCAAGGCCACGCAGGACTACCGCGCGAGCCTGGACCGGCTGCTCGCCGTCTACGAGAGCGACCTCGCCCGCGCCACCGAGCTGATCGAGGAGCGCTGGGCGCAATTCGCGCGGGGGCAGGCGACGCGCCAGGAGATCGAGCAGCTCGAGGTCACGCGCATGACCGCCGAGGACAACGTCGCCGAGACGCGCCGGTGGATCGAGGAGGCCGACCGCCTGATGCTGGAGGCGAAGCTCAGCGACTACATCTCGCGGCTGCCGCCCCTGGCCGCGGGCGGGTTCGAGTCCACCGAGGCGTTCTTCCGCTTCAGCGGGACGGTGCCGTTCGGCCTCGCCGACGCGCCGAAGGTGCAGCGCTTCTTCGCCGAGCGCTTCGGGCGCGCCCTGCCGGTGAGCGCGTGGGGACAGTCGGCGGCCCACGACCGCATCGGCTTCGATCATCGCAACGCCCTCGACGTTGCCGTGCACCCCGACACCACGGAAGGTCAGGCCCTCGCAGACTTCCTCCGCCGGGCCGGGATCTCGTTCGTGGCGTTCCGGCAGGCCGTGCCCGGGTCGGCGACGGGCGCGCACTTCCACGTCGGGGAGCCGTCGCGCCGGATCGTGACCCCCGTCGCGCTGCGCACGCTCAATACGCCTCGCGTCGCTCGGGCGCCGCTCCGAGCGCCTCCGGCGGTCAGCGGCCCGGCCAGCGCGCGTGGTGGTACGTCTCGCGCTGGGCCGCGGTCAGCACGTCGCGGGTCCGGAGATGGGCAAGAAGGTGCACGCCGCGCACCTCGGCGCGGGCGCGCTCCACGGTGGCGACGGCCGCGCGCACCGACGCCTCGTCGGCCGCGCCTCGCTCGAAGAGTCGTCGCAGGTCGCGCTCGGCCTCGGCCAGGCGCGCGCTCTTCGGGACCGCCTCCGCGGTCATCGCATCCATCAAGGCGCGCACGCGCCGCTCCTGGTCGGGGGTCAGGGCCAGGCGGTCCTTCAGCTCGAGGACGTGCATGGGCCCGGGGTAGCGGTTCTGGTCGGCGGCGAACGCCATGCCCGCCCCCTTGCCCTGGGCGACCACCTGGTCGATCTCCGCCAGGCACCCCTCGATCCGATCGTGATGCGTGGACGCGGCGCCGGGACCGTGGCCGTGTCCGCCGTGCTGCGCGGAGGCCGGCCCCGCGGCCGCCAGCACCAGGGCGAGCGCGGCTCCGCACGCGAGCATCGAAGCGGGAGAACCGGGAACGCGGGACATGTCGATCGCCGCCATTGGTATCAAGGCCACCCCGGCCAAGTCAATCGCGCGGACGACGCAGGCCGATCACGCACCTCGTGCGCGCCTGTCCGGGCATGACAGGTGAGGAGATTCGCCGCCGCTCCGTCGAGTGACGGGCCGCACGTCCGCGCGTCCGCGCTGCCGCGCGCGGATGGAGAGTGGACGCCGGCGACGGCTCCAGGGTAGGATGCCGCGTGGGCGGGTACCTCTTCATCGTCGCGCACGATCAGCCCGACCTCTGGGCCCACCTCGCCCGAGAGTTCCGCGGCGAGGACGGCGTGCACGTCGTCATCGACCGGCGGCGGGCGGAGCGCCGCCTCGAGCGGCAGCCGGCGTCGCCGGAGCGTCGGCGCTCCGACCGGCGGGCCCGGCCGTCCCTGAAGCAGGCGCTCGACTCCATGAGCTTCGCGCTGGTCTCCACCGAGTAGCCGGCCCTCGTCGTTGCCGTCGCTGGCCGCGCCTGGGCGGCCGCGACCGCCGCCCCGTCGGGGCCCTCCCGGCGCCGGGGACGATTTGACGGCGCTAGGCTCCCCCTGTTAGCGTTGCAGGCACTCAGGCCGTCACTGCCATCCCCGCAGGGTCCAGGAGGGCCACCGTGCGCGACATCGACCGCATCCTCCACATGGCGATCGAGAAGAACGCCACGGACATCCATCTGCAGGCGGGCCTGCCGCCGGTGTTCCGCGTCCAGAAGAAGCTCCTCCAGTACGACTTGGCCAAGCTGAACCCCGAGGCCGTCGAGAAGCTCGTCTTCGACATCATGAACGAGCACCAGAAGCGCCTGTTCCACGAGAAGCTCGATCACGACTTCTCCTACGGCGTGCCCGGGCTGGCGCGCTTCCGCGTCAACGTGTTCCGCCAGCGTGACACGGTGGCCGCCGCGCTCCGGCGGATCCCCTTCGACATCCCGCCGGTGGAGGCGCTCGGGCTGCCCACGCAGGTCATCGAGCTCACGCGGCTGCGCCAGGGGCTCGTGCTCGTGACCGGCGCCACCGGGCAGGGGAAGTCGACGACGCTCGCCTCGCTCCTCGACCGCATCAACCTCGAGCGCCAGGTGCACATCGTCACGCTCGAGGACCCCATCGAGTACCTGTTCCAGCACAAGTCGAGCATCGTGGTCCAGCGCGAGCTCGGCACCGACTCGATCAGCTTCGCCACCGGGCTCCGGTCGGCGCTGCGCGAGGACCCCGACGTGATCCTCGTCGGCGAGATGCGCGACTTCCACACGATCGAGGCGGCGCTGACCGCGGCGGAGACCGGCCACCTCGTCTTCGCCACGCTGCACACGAAGACGCCGGCCCAGGGCATCGATCGTGTCGTCGACGTGTTCCCGCCGCACCAGCAGCAGCAGGTGCGCGTGCAGCTCGCCAACGTGCTCCACGCCATCGTGACCCAGCAGCTCCTCGTGCGGAAGGACGGCGACGGCCTCGTCCTCGCCATCGAGATGCTCGTGGCCAACCCCGCCATTCGCAACCTCATCCGCGAGGGCAAGACGTATCAGATCCAGTCGCTCCTCCAGACCGGCTCGTCCGCGGGCATGATGACGATGGAGCAGTCGCTCAAGGGCCTCTTCGACAAGGGCCTCATCACCTGGGACGACGCCGTGCAGCACTCGTTCGACACCCGCGAGCTGCATCGCCTCGTGGGCCGCACCGAGTCGACGGCCGAAGGGGCCTATCGGATTCGCTGACCTGCCGGGCCGGGCCAGCGTGCTCGGCGCGATCCTCGGCCGATGACCGCCGCCGCCGGACCGGGACGACGTCCCGCGGCCGCGGCCGCTCGGCCCCTCCGGGTCCTCGTCACGCTCGCGCCTGTCCTCGTCGCCGCGCTCGCCGTGCTGCCGTTCGTCCCTGCGCTCCCCGCCGAGTTCGTCCACTGGGACGACGACGTGAACCTCGTGAACAACCCCCACTACCGGGGACTGGGCGCGCGGCAGATCGCGTGGATGTTCTCCACCACGCTCCTCGGCCACTGGATCCCGCTCACCTGGCTGACGTTCGGGCTCAACTACGCAGTCGGCGGCATGGATCCCCTCGGGTACCACCTCGTGCAACGTCCTGCTCCACGCGCTGAACACGGCCTCCTGTGGCTCATCGCGCGGCGCCTGATCGCCGCCGCGGACGGCCCCGCCCTGCCCACCGCCGCTGCCGCCGCGGGCGCGGCAGTCGCCGCCCTGGTGTTCGCCGTGCACCCGCTCCGGGCGGAGTCGGTGGCGTGGGCGACGCAGCGCCGCGACGTTCCTGAGCGCGGCGTTCTACCTGCTCGCCGTCCTCGCCTATCTCCGGGGCGTCGAGCGGGACGGCGTGCTGCGGGGCGCGCCGCGCGTCCTTTCCGCTCGCCCTGTTCGCCGCCGCGCTCTCCTCGAAGGCCATGGTGATGACGCTGCCGCTCACGCTGCTCCTGATCGACGTGTATCCGCTGCGGCGTCTCGGCCGCGGGTGGCGGGCGCTCCTCGGGGAGAAGCTCCCGCATCTCGTCCTCGCCGGGGCCGGCGGGCTGATCGCCGTGTTCGCGGTGAGCCGCGGGGCGACGTGGACCGACTACGGGACCTATTCCTGGCCGGCCCGGATCGTCATGGCCGCCTACAGCCTCTGGTTTTATCCGTGGAAGCTGGTGTGGCCCGAGGGCCTCGCCGCCCTCTACGAGCTGCCCCCGCGGGTGGATCCGTGGAGCCCGCGATTCCTCGTTCCCCTGGTCGGCCTGACCATCGTCACCCTGGCGCTCCTCGCGCTGCGGCGCCGGCAGCCCGCCATGCTCGCTGCCTGGGTACACTCGGCCATCGTGCTCGTCCCCGTCAGCGGCCTCGTGCACGCCGGCTTCCAGCTCGCGCACGACCGGTACAGCTATCTCTCCGGCCTCGGGTTCGCGGTGCTCACCGGAGGCGGCGTGAGCTGGGTCATTGCCGCCCGCGCCGGTGGCCGCCTCCGTGGATGGGCCACCGCCGCCGTCTTCATCGCGTCCGGCCTCGCCCTCGTGGGGCTGGCCGCGGGGACGTGGCGCCAGACCGGGACGTGGCGCGATTCGGAGACCCTCTGGCGCCACGCCGTGCAGACGGACGAGGCGTGCGCGATCTGCCGGAACAACCTGGCGGGAGCGCTCATGGTCCGCCACCCCGGAGACCGTGAGGCCCTGGCCGAGGCCGAGGTGCACCTGCACCAGGCGATCCGCCTCCGCCCAGGATACGCCGACCCCTATCAAACCCTGGGCGTCCTCTACCTCCAGCAGGGCCGCGCGGCCGAGGCCGAGGTGGTTTTCCTCGCGCTGGCGCGCGCGTTCCCCACGCGTCCCGAGGGTCCAGCTCGGCTCGCCGGCCTCTATGCTGCGCAAGGGCGGCGGGACGCGGCGATCGCCGAGCTCCGCGAAGCCCTCCGGCGCCGGCCGTCGTTCGAGCCGGCGCGGCGCGACCTTGCCCGGCTGCTCCCCGTGGAGCCGGGCGCGGCCGGGGTCGACCGGAGGCCGGCGCGATGAAGGTGGTCTCTCGCGTCCTGCCGCTCGCGGTGGCCGGTCTGACGTGCCTGCCCTTTCTGCCGTCGCTCAGCGGCAGCTTCCTGATGTGGGACGACCAGGTCAACTTCCTTGCCAACCAGGCGTACCGAGGGCTCGGCTGGTCGAACATCCGGTGGATGTTCACGACGACGCTGCTCGCCGTGTACACCCCGCTCGCCTGGCTGAGCCTCGGCATGAACTACGCGCTCGGCGGGATGGATCCGTGGGGCTACCACCTCGTCAACGTCCTGCTGCACGCGGGCAACGCCGCTCTCCTCTTCCTTCTCGCGCGGCGACTCCTGGGCGCGCCGTACACCCAGGCCCCGGAGGTCGCGGTCCTGGCCGGAGCTACCGTGGCCGCCCTGGCCTTCGGGGTCCATCCACTCCGGGTGGAGTCGGTGGCGTGGATCACCGAGCGGCGGGACGTCCTGTGCGGCTGGTTCTACCTGCTCTCCGTGCTCGCGTATGTGCGCGCGGTCAGCGGGCAGGCCGGCCGTACACGCTGGCTCGCCGCCTCGGTCGCGGCGTTTGGCGCCGCCCTCCTCTCCAAGGGGATCGCGATGACGCTCCCGGTCTCGCTGCTCGTCCTGGACGCGTATCCCCTGGCACGCTCGAGGCTGGGCTGGCGCGCTCTCCTCCGGGAGAAGGTGCCCTTCGCGTGCCTGGCGCTCCCGGCCGCAGCGGTGGCCTATGCGGCCGCGGGTCAGGGCTCGGCGTGGACCGGGTACGAGCAGTACGGCCTGGGCGCCCGGATCGGCATGATCGGCTACAGCGCCTGGTTCTACCCCTGGAAGATGGCGTGGCCGTATCCTCTGTTACCGCTGTATGAGCTGCCGGTCCGGGTCGACCTCTTCGCGCCGGAGTTCCTGGCCCCGACCCTGACCGCGCTGACGGTGACGGTCGTCCTCGTGGCGCTCCGCCGCCGAGTCCCCGGGGCCCTGGCCGCCTGGGGCCATTCGCTGATCGTCGTGGCCCCGGTGAGCGGCGTCATCCACGCGGGCAATCAGCTGGCCCACGATCGATGGAGCTACCTGTCTGGCCTGGGCTTCGCGCTCCTCGCCGGAGCGGGTGTGGCCTGGACGATGACGGCTTGGAAGGACGGCCGCCTCCGGACCCCGCTGGCGAGCCTCGTGCTCGCGACTGCCGCGCTCGCGCTGGTGGGCTGGGGGGCCGGCTCGTGGCGGCAGAGCACGGTCTGGCAGAGCTCCGAGAGCCTCTGGAGACGACGCGGTCCAGGGCGATCCCGCCTGCGCCAACTGCCGTATCAACCTCGGAGTGGCGCTGGTCAGGGCGGTGCCGGTGCTCGACGCCCCGCGCATCGCGGATGCCGAGGAGCAGTTCCGGGCCGGCGATCCGCCTGCGGGAGGACCGGATGGATGCCTACTACAACCTCGGCGCGCTCCTCGCCGGCCAGCGGCGGTACGCCGAGGCGGAGCACGTGTTCGTGGAGATGCGCCGGCGTTGGCCGCACTCCTCCGAAGGGCCGCTCCGACTCGGGATGGTGCGGGTCGATCAGGGGCGCGTGGACGAAGCCGTGCCGCTCCTTCGCGAGGCGGTACAGCTGGGCTCCGACGTTCAGGTTCCCGCGTGGCGAGCTCGCCCGTGCGCTCGCCACCCTCGGGCGAGCAGCGGCTGGCGGAGCGGCGATTCGCCGACGCGGCGGCGAATTTTCTGGAGTCGATTCGCCTCGTTCCCAATAATCTGGAGCCGCTCCGGGGACTGGGGCAGGCCCTGGTGGAGCAGGGGCGCGCCCAGGAGGCCGTGGCGCCGCTGCGCCAGGCACGGGTCCTGAACCCCCTCGATCCGCGCGCCTGCTTCTGGCTCGCCCGGGCTTACCTCGAGACTGGAGATCGGACGCTTGCCGATGCGGAGATCGCGGCCCTCCGGAAGCTGGACGCCACCCTCGCCGTCCGCCTCGGCGGGGGCGGGTAGGGACCCGCGTCCGTGATCCGGTTCCGCCTGTCGCATCTGTCCCCCAGGGCGCGACTGCTCATCGCGCTCGCCCTGACCTCGGTCATCCCGCTCCTCACCCTCGTCTACGTCCATGTGAACTACTTATCAAGGCCGCCGACAACTCCCTCTACGCGGCCAAGGCGGGTGGTCGGAACCGCGTCGGAGGGGTGGGCGAGCGGGTCTAGCGCTCGACGATGACGGCCCGACGCCCGCGTCCGGCCAGTGCCCGTGCGGCTTCCTGGGCCTGTGCCCGGTCCGCGTAGTCACCCACGCGCACGCGATAGTAGGTGTCTGCCGGGCTGGCGACTTCCGTCACGACCGCCGCCACGCCATCGCGGTCCAGCTCCTGCCGGAGGGCTTCCGCGCGATCCCGGCTGCCGAAGGCCCCGAGCTGGACCGTGTACCGGCCGCCGGCGGGAACCGTGGCTGACCCGGCGTGGCAGGGCGATCACCTGGATCTTCACCGGGATGAGTCCCGGGTCGACGGCCCCCAGCAAGCGTGCGGCGCCGTAGGAGAGGTCGAGAACCCGGTCGTCCTTGAAGGGGCCCCGGTCGTTGATCCGGACCTCCGCCGCTTCCCCCGTGGTGGTGTTGGTGACCAGGACCCGGCTACCCATGGGAAGGGTGCGGTGGGCGGCGGTCAGATCGTGCATGTCGAAGACCTCGCCGCTGGCCGTGAGCCGTCCATGGTGAGCGTGGCCGTACCACGAGGCCTGTCCGATCTCGACCTTGGGGCTCGGGGGGCGCCCGGTCTCGGTCTTGGGGCTCGGGGCGCGCTCGGTCTCGACCTTGGGGCTTGGCGCGCGGCCAGTCTCGACCGGAGCGCGAGGGGCGGCGGGAGGCGACTCGGGCGCAGGTTGAGACACGGCGGCCCTGGGGGGGTGGGTGGCCGTCGCGCAGCCAGCCACGAGGAGGAGAGGCGGGAGCCAGAGCCAGCCCCGGGTCGGGAGCATGCCGTATGGTGGCATCCCCGGGCCCGCTCGGCAAGGGAGGGGGGGCCGGGGGGAGCGCGTGGCCGGGGGCGGACAGCGGCAGGCGAGCGGGGCCCAGCAGGGCTCTTGTGCTGACATTGGTTTCCTGCTACTGAGAGTGCCAAGCGGGAAGGAGACGGCCCGTGGCCACGCAGCTCACCGCAACATCCCAGTCCACTTCCGGTGTCATCGCCCAGGTGTCGGGCGCGCTTACCTGCGCGTCCGTCGCGGTCGTCGCCGTCGTCTCCGCAGGTTCCGCACCAGGCCCATGGGGGGAGGCCGGCCGGTGAGGCTCAAGCGGGAGGCCGTCGAGCAGCTCATGGAGGACCACAAGGGGACGACGCTCGAGGAGGCCCTCCAGGTCTTCGAGGTCTTCGCGAGCGGCACGCTGACCGACGAGGTGTACGTCCTCGACGATGTCGGCGGCAAACGCATCGCCATCGCGCCGGCGGCGCTCAAGGCGAAGTACAGGAAGGAGTAGGGACAATGGCCATCATCGTCATCTCCCACGAGATGGGCGCCGGCGGACCCGAGATCGGGCAGCTCCTCGCCCAGCGGCTCGGCTACCGCTACGTGGACCAGGAGCTGATCTCCGACGCGGCCCAGCGTTACGGCCTCCTCGAGGAGAAGCTCTCCCACCTGGACGAGTCCAAGCCGTCCCTGTTCGAGCGGTTCGACGCGGAGACCCGGCGGTACATCACGGTCATCCAGACCGCGCTGTTCGAGTTCGCCGAGAACGACAACGTGGTCCTGATGGGCCGCGGCGGGCAGTGGCTCCTCCGGGGCATCCCGCACGCCATCCGGGTGCGGGTGATGGCCCCCTTCGACCTCCGGGTGAAGCGCCTGGCCAAGAAGCTGGCGGGCCAGATGGGCGAGCAGACCAACCAGCGGACCGTGGTCGACATGGTGCGCCGGGACGACGCCGAGAAGCTCGGCCGGCTGCGGTACCTCTACGAGGTCGACATCCGGGACTCCTCCCTCTACGACGTCGTCGTGAACACGGAAAAGCTGCCGGCGGAGGCCGCGGTCGAGGTGATCGCCGCCGTGGCCAGGCGCCCCGAGCTGGCGACGACCCCGGAGGCCAGCCAGCTCGTGGCCGATCGGTCCCTGGCGTCCCGCGTGCAGGTCGCGCTCGCCACGCACCCGGAGACCCGGAAGTACCGGACCACGGTGGAGGCCAAGGGCGGCATCGTGACCCTCGAGGGCACCGCGGCGCTGGACGAGGCGGTCGACGTGGCTCGCTCGGTCCGGGGGGTGCGGGACGTCAAGACCCAGCAGGTGGAGATCCCGCCGATCCCGCCGTTCGTGGCGTAGGAGACCCTCCGAGCACGAGCCTCGCGCCGCCGAGAAGCGGCCCGGTAGGCGGGCCACCCGCGCCGGCACGAGCCTGTCTCATCGCCGCCACACCGCTCCGTTCTCCCAGAAGATGTATCGGCGATCGTGCGAGAGGACGCCGGCCAGGTTCCACCGGGTCGCCGTGAGGGTCCGGTCACGGAAGGTCAGGCCCGAGACCTCCCCCCGCTCAGAGGCGAGCTCGAAGCGGTCGTCGCGAGCCTGCCGGATGAGCCCCGGCCGCGTGCCGGTCTTCCACGATCCGAGGATGTCGGGCGGCGCGATGATCCCTTGGGAGCAGGAGAGCTCGACGACGCGGGCGCTGGCGGGCAGGCGGTCCCGATTGAGGGTGAAGGAGGTCTGGGGGTACACCGCATCGAGGTATCGGAATGCCGCCCCCGGGTGCCGGGAATGGACAGCGAACCACGGCATGACGTTCGTCAGGGCGTCGTTCCCCGGGCAGTCTCGAGCCACGACGAAGTAGGTGTTGGCGCGAGCCGAGGCGTGCCAGGAGCCGGCATGGTACAGGAGCTCCAGTTTGGGGGCCGCGAAGTAGTGCCGGTAGGCCTGGACGAGGCGCGCCGTGCCCAGCGCGTTGAGGACGACGAGGACGCTCAGTCCGCCGACGAGCAAGAGAGCCCAGACCGATCTCTCCTCGGATGCCCCGGCGCCCGGCGCCCCCGGTGTCGCCGCGGCCAGCCACGAGGCGAGCGCCACAGAGACGACGACGGCGAGAACTGTCAGGTAGGCGTAGTGCAGATTCGCGCGGAGCGTGTAGCTGAGCCCCCGGGGCACCGATCGGCCCACGGCCACGAGTGTCGAGTATGCGAGGACATAGAGCAGACCCAGAGCGAGCCCGTAGACCAGCTCCCGCGGGATCGCTCGGCGCGTCATGAGGAGTCCCCCTCCGCCCACCACGAGCGCGGCGATGGCGAGGAGGTTGGTCACCCCGGCGGCGGAGGTCGGAGGCCCGAACCCCATGAAGAGGGTTCGATACCCCGGGGCGAGCTGGTACATGGCGGGGAGCATGGCGCCGCCCAGCCAGAAGGCGGACTGAGACACCGCATGCGACAGACCGGTCGTGATCTCAGCCGGGGCGGGCAGGCGCGCGTCGCTCCGGTGGAGCGACGCGAAGCGCGCGAGCAAGTCTCCGGCGCTCACCCCGAGGTACAGGACGATGACGCCGGCGAATGCAAGCGTGAGGACGAGGTGGCCGGTCGCACCGCGTCGGCCCCCGGGGTCCTCGGGGAGGGTGGGGCGACCACGCTGCCGGACCGCGCCGACCGTGAGGGCGAGGGCGACGAGCGCGCAGTAGATGAGGCCCGCCTCGTACACGAACGCCGCGGCGAGCGCCAAGAGAACGGCGAGACGCGCGTGCCGGACGTGATGGATGTCGAGGTAGACCAACAGCTGCTGCAAGGACAACGTCGCCAGGACGCCGAACAGGAGATAGCCGTTGATGTGGTGCCAGATCACGGACTCGGCCGCGATCTGGAGCACGGAGAACAGCGCCACGATCGCCGCGTTTCGAGCCGGCGTGCGGGACGAGCAGTACTGGAGCAGCCGCAGGAGCAGGACGCACTGCAGCGCGTGGAGAGCGAGGCTCGTCCCCTGCCACAGGAAGGAATTCGTGCCGAAGGCGGCGTACTGCGCGGCCAGGAAGAGGTAGAGAAACGGCCGGTACAGGGCGTGATCCCCGACGGACACGGACCGGTTCCACGAGGGGGAGTGCAGGACGACGTCGGCGAGGCTCGGCAGCTGTGCCGCTTCGTAGAGGTAGATGAGCTGATCGGCTCGTGGCGGCCCCCAGAGGGCGTCGTAGTAGACGAAGGCGACGAGGCCGAGCACGAGGCCCTGAAGAAGGAGAGGGCCTCCGATGCGGGTCAACCGCTCGGGCTCTTGCCTTCGGGGCGCCGTGGCCGTTCGTCGGGCACCTCCGCCACCTTGACGCTCACGTTCACCTTCTGCTTCTTCCGGAACACCTCGAGCGTCACCGACGAGCCGACCCGAGACTCGGCGACCATGCGCTGGAGCTGTTGATAGTCGGCCACGGCCGTCTTCTCGTAGGTGAGGATGACGTCCCCTGCTGGAGGCCGGCGGTGGCCGCGGGGCTGCCCGGTACCGTGGACGCCACCAAGGCTCCGGTCGGCTCCTTGAGCCCGTAGGTCTGAGCCAGCTCCGGCGACAGGGGCTGGAGCGCCACGCCGAGCCAGCCGCGCACGACCTTGCCCTTCTCCTTGAGCTGGTCCACCACGCGCCGGACCATGTTGATGGGGATGGCGAAGCCGATGCCCTGACCCGTCGCGACGATCGCCGTGTTCACGCCGATCACCTCGCCCTTCAGGTTCAGCAGCGGGCCGCCGGAGTTGCCCGGGTTGATCGAGGCGTCGGTCTGGATGAAGTTCTCGTAGGTGGCGACCCCCACGTCCGACCGTCCGGTCGCGCTGATCACACCGACGGTCACCGTCTGGTCGAGGCCGAACGGGTTGCCGATCGCGATGGCCCACTCGCCCACGCGAAGCGCGTCGGAGTCGCCGAGGGCGGCCTCGCGCAGCTCGTGGTCGGGTTCGAAGCGCACCACGGCGAGGTCGGTCTTCGGATCCGTGCCCATGACCTTGCCGCGGTACTCGCGCTTGTCGTTCAGCCGCACGGTGATCTCGTCGGCGCCCTTGATCACGTGGAAGTTCGTGAGGACGAGCCCGCGCTTGTCGATGATGACCCCGGAGCCCAGGCTCGGCTGGCGGAATTCCGGTCGCTGCCCCGGGTCGTTGGAGCCGAAGAACTGCTTGAAGAACTCCTGAAAGTAGGGATCGTCGGAGCCGGGCTGGGGGCCCATGGGGCGGCGCGACTTGGATCGCTGGATGGTGCCGATGTTCACCACGGCGGGACGCACCTGCTGCGCGACGCTGGCGAACGCGTTCTGCAGCGTCTCCGGCAGGTTGCCGGGGTCTCCGCCGCGGAGCGCCACGGGCGTCGCCGCCGGCCGTTCCATGGCGCGGTCGCGGACCACGTATCCCACTCCGGCGGCGGCCACCACGAGCAGGAAGCCCAGGACAGCACCGAGGAGAGGATGTTTCATGGCGTGATGGATCGAAGGCGAGCGGATGATACCGACGGCCGCGGGGTAGTGTCAAGGCGCCGAGGGCCGGAGGAACGCGCGTGACAACGAGCTCGAAGCTGATCCCCTGGGCGCTGGCGGCGCTCGCGTTCCTCGCGTTCCTGCCCGCGCTCGACGCCGGCTTCGTCAACTGGGACGATCCCGCCAACTTCCTGGACAACGAGGCCTACCGCGGGCTCGGGTGGAAGCATCTCGCGTGGATGTTCACGACGACCCGGATGGCCGTCTACGCGCCCCTCGCCTGGGTGAGTCTCGGCGTGAACTACGTGCTCGGCGGCATGGACCCGTGGGGCTATCACCTCGGCAACCTGCTCATCCACGCCGGCAACACCGCGCTGTTCTTTCTCGTGGCCCGGCGTCTGTTGAGCGCGGCGGCCGGCGGCGGCGCCCCCTGGGGGATCGTCGCCGGCTCGGCCTTGGCCGCCCTCGTCTTCGGGCTCCACCCGCTGCGCGTGGAGTCGGTGGCGTGGGTGACGGAGCGCCGCGACGTGCTCTGCGGATGGTTCTATCTGCTCGCGGTGCTCGCGTACCTCCGCGCGGTCGACGCCGACCGTCCCCGCCCGTGGATGGCGGCTTCGCTCGCCGCGTTCGCGGGAGCGCTCCTCTCCAAGGGCCTCGCGATGACGCTGCCCGCGACGCTCCTGATCCTCGACGTGTACCCGCTCGGCCGCCATCGCCGCCTGGGCTGGGCGGCGATCCTGAAGGAGAAGCTGCCGTACGCTCTGCTCGCGGCGGCGGCCGCCACGGCGGCGATGATCGCCCTCCATCGTGACGCCGTGGTCCGCGACTACTCGGACTACGGGCCGGCGGCGCGCATCGCGATGGTGGCCTACAGCCTGTTCTTCTATCCGTGGAAGTTCGTGTGGCCCACCGGGCTCGGCCCGATGTACGAGCTGCCGGCGCGCCTCGACCCGCTCGAGCCGCGGTTCCTCGGACCGCTCGCCGTCGTTGTCGTCGTCACGCTGATGCTGGTCGCGCTCGCTCGTCGCTGGCCCGCGGGGCTCGCCGCGTGGGTCCACTCCGCGGTCGCCGTCGCGCCAATCAGCGGCCTGGTGCACGCCGGTAACCAGCTCGCCCACGATCGATACAGCTATCTTTCGGGTCTCGGGTTCGCCCTCGTCGCCGGCAGCGGCCTCGTCTGGGCGGCGAACATGGGGGCGCGCGGCCGGCTCGGGCGCGGCACCCTCGCGGCGATCCTCGTGACGGCCGCGCTGGTCGTGGCGGGGCTGGGCGCGGCCACGTGGCGTCAGACCCAGATCTGGCACGATTCGGTGAAGCTCTGGTGGTCCAGCGTCGTGGACGACCCCGCGTGCGCGAACTGTCTGAATGGCCTTGGGCGGGCGTTCCTCGAACGCGGCCAGACCGTGCCGGCGGAGACCGCGTTCAGGGCGGCGGTCGATCTCCGGCCCGACCTCCCGATCGGCCACAACAACCTCGGAGTGGCGCTCGCGATGCAAGGGCGCGACGAGGAGGCGGCCGCATCCTTCCGCGAGGCGTTGCGACGAGCTCCCGGCTTCGTGCACGCGTACGTGAATCTCGCGGACGTGCACGCGCGCCGAGGGGAGGATCGCATCGCGCTGGGGCTCCTGACCATGGTCATGCGCCTCGACCCCGAGTACCCTGGCCTGGCCGATCGGATCGGTCGAGCACGTGCTGTGCTCGGTCGCTCGCCAGGCGAAGGGCGTCCCGTCCAGGCTCGCTGAGCCTTTCGCGTCGCCCTCCGGCGGAGCGAACCACGCAAAATGGTTGCGTGGTCCCGCTTGATGAAGGGAGCACAGGCAGACCGACGGTCCCAGGAGCTGTCCAACTGATCGAATTGTCTACGATGTCGAATGGAAGAAGTTCTTGTTTAGCGGGCACAGAGCTTGCTAGCATCACGGACGAATACGGAGCGCCTCGCTTTTACGGAGAGGACCCCGAGGGCAAGTGCCACTCAACACCATGCTAGGAGGATGGCAGATGTCGAGAGCGATTCAGGAAGGGCTGAGGGGTCAGGGGCGACAGCGCGGCTTCACCCTGGTCGAGCTGCTCATCGTCATCCTCATCGTCGGCATCCTGGCCGCGGTGGCGGTGCCGCTGTACCTCGGGTACACCAAAGACGCCAAGTCGGCGGAAGGCAAAGCGCTCGCGGGCTCTACGCTGACCGCGCTGCAGGGCTGCGTGCAGGCCAAGGGCTCGGGCGGCACGTGCGTCGCCGGGGAAGTCCTGAACCGCGTAGGCCTGAGCTCAGGCGGTGCGACCGGTGACAGCCGGTGGGTGGTCTCGACATCGGGGACCGGCCTGACGGTGAGCACGACGTCGCCACCAACGTTCACGGGTACCGTCCTGATCAGCGGCACCAACTCGGGGAGCAAAGACACGGACCTGATCGGGATCGGCATGCACATCACGGCGAGCGGGATCAGCATGCGCTGCACGACGACGTTGACGGCGCCTCCCGCATCGAACGAGGGCGACCCCTGCTAGGGACCATTCAGCCGTTGCGCTAGTCCACGAGGGTGGGAGGAGGTTGAGCTCCCACCCTCGTGACGGGTGCTCGCTGCGCTCGGAGTTCACGCGAGCGCTCGCGCGCGATCGATGGGGGCCTCCAGCCCTCATCGCGTTCCTGACCTTCCTCGTCTTCCTTCCTGGTGTCTTCGGCGACTTCCTCCTCTGGGACGACGACAAGAACTATCTAGACCATCTCAGCTGGCGCGGACTCGGCCCTCGCCAGCTCGTCTGGATGTTCACGTCGTTCCACATGGGCCACTACCATCCGCTGACCTGGCTGACGCTCGGCGTCGACTACGTCCTGTGGGGGATGAACCCGGTCGGCTACCACCTCACCAGCCTTCTGTTGCATTCGGCCACCGCGGTTGCGTTCTTCTTCGTGGCTCGGCGGCTCATCGCCCTGGGGACGGACGATCGAGTCGGCGAGGCGGCGCTCCGCATCGGGGCGGCCGGGGCGGCCTTGCTCTTCGGAGTGCATCCGCTCCGCGCCGAGTCCGTGGTGTGGCTCAGCGAACGGCGCGACACCTTGTCGGGCCTCTTCTACGTCCTGAGCGTTCTCGCGTACCTCAGATGGGTCGATGCGGGGGGACGGCGCCGCTGGTACTGGACCGCTGTGACGCTATTCGCGTGCGGCCTCCTCTCGAAGGCGCTCGTCGTGACGCTTCCCGTCGTCCTTGTCATCCTCGACGTGTTCCCGCTCCGGCGGCTCGGCGGCGCGGCCGGCTGGTTTGGGCGAACCGCATGGCCCGTGTGGACCGAGAAACTGCCGTTCGCCGTTCTCGCCCTGGCCGGCACCGTCGTCGCGTTCGTGGCCCGGGCGCCGCTCGGCGCCGCCCCCAGCATCTACGATGTGGACACCATGTCGCGCGTGATCATTTCCGTGTACGGGCTTACCTTCTACGTGTGGAAGACGTTGTTCCCGTTCGGCCTGTCGCCGCTGTACGAGTTGCCGTCCTACCTGTATCTCCTGGCACCGTGGCTGCTGGCGAGCTACGCCTTCGTCGCCAGCGCCTCGGTGACGGCCGTCGTGGTGCGCCGCCGCTGGCCTGCCTTCACCGCTGCCGCCTGCGCGTACGTCGTGACGCTCCTGCCCATCATCGGCATCGTGCAGAGCGGGCCGCAGATCACCGCCGACCGCTACACGTACCTTGCCTGCCTGGGATGGGCCATCGTGTTCGGCGCGGGACTGGCCTGGCTCGCCCAGCGCTGCGTTCGGCGAGGGCCCGGCTGGCGCGCGTCAGGGGTGGCCCTCGGCATGACCTGCGTCGTGGTTGTGGGGTTGGCCCTGCTGAGCGCACGCCATTCCCTCGTCTGGCATGACTCGATCACGCTCTGGAGTCACGCCAGTGCAGTCGATCCGGGCAGCGGATGGGCGCACAACGGACTCGCCGCCGCGCTGTTCGAGGCGGGGCGGCATGAGGACGCGCAGAAGGAACTCGAGGAGGCGCTCCGGCTGAACCCGCGGATGCCGGAGGCGCTCACGGGTCTTGCTCTCGTGTTGACCCGTGCCGGGAGAAGGGAAGAAGCGGTTCGCTTAGCCCGTCTGGCTGCCGTGTACCGGCCCGGCGACGCCGGGCAATACTGCTTCCTCGCCGAGTTGCTGGCCATGAACGACCGGCGCACGGAGTCGCTCGCCGCGTATCGCGAGGCCGCCCGCATGGACCCGCGTCTCCCCGCAAGCTGGTACGGTATGGCGGCGCAGCTGTCCGCGCTCGGTCGCGCAGCCGAGGCGATCGCCGCGCTGGAGGAGGGACATCGCCGCTCCGAGGCCGTGTCGCCCGGTGACCCTGAACGCCATCGTCACACGGCCATCGTCTACACATCGCTCGATGCCGAACACGCCAAGGCGGCCTGGCGTCGGTACATGCTCGCGATCAGTCGCGTGGCCCATCCCAACCGTGTCCAGATCGCTCGGATGGTGGAGTCGCTGGGCACCCTCGAAGCCCTGGAGGCCAGGATCGGCGGCGCCGCGTCGGCCGCAACTGCCCCACGCCCATCACCGGCACCGTTGAGATGAGCGGAACCGCCTCGGCTGCGCGCGATACCAACTTGATCGGAACGGGGATGTCACATCACGTCGAACGGCATCACCATGCGCTGCACGATGACGTTGGTGAGGCCTCCAGGTTCGACCGTCGGGGATGCCTGCTAGCGAACGAAGTCGCGTCGGGCGCTGGCCAGTAGAAACCGACCCAGGAACGCCAGGAACGGGAGGTCTGGTGTCTTCTTCGGGACGTTCGAGACCTTTCAGGCCGATCGCCAGGTTCGGCAGGTCCTTGAGGACGGGATCCGCGTCGAGCAGCGCCTTCACGTCCACGAAGGGGATGCCGCCGAACGGGAGCGGACCCATGCGAGGTGGCTCGCCGGCTGGCGCGTTTCGGCGCCGTACGTAGTCGGCAAGGATCTGAAAGCGCGCGTAGGCAGTGATCTCTCCTGCCGCCAGCGCGCGCAGCTTCGCCACCTTGTCGTCCGCGCGGGCGTACCAGTGGTCGTGATTGTCCGAGGTCCGCCCGAGCCAGACGAGGATGCTGGCGCCGTTGGTCAGCCACGCGGCGTCCGCGTCGGGCAGCTCGCCGAGAAGATGCCGGATCGTGAACGGGCGGGCGCCGGGCATGGCGCCGACGATCGCGCCCGCCCGCGCGTAGTCGCCCGCCGCCACCAGTTCCCGGAGCTCCGCGTCCACGCGCGCGAATGCGTCGATCGGCCGTCCGTCCCTCTCGATCGCCGTCCCGTCCACCCGGTACCGATGCATCCCCGGATCCGCGCTGCCCGCCGGACAGCCGACGTTCACGGTGTCGGGGCTCCGGCCGAGGCCGCGCGCGAGGATGATGCGTGCGTTCAGCGCGCCCAGCGGAACGCTGGGCGCGAAGATCGTCGCCCACCCCTCCTCGTGCGGCATCCGGGTCAGGCCGTCCACGCAGATCCGCACGTTGCGCCCGGCCCCGAGCGCGGCGAGGTCGTGACTGATCAGATCGGCGGCGCGGACGTAGTCCAGGACCAGGAAGGAGTCGGCGAGGGTGTGGCGCCAGAGCTGGAGGCGTATGGCTGTCACGTTTGCGACCATGACGACGCCTGCCGCCACCGCGAGAGCCAGCGCCGCCCACCACGTGGACCGGTAGAAGGTGGCCGCGACGGCGGCGGCGGCCGCGCTCGCCGCGCCGGCCAGCACGATCGCGAGAACCGGCGTGAGGTAGATCCAGTAGCGGATCGGCTGGGGCTCGGTGGCGTGCAGCGCGAGCGCGAAGAGCGCGGCGGGCGCGAGCAGCACGAGGAGGTCCCGGTTGCCCCTTTGCACTCCCGCGAAGAAGGCCACGACGAGGCCTGAGGCGATCACCGCCACGAGATCCAAGGGCGCCGAAGCGACGTGCCAGCGATGGGTATTGTGGCTCAGGAGCGCGGAGCCGAGCGGCGCGAGCAGGAAACCGACGCCCCAGATCGTGACGACGGCGAGCTTCGGCGCGAGGGCCAACGCCGCGATCGCGCCGCCGAGCCTCCGAGCGAGCCGCCGGCGGGGTGACGCGGAGGAATCGCCGGCGCGTCCGAGCAGCGCGCGGACGACCAGCAGGACGCCGAACGTCACGGCGAGCAGGCATCCGAATGCCGCGGCGGGGCTGACCCGCCAGACCAGGAGCCGGATCGCCTCGGCGGCTGGCGGCACCCCGCTGAGTGACTCGACGTCGTTGCCGTACGCGGTGAGCGCCAGCGGGTAGACGAGAGCGAGGAACATTGGCACCCGCCACCGGTCGTACCGTTCCAGACGCCGGCGCGGATCGCCCGGTCCGAGCGCGGCGTGCGCGAGGATGGCGGCCGGACCCACTGCCGACGTGGCGCGTGAGAGCGAGGCGAGGAGCGCCACCGCGACCGTCGCCCAGAAGAGCCCGCGCGAAGGCCGGCCGTCCCGGGCGCGCCGATCGGTGGCCAGGTACAGGTCCATCAGCGCGAGGACGCCGAGGACGGTGACGACGTGCTGGACGCCTATCGGCCACAGGTAGGCGTGGAAGCCCGGATACGCCGTGAGGTGAAGGCCGGACGCCACCCACGCCGCGCTCGCGTCGAGGCCCAGCCCTCGGGCGATCCGCCACACGAGGAGCGAGCACGCCACGTGTAGAAGCACGCCGAGGCCGACTAACGCCGCATGCGAAGGGCCCGCGAGCGCCTGGCTCAACAGCACATAAGCCTTCCACGCGGCGCGCGGGATGTGGGGCTGGTTCGGCGCGAGGAAGTATACAAGAGTTTCGCGCAGCGACTGGCCTTCGATCGCGGCCAGGAACGTCGGGACAAGGAGGAGAGTGTCGTCGCTCGGTTGGCTCCGGAGGATCCAGGGGAGAAGAACGGTCAGGTAGACCGCAGCCGCGAGGGTGACGGCGGCGATCGCGGGCCCAGCGCGCCGCGTGAGGTCAGGCCGGGTCAAGGAGCGGATGCGATGCGACGGCGGGCGCCGGGGAGCGCGCCGCGGGGGCGATCACCGCGTCTCGATGATCCGGTCGAGGATGGCGTGGCACACGGCCAGGTGGGTGATCTCCACCTGGCCGTACGTGCGCGCGGGGGCGTAGAAGTTCAGGTCGCCCAGTCCACGCAGGGGGTTGTCGGGCTCGAAGCCGGACAGGGTCACGACGTGACAGGCGCGCCCGCGCCCGGCCCATGCCCCGCGCAGGATGTTGTCGGAGCGGCCGGAGCTCGAGATGGCCACGAGCACGTCCCCCGCGTCAGCGAACATCTCCACCGGCTTCTCGAACACGTGCGCCCAGCCGTAGTCGTTGGCGATGCACGTGAGGAGCGAGGTGTCGTTGAACGCGATGGCGCGCATGCCGCCGTTCTTCCAGTAGTCCACCGACTGATGGCTCGCGATCCCCGCGCTGCCGCCGTTGCCGATGAACATGACCTTGTGCCCGGCCGAGGTCTGCTTGCGGATCAGGTCCACGCCGGCGTCGAAGCCCCGCTGGAAGCCGAGGGCCGCGCCCGACGCGTCCGTGGCCTCCACCCGTTGCAGGACGTCGGCGAGGTGCCGGAAGAACTCGGGAGCCGTGCTCATCGTGCGGGTCTCCAGTGGTACAGCTCGCGCAGCGTCTGCGCGAGGTAGGCGCCGCCCCAGCGGAACACCTGGAGCTTGCGCTCGCCGCCGATGCGGGCGGGCTCGTCGCCCGGGATCTCGCCCACGCGCAGGCGCTTCTTCGCGGCGCGGATCGACAGCAGGGGCTCCACGCCCATCACCGTGCGGAACAGCCGCTCGGGCGCGTAGCCGTCGTCACGGTCGAGCCCGAGGTCCCAGAAGATCTTGGTGCGGTACGCGCGGAACATCACCATGGCGTCGGTGTAGTGGCCGCCGTGAAGCACGTTGATCAGGGTCGTGAACGACCAGTTGCCGAACGCGGTCAGCCAGTCGTCGTCGTCGCTACGCGCCCCCGGCAGGTAGCGGGAGGCGATGACCATGTCGTAGCCGTCGGCCACGGCCCGCGCCAGCTCGGGGATCAGGGCGGCCACGGAGTTGCCGTCCGGGCTGAACGTGATCACGATCTCGCCCTTCACGTGCGGGAAGGCCTCGAGGTACGCGTGGCGGATGCCGCGGCGCTGCTGGACGACCACGTCGTAGCCCTGCGCGCGCGCGTACTCCTGGGTGCCGTCGGTCGAGCCGCCGTCGACCACGAGGATCTGGTCGCACCACCCCGGCTCCACCTGCGGCATGATCTGCCGCATGCCGACGATCTCGTTGAGGGTCGGGACGAGCAGCGTGACCGAGGGCCTCATTTGCGGAGGCATTCGACAAACTTCGGCGCGGGACAGCGGGTCGAGGGGGCGGCGACGGCCGTGCCGCCTCGGTCGCCGGCTCGTGCGGCGCTTCCGCAGACTGACCCTGATCTTCCTGAAAAGTTAGGCAAAAGGAGCACGTGGCCTATCGTACAATAACCGTCGTTCACGCTCGGCGAAAACCCTGCCGTCGCGGCAGCCCTGGACTTCACGCTGCAAAGGTCAGGCCCCATGGAAGAGGACGTCGCCACCCTCGAGCGGCTCTACCGGTCCATCCGCCGGATCCGCCGCGTCGAGGAGGAGGTCGCGCGCGTCTATCCGACCGACCGGATCAAGAGCCCGGTCCACCTGTCCATCGGCCAGGAGGCGGTGTGCGTGGCGGTGTGCGACGCGCTCGCCCCCGAGGACGTCGTCTTCGGCACCTACCGCGGCCACGCCCTCTACCTGGCCAAGGGCGGCGACCTGCGCGCGGATGATCGCCGAGCTGTACGGCAAGGCCACCGGCTGCGCGCGCGGCAAGGGCGGCTCGATGCACCTGATCGACGCCGCCGCACGGCGTCATGGGCGCCTCCGCGGTCGTCGGCACGCACGATCCCCAACGCCGTCGGCTACGCGTACGCGGTGAAGCTCCAGCGTCGCGCCGGTGCGTGGTCGCGAGCTTCTTCGGCGACGGGGCGATCGAGGAGGGCGTCGTTCCACGAGAGCCTGAACTTCGCCGCGCTGAAGAAGCTGCCGATCCTGTTCGTCTGCGAGAACAACGGCTACGCCATCCACACCTCGCAGCGCGAGCGGCAGGGCGGCGAGCGTCGATCTGCGACCGCGCCCGGAGCTACGGGCTCCCGGCCGAGCGCCTCGAGCGACGACGTGCTGCGCGCTCGCACGAGCGGGCCGGGAGGCGGCGGCGGCGATCCGCGCGCGGCGCTCGGGGCCGGTTCCTCGAGTGCATGACCTACCGCTGGCGGGAGCACGTCGGGCCGGGCGAGGACTTCCACCTGGGCTATCGCACCCGCGCCGAGGCCGAGCCGTGGATCGAGCGGCGACGCGGGCCGTCGGCTGGGCGGCGCTCGCTGCCGGCCGCCACGCTGCGCGGCGGTGGACGCCGCGGTCGAGGCGGAGATCGCCGAGGCGTTCGCGTTCGCCGAGGACGAGCCCGTTCCCGCCGCCCGAGGAGCTCTTCGCCGACCTCTTCAAGGACGCGGCGGCCCGGCCGTGACGCTCGCGCCATGACCCGGGTCATCACGTACGCGGAGGCGCTCCGCGAGGCCGACGGACCAGGAGATGGCGCGCGATCCCTCGGTGATCGTGCTTCGGCCTCGGCGTCGACGATCCCAAGGCCATCCAGGGCACGACGCGCGGCCTCGTCGAGCGCTTCGGCCGCGAGCGCGTCTTCGGCACGCCGCTCGCCGAGGACGCGCATGACCGGGGCCGCCATCGGCATGGCCCTCGCCGGGCCTGCGGCCGATCCACGTCCACATCCGCATGGACTTCCTGCTGCTGGCCATGAACCAGCTCGTCAACATCGCCGCCAAGAGCCGCTACATGTACGGCGGCGCGGTGTCGGTGCCGCTCGTCGTGCGCTCGATCATCGGCAAGAGCTGGGGGCAGGGCGCCCAGCACTCCCAGGGCCTGCACGCGCTGTTCATGCACGTGCCCGGCCTCAAGGTGGTCGCGCCCACGACGCCGTACGACGCCAAGGGCTGCCTCGTCCAGGCCATCCGCGACGACAACCCGGTGATGTTCGTCGAGCACCGGCTGCTCCACGGCATCAAGGGGCCACGTGCCCGAGGCGCCGTACACGGTGCCGTTCGGGCGCGCGCGCGTGCTCGCCGAGGGCGACGACGTCACGCTGGTCGGCATCTCGTGCATGCAGGTGGAGTGCCTCCGGGCGCGGACGCTACCTGGAGCGCGCGGGCATCTCGCGCCGAGGTCATCGATCCGATCTCGCTCACCCCGCTCGACATGGACACCATCGAGGTCTCGCTGCGAAAGACCGGCCGGCTGCTCGTCGTCGACACCGCCTGGACCAGCTGCGGGGCCGCCGCGGAGATCGTCGCGCAGGCCGTCGAGCGGCTCCAGGGCGCGCGGGAGATCCGGATCCGGCGCCTCGGCTTCGCGCCCGTGCCGTGCCCGACGACGCGGCCGCTCGAGGATCTCTTCTACCCGAACCCCCGGCGCATCGCCGCCGCCGGCTACGCGCTCGTCGACGACAAGCCCGAGCTCTGGGAGCCGGAGGACGACGACGCCGCCGCGGACACCGTCGAGTTCAAGGGGCCCTTCTGAGGGAGCGTCACGCCTGATGCCCGACCGCTACCTGCTTGCCGACGACACCATCGACCAGGGCGACCTGGACGAGCTGATCGAGTGGCTGCGCACGACGCCGTGGCTCACCATGGGCCCGCTCACGCGCGAGCTCGAGCGGCGCTGGGCGCGCTGGGTGGGCGTGGACCACGCGCTCTTCGTGAACTCGGGCTCGTCGGCCAACCTGCTCATGTACTACGCGCTCCACTGCTCGGGCCGCCTCCGGAACCGGAAGGTGGTGGTGCCGGCGGTGAGCTGGGCGACCACGGTGGCGCCGGCCATCCAGCTCGGCTTCGAGCCGATCATGTGCGAGGCCGACCCCGAGACGTTCGCGCTCGACGCGGCGCACCTCGAGCGCCTCTGCGCCGAGCACGATCCCGCCGCGGTGATCCTGGTCCACGTGCTCGGCGTGCCCGCGGACATGGACGCCCTCATGCGGCTCAAGGCCCGGCACGGCTTCCTCCTGATGGAGGACTGCTGCGCGGCTACCGGCTCGCGCTTCGACGGGCGCGCGGTGGGCACGTTCGGGGAGCTGTCGAGCTTCTCGTTCTACTTCGGCCACCACCTGTCCACCATCGAGGGCGGCATGGTGTGCACGGGGGACGAGGAGCTGTCCGACATCCTGCTCCATATCCGGAGCCACGGGTGGCCCAAGGACATCGACCGCGACAAGGAGGCGCTCCAGGCGCGGAAGCACGACGTGATCGAGTTCAACCGGCGCTTCACCTTCTACTACCCGGGCTTCAACGTCCGCTCCACCGACCTGAACGCGCGCCTCGGGCTCACCCAGCTTCGCCGCGCCGACACCGTGGTGGCGCGCCGGGTGGAGAACCACCGCGTGTACCAGGCCCGCTTCGCGGCCGCCGCCGGCTTCCGCTGCCAGACGAACCCGCGCGCGCTCATCTCGAGCATCTCGTTCGTGGCCCTGGCATCCTCCCTCGAGCACCGCGAGCGCGTCGGGCGCGCGCTGGAGGCCCACCGCATCGAGACCCGGCCGCTCGGCGGCGGCAACATGTCGCGCCAGCCGTTCTGGACCGAGCGCTTCGGCGTCCAGCCCTTCCCGGTGGCCGACCAGATCCACGAGCGGAGCTTCATGCTCCCCAACCATCCCCGCCTGACCACCGACGACGTGGAGCGGATCGCCGACTGCGTCCTGGAGGTGAAGCCGTGAAGATCCTGGTCACGGGGGGCGCCGGCTACATCGGCTCGGTGCTGGTCCCCCAGCTCCTCGACGAGGGGCACGACGTCACGGTGCTCGACAGCTTCATGTACGGGCAGGCGTCCCTGCTCGACTGCTGCCATCATCCGCGCCTTTCCATCGTGCGAGGCGACGCCCGCGACCGCGCGCTCGTCGCCGGCGAGCTCAAGCGCGCCGACGTGATCTTCCCGCTGGCGTGCCTCACCGGGGCGCCCCTGTGCGAGCGCGATCCCGTGGGCGCGCGGTCGGTCAACCTCGACGCGGTGACCATGGCGCTCGAGCTCCGGAGCCGCGAGCAGCGGGTGATCTTCCCCAACACCAACAGCGGCTACGGGGTGGGGGAGGCCGGCGCGTTCTGCACGGAGGAGAGTCCCCTCCGGCCGGTCTCGCTCTACGGCCGGCTCAAGGTGGAGGCGGAGGAGCGCGTCCTCGCCGAGCCCAACACGCTCACGTTCCGGCTCGCCACCGTGTTCGGGGTGAGCCCGCGCATGCGCCTGGACCTCCTCGTCAACGACTTCACCTACCGCGCGGTGACCGACGGCACCGTGGTGCTGTTCGAGGCCGACTTCAAGCGCAACTACCTCCACGTGCGCGACGTGGCGCGGGCGTTCCTCCACGCGCTCGCCGGCTTCGACGCCATGAAGGGCCGCTGCTACAACGTGGGGCTGTCGGAGGCCAACCTGTCCAAGCGCGAGCTGTGCGAGGAGATCAAGAAGCAGGTCCCGCGCTTCTGGTGGGCGGAGGCGCCGGTCGGCAAGGACCCGGACCAGCGCAACTACATCGTGTCGAACGCGCGCATCGAGGGCACCGGCTTCAAGCCGCGGGTCTCCCTCGAGGCCGGCATCGCCGAGCTGATCAAGGGGTACCAGGTGATCCGCCGCGCCGGCTACGCGAACGTGTGACGACCCCCATGGCCTCCCGCGGCGCCCTCGACCTGATGCTCGTGCAGCCGGGCAACCGGATGCAGGTGTACCAGAAGCTCGGCGGCGCGCTCACCGCGGTGGAGCCACCGGTCTGGGCCGGCCTCATGGCGACCTTCGCGCGGTCGCGCGGCTACGCGGTGGACGTGCTCGATGCCGAGGCCCTCGAGCTGACGCCCGACGAGGCCGCCCTGCGCATCGCCGAGCGCGCCCCGCGCCTGGTCACCGTCGTGGTGTTCGGCCATCAGCCGTCGGCGTCCACCCAGACCATGCCGGGGGCGGGCGCGCTGTGCGCGGCGCTCAAGCGCGTGGCGCCGGACATTCCCACCCTCATCGTGGGCGGGCACGTCTCGGCGCTGCCCGAGCGGACGCTGCGGGAGGAGGCGTGCGACTTCGTCTGCCAGGGCGAGGGGCCGCACACGATCGTGGGGCTGCTCGAGGCCCTCCGCGCGGGCGCGGCGGGTCGGCTCGACCGCGTGCCGGGCCTCTGGTACCGCGAGGGCGGCGCGCTCCGCTCGACGCCGGCGGCGCCCTTGATCGACGACCTCGACCGCGAGCTGCCGAGCCTCGCCTGGGACCTCCTGCCGATGGAGCGCTACCGGGCCCACAACTGGCACTGCTTCGGCTTCCTCGACCGGCGCCAGCCCTACGCGTCGATCTACACGAGCCTGGGCTGCCCCTACAAGTGCAGCTTCTGCTGCATCAACTCGCCGTTCGGCAAGCCGTCCTACCGCTACCGCAGTGCGGGCAGCGTCATCGCGGAGATCGACACCCTGGTGCGGGAGCACGGTGTGCGCAACGTGAAGATCCTCGACGAGATGTTCGTCCTCAACTACGCGCACGTGGAGTCGGTGTGCGACGCCATCATCGAGCGCGGGTACGACCTGAACATCTGGGCCTACGCGCGCGTGGACACCGTGCGCCCCCACATCCTGGACCGGCTCAAGCGGGCGGGCATCAACTGGCTCGCGCTGGGCATCGAGTCGGGCAGCCAGCACGTGCGCGACGGGGCCCTCAAGAAGTTCGGCCGGGCGGACATCGCGGGCACGGTGCGGGCCATCCAGGACGCCGGGATCAACGTCATCGGCAACTTCATCTTCGGGCTGCCCGACGACGACGCCGACACCATGCAGGCCACGCTCGACCTGGCGTGCGAGCTCAACTGCGAGTTCGCCAACTTCTACTCCGCGATGGCGTACCCGGGCTCCCGGCTCTACGACATGGCCCTCGCCGAGGGCTGGGCCCTGCCCGCGAGCTGGAGCGGCTACTCCCAGCACTCGGTGGACACGCTCCCGCTGCCCACGCGCTTCCTCACCGCGGGCGAGGTGCTGCGCTTCCGCGACCGTGCCTTCGACGCGTACTTCGGCCGCGACGCGTACCTCGACATGGTGGCCCGGAAGTTCGGCCCGGACACCGCCGCCCACGTCCGCGAGATGACGCGGCACCGCCTCGAGCGGCGCCACGCCGTCACCGCCGCGGAGGCCTCGGCGTGATCATCAGCCGGACGCCGTTCCGCGTGTCGTTCTTCGGCGGGGGCACGGACTATCCGGCGTGGTTCCGCGAGCACGGCGGCGCCGTCCTCGCCACCACCATCAACAAGTACTGCTACATCTCGGCGCGCTACCTGCCGCCGTTCTTCGAGCACACGAGCCGGATCGTGTGGTCCCACATCGAGCTGGTCCGCGACCGCGCGGAGATCCAGCACCCGGTGGTGCGCGAGGCCCTCGGGTTCCTCGGCATCCGCGAGGGCATCGAGCTCCACCACCAGGGCGACCTGCCCGCCCGCACCGGGCTCGGGTCGAGCTCGGCGTTCACCGTCGGCGTGCTGAACGCGCTCTACGGCCTGCGCGGCGTCATGGCCGGCAAGGAGCAGCTCGCCCGCGAGGCCATCCACGTCGAGCAGGACCGGCTGAAGGAGCACGTGGGCTGCCAGGACCAGGTCATCACCGCGTTCGGCGGCCTGAACCGGATCGACTTCTGGGGCGACGGGCAGTTCCGCGTGACGCCGATCATGATCCCCTGGGAGCGCCTCAACGAGCTCCAGGGCCACCTGATGCTGTTCTTCACCGGGCTGTCGCGGACGGCGTCGGAGATCGCCGCGGAGCAGATCGACGCCATGCCCGCCAAGGTCCGCGAGCTGCGGCGTGATCTACCAGATGGTGGACGAGGCCATCGCCATCCTGCGCGACCGGCGCTCGCTCGCCGACTTCGGCCGCCTCCTCGACGAGGGCTGGCAGCTCAAGCGGAGCCTGACCGAGCGCATCTCGACGGCGGCGATCGACGACATCTACGCGCGGGCGCGCGGCGCCGGGTGCCTCGGCGGCAAGCTGATCGGCGCGGGCGGCGGCGGCTTCATGCTGCTGTTCGCCCCGCCCGAGGCGCAACCCCGCGTGCGCGAGGCCCTGCGCGGCCTGCTCGAGGTGCCCTTCCGCTTCGAGTCCGTGGGGAGCCACGTGGTCTTCTACGAGAGGCCCGACCGGCCCCCTCTTCCGTCGTGACGGAGCCCGCATCCGCCCCGCGCGAGTTCCGGCGCGTCCTCATCACGGGCATCGCCGGGTCGGGGGGCAGCTACCTCGCCGAGCACATCGTCGAGCACCACCCGGCAGGTCGCCGTCCACGGCATCGCGCGCTGGCACAGCGCCACGCGGGACAACCTGGCCGGCCTCCGCGGCCGCGTCACCGTCCACGAGGCCGACCTGACCGACTTCGGGTCGACCTTCGCCGCGCTCCGCGAGGCGGCGCCCGACGCGGTGTTCCACCTCGCGTCCCACGCCAACGTGCGCGCGTCGTTCGTCACGCCCAACGCCGTGCTCACCGACAACATCCTGGGCACGAGCACGCTCTTCGAGGCCATCCGCCTCTCCGGGCTCGATCCCTTGATCCAGCTCTGCAGCACCTCCGAGGTCTACGGGCAGGTGGATCCGCGGCACGTGCCGATCGACGAGGATGCGCCCCTCCGGCCGGCCAGCCCATACGCCGTGTCGAAGACCGCCCAGGACCTCCTCGGCTGGACGTACTTCGTGAGCTACAAGCTGCGGATCATCCGGACGCGGATGTTCTCGTACCTGAACCCGCGTCGCGCCGACCTCTTCGCCACGTCCTTCGCGCGCCAGGTGGCCCGCGTCGAGCGCGGGCTGCAGGCCGAGCTGCTCCACGGCAACCTCGACTCGGTGCGGACGCTCATCGACGTGCGCGACGCCATGCGCGCGTACTGGGAGGCGCTCCAGCACTGCGAGCCCGGCGAGGCCTACAACATCGGCGGCAGCACCACGCTGAGCGTGGGCGACGTCCTGCAGCGTCTGATCGCCCTCGCCACCAGGCCCGTCCCGACGCGGCTCGACCCCCGGCTGCTGCGTCCCGCCGACGTGACGCTCCAGATTCCGAACGTCGACAAGTTCGTCCGCGTCACCGGCTGGCGGCCGCGCTACGGCTTCGACGAGAGCCTCCGCCACCTCCTCGACTACTGGCGCGAGCGCGTGGCCGCCGAGGAGCCGCCCTTGCCTGCCACCGACTGACTCCGCGCGCTGGGGCGGCCCAGTCGGTTCCCGGACTTCATGGAGGGCAAGAAGCAGGGATCGCGGGGGCCGGGTCGAGGCGCGGCGCGAGGCGCCGCAGGCCGTGACACGCCTCCGCCAGGGTCGGTCGTTCGCGCAGCGCCGCGGCGTAGCTGGTCGCGCGCGAGCCGCCGGGAGGCCCGCGCGCTCGTAGAGTTCGCCGATCGCCGCGTCAGAGAACGCCGTGCTCAACTGACCGCCGGCGGGTCTCCTCCCAGTGCGCGATGGCGGCAGCCAGCCGGCCGCGGCGGCGTGGGCACGGGCCAGGTTGAAGTGCGCTGCCCGGCTCGCCGGGTTCACGGCCACCGCGTGGCTCCAGAGCGCGGTAGAGTCTCCCACACTGGCTCTGCTGCCAGGTCAGCGTTCCGAGGAGCAGCGATCCGACGCCGCGACCACGCCGCGAACAGCCGGCGCGCCCTTCCATGGGCGGGCCACCTGGGCGCCGATGAGGAGCACCCAGCCGATGCGACGCCAGGTAGCTATAGCGGTCGGCGACGATCTGCGGCCCGTTGTGGAAGATGCCGAGCACGGGCGAGAGTGTCGCCACGTAGACGATCCACGCGGCGGTGAACGCAGGCGCAGATCGGCGCAAGGCGACGGCGAGGACACTGCCGCCGAGGGTGGCGGCGACATGCAGCCACGTGATGGTGACGGGAAACTGATAGAGCGGCGACAGCCCGAGCGGGACGACGCTCGCGAACGAGTAGAACGCGACGCCGTAGACGGAGAGGAGAACCCTCGCGACGATGTTCATGCTCGTCGAGCGTGACTGCAGACGGGCGTCGACGAGCACCCCCAGGAACGCCATGGCGCGACACTGCAGCCCCAGCAGAGCGAACGGCGCCTTCTCCATCCACACGTCACGGGCGGCGCCAGCCGCGCGCCCCTCCGAGCCGGCGAAGCGGATACACGTCCAGGACGAGGAGCACGACGGGCAGCGTCACCGTGATGGACTTCGAGAGGAGCGCGGCCGAGGTACAGCGCGAGCGCCCCGCGGTAGCCCGACCCAGCGCCGGGAGCCGCGGGCCCAGCACCGACCGCCCTCAGGTAGGCGATGAGCGCGCAGACGTAGAAGAATCCCGAGTAGCACGTCGCGCCGCTCGGTCACCCACGCGACCGATTCGGCGCGGAGCGGGTGCACGGCGAAGAGCAAGCGCGGCGGCGGCCGCGCCCGCGCGCACGTTCCGCGGCCCCGGACCGGGGGCGGCGAGGACGCAGCAGCCTCAGGCCGAGGAAGTAGAGGGCGAGCGCGGTCGCGGCGTGGAGAACGAGGCTCGTGAGGTGGTACCCGAACGGGCCGCATGCCCCAGATGCACGTAGTCGAGGCCCAGCGTCATCCAGGTGAGCGGGATGTAGTGCCCCATGTGGGCGCTCGTGAACATCCAGCGAGCTGCCGCCGAGCCGAGACCGCGATAGTGCTGGTTGTCGAGGAAGTTCCGCTGGTCGTCCCAGTTGACGAACTCCCCCTCGAGGGCGGGAAGGAACGCCGCCAGCGTGACGACGGCCACGAGGATGGGGGCGCCCCAGCGGGTCCACGTGGCGACGGCCCGCGGGGACTCGGGCCCTCCGCTCACGATTGTGTCTCCCGGCAACGATCGAGCTCGGGGCGGCGGCCGGCGACCTGCCTGGCCGCGAGGAGTCCGTTCCGGCAAGCCTCTCGATGGGAAGGCTCGACGCGAAGGGCCTCGGCGAACGCGTCGAGGGCCTCGGTGTACCGTCGCTGCTGCGCGTAGATCACGCCGAGATTGTTCCAGACGACGGGTTGGCGCGGGTCCAGGTCGAGGATCAGGCGATATTGCTCCGCCGCTGGTTCCAGCGCCCGGCGGCTCTGGAGGAGGAGACCGAGCGCCAGACCGAGATCTACGCGGGCGCTGGTCTCCTGCCGCGGCACATCGGCAATGGCCGCGCGGATCTCCCAGATCGGATAGCGAGGCCACTCGGACGCGAGCGCCACCGCGCGCGCGAAGAGCCCCTTGGCCCGCCTGTCGTCACCCTGCGTCGCCGTCACGCTCGCGAGCCTCACGAGCGCGACGGGATGTCGCGGATCGAGGGCGAGCGCGCGAGCGAAGTCGTCGCGGCTCGCCGCCAACCGCCCGGCGCGGCCCTCGATGATTCCTCTGTGCACGAGGAGCTGGGCCCGGAGCTCGGGGAGGCTCTCGGGGGCGCGCGCGAGGGATCTCGTGAAGTGATCCCGCGCCTCGTCGAGACGCCCGACGTCGGCGAGGGCCCAGCCGAGGTAGAAGACGGGAATATCGCTCTCGGGCCGGACGGCCGTCGCGTGCTCCCAGAGCGTGACAGAGTCCCGCCAGACCCTGGCCTGGGCCGTGGTAAGCCCCGACAGGACGACGAGGAATCCCGCCGGCGCCGGCCAGGGCCGCCCATCCGACGAGCGGAGCGATCTGTCGCTCCGCCGCGCGGCGCCGGACCCACGTCAGGCCGGCTCCGGCGAGGAGGGCGAAGGGCATGCAGGCCAGATACGAGTAGCGGTCGGCGGCGATCTGCGGACCGCTGTGCAGGAGCCCGAGGACGGGCGCGACCAGCGCCACGTATGAGCCCCAGATCACGCATCCCGCCGGCCATCGCCGGCGGGCGAGGATGACGCCGGCCGTGACCAGGATGACGACGGCGGCCGGCGCCAGATAGGTGAGGGTCCACGGGGTCACGGGCTGGATGAGCGGATAGATCGGCGAGAGCGGGCCGGGCACCAGCGTCTTGCCGGCGTAGAACGCGAGTCCGTAGGCGGCCAGCGCCAGGCGCGCGGCCACACCGAGGGTCTCACGGCTCGCGAGCAGGTCGCGGTCCACCAGGATGGCCACGGTGAGCGCGGCGATGCCCGCGCTGAGCGCGAGGAAGGGCAGCTTCTCCAACGCCAAGCGCGCGAGCGGCGCGCTGCGCGAGAGGGGATACAGGTCCAAGGCCAGGAGCACGAGCGGCAGGCACACCACGATGGACTTGGCGAGCAGGGCCAGGCCGAAGCAGAGGACCGCGGCCCCGTACCAGCCCCACGCGAGGCGGCCCTCGGCGCCGCGGCGCCACGCGGCGAGATAGGCCAGCACGGTCAAGAGCCCGAGCAGCCCGACGACCACGTCGCGCCGCTCGGTCACCCACGCCACCGACTCCACGCGAAGCGGGTGCACCGAGAAGACGAGGGCGGCGGCCGCCGCCCCGAGGGAGCGCCCCTCCGTCCGGCCCGGGAAGGCGGCGCCCAGAAGCCGGCTCGCCACCGCGTAGAAGAGCGCCGCGTTGGCCGCGTGGAGCGCGACCGACGTGAGGTGATAGCCGAACGGGTTCATCCCCCAGACCACGTGGTCGAGGCCAAGCGTGAGCCACGTGACGGGGATGTACAGCCCCTGGTGCACCGCGGTGAACATCCACCGGATCTGCCGCCACCCGAGCCCACGGTAGTGCGGGTTCCAGAGGAAGTTCTCGTCGTCGTCCCAGTTGACGAAGCCGCCGCCGAGCGCGGGCAGGAACACCGCGAAGGTTGCCGCGGCCACGAGCGCGCCGGGCAGCCAGCGTGGGCGGAAGGGCGTCACGTGCCCATCTTAGTTGGGGTTCGTGCATACCCGCGATGGTATGCTCGGGGCCCGGATCGATCCCGAAAGCGTGCGGACGCAATGAGCTCGGGCAGGGTCATGGTGATCGACGACGAGGTCGAGGTGGGCCTCGTGCTGGGCGAGTTCCTGGCCGCCCGCGGCTACCGCCGACTGACGATGGCCGCGCAGAGCGGGCCCTTCGACCTGGAGTACCTCGATCAGGCCATCAGCATCCAGATCTCGGCCAATCAGGACCGCTAGCCCCTCGTCGATCCGCCGTCCCGGCCCCGCCGATGTCGGCGTCGGATGGCGCCCCGTCCTCTTCGTGCTCCTGGCCGCGGCCGGCTGCCTGTTAGCAGCGAGCCCGTGGTCTATCGCGCCGCCGAGGGCCCCACGGCGGACGATATCTTCAACGAGCGATTCGTCAGGAGCTACGGGCGCGTGCCGACGTTCGAGGAGACGTTCGTCTGGCGCGAGGAGCTGTCCCAGGCGCATCGCGACGTACTTCGTCAAGCATCCCGATGTCGCCGTCTCTCCGCGCTCCCAGCACTTCCGTCTGCACCGGCGGGTGGCGCTCGGCATGTCGAAGGAGGAGGTCATGGTGCTGGTCGGGCGCCCGGACGCCGCCAGCTCCGACCCGAAAGCCATGGAGCTGGGGGCCAAGCAGTTCTGGCCCGAGGTGCGGCGTGCGCGCGAAGGAGATGTGGCTCTATCCGCCGGGCTGGCGGTTCTACTTCGACGACGACCGGCTCGTCGATATCACGCTCTCGGACAGACCGCCCGCCGAGTGAGCGGCGCCGGCGAGCGCCGCCTCCGCCCGGCCGCCGTCGCGCCCGACCCTGCCTCGGCCGCCTCCGCGCCGAGCGCGCCGAGCACGGTGTCGATCTTCACCGGGATCTCCTTGCCCTTGACCGTGACCTCGCCCAGGTAGCGCGTGGCGAACAGATGCTTGACCTCCTCGTAGGTCTCCTCGCTCACGATGATCGGCACGTTGAAGTCCTTGGTGGCGCCCTCGAGCCGCGAGCCGAGGTTGATGGCGTCGCCGATGGCCGTGTACTCGAGGCGCTGCTTCGAGCCGATGGTGCCCACGCACGGCCTCGCCGGTGTTGATGCCGACGCCCAGGCGGAGCTCCCGCCATGGCGCGCCGCGAAGCGCTCGGCGAGCGGGCCCAGGCGCTCCTGGAACTCGAGGCCCGTCCGCACCGCCTCCGCGGCGTGGTCCGGCGCCTCGAACGGCACGTTGAACAGCGCCATGATGCCGTCGCTCATGTACTTGTCGACGGTGCCGCCGTGCCGGAACACGGCGTCCGTCATCTCGGTGAGGTACTCGCGCAGGAACGCCACCACCTCCTCCGGGCTCATCCGCTCCCAGATGGACGTGAAGCCGCGGATGTCGGAGAAGAGCACGGTCATGCGCCGGCGGCCGGAGTCGAGCGTGGCGTCGTCCTGGTGGCGCACGATCTCCTTCACCACCTCGGGCGAGAAGAAGCGGGACAGCCGGCGCCTCTCGCGCTGCTCCTGGATGAAGTCGCGCACGACGCGCCCGAAGTAGCCGATGCCGAGGGCCATCGGCACCGGCACCGCGTCCACTCAGAGGCCCTCGCGAAACGCGGCGTGGGTGCCGGCCAGGTACGCGAAGGCGACGCCGGCGACCACGCCGAAGGCGGCCAGCGGATGCAGCCGCGCCGCGGCGAGCACGGCCACGATGCCGGCGAGCACGGTGAGGAGCCGCACGATCGTCGGAGGCGAGGGGCGGATGGCGATGCGCTGGAGCAGCGTCTCGATGGCGTTGGCGTGGATCTCCACGCCCGGCATGGTGCCCTCGTAGGCGAACGGCGTCAGGAAGATGTCGTGCAGGATGTGGGTTGTCGCGCCGACGAGCACGATCTTGCCGGCGAACTTCTCGGGCGGGACCTCCCCGTTGACCACGCGATGGAACGGCACGTACGGGAAGGTGCGGGGGCCGCCGCGGAAGTTGATGATCACCTCGCGCTGCCGGGGCAGGGCTGCGGTGGGCACCCCGGCCGTGGCGGCCACCCGGTAGAGGTGCAGGTCGAACCCGGGGTCTCGGCGCCCTGATACGACCGCGTCAGCGGCGCGCGCCGGACGAAGGCGTCCACGTCGTTGGGGAAGTTGACGAAGCCGAACCCGGCGGCGCCGTCGCGGATGGGACGGATAGGCGGGTTCAGGTCCTCCTTCACGAAGGCCTCCTCCCGCAGCACCGTGAGCGCCGCGCCCAGCACCACGCGCCGGGCCCGGGTCACCGCGTCGGCGAAGGCGTGGTCGTCGGCCGGCCCGCGGGGGGAGGGCTCGGCGAAGACCAGGATCGAGCCCGACTCCCGCCGGCTTCGCCAGCCGCAGGACGTCCAGGAACTTGCCGTGCAGCTCCCGCGGCCAGGGCCACGCGAGGTCCAGCTCGTCGAACGAGTCTTCGTCGATGGTCACGACGACGATCGGCGACCACGGCGCGACCGGCCCCCGCACGTTGAACTGACCGTTGAGCGCCTTGATCTCCAGGAACTCAAAGAGGCGGCCGGGATCGACGTGGCTGGCGGCGGCGGTGACGAGGCCGACGAGGGCGCCGGCGAGGATGAGACGCCAGGGGAGGCTCGCCAGTCGGCCCTCGCCTCAGGCTGGCACGCGCTCGAGAAGCCCCTCAAGGCGCGACCGCCGGCGGCGCGGGGGCCGGGTGGGGTATTTGCCCGGAGAGCCGCGATGGCGGTATCTTCTGGCAGCGCAGACGATGGCTCGCGAAGGAAATCGTCCATGAGATTCAGGTCCCTCGTGATGTGGGCGGTGTTCCTCGGCCTGCTGATCTGGGCCGGGTTCACCGCCATCCATGCCGCCTCGAGCTACTTCGTGGTCGCCGGCGTCGTCGACAACGTCGCCGGCGAAGCGATGGCGCGACGCAAGGCGGCGATGGCGACGGGGACGGATGCGGGCCGCGACTTCGCCCTGAGCGTCAGGGCCGCGCTGGTGACCGCCGCCAAGCGCAGCGGGGTCGAGTTCGACGAGGTCAGCGTGACCGACACCTCGCCCGCGCTCCGGATAGACGTGAAATGGTCTTACCCGGCCGTGGTTTACGACGAGACCACCTACCTGACTCTCCCCCTGTCCCTCAGCCGGACCCTCAGGCCGTCGCCGTGAGGGGGGTGGGCACCCGGATTGCTCGAAGTATGGCCGGCTTAGCCGAGCCGACGCGAAACGCGGGGGCGGGCCGGAGATTCTGGTAGGAGACTGCCCAAAGTTGGTCAGGTTCTGCGCCTGACCTGGTAGAGGGAGCACATGCGACAGGGGGGTTGGATCGAGCGGAAGCTCCGGTTTCTGTGGCTTTCCCTCGATCCTCGATGGGAGCGCACGGTCGGCCGGGGGGGCTCGGAGACCGGTGCCGCGCTGATCGAGGTGCTGGTCACGGCCGTGGTCGTCGGAATCGCCGCCACGGGCATCGCCCTGATGTTCAGCTTTGGCAGCACGTGGGTGGTGGCGAAAGGCGACGATCGGGTGGCGGAGTTCCTGGCCCAGCAGAAGATCGAGCAGCTCCGGGGTTTGGGGTTCTGGTGTATCCACGTAGGTGGACCGGCCACGTACAATGCCGTGCTGGCAGGGTGCTCTGCATCTGTTGCGACAAGCCAGAACTACAACGAAGGCGGCGTCACGTGGGTTGGGGCGGACGGCACCCCCGCGGCCGCGCCGGGAGGCGACGCGCCCTTCGGACGAAATTTCACCCGCCTGACTTGCGTGGAATACGTTAGCGAGACCAACTTTTCGTCGCCAGCATACGTCGGCGGTAATGCGGGAACGCCCTGCAACGCCACCCCGCCGGCCGCGCCAACCAATCAGGCGACACCGATCATCAAGCGCATCACGGTGATCGTTCAGCCCGCCCAGCACGGCGCGGGTGCAAGCGGCAATCCGCGCTTCGCGGACCCCCCGGTGATGATCCAGGCGTGGATCAGCTTGAGCCTGGGCGGCATCTGATGGCGCGGCGGCGCTGGCCAGACCGCTGCGGATTCACCCTGGTCGAGCTGATGGTGGCCTCAGCGATCGGTGCCGTGGTCCTGCTCGGCATGTTCTCGCTGTACAGGGGGACCACGACCGCGTTCAACCAGAGCAGCTCTCAGGCTGTGCTCCAGCGCCAGGGCACGTTCGCGCTGGAGGCCATCAGCAGGCAGGCCCGCCGGGCCGTGAGCGTCGCCTACAATGGCTGTGCGCCGCCCGGCACCACCAGCCGCTCGATCCTGTTCAGGGTGGACGACACGGACTCCCCGTCGCTACCGGCTGCCGAGGTCGGAGACTACTGCTACTATGCGGGTAATGGCGCCAACGGCGGCGCCGCCGGTGCGCTCTGCGAGAGCTTCACCCCCCGGGTCGGCGGCGTGCTCGACATTCCTGGCCCTTGCCGGGACCTGCTCGGCGGTGTCCAGCTCAAGGACCTCGTCAAGCAGACGGGCCGGGCGCAAAACGTGGCGCCGATCCAGCTGATCGTCCAGACGAACCCGGACGACCCTCTCTGCCCGCGGCACACCACGGACCTCAACCGCGAGCTCGAACCCGCGGGGGTGGCCATCGAGACTGGGGTGCATTGCCTGGCCCTCGGCCAGGATAAGAACAACCCCAGGACGGGCGACTTGGCCTTCGCGATCACCGACGGCCTCAACAGCATGACCTTCACCGCGAGCCTGACCGTGCGGAACTGAAGGAGACGACCTATGCGGGGCATGTGGCATCTCACCGCCGGCAACCAGCGTGGGGGGATCTTCCTCTCGGGCCTCGCGATGGTGTCCGTCATGACCCTCCTCGGCGTCGCGCTCTTCGACCTGGCCAGGATCGAGGGGGGCCTCGCCATCGGGGACGCGGCGGCCAACCAGTCAGTCGCCTGCGCCGAAGCGGCCCTGGCTCGCACGATGGTGGACCGGGCCGCGGGCGGGCGCATCGACCAGATCAACATCGCGGTGTCGACGGCGCCGGGCAGCACCATCAACTTTCCGGCCGAGACTCTCACGCTCCCGATGGGGACGAGCTGCACCAGCACCGTCAGGTTCCGGGATGTCGCGAACGTCCAGTGCGTGACGGGGGGCGGGCGGTGCCGCTACCTGACCGCCACCGCCGTGGGTCCCGGCACAGCCACGCGGACCGTGCAGATCCAGCTGAACTTCCTCGCCGCGCACTTCGAGTTTGCGATGGTGGCTAACGGCCTCGGCGTGGCAGGCACGCCCGGAAACGGCGACGTTTACCTTGGCGGAACGGGCCCCGCGGGACTGGGCCCGCCCCAAGCGCCCCCGAGCCTCGGGCCTGGCGGCGACGACGTTATCAACGGCGACCTCTTCGTGTCGGGGCGGGTGCTGATCGGCAATCCGGCCACCTCGTGCGCCGGTCTCGGGTGCGAGCAGCGCCCGGCGGTCAACCCACGGAGCACGACCGACATCAGGACCACCGTTACCCTGCCAACGGGCTCGACATGGACTCAGGACCAGGCCGGCAACAGCGGGGCGTGGCCCGGCAGCGACCCGAATCCCTGGGGCTACCGGCCCGACATGCCCAAACCCGACGTGGACCGGTACGTCCGCGAGGTGAAGGCCTCGGTCGGGATCACCCCCGTCAACCCGACCGGCAACATGACGGGCACATATCAGGGAAGCCCGGTATTGAACCTGAGCGCCGCCTTTGCGGCCATGAGCGCCAACGACGACGGTAGCCTGCGCAGGCCGAACGGCGCCCCATGCAGCGCGTACGGCACCAATAGCGACGGCCCCGCCAATGCCACCAATGCTACCGTCTACTGCCAGCTCCGGCATCTCGGCGTCATGAAGAACCCGGACAATCGAGCCGCCGAGAATGCCGACACCGTCGGCGACGACTTTTACTTCGACGGCACGCGGCCGGGGGGTGAGCTCATCGCGGGGAAGTCCGGCGAGCAGGGGGCTCAGCGCCGCATCGATCTCACCCAGGTCGCCGGGCAGCCGCCGATCATCCTCGCCGACGGCGCCGCCCGCTTCCACCACGCCTTCGACGGCCAGCCGGGGGACTACGGATTCGCGATCATTGGCCGGGGTACCTTCGTCGCCACCAACGACCTGGTCCTCGCCGACAACCTGATCTACCAGAACGGATTGGACACGACCGATCCCCGCACCGCCGACATGATCGGCCTCGTCGCTCAGCGCGACATCTGGTACGGAGACCCGCGCTACGGGACGTTCTACGAAGGCTCCGGGATCATGCTCGCCGGCCGTGACTTCAACTTCGTGTTCTTCGACATCACCAACCATGCCGTCCCGAAGACGCCCGGGAACCACATAACCCTCAACGGGACCATGCTGGCGAACCGCCAGATCGCCGTCTTCCGCGACTTCGCGAATCCCAACAACGGACCGCGCCCGGATCTCTGTTCAGGTTGCACGGACGCCGACGCCACGTGCGGCCCCGGCACGACCTCGTGCCAGGCCGTCCAGTTCGACCTGGGGAGCGCCACCTTCAACCCGCTCGAGGCTTGCGGATCCGCGTCCGGTTGCTGGCGGTTCATCACGCGCGACGCGAACGGCAACATCACGTTCGACACCACGAAGCCGGCTTTCATGGAGTGCGGGCAGGCCACGGCTCGCTGCGGCGCGGCCACGCGCAAGCTCAGCCACTATCAGATGACGCTCAACTACGACAACCGGCTGTTCACGGCCTCCACCCTGGTGCCGCCAGGCATGCCCACCGGCGCGGGCGCGATCTTCGGCAACTCGTGGAGAGAGTGGCAGCAGTGCCCGCCCTGTAACTAGGGCCGTCTGGGAAGCCACGGGCCAATTTCCCTTCGTTTCGGGAGAGCTGGCTGCTATATTCAGGCGCCCAGGCCGGATCTTCTCTGCCGTACCCAAGGGGCTAATGAATCTCAGGCTTTACCGGAAGAAGCGATCGGTGGGCCTCGACGTCGGGAGCGGCTCCATCAAGGCCCTGATTGCCGAACGTCGGGGCTCGAACATCGCGGTCGTGGGACGCGGAATCACCGCGGTGGAGGGCGGCGCGGACTCGCGCCAGATCACCCAGGCCATCCACGCCACGCTCGCCGCCGCGGGCGCCGACGGAGAGGGCGTGATCGCCTCGATCGGCGGCCCCGAGGTCGTCATCCGCCAGGTGTCGCTGCCGCCGCTCCCTCCGCAGAAGATCCTGCCCGCCCTCGAGATCCAGCACCGCGAGCTGGGCCTGCTCCCTCCGGGCGAGGCCATCATGGACGCCCAGGTGCTCCGGCGCTCCAAGGACGGCGGCTCGACCGAGATCCTCTCCGTGAGCGCGCCGAAGGCCCTCATCGACGAGCGGATCCGTCTGCTGCAGCGGGCGGCGGTCAACGTCCAGATGGTCGACGTGGAGCCGCTCGCGCTGCTGAACGGGGCGTTGCATCTGACCGGGCTCGAGGCCGGAGAGCTGCTCGTCCTGCTCACGGTCGGGCGGAACACCTCGGTGCTGTGTCTCTTCAGCGAGCAGGGCCCGGTGGTGGCGCGCTACCTGGAAGTAGGCGCCGAGAGCTTCACGGAGCAGCTCCGGGTGAGCTTCGGGCTGTCGCCGTACTCCACGGAGACGTTCATCCGCACGCTCCCCGCCAACGAGATGGGCCGCGCGGAGACGGCGTGCCGGGACATCGTCGACCGCATCTCCGAGGACATCCGGCTGTCCCTCACGTTCTACCGCACCGAGTACGACCGGGAGAGCTTCCCCCGCTACGCGTACGGAGGCTGGACGGACCTGCCCCACATCAGCCGGTGGACCGCGGAGCGACTGGGGCTCGGCGCGCCGCTCGAGCTGATGGACCCGTTCAAGGCGGTCGAGGTGAAGGGGCCGCCCGGCCCCGGCGACAACATCCGGGCGCAGGGCCCCCAGTTCCTCCAGGCCTTTGGCCTGGCGCTCCGGGGCCTATGAACCCACGCTTCACGATCGACCTGCTGCGCCCCGGCCGGGTCGCGCAGACCTGGCAGGAGGCGTTCACCGGGCCCTCGGGACGGCGCCGGCTCGTCC
Source organism: uncultured Candidatus Rokubacteria bacterium (assembly GCA_963758635.1). Classification (GTDB taxonomy): domain Bacteria; phylum Methylomirabilota; class Methylomirabilia; order Rokubacteriales; family CSP1-6; genus CAVWWD01. Next base: position 112,458 of record CAVWWD010000010.1, on the reverse strand, counting down.
TCTTCGGCCTCGCCGGAGCGGCCGTGCTCCTGCTGATCCTGGTGGCCGGCATCCTCCCGACCTACTGGCGCCTGTCCGACGATCTGAACGCGCTCCCGAACCTCCGACGCGACCTCACGGCAACGGAGAACGACCTCTCCGTGCTGCGGACGAACCTCCAGGCGCTGACCCTGGAGGCCCGCCGCCAGGTGCGCTGGGCGGAGCTGCTGAACGCCTTCAGCCAGCAGACCCCGGCCACGCTCAAGCTGGTGAGGCTGGAAGCGGTCCGGACCAGGCCGCCTCCGGCCCCACGCCCGCAGCCCGGGCAGCCGCCGGCGGAGGTCCGGCCCGAGGGCGTGCTCCGCATCGACGCGGTGACCCCCCTCGTCGCGGGGGCTCCGCCGCTCCTCGAGATCGCGGAGTTCATGGCCGGGCTCATGCGTGATCCGGCGGTCAACAAGCGCTTCACGCTCAGGAGCTGGGAGATCAAACCGCCGGCGGGCGCCACGCCCGACGGCCAGCAGCTCCTGAACGTCAGCATCATGCTCGGGGAGAAGAGCCTGTGAGGGAGCGCACGATGCTGCTCCTCTGGGTCCTGATCGCCGCGGTCCTCGTCGTCGCCCTCCTCTACGCGGTGGGCAAGTGGCGCTCGCTCTCCACGGAAGGCCAGCGCGCCGCCGCCGAGCGGGAGCGCCTGACCAGGGAGATCCGGCTGAAGGAGGAGGAGATCGTCAAGGAGATGCGCGGCAGCGCCGGCCTGCTCCAGGAGATGCAGTGGACCGACGCCGGCGGGGATCCCGCGGCCTTCCTGACGCGCTTCGCGGACCTCGTGCAGCAGAAGCGCGTGCGGGTCACGGCCATCGGCCCGCTCGAGCGCTCCGCGACCGCGCAGTTCAGCAAGTCCTGGCACACCGTGACGATGGTGGCCCCGTACGCGGAGGTCAAGGAGCTGGCCACGCGCATCGAGTCCGAGAAGGGGATCCTCGAGGACATGTCGGTCGAGCCCGCGACGAAGGACCCTGCGGCGGCCCTGGCACGCTCGCTCGTCGTCGACGAGACCACGGCGCGCTTCAAGATGACCGCGCTCGAGCTGACGCCCGAGGCCAGGAAGGTGTTCGACCGCTCGCTGGCCGCGGCCGGCCCCGCGCCCGCGCCGGCCACGCCTCCCGGGACGCCGTCCCTGTCGGTGCCGGTGCCGGTCCAGGTGGCGGAGGGCCCGCGCGGGTCGCGCGATCCGTTCGTGTTCGCGAAGGCGCCCGCGCCGGTGGCCCCGGCGCGCGGCCCGTCCGGGCGCGGACCCGGCGGCGCCGCCGCTGCGACGCCCCAGCCGCCGAAGCCCGAGGTCGTGTTCGAGCTCCGGGGCATCGTCAGCTTCCCGGGTGGGCACCTGGCCATCCTGAACAACCAGATCGTCAAGGTGGGCGATCAGGTGAGCGGCCATCGCGTGGAGCGCATCACGGATACGACCGTGGTCCTGCGCGAGCGCGAAGGCGGCGTCGCGCACGGTGCCACTGCCCGATCTCCTCGGCGGTCCCGCGGCCGGGCCCCCGTCCGAGGCAAGGAGGTGAGGCGGATCATGGTGTCCTGGACGAAGAACGCCCTGGCTCTCATGGGCGCGTCGCTGGTGATGCTGGCCGGCGCCGGCTCGAGCCCGGCCCAGCCCGAGGCGATGCCCCAGGCGTGTCTCGAGCGGCTGCCCAGCGAGCGGATCAGCCTCAACCTGCGCGACGCCAACGTGCAGACCACCCTCCGCCTGCTCGCCCAGCAGTACAAGGTCAACATGCTCGTGACCGACGAGGTCACGCAACGGGTCACGCTGGACTTCTTCCAGGTGCCGGCGCGTGAGGTCTTCCGCGCCATCATCGAGTCGACCAATCTCCGCTGCGTCGAGGCGGGCTCCGTCCTCCGCGTGAGCACGGGGGCCCGGCTCAAGGCCGAGGACGACGAGCGTGCCCGGCTCGTGGAGTCGCGTATGCGCCTGGACGCGGAGACGCGCAAGCGCATCGTCGAGGCCCAGCGCGAAGAGGCGGACTTCGAGGCCACGAAGGCGCGCGGGCCCGATCAAGGAGAGTCACGATCCGTCTCTCGTACGCCGACGCCGAGGAAGTGGCCAAGACGCTGCCAGGGCATCCTCGGTCTGCCGCCGGAGGGCCTGACGCCGGCGCCGGCGCCCGATCCCCGGGATCTACGCGCCTCCGGCGCCCACGCGTGATCGGGGCCCAGCCGCCGCCTCCCACGACGATGCCCTCGCCGGCCCCGGTGGCGCCGCCCGACTCCCTCGGCAAGGGCCTGACGATCAAGGCGCACAAGCCGACGAACTCGATCTTCATCCGCTACTACGCCAACGACCTCGACCGCATCGTGCGGCTCGTGAAGGAGCAGCTCGACTTCCAGCAGCCGCAGGTGCAGATCGCGGCGCAGATGGTCATCACGAGCAGGACGGCGCTGGAGCAGATCGGCGTTGCGTGGGGCGGCGCCTTTGCCGGACTCGCCCACGCCGGGCCGAAGCCCGGCTGTCGTCGGGCAGCGGCTTCAACGACCGGGCCGCCCACCGACGGCACCGCCGTGGTCCCGCCGTCCGGCGGCCTCGGCGGCAACCCGAACTTCACCGGCTCGAACCTCCTGCCCATCGAGCCCGACCACCGGGTTCCCGTCGGGCGGCAACCTCGTGAACCTCCCGTTGAGCGCGCTCGCCACCGCCGCCAGCGGCGGGAATCCCGCGCTCGGCCTCCTCTTCGGGATCGTCGGCCGCGACTTCAACATCAACCTGGCCATCCAGGCCCTGGAGCAGCAGGGCAAGGCCAAGCACATCGCCGCGCCCAACGTCGTCACCGTCGAGAACGCCGAGGCGATCATCGCGCGCGGCTTCGAGGTCCCGTTCGTGAGCCAGTCCGGTTTCGGCGGCACCAACGTGCAGTTCAAGGATGCCCTGCTCGAGCTGCGGGTCACGCCCAACGTCATCCGCGAGGACGGCATCAACAAGATCCGCATGAAGATGGAGATCAACAACAACGAGCCTGACTTCGCCGGGCCGTCCTTGGCGAACCCGCCGCTGTTCAAGCGCCGCGCCAAGACCGAGGTGGTGCTGCGCGAGGGCGAGCGCGTCGTGATCGGCGGCATCACGAACGAGAACACAGTCAACTCGCTCCGCCAGGTGCCGCTCCTCGGGAACATACCGGTCCTCGGATGGCTCTTCAAGAGCCGCGAGGTCAGCTCGGACGTGAACGATCTGATCATCATCGTGACGCCCACGGTCGTCGCCCAGGCGGGAACCGCCGCCAGAAGGTAGCCTCCCGGTGTACGAGGCGTTCTTCAACCTCGAGGACTCGCCGTTCGTCCTCACGCCCGATCCTCGCTTCCTGCTCCGCTCCAAGGGGCACCACGAGATCCTCGGGACGCTCCTCTACGGGATCACCAGCCAGAAGGGGCTGATGGCCCTGATCGGGGACGTGGGCACCGGCAAGACGACGCTGTGCCGGGCTCTCCTGCGCGAGTTGCCGAAAGACGTCCAGAGCGCGCTCGTCCTCAACCCGCATCTGTCCGACGCGGAGCTGATCGGCACGATCCTCGACGACCTGGGGATCGAGCGGCGGGGCACCACCAAGGGCGAGCTGATGACCGAGCTCTCCCAGCATCTGCTCGCCGCGGGCTCCGAGGGCACGACCGTGGTGGTCATCCTCGACGAGGCCCAGCAGATGAGCGTCGAGGCCCTCGAGCAGATCCGCATCCTGTCCACGCTCGAGACGGCGACCCGGAAGCTGCTCCAGATCGTCCTCGTCGGGCAGCCCGAGCTAGAGGAGAAGCTCGCCCGCCGCGAGCTGCGCCAGCTCGATCAGCGCATCGGGATCCGCTGCCACCTGAAGCCGCTGTCGCAGAAGGACACGCTCCGGTACATCGAGCATCGGCTCCGCATCGCCGGCCTGCCCGGGGCGCTTCCGTTCACGCGGCCGGCCATGGCGCGGATCTTCCGGTACAGCCGCGGGATTCCGCGGGTGATCAACCTCGTGTGCGATCGCGCTCTCATGGCCGCGTTCAGCGCGCGCGCCCGCGAGGTGGCGCCGGCGACGGTGCGGCGGGCCATCAGGAACCTGGAAGGCGAGACGCGACGCCGCCGCGGCCTGCCGCGGCCCGATCTCCCGTGGGGGCGCATGGCCCGCACGGCCGCGGTGGCGAGCGCGGCCGGCGTGGTGCTGCTGGCCGGCGTGGCCGCGGCTGGCTACTGGAGCGGGCGCGGCGGCCTGTTCCCGAGCTCGCCAATCGCGAAGCTCCCGACTCCGAGCGTGGCCACATCCACGGCGATCCCCGCGCCCGCGGCGATGCGCACGCCGGCGGCGGCGCCGCCGGCCCAGGCCCCGGTCCGCACGAGCCCGCCGGTCCCGGCCGTCCAGGCCCCGGTCGCCGCTGCCCTGCCGGCGCCCACGGCTCAGCCCGCCGTGGCCGCGCCGGCACCGGCGCCGACGCCTCAGTCCCCTCCGGCGAAGGCCGTCGCGGCCGCGCCACCCGTCGCGGCGCCCGTCGCGCCTCCAGCCGTGAAGCCCGACACCCTTTCGCCGCTGCCGCGCGAGGCCACGCAGGCCCTGGTCGTCCAGCTCCTTCGTCTGTGGGGCGTCCACGACGATTTCTCGGCCGCCGCCGCTCGCGGCGTGGCCGAAGAGCGCGGACGGCCGTCTGGACCTCACCGCGGTCTCGGGCCGCTACCAGCTCGCGGTCACCGAGCTGCCCGCGACGACCCTGACGGAGCTGCATGCCATCGGTCTGCCCGTCATCGTGGAGGTCCGTGACCGGAACGGGACGCGCGGGCTCCTCCTGCGGCGGATGGGCACGGACAGCGCCACGCTCCTGACGCCCGCCGGCGAGGAGATCCGCTTCTCGCTGGCGAGCCTCGACGGCGCATGGACGCGTGCGGCGTGGTTCATCTGGCGCAACGTCGACCAGGTCCCGTCCGACCCGCAACCAGGAGCTGACCCCGATCGTGCTCGCGACCCTCGCCGTGCGCCTGCACAAGCTCGGCCACCTGAGCCCGCCGCTGCCCGCCGGCAACACCGATCGCTTCCAGGAGGGCGTGCGGCGGTTCCAGCGGTCGATCGGGCTCGAGGAGGACGGGATCGTGGGGCCACGCACCACGCTCGCGCTGTCCCGGGTGATCGGCGGGCGCTTCAGCCCGACGATCCTCGCCGCTGGACGCTAGCCCGTCATGAGCCGCCTCGCCGATCGTCTGAGCGGCATGGATCGCGGGCGGCGCGCGTCCCGTGGGCATGGGCGGCATTCCCGGTCTCGCCGCGCCCCGGACCGGGAGTCGAAGGTGGCGGAGAGCCCGCTATTTGGTTATGCTGGCGGGCATGGCAGCGGTTGCCGCCGTCTTCTCGCTGCGCGCCCAGAGTCCGACTCCGTCCAGCCCGCTGCCCGCTGATCGTCCAGCCGCCTGCCCCCGTCGCGCCGCGCCCCGAGCCGGCTCCATCGGTGGACCTCGCCCGTCGCGGGGTCGAGGCGGCACGGAGCGGCGCCGTCGGCGAGGCCGTCGATGCCTTCAAGAAGGCGCTCGCCGCCAACGACCGCGACGCCGGGACCTGGAACAACCTGGGCGTCGCGCTCGTCCGCCAGGGGTCATGGGCCGAGGCCATCGAGGCCTTCCGGCGGGCGGTGAAGCTCGAGCCGGGAAACGCCGAGGCGCAGAAGAACCTCGCCGTGGCGCTCGACCGGCGCGGCCGTCCCTCGGAGGCCGCCCCGCACTACCGCGCCTTCATCGCCAGCGCCCCCGCGACGCATCCCGACCGCGACCGCGCGCGCGCCCGCCTCGCCGACATCGAGGCGCGCCGATGAGCCATCCTGCCGATCGCTGGCTCCCCCTGGGCAAGATGCTCGTCAACGACGGCATCCTGAGCGACGAGCAGCTCGCCGCCGCCCTCGACCGCCAGCGCAAGACCCGCGACCGCCTCGGGCAGATCCTGCTCGAGATGCGGCTCATCGACGAGGAGGTCCTGCTCAAGTACCTCGGCCAGCAGTTCAGGAAGGAGCCGATCACGCGCCAGGACCTGGCCGGGATCGACCTGGACGTGGTCAAGCTGGTGCCGGAGGAGGTGGCGCGCCAGCACGGGGTCATCGCCGTCGAGCGGCACGGGCGCAAGCTCATCGTGGCCACCGCGGATCCCCTGAACGTGGTCGGCCTCGACGACCTCCGCCGGTCCACCGGCCTCGACGTGGACTTCCGCATCGGGCCAGGCAGCGCCATCCAGGAGGCCATCGATAAGACGTACCGGCGGATGGTCTCCACCGAGGGCCTCGACGAGGCGCTCCGGCAGGATCTCGGCCTCAACGTCGGCATCTCGCCGACGGCCGAGGATTTCATCGACATCAAGCAGCTCCGCACCCAGGCCGACGACCCGCCCGTCGTCAAGGTCGTGAACTACGTCCTGGGCCGGGCCGCGGGCGACGGCGCCTCCGACATCCACGTGGAGCCGCACGAGGACCGCACGCGGGTCCGCTACCGCATCGACGGCCTGCTGTTCGACCTGCTCGAGGTGCCGCGCGCGCTCCACCTCGCCGTGGTGTCGCGGCTCAAGATCATCTCGCGCCTCGACATCGCCGAGCGGCGCCTGCCCCAGGACGGGAGCTTCGCCTCCCGCATCCACGGGCGCGAGATCGACTTCCGGGTGTCCACGCTGCCGACCATCCACGGCGAGAAGGTCGTGCTGCGCCTCCTCGAGAAGGAGGCGGTGGTCGAGCACTACTCGCTGGAGAACCTGGGCTTCGACACCGAGCAGCTCGAGCTGTTCATGCGCGGCATCCGGCGGCCGTGGGGCATGGTGCTGCTCACCGGGCCCACGGGCAGCGGCAAGTCGACCACGCTGCACACCGCGATCAAGGCCATCAAGTCGCCGCGGAAGAACATCATCACGGTCGAGGATCCCGTCGAGTACCGGCAGCCGGGGATCCAGCAGGTCCAGGTGAAGAGCCGACATCGGCTACGACTTCGCGCGCGCGCTCCGCTCCATCCTCCGCCAGGACCCCGACATCATCATGGTGGGCGAGATCCGCGACAGCGAGACGGCGCAGATCGCCGTGCGCGCCGCCCTCACCGGCCACCTCGTGCTCTCGACGCTGCACACCAACGACGCGGTGTCGACGCTCGTGCGGCTGATCAACATCGGCGTGGAGCCGTTCCTCGTGGCCACCGCGGTGAACGTGGCCGCCGCCCAGCGCCTCGTGCGGAAGGTCTGCAAGCACTGCAAGGAGGCCTATCGACCCTCCCCCGACGAGATGGCCGTGTTCGCCCCCGAGCCGATCCCCGAGGTCCTGTACCGGGGCCGCGGCTGCAAGGAGTGCCGCAACGTCGGCTACGCCGGCCGCATGGCGCTCTACGAGATCTTCTGGATCAACGCGCAGGTGCGCCGGCTCGTCCTCGACGGGGCGGACGGCGACACGATCCGCAAGTTCGCCCTCGACAACGGGATGGTCACCCTCCGGCAGGCCGGCCTCCGGCAGGCCGTGAAGGGGAACACGTCGCTCGAGGAAGTCATGGCCGTCGTCGCGGACCAGGACTAGCGGGGAGGCTGGAAGTCCATGGCACGGTTCGAGTACGAGGTGGCGGATCGCTCGGGAACCTTGAGCCGCGGGCGCGCCGAGGCCGAGAGCCCCGCGGACCTCGTGCTGCGCTTCCGGGAGCAGGGGCGCGTGGTGCTCTCCGTTCGCGCGGCCACGGCGGGAAGCGACTTCCTGGCCGGCCTCGCCATGGGGCCCATCGCCGAGGCCTTCCGGCAGACGTTCAAGCGGCTGTCGAGCGGCGTCAACCTCGCGACCCTGGTGCTCTTCACCGGCCAGCTCTCCGCGATGCTGGGCGGCGGCCTGCACCTGGTGCGCATCCTCACCGCGCTCGCCACCGAGAGCACGAACAAGAAGTTCAGGGCGGTGGTCGAGAACGTGCGCGACTCCATCACCGCGGGCTCGGGCTTCGCCGAGGCGCTCGCGCGCCACCCGCACATCTTCGACCGGCTCTACGTGGCCGTGGTCAAGGCGGGCGAGCTGTCCGGCTCGCTGCCCATCGTGCTGGACACGCTCACGGTGTATCTGGAGAAGTCGGCCCAGCTCCGGCGCAAGGTGCTCGGCGCCATCTCGTACCCCGCCGTCATCCTCACCGTGGCCCTCCTGATCGTCTTCGTGATGATCGTGAAGATCGTCCCGATCTTCGAGAACGTCTACGCCCGGGCCGGGGCCCAGCTCCCCGCGCCGACGCGGCTACTCGTCGCGATCAGCGGCACCGTCCGGAACTACACGGTCCTCACCATGCTGTTCGTGATCCTCACCGTTGTCTTGTTCTACGTGGTCATCCAGACCGAGCAGGGGCGGCGGATCATCGACGGCATGAAGCTCCGGGTCCCGCTCTTCGGGCCCCTGATCCGCAAGGCGGTGATGGCCCGGATCTGCCGCACCCTCACCGTGCTCCTGAACGCGGGCATCCCGCTCATCGAGGCCATGGAGACGGTGTCCCGCGTCACCGGCAACAAGGTGATCGAGGACGCCCTCCAGTCGGCCACGCGGCGGATGCGTGACGGCGGCACCATCGCGGAGACGCTGCGGCAGACCGGCCACTTCCCGAGCATGGTCACGCAGCTCGTGGCGACGGGCGAGGAGAGCGGCACCCTGCCCGCGATGCTCGGCAGGGCGGCGGTCTACTACGAGCAGCAGGTGGACAGCACCGTGGACACCCTGTCCACGCTGATCGAGCCGATCATGATCGTGATCATGGGCGCCATCGCGGGCGGCGTCATCTTCGCCCTGTACCTGCCGATCTTCACGCTGGGACAGGCGATCCGGGGCGGGGTCCGCTAACGCCCCGGAGAGCGCGCGTGACGAAGGTAGCGCCGCGTCATCGTGTCTTCGTCCGGCTGTACGTCGTCTTCGCGCTCCTCATGGCCGTCTCGGCCACGGCCAGTGGGCTGCTCCTCCTGTACATCGCGCGTCCGTTCATCACCGAGCTCGGCGGGCCGCTCGCCGCCAAGGCCACCGTGCTCCTGTTCGCGGGCGCGGCCCTCGCCGGCGGCATCGCCGCGGTGGGCGGCCTCTTCGTCGGGCTCCGGTTCGCCGGACGCATCCGCGGGATCATGGAGAAGGCGGAGGCGCTCTCGCCGATGATCGGCGACGCCTATCCCCTGCCTCTCGCCCGCGACGAGCTGGGCGCGCTGGACGCGGCGCTCGGCCGGCTCACGCTGTCCATGGACCGGTTCGTGCGCGACAGCGACATCCTCGCGCGACTCCCGGAGGGGATGATGCTCCTCGGCCCCGCCGCGGGCCTGCTCTCGTTCAACGCTACCGCGGAGACGCTGCTCGGCATGCCGCTGGAGCGGTATCGTGGTGCGCCCATCCTGTCGTCGGCCGGCCCCGTGCCCCTGTCCCGTGGCAACGGCGCCCTCGCCGCCATCCTCGAGGAGGCGGGGGCGACCACGCAGCCGGTCACGGTGAGCGAGGTGTCGGTCGTCACGTCGGCGGGGCAGCCGCTATCGCTCGAGATCATGGCCCAGCGCCGCGAGTGGGGGGCGGACGCGTCGTCGATCCTCCTCCTCGTGCGCGACGCGTCCGAGAAGCAGCGCATCCGGGACGAGATCCGGCGGAGCGACCAGCTCGCGTTCCTCGGCGGGATGGCGGCCAAGGTCGCCCACGAGATCCGGACGCCGCTGTCGACCATCCGCGGGCTCCTCGAGCTCCTGCAGGCCGACCTCGCCGAGGGCGACTCGCGCCGCGGCTACATCGAGCGCGTGCTCCTGGCCCTGGACCGGCAGGACCGCCTCGTCGAGAACCTCCTGACGCTCACGCACCCCGAGCCGAAGGCCCCGCGGGCCCTGATGGTGCCGGAGCTGCTGACCGACGTGATGGGCATGTTCCCGCGGGACTCGCGCCTGTTCGTGGAGGCGCCCGACCCCGCGCTGCTGCCCGTGTGGGGCGACGCGTTCCGGCTGGGCGAGGTCTTCGCCAACCTGATCCAGAACGCGCTCCAGGCCACGCCCGAGACGGGCTCGGTGCACGTGATGGCGGAGGCGGCGGGCGAGGACCGCGTCCGGATCGTCGTCCGGAACACCGGGGCGGGCATCCCCGCCGATCTCCGCGAGCGCATCTTCCAGCCGTTCTTCACGACCAAGGCGCGCGGGACGGGGCTCGGCCTCGCCATCGCCAAGCAGATCGTCGAGGCGCATGGCGGCAGCATCCGGCTCGAGAGCGACGGCGCCACCGAGACCACCTTCATCGTCGAGCTGCCCACGGCCTCCACGGTGGCCGCGCCGGCCGGCTCATGACCCGGAGCCATCACCGTGGCTGAACGCATCCTGATCTGCGAAGACGACGACGACCTCGCCTTCGTCCTCCGCGAGGCCCTCGTGCGGCAGGCCTACGAGGTCGAGGTGGCGCCCACCGGAGCCGTCATGTTCGACCGGCTCAAGGGGTGGCCGTGGGACCTCCTGCTGCTCGACGTGAAGCTGCCGGACGTGGACGGCATCGAGGTGATCCCGCGCTGCCGCGAGCTGGCCCCGGAGACGCCCGTCATCGTGATGACCGCGCACGGCACGCGCGAGATCGCCACCGAGGCCATCACGCGCGGCGCCTACGACTTCTTCACCAAGCCCCTCAAGATGGCGGAGTTCCAGGTCGTGGTCGCCCGCGCCATCGAGCGGCGGCGGCTCTCCCAGCAGGTGAAGGTGCTGCAGGCCTCGCAGGGCGCGGTGTTCGACGACATGATCGGGCAGAGCGAGAGCCTCAAGCGCGTGCTCGACATGGCCCAGCGCGCGGCGCCCGCCGACGTGACCGTCCTCATCGAGGGCGCCAGCGGCACCGGCAAGGAGGTGCTGGCGCGCGCCATCCACCGGCTCAGCCTCCGCAAGGACGGCCCGTTCGTGGCCGTCAACTGCGCGGCCATCCCCGAGGGCCTCCTCGAGTCGGAGCTGTTCGGCCACGAGCGCGGCGCCTTCACGGGCGCGGTGCGCTCGAAGCCCGGCCGCTTCGAGCTCGCGCGCGACGGCACGCTGTTCCTCGACGAGATCGGCGACATGCCGCTCAGCATGCAGGTGAAGATCCTCCGCGCGCTCCAGGAGCGGGAGATCGACCGGGTCGGCGGCACGCGGCCCATCGGCGTGGACGTGCGCGTGATCGCGGCGACCCATCAGGACCTCGACCGCCTGGTCGGGGAGGGCACGTTCCGCCAGGACCTGTTCTACCGTCTGCAGGGGGTGCGGCTGGTCCTGCCCCCGCTCCGCGACCGGGTGGACGACCTGCCGATCCTCATGAACCACTTCCTCGAGCGGGGGGCGCAGCGGCTCTCGCGGCCGCCCGCCACCGTCTCGCCCGAGGCGCTGCGGCTGCTCTGGCGCTACTCGTGGCCCGGCAACGTCCGCGAGCTACAGCACGTGCTGGAAGGCGCCATGGTCCTCTCGGACGGCGTGATCCAGCCGGAGCACCTGCCGCCCGCGGTGCAGGGGACGCGGAGCGCGCCCACCACGGCGCCCGACGCCGGGGCGCCCCGGCTGGTCGGCGGCAGCCTCGACCAGACGCTCGAGGAATGGGAGCGGCGCCTGATCCTCGACGCGCTCAAGGAGGCGAGCGGGGTGCAGGCGCGCGCGGCCAAGCTGCTCGGGGTGTCCGAGCGCAGCCTCTGGTACCGGGTCAAGAAGCTCGGGATCCAGGTCCGCACCGAGATGGCGTGAACGCCACCGGTCCCGTCCGCAAGGCCGTGTTCCCCGCGGCCGGCCTCGGCACGCGGTTCCTGCCCGCGACCAAGGCCCAGCCCAAGGAGATGCTGCCGCTCGTCGACAAGCCCACCATCCAGTACGTGGTGGAGGAGGCGGTGGCCTCGGGCCTCGAGGAGATCATCCTCGTCACCGGCCGGAACAAGCGCGCGATCGAGGACCACTTCGACGCCGCCTTCGAGCTGGAGTACTACCTGGCCGACCGCGGCAAGACCGACGAGCTGGCCCAGATCAAGACCATCTCCGAGCTCGCCTCGGTGTCCTACGTGCGGCAGAAGGAGCCGCTCGGACTGGGGCACGCCATCCTGTGCGCGCGCCCGCTGGTCGGCGAGGAGCCCTTCGGGGTCTTCCTGGGCGACGACATCATCGTGTCCAACGTGCCGTGCATGCGGCAGCTCCTCGACGTCTACGACGAGCGCGGCGGCCCCGTCCTCGCCGTGATGCGCGTGCCGCGCGAGGAGATCGGCCGCTACGGGGTGATTGCGGGCACGCCGGTCGGCGGCAACGTGTTCGAGGTCCATGACCTGGTGGAGAAGCCCGCCCCGGCCGAGGCCCCGTCCGACCTGGCCATCATTGGACGCTACGTCCTCACCCCCGATATCTTCCCGATCCTCGCCGCCACGCCGGCCGACGCGCGCGGCGAGATCCAGCTTACCAACGGCCTCCGCACCCTGCGCCGCGACCGCCCGATCTTCGCGGTGGAGTTCGAGGGCAAGCGGCACGACACCGGCGAGAAGCTCGGCTTCCTCATGGCCACGGTGGAGATCGCGCTGGCCCGGCCGGACCTCGGGCGGGCGTTCCGCCGGTACCTCGAGAGCCTCAAGCTCTAGACCCGCCGCCCGCGAGGGCGGAGCCGGGGGCGCTTTGACTTCCCCCGGCCTTTTTGGGACAATCCGCGCACCAAGCGGGGGGCTCCATCGGACCTCGAAGCCCATGGCCAACCAGCCCAAACGCACCTTCCACATCGCGGCCGAGAACGAGATCAAGGGGGGCGAGGTCTCCGACGTCTACTTCGCCCGCACCGTCCAGATCCTGAAGGCCCGCGGCGTCAACGGGCGGGTCAAGGCCGAGATCCGGCTCAAGAGCTTCCCGCAGGCCGACTGGACGTTCGGAGTGCTCGCGGGGATCGAGGAGGCGGCGACCCTGCTCCAGGGGCTCCCCGTCAACGCCTGGGCCATGGACGAGGGCACGCTGTTCGCGCCCTACGAGCCGGTCCTGGTCGTCGAGGGCACCTACGTCGAGTGGGCCGAGTACGAGACGGCGCTGCTCGGCTTCCTCTGCCAGGCCTCGGGCATCGCCACGAAGGCGGCCCGCTGCAAGCGGGCGGCGGGCGAGCGGCAGGTGATCTCCTTCGGGGCCCGGCGCATGCACCCCGCGCTCGCCCCCATGATCGAGCGGAATGCGTTCATCGGCGGCTGCGACGGCGTGGCCGTCACCAAGTCCGCCGAGCTGATCGACGCCGATCCCATGGGCACCATCCCCCACTCCCTCGTGCTCATGATCGGCGACACCGTGGAGGCCCTCCGCGCCTTCCACGAGGTGGTGGATCCGAAGGTCCGCCGTGTGGCCCTGATCGACACCCTCCAGGACGAGAAGTTCGAGGCGATCCGCGTGGCCGAGGCCCTCGGCAAGGACCTCTACGCGGTGCGCCTCGACACGCCGTCCTCCCGCCGCGGGGACTTCTACCGGATCCTCGACGAGGTGCGCTGGGAGCTCGACTACCGCGGCTTCGAGCACGTGAAGATCCTCGCCTCGGGCGGCATCGACGAGTACGAGATCCTGAAGCTGAACCCGCTGACCGACGGCTACGGCGTGGGGACGGCCATCGCCAACGCCCCCGTGCTGTCGTTCGCCCTCGACATCATGGAGATCGAGGGCCGGCCCATGGCCAAGCGCGGCAAGCGCTCCGGCTCCAAGCAGGTGTGGCGGCTCCCGGACAGCGTCACCAACACCGTGCTGCCCGGCCAGCAAGCCGGCCCCGCGCGACGCCGAGGGCCGGGCCGCCGAGCCCCTGCTCAAGCCGCTCATCGCCGACGGTCGCATCGTGCGCGACCTGCCGCCGCCGCGCACCATCCGAGATTACGTGCTCGAGCAGATGTCGCGCATCGAGATCCAGCCGGGTCGGGAGCGCGCGCTGCGCGGCGACTACTAGGTCCGCAGCATCCGCGAATGAACGTGGACCCTGGGCAGACCGTTGGTCCGCTGAGCCCGTTCATGCCCAGGTCGGGCTAGGGCGCCCGCCCGGCGCGGTCCCATGGGCGTCCTCTCCGAGATCCTCTCCCACAAGCGCGCTGAGCTGGCGGAGGCGCGCGCGCGCCGGCCGCTCGCGGAGGTCGTCGCCGCGTGCCGGGGCCTGCCGCCCGCGCGGGACTTCGCCGGCGCGCTCCGGCCGCACCCGCCCGCGCCTATCCGGCTGATCGCCGAGGTCAAGCGCGCCTCGCCCTCGCGCGGGGTGCTGCACGGGGGGCTCGATCCTGCGGCGCAGGCCGCGATCTACGCGGGCGGGGGAGCGGCGGCGGTGAGCGTCCTCACCGACGCGAAGTACTTCCAGGGGAGCCTCGCCGACCTCGAGGCCGTCCGCGCCGTCGTCGACGTGCCCGTGCTCCGGAAGGAGTTCATCGTCGAGGAGTACCAGCTCTGGGAGGCGCGCGCCGCCGGCGCCGACGCCGCGCTCCTGATCGTGGCCGCGCTCGACCCGCCCGCCCTCCGCGACCTGTTCCAGGCCGCGGGCGGCGTGGGGCTCGGCGTGCTGGTCGAGGCCCACACCGCGGACGAGCTCGAGCGCGCGCTCGACCTGGGCGCGCCCGTGGTGGGCGTGAACAACCGCGACCTCCAGACGCTCCGGACGAGCCTCGACGCCTCGCTCGCGCTGCTGCCCCGCATCCCTCCGGGCACCGTGGCGGTGAGCGAGAGCGGCATCCACACGCGAGAGGACGTCGAGCGGGTGGTGGCCGCGGGCGCCACCGCGATCCTGGTGGGCGAGGCGCTGGTGCGCGCCGCCGACGTCGCGGCCAAGGTGCGCGAGCTGACGCTGTCCGCCCCTCACCCTGCCCTCTCCCCAGGGGGGAGAGGGTGACCCTCATGCCCGCGCGTGGTTCTACCCCCTCTCCCCCGGGGGGAGAGGGTTGGGGTGAGGGGCGGTCGCGTTGGCGTACCCCCTCTCCCCTCCGGGGAGAGGGCCGGGGTGAGGGGCGGTCGCACCGCGCGGGGCGGACATGCGCGTGAAGATCTGCGGTATTACGAACGGCGACGACGCGCAGCTCTGCGTCGAGGCGGGGGCGGACGCCCTCGGCTTCATCTTCGTCCCGGGCACGCCGCGCTTCGTCACGCCGGCCCGCGCCGCCCGGGTGATCGCCGATCTTCCGCCGTTCGTCACGCCGGTGGGGATCTTCTGGGACCACCCGCCCGGCCACGTGAAGGCGGTGGCCGAGGAGTGCGGGCTCGCCGCGCTCCAGTTCCATGGCGACGAGCCGCCCGAGGACCTGGCCCAGCACCGGCTGCCCACGATCAAGACCATCAAGGTCGACGCCGAGGGCGACCTCGCCGCCATCGACCGCTACGCGGCGGGCCAGGCGTTCCTCCTGGACTCGGCGGCGCGGTGGAGCGAGGGCGAGGCGCGCGCGCCCATCTCGTGGGAGCTGGCCCGGCGCGCGGTGAGCGCGGGCCGCCGGATCATCCTCTCCGCCGGCCTCACGCCGGAGACCGTGGAGACGGCCATCCGCATCGTGCGTCCGTTCGCGGTGGACGTGAACTCCGGCGTGGAAGCCCGCCCGGGCCTGAAGGACCCGGACAAGGTGCGCCGCTTCGTCGCCGCGGCCCGTCGCGCCGCGGAGAGCCTGCCCGCGTGAGCCCGCGCCTCGACCCCGCCGCACTGCCCGACGCCACCGGTCACTTCGGCCGCTTCGGCGGCCGCTTCGTGCCCGAGACGCTCATGGCGCCGCTGATCGAGCTCGAGCGCGCCTACCGGGCGGCGCGGCGGGACCGGCGCTTCGTCGCGCGGCTCCGCGACCTCCTGACCCACTACGCCGGCCGCCCGACCCCGCTCTACTTCGCGGAGCGCCTGACGCGCCACGCGGGGGGCGCGCGCATCTACCTCAAGCGCGAGGACCTCTGCCACACCGGCGCCCACAAGATCAACAACGTGCTGGGCCAGGCGCTCCTCGCCGCCCGCATGGGCAAGCGCCGCATCATCGCCGAGACGGGCGCGGGGCAGCACGGCGTGGCCTCGGCCACCGCTGCCGCGCTCCTCGGCCTCACGTGCGAGGTCTACATGGGCGCCCTCGACATCGAGCGCCAGGCCTTGAACGTGTTCCGGATGCGGCTCCTCGGCGCCACCGTGAACCCGGTCGAGAGCGGCTCGCGGACCCTGAAGGACGCGGTGAACGAGGCGCTGCGCGACTGGGTCACCAACGTGCGCACCACCTACTACCTCCTCGGATCGGTCATGGGCCCGCACCCGTACCCCATGATGGTGCGCGACTTCCAGCGCGTGATCGGCGAGGAGACCCGCGCCCAGTCGCGGAAGGCGGTGGGCCGGCTGCCCGACCTGCTCGTGGCGTGCGTGGGCGGGGGCTCGAACGCCATCGGCCTCTTCTGGCCCTTCATCAAGGACACCTCCGTGCGCATCGTCGGCGTGGAGCCGGGCGGTCACGGCGTGAGCACGGGCAAGCACGGCGCCTCGCTCGGCGCCGGCGCGGTGGGCGTGCTCCACGGCAGCATGAGCTACGTCCTCCAGAACGACGATGGGCAGGTGACGGAGGCCCATTCGATCTCCGCCGGCCTCGACTACCCGGGCGTGGGCCCGGAACACGCGTACTACAAGGACGTGGGGCGCTTCGAGTACCACGCGGTGACCGACGCCGAGGCGCTCGAGGCCTTCCAGACGCTCGCCCGGCTCGAGGGCCTCATGCCCGCGCTGGAGTCGGCCCACGCCGTGGCCTACGCGCATCGGCGCGGCCCGCCGGATGAAGCCGAGCCAGGTCGTGGTGGTGGGCCTGTCCGGGCGCGGCGACAAGGACGTGCACACGGTGGCCGACGCGCTGGCCGGGAACGGGCGCCCGTGAGCCGCATCGACGAGACCTTCGCGGCGCTTCGCGCGCGGGGCGAGCGGGCCCTGCTCCCGTATTTCACCGCGGGCGACCCCTCGCTGGCGGCGAGCGCCCGGCTCATCGTCGAGGCGGGACGGCGCGGCGCCGACGTGATCGAGGTGGGTATCCCGTTCTCCGACCCGCTCGCCGACGGGCCGGTGGTCCAGCGCGCCACCCAACGCGCGCTCGCCGCCGGCGTCACGCTGCCCCGTGTGCTCGAGATGGTGCGCGACATCCGGTCCGACGTCACGGCGCCGCTGGTCTTCCTGACCTACTACAACCCGATCCTCTCCTTCGGGCTCAAGGCGTTCTGCCAGTCGGCGGCCGAGGCGGGCCTCGACGGCGTCATGGTGGCCGACCTCCCGCCCGAGGAGGCGGGGCCGCTGGCCGCGGAGGCCGCGCCGGCCGGCTTGGACCTGATCCACTTCGTGGCGCCCACCTCGCCGCCCGCCCGCATGCGCGCGATCGCCCGGGCGAGCCGCGGCTTCATCTACATGGTGTCCCTCACCGGCATCACCGGCGAGCGCGCGGAGCTGCCGCCGGACCTCGTGGACTACTTCCGCGCGCTCCGTGCCGTGACGACCAAGCCCGTGTGCGTCGGCTTCGGGATCAGCACGCCCGCGCACGCCGCCCAGGTCGCCCGCATCGCCGACGGCGTCATCGTGGGCTCCGCCGTCGTCCGCCTCGTCGAGCGGCACGCGGGGTCCTCGGCTCTCGCCGGCGAGGTCGGCGACTTCATCGAAAGCCTGAAAGCGGCCATCCGCGCCACAACCGCGACGAGTTTGTGAATGAATGGCGAGGTGGCCCCGCGCGTGTTCGCAGAATCGCGGTGTTGGCCCACGCGGCGAAGTCGAAATCCGCGTTGCGTCACAACCGCGACGACGAGGCCCTGAGGGCGCACCATGGCGTGGTTCTGGCGCCGGAAGGGGGACGCCAGCGAGCCGGCGGGCCGGAAGGTCAACATCGCCGAAGGCCTGTGGATCAAGTGCGACTCCTGCAAGGAAATCGTGTACCGGGCCGAGGTGGACCGCGCCGGGCGCGTCTGCCCGCGCTGCGGGTACCCGTTCCGCATCTCCGCGCGCGACCGGATCAGCCTCCTCGCGGACGAGGGCTCCTTCGAGGAGACGAACGCCGGCCTCACCTCGCGGGACCCCCTCGAGTTCAAGGACACCAAGCGCTACACCGATCGTGTGAAGACCGCCCGCAAGGCCACCGGGCTCGAGGAGGCGGTGATCACGGGGAGCGCGCGGATCGGCGGGTGCCCGCTCGTCCTCGGCGTCTTCGAGTTCGGGTTCATGGGCGGGAGCATGGCCTCGGTGGTGGGCGAGAAGCTCACGCGGGCCATCGAGCACGCGCTGGCCAAGCGCGTACCGCTCCTGATCGTGTCCGCCTCGGGAGGCGCCCGCATGCAGGAGGGCATCCTCTCCCTCATGCAGATGGCCAAGACCTCCGCGGCCCTCGGCCGCCTCGCCCAGGAGCGCGTGCCCTTCATCTCGCTGCTCACCGATCCCACCACCGGCGGTGTGACCGCGAGCTTCGCGATGCTGGGTGACGTGATCATGGCCGAGCCCCGCGCCCTCATCGGGTTCGCGGGGCCGCGGGTCATCGCCGAGACCATCCGGCAGCCGCTGCCCGAGGGCTTCCAGCGCTCGGAGTTCCTCCTCCAGCATGGGCAGCTCGACCTCGTGGTGGAGCGGCGGGAGCTCCGCGAGACGCTGCGGCGGCTCCTCCGGTTCTTCACGCCGCCGGCGCCGCCACCCGCGCCATGACCTACGCCGAGGCCGCGGCCCGCATCCTGGGCCTGCGCGGCGGCGAGCACGCCGGGTTCCGACCGGGCCTCGAGCGCATCGAGACGATGCTGACGGCGCTCGGCAACCCGGAGCAGCGCTACCGCATCGCCCAGGTCGGCGGCACCAACGGCAAGGGCTCCATCGCCGCGATGCTCGCGGCGATCTGCACCGCGGCCGGCCTCAAGACCGGGCTCTACACGTCGCCGCACCTCTGCTCGTTCCGCGAGCGCATCCGCGTGGACGGCCGGGCCATCCCCCGGACCGACGTGGTGGACGGCGTGGAGGCCCTCGGCACCCTGGTGGCCCGGCTCGACGCCTCGATGTTCGAGGCGTCGACCGCGCTCGCCCTCGACCACTTCGCGCGGGAGGAGGTGGACATCGCCGTCCTCGAGGTGGGGCTCGGCGGGCGCTTCGACGCCACGACCGTGGGGCGCCCGGAGGTGGAGGTGATCGGCCAGATCGACCTCGACCACCAGGCCGTGCTCGGCTCCACGCTGCCGGAGATCGCCGCGGAGAAGGCGGCCATCATCCGGAGCGGCGTGGCCCTGTCCGCCCACCAGGACCCATCGGCCGAGGCCGTGCTGGTGCGGCGCGCCGAGGACGTGGACGTGCCGCTCCTCTTCGAGGGCCGGGACCTCCGGGCCACGGCGCGGGGCTTCTCGCTGCGCGGCCAGACGCTCGACCTCGCCGGGCCGGGCTGGCGGATCGGCTCGGCGCGCTGCGGCCTCCTGGGCGTCTACCAGCCGGCCAACGCCGTGCTCGCCGCGGGGGCCGCGCGCTTCCTCGGCATCGAGGAGGGCCCGATCCGCCTGGGCCTGTCCGAGGTGCGCTGGCCCGGCCGGTTCCAGATCCTCCAGCAGAACCCGGTCATCGTCCTCGACGGGGCGCACAACCCGGCGGGGGCGCGCGCCCTCGCCGCGTCGCTGTCGACGTACTTCCCCGATCAGCCCGTGACCTTCGTGCTCGGCATCTTCGCCGACAAGGACGCGGCGGGGATCCTCGACGCGCTCCTGCCCGTCGCCGCCCGCGTCATCGTGACGAGCGCCCGGAGCCCGCGCGCGCTGCCGGCGAAGGCCCTCCTCGCGCTGGTCCAGCCCCACGCGCGGCGGCTCGCCTACGGCGCCGAGTCCGCGAGCTCGATCGCCGCCGCGCTGGCGCTCGCCACGGAGCCCGCGCTCACCCCGGTCATCTGCGTCGCCGGGTCGCTCTACCTGATCGGCGAGGTCCTCGCCCATCGAGGCCGAGCGCCGCTCGACATTCTGGGTTCGCAGTCGGACGGCGCCTGATAGGATGGACGCCGGCTCCATGGCAGGCGGGAGAGACCGTTCAGCGCGGCCCGCCCGGCTTCGCGTCCTCGCCGGGGGCGCGTTGCTCTCCCTGGCCCTCGCCCTCTTCCCCGTGCCCGCGGTGGCCCAGACGCCCGCGCCCCAGCCCGCGCCGGGCCAGCCGGCCGCCGCTCCGCCCGCGGCCGCTCCCGCCCCCGTGGCCATCCGTGCCGCCGGCACCGAGGTGAACATCCTCGCCGACCAGTTCGAGCGGATCGGAGGCCCGCAGAACCTCCTCATCGCCATCGGCAACGTGGAGCTCACCCGCGGCAACACGCGGCTCCTCGCCGACCGCATCGAGCTGAACCAGGACAGCGGCGACGCCGTCGCCCGCGGGAAGGTCGTGTTCTACGACGGCCAGGATCGGCTCGTCGGGGACCGGATCGACTACAACATCCGCACGGGCACGGGCGTCGTGGAGGACGGCACGCTCGTCGCCGCGCCGTACTACACGCTGTCCGGCGAGCGCCTGGAGCGCCTGGGCGAGAACGTGTACGGCATCCGCCGGGGGACCCTCACCACGTGCGAGGGCGACGACCCCGCGTGGTACTTCCGGATGAGCTCGGCCACCGCCGACATGGAGGACTACGTCTTCGGCCGTGACGTGTCCTTCTGGGTCAAGGGCGTGCCCGTCTGGCCGTGGTTCCCGTTCTTCGCCGCGGCCATCCGGAAGGAGCGCCAGTCCGGCTTCCTGCTCCCAACCTTCGGCTTCTCGAACGAGCGCGGCTTCTACGCTCACGTGCCGTTCTACTGGGCCATCAACGACAGCCAGGATCTCACCATCGCCCTCGAGGCCTACTCGGAGCGCGGCGTCGGCCTCACCGCGCATTACCAGTACATCCTGTCCGAGCGGAACCGCGGCGCGGTGACCGGGTTCTGGCTCAACGAGTTCGTCAGGAGCTCGGACCCGCTGGAGCGTGCGGAACAGCTGGCGCGCGCGGAGCTGCGGTCGAGCGGGGACAATCGGGCCTGGGTGTCCGGCAAGCACGCGTGGACGATCGACACGCGCACGTCCTTCAAGGTGGACGTGAACGCCACGTCCGACGACGACGTGTTCGACGACTACGGCGACCTCCTCTCCGAGCGCGGCCGCGAGCGCGCCGAGACCAACATCTTCGTCTCCCGGCGCTGGGACGCCTGGAACCTCGTCGCCAACATCCTCTGGTACCAGGACCTCACGGTCCGCCGCCCGGTCGAGCTGCAGCGGGTGCCCGAGGTGCGGCTCCGGGGCATCCGGCAGCCCGTGCCCGGGCTGTCCCCGCTCCTGTACGAGGTGGAGAGCTCGCTCGTGAACTTCATGCGCCACGTCGGACCCGAGGGCCTCCGCGTGGACGTCCATCCGCGCCTCGTCCTGCCGATCCCGATCGCCGGCGTGGTCACCGTGACGCCCTGGGTGGGCGGCCGGCTCACGTACTACGACCAGCGGGCCACGGGAGAGCACCTCTCAACGAACGGCTTTATCGTCGTCGAGGATTCGGTCACCGACCACCGCGTCCGCCAGCAGGTGGAGGTGGGCGTGGACGCGGAGACACGGCTCTCGCGCGTCTACACGCTGGACCCCGGCGGGCGCGTGGCCGCCCTCCAGCACGTGATCGAGCCCCGCGCGTCCGTCATCGCGGTGCGCGGCCTCGAGCAGAAGGCCTACCCGCACTACGAGCCGACGGTGGGCCGCATCGGCGTCTTGCGCTCGATGGATCCCAACATCGACCGCCTCGGCAAGGTCAATGCCGTGGAGTACGCGCTCACCAACCGGCTCAACGCCAAGACCACCGCGGGCCCGGGGCAGGAAGCGGTGCGCTGGGAGGCGGCGCGGCTGACCGTGGCCCAGATCTACGACGTCACCCGCGCGATCAAGGACGACGAGCCGTTCAAGGACGTGCGCGCCGAGATCGAGGTGCGTCCGACGCCCGCGTTCTCGCTTCCGGGCCGACGCGGCCTGGAACGTGAACGGCCTCGGCCTCCGCGAGGTCAACACCGACATCGCCGCGAGTCATCGGGCCGGTGACCGCGGCGATCGGCACGCGCTTCAACGAGGTCGCGGCCACGCTGTCGTTCGTGACCGCCGGCGTATCGGCCCGCATCACGCCGAACCTCGACGCCCGGGCCTCCACCGCCTGGGACGCCCAGCTAGGCCGCAGCGTCGAGACCCGCGTGGGATTCGACCTCCGCTTCCAGTGCTGGGCTATCATGGCCGAGTACGTCAATCGCGACGGCAAGGAGGACGAGGTGCGCGTGTCGATCGGACTCCTCGGCATCGGACAGACCGGCACCCGGTTCGGATCGCCGTTCGGACCGACCGGCACCTCGTCCGGGTCGCCGCCCCGATGATCCCGCAGCTCGACCTCACCCGGCAGCACGCCGCCCTGCGCGAGGAGCTGCTCGCCGCCGCCGCCCGCGTGCTGGACTCGTGCCGCTTCGTCCTCGGGCCCGAGGGGCGCGCGCTGGAGAGCGAGCTGGCCGCCTTCTGCGACGCCCGGCACGGGATCGGCGTGAACTCCGGCACCGACGCCCTCCTCCTCGGCCTGCGCGCTCTCGGGATCGGGCCGGGCGACGAGGTCATCACCAGCGCGTTCTCGTTCGTGGCCTCCGCGAGCACGATCCTGCTCGCCGGCGCGACCCCCGTCTTCGTCGACGTCGAGCCGGACACCCTGAACCTCGACCCGGCGCTCCTGGAACGGGCGATCACCCCACGGACGCGCGCGGTGGTGCCGGTGCACATCTACGGGCAGGTCGCGGAGATGGCGGCGATCGTCGAGATCGCGCGGGCGCGCGGCATCGCCGTGCTCGCCGACGCCGCCCAGGCGGTGGGCGCCCGCCACGCCGCGCGCGGGGTCGGGGCGTGGGGCGACGCGGCGTGCCTGTCGTTCTATCCCACCAAGAACGTCGGGGCCTGCGGCGACGGCGGCATGCTCCTCACGAACCGCGACGATCTCGCCGAGCGCGCGCGCCGGCTGCGCGACCACGGCTCGGTGCGCCGCTACGAGCACGTGGAGCTCGGCCTCTCGAGCCGGCTCGACGAGCTCCAGGCCGCGTTCCTGCGCGTGAAGCTCGTGCCGGCTCCCGGAGTGGAACCGCCGGCGCGGCCACATCGCCGCCCGGTACCGGAGCCTGCTCGGCGGCCTCCCCGTGGGCCTGCCGGTCGAGCGGCGGCCGGACGGCCACGTGTACCACCAGTTCACGATCCGCGCCCCGCGCCGTGACTCGCTCGCCGCCGCGCTCGGCGATCTCGGCATCGGCACCACCGTCCACTACCCGATGACCATCCCGGCCCAGCCGCTCTTCGGACGCGCGGACGCCGCCGAGGCGTTCCCCCAGGCGACGCGCGCGGCGCGCGAGGTGCTCTCGCTGCCCTGCTTCCCGGAGCTGACCGACGACGAGGTGGACCAGGTGGCGGCGGGCATCCGCACGGCTCTCGCCCGCCTCGCCGCGTGAGGATCGCCCTCGCGATCCTCCGCTCGCTTCGCCCGCGGCAATGGGCAAAGAACCTCTTCGTCTTCGCCGGGCTGATCTTCTCGCAGAACCTGCTCTCGCCGCTCGTCTGGCCGGCCGTCGCCGCCTTCCTGATCTTCTGCGGCCTCTCCGGCGCCATCTACCTGCTGAATGACGTGGCCGACGCGGACAAGGACCGCCTGCACCCGGAGAAGCGCCGGCGGCCCGTGGCCTCCGGCGCGCTGCCGCGCGGGATCGCACTCGTCGCCGGCGTGCTCATCCTCGCCGGAAGCCTCGTCCTCGCCTTCCAGCTCTCCTGGCGGTTCGGCGGCGTCGCCGCCGCCTACGCGGTGCTGCTCACCGCGTACTCGGCGTGGCTCAAGCGCCTCGTCATCGTGGACGTCCTCACCGTGGCCGTGGGCTTCGTGCTGCGCGCCATCGGGGGCGCGGTGGCCATCGACGTGGACATCTCGGGCTGGCTCCTCATCTGCACGGTGCTGGTCGCGCTGTTCCTGGCCCTCGGCAAGCGGCGGCACGAATACCTCACGCTCCACGGCGATGCCGCGGCCCACCGGCCCATCCTCGCCGAGTACAGCGAGGGGTTCCTGGACCAGATGATCGCGGCGGTCACCGCGTCGACCGTCACCGCCTACGCCCTCTACACCATGTCCCCGGAGACGGTGGCGAAGTTCCACTCGCGCCTGCTGCCGCTCACGCTGCCGTTCGTGATCTACGGCGTGTTCCGGTACCTCTATCTGCTGTACCGGCGCCAGCTCGGCGGTAACCCGTCGGACCTGTTCCTGTCCGATCGCGCGCTCCTGGTCAACACCGCGCTCTGGATGCTGTCGCTCGTCGTCATCATCTACGGGCCGTGGCCGCACTGAGGCGGCTCGGGCGCGAGGAGAGACGGCCGACGGCGGCCGGCGTGCTCGACGTCGTCGGCCCGGCGGCGCCGGTGTCGGGCTGGGGCCGGTTCCCGGTCCGCCCGGGTCGTGTGGCCACCCCGGAGCGCCTCGCGCTTCCGCGCCCGGGCGCCCGCGTCGTGCCCCGCGGGCTGGGCCGGTCCTACGGCGACGCCGCGCTCCCGGTGGCGCCGGAGGACGTGGTCGTGGAGACGGCGCGGGCCGACCGGATCCTCGCCTTCGACCAGGACACGGGGCGGCTCCGCTGCGAGGCCGGGCTCACGCTCGCGGAGATCATCCGGCTCTTCCTCCCGCGCGGCTGGTTCCCGCCCGTCACGCCCGGCACCCGGTTCGTCACGGTGGGCGGCTGCGTGGCCTGCGACGTCCACGGGAAGAACCACCACCGCGACGGGTCGTTCGGACGTCACGTGGAGCGCCTCCGCCTGCTCCTGGCCGACGGCGCCACGGTCGAGTGCGGGCCCGACGAAGAGCGCGAGCTGTTCCTGGCCACCGTGGGCGGCATGGGCCTCACCGGGCTGATCGTCGACGTCACGCTCCGGCTCGCCCCCGTGGAGACCGGCTGGATCGTCCTCGAGACGGAGGGGGTGGGGAGCCTCGCCGAGATGGTGGATGGCCTCCGGGCGGCCGGCGAGGGCTGGCCCTACACCGTGGGCTGGATCGACTGCCTGACGCGCGGCCGGGGCCTCGGCCGGGGCGTCCTCATGCGGGGCCGCCACGCCACGCGCGCCGAGGCGGGCGGCCGCGTCGTGCCGGCGCGGCGCGCGCTGCGCGTACCCGTGGACGGGCCCGGATGGCTCCTGAGCCCGCTCGTGATGCGCGCGTTCAACACGCTCTACTACTGGCGGCACGGCGGGCGGGCGCGGCGGCGCCTCGTCTCGTACGAGGAGTTCTTCTATCCGCTCGACGGCGTCCTCGACTGGAACCGGCTCTACGGCCGGCGCGGCTTCCTCCAGTACCAGTGCGCGCTGCCGCGGGCCGGAGGGCTCGCGCCGCTGGCCGCGCTCATGGAGCGCCTGGCCGGCGCCGAGGCCGCGTCTTTCCTGGCCGTGATCAAGGACCTCGGCCCCGCGGGCGACGCGTACCTCTCGTTCCCCATCGAGGGCATGACGCTGTCCCTCGACCTGCCGTACCGCGGCGCCGCCACCGAGGCGCTCGTCCACGACCTGAACGCGCAGGTGGTGGCCGCCGGGGGCCGCGTGTACCTCGCCAAGGACGCGGTGACGCGCGCCGAGGACTTCCAGCGCATGATGCCGCGCCTGTCCGAGTGGCGCGCGGTGCGCGACCGGTGGGACCCCGGCCATCGCTTCCGCACGGCGCAGTCCGTGCGCGTCCTGGGCGACTGACGGCGACGTGAAGGTCGCCTTCGTCGGCGCCACCCGCGGGATGGGCCGGTCGCTCGCGCGCCGCATGGCCGAGCGCGGCGACCTCCTGTTCCTCCTCGGCCGGGACGCGGGCGACCTCGAGGCGGCGGCGCGTGACCTGGACGCGCGCGTGGGGGGCGGCGCGGTCGGCAGCGCGCCCCTCGACCTGTCGCGCCCCGCCGGCTTCGCCGCGGCCCTGGACGCCGCCGACGCCGCGCTCGGCGGCTTCGACGCGCTCGTGGTCACGGCAGGCGATTTCGGGACGCAGGAGGACCTCGCGCGCGATCCCGCCCGGCTCGAGCGGGTGCTCCACGTCAACTTCACGGGCACCGCCGTGCTGTGTCAGATGGGCGCGGAGCGGCTGGCCGCGCGGGGCGGCGGGATCGTGTGCGCGTTCAGCTCGGTGGCGGGCGACCGCGCGCGCCGCAGCAACTACCTCTACGGCGCGTCGAAGGCCGGCCTCTCCGCCTTCCTCGAGGGCCTGGGCCACGCCTACGCCGAACGCGGCGTGTCCGTGGTGTGCGTGCGCCCCGGCTTCGTCCGCACCGAGATGACCGCGGGCCTCCCCGTGCCCCCCTTCGCCGGCGACCCGGACGACGTTGCCCGCACGGTCCTCGCCGCCATCGACGCGCGCCGCCCCGTCGTCTACGCCCCGCCCATCTGGCGCTGGGTCATGCTCGCCATCCGCTCCCTCCCCCGCGCCGCGATGCGCCGCATCCGCTTCTAGCGCCGCTCCCGTCCGGCACGGTCACTCACGCGAGTGCGGGGCGGCGGGGAGGCACCAGGGGTCCCGGGGCCACGCCGCACGCGTCCGCTGCCCCGCTGGGACTGGGCTCCATCCGGGCACGCGTGGTCCGCTGAACCGAAGGAGGGGAAGGGCCCCGGCGACCCCTGGTGCCTCCCCACCGCCCCACCGGCAACACGCTGATGATCCCTGCGCTGGGTCATGCTCGCCATCCGCGCGCTCCCCCGCGCCGCGCGATGCGCCGCATCCGCTTCTAGCGTCGCGCCCGTCCGCCACTGTCACTCGCGCGAGGGCGGGGCGGCGGGGAGGCACCAGGGGTCCCGGGGCCACGCCGCACGCGTCCGCTGCCCCGCTGGGACTGGGCTCCATCCGGGCACGCGTGGTCCGCTGAACCGAAGGAGGGGAAGGGCCCCGGCGACCCTGGTGCCTCCCCACCGCCCCACCGGCAACACGCTGATGATCCCTGCGCTGGGTCATGCTCGCCATCCGCGCGCTCCCCCGCGCCGCGCGATGCGCCGCATCCGCTTCTAGCGCTCGCGCCCGTCCGCCACTGTCACTCGCGCGAGGGCGGGGCGGCGGGGAGGCACCAGGGGTCCCGGGGCCACGCCGCACGCGTCCGCTGCCCCGCTGGGACTGGGCTCCATCCGGGCACGCGTGGTCCGCTGAACCGAAGGAGGGGAAGGGCCCCGGCGACCTCTGGTGCCTCCCCACCGCCCCACCGGCAACACGCTCATGATCCCTGCGCTGGGTCATGCTCGCCATCCGCTCCCTCCCCGCGCCGCGATGCGCCGGCATCCGCTTCTCAGCGCCGCTCCCGTCCGGCACGGTCACTCACGCGAGTGCGGGCGTGGGAGGCACCAGGGGTCCCGGGGCCACGCCGCACGCGTCCGCTGCCCCGCTGGACTGGGCTCCATCCGGGCACGCGTGGTCCGCTGAACCGAAGGAGGGGAAGGGCCCCGAAACCCCTGGTGCCTCCCCACCGCCCCACCAGCGACACGCTGATGATCCCTGCCGGCAACCTCCGCCGAGAATCGGCCCGAGCGCCTGGGCGCCGCGGTGATGCACGACCCCGATGACGAGACGCCCGGCCAGGGCAAGCGCCTGCTGGAGTGCCCGTTTTGCGATTCGCCGGCCGTTGGGGTCACTCTCACCAAGCGGGTGCGCTGGGGGGCGTGGGGAGGTACCAGGGGTTCCGGGGCCCTTCCCCTCCTTCGGATAACGGACCGAGCGCGCCCTGGATGGAGCCCAGCTACAGCGGGGCAGCGGACGCGTGCGGCCTGGTCCCGGGACCCCTGGTACCTCCCCGCCGCCCCGCCCTCCGCGCGAGACGCGCGGAGGGGCTTCGATCAGCGTACAGCCGACGCGAAGTGGTTCTGGAACTCGGGGCTCGCGATGAAGAAGTTCTCGACCTCGATCCGAAAGCTCTGGAGGTAGTCCACCCACGGCCCGATCTCGCAGGGCGCCGGATCGCGGCCCAGGAACGTGCGGTAGAGGATCACGACGTGCCGGGCAGCGTCCGGCGCGCGCTGTCGAACTCGGCAGACCGGAAGAACCCGCGCGCCACGCCGAGGAGATCGCCCGTGGCCACGATGTAGTCGGTCCACGCCGAGAGCTCCGACGGGTTGGGCGTGCGCCCCAGCACCTCCACGTACAGGCGCAGCACCACCGCGTCCACCCGCGTCCGGTCCTGCAAGGACGGCAGCAGCGACCGGAACTCCTGCCGAGTTCACGAAGCCCGGCAGCGCGGTGTCGAACCCGTTCGAGGAGGTTCCCGACCCAGCCGGCCAGCCCGGGCCCGTCGGGCTCGCGCTCGAGGAACACGCGGTAGAGGATCGTCACGATACTGCTCGTGCGTGCGCGCCTTGGACAGGAACTCCGGGCCGTCGAGGAACTCGTGGGCCATCGCGCTGGCCGCGGCCGGGGTCGGGTTCGCGAGCAGGAAGTCGGCCCACGCCACCACCTCGGACGGCGCAGGGGTGCGGGCGAGGACGTTGTTGTAGAACCCCGTGACGAAGTCGGCCACGGCGATCGAGCCGGCGCGGTAGATGACGCCGAAGTGGGCGTCGAAGAGCCACGGCGTGGCCGCGCGCCGTCGGCGTCAGCCGGTCCGGTCCGATGGCCTGCCGGACGAGTGAGAAGTCCGAGGGCGTGGCATCGCCCGTCGAGTAGATGATGCCGGTGTCGTCGCCGGTGTAGAAGGGTGCGGAGAACACGCCCGAGGGCGGAGAGACGCCGAACAACGTCGCCGGTATTCAGGTTGCCCGCGAAGATCACCGACTGGCCGTTGGCGCTGTTCGCCGCCTCGAAGGCGACGGTCGAGTCGCTGGTCTGGCCGAGGGCGGGGAAGCCGATGTCGAGGCCGGCAACGGGCGGCGCCACGGTGTGTACTCGTCCCGGTCAGCACGTTCGATCCAGTAGATGCTCCAGGCGCCCACCCGGGTGCCGTCGTTCAGCCCAGCACGTTCAGCGCGTCGTAGACGAGCTGGGTGCCGGCCGACGTGAACACCATCGAGCTCGGCCTGGATGATGGCGTCGATCGTCGTGCCGTCCAGCACGGGCGCCCGCAGCACGAAGTCGCGGTCCACGCCGCCCGGGCGCAGGTCGATGATCGAGATGCCGTTGGCTGGGCTGGCCCGTCGGGTCGCGCAGCACGAACGCGAACTGCAAGTCTTCCCGGCTCACCGCCACCGAGAACGCGGTGCCGGGGAAGCCCAGGCACGTCTCGGGCGAACGCCCGTCGGTGGCGATCAGGCAGATGTCGTCGAGGTCGTCGACGAAGGCGACGAGCCCGCTCGATCTCTGGATGCCGTCCCACCGAGGCCCGGGTGGGCGCGACGCTGAACTGGGTCAGCACGGTCCCGTCGGGGCCGTCGCCGAGCGCCGCCTCGCGGCGGCCGAGGAAGAAGGCGCCCACGCCGGCGTCGAAGAACGTGAAGATCGTCGCGTCCGGACCGGTCGCGTGGCCCGTGGTCGGCGGATCCGGCGTGCCTTCGCCGTCGAAGATCTCCACCGCGTTGAAGGCCTCCGCGGTCTTCGCGGCCTGCGGGGACCCGGCGCCGAACAGCTCCACCGCCGACTGCACGCACGCGAGCCGCGCGTCGATGAACTGCGAGTTGGCCACCAGGTGGGTGGTGAGGGCGCGGTAGAAGATCCGCTCCGCGTCCGTGCTTGGCCGATCGCCTCCGGCAGGCCTTCCACGAGCAGGATAGAAGGCGTGGCCGATGATCGTGCTGTTGATGTGCGACGCCGCCGTTGTCTCTCGTCCTCATGACGCGGAACTCGCTCATCCGCGACGGGTAGGGGTGCCCGAGCACGGACAGGCTGCCCGGGTTGGCGATGTTCCGGAGCGGCTCGCGCGAGCTGGCTGCCGATGAGCCAGTCGTTCGTGCCGGTCGCGCGCGCCTCGACCATCTCGCCGAAGATGTCGGAGAACGCCTCGTTCAGCGCCCCTGCTGGTCCTGGTACACGAGCTTGGCGGTGAAAAACGTCACGCCGTGGGCCATCTCGTGACCGACCACGTCGGCGCTGCCCGCGTAGCGGTCGCCGTCGCCGAAGAACATGGTGCGCTGCTCGTTGTCCAGAAGGCGTTGGCGAGGTTCTGGTCGAAGCGCACCACGCCGAGGATGGTCCCGCCCGCCCCGTCGATGGAGTTCCGGTTGTGCCGGGTCAGGAAGTAGTCGTAGGTCTGTGCCAGGTTGAAGGCCGCGCTCACGCCGTCGGCCAGGTAAGCCGCCGTTCCGGCCGACGTTGAGGTGAGGATGCTCGCGGTGGTCTCGCTGGTGCGCGGCGTCGAGCACGAAGATGCCGCCGCGCGTGGTGTTCACCGCGGGGGGCGTCGAGGTCGGGTCGAACATCGGCTTGCTGGTGTCGACCATGAAGAACTGGGCGCCTTGCGGGAACACGTTGAGCGTGCGCCCGACGCCGAAGCAGGTCCACGCCGGAGCCGGGGACGCCCGCGTGGTGCACGTCGTTGAACGCGGTGAGGACGCCGCCGGTGAGCGCGTCGACCACGACCACCCAGTGCGAGGCCGCGCTGCCCGCGAGCGCGAGCTTCCAGGCGAGCCGGGCCGGCCGGTGTCCGGGGCCGTACACGATCAGCTCCGGGGCCCCCAGGGTGGCGGCCTCGCCGTCGGGCACGCGCCCGCGCGCCGCCACGGTGGCCTGGTCGGCGTCGACCACGGGGACGGCCGGCACGCGGCGCGGGGTGGGGATGAAGGCGCCGTTCACCACGTCGACGTTGCCCCGCGGGTCGATGTGCACGATGAGGTCGGCCGGCCAGACGGGCAGGCCGAGGTGCGTCTGAGAGAAGCGCAGGTGCCGGCGCCCGAGGTCGTCGGTGTCCCGCCGGTCGAGGACCATCTCGCGGTCGGGGTCGTCCAGGCGGAGCACGCCGCGGTTCTTCCGGAGGAACGCGCGCGCGGTCTGCTCGTCGCCCGCCGCGGTCGCCACGCCTGAGGTCCCCCGCTCGAGCGCGGCGCCGCGGATCATGCGGGGCGTGCCCGCGGGCCGCCGGGCCTGGACGTTGATCGCGGGCCCGAGCCTCCGCTTGAGGTCCGAGATCGCGCGGCTCAGCTCGTCGGGCGGGCGCGCCTGTCGCGCCTGCCCGACGGCGGGCGCGGCGGCCATCGCGGCCACGCTCTGACGCAGGCGCGCCTGGATCTGGGCGGCGCGCGGGTCCCCGCCGCTCCCCGCGACCACGCCACCAGGCGCCGCAGCCCCGGACGGCCCCGCGGGCACGGGCACGATCCGGACCTGGGCGAACGGATCGGTATCCGGAGCGGCTCCCGCGGGCAGGCAGGTGACGAGGAGCCCGAGGACGACGGCCAGCACGGCGCGGGCGATCCGGCCGGGCGTCATCGGGACATCACCGTAGGCGTCCGGTCGAGCTCGGCGCCGGTCTCCCCGTCCACGATCACGGCCCAGCTCTCGCGCGGGCTGACGGCGGCGAGCACGCGGTACGCCAGGCGCGGCTCACCGGCCCGCGGCGCGAAGACGCCGAGCTCGATCGGCAGCCGCGGCACTCGGCGGGCAGCCCGGGGATGAGGCCGGCCACCGTCCGGCGCGCCTCGGACTCGCCGAGCCGCGGCGTCGGGGGCAGCCCGGACGGGGTCGCGACGTAGCTTCCCTGCACGCGATACACGTGACGCTCACGATCGAGATGCACGATGACCTCCGCGTTCCACACCGGCAGCGGGCCGACGGTCTGCCGCAGCCGCACGTGGGTGAACCCCAGCTCGTCGGTGCGCACCGAGTCGACGACCAGCTCGTCGGCCGGGCTCGACAGCTTGAAGATGGACCGCTGCGCGCCCAGGAAGGTCAGGGCGACGTTGGCGAGCCGCCCCGACGCCTGGAACGCCGCGAACGCCGGGTTTTGCTCCAGCGTCTCGGACAGGTTTGACGCGGCCAGCAGCGTGATGGTCCCTCGCGCCGGGTCCCGCCGGACCTGCGCGTCCGCGGGCAGCGGCACCGCGGGCA
Source organism: uncultured Candidatus Rokubacteria bacterium (assembly GCA_963758635.1). GTDB lineage: Bacteria > Methylomirabilota > Methylomirabilia > Rokubacteriales > CSP1-6 > CAVWWD01. Next base: position 80,618 of record CAVWWD010000010.1, on the reverse strand, counting down.
CGCTCACGGGGCCAGACCCTCGCGCAACGCCATGGTCAGACCCTCGCGCAACGCTGGCGTCACCGGCGCAGCCGGGCGCGAGAGCGCTCGCTCAAGCGCCGCAACGACCAAGGTGCGGCAGGTTTCGATGACGGCTCGGCCATGGGGCATGAGTGTGTGTCGTCGGCTCGTGTTTTGTCTGCTACGACGCGACCTTGCCCCGCGACTGTAGGAAGCGCGGGCAGCATTGTCAAGACCCTGACTCGGGTACAATGGGTCCCATGCCCGAGCCCGTCCGCGTACGGTTTCCTCCGAGCCCGACGGGCTTCCTCCACGTCGGCGGCGCGCGGACCGCGCTCTTCAACTGGGCCTTCGCCCGGCGCCACGGCGGCGTGTTCATCCTCCGCATCGAGGACACCGACCGCTCCCGGTCCACCGAGGAGTACACGGAGTCCATCCTGGACGCCATGCAGTGGCTCGGCCTCGACTGGGACGAGGGGCCGCCCTCGCCCGGCTACCGTCAGACCGAGCGCTTCGAGGTTTACCGCGCCCACGCCGAGCGCCTGGTGCCGGAGGGCCGCGCGTACCGCTGCCGGTGCAGCTCGGAGACGCTCGACGCCCTCCGCCGCGAGGCGCAGCAGCGGGGCGACACGTTCCGCTACCCCGGGACGTGCCGCGACGCCGACGTGCCGGCCTCCGAGTCCCACGTGCTGCGCCTGCGGACGCCGCAGACGGGGCAGACGGTGGTGGACGACGCCATCCACGGACGCGTCGTCTTCGAGCACGCGATGCTCGACGACTGGATCCTCCAGCGGAGCGACGGCACGCCCACGTACAACTTCTGCGTCGTCGTGGACGACGTGACGATGAAGATCACCCACGTGATCCGCGGCGACGACCACCTCTCGAACACGCCCAAGCAGGTGCACGCCTACGAGGCGCTCGGCTATCCGCTGCCCGTGTTCGCCCACATCCCGATGATCCTGGGGGCCGACAAGAGCCGCCTCAGCAAGCGCCACGGGGCGACGTCCGTGCAGGCGTACCGGGACCTCGGGATCCTGCCCGAGGCGCTGGTGAACTACCTGGCGCGCCTCGGCTGGTCGCACGGCGACCAGGAGATCTTCACGCGCGAGGACCTGGCGCGGCACTTCGACCTCGCCCACGTCGGCCAGGCCGCCGCCGTCTTCGATCCCGCCAAGCTCGAGTGGCTCTCGCACCACTGGATCAAGGCCGCGCCGCTCCCTCGCCTCGCCCGCGAGCTGCCTCCGTACCTCGAGCGCGCCGGACTGCCCGTGCCCGGGGACGCGGCGTGGCTCGGGCGCGTGGCCGACACGCTCAAGGAGCGCGCGCGCACGCTGGTCGAGATGGCGGACAAGGCCACGTTCTACCTGCGCCGCCCCGAGCAGTACGACCCCCAGGCCACCGCCAAGTTCTGGGGGCCGGAGGCGAGCACGCGCTACGGCTGGCTGATCCGCCGCCTCGAGGCGCAGGCGGACATGGACCCGGCCGCGCTCGAAGGCCTCTTCCGCGGCCTCGCCGCCGACCTCGGCCTCAAGCTGGTCGACCTCGCCCAGCTCGTCCGCATCGCCGTCACCGGCGCCACCGTGAGCCCGCCGATCTTCCAGGTCGTGTCGATCCTCGGCCGCGAGGAGACGCTGGTCCGGCTCCGGGCGGCCCAGGCCGCGCTGGAGAGCCGGTGAGGCGCCTCCTCCTCGCGCGGCACGGGCAGTCGCTGTCCAACGCGGGACGACGCTTCCAGGGGCGGCAGGACATCGCGCTGTCCGAGCTGGGCGTGCGCCAGGCCGGCGCGCTGGCCGGCGCGCTCAAGCGCCGCCGCGTCGCCGCGGTCTACGCGAGCCCCCTCGAGCGCGCGCGGCGCACCGCGGAGATCGTGGCCGCGGCGATCGGCGCCCGCGTGACCTGCGTGGACGATCTCCGGGAGCTCTCGCTCGGGCAGTGGGAGGGCTGCACGGTGGACGAGATCCGCGCGCTGCCCGGCGATCCGTACACGCAGTGGATCCGCGATCCCCACGGCTGCGTGCCCCCCGACGGCGAGCCGCTCGCCGACGTGCAGGATCGGGTGGTGCGGGCCGTCGAGACGATCGCCGCCGCGCACCCCGGCGACGACGAGGTGCTGGTGGTCTGCCACGGCGGGGTGATCAGCGCGTACCTGGCCCACTGCCTGGGCCTGCCGCTGTCGGCCATCTGGCGCCTCGTGCTCAGCAACGCGTCGATCACGCGCCTGGCCCCGCCGCGCGTGCTGTCCGTGAACGACACCTCCCATCTCGCCGGCCTCGACGCGGCGCGCGCGCCCGCGCTCGGCCCCTGACCCCCGGCGCGTCATGACGCTGCTCGCGCTGTTCGGCGGCCTGGCCCTGCTGCTCTACGGGATGCAGCTCACGGGAGAGGGCCTGCAGCGCGCGGCGGGCGGTCACCTGCGGCACCTCCTCACCACGATGACGAAGAACCGCTTCGCCGCGGTGTGCGCGGGGGCGGTGGTCACCGCGCTCATCCAGTCCTCGACGGCCACCACGCTGATGCTCATCGGGTTCGTCTCCGCGGGGCTCGTGTCGTTCCCGCGGTCGCTCGGCGTCATCCTGGGCGCCGACATCGGCACCACCTTCACCGTGCAGCTCCTCGCCTTCCGCATCCAGGAGGCGGCGCTCCTGATGGTGGGCGTCGGCTTCGCGCTGTCGTACTTCTCGCGCCGGGGCCTGGCCAAGAACGTGGGGCAGGCCATCCTCGGCTTCGGCTTCCTGTTCCTCGGCATGCGCGTGATGACCGACGGGCTCGCCCCCCTCACCGAGCATCCCCTCACGCGCCAGGTGCTCGTCGCGCTCGCGGCGAACCCGTTCGCCGGGCTCATCGCCGGCGCGGTGGCGAGCGCGTCCATGGCGTCGTCCGCCGCCACCATCGGCCTCATGCTGTCCCTCGCCCATCAGAAGCTGATCGGGCTGGACGGCGCCATCCCCGTGGTGCTGGGCGCGAACATCGGCACCTGCGCCGCCGCCTTCGCGGCGAGCCTGCGCTCGACCTCCGACGCGCGGCGGGTGGCGGTGGCGCACATCGCGTTCAAGGTGCTGGGCGTCGCGCTGGTGTTTCCGTTCATCGCCCCGCTCACGCGACTGGTCGCCGAGACCGCGCCCGACCTCGCCCGGCAGATCGCCAACGCGCACACGCTGTTCAACGTGGCCATCAGCGGCCTGTTCCTGCCGTTCGCGCCGATCGCGGCGCGGGTCATCGGCGGGCTCGTGCCCGAGGAGGAGCGCGGCGACAACCCGTTCAAGACGCGCTACCTGGACGACCGGTACCTCGAGCAGCCGGCGCTCGCCATCGGGCAGGCCACGCGCGAGGCCCTGCGCATGGGCGACGTGGCCCAGGCCATGCTGCGCGACGCGATGATCGTGCTGCGCACCGACAACCAGGAGCTGCTCGAGGACGTGGAGCGGCGGGACGACCAGCTCGACTACCTGGAGCGGCAGATCAAGCTCTTCCTCGCGCGCCTGGGCCATGAGACCATGGGCCCCGACCTGGCGCAGAAGGAGATCGCGCTGATCTCGTTCATCGGCAACCTCGAGAACATCGGCGACATCATCGACAAGAACCTGATGGAGCTGGCACGCAAGAAGCTCTACCAGGGCCGGAAGTTCTCCGAGGCGGGGGAGGCCGAGCTGATCGAGTTCCACGGGATGGTGTCCAAGAACCTCGAGCGGGCCATCGCGGGCTTCGCCGCCAACGACGCGAGCCTCGCCCAGGAGGTGCTCGACCAGCGGCCGGCGGTGCGCCAGCGCGAGCGGGAGCTGCGCGAGTCGCACCTGGCGCGGCTCCGCCGCGGCCTCGCCGAGTCCCTGGAGACGTCGGAGATCCACCTCGACGTGCTCACCAACCTCAAGCGCATCTCCTCGCACATCACCGCGCTCGTGTTCCCGATCCTCGAGGAGGTCTGATCGTGCCTCCATCCGACACCTCCGCCTAGGGCCGCGCCGTGCCCCAGTCGCGCCTGCGCATCCTGCTCATCGCCTCGGAGGTGGCGCCGTTCGCCAAGACCGGCGGCCTCGCCGACGTGGCGGGCGCGCTGCCCCGCGCTCTCCTCGCCCTGGGCCACGACGTGCGCGTGCTGATGCCGCGGTACCGGGACGCCACGCGCCACGCCACGGACCTGCGCGTGGTGATGCCCCAGGTGCGGATCCCGCTCGGTGACCGCACCGCGGAGGGGCAGCTCATCGAGGGCCGGGCGCCGGGGGGCGTGCCCGTGTACTTCCTCGTGCACGACCACTACTACGACCGCGAGGCGCTCTACGGGACGAGCGACGGCGACTACTGGGACAACTGCGAGCGGTTCGTGTTCCTGTGCCGGGGCGCGCTGGAAGCCATCGGGACCCTCGGCGAGGAGCGGGGCGGCTGGCGCCCGCAGGTCATCCACGCCAACGACTGGCAGACCGGGCTCGTGCCCGTGTACCTGCGCACGCTCTACCGGGATCATCCCGTGCTCGGCGCCGCGCGCACCCTGTTCACCGTCCACAACCTCGCCTATCAGGGCGTGTTCTGGCACTACGACATGCCGATCACCGGGCTCGGATGGGACCTCTTCACGCCCGCCGGCCTGGAGTTCTACGGGAAGGTCAACTTCCTCAAGGGCGGCCTGGTGTTCGCGGACGTCCTCACCACGGTGAGCCGGACCTACGCGCAAGAGATCCGGACCGCGGCCTTCGGCAACGGGCTCGAGGGCGTCCTCGAGGAGCGGAGCGCCGACCTGCACGGCGTCGTCAACGGGATCGATCCCGACACGTGGAACCCCGCGAACGACCACACCCTCGCCAAGCGCTTCGGCGCCGACGACCTCGAGGGCCGTGCCGTCTGCCGCGACGCGCTCGTCCGGGAGCGCGGCCTCACGCCGGGGGCGGGGCCGATCATCGGCATGGTCACGCGCCTCGCCGAGCAGAAGGGGCTCGACCTCACGCTGGACGCGCTGCCCGCGCTGCTCGCCGAGGGCGCGAGCCTCGTGCTCCTGGGCTCGGGCGAGGCCCACCTGGAGGAGGCCTTCCGCGCCGCCGCGGCCGAGCACCCCGGGCGGGTCTCGGTGGAGATCGGCTACTCGGACGAGCTCTCCCGCCGGATCTACGCGGGGGCCGACTGCTTCCTGATGCCCTCGCGCTACGAGCCGTGCGGGCTCGGCCAGCTCTTCGCGCTCCGCTACGGCGCGGTCCCCATCGTGCGGCGCACGGGCGGGCTCGCCGACACCGTGCGCGAGTTCGACCCGCGCCGGCGCACGGGCACCGGCTTCGTGTTCGACGAGTTCACCGTGGAGGATCTCGTGGCCGCGGCGCGGCGCGCCGGCGACGTCTTCCGGCAGCCCGCGCAATGGGCCGCGCTCGTGAAGAACGCGATGGCCGAGGACTTCTCGTGGGACGCCTCCGCGCGCGAGTACGTCGCGCTGTACCGGAAAGCCCTCAAGGCCGCGGCCTCGCCCTGACGCGGCCCCTCACACGGAGGCTCGACCGCCCATGAAGAAGATCGAGGCGATCATCAAGCCGTTCAAGCTCGACGACGTCAAGGAAGCGCTCACCGAGCTCGGCGTCGTCGGGATGACGGTCACCGAGGTGCGCGGCTTCGGCCGGCAGAAGGGGCACACCGAGCTGTATCGCGGCTCCGAGTACACGATCGACTTCCTCCCCAAGGTGAAGGTCGAGGTCGTCATCCCCGACGACCTCGTCGACAAGGTGGTGTCCACGATCGTCGCCGCGGCCAAGACGGGCTCGATCGGCGACGGCAAGGTGTTCGTGCTGCCGCTGGGCGAGGCGATCCGCATCCGCACCGGCGAGCAGGGGCAAGCCGCCATATGACCCCGCCCTCTCCCCGCCCGAGGTTGTGAAGAAATGCGGATTTCGACTTCGCCGTGCGGGCCAACATCGCGATTCCGCGTACACACGCGTGGCCGCCTCGCCATTTCTTCACAGACCCGCCCGGGGATCTGAATGGATGGCGAGACGGCGCTCCGCGGGTCCGCAGAATCGCGGTGTTGGCCCGCCCGCCGACGTCACAGGCGACGTTCCGTCACAACCTGACCCGGGGAGAGGGAAGACGGGCCGATCGGGCGCGACGCGTCGTGCCCCGCGACGCGAGGGCAGCGGGCGAGCCGTCGACCTCCTCGCCGCCGCCTCAGACGACCCCCGCGCCCTTCGCGAGCTCGAGCGCGCCGGCTTCGACGAGCCCGCGCGCGCCCTCGCCAACCTCCACGGCATCGCCCCGACCCCCGTGGAAGGTGCGCTCCTCGCCCCGGTCCTGCCCCGGCTCCTCCGCGAGCTCCACGCCGCGCCCGATCCCGACATGGCGCTCAACAACATCGAGCGGCTCGCCGCGCAGGGCGATCGCGCGGCGTTCATCCGGACGCTGGGCGCGCACCCCGGGGCCGTCCACCTGCTTGCCCGGCTCGGCGGCACGAGCCAGTTCCTCGCCGACACGCTGAGGCGGCGGCCCCAGCTCTTTCCCTGGCTCCTCGAGCCGGCCACGATGCGCCAGTGGCTCGCCGACGAGCTGGAGGAGGACCTCGCGACGGCCTCCGCCTCGGCCCGGAGCCCGGAGGCGCGGGACAACGCGCTCCGCCGCTTCAAGTACCGCCAGCTCGTGCGCATCGCCACGCGCGACATCCTGGGCGACGCCGACCTCACGGTGACGACCGAGGAGCTCTCGCACCTGGCCGACGTGTGCGCGGCCGCGGCGTGGCGCTGGGCGGACGAGCGGCTCCGGGCGCAGTACGGCGAGCCCGTCGGTCCCGACGGCGCGCCGACCGGCCTCGCCGTGATCGGCATGGGCAAGCTGGGCGGCGACGAGCTGAACTACTCGTCGGACATCGACCTGATCTTCGTGTACGGGGAGGACGGCGAGACCTCCGGCGGCGCCGCCGGGTCGATCCCCAACGACCGATACTTCGCCGAGGTCGTCCGCGCGATCGCCGCCACGCTGGAGTCGGTGACGGAGGAGGGCCACGTGTTCCGCGTGGACCTCCGGCTCCGGCCCGAGGGCCGCTCCGGCGCGCTCATCCTGTCGCTCGAGGGCTACCGGCGCTACTACGCGGACCGCGCCGCGCTCTGGGAGCGCCAGGCCCTCATCAAGGCCCGGCACTCGGCGGGCGACGCCGCGGTGGCCGCGCGGTTCTTCGAGCTGACGCGGCCGTTCGTCTATCGGCTCGGGGTGGACGCGGCGGTGGCGGGCGAGATCCGGCAGATGAAGCGCGAGATCGACCGGTCGCTCTCGGCCCGGGGCCGCGACCGCACCAACGTCAAGCTGGGCCGGGGCGGGATCCGCGAGGTGGAGTTCCTCGTCCAGGCGCTCCAGCTCCTCTACGGCGGCGACGACCCGTGGCTGCGGGAGCGGAACTCGCTCCGCGCGATCTTCCGGCTGACCGAGCGCGGCTACCTGGGCCACGCGCGCGGGCGCTTCCTGGGCGACGCCCTCGTCTTCCTGCGCACCGTGGAGCACCGGCTCCAGATCCTCGACGAGTTCCAGACCCACACGCTGCCCGAGGGCCCCGAGGCGCTCGGCGGGCTGGCGCGGCGGATGGGCGTGGCCCTCGGCCGCGAGGCCGCGCGCCGCAGCTTCCTCGCCGAGTACCGGCGCGTCACCGAGGGCGTCCACCGGGCGTTCACGGAGTTCTTCGAGGCGCCGACGGGCCCGGCCGCCGCCGCGCCCATCCGCATCCCGACCTACACCGCGCTCAAGGCCACCGGCTTCGCCGATCCCGACCGCGCGCGCCACACCCTGCGCCTGGTGGTCGAGGGCCGGCCGCAGGTGCCGTACCCGGGCGCCGACCAGGACGCGCTCCGGCGGATGTTCCCGGTGCTGCTGGACGCGCTCTGGCAGAGCCCCGACCCCGATCAGGCGCTGGACCAGTTCGAGCGCTTCGTGGCCGCCGCGGGCCCGCGCTCGGCCTACCTCGACCTCCTCGCCTCGCGCCCCGAGCTGCTGGTGAACCTCGTGCGCCTGTGCGCGCGCGGCGAGCTGCTCACCCAGATGCTCCTGACCCAGCCCGAGCTGCTGACCGGGCTCGCCGATCCCGCGACGCTCGCGTCGGCGAAGGGCGAGCGGGACTTCGTCCTCGCGCTCTCGCCCGTGCTGGCGCGCGGCCTGACCGCGGCGGAGCGCACGGACCGCCTCCGCCAGCTCAAGCAGGCGGCGGAGCTGGCGATCACGTGGCGCATGCTGCTCGGGGTGACCGACGCCGAGCGCTTCTCGGCCGAGATGACGGCCCTGGCCGAGGCGGCGCTCCGGATCGCCTGGCTGATGTCCCTGGAGCAGGCGGCGGAGGCTCACGGGGCGCCCCGCGCGGACGGCCGCTTCGTCGACGCCGTGCTCGTGGGGCTCGGGAAGTTCGGTGGCCGCGAGCTCACGACGGGCTCGGACCTCGACATGTTCGTCATCTACGAGGGGCCGGGCGAGACGGACGGCCCCGTGCCCGTCGAGGCCCACGTCTTCTACGACCGGGCGGTGGAGGCGCTCTCCTCGCTCCTCGGCGACATCACCGCCGCCGGCATCGTGTTCCCGGTGGACCTGCGGCTGCGCCCGGGCTCCAAGGGCTCGGGGTTCGCCACGAGCCTGGACGCGATGGAGCGCTACTACCTCGAGTGGGCCGATCCGTGGGAGCGCCAGACGCTGACGCGCGCGCGTGTGGTGGGCGGCTCGCCCGCCCTCGGCCGCGCGGTGCGCCGCCTGATCACGCGGCTCCTCTACGGCCCGAGCGCCGCGCCGGCCGATCTGAAGGAGATGCGCGAGCTGCGCATGCGGATGGAGAAGGAGCTCGGCCGCGAGACGCCGGGGCTCCGCCACGTCAAGTTCGGCCGGGGCGGGCTCGTGGACGTGGAGTTCATCACCCAGGCGCTGCAGCTCTCCCACGGGCGCGCGCATCCGGCCATCCGGTCACCCAACACGCTCGCCGCCCTCCGCGCGATCGGCGCCGCCGGGCTCCTGTCCGCCGAGGACGCGGCCACGCTCGACCGTCAGTACCGCTTCCTGCGCCGGGTGTCCGAGAGCCTTCGGCTCTTCGGCTCGCGCCCGACCGACGCGCTGGAGCTGGCCAGCCCCATGCCCACGCGCCTGGCCCGGAGCCTCGACTACTCCTCGCGCAAGGACTTCCTCGCCGACTACCAGCAGCGCACCGCCTGGGTGCGCGCCCTCTTCGACCGCGTCGTCCGTCCCTGAGCATCGAGCGCGCGCGGGGCTCATCAGCCCGCGCCGGCCCGGCGCATCACGCTGCCGCGTGTGGCACAATCCGGATGGCCATGAGCGAGCGCTTCTTCATCCTCGACGGTCCGAACTACATGTACCGCGCGTACCACGCGCTCCCGCTCCTGACGAACTCGCGGGGCGTTCCCGTGCACGTGACGTTCGGCATGTCGACCATGCTGTGGAAGATCCTGCGCGAGGAGCAGCCCGACTACTTCGTGGTGGCCTGGGACCCCCCGGGCCCCACGTTCCGCGCGCAGCAATTCGCCGCCTACAAGGAGACGCGGGTGGCCATGCCCGACGATCTGCGCAGCCAGATCGCCACGGTCATGAGGCTCTTCGAGGCCCTCCGGCTGCCCGTCGTCCAGGTTCCGGGCTTCGAGGCCGACGACGTCCTCGCGACGCTGGTCGAGCGCACGCGCGAACGGGACATCGGCATGGTCCTCCTCACGGGCGACAAGGACATGCTCCAGCTCGTCGATGCCCGCGTGCGGGTGCACTCGCCGGGGCCGCGGGGCGGCGAGCCCGCGATCTACGACGAGGCGGGCGTGAGGGAGAAGTGGGGGGTGGAGCCGCAGCAGATCCCCGACCTCCTCGCGCTCATGGGCGACAGCATCGACAACATCCCGGGCGTCCCAGGCGTGGGCCCGAAGACCGCGGTCAAGCTGATCGGCCAGTTCGGCAGCGTCGATCGACTGTACGAGAACCTTCCCCTGGTGCCGGGCAAGCTCCGGGAGACGCTCGCCGCCAACCGCAAGCAGGCGCTGCTCTCGCGCGAGCTCGCCACGGTGAGCACGCGCGTGCCCATCGAGATGGACCTCGAGCAGTATCGGCGGCAGGAGCCGGACTGGACGAAGCTCCGCGCGCTGTGGACGGAGATCGAGCTGCCGAGCCTCCTCCGGCAGCTCCCCGCGCCCGACGTGGCGGCGGCGCCGGCTCCCGACGACCCCGTGCTCGAGACGGCCGAGGCCCTCGCCAGCTACCTCGCCGCGGTGCCCGAAGGCGAGGGGATCGCAGTGGACTGGGTCGGCGACGGCGGCCCGCCCGAGCCCGTCGTCGGCTCGCTCGGGCCTCTTCCATCCCGCGGCCGGAGGCGCCCGCATCCCGATCCCCTCTCCCCTCTGGGGAGAGGGCCAGGGTGAGGGGCCGAAGCTGCTGGCCTCCCATCTCCTGATCGGCCACGACCTGAAAACCGCCGTGGCCTGGGCGCTGGCCCGCGGCGTGCCGTGCTTCCGCCTGGAGGACACCGCGGTCGCCGCGTACCTGATCAACCCCGCGCGCACGAACTACCGCCTGGAGGAGGTATGCGCCGAGCTCGGCTCCGACGCCCCGGCCCTGGGCGCCCCGGGCACGCGCGCGCGCTCGGTGTGGGCGCTCTGGGCGCGCCAGGGCGAGGCGCTCCGCGAGGCCGGGCTCACCGCGCTCTACGCGGACATGGAGCGGCCGTTGATCCCCGTGCTCGCGGCGATGGAGCGGCACGGCATCCGGGTGGATCCCGGCCGCCTCACCGAGTTCTCGAAGGAGCTCGAGCGCGGCCTCGACGGCCTCGCCCGCGAGATCCACGCGCTCGCCGGCGAGGAGTTCAACCTGGGCTCGCCCAAGCAGCTCGCCACGATCCTGTTCGAGAAGCTCAAGCTGCACCCGGTGCGGAAGACCAAGACCGGCTACTCCACCGACGCCGACGTGCTGGAGCAGCTCGCGCTCTCCCACCCGCTGCCCGCGAAGATCATCGAGCACCGCACGCTGTCCAAGCTCAAGTCCACCTACGCCGACTCGCTGCCCGGCGCTCGTCAACCCGACGACCGGACGCATCCACACGTCGTTCAACCAGCTCGTCGCCGCGACGGGCCGATTGTCGTCGGCAACATCCAAACATCCAGAACATACCCATCCGCACCGAGCTCGGGCGCCGCATCCGCGCCGCGTTCATCCCCGAGCCGGGCTGGCGCTTCGTGTCCGCGGACTACTCGCAGATCGAGCTGCGCATCCTCGCCCACGTCACCGGCGAGGAGAGCCTGGTCGAGGCTTTCCGCCGCGGCGAGGACATCCACCGCCGCACCGCCTCGGAGGTGTTCGGCGTGCCCATCGACGCGGTGACGCCCGAGCAGCGCGACACCGCCAAGACCACGAACTTCTCCGTGATCTACGGGGTCACCGCCTTCGGGCTCTCCCGCGGCCTGTCGATCTCGCAGAAGGAGGCGGCGCAGTACCTCCAGCGCTTCTTCGCGCGCCATCCGAAGCTCCGCGCGTACCTGGACGCCACCGTGGCCGGCGGGCGCGAGCGGGGATACGTGGCCACGCTGCTCGGCCGCCGCCGCTACCTGCCCGAGCTCCGGAGCGGGAACCCGAACCTCCGCGGCTTCGCCGAGCGCATGGCCACCAACGCGCCGATCCAGGGCACGGCCGCCGACCTCATCAAGATCGCCATGGTGCGCATGGCCGCCGCGATGGCCGAGCGCGGGCTCCGCGCCCGCATGCTGCTCCAGGTGCACGACGAGCTCCTGTTCGAGGCGCCGCCCGAGGAGGTGCCGGCGCTCGAGGCGCTGGCCCGCGAGGTCATGGAGTCGGCGATGACGCTGGACGTTCCGCTCAAGGTCGACATCAAGTCCGGCAACGACTGGGCGCAGGTGTGAGGCGCTTCATCTGGGCCGAGGTGTGAGGCGCTTCATCCTCGTGGGGCTCACCGGCGGCATCGCCACCGGCAAGAGCGTGGTGAGCGCGATGTTCGCCCACCTGGGCGCGCGCGTGATCGACGCCGACGTCCTCGCCCGCGAGGTGGTGGCGCCGGGCCAGCCCGCCCACGCCGCCATCGTCGCCGAGTTCGGCCCCGAGGTGCTCCAGCCCGACGGCTACCTCGACCGGAAGCGCCTCGGCGCCATCGTGTTCGGCGATCCCGAGCGGCGCCGGCGCCTCGAGGCGATCACGCACCCCGCCGTCCGCCAGCGCCAGCAGCGCATCCTCTCCGTGCTGGAGGAGGAGGAGTTCGAGGGCGTCGTCATCTGGGACGTGCCCCTCCTCTTCGAGACGAAGAGCGCGGGCGCGATGGACCGGGTCGTCGTGGTCGTCGCCGACGAGCCGACCCAGCTCGCCCGGCTGATGGCCCGCGACGGCAGCGCCGAGGCCGACGCGCGCGCCCGGATGGCGAGCCAGATGCCGCTCGGCGAGAAGGCGAAGCAGGCCCACTACGTCATCGACAACTCCGGCACCCGCGCCGAGACGGAGAAGCAGGTCCGCGAGGTGCACCGGGCGCTCCTGAAGGACATCGCGACGATCCGGCAGAAGGCCGCGCCGTGAGCCCGCGGCGGAACGCCCGGGCCCTCGTGGTCCGGGAGCGGCCGGCCCACGGAAAGCGCCGCGCCCTCGGCCAGCACTTCCTCCGCGACCCCGCCGTCGCGCAGCGCATCGTGGACCTGGTCGATCCGGGCCCGGCCGACCTCGTGGTGGAGATCGGGCCGGGGGAGGGCGCGCTGACCGCCGATCTCGCGGCGCGCGCCGGCCGGCTCCGCGCGCTCGAGGTGGACGCGGCGCTGATCGCCCGTCTCCGCTCCCGGTTCGCCGGCGCTGCGAGCACGTGGAGATCGTCGACGCCGACGCGCGCGTCCACGACTACGGGGGCCTCGCCGCGCTCCGGCCGGATCCCGCGGGCCGCGTCCTCGTCGTCGGCAACCTGCCGTACAGCGCCGGCAAGGCCATCCTGATGGCCCTCGTCGAGGCCGGCCCCGAGGTGGCCCGCGTCGCGCCGATGGAGATGGCGCTGATGCTCCAGCGCGAGGTGGCCGAGCGCGTGGCCGCCGCGCCCGGCAGCAAGGTGTACGGCAGCCTGTCCGTGCTGACCCAGATCGCCTGCGACGTGCGCCTGGCGCTGTCCGTCCCGCCCGGCGCCTTCCGCCCGCCCCCCAAGGTGGACTCCGCCGTCCTGCACCTCACCGTGAGGACCGGGCCGCCGGTGCCGGTCGACGATCCCGCCCGGTTCCGCGACGTCGTCCGCGCGGCGTTCAGCCAGCGCCGGAAGAGCCTGGCCAACGCGCTCGCCGCCGGCCTCGGCATGGCGGTGGACAGCGCGCGCCGCAGCGCGCTCGCCGCCGGGATCGACCCTGCCCGGCGCGCCGAGACCCTCTCCCTCGCCGAGTTCTCGCGGCTTGCCGCCGGCCGCTGGAGCGGCCGGTGGATCAGGGCGACCCGGTCCCCCGTCCGGCCGACGCCCCGAGCCCGGAACCCTTCCCCGACGCCGAGTTCGACGGCACCCGGCCGCGCCGCGTTTCTTTGGCGGGCGGCGGCCGGGTGGTAGCATGAATGCGCCGCCGTGGAGAACGCCTACCGCCCCGAGCCCGTCCCGATCGACGCGCCGTCGGAGCCCTTCGTTCGCCTGATCCCGCTCGGCGGGCTCGGCGAGATCGGGCTCAACATGATGCTCGTCGAGTCGGGCGATGACCTCATCGCGGTGGACTGCGGCCTCATGTTCCCCGACGACGAGATGCCGGGCGTGGACTACGTCATCCCCGATTTCTCCTACCTGCGCGAGCGCCGTGACGGGTTCCGCGCCGTCGTGCTCACCCACGGCCACGAGGACCACATCGGCGCGCTGTCCTACCTCCTGCGCGAGTTCGACGTGCCCGTGTACGGCACGCCGCTCACCCTGGCCATCGCGCGGCATCGGCTCGCCGAGTACGGGCTCCTCGAGCGCGCGCGCCTGCGCGAGTACCGGCCGGGCGACCTCATCGAGGTGGGCGCGGTGCGCATCACCCCCATCCGGGTCACGCACTCGATCGCCGATGGCATCGGGCTGGCGATCGAGACGCCGGTGGGCACCGTCGTCCACACCGGCGACTTCAAGCTCGACCCGCGGCCCGTGGACGCGGAGCAGCCCGACTACGCGAAGTTCGCGGAGCTGGGCGGGCGCGGCGTCATCGTGCTCTGCTCGGACTCGACCAACGTCCAGCGTCCCGGGCGCACCGGGTCGGAGACCGAGGTGGGCGCCGCGCTCCGCGGCCGCTTCGCCGAGGCGTCGGGGCGCATCATCGTGGCGACGTTCGCGTCGCACATCCACCGCGTGCAGCAGGTGCTGGACCTCGCCGCGGCGTGCTCGCGCAAGGTGGCGCTCCTTGGCCGCAGCATGATGGCCAACGTCGCGGTCGCGTCCGAGCTCGGGTACCTGAAGGTGCCCGACGGCGTCATCCTTCCGCTGGAGGACCTGGCCGAGCTCTCTCCGGACCGGCAGGTCATCCTCTCCACGGGCAGCCAGGGCGAGCCGAACTCCGCGCTGTCCCTGATCGCGGCGGGCGAGCACAAGTACTTCGAGGTGGGTCCGGGCGACCTGGTGATCTTCTCCTCCCGCGTGATCCCGGGCAACGAGCGCGTGATCGGCCGGGTGATCAACGCGCTCCTGCGCCGCGGGGCCGAGGTGCTCTGGGAGGACGTGGCGTTCGTCCACGTGTCCGGCCACGCGAGCCAGGACGACCTCGAGGACATGCTGCGCCTCACGCGCCCGCGCTACTTCGTGCCCGTGCACGGCGAGTATCGCCACCTGCTCCAGCACGCCCGGCTCGCCGAGCGGGTCGGCGTCCCGCGGGAGCGCATCTTCCTGTTGGAGGACGGGCTGGGCCTCGAGGTGACGCGCTCGGGCGCGCGCGTCCTGGGCCCGTACCCGGCGGGGCGCGTGTTCGTGGACGGCAAGGGCATCGGCGACGTGGGCGCGGTGGTCCTCCGCGACCGCCAGCTCCTCGCCGAGGCGGGCATCGTCGTGGTGGCCCTGACCGTCGACCGCGACACCGGCTCCGTGGTGGCGGGTCCGGAGATCGCCTCGCGCGGCTTCGTGTACATGAAGGAGTCCGACGACGTGATCGCCGAGGTGAAGGAGGCCATCCGGAGCGCGGTGGCCGCGCGGCCCGAGTCGGAGGTCGGCGACCGCGAGCTGCTCGGCGCCACGGTGCGGAGCGCGGTGCGCCGGTTCATCAACCAGCGCTTCGAGCGCAAGCCCATCGTCATCCCGGTGATCCTGGAGGTCTGAGTTGTGAAGGAACGCGGAATTCGACTGCGCCGTGTGGGGAAACACCGCGATCGTGCGTACACACGCGGAGCCGTCTCCCCCCTTTCTTCATAGAGGTCTGAGGAGTGGCACGCATGCCAGCGAAGATCGTGGAGCAGGTGGACGGAGCCGAGACGCGCGCCCCGCGCGCGGGCCGGGGCGACCACGGGGCCCGGGAGCGCATGCTGCGGCGCCGGGATGCGCGCCGGGCGTTGAAGGCGGAGCGGTCGTGGCTCCGCGAGGTGAAGGGCCTCCTTGCCCTCGGCGTGGCGGGGATCGGGTTCGCCGCGCTCTACGCTTTCGACCCGCTGCGCCGCTTCACGGACCAGGCGAGCCCGGTCGGCCCCGTGGGGCTCTGGCTCGGCTGGGCGTCGTTCGCGAGCGTGGGCTACGCCGGATTCCTCTTCCCAGGCCTCCTCGCCATCTACGGGCTGGGCGCGTTCTTCCGCGCGCGCTGGGTGCGGGGCTGGCCCGGCATCGTCGGCCTGGTCGTTCTGGTGCTGGGGCTCACCGGCATCCTCGCGCGGGTGCAGGACGCGCTCGGCCCCGCGCTCGATCCCGGGGGGCTGGTCGGCTGGGCGGTGGCCGAGGCCCTCGCGGGGAGCGTCGGAACCGTGGGGAGCTGGATCGTCCTGGGGCTGTCCCTGCCCGTGGGGCTGCTCCTGATCACGCGCGGGTCCATCGGGGCCATGTCCCGGAGCGCGTGGACCCGCGTCGCCAGCGCGAAGCCAGACGCCACGGCCGCGGCCCCGAGGCCGTCCGAGACCGCCGCCGCCTCGAGCCCGGCGCCGGCGCCGGCCCGCGAGGAGCCCGCCGCGCCTCCGCCCTTCGTGGTCAAGGAGCCAACCAAGCCCAAGGGGAGCCTGATCGAGAAGGGCCTGGCGTGGCAGGAGACGTTCGACTTCGGCAAGGGGGGCGCTCAGGCCTTCCAGCTCCCGCCGGTGGGGCTCCTGGCCGCGCCACCGGCCACCGAGCGCTCGCGCACGCGGGAGGAGCTGGAGGCCAACGCCAACACCCTGAAGCGCAAGCTCCAGGACTTCGGCGCCGACGGCCACATCGTCCAGGCGAGCCCCGGCCCGGTGATCACCTCATACGAGTTCGAGCCGGCGGCCGGGGTCAAGGTCAGCCAGGTGGTGAACCTCTCCGACGATCTGGCCCTGGCGATGAAGGCGGCGGCGGTCCGGATCGTCGGGCCCATACCAGGGCGTGGCACCGTGGCGGTGGAGGTGCCCAACCCGGAGCAGGCGACCGTGTACCTGAGAGAGATCCTGGTCACGACGGAGTTCGTGGAGACCAAGGGCAAGCTGCCGCTCGCCCTCGGCAAGGACACCACGGGCAACCCCGTCGTCTCCGACCTCGCGGCCATGCCGCACCTGCTCATCGCCGGCTCCACGGGCAGCGGCAAGAGCGTCGGCCTCAACACCATGATCTGCTCGCTGCTCTACAAGGCCACGCCGGCCGACGTGCGCTTCCTCCTGATCGACCCCAAGCGCCTCGAGCTGGGGATCTACGAGGGCATCCCGCATCTGCTCGCCCCCGTCGTGACCGACGCGAAGGAAGCGGCGATGCGGCTCAAGTGGATCGTGGGCAAGATGGACGAGCGCTACAAGCTCCTCCAGGGCAAGGCGGTGCGCAACATCGAGGGCTTCAACAAGGAGGTGCCGCCCGAGGAGAGGCTCCCGTACTGGGTGGTGGTGGTGGACGAGCTGGCCGACCTCATGATGGTCTCCGCGGGCGAGGTGCAGAACTCGCTGGTGCGCCTGGCCCAGATCGCCCGCGCCGTGGGCATCCACCTGATCGTGGCCACGCAGCGCCCGTCCGTGGACGTGGTCACCGGGCTCATCAAGGCGAACTTCCCCACGCGGATCGCGTTCCAGGTGGCGTCCAAGGTGGACTCGCGGACCGTGCTCGACCAGAACGGGGCCGAGGCGCTTCTGGGGCGCGGCGACATGATCTTCGTGCCTCCGGGGGCCGGCCGCCCCATGCGCGTGCACGGCGCGTGGGTCGCGGACAACGAGGTGAAGGCCATCTGCGAATTCCTCCGCAAGCAGGGCGCCGCGGTGTACGAGCACGTGGAGCTGCCGTCGGCGGGCGACGGGGGCGGCGGCGGTGACGGAGAGGACCGCGACGACGTGTACTGGGACGCGGTGAACCTGGTGATCGCGCAGAAGGCGGCGTCGATCTCGTTCCTCCAGCGGCGCCTCGGCCTCGGGTACCCGAAGGCGGCGCGGTTCATCGACATGATGGAGCTGGACCACATCATCGGGCCGGGGCAGGGGGCGAAGCCGCGGGAGATCCTCGTGGGGCCCGAGTACCTGGCGAGGCACGGCCGGTGATGAGTCCGCGCGTCCGCATCGCCCGCGCGCTCGGCCTCTCCGCCGCGCTCGCCGGTCTCGTCGCCCTCCTGCCCGCGGCGGGCCGGGCGCAGAGCCTGGACGAGGTCGTCAACGGCGTGGAGGCGACCTACGGGCGGATCCAGGACCTGAAGGCCGAGTTCTCCCAGACCGCGCACAACAAGAGCCTCGGACAGGACATCAAGGCCGAGGGCGTCGTGTACCTCAAGAAGGGCGGCAAGATGCGGTGGGACTACAAGACACCGGCCCCTCAGCAGATCGTGTCGGACGGGAAATCGCTCTGGGTGTACACGCCGGAGCTCAACCAGGTGAACAAGGGCGAGGCGCCGAAGGCGCTCGCCGGTCCCGCCGGCAGCTTCCTGGCCGGCCTCGGCAAGGTGCGCGACGAGTTCTCCGTGCGGTTCCTGAACCCGGCGAACAAGCTCGACGCGCAGGGCCGCCCGGTGCTGGACCTCACGCCGAAGGCGCCGACGCCGCTCCTCACGCGGCTGGTCCTCGCCGTGGACCCGAAGGACTGGATCGTGCGGCAGGCCGTCATCTACGACCAGCTCCAGAACACCGTGACGATGGCGTTCTCGAAGCCCTCGATCAACAGCGGGCTGGCGGATACACTGTTCGTGTTCACGCCGCCGAAGGGCGCCGCCGTGGTGCCCTTCGAGTCCCGGTAGCAGGAGACGAGACGATGGCCGCCGCCGAGAACAGCTTCGACGTCGCGTGCAAGGTGGACATGCAGGAGGTGGCCAACGCCATCAACCAGGCGCAGCGGGAGATCGAGACCCGCTACGACCTGAAGGGGACGAAGAACGAGATCACCGAGGAGAAGATGGTGATCACGATGAAGTCCCCCGACGACATGAAGCTCAAGGCCGTGCTCGACATCCTCCAGTCCAAGCTCCACCGGCGGGGCATCGACCTCAAGGCGCTGACCATCGGCGATCCGGAGCCGGCCGCGGGCAGCACGCTCCGCCAGACGATCACGCTCCAGGACGGCATCCCGATCGAGAAGGCCAAGGAGATCGTGCGCCTGATCAAGGACTCGAAGATCCGCGTGCAGGCGTCGATCCAGGAGAAGCAGGTCCGCGTGGCCGGCAAGAACCGCGACGACCTGCAGGCCGTCATCGCGCTGCTGAAGGGCAAGGAGCTCGGCATCGCGCTGCAGTTCACGAACTACCGCTCGACCTGACCTCGCCCGCCGGGGAGTGGACTTCGCGTCCCCGCGGCCGTGCCTGCCGGCGTGTCCGATTGTGGGCATTGACGGCCGGTGACCCCGACCTCACCGTGGCCGGGTGCTACACTGCCGTGAAAGGCGAGCGACCCATGGCGACCAAAGCCGGCCTGACCTACGCGGACTACACCGCGCTCCCCGACGACGGCCGGCGATATGAGCTCCACGACGGGGAGCTGTGGGTGACCCCTGCCCCCGGCACCAGGCACCAGGAGGTCAGCCTGGCCGTGGCCGCACTCCTCCACGCGCACGTGAGGGCCCACGGGCTCGGGAAGGTTTTCGAGGCGCCGACCGACTGCATCCTGGCGGACCGCACGGTGCTCCAGCCGGACATCCTGTTCGTCGCGACGGACCGGCTCGACGCCGTCACCGAGCGGGCCATCGAGGGTGCACCCACCCTCGTGATCGAGATTCTCTCGCCCTCGTCGAGGGCGCTGGACTGCGGGCGCAAGCACGATCTCTATGCGGCCCACGGCGTCCCCTTCTACTGGATCGTGGACCCCGAGGCGCGGACGATCGAGGCGCTGCGCCTGGCGGCGGGCACCTACGAGCCGGCCGGCCATATGCACGGCGGGGTGCCGGTGGCGCTGGCCCCGTTCCCCGACCTGATCCTCGATCCCGCCACGATCTGGCCGTAGCTTCGCGCCGCGTCGCGGTCACCTCCTCCTCGGCGCGCGTTGGCCGACGCGGAGCGTGAGCCATCCACTATGGGCGAACGGCGGCGGGTTGTGGGACACTGAACGCTCGTCATGAAGGTGCACTTCACCACGCTCGGCTGTCCGAAGAACCAGGTCGACTCGGAGCTGATGCTCGGCATGCTTGCCGAGGCTGGGCACGAGATCGCCGATCGGGCGGAGTCCGCCGAGTGCCTCGTGGTCAACACCTGCGCGTTCATCGACCGCGCGCGCGAGGAGTCGGTGAACACCATCCTGGAGCTGGCCCAGCTCAAGGAACGCGGGCAGGCGCGGGCGCTCATCGTCACCGGCTGCCTCACCCAGCGCTACGGCGGCGACATCCTGAAGGAGATGCCCGAGGTCGACGCCATCCTGGGCACCTCCGATCTCCACCGCGTGGTGGAGCTGGTCGGCCAGGCGGACGGCCGCCAGGACTGGGTGACGAAGGCGCCGCCCGGCTACCTCTACGACGCGAAGACGCCGCGGCTCCTCACCGCCCGCGTGCCGTACGCGTACGTGAAGATCGCCGAGGGCTGCGACATGGGCTGCACGTTCTGCGCGATCCCCCAGTTCCGCGGCAAGCATCGGAGCCGGCCGGCCGCCGACATCGTCGCCGAGGTCGAGGGGTTGGCCCGGCGCGGCATCCAGGAGGCCATCCTGGTGTCGCAGGACACGCTGGCGTACGGCCGGGATCTGCCGGGCAACGGGGATATCGGCGACCTGCTCCTGGCGCTGTCCGACACGAAGATGACGTGGATCCGGCCCATGTACCTCCATCCCGCCCACGTCAACGACCGGCTGGTGGCGAAGTGGGCGCGCGCCCGCGTGGTGCCGTACCTCGACATGCCCGTGCAGCACGGCGACGACGGCGTGCTCCGGGCGATGCGCCGCGCCGTCACCGCCCGCCGCATGCGGGAGATCGTCGCCCAGTTCCGCGAGGCCATCCCCGGCGTCACCGTGCGCACCACGGTGCTGGTCGGTTTCCCGGGCGAGAGCGACACGGCCTTCGAGGCGCTCCTGGGCTTCGTCGAGGACGTGGCGTTCGACCGGCTCGGCGTCTTCACCTACTCGGCGGAGGAGGGCACGCCGGCCGTGGACATGGCGGACCAGGTGCCCGCGGAGGTCATGGCCGAGCGCGCGCGGGTGGTGCAGGAGACGCAGGACCGCCTCGCCTGGCCGCGGCTCCGGGCCCTCGAGGGCACGCGTCAGACCGTGCTCGTGGACGGGCGGAGCGCCGATTCCGCGTTCCCCTTCGAGGGCCGTACCGCCGGGCAGGCGCCGGAGATCGACGGCGTCGTCTACCTGCGCGATCGCCGGCTCACGCCGGGACAGTTCGCCGAGGTGCGCATCGCGGAGGTCGACGGCTACGAGATGGTCGGGGAGTAGACGATCAGCCTGACCGACCGCGTCGCGCTTTGCGGTGGCCAGCGCGGGCGGCGCCGGCTATTCCCCCATCGTGTCGGGCACCGCAGGGAGCGCGGTGGCCCTGGTCGGCCTCTGGCTCATCCCGTTCACCCCGCTGGCGCTGGTCCTGTCCTGCGTGGCCGTCACGCTGGTCGGCTTCTGGGCCTCGGGCCGCGTCGAGCGCATCGTCGGCCGGAAGGACCCGGGCATCATCGTGATCGACGAGGTGGCGGGCATGATGGTCTCGGTGCTGTTCCTGCCCCGGACGTGGCCCGTCCTCCTGACCGCCTTCGTCCTCTTCCGCATCTTCGACATCTGGAAGCCGTTCCCCGCGCGCCAGAGCCAGTCGATCACCGGCGGCGTCGGCGTGATGATCGACGACCTGATCGCCGGGGCGTACGCGCTGATCCTGGTCGTCGCCGCCCGCGCTGTCGTCGGCGTCCCGGCGTGAGCCGGGCTCGCGTCCTCACCGTCGGCGCGGCGCACGTGGGAGCCCGGGACGACGCTGCCGGTCTGCTCGTCGCGCGCGCGCTCCTGGCCGACGGCGTGCCGGTGGCGTCGCGCGAGGTCGTGGACGAGGACGAGGCGGCGCTCGAAGCCTTGCTCCGCGCGCGCGTCGACGACGTGCGGCTCACCGTGATCCTCGCCCCGCCCGGCGGGTCGGCGGGGGAGATCGTGCGCCGGACGCTCTCCCGCGTCACCGGCGCCCGCCTGGTCCTGAGCGAGCGCATGCTCGCCCTGCTCGAGGACGACTTCACGCGCCGCGGGCAGGCGATGCCGCGCCGGGCCGAGCGCCTGGCCTTGCTGCCGCAGGGCGCCCAGCCATGGCCGGCGCCCGCGGGCGAGCCCGGCTGGGCCATCGAGACCGCCGACGGGCTGGTGGCGGTGCTGCCGCTGGCGTCGTCGCACCTCGCCCACCTGGTCGGCGCGTACCTCGTGCCGGCGGCTCGCGCGGGCGCCGGCGCGGCCCGGGTGGCCCTGCTGCGCACGCTCCGCGCGACGGGCGTCGGCGCGGGCGACGTGGAGGATCGCCTCGGGCGGTGGCTCGGGCGCGAGGGCGACGTGGAGGTCGTCTGCCTCCCGGTGGAGGACGACGTGTGGGTCCGGCTCCTCGCGCGGGCGCCCACGCGAGCGCTCGCCGAGGCCGCGCTGGCCGGCATCGAGGCCGAGGTGAAGCGGGAGCTCGGCGCGGACTGCTACGGCGTGGACGCCGAGGCGCTGGAGGAGGTCGCAGGCCGCCTGCTCGTCGCGCGCGGCCTCACGGTGTCGGTGGCCGAGTCCTGCACCGGCGGCCTCCTCGCCCAGCGGCTCACGAGCGTGCCCGGCGCGTCGCGCTACTTCTGTCGCGGCGTCGTGGCGTACGGAGGCGGCGCCAAGGAGGACATCCTCGCCGTGCCCCGATCGCTCGTCGAGGCGCACGGCGAGGTGAGCGCGCCGGTGGCCGAGGCCATGGCGGCGGCCGTCCGGCGCGCCAGCGGCTCGTCCTGCGCGCTGGCCGTCACGGGCCTCGCCGGACCGGACGGCGGCACGGAGGACAAGCCGGTGGGCACGGTCTTCGTCGCGGTCGTGACGCCCGCGGGCGGACAGGCGCGGCGCTTCCGGTTCCCGGGCGGCCGCGACGCCGTGCGATGGCAGGCGACGCAGGCGGCGCTCGACACGCTACGCCGGGCTCTCCTCGACTGATCGCGGGCTCCCCGCGATGTCCATCCGCTGCTTCGCGGCCATCCTCCTCGCCGACACGGTCCGCGACGCCGTGGCCAGGGAGGTGGACCGGCTGCGCCCGCTGTCACGCGCGGTGGCGTGGGTGCCCGGCGAGAACCTCCACATCACCATGCGCTTCCTCGGTGAGCAGCCCGACGCTCGCGTGACCGACGCGGTCGAGGCCCTGCAAGAGGCCGCGGAGGGCTCGGTGCCCTTCGACCTGGCCCTGGGCGGTCTCGGCGGCTTTCCGAGCCTCGACCGCCCCCGCGTGCTCTGGGTCGGCGCGGTGGCGGGCGCCGCGGACGCCCGCCGGCTCCAGCACCAGGTCGCCGACGCGCTCGACCGGCGCCGATTCGGCCGGGAGGATCGCGACTGGCACCCGCACGTCACGGTGGGACGCGTGTTCGACGAGCCCCGGTGGCGCCGGGAGGGGGCGCCAGCCGTCCGCGCCGCCATCCAGGCCGCGCCCGCGCCGGTCTTCGGGAGCTTCACGGTGAGCGCGATCAGCCTTGTCCGGAGCCAACTTGGACGCGGCGGGGCCCGGTACACGCCGCTGGCCACGGTCGCGCTGGGACGGCTTGCGGCTCAGCCGAGGCGAGTCGAGCGCGCCCGCGCTCGCCTTCGGCTCAGCTCGCAAGCGTCAGGCGGTTTGCCTGCTCCGGGCACGGGTTGATATCCTGTTCTGGCTTCACTCCGAGGAAGATCTCCGAAGGGCGGGACCCCAGAACCCATCATGGAGACGCAGGTCGAGAGCGGACCACGGAGACGAGTCCGCCTTCGCGTCCCGCTGAAGCTCAAGCTCTCGTTCCTGATCACCGCCCTGGTCGTCCTCGCCGTCGTCCTCGTGGGCGCCTTCCTGCTCCGTCAGGCCCAGCAGACGCTCACCGCGGAGATGACCAAGCGCGGCCTGACCATCGCCGAGCACCTCGCCGCCGGGGCCAAGAGCGCGATGCTGTCGAACGACGACCTCACGCTCAATCTCCTGATCAAGGACGCCATGAAGGACCCCGACGTGGCGTACGTGGTCATCGCCGACGACGACGGGACGGTGCGCGCTCACTCCGACCTGGCGCTGCTCGGCCAGACGGTGGCGCGTCCGGCCGGGCTCGACCGCGTGGGCGACCGGCTCGTGGTGCGCACGTACCGCGCGAGCGCCCAGGAGCGGATCATCGACTTCGCGCTTCCCCTCGAGTTCAGCAACGTCCGGGTGGGCGGCCTGTACCTCGGCTTCAGCGAGCGGTCGATCACCGCCGCGCTGGCCCGGGCCCGGAACCAGACCATCCTGATCACGGTGGTCATGGTGCTGGTGGGCATCGGCGGCGCGGTGGGGCTGGCCACGGTGCTCGCCCGCCCGATCTTCCGGCTCGTGCGCGGCACGCGCGCCATCGCCGCCGGCAACTTCCAGGTGGCCCTCGAGGTGACGTTACGCGACGAGATCGGCGTGCTCACCGACTCGTTCAACAGCATGGCCCGGAGCCTGCGCGAGAAGGAGATGATCAAGCGCGCGTTCACGCGCTACGTGGCGCGCGAGGTGGTCGAGGAGGTGCTGAAGGATCCCGAGAACATGGTGCTGAGCGGCGAGCGCCGCGAGGTGACCGTGCTCTTCTGCGACATCCGCGGCTTCACCCCGCTGTCGGAGCGCCTGGCGCCCGAGGAGGTGGTGGCGCTGCTCAACGAGTTCTACACGCTGATGATCGAGACCACGTTCAAGAACGACGGGACGCTCGACAAGTTCCTGGGCGACGCCGTGATGAGCATCTTCGGCGCGCCCATCGCGCACCCCGACCACGCGCTGCGCGCGGTGCGCACGGCGCTGGCCATGCAGGCCGGGGTGAGCGGCCTCAACGAGAGTCGCGCCGCCAAGGGCAAGGAGCCCATCACGGTGGGCATCGGGGTGAGCGCGGGCGAGGTCGTGGCGGGCACCGTCGGCACCGAGGAGCGCATGGAGTACACCGTCATCGGCGACAGCGTCAACCTGGCCTCGCGGCTCGAGAGCAGCGCCGTGCCCGGCCAGATCCTGATCAGCCAGCGCACCCTCGACAAGGTCCACGACCTCGTGCGGGTGCGCGGGCTGGGCCTCATCAAGGTGAAGGGCAAGGAGGAGGAGGTCGGCGTGTACGAGGTGCTGGGCCTGGCGGACGGGGCATGATGCGCGCGCGCCCCTCCGCGCTGTCGCTCCTCATCGCCGCCCTCTTCGCCGCCGCGTGCGCCACCGCCGACCCCGGCCCCGCGGCCAAGCCGTCCCCGGCGCCCGCGCCCGCCCCGCGTGCCGAGACCCCGCCTCCGCGCCCGGGGGAGGCGCCGCTGCCAGAGATGTTCGAGTCGGACCGGTTCATCCTCGCCTTCGCCCGCGCCGGCGACACCGCCGCGAGCCTGGCCACGCGCCACCTCGGCAACGCCTCGCGCGCCTGGGCGATCGAGGACTACAACGGCGCCGCGACCTTCACCGCCGGCCAGGAGGTCATGATCCCCAAGAAGGACTGGAACCCGTCGGGCGTGGAGCCGCGCGGCTTCCAGGTCGTGCCCGTGCTCGTCTACCACAACCTCGCCCCCGAGGCCAAAGGCCGCATGATCCTGGCCGCCAAGGCCTTCGAGGAGCAGATGCGCTACCTGAAGGCCAAGGGCTACCGCGTGGTGAGCCTGGGCGATCTCGTGGAGTTCAACCGCCTCGGACGCCAGCTTCCCCGCCGCGCCGTGGTGCTCACCTTCGACGACGGCTATCGCGCCTTCAAGCAGTACGCGTACCCGCTGCTCAAGGAGCTCGGCTTCACGGCCACGCTGTTCGTCTACACCGACTACGTGGGGGCCGGGCGCAACTCGCTGTCCTGGCAGGACCTGCGCGAGCTGGCCGGCGAGGGCTTCGACGTGGAGGCGCATTCCAAGACCCACAGCGACCTGCGCCGCGTGGCGGGTGAGCCCGACGCCCAGTTCACCCGCCGCATGCAGGCGGAGCTCGAGCAGCCGCTGGAGCTCTTCAAGCGGAACCTGAGCCGCGCCGCGCGCGTGCTCGCGTATCCCTACGGGGCGGCCGACGAGGACGTGGTCGGCAAGGTGCGGGAGTACGGCTACGTGGCGGCCTTCACCGTGCGCCGCGAGGGCAACCCGTCGTTCGTGTTCCCGCTGCGCGCGCATCGGAGCCAGATCTACCCGGAGATGTCGCTCGCCGACTTCGCGAAGAACCTCGAGGTGTTCCACGACGAGGAGCTGAAGTGAGGGGGCGGCTCGCCGTCCTCTGCGCCCTCGCGCTCGCCGTGGGGGCATGCGCCACGGCCACCGAGCCGCGCCCGGAGTCCGCAGCGAGCGCGCGGCCGGCGGCGCCGCCTCCCGTGGCCGCGCCTGCCGCTCCGCCGCCTTCGTCGAGGCGCGAGGCGCTGGCCGGCCAGTACCGGGCGCGCGCCGAGGCGCTCGAGCGCGAAGGGGAGCTCCGCCGCGCCCTGGACCACTGGGAGGTCGCGCTCGCCATCCGGCCCGACGACCAGGCCGCGAAGGACGGCCGCGCGAAGCTCCAGGCGCGCATCGAGGGCGCGGTGGCGACGCGGATCACCGAGGCGCGCGCCGCGCTGGCCCGCGGCGCCCAGGTCGAGGCCCGCAAGCGCCTGCTCGCCGCGCTCGCCCTGGACCCGGCGAACCGCACCGCGTTCCAGCTCCTTCAGACCGACGCGCGCGAGACGCCGTTCATCAGCCACACCGTGCGCGCCGGCGACACGCTCGCCGCGCTCGCCCAGCGCTACTACGGCGATCGCGCGCGCTCCGAGGTGATCTGGGAGGCGAACCGCCTGCCCGCCAACCCGCGGCTCGCCGCGGGCACGCAGCTCAAGATCCCCGAGATCCCCGGCGTGCCGTTCGTCCGTCCCGACGCCCGGCCCCCCGCCGGCCCACCGGGCGGCGCGCCCGCCGCGCCCCCGCCCGCCGAGGCCACCCCGCCGCGCGCGGAGCCGCCGCCGGAGCCCGAGGTCAACCCGCTGCTGGCCGACGCGCGCGAGGCCCTCGACAAGAACGACTACGCGGTGGCCCTTGCCGACGTCGATCGCTTCCTCGCCGGGCATCCGTCGAATCGCGAGGGCCTGGACGTCAAGAAGACGGTGCTCTACCGGCAGGGCAAGCAGCAGCTCGACCAGCGCCAGTACAGCGAGTCGTACAAGACGCTGGGCCAGCTCGTGCGCCTGCAGCCGGACTACCAGGACTCGCCGCGGCTGCTCCAGCAGGCGCGCACGCGCGCGGTCGAGCGGCACTACAACGAGGGGCTGCGCCTCTACCGCGAGGAGAAGCTGCCCGAGGCCATCCGCGAATGGCGCGTGGTGCTCGAGGTGGACCCGCAGCACGCGAACGCCCAGCGGAACATCGAGCAGGCGGAGCGGCTGCTGAAGGGGCTCGAGCAGCGCCGGAAGCGCTGAGGGCGGGTCGGTCCGCCTCGCGATCCGGCCCACGCGCTGGCCGCTGTCTCCGATCCGGTACACGCCCTGTATCCGTCCGCAGACGCCGGCCTGTATCCATCTCGCGACATTGACAGCGGTGCGCTCGTGGCCCGACACTCGCCTGCGATGAGCCGCCGCTTCATTGACTTTGACTTCGCGGGAGGGCGCCTCCTACAATGCACGCAAGTCCGTGTCGAATCTGACGTTTGCGCCCGGACTCGCCGGCCGCGCGGGCACGGAGCCACCTGATCCGAGATCCGAGGAGATCTGCATGGCAGAGGTGAAGAGCGAGCGCCGCCAGGCCCTGGAGCTGGCCATTGCGTCGATCGACCGGCAGTTCGGCAAGGGCGCCATCATGCGCCTCGGCCAGTCGGGGGCGCTGGACGAGATCAGCGTCATCCCCACCGGCGCGCTGCAGCTCGACGTGGCGCTTGGCATCGGCGGCATCCCGCGCGGGCGCGTCACGGAGATCTACGGTCCGGAGTCCTCGGGCAAGACCACGCTGGCGCTGCACGTCATCGCGGAGGCGCAGCGCGCGGGCGGCATCGCCGCGTTCATCGACGCCGAGCACGCGCTGGACCCGATCTACGCCAAGAACCTCGGCGTCAACACCGACGAGCTCCTGATCTCCCAGCCCGACACGGGCGAGCAGGCGCTCGAGATCGCCGAGACGCTGGTGCGCTCGAACGCGGTGGACGTGATCGTGATCGACTCGGTGGCCGCGCTCGTGCCGCGCGCCGAGCTCGACGGCGACATGGGCGACTCCCTCCCCGGCCTCCAGGCACGCCTCATGTCCCAGGCGCTCCGGAAGCTCACCGCCGCCATCTCCCGCTCCGGCGGCAGCGTGATCTTCATCAACCAGATACGCGAAAAGATAGGCGTGATGTTCGGCTGCGCCCACTATGCGACCCGCGTCATCCTCGCCGGCGGCGGCAGCATGAAGATCGGCACGATCGTCAACCAGCGCGCGTCCGGTCGAGGTGCTCTCCTACGACCCGCGGACGGGCCGCATCGAGCCTCCGCGCGCGTGGTGAACTGGTTCGACAACGGCCGGACCGACGAGTTTCGTCCAGTTCGAGGTCGAGGGCGGTCGATCGGGTCGCCGGCGCTTCGCCGTCACGGACAACCATATCGTGTTCACCCCGGGCGGCCAGGTCCGCGCGGGAAGCTGTCGCGTCGGTGACGAGGTTCTCGTCGGCGTCGAGGACTACGACCTCACCGACGATCAGTGGCAGGTGATCCTCGGCGGCGCGTTCGGTGACGGTTCGCTCCGCAAGGTGGGGCACGCATGCGGCGATGTTCCGGGTGGGGCACAGCCCCGAGCAGAAGGACTACCTGCGCTGGAAGCACGACATGCTGGCGCCCTTGGCCAGCGCGATCCGGCCCCACCGGCCGAGGCTTCGGGTTCGATAGCCTCTCCATGCCGGCCCTCGCCGACCTCCTGCCCGCCTACTACGCGGCCGATCGGGGCCGCGTCGCCTCCGCGGCGGCTCTGGATCGGCTCGATGCCCGCGGGCTCGCCGTGTGGTACGGCGACGACGGGTCCTTCTCCGGCTCTTACGCCCGCTGGGGCAAGGGCAAGGCCGTGCTCTACAACAAGGCGCTCACGGGTCCCTGCCGCGAACGCGTGGTCGCGACGCTCGAGTCGCCTCGGCCTCGGCCGCGTCCGCGACGACGGGCGGGGATTCTGGTTCAGCGCCGAACAGACGGAGCGCCTGCACGCCCTGATCGCTCCGTTCGTGCATCCGTCGATGGACTACAAGATTCCACCCGAGCCAGCGCGGACGCTTCACGTGGCATGCGCCCGCTGGACGGCGGCCGACCCTCGCGAGCCGGCGCCGCATGCGCGCGGTTCCCGCGAGGATCCTGAAGCGGTACGTCAAGCCGCCGACCCGGTCCACCCACCGCTTCGACCTCGAGATCGAGGGGCATCACACCTACCTGGTCGATGGCGTCGTCGTGCACAACTCGCCAGAAACGACCACGGGCGGGCGCGCGCTGAAGTTCTACTCCTCGATCCGCCTCGACATCCGGCGCCAGGACACCATCAAGAACGGCACCGAGGCGGTGGGCGTGCGCACCAAGGTGAAGGTGGTGAAGAACAAGCTCTCGCCGCCCTTCCGCGAGGCCGAGTTCGACGTGATCTACGGCGAGGGCATCTCCCGCGAGGGCAGCGTGCTCGACATCGCCGTGGAGCAGAACGTGGTCGAGAAGTCGGGGACCTGGTACACGTACAAGGGCGAGCGGGTCGGGCAGGGCCGGGAGAACGCCAAGCGATACCTCAAGGACAACCCGAAGACCCTCGCCGACATCGAGGGGAAAGTGCGCAGCGCGCTCGGCCTCAAGCCCGCGGGCCCCGTGGCGCCGCCGGCACCGGAGAAAGCCGCCAAGTAGGAGGCCGACATGGACCTGGACGAGCTTCTCGCGCAGGCCGTCAAGCGTCACGCCTCCGACCTCCACCTGAAGACCGATTCGCACCCGGTGCTGCGGGTGCACGGCCACCTCGAGGTGCAGGACGACTATCCCGTGCTGACGCGCGAGTTCCTGCGCCGCACGGCGATGCGGCTCCTCGGCGAGGAGCGCTACAACGACCTCATGGCCGGGCAGGAGAAGGACCTGGCGTACACCCTCGACGGCATGGGGCGCTTTCGCGTGAACCTGTTCCTCGCCCAGGGCGAGGTGCGCGGGGTCATGCGCCACATCCCCGGCCGCATACCGCTGTTCGAGGAGCTGCATCTGCCCAAGGTGCTGGAGCGGCTGGCCATGGAACGGCGCGGCCTCGTGATCGTCACCGGCATCACGGGGTCCGGCAAGTCCACGTCGCTCGCGGCCATGATCGATTTCATGAACCGGGGCCGCAACGACCACATCGTCACCATCGAGGACCCCATCGAGTTCGTCCACGCAGACCGGAAGTGCGTGATCAGCCAGCGCGAGGTCGGGCACGACTCGACCACGTTCGCCCAGGCGCTGCGCTCCGCCCTCCGCCAGGACCCCGACATCATCCTGGTCGGTGAGATGCGAGACTCCGAGACCATGGAGGTGGCGCTGCACGCCGCGGAGACGGGCCACCTCGTGCTGTCGACGCTCCACACGCTGAACGCGACCGAGACGGTGAACCGGATCATCGCCACGTTCCCGCCTCACCAGGAGGACCAGATCCGCGGGCAGCTCGCCGCGGTCGTGCAGGGCATCGTCTCCCAGCGGCTGGTGGTGCGCGCCGACGGCAAGGGCCGCGTGCCCGCCGTGGAGGTGATGGTGGGCACCGGGCTCGTGCGCGACTGCATCCGCGAGTCGAAGAAGACGCCGGAGCTGCCCGCGGTCATCGCCGCCGGCACCTCGCAGTACGGAATGCAGACGTTCGACCAGTCGCTGCTCGGGCTCTACCGCGAAGATCTCATCACGTACGAGACCGCGCGCGACGCCGCCACCAACCCCGACGACTTCGACCTGAAGGTGGAGGGCATCTTCTCCACGGGCGAGATGACGTGGGAAGTGGGCGGCCAGAGCGCGAAGCCGCAGGCGCCGGCCGCGCCGGGCCGGCCCGCGAGCCCCTCGGGGAGCGCGTTCTCGCGGCGCAGCGGTTAGTCCCAGTCGCGACGTGGCTGCCGAGCGACCCCGCCGGCGCGCCCGTCCCGCGGAACCGCTGGACACGAAGGCCGCCCGCGTGGCGGCCTTCGAGCTTCTGGCGCGCAAGGCCTGGAGCCGCCGCGACCTGACCGCGCGCCTGCGCCGGCGCGGCGCCCCGCCCGACGTTGCCCGCGCCGTAGTTGAGGAGCTGGAGTCGCGGCGCTACCTCGACGACGCCGCGTTCGCCCGCTGGTGGGCGGAGGCCCGCGCGCGTGGCCGCCGGGTAGGGAGCGTCAGGCTCACGCAGGAGCTCCGCGCCAAGGGCATCGCGGGAGATCTGGCCGCGGCCGCCGTCGCCTCCGCGTTCGACGAGGTCCCGGAGCGCGAGCGGGCGCTGGCCGCGGCGCGCGGACGGTTGCCCGCGCTCCGGCGCGGTCGCCCGGAGCGGCTCCCCGGCCGGCTCCGCGACTATCTCCTGCGCCGCGGCTACCCCGCCGGCATGGTCATGAGCGTCATCTCCGAAGTGCTCTCCGTCTCCCCGGACGACGCCGACCCGGAGGGGTAGGGGCGGTTTCGGCGCCCGGCGCGGCGCGTATAATGATGGCTCCGCCGGCCCGGAAGGCGCGAATCCAGGAGCGAGGAGACCCATGATCACCGGCACCGAGCTGCGGCAGCGCTTCCTTCGTTACTTCGCGGACAACGGGCACACCGTGGTGCGCTCGTCCCCGCTCGTCCCCGCCCAGGACCCGACGCTGCTCTTCACTAACGCCGGCATGGTGCAGTTCAAAGGGGTGTTCCTCGGAGAGGAGCCGCGTCCCTACGTGCGCGCGGTCACCGCCCAGAAGTGCGTGAGGGCGGGCGGCAAGCACAACGACCTGGAGAACGTGGGCCGCACCCTCCGCCACCACACCTTCTTCGAGATGCTGGGCAACTTCTCCTTCGGCGACTACTTCAAGCGCGAGGCCATCGGCTACGCGTGGGAGTTCCTCACCCGGGACCTTGGCCTGCCCAAGGACCGGCTCAAGGCCACCGTCTTCACCGACGACGACGAGGCGTTCGGCCTGTGGAAGACCGTGGCCGGGCTCTCCGAGGACCGCATCCTTCGCCTCGGCGAGAAGGACAACTTCTGGAGCATGGGCGAGACCGGGCCCTGCGGCCCGTGCTCGGAGGTGCACTTCCACCAGGGCGACCACGTCCCCTGCGCCGAGGAGGCGGCGGGCCGCCGCTGCCTGGGACCGGCGTGCGACTGCGACCGCTGGCTCGAGGTGTGGAACCTGGTCTTCATGCAGTTCAACCGCGACGCGACCGGCGCCATGACGCCCTTGCCCAACCCCTCGATCGACACCGGCATGGGGCTCGAGCGGATCGCCGCGGTGGTCCAGGGCACGGACGCGAGCTATCACACCGACCTCTTCCGCCCGCTCATCAGCCACGTCGAGCGGCTCTCGGGCCGCGCCTACGGCCAGGCCGAGGAGACGGACGTGTCGATGCGGGTCATCGCGGACCACGCGCGGACGGCCACGTTCCTGATCTCCGACGGCGTTACCCCGTCCAACGAATGGCGCGGCTACGTGCTGCGACGGATCATGCGCCGGGCCATGCGCCACGGGCGGATGCTCGGCCTCCAGGCGCCCTTCCTGTGGGACGTGACGGGCTCGGTGGTGACCCTGATGGGCGACGCGTACCCGGAGATCCGCGAGCAGCACGCGCGCGTGGCGGAGACGGTGCGCCTCGAAGAGGAGCGCTTCGCGGCGACGCTCGACGTGGGCATGACGAAGATCCGCGAGTACATCGAGTCCCACCGCGGCGAGACGGGACGCCCGGTGGACGGCAAGTTCCTGTTCACCCTCTACGACACGCACGGCTTTCCCCAGGACCTGGCGCAGGAGGTGTTCGAGGATGCCGGGCTCCGCGTGACCGCGGAGACCCAGGCCGCGTTCGACGCGGAGATGGACGCGCAGCGCGAGCGCGCGCGGACGGGCGGCGCGTTCAGCTCGGCGGCCCAGGCCGCCGGCGCGGAGGGCGCGGGCGAGCTGTACCAGCAGCTCTCGGGCCGGCTGCCCCGGAACGAGTTCCTCGGCTACGCCGCGCTGTCCGCGCCCGCGCGCATCCAGGCCATCGTGGCGGACGGCCGGCTGACGCCCGTGGCCGAGCAGGGCCAGACGGTGGAGGTGATCCTCGACCGCACGCCCGCCTATGCGGAGTCCGGCGGCCAGATCGGCGACACCGGCACGCTCGTGGCGCGCGGCGGCCAGGGGCGGATCGTCGACACCTACCACCGCGGCGCGCAGCTCATCGTCCACCGCGTCGAGGTCACCGAGGGGCGGCTGACCGACCAGGACGAGGTCGCGGTGACGGTGGACCCGCGCCGCCGCCAGGGCCTCCGGATGCACCACACCGGCACCCATCTGCTGCACGCCGCGCTTCGCCGGGTGCTCGGCACGCACGTGACCCAGGCCGGCTCGCTGGTCGCGCCCGATCACCTGCGCTTCGACTTCTCCCACCCGGGCGCCATGAAGGATGCCGAGGTCGAGCAGGTCGAGCAGCTCGTCAACGAGCAGGTGCAGGCCAACGTGGTGGTGAACCCGTCGGAGATGGACCTCCAGGACGCGCTCCGAAGCGGCGCGATGGCGCTGTTCGGCGAGAAGTACGGCGACCGCGTGCGGGTCATCCGGATCGGCGACTTCTCGACGGAGCTCTGCGGCGGCACCCACCTGGGCGCCACCGGCGAGATCGGCCTGTTCAAGATGCTGTCGGAGGGCGCGGTGGCCTCCGGCGTACGCCGCGTGGAGGCGCTCACCGGCGAGGCCGCGCTCCGCCACGTCGGCCGCGAGGAGGCGGCGCTCCGCGAGTCCGCGGGCCTGCTGAAGATCCCGCCGCTCGAGCTGCCGCGGCGGCTCCAGAAGCTCCTCGACGACCAGAAGCAGCTCGAGAAGCAGCTCGCCCAGCTCGAGGCGCGGCTGGCGCGAAGCCGCGCCGAGGAGCTCGTGTCCTCGGCGAAGCAGGTGGCGGGCGTCCCTGTGCTCGCGGCCCGGCTCGACGGCCTCGACCCCGACGGCCTGCGCTCGGTGGTGGACATGCTCCGCGACAAGCTCGGTCCCGGCGTCATCCTCCTCGGCAGCGCCGCGGATGGGAAGGTGAGCCTCGTCGCGTCGGTGTCGAAGGACCTGACCGCCCGCTTCCCCGCGGGCAAGCTCGTGCAGGAGGTCGCCAAGCAGGTCGGCGGCGGCGGCGGCGGGCGGCCCGACCTGGCCCAGGCCGGCGGCAAGGAGCCCGGCAAGCTCGACGCCGCGCTCGCCTCCGCGGCCGGCTGGGTGGAGCGCCAGGCCCGCGGCTGACACCCGCCCGGGCGTTCGTGTCGGCTAGACGGCCTGCAGGAGCAGACCGGTCAGGTAGCGGCTCTCCGGCACGTTCAGCAGCACGGGGTGATCGGGCGCCTGCGTCAGCGTGGACAGGACCCGGAGCGCGCGCCCCGCATCCCCCGCCGCCTCGCGGCAGATCGACTCGAAGAACGCGGACGTGATGTGGTGCGAGCAGGAAAACGTCGCCAGGATCCCGCCCGGCTCGAGCAGCCGCGCCGCGCGTAGATTGATGTCCTTGTAGCCTCGGCTCGCCGCGTCCAGCGACTCCTTGCGCCGCGTGAAGGGCGGCGGGTCCAGCACGATGACGCCGAAGCGCTCGCGGCGCGCCTCGAGCTGGCGTAGGGCGTCGAAGGCGTTCTCCTCCCGGAGCTCCGCGCGCTCCGCCACCCCGTTCAGCTCCAGGTTCTCACGCGCGACGGCGAGCGCGTCGGCCGAGGCGTCGATCAGGAGCGCGGAGGCCGCCCCGGCCGCGAGCGCGTGGCAGGCGAAGCCGCCCGTGTAGCAGAACGCGTCGAGGACGCGCGCGCCCTGCGCGCGGGCGGCCACGGCGGCCCTGTTCTCGCGCTGGTCCAGGTAGAGGCCGGTCTTGTGGCCGCGGCCCAGCGCCACGGCGAAGCGACACGCGCCCTCGCCGACCACCACGCTGGCCGGCTCCGCGTCCAGGTCCGGGCCCGCCGTCCCGTCCGGCGCGAGCCAGCACCGGTGCGGCGTGAAGCCCTCGATGCGGGCCGCCGTGGGGTCGTCGATCCGGCAGAGGCGATCGGCGGGCCTCGCCTCGGCGAGAGCCGCGGCGATCCACGGGAGCATGCGGGCCGTCCCCGCGGTCAGGCACTGGATCACGGTGACGGGCCCGTAGGCGTCCACCACCAGCCCGGGCAGCCCGTCGGCCTCGCTCCAGACCAGACGCATCGCCTCGGCGTCGAGGCCGGCGGGCTGGCGGTGGCGGAGCGCGCCGGCGATCCGGCGGCGGCAGAAGTCCCGATCGACGGGCTCGTTGCGCCGGGTCCAGAGCCGGCACGCGAGCGTCGTGCGCGGGTTGTACGTGCCGCGTCCGACGAATCGCCCCGCCGCGTCGAGAACGTCCAGCACCTCGCCAGGCGCCCATCGCCCGCGGACGTCGGCGATCTCGCTCCGGTAGATCCAGGGATGACCGGCCCGGATCCGCTCGTGCGGCCCCGGCCCCAGCACGACCTGCCCCGCCATCTACGCTGTGGAGGACGTGCCCCCAGGCGGCTCAAACAGGTCCAGATGCGAGGCGGCGCCCGATGGCCGCACGCGAGGCGTACTGCCTGTACGTCGAGCGTGCGGCTGAGGGCGCCGACGAAGCATGTGGGCCTGGTTCAGCCGCCTGGGCCGCCCGGCTTCTTCCGGAGGACGACCACCATCAGGAGCGGGTGGCGGGCCTCGTCGAGCCGGAGGTGGCGCTTGAACCCGTAGAACCACTCGCAGAGCTCGAAGCCGCCGGCGAGCGCGACCAGGCTCCGGAGCTCCTGCGGGAACACCATCCGCGAGGCGTGGCGCTGGCGGTAGACGCGGCGGGTGCCGTTGTCGTGGACCTCCAGCTCCATGTCCTCGTAGAAGACCTGCCTCACCGGGTCGAGGTCCTTGAGCGCCTCGAAGGTCGCCCTCACCGTGGCCTGGCCGCGCCGCCGCGTCCAGGACCACCGGCGCGCCGGGTCCGTCCACGACGAGCACATGTAGCGGTCGAAGACGTAGAGCCCGCCCGGGGCGAGCGCGCCCGCCACGCAGCGCAGGTGGGCGATGATCGCCTCGTTGGTGAGCAGGTGGCCCTGCGAGTCCTGCATGCAGATGGCGGCGTCGACGGGACGGGGAAGGCGAAAGCGCGTCATGTCGCCCACGCGCAGGTCCACGGTGAGCCCCGCGTCCGCCGACCGCTCCCGGAGGAACTCGATGTTCTGCGGCGAGAGGTCGAGGCCGCTCATCCGGTACCCGCGCTGGCCCAAGCGGATCAGGTGCGGGCCGGTGCCGCACGCGATGTCGAGGACGGTCCGCACGCGACGGCGGGCGAAGGTCCGGAAGCAGTGGACGAGGAAGTCCACTTCCTGCTTCCGGTTCATGTCGAAGGCGATCTCGTAGTAGCGGGGCGCCGAGTACTGCCTGGCCGTCTCGCGCCGGGCGGTCTCGCGGCCCGCTGTCTCACGCCCCACCGCGCTCGACGCGGCGGCGCGGCGACGGCGGCCCGTGAGCGACGCCGTCATTTCCCCCACCAGGTCAGGATCGCCTCGCGGAGGATCCACGACGCGGTGATGCCCGTGCGGCCGGACGGGTCGAACGCGTGGGCCACCTCCATCAGGTCCGTGCCCACGATCGAGCACGGCTCGAGGAGGCGCACGATCTCGATCAGCTCGGCGGCGCGGAGCCCGCACGGCTCGGGCGCGCCGGTGCCGGGCGCCTCCGAGGGATCCAGCACGTCGACGTTGATGGTCACGTAGAGCGGGTGGGCGGCCAGCCGCGGCACGAGCCCGCGCACGGCGTCGATCGGGTGGATGGCGTGGGCCGGGTAGAGCTGCGGCGCCTCGCGCCGGTACTCGGAGCGGTCGCCGGTGCGCATGCCCACCTGGTAGACACGGGCCGGCGGCACCACGTCCATCACCCGGGCCATGGCGGAGGCGTAGTTGTACCGCTCGCCGAGGAACTCCTCGCGGAGGTCCGGATGGGCGTCGAGCTGGAGGATGCGCAGGTCCGGGATGGCGGCGGCGAGCACCTCGATGACGGGCAGGGTGGCGGTGTGATCGCCGCCCAGCATCACGGGCAGGAGCCCGGGCCGCCAGAAGCTCTCGACCTCCGCGCGCGCCCGGGCCAGCTGCTCGCGAGGCGCGCCCGTGCCCAGCTCACAGTCGCCGAGGTCGGCGATGGCGAGGTCGTCGAGGTCGCGGTCGAGCACGGGCGAGTAGGTCTCGATGGAGTCCGAGGCGATCCGGATGTCCCGCGGCCCGTGGTCGGCGCCCCGGCGGAGGTTGACCGTGCCTTCGAAGGGGATGCCGAAGATGGCGATCCGGGCGTCGGACAGCGAGGCCCGGCAAGCGATGAAGCGGGGATCAGCCGGGATCAACGAATTACCTGCATCCTTCGCGAACGGGCGATCGGACCCGGCAGCAGACGAGGCCCGCTGCGCCCGGTCATGAATCCTGCGCTACGCGATGTCGTCGTCCGCCAGGAGCGTGACGGCGGCCACGGCGCAGCCCGTCCGCTCCACCTGGTGCTCGACGGCGGCGACCTTCTTCTCGGCCATGTCCCAGCCACGGACACGGAACGCTTCCTCGAGCATCTGGACGATCGCTCGCTCGGCCTCGTCCCGGCTGGCCTTGTCGTGGAACTCCATGATGACGCCGGGCAGCCCGGGCGCGGTGGGCCGCGCCCAGCCGACGGCGGCGGCGATCACCTCGCCGGGAACCTCGCTCGTCATCTCCGCGAACGCGGTGGGGATGACGGCGCCCGGCTTGATGCGGGGCAGCGGCACGACGGCGGCGCCGGGCGGAAGGATGCTCGACACCTTGACGAGGTTGATGTTGCCGATGCCAGCCGCGAGCAAAGCGTTGTCGAACGCGTTCAAGGGCGTCGCGCCCTCGGCGCTTCCGGCCGTCGTCGCCACCTTGGTCACCGGCTTCCAGCCCACTCGCCCCTCCTTCGCTCGCCGCGGCGTCGCGCGAGCGCCTCGTGTGTGGAAATTCCGAATGCATGTTATCGGCTCGCTCGTCGAACGCAAGGAAATTCTCGCCGCCACGTCTAATCGACGGCGATGGGAGACCGGGTTTCGTCGACAGTCGGCCTCGAAACGCGCTCACCCGACGGCGCGCGCGTGGGAACGGCGCCGCCGGACGCCGCGGGCGCGGCGACGGCGCGGCGCCGAGCGATCGCGCGGAGGCGAGCGCGGCGCTGGCGCCGCCGAGCGCCCGCCGCCGCCGCCGCCGTTCCGATGCACGGAAGGGCTCCGAAACCAATTTTTTTCTTGCAATGACTGGAGGGCGGCCATACAGTGAGCGAAATTCTCTCCGGGAAAATATTTCCGGACGGAGAGAAGAACAGCACGACGCGACGAGAGAGGAGGAGATAAAGAGATTGCAGGCACTGGGGCGACACCTGCTGCTCGAGCTGTTCGACTGCGACGCGGAAGCCATCAACAGCCTTGAGACCGTGAAGACGTCGATGGTCGAGGCGGCCCGGCGCGCCCAGGCCACCATCGTCGACGTGCTCTTTCACGAGTTCAACCCGTTCGGCATCAGCGGAGTCGTGGTCATCGCCGAGTCGCACCTGGCCATCCACACGTGGCCGGAGTACCGCTACGCCGCCGTGGACGTCTTCTCGTGCGGCGACGTGCTCCAGCCGCAGGTCGCCGCCGACTACCTCGTGGAGCAGCTCGGAGCCGCGCGGGCGTCGGTGGTCGAGCTCCAGCGCGGCATCCTGCTGAACGCCGCCACCCCCAGGCAGCTGAACAGGCCGGCCACGCTGCCCGGCCCGGCGCTCCGTGTCCGCCCACGGAAGAACCGTCCGGTCGCCGTCAAGGCGGTCGGGGGGAAGGGATGAGCGGAACGCCCCACTACAAGTGGTTCTTCGAGACCACCACGCCCGTCGAGGGGCACACCCACGCGATCGCCCGGACGATCGTGCACCGGCAGACCAAGTTCCAGCTGATGGAGATCATGGAGACCCTCAGCTACGGTAAGTGCCTCGTCCTCGACGGCCGCATCCAGTCCAGCCAGGCCGACGAGTTCATCTATCACGAGGTGCTGGTCCAGCCGGGTCTCCTCGCCCATCCCGAGCCCCGGCGCGCCATGGTCATCGGCGGGGGGGAGGGCGCGACGG
Organism: uncultured Candidatus Rokubacteria bacterium; assembly: GCA_963758635.1. GTDB lineage: Bacteria > Methylomirabilota > Methylomirabilia > Rokubacteriales > CSP1-6 > CAVWWD01. The sequence continues at coordinate 41,866 of CAVWWD010000010.1, read as the reverse complement.
TCCGGGAGATCCTCCGGCACCGGAGCATCACCGACTGCCTCATGGTGGACATCGACGACGAGGTGGTCGAGGAGTGCAAGCGCCACCTGCCCGAGATGCACCAGGGCGCCTTTGACGACAAGCGCACCCGGCTCCTGCACGAGGACGCCCGCGCGTACCTGGAGAAGACCGACGAGCGCTTCGACCTCATCGTGGTCGACCTCGTGGAGCCCCTCGAGGAGGGGCCGGCCTGCCTCCTCTTCACCCGGGAGTTCTACACGCTGATCCGCGCCCGGCTCACCGACCGCGGCGTCATGACCATGCAGGCAGGCATGACCAAGGTCAACGAGCTGGGCTTCTACACCGCCGTCGCCCGCACCCTGCGGGACGTCTTCCCCGTCGTCGCGCCCTACCAGGGGTTCATCTCCTGCTTCGGCACGCCGTGGGGGTTCATCCTCGCCTCCAAGGGCACGGACCCGCGGAAGCAGACGGCGGAGGAGATCGACCGGCTCATCGCCGCCCGGCTCGATCCGAGCGCGCTGGGCTACTGGGACGGCGCCGCCCACCTCCACTCGTTCAACCTCCCGAAGTTCATCCGGCGCGCCCTGGACGGAGCCACCCGCGTCATCACCGACGCCGATCCACTGATCGTCTCCTGACGCGCCGCCCCTGAGCGATCGTCAATGAATGGCGAGACGGCATGCCACGTGTCCGCAGAAGCGCGGTGTTGGCCGGCTCGCTGAAGCCCACTTCCGCATTCCTTCACAACCCCTGAGCAGTCCGCCTCACCCGACGAATCCCGACCACCCGCCCCGCCTGGTCCTCGCCTCGGCGTCCCCTCGCCGGCTGGAGCTGCTGGGGCGGCTGGGCATCCCCTTCACCGTCCGGCCGAGCGGCATCCCGGAGGTCGCGCCGCCGGGCTCACCTGCCGAGGCGGTGACCGCGCTCGCCCTCGCCAAGGCGCGCGCGGTGGCGGCCACCCTCGACGCGCCGGCGTTGGTCCTGGGCGCCGACACCGAGGTGGTCCTCGACGGCGCCCTCCTCGGCAAGCCTGGCGACGCCGCCCACGCCACGCGGATGCTCGCTCTCCTCCGAGGACGCGTGCACGAGGTGGTCACCGGGATCGCGGTGGTCGAGGCTCCGGGCGGCGGGCGCGAGCGCACCCACGCCGTCGTCAGCCGCGTCCGCATGGCCAACTACGGCGACGCGGACATCCAGGCCTACGTGGCCACCGGCGAGCCGTTCGACAAGGCGGGAGGCTATGCGGTGCAGGGGCTGGGCGGGCGTCTCGTGGCCGAGGTGGAGGGCTGCTACACGAACGTGGTGGGCCTGCCGGTGGAGGCGACGCGGCGGCTGCTGCGTGAGTGCGGGCTCTGAGCTAGCTCGGGTCGCGGTTGGTTCCGCGGCATTCCGCTGGTCGCTCGGCAGCCGGTGGCTCACCAGCACGTCAACGGCCGGGGGCGGTGGTTTCCACTGCATTTCCATTACGCTCGGCTCGCCTTCGGCTCACCTCGCAAGGCCACCGGCTCACCTCGCCCTGCCACTCACCTCGCCTGCCACGCGCCTTGCGCAGCGGCTCGGCGGCGATCAGGTCGCCGAGGTCACTGGGAAGGATCACCTTCGCCGGCAGGGGCGTCCGCTGGCGGAGGAGCTTGACGCTCGCCTCGAGCGTCTCGGCCGACACCACGCCGTCGGGGAGCAGCACGCCCCGCGCCGCGGCGAGCCGCGCGGCCCAGTCCGCGGGCTCACCAGTCACCGCGTGACCGAGCCGCTCCGCCAGCTCGGCAGCAGGCGCGGAGCGGAGCCGCGCCACCGCCTTCAGGAGCGCGCGGTCCAGGGCCACCAGCTCGGCGGCGCCGAGGCGGGACTCGGCGGGCGCCCACACCGCGGCGTGCACGGTGTCGGCGCCGAGCCACGTCTTCGCGCCGTCCGGCTGGCGGAGGTCGGCGAGCGCCCGGGCCTGCCCGTCGGCGAGAAGGCGCGTGGCCCACGGCTCGCCGATCATGCCCGCCGCCACCGCGCCCGAGGCGATCGCCTGGGCGAGGCGCGCGTCGCCGAGACTCTCCAACTGCACCCGCTGCGCCGGGACGTTGGCGTGCGCCAGGAGCGACAGGAGATGCGTGTGCTCGGGCGTGCCCGGGGCGGGGATGCCCACCTTCTTCCCCACGAGGTCGGCGGGCGTCCGGATCTCCTCCGCGCCCGTCGCCCGGACGAGGAGCGCCACCGCGGGAGCGCGCGAGAGCCCGAAGACGAGCCGCGGCGGCGCGCCCTTGACGTGCCCCAGCTTGATCGCGCCGTCGAGCGACGTCGCGGCCAGGTCGAGGCGCCCCTGGGCCATCGTCTCCGCCGCCGCCGTCTCCGCGCGAGCCGGGCGCAGCGTGACCGTGAGCCCCTCGGCGGCGAAGTGGCCCTCGGCCTGGGCCAGGCGGAGGGCGAGGTACTCGACCGAGCCCGGCGGGCCGGGCACGCCGATGGTGAGCGCGGCCTGGAGGAGCAGGGCAGCGGCGATCATGACGGGTCCGCCGCCTCGACGAGGAGCCTGGCGATCCTGGCCGCGGCGTCCGGCACGGCGAGGCTCCGGGCGCGCTCCCCCATGGCGGCCAGGCGCGGCCGGTCGGCGAGGAGGGCGCGCACCGCGTCGGCGAGCGCGCTCGCCGACAGCGCCACCTGGGGCAGGAGGACGGCGCCGCCCGCCGCCTCGACCAGGCGGGCGTTGGCGGTTTGCTCGTCGCCGCTCGCCCCGGGAAGCGGCACGTAGACGGCGGCGCGCCCGAGGTGGCAGCACTCGTTCACCGTGCCCGCCCCGCTCCGGCCCACGACGAGCTCGGCCGCCGCGTACACGTGGGCCAGCTCCGGTCCCACGTAGGGCCGGAGCGCGTAGCGTCCCCGCAGGTCCGCCGGAAGGGCGGCGGCCTGCGCGCCGAGCCAGGCGAGGTCGCCGGTCTCGGCGTTGTCGCCGCACTGGTGGACGATCTGGGTGAGCCGGAGGAGCTCGGGCAGCGCCTCGCCGACCACGCGGTTGATCCGGTGCGATCCCAGCGAGCCGCCCGTCACGTAGACGATGGGCGCCGCGGGGTCCAGACCGAGCAGGCGGCAGGCTTCTTCTCGCGAGCCGCCGATCAGCTCGGGGCGGATCGGGTTGCCGGTGATGGTGACGCGCGAGGCCGGGAAGTCGCCCCGGGTCAGCGGGAACGTGAGCGCGACCCGCGTTGCGAACCGGCCGGCCACACGGTTGGCGAGACCGGCGACCGCGGTCTGCTCGTGGACGACCAGCGGGATGCGGAGCGACCGCGCGGCGATCGCGGGCGGCAGCGCCACGAAGCCGCCGGTCGCGAGAAGGACGGCGGGCCGCAGCCGCCGCAGGAGGCGCCACGAGCCGGCCAGGCCGGCCGGGACCTCCCAGCCGATGTCGGTCACGTTCTTCCAGTCCCAGTACCGGCGGAGCTTGCCGGCGCGGATCACGTGAAAGGCGAGGCCGGCGGCCGGCGCCTGCGCGCGCCTCGACGCCGCTGGCGCTGCCGATCCAGTGGATGTCCTTCACGCCCTGGCGGCCGAGCTCGGCGGCCACCGCCAGCCCCGCGCTCGTGTGGCCTCCCGTCCCGCCCCCGGTGATGGCTACGCGCGTGGCGCCGGCCTCGCGGTGGGCCCGCGCCGCTCGCGACGGCGCCCCGGGCACGACGTTGGTCCGCTCGGCCCGCGCATGGCTCGGCCGGGCTACCGGCGCTCCAGGGCGAGGTCGATCAGGCGGGAGATCAGCTCGGGGTAGGGCAGGCCGGAGGCTTCCCACAGCCGCGGGTACGCCGACGTGGCGGTGAAGCCGGGGATGGTGTTGATCTCGTTCACGAGCACGCCGCCGCCGTCCTCCACGAAGAAGTCGACGCGCGCCATCCCCGCGCAGTCGATCGCGCGGAAGGCCTGGACGGCGAGCTGGCGGACGCGCTCCGTGGTCTCCGGCGGCAGCGGCGCGGGGATCCGGAACGTCGCCTGGCCCTCGGCGTACTTCGTCTCGTAGTCGTACCACTCGCCCGCGTAGCACACCTGGCCCGGGACGGAGGCGATGGGCTCGTCGTTGCCGAGGACGGCCACCTCCACCTCGATGCCAGTCACGCTGCGCTCGACCATGACACGCCGGTCGAGGCCGGCGGCCAGCTCGACGGCGGCGGCCAGGTCCTCGGGCGCCTTGACCTTGCTCACGCCCACGCTCGAGCCCAGGTTGGCGGGCTTCACGAAGCAGGGGAAGCCGATCGCCTCGGCCACGCGGCGCTCCGCGGCCTCGCGCGCGTGGCGCCACTGGTGCCGCGTGAGGACCACGTAGTCCGCGACGGGCAGGCCGTGGGCGCGGAAGAGGTCCTTCATGGCCGGCTTGTCCATCCCCACCGCGGAGGCGAGGACGCCCGCGCCCACGTAGGGCACGCCGGCCAGCTCGAGCAGGCCCTGGACGGTGCCGTCCTCGCCGCCCGGCCCGTGGAGCATGATGAGCACCACGTCCAGCGTGCCGCGAAGGCCGGCGGGGAGGCCGTCGGCGCTCTCGCCACGCGCCAGGGACGTCACGGGGGCGGGCGCGAGCGTCGCGCGCTCGACCAGCTCGCGCTTCACCGAGCTCTCCGCGCCCCCCTCGGCGAGGGCGCGGCGTGCGGCCTGGGAGGACAGCGCGCGGAGCGGATCGCCGCCCACGAGCCACCGGCCCTCGCGCGTGATGCCGATGGGCACCGGCTCGAACCGGTCCTGGTCCAGCGCGCCCAGCACCGACGCCGCGCTCGCGAGCGACACCTCGTGCTCGCCCGAGCGCCCGCCGAACACCACGCCCACGCGGATCCGCTTGCCCGCCGCTGTCGCGCTCATGCTCTCGTTGTACCAGACGCTCCGCGCCACCCGCGAGAGATCCTTCGCCGCGCCCGCCGCGCGAGGCGCGTCACGGCCGGGCCGCGCCCCGCCGCCGCTGCCGCCACGCGGCCAGCCGCTGGGCGATCTCGCGCTCGGCGCCGCGGTCGGTGGGACGGTAGTACTCGCGCCCCCGGAGCGCGTCGGGCAGGTGGTCCTGGTCCACGTAGGCGTCGGGCGCGTCGTGCGCGTACTGGTAGCCCTTGCCGTAGCCGAGGCTCGCCATGAGCCCGGTGGGGGCGTTGCGGATGTGGTGCGGCACGGGCTCGGCGGGCCGCTCGCGGATGTCCTCCTGCACCTGGTTGTACGCGGCGTAGACGGCGTTCGACTTCGGCGCCATCGCCAGGTAGCACGTGGCCTGGGCCAGGGCCAGCTCTCCTTCCGGCGTGCCGAGGAAGTGGTAGGCCTCCTTGGCGTCGAGGGTCACGCGGAGCGCGCCGGGATCGGCGTTGCCCACGTCCTCGGAGGCGAAGCGCACCAGCCGCCGCGCCACGTAGAGCGGGTCCTCGCCCGCGTCGAGCATGCGTCCCAGCCAGTAGAGCGCGCCGTCGGGGTCGGAGTCGCGCAGCGACTTGTGGAGCGCGGAGATCAGGTTGTAGTGCTGCTCGCCCGCCTTGTCGTAGAGGAGCGCCCGCCGCTGGGCCGCCTCGCGGATGGCCGCCTCGGTGATCCGCCGCCCCGCGCCCGGCTCGGCGGGGGCGAGCGACACGGCGAGGTCCAGGATGTTGAGCGCGCTCCGCGCGTCGCCGTTGGCGAGCGTCGCCACGTGCCGGAGGGCGTCGGCGTCGGCCTGGGCGGAGGATCCGCCCAGGCCCCGCTCCGGGTCCTCGAGCGCGCGGGTCAGGATGCCCACCACGTCGTCCATCGTGAGCGGATTCAGCACGTACACGCGGCAGCGCGAGAGGAGCGCGGCGTTGACCTCGAACGACGGGTTCTCCGTGGTGGCGCCCACGAGGACGATGGTGCCCTTCTCCACGTGGGGCAGGAAGGCGTCCTGCTGCGCGCGGTTGAAGCGATGGATCTCGTCCACGAAGAGGATCGTGCGTCGGCGCCGGCGCGCCAGCTCGGCCTCCGCCTCGGCGGTGACCTGGCGGATCTCCTTGACGCCGGAGAGCACGGCGGAGAACGTGACGAACTTCGCCCCGGCGACCTCGGCGAGGAGGAGAGCGAGCGTGGTCTTGCCGGTGCCCGGCGGGCCCCAGAGGATCATCGAGTGGAGCGCGCCCGACTCGATCATGCGGCGCAGCACCTTGCCGGGACCGATCAGGTGCGACTGGCCGACGACCTCGTCGAGGCTCCGCGGCCGCATGCGATCGGCGAGCGGCGCCCCCTGGACCGGCGCGGGCCGCTCGGCCTCGGGAGGGTCGAACAGGTCCACGGGCGCAGTATATGCCCGCGCGCTTCGCTCAGCCGAGCGACAAGCTGCGAAAAGGAATGCGGATTTCGACTTCGCCGTGCGGGCCAACACCACGATTCCGCGAACACACGCGGGGCCCCATTCGCTGTTCGTCAGCCGAGCGCGACGGGCAGGTCCAGGAGCGAGAAGATCTCCGCGCTGACCGCGATCCCGCGGCGCACGATCTCGTCGTAGCCGCCGCGCGCGCCCTCGCCGCGGTAGGCGATGAACGGCACGCCCGCCGCCTGCGCCGCCGCCCCGTCCACCCACGAGTCGCCGACCACGACGACGTGGGCGGCCCCGGGCCACCGCTCGCGCACCACGCGGAGCCCGTCGGGATCCGGCTTCAGGCGCGCCATCTCGTCGCGGGTCACGACCAGGTCGAAGTGCTCGCGCAGGCCGTAGCGGTCCAGGACGAAGTGCGCGGCCACCCGGTCGTTGTTGGTCCACACCGCGGTGGCGAGGCCCAGGTCGCGGATGGCCTTGACCGCTTCCACCGCGTACGGCTCGAGCACGGCCACCTCCATGGCCCGGCGCTCGTGGGCCACCGGGATGGCGAGGACGGGCGCCTCCAGGTGGGGCGCCTCGCGCCGGACCAGGTCGAACATCTCCGGCGCCGACCAGCGGTGCGGGCGGGGCGGCAGCGTCAGGCCCTCGGCGGTCAGGAACGCCTCCATCTCCCGCGCGACGGCCCGGAGGTCGAGGGGGGAGCTGACGAGGGTATGGTCGAGGTCGAACACGCACACGCTCAGGTCGCCGGGCGACAGGATCTCCTCGCTGGTGGTGGGCCTGGCGCACATGGCGTCGAGCCTAGCAGATCCGGAGCGCGGCGAGACGCGACGCCTCGCGTGCCGCGTGGCCGTGGCGCGGGTTGAGGGTCGCGGGCAGGCGTGTGACAATGCGCGCCATGAGGCGGGCCCTGGCTCTCTCGCTGGCCCTCGCGTGCGTGGCGGCTCTCTCGCCGGCCAGCCCGGTCGAGGCTCATCGCGGGCTCCGGCCCACCGCGCGCCTCGCCGAGGACACGCCGGCCGCCGCGCCGGCGCCCACCGTGGCGAGCGCCCTTCCGCTCGGGCCCGCGGCCGCCGTGACGCCGGTCCCGGGCGAGCGCGGGCCATCGTCCTCCGGAATCCCGGGCGAGCGCGGGCCATCGTCCTCCACGATCCCGGCCTCGGGCCTCGCGCTGGCCGCGGCCCTCGGCGCCGCCGCGGTCGCCATGCGACGCCGCCCGCGGCTCGCGATCGCCGCGTCGCTCGTCGGCCTCCTCGCCGTGTTCGTGTTCGAGAGCGGCGTGCACTCCGTCCACCATCTGGGCGAGACGGGCCGAGGCGCCGCCTGCCACGTGGCCGCCACGTCCGAGCACCTGTCGGGCACCGAGACCGACGGCGTCGTCGCCGGCCACGTGCCGGGGCCGCTCCACGTGGCGGTTCTCGGGTGGTCGCTGTCCCTCGTACCGTTCCACGCTCCGAGCCCGCACGAAGGCCGCGCGCCTCCCGTCTCCGTCTAGCCGCCCGCAGCTTCACCGAAACCACGCCGCGCATCCTCCCCGGACATCCCGGGGAGCGGCCGCGGCGTACCCGATCGTGACCGGCTCGACAGGAGGATTTTTCGCCGCCTCATGCTCACGCATCCAGCATTCGCGCGCGCGGCCCCGGTCGTGGCCTCCTTCGCCCTGCACGCTGGCGGTGGTGGCCGGCGCCCTGGCGTTCGGGCAGTTCCTGAGCCCGCGGCCGCCCGTGGTGCTCGAGGCCGTGCTGGTGGCGCCGGACCCGCCGCCGGCGGCCGAGCCGCCGCGCCCCCGAGCCGCCGCCGCGCCGAAGCCGCCGAAGGCCGTGGTGCCGCCCAAGCCCATCACTCCGCCGCCTCCTCCGCGCGAGATGGTGACCGAGCCGCCACCGACCCCCGTGACCCCGCCGCCGGCGCCGGCGCGGCCGCCCGAGCCGGCGCCGCAGCCTGCCGTGGCCGCCGCGCCTGCGCCATCGCCCGCGCCGGCCGAGCCGCGCGTGTCCGACGCGCCCGGCCCGCGACGTCCGTCGGCTCCCGTGTCCCCGGGCGTGGAAGCGGTCCCGGCGCCGGCGCCGCCCGCCGCCGCCCCGCCGCCGGCCACCGCGCGAGTCGTCCCCGACGCGCCGAGCCAGCTCGCGCGGCCGAGCGGCGGCCGCCAGGTCATCCCGTCGTATCCGTCCTCGGCGAGGCGGCTCGGCATCCAGGGCACCACGATGCTCCGTGTCTACGTCGCGGCGGACGGCCAGGTCACCGACATCCAGGTGGACGAGACGGCCGGCCATCCCGACCTCGACCGTGCCGCCATCGACGCCGTGCGCCGCTGGCGCTTCGAGCCCGGGCGCCGCGGCGCCGAGGCCATCGGGATGTGGGTGCGGCTGCCCGTGCAGTTCGTCCTCAAGTGAAGGGGAGACCGATGCGCGTGACGACGATGGTCGCGGCCCTCCTGTGGGCCGCGCCGGCCCTGGCCCAGACACCCCCTCCGCCCACCATCCCGCCCGTCGTGGTGGAAGGCGTGCGCGTGCCCGCGGACCGGTCGCGCACGGAGCAGGAGGCGCGCGAGGAGCTCAACCGCGTGCCGGGCGGCACCGCGGTGATCGGCGAGCGGCAGATCGGCGAGTCGCGGGCGTCGAACCTCAAGGACGTGCTCGACTTCACCCCGGGCGTCATGATCCGGCCGCGCTTCGGCGCCGCCGACGAGAGCCAGCTCTCCATCCGCGGGTCCGGCCTGCGGAACAACTTCCACCTGCGCGGCGTCAACGTGCTGATCGACGGCTTCGTCTACGGGCAGGCCGACGGCTTCAGCGACTTCGAGTCGCTGGAGCTCCTGACCACCAAGCGCATCGAGATCTACAAGGGCGCCAACGCGCTGGCGCTGGGCGGCAACACCCTGGGCGGGGCCGTGAACCTGGTGACGAAGACGGGCGCCGACGCCGGCCTGGTCGAGCTACGGAGCCGAGTTCGGCTCGTTCGGGTTCTACAAGAACTACATCGGCACGGGCCAGGTCTACGGGCCCTTCGACCTCTACGGCGCGTACGCCGACACCGAGCTGGACGGCTATCGCGACCACAGCGCCCAGGTGCGGCGCCGCGGCTACGCCACGTTCGGCTACACGCTGCCCGGCGGGACCACGGTCCGGCTCGACCTCGGCTACGTGAGGAACGAGGAGGAGCTGCCCGGCTCGCTCACCCAGGCCGAGATGGACCGGAACCCGCGCCAGCAGGACCTGACCGTGAGCCAGTTCCGGCAGGCGCGCAACTACGACTACGTGCGCGGCGGGCTGACGCTCCGCACGCCGCTGGGCGAGGCGCAGACCCTCGAGTGGAAGACGCAGCTCGACTACCAGGACCTGGACCACCCGCTGTCGTTCGCGGTGATCGACCAGACCACCTACAACTGGGGCACCGAGCTGCGCTACGTCCTCGCGCGGCCGCTCTTCGGCCACGGCAATCGGCTCACCGCGGGCGTGCAGTACTACGGCACCAACCAGGTGGACGTCAACCTCGCCAACCTTTCCGGGCAGCGAGGGCCGGTCACGAAGAGGCAGATCAACCAGTCCTACAACCTGGGCGCCTACGTGGAGGACCAGTTCGACGTGACCCCCGCGCTCGGGCTCGTGCTCGCCGGGCGCGGGCAGTACGCCTACCGCGGGGTCCGCGACGACTTCCTCTCCAACGGCAACCAGTCCGACGCGGTCGATTTCCTCTCGTTCACGCCGAAGGCCGGCGTCGTGTGGCGCGTGGCGCCGGGGGTGCAGGTGTTCGGCAACGCGAGCCGCGCCTACGAGCCGCCGCTGATGCTCGAGCTGACCGCGCCCGGCCAGATCGGCGGCGACCTGAGCCAGCTCGAGGCGCAGAAGGCCTGGCAGTTCGAGGTGGGCACCCGGGGCGTGGTCGCCGACTGGCTCGCGTGGGACGTGGCCGTCTACGACATCGAGCTGTGGGACGAGATCCGGAACGTCAACGTGCAGCCGTTCCCGTTCGCGCCGTTCACGATCCCGCGCTTCGTGAACATCCCGCGGTCGCGCCACACCGGCGTGGAGGCGGGCGGCGACGTCCGGCTCGTCAAGGACCTGGCCGCGCGCATGGGGCTCGGCTCGGGCGGCGACAGCCTCCGCGTCCGCGTCGCCTACACGTGGTCGCGCTTCGTCTTCGTGGACGATCCGACCTTCGGCGGCAACCGGCTTCCCGGGGCGCCCGAGCACTTCGTCCGCGCCGAGCTGCGCTACGACCACTCGTGCGGCTTCTGGATCGCGCCGGGCGTGGAGGTGGTCCCGCACGGGTACTTCGTCACCAGCGCCAACGACGCGCGCACCCAGGCCTACACGCTGTTCAACGTGCGCATGGGGTACACGTACAAGCCGTGGAACCTCGAGGTGTACTTCGAGGGCCGGAACCTCACCGACGCCACCTACGCCTCATCGGTGGTGGTGGACTCGGCGAACCGGCGCTTCTTCGAGCCCGGCGACGGCCGCGCCTTCTACGGCGGCGTGGCGTGGAGGTGGAAATGATCCGGATGTCGCGACCCGTCGCGTTCACGCTCCTCCTGGCCCTGCCATGCGCCTCCGTCGCCTCCGCGGCGACGGTCACGCTCGGGACGCGCCTCGAGCTGACCCACCCGGGCAAGGGGCACGAGGTGCACGTGTCGGCCCCGGCCCTCGGCATCGCGGCCGACGGGGCGCCGATCGTCACGTGGGCGGCCAAGGAGGGCGAGGCGAACCACCTCTACGTGGCCCGGCTCGCCGACGGCGGCGGCCGGCCCGTCCGGGTCAACCCGCCCGAGCTGACGGTGGAGGCCCTCCACCATTCGCCCCTCCTCGTCACCGCGCCGGGCGGGGAGATGTATCTCTCGTGGTCGTCGGATCGCGCCAAGCCGGCGGGCACGCTCTTCGCGTCCGACCTCCGGCTGTCGCGCTCGCTGGACGGCGGCCGGAGCTTCGAGGGGCACGTGCGCGTCACCGACGACACGCCGATCTCGCACTCGTTCGACGGCCTCGCCGTGATGCCCGACGGCACCGTGCTCGTCTCCTGGCTCGACAGCCGCGCGGGCGGGCCCAACGCCGCCACCTTCCTCGCGCGGGTCGGCGACCGCGGGCGGCGCGTGGAGGCCACCGCGCGGCTCGACGGCGACACGTGCGTCTGCTGCCGCGTGGCCCTCGCCGCGGGGCCGGGCGACAGCGTGGCCGTGCTCTGGCGCAAGGTCTTTCCCGGCGACGTGCGCGACATGGTCCTCGGCCTGTCGCGTGACGGCGGGCGCACGTTCGCGGCGCCCACGCGGGTCCGCGACGACAACTGGAAGATCAACGCGTGCCCGCATCGCGGCGGGCAGGTGGCGATGGACGGTCGCGGCCAGCTCTACGCCGCGTGGTACACGGAAGGGGCGCGCGGGCTGCCGCGCATGCTGTTCGCGACCTCGCCGGACGGCAAGCGCTTCGGCCCGGCCGTGCCCGTCACCACGTCGTCGGGCTCCATCCCCGACCAGGTGCGGCTCGCCGTCAGCCCGGCCGGGAGGGCGGTGATAGTGTGGGAGGACGCCACCGCGGTTCGGCGGCGCGTGCTGATGCGCGCGAGCGCCGACGGCGGCCGCACGCTCGGGCCGGTGCGCGTGCTCACCGAGGCGGTGAAGGCCTATTCCCCGGACGTGAAGGTCACGCCCGCGGGCGATTTCCTCGTGGCCTGGCACGAGGAGCAGTTCCCATCGCTGAAGACGGTCGTGCGCGCGGTGCAGGTCGCGGCGCGGCCCTGACAGATCGTGAATGAATGGCGAGACGGACACGCCGCGTGTCCGCAGAATCGCGGTGTGAGCCCGCTCGCTGAAATCGGAATCCGCATTCCGTCACACCGCGGACCGGAGGCGTCCATGGAGCACGCGCGCAGACTGGCCGTCCTGGCCGCCGTGGCCGTCGTCGCCGGCGGCGCGGGCGGCGCCGCCGCCCAGCACATGCACCATCACGGTCAGGCCGCCCCGCCATCGGCGGGCGCGCCCGCGTCGGCTCCCGCGCCAGTGCGCATCACGATGGACGCGCTCCACGCGGCGGGCGGGGTGCCGCCGGGCTGGCGCTTCACCTTGCCCCCCGGTGACCCCGCGGCGGGGCGCCAGGCCTTCGTGGACCTCAAGTGCCATGCGTGTCACGCCATGCGGGGCGAGCAGTTCCCGCTCAAGCCGGGCGAGGTGGCCACGGTCGGCCCGGACCTCTCCGGCGTCGGCCAGCATCACCCGAAGGAGTACCTCGCCGAGTCGATCGTGAATCCGAACGCCGTGATCGTCGACGCGCCGGGCTACGCGGGCGGCGACGGACGCTCGCTCATGCCGGAGTTCCCCCAGATGACGATGGCGCAGCTCGCGAACCTGGTGGCGTACCTGGGAGGAAGGAGTGGCGGTGCTGGGCAGGCCGATGGCGCGGCCGGGGCCAAGGAGCTCCAGGCCGGTCGCTATCGCGTGCGGCTGTCCTACCTGGCGCCGGGCGCTGGTCACGCGCACGGGGCGGGGGGCCATCACGACCACGCCGCCGCGCGCGGGCCCGGCCGCCTGGTGGCCGTCGTCACCGACCTGGCCTCGGGCCAGCCTGTGCCGTACCTCCCGGTGCGCGCCGTGATCGAGGCGCCCGGGAAGCCCGCCATCGCCCTCACGCTCGGCCCCCGTCTCGGCCCGGAGGGACTCCGCTACGAGGGCGCTGTCGCGCTGCCGGCCGAGACGCGCCGGATCGCGCTCAGCCTCGGCGCCTCGACGGTGCGCCTGCTCGGCGGCGAGCCCGGCGCCTTCGCCAGGCCAGAGCACCTGAGCTTCGCCTGGCGCTGAGACACGACGGCGGCGCTTGACCGTCGTGACGGCCTGCCATAGCGTGGCCGGGTGCGCCCTCCTCGGCCCACTCCAGCCCTTCGCGGTCGCCCGGCGGTGAGGCCGTGAACGCCATCGAGCCGTCGCTCGCCCCGCTCCTGGCGCTCGGCTTCTCGCTCGGGGTGAGCCACGCGCTCGACCCCGACCACGTCGCCGCCGTCGGGACCCTGGTGAGCGAGCAGCGCCGCCTCTCGCGGTCGTGCCTGCTCGGGGCCTGCTGGGGCGTGGGCCACACGCTGGCGCTCCTGGCCGCCGGCGGCGCCGTCATCGCGTTCCGGCTCACGATCACGCCGGCGATGGAGCGCGGTCTCGAGATGGCGGTGGCGCTGCTGCTGATCGGCCTCGGCGGCCGCGTGCTGGCGCGGGTGGCGCGCCAGGTGTCGCTTCACCGTCACCCCCACGTCCACGGCGGCCGCGCTCACGCGCACGTTCACCTGCACGTGGCCGGGGGCACGCACGAGAGCCCCGGTCACAGCCATCTCGCCGAGGTCGGAGGCCGGCCGTTGCTCGTCGGCCTCCTCCACGGCCTGGCGGGCAGCGCGGCCCTCACGCTGGTGGCGCTCGGCGCGGTGTCCTCGCCCGCGGCCGGCCTCGGGTACATCCTCGTGTTCGGGCTCGGGTCCACGGCGGGGATGCTGGCGCTGAGCGGCGTGATCGGGCTGCCCTTCGCGCTGGGCGCCGGACGCTCGCTGGAGACGCTGGCCGTCCTGCGGGTGCTCGCCGGCGGCGCCAGCATCGTGCTCGGCGTCTGGCTTGCCTGGAAGCTCGGAGGCTGACCAGCCGCGCGCCGCGGGCGATCGACGCATTTCCATCGCCCTGTCGCCGTCGACGAGCCCGCGTGGCGCAGGCCGCGGCGCAGCTGCTTCTGGGTGAGCGCGGCGAACCATCGCTCCACCAGGTTCATCCACGCCCCGCTCGTCGGCGTGAAGTGAACATGAAATCGGGGATGCCGGAGCAACCAGCGGTGCATCAGCGGTTCGACTGAGCCCGCTGCGCTTGCCCATCGCGCGCGTACTCCAGTGCGTCGCGTCGCGCGGCGCGCTCTCCAGGGTGAGCGCGATGACGCGCTCCACCTCGGCATCCGTGATTGTGCGCGGCGCCCCCGGCCCTCTCTGCCAATATGAGTGAGCGGGCGCGAGCCTCCTGTTGCTCGGTGCGGCTCTCGTGGGTCTGGCCGGACTGCTGAGGCGGCGGTAGCGCCAGTCGTCGTCGTCGGGAGGCGGCTGGAGGCGCCCTCGCTCAAGGACGCCTGACGAGTTTCGCCGCGCCTGACGTCCAATCCATTCGGCGGGCCGCGCCCGTTCACGTGGACGAAACAGCCGACGACATCCTGGCAAGGGTCGCCCGTTTTTGTCATTGAATCTCCAGTTCAGGGCACTAGCCTGTGGCGGTGCGCCCGCGCCGCCGTCCCGAAGTCTTCCTGCTCTGGTCGCTGGCCATCGCGGCCGGGCAGGCGTGGGCCCACCAGGTCGTCTTTCCGGTCGATTCCGGGCTGAACGCCCTCGCCGCCGAAGGCCGGACCTGGCGCGCCCTCGTCGACGGGCCCGATCTGGGCTGGCTGGCCGTCCTCCTCGCCGCGGTGCTCCTCGTGGCGGTGCGCCGCCCGCGCCGTGCCCTCTCCCTGGCCCTGGCCGTCATGCTCGTGGCCCTGGCCTTCGAGGGATCGCGACAGGCGGTGTCGCCTGCGCCCCACTCGATCCAGGCGCACGGCCGTGCCGGCGACGTCGCCGCGTGGCATCCCATCGCCGTGCCCGTCGAGGAGGAATCGCCGGCGTTCCGGGACGGCCGCGCCACCGGCGCCGTCACGGACCTCACGCCGTCGGCTCCTTCAGAGCGTCCTCGAAGTCCCGCCCGCGGCCGCGCTCCTCCCTCGCAGATCGCCTGATCCGTTCCGCGGGGCTCCGCTCCGCCTCGTGACGAGGCGCAGGAGCGGCTCGGCGCCTCACCGGCGCTCGACGCCCCGCGCGTCGCCCCTTCATCCGTCCCCGGCGCGTGGCCCGCCGTCTCGCCACGCACGCCGAGCGAGGAGCGCCGAGCAATGGTCAGATCATCCGTGCGTGCCCTGGCTGTCTCGCTGAGCGTCACCATGGCGCTCGTCACCATGGCCTTCGCGCAGGAGCGTCCGCCGACGCCCTCCGAGTCCCCGGCCACGCCGGCGACGCCGTCCGCGCCCGCGGCGCCGCCGTCCGAGGCGCCGGCGCTCCTGCCCCCGGTGACGGTGACGGCGCCGCCCCCGGTGTCGGCGTCGTCCGAGGTGATCGTGCCCCGACGCGACTTCGAGTTGCGGCCGCAGGGCCGGCCCGGCGACGTGCTGCGCGTGGTGCCTGGCCTCGTGCTCGGCCAGCACGGGGGCGGCGGGAAGTCCGAGCAGTACTTCCTGCGCGGCTTCGACGCCGACCACGGCACCGACGTCGCCCTGTTCGTGGACGGCATGCCCGTGAACCTCCGGAGCCACGCGCACGGCCAGGGCTACGCCGACCTGCACTTCCTGATCCCGGAGACGGTCAAGTTCCTGGACGCGTACAAGGGGCCGTACTTCGTGGAGTTCGGCGACTTCGCCACCGCGGGCGCGTTCAACTTCGTGACGCTCGACACGGTGGACGAGAACACGCTCCAGGCCGCGGGCGGCAGCTTCGGCACGCAGCGCTACCTGGCCCTCCTGTCCCCCACGCGCGACCGGATCAAGACGCTCTTCGCCTTCGAGGCCTACCTGACCGACGGGCCCTTCGAGCGCGAGCAGCACTACCGCCGCTTCAACGCGTTCGGGAAGGCGAGCGGCTGGCTCGCCGACCAGGTCGAGTTCTCGCTGTGGGCCTCGCACCTGCACAGCGACTGGTTCGCCTCGGGGCAGATCCCGACGCGCGCGGTGCGCTCCGGGCTCATCGACCGGTTCGGGGCCATCGACAACAGCGAGGGCGGCACGACCCAGCGCACGAGCGTGAACGGCGAGATCCGCTGGCGGCCGTCCGAGAACCAGCTCTTCACCGCGCGGGCGCATGCCCAGTACTACACGCTGGACCTCTTCTCGAACTTCACGTTCTTCCTGAACGACGAGGACAACGGCGACGGCATCCGCCAGCGCGACCAGCGCTGGGTGCTCGGCGTGGACCTCGCGTACGAGCACAAGCTTCTCCCCGCTCGGGATGCCGCTCGTCCTCACCGGCGGCTTCCAGTTCCGCATGGACCGGCCGCGCGTCGTCCTGGCCACCCAGGCCGACCGCCACCAGCTCGGCCGGACGCAGGACGTGGACATCGTGGAGGCCTCGTACTCGCCGTTCGTGAAGATCGACTTCACGCCGCTGCCGTGGCTCCGCCTGGTGACGGGCGCGCGCGGCGACATCTTCACCTTCGACGTGCGCGACAACCTGAACGGCGACCCGCCGCTGGCCGGCGAGCTCACGCGCTCACGGCCCAACGTGAAGGCCAACCTGATCCTCGGGCCGTGGTTCGGCACCGAGCTCTTCGCGAACTTCGGGACGGGCTTTCACAGCAACGACGCGCGGGCCGTGGTCACCGACCCCACGCTCACCGCGCTGCCCACCGCGCGCGGCTACGAGTTCGGCGTGAAGGCGCGGCCCCACAAGATGGTGGACTTCACGGCCACGTACTGGGACATGCACCTGGACAGCGAGCTGGTCTTCGCGGGCGACGACGGCACCACCGAGGCGCGCGGGCCCAGCCACCGGCACGGGTGGGAGCTCTCGGCGCGCGTCCGTCCGCTGGAGTGGCTCTCGATCGGCGGCGACGTCACGATCAGCCGGGCGCGCTTCGACAACGGCGACGTGGTGCCGCTGGCCCCGAGCCTCACCGCGCGCGGCGACATCACGGTGCGCTTTCCCTGGGGCCTCTCGTCGAGCCTCGGGATCCGCTACCTGGCCCGCCGCTACGCCAGCGAGGACCGCCAGCAGACGGCGCGCGGCTACACGCTGCTGGACTTCACGGCGCGCTACCGCTGGAAGATGCTGGAAGCCTTCCTGAGCATCGAGAACCTGGCCGGCGTCGAGTACCGCGAGGCCCAGTTCTTCTTCACCTCGCGGCTGCGCGGCGAGCCCGCGGAGGGCGTCGACGACATCCACTTCACCCCGGGCAACCCGCGGACCTTCCTCGGCGGCCTCGCGCTTCGCTTCTAGCCCAGGCAGGCGGCGGAGAAGGGCCCAGATGCGAGGCGGCGTCCGACGGCCGCACGCGAGGCGTAGTCTCTCTACGTTGAGCGTGCGGCCGAGGGCGCCAACGAAGCAGATGGGCCCTTATCCGCCGCCTGCGTCGGACTGGGCGAGGGTGTCGCGAAGGAGCTCGATGCCGCCGCGGTCGAGCGTGCGGTCGTTGACGATCAGGTCCACGTCGGGCGGCAGGGTGCCGCGGATGCGGGCCGCGGACTGCTCGGAGCACACGACCACGCGGGTCCGCTCGAGCATGCGGGTGATCGACCACGGGTCGTCGACGGAGGCGAGGACGGGCGTCAGGTGGCCGAGGCCGGCCGCCTGCATGGAGCGGAGCAGGTTCTGGCTGCCGCGAGGCCGTGTTGCAGATCAGCCCGACCACGCTGCCCTCGGGCAGCTCGGTGAGGCGGCGCAGCACCGCGAGGTTCGCCTCCGAGAGCAGCGCCACCGTCGGCGGCCCGTCCGCGGGCACCACGTGCTTCACCTCGTGGATGTGGAAGAACGTGGTGATCACGAGGCGGTAGCCCTTGAACATGTCGGGCTCACGCGCGGCGCGCTCGCGCAGCTCGTCGACGAGCAGGGGATCCACGCTGAGCGGCAGCTCGGTCTCCAGGTCGTCCCGGTAGCGCGCCAGCTCCTCCCGGTTGCACTCCACGAGCAGCGCGCGGGCCTTCTTCGGCGTGCCCGACCGCGTGCCGGCGGGCGCGTGGGCCGCGACGGTGGCGAGGATCTCGTCGTGGGTGAAGCCGAGACGCCGGGCCCGGTCCAGCGTCTCGGCCACCAGGCGATCGAGGCTGCGCGCGGCCCGGCCTTCCCGCGTCGGCGGCCTCTCGACCACGAACGTCCCGCGGCCCTGCTGGCACTCGAGGTAACCGTCCCGGTGCAGGTTGGCGAGCGCCCGGGCGGCGGTGTTGCGGTTGATCCGAAGGAAGCCCGCGAGCTGGCGGACGGTCGGGAGCTGCATGCCGGGCTTGAGCGCCCCGGTGCCGATGAGGTGCCGGACCTGCATCGTGAGCTGCACGTGCAGCGGCACCGAGCTCTGCCGGTTCACCCGGAGCCCGGACGGTGGCGTGACCGTCGTGGCCGCTCGCGCCATCCTCGGCTCTCGCCCGTCAGGCGGGGAGGCGCCCCGCCTCCGGAGCGCGACGCCGCGCCTCGCTCGCCAGCCGCCGGCCCGCCCTGATCAGGGCCAGACCGATGGCCCGCCGGAGCGCCGGCCGGGCCGGGGCGAAGGTGGCGATCAGGTGCTGCGTCTCGGCGTGCGCCCTCGCCTCCTCGAGCCGGGCCCGGGCGATGAGTTCCTCGACGTACGTGTTCATCTCGACTCCCCTCCTTGCCGTCTCAGGTGCGGCGTCCCTAATCTTTAATGTTCTAGGACACTATGACATATCGTTCAAGTTCGGGCGAGCTTTTTGTCCTATTCGGCTAGCGACTAATTGTTTCTAGTTGGTTTATCAACAGCTTGCCCATCTATAACGCATCTAGTCACGCTCGACCTTGGAGCGCGTTTTCCGGCCTCGGGAACTTCGACCAGAGGGTATGGTCTAACCGTGCGAGAGGGCCAGCGCGGACTGCCCGCGGAGGAGATCGTCGGTCGGCTCAAGGCCGGCGACTCGAAGGCCTTCGAGGAAATGGTGATCAGCTACCAGCACAGGGTGTTCGGCGTGGCCATGAGGATGCTCGGCAACGCCGCGGAGGCGGAGGAGGTCGCGCAGGAGGCGTTTCTCCGGGCCCACCGCGCCATCGCCTCGTTTCGCGGCGAGGCGAAGCTCTCCACGTGGCTCTACGGCATCACGTCGCGGCTCTGCCTGAACCGCCTCGCCTCGGGTGAGCGGCGGATGCGCCGGTACGGCGAGGAGACGCTGGAGCGGATGGCCGGCCCACGCCGGACCCCGCGGCCGAGGTCGAGCGGAGCGAGGTGGAGCAGGCGCTGCACCGGGCCATCGCGGAGCTGCCCGAGGACCGTCGCATCGTGGTGGTGCTGCGCGACATCGAGGGCCTGTCCTACGAGGAGATCGCCGCCGCGCTCGACCTGGAGCTGGGCACGGTGCGCTCGCGGCTCTCGCGGGCGCGCACCGACCTGAAGGAGAAGCTGGAGCGCTTCCTGTCATGAACTGCCCCGAAGCCCGCGATCTCTGCTCGGCGCTGGTGGACGACGCGCTGTCCGCCGGCGAGCGCATCGTCCTCCAGGCGCATCTCGACGGGTGCGCGGAGTGCCGGCGCGAGCTCGATCGCCTGCGGCAGACCGTCGCGCTGCTCGGCGGCATGACGCCGGCGCGCGCGCCCGCCGGCTTCGTCGATCGCGTGCTGGCGGCCCGTCCGGAGCCGTGGCACCGCCGCGCGCTGAGAGCCCTGTCGCTCCCGTTCCGCGTGAGGCTGCCGCTCGAGGCCGCGGCCCTGCTCCTCGTTGGTGGCCTCGCCGTCTACGTGTTCCAGCACTCGCCGGAGCTGCGGCAGGCGGCGCGGAACGAGAGCCCGCCGGCGGCGCCGGCCCCAGCCCAGGCGCCGCCGGCGGACCGCAGAGCCATGGCTGACAAGCCGGCGAGCCCGGCCGCGCCAACCGGCGCGGCGTCCACGCCCGCGCCGGCGACGAGCGCGCCGGTCTTCACGTCGGCCGCGCGCCCAGTCGACGGTCCGGCTGCAGCGCCGACCCTGCCGTCCGCCGCGCGGCGCGGTCAGCCCCGGCTGCGCCCGCCGCGCCGGCGCCCCCTCCGCGGCCGGCGCCCTCCTGCGCCGAGGCGCTCCCGCCCAGCAGCCTTCGCCGGTGGTCGGCGCGAAGGAATCCCAGTCTGCCGGCCGCGCCGCCGATGCCCGCCAGGGTGCCGGGGGCCAGGTCGGGAAGACGAGGAACGCCGAGCCCAGCGAGGATGACCGCCGGCGCGCCGCCTCCGAATCGCGAGCGCGAGCAGAAGGCGAGGCGAGCCGACAGCAGCTCGCCACGAGCGACAGCGCGCAGCCGACCAGTCCGCGCGCCGCGCCACGAGCGGAAAGCGCCCGCAGGCCGGGGCGCCGCCCACCGCTGCGCCGCCCGCACGCCGGCGCCGCCCGCGACCCCTCCACCGCCGCCGCCCCACCCGGCGCGTCGGTGGCGGAGTCGCCGCCGGCGTCGGGCCGGGACGAGCCGCGCCGCCGCTCGCGCGTCCGAAGGCCGCCGAGCCCGCGCTCAGAAGCCGGCAGGAGATCGCCGCCTCGGCTCCCGCGCCGCAGGGCGGCGCCCACGTGGCCGCCGTCCTGTCCGCGAGCGACCGTGAAGCCGCCCTGCGCGGGCTGGCCGACCTGGTGGCGCGGGCCCAGGGCCGCGAGCTGGCGCGCCGGCCGGAGGCCGACGGCACCGTCGTCGACCTCCTCATTCCGCGCGCCGCCTACGCCGAGTTCGCCCAGGGCCTCGGACGCCTCGGCCAGGTCGCCGTGCCCTTCCAGGCCTCCACCCTCCCCGAGGAGGTCCGCGTCTCCGTCCGCGTCCGTCCCGTAGCCCGGGAACTTCCGGACCGCCTCCCGGTCTAACCGTCCGGATGGTCGAAACCACCGGAGCACCGAGGAGGACGGTCCGATGAACCGACGCGTGCTGGCAGTCGCCCTGCTGTGCCTCTTCTCCACCGGCCACGCCGCGGCCGCGCCCATCGGCATCACGCGCGAGCAGCAGCGCGAGGTGACGGTGACGATCTACAACGGCAACCTGGGCCTCGTGAAGGACGTGCGCGAGGCGCGCCTCGAGGCGGGGGTCGGCGAGGTCCAGTGGCGGGACGTCGCGGCCCAGATCGATCCCACCACGGTGCACCTCAAGTCGCTCACCGACGCCGGGTCCGTGAAGGTGCTCGAGCAGAACTACGAGTACGACCTCCTGTCGAGCCAGAAGGTGCTCGAGAAGTACGTCGGCCGGAAGGTGCGGATCTACGCGAGCGACGGCACGTTCCACGAGGCCACGCTGCTCTCCACGAACGGCCCCATCTTCGAGATCAACGGGCAGGTGCACCTCGGCCACTCCGGGCGGATCGTGCTCCCGGCCTTGCCCGAGAACCTCGTGTCCCAGCCCACGCTGGTGTGGCTCCTGCGAAACCAGCTCGACCGCGTCCAGCGGGTCGAGGCCTCGTACCTCACCGGCGGCATCACGTGGAAGGCGGACTACGTGATGGTGATCAACCCCGCGGACACGCGCGCCGACCTCACCGGCTGGGTGACCATCGACAACAAGAGCGGGGCCACGTACGGCAACGCCGCGCTCAAGCTGGTGGCCGGCGACGTGAACCGCGCCCAGGACCGGCGCCGCGACGGCCGCGTGATGGAGATGGCCGCGAAGGCCGCGGCGCCCGTCGTCGCGCGCCAGGAGTTCGACGCCGAGGGCTTCTTCGAGTACCACCTGTACACGCTCGACGGGCGCACCACGATCAAGGACAACCAGACGAAGCAGCTGTCGCTGATGGCCGCCAACGACGTGGGGATCGCCAAGCAGCTCATCTACTACGGCGCCCAGGAGTACTACCGGAACTCCTACGGCATGCCGGTGTCCAACCAGAAGGTGGCGGTGTTCTTCGAGATCAAGAACGAGAAGGCCAACCGCCTCGGCCTCCCGCTGCCCCGGGGCAAGGTGCGCGTGTACAAGGCCGACCGCTCGGGCAGCCAGCAGTTCATCGGCGAGGACTGGATCGACCACACGCCGAAGGACGAGAAGGTGAAGATCAAGATGGGCAACGCCTTCGACGTGGTGGCGGACCGCACGCAGAAGGACTGGCGGAAGCTCGGCGGCAACCTCTACGAGGTCGAATGGGAGATCGTGCTCCGGAACCACAAGAGCGAGGCGCAGACCGTGACGGTGATGGAGCCGGTGCCCGGCGACTGGCAGGTCCTCCACTCCACCCACAAGGCCGACAAGGTCGAGGCCCACACGCTGCGCTTCGACGTGCCCGTGCCGAAGGAGGGCAAGGAGACCGTGACCTACCGGGTCCGCATGCGGTTCTGAGCGGCGATCGCGGCGACGACGGCGATCGGGCGGCGCGGCGGGCGGGCCATGGTACGGTGTGGGCAACATGAGAGCGCGGATCGGTCGCTCCCTCGTGTTCCTCGCGTGGCTCCTCGCCGTCCCGCTCGCCGCGGTGTCGCAGGTCGCGGCCGTCGAGGAGGCTGATCGCGTCTGGCTCGTGGGCGAGCGGGCGTTCCAGGACGGGCTCCACGCGCTGTCCCGCCGCATGCTCGAGCGCTTCATCGAGCGCTTCCCCGACGACCGGCGCGTGCCCGAGGCCACGCTGCTCCTGGGCAAGGCACGCCTGGCCCAGGGCGCGTTTCCCGCCGCGCTCGAGTCGTTCCGGAAGGCCCAGACGCTCTCGCCGCCGCCGGGCAAGCCCGAGGAGGCGCGGTTCTGGGAGGGGGAGACGCTCTTCCGCATGAAGAAGTACGCGGAGGCGCGCACCGTCTACGACCGCCTCATCTCGGAGAACGCGGCCTCGCCGTTCGCGCCCGACGCGCTCTACGGCCTCGCCTGGTCCCAGATCGAGCTGAAGCAGCGCGCGCCCGCGGTGGCGTCGCTGCGCCAGCTCCTGGAGGCGTTCCCCGGCCACCAGGCCGCGCCCTCCGCCACGATCCAGCTCGGGCGCCTCCTCACCGAGCTGAAGCGCTACGACGAGGCCGAGCGCGTCCTCGGCCGCTTCGCCGAGCGCAACCTGGACCACAAGCTCGCGCCCGAGGCGCGCTACCTGCGCGGCATGGCCCTCGTCGCGGGCGGCCACCAGGAGGAGGGCCTCGCCGAGCTGCGCGCCGTCGCCACCGCCTATCCGAGCCACGAGGTGAGCGCCCAGGCGCGGCGGGCCGTGGCCGACGCGCTGGTGAAGGGCGGCAAGAAGGGGGACCTGGCCCAGGAGTACAAGACCCTGATGGCCCAGTCGCCGCGCACCGCGGAGGGGCTCTACGAAGCGGGCGTGATGGCCTCCCGCCTCGGCCGCCCCAAGGACGCCGACCAGGCGTGGGCGCTCCTGCGCAACGACTTCCCCGAGCATCCGCTGGCGAGCCGCGCGTCGCTGGACCTGGCGCAGGCCGCCTTCACGCGCGGGAGCTTCAAGGAGGCCGCCACGCTGGCGCGCTCGGCCACGAAGGCCACCGACGAGCCCACGCGCGCGCAGGGCTTCCTCATCGCCGGGGAGAGCGAGCTCCGCCTGAAGCGCTACGCGCCCGCGCACGAGGCCTTCCAGGCCGCGGTGGAGGCGGCAGGGAGCGACGCCGCCGTGCGGTTCCGGGCCCTCGCGGGCAGCGGACTCGCCATGGAGGAGCAGCAGCAGTGGAGCCAGGCGGCCAGGTACTACGACAACGTGGCGGCCGGGAGTCCCGACAAGGAGCTGGCGCAGTGGGCGAAGACGCGGCGGGCCGCGGTAGCGGCGAACATGAAGGCCGGCGGGAAGTCGGAGTCGACGCCGAGCGGGAAGGGCGAGGGCAAGGCCGGAGGAAGCAAGTCCGGCGGCAAGGCCGGCTCGAGCCCGAAGAGGATCAAGCCGTGAGGCGCGCTCCATCTCGCGCGGCCCATGACCGCGGGGATCGCCGCCCTGGCGCTGCTCGTCGCCGGCGCGGCGGGCGTGGCACGGGCTCAGGCGCCGGCACCCGCGGGTGCGCCGGCGCCGGCGGGTGCCCCAGCTCCGGCGGGGGCCCCGGCACCGGCGGGTGTCCCGACACCCGGAAGTGCGCCGACACCGGCGGCTGCTCCGGCACCGGGGAGCGCGCCTGCATCGGCGGGTGCCCCTCCACGCGCGAGCGCTCCCACACCGCCCCTTTCCCCCGCGCCGCTCGGGCGCCTCATCCCCTTTGCCGCGCCCGCGCTCGAGAAGCCGCCCGTGCCGATCCCGCGCGTGGACCTGCCGCCCGCGCCCGAGCCCATGCCGGACCTGCCCGCGCCGCGCATCGTGGTGGATCCCGTCGCTCCGTCCGCTCGCCGGGCACGTCGGCGCAGCGCACGCTCGCGTGCAATCCCCTCGGCTCCGTGTTCGGCGTGGCCTCCGAGCTGCTGCAGTGCGGCCGGGCGAAGTTCCAGCGCGGCGAGCTCGAGCCCGCGCGCGTGGACCTGGCCGCCGCGGTGCAGAAGTCGTCGGATCGCCAGGTCTCGCGCGAGGCGCGCTACTGGCTGGCGCGAGACGCTGGTGCGCCTGCGCCGGCCGGACGCCGCGGAGGCGCACCTGGCGATGGTGGCGCGCGACGACCCGAACGGCGAGCTGGGCGCCTACGCGGCGCAGACCCTCGCGTGCCTTCTGCTGGAGCGCGGCGAGGCGGCCCAGGCGCTCCCGCTGGCGGAAGGGCTGCTGCGCGGCGGGGCGCCGCCCGACCTGATCCCTCCGGCGCGTCACGTGCGCGGGCTCGCGCTGTCCGCGCTGGGGCGGCCGGCGGACGCCCGGGACGAGTGGACGCGCCTCCTGGGCCAGAACATCCCGCGTGCCCTGGCCACCGAGGTGACGTTCTGGCTGGGCGACACGGTCGGCCGGCTCGGCGATCCGCGCGGCGCGGTCTCGCGGCTCCAGGTCTTCACGGCGGCGGGGCCGCATCCGCTCATCGAGCCCGGCCTGCTCCGGCTCGCCTGGTGGCGTCGGGCCGCGGGTCAGCCCGTGGAAGCGGTGAAGACCTATCGCGCGCTCCTCTCCGCGTACCCGAGGACCGCGGAGGCGCCCTGGGCGCGAGCCGGCCTCGTCGTGGCGCTCCTCGACGCCGACGACCCGGCGGCGGCGCGCGAGGAGGTGCGCGCAGCTGGAGAAGATCGACCAGTCGGGGCGACTGGCGCGGCCGGCGGCGCTGCTCGTGGTGCGCTGGCTGGCCGACAAGGGGCGCACCGAGGAGCTGCTGGCCCTGGGCAGCGAGATGCTCGCGCAGAACCTCGACGCGGTCACGCGCGCGTGGGTGGTCATCGCCACCGCCGAGGCGCAGAAGAAGGCCGGGCAGGCCGCGGAGGCGCGCTCGCAGCTCGAGCTGATCCGCGCGGCGCCGGGCCGCCCTGCGCTCGCCGCCCACGCCACGCTCCGGCTGGCCGAGCTGGACCTGGAGTCCCGCGAGTTCACCAGGGCGCGCGCCGCCGCGGAAGGCCTCGCCGGCACGGCCGGACCCGGCCGTGCGCGCCGCCGCGCTCGTGGTGGCCGCGGAGGCCGCGTACTGGGGCCGCGAGTACGACCGCGCCGCCGGGCTCTACGAGCGGTTCCTCGCCGACAACCCGAAGTCGCCCGCCGCGCCGGCCGCGATGACCGCGCTCGCGTGGGCCGAGCTGCGCCGGGGGCGGCTCGACGAGGCGCGCCGGCTCTGGACACGCTTCGCGCTGGAGCAGCCGCGCGATCCGCTGGTGCCGTCCGCGCTGCTCCTCGCCGCCGAGCTGGCCGCGAAGGCGGGCGATCAGCGCGAGGCGGAGCGGCTCCTCGACGAATTCCTCCGGCGGTTCCCGCAGGACGACCTCGCGTCCGTGGCGCTCCTGAACCGCGCCATCCTGGCCATCCGCGAAGGGCGGAGCGAGCAGGGGCTCCGCGCCCTCCGCACCTCGGGCTCGCGCAGCTCGCTGTCGCCGCACCAGGGCCGGCTGCGTCTGGCCCAGGGCATTGCCGAGCTGGAGCTGGGGCGCAAGAGCGAGGCGGAGACGAACCTGCGCGCGGCGCTCACCGAGGGCGAGGATCTCGCGCATCTCGGGCTGGGACGCCTGGCTCTCGAGCGCGGCGACTGGGACGCGGCCACGCGAAGCCTGATGGCGGCGCGCGACGCCGGCGCAGCACCGGTGGCCGCGGTGGCGGAATACGGCCTGGCCGCGGTGCTCCTCGGGCAGGGCAAGAAGGCGGAGTTCCGGGCGCTGGCCACTCCGCTGCTGGACGGCGCTCCCGATCCGGCGACGACGCCGTTCCTCCTGGAGGCGATGGCCTGGATCTCCGGCGAGGAGAAGAAGTGGCCGGAGGCTCGCGCGCTCACGATGCGAGTGGTCAAGGACTTCCCGCGGAGCCCCGCCGCGCCGCGCGCGCTGGCCGCGCTGGGCGCCTCCGCGGCCGCGGACTCGCAGTGGCCGCTGTCCCGCGAGGCGTACGAGACGTTGATCGACCGGTATCCGACCGACCCCGCCGTCGCGGCGGCCGAGGTGCCCTACGCGGAGGCGCTCCTGCGGACGGGCGCGATTCCCGAGGCGCGCCGCCGTCTCGAAGGCGTGGTGGGGCCCGCGCTCGGGGACGGCAAGCACGGGCGATCCGCGGATGGCGCGTGCGCTCACGCTCCTCGCCGAGTCGCGCGAGGCCACCGGCGACCGCAGCGGGGCGCTCGAGACGTACCAGCGCCTGCGCGAGCAGCACGCCGCCACACCGGGCGCCGAGGGCGCGGGGCTCGCGCAGGGCCGCCTGCTCCAGGCCGAGGGCCGGTGGGACGAGGCGCGGCTCATCTACGAGCGCGGGCTGGCCAGCCCGGACGTCACGGTGGCCGCTCAGGCCGCCTACTTCCTGGGCGAGGGGCTGCGCGCGGCCGGGCGCCACCAGGAGGCGGTGGAGCAGTACATGACCGCGGCCTATCTGGCGGAGGCGTCGCCGTGGGCCCGCCGCGCGTTGCTCGGCGCCGGCCAGTCGTTCGGGGCACTCCGCCAGCGCGACGCCGCCGAGATCGTCTACAAGAAGCTCGTGGCCGCGAAGGGCGTGGAGCCCGAGCTGGCCGAGGCGGCGCGCAAGGAGCTTCGCGCCCTCGGCGCGAACTGATCCGCGCGGTCGCGCCCGCCGCGCGTCGTAGCGCAGGCGCGGCGGGTCGGCCCGGCGGCGCTCTGCTATCATGGCAGCCTTCCTGCGACTGAACTTCCGGGAGAGGTGAGCATGCGAGGCTACGGCGGCCGGATCCTGTTCGTGGACGTGTCGAGCGGGCGCACCACCATCCGCCCCCTGGGCGAGGAGACGGCGCGCGCGCTCCTCGGAGGCAACGGCCTCGCGGCGCGGATCCTCCTCGACGCCACGCCCGCGGGCGTCGATCCGTTCGACCCGGCGAGCGCCGTGGTGTTCGCGGTGGGACCGGTGACGGACACGACCATCCCCGGCAACAGCCGCGCCTGCGTGGCGGCCCGGTCGCCGCTCACCGGCCTCTTCTTCGACTCCACCTTCGGCGGGCGCTTCCCCGCCACGATGAAGCGCACGGGCTTCGACGCCATCGTCATCACCGGCCGCGCCGCCGAGCCCGTGTACGTGCGCGTGACCGAGGAGGGCGCCGAGCTGCGCCCCGCGCGGCACCTGTGGGGCCGGACGACGCGCGACACGGTGTTCGCCGTGCAGGAGGTCGAAGGGCCGAACACGGACGTGATGGCGATCGGCCCCGCGGGCGAGCACCGCGTGCGCTTCGCGTGCATCGCCACCTACTGGAAGAACCGCGAGGGCGTGGCCGGCCGCGGCGGTATCGGCGCCGTGCTCGGGTCCAAGAACGTCAAGGCGGTCACGGTGGCGGGGACGAGGAAGACCGAGGTGGCCGACGCGGCCGCCCTCAAGCGTCTGGTCGACGAGCGGCGCGAGCCGCTGGCCGCCGGGACCAAGGCGCTGTCCACCTGGGGCACGCCCGTCCTCGTGAAGCCCATCAACACGCTGGGCGCGCTGGGCAGCTACAACCTGCGCCAGGAGGTGTTCGCGGACGCCGTGGCGATCTCCGGCGAGGAGATGCACGCGCACTACCACGACCGCGACACGACGTGCCTGAAGTGCCCGGTGGCGTGCGGCAAGCAGTACGAGATCCGCGACGGCGAGCTGGCCGGGCTGAAGGCGAAGATGCCGGAGTACGAGACGATCTTCGCCTTCGGCTCCATGCTGGGCAACGCGCACGCGGGCTCCCTCACGAAGGCCAACGACCTCTGCGACCTCCTCGGCATGGACACGATCACCATGGGCGTGACGCTCGCCTTCGTGTGCGAGGCCATCGAGCGCGGCTGGATCAGCCCCGAGGAGATCGGCGTGCCGTTCGGCTGGGGCGACTGGCGCGGGATGCTGCGCCTGGTCGAGATGACGGCGACCCGCGAGGGCTTCGGCGATCGGCTCGCCGAGGGCTCGTGGCGGCTCGCCGAGGCCACGCACCCGGAGGCCACGCGCACCGTCTACGCGGTGAAGCGCCTCGAGCTCCCCGCGCACTCGGCGCGCGCGCTCAAGGGCCTGTCGATCGGCTACGCCACCGCGACGCGCGGGGGCAGCCACCACGACACCCGGCCCACGCCGCAGTACGCGGCGGGGTTCGACCGGAAGAGCGTGGACGGCAAGCCCGAGTTCGCGATCCGGAGCCAGCACTTCACGGCCGTGGGCGACTCGCTCGTGGTGTGCCG
This sequence comes from uncultured Candidatus Rokubacteria bacterium, assembly GCA_963758635.1. Lineage (GTDB taxonomy): Bacteria > Methylomirabilota > Methylomirabilia > Rokubacteriales > CSP1-6 > CAVWWD01. The sequence continues at coordinate 13,352 of CAVWWD010000010.1, read as the reverse complement.
CTTCACGTCGGAGCGCGGCTTCGGCCTCTACGTGGAGGAGCCCTACGCGCGCATGGTGCAGGCGATCACGGGCTGGGACGTGACGGTGGACGAGCTCGAGCGCGCGGGCGAGCGCATCGTGAACCTCGAGCGGCTGTTCAACGTGCGCGAGGGCGTGCGGCGCGCCAGCGACACCCTGCCGTGGCGCGTGATGCACGAGCCCATCCCCGACGGGCCGTCCGCGGGCATGCACTGCCCGCCCGCCGAGCTGGACGCCATGCTCGACCGCTACTACGCGCTGCGGGGCTGGGACGCCGACGGCGTGCCCACCGCCGAGCGGCTCAGCGCGCTCGCGCTCTAGGCGTGGCCCGCGGCTATCCGCTCGCTGACACGACGGGATGCGCGCGCTCGAACGCGCCTTCGAAGTAGATCGGCTCCAGCCCCGACGCCCAGTACTCGACGGTCACCCGGTTCGGCTGGGACGTCTCCTGGCCGGTGCGGAGCGCCGGCTTCGTCACGTCGGCCGGGTGGAACTCGAGCCAGCCGATCCAGGTCCCGTCGCTGCGCTCCTCGCCGTACGCGCGGACCCGATACGAGGTGCCGTCCTCGACGCTGGTGACCTGCGTCGAATACTCGAGGAGGAAATGCGCCGACGCGGGCCTCCTGCCTACGCTGCTCCGGGGCCGTCCCGCCCGATCATGACCGACTCGAGCAGCCACACCGCGTAGCAGGACGGGGGTGTGCATGACTCTTCGAAGCGTACCGCCGCCTCCGAGGGTCGGCAAGCCAACGCGCTCAGGCCAGCGCCGCTCAGGCCAGATCGCGACCGATCGTATCGACGAACTGCTCGCAGCCCGCGGCATCCGCGCTGCGGGGTGGCACCACGATCAGCCGGTGCACGCCGAGCGCGGCGAAGCGCTCGCCCAGCGCGCGATCGACGCGGCCGCGCGGGGTCACGCTGACCTCCAGCGCGCCCAGGTGCGCGGGCCGCGGATAGCGCTGGCCCGCTTCGCGCAGGCCGTCCAGGCACCGTCGGGTGGACTCGACGTCGAGGGCGAACCCGTACCAGCCATGGCCCTGCTCCACGGCGCGCCGGAACGCGGGCGGCGTGTGCCCCCCGATGATGAGAGGCGGGTGGGGCCGCTGCACGGGCTTCGGATGGGCATCCACGCCCTCGAAGGACACGAAGTCCCCGCGGTACGCGGGAGCCCCGTCGGCCCAGATCGCGCGCATCGCGGCCAGGTAGTCGTCGGTGACACGCCCGCGCTCGCGGAACGGGGCGCCGAGCGCCCGGAACTCGGGTTCCAGATAGCCCACGCCGATCCCGACGAGGAGCCGCCCGTTCGAGAGCACGTCCAGGGTGGCGAGCTCCTTCGCGAGCACGAGCGGATTGCGCTGGGGGAGGATGATGATCCCGGTGCCGAGACGGACGCGTGTCGTGTGGGCGGCGAGGAACGCGAGCGTCACCACCGGATCGGTGATGCGGTCTCCCGGCGCAAGGGGCGAGGGAGGCACCTGCGGGTCGGGCAGCACCACGTGCTCGCCGCCCCAGAGCGAGTCGAACCCCGCCGCTTCCGCCGCACGCGCCACGCGGACCGCGCCCTCCGGATAGCTGGCCGGCCCCGTGGTCATCGAGAACAGCCCGAGCTTGATCGTCATCGTCCACGCTCGGCCAGCAGATCCTCGAGCACACTGCCCCGCAGGCGGGGAGGCTTGCGCTTCCCGAGCCATTCGGGGAGGCCCCCGGACCCGCGCCGGATCAGGCCGCGCCGCTGGAGCCGCACCAGCTGGTCGTCGTGGCCGCGGGAGCCCCGCGTCGGCTTGTCGAGGGGAACGATCTGCGCGATGGGCTGATCCCGGTCGAGTACCAGCACGGATTCTCCGCTCCGGACGTGATCGAGGTAGCGCGACAGGTGGTTCAGCTCGGCGATCTTGGCCCTCTTCATGTGGCCATGTTAGCCATGTCGGAAGGGATGCGCAAGGGAGCGGCGGCCCGACGGCACGAGCGTCGTGCAACGCCGAGCTCGTGGGGGGACACTGGCCCGCAGAAGTTGACACCCGCCCCGTCAGCGCCTTGCGCCTGTCGGGCACACTGACGACCGCAAACGTCTACACCCGTCCCACAAGTCCGTAAGTTTCCAATCACAGGCGGGTAGCTCAACTGGGAGAGCGCGGCCCTTACAAGGCCGAGGTCGGGAGTTCGATCCTCCCCCCGCCTACCACATAAACCCCAGAACTCAGGGGGGGCCGCCCTTGGGGGGTGTGCAGGTCGGTGCCGAAATAGTGCCACTCGGCGCGGCATTTCAGGCTGCCGTCTGCATCGGTGACCGCCGCCTTGTTTCCTTGTCCAGCTGGTGGCGGCCTCTCCGGCCGGGCGTCCTATCGTTGGGTGACTTGCAGTATTCGTCGTCGATCTCGCGCACCGTCAGACGGGGACCCTCGATCCTCCGGTCCACGAAGAAGGCGCAGGTGTAGGCCAGGCGCTCATTGAGCAGGAGGGTGCGTGCCGGCGTCCCCGCTGTGCCTCCGCGATTTCTGGAAGCCGAACGAGAGACTCTCCGGGAGTAGGTCTTGGAGTCTCTCCTCACGAAACCGCTCTCCGGTGACGCACCTCATCCGCTTCCAGCCCGTCGACCACCTCTCCCAGGAGGTCCGCCATTCCCGTCGCTGGGGGTCAGTGATCAGGGTCTACCCGCGGGCTGGGTGGCGGCGGGGCGGTGATCCTCACGGTCATGAGGCCGATAATATCTGGAAATAAACCGGAATTCTCAGAAGCTCGAAGCAGTCGGATTGTTCGACATATCATATTGATTTACTTAGCATATCTGGTAATTACCGACGCCTTGACACGGAAATAGTTGAGATGTAGAAACAGGCATGATCCGGTACGAGATCCCCCAACACTGGATCGGCTACGACGGGCCCGCTATCACCAACGCGCTGGCCGAGGCAAAGGCCGCCGTGCTGTCCCTCAGGACCGTGCCTTACCAGCGTCGGTGGGTGGAAGGACTCCAGCAGATCCAGCTCAAGCGGGAAGTCGCGGGAACCTCCCGGATCGAAGGAGCGGAGTTCACCGAGCGCGAGCTCGAAGCCGCCATGCAGCAGACACCCGAGCAATTGCAGACACGCTCGCAAAGGCAAGCCCACGCTGCTGTGCAAACGTACCGTTGGATCGCCACGGTGCCCCACGACCAGCCCATTGACGGCGACCTGCTCCGCCTGATTCACCGACGCATGGTCACAGGAGCTGACGACGATCATTGCCCGCCGGGGCAGCTTCGCCAACGGGATCAGAACGTCAACTTCGGCGTCCCGCGGCACCGTGGGGTTGAAGGGGGCGACGAGTGCCAGCAGACCTTCGACCAGTTCACACGGGCCATGGGTCGTGAGTTCCGTGACCACGATCCGCTTGTCCAGGCCTCGCCGCCCACTATCACCTCGCGGCGATGCATCCCTTCGCGGACGGCAACGGACGGACGGCACGGGCGCTGGAGGCGCTCATGCTCCAGCGAGCCGGCCTGCGGATTCGTCGTTCATCGCGATGTCCAACTACTACTACGACGAGAAGAACGCGTACCTCAGCGCCCTCGCGGAGCTGCGCCAGCGTGGCTATGACCTCACCCCGTTCCTCCAGTTCGCGCTTCGGGGGGTCACCCTCCAGAGTCAGCGGCTCCTGACCGAGATCCAGCACGACATCTCGAAGGGACTCTTCAGAAATCTCATGTTCGACCTGTTCGGCCTGCTCAAGACGCCGAAGAAGCGCGTCATCGCCGAGCGCCAGATCGAGATCCTCAAGCTGCTGCTGGAGGTCGAGTGGATGGACTGGCCCGAGGTCATCCGCCGCACAGCGCCCGCTTACGGGACGCTCGGCAACCCGTTGAAGGCGCTCGTACGTGACGTCACCAGTTTGAACTCGCTCGGGGCTGTGAAAATCGAGAAGCTCGGCGACAATCGCTATCGGCTCGGGGTGCGGTTGGAGTGGCCGATGGAGATCACGGAGACGGCGTTCTTCGAGAAGCTGAAGCAACTCCCCAAGGCCAAGACCCACTCCTTCCTGCGGTAGGGCCTGACGCCTCGGGGACGGGCCGTCGGCGCGCGCGCCGGGACCTTCGCCGTGCAGGATGGTGCCGCACATCTCGGCGCCGTGGGACTTTCTGTTCCGTTCCCGGCTTCCTGGACACCGAGATGATGGTAAGTGGCTCGATTTCCAACCGCCCCGGGCACCGCACGCCTACCGGTACGCCCAGCACCGGCTCTGGAACGGCACGCCGTGCGCCGGAAGCGCGAGATCGAGACGTGGGTGTCGTGCGCCTGCGCGATCGTGGAAAGCCCGCCAACTACTTTCGAAAGAGAACCGTTGCTTCGGTGAGCAGTTCGGTGAGCTCTTCCGTGTTCCCGTATCGGTCGGCATAGCTCGCGGCGTTCGCGAGAAACTGCTCCGTGATCCCTATTTCTCGGCGTGTCGCTCTGGTTCGGGCGCGAGGATGCCTTCAAACTCCGGTTGGCGCCCGCCGAGGTCAAGAGCGGAACGCTGAAGTACGAACGAGGGTCCAATGCTTTCTGCCCGGGCATGACTGGATGGTATGTCATGAGCCCAGTCGATCGCCAGGTGCGCGCATCACGGTTCACCGGGCGGCCCGGGCCCCGGACGCGGCGCCCGCCGCTGCCGGGCGTTCATCGTGGCTACGCTCCGTCCGCGCCAGCGCGAGGCGCGTCGGCTGCTCGGCCGCCGGACGCCCCGCCACCTCGACGCGCTGGGCGGTCACCGGGACCGTCCAGTTGACCAGCGCGCACGGCTCGGTGAGCGCCGTCGTTGACAAGGGCACGGTGAGCGCGGATTCGGCCAGGCGCGCGCGAAGCGCGACGTGATCTCTCGCCTCGCATCGTGACGGCGGCGCCGTGCGGGATCAGAGGTCGCTCGCCCCGCGCCAACTCGGCGTCGGCGGGGACACGAACTTGTCCCTCTGGTAACCGCGCGCGGTGAGGCATGTGAGATAGAGTTTGCGGTTTAGTCCCGACTTCGGGCTGGACTCCTTCGCGCATTCGTAGCTGTCCTTGTGGAACTGCTCATCCACGGTGTTTGCGCGCGTCCAGTAGAACTTTGCGCCGCAGCCGGTGGAAAACATGGCGGCGATCAGCACGACGATGACCCCAAAGACCCGCATGGCTTGTCCCCTTCCCCGTTGTCCGTTCACGACGGCTCCGGGCGCTCCGCGCGCCGGACCGACATCTCGCCGGTAGGAGAGCAAGTCGGATGCCACACCGCGTCAATGGCAGAGCCAGCACAATATCAATCTCTTGGAAGGTGGATTTGCTTCGCGGGTTGGGTCACACCGGGAGAAGAGGGGTAGCGCGCCACCGAATCTGGGAGGCATCACCATCAAGAAGGCGCAATGCCTTGCGCGTTCGAAATTTGCGACGACCGCGGCCCTGACTGCCCCCGCGTCAGGCCGACCCCGGGGCCATCCGCACTCCCCGGCCCCTCGAACGTCCCGACCAGCGTCCGGCCGGTCCCCAGCTAGCCCGCGTGTCCCGGCCGCCGATTCGGCTACCATGACGCCCATCCACCGGTGAGGGGGGCCGCATGAGACAGGGCTTTCGCGTGATCGACTCGGACACCCACGTCAACCCGTCCCTGGAGGTCCTGCTGCGCCACGCCGACGCGGAGCTTCGCGCTCGGCTCGGCGAGCTCGAGCCCTACCGGCGCACCGTCAAGGTGGTGCGGGGCCGCGGCGACGCCGACGACGTGGACGCCTCGTCGATCCTGGCCATCAAGCCGGTGCGCCTGCAGCGCGTGGCGGGCGCGAAGCCGGGGCCGGCGCCGGAGCAGGGGGGCGACCGCGGGTTCCTGTCCGGGCGCACGCAGATGGTCACGCGCCAGCCCATCACGCCGCGGGTGGCCGAGGACAACGCCGCCGGCCGCCTGCGCGACATGGACGCCGAGGGCCGCGACATCGACTTCATCATCCCGGGCCCATGGGCCTATGGCGCGCCGGCGCTCGCCCCGCATCTGACGAAGGCCTGTATCGCGCCTATCACCGCTACATGGCCGAGTACTGCAGCGCGGACTCCCGGCGCCTCAAGAGCATGGTGCTGGCCCCGGCGACCGATCCGGCCTGGAGCGCGCGGGTCATCGCCGAGCACGCCCGCGAGGACTGGGTGGCGGCGGTCTGGCCCCGCTTCCGGAGGGCGTCCCGGTGGACGATCCGGACCTCGAGCCGATCTGGGCGGCCGCCGCCGAGGCCGACCTGCCCATCATGTTCCACGCCTTCACGATCGAGACGCCATACTTCCCCGGCTACCGCGACATCTGGGACAACCCCGCGATGGGCCGCTGCGCGGGCCAGACGTGGGGCGGCCAGCGATTCCTCTCGTTCATGCTCATGGGCGGCATGCTCGACCGCTATCCCAATCTGCGCGTGGGCACGCTCGAGAGCGGCCACGGCTGGCTGCCCCACTGGCTCACGCGCCTGACCCGGCAGATCGACTACGTGCGCGGCTCGGTCGCGCCGACCCTGAAGCACACGCCCGTCGAGTACGCGCAGATGGGCCGTGTCTTCTGCAGCATCGACTTCTCCGAGGGGCCGGCGATGACCAAGGCGGTCCACGACCTGATGGGCGACGGCGCGCTCATGTTCGCCTCGGACTACCCGCACCCGGAGACGATCTTCCCCGACCACGTCGACACGGTGATCGCGTGGCGGTCGGTGCTGGGCGAGCCCGCCATGCAGAAGCTGATGTGGGAGAATGCCGCGCGCTTCCTGCGGCTCACCTCCACGCCGTGGGGCACTCGTCCTCGATGATCGACCGGCCGATCCCCTGGGATACCTCGCCGGCGCTGGCCGGGATCCGCGCGCGCGGCCGCTTGCGTGTCGGCACCACCGGCGACTATCGCCCGTTCAGCTTCCGTCGCCCTGACGGTCACTACGAAGGGGCCGACATCGACATGGCCGTGGACCTGGCCGAGACGCTCGAGGTCGGGCTCGAATTCGTGCCGACCGTGTGGGGCGGGCTGCTCGACGATTTCCTCGCCGGCAAGTTCGACATCGCGATGGGCGGGGTGACGGTGACGCCGGCGCGCGGCGAGAAGGGCTTCTTCTCGGTCCCGAACTTCATCGACGGCAAGCGGCCCGTGGCGCGGCGCGAGCTCGCCGATCGTTTCACCTCGGTCGCCGCGATCGACCAGCCCGGCGTCAGGGTGATCGCCAATCCCGGCGCGGCGAACGAAGCGTTCGCCCGCGCCAATTTCACCCGGGCCACGGTGACCATCCACCACGACAACGCCACCGTCTTCGACGAGCTGGTCGCCGGCCGCGCCGACGTGATGGTCACCGACGGGCTCGAAGCCGACCACCAGGCGCATCTCCACCCGGAGCTGGTGGCCGTGCCGGTCGCGGCGCCGTTCACCCGGCTCGAGAAGGCCTACTACTTCGCCCGCGACCCCGCGATGAAGCGGTTCATCGACGACTGGCTCGGCGAGGCGATGGGCGCCGGCCGATGGCAACGCGCGCTCGACCGGGCGATGCACGCCGCGGGATGAGCCCGCGGTCAGCAGGGAGCTCGCGCCTTCTCACGCCTGGCCTTCCTCCGCCGCGGGCGCGTTCTCGTAGCTCTCGGCCAGCGCGATCTCCGCCCGCAGCGACTCGGCGGCGAGCGGTGTGCCCGGCGCCGGATCCAGACAGGGCAGGTTCCACTGCTCGCGCTGATACCCCTTCTGGCGCACGTACCAGCGTCCGCGCAGATCCTTGGACAGCGGGAACAGCGCGCACAACGCAGGCTTGAGCCCGAGGTCGTGCAGGACACAGCCGCGGTGAAAGAAGATGCACCAGCCCCGGGCGACGCGCAGCGTGGGCTGCCCGGCCTTGCGGCGCCGGGTGAGGAAGCCGTCGCGCTCGAGCACGCTCCGCACCTCCGGACGCACGCGGGGCAGGATCGTGGGCATCGCCGCCTCGATCGGGGCCGCCTCCTCCGGATACACCGGGGGACGGCCGTCCTTGCAGCAGATGCCCTCGCAGCCCCGGCCGAAGGTGCACTCGAAGCGCGCCTGCGCCAGGTTCAGGACGACCAGCGCCACGTTCGGCCTCCTCGCCCGGCGCGGATCAGCATGCCCACTCGACCAGCGCGCGCATCAGCTGCTCCCAGGGCCAGCCGGCTTCCTCGGCGCCCCGCCCCACTCCGATGCCCGGGCTGAGCGCGGGATTGGGGTTCACGTCCATGACTCGCGGCACGCCGGCGGCGTCCTGGCGGAGGTCCACACGCAGGTAGCCCCGCGCCGCGACCGCCCGCCAGGCCGCGCGCGCGCCGTCGATCACCGCCGCCCGAAGATCGGGCGCGAGGATCGTCCGGTAGTCGAGGGGAGTGTCGGCGAACTCCGCGCTCTCGGTGTCCCACTTGGACGCGTAGGTGTTCAGGCGCGTCCCATTCAGGAAGCGGGTCTCGCCCACGGACACGTGATCAGGCGTGGCTCGCCCCCACAGGCACACCGCGAACTCCCGCCCGGGGAGGAATTCCTCGACGATGCCGGGCACCGAGAGGCGGGCGAGGGCCCGATCCACCTGCTCGGGAGTGTCGCAGATGGAATCCGCGCCGATGCCGAACGAGCCATCCTCCTCGCGGGGCTTCACCACGCAGGGCAGCACTCCGGCGCGGGCCACGGCGATCCCGGCGGCAGCGAGCACGGCCTTGGTGCGCTCCTTGTTCCGGCACAGCGCGAGCGTCTCGCTGGACGATCCGGTGAACGGGACGCCGCGCCACTCGAGGAGCGCGGCGACGTGGTGCTCGCGGTCGGGCCGGCCGAGCGGCGCCTCGCACAGGTTGAACACCACGTCGGGCCGATGCCGGTCGAGGGCGGCCAGCACCTCGGACAGCTCGCCGTCCACGCAGGCCATGACCGCCCCGGGCAGCGCCGCGGCGACGGCCTCGGCGCCGGGCGAGACGTTCGAACTCCTCGACCCACCGGCCGTCGGCGCAGCGCCCCGGCATGCGCGAGTAGAGCACCAGGGTCTTCACCGGGCGAACGATACGCCTTTCAGGGCGTCTCATACAGTCGCTGCCCATCTTCCGTCAGACTGCTCGTCGGCCCCGGGCGCGCGTCAGGAGAGCTGCGGAATCACGCGAGCATCCCTTACCCCTGCGGTACGATGGCTCCCGTCGTCAACACGCGAGGGGGTGCGCGATGCCAACGGTTCACGTGGACCTCAAGAATGTGGGCGCGAGCTGGGTCAAGCCGTGCCAGCAAGCAGTCAAGGACCTCAACAACCTGTTCACCCGCAACGGCATCAACGTGTCGCTCTCGACCAGCGGGTCGGGCGGGACGACGATCACGGTGACCAACGACCCCAGCATCCAGGGGAGCGCGGTCCACGGCCGCACGAGCGCGGCCACGGATGATGCCGGGCGCCTGCTCAAGGCCGACGTGCGGTTGCCCGTCCAGGTCACCATCAGCACGCCGGGCGGGATCCGGCCCGCCGGGCCCGGCGTGCTCGCGGTCATCGCCGGCCACGAGTTCGTGCACGCGCTCGGCCACGAGCCGCACAACTCCGAGCTGATGAGCCAGACCTGGTACAAGGAGGCGGGGGACAACGCCGCCGGAGACAAGCTGAAGGCCGGCAGCGCCAAGCAGCCCCCCCTCACGCTCTCCGACGACTCGATCACGATGCTCAAGTCCCTCTGGACCTGAGGGGGCCCGTTGGTTCCGCCCACCGTGCTCGGCGTGGCGGCCGACGTGGACGTCGACGGTCTGCCGCTGGGCGCGCGCCTCGTGGTCGTCGCCGTCCGGAGCGCCCGCGCGCACCGGAGCCGCCCGTGTGGAGGAGGGGGAACGACCTGGAGTACCATGAGCCGACCCTGACGCGGGCGCCCCGGAAACGGGGCGGAGAGGAGCGCGCGATGGCCTACGACCTGGTGATCAGGAACGGCGTGGTGATCGACGGATCTGGCTTGCCTCGGTACCGGGCGGACGTGGGCGTGCGGCAGGGCCGCATCGCCACGATCGGCCGCGTCCGGGAGTCGGCCACGGAGGTCATCGACGCCGAGGGCCAGGTGGTGGCGCCGGGCTTCATCGACGGCCACACGCACATGGACGCGCAGGTCTTCTGGGATCCGCTCGGGACGTGCTCGTGCTGGCACGGCGTGACCAGCGTGGTGATGGGCAACTGCGGCTTCACGCTGGCGCCGTGCGCCGCGCCCGACCGGCGGCTGGTCATGCGCAACCTGGAGCGCGCCGAGGACATCTCCGCCGAGGCGATGGAAGCCGGCATCAAGTGGACGTGGACCACCTTCCGCGAGTTCCTCGCCGCGGTCGACGCGCTGCCGAAGGGCATCAACTACGCCGGGTACCTCGGGCACTCCGCGCTCCGCACCCACGTCATGGGCGAGCGCGCCTTCGAGCCGGGCGCGACCGAGGACCACCTCGCCGCCATGGAGCGCGAGCTGGCCGACGGCCTCGCCGCCGGCGCCATGGGCTTCACGACCTCCCGCTCGCCCAGCCACGAGACGCCGGACCGCCGCCCGGTGGCGAGCCGCCTCGCGAGCTGGGACGAGGTGCGCCGGCTCGTGGGCGTCATGGGCCGGATGAACGCGGGGATCTTCGAGATCGCGGGCGAGCGCCACGACGCGGACGACCAGCTGCGCGATTACCACGCGCGCCTGCGCGACCTCGCCGTGGACACGGGGCGGCCGGTGACGTGGGGCCTCTTCAGCCGGCGCACCGAGCCCGGCCGCTTCCGCATGTACCTGGACCTCCTCGAGGAGACGGCGCGCGCCGGCGGGCGCATGTTCGCCCAGGTGCACAGCCGCGCGCTCGCCGTGGTGCTCTCGTTCCGGACGAACCTGCCCTTCGACCGTCTGCCCGTGTGGCGCGACGTGCGCGCGCTGCCCCTGGCCGAGCAGAAGCAGCGGCTCCAGGATCCGGAGCTCCGGCGGAAGCTCGTCGAGGCGGCGGCCGAGCGCATGGACCGCGCGCCCGTGGGCGCGGAGGCGCGGCCCGCCGCGTTCGACTGGATCTTCGTGATGGACACGCCGCAGGGCCCGCACCGCTCGGTGGCGGAGGTGGCGCGCGCCCGCGGCGTGAGCCCGGTGGAGGCCATGATCGACCTGGCCATCGAGAGCGACATGGAGTGCTTCTTCCTGCAGCCGATCGCCAACGAGGACCAGGACCACGCGCTCGAGCTGATGCGGCATCCGCGCACGGTGGTGACGTTCTCCGACTCGGGCGCGCACGTGTCGCAGATCATGGACGCGTCGCTCCAGACCCACCTGCTGAGCCACTGGGTGCGTGACAAGCAGGCGTTCACGCTCGAGCAGGCGGTACGGATGCTGAGCTTCGTGCCGGCCACGCACTGGGGCTTCGCCGACCGCGGGCTCGTCCGCGAGGGCTTCGCCGCCGACCTGGTGGTGTTCGACCCGGAGACGATCGGGCCGGAGATGCCGGACGTGGTGCGCGACCTCCCTGCGGGCGCGCGGCGACTCGTGCAGAAAGCGCGCGGCATCGCGGCCACCGTGGTGAACGGCGAGGTGGTGCTGCGCGACGGCAAGCACACCGGCGCGCTGCCGGGGAAGCTCCTGCGCGGTCCGCTGGCGCAGACGGCCTGAGGCGCCCGGCCGGCGACAATTCGCGGGGAGAGCACCAAGGCGACGAGACGCGGCGCGGGGCCGGGAATCGGCCTGCGCCGCGTATGTCTTTGTTTTGCTTGTGGGATGAGGGGTGGCCTCCGGCTTGCTTCCCTTGTTCAGCGTGATCCGGGAACGGTGCGGATCGACCGCGGTTCACGCAGAACGAAACACAACGGAGGCCACGATGAAGACCGAGGAGCTGGCAGTGCAGTTGGCCGCGTCGCGCACCGATCTCAGGCGCTATCTCGACGCGGCTCGACAGAGCAACTGGCCTTACGTCGTCGTGGCGACGGACGCGGTCAAGGCCTGGGAGCGGCGAGAGCCCCAGTCGTGGGCCATGTTCAAGCAGTGGCTCGCCTCCAACGGGAAGTCACTGGTTCAGGTCTGACTCGCCGCGCCGGACGCTCCGTTCGGCCGGCGCCGGCCCCGGCGCGGCTGAGTGACGCGCCTCACGTCGTCCCGGTGCGCCGTCGCGGCTCGTCGCGCCCCTTGATCCCGAACGTGCGCACCGCGCCGCGCAGCAGCCTGGGCACGTGCCGCTGCAGGAACACGGCGAGCTTGCCGTGGCCGGGAAAGATCAGCTCGACGCGCCGGCGCTCGACCGCGCGCACCATCTTCCGGGCCGCGCGGTCCGCGCGCATCCTGAGCCAGCGGGGCACGCCGATCGGCGCGTCGGGGTTGAAGACGCCGCGATTGTCCACCTGATGGATCTCCGACTCCACGAAGCCCGGGGAGATCAGCGTGACCGACACGCCCTCGCGAAGGATCTCCAGGTCGAGCGCGCGTGCCAGCGCGCGGACCGCGAACTTGCTCATCGCGTAGGCCGACGTGCCGGGCATCCCCAGGTAGCCGCTCACGCTGCCGATGATGGCGGAGACGCCCGCGCGAGGCCCGCAGCGCGGGCAGCGTCGCGTACACCGTGCGCAGGACTCCGAAGACGTTGGTCTCGAACTGACGCCGGTAATCCTCCAGGGTGAGGGAGGCGACCGGACCGACCACGCCGAACCCGGCGTTGGCCACGGCGACGTCGAGCCGGCCGAAGGCCTCCAGCGTGCGGGCCACCGCGCGCTCGAGGTCGCCGTCGCGGGTCACGTCGCACAGAATCACGAGCGGGCGCCGCGCGTGCTGCGCTTCCAGCTCCGCGGCCAGCCGCTCGAGCCGGTCCACGCGCCGCGCGGCCAGGGCGAGGTCGGCGCCCCGCCGTGCCCACTCGCGCGCGAGCGCCTCGCCGATGCCTGACGAGGCGCCGGTGATGAACACCACGCCGGGGAGTCCGCGGCCATCAGCCGCGCCCGGGGCGGCTTGTCACGCGCCGGTCAGCGGGACGTAGTCGTACTCGCCGATGCCCTGCAGCACGAGGAAGGTCGCCGAGGTCGACCCCGCGTTGGTGACCAGGTGCGGCCGCCCGGCCCGGACCGCGAAGCTCTCGCCCGGCCCGAGGTGCACCTCTTCCTTCGGATCGCGGACGAAGATGCGGAGCCGCCCTTCCAGGACGTAGAACGTGTCTTGCACGCGCGTGTGGTAGTGCCACGGCACCTTCTGCGCCGGCGTGATCGTGAGCTCGGTGATCCGGAAGCCCGGACGCTCGGCGTGGCGGGCCCGGCGTTCCACCTCGTAGAGGTGGCTCGCGTCCGTGATGGCATTGGTCGACATGGTTCCTCCTTCCTGCAGGAAGTCCGCCCCCCGGGGCGGCGAGCCCCGGGGGGAGACCTTACGACGTCTTCCGTGGCAGGGCTACTTCTTGATCAGGTTGATGCGAG
>CAVWWD010000009.1:0-438307 GCA_963758635.1 uncultured Candidatus Rokubacteria bacterium | reverse complement strand
TCCCGGCCGGTTCGCCCTGGTGAACCGGTGGATCGGGATGATCCTGCGGTCTCCAAACTCATCGCCGACTGGAAGAAGACGCCGGGCACGGTCGGCGTCCGGACATGATGACGAAGGAAGCGGGGCGCGATCCGCACGACCCGGGCCTCGACCGGATCCTGCGCGCGCCGTTCGGCACGACTTTCCGGTCAACATGCTGTGCTGGGGAAACGTGGAGGCGGGAGCGGCGCTGATCGACCGCCATCCCGACACGCGATTCATCATCGACCATCTGGCCATCATGCAGCCCCGAACGCCGCCCGCCCCGCCGCAGCCATGGGCCGACTGCCGAAGGTGCTGGACCTCGCCAGGCGCCCGAACGCCGTGATCAAGGTCAGCGGCGCCTGCACGTTGTCCCGGGAACCGTATCCCTTCCCGGACATCTGGGACCCCCTCGCCCGCGTGTTCGACGCCTGGGGTTTCGAACGCTGCCTGTGGGGGACCGACTGGACCCGCGCCTTCGCGGTCGTCAACTACGAACGGGCCGTCGAGCCCTTCCGCCGGACCAACCGTCTGAGCGACAGCGAACGGGCGATGCTGATGGGCGGCGCCTGCGCCAAGGCGTATGGCTGGTCTCCGAAGAAGGGCTAGTCGCGGTCGATCTCGACGTGCCGTGATCAGGCCGCGTAGCGCTTGGCGTAGTCCCAGTTGATCTCCACCCCGAAGCCGGGCTTGTCGTTGAGGTGGACGAAGCTGTCGCGCGTCTGGGGCCGCCGACCAGCAGGTGGTGCGAGAGGGGGTTGCGCGCCGCGTCGCCGTGCGACTCCACGCCGAAGCCGCAGCGCGGAAAGGCCAGCGACCAGATGCCCGTGCAGCTCGGGCGCGGTGTGCGGCGCGATCATGACCCCGTGCTGCTCGGCCAGCGCCGCGACGCGCAGCCCCTCGGTGAAACCCGCAGCGCGCGTGCTGTCGAACTGCACGTAGCGGATCGCGCCGGTGGCGATGAAGTCGCGCACCGTGAAGCGGGTGAGCTCGCGCTCGCCGTGCGCGAGGGGTATCGAGGTGGCGGCGGCGAGCCGCACGAAATCCGCCGGCTGCAGGTACCAGTGCAGCGGCTCCTCCAGCCAGAAGATGTCGAGCGGCTCGACCCCGCGGGCGAACTCGATGCAGCCGTCGATGTCGTAGGGCGCGTTCATGTCGAGCATCAGGGAGCTGTCCTTGCCGATGGCGTCGCGCACCGTTCGCACCCGCTTCGCCTCCTCCGCCGGGCTGCCGCCTCCGGTCTTCAGCTTGACCGCGCGATACCCCGCCTTCACGAAGCCGGCGAGCTCCTCGGCATAGACCTTGTCCGGCGCCCCGGGACGGTAATAGCCGCCCGTCGCGTAGGTCGGAATCGGCCGCTTCTCGCCGCCCAGCAGCCGCCATACCGGCAGCCCCGCGTGCTTTCCCTTGATGTCCCAGAGCGCGATGTCGATGCCCCCGATGGCGGCCATGATCTGCGGCCGCTCGCCGCGCGGCAGCGGCGGCGGCAGGCCGTCGGCTCGGCGATGCCGCCGGGGCGCGGGCACGTGAGGGAAAAGAGCCGTCCCACACTGCGACGTGGGCGAGCGCGTCCATGCCGCGGACGATCTCTCCGAACCGTTCCACCCAGCCGCAGATCGCCTTCATCGGCGAGCCGTGGATCTGCCCGTAGCCGGTGAGGCCGTCGTCGGTGCGCACTTCCACCACGATCACGCTCGATGACTTCAGCTCCTCATGTGCCGTCCACAGCGCTTCCTTCAACGCCACCGAGATCGGATGAGGCTTGACGCTGGCGATGCGGGTCACGTGCGCTCTTTCGCTCCCGTTCGTAGGATAGCGGCAACTATACGCCATGGCCCAGGACGGCTGCGGTAGTATGGAGCGGTCCGATTTGCCCTCGGAGGGATTGCCCATGACACGCGCGTACAAGGTCGTGGACGCAGACGGTCACATCCTCGAGCCGGTCGATATGTGGGACACGTACATGGATCCCGAATTCCGCGAGCGACGGCCGCGGTTCGTCATCGACGACAACGGCAAGGAACGCCTGAGCGTCGAAGGCAAGCTGTTCGGCAATCCGCGGGGGATCGGCAGCCTGGGCTCCGTCGGCGTCCGGCAGGGACTCGTCAAGGCCAACACCCTGAAATACGCCGAAGGGCGCAAGGGCGGGTTCGACCCGCACGCGCGCATCGTCGACATGGATGCCGACGGCATCGATGCCGCCTTCCTCTATCCGAGCCTCGGCCTGTTCTCAGGTGCCGTCGAGGATCCGGGCCTGGCCGCCGCCATGTGCCGCGCCTACAACCGCTGGCTCGCCGACTACTGCAAGCCCTATCCCGACCGCCTATTCGGGGTCGCCATGCTGCCGATGCAGTCGGTCGATCTGGCGGTGGACGAGATGCGCCACGCCCGCGAAAAGCTCGGGATGCGCGGCGGCTTCCTGCGGCCCAACCCGTATCACGGCAAGAAGATGATCAGCGACCCGATGTACGAGCCGTTCTGGGCGATGGCCGAGGCCCTCGACTTCTCCATCGGCTTTCACGAGGGATCGACCACCGCGATGCCGACCGTCGGCGTGGACCGCTTCGAGGACGACCGCGCGGCGCGCCACATGATCTCGCACACCATGGAGATGATGCTGGCCGCGCTGAGCGTGATCTGGGGCGGTGTCGTCGACCGCCATCCGCGACTGCGCGTCGCGTTTCTCGAGTCGGGCGGTGGCTGGATCGCGCCGTGGCTCGACCGCATGGACCGGCACTTCGATGACCTGGGCTTCAACGAGTCCGCGCCGAAGACGCGGCCCAGCGAGCTGTTCCAGCGCAATTGCTGGATCTCGTTCGAGCCGGTCGAAAGCAGCATCGCGGTGCTGGCCGACTACATCGGGCCGCACAAGATCTTGTGGGCCACGGACTATCCGCACTCGGACGGCTTCTTCCCGGGCGCGCCGCAGATGCTCAGGGAGCGGCTCGGGCCGCTGTCCGCGGAGGCCAAGCACCAGGTGCTCGCCGGCGGCGCGCTCGGCTTCTACGGCCTGAGCTGAGCTGGAGTTAACGATCGTCTAAACGTTCGCTTCGACACCACTGAGGCATTTCGATACCATCCCACCACATACGCTCCAACGTGGAGGGTACTTCTACGCGCAGGTGGCCAACAAGGTAATGCTCTTCGGATCCGTCATCGCGGCGGCGCTTGTGGTCCTCGGCGCCCGAGGCCACGCGTCGAAGCCGACTTCGCCAAGTGCCGTGGGAGGACCACGGCGGCGCTGAGTTTGCCCGCCTGTCGCCAGGCGAAGTGGTACGTTACCCCCGTCAAAGATTTCGCCTGTTACGATCACCACGTGAACGTCTACAACACACTGTCCGGCGCCGTCGAGACAGTCGAGCCTTCGGGTCGCGCTATCACCCTGTACGTGTGCGGCATCACGCCTTACGACACCACGCACCTCGGCCACGCCTTCACCTACACCGCTGCCGACGTGTTCGTGCGCCATCTCGAGAGCCAGGGGTTGACCGTGCGCTACGTCCAGAACGTCACGGACATCGATGATGACATCCTGCGCAAGGCGGCCGAGGACGGTGTGGACTGGCGCGCCCTCGGCAATCGCTGGACCTCGCACTTCATCCGCGACATGCAGGTCCTGAACGTCCGCCCGCCGGACGAGTACCCGCGCGCCACCGACGTCATCCCCGACATCGTTACCGCCGTCGGCGCGCTGATCGAGCGCGGCCTCGCCTACGTGTCCGGCGGCAGCGTCTACTATCGCGTCGATGCCTGGCCCACCTTCGGCCGGCTCAGTCATCTGCCCCGGTCCGAAATGCTCGCGGTCGCCAATGAGCGCGGCAATCGGCCCGACGATCCGCACAAGCGCGATCCTCTCGACTTCGTGATGTGGCAGGCGGCGGCACCAGGCGAGCCGACCTGGGACAGTCCGTGGGGTCCGGGCCGGCCCGGCTGGCACATCGAGTGCTCGGTGATGAGCACGCGCTTTCTGGGACCCACGCTCGACGTTCACGGGGGCGGCGGTGACCTTGTCTTCCCGCATCACGAGTGCGAGATCGCCCAGGCCGAGCCCGTCACGGGCCGCTCCCCCTTGGCCCGCGTCTGGTTGCACACGGCCATGGTCGAGCACGAAGGCGCCAAGATGAGCAAGTCACTTGGCAACCTGGTCATGGTGCGCGACCTGCTGAAGCATTGGTCGACGGACGCGCTCCGCCTCTACCTCGGACAGCATCACTATCGCCATAAATGGACCCACGATCCTGACGAGCTCGCTGACGCAGCACAGCTCGCGGAGAAGCTGCGCGCCGCGGTCACGGTGTCAGGGGGCGAGGGCGATCCGCTGGACGTGGCCGGTGCCGAGGCCGACTTCACTGCGGCGATGAACGACGACCTGAGCACCCCGTCGGCACTCGGCACGCTCGCATCCCTAGCCGACGACGTGCTCGCCGCAGCACGGGCCGGCGGTCGTGTGGAGGCCGGCCAGGCCGTCGTGCGACGGCTCGCTTACGTATTCGGACTGCGCCTAGACCGGCTGGACGCCGAGGAACGGGTAACCCACGGCTGGGACGCGCATCTTCGGCGCTTTCCTTCTCTCTGAGCCGTGGGCTCGGCCAGCGGGCTCGGCTTCGGGGGCCCATCCCGTCAAGAGTACGATCCGGACTAACGGGCTCGAACGCCGCTTGCTGCAAGGCCCGCCTGGTGCTCGACACGCGATAGGAGCGCGTGGCTACGCGCGCGGCGGAGCACACTGGGCGCGCAGCCTCGGGCGCGGATCAACAGCGGGGGCTCAAGAGCGCGATCCCTTCGAGCCACGCAAGTAGTCGCGCTCGAGCTCCGCGATGATCTCGCGGCGCTCGGCGAGGAGGCGCCGCGCTTCCTGGGCGCGCGTGAGGAGGAGCGCGCCAAACCTGAGCTGGTGGCGCAAGCGCCCCGTGCCGACCAGATAGCGATACGCGAGCAGACCTCCAAGCGGGAGTGAGAGGAAGAAGACGAGCGCCCAGCGGAGACCGGCCACCCACCCGATGAGCAACGTCTCGAGCACCCAGAAGAGCGGGAACGCGACGACACTCGCCAGGAGCCGGATCGTCGCATAGTCCGTCTGCCGGCGTGACATCCGCCCTGCGAGCCACCCGGGTAGGTAGTAGGGGAGGAAGTTCACCGCGGCCCCGTACGTGAAAAGCGGAAGGCCCACGATCGTCTGCCATGACCGGGCAACCGGCTGCCGCTCCGCCGTGCGCTCGAGACGAGTCCGCACAGCCTCGTCACGGAGCCGGTAGGCGGCGAGTCCGGCGTGGTAACCGAGAACCCGCTGCCAGAGCCGCTCGATGCGCTCGGGGTCCTGCTTGCGGAAGCGGTCGACCGCGTCCGCGATCGACCCGGACAGCTGGAACGGGTCGAGCTGACGTCCCGACGGCCCTCGCTCCCGCCACAGCTCACGCTCGAGCTCGCCGCGATAGAGCTCCGCCACGGCGCGCGCGAACGCCCCCGTGTCGATGCGCTCGACGTGGACGACCTCGCGCTCCATCGCCCACTGGATCGCCGCCGTGAGCCGATGCAGCGCATTCGCCGGCTCCTCGCGGTAGGCGGCGAGGTACGGCGAAACCGCGACGGCCTCGCCAAAAGAGACGAGGACACGCCCGCGGAACCTCTTGCTGGCCTCGAAGCTGAGCCCTACCGGTACGACGGTGAGGCGCGCTGGGGCACGCGCCTCGTAGCCGAGCGCGATCCGCGCCGCGCCCGTCCTGATCCGTTGCACGTGCGCCCCCGCGTGAGTGGCACCTTCGGGGTAGATGGCGATGAGCTCCCCGCGATCGAATGCCACGTCGCACGCCGCGAACATCTCGATGTTGCGGCCCATCCGGGCCGGGTCGTCCGCCTTCCGGTGGACGGGAATCGCCCCCAGCGCGCCGAGGAACCGCGCGATGACCGGGTTCCGGAACAGCACGGCGGTGGCAAGATAGTGCACCTTCCGCGGGAGCACGGACCCAACGAGCAGCGAGTCGATCAGGTTGTTCGGATGGTTGATGCAGAGCAGCACCGGCCCCGCGGATGGGACCCGCTCCGGGTGTCGGACCTCCACGCGCTCGAAGAAGAACCAGATCCAGAACCGCGCGATCATCCTCACCACGACATAGAACGGGTCCACTATTCGCTCGTCCTTGACTGGGTGATGGCTCGCCGTCCCGGGCGCTCAGGGCGGCGAATGCTGCTGCTCGCTCGCTTCCGCGTCCAACCGCTCCTTTTCGAGGCGACGATGCCATCGCCACACCCCGACGACCAGCACCGCCGCAAACGCGAGGAGGCCGGCGAGACCGAGCCAGCGCTCTGCGCGGTGCACATCCGCCATAATGGCTTTGACCTGATCCGTGAAGAAGTACGCCAGCCCGAACGCGAGCGGGACGCCGATCACGGCGGCGCCCGCGTCCGCCACCACGAACTTCCAGAACGGGACGCCCGCGCTGCCCGCGATCAGAAACGCGGCGGCGCGGAATCCCATGACGTGCCGCGCTGTGACGATGGTCTTCAGTGCATGCCGTCGATACGCTGCCTTCAGCCATTGCTCCCGCGCGGGCGACAGCACCAGCCGGACCAGTCGCCAGTTGAGGACTTGCTCACCCCAGTGCCGGCCGACCCAATAGAGCGCCATATCACCGGAGAGCACCCCCAGCAGGCAGACGGGTAGCGCAAGCCACCACCGGACGATGCCCTCGTGGCTCAACACGGCGGCCGCGATGATCGGCATTTCCTCCGGGATTGGCACCCCCAGGCTGCCGAGCACGAGCACGGCGAACACGCCGAGGTACGTGAAGTTGTCAACGAACTCCTGGAGTGCTTCCAGAGACCCCTCCGTGCGCCGTGATGTCATCAGTTTGCCTGCGGTTGATCCGGTGTGCGAATTTCCGAGGCCTCGGTGCCCACTCGCTCTCCGGGGCGAGCCGAACCCCGAGAAGATCGCGCTCACAGTCCTCGCCGACAAGGGAGCGAGTTGGCGTACGTCGCGATGCTCCACGCCACCGCTAGCGGAGCAGCTAGCCTCGGGACGTGCCGATTGGCCGTAGGTCCAATGGGCGAGCGGAGTCCGCGACAAGTACGCTGATCGCCAGGTCATCATCATCGTGGTCTGAGTGTATTACCCCGCGCAGATCCTCCTCTTCGGCGCCGAGTTCACCAAGGTGTGGACGAAGCGTCGTGGCTCGGGCTTCCAGGTGGAGAGGACGGCGAAGGCACTAACGGCAGAGGCGCGCGCCGCGTAGGGCCTCGGGTACGTACGCTGGAAGGGATGGGGCGACGCAACTAACCGAGGCACCTGAAGAGGAGATCGACATGTTCTCATCGTTGTTCTTGATTGCCTTCATCGTCCTGATCGTCGTATGGGCCCTTGGCTGGTTCGCATTCCACGTTGCGGGGGGCCTGATTCACATTCTCCTCGTCGTCGCGGTCATCTCCCTCATCGTCCATTTCATGCGGGGCCGCCCGTAGCCGCCCAGCTCAGGGGACGCAGCGCACATAGTCCCGCTATCGGGCGCCGCGGCGGGTCGAGGCGAAGCCGGCGGCCGCCTTGACCCAGGATAGCTTTGGGCAGATGCTCGGATGCGTCGTGAGTACGATCTCCCCCGATCTCCTGGCGGCCGGGGCCCATCTGGTTGGCAGCGTGCCGCTGGCCAGCGCGGAGGCCGTGTTTCGCGCCGTCGCCGACGAGATCGGGGATCGCCTCCGGCGCATCCCCGACGGCGAGACCGGCCCCCGATCCGACTGGATCGTGTGGCAGCTGCCCGTTTTCACCACCCAGCGCCAGCTCGAGGTGGTGCCGCCCGGCCCGAATAGCTGGCGGCCGCTGCCGCGCGTCCGCCTGGCCGACGGTGCGCGAGCGGAGAGCGTGACCTTCGGGGCGCTGGGCTATGCGGACGCGGCGCTGTCCTCCTACCGGGTGTTCGCGCGCCTCAAGCGTGACGGGGTCGTGCCGGTGGCCTGTCGCTTCCAGGTCTGTCTACCCACTCCGCTGGCTCCCATCAGCGCCTTCGTGGTGCCCGAGCACCAGGAGGTGCTCGAGCCCGTCTACGAGGAACAGGTGCTGCGCGAGCTGCGGATCATTCTCCAGGAACTGCCCCATGATCAGCTCGCCATCCAGTGGGATACCAATTTCGAGTTCGGCATGCTCGAGGGGGTGTTCCCGGTCTGGTTCGGCGACGTCAAGGGCGGCATCCTGGAGCGGCTGCTCCGGATCTCCCGCCACGTGCCCCAGGACGTCCAGCTCGGCTATCATCTCTGCTATGGCGACGTCCAGCACCGCCACTTCAAGGAGCCGGTCGACGCGGGCAGGCTCGTCGAGGTCGCCAATGCGCTGGCGGCGAGTTTGGGGCGTCCCCTCACCTGGATCCACTTGCCCGTCCCGCGGGAGCGCGTCGACGAGGCGTACTATGCGCCGCTGCGGGATCTCCGCCTGCGCCCCGAGTCCGAGCTCTACCTGGGGCTGCTTCACCACACGGACGGCGTCGAGGGCACGCGCCGCCGCATCGAGATGGCCGACCGCTTCGTGTCCGGGTTCGGGGTCGCCACCGAGTGCGGCTGGGGCCGGCGGCCGGCCGCCACCATCCCCGACCTCCTGCGCATCCACGCCGCGGTCAGCGCGCCCATCCAGCAGGCGCGCGGGCCGCGGAGACGGTTCCAGTGGCCCTCCGGTTTCGCGCGCATTCCCGAGCAGGACTGGGTCCAGCAGCCCATGGACACCTTCGGCCTCAGGTACGACACCGTCGAGAACCACGGCTGGTACCGCAACCTCGATCCGACGGTCGAGGATCTGGCGCGCCACCTCGAAGATGGTCAGCTCCTCATCGACTACTCGGGTGGGACGGGGATCCTCCTCGATCGGCTCAATCTGAGAATCTTCGACCGCCACGTCGGAACGCTGATCGTGGACAGCTCCCCCAAGTTCCTCCGCGTGGCCCTCGACAAGTTCGGCGACGAGGAGCGCATCGGCTTCCGGCTCCTGCGCTGGCTCAAGGAGGAGCGGCGGCTCGAGCTCCTCGAGGAGGTGATGGGGCCGGAGCTGCTGGCGCGCAAGGCGGACGTCATCGCCTCCACCAACGCCATCCATCTGTACCGAGATCTCGCGGACACCCTCGGGTCCTGGGCCCGCGTGCTGCGGCCGGGCGGGCACGCCTTCGTGCAGTCGGGCAATATCCGCAATCCCCAGGCCGGGCCCAGTGAGTGGATCCTGGACGAGACGGTGTGGGCCATCCACGAGGTCGCGACGGGCCTGGTCCGCAACGACGCGCGCTATGCCGCCTATCGGCCCCTGCTGGACGACGAGCCCCGCATCCAGACGCACCTCGCTTACCGCGATCAGGTCTTTCTGCCGGTGCGCCCGCTGGACTACTACCTGCACGGCCTCGAGGAGGCCGGCTTCACGGTCAAGGAGGTCAGGGCGCGCTCCATCGAGGCCCGGGTGGCCGACTGGTTCGAATTCCTCAGCGCCTATCACGAGGCGGTGCTGGGCTGGGTGGGCGGCTCCGCCAAGATCGACGGCAAGGCCCCCGGCGATGACGCCGTCGCCGACCGGCTGACCCTCATCCGCCACGCGATGGACACGCTCTTCGGCGGCCGGGACGCGTTCCGCTGCTGCTGGACCTACATCAACTGCGTGCGCCCGTAAGGAGGCGTCGCTCGGCGTCGTGGAGCCCGCCGCCTCGAGCTTGAGCGTGGCGTGGTCCACCGGCTCGCGCAGGCGTGCGCAGAGGACTGGGACGGCCGGTGAAGGACCTCGCGACGAACTGTGCCGGCTTCGGCGCGAGGTCCGCCCGCCCCTCACCCTGCCCTCTCTCCGCAGGAAAGGGGGTGCTCGATCAGGCGCGCGGGTTCGGCCTCGGGCTCGATGACGATGGTGCAGAGCGCCGCCGCCACCGCCAGCGAGAAGCCGCCAATGACGACCACGGCGAGCCGGTTGTCGCCGCCCAGCTGCACCACCAGCGCGCTCTCGTTGGTGAGGACGCTCTCCATGATCGTGCCGAAGCCAAGCGCGGCCAGGATCTCCGGGATGACGATGAAGAAGTTGAAGATACCCATGTAGATGCCGGTCTTGCCGGCGGGCAGGGCGCCGGCCAGGATGGCGTACGGCATGGAGAGGGTGCTGGCCCAGGCCACGCCCACACCCACCATGGACAGGAGCAGCAGGTACTTGTCATCGATGACGGCCACCGAGAGCAGGCCGATGGCGCCCGTCAGCAGGCACAGGCCATGGGTGAGGCGGCGGCCCAGCCGCCGGGCCACGGCCGGCAGCGCGAACGAGAAGGCGAAGCAGACAGCCGAATACATGGCGAAGCAGTTGCCCGCCCAGGCGATGCCCTGCTCGTAGGCCGGCGTGCCGGGAGTGCCGCCGAAGATGTTCCTGGCCACCGCCACCCCGAAGTAGAGCCACATGCAGAAGAACCCCAGCCAGGTGAAGATCTGCACCGAGGCCAGGCGCCGCATGGTCGGCGGCATGGCGAGTACGTCTTGGAAGATCTCGGCGACGGCGGCGCCGAAGCCGGCCTTCTCGGCCTTCATCCGCCGGAAGGCCGCCAGGTCATCCGGCGGATGCTCGCGGGTCGTGAAAATGGTCCAGAGCACGGCCGCCAGGAAAGTGAACGCGCCGAGATAGAAGGCCAGCCTCACCCCGAACGGAATGGTCTTGCCGGGTATTCCGTCACTGCCGGTCGGGAAGAGGTCGTAGAGCAGCCAAGGGAGCATCGAGGCGATGACCGCCCCCAGCCCGATGAAGAGCGCTTGCATGGCGTATCCGCGCGTGCGCTGCTCGGGCGGCAGCAGGTCGGCGATGAGGGCGCGGAAGGGCTCCATGCTGATGTTGATGGAGGCATCCATCACCCACAGCAGCCCGGCCGCCATCCAGAGCGTGCCCGAGCTCGGCATGGCGATCAGCGCGAAGGAGGCGAGCAGCGCGCCCGTGAGGAAGTAGGGGCGGCGCCGGCCCAGGCGGTTCCACGTGCGGTCGCTCAGGTGGCCGATGACGGGCTGCACGAGCAGCCCGGTCAGCGGGGCGGCGAGCCACAGGATGGGGATCTGGTGCGCATCGGCGCCGAGGTACTCGTAGATGGCGCTCATGTTGGCCATCTGTAGCGCCCAGCCGAACTGGATGCCCAGGAAGCCGAAGCTCATGTTCCAGATCTGCCAGAAGCTCAGGTGCGGTCGCGGGCCTTCTCCGGCCATCGCGCCTCCTCCTCGGGACTACTTGATGAGCAGGACCTGCCCCTCATGCGGGCCGAGCGCCAGCGGCAACCGCTTGCCCGGACCAAGCTTGCCGTGCGATTTCTCCGCGAGGAGATCCGTGACCGCCCCGCCCGGCGGCGCGGTCTCGAGCGTCACGGCCTCCCGGGCAGCCGTCCGGCCGAAGTTGATCGCGGTGACCTGGGTGCCCATGCCGGCGGGAAGTCGGTGGACCATGACGACCAGGCCCCGGGCCTGCACCGCCGGAAGCTCGACCTGCTCGCTCTCGTTGATGCGGTACTGCGCGCGCACGCGCAGCATCTTGCGGAGCTCGGAGGCGAACGAGTCCGGGTGCTTGAGCTGCTCCGGGAGCGGGCCGTAGAGGGCGTGGGCACGCGGCAGGTCGCTGCTCGACTTCGTCACACTGGCGTGCTTGCCCAGCAGGTCGTAGGCGCCCCGGTTGATCCAGCGCGTGTCGCCCTCGGCGATCAAGGGCTTCACGGATTCGCCCGGCAGCGTCACGGCGCCCACCAGATCCCAGCCGGAGAGCGCGAAGACGCCCGGCTGCATGGCGTTGTACAGGGCCAGGAGCAGATGTGCGCGCCGGATGTCGCGGCGCTGCGCCTCGGTGAGGTGGCCGATGTCGCGGACGCCGACGGCGGCGGCGGCCACGGTAACGGTGGTGCAGGAGACGCCATTGGCCGCCTTGAGGTTGTAGGGTGCCGCGGGACCCAGGAGGCGGCCATGCATCTCGGACCGGATGATTTCGCGCAGGGCGCTGCCCTTCACCGGCGTTCCGCGGAAGGCGAAGGTCGTGTCCTTGTGCCGGGTCCAGAAGTGCACCAGCTCGAGCGTCAGCTCGTCGTGATTCTGAAGCGCGTGGATGAGAGCCGCCGGGTCGACCTGGTAGGCCCGCTGCAGGCCGAGCATGAGACGCAGGAACCCAGCGTCTCCGGTGAGCGAGGGCGTGCTGGTAGGCCGGGCGGGTGATGAAGTCGTAGGAGAGATCCGCGCCCCCCTGGGACATCGCCTTGATGTCCTCGAGCGTCAGGTTGAGCTCCTGGAAGGTGAAGCCTCCAAGCTTGCGCACCAGGCCGGCGATGAGCTGGTTGGCGGTGACCGACAGCGGATGGCCCTCGGACCACGCGCGGCCGTTGCTGGGGCCGACCTCGATGCCGAGGAAACCGTTGGCGTCGAGGCGCAGCATGCGCTCGCCCAGGGTGGCCAGGGAGTGGATCGCGTCCCCCGCCACCAGCCGCGGCGCCGCGAAGGTGGGGTCGAGCCAGTTGAACGTGGGCTGCCCTTCCTTGAAGTAGTGCAGGTACACCCAGCGCCGGCTCTTGCCGTCGGCGCCGACGACAGCGTCCGTGGCCGACCAGTCGGTCTCCTTGACGCCAGGCTCGTAGAAGATGGTGCGCGGGAGCTGCCCGACGATATAGCCTCGCGCCTTGAGGGCGTCCACCGCCGCGGGCCCGAGGTTGATCGAGTCCTTGCCGGCCGGCACCGCGGGGAGCAGGCTCCAGTCCGTCGGCCGGATCTCCACCATGTGGTAGAGGCCCGGGTAGTCGCCGTAGCCTCGCTCAGCAAGTCGGAAGTCGGCACCCTTGCCGCTGTGACCGGGGATGACGTCGCCGATGAGCACGGCGCCGTTGTCGCGCGCGTGCCGGACCATGATCTGGTACTGCGCCTCGGTGCCGAAGGCCGGGTCGATCTCGCTGCTGATGCGGTCGAAGTTGCCGTCCACGGTGGGCGTGTACTCGCGCCCGCGAAGGCCGCCAGCGCGCTTCATGGGGCCGGTGTGCATGCCGCCGATGCCGATGTCGCGGAAGACGCGCCAGAGCTCGGGGTCGCCCAGGCTCTCCAGCACCGACTCGCCCAGCCCGGTGATCTGAGACGGCGGGTACGCGGTGAACCACACAGAGGCCAGCGCCGAGGCGGCGCGCGGCTGCGGCACCGCGTAGGGATGCTGCCAGAGCTGTCCCTGGCCCGAATACCGTCGCGCGGCCTGGTCCGCCTGGTGGAGCATCGAGTGCTCCACCAGCCAGCGGATGTCGGGCTCGGCGGAGACCGCTTCCGGCGCTGCCGCCGACGGTGCCGCGGCAGCCGGCGCGGCGCTGGAGGCCGGGGCGGACCTGGGCGTGGGCGTCGACTGGCAGCCCGGCCCGAGCGCTGCGAAGAGCGCGACCAGGGCGAGCAGGACGATGCGCAGGCCGGTCGTGGCTTCGGCTGCCATCATCGAGCACCAGAACAGAAGCGGCCCTGGTGGTCAAGGCCTGACGACACGACCGCTATCGTTGCCGAGACGGCACAGCAGCTCCGCTTCCGGGGCGCACCACAGAACTCTGCCAGCGTCGCCGAGTAGTAAGACCGTCGGGCTGCCGCTCGAGCGGGAGATTCGTTCAACGCGGCCTGTCGGCGCGGTTGACTGCTACCCCCGGTAGATCGTATCCGCGTGCCACTCGAGAAACTCCCGGCTGGGTTGGTCCTCGCCGCGGCCGGGCAACCAGATCCGGTTCCCCCCAAGCGGATAGTACGGCTCGCCGTTGTTGAAGTCCGCCTTCAGGAGCGTCCGCCCCGTCGGCATCGTCCGCGGCGGGCGCGGTCGCTCGCGAGGCGCGCGCCGGTCTGGGGCGAACTGCGGCAGGCGCGGTAACGGGCCTCCCGCGGTAGGATGGCGCCATGATCGCGGCCCCGCTCCTGTCGGCGAAGCTCCGCGCGCTCCTGGAACCCAGGGCCGAGGTGCTCGATGCGTACCTGTTCGGCTCCGCGGCCACCGGGTCGGCCCAAGCCCACAGTGACGTGGACGTGGCGGTGTACCTCGCCGATCCGAGACCGCGCGCCTCCGCGTTCGGATACGCGGCCGACCTGACCACCACCCTGATGCAGGCGCTCGGCACCGACCGCGTCGACGTGGTGATCCTCAACGACGCCCCCCCACTCCTGTACCACCGAGTGCTGCGCGACGGCGTGCGCATCCTCGCGCGGGACCTCCGGGTCACGACCACTCGGGAGGGACGGGCGCTGTCGCGTTACTGTGATTACCTGCCCCAGATGGCGAAGATCGACGCGGCGCACCGCGCCCGCACCCGCGCCGGCCGCTTCGGCCGATGACCCCCGGCCAAGCCGATCCCGCGGTCGTCCGCCGGCACCTCTTGGCCCTGGACGAGGCGGTCCAGAACCTGCGGCGCCACGCGGGCCGGCCCCTGGCGGCGCTCCAAGCCGACCCGGACGAGCGCTGGACGGTGGAGCGGGGGCTCCAGCTCTGCGCCCAGAACGCCCTCGACATCGCCACCCACCTGGCGGCGAGCGCCGGACGCGACGCCCCCGACTACGCGAGCGCCATCGATGTTCTGGGCGATCTTGGCGTCCTGCCCGCCGACTTCGCTCGCCGGTTCCGGGCCATCGCCGGGTTCCGGAACGTGCTCGTGCACGGGTATCTTGGCGTGGACCTGTCGCGCGTGCACCAGCTCCTCAATGTGGGGTTGGACGACTTCGCCGACTTCGCGCGCTTCGTGGAGGACCACCTGCCAGCCGCCTGATCGCCCTGCCAGCGAAGAAGCCGTGGCCTCCCGGTCCGCAAGCCGTATCCCGAGCGCCTCTTCGGGGTCGCCATGCGGCCGATGCAGTCGGTCGATCTGGCGGTCGACGAGATGCGGCACGCCCGCGAAAGGCTCGGGATGCGCGGCGGGTTCCTGCGGCCCAACCCGTATCACGGCAAGAAGATGATCAGCGACCCGATGTACGAGCCGTTCTGGGCGATGGCCGAGGCGCTCGACTTCTCCATCGGCTTTCACGAGGGATCGACCACCGCGATGCCGACCGTCGGCGTCGACCGCTTCGAGGAGGACCGTGCGGCGCGCCACATGATCTCGCACACCATGGAGATGATGCTGGCCGCGCTGAGCGTGATCTGGGGCGGTGTCGTCGACCGTCATCCGCGCTTGCGCGTCGCGTTTCTCGAGTCGGGCGGCGGCTGGATCGCGCCGTGGCTCGACCGCATGGACCGTCACTTCGATGACCTGGGCTTCAACGAGTCCGCGCCGAAGACGCGGCCCAGCGAGCTGTTCCAGCGCAATTGCTGGATCTCGTTCGAGCCGGTCGAAAGCAGCATCGCGGTGCTGGCCGACTACATCGGCCCGCACAAGATCCTGTGGGCCACCGACTATCCGCACTCGGACCGCTTCTTCCCGGGCGCGCCGCAGATGCTCCGCGAGCGGCTCGGGCCGCTGTCCGCGGAGGCCAAGCACCAGGTGCTCGCCGGCGGGGCGCTCGGGTTCTACGGGCTGAGCTGAGCTGGAGGTCCAGTCAAGGGCCCCTGAAGAACCCCTCGCCGTTGCCGCGGGAGGAACGCCGAACGCACATCAAGCGCTCCGGGGCCGTCCCGAAGCGCGGCGCCTGATTTAGCCCCCACACCGTCAGGCGTTCAGGCGTTGACGGCTTGGCGCCCAAGCCGCTGCCGCTTGAGTGTGGGAAGATTCCTGATGGTCTTGCCCACTTTCTGTTCCGCTAGCCGCAGCTCATAGAGGCTCTGGAGGTTGAGCCAGAATTCCGGGCTCGTGCCGAAGAAGTGCCCCAGGCGTAAGGCGGTGTCGCCGGTAAGGGCCCGCTGCCCGTTAAGGATCCCCGTGACGCGGTTCGTCGGCACCTTCATCTGGCGGGCCAGTTCCGCGGCGCTCATACCGAGCGCCTTCAGTTCTTCGGCGAGGTGTTCGCCAGGATGGATCGCCAAACGTGCCATGGTTTGCTTTCCCGTCCCCTAGACTAGTGATAGTCCACGATTTCAACGTTGACCGGGCCGACGGAACCCTCGGACCACTCGAAACAGATGCACCACTGATCGTTGATGCGAATGCTGTACTGGCCCTTCCGGTCGCCGCTGAGTGCCTCGAACCGGTTACCTGGCAAGGCAGCCAAGTCTCTCACCGACACGGCAGCGTCAAGACGGTCGAGCCTCATCTACGGCCTGAGCTGAGCTGGAGTTCCTCCGGAGAACCCGCAGCGATTCAGTGGCTGCCCGGAGTTGTCCGCGTGTTCGCGATCGCGATCGTTGTGCGTCATCTTCGCGTCCCCTCCGACCTCCGATCCCAGGACGTCCCCTCCCAGCCCCGCGTGACCCCGTTGTCGCCACAGGCGGGACAGTGCCACACGATCGTTGAGGCATCGGGCTCGAACGAGGCAAGGATCTCGCCAGGACACCGTCGGCGTCCCGGGTTCCGGCGGCACGAGACGTTTGTGCGTGCGTCCACCGGCGATCGCCCACTCGTCACCCAGGCCACGATCGCGCCGATGAACAGGGCCAAGTTCAGCGCGGGACCGGGAAGGTCCTTGGGGATACTGCCTGAGGCGTCCAAGCAGTGCCGCATGTCGGTCACCCACGTCCCGCCGATCGGACGACTCACCGCTGTTCTCCCTCCCGGTGATCCCCTACTGTCCGCGACGCCTGGCAACGTCCGCTTCCCCCGCCCGGGCCTGGCCGGCGCCGCTTCCGACCATTCTCCGCCTTCCAGAGCAGCATCGGGTGCCGGCGCACACGCTCCAGCAACTCGGGATCATCATCCACGACCAGCTCCGGCTGAAACTCGCCCCACTGGATGCGCTCGACGTACGCCTTTTCGGAATCGGAGAGCGTGACCAAACTGGTCATGACGGGGGTGAGGACCGCGCTCATGGCGCCGCGCTGGGGATGCTCTTCGCCGCGCAGCACGGGGAACAGCGCCTCCTCGAGTTCCGCGTGAGACAACGAGGCCCGGTGGGGCATCTCGTAGGTGGGCAACGGGCGATCGAGGCCCGCGCTCAAGACCACGAACAGGCGGCGCAGCCGCGCACGGTCATGCGGCCAGCGACCCTCGGCGAGTCCCACCGCGTCGTACAGATCCCTGGGGGCGCCGCGGTCGACGAGCGCCAGGAGCTTGCCGGCGAGGGTCTCCTCGAGTCCGACCAGCCGAGTGCGGCAGGGGAAGTCGGGATCGGGCGTCCAACCCTCCTGCACGAGGACGGGTTGGAGGGAAACGCGGTAGAGGTAGTTGACGTCCACCTCGATCCGATCCAGCGTGCCCTGAGCGTTGCGGTAGCCAAGGTAGGTCTTCCGGCCCGCATGCTCCGAGGCGCCCCACTGGAGGCGATAGCCATCGCCCTCAGCGACGAGGCCGAGGGCGCGCTCGATCTCTTCCTTCTCGCGGAGCATCTCGTCGCGCTCCACCGGCATCACGTAGTTGAAGTCGAGATCCACCGACAGCCGAGGCGCCTGGGCCCCGAAGAACAGGTTGAGCGCAGTCCCGCCCTTGAGCGCCAACCGCTCCCCAAGGAAGGGATGGTGCCCGATCTGGTCCAGGACGCGGCCCAGCCGGAGGACCTTCTCGAGTGTGTCGGACCGGAACCCGGTGGTTCCGGCGAGCCGCGCGAGGTAGGCCGCGCTAAACGTCGGCACGTGCCACTCCCGGTGCCCAGCGCTCGGGTACGATGAGGTTCCATCGGGACTGTAGCCGCCCGCCTCGCCGGCGTTTGTCCAGGTAGATGCGCGCGGTCGGCCGCTGTGCCGCGAGGCGATCGAGCAGCGGGTTGGGCACGAAGAGGCGCTCCGCCGCCTGCTCGAGCACGAACCCCATGATCGCGAAGGCGCGGCGCTGACCGAGCAGTGTCAGGTAGCGCTCGAGGCGTTCCAGGTCGAGGGACGAGACCGAACGCGCGGCCTCCATCACCTCGTCAATGCCACCTGCGTAGCGGGGAAGCAGGAAGCTGTCGATCAGAGTGCGCTCGGGGCCGGTCAGGCGGAGCTTGATGCCGGCCCGCTCGTGCGCCTCGACGCCGAAGTCCTCGGCTCCATGGGCGCGCAGCGGCTTCGGATGGAGGAGCGCTCGCACGCGCCCGCCCGACAGGCGAACGTCCTTGCGCGGGCGCGCCGTCAGATAGAACGCGTCGCGATACACCGAATGCGCGAGGCCGAGCAACTCGAGCGCGCTGTGGTAGGCGAGCACGGCGTCCTGACGCAACGCCGCGGCCACCAGGAAGCGGTCGGGAGTGAAACGCTCCACACCCGGAGGCACGACGGCATAGAGTCCACGCTCCACGAGCGCGAGGCGGCCACGCTGGACGGCGTACCGGAGCCGTCGCATCGCGGCGTGCCGGGAGGTCTTGGGGCCCCTCACGACCGCAGCAAACTGGTCGAGGGAAAAGACAGGATGGCGGGCCAAGAAGCTTTCCTGGGGTGACTGTTTCCGTTCCGTGCTCGAAGTACGCATCTCGTGGGGTGTTTGGAGGTCGGATCGAAAACTAAACCATGTTTGCTCTCACACCCCCAGAGTACCACTATTACGTGCTTTGGGGTCCAAACTGTAAACACATACCGAACAGGTGGCCGCGTGCCGTCTTGGCGGTGGCGTGCGGCTTGGTCATTTGTACCTGGCCGTCGAGGCACGTTCCTTGGCAGCTCATGACGAGAAGCCACTCTGCTGGGCCGACTTCATGCTCGACACACTCTTGGCCTGCGCGCGGCGGCGTGAGGAACGTCGCGCGTGGGAGGATCCCGGCATGACCGGACGCCTCGACGTCCGCCTCAACGTCGCTCTGACGCCAAATGCGGAGCGCCTCTCTACGTCGCGCTACCCTCGATGGCGCTCAGGGGCCGGAAGCACGCCCTTCTCGATTCTCCACATCAAGCGGGACACCACCCACGAACGGCGCGGGTGTTCTCTTTGCCGGACCGCGTCCGTGGCTTCAGTAGAATCAGCGGGGCCTCTATGGCCAGCTTCCCCGAGATCCGGATCGAGCCGCGCGACTCCGACCGGAACGCCCTCGCGTGGAGCGGGCTCACCACGGCGCCCGCCGACGTGAAAGAGCTGCCCACCCTCCTTCGCGACGCCGGTCGGGATCGGCCAGGCACCGACGAGTTCCATCAGTTCGCCACGGAGATCCCGCCGATCCTCAAGCGTACCGAGCCGCAACCCACGTGAGCAACCATCCGAACACGCCTCTCCGCGACGTCCCTGACAAGGTGCCATCGCCTCCGCGCCTCTACGAGCATCTCCTCACGGCCGCGCTCGAGGCCCTGGTTGGCGGTGGCGATGCGGGACGCCTGGAGATCGACCCGCTCGAGCTCGCGGAGAGTCATGAATGGTTTGCGCGACACGTAGCCCGCGAGGTCGAGCGGGCCCTTCGCGCGGTGGGCGGCCCCCGTGACGAGCGAGTCGTGCGCCAGGCGCACGTCGTCAACGCCCTGCTCGCGCGACTACGGGAGCTTGAGCCGCCAGGGCCGCCGCCGGGCGAGGACGTGGCGCCGCCACCACGTGTGTTGCTCTCGGTACACGATGGCGCTGCGCCGGCGCGAACCGAGCTGCCGTTCTCTCGGAGCACCATCCTGACGCGCGCGCGGGGCGAGCCGGCCCTCGGCCACGAGCTGGCGCGAGAGGTCGCGACGGCCGAGCGCATCGACGCCCTGGTGAGCTTCGTGACCGTTGGGGGCGTGCGAGTCCTTCGCGCGTCGCTCGAGGCGCATGCCGCGGCGGGCCGGCCTTTCCGGCTGTTGACGACCACCTACACCGGGGCCACTGAGGCCGAGGCTATCGAGGTGCTTGCCCGTCTTCCCGGCGCCCACGTGCGCGTATCCTACGACGCGCGGCGCACACGGCTGCACGCGAAAGCGTGGCTCTTCTCGCGTCAGAGCGGTCTCGACACGGCCTACGTGGGCTCGGCGAATCTCTCGCAGGCGGCGCTCTTCGGTGGGCACGAGTGGATGGTGAAGGCGTCGGCGGCGGACTTGCCGGCGGTGGTCGATAAATTTCGCGGGACGTTCGAGACGCTCTGGCACGACCCGGAGTTCGAGCCCTTCGACCCGACACGTCCCGAGGATGGCAACCGCCTTCGCGCCGCCCTCGCCCGCGAGCGGGGCGGCGGCTCCCGTCGCGTGACGGACGTTGCGGCGTTCTTCACGCTTGTCCCATACCCCTTCCAGCTCGAGATCCTCGAACGCCTCGAGGCCGAGCGGGCACTCCACGGTCGCGTGCGCAACCTAGTCGTCGCCGCGACCGGCACGGGCAAGACTGTCGTCGCCGCGTTCGACTACCGGCGGCGGATCGGCTCCAGCGGACTACGGCCCCGCCTCCTTTTCCTCGCCCACCGCCAGGAGATCCTGGAGCA
This sequence comes from uncultured Candidatus Rokubacteria bacterium, assembly GCA_963758635.1. Taxonomy (GTDB): domain Bacteria; phylum Methylomirabilota; class Methylomirabilia; order Rokubacteriales; family CSP1-6; genus CAVWWD01. The sequence goes on along the minus strand of CAVWWD010000009.1, from coordinate 417,976 downwards.
GGCGCTGGCGACCTTTCGCAACGTGTTGCGCGACGGCGCATTCGGCGAGTTCCTCGCTGGCGGGCCGGACCCCGCCTCGCCCGACCATCTGTTCGCGACAATTCAGAGCTTCAACACGCGCCGTCTCGCCGATCGCCTGGGCCCGGATCACTGGGACCATGTGGTGATCGACGAGTGCCACCATGCGCCCGCTGTCTCCTACCGGGCTGTTGTCGAGCAGCTCCGGCCCGGCATCCTCGTGGGGCTCACCGCCACTCCGGAGCGCGCCGATGGCCAGTCGCTCCTCCCCGACTTTGGTGGCCACGTGGCCGCCGAGCTGCGTCTCTGGCATGCTCTCGAACGCCAGCTCCTCGCGCCCTTCGAGTACTACGGCGTCAGCGACACCACCGACCTGCGCGACGTGCGTTGGGCGCGCGGCGCATACCTTGTTGATGATCTCGACCGTCTTTACACGGGCAACGACCGCCGGGCCGAACTCGTCATCACCCAGACAGCCGCACGCGTCGGCGACGTACGGGGAATGCGAGCTCTCGGGTTCTGCGTCAGTGTGGCGCACGCCGACTTCATGGCGCGCCGGTTCACCGCAGCCGGGATCCCCGCGCTCGCCGTCCACGGCGGCAGCGACGAGGCGTCGCGCCAGGACGCGCCGCGCAGGCTCGAACGACGCGAGGTAAACGTTCTGTTCACGTGCGACCTCTACAACGAGGGCGTCGACCTCCCGTTCGTCGACACGCTCCTTCTGCTCCGGCCAACTTCGAGCGCGACCCTCTTCATGCAGCAGCTCGGCCGCGGCCTCCGTCTCGACGAGGGCAAGTCATCGTGCCTCGTGCTCGACTTCATCGGCCAGCATCGGGACGACTTCCGGTTCGATCGTGTGCTGTCCGCTATGACCGGCCTGCCCCGGGGCGCCCTGCGCGAGGCCGTGGAGCGTGGCTTTCCTACACTCCCGAGTGGCTGCCACCTGGAGCTCGACCGAGTTGCACGCGCGCAGGTGCTTGCAAGTCTGAAGCGCAGCCTGCGGGGAGGCGTCGCACGGCTCGCGGAGGAACTCCGCGCACTCGTGGCGCGCAGCGGAGCCGGCGTGCGGCTCATGGAATTCCTCCGGGAGACCGGGCGTGAGCTCGGTGAGGTGTTCGACGCCCGCGTGTCGTGGTCCGCGATCAAGCGCGCCGCAGGGCTCGCCGTTCCTCTCGCCGCGCCTGGCGGAGACGACCTCGCTCGGCGGTTGTCACGGCTGCTCCACCTCGACGAGCCCGAGCGGGTCGCGCTCTATCGTTCGATCGTCACCGACCCGACGACACCGATGCCCTCGGACCCACGCTCGCAGCGCCAGCTGCTCATGCTTGCCTACCAGCTGTTCCACGAGCGGGCGGAGCGGTTCACCGCCGAGGCGATCGTCTCCCGCCTTCGCGGGCATCCGGCCGTGTGTACCGATCTCGCGGAACTCTTCGACGTGGTGGCCGATGAGGTGGCACTTGCGACATCGGCGAAGGCTCCTGATCCCGCCTGGCCGCTCGCGGTTCACCGGCACTATGGTCGCCGTGAAGTCCTCGCTGCGGTCGGATGGTGGACGGAGACGGTGCGGCTCGACTCACGTGAAGGCGTCGTACGCCTTCAGGAGGCTCGGGCCGAACTTCTCTTCGTCACGCTCGACAAGTCAGAAAAACGCTTCTCCACGACGACGAGCTACGAAGACTACGCGATCAGCCCGGACCTGTTCCACTGGCAGTCGCAAAGCCTCACGAGCGCCGACAGCGAGAGCGGCCGCCGCTACCGCGAGCAGGCCACCAACGGCTGGCGCTTTCTGCTTTTCGTGCGTCCAACCGTCCGCGACGTCTACACATATCTCGGCCTGGTGCAGTACGTGAGCCACCGAGGCAGCCGCCCCCTGAGCATCACGTGGCGCATGGAGACACCGATCCCCGGGCGGCTCCTTGGCGAGCTCGCGCGGCTGACCGCCTAGAGTCCAGCACCAACTCGACCCTCTGGTAAGCCAACCGTTTTTGCCCAGGAAAGGGGGTCCGCGGGTACGATCACCGCCGAATGTCCTCACCCGAGGCGCACCGAATTGGGGACATGGGCCCCCGGCCAAGGTGAGCAGAGGGGAAGCAATCAAGGGGCTCCGGCGACGAACCCCTCGATTTTATTGGTGGGCCGTCAAGGACTCGAACCTTGGACCCGCTGATTAAGAGAAAGCTGCTGGCCCGCGTCCACTGATTCCCACGGGTTCCTAAGTCTTCTCCGTTGCGCGCGTTCCGGTCTCTGGCGTATCCTGTGGATTGCTAGGAGTTGCCCCCGCGCGCTTGCTATGTGGTTGCTGGCGCGACCGACGGACAGACCGACGGACAGCGGGGGACTCCCGGAGAACGGAGACCCGCATGCGCGCGCATCTCACCAAGCGGACCGTGGACGCGCTCCGCCCCGGCCCGGCCGATCTGTTCGCGTGGGACACCGAGCCCCGCGGCTTCGGTCTCAAGCTGACGCCCGCCGGCAAGCGCGTCTATCTCGTGCAGTACCGCGTCGGGCCCCGCAGCCGGCGCTACACGATCGGCCCGCATGGGAGCCCCTGGACCCCGCAGACCGCGCGCACCGAGGCCGCGCGTCTGCTCGGCGAGCGCGCCCAGGGCCACGACCCCGCCGCGCGGAAACGCGCCTGGGCGCACGCGCCGTCGCTGCACGAGGTGGCCGCGCGCTTCGTCGCCGAGCACGTCCGCACCAAGCGCCGCCCGCGCACGGCGGCCGAGTACGAGCGCCTCCTCGCCGGCTACATCCTGCCCGAGCTCGGCGCCCGCCTGGTGCGCGACGTGAACGCCGAGGACATCGCGCGCCTGCACCATCGCCACCGCGCGACGCCCTATCAGGCCAACCGCCTCGTCGCGCTCTGCCGCACGCTGTTCAACTGGATCGAGGCGAAGGGCTTGCGCCCGGACGCCTCGAACCCCTGCCGGCATCTCGACGCGTTCCCCGAAGCGCGGCGCCGTCGCTACCTGGCGCCGGAGGAGTGGACCCGGCTCGGCGAGGCGCTCGAGGCCGCGCGCGTCTCCGGCCAGTATTCGCTCTACGCGCTCTCGGCCATCGTGCTGCTCGCGCTCACCGGCGCGCGCAAGGGGGAAGTGCTGGCCCTCCGGTGGACGGAGGTCGATCCTGCGGGCCGCCGGCTGCACCTGGCCATGTCCAAGACCGGCCCCAAGACGATCTACCTCGGCGAGGCCGCCGCGGCCCTCCTGGAGGCGCTCCCGCGCCTGGAGGGCTCGCCCTGGGTCTTTCCCGGGCACGTGCGCGGCGCCCCGCTGGTGAACATCGACACGACGTGGCAGGCCATCCGCCACGAGGCGAAGCTCGACGACGTGCGCCTGCACGATCTGCGGCATAATGCCGGGTCCCGGATTATGCCGGGTGGGTTCCGCCGCGTCGACGTGTTCTCTGCGTGAACCGTCCGCTCGCCCATTGATTTACCCGGCATAATCCGGGTGTCTCTCTCCTTGCGGCCCCATGGGCCCCAGAAGGAGGAGAGACATGACCACGACGCGCCGCGCCGACCCCCCGGCCCAGCACCGTTGGTGTCCCGAGCCTCTCGGCACCTACCTGGAAGGCTTCAGAGCGCTGCTCGACGCGCGCGGCTACGCACGCACCACCGCGCAGCAGAAGCTACGGCTCGTCAGCACCTTCAGCCGTTGGCTCGCTCGCCGACGACTCGCCATCGACGCCGTCGATGACCGGCGCGGTACGGAATTCGTTCGCGCGCGTCGAACGCGAAGGCACGCGCACCGTGGCGACGGGACGACAGTCCGCATGCTGCTGGAGCACTTACGCCAGAGCGGCGTCATCCCTGCTCCCCCGGTCGCCGTGCAGCCCACGGAGCGATCCCGCATCGAGCAGGCGTTCAGCCAGTACCTCGGCCAGGAGCGAGGCCTGGCTCGGGCGACCGTCGTCAACTATCTGCCTGAGGTCCGCCGGTTTCTGTCCTGGCGGTTTGCCACCGACGCCCTCCGGCTGGATGACATCCGTCTGCCGGATGTCACGCGCTTCGTCGTGCGCCATGCGCACGCATTTAGCCCGCGGCGCGTGCAGTTGATGCTGACCGCCCTCCGCTCGTTCTTTCGGTTTCTCCGCCTCCACGGGGACACCACCATCGATCTCGCCTCGTCCGTGCTCAGCGTCGCGGACTGGCGGCTGGCCCGCGTGCCGCAGTGGATCCCCGCGGCGCAGGTCAAGCAGGCCTTGCGTCACTGCGACCAGCAGACCGGCGTGGGGCAGCGGGACTACACGATCGTGCTGCTCCTGGCGCGGCTCGGGCTGCGAGCCGGGGAGGTCGTCGGGATGACCTTGGACGACATCGATTGGGAGGCGGGGACCCTGCTGGTGCGCGGCAAGGGCGGGCGGCAGGATCGGATGCCGCTCCCCCATGATGTGGGCCAGGCCCTGGCGACGTACCTCCGTCGCGGCCGCCCTCCGTGCGGGTCGCGGCGGGTGTTCGTTTGTGCGCGGGCTCCCCGCCGCGGCTTCAGTAGCTCCGTGGCGGTGTGCACCATTGTCCGCCGCGCGCTGGCCCGGGCCGGGCTCCACCCGCCCTCCACCGGAGCACACCTGCTCCGGCACACGCTGGCCACAGAGATGCTCCGGCGCGGGGCCTCGTTGGCGGAGATCGGCGAGATCCTACGCCATCGCCATCCGGACACGACCGCCATCTACGCCAAAGTGGATCTCACGGCCTTGCGGGCGGTGGCGCCGCCGTGGCCGGCCGGTGCCGCATGAGCCCGCTGCGGCAGGCCGTCGACGAGTATCTGGCGCTGCGTCACGGCTTAGGGTTTTCCCTGCGTCTGCCGGGCGCCATGCTCCGCCAGTTCGCCGCCTTCCTCGAGCGGCAAGGCGCGCCGTACATCACGCGGGAGCTCGCGCTTCGCTGGGCCCAGCAACCGGCGCACGCCCAGCCAGCGACCTGGGCAAGCCGGCTCACTGCCGTGCGCCGCTTCGCCCAGTTCTGGAGCGCGTCCGATCCGCGGACGGAGGTCCCGCCGCTCGGGTTGCTTCCCCATCGCTACGCCCGAAAGCCCCCGTACGTCTATACCGAGGCCGACATCCGGCGGCTCATCGCGGTCGCCCGACAGCTGCCCTCCCCCACCGGGCTGCGTCCGGCGACCTACGCCACGCTCCTGGGGCTGCTGGCCGTGACCGGCCTGCGGATCAGCGAGGCGCTGGCGCTCAACCGCGCTGACGTTGATGGGGCGGAAGCGATCCTGACCATTCGCCGCACCAAGTTCGGGAAATCCCGCCTGGTCCCCGTTCACCCTGCGACGCAGCGCGCGCTGGGACGGTACGCCCGGCGGCGGGATCGGGTGTGCCCCACGCCTACGACCGACAGCTTCTTCGTCTCCGAGCGCGGCGCTCGGCTGACGCAATGCACCGTGCGCTATACCTTCAATCGGCTGTCGCGGCAGGTGGGTCTTCGCGGCCCCGCCGACCGTCGCGGCCCCCGGCTGCACGACTTTCGGCACCGCCTGGCCGTGACGACACTCCTGCGCTGGTATCGCGCTGGCGTGGATGTCGAGCGCCGCCTGCCTGCGCTGTCGACGTACCTGGGGCACCGGCACGTCGCCGATACCTACTGGTACCTCTCCGCGGTCCCGGAGTTGCTGCGGCTGGCGGCCGCCCGGCTTGAGGCCCCGGGAGGGCGATCATGACCCCGGGCCCGGAAGTCGCCGGGCGCCTGCAAGGCTTCTTCACGGATCGGCTCATCCGCCAGCGGCAGGCCAGCCCGCATACCATCGGAGGCTACCGCGACACCTTTCGCCTGCTCCTGGCCTTTGCGCGCCAGCGGCTCAAGAAGGAACCCTCCCGGCTCGCGCTGGAGGATCTGGACGCGCCGCTCATCGGGGCCTTCCTCGACCACCTGGAGCAGGCGCGGGGCAACAGCGCGCGGACGCGCAACGTCCGGTTGGCCGCGATTCACTCGTTCTTCCGCTACCTGGCCCTGCAGGACCCGACGCACAGTGCCGTGGTCCAACGCGTCTTGGCGATGCCGAGCAAACGGTACGATCGCCGGCCGATCGGATTCCTGACGCGTCCGGAAATGGAGGCCCTCCTGGCGGCCCCCGCGCGGCACACGTGGGCCGGGCAACGCGATCATGCGCTTCTCCTCGTCGCGTTGCAGACGGGGCTGCGCGTCTCGGAGCTGGTTGGGCTTCGCTGTCAAGACATCCGCCTCGGCACCGGCGCCCACGTCCACTGTCACGGCAAGGGACGCAAGGAGCGGTGCACTCCGCTGCGCAAGGATGCCGTCGCCGTGCTGCGGACCTGGCTGCGCGCACGCGCGGGGGCGCCGTCCGACCCGGCGTTCCCGAACGCCCGCGGGAGCGCGTTGAGTCGCGACGGGGTCGAGGATCTCCTGGCCAAGCATCTGACCGTCGCGCGGACCCGCTGCCATTCGTTGAAGAGCAAACGCGTGTCGCCGCACGTCCTGCGGCACTCCACGGCGATGGATCTCCTGCAACGGGGGATCGACCGCTCGGTGATCGCCCTCTGGCTGGGGCACGAGTCCATGGAGACCACCCAGATGTACCTCGACGCGAATCTCGAACTGAAGGAGAAGGTCCTAGCCAGAACCACGCCGTTCAACGTGCGCCCGGGACGTTATCGGCCCGACGACCGTCTCCTCGCGTTCCTCAAGAGCCTCTGATTATGCCGGGATCCGATGCCGGGAACCCGCTCAACTCCTGGCATCGGGCCACTCACCCGGCATAATCCGGGACCCGGCATTATGCCGCTTATGCCGGGCCCGGCATAAGCGGCACAGCTACGCCTCGGTGGCCGTGAGCGTCGAGCACCTGACCTTGCCGCTGATCGGCGGGCTCCTCGGCCACACGCAGCCGGGCACGACCGCGCGCTATGCGCACCTCGTCGAGGACGCGCTGCGCGGCGCCGCCGACCGCGTCGGGGCGCGCATCGCCGCGGCCCTCGGGGACGGGCGATAAGCCGGCGCGGCGTCACGGAACGGACGCTACGACGTCCCGTGACGCCGGTACGCGCCGCTGGCACGTCACAGCCTCCTGCCGCCGCGTGATGTCCTCGTGGAGTGGCTCGCCCGGCGGCGCTTCCCCGACGACCCCGCGCGGCAAGCGCGCTTCCGCGCCCGCCCCGGGTCGCTGCGCCTCGCCGGCGACGAGGCCGCGGCGGCCCTCGTGTTCGCCCAGCGCTACCGGGTCGTCGAACGCCTGGATCACATCGCCGCCGTGGCCCAGGGCATTCGCTCGCACCCGCTCGACTCGCGCGGTGCGCTCGCGGCCGAGCTCGAGCGGCTCGTCCCGCGCGCCCTCGCCAAGCTCGCCCACGCCCGCGACGCCTCGCCCGAGGTGCAGCAGATCGAGCGGCTCTGCGCGCAGGCCAACCTCCTCCTCGTCCGCCGCGACATCGAGCTCGGCCAGCGGTTGCGCGCCGGCGGCCGCGCGGGCCGCGTGACCCCGTACCGCGCCGCGATCCGCGCCCTCCTGCGCGCGCGCCCGCGCTGACCACGCCACAGATCCTCCAGCAGCTCCGCCAGGCGGCCGCCCCGACCCTCCGGCGCGACGCCGAGGGCATGTACTAGGTGCGCCGGGCCGATGGCGGCTGGGACCCGATCACCCGGCACACCCTGGAGAACGCCGTCAGCGACGTGCGACAACAAGTTTCCCGATAACCCTTCGTCGTGACGCCGCTGCCGTAGGCTCCTCCCCCAAGGAGGACGCCAACGCATGGGACGGGTCTTCGACAGTGACGCGGCGGCCGGCTACCTCGCGCTCTCGCGCGCCACGCTCGCCAAGATGCGGCTGCGCGGCGAGGGGCCGAAGTTCATCAAGCTCACGGCGCACAAGATCGGCTATCCCGTCGACGCGCTCGACGCGTGGATCGCGGCGCAGCTCCCGCGCCAGAGCACGAGCGAGTACGTCACCGATGGCGAGCGCGAGCTGCGCGAGCGCGTCCGGCTGAAGGTCGAGGCCGCGCGGCGCATCAAGGCCGCGGCGCGCGCGGGCGCCCCGCCCAGGAAGAAGACGCGATGAGCGCGGAGGTGGGCCCCGTTCCACCGCGCTAGACGCACGACGGCCGCGGAGCTGAGCCCGCGGCCGCCGTCTTCCCGACCTCGAAACCACCCGGAGGCTTCAATGTATAGCATCTTCGCCGTCATCGAGCACGTGCGGTGACGATGCGCCCCCACCGTCGCCCGGTCGCCCGCCTCGATGCGTTGAGCCACGCGCTCGAGCGCGTCTGGCAGGCCCGCGCTCGGCTCCTCCGCGCCGAGCGTGTCCTCGATCGACCGTTCGCGCGCGCCGGGTCCCTGCGGCTCGACGCCGCGGTGGTCGCCTTCGAGAACGCGTGGCGGCGACGGCCCGGCAGCCCCCCGAAGCGCTCCTCTGCTCCGTGTGAACGGGACATCACCATGAGCTTTCTCAGTGACGGCCACCGCCAGACCTCGAGGCCAGCGGGCTCGACGCCGAGACCATGCGGACGATCGGCGCCTACTCGGCCCCGAGCGCCGAGGTGACGGACCTGCTCGGGTACCCGGCCGGGGCCGGGCTCGTCTTCCCGTACTTCAACCTCGACGGCACCCGCGCCGACTACGTGCGCGTGAAGCTCGACCAGGTCACCGACAAGCGCTACCGGGCGCGGAAGGGGAGCGGCCAGACCCGCCTCTATTTCCCCCCGCTCTGCGACTGGGCGCGGATCACCCGCGATCCCCAGATGGCGATCTGGATCACCGAAGGAGAAAAAAGGGGGCCAAGGGCAGCCAGGAGGGACTCGCGGTCCTGGCGATCGCCGGCGTGGGTCGTGGAAGACCCGCATCAACGGCCGCTCGCAGGCGCTGCCCGACCTCGACCGCATCGTCTGGACATCCCGTCCCGTCTACATCTGCTTCGATAGCGACCTCACCCGGAAGCCCGAGGTGCAGCGCGCTGGCGACGCCCTGGCGGCCGACCTCGCCGCCCGTGGGGCCCGCGTCGCCTTCGTCATCCTCCCCGACGAGCCCGACGGCCGGAAGAACGGGCTCGACGACTACGTCATGCGCTATGGCGTGGATCGGCTCTGCCAGATCGAGCCGACACCGTACCAGCCCCTGGATCCGGGCCGCGCGCCCGCCCGGCGGCTCCGCCTCCTCCGCGCCTCGGACGTGCCGAGCCAGCCGATCCGGTGGGCGTGGCCCACATGCTCGCGTACGGGAAGATCACGCTCTGGGCCGGCGACCCCGACAACGGCAAGAGCTTCGCCACGACCGACGTGGCCGCCCGCTACACGGCCGGGACCGACTGGCCCGACGGGACGCCGATCGGCGCCGCCGGCACCGCGCTCCTGTTCTCGGCCGAGGACGATCTCGCCGACACCATCCGCCCGCGCCTGGAGCAGGCCGGGGGCAATCCTGATCGGCTCTTCGTCGCCGACGACCTGGTCGACGCGCAGGGCAAGCTCGCCTTCTTCACGCTGCACGACGTGGAGGCGCTGCGGATCGCGATCGAGGAGAGCGGCGCCACGCTCGTCATCATCGACCCGACCGCCGCCTACCTCGGCGACACCGACTCGAACAACAACTCCGAGATGCGCGCCCTGCTCCGGCCGGTGGCGAAGCTCGCGGCCGAGCTCGGGGTGATCGTCATCGTCATCTCGCACCTGAACAAGGCGGGGGCGCTCAAGGCCCTCTACCGCGTCCAGAACTCGATTGGCCTCGTGGGCGCCGTCCGCCTGGCCTACGTCTTCGCCCGCGGGCTCGAGGCGGACCACGAGACGATCTACCTCGGCAAGCTCAAGGCGAACATCTCGCGGGGGATCGCCGCGCTCGCCTTCCGCTTCTCGCCGACCACGAGCCACGAGGAGATCCCGCGCCTCGTCTGGGACCGGGCCCCCACCATGACGCGCACGATCGAGGAGCTGCTCGCTGGAGAGGCCCCCAAGCCCCCGGCCCGGCCCGCGAAGGGGCCGGGCCCCGCCGAGCAGTCGGAGGCCTCGTCCATCGAGAGCTTCCTTGAGCAGACACTCGCGTACGGCCCCGTGCGAACCCCGAGCCTCATGATCGCCGCCAGGCAGTCCGGGGTGGCCTGGAGGAACATCGAACGCTGGAAGGCCCGGAACAACGGACGAGTCGCGGTCGGCGTCGTCGGGCGCGGAACCGATGCGCAGGCGTTCTTCTGGTACCGGCCCGTGGACCAGAAGAAGATGGACGCCCTGGTCGGGGGGGGGCCGTGACTCCGTCGGCCCCTCCCTCTCGTAGGAATCGCGACGGAGCGACAGAGTCAAAGCAAGGCCGCATCCGGATTGACGATGAATCGCAGCCTTCCGGGACTCCGTCGCTCCGTCAACGGCTCAGAGAGAGACAGGGCTGACGGAGTCACCGGCCCCCGCCCCTCGCCGTCCGCTTCTGAACCTGAGCGCCAGTCTTCCGACGGGCCGTGACGCCTCTCCGGAGGCCGTCGACGCGGCCTGCCGGTCGCTCAAGGCCGAGGTCACGGCCGCGAGCCGCGACGGCGTCCCCGTCACCACGGCCCAGGCCAAGACACGCCTCACGGCGGCCGGGCTCTCCCCGGTCCAGGTCGAGCGCACCTACCAAGAGGCGGCGGGCCGAGACTGGCTCGAACGGGACGGCTGCTTGGAGCCCCTCCCATGAGGCGCCCGCGTCCGGGGCGGACCCCGCGCCGTCTGGCGCCGCTGCCGCTGCCCGCCTGGCTCGAGCGGCATCCCGCCCCGCCTTCGCCGCCTGAGCGCCTCGCCGAGGAGCTCGGCGAGCTCCACCAGCGCGCCCAGGCGATCGTCCGCGCGGGCGCCCGGTGGCCCGAACGCGTGCGCCAGTGGGCCGAACAGGTCTTGCGGACGCATCACCTCCCGCCACCGCCCGGGCCGTCGGTCCCGCTGTCCCCGGCCGCCCCGCTCATGGGCCCGCACCACCCGGTGATCTGCGAGCTGGCAGGCCGTGTGTCTGGCGGGACTACATGCTGCGTGTCGCCTGTGAGCGGACGTGTTCCGCACGACACCGGCCCCTGGCCCCGGCGCGGGAGGCCGACATCGAGGCGCGCCGCTCCGTCGGCTCGGCGTCCGCATGATCCGCGAGCCGCGCCAGATTCCGCTCGACCAGGTGGAGACCGTCCGCCTCGTCACCGAGCGTGACCCGGCCGTCGTCGCCTTCCGCGAGCGGCTCTATCAGCAGAGCGCCGAGCGCACGGCGGACAAGAAACGCGAACGCGCCGCCGAGCGCGTCCGGCTCGAGGCCGTGCTGGGGCAGCCCATCGCGAACCTGCTCGCGACGAACAGGCGCTCCGTCAGGCCATGCTCGAGGAGTCGCGGCGGTGGGCGGCCGGGCGGCCCCCGCCTGGCCCGTGGGCGGGGCAACGCCTCGCGGCGCTCGATCGCCGGCTCCACCCCCATGGGCTCCGCTACGGGCCCGCCCGCTGGGAGGCGCATCGGCACGACCTCGCGGGCACCACCATGCCGACGCCCGGCTTTCAGGTGGGCCGGCAGTGGGAAGCCGCGGTGCGCGCGGCGATCATCGCCCGGTATGGTGCGCGGTTCTTCCTGCCCCACCGCTGGCTGGTCGCGACCCTCCGCGATGGACGGCGCTGCTTTCGCGAGGTCGACGGCATCGAGCGCCAGACGGGCACGAGCGCCATCGTGTACGAGATCAAGCACGGCGAGTTCACCGGGGCCGCCGACGTGCTCCACACGCAATACGTGCCGCTCCTGGCGCACGCCTTCCCGCACGTGACCTTCGCCGCGCTCGAGGTCAACAGCGCCAATCCCTACGCGTGGAGCACCGAGCGGCGCGACTACCTGCGGCTGCCCACGCTCGACGCGCGCGCGATGGTGCCCCTGCATCAGCTCTGGATCCCCCGGCGCGGCGACGTGGCGTCCGATGAGTGATCCGAGCACGATCCCTCTGGAGGGACGGTGATGGGGCAGACCACGATCAGCTGGACGGCGACACGCTTGCCCACGGGCCGGTGGGTCCCCGGCTACACCTTCCAGGCCTGGGAGGGGTGCGAGAAGGTCTCCCCGGGATGCGACCACTGCTACGCCGAGGGGCGCGACCGCCGCTATCACGGGGGGCAGCACTGGGGCCCGAAGGCGACGACGCCCCGCAAGCGGATGAGCGAGGCCAACTGGCGCCAGCCCCTCGCGTGGAACCGCACCGCCGCGCGGCACGGGGTGCGCCTCAAAGTGTTCTGCCCCTCGCTGGCCGACGTGTTCGAGGATCACCCCGCGGTCCACGCGGACCGGGAGCGCCTGTGGCGCCTCATCGAGGCGACGCCCTGGCTCACGTGGATGCTCCTGACCAAGCGTCCGGCCAACACCCGGCGCCTCTGCCCGCCGGCCTGGCTCGAGGCCTGGCCGGCACGCGTGTGGATCGGCACCAGCGTCGAGTCGCAGCCCTGGGCCGATGTCCGCATTCCGCTCCTGCTGAAGGTCCCGGCGCCGGTGCGCTTCCTCTCCGTCGAGCCGCTCCTCGGGCCGGTGCAGCTCGCGCTCGATGGGATCGCGTGGGTGATCGTCGGCGGCGAGAGCGGGCGCGGCTTCCGGATGATGGAGGTGTCCTGGCTCGAAGCGGTCGTCGCGCAGTGTCAGGCCGCCGGCGTGGCCTGCTGGGTGAAGCAGGACAGTCACCCCCGGGACGGGCAGCAAGGGCGCATTCCGGATCGCCTGTGGATCCAGGCGCACCCGGACATGCCCAAGAACGCTGCGCCGGAGGTGTGCTGAGGTGCTGTCGCCGGAGTGGATCATCGAACGCGTCACCGAGCAGCTCGCGGCGCTCGCCACCCTCGACGCCAAGCGCGCACGGCTCGACGCCGAGCGCCAACGCCTGGACGCCGAGCTCGCCGCCGAGCGCCAGCGGCTCGCCGCCGCGCGTGCGAGCCTCGACGCCGTGCTCGCGGAGCTGCGCGCCGACTTCGCCCGACAGGGCTGGCCGTGGCCGGGCGACGACGCATGAGCGCCCACCCCAGACCCGCTGGCACACCGGAGCCGGTTTCTGGCAGCCTGTGGCGCATGACCTGTGAGCGCCGGGCCCTGGCCGCCCTGGGCGCCGTGCGGGCGCGCCTGAGCGGGCCGGGCTACTTCGGCGAGGAGGCGCGGCGAGAGGTGCTGGGGTTCATCGAGCGCGCGGAGGCGGCGCTGGTCGCCGGCGACCAGGAGCCGCCCGTGCACGACACGCAGCGCGAGCTGCGCATCGGGCTCCTGGTGCTCCGGGCCCAGGTCGATGACCTGCTCGCGCGGGTGACGCGGCCGTGACCCTCGCGCGGGTGGCAGCAAAAGGACAGAGGTCTCGCCTTTTGCTACAAGGGGAGCGCGCTCCCTCTTTGAGAGGCTGAGATGACGGCGGCCACGCTGGCCCGGCGGATCGAGAAGCTGCGTGTCCTGGCGACGGCGCCGAGTGCGACGGCGGCCGAGCGGGCCGTGGCGCGCGTCAAGCTGGAGGCGTACCAGCAGCGGGCGGCCGCGCAGGCCGTCGCCGACATGCACGCGTGGGCCGAACACCTGCGCGCGCAGGGCATCACCGTGATCGTCGACGGTCACGCCGGGACGCGGCCGTGACCCTCCCCGACTTCGCGGCCTTCCTGCTCGGGGGCGTGGTCCTGGCGCGCGGCGCCGTGCTCGTGGAGCGGTGGGGAGAGCGGCGGGCGCGGCGGCGCCACGACGAGTAACCGTCGGGCTATTGACTACTACAGTAGCCAGAGGCTAGCATGAGCCCCACACCGAAGCAGATGGGACGCCGATTGAAGACGCTGCGAGAAGCCCGGGACATGAGCCGCGCCGAGCTGGCCGAGCGGGCGGGGATCACGCGCGAGTATGTCCGGCGCCTCGAAGCCGGCCTCCAGGACCCCACGCTCGGCACGCTGCAGAAGATCGCGAAGGCGCTCAAGACGACGGTGGCGGAGCTGGTGAAGTGAGAGGCGCGCCCATGGATCGAGAGCAACGGATTCACGAGTTGATTGCCGACCTGGAGATGATCCCCCTGCCGCAGCGCACCGCGGGCCAGTGCTACGAGCTGCTCGCGCTCCGTCTGGCGGATGTGATGGCCCAGCTCGAGGAGGCGAACGCCTTGGAGCGGTTCATGGCGCAGAAGTTCGAGCGGCCCGTGCCCCAGGATGCGCGCGCCGATGGCCCCTGGGACTTTCTCTGCCGGCAGGGCCCGGAGCTCCTCATGCGGTTCGGGACCACCGCGCGCACCGGCTCGACGGAACCGTAGACGCACAGCGCCCCCGGCCGCGTTACGAGCGCGACCGAGGGCTTGGCCGATCCACCCATCACCCCTGCGCAAGAGGAGACGCGACGATGGCCGACACGAGTCTACCTGATCCCGCCCGGAGCGCGAAAACGCCCTGGCTCTATCGGGACCCGCCGCTCGATCCCGTCGAGCGCGCCTTCTTCCTCCTCGAGCGGATCGACCGCACGCTGCGCCGGTACGTCGACCCGGACCTCGGTCGCCTGCACGCCGCGCTGCGCGACGCGGACCCGCCGCCCGGGGTGCGGCGCCAGCTCGCGAAGGAGCTCGCCGAGCTCGGCCGGTCCGGCGAGATGCTGCAGCTCTTCGCCCGCGAGTTCCGCCGGGCGCTCCGGCGGCCCGACCCGGCGCCGCGCCGCGAGGCCGTGGCGTGGTTCGAGCGCCAGACCCGGGACGAGGCGGGCGACGCATGAGCGCGCTGGCCGTCCGTCCCGCCGCGGGTGTCCTGGCCCGCCCCGCCACGCTCGCGCACCAGATCCCCGTGTTCCTCCGGTGGTTCCAGTTCACGCGCGGCCGGAGCGCGCACACGGTGGCGGCCTACGGCTTCGACCTGGCCAGCTTCCTCGCGTTCGCCGAGCCGGCCGGGCTCGAGCGGGCCGAGGACGTGACGTTCCGGCATCTCGAGTTCTACCTCGGCTGGCTCCAGACGGAGCGCGGCACCAGCGCGCGCACCGCCAACCGCCACCTCGGCGCGCTCCGGGCCTTCTGGCGGTTCCTCACGCGCGAGGGGCTCGCCACCACGAATCCGGCCGCGGACACGTTCAAGCTGCCCGAGCATCGCGCGCTCCCTGAGTACCTCTCCCGCGCCGAGCGGACGCGCGTCCTGCGCACGCTCGCCGCGCGGGAGGATCTCGCTCGGCCGGCGGGACTACGCGCTCGTCGCCACCGCGCTCTGACCGGGCTCCGCTGCGGCGAGCTCGCGGCGCTCCGCCTGGCCGACGTGGACCTCGAGGCCGGCGTCCTGCGCGTGCTCCACGGCAAGGGCGACAAGCCGCGCGAGCTGCCGGTGGTGCCGCGGCCTGGCGGGCATCCTCGCCGACTACCTCGCGGAGGTGCGGCCGGCGCTCGTGAGCCGGCCGGTCGGGAAGCGCGCGCGGCCTCAGCTCCTTCGCCCCGCGCCGGCCGCCCTCCAGGACGCGCCGGGGTGTCCGTCAACGCGCACCCCGGGGCGCTGACCGGCGCGCCGCGCCCGGCGCGCCTCGGCGGCCGCGGCATCTGGCACCTGGTCCGCCGCGCCGTCGAGCCGATCGTCGGCCGCCACGTCCACCCGCACATGCTCCGGCATTCCTTCGCGTCGCATCTCCGCGAGAACGGCGCCGACCTGCAGATCATGCAGGAAGCGCTCGGCCACGCGAGCATCAACACCACCACGATGTACGCGCACCTGGCACGCCCGCCCGCCGGCAGAAGCTGGCGGAGCTGCTCGAGGAGGAGGAGTAACGATGGGTGAAGCGAGGCGACGACGCGCGCAGGGGCTCAGGCCGCGCGCACCCAAGCTTGACCTGGCCGGACAGCGCGCCGTGGCCGTGGCGCTGACGCTCTATCCGGATGCCCCGCCGGACTTCATCGACGTGGCCCGCAGGATGTTCGCGTTCGAATGGGCGACGGCGCAGGAGATCCTGAGCGAGGAGGGCCGCTCCCCGGCGGGGGCGCTCGCGGTGGCGGGCAATGCGCAGGCGTGGGCGGCCCATCTGGCCGCGGACGAGATCGTCCACGCGCCGGAGACCGTCGGCTGCCGGGAGGGCTGCGCGTGGTGCTGCTTCCTCCCGGTGACGGTGACGCCGTCGGAAGTGCTCCTGCTCGCCGCCTGGATCCTGCGCGAGTATTCCCCGGAGCGATTGACCGCGCTCCAGGAACGGCTCCGGGCCGCGGCGCCCGTCGCTGAGCAGCCGATCGCGACGCGGCGGTTGCTGCCCTGCCGGTCCTGGAGGACAACCGCTGTGGCGCCTACGCGGCCCGGCCGGGGGCGTGCGTGGGCTACACCGCGCCTGACCCGACGCCGTGCCGGGAGTTCGTCGAGAGCGACGGCCACCGTGGCGAGCCGTTCCGGCAGAACCAACTCATCCGGATGACGAATCAGGTGCCGTGGGTCGCGTCGGAGGCGCTGCACGCGGCGGGTTGCCGGCGAGCGAGCCGCTCGAGCTCGTGATCGCGCTCGAGATTGCCCTCGCGCATCCCGATCCCCTCGCCGCCTGGATGGCGGGAGAGCCGATCTTTGCGCCGGCCCATCGACGCACGGAAGACACGGAGGAGATGGCGCGGCGGACGTACCGGGCGCGTCGAGCCCTGCCTCCACACGAGAGGGAGACCCGCGAGCCATGATCGAGTCCACGGGCGCCCGGGTGCTCGAGCGGATCGATGTCTACGGGGAGATCCTGGTCGCCACGCTGGCCCCCTGGCGCTGCGCGACGTGCTGGATCCTCCGCCTTGCGTGGCCCGGGGACAAGGCGCACGACGTGGCCGAGCTCGAGTCGACGTTCTCGCGCTACCTCCTCGAGCGCGCCCGGATCCACCTCGACGAGGGGCACTTGGTGTGGGGCGGCGCCATGCCGCCGTTCTCCGGGACGACCGTCGCCCAGTTCCTGATCGGCCGCTCGGGCGATCCGCACCTCGACGAGGCGCGATGACCGGCCGAACGAAGGAGAGAAACGAATGAACGAGAGCACACGCGAGGCCTTGCGCGCGCTGCCCACGGTGAAGATGTCGGTCCTCTTGCCGGTGCTCGGCGAGTTCCACCGCATCCACTGGGCGGGCGCCACCGACCCCACGACGACGTGGGTCTCCACCGAAGACCTGGAACGTGACTTCGAGCGTATCCGGCAGGCCCCGGCCCCGCCCCCGCCGATCCGGAAGAGCCGCGCCCAGGTCCGCGACCTGATGCCGCTGCTGGCGGCGCAGCACGAGAAGACCTTCGCCGTGCTCATCACGCTCGAATGGCACGCCTTGACCGTGGAGGCCCTCACGGCGCGCCTCGACCAGCAGGGGATCGACCGCGCCCGCGAGCGGGCCGTCGCCTACGACGAGGCGCGCGCCATCTCCCACGCCTGTCGCCGGCAGAGCGTGCACGCGGTCGCCCAGCTCATGGGCCTCGTGCTCGTCGATGCCTGAGGCGGTCGGCGGGGGCGTCTGCGTCACCTGTGGCGAGCCCGCGCGGCGCCGGTGGTGCGTGCGCTGCCTCGTCGCCATGGCGCCCACGGTGCGCGCCCACGTCGATCACCTCCGGCGCCTCATGGCACAGGTCGTCACGCCGGAGCCGATCCGCCCGCACACCCTGGCGTCCTGGCTGGCCGGCGCCTCGTGGGCCGAGATCGAGGACCTCCTCGCCGCCATCGACGCCGAACTGGACCGCCGCGGCCGGCGTGACGACTTGACATAACATCGGATCTCGAACGAACAACCGCGTCGTGGTCCCCACGACCAGGAGGACACCGCGCGATGGCTGATCCGAAGGAGGTGGACGTGTACCTCTGGCCCGACGGCCACGTGGTCGAGGTGGACGTGGTGCTGCTGCCGGTCGTGTCGGCCTCGGTCGTGTCGGCCTCGCGCGTGCCGCCACGCGATGCCTGACGACGCCGACCGCGACGAGCTCGCCGCGCTCGACGCCGCGGTGGACGCCCTGCTCCACGCGGTCGCCGAGCGCCGCGCCCCGCTGCGTGCGCTCCTCGATGCGTTCTACGCCGCCGCCCGCGACGACGACGAGGACGACGACGACGACGACACCGCGTGAACACCGTGCTCGGAGACGGAGTCGATCAGGGCAACGAGAACGCCTACGGTTGATGTCCAACTGCCTACGGTTCGTCGGGAGCGGTGCCGACCACCCCACCCGAACTTTTCGACCCACCCCGGGGGCGATTGGACACCGCGCCTCCCGCGCGCGGCGACGAACCGAACCCGGGGGTAAGCCGACGACGGGCTCCCTGAGCCCCCAGACACCCCGGGAAGGCGCCTTCGTGCGGCGTCTGGCGTAAGATCGGGGCGCATGCCCCTCTCCGAGGCTGACCAGGTCCGCGCCGAGCTGCTCGCCGAGCACGGCACCTCGCCCGAGGTGCGGCGCATCGTCGACCAGGCCATCGAGTTTCTGGCGCGGGCCGCGGAGGCATCCGCCGCGCTGGCGGCGCACGGCGCGTTGACGATCCAGACGAGCAAGGGGCTTTTCCCGCACCCGGCGGTGGGCATCGAGCGAAACGCGCGCCTGTCCTTCCTGACCGCGGTGCGGTGTCTCCGTCAGCGGCCGAAGCGCGCGAAGCAGGGCCGGCCATGATGGGCGAGGCCCTCGCGGCCTCGCGGTACGTCTCCGCGTCGCCCAGCCAGCGCCGCCGCGCCGCCCGCTACGTCACGCCCGCGTAGCCCACGGCGATGGCGGAGCGGGCGTGGCTCAAGGTGTCACAGTTGGCGGCGCGAGAAGGCGTCGATCCGAGAACGATCCGGGCCTGGGCGTCGAAGGACCTCATCGCGATCCGTCGGCTCGCGGCCCGGACCGGTGTCCGCGTCAGGCTGCGCACCGACGCGGAGCTCGCGGCCCTGACCACACCGCGGCCGTCGTCGCGCCGTCCCCCGCCCCGCTAAGTCTTTCGGCTTGCGCCCCGCCGCACCCCCACGCATCCTCGGGCGCAAGGAGGACACGACGATGACGAGGCTCCCCATGCTGATCGGCCTGCCCCACGACGATCTCGTCGCCCACGCGGAAGCCCGGCTCGGCCCGCTCGACGCCCTCGGGATGACCGTCCTGATCCCGGAGCGCCCCGTGCGCGCCGTCACGCAGGCGCAGGCGTGGCTGGGCGAGTGGGCCCGCGCGCATCCGCAGACCGCGCATCCCTGGCGGCGTGAGCAGGCCCGGATGCAGTGGGCCGCCGCCGCGCGCCGGCAGGACGCGATGGCGCGGCCGCGCCCGCCGCAGCGGTCGGTGGCGCAGATCGAGGCGCTGCTCGCCGAGACGGTCCGGCGGTGCCGGTGACGCGCGCGGCCGCGCGGGCGTCGCTGCCGCCGGTGGCCGACCGGGAGGACGTGCGCACGGCCTCCCAGGCGCTCGCGGCCGCCACGGCGCGCCTCGCCGAGGCCGAGTCGGCGCACGCCGCCACCACGCAGGCCCTGGCCGCGGCCGAGGCGCGCGCCGGCGAGGAGTGGCGGGGCGGCGATCCGCCCGCGGGCCTGCAGGCCGCCCATGTCGCGCTGAGCGCGGCCGCGTCGCTGGTCCGGGTGGCGACGGCGGCGCGCGAGCGGTCGAGGCGCGCCACCGCGAGGTCACGACGGCGGCGCGGGCGTCGTATCGCCACGCGTACGAGCAGGCGCTGCGCGCCGCGGTGGCGACGCTGGATCGGCTCCTCCTCGAGGTCGGGGCGGCGAACCTCGAGCTCGGCCTGCTCCACCTGGCCGCCCAGACGAACCTCGGCGGCCGGGCGATGGCGGGGCAGTCATCCTGCGCGTTCACCCCGCTCGCGAGCGTCGACGGCACGATCCCGATGCCGATGTGGGCCTGGCGCAAGGCCCTGCGTGAGGCGCACGTGCTGCCGCCGGGGACGGACGCGGACTGGATGGACCTCTGCCGGCCGCTGCGCGCCCCGGTGTTCCTGCCGGCCCGGCCGGCCCCCCGCGGGAGCCACCGCGCGATCCCGCGCTCATCGCGCTGTTCGACGCCCAGGAGCAGCGGTAGCGCGGTCCGTGACCCGATGACCCCCCTGGGAGCCACGGTGGCCCAGGGACTGTCCCTCACGCTGATCCCCGCCGCCTGCTTGCTATGTGCTTGCTACGCCCTGCGTCTGCCGGTGCCTGCTCGCTAACGTCTTGAAAAGTGGTGGGCCGTCAAGGACTCGAACCTTGGACCCGCTGATTAAGAGTCAGCTGCTCTACCAACTGAGCTAACGGCCCGTCTCGAACTGCTGCTGCCTGCCCCACCTGGCAGGAGCGAGGGTGGTGCGCCCAAGAGGATTCGAACCTCTGACCTTTTGCTCCGGAGGCAAACGCTCTATCCAGCTGAGCTATGGGCGCACGCCGTGCCGCGACTCCGGATCCTCTGCTGCTCCCGAGGGAGTGGGGTGACCGAAGGGAATCGAACCCTCAACCCCTGGAGCCACAGTCCAGTGCTCTAACCAATTGAGCTACGGTCACCGTCCCATGGGCGACAGCGAGCACTCATCCTATCCCATGGGCCGGGGGGAATCAACCGAGGTCGGCGACACAACCCCGGTCCGACGCCCAAGGGAATCGCCGACGGCGTCAGGGCTTGCGGCCCTCCCCCTCCAGAGCCTCGCGCATGGCCCGCAGCCCCTCCGCGGCCGGCCGCAACGGCGTCCGCAGCACCCCCTGGGCCCGCGCCACGCTCAGCCCCCCGTCCAGCGGCCGCCCCGCCTTCTGCGCGAGCTCGCTGGTCTTGACCGGCGTCAGGTTCGACCGGTCCAGGCCGAACACGTCGCAGATCTGCATGGCGAACGCCCACCGGTCCAGCACCGCCGAGCCCGCCACGTGGTAGAGGCCGGACAGGTCGCGCTCGGCCATCTCCACGCTGGCCGCGGCCAGGTCGGGGTTGTAGGTGGGGCTGGCGCGCTGGTCGGAGGCGGGGCGGAAGGGCGTGCCGGCGCGGCAGGCGCGGATGAGCTGGTAGACGAAGTTCTTCTGCTGCTGCTCGGGGCCGTACGACCACGCTGGTGCGCAGCACGAGGGTGCGCGGCACCACGCCCAGGAGCGCGCGCTCCGCCTCGAGCTTGCTCCGGCCGTACACGCCCAGGGGGCGCGCGGGGTCGTCCTCCGCGAAGGGGCCGCCCACGCCGTCGAAGACGTAGTCCGTGGAGTACAGGAGGAAGCCGGCGCCCAGGCGCTGGCCCATGCGGGCCAGGTGCAGCGGGGCGTCGCGGTTGATGGCGAAGGCCTCGTCCGCGTGGTCCTCGCAGTAGTCCACGTGGGACAGCGCGGCGGGGCAGAAGATCCAGTCCGGCTTCACGAACATCACGGCGTGCTCGACGGCGGCGTGGTCGGTGATGTCGAGCGGCCACGCGCCGTCCACGGCGTGCTTGCCGTAGGTGCCGGTGGCCTCGTGGCCGCGGGCGGCCAGCTCGCGCATGAGCGCGCCGCCCACCTGGCCGGACGCGCCGACTACGAGCGCGCGCATGCGAAGGCGGAAGAGAGGCGGTTCATTTCGCTCGAACGATACTCCTCGACGGGGAGGCGGGCAACCTGGCGCGCGCGCTTGATGGGCCCATGAGGCGGGGCTAGACTCTGGCCGCTACCATGAGCGCGGCTCGGCGGTGGACGTCTTTGCTGCGGCCCCTCACCCTGGCCCTCTCCCCAAAGGGGAGAGGGGAGTCGGGCGCAGTTCTGCTGTTCGTGGCGGTGTTGTTCGTGGCGGTGGGCGTGCTCGCGGGCCGCGTGGTGGCGCAGAACAAGGAAGCGCTGGACCACGCGCTGGCGCGCTCCAGCACCGCGTCCGAGTGCCTGACCGTGGCGCGGCGCTACCAGAGCCTGGGCATGACCGCGGACACCAAGCGCGCGGTGGACCGCTGCGCCACCATGGCGAAGGCGTCCAGCGAGTGGCACGCCATCTCCACCTCCTACCAGCAGCTCGGCTACCAGGCGCTGGCCGACGACGCGCTCCGGAAGGCGAACAATGCGCCCCTGCGCTGACGCGCACGCCAAGCGAAGGACAGTGCATGTTCCGCGCGACCTGAGCGCGATGCGGCGCCAGACGGGAGGTGGGCTGAAAGGCCGATGCCCCAGAGGGCGGATGGGGTGGCGCGGGCTCGCCATGGCAGCGGTGGCAGGCACGCTGATGGGCTGCGCGGGGCCCGCCGCGCTGCCTTCCACCGCCACGCACACCTTCGCGGTGACCAGTCCGCAGGCGGCCACCATCGGCGGCGAGATCTACCGGCCGCCCGGCGCCGGCCCCTTCCCCGCGGTGCTCGTGATGCACGGCTGCAACGGCGTCGGGGCGAACATGCACGACTGGGGGCAGTGGCTCCAGTCCGAGGGCTACGTCGCCTTCGTGCTGGACAGCTTCAGCGCGCGCGGGATCAAGCGGGTCTGCGGAGATCCGTTCCTGCTCACGCCGCGCGATCGCTCGCCGGACGTGTACGCCGCCGCCACCTATCTGCGCTCCCTTCCCTTCGTGGACGGCGAGCGCATCGCGGCCATGGGCTTCTCGCACGGCGGCAGCACCGTGCTCTGGGCGGGCACCACCGACAGCCGCCATCCGGACAACCGCCTGCGCGGGTTCATCGCCTTCTATCCCGGCTGCGGGGACGTGATCGCCTACGGCGGCCGGTCGCCGCTGCTGCTCCTGCTGGGCGCCAAGGACGACTGGACGCCGGCCGAGCCGTGCCAGCGCCTGGCGGAAGCGGCGCAGAACGCGGGGAAGCCGGTGACCGCGGTGGTGTACCCGAACGCGCGGCACGCGTTCGACGCCTCGCGCATCCAGGGCGTGGCGTTCGTGGCCGACGCGCGGCGCGGGCGCGGCGCCACCATCGCCTACGACCCGCAGGCCCACGAGGACTCGCTGAAGCAGGTCCGGAAGTTCCTGAGCCAGCACCTCACCACTCGCTGATCTTCGACTCGGCAAGGAGCGCTCATGGCCGAAAAGCCCCTGATCCTTCTCTGGACGAACGAGCCCGAGCCCTACCTGGAGGCCGCGCGCACCGCCGGCCTCTCCGAGAAAGTGGACCTGGTGCCGGCGGCGGTGGGCGCGCCGCCGCCCGCGGAGGCGCTCGAGCGCTGCCAGGGCCTGCTGGCGTGGCGCGCCAGCCCGGGCCTGCTGCCGCGGGCGCCGCGCCTCCGGTGGATCCAGTCGCTCACCGGCGGCATGGAGCAATGGCTGGCGCTGCCGGACCTGCCCGCCTCCGTCACGCTCACGTGCGCGCGCGGCACGCATCGCGTGCAGATGCCGGAGAACATCCTGGGCGCGCTCTTCCACCTCACCAAGCCGTACGCCGCCATCACGATCGACCAGCGCGAGAGCCGCTGGACGCGCCGCGTGTCCGAGACGCTGGCGGGCAAGACGCTGGGCATCCTGGGCCTGGGCGCCATCGGCCAGGAGGTCGCGCGCAAGGCCGCGGCGCTGGAGATGGTGGTGATCGGCACCAAGCGCACGCTCTCGCCGCTGGCTCCCGTCTCCCGCATCTACCCGCCGGACCGGCTGGAGGACGTGCTCTCGCAGAGCGACTTCGTGCTGCTGCTCCTGCCCGCCACGGGGGAGACGCGCGGCATCATGAGCGCGAAGACGCTGCCCATGATGAAGCCCACCGCCTACCTCCTGAACTTCGGCCGCGGCGAGCTGGTGGTGGACGCGGACCTGGTGGCCGCGGTGCGCGCGCGCACCATCGCCGGCGCGGTGCTGGACGTGTTCACCACCGAGCCGCTTGCCGAAGGATCACCCGTTCTGGACGACGGAGGGCATCACCGTGCTGCCGCACATCGGCGGGCTCCACCCGAAGCGGGACGACGTGGTGGCGGAGCTCTGGGTGGAGAACCTCTGGCGGTTCCTGGATGGCCAGCCGCTGCTCCAGGTGGTGGACCGGGAGCGCGGCTATTGACGATGGCGGCGCGCCTGCGCGCGGCGGCGGGCGCGGCGGTGCTCGCGGTTGCCTCGGGCTGGGCATCGCTCTCGCCGGCGGCGGGCGTGGTGCTGGTCGTGGCGGGTGCGAGCCGGGTGGCGCTCCCTTCGGCGGCTCGCGTGGCGCTGCTCGGAACGGGCGCGGGCTGGCTCGCGCTTGCGCCGGCGCCGCGCGCCGAGGCCGCGGAGCAGGGCGCGCGTGCCCTCGCCGGGCTCAAGCGCGTGGCGCTGGACATCGCGTTTTCCCCCATCCACTCCGGCGTGCCGGTGGAGGACGTCCAGCAGCGCATGGAGGAGGTGCTGCGCGGCGGCCTGCCCCAGGCGCCCGTGGTGGACGCGAAGAGCCCGGACCGGCTCCGGCTCCTGGTGTCGGTGTGGGAGATCAGCACCACCGATCTGCGCGGCTTCTGGCTCCCCTTCTCGCGCTCGCACGGCATCGGCGTGGTGCGCCTGGCCGTGGAGCGTCCGGCCACCGTGGCCGGCGTCACCCAGCCGGTGCGCGCGATCGTGTGGCAGAGCGAGGCGCAGGCGCGCGGGCCGTGGAAGGACTCCGCCACGGAGGTGCTGCAGATCGCCGAGGACCTGACCGAGGCGTTCCTGGCGGACTACCGCCGCGCGCGCGGCCAGTGATCGCCGCCGCGGCTTCCGCGCTGCCGCTTGCGCCCATGCGTGCGCCCGTGACCCATGGCTAGGCGCATCGGCGCCGAGCTGACCCCGGCCCTGGTCGATCGCCTCTCGCAGCGCGACCTCGCGCAGATGCTCGGCCGCGCGATCCCGCTGATCACGGTGGACGCGGCCGGGCGGCCCCATCCCATGCTCTGCTCCTACCTCGAGCTGCTGGCCGTGGATCCGCGGACCATCCGGGTGGCGATCAACGCGCCCAGCGGCAGCGCCACGAACCTGGCCGAGCGGCGTGCCGCCACGCTGCTCCTGGTGGAACGCGGGCTGACCGTCTACGTGAAGTGCCGCGCGGCCGGGCCGCCGCGCGCGTTCGGGAGCCTCGCGCGCTTCGATCTGCTGGTGGAGGACGTGCTGGAGGACGTCGCGACCGAGGCCGAAGGCGACGCCGCGATCACCGGCGGCATGACGTACGCGCCCGTGCCGGGGATGGACAGCGAGCTGGTGAGGGAGACGATGCGCGTGCTGCGGGCTTGACTCGCGCGCTCCGTGCGCGCTCGGTTCCGGACGCCTATCTGGTGGCGCTAGGCATTCACGATTTCAGTCGTGTCCTTCGGAAGGGGTACGCCTCGCTCCCGGTACTCCTCTGCGATCATGTCGAAGACGTGGCTCAACTCCGCGAGAGCCTCTTCACGAGTGTTCATCAGGGCGTAGCAGCCGGAAAGCGCTGGCACCTCCGCTACCCAGGAACCGTCGTCCTGGCGGTAGAGCACGATCTTGTAGGAGTCGAGGCTCCGATGACTCACGCTCAGAGGCTATCATGCACGCTACCGCGCGGGCTCCGCAGGTACGGGCATGCCGCGATCGGCGTGATCACAAGGACGGCTTGACCAGCGTCCTTGCCGGCATGCACTCGGGGGACGCGTCCGTCCCAGTGTCCCACCTCGTCCTCGCGGCCCTCGTGGTCTTGGCCGGCTACCTGGTGTTCGGCGTCACGGGCTTCGGAGCGTCGCCCATCACCATTCCCGTCCTTGTCCACGTATTCCCGCTCACGTTCGTGCTGCCCCTGGCCGCCGTCCTCGACCTCGGCTCTGCGGTGGCGCTCGGGCTTCGCACGCGGCGGGATGCGGACGTGCGCGAGCTGGCCACGCTCGTGCCCTTCACGCTGGTCGGTCTCACGCTGGGCGTGACGCTGCTGGTCCGCCTGCCCCGGAACGCCACGCTGCTGGCGCTGGGCCTCTTCGTGTGCGCGTTCGCGCTCCACGTGATCCTCCGCCGCGACGCCGTGCGGCGGCTCGGCCGGGGCTGGGCGGCGCCAGCCGGCATCGCCGGCGGCGTGATCGGAGCGCTCTTCGGGATGGGCGGGCCGCCGTACGTCATGTACATCGCGGGCCGCATCGCTGATCCGGCCGCGCAGCGCGCCACCATCTCTCAGATGGTCGTGCTGAACGTCGGGCTGCGCGTGGGGGCATTCGCGCTGGCCGGACTGCTCTGCCTCACGCGCGCTGTGGATCACGGTGGCGCTGCTGCTGCCGGTGGCCTGGGCCGGGGTCTGGGCGGGCCATCGTGTGCACGTGCGCCTGGCGCCCGCGGTGGTGGCGCGCATCATCGGCGCGGTGCTGCTCGTCGCCGGGGTCACGCTGATCGTGAAGGCCTGACCCGTCCGCCGGACGCCCGTTGCGGCATCACGTGGCCGCACTGGCCGTTGGTCACGTGCTGCTGATCGTGAAGGTCTGGCCTCCGCGCAAGAGTCCAAGCCCGAAGTGTCTTGTCCACACGTTCAGGCTTCCGTACCTTGAATGCCTCAGGAGGGACCGATGCTCGACAGGATCCGAGTCGATCCAGGTGTCTGCGAAGGCCGGCCTACCGTCCGCGGTCTGCGGATAACGGTGGAGTTCGTTCTGAAGCTCCTTGGAGATGGCTACACCGCCGCTGACATCGTCCGGGAGTACCCGGAGCTCGAAGAGGAGGATGTGTACCAGGCGGCTCGGTATGGCGCCTGGCTTGCCACGGAGCGCACTTCTCATATCGGATGAGACTACTGGCGGACATGCACATCGCCCCCAGAACCCCGGGCGCGTTGCGCGAGGGTCTGACCCCGATGTTGCGCGGCGGGAGAGACCGAAGGCCTACCGCTTGTCCGGCTCCAGCCCCACGCGCTGGAGGATGGCGGGGTTCTCCAGGTCCACCGCCACGCGGAGCGCGCGCAGGCCCTGGACGCCCTGCAGCTCGCCCAGGTCCAGCTCTTCCACTTCGGGCGTGAGGTAGCCGAGGCTCTGGAGGTACTCGATGTAGCCGCGGTACTCGTGGCCCTCGGCGGTCTGGCTGTAGATGATGGCGATCTTGCCGGGCTGGGTCACGCGGTCGCTGGTGCCGTCCACCACCGCCTTGTCGATCCGCTTCTTGACGATCTCGTAGCGGATGTCGTACGCGCCGTCCACGTCGAAGCGCTTCTCGTCGAAGCGGAAGCGGATGGACAGCGGCGTGTGCTGGACCAGGACCAGGTGCGTGGTCTCGAGCGGCACGGGCAGGCGGTCGCGGACCTGGCGGGCGCGCACGGCGACGCCGCACGTGAGCATGAGCTGCCAGAGCCGCAGGTTCTTCAGGCAGATGGGGTCGAAGCGGCCGTCCTCCAGCAGGGCCTGGCCGACGTAGATCTGGTAGTCCACGCCGTCGGTCTTCTGCTTCTCGAAGTAGTGCGGGAACATCTCCTGCGCGGCCAGCTCCTCGCGGTCGAGGTACGAGGACACGGCCTCGGCGATGCGCGTGACGCTCTCCTCGAAGAGCTGCCGCCGCCGGTAGACCACGCCGAGCCGCGCGTCGAGCGCGCCGCGATAGGCCTCGATGCGCGAGCGCACGTCGCGGCCGAACTCGCCCAGGTGGTCGAACAGGCTCTCCACGTTGGAGCGCAGGAAGCCGACGATGCCGGTCTCGTCGCCGGAGTTGAGGCTCCGCTGGATCTGGACGATGCGCTTGTCCACCCGGTAGCGGAGCTCGTCCAGCGCGGGGAGCGGGCGCGCGTCGCACGCGGCGCGGAGCACGTCGGATGCTAAGCCGAGCTGCGTGAGGAGGTCGCCCTGGATGGCCACGCTCCGCTGCACGGACGAGCCGCGGATGTCGGCCAGGCCGTACAGCGGGTAGACGCCCTCGAAGACGATCGGCTCCATCTCCGCCGCCGCGTCGGGGACGTTCGCGCTCTTCCGCTCGATGGTGTTGAGCACCGCCTTGCGGAAGCGCCACTCCACCACCGGGTGGATGGCCGTGCACTTCTCCTTGATCATGGCCTGCACGCGAGCGTCCAGCTCCTCCACGCTTCGCTGCACGGCCATGGAGAAGAGCGGCAGCACCTCCTCCAGCTTGGGGAGGTGCGTGGCGTTCAGCTCGCCGGGCCGGGACGAGATGAGCTCCAGCGTGCCAATCACCTTGTCCTGGTAGTGGAGCGGAGCGACGACGAACGTGCGGGCGCCGCTCTTGACCAGATCGTCCTCCCATCGCGTGCGGCCGGGCCACACGGCGAGGTCGTCGATGATGATGGGCCGCTCCTGGACCACGGCCCGCTCGTAGAGCGTCCCCGCGAACTCGGAGGTCTTGTGGTGCGCCGAGTCCGCGAAGATGCAGGCGTTCTCGTGGCTCATGGCGTCGTTCAGCACGAGCACGCGATCGCCCTCCACCGCGGCCAGCCCCAGGTGGAGGCCGGGCCGCCGGAACAGCGTCCGCAGCTTGGCCTGGAGGCTCTCGAACCGCGCGCTCGACACGATCGACTCCTTGTCGATCAGGTCGCGCTTGAGGGACGACAGCACCTCCTGGTCCGTGACGTCCACCGCCTTGAGCGTCATGAAGCCGCGCAGCGTGACCTTCTCCGGCGGCAGCAGCTCGCGCAGCAGGTCCAGGTCCACGTTGCCGCTCTGGAGCTGCCGGCGCATGGCGTCGGCGAGCTTCGGCGCGGGGCCGTCCAGCTTCACGTCCACGAAGCGCCAGTCGAAGTCGAGGCGGAAGTACCGTTCCAGCGTGGTGACGGCATCCTCGGACGTGAAGACCACGGGGATCTCCACGCCCAGGTCGATCCCGTAGGTGCGCTCCAGGATCAGCGCGTAGGCCAGGAGCTCCTTGGCGGTCGCGAGCCGCTGCTCGTCCACGTTCACCCGCCCGTGGAGCGTGCCGTCGTCGTTCATGAGCGTGCGGCGGAAGGCATTCGTGGCGTAGAACGCGCGGAGCTGGAACGGGTAGAGCGCGGCGCCGTACTCCTGCTCCCAGAACGCGGGCGGGAACATGGCGCTCATCATGAGGTCCACGACCTGCTGGTGCTTGCCGATCACCGACAGGTCGTCGATGGCGGCGGACAGCTCGGGCGCCTGCTTGACCTTCTCGCGGATGATCCCGGGCAGCGGCCCGCGGCCGAACTCGCTGTACCCGGAGAGCTGCGTCCAGAACCGGATGAGCGGCGCCAGGCTCAGCTCGGTCCGGAAGGGCAGCGTGGGGTGCGCGGCGGGCAGGGCCGCGGCGTCGACCGGAGACGCGACGAGACCGCTGGTGCCGGCCATGACCGTGCTACGCAGACACCCCGCTGGGCTTGGCGGCGTCGACGGGGCCGAGACCGACGGCCTGCCGGATCTTCTCGAGCTGCCCAGCGTGGTCGTTCCAGTGGTAGTCGAACATCGCGCCCAGGTACATGTCGATCGTGATCTCGTCCGTGCCCATGAACTGCTTGAAGAGGGGGATGCGCGCCTTGCGCTGGTCGAACGCCCGCTCCTCGAGGCCGTCGATGTACTCGAGGACGCGGCGCCGCTGCGCGTCCAGCGTGTCCTTGAACTGGGAGAGCGTCATCTTCCGGCGCTGGTCGTCGAGGAAGGTGGCTCCGGGGTCGATCTCCACCAGGGGCCAGTCGCGATCCGTGAAGGTGGCCAGCGTCGCTCCCGGGTCGAAGCCCGGCTCGAAAATGAGGTGGGAGAGCACCTCGCGCGTGGTCCACTCGCCCGGGGCGTCGGAGCGCTCCATGTGAGGCTCCATGCCCTGGAGCTGGCGGCCGAGGTTCTCCGCGGCCGCGTCGATCCGTCGCCGAAAGTCCTGCGCGTGCTTGCCGGCCATGGGGGGCTCCTCCTGCCTCGTGAACGTTGGGACGCCGCGGACGACGGATCGGGTGCTAGATATCGATACTCCGGCCGCGGCCTGGTCGTGTCAACTTCCGCGGCCGCGGCCGGAGAAGGAGCCCCTCCGAGGTCTTCTCTAGCGCGGGGAGGCCGGGCGGCGCGCGGCCGGGCCCTGGTACGGGCCCACCGTCACCGACAGCTCGGTGGCCTTGCCGCTGCGCATCACCTGGAGCTTCACGGTCTGCCCGACCGGGGTGCTGGCGATGATGCGCTGGAGGTCGCTCACGTTCTCGATCTGGGCACCGTCCACGCTGGTGACCACGTCCTCGGGCTTGACGCCGCCGCGGTCGGCGGGCTGGCCGGCCACAACGCTCCGGATGAGGACGCCACCGCGCCCCTCGGCCAGGCCGTACTTCCCCGACTCCTCCTCCGACACCTCGGCGATATTCACGCCGAGCCAGCTCCACTCCACACGGCCCTTCGTGGCGAGCTGCGGCAGCAGGTTCTTCACCAGGTTCACGGGGATGGCGAAGCCGATGCTCCCGTTGAGCGCGGCCATGCTGTTCACGCCGATCACCTCGCCGGCCATGTTCACCAGCGGTCCGCCGGAGTTGCCCGGGTTCACGGCGGCGTCGGTCTGGATGAAGTCGAAGCCCGGCGAGGCCACGAAGAGCGGCGCGCCCTTGCGCCCCACGATGCCGAACGACACCGTCTGCGCCAGCCCGAACGGATGCCCCAGCGCCAGCACGAACTCGCCCACGCGGAGGCGGTTGGAGTCGCCGAGCGCGGCCACGGGTAGATCCTTCGCCTCGATCTTGAGCAGGGCCAGGTCCACACGGTTGTCGATGCCGATCAGGCGCGCGTCGAAGCGGCGCGCGTCGCCCAGGCGGATCTGGATGCGGTCGGCCTCGTCCACCACGTGGGCGTTGGTCACGATGTAGCCGTCCTGCCGGATGATGAAGCCGGAGCCGGCGGCACGGCGTCCCTCGGGCGCGCCCGGCGCGCGGCGGGGTGTGTCGCTCTCCCCGTCGTCGTCGACTGGCCGGCGCACCCGCACCTGCACCAGGGCGGGCTTGAGCTTCTCGGTGATGCCGTGGATCAGCTCGCTGAGCCGGGCGATCTCCGGCGGCGCCGTGGCGTTCTTGCTCTCCGTCCAGTACGTCTCGGAGGCGAAGGCGGGCGCGGGCACGACGGTTCCGGTGGCGGTCAGCGACAGCAGGGAGAGGGCGGCGACGGCAAATCGTGGGCGCATGCGGTTCCTTCCTGGCGTTCCCGACCCGATACCGGGGGATCGGGACACCGGCGCCCAGTATACCGCCGAGGGCAAACCCTGCTCCTCCGTAGGGTTACGGAAAGAGTGCAGGCCCCGGGGGATGAGCCGGCGCCCCCACCAGCCCCCACGGGTAGACACGCGCTACCTGTTGCGCGAGGGTCTGACCCCGTTGTTGCACGTTGCGCGAGTGCCTGACCCCGTGTTGCACGCGTTGCAGCGCGGGGGGGCGGGGGCCCGGGGGCGAGGGGTGCTTCCCCTCCAACCGGCGGCGGACCGAGCGCGCCCGGATGGAGCCCAGTCCCAGCGGGGCAGCGCACGCGTGCGACGTCGCCCCTCGCCCCCGGGCCCCCGCCCCCCCGCGCGAGGCCACGCGCGACATCGCGCAACATCGGGGTCAGACCCTCGCGCAACGCGGGTGCGGGCCCCGGGGGAGCCGGGGCCCGCGTCGATCGCGACGGTCAGGCCGGCTGGGGCGGCCGGGCGGCCTGGCGCGCCAGGAGCTTCCAGGCGGTGCCGTCCTTGAGCCAGACCTGCATCACCTTGATCTTGGTCGTGGTGGCCTTGCCCTCCAGCTCGCTCTCGGAGTGCCAGCTGTGGCGCGCGATCGCGTTGGCGCCGACCACGGTGATGACGTGGTCCGACAGGTGGAGCGCCTTGACCGTCGCCTTCCTGGTCATGACGCCGTTGATGAACTCTGCCTTGGTCTCGACCCGGGCGTCCGAGTGGCCGTAGGCGAGCTGCGGATGGCACAGCTCCTCGAGCTGGCTCTTCTGCTGGCTCAGCGTGGCCTGCCTGAGCCCCTCGACCGCCTTGGCGACGGCCGCCTCGTCGGCGGACTGGGCCACCGCCGCGGAGCTCCGCATCAAGGCCATACCGCCGATCGCAAGCGCGCCAGTAGCAACCAGGGAACGACGCGTGACGTTCATGCTGGGACCCTCCATCGACTCTGATGAGAGGCGCTGCGCCGCCCCATTCGTGCCGGGGCTCGGGCGCGCCGGCGGGAGCGAGTGGGGGATGGAGGGAATCTTGCGGCGGCGGCGAGAGGACGTCAAGGCTGGGTGCGTCGCGCCGGTGCCCTTACTGAAAGCGATCTCTACCCGGAGTGACTGTACGATTCGGCCCGACGACCGCCGGGCCGCCCTGGCCTTACCGGTTCACCTCGCGGATCACGTGCCCCAGCTCGGGGATGATCAGCTTCTCCAGCGCCAGCCGGCACGCGTTGGGCGACCCGGGCAGCGAGAAGAGCGCGCGGCCCTTCACCACCCCGCCCTGGGCGCGCGACAGCATGGCCGCCGCGCCCACCTGCTCGTAGGACAGCATGCGGAAGAGCTCGCCGAACCCGTCGAGGCGCTTGTCCAGGAGCCCGGCCACCGCCTCGAACGTGGAGTCGCGCGAGGTCACCCCGGTGCCGCCGGTGAGGATGAACGCCTGCACCGCGGGGTTCTCGCAGCCGCGCCGCACGATGGCCGTCACCTGCGCGGGCTCGTCGCGGACGATGTCGTGCCCGGCCACGGTGTGTCCGGCCGCGGTGAGCAGCTCGCGGATCAGGATGCCGCTGGTGTCGGTGTCCGGCGTCTTCGAGTCGGAGATGGTGAGGACGAAGCAGCCGATGGACCGGGGCGACGTCGCCTTGTGCTCGACGGCGACGGAGTCGGGCGCGCGCGGCTCCTGGCTCACGCCTCCGGCGCCTCGAGGTAGATGGCGCCGTCCTCCACGGTGACCGCGTAGCGGCTCACCTTCTCGCCGGGGATGGTCATGCACGCGCCCGAGCGCAGGTCGAACTCCCAGCCGTGGAGCGGGCACGTGACGATGTCGCCCTCCACCCAGCCCTCGGCGAGGCTGCCGCCCTGGTGCGGGCACTCGTCGCCGATGGCGAACACCTCGTCGTCGCGGCGGAAGAGGGCGACCGTCTCCTTGTCGAAGTTGACGGTGACGCAGCGGTTCTTCGGGAGAGCGGACAGCTCCAGGACCTTGTGCTTGGCCATCAGCGCCTCACTCGCCTGTCAGCTGCTAGCGGTCTGAGAACTGCCCATTGATCGTATCGCCCCTCACCCCTGCCCCTCTCCCCTCGCGGGGAGAGGGGTTTCGGCGCGTGGCGTCGCGCTGTAGGCGCGATCCAGTAGATCGACGATGTGGAGAACCTCGACCGGGCGTGGCGCGCTGCAGCCCCTGGGCGATCTGGATGATGCAGCCCGGGTTCGCGGTCACCACGGTGTCGGCCTTCGTGGCCAGGATGTTGTCCACCTTGCGCTGCTGCAGGCGCGCGGCCATCTCCGGCTGCGTCAGGTTGTAGGTGCCGGCGGAGCCGCAGCACCAGTCCGCCTCGTGGAGCTCGACCACCTCGAGCCCGGGCACCTGGGCCAGGAGCGCGCGCGGCTCGCGGCGGATCTTCTGGCCATGCGCCACGTGGCACGGGTCGTGGTAGGTCACGCGGCGCGGAAGCGGGCCGAGCGGGCCGCGGAGCGGCGCGGCCGCGAGGTACTCGGACACGTCGCGCACGCGCGCGGCGAACGCGGCGGCGCGCTCGCGCCACGCGGGATCGTTCTCCAGCAGCGTGCCGTAGGCCTTCATGTGCGCGCCGCAGCCGGAGGTGTTCACGATCACGTGCTCGGCGCCCTCCGCCTCGAACGTCTCGATGGCGCGCTTGGCCAGCGTCACCGCCATGTCGTGCTCGCCCGCGTGGGCGTGGAGCGCGCCGCAGCAGCCCTGGCCCTGGGGCACGCGCACCTCCACGCCGTTTCTCGCCAGCACGCGCGCCGTGGCGCGGTTCTGCGGGCCGAACGCCACTTGCTGGATGCACCCCGTGAGCATGGCCACGGTGGCGCGGCGGGGCGCATCCGCGGGGATCACCGGCGGCAGCGGCGCGCGGTCGGCCGCCTTCGGAATCTCCGGGAGGAGCGGCTCCCACGAAGCCAGCGGCCCGGGCAGCAGGCGCAGCAAGCCCGTCGAGCGGGCGAGCCGCTGGAGGCCGCTCACCTGGTAGAAGCGGAGCGCGCCCGCGGCCAGGCCGAGCAGACGCGGGTGGCCCAGGAGCAGCGTGAAGTTCGTCCAGCGGAACAGGCGGCGGAGCGGGCCGCCGGGGCGCCGGCGCTCCACCTCGGCGCGCGCGGCCTCGATGAGCTGGCCGTACGGCACGCCGGAGGGGCACACCGTCTCGCACGCGCGGCAGCCGAGGCAGAGGTCCAGGTGCTCCACCGTGGAGTCGCTCAGATCGATGCGGCCCTCGGCCAGCGACTTGATCAGGAAGATGCGGCCGCGCGGCGAGTCCATCTCCGTGCCCAGCTCGGAGAACGTCGGGCAGTACGCGAGGCAGAGGCCGCAGTGCACGCACTTGAACACGCCGTCCACGCTCGTGCCGTGGAGCGCGAGCGGGGCGGCGGGGCGCTCGGCCGTCGTGTGCATGTCG
The DNA here is from genome assembly GCA_963758635.1 of uncultured Candidatus Rokubacteria bacterium. Taxonomy (GTDB): domain Bacteria; phylum Methylomirabilota; class Methylomirabilia; order Rokubacteriales; family CSP1-6; genus CAVWWD01. The sequence continues at coordinate 383,824 of CAVWWD010000009.1, read as the reverse complement.
GTTACGTTGCTCTCACGTGGTGGTCGGGCAACCGCCCCTCACCCTTGCCCTCTCCCCAGAGGGGAGAGGGGATTCGCGTACGTGCTCGCCCTCTTGCCCGGAATTCGCTGACGCCGCGTCAGATGCCGCCCACGAAGCGGCCCGGGTTGAGGATACCGCGCGGGTCCAGCTCCTCCTTCAGGCGCTTCATGATACGGTGCGCGGGGCCCGACGCCTCCCAGACCTGCACGCGCTCCTTGATGGCGAGTGGCGCCCACTCGAGCACGGCGTGGCCGCCGCGCTCCTCGACCAGGCGGCGCCACTCGACGAGCACGCTCGCCACCTCGGCCGCGTCGGCGGCGTCGCCCAGCACGGCGGACACCAGGCCCACGCCGGCGTGGGATGCGAAGGCGGCGCCCAGCTTCCGCCGCGCCGCCGCCTCGCGGCCGTCGGCCATCACGCCCGCCACCTGCGTCGGCAGCACCGCCCACGTCATGGCCGCGGTGGGGCTCGTGAAGGCGCGGCGCGGGAGGTCGCCCAGCGCGGTCCACGCCTCGTCGCGCGCGGCGCCGTCGAGCACGGTCGCGCGCACGCCGGCCAGGCGCTCCATCTCCTTCTCCTGCCACTGCACCTGCTCGGGGAGGCCGTCCACGCCCAGCAGCACCGCGCAGCCCGTGGCGGGAAGGCCGGCCGCGCGCACCGCCTCGGCGTCGACCAGCTCGACGGCGGACGGGATGAGGTCGGACGCCATGACCGCGCGCACGATCTGGCCGGCATCGGCCAGGGCGGCGAACGGCAGCACGACCAGGTGGTCCACGTCCGGCCTCGGGCGCAGCTTCACCGTGGCTTCCACGATGAGGCCGAGCGTGCCGAACGAGCCGACCGCGAGCTTGGGCAGGTCGTAGCCGGCGACGTTCTTCACCACCTTGCCGCCGCCGCGCACCACGGTGCCGTCGGCCAGCACCAGCGTGAGGCCGATCAGCAGGTCGCGCGCGGTGCCGTACAGGTGGCGGCGGGGGCCGGAGGCGTTGCTGGCGAGGATGCCGCCGAGCGACGCGCGGTCGGCCTGGGGCGGATCCAGCGAGAGCCACTGGCCGCGCGCGCCCAGGCTCGACTGCAGCGTGGCGAGCGTGATGCCCGCTTCCGCGGTGGCGGTGAGGTCCCCTGGCTCGTGCTCGACGATCCGGTCGAGACGCCGCACTCCGAGCACGATGCCCGCGCGCTGCGGCGGCGCGCCCACCGACATGCGCGTCCCGCCGCCCCACGGCACCACCGGCGTGCCCACCTCCGAGGCCAGCGCGAGGATGGCCGACACCTCGTCACGCGAGCCCGGGAACACCACGGCCTCGGGCGTGCGGCCCTCGAGGACGTAGGGCGAGCACTCCACGCCGCTCAGCACGTAGCCGGAGCCGGCGATGCCGGTGAGGCGCTCGACGAGGCTGGGCATCCTGTCCTCTACAACCCTTTCACGTGGGGCGCGCGAAAACCCTCTCCCCTCCGGGGAGAGGGCAGGGTGAGGGGCGGTTGTGCTAACGCACGCGCGGAGCGGGCCGGGGCCGCGTCGCCCCGTCAGAATCGCTGCGCGAGACCCTTCTCTTCTATCGGATGCGGGCGGTAGGCGGGCCCCACCTCCACGCATGCCTTGCGGCTGGGGAAGATCTTGCCGGGGTTGCAGAGGCCGGTCGGGTTGAACGCGTGCTTGAGCCGGTGCATGCACGCCATGTCGGCCTCGGAGAAGATCAGCGGCATGTAGTCCATCTTCTCGAGCCCGATGCCGTGCTCGCCGGAGATGGACCCGCCCACCTCGGCGCAGACCTTCAGGATCTCGCCGCCCGCGGCGACCACGCGCGCCTCCTCGCCCGGCTTGCGCGGGTCGTAGAGGATGTTCGGGTGGAGGTTGCCGTCGCCGGCGTGGAACACGTTGCCCACGCGGAGCCCATAGGCCTCGACGATCTCGTTCACCCGGCGCAGCACGTAGGGCAGCTTGGTGCGCGGGATCACGCCGTCCATCACCATATATGCGGGCGACACGCGGCCGTAGGCGCCGAACGCGGACTTCCTGCCCTTCCACAGGAGCTGGCGCTCCGCCTCGTCGCGGGCCACGCGCACGTCGCGCGCGCCGGCCTCGCGGCAGGCCTCGGTCACGCGGTCGGCCTGGGCGTCCATGCCGGCCTCGAGCCCGTCGAGCTCGATCAGCAGCGCGGCGGCCGCATCGCGCGGGTAGCCGCAGCCGAAGGCGTCCTCCACCGCCTCGATCGTGATCTGGTCGATCATCTCCATGGCGGCGGGGATCAGGCCGCGCGCGATGATGGCCGACACCGCCTCGGAGGCCTGGCCGATCTCGCCGAAGACGGCGAGCACGGTCTTCACGGCCTGGGGCTTCTTCAGGATGCGCACGACGATCTTCGTGGCGATGCCGAAGGTGCCCTCGGAGCCCACGAACAGGCCGACCAGGTCGTAGCCCTGCGTGTCACGGGTCTTGCCGCCCAGCCAGACGATCTCGCCGTCCGGCATGACCACTTCCAGGCCCAGCACGTGGTTGGTCGTCACGCCGTACTTCAGCGTGTGCGGCCCGCCCGAGTTGTTCGCGATGTTGCCGCCGATCGTGCACGCCTGCTGGCTCGACGGGTCCGGCGCGTAGTAGAAGCCCTGCGGCCCCACCGCCCAGGACAGATGCAGGTTCACCAGGCCGGGCTCGACCACCGCCACCTGGTTGTCGTAGTCCACCTCGAGCACGCGGTTCATCCGCATCAGCGAGATGACGAGCCCGCCCTCCGCGGGCAGGCACCCGCCGGAGAGGCCCGTGCCCGCCCCGCGCGCCACGAAGGGCATGCCTTCGCGGTTCGCGATCTTGACCAGCGCCGACACCTGGTCGGCGTTTCGCGGAAAGGCCACGAAGTCGGCAAGGGCGCGGAAGAGGGTGAGACCGTCGGACTCGTAGACCAGCAGCTCGTCGGGCTCGGAGATGACGCCGCCGCGCCCGAGCAGCGCCTCCATCTCGCGGCGCAGGCTCTGCTTCTGCACGTCCGTCAGCTTCGGCATGCCGGGATTATACCCCGCGCGGAGACCTGCCGGGGTGAGGGGCGGTTCATCTGTGCGCCATTCCCTCTCCCCCTTGAGGGGGAGAGGGCTAGGGTGAGGGGCGGTTGTACCACCTCCTGCAACGCGGCGACCCGCGTGCTTGGGCGAGCGCCCCTCACCCTGACCCTCTCCCCAGAGGGGAGAGGGGACTAGCGGTCGAGCCAGAGGGCGGCGGCGCGGCTCCCGTAGTCGAAGGTGGGATTGGGGGCGTAGTTCTTCACGTGGGGCTGCCAGGAGCCGGTGATGCCGACGGAGTAGAGGTAGATGTAGTGCTGCTGCTCGGCGGCGTAGCGCTGGATGTCGAAGATCAGCCGGCGGCGCGCCTCGAGGTCCTTGATGCGCATCTGCTCCTTGAGCATGCCGGTCATCCGCGGGTCGTTGACGTGGCTGCTGTTGCGCGAGTTCTCCGGCATGAACATGCCGTACAGCACGCTGTGCGGCTCCCACGCGATGCTGAACGGCCCCATCGCGAGGCCCTCGTACTTGCCGAGGAACGTGGTGGAGATGTAGGCGCCGTACTCCTGGAGCTTCAGCTCCGCGTCGATCCCGCCATCCTTGAGCTGGCGCTGCACGAGCTGGAACGCGTCGACCAGGTCCGCGCCGTAGCCGGGCGTCACGTTGAGCTGGGTCTTGAGGCCCTGCGGGAAGCCGGCCTCGGCCAGCAGGCGACGCGCCTCGCGCGGGTCGTGCCGGTAGTACTGCGCGCCGGCGCCGAGCTGGTCGATGCGCGGCGACCACTCGCTGGCCCCGCGGGAGATGGCCGGCGTGGGCTCGCCCTTCAGGAACACCGAGTCGATGATCGCCTGCCGGTTCACGGCGTGGGACATGGCGCGGCGCACGCGCACGTCGTTGAAGGGCGGCTTGTCCGTGCGCATGTAGATGCCGGTGGTCACCGGCGAGAGGAAGTCCGAGTAGCCGAGCTGTGGATGGCTCTTGCGCAGCGCGGCCACGTCGGCCTGCCGGACCGCCCACCAGTGCCATCCCCCGCAGTCGATCTGCCCCGTGCGGTAGGCGGCGAGCTGAGCGGCCTCGTCCTCCATCACCAGCCAGTCCACGCCGTCCACGTAGGGCTGGCCGGTCCGGAAGTAGTCCGGGTTGCGCTTGAAGACCGTCTTCACGTTGGGCTCGTAGCGCTCCAGCGTGAACGGCCCGGTGCCGATCGCCGCCTCGGCCTTCTTGAGGTCGCCGAACTTCTCCACCGCCTCGCGCGGCAGGATCCACGTGCCGACCGGGTTGGCGAGGATGTGCACGAGCCAGACGAACGGCTCCTTCAGCCGGAAGCGCACGGTGTAGCGGTCCACGACCTCGATGCGGTCCACGGGATCCAGGAGGAACCGGAGCGGGTTGCCCTTCTCGGAGAGGAAGCGGTCGAAGGTGAACTTGACGTCGTCCGCGGTCAGCTCGCGGCCGTTCACCGGCGGCTTGTTGTGCCACTTCACGCCGCGGCGCAGGTAGAACACCACCGTCAGGTCGTCGGGCTCCTCCCAGCGCTCGGCCAGGTCGGGCTCCACCGCGAACGTCCCGGGCGCCACGCCCGCGCCCACCTTGTGCCGGGCGAGCTTGCCGTAGACGAAGCTCACCGTGGTGTTCGTCTTGAAGTTCAGCGTCTGGTGCGGGTCGAAGTGGGGCGGGTCGTAGCCCCGCACCTTCAGGATGCCGCCGCGCTTGATCTGCGCGATGGCCCGGCGCGGCGCCACGAGGGGCCCGGCGGAGAGCGCGGCGCCGGCGGCGAGACCGGATCTGAGCACGTCGCGACGAGTGGGACGGAAGCCGGGGTCGATGGGCGCACGGGGGTTGTCCATGGGTTACCTCCCTGTCAGGTCGCGAAGGAACGCGGATTCTGAAGCCGGCGAGCGAGGCAACATCGCGATGCCGCGTACACGCGGAGTGCCGTCTCGCCATTCGTCCACATGCCCTGTGGGGAGCGGACGGGCGCACCGCGGGCGATGCGGCTGGCGCGCGTGCAGGACGGCGAAGAGTTGTCCGGGAGCCGGATCAAGGAGCATGTCGCTCCCCCAAGGGCCGGACGGTTGCGGTGTGGAAACCTCGACGCCGACGCTAGGCCAGCGTCCGAGCCAAGTCAAGCGCCCGTGGTACGATCGCCCACACGCGCGAGCGACGCCGCCGCTCATGCCGTAGCGCCACGCGCAGCGCGCGGAACGCGGCGGAACGCGCGGAAGGAGGACGCACATGGCCCAGAAGGGCTTCTCCCACATCGGCCTCTCGACGCACGACCTGGACCGCACCCGGGACTTCTACGAGAACGTGCTCGGCTTTCCGGCCGTCCGCTGCGACGTGATCCGGGTGAAGGAGGGCGGGCAGATCCGCCACATCTTCTTCGACACCGGCCGCGACCAGCTCATGGCGTTCATGGAAGCGCGCGGCGTCCCCGGCATCCCCGGCTCGTACGACGCGGGCATCAACCGCGGGCTCGGCGTGCCGAGCGCCTTCTATCACTTCGCGTTCGAGGCCGGCTCGGAGGCGGGCCTGGTCGAGAAGCGCAACGAGCTCCTCGCCAAGGGCGTGGACGTGACCGACGTGGTCGACCACGACTGGGCCAAGTCGATCTACTTCAAGGACCCGAACGGGCTCCAGCTCGAGTTCTGCTGCTTCACGCGCACCCTGAACGACGACGACGCCCGGCTCCAGGATCGCTTCGAGATCTCCGTGCGCCGCCTCGGCCTGGCGGATGCGAGCGAGCCGCGGACGGCCATCGCCGCGGCGCCCGCCGCCGCGCCCGCCGCTGGCGCGAAGGCGCCTTCGACCGTCTCGGTCTAGCCCGGGGGCGGCCGCGTCCGAGAGACCTCTCGGCGATCCGGCGCGTTCCATCTCCTCCACGATGAGCCGGGTGCGGCCACGCCGCGCCCGGCGGAGGGACCGCTCATGCCCGATGAGCCCGTCGAGCCCATTCCAACCGATACGGCGAGCGGCCCCGAGCCGGGAACGGGGCTGTGCCTCTCCGGAGGCGGCTATCGCGCCATGGTGTTCCACGCCGGCGTGCTCTGGCGGCTCTACGAGGCCCGGCTGCTCCAGGGCCTCCAGCGGGTGTCCAGCGTCTCGGGCGGCTCGATCACCGCGGCGGTGCTCGCGCTCCGGTGGCGGCAGCTCAGCTTCGATCCGGCCAGGCTCCACGCGGACTTCGTGCCGCTGGTCATCGCGCCGATCCGCGAGATGGCGGACGAAACCGTGGACGCCGACGCGATCTTCTGGGGCGTGGCGCTTCCCGGGCGCGTGAGCGACCGGGTCGCCGACGCCTACGACGAGGTCCTGTTCAAGGGCGCGACCCTTCAGGACCTGCCCGACACGCCACGCTTCGTGATCAACGCGACCAACGTGCAGTCCGGAGTGCTGTGGCGCTTCATGAAGCCGTACATGCGGGACTACCGCGTCGGCGAGGTGCCGCGTCCGACCCTTCCGCTCGCGACGGCGGTGGCGGCGTCCTCGGCCTTCCCGCCCGTGCTGTCGCCGGTGGAGCTGCGCCTGGACCCGAAGACGTTCTCGCCGGGCTCGGGCATGGACCTGCAGCGGACGCCGTTCACGTCCCGCGTGTTCCTCACCGACGGCGGCGTGTACGACAACCTCGGGCTCGAGACCGTGTGGAAGCGATATGGGACCGTGCTCGTCAGCGACGGCGGGGGCAAGATGCAGGCGGAAGAGGAGCCCAAGAGCGACTGGGCGCGCCACGCGTACCGCGTGCTCGAGCTGGTCGACAACCAGGTGCGCGCGCTGCGCAAGCGCCAGGTGATCGGCTCGTTCGTGGCGGGGACGCGGCGCGGCGCGTACTGGGGCATCCGGACCGACATCGCCGACTACGGGCTCGCCGACCCCCTGCCGTGCCCGCACGACCGGACCATGAGCCTCGCGGAGACGCCGACCCGGCTCGAAGCGCCTCGACGCGAGCGTCCAGGAGCGCCTCATCAACTGGGGCTACGCGGTGTGCGACGCCGCCCTGCGCAAGCACGTCGACCCGGCGATCCCGAGGCCGGCCGGATTCCCCTACCCCGCGGCCGGAGTGTGAGCGATGGCCGTCGAGATCCCCCGGTCCCTCGTCGAGTACATCCTGCTGGGTCCCACCAGCGGCCGCCGTCAGCTCCAGGACTCGCCGATCCTCACCAACGTCTGGATCGCGTTCGCCCGGACGCCCGAGGCGCGGCTCGATCTCCTCATCACGCCGCTCCGGGACAAGATGGCCGGCGAGGTCGCGGTGGCGATCAACCGGGCCATGACCGACCGGAGCCCGGATACCGACATCGGCTACCTGCAGGGGCTCGTGGTCGCCCGCCTCGACTTCGAGGACGTGCTCCATGTCGTCGTGCCGATGACCGAGTGGTGGCACAACCCCAGGAACACGGACGGGCTCAAGAAGTACACGCAGGCGATCGATGGCCGGGCCCGGCTCATCGGAGACGATCGACCTGCTCCTGCCCATTGCCCGGGACTGGAAGGGCGGGGAGCCGATGGAGCGGGAGCCCGGCCTCCTGTCGGCCGTGGACCGCTACCTCGTGCTGGCAAGCCTCATTCTCTGGGCGCGGGCGTGGTCGCGCCAGAACGCCACGGAGGCCGCCGGCGCATCCCTGGCCGCCGCGCTCAAGGACGCCAAGGCCATCACCATGGCCGATCTGCTGGGACGCGTGTTCTCCGACATCGCGGCCCAGACGTTCGACACGCTCGTCTGGCAGGTCTCGCTGAACCGCCCCGCGATGCCGGCGATCTCCCGGTCCATTCCCGCCGTCAAGGCCGATGCCGCGAAGACCCTGTTCGCCGTGAGGTGCAAGGACATCGCCTGGGCGGTGCTCGACTCGGGGATCCAGAGCGACCATCCGGCGTTCAGGGACGAGCAGGGAACCAGCCGGATCAAGAAGACGCTGGACTTCAGCCAGTTCCGCCAGATCGTGAGCCTCAGCAACAAGCACGAGACGCAGCGGAAGAAGAACCTCGAGGCGCTGGCGGCGCGCCGGCCGAACCTGCCGCTGGAGACGGCCGACCGGGTCCTCCGGCAGCTGGCCCAGGATGCCGAGGATGGGATGCCGGTCAACTGGGATCGGGTCGGAGAGCTGGTCGAGGTCAAGCCGTCCGAGCTGCCGCTCGCGCTGACGAGCGACCACGGCACGCACGTGGCCGGCATCATCGGCGCCAGCAGGAAAGGGGCCGAGACGGCGAGCCGGGAGGCGCCCGAGGCCGAGACGCGGGAGGCGCCCGGGGCCGAGTGGGTGGACGGCATGTGCCCGGACATCGCGCTCTACGACTTCCGCGTGCTGGGACAGAGCCTGAGGGACACCGAGTTCGCGGTCATCGCCGCGCTCCAGTACATCCGTCACCTGAACGCGCGCAAGATGTACACGAGCATCCACGGCGCGAACCTGAGCCTGTCCATCCCCCACAACGTCCGGAACTACGCGTGCGGGCGCACGCCGATCTGCGTGGAGTGCGAGCGCCTGGTCGACAGCGGCGTCGTGGTGGTGGCGGCGGCCGGCAATCGCGGGTACCAGGCCTTCGAGACCAAGGACGGCTCGTACGAGGGCTACGCCGCCTTCAGCGTGACCGACCCGGGGAACGCCGACGGCGTGATCACCGTGGGCGCCACCCACCGCTACTCGCCCCACACCTATGGGGTGAGCTTCTTCTCGAGCCGCGGGCCGACGGGGGACGGCCGCGCGAAGCCGGACCTGGTGGCGCCGGGCGAGCGGATCAACGCGCCCGTGCTCGGCGGGGAATGGGGCGACCACGACGGCACGAGCATGGCGGCCCCGCACGTGAGCGGCGCCGCCGCCATGCTGATGGCGCGCTACTCGGAGCTGATCGGGGAACCGCGGCGCATCAAGCGGATCCTGTGCGAGAGCGCGACCGACCTCGGCCGCGAGAAGAGCTTCCAGGGCCACGGCATGCTGGACGTGCTGCGCGCGTTCCAGAGCGTCTGAGCGGGCGACGGGCGGCGCGGTCATGATCTTCAGCCTGGACGTGCGACGAGCCCGCAAGGGCGATTGCCTGCTCCTCCACTACGGCCCGGCGGACACGCCGAAGCTCGCCCTGATCGACGGCGGCCCCAGGCGCGTCTATCTTCCGCATCTCCGGCCCCGTCTCCAGCAGATCAAGCAGGCCCGTCACCTCGACCAGGACACCCCGCTGCCCATCGACCTCCTCATGATCAGCCACGTGGACGAAGATCACGTCCTGGGCATCCTCGACCTGACCAAGGAGCTGATCACAACGTCCGGAGTCCCGCTCGCGCGGATCGTCGACTTCTGGCACAACAGCTTCGACGCCGTCATCGGACACACGCCGGACGAGCTGACCGCCGCGCTGTCCGGCCAGTTCGGCGCGGCCGCCCTGTCCGGCGGGCTTCCCGCGGACGCCACGCTCGTCGACGACGACGACTTTCCCGGCGGAAGGCCGCACGAGGAGACGATCCAGGACACCCTCAAGGTCCTCGCCAGCATCGAGCAGGGCCACCGGCTGCGCCTGGACGCCGACCGGCTCCACCTCGAGCCGAACTCGCACTTCGGCGGGCAGCTGGTCATGGCCGAGCCGGGCGGCGCGCCCGTGACGATCGGGAGCGGCCTCACGTTCAGGGTCATCGGACCCATGAAGCCGGAGCTGGCCGCGCTGCACGAGATGCACCAGGAGTGGCTGCAGAAGCTCGAGGACGAGGGCAAGTCCCCGCCGGCCGCGCTCGCCGCCTACGTGGACCCCTCCGTCACGAACCTCTCGAGCATCGTGGTGGTGGCGGAAGCCGGCGGCAAGCGGATGCTCCTCACCGGCGACGCGCGCGGCGACAAGATCCTGGAGGGCCTGCAGCTCGCCGGGCTCCTCGGGCCCGGCCACGACAGCACGATGCACGTGCACCTCTTGAAGGTCCCGCACCACGGCAGCGACAACAACGTGGCCCCGGAGTTCTTCTCGCGCATCACCGCCGACCACTACGTCTTCTCCGGTAACGGCGAGCACGGCAATCCCGAGCGCGAGGCCGTGAGGATGCTGCTGGACGCGCGCGGCGCCGCGCCCTTCGTCGCCCATTTCACCTACCCGATCGCCGAGATCGACGCCGCGCGCAAGAAGGACTGGGAGCGGAAGCAGGCCCAGGAGAAGGCGCGACAGGCCAAGAAGCCCAGCGTCACGGTGCGCCCGAACTGGTCGCCGGCCAGGAACGCGCTGGCCGCCTTCCTGGACAGCATCACGCTGGCCGACGGTCAGGCGATCGAGGTGATCACGCACGACACGGCGCCGCACGTGATCGATCTGCTCGACCCCCTCACGTGATCGATCTGCTCGACCCCCTGTCGACGCGGGGCGCTGCCGCGCTAGCTCTCCTCGCGCGGGGTGCGGATGGGGTGCGCGGGAAAATCTCGGTACGCCCGCGCGCGCAGGGCGGACTCGTCCAGGTCGATGCCGAGGCCCGGCGTCTCCGGCACGGTGATGTAGCCGTTGACCGGGAGCAGCGGCGGGCGCGCCACCTCCTGCCCCACCGCCTCGAAGTTCACGAAGTACTCCGTGATCAGGAAGTTCGGGATCGCCGCCGACACGTGGACGGTGGCGGCCAGGCCCACCGTGGTGCTGTTGTAGTTGTGCGGCGAGACAGCCACGAGGTACGGCTCGGCCATCGCCGCCACCTCCTTCAGCTCGAGGATGCCGCCCGTGTTGCACACGTCCGGGTTGATGATGTCGGCGGCCCGCCGCTCGAACACCTCGCGGAAGTCGGTCTTGCCGTAGAGCTCCTCGCCCGTCACCACGGGCAGCGTGATCTGCGCGCGCACCGCGGCCAGCTCGGCCATGTGCCGCGAGGACACGGGCTCCTCGAACCAGAACGGGTTGTAGGGCGCCATCGCGCGAGCCAGGCGCACCGCGTGCATGGGCGCGAGGCGGCGGTGGCACTCCACCAGGAGGTCCACGTCCGGGCCCACCGTCTCGCGCACCACGCGCAGGCTCTCCACCGCGGCGCGCTCGTCGTCCGCGGAGATCCACTCGCGCCAGGGGCCCGGGAACGGGTCCCACTTCATCGCCGTGAAGCCGCGGGCCACCAGGTCCTTGGCCCGCCGCGCCACCTCGCGCGGGTCCTGGTTGCCGCCCGCCCAGCCGTTGGCGTAGACGCGCACGCGCTCGCGGCACGGCCCGCCGAGGAGGCGATGCACGGGCACGCCGAGCGCCTTGCCCTGCGCGTCCCAGAGCGCCTGCTCGAGCCCGCTCACCGCGGAGTAGAACTCCATGCTGCCGCGCTTGTGCAGGAAGTCGTGGTAGAGCGCGTGCGTGAGGTGCTTGATCGCGCCCGCGTCGCGCCCCACCAGGTAGCGGCGCATCGCCTCCAGCATGGTGGCGATGGCGCGGTCGCGATCGGTCTGCGTGTAGCACTCGCCCCAGCCGTGGATGCCCGCGTCCGTGTCCACCTTGACGAAGAGCCAGTTCTTGCCGGTGCCGGGATGGACGAGGTGGCTGGTGACGTCCTTGATCTTCACGTGGGGTCTCCTCTCCTGGACGTTTGTGAAGGAATGCGGATTCCGATTTCGCCGTGCGGGCCGACACCGCGATTCTGCGTACACACGCGGTGCCGCCTCGCCATGTTCACGATCTCCTGGGGGACGTCCGCGGCATTATCGCGCTCCCCCGACATCGTCGCCACCGTGAGCGCGCTCGGCCGGCTCGCCGCTGGCTTGCGCGCGGACGGAGAGGCGCGCCAAGATGCCGGCCAGGAGGACTCGAACGCCCCATGGACCGCGACCAGTGGCTCGCCCAGGTAACGGAGGAGATCCTCGAGCCTGACCTCCCGATCTGCGATCCGCACCACCATCTCTGGGACCATCCGGGCCGGCGCTACCTGATCGACGAGCTCCTGGCCGACACGGGCAGTGGCCACCGCGTGGCCAGCACGGTGTTCGTCGAGTGCGCGTCGATGTACCGCGCCGGCGGTCCCGCCGCGCTCCGGCCGGTGGGCGAGACGGAGTTCGTCAACGGCGTCGCGGCCATGAGCGCGAGCGGGCGCTACGGCCCCACGCGCGTCGCCGCGGGCATCGTGGGCTTCGCGGACCTCACGCTGGGCGAGCGCGTGGGCGAGACGCTGGACGCGCACCTGGCGGCGAGCGCGCGCTTCCGCGGCATCCGTCACGCCGCGGGCTGGGACGCGAGCGACGAGGTCCGCAACTCGCACACCAACCCGCCGCCCGGCCTCTACCTGGACAAGACGTTCCGCCGCGGCTTCGCCGAGCTCGCCCGCCGCGGCCTCTCGTTCGACGCGTGGCTCTACCATCCGCAGATCGCCGAGCTGACCGCCCTGGCCCGCGCGTTCCCGGACACCACGATCGTCCTCGACCACTTCGGCGGTCCGCTCGGCATCGGCCCGTACGCGGGCCGGCGCGCCGAGATCCTGGCCGGCTGGCGCACGGTCATCCGCGAGCTGGCTGACTGCCCCAACGTGGTGGCCAAGCTCGGCGGCCTCGTGATGAGCATCAACGGCCTCGGCTTCCACAAGCGCGAGCGGCCGGCCACGTCGGCGGAGCTGGTCGAGGCCACGCGCGACTTCCACCTGCACGCCATCGACTGCTTCGGGCCGGCGCGCTGCATGTTCGAGTCGAACTTCCCCGTGGACAAGGTGAGCTGCTCCTACGCGGTCCTCTGGAACTCCTTCAAGCGCCTCGCGGCGGGCTTCTCGGCGGCCGACAAGGCCGCGCTCTTCCACGACACGGCCGCCCGCGTCTACCGCGTGGCGGCCTGACCCTTCGCGCAACAGCGCGTTGCGCAACGCACCTCGCGCAACGCCGTTACGCTGCGCTTCGGGCGCGCGTGGGCGGGGCGGCGGGGAGGCACCAGGGGTCCCGGGACCACGCCGCACGCGTGCGCTGCCCCGTTGCGGCTGGGCTCCATCTGGGCGCGCTTGGTCCGCTGACCGTTGGAGGGGAAGGGCCCCGGCGACCCCTGGTGCCTCCCCACCGCCCTCCGGCTGCCCGCTGGTGATCTGAACTTCTGCACCCGCCGACCCCTGGTGCCTCCCCACCGCCCTCCGGCTGCCCGCTGGTGATCTGAACTTCTGCACGCCCCCGCCGACCGCTGGTGCCTTCCCACCGCCCCTCCGGCTGCCCGCTGGTGATCTGAACTTCTGCGAGGACTCGCTACCGACCGGCCAGTGCCATCGCTTGGCCGGCGGCGGCTGCGACAAGCACGACCAGCCACGCTGGGGCTTTCCAGAAGGCGAGCAGGGCGAAGGCGGACAGGGCGAGGGCGACGTCGCCTGGGGCGCGGATGGCGCTTGTCCACACGGGGTGATACAGCGCGGCGAGCAAGAGGCCCACGACGCCGGCGTTGACGCCGCGGAGGGCGGACTGGAAGCGGCGCGCGCTGCGGAGGCGGCTCCAGAAGGGGAGCGCGCCGATCACCAGGAGAAACGAGGGGAGGAAGATCGCGGCGAGGGCCAGCGCGGCGCCCGCGATGCCGGTGGGCGGGGTGCGCATGACGGCGCCGAGGTAAGCGGCGAAGGTGAAGAGCGGGCCGGGCACCGCCTGGGCGGCGCCGTAACCGGCCACGAACTGCTCGGCGGTCACCCAGCCCGGCGGCACGACCTCGGCCTGCAGCAGCGGCAGCACCACGTGCCCACCCCCGAACACGAGCGATCCCGCGCGGTAGAAGCCGTCGACCATCGCGAGCGTCTGACCGGGCCAGATCTGTCGCGCGCCGGGAAGCAGCACGAGGAGCGCGACGAACAGCGCGAGCGCGACGATGCCGAGCGTGCGGCTCACCGGCACGTGCGCGGGCGCCGTCCCCGGCGGCGCGCCGCCGGGGAGCCGGAGGCCGACAACGCCCGCGACGACGATGATGGCCACCTGCGCGGCGCCCGAGGGCCAGAGGGTGGCCGCGATCGCGGCCGCGATCGCCAGCGTGGCCCGTTCGCGGTCCGGCGCGAGGGCGCGCGCCATGCCCCACACCGCCCAGGCGACGACCGCGACGGCGGCCACCTTCAACCCGTGGAGCCAGCCCGCGTCTGCCACGTCGAGCGCTCGCACGCCGTACGCGAACGCGACGAGCAGCAGGGCCGAGGGCAGCGTGAAGCCGATCCACGCCGCCAGGCCGCCGAGGAGGCCCGCGCGCGTGATGCCGATGGCGATCCCGACCTGGCTCGAGGCCGGCCCAGGCAGGAACTGACACAGGGCGACCAGGTCCGCGTAGGCCGGCTCGTCCAGCCAGCGTCGCCGTATCACGTACTCCTCGCGGAAGTAGCCGAGGTGGGCGACGGGGCCGCCGAACGATGTGAGGCCGAGACGTGTGGCGACCGCCAGCACCTCGGCCACGCGGGCCGCGTGACTCACGCGCACCATCTGCGGCATCGTGGCGGCCGATGTCAATGGGCGCGGCATCCGCCATCGCGCGCTGCTCGCGCCTTGACCCCCGCGCGCCGGCGCGCGATTCTTCGGTCAACGGCCTGTCCGCTCAACCAATCCGCGCCCGGAGGGGAACCATCCATGCCCGAGGTCAAGGACGCCACGCCCGCCGTGAACGACGCCGAGCTCAGTCCCGAGACCGTGCTCGCGGAGATGAAGAAGAACGGCGTCACGCACGTCGTGTGGCTGCCGGACAGCGAGACCAACTGGCTCTACCTGCTCATGCAGGCGGAGCCATCGCTGCGCCTCGTGCCGGTCGGCCGCGAGGGCAACGCGTTCTCGCTCGCCGCGGGGCTCTGGGCGGGCGGCAAGACGCCGATCATCCTCATCCAGAACACCGGGCTGATGGAGTCGGGCGACTCGCTCCGCGGCTGGGCGCTGGGCCTGAGCTGCCCCGTGGTCATGCTCGTGGGCTACCGCGGCTGGACGCGCCACGGCGTGAACCAGGACACCGCGGCCACGTACACCGAGCGGTTCCTCAACGCGTTCGGCATCAACTACTACCTGATGGAGAGCTCCGCGGACGCGCCGCGCATCTCGATCGCGTTCCAGGAGGCGAACCGGACGAAGCGGCCGGTGGCCGTGCTCGTGGCCGACGAATACCACGGCTTCAACCGATAGCCCGCATCATTCGCAAATGGAGGCGGACCCTGAGCAACCCGGCGGCCCGCTGAGCCTGTCCGTGAACAGGCCACGATAGGAGCGCGCGACCATGATCCGGACGGAAGACATGCTCCGCATCTTCGCCAAGCATCGCGGCGACGCCATCGTCGTGCCCGGCCGCGGGGGCCGGTACTGGGTCAAGATCAGCGACAAGCCGGGCCGCGACGCGCCGGTGGGCGATCCCGCCATGGGCGGCCACGCCGCGTTCGCGCTCGGCATCGCGCTGGCGCGGCCGCAGGACAAGGTGGTGCTGTTCGACTCCGAGGGCGACATCCTGATGAGCCTGGGCATCCTGCCCACCATCGCCGAGCAGGCGCCCGCGAACTTCTACCACTTCCTGCTGGACAACGAGTGCTACGCAACCACCGGCGGGCAGCCGGTGCCCAACGCGAAGAACGTGAAGTACGACGTGATCGCCCGCGGCTCGGGCTACCCGCGCGCCTTCGCCTTCGACACGCTCGACGAGTTCTCCGCGAGCATCGCCGGCATCCTGTCGCAGCCCGGCCCGGTCTTCGTGGCCATGAAGGTGGTCCCCGAGGTGGAGAACGAGCCGATCCAGAAGCGCGTCCGCTGGCAGACACGCTCCCGCGAGAAGGTCGTCCAGGACCTCCAGGCCGAGCTCGGCGTCACCCCCTACCGCTGACCCCGCTGTGGCCGCTGCGCCGGGTCAGGCTCCCACGTCGCGCGAGTGCCTGACCCCGGCGTCGCGGTGTCGCAATCAGGTCAACAGCGGGCAGCCGTAGGGGCGGCGGGGAGGCACCAGGGGTCGCCGGGGCCCTTCCCCTCCATCGGTCAACGGACCGAGCCCGCCCGGATGGAGCCCAGCCGCAACGGGGCAGCGAACGCGTGCGGCGTGGTCCCGGGACCCCTGGTGCCTCCCCGCCGCCCCGCCCACGCGCGCCCGCCGCGTCGATCCGGCGGACGTTGCGCGAGGGTCTGACCCCGATGTTGCGCGGGGATCAGGAGGCCGGCGGTGGGGGGCCGTTCAGGTAGGGAAGGAGAGCGGCGTAGACGGTGAAGAGGGTGGGCGTCGGGACGCCGTGGCGCTCGCCGAGGCGGACGGCGTGGCCGTGGAGCGAGTCCACCTCGATGCGCTTGCCCTGGGTCAGGTCGAAGAGGAGTGACGAGGCGAAGCCCGGGGCCATGCCCTCGACCATCTTCATGGACTGCTCGACGTAGCCGTCGGCGAGGCGGACGCCGGTCGCGCGGGCGATCGCCACCATCTCCTCGAGCAGGCGCCGGTACAGCTCGCGGCCCTCCGGCAGTCGGCGGATCGCTCCCACCGGACACCGCGTCAGCGCCGTGGCGCCCGCGTGGGCGTTCAGGAACGCGTACTTCTCCCAGAGCGTCCGCGTCACGTCCGTGGAGATCTCCGAGGGGATCTGGGCGCGCTGGCAGGCGGCGAGGAACGCCTGGGCGCGCGCGGTCTCGCGCCCGTCCATCTCGCCGAACACGATCCGGCCGAGCGTGACGTGACGGATCACGCCCGGGCCCTCGATGGTGGCGAACACCTGGGCCATGCCGCCGAGCACGTGGCCGGCGCCGAGGACGCGCGCGAGCTTGTCCTCGTTGTCCACGCCGTTCTGGATGGACAGCACGCCGGTGTCGGGGCCGACGACCGGCCGGACGATCTCGGCCGCGCTCTCGGTGTCGAAGGACTTCACGCAGAAGAGGACGACGTCCGCGGGCGGCTGCCCGTCCAGGCGCTCGTGCGCCGGGGACTTCACCACCCACTCGCCTTCCACCGCGGAGCGCACGCGCAGGCCCTCGGCGCGGATCTTCGCCAGGTGCTCGCCGCGCGCGACGAACGTCACGTCCTCGCCGGCGCGCGCCAGCTTGGCGCCGAAGAACCCGCCGGTGCCGCCCGATCCCATCACCACGATGCGCATAGGGCGCCATGCTCGGGGACGCCGTGCGAGTTGTCAACCGGGGAGGAGGCGGACGCGGTCAGGCACGGCGGGCGTTCGCAGGAGGTGATGCCACCGACCCTCACCCTGCCCTCTCCCTGGGAGGGAGAGGGATCTGGTCAGAAGCGGAGCTTCACTCCGCCCCACCCCGCGATGGGGGCGCCCGGGCGCGACGAAGCGCTGGACGGAGATCGGGTCGGCGAACGCGTTCCAGTTGACGGCGCCCGCCGTGGCGTAGCGGGCGTTGGTGGCGTTGTCCACGCGCCCCCAGATCTCGAGATGCTTGATGGGGACCCAGCGCACGTGGAAGTTGAGGAGCGTGTAGCCGCTCACCTTGGCCTGCTGGTTGCCGTCGTCCCCGCGGAGGTAGTTCCCGGTGACCGAGATCACGTCGGCGCCGATCCAGAGGTTGTCGAGGATCGCGACCTCCGCGCCGAGCTTGATGTTGTGCAGCGGGATGCCGGGGATACGGTCGCCGGAGCGCACCGGGATGCCGTCCGCCTCGGTCACGCTGGCCAGCGTGGTGCTCGTCTGGTAGGTGGCGTCGACGAGCGCGTAGCTCAGGAAGTACGACAGCCGCTTCCACGCCGAGCCGCGCAGGCCCGCCTCCACGCCCTGCCGCCGCGTCTTCGCCACGTTCTGGAAGAACCCGGCGCCCGTGGTCTCGGTCTGCGTGAACAGGATGTCGTCGGTGAGGTCGGTGCGGAAGAAGGCCAGGCTCCACTCGAGCCGGTCGCCCAGCGGGAGCCTGCCGCGGGCCCCCACCTCCACGGTGCGCGCCACCACGGGGTCCAGCGGCGGGTCGGCGATGAAGGCGTTCGGCAGGTTGCACGGGGCCAGCGGGGTCGGCGCACGAGAGCTCCGCCGCGGTCGGCGCCCGGAAGCCCTCGTTGTAGGCGGCGAAGAGCGTCAGCCCGGGGAGCGGCCGCACCGTGAGGCCGGCCGAGGGGCTCACGCGGTCGAACGTGTGGTTGCCGTCCAGCGCCGGGTTCTCGCCGCTCTCGTCGCGCAGCTTGATCGACACGTGCTGGTAGCGCGCGCCCACCGTGAGCGACAGCCACTCGGTGATGTCGAGCGTGTCGGTGACGTAGACGCCGATGTTGTACTGGTCGGTGCGCACGTCCACCGCGGTCTCGAAGTCCTCGGTCTGCTGGACGCGCACGCTGTTGCCCCGCGGCGCCAGGTCCGCCTCCGCCTCGCTCTGGGTGAAGCCCGTCCGGTGCCCGTCGTACGCCACGCCCACCGTGGCCTGGTTGCCCAGGCCGAAGATCTTGCCCTTGTGCGAGAGCTGGAGCGTCACGCCCCAGTCCTCCGTGTCGGTCTTCGTCCGCCGGAACTCGCCCTCGGCCTCGCGCTCGAGCTCGCCGTCCAGCGGCCGGCCCCGCCGGTCCACGAGCCCTTCCGACGAGCCCTGGCACTGCCCGAGGTGGAGCGGGCGGCCCGCGGGCGTCAAGACCCCGCGGTCCGTCTCGTCGTCCACGCACGAGATCTCCACGTCGCCGTTCTGGGTGGAGCGCCGGTAGTGGCGGTAGAACCCGTTGGCGGAGAGCTGGAGGTGGTCGGTCAGCCACTGGCTCCCGCGCAGGTTGAAGAGGTGCATCAGGTTCTTCGTCTCGTCCGGGAACGTGTACACGGCGTTCCGGTCCCGCGCCAGGAGGCTCTCCGGCGCCAGCGCCGTTGCCGGTGAGCGTGTTGTCGGCGAAGGCGTAGCTCACCTCCACGTCCGTGCGCTCCGTGCGGTAGCCGACCTTGGCGAAGACCTGGCGGAGGTCGCTCGGCGAGTGCTCGCGCCAGCCGTCCTCGCTCAGCACGTTGAAGGTGAGGAACCAGTCGAACGGGCCGTGAGAGCCGCCCCACTCGCCGTTCGACCGCCCAGCGGCCGAACGAGCCGCCGGACGCCTCCAGCTTGACGCCGGGATGGTCGAAGCCCCGCTTGGTGTGCACGGCCAGCGCGCCGCCGAGCGTGTTGAGCCCGAAGATCGGGTTCGACCCGGGGATGACGTCGATGCCGGCGATGGCCGACTGCGGGATCAGGTCCCAGTTGATCGTCTCGCCGAACCCGTCGTTGAAGCGCATGCCGTCGAGGTACATGGACAGCCCGATGGGGCTGCCCGCGAGCGGCGAGGCCAGGAACCCGCGATAGGTCAGGTCGCTCTGCCACGGGTTGCCCTGGTTGGCGTTGATGCTCACGGAGCCGATGCCGCGAAGGAGCGTGTCGGACACGTCGAGCCGGTTGCGGTTGTCGATGTCCCCGGGCGGCACGGACTGCACGTTGCCGGGATACTTCTCGACCGGGATCCCGAGGCCGGGCACGGGCGTGGAGTCGATCACCACCACGGGTGGAAGCTGCTCGATCCGCTCGGACGCGGCCGGAGGCGCCTGGGCCGCTGCGGGGGCCGGCGCCTGCACCGGCGCGGGAGCAGGCGCTTGCGCTGGCGTCTGAGCGGGCACGGTCTCCGGCAGCACGCCCAGCAACACGGCGGCCAGGAGACCGAGCGATCGCGGGAACCTCGTGGGCCTCGTCATCATGTCCGGCCCGTCACGGGCCGCGGCTACACTCGGCCGGCCGCCCGCGGTTGCCAAGCCCCGGATGGCCATGAATGCCGTAGCCAGGTGGCTACGATCGCGCTCCGGCCCGATTCGCCCGGCGCCCTCCCGGCGCGCCGCGCGGCTCACCGGGGCGCGACGTAGAGGACGATGCCCGCGAGGCCACCAGGGTACGCCTTCACCGCATCATGGATCGCGCGGGCGATCGCCTGGAATTCGTCCCGGCGAAAGCTCGACGGCACGAGGACGATGCCGCCGTGCACCGTGTTGGTCGCCACGGCGTGCCGCGCCAGCCGGAGGAAGTCGCGCACTACCCTCCGCGGAGGATCTCCGCGGCCCGGACGATCGCGCGCAGCTTCTCCTCGGCGAGGCCCGGCGCGGTGACCGGGTTGTCGGCGAACGTGGCGAAGCCGCAGTCCGGCGTGAGCAGGATCCGATCGCGCCCGAAGACGTCGATCGCGCGGCGAGCCCTGGCCACGATGTCCTCGACCGGCTCCACCTCGTCGCGCTTCTGGTTGACGACGCCGATGCCGACCCGGCGGTCGTCGGGCAGGGACCGCAGGACGTCCAGCTCCCCCGCCCGCGGCGTGCACAGCTCGAGGAAGAACGTCCCGACGTCGAGCGACCGGAGCGTGGGCAGGAGGGGCGCGTAGTCCCCGGACAGCGCGGCCTGCTCGTCCCGCGTCCAGTTGCCGCGGCACACGTGGAGGGCCAGCCGGGAGCGCGGGATCCCCCGCACCGCCGCGTTGACGAGCTCGCGCGCGAAGTCGAGCTCCCGCGCGGCGTCGCCCTTCTCGCTGAGCGCCCCGCACATGAAGCTTCGCGCGTTCTTGGCGCCGGTGAACACCACCTCCGAGAGGACGGGCTCGTCGAGCTGGACGATGGCGGCGCCCGCCGCGAGCAGGAAGTGCAGCTCCTCGCGGAGCACGCGCACGATGTCCTCGGCCAGGTGCTCGCGCGAGGCATAGGCGCGGTCCGAGATGCACTCCATCCACATGGTCCGCGTGAGCAGGTACGGCCCGGGCAGCGCCACCTTCACCGGCACCGCGGTCAGCGTCCTGACGAAGTCGAGCTCGTGCCCGGCGAGAGGGCGGCTCCGGCCGAGCCGGCCGAACAGCGCGGGATGCCGGACCTCGGACGCGGGAACGTCGAGGGAGCGCATCTCCCGCTCGAACTCCTCGGGGTGGTCCACCAGCGGCAGGAGATCGGTCAGCGGGATGAGCTGGCAGTTGTCGAGCCGGCCGCCCACGAAGCTCGCGTAGTTGTCGCGCCGCTGCTCCCCGTCCGTCACCACGTCCACGCCGGCGCGGAGCTGCGCCTGCACCGCCAGCCGCACGGCGTCGTCGGCCGTCGCGTGGAACTCGTCGTCGGGCATCCGGCCGGCGAGGTGCTCGTGCATGGCCTGGAGCAGCCATCGCGGCCGCGGCCAGCTCCCGATGCCCATCACGGCGAGCGGCGGGATCGTCGCGGCGGGTGCCGGCGGCGGCAGCGTGGACGGGACGGTGACCTCCACGACGGCGGCCGGCACGGGCATGGGCGCGCGGGCGGCACGCCGGCGCGCCGTGCGCTCGGCCAGCGACCCCTTGCACACGAGGAAGCTCCGCTCGCGCCCCTCCTTGGTGAACGACACGAGCTCGTTGCCGGTGAGGCGGCACCACGAGGGGAAGTCCTCCTCGACGGAGATCTCCGTGGAACGGAACTCCAGGAGCTGCCCCCGCTCGAGCGGGTCCATGTGTCGGCGGATCAGCAGCAGCAGGCCGTTGCCGCAGTCCAGGTCGCCGCCGTCGAACCTGGCGTCCGGCTCGTAGCGATGGCGCTCGGCGGGCGTGAGCGGGGCCACGGTCACGCGCCGCCGAGCGGGGGGATCATCGCAAGCGTCCTCGGGGTCGCCCCGCGCGCCTCAGTAGCTGACGCAGGGGCTGCCGTCGGAGAGGAACTCGACGAGCTTGGCGCCGCCCACGATCGCCGCGCCGGCCACGAGGCTCGTCTCGTCGAGCTTCCGCTTCTTGAAGCACGGCGAGCACACGTAGATGGTGCCTCCGGCCTTGGCGAAGTTGTCCATCAGCTCGCGCAGCGGCGCGAAGCCCTCCTCGTGGATGTCGTCCGCGTAGCCCTTCTGGGCGAGACGCACGCCTTCCACGCTGAGGAACACCAGCGTCTCCTTGCCGGAGCCTACCGCGGCGTTGGCCACCACGAACGCGACGGTGGACTTGTCGGTGTCGTCCTTCGAATGAGTCAGGCTCACGCAGAACTTTCCGGCCATGGGTCAACGCTCCTTTCGCTGGATCAGGTAGTGGGGATGATCGGCCGCGACCAGCCGGTGCCCGGTGAGGCGGCACCAGGCGGGAAGGTCGGCCGGCGCGCCGAGGTCGAGCGCCACGAGGTGGAGGACCTCGCCCGGCGCCATTCGGTCGACGCGCATCTTGAGCTGGAGGACCAGGTCGCCGCAGCCGAGGTCGCCGGCGTCCCAGACCGCCGCCGGAGACGGCGCCGCGCGCTCGCCGCCCGTCACGCCGCGCCTCCGGAGCCGCCGTCGCGGCTGTAGATCTGCTCGATGGCCTGCCCGTCGACCTGGGCCACCGGGCTGTCCGCGATCACGCGGCCGTCGCGGAGCGCGATGATCCGGTCGGCGTGCATGACGGCCAGGTGCACCTGGTGCAGGCTGGCCATCACCGCCACGCCGGTGCGCGCGGCCGCCCGCAGCGTCTCGAGCACGGACGTGGCGGACTCGGGGTCGAGGCTGGCCACCGGCTCGTCGGCGAGGATCACCGAGGCCTCCTGGGCCAGCGCGCGGGCGATGGCCACGCGCTGCTGCTGGCCGCCGGAGAGCTGATCCGCCCGCGCGTACGCGCGGTCCAGGAGCCCCACGGTGTCCAGGCAGGCGAGCGCGCGCTGGCGGTCGGGCCGGGCGAACCGCCGGAGCACCACCCGCCACGTCGGCACCTGGGCGAGGCGGCCGGCCAGCACGTTCTGGTGCGCGGTGAGCCGGCGCACCAGGTTGAACTGCTGGAAGATGAGCGCGATCTCCCGCCGCGCGGCGCGGAGCTGGGCGCCGCCGATCCGCGGGACGTCGTGGCCGTGGACGCTCACGGCGCCCGCGTCCGGGCGGGTGAGACCGGCCAGGCATCGGAAGAGCGTGGTCTTCCCCGCCCCGCTCGGCCCCAGGACCGCGACGAACTCCCCCGGCGCTACCCGGAACGACACGTCGGCCAGAGCAGGCCGATCCGTCCCGTAGCGCTTGGTCACCCCCTCTACCCGGATGACGGGCGCGCCGTCCGCGCCCCACGCGCGATGGGAGAGGCGAGACGGTCACCGCCGGCTCCGCGAGGCCCTGGCTCACTCGAGGCGCCGGCGCAGCCACTGGCTCCCGTGATCGATCACGGTGACCATGGCCAGGATGATGAGGATGATGGTCAGGAGCCGCGGGAAGTCGAGGAGGTCCATCGAGTTCTTCAGCTCCTGGCCGATGCCGCCCGCGCCCACGACGCCGAGCACGGTCGACGCGCGCACGTTGAACTCCCACCAGAAGAGCCCGATCGAGAGCATGCTGGGCGCCACGTCGGGCAGGAGCGCGAACGAGAGCACCTTCACCTGCGACGCGCCCGTGGCCGCCGCCGCCTCGACCGGCCCGGGCGGGATGTTCTCGATGGCCTCCGCCCACAGCTTGGCCGTGCTGCCCCACGTGTGGAGCGCCACGCCGAGGACGCCGGCGAACGGGCCCAGGCCCACCGCGGCCACGAACAGCAGCGCGAACACGAACGAGTCGATGCCGCGAAGCGCGTTCAGGAGCCATCGCGTCGGGTAGTAGAGCGCCATGCTCGGCGTGATGTTGCGGGCGGCGAGCACGCAGAGCGGCAGCGCGAGCAGGGCGGCGCCGGTGGTCCCGAGCGCCGCCATCGCCACGGTCTCGGCGGCGCGCAGCAGCAGCACGGGCAGCTCGTCGGTGGCCGGCGGCCACGCCTTCCCTGCCCACGTGGCCATCTTCGGCAGCCCGGTGGCGAGCTTTCCCAGGTCGACGCGCGCGAGGTGCCAGCAGACGGAGTAGAAGGCCGCCACGCCCACGACGACGGCCAGGAACCGCCAGCGCGAGCGGCGCGAGCCAGGAGGACGCCGGCTCCGGGTACTCGCGGAGCGAGGCCGGCGACGTGGCGACGGGCACGGTCACGCTACTTCTTCTTGATGCGGCCCACGAGGATGCCCGCGTCCTCGATCATCTTGTAGCTCGCGTGGGTGGCGCCCACGAACCCCGTGTAGTGGTTCGGCAGGATACCCTTCGCGTCGGCCTCGGAGATGGCGAGGAGGATCTCCTGGATGCGCTTGGCCTCCGCCGGGTCGAACCCACGGCGCACCGCGAACGCGTCGTTGGGCAGCGGATCCGACTGCCACACCACCTCGGTGGCGCTCCGGTCGAGCCTGCCCGACTCCATCATGGCGTTCCGGTTCCGGTCGAAGTCGGTGGCGCAGTCGACCTGTCCGCTCGCCACCGAGATCTCGTTGGCGGCGTGGGTCGCCCCGTCCGAGTACTGGAAGAACTCCTTCGGGTTGATGCCGCGGGTGCGGAACCACGCCGTGGGGATGAGCCAGCCGGAGGTGGAGCCCACGTCGGCGAACGACACCCGCTTGCCCTTCGCGTCCTGCGGCCAGGCCTTCACGCCGCTGCCCGGCTTGCACACCACGATCGCGTGGTAGATGGGCTTGCCGTCGTACTTGGCGGTGGCGATGGCAGTGACGCCGGAGTCGTTGTTGGCGAGGATGTAGCCCCACGGTCCCATCCACGCGGCGTCCACCTGATCGTTGGCGAGGGCCACCGAGATGCCCGCCCAATCCGTCGTGGCCACCAGGTCGTACTCACGGTTCAGCTTCTTGGCCACGTGGGCGAAGAACGGCTCGAAGGCCTTCTTGGTCTCCGTCGGCGTCGGCTGGAGCGGCCCGACGCCGAACCGGATCTTCTGCGCTTGCGCCGCGGTCGGCGGCCCGCCGGCCTCCAGGACGAGCACGGCGGCAAGAGCGGCCAGGCCGAGGGCGAGCGAGCGGATCACGAGCGACATGATGGGAGTTCTCCTCTCCGGAGTGGCAGTGCGTGGCAGTGCGAGGTGAGCCGAAGGCGAGCCGAGCGTATATGGAAATGCCGTGGAAACGACCGGCGCGCAGCGGTGAGACGGAAACGGAGCTGGGCTCTGAGCTAGGAACGCGGGCGCGTCGAGGGAGGGGCGAGCGGACAGGGAACGCCGCTGCTCTTCCGATCTGGCACCGGCCACCGGCCGGTGAGGGGAGGAGTCACCGCGTCCTACCTGTGCGCGACTGCGGGATCCACACGAAGCGCATGGAGGCCGCCAGCGTACCCGATGGATCCTTCACGCGCAAGGCGCGCGGAGCGAAGCGCGATCGGCGATCACCCGCCGTGCTCGCGGCGCGTCGCGCGCGCGGTGTCGTCGTTGATCGCGCCGGACGGGTCGAGGCTCTATCATGCGCTGGAATGCGCGCACCGCGAACAGCTCCGTGCGGCGGTCCCACGTGGCGGAGTCGCCGGTGCCGAAGCCCAGGTTGGCCAGGCGCTGCTTCGCCGCGTCGACGTTCGGCGTGTCGATCGGCAGCAGGAGCCCGCCCTTGAGGAGGAACTCCCTGAACTTGTCCTCGCCGTCCCACGGCGCGCTTCCCGGCGGCGCGCCCGCGGTCGCGCCCCCGGCCCCAGGCGCGGTCGCTCCGGGCCCGGTGCCGGCCGAGCTGCCGGTGCCCGGGGCGCCCGCGCCGGCGCCCGTGCCGCTGGGACCGGTGGCGCCACCGCCCGTCCCGGCGCCGCCGGCCCCGGGAGCGCCGGCTCCAGCCCCCGTGCCGCCGGGACCAGTCCCGCCGGAACCCGTGCCGCTCGACCCGCCCGTTCCGGCACCCCCCGCGCCCGGAGCGCCCGCGCCGGAGCCCGCGCCCCCGGGCCCCACGCTCCCGCTGCCCGCCCCCGCGCCGGCCTGGGGAGGCCCGAAGACGAGCCCCGACGTGTCGAGCTTGAGCGTCATGTTGACCAGCTCGTCGTACACCGGGACGCGCAGGATGCCCTGGTCGTCCGTGATGCCCCGCAGGATCGGCGCGTTAGCCGTGTCGCCCGCGGTCACCGCGTAGCGCCGGTTCGAGAGCGCGACGCGCTTGCCGTTGGCGCTGTCGATGAGAAGCCGCACCACCCACAGCTTGAGGGCCGACTCGCACGGTGCGGCCGCGGCCAGCCCGTGGTAGAAGCGGCAGGCAAACGTGTCGTGGGATTCCTGGAACTGGCGGCGCTTGTGGGACTCGAGCCGCGAGCGACGCTGCTCGCCGTCGGACCAGAAGCGATTGATGCAGCCCTCCTTGCCCTCGCTGGCGCGCGGGCATGGCCACTTCTTCGGGTTGATCTCCGTGCCCTCCTTGAAGAGGAGGACGAGCACGCGCCGGTTCGGCGCGTTGGCTTCGTTGCGCGCCGTCTTGTCCGGGTCCTCCTTGAACGCGCGGGTCTCCCGCTCCGAGAAGAGCAGCACGGGATTGAACTCGCTGCAGCCCTGGTAGTCGGCCTTGCCGCCGCGGTCCGAGCCCTTGCCCAGGAAATCCTTCTTCGCCACCTTGAACGGCGTGCCCTGCGCGTCGCTGCAGAGGAAGTCCATGTAGTCGAGGAAGAGCTGCCTGCGCGCGGCGCCGGCGGGCCTCGCCGCCCCCGCCGTGTCGCGGCCGAGGGCGCCGCGCATGAGACCGATGGCGCGATCGCCCCAGCGATCGCCGCCCTCGGGATCGCCGTAGAGCTGGTTGTCCCAGAGGCTCGCGTCCCGCACGAGCACGGCGTACACGGCGAGCGCGCGCCGGCCGCTCAGCACCTTGTTGTAGCGGTCCGGGCCCTCGGGGTCGGCGTGGCCGAACACGGACAGCGGGCACTTCGGCCGCGTCTTGATCAGCGCCACCAGCTTCCGGAACGCTCGGTGCGCGCCGGGCAGGATGAACGAGGAGTCGTACTCGAACTGGTGGTCAGGCACGAGCGCGCACCCCACCGTCTCGAGATGGGGCTGGAGCGTGTTGAACTCGTCGCCCGGTCGAGGGCGAGACCAGCTTGGGCAGAACGGTCCGGGACGGGTAGCCGGCGGCGACCCCGTCGCCCGAGATGTCGAGGAACGTGCCCTCGCTCATGGCGCGCTACGTGCCCCTCGCAGCTACGGTACACCGCCACGGGCCTCTACAGTCCCACCGCTCGGCATTGGTCTCGATGCGCGGGGCTCACGAGCCGCGCCCGGGCCGCCCGCGTCAGCTCCCGTGGTCCTTCTCCAGCTTCTGTCGGGTCTTCGCATCGTACTCACCCGTGACCTTGAGCTCGTGCTCGCACTGGAACTCCTCGAGCGCCCACTGGAGCTGGTCCGCGTCGGCCTGGCTGTAGCCGGCGAAGTAGCCCACGTTGTCCAGGCGCGCCCGCTCGCCCGAGATCTCCTCGACGGGGTCCAGGTGGCCGATCTTCAGGTCGAACTCGAGCCCGCGCGTCGGCACCACCAGCCGGGCGTTCTCCGTGTCCTTGGGGATGTCGTGCTCGATCATCCCGCGGCCGTTGGTCGTCTTGGGGATACGCTCGGCATCGAGGAACAGGTCGCACGCGGTGTTCTTGATCGGCTCGCCGTCCACGGTGCGGATCACGATGCGCAGCTTGAGCGGCGTGGTCGACACCTGGAACCGGTGACGCAGGTCGGTGGCGCGGGGCTCGTCCTTGGTCTCGAAATCGGGGATGAACAGGTCGTCGCCCGGGAACAGCACGTTCGGGTTGCGGCGCTTCGCCTTGAGCGCCTGGTTCTCGGCCGCGTCCCAGATGCGCCGGAAGGTCGAGAAGCCTTTCGCCTCCGCGATGCGCGACACGTGCTCGCCTTGCTCCACCGTGTGTCGGGGCATGTCGTGTCCCCCCTCGGGCGGCGCCTATCGGATCGTCGTGTCCCTACACCTAAGAATGCACACGGAGCCGAGGAGGCGCCAGCGAGAACCGCGTGCCGCCGCCGGTGACGCCAGGCGGGCCGGCGTCAGCCGCCCAGGGCCGCGATCGGCCGGCCGTCGGCGTCGGGGAGCGGCACGCCGAGCGCGTGGCAGAAGCTCGGCGCCAGGTCCGCGATGGACGCGACGGCCGACGCCTGGCCGGCCGTCACGCCGGAGACCCCGCGCCAGGAAGAATCCCTCCGACGTGTGGTTGCCCGTTCGCCAGGCGCGAGGGGGAACACGGATCTCGCCCGATCTTGTCCGAGGCGATCGCCACGGACCGGACGGCGGTTCCAGACCGCGAAGAGGTCAGGGAAGAGGTGCCGGTGCTCCCCCGCGAACACCTCGTCGGACCGCACGACGCGGGCGACGATGGGCTCGCCCGAGCTAGAACGACACGCAGGCGCTGCCGCGCACGCGCAGCACGGCCTCCTGCTGGAAGCGCGCCCGGTACTCGCGCATGATCTCGACGACGCCGCGCTCGTCCGCCTCCGTGTCGGGGTGGACCACGTGCAGCACGTAGGACGCCTCGCGCTCGACCACGCCGGACGCGCCCCGCCACTGGCCGGCGGCGGGCCACGAGGTCAGGCCCTGGGGGAAGCGCGGCGTCGCCACCTGGTGCACGAACTCCTTCCACTCGCTCTCGGACACGACGCCGCCGGGCCGCGTCGTGCCGAAGTAGAGGGACTCCACGACGGCGCGCCGCTCGCCGGCGCGGCACGCCGGGCCCTGGGCCGATGCGCACGCGCCGAGGACACAGGCGAGGGCGACGGCGAGCGTACCGGTCCGCATGGTGCCCGCCAGGATGCCACAGGTCCGAGCGCCGCCGCGGAGAGCGCGACCACCAGCGGCGCCAGCCGTTGCCCGGTCGCCGCGACGCCGGCGGGCTCGACCGCCCGCCGGATCGGTGATAATGCGACGGACGTGACCATTCCGGAGCCCGAGCCCGCGGGGCGCGATGTTACCTTGGGCGAACCGACCAGAAGCCGCGGTGCGCGGAAAAAGTGACAGGAGGAGCCCACGATGACCCAGATCCAGATGACCCCCGTGACCGGGCCCAAGGCCTGGCGGGGCGCCGACCTCGCCCGCGACACCTCGTGGATCGTGACCCTCACCGGCGACGAGATCGCCGACCTCGACCGCGCGCTGACCGCCGCGCGCGCCAGCGGCAAGCCGCTCGCGGAGATCGACCGCGCCGAGTTCCCGCTCACCGTGCTCCGCCCGAAGCTCGAGCGGGCGGTGGCCGAGATGTACGACGGCCGCGGCTTCCTCGTGCTGCGCGGGCTGCCGGTGGAGCGGTACTCGGACGACGACGTGGGGCTGATGTTCTGGGGCATGGGCCGCTACATGGGCGGCCCGCTCCATCAGAACCCGCAGGGCGACCTGCTCGGCCACGTGTACGACCACGGGCGCACGTACGGGAACATCGACGTGCGCGGCTACGAGACCAACGCCTACCTGCCGTACCACACCGACGCGGGCGACATGGTGGGGCTCCTCTGCCTGCGCCGCGGCGTCGAGGGCGGGCTCAGCAGCATCGTGAGCTCCGTCACCGTGCACAACGAGGTCCTCGCGCGCCATCCCGAGTATCTCGGCCTCCTCTACAACGGCTTCTACTACATCCGCCGCGAGGCGGCGCTCACCTCGCGCGGCGTGTCCGATCGGCCCATCCCCGTGTTCGGCGCCCGCGACGGCGTGGTGAGCTGCCGCTACCTCCGCAACCAGATCAACGCGGGCGCGGTGAAGCGCGAGGTGCCGCTGACGACCATCGAGACGGCGGCGCTGGACTTCTTCGACGAGCAGACGCAGCGCGCGGACCTCAGGCTGGACATGGACCTCCAGCTCGGCGACATCCAGTTCATCAACAACTACACGACGCTCCACTCGCGCACCGGCTTCGTGGACGGCCCCCTGCCCCACCAGAAGCGCCACATGCTGCGGCTCTGGCTCCAGTTCGGTCGGCCGTGGCCGCTCGGCGCGGAGTTCCCGGCCCACATGGGATACAAGCCGGCGCAGGACGTGCCGGTGCTTGTGGAAGCGGAGACTTGATGCGCGCGAGCGCGTCGCCCGTCGTCTGACCTGCCGGGGCCGGCGGCGCCGCCGCGCCGGCCCCTCCTCCCACGGAGAGCGGAGACCTCGATGGGCAAGGCCATCGAAGAGCTGGCGCAGTTCGCGGCGCGGACGCCGTGGGAGGACATCCCCGAGGCGATCCAGCGGCACGCCAAGCTCGTGCTGCTGGACACGCTCGGCGTCATCCTGGCCGGCTCCGTCCAGCCCGAGGTCGCCGAGGCGCGCGCGAGGCTGATCGCCACCGGCGGGCGGGGCGCCACCGTCTATGCGCCCGGCTGGCCCACCGCCGATCCTCGCACCGCGGCGCTGCTGAATGGGCTGGCCGGCCGCTCCATCGAGCTCTGCGAGGGGCATCGCTACGTCTCCTGCCAGGGCGCGGTGCAGGTGCTGCCCACCGTGCTCGCCGGCGCCGAGTGGCTGGAGCGGTCCGGCCGGGAGGCGCTGGCCGCGCTGATCTTCGGCTACGAGGTCGCCGTGCGGATCGGCGCGGGGCTCACCGCCCGGCCGCTCGCCCACCAGAACGGCCAGGCGCCGATGCTCGGCGCGGTGGCGGCCGGCGCGCGCCTGCGCGGGATGACGGGCGAGCAGATGAGCCTCGCCCTCCGGATCGGCTCGATCCTGGTCCTCACGCCCGGGTACACGAACGCGGTGGCCGGCGCCACGGCGCTGAACGTGGCCGGCGGCATGAGCGGCTTCGCCGGCATCCTCGCGCCCGAGCTGGCGCTGGCCGGCGTGGCCGCGCAGCCCGACGCCGTGGAGGAAGCCTTCGGCCGGCTGGTCGGCGACGGCTTCCGGCCCGAGGCCGTGACGGAGGAGCTGGGCCGGCGCTGGGAGATCGGCCGGAACTACTTCCGCCTGCGCGCGTGCTGCAACCCGATCTACTCCGCGCTCGACGCGCTGGAGGAGATCCTGGCCGAGCTCTCGCCGGATCCCGCGGCGATCGAGCGCGTCGAGGTCGACACCTACCGCTTCGCGGCGAACATGCGCGAGCCCGAGCCGCGCAACTACTTCGCCGCCAAGTACTCGCTGCCCGCATGCGGCGGCCGCCCTCGTCCTGCGCGGCACCGCCGGCTATCACGCGTTCACGGAGGAGGCCGTGCGCGATCCCGCCATCGCGGCCTTCCGCCGTCGCGTGACCGTGCGCGAGGATCCCGCGCTCAACGCCGAGGTGCCGCGCCTCAAGCCCGCCCGCGTGACCGTGACGCTCACGGACGGGCGCCGCGTGACCAGGCTCCGCGAGAGCGCCCGCGGCGACCACCAGGACCCGTACCGCGAGGACGAGATCCGGTCGAAGTTTCGCGAGCTGGCCGCCGTGGTGCTCGGCGCCCGCGAAGTCGCCCGCCTGGAGGCCCTGGTGGATCGGTGCGACGACCTCCCGCGTTTCGCCGACCTGCTCCAACCGCTCCGGTCGGCCAGCAGCTCGTGACGGCCCGCTCCGCGGCTCGTCGAGGAGTCAGCATGGACGAGGATCTCGAAGTGATGACACGCGAGCAGCTGATCGACGAGGCGAGACGGTTGCGCGCCGGGATCCGGGCCCATCGAGACAGCTCAGGACACGACCTCTGCTGGCATCATCCCCGGCTCTGGGCACTCCTGCCCGATCGGACGGACCCGGTGCCGACGGTCCCGGCGTGGCCGGAGTTCCTGCGCGGCTGCATCAGGTACCGGCAATCCCTGGACGAGCAGCTCCCGGATGCGCCCCGCACCGATGCGCCGTATCAGCCGTGACGCGGGAACTGTTTCGCGCTGTGCCAAGGTGCTCGGCCTGACGATCCCGCCATCCCTGCTCGCGCGGGCCGACGATGTCGTCGAGAAATGAACGCACTCCAGGAGATCGTGCCATGTGCCGGCTGACCGCCGCGATGTGCTGTCTGATCCTCGCGATGCTCGCTCGTTCCCGCCGTCGCCGACTCGGCCGGTGAGCAGAAGAAGCTGCACGGGACGCTGGACGGCAACGAGGGCAGAACGCGATGGTAAGGCCGCCGATGACGTGCTCGGACATCGGCTCTCCTTCACCGGCAACCGCTTCCAGATCCACTCCAGGGACCGCAAGCTCCTCTACGCGGGAACGTTCCGGGTCGAAGCGAGCGCACAGCCCGCGGCCATCGACTTCGAGCATGCGCACGGGGCGCTCAAAGGCAAGGACTGGAAGGGGATCTATGCGCTCGACGCCGACACGCTGACGGTGTGCGACAACGCTCCGGACCTGAACAAGGGCCGGCCCACCGCGTTCGAGACCAAGGCGGGCTCCGGGTTGGTCCTGATCACGTTCAAGCGTGCGCAGCCTTGACGACCCGATGGCGAGTGACGAACGCGCCGCTGGCGGTCATCCGCCCCCATCGTCCTTGGGCCGCGCCGGGCTCGAATCCGAGCCGGAGCCGACCCAGCCCATGAAGATCTGATACCCGAGCGCGAGGAGTGCGGCGCCCACGAACATGCCCAGGATTCCGCGGGCGGCCATGCCGCCGAGGGCGCCGAGCAGGATGACCGGCATCGGGGCGTCGACGCCGCGGCCCAGCATGAGCGGCTTCAGCACGTTGTCGGCCATTCCCGCTAGCAGCAGGATGATCGTGTACGTGATCGCGGCGCCGGTGCCGTAGGCGTCGCTCGACCAGATGTACCCGAGCACGGGAAGGATCACGATCAGGGCCGGCACTTGCGCGATGCTCAGCACGAGCGTGATGGCCGTGAGCACCCCCGCCAGTGGCACGCCGGCGACGAGGAGCGCGAGGCCGACGAGCATCGCCTGGATGAAGGCGATGCCGATGACGCCCTGAGCCACGGCACGGATGGTGGCGGTGGCCAGCGCTCTGAAGCCTTCGCCTCGCCCGCTGCCGATCACGCGCTCGAAGATGTCCCGGCTCGCGCGCGTGCCCGCCTCGCCGTACGCCATCAAGATGCCGGCCACGATAAACGACGCGAGGAATTGCAGGATGCCGAGGCCGATGCTGGCCACCATCGCGAGCGCCGTCCGGGCCAGCTCACCGATCTTCGGCTGCATGCTCTGGACCAGGCCGGGGAGATCCGAGTGCGCCTTCGACCAGACGCCGTGGATCTTCTCGCCCACGAGCGGCCAGTCCCGTACGCCCGGACGCGGGGGCGGGATCTGCAGGGTGTTTTCTTGCACGGCGGTGATGAACGCCTGGGTGGAGCTCCCGAACGAGTTCGCCAGGATCGCCGTCGGCACGATGATGAGGACGCTGGCGGCGATGACCAGGATGGTCGCGGCGACGCCCTGACGCCCCCCCACGCGGCGGGCCAGCGCTCGGTGCAACGGGTAGAGCGAGATGGCCAGGATGACCGCCCAGGCCATCAGCGTCAGGAACGGTGCGAAGACGACATAGCACAGCGCGGCCAGGACGCCGATCAGGCCGGCGCGGATCAGGACGTTGAGCAGACCGGAAGCGATGCGATGCTCGAACTCGTTTTCAGGCGTCCCCGTACTCATCCTCGCGCTCCCTCCAATGTGCGCCCTGCCGTCTCCCTTGGCAGCGGGCCGAAAGCGGGCGGTGCAATGCGGCGCCGGGACGCCGCCTCGTATGCCGAGGCGACGCGCAGGACGACGTCCTCCCGGCCCGGCTCCGCGCGGAACACCAGCGAGAACGGCAGGCCGGGCGCGCGGAGAGCGGTCGACGTCGAGGATGGCGCCGGGACGTAGCGCGTGCCGTCCGGGATGAGGGTGAAGACGGGGTCGTACGCGGTCGTCACGTAGCCCGCGGGCACCAGCACCTCGGTGAGGCCGGCGTTCGGCCCGTAGAGCGTCTCCGGGCGCAGGTTGTGAGGCAGGCCGGGCTGGTAGGCGCCGCCGATCTTGCCGGGCGGAAACGGCGTGTGCAGGCGGACGAGCGCGTCCAGCCGGTTCTCGAGGAGCACCATCATGTCCACGCGGCGCAGCAGCTCGCGGAGCATGATGCGCTCGTCGACGCCCTGGCGCCCGCCCAGCGCGTTCCGCGGGTCGCGGACCTCCTCCCAGTTCCGGAAGGCCGCGCGCTGGTCGTCGCCCCAGAACTTCGAGCGCGCGTTCAGCTCGCGGAAGTCCACCAGCGTCTCCGTGAAGCCGCGCGCGCGCCAGTCCGCGGCGCGGCGGCTCAGGTACTGCGGCACGTGGAAGCGGAACGTCATCGCGAGCTCCTGCTCCTGGATGGTCGCGATGTCCAGGTTCGCGGGCGGCGCGATGCGCCCGTCGGCGAGCAGCACGCAGTAGTCGATCGGCGTCAAGGTCCCGGCGCCGAAGACCTTGCCCGGCGCGAACTCCGTCGGCACGATCGCCGCCGCGAAGTCCTCGAAGACGGGGCGCCCGTCCGGACGCAGGCGGAACAGCAGATCGGGCATGAAGAGCGGAACGAGCCGCGCCAGCGCGGCCCGGAAGTCCGTCTTCATGGCCTCCACGTCCGGATCCGGCGTCCACCACGGGTCGGACGACTCGACGAGCGTCGCGCCGAGCCGCTCGGCCAGGACCAGCTTGATCTCGCGGGCCGCGGCCGTGACGATCGGCTCCTCCGTCCTCGAGCCCGGCGGGTACACCATGGACTCGCGGATCACGCCGATGCGCATGCCGTCGAGGGCGCCCGGCGATCCTCCGGCCCGCGCGTGGCTCGCGTAGGACGTGCCCAGCACCGACGAGCGCGGGACGGTCGTGTAGGGGTCGCGCGGGTCGTAGTACCCCTCGACGGGATCCTTCAGCGCGTCGAGCACCCTCGCGCAGTCGGCGAGCGTGCGGCACAGGATGCCGCTCCGGTCGCAGTACACGTCGGCGCCGATCGCGCCGCCGTTGAAGCCGAGCAGCGACTTGTGCGGCAGGATCAGCGCCACCGCGTTGTGGTTCGCGGGGCCGCGGCACGAGGCGCGCGTCTCCTCGCCCAGGCTCGCCATCACCAGGTTCGCGCTCACCGACACGCCGGAGCCGGAGCTCGAGCCGAGCGACGCCGAGCGCGTGGTGTCGTACGGGTTGGCCGGGTTGCCGCCCCACGTGCTCCGCTGGTAGCCCAGCACCGACGGCAGCACCGCGTCGGGCACGTGACGGCCGCCGGGGTTCCCGGCGCGCCCGTTGTACTCGGTGCTGATCGCCTTGGCGAAGATGATCGCGCCCTTGTCGCGGAGCTGCCGGACCAGCACGTGGTCGCGCGCCGGGACATCGATGTCGTAGCGGGCGTCGCCGCCCCCGGTGGACCGCATGTCCCTGGTGTCGAACGAGTCCTTGAAGGAGAAGACGACGCCGTACATGGGCATCGCCTCGAGGTCGGGGTTCCGCCCGTAGCGCGCGTCGAGCTCCGCCGCGCGCTCGAGCGCGTCGGGGAGCTGCCGGAACTCCTCGCACACGGCCGGCGCGCCGGGCGGGAGCGGGCCCGCCGACGGATGGCGGTCGAAGTCTCCGCGGCACGTCACCGAGCGCTCGCCGCGGATGTTGAGCGTGGCGAGCGCGTTGAGCTGCCCGCCGTCCGGCCGGCCCACGATCATCCCGAACTGCTGCGGCACGTCCGGATCGGAGGCCGTCGCCTCCATGCGGCCGTACTCGAGCGGCCGCCCCCGGTACCGGTCGAGGTCAGGCAGGACGGCCGACGCCGCGACGGTCTCGGTGGGAAACCGGATCGGCGCCGTCCCGCGCACCACGCCGTCGGCGGGCGGGACGGGCGCGCCGTCGGCGGTGACGAGCAGGCTGGCCACGCCGTTGTACGCGCGCACGCGATCGATGTAGCGCTGGACGACCGCCACGCACGTGGTCCGGCCGGCGCGGATCGCGGCATGAAGCTCCTCGATCGTGGCCTCCTCGAGTCGGAACGCGTCGTCTGGCGACTTCGGCTCATGGGTCATGCCCGCACCTCCCGCGTGGATCGTGTCGCCGTCGTCACGAGCCGGGTGTTCAAAGGCCCGCGCCGAGTATAGCCGCCGCCCGATCTCTTCACCCTCTCCGACGCGTGCGCTGGCGCCACCGCCCGTCACCCTCCCCTCTCCCCAGAGGGAGAGGGGAAGTGGCGCCGCTCCACTGGCCCTTGCGATGCTCGGGCATATCCCGGACACTGGCCCGGCGATGGATACAAAGCTCCCGAAGCGCCTGGGCTTCTTCACGCGCCTGCTGGACCAGGCGGACCCGGCCGAGCGCTACCGTCTGGCGACGGCGCAGATCGCCCACGCCGAGCGCGCCGGCTTCGACTCCGCGTGGGTCGCCCAGCATCACTTCCACGAGGACGAGGGCGGCCTGCCCGGGCCGCTCGTGTTCCTCGCGCACGCCGCCGCGCAGACGTCGCGCATCCGCCTCGGCACGGGCATCGTGACGCTGCCGCTCGAGCTGCCGATCCGCGTGGCCGAGGACGCCGCGGTGCTCGACCTCGTGTCCGGCGGCCGGCTGGAGCTGGGCGTGGGAGGCGGAGGCAACCTGACGTCGTTCGAGGCGTTCGGCCTGGACAGCGCCGAGCGCACGACGCTGCTCGTGGAGCACCTCAAGGTGCTGCGGGACGCCCTCGCCGGCCGGCCGCTTCCGGGCGGCGATCGGCTGTATCCGGCGCACCCGCCCCTGGTCGACCGCATCTGGCAGGCGACGTTCACGGTGGAAGGCTCCCGGCGCGCCGGCGCCGCGGGCGATGGCCTGCTGCTCTCGCGCACCCAGCCGCGGCCGGCGAACGCGCCCAATCTCCCGCTGCCCGAGATCCAGAACCCGATGATCGACGCGTACATGGCCGCTCTGCCCGAGGGACGCGAGCCGCGCATCATGGCGTCACGGAGCGTGTTCGTGGCCGACGATCGCGCCGAGGCGCTCCGCTTCGCCGAGGTCGGGCTGGGCGGCTCCGGGCCCGCCACGCGCGGACGGGCCGTGCGACCGCGAGCAGCGGATCGGTGGAGGAGCTGATCGCCGCCTTCGACGCGCACGTGGGCCGGCCCGACGAGGTGATCGCCTCGCTCCGGACCGACAGCACGCTGATCAGGTGCACCGACCTCGTGGTCCAGGTGCACTCGATCGATCCACCGCATCCCTACATCCTCCGGTCGATCGAGCTGGTCGCGGCGGAGGTGGCGCCCGTGCTCGGGTGGGGCCGGGACGGCGGCGCCGGCATCCGGCGCGTGGCCTGACGAGTGAGCCCCGCGCATCAGACAAATGTCGAGCGGTGGGACTGTAGAGGCCCGTGGCGGTTACCGTATTCTGCGCGGGTCATTAGACCGACTCGACGGAAGGAACGACGCTCATGGCACGACCCGACGTTGACGTGATCGACGAGCTGGTGGGCATCGCGCCGGGCTCGCCGCTGGACGCGATCCGCGCCCGGCGGCCGGAGGCGCGCACCCACGCCCAGGCGAGCTACCGCGCGCTGTTCGCTCCCGAGAGCGCGGGCGGCGTGAGCGCGGCGGAGCGCTTCGCCGTGGCCGGCTTCATTGCCGGGCTGCACGGACAGCCGGCCCTCGCCGCGTTCTACGGCAAGGGCCTCGCCGACAGCGGCGCCCCGGCATCGCTCTCCGGGGCGGTGGCCGCCGCCGTCACCGAAGCCGGTGCGCGCGGGCCGTACGGCAGCTACCGCACCGGCCCGCTGAGCCGCGAGGACACGTCGGGGCCGGTCTACCGCGCCGGCGCCGCCGCGCGCGCCGCGCTCGGTAAGCGGCTGACCGCGGCCTTCGAGCACATGCACCTGCTGGTCTTCCATCCGCGCGACGCGGAGCCGGCCGCGCTCCAGGCCCTGCTCGACGCGGGCTGGACCACCACCGACATCGTGACGCTCTCCCAGATCGCCGCGTTCCTCTCGTTCCAGATCCGGGTCGTGGCCGGCCTCTCCGTCCTGGCCGGCCGCGCCTGATCAGCCGAGGTCCCGACATGGCCGACACGGTCCTGGTTCCGCCCGACCACACGGTGCCGCTGGCCTTCACCCGCGCCCAGCTCGAATGGCTGCCCTGGCTCGAGCCGGTGCTGGCCGACGCGCTCACGCCGCGCCAGCTCGCGAGCCTGGTGGACGCCGCCCGGGTGAAGTCGCCCTATTTCCGGCTGCTCGCGCGCGACCCCGACGCCCTCGAGGCGCGCACGCGCACCGACAAGGACATCTTCTACAACCCCGACGCCGGCCTGCCCCGCGCCGAGCGCGAGCTGGCCGCCGCCGCGACCTCCCGCTTCAACGGCTGCATCTACTGCGCGTCCGTGCACTCGCGGTTCGCCGCGACGTACTCCAAGCGCGAGGAGGACGTCCAGCGCCTGCTCGACGAGGGCGTGGGATCGGACCTCGGCGAGCGGTGGAACGCCATCGTCGCGGCGTCGGTGGCGCTGACCTCCACGCCGATCGCCTTCGGGCCCGAGCACGTGGAGCGCCTGCGCCGGGCCGGCCTCGACGACCTCGCGATCTCCGACGTGATCCACGCCGCGGCGTTCTTCAACTGGGCCAACCGGCTCATGCTGTCGCTCGGCGAGCCCACGGCCGCCGCATCGTGATGCGCTGACGCATTCCGGGCACGTCCCGCTTGGTCTGCCTCGTGGCGAGGTGTAGCGTGACGCTATCGGGGGAGTCGAAGGAGCATCGCCATGAGCAAGCGGACCATTCAGGATCGTAGCGCGCGTGGCGTGTCGCATCGCACCGCGACGCGCCTGCTGTGGGCCACCCTCGCGGTCGGAGTCGCCGTCGCCATGAGCGCGGCGCCGGCGGCGGCCCAGAGTCGCGGGAAGTCGGATCCCATCGAGCACTCGAAGGAGCTCTCGACGAATCCGAAACCGGGCGTGCCCCCGCCCAGCGAGCCCCGGGAGCGCATCGTGCCGGAGAAGCGGGTGCGCGACCCGAACACCGGCAAGGAGGTCATCGTCCCGCCGCACTACGAGCGGCCCGGACAGCCGCCGCCGTCGACCGGCT
Organism: uncultured Candidatus Rokubacteria bacterium; assembly: GCA_963758635.1. Taxonomy (GTDB): domain Bacteria; phylum Methylomirabilota; class Methylomirabilia; order Rokubacteriales; family CSP1-6; genus CAVWWD01. Next base: position 345,442 of record CAVWWD010000009.1, on the reverse strand, counting down.
ACGGGACGAAGGGCGAGGGCCCGGTCCTCGCCCCTCCGAAGGGTTCCCGCTAGCCGGCCGCGCGCCTCCGGCTAGCCCGGGAGGCTCCAGCCGAGCCAGTTGCAGACGGCGCGGCCCATGATCAGCTCCTTGTCCCGGGCCGAGAGCCACGGCATCTCCTCGGTGAACATCGTCACGCACTGCTTCCACGGGCACGGCATGCGCGTGATGTCGGTGCCCCAGAACATCCGCTCGGGACCGTAGGCGTCGTAGAGCTTCCGGATGTGCCCGTGGATGTCGCGGTACGGGTACGCCTCGCTGGAGTAGCTGGGCGCGCCGGTGGCCTTGAGCGCCACGTTCGGGTGCCGGGCCGCCGCGACGAGGCCGGGCAGGTTCGACCACGCCGCGTCGGGCCGCCCGAAGTGATCGATGATCAGCTTCAGCCCGCGGTGGCGCTCGGCGATCGCGCCGATGACCTCGAGGAGGCCGGGCCCGAGGAGCGCGATCGGCATCGCGGCGCGCTCGGCCGCCGCCCACAGCCAGTCGAGGCTTCCGTCGGTGAGCCACGTCTGCTGGTGCGGCTGGAGGAAGGCGAAGCGGAGGCCCAGCATCCCGGGCCGGCCCTTGATGGCGTCCACCTGCGCGCGGCTGTCCGGCTTGTCGAGCGGGAAGTTGCCGAGGATCGCGAGCCGGTTCGGATGTGCCCGCGCCGCCTCCACGGCGAGCGCGTTGGAGCTCGGGTCCCACCCCGGCGGATGGATGAGCGCGGCGTTCACCCCGCCCTCGTCCATCTCCTTCAGCACGTCGGCGGCGGTGTAGTCCGGGACCTGCCGGTGGTTGACGTTCGTGGGCTTGTTGCCCTTCCAGATGTGGATCTGCGCGTCGACGACGAGCATGGCGTGCTCCTTCCGCGGTGCCGGCGGCGGCGCGGGGCGCTCGGATCGAGCGCGCCTCCACCGCGCGTGTGAGGTGCAGGATCCCTCCGCGAGTCTACCCCGGCTCGCCCGGGCCGTGCAGGGCGGCGGCACCCGCGCCGGCGCGATCGACCGCTCGCCGGCGCGTCCCACGACGTAGAATTCACGCCATGTGTCTCCGTAGGAGGCTCACGCGGGCCGGATCGCGCTGCGCGCCCGCGCTGCTCGCCGCATTCCTGCTCGCCGCGATGGCGGGCGTCACGGACGCCCACGCCCAGGACCTCGAGCCCCGGGCGTACTCGAACGCGCCGGTCGACCTCAACTTCCTGGTCCTCGGCTACGTGTACTCCACCGGCGACGTGGCGTTCGACTCGTCCTCGCCGATCGAGGACGCCGAGCTCACCATCCACGCGTCGTTCCTCGGCTACGCCCGCACCTTCGGCCTATGGGGCCGCTCGGGGAAGGTGGACGTGGTCCTGCCGTACGCGTGGCTCTCCGGCACGGCCACGGTCGCGGGGCAGCCGGCGGAGCGTGACGTGTCGGGGCTCGGCGACCCGCGGCTTCGCGTCTCGATGCTGCTGTACGGCGGGCCCGCGCTGACGCTCTCGGAGTTCGCCGACTACCAGTCCGATCTGATCGTCGGCGTCAGCCTGACCGTGACGCCGCCGCTCGGGCAGTACGACTCGAGCAAGCTCGTGAACATCGGGACCAATCGCTGGTCCGTCAAGCCGGAGGTCGGCGTCTCCAAGACCTTCGGGGCCTGGACGGTGGAGGTGGCGCCGAGCGTCACGTTCTACACGACCAACCACGACTTCTTCGGCGGCAAGACGCTCGAGCGCGACCCGCTGTTCGCGGCCCAGGCCCACGTCATCTACCACACCCGGCGCGGGATCTGGGCCGCGATCGACGCCACCTACTACATCGGCGGCGCCACGACCGTCGACGGCGAGCGCGGCGAGCGCCCGGAGAACCTGCGCGTGGGCGCCACGCTCAGCATCCCGGTGAACCGCCACAACTCGATCAAGCTCTACGGCAGCGTGGGCGCGATCGCCCGCATCGGCGGGAACTTCACCACCGGAGGAATCGCCTGGCAGTTCCGGTGGGGCGGCGGCCTCTAGCAGTGCGAGCCGCAGCCGGAGGCGAGGCGAGCGTATATGGAAATGCCGTGGAAGCAACCACACCCCGCCCCGTCGAGATCGCGGCCCGATCCATGTACGCCCCCGCTTATCGGAACGCGGTGGGCGCCACCGTGGAGCCGGTGAACCCCTTCAGCTTGAGCGGCTGGACGACCAGCGCGAACTCGTACACCCGCTTCGCCGCGAGCTCGTCGAGCTTCAGGTTCTCGAGCAGATGGATGCCGTGGACGACCAGCGCGATCTGGTGGAGCGGCAGCGAGACCTGCGGGTCGGGGTTGGGGTTCACCTCGACTGGCGCGCTGTCGCCGCCGATGAGCATCGGGTCCTGCCGCACCAGCCATTCCGCGGCGGCCACGCCGATGCCCGGATTGCCGCGCAGGTAGCGCGGGTTGTCCTTGCCCCAGAGCTTGCTCCACCCGGTGTTGATGATGACGGCGTCGCCCGGCTGGAGGGTGACGTTCTGCCGCTGGAGCGCCTGCTGGAGGTCCTGCACGGTGATCTCGTACTTGTCGTCCAGGATGTCCACGCCCTTGAGCGCGGCCACGTCGATGAGGACCCCGCGCGTCATCAGCGTGCCGACCTTCTCGATACCGAGCTTCGTGAAGCCGGTGCGCGCGGCGATCTCGTCGGTCTTGAAGCAGTTGTAGTGGCCGTACTCGATCGACTGGTGGGCGAAGCCGTCGAACTGCGTGCCGATCTGCCCGACCTCGCTCGTGAGCAGCTCCTCGTTGCTCCCGCGCCGGTTCGACTGCGGGTTCATGAACGTCCGCTTGGTGTGCACGTTGTACTGCCGCGTGGCCTGCAGTGGCATGGCCGAGGAGAGCTCGTGCCCGAGCTCGATCGCCTCGCCCGTCTTGATGAGCTGGGCCGCGCGCAGCACGGTCGCCGCTTTCATGTGGTTGGCGGCCCCGCGCTCGTCGCCGGCGCCCCACTTCGACGGGCAGCGCTGAGCGTCCGTGGGCGGGCGCCAGGTCTGCGCGGAAATCGGGGCGGTCGTGAGCCCGAGTGTCAACGCGAAGACGAACCCGATGGCAACGATGCGCATGTGAGGGCCTCCTGTCGCGGCCGTGCCGCGCGGCTCTCGCCAGATCAGCCGAATGACTCAGGGGATCATAGCGCAGACCCGCGCGGCTCTCGCGTGACGCTCAGGGCAGCGGGTTCCTCACGTGAAGACCGGGAAACCTGCCGAAGTCCCTATCGGCCGACCAGAGCTCTCGCACCCCGTGCAGCAGGCAGAGAGCGGCAACGCGCGCGTCGTGGACCATCGGGCCGACCACGCGGCCACGGTCCAGGAGGCGTCGAAGCTCGCTCCAGTAGCCATCGTTCTCGGCCAGGAGGACGAGTCGGGGCGAGGTCATCCAGGCCTCGATCTGGCCAACGGCTTCGCCGTGGGTCGATGGCGGGCGATAGATCTGTGGATGGGTGACCACCGCGTAGAACTCGTGCAGGCAGGGCCAGGCGATGGCCCACGGCTCCCGGCCTTCGGCCAGCGAGCGAATGTGTTCGCGGGCGGCCTCGTGCCAGGCCGAATCCATCCGATGGGAGTACACGAGGAGGTTGGTGTCGACGGCGATCACGCCCCGCGCCCCTCGTAGATGAGGGTCCGCACCTGTTCCCAATCGCCCTCCCGGATACCCGGCTGCACCCCCTGGCCGTTCACGCGAGCATCGGGCAACCTGTACGGCCTCCCCTTCTCGCTTTCGCCGGCCAGCACGTGACGGAGCCCCGCCTCGATCAGCGCGCGAAGGGTCGTCTGGCGCTGGGCGGCCAGTTTCTTGGCCCTCGCCAGCAGCGCGGGGGAGATCTCGACCGTCGTCTTCATATGGTTAGACTGTACCATGCGTACGGGTGGCCCATATCGGTGGGGCCGTCCCTCTCGGAGCGGGCCCCGCCGGGGCTCGTTCGATTGACCCGTGCGGGTGGCCGCGCTAGCCTCGGGGCGGGCGCTCCCACGGCTCTGACGATCCAAGCACACGACGCAGGGCTTGCGCGGCTGCTGATCGCGACCGCGTGGGGCGGAGGTGAGTGAGATGAGCAGGCGGCGGGCGGATACGGCCGTGCGAGGCCTGAGCTACACCAGCGGCACCAGCGACGTGCCCCTGCTGGGCCTCACCATCGGCGACATGTTCGACCAGACGGCCGAGCGCTTCGCGGGCAACGAGGCGCTCGTCGCGCGCCACCAGGGCCTGCGCTACACCTACCGCCAGCTCCGCGAGGAGGTCGACCGCGCGGCCCGCGCCCTGATCGCGCTCGGCGTGGAGAAGGGCCAGCGCGTCGGCATCTGGGCGCCCAACTGCGCGGAGTGGGCGATCACCCAGTTCGCGACGGCCAAGATCGGCGCGATCCTCGTGAACATCAACCCGAGCTATCGCCTCACCGAGGTCCAGTACGCGCTCCGCCAGTCCGGGTGCACGTGGCTGGTGATCGCCCCGCATTTCCGGACCTCGGACTACACGGCGATGATCCACGAGCTCGCGCCCGAGCTGGCACGGAGCGCGCCGGGCGCGCTCCACGCCGCCACCCTGCCCGCCCTGCGCGGCGTGGTGCGCCTGGGCGAGGCGCCGTCACCGGGGATGCTCGCCTGGGAGGACCTGCTCGCCCTGGCCGGACGCGTCTCCGCGGGCGACCTCGCCGCGCGCCAGCGCCAGCAGGAGTTCGACGACCCCATCAACATCCAGTACACGAGCGGGACCACCGGATATCCGAAGGGGGCGACGCTCAGCCACCACAACATCCTCAACAACGGCTACTTCACCACCGAGCTGCTGGGCTTCACCGATCGCGACCGGCTCCTCATCCCCGTGCCCCTCTACCACTGCTTCGGCATGGTCATGGGCAACCTGGGCTGCGCGAGCCACGGCGCCACCATGATCTACCCGAGCGACGGCTTCGATCCCGCCGCCGTGCTCGAGGCCGCCCAGGCCGAGCGCGCCACCGCGCTCTACGGCGTGCCCACCATGTTCATCGCCGAGCTGAACCACCCGGACTTCGCGACGTACGACCTCTCGACGCTGCGCACCGGCATCATGGCCGGCGCGCCGTGCCCGGTGGAGGTGATGAAGCAGGTGCAGAGCCTGATGCACATGCGGGACGTCGCCATCGCCTACGGCATGACCGAGACCAGCCCCGTCTCCACCCAGACGCGCATCGGCGCGCCGCTGGCCAAGCAGGTGGGCACGGTGGGGCAGGTGCACCCGCACGTGCAGATCAAGGTCGTGGATCCCCAGACCGGGTCAGGTGGTGCCCGTCGGCGAGCGCGGCGAGCTGTGCACGCGCGGCTACAGCGTGATGCTCGGGTACTGGGACAACGACGAGGCCACGCGGGGGGCCATCGACGCGGCGCGCTGGATGCACACCGGCGACCTCGCCACGATGGACGAGGAGGGCTACCTGAACATCGTGGGCCGCATCAAGGACATGATCATCCGCGGCGGCGAGAACGTGTACCCGCGCGAGATCGAGGAGTTCCTGTACGGCCACCCGAAGGTGCAGGACGTCCAGGTCATCGGCGTGCCCGACGAGAAGTTCGGCGAGGAGATCATGGCCTGGGTGAAGCTGCGCGAGGGCCAGGCGGCCACCGCCGAGGAGATCCGCGACTTCTGCCGCGGCCAGATCGCCCACTACAAGATCCCGCGCTACGTGCGGTTCGTGGACGGCTTCCCCATGACGGTCACGGGCAAGGTGCAGAAGTTCCTGATGCGAGAGCAGAGCGTCGCCGCGCTCGGCCTGGAGAAGGCCGCCGCCGTCAAGATGGCCTGAGCGGGGGTGGTTCGCTACAAGACGACCGGATGGCGAACCTGGCGCGACGCGCGGCGTTCGAGGCGGATGGCATCGTCACGGTGCCCGGCGCCGTGGCGAGCACGGACGCCGCGGCGATGGGGGACTGCGTGCGGGCAATGCTCGCCGGCGGGCTGCGCCTCGTCGAGCTGCTGGGCGCGCTGCGGCCGGGCCCGGGCAGCGACCCGCTGCTGTGGGAGGTCGGGCGGGCGTCGGCCTTCGCGCCCCTCGATGCGGCGCTGCAGCGGGCGGTCGATGACGTGTTCGGCCAGGGCGCGTGGGCGCCGGTCGAGGGTCAGGGCGGGCTGGCCGCGCCCAACCTGCCGATCGCCGATCGCGCGTGGAACGTGCCGCACACGTCGTGGCACGTGGACGAGCCGACCGCGGCCGACCAGGCGAGCGCGTGGGGGCTGCTCGGGTTCGCGTTCCTCGACGACGTCGAGCCCGGCGGCGGGGCCACCGTCGCGATCGCGGGGTCGCAACGGCGGCTGCGCGCGCTGGCGATCGAGCTCGGGAAAGCGGTGCTGACGACCGAGGACGCCGTCGCGGCGCTGGCCCGCCGCGAGCCGTGGTTTGCCGACCTGTTCGCGCCGGGCGACCCGGACGACCGGCGGCGCCGCTTCATGCGCGAGGGCTGCCTGTCGGGCGGCGTCCCGCTGCGCCTGGTCGAGCTCGTCGGCCGGGCGGGCGACATCACGCTCATGGACCCGCGCTGTCTGCACACCGTCTCGGCCAACGTCGGTCGGCACGCGCGGCTGACCATGCGGCTGACCTGCGCGCGCGGCGCCGACCCACGTCGATAGGATCGTGGGACGTGGACGCCGACGCCTTGCCTTTGACGCTGCCGGCGCCGATCCTCTATCATGGCCACATCGATGTGACCACAGGGAGAGCCATGGAAAAGGGCATCGGCGTCCGGGCACTACGGGACGGTCTCACTCGCCATCTGGCCAGGGTGCGGCGAGGCGCCCGGTTGCTCATCACCGACCGGGGCAGGCCGATCGCCGTTCTTGCCCCATACGGGGAGGGCGAGCGTGGGGAGTCGTCGGCACGCCTGAGCGCGTCTTGTCGAGCGGCCACGTGCACCCTGCGGCCCGGCCCTTTCGTCCTGACCGACCCCCGGTTCGAGGCCGCGGAACGCCGGCTCGGAGATCCTGAGCGAGGATCGGCGTTGATCTATGCGGACTCGAGCGCGATCGTCAAGCGCTACTACCAGGAGCAGGGCAGTGACCTGCTCAGGTCACGGTGGGTGACGATCGACCGGATCTTCACCTCGCGGGTGGCGTACGCCGAGATCCACGCGGCGCTGGCTCGCAAGGCTCGCGACGGCGATCTCTCGCGCGACTCGTTCCGTACCGCCGCCGCCGCTTTCGAGCACGAGTGGCTGGCCTACGACCACATCCTCGTCGACGAGGCGACGTTGAAGGATGTCCGCTCCCTGCTTCGCCGTCACGCTCTCAGGGGATTCGACGCGATCCACCTGAGCGCCGCGCTCTGGCTCCGCGGGGAGCTCGGACGACCGATCGACTTCTGGGCGGCGGACCAGCGCCTCGAGACGGCGGCGAAACGGGAGCGCTTCACCGTGGTGAATCCCGAGGCGGTCGCCGGCCGGTTCGGACCAAGGTGAACGCCCTCGCCGCTTCTGGGAATCGCCGGGGCGGCGGGTGCCCCGCTGGAGCGCGGCCTCGAGCTCTGCCGGACGAGAGAGGTTCCCCGGCTGCTCCCCCACTCCGCTGGGGCGCTGGGCGCGGCGTACCACGGGACCGGCCGGTGCGCCGAGGGGGTGGCCCTGATGGAGGACGCCGCCCGTGCCTCGTCGGGAAGATAGTCGCGTTGGTGGCGTGGCCGGCCGCGTCGGGGCCCTCGGCGGGGCGTATCTCCTTCTCCTCGACGGGCGGCTGGCGGACGCCAACCCGGATCGCCCAGGATGGGCTCGCGGCGGCCCGGCAGCGGGGAGGACGGGGGTGGAGGGCCACGTCCTGTGATTCCTCGGCGACATCGCGGCCCATCCCGACCGCTTCGAGGTCGATACCGCGGAGGCGCACTATCGCGAGGCCTTGGCCCTGGCCGGGGGCTGGGTCTGCGCCCGCTCGCCGCTCACCGCCACCTCGGCCTCGGCAAGCGATCCCGGCGCACGGGCAAGCGTGATGAGGCGCGGCATCCCCTTGCCACGGCGGTGACGATGTTCGACGAAATGGAGGTGCGGTACTGGCGGGAGCAGGCGGAGACGGAGCTGAGACAATGCAACGACGGCGCGACGGGATGAGCCGCAGCATGAGAACGATCACCGACCTGTCACCTCACGAGCAGCAGGTGCTGGGCAATCTGAGGCAGGAGATCGCCGGCCGGTTGCCTGAGCTGCGCTTCCGCATGACCGTCTTCGGCTCGCGCGCGAGGGGCGCTGCCGCGGCTGATTCGGACATGGACGTCCTGCTCGAGGTCGAGACCGATCGCTTGGCCTTTCCCGACAAGCGGCGGCTCAGGGAGATCGCCGGCGAGATCTCGCTCGCCTCGGGGATCATCCTCTCGCTCCTCGTCGTCGACCGGCAAACGATGCGAGACCGTGGCGACTTCTCGATCTTCAAGGACATCCGAGACGAAGGGATCACCGTGTGAGCGAACGGGAGGTCCGGGAGCTTGCAAGCAAGGCGCAGCGAAGCCTGGTGGCGGCGCGCCGCTTGCTGGAGGCGGTCGAGCCCCTGCTGCCCCGCTGCTGTCGCTGCTCGACGTGCCGGTCGAGGACCTGGCGTGGCAGAACCTGGACCCACCGCAGCGCCGCCAGCGCACGCTGGACGCGGTCAAGCGCCTGCTGCTGCGCGAGAGCCAGGTGCAGCCGCTGCTGGTGGTCTTCGAGGACCTGCACTGGATCGACGGCGAGACCCAGGCCCTGCTGGATAGTCTGGTGGAGAGCCTGGGCTCCGCCCGCCTGCTGCTTCTGATCACCTACCGGCCCGAGTACGAGCACCGGTGGGGGAGCAAGACGGCCTACTCCCAGCTCCGACTCGACACCCTGCCCGCCGAGAGCGCGGCGGAGCTGCTGGCGGCGCTCCTCGGCCCGGATCCTGGGCTGGCGCCGCTGACGCAGATGCTGGTGAAGCGCGGCAACCCGTTCTTCCTGGAGGAGACGGTGCGGACTCTCGTGGAGACAGGGGCGCTGGATGGTCCGCGCGGCGCGTACCGGCTGACGCGGCCGGTGGAGGCGCTGCAGGTGCCGGCCACGGTACAGACGATCCTGGCGGCGCGGATCGACCGGCTGCCGCCGGAGGAGAAGCGGCTCCTGCAGGCGGCCTCGGTGATCGGCAAGGACGTGCCCTATGCGCTCCTGGCGGCGATCGCTGAGCAGCCGGAGGAGGCCCTGCGCCGGGGACTCGGGCACTTGCAGGAGGCGGAGTTTTTCCACGAGACGCGGCTCTTCCCGGATCTGGAATTCACCTTCAAGCACGCGCTGACCCACGACGTGGCCTGCGCGGGCCTGCTGGGGGAGCGCCGGCGCGATCTTCACGCCGCGGTGGCGGCCGCCATCGAGCGCCTGCACGCCGATCGCCTCGTCGAGCATGTCGAGCGGGTGGCGCACCATGCACAACAGGGCGAGATCTGGGACAAGGCGGCGCGCTACCTGCGGCAGGCCGGCGCTAAAGCCTTCACGCGCTCGGCGAACCACGAGGCGGCCACCTACTTTGAGCAGGCGCTCGACGCGCTCCGGCGGCTGCCGGAGCATCCCGACGCGATCGCCGAGTCCCTCGACCTCCGCTTCGACCTCCGCACCGCGCTCCTCCCGCTCGGCGAGACGGGACGGATGGGGGCCCTCCTCGACGAGGCCGAAGCCCTCGCGGAGGCCGTCGGCGACCAGCACCGCCTCGGCCTCGCGCTGACACTACAAGGTGCTCCAGTCCAGGCGGGCCGGCGATTTCGGGGCGGCGCTCCAGGCCGGTCTTCGTGCCCTGGCCATCGGCGAGTCGCAGGCGGATGTCGCCATCCAGGTTGTCGCCAACGGGTCTCTTGGCGCGGTGTACGTAGAGCGCGGCGAGTGCCGCGAGGCTGTCCGGCACTGCGAGGCCGCGCTCGCGCTGATCCCGGAGGGCCTGGCGCAGGAACGATTCGGTCAGGCCAACATCCAGGGCTCATACGTGCGGGCCAACCTCGCCAGGGCGCTCGGGGCGCTCGGGCGGTTCCCCGAGGCGTTCGGGCGTCTTCGCGAGGCGATGCACATCGCGGAGGAAGCGGGCCATGTCTACATCGCTTCTCCTCCCCCTCCTCGGCCTCGGCGCCCTCAGGCTCGATCAGGGCGACTTCGCCGGCGCCGTGGCCCCGCTGGAGCGCGGCCTCGATCTTTGCCGGACGAGAGAGGTGCCCTTGCTGCTCCCCCACTTCGCCTGGGCGCTGGGCGCGGCGTACCATGGGACCGGCCGCCGCGCCGAGGGGGTCGCCCTGATGGAGGACGCCGCCCGCGGCTTCGCCGAGCGGACCGTCGAGGGTGGATGGGCTGGCCCGGCCGCGTCGGGGCGCTCGGCGGGGCGTACCTCCTCGACGGGCGGCTGGCGGACGCCACCCGGATCGCCCAGGACGGGCTCGCGGCAGCTCGGCAGCGGGGAGAACGGGGGGTGGAGGGCCATGTCCTGCGATTGCTCGGCGACATCGCGGCCCATCCCGACCGCTTCGAGGTCGATACGGCGGAGGCGCACTATCGCCAGGCCCTGGCCCTGGCCGAGGAGCTGGGCCTGCGCCCGCTCATGGCCCACTGCCACCTCGGGCTCGGCGCGCTCTACCGGCGAGCAGGCAAGCGCGAGCAGGCGCGGGAGCACCTCACGACGGCGGGGACGATGTTCGGCGAGATGGACATGCGCTTCTGGCGGGACGCAGGCGGACGTGGAGCTGAGATCGGCGGGCTGATGCGCGGCTCCCGGTGTGCGCTGGATAAGATCGGATCATGACCTCTCCGCAGATCTCGACCGCGTGGAGGGCCCTGGCCGGCCGGGTCGTCGCCGAGTACCGCGCCGCGATCGGCGACGATCTGGTGGCCATCGCGCTGTTCGGATCGGTAGCACGGGGCCAGGCCCGGCCGGACAGCGACCTCGACCTGTACGTGGTGACGCGGGGGCCGAGCCTCGGCGACCCGCGCCTACGCGGGATGTGGGACCGCATCGACGCCAGCCCGGAGTACCGGGCGCTCGTACGCGCGGGGTACCAGCCCACACCGTCACCCGTCCCCCATTCGGTGGACGATCTGGTCCGACATCCGTGGATCCTGCTCGACATCGCTCACCACGGCGTGATCCTGTACGATCCCGCGTCCGTGCTCGAGCGGGAGCTGGACGCCGTGCGCCGCCGCATGGCCGCGCTGGGCTCCACGCGCGTCGAGCTGCCGGACGGGAGCTGGTACTGGGACCTCAAGCCCGACTGGCGTCCCGGCGAGGTCGTCGACCTGTGACCAACGGCGAGCGGGCCGACCGTCTCTACGGTGAGGCCCGACAGATCGCCGGTGAGATGAACCGAGCCCTCGAGGACGAGGCCTGGAACCTCGCCACGCGTCGCGCTCAGGAAGTGCTGGAGCTGGCGATAAAGGCGTTGCTCAACGAGATGGGCGTCGACTACCCGAAGACCCATGATCCCGCTCCAGTCTTCGCCCATGCGATCCGGACCCGGGGCATCGAAATCGAGGCCGGTGTTCTGGACTCACTGACGGCGCTCTCGCAGGAGCTCGCCAAGGTCAGGAGCCCGGCCTTCTACCAGGAGACCCTCGTCACCGAGGCGCGGCGCGGGACTGGGTCCAGCGCGTCGAGCGCGCCCTGCACTTCGGCGAGGACCTCCTCAGCCGATTGCTGAGACGGCATCCAGTCGACCAGGCGTCGCCGTGAGGATGTCGCTCTTCAGCTTCTCGATCTCCGTCGGCATGTTCTTGATCTGCTGCTCGATAAGGGGATGCCCCCGCGACCCGCGTCCGGCTTCGTGAGGTTCTCCCGCGCTGCTGCGTGGCGACGATCTCGAGGCCGGGGTTCGCCGCCGCGTACACCTCGTTCCCCTGCCAGTGGTCCCAGTGAAAGTGCGTGTTGATCATCTTGCGCACGCTTGGTGACGGCCTGGATCTCGTTGTGCAGCTCGGGCCGCGGAGGGCTTCGAGTGGGAATCGACGACGATCACGCCGTCGTCGGTCATGATCACCGCGGCGTTGCAATTCAGCTTGTACCGCGTCTCCGCGATGGCGGCGTAGACGCCATCGGCGACCTTCTTCAGCTGGAAGAGCTCTTTGTCGGCCGTCTGGGCGTGGGCGGGGACGAAAGAGAGATCGTGGGGGTCGAGGGTGTGGACCGCCGCGGCGGCGATCCGATCTGGGTCAGTACCTGTCGGCGTGTCCAGTGCTTCGCCATCACGTCACCTCCAATTGTGGCTCGCGGCCGGTGGACGTTCTCGATCTGCCTGGCTCGGTCAGCGCTTCGATCCGTCCTGAATCAGGGCGCGCTTGAGGTTGGGCCCCTGGGCGGCCATGGACGGCGCCGGACTCGGCCATGGGTACTCCTCCTTCGCGGAGCCGATCCCGTGAGGCGAATTTCCTCCGCTCCCCGGCGGTTGTCAAGGTGCCGGAGCCGCGGGCGGCGCGGTCACCGGAGCCGCCCTCCGGCCGCCGCGCCCCGCTTGACGGCCGATTCGTCCCTGGTGTACCAAGGGGGGACAAGCACCGGGCGTCCCGGCCCGGGGTCGTTCCCGCCGCTTGTCGGAGCCCGCAGCTTGCGGAAGCGGGGTCGGGCGGCAGCCGCCCGGCCTCTGAGAGTGGGCCGTACGTCACCGAGGGTCTGGTGATGCGATGTCCAGGATGTAGTCCTCCGAGAGGATGGGCTGCACGCCTCCCGCGCGCATGCGCAGCTTCCTGCCGCGAAGGACCCCCTGTGTCACATGTCCCGACGCCTGCGACCGAGGCGCTCCTGTCCCTGGTGTGTGTCCGGGGACTCCTTCTTGATGGAGGACACGGCCTATGGCCACGCCGACCACGGTAAGTCTTCCTCTCCCATCGTCGCGGCGAGGCTTCCGCTGGGGAGGCGGCGGCATCCAGCGCTTCCTGCTGCGCGACCGGACGCTGGGCTACCTGTTTCTCTTCCCCGCGATCCTCGTCATCCTGAGCCTGGTGGCCTACCCCTTCGCCAGCGCCATCGTGATGACCTTCATGGCCAAGACCGCGGGCGCGCCGGGGCGCTTCATCGGGCTGGATAACTACCGGGAGCTGCTGCTCGGGGACCAGTTCTTCCGGGCGTTCGTCAACACCGTCGTCTACACGGCGGTCGGCGTCGGCTTCAAGTTCTTCCTCGGACTGGGCATGGCGCTGGTGCTCAACCAGGAGCGCCTCTTCAACAACCTCTTCCGCTCCTTCCTCCTCATCCCCTGGGCCATCCCGACCGTCATGTCCGCGCTGAACTGGCGGTGGATCTTCGACGACGCCAGCGGGCTCATCAACAACGTCCTGGTGCGACTGAACCTGATCGACGAGGCCATCTCCTGGCTCTCCGACCCGCACCTGGCGATGCTCTCGGTCATCATCGTCGTCGTCTGGCAGGGGACGCCGTTCTTCACCATGAGCTTCCTCGCCGGCCTGCAGGCCATCCCCAAGGAGCTCTACGAGGCGGCGGAGATCGATGGCGCCTCCGTGATCCAGCAGTTCACCCACATCACCTTGCCCCGCCTGCGCCCGATCTTCATCACCGCGATCATGCTGTCGGCGATCCTGACCTCGGCGGGCATTCAGTTCGTCTTGGTCCTGACCAACGGCGGGCCGGCCGATCGCACGATGATCCTACCCGTCCTGGCGTATCACCTCGCGCTGGGCGGCGCCCAGCGCCTGGGCATGGGCGCGACGGTGTCGCTGTTCTTCTTCCCCATGCTGGTCATCTTCATCGTGTTCCTGACGCGCCGGATGCTGCGCGAGAAGGGGGACTAGCCATGGCGCTGGGCGTGACGACTCAGCGCCGTACGCTCAAGGGCGTGGGCAACGGCGTCCTGGTCATGATGCTGCTGTGGACGGCCATCCCCTTCTACTGGATGATCGCCACGTCGCTGAAGCACGACAAGGAGATCTACGGGTTCGAGGCCACCCTGATCCCCCAGCAGGCGACGCTGGCCAATTACGCCACCGTGTTCCGCGAGACCCCGTACCTGCTCTTCCTGCGCAACAGCATGGCGGTGGCCATCGGCTCTACGATCATCTCCATCGTGATCGCGTGCCTGGGGGCGTACGCCATCGCCCGGCTCAACTTCCCCGGCCGGGCCCTCCTCGCGCGGGGGCTGGTGTTCACCTACCTCGTGCCCACGTCGCTGCTCTTCATCCCCATGTTCGCCATGATGAGCACGCTGCGGCTCACCGACAGCCTGCACGGGCTCATCATCGCGTACCTGGGATTCGACGTGCCGTTCTGCACCTGGCTGCTCATGGGTTATTTCCGCTCCGTTCCCGTGGAGCTGGAGGAGGCGGCCCGGGTCGACGGGTGCAACCGCATCACGGCGCTCATCCGCGTGGTGCTGCCGATGTCGCTGCCCGCCCTCGTGGTCGTGACGTTCTTCTCGTTCACGCACGCGTGGAACGAGTTCCTGTACGCGCACGTGTTCACCAGCACCACCGGGGCCCGGACGGTGACCACCGGCCTGGTGAACTTCATGTCGCAGGACGTGTTCTTCTGGGGGCCGCTGATGGCGTCCACCGTCATGAGCGCGCTGCCCCCGGTGCTCATGTTCCTCGTCTTCCAGCGATGGGTGGTCAAGGGGTTGACCCTCGGTGGCGTGAAAGGATAAGGAGGCCAACCATGCCGACACGACGCGAGATCCTGCAGCACGCCGGAACGGCCGCCGCTCTGACCGCCACCGCCCCCTGGTGGCTGGTGCGCCGCGCGCACGCCGCGCGCCAGACGAAGCTCGTGGTCTGGAATCCCGCCGCGCTGGCGCCGCAGGTCGACAAGATCATGCAGGAGCAGTGCTACGCCTACGCCAAGCAGGCGGGGATCAAGGACAACGAGATCGACTACCAGATCATCGGCGGGCCGCAGCTCGTGCCCAAGCTGGTGGCCGCGCTCGAGGCCGGCAACCCGCCGGACATCACCCGGCTGGGGGGCGGGTACGTCCAGCTCTACCGCTCGCAGGGCCACCTCCTGGAGGTGACCGAGCTCGTCAACCGGATGCAGAAGCAGCAGGGCGGGCTCTTCCCGGTCAACCTGCCGAGCGTCATGTACCAGGGCAAGGCCTACGGGGTGCCGCAGTCGGTCAGCCCCTGGCCGCTGGTCACGCGCATGGACCTGCTCGAGCAGGCCAAGGTCGACCCGCCGAAGACGTGGGACGAGTTCGTCGAGGTCTGCAAGAAGCTGCAGAAGCCGCCCAAGCTCACCGGCTTCGGCCTGTGCCTGGGCCTGCAGAACGACACCGACAACAACGTGATGAACATGATCTGGTGCTACGGCGGCAAGCTCGTCGAGGCGGACAACAAGACGGTGGCGCTGAACTCCCCGGGCACGATCGCCGCCGTGAAGCTGATCGCCGACATGTTCAACAAGCACAAGATCATCCCCAAGGGCTCGATCTCGTGGGACAACACCTCCAACAACAAGGCCTACCAGTCGCGCCAGGTGATCTTCGTCCTGAACCCCACCAGCATCTACGCCCACCTCGCGGACTCGGACAAGGAGCTGTACAAGGTCACGGGCCTGCTGCCGGTGCCCGCGGGCCCGGCCGGCGCCGTCGAGGAGCTCACCACCGCGGAGTGGCTGCTCTTCAAGCACAACCCCTATCCCGAGGTGGCCAAGGGGCTGGCCGAGTACTGGATGGCCCCGGAGAACCTGCGGGTCATGATCGAGGAGGGCGACGGCCGCTGGGGGCCGCCCTACAAGGGCATGTACGACTCCCCCTTCTGGAAGCGGCCGGTCTTCCAGCACTGGAAGGTCATGCTGGAGCGGGGACGCCAGTTCCCGGCGCCGGGCTCGACGAACGCCGCCTCCGGCGAGGTGCTCGCCACCTTCGCCATCGGCCGCATGATGCACCGGGTGCTCGTCGAGAGCTGGACGGCCGAGAAGGCGGTGGAAGAGGCGCACAAGAAGGTCGCGGAGGTGTACGCGCGGCACCACAAGGGGTAATCGCGGCCGGGTTCCAGGCGCGGCCGGTAGGAAGCCGCTACGAGCCCGGCCGGGAGAGGGCCCCGCGGCCGGGCTCGAACCTGCATCAATGGGCCTCTGCGAGGATCTGTAGGCTCCGCCACAGCCCTGCACGACCGTCAAGCTCTGTCCTGAGTCCGCCGCCCATCCGACAGCACCGGTCACCGCAGCGTGTGGGATGGCGGCCGCCGTTGATGGGCTGCCCGCCCTCGTATACCCTATGCGCATGAAACGTACAAATCTTGTGCTCGATGAGCAACTCCTCGACGCCGCCCTCCGCGTGAGCGGGGAGCGAACCTACTCCCGCGCCGTCGAGCGCGCCCTCGACGAGTTCGTCCGCCGAGCCCGAGCCAGGCAGATCCTCGGGCTCGCCGGCGCCGGACTGTGGGAGGGGGACCTGGCGACGGTCCGAAGCGACCGCCCGGCCATAGAACGCCGGGGGAAGCGCGCCCGTGGTCCTCGTTGACACCTCGGTGTGGATCGAGGTCTTCCGGCGGCCTGCATCGATCGACCTCGAGCGCGAGGTCGACTTCGACGACGTCGTGACGTGCCTCCCGGTCATCCAGGAGGTCCTCCAGGGCTTCGCCGACGAGCGCGCATACTTGACGGCGCGAGACGCCATGTGGGCCCTGCCGCGCGTGGAGTCCCCACTGGGGCCGGCCGCGTTCGAGGACGCGGTCGGGCTCTACCGGCGCGCCCGCCAGGCTGGTTATACGGTGCGGTCGGCGGCGGACTGTCTCATCGCGGCGTGCGCGCTCCGCAACGGCGTCGCGGTCCTGCACCACGATCGCGACTTCGACACGCTGGCCCGCGTCTCCACGCTCAGGGTGCAGCGGGCCAGGCTCCGCGGCGCCCGACCCCGTCCATGAACGTCACCGTGGCCACAACCGCTACTGAGAGGTGGCTCCTCTTCGTTGACACGAATCGAACTCTCTGCGGGGCGCCGTCCTGGAACTTGCCCGCCCGGCGACGCGTGGCCGACGAGCCAGCGATCGTCACGGCTTGACTCCTGCCGGTGTCGCGTAGCGGAAGGCGGAGAGCTCGGCGAGACGCTCGATGGAGATGACGCCTTCGTGCTTCTGGCCATCGATCGTCCAGGTGGGATACGCCTGCACGTCCGCCCGCACGCAGGGCGCGGTCAGGGTTCGGCGGTCGCCGGACGGATTGCACTCCACATAGGGCAAGAGACTCGCGGCAGACCCGAACCGGGCCTTTTGCTCTTTGCACGCGGGTCACCAGTAGGCCCCGTAGAAGACCGCCTGGCTCTTCGCGAGATGCCGGGCGAGGGCCTCCTGGTACCCGGCCGCCCTGGAGACATCCGCGGCGAAGATGAACGCGCCGAGGAGCACCGCCGCCAGGCCCGCCGTGGCGCCGAGCCCGGCCAGTCTCGCCAGCGCAAACGGCTGAGAGGGCCCGGGCGGCGCCGCCGGGCGCCTCGCGACCATGGCCACGAGGAGCAGAAGGGCGATGCCGCCCGAGGCGAGGCAGTAGGGGCACGTGGCGCCGATCACGACGATCGACACGTACGTGAGGTAGATCGAGAACGCGACGGCGGCCGAGACGAGCATGAACGCCGTCTGCCAGCGACGCACGGTGTGCGGCACGAGGCTGAGCACGACGACGGCGGCATAGAGGCCCGCGCCCCAGAGGGCGGTCGGCACGCCGGCCAGGAGCGAGTACCGGCTCGCCTGGACGATGTCGCAGCCGCTGCCGTCGCGGCAGAGGAAGGCCTGGTTGTCGCCCAGCTTGAGCGCGGTCAGGTAGCCGGCGACCGCGAGGCCAAGGAGCGCCAGCCCCGTGATGATCCAGTCCGGCCGCGCGAGCGCGCGCCCGACGGGCGGCGTCTTGCGCGGGTTCCTGTGCTTCGGCATCCCGGCTCCTCGGCTGCGCGGCGTCACTCCCTATGAGCGGGATCATAAGGCGATCAGGGGCCCGGCGGTAGCATGCGCGGTGAGGGAGGAACCCACCATGGCTCACGAATGCGCCCGTCGCCACGATTCACCGGCCGCTGGCGGCCCCCCTCGCGAGCTGGCGGACGTTCCGGAGGCGCGCCGGACGCACCTCGACGTGCGCGAGGACATCCGGCGGGGCGACGAGCCGCTCGCGCGCATCATGGCCGTGGTCACGTCGCTCGGCGACGGGCACGTGCTCGTGCTGCGCGCGCCCTTCGAGCCGATTCCGCTCTATCGGGTCCTGGGCAATCGTGGGTTCCGCCACTGGACGGAGCGTCACGCGGACGACGACTGGACGGTGTCCTTCTATCGCGAGACCGGCGATCGCGCGGCCGCCCGTCGTGAACCCGATGCGGCGCCGGCACCGGAGGACGCGCCGCCGGGACCCGCGGCCCCCCGCGCCGCGTCCTCGACGTGCGCGGCCTCGAGCCGCCGGAGCCGATGGTACAGGTGCTCGAGGAGGTCGAGCGGCTCGGTCCCGGCGCGGAGCTGGAAGTGCGCCACGACCGCCGCCCGATGTTCCTCTATCCCCAGCTCGACGAGCGCGGGCTCGTCCACGAGACCGACGAGCCGGCGCCCGGGCTCGTACGCATCCGCATCCGGAGACCGGAGGCCTGACGAGTGTCCACGCCCCCCGGACCGGGCCGCGGTCTTTCCCCGCTCGTGCCGCTCGCCTATCTGGTGTGCGCCGCCGCGGCCTTCCTCGCCGCCGCGATGGGCGTGGTGTGGCTCGCGCCGGCGCTGGCCGGACACTACTACCATCCCCGGCTCGTCGCGCTGACGCACACCGTCACCCTCGGCTGGATCACGCTCGCGATCATGGGCGCGAGCTACCAGCTCATCCCCATCGTGCTCGAGCGCCCGATCTGGAGCGAGCGCCTGGCCCGCTGGCAGCTCGGCGTGCTCGTCGTGGCGGTGATCGGCATGGTGGCCCACTTCCATCTCGGCACCTGGCCCGGGCTGGCCGCCACGGCCGCGCTGCTGGCCGTCGGCGTGGCCATGCACCTCGTCAACGTCGGTCTGAGCTTGCGCGGGTTCACGGCGTGGGGCTTCACCGCGCGGCTGGTCGTGCTGGGGTACGGCGGGCTCGCCGCGACCACGCTCTTCGGCCTGGCGCTGGCGGCCAATCACCTGTGGCCGTACCTTCCGGGGTTCTTCCCCGCGCTCCACGCGCACGTTCAGCTCGCCCTGCTCGGATGGGTGACGCCGATGATCCTGGGCGTGACCGCCCGCGTGTTTCCGATGTTCCTCCTGGCGCCCACGCCGGGCCGCGTGGTGACGCCGTGCAGTTCTGGGGACTGGCCGTGGCCGGGCCCGCCGTCGTCGCGGGGCTGCTGGGCGCGCCGGGCCTGCTCGCCGCCGGAGCCCTCGCCGCCGCCGCGGCGGCGGCGAGCCACGCGTGGTGGGTCATCCAGATGGCGCGTGCGCGAAAGCGGCCGGATCTCGACTGGGCGCTTCGCTTCGTGCTCACCGCGACCGCTTTCGTCGTCCCGGCCGTCGTGCTCGGGCTGGCGCTGGCCGGTCCCCTGTCGGGCCCCCGCGCCGCGCTCGCGTATGCGGTCGTCGTCCTCGGCGGCTGGATCTCGCTCACCATCGCCGGGATGATGCTGAAGATCGTGCCCTTCCTCGTGTGGTACCGCGCGTACAGCGGTCGCGCCGGGCGGGAGCGGGTGCCCACGCTGGCGCAGCTCGCGTCACCGCGCCTGGAAGGCGCCGCCTACGTGCTCCTCGTGGGGGGCGTCGCGCTCCTGGCCATCGCGGTATTCGCCGGAGACGCCGCCTGGATCCGGGGGGCCGGCGCCATCCTCGCGCTGGGCGCGCTGGCCTTCACGGCGGCCCTCGCCCGGATCCTCCGCCATCTCACCAGGAGCGACCGCCCTCGCCGCGCACCGCCGCGATCCCCGCGACGCCCCCCGATGGACACGGCCGTGCCTCACGTGGCGCCGCGCTCCGTCGAGCTGGCGCGTTTTGCCTCAGAAAATTGACCGTCGCTCCATGGACGGAGCCCGTCGACGCGGCATTCGATTCAGAGGCTGAGAGCCAGCCCGGGCCGAGATGCCGTGCACCCGAACCGGGAGGTGAGGATGGAGGGACCACCACCCGACCAGGACGAGCGCCGCCGCGCGCAGCGCCGGCCGGCGGCGCCAGGGCAGATGGCAGTCTAAGAGTTCCCGGCGTACGCCGGGACGTGGCAGCCAGGAGCTGCCGCACATGGAGTTACCCGGTGCCCGGGGGCGGGGCCCCCGTGGCACCGGGCGCATGTCTGGAGGACGGTCAGCTTCGAAGCGTGACGGCGAGCCTGGCCAGCGCGTCCTCCGCGTGCTCGACGGACGCCGGGCGCTCCCCTTCCGCCTCGACCTTCTCGAACTCGCGCGCCAGCACGGCCTGAGCCTGCTCGTCGAGGATGGCGTCGGCCAGCGGGAACAGGACCTTGTTCTCCTTCTCGATGTGAGCGCTCAGCAGGTGCACGTAGGCGTGGGCGGCCGCCACGCGCCGGGCCCCGTGGTCCTCGGCCATGATCCGGATCAACACGCGGCCCTCGGCGTGCTCGTCGAGCATGACGCCGATCGGCCCGCCGTCCGCCGGGACGCCGGCCTGGATCAGCGCGGGGAAGAGATGCTGCTCCTCCTTGCCGTGGTGGCTCCGGTCCGCGAAGGTACGCAGCCACTCGACCAGCTGCTCCCACCAGCCATCCGGCAGCGGGCGGCCTTCGTCGAGCCGATCCGCGCCCATCTTGACCAGCTCGAGGGCGCGCAGGATCAGCCGGTGCTCCTCGCGCAACGTCTGGCCCGGAGTTCTCGTGGCCGTCGGTCCCATGGCTCTCCTCGCTTCCGCATTCAGAGGCCGATCGCTCGCTCCATGTGGATCATCGGCCCGTGGTGGAAACCGGCCCTGGTGAAGAACTCGCGCACCTCCGCCTGGCCGAGATCGATCAGCGTTGCCACTCGCTCGATGGCCCGCAGCTCGCGGCCGCTGTCCACGAAACGCTCGAGCAGCGCGTGGGCCACGCCCAGTCCCCGGTAGGGGGGCGATACGCCGATCAGGTCCGACCGCATCCCGTGCGCCGGGCGATGCCGAACTCGCGACTCCGCCCGACCCAGCCGAAGAGGAACCCCGACGAGCCGGCCGTCCGGTCTCGGCCACCGAGCGACATCCAGGGCGGCCGTAGAGCCCGACGATCTCGAGGCGCTGCCGCCAGTGCTCCTTGCGCGTCTGGCCCGACAGCTTCTCGTCGATCTGACGATGCGTCGAGATCGGATATCGCGACGGGACGGACGTGGATGCTGCTCCGGCTCATTCGCTCGCTCCCTCGCGGACGGATGCCGCCGCGCCGCTCGGCCGGCACGCCGTGCGATCGGCGGCGTTCACGTCAGGCCGCGGTGGCGCGCGCCTCGTCTAGCAGCCGCTGGCGGCCCAGCAGGGAGCGCCGAGGGCCGCGGCGTACCGCGGGTCGTCCGGCACGTGCACCGGCACGCCGAGCTTTCCCGGAGGGACGCGACCATGCCCTCCTGGCGGGCCACGCGCGGATGAAGGCGACCGGTCCGTCCAGGCCGACAACGCTTAGCAGCGACAGGGCGCGAACGGCCAGGAGTTGTGGATGCCGCGCAGGCTGGTCGCCACGCTCACCCCCTCGGAGACGGGGAAGGAAGCGCCGGCTCGGCCTGCTCGACGGCAAGTTCCGGATCCCCGACGACTTCAACGTGCCGCTGCCCGATGAGGTGATCGCCGCCTTCGAAGGGCGGCCGCGGTGAGGTCCTCGTCGATACCCACCTGCTGCTCTGGGCCGTAGCGAGCTCGCGGCGGCTGCCGAAGGAGGCGCGGTCCCTCATCCTGGTGCCGCGAACGAGGTCGTTCTACAGCGCGGCCAGCGTGTGGGAAGTCGCCGATCAAGAGCGCGCTCCGCCGCAGTGACTTCAGGGCCAACCCCACGGTGCTCGTGCGCGCGCTGGCGCAGAGCGGGTTCCCCGAACTGCCGGTGACGGCAGCGCATGCGGCGCGCGTGGCCGGGTTGCCGGCGATTCACCGCGATCCGTTCGATCGGCTGCTGGTGGCGCAGTCCTTGGTCGAGCCGATGACGCTGCTCACGAACGACGCGGCTCTCCGGGGCTACGGTCCCCTGGTCCAGCTGGTGTGACGACGCGGACGCGCATCCCTACGAAGCGCGGGACCACTGGAGGAGACGAAAGGGAGTGGCTCCCCGAGTAGGACTCGAACCTACAACCCCCCGGTTAACAGCCGGGTGCTCTACCATTGAGCTATCGGGGAACGCCGGCCTACGTGGACTTTTGCGAGTTTATCTCAGGGGAGCGCGCGGCGCCAAGCGCTCGCCGCCCCGCTGACGCGACGATCGCTCAGTGGGAGTGTCCGCTCGCCGCGGGCGGCGCCTCCAGCTCGGGCTCGTCGCCCGGCGCCTCCCGGGGCCACGTCTCCCAGACCTCCAGGAGCTGCATCGATCAGCCAGCAGCCGAAGACGATGGCGAAGGACCAGCCGAGCGCGTTGGTCATCGGCGACACGTCGGGCACTAGGTCATCTCCTTCCGCCCCTCGAGGGCCTTGGACAGCGTCACCTCGTCGGCATACTCGAGGTCGCCGCCCACCGGGAGCCCGCGCGCGATCCGGGTGATGCGCGGGACGAGCGGGCGCAGCAGCTTCGCGAGGTAGATCGCGGTCGCCTCGCCCTCCACGCTCGGGTTGGTGGCGAGGATGACCTCCTCCACGCCACCCTCGCCCCCCTGCTCCAGGCGGAGCAGCAGCTCGCGCACCTTGAGGTCCTCGGGGCCGATGCCGTCCAGCGGCGACAGCGCGCCCAGCAGCACGTGGTAGCGGCCGCGGAACTCCCCGGTGCGCTCGAGCGCGAGCAGGTCGTTGGGCTCCTCGACGATGCAGAGCGACCGCGCGTCACGGGCGGGGTCGCTGCAGATCCGGCAGGGATCCTCCTCGGTGACGTTGAAGCACGCCGAGCAGTGCTGGATGCGCACCTTGAGCTGGCCGAGGGCGTCGGCCAGCTCGGCCACCTCGTCGGCCGGCCGCTTGAGGAGGAAGAACGTCAGGCGCTGGGCCGTCTTGGGACCGATGCCCGGCAGGCGCTGCAGGGCCTCGATGAGCCGGGCGACCGGCTCGGGGTAGTAGGCCATGCGCGAGGGATCAGAGCCCGAGCCCGGGGATCTTGAGGCCCGCGGACAGCTTGCCCATCTCGCTCTGCATCATCTCCCGCGACTTGCGCAGCGCCTCGTTGCACGCGGCCATCACGAGATCCTCCAGCATCTGCGCGTCGTCCGGGTTGATGACCTCGCGGTCGATCTTGATCGAGAGCAGCTCCTGCTTGCCGTTGGCCTCCACGGTGACCATGCCGCCGCCCGCGCTGGCCTCGACCTTGCGCTTGCCCATCTCGGCCTGCATGGCCTCCATCTGCTGCTGGAGCTTCTGCGCCTCCTTCATGATGTTGCCGAAGCCTTTCACTGGCTGCCTCCCTCCTCCGTGGTCGGATCGGAAATCCTCGGCCGCACCGACACCACCTCGCCCGGGAACGCGGCGAGCGTGGCGCGCACGGCCGGATGGTTCGCGGCGCCGATCTCCGCCACCTCCTCGGCGGCCACGTCGAGGCGGCGGGCTCCCGCGACGTGCTCTTCCACCGCCTGGTTGACCAGCTCGCGGTTGGCGCGGTCCTCCAGGAGCTGCCGGTGGAAGTGGTTGCCGGCCATGCCGACGACCAGCGCCGCCGTCGCGCACTGCGACGGGCCTGGCGCCCTGGAGCACCGAGCCGAGCAGCGCCTTCTTCCGCATGACCATGGTCACGACGCGCTCCCAGGCCTCGTCGATGCCGGCCGCCGGCCCGCGGCTGGGCGGGTCCGCAGCTTCGGCGGGCGCGGGTGCTGCTCCCGAGGGGGCGGCGGCAACCGGCGCCGGCGCCGCCGAAGGCGCTGCGGCGCGGGCGCTCCCGCCGGAAACGGGCATCCGTGGCGACGGCGGCGCCGCCGGCCCGGGCTCACGACGAGCCGGCGGCGCCTCGCGCGGCGCGCCTTCGAGCAGGCTCTCCTGGAGCGACGCGGGACGCGCGCCGGCCGCCGGCGCGGGCAGCGCGCGCATCTGGCGCTCGGCCTCCTCGACCTTGGCGATGAGCGTCTCGATGGACTGCGGGCGCGGCCGGCGGCTGGCGCGCACCACCGCGATCTCCAGCTCCACCCGCGGGTACGGCGAGCGCCGCATCTCCACCTGGGCGTCGAGCAGCGCGCGCAGGATGTAGACGATCTCGTCGGCGACGATCCCCTCGCCGGCCTTCTTGAGCTCCTCCGCCTCCACCGGGGTCAGGTCGGCCTGCGGCGCGTCCGGCGCCACGGTGAGCACGAGCAGGCGCCGGGCCGCCTCGATGACGTCGCGGCAGAACCCGTCGAGATCCTCACCCTGGCGCGCGGCGCGGTCCACGCCCTCGAGCGCGGCGGCGCCGTCTCCCGCGAGGAGGGCCGACAGCATCTCGCGCACGCGTACCGGCGAGGCCGAGCCGAGCAGCTCGGCCACGCTCGACTCCACCAGCTTGCCCTCGCCGTAGGCGATGGCGGCGTCCAGCAGCGAGAGCGCGTCGCGCAGGCTGCCCTCCGACGCCCGGATCAGGAGCGGCAGCGCCGCGGGCTCGAACGACACCTTCTCGCTGGTCAGGATCTCGGTCGAGCTGGGCGGTGAGCATCTCGTGGGGAATCGGCCGGAAGTCGAACCGCTGGCAGCGGGAGAGGACGGTCGGCGGGATGCGCTTCGGATCCGTCGTGGCCAGGATGAACACGACGTGCGGCGGCGGCTCCTCGAGCGTCTTGAGGAACGCGTTGAACGCCGGCCCCGACAGCATGTGCACCTCGTCGACGACGTAGACCTTGAACCGGCCCCGCGCCGGCGAGTACTTCACGTTCTCGCGGAGGGTGCGGATCTCGTCCACGCCGTTGTTGGAGGCGGCGTCGATCTCCAGCACGTCCACCGGCGCGCCGGAGACGAAGTCCAGGCACGAGGGGCACGTCCCGCAGGCCTCGGGCGACTCCCCGCGCGCCGTGCACGCGAGCGCCTTGGCGAGGAGCCGCGCGGTGGTGGTCTTGCCCACGCCGCGCGGGCCGGTGAAGAGGTAGGCGTGGGCCACGCGCCCGGACGCCAGCGCGTTCCTGAGCGTCCGCGTCACGGCGTCCTGGCCGACGACGGCGTCGAAGGCTTGCGGCCGCCACTTCCTGGCCAGGACCTGGTAGGTCATCTAACCCCATCCATTTCACCCATGCATCGATCGACGCATAAAGCCTCCGTCCGGGTTGTGGGACAGGCGCAGGACGTGGCGCCCGCCGATCCGGGCCAGCCGGCCGGCGCGGACGATGATGAGGAAGCGCAGGGTGCGCATGCTCCGGATCAGGTACCATAGGTGCGTTTGCGCGAGCGCGGTTTCGGGGTGGCGAGCGTGTCGAGTTGGAAGCTGCGGGCGAGATTGTAGGCGAGGACGCTCCGTTGCTGCCAGGCACTGTTGGCCCCGTAGTGAGCCGTCGGCACCACATCGAGGGCGAACTCGCCCTTGAGCTCGGCCAGGTCTTCTCCTGGGCGCCCGCCTACAGATGAAGGCGTAGAGCGCGGGGAGATCCAGGTGAGGTTGGTCGCGACGGCGGCGTACTCGTAGTGGCCGTCGTCCGGGGTGTACAGGTCGAGCTGGAAGTTCTTGGGGCTCTCGTGGGCGACGTGCTTGCGGTAGATCATCACGCGGAGCCGCAGGTTCCATTGCGGATGTCCAAGTCATGGAAGAAGCCGTACCTCACGCGATGGGCAGCCAGCGCTCGCGCTCGGCGGCGAGTTGCTTGAGCGGCAGCCAGCTCCAGTAGCCGACCTTGATGGCGTAGTGGCAGCCGCGCGCGGGGAGCAGGCGCAGCACGTCGCGTTGGAAGAAGGCGGCGTCCATGCGGAACTCCAGCGGCAGCCGCCGGCCGAAGCGGGCGCGGAGGCCGTCGATGACCTCGCGCAGAAAGGCCGCCGCTTGCTTGGAGTCGTGGACATTGCCGGGCGGTTCTTGAGCCGCAGGATGTGGCCGGTCTGGGCCAGATGCGCGAGCAGGGGATAGTAGCTGGTCCTTGCGATGATGCGGATTGAAGCCGCGAAAGGCCCAGGCGACGCTGCCGCCCGTGCGCACGACGGTGCCGTCGACATCGATCGTCAGCCGCGCGAGCTGCAGGCGCGCGATGGCGTCGGTGACCAGGTCGTGGTTGAGCTGGACCAGCGTGCGGCCCAGGCATGCCTTGGTCACCGGACCGACGCAGGTGCTCAGGATCCGTCCTCATTCGCGAATGGTGCGGACTGACAAAAGAAAAGGCCGTGCACCCTCAATCGAACCGTCCCGTCCCGCGATCTCCGCGCGCAGCCAGCTCCGGCCAGGTACTCCCACGGCACTCGGGAGGGGCGCCTTACCGTTGCTCCCTTCCGGGCCTGGCGGGGTTCGGCACTTCCCGTCGCGTGGGGCCCAGCCTTCAACGCCGTCACGCACGTCTCATTCGACACGAGCGGCCCTCGAGAGGGGATTCAACCCCGCTGTAGCGGATTGCGGGCTACAGGGCACCGCTACCTCCCCGTCTAGCACGGCCACATGCTGGCTGATCGCGGATAAGGGCCCATCTGCTTCGTTGGCGCCCTCGGCCGCACGCTCGACGTACAGAGAGTACGCCTCGCGTGCGGCTCTCCGGCGCCGCCTCGCAGCTGGACCCTTCTCCACGATCAGCCCAAGTCTCGAACGTCATATGGCATCCAGCTGTCCGACCGACGACTCCGATAGCGCGATCAGGAACGCCGGATGGCGGAGGGGGTGGGATTCGAACCCACGGTACAGTTGCCCGTACACGGCATTTCCAGTGCCGCACCTTCGGCCACTCGGCCACCCCTCCCTGACCCGGCACCTCAGAAAATTGGCGGAGGGGAGAGGATTTGAACCCCCGAGGGACTCACGCCCCTATCCGATTTCGAGTCGGACGCCTTCAACCGGGCTCGGCCACCCCTCCGCGAACGTAGACCGCGTGGAATCAGAGGGCCAAGTATACCCTGTCCCGCTCACGGGCGTACCCGCGAACCCTGACGGCCATCGCACCGGCCCCTGCCTGCTGGTCGAACGCAGCCAGTGTCGATGATCACCACGAAGCGCGGGATTCTCGACACTGGCCGGCCGGGCGTGTCGCGGCGCGTTGCGGGTGACGTGTGACCTGAGGTAGAGCTCTGCGGGGTATACGAGGCGGGCGTGGCGCGGTTTCAGTGCGAGGGCTGCGCACGCGAGCACCTCGTCCCGTTCTCCTGCAAAGGCCGGGCGTGGTGTCCAAGCTCGCGGGGGCCGGCGGATGACGGAGCGGGCGGCGCATCTGGTGGACGAGGTGCTGCCCGGGGTGCCGGTACGGCAATGGGTGCTGGCGGGGCGGTATGCGGGCATACGATGCCGCACCGCCCGGCGGGCGCGGTCGGCGCGCGAGGAGGCTGCTAATGTGCGCTGTGGCGTCGGGCTCCTGGGGTTCCCGAGGCGCTAGCGTCCGAGTGTGTGGCAGATTATGTCACGGGAACGGGGGCACGCGGACAGGGCGACCGCTGTCGGAGGGCGCTCATGTTTCCTACGCGCGATCGCTCGAGTCTCGAAGAGGGCCCATTGAAACCATCGTGTCGCATCGAATCGGGGGGCTGCGAGAGTGAATAACTCAACCGTGGGCGATGCAGCAATAGCCGTCGTGCGCCGGAACACCGAGGAAGTGCAAGGTAAAGGCAACTGGCGCGTGTTCGAGGAACTGTTCGCCGATGAATTTGTCGATCACACGCCGCAGCCTGGCACGACACCCGACAAGGACGGGGTGCGAGTGCTGTACAAGCGCCTGCGTGCCGCGTTCCCCGACTTCCGTCCCGAGATCCACTGGCAGGCGGCCGCCGGCGACCTCGTGACCACCTACAAGACCTATCACGGCACCCACCAAGGCGAGTTCCTCGGTATTCCGGCCACAGGGAAGAAGGTCAGTTTCTACACCGTCGACGCCATGCGGGTCGTCAACGGCAAGATCACGGAGCACTGGGGCGTCGCGACGCTGCTCGATCTGATGCAGCAGCTCGGTGTCGTTCCTGCTCTGGGAGGTCAGCGATGACGACGCCGATCGCCGAACGGGTCCCTCCCGATCGTCGACGGACGTACGTGGGCGGGGAAGGGCGCGGGAAGGCTGAGCGAAATGATAGGCGGCGGAAGAGGCTGCCAGTTCAAGGATTCCAGGCCATCCAACGGAGGGAGCTCTCATGAAGCAATTCGTCCGCCTGCTTGTCGTCACCTTGGCCCTGGCCCTCGCCGCCCAGACGTCGGCTGAGACCTGGACCATCGATCCTGCCCACACGGTGGCCGGCTTCACCGCCCGCCACATGATGATCACCAACGTCACCGGCGTCTTCGAGGCGGCGGCGGGCACCATCGAGTACACTCCCGGGAATCTCGGTGGGGCCAAGGCCGATATCACCATCGAGGCCAAGAGCATCAATACGCGCAACGCCCGGCGCGATACCCATCTCCGGACCGACGACTTCATCAATGTCGAGACGTACCCGCGGATCACCTTCAAGTCCAAGCGCGTGCAGAACGTGCGGGCGGACGGCTTCGATATGATCGGGGACCTCACCATTCGGGACGTCACGAAGGAAATTGTGCTCAAGGTCGACGGCATTGCGCCGCCGATCAAGGACCCGCAGGGCAACCGGCGCGTGGGCGCGAACGCCACGACGACGATCAACCGCAAGGACTATGGCGTGAACTACAACCGCGCGCTCGAAGCGGGCGGCGTCCTCATCGGCGACGAGGTCAAGATCAACATCGAGATCCAGGCTGTCGAGCAGAAGCGCTAGTCTCTGGCGCGCACTATTCGCGCCCGCGCATCCCGTGGTCGAGCGGGGGCCGGCGCCCGGTGAGCACACCGATGAAGTCCCGGGCCGTGTCCTCGGCTATGACAGCGCCCGCATCGTCGCGCTGCGCGACGCGAAGGCAATCAGCCGCGTCAGGGCCGAGTCACTGGCCGGACATGCCGAGGCCACCGGAGACGGGACTGTTGCGTCACGATGACGGGGTCCACGGCTCGTTCCTGATCTTGGTGAGCTGGAAGTCATCGGTCGCCGAGGTGATCACGAGGTGGAACTCCTTGGCGGCCTGGCCCGTCTTGTTGGTGAGCTTGAACGACGCGATGTCCTTCGCCGACCCGAGCGGCGCCGCGAGCGCGGCGAATGGAGCGACGAGCGTCAGCCCGACAAGCCAGGCGATGAGCGGGAGGCGGTGACGCGCGAAGCCCGAGGCCGATCGGGGTGGAGGGGCGGGTTGACCGGCCATCCATTACCATGGTAATGAAGACATATGGCGCCGATCGCTCACTCCAAGCTCACCGCACAGGGCCAGGTCTCGGTTCCCGCGGTGGTGCGCCGGCGCCTGGGGGTGGGGCCGGGTGCCGTCCTCGAGTGGGACGAGGAGCGGGGCGCCATCGTCGTCCGCCGGGCCGGGCGCTACTCCTCGGAGGACGTGCACCGGACGGTCTTCCCCGGAGGCGCGCCGAAGCGGCGGACCCTCGCGCAGATCAAGGAGGGCAAAGGCCGGTACGCGCGGGCGCGGCATGCGCGCGGTTGACACGAACCTGCTGGTGCGCCTCATCACGCGCGACGATGCCCGGCAGGTCGCGGCGGCGGAGTCGTTCGTGTCAATCGGCGCGTGGGTCGGCCACCTGGTGCTCGCGGAAACGACGTGGGTGCTGAGCGCCGTGTACGGCCGTCCGCCGGCGGCGATCGCCGCCGCGGTCGAGATGCTCCTCAACCACCGGCACCTGACCGTGCAGGACGCTGAGGTCGTCGGCGGGGCCCTCGAACACTTTCGTGCCAACCCGCGCCTGGGTTTTTCCGACTGCCTGGTGCTCGAGATCGCCCGAAAAGCAGGACACCTGCCCGTCGGCACGTTCGACCGGCAGCTCGCCCGGCTCGAAGGCGCTCAGAAGCTGTAGCGCTCCGGCCGGGCCGCCCGCCGATGGCTGATCCGCGCCTGTCCAGATTCGCGCGGTTTCTCAGGTCCGACAACACCCGGAGCGCCTCTCCGGCCAACCGCGGGCGCTCGCGCGCCGTTCCCATGCTGGCCGGGCGCGCGCGAGCGTATCCCCTTCCGGACATTGACCCGTCCCCGGAGCCGCCGATACGATGGCCGCGATGGCAAGCTACGAAACTCGCACGCGGCGCTTCACGCGGGCGGAGTACGACCGGCTCATCGACCTGGGGGTGTTCCAGCCGGGCGAGGCCATCGAGCTGATCGGCGGCCAGCTGATGGTCGCGGAGCCGCAAGGCGCGCCGCATTACGCGGCCATCCTCAAGACCGCGAAGGCGCTCGAGGCCGCCTTCGGACATGGCTGGCTCGTCCGCACGCAGGGGCCCATCGGCCTCGACGAGGACTCGGAGCCGGAGCCCGACGTGACCGTCGTCCCGGGAACACCTGATGACTATGCGCGTGCCCATCCATCGCGTCCCGTGCTCACCGTCGAGGTCGCCGAGTCCAGCCTCGCCTCCGACCGAGAGCGCAAGGGCAGCCTCTACGCCCGGGCAGGGCTGGAGGACTACTGGGTGCTCAACCTCGTGGACCGCGTCCTCGAGGTGTACCGGGAGCCGACGCGCGACGACGCGGCGCCCTTCGGCTGGCGCTACTGCCGCCGCGAGACTCTCGACGCGAGCGCCCGCGTGACCCCACTGGGAGCGCCGCCGGCGAGCATCGCCGTCTCACATCTCCTGCCGTAACCGCCGGGCCGTCCTCCAAGGCCACGCCCCGCGGCGCCGGGTCAGCGGACGTTGTGGTAGAGCGCCGCGCGATGCGTCTCGGGCAGGAAGACGCAGACGACGGCCCGCGCGGCGTCGAACGCGAAGGTGTGCGCACCCGGCTCGGTCGGCACGGTTTCGTGACGGCGGAGCGGCGTCGTGTCGAAGACCTCGAGGACGCCCGGCTCGCCGATGGCCACGTACAGCCGCTGGAGGCCCTCGTTGAAGAACACGACATCTGGCGGCCCGGCGATGGGCTCCGCGCCGAGCACGGCCCCGCTGTCGGCCTCCACCTCGAGAAGCACTCCGGCATCGCAGGCGCAGAACAGCCGGCGTCGCGCCACGTCGATATCGAGGCCGTGCGGACCCGCGTGCGCGATCGACACAGTCCGTCGGATGCCCACGGGATCGGCCGCATCGACCACGACGATCTGAGGCGGGTCCATGATGTTGACGTGAAACGCGTCGGCGACAGGATCGTAGACCGCCCACCGCGTCCGGCCGGCCACGGGGATCTGGACCACGACCTTCCGCGCGTGGACGTCGACCACGGCGACGGTGCACGAGCCCGGCACGGCGGGGTCACCGACGTGCGCGACCAGCAGCCGCGCTCGCCGCGAGTCGTACGCGAGCCCGTTCGGGCGCACGCCGACCGAGACCTTCTCGACACCGCCGGTGTCATCGAGCGCGAACAGGCCGATGGTGTTCTCGC
Organism: uncultured Candidatus Rokubacteria bacterium; assembly: GCA_963758635.1. Lineage (GTDB taxonomy): Bacteria > Methylomirabilota > Methylomirabilia > Rokubacteriales > CSP1-6 > CAVWWD01. The sequence continues at coordinate 314,068 of CAVWWD010000009.1, read as the reverse complement.
CGCGGTTCGTCGTGGCGACGAGATCGGGGCGCTCGATGACGAGCGCGCCCGCCACCGCAGCGCAGGCCCTCGATGGAGCGCACGTACTCGCCCTTCACGGCGTCGATCACGTCGACTGCGTCGTTGGCCGTGTGGGCGACGTAGATCCGACCCGTCGGCCCGTGAACGGCGGCGTGGTCGAAGCCCCCAGTGGACCGGTGCGCGGGGAGCTCCACGAACCCACGGTGTTGCAGCGACATCGTCAGACCCCCGCCGCCAGCTCCGCGACGAGCTGCTCGACACGGGCGACGATCCGGTCGCGCGCCGCAGCGTAGCCGTCGCTCACCGCGGGCACGTCCCATTGGTCCACGCGCTGCCCTCGCGACGGGGTCACGTCGCAGCCGAAGCTCACGATCCGGCTCGCGCTTCGCAGGTCGTGGAGCGTCACGGGGCGCGGCCGACCCGGCGCCGCCGCGAGGCCATCGGCGGCGAGGCCTTTCACCGCTCCGGGAGCCAGCTCGGGATCCGGCTCGGTCCCCGCGGCCACCGCGTCGATGGCCAGGCCACGCGCGGCGGCGAGCCGGCGGAAATGCGCCGCGCCGACCACGCTCTTCGCCGCTCCGTGCAGGCAGACGAACAGCACGCGGGGTCGGCGTGCCGCCGGCGCCTGCGTGCCGCAGTACGCGTAGAACGCGTCGTACATCGGAAACTGGCGCTCCATGTTGTCGAAGTCGTCCCGGCTGGTCGCCTGGAAGCCGGTCGCCGCCGCGTAGAGACCCGGCCGATTCCGGCGTGAGCGCCCGATCGTCGGTGTCGGCCCCGCGCACCATCGGCGCCAGCTTCAGGAGCGCCGGGTCGTCCAGCTCGAACCGGTCGATGAAGGCGTCGAACGAGCACTGCGGCCCGTGATGCCCCAGCTCCACGTTCGGGATGTCGTACGGAATGGCGTTCTCGCGCTTGGCCTGTCTCCGGCACCTGGGCCGCGGGAACGAAGAGGAACTCCGGCTGCGGGTCGATGAAGCGCGTGATGAGCCACGGGCATGCGATGCGATCGACACGGGCGCGTTCGCGGGTCACCCATTTCATTGGCACGTCTCCTTCGCTCGTCGGTGTTCGGATCGGGCCGCCGGCATCATGGCCGACGGTTCATCTGGTCGCGCGCGGCCCTGAGCGCCTTGGCCAGCGGCGACATCTCGTCGAGGTGGTTGTGCACTCTCCTGATTTCTGTCGGCTCATGGCCTCTCGACCCGCTGTGACACTCGTCACGCCTTCTGCTTCAGGACGCGGTACAGCGCCGTCGAACAGGGCCATGCCGCGGTCGAGGAGCTCGTCGTCGTCCGGCACCGCCTCGACGAGGCCGTTGATCGCCAGATCGACGCCGGCGGCCTCGTGGCGCGTGAACTTGCCGTCGCGGAGGTCCGCCTCGTGGACGATCTCGGCGATCGCCCGCACCCGCCGGTCCTTGACCCCGTAGCGCTTGACGAGCGTCTCGAACGTGCAGTCCTCGCCGTGGTGACCGAACTCCGCGCCGAGCACGTCGAACGGCACGCCCTTCCGGGCGGCGTCGGCCGTGTCGGCGAACGCGAACGTCGCCTCCGGGTCGCAGAACCGCTTGATCAGCCAGGCCGAGGCGATGCGGTCGATGTGAGGCCGCGGGCGGGTCACCCAGGTGGTCCCGCGCGGCGGCAGGGCCCCGCGCCGGCGGGCCCGCGTGGCCCCGGGACGCTCGGCGTCGCGCAGTCGCTTCGCCACCGTCTCCCAGAGGCCGCGGGCACGGGGTCCGGCCGGCGCCTTCAGGTGATCGATCGCCTCGAGGCGGTCCAGCTCCTTCTTCAGCGCGTCGAGCTTCCCCCGGAGGGCCGGCCGGGGAGCCGCGATGCGACGCGCGATACCGGTCCACCTGCGCGAGGACCTCCCGGCACCCGCGGGTGACCGCCTCGTACTCCGGGGCGCGCGCCTGATGGAAGAGCTGCGTGATCTGCGCGTCCGTCATGTTGTCGATCCGGTCCACGCGAAGGAGCGTCGCCTGCCCCCGGAAGGTCTCGATCTCCTGGACGAGCCACTGGAACAGCTCCGCCGTCTCCGGAGTCTCGGGCAGGATCCAGGCCGAGCCGCGCAGGCGGACGGCCCCCATGCGCTGGAGCTTCCGCCAGACGCCGACGCGATGGCGGGTGGGGGTGGGCGGGAGCGTGGTCAGGAGGGTCAGCCAGCGCATCTTGCGGAGAGAGTAACCGGTGATACACTCACCGTCAAGCGTTACCACGCCTGGAGGGAGACAACGATGGACGGAACGGCAGCGGCGCCGGCCGGCACCCGCGCGAGCCTGGGCGCGCTCGTGCGGTACTTCCTCTATCTCGGCACGCTCGGCTTCGGAGGCCCGGTGGCCCTCGTCGGCTTCATGCACCGCGACCTGGTCGAGCGGCGCCGGTGGATCGACGAGGACGAGTACCGGCTTGCCGTCGCGCTCGCCCAGATCATGCCGGGGCCGCTCGCCGCGCAGCTCGCGATCGCGCTGGGCTACTTCCAGCACGGCGTGCTCGGCGCCACCGCGGTGGGGCTGGCCTTCGTGATCCCGTCGTTCCTGATGGTCCTCGCGATCTCCGTGGCCTACGTGCGCTACGGCGGGCTCTGGTGGATGCAGGCGCTCTTCTACGGGATCGGCGCCGCGGTCATCGCCGTCATCGCCATCGCCGCGTACAAGCTCGCGCGCTCCACGAACCGGCGCGACCCGCTCTTGTGGGGCGTGTTCGCGGCGCTGCTCCTCGTGACGGTGTGGGCGGAGGCCGAGCTGGCCGAGGTCTTCGTGCTCGCCGGCCTCGTCACGCTGTTCGCGCGGGGCCGGCCCAGCCGGCGTGAGGCCGTCGTCTCGGCGCTGGGCGGAGGGCTGGTCGTCGCCGCCATCTGGCTCCTCGAGCGCTGGTTCCTGGGCCTCACCGTGGGGGGCGACCACCTCCTCGCCCAGGTCCTGGTCTTCTTCACCAAGGCCGGATCGTTCGTCTTCGGCAGCGGGCTGGCGATCGTGCCGTTCCTCCACCAGGGCGTCGTCGCGCAGTTCGGGTGGCTGAACGAGCAGCAGTTCCTCGACGCCGTCGCCGTCGCCATGATCACGCCGGGACCGGTGGTGATCACGGTGGTCTTCATCGGGTACCTGGCCGCGGGCCTGCTGGGCGGCATCCTCGCCGCCGTCGGGATCTTCCTGCCCGTGTATCTCTTCACGATCATCCCCGCCCCGTGGTTCAGCCGGAACCGGGACAACGCCCTGCTGAAGGCCTTCGTCCAGGGAGCCACGGCCGCGGCGACGGGCGCCATCGCGGGCGCGGTCCTCCTGCTCGCCCGCCGCGCGATCTACGACGTGCCCACGGCGGCGATCGCGCTCGTGAGCCTGGCCGTGCTCTGGCGCTTCAAGGTGCCGGAGCCCATCGTCGTGGCCGCCGCGGCCGCCGTGGGCCTGATCGTGTCTCCGCTGCTGACGGCCGTGACCGCCCACGAGGGCCGGGCGCTTCGGGCAAGGAGGATCCACGCTGACCGTGTCTTCCCCATCGATGGCCGGCTTCCTCTGGGCGATGCGGCCCTACTACCGGCAGGTGGCCGGGCAGCTCGTCCTCGGCTCGCTCGCGGGCATCGTCATGAACACGGCGGTGGTCCTGCCCGCCATCCTGCTCGGGCGCGCCATCGACACCGCGCTGGCGCTCGGGCGGGGCCAGGCGGCGCCCGTGGACGTCGCCCTCGCCGCGCTCCTGTTCGTGGGCGGCACGCTCCTGACCGAGGTCCCCCGGATCCTGAAGCGCTGGTGGCTCATCACCGCCAACGCCCGCATCCGCGCGAACATCCGGGCCGACGCGCTCCGCGGCGTGCTCGCCTGGCCGATGGCCGACCTGCACGCCATCGCGATCGGCGACCTCATGGCGCGGATCGTGGGCGACGTCGAGGTGCTGGGCGTGGGCGTGCGCGAGTTCACCATCGAGATCTGGGACACGGTGCTCTTCTCCGTGTCCTTCGTGGTGGCGCTCCTGCTCATCGACCCGGAGCTCACGCTCTTCTCGCTGGCGCCCGCGCCGCTCGCCATGGTGCTCGCGCACGCGACCGGCCGATGGATCGCGCGCCGCACCACGAGCGCGCGCGAGGCGAGCGCCGTCGGTGACGGCGGCCATCCAGGAGCAGCTCGCGGCCATCCGCGTGTGGCGCCTCTTCGGCCGGGCCAGCGCGTCGGTCGAGCGCGTGGCGGAGCGGTCGGCTGCCGTCGCCGATGCGAACCTCTCCCTGGCGCGGCTCAAGGGCGGGTTGCAGCCGATCTACACGACGCTGGTGATCGCGGGAGTCGTCATCGTGGTCTGGGGCGGCAGCCGGCGGGTCCTCGCCGGGGCGATGACGGTGGGGACGTTCGTCGCGTTCCTCGAGCTGTTCCTCCGCTTCGTCAACCGCGGCCATCGGATCCCGCAGCTCGTGAACTCGATCCAGAGCGGCGCGGCCGCCTACGCGCGGCTGCGCCCCCTGCTCGCGCCCGCCTCGACGATGGCCGGGGAGCCCCGGCTCGCCTCCTTTCGATCCGGGCACCTCACCGGCACGGGGCGGAACGCCCGGCGACCTCCGCGGGAGGGCCGCGCGCGGGAGGCCGTCGCCGTCTCGCTGCGCGGCGTGACGTTCCGCTACCCCGGCGCCGAGCGCCCGGCCCTCCGCGACCTCGCTCTCGACATCCCCGCGGGCGCCCTCGTGTGCGTCACCGGGCCCGTCGGCTCCGGCAAGAGCACCCTGGCGCGCGCCATCCTCGGCATCTACCCCGTCGAGACCGGCCAGATTCTCGTCGACGGGCGGCCGCTCGATCGCCTCGAGCCAGACCAGCGCCGCGGGCTCGTCGGCTACCTCCCGCAGGAGCCCCGCCTCTTCTCCGGCTCCGTCCGCGACAACGTGGCGCTGGGCCGCCGCGCCGTCGAGGCGCAGGACGACGCCATCCTGGCGGAGGCTCTGCGGATCGCGGCGCTGGAAGAGGAGGTCCGCGGCTTTCCGCGAGGGCTCGACACGGAGATCGGCGAGTCCGGCATCCGGCTCTCCGGCGGCCAGCGCCAGCGGGTGGGCCTCGCGCGCGCGATCGCCGCGGGCGCGCCGCGGCTGCCGGGGCTGCTCGTCCTGGACGACCCGTTCTCGGCCGTGGACGTCGCGACCGAGGCCGCTCATCGTCGGCTCGCTGAAGCAGGCCTTCGGCCCGGAGGCCCACGCCGACCGCCGCGTGACGACGGTCGTGTGCTCACACCGGCTGGCCGCGTTTCCCCACGCCGATCTCGTCGTGGTCCTGCAGGACGGCCGCATCGAGGAGCTCGGCACGCACGCCGAGCTGATGGCCGCCGCGGGCCTGTACGCTCGCATCTTCCGCGCGCAGCTCGCCGCCGAAGCGCCGGCGGCGACGGGGACGTGGCGATGAGCGCCGACTGCCGGCCACCGCGTGGACGCCCCGACGTCCGTAGGGGCGAGCGTGCTCCGGCTCGTGCAGCCGTGGCGCGCGCGGCTGTCCGTCGTCGCGCTCCTCGTGGTCGTCGCCGCCGTGCTCGAGCTGGTGCCGCCGCTCGTCGTGCGCGTGATCGTGGACGACCACCTGCTGCCGGGACGGGCATCCGGCATCCTGGCCCTCGCGGTCCTGTACCTGGCGGCCAGCGCCATCGTGCAGGCGCTGACGTTCCTCTACGGCTATCTCGCCGCCACGATCGCCCAGGGAGTGCTGAGCCGCCTCCGGGTCCGCCTCTTCGCGCACCTCCAGCGGCTGCCCACCGCGTACTTCGACCGGACGCCGCTGGGCGACGTCATCAGCCGCTGCACCGCGGACGTGGAGACGCTCGAGACCGTGTTCTCCTCGGGCGTCGCCGTGCTGGTCGCCAACCTCGTGAAGCTCGTGACGGTCGGCGCCGGCATGATCGTCCTCAGCCCGGCCATGACGCTCGTGGCCGCGGTGATCGTCCCGCCGATGGTGTGGGTGATCCGCAGCATCCAGGTTCGCGTCCGGAACGCCGAGCGCGACTCGCGGATCGCCGTGGGCGCCATGACCGCTCGGCTCCACGAGAGCCTGGGCGGCGCCGAGGTGCTGCGCGCGTTCGGACGCGAGCCCGAGGCCGTCGATGGCTTCCGCCGCGCGCTCGGCCGCGCGCTGGCCGCGGCCAACCGATCGACCTTCTTCTCCGCCCTCTATCCCCCGCTGACCGCTATCCTTGCCGCCGTGGCCGTCGCGCTGCTGCTGTCCGCGGGCACTCAGCCCATGGTCAGCGGGCTCGACGTTCTCGATCGGGACCCTGACGGCGTTCCTGATCCTGCTCCAGCGCTTCTTCCAGCCGATCACCGCGCTGGGGGACGAGTGGCAGACCGTCCAGGGCGCGCTCGCCGGCGCGGAGCGGATCTTCGGCACGCTCGCGCTGGCGCCCGACCGCGTGGAGGCCGGCGCCGTTCCGGGCGACGATGGCCACGCGCGGGCTCCGATCCACCTCCGCGACGTGACCTTCGGCTACGCCGGACGCCAGCCGGTGCTGCACGGCGATCTCGCTGGACGTGGGCGCGGGCGAGCACGTGGCGCTGGTCGGACGCACCGGGGCAGGCAAGACCAGCGTTCTCCACCTCGTCGCCGGACTCTACCCGCCATGGGCGGGAACCGTCCGCGTCGCGGGCCGCGACCCGGGCGCCCTGGCCGAGGCCGACCGGCGCCGGGTCCTGGGCGTCGTGCCGCAGACCGTGCAGCTCTTCTCGGCGACCGTCTTCGAGAACTTCACGCTCGGAGACAGTTCGGTGTCCGAGGAGGCGGTGCGCGATGCCGCGCGCATCGCCGGCGCCGACGCCTTCATCCAGGCGTTGCCGCAGGGGTACCAGACCCCGCTGAGCGGCGATAGCGGCGGTGTCGGCCAGCAGCTCTCCGCGGGACAGCAGCAGCTCATCTCGCTGGCTCGCGCGCTGGTCCATCGGCCCGCCGTGCTGCTGCTCGACGAGGCGACCGCCGCCGTCGACGCCACCAGCGACGCCGCCTTCCGCGCGGCGCTCCGGGCTTCCGTCCTGGCGCGCGGGTGCGCGGTCCTGACCGTGGCCCACCGCCTGTCCAGCGCGCTGGAGGCCGATCGGGTCGTCGTCCTCGACCGTGGCCGCGTCGTGGAGGAAGGAGGGCCCGCCGACCTGTCCCGCCGGGCCGGCCGATTCGCCGCCCTCCTGGAGCTCGAAGCCGCCGGGTGGGACTGGCGGTCCGCGCCGCCGGGCGACCAAACATGAGCCTGGCCGCGAGGCGGTTCGGCCACGGCGGGCTCACCGCCCCCGTCCTCGCGCTCGCGGCCTAGAACCGGGGCGAGTCCCAGAACTCGGCCTCGATCGTCAGGAAGATCCGGCCGGCCTCACCGCGCCACCTCCGACAAGGCGCGGCGGACCGCCTCGCCCATGCACACCGGAGCGCGGGCGCACGCGTGGCGATAGCAGGCGTCGCAGCGGCCGCGGACGTTGGTGGCCCGGGGCCCGCGAAGCCCGGTCCGCCGCGGGTCCGTGGGGCCGAAGCAACCCACGATCCGCGCGCCAAGGAGGGCGGCGAGCTGCGCGGGCCCCGTGTCGGCCGCGATCACCTGCTCGGCGAGGAGCGCGAGCCCGACGCTCTCCCCGAGCGAGAGGCGGCCCGCGGAGTTGATCCATCGCCCGCCGTCCGGCAGCCGGGCGGACGAGAACCTCGCGTCCCCGATGACCACGTGCCGGCCGGCGCCGGCGAGGCCGTCGAGCCCGCCGAGCGGCAGCGACTTGGACGGCCACGCCGCCTGCGGGATCCACACCCAGAACGGGGCGGCGAGGCCGAGGGCGGCGGCGGCACGCCGGCCGTGCGCGAGCATCCGCTCCCGGATCGGCGGAGCGCCTTCCGATTCGACCTCGCCCGCGTATACCGGTCGAGCATGACTGTCGCCGACGACCAGGACCCGGCTGGCCCGGAGGCCCGCCGCATTCATCGCCGGCGCTCCATGACGCTCGACCCGGACCGGCCGCGCGGGGCCGCCCGCCTACCCGCGCCCCACGAACGGCATCTTCGTCGCCATCACGGTGAGGAACTGCACGTTCGCGTCCAGCGGCAGGCTCGCCATGTAGAGCACGGCGTTCGCCACGTGGCTCACGTCCATCAGGGGCTCGGGCGCCACCGTGCCGTTGGCCTGCGGCACGCCCTTGGCCATGCGCTCGGCCAGGGGCGTCAGCGCGTTGCCGATGTCGATCTGGCCGCACGCGATGTCGTACTTCCGGCCGTCGAGGGAGGTGGACTTGGTGAGGCCGGTCATCGCGTGCTTCGTGGACGTGTAGGGCGACGAGTTGGGGCGGGGCGCGTGGGCGGAGATCGACCCGTTGTTGATGATCCGGCCGCCCCGCGGGTCCTGGGCCTTCATGATCTTGAACGCTTCCTGCGTGCAGATGAACGAGCCGGTGAGGTTGGTGTCGACCACGGCCTTCCATTGCTCGAACGTGAGGTCCTCGAGCGGCACGCCCGGGGCGCCGATGCCCGCGTTGTTGAAGAGGAGGTCGAGGCGGCCGTAGGCCTCCTTGGTGCGCGCGAACAGGTTCAGGATGGAGTCGCGGTTCGCGACGTCCGTGGGCACGACGAGGGTGCGGGCCTTCGCCTCCCCCGCCTCGGTGGCGACCTGCTCGAGCAGTTCCTTGCGCCGGCCGGCGATGGCCACGCGGTACCCTTCCTTCAGCAGCGCGAGGGCGACGGCCTTGCCGATGCCCGTGCCCGCTCCCGTCACGATGGCGACCTGGTTGGACGATGTCATGGCTCAATGACTCCTCGTTGGCGTCTGGTGTGAAAGAACCGCTGCAGGAGCGCGGCGCACGCCTCGCTCTCGATCCCTCCCGTCACGACGACCCGATGGTTCAGGCGCTCGTCCTCGAGCAGCCGGTACAGGCTCCGCACCGCGCCGCCCTTCGGATCCGGCGCGCCATACACGAGCCGCGCCACGCGCGCGTGGAGGAGCGCGCCGCAGCACATCGCGCACGGCTCCACCGTGGCGTAGAGCGTGGCGCCGGGGAGCCGGTAGTTCCCCCGGGCGCTCGCCGCCGCGCGCAGCGCCTGCACCTCGGCGTGGGCCGTGGGGTCGGCGAGCGCGATGGGCCGGTTGTGGCCGCGGGCCACGACGGCGCCGTCGAGCACCACCACCGCGCCCACCGGGACCTCGCCCGCCGCGGCGGCTCGCGCCGCCTCGGCGAGGGCCTCGGCCATGAAGCGGCGGTCGGCGTCGGGATCGGCCTCGGGCGCGCGCACGTCAGGATACCGGAGGAGCGCCGCGCTCATCGACTGGCGGCGATGTCCTCGATCAGTCGCACGTCCGCATCCGACAGCTCGAAGTCGTAGGCGCCCAGGTCCTCGCGCATGTGGCGCGGGTCCGTCGTCCCGGTGAGGGGCTGCATGCCCACCTGGAGCGCGAAGCGGAAGACGACCTGCGCGGGCGTCCGGCCGACGCGAGCCACCAGCTCGCGGAACGCGGGCCGGCCGAGCGCGCCGAGGTTCGCGGTGAGGAGCGAGAAGCCCTGGTACAGGATGCCGCGCTCGCGGCAGAAGCGCCGAACGTCCGCGTCCCAGCCGTCCCGCGCGAAGCAGCGGTTCTGCACGACCGCGGGCGGGACGGTGGCCCCCGCGCACAGCTCCTCGAGCTGGTCCAGGTCCACGTTGCTGGCGCCGAGGAGCCGCGCGCGCCCGGTGCCGTGGATCTCCTCCATGGCCCGCCAGGCCTCGAGGTCGGCGGCGCCGAGCCCGAACTGCTGCGACGGCCCGTGGAGCACGTACGAGTCGATCGTGTCCACGCCCAGGTGCTCGAGCGAGCTCGCGAACGACTGGCGCACCTGGGCGCCCGCGTCGGCGCGAGGGTCGTAGGGGAGCCGGTGGTCCTGGCCGCCCAGGAACGTGAACTTGGTCTGGAGGAACAGGTCGTCGCGCTTCACGAGGCCCGACGCCAGGACGCGCGCGAGCGCGGCGCCCACGCCGGCCTCGTGGTAGTGCTTGCGCTGGTTGGCGGTGTCGATGCCGCGGAAGCCGGCCTCGATGGCGGCCTCGACCAGGCCCTGCGTCGCCTCCTCCTTCCAGGCCGTTCCGTAGACGAAGCTGGGCACCCGCGCGCCCGCGATGGACACGTGGCGATCGACTCGAGCGTTCACGCGATGGCCTCTGGACGCGGCAAGGGTGGACGATGCATGAACGGGCTCACCGGACGCATACGTGGTTCAGGGTCCGCCTCCGTTCGCGAGTGATGCGGGCTGAGGGTTGGCCGTGAAACCGTCTCTGGCTACGTTATAGTCGCCCAGGACGGGCGTTCGCAAGCGAGTGGCTTTGCGAGGTGAGCCGCAGGCGAGCCGAGCGAATATGGAAATGCCGTGGAAACGACCGCCGACCGCTGAGGAACCCCCCGGGATCATCCCGACGAGCATGACGAGCGACTCCGACACGATCGACCGCGCGCGCATCGCCGCGACCGAGCGGCGCATCCGCCCCCACGTGCGCACCACGCCGGTGATGGAAGTCGCCGGATCGGATTTCGGCCTCGACCGCTCCGTCCGCGTGATCCTCAAGCTCGAGCTGCTCCAGCATGCCGGCTCCTTCAAGGCGCGTGGGGCGTTCGCGCATCTCACCGGCCGGGACGTGCCGCCCGCCGGCGTGGTCGCGGCCTCCGGCGGGAACCACGGCGTCGCCGTGGCGTTCGCGGCGAGCCGGCTCGGCGTCCCCGCGCGGATCTTCGTGCCGTCGGTGGCCTCGCCCGCGAAGACCGGCTACATCCGAGACCTTGGCGCCGAGCTGGTCGTGGTGGGCGAGCGCTACGCGGACGCGCTGGCGGAGAGCGAGCGCTGGGTCGCATCCACCGGCGCGCTCCCGATCCACGCCTACGACCAGGTCGAGACGCTCCTGGGCCAGGGCACGGTCGGCGCGGAGCTGGAGGAGCAGGCGCCGGACGCGGATTCGCTGCTCGTCGCGGTGGGCGGCGGCGGGCTCATCGGCGGCATCGCCGCGTGGTACGGCGGCGCCGCCGCGCCCATGCTCCGGATCGTGGGCGTGGAGCCCGAGGCGGCGCCCACGCTCACGCGCGCCCTCGCCGCCGGCCGCCCGGTGGACGCCGAGGCGGGGGGCATCGCCGCCGACTCCCTCGCTCCGCGCCGCGTCGGCGCGCTGATGTTCCCGATCGCGCAGCGACACGTCGATCGCGTGGCGCTGGTGTCGGACGACGCGATCCTGCGGGCGCAACGGGCCCTCTGGCACACGCTCCGGCTCGTCACCGAGCCGGGCGGCGCCGCCGCGTTCGCCGCGCTGATCGAAGGCGCCTACCGTCCCCGCCCGGAGGAGCGCGTGGCCGTGCTGCTCTGCGGAGGCAATACGGTGGCCGTCGACTTCACCCGCTGAGACCGGCCTCGCCCCGCTTCGCCGGACCCTTCCACGCCGGCCCAGGCCAGCTCCGGGCCGCGGCCCCGGGGCTGGACACGCGAAGCTTCGGATCGGCGCGATTCGATGGTATTTTTCTGAGGTCGCGGACTCCTGACCTCCGTTCGCGCCTGAAAGGTCTTCGATGCCGCCAAGCCACGTGTACCGCGCCGCCGATGTTCCTCCCGGCGCCCTCGCCGGGGAGGCCGTGGCCATCCTGGGCTACGGCCACATGGGTCGCGCGGCCGCGTTGAACCTCCGCGACTCGGGGGTGAAGGTGCGCGTCGGCAACCGCGCCGACGAGTACGCGGAGCGGGCCAGGGCCGAGGGCTTCGAGGTCGTGCCCCTGGCGACGGCGGCCGGCGCAGACATCGTCTGGATGCTCCTGCCCGACGAGGTGATCCCCGAGGTCTTCGCGTCCGAGGTGTCGCCTGCGCTCAAACCGGGGGCGGCGGTGGCGTTCGGCTCCGGATACGGCCTGGCGTTTGGTCTCGTCCGACCGCCGGATACGGTGGACGTGCTCCTCGTGGCCCCCCGGATGGGAGGCGAGGCCGCCCGCTCCCGCTACCAGACGGGCGACGGCTTCTGGACGTGCGTGGCCGTGGAGGCGGACCGGAGCGGGCGGGCGCGCCAGCGGATGCTCGGGCTGGCCGACGCCATCGGCGCCCTGACCCGCGGGGGCGCCATCGAGCTGAGCGCCGCGCGGGAGGCGCTGCTCGACCTCTTCATCGAGCAGACCCTCGGGCCCCTCCTGGGCACCGCCGTCATGGTGGCCTTCGACGTGGCGCTCGAGGCCGGGATCCCGCCCGAGGCGCTGGTGATGGAGATGTACATGTCGGGCGAGATGGAGTCGGTGTTCCGCAGCTTCCGCGAGACCGGCTTCCTGCGCGCGTCCGAGGACCACGGGCCCACCGCGCTGTTCGGCGGGCTGACGCGCGCGCTCGAGCTCGACCGCGCCGAGATGGCGACGCGCTTTCGCGCGGTGCTCGAGGACATCAGGAGCGGCGCCTTCGCCCGACGGTTCCAGGAGGAGGCCGCTCGCGGCTACCCGATGCTGGAGATCGCCCGGTCCATGATCCACGGCCCGTCGCCGATCAGCGACGCGGAGGATCGCCTCCGCCGCCTGATCGGGCCGCCGCGGCCGTCCCGCTCGCCCGCGGGCGGCGGGAGCGCGGACCGCACGTCTCCGACCTCATGACCCTCGCAGAATGCGGTCACCGCCACGGGCCTCTACCGTCCCACCGCTCGGCGTTAGTCTGATGCGCGGGGCTCACTAGCGGGGGCGCGCCGGCGGGCCGCCGGCACGATCGCGCGTGCTCACGTCCTGGGGCCTCTTCGTCCACCGGCACCGCTGGCTCGTCCTCGCGCTGTCCGCGCTCTCGACCGCGGCGTCCCTCTGGCTCCTGACCCGCGGCGGCCGGTTCGACAGCGGGCTCACGCTGGAGGGCGAGTCGAGCCGCGCCATCGAGCTGATGGAGCGCGATCTCCCGAAGCGGCCGCTGGCGTTCGACCTGCTGTTCGCCCACCCGACCCTGCCCGTGACCACGCCCGCGCTCCGCGCCGAGATCGACCGCGCGGTCGCGCCGCTGCGTGGCCACCCGCGCGTCCTGGCCGTGCGGACCCCCTGGGACGCCGGCGCCCCCGCGGCCGAGCGGATCTCGCGGGACGGCCGCGCGGCCCGCCTGACGGTCGAGCTCGCCGGCCACGCGGCGACGATCGACTCGATCATCTTCGCCTCCGCGGGCGAGCCGGCGTACGCGGCCCTGCGCCCCCTCGTGCGGTCCGACACCCTGACCGTGACCGCGGCGGGCGCGGTCGCGCTCCACCACGACTTCATCGAGCTGACGAAGGCCGACGTGCGGCGCGCCGAGCTCCTGATCCTGCCCGTGATCCCCGTGCTCCTGCTGCTGGTGTTCGGCTCCGTCGTCGCCGCGGTGGTGCCGTTCGGGGTGGGGCTCTCCGCGGTGGCCGGCGGCATGGCCGTCACCACGCTCCTCACGCGGTGGATGTCCGTGTCCGTCTACGCCCCGAACGTGGTGACGATGATCGGGCTCGCCGTCGCCATCGACTACTCGCTCTTCATCGTGAGCCGGTACCGCGAGGAGATCCGCCAGTGGCCCGCGCCCGAGGCGCTCGGCCGCACGATGGCCACCGCCGGCGAGGCCATCCTCTTCTCCGGGCTCACGGTGGCCGTCGGGCTCCTCGGGCTCTACTCGCTCGAGCTGGGCAACCTGGGATCGATCGGCCTCTGCGGCACGGTCGTCGTCGCCTTCGCCGTCCTGTACGCGCTCACCTTCCTGCCCGCGCTCCTCGCCGTGCTCGGACCGCGCGTGGACGCGTGGCGCCTGCCGCTCCGCCGTCTCGACGCGCCGCCCGTGGGCCGGGGCGCGTGGATGCGCATCGCCACGTCGGTCATGGCCCATCCGTGGCTCGTGCTCCTGCCCGTCGCCGCCGGCCTGCTGCTGCTCGGCGCCCCGTTCGGCCGCATCCGTCTCGGCGCCAGCGACGTGGGGATGCTACCGCCGAGCTCGGAGTCGCGGCGCGCCGACGACCTCCTGCGCCGCGAGTTCCCCGGCCACGAGACGACACGCGTCCTCGTGCTGCTCGACTGGGGGCAGCGCTCGCCGCTCGGGGCGGAGGAGATCGCCGAGCTCCACCGCCTGAGCCGCTGGATCGCCGCCCAGCCCGACGTGACGCAGGTGCAGAGCTTCGTCGACCTCGACGCCTCGATGCGGCTGGACCAGTACCAGATGATCGCCACCACGTCGCCCTACCTCCGGCCGCCTCCCCTGCAGGCCGCGCTCGAGCAGATGATGGGGCGTCACATCGCGCTCCTGGTGGTCCACACCCCGCACGCGGCGGGGAGCGACCCGGCGCGGGTCCTCGTGCAGCGGATCCGTCACGAGCACCCGCCGCTGCCCGCCCGCCTCCTCGTCACCGGGCACACCGCGTTCGACCTGGACTTCCTCGACCTCGTCCGGGACCACGCGCCCCGCGCCGTCCTCCTCATCGTGGTCGCGACGTACCTCTTGCTGTTCGTGCTGCTCGGCTCGGTGCTGCTGCCGCTCAAGGCGGTGGTCATCAACTTCCTGTCCATCAGCGCCTCCTACGGGGCGCTGGTGTGGATCTTCCAGGACGGGCACCTCGCGCGCTGGCTCCACTTCAGCCCCGGGCCCATCGAGACGTCGACGCCGCTCATCATGTTCTGCGTGATGTTCGGCCTGTCGATGGACTACGGCGTCCTGCTCCTCTCGCGCATCCGCGAGGAGTACGAGCGCACCGGCGACAACACGCTCGCGGTGGGCACCGGGCTCCAGCACACGGGGCGGCTGATCACCGCGGCCGCCGCCATCATGGCCACGGTCTTCTTCGGCTTCGCCGCCGCCGACGTGGTGGTGATCAAGACCATCGGCATCGGCATGGGCATCGCCGTCGTGCTCGACGCCACGATCGTGCGCGCGCTGCTCGTGCCCGCGACCATGCGCCTGCTCGGCCGGTGGAACTGGTGGGCACCCGGCCCCGTCGCGCGCTTGCACACGCGACTCACGGGGCGGCTTTAAGAGCCCCGCGCATCAGACGAATGCCGAGCGGGGGGACTGTCGAGGCCCGTGGCGGCTACCGCATTCTGCGGGGGTGGTCACTCGTCTAGCGACCGGGGCCGCGAACGGGGGACGAGTGAGTGCGGGCGGGCGTCAGCCCGGGCACCCGCACCAGATCTCCGGAAGGCGCCTCGCTCGGCTCTGGGTCGGACGCGGGCGCGTAAAACGCGGCGGAGGTGTCGCCGCGCAGCGACCCGCGCGTGAACTGGATGAGGTGGTGGCTGACCACCGCCGTCTGGATGAGCTCGGCGACCTGTCCCTTGCGGAGCGCGGGCAGGGCCAGCCGCCAGAATACCCGCCGGTAGTTCCCGAGGACGCCGATGCGAATCATGATGCGGCCGAGCAGCGCGAGGCCCATCCGCACGTTCCGCCACGACGCCCGGTGCGGGCTCACCGGGAAGTCGGGCCGGCGCGCGAACGTGCGCGGGAAGTGGTGGGCGAACCGGCCGTAGACCGCGCTCGGCTCGTATGCCGCGGCGATGCAGCGGCGCCAGATGTGGAGCACGGTGTCCTCGGGGAGCCGGAAGACGACGTTCGACTCCCCCCCGCCCGGCCGGAGCCGCCCTTCCTTCTCGAGCCGGCGCCAGAGCGGCGTCCGGGGCAGCGCGTAGAGCACGTTGATCGTGAGGACGGGGATCTGCGAGGCCTGGATGAACTCGATGATGTTATCGGCGGTCGCCGCCGAGTCCGTGTCGAGCCCCACGATGATGCCCGCGATGACCTCGAGCCCATGCTCGTTCAGGATCCGCACGGCGTCGAGGATCGGCAGGCGGAGGTTCTGGTCCTTGGAGATCGCGCGCAGCGCGTCGGGCTCGGGGGTCTCGATGCCGCAGAACACCGAGTCGAAGGCGGCGTCGCGCATCAGCCCGAGGATGTCCTTCTGGCGCGCGATGTTGAGCGTGGCCTCGCAGGAGAGTCGCAGCGGGTAGAGCCGCTCCTTCTGCCACGCGATCAGGTGCGGCAGCAGCTCGCGCGCGGCCTTCGGGTTGGCGATGAAGTTGTCGTCGACGAAGTACACGTTGGTGGCGCCGCCCGCGACCAGCGCGTCCAGCTCGTTCAGCACCTGGGCCGGCGTCTTCAGCCGTGGGTTGCGCCCGTAGAGCTCGGGGATGTCGCAGAACTCGCACGTGTACGGGCACCCGCTCGAGAACTGGACGCTCGCGATGAAGTACTGGCGGATCGGGATGAGATGATACGCGGGCGTGGGGAAGTCGCTGAGGGCCACGCGCGTCTTCGTCTCGAACCGGAGCGGCATCTCCGGCCGCCCGTCGTGCTCGTCGATCCAGCGAATGACCTCGTCGGTCGCGTCCCCGAGCTCGCCCACGTGCACGAGATCGGCGTCCGGGTAGTCCTCGGGGCTGGCCGAGACCGACGGCCCGCCGAGCGCCGCCGGCTTCCCCGCGGCGTGGGCGCGCGCGATCACGTCCTGGATGAAGGGCCGCTGCACGTGCATGCCGGACACGAGCACCGCGTCGGCCCACCGGAGGTCGGCGGCGGTGGCGGCGCGCGCGTTCTCGTCGACGAACCGCACCTCCCACGACTCCGGCAGGTACGCGGCCACCACGAGCAGCCCCTGCGGCGGCATGAAGGCGCGGATGCGGCGGCCGAAGAGGGGATACGCGTAGTGGAACGTGCCGAACGACGGCGCGTAGCGCGGGGACACACAGAGGATCCGGCGCCGGCGAGCCGGCGTGTAGGGCGTGCGCATGGGGGGTCCCGTTCAGCGCTGGGCGGCGCGGGCGAGCGCGGCGATCTTGTCCGCGAAGTTCACCTGGCTGTCGTCGTCCGGCGCGTAGCCGATCTTCGTCCGGGCGGTGGCCAGGCTCCAGAACCGGTGCGTGTTGCCGCTGATCCCGTACACGATGAGGAACGGGACGCCGTGCTCGTCGGCGATGTCCTCGGTCTCGACCATCCGGATCGCCTGCTGGACCTGGTCCCGCCGCGACAGGTACGCGCCGAGCGCCCGATGCATCACCTTCACGTCGCCCGGCGTCACGTGGTCGATGTCGTCGTCGCGCGGGCCGCCGATGCGCCACTGGACCACCTCGAGCGTCCGGCCGTCGACCTTGCCGGTGGCGAACACGAACCCCAGGAGCTCGTAGGCCGCCTTGGCCCAGCCGTACCAGTTGTCGGAGCGTGGCGGCATCTCCGGGGTCACCATGTCGAGCCGGCCATCCCAGACCAGGCGCTCGTAGTAGTCCGCGGCGTGATTCGAGCTGCACGTCACCACGCGCCGGACGCCGGCCTCGAGGGCCACGCGGTGCACGTTGTAGGCGAGGGCGACGTTCTGGTGCTCGGCCCAGAACTTCGCGTCGCTCGTATCCTGCCAGGTGGTGGCGTCGAGGCCCGGCGCGGACACGAACCCGCAATGGATCACGGCGTCGGCGCCCTCGAAGTGGCGGCGGTATTCGCTGCGGTCCGGCCGTGTCAGGTCGGCGACGACGATGCCGGGCACCGCCCTGCCATCGCGCGTGGTCGGCCGCACGTCGATCGGCACCAGGTCCCAGCGCTCGGCGAGCTCGTCCCACATCCGCTGGGCCACGTAGCCCGCCGCGCCCGTCACCACCACGCGTCGCTTCGCCATCGTGACGATCTCCTCGATCACACCTGTGGCGAGGCGGACGCTCCCGCCTCGCGCGTCTCTATTTGACGAAGGTGAGGCTGCAAGGGCGGACGCTGTCCATCCGATTGCCGATTCCGCGCGTGCTCTCGAAGAGGGCGTCGACCCGGTACCCGTACGGGGTGCCCGAGGTCAACCGGTTGGCGGTGTTCCTCGGATCGCCCACCGTGCCGCGGGCGTCGATGCTGGCCTTGCCGTCCGGCTGGATCTTCCCGCTGAGCGTCAGCGAGCCCGCCGGTCCGGCGCTCGCCCTGCTGAGCCGAGAGCACCCCGTCCTTGACCTGCGCGAGGAGGCGGACCTTGTAGCCGGTGGCCGCCCCGTGCTGAGGGCACTCGACGGTGACGTTCCAGGCTCCGTCGAAGCGCCCGACCTCGGGCGGCCGCGCCGGCTGGCTCGCGCTCGCCAGCCTCTGGCGGGCGAGCGGGGCGAACGTTCCGTCGGGATACTGCTTGAGATAGGCCTCGTAGCCCGGCGGGGTCCGTGCTGTCCTTGACCGACGCCCAGAACAGGGCCTCGCGATCCGAGGCGGCGCCCGCCGAGGGCGCGGGCGACACGGACGCCGTGGTCACGTTGACGCTGACGTTCACGACCAGGTCTCCGGTGAGCGACGAGGACTCCCACGGCGTCTGGGCGCCCTTCGAGCGCCGCGTGACGTTGATCCGGACCCGCTTGAACACCTCCTCGACCTTGAGGCCCGGCTCGCGGAGGGCTTCCAGCAGCTCCTCCGTGTACAGCCCGTTCTTGCCGTCTCCGTCCGCCGCTACCGAGCCGGGCGCGGTGGCGTAGGCCACCAGCGTGCCCCGCGCCGCGTCCACCGCGGCGAGACCGCGGGAGGCGCCCCGCATCCGGCGCTCGAACGGGTTGTTGCGGCACGCGTCGAGGATGACCATGTTGACGCGGTTCTTGGCCTCGGTCATCTGCTCGAGCAATAGCTCCACGTCCACGGCGGCCACCCGCACGGTGGCCTCGTCGTCGATCTCCGCGTCGACCGGCACCAGGTAGTTGCGGCCGCGGACCTGCAGCCCGTGCCCCGCGTAGTAGAAGGCGCCCACGCCGCCCTCGGCGAGCCGGCGGCCGAACTCGATGATGGACGACTCCATCGTCTTCTTCGAGGCGTTCTCATGGGCCATCACGGTGAAGCCCAGCTCGCGGAGCCGCTGGGCCATCGCGCGCACGTCGTTCACCGGATTGCGCAGCGGCGACTCCTTGTACGCGCTGTTGCCGATCAGGAGCGCGACCCGCGGCTCCGGGCGCGCCGGCTGGGCGGCGCCGGGCGAGGCGGACGCGAGGATCGCGAGGCCGACCAGGGAGCCCAGGACTCGTCCGAGCCATACGGCCGCCTTCTTCATGTGCTGTCACTCCCGGGCACCGACCTGTGGTCGTGCCCGCAACCTTCCGCCCAGCGGAAGACTTCCGGACGGGGATGGCCAGGCGATCGATCGACCGACGGGCCGAGCACACCCTGTGGACCTGGCCGGACGCTGGCCCGGCCGAGACGGCGGCAAGCTTATCACTTCCGGCGCGCGAACGACGCTCCCTAGCCGCGCAGCCGTGGACTGGGGAGTGCTGAGCCGCCGGGCCGATCGGACCCGACGCGATCGACAACGCGTCCGACATCGACCAGAGCTTGATGTGGCCGACCGACATCGTCCAAGCCAGGCGGGTGCCATGAAGCGTTCCCTGCGCGGCGCCCTGGGGCTGATGTTCACGGTTTTGTCCATGTCGGGGGTGGCCGCCGGCGTTCCTCCCGGGATCCCGCTGCCGGGGCTTCCCGCTCCCGAGCAGATCACGCGTCATACCAATGGAATCGCGCACATCCGGGCCAAGCAGGACCACGCCCTCTACTTCCTCCAGGGGATCGGCACGCGGCGACAGTGATCCGGTTCCGACCGGGGCCATTGAAGGGAACGGGCAGCGCCTCGGGAAAGACCGCGCGGCGCGGGAGAGCCGAGGCGGCCGCCCGGCATGAGTCGCGGCTCGTGCGCTAGTAGATCACGGCGCGCGGCTTGAGGTTCTCGTACAGCCGTTCGGCGGCGGGAAGGACCTCGGTCCCGAGGACCGCGCGGAGGTGCGTGGCGTCCCTGTAGCGCACGACCCTGTGCACCGACGCGTAGCCCTCGAAGTGCGTGATCACCTCGTCCTCGCGCTGCGTCGACTTCGATGATCGGCACGACGGGCAGCGAGCGGAACGCCGGCACGACCTGTTGGAGCTCGGCGAGGACCCACTTCGGGTCGGACAGGTCGGCGATGACGAATCGCGAGACCCCCGCGAACCGCAGCACCGACTCGACCATCGTCCGATCCTTCGGGCGATCGAAATCGAACAGGATCGGGACGTAGTGATGCGGCAGGGTCGAGATCTCACGGCGGATCAGGTCCAGCACCGGCTTGCGCGTCTCGCTGAAGCGGCCGAGGATCAGAACGCTGCGGCTCGCGACTTCCGACAGCACCCGGCTGACACCCTCGCCGTCGAGATCCCTCGCCACCTTCGGCATGGCCTCGAGCGTCTGCTCGCGCTCGGCGCGTACCGCGTCCTGCCGCTTCCGCATCACCGCCCTCTCTGGCCGCGGGAACAGAACCGCCGAATCGGCCGGCATGTAGGCCATGAAGCGGCCCCAGTCGCACGGGTGGTAGGAGCGCCCCGGCTGCATGACGTAGAGCCTCGCGTACGTCATCGCCTCGTCGAGCGATAGCCCCACGGCGAGGGACTGATAGAACTTCTCGGCGAAATTGAGCGCGGCGGTGTTGCTGACGAGGCCCTGCACACCGACGACGGCGGGGATGCCGGCGCGCATCAGCGGCCGGACGAAGGGCCAGAGCCCGCTGTTGCAGGCGTTGAAGACCGCGAGACGTGTCCCTCCGTGGGCCAGGCGGGTCGCGAGCACCTCGCTACGCGACCAGTCCGCGACGGACGACGTTGCTTCCATCGACCCCTCGATGCCAACCGGCGGCGGCGCGTTGTGATAGACGCTCTGGTCGAAGGCGCGCAGCGTCGCCGACCGCACGCGGTGCACCAGCGTGCCGCCTCCGTCCGTGACGTCGGTGTGCCCGGCGTAGTGGAACACGTCGCAGCCGCGCGCCAGCGCCCGGTCCACCGCCGCCATGTCGTCCGAGGCGGCGAACTCGAACTGCATCAGCCGACCGACCGGCTCCATGGCCTTCGCGAGGCTCGTGTATTCGCTCCGGACGGCCCATCCGTCCGAGCCGTCGTCCCACAGCGTGCCGAGAAAGAGCGCGCGCTGGACGTGTTCCGTGGAGGGCGGCATGCCGGCGATCGCCGGCGGCTCGCGCGTGAGCGAGATCCGACCGTCGGTCAGGAGGAACCCGCTCTGGGCCGCCGGCGCCTCGACGTCCGGCCGGTAGAGAAACTCCCACGGCAGGTCGATCAGATCCTCGTCGAGGCAGAGCCTGATGCGCAGGCCGAGATCCCGCCGCGAGCCGATGCCGGCCAGGCTTTCCCCGAGGAGCCGCCACACCTCCGGCGGCAGGATGACGCGCGCCAGCTCGCGGCCGACCTCGGCGCCTTGGGCGAGCGGCGCGTCGATCGCGATCCGGTAGTCGTCGGCCACGAACTTCCCGATCTTGACCGCGGCCGGCTGGCGCATGGCGCCAGCGGGCGTCGCGTGGGCCATCACCTGGACGTACGGGCCCTCCCGCCAGGCACGGATGGAGAAGTCCACGAACCGCACGCCGGTCGGGGCATTCGCGGCCGACGTGGGACGGCGGCCCGATCCCCTTCCGGTCCTGGTCACTCGACAACCCGTCCCGTCATCGGGGGGACCTCAACGGGAGGACCTCAACGGGGTGGCGGGAGCGGCAAGGCAGGAACACGGACAGTTGGAGGGGGTGACCCGGGGTCACCCCCTCGCAACTACCCCAAGAAATGGTGCGCCCAAGAGGAATCGAACCTCTGACCTTCGGATTCGTAGTCCGACGCTCTATCCATCTGAGCTATGGGCGCATGGCGGAGAGGCCGGGATTCGAACCCGGGACAGAGGTTTTGCCCCTGTAACCGCTTAGCAGGCGGCTGCCTTCGGCCGACTCGGCCACCTCTCCAAGCTCCGCGCTGAGCGAGCCCCGAGTATACGGCATGCGGGCCGCCGCGACTACCGGATGGCCGTCGGGAGGGCGCACGTCACCAGAGTGTGGTGCCGAAAGAACCGCGGCCGTGATACGTTTATCTTACGGCCCTGAGGGCCGTAAGGAGGGACCATGGCCGAATCCGCCGACGTTCCCGCGGCTGTGCGCACGCTGGCGGCGCAGGTGGCGGCACCCTCGCCCATGCGCCGCGGGTCGCTATCGGAGCGCTACGTCAAGTGCAGTAAGCCGGGATGCGCCTGTGCCGAGCGGCCCGCCGCCCGGCATGGGCCGTACTACAGCCTCACGCGGACCGTGGGGGGGCGCACGCAATCGCGCTTCGTGCCGGCCGCGCAGGCGGCGCGGGTGCGGCAGCAGATCGCGGCCGGGCAGCAGTTCCGGCGCCACGTCGATGCCTTCTGGGAGGCCTGCGAGCAGTGGGCCGATGCCCACCTGGACGGGGAGGCCACGACCGACGCGGCCGAAAAAGGGGGCTCCAGGCGGCCGTCACGACGGAAGTCGTCGCGGAGATCACCGCGCTCGTAGGCTCCGACGCCGTCGCGGCGTGGGACTTCGAGGCGATTGAGCGGGCGGCCCGCCGCGAGGCGCTGCGGGTCGCGGCGCGCGCCGTCGAGCAACGGATCAACGCGGACACCTCGGACGCCGGCGGCGGGCCGGCGCCGTGCCCCGGCTGCGGCGCCCCGGCGCGCTATGTCGACCGCCGGACCAAGACCGTGATCAGCGTCCTGGGGCCGTTGCGGATCGAGCGCGCGTACTTTCACTGCGGCCCCTGTGCGGCGGGGTTCTGCCCGCGCGACGCGGCGCTCGGGGTCACGGGGGCCTCGCTGTCGCCCGGGGTGCTGCGCATGGTGGGGCTCGTCGGCGCCCTCGTCAGCTTCCAGGAGGGCCACGAGCTCGTGCGGGAGTTGGCCGGCGTGGCCGTCCCCACCAAGCACGTGGAGCGCGCGGCCGAAGCCCTGGGGCGCGAGATCGCCCAGGACGAACGCGAGGTCGTGGAGGCGCCCGCCGCCACCGAGGCCGTGGCGCCGACGCTGTACCTCGGCCTGGACGGCACGGGCGTGCCCATGCGCGCCTCGGAGCTGCAGGGGCGCCCCGGCAAGCAGCCCGACGGCTCGGCCAAGACGCGTGAGGTCAAACTCTGCACAGTGTGGAGCGCGGAGGGGCGCGACGCCGCGGGCACCCCCGTGCGCGATGTGGGTTCGGTCACCTACTCGGCGGCCATCGAAAGCGCCGCCCAACGCGACATCGACGCGCCCCCCAGCGCCTTTGCCGCCCGGGTCGCGCGGGAGGCCCAGCGGCGCGGCTTCGACCGCGCCGCCCGCCGCGTGGTCCTGGGCGACGGCGCCCCGTGGATCTGGAAGCTCGCCTCCGAGCACTTCCCCGACGCGGTGCAGATCGTCGATCGCTACCATGCCAAGCAGCATCTCTCGGACGTCGCCAAGGCCCTCTACGGGCCGACGAGCGCCCGGGCCCAGACGTGGGCTCGGGCCCGGCACGAGGAACTGGACTCCGGCGCCCTCCCTGCCCTCCTGCGCGCCCTCCGCGCCCATGCCATGACCCACGATGAGGCCCGCAAGTGCCTCGAGTACGTTGCGCGCAACCGCGAGCGCCTGCGCTATCCCGCTTTTCGGGCGGCGGGGCTGTGCACCTCCACCGGCGTCGTGGAAGCTGGCTGCAAGGTCGCTATCGGCACCCGGTGCAAGCGGGCGGGCATGCACTGGACGGTGGCCGGCGCCGACGCCATCATCGCCCTGCGGTGCTGCAAGCTCAGTGGGCGCTTCGAAGAGTTCTGGGAGCGGCGCGCCGCCGCCGCCGCATGACCTATCTCACAATCCTGACGTGCGCCCGCGTCGGGACGCCTTCGCGGGGCTCCGGCGCCCGCCGGTCGGGCGGGCAATCCCTCGGTCCGGCTCGTCGGGCTCGGGAGGTGGAGTGGCGGAGGGGGAGGGATTCGAACCCCCGATCCCTTGCAGGATTCCGGTTTTCAAGACCGGCGCCTTCAACCGCTCGGCCACCCCTCCGACTCCTCGCCGCTGGCCCGTCCGAGTGTAGCATCCGCGCGCGACGCGGCTCACCGCGGGCGCGCGCGGCGGACGGTGGTAGGCTCGACGGCGCCGTGGCTCTCATCTCGTTCGTCCAGGCCCTCGCCGACTGGGCCCGGGCCGCGCCCGATCGCCCCGCCATCACCGACGACACGCGCACGGTGACGCGCGGCGAGCTGGAGCAACGGACCAACCGGCTCGCCCGCGCCTATGCCGAGCGCGGCGTGAGCCAGGATCGCTTCGTCACCATCGGCCTGCCGAACGGGGCGGAGTTCCTCGAGGCGGTGGTGGCCGCCTGGAAGCTCGGCGCCACGCCGCAGCCGATCTCCTGGCGCCTGCCGCCCGCCGAGCGTGACGCGATCGTGGACCTGGCCGCGCCCGCCCTGGTCGTGGGGAGCGCCGAGGCGACGGTGGCCGGGCGCCCCACGCTGCCCATGGGCTTCGCGCCGGACCCCGCGCTTCCGGACACGCCGCTGCCCGACAAGGTGGCGGCGGCGTGGAAGGCGCCCACGTCGGGCGGGAGCACGGGCCGGCCCAAGCTCATCGTCTCGGGCGCGCCTGCACTGATGGACCTCGAGCTGGCCTCGCGGGTCCTCATCCAGCCGGACGGCTGCATGGTCATTCCCGGTCCCCTCGCCCACAACGGGCCGTTCAGCTCGGCGTGCCAGGGGTTGCTTCGCGGCAACCACGTGGTGATCCTGCCGCGCTTCGATGCCGTGGCCACGCTCGACGCGGTCGCCCGCCACCGCGCGGACTGGCTCTACCTGGTCCCGACCATGATGCTCCGGATGTGGCGGCTGCCGGAAGCGGAACGCCGCCGGTTCGACCTCTCGTCGCTGCGCGCGGTGTGGCACATGGCCGCGCCGTGCCCGGACTGGCTCAAGCAAGCGTGGATCGACTGGGTCGGCGCCGGCTGCCTCCACGAGCTGTACGGCGGCACCGAGGGCCAGGCCCTCACGGTGATCGACGGCCACGAGTGGCTCGCTCATCGAGGGTCCGTGGGGCGCGCGGTGATGGGCGAGATCCGCATCCTCGACGCCGATGGCAACCCGCTGCCTCCGGGCCGCGTGGGCGAGATCTACCTTCGCCGCCCGGCGGGGACGCCGCCCACCTACCGGTACGTGGGCGCGGAGCCGAAGGCGCGCGGGGCGACTGGGAGTCGCTCGGCGACATGGGCTGGCTCGACGAGGACGGCTACCTCTACCTGACCGACCGCCAGACGGACATGATCCTGGTCGGCGGCGCCAACGTGTACCCGGCGGAGGTGGAAGCGGCGCTCGACGCGCATCCGCGCGTGCGCTCGAGCGCGGTGATCGGACTGCCCGACGAGGACCTGGGCAACCGGGTGCACGCCGTGATCCACGCCGACGGCGACGTGAGCGACGCCGAGCTGGCCGCCCACCTGCGCGATCGGCTGGCGCCCTACAAGCTGCCGCGGAGCTACGAGCGAAGCGCGGAGCCGCTGCGCGACGAGGCGGGCAAGGTCCGGCGCGCCGCGCTCCGGGCGGCGCGGGTCACGCCGCCCCGCTGATCCTCCGGGCGCGACGCTGGCCGCGGCTCAGCCCGCGGTCACCACCGGCGGGATCTTCTGCGCCCACGGGCGCGCCGCCTCGAACGCGGCGGCGGCGCGAAGGACCATCGCCTCCTGCTTCCTGCGCCCGATGATCTGGAGCCCCACGGGAAGGCCGTCCCGCGTGAACCCCGCCGGCACCGAGATGGCGGGCAGTCCGAGGACGGAGAACCCGTACGTCAGGAACGAGCGCTGCATGGCCCGGCCCACCGGCTGCCCGCTGATCACGGTGGGATAGGGCTGCTCCACCGGGAACGGCGGCACCGCCGCGGTGGGCGTCAGCAGGAGATCGTGCGTCTCGAGGAACGCGCGCATCTCCTGCCAGAGCTTTCCCCGGAGCAGCTCGCCCTGCGCGACCTCGCGGGTGGACATGGCGAGCCCGGCGTCGGTGTTCTCCACCAGCCCCGCCTGGAGCTTCTGGCGCCACTGCGGGAGCTTGTCGGCGTGACGCGCGACCATCAGCAGCCCGCGCGACGTGCGGACGATCTCCGGCACGTCCCGCATGTCCGGGCAGGCGCGGGTCAGGCGGGCGCCGAGGCCGCGGAAGGCCATGGCCGCTTCCTCGAAGACGCGCGCGACCTCGGCGTCGACCTCCTGGAGGCCGCCCAGGTCGGGCGTCCACGCGACCCGCCAGCCCTTCACCGAAGGCGTCCGCACCGCGGCGAGGAAGGCGCGCGTGTCCACGTCGTAGGAGAGCGGAGCGCGGTCGTCCGGGCCCGCCATCACGGACAGGAGGAGCGCGGTGTCGGCCACGGTGCGCGCCATGGGTCCTTCCACGGAGTAGGTGTCCCACGGCAGCGTCGAGGGATATCGCGGCACCAGCCCGGGCGTCGTGCGGAAGCCGATGACCGCGCAGAACGCGGCCGGGCCCCGCAGCGAGCCGCCCAGGTCGCTGCCCTCGGCCAGCGGCCCCATGCCGGTGGCGAGCGCCGCCGCGGCGCCCCCGCTCGAGCCGCCCGACGTGCGCGAGAGGTCCCACGGGTTGCGCGTGGGCCCGAACACGTCGTTGAAGGTGTTCGGGCCGAACGCGAACTCCGGCGTGTTGGTCTTGCCGATGACGATGGCGCCGGCCTCGCGGAGACGGGCGACCACGAGCGCGTCCTCGTCCGGGACGTGATCGGCGAAGAGCGTCGAGCCGAAGGTGGTGCGCATCCCCCGCGTCGGGGTCACGTCCTTGATCGTCACCGGGATCCCGTGGAGCGGGCCGAGCGCGGACCGGCGCCCCAGGGCCGCGGTGGCGCGGCGGGCGGCCACGCGGGCTCCGTCACGATCGAGCGTGACGATGGCGTTCACGCGCGGGTTCACCGCGTCGATGCGGGCGAGGACGGCGTCCATGACCTCGCGCGGCGAGAGCTTGCGCGCGCGGTAGAGCCGGGCGAGCTCGGCGGCGGGGACGAAGCAGACATCGCGCGCGCTGGTCATCGACGCCTCCTCATGCTCCGAGGTCGTGGAAGAACGCGGACTTCGGCGTCCAGCGAGCGGGCTACACCGCGACTCTGCGGACACGCGGCGTGCCGTCTCGCCATTCGTTTCACTACGTGTCCGGCGTGAGCCGCTCGAGGCCCCCCATGTAAGGACGCAGCACCGGTGGGATCGTCACCGACCCGTCCGCCTCCTGGTAGGTCTCGAGGACGGCGACCAGCGTCCGCCCCACGGCGAGCCCCGAGCCGTTCAGCGTGTGGCAGACGCTCCACGCGCCCGCCGCCCGCGGGCCGGTACTTGATGTCGAGCCGCCGCGCCTGGAACCCTTCGCAGTTCGAGCACGAGGAGATCTCGCGGTACCGGGCCTGGCCGGGCAGCCACACCTCGAGGTCGTAGGTCTTCGCGGACTGAAATCCGATGTCCCCGGTGGAGAGCGCCACCACCCGGTAGGCCAGGTCCAGGCGCTGGAGGACGGTCTCGGCGTTCTTCACCATGGCCTCGAGCTCGTCGTACGACTGCTCGGGCGTGGTGATCTTCACCATCTCGACCTTGTCGAACTGGTGCTGGCGGATCATCCCGCGGGTGTCCTGGCCCGCCGCCCCCGCCTCGCGCCGGTACGACGGCGTGAACGCGCAGTAGCGCCGGGGCAGCGTGGCCTCGGGCAGGATCTCGCCGGCGTGGAGCGCGGACAGCGGCACCTCCGCGGTCGGGATGAGGTAGAGCGGGCGCTCGCCCTCGTCGACCTGGGTGCGGAAGAGCTGGTCCTCGAACTTCCGGAGGACTCCGACCCCGCTCACCGTGGCCCCGTTCACGAGGTGGGGAACCCAGACCTCCGTCATCCCGTGCTCGCGCGTGTGGAGGTCGAGCATGAACTGGGCGAGCGCCCGGCTGAGCTGGGCGAGCCGGCCCCACAGGACCACGAACCGCGCCTTCGCGATCTTGCTCGCGCGCTCGAAGTCCATCATGCCCGAGGGCCTCGCCGAGGTCGAAGTGCTGGCGGGGCTCGAACGCGAACGTCCGCGGCTCGCCCCCGCGGCGGATCTCGACGTTGTCGTCGCTGCTGCGGCCCACGGGGACGGTCGGGTGCGGCGGGTTCGGCAGCTCGAGCAGCAGGTCGTCGAGGGCGGCATCGGCCTCGCGGACCTCGGCGTCGAGCGTCTTGATGCGCTCGCCCACCTCGCGCATGCGCGCCATCTCCGCGTCCGGGCTCTCGCCGCGGCGCTTGGCGCGGCCGATGGCCTCGGAGGCGCGGTTGCGCTCGGCCTTGAGCTCCTCGGCTTCCGTCACGGCCTGGCGGCGGCGGGCGTCGGCCTCGAGGATCGGACGCACGGTCAGCGCGGGATCCCGGCTCTGGAGCGCGCGCTCGACGTCGTCGGGGCGCTCGCGGATCGCCTTCAGGTCCAGCATCGTTCGCCCCTCGCGTGGAAAAAAGAAAGCCGCCTCATGGGGCGGCCTCACGACCCTCGCCGGTCAGCCGGCGAGGGCGCTCACGACGCCGGCGCCGCCGCCTGCTCCGCCTCCACCCGCGCCATGCTGCCCACCTGATCGTCCGCATCGAGATCGATGATGCGCACGCCCATCGTGTTGCGCCCCTGCGAGGTCACCTCGTTGGCGTGGAGCCGGATCATCCGGCCCTTGGTGGTGACCAGGAGCAGGTCGTCGCCCTCCTTCACCTGGAGCATCCCGACCACGCTGCCGTTGCGTCCCGCCGTCTTGATGTCGATGATCCCCTTCCCCGCCCGGCCCTGGAGCCGGTACTCGTCGATCGGGGTGCGCTTGCCATAGCCGCGCTCGGTGACGGTGAGGACGCTCATGCCTTCCTGCACGACGTCGGCGGCGATGACCTGGTCGCCGGCCTCCACGTCGATGCCGCGCACGCCCGCGGCGCCCCGGCCCACGGGCCGGACCTCCTCCTCGGCGAAGCGGATGATCATGCCGGCCTTCGTCGCCAGCAGCACCTCGCGCTGGCCGTCGGTGCGCCGCACCGCCATGACCTCGTCGCCGTCATCGAGGTTGATCGCGATGATCCCGCCCGACTTGATGTGCGCGAAGGCGGGGATCTCGGTCTTCTTGACCCGCCCGAGCTTGGTCGCGAGCAGGATGAAGCCGCCCGCCTCGAAGTCCCGCACGGGCACGCACGTGGCCACGCGCTCGCCCTCGGCGAGCGAGAGCACGTTGACCATGGCCTTGCCCTTGGCGAGCCGGCCGCCCTCGGGGATCTCGTGGACCTTGAGGCGGTGCACCTTGCCCTTGTTCGTGAAGAAGAGCAGGAAGGCGTGGGTGGAGGCGACGAACAGGTCCTCGACCACGTCCTCTTCCTTGGTCTCCATGCCGGTGACGCCCTTGCCGCCACGCCGCTGGCTCCGGTACGCCTCCATGTGCGTGCGCTTGATGTACCCGGAGCGCGTGATCGTGATCACCATGTCCTCGTCGGCGAGGAGGTCCTCGATGGTCAGGTCGGCCGTCTCGGCGAGGATCTCGGTGCGGCGCTCGTCGCCGAAGTCCTCCTTCAGCTTCAGCAGCTCCTCGCGGATGATCCCCATGAGGCGCGCGTCGGAGGCGAGGATGCCCTGGAGGTCGGCGATGAGGGCGAGCGTCTGCTCGTGCTCCTCGACGATCTTGTGCCGCTCGAGCTGGGTCAGCCGCTGCAGCCGCATGTCCAGGATGGCGCGCGCCTGGATCTCCGACAGCTCGAGGCGGCGCATCAGGGTCTCCCGCGCGGCCTCGGGGCTCTCGGCGGCGCGGATGATCGCGATGACGAGGTCGAGGGCGTCGACGGCCTTCCGGAGGCCGGCGAGGATGTGCGCGCGCTCCTCGGCCCGCGCGAGGTCGTAACTGCGTGCGTCGCGTCACGACCTCGCGGCGGAAGGAAATGAACTCCGCGAGCATCTGCTTGAGGTTCACGACCTGCGGGCGCCGCCCCACGAGGGCGAGCATGATCACGCCGAACGTCGTCTGCATCTGCGTGTGCTTGTAGAGCTGGTTGATGATGATCTGCGGGAGCTCGCCCCGCCCGAGCTCGAGCACGATGCGGATGCCCTCGCGGCTCGACTCGTCCCGCCGCTCGGAGATGCCCTCGATCTTGCGGTCACGGATGAGCTCGCCGATCTTCTCGATGAGCGAGGCCTTGTTCACCTGGTACGGCAGCTCGGTGACGATGATGGCCTCGCGGCCGCCGCGCATCTTCTCCACGTGGGCTTTCGCCCGGAGCGTGATGATGCCGCGGCCCGTCGTGTAGGCCTCGAGGATGCCGGCCCGGCCGTAGATGTACCCGCGCGTGGGGAAGTCGGGGCCGGGCACCACGCGCATCAGGTCCTCGATGCTGGCGTCGGGCCGGTCGACCAGCGTCACGAGGGCGTCCACGACCTCGGAGAGGTTGTGGGGCGGGATGTTCGTGGCCATGCCGACGGCGATGCCCGAGGAGCCGTTGACGAGGAGGTTCGGCACCTTGGTGGGCAGGACGACCGGCTCCTGCAGCGACTCGTCGAAGTTCGCGACGAAGTCGACGGTCTCCTTGTCGATGTCGGCGAGCAGCTCGTGGGCGATGCGCGCGAGGCGCGTCTCGGTGTAGCGCATCGCCGCCGGCGGATCGCCGTCGATCGACCCGAAGTTTCCCTGCCCGTCCACGAGCGGGTAGCGCAGGGAGAACTCCTGCACCATGCGGACGAGCGCCTCGTACACCGGCGAGTCGCCGTGGGGATGGTACTTGCCGAGGACCTCGCCGACCACGCGCGCCGACTTCTTGTAGGGCCGGTTGAACACCAGCCCCAGCTCGGACATCGCGAAGAGCACGCGGCGATGGACGGGCTTGAGGCCGTCCCGCACGTCCGGAAGCGCCCGACCCACGATGACGGACATCGCGTAGTCGAGGTACGACTTCTTCATCTCCTCTTCGATGGGGACGGGCGTCTGCCGCTCGGGGGACATGGGCCGGGCTCGCGGGCTCCTAGATGTCGAGGTTGACCACGTCGAGCGCG
Source organism: uncultured Candidatus Rokubacteria bacterium (assembly GCA_963758635.1). Lineage (GTDB taxonomy): Bacteria > Methylomirabilota > Methylomirabilia > Rokubacteriales > CSP1-6 > CAVWWD01. The sequence continues at coordinate 283,374 of CAVWWD010000009.1, read as the reverse complement.
TTCTTCTCGATGAAGTCGCGCCGGGGCTCGACGGCGTCGCCCATCAGCACCGTGAACATCTCGTCGGCGCCGACGGCGTCTTCCATGGTCACCCGCAAGAGCGTGCGCCGCTCGGGGTCCATGGTCGTCTCCCAGAGCTGCTCGGGGTTCATCTCGCCCAGCCCCTTGTAGCGCTGGAGGGTCGCGCCTTCCTTCGCGAAGTCCATGACCGCGCGCACGAGCCCGTCGATGGTCTTGGCCACGACCTCCTTGCCGCCCCCGTCGACCACGGTGCACGGCCCCTTGTGGAGCGGGGCGATCTTCTCGAAGCCCTCGAAGAGCTGCGTATAGTCCGGCGACTTCAGCTGGTCGAGGCTGAAGCTCGCCGCGCCGGCCGGCCCCACGAGGCGGAATCCGCCCCGCATCGCCGTTGTCCAACGGCACCTCCGGCATCGTCCAGCCCGGGGTCTCCTCGACCACCGTCTTCACCTCGGCGATGATGTCCGCATCGGTCACGCCGCGCTTGGTCGCCTTGAACTTTCGCCGGAGGAGGCCGTCGAGGATGGCCGCGGGGATGCCCCGGCGCGCGAACTTCCCGAAGAGCGTCCGGAACTCGAGGATGAGCTTGAGCGTCTCGAGCAGCGTGTCCTCGCGCAGCGGCGCCGCCTTGCCCGGCACCTTGATGCTCGCCTTCTCCACCCAGTTCGCGAGCAGGAACTCCTCCATCTCGCGCTCGGACATGAGATAGCGCTCGGCCCGGCCCTTCTTCACCTTGAAGAGCGGGGGCTGCGCGATGAACAGGTGCCCGGCCTCGATCACCTGCACCATGTGGCGGAAGAAGAAGGTCAGGAGCAGCGTGCGGATGTGCGCGCCGTCCACGTCGGCATCCGTCATGAGGATGACCTTGTGGTAACGGAGCTTCGCGACGGCGAACTCCTCGCTCCCGATGCCGGTGCCGAGAGCGGAGATGAGCAGCCGAATTTCGTTGTGGCCCAGAACCTTGTCGTAGCGCGCCTTCTCCGAGTTGATGATCTTGCCGCGCAGCGGCAGCACGGCCTGCGTCTTCCGGTCGCGGCCCTGCTTGGCCGAGCCGCCGGCGGAGTCGCCCTCGACGAGGAACAGCTCGCGGAACTGCGGCTCGCGCTCGGAGCAGTCGGCGAGCTTCGCGGCCAGGCCCTCATCGTCGCGGCCGCCCTTGCGGGTGAGCTCGCGGGCCTTGCGCGCCGCCTCGCGCGCCTGCGCCGCGCGCACCGACTTGTCGGCGATCTTGCGCGCGGTGGTGGGGTCCTCCTCGAACGCCTCGGCGAGGCGGTCGTTGACGATCTGCTGGACGAGGCCCTTCACCTCGGAGTTGCCGAGCTTGGCCTTGGTCTGGCCCTCGAACTGCGGGTCGGGGATGCGAACCGACACGACCGCGGTAAGCCCCTCGCGCACGTCGTCGCCCGACACGTCGCCCTTGAAGCTCTTGAGGAAGCCGTTCGCCTTGGCGTAGTTCGCGATGGTGCTGGTGACGGCGGCGCGGAACCCGGTGAGGTGCGTGCCGCCCTCGCGCGTGTTGATGTTGTTGGCGAAGGAGAAGATGCTCTCCTGGTAGCCGTCGTTGTACTGGATCGCCACCTCCACCTCGATGCCGTCCTTCTTGCCCTCGAAGAAGAGCACCTTCGGGTGCACGGTCGTCTTGTTCTGGTTCAGGTGCTTGATGAACTCGATGATGCCGCCCTTGTAGAGGAAGGTGTGGCTGCGCTCGTCGCGCTCGTCCTCGATGACGATCTTCAGGCCCTTGTTGAGGAAGGCCAGCTCGCGGAGCCGGTTCGAGAGCGTGTCGAACGAGAACGCCGTCTCCTCGAAGATCTTCGCGTCGGGCTTGAATTTGATGATCGTGCCGTGCTTGGTCGTCTTCTCCGCCGCGGTGAGCTCGCCCTGCGGCGCCCCGCCTTGGTAGCGCTGCGTCCACACGCGGCCATCGCGGCGGATCTCGAGATCGAGCCACTCGGCGAGCGCGTTGACGACGGAAATCCCCACGCCGTGGAGCCCGCCCGAGACCTTGTAGGCGGAGTGCTCGAACTTGCCGCCGGCGTGCAGCGTGGTCAGCACGACCTCCGCCGCCGACTTGCCCGTTTCCTTGTGGGTGTCCACGGGAATGCCGCGGCCGTTGTCGCCCACCGAGCAGGATCCGTCGGAGTGCAGGATCACCTTGATGCTGTCGCAGTGACCGGCCAGCGCCTCGTCGACGGAGTTGTCCACCACCTCGTACACGAGGTGGTGCAGGCCGTAGGCGCTCGTGTCGCCGATGTACATGGCGGGGCGCTTGCGGACGGCCTCGAGGCCCTCGAGGACCTTGATGTCGCTGGCGGTGTACGTCTCGGCGGTCATGCCAGGACCGCCTCGGCTCCGGCCACGTGCGGCTCGATCACGCCATCCTGCACCATCCACCACGCGGCCGCCGGCGCGGCGAGCGCGGCGTCGGCGGTGGTCAGGAACACCTGACCGTGACCGGCGATCATCTCGAACACGGCCCGCTGCGCCTGGGGATCGAGCTCGGACATGGCGTCGTCCAGGACGAGCACGGGCGGCGACCCCACGGCGCGGCTCACCGGGGACACCTCGGCCAGGCGGAGCGCGAGCGCGAGCAGCCGTTGCTGCCCGCGCGAGCCGTACTGCCGCATGTCACACCCGTCCATCTCGATCGAGAGGTCGTCCCTGTGTGGTCCCACCAGCGTCTGTCCCCGCCGGATCTCCTCGCCGCGGCGCCGCGACAGCTGCTCCAGCACGGTCGCCACGCTCGGCTCGGGTCCCAGCGACGATCGGTACTCGAGCCGAACGATGCCCGCGCTCAGGTCGGTCCACAAACGCTCGATTTCCTCGCCGAGCGTGACCACGGCAGCCCGTCGCCGCGCGATCATCTCGATACCAAGCCGCGCGATCTGCTCATCCCATGGTCCCAGGCGATCGTCCAGATCACCTCGGGACAGGCCCACCTGGAGCAGCGAATTTCTCCGGCTCAGGACCTGGCGGTACCGCACCAGCGTACTGAGGTGCGCCGGCTGGATCTTGCCGGCGAAACCATCGACGAAGTTGCGCCGAGCTTGAGGACTGCCGTTGACGATGGCGAGATCGAGCCACGAGAACGGCACGACTCGGGCCCACTCGCAGCCTTCTCCAGTGACGATCCAGCCTCCGTCCTCGCGGCGACGGATCTCCCGTCGCAAGACGCGCGCGGAGCCCTCGCGGCGGACACTGCCCGTGACGAGCGCGCCATCCGCGCCCCAGCGGACCATGTCCGCGGCCTTCACGCCTCGAAACGACCGTCCGACGAGCAACAGACCGAGCGCCTCGAGGACGTTCGTCTTCCCCTGCCCGTTAGCGCCGGTGAGGACGTTGAGGTGCTTGACCGGTGAGTACGAGAGAGCGCGGTAACTACGATGATCGATGAGCTGTATCCATTCGATCTGCACCCGGTCACCGCGCCTCCTACGAGGTCAGATTCGCATCGGCATTATAACACAGAGAGATCCCTCTTCCTCGAGGCTCCGGACCACTCCGGGGCTCAGCGCATCCTTCAGCTCGAGCACGACCTGCTCCGCCGATTGCGCTCCGAGCGCGTCCAGCACGTATCGCGAGTTGAACCCGATCGAGATCTCTTCCCCGGCGTACTCCACGTCCATGGCTTCCTCGGCCTCCCCGAAGTCAGGATGGTAAGCGCTCAGCTTGAGCGCCCCGGGGCTCAGAGTGAACTTCACCGGCCGTGTCCGCTCCTCCGACAGGACCGACACCCGGCGCAGGGCCGCGGAGACCATGGCCCGGGACAGCGTGATGCGGTGGGGATGGGCCTTCGGCACCACCTGCTCGTAGTTCGGGAAGTTCCCCTCGATCAGCCGAGCCATCAGCAGCACGTTGGGCATCCGCAGCATGAACTGGTTCTCGCTGATGGCCAGCTCCACGTCCTCCCCTGCGCTCAGGATCCGGGCAATCTCGTGCACGGCCTTCCTGGGCACGATGCCCGTCGCCGGCGCAGCTCCGGCGGAAAGAGGTCGGGACGCCCAGGCCAGGCGATGGCCATCGGTAGCGACCAGGCGGACCTCCTTCTCCAGAAGGACCAGGAGCAGCCCGTTCAGGGCATAGCGGCTCTCGTCGTGGGACATGGCAAAGCTCGTCTGGCCGAGCATGTCCCGGAGCATCTTGCCGTCCACGGTCAGCCACCGGCTCGCCTCAGCCGGGTTGACGGCGGGAAAGTCCTCGGGCGTGAGGCCCACCAGCTTGTACGAGGCGCCACCGCACTTGAGCGCGGCCCAGGCGTTCTCCTGGATGCGAAGGGACAGGGGAGCGTCGGGGAGCTCCTTGACGATTTCCAGCAGCTTTCGCGCGGGAAGCGTGATCGTGCCCGCCTGGGCGACCTTGGCCGGCACGGTGACGCGGGCCCCGACCTCAAGGTCCGTCGCCGTCACCCGGACCGTCTCACCGGACGCCTCCACGAGGACGTTCGCGAGGATGGGAAGCGTCTGCCGGGGCTCGACGATGTTGTGGACGAGCTGGAGGCCACGGAAGAAGGCGTCTCGGTCAACGTGGACTTCCATCTAAGTCTCCCTAGGGTTTTGAGAAGGAGGATAGAAAAGATCGTCGTCGTAGGAGACGTAGGGGGTGTGGATGCCGGGGATGACGTGGAAGCGGCCGTGGGGACAGGATTCGCTCGCCGTCGGGATCGTGGATGAGTCGGTGGACGGCGCGGGGGACGGGTGTGATCACAGGGTGAGACCCTGGGTGATCGTGTCGATGGTGCGCTTCAGCTTGGGGTCTTCTTGCACGAGCGCCTGGACCTTTTCCACCGCGTGGAGAACGGTCGTGTGGTCCTTGCCGCCGAAGGCACGGCCGATCTCCGCGAGGGAGGCGTGGGTGAGCTGGCGCGCGAGGTACATCGCGATCTGTCGGGGGAAGGCGATGGTCTTGGTGCGGTTCTTGGCTCGCAGGTCGGACATCTTGATGCCGAAGGACTCGGTCACCTTCCGCTGGATGAGGTCGATCGTGATGACCTTCTCGTCCTCGGTCCACAATTCGCCGAGGACCTCGTGAGCCAGGTCCACGCTCATCTCGCGGCCGGAGAGCGCGCAGAAGGCGAGCATGCGGGTGAGCGAGCCCTCGATCTCCCGGATGTTGGCCTTGATGCGGCTCGCGATCAGGTACGCCACGTCGTCGGGCAGCGCGACCCGCTCGACCTCCGCCTTCTTCTTCAGGATGGCCACGCGGGTCTCGAAGTCCGGCGGCTGGATGTCGGCGATCAGGCCCCACTCGAAGCGGGAGCGGAGGCGCTCCTCCAGGTCCGGGATCTCCTTCGGGGCGGCGTCGGACGAGAGCACCATCTGCTTGCGCGCCTCGTAGAGGTCGTTGAAGGTGTGGAAGAACTCCTCCTGCGTCCGCTCCTTGCCGGAGATGAACTGGATGTCGTCGATCAGGAGCAGGTCGATGTTCCGGTACTTGGCGCGGAACTCCACGGTGCGGTCGTAGCGGATCGCGTTGATGAGCTCGTTGGTGAACCGTTCGGACGAGAGGTAGAGGATGTTCATGTGCGGGAAGGCGCGCGAGACGCGCTGACCCACCGCGTGGAGCAGGTGCGTCTTGCCGAGTCCGACCCCACCGTAGATGAAGAGTGGGTTGTAGGCCTTCGAGGGCAGGTCCGCCACGGCCTGGCAGGCGGCCTGCGCGAACTGGTTGGAGTTGCCGACGACGAACGAGTCGAAGGTGTAGCGGGCGGAGAGCCCGGGTGCCTGTGCCGGGAGCGTCGCACGCGCCGGCGGCGGCAGGCACGGCGGCCAGCGGCTTCGAGTCGTCGACCTCGAGCGAGACGCGCGGGTGCCCGCCGAGGACGTCGCGCGCGGCCGCCTCCAGCGCGGAGAGGTGCTCGTGGAGGAGACGGTCCCTCGCGAACGCGCTCGGCGTGGCCACGCGGAGGTGGTCGCCGTCGAGGGCGACGAGACGGCAGGGCTGAAACCAGAGCTCGATGGCCGGGGCCGGCACGCGTCGCTCGAGGGCATGCAGGAGCTTCTTCCAGAGGGAATCAAGCATGGCACCACCATTCCCGCCGAGTTACACACAGAGTTATCCACGGATGTGGATAACTCGGATCGGCTTGTTTGTCGGCTAGTTGGGGGTAGGTCGTGACAGCATCTACGGCACGCGGCTTCATCAGTTCCTGTCCTTCGACGGACGACAACTCTGCTCTGCCCCGGCAGCGCGCGCGAGGAGGGACTTGGCGCACGCCGCGGTTCCAATGAGGGTGCGACCGTAGCACAGGCGTAAATCGCGTCGCAAGAGGGTCAGGAGCCTTGACGCGATCCGACCCCATCTGTAGACTACGCAGGCTCGACGGTCGAAAGGACGAACACCGATGAAGAGGACATACCAGCCGAATCGCAGGCGCCGGAAGAAGACGCATGGCTTCCGGGAGCGCATGAAGACCAGTGGCGGCCGGAAGGTGCTGAAGCGCCGGCGCGCCAAGGGGCGCAAGCGGCTCACGGTCTAGGAAGATGGCGAGAAGGGCCGGGGCGCTACCCGCCGGTGAGCGTCTGCGGCACGCTGGCGAGATCCAGTCCGTCTTCGAGAACGCGAGCCGGATGGAGCGGCGGACGTTCGTGGCCCTCTGGCGATCCGGCCAGGCCCGGCGCCGAGCAGGCTTCGCGGTCAGCCGCCAGGTCCGGCGCGCTGTCGACCGCAATCGCGTCAGGCGTCGACTCCGCGAGGCGTATCGCCAGCGGAAGGTCGACTTCCCCAGTGACCTATCCCTGGTCTTCATCGGTCGCCCTCAGGCCCTGACGAGCCCGTTCGCTGAAATCGACGGAGACATGGCCGCCGCAAGCCGGTTTCTGACGCGGCGCGCTGGAGCGGCGGGCGACAGCCAGGCGGGCGGATGACGGCCCCGGCCCGCGTCGCCGACTGGATCGTTCGTGGATATCAGATCTGCCTCAGGCCGTTGATCCCTCCCGTGTGTCGATTCGCGCCGAGCTGCTCCGAGTACGCCCGCATGGCTCTCGCCTCTCACGGGTTCCTGAGAGGGGGCTGGCTTGCCGCGAGGCGGATCGGCCGGTGTCACCCCTGGAATCCCGGAGGCTACGATCCGCCACCGCCGGCGCCGAGCCTCGAGGAGCGTAGGTTCTGATGGAGAAGCGAGCGGTTCTTGCGGCCGTGCTCATGGCCGGGCTGGTCATCATCTACCAGGCGCTGTTCATCCCCTCGCCGGCGCCGGACGCTCCGGCGCCGGCGAAGACCGAGGCCCCTGCTCCGCCGCCGGCTACCCAGGCTCCGCCCAGCGCACCCGCACCGGGACCGGTAGCTCCGGTTCCCGCTGCGAGTCCGATGGTTTCGCAGCAGGTCGCCATCATCGAGACGCCCCTGTACCGGGCGGCCATCAGCAGCCAGGGCGGACAGCTCCGCGAGTGGGAGCTCCGATACCGCGGCTCGAAGCCCATGGTCGTGCCGGACCTCCAGGGCCCAGCCGGCGTGTTCATCGAACGGCCGGGGACGCCCGCCCGGCCGATCGAGTTTGCGCTGTCCACGGACCGCGTGATCCTGGGCGCGGGCAACCACGAGGGTGAGCTGTCGATGACGGGCGAGGACGGATTCGGTCTCCGGGTGACCCGGAAGCTCCGCTTCCGCTCGAACAGCTACCTGGTCGACGACGCGATCGTCGTGGAGAACCGCCACACCGTGCCCCAGGGGGGCGAGGTCGTCCTCGCCTGGACCGCGCCCGTCGAGTGGACGAAGGACCAGCCGGAGAAGTTCCAGGGACAGCACCTGCTCAGGGTCGTCGGACATTGGAATGGGCACGTGCGTCGCCAGGATCTGGCGAGCGCGGCGACGCAGGTCGGAGACGGCAAGTGGGTCGGTCTCGAGAGCGAATGGTATCTGGCGGCGCTGATTCCGCGGACGCCCGGCATGAAGCTGATGGAGGAGAAGCCCGCTGCGCCCGCTCCCGGGGGCCAGTCCAAAGCCACGTCCGTGCGGGCCGGGCTACGCGTTTCCCTGCCCGTCCTGCAGCCGGGGAACTCGTGGCAAGGGGCGGTGCAACTCTACGCCGGCCCGAAGGAGTACGACCAGCTCAAGGCCCTGGGCGTCTCGCTGGAGAAGTCGATCTACTTCGGCGGATTCCCCTTGCCGGAGTCGTACGGCGGGCTCCCGATGGAATGGGTCGTCGTGCCGGTGCTGTGGCTGATGCACTGGTTCTACTCGTTCACCGGCAACTATGGGATCGCGATCATCCTGCTCACGGTGATCGCCAAGGTTCTGTTCTTCCCGCTCTCGGTGAAGAGCATGAAGTCCATGAAGGCGATGCAGGCGCTCCAGCCCCAGGTCAACGCGCTGCGGGCGAAGCACAAGAACGAGCCGCAGAAGCTCCAGCAGGAGACGATGGAGCTGTACCGCGCCCAAGGGGTGAATCCCCTCGGGGGCTGCTTGCCGATGGTCGTACAGGTCCCGATCTTCTACGCTCTCTACGTGGCGCTCGCCGTCTCGGTCGAGCTGCAGAACGCTCCATTCCTCTGCTTCGGGCGGCTCTTCGGCATGGATCTGTGGATCTGCGACCTCGCCGCTCAGGATCCGACGTACATCCTGCCCATCCTGATGGGCGTCTCGATGTTCATCCAGCAGAAGATGACGCCCATCACCGGGGATCCGCGCCAGGCGAAGATGATGCTGTTCATGCCGGTGGTGTTCACGTTCATGTTCCTGAACCTTCCCTCGGGGCTCGTCCTCTACTGGACCCTCTCGAACGTCCTCCAGATCGCTCAGCAGTACTACATGAACCAGGTGGGCAAGACTGCGAAGGCCCCGGCTCGCGCCGCCAAGAAGGCGTGAGCCAAAGACGCTAGGCAGGCCCCGTGGATCGCGGGCGTCGCGCCGCCGGCCGGGACCTCGACACCGCGATCCGCCAGATCACCGGGCGCCCCGCCCGGCCGGATGAGCGGGAGCGGTTCGACGCTTACCTGGAGCAGTTGCTCCTGTGGAACCGCACGCATCGCCTCACCGGGCTCCACGGCCCCGCTGACATCGTCCGAAAGCTCTTCATCGACTCGCTGCTGTACCTGCCCCTGCTCCCGGCGGCGCGGCCCCTCCGCGTGGCCGACATCGGCTCGGGCGCTGGGATCCCGGGGGTGCCGCTGCGTATCGTCGACCCCGGAATCTCGCTCACGCTCCTCGATTCCAGGCGGAAGGCGGTCTCGTTCCTGTCGGCGCTCAAGCGCTCGCTCCGTCTCGAGGATGTCAACGTGCATCAGGCGCGGGCCGAGACGTACCTGGCGGAACGACCCGAGGAGAAGGGAGCATACGGGGCCCTCGTCACCCGGGCAGTGGCGCTCGATGAATCGCGAGTGGCCTCGCTCCGCGAGTATCTATCCGCGGGCGGCCTGATCATCGCGTCGGGGCCGCCTGGTGGGCAGGATGAGCGTGGGATGGCCAAGGGCGGCAGGGTTGTCGAGGTCCCCTTCCGACAACCGGGCTGAAGCGCAACTTCCGGATCTACTGAGTTACGCCCGACCGACCCCATCTTTCGACTACGCAGGCTCGAGATCCGCGCCCTGCACCTACGGCAGCATCTCGGCCCAGCTCATGGAGACCGCGGGGGCGAGCACGGACGCCCGCGGCGCCCGGAGCCCCAACGGGCCCCCTCAAGATCGGCACGTAGAAGTTGACGGGTAAGGGCATTGGTCTGTAGTGTTCCACGTGGAACACCCGAAGAAGATAATCGGTGGATGTTCCACGTGGAACATCTTGATACACGCGCTCCGGGATTCGAAGGCGCAGTCGCCGTGGATTGTCGAAGCCAGTGGATGTTCCACGTGGAACACCATGGGAGGGCCGGGCTGGGTAGGGTCATCGCGGTAGTCAACCAGAAGGGTGGAGTCGGCAAGACAACGACCGCCATCAGCCTGGCCGCCGGCCTCGGCCTGGCAGAGAAGCGGACGCTTCTCGTGGACCTCGATCCCCAGGGAAATGCGAGCAGCGGGCTCGGGATCAACCGCTCCGAGCTGGACTGCACGATCTACCAGGTGCTGATGGAAGGCCGGCCGGTCGGGGACGCGATCAGGCCCACCGAGATCTCGATGCTGTGGGTCCTACCGTCGGAGATGGACCTGGTCGGCGCGGAGATCGAGCTGGTCACGACCCAGGACCGGGAGAGGCGGCTGGCGGCATCTCTCAACGACGTCAGGGACCGGTACGACTACGTGATTCTCGATTGCCCGCCTTCGCTCGGGCTCTTGACGATCAACGCGCTGACGGCTGCCGACTCCGTACTGATTCCACTGCAGTGCGAGTACTACGCCATGGAAGGGCTGGCGCATCTGCTCCGGACCATCAACCTGGTCCGCGAGCGGCTGAATCCCGGCCTCAAGATCGAGGGCATCGTGTTCACGATGTTCGACGGGCGCCTGAGTCTGGCGGCCCAGGTCCGGGCCGAGGTCCAGCAGCACCTCGGCGAGCAGGCCATGTCGACGGTGATCCCGCGAAACGTCAGGCTCACGGAGGCGCCCAGCCATGGGCGCCCCGTGTTCCTCTACGACCTCAAGTCGTCCGGCGCCATCGCCTATCTGGAGCTTACAAGGGAGGTCATCTCGCATGGTTAGTCGCCATGGACTTGGTAGGGGGCTCGGCGCGCTGCTTCCTCCGGTGCCCCAGTCGCCGGTGGGTCCGGTCGATTCCGGGCAGCTCCACGAGCTGGCGGTGGATTCGATCAGCCCCAATCCCAACCAGCCAAGAAAAGACTTTGAAGTCAATGCGTTGCAGGAGCTATCCGCATCGCTGAGACAGTCGGGAGTCCTCCAGCCGGTGGTGGTGAGGAGGACGGCGCAGGGCTATCAGCTCATCGTCGGCGAGCGCCGGTGGCGAGCGGCCAAGCTCGCCGGCATCGAGCGCATTCCGGCCGTGGTGAGGGAAGTGAGCGACGCGGAGAGCCTGGAGCTCGCCCTCGTCGAGAACCTCCTCCGCGAGGACCTGAACCCCATGGAAGAGGCGGAGGCCTATCAGCGGCTCCTCGCCGAGTTCAGCTGGACCCAGGAGGAGCTGGCGGAGCGCGTAGGCAAGGATCGGAGCAGCATCGCGAACTGCCTTCGGCTGCTCCGGCTTCCCGAGCTCATCCAGGCCGACCTCCGGGCGAACCGTCTCACGATGGGACACGCGCGCGCCTTGCTCGCGCTCGACGGCGCGGCCGAGCAGCTCAAGCTGCGAGAGGAGATCCTGGCGCATTCCTGGTCGGTGCGGGCCACCGAGGAGGGCGTGAAGAGCAAGCGGAGCCATTTGCCGCGGCGCCAGCCCCGGCGCAGCGCGGAGCTCGGCGCGCTCGAGGACGCGCTTCGCGGTACGCTGGCCACGCGCGTGCGCCTCGTCGGCAACGAGCGCCACGGACGCATCGAGATCACGTACACGTCGCGCGAGGACCTGGACCGGTTGACCGACCTCATCGCGGGGCGCCGCGGGTAGGACACGGCATGGTCGAGCGGATCGTCGTCGGCATGAGCGGAGGCGTGGATTCGTCCGTCGCCGCCGCGCTGCTCGTGGGGCAGGGGCTCGACGTGGTGGGCGTCACGCTCAGGGTCTGGCCGTGGCGCGAGCCCGACGACGCGACCCGCCGCTTCGGGAGCTGCTGCTCGCCCGAGACCGTCGACGATGCGCGCCAGGTGGCCCGCCGACTCGGGATCCCGTACTACCTCCTGAACACGGAGCGCGAGTTCGACCGTGCCGTGATCGACGACTTCGCCCGCGAGTACGCAGCCGGCCGCACGCCCTCGCCCTGCGTCGTGTGCAACCGCGAGATCAAGTTCGGCACGCTGCTGGACCGGGCGCTGGCCTGGGACGCGGCCGCCGTGGCCACCGGCCACTACGCGCGGGTCACCACGGACGAGCGGACGGGCCGGCGCCTGCTCTGGCGCGGGCGCGATCCGCGGAAGGACCAGTCCGACTTCCTCTGGCCGCTCACGCAGGCCCAGCTCGCCGCCGCGCGGTTCCCCGTCGGCGACCTCACGAAGGACACGGTCAGGGAGCACGCCCGCCGGCTGGGGCTGGTGACCGCGGACAAGCCCGACAGCCAGGAGATCTGCTTCATCCCCGACGACGACTACCGTGGGTTCCTCCAGCGACGGGTACCCGAGGCGTTCCGGCCGGGGCCCATCGTGGACGGCCGCGGCGTCCGCCTCGGCGAGCATCGCGGCCTCGCGAGCTACACGGTGGGGCAGCGCCGCGGCCTCGGCCTGTCCGGCGCGCGCCCGCTCTACGTCACCGCGCTCGATCCGGCGCGGAACGCCGTCGTCGTGGGCCCCGCCGAGGAGCTGGAGGTGGACGAGCTGATCGCGGGCCAGGTCAACCTCATCGCCGTGGACGCGGTCGAGAGGGCGCTCGCCGTGAACGCGAAGATCCGTCACAGCCACGCGCCCGCGGCGGCCACGATCCGCGAGATCGCCGGCGATGCCCACGGCGGCCGGCGCGTCGCCGCGCGCTTCGACACGCCCCAGCGCGCGGTCACGCCCGGGCAGTCGGTGGTGTTCTACCAGGGAGACATGGTCGTGGGCGGCGGCATCATCGAGCGCGGAGACGCTCCGAGTGGGGCGCGACACGGCTCCGAGCCGCTCCGAGTGGGGCTTGACAGTTCTCCGCCGCGCGTGCTACCTGTTTAGCGTTTGTCCCTAATTTCACAACGTCTTTCTGCCGGAGTGCTCACGATGCGACGTGCCCTGGGGACCGGTTTCCGCCTGATCCTTGTCGTGCTGACCCTGTCGCTTCTCTGGCCCGGCGGCGCCGTCGCCTCCGGAGGCGACGGGGGAGGCCTCGTCAACCTGGACAAGTCGCTCATCGTCCAGGCGATCAACTTCCTCCTCCTGCTGCTGATCCTCTGGAAGCTCCTCTACAAGCCGTTCGTCGCGAAGATGGAGGAGCGCTCGGCCGCGATCAAGAAGTCGCTCGAGGAAGCGCAGGCCGCGCGCGCCGAGGCGCAGCGGCAGCGCGAGGAGCACGCCGCGAAGATCCAGGCCGCCCACGCCGAGGCGCAGGCCATCCGCGCCACCGCGCTCGCCGAGGCCGCCGAGGAGCAGCGCCGGCTCGTGGAGGGCGCGCGCGCGGAGGCGGGCCGGCTGGTCGAGAGCGCGCGGGCGGAGATGGCGCAGGACCTCCGTCGCGCCCGCCAGGAGCTCCGCCAGGAAGTGGCCGACATCTCCATCGCCGTGGCGGAGAAGCTCATCCGCAAGAGCCTGAACGACGCCGACCACCGGAAGATCGTCCAGGACGCCATCGCCAGCCTCGAGCGGAAGAACTGATCGGCCATGAAGTCCCGCGAGGCCACCGCGAGGCGGTACGCCAAGGCGCTCTTCGCCGTCGCGCGCGAGGGCGGCAGCGTCGAGGCCGTCGGGCGTGACCTCGACGCGTTCGTGGACGTGATGGGCGCGCAGCGAGAGCTCCGGGACGTGCTGCTCCGGCCGTGGATCAAGCCGGCGGAGCGGCGCGCGGTGGCCCACGAGGTGGCGCAGCGCGCCGGCCTCGGCAAGCTGGTCCAGGACTTCGTGAGCCTCGTGGCCGCCCGCGGCCGCATGGACCACATGCCGCGAGATGGCGGCGGCGTACCACGCGCTCGTGGACGACAACCTCGGCCGCGTGCGCGCCGAGGTGCGCACCGCGTCGCCCGATGACCGACGACGACAAGAGCCGGCTCGCCGCGCGGCTCGGGCAGAGCCTCGGCAAGCAGGTGGTGCTCGAGGAGACCGTGGATCGCTCGCTGCTCGGCGGCTTCGTCGCCCGGGTCGGCAGCTACGTTCTCGACAGCAGTCTCGACGGGCAGCTCCGCCGCATGCACGAGCGCCTGGCAAGGGGATAGCCATGATCAAGGCCGAAGAGATCAGCGAGATCATCAAGCGCCAGCTCCAGGGCTACGAAGCCGAGATCGACCTGAAGGAAGCCGGGCGCGTCATCGAGGTGGGCGACGGCATCGCGCGCATCCACGGCCTCGAGAACGCGATGGCCGGCGAGCTCCTGGAGTTCCCCGGGGCGGTGTTCGGGCTCGTGCTCAACCTGGAGGCCGACAACGTGGGCGCGGTGCTCCTGGGCGACGACACGAAGATCAAGGAGGGCGACCAGGTCACGCGCACGACGCGCATCGCCCAGGTGCCGGTGGGCGAGGCCCTGGTGGGCCGGGTCGTCGACGCGCTCGGGCTGCCGGTGGACGGCAAGGGCCCCATCGCCACCACGGAGTTCCGCGCGATCGAGCGCTACGCGCCCGGCGTGGTGGACCGGCGATCGGTCAAGGAGCCGCTGCAGACCGGGCTCAAGGCCATCGACGCCATGATCCCGATCGGGCGCGGCCAGCGCGAGCTGATCATCGGCGACCGCGGCACGGGCAAGACGGCCATCGGCATCGACACGATCATCAACCAGAAGGGCCAGGACGTGTACTGCTTCTACGTGGCCATCGGCCAGAAGCGGTCCACGGTGGCCCAGGTCGTGAAGGTGCTCGAGGACACCGGCGCGATGGCGTACACCACGGTGGTGGTGGCCTCGGCCTCGGAGTCGGCGCCGCTGCAGTACCTGGCCCCCTACGCGGGCTGCGCGATGGCCGAGTACTTCCGCGACTCCAAGCGCCACGCCCTCTGCGTCTACGACGACCTGTCCAAGCACGCGACCGCCTACCGGCAGCTCTCGCTGCTGCTGCGCCGGCCGCCGGGGCGCGAGGCGTATCCGGGCGACGTGTTCTACCTGCACTCGCGGCTCCTCGAGCGCGCGGCCAAGCTCAACGACGACCTCGGCGGCGGCTCGCTCACCGCGCTGCCGATCATCGAGACGCAGCTCGGCGACGTGGCCGCGTACATCCCGACCAACGTGATCTCGATCACCGACGGCCAGATCTACCTGGAGTCGGACCTGTTCTTCTCCGGCATCCGGCCCGCCGTCAACGTGGGGCTGTCCGTGTCGCGGGTGGGCGGCTCCGCCCAGATCCGCGCCATGCGGCAGATCGCGGGCAAGCTGCGCCTGGACCTGGCCCAGTACCGCGAGCTCGCGGCCTTCGCCCAGTTCGGCTCGGACCTCGATCGCGCGACCCAGCTCCAGCTCGCCCGCGGCCAGCGCATGGTCGAGCTGCTCAAGCAGGGGCAGTACGCGCCGCTGGCCGTCGAGCGGCAGATCGCGATCATCTTCGCGGGCACGCAAGGCGTGCTCGACGACGTGCCCGTCGACCAGGTGCGGCCCTTCGAGGAGTTCCTCTACCCGTACCTCGAGCGGAAGCACGGCCAGGTCCTCGCCGACATCGCCAGCAAGAAGGAGCTGACCGACGAGCTGCGCGACGCGCCTCGCCAAGGCCCTCGACGAGACGAAGGCGGAGTTCATGGCGGCCCGGGGCATCAAGGCGGCCTGAGCCTCCCGAGAGACCAGAGACCATGGCGACGCTCCGCGACATCCGGCGGCGGATCCGTTCCGTCCAGTCCACCCAGAAGATCACGCGCGCGATGAAGCTGGTCGCCGCGGCCAAGCTCCGGCGCGCCCAGGAGCGCATCACCGAGGCCCGGCCGTACGCGCAGAAGATGGCCGAGCTGCTGTCGAGCCTGGTCACGCGGGCGGGGGACGACGCGCATCCGCTGCTCGCGCGCCGCACCACGGGACGCCGGCGGCTGGTGATCGTGACCGCCGACAAGGGCCTCTGCGGCGCGTTCAACTCCAACATCCTCCGCGCCTCGCTCCACTTCCTGCGTGAGAGCGGGCCCACCGACGTGACGCTGGTGGTGGTCGGCAAGAAGGCGCGGGACTTCTACCGCCGCCGGCAGTGGACGGTGAAGTCCGAGATGCTCGGGATCTTCGACCGGCTCGCGTACGCGCACGCCCAGGAGCTGGCCGGGGGGCTGATGAAGGACTACCTCGAGGGCGAGGTGGACGAGGTCCACCTGCTCTACAACGAGTTCCGCTCTGTCGCGGTCCAGCGCGCCAAGCGCGAGCGGCTCTTGCCGATCGAGCCGGAGGGCGCGGCGGGAGGCGCCGACGCCCCGGCCGGCGACTACATCTACGAGCCGAGCCCGGAGGCCATCCTGGCCTCGCTGCTCCCGCGCCACGTCACCACGCAGGTGTACCGCGCGCTGATGGAGTCGGTGGCGGGCGAGCACGGCGCGCGGATGACGGCGATGGAGTCGGCGACCACGAACGCCAAGGAAATGATCGACGTGCTCACGATCCAGTACAACAAGGCGCGCCAGGAGCGGATCACCAAGGAGCTCCTGGACATCGTCGGCGGCGCCGAGGCGCTGCGCCAGGCCACCGAGGCGTGAGCGCGCCTTTCGAGGCCAGCGGATCATGCGCGTGAGGGCGAGAGGCGGCGGGGCGGCACCGGGAGTGCCGGGGTGACGTCGCACGCGTGCGCTTCCGTTTGCGGCTGGGCTCCATCCGGGCGCGCGCAGTCACGCCGCCGGTCGGAGGGGAAGCGCCCCGGGACCCCCGGTGCCGCCCCACCGCCCCCCCGCACCCCGCTGGTGATCCGACGCCTCGAACCACGCGCAGGATCGCTGACGGCTCGAACAGCAAGACCCGACGCGCGAAGCAACTCAACGCGGTACAGACCAGGAGCGGACCATGAATCAGGGCAAGATCGTCCAGGTGATCGGGCCGGTCGTCGACGTGGAATTCGAGCCCGGCCAGCTCCCGCCCATCTACAACGCGCTCGAGGTGCTGGGGGCGGGCAGCACGGACATCTTCGCCTACTCGGCCAAGCTCGTCCTGGAGGTGGCCCAGCACCTGGGCGAGAGCCAGGTGCGCGCGGTGGCGATGGCGGCCACCGACGGCCTCCGCCGCGGCATGCCGGTGGTGGACACCGGCGATCCGATCACCATCCCCGTCGGCAAGGAGACCCTCGGCCGCATCATCAATATCACCGGCGAGGCGGTCGACAAGGCGCGGGCCCATGAAGCACACCAAGACGTATCCGATCCATCGGCCCGCCCCGGCCTTCGATCAGCAGTCCACGAAGGTCGAGATGTTCGAGACGGGCATCAAGGTCGTGGACCTCCTCGAGCCGTACACCCGCGGCGGCAAGACCGGCCTCTTCGGAGGCGCCGGCGTCGGCAAGACCGTGCTCATCCAGGAGCTCATCAACAACATCGCCAAGCAGCATGGCGGCATCTCGGTGTTCGCCGGCGTGGGCGAGCGGACCCGCGAGGGCAACGACCTCTACCACGAGATGAAGGAGTCGGGCGTCATCGACAAGACGGCGCTCATCTTCGGGCAGATGACGGAGCCGCCCGGGTCGCGCCTGCGCGTGGGTCTCACCGGCGTGACCGCCGCCGAGTACTTCCGCGACGAGGAGGGGCAGGACGTGCTCCTCTTCATCGACAACATCTTCCGGTTCACCCAGGCCGGCTCCGAGGTCTCGGCGCTCCTCGGCCGCATGCCGTCGGCCGTCGGCTACCAGCCCACGCTGGGCACCGAGATGGGCGCGCTCCAGGAGCGCATCTGCTCGACCAAGAAGGGCTCGATCACGTCGGTGCAGGCGATCTACGTGCCCGCCGACGACATCACCGATCCCGCGCCGGCCACCGCGTTCGCGCACCTGGACGCCACCACCGTGCTCTCGCGGCAGCTCACCGAGCTGGGCATCTACCCCGCCGTGGACCCGCTCGCGTCGACCTCCCGCATCCTCGACCCCCTCGTGCTGGGCCAGGAGCACTACCAGACGGCGCGCGCCGTGCAGTCCACGCTCCAGCGCTACAAGGATCTCCAGGACATCATCGCGATCCTCGGCATGGAGGAGCTCTCCGACGAGGACAAGCTCACGGTGGCGCGCGCCCGGAAGCTCCAGCGCTTCCTCTCGCAGCCCTTCAACGTGGCCGAGGTGTTCACCGGGCAGCCGGGCCGCTATGTGAAGCTCGCCGACACGATCCGCGGCTTCAAGGAGATCGTGGACGGCAAGCACGACGAGCTGCCCGAGCAGGCCTTCTACATGGTGGGCGGCATCGAGGAGGCGGTGGAGAAGGCGCGCAAGATGGCGGGGAGCGCCTAGTGCTCCTGGAGATCGCCACGCCCACCCGGCAGCTTGTCTCCGCCGAGGTGGACGAGGTCGTGGCGCCCGGCGAGGAAGGCTACTTCGGCGTGCTGCCCGGTCACGCGCCCATGCTCGCCACGCTGGGGTGCGGCGTGGTGACCTATCGGCAGGGGCGCGAGGAGCACCACTTGGCCGTGCTCGGCGGGTTCGCCGAGGTCCGCGGCGACCGCGTCATCATTCTCGCCGAGCATGCGGCGCGCCCGTCCGAGATCGACCGGGCGCGCGCGGAGGAGTCACGACGGCGGGCCGAGCAGCGCCTGTCCGGGCGCAGCCCCGCCCACGGCGAGGACATCGACTACACGCGCGCCGTGGCCGCGCTGGCCCGCGCCATGGCTCGACTCGAGACCGCGGGCCACAGCGACTAGTTTCTGCCCTGGCCGGGAAGCCCCGTCCGTCTCGGGCTTCCCTCGGCAGCATCCCCGCTTCCGTCTCGCAACGTTCCCGCGCGGCACCGCCGATCGCCGGTGCCCTGGCCGCTGGGCAGTACGACCGTCCCGGTGCCCGGCGCACCGGGCAGCGCTCCCTGGAGCATCCCCGTAATGGGTTGAATTCACGCGCGATATGTCTGGCACGGGCCTGGCTATGCGAGAGGCCATGCCCACCGTGCTCGTGGTCGACGATGAGCCGCCCATCGTGGAGCTGGTCCGCTTCACCCTCGAGGACGACAGCCTTCGCGTGCTCGAAGCCGGCGACGGCGTCGCCGCGCTGGAGATCGCGCGTCGCGAGCGACCCGAGCTGATCCTGCTCGACGTCCAGATGCCGCGGCTCGGCGGGCTCGAGGTCTGCCGGCGCGTGCGCCGGGACCCCCTGCTGAGCGGTACGCGCATCGTCATGCTGACCGCGGCGGACCAGGAAACCGACCGAGCCCGTGGCCTCGCCGCCGGCGCCGACGAGTACCTGGCCAAACCCTTCTCTCCGCTGGCGCTCTTCGCGCTTGTGCGGACGCTGTTGCCGGGGGTGTCCTCATGGCCGGAGACATAGCGCTGTCGCAGGCCCTGTCCTACGCGCGCGACCTGAAGACCCTCTGCGCCGCCGCCGAGGCGCGCGAGCACGACCTGACCGACGCCAACCGGCGGCTGCGGGCCGCGCACCGACAGACGCTCAGGTACGCCGACGATCTCCGGAAGACGTGCCGGCGGCTCGAGCACACGTTCCTCCACAGCCTGCTCGCGCTCGCCAATGCGCTCGAGGCGCGGGACCACTACACGCGCGGCCACTCGGAACGCGTGGCGCTGTGGGCGCGGCGGCTCGCGCGCGCGGCCGGGCTGCCGGACGCGGTGGCCGACACGATCGCCCAGGCCGGGCTGCTCCACGACCTCGGCAAGATCGGCGTTCCCGAGGTCGTGCTGAAGAAGGCGGGCCCGCTCACCGAGGCGGAGTGGTCGATCATGCGACAGCACCCCATCACGGGCGCGCGCATCCTGGCCCCGCTCGAGTTTTTCGGCGAGGGCGCCGTCGTGGTGCGCCACCACCATGAGCGCCAGGACGGCAGCGGCTACCCCGACGGCCTCGCCGGGGACGCGATCCCCATCGGCGCGCGCATCGTGGCGGTGGCCGACGTGTACGACGCCCTGCGCTCCGATCGGCCGTACCGCACCGCGCTCTCGCACGACGAGACGGTCGCCCGGCTGCGCGGAGAGAGCGGACGCACGCTCGATCCCTTCCTCACGGAGCTGTTCATCGACCTCGCGAGCCATGGATCTGCTGAGCGTCCCGTTTGAGAGCGAGCGCGTCCGGAAGCGCTTCCCGGTCGTTCCCGGGCTGCTCTGGCTGGCCTCCGGCATCATCCTGGCGACGGCGGTGGGCCGCGCGCTCGCCGGCGGCCCGCTCGACCTCGTCGTGCCGGTCCTGCAAGGGGCGGCGGTACACGGGGGCTTCCTCGCCATGGGGTTCCTGATCGCCCTCGAGGGACGCCCAGGCTGGCGCGCGCCGGCGGCGAGCATGGCCCTCGCCGAGCTCGTCGCCTTCGGCGTGGCGCGGCTCGGGCCGTGGGGTAGCCTCGCGTTTCTCGTGCCGCCCGCACTGCTCGCCTGGCACGTCCGGCAGCATCCGGAGCTCCGGCGGGTCGGCGCGTTCGATGTGCCGCGCCCCGCCGCCCTCCTCCTGGGGCTGGCGGCCGGCGGCTTTCTCGGAAGCCACCTGCTGGTCTCCGCCGCCATGACGTTCGGCTATCGCGATCCGCCTCGACAGGCCCGCGGTGTACCTGACCGCGCTCGCCTACGACGTGGGCGCCAACGCGCTCACCGCGGAGTGGTTGCTGCGCGGGGCGCTCTTCTCCCACTGGTGGCGGCACTGGGGCCTCTGGCCGGCGGCGGCCGTCTCCACCGTGCTCGGCCTCGTCCGCTATCTGCTCGATCCGGCGCTGCCGCACACCCTGGAAGCCGGGGCGGGCGCCATCTTCTACCTCACCCTGCTCGGCCTCGTTGGAGCAGTGCTGCGGGCGTGGACGGGGAGCGTCGTGCCCGGCTATGTGGCGCGTCGTCGTGTTCTTCGCCGCCTACCGAGTGCTGTCCGTGGGGTAGCGCTGCGTCTCGCGCTGGTGGGAGCGGTGACGCTCGCCATCGTCGTGGACGGTGGGGGACCAGCGTCGGTGCTCCGCCACCTCTACGCGGGGGCCACCCTCTGGGCGGCGCTGACCGCCGGGGCGCGGCAGGCGTGTCTCGTCGGGCTCATGGCCGGGCTCCTCCAGGCGCCGCTGGTGTTCCCGGCCATCGAGAGCCAGGGACTGACCCGGGAGACCGTGGACGGCCTCGTCTCGCTTGTCACGCCGCTCGTCGTCGGCGGGGTCGTGGGGCGCCTGCGTGATCAGTCGTGGGCGCGTGCGGGACGGCTGGCCGCGCTGCTCGCTCTTCAGCGGTCCGGCGCGTCCGAATGCGACGCCGACCTTCGCCTGGACGACATGGCCGAACGGGTCCGGGACGCGCTCGGTGCCGACGCGGCGGGCGTGGTCCTGAGCGACAACGGCGGCCGCGCCGTCGGCATGGCGCCGGGTCGGACGGGCCTCGACGATCACGCCGCCGCCCTGTGGACGCTCAGGACAGGCGCCCCGGTGGTCACCAGGGACATCGGCTCGGACGGCCGGTTCGCGATGCGTCCACCGCAGCCGGCGCCGGTCGCCGGCCTTGTGCTGCCCCTGGGCTCGCCCGTGGCGCCCATCGGGGCGCTCGCGCTCCAGTGGAGGGGTGACCTCGGACCGACGCGCCGGCTTGCCGCCGCCGAGATGGCCATGCACGTGGCCCTGGTCATCGACAACGCACGCCTCGCCCTGAGGCAACGAGGGTTCGCCCGGGAGCTCGAGGACAAGGTGGCCGCAGCCACCGCGAGCCTGCGCGAGCTGGACCGCGCCAAGTCCGAGTTCCTGTCGGTCGTGTCGCACGAGCTGCGGACCCCGCTCACCGCGCTCCAAGGCTTCAGCGAGCTCTTGCTGTCGCGACGGCCGTCGCCGGAGCAGGCGGCGCGGTTCCTCCGTCACATCCACGGCGAGGCGCAACGCCTTGGGCGCATCGTGGGCGAGCTGCTCGACCTCTCGCGCATCGAGGCTGGTCGCCCCCAGGTGCTCCGGCGCGACACGGTCGATCTCGGCGCGCTCGTGGCCGACAACGTCGAGCTGTTCGCCGCGGTCCCCGGCCGGCACACGTTCGAGTGGACCCCCCCTGACACGCCCCTGATCGTGCGCGGTGACCGCGACGCCCTGGACCGGATCGTGAAGAACCTCCTGTCCAATGCGGTCAAGTACTCACCGAGGGGCGGCGCGGTGCGGATCGGCGGCGGGTCGGCGGCCGAGGAAGCAGGCATGCTCGAGATCTGGGTGGAGGACGAGGGTGTGGGGATCCCGTCCGAGGATCAGGCTCGGATCTGGGGCAAGTACGTGCGAGTGCACGCCGCCGAGACCGCGGGTATCCGAGGGCTCGGACTGGGCCTCAGCATGGTCCGCGCGCTGGCCGAGGGCCACGGCGGCCGCGCCGAGGTCCAGAGTGAGCCCGGCCAGGGGTCCCGGTTCAGGGTGGTGCTGCCGGCCGGCGTCGCCGATGGCTGAAAAGCCTGTCTTTTGGCCGATTTGGCCTACACCCGGCCTTGACCTGTCCAGCCGCCGCGTGTAGTCTGTGGGGCGTCATGGCCAAGAAACACGAGGTTGCGGGACGCATGGCCGAGCAGGTGGTCAAGCGTCTGGTGGTCCGCCGGCTGGCCGAGGTCAAGGACGAGAGCAAGGCGCGAGAGGCGATCCGCCGCATCCTCGTCGAGAACCTGGTGGCGGAAGAGAAGATCGACACCGACGCGCGCGCGCTCCTGATGGGTCACGCCAAGGAGATCCGCGACTCCGCGTCCGACTACAAGCGGCTGTTCACCCTGGTCAAGGGCAAGCTCGCCCGGGAGCGAGGCTTCACGCTGTGATGCTGCGGTGGTCGCGCGAGCGACTCTACGCGCTGTCCGACCGCATCGTGGCCGAGTTGCTGGCCACCGAGGGCGTCGTCGTGAAGGGGCTGCAGGACGAGCGCACGCGCGGTCATCTCCGCACCGAGGTCTTCCGCGTGCTCGAGGACGAGGCGAAGCTCGAAGAGTCGATCGACCAGGAGGTGCGGCGCACCCTCAGCACGTACTCGCGTCCCGTTCCCGAGGGGAGCGCGGAGTGGGAGGTGCTCTACCACAAGACCCGTGACGAGGTCTTCCGGCGTCGGTTCCGCCTGTGAAGCGCCTCGTCGTCGGCATCAGCGGCGCCTCGGGATCGATCTACGGCATCCGCTTCCTCGAGCTGCTGCGCGGCATCGACGACCTCGAGTCCCACCTGATCATCTCGGACGCCGGCAAGCGCACGATCGTCGAGGAGACCGACGTGGCGGTGCGCGACGTGATCGCGATGGCCACGCGGCGGTACGACAACCGCGACATCGGGGCCGCGCCGGCGTCCGGATCCTTCCGCACCGACGGCATGGTGATCGCGCCGTGCAGCATCAAGACGGCGGCGGCCATCGCGCACTGCCTGGCCGACACCCTGATCGCGCGCGCGGCGGACGTGACCCTCAAGGAGGGCCGGCCGCTCATCCTGCTCGTGCGCGAGACGCCGCTGCACCTGGGCCATCTCCGCGTGCTCACGGCGCTGGCCGAGATGGGCGCGGTGATCCTTCCTCCGATGCCGGCCTTCTACAATCGCCCCAAGCAGATCGACGAGATCGTCGACCACACGCTGGCGCGGGTGCTGGATCGCCTCGGTCTGCCGCATCGGCTCGTGCCTGAGTGGTCGGGGACGCATCGCGCCGAGCCGCCTCCGTCGTCCCGCCCCCCGTCCCACGGCTGAGCCCGTCGCCGCATGACGGGCGCCATCGACGTGTCGATCGTGCTGCCCGTCTACAACGAGGCGGACAGCCTGCCGATCCTCTTCGCGGAGATCGAGCACATCATGGCCGGGGCGGGGCGGTCGTACGAGGTCGTGTGCGTGGACGACGGCAGCCAGGACGGCAGCGCCGACATCATCCGGTCGTTCCATGAAGTCGGACCCGCGGATCCGTCTCGTGAGGCTCAGGACGAACGCGGGCGAGACGGCGGCCACCGACGCCGGGCTCCGCGCGGCGGGCGGCCGCTTCATCGTGACGATGGACGCGGATCTCCAGAACGACCCGCGGGACATTCCGATGCTGCTGTCCCACCTGGATCGCTGGGATGCCGTGACGGGCTGGCGGGTCGACCGGCACGCGGGAGACTCGTGGGTCCGCCAGGTGTCGTCTCGGGTCGCGAACCGCGTGCGCAACGCGCTGAGCGACGAGAGCATCCGCGATTCCGGCTGCACGTTCCGCGCCTTCCGGCGCGAGTGCGTGCAGGAGCTGGTCCTGTACAAGGGCTTTCATCGGTTCGTGCCCACGCTGCTCCGCATGGGCGGCTTCACCGTGCTCGAGGTGCCCGTGAACCACCGGCCCCGGCGGTTCGGTCAGAGCAAGTACGGGATCGGCAACCGCGGGTGGAGCGCCTTCAAGGACCTGCTCGCCGTGCGGTGGATGAAGGCGCGGATGGTCCGCTACGAGGTGGCGGAGGACGTGGGGGGCGAGGCCCCGCCGCGATGAAGGTGCTCGTGGTCGGGATCGGCCGCTGGGGGGAGAAGCACCTGCGCGTGCTCGCCGAGCTGGGAGTGGAGGTCTGGGCCAGCGATCTCTCGCTTGAGCGGCGTGATCTCGCCGCTCGGGCGGGAGTGCCGGCGGACCGCCTGGTCCCCACGTTCCGGGACGCGCTCGCCCTGGTGGACGCGGTCGACGTGGTCACGCCCGCGGACAGCCACCTCGCGATCGCCACGGAGAGCCTGCGCGCCGGCAAGGCCTGCTTCGTGGAGAAGCCGGTGACGCTCACCGTCGCCGAGGCGCGCCGCCTCGCGCGCGTGGCCGCGGCCGCTGGGCGCGCCCTGCAGGTCGGCCACATCTTCCGCTTCCACCCCGTCACGGACGTCCTGCGGGAGCGCCTCGACGCCGGCGTGCTCGGCCGGGTGCGCTACGGCACGGGCAGCTTCGCGGGCTTCAAGCGCCCGCGCACCGACGTGGGCGTGACCCAGACCGACGCCCTCCATTACTTCGACCTGTTCGCGCACCTGCTCCGCCGGTCCGCGACCGCCGTCACGGCCACGCTCCAGGACCACCTGGGTCGCGGCCTGGACGACCTGTCCGTCTGTGCCGTGGAGTATGGAGACGTGACGGCGTTCGTCGAGGCGGGCTATTTCTCGCCGGGCACGCGCCGCGACTGCGTGATCGTGGGCGAGGAAGCGACACTGGCCGCGGACTTCGGAAGCTCGGAGGTTCAGGTGATCAGGAACGTGCATCTGCCGGGCGGCGAGGCCGGGTGGCAGGCGAGGGAGGGCGAGGTCGAGACGATCAAGGCGAGCGGCCCCGAGCCGCTCCGCCGCGAGCTCGAGGCGTTCCTGGATGCGGCGACGGGCCGTACCCCGGTGCCCGTGGACGTGGCGGCCGGGACCGAGGCACTCCGCGTGGTGGAGGCCGCTCAGCGCTCGTCGCGCACTGGACGCCGCGTGCCCATCAGGCCCATGCTTCCGGAGCCGGAGGGGCACGGGTCGCGACCTCGCGCCCGCTGACCTGGCGCGGCGCGCGGCGCCGCCGATCTCGTCCGACCCGCCTCAGGACGCGCCGCGATCGGCCTTGCAGGCCAGGTAGACTCCGGCCAGGGCGCGTGGCGTGCGACCCGCGATGGTCTCCACCTCGTTCGCCGAGCGTCCCTGGAGGCGGAGGCGCTGCTTGATGCAGGTGCGGCAATACCCGGCCCGCAGCAGCTTGTCGATCGACTCCTTGAGGGTGGGCATCCCTGACGCCACGTCGTGCTCTCCTTGCGTCAGTGCGTCCGCGGCGCCGCGCTCCGGCGTGCTCGAATGGCTTCCGTCCGGCCGGACCGCGTGGCCCCCGCACGGAACGGGCGCGCAGTCGGCGAAACGGCGGTAGGCTTCCTGGGAGCGACCTGGCGGCCCGGACTGATGTGGTGCCGAAGGGGGGACTCGAACCCCCACACCCTTGCGGGCACATGACCCTGAATCATGCGCGTCTGCCAATTCCGCCACTTCGGCTCGTGCAGCGAGCCCTAGAATACCGACGAGAAAGGTGAAGTCAAGGGGACCATGACGCCGGTCGACGAGCCGATCGCCACCAATCGCCGGGCGTGGCACGACTACGAGATCCTCGAGACCTACGAGGCCGGCCTCGTGCTGAAGGGCACCGAGGTCAAGTCGCTGCGGGAGCGCCAGGTGACCTTCAAGGACGCCTACGCCACCATCTCCAACGGCGAGGCGTGGCTGGTGGGCTGCCACATCGCCCCCTACCACCACGGCACGGACGCGAACCATTCGGCCGAGCGGAGCCGCAAGCTCCTGCTGCATCGGCGGGAGATCGAGCGGCTCATCGGGAAAGTGGCCGAGCGCGGATTGACCATCGTGCCCCTTCGTCTATACTTCAAGCAAGGTCGAGCGAAGCTCGAGGTCGGGTTGGGCCGGGGCAGGAAGCTCCACGACAAGCGCGAGGCGATCCGCGAGCGGGACGCGCGGCGCGAGATGGCCAAGTCAGCCCGCAGCCGCGAACGCGAGTAAGAAACACCGCAAGACCTGGCTGGGTGAACCAACACGCACGGGGCGGGCGGGGCCGACAGGCCCGGGTGCCCGCCCCTGAAGGGGGCGACTGGTTTCGACGGGGATCAGTGAAGCGCAGGCGGCATCTCGAGGCGCTCTCTCCTCGTAAATCCGAGAGCACAACACTAGCTGCCAACAACCAGCTAGCCCTGGCGGCCTAACACCCGCCAGCGTCCTCCGGATCGCGTCAGCGGGGTCCGGGTCAGGGCGTCATATTCCGGTGACTGGCCCCAAGCCGTGCCCCTGGGCGCGGGGCGAGAACTTAAGGGGCTGGCTGCCCGGAGATCCAGCCGGTGGGAGGGCTGGGCGGCGAGAGCAAGAGAACACCGGCTAAAGATGTAGATGCCTGCCGCTGAGGATTTCCGGACGTGGGTTCGATACCCACCGCCTCCACCATTCACGGCCCACCCTGGGAGGATCAGCCTCCCAGGGTGGCTCATCACGCAGATCTAGAGCCTCGGCGGCAGGTCAACGACACGACTGCCCGACTGCCGGGGGGCGCGACTGCGCGGCCGCTACTGCCTCCAGCCGGCGGATCCGGCGGGCGTTGGGCAACTCGCGTAGTCCATCGCCGCGGGCTCGCGCTCGAAGGACGTGCGCCGCGGCGGCGCCTGGAGCCTCGGCAGCACCTGGTGAAGATCCCCTGAGCAGGCAAGAGCGGGACCAAGCCAGATGACGCGGGCCCTCCAGCATTAACAGTCAGTAAAACAACCCCTTAGAGACTAGAACCGACCCAGGCAAGCCCAGTGTCGAGAGCCCTGCGTCCACTGACCGACGTCCGGGCGACAGAATTGCGCCGCCAGCCTCGAGGCACTCCGGGCGCTCGATCACACGAGGGGCTTGACCTTTTAGCACTCACGCCGTATAAGTGCTAACAGTTCCGCAGGGCCAACCGCAGATCAATTCGAGATGGGGGTGATCAACGAAGTAGTCCGGGCATTGCCGGGGCGGGGACGGTGGGTCCCGCGGCCGCCGGCGTTCTGAATCAGATCAATCGAGGGAGGCGTGTTTCATGAAGATCCGTCCACTGCATGACCGAATCCTGGTCGAGCGCATCGAGGAAAAGGAAGTCCGGAAGGGCGGGATCATCATTCCGGACAGCGCCAAGGAGAAGCCCCAGGAGGGCAAGGTGATCGCGGCCGGCAACGGCAAGGTCGGCGACGACGGCAAGCGGCTGCCGCTCGACGTCAAGACGGGCGATCGCATCCTCTTCGGCAAGTACTCGGGGTCCGAGGTGAAGCTCGATGACAAGGAATATCTCATCCTGCGCGAGGAAAACGTCCTCGCCATTCTCGACTAGGAGGACAACTCGATGCCCAAGCAGCTCAAGTTCGAAGACGACGCGCGCGCGGCCCTGCTGCGCGGGGTGAACGTGCTGGCGACGGCCGTGAAGGCGACGATGGGCCCGAAGGGCCGCAACGTGGTGATCGACAAGAAGTTCGGCTCGCCGACGGTCACGAAGGACGGGGTCACGGTGGCGAAGGAGATCGAGCTGAAGGACAACTACGAGGACATGGGGGCGCAGATGCTGAAGGAAGTCGCCTCCAAGACCTCGGACATCGCCGGCGACGGCACCACCACGGCCACGGTGCTGGCCCAGGCGATCGTGCGCGAGGGCCTGAAGAACGTCACGGCCGGCGCGAACCCGATGGGTCTCAAGCGCGGCATCGACAAGGCCGTCGAGGTGGTGGTGGAAGACCTGAAGAGGATGTCGAAGTCCACGAAGGACAAGAAGGAGATCGCGCAGGTCGCCACGATCGCGTCGAACAACGACAAGACGATCGGCCAGCTGATCGCGGAGGCGATGGAGAAGGTCGGCAAGGACGGCGTCATCACCGTCGAGGAGTCGAAGTCCGCCGAGACCGCGCTCGACGTCGTCGAGGGCATGCAGTTCGACCGGGGCTACCTGTCGCCGTACTTCGTGACGGACTCGGAGCGGATGGAGTGCGTGCTCGAGGACGCGCTGGTGCTGATCCACGAGAAGAAGATCAGCGTCATGAAGGACATGCTCCCGCTCCTGGAGCAGGTGGCGCGGGCCGGCAAGCCGTTCCTGGTGATCGCCGAGGACGTGGAGGGCGAGGCTCTCGCCACGCTCGTGGTCAACAAGCTCCGCGGGACGCTACACTGCGCGGCGGTGAAGGCCCCCGGCTTCGGTGACCGGCGCAAGGCCATGCTCGAGGACATCGCGACCCTGACCGGCGGCAAGGCCATCACGGAAGACCTCGGCATCAAGCTCGAGAACATCAAGCTCGAGGACCTGGGGAAGGCCAAGAAGGTGGTGGTGGACAAGGACAACACCACGATCGTCGAGGGCGCGGGCAAGGCGCAGGGGATCGAGGGGCGGATCAAGCAGATCCGGGCCCAGATCGAGGAGACCACCTCGGACTACGACCGGGAGAAGCTGCAGGAGCGACTGGCCAAGCTGGCCGGCGGCGTGGCCGTCGTCAAGGTGGGCGCGGCGACGGAGACGGCGATGAAGGAGAAGAAGGCGCGGGTCGAGGACGCCCTGAATGCGACCCGGGCCGCCGTGGAAGAGGGTATCGTGCCGGGCGGCGGCGTGGCGCTGCTTCGGGCCGCCAGCGCCATCGACGGCCTGAAGCTCGAGGGCGACGAGCGGGTGGGCGCGCTGATCGTCAAGCGAGCGCTCGAAGAGCCGATCCGGAACATCGTGGAGAACGCCGGGCTCGAGGGCTCGGTGATCGTGGAGAAGGTGAAGGCGGAGAAGGTGGCGACGCGCGGGTTCGATGCGGAGTCGCTCGAGTTCGTGGACATGATCACGGCGGGGATCATCGATCCGACGAAGGTGGAGCGAGTGGCCCTGCAGAACGCCGCGTCGGTGGCCGCGCTGCTGCTGACGACGGAGGCGCTGGTGACGGACCTGCCGGAGGACAAGCCGGCGGCCGCTCCGCCGATGCCTCACGGGGACTTCTAGTCCGGGACCGGCAGGTTCCGAACGGCTGAGCCCGGCCCGCGTTGCCGGGGGGGGCCCGCACCGGGTGACCGGTGCGGGCCTTCCGCGTTTCCGTGGCCAGGGGTTCCGCGGCCCCGAAAGCTTCGCGCCCCGAGGCCCCGTTGATAGAATGGCCGTGCCGCTCGAAGGGCCACATGTCACGCTGGACACGGTTCCTGAGTCTCGTGCTTCTCCTGATCGGCTTCGCGCCGTCTCCGGCGGAGCCGGCCCGGCCTGCGGCGCTCGAGCTGCGCGCGCGCGGCAGCGCTCTTGGCCAGCTCGCGCTGGTCGGTCACGACGAGGCGACCTACGTCGACCCGGAGGTGCTGGCGAGCCTCCTGAAGGGCTCGTGGACGGCCACGGGCGCGCAGGGCACCCTCACCGTCGGCACCCGTCGGGCCCAGTTCACCCGGAATCAGCCGCGCGTCGTCGTGACGGGCGCGGCCATCGTCCTCGGAGCTCCGGCGCGCCTGGTCTCATCAGGCTGGCTCATCCCGGAAGAGTTCCTTTCGAAGGCGCTGGGCCGGCTCGCCCCCGGCGTGACCTCGGCGCGGGTCCAGGTGGCCGCGGCGCCGGCGTCGGCCACGCCGCCGGCACCGACCTTTCCTCCGGCGGCCGGCACGGCTCCGCCCCGGGTCGTTGCCAGGCCCGGCCCCGATTCCGTGGCGCTCGAGGACCTCCGGTTCCGGACGTACCCCACGTACACGCGCATCGTCGTCCAGGCGGCCAGCCCGATCACGTACACGATGGAGCCCGGCAGTGGGGGGGTCCGGGTGCGCCTGACCGGCCTCCACCTGGCCGCGCCTCGCGTGCAGGGCCCTGCCGACGGGCTCGTCAAGGAAGTCGCGCTGGAGCCGGCCGAGGGTGGCGCCGTGCTCCGGCTCACGCTGGACGGCGGCGGCGGCCCCATCAAGGACTTCCTGCTCCGCGATCCGTTCCGCGTCGTCCTCGACGTGCAGCGCTCGAAGGAGCCGGCCCGGGCGGAGACTCCGAAGCCGATCGGCACGCCGCTGACCACGCTCGTGCTCGATGCCGGCCACGGGGGCCACGATCCGGGCGCCTCGGGACCGAGCGGTCTCAACGAGAAGGAACGTCGTGCTCGACGTGACGAGGCGCGTGGCGCGTCTGGTGGAGGAGAGCAAGCTCGGCGTCAAGGTCGTCCTGACCCGGTCCACCGACGTGTTCGTGCCGCTCCGCGAGCGCACGCAGTTCGCCAACAAGCAGCGCGCCGACCTGTTCATCTCCATCCACGCCAACGCCCATCCGCAGTCGGTCTCCGAAGGCGTGGAGACGTACTTCCTGTCCTCCGAGGCCACCGACAACGAGGCGCGCCAGGTCGCGGCCATCGAGAACGGCGTCATCCACCTCGAGTCGGCGCCCGCGTCGCGGCAGAAGGGCGACGCGCTCAAGAGCATCCTGTGGGACCTGGCGCAGTCCGAGTTCCAGCACGAGTCGAGCGTGCTGGCCGAGACGGTGCTGGACTCGATGACGCGCTCCCTCCGGCTCGTGAACCGCGGCGTGAAGCAGGCCGGATTCTACGTGCTGGGCGGCGCGGCCATGCCGGCCGTGCTCATCGAGATCGGCTTCATGACGAACCCCAAGGAAGAGAAGAAGCTCGGCACCACCGAGCACCGTGAGGCCATCGCCCGCGCGATCCTCGCCGGCGTCGCCGACTACAAGCGCCGCCACGACCAGCGGATGCGCACGGTGGACACGGCGCCGGCCTCGCGCGAGAGCGCGAAGCGGTGACGCCCCGCGCCGACGGACGCCGGCCCGATCAGCTCCGGCCGATCAGCCTCACGCGCGACTACCTGCGCCACCCCGAGGGATCGGTCCTCGTCGCGTTCGGCGACACGCGTGTCATCTGCACCGCCTCGGTCGAGGATCGCGTGCCGGCCTTCCTCAAGGGCCAGGGCAAGGGCTGGGTGACCGCGGAGTACGCCATGCTCCCGCGCTCCACCAACACCCGCACGAACCGCGAGCGCGGCGGCCCGAGCGGCCGCTCCCAGGAGATCCAGCGGCTCGTCGGCCGCTCCCTGCGCGCGGTGGTCGACATGACCCGGCTGGGCGAGCGGACGTTCTGGGTGGATTGCGACGTGATCCAGGCCGACGGGGGCACGCGCACCGCGGCCATCACCGGCTCCTTCGTGGCCCTCGCCGACGCCGTCGCCCGCGTGCTGCCGGCCGCCGCCGGACCCGGCGGGCCGCTTCGCGACTGCGTCGCCGCGGTGAGCGTCGGCGTGGTGGGCACCCGGCCGGTGCTCGACCTCAACTACGTCGAGGATTCCACCGCCGAGGTGGACATGAACGTGGTCATGACCGGCGCCGGCGCGTTCGTGGAGGTGCAGGGGACGGCGGAGCAGACGCCCTTCGACCGCGCGCGCCTCACCGAGATGCTCGACCTGGCGGAGAAGGGCATCGGGCAGCTCGTGTCGCTCCAGCGCCTCGCCCTCGCCACCCGCGCGGAGAAGACCTTCGCCCTCTGAGGCGCCACGCCTCGTGCTCGCCACCGGCAATGCCGGCAAGGCGCGCGAGATGGCGCGCGCCCTGGACGACCTGCCGCTCCGGCTGCTGACCCTCGCGCGACGTGCCGGCGCTGTCGTTGCCGCCCGAGGGCGAGACCTCGTATGCGGACAACGCCGTCGCAAAGGCGCGCGCCGTGGCCGCGGTAACGGGGTGGTGGGCGCTGGCCGACGACTCCGGGCTGGAGGTCGACGCGCTCGGCGGCGGACCGGGTATGGTGTCCGCGCGCTACGGAGGGCCGGGGCTCGACGACGCCGGGCGCTAGAGGACGTTGCTCGGGGCGATGGCCGCCGTGCCCGCCGCGTCCCGCACGGCCCGCTTCCGCTCGGTGATCGCGCTCTGGGCGGGCTCGCGGGAGGCCACGGTGGATGGCGTCGTCGAGGGCGTGATCCTGACCGAGGCGCGCGGCGACGGGGGATTCGGCTACGACCCCGTCTTCTACTACCCGCCGCTCGAGGCCACGTTCGCCGAGATGTCCGACGAGGCGAAGAACGCGGTGAGCCACCGAGGCGTGGCCCTGGTCCGAGCGCGGCAGGTGCTCCGCCGCTGGCTCGGCCTTCCCGCGTAGGCTTATCCGATCAGGCTCCCCCGCGCGGAGAGCTCGCGCATGGCGAGATCGCGCGCCGTCGTCTCGTCGTCGCAGGGCGGCGAGACCCACAGCCGGTTGGCGATCTCGGCCACCGTCAGGGTCAGCGGGGCGGTGCCGTGCCGGTAGAGCACGCCGTACCAGCGGTCTCCGATCAGCTCGGTCGTCACCTGGAGGGCTTCGGCGGTGGTGGGGCTCTCCAGGCGAGCGAACGCGGCGCCCACCGTCTCGAGCGCCTCGTCCACCCACCTCTGTCTCCGACGCTCGTTCCGGCGGGTCTGGATGGGGACGCGAACGCTGTCTCGCCTGCGACGATCGCCGCGGCGCCGGTCCACGAGGGTCCGGATGCCCGCGATCCGGCCGATCCGGGTGATCCGCTCGTCGCAGTTGTCCCGGCGGACGACGAGCAGAACGGCGTCGAGCACCGCCGGGCGATCGGCGCGCGGCAGGCAGACGGCCTCCTCCTGACGGAGCCTAGGCGCGGCGTGAGCCGCGTCTTCTCCGTCCTGCGAGGCGGGTTGTCCGACGCTCCCCACGAACATCGTCCGCTTCACTCCATCCCAGAAATTTTGTCGGCGCGGATATCGCGATTTACCCCATGAGAACCGCCAGACTATAGTCGATGCCGATACTCGGTGCAAGCATTTCCGACCTATTTCAGGGGGAATGGCTCGACTCAGAGGGAATGGGTCGAGGTTCTGCCTTGATGGCCGAGCCAGTACGGCTCCCGCCCCGCTTGAAATCGTGACGCACAAGAGTACAGAATCGTTGACCTCGGGGTGTAGCGCAGCCTGGTAGCGCACCTGCTTTGGGAGCAGGGAGTCGGAGGTTCAAATCCTCTCACCCCGACCACACTTACAAGACACCGCCTGACGGACCGGATGCTCGGACGGTCAGGAGCGATCTGGCTGTCAAGGTCCTCACTCTTCGGGCGGCCCTTCTCCAGCCTGTTCTGGTGCGGGCGCCGCCCACATTTCATCGCGCGCTACGCGCGCCGTCCTGAGTCGCGGCCCCACTTGGCCCGCCTGGCTATGACCACGCCCGATCGCTGCGTATACCCACTCCCGCATCGCCGCCCTCCGCCGGCTCCCGCCAGAACCACATGGCATCTCGCGGTGCATCGCCGATGAGCATGACGCTGGCCTTGAGCAGCCTGAGCTCCGTGGCGCCGTCCACCCGCAACGTGCAGGCGTCGACGAACGTCGCCCGGCCGTGATACACCGCAACGCGGTGGCGCTCGAGCGTACGTTGCACGTTCCACCTTTCCTCCTCCGAGGCGCGAGTGCGCGGTTCCCGCCGGCGCTGTCCGGAGACTCTCACACGATCCGAGCACGCGCGTTCATCAGCTGACGAGAACGCCCCTACCTGAGCTATGCTCGGGGTCGCGATTGCGACGGGGGGGCGACATGCCTGCTCTCCCACCGGTTCCTCGCTCGTCGCCCTGGTAAGCAGTCGCCGCTGACGATGCCCGGGCATCGCCTGCCGTGCGTGGCCGCTGGACGCCAAGATGACAAGACGGAGCACCCATGAGCCGTGAGGCCGCATCGAGTATCAGTCGGCGTCAGTTCATGCGCCGGGCGGGCTGGCGCCACCGGCCTCGCCGCGGCGGGCGCGGGGCTCGAGGCCATCCTGGCAGCCCGGCGGCGCCGGCCTACGCCGGCCGGGGACGTCGCTCCACTTCCTGCTCTGGAAGAACATTCTCGCCGCCGGCCGACGCGGAGATCGTCCGCCAAGGCGCGGAGTGGGGCAAGCCAGAACAAGGTCACCGTGAAGATCGAGCAGATCGCGATCAACGATCTTCCGGCGCGGACCGTCGCGGCCATCGAGAGCAAGCAAGGTCCGGACATCGTGCAGTTTATCCACAACTGGCAAAACCAGTATGCTCGAGCGCTGGTTGACGTCACGGATGTCGCCACCATGCTCGAGACCAAGTACGGCGGGTACATCGACTACTGCAAGGCGCACGCGATGCTCGACGGGCGGTTCACCAGTGTGCCCCATGCCATCACGCACAACCTGTTCGCTGTGCGGAAGTCGTACCTCAAGGCGGCGGGCACGATGCAGTGGCCTCGGACCTGGGAGGAGCTGCGTCGCGAGGGAAGAAGTGGAAGGCGGCCGGACATCCCGTCGGCCAGACCTTGGCCACACGTACGGCGACGCCCTGACGTTCGTGTACCCCTACCTGTGGAGCTTCGGCGCGGCCGAACGGGACGAGAAGGGCCGTGTCATCATCGATGGCAAGCCGGCGCTCGAGGCACTCGAGTTCTTCAAGACGCTCTGGGACGATGCCATGGACCCCGCCGGCGTCGGGTGGGACGACGCGAGCAACAACCGCGCGTTCCTCTCGGGCGGCCTCGCCGCCACCAGAACGGGGCGAGCATCTATCTCACCGCGGCCAATCAGGTCGTCCTGGACGACAAGGGCGAGCCGCTGATCAACGACATGGATCACGTCCCCGAATCCGGCAGGACCGGCCGGCGTCTTCCACCTCAACATCACCGACCAGCTCGCGATCCCCAGGTACTCGAAGAACGTCGAGGCGGCCAAGGACTTCCTTCGCTGGCACATGGAGAAGGACCAGTTCTCGAAGTACCTCCAGCGCGGGCAGGCGTATCAGGCCGGCCCCCTCAAGGCGTACCTGAAAGACGCCGATGTGGGACATGTTCCCGGCGCTCAAGCCCCTACCGGGATACCCTCCTCCTCGGGCGGCACGTGGGATGGAAGGGGTCCGTCTGACGCCGGGGCGGCGCGGGTCGTTCTTAACTACACCCTGATCGACATGCTGGCGAACGTCGCGACCAGCAAGATGTCGCCCGAGGATTCGTTGAAGTGGGGCGAGGGCCAGCTCAAGGCGATCTACGGCGAGATGACTCATGTGACCCGATGGAACTGGCGCGGGATCGCGGCCGGCGGGCTCCTGATCGCCTTCCAGGTCGACGCTCAGCCTCTCCCCGTTCCGGCCTCCGGCTCAGAAGGACCGGTGATTCCGGCACGATCACGCTCGACCCATCGCTCAAAGCCCGGCTGCCGAAGGAGCCGCTGCTGCTGATCGTCGCCTCCAGGTCCTCGGATCCGAAGAGGCCCCCCATCATTGTCAAGCGGATCCCCGGCGCGATCTTGCCCTACGAGTACAAGCTCACCGAGGAGGACATCACGCTCGTCGGATCGGCCTTCGAGGGCAAGCTGTACGTCACGGCGCGCATCGAGTCGAGCGATCCGCCCGCCGTCGATCGTCTCGAGGGGACCCATCCCGGGAACCCGGTGCCCGTCGGCTCGAGCCGGGTGGACATCCGCATCGGCGCCATCCTCGGGCGGCATCGCGGCGACCAGGCCGGTCCCGCCGCCCTCCGGGCGCGGCGGCGGGAAGGTCCTTCGCGTGGGTCTCCTTTGGTCGGGGTCGACGCCCTTCGACCCATGGTCTGTGCCCGAGGCGCTCCGCCGGGCGTTCGTCGACCTGGGTTACGTGGATGGCCAGAACGTCGCGTTCGAGCCCCGGTACGCGGAAGGGAACTACAACCGCCTCCCGGCGCTTCGCGGCGGAGCTGGTCGCCCTCAAGGTCGACGTCATTCTCGCGGCGGGAGACTCGGCCGCGGTGGTGGCCGCCAAGCACGCGACCGGCGACGATTCCCATCGTCATGATGGCCTTCGCCGACACGGTCCAGCTCGGGCTCGTCGTCGAGCCTCGCGCGCCCGGGTGGCAACATCACGGGGTTGTCGCTTCCCTCTGGCGGCCATGGCCGCGAAGCAGCTCGAGCTGCTGAAGGCCGCGGTGCCCCAGGCCGCTCGGTCGCGGTGCTCTGGAACCCGGCCAACCCGGCCACGTGCCCGTGCTGGTGGATCTCGAGACGGCCGCCCGGGCCCTGAAGCGTCCAGCTCCAGCCCGTCGAGGTGCGAGGGCCCGGACGACTTCGAGGCGCGCATTCGCGGCGGTCCGACAATCGCGCGACGAAGGCGTCCTGGCGCTCTGGGATCCGATGCTCTACGCGCACGGTGGCCGCCTCACATTGCTCGCCCTCCGGCAGCGGCTCCCGACGATCTCGACCTACGGCGAGTTCGCCGAGGCCGCCGGGTTGCTCGCGTATGGGCCTCGTCTCGTCGACATCTTCCGCGGCGCGGCGTCCTACGTGGACAAGATCGTGCGGGGGGCCCGGCCCTCCGACCTCCCCGTGGAGCGGCCGATCCGCTTCGAGCTGGTGGTGAACCTCGCGACCTCGAAGGCCCTCGGCGTCGCGCTTCCGCAGGACATCCTCGTCCGCAGTGACCGGGTCATCCGTTGAGCGAGAGCGGCGTGGGGACCGCCGCCAACGCGCCGCGCGGCCGACTCTTCCGGAAGTACGCGCTTCTCCTGGTGAGCCTGCTCGGCACGATGCTGATCGCCGGCTCGCTCGTCGAGATGTACTTCACATATCAGCAGAACAAGCTCGTCTTGCTGCGCGCCCAGCAGCGCGAGGCGGCGGTGGCCGCGGCCAGGATCGAGCAGTTCGTCACCGAGGTCGAGGCCAGATGCGCCTCGTCGCGGAGGCCCGGTGGGACGCTCCTCCGGGCCAGCAGAGGCTCGACTACCTGCGGCTCCTCCGCCAGCTCCCCGCCGTCACCGACGTGAGCTACCTCGATGGCCAGGGGAAGGAGCAGATCCGGGTCTCGCGTCTCGCGCTGGACGTGACGGCCAGCCAGGAGGATTTTTCGCGTGATCCCCGGTTCCTCGACGCGAAGGCGAAAAAGCGGTACTTCGGCCCCGTTTCCTTTCGCGAGGAGTCGGAGCCGTACATGACCGTCGCCGTGAGCGCAGGCGGGCCGGACGCGGGAGTCGTCGTGGCCGAGCTGAACCTGAAGTTCATCTGGGAGGTGATTTCCCGGATCACGGTGGGCGCCACGGGGCACGCCTACGCGGTGGATGCGAGCGACAACCTCATCGCGGCGCCGGACCTCAGCCTGGTCCTGCGCAAGACGAGTCTCGGCTCGCTGGCCCAGGTCCGGGCGGCGCGGAGCGCGTTCGGGGTGCACGCTTCTGCCGAGACCGCGACGATCGCGGAGGACGTCCGCGGACGGCGGGTCCTGACCGCCCACGCGGCCATCGCGCCGCTCGGCTGGCTCGTGTTCCTGGAACAACCGATGGTCGATGCCTTCCAGCCGCTCTACGCGTCCATCCTCCGCAGCGTGCTGCTCCTCTTCGCCGGGCTCGCCCTGTCGATCCTGGCCAGCCTCGCCCTCGCCCGGCGAATCGTGACCCCGGTTCGCGTGCTGCAAGCGGGCGCGGCTCGGATCGGCGCCGGCGACCTCGCCCATCGGATCGAGGTCCGGACCGGTGACGAGCTCGAGGCGCTCGGCGACGAGTTCAATCGGACGGCGGCCCAGCTGCAGGAGTCGTATGCGACCCTCGAGCGCAGGGTCGCCGAGCGGACGCGGGATCTACGGGAAGCGCTCCAGCGACTGACCGCGCTTGCCGAGGTGGGCCGGGCGGTCAACTCGACCCTTGATCTCCAGGCGGTGCTCGACAGCATCGTAGCGCACGCCGTGCAGCTCAGCAGGACCGACGAGGGCACGATCTACGAGTACGACGAGCCGAGCCAGGAGTTCCTGGTGAGCGCCAGCCACGGGATGAGCGAGGAGCACGTGGCCGAGCTGCGGGCGGTACCGGTCAGACTCGGCGAGGGGGCCGTGGGGCGAGCGGTCGCGTCCGGACGACCGGTGCAGGTTCCCGACGTCCTGACGCCGGGCGCCTACGGCGGGCGCCTGCAGGACCTGGCCGTGAAGTCGAGCGTCCGCGCCGTGCTGGCCGTGCCACTCGTGCGGGAGGGGCGGATCATCGGCGGTCTCGTCGTCCGACGACGGGAGCCCGGGGAGTTCTCGCCCGAGCTCCTCGAGCTGCTCGAGACGTTCGCGGCGCAGTCCACGCTCACGATCGAGAACGCCCGGCTCTTCCGGGAGATCGAGGACAAGGGCCGGCAGCTCGAAGTCGCGAGCCGCCACAAGTCCGAATTCCTGGCCAACATGTCCCACGAGTTGCGGACGCCTTTGAACGCGATCATCGGCTTCTCGGAGGTCCTGGCCGAGCGCATGGTCGGCGACGTCAACGAGAAGCAGACCGAGTACCTGCACGACATCCTGGAGTCCGGCCGGCATCTCCTCTCCCTCATCAATGACATCCTGGACCTCTCGAAGGTCGAGGCGGGCCGGCTCGAGCTGGAGCTGAGTCGCTTCCACCTGCCCACCGCGGTGGACAGTGCGCTGACCCTCGTCCGGGAGCGGGCGTCCCGACACGGGATCGCTCTCGAGGTCGCCGTGGGCGCGGAGGTGGGCGACGTCGTCGCCGATGAGAGGAAGATCCGGCAGATCCTGCTCAACCTCCTCTCGAACGCGGTGAAGTTCACCCCGGAGGGGGGCTGTGTCGGTGTCACCGCGGCGTCCGCGGCCGGCGTCGTCACCATCGCGGTGAGCGACACTGGAATCGGGATCGCGCTCGAGGATCAGGAGGCCGTCTTCGAGGAGTTCCGCCAGGTCGGACTCGCCAGCGCCCGCAAGCACGAGGGCACGGGACTTGGCCTGGCCCTGGCCAAGAGGTTCGTGGAACTGCACGGTGGGCGGATCGGGGTCCGAAGCCAGGTCGGCCACGGGTCCACGTTCACCTTCACCCTGCCCGTCCAGGCTGAATCGACGACGGGTCTCCCCCTCTGAGGTCGTGAAAGAGTGCCGATTTCGGCTTCGGCGAGCGGCTGGAGGGTTCACCTGTGATACTGGAGGAGCTTGGATGCTCGCCTGGATCCGGTTGAAACCGAGGAAGGCCGGAGGGGTGTATCCCTTTCCGCCCCCGACGCGTAGTTCCAGTCGAGCTCCGCTGCCGCCTGATGCGGGCGGGGTCACTTCACTCCCGAGGGAGGCACCGATGAGGCGTACCGCTGGCATCTTCCTGGCCGTGGCCGCCGGGCTGCGTCTGGGCGGCCCCGGCCGCGTGGGCCTGGAACTGCCCCGTGCAGCTCAAGTCGGCCGAGGAGGCGATCAAGAAGGCCGAGGGGATGAAGCTCACGCCGGAAGCCAAGGCGCTCCTCGACGAGGCCAAGAAGCTGGTCGCACAGGCGAAGGGGCATCACGCGGAAGCCAAGGCCAAGATCGACCACGCCAACGCCATGTGGAAGGCGAAGGCGGCGCTTGCCCAGGCCGAGGCGGTGGCCGCCATCTCTTCCCCCTGAACAAGCGCATCTGGAGGGGCCCGGAGTGGTCGGTGCACCGGCGCCTTCGACGGCCCGCGGGATCAGCGCGGGAGCGAGAGCGTGCGGTGGCGCTCGAGCCAGCTCCGCGCGCGAGCGCGCAGCGACTCGCGATCGGCGGCGCTGAGCCCGTCGGGGTCGAAGCGGTAGCGATAGTGCAGGCCGATCACCTCGCGGAGCGGCGAGGTGGCGATGGTCGCGCCCGCCGCGTCCTCGACGCGCGCGATCCACGCGGTGAGCGGCTCGGACGGCGCGCGTCCGAGCCCGACCTCGCGCAGGCGGGCCTCGATCGCGTACAGCTCCGAGTCCGCGCCCGTCCACGGGCCGCGCGGCGCCGCGGGCGCCTCCGGATCGACGAGCCGCGTGCGCGGCCGGCGGAAGTAGAGCCGCCACACGAGCAGCACCACCAGCGGCACGAGCAGCCAGCCCAGGTAGCGGCCGAGGCCGTCGCTGCGCTCGCCCCAGCGCCAGCGCGCGAACACGTAGAGCGCCCACGACGTGAAGTCCGACACCGGCTGCCAGAACGACGCCAGCTGGCGCGCCTCCTCGTCCGCCCACGCCGCGGGCGTGGTATCGAAGTCCTGCCAGGCGCCGTCCAGGTACACCAGGGCCCACGAGTGGGCGTGGCGCGCGCGCACGACCCAGCGGTTCTCGAGGCGGCTCCACTCCTGCACGGCGTAGCCGGTCGCGTAGCGGGCGGGCACCCCGGCCGCGCGCATCAAGAGCACGGTGGCCGTCGCGAAGTACTCGCAATGGCCGGCGCGCGTCCGGAGCAGGAAGTCCTCGAGGGCGCTCGTGCCCGGCCGGCGCTCGGCGAGGTACGTGGCGTAGCGGAAGCGATCGCCGAAGTGCCTCGCCACGGCGGCGCGGGCCTCGGCCGGAGAACGTCCGGCGAGGCCGAGGTCGCCGGCCACCCGCGCGATGACGGCGCCGTCGGTGATCGGCACCTTCACGTCCAGGTCGGTGGGCGCCTCGTCCAGGGCCAGGCGGGGGGCGAACCGGGCGCGGAACGTCGAGAGTCCCAGGCCCTCGTCGACGCGCACCGCGCCGAGCGGATTCTTGCTGATCCCCACCGCGGTGAGCCGATCCAGCTGGAACGTGCCGGTCGGCAACGCGAGCACGCCGCGCCCGCGCCGGAGGTACGCCGAGATCGTGACCCGGTCGTGCCTGGGACGGCCAGGGCCGAGCCGCCACACCGTGCCGTCCTCCTCGGGCGCGATCGGGTTGAAGCCCGCGTCGAAGGCGAGCCAGGTGGGCGCGTTGTAGATGTTGTAGGACGCGTCGCGGAGCAGCGCGGGCGGGGCCCCCTCGTCAGATTCCACGCGCAGCACGATACGGTCTGCCAGCTTGAGCGATCCGATCGACCCGATGGCCGTGCTGCTCCGGAAGGGATCGGTGTCCCGGCGCAGGAGCTCGGTGACCCATTCCAGCGCGGTGGCTTCGACCACGCGCTGCAGCTCGTGCAGTCCCACGTGGGCGCCGTGGCCCAGGCCGGCCGCGACGGCGAAGAGAGCCACCCACGCCAGGGGTGACACGCGGGCGGCACGGACGCGCCAGAGCGCCCACGCCGACACGGCCACGAGGCCCGCGTAGAACCAGGCCGTGCGCACGTTGGCGGCCGCCGCGGCGAGCACGCAGACCGCGACGAACGGGTATCCCAGGTCGATCGCGCGCCGTGGAGCGTCGTCGCGCGCGGCACGGCGACGGCGGATCGTCCAGAAGAGCCCGGTCACGTCCACCCGGTCCGCGGTGCCGTACGCCTGGGCGAGGAGCAGGGGGACGAGGAGCAGGGGCAGCCACTGGAACAGGGTCGTGAGGGCGCGGGACGGGTCCGTCGTCACGAACAGGTAGCCGGCGATGCCCCAGGACATGAGCGAGGTGGCGCTGGACAGCCGGTCGAAGTCGTCGCGCGAGAACTCCCAGCGCCAGCGCAGGAGGCGCGCGCCTTCCAGCAGGACGGCGAGGGGCACCGCGGCGAGCAGGAGGCCGGCCTGCCAGCCCCAGAAGAGGAGCGCCGCCGCGGCGAGGAGCGGAGGCGTGCCGATCACAGCTGCGCCAGCCCCTCGGCCACGCGGCCCGGCGAGAGGAAGTGGAGGCCGCCCGACGGCAGGAGGTCGGGCTCGCGCGCCTCCGGCGCCGGGGGCTCCCCCACGACGAGGACGAGGGTGGGCACCCCGCGCGCCTCGAGAGCGGTGATGAGGGCCTGGCGCGTCGCGTCCCACGCCAGCAGCACGCAGATGGCGCCGGACAGCGCCGAGTGCCGATCCAGCGCGAGCCGGGCGAGAGCGTCGAACGGGTGCGTCGTGCACGCTCGCACCCCGGCGAGGATCTCGAGCAGGCGCTCCGTGTGGGCGAGGCCGCGGCCCATGGTGAACGCGTACGCCTCCGGCCCCACGAAGAGCAGGTCGAGCAGCGACTCCTGCGTGGCGATCGCGCAGGCGTAGGAGGCGGCCACCGAGACCGCCTCCTCGAAGCGCGCGCCGTCGACGGGCGGGGTGGCGGCGAAGGTGTCCAGCACGAGCGCGTGGCGCACGAAGAACTCGTCCTGGTACTCCTTCACGATGGGCTTGCCGAGCCGGGCCCAGCTCTTCCAGTGCACCCGGCGCAGCGGGTCGCCCGGCCGGTAGTCGCGGAGGG
The DNA here is from genome assembly GCA_963758635.1 of uncultured Candidatus Rokubacteria bacterium. Taxonomy (GTDB): domain Bacteria; phylum Methylomirabilota; class Methylomirabilia; order Rokubacteriales; family CSP1-6; genus CAVWWD01. The sequence goes on along the minus strand of CAVWWD010000009.1, from coordinate 241,352 downwards.
CCGCGAACTCCTCCGAGTCGCCCACCGAGGTGGTGAGGCTGACGCCGCCGCGCTGGTAGCGCCGGCGCCCGGGCAGCGTGACGCGCGGCACCGGGTATCGCCGCGGGAGCACCAGGACCGAGCCGGGGGCGGGAACGCGCACGCACGCCTTGAAGAGCCCGAAGGGATCCGGGCGCGCGACGGTCGTCGCGACGAAGCGCAGGTGCCCGCGCCGCGTCGGCACGATCGACATCGACACCTCCGTGCGGCCCCGCGCGGGCAGCGGCGGCACCGCCTGCTCCGCGGGCGCCGCCTGCCGGTTCTGGCCGATCAGCCACACCCAGCGCGGATACGCCACCGTCCGATCGAACCAGTTGCGACGCTCCTCGCCCGGCTCGCGCCCGGCTAGCAGCTCCGCGAGCGACGGGCGCGGATCGGCGAGCTCCTCCACCAGCAGGAGGTCGGACTGCCGGCGCGCGCTCTGGCTCTCCACGGACAGGCGGTAGGGCAGGGGCTCCCCCGCCGTCCCGTAGCGGGGCAGGCGGCGCTCCACCGTGAAGCGCGCGCGGAAGAGCAGGGCGGCGGCGAGGGACATCGCCAGGATCGCGGCGAGGAAGGCGAACGCCTGGTACGCGACGGTGCGGTTCGTGTCGAGGCCCACGATCGCGGCGGCGCCCAGGCCGCCGAGCGCGAGCCGGCCGGCGAGCGTGAAGCGGCGGGCCAGCCACTGCTCGACGACGTAGACGCCGCGGAAGCTCCGGTAGAGGAGGCGCCTCGTCCGGCCGCTCGCGCCGCCGTCGGTCAGGCCGGCACCGGGATGCCCTTGACGATGTCCTCGACGATCCGTTGGGCCGTCACCCCCGAGAAGCGCGCCTGCGGGTCGATGACCATGCGGTGGGCGATCGCCGGCACCGCCAGCTCGAGGACGTGCTCGGGTGTCACGAAGGCGAGGCCGTCGATGACGGCCAGGGCCTGGGCCGCCTTCATGAGCGAGAGCGACGCGCGCAGGCTGGCGCCGAGCTGCACGCCGGGCGCGTTCCGCGTCTCGCGCACCACGTCCACGACGTAGCGCTTCAGCTCGTCGCTCATGCGCACGCCGGCCACGTGACGGCGGAGCGTGAGCACGTCCTCCGCCGTCACGCAGGTGGCGAGGTCATCGATGGGATGCCGCCACTCCTGCGCGGAGAGGATCGCCACCTCGTCGTCCGGCGCCACGTAGCCGAGGCTGAACTGCAGCGCGAAGCGGTCCATCTGCGCCTCGGGCAGGGGATAGGTGCCGCGGAACTCGACCGGGTTCTGCGTGGCGATCACGAAGAAGAGCGACTCCAGGCTGTGCGACGTCCCGTCCACGCTGATCTGTCCCTCGGCCATGGCCTCGAGCAGGGCCGACTGCGTGCGCGGCGAGGCGCGGTTGATCTCGTCGGCGAGCAGGATGTTGGTGAACACCGGCCCGGCGTGGAAGTGGAAGGTCTGCTCGCGCTGGTCGAACACCGACACGCCGAGGATGTCCGACGGGAGGAGGTCCGGCGTGAACTGGATGCGCTTGAAGCGGGCCCCGACGGAGCGGGCGAGGGCCTTGGCGAGCGTCGTCTTGCCCGTGCCCGGATAGTCGTCGAGGAGGACGTGACCGCCGCTGGCGAAGGCGGCGAGGAGCCAGCGGATGGCGCGCGCCTGCCCGCGCATGACCATCTCGATGTTGCCGGTGAGCCGCCGGAGGGCTTCGCGAGGCTCGGCGGGGAGCGGCGGCGCCATTCCGCCATGTTACTCCAGCGTCTCGCCGCGACGCGGCAGCGACGGCCGCGCGCCGGGAGCTCCCCGAGCGCGCGGCCGCCGGCGTGTGTGCTGCGGCGCGAAAGCCGCGGGGCTACGACGACTGGCGGTGGAAGTGTCCGCGACGGCCCCACGGGTGGCCGGGACCGGCCTGCGACAGCTTCTCCTTCTGCTCCGCGGTGAGGATGGGCGCCATTTCCTGGAGCGCCCGGGCGCGGAGATCGGTCATCTGACCGGTGAGCTTCTCGATCTCGGCACGCTTGGCCTGGATGGCTTCGTCCGTGCCCCCGTTGAGCGCGAGCTGGTGCAGATCCTGGTGGGCCTGTCGCAGCGACTGACCGATCTGCTTCCTGGCCTCGCCCTGACGGGCGTGGATGTCGCGGATGGCCTTGGCCTGCTCGTCGCTGAGACCGAGCTTGGCCTTGAACCCGCCATGGCGGGGACCGGACTCGGTCTGGGTGGCCTCGGCGTGGGTGGACGGCAGCGCGGCCGGCATGGCCAAGCCGAGCGCCAGAGCGACGGCGAGCGCGATACGCGAACGGTTCATCTGATCCTCCTTGAGGGGCGGGCACCCGGGCCTCTTCGGCCCGCCCGCCCCAGCGTGTGTTCACCCCGTGTCGCTCCCTGCTCCGGGAGCGTCGGAGTGCGTTGCTTCCTGGCCCATGTGACGGAACCGGCGCGTGGTTCATTTACCCTTCGGCCCGCGCCTGCGGCCCGGCCAGTCCCTCCATTGACGGGGTCCGGCGCCGGGCGCTAGGCTCACGCCGTCAACGCTTGAAGCCCGGCAGTCGGCGAGGATCCCCAACCCCCGGAGGGCGCGATGAACCTGCTGCAACCCATCGACCGGACCCTGACCGTCAACGGACTGCGCTTCCATCTGCTCGACTGGGGCGGTGAGGGCCGCACGCCCCTCCTGCTGCTGCACGGGTTCACAGGCGCCGCGCACGCCTGGGACACGCTGAGCATCGCGCTCCAGCCGCACTTCCACGTCTACGCGCTCGACCAGCGAGGCCACGGCGACAGCGATCCCGCCGAGGTCTACAACCCGATCGTGGCCTTCGACGACATCAGCGGCGTCGTCGACCAGCTCGGTCTCGGCTCGATGGTGCTGATCGGCCTGTCGATGGGCGGCCGGAACGCGATCTACTTCACGGCGAAGCGTCCGGACGCGGTGTCCAAGCTGGTCATCGTCGACATCGGGCCGGAGGTGAGCCGCCGGCTCACGCAGGCGGCCCCGGGACCGCCGGAGCCGGAAGCGTGGGACAGCATCGAGCAGGCCGCGCGGCACCTGTACCGCGGCAACCCGTATCCCGGCATCCACTACTACCGCTGGGTCGCGTCGCACACGCTGCGGCAGCGCGCGGACGGCGCGCTCGTGTGGCGCTGGCATCCGAGCGTCAAGGAACGGCGCTCGCAGGTCGACGTGGACTGGTGGGGACTGCTCCGGACGCTCAAGCCGCCCACCCTCGTGCTCCGCGGCGCGGAGAGCATGGTGCTCGACCGCGACGTGGCCGAGCGCATGGGGCGGGAGATCCCGAGCGGCCGCTTCGTCGAGATCCCGCGCGCCGTCCACACGCTGCACGAGGACAACCCCGAGGCCGTCCTCGAGGCGCTCCGCGAGTTCCTCGGCTTCTGAGCGCATGACCGACGCGACGCCCGGCCCCACCTCGCGCACGTACTTCTCGCAGCGCCTGCGCCTGCACTACGTGGACTGGGGAAACCCGGAGGCGCCGCCGCTCCTGCTGATCCACGGCGGCCGTGACCACTGCCGGAACTGGGACTGGACGGCAACCGCGCTCCAGCGGGACTGGCACGTGATCGCCCCGGACCTGCGCGGCCACGGCGACAGCCAGTGGTCGCTCGACGGCAACTACGCGATGGCCGGCTACATCTACGACCTCGCGCAGCTCGTGCACCAGCAGAGCCTGACCCCGGTGACGATCGTCGCGCACTCGCTGGGCGGCAACATCGCGCTCCGCTACGCCGGCCTCTACCCGGAGGCGGTGGCGCGTCTCGTGGCCATCGAGGGGCTGGGACCGCCGCCGCGCCGGCGCGCGGAGCGCGACAGCGTCACCATCGTCGAGCGGATGGACGGGTGGATCAAGGAGCAGCGGAACCTCGCGGGGCGTCTGCCGCGACGGTACGCGACGATCGAGGACGCCTTCCGTCGCATGCAGGAGGAGAACCCGCACCTGTCCGCCGAGCAGGCGCGGCACCTCACCGCGCACGGCGTGAACCAGAACGAGGACGGCACCTATAGCTGGAAGTTCGACAACTACGTGCGCGCGTGGTTCCCCTACGACATGCGCGGGCGCGACATCGCCCACCTGTGGGCCCGCATCACGTGCCCGACGCTCCTGCTCTACGGCACGGAGAGCCGGTCCGGCAACCCGGCCGAGGACGGCCGGGCGGGCCTGTTCGCGAACGCCAACGTGATCGGCATCGACCGGGCCGGCCACTGGCTCCACCACGACCGGCTCGAGGAGTTCCTGCGGGTCGTCCGCGACTTCGTCGCTTGAGGTATGCTTGGCGGGTCGGATGTCGACCCGGCCGTAACCACCCACCCCCAAACACCGCACTGAAGGGAGATCAAACGATGGCGCAGCTCAAGATTCCTGTCGACGCGCAGCGCTTTACCAAGGGCCTCAGCTGGAAGGACTACATGGCTCAGATGGGGGACACCAAGGCCCGGACCGAGGAGAACTACGGCAAGGCCACCCTCACGGACGACGAGAAGAAGTTCTTCAGCGGGGTCAACCAGGTGAAGTACGCCATGATGCTGGCCGAGAACTGGTGCGGCGACGTGCACCGGAACTCCCCGCTCCTCGCGCGCATCTGCGAGGCCATGCCGGGCTGCGATCTCCGCGTGTTCCTCCGCGACCAGAACCTGGACCTGACCGACGTGTACCTCAACAACAGCTATCGCTCGATCCCGGTGATCGCCTTCTTCGACAAGGACTGGAACGAGGTCGGCCGCTGGATCGAGCGCGCGGGCGCGGCCACGGCCAAGATGCACGTCCTCCGGTCCAAGACCGTCGACGTGGCGCCGGCCGACAATCAGGAAGCCGCGATGAACGACTTCCGCGCCCAGTACATGGGGCTCCACGACGGGCCGAACAGCCTCTGGCGCGAGGCCGTCAAGGAGGTCCGCTCGATCCTCGAGACCCGCCTCGGCCTGATCCCCGCCGACGCCCGGAAGTAGCGTCCCCTCTCCTGAAAAGGCAACGGGGGCGGCCGTCGTGGCCGCCCCCGTGGTGTTTCGTGCGGACGGTGGTGCGGGCGTTACGCCGCCTTGCGCCAGGCGCGTCGCGCCACGCCACCGAGCAAGCCCAGCTGTGCTCTAATCGGCCCGGGGAGATGGGCCCCGATCACCACGAGGAGGCGAGACATGACGCGAATCTGCGTACTGCTGCTGGTCGTGCTGTTCGGCGCGGGGATCCTCGGGCCCGTCGAGGTCCTGGCACAGGCTACCAAGTCCGCGCCAGCGAAGACGGAATCGAAGCCGGCGGCTCCGGCCAAGGAAGAGGCCAAGAAGGGTCACGATCCGATCGACATCAACTCGGCCGCGGCTGACGAGCTGAAGACGATCCCCGGGATCGGCGACGCCTACGCCAAGAAGATCGTGGACGGGCGCCCGTACAAGCGGAAGGACGACCTGAAGACGAAGAAGATCGTCCCCGACGCGACCTACGACAAGATCAAGGACCACATCGTGGCCAAGCAGGACACCGCGGCCAAGACCGACAAGAAAAAGTAGCGAAAGCCCCCGCGGCGGGGCCGGAGACGGTCTAGCTTCCGGCCTTCGCCGCCGGCGCTCCCACCGCCTGGCCGTTGTCCTCGGAGGCGGGCTCGGCCGCGCAGGCCGCCGCCTCGCCCCGATGGATGGAGAGATCCCGGATCGTCGGGTGCTCCCCGCAGAGCGGGCACCTGGGGTCGCGGCGGAGTTTCACCTCTCGGAACCGCAAGCCGAGGGCGTCGTAGGTGAGGAGCCGCCCGACCAGCGGCTCGCCGATCCCCAGCAGCATCTTGATGGCCTCGGTGGCCTGCACCACCCCGATCACGCCTGGGAGCACGCCCAGGACCCCGGCCTCGCTTCAGCTGGGGACGAGCCCAGGGGGAGGGGGGGTCGGGTAGAGGCAGCGGTAGCACGGCCCCTGGTTCGGCGCGAACACGCTGGCCATGCCCTCGAACTGGAAGATCGAGCCGTGGATGTTGGGCTTGCCGGCCAGGTAGCAGGCGTCATTGAGCAGGTACCGGGTGTCGAAGTTGTCCGAGCCGTCGACCACCAGGTCGTAGTCCTTCAGGATCCCCATCACGTTGTCCACGTCGATCCGCGTCGCCAGAGGGATCACGTTCACGTCGGGGTTCAGCGCGCGGAGCATCTCGGCGCCCGACTCCGCCTTCGGACGCCCGACGTTGGGCGTGTTGTGCAGGATCTGGCGCTGGAGGTTGGACACGTCGACCACGTCGCCGTCCATGAGGCCGATGGTGCCGACGCCCGCCGCGGCCAGGTAGAGCGCGGTCGGCGAGCCGAGCCCGCCCGCCCCGATCAGGAGGACCTTCGACCGCAGGAGCTTCCGCTGGCCCTTCTCGCCCACCTGGGGCAGGAGGAAGTGGCGGCTGTAGCGCTGGATCTGGTCGGTGTTGAGCGGCTTGTCCTTGGCCACGGGCAGGCCCGACTGGGCCCACTTCTGGAAGCCGCCCTGGAGGTTGATGACGTTCTCATACCCGAGGTCCTTCAGCACCTTGCCGGCCAGCACGGAGCGGAGTCCGGTCTGGCAGTAGAGCACGATGGGCGTCGTGGGCTCGGCGGCCACCGTGCCGATCCTGAACTCGAGGAACCCACGGCTGATGCTCGCCGCGTCCTCGATGTGACCATCGCGGTACTCGTCCGGATCGCGAACGTCGACCACCACGACCGGCTCGCCCGCGTCGAGCCGGCGCTTCACCTCGGCGGGAGTCTGCTCGGGGACCGCCTGGCGCGCCTCGGCCACCATCTCCTTGAGCGTCTTCATGCCTCCGGCTCCTTTGCTGCGGCTTCGTACCGTCTTGCTGCGCGCGACGTACAGTCGTTGAGATTAACACCATTCCCGGTCGGATGCAGGGCAATGGCCCCGCCTGTCGGCGATCGCGCAAGCCTGCTATACTCGGGCGCGAAATGAAAGGACTGATCCTTTCCGGGGGACGGGGAACGCGCCTCCGGCCGATCACCTTCACCTCCGCCAAGCAGCTCGTCCCCGTGGCCAACAAGCCGATCCTGTTCTACGGGATCGAGGCGCTGGCCGCCTCGGGGATCCGGGACATCGGCATCGTGGTCGGCGACACGCGCCAGGAGATCCGCGACGCGGTCGGCGACGGCAGCCGCTTCGGGGTGTCGGTGACCTACATCGAGCAGTCGGCCCCGCTCGGGCTGGCCCACGCCGTCCAGGTCTCCGAGAGCTTCCTCGGCGACGAGCCCTTCTGCATGTACCTGGGTGACAACCTCATCCGCGAGCGCCTGGCCCCGCTCGTCGAGCGGTTCCGCGACGACAAGCCGAACGCGCAGATCCTCCTCGCCCGCGTGCCCGACCCGTCGCAGTTCGGCGTGGCCGAGCTGTCCGAAGGCCGCGTGGTGCGCCTGGTCGAGAAGCCGCCCGTCCCGCCGTCAGACCTCGCGCTGGTCGGCGTCTACATGTTCGACGCCTCGGTGTGGCAGGCGGTGAAGAGCATCAAGCCCTCCGGCCGCGGCGAGCTCGAGATCACCGACGCCATCCAGTGGCTGATCGACGCGGGACGGATCGTGCGCCCGCACGTGATCGAGGGCTGGTGGAAGGACACCGGCAAGCTCGAGGACCTGCTCGAGGCGAACCGGATCATCCTCGACACGCTCCTCGCCGGGAGCGAGGGCACCGTGGTGGACTCCGAGCTGGTGGGCAAGGTGGTGGTGGAGGAGGGCGCGCGGATCGTGCAGAGCACGGTGCGGGGGCCGGCCATCATCGGCAAGGGCGCGGTGATCGAGGGCTCCTACATCGGCCCGTTCACCTCGATCGGCCCCGGCGTGCGCGTGCGCAACAGCGAGGTGGAGCACTCCATCCTCCTCGAGGGCTCGAGCGTCTCCGATGTCGGCGGGCGCATCGAGTCGAGCCTCATCGGCCGGAACGTGTCCATCTACCGCACCGCCGCGAAGCCCCGCTCGTTCAACTTCATGCTGGGCGACCGCAGCGAGGTGGGCCTGATCTGACCGCGCGGCCCGACGCCATGGAACTCAACGATCGGGCCAAGCGCGCATTCTCCGTCCAGGGCTACGGGCCGGCCGCGGCCATCGCCGGCGTCGAGGTGAAGGAGCTGCGGCGCTTCCACGACGACGGCGGGAACTTCACCGAGCTCGGCCGCCTCACCGCCGGCCTCCACGCGGACTTCCCGGGCTTCGAGGTGCGGCAGGTCAACTACAGCGAGATGGACCCCGGCGTCATCAAGGCCTTTCACCTGCACAGGCGCCAGACCGACGTGTGGTTCGTGCCGCCGTCGGACAAGATGCTGCTGGTGCTCCTGGACGAGCGAGAGGGCTCGCCCACCGGGAACGTCCAGAGCCGCATCGTGCTCGGCGACGGCGCGTCCCGCATGGTGCGCATCCCGCCCGGCGTGGCGCACGGCGTACGGAACCTGGCCGCCACCCGCGGCCGGATCATCTACTTCGTGGACACGCATTTCTCGCCCGACCCCGCCCAGTGCGACGAGGGCCGGCTGCCCTGGGACCACGTCGGCGCGGAGATCTGGGAGCCCGTCCGCGGCTGACGCGGCGCTCATGAGACACCACCGGGGGGCTCGCGCGTGAAGATCCTCGTAACCGGCGGCGCGGGATTCATCGGCTCCAACTTCGTGCGGCACGTGCTCGCCACGCACCCCGGGGACAGCGTGGTGAACCTCGACGCCCTGACCTACGCGGGGAACCCCGAGAACCTCCGCGACGTGGACGCGGATCCGCGCTACCGCTTCGTCAAGGGCGACATCGGCGACGCGCCCCTCGTGCGCGACCTCGTGGCCGGCGTGGACGCCGTGGTGCACTTCGCCGCCGAGACCCACGTGGACCGCTCGAACATGGGCGCGGACGACTTCCTGCGCACCAACGTGCTCGGCACCCACACGCTGCTCGAGGCCGCGCGGGCATCGGGGCTCGGCCGCTTCGTCCTGGTCGGCACCGACGAGGTCTACGGAAGCCTCGCCACCGGCGCGGCCCGCGAGGGCGACGCGCTGAACCCGTCCAACCCGTACTCGGCCTCCAAGGCCGCCGCCGACCTCCTCGCGCGCGCCTACTTCGTCACGCACCGCCTGCCCGTGCTGATCACGCGCAGCAGCAACAACTTCGGGCCCTACCAGTACCCCGAGAAGGTGGTGCCGCTCTTCATCACCAACGCGCTGGACGACCGGCCGCTGCCGCTCTACGGAGACGGCAAGAACGTCCGCGACTGGCTCTACGTCCTCGACAACTGCGCGGGGATCGATCTCGTGCTCCGGCGGGGCGCGGACGGCGAGGTCTACAATGTCGGAGGCGGCAACGAGGTGGAGAACGTCACGCTGACCCGGCAGATCCTTCGGCTGGTCGGCAAGCCCGAGAGCCTCATCGCTCCCGTGGCCGACCGGCCCGGGCACGACCGGCGCTACGCGCTCGACTCGGGCAAGCTCGCCGGGCTCGGCTGGGCGCCCGCGCACACGTTCGAGGCCGCGCTCGAGGCCACCGTGGCCTGGTACCGGAGCCACGAGGCCTGGTGGCGGCCCATCAAGTCCGGAGCCTTCCGCGCCTACTACGAGCGGCAGTACGCGGGGAGATAGTGGCGCCGTGCGCCGCGTGACCCTCCTCACCGTCCTCGCGCTGGCGCTGGCCGCGCCCGCCGCCGTCCTCGCCGCCCCGCAGGGCGGCACCGTGAAGCCGGAGACCTCGCCGGTCCCGAGCCACCTGCGCAACGTGCTGCCCGCGATCGTCGGCATCCACGTGGAGGTGCCGCCCGATCGGCCCTCGACGGCCACGCTCGGGCGGCGGCGATGGGGCAGCGGCGTCATCTTCGATACCGCCGGCCACGTCCTCACCGTGAGCTACGTGCTCCTCGACGCGGAGAAGATCGAGGTCGCCCTGCGCGACGGCCGGCGCGTGCCGGCGCGGCTGGTCGGCCTCGACCTGGAGGTCGGGCTCGGCGTGCTCAAGCTCTCGTGGCCCGGTCCGTGGCCGGCCGCGCCGCTCGGCGACTCGGCCGCGGTCGTCGCCGGGCGCGGCCACCAGCACGGTAGGAATGGACGACGACGGCGACGTGATCGCGACCCACGGGCGCGTCGAGGCCGTCCGCCCGTTCGCGGCCTCGTGGGAGTACATGCTCGACCGGACGTTCATCGTGGCGCCGGCCAATCCCGCGTTCGGCGGCGGCGCCCTCGTCGACGCGCGGGGCAACGTGGTGGGCATCACCTCGCTCCGCCTCGGCGAGCGCCCGTTCACCAACCTCGCCATCCCCGTCGAGAAGTTCCTGCCCATCCGCGACGAGCTGATCGCGCGCGGCCGCGTGGAGAGCCGCGCGTCCCGGCCGTGGCTCGGGCTCTACACGCAGCCGCTCGAAGGGCGCGGGCTGGTGGTGGTCGGCATGTCGCCCTCGGGGCCGGCGGCCTCGGCGGGCTTCCGGCGCGGCGACTTCATCGTGCGCGTGGGCGGCGACAAGGTGGACAGCCAGGAGGAGTTCTACACGCGGCTCTGGGCGCGCCCGGTGGGTGAAGAGCTGGTGGTCGTGGTGCGCCGCGAGGACCGCTTCGAGGCCATCACCGTCCGCCCCGCCGACCGCTACCGGATCTTCCGGACCCGCTAGTCCGCGGGCACCGGCAGTGCGAAGCGAGCCGAAGGCGAGCGGAGCGCACATGGAGATGCAGTGGAAACAACCCCAGGGGGTGGCCCCGTCCGAGTGGCCGCGGGCTCGTACGCCAGTGCGACCACAACGACAGAGCCACCGAGCGCCAGTATGACCGGCCATGCAGGGCATAGATACCTTCCAGGGGCGGGGCCTCATCGCCGACCCCATCCACCGGTACATCCTCTACACGCGGCCCGACCGCGTGCCCGGGGAGATCACCGAGCAGGACCTGATCGACTCGCCGTGGATGCAGCGGCTCCGGCGTGTGCCGCAGCTCCAGTCCGCGCGCTGGGTGTTCCCGGCCGCCGAGCACAGCCGGTTCCAGCACTCGCTCGGCGCCATGCACCTGGCCGGCCGGTTCGCCCAGCATCTGCACGCGTCGCTCAAGGCGGAGTTCCCCGACGGCCCGTCCGCCGCCCTCTTCGAGGAGCTCCTGCGCATGGCCGGGCTCCTCCACGACGTGGGCCACGGCCCCTTCGGCCACTTCTTCGACGACAACTTCCTCGCCGACTACGACCTCACCCACGAGCTGGTCGGCCAGCGCATCATCCGCGAGGAGCTGGGCGACCTGCTGCGTGGCCTCACGCGGAGCCCGTCGGGCGCCTTCGAGCCGGGCGAGCGCATCGATCCCGAGTGGATCTGCTACCTCATGGGCAAGAGCTACACCCAGCCCGCGGCGAGCCATCCGCGGTGGCTGGCGCACCTGAAGCCCCTGCTCTCCGGCATCTACACCGCCGACAACATGGACTACGTGCTCCGCGACGCGTACATGTGCGGCGTGGCGGTGGGACCGATCGACGTCGACCGCATCATGTACTACTCGTTCTTCAGCGAGCGCGGCCTCACGCTGAACCGGAGCGGCATCGGCGCGTTCGTGATGTTCCTGAACGCGCGGTTCTACATGTACACGAACGTGTACTACCACCGGACCACGCGGGGCATCGACGTGCACCTGAAGGAGATCTTCCGCGACACGATGCGGCTCGTGTTCCCGTACGACCTCCGCAAGGACCTCGCGCCCTACCTGGACCTGACGGAGTGGACCCTCCTCGCCGAGGTCGGTCGCTGGGAGCACGGCGACGACCCGGAGCGGAAGGCGCTCGGCCAGGAGTGGCGCCAGATCCTCGAGCGGCGGCTCAAGTGGCGCATGTCCCACGAGGTGGTGCTGGACGTCTTCGAGCCGCGCCGCGGGCAGGCCTTCATGAAGGCGGAGGACGTCGAGGCGCGCGTGCGCGAGTGCCTGCCCGAGGCGCTCCGGACCTTCCCCTTCAAGATCGACATGGCGCAGCAGGACCCGCGCCCGCTGAACCCCATCGCCATGCGGGATCGGCAGATCTACGTCTACGACCCCGCCACGGGGAGCGTCTCCTCGGAGCCGCTGAAGGAGCTCTTGAAGTACCTCCCGGGCAAGGCCGCGCAGTGCCGCATCTTCGCGGCCAGCCACGAGCACGACGCCGCGCTCGCGCGCGCGCTGGAGATGGCGCTGTCCGAGGAGCGCCCCGCCCACCCCACGAACCTGTGACGTACGTCGCCGATCACGAGCACCTGGTCCGGCGTATCTTCGCGCCCCTGTCCGGGGCCTGAGCCCGGCCCGCGGCGAGAAAGGACACGCGCCATGCAGACGTTCCGGGGCGTCGACTACTACGGCTTCGACGGGCTCCTCACCGAGGAGCAGCGCATGATCCGCGACGCCATCCGCGACTGGGTGGAGGGCGAGTTCCTGCCCGTGGTGGCGCAGCATCACCGGGACGGCACGTTCCCGGTCGCGGTGGCCAAGCCGCTCGGCGAGATGGGCGTGTTCGGCGCGACGCTCAAGGGGTACGGCTGCGCCGGCCTCGACAACGTGTCCTACGGGCTCATCATGCAGGAGCTGGAGCGGGGCGACTCCGGCCTCCGCTCGTTCGCGTCGGTGCAGAGCGGGCTCGTGATGTACCCGATCCACGAGCTACGGGTCCGACGCGCAGAAGGATCGCTGGCTCCCGCGCCTCGCGTCGGGGGCGGCGCTGGGCTGCTTCGGCCTCACCGAGCCGGACCACGGCTCCGACCCCGGCGGCATGAAGACGCGCGCCGTCCGGAAGGGCGACGAGTACGTGCTGAACGGCACCAAGCTCTGGATCACCAACGGCTCGGTGGCCGACGTGGCGGTGGTGTGGGCCAAGGGCGACGACGGCGAGATCGGCGGCTACCTCGTCGAGAAGGGCACGCCGGGCTTCTCGACGCTCGACATCCACGGCAAGTTCTCGATGCGCGCGTCGATCACCTCGGAGCTCGTCCTTCCAGGACTGCCGGATCCCGCTCGACGCGAAGCTCCCCGGCGTGAAGGGCCTGCGCGGGCCCGCTCTCCTGCCTGTCCCAGGCGCGCTACGGCATCGCGTGGGGCGCCATCGGCGCGGCCATGGCGTGCTACGACTGGGCGCTCGGCTACGCCCAGACGCGCATCCAGTTCGGCAAGCCCATCGGCTCGTTCCAGCTCGTCCAGCAGAAGCTGGTGTGGATGATCACCGAGATCACCAAGGCCCAGCTCCTGTGCCTGCAGCTCGGCCGGCTCAAGGACGCGGGCGCGGTGCGGCCCCAGCAGATCTCCATGGCGAAGATGAACAACGTGCAGATGGCGCTCGACGGCGCGCGCATGGCCCGCGACATCCTGGGCGCCGCGGGCATCGTCGACGAGCACCCGATCATCCGCCACATGATGAACCTCGAGACCGTCAACACCTACGAGGGCACGCACGACATCCACGTGCTCATCGTGGGCCGCGACATCACCGGCCTCGACGCCTTCGGCATCTAACCCCGCGAATCCGGGGTCAGGCACGCGCGCTCGTGTTCTACTCACGGTGGACTAGTGGTGGTGCGGGTCGAGCGCGTCCCGCAGCCCGTCCCCCAGCACGTTCAGGGCCATCACGATGGCGAAGATCATGAGGCCAGGATAGAGCGCCATCCACGGCGCCTGCGACAGATAGCGCTGCGCGGCGTTCAACATGCTGCCCCACGAGGGCGCCGGCGGCTGCTGGCCCAGGCCCAGGAACGACAGGCTGGCCTCGGCGATGATGGCCGCGGCCACCGTGAGGCTCGACTGCACGAGGAGCGGCGGCATCATGTTGGGCAGGATGTGACGCGCCGCGATCCGGAGCGGCGACACACCCAGCGCGCGCGCCGCCTCGATGTACTCCTCGGTCTTGATGCCGAGCACGACGCCGCGCGACAGGCGCAGGAACGTCGGTAGCGCCGCGATGCCGATCGCGATCATGGCGTTGGTGAGGCTCGGGCCGAGGAACGCGGCGAGCGCGATGGCCACCACCAGGAAGGGGATCGACAGCATCGCGTCGGTCACCCGCATGAGCACGCCGTCCACCCAGCCGCCCGCGTAGCCGGAGAGGAGCCCGAGCGGCACGCTCAGCGTGAGCGCGATGGTGACGGGGATGACGCCGGCGAGGAGCGACGCGCGGGCGCCCCAGATCACGCGCGAGAGCACGTCGCGCCCCACCTCGTCGGTGCCCAGGCGGTGCTCGCTCGACGGGGCCTTGCGCACCGAGGTGAAGCTGGTCGCCACCGGGTCGTAGGGGGCCAGGTGCGGCGCCGCCAGGGCGACCACGATGAACGCGGCCACGACGAGGGCGGCAGCGATCGCGGCGGGCCGGCGGGCCAGGCGCTTCACGAGCCGCGCAGCCGGGGATTGGCGAGGAAGTAGAGCACGTCGCTCAGGAGGTTCAGCAGCACGTAGAGCCCGGCCGACACGAGCACCACGCCCTGCACCACCGCGTAGTCGCGGTTGAACACGCCGTCGACGAGAAGCTTGCCGAAGCCGGGGATGGCGAAGATCTGCTCGGTGAGCACGGCCCCGGACAGGAGCCGGCCGAACTCGATGGCGCCCAGCGTGATGACGGGGATGAGCGCGTTCCGGAGCGCGTGCTTGAGCACCACCAGCCGTTCGGGCACGCTCTTCGCCCGCGCCGTGCGCACGTAGTCCGCGGACAGGGTCTGGAGCATCGCCCCCCGCGTGTGCCGCATCATCACGCCCGCCACCCCGGTGCCGAGCACGAACGACGGCAGGAGGATGGTCGAGAGGTTCCGCCCCAGGTCCTCCCACGGCGGCACGTAGCCCGAGGCGGGCAGCCAGCCCAGGCGGACGGCGAACAGCAGGATCAGCATGATGCCGAGCCAGAAGTGCGGCACCGACAGCCCGGACAGCGCGAGGAAGTTGGCCGCGGCGTCGAGCGACGTGCCCTTGCGCGCGGCCGAGATGACGCCGAGTGGGATGCCGAGGACGAGCGCGATGGCCATCGAGCACACCGCCAGCTCGAGCGTCACCGGGAGCTTGGAGGCTAGCAATTCGGACACGGGGATCTTGTTGCGCAGCGACTCCCCGAGGTCGCCCCGCAGCACCTTGCCCATCCAGAGCGCGTACTGCACGGGCAGCGGCCGGTCCAGGCTGTACTTCTTGCGGATGGCCTCGACGGCCACGGGATCGTGCTCCTCGCCGGCCAGCGCCACCGCGGGGTCGCCGGGCAGGAGCTGCTGGAGCGAGAAGATCAGCACCGACACCACGAACAGCGTCGGCACGAGCACGGCCAGCCGCTGCGCGATGTAGAGCGGGAGCCTCACTGACGGAGGCCGCGGACGCGGATGATCCCGTCGGGATGCGGCGTGAAGCCCTGGAGCCGGGCGCTGAACCCGGTGAACACGCGCCGGTGCCAGAGGTGCAGCCGCGGGACGTCGCGCATCAGGATGGCCGTCACCTGGTCGTAGAGCTTCTTGCGCTCCGCCGGGTCGAACACGTGCCGGGCCTTCTGGAGGAGGCCGTCGACGTCGGGGTTGCAGTACTTGCCGTCGTTCTGCGCTCCGCTGCAGGAGTTGAACGAGAAGACATTGCCGTCGGGGTCGGGCCGGCCGCTCCAGAACGTGAAGTACGCCTCGAAGTCGCCCTTGCGGCCCGCCGTGAGCATGGTGACGTTTTCCTGCGTCTGGATCGTCATCGTCATGCCCGCCTCGGCGAGCATGGACTGGATGAGGAGCGCGGCCTCCTGCCGGTCGCGCTCGGGGGGCACGATGAGGGTGAAGGCGAGCTGCGCGTGGCCCGCCTCGCGCAGGAGCTGGCGCGCCCGCGCCACGTCACGCGTCTTCACCGGGAACGCCTTGTTGTAGTACGGGTTGTTGGGCGCGACCCACTGGTTGCCCGGGATGTACTCGTTGTTGAACACCGCCTTGATCAAGGCCTCGCGGTCGATCGCCAGGTCCAAGGCCTGTCGGACGCGGAAGTCGGCGAACGCCTTGGCCTTGGGCCCGTTGGCGATGTTGAGCGGGATCGTCTGGTATCCGAGCTCGGCCACGCCCACGACCTTCAGCTTCGCGTCCGCCCGGATCTGCGCGAGGTCGGTGGGGGGCACGCGCTCCATCATCGTGAGGTCGCCCGAGCGCAGGCTGGCGAGCCGGGCGGTGGAGTCGAGGATGGGCACGAACTCCACGCGGTCGAAGTGGATGTTCCCCTTGTCCCAGTAATCGGCGAAGCGCTCGCCGACGATCTTCCCCTGGGCCACGCGCTCGACAAACCGGTACGGGCCGGCGCAGACCGGCCGCGTGCCGAACCGATCGCCAAGCTCGCGCGCCGCCTTGGGCGACACCATCATGCCCGAGCGGTCGGTCAGCGTGGCGATGAGCGGCGCCGACGACTCGGCGAGGACGAGGCGGACGGTGAGGTCGTTGACCACCTCCACGGACTTGACGTCCGCGATCTCCGTCCGCCGGAACGATCCCGGCGTGGTCAGGTGGCGCTCGATGTTGAACTTCACCGCCTCCGCGTTGAACGGCTCGCCGTCGTGGAACTTCACGTTGGGCCGCAGCTTGATGACGACGGAGCGGCCGTTGGCCGCCCACTCGTGGCCGGTGGCGAGCTGGGGCACCACCTTGAGGTCGGGCGTCATGTCGAACAGCTTGTCGCAGAACGCGGCGAACACGAGGCGGCCCGTGTAGGCGCGGCTGATCGTGGGGTCGAGGGCGTCGGGATCGTCGTTCAGGCCGATCCGGAGCATGCTCTGGGCGCGGGCGGGGACCGCGGTGGCGAGGACGAGGGTCAACAGGACGATCGCGATGCGCGTCCAGCTCATGGCGAAGGGCTCCTCGTGTCGATGCTGGGGTCAGGGGACCGTCGACGGCGACGGGCTGGTGCCGGTTATCCGCTCTCGGGCGGGCGGCGGCCGCCGAGACGCGCAAATGCTAGCACGACCCTCGGTGTATGATGGCTGCCGCCGACCGCGGCCTTGACGCGCAGGGGCGGCCGGGAGGACGATCCGGCTCGATGAGATGGGCCGCCGCGCTCCTCGTCCTCGTCGCCTTCGCCACCACCGCCTGCGGGGGCGCCATGGTCACGACCGACCTGAGCGACGCCGAGCGCTGCCTGCTCGATCGCGGCATCTGGCGCGCCGGCCACTGCCAGCCGTGCGGCGGCGGCGTGTAGCGGCCGCCCGGTCACCCCACACAAGGATATGAATGACGAGACCGCACGGCGCGTGTACGCAGAACCGAGGTGTTGACCCGCTCGCCGACGTCAAGATCAGCATTCCTTCACAGCCTGTCACAAGGAGCGAAGCATGATCCTCGAGCGCTTCAAGGTTCCCGAGAAGGACCAGGTGCGGGTGTCCGAGGCGGCGCTTCGCCGCACGATCGCGGAGATCTTCGAGAAGCTGGGCGTGAGCCGGGACGACGCGGCGGAGGGCGCCGACGTCCTGACCATGACCGACCTGCGCGGCGTCGAGACCCACGGCGTGTCGAACATGCTGCGGGCCTACGTCCGCGACTTCAAGGCGGGCAAGCTCGATCCGCGGCCGGGCTGGCGGGTCGTCCGCGAGTCGCCGGGCACCGCGGTGATCGACGCGGAGCGCCGGCTCGGCATCCTCGTCGGGTCGCGCGCCATGCAGCTCGCCATCGACAAGGCCAAGCAGGTCGGCGTCGGGATCGTGACCGTGTTCAACAGCGGGCACTTCGGCGCCATCGGCCACTACGCGATGCGCGCGGCGCAGCAGGACATGGTGGGCGCCTGCTTCACCGGGGCCGGGCTCAGCGTGGTGCCCACCTTCGCGGCGAAGCCGCTGCTCGGCACCAACCCCATCGCGCTCGCCGCGCCCGCGAGGAACGAGGCGCCGATGCTCTTCGACGCCGCCACCTCGGCGATCGCCGGCAACAAGATCCGGCTCGCCATGCGTCTCGGCTCGCCGCTCCTGCCCGGATGGGTGACGGACAAGGAAGGCACGCCGATCATGGAGGAGAAGCCCGTTTTCGACCGCGACGAGTTCTTCCAGGCCCCGCTGGGCGGCACGCGCGAGCAGGGCTCGCACAAGGGCTACGGCTTCGCGCTCATGGCCGAGGTGCTGTCCACGATGCTGGCCGGCGCCGCACCGACGATGCTGGTGGCGGGCAGCGGGTCGAAGAACCACTTCGCCGCGTACAACATCGAGGCGTTCACCGACACCGATCAGTTCAAGGACAACATGGACGCCATGCTCCGGACGCTGCGCACGGCCACGCCGGCGGAGGGCCACGAGCGTGTGCTCTACCCCGGGCTCTCCGAGCACGAGGAGGTGATCGTGCGTCGCGCGAAGGGCATCCCGCTGCACAAGGAGGTCATCCAGTGGTTCGGCGAGACCACGAAAGAGATGGGCCTCGCTCCGCTGGGGACGGCCTGAGCGCGCCCGCGGGAGGCTGACCGTGCTCTTCACGTGCCCGGGAGCGGCGGCGCGCGGCGGCACGAGTCGGCGGGCGGGGCGCGGGCGCGTCCACGTCGGCGTGGACATCCACTGCCACGTGCAGTGCCCGGCCGCCGACGAGATGGTCAAGGACGTGCCCCGGCCCGGCCCCGATCCCACGCAGCAGTTCTCGAACGACCTGACGCGCGCCACCAACCGCAAGCAGATGGACAACGTCTGGTCGTGCCTGACCTCGGTCGATCAGCGGCTGCGGGACATGGACAAGATGGGCATGGACGTGCAGGCCATCTCCCCGTCGCCGTTCCACTTCATGTACTGGTTGCCCGATGACGTCGCCCGCCGCATGAGCCGGGTGATCAACGAGCACCTGGCGGGGATCGTGCGGGCGCATCCCGACCGCTTCGTCGCCCTCGCGCACGTGCCGCTCCAGGCGCCCGCGGCCGCCGCGGAGGAGCTCCGCTACTGCGTCGAGGAGCTCGGGTTCCGCGGCGCGGAGATCGGCACGAACGTGGTGGGCCGGGAGGTGTCGCGCGGCCGCGACGCGTTCTGGCAGGCGGCCCAGGACCTGGACGTGGTCGTGTTCATGCACCCGAACGGGTTCACGGGCGGCGAGCGGCTCTCCGACCACTACTTCATCAACGTCATCGGCAACCCGCTCGACACCACGGTGGCCCTCGGCCACCTGGTGTTCGACGGCGTGCTCGAGCGCTTTCCGAAACTCAAGCTGGTGGCCGCGCACGGGGGCGGCTACGTCGCGCACTACCCCGCGCGCATGGACCACGTGTGGTCGGCGCGCGCGGACACGCGGACCGTGCTCAAGCGCTCGCCGCGCCGCTCGCTCGCGCGTGTGTACTTCGACACGATCGTCTTCGACCGCGATCAGCTCCGCCACCTCGTCACGCTGTGGGGCGCCGATCACATCCTGGCCGGCACCGACTACCCGTACGACATGGGGATGTACGACCCGCGCGGCTTCGTCGGCGGCTGCCGCTTCCTTCGTGACGCGGACAAGGCCAAGATCCTCGGCCTCAACGCGGCCCGCCTCCTCAAGATCACCGGGCGCCTCAAGTCGATGGGCATCCGAGACCCGCGGGCTCCGCGCGCCACCGCGAAGCGGCGCTGACTCCGGATCCGCGTGCGGCGACCAGTAGTTCACGGCGCTCGCGGAACACGTAACGCCGGGGCGCGGGGGGCGGCACCCCCGGGCGGGCCCCGTGGCGCCGCGAGCATCGACAAAAGGCGGGCGGGACGAGCGCGCCCCCCAACCCCCCGAGGGGGCCGCGCGTGGGCTCTCGACCCTTTGCGGTGCGCTCGTCCCGCCCGCTCGCGCGAGTCGTCGTCGCCACAAGGGGCCCACCCGGGGGTGCCGCCCCCCACACCCCGGCGCCGCGTGGTCCACAAGTGCCGCGATCGAAAACGCGACAGAGGCGACAGTCCGTGTGCGGGCGGGCGCAGCCCGCGGTGCGCCCGCGCAGGCAGCGCGAGCCGTGGAATCGTGGACGCAGGGGGCGGGCGGGCGCAGCCCGGGCGCCCGCGCACACGCGTAAGGCGGCGTTCGGTGCGGGCGGGCGCAGCCCGGGGCGCCCGCGCACACGCGTCAAGGCGGCGTTCGGTGCGGGCGGGCGCAGCCCGGGCGCCCGCGCACACGCGTAAGGCGGCGTTCGGTGCGGGCGGGCGCAGCCCGGGGGCCCCGCGCGACACGCGTGAAGGCGGCGTTCGGGGCGGGCGGGCGCAGCCCGGGCGCCCGCGCACACGCGTGAAGTTGGCGCTCGGGGCGGGCGGGCGCAGCCCGGGCGCCCGCGCACACGCGTAAGGCGGCGTTCGGTGCGGGCGGGCGCAGCCCGGGCGCCCGCGCAGGCAGCGCGAGTGAAGGCGGCGTTCGGTGCGGGCGGGCGCAGCCCGGGCGCCCGCGCACACGCGCAAGGCGGCGTTCGGTGCGGGCGGGCGCAGCCCGGGCGCCCGCACCATGGTGATAGAGTGGGGCGCATGACCCCTCCCGAACCGGCGGCCACGACCGCGACGCTTCCGGCGGCCGCCGCGCCGGCGGACGAGCGCGCTCGACCTGACCTGACGCTCCTGGCTCTGCTGGCCACGGGCCACTGCGTGATCGACGTGAACCAGGGCGCGCTGCCGGCGATCCTGCCGTTCTTGAAGTCGGGCCTCGGCCTGAGCTACGCGGCCACCGGGATGATCGTCCTGGTCGGCAACATCACGTCGTCGCTCATCCAGCCGCTGTTCGGGTACCTCGCGGACCAGACGTTCGCGGCGGTGGCTGCTGCCGGTGTCCGTGCTGCTGTCGTCGATCGGCGTGGCGCTGCTCGGCTTCGCGCCGTCCTACGCGGCGGTGCTCGCCCTGGTCGTGATCATGGGCTTCGGCGTGGCCGCCTTCCATCCCGAAGGCTATCGGACGGCGACCGCGGTGGCGGGGGCGCGGAAGGCCACCGGCGTCTCGATCTTCTCGACGGGCGGCAACATCGGGATCGCCGTGGGCCCGCCGCTGATCACCGCGCTCGTCACCGGGCTCGGCATGCCGGGCAGCGTGTGGATGATCGTGCCCGGCGTGCTGGTGGCCGGGCTCCTGACGCTCTCGCTTCCCATGCTGTCGGCGCCGGCCACCCGGAGGGTCAGCGGCGCGGCGGCGGCGGCGGCGCCGAACATGGTCGGCGCCATGGCGCTGCTCGTCCTCGTGATCGCGCTGCGCTCGTGGACGCAGCTCGGCTTCACCACGTTCATGCCGTTCTACTACCTGGAGCACCTCCACGGCGATCCGCGCTTCGTGGGCACGCTGCTGTCCGTGTTCCTGGGCGCGGGCGTGGTGGGCACGCTCGTCGCCGGGCCCATCGCGGATCGGGTGGGCATCAGGCAGTACGTGGTCGGGGTCTTCGTGCTGGCCACGCCGATCGCGGTGGGATTCCTGTTCTCGAGCGGGATCCTGGCCTTCGTCCTGCTCGCCGCCCTCGGCTTCGTGCTCGTGTCCACCTTCACCGTGTCGGTGGTGCTCGGGCAGGCCTACCTGCCGCGCAACCCGGGGATGGCGTCGGGCCTCGTCGTCGGGTTCGCGATCGGCACGGGCGGGCTCGGCGCGAGCGCGCTGGGCTGGGTGGCCGACCACTGGGGGCTCGGCGCCGCGCTGTGGATCTCCGCGCTGATGCCGCTCGCCGGGTTCGTGGCCGCGCTCTTCCTGCCGGAGCCCCGCCGGGCGCGATGAGCGACGCCAGCGTGCTCGATCGCTTCCAGGACGGCGAGCAGGCGCTGCTCATCGACCAGCGCGGTCGGCGGCACCTGTTCTCGCTGCGCAAGGGCGACACGTTCCATTCGGACCGCGGCTTCGTCACCCACGACGCCATCATCGGCCAGCCCGACGGCTCCTGGGTGCGCACCTCTCGCGGCACGCGCTACGTCGCGCTCCGGCCGACGCTGGCCGAGTACGTGCTCGACATGCCCCGCGGCGCCCAGGTCATCTACCCGAAGGACCTGGCGATGATCCTGTTCTGGGCCGACATCTACCCGGGCGCGCGCGTGCTCGAGGCGGGCATGGGCTCGGGCGCGCTGACGCTCGCCCTCCTGCGCGCGGTGGGGCCGGACGGCCGCGTGGTGAGCTACGAGCAGCGCGAGGACTTCGCGCGGCGCGCCCTGGCGAACATCCACACGCGACTCGGAGAGGTGACGAACCTCATCGTGCGCCTCACCGCCGTGGAGGAGGGCCTGCCCGACGAGCAGCCGGTCGACCGGGTGGTGTTCGACCTGCCCGAGCCGTGGCGCCTCGTGGATCGGGTGGCCCGCGTGCTGCGCCCCGGCGGCATCTTCATCTCCTACGTGCCCACGATCCTGCAGTCGCAACAGATCGCGGAGGCGCTCGGGCGGCATCCCTGCTACGGCCTCGTCGAGACCTTCGAGACGCTCTTCCGGCCCTGGAACATCGATGGGCTGTCGGTGCGTCCATTCCACCGCATGGTTGCCCACACGGGGTTCCTCACCGTGGCCCGCCGTCTCGTTCCCGAGCAGGGGGTGGCGCCGCCCGCCGCGCCCTCGACGGACGTGCCGGCCGACCGCGACGCTGATTCGTGAGCCGCCGCGCATCAGGCCAATGCCGAGAGGTGGGACTGTAAGGGCCCGTGGCGGCGACCGCATTCTGCGAGGGTGATTCGTGAGCCCCGCGCTCGACCGCTGGTTCGAGCTGACGGCGCGCCGGTCCACGGTCGGCGCCGAGGCGCGCGGCGGCGTCACCACGTTCATGGTGATGGCCTACATCATCTCGTCTACTTCGCGATGCCGGGGCTCAAGCGACTCCTGGGCGCCTGAACCGTCTCCCCGGCATGGTCGCGCCGCTCCGGCGGTGTGATACGGTAAGCGGCGGTCCCATCCAGCACATGAGCCCCGCGGATCAGGCTAAGGCGCTACGGTAGGATTGTATGGGCCCGTGGCGTCTAGCGTATTCTGCGAGGCTCTAACTAACCCCTCGGGAGGTCCCGGCAGTGATCAGCACCATGCGCGAGTACTTCAGGAGCCTGAAGGTCATCCTCCTGTTCGTCATCGTCGCCTTCGTGGCCACCTCGGTCGTCTATTTCGGCGCCGCCTCGATGAGCGGCAGCACCGCGCCCTCCTCGGGCGCGGTGGCCGTGGTCAATGGCGAGGAGATCACGCACGAGCGCTATCGCCGCGCCTACGCCAACTACGTGGAGCTGTACCGCCAGATGTACAAGGACCAGCTCACGCCGGAGATGGCGGAGCGGCTGGGGCTGGGCCGGCAGGTGATCGACGCCCTGGTCCAGGAGGTCCTCATCGTGCAGCAGGCCGCGCGCGAGGGCCTGCACGCGAACGACGAGGAGCTGCGGGCGCGCATCCAGGCGATCCCGGTATTCAACGTGGACGGCCGGTTCTCGCGCGAGCGGTACCAGGAGGTGCTCAAGCAGGCCAAGCTGACGACCGCCGAGTTCGAGCGCGACCAGCGGCGCGAGATCCAGCGGCGCAAGCTCGAGGCGGCGGTGCGCGACGGCGTGAAGGTCACGGAGGACGAGGTCCGCCAGGACTACGCCGTCCGCCGCGAGCGCGTGCGCGCGGCGTGGGCGCGGCTGTCGCTGGATCCCATCGTGGCGCAGACCACGGTGCCGGACGGGGAGGTCGAGCCGTACCTGAAGAAGCACGAGGCGCGATTCACGCGCGCGGAGCGGCGCCGGGTCCAGTACGTGGTGGTCGGCGCCCGGTCGTTCGCGCGCCCGGTGACCGACGCCGAGGCGGAGGCCTACTACAAGGAGCATCCCGCGGAGTTCGAGAAGCAGCGCCGCGTGAAGACGGCCCATGTGCTCGTGCGCGTCCCGACCGTGGGCGGCAGCGAGGCCGAGCAGAAGTCCAAGGCGAAGGTCGCCGACGTCATCAAGCGGGCCAAGGCCGGAGAGGACTTCGCCAAGCTCGTCAAGGAGGCGTCCGAGGACACGGCCACCGCGGGCTCGGGCGGCGACCTCGGCTTCATCGGCAAGGGCGAGATGGTGCCGCAGTTCGAGGAAGCCGCGTTCGCGCTCGGCAAGGGCGAGGTCTCGCCCGCGCCGGTGCGCACCCCGTTCGGCTACCACGCGATCAAGGTCCTCGACGTCCAGGAGAGCGGGCGCGAGCCGTTGAAGGACGTGGCGCCGAAGATCAAGGACAAGCTGGTGGCGGAGCGGAGCGAGAAGGCCGCCCAGGCGCGCATCGAGGAGGTCCGGGCGCCGCTCCAGGCCGCCAAGGACTTCCCCGCGGAGGCGCGCGGCCTCGGCCTCACGCCGGTGGACCTCACGATGAGCCGCGGCGACGGCCTCGAGGGCATCGGCCGGGACGCGGCGCTCGAGGACTCGATCTTCAACCTGGCCGGGGGCGGGGTGACCCCGCCGATCAAGACCGCGGCGGGCTGGGTGATGGCCCGCGTGGTCGAGACGCGGCCGGCCGGCGTGCCGCCCCTCGCCGAGATCCGCGACCAGGTGGTCGACGTGATGAAGCGGGAGAAGGCCGAGGCCACCGCGATGGAGCGGGCCAAGGCCGTCGCCGACAGCGTGGCCAAGGGGGGCGACCTCGCCGCCGCGGCCAAGGGCGAGGGCTGGACGGTGGGCGAGACGGAGCCCTTCACGCGCTCCGATCCGCCCAAGGCGAAGGACGCGCTGCCGGGCGCGGTGCTCGCCGCGGCCCTCGAGACCGCGGTGGGACAGGTCTCGGCGCCGGTGAAGGGGCCCGGCGCCGTCTACCTCGTCCGCGGCCTCGAGCGCCAGCCCGCCGATCTCTCCGGCTTCGAGGCGGAGCGGGAGACGCTGCGCCAGACGGTGCTGGAGCGGAAGCGGAGCCAGACGCTCGAGAGCTGGGCACGCGGGCTGCGCACCGGCGCGAAGATCGAGATCTCGTCGCAGGCCACCGGCGAGCGGTAGCCGCGAGCGCCACGCCTCAGCGCAGGCTCGGCCCCGGATGCGCGGACGCCGCGCTTCCCGCGACGCCCGCCTCGGCCGCCCGCGTCGGCGCGAGCCGGCGCCCGACGGCCACGCCGCGTCGCTCCACGAGGTGGTAGCCCTCGCAGGGCCTCGAGCCTGGGGTCGAAGGGACCTGATGGGGCCGGAGGCGCCGTCATGCCGCGTCCCGCGTGGCGATCAGCGCATCTCGGACTCGACGGATCGGGCCTGGCGCGTCACGCTCGAGCGGCTGCCGCCGAGGGCGAAGCGATCCGTCAGCGCGGCCTTCCAGCGCGGGAAGCGCAGCCGCGAGAACACCCGCAGCCCGCGCATGTCGTCGAAGGTGGAGTAGATCACCGGCGTCACGAGCAGCGTGACGATCAGGCAGAGGGCCTGGCCGCCGACCACCGCGGTGGCCAGCGAGGCCCGTGACGCCGAGCCGTCGCCCCGGCCGAGGGCCACCGGCAGCATGCCCGCGATGATCGCCAGCGTGGTCATCAGGATCGGGCGGAGCCGGGCACGGTCCGCCTCCATCTGCGCCTCGTGGCGCGGCATCCCCCGTTCGCGGAGCACGTTGGTGTAGTCCACCTGCAGGATCGCGTTCTTCTTCACCACGCCCATCAGCAGGAAGAGCCCCATGATCGAGTAGATGTTCAGGGTCTTCCCCACCGCCATCAGCGTGATGAGCCCGAAGGGGATGGACAGGAACATCGACACCATGATCGTGAGGGGATGGACGAAGGACTCGAACTGCGCGGCGAGCACGATGTAGATGAAGGCGAGCGAGAGGACGAAGGCGATGATGAAGTTCCGGATCGACTCCTGCAGGAGCTTGCCCCGGCCGCTCGCCAGGATGCCGTACTCGGGGGGCATGCGCTGCGCGGCCACCGCGCCGAAGGCATCGCGGAACGCCTCGCCGAGGGGCTTGTCGGGCAGGAGGTTCGAGATGATCGTGATCGAGCGCTCCTGAGCGTAGCGCTCGATCTGGCCCGGGCTCATGCCCACGCCGAGCGAGGTCACGTTGGAGAGCTTGACGAGCCCGCCCCCCGCCGCCGGCACCATGAGCGCGGGCAGGCCCGAGGCGTCCTTTCGCGCCTGCTCGCCGAGGCGTAGGCGGATGTCGTACTGCTCGCCGGCCTCGCGGTAGAAGCCCACCTTCTCGCCGCCGACCATG
Organism: uncultured Candidatus Rokubacteria bacterium; assembly: GCA_963758635.1. Classification (GTDB taxonomy): domain Bacteria; phylum Methylomirabilota; class Methylomirabilia; order Rokubacteriales; family CSP1-6; genus CAVWWD01. Next base: position 215,455 of record CAVWWD010000009.1, on the reverse strand, counting down.
GTGCGGAGCGTGCTCGCCACCGTGTCCACGCGCACGCCGAGGTCCGAGGCTTTCTGGCGGTCGATGCGCACCTGGATTTCGGGCTGGCGCAGGGCCTGGGCGGTGTCCAGGTCCACGAAGCCGCCCTTGGTCTTGAGCTGGCCGATGACGTTGCGCGCGAACTGCTCGAGGCGGCTCAGCTCGGGGCCGCGCAGGATGAGGTTGAACGGGGTCTGCCGGAAGCCGCCGCCCCCGATCAGGCTGATGTTCTGCACGCTGATGCGCAGGCCGGGGAACCCGGCGAGGGCCAAGCGCGCCTCCTGCATGAGCGTCTGCTGCGAGCGCTGCCGCTTCGACAGATGGGTGAGGCCCACGTAGAGCGAGATGTCGGTCACGTTGGACTGGTACTGCCCGCGCACGCCGATCGTGGTGAACAGCGTGACCACCTCGGGGATCTTCCGGATCTCCCTCTCCATGGCCTCGCTGATCTGGGCGCTCCGCTCGATCGAGGAGCCAGGAGGCGCCTCCGCCACCACTTCGAACTCGCTCATGTCGTCGTCGACGACGAAGTCCAGGCGCGAGTTCACGAGCAGGTAGTAGCCGCCGACGAGCAGGCCCGCGGTGGCGAGCAGGCAGACCGCGCGATGCCGCAGGCACCAGGCGAGCGCGCGCTCGTAGCCGTACTCCAGCCGGTGGTAGACGCCGCCCTTCGTCCCCGCGCCGTGGGTCGCGCCCGGCGCCGGCGGCCCGGAGGGCGCCGGGCTCAGGATACGCGCGGCGAGCATCGGCGTGAGGGTGAAGGCCACCACGAGGGACACGAGGATGGCGAAGGTGGCGGTGAGGCCGAAGGAGTTCCAGAACTTGCCCACGAGGCCGCCCATGAAGGCCACGGGCAGGAAGATCACCACGAGCGAGATCGTGGTGGCGGTGACGGCGAGCGAGATCTCGCGCGTCCCCGTGATGGCGGCCTCGAACGGCGGGCGCCGCTCCTCCTCGGTGTGACGGAAGATGTTCTCCAGCACGATGATCGCGTCGTCGATGACGATGCCGGTGGAGAGCGACAGCCCGAGCATCGTCAGGTTGTTGAGCGTGAAGCCGGCCATGCGCATGGCCGTGAACGTGGCGATGATCGAGCAGGGGATGGCCAGCGCGGCGACGAACGCCGGCCGCAGCTTCTTGACCGACAGGAAGAAGATCATGGTCACGAGGATGGCCGCGCCCGTCACCTTGATGAGGAGCTCGGGATCCCCGGTGAGGAAGGCGGCCGATACCGCGGCCACGATGGCCACCAGCACCATGCTCTCCCACCACAGGAGGCGCCCGATGAACGCGGCCACGATCAGGCTCGCGAGGAGCCCGCCGAGCAGCAGATGGTCCTGCACCTCGTGGAACGAGCGCTTGATGAAGCGCGAGAGGTCCCGGACGACCTCGAACCGGATGTCCTGGGGCAGCCCCTTCTGCACCTCGGCGAGGCGGGCCTTCACCGCGTCGACCACCGCCACCGTGTTGGTGCCGGACTGCTTGCGGATGAGCATGGAGACGGCGTTGGCGCCGTTCAGCCGCGACAGCGTGCGCGGCTCCTCGGCGGCGTCCACGACCGTGGCCACGTCTCGGAGGAGGACGGGGCTGCCCTTGACGTCCGCGACGATGAGGGTCTCGAACGCCTGGACCGACTCGATGCGGCCGAGCGTGCGGAGGCCCTCCTCGTTCCGCCCCGCGGTGAGCCGCCCCCCGGGGATCTCCACGTTCTGGCGCTGGAGCGCGTCCTTGAGCTGCAGGATGGACAGGCCGTAGGCGGAGAGCCGGTCGGCGTCGGCGGCGATCTGGATCTCGCGTTTGCGGTCGCCCACCAGCGTGATGGCGCCCACGTTGGCCACGGTCTCGAGCGCGCGCTTGACCCGCTTGTCCGCGATCTCCGTGACCTCGCGCGGGGAGCGCTGCCCGGACACGACCAGCGCCATCACCGGGGCGGAGTCCGGATCGACCTTTTCGATGATCGGCGTGTCGGTGCCCGCGGGCAGGCGGCCCAGCACCGTCCCCACCTTCTCGCGCACGTCGTTGGCCGCCTCCTGCACGCTGCGCTCGAGCACGAAGGTGGCGAACACCTGCGACTGGCCCTCGATGGTCGAGGAGCGCAGCTCGTCGAGCCCGCTGATGGTGTTGACGACCTCCTCGATGGGCTTGGTGACCTGGCTCTCGATCTCCTCGGGGGAGGCGCCCTCGAGCCGCGTCGTGATCGTGATGGTCGGCAGGTCCACCTTCGGGAAGATGTCCACGCCGAGCTGGGCGAAGGAGGCCAGGCCGAGCACCACCAGGGTGGCGATGACCATGGTGGTGAAGACGGGCCGGCGGACGAAGACCTCGAGGAAGCCCACGAGACTAGCGGGTCTTGGTGTCGACGAGCGTGACGGGCGCGCCCTGGAAGAGCTGGGTCAGGTTCGACGCCGCCACGACCTCCCCGGGCTTGACGCCCTCGGCGACCTCGACCCAGGCGCCCTGGCGCGCCCCCGCCTTCACGATGCGCTCCTGCGCCTTGCCGTCGGCGACCACGAAGACCTTGCTGATCCCGACGGAGTACACGAGGGCCTCGGCGGGCACGAACGCCACCGCGGCGTCCTTCCGGGAGAGCACGACGCCCTTCGTGAAGAAGCCGGGGCGGAGCTTGCCGTCCCCGTTGCCCACGCGGCCCTCGAGGGCGAGGCTCCGCGTCTGCACCTCGACCGCCGGGGAGAGACGCGTGACCTGGCCGGGGAAGCGCTGGCCGGGGTACGCCTCCACCGTCAGCTCGATGCGCTGGCCGATCTTGAGCTCCGGCGCGTAGCGCTCGGGGATCGCGCCCGTGTACTTCAGGGGATCGAGGGCGACGAGGTTGAAGACGCCGGTGTTCTCCTTCACGTACTCGCCGGCGTTGATCAGCCGCTTGGCGATGAGGCCGGCGAACGGCGCGCGGATCGTGGTGTCGCCGAGCCGCTTCTTCGTGATCCCGAGCGCGGCCTCGCGGCGGGACACCTCGGCGTCGGCCACGCGCTGCGCGGCGCGATCGGACTCGATCTGCGCCTCGGCGATGCGGACCTGGTCGGGGTGCAGCGCCATGGTGTTCTCGGCCACCGCGAGCTGGGCCGCGGCCACGTTGTAGCCGTTGCGCGCGTTGTCGACCTCGCGGGCGGCGATCAGCTCCCGGCGGTAGAGCTCCTGGTTCCGCTCCAGCTCCGACTTCGCCCATTCCAGCTGGGAGCGATTGCGCGCCACCTCGGCCTGGAGGGCGGACAGCGCGTCGCGCGTGCGCCGGAGGACGGCCTCGCTCGAGCTCACCGTGGTGCGCGCGCGGCTCGCCGACTGTTGCGCGGACAGCAGGTCGGCCTCGGTCTGGGCCACCGCCAGCTCGAACTCGCGGGCGTCGTACTCGGCGAGCACCTTGCCCTTGGTCACCGGGTCGCCCAGGTCCACGTGCAGGCGCGCGATCGTGCCCGGCTGCTCGGTCCGCACCTGGGTCTCCTGCCAGGCGACGAGGCTCCCCACCGTCTCCACGGAGCGCTGCACCTCGCGAGCCTCGGCCCGGGCCACCGTGATGGGGACGGGCTTGATGGCGCCGGGGGCGGCCGGCGCGGGCGCGGCCTTGGCCGCGGGGGGGCTCTGGGCGTCGGACTTGCTGCAGGCGCCGAGGGCGGCGAGGGCCATGCACAGGGGAAGGTACGGCAGCCAGCGTCGGATCATTGAGCGTCCAGTCTACCTCAAGCAGATCGTGAGTGAACGGCGAGACGGCACGCCGCGTGTTCGCAGAATCGCGGTGTTAGCCCGCTCGGAGGAGCCGAAATCTGCGTTCCTCAACAACTGATGACGAGGCGGAAGGCGTGCGGCATCGCTCGCGCCTTCCCGGGGGCGTGTCGTACCATACGAGGCCATGGCGATCCAGCGCACGCCCATGACCCGTGCCGGCTATGAGCGCCTGAGGAGCGAGCTGGAGCGGCTCAAGCGCGTCGAGCGGCCGGCCATCACGAAGGCCATCGCCGAGGCGCGCGCCCACGGCGACCTCTCCGAGAACGCCGAGTACCACGCCGCGCGCGAGAAGCAGGGCTTCACCGAGGCGCGCATCGCCGACCTCGAGGGCAAGCTGGGCGGCGCGGAGGTCATCGAGCCCCCCACCTCGGGCGACCGCGTCACGTTCGGCTCCACGGTGAAGCTCGAGGACGAGGCGGGCAAGCAGGTGTGCTACCAGATCGTGGGGTCCGAGGAGACCGATCCGGCGCTCGGCCGCATCTCGGTGCTGGCGCCGCTCGCCCGCGGGCTCGTGGGCAAGCGGGTGGGCGATCAGGTGATCGCGCAGCTTCCCGGCGGCAAGAAGACCTTCGACATCCTCGAGGCCAACTTCCCCTGGCCCGCGGAGACGGTCTGATCCGCGGGGCTCGTTGATCTAGCCCCGCAGCGCCTCGCGCAGCTCCCGCGTCAGCGCCTCCACCGTGCCCCGCGTGCCGCCGGCGAGGCGGTTCTTCCACTCGCCCTCGGTCTCGAATCGCCGGTCCTTCAGGCGATCGCCCCAGGGCTTGACCGCCTCGCGGATCGCGTTGTGGTCGAAGGCATCGCGCTTGAGGTCGCGGGCACGGGCCATCACGTCGGGGGCCACGCGGATGAAGGCGCGGAGCGCGGCGCCGGTCTTGATCGAGTACTTGCGTCCCGCCCACGCGGTGGGGAAGACGCCGGCCACCGCCTTCATGTAGTTCAGGAAGAAGCGCTTGGCCTCCTTGCGCAGCTCGTTCATGCGCGCGCCGCCCCCGATCTTCTCCACCGTCTCGAGGAAGTCCACGATCTCCTCGGCGAGCGGCGCCTGCGACACGCGCCCGCGCCCGCTGCCGAGCATCTTGATCTCGCCGGCGAGCGGCGAGGTCTCGTCCTCGTTGAGCGAGCGGATCACGTCGTGGGCGAGGGCCTGGTTCGGGTCGGGGTAGAGCTTGCGGCCGGCCAGGCTCACGATGTGCGACGGGTTGAGCCGCGTGTGCTTGGCGTTGATCGTCACGAACAGCTCGACGATCTGGCGGGCGTCGAGGCGGTCGAAGAGGACGGCGGGCACCTCGATGCCGAGGTTCTCGCCCGCCTGGGTGAGAGCGTGCAGCGCGAGGAGCCGGTGCTGCCCGTCCAGGACGCGCAGCACGCCGTGCTCCTCGGGGATCTGCAGGAGGCCCAGGTCGTGCTGGCTCGCCATCGGCGTGAACGTGAAGCGCTTCTCGGACGTGATGATCACCGCGCCGGGAATGGCGGGAAGCGTGCCCGCCTCCTTGCAGTCACGGTAGTAGGCGACGAGCTCGTCGATCTTCCTGCGGATGACGGGACGCTGGTACGCCGACTCGCTCTCGGCGATGCGTCTCTCGAGCATCTCCCAGTTCACGCGCGCCCGGTTCCCGCGCTTCGGCTTCGGCGCGGTCTCCGAGCCGGTGTAGCCGAGGACCTCGAACTTCACGAGACGATCGATGTCCTTGGCGGAGAACGAGGCCTGGAAGAACTCGACGCCGAACTGCTTCACCCGGTGGGCGGGAACCGTGATCATGAACCCCCCTCCATCTCTGGGGTCGCGTGTCCTGTAAGCGTCCAGCGGCGTGTGAAGTCCAAGTGTAGTGAAAGGTTAAACCCTTGTCAAAATTTGCCTTTCTGGCGTCGGACATTCTCCGAGCCCCAGGGAATGGGCCCTCATGGCGACTTATCCACAACCTGTGGGGATCCTGGGGACAACCCGGACGGCCAGGAACGCGTCAGGGGGCCGTGGGCAGGGGGGACGGCCGGCGCACGTACTGCCCACGGGGCCGGCCGACGGTCCGGCCGGCGTCTTACACTGGGTCTCCCGCTCCGCCGCGCGCTGACCTACCATGGCGGCGCCCAGCATGAACTCGACGACCAGCCGGGGTCCGTCGCGGCTCGAGCTGTCCGGCGTCGACGCCGGCCACGGCGATCTCCTGGCGCTCCACTCGGTCACGCTCGCGGTGGGCGCGGGCGAGGTGGTCGCGGTGGTCGGCGCCAACGGCGCGGGCAAGACCACCATGCTCCGCACCGTGTCCGGGCTCATCGCGCCGCGATCGGGCGAGATCCGGCTCGAGGGCGAGCGGATCGACGGGCTGCCGCCGCACGCGGTGGTGGAGCGCGGCGTCGTGCAGGTGGCCGAGGGGCGCCGCATCTTCCCCGGGCTGAGCGTGCTCGAGAACCTCGAGCTGGGCGCCTACGCGGCGCGCGCGCGGGCCCGGCGCGCGGAGACGCTCGAGGACGTCCTCCGCCTGTTCCCGCGCCTGCGCGAGCGGACGCGCCAGGCCGCGGGCACGATGTCAGGAGGCGAGCAGCAGATGCTCGCGATCGGCCGCGCCCTGATGGCGCGGCCGCGCCTGCTCATGCTCGACGAGCCGTCGCTCGGCCTCGCCCCCAAGGTGGTGCAGGAGGTCTTCCGCGTGGTGGGCGAGATCAGCCGGATGGGCACGCCGATCCTCCTCGTCGAGCAGAACACGCGCCAGGCGCTGGCCCTGGCCGCGCGCGGCTACGTGCTGGAGAACGGCCGCGTGGTGCTCGAGGGATCCGGCGCGGACCTCCTCGGCAACGAGCGCGTGGCTCGCGCATACCTGGGCATGTAGACTGGCGGCACCGCGCGGTCGAGAACGTCACGACGGAGGCAGCGAGGCCATGGCGGGAAAGCTGTTCGAGGAGCTGGAAGTGGGGCAGGTGTTCAAGCACCAGCCGGGGCGCACCGTCACCGAGTCGGACAACGTGCTGTTCTCCTGCCTCACGATGAACCCGCAGCCCCTTCACGTGGACTTCCACGCCGCGGCGAAGGCGGAGTTCGGCAAGCCGCTCGTGAACAGCCTGTTCACGCTCGGCGTGGCGGTGGGCCTGAGCGTGGGGGAGACGACCCTCGGCACCACCGTGGGCAACCTCGGGTTCGAGAAGGTCGAGTTCCCGCGGCCCGTCTTCCACGGCGACACCATCTACGCGGAGACCGAGGTGGTGGCCAAGCGCGAGTCCACCTCGCGTCCGCAGTGGGGCATCGTCACGTTCGAGCACCGCGCGCACAACCAGGACGGCGAGCTGATCATGCGCTGCCAGCGCGCCGCCATGATGCGCCGGCGCGGAGCCTGAGCCGGTGCGCCGGTCGCTCCACTTCGTGCCCGGCGGCAACGAGCGGATGATGCAGAAGGCCCTCACGCTGCCCGCGGACGGCCTCATCCTGGACCTGGAAGACGCGGTGACGCCGGACAAGAAGGCGGCGACCCGTCCCGTGGTGCGCGGCTGGCTCGAGTCGCGGGACTTCGGCGGCCGCGAGCGGTGGGTGCGGATGAACCCGATCTTCTCGGAGTACGCGGAGGCGGACCTCGCGGAGACCATCGCGGGCCGGCCCGACGGCTACATCATGCCCAAGCCGCGCCGAGCCGAGGACGTGCGTCGCGTGGTCGCGCTGCTCGAGGGGCTCGAGGCCCGCCACGGGCTGCCCGTCGGCTCCACCCGGCTCATCCCCATCGCCACCGAGACGCCGGAGGGCCTGCTCAACATCCGCGAGGTCGCCGCGGCGAGCCCGCGGATCGTCGCGATCGCGTGGGGCATCGAGGACCTCGGGGCCGCGATGGGCTTGCCGCGCGTGCGCGACGACGAGGGTCGCTACCTGGACATTCCCCGCTACGCGCGCGTGATGTGCGCGGTGGCCGCGGCGGCCGCGGGCGTGGAAGCCATCGACACCGTCTACACCGACATCGCCGACGTCGAGGGCCTCGCGCGCGAGTGCCGGGAGGGCGTCGCGATGGCCTTCACGGGCAAGATCTCGATCCACCCGAACCAGATCGAGGTCATCAACCGGGAGTTCACGCCGTCGCGCGCCGAGGCCGACGAGGCGCTCGCCCTCATCGCCGCCTTCGACGAGCACGCGCGGAAGGGCGCCGGCGCCTTCGCCTGGAAGGGCCAGATGATGGACATGCCGCACCTGACCCGCGCGAAGAAGATCGCCGCCCGCGCCCGGTCCGCCGGCGTGATCTGACCGTCCCCGCCGCGGCCGCGACCATTCCTGGCCCAATCGGGGCGCGCGCCTTCGCGCGAGGGCGGGGCGGCGGGGAGGGGGCAGGGGTCGCGGAACCACGCCGCACGCGTGCGCTGCCCCGCTGTCACTGGGCTCCATCCGGGCGCGCGGAGTCCGATGAGCGATGGAGGGGAAGGGTCCCACGACCCTGCCCCCTCCCCACCGCCCCCGAGCCCGCCCGCTGTTGAGCGTAGTGGGCCGGCGAGCCAAGCGCGCGGAAGCGCGCCCGCGTCCTACCGCTTCTTGAGGCGCAATTCCTCGAGGGGCGGCCGAGGAAGGCGCGGTTCCCCACGCCACAGTGGAGCCAGCGCTGAGGGCCTGCCTGGCGCGCGCTCGTCGTGGGCGGTCTCGGCTCGCCCGGGGGCGAATCATCGTCCTGGAGGAGGCGCGCCGATCTCGGGCACTCCCTGCAGCACCCCCCACGACTCCGGATCCTGCCACAGGAGCGTGTTGAGATAGAGAGAGACGTCGTGTAGTGGGTACTCCCTGGCGATCGCGGCGACGGCCGCGGTGGTCTTCGCCGGATCCGGCGTGACCGTATCGTCCTGAATCACCCCGTTCTCGTGCGGGATGCCGAGCACGTCGAGGAACGCACCCATCATCGGCCGCTGTTCCGCCAGGTGATACAGCACGAGCAGCCGTGCGGCGAGATCCTCCGGCAGATCCGGCACACTGGCGAGATAACGCGCCTTGCGATCTCCGTCGAGGCCGCTCACCGTCTTGGGCCGGAACTTCATCTGTTGGGCGATACGCAGCGCGGCCTGCATCTGGTCGTTGGTCGCTTCATCGTCACCCCAGAGCGCGGCCGCGGCGCGAAGCCGCTGCTCCGCGGTCATCAGTTTCCACAAACGTGAAGGCGTCACTTCCTTCTCCTCGCTACTGACCAGTCCGCTTCCCGCGGCAGGAACTCGATCCGCGCCACCAACGTGCCGTCCCGCGTCAATCATCGAGCGGATTGACCGTGCGCAATTCCGGGAAGCGTGCGAAGTCGCGATCGGTCGTGCACAACGTGGCGCCGTGCTCGATCGCCAGCGCCGCCAGCGCGGCATCGGTGACGAGCGGGCCGCTGACCTGGGCGCGATGGAGCAAGCTCTTCAGGACCTCCCAGTAGCGCTCGCCCGGATCGATGGTCGAGACCGCCGGCACCACGAGCCAGGACGAGACGGCCCCTTCGGCCTCGGCGGTGGTGAGCGGGCGCTCGAACACGCGCGGATTCGTGCTGATCCGGAGAAAGGCGACGATGGTCGCCCAGGGGATTCGCACGGCGGCGCCGCTGGAGAACTCCGCCTCGACCCACGCGCGGCAACGCTCGTGTTGCGTCGACCGGCGATGGTAGGCATACAGCAGCACGTTGGCGTCGAGCATCGTCATCGGGACTCGGGGCCTTCCACCAGGTCGAGAAGATCGGCGACGTTGTCCAGGGAGAGGCCAGGCCGAAGCGGCCCGAGATCCCGCGCCTCGATCCGGAACGGGACCGAACGAGTCCGTCCGCGGCTCGCCGAGAGCGCGACGCGCAGGCTCTCGTTGAGGACGGTCTTGAACGGCTTGCCCGTCCGCCGGGCCTCGGCCTTCAGCTTGGCCGCGACGTCATCGTCGAGGGTGACCGTGGTGCGCATGCGTCAGATGCTATCAGCTGCACATCATGATGACAACATGAAGGCATCAGCACCGGCGAAGGAATGTGGGCGGCGCAGGGAGCGAGGACGCGGCGGTCAACCGCGCCGCCGGCGCCTCAAGGCGGCCAGCATGGCCACCATGCCCGCGTACCGCAGGGTCGGGTCCACGTACCGCTCGAGGACGTAGAACAGGAAGTAGTAGAAACGGCACGACGCCCACACGAGCAGCGCCAGCAGGACCGCGCGCGTCACCGATGGCTTCTCGAGCAGGATCAGGGTGGCGGCGAGGAGAGCGATCGCCGCGAACAGCATTCCCTTCGCGACGATCCGCGTCCGGGATGAGAGATGTGTCATCGCGGTCCATCCTCTCCGAGGAGCGGGAGCCCGATTGCGCACGCCCTGGGGTCCGACCATACTGGCGGCACGTCACGGCCGACAACTACTTTCACGCCGCCGCGCTGGGCCGCGGCCGGGTCCGGAGGGAACCTCCCATGCTCGACCTCGTGATCAAGAACGGGCAGGTCATCACACCGCAGGGCGTCGGTCTCTGGGACATCGGCGTCGAGGGGGAGCGCATCGCGGCGGTCGGCGCGCCGGGATCGCTGTCCGCGGAGGGCGCGCGCGTCATCGACGCCGCGGGGGCGATCGTGTCGCCCGGCGGCGTCGAGCCGCACACGCACCTGGCGCACGGCATCATGTCACGCCCTGACGAGCCCGGCCTCACCATCGGGCCCGAGGAGGACACGCGCGGGATGGCGTGCGGCGGCACCACCACCCACGTGGACTTCGCGTTCGTGCGGCCCGGCGACGACATGCCGGCGGCGATCGAGAAGCGCGCCGCGCGCTGGAAGGGGAACTCGCACGTGGACTACGCCTTCCACGTGACGCTGTCCGGGGCCCTGCCCATCCGGACGCTCGACCAGATCCCGGAGGCGATCCAGCAGGGCTACAACTCGTTCAAGGTCTTCACGACCAACATCCTGCCGCCCCATCCCCAGCGCACGGGCAACCGGATCGACTTCGGGCGCATCCACTACGCCATGCAGCACGTCGCCAAGCACGGCGGGATCATGGTCGTGCACGGCGAGGACGACGACCTGGTGCAGTTCAACTACGAGCGGTTCCGCGAGGAAGGCCGCATGGACGGGTCGAACCTCCACCTCGTCCACACCAAGCTCTCGGAGATGCTCTCGTTCCGGCGCACCATCGGCCTGGCCCGGTCCACCGGCGCCGCGGTGTACTTCGTCCACACCTCGGCCCGCGAGGGTGTCGAGGCCGTTGCCGAGGCCCGCTCGCTCGGCGTGCCGATCTACGCCGAGACGCTCCACCAGTACGCGTGCTTCAACGCCGAGTACTACAAGACGCCGCGCGGGTTCTGCGCGCACACCTACCCGTCGCTGAAGTTCCCCGAGGACCAGGCCGCGCTCTGGAACGGGCTCCTCACCGGGCCGGTGTCCGCGCTCGCCACCGACGAGTACCCGACCAGCCTCGCCATCAAGCTCCGCGGCAAGACCATCGAGGACGTGACCGGCGGCAACGTCGGCGCGGAGGCGCGCGTCGGCATCGCCTTCACCGAGGGCGTGGTCAAGCGCGGGATGTCGCTCCAGCGGTTCGCGGACATCACCGCCACCAACGCGGCCCGGATCTTCGGGCTCTACCCGGCCAAGGGCGTGATCGCGCCGGGCAGCGACGCGGACCTGGTGCTGATCGATCCGTCCGTGCGGAAGGCGCTCACGCGGGACGACTTCCACGTGAGCGACTACAGCCCGTGGGAGGGCTGGGAGGTCTCGGGCTGGCCGAAGATGACCATCCTCCGCGGCAAGGTCATCGCCGAGCGCGGCAAGCTCCTCGGCAGCACCAGCGACGGGCGCCTGGCCGCGCGAAAGATCGACGGCACGGTGCTCGGCCGCCCGGCGTGCTGATCGCGCCCGCCGACGGCCGGCGGGTTTGACCGGCTCGGGCCCGCATGATAGACCTGACCGCGTGAAGACGCGGCTCGGCATGGTGACGATCGGGCAGGCGCCCCGCGAGGACGTGGTGCCCGAGATGGCGGAGCTGATCGGCCCCGGCGTCGAGATCCTGGAGGGCGGCGCGCTCGACGGCCTCGCGCGGCCCGAGATCGCGCGCCTCGCCCCCGAAGGCGAGCAGGAGATCCTGGTGACGCGCCTCGCCGACGGCAGCTCGGTGTTCGTGGCCAAGGAGAAGATCACGCCGCTCGTCCAGCGGCGCATCGACGAGCTGGAGGCCGCGGGCGCCGCCATGACCGTGGTGCTCTGCACGGGCGCCTTCAAGGGGCTCCGCGCCCATCGCGCCCTCGTCACGCCGGAGAAGGTCCTGGTCGGCGTGCTCCGCGGCGTGGCCTTTCCCGGCCGGCTCGGCGTGATCTGCCCCTCGACGCGACACGTGCCCCAGACCGAGGCGCGGTGGCGGGGGCACGGGTTCGATCCCGTCGTGGTCCCGCTGTCGCCGTACGATCACGGCCCGGACCCGGGCGCCGCCGACGTCTTCCGCGAGGCCGGCGTGGGGCTCGTGCTGCTCGACTGCATGGGCTTCCGGCGCTCGGCCCGCCGCGAGCTCCAGGACGCGCTCGGCGTGCCCCTGGTGGTCGCCAACCTCCTCGTGGCCCGCGTCCTGGGGGAGATGCTCGGGGAGTGAGGACGCGCCGGCCGAAGGCCCGCCTCACCGTGGCGGCGGCGGCTAATGACCCTCGCAGAATGCGGTAACCGCCACGGGCCACTACAATCCCACCGCTCGGCATTAGTCTGATGCGCGGGGCTCATTAGCTGAGCCCCGGCGCGCTCCGCCCGGTCGCCGCCGAGGAGATCGAGTCCCTCGCCGTCGGCGCCTGGATCCTCGGCACCGGCGGCGGCGGCAGCCCCTACCTGGCGCTCCTCAACATGCGCCGTCTGTATCGCGACGGCGCCGTCGTCTCCCTCCTCGATCCGCTCGCCCTCGGCGACGACGACCTCGTGGCCGTGGTCTCGAACATGGGCGCGCCGCTCGTCGGCCAGGAGCGCCTGACCGATCCCCGCCACATCGCCGCCGCGGTGACGCTCATGGAGGAGTACACGGGGCGCCGCTTCCGCGCCGTGATGTCGCTCGAGATCGGCGGCGGCAACGCGATCCAGCCGTTCATGGCCGCCGCCCTCCTCGGCCTGCCCGTGGTGGACGCCGACACGATGGGCCGGGCCTATCCCGAGGCCCAGATGACGAGCTTCGCCGTGCACGACCTCCGCATGTATCCGCTGACGCTGGTCGACGTCCGGGACAACGCGGTCGTCGTGGCCCGGGCCGCCTCCTGGAAGTGGATGGAGCGCCTGTCCCGGCGCGCCTGCGTCGAGGTCGGCTCGATCGCCTCCACGTGCAAGGCGCCGCGCACGGGCCGCGAGGTGAAGGACTGCGGCATCCTCTACACGACCACGAAGGCCATCCGGCTCGGCGACGCGGTGCGGGCGGCCCGCGCCGCGCATCGCGATCCGGTGCAGGCGGTCGTGGATGCCGAGGGCGGCCGGCGCCTGTTCACGGGCAAGGTCCGGGACGTCGCGCGTCGCGCCACCGAGGGCTTCCTGCGCGGCACCGCCGCCCTCGACGGCCTCGAGGACTGGCGCGGCCGGCAGTTCTCCCTCGCCTTCCAGAACGAGTTCGCGGTGGGATGGCTCGACGGGACCCCGCGCGTCATGACCCCCGACCTGATCTGCGTGCTCGACAGCGTGTCGGGGGAGGCCGTGGGCACCGAGCTGCTGCGCTACGGGCAGCGCGTCTCCGTGGTCGCGCTGCCCGGCCCCGACGTGTTCCGGACGCCCAGGGGGCTCGAGCACGTGGGCCCGCGCGCCTTCGGCTACGACCTGGACTACGTCTCCGTGTTCGACTCGTGACGACCCGGCCCGCGGGCCGGCGCGTCGGGATCGACGTGGGCGGCACGAACACCGACGCCGTCCTGGTCGACGGCGACCGTGTGGTCCACGCGGTGAAGACCCCGACGACGCCCGACGTCACGTCGGGGATCGTCGCCGCCCTCCGCGAGCTGCTCGCCGCCGCCCCCGGGGCGCGCGACCGTGTGGACGCGGTCATGGTGGGCACCACGCACTTCACCAACGCCGTGGTCCAGCGGCGCGACCTCTCGCGGGTGGCCGCGGTGCGCATCGGGCTGCCCGCGAGCGCGTCCCTGCCGCCCTTCGTGGACTGGCCGGAGGATCTCGCCGAGGAGGTGCGCGGCGAGGTGATCGCGCTCGAGGGCGGCCACGAGTACGACGGCCGCCCGCTCGTGCCGTTCGACGCGGCGGGCATGCGGGCGGCGGCGCGGAGGATCCGGGCCGCCGGCCTGCGCTCGGTGGCGGTGGCCGCGGTGTTCTCGCCGCTGAACCCGGCGTGCGAGGAGGAGGCGGCGCGCATCCTCGCCGAGGAGTGCCCGGACGCGGCGGTCACGCTCTCGCACCGGCTCGGCCGCATCGGGCTCCTCGAGCGCGAGAACGCCGCGCTGCTGAACGCCGCGCTCGTCGATCTGGCGCGACGGACCACGCGCGCCTTCGCCGACGCCCTCGCCGCGAGCGGGCTCGCCGCGCCGCTCTACCTGACCCAGAACGACGGCACCGTCATGGCAGCATCCGTCGCGGAAGAGTTCCCGGTGTACGCGTTCGCCTCCGGCCCCACCAACAGCATGCGCGGCGGCGCCTTCCTGTCCGGGCGCGGCGAGGCGATCGTCGTCGACGTGGGCGGGACGACGACGGACGTCGGCAGCCTGCGTCAGGGGTTTCCGCGCCAGGCCAACAGCGTGGTGGAGGTCGGCGGGGTGCGCACGCTCTTCCGCATGCCCGATCTCCTCTCGATCGGCCTCGGCGGCGGCTCCCGCGTGCGCGACGAGGGGCGGCGGGTGGGGCCGGACAGCGTCGGCTACCGGCTGACCGCGGAGGGGCGGGTCTTCGGCGGGGAGACGCTCACCGCGACCGACGTCGGCGTGGCCGCCGGCCTCATCGACCTCGGCGATCGCCGGCGCGTGGCCGCGCTGCCCGCCGCGGTGGTCGGGGGCGCCCTCGCGCGCATCCACGCCATGATCGAGGAGGGCGTGGACCGCATGAAGACGGACGCCGCGCCCGTCCCCCTCATCGCCGTGGGCGGCGGATGCTTCCTCGTCCCCGAGCGCCTGCCCGGCGTCTCGGAGGTCGTCCACGTGCCGCACCGCGAGGTGGCCAACGCGGTCGGCGCGGCCATCGCGCAGGTGAGCGGAGAGGCCGACCGGATCTTCCAGGACCTTTCCCGCGACGACGCCATCGCCCGGGCCGAGCGCCTCGCCACCGACGACGCGGTGCGGGCCGGCGCCGATCCCCGCACCATCTCCATGGTGGAGGTCGAGGACCTTCCCATCGCGTACCTGCCCGGCAACTCGCTGCGCGTGCGGGTGCGCGTGGTGGGGACGTTGCGGGCGCGCCCGCGCTCGCGCGGGAGGCGAAACCTTGACAGCCGCAGGTGGGTTTGTTGCAATGCCTCTGGAAATTCAAGCCGAACCAGCCGGCGAGCCTTCCCGGGCCGCTCCGATGGAGGAACCGATATGACGACGCGGACATGGACATCACTATGCGCGGTGGCGGCCGCCGCCATGCTGTGGGGCGCGCTCCCTGCCGCGGCGCAGGCGCCCATCAAGGTCGGAGCCTCCCTCTCCCTGACCGGCACCTACGCGAAGCCCGGTCAGTACCAGAAGGAAGGGTACGAGCTCTGCGCCGAGGAGGTGAACGGCCGGGGCGGCGTGCTCGGCCGGAAGGTCGAGTTCGTCGTGTACGACGACCAGTCGACCCCGGCCACCGGGGTCCGGCTCTACGAGCGCCTGATCACGGAGGACAAGGTCGATGCCGTCATGGGCCCGTACTCCTCGCCCATCACGGAGGCGGTGGCCAACGTGACGGAGAAGTACAAGAAGGTCATGGTGGCGCCGCTCGCCGCCACGACGTCGATCTTCAAGCGCCCCGCCGGCAAGGAGCGACGCTACATCTTCATGGTCATCTCGCCCGCCGAGGTGTACCTGGAAGGGCTCCTCGACCTCGCGGGCCGGCGCGGCCTCAAGACGGTGGCCATCATGAACGAGGACACGCTGTTCGCGAAGGCGTCGGCCACGGGGACGGCGGAGGTCGCGAGGAAGCGGGGGATGCAGGTGGTCTTCCAGGAGGCCTACCCCAAGGGCAACACGGACTTCTCCGCGCTGCTCGTCAAGGTGAAGTCCCTCAACCCGGACGTCATCGCGGCCTCGACGTATTTCGACGACGCGGTGGCGATCACCCGCCAGATGAAGGAGCTCAACGTCAACCCGAGGATGTTCGGCGTGACGGTGGGCGGCGACCTGCCCGAGTTCTACGACCTGCTGAAGCAGAACGCGGAGTACATCTACGGGGCAAGCCAGTGGGAGCCCACGCTCGCCTATCCCGGCCAGCGCGACTTCCTCGAGGCGTACAAGCGGAAGTGGAACCGCGAGCCCTCGTACCACGCGGCGGCCGGCCACGCGGGCTGCGGCATCTATCTCGAGGCGGTGAAGCGCGCCGGCTCGATCGACTCGGACAAGGTGCGGGCCGAATTGCTCAAGCTCGAGCTGAAGACGTCGTTCGGCGAGTACAAGGTCGATGCGGACGGGTTCCAGGTCGCCCACAAGATGGTGCTGTTCCAGTGGCAGGACGGCAGGAAGGTGACGGTGTGGCCGGACGACCTCGCCCCGGGCGCCCGGATCCGCTATCCGACCCCGGCGTGGAACCAGCGGTAGGGCTCAGCGGACGTACGCGCTGTTCACCGTCCGCTTCCGTTCGGCCATGATGCGGGTCCACGTTCGGGGGCAGGCATGAGCGTGTTCATCACGCCGACCATGCTCGGCCAGGTCATCATCAGCGGCCTGCTCGCGGGCGCCATCTACGCCATGGTCGCTCTCGGCCTCGGGCTCATCTTCGGCGTCATGCGCGTCCTGAACGTGGCCCACGGGCCCATGCTCATGCTCGGGGCGTACATCACGTTCTGGCTGTTCAGCACGGTGGGGCTCAACCCCTACGTGTCCCTGCTCTTCTCGATGCCGATCCTGTTCCTCCTCGGCCTGCTGCTCCAGCACGCCCTCGTGCGCCGGGTCGTGGACGCCCCGGAGCTGTCGTCGCTCCTGCTCACGTTCGGCATCGCCATCGCCCTCGTCAACATGGCGCAGCTCGCCTTCACCTCGGACCTGCGCGCGGTGGAGTTCCTCACCGGCTCCTTCGTCCTCGGGCCCTTCGCGTTCTCCAAGTCACGGGTGGTGGCCTGCCTGTTCGCGGTGCTGATCACGGCGGGGGCGTTCCTGTTCCTCCAGCGGACCCGGCTCGGCAAGGCCATCCGCGCCGTCTCCCAGAACCGCGAGAGCGCCCAGGTGTGCGGGATCAACGTGCAGCAGATCCACCTGCTCGCCTTCGGCATGGCCTCGGCGCTCGCCGCGGCGGGCGGCTCCCTGGTGGCGGTGATGGTGGCGATCCAGCCCGAGATGGGCCAGGTCTACACGCTGAAGTCGTTCCTGGTCATCGTGCTCGGCGGCGCCGGCAACTACCCGGGCGCCCTCCTCGGCGGGCTCCTCCTCGGGCTGGTCGAGCAGCTCACCTCGCTGTTCCTCACCACGCAGGTCAACGAGGCGGTGGCGTACGTGCTCCTCGTCGTGGTCCTCCTGGTGCGCCCCACCGGGCTGCTCGGCGGCCGCGCCTCGTGAGGCGCTGGCTGCCCCTGTGCCTCATCGCCGCGCTCGCGGGAGCGGCGGCGTACCCGCTCGTGGCGAGCGGCTACGGCGTGCGCGCGATGCTCCAGCTCTTCATGTGGATCGCGCTCGCCCAGTCGTGGAACCTCATGTCGGGGCTCACCGGGTACGTGTCGTTCGGCCACGTCGCGTTCTTCGGCACTGGCGCCTACGCCTGCGCCATCCTCATCGCCGACCTCGGCTGGCCGTGGCTGCTCGCCGCGCTGATGGGGGGCGTGGTCGCGGCGATCCTCGCCCTCGTCATCGGGTGGCCGTGCCTGCGCCTCAAGGGGCCGTACTTCGCCATCGCCATGCTCGGGCTGAACGAGGTCCTCCGCGTCGCCGCCTCGTACTTCGAGGGGCTCACCGGTGGCGGGCTCGGGCTGTCGCTGCCCACCCTCGACGCGAGCGTCGCGATCTACTACGTGATGGGGCTGGTGGCCGTGGCCGTCACCGCGCTGACCGCGCTCATCGTGACCTCTCGCTTCGGCCTGCGCCTGATGACGATCCGCGAGGACGAGATCGCGGCGGAGGCCATGGGCATCGACACGTTCCGGTACAAGCTATACGCGTTCCTCCTCTCCGCGGTGGGGCCGGGCATCGTGGGTGGGCTCGCCGCGCGCGACCAGGGCTACATCGAGCCGATCAGCGTGTTCCCCCTCGTGATGACGATCACGATGATCGTGATGGCGCTCTTCGGCGGCAAGGGCACCATCTGGGGGCCCGTGCTGGGCGCGGTGGTGCTCTTCACGTTCCAGGAGCTGGCGTGGGCGCACTTCATCTACGCGCACCAGGTCCTGCTGGGCGCCATCATCGTGGCCGTCGTGCTCGTCATGCCGCGCGGCGTCCTCGGCGCGCTCCAGCAGAAGTACAACCTGCCCCGCACGCTCTGATGGCCCCGATCCTCGAGGTCCAGAACGTCATCAAGCGGTTCGGCGGGGTCACCGCCGTCCAGGGCGTCTCGCTGGCCCTCGAGGAGGGGCGCATCCACGGGCTCATCGGGCCCAACGGCTCGGGCAAGACCACGCTGTTCAACTGCATCACCGGCATCGTGCCCCCCGACTCCGGCCGGATCTTCTTCCGCCGCCGGCGGATCGACGACCTCAAGCCGCACCAGATCTTCCACCGCGGCCTGAGCCGCACGTTCCAGGTGATCCGCGTGTTCCCCGAGCTGACCGCGCTGGAGAACCTGCTCGTGGTCGCCACCGGCGAGCACGCCCGCGCCGTCGCGCACGGCCGGGAGCTGCTGCGCATGGTCCACCTCGACGGGCTGGCCGGCGAATACGCGGGCAACCTCTCCTACGGCCAGCAGAAGCTGCTCGAGTTCGCCCGCGTGCTCGTGACCGACCCCGCGCTGATCCTGCTCGACGAGCCCGCGGCCGGCGTGAACCCGACCCTCCTCAACGAGCTGCTCACCGTGGTGCGGAGCCTCCGCGACCGCGGCAAGACGATTTTCCTCGTCGAGCACGACATGAAGGTGGTCATGGGGCTCTGCGACACCGTGTTCGTCCTGGACCACGGCGAGAAGCTCGCGCAGGGCCCGCCCGACGTCATCCAGTCCGATGAGCGCGTCATCGAGGCGTATTTCGGGCGCTGACCCCCAGGCGCTGGTCGAGCGGGGCCTCCTCACCGGGTGCGCGGCGGCGGCCGCGCTGACGCTCCACCTGGTGTGGCAGTCGCGGAGCTGGCCGCTGTTCCACGACGCGCCGCTGATGCACTACATCGCGTGGCTGATCGAGCGCGGCGGCGTGCCCTACCGCGACGCGTTCGACATGAACCTTCCCGGCGTGTACGCGATCCACCTGGCCGTGCTCCGTGTCCTCGGTGCCGGCGACGTCGCCTGGCGCGTCTTCGACCTCGGGTGGCTCGCCGGCACCGGGTTCCTCCTGTGGGCGTACTGCCGCCCCGTGGGCGGCGTCACCGCCGGCGCGGGCGCGGCGATCCTGTTCGCCCTCTACCACGTCGCCGGGGGCGCCTGGCGCACCGGGCAGCGCGACTTCCTGATGTGCGCGCCGATCCTGGTCGGCGCGTGGGGGCTGGCCCGGTCGTGGGAGCGTGGCGGCGCGCGGGCGCCGCTCGTCTGGAGCGGGCTCGCCATCGGCGCCGCCATGACCATGAAGCCGTCGGCGGCGCTGCTCCTGGCCGCCGGCATGCTGGTGGGCGCTGCCGCCCGCCGCGGGTCGCCCGGCGGTCCTCTCGCCGGAGCGACCGCCGTCCTCGCCGGGGGCCTCGTGGCGCCCGCGCTGGTCGTGGGCTGGCTCGCGTGGCGGGGCGGCCTCGGGCCGTTCGTCGCCATCTTTCGTGATTACGTGCTGCCGCTCTACTCCCGCGCGGGCCGGCACTCCTTGCGTGATCTCGTCACGGTCGCCCAGTTCGCGCATGGGGTGACGATCTTCTGCTTGTTCGGCGGGCTCGCCGCGCTGGGCGTCGCCGCGGCGTGGCGCACGCCCGGCGCGCCGCGCGTGGGGATCGCCCTGGGGGGCGCGGCGTACGGCGTCGTCCACTATCTGGGCCAGGGCAAGGGCTGGGAGTACCATTTCTACCCGCTGGCGGTGTTCCTCTGCGCTCTCGCCGGAAGCGCCCTCGCCGGCCCCGCCGCCTCCCGTGGCGCTCGCGCCTCGGCCCGCGATCTCCTGCGGCCCCTCGCCGCCGTCGCGCTGGCCGGGGCGGTGGTCGTCGTGCTCCACACGAAGGCGGTGGAGGTGATGCAGTCGCCGGTCGTCACGACGATGGTGCGGCGGGTGACCAGCCTGTCCCGCGAGCTCGTCACGATCGTGCCGGCGGGGGAGCGGGTCCAGGTGATGGACACGACGGGCGGCGGGATCCACGCGCTGTTCCGGCTGGGCATCCGGGAGCCCACGCGCTTCATCTACGACTTCCACTTCTTCCACCACACCGACGATCCGCGGATCCTCGCCCTCCGGCGCGAGTTCGCGGCCGGGCTCGAGGCGGCGCCCCCGGCCGCGATCGTGATCTTCCGGAACGACTGGCTCCGGAACCGCTACGATCGGATCGACGAGCTTCCGGCGGTGGCGAGTCTGCTCGAGCGCCGCTACACTCTGGCCGTCGAGGGGGACGGATACCGGATCCATGCGAAGCGAAGCGGTTCGTAGCGTCATCGGCGCGTACGACGACTGGATCGTCCGCGCCTATTGCTGGGGGCGGTTCGGGATCCTGCGCCAGCGGTTCCTCGACGAGATCGGCCAGTACCTGCCCGAGCGCGGTCGCGTGCTCGACGTGGGGTGCGGGTTCGGGCTCTTCTCGCTCTACTACGCCTCGGTGTGCCCGCAGCTCGCGATCGAGGGGCTGGACCGGAACCCGCGGCGGATCGAGATGGCCCGCGCCGCGGCGGGCCGGCTCGGTCTTGCCAACGTGAGCTACGACGTGGGAGACGCCCGCGACTTCCGCGGCGGCACGCTGTTCGACGCGGTGTACATGCTGGACATCGTGCACCACGTGCCCGAGGACGCGGTGCGGCCCCTCCTCGAGCAGCTCGCGAAGGTCCTGCCCCCGGGCGGCCGCCTCCTCATCAAGGACGTGGACAGCCATCCCGCGTGGAAGCGCCTGTTCACGCACGCCCTCGACAAGGTCATGGACCCCGCCACGCCGGTGCGCTACTGGCCGGCCGAGGACCTCCAGGCCCTCGCCGAGGAGGTCGGCTTCCGCGTGCACCGCCATCTCATGGTCGACGTCCTGCCCTACCCCCACGTGCTCTACATCTGCGAGCGCCGCCCGTGATCGCGACCATCCTGCGCGTGGAGGCGATCGTGGCCGGCTACGGCAAGATGCCCATCCTGGACCAGGTCACGATGGTGGTCGCGCACGGCGAGATCGTGAGCGTGATCGGGCCGAACGGGGCCGGCAAGTCGACGGTGTTCAAGACCATCGTGGGCTTCCTCCGCCCGACCGAGGGGCGCGTCATCTTCGACGGGCAGGAGATCGGCGGGCTCCGTCCCGACCAGGTGCTCCGGCGCGGCCTCGCCTACGTCCCGCAGGGGCGCGTCGTGTTTCCGCAGATGACCGTCCTCGAGAACCTCGAGATGGGCGCGTACATCCAGCGGAGCGCCCGCGGGATCCGCGAGGCCCTCGACCGCGTGTACTCGCTCTTTCCGATCCTCGCCGAGCGTCGCCAGCAGACGGCGGGGACGATGTCAGGCGGCGAGCAGCAGATGCTCGCCATCGCCCGCGCGCTCATGACCCGGCCCAAGCTCGTGCTGCTCGACGAGCCGTCCCTCGGCCTGGCCCCCAAGTTCGTGTCGCTGATCTTCGACAAGCTCATGGAGATGAAGCGGGCCGGCTTCACGCTGATGGTGGTGGAGCAGAACGCCGCCCGGGCCCTGGCCGTGGCGGACCGGGCCTACGCGCTCGAGCTGGGCCGGAACCGCTTCGAGGGCACGGGGCCCGACCTCCTCGCCAATCGGGAGGTGAAGCGACTTTACCTGGGCGGGTAAGCCGGGTAGAATCCCCTGGGTTCGCGGACCAGCCAGGCCCTTGTCGTGAAAGTCCTGCGTAGGATTCGCACCCGACCCGACGCACACAGGAGACGACGCTCGATCATGCGCATCGCACGACTGGCCATTGCCGCCTCTGCTCTCGCCCTGGGCATCCTCGCGGGCGTCCTGGGCGGATGGCCGGGCGGAAGCGCCACCGCGGCGAGCCCGGCGAAGAAGGAGAAGGCGGCGCCGGACGTGCGTGTCGAGCGGGGCAAGAAGGTCTACGACCAGTACTGTGCCCACTGCCACGGCGCAGAAGGCAAGGGCGACGGGATCTCGGGCCAGAACCTGCCCATCAAGCCGCAGAACCTCACGGAGGGGCGGGTCCTCAACCCGCTGCCCGATCACTTCCTCTACCGCGTGATCGCGCACGGCGCGCAGTCGGTGGGGCTCTCACCGCTGATGCCCGCGTTCACGCCGCAGCTGTCCGACACCCAGGTCCACGACGTGATCGTGTTCATCCGCACGCTGGCGAAGCCGGCGTACGATCCCGCGAAGGTGCTGCCGGTGGCGGAGAAGCCGGACGGCCCGGTGCAGCCCATCTTCTTCAGCCACGTGATCCACGCCGGCTCGTACCAGATCGATTGCCAGTACTGCCACACCGGGGCGCGCCGCGGGCCCAGCGCGGGCATCCCCTCGGTCGAGCGCTGCATGGGCTGCCACAAGATCGTCGCCCAGCAGGGCAATCCCGAGGTGGACAAGCTGAAGGGCTACTGGGAGCGGAAGGAGCCCATCCCCTGGGTGCGCGTCTTCAAGGTGCCCGAGCACGCCCAGTTCGTGCACAAGGGCCACGTGCTCGCCGGCCTGCCTTGCCAGACCTGCCACGGCCGCGTGGAGGCGATGGAGCGGGTGACCGCGGGGCCCGGGGGGACGGGGCAGAGCATCGTGAACGACCTGAAGAACCTGGCCGGCATGCCCGCGGCGCCCAACAAGCTCTCGATGGGCTGGTGCGTGGAATGCCATCGCGCCGTCAACGGCGGCAACATCGCCAGCCTGTCGTGGATCGAACCGCCCGCGCCGAAGCTCGTGCGCGCCAACCTCAAGGCGCCGCTCGACTGCATGACCTGCCACCACTGACCGTCCGATCCTGATCCCTCTCCCCTCTACAGTCCCACCGCTCGGCATCAGTCTGATGCGCGAGGCTCAGCAGGTACGTCGCCGACCGTCAGACCGGTGAGAGGATGGCGGTCAGGCTCCTCACGTCGGGGCAATCGTCGAGCGCCTCCACGATCTGCCGCACCGTCTGCACCCGGTCCGCCGGCAGCACGAGCCTCGCGCATTCCTCGAACTTCTCCCGGAGGGCCTCGAGCGTCATCGGGTGCGTCGGATGGCCGGGCACCGGCCGCGGCCCGATCTCGGCGCGGCCGCCGTCGTTGAGGCGCACGGTGAGGCGGCTCCACATCTGGCGCTCGCTGTCGGTGGGCATCTCGGGATCCACGACCACGCGCACCCGCTCCATGAGCCGGCGGACCGAGGGGTCCATGACGCTGTCGTCGGTGAAGGTGGCGATGCCCACCCGGCCGAGGGCCAGCGCGGCGGCCGCCGCGTACTCGCCGGAGAACTTCGCTTCCAGCCCGGTCCGCGGGTTCGAGTGGATCAGGATGCGGGGGACGGGAGCGCTGACGCTCACCGTGACCTCCGCGACGTCGCCGCCGCGGATGCCCCGGGTGTGATGCAGCTCGAGGGCGGAGTCGATGATCGAGTGGGTGCACGCGCACGACGGATAGGGCTTCACGGCCACGCCGGTGGTGAGGATCTTCCACGGGTCGCCCAGCGTCTCGAGCCGCTCGAGGGCGAGGGACCCCGCGCCGAGCACGCTGAAGTACCCTTGCGGCCCCTCGAGCGCCTGCGCCGAGGCCGTCCAGCCCTCGCGAGCGAGGAGGGCCGAGAGGACGCCGCTCCGCGCCGCGTGGCCGGCGTGGAACGGCTTGGTCATGGTGCCGAAGTTCTCCTTGAGGCCCGAGGCCTGGGAGGCGGCGACGGCGAGCGCGACCTGCGTCTGCGCGCCGTCGAGGCCCAGCAGGCGGGCCGCCGCGGCGGCGGCGCCGAGCGTGCCGAGGGTACAGGTGGCGTGCCAGCCGCGCGCATAGTGCGCGGGGTTCATCACCTCGGCGACCGTCGTCTCCACCTCGAAGCCGAGCAGGAACGCGTGCACGAGCGCCCGGCCGTCGGCCAGGGACAGCTCGCTGGCGGCGAGGGCGGCGGCGAGGACGGGAGCGGTCGGATGCCCGAGCATCGCGAAGTTGGTGTCGTCGAAGTCGAGCGCGTGCGCCGCGGTGCCGTTGGCGAGGGCGGCCCAGGCCGCGCCCGTCCGGCGGCCGGTCCCCACCACGGTGCAGAGCGGCGCGCCTCCCTCCGCCTCGGCCACCGCCTGCACGATGCGCGCGGGCGCGTCGAGCGAGCCCGCGAGCGTGACGCCGAGACAGTCGAGGATCGCCCGGCGCGCCGCGTCGACGGCGGCGGGGGGACGTCCTCCCAGCGGCTCTTCACGATGAACTCGGCGACACGGGCGGTGGCAAGCATGGCGGAGGCTCCTCCCGCGGCCGCGGGCCTCGAGCGCTCCCGCGGCCGAGCGACACGTGATGCGGCCTAGAGAGTATCATCGGCCCTAGCGATGCGCTGGTGGCCCGGACTCCTCCTCGCCGCCGCCGTCCTCGGGCTCCCCCCCTCCGCCGGCGCGCAGGTGTTCTTCTCGGCGACGCCGGCCCCCGACCTCCGCATCGGCCCCCTCATGATCCGCGCCACCATCACGCCGGAGCCGGGCCCGGCGCGGGTCCGGCTCCTGTGGGGCGTCATGCGCGAGCCCGGCGGGCGGCCCGAGGCGCCCGTGCCCGACATATATCTGTTGATACCCGGCGAGGTGACCGGCAACCCCGCGCTCGGCCCCCGCGACGCGGACGTCGCGCGCGAGGTCACCGACCTGGGGTTCGACATCATCGGGGAGGGGCGCCTGACCCTGCGGGCGAGGCACCTCAACGGAACCCGGGGCCGCGAGGACGTGCCCGGCGGCGCGCCCTACGTCACGTTCGTGCAGGCGGGGGGGACGTTCGGCCTGAGCCCGCCCGCCACCTGGATTCGCATCCCCAGCAGCCCGAAGCTCACCGACCCCTCCTGGCTCATGGAGCTGGAGGTGCCGAGCCAGTCGCTGATCAAGCCCAAGCCGGCCACGTGGCTCGAGCGCTGGGTGACGGGCGAGCGACGGCTCGCGAGCATGAGCTTCAACGAGGCGCGCGGCCGCCCGCTCTTCCGCATGTACCTCCCCCGGCGCGATCGCGTCATGCACCTCGCCGAAGCGCCCGCGGAGATGACGCTGAACTTCTCCGACGCCGACCGGCTGAAGATCGACACCGTGTACCCGCCGAGCGCGAGCCGCGGCCTCAGCGAGACCCTGGAGCGCACCGAGGTGGTCTCGATGTTCCTCGACACCTCGGACAGCGCCGCCCCCCAGCGCCTCACCGTGCAGTACGGATACTTCTCCCGGACGCAGGGCACGGCGGTGGTCGTGGTGCCCCTGGTGCTCCTCCTGCTCGGGTACGCGGTGGGTCCCCTCGTCGGCCGCGTGGCCGTGCACGTCTTCGAGCGCATGGCCGGGCGCTTTCACGTGGGCTGGAGCGGCGTGCCGCGCGAGCGGCGGACGGGTGTCGTGATTCCGCGCGAGACCCTGTCGCGGATCCGGCCGGGCGAGACGACCTACGACGAGGTGCTGCGGCTCTGCAGCCAGAACGCCGAGGTGTCCGAGCGCTATCCCTCGACGGATCGGCGCACGCTCGTGTACCGGGGCCAGCTTGTGCGGCCGCAGATGCGGCGGCTCATCGGCTGGCTCTCCGCCGTCCGATATCTAGAGATCGAGCGCCACGAGGTCACCATCGACTTCGAGGGGGACGTCGTGGCCGACGTCCGGGCCGACATCCGCCGCTCGCGCGTCGCCGCCGGCGAGAAGCCCTGAGTCTACCGGCGGCCGGCGGCGAGCTTCACCGCCTCCGGACGCCGGCGCAGCGCGGCCATCGCCCAGCATCCCAGCGCGGGCCCGGGGGCGAGGGCGAGGAAGGCCCAGCGCCAGCCCGTCACCTCGGCGATCAAGGGCAGGCCCCAGATCGTCACCAGCGTGAGCGCGAAGCCCAGGCTCGTCTGCAGCGTCAGCGCCGTGCCCATGTACGCGGGATCCGACAGCTCCGAGACGGCGGCCGAGAACTGGGCGGAGTCCGCGATGACGCTGGCCCCCCAGACGAGGCCGAAGACGAGCAGGACCCACGTGGGCTGCGCGTAGGCCCAGGGGCTCGCCAGGCAGCACGCGCCGGAGATGGCCATGGCGCCGATGGTCACGGTGGTGCGGCCGATGCGGTCGGCGAGCCAGCCCGCCGCGACGCACGCGAGGCCGCCGGCCACGCCGATGCACGCGAACGCGAGGAGCCGTGGCGTCGCGGGATCCGCGCCGCCCGTCGCCGCGGCGAGGAAGATGGCGAGCCACGTCCACACCGCGTAGAGCTCCCACATGTGGCCGAAGTAGCCGAGGTCGG
This sequence comes from uncultured Candidatus Rokubacteria bacterium, assembly GCA_963758635.1. Taxonomy (GTDB): domain Bacteria; phylum Methylomirabilota; class Methylomirabilia; order Rokubacteriales; family CSP1-6; genus CAVWWD01. Next base: position 189,095 of record CAVWWD010000009.1, on the reverse strand, counting down.
CGAGGAGCACGGCGGGGTTCTTCAGCACGCGGCCGACCTGCGAGAGATCGAATGGCGCGGTGGGCGCGGCGTGCGGGCCGTCGGTCACGAGCGTGGCGATCACCAGCGCGGCGAGCGCGGCGGCCACGCTCGACACCGTGAGGACCAGCCGGAACGGGAGCTCGGCGGCCTCGAGGAGCCCGGCGACCAGGTGCGGCGCGCCGCTGCCGAGCGTGAGCGCGCCGACCAACGAGCCGATGGCGAGGCCGCGGTGCCGGCCCTCCACGTGGCCGGCGGCGATCTTCATCGCCGGCGGGTAGACGCCGGCCAGGCAGAGGCCAGTGACGAAGCGCAGGAGGAGCGCGGGCGCCAGCGAGGACACACCCCACGCGAGCCAGAGGTTCGCGGCGGCGCCGGCGAGGGCAGACCAGGCCATGAGGCGCCGGGGCGGGACCGCGTCGGGAAGGCTCAGGACGGCCGAGGCGAGCGCGCCGACGACGAAGCCCGCCTGGACCGCCGCGGTCAGCCAGGCCGCGCCGGTGGGCGAGAGGTCCCAGGCGGCCCGGAGGGCGGGCAGCACCGCGGTGGCCGAGAACCAGAGGCTGACCGCGCCCAGCTCGGCGATGGCCAGGAGAGCCAGGGCGCGGACGGGACGGTGCGGCGATGCCGGGCCACCGGCGGGGCGCGGGACACGGGCCATGCCGGGCCGATCTTAGCGCGATCCGGTACGCGTGAGCCGCGCTGGCGAGCCCCGCCCATCAGACTCATGCCGAGCGGTGCGCTGCCCCGCTGGGACTGGGCTCCATCCGGGCGCGCTCGGTCCGCCGCCGGTTGGAGGGGAAGCACCCCTCGCCCCCGGGCCCCCGCCCACCGCCACCCGCCCGGTCACGCAAGCGGCGATCACGCCGCGACCCTCCACCCTCCGCGCGGTCATGCAAGCGCGATCACGCGGCCACCCTCTACCCCCCGCGTGGTCACGCAAGCGCGATCACGTGGCCACTCTCTGCCCCCGCGCGTGTCACCCATCGCGGCACGCGCATTGTTGCGCGGGCGTCGACATCATGGTGGTGGTCCTAGGAATCAGGTGCGGCGGATGGCGACGGCGCGGAGGGCGCGACCGGCCTCGTCGGGCTCGAACCGGACCTTGTCCCCAACGCGGGGCGGCGCGCCGATCACATGGACGCCGCGCATCACGTAGATTCGCTCGTCGTCGCCCATGATGAGTCCCCACGCCGAGGGCTCGTCGTAGAACGTCATGGTGCCCGTCATCGTCGGTGGCCTCCGCAACCGAGATGGAGCGGCCGGCGCGGACGGGCCCGGCCGCGAGGTGCCACACCGTACTGCGCGCGGCGGCGGGAAGGGAATGTCCAAAGAATCAGACAGGGAGGTGGGTCAGGCGGCTCGCATCGCGGCCTCGGCGAAGGCCGTGTCGATCAGGTCCTCGTAGCGGTGACGGCGGCGGATGAAGGCGCCATTGACCAGGACGTCCTGTAAATACTCGTAGCCGGGGCGGCGCACCAGGGGATCGCGCGCCCACGTGCCCTGGCGGAGGTAGCGGGCGACGATGCGCTCGCGCCGGCCCGCGTCGATCTCGGGGAAGTGGGCGCCGATGGCCGCCGCCACGTCGGGCGCGGCGGCGGTGGCGAGCCAGCGCTGCGTGCGGAGCACCGCGCGGGTGAAGCGGGCGACCACGTCGGGCTCGCGGCGCAGGAACTCCGCCGTGGCCATGTACGAGGTGAACGGCACCGGGCCGGTGGCCTCGCCCAGCGAGGCGACGAGGTGCGCGGCGCCTTCTTCCAGGAGCTCCTCGATCACGGGCTGCGTCTGCTCGAGGAAGTCGCCGTGACCGGCGCGGAACGCCGCGATGGCCTCGGGCGCGGGGCGCGCGCGCTGGATGTCGACGGTCGCAGGGTCCACGCCGTTTCTGCGCAGCACGGTGAGCAGGCACTGCCAGGGCGTGGGCGCCTCCGCGAAGCCGATCACCGTGCGGCCCACGAGGTCGAGCCAGGAAAATCGCGGGCGCGGCTCCCGGCTCAGGAGGAAGAAGCCGTTCCGGCTGCACACCTCCGCGAAGTGCACGGGGTACGGCTCGCCCCGATCGGCGAGATCCAGGCTGCGCATGATGCCGGAGAGCGCGATGTCCACCTCGCCAGCGCGCATGGCGTCGACCGCGCTCTTGCCATGGCGGGCCGCAGCCGAGGCCGCTACGTCGAGCCCCTCGTCCGCGAAGTGGCCGAGGGCGACGCCGGCGGCGAGCGGCGTGTAGAAGGGCGTGTGGAACGGCATCAGCACGGTCATGCGGCGCGCGCTCATGGGTGGGATAATACCCCGCCGCACATCGCTCGCCCGAACGAGAGGAGACCCGCATGCTCGGTGTCGTCGCGACCCTGAAGGTGAAGCCCGGCATGGAGAAGGAATTCGAGGCGGTGGCCAAGGAGCTGGTGGCGAAGGTCAACGCCAACGAGCCCGGCTGCAAGCTCTACGCGCTCCATCACGGCGAGGCGCCGCACACCTACGTGTTCATGGAGCGCTACGCCGACCAGGCGGCCGTCGAGGCCCATCGCGCCAGCGACCACTTCAAGACGCTCGGCCGGAAGATGGGCGAGTACATGGACGGCCGCGCCGAGGTGCTCCGCCTGCGCGAAGTCGAGTAGCGGGGCCATCGACGAGAGCCTGCGGGTTCTCTCCCTCTCCCTTCTAGGGAGAGGGTTGGGGTGAGGGTCGGTTGCATCTCCATCGAATCCGCGGGCACGTCCGCGGATTGTGTCACCGCCCCTCACCCTGCCCTCTCCCCCGGGGGAGAGGGTTATGACGTGGCGCCCTCCGGGCGCACCACTTCCAGGCCGGCTTCGGCCCAGCCGTTGAAGCCGGCCTCGAGATGAGCAACGTCCGGGAAGCCCATCTGGCGCAGGACGTCGGCGGCGAGCGCGGAGCGTCCCCCGGCCGCGCAGTAGAGGACGATGCGCTTCTCGGGGTCCACCTGGCCGCGGTAGTACTTCGAGGTCGGGTCCAGCCAGAACTCGAGCATGCCGCGCGGCACGTGGATGGCGCCGGGGATGTGGCCGAGCTGCCGGCGCTCCCGCACGTCGCGAATGTCGAGGAGCTGCGTGCCGCCCCGGGCCAGCTCGGCCTGGAGCTCGGCGAGGCTCAGGTTCGGGATCCGCGTCTTCGCCTCGTCGACCATCTGGTCCACCGTCTTGCGCGGGCGCCACGTGGTCTTCGGGGATTCGTCCTTCGCCGTCATCGCACCACCTTCCTCTCTCGGAGCGAGGCGATCTCGGCGGTCGGAATAGCCGCAGCCCGCCAGCACCTCGTCCGTGTGCTGGCCGTGCAGCGGGGCCGCCGTGCGGGCGCCCGCGCGCATCCGCGAGAACTTGATCGGCGTGCCCACCACGGGGATCTCGCCCAGCCGCGGGTGGACCACGCGCTCGATCATCTGCCGCGCCGCGGTCTGCGGGTCCTCCATGACCTGGGCCACGTTGTTCACCGGGGTGGCGGGCACGCCCGCCTTGTCGAGCGCCTCCAGCAGCGCCTCGCGGTCGAAGCCCGCGATGGCGTCGGACAGCGCCTGCTCCAGATCGCGGCGGTTCTGGACGCGGGCGATGTTGGTGGCGAAGCGCGGGTCGGCGGCCATCTCGGGCAGGCCGAGGGCCGGGGCCAGGCGCTGCCAGAACCGGTCGTTGGCGCCCGCGATGAACACCCACTGGCCGTCGCCGCACTTGAACGTGCGATAGGGCGCCAGCGACGGGTGGGACGAGCCCAGCGCCTTGGGCACGGCGCCGGTGAGCAGGAACCCCTCGGCGTGATAGTTGAGCAGCGTCACCGCCGTCTCGAGCAGCGAGCCGTCCACCCGCTGCCCCAGGCCCGTCCGATGACGATGCAGCAGCGCGTTGGCGATGCCGAAGGCGCAGAAGATGCCGGTGGTGAGGTCCAGGAACGACACGCCGGCGCGGACGGGAGCGCCGTCGGGCTCGCCGGTGATCGACATGATGCCGGAAAACGCCTGCATCAGGGCCTCGTAGCCCGCGCCGTCCGCCCGCGGCCCCGTGCGCCCGAACGCCGACACCGAGCAGTACACGAGGCGCGGGTTCAGCGCCGACAGCGTGTCGTAGCCGAGCCCGAAGCTCTCCATCGTGCCGGTGCGGAAGTTCTCGATGAGCACGTCGGCGTCGGCGACGAGGCGCTTGAGGACCTCGACGCCCGCCGGCGACTTCAGGTCCAGCGCGATGTCGCGCTTGTTCCGGTTGATGACGAGGTACGCGGCGGCCTCGCCGTCCTTGTGGGGCGGCCAGGTCCGGGACTCGTCGCCCGAGCCGGTGTCCTCCACCTTGATCACGTCGGCGCCCAGGTCGGACAGGAGCATGCCGCAGAACGGGCCGGCGAGGACGCGGGAGCAGTCGATGACGCGGATCCCGTCGAGGGACGGGGGCCAGGCGGTCGTATCGGCCACGGGACCTCCCTTGAGCGCGTCCGGCGAGCGGGTCACATCGGCTGAGCCGGCTCGACGGAGGCGCCGCGGATGCGAGTGGATGCTGGAGTACCTGACGGAGCCAGTCCTGAGGCTAGCCGAGGGTGGGTCGCGAGGCAAGCGACACGGGGGGCAACCGGCCAGCGTAGTCGATAGGAGCGTGTGGGGAGATACCTGCCGACGGAGCCGCGCTTCACGGTGCCTTGACGCTACTACTCCTCGAACGATCTGCGAGGCACTCGACTCTGGCGGATGATCGATAGCAACGTGCCGACGGCAATCTCCCGGTGGTCGGGTACGGCACCGTGACGCTTCCCGACTCGATCCGCTGCTGCATCACGATGTGACTCCCGCGCCTTCGAATCTCGACGAATCCCTTCGCCTCGAGGATTCGGCACACCTCGCGTCCCGATAGGACGCGAAGCTTACCCATGCGTGGCTTCGAATCGGGTCACGAAGACGTCGGTATGCAGGCGCTGCTCGATCTCCTCCGGAGAGGCGGATTCTAGAAGGAGCTCAACGGCTTCTCTCAGATTGGCCGTTGCCTCCTCGACCGTGGCCCCTTGGCTGGCAACGTCCAACTCCGGGCACAAGGCTACGTACAGGTCACCTTCCTTCTCGATGATGCCGGTAAAGGTGCTCGTGCGCACTGTGAGCCTCCTCCTGAGCTCCCGGGATTTCCACCGGCGACGCCGGGCACTCGCTCTTGGTGGAGCAGTATACCGTCGTCGCATCACCGGACCGGAACCCCTTCACGACGCGGACTAGACTAGGAATCCGCGTACCCAGGGGAACTTTCGACTGACCCATTCTGTGAGTAACGGGACGATCAGGGAGGATCGCGTGGCGGTCGTGGCATACTGCGCGCGTGGCCGCGGCGGCCGCGAGAACGCTTCCGGAGGTCGTGCACATGCGTCAGCCCGTTTTCGTCCTTGGTCTGATCGCGCTCGCCTTTGCCCCGACGCCGGTGTCGGCGCAGAGCTCGTGCATGGAGACGGGGCCGGTCTACCCGGGCGGGGTCTACCAAGGCGGGGTCTATCGAGGCGGCGTCTATCCGGGGGGCGTCTACCCGGGTTGGGGCTCGCTGAGCTACAACGAGCGGCTTCGTCGCTGCCAGGAGGCCGAGCAGCGCTCGCTGGATCGACAGGAGCGGCGCGACGAGCGCGACGCCGCCCGCGAGCTCCGGCGCGATCGCCGGATGCAGGATGCCGCGCCGGACGCCGCCGCGCGCCGACAGCAGGAGTGCCTGGTCAACGCGTCCGCCTGCGACGTGATCCCCCAGCCCGGCGCGTCGTCGCCGCAGCCGGGCTACGGGCCGCCACCCCCGCCGCCGCCACCGCCCACGCGATGACGCTCGAGGCGTAGCGGGGAGGCGTCAGCGGCTCGAGGCCGGGGCGCTCCCGCCGCCACTCGGCGGCCAGCGGCGTCTCGTGCTCGGGGTGGGTCAGGTCCACGGTGACGCGGAGGGCGCGGAGCCCCTCGGCGCCCTGCAGCTCGGCGAGCTCGAGATCCTCCACCCCCGGGGTGAGTGGCCGAGCCGCTGCAAGTACTCGAGGTAGTGGCGGTACTCCACCCTCGCTCGCGTGTGAGTAGACGATGGCGATCTTGCCGGCTGGGTCAGCCGCTCCTGCGTGTTCCGGATCACCGCCTTGTCGATGCGCTTCTTGATGATCTCGTAGCGTACGCGCCGTCCACGTCGAAGCGCTTCTCGTCGAAGCGGAACCGGATCGGCTTAGCGCCGGCCGGCCCCCGGACGGCGCCGGCGCCCCCGTGAGCGCGGAGCGCCGGCTAACCGTCCGTTACTCCAGGCGCTTCAAGTACTGAGCGACGAAATCGTGGTCGACGAAGCGTCGATACGCGTCGGTGATCTGGGCGGTGACCGGGCCGGGGACGCGGCCCGCGCCGATGAGCGCGCCGTTGACGCTCTGGACCGGGCAGATGCAGAGGCTGGTCGAGGTGAGGAACGCCTCGTCCGCGGTGTAGGCGTCGAACAGATCCAGGTCCTTCTCGACCACGGGCACGCCCACCTCGCGGGCGAGGTCCATGACGGTCTCGCGGCTGATCCCGCCGAGCACGAACTGCTCGCGCGGCGTGTACACGGTGCCGCCACGCACCAGGAACACGTTGCTGCCGATGCCCTCGGAGAGGTTGCCGTGCACGTCGAGGAGGACGGCCCACGCCTCGGGGTCGCGCGCCTTCACCTCGAGGTCGCCGGCGATCATGTTCAGGTAGTTGTGGGTCTTGGTGCGCGGGCTGAGAGCCTCGGGCGGCGTGCGCCGCACCGAGGGGACGAGCACGCGGATGCCGTCGCGGAAGAGCGGGGCGCGCTGCTTGAGCGGCAGCGGCACGCACTCGACGATGACGGTGGCCCCGTCCTGCTTCCACATCGCGCGGCCGGAGTCGTCCAGGCCCCGCGACACGCGCTGGGTCACCCAGTAGTCGTCGTCCGGCTCGATCAGGGGCAGGTTGCGGGCGAGGACCTCCTCGGTGATGGCGATCATGCGCTCGGCCGGCAGCCCGGGATCGATGCGCAGGTAGCGCAGAGAGCGGTAGAGCCGGTCCACGTGCTCGGCGAGCTTGAAGACGCGATGCCCGAACGTGCGCGTGGTGTCGAACACGGCGTCGCCGTACTTGAAGCCACGGTCCCGGAAGGGGACCAGCACCTGCGACTCCGGCACGATCCGGCCGTTGTGGTAGGCGACGCGCTCCGTGGTCATGGCCGCGCCTACTTGATCAGGCCGTACAGCCGGCCCGCGTTCTCGCACGTGATCTTGTGGACCACGTCCTTCGGCAGGTGCCCGAACTGCTCGTCGATGTACTTTCCGGACTCGGGCCAGATGCCGTCGGTGTGCGGGTAGTCAGACGCCCACATCACCGTCTCCTCGCCCATCTCCTCGATCAGGCGCGTGCCGATGCGGTCGAACTGGAACGTGGCCTTGCACTGCCGCCGCCAGTAGTCGCTGGGCTTCATGGTGAGGCCGAGGTCCCGGAAGCGGTCCTCCCACTCGAAGTCCATGCGGTCGAGCGCGTAGGGGATCCAGCCGATGCCGCTCTCGCCGAACACGATCCGGAGGTTCGGGTAGCGCTCGAGCACGGCGGCGCCGATGACGGCGGCGAGGATGTTGACGAGGTTCATCTGGAAGCCGGAGACGCCGGTGAAGAGCGCGGCCCGGCGCGTGAGGCCGGTGGCCTTCTCGCGCGCGTCGGGCGGCAGCGAGGGGAACGTGTGGAAGTTCAGCGGCAGGTTCACCTCGTTCACCGCCTGCCAGAGCGGCTCCCAGACCGGGTGCCACATGGGCTCCATGTTCCACGAGCACGACAGTTCGAGGCCCCGGATGCCCATCTTCGCGACGCGGTGGATCTCCTTCACCGCGGCGTCGATGTCGCCGAAGGGCAGGCAGGCCAGGCCGATGAGCCGGTCGGGGTAGGCGCGGCAGAAGTCGACGAGCCAGTCGTTGTAGATCCGGAACATCTCCTTGGACGCCTCGTCGTCGCCGAGCCGCGTGGACGCGCCGAGGATGCCGAAGATGACCTCGGCGTCGACGCCGTCGATGTCCTCGTCCTTCACGCGAAGGTGGGGATCGATCACGCGCCGCTGTCCCTTCTTCGCGTCGTCGTAGAGGCCGATCGCCGCCATCTTGTCCACGCGATAATTCTGCCCGGGCACGTACTTCGCGCCGCCCGGCCCCACCCCGCACACCAGACCGAACGACGTGCCGTTCTTGCACGTCCAGTGGGGCCCGTCCGGCCCGTCCGCGACGTACGGCATCCGGTCCTTGAGCGCCGCCGAGGCGTTCGACGTGAACAGATCGTTCGGCAGCCAGGGCAGGTCGATGTGGGAGTCGGCGGAGATCCTCGAATAGGGCATGTCGGTCTCCTCGGCGGTGGAGCGGGATGCGGTCAGTGGGCCTATCTTACCCGCGACCCGGGGGCCAGGTGAAGCACGCCGTCGTGAGCCGTTTCGGCCCGCCGGTCAGCGTGGAGAGAGCAGGTCGATGATCCGGGCGGCCTGGTGCGCGGCGGCGGGACGCACGATGGGCAGCGTCACGCCGGCCTCTCGGTAGCGGTCCACGCGCCGCCGGACCTCGTCCGGCGTGCCGCTCGCGGTGAGTCCCTCGATCCAGGACGGCGGAATCGCCCGTGCGAGCCCCTCGGCGCCACCCGCGTCGAACGCGGCGCTGAACGAGGGAAGCGCGTCGGGGTCGATGTAGGGCTCGCCCACCCGCAGTCGCGGGCCGGCCTGGGTCCGGAACTTGCCGGGGAGGAACTTGGTGGCCACCTCCCAGCGCACGGCGTCGAGCGCGCGCGCGTGGTCGTCCTCCAGCGAGGTGTTGATGATCTGCGCCACCTCGAAGGACGCCGAGTCGCGGCCCGACGCCTCCACTGCCTCGCGCACGATGCGGATGGCGTTGGCCGAGTACTCGGGCGACGCCACCGTGTTGAGGAGCACCCCGTCGCCGATGCGGCCGGCGAGGCGGAGGCCGGTGGCGCTGGTGGCGGCGATCCAGAGCGGCACCCGCGTGCGGAGGGGCTTCCACCCGAGCTGCACGTCGGTGAGCGTGACGACCTGGCCCGCGTAGCTGATCCGCTCGCCGGTCATGAGCAGGCGGATCGCCTCGACCCACTCGGTGAGCGCCAGCGGCGGGTCCACGTGCGGCAGGCCGTGCCGCTCGGCGTGAAGCGCGGTGCACGCGCCCGGGCACAGCACGAGCCGCCCGCCGGAGAGCTCGTCGAGGGACGCGGCGGTCTGCGCCATCGCCACCGGGCTGCGGAGCCGGACCACCTGGGTGGCCCCGAGGGTGAGCCGCTCCGTCGCCATCGCGAAGGCGGAGAGCGCGCTGACCGAGTCGCGCATCAGCGCGATCGTCTCGGAGAAGAACGCGATCTCCCAGCCTCGCGCCTCCACCTCGCGGACCGACTCGACGAACGCGCGCACGGGCAACGCCGGGTCGTACCCCGTGGCGAAGCCGATCCGCCCCGATCCCCCTCGATCCGCCATGTGCCTCCCTCCGGCCCCGACGATAGCGGGAGCGTCCCGTCCCCGCAACGGCGGGGTCAACGGCGGAACGGCGCAACCGGCGCAACACCGGGGTCAGGCACTCGCGCAACGCTCAGTAACACCGGGGTCAGACCCTCGCGCGACGGTCTGACCCCGCCGCACCTCCCCGGCCGCCGGCGGCAATGGAGCCGGGCGCAATGGCCTCGACGCAATGGCCGACGCAACCGTAAGATCGGCGCGGCGGCGTGCCGCCCCGGGAGGACGCGATGAAGATCACCGACGTGAAGGCCTATCCCCTCAAGACCCGTACCGCGCTCGTGCGCGTCACCACCGACGCGGGCGTCGACGGCATCGGCGAGTGCTCGCCGATGAACGTGCCCGTCATGTGCCACTTCGTGGAGACGGCGCTCCGGCCGCTCGTCCTCGGGCGCGACCCGCTGGACACCGAGCGCCTGTGGGACGCCATGTACTACGGCACCCACAAGCTCGGCACGGGCGGCGTGCAGCCGTCGTGCATCGCCGGGGTCGACATCGCGCTGTGGGACATCAAGGGGAAGGTCCTCGGCCAGCCGATCTACAAGCTCATCGGCGGCGCGGTCCGGACCACCTTCACGATGTACCAGTCGCTCGGCGGCGGAGGCGCCATGACGCCGGCCCAGATGCTCGCCCGCGTGGAGCAGGGGCTCGGGCAGGGCTTCCGCGCCTTCAAGATCCGCATGGACTGGCAGTACCAGCAGGACGTGGATCCCGCGAAGGACCTCGAGATGTTCAGGCTGTGCCGCGAGCGCCTGCCCGCCGACGTGCCGCTGTCGTTCGACGCCAACAACGGCTACTCGGTCTCGACGGCGATCCGCCAGGGCCGGAAGCTCGAGGCCCTCGGCGCCTACCACTTCGAGGAGCCGGTGGCGCCCACCAACTACGAGGGCATCCGCGCGGTGGCCGAAGCCCTGGACATCCCGGTGTCCGCGGGCGAGCACGAGTACACGCGCTGGCAGTTCCGCGACCTGATCCTGGTGGGCCGTCCCGACATCCTGCAGCCCGACGTGGTGAAGTGCGGCGGTCTCACGGAGGCCCTCCGCATCAAGGCCCTGGCCGAGACGTGGGACCTCCAGGTGGTCCCGCACATGACCCAGCCATCCATCGGCAACGCGGCCAGCCTGCACTTCTGCGCCACCATCCCCGCCTCCGCCCGTCCGCACGAGTACGCGGGCCCGCGCCCCGACCTCGACGCCCTCTTCCGTGACCCGTGGGTGTTGCGGGACGGCACCTTCACCATCCCCGAACGCCCTGGCCTCGGCCTGACGCTGGACGACCAAGCCCTGGAACGCGCCCTCGCCCGCTGAAGGGCGAGGCCTGAGCCCGATCTCCAGGCGTTGCGCGCGTGCCTGACCCCAGGTGTTGCGCGGTTCTTGCAGACGCAGCCGCAACGGGAAGAGGCGGACAGCGCGCGGGACACCAGCGTTGCCGGGGGGCGGTGGGGAGGCACCCCCGGGGTCGCGGGGTGCTTCCCCTCCAGCCGGCATCGGATCCCGCGCGCCCGGATGGAGCCCAGTCACAGCGGGGCAGCGCACGCGTGCAACGTCGCCCCGCGACCCCGGGGGTGCCTCCCCGCCGCCCCGCCCGAGCGCGAACGCCGGAGGGGATATTCGACCGGTCACTCGGAAGCGGTCAGCTCTCGTGGCTGCGGAGCACGCGCCCCGCGAGCGCTCCCGTGTGGACCCCGCGCTCGAACACCTCCACGCCGGCGACGTAGGTGGCCATCACGCCCTCGGCGCGCGAGATGAGCCGCCGGCCCTTGTTCGGGAAGTCGTAGGCGTACTCGGGGGCCTTCGGCGCCACCGTGTCGGGATCGAGGAGGACGAGGTCCGCGACCTTGCCGGTCGCGAGCGTGCCGCGGTTCGGGATGCCGAAGAGGGCGGCGGGCACCGAGGTCAGCTTCTGCACCGCCTTCTCCAGCGACAGCACCTTCTTCTGCCGGACCCAGATGTCGAGCAGCGCGGTGGAGTAGCCCACGTCGCAGAGGAAGTCCACGTGGGCGCCGCCGTCGGACAGGCCGACGAGGAACCGGTCGTCGGCCACGAGCCGCGCCACGCCGTCCTGGTCGTAGTTGAAGTTCGCGGTCTGAAAGCGCGTCTCGAGCCGGTCGGCGATGGAGAGGTCCAGGTACGCGTCCACCGGCCGCTTGCCCTGCGCGTCGGCGACCTGCTGCACGGTCTTGCCCATCCATCCCCGGAGCGCGGTGTCCTTCGTCTCCAGCACCAGCGTCTGCGTCCACATCTGCATGCGCCGCCGGCTCTTCACCTCGGCGAGGAACGCCTCGCGGAACTCCGGCTGCGCGTAGATCTCCATCTGCTCGGCGGCGGGCCGGTTGAACACCTTCTGCCAGCTCAGGAACGAGGCGAACATCGACGGGTTCTTGAGGTCGCCCTGGGTCACGAGCGGGCGCGGCGTCACCTGGGGCATGGCGCGCTCGAGCAGGTCCCCCAGCTTGGCCACCGTCTGGTCGTGGAAGTCGGGCTGGCCGGGGCGGGCGAACAGCGCGAGCCACGTGACCTTGCGGGTGCTCTCGCGCGTGAGCGTGCGCAGGAGCTCGGTGTCGGCGTCGTCGATCAGGTGGCCGCCCGTCGAGTCCAGCGCGATCTCGATGGCCCCGCGGCCAACGTCGCGCAGCGCGTGACAGAGGCCGATCAGCTCGTCGCGGCTCGCGTTCCGGCACGCGAGCGGCCGCCCGCCGTAGCCGATGTGGTTGCGCGTGGTCGTGGTGCTGAAGCCGAAGGCGCCCGCCTCCATGGCCTCGCGAAGGAGCCCGCGCATCCGCGCGATCTCGTCCGGCGTCGCCGCGCGCTCGAACGACGCCTCGCCCATCACGTAGTGGCGGAGCGGCGTGAACGCCACGAGGCCCGCCACGTTCACGCCGAGGCCGCGGCCGCCGATGGCGTCCAGGTACTCGCCGTAGTGCTCCCACCGCCAGTCGATGCCCGCCTGCATCACGTCGTACGGGATGGCCTCGACGTTCACGAGGTCGTGCATGAGGATGTCGCGCGTGTCCGGCCGCACGGGGGCGACGCCGACCCCGCAGTTGCCCATGACCACGGTGGTCACGCCGTGCCACGGAGAGGACGTCAGGAGCGAGTCCCACGCGATCTGCGCGTCGTAGTGCGTGTGCGGATCGATGAAGCCGGGGGCGAGGACGAGGCCGCCGGCGTCCACGCGACGCTTCGCGGCGAGGCCGCGCTCCGTGCCCAGGTAGGTGATGACGCCGCCCTCGGCGCCCAGCGTTCCCATCGTGCTCGGGCGTCCGGTGCCGTCGACGATGCGCGCGTTCTCGATGACCAGGTCGAGCATGCCGGCTCCTCTCTGTGCGGTCCCGCCCTGTGGCGGAGCGTCTCCGTCAGCCATACCACGTCCGCGGCGTGCGCGGTAGCCGACGGCGGCCCACCGGACGGGCGGCCGGGCGCGCCGGACGCTCGAGAGTCCTCGACAACTCCGGACCCGCATGCCACACTCGTGCGCGTCGTGCGCGGCTACATTCTTCGCCGGCTCGCCCAGGGAGCCGTCCTCCTCCTGGTCGTCAGCGCCATCGTCTTCACCATCGTCCACGCGGCGCCGGGCGGGCCCGCGCTGCTCGTCCATCCCGACATGGACCCCACGCAGCTCAAGGCCATGGAGCGCCGGCTCGGTCTCGACGACCCCATCCCCGTGCAGTACGCGCGCTGGCTGGGGAACGCCGTGAGGGGCAACCTCGGCACCTCGTACCAGCACAGCCTGCCCACGCTCGAGCTGCTCGCCGAGCGCATCCCGAACACGCTCCTGCTCTCCGGGGTGGCGCTCGTGATCGCCGTGCTCCTGGCCGTCCCCCTCGGGACGATCTCCGCCGTCTACCGTTACTCCTGGCTCGACTACGCGGCCACCGTCACGGCGTTCGTCGGCGTCTCCATCCCCGTGTTCTGGCTCGCCGTGCTCCTCATCATCGTGTTCTCGGTGACGCTCGGCTGGCTGCCCTCGGCGGGGATGCGCACCGTGGGCGTGCCCGCCTCGCTCGGGGACCTCCTGCGCCACCTGGTGATGCCGAGCCTCGTCCTCGCCACGTTCCCGCTCGCCCAGCTCATGCGCTACGTGCGCTCGAGCATGGTGGACGTGCTCGCCCAGGACTACGTGCGCACGGCGCGGGCCAAGGGGCTGGCCGAGGCCATGGTGCTCGGGCGCCACGCGCTCCGGAATGCCCTCATCCCCATGGTCACCGTGCTCGGCGTGCTCACGCCGCGCCTCCTCGGCGGCGCCGTGATCACCGAGACGATCTTCGCCTGGCCGGGACTCGGCCGGCTGGCCGTGGAAGCCGCCATCACCCGCGACTACCCGGTGATCATGGGCGCCACGCTGCTGGTGTCGGTGCTCGTGATCCTGTCCAACCTGATCACCGACCTCCTCTACGTCGTGATCGACCCGCGGATCGCCCTCCGGTGAGCGGCGTGCGACCGCGGCGCTCGACGCTCTGGCGCGCCGACGGCCGCCGCGGGCCCGCGGGGCTCGGCGACCTCTGGCGCCGCTTCCGGCGCAACCGCCTCGCCCTCGCCGCGCTCGTCTACCTCGCCGTCGTGCACGTCGTGGCGCTCACCGCGCCCTGGCTCGGCCTGCCCGAGCCCGAGACCATGGACCTCCTCGACCAGTTCGGCCGCCCCTCGCGCGAGCACTGGCTCGGCACCGACGAGAGCGGCCGCGACGTGCTCGCGCGCCTGGTGTTCGGCGCGCGCACCTCGCTGGCGGTGGGCCTGGCCGCCATGACGGTGGCCCTCGTCGGTGGGGGCCACGCTCGGCGCGTGGAGCGGCTTCCGCGGCGGCCTCGCCGAGGCGGCCATCATGCGCGTGACCGACGGCATGCTCACCCTGCCCACGTTCTTCCTGGCGCTCCTGGTGGTCGCCGTGTTCGGGTCGAGCCTGCCCAACGTCATCGCGGTGATCGGGCTCACCGGCTGGATGGTGGTGGCTCGCGTGGTGCGCGCCGAGGTGCTGCGGACGCTGCCCCAGGAGTTCGTCACCGCCTCGCGCGCGCTCGGCGCGGGAGGGCCGCGCGCTCCTCCTGCGGCACGTGCTGCCCCAGGCGCTGCCGTCGCTCGTGGTGGCCGCCACCCTGGGGGTGGCGTACGCCGTGCTCACGGAGTCCGGGCTCTCCTACCTGGGCCTCGGCGTCCAGCCGCCGACGCCCACGTGGGGCAACATGCTGACCGGCGCGCAGCACTACGTGTGGAAGAGCCCGAGCCTCGCGCTGTATCCGGGGGCGGCGATCATGCTGACGGTGCTGTCCTACAATGCGCTCGGCGACGCCCTGTCCGACACCCTCGACCCGCGCCACGCCGGGTCGTAGACCGACGCGAACCGAGGAGGATCGAGATGACGCGAGTCTTCGCAGCCCTGCTGGCGCTGGCGATGTGCGGGCTGGCCGTCGCTCCGGCCGCCGCCCAGGGGCCGCCCGGCGTGCTCCAGGTCGCCATCATCGGAGACGTGACGCTGAACCCGTTCACGCTCCCCCAGCAGCTTCCCACCCTGCTCGTCGCCAAGGTCGTGTTCAGCACGCTCACCCGCTACCAGCCCGGCGACCTGAAGCCGGTGGGCGACCTCGCGGAGTCGTGGCGCGCCCTCGAGGACGGCCGCGTGTGGGAGTTCAAGCTCCGCCGCGGCGTGCGCTGGCACGACGGCAAGCCGTTCACCGCCGCCGACGTGAAGTTCACGCTCGAGGCCATCGTGAACCCGGAGACGAAGGCGCTGTTCTCCACCCAGCTCAAGGGGCTCCAGCGGGTGGACGCGGTGGACGACCACACCGCGCGCGTCCTCTTCAAGGACCCGTTCCCCGCGCTGCCCATCGTGCTGGCGTTCAACATCCCGATGGCGCCGCGTCACCTCCTCGAGGGCAAGGACCTCGGCACGCTCACCGACTTCGTGCGACAGCCCGTGGGCACGGGGCCGTTCAAGCTGAAGGAGGCGGTCAAGGGCTCGCACGTCACGGTGGAGGCGTACCCCGGCTACCACGGCGGCGCGCCGAAGCTCCGCGCCATCGCCTTCAAGGTGATCCCCGACGTGAACACGGTGGTGGCGCAGCTCCGCACCGGCGAGCTGGACCTGGCCGTGGTGACGGCCACGCACAAGGAGACGCTGTCCGGCGTCGGCCATCTCGGCTTCAAGACCATCGTGCTGCCGAGCACGTTCTTCATCGCGCTGAACAACGCGCGCTGGCCCTTCGACGACCGCCGCGTGCGCCAGGCCCTGATGCACGGGCTGAACCGCGAGCTGATGGCGCAGCGCATCCTGAAGGGCGAGGCGCCGGTGGCCGCCGGCCCCTACGCGAGCGCGTTCGGGCCCTACGTGAACGCGGACCTCAAGCCGTACCCGTTCAGCGTGGCCCGGGCCAAGGAGCTGCTCGCCGAGGCGGGATTCCGGCCCGGGCCCGACGGCGTGCTCCAGAAGGACGGCAAGCGCCTGGCCTTCGAGCTGATGGTGGACAAGGGCAACCCCGAGCGCGAGCAGATCGCGCTCTACACCCAGCAGTCGTGGAAGCAGCTCGGGGCCGACGTGAAGCTCGACGTCGAGGAGTGGTCGGTCTTCATCAAGAAGGGCAACCGCGTGCCGTCGGGCGAGTACGACGCGCGCACGGGCTGGCGCATCACGTCGCCGGACCCGGACAAGTCCGCGGAGTACGCCACCGGCGGCATCAACAACCACTTCGCGTACTCGAACGCCGAGGTCGACGCGCTGCTGTCCAAGGCGCGCGCCACCGTCGACGAGCCCGCGCGCGTCGCCGCGTACCGGAAGCTCCAGGAGCTGATCCACCGCGACACGCCGCTCGTGTGGGTCTACCACCAGACCGAGATCCTCGCGATCAGCAAGCGCGTGCGCGGCTACCCGGAGCTCGGCATCCGCGACGCCCTGCCGTGGGCCCACCAGATCGCGGTGCCGTGACGGGGGCCGCGGCGGGAGCCGGACGATCCCGGCGTCGCAATGAGCGACCCGAATCGCGCAAGGGGTGACGTCAAGGTCTTCGTGAGCTATCGGCGGAGCGACGCCGCGGGGCACGCGCGCGCGCTCCACCGGGAGCTGTCCCGGCGGTTCGATGCCGGATTCGCGTTTCTCGACCGCGCCGGCATCGAGGTCGGCGACGAGTTTCCGGAGCGCCTGAGGGCGGCGGTCGAGAGCTGCCTGGTGATGCTGGTCCTGGTCGGCCCCGGCTGGCTCGAGGCCGAGGCGGCCGATGGCGCGCGCCGGCTGGACGATCCCGCGGATTTCGTGAGGTCCGAGGTGTCCCTCGCCCTCGCGGCCGGCAAGGTCGTGATCCCCGTCCTGCTCGACGACGCGCCGATGCCGCCGGCGGGCCGACTGCCGGATGCCTTGCGAGCCCTCGCCCGGTGCGACGCGTTCGTGCTGCGAGGCAAGGACTACGAGTACGATCGCCAGCTCGAGGACCTCGTGAAGCAGCTGGCCCGCCGGACCGGGGTCGCGCCGCAGCGAGACAACGTCGGGCTGGCCATCGACCTCGGCGACGCGGTGGCGCTGTATCGCCACATCGAATACCTGCCGGTCCGGCTGCGCGCGCCGCTGCGCGAGGCGTTCCGTCCCCTGATCGAAGACCGCCAGCGCTTCTTCGGGGGCGCCGCGAGGTGATCGACCGGCTGATGGCCTTCGTGGGCGGGCCGGACCCGGGCTATTGCGTTGTCAGCGCGCCGGCGGGGTTCGGCAAGACGGCCCTCGCCGCCAACCTCGTCGCGGGCGCGGGAGACGCCATCGCCTACCACTTCTTCACGCCGCTGTACGGCGAGGAAACGCTGTCCGAGATCTTCTTCCTCAGGAGCGTGCTCGAGCAGATGGCCGCGTGGCACGACGAGGCGTGGGACGTGCCGTCGACCCTCGACGGGTTGCGCGCGGCGTACCAGCAGGCCGTCGGCAAACCGCTCGCGGGGCGGGGGGTGCTGCTGCTCGACGGGATCGACGAGGTCCGCGGCTGGACGCCTCGCCCCGTACCTCTCGCGCGCCCTGCCGTCGGGCGTGCACGTCATCGCGACGGTGCGGGGACGTTCGGTCAGGACTGGCGCGCGCAGTTCGGGTTCCCGGCCTCGCAGCTGACTCACATGACGCTCGACGGGCTCGATCGAGGAGGGGTGGGGGCCGTCCTCGCGCACGGTCGAGGGGCCCGGCGCCGCGCTGGTCCGGGGCGGGCGCGTGAGCGACGCGGTGTTCGGGCTGGCGGGGGGTGACGAGCGGGAAGCGCGGCTCGCCGACCCCTTCTACGTCCGCTTCCTCGCCGAGGACCTCGCGGCGGGCCACCTGACCGCCGAGACGCTCGCCAGCGCGCCCCGGGGGCTCCAGGCCTACCTCGACCACTGGTGGGGCGAGATCCGCGCGCTCGCCGGCGAGCAACCAGTGCGCGATCTCTTCGGGACACTGGCCGTCGCCGCCGGGCCACTGCGGCGCGAGGAGCTGGAGGCGGTCCAGCCCAGCCTCGTCGACGAGTGGCACGCCGACCGCTTCGACGAGGTGGTCGGACGGGTGCGGCGCTTCGTCGTGCGCGATCCCGGGGGCGGGTACAGCCTCGTGCATCCGCGGCTGCGCGAGTTCGTGCAGGGGCGCATCCGCGTCGAGCCGTATCGTGCGCGGCTGCTCGCGTACTGCCGGGACTGGCGATCGGGCCATCGCTACGCGCTCGCCTACGTCGGCCTGCACCTTGCGGAGGCCGGCGACTGGCCCGCGCTGCTCGGGCTGGTCGCCACCGAGGCGGGGGGCCGCGCGTTTCTCGATCTCCGCCGCGACGCGGAGGGGAGTCACGCGGGCTTCCTGCGCGACCTCGAACGGGTCTGGAGCCATTCGGAGGAGCGGGCGCCGACGGATCCGCGTTCGCTGGGCGACGTGGTCCGGTGCGCGCTGGTGGCGAGCAGCATCCGCACCATGGCCGGCACGCTGGCGCCGGCGCTCCTGGAGGCGGCGGTGCGCCACGCGACATCTGGCCGGTCCTCGTCGCCATCGAGCACGCGACCGAGCATCCCGATCCCGTGCGGCGCTTCGCCACGCCCTGGGCACGCCGCTGCCCCGATGATGAGCGAGGCGCAGAGACTGCGCACGTGCGAGACCGCCCTCGCCGCGGCGAAGAGCCATGCGCCCGGATGCTGCGGCGGCCCCCGGTGCTGGTTCCATCCAGGGACCGGCTCCACCCACCCGCGATCTCGACCGGCGCGGCGACGCGCTCGCGCCGCTCGCCCCCTTCATGCCCGACGACGCTCCGCGACGACGCGCTCGCCATCGTCCGATCGCTGGACCGCCCCGATCAGATTCCGGTCCTCATCGCCGCGCTCGCCACCGGTGTGCCGCCGCCCGGGCGCGCCGTCCTCGTCGAGGAGGCGCTGGCCGCGGTCGACCGCGATCAGGCCGCGGTCGCGCATCTACAGCCCCTTCACGGTTCCTCCCGGCGTGCGGCAGGCGCGCGCGCTCGTCGCGATGAGCGCCCATCTCGAGGAGCCGCGCCGGGGCGACGTTTGCCGGATGGCCGTCGATCGTGCGGGGCATGCGCCCCGCGACCGGGGCATTCGCGCGCTCGTCGAGCTGCTCCCGAAGCTGCCGCCCGCGGCGGCCGCGAGCCATCGAGCGCATCCTCGCGCGCCTCGACGAGGGCGGTGCGAGCCGCTCGAGCACCTGTCCGCGATCGTCGCCCATCCCGCCGCCGGCCCGAGGCGCGACGCCATCGTCGCGGAGATCCGCTCGCGCCTCCAGGAGGAGGACGATGCAGAGGCCCTCGCCGAGGCGGCTCTCGGCATCCTTCCGTTCTTGCCCGAGGGCGAGCGCGCGGCGTCGCGCGATCTCCTGCTCCAGCGTGCCGCGTCGATCGAGGACGCGGACGCGCGCGGCCGGATCCTCGCGCGGGTGGCCGAGCGAGCCGGAGCCCGGCGTGGCGGCAGAGGGCGCTGGATGCCGCCGTCGAGGCGATCGCGCAGATGAACGACGAGGAAGCCTGGGTGGAGGCGGTCGTGCGCCTCGTGCCCCTGGTCGACGACGCTCTCCATCGCCAGATCCTGGCGGCGGCGTCGATCGTCGAGGACGCGGAGGAGCGCGCGCTGCGTGCTCGGCGCCATCGCGTCCTTCGCGGGCAGGGAGGTGATCGTCGAGGCCTTGGCGCACGGCCGGATCATCGGCGACGACCTGCAGGGGAACGCCCTGCCCGAGAGCGACGCCTCGACATCCAGTGGAAGGAGGACGTTGACGCCTCCGACGAGGAGGACGACATTCCCGACTTCTATGCGGTGGCGCGCCCGGGGACGCTCGCCGAGGCCCGCGCGATCGCGTTCGATCTCGAGCGCGTCGCCGGACTGGTCCTGGTGGCGCGCTCGCGGCCCGACGTGGAGCGGGCGGGCGTGCTGGATGAAGCCTTCGCCGAGGCCGTGCGGATCAACGATCGTCAACGTCGGCACCGGGCGCTGTGCATCGTGGGGCGGGCCCTGGCCGGGGCGTCCCGGGAGCGGCTGAGCGCGCTCTGCGTCCACGCGTTACGCACGGGGGCGGCGCGGCCGCGCGCCGAGCTCGCGTCCGACCTCGCCGCGCTGCGCCCGCTCGTCGAGCAGGTGGACCCGGGCGCCGCGGCAGGGGTCGGCGCGATCGTGGATGAGATCGTGCAGTGGCTTCCCTGAGGCGTCGGCTCCGAGCACGGGCTTCGCCCGCGCCCCCGGCTGTCGGAGGCGGCCCGGACGGAGGCGCCGCTTCTTCCGGAGCCGCTAGCGGCCGGCGCCCGGGTCGGCGCGGAGGACGAAGCGCCCGCCCGCGTGCTTCAGGACGACGCTGGCCGGGTCGATCCGCTCGACGACGACGCCGTTGTCGACCGTCTGCCCCTCGACGAGCTTCCGGTTGTCGATGAACACGAAGCGCTCTGCGGCGACGTCGGAGTACGCGACGAACTGGAGCCGCAGGCGCTGGAGCTGGGCGTCGGCGGCGGCGGGCGCGGGCTCACGGTGCGTCGCCGTCGGGGCAGGGGCCGGGGCCGGCGGGGCGGGCCGCCGCCGGCACGCGGGCCGCCGGCGCGTCCGCAGGTGACGCGGCCGCCGATCGCTCGGCCGGGACGGCTTTCGTGACGGCCGGTCGCGGTGGGCTCGGCGCCACGGCCGGCGTCGCGGGTCGCGCGATCGGTGACGTTTGCCGCGCCGCCGGCGGGGTCGCCGAGGCGGGAGGCTCGGCCGGTGACGGTCGGGCCGCTGGCGGCTGGCTTGGACGGGCGCCGCCGGGGCCGCCGGCGTGGCCGGCGCAGCCGGTGCTGCGGCCTGGGCCGCGGGCTCCGCGACGGGCGGCGCCGGAGTTTCCGCGACGCGCTCTCTCGCCACCATCGGGCCGGGGACGTCAGTGCTGCGCGCCGGGGCAACTGCCGGGCCGGCCGGCGCCGGCGCGGTCACGCTCGGGGCGGGGCTGGTGGCGGTCGCCGGACGATGATCCTGTGGCGTGTCCGCACCCGGCCACACCATCCAGGTCACGATCGCCGCGTTGAGCGCGATCACGACACCGAGCGCCCACGGCCAGTAGCGGGACACCCCCGACGCCGGCGCCGAGGGCGGGGCGGGCACCCGGACCATTCCCCGCGGGCGATCGCGCTCGGCCTTCCTCAGGGCGTCCAGGATGTAGGACATCGCGCGCCCTACGACCCCGGCCGCCAGAGACGCGGCACGCCCGGATCGCGCGCGGCCCCGCTCAGGTGCGTGAGCGTCTCCTCCCCCACGATGCCGTCGGTCGCCAGCGAGGCGCTCTTCTGGAAGTCGATGACGCGAGCGCGGAGGTCGCGATCGAACAGGTCGCGCGCCCAGGCCGCTCCGCTGCGCCCGTCGATGGCGTCCATCCGCAGGCGCAGCCACTCGACGTCCTTGCCCCGCGCGCCGGGAACGATGGGCATCGCGTTCAGCTCCGGCACCCGCCAGAGCACGGTGAAGGCGCCTTCCCAGTAGCGGTCCACCTCGCGGGGCGCGAAGGTCTGCCGCTGCCCGCCGAGGTCGAGCGTCGTTCCCTGCTCGTTCAGCGTCACCACCGTCGCGTACCTGCGCTCCCCGCGGGGCGTGGTCATCTCGATGACGGCGGGCAGGTCGAGGCGCCGGAGCCGCGACCAGCCTCCGGTCGTGGACATGCACTGCAGGCCCCCGACCCGCCCGCGGTCGCACGCGCCGGCGGCCTCCGCGGCCTCGATCTCCACGCGCCACAGCGCGTAGAGGCTCCGGAGCGCCGACCCGCGCTCGGCCGGCGGCGCCGGGGTCGGCTCCGAGAGCAGGTCGCCCAGGCTCGGAGGCGACGCGGGCTCGCGCGGGACGGGGGCGCCGCCGTCCGCCGCCACGCCGGCGACGGGCGCCGTCGGCAGGCCCGGCCGCGCGGCCCCGGCGTCGGACACCGCCGCGCGGGTCCACGCCTGGATGGGGCGGACCGACGGCACGCGCACCTGGCCGGACGCCACGAGCGCCCCGGCCCCGGCGAGCACGAGGGCCGCGGCCGCGCTCGCCGCCCAGGCCCAGCCGCGACGCGGGCGCGACGGGCGGACGCCCGCCACCTCTCGCGCCGCGCGCCGGACGACGCCGGCGCTCACCCGGCGCTCGTCACGTGAGTACGCGCCGAGCAGCGCGCGGTCCCCGATGGAGTTGATGAGGCGCGGGATGCCGCCGGAGGCGCGGTGGACCGCGCGCAGCGCGCTCTCCGAGAAGACGCGGTCCGCGCGCCCGGCGACGGCCAGGCGATGGAGCACGTACGCCTTCGTGTCGGCGGGGCCGAACGGGCGCAGATGGTAGCGGGCGGTCACGCGCTGGGCGACCTGGCGCAGGTCCCGCCGCTGGAGCAGCGTGATCAGCTCCGGCTGCCCGATCAGGATGATCTTCAGCAGCTTGTCCGTGCTCGTCTCGAGGTTGGTGAGGAGCCGGACCTGCTCGAACACCTCGGGCGCGAGGTCCTGGGCCTCGTCGATCAGGAGCACGGTGCGCCGCCCGCGCCGGTGCGCGTCGAGCAGGTTGCGGTCGAGGGCGTCCACGAGCGCCTTGCGGCTCCCCGCCTCGGGCAGCCGCGGCACGTGCAGCTCGTCGCAGACCGTGGCGAGCAGCTCGAGGTCGGTCTGCCGCGGGTTCAGGATGACGGCGAGGTCGACGTCCGCGGGCAGGCGCTCGAAGAGGCTGCGGCACAGCGTGGTCTTGCCCGTGCCTACCTCGCCGGTGAGCTGGACGAAGCCGCCGCCCTCGCCGACGCCGTAGAGGAGGTGCGCCATCGCGTCCCGATGGGCCTCGCCCAGGTAGAGGAAGCGAGGGTCCGGCGTCATCGAGAACGGCGGCTCGATGAAGGCGAAGTGCTTGAGGTACATCACCGCGCGCTCACGGCGCCCTGGAGGCGGGTCTCTTGCCGGCCCGACATCACCGACGATGATACAGGACCCTCCTACTGGGCCCTCCTTTCCAGGGCCGCGCCCCGTCCGCTCCGAGGTTGTGCGACGGACGCGAACCTCGGCTTGCAGCGCAGCCGGCTAACACCGCGATTCCTTGGCGGACAGCGCGGCTCCGCCGTCTCGCCATTCATTCCCGTCCGCTCCGCACGTTACACGGAGGGTGGATCGCGCTCGAGCGCCTCCCAGAGGCGGTTCTCCGGCACCTTGATCTCCACCCCGGCCCGCTCCTGTTGCAGCAGCATGGCCACGCGCGAGTCGCGCGCCGCCCAGCCGCGGTTGAGCGCCTCGGTCATCTCCTCCAGGGCGAGGTTGGCCATGCGCATGGGCACCGCGTTCTCCCGGCCCAGCGCGGTGGCCAGCGACACGTCCTTGTGGGCCAGGCGGAGAGCGAAGGCGGGCGGATCGTACTTGCCGGGCAGGAACTGGTCGATGAGGCCGTCGAAGGTGCGCCGGCGGCCGAGCGCGCCCTGGCGCACCGCCTGCCAGAGGGCGAGGGGCTCGACGCCCGCCTTCACGCCCATCGTGAACACCTCGGCCAGCGCCGTCTGGATGGCGTAGCCCGCGCAGTTGTGCACGAGCTTGGCCACCGAGCCCGCGCCCACCGGCCCCACGTGGATCACCTGGTCGCCGATCGCGTCGAGCACGGGCTTGTGGCGCCGGAACACCTCCTCGTCGCCGCCCACCCACAGCGCGAGCTTGCGCGAGCGCGCGCCGCGCGGGCCGCCGCTCACCGGCGCGTCGAGGAGGTGCACGCCGCGCGAGGCGAACGTGGCGTGGAGCCGGCGGATGAGCGCCGGCGAGTTGGTGCTCAGGTCGAAGTACGTCTTGCCCGCGGCGAGGCCCTCCAGGAGGCCGCCGGCGCCGATCGCCACCGCCTCCACCTCGGGAGGGCCGGGGAGCGAGGTGAACACCACGTCGCTCGCCTCGGCGACCTGGCGCCCCGAGTCCGCCCAGCGCGCGCCCGCGGCGAGGTGCGGCGCCGCCGCGTCCTTGCGGATGTCGTTGACGACCAGCTCGTGGCCGCGTTGCAGGACGTTCGACGCCATGCTCGCGCCCATGATCCCCAGCCCGATGAACCCGACTCTCATGGTGACCTCCCCGCGTCGTCGCGGCTGCTACTTCTGCGCCTCGAACACGCCCTTCGCGATGCGCGCCGCCGTCATCGCCGTCGGCCAGCCCGCGTAGAACGCCATGTGGGTGATGATCTCGCCGATCTCCTCTTGCGTGACGCCGTTGCCGAGCGCGCGCTCGATGTGGCCCTTGAGCTGGTCGCTGCGATACAGTGCCGTGAGGGCGGCCACGGTGATGAGGCTGCGGTCGCGCTTGGACAGCTGTGGGCGCTCCCACACGTCGCCGAAGAGGACGCTTTCCGAGAGCTGGACGAGCTTGGGGACGACAGCGCGCACTTCCTCACGAGCGGGAGCCGGGGGCGCTGGCGACATGACGTTCCTCCTGGGTTGAAGGTGACGGTCGACGGGACACGGAACGCCGGGATTCTCTCACGGGACACGACAGCGCAATAGAGGAGACCTGACCATGGCCGGCGACTACCGCATCTACGCGGTGCGCTACGCGCATCGCGAGACGCACACGTCCGAGGTGTTCTACCGCGACATGCGCCGCGCGCCCATCGGCATGGACTACTTCGTGTGGGCGCTCACCGACGGCGCGCGCACCGTGGTCGTGGACCTGGGCTTCACCGAGCCCGTGGGCACCGCGCGCGGCCGGCAGTTCCTCCGCTGCCCGTCGAAGGGACTGGCCGAGCTCGGCATCGACTGCGCCGGCGTGGACCACGTGATCGTGAGCCACTTCCACTACGACCACGTGGGCAACCATGCGCTGTTCCCGCGCGCCACCTTCCACGTGCAGGACGAGGAGATGCGCTTCTGGACCGGGCGCTACGCGGCGCGGCCGGCCTTCGCGCACTCCCTCGAGGTGGACGACCTATGCGCGATGATCCGGCTCAACTACGAAGGGCGCGTGGCCTTCGTGGACGGCGAGGCGGAGATCGTGCCCGGGATCCGCGTGCACCGGGTGGGCGGGCACACCGCGGGCATGCAGATCATCAGCGTCGAGACGTCGCGGGGGCGCGCCGTGGTCGCCTCCGACGCCTCGCACTACTACCGGAACTTCGAGGAGGGCATCCCCTTCAACACCCTCCACGACCTGCCCGGCATGTACGACGCCTTCGAGCGCATCCGCGAGCTCGCCGCCGCCCCCGACCTGATCCTGCCCGGGCACGACCCCCTCGTGTTCGACCGGCTCAAGACGGTGGGCGACGGGATCGTCGAGCTGTGAGGCGCTTGAGTCGCCGCGGGCCCGGTGCTAGCGTGGCGGGCGGCGATCGCTGACATGGACTTCCAGTACACCGCCGACCAGGACGCGTTCCGGCTCGAGCTCCGCGAGTGGCTCGAGGCGAACCTGCCCGACGACCTCCGCGTGGACGACGCGCAGGACGAGCGCGTGGCGCCCGACCGCGAGACGTTCGAGCGTCGCGTGGCCTGGCAGAAGAAGATGCACGCCGCGGGGTGGGTGGGCATCTCGTGGCCGCGGGAGTACGGCGGCCGCGGCGCCACGCTGATGGAGCAGGTGATCTTCGACGAGGAGTGCTTCCGGGCGCGCGCGCCCATCCTTCCCGGCTACTCCGGCATCGGCATGGCCGGCCCCACGCTGGTCGAGTGGGGCACGGACGCGCAGAAGCGCCACTTCCTCCCGCGCATCCTGTCCGGCGAGGACATCTGGTGCCAGGGCTACTCCGAGCCGGGCGCGGGGTCGGACCTCGCGAGCCTCGGCACCCGCGCCGAGGACCGCGGCGATCACTTCGTGGTCAACGGGCAGAAGGTCTGGACGTCGGGCGCGCAGTTCGCGGACTGGATCTACCTCCTCGTCCGCACCGATCCCAAGGCGCCCAAGCACCGCGGCATCAGCTATCTGCTGGTGGACATGCGCACGCCGGGGATCACGGTGCGCCCGCTCGTCCTCATGACCGGCCATCAGCACTTCAACGAGGTGTTCTTCGTCGACGTGGTGGTGCCCAAGGCGAGCCTGGTCGGCAAGCAGAACGAGGGCTGGCGTCCGGCCATGACCACGCTCATGTACGAGCGGAAGAGCGGGGGCGGGCGGAGCCACATGGACCAGATCGCGCGCCTCGGCGTGCTCGCCCGGCGCGTCACCACCGGCGGGCGTCCCGCGTGGGAGTCGCCGCTGGTGCGCCAGGGCTTCGCCCAGCTCGCCATCGAGGCGACATGCCTGAAGTACACGCGGCTCCGGAACCTCACCCGCCAGCTCCGGGGCGAGCCGCCGGGGCCGGAAGGGTCGGTCCTCAAGCTCTTCGGATCGGAGCTCGGCGTGCGGATCGCCGACTTCGCCGGGGAGATGCTCGGGGCGCACGTGCTGCTGAACCAGGCCGAGCGAGGCGGTGCCCGACGCGCCGCGCTGGTACAACCGCGTGCTCGCCGCGCGCCAGTACACGATCGCGGGCGGCACGAGCGAGATCCAGCGGAACATCATCGGCGAGCGCGTGCTCGGCTTGCCCAAGGACTGACGATGGCCGACGCGCCGAAGCCCGAGCCCATGGACCTGTCGCCGCGGCGCTACGGCGACACGCTGGTCCTCTCCCCCGGGGCCGCATCAACCACTCCAGCTCCGACACGTTCGGCATCGCGCTGCGCCCGCACCTCGAGCACTGCCGGGAGGGCGGGGACCGCATCGTGCTCGACCTCTCGGGGCTCGAGTACGTCTCCAGCGCCGGGCTCCGCGTGCTGATGCTCGCGCGCAAGCAGGTGCACGCCCAGGGCGGTACGCTCGTCGTGGCCGCGCTCGGGCCCATGCTGCGGGAGATCTTCGAGATCAGCCGGTTCTCGACGGTGTTCACCGTGTATCCCACGGTTCGCGACGCCATCGCGGCCGTCTCCCCCAGCGCGCTCAGCCGCCTTCGACGCGGGCTGACGTGCGCGTTCGCTTCTGGGGGACGCGCGGGTCGATCCCGGTGTCGCTCGGCACGGGCGCCCTCCAGGACAAGCTGGTGGCCGCGCTGGTGCGTGGCGCGGGCCAGGGGCTCGACACCGAGGCGAAGGCGCGGGCGTTCGTCGAGCGCGAGCTGCCCTTCGAGCTGTCCCACACCTGGGGCGGCAACTCGTCGTGCGTGCGAGCTCGACGTGGGCGGCGCCGAGTACGTCCTGTGCGACTTCGGCAGCGGCGCGCGCGTGTTCGCCAACCACGTCCTCGCCACCCACGGGCCCGCGAAGGGACAGACCTACCACGTGTTCATGTCCCACCTGCACTGGGACCACATCATGGGCTTTCCGTTCTTCATGCCCGCCTACATCCCGGGCAACCGCATCCGGCTCTACGGCTGCCACGCCCAGCTCGAGGAGGCGTTCCGGCGGCAGAACGCGGCGCCCTCGTTCCCCGTGGACTTCTCGCGCCTCGGCGCCGCCATCGAGTTCGTGCGCCTCGAGCCGGGCCCGCGCTACGAGATCGCCGGGCTCGGCGTGCGGGCCAAGCGCCAGTTCCACTCCGGCGACTCCTACGGCTACCGCTTCGAGCACGCGGGCAAGGCCGTGGTCTACTCCACGGATTCCGAGCACAAGCGTGACGACCACGCGGAGACCGACGAGTTCGTGGAGTTCTTCCGCGACGCCGACCTCGTGATCTTCGACGCGATGTACTCGCTCGCCGACGCGTACTCCGTGAAGGAGGACTGGGGCCACGCCAGCAACGTGGTGGGGGTGGAGCTCGCCCAGCTCGCGCGGGTGAAGCACCTCTGCATGTACCACCACGAGCCGGTGTTCGACGACGCCAAGCTCGGCGCCGTGCTCCGCGAGACGCGCCGGCTCGAGGAGATCACGCGCACCGGCCACCGCGTGGAGATCTCGTCGGCCTACGACGGCATGGAGATCACCGTCTGACCCAGGCGCGGTCCGCGCCCGCCGCGCCGGAGGCCGCGTCCTGGACCGAACGCCGGTGGGCGCGCCTGCTCCGCGGGCGCCGCGGCCGCCCCCTCGGCCTCTTGCTCCTCCTGGTCCTCCTCGTCGCGCTCTTCGGGTGGGAGGGGCGCGCCCTCCGGGCCGTCCGCCTGGCGTGGTTCGACGCGTGCCAGGCGTGGGCGCCGCGCGCCCGCGTGTCGGCGCCCGCCCTCGTGGTGGCCATCGACGACGCGAGCCTCGCCGCGCACGGACAGTGGCCGTGGCCACGCCCGCTCCTCGCGCGCCTGCTGGACGTGATCGGCACGGGCGGGCCCGCGGCCATCGGGATCGACATCCTGATGCCGGAGCCCGATCGCCTGTCGCCCGATCAGCTCGTCCGACTCGTGCCCCGTCTGGATCCCGAGGTCGCGGAACGGCTCGCGCGCCTCCCGGGCAATGACGCCGTGCTCGCGGCGTCGCTCGCGAAGCTGCCCGTCGTGCTCGCCGTGGCCGGCCTCGACCCGGGCCGGAGGTCGGCCGTCACCAGCCTGCCCCAGGCGCCGCTGCGCACGGTGGGCGGCGATCCCCTGCGCTGGGTCCGGCCATTCGGGGACGCGCTCCAGAGCGTGGACCCGCTCGCGCGGGCCGCCGCCGGACGCGGACTGCTCAACGTGGAGCCGGAGTACGGCGTGGTCCGCCGCGTGCCGCTGGTGGCGTCCGTCGGCCCCACGGTGGCCCCCGCGCTCAGCCTGGAGATGCTGCGGGTCGCCGCGCGGGCGCCCGCGCTCGACGTGCGGGTGGGCCCGGGCGGCATCGAGGCGGTCGGCGTCGGCGATCTCTCGATCCCGACCGAGCCCGACGGCAGCGTGTGGGTCCACTACTCGCGGCCGGATCCCGATCGGCTCGTGTCGGCGGCCGAAGTGCTCGCGGGCACCGCCGATCCCCGGATCTTCGAGAAGAAGCTCGTGATCGTGGGCGTCACCGCGCTCGCGCTCTGGGACTACAAGGCGACGCCGGTCGCCTCCCGCATGCTCGGCCCGGAGATCCATGCCCAGGTCCTCGAGGGCGTCTTCGACGGGGACTTCCTGTCCCGCCCGCGCTGGGCGCGGTGGGTCGAGGCGGCTCTGCTCGCCGCCGGCGGCCTCGCGATCGTGCTCGGGGTCCCTGCGCTGCCCGCCCGGCTCTCGGCGGCGGCGGTGGCCGCGGTCGTGGCCGCCGTGGTCGGCGCGGGCGCGGCGCTCTACCTCGGCGCTCGCGTGCTCTTCGACGTGGTGTCGCCCGGGGTCGGCCTCGTCACGCTCTTCACCGTCATGCTCGGGGTCACCCTGACCGAGGTCCAGAGCCAGCGCCGGGTCCTCCGGCGGGAGGTCGAACGCCGGCGCGACGAAGCGGCGCGCATGGCGGGGGAGCTGGAGGCGGCCCGGCGCATCCAGATGGGCATCCTGCCGATCCCGTCCACCGCGCTCGGCGGCGACGCGCGCGTCGAGGTCGCCGGCTTCCTCGAGCCGGCGCGCGAGGTCGGCGGGGACCTGTACGACCTCTTCTGGCTCGACGACGACCGCGCGTTCTTCGTCATCGGCGACGTCGCGGGCAAGGGGCTGCCCGGGAGCCTGTTCATGGCGGTCAGCAAGGTCCTCTGCAAGAGCGCGGCGCTCCGCCGCGGCGGCGACGTGGCCGCCATCATCCGGGAGGCCAACGCCGAGATCTCGCGCGACAACGCCGAGGGGCTCTTCGTGACGGCCTTCGCGGGCATCCTCGACGCGGGCACCGGCGAGGTCGAGTACTGTTGCGCGGGCCACGACGCCCCGTACGTCGTGCCGCCTGACGGCGCCGCGCTCGGCCGTCTCGCCGAAGGCGGAGGTCCGCCCCTGTGCGTCGTGGACGACTTCCCCTACACGGCGAGCACGTACCGACTGCCCGCCGGCGCCGCCCTCTGTCTCCTGACCGACGGCGTCATCGACGCCGTCGATGCGACCGGCGGTTTCTACGGCCGCCCGCGGCTCGAGGAGCTGCTACGCCACCTCTCCGCGGCGCCCGCCGCGGAGATCGTGCAGCGCATCCGGGACGAGGTGCTGAGCTTCGCGGGGAGCGAGGAGGCGGCGGACGATGTCGCCATCCTCGTCCTGCGGTGGACCGGCGAGGGGCCGTCCCGGCCTCCCGCCGACGCCGGCTCGGGCGACCCGCGCAGAATACGGTAACCGCCACGGGCCTCTACAGTCCCACCGTTCGGCATTGGTCAGAAGCGCGAGGCTCACTGGCCGGGCCGGCTGACCTCAGCCCTGCCGAGCCGCCGCCCGCTCCCGGATCTCGTCGGCAAAGGGCTCGAGCGTGAGCGGGCAGGGCGGCGCATTGGTGTCGACGTGCTGGCAGTCGCGCTCGCTGCAGTGGACGTAGAGCTTCCCCGGGGCGTGCAGCGAGTTTCGCCGCCGGAGGGCGATCGTCACGGGCTCGGACACGACCGTGCAGTAGAACGGTCTCGCGGGTGAGCGGGGCATCAGGGCGCCTACTTGAGCAGCTTGGCGCAGGCTTCGGCGACGTTGCCGTCCGCCTCCGTCTCGCCGGGTATCGTCGCCCACCCCTGCTTCTTCACGTAGTCGGTCTGCAGCCATGAGCTCACGTCCTGGAACTCCGCGAGCTTCTGGACCTTCTTGGGGTCCTGCTTGTACTGGAGGACACAGATGGGCGTCAGGCGCTTCACGACGGCCTCCTGTCCCCTCGCCTCCGCCATCGTCGTCGCCGTTCCACCCGTCACCCATCCGCCCCAGGCGAAGCCAACGATCATCGTGACCACCGCGGTGGCCACGCACGCCCAGAACGTGGCCACCTTCTTGAGTCGGGCCTCGCGCCATCGCCGGGCGAAGCTTGCGTTCTCCTTACTCGAGTCCATGACGTTCTCTCCTCGGTTCGCCTCCGGATCATTGCGTGAACTCCCTGCGCGGCCCCCCGCGCCTCCCCACGACTCCGCCCTCGGGGCCGTGAGCGCTCAAGGTCTTCTGGCGTCCTTCGCGGCGGGCCTGCGCGCTTCCCGGTCGGGCTCGCCGCACTGTCGGGCGCGCGGAGCGCGCTCGCGCGGCGGCCATCGGCGCGGGTGCGCGGATCGCGCGGGGGCGCGGGCGCCGCGTCGTCGTGGGCCTGCCGGACCAGGATGCCCGCGAGCATCTCGATCGCCCGCGGGTCGAGCGCGCGATCGTCGATCACGATCTGCACGTCCGGTCCGGCGAGCGCCCGCACCCGCTCCGCCGCCGCGGTGGAACAGACCACGACGTCGACCCGCCGGACCAGCCGGCCCAGGCCCGCTCCCTCGGCCGGCGACGCTCCGGCCAGGATGATGTTGGGCAGCTGGGCGTTGGCGATCGAGAGCTCGAGATTGTGAGCGGTCTCGACGGGGGCCGCGGCCACGCCCACACGCGTGCCGGACGGCAGCTGGGCGAGGCGGTGGAGCGTCTCGAGGTGCGCCTCGGCGAGAAGCGCGATCACGGGAATTCCCCGCCCCTGCAGGCACCGCTCGACCTCCGGGAGGTGACAGAAGCTCGTGACGGCCGCTCGCCAGCGACTCGCCCGTCTCGGTCGTCCCGCCGTGGCCTCGAGATCGGCGAGGAGCACGCGGTCGACGCTGACGGGCAGCTGCGTCTCGAGCGCGCCGGCGTAGAAGTCGAGCTCGGCGTGGCTGCACTCGACGAGGAGGACGGTGACCTCGCCCTGCACCGCGGGCGGATGGCTCCCGGCGACGCTCAACAGGCTCACGGCCACGTCGTCGGCCGTCATCCCCAGGGCGGCGGCCCGGATGAGCACGGTCTTCAGGAATTGCTCCCGCAGGATGGACGCCGGCCGCACGGGCGGCGCCGGGGCGACGAACACACCCTTGCCGCGACGCGCCACCACGTACCCGCTGCGCTTGAGATCGTCGACGACGCGAGCGACGGTGTTGGGGTTGATGCCGAGGAAGCCGGCGAGCTCCCGGATGCTCGGCATCGCCTTGTCCCGGGCACCCCGCCGCCCTCGATCACGTGCTTCAGCTGCTCGGTGAGCTGGCGGCGGATCGGGATCGGGCTCTGCTCGTCAACGCGCAATCGCATCGGCAGGCGCATACTGTATGCGTGTATTAGTACACTGATGTGCGGCTCTGTCAAGGGCTGATCGCCAGGATCACAGGGCTGGTGTACTATGTCATGGATACAGTCTCCGTGATGGTCCAGGAGGCATCATCCCACGTTCCGCCCAGGAGGCCGAGCCATGAAGCCACGACGGACGAAGGTCGTTACGCCCCCCGCCCCCCCTGAGGTCCTCACCGGCGATCGCGACGTGCTCACCAGCGCCTTTCAGAAGGGCTTGATCGTGGCCTGGCGCCGCGACAACGAGCGGGGCTACCGGTTGACGATCCGGGACAAGGGCGACGAGTACGTGGAGGTCGCGAAGCTCACCGACTTCCTCGACAAGCTGGGCCGCCGCGCCTCCTGAACCCCTCGCCGCCCGCGGCGCCGCTGGCCGGACTCTAGCGGACGGTGACCTCGACGCGGCGGTTCTTCGGCTCGGCGACCTCGTCGGCCGTCGCCACGAGCGGCTCGCGCTCGCCCCGGCCGGACACCTGCACGCGATCGGCGGCCGCGCCCAGCTTCACCAGCTCGTCGCGCAGGCGCTCGGCGCGGCGGAGCGACAGGCGGTCGTTGGCCTGGACGGAGCCCACCCGGTCCGTGTGGCCGATCACCAGCACCTCCGCCGCGGGGTGGCGCGCGATCTCGTCGAACACCTGGCGGACGAGCTGCGTCGACTCCGGCGTGAGCTCGTCCGTGCCCTCGCGGAAGTAGAGGACGAACGACACCGGCCGCGGCGGCAGGGCGGCGAGGGCGTCGCCGAACACCTGCTGGACCTCCTGCTGCGTGGCCACGCCCATCTCGACGGTCCCATCGCTCTTGATCCGCGCCGCCGCGTACGGCGCGTCGAGCACGCGCTCGGTGGCGCCCTGGGTGACCACCAGCGCGCCGGCGTGGCCGTCGGCCGAGGGGAGGAGCACGTAGAGGTCGGTCGGGGCCGCGGCCGCGGGGGGCGGCGGCTCGGCCACGCGCGGGACGCGCGCGCACGCCGCCAGCGCGAGGGTTCCCACGACGACGAGGACGGCGAGCCGGCGAGCGCCCGGTCGCACCGGATGGATCACCGCGTCGGCCCGGTCCGCGCGGCGAACTCCGTCCCCCGCACGCCGAGCACGGCCGACGGGGTGCGCACCTTCATCGCCCCCGGGGACTGCTTGGCGATCTTCCCGGAGACGGCGGCCAGGGTGCCCGAGCGCAGCGACGTCTCGAGCGCGCCGGTGTGCGTGGTGGTATCGAAGGCGAAGCGGTCGATGGAGAGCACGCTGTTCGGGCCGGCCGAGAGCAGGCTGTTGTCCAGGAAGGTGATGCCGACGGAGCCGTCGGCGCCCGTGGTCAGCACGTCGCCCTGCTGGACCTTCATGCCCACCGTGGCCGCCATGGCCTGGGCGGCGCGCTGGAGGCGGACGGTGCCCTTGATCACCTTGACGTGCCCGGCGTCCTGGGCGAGGGCCGGCGCGGCCGCGGCCAGGGCGGCGATCAGTGACGCGACGAGAACGAGACCACGGGCAGCGGAGCCTGCACGGCGTCATCTGCCGCCTCGCCATTCATTCGCAGCCCCTCCGGCGTCGCCCGTGACCGGCCGGCGACGGCCCGAGCCATCATAGCGCAGCGATCCGTCGCGCGATCGCGCCGGCGAACATGCCGGTGATCACGTGGGGCCGCGTGATCGCGGTGCCCACGACGACCGCGTAGGCTCCCGCCGCGATCGCGCGCACCTCCTCGCCGGGCCGTCGGCTTGACACCCGTTCGCGGCGGGTGCCAGACTCCGCCAGGCTCGGAACTACGGAGCAGCGCTTGCGACACCGACTTCACAGTGGAGGCTTGACGATGAGCGGCAAGACGATCGGGCTCCTGAATCCCGGTGAGATGGGCACGGCGGTCGGCGCGTCGGTGGTGGCCAGCGGCGCCCGCGTTCTCTGGGTATCGGAAGGGCGCGGCAGCGCGACGGCGGAACGCGCCCGGGAGATCGGCCTGGAGGACGCGGGCACGCTCGACGGGCTCACCGGGGTCAGCGAGATCGTCCTGTCGGTGGTGCCGCCTCACGCCGCGCTCGACGTGGCGCGCCACGTGATCGGCCGCGGCTTCCGGGGCCTCTACGTCGACGCGAACGCCGTCGCCCCCGAGACCGCGCGCCAGATCGCCTCGGTCGTCGAGGGCGCGGGCGCCCGGTTCGTCGACGGCGGGATCATCGGGCCGGCCAACCGCGTGCCTGGCGCGGCGCGGCTCTACCTGTCCGGCGCCGGCGCGAGCGAGGTGGCGCCGCTCTTCAGCGCGGGTCCGGTGAACGCCGTCGTCCTCGACGCCCCCGCGGGCGCCGCGTCCGCTCTCAAGATGTCCTACGCCGCCTGGACGAAGGGCAGCCAGGCGCTCATCGCCTGCGTCCGGGCCCTGGCCGCCGCCGAGGGCGTGGCCGACGCGCTGCTCGCGGAGTGGAAGCTCTCCCAGCCCGAGGCCACCGCGCGCTCGGAGCGGGCCATCCGCGACAACTCTCGCAAGGCTTGGCGCTTCGTCGGCGAGATGGACGAGATCGCCCGCTCGATGAAGTCGGCCGGGCTCCCGCCCGGCTTCCACGAGGCGGCGGGAGAGATCTACCGGCGCCTCTCCGTCTTCAAGGACACGCCGCCCCCGACCGTGGAGGAAGCCGCCCGCCGGCTGCTCCAGCAGACCTGATCGGCGGCAGACCCGACCGGTCGCGAGCCCGCCGAGGGCGACGCCGGCCTTTTCACGGCCGGCGTCGTCCGGGGTCCTCGATCCCGTGAAGCATCCATCACGGATCAACGGGAGGGACCCATGAGCGACAAGGACAAGCTGCTGCACGAGGGAGAGGCCGCCTTCACGGAGCTCCGGCAGGCGGTGACCGGTCTTCCGGAGGACGCCATGGGCCGAGCGTTCCTCGGCACGTGGGGCGTGCGCGAGATCCTGGCCCACGTCTCCGGCTGGCACCGGGAGATGATCCCGGCCCTGGCCCGGCTGGGGCGGGGCGAGTCCCCGCACCCCGACGGCGTCTCCTACGACGACTACGACGCATGGAACGCGCGCTTCGTCGAGGCCAAGCGCGGCGTGAAGGCGGCGGCGGTGGTGGCCGAGCTGGACGACTCGCACCGGGCCCTCATGGCCGCGGCGGCCGTCTTGCCCGACAAGCACTTCGCCGACGGGGAGACGGCGCGGAGCCTGTTCGACGGCGTGGGGCCCGCGCACTACCGGGAGCACAGCGCCCAGATCCGCGAGTGGCGGGAGCAGCAGAAGCGGTAAACCCGCGCCGGCCAGCGCGCTTGCCGCCCGGCTGGCCGCGCGATTGGACGGAAGCCCTCCTGGAGGCTATAGTCACGGTCACGACCGAGCCGGACCGACTCCAGGAGGGCTCCATGCGCGCGTACTACGACATCCATCTGGAAGACCGCCAGGTCACCAAGCACGACCTCTCGGGCGAGGCCATCGTCAGGGCCGGACGCTACTTCATCGCCCGCACGCTCCTCGACCTGAACGCGGCCGATGTCGATCCCCTGTCGCCCGCGAATCCGCTGATCTTCTCGGCCGGGCCCTTCGCGGGCTCGAGCTTCTCGAACGCGAACCGCACCAGCGTGGGCTGCAAGAGCCCGCTCACCGGCGGCGTCAAGGAGGCCAACGGCGGGGGCACGTTCAGCTACGGCCTGGGCCAGCTCGGCATCGCGGGCTTCACGCTGCACGGCGCATCGCCCGACTGGGTGGTCATCCACATGAAGAAGGGCGGCGTGCGTCGAGTTCGACGACGCCGCGCCGTACCTGGGCAAGGGCAACTTCGAGGCCCAGCGCATGCTGCACGAGCGCTACGGCAAGAAGGTGACGATCGCGCTGTGCGGGCCCGTCGGCGAGTACCAGGGCCTCATCGCGGGCATCGCCTTCAGCGACAAGGACGGGCGTCCGGCCCGGCTATCCGCGCGCGGCGGCGTGGGCGCGGTGATGGGCGCGAAGCGGGTGAAGGCGGTGGTGGTCGACCTCGACCGCATCCCGCAGTTCGCCGAGCCGAAGAAGGTGAACGCGGCCATCAAGGACTACGCCAAGATGCTCCAGGCCGACTCCATGGTGACGAACTTCTACGCGAAGATCGGCACGATGGGCATGGCCGACCTCCAGAACGCGATGGGCGGCCTCCCGGTGCGGAACTTCAGCGCGGGCCAGCAGGCCAACGTGGCCGCGGGCGAGAAGTTCAAGATGGGCGGCGAGCACATCGCCCCGCTCAACGCCTCGCGCGGCGGCGACCACACCCACGCGTGCATGCCCGGCTGCGTGATCCAGTGCAGCAACGTCTACCACGACGCCGGCGGCAAGGAGGTCGTGTCCCCCGTCGAGTACGAGACGCTCGGGCTCCTCGGCACCAACTGCGGCCTCAGCGACCCGGACGACCTCGCGCAGATGAACTACATCGCCAACGACCTGGGCGTGGACACCATCGAGACCGGCGCGATGATCGCCGTCCTCATGGAGGCCGGCCTCGGCGCCTTCGGCGACGTGAGGTTCATGGCCGACTGCCTGGCCGAGATCGGCCGCGGCACCCCGAACGGCCGCATCTGGGCCCAGGGCACGGCGCGCGTCGGCGAGCACTACCACGTGGCCCGCGTGCCCGTGATCAAGAAGCAGGCGATCAGCGCGTACGACCCGCGCGTGGTCGAGGCCACCGGCGTCACCATGATGGCCACCGCCCAGGGCGCCGACCACACCGCGGGCAACCTGCCGCGGCTCAAGACCCGGGAGATGGATCTCCCGGCCATCGTCGAGCAGAGCCTGCTCCAGCAGACGCGCGTGGCCGCCAACGACTCGCTCGGCTTCTGCATCTTCGGCGGCGGCGTGACCAACGCCAACCTGGACTTCCTGACCAACGCCATCAACGCCGCCCACGGCACCAGCCTCACCCCGGACTTCTTCGAGGCGCTGGGCCGGGAGACGCTGCGCCTGGAGCACGAGTTCAACCGGCGCGCCGGCTTCACCGCGGCGGACGACGAGCTGCCCGCGTTCTTCTACCAGGAGCCGCTGCCGCCCACCAACCACGTGGCGCGCTTCCACGGGGCGGAGGTGCACGACATCTACAGCCGCCTGCCCGCGTAGCCCGCGGCCGGCGCGCGGTGAGCGGCACGAGCCAGGGGACACGCGCCGAAGCGGTGACGCTGCGGCCCTTCCAGCCGTCGCACCTGATGCTGCTGGCGCGGTGGCTGCGGGAGCCCCACGTCGCGCGGTGGTACCGCCATCCGCAGGACGACCTGGTGTTCGCGTCCAGCCCGCCCGATGGCGCCGCGCAGGCCATCGTCGCGTCGGGCGCCGCGGAGGTCGGCTATCTCCGGTGGCAGCGCGTCGATCGCGCCACGCTCGACACGCTCGGCCTGACCGAGATCCCCGCCAATTCCGTCGACGCGGACATCCTGCTGAGCGCGAGCGCCATCGGCAGGGGAGTGGGTCCGGCCGCGCTCGTGGCCCTCGTGGCCGAGATCCGCCGCGATCCCACGGTGCCGATGCTCGGCCTCACCACCGAGATCGAGAACACGCGAGCGCACCGCGCGTTCGAGAAGGCCGGCTTCCGGATCGCCCGCCAGTACGACGCGCCCCGCCTCGGCCGCTGCCACCTGATGCTGCTCGATCTCCGCCCGTGAATACGGACCCGCCCCCGTTCGGTTGGCGCAAGGTGCAGGCAGGCGGAGCCCGGGCGCCCGCACCTAAGTAATTCAATCAACTGAATTAACTACGCAGTCGCGCCACCCGGTCGCGCGAGCTGCCCAGGCACATCATGCATCTCGCGGTCTGGGCGGCACGCGGCGGCGCGCCGGTTAGCTAAAAGATCGGTCGGGGCTGGACGCGGACGCCGTCTTCCACGGACAGGTCGATCCGCAGCACTGAGCCGTCGGCGCCCGCTCCGCCGTACTCGGGGCCGGGCGCCCCGGGGTAGTAGGCGGTCACCGCGCCCTGGCTCACGTCCATCTGCACGTGCTGATGGCCCAGCGCCAGGTAGTCCCAGCCGGTGCCGCGGATCTCGTCGGCGAAGATCGGCGAGGACCGGTCGGGCCGCTGGCGCTCGGCGAAGAAGAAGCCGTGGGCCATGGCGATGCACCAGCGTCGCGCGTCGCGGGCGGGGATGTTCGCGAGCGGCCGGAACTCGGGGACGTGCTCGTCCATCGCGCGGCCCCACACGAGCAGGTCGAGGTCCGGGAAGTCGATGGTCTCGCCCTCGAGCCGGCGGATCACGTGCACGTGACGGGCGCCGGCGGCGAGGTCGTGGCGGTCGTGGAGCGCGCCCGTGTACAGGGTGTCGTGGTTGCCGGGCAGGATGACCACGGGCTGGCGGAGTCGGTGGAGCTCGGCCTGGGCGAAGGCGACCGTCTCCTCGGGCACGCGGTTGTGGTCGAAGAGGTCGCCGGCGATCAGGACGAGGTCGACGGCGTCGGCCAGCGCGCGATCGATGACGCCGCGAAACACGCGGCGCGACCGCTCCGCGTGCGCGGCCTGGGCCTCGACGTTGCCGTACCCGTCGCTGCCCAGGTGGACGTCGAGCGGTGTGGAGGACGCGGAGCGGCCGTCGCGGCGCAGACACGAGGGGCAGTATGCCAGATCAGCGCCCCTTGAACTGGGGCTTCCGCTTTTCCGAGAAGGCCTTCACGCCTTCCTGGTAGTCCTGGCTGTTGAAGCAGTCCGCCATCAGCCGGTCGAGGAGCGGCAGGTCACGCTCCGCGGACGGTCGCGACAGCTGGGCCACCGTCTCCTTCGCCGAGCGCAGGGTGAGGGGGGCGTTGCCGGCCATCGTCAGCGCGTACTCGCGGGTGAACGACTCGAGCTGCGCCTTCGGCACCACCCGGTTCACCAGCCCCATGCGGAGCGCGTCCTCCGCGCTGAAGTCGGTGCGGGCGGTGAAGAAGATCTCCTTGGTGTAGGACGGGCCGACGAGCTTCATCAGCTTGTCCATCCCGTGCCACTCGTAGCCGAGCCCGAGGCGGGCCGCGGGGACGCCGAAGCGGGCGTCGTCGGCCGCGATGCGGATGTCGCAGGTGATCGCGATGCCCACGCCTCCGCCCACGCAGTAGCCGTGGATCATGGCGAGCAGCGGCTTCTCCAGGTGGGCGATCGCTTCGTGCCCCCGCTGGGAGATGCGGCGGTACTCGCGCTCGTCGTCCATGTTGCGGCGGCGGTCCTTGAACTGGGAGATGTCCGCGCCCGCGACGAAGGCGCGGTCGCCCGCCCCGCGCAGGATGACCACGCGGACGGCGTCGTCGGACGCGACGTCCTTGCCGTAGTCGGCCATCAGCTCCCACATCTCCTGGCTCACCGCGTTGCGCTTCTCGGGCTGGTTGAAGGTGATCCAGGCGATCGGACCGTCCTTTTCCAGCAGGAGCTTCGGCGTATCGGCCATCCCGGGCCTCCTTGAGCGTGAAGGTATCGACCGCTCCGGTGTAGCCTGTTGCCCCGTCGAGCGCAAGCGCCGCGTCCCTCGACCTTCGCGAGCCGCCGCGGCGGGGCCCGCGGGCCCGGCCGTTCGCGAATGCTGCGGGCTATGGTAGGGTCATCCCTACCGTTAGCCCGCGCCATTCGCGAACGGTAGACGGACCCTGCAGAGCGCGTCGGTCCGGTGGGCCCGTTCATGAATGGACCGGGTCAGGACTCTTCCAGGAGGCGAAGATGGGACAGGGTTTCGCGCTGTTTGCCGGCGTCGCGCCGGACGTCATCCGGGCCGCCGCGCGTGAGGCCGAGGGCCGGGGATACACCTCGTTCTGGGTGAACCATCCCGGCGCGACCGACGGTCTGGGCACGCTCGCCGCCGCGGCCCGGGAGACCAGCCGCATCGAGCTCGGCGTCGGGGTGATCCCGCTGCATACCCGCGGCCCGGAGAGCATCGTCGAGGGGACCCGGGCGCACGGCCTTCCGCTGGGCCGGCTGCTGCTGGGCATCGGCAGCCCGAACCCGGGCTCGCTCAAGCGCGTGCGGGAGGGCGTGGCCTCGCTCCGGTCCCAGCTCCAGACGCGGATCATCATCGCCGCGCTCGGGCCGCAGATGTGCCGGCTGGCCGGCGAGATCGCCGACGGCGTCCTGTTCAACTGGCTCACCCCGGAGTGGGCGCGCCGCTCGGCCGATCTGGTGCGCGCGGGCGCCGCGGCCGCCGGGCGTCCGGCCCCGCGCATGTGCGGCTACGTCCGCGCGTCCCTGGGGCCGGCAGGGGCGGAGCGGCTGGCCGAGGAGGCGGGGCGATACGCGAAGATCCCGGCCTACGCCGATCACTTCGCGCGGATGGGGGTGAAGCCCGTGGACACGGGCGTCGCCGCCCCGACGCCGGAGGCGGTCGCGGCGGGGCTCCGCGCGTGGCAGGGCGCGCTGGACGAGGTGGTGGTCCGCGCCATCACCGCAAACGACACGGTGGACGAGACGCTGGCGCTCCTGCGCGCCGCGGCGCCCGCGTGACGGGGGTGTGAAGCAATGCGGATGTCGGATTCAGCGAGCCGGTTAACGCCGCGATTCTGCGAACACGCGTCGTGCCATCTCGACATTCACTCACGATGACGAGGGAAGGACCATGATCACGATCGAGTCGACGCCCGAGATGGCCCGGAAGGTCTACGAGACGATGGAGCGGAACCTGGCGATCGTCCGGCGGCGGCTCGGCCGGCCCCTGACGCTCGCCGACAAGGTCCTGCTCGGCCACCTCGACGACCCCGAGAAGCAGGACATGAAGCCGGGCGAGAGCTATCTCATGCTGCGGCCCGATCGGGTGGTCCTCCAGGACGTGCTCGGCCAGACCGGCATGCTCCAGTTCATGCAGACGCGCCGCAACTCCGTCGCCGTGCCCACCACGATCCACTGCGACCACCTCATCCAGGCGCGGGTCGAGGGCGAGCAGGATCTGCGCGAGTCCATCGCCGAGAACGGCGAGGTGTACGACTTCCTGCGCTCGGCCGCGGCCAGGTACGGCGCCGGGTTCTGGGGCCCGGGCGCGGGCATCATCCACCAGGTCGTGCTCGAGAACTACGCGTTTCCCGGCGCGCTGATCATCGGCACGGACTCCCACACCCCGAACGCGGGCGGCCTCGGCGCGTGCGCGGTGGGCGTGGGCGGCGCGGACGCGGTGGAGGTCATGGCCGGCCTGCCGTGGGAGGTGCTCTACCCGCGCCACATCGCGGTGTACCTCACGGGCGCGCTCAAGGGCTGGACCGCGCCCAAGGACGTGATCCTCTACGTGGCGGGGCAGCTCACGGTGTCGGGCGGCACCAACGCCATCGTGGAGTACATCGGGCCCGGCGCGCGCACGCTCTCCGCCACCGGGAAGGCGACCATCACCAACATGGGCGCGGAGCTCGGCGCGACCACGTCCATGTTCCCGTACGACGAGCGCATGGCCCGCTACCTGCGCGCGACGGGCAAGGACGGGCTGGTGCCGCTCGCCGAGGCGGCCAGGCACCTGCTCGCGCCCGACGCGGAGGTGGAGGCGGATCCGGAGAAGCACTACGACCGCGTCGTGCGGCTCGATCTCTCGACGCTGGAGCCGTACGTCGTCGGGCCGCATTCCCCAGACCGGGCGCGGCCCATCTCCAAGCTCGCCGCCGAGGTCGCGGACCCCGCCAACAAGTTCCCGGACGCCATCTCGAGCGCGCTCATCGGCAGCTGCACCAACTCCTCGTACGAGGACATGAGCCGTTCCGCCGACGTGGCCGAGCAGGCCAAGGCCCACGGGCTCAAGACCGCGGTGCCGTTCATGGTCACCCCGGGCTCGGAGCAGGTGCGCGCCACCATCGAGCGCGACGGCCAGATGCGCTCGCTCCGCGACGTCAACGGCACCGTGCTCGCCAACGCCTGCGGGCCGTGCATCGGCCAGTGGCGGCGCTCGAAGGAGGCGACGGCCGCCCCCAACACCATCGTCACCTCCTACAACCGCAACTTCCCGATGCGGAACGACGGTCAGCCCACCACGATGAACTTCATCGCGAGCCCCGAGATCGTGACGGCGATGGCGCTCTCCGGCCGGCTGTCGTTCAACCCCCTCACCGACTCGCTGACCGGCGCCGACGGCAAGACGTTCACGCTCACCGCGCCGAAGACCGCGCCCGAGGTGCCGGCCCAGGCCTTCGCCCGCGGCCAGAACGTCTACGTGGCGCCGCCCGCCGACGGCTCGGGCGTCACGCTCGCGGTGAGCCCGACGAGCGAGCGGCTCCAGGTGATGGAGCCGTGGCCGAAGTGGGACGGGCGGGACTTCCTCGACATGCCGGTGCTGATGAAGACCAAGGGCAAGACCACCACCGACCACATCTCTCCCGCCGGCGTGTGGCTCCGCTACCGCGGCCATCTCGACAAGTTCAGCGACAACATGTTCATGGGCGCCACCAACGCGTTCACCGGCGAGACCGGCAAGGGCAAGAACGTGCTCACCGGCGCCACCGGACAGCCCATCGCGGCCATCGCCCGCGACTACAAGGCGCGCGGCGTGAAGTGGATCGTCGTGGGCGACCACAACTACGGCGAGGGGTCGAGCCGCGAGCACGCCGCGCTGTGCCCCCGGCTCCTCGGCGGGGCGGCGGTGATCGCCCGCGCGTTCGCGCGCATCCACGAGTCAAATCTCAAGAAGCAGGGCCTCCTCGCGCTGACGTTCCCGGACCCGAAGGACTACGACCGGATCCGCGAGGACGACCGGATCAGCCTGGTGGGGCTCGCGGGCCTGGCCCCGGGCAAGCCCGTGGAGTGCCGGATCGCGCACGCCGACGGCGCCAGCGAGACGCTCCAGCTCGCGCACTCGTTCAGCGCCTCTCAGCTCGAGTGGTTCCGGCTGGGATCGGCCCTCAACCTCTTCCACGCGAAGTAGGGGACCGATCAGGATCGGCGCGGAACGCGTCGGCGTTCAGGGGCAGGGCGGTGAACAGGCAGAACATCGTCGCGCTGACCAGCTCCAGCACCTCCCACTTGAACTTCGACGGCGTGAGGTTCGCGGCGAGCGCGAGCGCGGCATACCAGACGAGGTGGCGCGTCCGCGGGATCGGCAGGGCCACGGCGTCGGCCAGCCGCCGGAGCCACGGCCATCGCCGATAGCCCACGGGCAGCGCCACGCAGTAGCCGAGCACGAAGATGAAGAGCCCGGTGCCGAAGACCAGGCGGTTGAGCTTGACCCCCTTCACGACGACGTTGTGGAGGTTGGTCTCGCCCTGGGCGTTGTGGGACTTGAAGAACTCGGGCGCCTTGAACCCGAGGACGTGCTGACCCCACGACAGCTCCTCGCCCGCCGCGAGCAGCGTAGAGCACGCCGAGCAGCGCCGTCGCGGCCACGAAGAGCCAGGTCCGCCGGCCGGCCAGCCGCCCGACGCGGCGGAAGCAGATGACCGCGCCGGCCAGCAGCATCACGACCGTGAGGTTCTCCACCGGGCCGGCCTCGCTCGTGTAGGCGCGGAACAGCGTCCCATCGTAGAGCGCCACCGCCATCCCGATCGCGGTGAGCGCGGCCACCACGCCCAGAACGAGCCGCTCGATGAAGGAGCCGCTGACGGCCATGCCCGGCATGCTAGCACCGCCGGATACCTTCTCGAGCCGCCGGCCATGACCGCGATCGGACGCCGCGCGTGACGGATCGGCCGCGTCCCTCCGCGCTGTGGCGGGCGCTCCTGCCCCTCCTCGCCGCGCTGGCCTTCGTGCCCGCGGTCCTGTCGGCGCTGGCGTCCGGAGGAGCCGAGACGGTTCGAGGCGCTCCCGCCGGCGTCGACCGGGCCGGAGGAGCCGGCCCGGTACGTGGAGCGCTTCATCGAGGCGCGCCCGTCTCCGCGCTCCCTGCACACGCCCACGGTCACCGAGCTCCCTGGCGGCGACCTCCTCGCGGTGTGGAAGGCGGCCCGGTCCGCGGACGCAGCAGTGGTCCTCTCCGC
Source organism: uncultured Candidatus Rokubacteria bacterium (assembly GCA_963758635.1). GTDB lineage: Bacteria > Methylomirabilota > Methylomirabilia > Rokubacteriales > CSP1-6 > CAVWWD01. The sequence goes on along the minus strand of CAVWWD010000009.1, from coordinate 145,385 downwards.
CGCCCGGTTCGACCGGCGGGCCGGCGCGTGGGGGACCCCGTGGCCAGTGACGACCAGCCATCGGACGGAGCGCGAGCTGGGGCGCGTGGTCAGCACGCTCACCAACCCGGTGCTCTTCACCCGGGGCGACGGCGAGGTCAGCCTCGTCTACGTCACCGCGTGGTGGGAGTGGTCAACGTCGAGCGTGGCGCTCAAGACCTCGCGCGACGAGGGACGGACGTGGACGCCGGCGCGCCGTCTCGTCACGAGCCCGGTGGCGAACGCGGGCACGCTCGTGCGGGCGGCCCCCGTCCGCTACCGCGACGGCTCGGTCGGCGTGCCCGCCTATCACGAGCTGGTCGGCGTCTTCCCGCAGATGCTGCGGCTGTCCGCCTCCGGCGAGGTGCTCGACCGGACCCGCATGCACCGGGGCCAGGTGGCGCTGCAACCGTCGGTGGCCCCGCTCGACGATCGCCACGCCGTCGCGCTGATGCGCAACTACCTCAAGGGCCAGGTGTACGTGACGCGCACGGAGGACGCCGGGGCGAGCTGGGGCGCGGTGACCGAAGCCGGCCTGCCCAACCCGAACGCGCCGGTGATGGCGGTGCGGCTCCGCGACGGCGCGATCCTCCTCGTCTTCAACAACTCGCGGAACTCTCGCGAGCGGCTCTCGCTGGCGCTCTCGCGCGACGGCGGCGGGCGATGGAGCGTGTTCCACGGCCTCGAGGACGGTGTGCTGGATCACGAGGGCAACCTGGCCAACTTCGGCTACCCCTACGCGATCCAGGGCGCCGACGGCACGGTGCACGTCCTGTACGTGTGGCATCAGCTCACCCACGTCAAGCACGTGTCGTTCAACGAGGCGTGGATCCGGGAGCGCGCGCGGTGACCGCGGACACGCTGCGGCAGATCGTGGGGCTCGGCGGCATCGAGCTCGCGCTGGCCGCCGTCGCCGTCGCCCTCTGCGGGGCCGTGGCGGGTCGGCGCGGGGCGCCCTGGGGACTCCTCGTCGCCGCCGTGGCGCTGGCGCCGCTCGGCGGCATTCCGCTCGCCGGCTACGTCCGCGGCGTCACCGGGGATCTGAGCGTCCCCACGCTGGCCCTCCTCGCCGCCGCGCTCTCCGCCCGGCTCTCGCCCTGGCCTCTGCTCGCCGCCGCCGACCGGGGCGCGCTCCATGCGTGGGCCGCGGCCGCGGGCGTCGCTGCTGTACCCGCTCACGCTCGGGCTGACGCTCTGGGATCCCTACGCGCTCGGGTACCGGCCGCGCGTGCTCCTGCTGGTGGCGGCGGCGCTCGTCATCGCGTGGTGGCGCCGGCGGCGCGGCGCCGCCCTCGTGCTGGCCGCCGGCGTGGCCGCCTTCGGCGCGGGCCTGATGGAGTCGACGAACCTCTGGGACTACCTCGTGGACCCGGCGGTGGCCACCTGGGCGCTGGCCGCGATCGCCGCGCGCTCGCCGGCGGGACGCCGCGTCGCCCTCCTGCTGGATCGCGCGCTCAGCGGAATGCGGGCAGCACGCGCTCGCCGAACAGGCGCACCGTCTCCGGCTGGCCCCCGTCGGTGAACAGGCAGATGAAGTACGTGATGCCCTGGGCGACCTTCCGCCGGAGCGTCTCGATGCAGCGCTCGGGCGTGCCGATGGTCGCGATCTGGTCGACGTTGCCGAAGAACGACAGGCGCGTGCGCGCGTCGGCCAGCGGCGCGGCGAGCGCGGCCTCCGTCGGCGCCACCACCACCAGGTCCTGGAGCGAGAGCTCGAGGCTCGCGACGTCGCGGCCCACCGCGCGGCAGTGCTCGCGCAGGACGGCGATCTTCCGGTCGAGCTGGGCGTAGTTCCCCGCCGAGCAGTTCCAGATGTCGGCCTCGCGCGCGACGAGGCGGAGCATCCGCTTCTCGCCGGCGCCGCCCACGATGACCGGCGGATGCGGCGATTGCACCGGCCGCGGCCGGCAGAGACCGCCCTCGATCCGGTAGTGCCGCCCCGCGAAGTCGACGCGCTCGCCCGTCCACAGGCGCTTGACGACGGCCAGCGCCTCGTCGAGCTGGTCGATGCGCGTGCCCGGGCTCGGGAAGTCGAACCCGTACGCGTGGAACTCCGGCTCGTGCCAGCCCGCGCCGATGCCCAGCTCGACGCGGCCGCCGCTGATCACGTCGAGCGTGGCCGTCATCTTGGCGAGGAGGGCGGGGGAGCGGAAGGCGTTGCAGAGCACGTTCGCGCCCACCCGCACCCGGCGGGTGATGGCCGCGCACGCCGTCATCGTCGTCCAGGACTCGAGGATGTCGCCGGTGGGGTCGGGGATGGCGAGGAGGTGGTCGATGAAGTGGATGGAGCGGAAGCCGAGGTCGTCGGCGATGCGCGCCGCCTCGGAGATGTTCGTCCACGTGTTGTCGGCCTGGCGCAGGAGCGCCCCGAACTGGACGGGGCGTGTGGATCCGGTGGGGTCATGGGCGTGTCCTCTCTGGCCGCGCCGGGCGCTCGCCCCCCGCGGCCGGTGGCGATGATACCGTGGTGCGGATGCCGTCCGGCCCGCCCACTGTCCGATGCATCACGCCCGAGGCTCTGCCGGGCATCCGGTTCAGGGACCGCCCGCGGCCGCGCCGGGACGTGGGCATCCTTTGTTTCTCGAGACGCTCGGGCCGCCTCGGGCTGGCACGGACCCTGCAGTAGGCTGAGAGGCAACGCAACGTCACGCAGCGTCTCCCAGGGAGGTGTCGTGTATGAGATGGCAAGGCGGCCGGCGGAGCGGGAACATCGAGGACCGGCGGGGCATGCCGATGGGGGGCGTGGCGCTGGGCGGCGGGATCGGCACCGTCGCGCTCGTGCTGATCGCGCTCTTCTTCGGGATCGATCCCGAGCGTCATCCTCCAGGGCGGAGACCCGACGGGCGGGCCCCCGGCCGTCCAGCAGCCGCAGCGCGCGCCCACCGCGGGCGAGGACCAGCTAAAGGACTTCGTCTCCGTGGTGCTCGGCGACACCGAGGACACCTGGAAGGCCATCTTCCAGCGCATGAACCGCCAGTACCGCGAGCCGACGCTGGTGCTCTTCAGCGGCGGCGTCCGCTCGGCGTGCGGCATGGGTCAGTCCGCGATGGGGCCGTTCTACTGCCCGGGTGACCAGAAGCTCTACATCGACCTGTCCTTCTACCGCGACCTGCGCGACCGGCTCGGCGCCCCGGGCGACTTCGCGCAGGCGTACGTCATCGCCCACGAGGTGGGACATCACGTCCAGAACCTCCTGGGCATCGCGGAGAAGGTACACACCCAGCGCCAGCGCCTCGGCGACCGCCCCGAGGCGAACGCGCTCCAGGTGCGGATGGAGCTCCAGGCCGACTGCTTCGCCGGTGTCTGGGCCCACAACGCGCAGCGCGCGCGCCAGATCCTGGAGAAGGGCGACGTCGAGGAGGGCCTGAACGCCGCGGCGGCGATCGGTGACGATCGGCTGCAGAAGCGTTCGCAGGGCACGGTCGTGCCGGAGTCCTTCACCCACGGGAGCTCGGAGCAGCGCGTCCGCTGGTTCAAGCGCGGCATCGAGCGGGGCGAGCCGAAGGCCTGCGACACGTTCGGCGCCCAGGCGCTCTGACGACCTGCACCCGGTCGTTCTGAGGCCCGGCGCCCGCGTCGTTCTGACGCCCCCTAGCGCCCGCGCGCTGACCGCGCGGCGCATCCTGGGGTATCCTCGTCCGCGCGGCATCGGAGCCCGACCCGCCGCGAAAGGAGAGCACATCCATGAAGGCGATCCGCGTCTCCGAGTACGGCGGTCCCTCCGTCCTGAAGCTCGAGGAGGTGCCCACGCCCACCCCCTCGGCCGCGCAGGTGCTGGTCCGGAACCACGCCGTGGGCGTGAACCCCGTCGACACGTACCTCCGCTCCAACACCGACAACCGCGGCCCGAAGCTCCCCTACACGCCGGGCAGCGACGCCGCGGGCGTCGTGGAGGCGGTGGGCGCGGACGTTAAGAGCGTGAAGCCGGGCGACCGCGTGTACTTCGGCGGCTCGGGGAGCGGCGCGTACGCCGAGATGTCGCTCTGCTCGGAGGCTCAGGTGCATGCGCTGCCGGCCAACGCCACCTTCGCGCAGGGCGCCGCGGTCAACGTGCCGTACGCCACGGCGTACCACGCGCTGTTCAACCGCGGGCACGGGCGGGCGGGCGAGACCGTGCTCGTCCACGGAGCGAGCGGGGGCGTCGGCATCGGGGCCGTGCAGCTCGCGCGGGCGCGCGGGCTGACCGTGATCGGCACCGCGGGCACCGAGCGCGGCCGCCGGCTCGTGGCCGAGCAGGGCGCGCACCACGTGCTGGACCACAGCGCCGCGGGCTACCTCGACGAGGTGATGCGCCTCACCGGGAACCGGGGCGTCGAGGTCATCCTGGAGATGCTCGCCAACGTGAACCTCCAGAAGGACCTGGGGGTGATCGCGATGGGCGGGCGCATCGTGGTGATCGGCAACCGCGGCCCGACCGAGGTGAACGCGCGCCACGCCATGAACAAGGACGCCGACATCCGCGGCATGGCCCTCGGCCACGCCACCGCCGCCCAGCTCGCGGGCATCCACGCCGCGCTGGTCGAGGGGCTGCGCAACGGCACGCTGCGCCCGGTGATCGCCGAGGAGATCCCGCTCGCCCAGGCCCCGCGCGCCCACGAGGTGGTGATGGAATCCGGCCACCACGGCAAGGTCGTGATGGTCCCCTGACCGCGGCCCTCCCTCCCCCTGCCCCCTCTCCCTCCCAGGGAGAGGGCCGGGGTGAGGGTCGGTCGCGCGATCTCCCCACGACTGACCGCGCCTCTCGCCACGGAAGAGAGGGAGCCGCTATACTCCGCCCATTCCCATGACACTGCGCATCGGCGTCGATATCGGCGGCACGTTCACCGACCTGGTCGCCCTCGACGAGACGACCGGCGCCGTGGTGAACACCAAGGCGCTGAGCACACCGCGGGACCTCCTGGACGGCGTGCTGCGCTGCGTGGACCAGACCGGCGTCCGGCTGTCGGACTGCCGGCTCCTCATCCACGGCACGACGATCGCGATCAACGCGCTGCTGGAGCAGAAGGGCGCGCGCACCGGGCTCATCACCACGGCGGGGTTTCGCGACGTCCTCGAGATCGGCCGGGGCAACTTCCTCCGCATGTACGACGTGATCTACCGGCGGCCCACGCCGCTGGTGCCCCGCGGGCGCTGCCTGGAGGTGCCGGAGCGGCTCGACGCGAAGGGCGCGGTCCTGGTGCCCCTCGACGAGGCGGCGGTGCGCGACGCGGCGGAGCGCCTCGGCCGCGACGGGGTCGAGTCGGTCGCCGTCGTGTTCCTGTACTCGTACCGGTCGCCCGCGCACGAGCAGCGCGCGGCGGAGATCGTGGCCGCCACGCTCCCCGGCGTGTCGGTGTCGGCATCGCACCGGATCACGCAGGAGTGGCGCGAGTACGAGCGGACGAGCACCACCGTGGTGAACGCGTACATCCAGCCCACGCTCGACCGCTACCTGGGCGACTTCGGGCGCGGCCTGGCCGGGCGCGGCTTCGGCGGTCAGCTCCTCATCACGCAGTCCAACGGCGGCGCGTTCTCGATCGAGGCGGCGCGCTCGAAGCCCGTGCACACGATCGAGTCCGGCCCCGCGGCGGGCGCCACCGGCTGCGCCAGCCTCGCCCGCATCCTGGGCGGCGAATGGGCGGGAGCGCGGCTCATCTCCTTCGACATGGGCGGGACCACGGCCAAGTGCGCGGTGGTCGAGCGCGGGCTGGTCCAGACCACCGACGAGTACCACGTGGACGGCCGGCCGCTCCGCATCCCCGTGATCGACATCAAGGAGGTGAGCGCGGGCGGCGGCACCATCGCGTGGATCGACCCGGGCGGGGCGCTGGCCCTGGGCCCGCAGAGCGCGGGCGCCGACCCCGGGCCGGTGTGCTACGGCCACGGCGGCCGCGAGCCCACGGTGACCGACGCCAACGTGACGCTCGGGCGGATCGATGCGGGCCGCTTCCTCGGCGGCACGATGCCGCTCGACGCCGCCGCGGCGGCGCGCGCGATCGACGAGCACCTGGGTGTGCCGCTCGGGCTGGCCCGGGCCACCGCGGCGGCCGGCGTGGTCCGGCTCGCCGACGTGAAGATGGCGCTCGCCGTGCGCAGCATCACGACGGAGCGCGGCCTCGATCCGCGGGATCACGCCCTGGTGGCGTACGGCGGCGGCGGCCCGCTCCACGCGGTGGCCATCGCGCGCGAGCTGGGCATCCCGCGCGTGGTGATCCCGCCCTCGCCGTCGACGTTCTCCGCGTGGGGCATGCTGGCGACGGATCTCCGACACGACCTCGTCCGCACGGTGCTGGAGCCCATCGGCTCGACGGACGCCGCGTGGGCCGAGGCGCGCTACGGCGAGATGCAGCGCGAGATCGAGGCGATCCTGCCTCCGGTGGGCGCGCCCGTCATGCGCCGGGCCGCGGATCTGCGCTACCTGGGCCAGGAGCACACGGTGACGGTGGAGTTGGCCGGCCCCGGCGAATGGTCCGCTCTCCGTGGCCGCTTCGACACCGCGCATGAACGCGCGTACGGCTACTCGGTGCCCGAGTCGGAGGTGCAGCTCCTGAACCTCCGGCTCACCGTGATGTTCCCGCTGGAGCGGCCGCGCCTGCCCGCCCTCGCGCGCGGAACGGGACGGCCTCCGATGTTCGAGACGCGCAAGATCTACTCCACGCTCCTCCAGGACATGCTGGAGTTCCGGGTGGTTTCACGCGACGCTCTCCGCGCGGGCGACGTGATCGAGGGCCCCGCCGCGGTCGAGGAGGCGGGCACGACCACGATCATCGAGCCGGGGGACGTGCTCCGCGTCGAGGACCACGGCTGCCTCGTGATCGACGTGGCGCGCGGGGTCCGGTGAGGAGCTCGCCGAGCCGGCGGAAAGCCGGTAGGGGCTCGCGGCGGCGGCTGAGACTGCGCGCCGTGCGGCGGCTTGAAGTGGATGACCACAGGATGCTTCCATAGACAGGAATGCGCTTCGAGATCATCGGCCCGATTGGACACGCCGAGACAATCGCGGTCGGTGCGGCGATCCGAGAGATCAGTCGGCTTCGCAGGGCGTTCGGGCGCGGTCGATGGCGCAAGCGGAAGGGACGTGCGCACGTACGGCTGGAAGACGGGACCCACGCAATTGTCGAGTTGCACTGGTACGAGGCGCACGGCATCGGGAAACGTGACGTGAGGATCAAGGAGATTCTGAAAGAACTATGAGTCGGCGAACGACCCATTTCGTCGTATGCCTCTCCAACGAAGACCACGAGGCGTCGCTCGAGGTGCGGAAGATCTATCAGCGATTGCCGGATCCCAAGGCTGAAGGCCATGGCTACGTGCGGATCATCGACGAATCAGGCGAAGACTATCTCTTCCCAGCATCCTATTTCGAGTCCATTGAGGTCCCTGCCGCACTCGGGAGGAAGCTACGTCGGGCGTCATAGGCTCCGCTGGCAAGAAGTATGGAAGTGGTGAGCAGGCTGATCGAGCCCGGGCCCGACAGATGCCAGGAGGTCATCGGCGAATGAGGCGAGTTCACCGTGAAGGGACGCGCGAAAGGAGCGCTGATGGGTAACGTGCCGGTGGACGCGATCACCGTGGAAGTGGTCCGCGCCGCGCTGAACGCGGCGGCGGAGCGGATGCGGATCACGATGATCAAGACCGCGTACAACCACATCATCAGCGAGAGCCTGGACTTCGGGTGCGCGATCTTCGACGCCGACGTGCAGATGATCGCGCAGGGCATCGGACTGCCCGTGTTCCAGGGGCACCTGGGGTTCCCCATCCAGGCCACCATCGCCGCGCGCGGCCTCGGGGCGTTCGCGGACGGCGACATCTTCATCCACAACGATCCGTACACCGGCAACGGCAACCACCTGAACGACGTGGCCATGTTCGCGCCGGTGTTCTGGGAAGGGCAGCTCACGGGCTTCGTGTCCGTGAAGGCGCACTGGAGCGACGTGGGCGGGCCGGTCCCGAGCTCGATGCAGGTGAGCTCCACGGAGTTCCGGCAGGAGGGGCTGCGGTTCCGGTCGGTGCGTCTCTACCGCCGCGGCGAGATCAACGACGAGGTGATGCGGATCATCGAGGGCAACATCCGCACGGAGAGCGGCACGCTGAAGGACATTCAGGCGATGGTGGCGGTGTGCCGGGCCGGCGAAGCGTACTTCCACGAGGTCCTGGGCAAGTACGGGCGCGACACGCTGGCCGAGGCCACGCGGACGTACCTGGAGCAGTCGGAGCGTCGCACGCGCGCCGCGCTGTCCGCCATCCCCGCCGGCACGTACCGCGCGGTGGCGCACTTCGACAACGACGGCATCGACCTCGACCGGCCGGTACGCGTGGAGATGGCGGTCACCGTGGGCGACGGGGCGATGACGGTCGACTTCACCGGCTCGAGCCCGCAGGTGACGGGGCCGTTCAACTGCGGCGACGCCATCACGATCAGCGCGTGCCGGTTCCTCATCAAGTGCCTGACCACGCCCATGGACCCCGTGGACGAGGGCTGCTTCCGGCCGCTCACCGTGGTGATCCCGCCGCGGTCCGTGCTCGCCGCCGAGGAGCCCGCGCCGACCGCGCGCTACTACGTGCCGATCAACCTGCTGATCGACCTCGGCCTCCGCGCCCTCTCCGAGGCCATGCCCGATCGCATCCCCGCCGGCTCGTACGGCGACCAGATGCCGACGATCGCCTTCGGCACGCATCCGGACACGGGCCGGCTCTTCATCCAGGGCGACCTGAACGCCGGCGGCTCCGGCGGCCGCCCCGCGTGGGACGGCGACTCCGCGCTGATCATCTTCGCGGGCTCCACGGCCCGGAACAACCCGGTGGAGGTGGTCGAGTCGCGCGTGGGCTCGATGCGCATCCTGCGCTACGGGCTGCGCGCCGACTCGGGCGGCGCGGGCCGCCACCGCGGGGGGCTCGGGATCGAGCGCGAGTACGAGCTCCTGGCGCCCGCCTACATCACGTTCAGCCTCGAGCGGAAGGTGACGCCGCCCTGGGGCCTCCGCGGCGGGAAGGACGGCGCGGTGAACGGCGTGGACATCGTGTCGCCGGACGGGAGCGTGCGGCAGGTGCGCAAGGCCACGCGCCATGCCATCGCCGCGGGCGAGCGCGTGCGCATCATGACGGGCGGCGGGGGCGGCTACGGGCCGCCGGCGGAGCGCGACCCCGAGGCGGTGCGCCGCGACGTGGCCGAGGGCTACGTGTCCCCGGAGGCCGCGCGGCGCGACTACGGGGTCACGGTGGCCGGGTGACGGGAGACCAGTGACGTGCAGGCCGTCCGCTGCGGCACCCTCTTCGACGGCACCGGGGCCGATCCCGTCCGCGACGCGGTGGTGGTGGTGGATGACGGCCGCATCCAGGCCGCGGGGCCGGCGGCGACGACACCCGTGCCCGCGGGCGCCACCGTGGTGGACCTCTCCGGGCGGTTCGTGATGCCCGGGCTCGTCGACGCGCACAGCCACATCTCGATCGTGCCCGGCATGGGCGACCAGATCGGCCAGCTCCGGCAGCGCCCCGTGCCCCAGGCCCTCCGCGCCACCGCCAACCTGCGCCGAGACCTCGCCGCCGGCACCACCACCATGCGCGTCATGGCCGAGGAGAGCTTCCTCGACGTGGACGTGCGCGACGCCATCGAGGCCGGCGTCATCCCCGGCCCGCGCCTCCTCGTGGCCACGCGCGGGATCACCGCGAGCAACGGCCACGGCCGCGCCAACTCCTCGTTCGACGGCGTGGACGAGATCCGGCGTGGCGTCCGCGAGAACTTCCAGCACGGCGCCGACCACGTGAAGATCTTCGCCACCGGCGGCGTGAGCTCCACCAACACGAGCCTCAAGGCGAGCGTCTACAACCGCGAGGAGATCCGCGCCGCCGTGGAGGAGGCCGAGCGCGTCGGCTCGTACGCCGCCGCCCACGCCCACGGCGGGCTCGGGCTCCGCCTCTCCGTGGAGGAGGGCGTGTCCACGATCGAGCACGGCGCCCTCATGTCGGACGAGGACGTGGCGCTCATGATCGAGCGCGGCGCCTGGCTCGTCTGCACGTTCTCGATCTTCATGCACCCCACGGGCATCGAGCAGGGCGACGGCCGGCAGCCCGCGATCATGGACAAGGTCCGCTGGGCCCGCCGCGAGGTGGAATCGCGCTTTCCGCGGCACCTCGCGTCGGGCCTCCGGTTCGCCGCGGGCACCGACAGCATGCACGGGCTGATGCACTTCGAGCTGGAGACGCTCGTGCGCTTCGGCGTCTCGCGGCGGGACGCGCTGCTCGCGGGCACGCGCTGGGGCGCCGAGGCGTGCCGGATCGACGCCGAGGTGGGCACCCTCACGCCCGGCAAGCGCGCGGACCTGATCGCGGTGGACGGCGACCCGCTGGCCGACATCACGGCCCTGCGCCGGGTGAGCCTGGTCATGAAGGACGGCACGATCCAAGACGGACCCCCGGGAAGGAGCGACCCATGATCGACGGACACGGCGGAAACAGCGACCGGCCGCAGGGCCTGACGCGACGGCAGTGGCTCTCCCGCGCCGGCGGCATCGCCGCGGGGGCAGGGACGGGGCTCGGCACGGTCCTCGGCGGCATCTCCGCGCGGGCCGCGCTCGCGCAGGGTCAGCCGAAGAGCGGGGGCACGCTTCGCATCGCCACCGTGGACAAGCCCGTCAACATGGATCCCGGCTTCGCGCAGCTCTATTCGTCGCTGCAGGTCTACCAGAACGTCTACAACAAGCTGGTCTACGTGGACGAGGCCGGCCAGTTCGTCCCCGGGCTCGCGAAGTCCTGGAAGCAGGAGAACGAGAAGAGCTGGCTCTTCGACCTGGTCGACAACGCCGTGTTCCACAACGGCGAGCCCTTCACGGCCAAGGACGTGGCCTTCACGTTCGGCCGCATCCTCGACCCGAAGAACAAGCTGCCCATGCGCGTGTTCTTCGCGCCGGTGGAAGCCGTCGAGGCGGTCGGCCCGTACCAGGCGCGCTTCCACCTGAGCCGCCCCTACGGCCCGCTGCTCGCCGTGCTCGCGCAGGCCACGGAGGTCGTGAACGAGAAGGCGCTCGCCGCCAAGGACCCGAAGCTCTTCCCCATCGGCACCGGGCCCTACAGGTTCGTGGAGTGGGTGAAGGACGACCACGTCACGCTCGAGCGGTGGGACAAGTACTTCCGGCCGAAGAAGCCGTACGTCGACAAGCTGATCTTCTACGCGCCGGCCGACGATACCGTACGGCTCACCGGGCTCCAGACCGGCCGCTACAACTGGATCCAGACCGTGCCGCCCCAGCGCATCCCCGAGCTCGAGCGGGCGGCGCGGGACATGAAGTCGTCGCCGGGCCGCCCGTACTTCCCGTTCTTCTTCATGCTGAACGCGAGCCGGCCCCCGCTGAACGACAAGCGCGTCCGCCAGGCGATCGCGTGGGCGCTCGACCGGCAGGAGATCGTCAAGCTCGTGTACTACGCCAGCCACGTCGTCACCGCCGAGCCCACCCCCGAGCCGAGCGTGTGGGGCACCGGGGTCAACGCCCACAAGGGCGGTCCCGACCTGGCGAAGGCCAAGCAGCTCCTGGCCGACGCTGGCGTGGGCGGCGGCCTCACCCTGACCTACCTCGTGAAGTCGCAGGTGCCCGTGCTGGTGAAGACGGGCGAGATCCTGCGCGAGCAGCTCAAGAAGGTCGGCATCACGCTCGAGGTGCGGCCGCTCGAGTCCGGCCAGTACTTCGAGGAGCTCGTGGGCAAGAAGTTCGACGTGGCCGCGGCGTGGTGGAGCGTGACCGTGGATCCCGACATGTTCTACTACCCGCTCCAGCACTCGACCTCGCCGTGGAACTTCTGCGGCTTCAAGTCCGAGGAGGCCGACCGGCGCCTCGACGCCTTCCGGACCACCACCGCGCCCGCCGCCCGCAAGAAGATGTACCCGGACCTGGTGAAGTTCTTCCAGGAGGACGGCTCGCTGATCATCTTCAGCAACGAGATCCAGCGCTACTGGATGAAGCCCAACGTCCAGGCGTCCGTGCCCCTGAGCTCGCTGGAGCTCCGCTTCGAGGACACCTGGATCGGCTAGCCGTCTGCCCACGAGAGGGACTCATGGATCTCAAGACCGACAAGGCTCTCGGGCCACGATGCCGCCGTCGTTGCTGTCGCGGGCGGACACGATCATCAGGTAGGCGCGACGCACGAGATCTGGGACCGACGAGCCAGTGATCAGCCGACTACTGGCGAACAACCGGGCGTGGGCGGAGGAGATGGTCCGGCGCCAGCCCGACTTCTTCGTGCGCCTGGCGCGCCAGCAGGCGCCGGAGTACCTGTGGATCGGATGCTCCGACAGCCGCGTGCCGGCGAACCAGATCGTCGGATTGGTGCCCGGCGAGATGTTCGTGCATCGGAACGTCGCCAACGTCGTGGTCCACACGGATCTCAACTGCCTGTCCGCGCTCCAGTTCGCGACGGACGTGCTGCGGGTCCGGCATGTGATCGTCTGCGGGCACTACGGGTGCGGTGGCGTGCTGGCCGCCCTGCGCGACGACCATCTGGGGCTGATCGACAACTGGCTGCGGCACGTCCAGGACGTGAGGAGCAAGCACGAGCGCCACCTGGCCGGGCTGCCGAGCGAGCAGCAGCGGCACGAGCGCCTGTGTGAGCTGAACGTGATCGAGCAGGTCGTGCACGTGTGCGAGACCACGGTGGTCCGAGAGGCCTGGGCGCGCGGACAGGAGCTGGCGGTCCACGGCTGGATCTACGGGCTCGGCGATGGGCTGCTGCGAGATCTCGGCATGGGCGTCGCGTCCGAAGCCGACCTCCGGGGCCGCTACGAGATGGCGTGCTCGGGGGCGGCGATGCGGCCGTCGACGTAGCGGTCTCGGGCACGGGGACGAGCCGGACGTTGTCGCGGGGAGGCGGCCGAGTTGGGCGAGCTGGGATCCGCATGGGCGGTGCGCATCGGCACCGGCTGGAGCGCCATTGCTCCGCTGGCCGGTTCCATCGCCGGCGCGGTCATCCTCGTGGGCGTCGCCCTCGGGCTCCACTGGGCCACACGGCCCGACCGGCGCCGGCGACAGCGGGTCCTCATTGCCGCCGTGTGGGTCCTTGCCGCATGCTTCGGCACGATCGCGGCGCTTGGCCTCACGGCGGTCGCGGCGCGGCCCGCCGCCCTCGTCGTCACGGCGGACGCGATCTGGTGCGCGCCCTGGCGCGATGCGGTGCGCTGGGTCGACGTGGAGTCGGTGAGCGCGCACCACAGGAAGGCGCGATACGGCTGGCGCGCGCTGGGGTTCGAGCTGACCGTGCGCGCCACCGGGGTCCAGCCCGTGGCGCCGCCATCGCTGGCGCCGGCGTCCTGGCTCGGGCGCCTGGGTCTGGCGCTGGCGCGCATCGAAGGGGGTCTGCCGCCCATTCCAGGCTGGACGATCGGCCAGCGAGCGCGCCCCGGCGCGACGATCGCATGCTTCGGGCTGGGCCTCGAGGTGCCCGAGGACCGCGTGTACCGGGCGGTTCAGGAGCTGGTCCGGGCCGCGGGGCCTGGCTCCGGGCAGGTGGCGGACCGCCGCATCCTGCACTGGTGCGTGGCCGCCCTGCCGCCCTTCACCTGGCAGTGTGTCTCGGCGGCGGAGAGCCTGCACCAGCCGTGCCGCGATGAACGCGGTGAAGCCTACGGCGCGTGCGTGAGGCGCCGCTACACCGAATCCACGTGGATCGGCGGCCCGCCGCCACCTCCTCCGCGGTGAACTGGTGACGTTCCCCTGGACGTACGCGGCTCGGCGGCTGCTCCTCGCCGTGCCGCTGCTCCTCGGCATGAGCGTGCTCGTGTTCGCGCTCATGCGGGTCGTGCCTGGCGACCCCGCCGTCACGGTGCTCGGCTACAAGGCCACGCCGGAGAGCGTGAAGGCGCTTCGCGAGGCCTTCCATCTGGACGAGCCCGTCGTCACCCAGTACCTGCGCTGGCTCGGCGGCGTGGCGCGGGGAGACTTCGGCCTCGACTTCCGCCAGAACGAGCCGATCGGCCGCATGATCCTCGACCGGCTGCCCGTGACCATCGAGCTCACCCTGCTGGCCACGCTCTGCGCCGCGCTCATCGGCGTGCCGCTGGGGCTGCTCGGCGGCGGCCGGCGCGGCGGCGTGGCCGACCGCGCCGCGCTCGCCATCGGGCTCGTCGGCATCTCGATCCCCGATTTCTGGCTCGGCATCATGCTCATCCTGCTGCTCTCGCTGGGCGCCGGGCTTCTGCCGTCGGCGGGCTGGGTGCCGCTCCTCGAGAGCCCGTGGGAGAACCTGCTGCACATGATCCTGCCCGCGGTGACGCTGGCGGTGAGCCGCGCCGCCGTCCTCGGGCGGCTCACGCGGGCGGCGGTGCTCGACACCGTGCATCGCGGCTTCGTGCAGTACGCGCGGGCCAAGGGGCTGGGCGACCGCGCCGTGCTGTTCCGACATGTGCTGCCGAACGCGGCCATCCCCATCGTGACGGTGCTGGGCCTCCAGGTCGGCTACATGCTGGGCGGCGCGATCGTGGTCGAGATGATCTTCACGCTGCCCGGCGTGGGGCGGATGACCCTCGACGCGGTGCTGGAGCGCAACTACCCGGTCGTGCAGAGCACCGTGCTCGCCATCGGCGCCATGTTCATGCTGGTCAACCTCGTCACCGACATCCTCTACGGCGTGATCGATCCGCGGGTGCGGCGCCAGTGACCCTCGCAGAGTGCGAACCGCCACGGGCCTCTACCGTCCCACCGCTCGGCATTGGTCTGATGCGCGAGGCTCACCAGTGAGGCCCTCGCCCGGGGTGGCGGTGGCCGGGGCCCTCGTGATCGGGTGGCTCGCGCTCCTCGCCGTGCTGGCGCCGGCGGTGCTTCCGGGGAGCCCCACCGAGATCGCCAAGGACCACGCGCTGCGGGCGCCCACGCTGGCCGAGCCGTTCGGCATGGACGACCTCGGGCGGAGCGTGCTGACCCGCGTGGTCCACGCGTATCGCGTGTCGCTCGGGGTGGCGCTGGTGTCGGTGGCGCTCGCCCTCGCGGTGGGCGGGCCGCTCGGCGTGATCGCCGGCTACGCGGAGGGGCTGCCGGATCAGCTCATCATGCGCCCGCTCGACGTGCTGATGGCGTTCCCCGCGATCCTCCTCGCCATCGCGCTGATGAGCGTGTTCGGCACCGGCGTCGGCCTGGTCTCGGCGGCGCTCGCCGTCGTCTACACGCCCGTGGTGGCGCGCGTGACGCGGGCGGCGGTGATCGCGGCCAAGGTCGAGGCCTACGTGGACGGCGCCCGCGCGCTTGGCGCCACCGTGCCGCGCGTGATCGTCGGCCACATCCTGCCGAACGCCACCGCGCCCGTCCTGGTCCAGGCCTCGGTGCTGATGGCCGTCGCCATCCTCGTCGAGGCCTCGCTCTCGTTCCTGGGCGTCGGCGTGCGGCCGCCCATCCCGTCGCTCGGGCTGATGCTCGCCGACGGCCGGGGGTTCATGCTGCAGGCCCCGTGGATGGTCGTGTTCCCCGGCCTCGCCATCATGGTGGCCGTGCTCGGCTTCAACATGGTGGCCGAGGGCCTCAGCGACTGGCTGGACCCCCAGCGCCTCCGCGGCCGCTGACGGAAGCGGCCGCCCGCCTCAGGGGAGAAGGTCAGCGACGGAGATGCGACACCCGGGCGCGCTCAGCGGGGTGAGCGTTCCCGGTGGACGAAGGATCTCGACGGTGCGGTAGCTCCAGGCGTCGGGCTCGTCCGCGGTCGGCTGCGGATCGCGATGCATCTCGACGGATCCCTCGACGAGATTCACGATCCAATACTCGCTCAGGCCCGCGCGGGCGTAGATGACGGCCTTGAAGCGTCGATCGAGCCTCAGGCTCGAATCGGCGACCTCGACGACGAGCGCGGCCGTCGTGGGATGCGCGGCGAGGTAGTCACGGGGGCGGCCGGCGACGATGGCCACGTCGGGCTCGGGCTCCGAGTGCTCGCCGAGCGCGAGCGGCGCATGGTGGCGCGCGTACCATCCATCGCCGAACCCCGCCGCCAGGACACGCCCGACATGGTCGACGATCGCGGCGTGCGGGCTGCCCTGGGGCTCCCGGACGACGAGCAGCCCGTCGAGAAGCTCCACGCGCTCGCCCGTGAAGATCCCGAGGTCGACGAGCCGCTCGTACTCGACACGCCGCCATCGCCGCGTCCTGAGCTCCGGTTCGATCACCTGGGCCATCGAGTGGCTACGATACCGGGGCGTCGCGGTGGGCGTCAATGTCCCGCAATGGAGACACGTCAAGACCGGGGCGGGCGGGACTTCGGGCCGAACGGCTCGGGCCGGAAGTCGCCGTCGCGCGCGTCCAGGAACGCCTTGAGCCCGCCCGACTGCATGGCGGCGAGCAGGTCCCCGCGCTCGGAGTTGTACGAGGCGTGGGCCAGGTTCGAGAGCGGGATGTTCATCAGCATCCCCGCGCCGAGGCCCATCGCGAGCAGGCCGTAGCACGTGACGGCCTTGTTCAGCCGGACCGACGGCTCGGGCACGCGGGCGATGCGCTCCGCGAGCGCGCGCGCCCGCGTCATCAGCTCCGCCGCCGGCACCACCTCGTTGACGATGCCCAGGCGCAGGGCCTCGGCGGCGTCGAAGTGGTCGCCGGTGAGGCCGTAGCGGTGCGCGGCCTTCCAGCCGGCCAGCGCGGCGAAGAGCACGGTGGTGTTCGAGATGTGCCGGACCTCGGGCTGGGCGAACACGCTGTCGTCGGCGGCGATCGTGATGTCGCAGGCCAGCGAGTACCAGAAGCCCCCGCCCATGACCCACCCGTGCACCGCGGCGATGACCGGTTTCGAGAGCTGCCAGATGTGCATGAGGCGCCGCGCGGAGTCGCCGTCGGACGTCCACCAGCGCTTCAGGAAGTCGGCGACCTCGCTGCCGGTGGGGTCGAGCGCGGATCGCCCGTCGGGCCGGCGGCCGATGTCGTAGCCCGCCGAGAACGCGCGGCCCGCCCCGGTGAGCAGGATGGCGCGGACCTCGGCGTCGGCCTCCGCCTGGTCGAGGGCCTGGTGCAGCTCCGACGTCATCTGCGGGTTGATGGCGTTGAGCGCCTCCGGGCGGTTCAGCGTGATGGTGGCGACGGGGCCCGCCTTCTCGAAGAGGATCGTCTCGTAGGGCATCATTGGCCTCCTGGGTCAGTCGAGCTCGATGAGCCAGTCCACCGCGACGGCGCCGCGGCCTTGCGGGAGGACGAGGACGGGATTCAGGTCGATCGCGCGGATGTCCGCGCGCGCGGTGGCGAGCGCGCCGAGCCGCACGAGGAGGTCCGCGAGCGCGCCGATGTCGGCGGGCGGGCGGCCGCGCGCGCCGTGCAGGAGCGCGCGCCCGCGCAGCTCGTCCAGCATGTCGCGCGCCTCGGCGTGGTCGAAGGGCGGCACGCGCACCGCGACGTCCCGGAGGATCTCCACGAGGATGCCGCCGAAGCCGCAGACCACCGCCGGCCCGAAGAGGGGATCGCGCTTGATCCCCACGACCATCTCGACGCCGCCCGCCACCATGGGCTGGACGAGCGCGCCCTCGATGCGGGCGGCCGGCGCGCGCCCGCGCACCTCGGCGACCATCTCCTCGAAGGCCAGCCGGACCGCCTTCGCGGAGGCGCAGCCGACCCGGATGCCGCCCACGTCGGTCTTGTGGGGGAGGTCGGGCGAGTCGATCTTGAGGACGACGGGATAGCCCAGGCGCTGCGGCCACGCGCGCGGCCTCGCCGGCGTCGGTGACGCGCGCAGGTCTCCACGAGCGCAATGCCGGCCTCGCGCAGGAGGCGCTCGGCGGGGAGCGCCGGCATCGTGACGCCCGTCTCCGTCCCGCGCGCGGCCTTGACGGTCCGGCGGGCGCGGCCGCGCCGGATGCGGCCGCCGCCGTCGTCGCGCCAGATCCCGGCGCCTCGTGCGCGCGCCCGCGGCGCCGCTCCACGAACCGGCGACGATCGCGCGCGTGGGCCAGCGCGAGCATGGCCGTCTCGGTGCCGTCCAGGTACGGCACGCCGGCCTCGGCCAGCGGCCGCACGACCTCCTGGTCCAGGTCGCCGCCGGAGAACGAGCCGAACGCCACCACCAGCTTGTCCGTCGCCCGCGGCGAGCCGGTCGCGGATCACTCCCGCGAACTGGCGCGACGGCGCCCAGCCTCCCGGCTTGGGTACGTTGGCCCGGAGATTCACGGCCACGACGTCCACGTCGGGAGCGCCCAGGAGCGCGTCGATCAGGCCGGGGAAGACCGCGGGATCCTCGTACATGCCGCCGGTGCCGTCGAGCGGGTTGCGTGGCGTGCCGAAGTCCGGCAGCGCGCGCCGGAGGGCGTCCACGGTCGCTGGCGCCAGGGGCGGCAGCTCGAGCCCGGCGCGCTCCGCCGCGTCCGCGACGCGTCCGCACTCACCGCCGAGCCCGCTGAGGACGGCGACCCGTCCACCGGCGCGGGCCGCGGCCGGCGCGGCCAGGAGCGTCAGCGTGTCGATCATCTCGTTGAGGCTCGACACCGTCGCGACGCCGCTCTGGCGGAGCGCGGCGGCGACGATCTCGGGCGTGCCGGCGAGCGAGCCGGTGTGGCTCAGCATGGCCTGACGCGCGTTCTCCGACTGGCCGACCTTGAGAGCCACGATGGGCTTGCCGGCGGCGAGCGCCTGCGCAGCCACGCGCCGGAGCTTCGCGGGGCGCCGGAAGCCCTCGACGAACACGCCGATCACCCGCGTGTGGGCGTCCTCCACGAGGAACTCGAGGTAGTCCTCCACGCTGACGCCGGCCTGGTTGCCGCACGACACGATGTAGGACAGC
The DNA here is from genome assembly GCA_963758635.1 of uncultured Candidatus Rokubacteria bacterium. Lineage (GTDB taxonomy): Bacteria > Methylomirabilota > Methylomirabilia > Rokubacteriales > CSP1-6 > CAVWWD01. The sequence goes on along the minus strand of CAVWWD010000009.1, from coordinate 126,674 downwards.
CCGAGCGGCGCGCTGCAGGGAGAGCGCCTCGGCGATGGCGTGGCTGAAGCCGCCGCTCTGCGACACCACGGCCACGCCGCCGGCCGGCGGGGGCGCGGTGAAGTCCGCGGAGAACGTCGCCGAGCCGCCGCGCACGTCGAACACGCCGTAGCAGTTGGGTCCGCAGATCAGGAGCCCGTGCTCGGCCACCAGGCGGTCGAGCGCGCCCTGTCGCTCACGCCCGTCCGGCCCCGCCTCGCCGAACCCGCTCGACAGGATGATCGCCGCGCGCGTGCCGCGGGCCGCCGCCTCCGCGAGGAGCGCAGGCACGTCGGCGGCGGGAATCGCCACCACCACCAGCTCCGCCGGCTCGGGCGTGGCGAGGAGGTCCGGGTAGCAGGGAAGGCCCAGGATCTCGCCGTACTTCGGGTTCACCGGGAACACGCGGCCGCGGTAGCCGAACTGCTGAAGGTTCGCGACGACCCGCGTGCCGCGGCCCATGCGCGCGGAGGCGCCGACGACCGCGATGCTCGCCGGCTTCATGAGGGGTGTGAGGTCCATGGCTCGGTCGTCTCGGTCGTCGCCCACGAGCGATCCGCGGGCATTGTGAAGACGCGCTTCTGCGACTGTCAATCCCTCTCCCCTCTGGGGAGAGGGTAGGGTGAGGGGCGGTTGCGCCAGCACGCGGGCTGACCGCTGAGGTCGTGCGACGGCCCCTCACCCCGTCCCTCTCCCCAGAGAGGTTGTGAAGAAATGCGGATTTCGACTTCGCCGTGCGGGCCAACACCGCGATTCCGCGTACACACGCGTGGCCGCCTCGCCATTTCTTCACAGACCCAGAGGGGAGAGGGAGTCCGGAGCCTTGACACCGGACGCTGGCGTCTTTCATACTCCGGCCACCCACGAGCGTGCGAGCGGGAGCAGTGTGCGCGCGCGGCGATCTCGACGATCGGAGGAGACACGACATGGCGGCGAAGCGGCGCAGAGCCACGACGCACGATATCTCCCGGCGTGAGGTGCTGAAGGGGGCCGTCGCCTCCGCCGCCCTCGTGCCCGCGGCCCTGTCCGCGCCGCTCGGCGTGACGCGGGCCCTCGCGCAGGGCGCGCCCCGGAAGGGCGGCACGCTCCGCGTGGGCTTCTACATCGAGGCGGCCACGATGGATCCGCACTACTCGGGCAGCAAGATCGACCGGCAGGTCTACCACAACATCTACGAGCCGCTCGTCACGCTCGACGTGAAGCTCGGGATCAAGCCGGGCCTCGCCGAGTCCTGGCAGCAGCCCGAGCCCAAGACGCTCGTCTTCAAGCTACGCCGCGGCGTGAAGTTCCACGACGGCACCGACTTCAACGCCGAGGTGGTCAAGTTCAACTTCAACCGGATGAAGACCGAGGCGAAGTCCGTGCGCAAGGGCGAGGTAGCGTCGATCGACACCGTCGACGTGGTCGATCCCTACACCGTCCGGCTCAACCTGAAGCGTCCCGACGCCGCGCTGCTCGCCACCCTCACCGATCGCGCGGGCATGATGGTGTCGCCCAAGGCCGTCCAGGAGCGCGGCGCGGAGCTGGAGCGGAACGCCAAGGGCGCGGGGACGGGGCCCTTCGAGTTCGTGGAGTGGGTGAAGGACGCCCACATCATCCTGAAGCGGAACGACAGCTACTGGAACAAGCAGGGCGGCCCGTACCTCGACCGGATCCGATACCGGCCCATCCCCGACGACACGGTGAAGCTCCAGAGCCTCCAGTCCGGCGAGATCGACGTCATGGACTACGTGCAGCCGCGCGACGTGGCGGCGGTGAAGGCGGACAGGAACGTGGTGGTCGTCGACGTGCCGTCGCTCGCCGACTTCGCGTACCAGCTGAATCACACGAAGCCGCCCTTCGACGCGAAGCCGCTGCGCCAGGCCGTGGCGTACGCGCTCGACCTCGCCCAGATCGTCAAGGGCGTGTGGCTGAACGTCGGCGTGCCCGCCAACGGGCCGATCCCGCCCACGAGCTGGGCGTACGACTCGAGCATCCCGTACATCAAGCGCGACCTGGCGAAGGCCAAGGCGAAGCTCGCCGAGGCGGGCAAGCCGGGCGGCTTCACGTTCACGGTGACCACCAACAACATCCCGATCAACGTGCAGGAGGCGGAGGTGATCCAGGCCCAGCTCGCCGAGGCCGGCATCACCATGAAGATCAAGCTCGTGGACTCCGCCACGCTGCTCTCCGACGGCAACAGCAAGAACTTCGAGATGATCAGCTACCAGTGGAGCGGCCGGCCCGATCCCGACGGCAACACGTTCCAGTTCTACAAGACCACGCCGGGGACGTCGCTCAACTGGTCCGGCATCTCGAACGCGAAGATCGACGCGCTGCTCGACAAGACGCGCGAGGTCTCCGCGCAGCCCGAGCGGAAGAAGCTCTACAGCGAGCTCACGCGGCTCCTCCAGGAGGAGCTGCCGATGGTGTTCATCGTGCACCCCATCGAGCCGAAGGCGTTTTCCCCGAAGGTGCAGGGGTACGAGCCCATCCCCGACGGCATGATGCGGTTCAAGGACGTGTGGCTCAGGAGCTGAGCGCGACGCGGGCGGTCCGGTAACGCGAGCGGCCCGGCTCGAGAGCCTCGACAATTCGCTGACCCGCCACGGGACCATACAATCCCACCGCAGCGCGTTCGTCTGATCCGCGAGGCTTGATCGATGGGGCGCTTCGTCCTTCACCGCCTCGCCGCCACCGTCCCCGTCCTCCTCCTCGTCACCGCGGGGGTCTTCGCCCTCATCCACATGACCCCCGGTGACCCCATCGACGCCATGATGGCGGAGTCGATGGACGCCTCGGTGAAGGAGCGCCTCCGCCACGACCTTGGGCTGGACCGGCCGCTCTACGTGCAGTACGCGGCCTGGATGGGCCGGCTCCTCCAGGGCGATCTCGGGCGCTCCATCCGGAACCAGGAGCCGGTGATCGAGAACGTGGCCCGGCGGATCCGGCCGAGCCTGGAGCTGGCCGCGCTCGCGATGCTGGTCTCGCTGGTGGTGGCCTTCCCGCTCGGCATCCTGTCCGCGGCGCGCCGCAATACCCCGATCGACGGCGCGGGCACCACGTTCGCGCTCTTCGGCATCTGCATGCCGAACTTCCTGCTCGCGCTCCTGCTGATCTTCCTGTTCGGCGTCCGGCTCCGCTGGCTGCCCATCTCCGGCTACGTCGATCCGCTCGAGGAGCCGTGGGCGGGCCTGCGCTCGCTCGCGTTGCCCGCGATCACGCTGGGGCTGGCCCTGGCCGCGGTGGTGACGCGGACCCTCCGGTCGAGCATGCTCGAGGCCCTGACCGAGGACTACGTCCGCACCGCCCGGGCGAAAGGGCTCGGCGAAGGGCAGGTGGTGGTGAGGCACGCGCTCCGGAACGCGCTGATTCCCGTGGTCACGGTGATCGGCCTTCAGCTCGGGACGCTGATCGGCGGCGCCGTCATCACGGAGTACGTCTTCGCCCTGCCCGGCGTGGGCCGCCTCGTGGTCGACGCGGTGTTCGCGCGCGACTACCCGCTGGTGCAAGGGGTCGTGCTGCTGATCGCGGTGGGCTTCATCGTGAGCAACTTGCTCGTCGACCTGGTCTACGGCTGGATCGACCCGAGGATCCGCTATCGCTGACGGGGCGCGTGCCATGACCGTCGACGCTCGGCGTGCCCGAGGCGCGCGTGCGTCGCTGGGGCGTCCTGCGGCGGGCGGCGAGCACGCGGCTGGCCCCCGTGGGCGTGGCGGTCGTGCTGCTCGCGATCGTCACCGCGCTGTTCGCGCCGGCGCTGTCTCCCCACGACCCGCTCAAGCAGGACCTGGGCAACACGCTCGCCGCGCCCAGCCTCGCGCATCTGCTCGGCACGGACAACGTCGGGCGCGATGTGCTGGCGCGGGTCATCTGGGGCACGCGGGTGTCGCTGGTGGCGGGGTTCGTGGCGGTGGCCCTGGCCACGCTGGCCGGAGGCCTGATCGGCCTCGTGGCCGGCTACTGGGGCGGCCGGGCCGACGGCGTCCTGATGCGGCTGATGGACGCCGTGCTCTCGTTCCCGCCCCTCGTCCTGGCGCTCGCGCTGGGGGCGGTCCTGGGCGCCGGGCTCACCGGCGTGCTCATCGCGCTGGGCGTGGTCTACACGCCGACCTTCGCCCGGCTCACGCGCGGCCAGGTGCTGAGCATCACGGCGCGCGAGTACGTCGAGGCGGCGCGCGCGCTGGGCGCGCCCGGCTGGCGCATCGCCTGGCGTCACGTGCTGCCCAACGCCACCGCGCCCATCGTGGTGCAGGCCTCGCTCAGCGTGGCCTTCGCCATCCTCGCCGAGGCGTCGCTGTCGTTCCTGGGCCTGGGCATCCAGCCGCCCGCGCCGTCGTGGGGCAGCATGATCAACGCCGGGCGCGGGTATCTCCAGCAGGCGCCGTGGATCGTGTTCGGGCCCGGCGCGGCCCTGTTCGTGACCGTCGTGGGGCTGAACTTCGTGGGCGACGCGATCCGGGACGCCCTGGACCCGCGCACGCGAGAGTGACGCGGGCCCCGGGCGCGCCGCCGCTCAGCCCCGCGGCTCGGCGAGGAAGACCGGAATCCGCCGGGTCGTCTTCGCCTGGTACTCCTCGTACGGCGGAAACGCGGCGACGGCCAGCTTCCACAGCCGCGCGCGCTCGGCCTCGTCGGTGACCTCCCGGACCCGCATGTCCTGGACGGAGGTGAGGTCACGGATCTCCACCGATGGGTTCGCGCGCAGGTTGTACACCCAGACCGGGTTCGCCGGCGCGCCGCCCACCGACCCGACCAGGACGTAGCGGTTCCCGTCCTGGACCTTCATCAACGGGGTCTTCCTGACCGCGCCGGTCTTGTTGCCGGTGTGGGTCACGACGATCACCGGCAGCCCGGTGTCGCGGAGCGTCGTGCCCTGGGTGCCGCCGCTCTTCTCGTAGAGCTCGACCTGCTCGCGCACCCACGCCCGGGGACTGGGAAGGTATTCCGCCATGGTCGTCTCCTCGTGTGTGTCGGGTGTGTGCCGGCCGCGCGACGCGCGTCGATCAGCTCGTGGACGGCGGCGGTTGCGCGCGGCCGTCCTCCTGGCGGCCGCGGAAGTACTCGCGCACCGCCTGGTGCAGGGCCGGCTTGTCCGAGGCCCAGCACAGGGAGCCGTGCGCGTCGATGGCGATGTCCCGATCCGGGTCGAAGCCGTGCCCGGTCAGGATCTGATGCCGCGGCAGATACCGCCGGTCCAGCAGCTCACCATGCCACAGGTTGAAGATGTCGCCCGGCACCATCCCGATCCGGCCCTGCACCACCTCGTGGAAGCGCTCCGCCCAGCGGAGGAAGTGCCGGTGCTGGGGCGAGTCCGGCGCCGTCCAGCCGTGGCCCGCGCGGACCGCCTCGAACTGCCCGAGCGCGGCCTGCAGGAACACGTAGTCGCCACCCCCGACGATCATGGCCTCGTAGAAGCCGACGCGCTGCAGGAGGTCCCGGCGCATCGCCCACGCGTGGCCGTTGGCGTAGTCCAGCGCCATGCCGTGAGCCTTGAGGGCCTCGAGCGTGGTGGACAGCGTGTTCTCCTGCAGCACGCCGCCGACCAGTCCGGACGCGGTGGAGCGCCGCTGCAGATAGCGCTGCTCGGCCAGGGGCCGCGAGAGATCGACGTCGCGGGGGAGGTAGCAGGTCCGGCTGAACAGCTGGACCATCACCGCCGAGTCCAGCGCCTCGACCGCGCGCGCGGGCCAGTCGTCGCGATCGAAGAGGATGTCGGCGTCCAGCCACACGACGACCTCGCACTCGCGGGGCAACGCCTCCAGCGCCAGGTTCAGCAGGCGCTCCTTCTGCCACATCACGTCGCGAGCCGGCACCTGGACCAGGGTGGTCGCGTCCTCTCCGTTCAGGTCGAACCGGCCGTCGTATCCCTGCTCCACCGTCAAGAGCGGCACGTGGAGATGCCGCTGGAACGTGCGGTAGTTCGCCAGGCGCGTGCCGTAGTGAAGCGGGTTGAAATAGCTGGTGATCGCCCAGAGCCGGGGCGGCGAGTCAGCGCGCGGAGCGGACGTGTCTGTCATCGGCGGTGTTGGGACAAGAGCATAGTGCGTCACGCCGGACGGGACGGTCAAGCCGCGACCCGACGCGGCGAGCGGATCGCGGGACGCGCGCCGCGCCGAGCCGCCCCGCACGATCGTCACGCGAGCTATGCTGTCGAGGACGGAGCCGCGGGCCGACTCGCCCCGGCCCCGGCGCGGCGTGGCGCGCGACCAGGTCGGCGGGCCGACACCTCACCCGAGCCCGTCGGGCATCAGGAGGGGCACATGGCGCTCAAGAACTACGGTGTGGTCGTCGGCCGAGCGATCGACCGCCGGCTCGCGACGACGAGCAACCCCCACTACCAGGTGCACCTCGTCGACGATCAGCTCGACTGGCGGATCGCCATCAACGTCCGCTCCAAGACGGCCCCATCCGAGGTGGCGTTCCTCGTCGTCGATCACTTCGCGCATCCGGTCCTCGATCGGCTCACCGGGCTCGCCCCGGGGTTCCATCACCTGGAGCGGACGCCGCAGGGCGGCGGGCTGGACTTCATCCGCGGGAACCTGTTCGACTGGCGCGACATGCGCCCCCTGCCCATGGACGCGCCCGGCGAGGACAACGACCTCAACGAGCGGATCAACCACTACGTGCAGCGGGCCCTCGCCGACGAGGCCGCGGTCTTCTACGCGTTCGGCGAGCGCTGGGGGCCCGAGAACCTGAAGGACAAGATCTTCGGCTTCAAGCCGAACCAGGGCGTTCACGACATCCACATGAACCAAGGCAACCCGCTCGGGGGCAGCTTCGCCGGAGACAACGGCGTGTGGCAGGACGGCGGGGCCATACTGCACTTCCCCGGTCAGCAGCAATGGGTCGCGGTGTTCCTGAAGTTCCAGTCGCAGTCGATCCACACGGATGACCGCACCGGCCATCCGATCACGGTGCCGGTGCCGATCGAGCCGGGCGAGCCGCCCGTGGTGCCGCTGCCCGAGAACCCCGACTGGCGGGCGCGGATCGTCGCGGCCCTCGTCAACGACATCCGCTCGCCGGAGGTGGAGACGGTGACGCTGCTCAACCCGTCGCCGACACCGCTCGATCTCGCCGGATGGGCGCTCGCCGACAAGAACAAGAAGCGCCACGCGCTGTCCGGCGTGATCGCGCCGGGCGAGACGCTCCGGGTCAGGGTCGCCAAGCCCATGGAGCTGTCGAACCAGGGCGGCATCATCACGCTCCTCAACGAGCAGGGCCTCAAGGTGGACGGCGTCGCCTACACGAAGGCGCAGGCGCAGGCGCCGGGCTGGACGATCGTGTTCGACTGAACGAGGTGCGGCGCGAGCCGCGCGGGCGGGACCTATCGCGCCCCGCGGACCAGCATTAGCAGCCGTGCACCTGCTTGAGCCTCGCCTGCGTGGCCGGGCCGCACTTGCCGTCCACGGTCAGGGAGTGGTCGCACTGGAACTCCTCGACGGCGGAACGGAAGAGGTTCTGGTTGTCCTCGTCGCTCGTTCCCTCGAAGGGACCGGCGAAATAGCCGAGGTTGTTCAGGCGCGCGGCCTGCCCCGACACCTCCTCCACCGGATCCAGGTGGCCGATGTCGATCGCGATCGGGATCTCGTCGGCGGGCGTCTCCGGATCGTGCACGATCAGGGAGGCCTGCCGCGCCTCGGGGGGGATGTCCTGCTCGAGCCGGCCGCGGCCGTCCGTCGTGATGGCCCTCGTCTCGCCTTCCACGCGCAGGTCGCATTTCGCGTTGGCTGATCGGACGCTCGTAGAGGTCCTCGAGGACCAGGCGCAGCTTGAGCGGCGGCCTCTTCACCTGGAAGCGGTGGCGGGCGTCGGTGGGGCGCGGCTCCTCGCGCTCCTCCCGGTCGGGAATGAAGAGCCGATCGTCCGGGAAGATGACGTTCGGGTTCTGGCGCTTCGCCTTCAGGGCGGCGTTCTCGCCGTGGTTCCAGATCGTCCGGTAGTCGGAGAAGCCGTAGTGCTTCGCGATCCCCGACAGGTGCTCTCCCTGCTGGACGACGTGGTAGCTGCTCATCGGGCCCTCCGCCCGGCGCTCACAGGGCCGTCTTCACGACGAGCGGGAAGAAGATCGTCGGCACCTCGTCGTGCGGGACGGTGCTGGTGAGGATGAAGACGATGGCGTATTTCTTGATCATCTCCTCGAAGGGCGCCAGGTTCGTGGTCGCCTGCGTGCGCCACGTCGCGATTTGCGCAGGGGATACCACCGGGTTGGTCTTGGTCCCGGTCGGGAACGTGGGCCCGGCGTGGGTGAAGAAGGCGATGTCCGCGGTCGGCCACGCCGAGCTCGGGGAGGTGGCGCGGTTGATGTTCGTGGCGGTGTCGTTGCCGAGCGGCTTCGTGTCCGCGATGTTGACGACCACGGGGGCGGAGCTGCCGGCGACCGCCTTGGCCAGCGTGGCGTCGGCCTTCACCGTGTCGAAGAGCTTCTTCGCGTTTCCCTTGGTGCCGGAATCGGTGAAGTTGATGCAGATGAATCGGCTCTGGCCGGTGGCGGTGCCGAGCTTCGACGCGCCGGCCTTCGCCCGCAGGTACGCCGTGTAGCCCGAGAAGTCCTGGTCGTAGTTGCAGTCGAGCAGGACCAGGTCGGTCGGTATCGTCTGGGGAAGGTTCGATTTGGCCGATGAGGAAAGGGGAACGCCGCCGCCCGAGTGCCCCCCGATGAACAGTCGCGTGATCTTGGTGTGGGTCACGTCCTTCGTGAGGTAGTTGACCGACGTCTTGTTGATGACCGGGAGCACCCGGAGGCGCGCGGCGCAGTTGTCGACCAGATCCTCGATGCCGGTGGCCGTCCCCAGCTTGGGCGCGGAGGCGCCTTCCGTGCCCCAGAACGAATCGGCGGTGGCCGAGGGGACCTTGGGGAAGGGGATGGGGTCCTTGGGGACCCCGGGCGGCTTCACCTTGTTGGCGTCCTCGACCTTCTTGTTCGCGTCGCGCTGACTGGCGTTCTCGGCGAGCTGGGCCGCCGACGTCAGCACCGGGGAGCCGACCTCGGGCACGAGGACGAGCGGATGGAACGTCCCGGCGGTCAGCTTGTCGAGCTCGTACTTGGGGCCGGAGGCGCGGACGCCGGCCTGCCCGCGCCGATGCGTGGGGACCCAGGACGGGATCTTGGTCTCCGCCACCTGGGTGCGGGCGTTGAGCGTCATGAGGACGTGGTTGTTGTGCCCGTGGTAGTACATCAGGACCGACGGCTTGTCGACGTCGAAGCCGGTGGAGAGGTGAGCCCACACCGCTCGGCTGTCCTCGCGGACGTCGGCGGCGGCCGACGCGAGCGGAGCCTTCGGGCTGTAGATCATCGCGGTGGTGGAGTCGAGCGGCTCGTCCACCATGGTGGCGCGCGCCGGCTGCGTGTCCCCGGGTCCGCCCATCGTCAGGCGTCCTGGTCGAGGTTGTGACGCAATGCAGACCCTGACTCACCGTGCGGGCCGTCGTGGCGATGCTGCGTCCACACACGGTGCCCTCTCGTCACGGATTCCCCTCCTCGTCGTCGTCCGTGCCGTCGTCGGAGCGCATCAACGGCGGGCCGTTCGGCTCGTCCTTGATCCCCTGCGACCCCACCTTGTATCGCGACGGCGGATCGAGGGCGGCGTGCCGGTCCTTCAGCTCCTGGTCGATGTCGCGGACCTTGCCCGTCTCCGCGAGGCCCAGCTCGCGCTGGAAGAAGCGGACGTTGTCCGCCAGCGTCTCGCCCATCGTGAAGCCCAGGTTGGAGAGGCGCTGCGCGGCGGCCTCTCGCTTCTTCGGGTCCTGCTCGTCGCCCTCGGGAATCGGTCCCGAGGCTCCGGAGACCACCTGCCCCTCGGCGTCGATGTTGACGAACACGTCCATCTCGAACTCGAACTTCGGCGGTTTGGGCGGAGGCTCGCCGGCCGCCTGTCCGCCGGCGGGAGCCTGGGGCCGGCTCCAGCGGACGGTCACGACGGTCGGCACCTTGAGGTCCCGCAGCGTGATGTCGCCGTTGCCGTCGGCCGTGTCCGGATCGGTCGACGGCTCCGTGTCAGCGTCGATGTCCCCGCGCACGACCTCGAAGGGCGCGGCGGGGAGCGGCCGTGCGAGGAGGTCGAATAGCCGGATCTTGAACGACTCGAGGATCCGCTCGCACGGCGACGGCCGGCCGTCGCCGTTGCTCAGGCGATCGTAGAAACGGCACGCGAACACGTCGCGATCGATGCCGAACTCGCGCCGGCTGTCGGTGTTGGCCCGTCGCTTCTGATGATCCGACCAGAGCCGCTTCTGGCAGCCGGCCAGGCCTTCCGTCGCCCGCGGGCACGGCCAGAGCTGGGGGGTCACCTTCGCGCCCTTGCGGAAGAGCAGCACGACCACGCGGCGGTTCGGCTCGTTCTCGCGGTTACGGTCCGTCTTGTCGGGATCGGCGTCGAAGGCCGCCTGCTCCGCCTTGGAGAAGATCCGCACCGGGTTGAGCTCGCCGCACCCCTGGTAGTCGCCTTTGCCAAGGCGGTCGGCGCCGCGCGCCAGGAACTGGTCGGGCTTGAGCCGGTATGGCACGTCCTTGCGATCGCGGCAGACCAGGTCCATGTACGCGAGGTACAGCGCCTTGCGTGTCGCCGAGCTCGTCTGGCCATCGGGGCCCAGGCCTTTGGACCGCTGAAAGGCCCGGACGGCCTCGCGGGCGCGCTCGTCCATCTGCCCGTCGGTGCGGCCGGGGTCGAAGCCCAGGGAGCCGAGCATGGCCTGGAGATGCTTCGGCTTCCAGTCACCCTGCTGGAACAGCTCTTCCCAGAGCTCGGGCTTGCGGATCAACATCGCGTAGATCGCCTGCGCGCGGCGTCCCGACAACGCCTTGTTGTAGTCGTCGCGCCCCACCGGGTCGGCGTGCCCGAAGACGCTCAGCGGGCTGCCGGGGTGCAGGTCGATCAGCCGTTTGAGCCGCTTCGTCTCCTTGGCGAGGGTTGCCTCGACGAAGGAGCTATCGAAGGAGAAGTTCAGGTCCTCGGCGCGCCAGCAGGCGACGGGGAAGATCGCCACCCTGATCGTGTTCGACTCGGCCGCCGTCGCGGGGCCCACGAAGACGCGCTGCTCGGCACGGATGGGATGGTTCGCGGCGATGCCGCCGAGACCGGCGCTGACGACGGCGCCCGCGACGGCCGGCGGGCGAGATCCTGGGGGGCCGCCCGGCACACTCATGGCGCACCAGTCCCAGGGCGGGTCAGCCGTGGCATCTCGGCGGCCATCCTGTCAGAGCCGGTGATCAAGTCAAAGCAGCGGCGCGGGCCGGGCGGTGCGGCCGGTCAGTCGGTGATCGCCGCGTAGACCAGGCTGCGGAGCTGCCCGCGGAAGTCGTAGGTGCTGGACGGCATGAGCTGGGTGAGGAAGATCACGAGCAGGTCCTCGACGGGATCGATCCAGAACGCGGTGCTCGCCGCCCCGCCCCAGTAGTACTCGCCACGCGAGCCGTGGAGCCCGCGCTTGGCGGGATCCACGCACACCGCGAAGCCCAGGCCGAAGCCCACGCCGTCGTACGTGCTCTCGCTGAAGGTGCCGGTGGCGAGCGCGGCCAGGTCGCTGCCGGCGGGCAGGTGGTTCTCGGTCATCAGCTCCACGGTCTTCCGGCTGATGAGCCGGGCCCCCGCGTACTCGCCGCCGTTCAGCATCATCTGGCAGAAGCGGCGATAGTCCTCCGCGGTGGAGACGAGGCCACCGCCCCCGCTCAGGAACGTGGGGGGCGTGCGGTAGGGGCTCGTCACGGGGTCGTCGCCCAGGGCGAGCGTGCCGTCGGCGGCGCGCGAGTAGTTGGCGGCGAAGCGCTCGCCCGCGCCCTCCGACACGGAGAACGCGGTGTCGCGCATCCCGAGCGGCTCGAAGATGCGCCCGCGGAGGAACGCGTCGAACGGCTGCCCCGAGATCTGCTCCACGAGGTAGCCGCAGACATCGGTGGCCACCGAGTAGTTCCAGCGCGTGCCGGGCGAGAACAGGAGAGGCACGCGGGCGAGCCTGTCGACCATCTCCTGCAGCGTGGCCGGCTTGGGGTCGCCCGGCGCGGCGCCGCTGATGCCGAGCTGCCGGTACGCGGCGTCCACGCCGTCGCGGAGATGGAAACCGTACGTGAGTCCCGAGGTGTGGGTGAGGAGGTCGCGGATGGTCATGGGCCGCTGCGGCGGATCGGTCACGAACGTGGGCCAGACGCCGTAGCGGAAGACGCGGAGCCCCTCCCACGAGGGGATGTAGCGGTGCACGGGGTCGGACAGCGCGCAGCGCGCCTCCTCGACCAGCATCATGAGGGCGACGGAGGTGATCGGCTTCGTCATCGAGTAGAAGCGGAAGATCGTGTCGTCGGTCATCGCGTGCTTGCGCTCGCGGTCCCGGTTGCCCAGCGCGGAGAGATGCGCGACCTGCCCGTGCCGCGCCACCAGCGTCACCGCCCCCGCGATCTTCCCCGGCTCGATGTACCGCTCCTGGAGATGCCGGTCGATCCGCGCCAGCCGCTCGCTGCTGAGCCCCACGTCCTCCGGTCGTCCGCTCATGCCGTCCTCCTCCGTGCGGATGCGCTGCGCTCCGTCCGACTCACCGCCGCCGTTGCGACGACGGCCGCCTCAGGCCGTCCGCGCCTTCGGGCCGCGCAGGAGCCGGCCGGGCAGCGCGCCGGTGTGCTTGCCGTCGCGCAGGAGCACCTCGCCGTTCACCACCGTCGCGGCCACGCCGCGCGTCTTCTGGATGAGGCGCCGCGCGCCCGCGGGCAGGTCGTCCACCACCTCGGGCATCTCCGGCGCGATCGTGTCGGGATCGAACACCACGATGTCCGCGGCCATGCCCTCGCGCACCAGGCCACGGTCGGCGAAGCCCCAGTACGTGGCGGGCACGAAGCTCAGCATGCGCACGGCCTCCTCGAGCGTGAACGCCTGCTTCTCCCGCACCCAGTGCGCGAGCACGTGGGTCTGGAGCGAGGAGTCCATGAGCTGGGAGACGTGCGCGCCGGAGTCCGAGAACGTGGTGACCGTCCGCGGGTGCCGCATGATCTCGAGCGCGTAGTCCTGGTTCTCGTTGGCCACGGGCTGGAGGAAGAAGCAGTCCATGTCCTTGGCCACCGCGAGGTCGATCATCGTCTCCGCCGGGTGCTGACCCCGGTCGCGGGCCACCTCGGCCACGGTGCGGTGCGGTCCCATCACGGTGTCGAACACGAGCAGGCGGTCGTAGTCGGCGTCCTTCGCCTCGGTGCCCAGGGCGCGCCGGTCCGAGCGCGCCGCCCGACGCCTCGACGAGGCGGCGCCGGAGGTCGGGGTCGCGGAGCTTCCGCTGCTGCTCGGCGAGCGGGAGCGCGCGGATCTCCTTCCACAGGGGCAGCCGGTCGAACGGCATCTGGGTCTTGAAGGAGAGCAGCGCGGACAGCGAGCGGCTGTGCACCTGGGCGAACATGCGGCCGCCCCGCGCGGCGGTCTCGTCGAGGAGCGCGAGGTACTTCCGCCACACGTCCGGCGCGTCGCGCCGGCTGAAGACGCCGAAGGTGATCGGGCGTCCCGTCTCCACCGCGAGGTCGCGCAGGCGCTCGTGGTAGTCGCGCAGGCCGGGATCGCCCGGGGCGCGGTCCACGCCCTCGCCGGCCAGCTCGAAGATGCCGGCTCCCTCCTCGCCCATCACGCCGACGAGCCGCCGCACCTCGTCCCAGCTCGCGGCGCGGCTCGCCACCGGCCGCGCGTCCGGCGTCTCGTGCGCGGGCGACCGGGAGGTCGTGAAGCCCATGGCGCCGGCGCGGATGGCCTCGCGCAGGATGCGCTCCATGGCGGCCAGGTCGTCCTCGGTGGCGCGCTGGTCGAACGCGCGCTCGCCCATCACGAACGTGCGGATCGCGGCGTGCCCGATGTAGCCGGAGTAGTTGATGCCCTTGGGGAGCGACGCGAGGGTGTCCAGGAACTCGGGGAAGGTCGTCCAGCGCCAGTCGATGCCCGCCTCCATCGCCTGGGGCGGGATGTCCTCGGCGCGCTGGAGGTTGCGCACCACCATGGCCTTGTCCTTCGCGGCGCACGGGGCGAGCGTGAAGCCGCAGTTGCCCATGACGACGCTGGTGATGCCGTGCCAGCAGGAGGACGTCCCGAGCGGATCCCAGAACACCTGGGCGTCCATGTGAGTGTGACCGTCCACGAAGCCGGGGGCGACCACGTGGCCCTCGGCGTCGACCACCTCGCGGGCGCTCTCACGGATGCGGCCGATCGCGGCGATGCGTCCCTGCGTCACGGCGACGTCGGCGCGGTAGCCGGGCAGGCCGGAGCCATCGATCACCGTGCCGTTCTTGATCACCAGGTCGTACGGCATGCTCGAGTTCCTCCTTGGGTCGGGATGCGGGGGCTGAAACGCCCCTCAATCATACGCGATGCGGCGCGGCCGGCGGGACGCTCATCGGCGGCCGAACGTGAGCACGGCCGCCTCGGCCAGCGCGAGCGCCTCGCGGATGTGGGGCGCCACGTCCTGGCTCGAGATGTTGATGATGGTCGGGCCGTCCAGCGCCACGTAGTTGAAGCCGTGCATCCGGAGCCGCGTCTTCACGTCCGTGCCCTGCCAGTAGGCGCGCGCGAACGCGATCCCGCCCAGCGTCCCCGTCTCCGGCCGGCTCTCCGTCCAGGCCCGGCGACGCTGGCGGATCGGCGTCAGCATCCGCCCGAGGAGCTCCTCGAGCGTGGGCGCTGCGGCCTCGGCCGGCGGCACGGCGATCGTCACCATCACGTAGGGGCGCGTCCCGTCCGTTCGTTTCGCGCCGACCCATGCCCGCGACCGGCTTCCCGAGGGCCCCTCGCTCTCCTGCGGCGCGTATCCGATGGGCGGACGGAGCTGGTACGCCCCGACCTGATCGGCCTCCGCGAGCCGGGGCAGGAGGTCCGGGCTCGGGCGCCACGAGTCCCCCGCGGGCTGCGCCGCCGCCCCGAGGGCGGTGGAGAGGACGATGCACGCGAGCACGAGCGCCAGGGCCGAACGGCTCCGATCACGACGAGCCATGCGTCGATCCTCCTGCGTACGCGCCGCAGACGGCTCCCGCCGCGCGGCGCGGGCCCCGGCAGCGCTCGCGCCGGCGGCTAGCCGAGGAGCGGGCGCACGTCCCGGGCGAACCACTCGAGGTCGGCGAGCGCTTCGGACAGCGTGGAGGCGGGGAAGCTGAGGAAGAAGTGCTCCACGCCCGCTCCGGCGAAGCCCGCGATGTCCGCGGCGACGTTGGCGGCGCGGCCCGTGTAGGGCTCCCGGCGGCCGTCGGCGCCGCGCTGCTCCGCCGGCCGGCACCGGCCCAGGGCGAGATACGCGCGCGCGACCTCGCCCGGCTCGCGGCCGGCCTCGGCGAGGACCGCGTCGAGGCGCGCGCGCTTCGCGGCGTAGCGCGCGGGCGTGTCGAGCGGCTCCCGCGGGTTGCCGCCGACGGGATACCAGCCGTCGCCGATGCGCGCCACGCGCCGGAGCGCCGCCTCGCCCTCTCCGCCCACCCAGATGGGCGGCCGCGGCTTCTGCACGGGCTTGGGCTCGAAGCGGATGTCGGCGAAGCTCACGTGGGCGCCGGCGAACCGCGGCGTCTCGCTCGTCCACAGCTCGTGGAACGCGTCGAGGAACTCGTCGGTCACCTTCCCGCGCTCGGCAAACGGCGGCGCGGCCACGGCCCGGAACTCCTCGTCGAGCCAGCCCACCCCGACGCCGACCGTGAGGCGGCCGTGCGACAGCACGTCGATCGTGGCGAGCGCCTTCGCCGCGAGCACCGCCGGACGCTGCGGCACCACCATCACCGACGGGAGCAGGCGGATGCGGCTCGTCGCCGCGGCCAGGAAGCCCAGCACCGTGAGCTGCTCGAGGCACGCGCCGGCGCGGGCGCCCGGCCATTCGCCCGTCGGCGTGTAGGGGTAGCGCGAGGCGATCCGGTTCGGCACGACGATGTGGTCGTTCACGGTGACGTGGCCGAAGCCGAGGGCCTCGGCCTGGCGGCTCACCGCGAGCAGCCCTTCGGGGTCGCCGGTGAGGCCCCGGGTGGCGAGGTTGACGCCGAAGTCCAGCCGGCTCAGGACGACGTCCTCCGCATGGGCTCCTCCGTGGGACCGATGGTCGACGCCGACAGCGCCTGCAGTCTGCCATACATCATGCGGGCGAGACGCTCGGGATACGGCACGCCGTGCGCGCTCGCCAGCGCGGGCCCGATCTCCCCGTGGAACGCCACCAGCGCGAGGGCGGCGCGGAGCATCGCCTCGCGGTCGAGCGCGCACCACGTCGCGGACAGCGGGGCCAGGCGCGCGGCGGGCAGGGCCGCGTCGACCTTGTCGTAGCCGTCGGCGCGGCCCGAGAAGTCCTCGGTGAGCCGCGCCAGGTTCACGCACATCAGGCGCAGGACGTCGAGCTGCCCGGCGGCCCACCAGAGCTGCCCGCGCCCCATCGCCGCGACGAAGTGGGACACGTCGTGCCAGAACCAGCCGAGGATGCGGCGGAGCGTCTCGAGCTGGCCGGCGCGCGCGGGAGCCGCGCCCGTGAAGACCGCGCCGGCGAGGATGCCGGCGCGGTCCAGGAGGGCACGGCACGGGCCGCGGACGACGGTCGTGAAGTCGCTGGCGCGCCCGACCGTGAGCTCGCCCTCCGCGCCGTCGGCGAGGACGAAGAACACGGTGGAGGGCCAGTCGAAGTCCTCGAGCAGGAGCGGCTCGCCGAGCCGCCGGACGAACTCGGCCCGGCCGGCCAGGAACTCCGCGTAGGCCTCGTCGGTGGTGACGACGCCGAGGTCCACGTCGGAGTAGGCGTCGGCGGTTCCCGCGGCGTGCGAGCCGTACACGAAGGCGGCGACGACGCGCGGATCGGCCTCGCACGCCGCCACGAACCGGCTCAGGAGCGACGCCGCTCTCCGCGTTCCCTCGTCCGTCTCCGGCACTCCTACGCGGCGAAGCCGCCGGCGTACGGAAGCTTCTTCGCGGTGGCCTCGATGGCGCCGCCAGCCTCCAGCAGCACGGCGGTGGAGTCCCAGGTGCCCGCCACGAGCTGGTTGCGCGGCCCGTCGGGCATGCGCGCGGGGAAGCTCCGCCCTCCGAAGCGCACCTCCTGCTTCTCGATGTCCACCGTGACGGGCTCGCCGGGAGTCCGGCCGACGGCCCGCTGGAGCGCCTCGATGTCCTGCATGTCGGCCACGAGGCACGGGATGCCGAGCGTGGTGCAGTTGCCGAAGAAGATCTCGCCGAACGAGCCGCCCACGATGGCCCCGATGCCCCAGCGCATGAGCGACTGCGGCGCGTGCTCGCGCGACGACCCGCAGCCGAAGTTCTGCCCCACGACCAGCACGGACGCGCCCTGGTAGACGCCCTGGTTGAACGGGTGCTCGGGCTCCTGCTTGCGCGCGTCCTCGAACGCGTGCTCGCCCAGGCCCTCGAACGTCACCTGCTTCAGGAAGCGGGCGGGGATGATGCGGTCGGTGTCGATGTCGTTGCCGGGGAGCGGGATGCCGCGCCCCACGATCTGCCGGCGCCGAAAGTCCGTGGCCATCACAGCACCTCCCTCACGTCGGTGACCGCGCCGGCGATGGCCGCCGCCGCCACCATGGCCGGGCTCATGAGGAGGGTGCGCCCGGTGGGGCTGCCCTGCCGGCCGATGAAGTTCCGGTTGCTCGACGAGGCGCTCACCTCGCGCCCCTGGAGCTTGTCGTCGTTCATGCCGAGGCACATCGAGCAGCCGGCCTTGCGCCACTGGAAGCCCGCGGCCTGGAAGATCTCGTGGAGCCCCTCGGCCTCGGCGGCCTTCGCCACCTGCTGGGAGCCGGGCACGATGAGCGCGCGGACGCCCTTGGCCACCTTGCCCGTCTTCGCCACCTCCGCGGCCACGCGCAGGTCGGACAGCCGGCCGTTCGTGCACGAGCCGACGAACGCCACGTCGATCTTCGTGCCCTTGATGGGCTGGCCCGCCTCGAACCCCATGAAGGCCAGCGCCTCGCGATACGTGGGGCGCTCCACCTCGGGCGCCGACTCGGGGCTCGGGATGCGCTGGGTCACGCCCACCGACTGCTCGGGGTTGATGCCCCACGTCACCACCGGCTCCATGGCCGAGCCGTCGAGGCGCGCGACGTCGTCGAAGGTGGCGCCCGCCTCGGTGGCGATGCCTTGCCACCACGTCACGGCGCGGTCGAAGGCCTCCCCCTTGGGGGCATAGGGCCGATCGCGCAGATAGTCGAACGTGGTCTGGTCGGGGTTGACGTAGCCGAAGCGCGCGGCGCCCTCGATCGACATGTTGCAGAGGGTGAGACGCTCCTCCATCGTCATGCGCTCGATGGCCGGGCCCGCGTACTCGTATGCGTAGCCGACGCCGCCCTTGACGCCCAGCTTCTGGATGATGGTGAGGATCACGTCCTTCGCGTACACCCCGCGGCCGAGCGCGCCGTCGATGCGCACCTGGCGCAGCTTGGGCTTGGCCATGGCCAGGCACTGCGTGGCGAGCACGTCACGCACCTGGGTGGTGCCGATGCCGAAGGCGATGGCGCCGACCGCCCCGTGCGTCGCGGTGTGGCTGTCGCCGCACGCGATGGTCATGCCGGGCTGGGAGAGGCCCAGCTCGGGGCCGATCACGTGCACGATCCCCTGGCGTCCACTGTCGAGGTCGAAGAGGGGCAGCCCGAAGTCCTTCGTGTTCTTGATCATCTGCGCGGCCATCTCCTCCGCCATCGGGTCCGCGTAGGGGCGGACCTGCGAGGTCGTCGGGATGATGTGGTCGAGCGTGCCGAACGTGCGCTCGGGCATGCGCACCTTGAGGCCGAGCTCCTTGAGCATCTGGAAGGCCTGCGGGGTCGTGACCTCGTGGATGAGGTGCAGGCCGATCAGGAGCTGCGTCTGCCCGGACGGCAGCGTGCGGACCGTGTGGGCTTCCCAGACCTTGTCGAGCAGCGTGCGTGCCATGGTTGTCGCCTCCCGCCCGGAACTGTGCCCTCCCGCGAACGTTAAGTCCAGTGAAAGGATCTGAACTGAATGTTAATCTCTGCTGAATGATCGACCCGTCGCTGTTCCCCGCCCTCCAGGCGCTGCTCGCCATCGCGCGCACCGGCTCGGTGGGCGCGGCGGCGCGCGCCCAGCACGTCACGTCCTCCGCGGTGAGCCAGCAGGTGCGCCGGCTCGAGAGCCACTTCGGGGTGAAGCTCCTCGAGCGCGCGGGCCGGGGCGTCCGCCTCACCGCGGCCGGCGAGGATGCGCTGCCCGTGGTGCGGAGCCTCTGGAGCGAGGCGGAGTCCGCGTTCGGACGGCTCGCCGCGCTCTCCGGTCGTCGCGCCGTCACGCTGCGTGTGGCCGCGAGCGACTACCTCGGACGCGCGCTCCTCGCCCCCGCGCTCCGCGACCTCCTCGACGAGGAGTCGGGCCTCCGCTTCGAGATCGTCACCACGCACTCGCGCAGCGCGATGCGGCTCGTGGAGGGCGGCGAGGTCGAGCTGGCGGTGGTGACCGGGCAGGACACGCCGCGCGGCCTCCATGCGCTGCGCCTCTTCGAGCAGCCGTTCGTGTGGGTGGGCCCGCGCCGCGCGCGCGGCGGACGGGCCGCGCTCACCGAGCGGCTCCGGCGCGAGCCCGTGCTGCGGCTGGCCCCCGAGAGCCGCGGGCGCGCGCTCCTCGACCAGTGCCTGGCCGAGGCGCGGATCCAGCCGCTGTCGACCATCGACGTGCCGAGCGTGACCCTCCTCCTGTCCTACGTCAGCGGCGGGCTGGGCATCGGGCTCGTGCCCGCGCTGGCCCTCGCCGAGGTGCCCCGGGCGCGCGTCGTGTGTGAGCCGGCCCGGGCCGCCGCGTTGCCCGTCACGCTCGTGCATCGCCCGGCGGCGCGACAGGAGCCGGCTCTGGCCCGGCTGATCGCGCGTCTTACCGCCGAGGGGCGGCGGATCGGCTCGCGCCTCGCCACGCGAAGAGCCGCGGCGGGTCCGGGGTAAGAACGACCCGGCGATCGCCGCGCGCAAGGATGTCGAGCACGCCAACCGGCAGATCTTCAAGGCCGGTTCCGTGGCACTCGCCTTGCAATTTCCTTCGAGCATGGCCAGATCGATGTCTTCCGTCGAGGCCGTCGCGCTTCCCTGCGTTCCGGCTCGCGACGAGCAGGCGATCCCGTCGATGACGGTGAACGGTCAGGCGCACCGGATTCCAGAGGATCCGCGCGTGACGCTGCTCGACCTCCTCCGCGAGAGCCTCGGCCTGACCGGAACCAAGAAAGGATGCGACCGCGGCCAGTGCGGCGCGTGCACCGTCCTCGTGAACGGCCGCCGTGTGCTCTCCTGCCTGAGCCTCGCGGTGGCGCACGACGGCGACGACGTGACCACCATCGAGGGCATCGCGCACGGGGACCGGCTTCATCCCGTCCAGGCCGCGTTCATCGAGCACGACGGCCTGCAGTGCGGGTACTGCACGCCGGGCCAGATCTGCTCCGCCGTGGCGCTGCTCCGCGAGCTGGCCGACGGCACGGTGAGCGCCGTCACCGCCGACGTGCGCGACCTCCGCCCGGTGGACCTGACGGACGACGAGATCCGCGAGCGCATGAGCGGCAACCTCTGCCGATGCGGGGCCCAGCCCGGCATCGTGGCCGCCATCCGAGCCGCCTGGGCGGCGCGGCGATGAGGCCGTTCCGCTACGCCCGCGCGACCGACGTGGCCGAGGCTCTCGCCGCCGTCGCCCACGGCGCGGAGGGACGCTTCGTGGCGGGCGGGACCAACCTGGTGGATCTCATGAAGGCCGGGGTCGAGGCGCCCACACATCTGGTGGACGTGAGCCGGCTTCCGCTCGACGCCATCGAGGAGCGCGACGGTGGCATCCGGCTCGGCGCCACCGCGCTCAACAGCGACGTGGCGCAGCACCCGGCGATCCGGGCGCGCTATCCCGTCCTCACCGAGGCGCTGGTGGCGGGCGCGTCTGAGCAGATCCGGAACCGGGCCACGGTGGGCGGCAACCTTCTCCAGCGGACGCGCTGCTACTACTTCAGCGACCCCTCATTCCCGGAGTGCAACAAGCGGACGCCCGGCTCGGGCTGCGCGGCGCTCTCGGGCAGAAACCGCATCCACGCGATCCTCGGAGCGAGCCCCCACTGCGTGGCGACGTATCCGGGCGACATGGCGGTGGCCCTGTCCGCCCTCGAGGCGGTGGTCCAGGTCCGCGGCCCCGACGGAACGCGCGCGATCCCGATCGGCGAGCTCCACCGGCTGCCCGGAGATGCGCCTCACCTGGACACCGTCCTCCGCCCGGGCGAGCTGATCACCGCGGTGGACCTGCCGGCCATGCCCTTCGCGCGCAGCTCGCGCTACGTCAAGGTGCGGGACCGCTGGTCGTACGCGTTCGCGCTCGTGTCGGTGGCCGCCATCCTGGACGTGGACGACGACGGCATCGTCCGCGACGCGCGGATCGCCCTCGGCGGCGTCGCCGCGAAGCCGTGGCGGCTGCCGGGGGCCGAGCGCACGATGATCGGCCGGCCGGCGGGCGACAGCGCCTACGACGCGGCGGCCGAGGTGCTCCTGTCCTCCGCCGAGCCGCTCCGCGACAACGCCTTCAAGGTCGAGCTGGCCCGCCGGTGTGTCGTGCACGCCCTCGCGGCGGCGGCGGCGCGACGATGAGCCCGCCGCGCGCGCCGTCGGTCCTGGGCCGGCCGTTGGATCGCGTGGAGGGCCGTCTGAAAGTCACGGGCGCGGCCCGATACGCCGCCGACCATCCGGTGCCCGGGCTCGTCCACGCCGTGCTGGTGACGAGCACGATCGCGAAGGGCCGCATCGCGGCGATCGACGCGCGCGGGGCCGAGGCGGCGGCGGGCGTGCTCGCGGTGATCACGCACGACAATGCGGATCGCCTGCCCGGGCGCCCGCGCGGAGAGCCCGGAGAGGACCGCGCGCTCACGCTGCTCCAGGACGCCGTGGTCCGGTACGCGGGCCAGCCGATCGCCGTGGTCGTGGCCGAGACCTTCGAGCAGGCGTGCCACGCCGCGGGCCTCGTGCGCGCGCGCTACCTCGGCGCGCGCCACGACGTGAGCTGGCCACCGGCCGGCGCGCGCGGCGCCCGGCCCCGGCACGAGGACGAGCCGGACACCGCGCGGGGTGACGTGGCCTGCGCGCTCGGGACATCCGAGGTGCGGATCGAGCGCGTGTACCGCACGCCGCTCGAGGCGCACACCCCGATGGAGCCGCACGCGACCATCGCCCTCTGGGAGGGCCCGCGCAAGCTGACGCTCTACGACGCGAGCCAGGGCGTCTTCGCCTGTCGCGAGCGCGTGGCGCGGCTCCTGGGGCTCCGCCCCGCGGCGGTGCGGGTGCTCTCGCCCTGGGTGGGCGGCGGCTTCGGCGGGAAGGGCCCGGTGTGGTCCCACGTGGTGCTCGCGGCCATGGCCGCGCGTCACGTGCGCCGCCCGGTCAAGCTCGTCCTGAGCCGCGAGCAGATGTTCGGGCCCGTGGGCTGGCGGCCACGCACCGTGCAGACGGTGGCGCTCGGCGCCTCGCGGACCGGCGCCCTCGCCGCGCTCAGGCACGACACGCTCAGCGAGACCTCCACCTTCGACGAGTTCGTGGAGCTGGCGGGGTCTCCGGCCCGGATGCTCTACGCGTGCCCGCACGTCGTCACCACGCATCGGCTGGCGCGGCTCGACGTGGGCACGCCGTCGTACATGCGCGCGCCGGGCTGGGCGTCCGGGACCTTCGCCCTCGAGTGCGCCATGGACGAGCTGGCCGAGGCGGTCGGCATCGATCCGCTCGCGCTCCGGCTCAGGAACTACGCCGAGCGCGACGCGCACGTGAACCGGCCGTGGTCGACCAAGGCGCTGCGCGACTGCTACCTGCTCGGCGCCCAGCGCTTCGGCTGGGGGCGGCGCCCGCTCGCCGCGGGATCGATGCGGGACGGCGAGACGCTCATCGGCTGGGGCATGGCCACCAGCGTGTACCCCACGCATCGCGACGCCGCCTCCGCGGTGGCGCGCGTCGGCTCCGGGGGCATGGTGGTGGTCGAGAGCGGGAGCCAGGACCTCGGCACGGGCACCTGCACGGTGATGACGCAGATCGCGGCGGACGCCCTCGGGATCCCGCCGGAGCGCGTGACGTTCCGGCTGGGCGACACCCGGCTGCCGGAGACGCCGATCTCCGGCGGCTCGATGACGGCGGCCAGCGTCGGATCGGCCGTCCTCCAGGCGGCGACGGCGCTGGGGGATGAGCTCATCTGCCTGGCCGTCGCCGATCCGCGCTCCCCGCTCGCCGGCCTCGCCCGTGACGAGGTCCGTCTCGAGGGCGGCCGCCTGATCGCCACGAAGGGCACCGACGGGGCGCGCCCGCCCCGGGAGACGCTCGACGAGCTGCTCGCCCGGCACCCTGGCCGGGTGATCGAGGCTCGGGCCGAGGCCAGGCCCGGCGGCGAGGCCGAGCGCTGGTCCGCGCACGCCTTCGGCGCCCAGTTCGTCGAGGTGCACGTGGACGCGCGATTGCGCCGCGTCCGCGTGGCGCGCATGGTCGGCGTCTTCGACGTGGGCCGCGTGCTGAACGCCAAGACGGCGCGGAGCCAGCTCGCCGGCGGCATGATCGGCGGCATCGGGATGGCGCTCACCGAGGAGGTGCTCCTCGACGAGCGCCTCGGCCGCGTCGTCAACGGCAACCTCGCCGAGTACCACGTGCCCGCGCAGATGGACGTGCCGGACATCGACGTGGCGTGGGTGGGCGTGCGCGACGAGCGCGCGAACCCGCTGGGCATCAAGGGCATCGGCGAGATCGGCATCACCGGCACCGCCGCCGCCATCGCCAACGCCGTCCACCACGCCACCGGCCGCCGCGTCCGCGACCTGCCCATCACGATCGACAAGTTGTTGTGATCCGCATTGTCGCGGGGGCGAGGATCGGCTAGGGTGACTCCCGCGCGATGGGCCGGAGTGGAGCGAGCCCGCGCGCTCGGGAGGTGGCGACGATGGGGGCGCTCGACGGGCGGGTGGCGCTGGTGACGGGAGCGGGGCGGCTGCGCGGGATCGGCCGCGCCACCGCGGTGGCGCTGGCGGAGCTGGGCGCCGACGTGGTCGTGACGGGCACGGGGCGCGACCCGTCCACCTTCCCGGACGACGAGAAGCGCGCGGGCTGGCGCGACGTCCAGAGCACCGCCGACCAGGTCCGCTCCCACGGCCGGCGCGCGATGACGTGGACGGGTGACGTCAGCGAGGCCGGGTCGGTGGACCGCCTGGTGTCCCAGATCCAGGAGACGTTCGGTCGTCTCAACGTCCTCGTGAACAACGCCGCCTACCCGCGCGGCAACGACCGCGTGCCCGTCACCGATCTCGACGAGGGGGTGTGGCGCCGGGTGCTCGAGGTCAAGCTCACCGGCGCGTTCCTGCTGTGCAAGCGCGTGCTGCCGATCATGGTGCAGCAGAAATGGGGCCGCGTGATCAACCTGTCGTCGGTGGCGGGCAAGCGCGGCAGCCCGAACACCGCCGCCTACAACGTGGCCAACTTCGGCATCCAGGGGCTCACCCAGTCTCTCGCGATGGAGTTCGCCCGCCACGGCATCACCGTCAACGCGGTGTGCCCCGGCACCATCGACACCGCCCGCATGGACGTGCTCGGACGCTCCGAGGGCTGGCAGCGGCAGCTCGAGCGGATCCCCATGGGCCGCGCCGCCTCGGACGAGGAGGTCGCGGGCCTCATTGCGTTCCTCTGCTCCCCCGCCGCCGCCTTCATGACCGGCCAGTCCGTCAACATCGACGGCGGCGTGGTCATGTGGTGACGGCGCGCGTCAGAGGGGGTGTCCCGCGACTTCCCGCCCTCTCGAGGCCCGGAGAGGGTATCCTGAGGCCCCCGGGCGACGCCAAGTCCGCGAGGCCGCTGGGCGGTCGGTGAGACCGCCGGCAAGAGGTGGCGCCCGCGCGGCGAGGAGGGCAGGTCGTTGACCGCTCAGAGGCCGGTGCTTCGAGTCTCGATCATCGTCGAATGGGCCAACACCGTCCTCAACGGGGTCCCGCGGGCCGAGGTGCTCCTGGACATCCTGCGGCGACAGTGGGAGGCGATGGTCGCGCGGGACCATCCGGCGGATCTTCCCGCCGACGCCGCGCGGTTTCTCGAGACGCTCGAGGAGCGAGCCGAGGTCCTGGTCGTCTCCGGCCACGCGGTGAGCGCCGACGAGGAGAAGGAGATCCGCCGCCGCGTCCCCGACTGCTTCGACCTCTCGGTCCACGTCGGCGAGGGCCTCGAGTACTACGCGCTCAAGAACTTCGGCGCCGACCTCGCCGGGGGCGACATCCTGCTCTTCCTCGACAGCGACGTGCATCCCGAGCCCGGCTGGCTGGCCCACCTGCTGGGCACGCTCGCGCGGCCGGACATCCACGCCGTGCTCGGCCAGCCCTACGTGGCGCCCACGGGTGTCTTCGCCGCGGCCTTCGCGCTCGGTTGGACGTATCAGCTTCGGGACGAGGTCGGCCGGCTCGAGCCGTGCAAGAAGGTCTACGCCAACAACATCGCGTTCCGGGGGGACACGTTCCGCGCCGCGCGTTTTCCGTCTCTCGATCGGCGGACGCGGGGCGCGTCGAGCATCCTGGCCCAGCATCTGGAGAGCGTGGGCCGTCCCATCTGGATCAACACACGAGCGCGCGTGGACCATCCGCCGCCGTCGGGCTTTCGCCACCTCGCGGTGCGCGCCCTGGCCCACGGTCGGGACACGTACATGAAGACGTCGGAGGACCGCCGCACCCTGCGCGGCCTCGTCGAGTCCCAGGCACGTCCCGCGCGCCGTCTCGCTCGGGGACTGTCCAGGACGGCGCGGCACTGGCGGAGCGTGGGGCTGCGCCCGTGGCAGGTGCCGGCGGCGGTCGCCATCTTCGGCGCCTACTACGCGCTGTTCTCGCTGGGGGGCCTCCTCACCCACGCGAGCCCCGCCTTCATGGGGCGGCGCTTCCGCGTCTAGTCTCGACGCGCGCGATGTGATGTCGAACCCCTCCCGCCTCGCGCCGCTGAGCCACCCCGGCGACACGATCCCCGAGTGCATCGAGCACTTCGCCCGGACCTTACCCGACCGGATCGCCGTCAAGACGCGCGCCCAGCAGTTCACCTGGGCCGAGCTCAATCGCGCGGCGAATCGCGCCGCCCGCGCCATCCTGGCCGGCGGCGACGCCGGACGGGGCCCGGTGGCGGTGCTCATCCCACGGGGCGCGGGGCTCACCGTGGCGCTCCTGGCCGTGGCCAAGACCGGGCGCGCCTACGCGCCGTTGAACCCCGCGCATCCGCCGGAGCGCACGCGCCACATCCTGGACGACTCGCGGGCGCTCACGCTCGTGACCAACCGGGCGAACCTCGCCCTGGCGCGCGCGCTCGCCGGCGACCGCGTGGCCGTGGTGGACCTGGACGCGCTCGCACCCTCGCAATCCGACGCGAACCTCGGCGTGCCGATCGCGCCCGACGAGATCGCGGCGATCACCTACACGTCTGGCTCCACCGGCAAGCCCAAGGGCGTGATGCAGTCCCACCGGTCCACGCTCCATCGCCGCGCGGCGGCCAAGACCTTCGACATCGGTCCCGAGGACCGGGTGGCGGCGGTCGGCTCGGCGGGCACCGACAACTACCGCGCGCTGCTCAACGGCGCCGCCTCGTATCCGTGGGCGGTGAAGGAGGAGGGGTTCGCGGACCTGGGGCGCTGGCTGCGTGAGGAGCGCGTCACCGTCTACCTGTCCGTGCCCTCCGTCTTCCGGGACTTCGTCGCGTCCCTGGCGCCGGAGGATCGCTTCCCCGACATGCGGCTGATCATCCTGCGCGGCGAAACGCTCTACCGGAGCGACGTGGACCTCTACCGCTCGCGCTTTACGCCCCATTGCCTGCTCGTGAACGAGCTGGGAAGCATGGAGACGCGGACCGTCGCCCAGTTCGTGATCGACCACGCGACCCCGGTCACCGACGGCATCGTCCCCGTGGGCCACGTGCTCCGTGACAAGGTGGTCCTGATCCTCGACGAGAACCGGCGCGAGGCGCCAGCCGGCGAGGTCGGCGAGATCGCCGTCAGCAGCCGCTACCTCTCTCCCGGCTACTGGGGCCAGCCCGACCTCACCCGCGAGCGGTTCCTCGCCGATCCCGCGGGCGGCGACGAGCGCACGTACCTCACGGGGGACATGGGGCGGTTCCTGCCCGACGGGCGGCTCGTGCACCTCGGGCGGAAGGACACCCAGGTGAAGATCCGCGCGCAGCGAGTCGAGATCGGGGAGATCGAGGCGGCGCTCCGCGCGCTGCCCGGGGTCCGCGAGGCCGCGGTGGTGGCCCGCGAGGACCAGCCCGGCGACAAGCGCCTCGTCGCCTACGTGGGGGTCGTCGAGCCGCCGGGCCCGACCGTCACCGCCCTGCGCCGCGTGCTCGACGCGACGCTTCCCGAGTACGCGGTCCCCGCGGCCTTTGTCATCATGGACCGGCTGCCCCTCACCCCGAGCGGCAAGGTCGATCGCCTCCGCTTGCCGGACCCCGACCGCGCGCGGCCCCGGCTGGACGAGCCGCTGATCGCGCCGCGGACCCCGCTCGAGACCATGCTGGCCGAGGTCTGGCGCGAGATTTTGGGGCTCGACGCGGTCGGGGTGCGCGACGGCTTCCTCGACCTGGGCGGCAGCTCCCTGATGGCACTCCGGCTCCACGCGGAGATCGAGCGGCGCTCCGGCCGCCGGGTGCCGCTGGCGAGCCTGTTCGACGCGCCCACCGTGGAGCGGCAGGCCGCGCTGCTCGGCGGCGATGCGGAAGCGCCGGTGCCCCGCTCGCTCGTCGCCATCCAGCCGAAGGGCGTCGGGCCCGCGCTCTTCTGCGTCCCCGGTCATGGAGGCACCGTGGTGTGTTTCCACGAGCTGGCGCGGCAGCTCGGCGCGGAGCAGCCGCTCTACGCGCTCCAGCCGCGCGGCCTCGACGACGACCGCGCTCCCGCCACGCGCATCGAGGAGATGGCGGCCGAGTACCTCGAGGAGATC
This sequence comes from uncultured Candidatus Rokubacteria bacterium, assembly GCA_963758635.1. Classification (GTDB taxonomy): domain Bacteria; phylum Methylomirabilota; class Methylomirabilia; order Rokubacteriales; family CSP1-6; genus CAVWWD01. The sequence continues at coordinate 98,828 of CAVWWD010000009.1, read as the reverse complement.
CGCGAGCGCCAGCCGTCGGGCCCGTATCTTCTCGGCGGGTTCTGCCTCGGCGCTCTTGTCGCGTTCGAGATGGCCCGGCGCCTCGAGGCCGCGGGGGAGCGGGTCGGGCTCCTGGCGCTCTTCGATCCGCGCCGGCCGGAGCTCGGCCCCGAGGTAGGGGCCTCGTCGGGGTTGATCGCCCGAGGCGCACGGCGGCTCACCGTCGAGTACGAGAACCTGCGGCCCCTCGCCATGCCCGAGCGGCTCGCCTACGGCCGGGCCAAGGCCCGATCCGTGGCCGAGCGCCTCGGCCGGCGTGTGGCGAGGCGGACAGGCGCGATCAGCGAAATCGAGCCGCGCGTCGCGGCGGTGCAGCAGGCGCAGCGCACCGCGGCGCGGGCCTTCCGCGCTCGCGCCTATCCAGGCTCCATCGTGCTCTTCATGGCACAGCGCACCTTCACGCGGAGCTACGTCGATCCGAGCTTTGGCTGGGGCGGCCTGGCTCGGGAGCTGACGGTGAGGCTCGTGCCGCTCCCGGACGGGTCGGTCATCCAGCATCCGGACGGCGCGCGCGTCGTCGCCGCCGAGCTCCGGGAGCGGATCGAGGGCGTTCTCGCCGAGGCCGCGTCAGCCGTCATTCGTTCCGCCTGAGCGCCCGCAGCGTCTCCTCATAGATGGTGCGCCGAGGGCCAATCGCCACCAGCTCGACCAGTCGCCCGGAGCTTCGATAGACGATTCGAAAGCGACCGACACGAAGACTGCGCAAGCCGGTAAGCTCGTCGCGCAGGGCCTTGCCCGCGTCGGGCTCGGTGAGGATGAGATCGAGACCGGCGCGTACCTTGCGTCTCAGGTCCGGGTGGAGTTGTCGGAATGAATCTTCGATCCCGCGGGGTACCCGAAGGCGGCGGCGCTCCACGTGGAGCGACTCAGCTTCCCGACATGAGATCCTCGAGCGAGTAGATCTTTCCTCCGCGTTTCAGGGAGCGCAATCCCCGGCGGATCTCGGCCATCAGCTCGGGGTCCGACCTGATCGCCTGCGTCTCCTTCCAGCTCTCGTACTCGTCCGGGCTCACGAGCACGGCGGCGGGCCGGCCGTTGCGGGTGATGACGACTTCCTCGTCCGTCTCCTCGACGCGGTCCACGATCCGGCTGAGATTCGCCTTCACCTCGGCGAGCGGCATGGTCTTCATCTCAACGTCTCCCGGGAAGCCTCGACTGGTCACTATTCTGACCAACTCTATCCGTGCGAGGTCTGCCCGGTCAAGACGAGCCGGGCGACGGTCAGGCCGGGCCGGGGTACCAGCGCGGGGCGCGCTTGTCGCGGAAGGAGGCGCGGCCCTCGATGGCCTCGTCGAGCTGGCGGGTGGCCGCGTGCTCGCGCACGAGGTCGCGGAAGAGGCCGTCGTCCACGTGGGCGTCGGCCAGGCGGAGGGCGCGGAGCTTGGTCGCGGCGGTGGCGCCGGGCGCGTTCATGAGGATGCCGTCCACCATGCGGGCGCCGGCGGCGGCGAGGTCGTCGAGGGCGCATACCTCGTGGACCAGGCCCACCCGCCGTGCCTCCTGCGCGCCGAAGCGCTCGCCGGTGAGGGCGTAGCGGCGCACCTGGCGTAGTCCCATGGCCTGGCCGAGCTGGGGCAGGATGATGCCCGCCATCAGGCCCCAGCGCGTCTCGCTGATCGAGAAGATCGCGTCCTCGGCGGCGATCACCACGTCGCACGCGGCCACGAAGCCCGTGCCGCCGCCGAAGCAGCCGCCCTGGACGAGCGCCACCGTGGGCACGGCGAGCGTGTCGAGCCGGCGCACCGTCTCCGCGGTCGTGCGGGAGACCTCCTCGTTCTCGGCCGGCGACATCCGGGCGATCTCGCTGCTCCACCGGAGGTCGACGCCGGCCTGGAAGTGCCGGCCGTTGCCGCGGAGGACCACCACGCGGAGCCCCGCGGCGGCGCCGATGCCGTCGAGGGCCTCGTGCACGCCGCGGATCACGTCGGCGTTGTAGGCGTTGCCCACCTCGGGCCGGTTGAAGCTCACGGTGGCGACACCGCGCGTGTCGAGCTCCCACAGCACGGTGCCGCCGCCGACGGTGTTCATCTCCTGAGCCTCGCGCATCAGACCAATGCCGAGCGGTGCGGACTCGCGTAGAGGCCCGTGGCGGACCTTACCGCATTCTGCGAGGAGTCATTACGTGCCGAGGGCGTCCCAGGCGAGGCGCGCCATGCGGCCCATCGCCTGGTAGGCGGCGGTGAAGCCGGGCGTGCCGTCAGGGAGCGCGGCGGGCACGTGGTCGGTGTAGGCGGTGAGGATGAAGAGCGGGCGCTCGTCCTTGAACACGATGCCCGCGTCCATGAACCCGCGCGAGCCCGTGCCCGTCTTGTGCGCGACCTTGGTGCCCAGCGGCAGCTGCGAGGGCAGGCGCGTCTTGAGCTTCTGCCAGCTCAGGATGTCCAGGCCGAGGCGGCAGAGCTCCGGCGTGACGCCCATCTTCGCGGCTGTCGCGGCGTCGGTCGTCCCGCGCAGGATCAGCTCGAGCAGGAGCCCCTGGTCGTTCGGCGTGGTCGTCGTCACCTGGTCCAGCGCGTGGTCGGGCCCGAGGCGCGGCGGGATGCCGAAGCGATGGATGGTCCGGCTCATTCCCACCGACTCGCAGAGGCGCTGGATCTCGCCGAGGCCGACCATGTCCACGACCGTGCCGGTGCACGTGTTGTCGCTCACGATGATCATCATGACCAGGCAGTCGCGGAACGTGATCCAGAACCCGGGCGTCAGGTGCTGGAAGGTGCCGGAGTCGTTGTCCTGGTAGCGCGCGTCGATCGTGACCTTCTGGTCCAGCGCGAGCTTGCCGTCGTGGACGGCCTTGAGCGCGGCCATCATGATCGAGATCTTGCGCGTGCTCGCCGAGGGCACGGGCATGTCGCCCAGGCGATTCGCCGTCGCCCCCGTCGCCAGGTCCTTGAGGTACCAGCTCGTCTGGAACGGCAGGGGATCGCACACCGCGTTCATCCGCTTCACGAGCTCTTGCATGGGGCTGCCTCCTGTCTTGACGGGGCTACGCGCGGAACGTCCGCCAGCGCGCCTCCGCCTGCTCGAAGCCGGGGCCACGGTCGATGAGGGAGAGGTCGCGCGCGCGCCGGCCCCGCTCCTCGTCGGTGGCGGTCTTGTCGATGTCGAGCGTGGCGGGATCCAGTGCCACGCCGTAGTCCTCGAGCGCGGCGCGCGGGGTCACGAAGCCGCGGGCCACGTCCTGGCGGACGCGCTCGGGGTCGCGCTCGAGCGGGTCGCCCCAGCCGCCGCCGCCGCACGTTCCAGACGCAGGAGATCGCCGCGCTGGAGGACGATGCCGTCGCCCTGCGCGGGCAGCTCGCGCTCGCCCGGCGTGCCGGGGTTCAGGATCACGCGGCCGGTGCGGCCCGCGCGGCCGCCCGCCACGCCGTAGGGCGCCACGACCACGTTCTCCATGCGCGTGGCCAGCTCCGCCCGGTCGCAGAGGACGCGCACGTCGCGGACGACGCCGGCGCCGCCGCGGTGCTGCCCGGGGCCGCCGGAGTCCGGCCGCACCGTGTAGCGCTCCACGCGCAGCGGGAAGTCGCGCTCGACGTACTCCACCGGGTAGTTCTCCTGGGCGATGTAGTAGATGACGTTGGTGCCGTCGGCGAAGGGCCGGGCCCCGAGGCCCACCCCGAGCCCCTCGATGCAGAGGATGGGACGCCGGCGCGCCTCGTCCCACGCGCGGAAGTAGTACAGCACGTACACCGGCGAGCCCGCAGGCACGCGGCCGCCGTTGGCCTGGGCGAGCGCGCCGAAGATGCACGAGAGCACGCGGAAGCGCGTGTTGGCCCGCATGCCGAGGGGTGCGGGGAAGCGCGGCTTGAGGATGCTGCCCTCCCGCGTGATCCACTCGTCGAGGTTCTGGAGCAGCCCCTCGTTCACGTCGAGGTCGGGGTCGATCGACTGCAGATACCGGCCGAGCGCGATGCGGAGCAGCCCGGGGTTGGTCATGTAGTTGATGGGCCCGCGCGCCTGGTCGTCGGAGCGCGAGCCGTCGAGGACCACGTGATCCCCGCGGCGCGCCAGCGACAGCTCCACGCGGTAGGGCCGCGCCTCGGGGCCGCCGTCCGAGTCGAGGAAGTCGTGGAAGCTCCACTCGCCGGGCGGCACCAGGGCCAGCGTCAGCTCGCGCGCCCGCCGCCCCGTCTGCTCGATGCACTCGTCGAACGCGGCCAGGACGGTGTCGGCGCCGTAGCGCTCGAACAGCTCGGCGAGGCGCGCCTCGGCGAGCCGGCACGACGCCATCATGGCGCGGGTGTCACCCTCGACGAGGTCGGGCAGGCGCGAGTTGCGCAGGAAGATGCGGTACGCCTCCTCGTTGAGCTGACCCTCGCGCACGATGCGCACGGGCGGCACGAGCACGCCCTCGTGGTAGATCTCGGTGGCGTGCGGGGAGATGCTGCCCGCGCGCAGCCCGCCGATGTCCTGGTAGTGCCCGAAGGTGGCGGTGAAGGCCACGATACGCCCGCCGTGGAAGACCGGCACCACGAACACCATGTCCTGGTGGTGCTGCACGGCGCCGTCGGAGATGTACGGGTCGTTGAACCAGTACGCGTCGCCCGGCCGCATGGTGTCGAGCGGGTAGGCGCGCAGGATGGCGTCGAGCATCCCGGGGCCGCTCGAGGAGATGTGGCAGGAGACGATCCGCCCCCGCGTGTCGAAGATCCCGACGAAGAAGTCCTTCTTCTCCTTGATGAACGGCGACATGGCGCATCGCTCCATCAGCAGCTCCATGTCGCGGATGGCCGAGGAGAGGCTGCCGCGGATGATCTCGAGCGTGATCGGATCGACGGCGGCCCCCTCTCCCCTTGGGGGAGAGGGCTGGGTGAGGGGGCTCATGTCACGTTCGCTCCAGGATGATGTTGTGGGCCGGATCGACGTGGGCGCGGAAGCCGGGGGCGATCAGCGGCGTCGCATCGTCCTGGTCGACGATGGCCGGGCCGGGGAATCTCATGCCGACGACGAGGCGCTCGCGCGCGTACACGGGCGTGGTCACGAAGCCCGACCCGCGGAAGTAGACCGGGCGCTCGCCGATGCGGGCGTCGGCCGGCGTTCCCGCCGCGCCCGGCGGCGCGGGCGCGGCGCGCCGGGGCAGGGCCCCGATCGCGGTGACACGCAGGTTGACCAGCTCGATGGGCGCGCCCGGCAGGTCGTAGGTGTAGAGGCGGCGGTGCTCGGCGTGGAACGTCGCGGACAGCTCGGCCAGCCCGGCCGCCGAGAGCGGGCCCGCGCCGAGCAGGCACGTCAGCTCGAAGCTCTGGTGCTCGTAGCGGAGGTCCGCGGCGCGCTCGAAGCTCTGGCGCTCGCGCGGGACCTGCTCGCCATCGAGCCACGCGCGCGCCTGGGCCTCGAGCTCGCGCCAGCCCGCGTCCAGCGCGCCCACCGTGGGCGCGTCGGGGGCCGGCCGCCGCTCCGCCGTGCCCACCGTGCGCACGAACGTCGAGCGGATGTCGGTGTCGAGGAGCCCCCACGTCGAGAGCACGCCCGGACGCGGCGGCACCACCACGGTGGGGATGTCGAGCAGCTCGGCGAGCCGGCAGGCGTGCAGCGGCCCCGCCCCGCCGAAGGCGACCAGCGCGAAGCGCCGCGGGTCGTGACCGCGGCCCACCGAGACGGTGCGGATGGCGCGGGCCATGGAGTTGTCGATGATCTCCACGATGCCCGCCGCCGCCTCCTCGACGGGAAGGCGCAGCGGCCCGCCGATCTTCGCGGCGATGGCCGCGCGCGCCGCCGCCACGTCGAGCGGGATCTCGCCGCCCAGCAGCGCGGGCGGGATGCGGCCGAGCACCAGGTGCGCATCGGTCACGGTGGGCTGGCCGCCGCCGCGGCCGTAGCATACGGGGCCGGGCTCCGCGCCCGCGCTCCGCGGGCCCACGCTGAGGCGGCCGGCGCCGCTCACCGCCGCGATGCTGCCGCCACCCGCGCCGATCGTGTGGATGTCCACGATGGGCAGCTTGAGCGGGAACGGCCCGACCATGCCGTCCTTGGTGACCTCGGGCCGGCCGTTCTTGACCAGGCAGATGTCCGCGCTGGTGCCGCCCACGTCGATCGAGATGATGTCGCCGAACCCCGCCGCGCGCCCCACGCCGACCGCGCCGACCACGCCCGCCGCCGGCCCCGAGAGCACGGTCTGCACGGGCTGGCGCACGCACGTGGCCGCGCTCGTCACGCCGCCGTCCGACTTCATGATGAGGAGCGGCGCGCGCACGCCTTCCACGTCCAGGGCCTGGCGCAGCAGGCTCACGTAGCGGCTCACCGGCGGCATCACCGCGGCGTTCAGCGCGGTGGCCATGGTCCGCTCGAACTCGCGGAACTGGGGCAGCACCTCGGAGGAGAGCGACACGAGGGTGTCCGGGCACTCCTCGGCGAGGATGGCCTGCATCCGCTGCTCGTGCGCGGCGTTCGCGTAGGCGTGGAGGAACACCACCGCCACCGCGGGGACGCCGAGCTGCGCGAGCTGCCGCGCGACCACGCGAGCCTGCCCCTCGTCGAGCGGCGTGAGCACGGCGCCGTTCACGTCGAGCCGCTCGGGCACCTCGAACACGCGGTCCGGCGTGATCGGCCGCGTGGGCTTGATCCAGCCGTAGAGGTTGCCGTGGCGCGGGATGTCGTGCCGGCCGATCTCCAGCACGTACTTGAAGCCCGCGGTGGTGATCAGCGCGGTGGGCGGTGTCTTGCCCTCGAGGATCGCGTTGGTGGCCGTGGTGGTGCCGTGGAACACGCGCAGGACGTCCGCGGTGTCCCGCCCGGCCAGGGCCAGCACCTTCCGGATGGCGGTGACGAAGCCCGTCTCGAGCGCGCCGGGGGTGGACGGCGTCTTGGCCACCCAGGTCGCGCCGCTCCCCGCGTCCGCGAAGGTGATGTCGGTGAAGGTGCCGCCGACGTCGATGGCGATGGTGCCGGGCATGCTAGGACGGACGGCGCGCGCTGGCGTGGAGCGTCATGCCGGGCATTGTAGGGTGAATCGCCGCGTCGGGAAAGGAAGCCGCGGGCGAGCGCCCGTGACGCGTCTCGGCTCGTGGCGGCCGAGCCTGGCGTCACCCGGCGGGATCGGCCTCGCGGAGGAGGACCGAGCGCGCCGGCGCCGCGACGACGGTGGCGGGCAGCGAGATGGTGAACGTCGAGCCGCGGCCGGGCGAGCTCTCGACCGAGATGTCGCCGCCCATCATGCGACAGAAGCGGCGGCTGATCGCGAGCCCGAGGCCGGTGCCGCCGTACTTCCGCGTCGTCGCGGTGTCGGCCTGGCGGAAGTCCTCGAACAGCCCCGCGACCTGCTCCGGAGTCATGCCGATCCCGGTGTCCGACACGCGGAGCAGGACCGTGTCGCCGCCGTCGGCGCTGACGCGGGCCGCGGCGATGGTGACGCGGCCGTCCTCCGTGAACTTGACGGCGTTGCTCGCGAGGTTCAGCAGCGCCTGCCGCACGCGCATCGGGTCGGCATGGATCGCGCCGACGGCGGGATCGCACGTCACGGCGAGGACGTTCCGGTTGGCGCGCGCCAGTGCGCCGACCGTCGCCGCCACCTCCTCGAGGAGGAAGGCGACGGGGAACGACTCGAGGGTCAGCTCCATCTTCCCCGCCTCGATCTTCGAGAGGTCGAGGATGTCGTTGATGAGCCGGAGCAGGTGACGGCCGGCCCGCAGGACCCGCTCCTGGGTCTCCACCTGCTCGGGGCGATTGGCGGCGCGGGCGTCCTCCAGGAGGATCTCGGTCACGCCGATGATGGCGTTGAGCGGCGTGCGGAGCTCGTGACTCATGTTCGCGAGGAACTGGCTCTTCGCGCTGGTGGCGTCCTCGGCCGCCTGGCGGGCCTCCGCCTCGGCGCGATACAGCCGGGCGTTTTCCAGCGCGATCGTCTGGAGCTCCTGCGCCTGGGCGCGGTTGCTTCGCCTCGCTCTCGCGCAGCGCCCGCTCGGCCTCGCGGCGGCGAGCGCGTACGCGCTCGACCGTGGCGGCCACCGCGCACACGTAGAGGTTGGTGATCCAGATCAGGGTGATCTTGCCGAGCTCGCCGGCGACCGCGAGCGGGCGCCCCTCGACGGCGATCATGTAGAGGACGAGCAGCGCGTAGGCGGCGACGGACAGGTGCGCGTACACGAGCACGCGCCGGATGCCGAACGGAGACTGGTCGATCGCGCGCAAGATCATCAGGAAGAACAGCCAGCTGCGATCGCCTCCCGTCCCGTGGATGACCAGCGTCCACATGGCGATGTCGACGGCGAAGAGCGCGTTGTTGACGGCGGCGAACCGCGGATGCGCCGCGACCGCCGTCAGGACGAGCTGGGCGGCGAGCGCGTAGCCGACGAGGGCGCCGGCGAGCGCCGCGAAGCCGGGCAGCGAGAACTCGTTCAGGATGACGCGGTTGTGCACGAGGATCATGAACGACAGGAGCGCCATCCCGACGAGGCGGGCGCGCGCGATCTGGGAGGCGTCGATCCGGTGGGGGATGATGCTCATCGGCGCGCGGGCATTGTAGGTGCCGACCGCCGCGGCGCGGAAGACCCGAGCGGTCGCCGGCCGGGCGCCGAAGCGCGATGGCCTCAGGCCGGCCGGACGAGGGAGGGCGAGCCCGCGGCGGTGGCGCCGAGCACGAGCGGCCGCCGCATGCCGCGCACCCACACCGACCACACGGTCTTGGTGCGCCGGCGGCCACGCTCCGTCTGGCGCCGGTTGGCGGAATTGTCCGCCCACGCCCACGAGATCTGCCGCGTGCGGCCCCGGGCGCGCATGACCTCGTCGCGGAACAGCGCGCCCACGGGCTGGATCCCGCGCCCCCTCCAGTTCGGGTGTGTCACGGCTCCGTAGCCGCACGCCTCGCCGGGGCCGAGATCGAGGCGCGCCCCGATCTCGTCGATCCATGGAGGCGAGAAGGAGATCCAGCCGGCGTGCACCAGCACGGGGCCCGAGAGCCCGACCGTCAGCACGTCGCCCCGACCGAGCTGCTCCCGGGCCTGCGGGAGGTCGATGCCGAGCGCAGTCAGGCCCGGGGCGAGCGCTTCCAGGTCCGCGCGGGTCACCACGCGCATCTCGAGCGGCACGCGGGCGGCGAGCTGCGTGCCGGGGCGCGTGAGGTCCGTTTCCATGAAGAGGAGCCGCCGCACGCGCACGACCGGGTGGAGCGTCCGGCTGACGGCGCGGTGGAGGAGTCCTCGCACTCCTTCCCACCGGAGCACGGCGCGCACTCGGGAGAGGAGACCTCTCGGCATTCGAAGATCTTCGACCGCGGGCAGGCTACTCCGTCGGCGCCCGGTGGCTCCGGGTCAGGGGCGCCAGACCGCGATGCACTTGCCGGCCACGAACGCCCAGGTCCGCGTACTCGCACTCGTCGGGCACGCGCCCGAGCGCCTCCATCGCGCCGGCCAGGCAGTGCCAGTTCAGCACCTCGTGCTGCCCCGCGTCCTCGATGGCTCGCCTCCGGTTCAGAGCGGGGGAAGGCCGGCGTGGGCGCGGGCCACCGCGACCTGGGCGCGCACCCCGGCCTCGAGCGGCGTGAAGCGGCGCTTGTAGCCCACCGCCTCCTCGAAGGACCGGTCCGACACGCGGGAGGCGAGGCCGCCGAAGTCGCGCTCGCCCTTGCTCCTCACGTCGATGCGCGCGCCCGGCACCACGCGGCGCACCGTGTCGGCCAGCTCCCGCACCGTGCACGTGTCGCCGCCCGTGTTGTAGAAGCGCCGCCGCGCCAGCACGCCGCGGTCCACCGTGAGGAGCGCGGCGTACTGCTCGGCCACGTCGTCCACGTACACCAGGCTGACGCTGGCGTCGCCGAAGGGCACCGACGCGGGCTCGCCCACCGCGGGGCGGTCGATGACCTCGCCCAGGAAGGCGCTCGCCCCGCTCTCGCGGCCCCAGCCGTAGACGATGCTCGGCCGGAGCCCGCCCACCACGAGGCCGTGGTACTCGGCGTAGGCCTGGGCCAGATGCTCGGTGTGGACCTTCCCGCCGCCATAGATCGGCTGGGAGCGGCACACGTACAGCGGCACGTCCTCGCGGAGGGGGAGGAGGTCGGGCGCGTACTGATCGTCCGAGCCGTAGGCCGCGATGGAGCTGGCCAGGAGGACGCGCTCCACGCCGGACAGCCGCGCGGCCTCGAGCGCGTTCACCGTGCCCAGGATGTTGACGCGCGTGGCGCGCTCGGGGGCGCGGTTGCCGTCGGCGCCGAGGACGAAGGCCAGGTGGACGACGGCGCTCACGTGATGACGACGGATCGGCGTCGAGCAGCTCGCCCAGGGCCTGCACGTCGCCCCGCACGACGGCGACGCGGTCGGCGTGGGCGCGGAGGGCGGCCACGCGGGAGTCGGCGGGCTTGGCGTCGAAGAGCACGACGCGCTCCCCGCGCGCGAGCAGCCGCTCGGCGAGCGCGCTCCCGATGAGACCGGTGCCGCCGGTGATGAGCGTGGTCACGGGGCGAGGCGCCCCGCGATCACCGCGAGATGAGGGCCTTCCTGACCCAGCCTCCGCCGCGGCTCGACTCGACCTGGACGAAGCCGTCCTGCTCCTTGCCCATGAAGATGAGCTCTTCGCCGCGGTTCAGCATGGCCACCGGGTTGCCCTCCTCTGAGGGCCGCGCGTGCAGGCGCACGTTGGCGATCTTCGGGCGCAGCACGTCGCCTTCCTTGAACACGTCGCCGGCCTTGGCCACCGTGCCCGCTTCCTGGGCCAGGGTGCCCACGTTGCGCTGGAGGCTCGGGTTGCCGCGCACGGAGCGGACGACGCCGTTGTAGTTGTCGAGGAAGCTCGCCGCGATGACCTTGCCCTCGTTGGTGTTCGAGTAGCCGCCGAGCCCCAGCGCGCCGCCTCCGCCGCCACCGAAACCGGCGAGGAACCCGCCCACGTTGAAGTCCGCCTTGCTCGCGCTGCCCTCCGCGGCCGCCACCTGGATGCCCGAGCGCGCGTCGGCCACCAGCATGGTGGTCTGCGCCTCCTTGAACTTGAGCCCGCCCGCGATGCCGCCGCCGACGGCGCCCACGAAGCGGCCGCCCCGTCCGAAGAGGCCGCCGACGCCGCCGAGCCCGCCGCCCACGCCGCCCGCGTTCCCCTCGGAGAACACCACGCCGGGGGTGAGGACGTAGTCCGCGGTCGCCATCTGCCCCTTGCCCATGTTCGACTCTGCACGCAGCTCACCGGCGTTCCCGAGCGCGCGCTCCTGCATCATGTTGCGCATGCCGACGCCGCGCTCCACCACGAGGAAGCAGTTGGACTGCTGGATCATGAGCCGGATCAATCCCACGGGAGAGGCGAGCTGGTAGCGGGCGAGGCCGCGGATGACGTGATCCTGGGGCTCGACCACCGCCATGGCCCCGTAGGGCTTCGGACACTGCTCGAGGTCGTTGGCGCCCTGCGCGCCGCCGGGGCCGGCCGACCCCTGGACGGCGCTGCCGCCCTCGCCCTTCTTCATGTCGGTGATCCCCTGGCCGTGGGCCACGGAGGCCATCGCGACGGACGCCGCCAGCACGCAGAGCCACAGTCCCTTGTGCGACATGCTCACAACCTCCTCCGTGGATATTCGGGCCCGGCGTCCCCCTGGGCGGGGCTCGGCGGGAGCGCAGCAATACTGGCCCGTCGGCCGAGTTCCGTCAAGCATTTGAACCGCCCTCACCGCTGCCGTGACCCCCCTCACCGGCACAGGGAGAGCCGGCCCTGGAACTCCGCGCTGTCGATGAAGCCGTTGTAGATCGGCTGGAACTGCGCGTCCAGGAAGTCCACCCAGCCGTCGCGGCCCGGCACGTCGGGGGCGCGCCCGAGGAACGTCGCATAGAGGATCGTCACGTGCTGGGCGAGGCTCAGCGGGCCCGTCATGTTGGACGATCCTCCTGCGGAGGCGCAGCGCGAGTGGGGCCAATCGTCAAGCGTCGAGCGGGGAGACCGCGTGCCGCGGGACCCGCGTCAGGGTACGGTCCGCCTCGCGCCTGCGTCAAGCGACACGTGCGTTCTTGACACGACGGCGGCGGGCGTGAAAGAACGATCGCACCAAGGAGTAAGGAGACGCCCATGGACTGCTGCGCGCACGAGGGACCGGGAGGCGGCGACGCCCGCTTCGACATCAAGAAGGTCGCCGACGGCATCCACGTCGCGGTGGCCGCGCCCGCCTACAAGGTCAACTGCAACACCGCGATCATCGAGAACGACGACGGCGTGATCGTCGTGGACACGCACTCGAAGCCGTCGGCGGCGCGGGTGATCGTGGAGCGGCTGCGCGAGATGACGCCCAAGCCCGTGCGCTACGTGGTGAACACGCACTTCCACTGGGACCACTGGCACGGCAACGAGGTGTATCCCGCCGCGTATCCGCACGCGGAGATCGTCACCAACCAGATCACGCGCGAGGCCATGGTCAGCAAAGGGCTCAAGCGCATCCAGGACCACGTGCGCCAGGTGCCCGCGGAGATCGCCGGCCTGCGCGCCGCGCGGGACGCCGCCCGCGAGCCCGCGGAGCGCGCGCGCCTGACCGAGAGCCTCAAGCTCGCGGAGGCGTACCTCGCCGAGGTCTCGGCCCTCCGCCCGGCGCTGCCCGGCATGGCGTTCGAGCAGACGATGAAGCTCTACCGCCGCGACCGCGAGATCCACCTGCTGCACCTGGGCCGCGCCCACACCGAGGGCGACGTCTTCGTGTACCTGCCGAAGGAGAAGGTGGTGATCACGGGCGACGCCGTCATCGGCTGGACGCCCTTCATGGGCGATGGCTATCCCGAGGACTGGGTGGGCACGCTCGACCGGCTCGCCGCGCTCGACTTCACCCACATGATCATGGGCCACGGCGAGGTCGCGGGGCGCGACTGGCTGGAGACCTTCCGGGGCTACGTGGCCGACATGGTGGAAGCCGTGCGCGCCGAGGTGCACGCGGGCGCGACGGTGGACGAGGTCAAGCCGCGCGTCACGGCGCGGCTCGCCCCCAGGTACGAGAAGCCCTTCTCGACCTACGGCGAGTACCGGCCCTGGCGGGCCGGCCTCGCCGCGAACATCGAGCGCGCCTACGCGATGATGAGCTGACGCGCCGCTACGAGGCGCGGTACCAGTAGGGCAGGCGCCAGAACGTCGAGTCCCAGCCGGAGAGGTCCATGCCCTGCAGCTTGTGGGTGGACGCGGACACGCCGTTGCGCCACAGCACGGGGACGGTGACGGCGTTGCTGATGACGAGGTCGTTCATGCGGACGAACATGGCCGCGCGCTTCACCGGGTCCATCTCCTCGTCGGCCGCCTTGTAGATCCGGTCGTACTCGTCGTTCTTCCAGCGGGTCACGTTCCTGCCCTGCCACTTGTTGGCCTTGCTGGCGTGCTCCCACGACACGTACCGGTTCATGAAGTACTGCGCGTCGGGCTGCGGTCGGTCCCTCGGTGAACATCTGCAGGTCGGAGTAGAAGTGCGGGTAGTTGTCGGGGTTGGCGGGGTCGGAGCCGAAGAACACCGAGGCCACCACCGTCTTGATCTCGATCTCGATGCCCGCCTTGGCCGCGGCCTGCTTGACGATCTGCTGCGTCTTCTGCCGGGGCGCGTTGGTCGCGGTCTGGTACACCATCTTGAGGCGCTTGCCGTCCTTGGCGCGCAGCCCGTCGGCCCCGCGCTTCCAGCCCGCCGCGTCCAGGACCTGGTTGGCCTTGTCGACGTTGAACTCCCAGCGCGTGCTCGACGAGCGCACCCGGGACGGGGCGTTGAGGATAGTTGGCGCTGGTCTGGCCCTGGCGGCCGTAGATCTGCTCGTGGACCGCCGAGCGGTCGACGAGGAGGGCGAGCGCCTGGCGCACCGCGGGGTCGGTCAGGAACGGGTGCGACGTGCGCGGATTGGAGCGCTCGCCGTCGACCTCCGTCCACGGGTCGGCGAAGTTGCACATCGTGTGCTCGATGCCGCCCGTGGACCAGATGTTCACGCGTCCCTTGCCGCCCTGCTCGAGCCGCAGCAGGATGTCGTCCTCGACCTGCAGGTTCCACGAGTAGTCGACCTCGCCGGTCTGGAGCACGGCCCGAGCGGCCGAGGCGGCGTCGCCCCCGCCCTTCATCTCGAGCGTGTCGAAGAACGGCCAGCGGGCCACGTGGTAGTTCGGATTCAGCTCGGCGCGGACAACGTCACCGGGACGGAAGTCGACGATGCGATAGGCGCCGGTGCCCACCGGCTTCAGGTTCGCCGGCGCCTCGCGCGACTTGGCGCCCTTGAACGGCTCGAACACGTGCTTGGGGATGATCATGCCGCGGTTGCCGCAGAAGGCGTCGGCCCAGAACGGCTGCGGCCGGGCGAAGCCGATCTTGATCGTGTGGCTGTCGACCTTGTCGATCTTCGCGATCTCGCGGTACGAGCCGAGCGTCACCGCCGCGGTGGCGGGATCGATCACGAACTCCCACGTGAAGACGACGTCGTCGGCGGTGAACGGCTTGCCGTCGTGCCAGGTCACGCCCTTCTTGAGGCGCCAGGTCACGGAGGTGCCGTCCTTCGCGAGCAAGCCGTTGGCCACCGACGGGATCTCCGCGGCGAGCACGGGGACGAGGTTGCCGTCGGGGTCGTAGGCGACCAGCGGCTCGTAGAAGATGCGGGAGGCGTCGACGTCCTTCGTGCCCGTGGCGAAGTGGGGGTTCAGAAGGGTGGGCGCCTGCCACCAGAGCGTGCGCAGCGCGCCGCCGCCGCCGCGCCGGGTGGGCGTGAACACGGGCCCCTTCGCCTGGGCGTGGGCCGCGCCGGTCCCGCCGAGCATCTGGGCCGCCATCGGCGCCGTCAGTCCCAGGCCCACCATCGTTTGCACGAAGCGACGGCGGCTCAGCCGCCCGGCCTCGACCTCGCGCGTCAGCTCCCGCAGCCTGTGCTCGTCCATGGGGCACCTCCTCCTTGTTGGGGGCCCTTGTAAGCGGCGCGGGCGGCGATGTCAACACCGTTGGGTTTGGCGTATGCTGGCGCCGCCATGTCGCCCTCGCTCCGGTTCGGGGCCCTTCACCATCGAGACTACCGCCGCTACTTCACCGTGGCCCTCATCGGGATGACGGCCGAAAGCATCGAGCACGTCGTCAGCTACTGGGTCATCTTCGAGTCGTTCCACTCGCCCGTGCTCGCCGGCTTCGCGGTCATCAGCCACTGGGTGCCGTACCTGCTGTTCTCGGTGTACGCGGGCGCCCTCGCCGACCGCCACGACTGCCGCAAGCTCATCCAGATCTCGCAGGCGCTGTTCATGCTCATCTCGCTCGGGTGGGGCGCGCTCTTCCTGACCGGCGCGCTGCGCGGCTGGCACGCCAGCGCGCTCCTCATGCTCCACGGCGTGGCCGGCGTGATCGCGACGCCGTCGATCCAGCTCATCGTGCACGACGTTGTCGGCCCCGATCACCTGCCGAGCGCGATCCGCCTCAACGCGATCAGCCGCTACCTGGCCATGCTGCTCGGCCCCGCCGTCGGCGGCGGCCTCATGCTCGCGCTGGGCCCGGGCGCCGCCATCCTCGTGAACGTGCTGCTCTACGTGCCGCTGTCGGTCTTCCTGCTCCGGTTCCCGTACACCGGCCACCGGCGCGACGGCGGCGTGCCCCGCCAGACGCCCCGCTTCAGCCTGGCCCAGACGCGCCAGGTCCTGGCCGAGGTGCGCGGCGAGCCGGCGATCATCCGCATGATCATCCTCGCCGGCGCCACGTCGTTCTTCGTCGGCACGGCCTTCCAGGCGCAGATGCCGGAGTTCGCCCACCACCATGGCTCCGACGACGCCGACATGTGGTACAGCGTCCTCTTCGCCGCCAACGCCGTGGGCGCGGTGATCGGCGCCACCCTCATGGAGAGCGTCCCCGCCTTCCGCGGCGGCGCCCGCGCCGCCATCGTCGCCGCCGGCCTCTGGGCCGCGGTCATGACGCTCTTCCCGGTGGTCCACGGCTACGCCGCCGCGGTGGTCCTCCTGGTCGCCGCCGGCGTCCTCAACATTGCCTTCTCTTCCATGGCCCAGGCCCTCGTCCAGGTGCTGGCGCCCGCGGGCAGCCGCGGCCGCGTCGTGGGCCTCTTCAACACCGCCATGCTCGGCCTCCGCGCGGGCAGTGGCTTCACCGTGGGCGTCCTCGGCGCGTGGATCGGCGTGGAGCGCTCGCTGGCGGCGAGCGCGGCGGTGGTGCTGCTGGTCGCCGTCGGCCTCCTGGTGGCCGATCTCCGCGCGCAGCCCTCGGCCGCCCGCGAGCGCCCCGTCGCGGGCTGAGTGGAGCGCATCGGAAAGGATGAGGGACATCGGAAGCCTTCTCCGGCGACGCTCGAGCAGCTCTGGGCGGAGCATCTCCGCGGCGAGTTCGAGATCAAGGACGTTGAGGCGACGCTGGCCACGATGGTCGACGACGCCTACGTCAACCACATGCCGGTGAACACCGGGGGCCGCGGGAAGGACGCCCTGCGGGCCTTCTACCGGGACGATTTCATCCCATCGTGGCCCGACGATCTGCAGATGACGCCGGTGAACCGTGTCGTCGGCCAGGGCCAGATCGTGGACGAGCTGCGTCTCACGTTCACCCACGACAGGCCGATGCCGTGGCTCCTGCCCGGCGTGCCGCCGACGGGCAAGCCGATCGCCATGGACGTCGTGGTGGTCGTCCAGTTCCGCGGCGACAAGCTCGCGTGCGAGCGGATCTACTGGGATCACGCCGCCGTGCTCCGGCAGGCGGGCCTGCTGGGCCGCTGACGCGCGGGGACCTCCTGGCGCGGTCAGCCTCGGCCCGCGCTCGGCAGCTGGAGGTGAGCTCCCATTCGCGCGCGGATGCAGCACGTCGAGCGCATAGCCCAGGTCGAGCCGCTCCCCGTCCCATTCGGGACACGTCGTCCGCGCGTCGAGTCGCAGGCCTTCGCGCCTCGCTCCGCTCGCGTAGCGCGCCGACCGGATCCGCAGGCACCGGCACAGGCGGCGGCAGATCCGGGAGGGCGCGGCCGTCAGGACGCGGAACCGAAGCGCGCCGTCCTCGCCGCGTTCCATCGATAGCCCTCCTCGTGGACTGCGCGGTGGTGGCGTCGGCATAACAGCGCAAGATTCGAGAGCGTGGTGGGCCCGCCCTGCGCCCAGTGCCGGATGTGATGGCCCTGCGTGTGGCGCCCGCGGCAGCCCGGGAAGCGGCAGCCATGGTCCCGCTGCTGGAGGGCGCGTCGGAGGGCGGGCGGGATCGTCCGTGTCCGGGCCCCGACCTCGGTGACGCGCCCGTCGGCGTCGTGCCGCATGACCACGCGAGTGGCGTCGCAGGCGAGGCGCTGTGACGTTCCCGCGGGAACGTGCTGGCCGCCTTCTTCCAGGACGGACTGCCCCGGCTGGCTGGCGTCGGCCAGCACCGGCGCATCGACGTGGACCACGACCTGGTAGCGCTCCGCCGGCGCGCCGGGATCGAGGCCCTGGTGAAGGGCGACCTCGGCGAGGAGGCCGAGCGCGTCGGCCTGCTGCTGGTCCATGGACGGGGCCTCCACGGTCTCGTTCATGAAACCCACGGCAGGTGTCGCAGCCCGCCGCCGCTGGTAGAGGGTCTCCCGCGCGGCGTCCAGCGCCTGGATGAGAAGGGCGCCGACCTCGGGCTCCAGCCGGCCCTTGAGGATGAGCATGCCGTCGTCCCCGGGGAAGAGATAGAGGGACCGGCTGCGGTGCCGGTGCCGTGCTTCCTGGGCCTCGACGTGCTGGTCGATGCGCCGCCAGCCGCGCACGATGCGCTCGACGTGCTCGGCGGTCCCGGCGCGGCCGACCCGGTAGAGGCGTTCCTCGGTCTCCGGCAGTGGCGACACGGGTGAGGGCGCGGACCTTGGAGTAGGAGAGCTCGCCGCGGGCGAGGGCCTGAGACAGGAGAGGAAGGGAGCCGAGGGCGCGGGCCACGCGGACGTGCTCGCGAGCGGCGCCGGGCTCGAGGCCGATGCGCCAGGAGAGCCACTCGGCGCAGGACTTGAAGCCGGTGTTCCAGCCGCCGCGCGCGTCGAACTCGCGGATCAGCTCCAGGAGGCGCGCGGTGGCCGCATCGAGGTGCGCGGCGAGCTCGGCGATCTCGTCGCCGAGCCGATCGAGGGCGGCGACGTTCTCGTGAGTGGGGATGAAGTGCGGTCGATCCGGTGCGGTCTGCATGGCGAGTCCCTCCGCGTGAATCTGTGGATCGACTCTACACCCCGAACATTCAGCCACCTGTGCGCCTCGACGAGGCGTCGCAACTGGCCGGGGAATCGTTTTCGCTGGCATCGACCTCCGAGACGGCACGGTGCTCAAGCGCTGCCCGCTGGCCGGGTATTGGCGAGTCGTCGGCAGCCTGCGGCGACGGCCTGTTCAGAAGTCCGTCAAGCGAAAAGTTGAGGCGATCGAGTTCCAGGCGCGCCGAGTCGTCCGAGTAGCCTGGGCGACGTTGGGGCCACGCTGTTGCCGAGCAGGGGATGGAGCGCGCCGCGAACATCCGCGACATGCAGGTCCGCGCATCACCGCCGCCGACGAGCGCTGTATCTCGATAACCGCGCGAGACCACGAGCGAAGGCCTCGGCGAGCTCGCCAGAGCTGTCGTGCTAGACTGCGGCCGCTGCAGGGGTTCCCCAGATACACAGGTCTGTCCAATTCGCGTTCGGCGTCATTGGGAGTCTGTTGATGATGTTTCTTGGTTACGACCCTGGGGGCGATCGCAAGCACGGCGTTGCCGCCTTGGAGGTGAACGATGGACGCGCGGCAACACTTGTGACGTCGCTTGTGGCCTCGGCAGAGGAAGCGATCCGTTGGTTCCGACGGCACGCATTGGCTCCGGCAGGTGTGGGCGTGGATACGCTGACTTGCTGGAGCACCGGCCCTGCAGGTTGGAGGCCCGCAGACCGATGGCTTAAGCGGCGGTATCCGCAAGTACAAGGCAGTGTCGCCTCTCCAAACTCGCTGTATGGATCCATGTCCATCAATGGCATGGCCCTGTTGCTGGCGTTGCGTCAGGATCGCTCAGAGCTTCCGATAACCGAAACGCATCCCAAGGTCTTGCACTGGCACATGCGCGAGGCCCCGTACGACTTCGTCGCACAACATGCTCGCATGAATGAGATGCTTTCAGGGCAATTGAGGTGCCATGCCGCGTGCGCGTCCGACCACGAATGGGATGCAGCGCTATCGGCGCTTGTATCTTGGCGGTCGGAGAGCGGTCAGTGGCAACGCGATCTGCATCAGCTGCCGGTATCCGACAATGAGCGATTGATTGCACCGTGCGGTCCGACGAAGTATGCATGGCCGGACTAGTAAGAGGTAGCCTCGTATGACGCCGAAGAACACGCTTCACCGGCCCGTCCTGCCTCCGCGGCTTCGCCGGTCCGGCAAGCCGGCCGGTGAGCGTGAGCGTTGAACGGCCGATCCACATGAAACGCTCTACGGCCAAGCTCCTCTTCGACTGGTATCCGGATCGGTCACCGGGAGCCGGTTGAACCGCTTGTTCGAGGAGCGTATCGTCGTCTTCAGCGCCAAATCGGCCCACACTGCACTCGCAGCGGCGAAGCGGGCTAGATCCTTGAGCACAGAAGCGCCGCGGAGTGCCCACCACCGCGTTGAAGGCGAGCGGCGCGTAAGCACGCCGCCGAACCGAAGCGTTGGGCAGATCGGGACGATGCCACCGCCGGACCTCAGCCGTGTCGTCGTGGTCGGAACCAGTTGCGCCGGGAAGACGACGCTAGCGCGGCGGCTGGCCGGGGCGCTCGGGACCGAGCACGTCGAGCTCGACGCGGTGTACTGGGGCCCCGGGATGGACACCGCGGCCGGACTTCGTCCAGACGGTTCTGGCGCATGGCGGAGCGGCCGCGCTGGGTCATCGACGGGAACTACTCGGCGGTGCGGGACATGATCTGGCGTCGGTCGTCCGCCATCGTGTGGCTCGATTACTCCTTCGCCCGCGTGTTCTCGCGAGCCCTCCGGCGCACCGCGCGGCGGATCATCACGCGCGAGCGCCTGTACGACGGCGACAACCGCGAGACCGTCCGCAACGCGTTCTTCGCCCCTGACGGAATTCCCTGGTGGGTGATCCGGACGCATGGCAAGCGACGCCGCGAGTACCCGGAGCTCTTCAAGCGCCCGGAGTACGCGTCACGTGGCCGTGATCCAGCTCCACAGCCCGGCCGCGGCCGAGGGCTTTCTCGCAGCGGTCAGCGCCCGTTCCGGGGCCAGCAATTCGAGCCATTCTCGTGGAGCGTGACGCAGATCTCACGATCCGCCCGCTCAGGCCCGCGCTATGGTCCGCCCTCGAGGACCTGTTCGGCGACAGGGGAGCGTGCGGCGGCTGCTGGTGCATGTACTGGCGGATCGGCGGCGCGTATCGCCGGAGGCCGCCGGCGCGGAACAAGGCGGCGTTCCAGGAGGTCGTGAGGCGGGGGCCGCCGCCCGGGCTGCTCGCCTTCGAGGGCGACCTCGCCGTGGGCTGGTGCCAGCTCACGCCGCGCGATGACCTGCCCTGGCTCGACCGCACGTGGCGACTGGCGCGCGTGGACGCGATGCCGGTCTGGTCGATCTCGTGCTTCTACGTGCGCAAGGGTATCGGCGGCGGGGGGTCACGGGCGCGCTGATCCGAGCGGCGGTCGCGGCGGCGCGGCGCGCCGGGGCGCCCGCGATCGAGGCCTATCCGCTCGACGCGCGGTTGACGCCGAGCGCCTCCGGCACCGGCTACGCCTCGACCTTCGCGCGCGCCGGGTTCAGGACGGTCGCGCGGCGCGTGCCGCCTCGCCCGATCATGCGCCGGGACCTCGAGGGAGCGTAGCGCGACCGCCGAACCGCCGGCGCGAGCGCGCCTGTTCAAGCAGCAGGTGCATGGTCGCCGCCGGGCAGGGGCCACGGCGAGGCGGCGGCGCCGCCGAAGCGCTCGGCTCAGGCGGCCGGCGGCCCGCCGGCGCGCTTCAGGATGATCGCGGTGCAGTCGTCCTCGGCGCCGGCCCCCTCGGTGAACGACGTCACGGCCCCGCGCAGCGCGGCCAGGATGTCCGCGGCCGACGCGTGCCGGTGCGCGTCGAGCACGCCGGTGACCCGGGCGGCGCCGAAGTGCTCGCCCGCGGCGTTCAGCGCGTCGAAGATCCCGTCCGACAGCACGGCGACGACGTCGCCCGGGCCGAGCGCGATGGGCGCGGGCACCTTCACGTCGATGTCGGGGAGGATTCCGAGCGGCACGGTGTCGGCGGGACGCGCGTGGAAGGTGCCCGTCGCCGCCTCGTAGCGCAGGATCGGGCCTTGGCCGCACGACAGCGCGGTGAGCATGGCGCCGGGCACGTCGAGCTGGCCGAACCACGCCGTGACGAAGTGCCCGTCGCGGAGATCGGCGGCGAGCTGGGCGTTCATGCGGGAGACGATGGCGGGAAGATCGAGCCCAGCGCGCAGCCCCATCCGGAGCATGGCGCGCGCCAGGGTGACCGCCAGCGCGGGACCGATGCCGTGGCCGGCGGCGTCGGCGAGGAAGATCACCGCGCGCTCCGCCGGCCCCGCGGGGACCACGTCCCCGCGGAGACCGTTCATGCCGACCACGTCGTAGGTATCGCCGCCCGTCGCGTCCGCCGGCTCGCACCACGCGGCCACCTCGAACCCCTCGAGGGCGGGGAGCGTCTCGGGGAGCGTGTTCTGCTGGATCTGCCGCGCGAGCTGCAGGTCGCGCTCCACCTTGAAGAGGGTTCGCAGCGCCACGCGCATGCGTTCGTGGGCCCGAGCCAGGCGCCGGACCTCGGTGAGGCGCGAGCGCACGGGCAGGCCGGGCTCGAGGTCGCCGGCGCCGATGCGCTCGTTCTCGCGGGCGAGCACCTCGATGGGACGGCAGTATCGTCTCGCCAGCGCCACGGCCCACACGACGGCCAGGGCGAGGGCGCCCGCGGTGAGGACCAGGATCCACCACCGGATCGCGCCGAGCACGCCGACCAGGTCGGACTCGGGGACGACGACCGCCATGGACAGCGCGCGTCCGGGACCGAGCGGGAAGCTCCTCACCTCGCCCCACCACGGACGCCCGCCGTGGGCGAACCGGAACGGACCGAGGTCTCCGCCTCCTTGCCTGTCGGGCGCCCGCATGGCCGAGACCACGACGTCCAGCCCGAGATCCTCGGGCTTCTTCAGCACGGCGGAGGCGCGGGCCGCCGCGTCGACGAACCGGGCGTCCTGCGGCAGGCCGATCACGTGCCCGCCGTCGGTGAGCACGACCACCGAGCCGTGCGTGGTCGGTCGCAAGGTGGTGGTGTACCCAGACACGTCGGCGAGTAGCACGTCGACGCCCACCACTCCTGGGCGGCCGTCGCGCGCGCGCACGGTCATGGACGCGGTCATGCCCGGGGCCTTCAGCGTGAAGAACGTGTAGGGCTCCGTCCAGTGGACGAAGCCGGGCGCGGGCGAGCCGTCGGCCGCCCCTCGATACCACGGCCGGGTCCGCGGGTCGTAGTCCACCTCGTGCCACGAGGGGGCAGGGGCCGGGTCGCCGTCCGCCCACTCCAGCCGGCGCTGCCGGGTTCCCCAGACGTCGCGGCGGGTGATCAGGCTGTGCCACCGCCCGCCCGAACGCATGAGCATGTGCGCCCGTCCTCGCTCGTCGGCAAGGAGCAGCGCGGAGATCTGGGGATGCGGCCGCATCACGGGCACGAGGAGGCGATGCAGCGTGTCCGCCTCGCCACCGTCGAAGAGCCCGCTCTCCGCCCACGCGCGGAGCAGGTCGAGGCTCGCCCCGACGGGATCGAAGAAGCGCTCGAGCCGGTCGCTCGTCTGCTCGATGGCCTTCGCGGTCAGCGAGCTGGAGAGCGCGCGGACGATCCGGCGCTCGCCGAGCACGGTGGTCGCGGTGATGGCGGAGCTCAGGAGGACGAGGAGAGCCAGCATGCTCCCGAGGAGGCTCCACCGGATCGAGATGGACCTCGATGGCTCGCGCGCCGGCGACGGCGGATCGGTCGTGGCCTCGCGGGCCATGGCGGGAGCATAACGCGCCGGGCCGGCGGGCGTGGTGCCTCAGAAGTAGGGCGATCGGCGGGTTGAAGTCGGCGGCGGGCTGTGGCACCGTGCCGCTGGATCAGGCCGTGACCATGCCACCGCGCCTCGCCATCCGCGCCCCATTCATCGTCGCCTACGACGGCGCGGGCCATCGGCTCCTCAAGGACGGCGTGGTGGTCCTCGAGGGCGACCGCATCCTCCACGTGGGCCCGCGCTTCGAGGGCCGCGTGGACCAGACGGTGGACGCCGCCGACCGCATCGTCACTCCCGGCCTGATCTCGACCCACGCCCACATCGCAGGCTCGCCGCTCGACCGCTCGTTCATCGAGGATCGCGGCAACCCGCAGTTCTACTACTCCGGGCTCTTCGAGATGCTGCCGGTGCGCGCCGAGGCCCAGGACGAGGACGCCACCCGCGCGTGCATCGACTTCTCGATGGCCGAGATGCTCCGCGGCGGCGTGACCACGGTGATGGAGATCGGGCCCGTGGGCGACTACGTGGTGGAGCGCGCCGCCCACTACGGCATGCGCGTGTACCTGGGCCTGGGCTTCCGGTCGGGCCGGTGGCTCACGCGCGACGGCAAGCGCGTGGAGTGGGAGTGGAACGAGGAGGCGGGGCGGCAGGGCCTCCGCCGCGCCATGGACCTCCACGCGCGGCAGAACGGCGCCCACGGCGACCTCGTGCGGTGCTTCTTCGCGCCGTCACAGATCGACACGTGCACGGCCGAGCTGCTGAAGGACGCCAAGCGCGCGGCCGACGAGGCGCGCTGCCCGTACCAGGTCCACACCTCGCAGTCCGTCGTCGAGTTCAACGAGATGCTCGGGCGCCACGGCAAGACGCCGATCGCCTGGATGCAGGAGCTGGGTGTGCTCGGCCCGAACACCATCCTGGGCCACGCCATCATCGTGGGCGGCTCGTCGTGGACCAACTACCCGGCGGGCGACGTGAAGATCATGGCCGACTCCGGCTGCTCGGTGGCCCACGCGGTGTGGGTCTTCGCGCGGCGCGGGGTGGCCATGGAGTCGTTCGCGAAGTACCGCGCCGCCGGCATCAACATGTCGCTCGGCACCGACACCAATCCCCAGAGCGTGATCGAGGCCATGCGCTGGGCGGCGGTGGTCTCCAAGATGGCCGAGCGGCAGACCGAGGCCACCACCGCGGCTCACGTGTTCGACGCGGCCACGCTCGGCGGCGCGCGCGCCCTCGGCCGCGACGACCTCGGCCGCATCGCGCCGGGCGCTCGCGCGGATCTCGTGCTGTGGAAGGCCAGCTCGTGGCGGATGACGCCGCTGCGCGACCCCGTGAAGAACATCGTGTACAACGCGAGCGACGAGGACGTGGACCGCGTGTACGTGAACGGCCGGCTCGTGGTCGACGGCGGCCGCGTCCTCGCCGCGGACGAGGCCGCCATCCTGCGCGCGCTCCAGGAGGGCGGCGACCGCATGTGGCCCCGCGTGACCAAGGGCGACTGGGCCGGCCGCACTGCCGACCAGCTCTCGCCCCAGACCTACCCCGAGTGGTCCTGACGGTCTGAGTGTGGCGTGCTCGACACGATCCGTGCGCTCCCGCATGTCCTTGACAGTAGGCGCGCCGGCGCTGAGCTATCAGGAGGCCCGACAAACTACATGGCAGGCGCGCAAATGATGCGAGGCGGGCTGGTGTAAGGTCCGCCGACATGAGGCCTTGACAGCCCTGTCGGTGCCGTGAATTGGTGGAGCGGCCATGACGCCTCGACGGCCGGTCTCCCGCAGTCCCTGGCGCCCGCTCCGGGCGGGCGGGCCCGGCCTCCTGGCGCCGACCTGCTCCTCCCGCGGCTCGCCGGCTGATCGCGATGCCGCTCTGCGACGTGATGCGCAGGAAGAGCCTCGACGCGCTCGAGACCGAGGGCCGCGAGACGGGGCTCAAGCGGGTGCTCACCGCCACCGACCTCGTCTTCCTCGGTATCGGCGCCATCATCGGCGCGGGAATCTTCGCCACCGTGGGCACGGCCGCGGCCGGCGAGTTCGTGAACGGGCGCTGGATCCGGCTGCCCGCCGGACCCGCCATCATCCTGAGCTTCGTCGTCACCGGCATCGCGTGCGCGCTGGCCGCGCTCTGCTACGCGGAGATGGCGTCGATGGTGCCGGTGAGCGGCTCCGCGTACACGTACGCGTACGCCACGCTCGGCGAGCTCGTCGCGTGGATCATCGGCTGGGACCTGATCCTGGAGTACGCGGTGGGCAACGTGGCCGTGGCCATCTCGTGGTCCGGCTACTTCCAGGAGCTGCTGCAGGGATTCGGCATCACGTTCCCGCCGTGGATGGCCACGGACTACCGCACGGCCCAGGCCGCGGCCTCCCTCGCGCCGGAGATGCGCGACGTGGGGGCCCGCTTCGCCGCCATCGCCTTCGAGCGCCACCCGACCGTCCTCGGCGTGCCGATCGTCTTCAACCTGCCCGCCGTGCTCATCGTGGCCGCGCTCACCGTGCTCCTGGTGGTCGGGATCAAGGAGAGCACCCGCTTCAACAACGGCATGGTGATCGTGAAGCTCCTCGCGCTGGGCCTCTTCGTGGTCACCGCGCTCGGCTACGTGCGCGCGGAGAACTACGCGCCGTTCGCCCCGGGCGGGTGGGGCGGCATCATGAGCGGCGCGGCGATCATCTTCTTCGCGTACATCGGGTTCGACGCGGTGTCGACGGCGGCCGAGGAGGCGAAGAACCCCTCCCGCGACGTGCCCATCGGGATCATCGGATCGCTGGTGGTGTGCACGGTGATCTACATCCTCGTGGCCGGCGTCCTCACCGGCATGGTGTCGTATACCAAGCTCAACACCCCGGAGCCGCTGACCGTGGCCCTCCGGTCGGTGGGCGACACCTGGGCGATCCACGCCGTCACCGGACTGGTCGCGCTCGGCAGCGTGGTCGCCCACACTGCGGTGCTGCTGGTGTTCCAGATGGGGCAGCCGCGCATCTTCTTCGCGACGGCGCGCGACGGCCTCATGCCCGCGTGGGCGGGGGCCATCCATCCGCGGTATCGCACGCCGTACGTGACCACGATCCTCACCGGCGTGGTGGTCGCGGGCACGGCGGCCGTGACCAACATCCAGGAGATGGTGGACCTCACCAACGTGGGCACCCTCTTCGCGTTCATGGTGGTCTCCGCGGGGGTGATCGTGCTGCGCTACACCGATCCCGGGCGCCGCCGGCCCTTCCGCACGCCGCTGGTGCCCCTGGTGCCCATCCTCGCCATCGCCGCGTGCGGCTACCTCATCTGGCACCTGCCGGGGATCACCATCATCCGCTTCGTCGTCTGGCTGGCCCTGGGCCTCGTCGTCTACTTCCTCTACGGCTTTCGCCGGAGCCGCCTGGCCCGGCCCGCGGGGGCGCCCGCGCGCTGACGCGCGCCCGGCGTGCCTTCGGGCGCTCCGGGGACGGAGGTCACGAGATGGCTCCCAACGTCGATCGGTGTGACCCGCCGGGGATTCCTCATCGCGTGCAGCCTGACCGCGGCCGGGTGCGCGACGGCGACGACCGCGTTGCGTCCGCTCGGCGGCGCCGATCCGTACCGGCTGCCGTCCACCGTGGTCCCGAAGCGATACGAGCTGCGCATGGTTCCCGACTTCGCGAGCCGGCGCTTCAGCGGCCGCGTCGTCATCGAGGTCGCCGTCGGCGCGCCCGTGACCGAGATCGTCCTGAACGCCGCCGAGCTGACCATCTCGGAGGCGACCATCCGCGACGCGGCCGGCCGCACGCTCCCCGGCACCGTCACGCTGGACAAGGAGACGGAGCGGGCGCGCATCCGCTTCGCGGAGGCGCTCGCCCCCGGCGCGTGGCGGCTCGCCCTCGCCTTCGCGGGCCCCCTCGGCGAGAGCCTGCGTGGCTTCTACCGCGTCCGGTCGGCGGAGGCCGACGGGAAGGAGCGCGCGCTCGCCATCACGCAGTTCCAGGCCGCCGACGCGCGGCGCGCCTTCCCGTGCTGGGACGAGCCGGCGTTCAAGGCGGTCTTCGAGGTGACGCTCGTCGTGGACCGCCGCCTCGTCGCCCTGTCGAACGCCGCCGCGACGGGAGAGGAGCCGGCGCCGGAGCCGGGCGCGCGCGCGGTCCGCTTCGCCCCGACGGTGCCGATGTCCACCTATCTCGTGGCCTTCGTGGTGGGCGACCTCGAGGCCACGCCGCCGCGCACGGTCGACGGCGTGCCGATCCGGGTGTGGGCGCTGCCCGGGCGCGTGGCGCTGGCCGGCTACGGGCTGGACGTGGCGGCCTTCGCGCTCCACTTCCTCCGGGAGTTCTACGGCGTGCCGTACCCCGGGGACAAGCTCGACCTCATCGGCGTGCCGGACTTCGCGAGCGGGGCGATGGAGAACCTCGGCGCGGTGATCTTCCGCGAGGCCAACGTGCTCGTGGACGAGCCCCGGGCCTCGCTCGGCGAGCTGCGCTCCGTGGCCGACAACGTGGCCCACGAGGTCGCGCACATGTGGTTCGGCGACCTCGTCACGATGACGTGGTGGAACGGCCTCTGGCTCAACGAGGCGTTCGCCACCTTCATGGCGCTCCTCGTCGTGGACGCCTGGCGGCCGGCGTGGGAGCGCTGGATCACCTTCGCGGTGGCCCGCGCCGACGCGCTGGAGATCGACGGGCTGTCCGCCACGCGCCCCGTGGAGTACGCGGTGCGGACGCCCACCGAGGCCGAGTCCATGTTCGACGCGCTCACCTACAAGAAGGGCTCGGCCATCCTCCGGATGATGGAGCGCCACCTCGGTACCGAGGTGTTTCGGCGCGGCGTGCGCGCGTACCTGACGAAGCACCGCTTCGCCAACGCGGAGACTCGCGACCTGTGGGCGGCCCTCGGCGAGGCCTCCGGGCTGCCCGTGGGCGCCGTGATGGATACGTGGGTGCACCGCTCCGGGTACCCGCTGGTGAGCGTGGCCCTCGGACCCGACGGACGCACGCTCGTCGTGTCACAGCAGCGCTTCCGCTACCTGGCGGGCGCCGCGGCCACCCCGGGCGAGACGTGGGGCGTCCCCATCCACGTGCGCGGGGGCACGGCGAGCGGCGCGCGGAGCGTGCGGCGCGTGCTGACCGCGGCCGAGACCCGCGTCGAGCTTCCGGAGGCGCCCCGGTGGGTGGTGGTGAACGCGGAGGGCGACGGGTTCTACCGCACGCGCTACAGCGCTGATCTCCTGGGCCGGCTCGCCGGGGACCTCCGCGGCGTGCTCTCCCCCATCGAGCGCTTCGTGCTCGTGGACGACGCGTGGGCGGTGGCGCTGGCCGGCCTGAGCCCGGTGTCGGAGTACCTCGACCTCACGGCGCGGTTCCGGGGCGAGGACGACCGCAACGTGTGGAGCGCCGTCCTCAAGGGGCTGACCGTGCTCGAGCACGTGGTCGCCGCGGAGGATCGGCCCGCGCTGGCCGCGCTCGTCCGCGATCGGGTCGCCCCCGCCGCGGCGCTGGTCGGCGCGTCACCCGCCCCGGGCGAGGCGGAGGTTCGCCGCGAGCTGCGCGCGGACCTCTTGCGGGCGCTGGGCACGCTCGGCGACGACCGCGCGGCTCAGGCGGAGGCCCGGCGCCTCGCCGGCCGCTACCGCGAGGATCCCGCCGCGGTGGACGCGAGCCTGGCCGCCGCGGCCATCGCGGTCGCCGCGCACGCCGGCGGCGAGGCGGACTACGCCGGGTTCCTCGAGCAGTTCAGGACGACGCCCTCCCCGCAGGACCGCTGGCGCTACCTCTTCGCGCTCGCCCGGTTCCGGGAGCCGGCGCTGGTGCGGCGCACCCAGCAGATGACGCTGGACGGCACGATCCGCCCGGCCGACGGGCCGTACGCGCTCCGCCAGATGCTGCTCACCGTGGACGCCCGCGAATCGACGTGGCGCTTCGTGGTCGAGCACTGGGACGCGTTCGCGAAGAGCTTCACCCAGGCCGGGCTCGCCACCGTGTGCGAGGGCCTCGTCGCCCTCGCCACGCCCGAGCTGGAGCGGAGCGTGCGGGAGTTCTTCGCGGCCCGGCGGATCTCGCTCGGCGGCAACACGCTCGAGCGCGAGCTGGAGCGGCTGCGCATCGCCGTGGCCTTCCGCGAGCGCGAGGGCGCGGCCCTGCGGGCCTACCTGGCGCGGCGTCCCTCCTGATCGGCGCGGCGCCCGTCGCGCGGCCGCTACCCCTCCCGCGAGGTCGCCCAGCGGATCGCGCCGAACACGAACAGCGCGATGCCCACGAGGAGCGGCACCCAGTAGCGCGGGACCTCGAACGTCCGCACGAGGACGATGCCGAGGCCGACGATGATGACGATGGCTCCCGCCGTCATGAGACCCGCTCCCGCGCGCGTGCCGCTCATGACGCCTCCGCGCTCACGGCCGGAAGACCGCGAACACCTTGTCGGAGTTCGAGATCCACGATTCCAGGAACACCGACTCGTCGGGCCGCCGCCCCAGCTCGGCCATGGCGCCGGCGAGGCAGAACCAGTTCAGGAGCTCGTGGTGGCCGCGGTCCTCCGCCTGCTCGGTCGACGTGTTGCGCCACGTCTCCCAGTCGCCGTCGCGCAGGGCCTCGTAGTAGCGCCGGTCGGACACCACGTCGGGGAACATCAGCGCGTGCTTGGCGACCAGGAACGAGTGGCTCCAGGAGGACGACGCGATCACCGCCACGCGCCAGGGGCTCCGCGCGAGCGTCCGCGCCACCGCGGCCCCCACCTGGAAGCAGCGCCACGGCTGCGGCCCCGGCGGATCCAGGTCGGCGCCGCCCGGGAGCTTCGCGGCCTGGGACGGCGTCAGGGCGCCGCCGTGCGCGGCGATGAGCCAGCGGCCGTAGGCGTTCACGGTGAACGGCACCACGGGATACGGGAAGCCCTTGCGGTCCATGTCCAGGTAGAGCACCGAGTTCACGAAGGCGTGCCCGAGCGGGTGGTGGCGCGGCCGGTACGCGTAGGCGATGTCGACGCCCTCGGCGAGGAGCCCGGTCGCGAGGTGCTTGGCGCCGGCCCGGTGGCCCGCGATCGTGAACGTCTTGTCGGCGGGCTCGTCCCACCAGTTCTCGCCGCGCGCGTGCTTCCAGGGCTGCGCCTCGAACGACTCGTAGGCGAGCACGGAGAAGGGCGGCACGCCGTCCTCGCGGAAGTTCTCGTACTGGTCGTCGCCCCAGAGGAGCACGAAGTCCGGCGCGAAGGCGTCGAGCTCGGCGCGCGCCTTCCGGAAGTGGTGGATCAGGTCGGCGCGGTGCCGGTCCGAGTGCTCACGCCCCTCGTCGGCGCCCCACTGCTCCCGCATCGTCGGATGCCAGCCGTCGGGCGAGCGCAGGCCCTTCGGCAGCATCGGGTCGGCGAGCAGGAGCTTGATGCGGCTCGCCAGGTTGCCCTTGTAGGACATGGGCGGGTAGTGCGTGATGCCGAGCCCGAGGATCTCTCCCATGGGTCGCCCTCCTCGCGCGCGGTCGCGTCAGTCGGCCAGGTGGACGGTCGCGGTCAAGCGCGGCTGAGTGCCCACCACACGCGTCGTGTGGCCGCGCCCGGTCAGGTCTTCGGCCAGCGTCACGTGCGGGGCGGCGAACTTGTGCGTGGTGCCGTCGCCCAGTCCGATCTCGACCTCGCCGCTGAGCGTGATGACGAACTGCCGTCGCGGCGCGTTGTGCCAGTCCGAGAAGTAGCCGGGCTGGGTGGTCCGGAAGACGATGCCCTTGGTTCCGAGGAGCGTCGCCAGCTCCGGATGCGACGCCAGGTCCATCTTCTCGATGTGGGACTGCCCGTCGGGCCCGCTGTACAGACGCGTGATGCTCATGCCCGTACCTCCTGTCAACGCGTGGTGGGACCTGTCTACGGCATTTCCATATACGCTCGGCTCGCCTTCGGCTCACCTCGCACTGCTCGCGGCCGATTCTAGCGCGGGCGGATGGCGTGCGGTCGGCTCGCCCCGGCCCCCCCCGGGGCCCGGCGCGACGGCGCCCGGCGCGGGCGCCCGCGGCCGCGGCTTGACGGCCGCCGCGCCGCCGGAGCAGTATCCGCCGTGATGAGCGCGGCGGGCAGGGGCGCGAGGACGCCGGCGAAGGCACGCAGCGGGCCGGGCGCGGACGATCCGCTCGCGCGGGTGCGCCGGCTCTGCGCGGCGCTGCCCGAGGTCGCCGAGAAGCGCGCGTGGGGAAGCCCGACGTTCCGCGTGGGCGGACGGATGTTCGCGATGTACCTGAACGATCACCACGGCGACGGGCGTGTCGCCCTCTGGTGCCGGGCGCCGCTGGGCGCCCAGGAGATCCTGGTCGGCCGGGATCCCGTGCGGTTCTTCGTGCCGCCCTATGTCGGTCACAAGGGATGGGTCGGGGTGCGGCTCGATCGCCGCCCCGGCTGGCGCGCGGTCGCCAACGTCCTGACCGACGCGTATCGCATGTCCGCCCCCGCGCGGCTCGCCCGCCGCCTGCCGGGCCAGGAGTGACCATGGAGCTCTCCGAGGCGCTTCGCACCACCTTCGCGGCGCGGGAGTTCACCGCCGAGCCGGTGTCCGACCGCACCCTCTACCAGATCCTCGAGCAGGCGCGCTTCGCGCCGAGCGGCGGCAACCGCCAGGGCTGGAAGGTCATCGTCGTGCGCGACCAGCGCACGAAGGACGCCCTCGGCGACCTGAACGCGCCCGCGGCCAAGCGCTACGCCGCCCAGCAGAAGGCGGGCGAGAGCCCGTGGAACACGGTGGTGCCCACGGCGGTCGACGCCGCCACCATCGAGGCCACGTCCGCGCCGGCCCGGCTCACCGACGCGGTCAAGAGCGCGCCGGTCGTGCTCGTGGTCTGCGTGGACCTGAGCGTCGTCGCCTCCACCGACCAGTACCTCGAGCGCGTGGGCATCGTGAGCGGCGCCTCGATCTACCCGTTCGCGTGGGGCCTCCTGCTCGCCGCCCGCGCCGCCGGCCTCGGCGGCACCATCACGACGCTCGCGGTGGCGCAGGAGCCGAAGATCAAGGAGCTCCTCGGGCTGCCGCCCCACGTGGCGGCGTGCGCGGTCATCCCCATGGGCAGGCCGGTGAAGTCCCTGACCCGCCTCAAGCGGAAGCCGGTGCAGGAGTTCGCCATGCGCGAGCGCTGGGGCGGGCCGGCGCTCGCGGAGAGCGCGTCATGAGAGTCGCCACCTGGCGCGGAGGCAGTCGCTTCACGGTGGACGACGCGCCCGAGCCCGCGCCCGGCCCCGGCCAGGTGCTGGTGTCGGTGCGCGCCGCGGGCATCTGCGGCACCGACGTGCACGCCACTCAGGGCCTCTTCCCGTGGTCACCGCCGATGGTGATGGGCCACGAGTACACCGGCGTGATCGAGGCGGTGGGCCGCGGGGTGGACCGGAAGCTGGTGGGCCGCGCCGTCGGCTGCGAGCCCTCCTACGGCTGCGGCCGCTGCGCCCAGTGCGCGGCGGGGCGCGTGAGCCAGTGCGCCGGCGCCACGCGCGTGGGCGGCTTCACCGAGCGCGTCGTGCTGCCCACGCGCTGCGTGCACCCGCTGCCGCGCGGCCTGGATCCGGTGACCGCGGCGATGACCGAGCCCGCGGCGTGCTGCCTGTCCGGCCTCGAGATGTACGAGATGCCGCGGGGCGCCACCGTGCTCGTGATCGGCGGCGGCATCATGGGGCTCCTCACCATGGTCCTCGCGAAGCGGCGCGGGGCGAGCCGCCTCATGCTCTCCGATCCGATCGAGGAGCGCCGCGCGATGGCCAGGCGCCTCGGCGCCGCGGTGGTGCTGGATCCGACCAAGGAGAACCTGCGGGAGCGCGTGCTCGAGCTGACGCGGGGGCACGGCGCCGAGGTGGTGTGCGAGGCGGTGGGCAAGCCCGAGCTGGTCGCCGAGGCGCTCACGATGGTGAAGCACGGCGGCGTGCTCCAGCTCGTGGGCGTGAACCCGAAGGGCAGCCGCCTGCCGCTCGACCTCTGGGACGTGCACTTCCGCGAGATCCGGATCCACGGCGCGTTCGGCCGAGGCACCGCCTATCCGCGAGCGCTCCGCCTCATGTCCGGGCTCGGCGTGAGCCGTCTCGTCACGAAGCGCTTCCCGCTCGACCGGATCGAGGACGCCTTCGCGCACGCCGCCGCCGGCCGCGGCGTGAAGACCATGATCACCCCCGCCGCTTGACCGCCGCTCCCTCTCCCTGCGAGGGAGAGGGCCGGGGTGAGCGTCGGTTGTGTTAGGGGCTCGCGGTCGAGTAAATTCCCGGTCAAGCAGGTTGACTGACTCTCGATTCGTGGCCGAGCGACTTTCCTGATGGCATCGGGTCAGCGGCACGCAGGGCCGCACTGAAGGAGGGACCTATGCGTTTCGAACGAATGCTGTTGTGGTTGGCCGCGGCCCTAATCGCGCTCATCACACCGTCACCGGCCATCGGTGCACCGCCATCGAGCGATCCGGAGGTCTCGGTACTTGTAACCGGCCTGGAAGGCGCCGTCGGCAGCACGGTTGGCCCCGGTGGTGCCCTCTATGTCACCGAAGGCGTGGCCGGCAGGATCTCGCGCGTGGATCCGAAGACCGGGGAGATGACGACGTTCGCCAGCGGTCTTCCGACCCGAGTTGGCCGCATCGGCGGAGCCATGGACGTTGCCTTCATCGGGAGCACCGCGTATGTCTTGGTTACCCTCGTCGGCCCTGATGTCGGCGGCGATGACACCGTGGGGATCTACCGCGTGGACGGCCCAAACACGTTCACCGTGATCGCGGACATTGGCGCCTTTGCTTTAGCGAATCCGCCCGGCACGCCCTTCGGCGTCCCTACGGGAGTTCAGTACGCGCTCCAGGTCTATCGCGGCGGCTTCCTTGTCACCGACGGGCATCACAACCGCGTGCTGCATGCCTCCCTCGACGGTGAAGTCACCGAGTTCGCTACGTTCGGCAACATCGTCCCGACGGGCCTCGCAGTGAGAGGCAATGCGGTCTACCTGGCTCAGGCAGGTCCCGTTCCGCACGATCCTGAAGACGGCCTGATCGTCACGATCAGGCCGCAGTCGGGAACCGTTACGGAAGTGGCGTCCGGCGCTCCGCTCCTCGTGGACGTAGAGTTTGGTCGCGGGCGCCGTCTCTATGCCCTTTCGCAGGGCGTCTTTGATGGCCCACGTGACGGTTTTCCGGCACGGCCGGACACCGGTACGCTCGTGGAGGTCAACGGGGACGGCACCTTCACCGTCATCGTGGAGGGTCTGGACCGGCCGACATCGCTTGAGTTCATCGGGAACACCGCGTACGTCGTCACCCTGGCCGATGAGATCTTGAAGATCACCGGCGTCTCGGGTCCGCCGTTCGGCGTGTCGCACTAGAGTAACCGGCGGGTCCTGGGCTCGGCCCGAGGGCAAGGCCGTGCCCTACGGGGTCTACGACCTCACCCGCAACGCCGGCTGGGTGAGGGAATGCACACAGCGGCGAGGGGTCAGCGGGTGGCCGTGCCCTCGAGGAGCACCCGTAGCGGCCGGGTGTCCTCGGCCACGTACACCGCGCGCTGCGCGGTCGGGATGCGGATGCCCTCGGCGTCGAAGGCCTTCTTGAGGCGCTTCCGGTA
The DNA here is from genome assembly GCA_963758635.1 of uncultured Candidatus Rokubacteria bacterium. Lineage (GTDB taxonomy): Bacteria > Methylomirabilota > Methylomirabilia > Rokubacteriales > CSP1-6 > CAVWWD01. The sequence continues at coordinate 64,487 of CAVWWD010000009.1, read as the reverse complement.
CTCGCGGCCCACCCGCCACTGCTCGAGCGGCACCGTGCGGATCCGCGCCTTCACGACGACGCCCGCCTCGGCGACGGCGTCGACGCCGAAGACCTCGAGGGGCTCGAGGACCGCCGCGGCGTAGTCGGGGTGGGCGGCGAGGTCGACGGCGACCGCGCGCATCACCGCGATCGCGCGGTCCGGGTCCTCGCGGTGGTCGAGCGCGATGTCGAGGACGTAGGCCGACCAGCCCTTGGTCATGTTGGCGAGCGTGGTGATGCCGCCGTTCGGGAAGATGTGCACGGTGCCCGCCACGTCGCGCACGGAGATGGTGCGGAAGGTGACGGCCTCCACCTGCCCGCTCGTGCCGTTGACGGTGGCCATGTCCCCCACGCGGATCTGGTCCTCCAGCACGAGGAAGAAGCCCGCGATCAGGTCGCGCACCATGTTCTGCGCGCCGAAGCCCACGGCCAGTCCCACGAGCCCGGCGCCGGCGAGGATCGGCCGGATGTCGAAGCCGAGCTGGGCGAGGACGATCACGAACACCACGCTCCACATCGTGACGAGGGTGAGCGTGCGGAGCACGCTGACGAAGGTCGTGATCCGGGTGGTCGCGGTGCTCTTGGCGCCCCGGAGCTGGCTCGCCTTGGTCACCACGCTCTCGAGGCGCGTGAATGCCCCCCCGAGCAGGCGTAAGCCGACGTAGCCGGCGAGCAGGACAAGCCCGATGCGGAGCGCGCCCTGCGCGGTCGATATCCCGGTGCGCTGGAGGTACTCGAGGACGACGGCGGGCGTATAGGTCATGAGCGCCTCCTTCGATGCCCTTCGTGGCGCGGCCTCCAGGTCGCCCCGAGGCCGGCAAGAGTCACGATGACCGGCCCGCGTCCGCTCTCGAAGTCGGCGAGCCGGGCACGGCGGGGACGGCGCCCGCCCCGCCTCACGGCTTGAGGATCACTCGGGTCGCCGCGGTGCCCGCGGCCTTGCCCTGCCACTCCGCGAGCTCGAAGGCCTTGTTGATCTCCGCGAGGGGGAAGCTGTGCGAGACGATCCGGGCGAGAGGGTAGCGCTCGCGCGTGCGCACGAGGAAGTCGAGGGCAGCGGGCACGATCCACGGATCGTAGTGCGTCACGCCCTGCCACTTGATCTGCTGGGTGATGACCTTGGTCGCGGGCAGCGTCACGGGCTGGGGCACGATGTTGCCGATGTCCACGAACTTGCCGTTGATGCGCACCATGTCGAGCCCCTCGATGGTGGCCGCGGGCACGCCCACCACCTCCACCACGATGTCGGCGCCGCGGCCGTCGGTGAGCTCCTTGACGCGCTTCACGCGCGCCTCGGGCGTCGGGTGCTCGTTCATGTCGATCACGTCGGTGGCCCCGCATTGAAGGGCCAGGTCCAGGCGTGGCCGCTGCCCGTCGATCGAGATCACGCGCGAGGCGCCGCGCTCCGCGGCCACCGCCGCCGCGTAGACGCCGAGGCCGCCCGCGCCCTGGACGACCACGACGTCGCCGAACCTCATCTCCGCCTGCTCGATGCCGTAGAGCACCTGGCACAGCGCGCAGTTCACGGGGGCGATGGCCTCGTCGGGCAGGCTGTCGGGCACGGTGAACGCGTAGTGACCGGGCGGCAGGTAGTAGTACTCGGCGTAGCCGCCGTCGCAGTATGGATACTCCTTGAGCGTGAGCTGCTGGCTCTTGCGCGTGCGGTGCGGGCACGCGTGATGCTCGCCGCGGATGCACCAGTAGCAGCGGTTGCACGGGTTGAAGAACGGAAACGCCACGCGGTCGCCTTCCTTGAGCGGCCGCCGGAGCGAGTCGGTGGTGACGCCGCGCCCGAGGCTATGGACGACGCCGGTGAACTCGTGGCCGGGCACGCGGCGCAGGTCGGGCCCCTCGTAGCGGCCGTCGTTGCGCCAGTAGTGCAGGTCGGAGCCGCAGATCGCCGCCGCGGTGTTCCTGATCAGCATGCCGCCTGGCTCGACCTCGGGCGTGGGCAGCGTCTCCAGCTCCAGCGGCTTTCCGGGTTGGACGAGCACGGCGGTGAGCCCTCGTGGCATGGTGTCTCCTCGTCTCGCGATGAGTGATGGGGCGGCGGCCGCGGCTCGGCCGCAACGGAAGTATACTGCCGGTGCCCGGGAGGTCCCGGGCGCGGAGGGCCGGGCGGCGACGCCCGGCGTGAGGAAACCGGCACGCGCTTGATCGGAATGGACGGACGCGGGACCGGCGCCGGCAGGGGCCGGTCCGGGAGGGAGAGACGCCCCGATGGACTTCGAGGTCACCTACACCGAGGAGCAGCAGCGCTTCCGCCGGGAGGTGCGCGCCTGGCTCGAGGCGAACGTCTCGCCGAGCATCAAGCGGGTGCCCGTCTCCCCCGAGGACAACTACCAGCGCTACCTCGAGCTCCGCGCCTTCGGCCGGAAGCTCGGCGACAAGGGCTGGCTCTATCCCCGCGCGCCCGTGACGTACGGCGGCGCCGGTCTCGACGTGGACCACACGATCATCCTCGAGGAGGAGGTGGACCGCTTCGACCTGTCGCTGCCGCCCTACTACGACAGCGGCGGCCGGCTCGGCGCGGCGACGATCCAGGTGTGGGGCACCGAGGAGCAAAAGCAGGCGTTCCTGCCGCCGATCTATCGGGGCGAGGTGCGCACCTGGCAGCTCCTCACCGAGCCCGGCGCGGGCTCGGACCTGGCCGGCGTCACCATGCCCGCCATCCGCGACGGGAACGAGTACGTGCTGAACGGCCAGAAGATCTTCGTGGGCAGCGACAACGGCGCCGACCGCATCTGGATGATCGCGTGCACCGACCCGAAGGGCGCCCGCCACCAGAACCTCTCGTGGTTCATGATCGACGCGAAGCTGCCCGGCATCACCGTCCAGCCCATGGAGCTGATGGGCACGGGCGGCGAGGGCGGCACGGACAGCGGCGTGAAGAACACCGTGTTCTTCGACAACGTGCGCGTGCCCGCGTTCGCCCTGGTGGGCGGCGAGAACCAGGGCTGGCGCGCGGCGAGCACGCATCTCGAGCTCGAGCACGGGGCGGGCGGCCGCATCGGACGCAACCGGCTATGGGAGCGCCTGCTCCGCCATTGCCAGGAGACGAAGCGCGACGGCATGCCGCTCGCCCAGCACGCCGACGTGCGCGACGTCCTGGCCGACGTCTACATCAAGGCCGAGGTGCAGCGGCTGTTCGGGCTGCGGAACTTCTGGCTCACCTACGCGAAGCGCCCGCGCTCCTACGAGGGGCCGCAGCTCTCCTACTACCGGAAGATGGCCGGCCTCTGGATGACCGGCGCCATCCTCGAGGCGGTGGGCCCGGGCGCGCTGACCAGCGATCCCACGTGGGGCTCGTCCGACGGTTTCCTCGAGCTGCAGCAGCGCAACGGGATCGTCGCCGTGCACCCGGGCGGCACCGCGGATATCCAGCGGGTCAGCATGTCCCGGCGCATCGGCATCGGCCGCGCGCGACGGCATGCTAGGCCATGCGGAGGATTCGGAGAGGTCCCACGTGGGTTCGCCGGCACGGTGGGCCATGTAGCGGGGGAGTGGGGGAGGGCGGCGCCGCTCCCCCACAGGCTACATGGATCTCGCGCTCACGGAGAGCCAGGAGCTGCTGAAGTCCACGGCGCGCGCGTTCATGGAGCGCGAGGCGCCGAAGCACGTCGTGATCGCGCTGCATCGTCAGACCTCGACGCTTCCGCCCGACCTCTGGCGGAAGGCGTCGGCCCTCGGCTGGCTCGGCATCCTCGTGCCCGCCGAGCATGGCGGCAGCGGCAGCTCGCTCGGCGACGCCGCCGTGCTGTACGAGGAGCTGGGGCGCGGCCCGCTCCCCGGACCGTTCTTCGCCTCGGGGGTTCTCGGCGCGCTGATCCTGATGGAGGGCGCCACGGCTGCTCAGCGGGAGCGGCTCCTGCCCGCGGTGGCCCGCGGCGAGACCGTGCTCTCCGTGGCCATCACGGAGCCCAACGCCTCGTGGGGACCGCAGGGCGTGACCATGACGCCGCAGCGGGACAACGGCGGCTATCGTCTCGACGGGGCGAAGCTCTTCGTGTCGGACGCCACCGAGGCTACGCATCTCATCGTGGCGGTGCGGACGGGCGATCGTCCCACGGAGGTGAGCCTGCTGCTGGTGGACGCGCACGCGCGCGGCGTGTCGGCCCGGCGGCTGCCCGGCTTCCTCTCGTGGCAGTGCGAGCTGACCTTCGACCGCGTGGAGGTCCCGGCCGCGAACGTCATCGGCGGCGGCGAGGGCCAGGGCTGGGCCGTGCTCACACGCGCGCTCGAGCGGGCGTGGCCCATCCTGTGCGCGTACATGGTGGGCGGGTGTCAGGCGGTCTTCGACATGTCGGTCGTCCACAGCCGCGAGCGCGTGCAGTTCGGCGTGCCCATCGGCAAGTTCCAGCGCGTGCAGGACCACGTCATCCGGCTCGTCAACCACCTCGACAGCGCGCGCTGGACCACGGGCGAGGCGCTCTGGAAGCTCGACACCGGGCGTCCCGCGACCGCCGCCGTGCACATGGCCAAGGCGGTGGCGAGCGAGGCGTACCTGGAGGCGTGCAACGCGGCCCACGAGGTGCACGCGGGCATGGGGAGCCTCGTCGAGTACGGCCTCGCCGTCCACACCCAGATGTCGCGCACGCTGTTCCACTACCTGGGGGACCCACGGTGGCACAAGCGCGCCATGGCCGATGCGCTGGCGTGGTGACCCCTACATCCAAGGAGCATCCCAGATGACTATTCAAGCCGCGGTGTGCCGGAAGCCGCTCCAGCCCGTCAGCGTCGAGGCGATCGACATCGACAAGCCGCTCGCTCGCGAGGTGGTCGTCCGCACCGTGGCGACCGGCGTCTGCCACAGCGACCTGCACATCGTGGACGGCATCGGCCGGTTCTCGCTGGATCGGCCCATCGTGCTGGGGCACGAGGGCGCGGGCGTCGTCGAGACGGTGGGCAAGGACGTGACCAGCGTCAAGCCGGGCGACCACGTGGTGGCGTGCCTCTCCGGGTTCTGCGGGAACTGCCCGCAGTGCCTGAGCGGGCACCCCAACCTCTGCGTGGGCGGCATCGTGACGCGCGGCGCCTCCGACCCGCCGCGGCTGTCCCAGGGCGGCCAGCCGTTGTCCCAGTTCATCGGCATCTCGAGCTACGCCGAGCGCATGCTGCTGCACGAGAACTCCATCGTGAAGATCGACCCCGAGCTGCCGCTGGACCGCGCCGCGCTCGTGGGCTGCGGCGTGCTCACCGGCGTGGGCGCGGCGCTGCGCTCGGCTGGCCTCCAGCCGGGCCAGACGGTCGCCGTCTTCGGCTGCGGCGGCGTGGGCCTGTCGATCGTCCAGGGCGCGCGGATCGGCGGCGCCATCCAGATCATCGCCGTCGACATGTTCGACGGGAAGCTCGAGATGGCCAAGCGCGTGGGCGCCACCCACACCGTGAACAGCGCGAACGACGATCCCGTGAAGGCGGTGCGCGCGCTCACCAAGGGCGCGGGCGTCGACCACTCGTTCGAGGCGGTCGGCAACGCGACGCTGGTCCGGCAGGCGATCGAGAGCCTGGCCATCCGCGGCACCGCCACGATCGTCGGCGTGCTTCCCCCGGACGCGAAGATCGAGTTCCCGTGGATGGCGATCCGGCCGGAGTGCAAGGTGCAAACGTCACGGATGGGCTCCAACCAGTTCCGCACGGACATTCCCCGCTACCTCGAGTTCTACAAGCAGGGGCGGCTCCTGCTCGACGAGATGGTGACCCGCCGCGGGCGGCTGGACGACATCAACGAGGCGTTCCGCGCGATGAAGGCCGGCGAGGTCGCCCGCTCCGTGCTGATGTTCGACTGATGAGCCCCGCGCATCAGACTAGTGCCGAGCGGTGGGATTGTAGAGGCCCGTGGCGGTTACCGTATTCTGCGAGGATCACTAGTCTAGCGGGGACGCTCCACTTCAGCGCGCCGACCTGTCGAGAAGTCTTACAGATCTCTGACGCGGCGCCTGGATCGTGCCCTTACTGGGAGGCCCAAGCGCCTGAATCGGCAGGAGCTTCGGGGCCCGCCCGTGCCCGTGGTGGCGGTGGCACGCATCGTGATGTTAGTCGTCGGGGTCCTACTACCGTGCCGCCGAGATCCGTGCGAGCCGACGAGTCGCTCCGTGCCCGCTGCCGCCATGCGAGCGGCGCCTTCGTGGAGTTCCCGCGCGAGAGCGTCGAGCGGCCGATCTCCGAGCTGTTCGAGGCCCAGGTCCGTCGTGCCCCTGATCGCCTCGCGCTGCGCGCGCCGGAGGCGTCGCTCACCTACCGGGAGCTGAACGAGGCCGCCAACCGGATCGCTCACTCGCTGATCGAGCGCGTCCGGGACGGACGGGTCGCGCTCCTGCTCGACGCCGGGACCGGCTTCGTCACCGCGTCCATGGGCGGCGTGAAGGCCGGGATCGTCCAGGTCCCGATGGACATCCATCACCCGCGGGCGCGCCTGACCTACATGCTCGAGCAGTCGGGAGCCCAGGTGGTGGTCGCGCGCGAGCGTGACGCCGCGGTCGCGCGCGAGATCGCCGGGCCCGGGCGCGCCGTGCTCGCGCTCGAGGCCCTCGGCGCTCACGGCTCGAGCGCGAACCCGGGACGCCCGCTCGGGCCCGACACGCACGTCGCGATCGAGTACACGTCGGGCTCCACCGGTCATCCCAAGGGAATTTCGAGAAACCATCGCGGCGTGGTCCACGACGTGCTCCGGCACACCAACATGGCGCGCCTCTGCGCGGACGATCGTCTGCTCCTGCCCGGGCGCGGGATCGTGAACCACCTGCACGCGCTCCTGACCGGAGCCACCTTCTACCCGGTGGAGCGCCAGCCCGACGTGCTCGCCCGCCTCGCCGGGTGGGTCGTGTCCGAGCGCGTCACCGTGCTCCGCTGGCCGGTCTCCGTGTTCCGCACCTTCGCGGGCGCCCTCACCGGCGTCGAGCGCTTCCCCGACCTGCGGCTCATCGAGCTGTTCGGCGAGCCGGTCTACGAGCGGGACGTGGAGCTCCACCGGAAGCACTTCGGCGAGGACTGCCTCCTCGTGAGCACGCTCGGCACCAGCGAGTACGGCGACTTCGCGCACTTCTTCGTGGACCGGCGCGGCGCGCTCCCCGGCGGCGTGGTGCCCGCCGGCTACCCCGCCCGGGACGTGGAGATCCTGCTGCTCGACGAGGACGGGGCGCCGGCGCCCGCGGGCGACGCGGGAGAGATCGCGATCCGCAGCCGGTACGGCGCCGCCGGCTACTGGCAGATGCCGGAGGCGACCGCCGCGGCGTTCGGGCGCGTGGAGGAGGACGGCCGGCGGATCTACCGCACCGGCGACGTGGGGCGCATCGGCGACGACGGCTGCCTGTTCCACCTCGGGCGGCGGGACTTCCAGGTCAAGATCAACGGCAACCGTGTCCACGTCTCGGAGGTGGAGGCGGCGCTGCTCGAGCACGAGGCGGTCCGGGCCGCCGCGGTCGTCGGCCAGGAGCTGGAGCCGGGGACGACCCGGCTGGTCGCGTACATCGTGCCGGAAGGACCGGTCGCGCCCAGCGTGACCGCGCTCCGCCAGGTGGTGGCGGCCCGGCTGCCCGCGTTCATGGTGCCGGCGACCTTCGTGGTGCTCGACGCCTTCCCCCGCACGGCGACGGGGAAGATCGATCGCCGCGCGCTGCCCGCGCCGGATCGCGTGCGACCGGCGCTGGACACCGCGTACGTGGCGCCGCGCGCGCCGGTGGAGGAGAGGCTCGCCGCGCTCTGGGCGGAGGTGCTGCACCTCGACCGCGTGGGCGTCCACGACGCGTTCCTCGAGCTGGGCGGCGACTCGCTCATGGCCACGCAGGTCGCCTCGCGCGTGCTCGAGCACTTCGCGCTGCTGCTGCCGCCAGGATCGCTGCTCGAGGCGGGAACCGTCGCGGACATGGCGGAGGTCGTCGTCGCCGCGCTCGCCGCCGGCGCCGGCGACCCCGCGCTCGCCGCCGCGCTCGAGGCGCTGGAGGCGCCGCCGGCGCCGGAGGCGCCGGCATGAGCGACGGGCGGCTGTGGGCGGTCACCGCGTACTTCAACCCGTGCCGCTACCGGACTCGGCTCGAGAACTTCCGGACGTTCCGCGAGCGGCTCGCCGTGCCGCTGGTCGCGGTGGAGCTCGTCTACGGCGGCCGGCCCGAGCTCGAGGCCGGCGACGCCAACGTCCTCGTGCGGGTCGAGGGGCACAACGTCCTCTGGCAGAAGGAGCGGCTCCTGAACGTGGCCCTGAGCCTCCTTCCGGACCGCTGCGAGGCGGTGGCGTGGGTGGACTGCGACCTGGTCTTCGGGTCTTCCCGGTGAGCTGCACGAGCACGTACGCCGGTACTTCGCGCGCCGGGACGAGGACGGGGGCGGGTAGCCGAGGCGTCAAGCCCCTTCGGTCAAGGCGCGCCACGGCCGGCCGCTGAGGGCGGCGACCGTGGCGAGGACCTCGGTGGGCGTGGCGGGCTTCGCGATGTGGGTCTGGAACCCGGCGGCGAGCGCCCGCGTCCGGTCCTGGGGACGGACGTGGGCGGAGACGGCAGCGGCCGGCGTATGTCCGCCTTGCTCGACGGACCGCGCGCGGATCTCGCGGATCAGCGCGTAGCCGTCGGTCCCCGGCATCTCGAGGTCGGCGAGGATCACGTCGGGCCGGAATCGTGCGAGCGCGGCCAGCGCCTCGTCCGCTGAGCTCGCCGTGTCCACCACCGCGCCCGCTCCCGCCAGCAGCACCTGCATCAGCTCGCGCCCATCCGGCTGGTCGTCCACCACGAGGACGCGCACGCCGGCGATCGAGGGAACCTCGACCGACGACGGCGGCTCGCGCTCGGCCACGGCCGGCGCTCGGACGGGTGCGATGGCCAGCACGGGCAGGCGGACGGAGAAGGTCGCGCCCTGCCCTTCGCCGGGGCTGTCGGCCGCCACCGTGCCGCCGTGCAGCTCCACCAGGTGCCGGACGATGGCGAGGCCGAGCCCGAGGCCGGCGGCCTTGCGCGTCGTCGAGCTGTCGGCCTGGCGGAAGCGGTCGAACACGTAGGGCAGGAAGTCACGCTCGATGCCCTGTCCGGTGTCCTTGACGGCGATCTCCACGTGGGAGTTCACGCGGTCCAGCGTCACGTCGACGGTCCCGCCCCGTGGCGTGAACTTCACCGCGTTCGACATCAGGTTCCACACCACCTGCTGCAGGCGCGCGGCGTCCCCCATCACGGGGCTGGAGGTACGGAGCGAGGTCGTGATGGTGACGGCCTTGGCATTCGCGGCCGGACGCACGACCTCCACCGCCGCCTCCACGACGCGGCGGAGCGCGATCACCTGGACCTCGAGGCGGAGCTTGCCGTTGATGATGCCCGAGACGTCGAGCAGGTCGTCCACGAGCTGCGTCTGCGCGCGGATGTTGCGCTCGATCACCTCGAGCGCGTGGATCATGGTCGACCGCTCGAAGCCGGTGGCGCGGACCACGTGCACCCACCCGATGATGGGCTGCAGCGGCGTGCGCAGCTCGTGGGACAGCACGGCGAGGAACTGGTCCTTCGCCCGGTTGGCCGTCTCGGCGTCGGCGCGGGCCGCCTGCTCGCGGGCGAAGAGCTGGCTGTTGCGGATGGCGAGCGCGGCGTGGCTGGCGATGCGCTCGAGCGTCAACTCGCTCGCCGCCCCGAAGGGCTCGGGGGCCCGGTTGAGCGCGTAGATGAGGCCGGCGAGCCGGCCGTAGACCTGGACGGGAACGGCGAGGACGGCGCCCACGCCCTCGGTGCGCGCGAGCAGGTCGTCGGCCCCGTCGCCGGGCGCGCCGCCGGATCCGTAGACGCTCCGGACGGGACGGCTCGTGCGCATCACCTCGGCGCCGAGGCCCGGGCCGAAGGGTCAGGCGGTGCGGGGGATCGTAGAGCCGGAAGTCGTCGTCCACCCGGTACCGGATCGCGAGGTCGCCGGTCTCGGAATCGCGAAGCGCGAGCCACGCGAAGTCGCACCGGCAGAGCGTGCGGGTGGCGCGTCCGATGGCGTGCAGCGTGGGCTCGAGGTCGAGGGAGGCGCTCATGGCGCTCGCGAGCGCGGCGAAGGTCTCGGCCTCGCGCCGGCGGTCCTCCGCCTCCGCGGCGGTCGCCCGCACCTGGCTCCTCGGCCGCGCGCAGTCGGAGCAGCGCGCGCACGTTGGCCACCAGCTCGCGCGGCTCGACCGGCTCGACCATGTAGCTGTCGGCGCCGGCGTCGAGCGCCTCCACGCGGTGTGTCCCCGCCCGTGTACGTGGCGGAGATCTGCAGGATCAGGATGGAGGCGGTGGCGACGCCGGCCTTGAGGTGGCGGGACACCTGGATGCCGCTCATGTCGGGGAGCCGGATGTCGAGCAGGGCGAGATCGGGGGCCTCCGTCTCCGCCTTGCGGATGGCCTCCGCGCCCGTGCCGGCCTCGATCACCTCGAAGCCGGCCTCGCGGAGGGTCCGCGACTTCGCGTAGAGACCGGCCTGGTAGTCATCGACGTTGAGAACCTTGAACTGCCGCGTGATGGCCATCGCTACGCTCCGCTGGCGTCGTCCGCGCCGGCCAGGGCGGCCTTCACGAACTCGTCCACCGTTTCCACCGAGACCCGCTGCTTGTCGAGGATGCCCGCGGCGAGCCCGCCCAGGCGCTCGAGCGCCACGGCGTCGAGGCGCCGCGACGTGACGATGACGACGGGAATGTCCCGCGTCGTGGGGTCGGCCTTGAGCGTCTCGAGCACGACCTCACCGGCGAGGTCGGGCATGACGAGATCGAGGAACACGATGTCGGGCCGCTCGGCGCGGGCCAGGCGCACGCCGTCCTCGCCGCCCTCGGCCTCGACGACGCCGGCCACGCTCTCGCGGAGCGCCTGGCGCAGGACGTAGCGCGCGGTCGCGTCGTCGTCCACGATCAGCGCCCGCGGGGCGCGGCCCCGCCCGCCGAGCCGGCCGAGCGTGCGCAGGAGCCAGCCCCGGTCGATGGGCTTCATCGCGTAGGCGTCGGCGCCGAGGGCGAGCGCCTTGCTCCGGTCGTCGACCGTGGTGGCGACGATCACCGGGATGTCGCGCGTGGCATCGGCGTTCTTCAGCTCGGCGAGGAAGCCCCACGCGTCCTCGCCGTCGAGCAGGATGTCGAGCACGACGGCGGCGGGGCGGACCTGCGCGAGAGCTCGCCGCGCCTCCGCGATGGAGCGGGCGGCGACCAGCTGGTACTCGGACGCGCGGAGGAAGCGGTCGTAGATCACGAGGGACTCGGGCGCGTTCTCCACCACGAGCACCGGCGCGCGGTCGCGGTCGGGCAGGAAGGTGCGCGCGGGCTCGGCCGCGGCCTCGGCGTCCGTCGCGTAGACCAGGGGAATGGTGGCCCGGAACGTGGAGCCGACGTGGGGCACGCTCTCCACCGACACGTCTCCACCGAGGAGGCGCGCGAGCCGGCGCGACAGGGGGAGCCCGAGTCCCGTGCCCTGCACCCGACGCTGCATCGGGTGGTCGACCTGCGCGAACTCCTCGAAGATCCGCTCCTGGTCCTCGGGCGCGATGCCGATGCCCGTGTCGGCCACGCTGAAGACCACGGCGTCCCCCGTCGCGTCGAGGGTCGCGGAGATCCGCACCTCACCCTGGTCCGTGAACTTGAGCGCGTTCGAGATGAAGTTCCGCAGGATCTGCGACACCTTGCCCTCGTCCGTGCGCATGATCGGAAGGTCCGTCGACCTCGTCGAACAGGAGCTGGACGTGCTCGCTCACGAGGAGCGGCCGCAGCATGCCGCGGAGCGCGCCGAAGAGGTTCGTCACCTCGAACTCGGTCGGACGCACCACGACCTTGCCCGCCTCGACCTTGGCGAGGTCGAGCAGGTCGTTGACGATCTCGGTGAGGTCTTCCGCGGCCTTGCGGATGAACGACACCTGGCGCTCCTGCTCGGGGGTCAGCGGCCCGTCGACGCGGTCCAGGAGCAGCCGTGAGAGCGCGAGCACCGAGTTGACCGGAGTGCGGAACTCGTGGCTCATGTTCGAGAGGAAACGCGACTTGAGCTCGTCGGCGCGGCGGAGGTGGTCGGCCTTCTCGTCGAGCTCCGCGTAGAGGGCGACCACGCCTCGGTTCGTGTCCTCCAGCTCGCCGTTCAGCCGCAGGAGGTCGTCCTGGCGGGCGCGGAGCGCGTCCAGGGCGCGCAGGAGCTCCTGGTTCTGCAGCTGCACCTCTTCCAGCGCGCTCCGCGCGGGCCGGCGCGCGAGCTCGTCGGCCAGGCGCGCGGCGGCGCGGCCGTCCACGAGCGGCGCCGGTCCGCGGCAGGATCTTGCGCAGCCAGACGCGGGTGCCCTGCCCGGCGCGCTCTCGATGTGGAAGCGGTCCATGAGCCGCCGCGTACCGACGATGCCGAGGCCCATGCCCGTCTGGGAGCGATAGGTGCCGTCGAGAATCTCCTTGAGGGCGCGGATGCCCGGGCCCTTGTCCGTGACCGTGACGAGGAGCAGCTGCGGGAGCGTCTCGCCCTCGACGGCGAACTCGACCCGCCCGCCGCCGGCGTACTGGATCGCGTTGCGCGCGATCTCCGACACCGCGGTGGCCACGCGGACCTGATCCTGGCCTTCGAAGCCGAGGAGCGCCGCGACCTGACGCGCGCGCTGTCGCGCCGAGACCACGTCGGGCTCGCTGCCGAGCGCAAGCGACAGCAAGGGGATCATGCCGGCGCGCCCGGCCTGGCGCGGGCCACCACCACGGTGGCGTCATCTCGCGCGCGGGCGAAGTCGCGGAGCAGCACGGCGCCGACCACGGCGGGATGGCGCGCGAGCAGTCCCGGGTAGGTGTCCAGCGACCACCGGCTGGAGAGACCGTCGGAGTGGGCCACGAGCAGGGCGCCTCGCGGGAACGGGTAGTCGAACGCGACGACGCGCCTGGCCTCGTGGCCGAGGGTGCCGTTGCTCGAGACCATGCGGCGTGAGCCCGTCGCGGTGACGACCGCGCCCGCGATGTTTCCGAGGCCCGCCCAGTGCAAGACCCCCTGCTGCAGGTCGAGGTCGGCCACGGCGCCGGCCGCGCCCCGCGTGTCGCGGAGGCCGGCATGCAGACGGTCGAGGAGGTCGACCGGGGTGAGGCCGCGGGCATCGTCGAACAGCTCCATGGCGCGACGGGCCGCCGCGGCGGCGCCCAGGCCGTGGCCGAGGCCGTCGACGAGCAGGATGCGCGCGCCCCCTGGACGACCGTGCCAGGCCCATGCCATCGCCGGACGCCGGCTCGCCCGCGAACGCCACGGAGAACCCGGCGATGTCCACCGCGGCCGCGCCCGCGCGCCTCTCCCCGGGCTGGGCCCAGAAGCGGGCCGCCACCACGGTGCCGCCGCCCGGGGTCGAGTGCACGTCGAAGCTGTCGGCGAGCCGGGACAGCGCGCCCAGACCCGTGCCCGAGCTGCCCGCGGTGGAGTACCCGTCGCGCATGGCGGCGGCGACGCTGGCCATGCCCGGCCCCCGGTCGATCCCGACGAGATCCAGGCCGCGCCGGCCGTCCTCCTCGATGGTCTGGACGAGCAGCGTGCCCTCCTTGGCGTGCTTGACGAGGTTCGTCGCCATCTCCATCACCGAGATGGCCACGCCGCTCGCCGCGGCCTCGGTGAAGCCCAGCCGGGCGCTCACGTCGAGCGCCCGCCGCCGCGCGTGCGCGGCGCCGCTCGGATCGCCGATCGGGACCACGACGGTGTCGATCATTTCCAGCGGACGATCGTCACGCGGGTCCCCTCGCCGACCCGGGACGAGATCTCGAATTCGTTCGAAAGCCGCCGAGAGCCGCTCAGGCCGAGCCCGAGGCCCCCTCGCCGTGGTGTAGCCGTCCTTCAGGGCCAGCTCGATGTCCGCGATGCCCGGGCCCTTGTCCTCGAACACGAGCCGGATGCCGCGCCGGCTCCCGTCGATCGAGGAGGTCGAGGCGCACCTGCCCGCCGCCGCCGTGCACGAGGGTATTGCGCGCCAGCTCGCTCGCCGCCGTCACCATCTTCGTCTGGTCGACGAGGCCGAAGCCCTGGTCCACCGCGCGGGCCCGCACGAGCTGCCGGACGTGGACCACGTCTTCCACCGCGCGGATCGGATGCGTCTCACTTCGCGAGAGGGTGGCCATCCGCCCCGTTTCCCCGCGCGGCCTGCAGGAGGCTCATCCCGGCCTCCACGTTCAGCGCGGTGCGCACGCCGGTCAGGGACAGGCCGAGCTCGACGAGGGTGATGGCCACCGCGGGACGCATGCCGACCACGACCGTCTCCGCGTCGAGAATCCGCGACATCGACGCGGTGTTGCCGAGCATGCGCCCGATGAAGGAGTCCACGACCTCGAGGGCGGAGATGTCGATGAGCACGCCCTGCGCGCCCGTCTGCACGATGCGCTGGGTGAGGTCGTCCTGGAGCGTCATGGCCAGACGATCGTGCATGTCGACCTGCACGGTGACGAGCAGGAAGCGACCCATCTTGAGGATCGGGATGCGCTCCACGGGACGCGTGCTCCTCAGCGCGCCGCGCGGGCGTTCCGCGACACCGTCAGACCCGCGCGGTCCAGCGCGACGGCGAACGCCGCGGCCAGGGTGGCCTTCGTCACCACGCCGCCCAGCTCGACCCCCAGGTGCACGATGGTCTGGGCGATCTGCGGGCGGATGCCGCTGATGATGCAGTCGGCGCCCATGAGGCGAGCCGCCGCCACCGTCTTGAGGAGATGCTGGGCCACGAGGGTATCGACGGTGGGGACCCCGGTGATGTCGATGATGGCGATGGGCGCGCCCGTCTCGACGATGCGCTGGAGGAGGCTCTCCATCACGACTTGCGTCCGAGCGCTGTCCAGCGTGCCGATGAGGGGGAGGGCGAGGACACCCTGCCAGAGCTCGACGACCGGCGTGGACAGCTCGAGCAGCTCCTGCTGCTGGCGGGCGATGATGCCTTCCCGGCTCTTCTGGAAGACCTCGGTGGTGTAGAGGCCCAGGCGGTCGAGGAGGAGCGTGGCCGCCCACGTCTCGTCCACGACCCGGGCGGGATCGCGCGCGAGCTCCCGGCGGATGAGGGAGAACAGGGGCTGCTTGAGCGAGAAGACGAACGTCGCCGTCTCGGCGGGCGACGATCCCCTCGCCGCGCGGTCGCGCGAGATCTCGCCCAGGAGATCACGGACGTCGGCCCAGGCCGGAGCGAAGAGGTCGTCCGGGTTGCCGCCGGCGAGTCCGGCGCGCATCGAGACGAGGAGGCGACGGGACTGCTCGTGCGTCTCGTCGTCGGGGACGAGCGATCCATGCCGGGCCGCGAGGGCCCGCTGCTCCTTCACCCACTCCGCCAGGAGGTCGGCGTGGTGCTTGTCGATCAGGCCGACGAGGTGACTCGGCGTATCCGCGCTCATGAGCAGTGGCCTCCCGTTCGTATGCGGTCGGGTCCGGTCGAATTGGTCCAGGGAGGGGCAAGACGTGTGCCGCGACCCGCCGTCTTCGTCGCGGCGTGGCGACACCTAGGAAACGGAGTCGCCTTATCGCACGGGTGCGAGCGGCCGACGAGCCGGGGCCGCCGGGCCCGGGTAGGTCCGCGGCCGCCGAAACTACCGAGTAGTTCCTACCGCTAAGCCTGGAGGGGGCCCTCAAGGGCGTGAGACGGTGAAGCACTTGCTCGAGTTGAAGATGTAGGTCTGGATCAGCGTGCTCTCGTCCGGCCGGCGCCGGCCGAGCTCTTCCATGGCCCCCGCCAGGCACATCCAGTTCAGCATCTCGTGCTGGCCGCTCTCCTCCATGGCGGCGAGCGGTGTCCGCCGCCAGGCCTGGTAGTCCCCGGTGCGGAGCTGCTCGTACA
This sequence comes from uncultured Candidatus Rokubacteria bacterium, assembly GCA_963758635.1. GTDB lineage: Bacteria > Methylomirabilota > Methylomirabilia > Rokubacteriales > CSP1-6 > CAVWWD01. The sequence goes on along the minus strand of CAVWWD010000009.1, from coordinate 48,753 downwards.
GCGCGCGGTCGGAGTCCACGTCCGGATAGAGCAGGTGATGCTTCGGCGTGAGGAAGGCGTGCGACCAGCTCGACGAGGCGATCAGCGCCACGCGCCACGGGCTCGCCGCGAGCACGCGCGCGGCCGCCTTTCCGAGGTCGAAGCACCGCCACGGAGCGGGCGACGGCGGGTCGAGGAGGTCCTCGTCCGGCTGGTTGCCGAGCGTGGCCGCGCCGCCGCGCTGGGAGATGACGCGCCGGCCGTAGCAGTTCACCTGGAACGGCACGACCGGGTAGGGGAAGCCTTGCCGGTCGTAGTCGAGGAACAAGCAGCGTGTTCATGAACGCGTGGCCCAGCGGATGGTGCAGGGGACGATACGCGTAGGCCACGTCGAAGCCCGCCTCGAGGAGGCCGGTGGCGAGATGCTTCGCGGCGGGCCGGTGCCCCTTGTACGCGAACGCGGTGTCGCCCGCCTCGTCCCACGGGTTCGGGCCGCGCGCCTCCCCCCACGGCCGGTGCTCGATCGACTCGTAGGCGAGCAGGCAGAACGCGGGGACGACGTCCTCCTTGAAGTTCTCGTACTGGTCGTCGCCCCAGATCACCACCACGTCCGGCGCGAAGTCGTCGAGCGCCCGGCGCGCCTTCCGGAACTCCGCGCGCAGCGCCGCGCGATGCTCCTTCGCCGCGGTGAGCCCCTGGTCCGCGCCCCACTCCCGGCGCATCGGCTCCGGCCATCCCTCGGGCCGGCGAAGATGGTCCGGCAGGTCGGGGTCCTCCATGACGCGCTTGAGGATGCGGGCCATGTTCTCGTCGCGTCCGCCGAGCGGCGGATAGTGCGTGAGGCCGAGCGCCAGGATCTCGCCCATGGTGTCCCTCCTCGAGGAGATTGGCCGGGTGCGACAGGCCGATGGTACGACGACGGCGTCGCCGGTGTCGAGCGGGCCCCCGCTTGACTGGCCCGCCCTCCACGGGCGACGATCGCGGTGCCCGCTGGCCCGAATCCCCGCGACAAGGAGACCGTCCATGGCTTCCGTTCCCTTGCCTCCGCTCCTGTCGAGCGACGGACACCTCGAGGTCCTGCCCGAGCGCTGGACGGTCCGGGTTCCCGCGCGGTTCATGGACAAGGTGCCGCGGACGATCAAGCTCCCCGACGGCGGCGACGCCATCCTCGTGCCCGGCGCCGAGCCCCGCCCCGTGCCGTTCCTGGACCTGCGGGCGGGGCGCACCAACGAGACGTGGCAGCCGTTCGGCGTCACCGTGGAGGACACCGCGGGGGTCGGCCCGCCCGAGCAGCGCCTGCGCGAGCAGGACGTGGACGGCCTCGGGGCCGAGGTGCTGTTCCCGAACATGCAGATGGGGCCGCGGCTCTGGGCCCTGATGACCGACGCCGACGCCTATCGCGCCGCCGTGCGCGCCTACAACGACTGGCTGGGCGAGGAGTACTGCGCGGTGTCGCGCGACCGCCTGATCGGCCTCGGCGTGATCCCGTGGACCACCGTCGACGACGCCATCGCGGAGCTCGAGCATTGCGCGCGCCTCGGTCTGCGCGGCGTGAACCTCGGCGTGTTCCCGAGCGGCAAGGGCTTCCCCACGCCGGAGGACGATCGCTTCTGGGCCGCGGCCATCGACATGCGGATGCCGCTCACCGTGCACGTGGCCTACGACCGCCTCGGGCCGCGCGCCAAGCAGCCCACGTTCGAGTACCCGGGCGCCGACGAGACGGTGCTGGCCCGGCTCGGCGGCCGGACCATCGTGGAGTGGGTGGCCCTGCCCTTCCTCGGCACCGCGCCCGCGCTGAGCCTGTCGCAGATGGTGCTGTCCGGCGTCTTCGACCGCCTCCCCGGGCTCCAGATCTTCTTCGCGGAAACGCGCCTCGGCTGGGTCCCGTTCTGGATGGAGGAGGCGGATTACTGGTACGAGCGTCATCGCCACTGGTCCGAGCGGCTGCTGGGCTTCCGGCCGCCCAAGCGGCGTCCCAGCGAGTACGTGCGCGACCACGTCCACTTCAGCGTGCAGCACGTGGAGCGGGTCGCGGTGGAGCTCCGCCACCACATCGGCGTGGACCACATCATGTTCGCCACCGACTTCCCCCACATCGAGTGCGACTGGCCGAACACGCGCCCGTTCGCCGAGCGGCTCTTCGCCGGCGTGCCCGCGGACGACGCGTACCGGATCGCCGCCGGCAACATGCTGGCGTTCTTCCGCCTCGAGGACACGCCGATGGGCCGCGCGACGCGGGCGCGCGCCGGCGCCCTCGCATGACGGAGCCCCGCTTCGGCCTCAACCGGTTCGATGCGCGCTCGGTGGACGCCTTCGCCGCGGACGTGCGCCGCGCCGAGACGCTCGGCTGGGACGCCGCGTGGCAGCCGGACTCCCAGCTCCGCCGCCGCGACACCTACGTGCTGCTCGCCGCCGCCGCGCGGGCCACCGAGCGCATCACGCTCGGCACGCTGCTCGCCAACCCCATGAACCGCCACCCGAGCGTCACCGCGTCGTCGATCGCCACCATCGACGAGCTGGCGCCGGGGCGCACCGTGCTCGGCTGGGGCGTGGGCGACACCGCGGTGCGGCTGGCCGGGCTCCGCCCGGCGCGCGTGGCCGAGCTCGAGTCGAGCACGCGGATGATGCGCGCGCTGCTGGACGGCGAGGGCGTCGAGGTCGGCGCGGCGCAGCCCGCGCGGCTGCCGCACCACCGGCCCGTGCCCATCTGGATCGCCGCCGGCGGCCCGCGCACGCTCCGCATGGCCGGCGGCGTGGCCGACGGCGTGTTCATCCGCGTCGGGACGCACGCCGGGAACATCGCGAACGCCATCGCGGCGATCCGCGCGGGCGCGGCGGCCGCCGGCCGTGATCCCGCATCCGTTCGCCTGGGCGCCGTGTTCCACACCGTGTTCGTGGACGATCCCACGCAGGCGCTCCTGATGGGCAAGTCCATGGCCGCGGGCTACTACGAGTACTCGCCGACGCTGTTCGAGGCGCCCGGGCTCGCGTGGTCGGGCCCCGACCCCGAGAAGCTCAAGCACGAGTGCTCCGTGTGGCCGGACTTCCACCACGCCGCCGACCTCGTGGCGAGCGGCCGCGTGGTGGACTTCCTCCCCCCGGCCGCGGCCGACGCCTTCTGCCTGCGCGGGGGCGCGGAGGACGTCGCCGCGCAGGTCGTCCGCGTCCTGCGCGCCGCCCCCGCGGCCTTCGAGCACGTCGTACTGCACCCGATCCCCAACCCGGCGGTGCCCGACGACCCGGAGCGCGGGTACATGGCGCGCGTTGCCCGCGAGGTGCTGCCTCGGGTGCGCGCGGCGCTCGCGTAGAATCGCGCTCATGTCGGGTGATGCGGACGGACGGGAGGCGCGCCGCCTCGCGAGACAGAACTGGCCGATCGCCCACTTCCGCCTCGGGGAGGAGCCGCCGGACGACGCCCCCGCAGGCACACGACGAACCCGCAGGGAGTCCGCGACCATGGACTACGGGCTGTTCTTCCTGATGCAGCGCGACGACGAGTGGAGCGAGCAGGCGGTCTACGACTCCGGCCTCGAGCAGATGCTGGCCGCCGAGCCGCTGGGCTATCACTCGGTGTGGATCGCCGAGCACCACTTCAACGACTACGGCCTCTGCCCGGCCCCGCCCGTCCTCGCCGCGTACGTCGCGGCGCGGACGCGCGCGCTGCGCCTGGGCATGGGCGTGAGCCTCCTGCCGCTCCACCATCCCGTGGACCTCGCCGAGCAGCTGGCTGTGCTCGACGTGGTCAGCGGCGGCCGGCTCGACGTGGGGATCGGCCGGGGCGGGACGCTTCAGGACTACCAGACGTTCCAGTCCGATCGCGGCGACAGCCGGCCCCGCGTCGAGGAAGGCCTGGCCCTGATGCGCGAGTGCTGGACGGGCCGGCCCTTCGATTTTCAAGGCCGTTTCCATTCCGCGGACCGACTGCACGCGCGACCCGCTCCCGCGCAGAAGCCGCACCCTCCGCTGTTCATGGCCGCTAACAGCGAGGACAGCGTGCGCTCGGCCGCTCGCCTCGGCCTGCCCACGCTGTCGTCCTTCTTCGTGCCGGTGCCGGAGCTCCAGCGCCGCCAGCAGGTCTACCGCGAGGAGGCGCGGGCGGCCGGGCACACGGCATCCGCCATCGAGGACTTCGAGCGCCGCTCCTGGGGCATGCGCGTCGTGTACGTGGCGCCGAGCCACGGCGACGCGGTGCAGGAGAGCGAGGGGCCGTTCATGCGCTACCAGGGCCGCATGGCGCGGCTCCGGTCGTCGGACACCGGCGGCTCCATCGCCGACTCGTTCGACCGCTCGCTCGTGCGCCTGCGCCCGTATCGCGAGTACCTCGACACGGGCTTGGCCCACATCGGCACGCCGAGCCAGGTGCGGAAGTCGCTCTCGGAGTACGTGGACGCTACCGGCTACCAGCGCGTTCTCCTCCTGATGGCGCTCCCCGGGCTTGCCACGGATCTCGCGCTCCGGTCCATGCGGCTGTTCGCGGAGGAGCACCACGTGGGGTAAGACCTCAGGCTGATTGACATCCGCGGGGGCGCGGGGCACACAGGTAGGAAGCGGGTGGAGCCGGAAGACCCGCCCCTGGAGGCGTCATGGCCATCCGCACCACCCTAGCGGGCCCGCGTGTGCCGCTTACCATTCCCGTCATCGACCTCGCGCCCCTGGCGGCCGGGGCTCCAGGCGCGGGTGACACCGTAGTTGCTCAGAACTACCGTGGCGAAGCCGACACGCCGCCGTCGCGCTAAGGGCGGAGACCCGGCGGCGGCGGCCGGCGCCGGGCCGTCCCCGGGAGCCCGGGCGCGATGGCCGAGGCGACCGCCCGCGTCGCCGACCAGCACTGCCGGCTCCTCGTCGAGAACAGCCTCGGCCTCATGTGCGTGCACGACTCCGCCGGCATCCTCGTGTACGTGAGCCAGCCCGCTGCGCAGGCGCTGGGCCGCGCCCCCGAGGACATGGTCGGCCGGAGCCTCCGCAATTACCTGTCGCCCCTGGTCGAGCACCTGTTCGACGCGTACCTCGACCGCATCGAGCGCGAGGGCTCCGACAGCGGGCTGATGGTGATGCTGGCCAAGGACGGCGACGAGCAGATCTGGCAGTACCGGAACGTCCGCCTCTCCGTCCCCGGCGGGCCGCCCCGCGTGTACGGTCACGCCATCGACGTGACGGAGCGCGTGCGCGCGGAGCAGGCGCTGCGACGGACCCAGAAGGTGGTGGAGGAGAGCCAGGCCCGCCACCAGAGCCTCGTCGAGGGGTCGCCGCTCGGCGTGTGCATCCATCAGGACGGCGTGATCCTCTTCGCCAACCGCGCGCTCGCCCGCATGCACGGCGCCCTCACCCCCGAGGACCTGGTTGGCCAGCCCTTCGCGAGCCTGCTCGCGCCCGCGGAATGCCCGCGCGTGGACGCGCACGTGGCCGCGCTCCTGGCTGGCGAGCGGGTGTCCGAGGACCTGGCGGTCGAGCACCTCACCCGCGCGGGCCGGTCGCTGTGGGCCGAGACCTGGAGCTCGGTGGTCGTCTGGAACCAGGCGCTCGCCGTGCTCGTCACGGTGATCGACGCGTCCGAGCGCAAGCGCCTGGAGGCGAAGGTCCGCGCCATGGAGCGGATGGAGGCGGTGGCGCAGCTCGCCAGCGGCATCGCCCACGAGTGCAACAACCTCATGTCGGTGGTGCTGGGCCGTGCCGAGCTGCTCCGCAACACGCTGGAGGAGGCGGATCCGCGGGTATCCGGCATCGACGTCCTCATGCGGGCGGGCCGCCGCGCGTCGACGCTGGCGCAGCAGCTCCTGGCCTTCAGCCGGCGCCTGTCGCTTTCGATGGAGCGGCTCGACGTGGGCACGATCGTGCGCGGGATGGAGCCCCGGCTCCAGGGCGCCGCGCCGGTCGGCGTCGCTCCTGACGTTCGAGATCGCCCCCGACCTCTGGCCGGTGGACGCCGACGCCGAGCAGCTCGAGGCCATCGTCATGCACCTGATCCGGAACGCCGTCCACGCTATGCCGGACGGCGGCCGTCTCCTCGTCGAGGTGGGCAACGTCGAGCTGGGCGCGGCGTTCGCGCAGCAGCACACGGGCGCGCGCGCGGGAGAGCACGTGCTCGTCGGGGTCAAGGACACCGGCGTGGGCATGAGCCCCGAGGCGCTGGCCCACGTCTTCGAGCCTTTCTTCTCGAACCGGAGGTTCGGCGACGGCATGGGCCTCGGCCTGCCCAGCGTGTACGGCATCGTCAAGCAGCACGGCGGCTACGTCGACGTGGAGTCCGCGCCGGGGACGGGGACGGCGGTGAGGATGTACTTTCCCCGGGCCTCCGCGTGACCGAACGCCTCTACCAGCGCGACAGCTACCTCCGCGAGTTCGACGCGCGCGTCACCTGGGCATCGTCCGACGGCGTCCACCTCGACCGGACGGCGTTCTTCCCCACCGGGGGCGGCGTGCTCGGCGACGAGGGGACGCTGGCCGTCCCCGGGGGCGAGACGTTCCGCGTCGTGGAGACGGTGGACACCCCGGACGGCATCCTGCACCGGATCGACCGGCCCGGGCTCGGCGCGGGCGCCGCGGTGCGCGGCGCGCTCGACTGGGCGCGCCGCTACCTCCTGATGCGCTACCACACCGCCACGCACGTGCTCACCGGCGTGATGTTCAACGACTACAACGTGCGCGTGACCGGGAACCAGCTCACGCCCGACAAGGCGCGCGTGGACTTCGCGTTCGAGCAGTTCGACCGCGCGGTGCTGGAGGAGGGCTTCCGGCGGTCGAACGCGCTCGTGGCGCGGAACCTGCCCGTTCGGGTGTCCTTCGTGCCCGCCGCCGACGCCCTCGCCCGGCCGGAGCTCTTCAAGCTCGAGACCGGTTTCCCGCACGACCTCGCCGAGCTCCGCCTCGTGGACATCGTGGGCTTCGACACCCAGGCCGACGGCGGCTGCCACGTGGCAAGCCTCGAGGAGATCGGCCGGCTCGAGCTCACGAAGACCGAGAACAAGGGGAAGGTGAACCGCCGCGTGTACTTCGTGCTGGATCCCGGCCTCAACGCCTGTATCCGAGAGTGGACATTGACGTGCGCTCGACGGGGCGGAATCTGCCGATGCTACACTCGTGTCGGAAGGGGCGGAGTGATGTCGGCGCGAACCATCCTGACCTACGACGACTACGCCGCGTTGCCGGACGACGGCCGCCGATACGAGCTGTACGAAGGCGAGCTGATCGTGACCCCTGCGCCACGTCCACGCCACCAGCTGGTCATCGGCAACCTGCACATGCTGATGGCGACCACGTTCGTCATCACGGGCTCGGAGAGGTGTTCCTCTCGCCCATCGACGTGATCCTGAGTCGTATCACCGTCGTGCAGCCCGACCTCGTCTACGTCGAGACGCAGTCGGCTCGGACATCGTCAGCGAGCGGGCCATCGAAGGCGCGCCGACGCTGGTCGTCGAGGTGCTCTCGCCCTCGACGAGCGCCCGGGACCGCGGCGTCAAGCAGGCTCTCTACGCGCGACACGTGTCCCGCACTACTGGATCGTCGACCCCTCTGCGCGGACGATGCAGGCGCTTCGGCTCGCCGGGGAATCATACGAGACCGTTGGCGGTCTCGATGCGCGAACAGCCGCGGCCTTACCCCCGCTCACGGGCCTGACCTTCGATCCGGCCGCCGTCTGGCGGTAGCCCTCCGCACGCTTCTTCTCCGGCGGGCGCCACAAGGTGCTCTGAAGTCTCCCGAGCTCATGTGGCTAGTGTCGCGATTCGGGTTCCGGCGTGTTCGACCGAGATGAGGTGTGGATCAGCATCATCGGCCTCGCGGGCGCTTGGGGCGACGGCGCAACGGGAGACGGAGCAAGGGCTCGGTCGCGCCCAGCCGCGCGAGTCGCCGCGCGCTCTCGCGCTGGATCAGCGCGCGTAGTCCTTCGTGGATCAGGGCGGTTCGCTCGGTCGTGCCGGTGAGGCGCGCCGCCTCCGCCAGTAGGTCGTCATCGAGATCGAACGTGGTGCGCATGGGCACCTCCCTTGTAGCTGCAACGTACATCGATTGATGAGGATTTCACGCATGGTGGCGTGGAAGCCGGCGGCTCCGGTGAAACTTGACAGGCGAGCGGGGAGAGGCGAATGATCCGCTCATGAGCACACTCGAACGCGCCGAGGCCGCCGAGCACGCGCTGAGCCAGGAGCTGGACCGGCTCGTCATCGTGAAGTCGGTGATCTACACGTCCGGCGAGCGCGATCCGCGGGTGCCCGCGCCGCGCCCGGACGACCGGGGCCGGCTCTACCTCATGGGCGACGACCCGCGCCTGCCCCGCATGCCCGCCCGGCCCACGCTGTTCGACTTCTTCCGGTATCGCTTCGCGCCGGCCAACCACCTGATGCAGAGCGCACGGCTCGCCATGAAGAACGGCGTGGACGAGAAGGTGGTGCTCGCGTGCCTGCTCCACGACGTGGCGATCTCCGGCTTCATCCGGAGCGACCACGGCTACTGGTCGGCGCAGCTCGTCGAGCCGTACGTCGATCCGGAGGTGAGCTGGGCCATCCGGTACCACCAGGCCCTGCGCTTCTACGCCGACGACTCCGTCGGCTACGCCTACCCCGAGATGTACGTGAAGCTCTTCGGCCCGGACTATCGGCCCGAGCCGTACATCGAGGCGGCGTACCGGGAGGCGCGCGCGCACCGCTGGTACATGACCTCGCGCCTGATCACCGTCAACGACCTCTACGCGTTCGACCCGACCGTGAAGGTCGAGCTCGAGGAGTTCACCGACGTGGTCGGCCGGAACTTCCGGCAGCCCGCGGAAGGCCTCGGCTTCGACGGCAGCCCCCCGCCCACATGTGGCGCACCGTCATGTGGCCGACGCGCTACCTGTAGGCCCTTCCGCCCCGTCCCTCGTCCGTTCGTCCGGGGAGACAGAGGGACACCGGCACTCCGATCGCCCGCTCGGCGAGGCGCTGGTTCCAGACTCGCATCAGTCTTTTTTTCATGATAAAAATGACTCATGTACGCGCGACAGCTCGAGCCGCCCCGGCGGCAGAGCTTCTTCCTCTTCGGCCCCCGCGGTGTGGGTAAGACGGCGTGGCTGCGGGCGCGCTTTCCTGACGTCCCGTTCTTCGACCTCCTCGACGCCGATCCCTATACCCGTCTTCTCGCCGCCCCCGGTCGGCTCGGCGACGAGATCCCCGCCGGATACAGAGGCTGGGTGGTCCTGGACGAGATCCAGCGGCTGCCCGATCTGCTGAACGAGGTCCACCGGCTCATCGAGGCGCGGCGGCTCCGCTTCGTGCTCACGGGATCGAGCGCCCGGAAGCTCCGGCGCAGGGGCATCAACCTCCTCGCCGGGCGTGCCGTTCACGCGCTTCATGCACCCGCTCACGGTGACCGAGCTGGGTCAGGACTTCGACCTGCGCCGGGCGCTCCAGCACGGATGTCTGCCCTTCGCGTGCACGGAGCCCGATCCGCGCGACTACCTCCGCAGCTACGTCAGCACCTACCTGCGCGAGGAGGTCCAGCAGGAGGGGTTCGCCGGAACCTGGCGGCGTTCGCGCGATTCCTGGAGGCGGCGAGCTTCTCGCAAGGCGCCGTCCTGAACATGGCCGCCGTGGCCCGGGAGAGCGCGGTCAACGCCAAGGTGGCCGAGGACTACTTCAGCATCCTCGAGGATCTCCTGATCGCCGTGCGGCTTCCCGTCTTCACCCGGCGCGCCAAGCGGCGGGTCGTCGCCCATCCGAAGTTCTACTTCTTCGACGCCGGCGTGTTCCAGGCCATCCGGCCGCGCGGACCGCTGGACTCGCCCGAGGAGATCCGCGGCGCCGCGCTGGAAACCCTCTTCCTGCAACAGCTGCGGGCGGTCAACGACTACGGGGAGCTGGGCTACGCGCTCCACTACTGGCGCACGGCGACCGGCGACGAGGTGGACTTCGTGCTGTACGGCGAGCGGGGTCTCCTGGCCTTCGAGGTCAAGATGACCCAGATCGTGCGGCCGGAGGACCTCCGAGGGCTGCGCCGGTTCCGCGAGGACCATCCCCAGGCGAAGGCGTTCTTCGTCTACACCGGCTCTCGCCGAAGGCACGACGCGGGGATCGAGATCCTTCCCGCGGAGGAGGCCCTCCGCGATCTCGCCGAGCTGATCGGGTAACCCGACCCTCTCCCCCTGGAGGGGCGGTCGCGCCCGTCCGCGTGCGCTCGACGAGCGGCCCCTTCCTGCCGGTCCCCCGCCGGACTCGTCGCGAGGTGGTTTGACCCCCTTGAACCCGGCCGCTAGACTGCGGGGCGGGCTGTAGAGTCTCCTGCTGGCCTCGCCGGAGGACACCCACGAGCTGTCCGCGTTGCGGCGGCAAAGCATCGAAGACGGCGCGGGCGTGCCCGCGGTGCGGGGCCTCGCTCGCCCTCGCCCAGCTCCTCGCCGGCATCGCCCGGACCGCCGCGCGTCTCTGCGAGGCGAGCGACGCCCTGATCTACCAGGTCGAGGGCGACCAGCTCCGCTTCGTGGCCCACCACGGGCGTCTCCGCACGGTCCGGCGCATCGGGGCGTTGCGCCCCGCCCTCAGCCGGTCACCAGGCGGCCAGGCGCTGCGGACTCGGCGGCCGGTCCATGTCCGGGATCTCCGCCCGGTGGCCGCCACCCGATATCCGGACATCGTGGCGATCAACCAACGGGTGGGCGCTCGCACCGTGCTCGCCATGCCGATGCTCCGGGGCGACGCCGCCGTGGGGCTGATCACCATCCGACGCATGAAGGTCAAGCCCTTCACCCCCAAGCAGATCGCCCTGCTGCGGGTGTTCGCCGACCAGGCGGCCATCGCCATCGAGAACGCGCGGCTGTTCAACGAGCTCCAGGTCCGCAACCGAGGCCTGACCGACGCGCTCGAGCAGCAGACGGCGACGGCGGAGATCCTCCGGGTCATCAGTACGTCGCCGGCCGACATCCAGCCCGTGATGCAGGCGCTCGTCGAGAACGCGGCGCGCCTCTGCCAAGCGCAGAACGCGCAGATCTTCCGCGTGGAAGAGGGGGGCACGATGCGCTTGATCAGCCGCTACGGCCCGGTCAAGTCGACCCTCGAGGTGGGCGAGGCGCGCGCGATCACTCGGGGGTCGGTCTCCGGCCGCGCCGATCGTCGATCGACAGGTCATCGAGTGCCCGACCTCCTGGCCGAGGTTGAGTGGAGTACCCGGACATCGTCCCCGCGATCCGGCGCGAGAGCATCCGCACGACCGTGGGCCTGCCCCTGCTCCGCGAGGGCGTCCCCATCGGGTCGATGACGCTGTACCGCACCGAGGTCCGCCCTTCAGCGAGCGGGAGGTGGCTCTGGTCAAGACGTTCGCGGACCAGGCCGTGATCGCTATCGAGAACGCGCGTCTGTTCAACGAGACGACGGAGGCCCTGGAGCGGCAGACGGCGACGGCGGAGGTGCTGCGCGGATCGGCGCGGTCCCCGACCGATGCGCAGCCCGTGTTCGACGTTATCGGGCCGAACGCGCTCCGCGTGTGCGGGGCGGAAGCCTGCGGCGTGATCCTTGTCCACGGCGCGCGCTCCACTTCGCCGCCGCCACCGCCCTTCGGCCGGAATGGGTGGACGCGGCGCGGGCGATCTTCCCGCGGCCCGTCAGTGCGCCCGCTTCTCTCGGCCCGGGTCGTCCGCGAGCGGCAGATCGTGCACGTCGCCGGCGTCGAGAGCCACCCCGATGCATCTCCGCAGGCCGTCGCCCTCGCGCGCACCATGGGCTTCCAGACGGTCCTGATGGTTCCCATGCTCCGCGCGGGCGAGGCTATCGGCGTGATCGCGGTGACGCGCCGCGATCGGCGCTGTTCTCACCGCGCCAGGTCGAGCTGCTCCAGACCTTCGCCGACCAGGCGGTGATCGCCATCGAGAACGTGCGCCTGTTCCGGGAGCTCGGGCGCGCAACCGGAGCTCAGCGAGTCCTCGCCCATCAGACCGCGGCGGCGCGAGATCCTGCACGTGATCAGCGGCGCGCGGACGGACGCCCAGCCGGTGTTCGAGGCGATCGAGCGGAACGCGCTGCGTCTGTGCGGTGGGCGGTTCGGCGCCGTCTCGTCCGGATGGTGGACGGCCGCTCCACCTCGTGGCGACGGAGTTCTTACGCCGGCGCCGCCGAGGCGTTCGTGGCGGGGCGTTCCCCGGCGGCTCCCGACCGGACCACCGTGGCCGGCGTGAGCGGACCGAGCGGGACGGATCGTGCAGCACTTCCCCGACGGCTCGCACCGATCGCCGAGTGACGGCTCACGCGCTGGCCCGCGCCGTCGGTTCCGGGGCATCGTCACGTTCCGATGCTGCTGGAAGGCGAGCCATCGGGGCGATCAGCGTGGCCCGCCAGGCCGGGCGGTTCCCGGCAAGCAGTCACCCTCTGCAGACTTTCGCCGACCAGGCAGTGATCGCCATCGAGAACGCGCGGCTGTTCCGCGATCTGCAGCAACGGAACGCCGGTCACGGAGGCGCTCGAGCAGCAGACGGCGACGGCCGAGATCCTCCGGGTGATCAGCAGCTCCCCGACCGATTTGCAGCCGGTCTTCGAGACCATCGTCGACGCCATGCGCCTGTGCGGGGGGCGGTTCGGGGAGCGTTCATCGGCTCGACGGCGGGCATATCCATCTCGCGCGACGCATCATTCAACGCCGAGGCCCTCGCGGCCTAACGGAGACCGTATCCGCGCCCGCCGGCGGCGGACGTCGCCCCCGGAGCATCCGGGAAGTCGGATCGTGCACGTCCCGGACGTGCTGGCCGACCCCGGGCTCGCGTCGCAGGACTGGCTCGTCCCCTCGGGTTCCGGAGCAGATCGTGCGTGCCGATGCCCCGCGAGGGCGCGCCCATCGGCGCGATCAGCATCACGCGGGCGGAGGCGGGGCTGTTCCACCGACGCCAGGTCGCCCTGCTCCAGACCTTCGCCGACCAGGCGGTGATCGCCATCGAGAACGTGCGCCTGTTCCGGGAGCTGGAGACCCGGAACACGGACCTCGACCGAGCGCTCGAGCAGCAGACGGCGACGAGCGAGATTCTCCGGGTTATCTCGAGCTCGCCGACGGACGTGCAGCCGGTCTTCGACACGATCGCCGCAGACGCCGCGCGACTGTGCGGCGGCCGGTTCGGATCGGTGAATCCAGCTCGACGGCGGGCGGATCCATCTTGCGGCGCGTTGAAACATACACGGAGGCCGATCGCGGCCCTCGACGGACGCGATTCCCGCTGATGGCGGCGGCGGACGGCCTCGACCCGCCTTCCTCGAGAGGCCGGATCGTGCACGTGCCGGACGTGGAGGCGGTCCCGGGGCCCGCGAGCGGCCCCCGCCTCGGCCTCCGCAGCCAGATCGGGTGCCCGATGCTCCGCGAGGGCGTGTCCATCGGCGCGCTCAGCATCACGCGCGGAGGAGGCGCGCCTGTTCCCGACCCCCAGGTCGCGCTGCTCCAGACCTTCGCCGACCAGGCGGTGATCGCGATCGAGAACGTGCGCCTGTTCAGGGAGCTCGAGGCGCGGAACGCGGACCTGACCGAGGCCCTCGAGCAGCAGACGGCGACCAGCGAGATCCTGCGGGTGATCTCGAGCTCGCTGACGGACGTGCAGCCGGTCTTCGACGCCATCGCGCAGAGCGCCGTGCGACTGTGCGAGACGCCTGATGGTTACCGGCTTCGACGGTGAGCGGCTGCACTGCGGCTCGCCGCCCGCTCGAGGCGCCGAGTTCGCGCCGTCCATCCGACGCTCCCGCCGGTCCGACGGCACGAGCACATGGCCGCGCCGTTGCTCGACGGGCCGGTCGTCCACGTCCCGACATGCCAGCCGAGGCCGCCGAGTTCCCGGAAGGCAGCGAGATACGCGCGGCCCATGGGCCCCGCCGCGGTCCTGAGCGTGCCGATGCTCCGCGACGGGCGGTTCGCCATCGGCGCGATCAGCTCGCGCCGGACGGAGGCCAGCCCCTTCACGGACGCGCAGGTCGCGCTGCTCCAGACCTTCGCCGACCAGGCGGTCATCGCCATCGAGAACGTGCGGCTGTTCAAGGAGCTGGAGGCGCGCACCGGCGACCTGAGCCGCTCGGTCGATCGGCTCACGGCGCTCGGCGAGGTCGGCCAGGCGGTGAGCTCGTCGCTCGATCTCGAGCACGGTCCTGACGACCATCGTCGTCGCGCGCCGTCCAGCTCTCGGGCGTCGACGGGGGCGTCGATCTACGAGTACGACGAGGCCGGGAGAGTTCGAGCTCCGCACGACGCTAACGCCGACGAGGACTGGTCAGGAGATGCGCGCGACGCGGCTGCGCAAGGGCGAGGGCGCGGTCGGGCAGTCCGCGGTCGACCCTCCAGCCGGCCGCAGTTCGCGGACGTCGCGCGCCGAGGGCGCCTACGCGGGTCGCTGCGCGAGCGCTGATCCGGGTGGGCGTGCGCGCCGTCCTCGCCGTGCCGATGCTCCGCGAAGGACGCGCCTGCTCGGCAGCCTGGTCATCACCCGCAACCGGCGCCGGCGAGTTCCCGAGGACATCGTCGCGCTGCTCACAGACGTTCGCCACCCAGTCGGCGCTGGCGATCCAGAACGCGCGGCTGTTCCGCGCAGCTCGAGCGTGGCGAACGCGAGCACAAGTCGCAGTTCCTGGCCAACATGTCCCACGAGCTGCGCACGCCGCTGAACGCCATCATCGGCTACTCCGAGATGCTCCAGGAGGAGGCCGAGGACCTCGGGCAGGAGGCGTTCATCCCCGACCTCCAGAGGATCAACGCGGCGGGCAAGCACCTGCTGGGGCTGATCAACGACATCCTCGACCTCTCCAAGATCGAGGCCGGGCAGATGGACCTGTTCCTGGAGGCGTTCGACGTGGCGAGCTGGTCCAGGACGTCGCGGCGATCGTCCAGCCGCTGGTCGAGAAGAACGGCAACGCCTGGACGTCGCCTGCCCCGCCGACATCGGCGACGATGCACGCCGACCAGACGAAGGTCGGCAGGCGCTGTTCAACCTGCTCTCCAACGCCGCCAAGTTCACCGACGGGGCACGATCACGCTGACGGCGCACGCGAGGACGCCGACGACTGGATCGTCTTCGCCGTCGCGGACACCGGGATCGGGATGACGGAGGAGCAGCTCGGCCGGCTGTTCGAGGCGTTCTCCCAGGCCGAGGCCTCCACCAGCCGCCGTACGGGGGGACCGGGCTGGGCCTGGCGATCAGCCGCCAGTTCTGCCGGCTGATGGGCGGCGACCTGACGGTCGAGAGCGTGCCGGGCCAGGGCTGACCTTCACGGTGCGGCTGCCGGCGGAGGTGGCGGCGCCGGCCGCGGAGGCGGCCTCGGGCTGCGCCGCGAGGTCCGGCGGCGGAGCCTGGTCCTCGTCATCGACGACGACCCGGCGGTCCGGGACCTGTTGAGTCGGTTGCTCGGCCGGGAGGGTTTCCGGTTCGCGGTCGCCGCCGGGGGCGAGGAGGGGCCGCGGCTCGCGCGGGAGCTCGCGGCCCGAGCGATCATGCTGGACGTGATGATGCCGGGCATGGACGGCTGGACGGTGCTGGCCGCGCTGAAGGCGGACCCGGCGACCGCAGAATCCCCGTGGTGATGCTGACGATCGTGGACGACAAGTCCCGCGGCTTCGCGCTCGGCGCGTCGGAGTTCCTGACCAAGCCGATCGACTGGGAGCGGCTCGCCGGGTGCTTCGGACGCGTCAGCCGGCGGATCGGACGGTGCTGCTGGTCGAGGACGACGCGGCGATCCGCGAGTGACTGCGCCGGAAGCTGGAGCGGGAGGGATACGAGGTGGCGGAGGCGGCGGACGGCCGGGCGGCGCTGGAGAGCGTGCGGGAGGCGCGCGGGGCTGGTGCTGCTGGACCTGATGATGCCGGAGATGGACGGGTTCGAGTTCATGGCCCCGCTTCGCCGCGAGGAGCGATAGCGCGACATCCCGGTGATCGTCCTGACCGTCCTGCACCTGTCGGCCGGGACCACGATCGGCTCAACGGGTCGGCGACGCGGATCCTCCGAAGGGCGCGTACAGCCGGGAGGCGCTGCTCGTTGAGGTGCGCGCCCTGTCGCCGCCAGCGTGCGACAGGAGTCGGGTGCGTGACCCCGGTCCTGGAAAGTCCGTATTTACAGGGAATGCAGGACTCCGTAGAATCCCGAGCATGGAGGGACGGATCTCCGCGACCGAGCTGGCGCGCCGGTTGGGGGACATCCTCGGCCGCGTGCGATACCGGGGAGATTCGTTCCTGGTCGAGCGGAATGGCGATCCGGTGGCGCGGCTCGTGCCGGTGCCTGGCAAGGCGACGACCACGCTTCGCGAGGCCCTGCACGGCCTGGCGGGGCGCAGGACGGGCGGACCCCGCTTTCGCCGCCGATCTCCAGCGCGTCGGTGACTGCCGATCGCCCTCGCCGGAGATCCGTGGGCCTCGTGATCGATACCAGCGCGCTCGTGGCCGTCGAGCGCGCATCCACGACGTGGGATGCGGCTCTGGCCACGCTCGGCGACGAGCCAGCGGTGCTTCCGGCCATCGTTGTGCGCCGAGCTCCTCACCGGGCTTCGCCTTGCCCGCGGCTCGGCCCGGGTGGCCACCAGGCGGGCCAAGCTCGATGCCCTCTTCGCCAAGGTCCTGGTGGTCGATTTCGGTCTGTCGATCGCCGAGCGGTGGGCAGAGCTGTTCGCAGCGCTGAGCCGACAAGGGCGACTCATCCCGGCCAACGATCTGGCCGTCGCGGCCACTGCCTTGCACCTCGGCTATGGCGTCGTCGTGGGTCCTCAGGACGAAGCGCACTTCCGCTCGGTCCCGGGCCTCGGGTCGAGCGCCTGACGCTCCCCTAGCAGGGTCGAGCGCGGTCCCGGGCCTCCAGACGCTCCCGGCCCGACGGGCGACCAACGGGTCGGTGACGCGCATTCTCCAGAAGGGCGCGTACGACCGGGAGGCGTTGCTCGCCGAGGTGCGCGCTCTCGTCGCCGCCCGCGCGCGGCGGGGAGACAGCGCGTGACCGTGGACTCGGCCTCAGGCCCGCGCGGCGAGGACCGTCAGCTCCGGCATCGGGTAGTCGCGCGTGTTGCCGGTGGCGAGCGGCGCGGCCTCGACCACGGCAGTGGCGGCGATCAGGCAGTCGGCGAGTTCGAGCCGGCGGGCGCGCTCTCGCTGCTTGAAACGACCCGCGAGCTCCGCGATCGGTCGAGTGACGTCGAGGAGCACCATGCTGTCCAAATTTCGCGCTCACGCTTGATCGCCTTTCGCATGGAGATGAATCGCGCGACCGGGGTTCTCAGACCACGAGGATCGAAAGCGGAAGCTCACCGGCCAGCAACTCGAAGTCCCGTCGATTGGCGGTGACCACGGTGGCGCCGTGACGCCGGGCGGTCAGGGCGATCAGAACGTCGTTCTGGAAGTCCCGCTGCTTGCCCGGGTGCGCAGCCCCTCGGATCGCCGATGACGCGGATGAGATGTCCCGCCTCCCACCAGTCGTCGGCCGTCGGCTCCCAGCGCACTCGGGCGAAGCGGTAGAGGCTTTCCACCCTGCGCCGGGCCTCACGATTCCGCGCGCCGCGACGCAGCTCGGACAGCACCACCGCCGAGTGGCGCACGACAAAGGTCCGGCGAACGTGTTCGAGCGCCTCCTCGTGCAGCCCCCGTTCCCAGTGGCCGATGTAGACGCTGGTGTCGAGAACGGCACCGGGCACCCTAGCGGACCGCGAAGCTCCCGCGCCGGAGGGAGCCGTAGGTGCGCTTCATGAATCGCCAGAACTCTTCCATCTCGGCCATGCGTTCCACCGGAGAGCCAAATGACCACCACAGTCGGTCGCCGCGCCCAGGACCTTCCGGGCCCGGGCGACGGCACGCTCGTCCACGAAGAAAGACTTTCGCTTCAAGACCTTGGCTCTCGCCATCAGCAAGCGCCTCCGGGGCCGGACGGATGCATACACAATAGTGTGCGCAGGCATACGTGTCAACTCCCGTCCAGGGCCTCAATACAGCATATCCGCGAATCGATCGGACGGCGGCACCGGTCTCGGTCGGTGCGGGGGTCGCGGGGGGCGTTGACCGCCAGCGCCTGGGTCCTCCAGAATGGAGGAAAAATGGAGGCCCGACCATGGCGACCCTGAACGTCAAGAACATGCCCGACGCGCTGTACCGGAAGCTCCAGGCCCACGCGCGCCGGCAGCGCCGGTCGGTGGCCCAAGAGGTCGTTCACCTGCTCAGCCGCGCCCTGGAAGAGCCCGAGGCCCGCTCGATCCTCGAGCTGAGGGGGCTGGGCAAGGAGCGTTGGCGCCGGGTCGACGCGGGCCGCCACGTGACCCGGGAACGGCGCGCGTGGGATTGATCGAGGACATTGGCGCGGGACCGGTCGGCCTCGACACCGCGATCTTCATCTACCTCATCGAGGAGCACCCGCGCTTCCTTCCCCTCGTCGAGCCCGTGTTCGCCGCCGTGGACGGCGGTCGCTGGCCGGCGGTGACCTCGGGGGTGACCCTGCTCGAGGTGCTGGTGGTGCCATACCGCGCGGGAGACTGCGCCCGCCGGCAGTACGAGACCGTGCTCACCAGGAGCCGGGGGATCCGGATGGTGGACATCGACGGGGCGCTCTTGCGGGCGGGAGCCGAGATCCGCGCCTTGACGGGGATGAGGACGCCCGATGCCCTCCAGGTCGCCGCGGCGCTCCGGGCGCGGTCGACCGCGTATCTCACGAACGATCGGCGTCTGCCGGATGTGCCCGGGCTCCGGGTGCTCCAGCTCCGCGATTACCTGGCGAAGTAGGCGACGCTGACGGCGGCGTCTGGCCACGACCTGGCCGAGCCCGCGGGAGACGAATCCCATCACCGCTGGTGACCGTGAGGTGCAGGAAGCCGGAGTGCTAACTCGCCCCGGGCCTGGGGCTGACCCGACCGACCCGAAGAGAAGGGAACGTGGTGCGCTCCTTCGATCATCGTCAAATAGTGCAGCGACCCCGCTCGCAGAGCCCGACCCCGTGAGCGAGTCGCGCAAGCGGCGCCCGGCGAAGCGGGCTCCGGCCCGGTCATCGACCGGGGGGAAGGGCACGCGCGGCGCGCGTCCCAAGGCCGCGCCCGCGCCGGGCGCGTCGCGGGTCGGTCCGCCGGGCGGCGCCACCTCCGACCGGGTCGCCGCCAGCGAGGTGGCCGCGCTCCAGGCGCGCGTCTCCGACCTCGAGAGCGAGCTGGCCGCGGAGCGGGCGCGCGCCGCCGAGTCGCTGAGCCGGCAGGCGGCGACGGCCGAGATCCTTCGGATCATCTCGAGCTCGCCCGCGGACCTGGAGCCGGTGGCGCAGGCCATCGTCGACAGCGCCTTCCGGCTGTGTGGGTGCTCGTTCGCCGCGGTATTCCGGTTCGACGGCGAGCTCATCCACTGGGTCGCGGCGCGCGGCACCAGCATCGAGCAGGAAGACGCGCTGCGCCGCGTCTGGCCCCGGCCTCCCGATCGGGCGACGCTCACCGGCCGAACGGTCCTGGCGCGGGAGACGCTGCACGTCCACGACATCGAGCTGGACCCGGACTATGGGGTGGCGACCCCGCCGGCGCCCGGCAGGCGCTGGCCATCCGGAGCTTCCTCGGCGTGCCCCTCTTCCGGGATGGGCGCCTGATCGGCACGATCAACCTCGTCCGGTCGGAGGTCAGACCCTTCTCCGCGCAGGAGGTCACCCTCGTCCAGACCTTCGCCGACCAGGCGGTCATCGCGATGGGGAACGTCCAGCTGTTCGACGAGCTGAGGACCAGGAACGGCGCGCTCACCGAGGCGCTCGAGCAGCAAACCGCGACGAGCGAGCTGCTCAAGGTGATCGGCCGGTCGAACGTCGACCTCCAGCCGGTCTTCGAGGCGCTCGCCGAGAGTGCGGTCCGGTTGTGCCAGGCGCAACACGCCTTCATCCTCCGGCTCGACGGCGACGTGCTGCGCCTGGTGGCCGCGCACACTGTCTCGGCCGAGCGCCGGGCCTTCGTGGAAGCCAACCCCATTCGGCCGGGGCGTCATTCGGCGGCCGCTCGCGCCGCGCCTCGAGAGACGCACCGTCCACATCCACGACATGCACGCGGATCCCGAGTACACCTACCGCGTCGGCGAGTCGGACCCGGCGCCGACGCGAACGGTG
The DNA here is from genome assembly GCA_963758635.1 of uncultured Candidatus Rokubacteria bacterium. Classification (GTDB taxonomy): domain Bacteria; phylum Methylomirabilota; class Methylomirabilia; order Rokubacteriales; family CSP1-6; genus CAVWWD01. The sequence goes on along the minus strand of CAVWWD010000009.1, from coordinate 28,766 downwards.
CTCGGCGTGCCCGTGTCCAGGGGCGACGAGCTGCTCGGCGTGATCATTCTGTTCCGATTCGAGGTGCGGCCGTTCAGCGCCGGGCAGATCGCGCTGATCGAGACGTTCGCCGACCAGGCGGTCATCGCCATCGAGAACGCGCGGCTGTTCAACGAGCTGGGGGCGCGCAACCGGACCTGACCGAGGCGCTCGACCAGCAGACGGCGACCAGCGAGATCCTGCGCGTCATCAGCGCCTTCGCCGACCGACGTGCAGCCGGTGTTCGACGCCATCGCGGAGAGCGCGCAGCGCTGTGCGCTGCGTTTCGCGGGGTCTTCCGGTTCGACGGCGAGCTCATCCACCGCGCCGCCACCGCACGTGTCACCGGCGGCGGCCGGGTCGAGCGAGCGTATCCGAGGCGCCGGCCGTGGCGCAGATCTCCGGCCGGGCGGTCCTCACGCGCGCGATGGTCCACGTGTCCGACGTCCTCGAGGATCCCGAGTATCCTGCGACCTCGCGCGGTCGGGCGGCTGGCGGAGCGCCCTCTCGGTGCCGATGCTGCGTGAGGAGAACCCATCGGGGCCATCACCGTCATCCGGGCCGAACCGCAGCCGTTCTCCGACAAGCAGATCGCGCTGCTCCAGACCTTCGCCGACCAGGCGGTGATCGCCATCGAGAACGTGCGGCTGTTCAAGGAGCTCGAGGCGCGGAACCGCGAGCTGACCGAGGCGCTGGAGCAGCAGACGGCCACCAGCGAGATCCTGCGGGTCATCGCCGCGTCGCCGACCGACGTGCAGCCGGTGCTCGACGCCATCGCCGAGAGCGCGGCCCGGCTCTGCGGCGCGACGACGCCGTCGTCCGGCTCGACGGCGAGAGCGCCGTCTGTCGCGTCGCGGCGCACATCAGCGCGATCGCCGATGCGCGCCGATGGACATGCCGATCGCGACCCTCGCCGACGCGATCGGCGGTCGGCCGCGCCTCCTGGAGCGCGCGCGTCGTGCACATCCACGACGTGCCGGCGGATCCCGGAGTACGACTGGGCGCAGGCCGAGCGGTCGGCGACTACCGGACGCAGCGCTGGCCGTTCCCGCTGCTGCGCGAGGGCGAGGCCGATCGGCGCGATCTACCGTCCGCGGCCGAGGTCGCGGCCGTTCACCGAGAAGCAGATCGCGCTGCTCGAGACCTTCGCCGACCAGGCGGTGATCGCCATCGAGAACGTCCGCCTGTTCAAGGAGCTGGTAGGCGCGCAACCGCGACTGCACCGAGGCGCTGGAGCAGCAGACGGCGACCAGCCGAGATCCTCCGCGTGATCTGCGGCTCGCCGACCGACGTCCAGCCCGTCCTTCGACACGATCGCCGAGAGCGCCGCGCGGCTCTGCGGCGCGCTACGACGCTGCGGTCTTCCGGCTCGACGGCGAGCTGCATCCGACGTCGTGGCGCACCACGGGTCCCGACCGCGGCGGTGCCTGCGAGGTCGATGCGAGCGATCAGCCGCGGCCGCGCGTGGCCGGGCACGCGCGATCTCGACCGGCGCGCGTCATCCTCGCAGGACCGTCGTCACGATGCGCCGACGTTCCGCGGACCCGAGTACGCCGACGTCGCGTGCAGCGGCTTCCGGACGAGCGCTCTGCCGTGCCGCTGCTGCGCGAGGGCGCGGCCATCGGCGCGATCGCTGATCCGCCGAGTGAGGTCCGAGCCGTTCACCGACAAGCAGATCGCGCTGCTGCAGACCTTCGCCGACCAGGCCGTCATCGCCATCGAGAACGTGCGGCTGTTCAAGGAGCTGGAGGCGCGCAACGCCGAGCTGACCGAGGCGCTGGAGCAGCAGACGGCCACCGGCGAGATCCTGCGCGTCATCAGCCGGTCGCCGACCGACGTCCAGCCGGTGTTCGACACCATCGTCGACGAGCGCGGTGCGGCTGTGCGGCGCCGACGTACAGGCGGCGTGCTCGCGGTTCGACGGCGAGCGTGTCCACGTCGGTCGCGCTCCACAACTGGATCGCTGAGGGACCGAGGCGCTCCGCGCGCGCGTATCCGAGGCCGGCCGCGAGCCGTGCGGAGTCGGGCGCGCGCGATCCTCGACGCGGGGTCGTGCACTCCCGGACGTGCTCGACGATCCGGCGTACGAGCTCAAGGGCCAGTTCGCGCGGCCGGCGGGTTCCGGAGCCTCCTCGCCGTGCCGATGCTGCGCGACGGCGAGCCGATCGGCGCGATCGCCGTGGAGCGACCGAGCCGGGCCGTTCTCGCGACCGGCAGATCGAGCTGCTCGAGACCTTCGCCGACCAGGCGGTCATCGCCATCGAGAACGCGCGGCTGTTCAACGAGCTGCAGGAGCGGACGGCGGCGCTGACGCGCTCGGTCGGCCAGCTCACGGCGCTGGGCGAGGTGGGGCAGGCCGTCAGCTCGTCGCTGGAGCTCGGGACGGTGCTCACGACCATCGTGGCGCGCGCCGTGCAGCTCTGCGGCGCCGCGGGCGGGGCCATCTACGAGTACGACGAGGCGGCGGAGGAGTTCCACCTGCGCGCCACCGAGGGCCTGCACCGAGGAATACCTGGGATCGCGCGCCAGGCGCCCCAGCGCAGGGGGAGGGGGCGACGGGCCGGCTGGCCATCACGCCCGAGCCCGTCGAGATCCCCGACATCGCGGCCCCGGGCGCCTACGAGAGCCGGTCAAGGAGCGTCCTGGTCCGCACGGGGTACCGCGCGCTGCTGGCCGTCCCGCTGCTCCGCGAGGGGCGCGTGCTGGGCAGCCTCATCGTGCTGCGGACGACGGTCGGGGAGCTTCGAGCCCGAGGTGGTGAGCCTGCTCCAGACCTTCGCCACCCAGTCGGCGCTGGCCATCCAGAACGCGCGCCTGTTCCGGCAGCTCGACGTGGCCAGCCAGCACAAGTCGGAGTTCCTGGCCAGCATGTCCCACGAGCTGCGGACGCCGCTCAACGCCATCATCGGCTACTCCGAGATGCTCCAGGAGGAGGCCGAGGACCTGGCGCAGGAGGCGTTCCTCCCCGACCTCCAGAAGATCAACGCCGCCGGCAAGCACCTGCTGGGGCTGATCAACGACATCCTCGACCTCTCGAAGATCGAGGCCGGCCGGATGGACCTCTACCTCGAGACGTTCAGCGTCCGACGGCTGGTCGAGGACGTCGCCGGCGTCGTCCAGCCGCTCGCCGACAAGAACGGCAACCGCGTCGATGTGCGCTGCGATCCCGCGCGTGGGCGAGATGCAGGCCGACCTGACCAAGGTGCGCCAGGCGCTGTTCAACCTGCTCTCCAACGCCGGCAAGTTCACCGAGCACGGCACGGTGTCGCTCGCCGTCCGCCGGGAGCCCGGCGACGGCGGGACCGTCTCGTGTTCGACGTGATCGACACCGGCATCGGCATGACCGAGGAGCAGCTCGGGCGCCTGTTCGAGGCGTTCTCCCAGGCCGAGGCCTCCACGAGCCGGCGCTACGGCGGGACCGGGCTCGGGCTGGCGATCAGCCGCCGGCTCTGCCGGCTGATGGGCGGCGACCTGACCGGTCGCGAGCGAGCCGGGGCGCGGGAGCACGTTCACCATCCGCCTCCCGTCGGAGGTCGGGAGCCCGCGCCGCCGCGCGGCGGCGCGTCCCGGCGGACGCGGCGCCGGGCGCGGGCCTGGTCCTGGTCATCGACGACGACCCGGCGGTGCGCGAGGTCATGCAGCGCTTCCTCGTCCGGGAAGGGTTCCGGGTCGCCACCGCGGCCGGCGGCGAGGAGGGGCTGCGGCCTGGCGCGTGACCTCCGGCCCGACGCCATCACGCTGGACGTGATGATGCCGGGGCATGGACGGCTGGGCCGTGCTCACCGCGCTGAAGGGGGACGCCGCCACCGCGGCCATCCCCGTCGTCATGCTGACGATGCTGGACGACCGGAGCCTCGGCTACGCGCTGGGCGCCGCCGACTACCTCACCAAGCCGGTCGACCGGGAGCGCCTGCTCGCCGTGCTGGCCCCCCACCGGCGCGATCTGCCGGTGCTGGTGGTGGACGACGACCCGACGTGCGCGAGCTCCTCCGCCGCATGCTGGAGAGGGAAGGCTACGCCGTGGTCGAGGCCGACAACGGCCGCGCCGCGCTGGAGCGGGTCCGCGAGCGCGCGCCGGGCGCGATCCTGCTCGACCTGATGATGCCGGAGATGGACGGCTTCGAGTTCCTGGAGGAGCTGCGGCGGGACGAGGCGAGCCGCGCGATCCCGGTCCTCGTGGTCACCGCCATGGACCTCTCGCCCGAGGACCACCGGCGCCTCAACGGCTAGGTGGAGCGCATCCTCCGGAAGGGCGCCTACGGCCGGGAGGCACCTGCTCGCCGAGGTGCGCGCCTCGTCGGCGCCTCGGTCCACCGGCGTCGCGTCCGGCCCGGCGAGGTGGCGTGCTAGCCGTACTCGCCGCTCCAGTGGGCTCCGAACGTGCGTGGACACCCCGCTCGGCTGGTCGGCAACAGGTGACGCCATCAGTCGTCATTTGTCATCCCATATGACGCCTCTGGCGTCAGGCGGGGCCAGGGCCGTCGAGGCTTGGTGGTTGCCAGGTCGCCGGCCGGCCCCGGGAGTGCATGCTAGAGTTAGTCAACTTAGTCATGTGGGTGAGCCGATGGCCACTCTCATCAACGTCCACGAGGCGAAGACGCACCTCTCGCGCATTCTCGACCGGGTCCACCAGGGCGAGGAGATCATCCTCGCCAAGGCCGGCAAGCCCTACGTGCGGCTGGTGCCGGTGCGCCCGGTGCGGAAGCGCAAGCCCGGACTCCTGAAGGGCAAGGTCACCAAGGCGTTCTTCGAGCCGCTGCCCGAGAAGGAAATTGCGGCCTGGGAGCGATGAGAGCGCTCTGGTAGCCAGGACCCAAGGCGGAGGACGCGGGAACCCGCTACCAGGTCGTGCGGATCGGATACTGCGCGATCAGCGGGTCCGGGCCGAGAATGAGCAGACTGTGGACGATGGCCTGGCACACGAGCATGCGGTCGAAGGGGTCCCGATGGAGCGGGGGCAGCCTTGCCAGGTGCAGGGCCGACTCCTCGTCGAGGTCCAGGCTGTCGGATACCGTGGCGGCGCCGCTCGGCCGGCACGAACCGATCGGGCGGCTCCGGCAGCGGCAGCCGCCCGGCGGCGTGCTTCAGGGCGATCTCCCATGCCGAGACCGCGCTCAGAAACACTTCGTTGTCCGGGTCCGTGAACAGGTCGCGCGCCCGCGCCGAGAGATCGTGCGCCCCGCTCGCGACCCACAAGAAGGTGCAGGTATCGAGGAGCAGTCTCACTGCGGCGGGCCGGTCCACGCGTCCATCTCGGCATCCGGCAAGGGCTCGAAGAAGGCCGGCGGCACGGTGAACGTTCCGCGGGCGAGTCCCACCGGCCGTGGCCGGGTCCGATGCGCGGGCACGGGCCGGATCTCGGCCACCGGCACGTTCCGGTTGCACACGACGATGGTCTCCCCAGCGGCGACCCGGGCGAGGTACTTGGAAAGATGAGTCTTCGCCTCGTGGATATTGATCTTGATCATGATCCGATAGTGGACTATGAATATGACCAAGTCAATCCAGGAGACGCGCGCATGGCCAAGATCCTGCTCGTCGAGGACAACGAGATGAACCGGGACATGCTCTCGCGCCGGCTGCAGCGCCGGGGCTACGAGGTCGTGGTCGCGGTGGACGGCGAGCAGGGCGTGGCGATGGCGCGCGCCGAGGGCCCCGCGCTCGTCCTCATGGACATGAGCCTGCCCGGCATCGACGGCTGGGAGGCCACGCGCCAGCTCAAGGCCGACGCCGCCACGCGCGGCACCCCGGTCATCGCCCTCACCGCCCACGCGATGGCCGGCGATCGAGAGAAGTCCCTGGCCGCCGGCTGCGACGACTTCGACACGAAGCCGGTCGACTTCGAGCGCCTCCTCGGGAAGATCCAGGCGCTTCTCGCCGCGGAGCCACGAGCCGGTGAGCAGCCCGTCCGAGCACGCGCGGCTCCGGCACGAGCTCCGCACGCCGCTCAACCACATCATCGGCTACGGCGAGATGCTGCTCGAGGAGACGGGCACGGACGCGGGGCCGAGCGCCGACGGCCTTCGGGCCATCGTGGCCGACGCCAAGCACGTGCTGACCGTCGTCAACCAGCGCCTGGCTCCGCGCGGGCCAGGATGCCGAGGCGCTGGACCTGTCCGCGCCTCGGCGCCGACGTCTCGGCGCCGCTCTCGCGCATCCTGGCGTCGGCGGTGTCGCTTGCCCCGGGCGCCGGGACCGCCGCGCCCGACCTCGCGCGGATCGCCGCGCCGCCCGCAGCCTGGCCACGCTGCTCCGGCTCGCCGGGCCCGGGCGAGCGGCGGGCGCCACGGCGGACGCGGCGGCGTGCCCCCGACGGCGACGACCCGCGCGGGACGGTCCTCGTGGTGGACGACGACGAGGGCAACCGCGACCTGCTCGGCCGGCGTCTCGCGCGCGAGGGCTACGCGGTCCGGACCGCGCGGCGACGGCGCCGAGGCGCTGGCCGCGGTGGCGTCCGGCGCCCGTCGATCTCGTGCTCCTCGACGTCATGATGCCGGGCATCGACGGCTACGAGGTGCTGCCGCCGGCTGAAGGCCGACCCGGGCACGCGCGACGTGCCCGTGCTCATGATCTCCGCGCTCGACGAGCTGGGCAGCGTCGTGCGCTGCATCGAGCTGGGCGCCGAGGACTACCTGGCCAAGCCCTTCGAGCCGGTGCTGCTGCGCGCGCGCATCGGCGCCTGCCTGGAGAAGAAGCGGCTGCACGACCGCGAGGCCGCGCTGCGGCGCGAGCTGGCCGACTGGAACCGGACGCTCGAAGAGCGCGTGCGCGAGCAGGTCGCCCAGCTCGAGCGTCTCTCGCGGCTCAAGCGCTTCTTCTCGCCTCAGCTCGCGGAGCTGATCGTGGCCGGCGGCGCGGAGGATCCGCTGCGCACGCACCGGCGGGAGATCACCGTGGCCTTCCTCGACCTCCGCGGGTTCACCGCCTTCATGGAGACGGCGGAGCCGGAGGAGGTCATGGGCGTGCTGCGCGAGTATCACTCGGCGATGGGCGAGCTCGTCCTCGCGCACGAGGGCACGCTGGAGCGGTTTCACCGGCGACGGCATGATGGTGTTCTTCAACGATCCGGTGCCCGTGCCCGACCGCCGGCGCGCGCGGTGCGGATGGCGCTCGCCATGCGCGAGCGGGTCCGCGGCTCGCCGCGGGCTGGCGCCGCCGCGGCCGGGATCTGGGCCACGGCGTCGGGATCGCGCAGGGCTACGCGACGATCGGCGCGATCGGCTTCGAGGGGCGGTGGGACTACGGCGCCATCGGCACCGTCACCAACCTCGCCGCGCGGCTCTGCGCGGAGGCGCGGCCCGACGAGATCCTGGTCTCTCAGCGCGTGGCCGCGGTCATCGAAGACCTGGCCTCGCTCGACCCCGTCGGGCCGCTCACGCTCAAGGGCTTCGCGCGGCCGGTACCCGCGTGGCGGATCGGCGATCCCAAGGGGGCCGCGTGACCGGGAAACGCCCGCGGACGTGACGCGCACGTTCTTCGTGCTCGGCGCGCTCTCCGCCGGGTGGCCGTGATCCTCGGCGCGTTCGGCGCCCACGGCCTGCGCGGGCGGCTGACGCCCGACATGCTCGGCGTCTTCGAGGTGGGCGTGCGCTACCAGATGTACCATGCCCTCGCGTTGCTCGCGGTCGCGTGGGCGCTACACGCGCTGGCCCGGCCCGGCGGTGGTCGCCGCCGGCGCGCTCTTCGTGGCGGGCACGGCGGTGTTCTCTGGCACGCTCTACCTGCTGGCGCTCACCGGTCAGAAGTGGCTCGGCGCCATCACGCCGCTCGGCGGCGTGGCCTTGATCCTCGGCTGGATCGCCCTGGCCTGGGCCGCCTGGACGGCGCCCTGAATCTTTCCCTCTCCCCTCTGGGGAGAGGGTAGGGTGAGGGGCGGTTGCACGAGCACGCGGCACGTCCGCCCGCGAGATAGCACGACCGACCCTCACCCCACCCTCTCCCTGGAGGGAGAGCGAGGAAGAAGGAGACGACGATGAAGTACGGACTGCATTCGGTGAACCTCCACACCTGCGCGTATCCGGAGGCCGGCGCGCGGTTCGCGCGGGCCGCCGAGGCGGCGGGATTCGAGTCGCTCTGGGTGGCCGACCACGTCGTGCTGCCCGATCCGCCGATGGCGGGGCGGCCCATGGCCTCGGACATGCGCCTGCTCGACCCGATCGTCTCGTTGACGTTCCTGGCCGCGCACACCACGCGGATCCTGCTCGCCACCGGCGTCATCATCTTGCCGCAGCGGCAGGCGGTGGTCCTGGCCAAGCAGCTCGCCTCGCTCGACGTGCTTTCCAACGGGCGGCTCGTGTTCGGGCTGGGCGTGGGCTGGTGCGAGCCGGAGATGCGCTCGACCGGCGCCCCGTTCGCCGAGCGGGGGCGCGTCGCCGACGACTACCTGGCCGCGATGCGCGCGGTGTGGACGCAGGCGAAGCCCGCCTACCGCGGCCCCTACGTGTCGTTCGAGGGCGTCCAGGCGATGCCGCGGCCCGTGCAGACGCCGACGCCGCCCATCGTCGTGGGTGGTCGCTCCGCGCCGGCGTACCGCCGCGCCGTGATGCAGGGGCACGGCTGGTACGGCTTCGGCCTGGACGTGGCGACGACGGAGAAGCTCCTGGGCGACATCCGCGAGGTGGCCAAGAAGGTCCAGCGGCCCGCCGAGCTCGGCGCGCTCGAGATCAGCGTGACGCCGCCGGGCTACGACGTGCCGGACCGGGCGACGCGCGACGCCTACGCCGCGCTCGGCGTGAGCCGGCTGGTGCTGCGGCCGCGGCCGGACATGGACGCGGCGGCCCTCGAGCGCTTCGCCGCCGACGCCGGGCGCGAGCTCGGCCTCAACGGCTGACGGGCCGCCATGAAGATCACCAGGATCGAGACCATCGTCGTCACCATGCCGATGGTGATCGACGCCGGCGCGGTGCCCATGCAGGGCGGCCGGCCGCGGACCGCGATCGACATGCTCCTGGTCCGCGTGGACACCGACGCGGGCATCACGGGGTGGGGCGAGGCGTTCGGCCATCGCATCTTCCCCGCGACGCGGGCGGCCATCGACACCGTGCTCGGGCCCATGTGCGTCGGGCGCGACGCGAGCCAGATCGCCGCGATCAGCGAGGACCTCCAGCGGACGCTCCACGGCATCGGCCGGAACGGTCCCACGGTCTACGCGATGGCCGGGATCGACATCGCGCTCTGGGACATCGCGGGAAAGGCCGCCGGCTGCCGCTCTACCGGCTGCTCGGCGGCAGCCCTCGCGCCGACCTGCCCGCGTACGCGAGCCTCCTGCGCTACGGCAAGGCCGCGTCGGTGGCGCGGTACACGGAGCAGGCGATGAGCCGCGGCTACCGGCACATCAAGCTCCACGAGATCACCGTGCCGGAGGTGAAGGCGGCGCGCGACGCCGCCGGGCCCGGCGTGCCGATCATGGTCGACACCAACTGCCCGTGGACGGTGACGGAAGCGCTCGAGATGGCGCGCCGGCTCGCGCCCTACGATCTCACGTGGCTCGAGGAGCCGGTGTGGCCGCCCGAGAACGTGGCCGGGCTGGCCGAGGTGCGCGCGCGGGGCGGCATCCCCACCGCGGCGGGCGAGAACTACGGGACCGTGTGGGATTTCCGCCGCGCGTGCGAGGCGGGCGCCATCTCCTACGCGCAGCCGAGCGTGACCAAGATCGGCGGCGTGACGGAGATGCGGCGGGTCATCACGCTCGCCGAGATGTTCGGCGTCACGGTGGTGCCGCACTCCGCGTACTTCGGCCCGGGGCTCATCGCGTCGATCCACTGCATCGCGGCGATGCCCCAGGGCTCGCTCGTCGAGCGCTACTACTGTGACTTCGCCGAGGACCCCATGGGCGACGCCATCCAGCCCACCAAGGACGGGCGCATCCGCGTGCCCCAGGGCCCCGGCCTCGGCGTGGACCCCGACCCAAAGGTCATCGAGAAGCTCCGCACCGCCTGAAAGCGTCAGTCGCTCGGCCTCGCGGCCCGGCCAGCACGTGGCGCGCGACGATCGTCCTGAGAATCTCCGACGTGCCGTCCAGGATGCGGATCACGCGCAGGTCGCGCCAGATCCGCTCGATCGGCAGCGCCGTCGAGTACCCCGCCCCGCCGAAGAGCTGGAGCGTGCGATCGGCCACGCGAAAGGCCATCTCGCCCGCGATCAGCTTGGCCATGGCGCCGATCTCGGCACGCTGCTCCGGAGCGCCGTCGTAGCGCACGGCGGCGTCGTGGGCCACCAGCCGCGCCGCTGGAGGTCGGCGGCCATGTCCGCGAGCTGCCACTGGAGCCCCTGTTGTCGGCCAGGGGGCGCCCGAACTGCCGCCGCGTGGTCACGTGGGCGATGGCCAGGTCCAGCAGGTGCTCGGCCGCGCCCACCGAGTAGGCCGACCAGATCACGCGGCCGGCGTTCAGACAGCGCATGGCGGTGCCGAAGCCATCGCCCGGCGTCCCGATGACGTGGCTCGCCGGCACGCGGCAGTCGGTGAGGATCACCTCAGCGTGCAGCGAGCCGTGGACCGCCCGCCATGCGGTTGATCTCACCGATGCCGAGCCCCGGCGTCCCCGCTCGACCACGAACGCCGTCATGCCCCGCGAGCCCTGGCCCGGCGCGCTCGTGGCGAACACCGTGAACAGGTCGGCGACGGGCGCGTTCGTGATGTAGCGCTTGCGGCCGTTCAGCACCCAGTGGTCGCCGTCCGGGACGGCGGTGGTCCGCACGCCGGCGGCGTCGGAGCCCGCCTCGGCCTCCGTGAGCGCGAAGGCGCCGATCATGCGGCCGCTGGCCAGCTCGGGCAGCCAGCGGCGCCGCTGCGCGTCGTTGCCGTCGAGCTCGATGCCCTTGGAGGCCAGGTGCACGTTGACGCCGGCGATGTAGTAGTAGGCGATGTGAGCGCGCGCCAGCTCGGCGATGGCGGCGCACGTGGCGAGCATGTCGAGCCCCTGTCCGCCGTGCTCGCGGGGCGTGTTCAGCCCGAAGAACCCGGCCCGGCGCAGGCACTCGACGGCGGGCGCGGGGATCTGTCCCGTCTCCTCGATCGCGCGATCGTGCGGCGTCAGCTCGGACTCGACGAGCCGGCGCGCCTCGTCGCGTGCGCGGGCCGCCTCGGGCGGCAGCGCGATCCGCATCACGCGTCCGGCCGGCGCCGCGCCCGCCCCGCCCGGGTCACCGGCGATCGGCGACGAGGACGGCGACGGGGTAGGCGTAGTGGATGGTCTCGCCCTCGAGGCGGATCGGGATGCCCAGGCGGTCGTCGGTGGCCGAGGCGCGGAAGAGGGCGCGGATCTTGTCGTCGTCCCCGGGATTCGGGAACGAGCGCTCGAGCAGGCTCTCCAGGTTGTCGCGCAGCTCGTAGGAGAGCCGGCGGGGCTCCCGCAGGCCGGCCGCCGCGAAGAGACCGGTGAGCTCCGCGCCGGGCATCGCCCGCACGTGAGACGGGTCCCGCAGGATCTCCATCCGGTTGAACTCGGCGGCCTTCGCGGGATCCGCCGAGGCGTCGGTGTCCACCACCGCCACGCGGCCGCCCGGGGCGCACACGCGCGTCATCTCGCGCAGCACGCCGAGCGGATCCTGGAAGTGGTGGAACGTGAACCGCGAGGTCACGATCGAGAACGACGCGTCGGGATACGGCAGCCGCGTCACGTCCCCCTGGCGCCAGGCCGTGTTGGTGAGGCCCTTCTCCGCGGCGAGCGCGCGGGCGCGGTCCAGCATGGCCGGCGTGATGTCGATGCCCTCGGCCCGCCGGACGACCTGCGCGAACGCGCACACCACGAGGCCGCCGCCGCACGCCACGTCGAGCACCGTGTCGTCCGGCCCGGCGCCGCACGCCTCCACGAGGAGCCTGAGCGCGTCCTCGTTGGCGATCGTGTGGGCGGTGGAAAACGGCGTGGCCTGCCGGGTGAACTGGTCGACGATGAGGTCGCGATGACTGGGAGCGGTCACGGCTGCATGCCCTCCTGCTTGACGGTGAGGACCACGGCGTAGGTGTGCATGAACAACAGCCGGTCGTTGCGGCGCCCCGGCCGCATGCCGGTGGCCGGCCCGCCGGCGAGATCCTGCTCGAGCGCTTCGCGGATGGTCGCCGCGGGCGCGTCGCCCGGCGGCATGGTCTGGAGCCAGCCGGCGAGGTCCTGCTCGAAGTCGGCGGCGTGCGCGCCGAGACGCGCGAGGGCCGGCCGGTCGAACAGCGCACCCCACTCGGCCGGCGTGAGCGCCCACGTGTGCGACGGGTCCCGCAGGCGCTCGAGGTCGTTGTAGCGATCGGCCAAGCGTCCGGTCCTCGGGAGCCGAGCATGTCGATCACCGCGACGCGCCCGCCGGGACGGCAGACGCGGATCATCTCCCGCAGGATCGCCTCGGGCTCCGAGGCATGGTGGAAGGAGAACCGGGTCGCCACCAGGTCGAACGTGTCCGAGGCGTACGGGAGCGATTCGCCCATGCCCTCGACGAACCTCATGTTGGCGATGCCGCGCCGGGCGGCTTCCTGGCGCCCCCGCTCGAGCATCGCCGGTGTCAGGTCCAGCGCGGTCACCGCGGCCACGAATGGCGCGACCGCGCGCCCGAGGAGGCCGGTGCCCGCGGCCACGTCCAGCACGTTCCAGTCGGGCCGGGGCTCCGCGTGCTCGACGAGCCAGCGGAGGAGCGGCGAGACCTCCGCCGCCCATGCCTCGGCCCATTGCGGGGCCTGCACGGTGAAGGCCCGGCGGACCGTCTCGTGATGCGCGGGTATCCGGTGACGTATGCGCTGTCCTCGTCGGCGTGCATGCGGACGGCGCGCCTCCGACGGCCTGGCGTCAGCTGGGCTGCTACTCCGGCACCGGCCGAGCAGCTACTCAGGCGGCAGGCGCGCCAGGAAGTGTGCGAGGTCCTCGAGGTCGGCGTCGTGGAGCGGCACCAGCTCCTGCGCCATGGTCCCGCCCCAGCCGACGCGCGCGCCGCTCTTGTACTCGCGCATCGCCTTGACGAGGTAGTCCTCGCGCTGGTTCGCGAGGCGCGGCATCTGCTCGCGGCCCGAGAAGTCGGGGTTGTGACACACCGCGCAGTTGTGCCGCGCGGCCAGCGCCTTCCCGCGCGCGGCGCGCGCCGCGTCGGGCGGCTCCGCCGGAGCGGGCGGCGGGACGAGCCGCGTGATGCGCTCGGCGAGCTCCCGGATGTCCGCGTTGGAGAGGGGCTTCACCGCCTCGGTCATGATCGCGCTGTTGCGCGTGCCCTGCTTGAACAGGACGAGCTGCGCCATCACGAAGAAGGCGGGCTGGCCGCCGAGGGACGGCGTCTCGGGGATCACGGACTGGCCGGAGGCGCCGTGGCACGCGAGGCACGAGGCCAGGCGCTCGTCGATGGACGCGGCGGCCGGCGATCCCGCCGTGAGGACAATGATGGCGAAGACGACGATCGGGAGGAGCCACGGCGTCTCGCGTCGATCCCACGCGAGGTGCGGGCGGGCGAAGCCCGGGCGCCCGCGCCCTGGAAACAGCGGCGCGGGTCGAGGGCAGGCGCGCCGCCCTCGACCCGCCGCGGCCGGTCACTTCGAGTACGTGATGCGGTAGACGGCGCCGTTGTGGTCGTCGGAGACGAGCAGCGAGCCGTCCTTCATCACCAGCACGTCCACCGGCCGGCCCAGGTACGCGTTGTTCTCGACCAGGCCGGTGAGGAACGGCTCCACCGACTTCGACGTTGCCGCTCTGCGTCGAGGACACGCCACGACGACGTCGCGCCGCGTACTTCTTGGTGCGGTTCCACGGCCCGTGGCGCGCGATGAAGATCGCGTTCTGATACTTCGCCGGGAACATCTTGCCCGTGTAGAAGCGCATGCCGAGCGGCGCGGAGTGCGGGCCGAGCAGCGCCGCCGGCTTCACGTAGTCTTCGCAGCTCTTGCCCCAGCCGAACTCCGGATCGGCGAAGTCGCCCTGGTGGCAGAACGGGTAGCCGAAGTGCTGCTGCCCGGCTTCGTGACGCGGTTCAGCTCGTCCTGCGGCAGGTCCTCCGAGAGCCAGTCGCGCTGGTTGTCGGTGAACCACAGCTCGCCGGTCTGCGGGTGGAAGTCGAAGCCGACCGTGTTCCGCACGCCGCGCGCCACCATCTCCACGCCGGTGCCGTCCAGGTTCATCCGCCGGATCTGCGCGTACTGCTCCGCCGGCTCGCAGATGTTGCAGGGCGCGCCGACCGGCACGTAGAGCTTCCCGTCCGGCCCGATCTTGATGAACTTCCAGCCGTGCGGCACGTCGCCGGGCAGCTTGTCGTAGATCATCACCGGCGTCGGGCGGCTTGTCCAGGCTTGTCCTCGATGTTGTCGTAGCGCGTGATCGTCCTTCGGCGTCGCCACGTAGAGCGAGCCCTTGTGGAACTCGATGCCGTTCGGGCAGCATCAGCTTCTCGGCGATGATCTTCACCTCGCGCTTGCCGCCCTTGTCCACGATCGCGTAGAGCTTGCCCGCCACGAACAGCGAGCTGACGAACACCGTGCCCTTGTCGCCCTGGCGCATGCCGCGCGCGTCGAGGATCTCGCTCGCGAACACCTCGGCCTTGAAGCCGGGCGGCAGCTTCATCTTCGCGATGCGGCAGCTTGTCGGCCGGCGTCGGGATCGGCAGCGCCGGCACCGGCGCCATCTGCGCGCCGGGGCCCGTCTTGGGCTTGCCGATCGCCCAGAACGGCGGCTCCTCCTCCTTCGGAGGCGCGGCGGGAGCGGCGGGTGTCTGGGCGAGAGCGGGAACCGCGGTGAGGAGCAGCAGTGCCAGGGCCGCGGCAAGCGCCGCCGGCCGCCTCGTCGTCGAGGTGTGAGCCATGGGGTCCTCCTCCCGGTCCGTCGGTGACGGAGCGACGGATCTCCTCGGGGTCAGTCGGTGACGGAGCGGTAGATCTCGACCTCGGGCGCGCCCTCGACGAGCCCTTCCTTCTCGCGGCGCTCGCGGTAGGCGGCGAGGTGGGGCGCCTTGCGGTGGGCGTCGAACGCGGCGTCGTCCTTGTACTGCTCGTAGAAGATGAAGGCGTCGGGATCCTTCGTGGAACGGTGGGGCCGGTACACGAGACAGCCTGGCTCGGCCGCGCGCACCACCGCCACCTGCTCCTTGAGGAGCGCGGCGAGCGCGTCGCCCTTTCCCTTCGCGGCCCGGATCTTCGCCACCACGGTGAGCACGTCAGGCATGTTCTCGGTCTCCTTGTCGTGGGTGTCGCCGAGGAGTGCGGTTGAAGGCGATCATCACACACGTCTTCCGCATGTCAACCGACGGGACGCGCCCGTCAGCGCGCGGCGGCGGCCTTGATGAGGCTGCGCGTGAGCTGGACCTCGCCCCAGTGCTCGGCGGCGTGGCGGGCCACCACGACGAGCACGTCGCGGCCGGTGATGACGC
The DNA here is from genome assembly GCA_963758635.1 of uncultured Candidatus Rokubacteria bacterium. Lineage (GTDB taxonomy): Bacteria > Methylomirabilota > Methylomirabilia > Rokubacteriales > CSP1-6 > CAVWWD01. The sequence goes on along the minus strand of CAVWWD010000009.1, from coordinate 13,424 downwards.
CGCGGCGCGGATGCTGGCGTCCGCTGTCCAGGTCCGCGGGGGTGAGGGTGGCGAGGCTCGTCGCCACGCGCTGGCGCAGCTCCGCCCAGCGCGCGCGGATCGCGTCGGGGGTCGGCGCCGTCGCCGTGAACTCGGTGGCGTAGTGCCGACCATGTCGCTGCCCGCACAGCGTCCCGAGGAGATTCTCCTCGGCGTTGCCGAGCACGTGCGTGGCGATGGCGTAGAGGCTGTTCGTGTCCGGCGCGTCCGGCCGCCAGTTGAGCTGGTCCGCGCTCAGGCCGTCCAGCGCGCCCACGATCGAGTCGATCGTGTTGAAGATGAAGTGCTGGAAGGACTCCACCTCACCGCGGAGCCTCGTCGTGTCCACTCGCGTGGCCTCCGGGCCCGGCGTCAGGCGGCCGGCGGCTGCGCGATCACGTCCTCGTAGCGGTGGCGCTTCGTGATCAGCCCCGAGTGCTGGAACACGTCCAGGGCGACCTCGAAGGCCGGCCGGGTGATCTCCACATGGGGCGTCCAGCAGCCGAGCTTCTGGTAGGCGCCGATGGTCGCGGCGAGCACGCCGCGGTCGATGCCGGGGAAGAACGCGGCCTCCGCCTCGGCCACGCGCGCGGCTGGCGTGGCGAGGAGCCAGGCGCGGGCCTTCCGGTACGCGCGCATGAAGCGCCGGGCCGTGTCGGTCTGGAGCCACGCGCGGGTGGCGGCGAGGCTCGAGAACGCCACCGGCCCGATGGCCTGGCCCACCGAGGCCACGACGTGCCCGGCGCCATCGTGCTCGAGCTGCTGCGGGGCCGGCCCCTGCTGGTGGATGTAGTCGCCGTCGCCCGCGCGGAAGGCGGCGTCCATCTTGTCGCTCGGCACGTCCACCGCCGTCATCGCCGAGTAGTCCAGGCCCATCTTGTGGCAGGCGTACTTGAACATCGCGAGGGGCTGTCCGCCGTGATCCACGAGGACGCGCTTGCCACGGAGGTCGTTCCAGGCGAAGCGCGGCGCGGCCGCGCGGCCGGTGAGGAAGAAGCCGTCCATCTCGTTGATCTGCGCGAAGTGCACGGCGGGCGGCGTCTGCCCCTTCTCGAGCGGCCCGAAGCCCTGCGAGGGCGCCGACTGGCACACGTGCACGGTGCCGTTCACGAGCCCGGCGATGGCCGAGGTGCCGACGGGCGACACCGAATGCTTTCCCTCGAGTCCCTCCTCGGCGAGGAAGCCGCCCGCCATGGTGGCGATCAGCGGCGAGTAGAACGCGGAGAAGCGCGAGAACTGGATGTTGATCGGCTCGGTCATGGTGTCTCCATCGGGGCGCGCACGGGCCTCAGCCCTTGAGAAGCCCCCGGCGCGCGAGGTTCGCCATCAGGGCGCCGGTGCCGAAGGTCCACGGCTCCGCCTGGTCGCAGTGGACGACCTCGTTGACGAGGGCGCCCAGCGCGGGCGCCGAGATGCGCACCACGTCGCCCACCTTGTGGGTGAACCCGCTGCCGGGGGCGCCGCGGTCGTCGAGAGGCGTGAACATGGTGCCGATGAACAGGATCAGCCCGTCGGGGTAGTGGTGGAAACGGCCGATCGCCTGGCCGGCGAGGTCCGCGAGGTCGCGGCTGATCTCGGCGACGTGCGTGGTATGGGTGATGCGAAAGGCGTCCGGCCCCTCCACCACGGTCTCGAAGTCGATGCGGCGCACGGCGTCGAGGTCGAAGGTCCGGTCCAGCACCCGGAAGAGCGGGCCCACGGCGCACGAGGCGTTGTTGTCCTTGGCGCGCCCGAGGAGGAGCGCGCTGCGCCCCTCGACGTCGCGCAGGTTCACGTCGTTGCCGAGGGCCGACGGCCACGATCGTCCCGGCGCCGTTGACGACGAGGACGAGCTCCGGCTCCGGGTTGTTCCACACCGACGCCGGGTGGATGCCCACCCGCGCGCCCAGCCCCACCGCGGCCATGGGCGGGCACTTCGTGAAGAGCTCGGCGTCCGGGCCGATGCCCACCTCGAGATACTGGGACCACATGCCCTGCGCGACGAGGACCTCCTTGATGCGCGCCGCCTCGGGCGACCCGGGCTTCACGCCGCGGAGGTCCGGGCCGACGATGGCCTGGATCTCGCGCCGCACCCCGTCGGCCAGCGCGGGGTTTCCGCGCGCGCGCTCCTCGATGACGCGCTCGAGCAGGCTCGCCACGAACGTCACGCCGCTCGCCTTCACGGCCTGGAGGTCGTTCGGAGCGAGGAGCCACGGCCGGGCCGCGTCGCGTGAGCCCTCGACGCTGTTGGCGACGAGCGCGTCCATCCCGGCGAGGACCGGCGCGGTCTGGATCACGGCGCGGATGTCCACGGGGCTGGCCGTGTTCAGGAGATGGCTGACGGTGGGCCACGTGGCCGTCAGGTCCACCGCGTCCTCGCCCCTCACCCCGATGACGCACGGCCCCCCCGCCGCCGGCGCCCACGCCCGCCCGATCAGCAGCGCATCACGATCCGCCGGCAAGCACTCCCGCGCCGAGAGCCTCATCTACCCTCTCCCCGGAGGGGAGAGGGTAGGGTGAGGGGTGGTGGACGTGACCCACCGCGAGACCGCACGACCGACCCTCTCCCTCGAAGGGAGAGGGGGAAGGAGACGCATCAGTGGCCGCCGGCGCCGGGGCGGACCCAGCCGCCGTGCACCGGGTGATGCGAGCTGATGAACTCCAGGAATGCAGGGCGCCCCTTGGCGTTCTCGTCGAGCGCGCGCTTGAGGGCGGGAATGATCTCCGACGGCTGCGTCACGTCCTCGCCGTGGAAGCCGACGGCGCGCGCCATCGTGGCCATGCACGCATTCGCGTGGTCGGACACCTTCCACGTGTAGGGGTCGTGCCCGGCGCCCCAGAAGCCGGGGCCGTAGCCGGAGTAGCCGCCGTTGTTGATGTGGAGCGTGGTGATGCCAATCCGGTAGCGCGCCACCGCCTCGAAGTTGCCCATCATGTAGCAGACGCCGGCGTCCCCGGTGACGTGCACGCACTGTCGGTCGGGATACGCGAGCTTGGCCGCCACCGCGCCGGCCAGGCTGAAGCCCAGCGTGGACACGTTGCCCCAGCCGAGGAACCCGCGCGGGATCTGCGCCTCGTACACCGTGCTCGTCTGATCGCGCGTGTTGCCGGAGTCCGCGGTCACGAACGAGGCCTTGGGATCGAGCACCTTCATGAGGTCGCCGAGGACGCGGTAGGGATTGATCGGCGTCTCGTCCGACTCGAGCCACGGCCGGAACTTCGCCAGGAACGCCTGCTTGGCCTCGCGGATCTCCGCCAGCACCTCGGGCCGCTTGCGCGCGCCGCGCGCGTTGAGCTCGTCGGCGAGCGCGCGCAGGGTGAGCTTGGCGTCGCCGATGACGGCGTTCTTCGTCTCGTAGCTCCGGTTGATGTCGAGCGTGTCCACCGTGCACTGCACGATGGTCTTCTTGTCGGCGTCCGGGATGGAGTGGCTGAACCGGTTCGGGAACAGGCTCGAGCCGATGGAGAAGAGCACGTCGGCCTTGCGCAGGAAGTGCTCGGCGTGCGAGCCGCGCACCCCCACGGACAGCGGATGGTTCTCCGGGAAGATCCCCTTGGCCTTCAGCGTGGTGAGCACCGGCACCTGCGCGAGCTCGGCGAACTGCAGCAGCTCCGCGGCGGCATCGGCGTACACGACGCCCTCGCCCACGTAGAGGAGCGGGTCCTTCGCGGCGAGGAGCGTCTTGATCGCGGTCTTCACGTCGTCGGGGTCCGGGCCCGAGCGCCAGCCCTTCACCGGCGTGTACGGGTGCTCGTCGGTGTCGTACTCGCCCAGGTCGCGCGGCACGATGAGCAGCACGGGGCCGGGCCGGCCGGAGCGCAGGTGCGTGAAGGCGCGGCGCAGATAGTCGGGCACGAGGTCGGCGCGGTCGATCTTCCCCACCCACTTGGTCACCGAGCGCAGCGCGGAGGCCATGTCGTAGTGCGTGTGCTGGCTCGCGCCCTGGCCCACGCCCTCGGTGATGACGAGCACGGGCGACGAGTCTTCCCACGCCTGGCCGATGGCGCCGTACGCCATCTGGATGCCCGCGGCGTTCAGGTTGGCCATGATGGTGCACGCGCCGATCTGCTTGCCGCCGGTCACGCGCGAGAAGCCGTCGGCCACCGCCACCGCGAAGCGCTCCTCGCCCATCATCAGGATGGGCACGCCCTCCTCGCCGAGCGCGTTGTTCACGTGGTTGGTCGGATAGCAGCTCACCCACGGGATGCCCTCGGCCTTGAGGATCTTCGCGAAGCCATTGGCCGCCTTGACCTTCATGAGCCTTCCTCCCCCTGAGGACCAGTCCCTGAGGACCAGCGGATGTGATGCGGGCCTCGTCGTCCGATCGAGCGCGGAGCCGCCGAGGGGTGACATGTTAGCACCGGCGAGATCCGCGTCCGTTACGTCGGCTTCGCGACCCAATGCGCCTGCGTGGCGCGCGTCTTCACCGGCATGCAGACCTGGGCCCACTCCGCAGGCGCCATGCCAGAGTCCCACTTCCACAACCCTCCTTCGTCATCGAGGCCGAACACCGTGACCTCGTGCGGGGGAGCCAGGGCCGCGATCGGTGAAATTTGCACGATCCGTGGAGGCTGCTGGGCCATAGCTGGTCTCCTCTTCGAAGTGCTTCCCCGCGATTCGCTCATGTGGACGCGCCAAGGATCGGCACCCACCAACAGCCGCCCGCCCGTGTCGGCACCGGGACGAACCGCTGGCCGGGTCGCAGCTCGCGACGTAGCTGGCCTCTCCGAACAGCGGGTAGTCGCGCAGCGGCGGGTCGAGGTGGAAGAGCGGCGCCGGGCGAGCAGGTGGGGCAGGGGTGGCCCTCACGTCCTCGGACCCGCCCTCCGCGCCACCTCGTCCTCGGCGAGCCGGCGCGCCTCCGCTTCGTCCGCGCAGGGACCCGACACCCAGACCCGGTGCGCGACCTCGTCGACGGTCATGACCTGGGGCGCGGCCGACCGCCGGTAGAGGACGCCGTACCACCGCCCGCCGATCTGCTCCGTGACGAGGTGCAGCGACGCGAGGTCGCGTCGCTCGATCACGCCTGCACCACCACGAACCCCTGGGTCTCGAGGGCCTCGGTCACCCAGCGCCGGGTCCGCCGGTCCTGGTGCCGGCGCTCAGTCGCAACGCGCGATCGGCGGTCGTGGCGGCGGTCGTGCCGCTGCCGGCGGTCGACCTGCGCGACCATGCCGACCAGGCCGGGCACCGCGGCGAAGACCTCGAGCAGCTCTTGGCGGTCGGGACGGACGATCAGGACGAGGCGGTCAGATGACGTACTCATTTTTCGGCTCGATATGATGACGGAGTGATCGCTATCGTGCGCATCGATGAGTGAACAGTAGGACTCAGCCGGGAAGAAGTCCAGCGGCGCCGGGAGGCCCTCGGATGGGTCCCAGAACGAGCTTGCCCGGGGCATCGGCAAGCGCCCGGCGTCCCGCCGGGCATCAGCGAGCGCCTCTTGGAGAGCGTGCTACCATCCATCCCTCCATGCGTATCGCCACGTGGAACGTGAATTCCCTCCGTGCCCGGGTGGACAAGGTCCTCTGGTGGCTCGATCGCGCGCGCCCGGACGTCCTCCTCATGCAGGAGACGAAGCTGTCCGACGACGATGCGCCCGCGGACACGTTCCGCAACGCGGGCTACGAGCTCGCGCATCACGGAGAAGGCCGCTGGAACGGCGTGGCCATCGCGAGCCGCGTGGGCATCGCGGACGTTGTGCCGAACTTCGGCGAGCCGCGACGCGCCCCGCGCACCGCCGACGTGGGCGACGACGAGCCGCTCGCCGAGGCGCGCATGGTCGCCGCGGTGTGCGGCGGCGTGCGCGTGGTGAGCCTCTACGCGCCGAACGGCCGCTCCGTCGACTCGCCGTTCTACGAGGCCAAGCTCGCGTGGTACGAGCGGCTCGCCCGGTGGCTGGAGACCGCGGCCACGCCCGCCGACCCGCTCCTCCTCGGCGGCGACTTCAACGTGGCGCCTGCCGACGCCGACGTGTGGGATCCCGCGGCGTGCCACGGGGGCACGCACGTGTCACCCGCCGAGCGCGAGGCGTTCGCGCGCCTCTGCCGCTGGGGCCTCACCGATGCGTACCGCGCGCGGCACACGGAGCCCGCCCGCTTCACGTGGTGGGACTACCGCGCCGGGGCGTTCCACAAGAACGAGGGCATGCGCATCGACCATCTGCTGCTGACGTCCGGTCTCGCCGCGCGCGTGGTGTGGACGGAGATCGACCGCGAGGCCCGGAAGGGGAAGCCTCTGCCCTCGGACCACACGCCGCTCGTGGTCGACCTCGACGAGGCGGGGCAGGCGTTCGACCCGGGATGGAAGCGGACCGAGGACACGCCGGCGGGCGACGCCGTGCCGCGTGCGCCGCGGCCGCGCACGCCGCGCGGAGGGAAGCCATGAACGACGGACGGCACGCGCTCGGACGAGCTGATCGCGCGCATGAAGGCGGCGCGCGGCTACATCTACCCGGAATGGGAGTTCGCGGCGCGGCAGGACCCGGACTTCGTCGAGACGTACAACCGCATGTACGAGCTGGGCCTGGGCGAGGGCCGGCACGTCTCCGCGAAGGTGCGCGAGTTCGTGGCCATCGCGCTGCTCGCCTTCCGCGGCGCCGACCGTCCTGCGCTCGTCGCGCACATGGAGCGGGCCATCCGCCTCGGCGCCACCCGCGAGGAGCTGTTCGAGGTGCTCGAGACCTGCCTGGTGCCGGGCGGCGCGCCCACCTTCCACCGTGGGCTCTCCGCGCTGATGGAGGTCAAGGACGCGCCCGCGAAGTGATGTGGGCCGGTGACGGGGCCATGGAGCGGGCGCAGAGCGTGGTGACGGCCGAGCGGTTCGCCCGGGGCATGACGTTCGACGAGTACGTGCGCTACACGGCGACCCCCGAGAACCTCGCCCGCGAGGCCGGCTGGTGGCTGGGGCGCGAGCGGAAGGACCTGAGCGGCATCCTCCGCTCCTGGTACGCGGAGGCGCGCGTGGGCGGAGCGCAGGTCGAGGCCATCCGCTGGCTCGCCGCCCAGCCCGACGGGCCCGCCCGCGTCCTCGTCATCTCCGAGGAGTGGTCGTCTGATTGCCGCCGCGACGTGCCCATGCTGCAGCGGCTCGCCGAGGCCGGCGGCCTCGAGCTGCGCATCTTCAACCGCGACGGCGTGAAGCTCGGCGAGGGCCCGGCCGCCGACCCGCGCGAGTCGCCGAACGCGGACATCGTGAACGAGTTCCTGCGCGAGCAGGACGGGCGCACGTACCAGTCCGTGCCCGTCGCCGCGTTCTTCACGAAGGACTTCCGCCACCTGTACCACTACATCGAGCGGCCGATCGTCCATCACAGCCGGCGGGCGCGCATCGTGGCGGCCATGCAGGCCGCGCGGCCGGGCGAGGACCGTGACCAGGCCTGGGCGCGCTTCATGGACGACTGGCGCGCGCTCCAGAGCTCGATGTGGCCGCGCGTCTGGGCGTCGGCGATGGTCGACGAGGTGCTCTGCGCGCTCCACGAGCGCATCGTGGCGGGACCGTCCGCCGAAACCTGATCTCAGAGCCGTGACGGAATGCGGATGTCGACTTCGCCCTGCGGGCAAACACCGCGCTTCTGCGGACGCACGCGGATTTGGCTCGCCATTCCTTCAGAAACTCTCAGAGGAGACGATCGAGCATGCTGATGCGAAAGCTGGGACGCACCGGGCTCCGCGTGGCCGCCCTCTGCCTGGGCGGCAACACCTTCGGCTGGACCACCGACCAGAAGGCGTCGGAAGCCGTGCTGGACGCCTACGTGGAGGCGGGCGGCAACTTCATCGACACCGCCGACGTGTACGCGCGGTGGGCGCCCGGCAACACGGGCGGCGAGTCGGAGACGGCGCTCGGCGCGTGGATGGCCGCGCGCGGCAACCGCCAGTCCGTGATCATCGCCACGCAAGGTCATGGGGCCGATGGGGCCCGGGCCCAACGACACCGGGCTCTCGCGCCAGCACATCATGCAGGGCGTGGAGGCGTCGCTCTCGCGCCTGCGCACCGATTTCATCGACGTCTACCAGGCGCACTGGGACGATCGCGAGACGCCGCTCGCGGAGACGCTGCGCGCCTTCGACGACCTGGTCACGCAGGGCAAGGTCCGCTACGTCGGCGCGTCCAACTACCACGCGTGGCGGCTCACGCGCGCCCTGTGGGAGAGCGACCGCGGCGGCTTCGCCCGCTACGAGTCGCTCCAGCCCAAGTACAACCTGGTCTTCCGCGACGAGTACGAGCGCGAGCTGGAGCCGCTCTGCCTGGAGCAGGGCGTCGGCGTGATCCCGTACTCGTCGCTGGGGAGCGGCTTCCTCTCCGGCAAGTACCGCCGCGGCGGCGAGCTGCCGAAGACGGCGCGCGCCGGCGGCGTGCAGAAGGCCTACATGACCGACCGCGGCTTCGCCATCCTGGAGGCGGTGGAGAAGGTGGCGGCCGCCGCCGGCGCCACGCCCGCCCAGGTCGCGCTCTCCTGGCTCGCCCACCGTCCCGGCATCACCGCGCCCATCGCCAGCGCCACCACCGTGGCCCAGCTCAAGGAGCTGGTCGGCGGCGTCGAGCTCCAGCTCGACGCCGAGGCCCGCGCCGCCCTCGACGCGGCCAGCGCCTGGGCGTGAGCGACCCGGTTGCCGACGGACATGGCGGTGCGCCACATCCGCGGCCCCGCCTGGGACGACTCGCTCGCGATGCGCGAGCAGGCGCCGGTCAGGACGCCACCCAGCCGTACCAGTGGTGGCTCCGGCGCGGGCCGCCCTCGTCGAGGTAGCTCATCTTCATCCGCGTGAGGTAGTCCTTCGGGATCTCGTTGCGCTTGGCGTTCACGTCCACGCCGAAGAGACGCGCGGCGTTCAGCCCGAAGATCTGGGCCTTGGCCTGGCGCGTGAGCGGCGCGTAGCCGTGCTTGTCGACGAGGGCCTGCGGGATCTCGAAGCGGCGGAACGCGTCGATCTGCCACTGCGGCGTCCCGTACCAGATCGAGTCGGTGCCCCACAGGACGTGGTCCACGCCGAACGCGTCCACCATCTGGCCCATCACGTGGGCGCACGCGGTGGGGTTGGTGGTGACGAGCTGGCCGAAGGTCGAGCCGACCTCCATGTAGATGTTCTTGAGGCCGGCCTTCTTCACGGCCTGGCAGAACTCGGTGGTCCAGGGCACGTCCGCCGACTGGCCCGAGGGCACGGTGAGGAGCCCGGCGTGGTAGGCGAGGAAGTCGAGGTCCGGGAAGTCGCGCGCGGCCTTGATCATGTCGCGCGGGTGGTTGAAGTCGGCCACGGGCCCGAGGGGGAGGCCCTTGTGCAGGCACACGCGCTTGACGCCGAGCTTGCGGGCCCGCTCCAGCATCGGATACGCGATCTTCTCGTCGTCGACGAACCAGCCGCGGTCGAACCCCTTGGCCGCCGCGCCCGTGTACCCCTTCCAGGCGTCCACCTTGAGCTGCGCCGCCTGCTGGTCCATGAAGTCGAGGTCGACCTGGCCGAGCTGGGGCGTGATGAGCCCGTGGGCGAGCATGCGGCGCGAGCCGGTGACGCGGTTGATCTCGTCGCGGATGTGGGTCATCTCCTTCGGCGGCAGCGGCGCCTCCTGCGGATACGGCCCGGGCGGGGTCGAGATCAGCCCGATGTCGGTCTCGCTGTCGAGGAACACCTCCTTGACCATGTTGCTCCAGGCGAGATCCGCCATGGTGCCGGTGTCGGAGGCGAGCTTCGGGTTGAGACGGCGCGACCGCGCGCGGAGCCCGAGGAGCGGCTGGCTGAACGGGCCCTGGTACGCGGAGCTCACGTAGTGGAGCTGCGCGTCGAAGATGAAGAACGGATCGCCCGAGCGCTCCTTGAACGCCGACTGGTCCGCCGCCTCCACGGGCAGCACGTCGAAGAAGCGGCCGAACACGGCGTTCATGGCGAGGAGCGACGTTGCCATCCCGCCCGTCGTCTGGAGGAAGCGCCGCCGGCTCATCCCGAGGCGCGGCGCCAGCCGGCCCGCGTCGGCGAGGATGCGGTGTTCCACCGCGCGCTGCTCGGCGGTCTGGGGCAGGGGCGGGAACTCCTCGTTGGAGACGAGCCGCGTGGGCAACGGCACCTCGGTGACGAGCTCGCGGCGCATGCCGGGCCGGATCTGGAACACGTGGGGGTTGCCTGACGTCATGGTCGCCTCCTCGGAGCGTGTCGACGTCCGCTGATGATCGAGTGTAGGTGCGGGCCCGGCGCTGTCAACCAGGCCCGTGTGACGCAGAGCGGCGCGGTCCGGCGTCAGAGCTTGCGCGCCCGCGGCGACCACCAGGCGACGGCGGCGGTGAGCGCCACGAGCGCCGCGCCGCTCGCGCCCAGCGCCGCGCTCACGCCGAAGAGCGACGCCAGGGCGCCGATCTGGAGCTGGCCGAGCGGCGCGAGGCCGATCGCCACCACCCACGCGCCGCCGGCGCGCCCGCGCAGCTCGGTCGGGCACGCTGAGCTGGAGCAGGCTCTGCGCGAGCAGGTCGGCGAGGGCGCCCGCGGCGTTGACCACGACCAGCACCAGCACCACGCCGGCCAGTCCCACCACGTACGGCGCGGCGCCGAGGAGCATCACGCTCGCGCCGAACGAGAGGAGCACGGCCAGGAAGAGCATGCCGCTGCCCCGCGCCGTCGCGCCCATGGAGGCCACGAGGCCCAGGATGCCGCCCACCGACCGCGCCGCGTTCAGCACGCCGAGCGTCTCCGGCCCCGCGCGCAGGACGTCGCGGGCGATGCTGGGCAGGAGCGCCTGGTGGCAGAAGCCCAGCACCTCGGCGCCCGCGGTGAGCAGCATCAGGACGAGCAGCAGGCGGTCCCTCCGCAGCACGACGAGGAAGTCGACGATGCCCTGCCAGAGGGACGCGGTCCCCGCCGTCATCGCGCGCGTCCCCGGCGACGCCCAGAGATACGCGGCGCCGCCCGCCAGGTAGGCGACCGACACCGCGAGGTACGCCCCGCCGGAGCCCCAGCGGGCGATCACCACGCCGGCGCCGAGCGAGCCCACGAGCCATCCCGAGCGCATGGCGACGCCGAGGATGGCGAACGCGTTCACCAGCGCCGCCCCTCCCACCACGTCGTGGGTGTAGCTCTGCCTCGCCGCGTGCTCCACGGCCCGCGCCACGCCGGAGAGAAGCGTGAGCAGCACGAGCAGCGTGAGGCTCACCGCGCCGGCCAGGGTGAGCGCGCCGAGGGCCCCCGACGTCAACGCGGCCGCGGTGGCGGTGGCCATGAGCAGCCGGTGCCGGGGCACGCGGTCGGCGAGCACGCCCGCGGGCACGCCCACGAAGAAGAGCGGCAGCGCGCGCGCCCCCATCGCCGCGCCCACCAGGAAGGGCGAGTCCGTCAGCTCGAGGGCGAGCCAGCCCAGCACGACCAGCTCGCCCATCATGCCGATCGAGCCCAGGAGCATGGCGGCGCCCAGGCAGCGGAAATCGCGGAGGCGGAGGAGGGAGAGCCGGAGGATGGGCGCCGCGCTCGTCAGCGGCGCCCGGCGGGCGGCGCGTCGGAGTCGCGCGCGGCGATCGCGTCCAGGGCGAGGGCGGGGCGGAGCGCGGGGCGGCGGAGCAGCGCGGCGGCGAGCGGCCCGAGCACGAGCACCCCGCCGAGCGCGTTCAGCGCGGCGAAGCCCCAGACGCCGAGCACCATGCCGCCGGCGGCGGAGCCGAGCGCGCCCATCAGCCCCATGAAGAGATCGGCCAGGCCCTGGATCGACGTGCGCTCGGATGCGGACAGCGCGTCGGTCAGGAGCGCGCTCGCCGCCACGAACGCGAGGTTCCAGCCCACCCCGTTGAGGAACAGGCCCAGGATGACCAGCCCGCTGTCGCTGCCCGGGGCGAGGCCGGCGATCATGACGGCCACGATCAGCACGAGGGCGCCGGCGCCGATCATGGGCGGCCGCCCGAAGCGGTCGCAGAGCCACCCGGACAGCGGCGAGGTCACGTACATCCCGCCCAGGTGGAAGGCCACCGCGATCCCGATCGTCTGCACGGAGTGGCCGTGATCGTGCAGGTAGACGGGCGACGTGGAGGTGGTGCCGATCATCACGAACTGGCTGACGGTGAGGCTGGCGAACGCGATCTGCACGCGCGCGTCGCCGAGGATGCCGGCGAACGAGCGGGCGCCCGCCGCGCTCTCGCGCGGACCCGCGAGCTCGGGATGGCGGCGCGCGATGGCCAGCGGGTCCGGACGGAGGAACAGCTCGACGAGCAAGCGCGCTGAGAGCGTATCCGGCCACGCTGATCAGGAACGCGCTCGCCGCCGCCGAGAGCCCGAGCCCGCTGCCCAGCGAGGCCGCTGAACCCATCAGGTTCGGGCCGACGATCGATCCCACCGCCGAGCCCCACACGATCAGCCCCATCGCGCGCCCGCGCTCCGCCGCCGCGCTGACGTTGGCGGCCGCGTAGCGCGCGAGCAGGTTCGACGTGTTGGAGACGCCGAACAGCGTCATGCCGGCCAGCATGAGGGGGAAGCTCCGCACCGCCGCGCCGACGATGCAGAGCAGCGCCCCGGCCACGGCGATGCCGTAGCCGAGCGCCAGGCCGCGCCGCCGCCCCGCGTGGCCCATGAAGCGGCTGAGCGGCCAGCTCGCGAGCGCGGCGCCGAGGGCGCCGACGCCCACGGGCAGGCCCGCCCACGTGTTGGTGCCGGTGATGCTGGCGGCCATGATGCCGCCCACCGCCATGATGATGGAGTGGCCGGCGCTGCCGCAGACCTGGGCCACGAAGAGCGTCGTCATGAGCTTCGCGCGGCCGGGCGGCGAGGCTGACGTCGTTGTCAGGGAAGGCATGGAAGAGACGCGGGCGATCGTATCACGGGCCGCGGCGGGCCGGCCGGACGCGCTTCCGGAGCGCCGCCGATCGGACTATGCTCGCGCTGACCCGACGCGGAACTGGTTGGAGGCTGCCGCCATCGATCCGTGAGATTGTGCGACCGACCCTCACCCCGGCCCTCTCCCTCGAAGGGAGAGGGGGCCCATGTGGAAGGGGTCACCATCGGAGGTCAGGCCATGCCCACGCGCACCGGAGCACAGTACCTCGCCGGACTGCGGGCCCAGCCCCGCGACGTCCACCTCGGCGGCCAGCGCGTCGAGGACGTCACGACCTTCCCCGGCCTGGCCGGCGGCGCGCGCTCGGTCGCCGCGCTCTACGACATGCAGCACGACCCGGCGCTCCGCGACGCGATGACGTACCTGTCGCCGACCACGGGGGAGCGCGTCGGTCTCTCCTTCATCACGCCCAAGACCACCGACGACCTGGCGCGACGACGCGCGATGATGTCCCACTGGGCCCGCACGAGCTACGGCATGATGGGCCGCACGCCCGACTTCCTGAACGTCAGCGTCATGGCCATGGCGGGCGCCGGGGACTACTTCGCGCGGAACCGCCCGGAGTTCAGGGACAACATCGTCCGCTACTATGAGCTCGTCCGTGAGCGGGACCTGGTCCTCACGCACA
>CAVWWD010000008.1:0-1301077 GCA_963758635.1 uncultured Candidatus Rokubacteria bacterium | reverse complement strand
CCGGGGCCGCCGATCGCGGCGGTTTGCTTCAGCTTTCGGAGATTGTCTCATTGACCCTGCAAAGGCGAATGGCTTTGCCGGTGGTCTCATCGACTTCGACGATCGCCCCGCACAGGCGCACCGGGCCCGCCGCGATGGGAAAGTGTCCGGGCAGGGCGTTGAGAAAGCGCCTGATGATGGCCTGGTAATCGCGGCCGAGGCAGGATTCATCGGGGCCGCACATTCCCACGTCGCAGAGAAACGCCGTTCCGCCGGGGAAGATTCGCTCGTCGGCCGTCTGAACGTGGGTGTGTGTGCCGAAGACCGCGGAGACTTTCCCGTCGAGGAACCGGCCCATGGCGATCTTCTCGCTGGTCGTCTCCGCATGCATATCGACAACAATGACGGGTGTCTCCTGCCGCAGGCGGTCGACCTCCGCCATCGCGGCCGGAAACGGGTTGTCAAGAATGGGCTGCATGTAGGTGCGGCCCTGGACGTTGACGACGGCCACTTTGCCCTTTGCCGTTTCCAGAACCACGCTCCCCTGCCCGGGCGCGCCTTCCGGATAGTTGATGGGACGCAGAAGGCGCGGTTCCGTGGAAATATAGGAGCAGGTCTCCCTTTGATCCCAGATATGATCGCCGGTCGTAATGACCGCCACACCGCTGCGAAGGAGGTCGATGGTGATCTTCCCGGTTATTCCGCGACCTCCTGCGGCATTCTCGCCGTTCACGATGACGAAATCTACTCCGCGCTCTTTGAGAAACAGGGGAACATGCCTTATGACAGCGTTGCGTCCAGGCTCACCAACAATGTCGCCCAGAAAGAGAATGCGAATCATTTGTCGTTTTTATCGAAATTTTCACGCCGCACAGTTTAAAAATTCCGCACCTTGAGAGCCGCCCTCACCTGTCTTGCATTGCTCGTCATCACAGCGTCACTCTACGCGGCCCTCAGCCCCTTGGCTCCCCGCCCCGACTGGTCGAAGCTCGAGGCCTTCCAGGAGACAATTACGCGCCAGGATTTCGTCACGCTGCTGGAGAGAGTGTACGCGCCCGCCGGGGTGTGGAAGGAGACGATCACCGTGCAGGATAATATGGCTGTTATCAACACGGGACCGGACGAGCCACCGTTCCTGTTGCGATTCGCGCCCTCCCGGCGGGCCGCAAGGCCGATCCCCGCTTACTGGCGCAGACGCGCCCAGCTTCCTGCAGAGGAACCCGGAAAGCCGCTGGCGGGCCTGAGGATCGCGCTCGACCCGGGACACATCGGCGGCTATTGGGCCCGAATGGAGGAGCGCTGGTTTCAGATCGGCGACTCCCAGCCGGTGACCGAGGGGGACATGACGCTCATCGTGGCAGAGATTCTGGCCCAACGCCTTAAAGGACTCGGTGCTCAGGTTTTCCTGACGCGCGAAAGAGCCAAGCCCGCCACTTCGTTGGGTCCGGACAAACTCGAGAGTTTCGCGATGGCGTCCCTCGCCGACAGGGGCGTTCCGGCTGACGCGGAAAGCCTTCGGAAAGAAAGCGAGCGGCTGTTTTACCGCGTGGCGGAGATCCGCCGTCGCGCTATGCGAATCAATCAAACTATTCGTCCCGACGCGGTCATTTGTCTCCATTTCAATGCCGAGCCATGGGGCGACGCAACAGACCCGCAACTCGTCGATCAGAACCATCTCCATTTCCTGATTCCAGGCGCCCTGAGCGCGCAGGAACTTGCCTACGAAGACCAGCGATACGACATGCTCGTCAAACTTCTCAACCGTTCGTTTCTGGAGGAACTGGTGCTGACAAACGTCATTTCGCGAAAGATGGCCGCCGCCACAGGTTTGCCGCCCTACACTTACCGCGACGGCTCGGCGATCCGGATCAATGCAAACCCGTATGTCTGGGCCCGTAATCTTCTCGCAAACCGGCTTTTCAGCTGCCCCGTAATCTATATTGAACCGTATGTGATGAACAGCCGCTTCGTGTTTGCCCGTATTCAAGCGGGGGACTACGAAGGGAAACGCGACTTTGGCGGAGTGATGCGCAAGAGCATTTATCGCGAGTATGCCGATGCGGTTGCAGAGGGCATCCTGGAGTATTATTCAAGGCGTTCGCTGTGAAAATAATCGCCGTCGCAAACCAAAAGGGCGGAGTCGGAAAAACGACGACTTCCGTGAACCTCTCCGCTGCGCTCTCCGAGCACGGCGTCCGCGTTCTCCTCGCCGACCTCGACCCTCAAGGCAACGCTACCAGCGCGCTTTCCCTGGCCGATTTTGGCGGACAGAGCCTCTACCAGGCCATGATTGGAGCGCGTCCCGTGCGGGAACTTGTCGTCCCCACGCGCATTCCAAACCTTTTCGCCATTCCGGCTGATCTCGACATGGCGGGCGCTGAGGTGGAAGTGGCCCGCATGGACGAACATATGCTTCAGCTTCGCAAAGTCCTCGAGCCGCTCCGCATGCAAGTCGAATTCGAGTTCGTGTTTCTCGATTGCCCTCCGTCGCTCGGAATATTGATGTCCAACGCGCTGGCGGCGGCGGACGAAGTCCTCATTCCCATTCAGTGCGAATACTACGCCCTGGAGGGTCTCGGCCTCCTGATGCAGGTTACCGATCAGATTCGCGCTTGCGGAGCGAATCCGGAGCTATCCCTTTCCGGACTGCTGATGACCATGTTCGATAACCGTACCAACCTGAATCCCGCAGTCGTGAGGGAAGTGCGGAATCACTTCCAGGAGGTGGTCTTCGAGACCGTGATTCCACGAACGATCCGTTTTGGTGAAGCCCCCAGCCATGGCCGAACGATTCTCGAACACGACCCTTCGGGTGCGGGTGCGGCGGCCTACCGGGCCCTGGCCGTCGAGTTTCTGGAGCGGCAAAGAAAAGGCCTTTCATTCATCAACCCGGCAATGGGCGGAGTCAGCGCCTCAATCCGGTGATGTCGTCGAATACCCTGCAGATCGGACAAGTGATTGACTCCCTTCCCAAATGCTTCGCCTGCAAACGCCGCCTAACATTCCTTCCTCATGAATGAAGTCCTCGATCTCTTCCACAGCACAGGAGCCTTGCTCAGTGGGCACTTCGTCCTTCGCTCCGGGCTGCATAGTCGACAGTTCTTCCAATGCGCGCTCCTCTTGCAGGAGGCCACGATCGCCGCGCGCGTCTGCGGTCTGCTGGCGGAGAAGCTCCGAGAATATCAGGCCTCGGTGGTAATCTCTCCAGCTGTCGGGGGAATCATTGTCGGACAGGAAATCGCCCGCCACCTCGGCAAAAGACATATCTTCGCGGAGAAGGACGGCTCGGGCGGGCTCGTGCTTCGCCGCGGCTTTGCCATCACGCCGGGCGAGCAGTTTCTGGTCGCCGAGGACGTTGTGACCCGGGGCGGCCGTGTGCAGCAAACGATTCAGATCGTGCGCGACTATGGGGGTATCGTCGCGGCGGCGGGCGCTATCGTTGACCGCAGCGGGGGCTCACTCCCCGATTTCGGATGCCCGTTCGTCTCACTCGTCAAAATGGACGTGGAGACTTTTGAACCAGACAAGCTTCCGCCGGATCTGGCGGAAATCCCCGCCGTAAAACCCGGCAGCAAGTAAGTCCTATAGGGTTGATAGTTGATAGTTGATGGTTGCTTAGCGGCCGATCTTCCTCAGCGGGAGACCGGACATCAAATTCCGCTCGATCTTCTCGAGCGAAATTCCCTTCGTTTCGGGAACCAAAAGTATGAAGAACAGGATGAACAGGACGTTTAATCCCCCGTAAAGGAGGAAGGTTTTCCCGGGTCCGAACGTATTGATCAAGGTGAGAAAGGTCATCCCCACGATGGCATTGACTATCCAGTTTGTTCCGGTGCTGCACGTCACTCCAAGATCGCGCCCGGCGAGAGGATAAATCTCGGAGCAGAGCACCCAGATAATCGGGCCCGCGCTCATCGCGAAACCAATGATGAACACAAGCAAAGCGAAGACTGCCGGGTATGCGTAATCCGCGCTTCGGAGAACCGTCTGCGCCTCCATGACACCCTTCGCGTTGGAGATCATGCGGGTCTCTCCCCCGAAAAGGAAGAGTGCTCCTACCGAGAGAAGCGCGACACCCATCGTCACAAAGCCTGCATACATGATCGGTTTCCGCCCGAGCCTGTCCACGAAGGCAATGGCGATGAAGGTGGCCAGCACATTCGTCACGCCGATGATGACCGTGCCCCATAATTGTTGGCTGGTGCTCTCAAAGCCGGCCATGCCAAAAATGCGTGGCGCGTAATACATGATGACGTTGATCCCGGTAAGCTGTTGAATAACCTGCAATCCGACCCCGAGGCCAATAGCACGGCGAAAGTTGCTGTTGGTCTTGAAGAGCTCGAATCCGTTCTGCTTCACCTTCAAGCTCTCTTCAATCTCCACAACCTCGCTGGCGATTTCCGCCTCATCGAGTTTCATGCGCCGGAACACTTCGATCGCCCTCTCGCGAAACCCTTTGAGAAACAGCCAGCGCGGGCTCTCCGGAAGGAAACACACGCCGATAAACATTATCGCTGCCGGAATCGCAATGACACCAAGCATCACCCGCCAATGGCCGCCAGCCACACCGCCTATCGTCGCATACGTCGCGAGATAGGTATTGCTGAGGAAGGCCATGACGATGCCGATCGTAATCATCAATTGATACATCGAGATCAGCGAACCTCGCACCGACTGCGGTGCGATCTCCGACAAGTAAAGCGGGGCGGTAAAGGACGCCACACCCACCGCAATCCCGAGAACAAAACGCGCCGCGATAAGCACATGTTCATTCGGGGCCAAAGCGCATAGCAGCGCGCCGATGATGAAGTTGACCGCGCTGATAAGAATCGTTCTGCGGCGTCCGAAGCGGCTCGACAGGACGCCGCTAAACAACGCGCCAAATGCGGCTCCCCACAGGAGCGAGCTTACAATGAGCTCGATCGCGTCGTCTGATATCTTGAAATCCTGCTGAATGAAATCCTCCGCGCCGGATATGACCCCGACATCCAATCCGAAAAGCAAACCGGCGAGCGCAGCGGTGAGGCCTATGAAATAGACTATGGCCTTCGGCCGGCGAACGGTCTCCGGTAGGCCCGTGCGGCCGGGCGCCGGGATATGAGGAGAGGCCACATGCGCGACGCTGCCTCATCGTCTTTCAACTGGCAAGCGCAACTATCAACCACAACTATCAACCATCAACGCTACAGGGCTTACTTGCTGCCGGGCTTTACGGCGGGGATTTCGCCCGCTGCCTTATCCTTCCTGAACCGCGACTGAGACGGTTTGGCCGATGCGCAAAGGAACAGGCGGAGTCCCGGTTACCTGAATGCGGACAGGAAACCGGTTGGGAAGCCTGACCCAGTCGATCGTCTGGCTGACTGCGGGCAACAAGTCGACTGTCGAGCCGTCCTGCAAGAAAATGCCCCACGCCACGCTGACGACCTTACCCTCAAAGGGCTCGAAGTCATGACCCATCAGCGTGATGCGCGCCGGGGCTCCTTCGCGAATATGCCTAAGCTGCGTTTCCTTGAAATACGCGGCGATCCAGAAGGAACTCGAATCGACCAATGCCAGCAACTGCTCGCCTTCGTTCACATACGTTCCCGGGCTGGTGTTGATATTCGTGAGATATCCGTCCACCGGGGCGAAGACCTTGGTGTAGCCAAGATTGAGATTCGCCGTTTCCAGGTCTGCCTGAGCGGCTGCGGTATTGGCAGCAGCGGCAGCATAGTTGTCTTGCGCGTTCTGGACATCACGAAGGTCAACGGTCTTCATCTCATAGAGCTCCGTCTGACGGGCAAGTTCCTGTTGAGCCTGGACCTCTGCCGCCTGTGCCTGCTTAAGCTTAGCAGTCGCGTTATCGACCAACGCGCGAAAAGTCGAAGGGTCGATTTCGAACAGCAGATCGCCCTTTTTTACCGCCTGATTGTCCTTGATGGGAATCTGAATAATCGGCCCGGCTACCCGCGGCGCTATTCCCACAACGTTCGCCCGCACCTGACCGTCGCGTGTCCATGGCTTCGTCGAGTATCGCCAGTAAAGAATGAGCGTTGCAACCAGGGCCAGGAGGACCATGGCGAAGGTTACGAGATGCGGGCGCGAGATCTTCACGATGGGGGATCGGGCTCTACCAGGCCCGGAGCATCGTGGAAGCCCACGGCGGGAGGATCGAGGTGGCGAGCGAAGAGGGCGCGGGCACCGCGTTCCGGATCAAGCTGCCGATCACGCCGCGCGGCGCCCGGGCGGTGGCTCCATGAGCACGATGGTGGGCGCCCGGACGAGCGCGCTGTCGCCGTGGGTGTGGGTGAGCCTGCCCTGGCTCGCCACCTTCGCCGTGCACGCGCCGGTGTTCCCCACCATGGTGCGAGAGTGGCACGACTTCCCGAACCTGTCTCACGGCTTCGCCATCCCGTTCATCGCCGGGTACCTCCTGTGGGCGCGGCGGGACCGGATCGTGGCCGCGCCCATCCGGCCCACCGCGTGGGGCCTGCCGCTCCTCGTGCTGGGCCTCGTGATGCTCGTGATCGGCGTGCACGGCGAGGAGTCGTTCATCGCCCGGCTCGCCCTGCCCGTCACGCTCCTCGGCGCCACCCTGTTCGTGGCGGGGCCGAGCGTGCTCGCCCAGGTGTGGCCGGGCATCGCCTACCTCGTGTTCATGATCCCGCTGCCGTGGTCCACGCTGAAGCTGATCACGTACCGGTCGCGGCTCGTGGACGCCGCCGCCTCGACACAGCTCCTCGCCTGGCTCGGCGTGCCCGTGTTTCACGACGGCGTGCTCCTGCACCTGCCCAACATCAGCCTCGAGGTCGCAGACGAGTGCAGCAGCATCCCGGCCATCGCCGCGCTCCTGTCGCTCGGCGTGGCCTACGCGACGCTCACCCGGCGCTCCACCGCGGTGCGCATCGTCCTGATCGTGGCCGCGCTGCCGTTCGCGATCGTGGCCAACATCATCCGGATCACGACCACGGCGGCCCTGGCCTATTACGTGGGGCCGTGGACGCTCGGGACGGCCTATCACGCGTTCAACGGGACGGTGAACTTCGTGTTCACGTTCTTCCTCCTGCTCGCCCTGGACTCGGCCCTCCTGCGCTGGACGGAGCGACGCCGATGAGGCGCCCCGTGGTGTTCTCGCTGGTGGCCCTGGCGCTCTGCGCCACCGCGGCCGTGGTGATCGCGGCGCCCCGCGCCGTGCGCGACGTGCCCCCGGCCATGCCGCTCGAGTTCGTGCCCCGCCGCCTCGCCGGCTGGGTCGCCGCCGAGCCGGGCGAGGCGTCCGTGTTGCCCATGGATCCCGGCGCCCCCGAGCACCTCGCGCGCGCGTACGACAAGGACGGGCAGCGCGTGTGGGTGTCCGTGGACTACTACCCGAACCAGGCCGAGGGCCGGCGCACGCCCGCGCGGAGCCTGCTGTTCCCCGGCCAGGGCTGGAGCGACCTGAGCGAGCAGGAGGTGAGTGTGCCGTTGCCCGGCGGCGCCGAGCGCCTGGCCGCCACGCTCGTCCTCATGCGCTCGCGCGACCGGCGCCTGGCCATCCTGTACTGGTACCAGCTCCAGGGCCGCGGCATCGCGAGCGACCACTGGTACCGCGCCACCCTCCTGTACAACCGGCTCGTCCGCGGGCGCGCGGACGGGGCGTTGATCCGAATCGCCACCGCCATGCCCGAGACGACGGGAGCGGCGGAGGCCCTGGCTGTCCACGAGGACTTCATCCGGGTCTTCCATCCCGATTTGCTCCGGAAACTACCGCGGTAACGCCGCGAGGATTTGCGAGCCGAGCCGGAAGGCGAGGCGAGCGCACCCAAGGAGGTTGACATGAACAAGCCGAAGCTCCTGATCGTTGACGACGACGAGGGTATCCGTACCCAGCTCAAGTACGCCCTGCGCGACGACTACACGCTGTATCTCGCCCACGACCGCGCCCAGGCCATGTCCATCTTCCAGGAGATGGAGCCCACGGTGGTGAGCCTGGACCTCGGGCTGCCCCCCGACGCCGAGGGCGTGGGCGAAGGGCTGCGGACACTGGACGAGATCCTCCGCGCCGCGCCCGCCACCAAGGTCGTGATCGTCACCGGCAACGGTGAGCGCGAGCACGCGCTCAAGGCCGTGCAGATCGGGGCCTTCGACTACCACCTGAAGCCGATCGACCTCGACGAGTACAAGGTCGTGCTCCGGCGGGCCGCGTTCCTCCAGGCCCTCGTGCAGGAGTCGGACGCCTCCGCCCAGGCCGAGGAGGCCGGGGTCCGCTTCGAGGAGCTGCTCGGCACGACCCCGCGCATGCGGGAGATCTTCGGAGTCATCCAGCGTGTGGCCAAGAGCGACGCCACCGTCCTCATCGAGGGCGAGAGCGGCACGGGCAAGGAGCTGATCGCGCGGGCCATCCACAGCCGGAGCACCCGGCGGTCGGGGCCGTTCGCCGCCATCAACTGCGGCGCGATCCCCGAGACGCTGCTGGAGTCCGAGCTGTTCGGGCACGAGAAGGGCTCGTTCACCGGCGCCCACGTCCAGCGCAAGGGGCGGCTGGAGATGGCGAGCGGGGGCACGCTGTTCCTGGACGAGATCGGCGAGCTGCCCGTGCTGCTCCAGGTGAAGCTGCTGCGGTTCCTCCAGGAGCGCACGATCGAGCGCGTGGGCGGGCGCGAGCTGATTCCCCTGGACCTGCGTGTCATCGCCGCGACCAACCGCGAGCTGAAGGCCCTGATGCAGCAGAGCCTGTTCCGCGAGGACCTCTACTACCGCCTTTCGGTGGTGGCCATCCACGTGCCGCCGCTCCGCGAGCGCGGCGAGGACGTGATGGTGCTGGCCAACACGTTCCTCCAGCGCGCGGTGAAGGAGGACCGGCGCCGCGTGCGCTTCGGGCCCGATGCCCTCCAGGCGCTGATGGCCCACAACTGGCCGGGCAACGTGCGCGAGCTGGAGAACAAGGTGCGGCGCGCGGTGATCATGACGCGCGGCCGCGTCATCGAGCCGGCCGACCTCGACCTCGCCCCGAGCACGGCGGGTCAGGTCGGCTCGCTCCGCGAGACCCGCGAGCGCGTCGAGCGGCAGGCCCTGGTCGAGGTGCTGGGCCGCTACCGGGGCAACGTGAGCCAGGCGGCGCGGGAGCTGAAGGTGAGCCGGCCGACGCTCCACGGCCTGCTCGACAAGCACGGCATCAACGCGCGGGACTTCCGCTAACGAGCCCCGCGCATCCGACCAATGCCGAGCGGTGGGATTGTAGAGGCCCGTGACGGTTACCGTATTCTGCGAGGATCATGGGCCGCAGCAGCGGGACGCCCATGAAGCTCGTCTGCGCCGGCATGGCCGCGTGGCCGCCACTGGCCTGGCTCGCCCGGTGCGAGGGCGCCGCGGTGCACGTCCTGCACGGCCCCCAGGTGGAGGTGCGGGACGGCTGGTTCGTCGAGGGCGCGTGGGCGGGCGCGTTCGGGGAGGGCGGGTTCGACCGGACGGACGTCTTCGCGGGCAGCGGAGGCCGGGTGCGGGACGGGGCGATCGTCTTCGCCTCGGCCGGCAACACCGTCGACCGGCTCGTGTCCGCCCAGCGGGGGGACACGCTCTTCGTGTCGAACTCGCTCGCCGCCCTCGTGGCGCGCGCGGGCGCCGTCATCGACCCGACCTACCCGCACTACTACGAGGACTTCACGACGATCATCCGCGGCCTCACGCGCTACAAGGCCGCGGTCGAGAGCTCGATCGGTAGCATCTGGCTCACGTACTTCGGCGAGATCCGGTGGGACGGCCGCACCGTGACCCGCGGCCTCAAGCCCTTGGTCCGCCGTGACCTCAGGGACTTCGCCGCCTACCGGCGCTTCCTGTCCGAGACGATGGGGCTGGTCGCCGACAACGCCCGCGACCCCGAGCGCCGCTCGCCGCTCGGCCTCGCCTGCACCGTGTCGTCCGGCTACGACTCTCCCACCGTGGCCGTGCTCGCGCGCGAGGCGGGGTGCGGTGACGCGATCTGCGTCGACCGCGACCAGGCGGGACTCCCCGAGGACGGGGCCGGCATCGCTGGGCGACTCGGCCTCCACCCCCGGGTCGTGGACCGCGAGGCGTGGCGCGCCCTGGACGCGCCCGAGCCCCCGTTCCTCGCCGCCGACGGGACCGCCGAGGCGATCTTCCTCGCCTCGGCTCGCGACCATCTGCGGGGCCGCATCGTGTTCACCGGCTACCACGGCGACAAGATGTGGGACAAGAAGACGCAGAACCTCAGCGATGAGGTCGTCCGGGGTGATGCGTCCGGCGGCTCGCTGACCGAGTTCCGGCTGCACACGGGCTTCGTCAACTGCCCGGTGCCGTTCTGGGGTGTCCGCCAGATCGGGGACGTGAACGCCATCGGCAAGTCGCGCGAGATGGCGTCGTGGGACGTGCCGGGGTCGTACTCGCGGCCGATCTGTCGCCGCATCGTCGAGACCGCGGGCGTGCCCCGGGAGTGGTTCGGGCAGGAGAAGCACGTCGCCGCCATCGCCTTCAACGAGTTCCTGACCGCGCCGTCGATGAGCCGGTACCGGCGCTGGATCGCCGACAACCGGCGCGAGTGGATCCGGCGCGGGCGCGTGCCTCCCATCACGCATCCGGCGTTCGAGGGGCTGGTGGAGCGTGGCGAGGCGTCGTTCGACCGGGTGGTGCGCCGCCTGCCCGTGGTGTGGCGCTGGGCGAGGTACCAGGGCCTCGACCGGCCGGGGCCGCTCCGCCGGTACGCGTTCGCGTGGGCGCTGGGCCTCGTGGCCGCGCGCTACGCCTGAGCCCCGGGCGATCCCATGGGGGCGGATCTCAGCGTCGAGACGGTCGGCTCGCTGAACGGCCTCCGCCGGCTCGAGCCGGAGTGGACCGCCCTCTGGAAGCGCGCCCCCTCGCCGCGCGTGACCCTCGCCCACTGGTGGGTGCTCGCGTTCTGGACGCACGTGGCGAGCGCGTGCCCGCTGCGCGTCGTGGTGGTCCGGGACCACGGCCGCCCCGTCCTCATCGCTCCTCTCATGGCGGTCGAGACGGTTCGCGGGCCCGTCCGCGAACGCTGGCTGCAGACGATCGGTAGCTATCGGAGTGGGCCCACGGACATCCTGTGCCCGGAACCCGAGCCGCACGTCCTCGATGCCATGTGGCGGTACCTCGAGCACGACCGGCGCTGGGACTGCGTGGCCCTCTGGCAGGTGCCGTCGGGCTCTCCCACCCTGCCCTCGTTGCTGCGCTTGGCGGACGCGCGCGGCATGTCGTTCCGTCTCCTGCGCGACGACCCTGGATACGTCGTCCCGTCCGCTTCGGGCTGGCCGGCCTTCGAGGCGAGCCTGGACAGGAAGCTCCGCGAGAACGTGCGGCGGAGGCGCCGGAAGCTCGAAGCGGCCCACGGCCCCCTCGAGTTCCGGCGCGTCTCGACGCTGGACGACCTGGCCGCGGTGCGTCCGGCCCTTGTCGACCTTGCGACCCGCACGTGGGCCCACCGGAAAGGCGTCGGGCTCTTCTCCTTCCAGCGCGCGTTGATGGAGGAGGCGGCGCGCCGCGGCGAACTGGCGCTCGAGCTGCTCCTGGCCGGGGGCGCGCCGATCGCCTACGAGGTCAACTTCGTCTCGTCCGCGCGCGTCCTGTCGCTCGCCATCGGCTACGACGAACACTACGCGACGTACGGCCCCGGGCACGTCCTCCGGTGGGACGTGCTGCGCCGGTTCTTCGAGGAGGGCAAGCACTCGACGTACGACTTCATGGCCGGCGGGAGCGAGCACAAGTCGGACTGGGCGCCGGCCACCGAGAACTACGTGAAGCTCTACCTGTACCGGAACACGCTGCGCGCCCGCGCCGTGTGCGCGGGGCATCGCGTGGGGGCGGCGGTGCGACAGGACGGCGTGCCCGGCGTGCTGCGCGCGGCCGGCCGGCGACTGGGCCGCGCGGTGGCGCGGCGGCTCGCCGGCCGCCTCGCGCCGCGCTTGCCCCGGCGCCGGCTGTGGATCCACGGCCATCCGCTCGACGTGGAGGTGGCGGCCTCGGAGCGCGCTCGCGCCCGTGGGCTCAGCTTCCGCCGGAGCCTCGGCGAGGACGCGGGCATGCTCTTCGTGTGCGAGGGCGGCGCGGTGGAGGTCCGCATGGACGAGGCGTCGATTCCGCTCGACGTGGCCTTCCTCGGACCCGCGGGCGACGTGCTCGGCATCCAGCCCCTGGTGCCGATGAGTCACGTTCCCGTGCGGAGCGAGGCGCCGGTGGCGTACTTCCTCGAGGTGAACCGGGGCTGGTTCGCGGCGCACGGCGTGACGGTGGGCGACCGCATCCCGGTCGCGGGTGTGAATGAATGACGAACGGCGCCGCGCGTGTACGCGGAACCGCGGTGTGGCCGCGCATGGCGGACGTTGACATCCGCCGTTTCTTGCGCTCTCGACGGCGCGTCTCTATAGTGCATTGAACGGATGCACATCCAGATGCCGGCTCGTCGAGCCGGCCGCGCCGGGCGGTCACGCGGCGCCCCGGCAGGGGCCGCGCTCGCTTCTCGCGTGAGCGTCGGAGGCTTCCTATGACGGCCGGAGGGTTCTCGGTGGCACCCCGCTCCACGTGGCCGTGGCCAGCGCTCCTCGCCGTGGCCGTCGCGTGCCTCACGATCCTCGTCGCGGGCCGCGAGTTCCGGTCCGCGCGAGCCGCCGACGCGTCCAACGCGATCGACCAGCTCGCGCCCGGCCACTGGCTCGAGATCCCCGACTCGAAGATTCGCGCGGTGGTGCCCGAGCCCAAGCCGCCCGGGAACGCCGGGGCGATCACCGGGGCGTGGAACGGCGCGGCGCTGGACACGAAGCGCAACCGCCTGCTCGTCACCGGCGGCGGCCACCTGGACTACGCGGGCAACGAGATCTACGCGTTCGACTTCGGCACGCTCCGCTGGTCACGGATCTGGGGTCCCACGCCGAACGACAAGATCCCGGCCGGGCGCGGGGCGTGCGATCTCGCGTACGGCGACGGCAACCCGTCGTCGCGCCACACCTACGACGGCCTCGAGTACCTGCCCAGCGTGGACCGGCTGCTGCTCATCGGTGGGTCGCGCTGGGGCTGCGGATGGTCGAGCCGCGACGTGTGGCTGTTCGACCTCGAGAAGCTCGCGTGGTCGCGGCGCGCCGACGCGGGCATCCCGCCCGCGCTCGGGTTCAAGACGGGGTTCGACGAGGCGAGCGGCCTCTTCTTCGTCAACGCGGGCGACAGCAACCACACGCTGTGGAGTTACGATCCGCGGACCGAAGTCTGGAAGAACGTGGGCGGCCAGCCGACGGTCGGCACCTACACCGCCACCATCGATCCGCGGCGACGGCTCCTCGTCACGTTCGGCGCGGCCATGCACGCGCACAGCCTCACGAGCGGCGCCCGGCGCGCCATCCAGGTCGCGGGCGTGTCCGATCTCGTGGCCAAGCCCATGGGCGGCGTCGAGTACGACCCCGTGGGCGACAAGATCGTGATCTGGAACGGCGGCCCCGACGTGCACGTCCTCGACCTGGACAAGAAGGAGCTCACGCGCCGCACCGGGGCGGGCGCCGCGCCCGGGGCGCCCAACGGCAACGGCACCTACGGCCGATGGCGATACGTGCCGTCCAAGGACGTCTTCGTCCTCGTGAACGCGGTCGATGAGAACGTGCGTGTCTACCGGCCGGACTGGCGCGCGCCGACGCAGCGCCGCCAGCAGAACGGGGCCGACGCGACGCCGCGCGCGCCCGCCGCGGGCGTCACCGTCGACGCGCGGCCCGGCGTGTTCTACGCGTTCGATCCGCCGAGCTTCCGCGGCCCCGCGGCGGGGTCCAAGCACACCACGTGGGCCTTCCACCCACCCTCCGGCAAGGTGTACGGGATCGGCGGCGACTTCCAGGACCGCGCCATCCAGGAGCCCGGCGGCGAGGTGAGCGCTCCGGACTCGTACCGCCAGGAGATGTACAGCTTCGACATCGCGGCGCGCTGGGCGGATGGCGGGAACCGCGACGCGGGCTGGCAGCGCGTGCAGCCGTACTGCGGTTACCCGGGGGGCGTGCAGCCGAAGTCGCCCGACTACGTGGGCTGGATGTGGGACGCGCGGCGCGAGGGCTTCTGGATGATGCCGGGCACCATGGTGCTGCCGGGCCGGAAGGTGTGCGAGGACCGCACGGTGAGCGAGAAGACCGACGAGCGATTCAAGTACCGTCACATCATGTTCTACAAGCCGGACGAGCCAGACGCGGCGAAGCGGTGGACGGACCACGACCCGAACGCCTTCATCCCCACCAATACCTGGCAGTCGATCTTCGACCCGGTCAAGGACCAGATCATCCGGTTCGGTCATCACGGCGGGTCCGGCGGCATCGTGGACATCTACACGATCGCCTCGCGCCGCTGGGAGCGCGTCCGCCTGGGCGCCGGCCGGCGGGGCGGCGACATCCGCCTGTACCAGTCCGCTGTCGCCGTCGACGAGGCGAAGCGCCGGGCGTTCGTCGTCGACCCGTGGGTCGGCGTCCTGTACCGCTTCGACCTGGACGGACATCGGCTGACCGATCTCGGTCCGGTGCCCGACGGACGGTTCCCGAACGTGGACCCCTACTCGTACGTGATCTGGGACAGCGTCAACAACGTGATGCTGGTGTGGCGCAACGACACCGCGCAGAAGCTCTACGTCTACGATCCCGGCAAGAACGCGTGGGAGCAGCCCACCTTCACCACGGAGCCCGCCGGTCTCACGCCGGCGGTGACCCACGGGATCGTCTACGTGCCGTCCCAGAACGTCACGCTGTTCCTCGGCACCGTGGAGCGGGTGGGGAGCCGCGTGTGGGCGTTTCGCTACAAGTGAACCTCCTCCGCCGCGCCGGCGCGCTGGTCGCCCTCCTGCTCGCCGCGGGCTGCGCCGGTCCCGCCGAGGCGCCGCGCGCGGCGGCGGGCGCCGGCGCCCGTGGCGCGGCCCCGCCCGCCGCCGGGGCGGTGCAGCTCCCGGAGATGCTCGCCGTCGAGCTGCCGGCGCCGGGCCTGACGTTGATCGCGCCCGACGCGTCGCCGGTGCGCGAGTTGCTCGGCGCGGCGTCAGCCGGGAGCGCCCAGGTTACCCACGACCGCGCCGACCCCCTGCCGCTCGGGCCCACGCGCGTGACGTGGACGGCGTGGGAGGGCGCGCCGCGCCAGAGCGCGGTCCGCGCCACGCGGACGGAGTACGTGTACGTGCTCCCATACGGGCAGACGCCGGTCGGCGTGTCGGGCGACGACCACGCGACCGCGGCCAACCGCGCGGCCAAGGTCGTGCGCGACGTCTCGGGAACCCTTCACATGGCCTGGCTGGACAGCGGCCGCCCGGGGATCGGCGCACGCGTGATGTACCGCCGCGCCCGACCCGACCCGCAGTCGGGCGCCCTCGCGTGGGACGGCGAGCCCCTGCGCATCAGCGGGCCCGGCTCGGAGAGCCGCAGCTCGTACGTCGCGGTCGAGGCGAGCGCGCGCGTGGTGCACTTCGCGTGGGCCGCCGGGGAGACCGTGGTCTATCGCCGCCTCGCGAACGTCAACGGCGTGTGGACCTGGGACGCGGTCCGCCACACCGGCATCGCCGGGCGGGCCCACGACGCGAGCCCGGACATCGCCGTGCGCGGCGACGACGAGATCCACGTCCTCTCGGCGAGCGGGCGGTACGGGATCTCCACCGACGGCGGCCGCGGCTGGCGCCTCGACCAGGTGCCGAGGCCCGCCGGAGGCTTCAAGAACCCGAGCCTCGCGGTGGACCGCCAGGGGAACGCGCACGTCGCGTTCACGGCCACGGTGAGGAACGCGCCCAGCTGGTCCACCTCGCGGCCGGGCGGCGGCTACTGGCAGCTCAGGTACGTCCGGCGCCAGGCGGGCGGCGGCTGGGTCGACGCGCAGGACGTGCTCGCGGAGTCGCCGGAGTGGGGCGATCCGAAGGCCCAGGCCGACCTGCTCGTGGACTGGTGCGACATCGTCGTGGACGGCAGCGGCGCGTTGCACGTCGGCTTTCACGGCACCGCCAATACCGGGATCTACGGCAACGACGAGGCGTTCGTGGTCCGGAGGCCCGCGACGGGGCCGAGCGCGTGGGCCGGCTGGGAGCGCCCGCAGCCGCTCTCCCCGATCAACGCCGAGGCGGGCCGCTTCTTCTCGTTCGCGCCGTCGATCACCGTGGACCCCACCGGCGACGCGATCGTCGGCGTGGTCTTCTTCGGCGTCGCGCCGGATGGCAAGTACGTGTTCGACACGGCGGCGCGGCTCGTCCGCGCCGGCCGCCTCGCCGGTCCGCTCATCCCGCTCTCGGGCCTGGCCCGCGGGGCGTTCACCGCCGGGCAGCCCCAGGAGGCGCCGAGCGTGTGGTTCCCCGGTGGCCGCGCCGCGCCTTCACCGCGGGAGCGACGGCCGGGTGTGGCTGGACGTGCTGCAGACGGTGGCGACGCCGTCGCGCCAGAAGTCCGTGCACTACGTGGTCTACCAGCGGCACGAGCTGACAGACCTCTTCCGCTGAGCGCGTGTGAGCCGACCGACGCCTTCCGCTCGGCGCCCCGGCCGTCCTCAGCGTGCGAAGACCGTCCACTCCTCCAGGTCGTAGAGGTCGGGCCGGCGCTGCCGGAGGGCGCGCCGCAGGAGCGTCTTGATCCGGGCGAGCGCGCCGCGTGCCCCGCCGCCCCGCCGGCCCGGCGGGGCCGTCATCTGCCGCACCATCGCGAGGATCTCGCGGTGCAGGCTCGTGCGCACCCGCGCCCGGTCGGCGTACTCGAAGACGCCCCCCGACCCAACGTACAGGAGCTCGTAGCCGTACTCCTCGGTGAGGCTCCGCAGGAGGTACGCCAGACGCGTGGTCAGCACGAGGTCGGCCGGCGGCCCCGCCCCCGCGTCCGCGGGCGTCGCGCGCACGGTGACCCGTCCGTCGCGCTTGGTCACGTCGATGCCGAGCGCGGCGTCGCGGAAGCGGATTTGGCAGCGATAGTCCCCGGGAAAGGCCGCGAAGTAGGCCTGACCCATCTCGGCGTTCGCGGCGAGGAGCCGCGCCACGTCGGCCACCGCGGCGTCCTCGCGGTCGGCGCGGCGGTTCACCCGCGCGATGGCGTCGGCGAAGGTCGCGCGCAGGTCGGCCTCGCGCACCGGCATTCGCATCGTCGGCGTGACGACGTGCCCGGCCTCGATCACGAAGCCGGGGGCGATATCGAGCACGGTGGTGGACGATCCGGGGTAGGCCTCGAGGAACGCCTCGGTCGGGCGCTGGCCGTTGTGGACGGCCTCGTTGGACCAGAACAGCTCCTCCTCGAGGAACACCACGTCGGCGGCGAACGGGAACCCGAACCGGGGCCCGAGATCGTGGACCAGCTCGGCCCACACGCGGTTGAAGTGCCGCTGCCGCTTCGCCGCGCTCCGCGCCGCGTCCTTGCCCGGGATCACGTAGCAGTTCGGGAAGTGCGAGGCCATGCCGTAGCCGCAGAAGACGTAGTCGAGCCGCGGGTGCCACTCGCGCAGGATCCGGGTGAAGCGTTCCCGCACCGGGCGCGGCGACGAGTGCAGGGCGTCGTTGATGTTGAGGAACGTCTCCTCGCCGTCGTCGATCGTCATCAGCGAGTCGTCGCCGTCGGTGTGGGCGATGCGGCACCGCACGCCGGGGGCGAGCTCGCGGACCTCGTCGTCGGCGATCTCGACCACGGCGAAGCCCATCTCGGCGATGGGCGCGGCGAGGCCGAGGCCCTTGCCCACGAGCACGGTGGCGCTTCGCGGCAGCGTGCGGAGCGTGACGGGGTGGAGGTGGTCGTGGTGGGCGTGCGACACGTAGATGTAGTCGGGCGGGCGCTCCTCCACGGGGCCGAGCGCGGGCTCGGGATAGAGCCACCACTGCGCGCCGAAGCACGGCCCCCGCCACCACGGGTCGGACAGGATGCGGATCCCACGCGTCTCGACGAGGAGGCTCGCGTGGCCGACGAACGTGATCTTCATGACCGTCTCGCGCCCGGCCCGCGCCTCACGCGCCGTCGTCCCGGTAGGCCCGCGGCACACGAGCCCCGATCCCGCACAGCACCTCGTAGGAGATCGTGCCGGTGAGCGCGGCGATGTCGTCGGCGGTGATCGTCGCCTCGCCCTGGCGGCCGATGATCACCGCCTCGTCGCCCGCCGCCACCCCGTCGTGGTCGCTCACGTCGACCATGGTCATGTCCATGCACACGCGGCCCACGATCGGCGCGGGCCTGCCGCGCAGGAGAACGGCGCCCCGGTTCGAGAGCGCGCGGCTGAGCCCGTCCGCGTAGCCCACGGGCAGCACGGCGATGCGGCTCGGGCGGCGCGCGGTGAACGTCCGGCCGTAGCTGATCGTGTCGCCCGCTTGCTGGGCCTTCACCTGCGCCACGCGGCACGTCCAGGAGAGCACGGGCCGGAGGTCCGCGCCCGCCGTGAGCTTCGGCGCGGGCGGGTAGCCGTAGAGCACGATGCCCGGCCGCACCATGTCGAGGTGGCTTGCCGGTGCGAGGAGGGCGCCCGCGCTGTTGGCGGCGTGGACGAGCGGGATGTGGACACCGGCGGCGTCGAGCGACGCGCGTACGGCGGCGAACCGGTCGATCTGCTCGGCGGTGAACGCGGGATCGCCGTCCGCGTCCGCGAAGTGCGTCATGAGCGCGGCCAGGCGCGCCCCCGGCGTCGCGGCGAGGCGCTCGACGAAGGCCGGGACGCGCTCAGGAGCGAGGCCGAGGCGGCCCATGCCCGTCTCGACCTTCACGTGGAGGTCCACGCAGCCTCCGCGCCGCGCCGCCGCGGCGGCCAGCGCGGCCATCGTGCCCTCCTCGAAGACGACGACCTCGAGGCCGTGCTCGACGGCGCGCTCCGCGGAGGCGGGTGCGACGCCACCCAGCACCACCACGGGGCCCTCCACCCCGCCCTCGCGGAGGGCCACGCCCTCTTCGATCCGCGCCACGCCCACGCCGTGAGCGCCGTCGGCCAGGAGCGTGCGTGCCACGCGCACCGCGCCGTGGCCGTACGCGTTCGCCTTCACCACCGCCATGACGCGGCAGCCGGGGGCCAGGCGCTTCCTGACCTCGCGGAAGTTGTGCCGGAGGGCGCCCAGGTCCACCTCGGCCACCGTCGGGTGGTGGATCATCGTCGAGGGGGAGCCCGAGGCGGCAGGGCGGCCGGCCGCGGCGCCGGGGTTCGCGGGTGGCCGCTCCTGGCTGAGCGCCCAGTACCGTTCGAAGGTCTGCGCGGACCCGACGACGTAGCCGTAGTCACGGAAGCCCGTGCGGTACACCCACGTGGCCAGCCGCAGGTACCGGCGGTCGAGCAGGTGTTCCGGGAAGTGAGCGGACCGCAGGAGCTTCCGCGCCTGGTCCAGCCGCTTGCGCTTCCGGAGGTCGTTGATCCGGTAGGGCGAGTAGGCCTGGCTCCACTGGTAGCCGAGGCCGGCAGGCACGGGGAGCGGGCACTGCTCGTGCCCGGGGTACGCCTGCCAGGGCACCGACGTCACCGAGGGCGGGAACGTGCGCAGCCAGCGATGGTACAGGCGGTGACCGAGGCATCGGTCGATCGGCGCCGCGAGCATCCACTCGAGGAAGTGTCCGTCGAGGAACGGCACGTGCTGGTCGAAGCGCACCAGGTCCATGTTCTCCCAGTGATCGCACATGTGCCGCCGCTGGTCGTTGTGCATGAGGAAGAGGTGGAAGGCCCGTGCGGGATCGTCGCAGGCGGATGCGTCGAGCTCCTCGGCGATCCCCTGGTGCAGCGCTCCGACGATCTCCTCGCGCACGGCCGGACGCAGGAGGCGGTGGACCACGTTGGCGCGCTGCCGGCGAAGGAACGTCCGGATGGCGTCGTCCCGCTTGCCCTGCCGCATGAGGGCGACCACGGGCTCGTGCATGTAGGCGTGCCCGACGCCCACGCTGCCGCCGTTGCCGGTCCACACCAGGTCCGGCCGCTCGAGGCGGAACTCGCGGCGGCGATCGGAGGCGATCCACGCGGCGCCGGTGTTGCCGAGCCAGTCGAAGGGATTGTCCAGCTTCCGCCCGCCTCCGAACTCCTCGTGCGCGGCGCCCGCGGCCTGCGCGAATGCCGCCGCGAACGCCTGGTCCTGCGTGCCCGGAGGGGCGAAGTTCACGGTGTGCACGGCGAGATCGCGCTCGCGGAGGCTCGCCACGATGCAGCGCGAGTCGAGGCCCCCACTCAGGAACGACACGGTGGCCGTGTCGTCGCGGCTGCGCCGGGCCACCGCCGTCGTGAACCGCCGATACGCCTCGGCCAGGAAGGCCTCCTCGGGCGCCTCGGAGGTCCGCAGCCGGTCCCAGCGCCAGTACTGGCGCTGGGCCACGCCCGCGTCGGACACCGTCATCACCTCCCCAGCTCCGAGGAGGGCGATGTCCTGGAAGGCCGTGCGTCGGCCGAGCGCGAACCCGAAGGAGGCGATCTCCGTGACCCCGCGCAGGCTCATGCGACGGGTCACGGCGGGCACGGCCAGGAGGATCCGGAGCGCGGTGGAGAAGACGACGTGACGCTCGTCCTCGTACACGTAGAGGGAGCGGGCGCCGAGCTTGTCGGCGATCAGCGTGAGGGTCGCCGGCCGCGGCCGGTAGTGCGCGGCGCAGAACACCCCCTGGGTGGAG
The DNA here is from genome assembly GCA_963758635.1 of uncultured Candidatus Rokubacteria bacterium. Classification (GTDB taxonomy): domain Bacteria; phylum Methylomirabilota; class Methylomirabilia; order Rokubacteriales; family CSP1-6; genus CAVWWD01. Next base: position 1,280,588 of record CAVWWD010000008.1, on the reverse strand, counting down.
GCCAGGACGGCGTCGGCCCGCCCGGCCTCGACGGCGTCGGCGATCGCCGCGAGGTCCGCCTCGCGCGTGCCCGAGCGCGAGTCCCCGGCGGCCGCGATGAGGGGCTCGCCGGCGAGGGCGGAGACGCCGCCCGTCGCGTCGAGGCGGAAGGCGCGCTCCCGGTACGCGCCGATGTCCACCTTGACCAGGAACAGCCGCTCGTCCCGGAAGAGAGCGCGCTCGTCGTCCCCGCGCCGGGAGGCCGCCGCGGCGAGGGCGTCGCAGATCGCGTCATCGGGGCGGCGGACGGGGTTCCGGCTGAACACTCCGGCCAGGATCGACATGGCGCGGCGCCCGCGCCTAGGGCTTTCGCCCGAGGTGGATGGCAGACGCGGCTCGCTCCACCGCCCCGACCGTCGAGGGCAATCCCCGCGGCGCGCCGAAGAAGTCGTCGGCGGGGATCCACGGCTCGGGCCGGACCGCGGCGAGGCCGGTGAGCTTGCCGGCCATCACCGGCGAGAAGTCGTGGCCTTCGGGATCGACGAAGCACGGCGCCAACGAGCAGTCGACGTTGCCGGCGAGCCGGATCCCCCCGGTCTCGGCGGCGGGCAACGGCGCTCCTGCCGAGCGGAGGTGCACGGCGTTGTTGACGATGGCCACGTCGCGGGCGCCCCTGTCCGGCACGGCGATGCCTCCGCCACGGTTGGCGTACACCGTATTGTGCGCGATGACGACGCTCCGGAGCAGCCCGCGTCGGGCGTAGTCCTCCACGCCGATCCCCGACTCGGCGTTGCCCACGGACACGTTGTTGCGGATGGCGGCGGGCCCGCCGCCCACGACGATGCCCGCGGAGCGGAGCGATCCCATCACGAAGTTCCGCTCGACGACGTTCAGCGCCGGTCGGGTCGTGGGCCCCGTAGACCATGATGCCCGGCCCCTTGACGTCCGCGATGACGTTGTCGCGGATGACGCCGGAGGAGTTGAGCTTGACCTGGACGCCGTAGCCGATCGAGGGCTCGGGCGCCCTCACGGTGTGGATGTAGTTGCGCTCGACGAGGAGCTCCGAGATCACGCACCCCGCGCCGTCGTGGCAGCCGAAGTACATGGCGGTGGTGTTGGCGCCGAGCACCACGTTGCCCCGGACCACCAGCCCGCGCACGTTGGCGTGGTTGGCGACCACCGCGATGCCGCCCAGCGCCTTGAACTCGCAGTCCTCCACGAGGATGTCGGACGCGCCGTAGATCCGCACGGCGTCGACCCCAGCCTGCGTCGGCCCCATCTCGAGGCCGCGGAGGACCACGTGGCTGGCTCGCACGCTGATCACGTTGGCTCGCGTGCCCCCGAAGACGATCCGCGGCCGCTGCGCGGGATCCTGCCCGCGGACCACGATGGGCGCGCCGGGAAGGCCGCTGCTGCGGATCGTGCACGGGCCCTGGTAGTCCCCCGGACGCAGGACCAGCTCGGACCCTGGAGCGAGCGCGTTGATCTCGGCGCAGAGGTCGGATTCCGGGCCAATCTCGTGGGCCCCGGGGGCCTCCGTCCAGCAGATGCAGATGATGACGAGGAGGGGGACGGCGCGGGCGAGAATGCGGGGCCAGGAAGCTCGATTCATGGGGCGCGCGACTCGATTATAGTCCAGGTGTCGTGAGGGCCATCCAGGGTCCCGTCGACTGGGGCGGGTACCGCCGCGAACGCTGAGCGCCGGGTAGCTGGCCGGCAAGTCGAGGTCGTTTACAGTGCTGGTCCTCGACAGCCCAGCGGGGCAGAACGGCTCCAGAGCCACATAAGTGATTGATTTACCTGTCGCAACTATCATCAAAGCAGGGGACTTTGCCGCACTACGACCTGTCGGCGACGTTTGCAAATGGGGATGGCAAGTAGAGGTGTTAGTTCCCTAAGCTCATGATCTTGTGCGCCTAATCGTAATGGCACGGCGGGTGCTCTTGACCACGTGCGACAGCGGATCCGTAGCGAGCGCAAGTCACTAAACGAAACTAACTGGAGCTAGTGATGACAAAGAGAAACAGAGGAGGGCCAGTTCGACCCGCGACGTGTCGGAGACCTTTGCAGATGGGGACGGCAGGTAGAAGGGCCAGTATCTAAGATATTGATTTTGTGACCTTCACCTGAATGGCACGAAAGGTGCCTCTAACCCCTTGCGAGAGCGAATCTGTAGCGAGTGCAGCTCTAACTAAGCTCAGGAGGTAGTGATGACAAAGAGAAACAGGGGATGGCTGGTGGGTCTGGTGGCCGCGCTCGTGATCGGCCACACCGCAGCCGGCGAAGCTGTGGACTTCACGTGGAATCAGTCGGGCGGGTTCGCTCTCGGGACGGGCAGCCTGGCAGCCGGTCCGGAGGGCCCGGGGTTCCCAGGTCCCGGCGTCGCTGGCCATGGCGGCCTGGTGTTCTCCACCCTTCAGACCAGTCCGCCAGCGCCTGCCGGCACCTACAGGACCATCTCGTGGGGCTGCGTGGCTGACGGCAACAATAGTCCTGGCGTGACGAACTGCGCCAACGGCGGAACCTTGGGCGAGGTGGTCGGCCCCGACGAGTCCGGTGACCCCGGCCGTAGCTCCCTCGTTTCCACGACGTTCAACAACGCGACGAGCCCGGAGAATCTTGGGACCATTGGGTTCTTCACCTTCAGCGCGGATGGCACCCTGAGAGACGACGGGCTGTGGGTGGTGATCTCGCGGATCGACCACCTGAACCGGATCATCGACAACGAAGGCAACTTCATGAGTGGAATCACCAACCAGACGAGCCTGACGATCAACGCCGCCCCGCCCTTCACGGACAACAACGCGGTCCCAATCGTGTTCATCGAGACGCTGAACGAGGTCACCGCGGGCGATTGCGTCGGTGAGAACCCGCTTGGCTCGGCCTGCGACGACGTGTTCACCTTCGACGCCAGTGACTTCGCCGACACGCAGTTCACTTCCAACGGCATTCAGTACCTCCTCGAGTTCAACGTTTCGCCGGTCCCGGAGTGCAGCGATCTCGTCTCGACGGTAGGGACGCTCCTCATCTTCCAGTGCAGCGACAGTCCCGACCACAGGGTCGCCATCGACTTCGCGAACGGTCTGGCGTATGCGCAGGAGGGCTTCGACAACGCTTTCATGACAATCATGCGGATCACGCCGATCGCCGTCCCCGCCCCCGCCTCGCTCGCGCTCATCGGGCTCGGGCTCGCGGGCTTCGGGCTGCTTGGCTGGAGGACCCGCACCCGCGAGTAGTTCTCGCGCGCGCGATAGATCGGAAACACCGGGGGCGGCCACATCGGCCGCCCCCGATTCTTTTGTGCTCTTCCAGCCCCGATGCGCCGCCGGACAGTGGCACACGGCCTGCACTACTGTTTGCGGTCCGTGAGGGCCAGCTCGTCCGGCGGTTTGTTTTCGCCCGCAACCCGCGTCGTGAGTATCATGATTCCAGCTAGTTTGGAGCTCGTGATCCCTTGGCGCCAGGCTGAAGGGGCTCCGGAGGAGCGTGCACGGATGTACGTCTGTTCCGACACTGTGACAACAACCCCTCACATCTCGAGGAGGCCTCGATGATGAGTTCTCGGCGCCCTGCGCAAGTCACGTCCAGACCTTCCCGTGAGCCTGACGAGGCGCGGGAGCCGAGCCTGGCCGGGCTGTTCGAGACGCAGGCGGAGCGGTCGCCGCACGCCACCGCGGTGACCTTCCTGGGGCAGGAGCTGAGCTACGGCGAGCTGAACCGGCGAGCCAACCGCCTGGCCCACGCGCTGCGCGACCTCGGCGTCGGGCCGGACAGGTTCGTCGTCGTGTGCATGGAGCGCTCGATCGCACTTGTCGTGGGGCTGATCGGCGTGCTCAAGGCGGGCGGGGCGTACGTCCCCGTCGATCCCCACTACCCGGAGGCCCGGCGGGCCTTCGTGCTCGACGACACTCGCGCGCCCGTGCTGCTCGTCTCCGAGGGGATCGAGGAGTGTCGGGTTCCGGACGGCGTCCGGCTCGTGCGGCTCGACGACGCGGCCGAGGCGCTTGCGGGCGAGCCGGAGACGAACCCCGAGGCGGTGGCCGGGCCCCGGAACCTCGCCTACGTCATCTACACGTCCGGCTCGACGGGCAACCCGAAGGGCGTCATGGTGCAGCAGGGCAGCGTGGCCAGCTACCTCGCCTGGGTCAACGACCGCTTGCTGCCGGACCCCGGTGAGGGCCTTCCCGCGGTGACCAGCGTCACCTTCGACGCCTCGCTCAAGCAGATCCTCGCGCCTCTGATCCGAGGCGGCGAGGTGTGGCTCATGCCTGACGGCGTCGCGATGGAGCCCGCGCGGCTGCTCCACGCCCTCGGCGAGCGTCCACGGGTCGCGCTCAACTGCGTTCCGTCCCTGTGGCGCGTGATGCTGGATGAGATCGACGCCGGCCGGGTGACCGCGCCCGCCGGGCTTCGTCGCTTGCTGCTCGGCGGAGAGGCGGTGGACCTCGTCCTGCTGGAGCGGACCTGGGCCAGATGGCCCGCGGTCGAGATCGCGAACGTCTACGGGCCAACGGAGGCCACCGCGAACGCGACCACGGCCACGCTCACGCCGGGCGTCCCGGTCACCATCGGCCGGCCGATCACGCCCGCCTACGTCCGGATCCTCGGCCCCGGGCTCCAGCCGGTCCCGTTTGGCGCGGCCGGGGAGCTCCACATCGGCGGGACCGGCGTTGCCCGCGGCTATCTCGGGCGACCGGACCTGACCGCCGCGGCGTTCGTTCCCGATCCGGAGGGCGGCGAGCCCGGCGCCCGACTGTATGCGACCGGCGACAGAGTCCGGTACCGGCCCGACGGTGAGATCGAGTTCCTCGGGCGTTTCGACCACCAGGTCAAGCTTCGGGGCTTCCGCGTCGAGCTCGGCGAGATCGAGACCGCGCTCGAGCAGCACCCGGGCGTCCGCCACGGCGTTCTCGCCGTCGTCGATGACCACGCGGCCGACAAGAGGCTCGTCGCGTATGTGGTGCCGGCCGAAGGGGCGGCGCTGCGCGCGGCCGACCTCCGGCGGTTCCTCTCGTCGCGTCTGCCCGGCCACATGGTGCCCGCGGCGTTCGTCCTCCTGGATCGCCTCCCGCTCACCCCGAGCGGAAAGCTGGACCGGAGCGCCCTGCCCGTCCCGCCGACCGACCAGCCGGACGCGGATACCGCCTACGAGCCGCCCCGCCCGGGAGCGGAGACCGCCCTCGCCGAGGTGTGGCGGGAAGTGCTTCGGCTCCCGCGGGTCGGGCGGCACGACCGCTTCTTCGAGATCGGCGGATACTCGCTGAAGGCCGCCCAGGTGATCTCGCGGCTGCGCGAGGTGCTGGGCGTGAGCCTGCCGTTCCGGAGCTTTTTCAGCTGCCCCACGCTCGAAGGCATGGCGACCCTTGTCGAGCGGCTCGCCGACGGCGCGGCGGCGCCGCCGCCGCCGATCCCGCGCGTCGCGCGCACCGAGCCGCTGCCGCTGTCCTTCTCCCAGGAACGCGTATGGTTCATCCGCTCGCTGGCGCCCGACAGCCGCGCGTACAACTTCCACGCGACGTTCCGCCTCGCCGGGCCCCTGGACGCGGCGGTGCTGGAGCGAAGCCTCGCCGAGCTGATCCGGAGGCACGAGAGCCTGCGAACCACGTTCGTCGCCGTCGACGGGGCCCCCAGGCAGATCGTTCACCCACCGTGGCCGGTGAGGCTGCCGCTGGTGGACCTGACGGGTCGGCCGGACGACGAGGCGCGCGCCGAGCTCGCGCGGGTGTTCTCCGCCGAGCTCGACACCACCTTCGACCTGGGTCGGTTGCCCCTGATCGGCTGGACGCTCGTGCGGCTGTCTCCCGAGGAGCACGTGCTCGTCCAGGTCGAGCACCACATGACGCACGACGGCTGGTCGTTCAACATCTTCCTGCGCGATCTGCTCGAGACGTACACCGCGCTGTGCGAGGGGCGTCCCGTCGAGCTGCCGGAGCTGCCCATTCAGTGGGGCGACTTCACGGCGTGGCAGCGGCAGTGGCTGCAGGGCCCCGAGGCGGCGGCGCAGCTCGACTACTGGAAGGGCAAGCTCATGGGCGCCCCGCCCCAGCTCGATCTGGCCACGGATCGGCCGCGGCCGGCGATCCCGTCCTACCGAGGGGCGGCCCCCCGCCAGGATCTGCCCGGCTCCCTGGCCGCCGCCCTCCGGGCGCGCGCGCGCGAAGAGGGCGTGACGCTGTTCATGCTGATGGAGGCGGCCTTCGCCATCCTGCTCCACCGGTACACCGGCCAGGACGATCTCTGCGTCGGGTCGGGCGTGGCGAACCGGCGACGCAAGGAGACCGAAGGTCTGATCGGCATGGCGGTGAACAACGTGGTCCTCCGGAACGACCTGTCGGGTGATCCCACCGCCCGCGAGGTCCTGGCCCGCGTCCGCGACGTCATCATCGACGCCGACGCCAACCAGGATCTGCCGTTCGAGAAGGTGGTCGAGGTGCTCCGACCGCGGCGCGGGCTGAGCCAGAACCCGCTGTTCCAGGTCGTCTTCAGCTTCCACGACTCGCCCATGCCCCCGGCGCCGCCGGCCCTGACGGTGAGCGACCTCCTCGTGGGCGTGTCGGCCAACGGCACGGCCAAGTTCGACTTGAGCGTGATCGTGGCTGCGCATTCCCGGCAGCGGATCGGGCCGCCCCTGGCCGACGCCGACGACGGTCTCACCCTGGTGTGGGAATACAGCACCGACCTCTTCGACGAGGCGACGATCCACCGGATGATGGAGCACTACCGGCGCGTCCTCGAGGCCCTGGTGGCGGATCCCGGTCGGGCCATTTCCGACCTGCCGCTCCTATCGCCCACGGAACGGCGTGACCTCGCCGTCGGGTGGAACGAGAACGTCCCGGGAGTACCCGCGAGAGCGCAGCCTCGCCGAGCTGTTCGAGGAGCAGGCGCGCCGGACGCCCGACGCGATCGCGGTGAGCTTCGACGGCCGGACGCTCTCCTACGGCGAGCTGAACCGCCGGGCCAACCAGCTCGCGCACTTCCTCCGGCGCCGCGGGGCAGGACCTGAGGTGTTCGTGGGGCTTCTCATGGAGCGCGCGCTGGAAATGGTGGTGGGAATCCTCGGCATCGTGAAGGCGGGGGCGGCCTACGTGCCGCTCGAGCCCACGTTCCCGCCCAGCCGCCTGGCATTCATGCTCGGCGAGGCGCGGGCGCCGATCGTGCTGACCCAGCAGCGGCTCGCCGGCGGGCTCCCCGCCGGAACGGCGACCGTCGTGAGGCTGGACGCGGACTGGGAGGAGATCGCCAGGGAGCCCGTCGACGATCCCGCCGGCGGCGCGCACCCGGAGAGCCTGGCCTACTTGATGTACACCTCGGGCTCGACGGGCGAGCCGAAGGGCGTGTGCGTCGAGCATCGGGCGGTCGTCCGACTCGTCAAGAACACCGACTACGTCCGCCTGTCAGCCGAGGATGTGCTCTTGCAGCTGGCGCCCCTGGCCTTCGATGCGTCCACGTTCGAGGTGTGGGGGGCGCTCCTGAACGGGGCGCGGCTCGATCGTCGCGCCGCCCGCGCCGCTCGCCCTCGGACAGATCGCCGAGACGATCGAGCGTGGCGGCGTCACGACGCTCTGGCTGACGGCCGGTCTGTTCCATCAGCTCGTCGACGATCAGCTGAAGCGCCTCGCCGGCGTGCGCCAGCTCCTGGCCGGCGGCGATGTCCTGTCGCCTGCCCACGTGAGACGGGTCCAGCAGGCGCATCCGGCGTGCCGCGTGATCAACGGGTATGGGCCGACCGAGAACACGACGTTCTCGTGCTGCCACACGGTGCCCGGCGCGTGGCCCACGGGCTCGACGGTGCCGATCGGCCGGCCGATCGCCAACAGCCGCGCGTACGTGCTCGACAGCTCTTTCCAGCCGGTCCCCGTGGGCGTGCCTGGCGAGCTATGCGTGGCCGGCGACGGCCTGGCCCGCGGGTATCTCCGGCGCCCGGACCTGACGGCCGAGCGCTTCGTCCCCGATCCGTGGAGCGATGCGCCGGGCAGCCGCCTGTATCGCACGGGGGATCTGGCGCGCCTGTGCGCCGACGGCACGATCGAGTTCCTCGGCCGCAGGGACCGCCAGGTCAAGATCCGCGGGTTTCGCGTGGAGCCGGGCGAGATCGAGGCGGTGCTCGAGAGCCACCCGTCGGTGCGCCACTGCACGGTCCAGGTCGTCGCCGACGCCGGCCTCGACAAGCGCCTGGTGGCGTACGTCGTATCCGCGGCGGATCCACCGCCGCGCGCCGAGGCGCTACGCGCGTTCCTCTCCGAGAGGCTGCCCGACCACATGGTGCCAGGAGCGTTCGTCTTCCTCGAGCGGCTGCCGCTCACCGGCAATGGCAAGGTCGATCGGCGGGCGCTCCCGCCCCCGCCCGAGCTCGGGTCGAGCTCCACGGCGGAGTACGAGCCGCCCGCGGCTGGCCTGGAGGAGGCTGTCGCCTCGACCTGGCGGGACGTGCTCGGAGTGAGCCGGCTCGGCCGGCACGACAACTTCTTCGAGCTGGGCGGGCATTCCCTGTCCGGCGCTCGGCTGATCACGCGGCTGGCCGATAACCTCCGCGTCCTTCTCGACGTGCGGGCGCTGTTCGAAGCGCCCACGGTGGCGCGGATGGCCACGCGCATCTCGGAGCTGGTCGCCGACCGTGCGCGAGGACACGCCGACGAGCTGGCCCGCATCGAGGACCTGTCGGAGGAGGAAGCCGAGCGTCTCCTCGCCGAGCAACGCTCGTCCGACGTGCGCTCCGGTGGCTGACCTCGACCTGACCCAGCGGGTCAAGGCCCTGTCGCCGGCCAAGCAGGCCTTGCTGGCCGCCCGGCTGCGCGGCGGGGACTCCCGTGGTGGCCCACCTTCCGGCATCCCGCGGCGAATGCCGGGGGAGGCGATTCCGCTGTCGTTTTCCCAGGAGCGGCTGTGGCTGCTCCAGATGCTCGATTCCGGGGGCCGGGCCCTGAACGTCCTGCGAGGGGCCCGGCTCCGCGGGAGCCTGGATACGCGCGCGCTGAGCCGCGCTCTGGATGCTCTGGCCGCCCGTCACGAGGCTCTCCGGACCACGATTGCCGTCGTCGGCGGGGAGGCCCGACAGATCGTTGCCGCGGCGGGGCCGGTGCCCGTGGCGGTCGAGGACCGTTCCGACCTCGCCGGGGGCGAGCACGAGGCCGCGATCGCCGAGGCGGCGGCGGCCGAGGCGCGGCGATCGTTCGATCTCGCGGCGGACCTGATGATCCGTGCCCGCCTGCTGCGGTTTGGCCCGGACGACCACGCGCTCCTGCTCGTCTTCCACCACGTCGCCATCGACGGATGGTCGGTCGAGGTGCTCCTCCGCGAGCTGGGCGAGATCTACGGCGCCGACGTCCGGCGCCGACCGCCCGTGCTCGCTCCCCTGCCGATCCAGTACGCCGACTTCGCCGTCTGGCAGCGAGCCCAGGTCGCCTCCGGCGCGCTCGAGCCGCAGCTCGCCTACTGGCGGCGCCAGCTCGGCGGCCCCCTTCCGCAGCTCCCGCTTCCCACCGACCGCGCTCGGCCCCGGGCGCGGAGCTTCGCCGGCCGTCGCGAGGTCGCGCGCTGCCCGCGGCCGCTGTCCGACGCGTCTGGATCGCCTCCGTGCCGAGGAGCAGGTGACGCTGTTCATGCTGCTGCTCGCCGCCCTCCAGGCCCTCCTGCATCGCTACTCCGGCGAGGACGACATCGCGGTCGCCACCCCGGTCGCCGGGCGCGACCGAGCCGAGGTCGAGGGCCATCGTGGGCTGTCTCATCAACGACGCTGGTCCTGCGAACCGACCTGTCGGGGCGGCCCAGCTTCCGCGACCTGCTCGGCCGGACGCGCCAGGTGGCACTGGAGGCGTACGCCAACCAGGACTGCCGTTCGAGCGGGTCCTGGAGGAGCTGCGCCCGGAGTCGGGACGCCGGGCGCACGCTCGCCCTTCCAGGTGCTCCTGAACATGCAGCGAGTTCGAGGACGACTTCGCCGCTCGACCGGGCGTCGCATCGAAGCTCGCCTTCCCCGAGAGACGGCGCTGTTCGACCTGACGCTCTACTACCGGCACGGTCGAGAACGGCATCCAGCTGATCGCGGTCTCCAACGCCGACCTGTTCGACGACGCGCGGATGCGCCGAGCTGCTCGCCCAGCTGCGACAGCTGCTCGCGCGAGGTCGTCGAGGATCCCGACGAGCGGCTCTCGCGCCATCTCGCTCGTGACGCCGACCGCGCGGCCCGTCCTGCCGGATCCGCCGTGGCCGCGCTCGACGCGGGCTGGCAGGGCGGCGTCCACACCGCCGTGGCTCGGCAGGCGCTGCGCCGCCCGGACCGGATCGCTCTCGTCGACCGGGACGGCGCTGGACGTACGGGGAGCTCGACGCCCGGAGCAACCAGCTCGCCCACTGGCTGCGCGAGGGCGGCGTCGGCGCCGAGGATGTCGTGGCGGTCTACGGGCACCGCAGCGCCCCGCTGGTGTGGGCGCGTGCTCGGCGCCCTCAAGGCCGGTGCGGCCTTCCTGATCCTGGACCCGGCCTACCCGGCCGCGCGCCTGCTGGACTGCCTGCGCATGGCCGAGCCGCGGGCGTGGCTCGAGATCGCGGCGGCCGGATCGCCCCCGGCCGAGCTGGCCGCGTTCGTGGCGGCGATCCCGCGGCGCGCCCGGCTCGGCCCCGGCCCCCGCGCGGCGACGAACGTCGGCCCGCCGATCACGCAGTACGCGGCGGGCGATCCCGGCGTCCCGTGGGTCCCGATGACCTGGCCTGCGTCGCGTTCACGTCGGGCTCGACGGGCCGGCCGAAGGGGATCCTGGGGCGCCATGGCTCCGCTGTCCCACTTCCTGCCCTGGTTCGTCGAGACCTTCGCTCTCGGTGAAGCCGACCGTTTCAGCATGCTGTCGGCGCTGTCCCACGATCCCCTTCAGCGGGACATCTTCACCGCGCTCTGGGTGGGAGGCACGCTCTGCATCCCCGATCCGGAGCAGATGGCCAGCCCGGGCTGGCTGGCCGAGCTGGTTGCGCGAGGAGGCGATCTCGGCCACGAACCTCACGCCGGCGATGGTGCACTTCCTGTGCGGGTCCGCGCCGCGGGACCAGGCGGCGGCTGATCCGGTCGCGTCGCTGCGCTACGCCTTCATCGTCGGCGATGCCCTGACCCACCGGAACGTCGCGCGGCTGCGCGCGCTCGCCCCGAACGTCACGGCCGTGAACCTCTACGGCACCACGGAGACCCAGCGCGCTCTGGGATCCTTCGTCGTCCCCGGCCGACGAGGCCGCTCGACCCGCGCGACCCGATCCCGCTCGGGCGCGGCATGCCGGACGTCGCAGCTCCTCGTCCTGACCGCCGCCGGACAGCTCGCGGGCGTCGGCGAGCCCGGCGAGATTCACGTCCGGAGCCCGCACCTGGCCCGAGGCTATCTCGACGACGCCGAGCTGACACGCGCGCGCTTCGTCGGCAGCCCTTCACGGGCGACGTCGCGGACCGCTGCTATCGCACGGGCGACCGCGGCGGCTACCGTCCCCGACGGGACCGTTGAGTTCATCGGGCGCACCGACGGCCAGGTCAAGGTGCGGGGCTTCCGCGTCGAGCTGCCGGAGGTCGAGGGGGTGCTGGAGCAGCACCCGGCGATCCGCCGGGCGCCGTCGCGTGGTGCGGGAGGACCGGCCGGGGACCCGCGCCTCGTGGCCTACGTCGTCACCGACGGCGGAGCGGCACTCCGCCGGCCACGATATCCGGGACTTCCTCGGGGAGCGGCTTCCCGCATACATGGTGCCCTCCGCCTTCGTGGCGCTCGACGGGCTCCCCGACGCCCGCCGGCAAGTTGGACCGCAGGGCGCTGCCGGCTCCCGCGCCGTGCCGGCCCGAGGCGGCGAGCCGTTCGACGCGCCCGCCACGCCCATGGAGCAGGCGCTCGCGGGCGATCTGGCGCGACGTCCTCGGGGTCGAGCGGGTCGGCGTCGACGACAACTTCTTCGATCTCGGCGGGCACTCGCTCCTCGTGGTGCGCCTGCTGGGCCGGGTCCGGGACGACCTGGGCGTCGATCTGCCCGCGCGCGTTCCGTTCGAGCGACCGACGGTCGAAGGGCTCGCGCTCGCGATCGTGAGCCGTCTTGCCAGCGGGGGCGAGGACACCGGCGCCCTCCTGGGCGAGATCGGCGCGCTGTCGGAGGAGGACGCCGCCCGCATCCTCGCCGAGGACGAGGCGTGAGCCCAGCCAACGGAGACGCCGCGGGCCTCGAGCGGCAGATCGCCGACCTGTCGCCCGCTCAGCGCGCGCTGCTCGAGCGGCGCCTCCTGAGGCGCGGGGGCGCGGCCGGGGCAGCGTCGCGGATCCCCTCACGCGCGGATCGGGGCGCGTGCCCCCTGTCCTTCGCCCAGCAGCGGCTCTGGTTCCTCGCGCAGCTCGATCCCGGCAGCGCCGCGTTACAACATCCCGGCGGCGCTTCGTCTCGTCGGCCGGCTCGATCGCGACGCGCTCCGCGGCGCGCTCCAGGCCGTGGTCGACCGCCACGAGATGCTCGCGCACCACCTTCGGGGCCGTGGACGGGGTTCCCGTCCAGGTGGTCGGCGCCTGCGCCCGAGCGTGGCGCTGCCGGTGGTCGACCTCCGCCGCTGCCGGACCGGCGAGGAGCGCGAGGCCGAGGCGGCTCGCCGCGCGGAGGGCCGCGGCGGCCCTTCGACCTCGCGCGCGGCCCGCTGCTGCGCGCCGCGCTCTGCGCGCTCGGCGCCGAGGAGCACGCGCTGCTGCTCGACGCTGCACCACATCGTCTCGGACGGCTGGTCGCTGGGCGTGCTGGTGCGCGAGCTGGCGGCGCTCTACGGGGCGCTCGCCGCGCGGCGAGCCCGCCGCCCTGCCGGCGCTGCCGATCCAGTACGCCGACTACGCCGTCTGGCAGCGCGAGCGGCTGCAGGGCGAGGGCTCGACGGCCGAGCTCGCCTACTGGCGCGAGCGGCTCGCCGGGCGCGCCGCGCCGCTCGAGCTGCCGACCGACCGGCCGCGCCCGGCGGCCCGAGCGCTACCGCGGCGGCCGGCCGTGCCGCGCTGCCGCCGGCGCTGCGCCGCGCGCCTGCGCGGCGCTGGCGCGGCGCGAGGGCGCCACGCTGTTCATGGCGCTGCTCGCCGCCTTCGAGGCGCTGCTCGGCCGCTACACGCGGCCAGGACGACCTCGTGGTCGGCACGCCCGATCGCCGGCCGCACCGGCGCCGAGATCGAGGGCTGATCGGCTTCTTCGTCAACACGCTGGTGCTGCGCGCCGACCTGCGGCGATCCGACCTTCCGCGAGCTGCTGGCGCCGGGTGCGCGAGGCGGCGCTCGGCGCCTACGCCCACCAGGACCTGCCGTTCGAGCAGCTGGTCGAGGAGCTGCAGCCGGAGCGCGACCTCAGCCGCACGCCGCTTTCCAGGTGTGTTCGCGCTCCAGAACGCGCCGGCGGACGGCTGCTCGAGCTCGCCGGGCCTCGCGGTGAGCCGGCTCCGGCCTCGACACCGAGCGCCGCCAAGTTCGACCTGACGCTCGTCGCCTGGCCGAGCGACGGCGACGGGCTCGGTCGGCTGCGCTGGAGTACGACCACCGACCTGTTCGACGCCGCCGACCGTCGCCGCATCGCTGCGAGCACTTCGAGACGCTGCTCGAGGGCGCCGCCGCCGATCCCGAGCGGCCGGCTGCGTCCGAGCTGCCGCTCCTGACCGCGGCCGAGCGCCGCCAGCTGCTCGCGGAGTGGAACGACGCCGGCGCGCCGCTGCCCGCGCGGACCGCTGCCTGCACGAGCTGTTCGAGGCGCAGGCCGCGCGCGCGGCCGGACGCCGTCGCGGTGGCGTTCGGCGACGGCGAGGCCTGACCTACGGCGAGCTCGACCGCGCGGGCCGAGCCGCCTGGCGCGCCGTCTGCGGCGCGCTGGGCGTGGGGCCGGAGGCGCCGGTCGGCCTCTGCCTCGAGCGCTCGCTCGAGCTGGTCGTCGGCCTGCTCGGCGATCCTCAAGGCGGGCGGCGCCTACGTGCCGCTCGATCCCGCCTACCCGCGCCGAGCGGCTGGCCTTCATGCTGGAGGACGCGCGGCGCCGGTCGTCGTGGTCCAGCAGCGAGCTGCTCGACCGGCTCCCGGGCGCCGGGCCGGTGACGCTCGTCGGCGTCGACGAGGGGGCGCATGCCGGCAGGACGGCGGCACGGCCGGTCGCTGCGCCGGTCGCATCCCGACAACGCTCGCCTACGTGATCTACACCTCGGGCTCCACCGGCCGGCCCAAGGGCGTGCAGGTCACGCACGCCAACGTGGCGCGGCTGCTCGCCGCCACCGGAGCCCTGGTTCGGCTTCGGACCGAGCGCGACGTCTGGACGCTGTTCCACTCCTTCGCCTTCGACTTCTCGGTCTGGGAGATCTGGGGGCGCTCGCTCTACGGCGGCCGGCTGGTGGTCGTGCCGTACGCGGCGAGCCGCGTCCCCGGAGGCTTCGTCGACCTGCTGCGCGCCGAGCGGCGTGACCGTGCTCAACCAGACGCCGTCGGCGTTCCGCCAGCTCGCTGGCCGCCGACGCCGCGCGGGGCGACGCCGGCGGCCTCGCCTCCGCGCGCGGTCGATCTTCGGCGGCGAGGCCCTCGAGCCGGCGCGCGCTGCGCGCCCTGGGTGGAGCGGCACGACGATCGGGCGCCACGCGCTCGTCAACATGTACGGCATCACCGAGACCACGGTGCACGTCACGTACCGGCCGCTCGCCGCCGACCGAGATCCGCGGCGGCGATCGGAAGCCCGATCGGCCGGCCGATCCCCGACCTGCAGCGTCCACGTGCTCGACCGCGCGACTGCGAGCCGGTGCCGGTCGGCGTGCCGGGCGAGCTCTACGTGGGCGGCGCCGGGCTCGCCCGGGGCTACCTCGGACCGGCCCGACCTCACCGCCGAGCGCTTCGTGCCCGACCCGTTCGCGACGGACCGGGGCCGGCGCCTCTACCGCACCGGCGATCTCGGCCGCGCGGCTGCCCGACGGCGACCTCGAGTACCTCGGCCGCGCCGACCAGCAGGTCAAGCTGCGCGGCTTCCGCATCGAGCTGGGCGAGATCGAGGCGGCGCTGCGCGCCGTTCCGGGCGTCGGGGACGCGACGGTGGGGCTCACCGGCGGGGGCACGGCGGACGCGAGCCTCCTCGCCCACGTGGTCTTCGACGGACCGGCCGCGCCCGCCGCCGAGCTGCGGGCGGCGTTGCGAAGGACGCTCCCCGACTACATGATCCCGGCGGCCTTCGTGCCGATGGCCGCGCTGCCGCTCACCGCCAACGGCAAGCTGGACCGCCGCGCCCTGCCGGCTCCCGTCGCGCGGGCGTGGGACGGCGACGAGGCGCCGCGCGCCCGTCATCGACGACGCGCTGACACGCGACGTGGCCGCCATCTGGGCGCGCGTCCTCCGGGTCCCGTCTGTGGCTCCCGATGACGATTTCTTCGACCTGGGTGGCCACTCGTTGCTCGCGGTGCGCCTCGCCGCGGAGATGGGCGAGCTCGCGGGCGGGCGCTTCCCGGTGGTCACGATCTTCCGCGCGCCCACGCTGGACGCGACGGTGGCCGCGCTTCGCGAGATGATCTCGCATGCTGCGCCCGAGGCCGCGCTCGCCGAGGAGGCCCCCGCGGAGGCGATCCCGCACCGTCAGGGCGACGGCGCGGCGCGGCCGCTGTCCTTCGCGCAGCAGCGCCTCTGGTTCCTCGACCAGCTCGAGCCCGGGACCGCCTCGTACAACGTGCCCGTGGCCCTGCGTCTCGTCGGCCCGCTCCGGGTCGACGCCCTGCGCGGGGCGATCGACACCGTCGTGGCTCGCCACGAGGCGCTGCGCACCTCGTTCGTCGTGTCCGACGGCGGGCCGGCGCAGGTGGTCAACGAGCCGGCGGCCCTGGACCTCCCCGTGACCGACCTGGCGCGGCTCGCCGGCCCCGACCGCGAGTCCGCGCTGGCGCGGCTGCTCGCCGAGGAGGCGCATCGCCCCTTCGACCTCGCGCGCGACCTGCTGGTGCGGCCGTCGCTCTATTCCCTCGGTCCCGAGGAGCACGTCCTCCTCCTGATGATGCACCACATTGGGGCGGACGCCTGGTCGCTGGGGGTGTTGTACAGGGAGCTCGGCACGGCCTACGCGGCGCTCGCGGGCGGCGCGGCCCCCGCTCTGCCGCCGCTGACGACCCAGTACGCTGACTTCGCCGCCTGGCAGCGGGACTGGCTCCGGGGGACCCGCCTCGAGCAGCACGTGACGTACTGGAAGGAGGCGCTGGCGGGAGCCCCCGCCATGCTCGACCTGCCCACGGATCACCCCCGGCGGGAGGAGCGCACTTGGCGGGGCGCCCGCGTCAGCGCGCGGGTGTCACCGGAGGTGGCGGAGCGCCTTCAGGGGCTCGGGCGCCGGCAGGGCGCCACGCTCTTCATGGTGCTCGCGGCCGCGTTCCAGGCGGTGCTCTGTCGGCACTCCGGGCAGGACGACATCGTGGTGGGCGTGCCGATCGCCGGCCGCGACCGGCTGGACACCCAGGGGCTCATCGGCCTCTTCCTCAACGCCTTCTGCCTGCGGACCGATCTGTCGGGCAACCCGACCTTCCTCGATCTGGTTGACCGAGTCCGCGCTGCCGCGGTGTCGGCGTATGCGCACCAGTCGCTGCCCTTCGAGAAGCTCGTCGAGGAGTTGGCCCCCGACCGGACGCTCGGGCGCTCGCCGCTGTTCCAGGTGCTCTTCAACCTGATGGAGGTCGAGGACAACGTCCTCGTGCTGCCCGGCCTCGCCGTGTCGCCCGTGCCCATCGAGTTCGAGACGTTGAAGTACGACCTGGCGCTGTCGGTGTCACGCCGGGACGGCGGCCTCTCCGCGGGTCTCAGGTATAGCTCGGACCTGTTCACCGCCGCCACCGCGGAGCGGATGCTGGGGCACTGGATGACGCTCCTCGAGGCCGTGGCGGCCGCGCCGGAGCGGCGTCTCCTGGACCTGCCGCTGCTCGGCCCGGCCGAGAGCCGAGCCCGCGCGGCCCAGGTCGCGCGGGCCCGACCCCGCCTCGAGCGGTCGGGGTTCCCCCGCGCGGCCCTGGAGCGCTCCGTCGGCGCGCGGTTCGAGGAGCAGGCGCGCCGCCACGCGAGCCGGATCGCCGTCCGCGGCCGCCGCCACGCGTGGACGTACGGCGAGCTCGACCGCCGGGCCAACCGCCTGGCCCACGCCCTTGTCGCCCGGGGCGCCGCGGGAGGCCGGGTGGCTCTCCTGCTCGGCCACGACGCGCCGATGATGGCGGGCATCCTCGGCGTGCTGAAGGCGGGATGCGCCTACGTGCCGCTGGACCCCTTCTATCCCAGGGAGCGCCTGGTGGCCGTCGTCGCGGACGCCCAGGCGAGCACGCTCGTGACCGAGTCGCGCCATGCGCCCCTCGCCGGCGAGCTCGCGCCCGGAGGCGTCGAGATCCTGGACGTTGACGACCCGGGGCCGGCGGCCCGGGACGACGACCCCGGCGTGGTCGTCTCTCCCGATGCGCTTGCCTACCTGCTCTACACCTCGGGCTCGACGGGACGTCCGAAGGGCGTGATGCAGACCCACCGGAACCTCCTCCACCACATCCGCGTCTACACGGACAACCTCGGCCTCACCCCCGACGATCGCCTCACCCTCTTCGCCTCGTACGCGTTCGACGCGGCGCTCATGGACATCTTCGGGGCGCTGCTCAACGGCGCGCGGCTGTGCCCCTGGAGCGTGAGGGAAGACGGCCTCGTCGGAGCGCCGGCCTGGCTCCGTGACGAGGAGATCACCGTCTTTCACTCCACGCCGACGCTGTACCGCCACTTCGTGGCCAGCCTCGGCGACGGCGACGGCTTTCCCAGCGTCCGAAGTGTGGTCATGGGGGGCGAGGAGGTGCTCCGGACCGACGTGGCCGCCTTCGCGCGCCACTTCGCTCCGGGCGCCGTGTTCGTGAACGGCCTCGGCCCGACGGAGTCGACGCTCGCGCTCCAGTGCTTCCTGGATCGAGACAGCGAGCTGCCGGCGGGCCGCGTGCCCGTGGGCGATCCGGTGGAGGACACGGAGGTCGTCCTCCTCGACGAGGAGGGCCGCGCGGCCGCCAGCGGCGAGATCACGATCGCGAGCCCGCACGTGGCCCTCGGCTACTGGCGCCAGCCCGAGCAGACGGCCCAGGCCTTCCGCCCTGACCCCACCGACCCCGCGCGGCGGGTCTACCACACCGGAGACCTTGGCCGGCTGCGGGCGGACGGCACCCTCGAGTTCCTCGGCCGGAAGGACTTCCAGGTGAAGATCCGCGGCTTCCGCATCGAGCCTGGTGAGATCGAGGCGCAGCTACGGTCGGAGCGGACGCTCCGAGAGGCGGTGGTGGTCCCGCGCGCGGAGCGCCCGGGAGAGCAGAGGCTCGTGGCCTACGTCGTGCCCATGCCCGGGGCCGTCGTGACGGCGGCGGACCTCCGCGGGGCGCTCCAGGAACGGCTGCCCGACTACATGGTGCCGGCCACGTTCGTGACGCTGGACGCGCTTCCCCTGACCCCCACGGGGAAGATCGATCGGCTCGCGTTGCCCGCCCCGCCGCCCGTGGACGGCGCGCGGGACCAGGGCGACGGCGTCCCGCAGGACGGCCTCGAGCGGGACTTGGCCGAGATCTGGGCGAAGGTCCTGGGTGTTTCGTCGGTCGGCCGGCACGACAACTTCTTCGAGCTCGGCGGCCATTCGCTGCTCGCGCTCCGGCTGTTCGCCGACATCGAGCGCCTCACCGGGCGGAGCCTGCCGCTCGCCACCGTCTTCCGGGCGCCGACCATCGCCGAGCTGGCGGCGCGGCTCCGCGCCGAGGTCGTCGAGCACACCACGTCGCTCGTGCCGCTTCAGCCCCGGGGCGCGCTGCCGCCGCTCTACTGCGTGCACCAGCACACCGGCCACCTCTTCTGCTACCGGCACCTGGTCGCCCATCTGGGACCCGAGCAGCCCGCGTTCGGCCTCGCCCCGCCCGGCCTCGACGGGATGGAGACGCCGATCGACCGGATCGAGCACCTCGCCGCGCATTACCTGGGCGCCATCCGCGCCCGGCAGGCGCGCGGGCCGTACCACCTGCTCGGCTACTGCTTCGGGGGCATCGTGGCCTTCGAGATGGCGCACCAGCTCCTCGCTCAGGGCGAGGACGTGGCCCTGCTCGCGATGATCGAGACCGCGTGGCGGCCACCGCTGACGCGGGCCCAGCGGTGGGCGCTCCGGACCCGCCGGCGCTTCGGCTACGAGCTGGACCTGGTGCGCCGGCGCCGGCCGCTCGAACGTCCGCCCTTCGCGGCGTTCCGTCTCGGCAGCCTGCTGCTGGAGGTGGCCACCCGGGGGCTGTCGCGGCGTGTCGAGCCGGAGTCGCCCGACGAGGAGACGACGTTCGTGGACGCGGCCATCGAGCGGGTCGCGAAGGCCCACACCGCGGCCCGCCAGCGTTACAGGCCCAGCGTCTACCCCGGCCGGATCGTGCTCTTCCGGTCGGCCAACCTGCCCGCCCGGCACTTCGGCGATCCATGCTACGGCTGGGACGGGCTGGCGAAGGATGGGATCGAGGTGGAGGAGATCGTCTCGTCGACGCCGACGCTGGTTGACGAGCCGACGATCCAGTCGGTGGCGGCCCGGCTCGGCGCCCATCTCGCCGCGGCGCGCACGTCGCCCTGACCCCGGCGCCGGTGGTCGTCCGGCCCGGGGCGGCCTGAGCTACGTGAGCCTGGGCGGGGCTACGTGAGGTAGTGGTGCTTCCGCTCGTGGGTGGTGCGCTGCGGGAACGCGGCCGACTCGTGAAAGCGCGCCGTACACCGGGCGCCCGCCGGTAGCGTCGAGCCGAGCGCCCGCGCGAGCCGGTCGTCGAGCTCGCTTCCCGGCTTCCGCCCCTCGCGGAGCTGCACCTCCAGGCGGAGCGCCCCGCCGTCGAGCCGAGCGCTGAAGAATCCGGTCACCGCGCGCGCCACCTCCGGGTCCAGGAAGAGCGCTTCCTTCAGCATCTCGCCGCTGATGCGGTGCGCGCCGGCCTGGAGCGCGTCCCGGCGGCCGAACACGCCGGCGACGGGCAGCTTGAGCCCGGGCAGCGCGAGGTCGGGGGCGTGCCCGTCCAGGATCTCCTCGAGGCGCCGGTGGGGGATCAGCCGCACGAGGTCGCCGGTGCGGTAGCGCAGGAGTGGCAGCGGCAGGTCGAGCGCGGTGTGCGACACTGCGAGGTCGCCGCCCGGCCAGCCCGGCGCGGGGATCTCCTCGATGAAGCTGCGCATCGGGTAGTAGAGGAAGAAGTGGGGCGTATGCGTCACGCCCGCCCCGAAGAGGGCCTCGCGCAGCGACGAGTCACGGTACGCGCGGCGGATGATTCGGATGGTCTCCGGGATCTCGTGGAACAGGTTCAGCCCGAGCTCCCGCGCCCCCATGGTGGACGCCACGAACTGGGTGGTGGGGTTGTCGGGATCGGCGATGCCGAGCAGCCCCGACATGTACGTCCGCCAGCTCTCGACGAACCCTTCCCCGCCGGTGACCAGCGTGGTGCGCAGGCGCGCCCAGTCGATGCCCTGCTCGACGCCGTCCTCCACCAGCTTCTTCACGAACAGCGGCTGCCCCACGATGACGAGCTGCTCGAACTCGGCGGCGACGGCCCGCACGATGGCCAGGGCCACGTCCGCGCTCACGCCGGTGTTGGCGACGGCCATCGACGTGGGGACCTGGAGCCCCGTGGGGTAGCAGTTGAGCACGAGCCCCCGGCGCGACGAGATCTCGAGCACGTACTCGAAGGCGAGGTCCACGCCCTTGGCGGCCAGCGCCGCGCCCTCCGCGGTGTCCACGCTGAAGGCGAACGTGCCGGAGTGCCCGGAGCTCGGGATGATCGACTTGATGCCGGCGAGGCCGCCGCCCCGGCACAGCTCGCGCACGGGGTACGCGAGGAACGTGGTGCTCTTGTCGGTGAGCGGCACGCGGGCGCGGAAGGCGTCCAGGTCGGTGACGCTCGCGGGATCCACGCCGTGGCGCTTCAGGATGTCCGCGTACGCCGGCACCTCGGCGGCGGCGCTCGGAACGACTCCAGCACCGCGGCCTCGCCCTCATCTCCAGCATCTCCGGCTCCGCCGACCGGAGGAAGGCGAGGATCTCGGCGGATCTCCCGGGCAGGCTCACGCGGAGTCGCCGAAGAAGCTTGTCGAGCGCTCTCAGCCGCCGAGGTCCTTGATGAGGTCGGGGATGCGCTCGGCGCGGGCGAGCTTGGGGTCGAGCTGGGAGGCGCGGCGCAGGCTGGAGACCGCGTCCCCTTTCCGCCCGAGCTTCACGTACGTCATGCCCAGGTGGTACTGCATCGCCCCGTTGTTGGGGCTGCGCTCGACCGCCTTGGTGATCAGCTTCTCGGCTTCCTCGTAAGCGGCGCGCCGGTAGTGGATCCAGCCCAGCGTGTCGAGCACCGTGGGAAGCTGCGGCGCGAGCTGCTGCGCCCGGATCGCGAAGGGCAGCGCCTCGTCGGGCTTCTTCCGGTGCTCGCTGATGAGCCAGGCGAGGTTGTTGAGGCTGATGAGGTCGTTCTCGTTCACGGCGATCGCCTTGCGGTAGGTCTCGATGGCCCGGTCGTTCTGCTCGAGTCCCTCGTAGGCCTGGGCGAGGCCGCGGTGGGCGTCGCCGGCGTCCGGCTTGAGTCTCAGCGCGGCGCCGAAGGTGTCGGCGGCCGCCTTCGGGTTCAGCTGGGCGAGCTGGATGAAGCCCTTGAGGATGAGAGGGGCCGGACTGTTCGGGAGGCTCGTCTGCACCTCCTCGACCATCTTGAGCGCCTCGGGCAGCCGCTTGGCCGCCGCGTAGAGCAGGCCGAGCTGGAGCTTCACGTCCACCAGGTTCGGGTTGACGCGGAGCGCGGCCTGGTACCGCGCGATCGCCTCCTCCCGCTGGCCGCGTGACTCGAGGTAGCGCCCGAGCAGGACGTTGGCCCGGATGTGTGACGGGTTGCCACGCAATGCGGCCCGGAGGTGGTTGGCGCCCTCGTCGGCGCTGCCCTGGGCCATGAGCAGCTCCGCCATCGTGACGTTGGCCACCGTGTGGCTGGGCGACAGCTCCAGGAGTTGCTTGAGCTCGGTCTGGGCCTCCTTGGTCTGGCGGAGCGTGATGAGGTCGGTGGCGAGGGCCATCCGCAGCGCGACGTTGCGCGGGTCCTTCTTGATGGCCTCCCGGAGCTGGGCCACTCGCTTGGTGTAGGCGTCCTCGTCGGGTTTCGCCCCGGACAGCACGGCCAGCTCCGTCTTGGCACCTTCGAGCTTGGGGTCGAGCTTGAGCGCCTCTTCGTACTCCTTCTTGGCCTGGTTCACCTGGTTCAGCACGACGTGCGACCGCGCGAGCAGGTAGTGGGCCTGGGCCGACTTCGGGTGGGCCTGGGCCACGGCGGTGAAGTCCTTGAGAGCGGCCGCGCCGTCGCGCTTGGCGAGCAGCGCCTGCCCGCGGACGATCCGCGCCGCGGTGAGGTTCGGGTTCTCCGCGATCAGCGTGCTGAGCCCGGCGATCGCCTGGTCGTACTTACCCACGCGCACATAGAGGTCGGAGAGCACGAGCACGAGGTCTGTCTGCTTGGGCGACGCCTTGAGCGCCGCCTCGACGACGGGTACCGCCACCTCCGGGCGCCCGAGCTTGTCGGCCAGCGAGGCGAGCAGGAGCACGGCGACGCGGTGGTCCGGCCGTATCTTCACCGCGCTCTGGAGCTGGCTCAGGGCCTCCTCTTCCCGCTGCTGCGCCAGGGCGACCCGCGCGAGGCCAAGGCGCGGCTCGACGGCACGCTGGTCAAGGTCCACCGCCGCCTTGTAGGCCGCGCCCGCTTTGTCGTACTGCTTGTCGAGCAGGTAGGCGGCGCCCAGCAGCGAGCGCAGCGTCCCGTTGTTCGGCTCCTCCTTCACCTTGGCCTCGACGAACTGGATGGCCTCCTTGACCTTCTTCTGCCTGATGAGGGCGCCCGCCTTGCTGCGCACGGTGGCGACGGACTTCGGGTCCGCGGCGACGGCGGCGTCGTACTCCTGGAGCGCGGCGTCGAACTTCTGCTCGGCCTCGTTGAGCCGGCCGAGCGCCATGTGCGCGGGAGCGTAGCTCGCGTCGAGCTCGGCCGCCTTCACGTACATCGCGCGCGCGCCGCTCCGATCGCCCTGCTGGAGCCGGATCTCGCCGGCGAGGAGGTAGGGCTGCGGCCAGTCGGGCGCGAGCTTCTGCGCGACGGCCACCGCCTTGGTGGCGTCGTCCGGGCGTCCGAGCACCATGAACGCCCTCCCTCGCTCCAGATGGTACTCGGCGACCTTCTCGAAGGACTTGGCGATGCCGTCGAGACGCGCCAGGGCCTCCTTCGCCTGCCCGCGGCGCAGGAACGCCTGGGCGAGCCTGTACTGCACCAGCGTGTTCTTCGGGTTCTCGCGCACGAGGGTTTCGAACTCGCCGATCGCGTAGTCCGCCTGGTTGTTGGCGAGATACGCGGACGCGAGCAGGAAGCGCACGTCGGTCGCCTGGGGCAGGCGCTGGACGATGGGGGCGAGGAGATTGATCGCCTCCGTGGGGCGATTGGCCTGGAGGTAGAGCGTCCCGAGGGCGAGTATGACGGGGAACGTGCGGGAGCGCCGGTCCAGGCTCTCCAGCTCCTGGATGGCCTCGGGCACCTTCTTGAGCTGGGCCTTCGCGGTGGCGAGGCCGAGGCGGATCCGCGGGTCGCCGGGCTGGATCGCCTTCGCGTCGCCGTAGAGCTTGGCCGCTTCTTCCCATTGCCTCCGACTGAGCGAGATCTCGCCGAGCCCGCTGAGGCTCCGGTAATCCTTGGGGTCGGCGGCCAGCGCCGCCTTGAACGCCTGCTCGGCCTCCGCCGTCTTGCCGAGCCGGGCGAGCGCGCGTCCCCGCACGGACTGGCTCGCGCCACGCTGGGCCGCGGGGATCGTGTCGAGGACGACCAGCGCCTCCGCCGCCTTGCCTTGGCCGAGGAGCGCCGCGGCGCGCATCTCCAGCCCGGCCGTGTTGCCGGGCTCGCGGCCGAGGACCTTGTCCGCCTGCTCCCCGGCCTCCTTCCAGACGCCGAAGTCGACACTGGCGCGCCCGAGGTCGAGGGCGATGGGCACGGAGTCCGGCGCGAGCGTTTGCGCGCGCTTCAGCTCACGAATCGCGTCCGCGTACCACAGCTTGGCCGTGTACGCGCGGCCGAGGGCGTGCAGGGCGGGCACGAAGTCCTTGTCCACCTGCAGCGCGTTGCGCAGCTCGATGATGGCCTCGTTGGGCTTACCGTCCTTGAGGTGGACCTCCGCACGCTCGAGCGCCTTCTGCTTCTTCACCTCGGGGCTCTGCGTGCACCCGCCGCCGAGCATCACGCCGGTGACGAGGGCCACCGCGACCAGCCGAGACAGCACCGTCCGCAGCTCGTTCAAGGGATGCACCCCTCCCATCGCGCGGGACCCGAAGTGTTGTGAACGACCTGACACTTCCAACTTCGATCTCAACTCTAGCATGATGACGCGCAAACCCCCGACGACCAAAGACTGTCCGGCGCGGCGAGGGCGCAGAAGTTGCGCACGCGCGGCCGGGTCGTGTCGAAACGGCGCGGGCTTGCTTGACACCCCAACGCCGGTCGCCTAGGTTTGGGGGCAGCCGCGGCCGGCGCGTGGCCACGGCAGGACAGTTTCACGATGACCGAAGCTTCGGGCGGCGAGCGCATCAACCTCGTGATGGCGGGGGGCGGCGTGCGCTTTCCCGCCTACGTCGGTGCCCTCGCCGCCTTCGAGGAGATGGGCGTCGAGATCGTCAACGTCCCGGGCGTCTCCGCGGGCAGCATCGTGGGCGCGCTGCTCGCCGCGGGGTGGTCGGTGACGGACATGCACCGCGGCGTCCTCGAGACGAAGCTCACCGAGTTCAACGACTGGAGCCTGCGCGGCTTCCTCTTCGAGGGCGGCCTCTACCTCGGCAACAGCTTCGAGCGCTACATGGACGACCGGCTGAAGGGCGCGCGCTTCGAGGATCTCGAGCGCGACTTCTTCGTGGCCGCCGCCGATCTCGTGGGCCGCGAGCCGTTCTTCTTCTCGCGCTACACCACGCCGGGCATGCAGGTGAGCAAGGCCGTGCGCTGCTCGATGTCCATCCCGTGGGTCTGGCGCGCGCAGCGGATCGAGAAGCGGCTCCTCGTGGACGGCCAGCTCATGCCGTGGATCCCCAGCGGGCTCGAGCTCATGGCCGCCCGCTGCGCCGGTCCGCCCGTGCGCACGGTGATGCTGCGCATGGTCTCGGCGGAGACGCGGCAGCTCCCCGATCGCGCGCGGCTCTGGCCCTGGGACTTCGCGAAGATCCTCCTCGACACGATGCTGAACGCGCTCGAGAACCAGCGCGTGCCGGGCACGCTGTGGCAGGACACCATCCTGATCCAGGTCAGCGGCGTGCACACGCTCCAGCTCGACCTGAGCGTGGCCGACAAGGAGTGCCTCTTCCAGTGCGGCTACGAGCAGGCCAAGCGGTACTTCCACAAGCGCGCGGCGGGGACGGGCGCGTAAGCGGCGGGGCAGGTTCGCGAGAAGGATGTTGGTGGACGATGCAGGACTTGAACCTGCGACCCCTGGCATGTGAGTCGGGCCAGCGGGGACCGAGCGCTGCTGCCACTGTTGTCTTTCCGCGCACTTAGCGCGCGACGCGCCGTGTCGTACTTAGTCAATTCTGCCCCTCGGATGGCACGTATATGGCACGCGGCTGTTCGGCGTCCCTAAGCACGGACTGAGCGGCGCAACCAGAGCGCGTCGTCCTCGTCGATGATCTCCGCGAGCATCGCTAGCGACATCGCGGGCCGCGGGGCGTGGCCGGCGGCGCCGTCGAGGCCAGGAGAAGGAGAACCTCCTCGTCATCGGGCAGGGTCACGCCCGTCGTGGCCAGGAGGAGCGCGAGGACCTCGTCGTCGTCGGGGATCACGACCTCGCGGACGTAGTCGCGGCACCGTGGTCCTGGTGTCGAGGGTGACGACGATCTCGAGGTCGATCGCCACGCGGTAGCGCATGGGCAGCGTCCGAACAGCGCGGCGGATGCCCCCACCACTCGTGGGGACGCTCGGCCGCGGGCCGCGCGTGACCGGTGAGAACTCGACGACGATGCTCGCAGCTCGACGACGGCCGCGAGTCCCTGTGTTTGATAGCCGCCGTCCTGGGCCCGCTGAAAGGCAGGTCGCACCGGGCTGGTCCGGCTGATAGCCTGGCGACGGCGGGGATCATCGGCGCGCGGGTGTGACCGGGACGGTCACAGCGGCGAGAGCCGTCCCCACGGCCCCGGCGCCTGGAGCAGCCGGAGCCGTGGGGAGGCCAGGAACGGAGACGGAGTACACCCGCCCCGCCCCCACGCGCTACCGCTCGGCGCCATCGAGCAGCGCGACGAGCGCGGGATCGCGCGCCGGCGCCCGCGGGAGGATCGGCCGGAGCGGCAAACGCCGGCTGACGCAGCGGCGCGCAGACGGCCGCCCAGTCCGCGTCGTCGCTCCGCGGCCGCAGCTTCGCGTCGCCGCAGCGCTCGACGCCAGCGCCCAGACGGCCATCGGCATCTCGCCGCGATCGCTCGCCAGCGGGCCGAACACGCCGGCGCGGCTGCCCCATCCGTTCCCGGGCGCCGAGGTTCACCAGCGCGGCCTGGTGGAGCACGCCGAGCTCGGTGTTCACCGTCCCCACCTCGAGGAGGAGCGCATCCAGCTTCACGCACCAGCGGCGCGCTGCGCCTGCCTCGAGGGCGTGGCGGTACTCGTCGCGGGCCTGGCCGCGGACGCGCTGGGCCCGCGCCTCGGCGCCCTCGACGGCCTGCTGGGCCACGCGCACCGTGACTCTCCGCCGTCGCGCGCGCGCGACGTGCGCCCCGGTGAGCGCCGCCGGGAGATCCGCGCCCGGCGTCCACGTCCTCGCCGGCCTGCTGCTCGGCCACCGCGAGCGCTGCGGAGCGCCGCGGCCAGCCGCTCCGCGGCCTGCGTGCGGCCCGCCAGGGCGGCCGCGAGCTCCGCCTCGACCTGGCGTACGTCCGCGCGCTCCCGGACGGCCTGCAGCGGCTCCCCGGGGCCCGTGGACGCCGGCGCGGGCTCCGACCGTCCGACCCATCGCCATCACGGGCGCCTCGGCGACGAGCCGCCGGGTGCGCGCGATCTCCTGCTCGAGCTCCGCCATCGTCCGCCGCGGCGCCGGCGGCCGGTTCATCTCGCGCTCGAGCGAGGCGATCAGCTGCCGGGTCTGGTCGCGCTGCGAGGTCACGGAAACGGGGTGGCCGGATGGTCGCAGGCCCACTGCGCCCAGGACGGCCGCCGTCTCCTGGGCGGCGCTCCGGGGGCGCTCGCCGCACGTAGACCGCCATCGGCAGGTCGTCGAGCGGGCCGAGCTGGGCCTCCACGTAGGCGACGATGTTGTCGGCGGGCAGTGCCGATGATCATGGGGATCTCGTTCTCATCACCTTGGTCCTCCCTGCGGCGAGGATGCGCGGGGGCGTGGCGAGGCGCAAGGAGAAAGGCTCAGCGCGGCGGCGGCCGGCGGGACGACGGCACGCGGCGTGGTCAGGGCCGCGTAGCTCCTCGGCGGTGCGCATGCGGACGCGGACACCGGTCGCCTGTCGCCAGGCGGCGCGTTCTCGACCAAGTCCTTCGCCGACCCATCGCCCAGATCGTCTTCGGATCGACGCCTTCCCGCGCCGCCAGCTCGCGCACCTTGACCCACTCCAGCTCCGCCATCGGGACCGAGCGTGGCCACCAGGGGTACGGGAAAGACAAGGCGGGTCCATGTCAGGATGCCGGCGCCCGTCCGGTCTCGCGCGCCAGCTTCTTCACCTCGTTCGCGCTCAGGCGGATCGTCCCGCCGGGGCCGACGCGGGTCGCCTGGACGGCGCCCTTGGAGATCCAGTGTCTCAGCGTCCGCTCGTTGATCGTGGTAGAGAGCGGCGACCTGCGCGAATGCGTGTAGTAGGCCTGGGGCTCGCCCGCCATCGCCGCGGCTTACACGGCGGGCGTGATGGGCGTGATGTAGCGGGCCGCGCGGCGGCGTCGGGCCGGCGACGCGGGCGGGGCGAAGAAGCCGGCTGCGGCCGCCGTCCAGGCGCCTCGCCCATCAGCGGTCTCGCCCATCTTCTGGCGCTTCGGCCTCTGGTTGAGCACGCGCAGCGAGGTCAGGAACGCCAAGCGCGCGGTCCGCTCGATCGTCACCGCCGGGTGCGGGAACACGCCCTTGCCCGTCACGATCGTCAGCGCCGCCGTGCGCCACCAGCGCCGCGTGCGCCTCCTCGGCGCGCAGCAGGAAGGCGATGGCCTGGTCGACGACGCGCCTCGTCTCCGGCGTGTCGCCGTGCTCTCGTGAGCAGCTCGCGACGGATCTGTCTCGGCCTCAGACCGCGGGCGGCATGTGCCCGATCTTACGCCGGCGTGGGCCGCCCCAGGCGCAAGCGGGCCCCTGCCGTCAAGCGTCGGATTCGGATCGTTTCCATGCGCAGGACGGGCAAGCGATGTACATGCGCGGCGACGGGCATAAATCCGAGGCCAGGGTGGTCACGTGCCCTCGCGCCGCGGCCCTTCATCGTTGCGGTGGGCGCGACAGAGTCGCATCTTCAATGTTGGTCAGGCTCGTCGTTGCCGCCTGCGCGCTTGCGGCACGATCGTGCGTCGAGCTCGGTCGCGCGATGACCACGCGTCCCGCGCGTGCGCGCTCGACGCAGAGGCTCGGCGTCGTTCGCCGCGACGCGTTGGCGCGACAATGCCACGACCACTGCCTCCGTAGCCGCGGCGCGCGGGCGGAGACGCGTGCGGTCCATCGCGGCCGGGTCCGCGCGTGCCATGCGCGCGGACACGGCGTCGAGGCCGTGACCAGCGACGGGCAGCGTGATCGCGGCACACGGCTTCGGCGCGGCGGTCAGGCATCATGGCTCTCACTCCAGGTCACACCGCGTCCACTCGCGTCAGGGCCGTTACGCCGGCCGCGCCGGTCCAGTTCGGCGTCGATGGCGGCGAGGAGGTCCTCGATCTCGGCCCACGAGGCGCCGGCCAGCCAGGACACCAGGGTGGGCGGGCGGATCCTCTCCGGCGTGACGATCTGTTCCATGAGGCGCCGGAGGTGATCGGCGTGCGCGCGCACCGTGGGCGCCATGGCGACGAGGCAGCGCACGCACCACCGGCGCCGCGCGGGCGCGCCACAGGTGACGCAGACGCCCACCGCCGGGCTCGCCGTCATCGGTCGTCGGCTGCGCCGGACGCCGCAGCTATGTTCGAGGTACACGTTGACCATGCGCAGCTTCGCCTGCGCCACGAGGTCGGCGTGCAGGCTCTTCCGGCCGCAGCCTCGACGGCTGGTACCGTTAGCACGTAACCTTGATGGGCGCAAGAGTCTGATCGCGCTCGGCACAGCTGCGCGCATCAATCGAGATCGCATGGGCGCTCGATAGCGGCAAGGATGAGGGTCTCGTCGCCCTCTCTGGGAAAAGCTTCCCGAGCATCGGTCCAGTCAGCACAGTGGCAAACCGAGGCAGCGCGTCCAGAGCGCACGTGAGTCGGCGAGGTCGGTCAAGTCGTCTTCCAGCAGCTAACGTGGTCTTTTGGCAAGCACGATCTAGCGTCGTCGGTCACTCATCCTCGTCTTGCCTCCGCGTCCGCGCCCTCGGCCTCGGCCCGGCGGATCAGGTCGCGCACCTCGCGCGCACACGCCGGCGTGATCTGCGCGGCGTCGGCCTCGATCCAGCCCAGCATCTGCGCGAGCATCGGCCTCGTCGTCGAGTTGCCGCGTCGGTGAAGAGGTTGTACATGTACCGGAAGCAGTGGTGGTTGTGATACCGCCTGACCACCGTGTCGAGCAGCCAGTCCGGCGGGGAGGTGATCATGGCTCGGTGCTCCTGGTGAGGACGATGTGGCCGGTCGGCGAGCGCCTCGCGGAACGCGTGCCGCGCTTCCGCCCGCGTCACGCCGGCGATTCTCGCGAAGGCTTCGATGCTCCGGTCGGCGCAGGTCTCGCCGAACGACAGCGGGAGGTCGCGGCTGCACGCGCGGAGGTAGAGCAGCACGCGCTCGGGCAGCGGCAGCGGACCCGGGTCAGTCATATTGCAGCTCCCCCTGGGAAGTACGCTTCTCCCGCTGACGCGCGAGCGCACGTTCGATGGGGGCCGCCAGCGTCCAGGGCCCGCTGTTCTTCCATCCCAGCGGAGCGAGATGGCCAGGTGCGCCCCGTCGAGGGCGTAGTGCGCCGTCATCGTCCTCGCTGGCCACGAGCTCCGCACACACGGCGCAGTACCAGAATAACCCCGGATGCTCAGGCGCCGGCATCTCCTTCACGAGCGCGCCGTGCGCGACCGCCACGAAGAACGGCGCCATACGTGGCGACTTCTCCGCGGCTTCGATCCAGTCTTCCTTCGCCATCAGCGGTCCATCCACCGGGGTGGAGGGGGAGGCTCGGTCGCGGAGCGGTATCCGGCGAGCTCCGCACGGGCATGGCCCACCACATCTCGGCGGTGATGAGCCCCCACGCGATCGTCTCGGCGCAGTCGAGGCAGCCGACCCAGCGCGGCACCCCTTGCCGTGGCCATCACCACGCCGGGCTGGCTAACGCGCAGTTCCGGGACGCAGAAGGTGTCCTGCGTGATCAGGCACCACGCGCAGGACACGTGCATCTGCCTGTACGGCCTGTCCGCGGCGTCGAGGGTCCAGCAGACGGCGGTGTACGCGTCGAACTCGTGGCGCGCCTCCCAGTCGCAGCGGCGTGCGACGTACGTCGGTTCAGCCAGTGACGCGTCGTGCACGCGGATCGGGACCTCCGTGGGGCACTGCTCGCAGTGCGGGTAGTCCATCGATTCGTACGGGTTCCACGGTGACGTGCGCATGCGCTCTCCCTCATTCGTCATCGTCGTCCTCCAGTCGGCTGTTGATCCATGGTCCCAAGCTCGTTGATCAGATTCATGACGACGCCTTCATCGGAGGGACCGGCGACGACGCCGGCGCGCATCTCCGGCCTCCGTGGCAAGGGCGCGGGCGTAGAGCGCCGCGGCGTCGAGCCGGACCTCCCGGCGTCGCCGATGTTCCCGGAGCCCGATCGTGCCGCCCGGGTAGAGGGTGATGACAACGTCCCGGGTGACGCCGTACGGGGCGCGCCAGGGCGTACGCCGGCTGAGGGGCTTGGTGAGCGTGGTCATCGCTCACTCATCCCGGGAACAGCCGCAGCTCGTAGTCCGAGGATCACGTGCGTCCTCGCCCAGGGTGCCGTCAAAGACGCACGTGATCGCGACGTGCGGAAAGAAGTACGGGACCTGCTCGTACTTCGGGTCGTAGTCGAGCCCGAGACGGTATCCGTCCTCTTCGAGCTTTCGCTTCTCGGCCAGGAGGAACGTCAGCACCTTGCCCACGGGGTCAAACTCGTTGGGCCAGAGCAGCGCGACGAGGTCGCTCTCGGCACGGCGGGCCATCAGGATCATCCGGTCCCGTCGTCCGCCCGGAGCGTGTCCAGCACGTATCCGTCGATCGTCTGGAGGCTCTTGAGGTCGATGCGCGGCAGCGCCACCGCCGGATATCCGGTATCGATATCGAGGATGATCTATCAAGGTCAATCTTCATCACGGGTCCTCCTGGCTGTGTGGTGTGGGGTTCCGGTGCTCGTGATCGCGTTGGTCGACGCGTCCTCGCACAGACCGCGCGATGTGCCCCTCCGCCCACGCGCGCATCGCGTCCGCGAGCGCGCGTGCGTCCCGCACGATGGCCCGGGCGCGCCCGGTCAGCTCGGCGAGCTCCTCGTTGCCAAGCGATTCTCGGCGAGGAGGGCAGCGTATAAAACGGGATGCTGCGCCATAGCCAGCCGGCCATGACCGCGCGCAGCATCTCTCCGTGGTGCGGCAGACCGCCGCGGCTCGCTCATCGCCGCGTCCGCTTCGGCATCGCCGCAGGCCGCTTCGGCGCCACACCCTCAGCCGGATCCCGGGGATCAACAGCGGCTGCTCGGGTGGATCGGGTGGTGGTGGGGCGGTGTGCCGCTCGCCGCGGCGTGAAGACGCAGCAGGCGCTCCCGTTCGGCCGGCGACCAGCGGTACTTGGCCAGGAGGCGCTCGAGCCTATCATCGAGGCGGCTCCTCCTCATGGCGACAGCGCCGTGCCGGGTCCGCGTCGAGCCAGCGCTTGAACTCGGCCACCATGAACGAGCGCGAACACTGCCGGAGAAGTACGCGTCAAGTTCGTCGTAGGGACAGGGAGTGGATGCAGCGATAGAAAGCGGTCGTGCGTCAGCGCCCGATGGAGATGTCGGTCCTCTTCGGGGTTTTCCAGGGACCACGCATGCCAGGTCCCAGGGTCTCGCCGCGCGGCGGTCCTCGAAGAACCGGCGCACAATCGCTGCGCGCTGTGGCCAACGAGTCGTGAGTTGACGGGGGTCATCGGAGGCGCTCCTTTCTCACGCGGCTCGCCAGGAGCCGATCGGCCGTCCCTCGAGCCGGCGCAGAGCAGCGCCAGAGACGGAGCGCGGCCAGGAAGTCGGTGATGTGGACGTGCGGAGGCACCCACACGGGCTCGGGCGCCGGATCGTCCACGAGCTTCGGGAGACGCACCACGAGGCCCTGCGTCGACGGCATGTCGTCGAGCGCGGCCGCGTGGCGATACGCGATGTTCTGGAGAAACGCTTCCGGGTAGACGGCCTCGCCCCGTCTTCCAGTCGAGCACCGTCAACTCGCCCTTGACCTTCGCGTACAGGTCCATCGTGCCCGTCGTAGCCGTTGACGCGGATCGTGCACGACGCGCTCGACGGCCAGCGGCACGAGGTTGACCTTCGGCGGCCCAGTCGCTTCCACGCCTCGAAGGCCCACAGCGCCGGATCCGGGACGACGGGCCGCGGGCCGGGATCCTCGCCGAGCTGCACGCGGAGGTGATACTCGATGAGCGCGTGCGCCGCGGTGCCGATGCTCGCGGCCTGCTGCTTGGCGCGGTCCGCGGCCTTGACGCCGACGACGGCCTGGGCGAGCTCGCCGAGCACCCACTCGGGATCCCGTGCGCCGGGCTTACGCCAGCACGTCGAGGAGCGCCGTCTCGAAGTGACGGCGCTCCTCCTTCGCGTACCAGGGGCCCAGCGCGGGCTTGTTGATCGCCCCGGACAGGATGGTGGTCACGCTCGGGTAGACGCTGGCCGCCGATCGTGATAGAACCTTGCTGGGTCCGGGTACGCCACGCTCACGGCTACTCGATCGGATCGACGAACACGTCGTAGCAACGGCTCGGCGCTGTCACGCCGGACTCTGGGTCTCGAAGGTGAGGTAGTCGTTCCCACCCTTCTTGCTCGTGCTGCAGCCGAGGCACGTGATGTCGTAACGTCTCGCCCACCAGACCTCGAGCTTCACAAACAGGTCGCGGTACAGCTGGGTCGGCGTCGGGGAAGGTGATACGCCCTGCGTCTCGTCGTGAGTTCGACGTATGCACGGGGCCCGTCGACGGAACTGGCCGTCCTTACAGCCTATGAGGATCGCCTCTCAGATATGGGCGCCCGGGGTCCACTTTGAAGATCTATTTGCCGCCCATATCGAGGCCTTGTCCATCGCTGGTAGCTGCTCATCGCGTCTCCTCCTCGTCGCCGGCCGTCGCGCCGGTCTCGGTGTTGGCCTGGGTGACGGCCTGGGTGATCCAACGCGCCCATCGCCCCGCGTCCTCCTCCTCTCGCGCGGCGGCGCGGTGCCGCTCGAGGAAGCGCAGCGCGGCCCTCAGGTGGGCGATTGCCTCTGAGACGCACGTCCCCGTCCGCTCCGTCGACTCGCTCATGTCGTGTCTCCTTCCTCTATCTCCGTGCTCGTCGGTGATCTGACCACTGGGAGCCCGTACATCCCCGTGCCGAGACGCCCGCGCCGTGCGGACACGTCCGCTGGCATGGTCCGGCGGAGCCAGGAACGCGACACAAATGCACGAGCTCGTACCGGGCTGCAGATCGACCGGGTACGTCGCCGCCAGTCCGGCCATTGCCGCGGCCCTTCTTGTCGTGGCGTGGCAAACGACCGCGCTCCGGACGGCGAACGGTCCGGCTCGACCGGGAGCGGCTGCAGGTCGCCGGGCTCGGTCGGCGCCTCGCCGAGAAGCCACCACACGTCGTAGCTCAGGAGCGCGAGCCGCTCGCGCTGGGCGGGCGACACCAGGCTCGCCGGCCGGACGTTGATGTAGTTGATGTCGTCCTCGTTGATGCCGAGCCGCACGACAGCAATGCGGAAGCAAACGATCAGACGCCATGCGTATGACCAGCAGGTACGATGCGCATTCCGGCCTTTCTTGTTAACCAGATGCGGCTCGATCGGCTCGCCGAGCAGGATCTGCAGAGTGTCGGGGGCCAGCGCGCGTTCCTCCGGCTAAAAAATGATGGATGGGGCGTCTCGATATGGCACCGGCGGGGAGACAAAAAAAAAAAAAAGAGAAGAAAGCCTCCCGGTCAAGTCAGATATGAGACACCCTCACCCTCTTGTGCACATGACAACACGTGACCATGTGACAACGCGCATCAGTGGCGGGGCAGCAACGATGCGGCTTGTCACAGGGTCACGGGTTGTCATGGGCTCTGGCTCATGGGGCCTCGTCGTCGTCGGTGCGAGACGACATAACGCTCCTGGAGGTTCTGGAGCATGATACAGGCTCAGGAAGATAGACCCAGCGACGCTCCCGCCTCCTACCCGCTGCTGGCGCATGGACGATCCCGAGCGGGTTCAGCAGGCACGGCCAGCTTCTTCTTCGACTTGAGCCAGTCCCACTACGGGCACCTTGGCCTTGAGCGCTGCCAGGAGCGATCCCGGCGGAGAGCTCCACCGGCTGGGAATGCGCCACACGCTCCTCCCGGACCTTCAGCAGCGCCCGCACCAGGGTGGCGGTGGACCCGGCCTGCCGTCTCCGCGTCCCGGACCTCGCCCGCGGCCTGCATCGCCCGGAGGAGGACCCGGAATGGCGAATCGCCGGGCGGCTCCTGCTCAACGTCGGCCACCATGGCCAAGGGCCGAGCAGCGGACGCCAGAGATCGGTCAGGCGGTCGTCGAAGTCCTCGTACTCCTTCTTCTGGAGGAGCGACGTCGACCTCCTCGCGGGCGGTCAGGATGTTGCCGATGTGCTCCAGGCACGCCCAGGCGCACTCCACCCGGAGAGGCCTGGACCACGGGTAGTCGGTATGCCGCGGTCACCCTCGCGATCTGCTCTCTGGGGATGGTTCCGGAGGCGCCGCAACATGAAACAAAAAATAGCTGCGGTGCTCTAGCGTGTCCTCGAGCGAGCGCAGGCCGGCGAGCGCGCGCGGCGCATACAGGCGTCGTAGTCCACATCGACGAACTGCTCGCCCCGCTTCTCCTGGCTGCGATGACCGTCGCTGCCCTTCTCGAAGCCGACGTTGAGCACGCTCAGGAGCGCCTCGATCTGCTCGCTCGGTCTTACTCTTGCGCGACTCCACCTCGTCGAAGAGCTGCGCCCCGCCTGTAGCGCTCGGCGCCGCGGTACAGGCCGGCTTCCGATCGGCGCGTCCTGGACGGAGCTCGCGTTTCGAATGTGACACGCGGCGGAGCTGCATCGAGCGCCGGCTCTTGCCGCTGGACTTCTCCGACGAGCGGAAGACGAGGTACGGGGTACGTTCCGGAACGCGCGATGATACTCTCGGTGCCTAGGGCCCAGCTTGCCAGGACTAGGGCCGTTGGAGACGGCACGCCTCGGCCGATCACGGAGGTAGAGGTGCTCGTGGAAGTACAGCGTCCAGGCCGTCGAGGGCTCGATGGCACGGACCGGTCGCTCGCGCCGTCAATCCACGCGACGCGTCTCCCGGGTCACTCGAGGAGCGGCCCGGACGCGTGTGGCGCGGCCCGGACCGATCTCCGGGAGCTCGTCGGCGCGGCACAGTTCTCGGCGTCGAGGCCAGTAGCACGAGGTCCTTGGTCGATGGGAGGCCGTACATCAGGCGCCCTTCGTGGACATCCTGGGCGGGTGCAGGACCTGGATCGTGCCCGCCTTCGCGAGAAGCGTCCGCGCGTCCTTCCGCGACCTTCTCTGTCGCGCGATCCTGCCGCTTCGTCCATCCCACGCTACCATGTGACGCGTGCGCGTGAACTCGCGGTCCGTCAGGGCGAGCCGTGGCAACGCATGGAAGTCGTCCACCGTGTGGTCGATGAAGAAGTCGTCGAGGCCGGCCTTGGCGCCGTCGGGCCCGGCGGGCAGCTTCACACGCGCACGACGGCGCCGCGCGCCTCGCACTCCTTGCCGAGCGCGTCGAGCGGACGCAAAGGTCAGGCCGCATCCACGTATCGCTGTCGGCTATCGACGGGCAGGGCCGCGCCCAGTAGTCGATCGCGTCGAGGTCGGCGATGGCTGGCCCTCGGTGCCGCTAGTTCCACATCGCCGCCGAGGCCTAACGGCGCTAGCCCCTCCTAGGACCGCCTTCGCGCACTTTTTTTCGTCCCTCGATCGTAGAGCTAGCTCGGTGCCCGGATCGCGCTAGCGCGCTCCCGGGTCGCGGGCGGGATGTAGAGCCGGGCGCCGTCCTCGGGCGGCTGGTAGTACTTGACGTGTGACCGTTGCCGTCTGGCGCACGGCCGGGAAGAGTCTTCACGCGGTAGAAGCCGTCCGTGCCCGGATAGGGGAACAGCAAAGGCTCGTTGACTCCCGCGAGGAAGGCGCCAACCAGGTACTGCGGCCATTCCGCCGGCGCGAGCGAGCGGATCTGCAGCGCCTCGATCGTGGCATCGGCGAGCCCGCTCTTGCGCAGGTCGACGAGATGGTCAGGATGGACGTGCATCGCGCTCCGCCTTCCCGACGCCGGCCACCGCATCGGCCAGACGGGCCGGCGGCATCGTCACCAGGCAGGTCTCGCACACGCGCAGCTGCCAGGCGTCGCCGTGCTCGCCCGGAGCCCGACCGACCAGGATCGAGAGCACGTGGTCGTCGTTCCACATCCCACACAGGCTGGTTGGTCATCGCCGTCGTCCGTTCCGACCGAGCATATCGGTCAGCGAGGAGGTTCATCGCCCTTCATCAGGTCGACGTTCCCGCCAACGTCGGGTGATACGTCCGGGCCAGCTCGCGCCGGGCGCGCTCGACCAGGTCGCGGAACTCCGACGACGACGAGGACGCGCCGGCGCGCGCGTCACGACTCTGCTTCTTCGCGGCCGGCGCCATCGGTTGACGAGGACTGCTGACCTCTTCCGCGCCTCGAGCTCCGCGAGGAGGGCCTCGCGGAGCCAGTTCGCGCGTAACGACCCGAATGCTCCACTCGAGGTGGTCGAGCGGCAGCTTCGCTGAGGAGCTTCCCTCTATGTGGGCCGAAGGGCATCCGGACCATGGGGCCGCGTGTGTGTCTAGTCGTCGAGGTGGCGATGGCGAAGCCGAGCGCCAGGACACAGAGCCCGGCCAGGAACCGCCGGCGGGCCTCGAGAGAGAGCGTGAGCTTGCCGCACTCGAACGCGAGATGGTGCTCTGATGCAAGTGAGTCAGGCTGCTGACGCGCGATGCGTCCAGCCCACGCGCTGCCGGATGCGCCGGCAGACTCGCGGGCGGATGACCTCGGGATCGTCGAGATCGACGGTCACAGGCGGACCGTCGTACGACACGCGCGCCGCCGGCTCATGCCGTCGGCTCCTGCCCTGCGCGGTCGTGGCCTGGCGGAGCGCGACCTGCAGATCCGCTCGTGCGCGATTCAGGCGACGAGCACCTCCATCACCGTCCACCGGTCGTTCAGCGAGAAGGCGGCGATAGGGAACCGCTGAAGGTAGGTCGTCGATCGGATCGTCGTTCCCCCTTCAGGAGGCGTAGTCGCGGATCCGGTCGGGGGACAGGGGCTCGTAGGTCGAAGCGATTGAAGGAAGAAACTGACCCTGCCATACTGAGCTCCTCTCGTCAAAAAGGAAGTTCGCTGCACTGAAACGACGGCGCCGGCTCGCGACCGCGGCGGTCGTTTCACTTCGGGAGCTGGACGCAGATCATCACCGTCTCGCCTTCCGCCGAGCGACGCGGGCGGCCTTCCGCGGCCGCGTGGCGGCCGGGAAGACGCCGTCACCCACGGCCGGCCGGTAGTTCGCCTCGAGCACCTTCTCGAAGCTGTCGAGATCCACGAGGATCCGCCGCCCAAAGCGCGTGTGCGCGATGAGCCCCTTGCGGAGCCAGGCGTGGATCGTGAACTGGCTGAGCCCGTAGCGCTCCGCGAGATCCGGGATCGTTCCGCCCCGCGTCAACATCCGCGTCCCTCCTCTCCTGCTCGTGATGGTGTCGCGCCGAGCATGTCCTCGCCGGCGGTGGTATGCAAGAGAAAAATGCTGATTTGCTCCTGTTGTCATTGTTGTGTAGTATCGGGGCATGGACACCCTCCCCCGCGACGCCCGCATCCGCCGCGCCCTCTGTCGGCAGCGCCTCGCGGCCCTCGCCGCGCTGGCGTATCACCCGCCGAGCGACGCCGAGGCGCCGCCGCTGGTCGCGGGCGTGCGCGCCTGGCTCGCCGGTGCTCGAGGCCCGCGTGCGCGGAGCTCCCTCGGCCGCAATTCCGCCATCCGCCGTTCCTCGCAGAGTTCCATGAGCTCCACACTCGTCCTGCGCATCGCTGTTCGAGAGGCGTGGTCGATGGACGGACGTGGCGGGCCACGTCTTCCCCTCACGATCACGGTGACCAGCACCGCGACCGCGGTCCGCGTCCAACTTGCCTCCGACGCGCGCGACCGCGCTCAGCGCGGCGGTCCTCTGGGCCGCCATCACCTACCTCGAGCACGTGCCGCGCTCGCTCCTGCGCCGCTGCGCGGAGGCCGGGGTGCCGCCGGCCCTTCGTCGCCGCGAAGCGCGGACGGTATTGCTCGATGCACGCGACCGCGGCGCGCGGCCACGGTCCGGCAACGGGCGGCGGAGCGGCGCCACCGCGCGAAGACGGCGAAGACGACGACGTGAAGAACGCGAAGAACGCGAAGAAAGCGAGGACCCGATGACGACCCGCTCCACGCGCACACGCCGAGACGGCATCTTCTGGAACGCCACCACGAAGTGGTGGCACCTGGACTATCGGGACGCCACGGGCCAGCGCCGGCGACTGAAGGCGTCCCCCGACGCCGCGACGGCGAGGTTGATGTACGCGAACCTGGTCGTGCGCCTCGCGAAGGAGGAGATCACCGGCCGCCGCGACGAGGGGCTGCTCTTCCGGACCTTCGTCGATGAGCGCTACTGGCCCGCGGTGGCGCCGACGCTCGCGCCCTCCTGGGCGGAGCGCACGCGGAAGTGGATCCTCGACACGACCCTGCTCCCGCGGTTCGGCGGACTCGCGTTGCGGGCGCTCAAGCCCGAAGCGATCGCTCGCTGGTACGCGGAGCGCCGGAGCGAGGTCTCCCCGTCCACCGCGAACAAGGACCTCACGCGGCTCAAGCACGCGCTTGGCCACGCCGTCGAGTGGGGCTACCTCACGGTGAATCCGGCGGCGAAGATCCGGAAGGCGAAGGAACCGCCGGGCCGCGTGGTGCTCCTCGAGCCCGAGGTCCGTCAGCGCCCTGCTCGAGGGCGTGGAGCGCATCGTCGACGGCCAGCGACGGCCGGCCAGTGGAGCTGGCCCGTCCGGCCCTCGCGCACGCTCCGCCTCTACATCGAGGCGGTCATGCTCTCCGCGGCACGCCGCAGCGAGCTCACGCGGCTCGTGTGGGCCGACGTGGACCTGGGACGTCGCCAGGTCTCATTCCGTCACACGAAGAGCGGACACGCGAGAGTGATTCCCATGTCCCGCGACCTGGAGGCGCTCCTGCGTCGGCTCCCGCGCGGGATCGACCGGCGGGCGCCGGTGCTGCCCGTGATCGACCCGAAGGTCCTCACGCGCGAGCTTTGCGCGGTGGGCCGAGCGGATCGGCCATCCCGAGATCACGCTGCACGACTTGCGACACGACGCCGCGTCCCGGATGACCCAGGCGGGCGTGAACCAACGGGTGGTGATGGAGGTGCTCGGCCACCGGGATCCGCGGATGACGATCCGCTATCAGCACCTCGCCCCGGGGCACCTCGCCGAGGCCGTCCAGGCGCTCACGCTGCCTGTTTCAGGCTCCGCGCGATGGCACGTATATGGCACACGGGCACCGGGACGTGAGCGGCGGGGGGCGCTAAGTGCGTGAATTAGAATGGTGGACGATGCAGGACTTGAACCTGCGACCCCTGGCATGTGAGGCCAGTGCTCTGCCAACTGAGCTAATCGTCCGTGCGGGAAAGGCTACAGGCTTGCCGGCCGCGCGTCAACCCCTCGCTCCCCGACACCGCATCACGTCCCACGGCTCGTAGGCCGGGGCAACCACGGCGTGAGGTACACGAGTTACGCCTTGCCGTTCTTCGTCTCGCCGGGCGAGACGCACGGTACTCACCTGGCGCCGGCGCTCGGCGCCCGCCTCGCTCGCCAGGTCAAGGTGCTGCCGCGGAGCGCCTCTATCATGCCGAAGTACCGCCCAAGCCGGAGCGCGGTGTCGGCGGTGAGGCTGCGCTTACCGCGGACGATCTCGTAGAAGCGCGGAGGCCGGACCCCGCAATCCACGGCCACGCGGTACGGGGTCAGCCCGAGCGGGGTCAGGAACTTCGCGGCCAGAATCTCCCCCGGATGCACCGGGGCCTGCCGTCGCGGCGTGCGCGTCATCGTCGCTGCCCTCCGTGATAGTCGGTGATCTCCACGTCGTGCGCGCCATCGGAAGCGCACGCGCCACTGGCGGTTGAGCCGTCGCGGCCGCGGCGGTGGCGGCGTGCTTGGCGGGATGCCGGGTCTCCGTTATCCTCCGGCGTGATGGCGCGCGCGCTCGACCGGGTGTACGGACTCCTCTACGGGCATCTCCTGTCGCGGTTGCCCGAGCCGGTTGCGGTCTCGCTCGGGCAGCGCGGGCTCCGCCTGCTGCCCCTCGATCGCCTCTCCATCTTCACGAACCCGGATCCCCGGCTCGCGATCACGCTGGGCGGCGTGCGGCTGCCGAACCCGCTGATCCTCTCGTCGATGTACTACGACCCGGTCATCCTGCGCCGGGTCATGGGCCTGGGCTTCGGCGCGGTGACCGCGAAGACGATCACGCCGCGCCCGCGGCCCGGGCACCCCGCGCCCAACCTCGTGCGGTTTGACGCGCCGGAGGGGCCGGCGCTGGTCAACTGCAACGGCTTTCACAACCCCGGCCTCGCCGCGTACCGGCAGGCCCTCGCGCGCCTGCCCCATCGCGTGCCGCTGATCGTCTCGGCCGCGGGCGACTCCATCGACGAGTACGTCGAGGTGGTGGCCGGCCTCGCCCCGTTCGGCGACCTGGTCGAGATGAACATCTCGTCGCCGAACACGGCGCTCGTGTACGAGTGGTCGCGCAAGCCCGCCGAGCTGGCCCGGCTGTTCGCGGCGGCGCGGGCCGCCACCGACAAGCCGCTCATCGTGAAGGTCTCGCCCGACTTCCGCGAGACGAACGAGGACGCCATCGTGCCCGCCGCGCTCGCCGCGGGCGTGCGCATCGTGAACGCGGGGAACACGCGGCGGATCGACGAGCCGCGGCTCTCGCAGCGGAGCGGCGGGCTGTCGGGGCCGCCGCTCCTCGCCGCCACGCTCGACAACGTGCGCCGGCTCCGCGCGCGCTTCGGCGACGCGATCGAGATCGTCGCCACCGGCGGCATCGACTCGCCGGAGGCGGCCCGCGCCGCGCTCGACGCGGGCGCCACCGCGTGCGCGTACTTCACCGGGTTCGTCACGCGTGGCCCGCTCCTCGCCCGGCGCATCCTCGACGAGCTGACGAAGCGCCCGAAGGGCGCAACATCCAACCCGCTCCCCTCCGGGGAGAGGGCAGGGTGAGGGGCCGCCGCACGAGCACGCGGAACGTCCGCCGCCCGCCCGCGGTAACCCACAGGTTATCCACTTATCCACCGGCATCCACAGCAGCGAAAAACGGACGCTCTGACGCGGTTCGAGGGGCGTGTCCGCGAAAAGAGACGCTCCGGCCGTCCACCGCGAGGATCGTCACGAGAATGTAGCGGATTCATGCGGTCC
This sequence comes from uncultured Candidatus Rokubacteria bacterium, assembly GCA_963758635.1. Classification (GTDB taxonomy): domain Bacteria; phylum Methylomirabilota; class Methylomirabilia; order Rokubacteriales; family CSP1-6; genus CAVWWD01. The sequence continues at coordinate 1,238,793 of CAVWWD010000008.1, read as the reverse complement.
GCCGCGAGCCGCGCGCACGCGACGCGCATTTGGCGCGGGCAAACGCGTCCTTGACAGCGACGAGCGTCGCTTGCAAAGGTGACTCTCACGCGCGCCGGCTGATCGCGCGCGACGGCCCACCGCACGAAGTTCTCGAGGAGAGGAAGCCGAGGGATGGAGGGCAGCCGGAAGCCACTGGCGAAAGTAGAGGGCAGGAAGCGGATGCGGCTCAGCGGGCTCACGGTCGCCTGGCGTGGTACGCCGGCCATGGATGACTGGGTCGCTTACATCGTCAACGGCACGACGTCCAGGAAGCTGATCCTCGCTGATCACGCCTCCGAACGGAAGGTGAAGCTGCTTCTCGCGCGCATCCAGGGACTCAAGAAGAAGGAAGTGGAGAAGCTCGCGAAGGGCTGACCGGCTCGGCGGCGGACCCTCCGCGTGCTGGTGCGACCGCCCCTCACCCTAACCCTCTCCCCGGAGGGGAGAGGGTTAGAGGTTGCGCCCTTCGGGCGCTTCTTCAGATGGCCCCGCGCTGGGCGAGGCTCACGTACCGCCCGTGACCGATGATCACGTGGTCGTGCAGCCGCAGGTCGAGCATGCGCGCGCACTCGGCGAGCTGCCGGGTGAGCCGGAGGTCCTCCCGGCTCGGGGTGGGATCGCCGCTCGGGTGGTTGTGGAGCAGGATCACGCTCGCCGCCGGCTCCAGGATGGCGGGCTTGAACACCTCGCGCGGGTGCACGAGGCTCGCCGACAGCGTGCCCTCCGAGACGATCACGTCGCGCAGCAGCCCGTTCTGGGCGTCGAGCAGCGCGGCGCGGAACACCTCCTTGTGCAGGTCCTCCATCAAGGGGCCGTAGCGCGCGTACACCTGCTCGGGGCTCGCCAGCACCACGCGTGAGCCGCCGTTGCGCGAGCGGAGCCGCCGGGTCAGCTCGAAGGCCGCGGCGAGCCGCGCTGCCCGCGCCCGCCCCACGCCGGGGTGCGCGGCCAGCTCCACGACGGGCCGGGCCGCCACGGCCGAGAGCGAGCCGTGGCGCACGAGGAGGCCGCGCGCCACCTCGACCGCGCTCTGCCCGCGCACACCCGCGCCGAGCTGGATGGCGAGCAGCTCGGCGTCGGCGAGGGCCTCGGCGCCCTTGTCGTACAGGCGCTCGCGCGGGCGGTCCTCGAGGGGCCACTCGGCGATGCGCGGGGCGTCCATGGGGCTCACGTATCACGGCGGTCGCCCGCCGATCAATGTCGAGAAACGGATACGCGGGGCGCCGCCCCGCCCCCCTCGCCCGCGTCCGCCCAGCGGTGGTAGCGCGCGAGCAGCGCGCGGCCGGCTGCCGCGCCGGCCGTGATCGCCGCCACGTCGGTGATCGCGGGCAGGTGCGAGACCTGGAAGACCTGGGCGGCCTCCAGCCCCGCGGCCCACGCGAGCGTCCACCCGACCGGCGCGCGCACGCGCGCCCCGGCGAGCGAGGCGCCGAGGAACGCCCCCATCACGAGCTTCTTGCCGACGTCGAAGAGCGCCTTGTGCAGGTCGGCTCCGTAGTAGGCCGCGAAGGGCCACCACTCGACGCGCGCGGCCTTGGCGGCGATGGCCGCGCCCGAGGACGTGAAGTCGAACGGCGTCAGCTCCTGGAACGCGAGCAGGCCCGCGGCGGCCGCCGCGAACACGCGGGCGCCGGGAAGCCCGCCCGGCCACCGGCGCGCGCCCCAGCCCGCCACGGCCACGCCGGCGAGCGCGCCGGCCGCGGCGATCAGGAACCCCCCGGGGCTGGGCGCGCGCCCGGCGACGAGGAGCTTCGCGACCTCGAGGCCGCCGGCCACTGCGGTGGCCGCGAGCCACGCGAGGAGCCCGGCTGCCGGCGTCGTCGCCAGGGCGGCCCGGACGAAGAGGGCCAGCGCGCCGTACGCGATCACCTTCTCCACCACGAGATCGGCCCAGAAGCGCTGGGCGACGCTCGCGAGCGGCGCGCGCACGGCCTGCTTGATCCCCGCCCGCACCGTGGACACGTCGAGCGTCAGCGCGAAGGGGTAGAGCGCGTCGGCCGCGAGCGCGAGGGCGAGGACGCCCGCGGCGATCCACGCGGGCCGGCGCCGGAGGTGCCCCACCACTCGCCGCTCCGACGCGCTCCGCGCGAGCGGCCGCATCACGTGCGCGGCGACGGCGCCGGCCAGCGCGCCCGCGGCCTGCGCGGCCACGTCCAGGGCCGAGGCGGTGCGGCTCGGCGCGAGGAGCTGCCCGACCTCCACCGCGGCCGCGAACACGCCCGCGATCACCACCGCGGCGGCGGCGCGGGCCACGATCGAGCGCCCGACGAGCCCGCCGGTGACGAGCAGGAACCCCACCGGCACGCCGAGCATCACGTTGGCCACGACGTCGGGGATGGAGAAGCGCCGCCGCCCCGTGGCGTCGAAGGGCAGCCTCACGGCGTGCGCGAGGTCTCGCCGGATCTCCACCGGATCCACGGTGAAGTCGAACGGGAACAGCGATCCGTAGACGACGAAGAGGCAGAACCCGAGGAGGAGGATCCGCGATGCGCACGGTCAACGGTCAGCCCGCGGGCGCGCCCTCGATCACGATCTCGCGCGGCTCGTCGCCCAGCCCGGAGATCGTCACCCGCACCGCGTCGGCGGGAAGGAGCGGCAGGCACCTTGTCCGCCCACTCGATCAGCGTGACCCCCTGGCCGGCCATCATCTCGTCGATGCCGAGGTCGACGACCTCCGTGAGGTTGTCCGTGCGGTAGGCGTCCAGATGATAGACGGGCACGCGTCCCCGGTAGACGTTGACGAGGACGAACGTCGGGCTCGTGACGACGGCGGTGACGCCGAGGCCGCGCGCGAGCCCCTGCACGAAGCAGGTCTTGCCCGCGCCGAGCTCCCCCACGCACGCGACCACCGCGCCCGCGGGGAGGCGCGCGCCGAGGCGCTCCCCCGCCGCCGCCGTCTCCTCCGGGGTCCGGGCGACCATGCGTTCGGTCATCGGCGCGGTGGCGCCTCGCGGATCTCGGCGAGGGCGCGGGGCATGGCCTCGACAACGTCGCCCGCGATGAGGCCGTCCTCCCCTACGAGGTCGCGGGCGATGTCGCCGGCGTATCCGTGGAGATACACCCCGCACTGGAGCGCGGCGAGCGGCGCGAGGCCGCGGGCGAGGAGCGCGCCCAGCATCCCGGTGAGCGCGTCGCCCGAGCCGCCGGTGGCCATGCCGGGATTCCCGGTCGGGTTCACGTACACCCGGCCGTCCGGCTCGCCGAGGCAGCTGCCCGCGCCCTTCAGGACCACGTGCACGCGGTAGCGCGTGGCGAAGTCCCGCACCGTCTCCACGCGCTCGGCCTGCACGTCGGCCACCGAGCGGCCGAGCATCCGCGCCATCTCGCCGGGATGGGGCGTGAGGATGCGCGGGCCGGCCGCGTCGCGCAGCACGTCCAGGTGGCCGGCGAGCGCGCTCAGCGCGTCGGCGTCCACCACCATCGGGCGCGGCACCTCGGCCACGAGGGCGCGCGCGAGCGCCTGGGTGTCGGGATGCAGCGAGAGCCCCGGGCCGATGGCCACCGCGTCCATCCGCTCCGCGAGCGCGGCGATGGGAGCGCGGGCGTCGGAGGACAGCGAGCGCGCCGGCGTCTCGGGGAGCGCGGCCGTCATCGTCTCCATGCCGAGGGCGGCCACGATGGGCTGCTGCGAGGCCGCCGTGCCGATCGTGCAGAGGCCGGCGCCGCTCCGCAGCGCGGCGCGGCCGGCCAGCGCCGCCGCCCCCGTGTGCCCGATCGAGCCCGCCACCACCAGGAGGTGGCCGTAGGTGCCCTTGTGCGAGTCGGCGCGTCGCGGGCCGAGGTGGCCCGCGGACGTCGTCGCGTTCGAGGAGGAAGGTCCGGATGCCCCGCGCGACCTCCACCGGCGGGATGCCGATGGGGACGACGACGACGGCGCCCGCGCGCTCCGCGGCGGGGTGCACCACGACGCATCGCTTGTGGCCGGCGAACGTGGCGGTGACCGCCGCGCGCACCGCGGGCCCCGTCACGGTCCCGGCGTCCGACCCCAGGCCCGACGGGACGTCGAGGGCCACCACCGGGCGTCCCGCCGCGTTCACCGCCTCGATGAGGCTCGCGACGGGCCCGCGGACGGGGCCGGCGAGGCCGGTGCCGAGGAGCGCGTCGACGATCACGTGGGCGCCCTCCAGCTCCCGCGCGAGGCCGGGCGCGCCCGCCCCATCCACCTCCTCCAGGCGGCCGCGCAGGCGTCCCAGGGCCCACGCGGCATCGCCGCGCACGTCGCCGCGCGCGCCGGCCAGGAGGACGCGCACACGGGCGCCGCGGGCCCGCAGGTGCCGGGCCACGACGAAGCCGTCGCCGCCGTTTCCCCCCGGCCGCAGAGGATCACCACGCGCCGCCCGCGGACGGGGCCGAACCGCTCGACGATGACGCGGGCCGCGCCGGCTCCCGCGGCCTCCATGAGGCGCGTCCCGGGGATGCCCAGCTCGCTGGTGGCGCGGGCGTCGAGCGCCCGCATCTCGGCCGCCGTGAAGACGGGGAGCACGCGGCGGAGGCGGCGCGGTCAGCCCGCGCGGTCGTCGACCAGCATGACCTGGGCGAGCGCGTAGTCCCCGTCGTGCGACAGCGACACGAGGGCGCGCTCTGCGCCCCGGGCGAGGGCGAGGGCGCGGCACCGCCCGGACAAGGTCAGCGTGGGCGCCTGGTCGGGCTCGCGCCGCACCTCGACCTCGCGCCAGCGCACGCCCATGGTGAGCCCGGTGCCGAGGGCCTTGAGCGCCGCCTCCTTGGCCGCGAACCGCGCCGCCAGGTGGGGGATCGGGTCGCGGTTCCGCCGGCAGTACGCGATCTCGTCGTCGGTGAAGACGCGGCGAAGGAACCGGTCGTCCCATCGCTCGACGGCGCGCCGGAGCCGCGTCACGCGCGTCATGTCGATCCCGATGCCCCGGATCATGCTTTGCGAGCTGAGCCCGAAGGTCGAGGCGAGCATTTCATGGAAGTGCAGTGGCCAACCGCCCACGGCTCAGCGCCGATCACGCGGTCAGCTCGCCAATGTCCTTCCGGATGAGGCCGGCCAGCTCCCCGGCAATGCCCTCGATGTGGGCCTGGTCCTCGCCCTCGACCATCACGCGCGCGAGCAGCTCGGTGCCGGAGTAGCGGAGCAGGATGCGGCCGCTCCCGTCCATCTGCTGCTCGAGCGCCCGAAGCCGTGGCGTGAGCCCGGGGATCTCGTCGAGCGGGCGCCGCTCGCGCACGCGGACGTTGACGAGCACCTGGGGGAACTTCCGGAGGCACGCCGGCCAGCGCGGACAGGGGCTCGCCGCTCTCGCGCATCACGGCGAGCAGCTCGAGCGCGGACAGGATGCCGTCGCCCGTGGTGGCGTTGTCGAGGAAGAGGAGGTGCCCCGACTGCTCGCCGCCCAGGTTCGCGCCGATCCGGATCATCTCCTCGAGGACGTAGCGGTCGCCGACCTGCGCCTTGACCACGTCGAGGCCCATGCCCCGCAGCGCCTTGTCCAGGCCGAGGTTGGCCATCACCGTGGTCACGACCGCGCCGCCCCGGAGCTTCCCCTGGACGGCGAGGTGGCGGGCGCAGATCGCGAGCAGGTGGTCGCCGTCGCGGACCTCGCCCTGCTCGTCCACCGAGATGAGGCGGTCGCCGTCGCCGTCGAAGGCCAGGCCCAGGTGCGCGCCCGCGGCGAGCACGCGCTTACGGAGCCCGGCGGGATCGAGCGCGCCGCTGCCCGCGTTGATGTTGAGGCCGTCGGGCCGGACGCCCCGCACGAGCACGCGCGCGCCGAGCTGCCGGAACAGCCGGGGCGCCACGCGGTACGTGGCGCCGTGGGCGCAGTCCACGGCGATCGTGAGGCCGCGGAGGTCGAGCGGCGACACCGCGCGCAGGTGCGCGAGGTAGTCGGCCTCCGCCTGCTCGTACGGGCGGAGGCGGCCGATGTGCGCGCCGGTCGGCCAGGGAGCGTGGTCGGGCTCGCGGAGCCGGCCCTCGATCTCCTCCTCCCAGGAGTCCGGGAACTTCGCCCCCTCGCCCGAGAAGATCTTGATGCCGTTGTCGGCGAAGGGGTTGTGCGACGCGGAGAGGACCACGCCGCACTGCGCCTGGAGCCGCCGCGTCATGAACGCGATGGCCGGCGTCGGCAGCACGCCCACCGTGTGAACGTCGGCGCCCGCGGACAGCGCCCCCGACACGAGCGCGCCCTCCAGCATGGGCCCGGACAGCCGCGTGTCGCGTCCGACCACGAGGCTCGTCTTGGGGAGCCCGTGGTGCTCGATGAGCGTGGCCACGAGCTGGCGGCCGAGGCGGAAGGCCAGCTCGGTGGTGAGCGGCTCGGCGTTGGCGAGCCCGCGGATGCCGTCGGTCCCGAAGAGGCGGCTCACCGGAGGATCTCCTGACGTGCCCGCGCGGTCACTTGCGGAGCCATCCGAGGCCGGCCCGCCAGGCGGCGGCCCGCGGGTGGGCGGCGCCTTCCTTCAGCGCGAACAGGTCGGCGAGGCGGCCGCGGAGCGCCTCGCGGTCCAGCGGCGTCTCGATACGGCCGGCCACGGAGATCGAGATCCCTCCGCTCTCCTCCGAGACGGCGAGCACCACGGCGTCGGTCTCCTCGGACAGGCCGAGCGCGGCCCGGTGTCGCGTGCCCATCTGGCGTCCGAGCTGGGTGTTCCGGGACAGCGGAAGGAAGCAGCCCGCCGCCGACACGCGCCCGTCGCGGATCAGCACCGCCCCGTCGTGGAGCGGCGAGTACGGGAGGAACAGGCTCACGAGGAGGTCGGCAGACACGATGGCGTCGAGCGGCACGCCGAGCTCCGCGTACTGCCGCAGCTCCATCGAGCGCTCCATCACGATGAGGGCGCCCATGCGCTTGCCGGCGAGGGCGTCTGCGGCCTTGATGACGTCGTCGATCACGTGGCTCCGCTGCTCGCGCCCGGCCCGGGTCATCGCGCGCAAGATCGGGCTCTGGCCCACCTGGGCGAGGGCCCGCCTGAGCTCGGGCTGAAACAGCACGATCAGGGCGAGCACCCAGAACGACCAGAAGCTGTCCAGCACGTACCCGCTCATGAACAACTCGAGCCGGCGCGCCGCGTAGGTGGCGGCCACGAGGCCGATGACGCCCGCGGCCATCTGCACGGTGCGGGTGCCCTTGAAGACGACGAAGATCTGGTACAGCACGACGACCAGCAGCAGGAGGTCGAGGGCGTCCCAGACCTTCCCCCTGCAGCGCGGCGAGCCCAGCGTTCACGGGCGGTCTTCCTGGGCGCGGCGTACCGCCTCGGCCACCCGCACGGCCTGGAGCGTCTCGGCCACGTCGTGGGTGCGGATCACGTGGGCGCCGCCCAGCACGGCCGCGGCGGTGGCGGCCAGCGAGCCGGGGAGGCGGCGCGCGGGGTCGGCCTCGCCGGCGATGGCCCCGATGAACGACTTCCTCGACACCCCTACCAGGACCGGCCGCCCGAGCCGCCGGAGCGCGGAGAGCCCGGCCAGCACCTGGCAGTCCCACTCGTGCCACGGGATGGCAGCCCGGCGGAAGAACCCGATGCCGGGATCGACCACGACCCCGTCCATGTCGACACCGGCTTCCTGTGCGAGGCTGAGACTTTCCTCGAGCATGGAGAGGACGACCGGGAGGGGGCTCCCCGGACTCGGCAACCCGTGCTCCCCGGCCATCAGGACGAGGCCCACGCCCGCCGCCGCCACCAGGGGCCCCAGCCCCGGATCGCCGGTGAGCCCGGTCACGTCGTTGATGACCCGGGCCCCGGCGTCCAGCGCCGCCCGGGCAGGCAGGACGCGGCTGGTGTCGGCCGAGACCGGGACGTCGAGGGTCTTGGTCAGGAGCGAGATGGCCGTCCCGAGCCGCTCCGCCTCCTCCTCGGCCGAGACGGCGGTGGACAGGTAGGGGGCGGTGGAGAGCGCGCCCACGTCGAAGAGCGAGGCCCCCGCGCTCGCCATGGCCTCGCCGGTGCGCAGGAGGGCCTCGTCGCTGCCGGCCACCGACCCGGCATAGAAGGACCCCGGGCTCACGTTGATGGCCCCCATCACGACGACGGCGCGGTCGTCTCCGACGGGAACGCCGCCCAAGGTCCCGTGGATCACGGCGCGATCACCATGGTCCGACCCTATCATCGTCGACGCGGAAGCAGGTAGGACGGGCCAACCTGGAGCCGGCGCGGGGGCTCCCTCCCGTATGACGGACGCGCTCAGGCGGGCGCGCCGGCTTGCTGGAACGGACGGGCGCGCAGGATGCGCGCGATTTCCTCTCCGTCGAGCGATTCGCGCTCGAGCAGGGCCGAGGCGAGGGCGTGGAGCTTCTCGAGGTTGGTCTCGATCATGTCCCGCGCCCGTGTCGCGCACTCGGTGACGATCCGCTTGATCTCGTTGTCGATCAGGATCGCGGTGTCCTCGCTGTAGTCCTTCGGCCGCTGCATCTCACGCCCGAGGAAGATGTGCTCCTCGCTCTTGCCGAAGGTGAGCGGGCCCATGCGGTCGGACATGCCCCACTCGCACACCATCTTGCGCGCCATGTCGGTGGCCTTCTCGAGGTCGTCGCCCGCGCCGGTGGTCTGCTGCTGGAACACGATCTCCTCGGCGGTGCGCCCGCCCAGGAGGATCGTGATGCGGTTGACGAGGTAGTCGCGCGAGTAGTTGTACTTGTCGTCGGTGGGGAGCTGCTGGGTGAGGCCGAGCGCGCGGCCCCGCGGGATGATCGTCACCTTGTGGAGCGGATCGGCGCCGGGAAGGAGGTCCGCCACGAGGGCGTGGCCGGCCTCGTGGTAGGCGATGGTCTTCTTCTCCTCCTCGGAGATGATCATGGAGCGGCGCTCCACGCCCATCAGCACCTTGTCCTTGGCGTTCTCGAAGTCGATCATCTCGACCGACTTCTTGTCCTGGCGCGCGGCGAGGAGCGCGGCCTCGTTCACCAGGTTGGCGAGGTCCGCGCCGGAGAACCCGGGCGTGCCGCGGGCGAGCACCTTGAGGTCCACGTTGGGAGTGAGCGGGATGCGCCGGGAGTGGACCTTGAGGATCTCCTCCCGGCCCTTCACGTCCGGCCGCGCCACCACCACCTGGCGGTCGAAGCGGCCCGGCCGCAGCAGCGCGGGGTCGAGCACGTCGGGCCGGTTGGTGGCGGCGATGAGGATGACGCCCTCGTTGGTCTCGAAGCCGTCCATCTCCACCAGGAGCTGGTTCAGCGTCTGCTCGCGCTCGTCGTGGCCGCCGCCCAGGCCCGCCCCGCGATGGCGGCCCACCGCGTCGATCTCGTCCATGAAGATGATGCAGGGCGCGTGCTTCTTGCCCTGCTCGAAGAGGTCGCGCACGCGCGAGGCGCCCACGCCCACGAACATCTCGACGAAGTCCGAGCCGGAGATCGAGAAGAACGGCACGTTGGCCTCGCCGGCGATGGCCTTGGCGAGGAGGGTCTTGCCCGTGCCGGGAGGGCCCACGAGGAGGACGCCCTTCGGGATCTTGCCGCCGAGCTTCTGGAACTTGGGCGGGTCCTTGAGGAACTCGATGATCTCCCGCAGCTCTTCCTTCGCCTCGTCCACGCCCGCGACGTCCTGGAAGGTGACCTTGTTCTGCTTCTCGGAGATGAGCCGCGCGCGGGCCTTGCCGAAGGACAGCGCCTTGGCGCCGCCGCCCTGCATCTGGCGCATGAAGAAGATCCACACGCCGATGAAGAGCAGCGTGGGGATCCACTGGAGGAAGATCGCGAAGTAGGACGGGTTGCCGTCGACCGGCTTCACCGTGATGCGCACGCCCCGGTCCTTGAGGACCTTCACGAGGTCGGGGTACTCGGCGGTGAAGGTGCGGAACGACTCGCCGCTCGCCATCTTGCCGCTCACCGAGTTGCCGCGCAGGGTGACCTCGCGGACCTCGCCGGACTCGACCTTCTTCAGGAAGTCGGAGAAGACGATCTCGTCGCGGGGCGACTCTTTTGCCTGGAAGAGGTTGAAGAGGAGGATGACGATCAGGCCGATCACCATCCACAAGGCGAGGTTCTTGTAGAAGGGATTCATTACTGCGCGAGTATACCATACGGCCCTCGGGCGCCCGGCGGCGCCCGGCCGTCACGACGCGTCGAGGACGACGATGTCGGGCAGGCCGCGGAACTGTCCGGCCAGGTCGAGCCCGTAGCCCACGACGAACTCGTCCGGGATGACGAACCCGACGTAGTCCACGGTGACCGGCACCTCGCGGCGGCGCACCTTGTCCAGGAGGCAGCAGAGCGCGACGCTCCGGGGATGGCGGGTGGCGAGGTTCCGCCGCAGGTAGTCCACGGTCCGGCCGGTGTCGATGATGTCCTCGACGATCACGACGTCCCTGCCCTCGATCGACACCGACAGGTCGGCGGTGACGCGGACCGCGCCCGACGAGCGGGCGCCCGCGCCGTAGGAGGCGAGGCCCATGAAGTCGAAGCCGACCGGCCCGGGGATGGCGCGCACGAGGTCGGCGAGGAAGACGGCCGCGCCCTTCAGGACGCCGACGAGGAGCGGGTTCCGGTCCTGGTAGTCGCGACCGATGGCCCGGGCCAGCTCGCGGACGCGCGCGGCGATCTCCTCCCGCGAGATGAGCACGCGGCAGACGCGCTGGTCGGCGACGGCCACGCCCGTGGCGGGCTCGGTCATGGCGCGTTAATGCCCCTCGCAGATTGCGGGTAACGGCGACGGGCCTCTACAGTCCCACCGCTCGACATTCATCTGACGCGCGGGGCTCACTAGTCGGCGGCGACGTAGGTGGGCAGCGAGCGCGCCGCCCGCATCCGCTGGGCCGTCCGCTCGGCCTCGGCCCGGCTCGGGAACGGCCCCACCCGCACGCGGAAGCGCGTCTCGCCGTCGGCCGTCCCCAGCGTGGTCACGAAGGCCTCGAAGCCCGCCGTGCGCAGGTCGCGATGGACGGCGTCCGCCTGCTGGCGGTTCTTGAAGGCGCCCACCTGCACGTTGAAGCCGCCGCTTCCGCTCCGGGCCGGCGCCGGCTGAGCCGCCTCCGCCGCGGCGGCCGGCGCGGTCGGGCGGGAGGCGCTGGCCTCCCGCGCCGCGCCCGAGTCGCGCGAGGCGGCGGCCTCCTGGACCGGTGGCCGGGCCGCGGGAGCGCTCGACTCGGCCGACGCGCGGCCGGCCACCAGCGGCTTCGTGGACGAGGCCCCCGGGCCGAGCGGCGCGGTGAGCGTCTGGTAGAACGTGAGCTTCTCCCCGCTCGCGCGCGGCCGCTCCACGTCCCCCTCCACGAGGGCGCTCCGCTTCGCCGGGGCCGCCTTCCGGGAGGGGTCGGCCACGGCATCCGGCGACGGCCGCACCCAGTGCCGTCCCGTCACCACGCCCAGCGTGAAGACGAGGCACACGACGGCGGCGCCGCCGGCCACGAGCGTGATCCGGAGCATCCCGGACATCCCTTCCGACCGCCCGCGCGTGCGCCCGCTCATGACGCCCTCCATCCGGTGTCCGGGCTCACATGCTCTCCGGGGCCGAGACGCCGAGGAGGCCGAGGCCGCTCCGCACCACCTGCGCCACCCCCACGCAGAGCCCGAGCCGGGCGAGCGAGAGGTCCCGGTCCGTTCCGATCACCCGGTGCGCCTTGTAGTAGGGGTGGAACGCCCCCGCCAGCTCGGTGAGGGAATAGGCCACCCGATGGGGCTCGCGAGCGCGCGCCGCGCCCGCCACGAGGCCGGGGTACTGGAGCAGGCGCTTGATGAGCCCTTGCTCCTCGGGCAGATCGAGGCGCTCGAACGGGACGTCGTCCCAGCGGACGGCGCGGCCAGGCCCTGCTCGGCCGCGTTTCGCAGGAGGCTCGACACGCGCGCGTGCGCGTACTGCACGTAGTAGACCGGGTTGTCGGAGGACTGGCGCGTGGCCAGCGCCAGGTCGAACTCGAGCGGGCTGTCGTGGCGCCGCGTGAGGAACGTGAAGCGGGCCGCGTCGCGCCCGACCTCTTCCAGCAGCTCGTCCATCAGGACGAACTCGCCCCGCCGCTTGGACATGCGCACGGGCTGGCCGTCGCGGAGAAGCGTGACGAGCTGGACGATGAGCACGTCGAACGCTTCGTCCGGGTGCCCGAGCGCCCGCATCGCGGCCTTCATCCGCCCGATGTAGCCGTGGTGGTCGGGGCCCAGGATGTTGATCACGACGTCGGCGCCGTCGAACTTCGACAGGTGGTGGAAGCCCACGTCCACGCCGAAGTAGGTCAGCTCGCCGTCGGACTTCCGGAGCACGCGGTCCTTGTCGTCGCCGAACGCCGTCGAGCGGAACCAGAGCGCGCCGGCGTCCTCGTAGGTGTGGCCGCGGCGAGTCAGCTCGGCCGTCGCGCGCTCGGGCAGGCCCTTGGCCCGCACGTCGGCCTCCTCGTGCGACCACTGGTGGAACACCGTGCCGTAGTCCTCGAGGACCTTCCGCTGCCCCGCCACCAGGGCGTGCACGGCATACCAGCCGAAGCGCCGGCGGCGCTCCTCCTCGGGCAGGGCCAGCGCGGCCTCGGCGGCGGCGCGGTCCGTGGCGAGCCACTCGCGCGCGAGGTCCACCAGGTACTCGCCGGGGTAGCCGTTGTCGGGCAGCGCCGCGTCCTGCCCGAGGGCCTGTCGGACCCGGGTTTCCATCGACGCGGCGAGGGCCAGGAACTGGTTGCCCGCGTCGTTGACGTAGTACTCGCTCACAACGTCGCCGCCCTGTGAGCGCAGGATGCGCGCGAGCGCGTCGCCGACGGCGGCGGCCCGTGCGTTGACGATCACGAGCGGGCCGGTCGGGTTGGCGGAGACGAACTCGATCCGGTAGCGCCGGGCGTCGGCCGGCCGGCGGCCGTATGCGTCGCCCGCGCGCAGCACGTCGCGGAGCGCGGTCGCGCACCACGCGGCGGCGAGGAACACGTTGAGGAACCCGGGCCCCGCCACCTCCAGCCGCTCGACGACGCCCGTGGAGGGGAAGCGGGCGACGATGGCCTCCGCGACCTGGCGCGGCGGCCGCCGCGCCGTGCGCGCCAGCGTCATCGCCACGTTCGTCGCGTAGTCGCCGTGGTGGGCCTCGCGCGGGATCTCCCACGCGACCTCGTCCGGCACGGGGAGGCCGGCGGCGTCCAGCGCCTGGCGCACGGCGCCTGACAGGAGATCGGTGACGTTCACTGCTCGACGGGCCCGGCCCTTCCTGAGACAAAAATCGCCGCACGATGGCGGCGTCGAAACATCATACGCCGCGGGCTGAAGGCGGCGAAGCAAAAACCTCGGCGCGCGGCGCGGCTACGACGAGGCGGCGAGCGCGGCGAGGGCCGCGCCGAGGCCGAGCGCGGCCGCGATCGCGGCCACGCGCACGGCGCGCCGGATCGCCTCCGCGTCGGGCTCTCGGCCGTCCCCGAGCCGGTAGTGGCCGGGCTTCGCGAGGACGACCCCGAGGGCGCCCGCCATCGCCGCCATCGTGCGGCCCGCGTTCGGGCTCGCCGTGCTCGGCCCGTCCCGGCGCATCGCGCGCCACGCGCCCGAGGGCGACTCGCCGGCGAGCCACGCCGCGGCCACGATCGAGAGGGCGGCGGCGCGGGCGGGCAGCCAGTTCAGCACGTCGTCCGCGCGGGCCGCGGTCTTTCCGAGGTGCAGGAGGACGCCGTCGCGATAGCCGATCATGGCGTCGGCGGTGTTCACCGCGCGGTACGCCCACGCGCCGGGCAGGCCGGCCACCAGGTAGAGCAGGAGCGGCGCCATCCAGCTGTCGGTCAGGTTCTCCGCCACCGACTCCACCGCGCCCGACGCGACGCCGGCGGCGTCGAGCCCGCCGGTGGGCCGGCTCACGAGGTGGCGGCCGAGCGCGTGGCGCGCGCCGTCGAGGTCGTCCGCGGCGAGCGCTCCCCTCACCTCCTCGGCGGCGGCGCGCAGGGCGCGGAGCGAGAAGGCGCACTTGAGGAGCGCCGCCTCCACGATCACGCCCGCCCATCCCCACGACGCGGTCAGGTGCGTCACCGCCGCCGCGCCCAGCGCCGCGGTGGCCGCCGTGACCGCGACCACGAGCGGCGCCCGCCGCGAGCAGCGCGGTCGGCGGCCCCGTTCCCGCGAGACGCCGGCCGAGCGCGATGAGGCGGCCGATCCAGGCCACGGGATGGACGGCGTTCGGCGGCTCGCCGAGCGCGCAGGTCGAGCGCCACGGCGAGCAGCAGCGCGGTCACCATGGTGCGGGCGCCCGGGCTTCGCCCGCCCGCACCTCGCGCCAACGACTCACCATGGGGCGAGCGCCCGGCGTTCGCCGAGTCACTGGAGCACGAAGACGAGCGGCAGGCGGACGGTCAGCGCGCGCGGGGGGAGGCTCGGCGGAAACGGCATCGGCGGCAGCCGGCGCACGGCGTCCGCCGCCGCCTCGTCGAGGATCGCGTGCGAGGAGGACGCCGACACGCGCACGTCGCGGACGCGGCCCTGCGCGTCGATCGAGACCTCGAGCTCGACGACGCCCGCGAGGCCGCGCCGCCGCGCGGCCATCGGGTACGTGAGCGTGGACTGCACGCGCTGATGGAAGCGCGCGAGGTAGCCCGCGTACTCGGGCGGCGCGCCGGCGCGCGACTCGCCGGGCCGGGCGACCGCCGTGGCCGGACCGCTCGCCGTCGACGGCTCTCCTCCCCCGCGCGTGCCGGAGCCGGTCCCCGCGGGCGGGCCGGCCGTCGCGGAGGCGCCCGTGAGGGCGCCGGCGGACTCCTGCGCGGGACCGGGGACCACGGGGAGCGCCACCGCCGGCGCCGGAGCGCTCGGCGCGGCGGCGGGCGCCTCGATCGCCGTGGGGGCGGGCTCGCGCCTCGGCTCCGCGGGCACGGGCGGAGACGCAGCCGGAGCCGCCGGCGCGACGGCGGGTGCAGGCGCGGCCGCCGGCGGAGCGGGGGCGCGCGCGGCACGCGGCACGTCGCGCCGCGACGGGTGGCGCGACGCGCGCCGGCGCGCTCGGCGCGGGCGCCTCGTGCGCGGGCTCCGAGAGGTCCACGAAGATCGAGGGCAGGCCGCCGGCGCGTGACAGCGCGACCAGGCTGCCGGCCAGTGCCAGGTGCGCGCCGGTGGACGCCAGCACCGCGATGGCGGCGCGCACCGTGCCCGTCACCGGCGCTCCTCCACCCACGCGCCGATGCCGGCGGTCAGCGCCTGGCGCGCGGCCTGCGCGATCACCCACCCGAGCTCGCTCACCGGCCCGCCGAAGCGCCCGGGGCGCCCGCGTCCGGTGGCCGCGATCACCACCGCGTCCGTGGAGGTGCCCGACGCGGGGCCGTCCGCGGTGGCGAGGCCCGCGGCGCGCAGCGCGAGCGCCTTGACCTCGGTGACCGTGATGACGGCGTTGACGAGGGCGGCGGGCTCGGGCGCCGCGTCCACGACCACGATGGTGTTGATCGTCGAGGGAGACCAGCGGGCGACCGGGCTCGCCCCCGCGGCGATGCGGTTGCCGAGCCCCACCGTCACCGCGGCCAGCGCGTGATAGCCATGGGCCGCCGCCTCGCCCACCGTGGCGCGCTCGGTGCGCGCCCCCGTGAGGAGGCCCACGCACGGCGCGGGCAGGCGCGCGTCGCGGAGGTAGGCGGCGAGCGCCGCCTCGGGGTCCACGCAGTCGTCGCCGTTCACGTGCACGTTCACGATCGAGCGGGCGGTGACGAGGCCTCCGCGGAAGACGGCCGACGACAGCGCCTCGCAGCGGCGACTCGCTCGTCACCACCAGCGCCCGAGGGCCGATCTCCACGCGGAGGCCGTCGATCATCGCGCCCGGCTCAGCAGCGCCGGATCAGGAGCATGGCCGGCTCAGAAGCGCGCCCGGAGCCCGACCAGGGCGGTGATCCCCAGCGCGGGGAAGCCTCGCACCTCGGCGTAGCCCTCGTCGAGGAGGTTCTGCACCAGCGCCGTCAGCTCGAGCGCCTGCAGCACGCCGTACCGGTCGACCACGCGGTAGGTCCCGCCCATGTCCACGCGGGTGTGGCCGCGGTTGTAGCCGACCTCCTCGCTCTCGAACTGGCGCGAGGCCGTGTGCACGGCCGCCCACAGGTTCAGGCGCGGGATGGGCTCCCACGTGAGCCGCACGTTCCACCGGTGCTGCGGCTGCCGGCGCAACCACCGGTCCTCGGCGAGGTTCTCGGAGTCGACGTACGTGTAGTTCACCGAGGCGACCAGGTTCGGGAGGATGTCGACGTCGGCGATGAACTCGATGCCCTCGGTGCGCGCGCGCGCCACGTTGACGGCGGCGGTGAACGGGAACGTCTCGGTCGGCACGAACTGGATGAGGTTCGTGAACTTGTTGTAGAAGTACACCAGCCCGAGGCGGATGCGGTCGTTCCAGAACCGCTGCTCCACGCCCGCGTCCCAGGACAGGCTCCGCTCGGGCTCGAGGTCGGGGTTCGAGAAGTCGGGGAAGAAGAGGTCGTTGATGGTCGGGGCCCGGAAGCCGTTGCCCGCGCTCCCGTGGATCCGCGTCCCCCACGCCTTGATCAGGTACGAGACGCCGCCGCGCCCCGTCACCTCCGTGCCGAACGCGCTGTGGTCCTCCACGCGCACGCCGCCGGTGACGAAGAGCCGCTCGAAGAAGCGGAGCTGCTGCTCGAAGAAGAAGGCCTTGGTGTCGGTCTCGGCGCGGAAGCTCGAGAAGTTCGACCGGTTGTGCCCCTCCTCCTCGCGGTACTCGAGGCCGAAGGTGCTCGTGCTCCACCGGCCGATGTGGAAGGAGTTGACCCACTCCGCCTCGCGACGCTCCACCTTGATCTGCGAGAACGACAGGAAGTCGAAGTCGTAGCCGAAGTCCACGTCGTCCTGGAAGCCCACGTTGTTCTCGTAGCGGGACAGGCGCAGCCGGCTCTCCCACCAGTCCACCGGCTTCGTGCGCGCCTCCAGGCTCAGGACCAGGGTCTCGCTCTGCTGCTGGGCGTTCTTGTCGATCAGCGGCTCGATGGGCAGCGGGCCGCAGCACACGAACTTCACGGGCAGGTCGGTGTCGTTCCGGTTCCAGCGCGCCACGAACCCGACGCGGGTGTTGCCGGGCAGCGACACGCCCACGTTCAGGTTGAGCGCGTTCCAGTCCGTGCCGTCGTTCTGGAACTGGCCGTTGGACTCGAGGTGCGAGCCGGAGACCGCGTAGTCGAGGATCTTCCATTGCCCGCTCGCCGAGGCGCGCGTGCGGAACGTGTCGCGGTTGCCGATCTCCTGCTCGACAGTGGCGGAGAACGGCGCGCCACGCCCGCGCTTGGTGATGATGTTCACGACGCCGCCCATGGCGTCGGCGCCGTAGATGGTCGACTGCGGGCCGCGGATCACCTCGATCCGCTCGATGAGGTCGGGCGAGATGTCGGACAGGTCCACCTGGCCCAGCGTGGGGCTCTTCACGCGCACGCCGTCGACCAGGACCTGGACCTGGTTCGAGTTGGCCCCGCGGATCGAGATCGACGAGGTCTTGCCGAAGCCGCCCGAGCGGCGGATGTCCACGCCGGGCACGCCGCGGAGCGCCTCGTCCACCGTCGGGTAGTGGTAGACGCGGAAGTCCTCCTCGGTGACGACGCTCACCGAGGCGCCGAGCTCGCTGACCGGCGTGTCCACGCGGGTCGCGCTCACCACGACGGGGTCCGTGCGCTTGACGTCGTCCGTGGCCGGGGCGCCCGTGGCCGGCGCGGGCGCGGCCGCGGCCGGCGCGGCGGGTGTGATGGTCTGTGTCACGGTGCTCGGCTCGGCCGGGCGCGCGTCCTGGGCGACCGCGGCGGCCGGGGCCAGGAAGACGGCGGCGGCGATGACAGCGAGTGCTCGCATGCAACCACTCCTTTTGCCTCGAAAGGGTGATGTCGCGGGCATCCCGTGACAGGTCTCCTGACTCGTGGATCGTCGCCGTCACGCCCGGCCTTCCCGGCCTTGCGGCCAGTGGCCCCTCGGTCCAGGACGGATCGAGGATCGGGCGGCGCTCCCCACTCACAGTGGCGGGACCGTGCCGGACTCGGGCGGCTGTCGCATCCGCCCTCACCGGCTTCCCTTCATCACGGGACGAGTGATGCGCGATGCGGAGCGGGTCTCACCTCCCTTCGCGCGCGGGCCGGTCACCGGGCGGACCCCAGGGCCACACCACGGCCACGCGCGGCCGGCCGCTCGCGGGATGGACGGACACCTCGACGTCGCAGCGGTACACCGACTCGAGCACCGAGCGCTCCAGCACGGCGGCGGGCGGGCCGAGCCGCACCGGCCGCCCCGCGTCCAGGAGCAGGAGGCGCTCGCACACCTCGCCGGCCAGGCTCAGGTCGTGCGTCACCAGCACCACGGCGAGGCCCTCGTCGGCGTGGAGCCGGCGGAGGAGCGCCACGCACTCCACCTGGTAGCGGAGGTCCAGGTGCGCGGTGGGCTCGTCGAGCACGAGCACGCGCGGGCGCTGGGCGAGCGCCCGCGCCAGGTGCGCGCGCTGGCGCTCGCCGCCGGAGAGCCGGTCCAGCGGCTCGCCGGCCAGCGCCTCCACCCCGGCCAGGGCCATCGCGCGGGCGGCGGCCTCCCCGTCCTCCGCGGTCTCGAAGAAGCGCCCGGGCCCGTGCGGGAAGCGGCCCATCAGGACCAGCTCGCCCACCGTGTACGGGAATCCCGGGACGCCGTCCTGGGCGACGACCGCGACGCGCGTGGCCACGCGCGCCGCGGGGAAGGCGCGTCATCGGCTCGCCCTCGAGGCGGACCACGCCCGCGGTGGGCGTGAGCAGTCCCGCGAGGAGGCGCACCAGCGTGGTCTTGCCCGAGCCGTTGGGGCCGATCACGCCGACGATCTCCCCGGGCGCCACCTCGAGGCACACGTCGCGGATCTCGAAGCTCCGCGTCGTGCCCGCGGCGGCGCCGCGCGCCGCGGGATAGGCGAAGCGCACGCCGTCCAGCTCGACGAGCGGCGCGCTCACGGCCGCACCCCGGACGGCCGCGTGCGGAGCAGGTACACGAAGAACGGCGCGCCGCAGAGCGACGTGATCACGCCCACCGCCACCTCCGCCGGCGCCACGACGGTGCGGGCCAGCGTGTCGGCGGCGAGGAGGAACACCGCGCCGCCGAGGAGCGCCGCGGGCACGAGCACGCGATGGTCCGGCCCCACGAGGGCGCGCAGGCAGTGGGGCACGATGAGCCCGACGAAGGCGATCGGCCCCGCGAAGGCGACCACCGCGGCCACGAGGAGCGCCGCGGCCACGAAGAGCCGGCGCTTGAGCGCGAGCGCGTCCACGCCCAGCAGCGCCGCCGCCTCGTCGCCCAGGGCGAGCAGGTTGAGCCGCCGCGCGTCGGCCACGGTCAGCCCCACGCCGAGGCCGGCGAGCCCCGCGAAGACGGCGAGCGAGCCGGCGGAGGCCGGCGCGATGTTGCCGAGCAGCCAGTGGATGACGCCGCCGAGGCGATTCACGTCGACCACGGAGATCAGCACCGTGATCGCCGAGCCGAAGAAGATGCCGACGACCACGCCGGCCAGCAGCAGCGCGTGCACGGGCATGCCCGCCGTGCCCTGGGCGATCAGGTACACGATGCCCCCCGCCACGAACGCGCCCGCGAAGGCGAACGAGGCCAGGCCGAGCGACTCGGCCACGCCCCCGCCGAGGCCGAAGAGCTGGCCCAGCACCACGCCGAAGGCCGCGCCGCCGGACACGCCGAGCACGGACGGCTCGGCCAGCGGGTTGCGCGTCAGGCCCTGGAGCGCCGCGCCCGCCACGGCGAGCGCGCCCCCGGCCAGCGCGGCCACGGCGATGCGGGGCAGGCGGAGGCTCAGGATCACGTCGCGGTCCACCCCGTCGCCGGCTCCACCGGCCAGGAGCGCCAGCACGGCGGCGGGCGGCACGTGCACCGCGCCCACGAGGAGCGCGGCGCCGGCCACGGCGGCGAGCAGCGCGCCGGAGAGCGCGAGCGTGACGGCGAGCCGCATGCGGAGCGTCATCGTCGCTCGCCCGCCTTCGGGTAGGCCTCGGGGTGGAGCATGCGCGCGAGCTGCTCGAGCCCGTCGACCACGCGCGGCCCGTAGCGGTGGAACACGTCGCCGTCCACCGTGTGGAGCCGGCGGCCGCGGATGGCGGGGAGCGCCGTGAACCGCCGCCACGCGTCGCCGCTCGTCGGCATGCTCTGGCTGGCCGTGGCGCGCCAGCACGATGACCTCCGGCGCCTGGGCCACCGCGGCCTCCGTGCTGTAGCGCGGGTAGCCGGACGCGGCGCCGGCGGTCACCGAGCGGCCGCCCGCCAGCTCGATCAGCTCCGTGACCAGCGCGCCGCGCCCGGGCACGATCAGGGGCTCGGGCCAGAGCACGTAGAGCACGCGGGGCCGGGCGAGCGGCGCCACGCGATCGCTCACCTGGCGCACGCGCGCGCGGAGGCGCTCGGCGAGCGCGTCGGCCTCGGCCACGCGTCCGGCGAGCCGGCCGAGCCGGTCGACCAGGTCCAGCACCTCGCGCACGCTCTCGGCGTTCACGGCGAACACGGGGATGCGCAGCCGCCCGAGCTGGGCCAGCGTCTCTTCGCGGTTGCCCGCCGGCGTCACCACCACCACGTCCGGCCGGAGCGCGGCGATCGTCTCGAGGCTCGGCGAGACCATGCCGCCCACGCGCGGCTTCCACCGCGCCTCCGCCGGGAAGTCGCAGAAGTCGGTGACCGCGACCAGGCGGTCCTGGGCGCCGATCGCGAACAGGATCTCGGTGACGCTCGGCACCAGCGACACGATGCGGCGCGGCGGCTCGGGGAGCGTCGAGCGTCCGCCCGGTCTGATCCGCCAGGGTGAACGCGCCCGCGGCGCCGGCGGCCAGCGCGAGCCACGCCCCGACCAGGACGGCGAGCGCGCGCCTCGTCACGGCTGGCGCTCCGACACGCCCGCGGACTTGAACGTGGCCATCTCGGCCATGACGGCGCAGGCGGCGCGGGCCAGGCCGATCGCGAGCGCGGCGCCCGTCCCCTCGCCCAGCCGCATCTCGAGGTCGAGGTACGGCGTGAGCCCGAGGGCCTCGAGCACGATCGCGTGCCCCGGCTCGACCGAGCGGTGCGCGGCGATCAGGTAGTGCCGCGCCTCGGGCGCGAGGCGCACGGCGGCGAGGGCCGCCGCGCCGGCGATGAACCCGTCCAGCACCACCGGCACGCGCCGCGCGGCGCCGCCCAGGACGACGCCGGCCAGGCCCGCGATCTCGAAGCCGCCCACGCGCGCGAGCACGCCGAGGGGATCGGCGGGATCCGGCCGGTTCACGGCGAGCGCGCGCGCGACCACGTCCACCTTCGAGACGCCAGCGGTCCTGGTCGATGCCCGTGCCGCGCCCCGTCACCGCTTCCGGCGGCGCGCCGGTGAGCGCGGCGACCACCGCGGCGGCCGCGGTCGTGTTCGCGATGCCCATCTCGCCGGTGGCGAGGAGGTCGGCGCCGCGCGCGACCTCGTCCGCCGCCAGCGTCGCGCCGATCGTCGACGGCCTGTGCCGCCTGGGCGCGCGTCATGGCGGGGCCGCGCGCGATGTTGCCGGTGCCCGGGGCGATCGCGCGGCGCACGAGACCGGGCCGCTCGCCCACCGGGCTGGCCACGCCGAGGTCGGCGACCACGACGCGGGCGCCCGCCTGGCGCGCGAGCACGTTCACCGCGGCGCCGCCGGCCAGGAGGTTCTCGATCATCTGCGCGGTGACCACCTGCGGGTACGCGCTCACGCCCTCGGCGGCCACGCCGTGGTCGGCGGCGAGCGTGACGATCACCGGCTGGCGTATCTCGGGCGGGCAGCGGCCCGTCATCGTCGGCGATGGCGCGGGCCAGCTCCTCCAGGCGGCCGAGGCTCCCGGGCGGCTTGGTCAGCGCGTCGAGCCGCGCCTGGGCCTCCCGGCCCACCGCGGGGTCGGGCGCGACGATGGCGTCAACGAGCGCGCGGAGCACGGGGGTCCACGGCCGCGTCGCGGCCGTCCTTCACGACCAGAGGCAGTCCCGCCACCATGAGCGTCACGCGGTCGGCGACGGCGGCGATCCGCTGGTTCACGAGGCCGAGGACGTCGCGGAAGCGCATGCCGTCGGCGGTGGGTGGGTGCACGCCCTCCCCGACCTCGTTGGAGACGATCACCCAGGAGCGACGGCGCTCGGCGAGCAGTCCGGCCAGCTCCTCGGCGCCGGCAAGGATGGCATCGTCGGCGCCGGCGCGGAGGATGCGGTTGCCGACCCAGACGGTGAGGCAGTCGATCACGACCAGGTCGATGGCGGCGGGGATCGCGCGGCACGCGGCGGGCAGCGCGAGCGGCTCCTCCACGGTGAGCCACTCGGCCGGGCGCTCCGCGCGATGGCGCGCGATGCGCGCGCGCATGCCGTCGTCGAAGGCTTCCGCGGTGGCGACGAACGCGGTGGGGCGCCCGGCGGCGCGCGCGAGGGCGACGGCGTGGCGGCTCTTGCCGCTCCGCGCTCCGCCCAGCAAGAAGTGAGACTGGTGGCGATCGATCGTCCGGGTCCTCCCTCGAGACCCTGCGTGGACGGCAGCCGCCCGGGTCGGTCTCCTGGCTCTCGGATCGTCCTACTCCCCACGCCTTCCCGGCCCGCGTCCCGCGGGCCAGTGGCTCGACCGTGGGTTTCGTCCCCGATCACAGTGACGGGGTCGCGGCGGATTCGCACCGCCTTCCCTGCACCCCGGGTGGCAAAGGCTCCGCGCGTGACGGTAGCAGACGGCCCGCGGCACTTCAACAGGCTTCAGTGCCGATCGCCGCCCGGCGCGCGAGGGAATGGCGGCGGGGCGGCACCCGGGGTCGCGGAACCACGTCGCACGCGTCCGCTGCCCGGTTGCGGCGGGGCTCCATCCGGGCGCGCGATCTCCGTCGCCAGAAGGAGGGGAAGGGCCCCGCGACCCCGGGTGCCGCCCCACCGCCTCCCGTCCGCCCGCTGTTGCCGCGAACGACCGCGCGCAACGTCGCGCAACATCGGGGTCAGACCCTCGCGCAACATGCGGGCGTGTCGTTCCGCGCGAGGGTCTGACCCCCGAAGTTGCGCGCGGATAAGTTGCGCGAGGGTCTGACCCCGAAGTTGCGCGCGGATGAGTGCGCGAGGGTCTGACCCCGACGTTGCGCCGCATGTGCGGCAGGCGCCGTGGGCGGTCCGGCCTCGTTCGTGGCCAACAGCGGGCTGCCGGAGGGGCGGTGGGGCGGCACCTGGGGTCGCGGGGCCCTTCCCCTCCTTCCGGCGACGGACCTCGCCCGCCCGGATGGAGCCCAGCCGCAACGGGGCAGCGGACGCGTGCGGCGTGGTTCCGCGACCCCAGGTGCCGCCCCGCCGCCCCTCCCTCGCGCGCAGGCCGCGATCGGATGAGACGCGGGGGTCAGCGGGGTAGCGAGGCGGCGAGGGCGCTGGCGGCGGTGGGGTCGAGCTCGCGCAGGACGGTGATGTGAGGTTGCGCGTCGGCGGGGCGGCCGGAGAGGAGGTAGGCGCGGGCGAGCCAGAAGTGCTCGGCGGGGCCGCGGGGCCTGATCTGGGTGGCGCGCTCGAGCATGGGCACTGCCTCGGCCGCGTTCCCCTGCTCCACCAGCGCCTGGCCGAGGTTGCGCCAGGCGTCGGCGTCGTCCGGTCGGAGCTGCGTGGCCTCGCGGAAGGCGGCGATGGCTTCGGGGAGACGGCCGTGCTTCGCCAGGCCGGCGCCGAGGTTGGCTAGGGCGCGGGCGAGGTTGTCGCGGGCGTCGTCGAGCCACGGGGCGAGGACGCGGGCCTGGCGGAGGAGCGCGACGGCCTCGGCGTGTGTCGCCTCCGCGGGCTTTCAGGGCGCCGAGGTTCGCGTACGCGGCGGCGGTATTGGGGCCGCGGCGTATCGCCTCGCGGAGGGCCGCCTCGGCCTCGGCGATGGCGGCCCTGCTCCGTGAGGAGGGCGCCCAGGCTTACGAGCGGACCCGCGCGATCGGGGCGAAGCGCCGCGGCCGTGCCGAGCTCGGCCTCGGCTTCGGCGTGGCGGCCGGCGGCGAGGAGGACGTTGCCGAGCTTGTGGCGGCAGAGGGAGCACGCGGGATCGGCGGCCACGGCGGCGCGCCAGAGGGTTTCGGAGTCGTGCCAGATCCTGGTCTGCTCCCAGGCCGCCGCGCCGAGGCCGGCGAGGGCCAGCGCGACGCCGGCGAGGGTGGCGGCGGTCACCCAGCGGGAGACGCGGGCGGCGTGGCGGGCGCGGAGGAGCCACGTGACGGCGCCCCCCGCGATCGTGGCCGCGCCCAGGCTCGCCAGGTAGCCGTAGCGGTCGTGCGCGAGCTGGTAGCCGGCGTGGGCGATGCCGCTCACGGGGGCGAGCACCACGAGGGCGTGCGTCCACGCGGCGAGGCCGCGCGGGGACGCGGCGGCGCAGGGCGAGGAGGACGGCGGTGAGCGCGAGGACGCCGGCGCACGGGCCGAGGAAGCGCGGGTCGAGGAGATCGATGCGCGCGGGCATCTCGTAGAGGGGCGAGAGCCCCTCGGGCCAGACGAGCTTGGTCGCGTGGAACCAGAAGCTGTACGCGGTGAGCGCGAGGCGCGCCGGGAGCCCGTACGTCTCGTAGCTGGTCCACGCGGCGCCGCGCGTCACCGCCCAGGTGGCGACCAGGGCGGCCAGCGCGGCGAGGACGAAGTGCGGGAGCTTCTCTCTCACGAGGGCGAGCCAGCCGCGGTCGCGCCGGCGGAGCGGGTAGACGTCGATCACGAGCAGGGTGAGCGGCAGCGTCATCGCCATCGCCTTCGACGCGAGCGCGCAGGCGAGCGCCGCGACCGAGGCGCCGAGCCAGCGGCGCCGGCGCGCTCCGGATGAGACGGCGCGCAGGTAGGCGAGCACGGCGGCGAGGTAGAAGAGCCCGCAGAGGACGTCCCGCCGCTCGGTGGCCCACGCCACCGACTCCGCGCGCAGCGGGTGGAGCGCCCACGAGAGCGCCGCCACCGCGGCGCCCACGGTCAGCGCACGCGCGGCGCGCCGGGCATCCGCCCCGGGCGTGAACGCCGCAGCCCCGAGCGCCGCAGTCCCCGACGCCCCGGCCGCCGGCGCGAACGCGGCGGCGATCAGACGCCGGGCGACGGCGAAGAGGAGCGCGGCGTTGGTCGCGTGAAGGACGAGATTGCCGAGGTGGTAGCCCCACGGGCTCATGCCGCCCAGCGCGTAGTTGAGCCCGAGGCTCGCCCACGTGAGCGGGATGTAGTGCCCCATCCACGTGCTCGTGAACATCCAGCGGAGCTGGGCCGCACCGAGCCCGCGGTAGCCGGGATTCTGCAGGAAGTTGCGGTCGTCGTCCCAGTCGACGAAGCCGGCGTCCAGCGCGGGGAGGAATGCGGCGCCCGCGGCCAGCGCCACCAGGAGCGGCACTGCCCGGGCGAGCGCCGTCATCGGGAGCTGAGCGCGACGGCCTCCTGGGTGAGCTTGGCCGCCTCGGCCGAGTTGCCGCTGGCTTCGAGCGCGGCCGCCTGGCCAGTGAGCGCCCAGATCAGGCTCGCGCGCGCGGCCGCGCGGCCGGGATCCGTCTCGATCACGCGCCGCAGGAGCGGGATCGCCTCGGCGTGGCGGCCCTGGCGCACGTAGATCCCGCCGAGGTTGGCCGGAACATCGACCAGCGTGGGAGCCAGGCGTGCCGCCTCGTGCAGCTCCTTCTCCGCCTCCTTGTAGCGCCTCTGGTTGGCCATCGCCACCGCCAGGTTGTTGCGCGAGCCGCCGTGGTTCGGCCGGATCGCGACCACCTTCCGGAACTCCTCCTCGGCCTCGGCGTGGCGGCCCTGCATGGTGGCGATCACCGCCATGTTCTCGTGGGGGCCAGCCCGCTCGGGCCGGAGCGCGATGGCGCGGCGAACGTAGGACTCCGCCTCCGCGAAGCGCCCCGGCCGGGCGAGCGCGCGCCCGAAGTTGCTCGCGCAGATCGAGCAGGCCGGATCGAGCTGGGTCGCCCGCCGCCAGAGCGTCTCCGAGGTGCTCCACACGCCGGCCTGGATCCACGACAGCGGCGCCCAGCGTGGCCGCGATCAGGACGGCCGCCGCGGTGGCGAGGAGGCGGCGACGGGCCGGCGCCTGCTCGTCGGCGAACGCCCACGTCAGGCCGGCGCCGACGAGGATGGCGAAGCCCATTCCCGAGAGATAGCTGTTGCGGTCGTACGCGAGCTGGAGGCCCGAGTGCACGAACCCGCTCACGGGCAGAAGCACGATGGCCGAGTGCGCCCAGGCGGCCAGCCCGGCCGGCCAGCGGCGCCGGAGGCGCACGAGCACGACGGTGATCGCGACCACGGCGAGCAGCGGGAGGATGAACCGGAGCTGCGTGAGCCCGACGTGCACGGGCAGCTCGTACATCGGCGAGAGCTGCGCCGGCCAGACGAAGCGCGCGGGGTAGAACCAGAACGTGTAGCCGGCCAGCGCGATCCGCGCCCCCATCCCGTAGTCGCCGTAGCTCGTGATGTTGCCGGGGTCCTGCCGCGCCACCACCGCCATCACGGCGGCGCCCGCGGCGAGCACGGCGTACGGGACCTTCTCCAGGATTCGCGCGCGCCGGTCGAGGCCGAGGCGGCGCAGCGGGTAGGCGTCCAGCACCAGGAGCGACAGCGGCAGCGTGATCGCGATCGCCTTCGACCCGAGCGCCCCCGCGTAGAGCAGCACCGAGATCGCCCACCACCGGCGGTCGATTGGCCCGCCCGCCCCGCCCGCCCGGACGCCCCGGAGATAGGCGAGCACCGCGGCGATCGACAGGAGCCCGCAGAGCACGTCGCGCCGCCCGCTCACCCACGCCACCGACTCCGTGCGCAGCGGGTGCACGCCCCAGACGAGCGCGGCGAGGAGCGCGCCGCCGGCGACGGCCGCGGTGGGCGCCATGCCTTCGAGCGCGGCGGCGATGAGCTGGCGCGCGAGGAGCACGAACAGCCCCGCCGCCACCGCGTGGAGCAGCAGGCTCGTGAAGTGGTAGCCGGGAGGCGCCAGACCCCAGAGCACGTAGTCCATGCCCCACGTGATCCAGGCCACCGGGCTCCAGTGCCCGAGCCGCGTCGTGGTGAGCATCCACCAGAGATGGCTCGGGCCGAGCCCGCGGTAGTGGGGGTTCTCGAGGAAGCCCACCTCGTCGTCCCAGTTCACGAAGCCGGCGGAGAGCGCGGGGAGGAACGCGTAGAAGCACACCACCACGGCGGCGACGGGGACGAGGCGCGGCAGCCAGAGCTCGAGCCAGCGGTTCATCGGGACGCCGACTCCTCGCGCTCGACGCGCGCCGGCGCCTCGCGGTCGACGCGCACCATCGTGGCGCGGAGCTCTCGCGTGTCCGGGCCCAGCTCGATGGCCCGCCGCAGGAGCGGCGCGGCCTCGTTCCAGCGCTGCTGGTCCGCGTAGAGCGTGCCCAGGTTGGCGAGCGCACCCGCCATGTCGGGCGACAGCCGGAGGGCCTCGCGGAACGCGGGCTCGGCCTCGGCGTAGCGGCCCTGGGCGGCGAGCGCGATGCCCAGGTTGTTGTGCGGCTCGGGCCGTCGCGGCCGCAGCGCGACCGCGGCGCGGTACGCGGCCTCGGCTTCCCGGAAGCGCCGCTGCCCGTAGAGCACGTTGCCGAGGTTCACGCGGCAGAGCGCGCACGCCGGGTCCGTCGCCGCCGCCGTCCACCACAGGCTCTCGGAGTTCCGCCACACCTTGCTCTGCTCCCACGCGCCCGCGGCCAGCGCGAGCACGCCGAGGGCCCCGACCGCCGCGGCCGCGCCGGCCACCGTCCCGCTCACCGCGCGACGCCGCCAGCGGACGACCAGCCACGCCACCGCGCCGCCGGCGGCGAGCGCGAAGCCGAGGCCCGAGAGATAGCTGAAGCGGTCGTGGGCGAGCTGCGCGCCCGCGTGCACCGCGCCGCTCACCGGGGCCAGCGCGATGGCCGAGTGCGTCCACGCCGCGAGCCCCGCGGGCCAGCGGCGGCGCGCCGCCACGAGGAGCACGGTGACGGCGAGGACGGCAAGGACGGGCCCGAGGAAGCGGCCCTCGGTGAGGGCGATCCGCTCCGGCATCTCGTAGTACGGCGAGAGGCCCACGGGCCACACGAGCCGTGACGGGTAGAACCAGAGGCTGTAGGCGATCATCGCCACGCGCGCGTCCGGCCCCTGCTCCGCGTAGCCCGTCCATCGCGCGTCCCGCGACACCGCCCACAGTGCCGCGACCGCGCCGAGCGCGGCGAGGACGGCGAACGGGAGCTTCTCGCGGACCAGCCGCGCCCACCCGAGCGCGCCGGCGCGCCGCAGCGGGTAGACGTCGAGGACGAGCAGGCTGAGCGGCAGCGTGATCGCCAGGCCCTTGGCCGCGATCGCGGCGGCGAAGGCGCCCAGCGAGACGGCGCGCCAGGTGCCGCGGAGGCCGCCGCCCCCCTCGACGCCCCGGAGGTAGGCGAGCACCGCGGCCAGGTAGAGCGCGCCGCAGAGCACGTCGCGCCGCTCCGTCACCCACGCCACCGACTCCGCGCGCAGGGGGTGCACGGCGAACACGAGCCCGGCGGCCAGCGCTCCGGCCAGCACGGCCTCGTCGCCCGCCGTCGGCCCGAGGCCCGCGCGCAGCAGCCGCGCCGCCACCAGGAAGAAGAGCGCGGCGGCGGCGCCGTGGAGGAGCAGGTTGACGAGGTGGTAGCCCCACGGATCGAGGCCGCCGAAGACGTAGTTCGCCCCGAGCGTCATCCACGCGAGCGGCTGGTAGACGGCGAGCTGCGTGGTGGTGAGCATCCAGGCGAGCTGGCGCGCGCCCAGCCCGCGGAAGTGCGGGTTGTCGACGAAGTTGATCTCGTCGTCCCAGCTGAGCCACCAGCCGTCGAGCGCGGGGAGGAACGCAAAGATCGCGGCGGCGGCCACGAGGACGCAGAGCGGCGCGGCGGCCCGGGTCGAGACGCGCACCTGCCCGCCCGCGCTCACCACCGGGCGACGCGGTCGAGGAGCCGCCGGTCGCGCTTGGTGGGGCGGCCGGCGCCGGCGGGCCGATGGACGGGAGGCGCGAGGCGCTCCTCGCGCGGCCGGGGTGGGGTGAGGTCCTCGTAGAGGAGGGCGGCCTGCGCTCCGGAGCCGCGGCGATCGGACAGCTCGCGGACACGGGCGATGCGCTTGCCCCCGCGCAGCGTCACCTCGACGCGGTCGCCGGTTCGGATGGCGCGCGAGGGCTTGGCCGCGTGTCCGTTCAGGTCCACCTTGCCGCCTTCGCACGCCGCCGCGGCGAGGCTCCGGCTCTTGAAAAAGCGCGCCGCCCAGAGCCATTTGTCCAGGCGCAGATCGGGCATGGCACGTTACGGTAGCACAGGGCCTGCGCTATACTCCCATGGCGTCGCGGCCCGGGCGGCGGCGTACCAAGGAGGCTCCGCGTGGCAGGGACGAAGAGATGGCGGCCGAGCCCGATCGGCCGGATCTGGCCGGGCCTCACCGCCGCGATTGGCCTGGCGGGCGCGGCGCTCCTCGTAGCTCTTCCCGGCCACACCCAGCCCGGAGCGTTCCTCGTCGAGGACTGGTCCAAGCAGTCCGCCGGCAAGACCGGCGTCCCCGACGGCTGGAAGCCCCAGAACTGGGGCAGCCCCAAGTACGACTTCCGCATCGTCGCCGAGGGGCCCGGCAAGGTGCTCCACATGAAGAGCGCCGACGAGGGCTCCACCATCTCCAAGGAGCTGAAGGTCGACCTCAAGGAGTACCCGGTTCTCGAGTGGCGGTGGAAGGCCGTCGCGCTTCCCAAGGGCGGCGACTCGCGGCGCAAGGAGTCGGACGACCAGGGCGCCCAGATCTACGTGGCCTTCCCGCGCTTTCCGTCCGCCGTGCGCTCTCGCATCATCGGCTACGTGTGGGACACCACCGCGCCCGCCGGCCTCATCGCCAAGAGCGAGAAGTCGGGCACCGTCACCTACGTGATCGTACGCTCCGGTCCCGCGGAGCTCGGCAAGTGGATCACGGAGACGCGCAACGTGCTCGAGGACTACAAGCGCATCTACGGCGAGGAGCCGGCAGAGCCGGTGGGCGCCGTCTCGGTGGCCGTCGACTCGAACGACACGCACTCCACCGCCGAGTCGTTCATGGCGGAGATCCGGTTCCGCAAGCCGTGAGCCGCGCTGCGGCCGGCCGCGCCGCGGGGTCGCTCGAGAGCTACGGCGCCACGATCCTCCGCGTCGTCCTCGGGGTGATCTTCGTCATGCACGCCTACCTCGCCCTGTTCGTCTACGGGGTGCGCGGCACCATCGAGTTCCAGCGCGGGCTCGGCCTGCCCGTGCCCGAGGTGGGCGTCTGGTACGTGATCCTCGCCCACGGGCTCGGGGGCCTCCTCATCCTCCTCGGCGTCTGGACGCGCTGGGCCGCCCTCGTGAACCTGCCCATCATGGCCGGGGCCTTCTTCCTGGTGCACCTCAAGCAGGGGTTCTTCATGGACAAGGGCGGCGGCTACGAGTACGTGCTGCTGGTCCTCGCCGTGACCCTCGCGCTGGTCTTCCTGGGGCCGGGCGCCCTCGCGCTCCGCCGCTAGACGGGATCAACGGTCGAGCCACACCGCCTCGAGCTGCGCGCCGCGATCGAGCGAGCTGCGGGGCGCGTAGTCGCGGACCCACGGGGCCCACGCGGCCAGGCTCCGCGGGCTCGGCGTGTAGAGGTAGTACACGCCCTCGGCCGCGCGCCGCTGGATGTCCGCGACGACATGCCGGCGCGCGGCGCGCGTGACGGCCTGTCGCTCCGCCTCCAGCAGCTCGTCCAGCCGGTCGTCCTTCACGTGGCTGCGGTTCGCCGGGTGTCCGGACCGGAAGGCGCCGTAGAGGTAGCCGTCCACGTCGGTGAACGCGGGCGACATCGCCCAGCTCGTCTCCTCGTGGCGCGGCACCGGCGCCGCCCCCGGCTCCAGCGCCACGATCGTGAGCGCCACGCCGGCCCGTTCGAAGCTCCGGCTCAGGAGCTGCATCTCCGTCGCCGACTCGGGACCGCCGGAGGGCGTGTACGCGCACCGGAGCGAGAGCCCGCCCGGAAAGCCGGCCTCGGCCAGGAGCGCCCGCGCGCGCGCCGGGTCGTGCTCGAGCCAGCGCGCGCCGTCCCCGAGCCGGTGGCGGGGCAGCCTCCACTCGCGCATCGGCGCGGGCAGCGGGCCCGGATCCTCGATCCCCTCGCCGTCGAGGCGCTCGGCCACCCAGCCGCGGCGATCCACGGCCAGGCTCAACGCGCGCCGCAGGCGCGGATCGGCGAGCGGCGGCCGGTCCACCCGGAGGGCCAGGCTCCCGACGCCGAGCCCGTCCCAGAACCGCACCGGATACGGCGGGCTCGCCCCGGCCAGGCGCGCCGCCGCGGCCCGCGGGATGGAGGCGTCGTGCGACGGCACGTCCACCTGCCCCGCGGCGAACAGGGAGAGCTGTGTGGCGCGGTCGCGCAGGAAGATCCAGTCGATGCGGTCCACGAGGGGCAGCCGCGGCTGGTAGTAGTCGGGGTTCCGCTCGAACACCGCCTTCACGCCGGGCTCATGACGCGCGAGCGAGAACGGCCCGCAGCCCACCAGCGAGGCGGGCGCGCGGAAGTCGCCGAAGCGGTCCTCCACCTCGGGCGGCAGCACGGCGAGCCACGGCTCGGCGAGGGTGGCCAGGAGCGGCGCGAACGGCGCGCGGAGCTGCACGCGCACGGTGCGCGGGTCGGGCGCCTCGACGACGTTGATCGGGCCCAGGCGCGGCGCCTCCGGCGAGCGACGGAGGGCGCGCTCGAGCGTGTACTTCACGTCGGCGGCCACCAGCTCCCGCCCGTCCACCGGCGGCTTCCGCTCCCAGTGCACGCCGGGACGCAGCCCGAACGTGTAGGTCCGCCCGTCGGGCGACACGCGCCAGCGCGCGGCCAGGTCCGGCGCGATGGCCAGGTCCGGCGCGCCGCTCCGCGGGTCGCGCGCGCAGCGCACGAGCGTGCGGCGGACGAGCGACGAGGCCATCTGCGTCGCCGGTGACGGGCTCGCGTGGATGTCGAACGTCCAGGGCTCGAGCGCCACGTGCTTGAGGATGCCGCCGCGCTTGACGCGCGGGGCGCGCGCGGCGCGGGCGGCCGGCGGCGCCAGCGCGAGCGCGACGGCCCCACCCCCGGCGGCCAGGAGCTCGCGTCGCCCCAGCCGGCCCGCGGTCATGGCGTGCCGGGGCCCTCGTTGAGCGCGGCGATCCGCCAGCCCCGCGGCCCAGGCTCGAGCACCGACACCGCGGCGTAGTCCTGGCCGAGGGCGAGGATGCGCGCGATCGGCAGGCCCAGCGCGCGGCAGAGGATGGCGCGGTTCGGGCCGCCGTGGGCGACCACGGCGACGGGAACGCGCGCGTGGGCGGCGGCGATGCGCTCGAAGGCCGGCCAGGCGCGCGCGTCCACCTGGGCCAGGTTCTCGCCCCCGGGGAACTGGAACTCACCCACGTTCGCCATCCACTCGTCGAACGCCGCGGCGTCGCGGTCGCGGATCTGCTCCGCGGTGAGCCCCTCCCACTCGCCCATGGCGAACTCGCGCAGCGCCGGCACCTGGATCGGGGTGAGCGCGTGCGGCGCGGCGATGATCTCCGCGGTGCGGCGGGTGCGCGCGAGGTCGCTCGCGTAGACGGCGGCGAACGGCACGGGCGTCAGGCGCCGCGCCACCGCGCGCGCCTGCGCCTCGCCGTGCGCGGACAGCGGCACGTCCAGGTGGCCGATGAAGCGCCGCGTCTCGTGGCCCTCCGGCGCGGCGTGCCGGACGAGGTAGATCATCGCGGGCCCCCGTGCGCGAGCGCTGCGGCGGCGAGGAGCGCGGCCAGCTCGCCGCACTCGACGGCGCCGCCCAGCACGTCGCCGGTGACGCCGCCCAGGCGCCGCGCCATGAAGGCCGCCCACGCGAGCGCCGCGCCCGCGGCGGCGGCGACCAGCGCGACGCCGCCTGGCCAGAGCACCAGGGGCGCCAGCGCGACGGCGACGGCGAGCTGCGCCGACCCCGCCCACCGCGACAGCCCGCTCAGGAAATCGGCGCCCGAGCCCTGCCCTGGAGTGGCGGACGGAAAGCACGCACCGGCCAGCGCAGGCGCGATCCGGCCGAGCGCGGGCGCAGCGATCAGCGTGGTGGCGCGCAGCGACGCGGGGAGCTCGGCGACGGCGGCGACGGCGAGCAGGAGGGACAGGCCCAGCCCCGCCGCCGCGAACACGCCGATCCGATGGTCGCGCATGATGGCGAGCCGCCGCTCGCGGCTGCCGCCGCCGAGGGCGTCGAGGCAGTCCGCGAGCCCGTCGAGGTGGATGCCGCCGGTGGCGACCTTCCAGAAGGCCACGACCAGCACGGCGGCGACCAGCGAAGGGAACACGCGGGCGAGCGTCCAGTCGGCCGCGGCGAGCATGCCGCCGAGGAGCGCGCCGACCACCGGGAACCACCACGCCGCGCGTCCCAGCGCGCCCGGGCCCGTGGCCTCGCGCCCGGGCACGGGCACGACGGTGAGGAAGCGCACGGCGAGGATCAGCGAGGCCACCGCGCCAGCCCGGCCCACGCGCACGCCGCGGCGAGCGCTTGAGTCACGAGGAGCCCGGCGGCCCACAGCGCGGAGAGTCCGCGGCCGCGAAAGTCCAGGCCCTCCACGAGGAGCGGAAGCCCGTGCTCCCACACGGAGCCGGCAGTCCACACCGTGCTCGCCGCCGCGAGGATCGCGAGCCCGGCCCGCCGGCCCTGCGCAGTCAGGACCAGGCCGAGGAGCTGCGCGGCCAGCCCGAAGCCCAGGAAGGAGGCGCCTACGTCCGCGGGCAGACCCACGCGCCCTGCGATGCCCAGGTGGAAGTCCTCGATCACGTGCGGCAGGAGGAAGGGCAGGCTCGCCAGCGTGAACGCCACCGCAAGCGCCGGCGCGCGCTCCACGCCGGCCTCAGATCGTCGCCAGGTCGACCACGGCCACCGGCCAGCGCCCCCTGGCCCTCGCCACGCGGCGCACGACTTCAGGCGTCGCAGTAGGTGCTCGCGCGCTCACCCAGGGCGTCTTCTAGCGATGAGTTCGCGCACGGCTGGCACAAGCTCCACGGGAATTTCCATGGCGGTATGCGTGGTGGTTTCGTACGCGGCCTCGTCCTCTGCGACGGCCTCGTCGTCCGACTGGGCCTCGTAGTGGTCGAGAACGCGGTGGACGCGCGCAGCGTCCCAACCGGGCGGGTACTCAGTCTGCCTCATCCCTTCCTCCTTCGCCGCCGTCTGAGTGCCCACAGCGCATTGCCTTGGAGCTGGTACGCGGTGATGACGAACACCGACTCGGGTCTGGAGTCGGGAACGTAGATGACTCGCAAATATCGGCCTGACCGCGTCCGCCCCAGGGCGACTCTGGAGCCCTCTCGTCCAGGTCTGTCCTCCATCGGGCGGCGGAGCACCTCTTCAACCTCTTCCTCGGTGACCGCATGGCGATGGATGTGGGGCAGGCCTGTTTCTGGATCGATGTAGTAGCGGGCGTCCACAACGCGATCCTATCGCCGCGAAACGCGCGATCCAAGTGAGCCTGAATTGATACACGCACCTGGTGCGGCGAGGACGTATCTATCGCGAAGCGCCAACCCACCAGGCTCACCGATCGCGGTCTGCGCGAATCAGCCCGGTGCTGTCGCTGTGCTTCCGGCCCGAGAGCGTCCGGCGGAACTTGCGAGCACGAGCACGAAAGGACGTGCTGTCGATCGATCTGGGGCTGGGTGCGGGGGTCACCCGGGCCCGTCGCCGGGGCGCGTCGTTCTTCCGTCGCATCAGACGGGGACGACGGGGTTGCGGCGGGGCGGGAACGCGTGCTGCTTGGACTCGGCGTAGGCCAGGCGCTTGATCAGCTCGTCGCGCAGCTCCGAGCCCGCGACGATGCCGTCCACGAGCATCTCGGAGGCGAGCTTGTAGACGTCCACGTCGGCGGCGTACTCGTCGCGCTTGGCCTTCACGTAGGCGGCGCGCTCGGCCTCGGGCAGCTCCATGATGCGGTTGTAGTAGACGGCGTTCACGGCGGGCTCGGGGCCCATGATCGCGATCTGCCCCTGCGGCAGCGAGAGCGCGGCGTCGGGCTCGAAGGCGGGCCCGCACATGGCGTAGAGGCCGGCGCCGTAGCACTTGCGCACGACCACGCAGATCTTCGGCACCGTGGCCTGCGAGGTGGCGAACACCATCTTCGCCCCGTGGCGGATGATCCCGGCCCGCTCCACCTTGCTCCCCACCATGAAGCCCGACACGTCGGCCAGGTACACGAGCGGGATGTTGAAGGCGTTGCACAGCGAGATGAACCGCGCCGCCTTGTCCGAGGAGTCCACCATGAGGACGCCGCCCTTGACCTTGGGCTGGTTGGCCACCAGGCCCACGGCGCGCCCGCCGAGCCGCGCGAAGCCCACGATGATCTCGCCCGCGAACATGCGCTTGATCTCGAAGAACGTGCCCTGGTCGATCACGCGGTCGATCAGCTCGTACATGTCGAACCACTTGCGCTGGTCGTAGGGAACGATCTCCTCGATGGGCCGTCCGGCCTTGGACGCCTGGGCGGCGACCGCGGCCGGGCGCTCCTTGTACGAAGCGGGCATGAACGCGAGGTAGCGCTTGCAGAGCTCGATGGCGTCCTCGTCCGAGCCGGCGAGCACGTCGCCGCAGCCCGACACCGAGCAGTGCATGCGCGCGCCGCCGAGCTCCTCGAGCGAGATCTTCTCGCCGATCGCCATCTCGACCATGCGGGGCGAGCCGACGTAGAGGCTCGCCTTGCCGTCCACCATGATCACGCAGTCGGTGAGCGCGGGCAGGTACGCGGAGCCGGCGGGCGACGGGCCGAACAGGATGCACACCTGCGGCACCACGCCGGAGAGCTGCACCTCATTGTAGAAGATGCGCCCGGCGTGATAGCGCCCGGGGAAGATCTTGATCTGCTCGGAGATGCGGCCGCCCGCGGCGTCCACCAGGTAGAGGAGGGGCACCTGGAGCCGCTGCGCGCGCTCCTGGATGCGGACGATCTTCTGCACCGTCTTCTCGCCCCACGAGCCGGCCTTCACCGTGTAGTCGTTGGCCATGACGCAGACGGTGCGCCCGCCCACCGTGCCCACACCGGTCACGACGCCGTCGGCCGGGGTGTCGGCCTCCTGGTTGCGGGCGAAGAGGAAGTCTTCCTGGAACTCGGTGCCGGGGTCGAGGAGGAGCTTGAGGCGGTCGCGGACGAAGAGCTTGCCTTCCTCCTTGAGCTTGTCGCGGTACTTGACGTGCCCCTGCTCGATGCGGGCGCGCGTCGCGAAATAGCGCTCTTCGGTCATGCGACGCCCGGACGGATCACCATGGTGCGGGCACCCGGGCTTCGCCCGCCCGCACCGTGCGGCTCGCTGCGCTCGACGTCACCAATCGGGCGGGCACCCGGGCTTCGCCCGCCCGCACCGTGCGGCTCGCTGCGCTCGACGTCACCAATCGGGCGGGCACCCGGGCTTCGCCCGCCCGCACCGTGCGGCTCGCTGCGCTCAACGTCACCAATCGGGCGGGCACCCGGGCTTCGCCCGCCCGCACCGTGCGGCTCGCGGCGCTCAACGTCACCAATCGGGCGGGCACCCGGGCTTCGCCCGCCCGCACCGTGCGGCGCGCGGCGCTCGACGTCACCAATCGGGTCGGGCACCCGGGCTTCGCCCGCCCGCACCGTGCGGCGCGCGGCGCTCGACGCGGTCACCGCGGCGGGGGGTTGGGGTTGGCCCAGAGGATGATGATCAGGACGCCGTCGCCGTGGGCGGGGCCGCCGAACACGGCCGGCGCGCCGGGCGCGGCCACGATGCTGGTGCGCAGCTCGGGATGCTCGCCCTTGAAGAGACGCACGGTCATCCGGACCGACTGGCCGTGGAGCTGCTCGGGCACCACCTCGAGCTGGCGCGTGCCGGGCAGCATGAACCGCTGATGCGTGCCCAGCGTGACCTCGGCGCGGTGCCGGTCGAGCGTGGTGTAGTCGGAATAGCGGAAAAGGCTCCGGAGATGAGGGAGGAGCCGCTGCATCCGCGGATCGACCTCGGGATCCGGCGTCTGGCCGGCCGGGGCCAGCGCGCGCGGGGCCGTAGCCAGAGCGGGCCCGGGCGTGTTCGAGGCCTGCAGCACCCTCACGCCAAACCGGACGATCGGCTCTCCCGCCTGTCCCTGCCCGATCCCGAAGGCCAGCAGCGCCGCCATCACGATCAGGACCACCGCGAGCATCGGCCCCAGCAGCGAACGCAGGCGCTTGCGCGCGTTATGCAGCCTGGACATCACGGTTCCGATCGGGCAGTTCAGCACCTCTGCGATTTCTTTGTACGTCAGACCCTCGACGTTGCTGAGCATGATAATGGTTCGCGCCTTGACCGGCAAGCTATCGAGGGCGGCGCGGATACGCTCGCGCTGCTCCGCCTGCACGGCCGCCTCGTCCGGCCCGCGCTCGGTGTCGATCGCGGTCCGCTCCCATTCCTCCTCGGGGATCGGATCGCCGCCCAGCGCCCGCGTGCGAGCGCCGCGGGAGCGGTGCCGGTCCGTCGCCACGTTGACGGTGATGCGGAAGAGCCACGTGTAGAAGGCCGACTGTCCGCGGAAGGACGACAGCGAGGAGTAGGCCCGGACGAACGCCTCCTGCGCGCAATCCCACGCCTCTTCCCTGTCCCGCAGGACCTGGTAGGCCAGGCGCCACACCCGCTGCCGGTACTTCTCGACGAGCGGCTCGAAGGCCGCGATGTCCCCGGCCTGGCAGCGGCGGATCAGCTCGCGGTCATCGACCTCGGGAGCCCCGGCCGGGGCGTCGGTCAACGGCTGCTGCCGTGCGGGCGGCCTCTACCGCGCCACCGATGAGACGCCGGGGGGATGGATGTCATTCGCGGGGAAGGAGAGAAAGGACGGCGTCGAGGCCGAGGAGGTAGCTGGCAGGGCCGAACCCGGCGATCTGCCCCACGGCCACGGCCGCGATGACCGACCGCCGCCGGAACTCCTCGCGGGCGTGGACGTTTGACAGGTGCACCTCGACCACGGGCACCGTCACCGCGGCCACCGCGTCGCGCAGGGCGATGGAGTAGTGGGTCAACGCGCCCGGGTTCATGACGATCGCCGCGAACCCCTCGCCCGCCGCCGCCTGCGTCCAGTCCACGAGCTGCCCCTCGTGGTTCGACTGGCGGCACGTCACCTCGGCGCCCCGCTCGGCGGCGTGGCGCTCGATGCCGCGATCGACCTCGGCCAGCGTCACGTGGCCGTAGACGCCGGGCTCGCGCGTGCCCAGAAGGTTCAGGTTGGGCCCGTGGAGGACGAGGATGCGGTGGCGCGAGGACGAGGGTGTCATTGGAAGGTGAGGATATACCGGTGCCTTTGCTACGGGCAAACACCCTGCACGACTTGCACCGCCCGCGGCTGACAGGATTCCCGACGCCCAACGGGGCGCCGTTTCCCAATCTCCAGGGGTGCCCTGGAGCCCGGTGCTAGACTCGCTGCAGATGCCCTCCAGGAAGCTCCTCGGACAGATCCTCCTCGAGGTCGGCGTCATGACCCAGGAGACGCTCGACGCCGCGCTGATGCGCGCGCAGCGGAGCCACGAGCGGATCGGCGAGGCGCTCATCGCCATGCGCGCGGTGAGCCGGGACGACGTGCTCCGCGCGCTGGCCACTCAGGTGGGCCTGCCGTTCCTCTCCCGCGAGGAGTTCCCGTCCGCGCTGCCCGTGATGAAGAACCTCTCGCCGAAGTACCTCCAGGAGTACGTGGCGTGCCCCGTGTCCGTCGAGGGCGGCGCCGTCACGCTGGCCGCCGCCGATCCCACCAACCCCGTGCTGCTCGACGACCTCCGCCAGAGCCTGGGCGCGAGCGTGCGTCTCTGCGTGGCGCCGCCCGAGGCCATCCTGGAGGCCATCGAGCGCACGTACGGCGCGGGCTCGACCACGGCGCTCCAGAAGATCGTGGAGGGTATCGGCGGCACCGACGGCGAGGGCGACGGCGAGGAGGACATCACGCACCTCCGCGACATGGCGTTCGAGGCGCCGGTGGTGCGCCTGGCCAACCTCCTCATCGAGGACGCGATGACCGCGGAGGCCTCGGACATCCACATCGAACCGTTCGAGGACGCGCTCCGCGTGCGCTACCGCATCGACGGCATCCTGTACGACCAGGAGTCGCCGCCCCGGCGCCTGCAGGCCGCGCTCACCTCGCGCGTGAAGCTCATGGCGGACATGAACATCGCGGAGCGCCGCCTGCCCCAGGACGGACGCATTCGCGTGACGCTGCACGGCCGCCGCGTGGACATCCGCGTGTCCACCGTGCCCACCGTGCACGGCGAGTCGATCGTGATGCGGCTCCTGGACCGGTCCACCGTGTTCCTGCCGCTAGAGAACCTCGGGCTCACCGCGGAGCTGGAGAAGCGCTTCACGCGCCTCATCCACATGCCCCATGGCATCGTGCTGGTGACCGGCCCGACGGGCTCGGGCAAGACCACCACGCTCTACGCCTCGCTCGACAAGATCAACGGGCCGGACAAGAAGATCATCACCGTCGAGGACCCGGTGGAGTACCAGCTCAGGGGCGTGAACCAGATCCCGGTGCGGCCCACCATCGGGCTCACGTTCGCGAGCGGCCTCCGATCGATCGTGCGGCAGGACCCGGACGTGATCATGGTGGGCGAGATCCGCGACCTCGAGACGGCGGAGATCGCCATCCAGGCTGCGCTCACCGGGCACCTGGTGTTCTCCACGCTGCACACGAACGACGCGCCCGGCGCCGTGTCGCGGCTCGAGGACATGGGCGCCGAGCCGTATCTCCTGTCCTCCGTGCTGGAGGGCGTGGTGGCCCAGCGGCTGGTGCGCCGCATCTGCCAGCGCTGCCGCGTGCCGCACGAGCCGCCCACCGCGGACCTCCTGGCGCTGGGCATTCGCGATACCGGGGGCGCGCGCCTCTACCGCGGCGCGGGCTGCGAAGGCTGCCGCGGCACCGGCTACCGCGGGCGCACGGCGATCTACGAGCTCTTGCTGATCACCGAGGAGATCCGTGGGCACATCCTGCGGCGCGCCTCCGCGGGCGAGATCCGCCGCCACGCCATCGAGCACCGGGAGCTCACCACGCTTCGCGAGGACGGCTGGGCCAAGGCCGCCGCCGGCGTGACCACGGTGGAGGAGCTCCTGCGGGTCACGCAGGAAGACGGCTGATGCCCGTCTTCCTCTATCGCGCCGCCGACCGCCAGGGCAAGGCCATCGAGGGCGTCATGGACGCCCCCGACGCCCGCTCCGTGGTGGAGCGCCTCCAGCGCGACGCGTACTTCCCCATCAAGGTGGCGCCGCAGGACGAGGGGCGCGCGAGCTTCGCGCTGTCCTCCCTGGGCGTGCGCCGGGTCAGCCACCGCGACCTGGTGGAGTTCACGCAGCAGCTCGCCACCCTGCTCGAGGCCGGCGTGCCCATCGACCGCTCCCTCGGCATCCTGGAGGAGCTGACCCAGCATGCGCGGCTGCGCGAGATCACCGGCGACCTCCTGCGCAGCGTCCGCGGCGGCGCCGCGTTTTCCGACGCGCTCGCCAAGCACCACCCACGCCCGTTCTCGCGCCTGTACATCCACATGGTGCGAGCCGGCGAGAAGGGCGGCTTCCTGGAGGCCACGCTCAAGCGGCTGGCCGAGTTCCTGCGCGAATCGCAGGAGTTCCGCGAGGCGGTGGTGTCGGCGTCGATCTACCCG
Organism: uncultured Candidatus Rokubacteria bacterium; assembly: GCA_963758635.1. Lineage (GTDB taxonomy): Bacteria > Methylomirabilota > Methylomirabilia > Rokubacteriales > CSP1-6 > CAVWWD01. The sequence continues at coordinate 1,198,408 of CAVWWD010000008.1, read as the reverse complement.
GCGCTGCTGACGCTGGTGGGCGCGGGCGCCGTCATCTTCCTCCTCACGTTCGTGATCCCCCGCTTCGGCGAGATCTTCCGCGACCTGGGTCAGTCCCTGCCGCTGTCCACGCAGATCCTCCTGGCGGTCAGCTCGGGCATCCAGACCTACTGGTGGGTGGGCGCGCTGGCCATCCTGGCGGCCATCCTCGCCGTCCGTCTCACCCTGGCCAACCCGGCGGGCCGGCTCGCGATGGATCAGGCGGCGCTGGCCACGCCCCTGATTGGCCCCGTGGTCCTCAAGGGCGAGGTGGCGCGCTTCGCGCGCGTGCTGGGCACGCTCCTCCAGAGCGGCGTGCCGGTGGTGGCCGCGCTCGCGGTGGTGCGGCAGATGCTCGGCAACCAGGTGCTAGCCAACGCGGTGGACCGGCTCGGCGAGGGCGTGCGCCGCGGCGCCGGCCTCTCCACGCCCATGGGCGAGACCGGCGTCTTTCCGCTGCTGGCCCGTCACCTGGTACGGATCGGCGAGGAGACGGGGAAGCTCGACGAGATGCTGCTGCGTGTAGCCGCCGCCTTTGAAACCGACGTGCGCAAGGCGGTGAAGCGCCTCGTGGGCCTGCTCGAGCCGTGCATCATCCTGACGATGGGCCTCCTGGTCGGCTTCATCGTGGTGGCCATGCTCATGGCCATCTTCTCGATCAACGAGCTGGCCCTGTAGCGCCGTCTCCCGGCGCGAGCCCGGCCTCGCGGAGGAGGCGCTCCAGCACGGCCGGGCGCTCGCGATCTTCTAGCGCCTCCGCGAACTCCGCAACGGTTCGCCTGATCCGCGCGACGTCCAGGCTCGGCCCGTGCAGCGCGAGCAGGCGCGCGGCGTCGTCGATGTCCTTTGGGCGTGACGCCACGAGCTTGTAGACGATCAGATCGTCCACCGCGGCCACCGGCACCGTGACGCCCGCGTACTCGATGGCGCGGCTGGCTCGGAGGGCCTCGGTCTCGAACGGAAGCAAGGCGAGACTCACGTCAATGGGCACCCCCGAGGACTCGTGCCGCAGGAGCAGGACGTGATGATCGCGGGCGAATGCGGCGGCGGACTCGATGCGGGCTTCGATGCCTCGCTCGCGCAAGGCGGCCTGGACGCGCTCGAGGGATTCCTCGGGGGCGGAGAGCGTGGCGTCGATGTCAGCCGTGTACCGGGCGACGCCGCTGGCGATCACGGCGACACCGCCGATGATCATCCACGGGAGCCCCAGGCCTTCGAGCCCGTCCCCGAGCGCCCGGAGCGCGGCAACGAAGTCGGACGGCGGGTGCTCGCTCACCCGAGGCGGGTGCGCAGCCGCGCCCACGTGGCGCGCACCCTGGCGTCGTCAGCGGCGCGGGTCGGATCCACAGGAGCGCCGCCGGGGGCGCTCCGCGCCGCCTCGATCATGGACAGCGCGATGCGGATGGACCACGCCGGGTCCGGCCCGTGCCGTCGCCGCTCCTCGCGGTCCGCCGCCTCGACGGCCTCGAAGCCGGCGATCCAGCGCCTGACCCTCTCGCGATCCACGGGACGAGTATAGCCGCCGGGAGGGACGCCGCGTCAGGGCGCGGCGGGGCGCGTTGCCGGGCGAATCTGCGCGATCCTTCGCGGCACAGCCCCGGAGGCCGAGCTGTGGTTCGTCAGCGTGAGCACGAGCGTGGAAGGCGTCACCGCGCTCCAGCAGCTCCTCGTGCCGAACGTGGACGTGATCGTGTCCGACCTCGGCTTCCCCGGCTACTTCCCCGACGGCGCGAGCACGCTCACGCAGCATCGCGCAGGTCGCAGCATCGCGCCGGGCGCCGGAATCCGGGTGATATGCTCACGGCGTGAAACGCTTCCGTCGAGCACGATCCCGCGCGAACGCGATACGAGTGGGCCTGGCGGGCGCAGCGATGGTGCTGATGCTCGTGGCCGACGCGGCACCCGCGCGCGCCCAGGGAACGCCGCCCAAGCCGTCCGCGCCAGCCGCGCGCGTCGGCGACGACGTGATCACGCTGGAAGAGCTGGAGAACCACCTCCGCCCGCAGCTCACGCGCCTCGAGGAGCAGCGCCAGGCGCTCCTCGAGGAGAAGCTCCAGGAGCTGATCGGCGAGCGCCTGCTCGCGCAGGAGGCGAAGCGACGCGGCACGTCCGTCGATGAGCTCCTGAAGGCCGAGGTCCACGCGAAGGCGCCCGCGGTGAGCGACGCCGACGTGACGCAGTTCATGACCCAGAACCGCGCGCGGCTGCCGAGGGGCGACGAGGCGGAGCTGAAGGCGCGCGTGGGCGACTATCTCCGCGGCCAGAAGGTGGCCGAGCAGCGGCGCGCCTTCGTCCAGACGCTGGGCGCGCAGAGCCAGGTGGCGGTGCTCCTGCCCGTGTCCCCCGCCCTGCGACAGCCCGTGAGCGCCGACAAGGGATTCGCGCGCGGAGCCGCCGGCGCGCCGGTCACCATCGTGGAGTTCTCGGACTTCCAGTGCCCGTTCTGCAAGGCGGCGGCGGCCACGGTGAAGCAGGTGCTGGACCGCTACCCCGGCAAGGTGAAATGGATCTTCCGCGACTTCCCGATCGAGACGCTCCACCCCGACGCGTCGCGCGCGCACGAGGCGGCACGCTGCGCGGGCGCGCAGGGGAAGTTCTGGGAGTACCACGACGTGCTGTTCGAGCGCTCGCCGCGCCAGGCCCGGGCCGACCTGGAGCAGTACGCGGTGGAGCTTGGCCTGGAGGCCGGGGCCTTCGCCCAGTGTCTCGACAGCCGCCGCCACGAGCCGGCGGTGGCCGCCGACATACAGGAGGGCGCGAGCCTGGGCGTGGACGGCACGCCCACGTTCTTCGTGAACGGGCGCCGGCTCGTGGGCTCGCAGCCCCTCGCCACCTTCCAGCGGATCATCGAGGCCGAGCTGGCCCGCGCGGCCGGGGGCAGAAACTAGCTCGACCGCGGCCGCCGGCGGCGGCTCCTCGGGGCCTCGACAGCCCCAACGCGGCTCTCGAGCACGTCGACCCGCTGCTCCGTCCGCGACGCCTGCGCTTCCACGACATCGAGCCGCCGGTTGACCGCCGTGAAGCCCTCGGTGGCGACGCGGAAGTCGGAGCGCAACCCCTCCACGATGACCCCAGTGCGCCGCGTCTCCTGCGCGACCCGGTCGATGTCCTGACGCAGTCCCGCCGCGACCTCGTCGGTGTGCTGGCGCAGGCGCGCCTCCGACGCCCGGATCTCGCGCTGGATGGTCTGGCCGATCGCCAGCTCGAACCGCTCGAAGCGCTCGCTCAGCTCCTGATCCATGGCGACAATCTGGCGGCGGCGAAAGGCATGTCAAGTGTCGACGTCCCCCGAGAGCGGTTATTCGCGGCTGCGGCCCCAGGGTCCGAGCCATCATCGATGATCGGCCCCTGGACAGCGGGAAGTTCACCCGCGGCCGCGGTGTATCCAGGAGTCGACAGTTGACACAAGTGCGCTCTCGACCGGGCGGCGAGTGCCGTCGTCCGCTCAGCCGGTCGCTGACCTCCTCGTCGACCTCCAGCGAGCGCTGGGGGCGGCTGGCCTCCGCTGGTTCCCCTTCGACGCGCAGGCCGCCATCCTCCAGGCCAATCGTGCTCTCGATCCGAGCGCCGGCCGCGGAGCCTGCTCGGCGTGCTAGCATACACATCCAAGATCGGATCAGGTGTATCCAGGAGGCGACAGGATGGGCCGCACGAACATCGTTCTCGACGATCTTCTCCTCAAGGAGGCGATGCGCGTGAGCGGGACCCGGACGAAGCGCGAGGCGGTGGACTTCGCGCTGCGGGAGCTCGTGTCGCGTCGGCGCGCGTATCGTGCGTTGCGACGTCTCGAAGGGCCGGCTGCCCTGGGAAGGTGACGTCCGCGGCGGGCGCCGAGGACGGGCATGATCGTCGTCGATACGACCGTCTGGGCGGACTGGTTCAACGGCCGCGAAACCGTAGAGGTCCGCCGCCTGGACCAGGCCCTCGCGGACGAGGAGGCAGGGCTGACGCCGATGATCCTGACCGAGGTGCTCCAAGGCTTCCGCGCCGATTCCGACTTCGACCGGGCCCGTGCTGTGCTCATGCGCCTGCCGGTGCTCGAGCTCGACGTTGATGGCCACGTCGCGGCCGCTGGTCTGTTCCGGCGGCTTCGACGCCGCGGGGTGACGGTCCGCGGGGCTGTGGACTGCGTCATCGCGGAGACGTGCATCGTCGCCGGTGCCGAGCTGCTCACTGGCGACCGCGACTTCACTGCCATCGCCCGGCATTCGCCGCTGCGTTTGTGCCCCGTCGGTCGGCACTGAACGTCGCACTGCGCCTCGCTGACTGCCCGGACCGATAGGCGGCGGCTACGGCTGCGACTTCCTCGGTCTGGGAGCGGCGCTGGCTCACCGGTGGCGTCGGAGCGGTGGTATTGTCGCCGGTATGATGACCATCAAGATCGCCGTGCGCCTTCCCCCGGGCCTCGATCAGCGGCGCGACGGGCCGTGCGCGCTGGTCGGTCGCCCAGCGTGAGCGCGGACATCGCTTCGGCGGTCCAGGACAAGGCCACGCTCGAGGTCGACGGCCTCTGGCGCTCGCGGCCCTCGAAGCCGCTCCGAAACCCGGGGTGACCGTCACGTGACGGACGATCGGCGAGTTCCGCCATCCACCGGCGGGCCCGCGCTGTCCGTCGTGGTCCCCGTCTACGACGAGGAGGATGTGCTCGGCGCCTTCCACGACCGCCTGACCACCGTGCTGGACGGCCTCGGCCTCGCCGCCGAGATCGTCTACGTGGACGACGGCAGCCGCGACGGCACCGCGGAGATCCTCCGCAAGCTCCGCGGGCGCGACGGGCGCGTGGGGATCGTGGCGCTCAGCCGGAACTTCGGCAAGGAGGTGGCGCTCACCGCGGGGCTCGATCACGCGGCGGGCGACGCCGTGGTGGTGATCGACGCCGACCTTCAGGACCCGCCCGAGCTGATCCCCGAGATGATCGCGAGGTGGCGCGAGGGCCACGACGTGGTCTACGCGCGGCGCACCTCGCGGCAGGGCGAGGGGCCGCTCAAACGCACCACGTCCTGGCTCTTCTATCGCGTGCTCCAGCGCGTGAGCCGCGTGCGCATTCCCGAGGATACTGGCGACTTCCGCCTGCTCAGCCGGCGCGCCGTGGAGGCGCTCGGCACGCTCAGGGAGCAGCACCGGTACATGAAGGGCCTCTACTCGTGGATCGGCTACGACCAGGCCGAAGTGCGCTATCGCCGCGATCCGCGTCACGCCGGCCGGACGAAGTGGCGGTACTGGTCGCTCTGGAACCTGGCGCTCGAGGGCCTCACGGGATTCACGACGGGGCCGCTCAAGGCCGCCACCTACCTTGGGCTGGTCACGGCCACGATCTCGCTGGCCTACGGCGCGTACATCGTGCTGAAGACGCTGCGCCACGGCGGCGATCCCGTGGCGGGGTATCCTTCGCTCATGGCCGCGGTGCTCTTCCTGGGCGGCGTGCAGCTCATCAGCATCGGCATCATTGGCGAGTACCTCGCGCGCATGTTCGACGAGACCAAGCGCCGGCCCCTCTACCTGGTGAAGGCCTACGAGCGCGCATCCACCGCCGGGTCCGGCGCCATCTCGCCGCGACCGGACGGGTCGCCGCGGGATTGATGGGGCCGGCGAGAGGCATGTATCCGCACGGGACCACAGTCGGAGTCGATGGCCGCGCTCGCGGATACCGGAGCCACCCTGGCCGTGCTGCCGGGGCCCTTCTTGATCGCTTGAGCATCCAGAGGCTGCGGAAGATCGGTTTGACCCTCGCCGATGGGCGTCGCACCGAACGCTCATCAACGCTACATCGGTGACACCACGATCACGTTGAACGAGGAGTCGGTGCCCTGCCGGGTGGTATTCGGCGATCCCGACGACTCCTCCCTCGTCGGCCTGACGGTCCTCGAGCAGCTCGGCCTGGCGGTCGATCCCGTCGGCCGCCGCCTCGTGCCTGCGGACTTCCTCCTGTACTGATCGGCCGGGTCACTGGTCTCCTGCCCGTGGGGGCCGCCGGTCGCCGGCCCCCAGATCTCGTAGTCGGCGGGCCCTCTCAGGCAAATCTTTGACGGCTCCCCTCTCCGGGCGGATACTTCTTCTCCGTATGTCAACACTTTCCAGAGCGCTGCGGAGTGTCCGTACCCGGTTTCCCCGGCTGGACCAGCGGGGCTTCACGCTCATCGAACTCCTCGTGGTTGTGATCATTCTCGGCCTCCTGGCCGGGCTGGTGGGGCCGCGGCTCTTCGGCCGCGTGGGCCAGTCCAAGCAGACGGCGGCGCGCGCGCAGATCGAGCTCCTGGGCGGCGCCCTGGACCAGTACCGGCTCGACGTGGGCAGCTATCCCGGCGCGCTGGAGGGCCTGGTGACGAGCACGGGCGCGACGAACTGGAACGGTCCGTACCTCAAGAAGGGCCTGCCGAAGGATCCCTGGGACAACCCCTACCGCTACAAGTGCTGCCCGGGCGACCACGGCGACTACGACCTCTGGAGCGATGGCGCGGACAAGGCGCCGGGCGGCGACGGCGAGAACACCGACATCACGTCCTGGCAGACGAAGTGAGGGCCTGACGCCTCACGTGAGAGCGCGCGGCTTCACGCTGGTCGAGATGCTGGTGGTGTTGCTCGTGCTGGCGGTGGCCGCGGGCGTGACGGCGCCATCGGTGGGCCGGGCCGTGGACGGCGTGCGGGCCCGGGCCGAGGTCGCGAGCTTCGCGGCGTTCCTCCGCTACGCGCGCCACCAGGCCGTCACGAAGCGGGTGGCGCACGAGGTCCGCGTGGATCCCGACGCTCATCTCCTCACGCTCTCCCCCGCCGGCGCCGAGCGACCCAGCATGACCCGGCGGCTCGGCGAACGGCTCCGCGTGAAGGCGGACTCGCCGGCCGGGCTCACCGTGCGGTTCCTTCCCGAGGGCCTGTCGAGCGGCGCCTCGTTCCACATCGAGGCGCCGGGCCCGCGCGTGTTCGTGATCACGGTGGAGCCGCTCACGGGACGCGTGGCCGAGGTCCGGCGGGATGCGTAGCGCCGGCCGCGACGGCTTCACGCTGCTCGAGGTGATGGTGGCCATGGCCGTGCTCGGCGTGGCCGTGGTGGCGGTGCTCCAGCTCTCGTCCCAGTCGCTCCGGCTGATCCGCGTGGCCGGCGAGCACCAGGACGCCGCGCAGCTCGGAGACCGCCTGCTGCGCGCCATCACGCCGGACGCGGAGCAGGTGGACACGGGCGCCGAGGGCGACTTCTCCTGGGAGCGCCGCGTGACCGCGGTGGAGGTGAACCCGGATCTGACCTCGCCCGGCGTGGCGCCGCCTCGACTCTTCTCCGTGTCCGTGCTCGTGCGATGGGGACGCAACCAGGCTGTGGAGCTGGCCACGCTTCGCACCGCGCCGCCCGAGGGCCTGCCGGGGCGGACGCCATGACGCTCCGCTCGCGCGAAGCCGGCTTCACCCTCGTCGAGCTGCTCCTTGCGCTGAGCCTGGTGGGCCTCCTCCTTCTCACCGCGTTCGGCGGGCTGCGCATCGGCCTCGCCTCGTGGCGGCAGGGCGAGGCGCGGGCCGAGGCGCAGCAGCACGCGCGCAGCCTGGCGCAGGTGCTGGAGCGCTCGCTGGCCGGCGCGTATCCGTACCTGAGGCTGCGTCCCATCACGGGCGGGACCGGGCCGGGTCCCGCCACCGTGGCCACGAGCCCAACGGGCGCCCCGCTCCTGGTCTACTTCGAGGGCGACGCCGAGCACGTGGGCTTCGTGACCGTTTCCCCGCCCCTTCCGCCGAGCACGCCGATCGCGTTCACCGCGGTCACGCTCGGCATGGCCGGCGGGCAGAACCCGGGGCTCGCCGTGCGCCAGAAGGCGATGCCGAACGAGGATCCGTTCGAGACCGGGCTGACGCCGGTGCTGGTCGACGGCTCGGTCACCCAGGCGCGCTTCCGCTATCTCGGCGACGACTGGCAGGAGCAATGGGAGCCGACGGCCGAGCGGCCGATGCCGACGGCCGTCGAGATCACGCTGACCACGCGTCCCACGCGCCCGGGCGGCGCCCCGGTGGAGCATCCGCCGCTGGTGATCCCGCTGCGCACGGCGGCCCTCCAGTGACGCGCGGTGGCCGCGGCTCGGACGGGTTCGCCCTCATCGCGGTGATGCTGGTTCTTGCCGTGCTCGGGGTGGTGGCGGTGGAGTTCAGCTACTCGATGCGGCTCGAGGCCTCGATGGCGCGCACGCACAAGGAAGCCCTGGTCGGGCAGCACCTGGCCGAGGCCGGCGTCGAGCAGGCCATGCGCGAGATCATGAGCAACACCGCCGTGCAGGGCCTGGACGACACGGGCGCGCTCGTCTTCTACCGGCCGGCCACGGTGGGCGCGAGCCGCCGCCGGGGCGGCCGTGGGCGCCTCGGTGTTGCCGCTGCCCCCGCTGCCCCGTACCCGCGTGCCGCCTCGGGCCCGGCCACTTCACGTACCGCATCACGGACGAGGAGTCGCGCATCAACGTCAACACCTCGCCCGTCGCCCGCCTCGACCAGCTCCTGACCGAGCTCGACGTGAGCAAGGAGAACCGCGACGTCATCAACGACTCGCTGCAGGACTGGCGCGACCAGAACGACAACCATCGGATCAACGGCGCGGAGAGCGACTTCTACCTGAAGCTCCCGGTGCCGTACCGCGCGCGCAACGGCAACCTCCAGGACACGGGCGAGATGCTCCAGATCCGCGGGGTCACGCCCGCGCTGTGGGCGGGATCCGGCGAGAAGCCCGGCCTGCGCGACCTCGTCACGGTGTACAGCACGCGGAACTCCGTGAACATCAACACCGCGCCGCCCATCATTCTCAAGGCGCTGCGGCTGTCCGAGGCCGAGATCAGCGAGGTCGAGCAGACGCGGAAGCTCGCGCCCTACCCATCGGGCCGGGCGCTTCGCCAGCCGGGGACTGAACGCGGGCAGCCAGACCTTCCGCATCGAGTCCGAGGGCATCGTGAACGGCGAGCGGCGCGCGCGGCTCGTGGTGGTCGTGTCGAACGCCGGGCTGGTGGCGGGCCGCCCACCGACGACGCGCCCGCCCACCCAGGGCGCGCAGGGCGCGCCGACCGCGGCGGTGGTGGCGCCGAGGCTGGTGATCAAGTCCTGGCGAGTGGTGGACGGCGGCCGGGCCGACGAGGCGCCTCGGCCTGCCGACAACGGCGCCGGCACCGGCCCGCGGACGGGCGCGCGATGAGGCTCGGGACGCGCGCGGGCATCTTCCTGCACGAGCGTGGGCTCACCTTCGTGGCGCTGCCGGCGCGCGGGCCCATGACCCACTTCACCCTGCCCGGGGAGGAGAACCCGGGCGGCCTGCTCCGCGCCGAGCTCCAGACGCGCAAGCTGCGTCTGGGCCGCGTGCACGTGGGCATCGAGCGATCGCTGGTGACGGTGAAGACGCTCGAGCTGCCGCGGGTGGCGGGACAGGATCGCGCCGCCATGCTCCGGTTCGCCCTCGAGCGGCACGTGCCGTTCCCCGCGGACGACATGGTGTTCGACGCGCGCGACCTGCCCGGCCCCAAGGACGGTCCCGCGCGCGTGCTCGTGGCCGCCACCGAGCGGCGCGTGGTGGACCGCGCGCTGCGCTTCCTCGAGGAGCCGCGCCTGCGCGCGGCCAGCATCACGGTGGCCTGCCACGAGCTGCCCCGCCTCCTCCGGCGCGGCGCCGCGGCCCGGCGCGTGGCGTGGGCGCATCGCGCCGGGGAGCGCACGATGGTCGTGTTCCTCGCCGGCGGGGACGTGCTGTGGAGCCGAGAGGTGCCGGTGACCACCGGCGAGGAGCTGGTGGACGCCGTCGCCACCAGCCTTCCCCTGCTGCACTGGCCGGACTGCGAGGCCGTGTGGGTGTCGGGCGACGAGGCCACGCGCTACATCACGACCATGCCGGACACGCTGGGCGCCGCGCTGTCGGAGCCGCCATGGGATCCGGCGATGGCGGCGGCGATCCAGGCCCTGCCGGACGAGGAACGCGCCACGGGCACGCTGGCCCTCGGCGTGGCCGCGGGCCGCCGGCACGTGGCGCTGGACCTCCTGCCGGAGGGTCTCCGGCCGCGCACGTGGACGGGCGCGCAGATCGCCACCGCGGCCATGCTGGCGCTGGCGCTCGGCTCCGGCATCGCCGCGCTCTCCGTGCAGGGCTACCGCGACCAGCGCCACGTCGAGACGCTGGAGACGGCGGCGCGGGGCCTCGACTCCCAGGTGAAGGAGGTGGAACGCGTGGCCGCCGACGTGGCGCGCAAGAAGGCCATGCTCTCGGCCATGCAGTCGGCCGAGCGGGGCGGGCTTCGCGCCCTGCCGCTCCTGCGCGAGCTCACGGAGCTCCTGCCGCAGGACGCGTGGCTCAGCCAGCTCAACGCCGATGTCCGCGGGGTGGAGCTGGTGGGGCAGGCCAACGCGGCGAGCCAGCTCATTCCGCTCCTCGAGGCGTCCGGCTGGCTCGAGCGCGCCGAGTTCACGTCGCCGGTGACGCGCGGGCGCGACCGCGAGCAGTTCCGCCTGCGCGCGGGCTGGGAGGCCGGTCCCACCGGGCCTCTCGCCCCGCGCACCGCCGACCTGCAGCGACCAGAGGCGCGACCCGATGCCCTGCGCCCAGGCGCCGAGCGCGCCACGGGAGTGGAGCGACCGGGCGCGCCCGCCGGCGCCGAGCGTGCTGCCGGTCCTGGCGGCGCGCGCATGAGGGGCCCCGCGCAGGCCGTGCCCGGCCAGCCCGCGCCAGGCGCCGACGCGCCCGTGGTGGTCAACCCGCCGGCCGCCGTGCCGCCGGAGGCCGTGCCCGCGCGGCCGGCCGAAGACCCCGCGATGCGGCGTCCCGGGCGGGAGCGGCGCTAGCCATGGCGAGCATGTCCGGGCGGGAGCGCAGGCTGGTGGGCCTCGCCGTGGCCGGGGCGATCGTGGTGGCGGGCTACCTCTACGTGGTCGAGCCCATCCAGGACGCCAACCGTCAGGCCGCCGAGCTCTTGCCCGCGCGGCAGGCGGGGCTCGAGCGCCGCCAGGCGATGATCGGCAGGAAGGCCGCGCTCCAGGCCGAGCTGGTCGAGGTGACCAGGCGGGTGGACGCGGAGTCGGCCCGCCTGCTCCAGGGGCCCACCGCCCCCCTGGCCGCCTCCGAGCTCCAGAAGCTGGTCAAGGACGTGGCGGCCGAGGCGAACGTCGAGGTCCGCAGCGAGCGCGTGCTCACCACGGCGGACAAGGGCGGCCTCCTGGAGGTCCCGATCGAGATCACCGTGGCCGGTGGAATCCGGGAGTCGGTCGACCTCATCTACCGCCTCGAGCGGACCGACAAGCTCCTGACCTTCCAGGACCTCAAGCTGCGCGTGATCTCCGCGGGCCAACCCCGCGATCTCCTGACCACGATCACCGTTGCCGGCTACCTGGTGGCGCCGCCCGCGCCGGCGGGCAAGGCGCCGGCGGAGAAGCCCGCTTCAGAGTTAGGCAAGGCAGCGGGGAGCAAGGGATAATCGATCCGATGTCGCGCCGTCTCCTGGCCCTGAACCTCGTCCTCCTCGCGGTGATCGCCGTCTCGGGGTACTGGATCGCCCGCGAGCTGACGACCCCGCGGTCGGTGCCCCAGGCCGCCGCGCCGAAGCCGGGGGCCCAGCCGGCGGCGGCCGGCGCCGCTGACGCGCCTGTCGAGCGCGCCTCGCCCCGAGCAGCGCCCGCTCTACAACGTGATCGCGGCGAAGAACCTCTTCAGCGCCACGCGCACCGAGAGCACGGCGCCGGCCGCGGTGGCCGCCACGCCGCCGCCCAAGCTCTACCTGCACGGCGTCATCGTGGACGAGACCAAGAGCCGTGCCTTCATCGAGGACGTGACGGCCAAGAGCACGTTCGGCTACGCGGTGGGCGATGCCGTCGGCGGCGGCCGGCTCGAGGTGGTCCGCGCGGATCGCGTGGTGATCGCGCGGCCCGAGGGGCCGATGGAAGTGATGCTGCGCGACCCGTCGAAGCCGCAGCCCGCGCCCGTCGCCGGAACGCCGGGCGCGCCGGGTGTCCCGGGGGCTCCCACGCCGCCCGTGGGAGCCGCCGCGGTCCGGCCGGGCACGCCGCGCGGCTCCGCTGCCGCCCGCGGCGGCCGCTTCGATCCAGGGCGTCCAGCCGCCCACGCCCGCGCCGCCCGTGCCGCCGGCCACGCCCGGCGCCGCCGTGCCGCCCGGGCCGCGCCTGCTGCGGCCCGACCTCATCCGTCCGCCCGCGGGCCCGATGCCCTCGGTGGACACCTCGGCGAGCCAGGACCGGTAGTGCCCGCTCGTGCTCACGCGCTCGAGTCTGGTCCTTGCCGCGCTCACGCTGGCGCTCGCCGGCTGCGCGACCGCGAAGAAGCCCCCGGCCCCGACCGTCGAGACCCCGCCCCCGGTGGTCACGGTGCAGCCGGCGCCCGTGCGCCGCCGTGCCGCCGCTCCCGTCGCGGAGGCGCCGAAGCCCCTGCCCGCGCCCGTCCCGGCGCCTCCGCCTGCCCCTGTCACACCGCCGGCGCCCGCCGTGACGCCGCCGCGCGCGGTCACGCCGCCCACCACCCCGCCGCCCGGGCCTCGCCGGTTCGTGGTGTTCAACTTCGACAACGCGGACATCGAGGTGGTGCTGCAGGCGGCCAGCGAGATCGCCGGCTTCAACTACGTGATCGCCCCCGCGGCGCGCGGGCGGAAGGTCACCGTGCAGACGCCGCAGCGCCTGGCCAGCGACGACATCTTCAACGTGCTGCTGACCATCCTGGACGTGAACGGGCTGGCCGCGGTGCGCTCGGGGAACCTCTACCGCATCATCCCCCGCGAGGGCTCGCCGCAAACCGCGGTGCGCACCAGCGTGGGCCGCGAGGTGGATCCCACCGTCCCCGGCGACCAGGTGCTGACGCAGATCGTCCCGCTCCAGTTCCTCAGCGCCACCGACGCCATGAACCTGCTGCGCCCGTTCGTACCCGCCGCGGGCAGCATCGCGGCGCATCCGCAGACGGGCATGCTCATCATCACGGACGTCGCGTCCAACGTGCGCCGCCTCCTGGACGTGATCTCGCTGGCCGACATGCAGGTGGCGCTGCAGGAGCTGAAGATCATCCAGCTCAAGCACGCGGACGCGCAGGAGATGGCGCAGCTCCTCACGCAGATCTTCGGCGGCCAGCGCACGCGGGCCGGCGCGCCCGTGGTGGTGCCCGCCGTCGGGCCCACGCCGCCGGCCGCGCCCGGCGCCGCCCCGCGGCCGCCCGCGACGCCCGGCGCGGCCACGGCCAGCGACATCGGCGAGCGGCCGCCGCTGGTGGTGGCGGAGCGGCGCTCGAACTCGCTCATCGTGCACGCGAGCCGGCCCGAGCAGGAGACGGTGCGCCGGCTCGTCGAGCAGCTCGACGTGGACATCTACGGCGGCCAGCGCGTGTTCATCTACTTCGTGGAGAACGCCAAGGCCCGCGACCTGGCCAACACCCTCGACGCCATCTTCGGCAAGGGCAGCGGGGCCGCCATCACGGGCACGCAGCAGGGCCCCGACACGTCGGGCGGCGTGCAAGGGCGGTCCGTCCTCGTCGTACACGCCGCCTCCACCCCCGCGCCCCGCCACGCCGACGGGCGCGGCCGCGCGGCCGCCCGGCTCGACCGTATCGGTGGGCGAGGAAGGCGGCGTCACCGGCGAGGTGCGGTTCATCGCCGACGAGGTGACGAACGCCATCATCGTCACCACGTACCCGCGCAACTGGAAGGACATCCTCGAGACGATCAAGAGGCTCGACAAGATGCCCCGGCAGGTGCTGATCGAGGTGCTCGCCGCCGAGGTCACCCTGGCCGACGACATGAAGCTCGGCATCGAGTGGGCCGTGCGCACGGGGAAGTTCGACATCATCAACGCGCAGGGGCGCCAGGTGGTGCCGGCCCCGCCCAACGACTTTCTCCGGAACGGCCTCGCGCTGTTCAACCCGGGGCTGACCGTCTTCGCGTTCGCCGCCGACCGGTTCCTGGCCGCGCTGAACGCGCTCGCCGTGGACAACAAGCTGAACGTGCTGTCGAACCCGTCGATCATGACCGCCGAGAACAAGAAGGCGGTGATCAACGTCTCGCGCTCCGTCCCCATCCTGACGTCGCAGCAGATTCCCGTGGGCGGCACCACGACCATCACGCCCGGCCCGGTCGCGTCCACGGGGATCGTGGGCACCCAGACCGTCGAGTATCGCGACGCGGGCGTCGTCCTCACGGTCACGCCGCGCATCGGCGAGGAGGGCACGGTGGCGCTCGACGTGAAGCAGGAGGTCAACGACGTCGGCGACCCCGTGCCGCCCACCAACTCGCCGGAGTTCAAGAAGCGCGAGGCCGAGACCTCCGTGGTGCTGCTGAACAACCAGACGCTCGTCCTCGGCGGGCTCATCCAGGAGCGGAAGGCCACGATCCACACGGGCATTCCGTTCCTCGGGCGGATCCCGGTGATCGGCTACCTGTTCCGCCACACCCAGGAAAGGACCGAGAAGACCGAGCTGATCCTGCTGATCACGCCGAGGGTCGTGGGCACCGCCCTCGAGGCCGCGAGGGTCAGCGATCAGATGCGGCGCATCACCCCGGGCGTCGAGGACACCTTTCACACTGCGCCCCGGCCGCCCAACACGGCGCCGCCCCCGCCCCGGGTCCCGACCCCGGCCGTCCCGCCGCCCGTCGTCGTCCCGGCGCCGTAGCTTCCCGCCCGCGAAGTCATGCGAGCATGACACCCGCCCCAGAGCGGCCGTCTCGGCACGTCCCGGGAGCGCCGCGGCAGTCTTCAGGCGTCCAGGAAGCGGAAGAGGGCGGCCTCCAGCGTGGGGTTGTCGCCGAGCATCATCGAGTAGTGGTTGGTCCCCGGCAGCACCACCAGCTCCGCCTTCGGGATGGCCCGGGCCAGCGCCTCCCCTTCCGCCTGCGACATGATGACGTCCGTCTCCGTGAAGATGCCGTCGGGCGCGCGCAGGATGAGCGTGGGACAGGCGATGCGCGGATGGTAGGCGGACAGCCGCTCGCGCCGGAGGTTCGTCAGCTCCTCCAGCATGGCGGCCTTCGCTGCCTTGCTGCGCACCGCGCCCGAGGGCAGGGTCTCCACGTCGTAGCGGAAGTACTTCTCGAGCGACTCGTCCCACCGCGGGAACATCGGCAGCATCCGCACGAGGCCGAGGAACATCTCCATGGACTCGAACTCGACGCCGAGGCGGTTCACCGCGGGCGCGACCGCGTCCACGACCTCCGGCCGCATGTCCATGCCGCCGTCCACCGAGCACGAGCTTCGCCACGCGCTCCGGCCGGTCCGCGGCGAATCGCGCGACGATCGCCGCGCCCAGCGAGTGGCCCATGACGATGGCCCGCGGCAGCCCGAGGTGGTCGAGCAGGGCGGCCAGGTCGGCGCCGTGCTGGGCCAGGCTGTAGCCGGTGTCGGGCTTGTCGCTGTCGCCGCGGCCGCGGAGGTCGTAGGCGATCACGCGATGCCGCGGCGCCAGGAAGCGCGCCCAGGCGTCCCAGCTCAGGTGGTTGGCGCTGAGCCCGTGCACGCAGACGATGGCGGGCCCGCGGCCCGGCCACTCCTCGACGGCCAGGACGACGCCGTTGACGTGGACACGCTCCATGGAAGCTCTCTCCTCAGGCGCTCTCGGCGAACCGGCGCTTCAGGGCGGCGCCCTGCGCGGCCACCCATTCGCGCGTGGACGTGTAGCCGAACCGCAGCGCCTGGCGGCTGGCCTCGAAGCCCATCGACGGCCCGAACACCGGCGCGCCGTCCGCGGGCGGCTGCACGAGGTGACACGCGAGATCGGGCTCGCGCAGGAGCAGCTCGCGCAGCCCCCCTCCAGCAGGTTCTGGCTGTTGATGCGGCCCACCTGCTCCAGGATGCCGTAGAGGCCGTGGCGCCGGAGCGTGGCGCCGGTGGCGGCCTCGCGCCGCGGCACCAGAGGATTCGACCACGATCAGGAGCCGCGCGCCTGCCTCCACGGCCAGGTCGGCGTGGCCGGTGAAGCCCACGTCGCCGTCCACGTAGTCGCGGCCGCCGATGTGGTACGGCTCGAAGAACCCGGGATGGCCGACGACGCGGCGATGGCCTCGGAGATCGGCACGGCGGAGTGGCCGTCCGCGCCCGAACACCACGCGCTCGCCGCGGTCGATGTCGATCGCCGGGATCAGGAGTGGGCGCGCGCAGGAGCGGAAATCGTTGCTGAGCCCGCGGGCCGCGAAGGCCTGACGGATGAACTCCTCGAGGTTCCGCAGCGAGTAGAAGCCTGGCGGCATCTCGCCCTGGCTGCGGGCGAGGATGTCCGGCCAGTCCAAATGCAGGTTCGAGACGACGTTCTTGCCCACCGCCCAGAGGACCTGCGCGAAATTCCAGGCCGCCCCGGCCGAGGCGCCGCGATGGAAGATGGCGCCGCGCTGGAAGTTGAGCGGGTCGTCACGGCCCTCGTCGAGGATGGTGTAGAGCTCGCGCGGCCGGATGCCGTTGGCCATGAGCGCGGCCACCACCGAGCCCGCGCTCGAGCCCACGTACACGTCGAGCGTGTTCGCGTTGAACCCGGGGACCGTCTCCTCGAGGGCGGCGAGCGCGCCCACCTCGTACATCCCGCCGATCACGCCGCCGCCCGCCAGGACCAGACCGCGTCGGGCCGGGCGTCGGCGCCACGGCCAGCGGTCCAGGAAGGGCGTGCCGCGCATGCTATGATTCTGCCATGCATCGGACCCCGTGCGCGCCGATGGCGCGGGGCCTCTCGCTCTCCCGGACGCGCTCCCGATCGCCGCCTCGTCCGCGCGCGCCTCCTTCCGCTCCTCGTGGCCGCGTGCATCGTCCTGGAGGGTTGCGCGAGCGCCGCCGCCGCCCCCGCTCCGCGCCGTCCCCTGCCCGTGGCCGAGCTCCTGCTGGTGGGATTCCACGGCAGCGAGGTCGCCGGCAACGACGACTTGCGCGCGCTGATCTGCGACGTGAAGGTGGGCGGGGTCATCCTCTTCGAGCGCGACGTGGCCACGCGCACGCCGCGCAACGTCGTGAGCGCCGAGCAGGTCGCCAAGCTCACCGCGGACCTCCAGGCCCTGGCCCGGCAGTGCGCGGGCCGCCCGCTGCTGATCGCGACGGACGGCGAGGGCGGCGCGGTGATGCGGCTGTCCACGCGCGCCGGCTATCTCTCCTCGCCGTCCCACCAGGAGCTGGGCGACGCCGGCGACCTCGCCCTCACCGAGCTCGAGGCCATGCGGATGGGCACGCGCCTGCGCGAGGCGGGGATCAACTGGAACCTGGCGCCGGTGGTGGACGTGGCGGTGAACCCCACCAATCCCGCCGTGGTCAACCTCGGGCGCACCTTCGGGAGCGACCCCGACCTGGTCACCGCGCACGCGCGCGCGTTCATCGCGGGCATGCACGCGGCGGGCGTGCTGACCTGCCTCAAGCACTTCCCTGGCCACGGCTCGAGCCGCGTGGACTCGCACCACGGCTTCACCGACATCTCCGACACCGCGGACCTCGAGCGCGAGCTGGCGCCGTATCGGGCCCTCGTGAAGGCGGGCCTCGCCGACAGCGTGATGCCGGGCCACGTGTTCAACCGTCACATCGATCCGTGGTACCCGGCCTCGCTCTCCCGCTTCACCGTGAACCGCCTGCTCCGCTCACGCCTGGGCTTCAAGGGCCTGGTCGTGTCCGACGATCTCCTGATGAGCGCGGTCACGCATCGCTACGGGGTCGAGGAGGCGTCGATCCTGGCGCTCGGCGCCGGCGTCGACGTGCTCCTGATCTCCCAGAACACGGTGAAGCGCGAGGCGCGCGCCACCGAGCGCGTGGTGGCGGCCATCCGCCAGGCCCTCGCTCAGGGCCGCCTCTCCGCGAAGACGGTCACCGCGGCCCTCCAGCGCCTGGAAGCCTTCCGCGCCCGCGTGAAGTGGTGACTCCCCGCGTCCCCGGGGTCAGGCACTTGCGCAACGCCGGCGGCCCCGCGCCCGGTCGGGCGCCGGGCGCGGGGCGGTGATAGGCTAGCGTTCGTGCTGGTGGTGATCCGTGCGGCTGCTCTGGCGGGGGCCGTCCTGGCGGCGCTGATGGTCGGTCCGGCGCGTGCCGCGGAGAACGCGGCCGTCCTTCCCGCGCCGGCCGTCGACAATCCGAAGAAGCCGGGGCCGACGCAGACCGCGGTGCTCGCCGGCGGATGCTTCTGGGGCGTGCAAGGTGTCTATCAGCACGTCCGCGGGGTGCAGAAGGTGCTGTCCGGGTACGCGGGCGGCACCAAGGCGTCGGCGAGCTACGACGCGGTCAGCCGCGGCGCCACCGCGCACGCGGAGTCGGTCGAGATCCGCTTCGACCCGGGCGAGCTGTCATACGGCGAGATCCTGCGCGTCTACTTCTCGGTGGTGCACGACCCGACCCAGCTCAACCGGCAGGGGCCGGACACGGGACCGCAGTACCGCTCCAACGTGTTCTACGCGGACGAGGCACAGAAGAAGATCGCCCAGGCGTACATCGGCCAGCTCGGCCGGGCCAAGGCTTTCGCGCGCCCCATCGTGACCCGCGTGGACGCGCTGAACGGTTTCTACCCGGCGGAGGCGTATCACCAGGACTTCCTGCTCAAGCACCCGACACACCCCTACATCGTCATGCACGACCTGCCCAAGATCGACCAGCTCATGAAGGCGTTCCCGTCCTTCTACCGGGAGCGTCCCGTCCGGTCCGACTAGGACTCGAAGTCACCGGGCCGGGCGAGCCTCGGCCCCGGCGCGCTGTCGATCCCCGCTGTCCGGAACGACTATGGGGTGTCGGCACCCGATCGGCGGCAACGGGAGGCGCGCCATGAAGTACGTCTGCCTCGTGTACCTGGTCGAGTCGGAGATGAACGCGATGACCCGGACGGAGACGGAGTCCTGCACCGAGGAGAGCCTGGCCTACGACGATACCCTGCGCCGGGCCGGCCACCTGGTGGTCGCGCACGCGCTCCAGCCCGTCGAGGCGGCGACCACCATCCGGGTGCGGGGCGGCAAGCTGTCCGCCACCGACGGCCCGTTCGCCGAGACCAAGGAGCAGCTCGGCGGGTTCCTGCTGATCGAGGCCCGGGACCTGAACGAGGCCATCCAGGTGGCGTCGAAGGTCCCCATGGCCCGGCACGGTAGCATCGAGATACGGCCGATCAGGCAACTGCGGCCGTGAGGAGAGCCCCATGAAGTTCATGTTCATGATCTTCCACGACGAGAAGGATCTGGACGACCTGCCCGAGGGCGAGATGCAGGCCCTGGTCGACTCGGCCCTGGACTACGACGACGAGATCCGGCGGAGCGGCCACTACATCGTGTCGAACGCGCTCCAGCCGGCCCGCACGGCGCGCACCATCCGCGTCCGCGGCGGCACGGTCTCCACCACCGACGGCCCCTTCGCGGAGACCAAGGAGCAGCTCGGCGGGTTCTTCCTGATCGAGGCCCGGGACATGGACGAGGCGTGCGCGATCGCCGCCCGGTTCCCGCCGGCGCGGCTCGGGATCATCGAGGTGCGCCCGGTCCAGGAGCTCACGCACTCCTGAGCACCCGCCGATGAGCGATCCCGCCGTCGACCGCGCGCGCGAGGCGGTGGAGGCGGTCTACCAGGCCGAGTCCCGCCGCGTGCTCGCGACGCTCATCCGCCTGCTCGGCGGCTTCGATCTCGCGGAGGAGGCGCTCCACGAGGCCTTCGCCGCCGCCGTCGAGCAGTGGCCGCGCGAGGGCACGCCGGGGAACCCGCGCGCCTGGCTGATCTCCGCGGGCCGCTTCAAGGCCATCGACGCCATGCGCCGCCGGGCGCGGTTCGACGCCTCCCAGGCGGAGCTCGCGGAGCGCCTGGAAGCCGAGGCCGCCCGCGCCGCGCCGGGCGAGGCAGAAGAGATCGAGGACGACCGGCTCCGGCTGATCTTCACGTGCTGCCACCCCGCGCTGCCGCCCGACGCGCAGGTGGCGCTCACCCTGCGCGAGGTGTGCGGCCTCACCACGGAGGAGATCGCGCGCGCGTTCCTCACCGCGCCGCCCACCTTGGCCCAGCGCATCGTCCGCGCCAAGGCGAAGATCCGCGACGCGCGGATCCCGTACGAGGTCCCCTCCCTCCGCGAGCTGCCCGACCGCCTGGACACGGTGCTCCACGTCGTCTACCTGGTCTTCAACGAGGGCTACTCGGCCTCGTCGGGCGAGTCGCTGACGCGGGCCGATCTCTCGGGCGAGGCCATCCGGGTGGGGCGGCTCCTGGTCGACCTCCTGCCGGAGCCCGAGGCCATGGGGCTCCTGGCCCTGATGCTGCTGCACGAGTCGCGTCGCCCCGCGCGGACCTCCTCCGACGGCGAGCTGGTGCTCCTGGCCGACCAGGACCGCTCGCTCTGGGATCGCGCCCTGATCGCCGAGGGACGCGCGCTGGTCGAGCGGTCGCTCGCGTCGCGCCGCATCGGCCCGTACACGCTCCAGGCCGCCATCGCCGAGGCCCACGCGGAGGCGCCCACCGCCGCCTTCACGGATTGGCCCCGGATCGTCGGCCTGTACGACGTGCTCGCCCGTGCCGCGCCGTCGCCCGTGGTGGAGCTGAACCGCGCCGCCGCGGTGGCGATGCGCGATGGGCCGGCGGCGGGCCTGGCCCTGATCGACGCCATCCTCGCGCGGGGCGACCTCGCGGGCTACGCGCTCGCCCACTCCGCGCGCGCCGACCTGTGCCGCCGGCTGGGTCGGGTGGACGAGGCGCGCGCCGCCTACGAGCGGGCGCTCTCCCTCACGCGACAGGAGCCGCAGCGCCGCTTCCTCGAGCGCCGCCTCGCCGACCTGGGGCCGTGAGAGCTCGGGCGGGGCCGTGAGGGCTCGGGCGTGGGCCCGCGGCGAAGGCCGGACCGGAGCCGCGGGGTGATAACCTACCGCCCGTGGCGAGGCTGACCCTCCGCATCGACCTGTCGGACCAGGGCGCCATCGGCCCGGGCAAGATCCGGCTGCTGGAGCTGGTGGGCGAGTCCGGATCGATCTCCGCCGCGGGCCGGGCGATGAAGATGTCCTACCGGCGCGCCTGGATGCTGATCGACGAGCTCAACCGGTGCTTCCGCTCGCCGGTGGTGGAGACGCAGCTCGGCGGCGCGCGCGGAGGCGGCGCCGTGCTCACCAGCCTGGGCCACGACCTCATCGCGCGCTACCGGATGATCGAGCGCGCCGCGACCAAGGCGAGCGCCGCCGATCTGGCCGCCCTCGACGCGGTTCAGGCGCCGCGGCGGACGGCTGCCCCCCGCAAGACGACGAAGGCGGCCACCGTCGGAGCGGAGCGCCGCCGCTCCGCGCTCATGCCGCGCCGTTCCCGCTGAACCGCTGCTGGAATCGATCCAGGGAGGACAGACGATGACCGAGCTACCAAAGCGGCAACTCGGACGGACCGGGCTCTCCGTCACCATGCTGGGCTACGGCGCCATGGAGATCCGCGGGGCGCCGCGGGGCCGGGACGTGAGCGACGCCCAGGCCGAGACGATCCTCAACGCCGTGCTCGACGCCGGCATCAACTACATCGACACGTCGATCGACTACGGCGTGAGCGAGGAGCGCATCGGCCGCTACATCGCGGACCGCCGCGACCAGTACTACCTGGCGAGCAAGTGCGGATGCCTGGTGGGGGCGCCGCCGGCGCCGCGGGGCCAGACGAGCCCGCACGTGTTCACGCGGGACAACATCCTGCGGGGCGTGGAGCAGAGCCTGGCCCGGATGCGGACCGATCACCTCGACGTGCTCCAGTTCCACATCTCGCCGTCCCGCGCCACCCTGGAGAAGGACGGGGCGCTCGACACCGTGCTGGAGCTCAAGCGCGCCGGCACGACCCGGTTCGTCGGCATGTCGGGCACCTTGCCCCACATCGTCGACCACATCGCCATGGGCGTCTTCGACGTCTTCCAGATCCCCTACTCCGCGGTGGAGCGCGAGCACGAGGCCATCATCGCGGCGGCGGCCCGGGCGGGCGCCGGCATCGTGGTCCGGGGCGGCGCGGCCAAGGGCGCGCCCACCGAGGGCAAGCAGGAAGGCGTCCAGTGGGACCGGTGGCAGAAGGTGGAGCTGCGGGACCTGCTGCACGGCATGACCCCGATGGAGTTCGTCCTGCGCTTCACCTTCACCCATCCCGACCTGCACACGAACATCGTCGGGACCATCAACCCCGATCATCTCCGGCACAACGTCGAGGTCCTGCGGCAGGGGCCCGTTGCCCGCGGACGTCTACGCGGAGGCCAAGCGCCGCCTCGAGGCCGCCGGCTCGGCGCCCCGCCCGGCCTGAAGGCTTTCGCTCCCGCCCTGGTCGACACGCTCGCCTGCTGATCTGGGCGGCAATGCCGCGGGGACCACGTCGAACGTGGTGACGACCATCCCGCCGGGCGGCAACACGAACAACCCGCAGCTCCGCTACGGCGTGGTGGCGACCGGGAGCGACGGCGCGCGCTCGCTCGTCTCCATCGGCGAGGTGAACCCGCGGTTCGGCGGGGCGCCCCCGCCGTTCCTGGTCGCCTACGCGGCGAACGGCAATCCACTCACCACGCCCGTCTTCGTGGCGCCCCAGGACCCGACGGGCGCGCGGAACATCCAGGACCTGATCAACCTGGACGTGTTCGGCGCGGCGGGAGCGCCCAATCAGCCGGCTTCTCAGTCCACGTCGTTCACCCTCTCCGGCGTGGGGGTGACGCCGGGCACGTTCGACCTGGCCGCGCTCCAGGCCTTGCCTGCGACCATTGCCGAGGACGTGACGTTCACCGGCGGGGGCGGCCCGACGGCTCCCAAACGACTACACCGGCGTGCGGCTGTGGGATTTCCTCACCGAGGCGGGCTTCTCTGGCGACGTCCTCGACGGCTACGTCATCGCGACGGCGACCGACGGATACCGCGAGATCCTCTCCCTGGCCGAGCTGGATCCCGCCCTGAATCCGCGGGCGGCGAACTACCTGGTGGCGTACGCGGACACCAACGGCGACTTCCCGGGCGCCGGGTTCGCGCGGCTCATCTTCCCGGGCGACAACCGCGGGGGACGGTTCCTGTCGAACCTGACGGGCCTCGAGGTGGTCGCGACCGTTCCCCAGCCCGCCACGATGGCGCTCTACGTGGCGGGGCTGATTCTCGTGGCCTTCGCCACTCGCGGCCGGTACGCTAGGCGTCCGGCGGAGTGACGGGCGGAGGCCATCGGCGGCCCGCCGTGCCGATCGCGATTCACGATTCCGATCCGAGGAGGGCATGCGTGAGGACTCTCGTCGTTTCCCTGATGCTGGTCGTCCTGGCGGCCACCGGCGCCTCGGCGCAGGAGATGGTGCTGTCGGTGGCGGTGAGCCTGAAGGACGCGGTGGAGGAGCTGGGCCGCGGCTTCACGGCGTCGCGCCCCGGCGTGACGCTCCGCTACAACTTCGGCGCCTCCGGCGACCTGCAGAAGCAGATCGAGGCCGGCGCGCCCGTGGACGTGTTCCTGTCCGCCGCGTCGCGACAGATGGACGAGCTGGAGAAGCAGAACCTCATCGTGACGGCGAGCCGTCGCGCCTTCGCCAAGAACGTGCTGACCGTGATCAAGCCGGCGGACTCGCGCGTGGACATCACGAAGGCGGCGGATCTCCTGGAAGCGCGCGTGGGGAAGATCGTCATGGGCCATCCGAAGACCGTCCCCGCCGGACAGTACGCGGAGGAGAGCCTGCGTGCCCTCGGGCTCTGGGACAAGATCCAGCCGAAGCTCATCTTCTCGGAGAACGTCCGTCAGGCCCTGGACTACGTGGCGCGCGGCGAGGTCGACGCGGGCTTCGTCTACACCACGGACGCGGCCGCGCGCGCCCAGGGTGTGAAGGAGGCGTTCCGGCCGCCCGAGGACACGTACCGCCCCGTGGTGTACCCGGGGGCGGTCGTGGCGGCCTCGAAGCAGGCCGCGCTGGCCCAGGCCTTCCTGGACCTGCTGAGCGGGGCGCAGGGCCGGACCGTGCTCGCCAAGTACGGGTTCCAGCCGCCGCCGGCCGGCGCGCGCTGATCGCCGGCGGACCCGGTTTGTGACCGGCCACGCCCCGCACGCTCCCCTGGCCGATGGGGGTGACGACGGCGCGGGCGTTCGCTGGGCCGGCGCGCAGCGGGATGTCCTCGCCGGCGACCTGCGCGGTCACGTGGTGCTCGAGACCCTGTCGAGGGTCCCGCACCTCTACGGGCTCGGTCCGCTCGAAGGGGTGCGGGGAGAGGTCTCGATCTTCGACGGTGTCCCCTCCATCGCCCGGATCGAGCGGCACACGGTGGTGACCGCGGCAAGCTGGAGCGTGCGCGCCTGCTTCCTGGTCTGGGCGCAGGTGCCGGCCTGGTCCGAGCGCGAGGCGGAGCATGGCAACCTGGCCGGTCTCGACGGCCTCGAGCGGGAGGTGGTCGTCCTCGCGCGCGAGACTGGCTTGGATCCGGATCGGCCTTTTCCCTTCAGGGTGTGCGCAACCGCCGTCGAGGCCACGCTTCACGTGCTCGACAAGCGTGACGGCCTGGCCCACACTCCGGAGCGACACGAGCAGTCGAAGGTGCGGCACACGCTGGAGCACGCCAGCGTGGAGCTGATCGGATTCCACTCGCAGCGGCATCGCGGCATCTTCACCCCGGGCGAAGCGAACATCCACGTGCACCTTCAGACCGAGGACGGCCGGATCTCCGGTCACCTCGAGGCGATCCGGCTGGCGCCGGGGGCGCGCGTCGCCGTCCCGGCAGCGGGCTGGAGGCAGTAGAGAACAGGAGGCAGGGTATGCGCCTGAGCGCACGCAACATCATCAAGGGCAAGGTGCTGGGGGTCACGCAGGGTGCCACCACCGCCCATGTCAAGATCGACATCGGGGGCGGCACCGTGATCACCGCCTCCATCACCAACGAGGCGGCCGACGAGCTGAAGCTCACCATCGGGGACTCGGCCTATGCGGTGATCAAGGCGTCGGACGTGATCGTCGGCAAGGACTGATCGGGATGCGGCCGACGCGCGCTGTCGTGGTCGGCCTGAGTCTGGTCATGGTCGCGATCGCGCCGATCCTGGCGGTCGGCCAACCGGGCTCCCAGACGCCTGGGACGACCGTCCTTCGAATCACCGGCGGCAGTCCGAACCCGTTGAGCCTGACGGCGGAAGCATTCGCGACTCTCGCGCGCGAGACGGTCTCGACGACGGATCGCGAGGGGCGATCGGTCACCTTCGAAGGGGTGCGTCTCAGCACCCTGTTGCGAACGGCGAAGGTGCCCCTCGGCGATCAGTTGCGGGGCCCGCGCCTCGCGGACTACCTCCTGGTGACCGCGGCCGACGGCTACCGGGTCGTCCTTGCCTTGCCGGAGGTCGATGAGGCCTTCACGGACCGCGTGGTGCTGCTCGCGGATCGACGCGACGGGCGGCCGCTCTCGACGCATGAGGGCCCGCTCATGGTCGTGATCCCGGCTGAACGACGGCACTCACGGTGGATCCGCCAGGTGCTCGAGATCGGGGTGAGGCGCGCGGACTGACGGCCCGCGACGGGCCTGGGGACGCGGTCAGAGCGCTACGCGCCCTTGAGCGAGCGCAGGAAGGCCTCGACGGCGGCGCGGTCCGGCAGCGCGTCCTGAGCGCCGGGGCGCGTGCACGTGAGCGCGGCGGCGGCATTGGCGAGCGGGATGGCCTGCTCGAGCGTGCCGCCCGCGGCCAGCCCCACGGCGAGCGCTCCGCTGAACGCGTCGCCCGCGGCGGTGGTGTCCACGGCGCGCACGGGGAACGCCGGGAAGTGCGAGGCGACCTCCGGCGTGCACGCGAGCGATCCCTGCTCCCCCAGCGTGACGACCACGGTGCCCACGCCGCGTCGCGAGGAGCGCGCGGCGGCGGCGTCGCGCGCCGACTCGGGGTCGGTCACCCGGGCGCCGGCCAGCGCCTCCGCCTCGCCCGCGTTGGGCGTCAGGTAGTCGACCAGGGCGAGGAGGTCCGCGGGCAGGTCCTGGGCCGGCGCCGGGTTGAGGATGGTGGTCACGTCGTGGCGGCGCGCCTCGGCGAGCGCCCAGCGCACCACGGGCAGCGGCACCTCGAGCTGGCAGAGCAGCACGTCGGCCTGCCGCACCGCGTCCGCGTGGGCCGCCGCCATCGCCTCGGTCAGGCGCAGGTTGGCGCCGGAGGCCACGGCGATCGAGTTCCGGCCCTGCGCCGTCCACCAGGATGAGCGCGGTGCCGGTGGCGGCGCCGGGGACGGCGACCAGGCCGCCGGTGTCGATGCCGATGGCGTCGAGGCCGCGTCGCACGCCCGCGCCCGCCGTGTCGTCGCCGATCGCGCCGATCACCCGCACCTCGGCGCCGAGCTTCCGCGCCGCCACCGCCTGGTTCGCGCCCTTGCCGCCGGCTCCGACCAGGAGCGTGCCGCCGAGGACCGTCTCGCCCGGCCCGGGCAGCCGCGGCAGCGTCATCGCGTAGTCGACGTTGACCGAGGCGATCACGCAGACGCTGGGCACACGCGCTCCAGGAAGAGGGAGAGGAACCGCGTCGGCCTCCACGGCCGTGGCCACCGCGCAGTTGGCCGGCGCGCGTTCGCTGTCGTCCCCGGGCCGGCGGTCGGCGAGAGACATGCCGCTCGTGTGGCGGCCCTCGCACTCCACCTCCACGTGCAGGCGCTCGAAGCGGACCAGCGATGGGTCCAGCACGACGCCCGCGGCGAGCGGGTCGTGCATCGGGATGCCGCGGCCCTCCGCGCCCGAGGCGCGGGCGAACGCGCGAGCCGTCACGTCCAGGACGAAGCGCGCGCGCCGGCCGGTCGCGCCACGCAGCCGCTCGCGGAGCGCCGTGCTCGTCAGGAGCGTCCGCCGCGTCACGTCGAGGGGCACCAGCTCCACGGGCAGGCCGGCGGCGAGCACCGCGGCGGCCGCGTCGGGGTCGGCGAAGAAGTTGAACTCGGCGGCGGGCGTCACGTTGCCGGGCACGGTGACGGCGCCGCCCATCACCACGAGCCGGGCCACGCGGGACAGCCGCGCGCGGTCGCGCTCGAGCGCGATGGCCACGTTGGTGAGCGGGCCCAGGGCGAGGAGCACGAGCTGGCCCGCGAAGCGGTCCACGGTGTCCAGGATGAGGTCGGCGCCGTCCCGCCGGTCGAGCTTCGTGTCCGGCACGGGATAGCGCGGGCGCCCCTGGTCGTCCACCAGCGCGTCCACGCCGCCCAGGCCGTCGCCGCCGTGGTACCGGTCGGCGGTGACGAGCGGACGCCGGATCGGGGCCGCGGCGCCCCGGGCCACCGGCGGCCGGCGCGAGGGCTGCGCCACGTCGAGGATGCGGAGCGCGTTGGCCGTCCCGACGTCGACCGGCACGTTGCCGGCGACCGTGGTGATGGCCTTCCACGGACAGCTCCCGCGACGCCAGGGCGAACAGGATGGCGAGCGCGTCGTCGATGCCGGGGTCGGTGTCGATCAGGAGGGGCAGCGGCATTTGACAGGTCCTGGAGCACTCCGTATCATGACGTTCACGCTGTCGCCAAGCCCGCTTACGAGGAGGCCCTGATGAACATCGTCATCACGTACTGCGGAGAGTGAAACTACCTCCCTCAGGCCTCCAGTTTGCAGGCCGCCATCAAGGACAAGTACGGGATCACCGCCAAGCTCACCGAGAGCATGGGCGGCGTGTTCTTCGTCGATATCGACAACAAGCGCGTCTACAACAACCAGGAGACGTTCCGCTTCCCGACCGACGAAGAGATCTTCGCCTCGATCGATAGCCTGAAAGGCTAGCGGTATCCGGCGGGGCCGGGGCGCGACCGGCCCGGCTCCGCCGTCGCTCCTCCCCGTTTCCCTTTCCTCACGCTCCACGCTCCAGCGCCTCCCGGAAGCTCGGATGCGCGATCCGCGCGAGCGCCCGCGCCCGCTCGGCGTCGTCCTTGCCGCGGAGCGCGGCCACGCCGTACTCGGTCACGACGTAGTCGGCGAGGTAGCGCGGCGTCGTCACCCGAGCGGCCGGCCCGAGGCGCGCCACGATGCGCGACACCTGGCCGTCGCGTCCCGTGGCCGGCAGCGCGATGATCGACCGGCCTCCCGCCGCGCGCGCCGCGCCCAGGACGAAGTCGAACTGCCCGCCGATGCCCGCCACCTGGCGGCCGCCGACGCTCTCCGCGTTGACCTGGCCGAGCAGATCGACCTCGAGGGCGGAGTTGATCGACACGAAGTCGCCGAGACGCCCGATGACCTCGGGGTCGTGGGTCACGTCGCACGGCTCCATGTTCACCATGCGGTTGTCGTGGCAGAAGGCGAAGAGCCGCGCGGTGCCCATGATCTCGCCCACGTCCATCCGCCCCGGATGCAGGCGCTTGCGCGCGTTGGTGATGGCGCCCTTCTCCACCAGCGCCATCATGGGCTCGACCAGCAAGGAGTGGACGCCGAGGTCCCGATGGCCGCCGAGCGCTTCCATGATGGCCTGCGGGATGGCGCCCACGCCCACCTGGACCGTGGCGCCGTCGCGGACGAGCCCGGCCACGTGGCCGGCGACGCTCCGCTCCACCTCGCCCACGCGCGGCGGCGGATACTCCTGGAGCGGCTCGTCCACGGCCACCCACGCGTCGATCTGCGACCGATGCAGGAACGCGTTGCCCAGCGTGCGCGGCATGCGCTCGTTGACCTGGGCGATCACCAGGGGCGCGCGCCGCGCCGCGGGCAGCGCGTGGCTCACCGACACGCCGAGCGAGAGGTAGCCGGCGCGGTCCGGCGGCGCGGTGTGGACGATGACCGCGTCGGGGGCCCACGCGCCGCCCGTGGCGAACATGGCGGCGGTCTCCCAGTAGCGCGCGGGGATGAAGTCGACGTCGCCGCGGGCCTCGGCCTCGGCGAGACGCGGCGAGTCGTGCCAGGTGGCGAAGCGGAGCTTCCCCGCGTACGCCGGCGCGGCGAAGGGGTAGTCGTCCAGCCGCAGGCCGCCCATGAACGTGAGCGGCGCCAGCCGGTCCGCCTGCCGACAGATTTCCTTGACGACGGCGCGCGGATCGCCGCAGCCGGGCTGCAGGAGCACGCGCATCCCGGGACGCAGGCGCCCCACCGCATCGGCCAGGCTCGCCCGCTCGAATGCGCGCGTCACGGGGCGGTAGTATACGCGCCCCGCCGCCGCCCTGAGGGGCACCGGGGACCAGAGTAGAATCCAGCGCATGGCCGGACGAGTCTCGCGACGCACCGGGGCGGACAACGGGGGCCCGCTCGCGGGCCGCGTGGCGCTCGTGACGGGCGGCGGGCGGGGCATCGGCCGCGCGGTGGCCCAGGCCCTGGCGCGGGCGGGAGCGCGCGTGGTGCTGGCCGGCCGCACCCGCTCGGCGCTGGAGACGGCCCGCGGGGAGCTCGCCCGCCTCGGCGCCACCGATCCCCTCGTGGAGCCCATGGACGTGGCGGACCCGGCGTCGGTGGAGAGCTCGCTCGAGCGCATGCGCGAGGCGGGGATCGCCGTGGACGTCCTCGTCAACAACGCGGGCATCGCCGAGTCCGCGCCGCTGGCGCGCACCGACCTCGCGCTCTGGCAGCGCCACCTCGCCGTGAACGCGACCGGCCCCTACCTGCTCTGCCGCACGATCCTGCCCGGCATGCTCGAGCGCGGCTGGGGGCGCATCGTGAACGTGGCGTCCACCGCCGGCCTCGAGGGCGCGGCGTACATCACGGCCTACGCCGCCTCCAAGCACGCGCTGGTGGGCCTCACGCGCGCCCTCGCCGCGGAGACCAAGGGCACCGGCGTCACCGTGAACGCGGTGTGCCCGGGCTTCGCCGCGACGGACCTGGTATGGGAGAGCGCCCGCCGCATCGAGAAGCGCACGGGCCGGAGCTTCGACGAGGCGGTGGCCACGCTCGCGCGCATGAACCCGTCGGGGCGCCTGGTCGAGCCGGACGCGGTGGCCGCCGTCGTGCTGGAGCTGGCATCGGACGGCGCCGCGGGCCGCACCGGCGAGGCCGTCGTCCTGTCCTGAGCAGCGTCGACGAGAGCACCGAGGGGTGAATGGCGAGACGGCATTCCGCGTGTCCGCAGAGCCGCGGGGTTGCCCGCTCGCCGATATCGGAATCGGCGTTCTTCACAACAGACCAGGAGGGTGACATGCCGAAGGTCGCGCGTCCCGTCAACCCGCCCACCGTGGCCAAGGCCGTGGGCTACTCGCACGCGTACGAGACCCAGGGCGGCCGCACGCTCTACCTGGCGGGCCAGGTGGCCTTCGACCGGGAGGGGCGCGTGGTCGGCAAGGGCGATCTCACCGCCCAGTTCCGCCAGGCCTGCGAGAACCTCCGGGCCGTCCTCGCCGACCGCGGCGGCCAGATGACCGACATCGTGAAGCTGAACCTCTACGTGCTCTCGAAGGCCGACTACAAGGCGCGGGCCCGCGAGATCGGCGTGGTGTACCGGGAGTACTTCGGCAAGCACTTCCCGGCCATGACGCTGGTGGAGGTGAAGAGCCTCTACGACGACGACTGCGCCATCGAGATCGAGGGCGTGGCCGTGCTCGACGAGGCGTGAGGCGCGGCTTCGGCCCGTGAAGGTCAACGTCCTCGGCGGCGGACCGGCGGGCCTCTACTTCTCGATCCTGGCCCGGAAGCGCCACCCCGCCTGCGACGTCACCGTGCTCGAGCGCGACGGCCCCGACGACACGTTCGGCTGGGGCATCGTCTTCTCCGACCGCACGCTCGACGTTCCTGGCCGAGCGTGACGCGGAGACCTACGCCGCCATCCGCGCCGCGTCGGAGACGTGGGACGACGTGGCCACGGTGCACCGCGGCGAGCGCCACACCGTCCGGGGCAACGGCTTCTCCGGCATCGCCCGGCTCACGTTCCTCAAGATCCTCCGCGCGCGCGCCGAGGACCTGGGCGTGAAGCTCGCCCTCCACACGCCGGTCGACCGACGCGGCGCCGCTGGCCGACGCCGACCTCCTGGTGGGCGCCGACGGCGCGTCGAGCCTGGTGCGCCAGACGTGGAGCCACTTCTTCCACCCCTCCGTGGAGTCGCGGCAGAACCGGTACGTGTGGCTCGGCACCACGAAGTCCTTCGACGCGCTCAGCATGATCTTCCGGCGCGACGCCGCGGGGCTCTACATCGCGCATGCGTACCGCTTCAGCCCCACCCACGGCACGTTCATCGTGGAGTGCCCGCCGGCGACGTGGAAGACGGCCGGCCTCGACCGCATGTCCGAGGCCGATACGTGCGCCCACCTGGCCCGCGTCTTCGCGGACGACCTGGGCGGCCATCCGCTCCTGCCGAACGGCTTCCTCCGCTGGCTCAGCTTTCCGCTGGTGAAGAACCGCCACTGGGTCCACGACAACGTGGTCGTCATCGGCGACGCGGCGCACACCGCGCACTTCTCGATCGGCTCGGGCACGAAGCTCGCGCTGGAGGACGCCATCGCCCTGGCCGACGCGGTGTTCGCCCCCGCCGTTCGCGGCGCGGAGCCACGGGCGGCGCTGGCCGCGTTCGAGGCCATGCGTAAGCCGGTGGTCGACCGGTTCCAGGCCGCGGCGTACCGGAGCCTCACCTGGCTCGAAGGCGTGGAGCGGCACCTGGATCTCGAGCCGGTCCCCTTCACCTATCGCGTGATGACCCGGAGCGGCCGCGTCGGCTACAACCAGCTCGTCGCGCGGGACCCGGCGTTCATCGCGCGCTACGACGCGTGGCGCGGCCGCCAGCCCGCCGATCCGGGTCCCATCCCGGCGGCGTTCCTCGACCTCTTCGCGAAGCCGACCCACGCGCACCTGGCCACGCTCATGCCCGACGGCACGCCGCACGTGACGCCGGTGTGGGTGGACTGGGACGGCCGCCACGTGCTCGTGAACTCGGCGGCGGGGCGTCAGAAGGACCTGAACATGGCCCGGCGGCGCGAGGTCGCCATCGAGATCCCCGACCCCGACGACCCGAACCGATACCTCCAGGTGCGCGGCCCGGTGGTCGAGATCACCGAGGCCGGCGCCGACGAGCACCTGGACCGTCTCGCCCGGCGCTACCTGGGGCGCGACCGCTACCCCGACGGC
Source organism: uncultured Candidatus Rokubacteria bacterium (assembly GCA_963758635.1). GTDB lineage: Bacteria > Methylomirabilota > Methylomirabilia > Rokubacteriales > CSP1-6 > CAVWWD01. Next base: position 1,166,578 of record CAVWWD010000008.1, on the reverse strand, counting down.
TGGAAGTTTCCGGGCGAGGTCCGGCGCATCTACAAGATCGCCCCCCGGAAGGTGACGGCCTGGAATCCTTTCGCCTGAGGGATCGTGAATGAACGACGAGCGGCAGGCCGCGTGTCCGCAGAATCACCGTGTCAGCCCGCTCGCTGAAGCCGAGATCCGCATTCCGTCACAACCGGGAGAGGAGACGCGCATGGCCGTTCAGCGACAGTGGGTGACCACCGCCTTCGACTTCGAGGGCTGCCGCATCACCAGCAACCTGGGAGTGGTGCGCGGCATCACCGTGCGCTCCCGGAGCGTGGTCGGCACCATCGGGGCCTCGCTCCAGACGCTGATCGGCGGCAACATCAGCCTGTACACGGAGCTCTGCGAGCGCGCGCGCGAGGAGGCGTTCGAGCTGATGCTCCGGCACGCCGGCGAGGTGGGCGCCAACGCGGTCATCGGCATGCGCTACGACGCCAACGAGATCGCGGCCGGCGTGACCGAGGTGCTCGCGTACGGCACCGCCGTCGTGGTGGAAGCGGTCCCGCGGACCGGCGCCGGTGTCTGAGAGTCGATACACGGGTGTCTGAGAGCCGATACACACCGGTGTCTCCGGAACGATACGCTTGACGCCGTCGTGACCGCCGGTCACAGTGCTCGCGTGGATCCCGAGCTGATCTCCTACCTCGACGCCCAGTTCGCCTCGGTCCGGACCGACCTGGGCGCCCGGATCGACGCGGTCCGGAGCGACCTGGGCGAAGATCGACCGAGGTCGCGGTTGGACGCGAAGATCGACACCGGGTCGCGGCTGGACGCGAGGATCGACCGGGTCGCGGCTGGACGGAAGTCGAGGTTCGCGGCTGGAAGCGAAGATCGATGTCCGAGGTGTCGCGGCTGGAAGCGAAGATCGACTCCGAGGTGTCGCGGCTGGACGCGAAGATCGACTCGTCGGCCGCCGAGACCCGGCGTCACTTCGACGTGGTGATGGAGCGGATGCAGGCGGGGATGGCGCTTCTCGCCGAAGGCATCAGATGGTCGACGAGAAGGAGCGATCGCCGATACGTGGAGATCCGCGCGGACCTGGCGACGCTCGACCAGCGGGTGACGCGCCTGGAGGCGCAGGCGTCCTGCCCCGCGCCGGAGGCGTCCCCGCCCGCTGATCGCCGGGCGGCGCCGGATGGCCGGCGCCGGATGCGCTGCCTGGTGGGCCTGGGCCGGTTGCGGCGCTTCCGGCCGCGAGTTAGCCTCGGGCCATGCCGCCCCCCCTCGCGCCGCCGTCCGGCCTGCCCGGCACGCAGGCCCCCGCGGCATTCCGGCGTTCCCTCTGCTACTCCCCGTGACCGGGCGTCCCGCCGTTCGTGAAGGTCGCCCTCAAGCGCGTCTACGACCCGAAGGAGCCCGACGACGGCCTCCGCGTGCTCGTCATGCGGCTCTGGCCGCGGGGCATCCGCAAGGACCGGATCGACCTCTGGCTGAAGGAGCTGGGCGCCGACCGTGCCCTGCTGGCCGACTGGAAGGCGGGCCGCGTGACCTGGCCCGAGCGGAAGCGGCGGTACCTCCGGGGCCTCGACGAGCCGGCCGCGGCGGCGCAGCTCGATCAGCTCCGCGGGCTGGCCACCCGCGAGCCGGTCACGCTGCTCTGCGCCTGCAAGGACGAGCGGGAGTGCCATCGGAGCCTGCTCAAGGACGTCCTCGAGGGGAAGGACGAACGTTGAGTCGCCGGCTGCCTCTCGTCCTCCATCATGATCAGAATCATCAAGATATCTGATATTGCTTGCCGATTCTTCGTATGTGTCGCTGACCCCATCACCCGGCCGGTCAGAGCACGAGATCTACTACCGCTACATCGTGCTGGGCTACCTGGAGGACGCGCCGGGCAAGCCCCGCCCGGGCGTGAGCGTCGAGCTCACGCGCGAGAAGACCGGCTTCTCCTACGCCGGCACCACGGACGCGTCCGGGCTCTACGTCCTCGTGGCCCGGCTGGGCGACGAGAGCGTCGGGGAGCGCCTGAAGCTCCGGGCGGGAGCGGACAGCGTCACGATCACCGCCCGGTTCGATCCCGCGGACCACCTGCGCGAGCGCGGCACGCGCGTGGACTTCGTGGGCGGGCGCCCGGTGGAGCGGCCTGCCGCGTTCGCGTCCACGCTCCGGCGGTTCCTGGGGAACTGAGCCCCGGTGCTGTACTCGGCCGTCCGCGCCGTGGCCCGCTTCTGGCTCTGGTTCTTCTTCAAGGCCGTGGACGTCCGGCACCCCGAGCGTGTGCCCGATCGCGGGCCCGTGCTCCTCTGCGCCAACCATCCCAACAACCTGATCGACTCGCTCCTCGTGGGCGCGGTGGTCGGCCGGCCCGTCCACTTCCTGGCCACGGCGGCGCTCTTCAGGAACGCGCTCGTGGGGCGGTTCCTCCTCGCGTGCGGGGCCATTCCCGTGTACCGGCGGCAGGACGACCCGGACAAGATGGACAAGAACGTGGACGCCTTCCGTGCCTGCTTCGAGGTGCTCGAGCGCGGCGAGGTGATCGCGATCTACCCGGAGGGCACCACCCATGCCGAGCCGCGCGTGCAGCGGATCAAGACCGGGGCGTCGCGCATCGCGCTGGACTACGAGGTCCGGCGCGCCGCGCCCGGCGCCCGCGGCGCGCAGCTGGTCCTGGTCCCGGTCGGGCTCACCTTCGAGGCGCGGAAGTCGTTCCGGGGGCGCGTGCTGGTGTCCTTCGGCGAGCCGCTGGCCGTGACCCCGCACGCCGAGACGTATCGCGAGGACCCCGGCAAGGCGGTGGACGGGCTCACCGACGCCATCCAGTGGGCGATGGAGGCGGAGGTGGTCTCGGTCAAGCGGATGGACTCCGTCGCCTTCGTGCGCGCCGTCGAGGACCTGTACCGGAGCGAGCTGGTGCGTGAGCTGGAGGACGAGCGCGGCCTCTCCCCCCGCCAGATCGACGTCTTCCGGCTCTCCCGGGCCATCGCCGGCGCCACCGCGCACTTCGAGGAGCGCGAGCCGGAGCGCGTGGAGCGCCTCTGGCAGCGCATCCTCGCGTACCGGGCGCTCCTCGCCGCGTATCGCGTCAAGGACGTGGCCGTCCAGGCGCGCCTCGCCCCGCGGCCGGGGGCGCGCCAGCGCATCCGGCGCGGCTGGGAGTCGACGCTCGGGCTGCCGATCTTCGCCTACGGCGTGGTCGTGAACGCCCTGCCCTTCTTCGTGCCGCGCTGGCTCGCCCGGCGGATCGCGCGCAAGGAGACGGACTACGCGACGACGCGCTTTCTCATGAGCATCGTGGCGCTGCCGATCGCCTGGGGCGTGGAGACGTGGCTGGTCTGGCGCTTCGCCGGACCGCTCGTCGCCGCGCTCTTCCTGCTATCCCTGCCCGTGAGCGGCATCCTCGCCCACCGCTACCTCGTCGGCGCGGGGCGGCTGCGCGCCCACCTGCGCCTGGGCGCGCTCTCGGTCACGCGGCATCAGGCCGCCACCCGCCTGCTGGAGGAGCGCCAGGCGATCATGGACGACCTGGACCGCGCCAAGAACGACTACCTCGCCGCCACCAAGGGGAGCAGCTTTTGAGCGTCCACCGGATCGAGGAGATGTCCACCCGCGCGCTCGACGCGCTCGACCGCGAGCGCACCGTGGTCCTCCTGAGCGTGAGCCCGCTCGAGCAGCACGGCCCTCACCTGCCCGTGGGCGTGGACGCCTTCACCGCCCGCTACGTGGCGGAGTCGGTGGCGGAGCGCGTGGTCGCCTCGCGCCCGGGCTGGACGGCGCTGCTGGCGCCGACGCTCCACCTCGGGAGCTTCGCCTTCGACGCCCCCGGCACCATCACGGTCCGCCAGCGCGTGGTCCGCGACGTGGTGGCCGATTGCGGCGACTCGCTGGCCCGCTCGGGCTTCCGCTACATCCTGATCGCCAACGGGCACGGCGGGCCGGGCCACCTCGTGGCCCTCGAGGAGGCCGCGGCCATCGTGTCCCGCCGGCATCGGATCACGATGGCGTCGCTCTCGGGCGCGCTCGCCTGGCACTTCCTGGACGGAGGCCTCCTGCCGCGCATCGAGGCGGAGCTGGGGCGGACGCTCACCGGCGAGGAGCGCCGGGCGATGACCGAGGACTCCCACGGCGGCCTCTGGGAGACGTTGCTGATGCTGTGGCTGCGCCCGGACCTCGTGGACCCGGAGTATCGCTCGCTCGCCCCCGCGCGCTACTCGATGGTGGAGCGCCTGCGGCCGAACTATCCGCTCCGCGGCGAGGGGCAGGGCTATCGTGGCCATCCCGCCTTCGCCGACGTGGCGCTGGCGCGGGCCGCCGCCGAGGTGCTGATGCGCGAGGCCCACGCCGTGGTCGACGGCCTGCTCGACGGGCGCATCCGCCCGGCCAGCCTCCGTTCCCCGTTCTCGCTGCTGCCTCCGTTCCGGACGAACTTCTGGCCGGCGGCCGCCGTGGCCCTGGGCGGCCTCGCCGCGCTGTTCTGGTATCGGGGCCGGCGCGCATGACCGCCACCGACCGCGCCGAACGCGCGGCGCAGAGGGGGAGAGGAGTAGAACCATGAAAGCCTACGTGCTCATCGAGACGGCGGCCGGGAAGACGAAGACGGTGAAGCGCGCGCTCGGCAAGATCAAGGGCGGCCGGGCGAGCGTGGACGCCATGGACGCCGTCACCGGGCCCTACGACTTCATCGCCGTGGTGGAGGGCGCCTCGCTCGACGCCATCGGCGGGCTCGTCACGGAGTCGATCGGGACCATCGACGGCGTCACGCGCACGACCACCTGCGTGGCCGTGTCGATCGGCTGACCGCGCCCGTCCGCGACGAGCGCGCGCGCGTCGTGGGCGTCAGGCGCCCTGGCCCGGCGGCACGGAGTAGATCTGCACGGCGTTCCGGCTGCGCTTGAACTGGGCCGGGCCGTGCGGCTCCACGCGAAGCTTCTCGCCGAGCCCGCTCCGGGTGTTCTCGTCGATCAGGATGGGCCGGCCGAGATCCTTGGTGTGCGCCTCGAGGTGCGCGGCGAGGTTCACGGTCTCGCCCACGCACGTGTAGGTGGCGCGCTGCTCGGTGCCGGTGAGGCCCGCCACGACGGGGCCGGATGCGATGCCGATCCCGATCTGGATCTTCGCCTGGGCGCGGAGCCCCTGCTCCTGGTTGAAGAGCTCCACGAGGTCGAGCATCTCGAGGGCCGCGCGCACCGCGCGCTCGCGGTGATCGGCGCGCGGCAGCGGCGCCCCGAAGATGGCCATGAGCCCGTCGCCCAGCATCTGGTTGACGATGCCGGCCTGCGCGCCGATCGCGTCGAACATGAGCGTGTAGTAGCTGTTCAGGAGCTCGATGGTCTGGGCGGGCGGCAGCGTCTCCGTGAGGCTCGTGAAGCCACGGATGTCCGAGAACATCACGCTGGCGTCCACGGCAAGGCGCGGGCTCGAACGGTCGGAAGAGCCTGCCGCCCAGCGCCAGGCCCGTCGTCAGGAGCTCGTCGGCCACCTCCGCGGTGGCGAACTTCCGGAACAGCGCCGCGCTGCATGTCGCGCAGGCGCTTCTTCTCCAGGCTGGCCGCCACGCGCGCCCGCAGCAGCACCGGGTTGACCGGCTTGAACAGGTAGTCCTCCGCGCCCAGCTCGATGCACCGGGCCACGCTGTCCACCTCCTCGACCGAGGACATCATCACGACGGGCACCTCGCGCAGGCGCGGGTCGGCGGCCAGGGCCTCCAGCACCTGGTAGCCGTCCATCTCGGGCATCTCGATGTCCAGGAGCACCAGGTCCACGGGGCGCTCGGCGCAGCAGGTCGAGGGCCTGCCGCCCGTTCTCGGCGAACGCGACGGCGTGGCCGAGCTGCTCGAGCGCGCGCCCGAGCAGCAGGCGGTTGACGCGGTTGTCGTCGACGACGAGGAGGTCGCCGGACTCGACGCTACGCGGTGAGGCCACGGCGGACCTCCGCGAGGGCGCGGGCGGCCTCGTCGTACTCGCGCGGCGACCGGCTCGAGCGCTCGGTCCACGCCGTCCAGGGTTCCCGCCCGGGCCATGGCCTCGAGCTCCCGGGCGAGGACGGCGAGCCGGCCGGCCCCGAGGGTCTCGCGCGTTCGACTTGAGGGAGTGCGCGGCGCGACGGAAGGCGTCCACGTCCTTCGTCGCCGCGCCCTGCCGGAGCGTGGCGACGAGCGCGCGGCCGTCTTCCACGAAGGTGTCGATGAGCTCGGCCACGAAGGGCGCGCCCATGGTGTCGACGAGCTGGTCGATCGCGACGCGGAGGATCGGCGGCGTGGCGTCGCCGCGCCAGGCCCTGCCGTCCGTCCAGGGGGCGGGCTCGCCGTCTCGGCTGGCGGCTCTGCGCCTCCACGTCCGCCCGTTGCCGGCAGCGTTCGAGCGCGGCGACCAGCTCCTCGACGCGGATCGGCTTGACCACGTAGTCGTCCATGCCCGCCGCCATGCAGAGCTCGCGGTCTCCCTGCATCGCGTTGGCGGTCATGGCCACGATCCGCGGGCGCCGAGCCCCCGGCCAGCGGCGGTTGATCTCGCGCGAGGCCTCGAAGCCGTCCATCTCGGGCATCTGCACGTCCATGAGCACGACGTCGTAGCGTCTGCCGCGCCACCGCGTCGATGGCCTCGAGCCCGTTGGCCGCCATGTCCGCCCGGTAGCCCATCTGGCCGAGGAGCCGCAGCGCCACCTTCTGGTTCACCACGTTGTCCTCGGCGAGGAGGATGCGCAGCGGGTGCCGGCGCGCCGTGTCCGGGTCCAGCTCGCTGCGGCCCGCTCCCCGCGGGGACACGTGGACGGCGCGATCAGCCACCACGGCCATGAGCGTGTCGAAGAGCTGCGAGGGCTTGATCGGCTTGTGCAGGTACGCGGCGAAGCCTTCCTCCTCCGCCCGGGCCTCGCGCCGCCCGAGCGAGGTGAAGAGCACCAGGGGCAGCGCCGCGCCCGCCGGGTGCCCTCGCATGGCCCGCGCGAGGGCCACGCCGTCCATGTCCGGCATGTGCATGTCGAGGATGCCCGCGTCGAAGCGCTCGCCGGCGGCGATCCAGCCCAGCGCCTCGAGCGGCGAGGCGCTGGCACGGATGCGCATGCCCCACGCGTCCAGGTGGGCGCCGAGGATGCGGCGGTTGGTGGCGTTGTCGTCCACGACGAGCACCGCCTTGCCGCGGAGCGAGGGCTGGATGCCGCTCAGGTCCCGCCGCGGCTCCGCCGCCGGGGGCTCGGCGGCGGCGGCGCGGATCGTGAAGCGGAACTCGCTGCCCACGCCGAAATCGCTCGTCACCTCGATGCGGCCGCCCATCAGCTCGGTCAGCCGCTGGCTGATGGCCAGACCCAGCCCCGTGCCCCCGTAGCGCCGCGTGGTGGAGGCGTCCACCTGGCTGAACGACTGGAACAGGCGCCCGATGCGGTCGGCGGGGATGCCGATGCCCGTGTCCCGCACGGAGACGCTGAGCTCCTGGAGCGCGTCGGCGCCTCCGAGCGGACGCGCGCCGACCGAGACCACGACCTCGCCGCGCTCGGTGAACTTGACCGCGTTGCAGAGGAGGTTCAGCAGCACCTGGCGCAGCCGCGTCACGTCGCCCACGATCGCCGGCCGGCGTCCCCTCGGCCATCAGGTACGCGAGGTCGAGCCCCTTCTCGGCCGCCCGGTGGCGACCAGGTCGAGCGCGCCCTCGACGCACTCCCGCAGGTCGAAGGGCTGCGGCTTCCAGCTCCAGCCGGCCGGCCTCGATCTTCGAGAAGTCCAGGATGTCGTTGATCACGGTCAGCAGCGCGTCGCCGCTCTGGCGGATGACCTCGGCGTACTCGCGCTGGTCGTCGGTGAGCGTCGTGTTCAGCAGGAGCCCGCTCATCCCGATCACCGCGTTCATCGGCGTGCGGATCTCGTGGCTCATCGTGGCCAGGAACGCGCTCTTGGCCTCGTTGGCCGTCTCGGCCTCGCGCCGCGCCTGGCCCAGCTCGCGGAAGAGCCGCGCGTTGTGATGGCCAGCACGGACTGCGCGCCGAAGGTGCGCAGGAGCTCGATCGCCTCTTGCGGAAGGCGCCGTGGCCTTGCGGATCACGGTGAGGCCGCCGAGGAGACGTCCTCGCGCACGAGGGAACGGCGAGCAGCGGCCCGGTAGCCGGCGCGCACGAGGGCGCTGCGCACCCGGCTGTCGGCGGGCGGCCTGGATGTCGGGCAGCTGGACGGGCTCGTGGTCTCCGCGAGCTGTGCCGTCGCGCCCTCGCCCTTTCTGACCGGAGTCGAGAGCATCGTCTCCACGATCTCGGCCTCGAGCTGCTCGGTGGCGCGAGGCAGGAAGACCTCGCGCTCCTCGTCGTACTCGTAGATCGCGCCGGCGTCGCTGCCGGACAGCTGCACGGCCCGGCCCACGATGGTCGCCAGCACCGTGTCGAGCTCGAGGGTGGAGGTGACGGCCTGGCTGACCTCCCCGAGGGCGCGCAGCTCGCTCCACCGAGCGGGTCAGCTGCACGCGTCCGGTCCTGCAGCTCGTTGAACAGGCGCACGTTCTCGATCGCGATGGCGGCCTGATCGGCGAAGGTCTCCAGCAGGGCGATCTGGCTGTCGTTGAACGGCGGACCTCGAGGCGGTAGACGAGGATGACGCCGAGGAGCTCGTCGGCCCTGAGCATGGGGACGGCGACGATGGTTCGGAAGGGCTCCACCTGTCGAGATCGCGTAGATGTAGTGCGGATCGGCCTGGACGTCGTGGATGTGGATCGTGCGGCGCTCCAGGGCGGCGCGCGCTGCGGCGCTGTCGCGTCCCGGCGTGATGGGATTCTGAGCGACGAACGCGATGATCTCCGGCGGCGCGTTGTGCGTGGCGACCATCCGGAGACGCTGGCCGTCGAAACGGAAGATGAAGGACCGCTCCGCCTCGCACAGCCGGACGGCGTTCTCGGCCAGCGTCTCGAAGACCGGCTGGAGATCGAACGTGGACCGTCCGATCACCTTCAGGAGCTCGCTCGTCGCCGTCTGCTGCTCGAGGACTCGGTCAGATCGCGGTTCCGCGCCCGAGCTCCTAAGAGGCTGACGTTCTCGATCGCGATGACGGCCTGGTCGGCGAACGTCTGGAGGAGGCGATCTCCTGTCGCTGAACGCCCTGGCACGCGTCGGCCGACGGTGATGTGCCGATGCGGTGCCACGCGCGCCCGCAGCAGCACCGGGTTGACCGGCTTGAACAGGTAGTCCTCCGCGCCCAGCTCGAAGCACCGGCCCATCAGCCGCCCTGGCTGGACTTCATTGGGCGTGATCCTGCTCCGGACGACCGCGATGGCCAAGGAGGAACTGGCGTGCGGGCCTCCCTGGCGCCTCTTCGGGCGGGCGGACGGCGCGGTGACGCTTAGAGCCTACGCTGAGCGTCGGTCTCCCGTCGTTCGCGGCTAGACGTGCCTGATGCTGACGCCGTCGATCAGCGTCCGCGTCACGGGGCAGCGGGCCGCCACCTCCTGCAGCTTCTGGCGCTGTGCCTCGTCGAGGTCGCCGTCCAGGATGAGCTCCGTGTCGATCGTGGCGATCTTGCCCGACGGAGGCTCCCGGTGGGCCCTCGCCTCGATGCGGTGTAGCGCGATCTGCCGGCGTTCGGCGTACAGCCGAACCGTGGTCACCATTCAGGCGGTCAGCGCCACGAGCAAGTAGTCGACCGGCGTCGGGCCGGCGTCGTCCCCTCCGTGCTCCACGGGCTCGTCCGAGAGCACGCGGTGTGTGCCCACGCGCGCCTCGGTCTTCAGCGCGCCCACCCACGTCGTCGACACGTCTCTGCCCACTGGCTCGTCTCCTTCGCGCGAGGGCCGGAGGGGCGCAGCCGCGCGTGCTAGAATCCGCCCGTCATGCGAGCGCCCCGCGTCCTCGTCGTCGAGGCCACTGCCCCGCGGGTGCGAGGATTCTACCGGGCGGACTTCAGGGACGCGAGCGTCGCGGTCGGCCTCCCGTACGCGGACCGCTTACCGTTCGAGGCGCGCCCCCCGTTCGTGCCGGCCACGTGACCCGAGCCTGCCGCGTCCTCGTCTATCATCCCGAGCCGGGGGAGGCCCTCGCCTACGCGCGGCTGATCCGGCGTCCGCGCGGCGTCACCGTGCACGTGTGCGCCACGCCGGAGGAGGCCGCGCCGCTCATCGCCGACACCGAGGTGCTCTACGCGTGGGGATTCCCGGCCGCGCTGCTCGCCCAGGCCAAACGGCTCCGCTGGTACCAGGTGATGGGCGCGGGCGTGGAGCGCGCGCTCGTGCCGGAGCTGCCGAAGCGCGTGAAGGTCACGCGCGTGGCGGGCATCTTCGGGTCGTGGATGGCCGAGTACACGCTGGGCTGGTGCTTCTGGGTCGCCCAGGGGATGGACGGCTTCCGGGCCCGGCAGCGCGAGCGGCGGTGGCGGCCCGTGGACCCGCGGCGGCTGCGCGGGCAGACGCTCTGCGTGGTGGGCCTGGGCGACATCGGCGCCGACATCGCGGCGACGGCGCGCGCCGTCGGCATGAACGTGGTCGGCGTGAGCCGCAGCGGGCGCCGGCTCGGCGCGGCGCGAACGGTCTACCGCACCACGGCCATCCGCGAAGCGCTGTCCGAGGCCGACTTCTGCGTGCTCACCGTGCCGCTCACGCCGGCCACGCGCGGGCTCATCGGCGCGCGCGAGCTGGCGGCCATGAAGCCGACGGCCTGGCTGATCAACGTGGCGCGCGGCCCGGTGGTGGACGAGCCCGCCCTGGTCGAGGCGCTCACCACCCGGCGCATTGGCGGCGCCATCCTCGACGTGTTCGACACCGAGCCCCTCCCCCCGAGCCATCCCTTCTGGACGCTGGACAACGTGGTCGTCACGCCCCACATCTCGGGGCCGAGTGTGCCCATCGAGATCGCGCCGATCTTCGGCGAGAACCTCCGGCGCCACCTCTCCGGCCGCCCCCTCCGGTTCCAGGTCGACCCTCGCCGCGGCTACTGACCGCGCGACGGGTGGCCATATCGGGTGTGGCCGGTGCGGCCTTGACCGGGGTGGGCCGGTGGACGAGTATCGGGGAGCGATGGACGGGCTCAAGGTCTTCGCGGGCTCGTCGCATCCGGCGTTGGCACAGGAGATCTGCAAGTGCCTGGGGATCCCGCTGGGCGTGGTCACGACCACTCGCTTCACCAACGAGAACCTGAAGGTCAAGATCGAGGAGAACGTCCGCGAGCACGACGTCTTCGTGGTGCAGACGGCGGCGCCGCCGCTGTCCGAACACATCGTGGAGCTGCTGATCCTGATCGACGCGCTCACCCACTCCTCGGCGCGGCGGGTGACCGCGGTCCTGCCCTACTTCCCGTACGCGCGCAGCGACAAGAAGGACGAGCCGCGCATTGCGATCACCGCGCGGCTCATGGCCGACCTGCTCGCCGCCGCCGGCGCCGACCGCGTGCTGACGCTGGATCTCCACTCTCCGCAGATCCAGGGCTTCTTCTCCATGCCGGCCGACCAGCTCACCGCCGTTCCGGTGCTGTGCGCGCGCGTGCGCGAGGGCGGGGTGGACGACGTTGTGGTGGTGGCCGCGGACGTGGGCGAGGCCAAGGACGCGGGCCGGTTCGCCAAGCTGCTCGACCGGCCGATCGCGATCATCGACAAGCGGCGCTCGGGCGACGACGAGCGCGCGGAGGCGGTGGCCGTGATCGGCGACGTGGCCGGCAAGCGCTGCCTGCTGGTGGACGACGAGATCGCGACGGGCGGCACGCTCTTCAGCGCCACCGACTTCCTGCTCGCCCACGGCGCGCGGAGCGTGGCGGCGGCGGTGGTGCACCCCGTGCTCTCGGGGCGCGCCTTCGAGCGCCTCGCCGCCTCCCGCATGGAGCGCCTGCTCGTCACCAACAGCATCCCGCTCGCCATGTCTTCGCCGAAGATCGAGGTGCTCTCGGTCGGCCCGCTCCTCGCCGAGGCCATCGCGCGCATCCACGATGGCCGCTCGGTCAGCGAGATCTTCTGACGCGGGCCCGGGCCCCTCGCATCCGCCGCGGTTCGGTCGCGCGTGCCCGGCGGGCGCGGGTGTCAGGTGAAGCCCGCTGGCGGACGGGCGGTCAAGGGTGTAGTCCTAGGGCATGCGCTGGCTATTCGGGCTCGCCGTGGTGCTCACGCTGGCCGGGTGCGCGTGGCCGCCGATCGACCGCACGGATATGGAAGGGGCAATGTACGCGGACTGTGTCCGCTCGGGCGGCAGGTGGTACGGCGACAATCAGTTCGGCGGCAGCTGCCGCTTCGAGGGAGGCCCGTTCCCCTGAGCGGCGAGCTGGCCAGCGGGCCGCAAGCCCGCAGGGCGGCCGGACTCGCGCGCTGCGTGGCTGTCGGCGCCGTCCTGGTGGGCTTCGCCGGGTGCGCCACGCCGGGGCTGAGCCGCGCCGAGGTGGACGCGCAGGTCTACGCGGACTGCGTGCGCTCGGGCGGCGTGTGGTACGGCGACAGCCAGTTCGGGGGCAACTGCCAGTACCGTGGGCCGTCCCGCTAGGACGGGCGCCCTCCTCGAAGGGGCCGGACACGCGCACGTCCAGCCGCGCGCTGGTGCTACCGCCCCTCACCCTGCCCTCTCCCCATGGGGAGAGGGTTAGATCGGCGCCTGATCGAGAGCTTCGGCCGGACAGGCGCGTCCGGCGAGGCCCCGGCCCCTGCCCTGGTCGTCGCGGCGGTGGCCACGGCGCTCGTGCCGCTGGCCGTGCTCGCGTGGGGCATCGGGGCGCGGCGGACGCTGCTCGTCGACGCGGGGATCGTCCTCGCGGCGCTGTCGCTCGTCACGCTTCGGCACTACGTGCACGTCGCGCCGCTCTGGCTCGTGCTGGTGGCGGGCGGCGCCGCGCTGGCCGTTGCCGCCGCCTGGGTCGAGCGCGCGCTCGGGCGGGCCCGCGACGGCGAGATACTCGGCTTCACCGCGGCTCCCCTCTTCACCGACGAGCGGCGCCAGCTCACGCTGCAGGTCGTGCCGGTCGTCGCCACGCTGTCGCCGTCAGGCTCGAGTCCGAGCGATCAGCCCAAGAGCCTCGGCGCCGGAGGCGCCTTCGGCGGCGCAGGCGCCTCCGAGAAGTTCTGACCCGGCGGGGTCAGGTGCAGGGCACGAGGCGGGCGGCGACGAGGCCGTGGATGACTCCCTCGGCGAAGACTCGGGCTCCGCGCGGGTTGTGGTGCATGTCGTCGGCGAAGAACAGCGGGCCATCGCGCGCCGAGCGCTCGCGGAACAGATCGACCACGTCGATGACCGGGACGCCGAGGCGCGTCGCGATCGCCTCCATCCGGCGGAAGGGCCGATCGGCCCGGTAGAGGCCGGGGCCGGCGCCCACCTTCCGCCGCCCCACGGGAGACTCGCTGGCGCTCACCTGCTGCGCCTGCGGATAGAGGACCACGGCCAGCGGCAGCCCGCGCTGGCGGGCGAGGCCGGCGATCCCCGCCACGTACCGCTCGGTCGCCGCCCAGGCCTCTCGCTCGCCCGCCCGCTCGAGATCGCGCGTGATGGCGATCGGATCGTATTGCACCTCGCCCACCAGGCCGCGCGCCTCGAGCTCCTCCGGGGTCAGGGCGACCGCGCCGAACAGCGCCCGTCCGGCGCGCGACACCCGGAATGACTGGTAGAGCTGCACGCGGTTGGCCAGGCGCTCGACCGGGTCGAGGACGCGGAGCGCGCCGGGCCTGGCGATGGGCGGCAGGAGCACCGCCGCCTCGGCGCGGCGGTCCGCGGGGACCGCCCGCGGCAGCCCATGAGCGTCGAACGAGGCCAGCTTGCCCCGGACCAGGTCGTCGTGGACGTTGGTCATGTCGAAGGCGAGCACCACGAGGTCCGGCTCGAGGGCGAGCCCGACGTGGCGGAGGAACAGGTACTCGAGGATCGGCGAATAGCTGGCGACGCCGCCGTTCACCACCTCGACGCGACGCCGGCACGCGCGCTGAGCCAGCAGGGCCTCGGCCTGCTTGGGCATGGTGTCCTCGTTCGACAGGCCGAACCCCTCGACAAAGGAATCGCCGATCACCAGCACCCTGAACACGTCGGCCGGCTTGACCGGCGGGTACTCGCGATCCTTCAGCCCGAGCGCGTTGGTCGAAAACGGCGCGCCGAGACGGACCGCGGCGTGGCTGGGCTTCAGCCGATGGTGCCGGACGGGGTCGGAGCTCACGTACGCGTCGCGGGCGGGCGAGCGGGGGCGGACGCGGACGACGAGCTCGGCGAGGGCCAGCCCCGTGGCCAGCCAGAGGAGCCCGATGAGCCCGATGCCCACCACGCGGACGAGCGGCCGCGTGCGGAGGCGCCCGGGCCTCCCGGCGGGCGGGCTCACCGCTTGGAGATCAGGAAGTGGCCGGCGGCGAGGTGGGGAAGCCCCGACCGCTCGAAGGTGTCCACGGCATCCTCCGCGCTGCACACGATGGGCTCGCCGTGGAGGTTGAACGACGTGTTCAGCACCGCGCCGATGCCGGTGCGGCGCTGGAACTCGCTGATGACCGCGTGGTACTCGGGGTTCCACGCCTCGTCGAGGATCTGCGGCCGCGCCGTCGCGTCGTGGGGATGGAGCGCGGCGGCGAGCGCCTCGCGCGCGGCCGGACGCGTGGGCGAGGCCAGCATCATGTACGGCGAGGCCAGACGCGCTCCGTCCTCCAGGTAGTCGGCCGCGCGCTCCGCGAGGATCGTGGGGGCGAACGGCATCCAGAAGTCGCGGTTCTTGATCATCCGGTTGATGGTGCCGGCCACCCGCGGGTCGGACGGGTTGGCGAGGATCGACCGGTTGCCGAGGGCCCGCGCCCCGAACTCCATCCGCCCCGCGCAGCGGGCCACCACGCCGTCCGATGACCAGGAGCTCGGCCACGCGCTCCTCGATGCGGTCGTGGAACGCCACCTTGTAGCGCCCGGCGAGATCGCGCGCGCGGATCACGTCCTCGACCTCGGCGTCGGTGACGGCGGGCCCGAGGTAGGCGTGGCCGAAGGGCGCCGGCGCGGGCGTGACACCCCGGCGCGCGCACTCCTGGAGGTAGCCGAGGTACGCGGCGCCCACCGCGTTCGACTCGTCGCCGCACGACGGGAACACGAACAGCTCCTCGACGCCGGCCTCGCGGGCCAGGAGCATGTTCGCCTTGACGTTCATGAAGACGCCGCCGCCCAGGGCCAGCCGCGCGCCGCCGTAGCGCTCGCGCATCAGCCGGGTCCAGCGCACGAGGAGGTCCTCGAGGAGCCGCTGGGCGCCGGCGGCCACGGCGTCGAAGCGCAGCCCGAGCGTGGTCCGCAGCAGGAGCTGGTAGCGCTCGCCGGGCTTCTTCCACGCGAATCGGGCCGGCCGGCTCGCCTCGAGATCGAACACCTCCCGCAGCGCCCGCTCGCCGCGCTCGGCCCAGCGCTCGCCGGCGTACGGGGCCAGGCCCATCACCTTGTACTCGTGCTCGCCGAACTTCATGCCGAGGGCGAGCGTCACGAACGAGTAGAAGGCCCCCACCGACCCGGGCGCGCTGGGCGACGCCTCGTGCCGCGTCAGGGACAGCTCGTGCCCGGTGGAGGCGGTGGCGCAGAGCCCGTCGCCGGAGTTGTCGTTGGTGAGCACGAGGGCCTCGCGGCCCCGGAAGCCCGAGCCCCAGTACGCGGCCGCGGCGTGGCAGGCGTGGTGGTCGAGGCAGGCGATCTTCCCGGCCGGCACGCCGAGGTGCGACGTGACGAGCCCCAGGCGCTCGGACTGGCTCAGCGCGAACTTCCCGCGCGAGGGGTCCATCAGCCCGAGCTTCGCGCCGAGCTTCCGCACGCGCTTGCCGAGGGCCCGTCGCGGCGACGGCCAGCTCACCGCGTAGTACTCGCGGATGTAGTCCTCGTCGTGGAGCACGCGGTTCAGCCACTCGCGCGACGCGGCGCGCGCGCCCGCGAGGGCGACCAGGTCCACCTGCCCCGGGGCGACGCCCGCCTCGGCGAGCACCGCGTCCACCGCGCGGCGCGGATACCCGGCGTCGTTCTTGAGGCGCGAGAAGCGCTCCTCGGAGGCGCAGGCGACGATCCGACCGTCGCGGAGGACGGCGGCGGTCGCGCAGTGCGTCTCGTTGATCCCGAGGACGATCATCGCCGCGTCAGCTCCCGACGCTCCGGGCCAGCCAGCGCGCGGTGCGCAGCAGGCGCGCATCCGTGTCGCGGGCGCCGACGAGCTGGGCGCCGATGGGCAGGCCGTTTTCGCCCTGCATGAGAGGGACGTTGACCGCGGGCATCCCGAAGAGCGTCCACGGCGAGCAGAACGCGGGATCGCCGGTGGAGGCCAGGCCGACCGGCGCCGTGCCGAACGCGGCGGGCGTGAGGATGGCGTCGTAGCGCTGCTGGAACAGCTCCAGCAGCCCGTCCACCATGGGCCCGATCCGCGCCCGCCCCCGGAGGTAGTCGATGGCCGACACCTGCCGGCCGCGCTCGATGCGCTCCTGGAGCGCGGCGGACAGCCGATCGCGGCCGGTCTGCCACTCGCGCTCGAGGTTCAGCGCCACCTCCGGTCCCGACACCGTGGCGTGCAGGTCCCAGAGGTCGGCGGCGGCCGGCCCGAGGTCGATCTCCTCGACGCGGTCGCCCAGGTGCGCCACGAGCTCGGCGAAGGCGCCCCGGGTGTCGTCGTCGGCGCGGTCCCAGAGGGGCGTCTTGAGGAAGGCGAGCATCGGGGGGATGGGCGGCTCCTCGGCCGTCACCTCCACGAAGGGGATGCGCGCGCGAGGCCGCGTGTCGGGGTCGTGCTCGTCGTGGCCGACCAGGACCTCGGCGAGGAGGGCCAGGTCCTCCGCGGTCCGCGCGAACAGGCCCACGTGGTCGAGCGAGCGCGAGAGCATGAACATGCCCGCGCGCGAGATCAGGCCGTGGGTGGGCTTCAGAGCCCACACCCCGCAGTACGAGGCGGGCCGAATGGTGGAGCCCGTGGTCTGGCTGCCCAGCGCGAGCGGCA
This sequence comes from uncultured Candidatus Rokubacteria bacterium, assembly GCA_963758635.1. GTDB lineage: Bacteria > Methylomirabilota > Methylomirabilia > Rokubacteriales > CSP1-6 > CAVWWD01. Next base: position 1,149,774 of record CAVWWD010000008.1, on the reverse strand, counting down.
CCATGCCCGCGGCCACCGCCGCCGCCGACCCGCTGGACGACCCGCCCGGCGTGTGGGCGGGGTTGTGCGGATTGCGCGTCTTGCCCGGGAAGCGGGTGGCGAACTCGGTGGTGACGGTCTTGCCCATGATCACCGCGCCCGCGGCGCGCAGCCGGGCCGTCACCGTGGCGTCGCGGGAGGGCGTCCGCCCGGCGTGGAGCACGGAGCCGTTCTCCGTCGGCATGTCGGCGGTGTCGATGATGTCCTTGAGGCCCACGGGCACGCCGTGGAGCGGGCCGATCGGGTTGCCGCCGAGCTTCCACTCGTCCAGCGCGCGCGCCTGGGCTCGCGCGTGATCGGGGTCGAGGAACGTCCACGCCTGCACCTGGCCGTCGACCTCGGCGATGCGCGCCAGGCACGCCTCGACCAGCTCCTGCGCGGTGAGCTGCCCGTGGCGAACGAGGCGCGCGGCCTCCGAGGCGGGCAGCCAGCAGAGTCCCGTCCGGTCCATGGGCCCCGTCACTTCCCGTAGAGGAACTCGGGCAGCCACAGCGTCATGCCCGGCCAGATGTACATGAAGGCGAGGCAGATGCACACGATGATCATGTACGGCATCATCCCCGCGAAGATCTGGTTGAGGGTGACGTGCTTCGGCGAGACCCCCTTGAGGTAGAACGCCGACATGGCCACCGGGGGCGAGAGGAAGGCGGCCTGGAGGTTCACCGCGACCATGGTGCCGAACAGGATCGGGTCGACGTCGAAGTGGGCGAGCAGCGGGATGAAGATCGGGCAGAAGATGACGATGATCTCCGTCCACTCGAGCGGCCAGCCGAGCAGGAAGATGATGGCCTGGGCGAGGAGCATGAAGGTGAGCGGAGAGAGGTTCATGCTCAGCACCCACCGCTCGATGAGCCCCTGCCCGCCGTGCAGCGCGAACACCGACGAGAAGAGCGCCGAGCCCACGAAGAGCCAGCACACCATCGCCGTCGTCTTCGCGGTGAGGAACGTCGACTGCTTGAGGTTGAGCCGCAGCTCGGGCGAGATCCGCAGGTACCAGAGGAGGGGCACCACGGTGCCGACGAGGGTGCCGCCGATCGAGCCCGCCACCGCCAGCGACGCCCAGGCCTCGCCCTGGTGCCAGCCGAGGACCACGCCGAGGACGAAGCCGGCGAGGGTCCACAACAGCACCGCGCGCGCGTACTTCGCCATCACGGCGAGGTACATCGCGCCCAGCGCGCCGATGGCCGCGGACTCGGTGGCGGTGCAGATGCCGAACAGGATCACGGAGAGGACCACCACCGTGAGCACGCCGAGGGGCACCACCGAGGAGACCAGCTCCTTCAGGATCTGGAGCTGCTCACCGTCCATGCGCCAGTAGTAGTAGAGGAGCAGCGCCGTGGAGGCCGCGGCGAGCCCCCAGAACCACGGGTAGAAGTGCGAGGGAACCTGGCCCCCCGAGGCGGCCTGCGCGGGGTCCCGCAGCGATGTCATCTCCTCGGGCGGGCGCGTCCGTCTTCGCCGCCGCGCCGGCCGGCTCGGACTCGCTCGCCCCGCCCAGCTCCTGGGGCTTGTCCCCCTCGGCCGCCTTCTCGGCGTCGCCGGCCGCGCCCAGCTCCTCCGGCTTCTCCTCGGCGGGCGCTTTGGCCGCGGGGGCGGCGGCCGTCGCGGGGGGCGGCGTGGCCACGACGGCGGTCGTCGCGGGCGGCGCCGTGGCCACGGTGGCGACGGCACGGGACGCCGGCGCGGGCGCGGTCGCCACCGTCTGCGGGGCGTTGTGGACCACCACGTACCACCACGTGGCCAGGAAGACGCCGAAGGTCAAGAGCACGGGCACGGACAGCGCCAGCACGTCCTTGACGATCGCCGGGTACCCCGTCCCACCCGAGGCGGTTGCGCGAGCGGCCGGGAGACAGGACGGCGCCGAGCGAGCCCGCGAACGACGTTCCCTCCGCTCCCTCGCTCGAGCCCCCGCAGGTGGTCGGGCACGGCGACGCGGTACTGGTCCGGGCGAAGCCTGGGCGCGATCCTCGGGTTGATGAGCGCCCAGCCCACGATGTAGGCGAGGTAGAGGAACGTGAGGAAGAAGCCCGGGAGCATGGCCGCCGCGTAGAGCTTCACGATGGACTGCCCGGCCACCGCGGCGTACACGATGAGCATGACGGACGGCGGGATCAGGATGCCGAGCGTGCCCCCCGCGGTGATGGCGCCGGCGGCGAGCTTGACGTCGTAGCCCGCGTTCAGCATCGGGCGCATCGCGATCACCCCCATCAGCACCACCACCGCGCCCACGATCCCGGAGGCGATGCCCCAGAACGCGCACACGAGGAGGGTGGTGACGGCGAGCGAGGCCGGGACGCGCCGGAAGGCGAGCTGCACGCTGTGGAACATGCGGTCGACGAGCGCCGCCCGCTCCATGATGTAGCCCATGAACACGAACAGCGGCACCGACAGCAGGGTGTCGTTGGTCATGACCCCGTAGGTGCGCTGGACGATCAGGTCGAAGACGCGGCTCTCGTACCAGTGCTGGCCGGCCTGCCAGAAGGCGACGTAGCCGAAGACCATCCCGAGGCCCATCAGGGTGAACGCGGTGGGGAAGCCCATCATGATGGCCACCACGATGAGCCCCAGCATGGTGAGGCCGAGCCAGGGGTCGCTCATGGCTTCCGCCCGGGCGCCTCTCGCCCCTCCGCCTCGTCCGTCACCGATCGGTGCCGGGCCGCCTCGTCGATGGCGTGCGCGCCATGCATCGCGGCCTGGCGTGACTCCTCGTCCACGTACGCGCTGTGGCCGAGCTGGGTCTCGATCACGTCGATCTCCTCGACGTCCTCGAGGCGCGCCGGCCACGCGCCGGTGCGCAGGCACAGGACGCAGCGGACGATCTCCCCCAGCCCCTGCAGGATGACGAGGATGCCGGCGAGCGGGATGACGCTCTTGAAGTGGTACACCGGGCGGCCCCTCCGCGGTGACGGTGGAGTGCTCGCCGATCCGCCACGACAGCGCCGCGAAGTCGAAGCCGGCGTAGATGAGCCCGAGGATGCCGGGAACGAAGAAGAGAAGGAAGAGGACGAGGTCGAGGGCGGCCTGGGCGCGCGGCCGCAAACGGTGATAGACGAAGTCCGCGCGGACGTGGCCGGCGAGGGCCAGCGTGTACGCGCCGCACATCATGAAGAGCGTGCCGTACAGCATGTTGTTGAAGTCGAAGATCCAGGCCGTCGGCGCGTTCAGGATGTACCGCTTGAACACCTCGATGGCCACGACGAAGGTCAGGGCCATGATGAGCCAGGCGAAGGCCTTGCCCGACCAGTAGCTGACGAGGTCGATGGCGCGGACGACGGCGATCATCGGGAAGGGCGAGGGGCGGCGCCCCCGGCTTCCGCCGGAGGCGCCGCCCCCCGAGGCTGGGTCACCCGCGCGCTAGCTCTTCTTGCCCGCGGGCGCCGCCGCCCGGGCGAAGTAGTGGTTGTACGCCATGCGCCGGCTGACGTTGGTGTCGAGGTCCCACTTCACGGCGCGGGCCGCGAAGGCCTTCTGCGACTCCGCGACCTCCTTGAAGAGCGGGTTGTCCGCCGCCTTCTTGTCCGCCACCTGGTCGTAGATCTCGAGCTGCTTCTGGAGCACGGAGTCCGGCGTCTTGTAGAACCGCACCTTGTCCTTGGTCTGCAGCTCGATGTAGTCCTTCGAGTACCGGTCCACCGCCTTCCACGACATGTCGGCGGAGGCCGCCTCCACCGCGCCCTCGATGATGGCCTTGCATCTTGTCGGGCAGGGCGTCGAACTTGGTCTTGTTGAACGTGATCTCGAACTGCTCCGCGTTCTGGTGATAGCTCTGCGAGCATGCAGACCTTCGAGACGTCGGCGAAGCCCAGGATCCGGTCGGAGCTCGCGTTGTTGAACTCCGCGGCGTCGAGGAGGCCGCGGTCCAGGGCGGGCACGATCTCGCCGCCGGACAGCGCGTTCACCGCGGCGCCCAGGCCGGTGAACAGGTCGATGGAGATGCCCACGGTGCGGAACTTGAGGCCCTTGAAGTCGTCGGCCTTGGTGATGGGCTTCTTGAACCAGCCCAGCGGCTGGGTCGGCATCGGTCCGTACGGGAAACGACACCACGTTGGCCCCGATCGACTGGTAGAGCTTGGTGAGGAGCTGCTTGCCCCCGCCGTACTTGTGCCACGAGAGCAGCATGTTCGCGTCCATGCCGTAGCCCGGGCCGGAGCCCCAGAGCGCGAGCGCCGTCTGCTTGCCGTAGTGGTAGGCGAGCACGCCGTGGCCCCCGTCGAGCGTCCCCTTGGACACCGCGTCGAGGAGGCCGAAGGCCGGCACCACCGCGCCGGCGGGGAGCACCTCGATCTTCAGGTCGCCGCCCGTCATGTCGTTCAGCTTCTTGGCGAAGTCCAGCGCGTACTCGTGGAAGATGTCCTTCTGCGGCCACGTGCTCTGCCAACGCATCGAGATGGGCCCCTGGGCCTTCGCCACCATCGGGAAGGCGAGGGTGGCGCCGCCCGCGGCGGCCACACTGCGGAGGAACCTCCGGCGGGGCGCTTCGGTGGAGACCGGCTGATCACTCATGGTGTTCTCCTCTCGAGGGTTCGCCGTGGCTAACGCTCTCCTCCTGGTTCTGGCCGGAGGCCCTGGGCACACGTGGGGCGCGCTGCAACCGTTCGGACCGGCGTGTTTCCCGCGGGTACGCTACGGGCGGTCCGAAGGCTTGTCAAGCACTTGATCCTCACTGGACCGAGGGAAGCGCGGGCACGACGACGCTCACCTGGGTGTCGTCGCGACGCACCACCAGCGGCACCTCTCGTTCGAGGACTACGTCGAGCAGCGCCGCCCGGACTGCCTCGAGGGTGAGCACGGGACGGCCGTTCACCTCGATGAGCACGTCTCCCACCTTGAGCCCGGCCTGCTCGGCGCGGCTCCGCCTGAGCACCACCGCGACCGCCGGCAGGGCCGTGAGACGACGGCCGCCGGGCTCGCCCTGCGCCTCGGGCTCGCGGACCACGAAGCCCAGCTCCACGGCCACCCGCTCCGCCGCCACGGGATCGGGCATGGGCGCGAGCTGCACGTCCATGCCGCGCCGCCCCTCGCGCTCGCGCAGCACGGTGAGACGCACGCGCTCTCCCACCGCGGCGCTGGCGATCAGGCGCTGGAGCGTGCGGGTGTCCACCACCGGACGGTCGCGGAGCGCCACGACGATGTCGCCGGCCTTGAGGCCCGCGCTCTCGGCCGGGGTCTCCTTCATGACGTCGACGATCAGCGCCCCGAACCCCTCGCGCAGCCCATGGCGGCGGGAGATGTCCTCCATCTCCTGCTCGGAGAGGTCGCGGATCCGGACTCCCAGCCATCCCCAGCGCGCGGCGGCGTCGACGGCGTCGGCGCCGATCCCGAGCAACAGGCACAGGGTCAGGGTGAGCCCGGCCCGGGATGAGCGCGGCGCGATCATCGTGTCCTTCTCCATCTGGGCGAGGAGGCGGTCGAGGGCGGCGACGATCAGCCGCAGACGGCGCTCCACGTTCATCTCCTCGAGGAGCCGCTGGCGGAGCACGGGCGACGGGATGAGCGCGGCGGCCACCTGGTCGGTCAGCACGTCGGGCGTGGCCGAGCCGGCGAGGCTCTCCTCGAGCTTCGGCGTGAAGCGCCCGAGCGCGGTGAGCACGCGGCGGCAGCGCGCCTTCACCCCGGCCACCAGCGGGTCGGCGGTGGGCGCGTCCACGGCCACGTCGGCGAGCGTGGTGGCCTCGGCCACGCGGTAGAGGGTGTCGGTGGGCATCTCGCGCTCGATCCGGATCCGCGTCTCGCCCTTCACCAGGATGTTGTACCGGCCGGTGGCCAGCCGCTCGTAGCGCACGATCTCCCCCGCCCCGCCGATCGCGTGCACGTCCGGCTTGCCCTCGTAGTCGTCCTCGTACCCCGGCTTCAGCCCGACCACGGCGAGGCGCCGGTCGCGGGCGAGGCAGTCCGACACCATCGCGCGGTAGCGCGCCTCGAAGATGTGCAGCGGCAGGAGCGTGTGGGGGAAGAAGGTCTGGTCGGGAAGCGGGAAGATGGGCAGGTAGACGCGGCCGGCTCTGGTCAAGCCGCTTCGGCCCTACCCGATCTTCGGCAGGGTCAGGGATGACGAGCGCGCGCACGCGCTCCGCCACCGCCGCCGCCAGGTCACGGAAGGCCTGGGCCTGCGCCGAGCGGGGCTGGCCGACGACGATCGGCACGCCGGCGTCCCCTCCCTTGCGCGTGTCCATCTCGAGCGGGATCTGCGCCAGGAGCGGCGCGTCGAACTCCTGGGCGATGCGGGCGCCGCCGCCCTCGCCGAAGATCGCGTAGCGCTTGCCGGTGTCGGGCGCGATGAAGTGGCTCATGTTCTCGACGATCCCGATCACCGGGACGTTCAGCTTCCGGAACATGGCGAGGCCCTTGCGCACGTCGAGGAGGGCCACGTCCTGCGGCGTCGTCACCATCACCACGCCGGACAGCGGGATCACCTGCGAGAGCGAGAGCTGCGCGTCGCCCGTGCCCGGCGGCATGTCGAACACGAGGTAGTCGAGCGGCCCCCAGCTCACGTCGCGCAGGAACTGCTGCACCGCGGAGTGGATCATCGGGCCGCGCCACACGAGCGCCTCGCGCTCGTCCACGAGCAGCCCGATCGACATGATCTTCACGCCGTGGGCCTCGACGGGGATGATCTTGTTGTCGAACATCCCCGGCTTGCCCTTCGCGCCCATCATGAGCGGCACGTCGGGCCCGTAGATGTCCACGTCCACCAGGCCGACGGTGGCGCCGCCCTGCTTGAGGGCCAGGGCCAGGTTGACGGCCACCGTGGACTTGCCCACGCCGCCCTTGCCCGGACGACACGGCCACGGTGTGGGACACCTCGGGGATGAACTCGGGCGAGCGCTGGGGGCCGGCCGGCGCGCCCTGCGGCCCGTGGGCATGCGCATGGTCATGCGCGTGGGCGCCGGCGCCGGCCGGGGCGCTCGCGCTGCCCATCTTGATCTGCACCTTGCCCACGCCCGGCATCTGCGAGACGGCCCGCGACGCGCCGCTGTGGAGCGCCACCTTGGCCGCGGGGGTCTGGTTGGTGAACGCCAGGGTGAGCGACACGAGCGGGCCGTCGATGACCAGGTCACGGACGAGGCCGAGGGTCACCACGTCCTTGCCCTGGTCGGGGTCCTTGATCCCGCGGAGCACTTCGAGGACAGCACCTTCCGTCACGCCGCCTGCCGATGTCGCCACGCGTCCTCCATCCGAGCAAGGTCTGCCAGATCGGTTCCCGGTCGTGGTGGAGTATAGGGGCCGGTCGCCACGGGCGTCAAGGAAGCGCGGGCGCACGTGTCGTCCAACCGCGCGAACGAACTTGAAAGATCCGGTGGGACCTGCTAGAAAAGGGGCCGTGCTTCACCCCAACGATTTCAAGCGTCTCCTGAGTCACTGGGCGAGCGGCGTCACGATCATCACCACCCGGGACGCCGAGGGCCGGCCGGCGGGCCTCACCGCCAGCGCGTTCTCGTCCGTGTCACTGTCGCCGCCCCTCATCCTGGTCTGCGTGGCCGAGAACGCCCAGAGCTTCCCGCGCTGCGCGCCAGCCGCGGCTTCGCGGTCAACATCCTGGCGCTCGGGCAGGAAGCCATCTCGAACCGCTTCGCCTCCTCCGTGGGCAGCGCGCACGAGAAGTTCGACGGCGTCCCGCACCGGGACGGAAAGCTCGGCTTTCCGCTCCTCGGCGGCGCCCTCGCCCACCTCGAGTGCTCCACCGTCCACGCCTACGCCGGGGGCGACCACACGATCTTCGTCGGCCAGGTCGAGGCCGGCGAGACGACCGAGGAGAGCGCGCTCGAGGCCCTGCTCTACTTCCGCGGGCGGTACGGCAGCCTGCGGCCGCCCGGAGGATCTTCCTGATCCGGATCCCGCTGTCCCGCCCGCCCGTCGACGACGAGATCAAGCAGGCGGTGCTCGCCGCCATGGACTCCCGGCAGTACATCCTGGGTCCCGAGTGCCGCGCCTTCGAGGAGGAGTTCGCGCGCTACGTGGGCGTGCGGCACGCCGTGCTCACGAGCAGCGCGACCGCCGCCCTCTGGATGACGCTGCGCGCGCTCGGGGTGAAGCCGGGCGACGAGGTCCTCGTGCCGTCGCACACCGCCTTCCCGACGGCGGAGGCCGTCCTGTTCTCGGGCGCCACGCCCGTCTTCGTGGACGTCGACGACGGCTTCACGCTGGACGTGGCCGACGCGGCCGCGGCGGCTCACCGAGCGCACGGTGGGCGTGCTCCCCGTGCACCTCTACGGGCACCCCGCGGACCTGCCCGCCCTCCAGGCCCTCTGCGCCGAGCGGGGCCTGTGGCTCCTCGAGGACTGCGCGCAGGCCCACGGCGCGGCCTGGCAGGGGCGGCGCGTCGGCGCCTTCGGCCGCGCCGGCTGCTTCTCCTTCTACCCGTCGAAGAACCTCACCGTGATGGGCGACGGCGGCATTGCTCGTGACCGACGACGGCGACCTCGCCGCGCACTGCCGCCGCCTCCGCGATCACGGCCGCCTGAACAAGGACGTCCACGCCGAGCTGGGCTTCAACCTGCGCTTCAACGAGATCCAGGCCGCGGTCGGCCGTGTGCTCCTCCGCCGCCTCGACGAGATGAACGACCGGCGGCGCGCGCTGGCCGCCCGGTACGTCGCGGGCCTCGCCGGGCCTGCCCCTGGCGCTGCCCGGCGAGGCCGCGGGCGCCCGGCACGTGTACCACCTGTTCGTCGTGCGCACGGCCCGGCGCGACGAGCTGGCGCGGCACCTCGGCGAGCGCGGCATCGCCACCGGCGTCCACTACCCGGTGCCGTGCCACCGGCAGCCCGCCGTGGTCGAGCTCGCTCGCGTCGCCCGCGCTGCCGCGCACCGAGGGCTCGTGGGCGAGATCCTGACGCTTCCCCTGTCCGCCGGCCACACCGAGGCCGAGGTGGACGAGGTGATCGCCGCGGTCCGGGGTTTCCACAGCCGCTGAGCGGTTGAGGATGAATGGCGAGGCGGCCCCGCGTGTGTACGCAGAATCGCGGTGTCGGCCCGCACGGCGAGGTCGAAATTCGCATTCCTCTCACAACCTCTGAACGGTTGAGCATGCGGGTCCTGCAGCTCTATCCCAAGGCGGACTACTTCACCGGCGCGGCCATCCAGCTGAGGGAGCTGGCGTGGGGGCTCCACGCGCGCGGTCATCACGTGGTGGTGGCGACGCGGCCCAGCGCGATCTGGGCCGACAAGTGCGCGGCCGCCGGCATCCCCCACGCGCCGCTTCCCATGTCGAGCTCGGTGGATCTCGCGAGCGCATGGGCGCTCGCTCGGCTCCTCCGGCGCGAGCGGGTCGAGGTGGTCCATTGCCACAAGGGACGCGCGCGGACGCAGGCGCTCCTCGCCGGCCTCCTCACGCGGGTCCCCGTCCTGATCCTGAACCGCGGGGTCAGCTTTCCCCTCGACCGCTGGAATCGCCTCGGCTACACCACGTCGCGCGTGACCGCGATCGTGGCGGTGTGCGAGTCGATCAAGCGCGGGCTCGTGGCCGCCGGCGTGCCCGCCGGCAAGATCGAGGTCGTCTACTCGGGCACCGACGTGCGCCGGTTCAACCCGCAGGTGGATGGGGGCCCCGTGCGGCGCGCGCTCGGCCTTCAGCCGGGCCACGCGCTCGTGACCCAGGTCGGGATCCGATCCTGGCGCGGGAACGACGACGTGCTGGACGCCATGGCGCGGGTGTGCCGCGAGGCGGCCCACGCGCGGCTCCTCTTCGTGGGCGCTCCCCCGCCCCGCATCCCGATCCTCCACGACAAGGCCGAGCGCGCGCGGCCTCGCGGGGCGCGTCTTCGTGTGGGGCCATCGAGAGGACGTGCCGGAGATCCTGGCCGGGAGCGACCTCGTGGTCGACGCCTCGTATGCCGGCCTGGGCCTCACGGGGTCGGTGCGCGAGGCCCTCGCCGTGGAGACGCCGGTGATCGCCACGGATCTCGAGGGCATGCCGGAGCTGATCGCCGACGGCGAGACCGGGCTCCTCGTGCCGCCCAGGAACCCCGAGGCGATGGCCCAGGCCATCCTCCGGGTGCTCGAGAACCCGGCGCGCGCGCAGGCGATGGCCCGGGCGGGCCGCAAGCGGGTGGAGTCGAGCTTCTCGCTCGAGGCCAAGCTGGACCGGACGGAGGCGCTCTACCGCCGCCTGCTGGAGCGCGCGTGAGCCGGAGGGAGCGGCGGGAGGAGCGCGGGACCCCGAACTACCGGCTGCTGCTGCGCCTCGTCCCCTACCTGCGGCCGTACTGGTCGATCCTCGGGGTCGGCACCGCGCTGGCGCTGGTCGTGTCGGCGTCCGACGGGCTCATCGCGTGGCTGGTCAAGCCGGCGATGGACGAGATCTTCGTCAAGCGCGACCTCCTGATGCTGAAGCTGATCCCCCTGGCCCTCCTCGGCGTGTACCTCCTGAAGGGCGCCGGCCGCTTCGGGCAGTCGTACCTGATGGCCTCGGTGGGCGAACGGGTGATCGCGCGGATCCGCCGCGAGCTGTACGCGCACATCCAGGGCATGCCGCTGGCCTTCTTCAAGTCGGTGCACTCCGCCGAGCTGATGGCGCGCGTGGTCACCGACGTGAACCGCCTCGCGCGGCTGTCCTCCACCGTGCTCGTCATGGCGGTCCGGCAGGTGGGCACGATCGTGGCGCTCCTCGTGGTGATGTTCGCGCGCGAGTGGGTGCTCGCCCTCATCGCGGTGGCGGTGTTCCCGGCGGCGGCCGTGACCGTGCGCGCCATCGGGCGGAAGCTCTACAAGATCAACCGGCGCTCGCAGCAGAAGGTGGCCGAGCTGAACATCGTCCTCCAGGAGTCCTTCACGGGCACGAAGATCGTGAAGGCCTTCGGCCGCGAGGGCCTCGAGCAGGAGCGCTTCGACCAGGTCAACGACACGCTGCTCGGCCTGGCCCTCAAGGACCACCGCACCGACCAGCTCTCCGAGCCGTTGATGGAGGTGATGGGCGCGATCGGCATCATGGGCGCGCTCTGGTACGGCGGCTACCAGGTGATCTCCGGCGCGCTGACGCCCGGCGAGTTCTTCTCGTTCACCACCGCGGTGATCCTGCTCTACGGCCCGGTGCGCCAGCTCTCGCGGATGGCCAACACCGTGCAGCAGTCGCTGGCCTCGGTGGAGCGGGTGTTCGAGATCCTCGACACCGCGCACGCCATCGCCGACGCGCCGGGCGCCCACGTGCTGCCCGGCTTCCACGACGGCATCGAGCTCCAGCGCGTGTCGTTCCGCTACCCGGACGCCGAGGGCGACGCGCTGTCCGACATCTCGCTCGTCGTGCGCAAGGGGGAGACCGTGGCCTTCGTGGGCATGTCGGGGGCGGGCAAGACGACGCTCATGGACCTCCTGCCCCGCTTCCACGACGTGTCCGCCGGCGCCATCACGATCGACGGCCACGACGTGCGCCGGGTCACGGTGGGCTCGCTCCGCTCGCTCATGGGGATCGTGACCCAGGAGACGTTCCTCTTCCACGACTCGCTCGAGTACAACATCGCCTACGGGCGGGCCGGCGCCACCCGGGAGGACATCGAGCGCGCGGCCCGCCTGGCCCAGGTCCACGACTTCGTGGCCGTGCTCCCCGCCGGCTACGCCACCGTGGTCGGCGAGCGCGGGGTGAAGCTCTCCGGCGGGCAGCGCCAGCGCGTGGCCATCGCGCGCGCGTTCCTGAAGGACCCGCCCATCCTGATCCTCGACGAGGCCACCTCGGACCTGGACGCGGAGAGCGAGTTCCTGGTGCAGCAGGCGCTGTCCGAGCTGATGAAGGGCCGGACGGTGCTCGTCATCGCCCACCGCCTGGCCACCGTGCGGAACGCGGATCGCGTGGTGGTCGTGCACGGCGGGCGCATCGCGGAGGTGGGCAGCCACGACGAGCTGATGGCCCGGGAGGACGGCATCTACCGCCGGCTCGCCGCGCTCCAGATGCTGGACGCGCCGGTGCCGCGCGAGCCGTGACCGCGGCTCAGGCGCCGCCGGGCTCCATCTCGAAGGAGTGCAGGCCCACCCGATAGCCCGGCGCGTCCCCGGGGGCGGTGAACGAGAAGTAGGCCCGCCCGAACGCGGGCACCATTCCGTTCACGTAGAAGATTCGGCGGTCGGTGGGCTGGCCCCCGGCGTCGAGCGGCTCGACGACCAGACGGACGTTGCCCACCGCGCGGCCGTAGTCGTTGTAGACGTAGCCGGTGATCATCCGGCGCCCGGCCTGCGGGCCCGGCTCCACGCCCGACTCCACCCGCACCGCCTTCGACGTGCCCGGGAGGCCCGACACGCCACTGCTCGAGATCGTGATGCCCGTGCCCCCCGTGCAGCCCCCGGCGAGCCCCGCGCAGAGGACGAGGGCCGTCGCCAGGGCGCTCCGGCCCAGGCGCGACATGCGTCGGCGCGTCACTCCCGGAACCGGCTGACGATGGGCAGGCGCCAGTCCCGGCCGAACGCGCGCGGGGTGATCTTGATCCCGATCGGGCCCTGGCGGCGCTTGTACTCGTTCCGGTCGACCATGGCGATCACCCGCCGCACCGTGGCCTCGTCGAAGCCGCGGGCCACGATGTCCGCGACCCCGAGGTCCGCCTCCACGTAGCCCTCGAGAATGGCGTCGAGCACGGGGTACGGCGGCAGCGTGTCCTGGTCGGTCTGGCCGGGCCGCAGCTCCGCCGACGGCGCCCGCTCGAAGATGGACCGCGGGATCACCTCACGGCCCGCGCGGGCGTTGGCGTGGGCGGCCAGCAGGTAGACGAGGGTCTTCGGGACGTCCTTGATCACGGCGAACCCGCCGGCCATGTCGCCGTACAGCGTGGAGTAGCCCACCGCGATCTCGCTCTTGTTGCCCGTGGTGAGCACCAGCCAGCCGAACTTGTTCGACAGCGCCATCAGGTAATTTCCACGAATCCGGGCCTGTAGGTTCTCCTCGGTGACGTCCTCCTTGAGTCCCTTGAAGGGGGCGGCCAGCGCCCGCCGGTACGCGCCGAACACGCCGGTGATGGGCAGGCGCTGGAGGTCGATGCCGAGCGCCCGGGCCAGCCGGGCCGCGTCGCGTCGCGTGCCCGCGGATGAGTAGGGCGACGGCATCGTCACGCCGGTCACGCCGGACGGGCCCAGGGCGTCCGCGGCGATGGCGGCCACCAGGGCGGAATCGATGCCACCGGACAGCCCGATGGCCACGTGGCGGAACCCGCTCTTCCTGACGTAGTCCCCCACCCCGACCACGAGCGCCCGGTAGATCTCCTCGATCCGTCCCACCTCCGGCTCTTCCCGTAACGGCGCGGGCGGCCGGGGCGCCGGGGACCGCACGGGGAGGGTCACGCGAGGGACCGAGTCCGAAGTGGCCAGCTTCTCCTTGCGGCGCCGGGAGTCGTGCAAGCGCGCGCGGAAGACGTCGTCGAGGTCCACGTCGGCCACGACCAGGTCTTCCTCGAATGTCCGGCCGCGGGCCAGGCGCTCGCCCTTCTCGTTGAACACGAAGGACTGCCCGTCGAAGACCAGCTCGTCCTGCCCGCCGACCAGGTTGACGAAGGCCAGGCAGACCAGGTCGTCGGCGGCGCGCGTGGCGAGCATCTTCTCGCGGAAGCGCGCCTTGCCGGCGTGGTACGGCGAGGCGTTGATGGTCACGATCAGCTCGGCGCCGGCCAGGGCCTGCCGCGTCGTCGGGCCGGCGGGATACCAGATGTCCTCGCAGATGTTCACCGCGAAGAGGGAGCTCCCCGAGCGCGAACACCGGTGACTCCGTCCCGGCCTGGAAGTAGCGGTTCTCGTCGAAGACGCCGTAGTTCGGCAGGTAGTGCTTGTGGTACGTCCCGGCGTGGACGCCGTCGTGGAGCACGGCGGCGGCGTTCCAGATGTCGTCGCCCTTGTCCACGAACCCCACCACGCACGTGAGGCCGGACGTGGCGCGGGTCACGTCGGCGAGGGCGCGCAGGTTGGCCTCGATGAAGGCGGGGCGGAACAGGAGGTCCTCGGGCGGGTACCCCGTGAGGACCAGCTCCGGGAAGGCCACGAGGTCGCAGCCCAGCGCGCGCGCCCGCCCCACGGTGTCGATCACGAGGCGCGCGTTGGCCTCCAACGCCCCCACCGTGGGATTCACCTGCGCGAGGCCGATCCGCACGCGTCTCATGGCGGGTATTCTACCGCGTGCCCCTCGGGTTCACGGTCAGCCACAGACCGACGAGGATCAGCGCCCCGCCCGCCACCGTGAACCGGGTGACCTCCTCGCCCAGCCAGAGGACGCCCAGGAGGGCGCCGACCAGCGGCTGGACGTTCAGGAAGATCGCGGCCCGCGGCGCCGACACCCGCTGGAGCGCGTAGTTCCACGCCAGGTAGCCGAGCGCGGTGACGACGAGGGCCAGGTAGAGCGTGCCGATCACCGCCGAGGCGGTGACGCGGGGCGACCCGGCGTGCGCCCACTCGAGGGCGGCCGGAGGCAGCATCGCGATGGCCCCGGCCAGGATCGACCACGCGGTGACCGCCGTCGGGGAGTGGCGCATCAGCACCCCGCGGCCGAGGAGGGAGTACGACGCGTACGCGAGCCCGGCGAGCACCAGCAGGAGGTCGCCCCGCCAGTGCGGCGCGAACGCGTGGGTCACGCCGGGCACGCCGTTGACCACGACCAGGCCCGCGCCGGCCAGGGCGGCGGCGGCCCCGATCTGCTCGCGGCGGCGCAGGCGCTCTCCGAGCAGGACGGGCGACAGCACGATCAGCGCGATCGGCTCCACGGTGATCAGGAGCGCGGCGTTCGTGGCCGTCGACCGCGCGATGCCCCAGTGCGAGAGTCCGACGGCGCCCGCGAACCCGAGGATGCCCATCCAGGCGACCCGCCAGCGATCGCCTGTGGACATGGGCGCCGGGGTCGGACCCTCCGGATGCGCGCGGGCCAGGGGCAGCAGCACGAGCGCGCCGATGGCCAGACGCAGCCACGCGAGCGTCGCCGGGCCGACCTCGTCGAGCGTGAGGCGCGTCGCGGCGTAGGACGTCGCGTACATGCAGTTGGCGGCGAGGAGGACGGCTTCGGGCCGCGTCACGCGCCCGATCATAGCGTCGGTGCCGTATAATCCCCGCCATGAAACCCAAGATTCCGTGGCTTCCCGCGGAGGTGCAGCCCGGGCAGAAGACCGAGATCTGCCCCGCGTGCGGGGCGAACCGCATGATCCCCTGGACGCTCACGCGCAATCCCGGACGGACCGCGCTCCGCCGGACGTGGGTGTGCACGGCGTGCCAGCAGACCGAAGTGCGCGAGGAGCCCGACGCCTGAGGGCCGGCCCGCATCATCCGCGAACGGGAGCGGACCTGGAACAGCGTGTGCGTCCGGTGAGCCCGTTCACGAATGGTCCGCGGTCCGCGCCGCGGATCAGCTCTCGTTGATGAAGTCGATGAGCTGGCGGAGGCGGGCGAAGTTCCGCCGCGAGAACGGCAGCACGAGGCGCGGCAGCCCGGGCACCTGATCCCCTTCCGCCTTGAGCGGGCCCGGGGAGCTGCTCGGGGCGCCCCTGCAGGATGTCGTCGAAGGCGTTCACCATCGCGGTCAGGCGCTCGTCGCCGAGCGCCCGCCGGATCCGCAGCACCAGCCGCTCCCCGACGTACCGCGCGGAGTGGAACACCGTGTAGAAGCGCTCGATCTGTGCCGCCGCCTCTTCCACGTCGTCGGTCAGGCGGAAGAGCGTCAGGTCCTCGGGCAGGATCATGCCGGTGGCGGCCATCTGCTCGCGCATCAGGTCGATGAAACGCTGCCAGTACGTCCCGCCCGGCGCGTCCACCAGGATCAGCGGCACCGGCGCCGCCTTGCCCGTCTGGACGAGCGTGACGGCCTCGAACATCTCGTCAACGGTGCCGAAGCCGCCGGGGAAGAACGCCATCGCCGCGGCCTCGCGCACGAGGAAGAGCTTCCGGGTGAAGAAGTACTTGAAGCTGATCAGCTTGGGGTCGTCGGCGATCCACGGGTTGGCTCCCTGCTCGAACGGCAGCCGGATGTTCAGCCCGAACGAGCGCTCCCGCCCCGCCCCTTCCTGGGCCGCGCCCATCACCCCGCTGCCCGCCCCGGTGATGACCATCCAGCCCGACGAGGTCATCCGCTTGCCGAACTTCTGGGCCTGCACCGACACCGGCGCGTCGGGCGCGGTGCGCGCCGACCCGAACACCGTGACCTTCGGGACGTCCCGGTACGGCGCGAAGACCTTGAAGGGGTAGCGGAGCTCCTTGAGCGCGGTGTTGGCGATCTTGAGGTCGGCGACGTGGGCGCCGTCCTCGTACATCTTGAGGACGGTGGTGAGCAGCTCCGAATAGAGCCGCCACGACGCCTCGGGAACCCGGAGAGCCTCGAGGAGCGCGTCCAGCCGCCGGTTCGCCTCCTCCGACTGGAGCTGGTAGCGGCGGTCCGGACTCACGCCCTGAGTGTACATGCGGCTACCACGGTCGGCCGAGCTCTCCCACCGCACGTGCGACCCGCTCATGTCATGCAAGGGTGTGGCGGACCATCTTGCCGTCGACGAGGTAGATCACCATCTCGGCGATGTTGGTGGCGTGGTCGGCCACCCGCTCGAGGAAGCGCGAGATGAGGATCAGCCGCATGGCGCGGGGGATCGTGCGCGGGTCGGCCATCATGAACGTGAGGAGCTCCCGGAAGATCTGCTCCTTCAGCGCGTCCACCTCCGCGTCCTCGCCGCACACCTGGCGGGCGAGCGCGGTGTCGCGGGCCACGAAGGCGTCCAGGCTCTCCTTCACCATGCGCTGGGCGCGCTCAGCCATGCGCGGCATGTCCACGTAGGGCTTGAGCTGGGGCTCCTGGTGCAGCTCGAGCGCCCGCTGGGCGATGTTCACCGCCTGGTCGCCGATGCGCTCGAGGTCGGTGACGATCTTCATCGCGGTGGTGATGAAGCGCAGGTCGCCCGCCGCGGGCTGGTAGAGCGCGAGCAGCTCCACGCACTTCTCGTCCACCTCCACGTCGTAGACGTTCACCTGGTGGTCGCGCTCGATGACGTCGCGGGCCAGCGCGTCGTCGCGCTCGAGCAGCGCCCGCATCACGCGGCGGATCTGGTCCTCGACGAGCCCGCCCATGGCGAGCAGCGTCTGCTTCAGGCTGTCGAGCTCCTCGTGGAAGTGCCGTGTCATCTCGTCTCCTCGTCAGTCGCGTCACCAGGCGGTCGCGGTCACGGGACCCTACAGTCCTACCGCTCGGCATTCGCCTTGTGCGCTGAGGCTGGTCATCCGAACCGCCCGGTGATGTAGTCCTCGGTGCGCCGGTCCCGGGGGTTCGTGAACAGCTCGCGCGTGACGCCGGCCTCCACGAGCTCGCCGAGGAGCATGAACCCCGTGTAGTCCGACACCCGCGCGGCCTGCTGCATGTTGTGGGTCACGATCACGATCGTGTAGCTCGACTTCAGCTCCAGCATCAGCTCCTCGATGCGCGCGGTGGCGATGGGGTCCAGCGCCGAGCACGGCTCGTCCATGAGGAGCACGTCGGGCTCCACCGCGATGGCGCGGGCGATGCAGAGCCGCTGCTGCTGGCCGCCGGACAGGCCGAGCGCGCTCTCGTGCAGCCGGTCGTGCACCTCGTCCCAGAGGGCGGCGGCGCGGAGGCTGCGCTCCACGATGCCCTCGAGGTCGCTCCGCCCCCGCACCCCGAGGATGCGCGGGCCGTAGGCGACGTTCTCGAAGATGGTCTTGGGGAACGGGTTCGACTTCTGGAAGACCATGCCCACGCGCTTGCGCAGCTCCGTGACGTCCTGGGCGCGGTCGTAGACGTCGGTGCCGCCGATGCGGACGGTGCCCGTGATGCGCACGCCGTCCACGAGGTCGTTCATCCGGTTGATGCACCGGAGGAGCGTGGACTTGCCGCAGCCCGAGGGCCCGATGTAGGCGGTCACGCGGTGCTTGGCGATCGACATGGAGACGTCCCGGAGCGCCGGCTTGTCCCCGTAGAAGAAGGACAGGCGCTCGATCTCGACCATGGGGCTCTCCACGATGTCCGCGGCCTCCGCCCGCGGATTGAGGTCCGCGGCGATCCCGACCCGTGTGACCATTTGTATGTTTTCCCCCTCACCCAGCTGTCGATGTCATCACGGATGGTGACATCGCGCGTCCGCGACCACTACGTATCGCCGTCTCGCCGCAAACCGAAAAAGGCGCCATCGCTCACACCGCCGAGGTGGCATACCGCCGGCGCAGCCGGTTGCGCATGCCGATGGCGAAAAAGTTCAGGCAGACCACGATGACGAGGAGCAGCAGCGTGGTGGCGAACACCATGGGTCGCGCCGCGTCCACGTTCGGGGACTGGAAGCCCACGTCGTAGATGTGGAAGCCCAGGTGCATGAACTTGCGGTCCAGGTGCACGAACGGCCAGAAGCCGTCCACCGGCAGGGCGGGGGCGAGCTTCACGACCCCGGTGATCATGAGCGGGGCCACCTCCCCCGCCGCCCGCGCCATCGCGAGGATGAGGCCGGTGAGGATCGAGGGCATGACGGCGGGCAGGACCACGCGGAGCGTGGTCTCGAGCTTGGTGGCGGAGAGCGCGAGCGACGCCTCGCGGACGCCCCGCGGGATGGCGGCCAGCCCTTCCTCGGTGGCCACGATCACCACCGGCACGGTGAGCAGCGCCAGGGTCAGCGAGGCCCAGAGAATGCCGCCGGTGCCGAACGTCGGCGTGGGCAGGGCGTCGGCGTAGAACAGGCGGTCGATGGAGCCGCCCACGAGATAGATGAAGAATCCCACGCCGAACACCCCGAACACGATGGACGGCACCCCGGCCAGGTTGTTGACCGCGATGCGCACCGCACTCACGAAGGCCCCCTGCTTCGCGTACTCGCGCAGGTAGAAGGCGGCGAGGACGCCGAGCGGGGTGACCAGGAGGCTCATGATCACCACCATCATCACGGTGCCGAAGATGGCGGGGAACACGCCGCCCTCGGTGTTCGACTCCCGGGGCTCGGCGGACACGAACTCCCAGACCCGGTGCGCGTAATGGGCGGACTTCGCGAGGAGGCCCATCTGGTTCGGGAAGTACACGTCCACCACCTGGGCGAGCGGCAGCGCCTTGTCCTTGCCCGCGTCGGCCGCGACGAGCACGGTGCCCCCCTGCCCCTCGCGGAGCCGGGCGAGCCGGGCCGCCTGCTCGGCGTAGCGCGCCTGGAGGTTTGCCGTCTCGCGCCGGAGCGCGTCCACCTCGGGCCCGGCGGTGACCCCCTGTCGCTCGAGGCCCTTCAGGCGCAGGCGGATCTTCTCCTGCGCGTGGTTGATGTTGCCGATGTCGCGGGTCTCCACGCCGCGGATCTCGGCGCGGAGCCGGCGAGCCTCGGGCAGTCGCCGCTCGATCTCCCGCCAGCCCGCCTCGCCGCCCGCCGCCACCACGCGGTCGCCGTCGCGGACCTCCTTGATGGTGCCGATGAGGAGCCCCCACTCCGTGCGCTCCACGACGGCCACGCCGGCGGGGTGCTCGCGGCGCGTGATCAGCTGCTCGTCCACCCACTGGAAGTCCGCGCCGTAGAGGTCGCGGTTCGCCACCTTGAGCTTGATGCGATGCTCTCCCGGCCGGTCGGGCCGCGGCTCCCGGTCCACGAGCTGGCCCGTCATCACGCGCCCGTCCGACAGCGTCAGGCGCGTCACCGCTCTCGGCCAGAAGAACCCGAGGCCGTTGACCAGGATGAGCCCGATGAGCCCGGCCACGAGCAGCAGCGACACGGTGAGCGCGCCGCCCGTGAGCCAGATGAAGGGCTCGCCCGTCCGGAGGATCCGCCGCGCCTTGGAGCTCATGCGGTGATGCTCACAGGTAGCGGTACCTCCGCCGTAGGCGGAGGCGCACCACCTCGGCCACGGTGTTCACGGCGAACGTGAGGCAGAAGAGGAGGAAGGCGGCGAGGAAGAGCACCCGGAAGAGCGTGCCGCCCTCCGGCGCCTCGGGCAGCTCCACCGCCACGTTGGCGGACAGCGCGCGGAACCCGTTGAAGATGCTCCAGTCCATCACCGGCGTGTTGCCGGTGGCCATGAGGACGATCATGGTCTCGCCCACGGCGCGCCCGAAGCCGATCATGACCGCCGAGAAGATCCCCGGGCTCGCGGTGGGCAGCACGATCCGGATGGCGGTCTGCCACCGGTTCGCCCCCAGGGCGAGCGAGCCCGCGCGCAGGTGCTGGGGCACGTTGGCCAGCGAGTCCTCGGCGATCGTGAAGATGATCGGGATGACCGCGAAGCCCATGGCGATGCCGACGACGAGCGAGTTCCGCTGGTCGTAGGTGAGGCCGAGCGCGGCGAGGAGCCAGCCGCGGTAGCTCCCGCCGAGCAGCGTGGCCTCGACCAGCCCGCCGAGGCCGAAGGCGACCCAGGCCGCGCCGACCACGACGGGGACGAGCAGCAGCACCTCCGTGCCCGTCCGGAAGCGCTGCCGGACGGCCCGGGGAACGACCTGCCAGGCCGCGTAGGCGGCGAGGATGCTCACGGTCAGCACCACGGGCAGCAGGAACAGCCCGGGCACGATGCGCTCGATCATGGGCGCCAGCCACAGCCCGGCCAGGAAGCCCAGCACCACGCTGGGCAGGGCGGCCATGATCTCGACCACCGGCTTCACGTAGCCCTTCACCACCGGGTGCATGAACTCGCTCACGTACACGGCGGAGAGGAGCGCCAGCGGGACGGCGAAGAGGAGGGCGTAGAACGTGCCCTTGAGCGTCCCGAAGATGAGCGGCGTGAGGCTCAGCTTCGCCTCGAAGTCGTCGGTGCCGCCGGTCGACTGCCAGACGTGGGCGGGCTTCGCGTACCCCTCGTACCACACCTTGCCGAAGACGGTGCCGAGCGAGAACTCCGGATGTGGGTTGTCCACGCGCCAGTGCGACCACACCCCGACCCCGTCCACGGTCAGGAGCCCGTCGGCCTTCGGCGCGAAGACGATGGCGCGCAGGTCGCCGGCGGGGGCGCGCGGAGACAGGAGCGTCTTGCCCGTCGTGCCGTAGTGGACCTGTACCTGGCCGGAGGCGTCGGCGGTGACGAAGCCCTTGTCGCGGCGCGAGGCGGCGATCGCGACCACCGGGCTCGCGTGGCGCGAGAACTCGTGGATCCGGGTCAGGTGGCGCTCCCCGCCCTCGGGCGGCGGCACCACCTGCCAGCTCGAGACGCCGCCCCGCGAGTCGCCGACGACGAGCGTCCGGTCGCCCAGCAGGAAGCCGAGGGCCGTGACCGCGGTGTCCGGGGTCGTGGCGACCGGCGCCGTGTCCATGACCGCCGGGTTGTCGGGGGCGCGCATGTCGTAGCGCACCACCCGACCGCGCGAGGTGCCCACGAAGAGGTCGTCGCCGCGGCCGTCGAGGGCGATCGCGGTGATCTCGCCGTCGATCGCCACGGGGAGGGCCCGGAGCGACTCCTCCCGCCGCGCTCCCCCGATCAGGGCCTTCCGCTCCACCACCGAATGCACGGACAGGGCGCTCGGTCCCACCTGCGCCACCGTCACCGTTCCCGAGCCCGGCGTGGCGAAGGTGAGGCGGCGAACCTCCGCGCCCTGCGCGTCGAGCGTCACGGGCTCGCCGAAGGCGGGGGCGGCGGTCACCGTCCGGCGGCCTTCCGGGAAAGCAACGTCGAACTTCATGTCGAGGGGGATCGCGCGGCCGTCGCTGGTGCCGATCAGATGGCGTCCGGTGCCCGGCCCCGCGACCGTCGTCACGTGGGCGCCGCCGAGTCCCGGGACAGGCACGGCGGCCGGCGTCGGCCGCTCCCGGAGCGCCGTGAACTCCAGCGCGCCCGCCCCGGAGACCGCGTAGGCCAGCTCGCGGTACTCGTCCACGCCTGCCGCGCCGCCGGGAGCCGGGGCGCCCGCCGCGCGCCCGGCGCGCCGCGTGTCGATGAACGTCGCCGTGCTGCTGCGGAAGAGCGGGTACACCTCGGTGAGGATCACCAGCAGGATGGCCAGGATGGACGCGATGATCACGACGCCGCCGGCCACGACCAGGCGTGAAGCCCAGCGATCCATGGTGATGCGGCGGGCGGTGCGTGCGGGAGAGACGGCGAGGGGGCGGACCGGCGAGGGCCGGCCCGCCCGGAGGGTGTCTGCGCGGATCGCCAACTACTGCACCTTGTTCAGCTCTTCCTTCGCGATGCCGGCCGTGACGGGGAAGTAGCCGTCCTTGATGACCACCTCCTGGCCTTCCTTCGAGAGCATCAGCTTGACGAACTCGCGGGTGAGCGGATCCAGGGTCTTGCCCGGGGCCTTGTTCAGGTAGACGAAGAGGAACCGGGCCAGCGGATAGCGTCCCCGCGTAGGCGTTGTCCGCGTCCGCCTCGTAGCACTTCGCGCCTTCCTTCTCGGCCAGCGGGACGGCGCGGACGCCCGCCGTGGCGTAGCCGATGCCGCTGTAGCCCATCGCGAAGCGATCCACGGTGATGCCCTGCACCACCGAGGCGGAGCCGGGCTGCTCCTTCACCTCGTCCTTGAAGTCACCGTTCTTCAGCGTGTGCTCCTTGAAGAACCCGTACGTCCCGGAGGCGGAGTTCCGGCCGAACAGGCTGATCGGACGGGACGCCCACTCGCCGGTCAGCCCGAGCTGGCCCCAGGTCCGGATGTCCTCCTTGGAGCCGTGGCGGCGAGACTTCGAGAAGATCGCGTCGGCCTGGGCGATCGTCAGGCACTTGATGGGGTTGTCCTTGTTCACGAACACCGCGAGCGCGTCCACCGACGTGCGGATCGGCGTGGGCTTGTAGCCGTACTTCTTCTCGAACCCGTCGACCTCGCTCGCCTTCATCTCCCTCGACATCGGCCCGAGCTGGGCGGTGCCGGCGATGAGGGCGGGCGGCGCGGTGGAGGATCCCTTCCCCTCGATCTGGATCTTGGCGTTCGGGTAGAAGCGGCTGAACGACTCCGCCCAGAGCGTCATGACGTTGTTCAGCGAGTCGGATCCGATGCTGGAGAGGTTGCCGCTGACGCCGCTCACCGCCTTGTAGCCGGCCAGCGCGGCGTCGAGCTTCGGCGGCCCGCTGGCCGCCGCGTACGCCGCGAGGAGGGCGACCACGCCCAGGGCGGCGACCACGATCTTTCCCGTTCTCATCTCTCGTTCTCCTTGTCGGTGTGTCGCGCATGGTGACGCCGGGAGGTTTCGGGGGCGCGGCGGCCACGTTACAAGTGTGTTAACGGGCGTCCTTGAAGCGGTAGCCCACGCCGCGCACGGTCTCCACACCGGGCTCGGGCAGGCGGGCGAGGATGAACTTGCTGCGCAGGCGCGCCATGTGGACGTCCACGGTGCGGGGCTCGACGAAGCCGTCACGGCCCCACACGGCGTCGAGCAGCTCCTCGCGGCCGAAGACGCGGCCGGGCGTGGCGACGAGCGTGGCGAGGAGCTCGAACTCCTTGGGCGTGAGGTCGACGGCCCGGCCCTTCATGCGCACCTCGAACCGGTCGCGATCGATCTCGATGTCGCCGGCGCTGAGCTGGCTGCGGCGCGTCTCCGGCAGCCGGCCACGCCGCATGACCGCCCGCACGCGCGCGAGCAGCTCCCGGGGGGAGAACGGCTTGGTCACGTAGTCGTCGGCGCCCAGCTCGAAGCCGAGGACCTTGTCGCCTTCCTCGGCGCGGCCGGTGACCATGATGATGGGGATGCGGCGCGTGTGGGGATCCTGCTTGAGGCGGCGGCACACCTCCCAGCCGTTCAGCTGCGGCACCATCACGTCCAGGAGGATCAGCTCGGGCGGCGCCTCACGGGCCCGGGCCAGCGCGTCCGCGCCGCTCGCCGTCACCGTCACGTCGTAGCCGTCGCGGTCCAGGTGATAGCGGATCAGCTCGGCCACGTCCTGCTCGTCCTCCACCACGAGGATGCGGCCCGCGCGCTTGCGGCCCGCCTCGGCCTGTGCCCGCCCGTCCGGGTGACTCACCTCTCTGATCGCCATGACGGGGCCAGTGTCGAGGCGTCTGGTTACGGCGTGATGACGTCGGGGTAAACCTTCGGTGAATCGTGAGCGGGCCGGGACGTTCGTCGCGGGGCGGTCGTGCGACCGCCCCTCACCCTATCCCTCTCCCCGGAGGGGAGAGGTGATCATGCGTCAGGCGCGGAGCTTGTTCGAGGCGTCCAGGGCCGCCACCTTGTAGCACTCGGCCAGCGTGGGGTAGTTGAAGACGTTCTGCAGGAAGTAGTCCATGCCGCCGCCCAGGCCGAGGACGGCCTGCCCGATGTGGACCAGCTCCGTGGCGTTGGTGCCGATGATGTGGACGCCCAGGAGCCGCCGGTCCTCGCGGTGGAAGAGCATCTTGAAGAGGCCGCTGTCGTCGCCCAGGATCTGCCCCCGGGCGATCTCGCGGTAGCGGGCCACGCCGGTCTCGTACGGCACGCGATGTCCCGTCAGCTCTCCCTCCGTGGCGCCCACCATCGAGATCTCCGGGATGGCGTAGATGCCGATGGGGAAGTGCGCGGTCATGGGGCGCGCCTCCACGCCGAAGGCGTGGCACGCGGCCAGCCGGCCCTGCTCCGACGACGTCGCGGCCAGGCTCGGGTAGCCGATGACGTTGCCGGCCGCGAAGATGTGGGGCACGCTGGTCCGGAAGCTCTCGTCCACGCGCAGGCGGCCGCGGTCGTCGGCCTGGAGCCCGGCCGCGTCGAGATGGAGGGCCGCGGTGGCGGCGATGCGCCCGGCCGAGAACAGCACCATGTCGGCCACGATGCGCTTGCCCGACTCGAGCTGGAGCGCGGCCCGGCGCGGCGGGCCCTCCACCACCTCGATGTTCTCCACCGCCTCGCCGAGCCGGAACGTGACGTTGCGCGTGCGCATCTGGTGCATCAGCTCGTCCACGATCTCCGCGTCGAGGAACTCGAGCGGGCGCGTGCGCCGCTCCACCAGCGTCACGTTCACGCCCAGCGCGGCGAACATCGAGGCGTACTCGATCCCGATCACCCCCGCCCCCACCACGACCAGGCTCCGCGGGACCTGGGTGATGCGCAGCACGTCGTCGCTCGTCAGCACCACCTCGCCGTCGGCGGGGCCGCCCGGAGGCGCGGCCGCCCGGGTGCCGCAGGCCACCACGACGTTGTCCGCGGTGACGCGCGTCCACGACTCCGGTCCCGTCTGGATCCGCAGCGTGTGCGGGTCCGCGAACGAGGCCTCGCCCTGGAGGAGGGCCACGTCGTTCCGCCGGAGCTGGTTCTGGACGACCTCGATCTCGCGCGAGACCACCTCGCCAACCCGGGCGAGGAGGTCGCCGGCGCTCGGGCGCACGTCCGGCCGCGTGCCCCGCCGGCGGTCGAAGCGCCCGCCGATCCCCGAGAAGAACAGCACGGCCTCCCGCAGGGTCTTCGAAGGGATCGTGCCCGATTCCACGCACACCCCGCCGACGCAGGTCATGCGCTCGATCACCGCCGCTCGCTTGCCGAGCTTGGCCGCCTGCACCGCCGCGCGCTGGCCGGCGGGGCCGCTTCCAATGCACACGATGTCGTAGTCGTACCCGGTCACGAGCGGTCCTCCTCCTTCGGAGGTTGCGACAGAATGCGGATGTCGACTTCGCCATGCGTGCCAGCACCGCGCTTCTGCGTGCGCACGTGAAGCTGTCTCGCCATTTCTTCACACCCCCCGGATGCGTGCCTCACACCGGGGCCTCCGCGGCGGGCGCCGCCGTGGCCGGGGTTGCCGCGCCCGCGGGCAGCGTGAACGCGACGGTGGTGCCCTGCCCGACCCGGCTGTCGATGCGCAGCTCCCCGCCGTGCGCGAGGACGAGGTGCTTCACGATGGCGAGGCCGAGCCCGGTGCCGCCCAGCTCGCGCGAGCGGGCACGGTCCACACGATAGAAGCGCTCGGTGATGCGGGGCAGGTCGGCGGGCGGGATGCCGACGCCGGTGTCGGTCACCGTCACCTCGACCGCCCGCCCCGGGGCCGCGCCGGCCGCGACCGTCACCGTGCCGTCGGGCGGCGTGTACTTCACGGCGTTGTCCACCACGTTGATGAGGATCTGGGCGAGGCGGTCGCGGTCGGCCTCGACCAGCGGCAGGTCGGCGGGCACGTCGGCCACGAGCCGGACGCGGCCGGCCTCGGCCCGCGGGCGGATGATGGCGAGCGTGGACTCCACCACGTCGCCGACGGAGAGCGGCGCGACGCGCAGCCGGACCCGGCCCAGCTCGATGTTCGAGAGGTCGGTGAGGTCGTCGAGCAGGCGGCCCAGGCGCTCGGTGTGCCGGAACACGATCTCGAGGAACCGCCGCGCGTTGTCCGGCTCCTCGAGGGCGCCGCCGAGCAGGGTTTCCAGGTACCCGTGGATGGCGGTCAGCGGCGTGCGCAGCTCGTGGGAGACGTTGGCGATGAACTCGGTGCGCACGCGCTCGAGCCGGCGGAGCGCGGTGACGTCGTTGAGCACCACCACCGCGCCGGCGTCGCCCGGGCCGAGCCGGAGCGGCACCGCGTGGGCCTGGAGCACGGTGTCCGCGGGCGCGGTGAGGGCCAGCTCGCGGCGCACCACGCTGCCGGCGGGCGCCGCGCGCCCCTCGCGGATCAGCTCGTGGAGGTCCGCGTTCCGCGCCAGCTCGAGGAGCGGCCGGGACTCGATCCGGATGGTGGCCACGCCGAACATGGCCCGCGCGCGCTCGTTCATGAGCACGACGTGCTCGTGGGCGTCCACCGCGATCACGCCCTCGACCATGCCGTCGAGGATGCCGGTGACCTTGACGCGCTCCTGCGCCAGGTCGTCGATCTTCTCCCGCAGGCGTGCCGCCATCACGTTGAGCGAGCGTCCGAGCGCGCCGATCTCGTCGGGGGAGCGCACGGCCGCGCGCACGCCGAGGTTGCCCTCGCTCATCTGGCGCGCGATCGACTGCATCTCCACCACCGGCCGCGTGACCCGGCTCGACACGAAGAGCCCGATGCCGAGGGCGACGAGCAGGGCCACGACGCCGCCGGCGAGCATCACCTGGCGCAGTCGCGCGTACGAGTCGGTCACGGCGGTGAGCGGCAGCGACAGCCGCAGGACCCCGGCGACGCGATCGGCCGCGCCGAGCGGCATCGCCACGTAGAGCTGCGGGAGGTCGAGCGTGGCGCTGCGGCGCACGTGGCGTCCGACGCGTCCGGCCAGGGCCGCCGCCACCTCCGGCCGGTCCCGATGGTTGTCGATGGCCGGCCACGCCTGCATCGGCCGGTCCGACTCCGCGGCCACGTGGCCGTCGGGCGCGATCAGCGTGACGCGGAGGCCCGTGGCCGCGGCCACGCGGCTCACGAAGGCGAGGCCGGCGCTCGGCGCGCCGCCGGCGACGATCTCCCGCGCCTCGGGCTCGAGGACGCGCCCGACCAGGGCCAGCCGCGCCTCCAGCGAGGACACCGCGAACTCCTCGAGGGACCGCTCCAGGTAGAGCCCGGCGGCGAGGATGACCACCGCCACGAAGATGACGAGCGTGAGCGTGAGCTTGATCGCGATGCGGCGGCGGAGGCGGTGGATCAGGCGGCGCATGCGCGGCGGGCGGGCCCGGTCAGGGCGCCGCCTCGGGCTCCAGACGGTAGCCCACGTTCTTGATGGTGAGGATGCGCCGCCCCTCGTCGCCCAGCTTGGCGCGCAGCCGGCGCACGTGGACGTTGATGGTGCGCGACTCGATCTCGCCGGCGCGCGCGTAGCCCCAGACGCGGTCGAGCAGGAACTCCCGCGAGAGCACGCGCCCGCGGGCGTCCAGGAGCGCGCGCAGGAGGTCGAACTCCTTGGGCGTGAGGGTCACGGCGGGCGCCGCCCACCGCCACCGTGTAGGTGCCGGGATCGAGCGCGATCGTCCCCGCGGAGAGCGGCTCCGCCTGCGGCGTCGCCGGACGCGCCCGGCGCAGCACCGCCCGCACCCGCGCGAGCAGCTCCTTGGGGGAGAACGGCTTCGCCACGTAGTCGTCGGCGCCGATCTCGAGCCCGACCACGCGGTCGATCTCGTCGCCCTTCGCGGTGAGCATGATGACCGGCGTGGTCGCCGTCGCGGGCTCCCTCCGGAGGCGCCGGCACACCTCGAGCCCGTCCAGCTCGGGCAGCATCAGGTCCAGCAGGACGAGGTCGGGACGCTCGCGGACGGCCATGCGGAACCCATCGGCGCCCGAGCTCGCCGTCCACACCTGGTACCCCTCGCGGCCGAGGTGGAACGCGAGAAGATCCCGGATGTCGGGCTCGTCCTCCACGATGAGCACCCGGCTCGCCATGCTGGGCCATCTTACTACCAAGGTGCGGGCACCCGGGCTTCGCCCGCCCGCACCCTGCGGCCTCGTCGTTCGTGCAACGCCCCGCCATGGGGTCGATCTCGCGCGAGGTCTGACCCCAGCGTTGCGCGTGTGATTTGCGAGCCGAGCCGCAGGCGAGGCGAGCGCATATGGAAATGCAGTGGACGACCACCGCCGACCGCCCCGGGTCAGAACCCCGCGGAGGTCAGCGCGCAGGGCTGCCAGTCGCGCGTCGGGGGCGCTAGTGGTGCGACGGGCGTGGGGAGGAGGCCGAGCTGGCGGAGGCGCTTGCGGAGGGTGTTGCGGTTGATGCCGAGCAGGCGCGCCGCCTTGAGCTGGTTGCCGCCGGACAGCTCGAGCACGTGGCGCAACAATGGGAGCTCCACGCGCGCCATGACGGCGCGGTAGATGCGCCCACTGCCGTGGTCGAGGCTCTCGCGGACCACCCAGGGCAGCGAGGCGGCGACCAGGCGGTCGAAGTCGTCCGTCCCAGCATTCGGCATCGCCGTGTCCGACGTCCTCAGGAGCAACGCGTGTGCCGTCCGGGCAGAGACGGAAAATCACGGGGTTCGGTCACGACGAGCCGCCGGCGCGACGCCGAGGTGCCTAGTCTCCAGGCATCGGAGCCTGCCGCTTGGGCACCCCGTGGACCTCAGAGCTTCCTGAGGTCGAGCGGCCCCAGGCCGAGCAGAGAGCGTCGGGTCTCCGCCCACAGCGCGTCGAGGCACGCGCGCAGGCCGGGCGCGGTGCGCGCGAGCACGCGCGCGAGGACCCCTCCCCGCGCGAGTGGCGTCGCGCCGAGGACCACGTCGTCGCCCGCCAGGCGCAGCCCGCCGAGCCGGGCGGTGAGATCGTCCCAGTCCGTGCGCGCCGGCGACAGGGCCACCAGCGTGCCGGCGTAGGGACGGCCGTCGGTCGCGCCGAGGCGCTCCCAGTCCGGCCGCCCCGCGATCACACTGCGCTCGCGGACGAGCCAGCCGCGCTCGTCGCGCGCCGAGATTCCCAGGTCGAGCTCGGCGAACCGCCACTGCTCACCCCGCGCGATGCGCCCCGCCACCCAGCCATCGACCAGGATCGCCGTGGCGCCATCCGCGAGGGCGACGTCCGTGCGCTGCACCAGCCGCGCCCCGGGCGACGGGATCAGATGATCGGGAACGTACTCGAGCACCGCCCCGTCGCCGACCGACGCGGCGAAGGTCTGCCGGGCCGCCGGGCCCACGGTGCGATAGACGCGCGAGGCCGCCGGCGTGGTCAGGCAGACGCG
Organism: uncultured Candidatus Rokubacteria bacterium; assembly: GCA_963758635.1. Lineage (GTDB taxonomy): Bacteria > Methylomirabilota > Methylomirabilia > Rokubacteriales > CSP1-6 > CAVWWD01. Next base: position 1,120,405 of record CAVWWD010000008.1, on the reverse strand, counting down.
GCTGCCCGCGCCGAGGACGACGCATGTGTCCAGCGTGTCGCCGCCGCAGATCCCGCCGGTGGGGTTCAGGAGCGTCAGCGTGAGCGTGCCGTCGCCGTCGAGGTCGACCGGCTCGAGGGCCTGGAGCGGCAGCCGGTAGCGGCGCTCGTGGAGCACCGTCCGCTCGCCGCGGCGCTCGAAGCCGAGGCGCAGCAGGCCGTCGCGGCCGACGCGGGCGGAGGCGGCGTCAGCCCTCGAACAGGAGGTCGCGCCGGATCCACCCGGAGACGGCGTCCGCGCCGTCGCCGCCGCGGAGGTTGGTGAAGACAAAGGGCCGGTCTCCTCTCATGCGCCGCGCGTCGCGCTCCATCACGCCGAGGTCGGCGCCCACGTACGGGGCGAGGTCGATCTTGTTGATGACGAGCAGGTCCGAGCGCATGATGCCCGGCCCGCCCTTGCGCGGGATCTTGTCGCCCTCCGCGACGTTGATCACGTAGATCGTCGCGTCCACCAGCTCGGGAGAGAAGGTCGCGGCGAGGTTGTCGCCGCCGCTCTCGATCAGGAGGAGCTCGAGGCCGGGGAACCGGCCCACGAGCCGATGGACGGCCTCCAGGTTGACCGACGCGTCCTCGCGGATCGCGGTGTGCGGGCAGCCGCCCGTCTCCACGCCGACCACGCGCTCGGCGGGGAGCGCGCCCCGGCGCACCAGGAACTGGGCGTCCTCCTGCGTGTAGATGTCGTTGGTGATCACCGCGATGTCGTGCGTGTCGCGGAACGCGCGGCACAGCGCCTCGGCGAGCGCGGTCTTGCCCGAGCCCACCGGCCCGCCGATCCCCACCTTGAGGGGCCGAGGCAGGCGGGCCCGCGTCGCGTCGGTCATGGCCGCGCTCATGACCGGAACAGACGCGCGTCCTGGGCGGCGTGGCGCATGCTCCGGATCTCGATGCCCGGCGCGAAGCTCCAGAGATCGTCGGCGTCCCGACGCGCCGCCTCCGCGGCGAGGCGCGAGATGACGGGCCCGAGCGCCCAGAGCACGCGCTGGCCGTCGAGCTGACCCATGCGGCAGAGCCGGAGCGCGGCGCCCACGAGGCTCGCGCTCGTCGAGTAGAGCAGCGCGGTGGCCGCGGCCTCGCGCTCCCAGCCGAGGACGCCGCCCGTCACGCCGAAGGCCACCGCGTGGTGCCCGGGCAGCGCGCCCCCCTCCACCGCGTCTCGATGCGCGGCCAGGCGCGGATCGCCGGTGAGCGCGGCGCCCACGCGGAGCGTCTGACGGCCCATCTGCCGGCTCGCCTCGCGGAGCTCCCGCGCGGGCTTCATGGCGTCGAGGACACGGTCCAGCTCCGCGCACGCGTCCATGTCGCCGCGCGCGGCCGCGGCCAGCGCGGCCGACGCGGCGGTGGCGTCGCACGGCCCCGCCGAGCCCTCGAGGTGCGAGGTGACGAAGGCCAGCACGCCGTCGGGCCCGGTTACGAGCCCGTCGGCGCAGTACGACTCGAGGCCCAGCGAGTGCGCGTACCCGCCCGCCGGAAACGCGCTGTCACCGAAGTGAAGCAGCGACGCCAGCCGTGGGTCAGCCATGCTCGTGGGGGCTTCGGCCGATCGGGCTGAACACCGCCTCCTCGCGCTGCCACGCCGCGCCCAGGCGGTCGAGGAGCTGGCGCATCGCGGTGTCGTCGGGCACGAGCAGACGCTCACCGTCGACGGCGAGCGGGAAGTGGCGGTTGCCCACCTCGAAGGCGACGCGCACGGCCTCGTCGCGGTCGCGCGGGACCACGGCGAGCACCGGCTCGGGGCGGCCTTCCACGACGAGGTACCAGCTCTCGGTCGCGGCGAGGACGTCGCCCGGCTGGAGGAGGCTGCCGGTGGGAAGGGCGAGCGCGATCTCGCGTCCGCCCGACGTGACCACGCGCTTGCGCGTCCAGCGCCGCTCCTCCCAGGTGAGACGGAGCGAGTCGCGCGCGCGGCCGGTCAGCTCCTCCGGCGAGAGAGCCACCCGGGGCGCGGTGACGACGACGACGTCGGCCTGAGGCATGGAGCGGCCTCAGAAGAGGAAGTAGCGCTGGGCCAGCGGCAGCGACGCCGCGGGCTCGCAGCGCAGGAGCTCGCCGTCGGCGCGCACCTCGTAGGTCTCCGGGTCGATCTCCATGCGCGGGCAGTACCCATTGTGGATCATCGCCGCCTTGGTCAGGCCGCGGCAGCCCGCCACCACGCTCACGCGCTTCCTGAGCCCGAGGCGTCCGGCGAGGCCGGCGGCGTGGGCCGCGCGGGACAGGAACGTGACGGAGGTCGAGGCGATCGCGCCGCCGTACGCCGCGAACATGGGCCGGTAGCGGACGGGCTGCGGCGTGGGGATCGAGGCGTTCGGGTCGCCCATGGCCGCGGTGACGATGAGGCCGCCCTTGAGCACGAGCTCGGGCTTCACGCCGAAGAAGGCGGGCTTCCAGACGACGAGGTCGGCGAGCTTCCCCGGCTCGATCGAGCCTACCTCGTGGGCGATGCCGTGAGCGATGGCCGGGTTGATCGTGTACTTCGCCACGTAGCGCTTGGCCCGCGTGTTGTCGTGCCGGCCGTCGCCGGGCAGCGCTCCGCGCTGGGTCTTCATCTTGGAGGCGGTCTGCCACGTGCGCGAGATCACCTCGGCGATGCGGCCCATGGCCTGCGAGTCCGAGGAGAGCATGCTGATCGCGCCCAGGTCGTGCAGCACGTCCTCCGCGGCGATCGTCTCCGCCCGGATGCGCGACTCCGCGAAGGCGAGGTCCTCGGGGATCCTCGGGTTGAGGTGGTGGCACACCATCAGCATGTCGAGGTGCTCGTCCATCGTGTTCACGGTGAACGGCATCGTGGGGTTCGTGGACGAGGGCAGGCAGTTCGGCTCGCCGCACACGCGGAGGATGTCGGGGGCGTGGCCGCCGCCCGCCCCTTCCGTGTGGTAGGTGTGGATGGTCCGCCCGCGCATCGCGCGGATGGAGTCCTCCACGAAGCCGGCCTCGTTCAGCGTGTCGGTGTGGATGGCGACCTGGACGTCCGTCTCCTCGGCCACCGCCAGGCAGGTGTCGATGGCCGCCGGCGTCGTGCCCCAGTCCTCGTGGAGCTTGAGCCCGATGACGCCGGCCTCCACCTGCTCGCGTAGCGGCTCCGGGCGCGAGGCGTTTCCCTTGCCGAGGAAGCCCAGGTTGATCGGCAGGCCGTCGGCCGCCTCGAGCATCCGATGGATGTTCCACGGGCCGGGCGCGCACGTGGTCGCGTTGGTGCCGGTGGCGGGGCCGGTGCCGCCGCCGATCAGCGTGGTGAGGCCGGCGGACAGCGCCTCGTCGATGAGCTGCGGGCAGATGAAATGGATGTGGCTGTCGATGCCCCCCGCCGTCACGATGCGGCCCTCGCCCGCGATCACCTCGGTGGCGGCGCCGATGACCATCCCGGCGGTGACGCCGGCCATCACGTCGGGATTGCCCGCCTTCCCCACCGCGACGATGCGGCCGCCGCGCACGCCGATGTCGCCCTTCACGATGCCCCAGTGATCGAGGACGAGGGCGTTCGTGATCACCAGGTCGAGCACGCCCTCGCCCGACGTGGCGCGCGCGGACTGGCCCATGCCGTCCCGGATCACCTTGCCGCCGCCGAACTTCACCTCGTCGCCGTAGACCGTGAAGTCGCGCTCCACCTCGATCAGGAGCTCGGTGTCGGCCAGGCGCACGCGGTCGCCCACGGTCGGGCCGAAGAGGTCGGCGTATTGCCGGCGCGGGATGCGGAGGCTCACCGGGCGCCTCCCGTGGCGCCGCCGAAGCCGCCCGCCGCGGCGCGCGCGAGCGCGGCGGACAGCTCGCCGCTCCCCGCCCCGCCCTCGGTGAGGGCGTTGAGCCCGTGCACCTGGCGGTCGCCGGCCAGCTCGACCAGGTTCACGAGCTTCTCGTCTCCGGGCTCGAAGCGCACCGCGGTGCCCGCGGGGATGTCCAGCCGCATGCCGAAGGCCTGGGTCCGATCGAACACGAGCGCGCGGTTCGCCTCGAAGAAGTGGAAGTGCGACCCCACCTGGATCGGCCGGTCCCCCGTGTTCGCCACGCTGAGCCGGATCGTCCGCCGCCCCGCGTTGGCCTCGATGTCCCCCTCCCCCAGCAGGTACTCACCCGGAATCATCCGCCTCCTCACGCGTGTCCCCTGCGGGGCATCGGGCCCCCGCGATGGGTCGGCAGCCCGTCTCCCCGGGTGGATGCGGGGGCCATTTCTGGGCCCCCGCAGATGGTGATCGGCAGGCCCGTCTCTCCCGCGTGACCGCGGGGCCATCGGGCCCCGCATATGGTGATGGTCGAGCCCGTGTCCCGTCATCGGCCGGTCCCCTCATCGGATCGGACCGTGTATGGTCACGAGCTTGGTGCCGTCGGGGAACGTGCCCTCGACCTGGACCTCCTCGAGCATCTCGGGCACGCCCTCCATCACGTCGGCGCGGGTGAGGATGGTGACGCCCCAGGCCATGAGGTCGGAGACGGAGCGCCCGTCGCGGATGCCCTCGAGGACCTCGGCGGTGATGAGGGCGAGGGCCTCGGGATAGTTGAGCTTGAGGCCGCGCGCGCGGCGGCGGCGCGCCACCTCGGCGGCGACGAAGATGAGGAGCTTGTCCTGCTCGCGCGGTGTCAGGTGCATGGCCTCGGTCCTGGAGCGATCCGATGTCGGCCGCATCATCCGCGAACGGAGACGGATCGTGAACAGCGTGTACGTCCGGTGAGCCCGCTCATGAATAGCCCTCCCTGGGCAGACGCGGTCAGACGGTCAAGTGCTCGCGCACCATGTCGTGGCGGAGGTCGGCCGTCGCTCCGCGCGAGACGATGCTGCCCTTGCGCATGATCGCGTAGGAGTCCGCGAGCCGCCAGGCGAACTCGAGGTACTGCTCCACGAGGAGCACGGCGATCCCGCTCTCCTTGATGCGCTGGATCGCCTCCTCGATCTGGAGGATCACCGAGGGCTGGATCCCCTCCGTGGGCTCGTCCAGGAGGAGCAGCTTCGGCTCGCGCAGGAGCACGCGGGCGATCGCGAGCTGCTGCTGCTCGCCGCCCGAGAGCACGCCGCCCTTCCGGCCGAGGAGGGTCTCGAGCTTGGGGAACAGCGCGAAGGCCTTGCCGAGGCCGTCGCGCGACGCCCCGCGCTTCGGCCCGCCGGTGCCCACGAGGCCGACGCGCAGGTTCTCCGCCACGGTGAGGTTCGGGAAGATCTCGCGCCCCTGGGGCACGTAGCCGATGCCGCAGGCCGCGCGCTCCTCGGGGCGCCGGCGGGACAGGTCGGTCCCGTCGAACGTGATGCGGCCGGCCGTGCTCGGCAGGAGCCCGATCACGGTCTTCAGCAGCGTGGTCTTGCCGACGCCGTTTCTGCCCATGAGGCAGACCACGGTGCCCGCCGGCACCTGGAGGGAGACGTCCCAGAGGATCTGGCTCTCGCCGTAGGCCGCGCTCACGCCCTGGATGTCGAGCATGCTGCCCGGCGACGGGTGCGCGTCCGGTCGGACCGCCGGCTCAGGCATGGGCCTCGCGGCTCCTCCCGATGTACACCTCCATCACGCGCTCGTCCTTCTGCACCTGCTCCACCGGGCCCTCGCAGAGCACGCGGCCCTCGTGGAGCACGGTGACCGTCCGGGCGATCCGGCGCACGAACTCCATGTCGTGCTCGATGACGAGCACGGCGCGGTCCTGCGCCACCGTCTCGAGCAACGCGCCGGTGCGCTCGGTCTCCTCGTCGGTCATGCCCGCCACCGGCTCGTCCACCAGGAGCAATTCGGCGTCCTGCACCAGCACCATGCCGATCTCGAGCCACTGCTTCTCGCCGTGGGAGAGGCCGCCCGCCCGCACGTCCGCCGCCCCGGCGAGGCCGATGGTCTCGAGCGTCTCGCCCACCCGGCGCCGGGCGTCCGCGGACAGCCGCGCGCGGAGCGTGGCGAACACCCCTTTGCTCGGGCGCGCCAGCGACAGCTCGAGGTTCTCGCGCACGGTCAGGTTCGCGAAGATCGACGGCGTCTGGAACTTGCGCCCGATGCCGAGCGACGCCACCTCGTTCTCCGCGAGGCCCACCAGGTCCGTGCTCTTCCCGAACACCACCCGCCCCTCGGTCGGCTGCACCTTGCCGGAGATCACGTCGAGCAGCGTGGTCTTGCCGGCGCCGTTGGGGCCGATGACCACGCGGAGCTCCCGGTAGTCCATGAAGAAGTTCAGCTTCTGGAGCGCCTTGAAGCCGTCGAAGTCGACGGTGACGTCCTCCAGGTAGATGATCGAGCCCTGGGGGGAGGCCGCGCCGACGGTCACGACGTCATTCCGCGCTCGCGGCTCGGCACGGCTCCGGGGCGTGCCGCGCCCGGGCGAGCCAGGCGGCGTGTCCATCCCCCGACCCGCCGCGCCGCGCCGGCCACACCGTCCGGAAAGAACAGGACGACGCCGACGAAGAGGCTGCCCAGCACGAGGAGCCAGAGGTCGGGGTAGGACGTGGTCAGGATGGACTGGAGCCAGTTCACCCCGATGGCGCCGATCACCGCGCCGATCAGCGTGCCGCGCCCGCCCACGGCCACCCAGATGATCATCTCGATCGACGGCAGCACGCCGATCTTGGCCGGCGTGATGATGCCCACCTGGGGCACGTAGAGCGCGCCGGCGACGCCGGCGAGGCCCGCCGCGACCACGAACACGAACACCTTGAAGGCGGCCGGGGAGTAGCCGGAGAAGAGGACGCGCGTCTCGCTGTCGCGGATGGCGATCAGCACTCTTCCGGCGGGCGACCGCGTGATCCACCGGCAGAGGAGATACGCCCCGCAGAGGCAGAGGGCCGTGGCCACGTAGAGGCCGCGCTGGGTCGCCGCGCTGTTCAGGGTGAACCCGAAGACGGTCTTGAAGCCGGACAGCCCGTTGGTGCCGCCCAGGTTCAGCGCGTTCCGGTTGAACAGGAGCCACGCGGACAGGGCCAGGGCCTGCGTGATGATCGAGAAGTAGACGCCCTTGATCCGGCTCCGGAACGTGAAGTACCCGAAGACGAAGGCCACCGCCGCCGGCACCGCCACCACCGCGACGAGCGTGAACGGCCCGCTGAAGAAGGGGCGCCAGAACAGCGGCAGCTCCTTCACCTGGTTCCACACCATGAAGTCGGGCAGCGCGTTCCGGTACACGCCCTGGGTGCCGATCTCCAGCATGAGGTGCATGCCCATCGCGTAGGCCCCGAGCCCGAAGAACACGCCCTGCCCCAGCGAGAGCACCCCGGCGTAGCCCCAGATCAGGTCGATGCCGAGGGCGAGGATGGCGTAGGCGAGGAACTTGCCGAACAGGTTCAGCGTGAAGTCGGACACGCGGAAGGGCGACCCGGGGGGCAGCGCGTTGAGCGCGGGCAGCGCCACCACCAGGAGCAGGGCGCCGGCGAGGAGCGCCCACCGCTCACGAGTCGGCATAGCGCCCCTTGGTCGCGAACAGGCCCGACGGCCGGCGCTGGATGAAGACGATCACGAGGACCAGGATGAGGACCTTGCCGAACACCGCGCCGAGGCCGGGCTCGATGATCTTGTTGAGCCCGCCGATGCCGGTGGCTGCGATGATGCTTCCCAGGAGCTTGCCCACGCCCCCCGTCACGACCACCATGAACGAGTCGACGATGTAGTTCTGGCCGAGCTCCGGCCCCACGTTGCCGATCTGGGTGATGGCGCACCCGGCGAGGCCGGCGAGCCCCGCGCCGAGCGCGAACGTGCCCGCGTCCACCCAGCGCGCGCGCACGCCGAGGCACGCGGCCATCGCGCGGTTCTGCGTGACCGCCCGGATGCGGAGCCCCGCGTCGGTCCGGAAGAGCAGGACGTACATGCCGACCACGCACGCCGCGGCGAGCCCGATGATGAAGATCCGGTTGTACGGGAGCTGCACGCCCACCATCACGGGGATGCCGCCGGACAGGTACCGCGGCGCGGTCACGTCCACGTTGGCGGCGCCGAACCAGAGGCGCAGCCCCTGCTGGATGATCAGGCTCACGCCCCACGTGAGGAGCAGGGTCTCGAGCGGGCGGCCGTACAGGAACCGGATCACGCAGCGCTCCAGCACGAACCCCACCGTGCCCGCGACGAGGAACGACACGGGCAGCGACACCAGGAAGTAGTAGTCGAAGACGCCGGGGGCGTGGGCGGTGAACCAGCCCTGCACCACGAACGTCGTGTAGGCGCCGAGCGCCATGAGCTCGCCGTGGGCCATGTTGATCACGCCCATCAGCCCGAACACGATGGCGAGGCCCAGGGCCATCAGGAGCAGGATCGACGACAGCGACAGTCCCTGGAATACCACCTCGATGGCCTGGGTCAGGAGGCCCCAGCGCTCGATCCGCTTGACCGCGGTGAGCGCGGTGTCGCGCAGCGGCGCCGGTGTCTGCGCGTCCGCTCCCAGCTCCCGGAGGCGGTCGAGGCCGTTGGCGCCGGCGAGCTCGCCGAGCCGCCGGGCCGCGGCCACGCGCTCCTGGTCGGTGCCGGTGCGAAGCCGCACCAGCGCGATGGCCTCCTCGAGCCCGGTGCGGGCCCAGCGGTCGGTTTCCTTGGCGAGGGCGGCCTCGAGCGTCGGCAGCGCCGACGCGTCGCGCGGTGTGTCCCATCTTCACCGCCGCGCCCTTGCGCACGGCGGGATCCGGGTTGGCGAGGTCGTTCCGACCCGAGAACGCGTCGATCAGCGGACGGAGGGCGAGACGAAGGCTCCGGCCCGCGGGCACGTCCTCCAGCGACGACAGCTCCACGAGCAGCGGCTTGCCGTCCGGCCCCACGATCGCCTCGCGGCCGTAGGCGGAGAAGAGCGGTACGAGCGTCTTGTCACCCTCGGTCACCTTGTCGCCGGCGATGACCGTTTCCTTCTTGCCCCCCGGCAGCGCCCGCGCGTAGACGCTGCCCTCGCGCAGGGCCTCGAGCAAGGGCAGGATCTTGCGGTCGCCCGTCTTGCCCAGCGCGGTGGCGGCCGCTTCCTGGACCCCGGCATCCTTGCTCGCCACGTCGGCGAGCAGCTTGTCGAGATCGGCGGGAGCGGCCGCCGCCGCCGGGGCCCCGAAGGACCCCGGCAGCAGCGCGAGCATCAACAGGACCGCGAGCGCCCGGAACATCGGTTTTAGGCGATCAGGCCTTCTTCTGGTATGTGCCCTTTTGCTTCACCCAGTCGCAGCCCTTGTCGGGGCTCGTGTACTGGCTCCACGGCTCGGCCCTCACGAGGCCCTTGGAGCGGGAGACGACCTTGAACTGGCCGTCCTTGAGGATCTCGCCGATCAGCACCGGCTTGTAGGTGTGGTGGTTGGCCTCGTCCATCTTGATCTTGCCGCCCGGGGCCACGAACTCCTGGCCGTACACCGCCTTGCGGACGGCGTCGACCTCGGTGGACTTGGCCTTCTCCACCGCCTGCTTCCAGATGTAGACGCCGAAGTACGCCGCCTCCATCGGATCGTCGGTGACGCGCTTGTCGCCGCCGGGCAGGTTGGCCTTCTTCGCGTAGGCCTTGAACGCCTGGACGAACTTCTTGTTCCCGGGATTGTCCACCGACTGGTAGTAGTTCCACGCCGCGAGGTGGCCGACGAGCGCGGAGGTGTCCATGCCGCGCAGCTCGTCCTCGGCCACGCTGAAGGCCATGATCGGCGCGTTCTCGCTGCGGAGCCCCTGGTTCGAGAACTCCTTGTAGAAGGGCACGTTCGAGTCGCCGTTGATGGTGGAGAGCACGGCCGCGTTGCCGCCGGAGGCGAAGCGCTTGATCTTGCCGACGATCGTCTGATAGTCCTGATGGTTGAACGGCGTGTACTCCTCGGCGATGGAATCCGCGGGGATGCCCTTGGCGAGGAGGAACGCCCGCAGGATCTTGTTCGCGGTGCGCGGGAACACGTAGTCCGTGCCGAGCAGGTAGAACTTCTTGTAGCCGCCGCCCTCCTTCGACATCAGGTACTCCGCGGCCGGGATCAGCTGCTGGTTCGGCGTGGCCCCGGTGTAGAACACGTTCTTCGAGCACTCCTCGCCCTCGTACTGCACGGGGTAGAAGAGCAGGCCGTTGTTGTTCTCGAACACCGGCAGCACGGACTTGCGGCTCACCGACGTCCAGCACCCGAACACCACCGAGACCTTGTCCTGCAGGAGGAGCTGCTTGGCCTTTTCCGCGAACAGGTCCCAGTTCGAGGCGGGATCCACCACCACGGGCTCGATCTTCCGGCCCATGACGCCGCCCTTGCCGTTGATCTCCTCCGCGGCCATCAGCACGACGTCGCGGAGGGACACCTCGCTGATCGCCATCGTGCCCGACAGCGAGTGGAGGACGCCCACCTTGATGGGCCCGGCCTGGGCGCGGAGCACGGCCGGAAAGCCGAGGCCAGCCGCCGCGCCGACGCCTACCGCGGAGGCGGTCTTGAGGAACTCCCTGCGTGAGTAACCCTGCATGCTGCGTCTCCTTTCCGGGATGAACGGTTAACGCCAGTCCCGGCCGCGGCGCCGGTCGCTCCGGACCTCGATGTCTCGGAACGCCAATCGAGAGGGCAGAGCAATGCCCGTGCCTCTCCCTTGGTTCAGGGTTTTCGCTGGTTTGAGCGAGAGGCAGGCCAGCTCGAGACCCGCCGCTGTGCCTGCGTTCTAGGCAGGGACGCCGGCCTGCCCAACAAGTCGGCAGATGATCCGCGGCCGGCGGCCGCGACCGTTCGCGGCGCGCCGGCCGGGACGTCAGCGCGCGGGCCGGGCCGGCGCCATCTTCTCCGTGAGGAGCAACGCCTGGGCGACCTCGGTCATGGGGCGGCGCGTGTCCATCGCGGTCTTCTGGATCTTGCGGAAGGCCTCCGGCTCGCTCAGGCCGAGGCGCTGCATGAGGACACCCTTGGCCCGCTCGATCAGCTTCCGGGCCTCGAGCGTGCGCCGGAGGCTCTCGTTCTCCTGGCGCAGCGCCTCCCGCTCGCGGAAGCGCGACACCGCAAGGTCGAGGGTGGGCCCGAGCTCCTCGGCGCGGAGCGGCTTGACGAGGAAGCCCACCACGCCCGCCTCGGCCGCGCGCGCGGACACCTCGGGCGCGGCGTGGCTCGTGTGAAGGACGACCGGGCACCCGGCGGCCATCACCCTCCGCGCCACCTCCACGCCGTCGCCGTCCGGCAGCCCCATCGACGTGATCAGCACGTCCGGCCGAAACCGCTCGACCAGCCCGAGCGCGTCCTCCGCGTGGCTGCCGTTGCCCACCACGAGGCCCCCCCGAGCGGTCACCGCCTCTGCCGTCGCCGCCCGCGACGGCGCATGATCATCCACGATCGCCACGGTCCATTTAGCTTTCATGCTGGAACTGTCGAGCAATCGCGATGCCACCCCATCACTGAGAGAAATCAAGGATTTGTATTTTGATCAGGATCGAATGGCTGCACACCCGCCGATCACGCCTAGCGCGATCGCATAGACGGTGAGCACCGAGAGGTCCGCTCCGGGCGCGGGCGGAGCCCGCGCTCCATTGGGATTCGAAGGGGACCGTCGAGGCCCCCTTCGAATCAGAAGAACGAGTAGTAGAGGCTGACGGAGATCGTGTCCAGGCTCTTGGACTGCGCCACCACGCCGCCGGACGCGTCCGGGCGCGTCGTGCGCGCCTTGAAGACCTTCTCGTCGGCCGCGTCGTGCCGGTACTCGACGCGCCCGACGAGGCCCTTCCAGATCTTGAACTGCGCGGTCACCGTCGTGGAGAGGAGCGAGAGGCTGCTGCCGAAGCCCGACCGGGCCCCGTCCGCGTCCTTGAAGAACTCCTGCCGGAGCGAGGTGCGCAACCAGTCCGTCCAGTCGTACGCCGCGTAGAGGGCCACGCCCCACCACGTCGCGCCGGTGTCCGCCCGGCCCAGCGAGACCAGGAAAGCCTCCTTGTCCTCGTGGCCGTAGTCGATGTTGGCGGCGAGGGTCAGCCCCTTGATGCCCGTGTAGGCGAACACCCAATCGAGCACGTAGCGGAGGTTGCTCGTGTTGTCACGCTGCTCCGGCCCGACGATCCAGTTCATGTTGGCGGTGAAGTCCTTGAACGGCGTGAACGCGAACTGGCCGGTCAGCGACGGCGCCCCATTGTTCTCCTTGGAGTTGTCCCACCCGAGCACGCCGCCCACCGTGACGTTGAACCAGTCGGTGAACGTGTACGACGCGAGGCCGCCGGTGTGGGTCAGCGGGATGGCGAGGGCGAAGAGGTAGCCGCGGGAGAAGTTCAGGTTGTTCGGGGACTCGATGACCTCGTAGCCGAGGAGGGTGACGAACTTGCCGCCCTTGAGGGTGAGGCCGCTCCCGAGAGGGACGAGCACCGAACCGTAGGCCTCCTGCAGGTCGAACCAGGGCGTGTTGCGGAAGGCGAACGTGTCGTCGTTCCCACGGAAGATGCCGAGCGAATGCGTCTTCTGCGCGTCGAGACCGGCGGTGACGACGAGGCCGAAACCGAACCAGTACCTCTCGGAGGGGTCCTTCTTGATGCTGAACTCCGCCATGTTGAAGGTCCAGCCCTCGTCGAAGTCGTAGAACCGGAGCTCGTTGGTGGCGTCCCGACCCGCGCCGGTCAGGTTGAAGGTGTAGCTGTTCTCGATGTAGGAGAAGAGCTTGATCTCCTCCCAGAGGGTCTTCGGCTTCTCCTCCTCCTCCTTCTTGTCGGCGGCGGCGGGAGCGGGAGTGGGGGCCGGCGTCTGGGCGTGGGCGGGAACGGCCCAGCCCGCGCACGTCAGGACAGCCACGGCGAGCCACCGTCGGCACGTCTCGGTCATGTCGGGACTCCTCCTCTCACGGGACCACGGTTGAGCCGCGGGTGACGTCTGCCCGCGCCCGTGCGATTCCGGTGCCACCGCCGGCGGCCGCGCGACGCGCGACGAATCGCAGTGTTGAAGGACGCCGGCGCGCCGGAACGAAGTCGCGCGTGCTCACGCGTGAGGCAGCCGCGGGCGGGCTGCACAAGGAGCGATCAGGAGGGAAGAGGGCGGCCCCGCAGGCGAGGGATCGCCTCCGGGGCCGCCGGAACGGCGGGACGACGGCCTAGATGTCGTAGTAGAGCGCGAACTCGTACGGGTGCGGCCGCAGCCGGACCGGGTCGACCTCGTTCTTCCGCTTGTAGTCGATCCAGGTCTCGATGAGGTCCGGGGTGAACACGTCGCCCTTGAGCAGGAAGTCGTGGTCCTTCTCGAGGTTGTCGAGGACGATGTCGAGGGAGCCCGGGAGCTGCTTGATCTTCTTCTGCTCCGCCGGCGGCAGCTCGTAGAGGTCCTTGTCCACCGGCTTGCCGGGATCGATCTTGTTGGCCACCCCGTCGAGGCCGGCCATCACGCACGCCGCGAACGAGAGGTACGGGTTGCACGTCGGGTCCGGGGTGCGGAACTCGATCCGCTTGGCCCCCTCGGCCTTCGAGTACATCGGGATGCGGATGGCCGCGGAGCGGTTGCGCTGGCTGTACACGAGGTTGATCGGCGCCTCGTAGCCCGGCACCAGGCGCTTGTAGCTGTTCGTGGAGGGCGCGATGAAGGCGAGGAGCGCCGGCGCGTGCTTGAGGATGCCGCCGATGTAGTAGAGGCAGGTCTTCGAGATGTCCGCGTACCCGCCGCGCTCGTAGAAGAGGTTCTTGCCGTTCTTCCAGATCGACTGGTGCGTGTGCATGCCCGACCCGTTGTCCTGGAACAGCGGCTTGGGCATGAAGGTGGCGGTCTTGCCCCACTTCCGCGCGGTGTTCTTGGCGCAGTACTTGTACCAGCACACCTTGTCCGCCATCTTCGTCAGCGTGTCGTACCGCATGTCGATCTCGGTCTGCCCGCCCGTCGCCACCTCGTGGTGGTGGACCTCGACGCGCACGCCCACCGACTCCAGGGCCAGGACCATGTCCGAGCGGATGTCCTGGAACTTGTCCATGGGGGGCACGGGGAAGTAGCCCTGCTTGTAGCGCGGCTTGTAGCCGAGGTTCGGCCGGTCGGGCGTGCCCTCCTGGCCGCTGTTCCAGGCGCCCGCCTCGGAGTCGATGAAGTAGAAGCCGTAGTTGTAGCTCTGGTCGAAGCGGATCGAGTCGAAGAAGAAGAACTCGAGCTCGGGCCCGATGTAGATGGTGTCCCCCACCCCGCTCTTCTTCACGTACGCCTCGGCCTTCTGGGCCACGTAGCGCGGGTCGCGAGTGTACGCCTTGCCGGTGATGGGGTCCTTCACGTTGCAGATCAGGACGAGCGTCGGCACCGCGGTGAACGGATCCATCTGCGCGCTCGACGCGTCGGGGATCAGCAGCATGTCCGACTCGTCGATGGTCTGGAAGCCGCGGATCGAGGAGCCGTCGAAGCCGAGGCCGTCCTCGAAGATGCCCTCGCTCAGCTCGGACACGGGGATCGAGAAGTGCTGCCAGAGGCCGGGAAGGTCGATGAACCGCAGGTCGACGATCTTCACTCCCTTGTCCTTGGCGAGCTTCAGAACTTCCTTCGGCGTGGTCATGCGTCTGCCTCCTTGGAGAGTTGAGAGTGTCGCGCGGTGCGCGAAACCGGGAGCCGGCGAGGCCGCCGTGGCCTCGCCGGCTGCGAGCGCGGACGATTCACGAACAGGCTCAGCGGACCATCGCGCTGTCCAGGGTCCGTTCCCGATCGCGAATGATGCGGGCCAGCCGGACGATTCAGCAATGGGTCACCCGATCGACGGTACGTTTACGGGCCACGCTCGTTCGCGGACGGTGCGCGCATAGGGTAAGTGCTCACCCGAGGACGGTCAAGCCGACGGGTCAGTGACTGGCCCGCGCCTTGGCCTCGGTGGCCGCCCGCGTCTGCCCGAAGGCGCCGCCCCCCGCGCCGCTCGTGTACTCGCCGTACCCCGACCCGCCGATGGTGTACGCGGTCTCCGAATGCTGCGACAGGTCCAGGCCCGCCATCTCGTCCTCCTCGCTGAGCCGGAGGCCCATGATCGCGTCGAGCACCTTCAGGATGATCGTGGTCATCACGAAGCCCAGCACCAGGGTCACCACCACCGCCACGGCCTGGATGAGGAGCTGGCCGGGATTGCCGTAGAGGAGGCCGTCGCCGCCCGCCTCGTTGACGGCCTTGGTCGCGAAGATCCCGGTGGCCAGCGCGCCCCACGTCCCGCCCACGCCGTGCACGCCCACCACGTCGAGCGAGTCGTCGTAGCCGAGCTTCGCCTTGAGGTTGCAGGCCGTGTAGCAGAGGACGCCGGCGAGCGCGCCGATCACGATCGAGGCCATCGGCGTCACGAACCCCGCCGCCGGCGTGATGGCCACGAGCCCGGCCACCGCGCCCGAGGCCGCGCCGAGCACCGTCGGCTTGCCGCGGGATGCCCACTCCGTGAACATCCAGCCCAGCACCGCCGCCGCCGTCGCCGTGTTGGTGGTCGTGAAGGCGTGGGCGGCGAGGCCGTTGGCGCCCAGCGCGCTCCCCGCGTTGAACCCGAACCAGCCGAACCAGAGGAGCGCCGCGCCCATCACCGTCATGGGCAGGTTGTGGGGCTGCATCGGCTGGTGCCCGTAGCCGCGCCGCTTGCCGATGACGAGCGCGGCGGCGAGCGCCGAGATGCCCGAGGAGATGTGCACGACGGTGCCGCCGGCGAAGTCGAGCGCGCCGAGCGCGCGGAGCCACCCGCCCACGCCCCACACCCAGTGCGCCAGCGGATCGTAGACGAACGTGGCCCACGCCAGGATGAACACGATGAACGTGGAGAACTTCTTCCGCTCGGCGAACGCGCCGGTGATGAGCGCGGGCGTGATGATCGCGAACATCATCTGGAAGAGCATGAAGGCCTGGTGCGGAATCGTCGCCGAGTAGTCGGGGTGCGGCGCCTGGCCGACGCCCTTCAGCCCGAACCACTCGAGCCCGCCGATGATGCCGCCCTTGTCCGGCCCGAAGGCGAGGCTGTAGCCCCAGAGCACCCACTGGAGCGAGATGAGGGCCAGGATGATGAAGCTGTGCATGATCGTGCCGAGCGCGTTCTTCTGCCTGACGAGGCCGCCGTAGAAGAGGAAGAGGCCCGGGGCGGTCATCAGGAGGACGAGCGCGGAGGACGTGAGCACCCACGCCGTGTCGCCCGTGTCGATCTTCGGTGGCGCGGGCGCCGGAGCCGCTGCCGGTGCGCCGGGTGCGGGCGCAGCGGGCGCCGGAGCCGGGGCCGCCGGCGCGGGAGGCGTCGGGGCAGGCGCCTGGGCCTGAACCTCGGCCACGATCAGGACGAGCAGCGCCCCGAGCAGGGCTGCCACGATGGACCGTTTCGCTGTCCCCACCACGTGTCCTCCTTGGAATCGCGAAGCGTTGAAGGGGAGCATCGCGTCAGAGCGCGCTCTCGTCCCGTTCGCCCGTCCGGATCCGCACCGCCGTGTCCACGGGCAGGATGAAGATCTTGCCGTCGCCGATGTTCCCGGTCTTGGCCGCCCCCGACAGCACCCCCGCGACCTTGTCCGCCAGGTTGTCGGGTACCACCACTTCCACCTTGATCTTGGGGAGGAAGTCGACCGTGTACTCGCCGCCGCGATACAGCTCGGTGTGCCCCTTCTGGCGCCCGAAGCCGCGGACCTCGGACACGGTCATCCCGATGACCCCGATCCCGGTCAGCGCCTCCTTCACGTCGTCGAGCTTGAACGGCTTGATGATGGCCTCGATCTTTTTCATTCGATCTCCTCCCGTGTGACAGCATTGCAGCGCCCATGCCGGCCCTTCGCGGGACTCTTGGCTAATGGATTCAATGACTTTGGGGTGTGGCATCGTCTCACGACGCGCGAGGTCGTGCACAGAAAATGGGCAAGGTGGGGCCAACTGCTGAGGCGCTAGGCAGGATCTATCAGGTAGAGAGACGCCAGGCCGGGTCGTCTTCCACGATGAGCATCGTCGGCATGGTCGCTACCTCCGTGCGGCCCCAGCGCAAATACATTGCCGGGTTCGAAGGGCAATCCGTACGCAGAGTGGAGGGCCGAGGCCTGAGGCGGAGCGTCGAGCGATTCGACAGCGCGCGCTGACACGCCGTCACCTGGAGGACGCCGCGCAGCCAGGGACGGAGAGATGCGGTGGACGACTGAGTACGGGCGCCGCTGGGGGATACCGTGCCGCCGCATCTTGGAGTAGAGCGTGGGCCGGCGGAGGCCCAGGAGCGCGGCGGCGGCCTGCTTGTTCCAGCCGGTGGACTCGAGGGCGCGAAGGATGGACGCGCGCTCGATCTCCTCGAGCGATCCCGACGCCGGTGCCGTGGCCGCCGCCGTCGTCTCGGCGCGGAGCGCCTCGGGGAGGTCGCTCAGGCCGATCTCGCCGCCGCGCGCGACCAGGATGGCGCGCTCGATGGCGTGCTCCAGCTCGCGCACGTTGCCCGGCCAGCCGTAGCCGAGGAGCCGCCGGTACGCCTCGGGGTCGATGCCCTCCACGGGCCGCACGTGCTTGGTCTTGAAGCGCTCGAGGAAGGCCTTGGCCAGGATCGGGATGTCCGTGGTCCGCTCGCGCAGCGGAGGCAGCTTCACCGTCACCGTGTTGATGCGGAAGTAGAGGTCCTGGCGGAGCTGACCCTCGCGCACCGCAGTATCGGGATCACGGTTGGTCGAGCAGATCAGGCGGAAGTCCACGGGCACCGTGCGCGACCCGCCGAGGCGGCGCACCTGCCGGTCCTCGAGGACCCGCAGGAGCTTCGCCTGGAGGTCCATCGGCATCTCGGTGATCTCGTCGAGGAGGACCGAGCCCTTGTGCGCCTCCTCGAGCAACCCCGCCTTGTCGGTGGAGGCGCCCGTGAAGGCGCCCTTCACGTGCCCGAACAGCTCCGACTCGATGAGGTCCTTGGGCAGCGCCGCGCAGTTGATCTTGACCAGCGGCCCCGAGGCCCGCGCGCTCTTGGCGTGCAGCGCGTTGGCGGCCAGTTCCTTGCCCGTGCCGCTCTCCCCGATGATCAGCACGTTGGCGTCCGAGCCGGCCACGGAGTCGAGCAGCTCGAAGACGCGCTTCATGGTGGGAGCGGTTCCGAGGATCTCGCCGAACGCCGCCTGCTCGGCGAGCTGCCGCCGGAGGTCGGTCGTCTCGGCGAGGAGCCGGCGGCGCTCGAGCGCCTTGCCCACCAGCGCGAGCATCTCGCCCGCCTCGAACGGCTTCGAGACGAAGTAGAACGCCCCCTGCTTGGTGGCCTCGACCGCCTTGGAGATCGAGGAGTGGCCGGCCATGATGATGACCTCGATGGCGGGGTCGCGCTGCTTGATGAGCTCGAGAAGGCGGAAACCGTCGCCGTCGGGCAGGACGAGGTCGACGAGGGCCACGGCGAACTCCTGGCCCGACAGGAGGCCGATCGCCGCGGTGGTGTCGCGGGCCGCCTCCGACCCGTAGCCGGCGCTGTCGAGCACGAGCTGCAGCCACTCCGCGATGGCTGGCTCGTCGTCGACGATCAGAACGCGAGGCCTCACGCCGCCTGCCATGTCATCAACCGTAACACAGGCCCTCTCTCCGCCCGCCGCTTGGCGGACGTGCCGGGAACTGGGCGGATCACCATTCGACCGCGCCCCCTTCCGAGGCTCACGAGCGAGGCTCGCAGAATGCGCTAACCGCCACGGGCCTCTACAGTCCTACCGCTCGGCATGAGTCTGATGCGCGAGGCTCACGAGCGCGCTGCAGGACAGCGATTTCGCTGGCCGAGCCGGTGCTCGCGGCCTTGACAGCCACCGGGGCCACGCGCAATATGGCCTTCGTGCAATTCGGCTTCGCCCTTCCCGGACGCGGCGCTCTCGCCAACCGCGACGCCCTGGTCAAGCTCGCCGAACAGGCGGAAGCCCTCCGCTACTCGTCGATCTTCGTCACCGACCACGTCGTCATCCCGCTGACCACCGAGTCCGCGTACCCCTACTCGGCCAACGGGAAGGTCGCGGCCGACTGGGCCCAGGGGTACCTCGAGCCCCTGGCCGTGATGAGCTACCTGGCCGGCGCGACCTCGCGCATCCTGCTCGGCACGAGCGTGCTGATCATTCCCTACCGGAACCCGCTCTTCACCGCCAAGACGCTGGCCACGCTCGATGTGCTGTCCGGTGGCCGCCTCATCCTGGGCGCGGGCGTCGGCTGGATGCGGGAGGAGTTCGAAGCGCTCCAGGCCCCGCCGTATCCGGAGCGCGGGCGCGTGACCGACGAGTACATCCGCCTGATGCGCGAGTGCTGGACGCGGGAGCCCGTGGACTTCGCGGGACGTCACTACACGCTGCGCCCGGTGAGCGTGCTGCCGAAGCCGGCGCAGAAGGGCGGCATCCCCGTCTGGATCGGCGGGCACACGCCGGCCGCGCTCCGCCGGACGGGCGAGATCGGCGACGGCTGGCACCCCATCGGCATGCGGCCGCCCGGCCTGCTGCACCCGGCGGAGTTCCGCGAGAAGGTGGCGCTGATCCACGACGCGGCCCGCAAGGCCGGACGCGATCCCGCGCGCATCACGCTGTCGTTCCGCGTCCCGCTGGACCTGGCGGGCCGGCGCGCCCGCCCGTCGGGCGGCGATCGCGCGCCGTTCACCGGCACCGCCACCGAGGTGATCCAGGACGTGCGCACCTACCAGTCGCTCGGCGTGACCCACTTCATCTTCGACCCCGCGCCCACGGATCTCCGCGGGCGCCTGGCCATGATGGAGCGCTTCGCCGAGGACGTGCCGTCCCAAGGTGCTCCGGGCGCCCCGCGTGACCGCCCCATCCGCGAGATGAACGTGGCCGCTCGGCAGGCCGTCCGCTCGGTGGGCCCGTTCGTGCGCGGCCTCCGCTAGAGGCACGGCGTCCCCCGTGGCTCACGTGCCCGACGAGGTCGCCGGCTTCATCTCCCGCGGACGCGTCGGCCACCTCGGCACCGCCGACGCCCAGGGCCAGCCCCACGTGGTCCCGTTCTGCTACGCCTTCGACGGCGCCGCGATCTTCTCCGCCGTCGACGCCAAGCCCAAGCGCGCGACGGGCCGGGCCCTCAAGCGCATCCGCAACATCGAGGCGAACCCGTCGGTGTGCGTGACCATCGACGACTACGACGAGGACTGGAGCCGGCTGCGCCACGTCATCATCCAGGGGCGCGCCGAGGTGCTCACCGCCGGCCCGGAGTTCAGCCGCGGCGCCGATCTCCTGCTGGAGAAGTACCCGCAGTACCGCGCCATGGGGCTGCCCCGCGAGCGGGGCGTCATGATCAAGGTGACGCCGGCCCACGTGACGCACTGGAGCATGGCGCGGTGACCGCGCTCGATCGCGCGCTCGACCGCGCCCGCGAGGGGCGCGCCCTCGCCGCCGCCGAGGCCACCACGCTGCTCGACACGCCGGAGGCCCGGCTGCCCGAGCTCTGCGCGCCCGCGGCGGCGCTTCGTGACCGGGGCCGCGGCCGGCGGCTCACGTTTTCGGCCAAGGTCTTCATCCCGCTGACCACGCTCTGCCGCGACTACTGCGGCTACTGCACGTTTCGCAAGGACCCTGGGGAGCCCGGCGCCTTCACGATGATGCCGGACGAGGTGCTGGCGCTCGTGAAGGCGGGCGAGCGCCTGGGCGCCAAGGAAGCGCTGTTCTCGCTGGGCGACAAGCCGGAGGCGATCTTCCCCGAGCACCGCGAGACGCTGCGCCGCCTCGGGCACCGCACCACCCTCGGCTATCTGCGCGCGGTGAGCGAGATGGTCGTGAAGGAATCCACGCTTCTGCCCCACGCCAACCCGGGGCTGATGTCCGCCCGCGACCTCGGCGCGCTCCGCGAGGCGAACGTGAGCATGGGGATCATGCTCGAGACGACGTCGGACCGCTTGCTCGGGCCCGGGCTCGCTCACGACCGCGCGCCCGACAAGGTGCCGGCACGGCGCCTCAAGACGATCGCGCTCGCCGGGTCGCTCCGCATCCCCTTCACCACCGGGATCCTGATCGGCATCGGCGAGACCCTCGCCGAGCGGGTGGACGCGCTCCTGGCCATCCGCGAATTGCACGAGCGGTACGGCCACATCCAGGAGGTGATCGTCCAGAACTTCCGGGCCAAGCCCACCATCCGGATGCGCGGCGTGGCCGACCCGTCGCTCGCCGACCTCGCCCGCACGGTGGCGGTGGCGCGCCTCCTCCTCGGCCCGGACATGAACATCCAGGCCCCGCCCAATCTCTCGGCCGGCGGCTACGGCGGGCTGCCCGCGGCGGGCCTGAACGACTGGGGCGGCATCTCGCCGCTGACGCCCGACCACATCAATCCCGAGTGCCCGTGGCCCGGCCTCGCCGAGCTCCGGCGCATGACCGAGGCCGCGCAGCTCGAGCTGCGGGAGCGGCTCGCCGTGTATCCCGAGTACACGCGGCGGCCGGAGTTCATCGACGAGCGGCTGCGCCCGCACGTGGCCCGCCTCGTGGACGGCGACGGCCTCGTCCGCCCCGACCTCGAGGTGTGGCGAAGCTGGTGAGCGGCGCGCCCGCCGAAGCTGGTAGCATGATCCCCGACCACGACCAGGTAGACGCCAGGAGGACATGCCCGTGAGCACCATTGATCTCGACTGGGTGGAGCGCGACGTCCGGCGCATCCTCGGCCGCGCGCTGGACGGCGAGGAGCTGTCGGTCGCGGAGGGCATCCGGCTCACCGAGGTGACGGGGCGGGAGCTGACGGCGCTCACCCTCGTCGCCGACGAGATGCGCCGGCGGCAGGTCGGCGACATCGTCACCTACGTGGTGAACCGCAACATCAACTTCACCAACGTCTGCATCAAGCACTGCACCTTCTGCGCGTTCAGCCGCGACCACCGCGAGGAGGAGGGGTATTTCCTCCCCATGGACGAGGTGGTCCGTCGGGCCGTCGAGGCGTGGACGATGGGCGCCACCGAGGTGTGCATCCAGGCCGGCCTGCCCCCGAAGATCGACGGCAGCTACTACATCGACCTGTGCCGCGCCATCAAGGCCGCCGTGCCCGAGATGCACCTGCACGCGTTCTCGCCCGAGGAGATCCTCTACGGCTCGACGCGCTCCGGCCTGGCGATCCCCGACTACCTGCGCGAGCTGCGCGCCGCCGGCCTCGGCACGCTGCCCGGCACGTCGGCCGAGATCCTCGACCAGGAGATCCGCGACGTCATCGCCCGCGGCCGCATCACCGTCGACGCAGTGGATCGAGGTCATCACCGCCGCGCACGACCTGGGCATCCGCACCACCTCCACGATCATGTACGGGCACATCGAGCGCCCGGAGCACTGGGTGCGCCACATGGACCTCCTGCGCGGCATCCAGCGCCGGACCGGCGGCTTCACCGAGTTCGTGCCGCTGTCGCTGATCCACCAGGAGGCCCCGATGTACCGCCACGGGCTGGTGGCCGGCGTGCGCCAGGGCGCGAGCGGGTTCGAGGTGGTCAAGATGCACGCGCTCGCGCGGCTCATCCTCGGCCCCACGATGAAGAACATCCAGGCCTCCTGGGTGAAGGAGGGCCCCAAGCTCGCGCAGTACCTCCTCGCCTGCGGCGCCAACGACCTCGGCGGGACGCTCATCAACGAGTCCATCTCCACGTCCGCGGGGGCGGGCTTCGGCCAGCTCGTGCCTCCGGCCGAGCTGCGACGGCTCGTGCGTGACGCCGGGCGCGTGCCCGCGCGGCGGAACACGGAGTACGACCTGGTCAAGGTGTACGCGGACGGGGTG
The DNA here is from genome assembly GCA_963758635.1 of uncultured Candidatus Rokubacteria bacterium. Lineage (GTDB taxonomy): Bacteria > Methylomirabilota > Methylomirabilia > Rokubacteriales > CSP1-6 > CAVWWD01. The sequence goes on along the minus strand of CAVWWD010000008.1, from coordinate 1,097,923 downwards.
GAAGAGGAGGACTCGCCGCTCGACCACGTCGAGGACGCCGAGGCGCGCTTCGGCTCCTACCGGCGGCTCACCGCGTCGAAGAGCTTCCGCTTCGCGCATCCGCAGCGGGCCTCGACACCGGCCGGGCAGCGCGAGTAGAATACCGCTCGGCTCGCTGATCCGGAGCTGTCCGCGTCGATCAACCGTCCACCCTCAACTGCGAAAAAGGCGAAGGGAGACCACATGGCCAAATCCATGACGAAGTCCGCCATCATCGGGCACCTGGCGCAGAAGAACGACCTGAGCAAGAAGCAGGTCGTCGACCTGATCGAGAGCCTGCAGACGCTCGCGTGAAGGAAGCCAAGAACGTCTTCGTGGTGCCCGGGTTCGGCCGGCTCGTGCTCGCCAACCGGAAGGCCCGGATGGGCCGCAACCCGCAGACGGGCGAGCCCATCAAGATCCCCGCGAAGCGCGTGGTGAAGTTCCGCCTCGCCAAGGCCCTGAAGGACTCCGTGCTTGGCGGAAAGAAGTAGAGCCCTCGAGGGGCTCGCGTACCGGCCTCTCGCGGGAGCGGACCGCGCAGTCCGTGAGCTCTTCGGCTTCGTGGGCGCGTGGCTCCCGCCCGAGCGCCAGGTGGACTCCGGATGGGGCGCGTGGGACGGGCACCGCGGCTCGTCGGCGCCCTCCTGCTCGTGCGAAGCGGCGCCGCCGTGCATGATCCATGGCCCCGTCGTGATGGCCTCCGAGACGGCATCGCCGGACGAGACGGCGGGCGGCGCACCCGGCGCGACGCCCGGCGATGCCCTCGACGTGGCCGCCCAGCTCGTCGAGGAGGCCCTCGCCCAGGCCGCCGGGCGAGGCGTGGACACGCTCTTCACCCGCCCGCAGGGGCTCGACCCCGTGTGGGTGCGGCTCGGCTTCATCCCCGTCCCCGAGGTCGCGCTGCCGCGCGGACTGCGCGGGGCGCCCGGCTTGGGCCTGTTTGCCTGGCGCGGAGGCTCCGCCATCTGGAGCGCGGCCGGGCGGGCCGCGCCCCCGCCGGGCTCGCGGCGCCGGGCTCGCTGAGGTGGCGCCGTGAAGGAACGGCGAGACGGCTCCGCGTGCGTACGCAGAATCGCGGTGTCTGCCCGCACGGCGAAGTCGAAATCCGCACTCCTTCAGCAGCCGGTGAGCGCGGCGCCGTGAAGGTGGTCGCGCTGGCCGGCGGGACCGGCGCCGCGCGATTCCTGCGCGGCCTCGCTCCGCTGCTGTCGCCCGGCGAGCTGACCATCGTCGGGAACACCGGCGACGACTGCATCGTGTGGGGCCTGTACGTCTCCCCGGACCTCGACAGCGTGTGCTACGCGCTGGCCGGCATCGCCGACGAGAAGCGGGGCTGGGGCCTCCAGGGCGAGACGTTTTACGCGCTCGAGCGCATGGCCCGCTTCGGCGAGCCCGCGTGGTTCAGCCTCGGCGACCGCGACCTCGCCACCCACCTGCACCGCACGCGGCTCCTCGGCGAAGGGCGGACCCTGAGCGAGGCGACGGCGTCCATCGCCTCCGCCCTCGGCGCCGGCCCCGCGCTCCTGCCGATGTCCGACCAGCCCGTCCGCACGCGCATCCTGGGGCCCGAGGGCTGGCTCGACTTCCAGGAGTACTTCGTGCGCGACAAGGCGCAGACCGAGGTCCGCGACGTCGCGTTCGTCGGCGCGGCGGCGGCGACGCCGGCGCCGGGGTGCTCGAGGCGATCCGCGACGCGCGCGCCGTCATCGTGTGCCCGTCGAATCCCATCACGTCGATCGGGCCGATCCTCTCCGTGCCCGGCGTCGCCGCGGCGCTCGAGGGCACGCGGGCCCGCGTCGTCGGGGTGAGCCCCATCATCGGCGACGCCCCGGTGTCGGGACCGGCCGGGCGTCTCATGACCTGGCGGGGGCTGCCGGTGTCGGCGGCCGGCGTCGCCCGCGCGTACGCGCCCTGGCTGGACGCGCTCGTGGTGGACGAGCGGGCGCCCGCCGCGGCGGACGAGGTGCGACACGGCGGCGTCGAGGCCATCGTGACCGACACGCTCATGACCGGGCGCGAGGCCGAGACCCGGCTCGCCGCGCGCGGTGCTGGAGACGCTCGGGTGAGCGGCCTCGTCTGCGCGGTGCCCGTGAAGGACCTGGTGGACGCCAAGCAGCGGCTCGCCGCCACGCTGACCCAGGAGGAGCGGAGCGCGCTGGCCGAGGCGATGCTCGAGGACGTGCTGGACGCGCTCATCGCCGCGGAGATCGGCGAGGTCCGCGTGGTCACGCGGGACGCGGGCGCGATCGCGCTGGCCACGCGTCACGGCGTGGCCTGCCTCACCGAGGCCGTCAACCGCGGCCACACCGAGGCGGTGGCGCTCGCCCAGCGCGAGGCCGGCGCCGCGGGCGCGCGCGTCTTCGTGACGATCCCGGGCGACGTGCCGTGCGTGACCGCGGACGAGCTGCGAGCGCTCGCGGGCGCGCCGGGGCCGGCGCCCGCCGCGGTGTTCGTGCCCTCGGCTTCCGGCTTCGGCACGAACGGAGCGCTCCTCACCCCGCCCGACGCGATGCCGCTCAAGTTCGGCGAGCCGTCGTTCGCGAACCACCTCGAGGCGGCGCGAAGCCGCGGCCTCGCCGTCCAGACGCTCCGCCTGCCCGGCCTCGGCCTCGACATCGACGGGCCCGACGACCTCGCCGCCCTGCTCCGGCTGGGGGCGGCCACTCGCAGCGGGGCGCTGCTCGCGCGCCTCGGCGTCCCCGCTCGCCTGGCCGGCCGCTGACGCCGATGCCGCGCTTCCGCTACGAAGTGATCGGCGTCGACGACATGCCCGAGGTGCGGCGCGGCGACGACCTCGCCCCGCTCGTCACGGACGCCGCGCGGCGCCAGGGCACGCCGCTCGCCGCCGGCGATCTCCTCGTCGTGAGCCAGAAGATCGTGTCGAAGGCCGAGGGACGGGTGGTGCGGCTCTCGGAGGTCGTGCCCTCGGAGCGCGCGCTGGCCGTCGCGGAGGTCGTGAACCGCGACCCCCGCCTCGTCGAGGTGATCCTCTCGGAGAGCCGCCGCGTCGTGCGCCAGGCCCGGGACGTCCTGATCGTGGAGACGCACCACGGGTTCGTGTGCGCGAACGCCGGCGTGGACCAGTCCAACGTGGACGCCGACACCGCCTGCCTCCTGCCCATCGACTCCGACGCGTCGGCGCGCGCGCTGCGGGACGGCATCGCCGCCTTGACCGGCCACCGCCTCGCCATCGTCATCGCCGACACCTTCGGCCGCCCGTGGCGCGAGGGCCTCGTCAACATCGCCGTCGGCGTGGCCGGCGTCGATCCGCTCAAGAGCTACCTCGGCGAGGTGGATCCCGGCGGCCACGTCCTCCAGGCGACCGTCCTCGCCGTCGCCGACGAGCTGGCCGGCGGCGGCCGAGCCTGTCATGGGCAAGCTCGACCGCATCCCCGTCGCGATCGTCCGCGGGCTCGCGTGGACGCCCGGCGAGGGCAGCGTGCGTGCGCTCCTCCGCGATCCCTCGCGCGACCTGTTCCGCTAGTGGCGCTCCTTCGCCGGCGATCATCGCGCTCGGGCGGGGCGTCGGGCAGGTACCTGGGGTCGCGGAACCACGCCGCACGCGTGCGCTGCCCCGCTGTAGCTGGGCTCCATCCGGGCGCGCGGGGTCCGATGCCCGATGGAGGGGAAGGGCCCCGCGACCCCAGGTACCTGCCCAACGCCCCACGGCCACGCGCTGTTGATCGGCTCAGCGACGGCAACGCAACATGCGAGTCGATATCGACCACGACATGACAGGAGATCTGACGCATGAAGATCGCGATCATGGGAGGGACGGGGAAGGAAGGGCGCGGGGCTGGGCGTGCGGTGGGCGCAGGCCGGGCACGAGATCATCGATCGGCTCGCGTGACGCGGAGCGCGCCAAGGCGAAGGCGGCGGAGCTGGCGGCGCTGGCGCCGGGGGCGCGCATCTCCGGCATGGCAAACCGCGACGCTGCCGCGGCGGGGAGGTCGTCGTGCTGGCCGTGCCCGCCAACGGGCTGCCCAACACGCTGCCCGAGCTGCGCGAGGGGCTGCCGCGGCAAGACGGTGGTCAGCACCGTCGTCCCGCTCACGTTCGGCGGCGGGCGGCTCTTCACGCCGCCGCCCCAGGGCTCCTCCGCCGAGGAGGCGCAGGAGCTGCTCGGCGCCGAGGCCCGCGTGGTCGCCGCGTTCCACCACATCGCGGCGCACGAGCTGTCGGCGACGGAGCACGCCATCGAGTGCGACCTCCTGCTCTGCGGAGGCGACGCCGACGCCAAGCGCGTGGTCGGCGAGCTGGGCGCGTCGCTCGGGCTGCGCGCGGTGGACGTCGGGGCCGCTCACCAACGCCGGCCCGCTCGAGGGCATCACCGCCGTGCTCGCCACGGTGAACCGCCGTTACAAGCTGAAGAACTCCGGGATCAAGATCACCGGCCTCCCCTGATCGGGGCGCAAACCGTTACGGCCAACAGCGCTCTGCCGTCGGGCGTCGGGCCGGCACCTGCGGTCGCGGGACCCTTCCAGGGACTCCGCGCGCCCGGAGGGAGCCCAGCGAACAGCGGGGCAGCGCACGCCGGCGGCGTCGTTCCGCGACCGCAGGTGCCGGCCCCGCGCCACGGCCGAGCGCGGAAGGTAACCGGATTGATCGCGCCCGACCGACTGGTATCCGGCGAATGAAAGCAGCGGCGAGCGGCGCCCGCGATACACTGCGCCCGCCTGACAGCGTATCCGGGTGGACCACATCCGCGGTGGAGGAAGCAAGGGCGTGACACGACGGATGAAAATGCCGGCAGGCCTCATGCGTCGCGCCCGGATATCCCGCGGCGATACACTGACCGGGCGGCGCTACACGGTTCCGTCTGAACGGCCGGACCGCCAAGGTCCTCGGCCTCACGATCCCGCCGTCGCTCCTGCTGCGCGCCGATCAGGTAGTCGAATGACCGTCGGCGTTGGTGCGGCGTCGAATAGTAGTTAGGCGACGGGGACAAAGCGTGAACGGATGATCGCACCGAAGACACCGGACGCGTTCGTTGGGTACTGGCGCATCGTCGAAATGGAGGTGTGGGACAAGGATTACCTCGACCTGATGGTCCCTGCCTTCATCGAGTTCGATCGCGAACAGATGGGCCAGTTCCAGTTCGGTACGGTGCGTGGATGGCTCGACTGCCGGTTCGAAGAGCGCAACGGCGCGCCGGCCGTTGACTTCTCCTGGGAAGGCGAGAACGACAACGATCCCGGATGTGGTCGCGGCTGGGGTATTCTCCGAGGCGACCGCCTCGAAGGCCGACTGTACATGCATCGCGGTGATGACTCCGCCTTTCTCGCGTCGCGCTCCGATCGCCCTGGGTCGCCGAGACGCCAGGGTCAGCGGCCGGCGGCCGTCGTCTAACTTCGGTATCCAGGCGTCGGCCGCCGGGCGGCCGCGCCTGATACCGACCGTTCGGCGGGTTGTGGGATACGAGTGCTCGGAGCCAACGTCGTATACTCGTGACCCGGAGGTCATGAGCCCTTGATCACGTTCAAGGTCGAACTCGAGCGGGAGGACGATGGTCGGTGGCTGGCAGAGGTTGCGGAGATGCCGGGCGTCCTCGCGTACGGGGAGACGCAAGAGGCGGCCCTGTCCAGGGTTCAGGCTCTTGCCCTTCGGGTCCTCGCGGAGCGGTTGGAACACGGTGAGGCTGGACCTGAACTACTGAGCATCTCCTTCAACGCCGCGTGAACGGCTGGCCAAGTACCCGCTCTCGCCGGGTGCTAGCCGCCCTCCTCAGGATTGGTTGGGTGGTCAAGCGTCAGTCGGGCTCCCACCTAACGTTGGCCCGCCCCGGCTGGGCGGATTTCGTGTTTGCCTTTCACGATGATGAGGAGATCGGGCCCGCATGCTGTCTCGGATCGCGAAACGGACCGGCTTGCGGCCGGAGGACCTGTGAGCATCCGCTGCTACCGCCCGAACAGCGCTCTGTCGTTGGGCGGCGGGCCGGCACCTGGGGTCGCGGGGCCCTTCCCTTCCTTCCGGTCAGCGGACCCCCGGCGCCCGGATGGAGCCCAGCTACAGCGGGGCAGCGCACGCGTGCGGCGTGGTTGCGCGACCCCAGGTGCCGGCCCGCCGCCACGCCCGAGCGCGGATGGTAATCCAGTTCCCTGCGCCAGGACTCAGGACGCGGAGCGCGCGAGCGTGTCGTTGACCTGCTGGACGAGGCCCCGCAGCGAGACGTTGGCTCCGCGGCGAGCGCGGTCAGCGCGGCGCAGGCGCGATCGTAGTCGGCGATGGCCGCCCGGTGCGCGGCGAGCACCTCGGACATCGGCAGGCCCGAGCGCGGCCTCGGGGTCGAAAGCGAGGAACTCGCACTTTGTCACGTCGGGATTGCGGCAGAGGAGGTCCGCGGCGAGGATCTCGTCGAAGCGTCCCGCAGGGCTCGGATCGTCGCCTCGACGTCGGCGAAGGTGTCGAACAGCAGGTCGGGCCCGGCCGCGGACAGCTCGGCCCGGGAGTACTGACCGGTGGCCACGGCCACCGCCACCGCGCCGAAGGCGCGGGCGCACTCGACGTCGAGCGGCGTGTCGCCCAGCACCAGCACGTCGTCGGGCCGGAAGGCGTGGCCGGTCAGGGCGCGGGCGCGACGGGTGGCCAGCCCCGGCAGCCGCCGGCGATCCGAGTGCTCGGACCCGTAGGCCCCGGTGCGGAACGCGGGCCAGAGTCCGGTGGGCGCGAGCTTGATCCGCGCTCCGTCCTCCGTGTTGCCGGTGACGAGGCCCAGGACCACCTGCGCGTCCTCGCCGAGCCGCCGGACGATCTCGCCCACCCCGGGCAGGAGGCGCACCAGGCCCCCGTCGCCGATCTCCTCGGTGAGCGCGAGGGCGTAGGCGTCGAAGCACGCGCGCATGCGCGCCTGCACGCGGCGGGGCGGGATGCCCGCCTCGCTCATGAGGTCGGCGACGATGCGGCGATCGGTCCGGCCCCGGAAGTCGTAGCCGTCGAGCCGGCCCGCCGTGCCGTACGTCGCGGCCAGCGCGCGGCCGAGCGCGCGGCGCCCCGCACCGCGCGCGGTGAGCAGCGTGCCGTCGATGTCGAAGAGCACGAGCCTCATGTGGCGTGTGCCGAGGATCCCGGGGGCGACAGCGCGCGCAGCCGGCCCACGACGGCCGGGAGGCGCTCCAGCGCGGCGTCGATCTCCGCCGCCGTCGTCCAGCGGCCGAGCGTGAACGCGAGCGCGCCCTCCGCCTCCTCGGGCGTGCAGCCGATGGCGCGCAACACGTGGGACGGCGTCCGGGTCAGGCGCGCGCAGGCCGAGCCCGAGGAGGCCGCGATCCCGCGCAGGTCCAGGTCGAGCAGCACGCTGTCCGCCTTCACGCCGCGGAGCGCCAGGCTCACGTGGTGCGGCAGGCGCGCGGCGCGAGAGCCGGTGAGCCGGCAGTCGGCCACGGCGGCGAGCAGCCCGTCCATGAGGCGGTCGCGGAGCTGGATGAGGCGGGCGCCCTCGCCGTGGGCGCCCTCGCGTGCGCATCAGGTCCGCGGCGACCCCGAGGCCGACCAGCGCGGGGAGGTTCTCGGTGCCCGACCGGTACCCGAGCTCCTGGCCGGCGCCGAGCACCTGGGCCGCGAGCTTGACGCCGGGCCGGACCCAGAGCGCGCCGGAGCCGGGAGGCCCGTAGATGTCGTTGCCCGACAGTGTGAGGAGGTCGATGCCGAGCGCGTCCACGCCGAGGGGCACCCGGCCCACCGCGCCCACGCCGTCCACATGGAAGCGCACGCCGGCCGCGCGGGCCACGCGCGCCAGCTCGGCGACGGGCTGAACGGTCCCGATCTCCTCGTTCGCCGCCCCGATCGACACCAGCGTGGTGTCGGGCCGGAGCGCGGCGCCGATGCGCGCGGGGTCGATCGCGCCGCTTTCCCCCACCGGCACGAGGGTGACCGCGCCGCCCCACTTCTCCACCTCGCGGCAGGCGTTGAGCACCGAGATGTGCTCGATCGCGGAGGCGACCACGTGCCCCGGCCGCTCGCCGGCGCGGAGGGTCAGCCCCTTGATCGCCAGGTTGTTGGCCTCGGTGGCGCTGGACGTGAAGACCACGCCGGCGGCGGCGCCGCCGACCAGGCGCCCGACCTTCACGCGGGCCGCGTCGAGCGACTCGCGCGCCTCGACGCCGAGGGAGTGCTGGGCGGCGGGGTTGCCGATGCCCGCCTCGAGGAAGGGCCGCATGACGGCGAGCACCCGCGGGTCCACGGGGGCGAAGCCTGCATAGTCCAGGTACACCCGGTCGGGGCCCGCTCCGCCGGGGTCCACGGCCCTATCGGCTCTTTCGCACCAGGAAGCGGAAGACGGCTCCCTGCCGGGACACCTCCACCAGCTCATGGCCGGACCGCTGGGACCAGACCTTCATGTCCGGGTCGGAGCCGGGGTCGTCCGAGGTCATCTCGAGCACCTCACCGACCGCCATGGTGGCGATGGCTTCGCGCGTCTTGACGATCGGCATGGGGCAGAACAGGCCCGTGCAGTCGATCTTCTTGTCGGGATTGATGACTTGCGGCGCCGTCGTCACCGGTCGGTCCGCATCATTCGCGAGTGAACGCGACGACCGTTGGTCCGCTGAGCCCGTTCTGCATAGGTCGCGCTAACCCTACTCCAGCGCGCGAAGCGCAGTCAACCACGCCCGGCTTGACACTCCCGCGAGCGGCACCGAATAATGCTCGCCGTCGAACCGGAGTCGGCCGGACCACCGGCGGTACGGGATCGTGGCGTCGCGGACGATCCTGTCCGCTATCCTGGGCCGGTGACGACGATCAACGGGGACGGGAGACACGCTCGGATGGCCATGGACAGGGCGGGCCGGAAAGAGGCGGCGCAGAAGCGGGCGAGCCGTGGTCTGGGCCTGCTCCTGACGTCCTCTCTGGTGGCGCTGGGCCTGGTGCGCGCTGTCCCTTCTCGGCGTGCTCCCGTTCCTGCCCCTGCCGGCCTGGCTCCAGGCGCTGCTCCTCCTGCTGGTCGGAGCCGGCATCGTCGGGGGCAGCCGCGCCGTCAAACCCCTTCCCGTGCCCGTCCCGGCCGGGCCGGAGCGCCGGCCACGCCGCGCGATCCTGCCGATGACGAGGCCGACGAGACACGCGGCCTCCTCGCGGGGTTCTCCCGCACGCTCGCCACGATCGAGCAGCAGGCGGCGGACGTCGATCGGTTCGCGCGCCGGCTCGACGCCGCCTACTCCGAGCTCGAGTTCGCCAACGCGCGGCTCAAGGAGTTCTCGTTCAAGGACGACGTGACCGGGCTCTACAACCGGCGCTTCTTCACGATCCGCCTCGAGGAAGAGGTCTCGCGGTACCGCCGGTTCAACCATCCGGTGTCCGTCGTGCTGCTGGACCTGGACGGCTTCAAGGCCATCAACGACGACCTCGGCCACGCCGCCGGCGACGAGACGCTGCGCGACATGGCGGAGATCCTGATGCGCTACTCGCGCGGCATCAACGTGATCTGCCGCTACGGGGGCGACGAGTTCATCGTGCTGCTGGTCGAGACGTCGAAGGACGGCGCCCGGCTCTACGCGGACCGCATCCGCCACGTGCTGTCGCGCCATCCCTTCGCGCACGGGCGGCCGCTCACCGCGAGCTTCGGCATCGCCTCGCTGCCCGAGGACGTGACGCCCGCCGCCGACGACCTCATCCGCGCCGCCGACGAGGCCCTGTACGCGGCCAAGCGCGCGGGCAAGAACCGCGTCTCGGTGTTCGAGGACACCGCGCCCGCGAGCCTGCCCGGCCGGGCCGGAGGCCGGTGACGTGGCCCAGACCGACCGCCGCGTGCTGATCGTGGACGACGACCGCCAGATCCGGCGCGTGCTGAACGAGTTCTTCCGGTCCAGCGGCTACACGTGCCTGGTCGCCGCCAACGGCCGCGAGGGCCTCGAGACCTTCGACGCCGAGCGCCCGCCGCTCACCGTGACCGACGTGAACATGCCGGTGATGGACGGCCTCACGTTCCTCAAGCAGGCGCGCGCCATGGAGCCCGACGCCGCCGTCCTCGTGCTCACCGGCGTCGGCGACGTGCCCACCGCGGTGGAGGCGCTCAAGTTCGGCGCGTACGACTTCATCCTGAAGCCGGTGAACATGGACGAGCTGCTCATCGCCGCGGAGCGCGCCGTCGAGCACCGGCAGCTCGTCCTGGAGCGGCGCGAGTACCACGCCCTCCTCGAGCGCCGGGTCGAGGAGGCCACCCGGATCTCGCCGCCACCCTCAACCAGCTCGAGGACACGTACCGCAGCACGCTGGAGGCCCTCGGCTCGGCCATCGACACGCGCGACCTCGGCACCCATGCCCACTCGCGGCGCGTGCGCGGCTACTCGCTCGCCATCGCGCGCGTCCACGGCGTGCCCGCCGCGGACCTCCGCGACGTCGAGCACGGGGTGCTGCTCCACGACATCGGCAAGATCGGGATCCCCGACGCGATCCTGCTCAAGCCGGGCCCGCTCACGCCGGCGGAGTGGAAGATCATGCGGACGCATCCGGAGCTCGGGCGGGCCATGATCGAGCAGATCCCGTTCCTGCGCGGGGCCGTTCCCATCGTCTACCACCATCACGAGCGCTGGGACGGCACCGGCTACCCGGAGGGGCTCCGCGGCGAGGACGTCCCGCTCGGCGCGCGCATCTTCGCGGTGGCCGACGCCTTCGACGCCATGACGTTCGACCGGCCCTACTCGCGCGCCATCTCCTTCGAGGACGCGCGGACCGAGATCCAGCGCTGCGCGGGCACGCACTTCGACCCCGCGGTGGTGACGAGCTTCGGGACGGTGCCGCTCGAGGTGTTCGAGGAGATTCGCCGCCGGTCGGTCGAGTAGCCGGCCCGTCAGGCCGTCGAGCTAGTGAGCCTCGCGCATCAGACTAATGCCGAGCGGTGGGACTATAGGGGCCCGTGGCGTTACCGTATTCTGCGAGGTCGCCAGCGTCAGGTCGTCGAGTAGCCGTCGCGCGAGGGCGTCCGGCCCTCGGCGATCGACAGCAGCACGTCCTGCCGCCGCTCGAGGGAGGCGCGCAGGTCTTCCGGTGACAACCCTCGCTCCAGCGCCAGGTCCAGCACCTCGCTGAGCCGTCGCGAGGCGGCGAGCGCCGCGTCCAGGTCCCCCTCACGCAGCTCGGTGAGGCTCTCCGCGCCGAGGCGCTCCACGAGGACCCCGACCGTGCGGGCGAGGGCCGCGCGAGCCTCGGCATGGCGGTCCGGATCCACTCCCGAGGTCTCGACTGCCTGGATGAGCGGCGCCATCGCCCCGTCCAGATCTCCTCGCTCCGCGCGAGCGAGCCCGAGCTTCATGTGCCCCGCCCATACGCGCCGCGCCAGGTCCTCGCGGCGGGCCGCGCCCACCAGGTCGGCGGGGATGGCGGCCACGACGGCCGCGGCCGCGGCCAGGCCCTTCAGGGGATCGGCGGCGCGCCGGCCCTCGCGCGCCTCGCCCACCAGCCGGTCCACCTCGGCGGTGAGCGTGGTCCAGAGGAGGTCGCGGAAGGCGTCGCGCCGCTCGTCGCCGACCAGCGGCGAGCCGAGCGTCTCCCGGACGAGGCGCTGGGCCGCGGTGAAGTCGCGCCGGCCGAGCAACTCGACGATGCGCTGCTCGCTCGCCGCGGCGAACGTGTCGCGGGCGCGCGAGACGAGGGCGGCGAGGCCGTCGGAGGCGGCGCCGGCCGTCCCCCACTCGAGACATGCGGTGGCGAGACGCAGGGCCAGGTGGCGCGCCTCGGGTGCGGCGGCGCCGTCCTCGCCGGCGAGCAGCAGGTGCCGTCCGAGCACGGGCGCCGCGTCGACCACGGCCGCGGGGATGTCGGGCGGCTTGACGTCGGGCAGCCACCGCGTGGCCGAGTCGAACGCCGCGCGGGCGCCCGCCGCCTCGCCCAGGGCGCGGCGCGAGAGTCCGAGGATGGCCCAGAGTGCGACCTGCTCGCCCGGCACAGGCGGAGCGACCGACTTCCGCGCGCGCCTGGCGCCGGAGCGCGTCCGCGCCAGCCGGGTCGCCGCCTGGCCCACCGCCGTGTGCGCGCCGGCCTCGTATGCGCGGAGGCACTGCGGGACATCGGCGATCTCGCTCGCGTCGAGCGCCGCCGGCGTGCCGACGGCGGCCGCCGCGACCGGCGGGGCGACATCGGCCAGGGCGGGCTCCGGCGCCGCGGCGGCGACGATCGTCTCCGGGAGCGCGAGATCCGCGGCGGCGGCGGCCTCCGCGCTCGGGGCGACCACCGCGAGCGCCTCGGGTTCCGGCAGCGCATCCAGCGCGACGACCGCGTCGGGCCGCGCGAACTCCGCCGTGAGCGCAACGAGCGCGGGCATCGCATCGAGCGGGATGCTCTCGTTCGGGCTCGTCGCGTCGGCGGCCGGGGCCGGCGCGTCCGTGGCCAGGATGGCCAGGACCGCGTCCACGGGCACGGGCTCGGCCTCGGAAACGGCCGGCGCGGGCTCGGGCTCGAGCCGCGTGATCGGCTCGGCGAGCGTGATCAGCTCGGGGCGTGATCGGCTCGGCGGGCGCGGCCGCCGGCATGCGGCCGACCGGAGCGCCCGCGGTCTCCATCGCGTCGCGGGCGACCGGGGACAGCATGAGATCGGAAAGCTTCTCGGCGGGAGGTGGCGCGAACGTGCCGATGAGCAGTCCCGGAGAGCGGCGATGCGACGCGAGCATCGCCTGCCGCCTCTGCTCCCGGGACGTCGGCGGGCCCTGGAGCGCTTGCGCGAGCCCGACCATCAGGACGGCCACCGTCACGAGGGCGAGCAGGTAAACCAGGCTGTCGTCGATGTGCACCGGCTCCTCCCTTCGGCCACGCTAGCACGCGGTCCGCCCCGTCGCAAAAAACCGCGAGGGGATGGAGGCTTTGAGTTCCTGACGCGGCCCGTTATCATGGGCCGCGTACCCACCCTTCCCGCATCGAGGAGATCCGCATGCGCCGTGTCGCCGTCGTCGGAGTCGGCGTCACGAAGTTCGGCAAGCACGATCGGCCGAGCGCCCAGCTCTTCGCGGAGGCGGCGCGCGAGGCCATCGAGGACGCGGGCATCGCGCCGTCCCGGATCCAGGCGCTCTACTACGGCAACGTGACCGGCGGCGAGAGCGAGCGCCAGCTCCACATGGGCCCGCTGGCCGCCACCCTCCTCGGCCTGCCCACGATCCCCACCACGCGCTTCGAGACCGCCTGCGCGACCAGCCACTCCGCGTTCCGGCACGCGGTGATGGAGGTGGCCTCGGGTGTCTCCGACGTGGTGCTGGTGGGCGGGGCCGAGCGCGTGCTGAACATCCCCACGGACCATGCGACCGAGTACTTCGCGTACTGCTCGGACGCCTCCCTGGAGCAGCCGCTCGGGCTCACGTTCCCCGGCGTGTTCGCGCTGATCGCCCGCGCCCACATGGACAAGCACGGCACCACCGAAGAGCAGATGGCGCACGTGGCCGTGAAGAACCACCGGCACGGCGTCGCTGAACCCGAAGGCGCAGTTCCGCAAGGAGATCACGCTCGAGACCGTGCTCAAGAGCGCGTACGTCGCCGATCCGCTCAAGCTCTACGACTGCTGCCCGTTCACCGACGGCGGCGCCGCCCTGGTGCTCGCCTCGGAGGACGTCGCGCGCACGCTGCCGCGGCCGATCTGGGTGCTCGCGTCGGCGGCGGCGTCGGACACGATGTTCATGCACGAGAAGCGCGACCTCTCGCGCGTCACCGCCACCGAGCGGGCGGCCCAGGCCGCGTACCGGCAGGCCGGCAAGGGCCCCCAGGACCTCGACGTGGTCGAGCTCCACGACTGCTTCACGATCGCCGAGATCGTGGCGACGGAAGGGCTCGGCCTCTTCGAGCCCGGCGCGGGCGGGCTCGCCGCCGAGAAGGGCTGGACGAGCCTCGGAGGCAAGATCCCCGTGAACCCCTCGGGCGGGCTCAAGGCCAAGGGGCATCCGATCGGCGCCACCGGCGCCGCCCAGATCGCGGAGATCGTCACCCAGCTCCGCGGCGAGGCGGGCCCGCGCCAGGTCGGTGGCGCGCGCGTCGGCCTCACCCACACCCTGGGCGGCAACGCCGCCACCGTGCTGGTGAGCCTCTTCGGCCGTGACTGAAGCGCCGGTGGTCACCCTCAAGAGCTTCTTCGAGGAGGCGCGCGCGGGCCGGCTCACCGGCATCCGCTGCGAGTGCGGCGAGATCGCGATCCCCCCGAAGGAGCTGTGCGCCGCGTGCGGCAAGCGCGCCTGGACCCAGGTGCCGCTGGCCGGCGACGGCGCCATCGCCTCCTTCACGGTGATCCGGGTCCCGCCGCGCGGCCGCGCCGAGGAGGCGCCCGTACGCGGTGGCGGTGGTGCAGCTCCGCGAGGGCGTGTCGCTCCTCGGGCGCGTCGTGGACATCCCCCTCGAGTCGCTGCGCATCGGCCTGCCCGTGCGGTTCCGCCCCATCGCCACCGGCGAGCAGACCCTCGTCGGCTTCGGGCCGGCATGAGCGCGCCAGCCCGGAAGCGCGTCGTCGCGCTCGGCGGCGTCGGCATCGGGGTCGAGGTGGTCGACGCCACGTGCGAGCTGCTCGTGGCCGCGGGGTTCCCCGTCGAGATCCTCACCCCGCCCCACGCCGAAGCCGCGGTGAAGAGCCACGGCGCGCCCATGCCCGACGAGACCAAGCAGCTGTGCCGCGAGGCCGACGGCGTGCTGTTCGGCGCCGCGGGCGGCGGGGCGTCCACCGCGGTGGTGACGTGGCTCCGCTGGCAGCAGGGCGCCTTCGCGGGGGTCCGTCCGGTGAAGCACTACCCGGGCGTGGCGACGCCGCTGGCGCGGCCCGAGGGCATCGACCTCGTGATCTTGCGCGAGAACTCCGAGGGGCTCTACCCCGGGCGCGAGGGCGAGCTCGCCGACCTGACCCGCGCCATGCCGGACCTCCAGGACCGGACCGGCAAGCGGGTGAGCGAGTTCGGCGATGGGCGCTTCGCGGTGAAGGTCGTCACGCGCCCCGGAGTGGAGCGGATCGCGCGCTTCGCCTGCGACCTCGCGCGCCGGCGACAGGCGCGCGACGTCCCGGCAAGGTCACCTGCATCACCAAGTCCAACGTCTTGCCGCGCAGCGACGGCTTCTTCCAGCAGGTGGCGGAGGACGTGGTCAAGGGCGCCGGCCTCGCGTGGGAGCACTTCCACGTGGACGACGGGGCGCGCCGGATCGTGCGCTTCCCGCAGTCGATGGAACGTCGTGCTCTGCATGAACCTCTACGGCGACATCCTGTCCGACCTGGCCGCGGAGGTGGCGGGCGGCCTCGGCCTGGCGCCCTCGGGGTGCTTCGGTGAGGGCTGGGCGTACTTCGAGTCCGTGCACGGCTCGGCCCCGGACATCGCCGGACGCGGCATCGCCAATCCCACCGCGACGCTCCTGTCCGCCTCGATGATGCTCGACCACATGGGGCTGCCCGACGAGGCGGTGCGGCTCGAGGCGGCGGTGGCGCGCGTCTATCGGGACGGGAAGGCGCTCACGCCCGACCAGGGCGGGAGCGGGACGACGAAGGGATTCTGCGCGGCGGCGCTCGCCGCGCTCAGGAACGGCTGAGGAAGACGCGCCTCAGGGACTCCACGTCACCGTGCTGGTGCGCACGTAGCCCACGATCTGCCACACCCAGCCCGCGGTGAAGACGCCCCACCCCAGCATGCAGAGGGCGCGCCACGCGCCCGACGACGGGCTCGTCTGCGAGGTGTCGCTGTTCCAGGCCCACCACACGCCGGCCAGCAGCAGGATCCCCACGCCCACCAGCGTGAGCAGGTAGCCCAGGATGATGTTGGCCACGAAGGCCGGGTCGAAGAAGATCGGCGGATGCATCGGTCTCGGTCCTCCCGGCCGGTGATGCTACCACAGGGGCGCCGTGGCCAGGCGCTCTCCGGGCCTCCGAGCGTTGACACGCCCGGGGCCGTGTGGTCTAAGGGAGACGCTCATGGCCGTCACCCTCGAGGGCACGGATGTCGGCAAGCGGTTCGGCGGCCTCTCCGTTCTCTCCCGCGTGGGCTTCCGCGTGGCCGAGGGTGAGATCGTGGCCCTCATCGGCCCGAACGGCGCGGGCAAGACCACGCTGTTCAACCTGATTGGCGGCCTCACCCGACCGACGAGCGGCTCGATCCGCCTGGCCGCGCGCGAGATCACCGATCTTCCCGCCCATCGCATCAGCCGGCTCGGCCTCGGCCGCACCTTCCAGACCCCGCGGCCGTTCCTGGACCTCACCGCCGAGGAGAACGTGGGCGCGGCGGCGCGCTTCGCCCCGCGGGCGGCCGGCTCCGTGGCCGAGCTCCTCGCCCTGGTCGAGCTGTCCGAGCAGGCGCGAATGCCCGCGCGCCACCTCACCCTGGGCCGCCGCAAGCTGCTCGAGCTGGCCATGGCCCTCGCGGTGGGGCCGCGCGTGATCCTGCTCGACGAGATCCTCGCCGGGCTGACGCCGTCCGAGGTCGAGCGCGCCACCGCCATGCTCCGCCGCCTTCGCGACGAGCGGGGCATCGGCCTCTTCTGGGTCGAGCACGTGATGCAGGCGGTGATGCGCACGGCGGAGCGCGTGATGGTGCTCCATCACGGCGAGATCATCTGCGAGGGCCCGCCCGACGCGGTGTCACGCGACGCGCGCGTCCAGGACGCGTACCTCGGCGAGGCCGCACCACTCTGACGGTGAGACTCGATGACGCGACGGCATCGCGTGCGGACGCGGAATCGCGGCGTTGGTCCGCACGGTGAGGTCAAGGTCCGCGTCGCGTGACAACTACTGCGAGCCAGGAGGCTACCCCATGACGATGAAGCGACGCGCGTTCCTCGGCACCACCGCGGCGGCGCGCCGCGGCCCTTGCGCTCCGGCCGGTTCCGGGGCGCGGCCAGGCGAAGCCGGTGCGGATCGGCTACACGCTGTCGGCCACGGGTCCCTACGCGGTGGGCGCGGGCATCACGCAGGCCCCGAACTACACGCTGTGGCTGGACCAGGTCAACGCGCGCGGTGGCCTCGCGGTGGCCGGGGGCGGGCGGCGGCCCGTCGAGTTCGTCACGATCGACGACCGGAGCGAGATCGAGACGGCGGTGCGCTTCTACGACAAGCTCGCCACCGACGACAAGGTGGACCTCATGCTGCCGCCCTGGGGCTCGGCCATGAACTTCGCCATCGGCCCGGTGGCGAGCAAGCACGGCTACCCCCTCATCGGTCCCACCGCCATCTCCGGAAAGTTCAAGGAGCTGGCGCTGCCCTACTTCTACACGATGCTCGTGCAGCCCGAGGGCCAGATGCAGGCCGTGGCCGCGCTGCTCCGCGACCTCAAGGCCCAGGGCAAGGTGTCCAAGGTCGCCGTGGCCTACGTCAACGACCTCTTCGGCATCGAGCTGAACACCGCCACCGCGCCCGCCTTCAAGGCCGCGGGCCTCGAGGTGGTGGACACGAAGAGCTACCCGCTCGGCGTCAAGGACCTCTCGCCCGTCCTCAAGGGCTTCAAGGCGGCGGGCGCCGACGCGTTCGTCGGTCTCACCTACCCGCCGGACAACATCCTGGTCACCTCGCAGGCGAAGGAGGTCGACTGGAACCCGCCGGTCTTCTTCACCGGCGTGGGCACGGCGTTCCCCTTCTACCGCGACCGCTTCAAGGGCGCGGAGGGCGTGATGGGCATCGGCGGCTGGAACCCGCGGGTGAAGCATGCGGGCGCGCGCGAGTACTACGACGCCCACGTGAAGAAGCACCAGAAGGAGCCCGACCGCTGGGCCAGCGCGTTCGCGTACGCGTCGCTCCAGATCCTGGAGCGGTGCGTGGGCGAGGTGGGCCTGGACCGCGCGAAGATCAAGGCCATGCTCGACGCCACCGAGTTCCAGACGGTGGCCGGCCCGATCAAGTTCGTGAAGGGCGAGAACACCGCCACCCCGGGCATGGTCGGCCAGTGGCAGAAGGGCGAGTTCGAGCTCGTGTGGCCGAAGGCCGCGGCCACGGGCGGCGCGGTGGTGCCCAAGCCCGCCTGGGCCTGATCCCGCGGCCGACGGCCCCGCTCGCGGCGTGAAGCTCGTCCTCCTCGTCGACGTTGTCGTGAGCGGCCTCATGATCGGCGGCATCTACGCGCTGGTCGCGCTCGGCCTCAATTTGCAGTACGGGCTGATGCGCATCCTGAACGTCGCCCATGGCGAGTTCCTGATGGTGGGCGCCTACGCCACCTACGCGATGCACACCGCGTGGGGGCTGAACCCCCTGGCCACGCTGATCGTCACCGGGCCGGCGGCGTTCGCCGTCGGCCTCGCGCTCCACCGGCTCCTCTACGCCCGCGCCCTCGCCAGCGAGGAGGGCCGCGAGGCCATCGAGTCGCGCTCGCTCCTGCTGTCGTTCGGCCTCCTCTTCGTGCTCCAGAACACGGCGCTCCTCATCTGGAGCGCCGACCTCACGGGCTACAGCTACCTCGCGGTGCCGGTGCGCGCGCTCGGGTCGGTCTTTCCCGCGAACCGGCTCATGGCCGCGGCGGTGGCGCTGGGCCTCACGCTGGGCTTCTACGTCTTCCTCCGCGCGACCCTCACCGGCAAGGCGATTCGCGCGCTGATGCAGGACCCGGAGGGCGCGCAGCTCCTCGGCGTGAACGTGCCGCGCCTGCACGCCGCGTGCTTCGGCGCGGGCGTCGCGATGTCGGCGATGACGGGGTCGCTGGTGAGCATGCTCTACGAGCTGACGCCCTTCATCGGGCTCCCCTACACGGTGACGGCGCTGGTCGTGGTGATCCTGGGTGGGCTCGGCAACGTGCTCGGAAGCCTGCTCGGCGGGCTGCTCCTCGGCGTGGTGGAGACGGCGGCGGTGCACCTCGCCGCCTCCGACGTGCGCGTGATCGCCTCGTACCTCGTGCTCGCGCTGATCCTGGTCCTCAAGCCTTCTGGCCTCCTTGGCCGCTGAGCGCCTCGGCGGCCGGCTCGCCGCCGCCGGCGCTGTCCTCGCCGCGCTCGGCGTGGCGCCGCTCCTCGTCGGCGCGTACGCGCGCTCGCTCGTGCTCGCGATCCTGGCCGACACCGCGCTGGCCGTGGCGTGGGCGCTGTTCTCCGGGCCGACCCGCTATCTCTCGCTCGCCACCGGGCGCCTTCTTCGGCGCGGGCGCGTACGCGACGGCCGTGCTCGTGGGCCGGCTCCCCTGGCCCCTGCCCGTGGCCGCGGGCGCCGCGGTGGCCGCGCTCATGGCCCTGCTGGTGGGCGTGCTCGCGCTCCGGCTCCGGGGTCCGTACTTCGCGGTGTTCACGTTCGGGCTGGCCGAGCTGGCCAAGCACACGCTGATCTGGTTCGAGACCGGGATCACCGGGACCGTGGGGCGCCTGATCCTGGCGCCGCCGGGGCCGCTCACCGTGTACTACACCGTGCTCGCCATCGCCGCCCTCGCCGTGGGCGGCGCCGTGCTGGTGCGGCGCTCCCGCTGGGGCCTGGCGCTGGTGGGGATCGGGGCCGACGAGGAGCGCGTGGAGACGCTGGGCATCGACACCACGCGGGTGAAGGTGGGGGCCTTCGCGCTGAGCGCCGCGTACATGGGGGCGGTCGGGGCGGCGATGGCCCCGCGGTGGACCTACGTCGACCCGCAGGTGTTCAACCCGCTCGTCTCGTTCTCCACCGTGATCATGGCGCTCCTCGGGGGCGCGGGCACCGTGGCGGGCCCCATCGTCGGCGCCGTGTTCCTCGGGCTGGCGGGCGAGATCCTGCTCGTGCGCTTCCGCTATTTCTACATGCTCGGCCTGGGGCTGACGCTGATCGTGGTCGTGCTGCTGCTCCCGCGCGGGCTGGCCGGCGCCTTCGCGGGGCGACGGTGGCCGTTCAGGGCGACTCGGGCGACCTGAGGACGGGGAACGCACGCTGGAGCTCGTCGACCAGGCGCGGCATCGCCGGACTCCGGCGGATCTCCGCGTCGATCGCCAGCGCCGTCTCCCGGGCGATGTCGGGCGTCAGGCGGGCGACCTTCCGGCCGAGCGGCGACCGCTGGAACGCGAGCAGCTCGCGCAGCTCGGCCTCGTCGAACTGCCGCGCGTAGACCGACGCCGCCAGGTCCACGGTGCGCTCCGGCGTGAGGGTCTCCCGGACGAAGCGCCGGACGATGCCGCCCAGCATCTCCCATTCCAGATCGAGGAGGCGCCGGCCGAGCCGGTCCTGGAGCGTGGCGGCGATGGCGCGGGCGAGGCTCGCCGCGACCTGGTCGTCCACGCCCTGCCGCGCGGGATCGTCGGCGAGCAGCCGCGACAGCTCGCGGGCAAGATCGAGCCGCGCGTCCGGCTGCGCCGCCGTCGGGCCGACGGCCACGGCCAGCGCCGCGAGGACGGCGGCGCACGACACCGTCACGATCCGCGAGGCGCGTTGGCGGCGGCCCGGGCGCGCCGGGAAGGCCGGCGCGCGCATCACGTTCTCAGAGCCGGTAGAGATCGCGCGCATTGTCCGAGAGGATGCGGCGAGCCACGGCCCGGCGGCGCCGCCGGGCAGGCCGCCGCGAGCTCGATCCACTCGAGCGCCTCGCCGAGGGCCGCGCGGCCCAGTCCGCGGACAGCGCGAACAGCTCGGGAGGCCCTGCACGTCCGAGCCGTGCCCGTGTCGATCAGAAGCGTCTCGATGCGCCTGGCCGAGATCATGTCGCGCACGGAGGCCGGGCCCAGGCGGCGGCGCGCGTCCAGCACGGCGGGGAGATCCGGGTCGGTCTGGAGCTCCTTCGCCATGGCGTGGAGCGCCCGCTGGTAGTAGCCGCCGTGGACCAGGTGGCGCGTCATGCTGCCGGGCCGGCCCTCGGTGAAGATCTGGAGAAAGGTCTCACGAGGGACGGTCCAAGGGTCCGTCAGGAAAGGATGACCGTGGTCGTCGACGATGGGCAGGTCGGAGAGGTCCACGCGGGCTCCGACGCTAGCACGCCCTCCCAGGATGGCGCAACGGGCGCTGGCCCGCCGCATTGCCAGGGCCCGGGCCAGCGACTACACTCCCCGACACCATGCCGGAGCCGCGACCCGCGCGATGATCGGCCTCCAGCGATCCGTCTTCGCCCGCTACGGCCTCGTGATCGGCCTGATCGCGGCGGCCGAATACCTCAGGACCAGCCCGCCCACGCCGGCGCTCGCCGGCCTTCACTGGACGGTCTTCTTCGTGCCCGCTGTGTTGATCTGCGCGTGGTTCGGTGGGCTGGCGCCCGGACTCCTGGCGACCATTGCCTCGGCCGTGCTCCTGGGCGCCGAGATGGTCCGCAGCGGCCGGTCCACCGTGCGCTTCGTGGAGACCATCGACCTCCTGGCCCTCGTGGTGTTCGTCGTCCTCGGCCTCGTCGTGAGCTTCATCTCCGGCAGCACGCGCGACACTGTCTAGGCACCCACCGAAACACCCCGGCACCAGTGGTCTCCGGCGCGCGGACCCTTCGCAGTCGGCCCCGGGTACGACCTTCGTCCCGTAGACCCCGGCAGGGCAGCGGCACCACGTTTGCCGACGGATGGATGTCTCACGCGCCGTCCTGAGGCTAACGGGTAGCGGGGAGGTCGACGACAGCATGAGCGCGCGATCGGCAGCGCGGTGGGTGAGCGTGGTCTGTACCCTTCTGTTCCTGGCTTCCCCCGCCACGGCGGAGCCGAGACCCGAAGCCTGGGAAGCCGACCCGTCCTTGTCCCTCTGGCCGCCCGGCTACCGGCTGGCCCTCCAGGACGCCCCGCCCGCCGATCCGGACCGGTCGGTCGCCCCGGCGCCGCCAGAGCGCCGGCCCGACTGGTTCTGGACGTTGATCATCGCCTCGGGCGCCATCGTCGGCTCGACGCTGAACTCCGTCCTGGACGGACAGAACCAGAGCTATCACGCGGGCGAGGAGGGCTGGTTCGGGCTGAAGACCCACTTCAGCGGAGCCGACAAGGCCTCGCACTTCGTCGACTACCAGATCCTCGCCAAGGAGTTCACCCATGCCTTCGTCGCGCTCGGGCACAAGCCCGAGGCCGCGCGCTGGCTCGGCGCCGGGCTCTCCGCCCTCACCGGTCTCGTCACGGAGATCGGCGACGGCTCGAACCGCTACGGGTTCTCGTACGAGGACCTCATCATGGACGTCAGCGGCGCGCTGACCGCCGCCTTGATCCACGCCGCCGGCGCGGAGGATCTGGTCGGCTTCCGGCGGGGCCTGGTGAACCTCGACGACTGCTGCAACTTCTCGAACGAGATCTACACCGGGGACCTGCACCTGTCCGGCCTGGCCCGGCGCCTGGGCTGGAACATCGGCCCGCTCAAGTACCTCTACTTCTCGGTGACGTACCACGCCAACGTCGGAAAGTCGCGCGAGGTGGGCTTCGAGGTCGGTCTCAACTTCAAGCAGATGCTCGAGGACCTCGACGTCCGCCGGAGCACCTGGTGGGGCTACGCGCTCCACGTGGTCTTCGACAACGTGCGCTTCCCCTACACCGGCGTGGGCTTCCGGTACGACATGGACGCCGGGCAGTGGCGCGGCCCGAACGCCGGGTACTAGCGCTCAGTCACCTGGCCGGCTCGCGATCAAGGTCAGATCGAGAATTACCGACCACCAGGGCCTGACCACGTCTCCCAGTGCACCACATCCGCCATCGGGATCCGATGCGCGGGCTTGAAGTCCGTGCCCTTCACGTGGCCAATTGGCACGAGCGCGACCTGCGTGAAGCTCTCGTACGGGATCCCGAGGATCGCCGCGGCTTCCCGCTCGTGGCTCAGATGGAGCGTCGTCCACGACGTGCCGAGGCCGCGAGCGCGGGCAGCGAGCATGAAGCTCCAGACCGCAGGGAGGATGGAGCCCCAGATGCCAGCCTGCGCGTTCGCCGGGAGGCCCTCCACGCGCCCGGGCACGCAGGGAACGAGGAAGACGGGGACGCGCTCGAGGTTGTCGGCCAGGTACTGCGCGGAATCGGCGACGCGCCGCCCCACCGCCTCACGGACAGGGTCTTCATAGTGGAGGTTGGGCGCCCCGGTGGGCGAGGTGCGGTACACCTCCCATCCGCGGCGGTACAGCTCCGCGAGGGCCCGGCGCTTGGCGCCATCCGTCACGACGACGAAGTGCCACCGCTGGCGGTTGCCGCCCGTCGGCGCCTGGAGCGCGATCTGCAGGCACTGCTCGATCAACGAGCGGTCGACGGGTCGATCGAAGTCGAGGCGCTTGCGGACGGCTCGCGTGGTCGTGAGCAGCTGGTCAGGGTTCAGCGGCAGGAGCGGCATATCGTCACCTCCATCGTCACGGCCATCGCGTCCGTCTCTGGCGCGGCTCACTCCGCCCGGCGAAACACCGCGGCCGTGACGTGCAGCTCCCCGGCGCGCGTCTCGAGCTCGCGCGCACGCTCGCGCCATGCGTCCTCGTCGATCGTCTGCTTGTCGATTTCGCGCATCAGGAGATCGTTGCCGATCTGCCACAAGGCGTCACTGACGAGCGCCACCTTTGTCCGCAGCCACAGCGTCGTCGGATCGTGGTCTCGGTACTCCCCGAGCAACGCCTGAAGGCCTTCTTCACACGCCTCCGCCTTCCATCGGCTGGCTCGGAGCTGGCCTTCAGCCTGGATGGCCGTCGGGGTGTTCGCCAGCACGAGCCGCATGTTCGTGACGCTCTCTTCGGCGAGCTTCGAGACCGCGTCGAACGCGTTGGCGATATCCGTACGCTTCATGGCCGTGAGCTGTTGACGTTGGAAGATCCACTCCTTCAGCAGCATCACCGCGTCCTTCCACGGCAAGTCAGCCGGGTTGATCGGGGTCGCGGCCACTCGTCGATCCTTTCTCGCCAGCTTCGTCGGCGCGCGGGCTCACGCGCGGGGCTGATGCCCCAGAGCATCGAGAGGGTTCGTGATGTCTCGTCTCCTAGTACTTGTGGAAGTGCTGGGCGATCTCGAAGTCCACGTCCTTGCCCTGGAACCCCTGCACCTCCGAGCGCTTCACGATGAGGTATTCCTTGAACAGCACGGGGCCGAGCGCTTCGGCCAGCACGGGGTCGCGCTCGAGGGCGTCGAGGGCCGCGCCGAGCGAGGTGGGATGGCGGCGGATGCCGCGGCGCGCGCGCTCGGCGTCCGTGAGCGTATCGGGATCGACGAGGGTCGGCTCGCCGGGGTCGAGCTTGCGTGCGATGCCGTCGAGGCCGGCGGCGAGGAGACCGCCGAGCGCGAGGTAGGGATTGTTCGAGGGATCGCACGGCTTCAGCTCGAGGTTGGTCGAGTCGGCCTCGATCCCCTTGCGCTTCGAGGGCACGCGGATGGCCGCCTCGCGGTTGTCCGGGCCCCAGCACGCGTAGGCGCTCGACCAGAACCGCGGCTGGAGCCGGCGGTACGAGTTGACGCTGGGCGCGGTCAGGGCGAGCAGCGCCGGCAGGTGGTCGAGCACGCCGCCCATGAACGCCAGCGCCGCCGCGGAGAGGCCGTGCGGCCCGCGCGCATCGTGGAAGTGGTTCTTCTTGTCGCGTGTCCGCCAGAGGCTCCAGTGGATGTGGCTGCCGTTGCCCGCCTCGCCCGGGAACGGCTTCGGCGCGAACGAGGCGATGAGCCCGTGACGGAGCGCCACGCCCCGGGCCGTCTCCCGCACCGTGAGCTGGTTGTCGGCGGCGCGGAGCGCGTCGGTGTACCGCACGGGCAGCTCCTGCTGACCCGGCCCCAGCTCCGCGTAGTACTGCTCGGGCTCCACGCCCTGGGCCACCAGCGCGTCGATGACCTCCGTCATGACCGGCGCCGCGATGTCCATGCCGATGGTCGAGAAGCACGGGCTGCGGTCGAGCGGCGCGACGGTGTCGCCATCGCGGCGGGCCAGCGTGAACTCGTTCTCGAAGGCGGCCTTCAGCTCGAGGCCCTGGGCCCGCGCGCGGTCGATCATGCGGCGCAGGAAGCTCCGCGGGCAGGCGCCCCACGGCTCCTCGTCCAGCGTGATCATGTCGCAGTACAGACGCGCGGACCGCGGGGAGTATGGCAGCGTGGCGAACGTGCTCACGTCAGGCACGAGGCGGATCTCGCCCACCGGGCCGAAGGAGCCATCGGGCGCGAGCTGGTCGAGCACGTTGAAGGACTGCATGGCCACGGTGAGGCCGATGCCCGACCGGAGGTACGACTCGAGAAAGCGCGTGTGGCACGCCTTGCCGCGGATCACGCCGTCGTTGCCGCAGTAGAGGAAGCGCACGAGCTGCACGCGGCCGGAGCGGCAGCGCGCGAGCACGTCGCGCGCGCCGCGGGTGGAGGGCGTCTTGTCTCTCATCGCCGGGGCGAGCCTACGAGGCCGGCGCGAGGCCTGTCAAGCGCCGGAGCCGGCCCGCGCTCCGGGCCCCGTCGCGAGCGTGTGCTAAGGTGGGCGGGCGCCGCGAGGCGGGCGGCAGCGAGGAGGCGGGATGACGCAGACCACGGTGCTGGTCACGGGGATGAGCGGGCTCATCGGCACGGCGCTCCGCAAGCGCCTCGAGGGCCGCTACGCGCTTCGCGCGCTCAACCGCAGCCGGATCGAGGGCGTGCCCTGCCACCAGGCGGACATCGCCCACCTCGACGCCATCACGCCCGCCTTCGCGGGTGTCGACGTGGTCGTGCACCTCGCCGGGTACGCGCACGGCGAGGGCACGTGGGGGAGGTGCTCGACAGCAACATCACGGGGACCTACAACGTGTTCGAGGCCGCGCGCCAGGCCGGCGTCCGGCGCGTGGTCTACGCGTCGAGCGGCGCCACGATCAGCCGCTGCGAGCGCGAGGAGCCGTGGGCGGGCCTGGTCGCGGGACGCCCGCTCCAGCTCGGCACGTGGCCCATCTTCACGCACCAGTCCCCGCCCCGCCCCGCCGGGCTCTACGGCGTGAGCAAGGTGTTCGGCGAGGCGCTCGCCCGGCACTTCAGCGACGCCCACGGCATGTCGATGATCTGCCTCCGCATCGGCGCGGTGAACGCGGAGGACCGGCCGACCGCTCCGCGCGAGTTCTCGGTGTGGCTCAGCCAGGCCGACGTCGTGCAGGCCATCGAGCGGTCGATCGCCGCGCCGCCGGGCGTCCGCTACGCGGTGTGCTTCCTCACCTCGGACAACCGGCTGAGCTACCGCGACAGCGCCCACGCGCGCGAGGTGCTGGGCTTCGTGCCGGAGAGCCGCGCCGAGGACTTCCGGCGGTGATCCTTTCGCGCCGGCTGGCGAGCGTCCTCGTCCTCGCCGGGCTCTGCCTCGTGCCCGCCCGCGCCGGCAGCGACGGCGAGCCGGTCACGTGGAGCAACCAGGTCTCGCGCCTCGTCCAGGAGCACTGCCAGGGCTGTCACCGCCCGGGCGAGGTGGGCCAGTTCTCGCTCGCGACGTACGCCGACGCGCGCCGCCGTCGCGACCGCGTCCTCAAGATGGTCGAGTCGCGGGAGATGCCGCCGTGGAAGCCGGTGCCGGGCTTCGGCGAGTTCGTCGGCTCGCGCCGGCTCGCCGACCGCGACGTGGAGCTGATCCGGGCCTGGGTGGCCGCGGGCGCCCCCGAGGGCGACCCTCGCGACCTGCCGCCGCCGCGGCGGTTCCCCGACACGTGGGCGCACGGCACGCCCGACGCCGTGCTGGCGCCCGCCGAGGCCTACGAGGTCCCGTCGGGCGACCGCGACGTCTACCGGTGCTTCGTCATCCCCACCGCCTTTCCCGAGGACCGCTACCTCTCGGCGGTGGAGTTCGTCCCCGGCAACCGCAAGGTCGTCCACCACGTGCTGACCTTCGTGGACACGCAGGGCCGCGCCGAGGCGCTCGACCGCGCCGAGCCCGGCCCGGGCTACACGTGCTTCGGCGGCGCCGGCTTCCGGCCCCAGGGCAGCGTCGGCGGATGGGCCCCCGGCTCGCCGCCCACCGTCATGCCCGACGGCGTCGGCATGCTGCTCCCCGCGGGCGCCCACGTCGTCGTGCAGGTCCACTACCACAACCGCACCGGCGCGCCCCAGACCGACCGGACGCGCATCGGCCTGCACTTCGCGCGGACGCAGGTCGACAAGCGCTTCCGCTCCGTCCCGATCCTGAACCAGGGGTTCGTCATCCCCGCCGGGGCCGAGCGTCACGAGGTGCGCGCCTCGTGGACGGTGCCGCCCGCCTGGAACGTCCACGCCACCGGCGTGTTCCCGCACATGCACCTCCTGGGCCGCGAGATGACGGTGACGGCCACGCGTCCGGATGGCACCGTCGTTCCCCTGATCCGGATCGACGACTGGGACTTCCACTGGCAGGGCGGCTACGACTACGTCCGCCCCGTGCCCCTGCCCGGGGGCACGCGCGTGGACGTGGTGGCCGTGTTCGACAACTCCGCCGCGAACCGCCGGAACCCGAACAAGCCCCCGAAGGACGTCGGCTGGGGGGAGGGCACGGCCGACGAGATGTGCATCGCGTTCCTCCGGATCACCGTGGACGCCGAGCGCCTCGGGCACCGGCCGCGGTGACGGGGACAACGCCAGCGACCGCTTGACATCCCCGCCGGTTGTGCCCAAAGTGTCGCCAATTTCGGCCCGGCTCGCCGCGGCCCGATTCCAATTCCACGAGGGAGGCTCATGGACGACCTGACCCGACAGACCGCACTGACGCGGCGCGACTGGCTGAAGCTCTCGGGCTCCGCCCTGGCAGCGGGGGCCGCGCTGGGACACCCCGGCGTGGGACATGCCCAAACACCTAAGCGGGGGGGCACCCTCAACCTGAGGCTGTGGGACCCACCCCACTTCGACCCGCACCTGACCATCTCCTACAAGACCCACATCCCCTACACCTTCACCCACAGCCGTCTCGTGAAGCCCAAGGCGGGCCCGTCCGTGACCCCCGGCACGTTCCCGCTCGAGGGCGACCTCGCCGAGTCGTGGACCCAGCCCAACGAGACGACGTACGTGTTCAAGCTCCGCCGCGGCGTGCGCTGGCACAACAAGGCGCCGGTCAACGGCCGCGAGTTCACCTCGGACGACGTCCTCTACTCCATCGAACGGTTCCGGACGGTCAAAGGCAACGCCAACGCCTACATGCTGGCGTCGCTGGACAAGGTGGAGGCGCCGGACAAGTACACGGTGCGCTTCACCCTGAAGGAGCCGTACGCCTGGTTCATCGACATCATGGCCAACCCGATGGCGGTGGCCATCATCCCCAAGGAGTGCGTCGAGAAGTTCGGCGACCTCAAGAAGCCCGAGGCCACCATCGGCACGGGGCCGTGGATGCTCGACAGCTACCGCCCGAACGTGGGCATGACCCTGGTCAAGAACCCGAGCTACTTCGTGGCCGGGCTGCCGTACATCGACCGCGTGGAAGTGTTCGTCGACGAGGACAACGCCTCCCGCATGGCCGCGTTCATCGCCGGCAAGTACGACCTCGGCTGGGAGTTCCCGGGCACCATCAACCGCCCGGACCTCGCGCAGATCAAGGACACGCTCAAGCAGAAGCGGCCGACCCTGCAGACGGCGGAGTTCCCCTCCAACGTGATGAGCCACATCTACATGCGCACCGACAAGCCGCCGTTCAACGACGTGCGGGTGCGGCGCGCCATGTCCATGGCCATCGACCGGAAGGGCATCATCGACGCGGTGGCCGAGGGCGTCGGCGTCCTCAACCCCGCGGTGCCCGCCGCGCTCAAGGACTGGTCCATCCCGGCGGCGCAGCTCGGCGAGGGCGCCCAGTACTTCAAGCACGATCCCGCGGCGGCCAAGAAGCTCCTCGCCGAGGCCGGGCAGGGCAAGGGCTTCCAGGCCACCATGGACTTCACCACCTACGGGTCGGTGCCGCTCGTGGACTCCGCGCAGCTCGTCCTCAAGCAGCTCAAGGACGTGGGCATCGACGTGAAGCTCAACACCAAGGAGTACGGGGCCTACATCTCGAGCACGTTCTACGGCAAGTACGAGGCGCTGGCCTTCGGCCCGCAGACGCCCTTCCTCGAGCCCGACAACTTCCTCTTCGGCCAGTACTATCCGGGCGAGCTGAAGAACCAGAGCCACATCAACGACCCCGTGGTCGCCGACATGCTGATCCGCCAGCGCCGCACCATGGACCCGGCCAAGCGGCGCGAGGTCATCTTCGAGATCCAGCGGCACCTCGCCAAGCAGCAGTACTACATCCAGCTCTGGTCCGGCGTGTACGTCGCGATGTGGGACGGCGCGATCAAGAACTACGGGCCCAACCTCGGCTACGACTACGGCGGGCGGCTCCTGGCCGCCTGGCTCGACCGGTGAGGGCGCGCGAGCCCCATCGGTGACATCTCGGGCGGGGCGCACGCGCCGAGCGGCAAGGAGGCGGCGATGGCGAATCGAACCCACGATGCCCTGAGCCGTCGTGACCTCCTGAAGCTCGGCGCGGTCGCCGCGCCGCTCCTCTCCATCACGGACCTCGCCGCGCCGCGGGCCGCCGGCGCCCAGGCGCCGAAGCGCGGCGGGGTCTTCCGCCTCGCCGGCTTCGACCCGCCGCACTTCGACCCCCACCAGACGCCCCACTGGTGGACCTTCATCTACCTCTCGCTCACCCACAGCTCGCTCCTGCGCCACAAGGCGGGCCCGAGCGTGGCGCCGGGCACGCTCCCCGTCGAGGGCGACCTCGCCGAGTCGTGGGAGCGGCCCACCGAGACCACGTACGTGTTCAAGCTCCGCCGCGGGGTGCGCTGGCACAACAAACCCCCGGTCAACGGCCGCGAGCTGACCGCGGACGACGTCGTGTTCACCTACCAGCGGGCCCTCACCGTGAAGGGCAACCCGAACCGGGCCGCGCTGGAGGAGATCGACAAGGTCGAGGCGGTCGACCGCCACACCGTGCGCTTCACGATGAGGGAGCCGTTCGCGTGGTTCCTGGACAGCGCGGCGCTCCTCCACATCCTGCCCCGGGAGGCGGCGGACAAGGACGGGATGTACAAGAAGCCGGAGACCGTCATCGGCACCGGCGCGTGGATGCTCGAGCGGTACGAGCCGAACGTGCGCCTGACCTTCGTGCGCAATCCGAGCTTCTACCGCCCGGGGCTCCCGTACGCCGACGGCGTGGACGTCCGCGATCGACACCGACCCCGCGTCCAAGCTGGCGGCCTGGCTCTCCGGCCAGTACGACTTCGCCCCCGAGATCCAGATGACGTTCCAGCGCAGCGACCTCGAGGTCGTCCGCCGGCGCAAGCCGAACCTGCCCACCGCGGAGTTCACGTGGCTGATCTCGACGTTCGGCGTCCCGAAGCTCGAGGTCGAGCCGTTCAACGACATCCGGGTCCGCCGCGCGCTGCACATGGCGGTGAACCTCAAGACGGTGATCGAGGTGAACCCGATGGGTGCGGGCCACGGCGCGCCGAACCCCATCGTGCCCGCGGCGCTCCGTGACTGGTCCATCCCGATCGCGGAGCTCACGCCGGAGGGCCGGCGGCTCTACGAGCACGATCCCGCGGAGGCGCGCCGGCTCCTCGCCCAGGCCGGCCACGGCAGCGGGCTGCGCTTCCCGGTGGAGAGCTCGGGGACGCTGGGGCCCCGCATTCTCCGACGTGGTGCAGGCCATCCAGAGCGAGTGGAAGCGCTCGGGCATCGACACCGAGATCAAGCTCAAGGAAGGCAACGCGTTCATCGCGAGCACGCTCGGCCGCGCGTTCGAGAAGGCTGGTGATCACGCTCCGCGGCGGCGCCACCACGCCCGACCCGTACCTCGTGAACCTGCTGCCGGGCGCCCCGCAGAACGTGGCCGGCGTCAACGACCCGAAGCTGACGGAGATGATCCGGCTCCAGCGCCGCACGTTCGACGAGAAGAAGCGCCGCGACATCCTGTGGGACATCCAGCGCCACTTCGCCCAGCAGGCCTATCACCTGCTCGTGAGCCCGTCGGCGCGCGTGCTGTCGGCGTGGGAGCCGTACGTCAAGAATTTTGCGCCCAACATCAGCCTCGACTATGGTGGACGCCTCATGATCGCCTGGCTCGACAAATGACCCCTACCACCGGAGGACCGTCCATGGAGCACGCCGCCGACTCGACCGTCTCGCGCCGCCAGGTCCTGAAGCTGGGCGGCGCCGCCCTCGCCGCGGGCGCCGCTCGCCGGCCCCGCCGTCACCGAGGCGCAGACGCCCAAGCGCGGCGGCACGTTCCGGCTGCGCTCGCACGTCGCCCCCGTGCATTTCGATCCCCACCAGACGATCGCGTTCTCGACCATGATCCCGCTGTCGTTCGCGTACAGCCGCCTCGTGAAGGTCAAGGGCGGCTCCGCGGTGGTGCCGGGCACGCAGCCCGTTGAGGGGGACCTGGCCGAGTCGTGGGAGCGCCAGGGCGACACCGTCTACGTGTTCAAGCTCCGGAAGGGCGTGCGCTGGCATCCGAAGCCGCCGGTGAACGGCCGCGAGCTCACCGCCGAGGACGTCCGCTACACGTACGACCGGTTCCTCAACATCAAGGGCAACGCCAATCGCCCGGTGCTCGAGATGGTCGACAAGGTCGAGGCCGTCGACAAGCACACGGTCAAGTTCACCCTGAAGGAGCCGAACGCGTGGTTCGTGGAGCGCCTGGCGTCCACCTCCACGTGGATCGTGGCCAAGGAGTCCGTCGACCAGCACGGCGACCTCCGCAAGCCCGAGAGCGTGGTGGGCACGGGCCCCTGGATGCTCGAGCGCTACGAGCCCAACGTGCGCATCTCCTTCGTGCGGAACCCGAACTACTTCGTGCCGGGCCTGCCGTACGCCGACGGCGTTCACGTCACGCTCGACGCCGACCCCGCCTCGGGGTTCGCCGCCTTCCTCGCCGGCAAGTACGACTTCGGCCCCGAGTACGGGATGGTCGTGCGCCGGAGCGACCTCGACATCGCGAAGGCGCGCGTCAAGGGCCTGGGCACCCGCGACTACATCGTGGTGTTCGGCGGCTTCATCGTCGGCCAAGCTCGACCAGGACCCGTTCAAGGACGTCCGCGTGCGGCGGGCGATGGCCATGGCCCAGAACTGGCGGGAGATGCTGGAGACCAACGCCTGGTCTCTCGGCCAGGGCGCGCCCAACCCGCTCATCCCCGCCGCCCTCAAGGAGTGGTCGATCCCGATCGACCAGCTCCCCGCCGAGGGCCGGAAGCTCTACGAGCTCCGACACCGCGGCGGCCAGGAAGCTGCTCGCCGAGGCCGGGCACCCGAACGGCATCAAGACGATCGTCGAGACCACGCCGGGCTACGGCCCGGACTGGATGGACGCCGTGCAGGTGTCGCTCAAGAACCTCAAGAGCGCGGGCATCGAGGTCGACCTGAAGCTGAAGGAGTACGGGGCGTTCGTGTCGTCGAGCCTCCTCGGGAAGTTCGAGAAAGCGATCATCACGCTCCGGGGCGGCACCACCGACCCCGACACGTACTTCACGTCGCTCTTGCCCGGCGAGCCGCTGAACTCCGCCGGCGTCAACGACCCGAAGCTCACCGAGATGATCAAGCTGCAGCGCCGCACGTTCGACGAGAAGAAGCGGCGGGAGATCGTGTTCGACATCCAGCGCCTGGTCTCCCAGCAGGTGTACTACTCCTACGGGCCGTCGGTCAGCTGCGTCGCGGCATGGATGCCGCACGTCAAGAACTTCGGACCGAACATCGGCCACGATTACGGCGGGCGCTTGATGACGGCCTGGCTGGACAAGTAGCGGAGCCCGCCCCGCGGCATGCGGAAGTACGTCCTCCGGCGGCTGCTCGTGGCGATCCCGTCGCTGATCATCGCCTCGTTCATCGTGTTCTCGCTGCCGCGGCTCATCCCGGGCGACGTGGTGCAGCTCATGCTGGAGGAGAAGGCCTACGGCAAGGACCTCGAGGACCTGCGCGAGAAGCTCGGCCTGAACCGGCCGATCTACGTGCAGTACTTCGAGTGGGTCGGGCGGATCCTGCGCGGGGACCTCGGCGAGTCGCTCTGGACGAAGCGGCCGGTCGTGGAGGAGCTCGCCCGGCGCATGCCGATCAGCCTCGAGCTGGGCGTGCTCGCGCTCATCTTCGCGCTCATGATGGCCATTCCCGTCGGGGTCATCGCGGCCATCCGCCAGGACACGATCGGCGACTACGCGGCGCGGAGCATGGCGATCATGGGCCTGTCCGTGCCCGGCTTCTGGATCGCCACGCTCGTCGTCCTGCTCCCCGCCATCTGGTGGGGGTGGAGCCCGCCCATCCAGTTCACGGAGTTCACGAAGGACCCGTGGGCCCACATCGCCCAGTTCCTGCTGCCCGCCGCCATCCTCGCCCTGGCGTCGGCCGCGGCCCTCATGCGCCTCACCCGCGCCATGCTGCTGGACGTGCTCCGCCAGGACTACGTCCGGACGGCGTGGTCCAAGGGCCTGCGCGAGCGCGTGGTCGTCCTCAAGCACAGCCTCAAGAACGCCGTCATCCCGGTCATCACCGTGCTCGGCCTGCAGATCGCCCAGATCCTCGGCGGCACCGTCATCTTCGAGCAGATCTTCGGCCTGCCCGGCATGGGCCGCTTCCTCTTCGACGCGATCAACCAGCGCGACTACCCCGTGATCCAGGGGATCAACCTCCTCATCGTCTGCGTCGTGGTCGTCATGAACCTCCTGGTCGACGCCACGCTACGCCCTCCTGCGACCCCAAGGATCCGCTACGTAAAAGCATGGCCAATCACGTCGACGTCCTGCACTGCCCCGTGCCTCACCCCTCCTCGCGCCTCCGGCCGCTTCGCGCGGTTGAGCCGCACGACCTGGCTCTTCTGCCGGCGCAAGCCGCTCGGGGCGTTCGGCGGGCTCCTGGTCGTCGTGATGATCGTGACCGCGCTCTTCGCGAACGTGATCGCGCCGTACTCCTACGACGAGACGATCCGCGGGGCGCGCATGAAGGCCCCGGGCATGACCTACCTGATGGGGACCGACAACCTGGGGCGCGACGTGTTCAGCCGCGTGGTCTACGGCGCGCGCATCTCCGTCACGGTGGGCTTCGGCGCGGTGCTGCTCGCCAACGTCCTCGCCGCGGCCATCGGCATCACCAGCGGGTACTTCGGGGGCAAGTACGACATCTGCGTCCAGCGCGTCGTGGACGCGTGGCAGTCCTTCCCGTTCCTCGTGGTCATCCTGTCGATCATGGCCGTGCTGGGCCCGGGCCTGCTGAACGTGATCCTCGCCCTGGGCGTGCTCGGGGCGGCCGGCGCCTCGCGCGTGATCCGGGGCGCCACGCTCTCCGCGGCGCAGAACCAGTACGTCGAGGCGGCGCGCGCGGTCGGCGCGGGCCACCTGCGCATCATGATCCGCTACCTCCTGCCCAACGTGGCGGCCACGATCATCATCCTGGCCACGATCGGCCTCGGCGGCGCGATCCTCGCCGAGTCCGCGCTGTCCTTCCTGGGCTTCGGCGTGCCGCCGCCGTATCCGTCGTGGGGGGCCATGCTCTCGGGGTCGGGCCGCTCCTTCTTCTACACCGCCCCGTGGATGGCGATCTGGCCGGGCGCCGCCATCTCGCTCGCCGTGTTCGGCTTCAACATGCTGGGCGACGCGCTCCGCGACGTGCTCGACCCGCGGCTGCGCGGCACCGGCGGCCGCGTCCGGTAGCGCCTACTCTCCTTCAGCGCTCCTTGGTCAGGCTCTCGGCCCGCCGGTTCCTCGCCCAGCAGGACTCGGCCTTCTCGGTGCAGACGGGGCGGGCCTCGCCGTAGGAGATGGTCGTGAACCGCCTCGCGTCGATGCCCTTTCGGGCGAGGTAGGCGACCACCGCACGGGCCCGCCGATCGCCGAGAGCCAGGTTGTACTCGCTGGTCCCGCGCTCGTCGCAGTGGCCCTCGACGAGCACGATGCTACGGGGATTGCTCTTGAGCCAGTCCGCGCCGGCGTCGAGGATCCGGGCGTCGCCGGGACGGATGACGGACTTGTCGAAGCCGAAGTGCACGGTGCGCAGCCCGGCGACGGCGGCGAACTCCCTGGCGGTGCTGCGGGCGCCGGCGTGGGCTCGGGCGCGCGCGCGGCCGGAGGCGCGCCGGGGGCCGGCGCGGGCGCCGGCGGGGCCACCGGAACCGGCGCCTGCGCCACCGGGGCCACCGGGCGCTTCGGGCAGCCGCCCAGGAAGAAGGCGAGCGTCAGCACGGCGAGAAAGAAGCCGATCGGTCTGACGAGTCCACGCATGTCCTCGTTCCCTCCGGGCCGCGGATCGTGGCTCAGTTCTGGAAGATCCGATCCGGGCTCACCGTGATGGCCTTGCCCCACCAGCTCTCTCGGCTCGTGGCGCAGCCTCCGGTCACAGACACCACGGCGGCCAGCGCCGCCACAACGATCCGACTCTACCGCTTGCGCGCCTCCTCGCTCCTCGCGTCATGGCGCCTCCCCTCGATCGACGGCTGGCGCCGGTCGGTGAGCAATGAAGGTGCCAGTGCCACCAGCGGCCGCGGCGCGGCCATCGGAGTCGCGCCTGAAAAACCCTGCGTCCGACCGGCGCAATACAGGACGACTCTCCCGTGCGGGACGCGGTTTCGCGTGACGGGACGGCGGCCCGAGCGCGTCGAAACGACACGGCCGGGTCGGATCGGACCATGGCGAACTGGCCGGCCGCGCAAAAGTTCCCGGCGGGCCAGCGTGCTAGAATCCGCGCAATTCCAACGCGCGGAGGTCCTCCCATGAAGTTCACCTGGTTCAACCTCATGCCGTGGCCGTACCTGCCCGACGACTTCCGGGAGACCCATCGATCGGTCTGGGTGGACATCCCCAGCTCGCTCTACGACCCCCGGAAGGGCCACCACGTCTACCACACGTACATGGACCAGCTCGAGTACGCCGAGAGCCTGGGGTTCGACGGGATCGGCTGCAACGAGCACCATCAGAACGGCTACGGGCTCATGCCGTCGCCGAACCTGATCGCCGCCGGCCTCGCGCGGCGGACGTCCCGCGCGGCCCTCTGCGTGATCGGCAACTCGATCGCCGGCTACAACCCGCCGATCCGCGTGGCCGAGGAGTTCGCCATGCTCGACGTCATCTCGGGCGGGCGCCTCATCGCCGGCTTCCCCGTCGGCACGCCGATGGACACCAACTTCTGCTACGGGCAGATCCCCGCCCTGACCCGCGACAAGTACCGCGAGGCCCACGACATGATCATGCAGGCGTGGGCGCGCGAGGAGCCGTTCGCCTTCGACGGCAAGTACAACCAGCTCCGCTGGGTGAACTGCTGGCCCAAGCCCATCCAGAAGCCACACCCGCCCATCTACATCCCGGGCGGCGGCTCCATCGAGACGTGGGACTTCTGCCTCGACCACGACTACAACTACTCGTACCTGTCGTTCTTCGGCTACCTGCGCGGGAAGTCGCTCCTGGACGGGTACTGGGAGCGCGTGGCCGCGCGTGGCAAGGACGAGTCGCCCTATCGCGCCGCCTTCGCCCAGATCATCTGCGTGGCCGACACCGACGCCGAGGCCGAGCGCCTCTACGCCGAGCACTGCCTCTACTTCTTCAACCGCTGCCTGCACGTCTTTCCCGGGCTTCGCCGACCCGCCCGGCTACCGCACGATGGCCACGATCAAGTACGGGGCGCTGTCGCAGCTCCGGATGGAGCGCCAGAAGATCCTCGAGAACCTCACGTGGAAGCAGCTCGTGGACGAGCGCTTCATCATCGCGGGCAGCCCGGAGACGGTCCGCCAGCAGCTCGAGGAGTGCATCCACGGGCTCCGGATCGGCCATCTGTTCTGCCTGTTCCACAACGGCAACATGCCGGACTGGAAGACCCGCCACTCGTCCAAGCTGTTCGCCGAGAAGGTCATGCCCCACCTGCGCGACCTCTGGCCGGAATGGAAGCACGACGACCGCTGGTGGATGCACCCCATGGACGATCGGCTGCGGCCGGAGGAGACCAGGCCCGGCGCCGAGAAGCCGCCCGCGGAGTGGCCGCGGTGAAGTCGCGCCTCGTCGAGACACGCAAGGGCACGCGCTGCCGCGTGCTCGAGGGCGGCAGCGGAGCGCCGCTGCTCTTCCTGCACGGCGCCGGCGGCCTCCTCGCCGACAACCCGTTCCTCGACGAGCTCGCCAGGCGCTACGCCGTGTTCGCCCCCGAGTGGCCGGGCTACGGCGAGTCCACGGGCGAGGATCTGCTCGAGGACATGCTGGACTTCGCGCTCCACGGCTGGGACCTCGCCGACGCCCTCGGGCTCTCGCGGCCGCACCTGGTGGGCCATTCGATGGGCGGCATGATCGCGGCCGAGATGGCGTGCCTGGCTCCGCGCGATCCCGGCAAGCTGGTCCTGGCCGCCGCGGCGGGCCTCTGGCTCGACGAGCATCCGATCCCGGACATCTTCGCGCTGCTGCCCTACCAGTTCGCGGACCTGCTCTTCCACGATCCGGCGCGCGGTCAGGCCCTGCTCACCGGCGGGGCCGACCTCTCGGACATGGAGGCGCTCAAGGACTTCTATCTGGGCAACCAGCGGCGTCTCTCGATGGCGGGGAAGATCCTGTTCCCGATCCCGAATCGCCGGCTCTCGAAGCGTCTCTACCGGTTGTCCGCCCCCACCCTCGTGGTCTGGGGCGCGTCGGACCGGCTGATCGTGCCCGCCTACGCCCGGCGCTGGGCCGAGCTGATCCCGGGCGCGCGGGTGACGACGCTGCCGGAGGCAGGCCACATGCTGCCGTACGAGCAGCCCGACGCGTTCGCCCGCGCCGTCGCGGACTTCCTGGGCTAGCTTAGTTGGTTGACGAGTGGACCACATCGCGATCCAGGCCGCCCAGAAGCCCGACGCGATCGCCCTCGTGGAGGACGACCGCCGGTGGACCTGGGCGGAGCTCCTGCTGCGCCGGAACCGCCTCGCCAACGCCCTGATCGGCCTCGGCGTCGGCAAGGGCGATCGCACCGTCACCTACGCCCACAACTCGCTCGAGTGCCTGCTCGCGCCCGCGGCGGCGCGCGCGGCCGGCGCCGCCGCCGTGCCCATGAACCACCGCCTCGTTGCCGACGAGGTGGCGTACATCCTGGACCACGCGGACGCGAGCACCGTGTTCGTCGGCGACTCCTTCCTGCCCGTGATCGAGCAGGTGCGCGACGGCGCGGCCAAGGTGCGCCACTGGGTCCTCATGGGCGAGGAGCGGCGGCCCTGGGCCCGGAGCCTGGCCGACCTCGTCGCCTCCGGGAGCGCCGACACGCCCGCCGACGATCCCGAGCTCGGGCTCGGAGGATCGATGATCTACACGGGCGGCACCACCGGGCGGCCCAAGGGCGCCTACCGGAGCGCCAGCGACCCGAACGTCTCGCTCGCCTTCATGCGCGCGCTCGGCATGATGCATCCCGACCACGTCCACCTGGTCGCCGGGCCCCTCTACCATTCCGCGCCCGGCTCCTTCGCGGTGTTCGTGGGGCTCCTGGGCGGCACCGTCGTGGTCATGAAGCGGTTCGATCCCGAGCACGCCCTCGACCTGATCCACCGCCATCGCTGCACGAGCACGTTCATGGCCCCGACGCTGGTCAAGCGCATCCTCGACCTGCCCGCGGCGGTGCGCGCCCGGTACAACGTCTCGTCCATGCGCTCGCTCGTGGTGGCGGCCGCCCCCTGCCCGATGCGGGTGAAGGAGGAGGCGATCCGCTACTTCGGGCCCAGCTTCTACGAGTTCTACGGCTCCACCGAGCTCGGCATCAACACGATCCTCCGTCCCGAGGACGTGCTGCGGAAGCCGGGCTCGTGCGGCGCCGTCGCGCCCAACGTGGAGATCGCGCTCCTCGACGACGACGGCGCGCCGGTGCCGGTGGGGCAGCCGGGGGAGCTCCACGTGCGGCGCTTCGGCGGGATGTTCGACGGGTACTGGAAGAACCCGGACGCGACCCGGCAGACGCAGCGCGGCGAGTGGCACTCCGTCGGCGACGTCGCCTGGGTCGACGCCGAGGGCTACTACTACATCTGCGACAGGAAGCGCGACATGATCATCTCGGGCGGGGTCAACATCTATCCCGCGGAGATCGAGGACGCGCTCCATCGCCACCCCGCGGTGGAGGACGTGGCGGTGTTCGGCGTGCCCGACGACGACTGGGGCGAGCGCGTGCATGCCGCCGTGCAGCTCCGCCCCGGCCAGGCCGCGACCGCGGACGATCTGCGGGCCTTCGCGCGCCAGCACGTCGCGGACTACAAGGTGCCGCGCGAGGTGTCGTTGCACGACGAGCTCCCGCGGGACAGCGCGGGAAAGCTCGTCAAGCGTGTGCTCCGGGACCCTTACTGGGCCGGCCGCACCGCGCGCATCTAGCCGCTCCGTCCCGGCCTGGGCTCTGACATGCCCACCCCGTTCGTGAACCGCCACGACGAGCTCGAGTTCCTGGGGCTCGCCCTCAAGCGCGCCCGCACCGGCCAGGGACAGGTGGTGGCGGTCGTGGGAGAGCCCGGCGTGGGCAAGTCCCGGCTGCTCAACGAGCTGACGCGCCGGTCCGCGGACCAGGGCTGGCGCATCCTCGTCGGCGACGCGCTGCCCGGCGGAGAGCTGCGGTCCTACGCGCCCGTGGCGCAGCTGCTGCGCGCCCGCCTCGGGGTCGGCGAGGACGAGCCGGCCGAGCGCGTCGCCGCCGCGCTGACCGCGTGGACCGCTGCTGCGGGCGGGGCCATGCTCGAGGCCTTGCCCGCGCTCCAGTCCGTGCTCGACGTGCCCGTGGCCGACCCCGCGTGGCCCACGCTCGATCCCGCCACCCGGCGCCAGCACGCCGTGGAAGCGGTGGCCGACGCGCTGGCCCACGGCAGCCTCGCGGAGCCGGCCGTCATCGTCTGCGAGGGGCTCAACTGGCTCGACCCGGAGAGCCAGGCGTGCCTGGACGCCCTCGTCGAGCGGCTCGTGCGCTCGGCGATCCTGCTCCTCGTGAGCCATCGGCCCGAGTACGCGCCGCCGTGGGGGAGCCTGCCCTACTACAACCCGCTCCGCCTCGACTCGCTGTCCGCGGAGGCGGCCACCGAGCTGCTGGAGGCGCTGCTCGGGAAGAGTGCGCGCCTGGCCCCCGTCATCCCGGTGCTGGTCGAGCACACGGGCGGCCATCCGCTGTTCATCGAGGAGTGCGTGGGGGCGCTGCGGGACCGAGGCGTCCTCGACGCCCCGGCGGACGCTGACAGCGCGCCGCCCCTCACGGAGATCCAGGGCCTGGCCACCGTGCAGGCGGTGCTCGCGGCGCGCCTCGGCCGCCTCTCGCCGGAGGAGCAGGATCTTCTCGAGCTGTCGTCGGTGATCGGCATCAAGCTGCCGGTGCCGATCCTCGAGGCGGTCACCGCGCTGCCGCCGGACACGCTGCGCGATCGCCTGGCGCGGCTCACCGCCGCGGAGTTCCTGCACGAGACCGGACCGTTCCCGGGCGTGGAGCTGTCGTTCCGCCAGGCGCTCAAGCACGAGGTGGCCTACGCGAGCATGCCGGCCGCGCGCCGCCGCGCCCTCCACGGCCGCGTGCTCGGCGCGCTCGAGGGCCTCGGCCCCGACCACCCGGTGGCGCGGCCCAACGTCCTCGGCGAGCACGCGCTCGGGGGCGAGATCTGGGACCGCGCCGTGCTGTACCTGCGCCAGGCCGGAACGCGCGCCGCCGTGCGCGCCGCCAACGGCGAGGCGGTCGCGCGGTTCCGCCAGGCCCTCGCCGCTCTCGGGCGGATGCCGGAGGAGCGCTCGAGCCAGGAGCAGGCCATCGACGTGCGCCTGGACATGCGCCCGCCGCTGCTCCAGCTCGGGCGCCTGCCCGAGGTGCTCGAGGCCTCGCAGGAAGCCGAGGCGCTGGCCAAGCGGATCGGCGACGAGGCGCGGCTGGCGCGTGTCTACACCTACCTGGCCAACTACCACTACCTGAAGGGCGAGCACGAGACGGCCATCGGCTACAGCGCGCGCTGCGTGACGATCGGCCAGGCCCAGGGCGACCCCGCCCTCGTCGGGCTCGCCCGCGCCTACATGGGCTACAGCCTGCATGCCCAGGGGCGCTGCGCCGAGGCCGAGCGCGTGCTGGCCGAGAACCTGGACGCGCTCTCCGCGCTCGCCCCCGGCGCCTCGTCGCCGCAGGTGGCCGTGTCCCGGGTGGGCTCGGCGGCATGGCTCGCGTTCACGCTCGCCGACCTCGGCGAGTTCGACCGCGCCGAGGCCGCGGCCGCCACCGCCGTCCGGATCGCCGAGGAGGGCAAGAACCCGTACGGCCAGGCCATCGCCTCGACCATGGCCGGCCTCGTCTGGCTGGTGCGTGGCCGGCTCGATCGCGCGCTGCCGCGGCTCGAGGCGAGCCTCGCCGCCTGCCGCGAGAAGCAGCTCGTGGTCTGGCAGCCGGTCCCGTCGTCGCTGGTGGGGATCGCGCTGGCCCGCGGCGGGCGGGCCGACCGGGCGCTCGCGCCGCTCGCCGACGGCGTGGCGCGGACCGAGCGGCTCGGCGTGCGCGCGTACCTCGCGCGCTGGACCGCGCAGCAGGGCGAGGGCCTGCTCGCCGCGGGCCGCATCGACGCCGCGCGCCGCGCCGGTGAGACCGCGCTCGACCTGGCCCGGCTCCATCACGAGCGCGGCAACGAGGCCGAGGCGCTACGCCTGCTCGGCACGGTGGCCGCGCGCCAGGATCCCGCGGATCTCGAGGTCGCGGCCGACCGGCTCCAGGAGGCCCTGGCCATCGCGGAGTCCGCGGCGCTTCGCCCGCTCGCCGCGCAATGCCACCTCGCGCTGGGCGGCCTGCCCGGCTCGGAGTCGGAGGCCCTCGCGCGCCAGCGACACCTCGTGACCGCCGTCGAGCTGGGCCGCGCGATGGACCTGGGGCTCACCCTGGACGCCGCGGTGGCCGCGCTCCGCCAGCTCGGGCACCTCTTCGTGCTGATGCGCGAGCGCGCTGGGCTCCTCGACTACCTGCTGTCGCGCTGGGGCGAAGACGCAGGCGTCCGCGTGATCCTGGACCGCCGGCAGGGCCGGCGCGCCCGGACCACGCCGCCCCGCGGGGTCGTGATCGTCGACTGACCGCGCCTCCGGTCAGGGCCTCTCGAGCGGCCTATTCATGACCGGGCTCACCGGACGCGCCCTGCAGTTCACGTCCGCCTCCGTTCGCGAATGACGCGGGCCTACAGCAGGCGTCGGAGGAAGAACGGCGCGAAGCCGCGGACCTCCCAGCTCGTCTCGATGCGGGCCAGGCCCTCCCGGAACTGCGCCGCGTAGTAGAGCGGCGCCAGGCGCTGCGCGAGGTCGAACGCGGCCTCGACGCGCGCCGCCGGCCAGGCGGCCAGTGGTCCGCTCTCACGCCACGGGGCGAGGTACGCGTCGCGGATCGCCCGCGCCGTGTCCGGGCCGTCGAGCGGCGGGCCGACCAGCCGGGCGTGGAGCGACAGGATCGCCGGGCTCAGGAACGGGTGCGACAGGCTCGCGTCCTCCCAGTCGATCAGGACGGGGCCTCCGGAGTCGACGATCACGTTGTCGCCCCAGAGATCGCCGTGCTCGATCGAGTCGGGCACGCCGAGGGCGGCCAGCTCCGCGCACAAGGCGTGGAGCTCCGGCTCGAGGGCACGAAGGCGCTCGACCTCGCCGGCCGTCAGAGGCTCGGCGTGAACGGGCTGGAGCGCCGCGGTGTCGGCGAGAAGCGGCGCGATCCGGGCGGCGAGCCAGGCAAGCCCGTAGGCCGGACAGCCGAGATCGCGGAGCTCGGCGCCCCGGCCCACCCACGCGACCTGGATCCGCGCGATGGCGCCGGCGGCGTCCACCCACGACGCGGGCTCCGCCACCTCGGTGAGCTGGGGCCCCGCGGTCGCGCGCAGGAGCAGCCAGCGCCGTCCCGCGTCCGCGGCAATGACCTCGGGCATCTCCGCCGGGGCCTCGGCGGCGAGCCGCGCCGTGAGCCACACCTCATGCCGTCCCGCCTCGGAGACGGCCTTGAGGTAGAACATGCTCCCGCCCGCCGTCCGGAGCCGCAGCAGGTTCGAGAACTCCCACAGGCGGACCTGCTCGACGTCGACCACGCCGCCGATCCCGTGAGGCGCGAGCGCGGCTTCCGCCCACGCAAGCGCCCGGTCGCGCCAGCCGGCCACCACCCAGTCCCGCCCCGCTCTCGCCACCGCGTCTGCGCGCTGGCTCGCGAGCGCCGCGGCGATCCAGCCGCGATGCCGTGACTCTGCGATCGGCAGATCGCCGAGCGTTCGCGACGCGACCCATCGGGCGCCGCGCGGCGCGCCCGACGGGCCGTGGACGTCGAGCGCGTAGGCCTGCTGTCGCGGTCGCCCGTCCGTGCCCGGCTCGTCGGCCAGGCACGACAGGACCGACACCTCCACACCGAGCGCGGCCCGCGCGACACGATTCAGCTCGAGCACGTCCGCCGACCGCCGCTCCTCGGAGTCAACGCACGGCAGCGTGAACCCGCCAGACCCATTCACGAGCAGCACCTCGATCTCGCCCGCGGCCACGTCGTGCCGGAGCACGACGAGACTATGCTCGGACCGTCCGGCGGCGTCGCTCACGGCCCCCGATGCTATCACCCGGTGGCCGCGCATCCCCGCGTGGCCGGTGGGCGGTGGGGAGGCACCAGGGGTCGCCGGGGCCCTTCCCCTCCATCGGTCAGCGGACCAAGCGCGCCCGGATGGAGCCCAGCTACAGCGGGGCAGCGCACGCGTGCGGCGTGGCCCCGGGACCCCTGGTGCCTCCCCGCCGCCCCGCCCACGCGCGCCCGCGTGCTAGACTCCGCGGAAGCTGGCCATGAAGATCACCGCCGTCCGCGCGTCGTGGCTCCGCGCCCGCATCCCCGCCGACCGCGCGCACGTGAGCGACTTCGGCCGGAACGACTCGTTCAACACGTGCCTGGTCGAGGTGGAGACCGACGCCGGGCTCGTCGGGCTCGGCGAGGCCAAGGTGGGCGTCGGCAACCTGGGCAACTACGCGGCCGTGGTCACGCTGATCCGCGAGGAGCTGGCCCCCGCCCTCGTCGGTCAGGACGCGCGCGACATCACGCGGCTCTGGGAGACCCTCTACGCGGGCACGCGCCACCACTACGCGCTCCGCGAGGGCCGCACCTTCCCCACCGTGGGCCGCCGCGGGATCACGATGAGCGCGATCAGCGGCGTGGACATCGCGCTGTGGGACCTCCTCGGGCAGTCGCTCGGCCAGCCGGTGTGGCGCCTCCTCGGCGGCATGTCGCGTGACCGCGTGCCGGCCTACGCCTCGGGTGGCTGGGCGCCGGTGGGCCAGATCGGCAAGCAGCTCCTGCAGTACGTGGAGCGCGGACACCGGGCGGTGAAGATGCGCGTGGGCCTCCAGGACCGGAACGTCGACGACTCCGCGTCGCGCGTGCGCGAGGTGCGGGAGGCGCTGGGCCCCGACATCGGGATCATGGTGGACGCCCACGGCACGTGGAGCGTCCGCGACGCGCAGCGCTTCGCCCGCAAGGTGGAGCCGTACGACCTGGGCTGGATCGAGGAGCCCGTGTCCCCGGAGAACGTGCGCGGCCAGGCCGAGGTGCGCGCGGCTACCGACATCCCCATCGCGGCCGGCGAGAGCGAGCAGACCCGCTTCGCCTTC
Source organism: uncultured Candidatus Rokubacteria bacterium (assembly GCA_963758635.1). Lineage (GTDB taxonomy): Bacteria > Methylomirabilota > Methylomirabilia > Rokubacteriales > CSP1-6 > CAVWWD01. Next base: position 1,053,746 of record CAVWWD010000008.1, on the reverse strand, counting down.
CGTGACCTCATCGAGGCGCGCGCCGTCGACATCTGCCAGCCGGACCTGGCGATCGCGGGAGGCCTCACCGAGACGCTCCGGATCGCCGCCCTCGCCGCCGCCCACGAGCTGACCGTCGCGCCCCATCTCTGGGGAGGCGCGGTGCTGTTCGCGGCCGGCCTGCATCTGTGCATCGCGGTGCCGAACGCCAACCTGGTCGAGTTCTCACGGGGCGAGAACCCGCTGCTGAACGAGCTGACGGAGGAGGGGTTCGAGCTGGTCGACGGCCACGTGCTGGCTCCGACGCGCCCCGGCCTGGGCCTCACGCTCCGTCGCGACTACGTCCGGGAGATCACCGTCCCCGTCTGAGCCCCGCGCGCAGGCGGAGCCGGGTCCGCGTCGACCCGGAGCCGTCAGGGGCGCCGGGCCGTCCAGACGAGGGCGCGGAGCGGTGAGCGCAACGGCCGGTCCCCGAAACGCTCGGCGAGGCGCGCCGCCAGCGCCGCCCTCACCTCCCCGAGCGCATCCGCGCGGCGCTCGCACGATGGCCGCCCCGATGGGGTTGCCGTCGAGCAGGCCGATCGCCGCGTCGGCCGCCGACGGGCTCTCTCCGCGCGCGTCGACCGGCGTGCAAGCGACGTCGACGAAGCCCGCCGCGTCGAGGAGCGAGCGCACCACGGCCACGTCGTGGAGACTGTAGGGGACGGTGTAGAAGCTCGGCGGGTCCGCGGGGAAGAAGCTCGCCGCCGTCGTCGTGGGTCAGCGCGACCACCGGGTTCCGCTCCATCGCGTCCCACACGTTGAACAGGTACCGGCCGCCCGGCCGGAGCACGCGCCATGCCTCGCGGACCCCCGCCGCCTTGTCGGGGAAGAACATCAGGCCGAACTGGCACACGACGGCGTCGAAGCTCGCGTCAGGGAAGGGCAGCGCGGCGCCGTCGGCCGGGCGCCACTCGATGGCCGGCGCCGCCTCGGCGCGCCCGCGCCTCCTCGATCATCGCCGCGTTCAGGTCGGTGGCGACCAGGGTGCCCCGGCCGGCCAGACGCCGCGCGAGGCGCTCGGAGACGATGCCGGTGCCGCACGCCACTTCCAGCACGCGCATGCCGTCGGCCACGGGCAGGCGCCCCGCCAGGTCGTCGGCGTAGGCGTGGAACAGCAGGGGGCCCAGGAACCGGTCGTAGTTGGCCGGGACCGATCCGACGAAGGCGGCGTGTCCGTCCGTCATGGTCTCTCTCCCGTGAGGGCAGCCGCGAAGACATGCCGCCGATCGTAGCACCCCGCCGCCCTGCCGGCCGGCGCGCCCGAGCAGTACGGGTAGCCGGCCGGCCGGCGCGGTTAACGCCGCGCGTCAGCCCCGTCCCCGGAACCTGACGGCGAAAAAATCAGTTGCAAAGGTACCGGGGCCGAGGGCACACTCCCGCAACGGCCCGGCGTCGCGTCCGCGTCCCGGCGGACCGCGGGGGTACTGATGGCCGCTTTCCCCGGCAGTGGCAGCTCCTCCCGTTGCCCGTTCTCAGCGCACAAGGCGCACCCGCAGCACCCTGACCGTCGCTCGACATTCAGCCAGGAGGTCTTGCCCATGACTCGCCGACCCACCCTGCTCGCCGCCGTACTCTTCGTGTCCGTACTGCTGATCGGAAGCCTGGCCGACGCGCAGACGCCCAAGCGCGGCGGCACGCTCCGCGTCTCGTACGGCAACGAGATCGCCAACCTCGACTTCCACACCGCGCCCGGCTACGAAATGATGTGGGTGGCGATGAACGTGGGCTGCGGCCTCGTCAACATCACCCCGGACGGCAAGTTCGTCCCCGACGCCGCCGAGTCCTTCCAGGCCTCGTCCGATCACCTCACCTACACCTTCAAGCTCCGGAAGAACGCCCTCTTCCACGACGGCACGCCCGTGGACGCCGCCGCGGTGAAGTTCAGCATCGAGCGGCTCATGGACCCCGCGACGAAGTCCGGCATGCGGCCGTTCTACGAGCCCGTCCACAGCGTCGAGGTGCTCGACCCGCAGACCGTGCAGGTGCGGCTCAAGCATCCCTACGCGTTCTTCCTGCACATGCTCGCCGCGTACCGCACGGGCCTCGTGCTCTACTCGCCCGCGGCCACCCAGAAGTACACGGTGGAGGACCGCAAGCAGGGCAAGCCGGGCGCGGTGGTGGGGTGCGGGCCGTTCCGGCTCGTGGAGTGGGTCAAGGGCAGCCACCTCCTCATGGAGCGGTTCGACAAGTACTTCGTGCCCGGCCAGCCGCACGTCGACAAGGTCATCATCCGCGTGATCAAGGACCCGGTCACCGAGATGGCCGCGTTCAAGGCCGGCGAGGTCGACTTCATCGCCTCGTTCTCGCCCGAGCACGTCGACACCATGCGGTCTCAGAACCCGAAGGCCCAGATCATGACGGGCAAGGAGACCACGCCGATGCTCGCGGCGATGAAGGTCACCGTGCCCAAGGACGGCAAGCCCATGTCGGTGGATCGCGTGCCGCACCCGATCCTGGGCGACCTGCGCGTGCGCAAGGCGCTGGGCTGCTTCGGCATCGACCGCCAGGAGATCGTGAAGATCGCGTTCAAGGGCCAGGCCACGCCGTGGGTCGGGATGGCCCCGCCCGGCACGCTCGAGAGCGTGAACGTCAACGCCATGTGCCCCTACGACCAGGCCAAGGCCAAGGCGCTGCTCGCCGAGGCCGGCTACGGTCCCGCGAAGCCGCTCACCCTGGAGCTGATGACCAACACCGAGAAGAGCGTCTTCGGCGTGATCGCCACCGTGATCAAGGAGCAGTACGCGCGGATCGGCGTCACCGCGAACGTCAAGCTCGTCGACAAGGTGAGCTGGATGAACACCACGCTCCAGGACGGGCCGTGGGACATGTACGTGGAGGACCTGCTGTCGCTCCTGACCATCGACAGCAACGGCTACCTCTCCACGGCCTACGTGTCGACGAAATCCTCGGCGTGGAGCCATCCGCGGCACACCGACACGAAGGTGGACGATTACTACGCCCGCTACGCGCGGGAGACGGACAACGCCAAGCGCAAGGCGCTGGCGAAGGAGCTCCTGGAGTACATGGCCGACAAGATGTACTACAACGTGATCTCCGGCTCGCCCTTCTACATGGTGGCCCAGCCGTGGGTGAAGGGGTACACGTACAACGCGGAGTTCGAGGTGCACTGGGACACGGTCTGGCTGGACAAGTAACCGCATGCGGATCTACTTCCTCAAGCGGCTGGTCCAGATCGTCCCCACGATCCTCATGATCACCTTCGTGGTGTTCTTGATGATGCGCTCGATCCCCGGCGATCCCGTGGTGGCCCTCCTCGGTGACGCGTACACCGAGGAGGACGCCATCAAGGCGCGCCAGACCTACGGGCTCGACAAGCCCCTGATCGTGCAGTACGGGATCTGGCTCGGCAAGCTGGTCCAGGGCGACTGGGGCGCCTCGATCCTCAGCGGGCGGCCCGTCCTCTCCGACGTGCTCGTGCGCCTGCCCGTGACCCTCGAGCTCATCGTCCTGTCGATGGTGGTGGCCCTGGTCATCGCCATCCCCGCCGCCCTGGTCGGGGCCCTGCGCCAGAACACCTGGGCCGACTACACCGCCACCTCGATCGCCATGATCGGCGTGTCCATCCCGGAGTTCTTCATCGGCGTCCTGCTGCTGCTCGTGTTTTCGATCGGCCTCGGCGGGGTCCTGCCCAGCTCGGGGTGGGTGTACCTGCCCGGCACGTGCCCGATGATGGTCTGCGGCGTGAGCTTCTGGGGCAACATGCAGCACGTCCTCATGCCCGCGCTCGCCCTCGGGGTCGGCCGCGCGGCCATCCTGACCCGGCTCCTGCGGGCCAGCATGCTCGAGGTCATCCGAACGGAGTACGTGACCACGGCGCGCGCGAAGGGCCTCAGCGAGACCCCGGTGGTGCTCAAGCACGCGCTCAAGAACGCCCTGATCCCGACGGTCACCGTGATGGGCCTCCAGGTCGGCTTCCTCATCGGCGGGGCCATCGTGGTGGAGACGCTCTTCGCGATGCCCGGGCTCGGCACCTTCGGCATCGACGCGATCATCGCGCGGGACTACCAGCAGGTGCAGGGCTTCGCCCTCATCACCGCGCTGGCCTTCGTCGTCATCAACCTCTTCGTGGACCTCACGTACACGTTCCTGGACCCCCGGATCCGGTATACCTGAGGACACGCCATGAGCCAGCCCGACGAGAGAGATATCATCCGGCGGCCGATCAGCGGTGGCTCGATCAGCGAGAGCGAGCTGCCCCTGCCGGTCGTGGTGCGCGGCAACGCCGCGCGGGCGGAGTCGCCGTTCGCCCAGGCCGTCCGCCGGCTACGCAAGAGCGTCACCGCGGTGGTGGGCTTCGTCATCGTGATGGCGCTGCTCTTCGTGGCCCTGTTCGCCGACGTGCTCGCGCCTCAGAGCCCGATCACCAGCGATCAAACCCACACCTTCGAGCGCCCGAGCCTCGACTACCCGCTCGGCACCGACCAGCTCGGCCGGGACATGCTGAGCCGGGTCATCCACGGGACCCGCATCTCGCTGGCGGTGGGGGTGTCGTCGGTGCTGCTCGCGCTGTTCGTGGGGGTGCCGTTCGGCTTGATCGCGGGCTACTACGGCGGGCGCCTCGACTCGTACATCATGCGGGTGATGGACCTGATCCTCGCGTTCCCGATCTACCTGCTGGCCATCATCCTCATGGTGATCTTCACTCCGACCGCGGGCCTGATCGGCACGATCAAGGTCGTGGGCGCCATCGCCATCGTGCGGATCCCGATCTACGCGCGGCTGGTGCGGGGCAGCGTGCTCTCGATCAAGGAGAAGGAGTACATCGAGGCGTCCCGCGCGGTGGGCGTGCGCGACCCGGTGATCCTGCTGCGCCACGTGCTGCCCAACTGCCTGGCCCCGATCATCGTGACCACCACGCCTGGGCATCGCCACCTCGATCATCGTGGAGGCCACGCTGTCGTTCCTCGGGCTCGGCACGCAGCCCCCGACGCCGAGCTGGGGGTGGGACCTCAAGGCCAACGTGTCCTTCATCCAGGCCAATGCGTGGCTCTCGCTGTTCCCCGGGCTGGCCATCTTCGTGACCGTCCTCGGCTTCAACCTGTTCGGCGACGGCCTCCGCGACGCCCTCGACCCAAGGCTGAAGTAGATCTCCGTAGGCTACTGAAAACAAAGGCCCCGGCGTGATCCGCCGGGGCCTTGCTGCGCCCTTCCGGAAGCGCCGGCTGCGCGCGGCGGGAATCGTTGGGGGGCTATCGGGGGGAGCGGCGGTCGCTCCCCCCGATCACGATGACTTTGGCGGCCACTGGATGTTCATGACGTCCAGCCGGCGCAGCCGGTCCTGCCCGAGCGCGCCGTCGTAGACGTCGGCCAGGGCCTCCGGAGTCCACGGCTCCTGGCTGGTCACGGCACGTGTGGCCTTCGGGTGCGACCAGAGCGAGACCTCGTTGCCCCGGACGCCGATCACCTGCCCCGTGATGTGGGCGGCGCGGTCGCTGCCCAGGAAGGCCACGACGGGGGCGATCGCCTCGGCGGGGGTGGCGGTGGCCACGCCCTTCCGGTCCTCGGGCAGGCGCTGGGTCATCCGGGTGTCGGCGGTGGGCGAGATGCAGTTGCACCTCACGCCGTACTTCGCCATGGCGAGCGCGGTGGAGCGCGTGAGCCCCACGATGCCCTCCTTGGCCGCCGAGTAGTTCGGCTGACCGGGGCTCCCCTCGAGCCCGGCCGTCGAGGTGAACGTGATGATGCTCCCGGCGCGCTTTTCCCGCATGTGGCGCGTGGCCGGCTGCATGAGCGTGAAGTGGCCCTTGAGGTGGACGGCGACCACCGCGTCCCACTCCTCCTCGGTCATGTTGAAGATCATCCGCTCGCGCAGGATGCCCGCGCAGCACACCACGATGTGGAGGTCGCCGAAGGTCGAGATGGCCGCGTCGACCATCGCGCGGCCCCCCGCCATCGTCGCCACGTTCTCCGCCGCGGCCACCGCCTGGCCGCCTTTGGCCTGGATCTCCTTGACGACCTTGTTCGCGGGCTCGCTGGACGGATCGCGGCCGTCCACGCTCACCCCGTAGTCGCCCACCACGACCTGGGCGCCCGCCGCGGCCAGGCCCAGCGCCACGCCGCGCCCGATGCCGCTTCCCGCCCCCGTGACCACGGCCACCTTCCCGTCGAGCAGTCCCATCGCCCTCCCCCTCCTGGATTGTCGTCCGCCCGGCCGGGGCGCCCGCCCCCGACGTGACGGCCGGGCCATCATGTGCGTGAACCGGCCGTCGAAGTCAAGGCGCCGATCTCACGCCGCGAATGGCGTTGACGCCGGAGGTATCATCGAGCGAAATCCGATGCCGATGCCCTCACGCTCGCGAACCCGTTACGGAGGTGTGTTCGTGCCCTCGCCCGTGATCGCGCACGCCGCCCAGATTCCGGACAAGCCCGCCGTCATCGACGACCGCCCCGGCGGCGCCGTCACCACGTGGACCTTCGCCGAGCTGAACCGCCAGGCCAACCGCCTCGCCAACGCGCTCCTCGCGCTGGGCGTGCGGCCGGGGGACAAGGTGGCCTGGTGCGGCCAGAACTCGCCCGGCGTGGTGCGCGCGATCCACGCGCTCCTCAAGACATCACATCTGCGACCGCAAGAGCGACATGATCATCACCGGCGGCATGAACGTGTATCCGGCCGAGATCGAGGCCGCGCTGGCGCGGCACCCCGCCATCCTGCAGGCCGCGGTCTTCGGCGTTCCGAGCGAGGAGTGGGGCGAGAGCGTGCACGCCGTGGTGGTCCCCCGCGCCGGCCACACCGTCTCCGCGGAGGACGTGGTGACCTTCGCCCGCGGCGCGCTCGCCGGCTACAAGGTGCCCCGCTCCGTCGCCTTCGTGGACGAGCTGCCGCACACCGGCTCGGGCAAGGTGCTCAAGCGCGTCCTGCGCGAGCCGTTCTGGCAAGGTCGCCGCGCCCGGGTCTCGTGACGACCGGGCGGTCGGCGCTGTCCCTATCCCTAGCCCCCAATCCCCAGGCGAGGAGGAGCCACGAGTGAGCCCCACAGAAGCCCACTGAATCCGAGGACGAGTACTTCGCGCGTCAGGAGTTCGAGCGCCGGAAGAAGCAGGCCGAGGAGCGCGCCGCGGCGCTCGCCGTGGAGGAGCGGGCGAAGCTCGCCCAGATTCCTCGCATGCGCTGCCCGCGCGACGGGGCCGAGCTGGTCGAGGTGCCGTTCCGGCAGGTGCGGATCGACAAGTGCGTGTCGTGCGACGGCCTCTGGCTGGACGCCGGCGAGCTGGACCAGGTCATCGGCAAGGGCGAGTTCCTGTCCGGCCTCCTCGGCGTGTTCGGCAAGAAGTAGACGGCCGGCCGCGAAGGGGCCCGGGATCGAGACTGGCGGCGCGGCGGCCGATGCCGTAGAGTCGGCCCGCCGCGCCACGACGACGCGCCAAGAGGGGGACGCTCATGAAGACGACACGGCTCGAGACGATCATCTACCGGTGGAGCCGCCGGCCCACCACGTGGCTCTCGCTGTTCCTGGTCCTGATCGCCGCCGCCCCGCAGGCGGCCGCGCAGGACACCCCCCGCATGGGCGGGGTGCTCAAGGCCGCGATGATCGGCGAGCCGCCCTCGCTCGACCTGCACGCCACGACCGCGGTCATCACCCAGCAGATCACGTGGCACGTGCTCGAGACGCTCTACACCTACGACAAGAACTTCAACCCGATCCCCATGCTCGCCGAGGGCCACACCGTGACGGACGGCGGCCGGCGCTACACGATCGCGCTCCGCAAGGGCGTCAAGTTCCACACCGGCAAGGAGATGACGTCCGCCGACGTGGTGCCCTCCCTCCAGCGCTGGGGCAAGATGTCCACCCCCGGCAAGCTCATCTGGAAGGACGTGGAGGCGGTAGAGGCCAAGGACGCCTACACCGTGGTGATCCACCTGAAGGAGGCCTCGGGCTCGCTCCTCTACGGGCTCGGCCGCCCCAACAACGGCGCCGCCATCTATCCCAAGGAGACGATCGCCGCGGCGGGCGAGGGCCAGGTCAAGGACATCGTCGGCACCGGGCCGTACCGCTTCGTCGAGCACAAGCCCGACCGCCACATCAAGCTCGCCCGCTTCAAGGACTACGCGGCCCGCGCGGACGCCCCCGACGGCTACGGCGGCAAGCGCACGGCGTACCTCGACGAGATCCTGTTCATCCCCGTGCCCGACGTGGCGGTGCGCCTGGCCGGCGTGGAGACGGGCGAGTACCACTTCGGCCAGCAGATCAAGCAGGACCAGTACGACCGCGTCAAGACGATCGCCGCCCTCGACGCCCGGGTGGTGAAGCCGTCCGGCTGGACCACCGCGGTCCTCAACCACAAGCAGGGCCTGATGACCCAGAAGAAGCTCCGCCAGGCCTTCCAGGCCGCGCTCGACATGGAGCCGATCATGGCCGCGGGCTTCGGCAACAAGGAGTTCTACCGCCTGGACGGCGCCCTCTTCTACCCCGAGCAGACGGCCTGGCACTCGCAGGCCGCGGTGAGCGCGTACAACCAGAAGGGCAAGGACAAGGCGAAGAAGCTCCTCCAGGAAGCCGGCTACAAGGGCGAGCCCGTCCGCTGGATCAGCACGCGCGAGTACGAGTGGATGTACAAGAACGCGCTGGTGGCCAAGCAGCAGCTCGAGGAGGTCGGCTTCAAGGTCGATCTCCAGGTGGTGGACTGGGCCACCCTCGTGCAGCGGCGCAACAAGCCCGAGCTGTTCGACGTGTTCTCGACCGGCTTCACGTTCACCGCCGACCCCGCGCTGGCCACGAGCATCCAGTGCAACTGGCCCGGCTGGTGGTGCCACGAGGAGAAGGAGAAGCTCCTCACCGAGATGGTGCGCGAGACGGACCCGAAGAAGCGCAAGGCGCTGATCGAGCGCGTTCAGGCGATCTTCCACGAGGACGTTGGCCGCATCAAGTTCGGCGACTACTTCTCGCTGGACGTGACCCGCAAGGAGCTGCGCGGCTTCCGCGCCGGCCCCGAGCTCTACTTCTGGAACACCTGGCTCGCCCGCTGACGCAGGCATCGCCGGTATCATGGGCTCGGCGCGCGCACGTACGCCGGTCCGCCGGGCCCCGCGGGCGGGGCGGCAGCGGCGGGCCCGTGGCGCACGCTCGCAGGCCGGGCGGGGCGAGCGCGCCGTCGCGGGTCGGCAGCCGCGCGCGCGGCCCGTCCCTGGGGATGGGGGGGCCGCGCCCCGCGTCGCCCCGCCCGCGCCCGCGCCGAGGCGTCACGCCACAAGGGCCCTCCGCCGCCGCCCCGCCCGCGGGTCCCGGCGACCGCTCGCGAGGTAACGCCGGCGGGTCAGGCGAGACGCAGCTGGGGGAGCACGCGCTCGGCGAAGAGCTCGATGTTGCGGCAGGCCAGGTCGTGGGGCAGGCTGCCGAACTGGAACAGACCCATGAAGGTGCCCGCGCCCAGCTCCTGCATGTGCGCGCGGATCCCGTGGGCGACGTGGTCGGGGTCGCCCACGAACGTGAGGCCGTGCTGCTGGGTCAGGTCGAAGTCGAGCGCGTAGAGCGGCAGGTCCTCGGTGACGCGGACGGAGGCCGGGGGCGCGGGCGGGGCCTGGCCCAGGAGCTTCGCGGAGCCCCGGTGATAGCTCAGGAGCTTCTGCCAGAAGTACGCGAGGTGCGGCTCCGCCTCGGCCCGCGCCCGCTCGTTCGTCTCGGCCACGTAGACGTGGCGGAGCACGTGGCAGTCCTCGGCCCGTGGCGTCCAGCCGTGCCGGTCGGCGAGCTGGCGGTAGCGCTCGAAGACGGCCCGTGCCCGCGTCGTCGAGCGATACGCGACGCCCGTCCCCACGCGCCGGCGGGCGGCCAGCTCGAGCCCCTCCTCGCTGTCCGCAGGCAGCACGATCGGCGGGTGCGGCTGCTGGAGCGGCCGCGGCCAGATCGACACGCGCTCGTACTGGAAGTGCTTGCCGCGCCACTCGAACGGCTCGTGCGTGGTCCACGCCTTCACGATCAGCTCCCACGCCTCGTCCAGGCGCTCGCGCGACTCGGCGAGCGAGCCGCCGAGCGCGAGGTACTCCTGGGGCACGCCCCGCACGAAGCCCGAGATGATGCGGCCGCCGGACATGACGTCGAGCATCGCGACCTCCTCGGCCAGCCGCACGGGGTGCGCGTGCAGGGCGGGCAGGTTGCCGAGGAGCGCGATCTTGATGCGGCTCGTCCGCTGGGTCAGCGCGGCCGCGATCAGGTTCGGCGACGGCATGAGGCCGTACGGCTTGGAGTGGTGCTCGTTGATGCCGATGGCGTCGAAGCCGTGGCGCTCGTAGAGCACCATCTGGTCGAGGTGCTCGGCGTAGACCTGGCGGCCCAGGACGGGGTCGAAGCCAGCGTTCGCGTCCGGGTAGTACGACGGCTCCGTGAGATGCGGCCACGGCATCAGGTCGAACGCGTAGACCCTCATCGACACCTCCTCGATCGCGGCGGGTGCTCGAAGGCGACCAGGATCTGGATGACCTGACCTCTCGCGGAAGCGTAGGATGTCGGCGACCGTGCTACGAACGCCTGGCCACGCATGGTACATCATCCGAGGCCGGGCTCACGGATGGAGGGCTCCGTTGACCCCTATGACCAGCCAGGAGATTCAGACGCGCATCGCGGCCCTGGCCCCCTGGTTCTACGAGTTCGATCTGGGAATCCATGGCCGCACGGTTTCAGCGCTGCCGCCAGAGGTGGCGCCCATTCATCAGACGCGCCTTGACATGGTCAATCGAGCCGTCGAGGAGCATTTCGGCGCGCGCCTGCGCCAGATCCGGTGCCTGGACGTCGGGTGTCACGAGGGCTTTTATTCGATTGCGATGGCGCGCAAGGACCTGCGTGAAGTCCGAGGCGTGGATGTGCGGGAGGCCAGTCTGGCCAAGGCCCGCTTCGTCGCCGAGGTGCTGGGGCTGCGGAATCTGACCTACGAGCTGTGCAACTGCGAGGACCTTCGTGTGGACGGCAGCGGACCCTACGAGTTGTGCCTCTTCCTGGGCGTGTTGTATCACCTGGAGAGTCCGATGGTGTGCCTCCGCAACATCAGCCGCATCACCAGCGAGCTCTGCATCATCGAGACGCAAGTCATCGAGGAGGTCCAGGGGCAGACGGAATGGGGCGCGCGGGAATGGGCGTACCCCTATCACGGCGCTCTGGCTCTCATCGACGAATCGGCGGAATTTCACAACCACAACCCGGCGACCGGGGCGACGCCGATGGCCACCTGCCCATCACCCAACGCCCTGCGGTTCATGCTCGAGCAGGCGGGATTCTCACGGATCGAGTTCATCGCGCCGCCCCCGGGCGCCTACGAGCAGCATCGGCGCGGCAAGCGCGTTGTTTGTGCCGCGTACAAATGAGCCCGAGGTAGTTCCCCGGGGCCGCGATCTTCGAGCGATATCCCTCGGCCCTGGCCAGTCCAGGCCGCCGCGGGGCGGCAGAAGCCAGGCGATGAACGCCTGGCTCGCCTGGCTCCCCGCCGTCCCGCGCGGGCTCCAGCAGGAAGCCGCTCAGCGTCCCGCCGCGGCGCCCTTCGCTTCCAAGCGGGAGAGCCGCGGCGTCAGCTCGTCGATGAGTCGGGTCTGGTCGCGGAGGCGCTCGTCGTACTCGGCCAGCCGCGAGGCCTGCGCTTCGACGGTGCGCTGCTGCTGTTCGACGGTGCGCTGCGGCCGTTGCAGCTCGTTGAGCAGCATGGCGGGCAGGACGTGGTAACGGACACCAGCGGGCTGGCCGTCCTTGTCGAGCACCACCAGCTCGGGATCGCGGCGACCTGTCCAAGCCGTGGCGGGCGGCCACAGACGGCTTGCGGGCCTCCGGCGTGTGCCCTATCCTCGCGCTGCGGTGTCATGCTCACGCCGGCGGAGCCCACGGTGAATCCGACGAACGCGCCCGTCCGCCGCCCCCTCACGAACGCCCCGAGAGGCTGAGCCGTGCACGTCTACCTCCTGCGCCGGGTGATCGCGGTGATCCCGGTCATGATCGTCGTGGCCACGGTGGCGTTCGTGCTCATCCACTTGGCCCCCGGCGACCCCGCCAGCATCATCGCCGGCCCCTACGCTGCGCCCGACGACGTCGCCAAGCTCCGCCATCAGCTCGGGCTGGACGAATCGCTGCCCGTCCAGCTCGTGAAGTGGTACGGCCGCCTGCTCGTCGGCGACCTGGGTCAGTCGATCTTCCTGCGCCGGCCCGTCCTCGAGGCGATCCTCGATCGCCTCGAGCCGACGCTGCTCCTCACGAGCTGGGCCACCCTCCTCGCCGTCCTCATCGGCGTGCCCGCGGGGGTCGTCTCGGCGCGCTTCCACAACTCCGCCCTCGACCAGACGTTCATGGGCCTGGCCCTCGTCGGCCTGTCGATCCCGAACTTCCTCCTCGGCCTCATCATGATCCTGGTGTTCGGCGTCTGGCTGGGCTGGCTGCCCGTGGCGGGCTACGTCCCGCTCGAGTCCGGGCTCTGGCCGAACCTCCGCTCGCTGATCATGCCCGCGGTGTCGCTCGGGCTCGTGCAGTCGGCGCTCATCGCCCGCATCACGCGATCGAGCATGCTGGACGTGCTGCGCGAGCAGTACATCCTGGCCGGGCGCTCCAAGGGACTGTCCGAGCGGGTGGTCGTCTACAAGCACGCGCTCAAGAACGCGATCATCCCCACCCTCACCGTCATCGGCATCACGTTCGCCATCCTCGTCGGGGGCGCGGTCGTGATCGAGACGGTGTTCAACATCCCCGGGCTCGGCCGGCTCATCATCTCCGCCGTGCTCCGGCGCGACTACCCGGTGATCCAGGGCGTGGTGCTGCTGATCGCCGTCGCCTACACGCTGGTGAACCTCGCCGTGGACCTCGCCTACCTCGCGCTGGACCCGCGGATCCGCTACCGATGAGCACGGGCACGGTGGGCGCTCTCACCGACCGCGCGCTCATCGCGGCCCCCGCGGAGTCGCCGAAGTGGCTCGGCGTGCGCGTCTTCCTGCGGCGGAAGACCGCGGTGGTCGGCGTGGTGCTCGTGGTCCTCAACGTGCTGGTGGCCCTCGCCGCCCCCGCGATCTCGCGCTGGGACCCCCTGGCTCCTCGACGTGAAGTCTCGCCTGTCGCCCCCCAGCGCCACGCACTGGTTCGGCACGGACGACGTCGGCCGCGACGCCTGGAGCCGCGTCATCTACGGCGCGCGCCTGTCGATGCTGGTGGGCAGCTCGGTGGTGCTGCTCTCGTTCGTCGGGGGGCTCTTCTTCGGGCTCCTCGGCGGCTTCTACACCGCGCTCGACAACGTCCTCATGCGCGTGATGGACGGGCTCATGGCCTTCCCCGGCATCATCCTGGCCATCGCCCTGATGGCCGCGCTGGGGCCCAGCGTGATCAACGTCATCTTCGCGCTCGGGGTGGTGTACGTGCCGCGCGTGGCCCGGATCGTCCGGGGCTCGGTCCTCGTCATTCGCGAGACGCCCTACATCGAGGCGGCGCGGGCGCTCGGCATTCCCGATTACCGCATCCTCATGCTGCACGTGCTGCCGAACTGCCTGTCGCCGGTCATCGTCCAGGGGACGTTCATCTTCGCCGCCGCCGTGCTCGGCGAGGCCGCGCTCTCCTTCCTGGGCGTCGGCGTGCCCCCGCAGATCCCGTCGTGGGGCAACGTCCTCGCCGAGGGGCGGCTCTACATCCAGCAGGCGGCCTGGCTCACGCTGTTCCCCGGCGCCGCGATCATGCTGAGCATCCTCGGGCTCAACCTCTTCGGCGACGGCCTCCGCGACCTCCTGGACCCCAAGCTGCGCGGCGTCCAGGGCGCGGCCCGGGAGAGCTGAAGCCGCCCCTGAGGCTAGGCCGAAGGGGCGGCGATGGTCTCGGCGTCCTTCCGGGAGAGCCCGAGGGTCTCTCCGGAGGCGAGGACACCTTCCCAGGTCGTCGGATCCAGCGGGATCCCGGTGCGCCGGCGCGCGTCTCGCGAGGCCCGCTCCGGGTCTCCGGGCACCAGCACGGGCGCGGCGGGGTCCACGGGGGGCGAGGCCTTGACGTAGCTCACGAAGCCGTCGATCTCCCGTCGCAGCCAGTCGGCGCCGGCGAGCCGGGCGGGATCGACGACGACCGCGAACATGTTGTTCACCACGCCGCCGCGACGGGGGTTGCCCGGCTGGATGGTGCCGCCCCCCGACAGTCCGCCGGCGAGCAGCTCCGCGAGCACGGCGAGCCCGTACCCCTTGTGGGCCCCGAACGGGAGCAGGGAGCCGCGCGGCTCCTCGAACATGACGCCCGGGTCCGTGGTGGGCCGGCCGCTCGCGTCCATCAGGTTCCCCTCGGGCACGCGCTTGCCCGCGTTCCTCGCCACCACGACCTTGCCCAGTGCGACGCCGCTGGTGGCCATGTCCAGCAAGAGCGGGGCCTGGCTGTCGGTGCCGGGGATCGCGATGCAGACCGGGTTGGTCGAGAAGCGCGAGTCCGTGCCACGGAACGGCGCCACGAGGCCGGCGTGATCGGCCACGTTGACGAAGTGCATGGACACGAGGCCGGCCGCGCTCGCCATCTCGCCGTACGCGCCCACGCGACCGATGTGGTGCGCGTTGGCCAGGGTCAGCACGGTCACGCCGGTCTGCCGGCAGCGCTCGATCCCCATGGCCATGGCCTCGCCGGCCACGCGCCGCCCGTAGCCGCGCTGGCCGTCGAACATCAGGAACGCGCCGTCGTCCTTCGCCACCTTCACCGGGCTGTTGGGCACGACGAGCCCGTCCTGGAGGTGCCGGACGTAGGCGGGCACGAGCTGGACGCCGTGGCTGTCGTGCCCGGCCAGGTTCGCGTCCACCAGGTGGCCGGCCACCAGGTCCGCTTCCGCGGGCTCGCTGCCCCCGCGCTGGATGATCTCCCCGATCAGTCGTCGAAGACGCTCGTGAGCGACGTGCATGACACGCTCCTTGGGTCGGTTGGCAACGCGGCCGACTCTACCATGGGGCGGGCACCCGGGCTTCGCCACGCCCGCCCCTGACGCCCGAGCTTTCGCGCGGCTGAACGCTGGGCCGCGCGCCGGCCGGACGCAAGCTCACCGCCCCGCGAAACTCGCGCGTCCGGGGCGGGCGGGCGAAGCCCGGGTGCCCGCCCCATGGTGATGCCCGCCCCCTGGTTGACGGGGCCGATGGGTTCGGCGACCATGGGGCGCCGCCGAGGGCGGCGAAAGGAGCCTGAGCGATGCGATCGCTGCCAAAGCTGACCCGCGTCCTGTTCCCGACCCTGCTCGTCCTCTCCGCCCTCGTCCTCGCCGGTCCGACGCCCGAGGTGGCCGCCCAGAAGAAGGGCGGCATCTTCAAGATCGGCAACCTCGGCGAGCCGCCGTCCCTGGATCCGCACTGGGGGACGCAGACCATCACCGAGGTGCTGACCAACCACGTGTTCGAGGGCCTGTACAGCCTCGACGCGTCCTACCGGCCCGTCCCCATGCTCGCCGAGGGCCTGCCCGCGGTGTCCCGCGACGGGCTCACGTACACGATCAAGCTCCGCCAGGGCATCAAGTTCCACAACGGCAAGGAGATGACCTCGGCGGACGTGGTCTCGTCGCTCACCCGCTGGGGGAAGCGCTCGACCTACGGCAAGTCCCTCTTCGCGCAGGTCGCCGACTTCCGCGCCGTGGACAAGAACACGGTGGAGTTCAAGCTGAAGGAGAAATCGGCGATCGTCCTGATCTCGCTCGCCGTGCCCAACAACTTCGGCGCGATCTTCCCCAAGGAGATCGCCGACAAGTTCCCGCCCGACCAGCGCATCACCGAGTGGGTGGGCACCGGCCCCTTCAAGCTCGCCGAGTGGAAGCCGGACCAGTACATCCGCATGACCCGCTTCGACGAGTACAAGTCGCGGAGCGAGCCGCAGTCCGGCTACGGCGGGGGCAAGACCGCGTACGTGGACGAGCTCCGCTGGATCCCTGTCCCCGACGCGGCGAGCCGGGCGGCCCAGATCGAGTCCGGCGACCTCGACTTCAGCGACGACCTCGTGGCCGACGCCTACGACCGGCTGAAGGCCAACCCCAGCGTGCAGCCCCTCATCGTGAAGCCGTACTACTGGCTCGTCGCGGTCTTCAACAAGAAGGAAGGCCTGATGACGAACCAGAAGCTCCGCCAGGCCTGGCAGGCCGCCATCGACATCGAGCCGATCATGAAGACGGTGGCGGGCGGCAAGCCGGAGTTCTTCCGCATGGACAGTAGCCTCGCCTTCCAGGAGCTGCCCACCTGGCACACGAAGATCGCCGGGCTGCCGTGGAACGAGCGCAACAAGGACAAGGCGCGGCAGCTCCTGCGCGAGGCGGGCTACAAGGGCGAGCCGGTGCGGTTCATGACCACGCAGGAATACAAGTGGATGTACGACTTCGCCCTGGTCTCCAAGCAGCAGCTCGAGGAGGTCGGCTTCAAGATCGACCTCCAGGTCATGGACTGGGCCACCCTCGGGCAGCGCCGCGTCCAGCCCAAGGAGTACAACGTCTTCACCACCGGCATGGGGAACTTCTACGACCCCACCCACCACATCTACATGGGGCCCAACTGGCCGGGCTGGACGTCGGACGAGGAGTTCATGACGCTCAACGCCCAGCTCGCCCGGGAGACCGACCCGAAGAAGCGCTACGACCTCTGGGTGCAGATGACGAAGACGTTCTACGAGAAGGTCCCGGTGATCCGCTACGGCGACCTCTTCGGGCTCCGCGCCATGCGCAAGCACGTGAAGGGCTTCAACGACAAGACCGAGCGTCCGCGGTTCTGGGGCGTGTGGCTGGACAAGTAGCCGCACCCGCGCCCGGCGACGCGGGGGCCGCTCCCCTCGGGGCGGCCCCCGGCTCCCTCCCGTGACGTCCTACCTCGTCCGCCGCGTCCTCTCGGTGATCCCGGTGATGGCCGTGGTCGTCACCCTCGTGTTCCTGCTCATCCACCTCATCCCCGGCGACCCGGCCAGCGCCATGCTCGGGCCCGACGCCACCCCCGCCCAGATCGAGGCCACCCGCATACAGCTCGGCCTGGACCGGCCGCTCCACGAGCAGCTCTGGAAGTTCTACACGCGCATCCTGCAGGGGGACCTCGGGCGCTCGTACTTCCTCGACCGGCCGGTGGCCCAGGCGCTCCTCGAGCGCGTCGAGCCCACCGCGCTCCTGACCTTCTCGGCGCTCTTCGTGGCCGTGGCCATCGGGGTGCCGTCGGGGCTCATCGCCGGCGCCTACCCGGGCTCGCTCTGGGACCGGGTGCTGATGCTGGGCGCGCTCCTCGGCGTCTGCATTCCCGGCTTCTGGCTCAGCCTGAACTTCATCTACCTCTTCGCCGTCCGGCTCGGCTGGCTTCCCGCGGGCGGCTACACGTCCGTGTGGGTCGACCCGTGGGGCGCGCTCCGCTACATGGTGCTGCCCGCGGTGTCGCTCGGCTTCAACCAGTCCGCGCTGATCGCCCGGATCGCGCGGTCGTGCATGCTGGAAGTGCTCCAGCAGGACTACATCCGGACGGCGCGCGCCAAGGGCGTGTCCCAGCGCGTGGTGGTGTCGGTCCACGCGTTCCGGAACGCGCTCGTGCCGGTGGTCACCGTGATCGGCATCACCATGGCCATCCTGATCGGCGGCGCCGTGGTCACCGAGATCGTGTTCAACATCCCCGGGCTGGGCCGCCTCGTCATCTCGGCGATCCTCCGGCGCGACTACCCCGTGGTGCAGGGCGTGGTGCTCGTCACCGCCGCCGCCTACGTGCTGATCAACCTCCTGGTGGACGTGCTCTACGCGTTCATCGATCCGCGGATCCGCTATGGCTGAGCCGGCGGCCGTGGCCGCGCCCGCGCCGCGCCTCCGGTGGCTCCGCCGCCTCGCGCGGAACCGGAACGTGCTGATCGGCGCCGTCATCTTCCTGCTGCTGGTGCTCGGCGCGTGCTTCGCGGGCGTCATCGCCACCCACAACCCGGCCCGGCTCGACCCCGTGAACCGGCTGAAGCCGCCCAGCGCGGGGAACTTCCTGGGCACGGACGAGTTCGGCCGCGACGTGTGGAGCCTGGTCGTGCACGGAAGCCGCGTGTCCCTGCTCGTGGGCAGCGTGACCATGCTCCTCACGTCGCTGGGCGGGGTGGTCATCGGGCTCACCGCGGGCTACTACCGGCGCCTGGACACGATCATCATGCGGTTCACCGACGGCCTGATGGCGTTTCCCGCCATCCTCCTCGCCATCGCCTTCATGGCCGCGCGGGGGCCCGGCGTGTGGAACGTCATCCTGTCGCTGTCCATCGTGTACACGCCGCGCACCGCGCTCCTCGTGCGCAGCACCGTGCTGAGCCTGCGCGAGCTGGACTACGTGCAGGCCGCGCGCGCCCTCGGCCGCCGGGACGCCGGCATCGCGCTCCGGCACATCCTGCCCAACTGCATGGCGCCGCTCCTCGTGCAGGGCACGTTCATCTTCGCGTACGCCGTGCTCGCCGAGGCCATCCTGGGCTTCCTCGGCGTGGGCGTGCCGCCCTACGTGCCCTCGTGGGGGAACGTGATCGCCAGCGGCAAGAACGTGATCCGCGAAGCCTTCTGGGTGAGCCTGTTCCCCGGGGTCACCCTCACCATCGCCGGCCTCAGCCTGAACCTCCTCGGCGACGGCCTGCGCGACACCCTCGACCCGCGCCTCCGGGTCCTGCAGAGGTGAGACCGCCATGACCGACTGGACGGCCTTCGACCGCCTGCTCGCCGCCGAGCACGGCGAGATCACCCGGAGCTTCATCGACTTCCTGCGCCTGAACACGGTGAGCCAGGAGCCCGCGCTGGTCCGGGTGGGCGGCGAGTGGCTCGCCGCCGCCATGCGCGCGCGCGGCCTCGAGGCGCGCGTGCTCGAGACGGGCGGCAACCCCGCCGTCTTCGGCGAGCGTCGCGTTCCCGGCGCCCGCCGGACCATCCTCTTCTACTGCCACTACGACACCAAGCCGATCCCGCCCGCCGGCTGGCTCCAGCCCTCCCCGATCGAGCCCGTGCTCCGACGTGGGCTCGCCGAGGCGGGCGTGGCCGCCCAGCCCTTCGAGGCCGTGCCCGCCGCCGACCTCGCCGCCCACCGCCTCTACGCGCGCGGGGCCTCGGACGACAAGGGGCCGATCTGGTGCCATCTGGAGGCGCTGCGCCTGATGGATCGCGTGGGCATCGCCTCGGCGGTGAACGTGAAGCTCATCTTCGACGGCGAGGAGGAGATCGGCAGCCCCTTCTTCGGGCCGTTCACCGAGAAGCATCGCGACATCCTCGCCGCGGATCTCGTGCTCGTCACCGACGGGCCCAAGCACGACAGCGGCCGCCCCACGGTGGCCGGGGGCGCCCGCGGCAACATGAAGATCGAGATGGTCCTGGAGGCCGCGCGGCGGGACCTCCACTCGGGCAACTTCGTCGTGCCCAATCCGGCCTGGAAGCTGAACGGCCTCCTCTCCTCGATGGCCACCCCCGACGGCGTGCCGCTCATCGAGGGGCTGGAGGAGGACGTCGTCATGCCGACCGCGGCCGAGCGGAAGCTCATGGCCGACATCCCGATGGACCTCGGCGCGCTCGGCCGGGAGCTCGGCGTGCCGCTGCCCGCCGACTACCTCGAGCGCATGATGTTCCACACCACGCTCAACATCCGCGGGCTCCAGTCCGGGTTCATCGGCAAGGAAGGCAACACGATCATCCCCCACCGCGCCACGGTGGCGCTCGACATCCGCCTGGTGAAGAACCAGCGCATGGAGACGGTGTACCGGCGGGTCATCGACCACATCCGGGCCCAGGGCTTCCACGTGATCGAGTCGGCGGACGCGCCGCTCCCCGACGACCTCCGCGGCAAGGCCATCCGGGTCGTCGAGAAGGGCGGCTACGACCCGGCCAAGAGCCCGGTGGACACGCCGCTGGCGCGTCACCTGATCGAGGCCATCGAGCGGGCGCACGGGGGCGAGAAGGCCGTCGTGATGCCCACGCTCGGAGGCAGCGTGCCGCTGTGGGCGTTCACGGACATCCTGAAGCTGCCCACCTACGTGGTCCCCTACGCCAGCGCCGGCAACCGCCAGCACAGCCCGAACGAGCACCTGAAGCTCGACCACCTGTTCCAGGGCGCTCGCACCACCGCCGGGCTTCTGCAGGACCTGGCCGCGATGCCCCCGGCGTAGCTGCCACCTTGCCCGCGGGTCGCGCGTCGAGCATCGTCGGCTTGCGGAGCCAAGTGCCTCGGAAACGCTCACGGCGCCCCGGCGGGTCCCCGCAGCCCCTGCAAGCCCACCTTGCAGGCATACCGCGCAAGTCACGCGTGGAAGATGGCCCTCGTCACTGGCCCGCGAAGTTGCCATGAGGAAGGCGGGAGCGAACGAGATGACCGCGATGCCAGGCGTGCTGATCGGCGTGGACGTGGGCTGCACCACCATCTCCGGCGGGCTGGTCACGGCCGATGGCGCCATCCTGTCGACCGTCCAGGTGCCCACGAGGCTCGGCTCGCGCGCGGCCATGGAAGGCCTCCTCGGGATCGTGGCGACGCTGCGCATGCAGGCGGCCGAGCGCGGCCTGCACGTGGAGGCGGTCGGCGTCGGCTTGCCCGGGCTCGTCGACGCCGACCGCGGGGTCCTGCTGACCTCGGCGCGGCGAGCACGTGGTGGACCTGCGCGGCAACATCGCCGAGCGCCTCGAGGCGAAGACCGGCCTGCCCACGCTCGTCGACAACGACGCCAACGCGCTCGCGCTCGGCGAGTGGCGCTTCGGCCTCGCCCGCGGCAGCGCCTCCTGCGTGGTCCTCGCCATCGGCACGCGGCATCGGCGCCGGGCTGATCATGGACGGCCGGCTCGCCCGGGGCCACCGCGGATACGCGGGCGAGTTCGGGCACATCCCGCTGGAGCTCGACGGGCCCGCCTGCCCGTGCGGTGGGCGCGGCTGCGTCGCCATGTACGCCGCCGGTGAGTACCTCGCCGAGCAGGCGCGCCGCCGCGTCGCCGTCGAGCCGTCGTCCATGCCGGCCCTCGCCGGAAGCGTGGACGCGATCACCGCCCGGACCATCTTCGACGCCGCCGCCGCGGGCGACGGCCTCGCGCGCGCGATGGCCGACCGGGCGTGCCAGGCGCTGGGCGCCACCCTCGCCATCGTCGTGAACGGCCTGAACCCCGAGATCGTCATCGTCACCGGCGGGGTCGTCTCCTCCCTGCTGCCCCTCGAGGACGAGATCCTGCGCCGCACGCGGCAGTACGCGCTGGCCGACGCGCTGGCGAGCACGCGCATCCACCTCGTCCCCGGCGACAAGACGCGCACCGTCCGCGGGGGCGCCGCGCTGGTCCTCTACGAGCGCGCCCGCCGCGCGCCGCGGGCGTCGGACGCCATGGCGCCCGCCGGCGAAGCCCTGGAGCCAAGGAGGGAGAGGCAGCCATGTTCGTGACGCGGGACGGGGTCAGGCTCTTCTACCAGGTGACGGGAAGCGGATCGCGGGACCTCTTCCTGCTCCCCCAGTGCCAGCCGGTCACGTACAGCCGCCAGTGGAAGAACCAGGTTCCCTACCTCTCGCGCTACTTCCGCGTGGCGACGATGGACATGCGCGGCAACGGGCGCTCGGACCGCCCGGCGGCGGGGTACGACCTCGAGACGCGATACCAGGACTGGCTTGCCATCCTCGATGAGGTGGCGCGGCCCCCGTTCGCCCTGGTGGCCCTGTCCTGCGCCGGGATGCTCGCCCTGCGGTACGCCGTCGAGCATCCCGACCGGCTGTCGCACCTCGATCCTGCTGAGCGGCCAGTATGCCGAGTCCGTGCCCCAGCCCTTCGACGAGAAGGTCGCCCCGGTGATCCGGGACGATTTCGCGGCCTGGCAGCAGCGGCTGTTCACGCGGTGCCTGCCCGAGCCCCACTCGCTGAAGGGGATCGAGGACTGCATCGCCTGGACCCGTGAGACCACGCCCGACGTGCTCATCGAGTCGCTCAAGGCCATCGACGGGTCCAACGTCTACGACCTGCTCGCCTCGGTGCGGGTCCCGACCCTCGCGCTCCACGGCACCCTCGACAAGATCGTGCCGTACTCCCACGCCGAGAAGCTCGTCGCGGCGATCCCGGGCGCGCGCCTCGTCACCTTCGAGGGGGCGGGCCACATCCTCCATGGCCGCCACGCCGTCAAGGTCAACCACCTCATCCGCGACTTCGTGCAGGACCGGCCCGTGTCCCACGTCGCGCATCCCGGCGACGACCGAACGGAAGCCGCCCGTGCCGGCGCGCCGGCGCACCACGCAGCGCCGCATCCTGTGGCTGTCGAGCCCGATCGGCCTCGGCCACATCCAGCGCGACCTCGCCATCGCCCGCGCGCTCCGCACGATCCATCCCGACGCCACCGTGGACTTCCTCGCCGCCAACCCCGCCGACCGCGTGGTGGAGGCGTGGGGCGAGCGCCTGCACCCCGCCACGAGGCTCCTCCTCAACGAGAGCGCGCACGTCGAGGGGTGGGCCGGCGACCACGAGCTGCACGCGTTCAACGCCCTCTGGGACATGGACGAGGTCATGGCCGCCAACTTCATGACGTTCGCCGACGTGGTGGAGCGCGAGGACTACGACCTGTGGGTGGGCGACGAGGGCTGGGACCTCGACTATTTCCTGCACGAGAACCCCGAGCTGAAGCGGGCGCCCTACGTGTTCATGACCGACTTCATCGGCATGCTGCCCATGCGGGACGAGCCCGGCTCGGTGGAGTTCCGGCGCGCGTGGGAGAAGAACGCGGAGAACGTCGACCATCTGCGGCTGCATCCCGGCGTCCGCGACCTGTCCATCATGGTCGGGCGACGAGGAGGACGTCCTGGACCGCCCCTTCGGCCCCGACCTGCCCAACATGCGGGAGTGGGCGCGCGCGCACTTCGGCTTCTCCGGCTACACGTACCACTTCGACCCCGCCGACTACCGGGACAAGGCCGCGCTGCGCCACGACCTCGGCTTCCCCGACGGACGAGCGCGTCATCCTCGTGTCCGTCGGGGGCACCCGCGGTGGGCGCGAGCCTGCTGCGGAAGTGCGCCGACGCCTTCTCCCTCGTGGCCCACCGGGTGCCCGACACCCGGATGATCATGGTCGCCGGCCCCCGCCTCCGCCCGGACGAGCTGCCCGCGGGCCCGCAGATCGACGTGCGCCCGTTCGTGCCCAACCTGTTCCGGCACCACGCCGCCGCCGACCTCGCCATCGTGCAGGGCGGGCTCACCACCACCATGGAGCTCGCCGCCGTCCACACGCCGTTCATCTACTTTCCGCTGCGGAACCACTTCGAGCAGAACTTCCACGTCGCGCGCCGCCTCGACCGCCTCGGGGCCGGCGTGCGGATGGACTTCGACCGGACCACCGTGGAGGAGCTGGGCGCGGCCATCCTCGACCACCTGGGGAAGCCCGTCCAGCACCGGGAGGCGCCCGCCGGCGGGACCGAGCGCGCCGCCCGCATGATCGCCAACCTGCTCTGAGCCCAAGGAGGACATCCCATGGCCCTCGGCACCAACGACGTGAACCTCGAGAAGCTCAAGGCGACCGACGCCGCGATCAAGCAGAACCCCGGCCTGGAGAAGCTGGTCATCAAGGCCAAGTCCACGTGGTGCCGGGGCACGATGACCCAGGTGACGCTGAGCGAGTGGTAGGCGGGCGGCAACCGCATGACCGGCCCCGCGCGCCGCTTCACGATCATGGTGGACGAGCCGCCCGAGCTCGGCGGCAACGACAACGCGCCGTTCCCGATCGAGGTCGTCCTCGCCGCCCTCGCCGGCTGCGTCACCAACGCCACGGCCACCAACGCCGCGCTCTTCGACGTGCCCGTCGACGCGATCGAGCTGGACCTCGAGGCCCACATGGACGCGCGGGGCTTCATGGGGCACGACAAGTACGACGCGCAACGGCATCACCGACATCAACTACACGGTGACGATCCAGAGCTCGGCGCCCGAGGACAAGGTGCGCCGGTGCAAGGAGACCATCGACCGGAAGTCGGCGGTGCGGGACACCCTCGCCAACCCGGTGAACATCACCTCCAAGTTCGTCTACAAGCCCTCGTAGTGAGCCTCGGCGCATCAGACGAGTGCCGAGCGGTGGGACTGTAGGAGCCCGTGGCGGTTAGCGAGGGTCATTAGAGGCGAATGCCGGGCGAGGTCAACTGTCTCGTCACGAAGGGCCTGATCCCCTTCGTGGAGAAGGAGATCGGGGCCGCGGGAGTGGCCGCCGCTGTGCCGCGCGGCCGGCCACTCCCGCGAGTACCTGATGGCCGACCACAACTGGATCCCGCTCGGCCTCGCCAACGAGCTGGTGCAGGTGGCCATGGAGCTGACGGGCGACACGGACGTGGACGCCTGGGCGCGCCGCTACACCGACGACATGATGGACTGGAAGCCCTCGCGCGAGTACCGGCACTACCTCGGCACCTACACCATGGGGCTCGGGCACCCGCGCGAGCTGTTCAAGTCCCACGACACGATCGCCGGCACGGTGCAGCGCTTCTGCGCACACCAGGAGCTCGGTCGGGCGCAATCGGGCCACCGTCCGGCGCACTCCCCTGCCCGGGTACACGATCCCGCGCTGGTACTGCGTCTGGGAGTCCGTCAAGTGGGAGCGGTATCCCACCAACTGGGCCCTCCCGCGCGCGACCGTGCGGGAGCGGCAGTGCGCCGCGCGGGGCGCCGACGCCTGCGTGCTCGAGGTCGCCTGGAAGAATCCGCCGCTCGGCCGGCGGTTCTGGGGACCCACCGTGGCGGGGGCCGGGGCGTCCGTTGCGCTCTCCGCCGCCCTCGCCTCCACCCAGCCCCTGGCCTGGGCCACGGAGGTCGGCGGTCGCCACGCTGCCCGTGCTCTTCGGCGGCGCCATCGGGTACGGCCTCGTGCAGCGCGCCCGCTGGCGGCACTCGCGGGAGATGCTGCACCTGCAGTCCGAGGAGATCCTCTACTCCAACAACGAGCTGGAGAAGAAGTTTCGCGACCTCGGGACGACCATCGAGCAGCTCTCCCTGCTCAGCGAGCTGTCCGCCGCCGTCAACGCCACCCTCGACGCCGAGAAGATCTACGAGCAGGCCCTCCAGCGCCTCGTCCATCGCATGGGCTACCAGGGCGCGTACCTGTACCTCGTGGACCACGCCCGCCGGCGGCTCCGCGGCCACCGGATGGCCGGCGGCATCGCCACGGCCGCGCCGTTCGAGAACGTGGAGTTCCCGCTGGACGACGCGCACGCGACCGCGGCCCGCGTGGCCCGCACCGGGCTCCCGCTGGTGATCGACGACATCGAGACCACGACGGAGCCGGTGAACGTGGCCACCGCCCGGTCGTTCGGCGTCCGCGCCGTCGTCGGGGTGCCCCTCCGGGTGAAGGAGGTCGTCTTCGGCGTCCTCAACGTGACCTCGAGCGAGCCCGGTGGCGTCGGCGGCGCCGACGTGGAGCTCCTCTCCGCCGTCGCCAACCACGTGGCGCTGGCGGTGGACCGGGCGCAGAGCTTCCAGACCATCGAGGAGCTGTCGCGTGGGCTGGAGGACAAGGTGCGGGTGCGCACCGAGCAGCTCCGGACGGCGCACGAGGACCTGCAGGCGGCCTACCGGGAGCTGCAGGCCACCCAGATGCAGCTCATCCAGCGGGAGAAGATGGCGTCCGTGGGCCAGCTCGTCGCCGGCGTCGCCCACGAGCTGAACAACCCCATCGGCTTCGTCTACTCCAACGTCGGCACGCTCGAGGACTTCGTCCGCCGCCTGCGGGCCATGCTCGAGACGTACCGGGGCGCCGCCCTCGAGGAGCGCGACCGCGCGCGCGTCGCCAGCGAGTGGGACACGCTCAAGGTCGACTACGTCCTCAAGTACCTGGACTCGATGACCCAGGGCATCAAGGAGGGCGCGGAGCGCGCCCGCAAGATCGTCCGCGACCTCCGCGTGTTCGCCCGCTCGCAGGACGACGTCTGGCAGTCGGTGGACCTGCACGAGGAGATCGAGTCGAGCCTCACCCTGCTCAACCACCTGCTCAAGGACCGCGTCACCGTGGAGCGCACGCTCGGCGAGCTGCCCCCCGTCGAGTGCGTCCGCTCCCAGATCGACCAGGTCTTCCTGAACCTGCTCGCGAACGCCGCCCAGGCCATCGTCGGCCCCGGGACCATCTCCATCGAGACCGCGGGTGGACGACGGCATGGCCGTCGTGCGCATCGCGGACACCGGCGCGGGGATCGCTCCCGACGTGATCGGCCGCATCTTCGACCCGTTCTTCACCACCAAGCCCGTCGGCGAGGGCACCGGGCTCGGCCTCAGCATCAGCTACGAGATCCTCAAGAAGCACGGCGGGGAGATCCAGGCCGAGAACCGGCCGGGACGGCGGCGCCTGCTTCACCGTCCGCCTGCCCATCGCGCGGAAGGTGGCGGCGTGACGGCGGAGGCCACCGTCCTGCTGGTCGACGACGAGGTCCGCGTCCTCGACTCCCTGGAGGCCCTGCTGGCCATGGACTACCGCGTGCTCCGGGCCGAGCGGCCGGACGCCGCGCTGGACCTGCTCGAGCGCGAGGAGGTCGCCCTCGTCGTGAGCGACCAGCGGATGCCCGGGATGGCGGGCACGGAGCTGCTCGCGCGCTGCCGGGACGTGGCGCCGGAGACGGTGCGGGTGCTCCTGACCGCCTTCACCGACGCCGACGCCCTGATGGACGTCCATCAACGCCGCCAACATCTACCACTTCATCCTGAAGCCGTGGGACCCCACCGAGCTCACCCACACCGTGCGGCGCGGCGTGGAGCGCTATCGCCTCGCCGTCGAGCGCGGCCAGCTCCTGCGCGACCTCGCGACGAAGAACGCGCGACCTCGAGGCCACGCTGGCCGACCTTCGCGCCACGCAGGACCGCGCCGTGCGCGAGGCGGCGGTGCGGGCCCAGCTCCAGCGCTACGTCTCGCCGCGTCTCGCCGACATGGCCCTCGGCAACCCGGCGCTCCTCGACCAGCCCGGCGACTGGCGGGAGGCCACCGTCCTCTTCGCGGACATCCGCGGCTACACGCGGCTGATCGAGACCACGCCCGGGCCCGATCGTCATCCGGCTCCTCGACCGCTACCTCACCGAGATGATCGAGGTGATCTTCCGCCACCAGGGACGGTCGAGCAGCTCATCGGCGACGAGATCGTGGTCCTCTTCGGGCTCGCGGAGGCGGCCGCCGACGCGCCCGCGCGGGCGGTGCGCGCGGCGATCGACATGGTGGCGGCGGTGCGCGCGCCTGGCCCGCCGCTGGGCCGGCGAAGGCGTGCCCCGCTTCGACATCGGCGTGGGCATCGCCTCCGGCCCGGTGCTGGCCGGCACCATCGGCTCGGCGGAGCGGCGCGAGCTGGTCGTGGTGGGCCGGCCCATGATCGCGGCGGCGCGCATCCAGCGCATGACACGCCTGTTCGACGCGCATATAATCGCCGCCGAGGGCACGTTCCGCGAGGTTCGGATCTCGTCCGCTACCGCGAGCTGGGCTCCCCGAGGCTCAAGGGGCTGAAGGAGCGCGAGACGCTCTACGAGATCCTCGGGCCGCGGGACGCCGCCGCCGCCGCCCGGGTAGCTCCCCGCCTCGCGCTGCCCGCCCGACCGACGGCCCCTCGCTGGGCCCGGACGGACCGGGGTGAGGACACCAGTGGAGCCAGCCGACAACCATCCTCGTCGTCGACGACGAGCCGCGCGTGCTCGACGCGCTCGAGGCCATCCTCGCCGCGGAGTTCCGCGTCTTGCGCGCGGGCAGCGGCGCGCAGGCGCTGGAGCTCCTGCCCGGCGCCGACGTCGCGGTCATCGTCACCGACTACCGCATGCCGGGCATGACCGGGGTCGAGCTGCTGCGCCGGAGCCAGGACATCTGCCCCGACGCCGTGCGCATCGTCCTCACCGCGTACACCGACGTCGACAGCCTGATGGACGCGATCAACACCGGGCGCATCTACCACTTCATCCCCAAGCCGTGGGATCCCGACGGAGCTGCGCCTGGTGGTGCGGCGGGCCGCCGAGCGCTACGCCCTCGCCGCGGACAACGCGCGGCTGCGCGACGAGCTGGAGCTGGCCCTGAACACGCTCCGCCGCGAGGCGGCGGCCACGCGCGAGCGCCCGCTGTCCTTCGAGGGCCTGGTCGGCGCGGGCACGGGCCTGCGGCCGGCCGTGGCGCTCGCGCGCAAGATCCTCGACGCCGACACGACGGTGCTGCTCCTCGGCGAGACCGGCACGGGCAAGGAGCTCTTCGCCCGCCTCATCCACGACAACGGCCCCCGCCGGAACGCCCGCTTCGTGGCCCAGAACTGCGGCGCGCTCCCCGAGTCGCTCCTCGAGTCGGAGCTGTTCGGCCATGCGCGCGGCGCCTTCACCGGCGCCACCGGCGACCGGAAGGGCCTCTTCGAGGAGGCGGACGGCGGCACGGTCTTCCTGGACGAGATCGGCGACACCTCCCCGGCCATGCAGCTCCGGCTCCTCCGCGTCCTCCAGGACGGCGAGATCCGCCGCCTCGGGACCCAGACGGCGCGCAAGGTCGACGTCCGCGTGCTCGCCGCGACGAACGCGGACCTGGAGGCCGAGGTGGCGGCCGGGCGGTTCCGGCGGGACCTCTACTACCGGCTGAACGTGTTCCCGATCCGCCTGCCCGCGCTCCGCGAGCGCAGCGAGGACGTCCCGATCCTGGCCGAGCACTTCCTGAGGATCTACCGGGAGCGGGCGCGGCGAGCCGTCCCGTCCATCGCGGCGGAGGCGCTGCGCGCGCTCCGCGCCTACCCCTTCCCCGGCAACGTGCGCGAGCTGGAGAACGAGATCGAGCGGGCGGTCGCCCTCGCCGACACCGGCCAGCCCATCGGCCTCGAGCACCTGTCCGATCGCATCCGCCAGCTGCCCGACGCCCCGGCCGAGGCGCGCCTCACCCTCGGGGACGCCATCGAGCAGCTCAAGCGCCAGATGATCGAGGACGCGCTCCGCGAGTGCGGGTCCAAGACGCGGGCGGCGGAGCGGCTCGGCCTCACCCGCCAGAGCCTCCAGCAGATGCTCAGGCGGCGTCAGGACTGACGCGCTGGACCGCTACGACCTGGTCGTCATCGGCTCCGGCCCGGCGGGCGAGAAGGGCGCCGCCCAGGCCGCCTACTTCGGCAAGCGCGTGGCCCTCGTCGAGGCCGCGTCCCACGTGGGCGGCGCGGGCGTCAACACCGGCACCATCCCGTCGAAGACGCTGCGCGAGACCGCGCTGTACTTCTCGGGGCTCGCCCAGCGCGGCCTCTACGGCGTGGACATGCCGCCGCTCCAGGACTTCACGGTCCGCGACTTCCTCCACCGGGAGCAGGAAGTGGTGCGGTCGCTCCGCGAGGTCGTCCACGCCAACATCGAGCGCCACCGGATCGAGCTGATCCGCGGGACCGCCGCCTTCGCCGACCCCCACACCATCGCGGTCACGCCGCCCCACGGCGGCGCCGCGCGGACCATCGCGGGCGACGTCATCCTGGTCGCCACGGGGTCGGTGCCGAATCCCGGCCGCGACCTGCCCGCCGGCGACCCGCGCGTCTACGACAGCGACAGCATCCTCGGCATGACGACCCTGCCGCGGACCCTGGGCGTGGTCGGCGCGGGCGTGATCGGCTGCGAGTACGCGTCGATGTTCGCGGCGCTGGGGATCCGGGTGGTGATGATCGACGGCCGCCCGCGCCTGCTGCCCTTCCTCGACGCGGAGACCTCGGACCGCCTGCGCGTGCAGCTCGGGCTCCTGGGCGTGGACCTCCGGATCGGCGAGGCGATCACCCGCTTCGTGCCCGGCCCCGACGGCATCACGATGGAGCTCCGAGCCGGCGGCGCGATCGAGGTGGACGCCGTCCTGGTGGCCGCGGGCCGCCTCGCCAACACCGCGGGCCTGGGCCTCGCCGCCGCCGGCCTCGCCACCGACGACCGCGGCCAGCTCGCCGTGAACGAGCACTACCAGACCGCGCTCCCGCACGTGTACGCGGTCGGCGACGTCATCGGCTTCCCCGCCCTGGCCGCCACCTCGATGGAGCAGGCGCGGGTCGCCATGTGCCACGCGTTCGACCTGAAGTACAAGACGCGCGTGGCCGCGATCTTCCCGCTCGCCGTGTACACGATCCCGGAGGTGGCCATGGCGGGCGAGACCGAGGAGACCTGCCGCGCCAAGGGCATCGACCACGAGGTGGGGCGCGCCCTCTACCGCCAGAACGCGCGCGGTCAGATCGTGGGCGACCTCGCCGGCCAGGTGAAGCTGGTCTTCCGGGCCTCCGACCGCGCGCTGCTGGGCGTGCACATCATCGGCGACAGCGCGGCCGAGCTGGTGCACGTGGGCCTCATGGTCATGCAGGCGGGCGGCGCCATCGACGCCTTCATCAACGCGGTCTTCAACTACCCCACGCTGGGCGAGGCGTACAAGTACGCGGCGTACGACGGCCTCGGCGCGCTGGCGCGGCGCCTTGCGAGCCGAGCCGGCGGCCTTGCGAGCTGAGCCGAAGGCGAGGCGAGCGTATAGGGAAATGCAGTGGAAACCACCGCAGACCGAACTGCCGTGGATACCACCGCAGACTAGGCGCGCGAACCCGGAAATCAGCCCTTCGCGGGCGGCTCCGTGTGCCCGCCGAACTTGTGGCGCATCGCGGAGAGCACCTTCTCGGCGAACGTGTGCTCCTGGCGCGACCGGAACCGCACGTAGAGCGCGGCGGAGAGCACGTCGGCGGGCACGCCCTCCTCGACGGCGGCCATGACGGTCCAGCGGCCCTCGCCCGAGTCCTGGACGAAGCCCGTGTAGCCGGCGAGGGCGGGGTCCTCGACCAGGGCCTGCGCGGTCAGGTCGAGGAGCCAGGAGCTCACCACGCTGCCCCGGCGCCACAGCTCGGTGATGCTCGCGATGTCCAGGTCGTAGCGCAGCTCCGCGGGCAGGTCCTTCGACGTCGCGTTCTTGAAGATGTCGAGCCCCTCGGCGTAGGCCTGCATCAGCCCGTACTCGATCCCGTTGTGGATCATCTTCACGAAGTGCCCGGCCCCCGAGGGGCCGCAGTGCAGGTACCCGTGCTCGGCGGTGCCCGGGACCTTCTCGCGCCCCGGCGTGCGGGGAATGTCGCCCATCCCGGGCGCCAGCGTGCGGAAGATGGGGTCGAGGCGCCGGACCACGTCCG
Source organism: uncultured Candidatus Rokubacteria bacterium (assembly GCA_963758635.1). Classification (GTDB taxonomy): domain Bacteria; phylum Methylomirabilota; class Methylomirabilia; order Rokubacteriales; family CSP1-6; genus CAVWWD01. Next base: position 1,022,757 of record CAVWWD010000008.1, on the reverse strand, counting down.
TCTCGCCGCCGATCATGAGGCAGTAGCCGCGCTCGAGGCCCCAGACCCCGCCGCTCGTGCCGACGTCCACGTAGTGGATGCGCCGATCCCGCAGGAGGCCGGCGCGCCGCACGTCGTCCTTGTAGAACGAGTTGCCGCCGTCGATGATCGTGTCGCCGGGCGAGAGCCGCGAGGCAAGGTCCAGCACGACCTGCTCCGTCGCCGCGCCCGCCGGCACCATCGCCCAGGCCACGCGCGGCGCGCGCAGCGCCGCCACCAGGTCGTCCAGGCTCTGCGTGCCCGCCCCGCCGTCGGCCACGATCTGCTTCACCGCGGCGGCGTCCGGCGCGTAGCCGACCACCTCGTGGCCGCCCTTCAGCAGACGGCGCGCCATGTTCCCGCCCATCCGCCCGAGGCCCACCATGCCGATCTGCATCGCGTCGTCTCCTCGCCGCCGCTCTCGCTCGAGCCGGGGCCGTGTGAGTGCTTACTCGCCGCTCTGCTGCAGCAGCTTGGCGACCAGCCCGGTCCAGCCCGTCTGATGGCTCGCCCCGAGCCCGGCGCCGGTCTCGCCGTGGAAGTATTCGTAGAAGAGGACCAGGTCCCTCCAGTGGGGATCGGTCTGCAGGCGTGCCCGGTCGCCGAACACGGGCCGCCGCCCCGAGTCGGTGTCGGCGCGGAAGATGCTCGTCAGGCGCCGCGAGAGGTCGGCCGCCACCTCCCAGAGGTTCAGGCGGTTCCCGGACCCTGTCGGGCAGGCCACGGTGAGGCCGTCGCCGAAGAAGTGGTGGAACCGCTGCAGCGACTCGATCAGCAGGTAGTTCACCGGGAACCAGATCGGCCCGCGCCAGTTCGAGTTGCCGCCGAAGAGGTCCGAGGCCGACTCGGCGGGCTCGTAGTCCACGCGATGCTCCATCCCCATCACGTGCACGAGGTAGGGATGCTCGCGGTGGTAGCGCGACAGCGCCCGGATGCCGTACGGCGAGAGGAACTCCTGCTCGTCGAGCATGTAGCGGAGCACCCGCGGGAGCTGGGCCTGGGTCACCACCGAGAGGAGGCGCCGGATCGAGCCGTCCATCCGCTGCACCTCGACGACGTGGTCGACGAGGTCGGGCCGGTTGTCCACGAACCACTGCATGCGGCGCTTGAATCCGGGCAGCCGGTCGAGGATCTCGGGCTCGAGGGTCTCCACCGCGAACAGCGGGATCAGCCCGACCATCGACCGCACCTTGAGGGGCAGCGGCCGCTCGCCTTCGGTGTGGAGCACGTCGTAGTAGAAGCCGTCCGCCTCGTTCCAGAGGGAGAGCCCCTCGCCGCCGAGGTCGTCCATGGCGTGCGCGATGTACACGAAGTGCTCGAAGAACTTCGACGCCACGTCCTCGTAGGCGCGATCCTCCACCGCCAGCTCGAGCGCGATGGCCAGCATGTTGAGGCAGTACATGCCCATCCACGAGGTGCCGTCCGACTGCTCCATGTGCCCGCCCGTGGGCAGCGGCGCGGACCGGTCGAAGACGCCGATGTTGTCGAGGCCGAGGAAGCCGCCCTGGAACACGTTGTTGCCCTCGGCGTCCTTCCGGTTCACCCACCACGTGAAGTTCAGCAGCAGCTTGTGGAAGACCTTCTCGAGGAACTCGCGGTCGGCGACGCCGCGCAGGCGCTTGTCGATCTTGTACACGCGCCACGCGGCCCAGGCGTGGACGGGCGGGTTCACGTCGCCGAGCGCCCACTCGTAGGCGGGGATCTGCCCGTTCGGGTGCATGTACCACTCGCGGAGGAACAGCAGGAGCTGGCTCTTCGCGAAATCGGGGTCGACGAGCGCGATGGGGATCATGTGGAACGCGAGGTCCCACGCCGCGTACCACGGGTACTCCCACTTGTCCGGCATCGAGATGACGTCTTCGTTGTAGAGGTGCTGCCACTCGCGGTTCCGGCCGCGCCACCGCTCGGCGGGGGGCCGCGGGCCGGTGGGATCCCCGGTGAGCCAGCGCCGGACGTCGTAATGGTAGAACTGCTTGGACCAGAGGAGCCCGGCGAAGGCCTGGCGCATCACGTTCCGGCCGTCGGCGGACAGGCTCGCCGGGATCACGGTGGCGTAGAACGTCGTCGGCCTCGCGGATGCGCCGCTCCATGAGCGTGTCGAACCCGCGCCCGAACGGCCGCGGCTCGGCCCGGTCGGTGAGGCGGAGCCGCACCGTGATCGTCTGGCCCGGCGCCGCCTCGCGCCGATAGCGCGCGCCCACCTTGGTGCCGGTCCGCTCCGGGTTGACCGCGTCCGTGCGCCCGGAGACCACGTGGTCGTTGATGCCGTCCTTCACGTACGGGGTCGGCGACGGCACGCCCCAGAGGCGGATCGCATTGGTGTCGTTGTCGGTGAACAGGAGCTCGGGCTCGCCCTCGGCATGGAGCCAGCGCCGGCCGAGCGTCTCGTGCTCGGCCTCGACGACGGCGTCGCGCCCGCCGGCTCCCGCGCGGAGCAGCGGCCGCTTCGCCCCGTGGTCCCAGGCCCACGTGTTCCGGAACCAGAGGGTCGGGATCAGGTCGAGGGTGGCCGGGTCCGGGCCGCGATTGGTCGCGCTCACGCGGATCAGGAGGTCGTCGACTCCCGCCTTCGCGTACTCGACGGTGACGTCCCAGTAGCGGTCGTCGTCGAAGACGCCGGTGTCGAGGAGCTCGAACTCCGGCGCCCGGCGGGACCGCCGGCCGTTTTCCTCGAGCAGCGCCTCGTACGGGAAGGCGGCCTGCGGATACTTGTAGAGGCCCTTCATGTACGAGTGCGTGGGCGTGGAGTCGAGGTAGAAGTAGCACTCCTTCACGTCCTCGCCGTGGTTGCCTTCCTTGCCGGTGAGACCGAACAGGCGCTCCTTGAGGATCCCATCGCGGCCGTTCCAGAGGGCGAGGGCGAAGCAGAGTCGCTGGTGGTTGTCCGAGATCCCGAGCAGGCCGTCCTCGCCCCACCGGTACGCGCGGGACCGCGCGTGGTCGTGGGGGAAGTCGTCCCAGGCCGCGCCGCCGCGGCTGTAGTCCTCACGCACCGTGGACCACTGGCGCTCGGACAGGTACGGCCCCCATCGCCGCCAGTGGGCGGTGCGCGCTTCCGCTTCCCGGAGCCGCCGTTCCTCGCTGGTCATCCTGGCTCGCGTATAGGAAAGCACGATCCCCCGCCCCGGTCGAGATTCGAGCGCTCGGCCAGGTAGCGGGCCTTGTCAACGGAAGGTGAAATCTCGAGCACGGGGGTCCGTGGCGGCGTTCATGGGTTACAAGTGTGTTGCGGCGGCGCCCGCGGAGGACCGTGACGGCACCCGCGCCAACCATCGTCAAAGGGGGAGCCTCATGCGCACACGGAGACGACGAGGCTGGATCGTGATCGCCACCCTGCTCACCGCGGCTGCTCCGGGACCGGCACGAGGGGCGACGGAGGCGGAGCTCCAGTCGGCGGTGTTCCGGGCCAAGCCCGCGGTCGTGCTGATCGGTGTCGACGCCACCGCCGGCGGCAACGTCGACTGTGGGAGCGGGACGCGCGTCGCCGCCCGCCCTGCCCCCGCGACCTGGATCGGCAGCGGCTCCATCATCCATCCGGACGGCTGGATCGTGACCAACGGCCACGTTGTCCAGCCCTTCGTCGAGCAGGACGATCCGGCCCTCCGCTCGGAGCTGATCGACAAGGCGGTGGCCGCGGCGTGCGGCCCCGATCTCGACGGCCTCGCCGCCGACGAGCGAGCCCGGCGCCTCGCCGCCCTGGCCGCGCTCGCCGCCAACCGCGACGCCGTGACCATCACGAAGCGCCTCCAGGTGACGCTCTCGAACGGGAAGATGTACCCGGCCCAGGTCCGCCATTACGACCCGCCCGCCTACGTCGAGGTGAGCCGCCGGCAGGACGCGATGGGCAAGGTGATCTCCGAGCGCGGCAAGGACGTGGCCATCGTCAAGATCGAGGCGCGGGACCTGCCCGTGGTGAAGCTCGCTCCCAGGAGCACCGATCTCAACCTGGGCCAGACGCTCTTCGTGATCGGTTTCCCCGGCGTCGTCGCGGCCCACGAGCTGCTGAGCCAGGCTACACGCTTCGAGCCGAGCGTCACCGTCGGACGCGTCTCGGGCTTCAAGCAGGACGTCGGCGGGCAGCGCGTCATCCAGACCGACGCTGCCATCATCCAGGGCAACAGCGGCGGGCCCGTCTTTGACGAGCGCGGCCAGGTGATCGGCGCGGCGACCTTCACGTCGCTCCAGGGCACCCAGGTCGTCCAGGGATTCAACTTCCTCATTCCCGGTGGAAACACTGCACGCGGCCGCGCAGAAGGCGGGCGTCACACCCTCAGCCGGACAGCCAGTTCACGCGGCTCTGGAACCGCGGCGTCGACCACTACCTGCGTGATCTCCACTACACGGCCTACAAGAACATGGCGGCGGCCAGCGCCATCCATCCCGGCTTTCCCGAACGTCGACCGCGTGTGGGAGGACTGCCAGCTGAAGCACCGTGAGCAGGGGTACCTGCACCGCGAGGAGGTGCGCTGGTGGCTGACCTGGGGAGGCGCCGCCCTCCTCGCGCTCGCCCTGGTCGTGGGCGTCCCGCGCGGCGTGACGCTGGCCGGGCGCCGCGTCCGGCGGCTCATCCGCGAGGAGATCGAGCGCGCCAGCCGCGGCGACGCCTAGACGCGACGGCTCGCCAGGGCGTCCCTCACCGGAGGCTCGCGGACGAAGGAGAACATCGTCGCGTCGTGGGCCACGCCGTGGAGCACGAGGCGCCGGCGGAGCGTGCCCTCCCGCGCCGCGCCCGACTTCTCCGCGACGCGGTGGCTCGCGGCGTTCCCGGAGGCGATCACCACCTCGAGGCGGACCAGGTCCGTGTTCTCGAACGCCCACTCGCGGAGCTGGCGCACTGCCGCCGTGGCCACCCCCCGGCGCGTCTCGCTGGAACGGACCCAGTAGCCGAGGTTCGCACGCCGGTTGAGGGCGTCGAGGTGGTTGAGGCCGCACCCGCCGAGGATTCGACCCTCGGTGGCCACGATCGCGAACTCGAACTCGTCACGCCGCTGGAAGGCGGGCACTTGTTGCTCGATCCAGGAGCGCGACTCCTCCACCGAGTAGTCCCCATGGCACCACGGCATCCACGGACGTAGCTCCGCGACCGATTCGCGCACGGCCTCCGCCACCGCGACAGCGTCGTTCAGGCGGTACGGGCGGATCTCCACCCCGGGAGCTCCGGCAGCGGGCGCGGCTCCTCCGGCCATCATCGGCGGCCTCCAGCGCGAGGCTAGCACGCTCCCCCGCAAACCCTCACGGGGACTCCGAAAATCAAAGCTCCGGGCGTTCGCGATCGATCTGCTGGCCGTCCCCGAGTGTGGGAGCCGCCTGCGGCTTGACGCTGGTGCTGTGCCTACCTACGATGGCACGTGGGCAGATAGCTTGGTCCCGGCGCGGGCGGAGGGTTTTGCGTGCGCTGTGGCAGTGGCTCCTCTCGGATGAGTTCGAGGTCCAGGCCTTGACCGCGACGCTGCCCGTCCCGCCGACCCCCCTCATCGGGAGGTCTCGCGAGCTGGCCGCGATCGTGCGCGCCCTGCGTCGCGCCGACGGCCGACTGTTGACGCTCACCGGGCCGCCGGGCGTGGGCAAGACGCGGCTGGCGCTCGCCGCCGCGGCGGCCGTCGAGGAGGCCTTCCAGTCGGGCGTCGTCGTTGTCGACCTGGCCCCTGTCCGCGACCCCGGCCTCTTCGAGCACACGCTCATCCAGCGGCTCTCGCTGCGGCGATTCCCGTCGCGGCCGCCGCTGGAGCGGCTAGCCCGGCACCTGGCGAACCGTCACGTCCTGCTGCTGCTCGACAACTTCGAGCAGATCGGCCCCGCGCGCGCGAGCCTGGCGACCCTCCTCGAGTCGTGTCTCCGTCTGCACGTGCTGGTGACCAGCCGGGAGGCGCTCGGCCTGGCGGCCGAGCGCGCGGTGCCGGTCCACCCGCTGGCCCTGCCCGACCCCGACGCGGTGACCCGTCCTGCGAAGGTGGCGCGCGTGCCGTCCGTGGCGCTGTTCGTCGCCCGAGCGCAGGCGGTGCACCCACGGTTCGGGCTCGATGGGGCCAATGCCCGCGTGGTGTCAGAGATCTGCCGGCGGCTCGATGGGCTCCCGCTGGCGATCGAGCTGGCCGCCGCCCGCGTGAGTGTCCTGTCGCCCCGGGCCATCCTCACACGGCTCGATCGTCGCCTGCCCCTTCTGGTGACGCGCGCCGCGGATCGGCCAGAGCGGCACCGAGCCCTCAGCGCGGCGATCGCCTGGAGCGAGGACCTGCTTGAGCCGGTGGAGCGCGTCGCGTTCCGGCGGCTCGCCGCTTTCGCCGGCGGCTTCACCCTCGAAGCGGCCCAGGCGCTGGCCGACGGGCCGGCCGACGCGCTCGGGATGATCGCCGAGCTTGTCAACAAGAGTCTGCTCCGTCACGAACCCTCCTCGACCGGCGAGCCGCGCTACGGGATGCTGGAGACCGTCCGGGAGTACGCCTCGGAGCAGCTAACCGCCGCTGGCGAGGCCGAGGCGGTGCGCGACCGGCACCTCGCGTACTTCGTCGGCCTGGCCGAGCGCGCGGCTGGTCTGTTCAACAGCCGGGAGGCGGCCGACTGGTTCGCGACGATGGAGGAGGAGTACGAGAATTTCAGGGCTGCGCTCACCCGGGCCTCGGAGCGCAGCGACATCGACGCCGACCTGCGCCTGGCCAGCGCCATGTGTCGGTTCTGGTTCTTCCGTGGCAACGTCGGCGAGGGCTACCGTTGGGTCGACGCGGCGCTCGCCAGGCGCCACGGGGCTTCGCCGGCGCTGCGGGCCCGCCTGCTCCACGGCGCGGCGGCCATGAACAAATGGGACGAGGAGCGGGCCGTCGCGCTGGACCATGAGAGCTTGGTGCTGGCCCGCAGCCTTGGAGACCGGGAGACCATCGCCCGCTGTCTGATGAACCTCGGCGTTGGGCTGCTCGACAAGGACCTGGAGCGAGCAGGAGCGTTGCTGGCCGAGAGCCTCGCGACCTCCCGCGACCTCGAAGTCGCGGACCGGTCGCGCATCATCGGGCAGACCCTCCACGCGCTCGCGGTGGTGGTCCAGGCGGAGGGCGACCTCGTTCGGGCGGCGCGGCTCTACGGGTGTGCCGAGGCCACACTCGAGCCCTTCGGGATTCCGTACTACCAGTACGCGATCGCGGACGAGACCGTCATCGGTCGATCCATCGTCGCGGTCCTGAGGGGGCTCGGCCCCCAGGCTTTCGCCACCGCCTGGGCCGAGGGGCGGCGCACGCCCCTCGAGGCGATGATCGACCACGCCCTTGGCCACGTGCCGCTTCCACCTCCCACGAGGCCGGCGTCCGGCCGCAAGCCGGACGCCGGCCTCGGTCCCTCTCGCCTCGTGAGCACGAGGTGGCCCGGCTCGTCACGGAGGGCCTTTCGAACCGCGAGATAGGCAGGGCGCTGGGCATCAGCGAGCGGACCGTGGACGCCCACGTCCAGCACATCCTCAACAAGCTCGGCTTCAACTCTCGGACTCAGGTCGCCGCCTGGGTCGCAGTCTCCCGGGGCCTGGTCCCGGCGCCCAGTGCGGTCTCGGAACGCCCACCGGCCCGCCACGGGTTCGCCGGGCCCAGGTTAGGTAGCGCCATACGCCTTTCTACCGATGCGCCCTCCCGCGGGCGGGAATAGGGTGATCACGGGGGCCGCCCCTGGCGCGACCCCAATCACCGACAGGGAGGTTCGTCATGCGACGGATTGGCCTCATCTTCATCGCGCTCCTGGTCGCCGTCCTGCCCGTCCAGGCCCAGCACCCGGACGGCCACACCGTCCTCATGCCCGATGCTCTCAAGTGGGTCGAGCCGCCCATACTTCCCGGCGCCAAGCTGGCGCTGATCCAGGGCGATCCAGGCAAGGAAGGACTGTTCGTCTATCGCTTCAAGTTCCCGGCCGGCTACAAGGTGCCGCCGCACTTTCACAAGGCCGGCGAGAACGTCACCGTGCTGACCGGCACGTTCTTCGTCGGTCTGGGCGAGAAGTTCGATGAGGGCTCGGGCAAGGAGCTCCCGGTGGGCGGCTTCATCGCGATTCCGCCGAAACATCCGCACTTCGCCTGGGCCGGGCGGCAGGAGACGGTGGTCCAGGTCCACGGCATCGGGCCGACGGACATCACGTTCGTAAACGCCGCCGACGATCCACGCAAGAAGAAGTAGAGCCGCGCAGGGCTCAGGTCTTGGATTGCGACGTTTCGTGCCGGGCCCGCACGAAGCCGCGTGCCGATGCTTCCGGCCGGGTGTGGCATTGCAAGACCTGACCCCGACGTTGCGCGAGCTGGGCGGGCCCGGCCGACGGCGCGCCGTGAGCGAAGCCCTCTAGACTAGCCGCCGTGAGCGAACTCCGGGTAGAGCGTCATCCCGCCGTCCACGAAGATCGTCTGGCCGTGCACGTAGTCCGCGTCGTCCGAGGCCAGCCAGGCCGCGGCGCGGCCGATGTCCTCGGGCTGGCCGATGCGCCCGTAGGGGATGAGCTTCAGGAGGCTCTCGAGCGCGGCGGGCGTCCCCCAGGCGTCGCGGTTGATCGGTGTCTGGATCGCGCCCGGGCCGATCGAGTTGACGCGGATGCGGTGCGGCGCCAGCTCCTGGGCCAGGGACTGCATGAAGAGCTTCACGCCGCCTTTCGAGGCCGCGTAGTTGACGTGACCGGCCCAGGGGATCAGCTCGTGCACCGACGACATGCAGATGATCTTGCCCGCGGCCCGCGAGACGCCGGGCCGCACGCCCCGCCGGATCATCTCGCGCGCGGCCTCGCGGGCGCACAGGAACATGCCGGTGAGATTCACCGAGAGCACGGTGTTCCACTGCTCGAGCGTCATGTCGACGAACGCCGCGTCCTTCTGGAGGCCGGCGTTGTTGACGAGGATATCGATGGCGCCCCAGGCGGAGAGCATCTCGCGGAACATCGCCTGCACCTCGGCCTCGTTCGAGACGTCCGCGCGGATGGCCATCGCCCGCACGCCGCCCGCGGCGATGTCGGCCGCGATGCGCTTGGCCGCGTCGGAATGGTGCGCGAAGTTCACGACCACGTCGGCCCCGGCGGCGCCGAGGGCGCGGGCCACCGCCTCGCCGATGCCCGAGCTGGCGCCGGTCACCAGGGCGGTCTGTCCCTTGAGCGGCTGATGCGTCATGGCGTCCTCCCCGCGCTCACGCGGTGTCCTCCTGGTTCCCCGGCATCTCCAGCGCCGACACCGTGGCCGGCCTCGTCAGCGGGCCCGCCGGCCCCGTTCCAGCCCGCGCGCCCGCGCCTTCGCCGCCTCCACCTCGCGATCACGGGGAGCGGCATGGGCCACGAGCGAGTCGATGAGCTCGCGAGCGACGGCGGAGACCTGGTCCACGGCCCGGGCGAACGGCGCCTCGTTCGCCTTGGACGGCCGCGTGAATCCCGAGAGCTTCCGCACGAACTGGAGCGCGGACGCGCGGATCTCCTCGTCGGTCGCGGGCGGCGCGAAGTTGTGGAGCGTCTTGATCGATCGGCACATTGAGCGAGAGCCTCCGGGCTCGCCCCACAGGCTAACACTGCCGGGCGCGTCCGGCGTCACGCGGGCGCCCGGCACGCTATACTTCGCGCAGCCGTCGACTCGTGGCGCCCGCGATGCCCACGAGCCGCACGCGCCGACTCGAGGACGCACGATCGACTCCGACGCGGGGAGAGGCCGGGCCGATGCAGGCGCAGGCGTGGTCGGAACTGATCCGGGCGACGCACGCCTCCGGCTGCCAGGCCGTCCTGGCCATCACCGGCGGCGGCAGCGGCGCCATCGCGGAGATCCTCCGGATTCCCGGCGGCTCGAAGCTCCTCCTCGAGGCCCTCGTGCCCTACGACGCCCGCGCCCTGGAGGACTTCGTGGGCGGGCCCGTCGAGCAGGCCTGCAGCGAGGACACCGCTGCCGCCATGGCCGACCGCGCGCGGCAGAAGGCCGCCGCCCTCGCCCATCCCGACACGCGGCCCATCGGCCTCGGCGCCACCGCGAGCCTCGCCAGCGACCGGCCCAAGAAGGGCGACCACCGCTTCCACGTCGCCGTCACGTCGGGCTCGGGCGTCGACATCGTCTCGGTCGTCCTCGCCAAGGGCCAGCGCGACCGCGCCGAGGAAGAAGACGTGGTCGCCCGGGCCATCGTCCTCTGCCTCGCCCGCGCCTGCGGGATCGCCGCGCCCACCATGGAGAGCGCGCTGGGTCCCGAGGACCGCTGTTCCGTCACCTCGCGCCCCCCCGCCTCGTTGATCGACCACCTCGTGGCGGGAACGCTCGCCCGCGTGACCGCGCATCCGGATGGGCAGGTCTCGCCGCCGGCGAAACCCCCTGCCGCCGTCCTGCCCGGATCGTTCAACCCCCTGCATCAGGGCCATCTCGGCCTGGCGCAAGCGGCGGCGGAGATCCTCGGCGCGCCCGTCCACTTCGAGCTGTCGGTGGTGAACGTGGACAAACCCCCGCTGACCACCTCGGAGGTGCGCCGCCGCCTCACCCAGTTCGCCTGGCGCGCCACGGTCGAGCTGACCCGCGCCCCCACGTTTCTGGAGAAGTCGCGCCTCTTCTCCGGCGCCACGTTCGTGATCGGAGCCGACACCGCCGAGCGGCTCGTGGCCCCGCGCTACTACGGCGACAGCGACACCCGGATGCGCGCCGCCCTCGACGAGATGGCCCGCCGCCGCTGCCGCTTCCTCGTGGCCGCCCGCCTCGACCCCGCCGGCCAGGTCCGTTCGCTGAGTGATGCGGGCATCCCCGCGCGCTTCGCCGACATGTTCGCCGCCATCCCCGAGAGCCGCTTCCGCGTAGACGTTTCCTCCACCGAGCTACGCACAGGCGCCTGAGCCCTCCGGCAGAATCGCGCTTCCAGTTGACAGCGGCTCTCAACAGCGCAGCGTGTTGGGGCGGCGGGGAGGTACCTGGGGTCACGGGACCCTTCCCCTCCATCGGTATGCGGACCCAGCGCGCCCGGATGGAGCCCAGTCCCAGCGGGGCAGCGGACGCGTGCGGCGTGGTCCCACGACCCCAGGTACCTCCCCGCCGCCCCGCCCACGCGCGAGCTATCCGGAGGGGGCTCTTACCCGGGAGACCCGAGGAGCACCAGGGCCGCGCGCGCGATGGCGGGAGCGTCGATGCCGTAGTGGCGGTAGAGGTCGGCGCGCGCGCCCGACTGGCCGAAGCTGTCCACGCCGAGCGGCATCTGGGTCACCCCGAGCGCCGAGCCGATGAACGCCAGCGTGTGCGAATGCCCGTCGAGCACCGACACCACGGGCACGTCCTCCTCGTCCGCCCCGACCAGCTCTTCGAGGTAGGGCTGCCGGTCGCGCAGCCCGCGGTAGAGGAGGTCCGCGCTGGTCACCGCGAAGACGCTGGTGAAGACGCCCTGCTCGCGCAGCCGGCGTGACGCCTCGACCGCCTCGGGCACCATGACGCCGGTCGCGAAGACGTGCACGGCGCGGTCCGGCGCGTATCCCGGCTCCTCGCGCGCGTCGATCAGCCGGTACCCGCCGCGCAGCACGCGATCCCGCTGGAGCGGAGTGGGCGCGGGCGCGAGGGACTGGTCCACGGCCCGCGTCGAGAGCCTGAGGTAGGCGCTCTCGCCGTCCCCGCCGCGGACGAGGCGGGCGAGCGCGTCGAGAAGGATCCACTCGACCTCGACCGCGAACGCCGGCTCGAAGCTCCGCATGGCGGGCAGCGCGATGCCGATGGGCGGGGTGATCACCGACTGGTGCGCGCCGCCTTCCCACGAGAGGCTCACCCCCGAGGGCGTCGCCGCCACGATGAAGCGCGCGCCCGAGTAGAGCGCGTGGTAGAGCGCGTCGAGCCCGCGCGTGACGAACGGATCGTAGAGCGTGCCGATCGGGAAGAGCGTCGTCCCGGTCAGCTCGTGCGACAGGCCCAGCGCGCCCAGCAGCAGGAACAGGTTGTGCTCGGCGATCCCCAGCTCGATGTGCTGGCCGGCCGGCGACTCGTTCCACTGCATGGCCTGCGGCAGCTCCGCGAACGGATTCGCCCGCGCGGTCGGGAAGTACACGCCCTTCCTGTTGATCCACCCCGCGAGGTGCGTGGTGATGGCGACGTCGGCGGACACCGTGACGATCCGCTCCCCCACCGGGGCGCGTCCGAGCGCGGTCAGCGCGCGGCCGAAGGCCTCCTGCGTCGAGCTCTGCGGCGGATGCCGTTCCTCGATCGCCGGCGGGATCTCCGGCGTGGCCCGCGCGGCGGGCGCGGTGAAGAGGCGGGGCAGCCCCGCGATGAGCGCGGCCTCCGGCGTCCCCTCGCCGAATCCGGCCCACTCCTCGCCCTCGGCCACGCCGAGGCGCCGGCGCAGCTCGTCGATCTGGCCCGCGGTGAGGAGCGCGCCGTGGTTCAGCGGATCCGCGGCCAGCGGCGTGCCCCACCCCTTCACGGTGTCGGCGAGGATCACCGTCGGCCGGTCGCGGTGCTGGTCCGCCTCGTCCAGCGCGTCGAGAATGGCGGCGAGGTCGTGGCCGCCGACGTCGCCGGCCACGGCGTGGATCTCGTCGTCGGACATCTCGCCGAGGAGACGGTCCACCGCGGGATCGACGCCGCCCGGGCCCGCCGCGGCCAGGCGCTTGCGCGCGCCGCTCGCCGGCAGCCGGAGCATCGCCTGGTACTCGGCCGAGGGCATCTCCTCCAGGCGGCGCTGGAGCGCCGCGCCGCCCGGCCGGCCGAACAGCGCGCGCAGCCGATGGCCCCACCGGAGCTCGATGACCCGCCAGCCGTTGGCCGAGAACATCTGCGCGAGCTGGCGCCGCCGCGCGTCCGGCGTGACCCGGTCGAGGCTCTGCCGGTTGAGGTCGACGATCCAGAGGAGGTTCCCGAGGGTTGCCACCGCCTCCTCGAGCAGGGCCTCCCACACGTTGCCCTCGTCGATCTCGGCGTCGCCCACCATCACGATCACACGGCCCGCGGGCTCGTCGCCGCCGTGGTCGGCGAGGTAGCGCGCGCCCAGCGCGGAGAAGCTCGCGGCCACCGCGCCCAGCCCCATGGAGCCCGTGGACAGGTCCACGATCTCCGGGTTCTTGCGCCGGCTCGGGTACGCCTGGAGGCCCTCGAAGGTGCGCAGGCCCCGGAGGTCGTCGGCGGAGAGGCGCCCCCGCAGGTACTGGATCGCGTAGAAGGCGGGCGACGCGTGGGCCTTGAGCGCGACGAGGTCCTCGGAGCGGAGCGCGTCGAAGTAGAGCGCGGTGAGGATGCTCACGAGCGAGGACGACGAGGCCTGGTGCCCGCCCACCTTGCTGCCGTCCGGGTTGGGCCGGACGAGATTGGCGTGGTGGACGGTGTAGGTGGCCAGCCAGAGGACGCGTCGCTGGATCGACTCCAGCAGGGCCAGGCGTCCGGGATCGCGCGGGCTCATCGCCCCGCTCAGGCGAAAACGGGACCCGGCCGCCTACTTCACCTTGATGGTGACGTACGCGGACATGCCGGCGCGGAGCGTGTGCGGGTTGCCGAACTGCTTGGCGTCGATGCGGATCTTCACCGGGATGCGCTGCACCACCTTCACCCAGTTGCCCGTGGCGTTCTCGGGCGGCAGCAGCGAGAAGCGCGCCCCCGTGCCCGCGCTCAGCGAGTCCACGGTGCCGCGGAAGCGCTTGCCCGGGAACGTGTCGATCTCCACGTCGGCCACCTGGCCGGGCGTCACGCGGCTGAGCTGCGTCTCCTTGAAGTTGGCCACCACCCACACGTCGGCGAGCGGCACCAGCGCGAGCAGCGGCTGGCCCACCTGCACCACCTGGCCGACCTCGACCGACTTCTTCGAGACGACGCCGTCCATGGGCGCCTTGACCTCCGTGTACTGGAGCTGGAGCTCGGCGAAGGAGAGGTCGGCCCGCGCCTGGGTGAGGCTCGCCGCGGCGCGGCCCATCTCCGCCTCCTTGACCGTCACCGTGTGGCGCTGGCCCTCGATCCGGGCCAGCGCGGCGCGCGCCTCGATCACGCGCTGCTTCGCCTGTCCGACCGCGGCCACGCGGCTGGCCAGCGCCGCCTCCGCCTGCTGCACCTCGCGCTCGGCCTGGCTCACGCGCCGCTCCGCGGCCTCGAGGTTCGACGCCGACGTGTGGACGGCCAGCTCCGCCTGGTCGAACTCGCGCTGGGCGACGAATCCGCCGTCGAGCAGGCGGCGCATCCGCTCCATCTCGCGGCTCGTCTGGCGGACGGTGCTGCGCCCCCCGCCAGCTCGGCCTGCACCACCGCGAGGGCGGCGCGCTTGGTCTCGATGGTGGCTCGGCCCTCCTCGACGGCGGCCTGGGCCCCCTGCTCGGCCACCCGCGACGACTCGAGGGTGGCGCGCGCCTCGTCGGCCTGCGCCACCGTGGTCTCGCGCGCGAGCTGCGTCTCGGACTTCATCGCCTCGAGGCTCGCCGCGGCCACCGCCACCGCCGCGCGCGCCTGGTCGCGCTTGGCCTCGTAGTCGCGCGGGTCGATGCGCAGGAGGATCTGGCCGGTCTTCACCGGCTTGTTGTCCTCGAAGGAGACCTCGGCCACGTGGCCGACGACCTTGGCGCTGATGGCGGCGATGGTGCCGTCGACATATGCGTCGTCGGTGGAGATGTGATTGAGGCTGTACCACCAGGCGTGGCCCCCGTAGGCGATGGCGGCGAGCGCCACCACCACGGCGACGACGATGAGGAGACGGCGGGTCATGCCGTGCCCCATGCTAGCACTGTTGTCTCACTTTCCACGCCACGTAGTGGTTGACCTCGCCCCGCGGTACAACATCGCGCGTCTCCGTCCTCGGGCGCTGCCGTGCTGGTGCAGAGCCCCTCTCGGCACTTCCCCTGAGCGAAGACAGGCCCGGGTCGCCCCTCGCGGGGCGATCACCGGGCCCGGGTTCTCAGCCGACGAAGACGGCGTTGACGGGCAGTCGATCGTCTAGTTGCACGCCTCGAAGAGGCCGGCCGCGCCCTGGCCGCCGCCGATGCACATGGTGACCACGCCGTAGCGCGCCTTGCGCCGCAGCATCTCGTTGGCGATGGTGCCGACCATGCGCGAGCCGGTCATGCCGAACGGATGCCCGATGGAGATCGAGCCGCCGTTCACGTTGAGCTTCGCCGGGTCGAGGCCCAGCCGGTCGCGGCAGTACACGACCTGGCTCGCGAAGGCCTCGTTGAGCTCCCACAGGTCGATGTCCTCGATCTTGAGGCCGTGCCGCTTGAGGAGCTTCGGGATCGCGAAGACCGGGCCGATGCCCATCTCGTCGGGCTCGCAGCCCGCGACCACGAAGCCGCGGAACACGAGCTTGGGACGGATGCCGAGGGCCTCGGCCCGCTCGCGGGACATCACCACGGTGGCGGAGGCGCCGTCCGAGAGCTGCGAGGAGTTGCCCGCGGTGACCGAGCCCTGCCCGCTGTCCTTGTCGAAGTGCGGCGCGAGCCCGAGGAGGCCTTCCAGCGTGGTGTCGGCCCGGTTGCACTCGTCCTTCTCGACGTAGTACTCCTCCTTGCCCGCGACCTCGCCGGTCTTCTTGTCGAGGATGCCGCGCGTCACGTGCATGGGCGCCATCTCTTCCTTGAGCAAGCCGTCCTGCTGCGCGCGCGCCGTGCGCTGCTGCGAGAGCAGCGAGTACTCGTCCTGGGCCTGCCGGCTCACCTTGTAGCGCTTGGCCACGACCTCGGCGGTGTCGCCCATGACCATGTAGATGCCGGGCTTGTGCTCCTTCACCCAGGGGTTGGGATCGCCGTCGCGCTTCATCATCGTGATGCTCTCGACGCCGCCGCCGATGGCGACGTCCGCGCCGCCGAGCACGATCTCGTGGGCGGCCATCGCGATGGCCTGGAGCCCCGACGAGCAGAAGCGGTTGACCGTGGTCCCCGCCACCGACACCGGGAGCCCCGCCCGGATCGCGGCCACGCGGGCGACGTTGCTGCCCTGGGGGCCGTGGGGCTGGGCGCAGCCGAGGATCACGTCCTCGATCTCGGCGGGGTCGAGCTGCGGCACCTTGCCGAGCGCGTCCTTGATGCAGTGGGCGGCGAGATCGTCGGGCCGGGTCAAGTTGAAGGAACCGCGGAAGGACTTGGCGAGCGGGGTACGCGAGCTGGAAACGACGACAGCCTCTCTCATTCGGATCTCCTTTCCGGTTTCAAAGAGAGCCCAGCCAGGCTGGGCCCGTGACGGTCGGCCCGCTGATCTTCAAGGAGTATACGCGATCCCCGGGGCTCCGTGACGTCTCGTGTAACATGCGGCCATGCTCACGCTGAGCGTGCTCGATCAGTCGCCGATCCGGAGCGGCGGCACCGCGGCCCAGGCCATCCGGGAGACGCTCGAGCTCGCCCCCGCCTGCGAGCGCCTGGGGTACCACCGGTACTGGCTCGCCGAGCACCACGCGAGCCGCGGCCTCGCCGGCTCCGCCCCCGAGGTGCTCATCGGTCAGGTCGCCGCCCGCACCTCGCGCATGCGGATCGGATCCGGGGGCGTGATGCTGAGCCACTACAGCGCGCTCAAGGTGGCCGAGTCGTTCCGCGTGCTCGAGACGCTCTTCCCCGGGCGCATCGACCTCGGCATCGGCCGCGCGCCCGGCAGCGACCAGCGGACGGCCCGGGCCCTCCGTCACGGCCCCGGCGCGGTCGGCCTCCACGAGTTCCCCCAGCAGGTGACGGACGTGATCGACTACGTGCACGACCGGCTCCCCGCGAACCATCCGTTCGCCGGCGTCCACGCGATGCCCACCGGCCCCACCGCGCCGGAAGTGTGGCTCCTCGGCTCGAGCGACGAGAGCGCGGCCATCGCCGCCCACCTCGGCGCGGGCTTCTCGTTTGCGCACTTCATCAATGCCGACGGCGGCGCCGACGTGATGCGCGCCTACCTCGAAGCGTTCCGGCCCTCGCCGGAGATGGCGGCGCCGCGGGCGAGCGCGGCCGTGTTCGCGCTCTGCGCGGACACCGAGGCGGAAGCCAAGCGTCTCGCGCGCTGCCGGCACCTCTCGATCGTGCGGCTGTACACGGGCCGGCACGGGCCGTTCCCCTCGGTCGAGGAGGCGGAGACGTACCCGTACGACGCGCACGAGCTGGCCATCGTGGAGCAGGCGCGGCGGCGCACCATCGCGGGCGCGCCCGAGCAGGTGCACGCCGAGCTCACCGCGCTCGCCCGGCAGTACGGCGTGGACGAGCTCGTGGTCGTCAGCATCGCGCACGACTTCAAGGCGCGGCTCCGCTCCTACGAGCTCATCGCCGAGGTGTTCGGGCTGCCGCGCGCGGACCTGCCCGCGGAGAACGGGGCGTGAGCGTCGCGACCGGGCCCGAGGCCGGCGCGCTCGAGCATCGCGTGCTCGACCTGGTGGGGCGCGCGATGGGCGAGTTCGCCATGCTGCAGGCGGGCGACCGCGTCGCGGTGGGCGTGTCGGGCGGCAAGGACAGCCTGTGCCTGCTCCACGCGCTGGTCGCGTACCGGCGCCGCGCGCCGTTCCCGTACGAGCTGGTCGCGATCACCATCGAGCAGGGGAAGTTCAAGGCGCCGATCCGGGCCGTGGAGGGCGCGATCCGCGCGCTCGGCGTGCCGTGGGAGCTGCGGGAGGATCCGGCCACGCTCGACCTGGTCGCGGGCGGCGTCGTCCACGGCTGCGACGTGTGCAGCCGTCACCGCCGGAGCGCGCTCTACCGCGCGGCGAGCCGGCTGGGCTGCACGGTGCTCGCCCTCGGCCACACCGCGGACGACTGCGCCGAGGCGCTCCTGCGGAACATCCTGTTCAACGGCCGCATCGCGTCGCTGCCGCCGGTGGCCGCGCGCGCGCAAGGGGACGATCCGGCTCGTGCGGCCCCTCGTCCACGTGGGCGAGGACCTCACGACGGCGTACGCGCGCGCCCACGGCCTCGCGCCCGTGGGCTGCGTGTGCGGCGACAAGGACGGCGTGCGGCGCGAGATCCGGGCGTTCCTGTCGACCCTCGGGGCCCGGCATCCCGGCGTCCCCGCCTCGGTGGCGGCCGCGCTGGGCAACGTGGAGCCCCGGTCCCTCCTCGATCCGGTCCTCGCCAAGCCACGCTGATCCCGCGCCGCGTGCGCGTCGGCCGCTCGATGGCGCCTACGGCTCCGGAAGGGCATCACGTCTGAATAGCGAACGCGCGGTGGCGGAGAGGGTCGAACGCGAGCCGTCGTTGTGTTCGCGTCCGTCGCCGCCCATAATCCAGCGGCGGACAGGTAGCGTGACGCAGACCGCGCCGATGAGTCGACCGGGCGGTGCGGCAAGGGCCGCGGTGGCCGCGATCCTGACCGCGATGTTGGGAGTCTGTCCCCAGCCGGTCAGCGCGCCGGCCCAGGCCGCGGCCGATGACGCGACCCCGACCGACATCGAGGTGTTCGACCCAGTCATCACCTCGACGCCCGGCATCAGCCGGGAGCTCGCCGTCTTCGTGGATCACACGAAGGCGCCCGACGGCCGCTTCACCCTGGCCTCGCTCAAGTTCCAGTACCCGGTACTCTCGTGGCTCCACCTGAGCCTCGAGGTACCAGCCGTGGTCGCCGATCCCGAAGGCCCCGGCAGCGACGCCGGCATCGGGGACATCGTCCTCAGCGGGCAGGCGCGCCTCTGGGTGTCCCCCGAGCGCCGAGCCCAGGTGGACGTGGGGCTGACGCTCGGACTGCCGACCGGCTCCGCGCACGTGCTCGCCGGCTCCACTGTCGTCCAGCCGTTCGTGACCGGCGGCCTCAAGCTCGGCCCGGTCGATCTGCTGGGCGATCTGCGCTACGCCTGGGGCGTCACCGGCCCCCTGTCGGGCCAGGCACTGTTCCAGGCGAACGCGGCCGTGGGCTACCCGATCGCCACCGGGAGTCCCGCGGTGAGCGCCGTGATTCCGTTCGTCGAGCTGAACCTGTTCACGCCGGTGCGGGGTTTCGACGACGCGCGCACCCAGCTACTGGCGCTCCCGGGGTTCGAGGTCTTGCTGCCCGGCAACACGAGCATCTCCATCGGGGTCCAGCTCCCCCTGACCGGACCCCGCGCGATCGACTACCGGGTCCTGCTGCTGGCGAAGTGGAAGTTCTAGATCCATCCGACGCAGAGGAGGCTCCATGGCCCGCCTCCCGCTCGCCACCAGAGAGCCGCGAGATGGGCTGCGCCTTCATCTGGTACGCGCACGCCGCCGCCACGCGTCAGGCCACCGCCGGAGCGGCTACTCCGCGGCCAGGCGGTAGCCGACGCCAGGCTCGGTGAGCAAATAGCGCGGGCGCGCCGGCTCGGCCTCGAGCTTGTGCCGCAGGTGGGCCATGTAGACGCGCAGGTAGTGAGCTTGCTCCGTGTGGCCGGGCCCCCAGACCTCCCGCAGCAGCTGCTGGTGCGTCAGCACCTTCCCCGCGTGCTTGACGAGCGTGACGAGCAACCGGTACTCGATCGGGGTCAACCGCACCTCGGTCGCCCCCACGAAGACCCGGCGGTGGAGACGATCGACCTTGAGGTCGCCGATCGTGAACGGCGCCTCCTCCCCCTCCCGCGCGGCCCCCGCGCCGTGGCGCAGGGCCACGCGCACCCGGGCGAGGAGCTCGCCCGCGCCGAACGGCTTCCCGATGTAGTCGTCCGCGCCCGCGTCGAGCGCGGCGACCTTGTCCCGCTCCTGGCCGCGCGCCGAGAGCACGATGATCGGCACGGCGCTCCACTCGCGCACCCGCCGGATCACCTCGAGCCCGTCCATGTCCGGGAGGCCGAGGTCGATGATGACCACGTCGGGCTGCCGCGTCGCGACCTCGACGACCCCGTCGGCGCCCGTCCCGCCTCGAAGAGCCGGTAGCCCTGTCCCGTCAGGGTGGCGCGCAGGAATCGCCGGATCTGGCGGCTCGTCCTCGATGAGGACGATCACCGGCTCAGGCATGAGGGCCCGCGCCCCTGCCTGCATCCTCGACGCTCGCGCGAGGGCCCGGCCGGTGCGCCCCGCCGGGCCCCTGGTCGGCGCGCGGCTGCCCGGCGGGGTCGGCCGTCACGCCAGCCAGTGGATGAGCGCGGTCGCGAGGGAGAGGAAGATCGTGATGCCGAGCACGTCCTGGAACGCCGTCTCGAACGGCCCTGCGGTGAGGGCGGGATCGAAGCCGAGGCGCTTGGACAGCATGGGGATGACCGTGCCGGCGATGCCCGACAGGTTGACCGAGATGAACATCGAGACCCCCACCACGAGACCCGAAGGCCGGCGAGTGCCAGACGGTCCCGATGACCCCGACGAGCACGCCGCATACGCCGCCCAGGATGCTCGACGTCTGCATCTGCCGGCGGAGCGGCTCCCACCAGCGGGTGATCTGCACCTGCCCCGTCGCCAGCCCGCGGACCACCATCGTCACCGACTGGAGCCCCGTGTTGCCCGAGATCGCCTGGATCACGGGCATGAACGACGCGAGCAGGATGACGCGGCTCAACGTCGCGTCGAAGTAGTGAATGACCACACCGGCTCCCAGCTCGATGAGGAGCGTGGCGAGCACCCACGGCAGCCGCATGAGCGCCACCTGCCCGGGCGACCGGCGCTCCAGCTCCGCCGCGTCCGATCCGGCGATCCGGAAGATGTCCTCGGACGCCTCCTCGCCCACGATGTCGAGGACGTCGTCCACCGCGATGGTCCCGACGAGATGCTGGCGCGCGTCGACCACGGGCACGGTCACCAGGTCGTACTTCGCGACCAGGCGCGCCACGTCTTCCTGGTCCATCTCGGGGGTCACGCTCACCACGTTCTCGTCCCGCACGGCGAAGACCGGGCTCGCGGGGCTGGCGGTCAGCAGCCGGCGCAGTGGCACGACCCCGACGAGATGGCGGTGATCGTCGACCACGTAGAGGTCGAATGCGCGCTCCTGGGAGGCGGACTTCCGGATGTGATCGATCGCCTGCTTCGACCGTCGCCGACCTCGTTCACGGCCACGAAGTCGGGCGACATGAGGCGGCCCGCGGAGTGCTCCGGGTACTCGAGGATCTCCTGGATCTCCTCCGACTTCTCCTCCTGCATGAGGTCCAGGATCTTCTCCGCCTGCTCGGTCGACAGCTCCTCCACGACATCCGCGGCGTGCTTCGGCGGCATCTCGTCGAGGATCCGCGAGACCTCGACCTCGTCGAGCGCCCGCACGAGCTGCAGGAGCGCGTCGTCGTCGAGCTCCGAGAGGACCTCGCCCGCGCGCTCCTGGGCCAGCCCGCGGAACACCGCGACCTGCTCGACGAGCGGCAGCTCGCGCAGCGCGGCGGCGATGTCGGCGGGATGCGCTTCCTCGACGAGCGCGTGATCGCGGGCGTCGGCGTCGCCGGCGGCAAGGCTCCGGATGGCGGCGAGGAGGCGATCGGTGCCGTTCATGATGTCTGCTCCCACCGCATTCTACGCCGCGGCCGGACCTCGGTCACCGCGAGGGACAACATCGGCGGCGGCCGCCGTCACCACCGGATCGCGAAGGTCTGCAGCGTGCGAGGAGTCGATCGTGGGACGCCCGCGGTCACTTGCCGCGGGCGTCGAGGGCGAGGTTCAGCGCGAGCACGTTGACCCGTGGCTCGCCGAGGATGCCGAGTTGCCGGCTCTCCACGTGCTGGACGACGAGATCGCGCACCGCGCCCTCGTCCAGGCTGCGCGCCTTGGCGACCCGGCGGACCTGGTAGAGCGCGGCGGCCGGGCTGATGTGCGGGTCGAGCCCGCTGCCCGAGGCCGTGACGAGGTCCACGGGCACCGGCGCGGTGTTACCCGGGTCGGCGGCACGGAGCGCCTCGACGCGTCCCTTGACCGCGTCGGCGAGCGCCGGGTTGATCGGGCCCAGGTTCGAGCCTGACGATGCGCCCGCGTTGTAAGGGAAGGGCGACGTTGCCGATGGGCGGCTCCAGAAGTACTTCGGGTCGTCGAAGGGCTGCCCGATCAGGGCCGAGCCCACGGGCTTGCCGTCCTTCATCACCAGGCTGCCGTTGGCCTGGTACGGGAACACGACCTGGGCGATGGCGGTCACCAGCGCCGGGTACGCGATCCCCGTGATGGCGGACAGCAGGACCAGCAACACGATGGCGGTGCGGCAGTGCGCGAGCATGTCTCGATCTCCTCTATGAGCCACGCGCATCAGACCAATGCCGAGCGGTGGGACTGTAGGGGCCCGTGGCGGTTACCGTATTCTGCGAGGGGCATTACACGAGGCGCAGGGCGACGAGCAGCATGTCGACCAGCTTGATGCCCGGGAACGGGATGACGATGCCGCCGACCCCGTAGATCCACACGTGGCGGCGCAGGACCGCGGCGGCCCCGAGCGCCCGGTACCGGACGCCCTTCAGGGCGAGCGGGATGAGGGCGACGATGATCAGGGCGTTGAAGATGACGGCGGACAGGATCGCGCTTTGCGGCGTGGCCAGGCGCATGACGTTCAGCGCCTCGAGGGCGGGATAGGTCGTGGCGAACGCGGCGGGGATGATGGCGAAGTACTTGGCCACGTCATTGGCGATGCTGAAGGTGGTCAGCGCGCCACGGGTCATCAGCATCTGCTTGCCCGTCTCCACCACCTCGAGGAGCTTGGTCGGGTTCGAGTCGAGGTCGATCATGTTGCCGGCTTCCTTGGCGGCCTGGGTGCCGGTGTTCATGGCCACCGCCACGTCGGCCTGGGCGAGCGCGGGCGCGTCGTTCGTGCCGTCGCCGGTCATGGCGACCAGTCGTCCCTGCGCCTGGGTGTCCCGGATCAGCTTGAGCTTGGCTTCCGGCGTGGCCTGGGCCAGGAAGTCGTCGACGCCGGCCTCGGCGGCGATCGCCGCCGCGGTGAGCGCGTTGTCGCCGGTGATCATGACGGTCCGGATGCCCATCCGCCGGAGCTCGCCGAAGCGCTCCTTGATCCCACCCTTCACGATGTCCTTGAGCTGGATGACACCGAGCACCGAGGCGCCGTCCGAGACCACGAGCGGCGTGGCCCCCTCCCGCGCGATCCGGTCGCCGATGGCGCGCACGCCCGCGGGGAAGGCGCCGCCCAGGCGGGTCACGTGGGCCTCGATGGCGTCCGCGGCCCCCTTGCGCACCTGACGCCCGTTGAGGTTCACGCCGCTCATCCGCGTCTGCGCGGTGAAGGCCACGAACGTCGCCCCGAGCTTCTCCACCTCGCGCTCGCGCAGCCGGTACTTCTCCTTCGCCAGGACCACGATGCTGCGACCCTCCGGGGTCTCGTCGGCCAGCGAAGCGAGCTGGGCGGCATCGGCCAGCTCGCTCTCGGTCACGCCCTCGGCCGGGAAGAAAGCGGTGGCCTGTCGGTTTCCGAGCGTGATCGTTCCCGTCTTGTCGAGCAGGAGGACGTCCACGTCGCCGGCCGCCTCCACCGCCCGGCCGGACATGGCGATGACGTTCTTCTGGATCATGCGGTCCATGCCGGCGATGCCGATGGCCGACAGGAGCGCGCCGATGGTGGTCGGGATCAGGCAGACGAGCAGGGCGACGAGCACGGTCACCGTGACCGGCGTTCCCTGGCCAGCCGCCCCGACGCTATAGATCGAGAACGGGAGCAGCGTGGCGGTGGCGAGCAGGAAGATGATCGTCATGGCGGCGAGCAGGATGTCCAGCGCGATCTCGTTCGGGGTCTTCTGCCGGCGGGCCCCCTCGACCAGCGCGATCATCCGGTCGAGGAACGCCTCGCCCGGGTTGGCGGTGACCCGCACGACGAGCCAGTCCGACAGGACCTGGGTGCCGCCCGTCACCGAGCTCCGGTCGCCGCCGCTCTCGCGGATGACCGGCGCGCTCTCGCCGGTGATGGCCGCCTCGTTCACCGAGGCGACGCCCTCGATCACCTCGGCGTCGGCGGGGATGACGTCGCCGGCCTCGACCAGCACCAGGTCGTCCTTGCGCAGCGCCGGGGCGGGCACGAGCTCGAAGCCGGCGCCGCGCTCCGCCCGCCGGAGCTTCTTGGCCGAGAGCTCGCGCCGGGCCTTCCGGAGCGAGGCGGCCTGGGCCTTGCCCCGGCCCTCGGCCATCGCCTCGGCGAAGTTGGCGAACAGCACCGTGAACCAGAGCCACACCGACACCCAGAAGATGAACCACGGCGGCGCCTCGCCCCGGCCGACGACGGCCTGGACCCAGAGGAGCGTGGTCAGGATCGACCCCACGTAGACCACGAACATCACGGGGTTCCGCACCTGCCGCGCGGGCGTGAGCTTGCGGAACGCGTCGATGGCGGCCTGCCGGAGGATCGACGGATCGAACAGCGATCGGGTCTTGCCGGTGCTTGCCATGGCTCGCTTCCTCACTTCGCCGCGACGAGGATGAGATGCTCGACGATCGGCCCCAGCGCCAGGGCCGGCACGAACGTCAGGGCGCCGACGAGCAGCACCACGCCGATCAGGAGCCCGGCGAAGAGCGGCGTGTGGGTCGGCAGCGTCCCCACGCCGGGCGGGACCGACTTCTTTCGGGCCAGCGAGCCGGCGATGGCCAGCGTGGGCACGGCCAGCCAGTACCGGGCGAAGAGCATCGCGATGCCCAGCGAGGTGTTGTAGAACGGCGTGTTGGCGCCGAGCCCCGCGAACGCGCTGCCGTTGTTGTTGCCGGCCGACGAGAACGCGTACAGCACCTCGCTGAAGCCGTGGGCGCCGGGATTGAAGACGGTCGCCTTGCCGCCCGGGCTCACCACCGCCACCGCCGTCCCGATCAGGACCACCGCCGGCGGGATGAGGATGACGAGGGACGCCATCTTCATCTCGTAGGCCTCGATCTTCTTGCCGAGGTACTCGGGGGTGCGGCCGACCATGAGGCCGGCCACGAAGACGGCGATGATGGCGAAGACGAGCATGCCGTACAGGCCGGAGCCCACGCCGCCGTACACCACCTCGCCGAGCTGCATCAGCCACATCGGCACCAGCCCGCCGATCGGCGTGAAGGAGTCGTGCATGGCGTTGACGGACCCGTTCGACGCCGCCGTGGTGGCGGTGGCCCAGAGCGCCGAGTTGGCGATCCCGAAGCGGACCTCCTTGCCCTCCATGTTGCCGCCGGAGTGCAGCGTGCTGGCCGTGTGGTCCACGCCTTGTCCCGGCCAGGGTGGCGCCCTGCTGCTCGGCGACCACGCAGACGGCGAGGAGCCCGACGAAGATGACGGTCATGGCGGCCAGCACCGCCCAGCCCTGGCGCGTGTCCCCGACCATGACGCCGAACGTGTAGCAGAGGGCGGCCGAGATCACGAGGATCGAGAGCAGCTCGAGGAAGTTCGAGAGCGGCGTCGCGTTCTCGAAGGGGTGCGCGGAGTTCACGTTGAAGAAGCCGCCGCCGTTGGTCCCGAGCTGCTTGATCGCGATCTGGGAGGCCGCGGGCCCGAGCGCCAGCACCTGCTCGGTCAGCGTGGACTTCTTCGTCTTCGGCTGGCCCTTCTCGTCGAGGACGGGCTTGCCGTCGGCGTCCGTGACCGGCTCGTCGTACTGGGTCTGCTGGACGACCGCGACCTTCGCGTAGGGCGAGAGCGTCTGAACCACGCCCTGCGACACCAGGATCAGGGCGAGGACGAACGATAGCGGCAGCAGGATGTAGAGCGTGGTCCGGGTCAGGTCGACCCAGAAGTTGCCGATGGTGGCGGCGGAGCGTCGCGCGAAGCCCCGCATGAACGCGGCCAGCGTGGCCATGCCGGCCGCCGCCGACACGAAGTTCTGGACGGTGAGCCCCAGCATCTGGGTGAGGTAGCTCATCGTGGTCTCGCCGCCGTAGCCTTGCCAGTTCGTGTTCGTGGCGAAGCTCACGGCGGTATTGAACGAGGAGTCGGGCGACACCGCCGCGAGGCCCTGCGGGTTCAAGGGCAGCACGCCCTGGAAGCGCTGGAGCGCGTACACGACGAGAAGGCCCGCGAAGTTGAAGACCAGCATGGTGACGGCGTAGGTCTTCCAGCCCATCTCCTCCTGGGGCCGGACGCCGGACACGCGGTAGACGAGCCGCTCGAGCCACCCGAGGACCCGGTCGAGCCCGATCGGCTGCCCCATGTAGACGCGCGCCATGTAGGCGCCGAGCGGCTTGGCCAGCGCGAGCAGGACCACCACGTACAGGACGAGCTGGAGCACTCCCGGCGCGGTCACGCGAAGATCTCCGGCTTCAGCAGGGCCAGCACGAGATACACCAGCAGGCCCACCGCCACGATTCCCCCGACGACGTAGAGCAACGGCATGGCTTTCCTCCTACACCCGATCGCAGAGCGTCACGAAGGCCCAGGTGAGCCCGAAGAACAGCACGGTAAGGCCGAGGTACACCACGTCGCCCATGAGGTTCACCTCCTACCCGGACAGCGTAGGGACCGGCCCGTAAACGCCGCACTAAAATGGCCCAGCTCCGCGTAAATGGCTCGCTACGGGACGGTCCGTTGGCCCCTCTTGGCGGCGCGGCCCGAGCCTTCGCCCGCGCGTAGAATGGGCCGAGACCACCCATGAGCGAGCAGCGGCCCGATCCCGAGGCGCTCCTGGCCCGCGTCAAGGAAGAGGAGGCGCGGGCCCGCCGCGGAAAGCTGAAGGTCTTCTTCGGCGCGGCGGCCGGCGTCGGCAAGACGTACGCCATGCTGGAGGCGGCGCGCGAGCAGCGCGCGGACGGCGTGGACGTCGTCGTCGGCTACGTGGAGACGCACGGCCGGGCCGAGACCGAGGCCCTCCTCGACGGGCTCGAGGTCCTGCCCCGCCGCATTGCGGAGTACCGCGGCACCGCTCTCCAGGAGTTCGACCTCGACGGCGCGCTCGCCCGCCGCCCCGCCATCGTCCTCGTCGACGAGCTGGCCCACACCAACGCTCCCGGATCGCGCCACGCCAAGCGGTGGCAGGACGTCGTCGAGCTGCTCGACGCCGGCATCGACGTCTACACCACCGTGAACGTCCAGCACATCGAGAGCCTGAACGACGTCGTCGCCAAGGTCACCGGCGTCGTCATGCGCGAGACCGTCCCCGACTCCGTCTTCGAGCAGGCCGACGAGGTCGAGCTGATCGACCTGCCGCCCGACGACCTGCTCGAGCGCTTCCGCGAGGGCAAGGTCTACGTGCCGGGCCTCGCCCAGGAGGGGCTGGAGAACTTCTTCCGCAAGGGCAACCTCATCGCCCTCCGCGAGCTGTCACTGCGCCGCACCGCCGAGCGGGTCGACGCGCAGATGCGCGTCTACCGGCGCGAGCACGCCATCGCGAGCGTCTGGCCGACGGCCGAGCGCATCCTCGTGGCCATCGGGCCCACCCCCTGGTCCACGCGCCTCGTGCGCGCCGCCAAGCGCATGGCCGATCAGATGGGCGCGGAGTGGATCGCCGCCTACGTGGAGACGCCGGCGAGCCTGCGCCTGCCCGCGGAGGCCAAGGACAGCGTGATCCAGACCCTGCGCCTGGCCGAGTCGCTGGGCGCCCAGACGATCACGCTGAGCGGCCAGACGATGAGCGAGGCCATCCTCGCCTACGCGCGGGACAGGAACGTCACCCGGATCGTGGTCGGCAAGCCCACCCGCAAGCTCTGGCAGCGCATCCTCATGGGCTCGATCGTCGACGCGCTCGTCCAGGGCAGCGGCGACATCGACGTGCAGGTGATCAGCGGCGCGCGGGAGGAGGGCGCGGCTCCCGTTCGCTCTCCCGCCGCCCGCTCGCCACCGACTGGCTCGCGTACGCGTGGGCGGGGGGATCGTCGCCGCGGCCACCGGTGTGGCCTGGCTCCTGTTTCCGTTCTCGGAGCTCTCGAACGTCGTCATGCTCTACCTGCTCGCCATCGTGATCGTCGCGATGCGCACCGGTCGGGCTCCCTCGCTGGCCGCCTCGGTCCTGAGCGTCGCCGCCTTCGACTTCTTCTTCGTCCCGCCCTACCTCACCTTCGCCGTGTCGGATTTCCGCTACGTGTTCACCTTCCTGGTGATGCTCGCGGTCGGCTTCGTCATCAGCGGCCTGACCGCCCGGACACGGGCGCAAGCCGACGCCGCCCAGCATCGTGAGCAGGAGACGGCGACGCTGTACGCCATGAGCCGTGAGCTGTCGAGCACGCGCGGCCTGGACAACCTGCTGGAGATCGCGATCCGGCACGTGGCCGACGTCTTCCGGGGCCAGATCGTCGTCCTCCTGCCCGGCGCGGGCGGCCGTCTGGAGGCGGGGGGCGGCGGCCAGTTCGACGTGGACGACAACGACCTCGGGGTCGGCCGCTGGGTCTTCGAGCACCGTCAGCCCGCCGGGCTCGGCACGACGACCCTCCCCGGCGCCTCCGCCCTCTACGTGCCGCTGATCGGCTCGTCGGGCCCGGTGGGCGTGCTCGGGATCCGGCCCGCCGACCCACACGCGATGGACGAGCCGGAGCTCCTCCACCGCCTCGAGACGTTCGCCGGGCAGATCGCGCTGGCGCTCGAGCGGGCCCGCCTCGCCGAGGAGGCGCAGCAGGCCGAGCTCCGGATCGAGACGGAGCGCCTGCGCAATTCCCTGCTCAGCTCGGTCTCGCACGACCTCCGGACCCCGCTGGCCGCCATCACCGGCGCCTCCACCGCCATCCTCGAATCCGGCAAGCCCCTCGATTCGACCCAGCGCGAGCTCGTGGAATCCGTGCGCGACGAGGCCGAGCGCCTCAACCGGCTGGTGCACAACCTCCTCGAGATGACCCGCCTCGAGTCGGGCGCGCTCCAGCTTCGCCGCGACCTTCACCCGCCGGAAGAGATCATCGGCGCCGCGCTGGGTCGGCTGGGCAAGCGGCTCGCGGGCCGGCGCGTCACCACCCGCGTGCCGCCGGACCTTCCGCTGGTCCCGATGGACGACGTGCTCATCGAGCAGGTGCTCGTCAACCTCCTCGACAACGCGCTGAAGTACACGCCCGCCGGGCAGCCCGATCGAGGTGATCGCGACCGCGACCGAGCACAACGTGACCATCGAGGTCGCCGACCGCGGGCCCGGCCTCCCGCCGGGCGAGGAAGAGGAGGTCTTCGAGAAGTTCTACCGGGGCGAGCAGCTCGGGGCGCGCGGCGCCGGGCTCGGCCTCGCCATCTGCCGCGGCATCGTCCGGGCGCACGGCGGCCGCATCTGGGCGCACAACCTGCCGGGGGGCGGCGTGGCGTTCCTGTTCACGCTGCCGGTGGGCGAGGCCGATCAAGCCGAGCGCCGCCTGAGCCGGCCGGCCCGGCCACGTCCGCCGCTCGGTCAAAAAGATCCCCTCGGCCGCCGGCCCGGGCGTAGAGTTTCGATGACTCATGCGACTCGCCCTCCTCAAGCGCTTCTTCGTCGGCGCACCCATGTCGCTCGCCCAGGCCCGCCACGAGCGTCTTGGAAACGCGGTCGCGCTCGCGATCTTCGCCTCCGACCCCCTGTCCTCGGTGGCCTACGCCACCGAGGAGATCCTCCACGTCCTGGTCCTCGCGGGCAGCGCCGCTCTCAGCTATTCCCTGCCCATCGGCGTCGCCATCGCCGCCCTCCTCGCCATCGTGGTCACCTCGTACCGTCAGACGGTGGCCGCGTATCCTCAGGGAGGCGGCGCGTACGTCGTGGCTCGCGAGAACCTCGGCCAGACGCCCGGCCCTCGTGGCCGCGGCCGCGCTCCTGACCGACTACGTCCTCACCGTGTCCGTCTCGGTCGCCGCCGGCGTTGCCGCCATCACCTCCGCCTTCCCGCGCTTCCTGCCTTACCGCGTCCTCCTCGGGATCCTCGCCGTGGCGGCCATCACCCTCGGGAACCTCCGCGGGCTACGCGAGTCCGGCCGGATCTTCGCCGCTCCCGACGTACTTCTTCGTGGCGAGATGCTCGCCATGATCGGCTATGGGCTGGTGGCGGCGTGGCTCGACCTCCTGCCCGAGGCGCCCTATGCGCCCCACCCTCCCGGGCCTCGAGGGCATCGGCCTCTTCCTCCTCCTGCGCGCCTTCGCCGCCGGCTGCACCGCGCTGACCGGCGTCGAAGCGGTCTCCAACGGCGTCCCCGCGCTCCGGTCGCCCGAGGGCCCGAACGCCCAGACCGTCATGACGTGGCTCGGAGTGCTCTCGATCGTCATGTTCCTCGGCATCACCTACCTCGCCTACGACTTCGGCATCGTCCCGGGAGAGGACGAGACCGTCGTCTCGAAGGTCGCGCGACGGGTGTTCGGGACGAGCCTGATGTACTACGCCATCCAGCTCGGCACGATGATGATCCTGCTGCTGGCCGCCAACGGCTCCTACTCGGCGTTTCCCGCGCCTCTCCTCCATCCTCGCGCGGGACCGGTTCATGCCGCGGCAGCTCGGGACCCAGGGCGACCGCCTGGTCTTCACCAACGGGATCCTCATCCTGAGCGGCTTCGCCATCCTCCTCATCGTGGGCTTCGCCGGCGACACGCGCTCGCTGCTCCCGCTCTACGCCGTGGGGGTCTTCCTGTCGTTCACGCTCTCCCAGAGCGGCATGGTCGTGCGCTGGCTTCAGGCTTCGCGAGCCCGGGTGGCGCTGGCGCATCGCCATCAGCGGCGTGGGAGCGGTCGTCACCGCGCATCGTGCTCTCACCCTCGCCGCGACGAAGTTCGCGAGGGCGCATGGATCGTCGTCGTGATCATCCCGCTCCTGGTGGCGACCTTCGTGGCGATGCACCGGCACTACGAGGAAGTCGCGTCGGAGCTGTCGCTGGAAGGCCTGGACGGGCTGCCGAAGTTCAAGCACACCGTGCTCGTGCTGATCGGCGACGTGCACCGGGGGGTCGTCCGGGCCGTCCAGTACGCGAACACGCTGGCGCCGAACGCCGCCGTCCGTGCCGTGTACGTGGAGACCGACCCCGCGCGGACGAGCCGGCTCGAGGAGAAGTGGGCGAAGTGCGGGTTCGGCGTGCCGCTGGTCGTGCTGACGTCACCGTACCGGTCGCTGCTCGGGCCCCTGCTCGACTACATCGACCACATCCACGCGCGCGGCGACGACCAGATGGTGACGATCGTGCTGCCCGAGTTCCTCCCGCGGCGCTGGTGGCAGCACGTCCTGCACAACCAGACCGCGCTCCTCGTGAAGGGCGCGCTGCTCTACCGCAAGAACACCGTCGTCACCGACGTGCCCTACCTCCTGCGACGCTGACGAGGCGGGCGAAGCGCCCGCGCATCGTCACCGCTCACCCGGGCCGCCGGGTGCGGGCGGGCGAAGCCCGGGCGCCCGCACCTAATTGATCCGCTTGGCGCGGCCCGCCCACTCCTTGTCGCGGAGCACGAACTTCTGCACCTTCCCCGTGGAGGTCTTGGGCAGGTCGCCGAACTCGATGGCCGCCGGACACTTGAAGTGCGCGATCTGCGAGCGGCAGAACTCGATGATCTCGTCCTCGGTGGCCGAGGCGCCCACCTTGAGGGTGACGAAGGCCTTGGGACGCTCGCCCCACTTCTCGTCGGGGATCGCCACCACCGCGCACTCGAGCACGGCGGGATGGCGCGCCACCGCCTGCTCGACCTCGATCGTCGAGATGTTCTCCCCGCCCGAGATGATGATGTCCTTCTTGCGGTCGCGCAGCTCGATGTACCCGTCGGGGTGCCACACGCCGATGTCGCCGGAGTGGAACCACCCGCCGCGGAACGCTTCCGTCGTGGCCTCGGGCTGGTCGAAGTAGCCCTTCATCACGTTGTTGCCCCGCATGCACACCTCGCCCAGCGTCTCGGCGTCGCGGGTGACGTCGTTCATCTCCCCGTCCACGACGCGCGCGAGGTCGAAGTTCACGTAGCCCTGGCCCTGCCGCGCGGCTCGCCGCGCCTGCTCGTCGGCGGGCAGCGCGTCCCACTCCGCCTGCCACTCGCACACCGTGTGCGGGCCGTACGTCTCCGTGAGCCCGTAGACGTGCACGGGGCGGAAGTTCAGCTCGCGGAGCCGGCCCAGGAGCGTCGGCGAGGGCGGCGCGCCCGCCACCGTCACCGTGACCTGGCGCTCCAGGCGGTGCGCGGACGGATGGTTCACGACGCCGATCTGCACGGTCGGCGCCCCGTTGTAGTGCGTGATGCCCTCCCCGTCCAGCAGCTCCCAGACCCGCCCCGGGTCCACGCGGCGCAGGCACACGTGGGTGCCCGCCACCGACGTCACGCCCCACGTGAAGCACCAGCCGTTGCAGTGGAACATGGGGAGCGTCCAGAGATAGCGGGTCGAAAACGTCATGCCCGTCTCGATCACCTCGCCGAGCGCGTTCAGGTACGCGCCGCGGTACGTGTACATCACGCCCTTGGGCCGGCCCGTCGTGCCCGACGTGTAGTTGATCGAGATCGTCTCCTCCTCGTCCTCGAGGCAGCTCGGCGACCGGGTCCGGCGAGCCCTGGGCGAGGAAATCCTCGTAGGGATCGCCGGGCGCCCCGGTGTCGTCCACGCGGACCACGCGCAGCGACGAGAGGTCCAGCGGCTTCACGAGGGGCTCGAGCTCGGCGTCCACGAACAGGAATCGCGCGCCGGAATGGCCGAGGATGTAGCCGATCTCGTCCGAGGACAGCCGGGTGTTGATGGCCACCAGGACGCCGCCGGCCAGGGGCACGCCGTAGTGCGACTCGAGCATGGCCGGGATGTTCGGGCACAGGAAGGCGACGCGGTCCCCCTTGGCGAGACCGGCGCGCCGGAGCGAGGAGGCCAGGCGGTTCACGCGCGCGGCGAGGTCACGGTACGTGTAGCGCCGCGCGCCGTGGACGACGGCGACCTTGTCGGCGAACACGTCCGCGCTGCGATCGAGGAAGGCGAGCGGGGTCAGCTCGGTGCGGTACACGGAGCGGTGCTTCATGTGGGTCCTCCGGAGTTCGGGCGTGTCGTTCCGGGGGTCGAGGGTATCACACGCGCCGCGGTCGCCTGCCGCTCGTCCGCGTGCTAGCGTGCCGGGGTGAACGTCCCGTGGACCCTGGGCGCCCTGATCGTCGCGGTGGCGAGCTTCGTCTACGGGCTCGCCGGCTTCGGCATCGGCCTCGTGTCGCTCGCGCTCCTGCCCTTCGTGATGCCGACGACCGACGCGATCGTGCTCACCACCATCTACGCCGTCGTGTTCGCCCTGATCGTGGTGGTGCCGCTCCGGTCCGAGCTGCGCCTGCAGGCCCTCGGCGACCTCATCCTGGGCAGCCTCGTGGGCACCGCGCCCGGGGTGTGGGCCCTCGCCGTCTTTCCCGCCTCGCTGCTGAATCGCATCATCGGCCTCGTGCTGATCGCGGCGGTGGTCATCGAGGTGCGGGGCCGGTACCCGCATGGCCTGGCCGGACGGTCGCGCGCGGTCGCGGCCGGCGTCCTCGCCGGGATCTTCGGCGGGGCGGTCGGCACGCCGGGCCCGCCCGTCATCCTCTACGCGGCCGCGCAGGGCTGGAGCCCGCGCTCGCTCAAGGGGAACCTGCAGGCCTTCTTCGTCGCCAACCAGGGCATGATCCTCGCCGGCTACTGGTGGGCCGGTCTCGTCACCGGCGAGGTGCGCGCCCTCACGCTCCAGTACGCGGCGCCCGCCGCCATCGGCGTCGGCGCGGGCGTCGCTCTCTTCAACCGCGTGGACCACGCGCGATTCCGGCAGATCGTGTTCGCGCTGCTCTTCGTGTCCGGTCTCGTGCTCGTGGTCCGGGGCTGAGCCCGCCCCACGCGCGCCGTGACCGCGCCGACCAAGGAGACGCCATGGACAAGCGATTCGAGGGAAAGGTCGTGGTCATCACCGGCGCCGCCGGCGGCATCGGCCGGGCCACCGCCCGGCGCCTGGCCGGCGAGGGGGCGCGCCTCGCGCTGGTGGACGTGGCGGCCGGCGGGCTCGCGGAGAGCCTCGCCGCCGTCCGCGAGGCCGGGAGCGAGGCGATCACCGTCGAGGCCGACGTGACGCGCTCGGGGGACGTCGCGCGCTACGTCGCCGCCGCGGTGGAGCGCTGGGGCGGCATCGACGCCTTCTTCAACAACGCCGGCATCCTCGGCGCGATGAGCCCGCTCGTCGACTACCCCGAGGACGTCTTCGACCGCGTCATCGCGGTCAACTGCAAGGCGGTCTGGCTGGGGCTCAAGCACGTGGGGCCGGCCATCATGGCGCGGGGCGGCGGGGCCATCGTGAACACCGCGTCGATCGCCGGCCTCCGGGGCAGCCCCAACCTGGTCGCCTACACCGCGAGCAAGCACGCCGTGGTGGGCCTCACCCGCACCGCGGCCATCGAGCTGATCCGCCGCGGGGTCCGCGTCAACGCGGTGTGCCCGGCGCCCATCGAGACACCCATGGTGGACACGCTGGAGTCCGGCATGAGCCCGCGCGACCCGCGCGCCCTCCGCCAGCGCCTCACCGCCACGATCCCGATGCGCCGCTACGGCGCGCCCGAGGAGGTCGCCGCGCTCGTCGCCTTCCTCCTGAGCGCCGACGCCTCCTACATCAACGGCGGCATCTACACCGTCGACGGCGGCTCCATGGCCTGAAGTGGTCCGGACGCAACGGCGGCGCCAGGCACCAGCGTTGCGTCTGAAGCCGTCCGGGTGTTGCGCGAGTGCCTGACCCCGGTGTTGCGGTGTTGCACGCAAGAAGTCGCGGCAGCAGCGCGTGGCAGGGGGGCGGAGGGGAGGCACCCGGGGTCACAGGGCCCTTCCCCTCCTTCGGAATATCGGACCGCACGCGCCCGGATGGAGCCCAGCCGCAACGGGGCAGCGCACGCGTGCGGCGTGGTCCTGTGACCCCGGGTGCCTCCCCTCCGCCCAGCCCGAGCGCGCCGATCGTCGCGAGTGAAGTCGGGAACCAGACCGCGCTACGTCTCGAGGAGACGCGGGAGGCGGGAGGGCTGGGCGCAGGTGGCCTCGACCTCGGCGATGGTCTTGGGCGTGCCCGCGGTCAGGACCTCGCAGCCGGTCTCGGTGATGAGGATGTCGTCCTCGATGCGCACGCCGATGCCGCGGTACTCGGCCGGCACGGGGTGGGCCACCTTGGGGGCGCGGCCCTTCTCCTCGTCCTCCAGCTTCTTCGCCGCCGTCACGCCGAGGCGGAAGCGCCGCTCCCACATCTCCTCCTCGCTGTACTCGCGCAGCGCGTAGCTCACCGACTCGCGCTCGGGATCGAAGTAGAGCCCGGGCTCCACGGTCAGCACCATGCCGGGCTCGAGCCGCCGCGACTCGCCGCGGATCCGGTAGTCGCCCACGTCGTGCACGTCCATGCCCAGCCAGTGCCCGGTGCCGTGCATGTAGAACTCGCGGTAGTGATGCATGGCCAGCGACTCGTCGACGGGCCGGGGCAGGATGCCCGAGGCGCACCAGGCCCTCGGTCAGGACGCGCCGGGCGGCGTCGTGGATGTCCGCGTAGCTGCCGGCCCGGGCCGGCACGCGGCGATGGCGGCGAGCTGCGCGTCGAGCACCACCTGGTAGATCGCCCGCTGGGGCGCGGTGAAGCGGCCGTTCACCGGGAACGTGCGCGTGATGTCGGCGGAGTGGTAGCCGAACTCGCACGCGGCGTCGATCAGGAGGAGGTCGCCGTCCTCCATGCGCCGCCGGTTCTCGTTGTAGTGGAGGATGCAGGCGTTCGGCCCCGACGCCACGATGCACGGGTAGCCGTTCCGGGGCGAGCCGCCGGCGCGGAACACGAACTCGAGCGCGGCCTGCACCTCGTACTCGTGCATGCCCGGCTGGGCGAAGCGCATGGCCTCGGCGTGCGCGTCGCGGCTGATCTCGCAGGCGCGGCGCTGCCGGGCGAGCTCGGCGGGCGACCGGCGCAGCCGCATCTCGGCGATGATCGGGCTCGGATCGTCGATGCGCGTGGGCGCCACGAACCCGCGCGTCCGCACGCCGCGGAGGTGCTCGAGGAGCCGTGTGATCTTGCCGTCGAACGCCGCGCTGACCCAGGCGGTAGAACAGCGCGGGCCGGTCGATGGCGAACTCGCGCAGCTTGTCGTCGAGCTGGTCCGGGTGTACGCGGCGTCCGCGCCGTAGGTCGCGATGGCGCCCTCCACGCCGGCGCGCCGGCCATTCCAGATCTCCATCTCGCGGTCGCGCGGCCGCACGAAGAGCACGTAGCGCTCCTTGGCGTGGGCGGGGTTGAGGACGAGCACCGCGTCCGGCTCGTCGAAGCCGGTGAGGAAGTAGAAGTCGGACGCCTGCCGGAACTCGTAGTCGGTGTCGGCGTTGCGCCGCACCTCCTGCGCGCCGGGGATCACCGCGATGCCGTCCCCGACGGCCTCGGCGAGCCGACGGCGGCGATCGGCGAAGGTGGCGAGCTCGGCCGGGTTCATGCGCTCATCGCTCCTTCCGTGCGCTCGTCGAGGGTCATGGCGTCCTCCGTGGCTGTCGCGTGTGCCCAAGCCTACCATTGACTCGCGCCCGTGCCGCCGCGATGATGACTCACCGGAAAGGACCGACGCATGCGATCCACCACGCGACTCCGCCAGATGCTCGCCGAGCCCGGGATCATCGTGGCGCCCGGCGCCTACGACGGCATCTCGGCCCGGCTCATCGAGGCCGCGGGCTTCCGCGCCGTGTACATGACGGGCGCGGGCACCGCCGCCTCCCACCTCGGCCAGCCCGACCTGGGCCTGGCCACCCTCACGGAGATGGCGACGCACGCCGGGCACCTGGCGAGCTGCGTGTCGCTGCCGCTGATCGCCGACGCCGACACCGGCTACGGCAACGCGCTGAACGTGGTGCGCACCGTGCGCGAGTACGAGCGCGCGGGCGTGGCCGGCCTTCACATCGAGGACCAGGTAGCGCCCAAGAAGTGCGGGCACATCGCGGGCAAGCAGGTCATCCCCACGCGGGAGTTCGCCGAGAAGGTCCGCGCCGCCGCCGAGCACCGCACCGATCCCGACTTCGTCATCATCGCGCGCACCGACGCGCGGGCGGTGACGAGCCTGGACGACGCCATCGAGCGCGGCAACCGCTACGCGGAGGCGGGCGCGGACGTGATCTTCGTCGAGGCGCCGCAGAGCGAGGAGGAGATCCACCGCATCGCCCGCGAGGTGCGGGCGCCGCTCCTCGCCAACATGGTGGCGGGCGGCCGCACGCCCGCGGTGAAGGTGTCCGAGCTGGAGCGGATCGGCTTCAAGATCGTCATCTTCCCCGCCGTGTGCATGGGCGCGGCCATCCCCGCCATGGAGCGCGCGCTGGGCCTGCTCCGGGAGCGCGAGACCGACTGGCCCGAGGGCGCCGGCGCTCTCGCCGCTCGACATCTTCCGGAAGGTCGGCTTCGACTGGTGGCAGGACATCGAGCGCCGGTACACGGGATCGTGAGCCCGGCCGGCGCCAAGGAGACCTCCGTGCGACAGACCACCCGGCTGCGCCAGCTCCTCGCCCAGGGCGGGACGCTCCTCGTGCCCGGCTGCTACAACGCGCTGTCCGCGAAGATCCTCGAGCGCGCGGGCTTCCCCGCCGTGTACATGACGGGCTACGGCACGTCGCTGTCCCTCCTGGGCATGCCCGACGCGGGCCTCGCGACCATGACGGAGATGCACGCCAACGCGCGCTACATCGCCAACGCGGTGGCCCTGCCCGTGATCGCCGACGCCGACAACGGCTACGGCAACGCGATCAACGTGATCCGCACCGTGCGCGAGTACATCCAGACCGGCGCGGCGGCCATCCACATCGAGGACCAGGTGATCCCCAAGCGCTGCGGCCACGTGGCCGGGCGCCGCGTGATCCCCATCGAGGAGGCCGTGGGCAAGTACAAGGCGGCCGACCAGGCGCGCCGGGAGCTCGACCCGGACTTCGTCCTCATCGCGCGCACCGA
This sequence comes from uncultured Candidatus Rokubacteria bacterium, assembly GCA_963758635.1. GTDB lineage: Bacteria > Methylomirabilota > Methylomirabilia > Rokubacteriales > CSP1-6 > CAVWWD01. The sequence continues at coordinate 985,309 of CAVWWD010000008.1, read as the reverse complement.
CGCCCGCGGCGCCCACGGCGGGAGCCTCGACGAGGCCATCCGCCGCGCCAACGCCTACCTGGACGCGGGCGCCGACCTCGCCTTCGTCGAGGGACCGACCAGCGTCGACGAGGTGAAGCGCATCTGCCGCGAGGTCAAGGGGCGCGTCTTCTACAACCAGACCGGCGTGTCCCCGCGCTTCACCGTGGCCGAGATGCAGGACCTGGGCATCGCGGTGACGATCCTGCCCGGCGCGCTCCTGCGCGTCACCGTGCAGGCCCTCCACGACTTCGCCCTCGCCCTCCGCGAGAAGGGCCCGGCCGCGGAGGCGGAGTTCGCCGAGCGGTTCCGTGGCCATCCCCTGGGCGACCTCCACACCTTCGCCGGGTTCGACCAGGTCCGGCAGTGGGAGGAGGCGTTCCTGCCGCCCGAGGAGCTCGAGAAGTACGCGGGCACGGTCGGCCACGTGCCCGGCGCCCCGCGCGGCGCGCGGTGACCCGCCCGTGGACCAGGCCGTCTCGGTGGTCGGGGCGATCATGATCCTGGTCGCCTACACCGCGAACCAGCTCGGCTGGATGGACCGCGTCCATCCCGCCTACAGCTGGCTCAACCTCGTCGGCGCCCTCATCCTCACCGTCGTCGCGTACCGCGCGCAGCAGTGGGGCTTCGTGCTGCTGGAGGGCGTGTGGACGATCGTCAGCGTGCCGCCGATCTTCCGGCGCCGCCGGCCCCGGGAGGCGTGACCGTGAGCGCGCCGCGCACGCTCTTCGAGAAGATCTGGAGCCGCCACGTCGTCGCCGAGGGGCCGGGCGGCCAGAGCCTCCTCTACATCGACCGGCACCTCGTCCACGACGGGTCGTTCGGCGCCTTCGAGCGCCTGGCCGCCGGGGGCCGCCGGCCGCGCCGCCCCGCCCTCACCTCCGCCACCGCCGACCACTACGTGCCCACGGCGCCCGGCGGCATCGCGCTCACCGAGCCGGAGATGCGCGAGAAGGTCGAGGCGATCACGAGGAACACCGCCGCGCACGGGATCGCGTTCTTCGGCCCCGGCGACGCGCGCCAGGGCATCGTGCACGTGGTCGGCCCCGAGCAGGGGCTGACCCAGCCCGGCATCCTCCTCGTCTGCGGCGACTCCCACACGTCCACCCACGGGGCCTTCGGCTGCGTGTCGTTCGGCATCGGCTCCTCCGAGGTCGAGCACGTGCTCGCCACGCAGTGCCTCTGGCAGAAGAAGCCGAAGACGATGCGGATCACCGTGGACGGCACGCGCCCGTTCGGCGTCACCGCCAAGGACGTGATCCTCACGATCATCGCGCGGATCAGCGCGGCGGGCGGCGTCGGGTACGCGATCGAGTACGCCGGCTCGGCGTTCGCCGGCATGACCATGGACGAGCGCATGACGGTCTGCAACATGACGATCGAGGCGGGCGCCCGCACCGGCATGGTCGCGCCCGACGAGACGACGTACGCGTACCTCGAGGGGCGCCCCTACGCGCCCCGCGGGGACCTGTGGGGCCAGGCGCTCGCGTACTGGCGCACGCTGCCCTCCGACCCGGGCGCCGCCTTCGACCGCGAGGTGAGCCTGGCCGCGAGCGAGATCGCGCCCACCGTGACGTGGGGCACGAGCCCGCAGGAGGCCCTCGCCATCACCGAGCGCGTCCCCGACCCCGCCCGCGCCGCCGACCCCGTGCGCCGGCAGAGCGTGGAGCGGATGCTCGCGTACATGGGTCTCGTGCCCGGGACGCCGCTGTCCCAGGTGCGGGTGGACCGCGCCTTCATCGGCTCGTGCACGAACAGCCGCCTCGAGGACCTGCGCGCGGCGGCCGCGGTCGCGAAGGGTCGCCGCGCGGTGATCCCCACCTTCGTGGTCCCGGGCTCGGGCCTGGTCAAGCGCGCCGCCGAGGCCGAGGGGCTCGACCGGATCTTCACGGCGGCCGGCTTCGAGTGGCGCGATCCGGGCTGCTCGATGTGCGTGGGCATGAACGGCGACCTGGGACAGGCGGGCGAGCGCATCGCGTCCACGTCCAACCGGAACTTCGAGGGCCGCCAGGGCAAGGGCGTCCGGACCCACCTGATGAGCCCGGCCATGGTCGCCGCCGCCGCGGTGACGGGCACGCTGACCAACGTCCGCGCGCTCACGCCGGCGGGAGCCTGACCATGCCCATGGAGCCCTTCACCACGCTGACCGCGGTGGCGGCCCCGATCGACCTGCCCAACGTGGACACCGACCGCATCATCCCCGCCCGCTTCCTCCGGAAGTCGCCGGGCCCGGGCTACGAGCGCTACCTCTTCCACGACGTGCGGTTCGACGAGCAGGGCGGGGAGCGCCCGGAGTTCGTGCTGAACCAGGCGCCGTACCGGTCGGCGCGCATCCTCGTCACCGCGGACAACTTCGGCTGCGGCTCCTCGCGCGAGGCCGCGGTGTGGGTGCTGAAGGCCTACGGCATCCGCTGCGTGGTGGGCCCGAGCTTCGGCGACATCTTCTTCCAGAACTGCTCGAAGAACGGCTCGCTCGCCATCGTGGTGCCGGCCGAGACGGGCGCGGCGCTCCGCCGCCAGCTCCACGAGCGGCCCGGCGCCACCATGAGCGTGGACCTCGCGGCCCAGTCGCTGACCGGCCCCGACGGAGCTCGGATCGCCTTCGACGTGGACCCGTTCAAGAAGGAGAGCCTGCTCGCCGGCCAGGACGAGATCGCCTTCACGCTGACCCACGAGACGGCGATCGCGGCCTTCGAGGCCCGGCGCCGAACGGAGAGCCCATGGCTCGCCTCCTCCTGATCCTGCTCATCGCCCTTGCCGTCACGCCGCGGGCCGCCCACGCCGCGGATCCGGACGTCCAGGTGCCGCGCGGGGTTCACCGCGCGGACGTACGTGACCGGCAACGTCCCCGGCGTCGAGGTCCGCGGCTTCCCGTCCTCGGGCACGCTGGCGTTCGACGAGGCAGGCGCGCTCTACCTCGGCCGCACCGGCCGGCGCTACGGTGGCGGCGAGGGCGACGACCTCCTGCCCATCTTCCGCGTCCCTCCCGGGGGTGGCGAGGTCACGCCGGCCACGGAGCGGCACATGGTCCACGGTCCTCCGCTCAAGAACGCCCAGGTGGCGATGGTGCGCGGGGGCCGCGAGGTGTTCGTGTCGTCCTTCGATCGCGATCGCAAGATCGGCGTGCTCTACCGCCTCGTCGACGGTCGCGCCGAGTTCTTCGCGGGCGGCAGCCCGGCCGCGGGCGAGGCCGCGCTCCTCCGGCAGCCCGAAGGCGCGGCGGCGGACGCCGCGGGCAACGTCTACGTGGCCGACCGCGAGCAGGGCGCGGTGATCCGGCTGGACCCGTCGGGCCGCGTGCTGGAGCCGCGCTGGGTGAGCCTGAAGCGGCCACGCCTGCTCGCCATGGACGAGACCGGGCACCTGTGGGTGGCCGCGGACGGCGAGGCCGCCCTGCCCGGCCGCGGCGGCCCCGGTGAGATCTGGCGCGTGACGCCCGACGCCAAGGCCACGCTCGTGCTGAGCGGCCCGGCGCCCTCGGGCATGGCGGCGGGCCCGGGCGGGAACCTCTTCGTGGCCGATCGCCAGGCGCGCCAGGTGTTCGTCCTCACGCCGGAGGGCCGGCGCATCGACCTGGTGGCGTTCGCGGAGGGCGCGGCGCCCCGCGCCCTCGCCTTCGCCCCGGCCACCGCGGCGACCCGGGCCGCCCGCATCGGCGGCGATCTCTTCATCGTGACGATCCGCAAAGGCGCGTGGCAGGTGAACGACGTCGTGCGCGTGTCCGGGCCCTTCGAGGAGGTGGCGCGCCCGCGGTGACTGCTCCGCGACGCGTGCTAGGATACCGTCCCGATGCCCACCCCGCGAAACGCGAGAGGCTCTCCGACGAGGCCGATCCAGCGCTTCCTCGCCACCAGGGAGGTCGTGATCCTGGCGACGGTCGAGCCGGACGGCGCGCCGCTCGCCATGCCCATGTGGTTCCTGGCCGACGGCGACGCGATCGTCATGATCAGCGTGGCCGGGCTCCGCAAGCTCGGGAACATGCATCGCGACCCGCGCGTGGCCGTGGTCGCGGAGTCGGGCAACCGCGGGGCGGAGATCAAGAACCTGCTCGTGCGGGGACGGGTGGAGTTCCTGCCCGACGGCGCCGAGCGCCGCGCCCTCGCCGACCGCTTCGTCAAGAAGTACCACCCGCACCTCGAGGCCCTCTGGCGCGGAACGGCGATGCCCGCCGACCGCGAGATGTTCAGGATCGTGCCCGAGCGTGTCCGGAGCCGCGGCCTATGAGCGCCACGCCGATGTCCGTCTTCCTGCCGTTCAACCGCGAGGTGCTGGGGCCGTCGTTCGAGCCGGCCAAGTCGGCCTCTTCTCCGCCGCCCCAGGAGGGCCGCTGGCTGCTCGTGCAGGACCAGGGCCTGGTCCTGACCGGCGAGGAGGCGGATCCGCGCCTGCCGGAGGGCGCCTTGACCGGGGCGCTCGGGGAGACGGTCCGCGACCCCTTCTGGCTCGGCACCTGGGACGGTGTGCCCGTGTGGACCGCGCCGCTGGCTCCGGACATCACGGTGCCCGCGGGCTTTCGCCGCGAGACCCTGGTGCCGATGCGCGGCACCAAGCTGCCCGACTCTCTCCTGTCGCTCGGCGGCATGGCCATGCAGGCCCTCTGGTGGCAGAGCACCAGCGGCCACTGCCCGCGCTGCGGCGAGGCCACGGCGCGCATCGAGGGCGAGTGGGGCAAGAAGTGCCCGCGCTGCAAGTACGAGCACTACCCGCACCTGCACCCCGCGGTGATCACGCTGGTGCGCGACGGCGACCGCTTCCTCCTCGCGCGCAAGCAGGAGTGGGCGCCCGGGCGCTACGCGCTGGTCGCGGGGTTCGTGGACAACGGAGAGTCGTTCGAGGGCGCGGTGGCCCGCGAGGTCAAGGAAGAGGTGGGCGTCGACGTGACCGACATCCAGTACGTGGGCAGCCAGAACTGGCCGTTCCCCAGCCAGATCATGGTGGGCTTCGTGGCCCGCTACGCGGGCGGCGACGTCAAGGTCGACGCGCAGGAGCTGGAGGACGCGCGGTGGTTCACCCGCGACACGCTGCCGATCAGCCCGTCGCGGCACAGCATCGCCGGCTACATCATCCGCAACTACGCCATGAGAGTCCTGAATGAATAGCGAGAAGGCCTCGCGCCGGTACGCAGAATCGCGGGGTTGACCCGCACGGCGAAGCCAAGGTCCACGTTTCCTCACAACCTCATCAAGGAGACCGATCGATGACGATCAAGCGGCTCAGCCCCGGCAAGCGTCTCAGCGGCGCGGTGGTCCACGGCAACACCGTCTACCTGGCCGGACAGGTCGCCGGCGACTCCTCGGCCGGCGTCAAGGGCCAGACCGAGCAGATCCTCAAGAAGATGGACGAGCTGCTCGCCGCGGCGGGGACCGACAAGTCCAAGCTCCTCTCCGCCACGATCTGGATCTCGAACATGGGCAACTTCGCCGAGATGAACGAGGCGTGGGACGCGTGGGTGGACCCGAACAACACGCCGGCCCGCGCCACCGTCGAGGCGCGCCTGGCCAACCCGAAGCTCCTCGTGGAGATCATGTCGATCGCCGCCATATAGAGAAGCGCCCGAAGGGCGCCTCATCTTCCCCTCTCCCCTCTGGGGAGAGGGCAGGGTGAGGGGCGGTCGCCGAAGCTCACGGAGTGTCCGCCGAGGAGAAGTCGGCCCGCGAGCTGGCGCCACCGACCCTCACCCCAACCCTCTCCCTGAAAGGGAGAGGGAGGACGGTCACGCGGGCAGGTCGCGGACCAGGTCGATGACGCGGCCGAGCGTGGCGAGGCGCTCATCCAGAGCGCCCGCCGCCGGCTCCACGCGGAGCGTGGTGATCCCCGCCTTCCGGTACGCGCGGAGGCGGTCCCGCACCATCGCCTCGGTCCCGAGCAGGTTGGTCTTCAGCACCATCTCGTCGGGCACCCGCGTCGCCGCCTCGTCACGCCGCCCGTCGAGCCAGAGCCGCTGCACCTCGATGCGCCGTGTCCTCGTAGCCCGCGCGCCGGAACGCGGCGTTGTAGAAGTTGTGCGCCCGCGAGCCCATGGCGCCCAGCGTGAAGGCCAGCCCCGGCTTGCGCGCCGCCAGCAGCGGGGCGAGATCGTCCGAGAAGGCCACCACCCCGCCCGCCTGGAGGTCCAGGTCGGCGAGCGAGCGGCCCGCGCGGGCCGCGCCGGCGGCGAGATGGTCGAAGAAGACCGACGCGTGCTCGGGCATGAACGACGTGCCGAGCCAGCCGTCGGCCACCTCGCCGGTCATCTCGAGGCTTCGCGGCGAGAGCGTGGCCAGGTACACGGGGATGTCGGGACGCGGGCGCGCCGCCGAGCGGAGCGCCTTCCCCTCCCCGCCGGGCAGCGGCAGGTCGTACACCTCGCCGTGGTACTCGAGACGCTCGCCGCGCGCGATGCGCCGCACGATGTCGATGGTCTCGCGCATCCGCCGCACCGGCCGCTCGAACCGGATGCCGTGCCAGCCCTCGATGACCTGCGGCCCGCTCACGCCGAGGCCCAGGTTGAAGCGGTCGTCGGACATCGACGCGAGGCTCATCGCGGTCATGGCCACGAGCGCCGGCGTGCGCGTGCCCGCCTGCATGATCCCCGCGCCGAGGCGGATGCGCGACGTGCGCGCGGCGAGGAAGGCGAGCGGCGTGACCGCGTCGTGCCCCCAGGACTCCGCGGACCAGACGGCGTGCGCCCCGAGCCGCTCGGCCTCCACCACCCAGGCGCTCGCCGCGGCCCAGTCCTCGTTGGCGAGCCGCAGCGAGATGGCGATGCGCATCGGGGTCTACGCGAGCGCGGCGGCGATCTTCCGGAGCTGTTCCGTGTGGTCCATGTCGTGCAACCGGAGGAACAGGAGCGAGGCCCGCCAGTCGAGCGGGCCGAACGCGGGTGCTGGATCGTGTGGTCGAGGCGCGCGCCGGGATCGGCGGCGATCGCCCGCGCGAAGAGCGCCGACCGGTCGCGTTCCAGCTCGTCGCACCAGGCCTGGGCGGTCCGGAGCGGCCCTCCCTCGGGGCTCGGACGCTCGGGGCGCGGATCGGGGGGACGGCCCGAGATGATGGCCGCGATGCCTTCGCCGAAGTACCTCCCAGAGGCGAGCACGTGCGCCATCACGTCATTGGCGCTCCACTCGCCCCCGCCCGGCCGGTCGCCGAACCGCGCCGCGGGAACGGCGACGGCGGCCTGGCGCAGGTCGGCCATCGCCGCCTGGACCTTCTCCACGATGGCTGCCGGGCTGAGCTTCGCGCCCTGGGCAACCAGGTAGCTCCGGATCCGCTCCTCTTCGGGGGTCATGGCAGGTAGACGGGTAGCACGGGGCCTCCGGCATGGCAAACGAAATGTCGCACTTCGACACGCTCATCCTGGAAGACGACGCCTACGGCGAGCTGCGCTTCGCATTTCGCCCCGCCCGCGACTCGCGCGGCGCGCCTTGGCTTTCACCTGAACGGCGACCTGCCAGCAATCCCTCGACGCTGATGTCCTCATCCAGCGTAGGCCAGTGAATTCGGACTCCACGCCCAACGAGCCGCCAGCTGGCGCGTTCACGCTTCATTCCGTTCAGAAGCCACGGTTACTAGACAAGCGGCACCGCGACGGTGCTACCATGCTCCAGCTGCACGGTTAGCTCGTCGTCCTTGACTTTGACGTCGACGGCTCGGGCGTCGGCAAGATCACTCGTTGAAGTAGGCATCACAGCTCCTCAGCAAGGCTTCTCGGTGTTGCTCGACCAGACGCTGAATCCGACGGACCTCGGCAGGGCGGAAACCGCCACTGCTCTGTAGCCTAGCCGGGCTGTGCTAGAACTTGGCTGTGTTCTCATCGCGCTCGACGTGGACGTGCGGCGGCTCGGCCGCGTCGTTGGAGTAGAAGTGGAAGCTATACGGCCCTGACCGCAGCACCGTCGGCATCGTTCCACCTTATCAGACCTCTACTTAGAGATCGCGTGGCGGGGAAGACCCATTGCCAGCGCCCATTCGCGGCCGGCGTGCGGGTACTTCGCGCAGGAGCGCGCCGGGCAGCTCGACCCAGCCGGCGCCGTGACGGAGGTCGGCCTGGTGTTGCTCGTGCAGCGCCCTCGAGGTGGGCGGTCAGCGCGGCCTTGACCGCGGCCGGCAGCATCGTCAGCCGGTCCTTGTGGCCCTTGCCGTCGCGGATCGACGATCTGGTTGGTGGCGAAGTCAACGTCCTTCACGCGCAGCGCGACAGCACTCCAGGAGGCGAAGTCCGGCGCCGTACAGCAAGAGCACCATGAGCCGTGGCACGCCGTCGAGCCGCTGGAGGACGGCGCGGACCTCGTCCCGCGTGAGCACGATGGGGAGGTGCAGGGGCCGCTTGGCGCGCACGACATCGTCGAGCCACGGAAGCTCGACTCGCGAGCACCTGGCGGTAGAGAAAGAGCAGGGCGCTCAAAGCCTGGTTCTGGGTAGAGGCCGCGACCTTGCCCTGAACGGCGAGCGCTGTCAGGAACGCGGTCACTTCGGGGGCGCCCATCTCGGCCGGGTGGCGCTTGCCGTGGAAGAAGATGTACCGCTTGACCCAGTGGACGTACGCCTTCTCGGTGCGGCGGCTGTAGTGGCGGGTGCGAACCGCCTCCCGCACGCGGTCGAGGAGCCGGGGCTTCGGGGCGCCGGCCGGGCCGGCTTCATGGACGCCGAGCGCCGCCGAGGGAGCACGCGCCGGCAACACGGGATAGGACCACGCGCTGCTCGACCGAAGGGCAACCGTGCTCATGCCTGCTACTCCTCTTGTTCGGGGGCCTCGAAGATAATCGACCGACGGGAAGCGGACAAGAGGAATCCAGCCGCTATCGTGAGGAGCCGAAGACTGTATCTAGCCGGATACAGTGCGAGCGGCCGGCCTCGGAACGGTCACGCGCGTGGCCCGCTCGCGCAAGCCGCCTGAATACAGGGGCGGCTACAGATTCTGGTGAAAGAGCGCCAAATCCATGCCGCCGCGTTGACGGTGAGCTCCCGCTTCACGTGTCCTGCCCACGCGGCGGTGATTTGACGAGGAGCGCGCGCGCCCCGTATTCTCCCTGGCATGACCACACCACCGACCACGCGCTTCGACGAGCTGCTCTCGACCCGTGCCCGCATCGGCTGGGGCGCGCCGCCTCCGCCCTCGCGCCCCGTCCAGGAGGCCCTCTTCGACTTCGGCGGCGGGTTTCCCGACCCCGAGTCCTTCCCCTACGAGGGCATGATCGACGCCACCGCCCGCATGATGAAGGTCGAGGGCGCCCAGGCCCTGACCTACGGCGAGGCGCAGGGCTATCGCGGGCTGCGCGAGCTGGTCGCCCACAAGTACGACCTCTTCGAGGGCCTCAAGGTCGATCCCGACAACATCGTGGTCGCCAACGGCTCGGGGCACGCGCTGTCGCTGGCCTTCAGCGCGTTCGTGGACGTGGGCGACCCCATCATCTGCGAGGCGCCCACCTTCTCCGGCACGCTCAACACCATCCGCCGTCACGGCGCCCGCGTCCTCGACGCGCCCGTCGACGCCGAGGGCATGGTCACGAGCGTCGTCCGGCAGCGCCTCGAGCAGCTCCGGGCGGAAGGGCTCCGCTGCAAGCTGATCTACACCATCGACACCTTCCAGAACCCGTCGGGGCCGACGATGTCCCTCCGGCGCCGCCGCGAGCTGGTCGAGCTGGCCCAGGAGTTCGACACGCTCATCCTGGAAGACGACGCCTACGGCGAGCTGCGCTTCGAGGGCGAGGCCCAGCCGTCGCTCTACTCGCTGGACCCGTCGGGCCGCGTCATCCGCGCGGGCACGCTCTCCAAGATCCTCGGCGCCGGCGTGCGGCTGGGCTGGCTCTGCGCGTCGCGCGAGATGATCCCGGTGCTCCAGGCGTTCGTGTTCGGCGGGGGCGTGAACCCGTACATGTCGCGCGTGGCCACCTACTTCATGCGCGACAACCTCGAGGGGCACGTGGCGCGTCTCATCGCCGTGTACCGGGCCAAGCGCGACGCGATGCTGCGCGGCCTCTGGGAGGTGCTCACCGGCACCGACGTGGAGATCAGCCGGCCCGAGGGCGGCTTCTTCATCTGGATCAAGCTCCCGACCGGCACCGACCGCGCCAGGCTCTTCGAGCTGGCGAAGGCGTCGCGCGTGCAGTACACCGCGGGTCCCGCGTTCTTCGCCAACGGCGGCGGCGAGCAGCACATCCGCCTCGCCTTCAGCTACGAGGCGCCCGAGCGCTGCTACGAGGGCGCCCGGCTCCTCGCCCGCGCCATCCTCGACGCGCGTCGCTGAGCCAGGGCGGGCGATGGCGCGGCTGTCCGGCAAGCGAGCCATCGTCACCGGCGCCGCCAGCGGCATCGGCCGCGCGAGCGCCGTCCTCTTCGCCCGCGAGGGCGCGCGCGTCGTGGCGGTGGACCGCGAGGCCGCGCCGCTGGAGGCGGTCGTCGCGGCGATCCGGGCCGCCGGGGGCGCCGGGATGGGCATCACGGCCGACGCCGGGGACGAGGCGGCGGTCATCGACGTGATCGAGCGCTGCCGCGATGAGCTCGGAGGCGTGGACGTCGTGTACGCCAACGCGGGCATCAGCGGCGGCCGCGTGCCCCTCCTCGAGCAGACCGTGGCCCAGTGGGAGGAGATCCTGCGCATCAACCTGATCGGCCCCTGGCTCGCCATCAAGCACGCCGCGCCGATCATGATCCGGCAGGGCGGCGGCTCGATCGTCTGCACCGCCTCGGTGGGCGGGCTCCGGGCCAACGCGGGCGGCAGCCCCTACGCGGCCAGCAAGGCCGGCGTGATCAGCCTGGTCCAGACCGCGGCCAACGCGCTCGCCGGCACCAGCGTGCGCGTGAACGCCATCTGCCCGGGCCTCATCGAGACCGGCATGACCAAGCCCCTCTTCGACGCGGCCCGCGCGCGTGGCACGGAGAAGCGCATCGGCCAGCTCAACCCCACGCTCCGCTTCGGACGGCCCGAGGAGATCGCCGCGATGGCTCTCTTCCTGGCCAGCGACGACGCCTCCTACGTGAACGGCCAGGCCCTCGCCGTGGACGGCGGGCTGTCGAGCACGCACCCGTTCGTGCCCTCCCATCGCTGAGGCCGGAGACGACATGTCCCTCGAGCAGACCCTCACCGACACGCTCACCCGGGCCATGAAGGACCGGGACCAGCGCACCGCGGACGTGGTCCGGATGCTGAAGACCCGGCTCCAGGAGCGCCGCACCGCCAAGGGCTTCGCGGGCACGGTGGACGATGCGCTGGTCCTGGACGTGATCGGGGCCTACCGCAAGCAGCTCCAGAAGGCGCTCGCCGAGTTCGAGGCGCTGGGAGAGCGCGGCGCCGCCCAGGCCGGGCAGCTCCGCTTCGAGATCGCGTTCTGCGAGGGCTACCTGCCCCGCGGCCTGGACGCGGACGCGGTGCGCGCCATCGTGCGCGAGCGCCTGCAGGCCCTCGGCGTCACCGATCCCAAGCAGGTGGGCAAGGTCGTCGGCGACGTCATGAAGACCCACAAGGGCCAGGTCGAGGCCGCCGACGTGAAGCGCATCGCCGAGGAGCTCCTGAAGGGCTGACGCGCGCGCCGCGGGCGCCCGGCCGAGCGCGCTTCACCGCCCCGCGCGGCTCAGCCGGCCCGGAGGTGCTCGTCGCGGCGGGACTGGAGCGCGCCGTCGGCATACTGCATCAGGTCCGGGCCGCCCCTTGCCGAGCATCACCTGGAGGTAGCACGGGCTCGAGCCCCACGTTCTCGAACCCGTGGATGACCTCCGCGGGGCACGACACGCAGTCCCACTCGCCCAGCACGGTCTCGACGTGCCCGCCCGCGCCGTCCTCGAAGAACACCTTGAGCTTGCCGCGCAGCACGAAGAAGACCTCCTCGACCTCGTGCCGGTGCGCGGCGTTGCCCTGCCCCGGCGGGACGAACATGACGCTCAGGGTGAAGTGCTCGGCGGGAATGGAGCGCGCGTCGGTCTTGCCCGACGCGCCGGCGCCGATGAAGCGGTGCTGGGCCCGGCGATACCCCTCCACCCGCGCGTCGGCGAAGGCGTCCCAGTCCGCCACGCGATCCACGAAGCGCGCCACCTGCCGCTCGAGCATCTCCGTCAAGGCTCGACTCATGTCCGGTCTCCTCTGCGGGCGCAATCTACGCCATGACCGCCAGCGCCTTCAACGCCCTGCGCCATCGCCTCACCGGCGTGCCCTAGCACGACTTCCATTGATCCGGCCACCGCGCCGGCGGGCCCTCTCCCGGCGAACACAGCCGCGCCGTTCCTTGCTCACCAGGGGGCGCCACGCCATAGTCCCCCAGCGATTCGAGCAAAGGCGCCAGTCCGGCATGCGGGGTCCGCGACCGCTCGGCTCAGTGCGACGTCGTGGAGGGCACGGCGCCGCGCACCTCGTCGTTTCGAGAGGCCCATCCTCCCGAGCTCCCTCGGCCACGGCTCCTCGATGCCTCAGTGCCGCCTGTCGAGCCCGCCGCCTGAGCCGTCGAGCCGAGCAGGTGTACTACACGCACGTCCTCTGTCACGAGTCGGCGCCGTTGCGGAACCCGGCCGATCGGCTCCCCGGGGCACGAGCCCCGTCGCTACCTCCCGGGGTATATGCGACAGGATACGCAGCAGTGTCTCGTCGCGTATCGTGGACGGTCCCTGTCTGATGGGAACCTGCCATGCCTTCCTTGACAGGGCCTTGCGCGGCGGGCATCCGGGGCCCCCGGTACCTCGCTATACGCGGCGAAGGCCCGCCGCGTTTGTGGAGATACGCATACCCGCGTATCCTGCTGTCGAATTTCGCTTCGGCGGCAAGAACGATACGGCTTGAGTGTGGGAATGGTCTAGCCCAGGAGGACGCCATGGACCCGGAGACGCGCTACGCCAAGAGCGGTGACGTCCACATCGCTTACCAGGTAACGGGAAGCGGTTCGTTTGATCTAGTCCTCGTCCCCGGATTTGTCTCCCATGTGGAGCTGATGTGGGCCCATCCGCGGCCGGCCTATTTCCTACACCGCCTAGCGTCGTTCTGCCGGCTGATCTGTTTCGACAAGCGCGGTACGGGCCTCTCTGACCGTGTCGCAGCGATCCCATTGCTGGAGGAGCGCATGGACGACGTCCGTGCGGTCATGGACGCCGTCGGTTCGCAGCGCGCCGCGCTCTTAGGCATTTCCGAGGGCGGTCCGATGTGTGCACTTTTTGCCGCCACCAATCCGCTGCGCACATCTGCCCTCATCCTGTATGGGGCGATGGCGCGGCTCGCCTGGGCCCCAGACCACCCATGGGGCCGCAAATTCGACGACCACGAACCGCGCTTGAAGTCTCTGGAAACGGCGTGGGGCACCGGTGCTGTGCTGTCCACCTACAATCCTAGTCTCGCCGCTGACGAGCCTTACCGACGATGGCTGGCGGCCTACGAGCGAGCCAGTGCGAGCCCGGGTGCGGCTTTGGCCGTATCGCGAATGAACTGGGAGATCGATGCCCGGCCTGTGCTTCCTATCATTCGTGTGCCAACACTCGTGCTTCATCGAACCGATGACCCGCAGATCAAGGTGGAGCATGGCCGATACATCGCCGCGCACATTCCCGGCGCAAAATGCGTGGAGTTACCTGGCATCGACCACGCACCGTGGGCTGGCGATACGGATTCCGTTCTCGACGAGATCGAGGAGTTCCTCACCGGCGTTCGTCACGGGCCGGAACCTGATCGTGTGCTTGTCACGGTGCTGTTCACGGACATCGTCGGCGCCACCGAGCATGCGGCCCAGCTTGGTGACCGCCGCTGGCGGGAACTCATCACGCAGCATCATGCGCTCGTCCGCCAGCGGCTGGAGCGCTTCCGAGGCCGTGAGATCGATACCGCGGGCGACGGGTTCCTGGCGGTCTTCGATGGTCCAGCCCGTGCCGTCCGCGCTGCCGGTGCCATCGGTGACGCGCTGCGACCGCTGGGCGTAAGCATCCGCGCGGGAGTTCATACCGGCGAGTGCGAGATGATCGGCGACAAGGTCGGCGGAATCGCCGTGCACATTGGAGCACGGCTGGCGGCGCTCGCCGCGCCCAACGAGGTCCTGGTATCGAGTACGGTCAAGGATCTCGTGGCAGGCTCCGGGCTTCGTTTCGACGATCGCGGTGTCCACAACCTACGGGGCGTACCAGAGAGTTGGCGACTCTTCGCCCTACAGCGAGTGGAGCACTGAGCCACCGCGAGGCTCCGGCACGGGAATGCGGCCAGGCTGCCAGAAGGTCCGGCGAACAACAGACTGGAGCGGTCCGGCCGCGCCGGCCGCTCAGCCTGAGCGTTCGGCAGTCTGATGGTTGTTCTTCTGGGGATCGTATGCTCGGGCGGTGCAGTTGAATGGGACTGTAGGTGGAGTGGCAGAATGCCAGAAGTGGCCGCTGTCGTGGCCAGCCCACGCCGGGGGGCAGGACGGCTGAGAACGGGGGATCCCTCCACGCAACGCAACCGAATCCGAGTCGCTCCGGTCTGACGAGCATGGCGACGGGCGGCGGGAGCCACAGTTTTGCGCGAGGAGCTGCGCCTCTTCCTCGAAAGCGTTTGCTGCGACCTCTGCCGCTTCGAGCACGTCGCGACGGAGCACATCGCCCCCGAGGACGTCGTGATACGGCAGGAAGTGGCGGTCGGCCCGTCCGCGTTCGCGGACATCCAGGTCACGCCGAGGGGGACCGCACCTTACTTCGTGGAGGTCGACTACGGCTACACACCGGAGCGGCTGATCGAGAGCCTGCGGCGCAAGTATGGCGAGCCGAACGACGCGACTGCCGCGGCGAGGAAGGTCGTGCTCGTCATCGATGTGAATGGCCGCAAGGACTGGCCCGGGCTCGAGGCGCGCGCACGGAGCGTCCTGCGCCCCGGTCTCGCGCTCGAAGTCTGGGACGAACGCCGTCTTGACGAGCTGGTCCGTCGACGGTTCGGTGTGAGCCTGGGCTCGCTGGAGGAGCACGATCGCCTCGAGCTCCGGGCCGCCGTCGACCGCGCGAAGGGGCGCCACGCCTTCGGGGACGATTTCAGTGCCGACGCTCTCGAATCCACGCTCCTGTGGCATTTCGGCTTCTGGCGGCTGCGACAGCTGCGGGAGGCCGGCAGGAAGACCGCGCGCGACATCCTCCCGCCCGGGCTGTATCCCAACGTCGTTGTCGTCACCGCCGACCTGTCCGGCTACACGAGATTTGTCCGCGATACGCGCGACGACAACGTGGTGCGCCGCTCGCTCACCGCGTTCGCCTCGAGGACCCGCTACCAGATCATCAACGCCGGCGGCATGCTCTACCAGTTCCTCGGCGACTCCGTCATCGCGATCTTTGGCATCCCGGAAGCCGCTTCCGACGATGCCGAGCGTGGGTTCGCCTGCGCCACGGCGCTGATTGACATCGGAGCCTCCGTCGCGATCGAGTGGCAGCGCCAGATCGACCAGATCCAGCCATCCACCGGCGTGCACGTCGCGATGGCGACCGGCGATCTGCAGGTGATCGAGTTTCGGCCATTCAGTCGCGCTCATGTCGGCGTCGTCGGCGACGCGATCAACGTTGCCGCTCGTCTTTGCGACGTCGCGCAGACCCACGAGATCGTCGTGAGCAACCGCCTGTACAGTCGGCTTACTGACCGCACGCGCGATGGTTTCGTCGCAATGGAGCCGGTAGAGGCCAAGAACCTCGGGTCGGTGCGCGCCTGGAAGCTCGCGCCGCGAGCCGGGCCGCGGCCTTGAATCGGCGGCGCGGCGGAATGATCGTTCGCCGCGGTCCTGCCTCCGGCCACGGGCCCGCTAGCCCAGAGTTCTGCACTTCGGGTATCCTCGCGGCGAGGAGTCGCCGATGACCAGCGCACCCGTGGCCCGCCCGCCGCGACCGAGCACCCTCGAGGTCGACCTGGATGCCGCCGCTGCGAACATCCGCGCCGTGCGCCAGCTCGTCGGCCCGATGCGGAAGATCTTCGCGGTGATCAAGGCCGATGCCTACGGCTTCGGCGCGGTAGAGATGGGCACGGTGTTCGCGGCTCACGGGGCCGATGCGCTCGGCGTGGCCGACCTCGGCGAGGGCATCCGGCTCCGCCGGCACGGGATCCGCGTCCCGATCCTGGTGTACCCGAACTTCCTGCCCGAGTCGGCGGGCGAGGTCGTGGCGCACGGCCTCACCCCGACCCTGGTGGACCTGGACGGCGCGCGCGCCCACTCCGAGGCCGCGACGGGGCCCTTCGACGTGTTCGTGAAGGTCGACGTCGGCCTCGAGCGGCTGGGCGTCCCCGCGGACCAGGCGGTGAAGACGATCGCCGCGATGCTCGAGCTCCCCCACCTGCGACTGGCCGGCATCTGCGCCCACCCGCACTCGGTGGGCGACGACGCCTATGCGGAGTGGCAGCTCGGCCGGTTCACCGCGGTGGTGGACGAGCTGGAGGCCCGTGGGGTGCGAGTGCCCGTCCGTCTGCTCGCCGCGTCCCCGTTCCTCCTGCGCTACCCGCAGACCTACCTGAACGCCGTCGATCCCGGGCGGATGCTGTACGGCATCACGTTTCCGGGCGAGAGCACGCCGGTCCCCCTGCGACCCGCCTTCCGCGCGCTCACCAGCCGGGTCATCGCGCTCAAGGAGCTGACGCCGCGCGAACGCTTCGCCGAGCGCGCCCCGTTCCCGGTGACCGGACCGATGCGCCTCGGCGTCATCCCCATGGGCCTGGCTGATGGTCTGGCCTGGCTCCACGCCGGGCGCGTGCTCGTCCGCGGCCACGCCGTTCCCGTGGTGCAGGGCCCGAACCTCGAGCACATGCGCATCGACCTCACCGCCGTGCCGGACGCCCGCGTGGGCGACGAGGTCGTGATCATCGGCCGCCAGGGCGAGTCGGAGATCACGGTCGCCGAGGTGGCGCAGAGGCACGGCCTCGGGCTCCACCACGTGGCCACCACCGTCGGCCCGCGTGTGGCGCGCGTGTACCTGTCCGGAGGCGTCCCCGTGAAGGTCGCGACGCCCGGGAGGAACTCATGAAGGTCTCCTACTTCGAGACGGGCCGCTACGCCTCGCCGCGTCCCCTGCCGCCCGAGTGGCCGATGGCCTCGGGCGAGTACGACCAGGACGCCGGCGCCGAGGCGTACCGCTCGATGATCGAGCGCATCGAGTACGTGGAGGCGCTCGGCTTCGACTGGGTGAGCGTGTCGGAGCACCACTACTCGCCCCGCATCCTGACGCCGGCGCCCATCGTGTCGGCCGCGTACATCGCGGCGCGCGTCCACAAGATCACGATCGCGCTCCTCGGCCCCATCGTCCCGCAGTCGAACCCGGTGCGGGTGGCCGAGGAGGTGGCGATGGTCGACACCATGGCGGGCGGCCGCCTGGTCGTGGGCCTTCTGCGCGGGACGTCGAACGAGTCCCTGACCTACGACCTGAACCCCGCGGAGGCCCGCGAGCGCACCGACGAGGGCATGGAGCTGGTGCTCAAGGCGTGGACCGAGCCGCAGCCGTTCGGCTGGCAGGGCCGGCACTACCAGTACCGTACGGTGTCGATCTGGCCGCGCCCGCTCCAGCGCCCGCATCCGCCCACCTACGCGCTCGGGACCAGCCGCGAGTCCTGCGAGTTCGCGGCGCGGCACCGGCTCGGCTGCGGCGTGTCCTACGGCTCGATCGAGTCGGTGGCGAGGGCCACCCGGTACTACCGCGAGGAGTGCGCGCGCCATGGCTGGGAGCCCACGCCCGAGCAGATCATCTACCGGGCGAACATGCTCGTGGCCGACACCGACCAGGAGGCGCACGACGCTGCTCGACAAGCAGCCGAAGGGCGCCCCGTTCGCGATGCGCGAGGGCGTGCGCGATGCCCTCGCCAAGGTGGACGCCCGGAACATCGCCGGGGTGCCGCGGCCGCCCGTCACGACCGGCGCGCTGCCGACGACGTTCATCGGCTCGCCGGACACCCTGGTGGAGCAGGTGCGCCGCTGCCGCGACGAGGTGGGCGCGGGCGTGCTCGATCTCTCCCTGGCGCCGCCCGGCTTCGGCAACGCGGACCTCCTCATGCGCTCGCTGGACCTCTTCGGCAAGAAGGTCCTGCCGCGCATCCGGGACATCTGAGCGAGATGACCGTGACGCACGGGGACGGCCAGGGCACCACGACGGTCGGCGCGGAGTTCCGCGAGGGCCACGTCGAGGCGGACGGGTTCCGGATCCGTTACATGGAGGCGGGCGACGGGCCCGCCGTGGTCCACCTCCACGGGGCCGGTGGGCTCCGGATCACCCCGGGCCACGACCTCCTGGCCCGCCGCTTCCGCGTGCTCGTGCTCGAGATGCCGGGCTTCGGGCACTCCCCGGAGAACACGCGCACGCGCGAGCATCCCGGCGCTGGCCACGACCATGGCGCAGGCCACGCGCGCGCTGGGCCTGGACGCCTTCGACCTGATGGGCACCTCGTTCGGCGCCAGGCCCGCCCTCTGGATGGCGGTCCACGAGCCCGAGCGCGTGCGCGCCCTGATCCTGGAGGCGCCGGCGGCCATCCGTCCGGAAGGCGCTCAGCCCCCGGCCGGCACGCCGGAGGAGATGGCGCGCCGCCTCTACGCGCACCCGGAGCGCCTCGGGCCGCTCGTCCTGCCACCTCCGGAGGTGCAGGCGCGCCAGCGCGCCCTCGTGGCGCGGCTGCGCGGCCCGGACCGCGACTCCGAGCTCGAGGGGCGCCTCTCCGCGCTGCCCACACCGACGCTGGTGCTGTTCGGCACGCTCGATGCCGTCATCCCGCCGGCGATGGGACGCCACTACAAGGCGCTCCTGCCGAACGCGCACCTCGTCTTCGTGTACGACGCCGGCCACGCCATCTCCACCGAGCGCCCCGAGGCCTTCGCCGAGGTCACCACGGACTTCCTCGAGCGCCACGAGGCGTTCATCATCCGCCGCACGGAGACCGTGATCCATCCGTGACCTGAGGCGTTCCTGAAAGAGGACCTGGGCACCCTCGTGACTTTGCCCACGACGCGCGGGTACGAGACCGACAGGGCGACGACGCACGTCCTCGGCGCCGGGCACCGGATCCTCTGGCAGCCGATGGAGTTCTGGCCCAGCTTCTCCGTCGGCCGCCCGGACATCCCCACCGTGACCGCGGGCGTCTTCCACGCCTGGTACGTCACGCGCCTCTCCACCGACGACGCGTCGGTCGAGCGCGAGACGGGCGGGGCGATCACCCGCGCGAGCTACCTCGAGCCCGTCCAGGCCCTCCTCCGACGGACGTACGGCCTCGACTACTGACCCGTGCGCTACCGCTGCGCCTTCTGCGGGAAACGCAACGAGACGTTCGTGGACGCGAGTGGCGGCGCGAGGCAGACGTACACCGAGGACTGCCGGGTCTGCTGCCGGCCCAATCTCATCAGCATCACGATCGACGAGGACGGCGAGGCCACGCTGGAGGTGAGCCAGGAGTACGAGGCCTGACGGGGCCTTGTCGTGCGGGCACGCTAGAATACCGGGCGGCGGCTCATCATCGAGACCGGGAGGATCACGACGTGCGCGTACTCGTCACAGGAGCGGCAAGCGGCATCGGACGGGCGACGTGTTTCAGGCTGGCGCGCGACGCGCGCGCCGCCGGCCGGGCGGCCAGCGTGGCGGCGGTGGACCTGGAAGGCGCCGCCGGCCTCGACGGCCTGGTGACCGACCTGGCCGGCTTCGGAGGGAAGGCGCTGCCGATCCGCGCCGACATGGCCACGGTGGACGGCCCCGCCCGCGCCGTGGAGCAGGCGGTGGCGGCGTTCGGCGGGCTCGACGGGCTCGTCAGCAACGCCGGCGTCAACCGCCCGGGCCCGCTCGTGAGCTACCCTGTGGAGGACTGGGACCGCATGTTCGCCGTCAACACCCGCGCGACGTGGCTCCTCGCCCGCGCCGCGCACCCCGCGCTGAAGGCCGCGGGAGGCGCCATCGTGGCGGTGGGGTCGATGTCCGGGAGCAACGCCCACGCGAACCTGGGCGCCTACGGGCCCAGCAAGGCGGCGGTGATCATGCTCGTGCAGGTGCTGGCGCAGGAGTTCGGCCGCGACGGGATCCGCGTGAACGCGGTCTCGCCGGGAATGGTGCGGACCGGCATGACGGAGCGGGTCTATGCCGACGCGGCCGTCGCCGCCGAGCGGGACGCCCTGGTACCGCTGGGCCGGGTCGCCACGCCCGAGGACATGGCCGACGTGATCGCGTTCCTGCTCGGACCGGACGCGCGCTACGTCAACGGGCACGACCTCGTCGTGGACGGCGGCATCACCGGCAACTTCCTGGGCCGGCTCCCGGGCATCGGCCGCATCACGCGGAGCTGACGGCCCGTCGCCGACCGCCGCCTCGCCCTGCCGCTCTCCCCGGGGAGAGGGGGAGGCGCCGGCTACGGCGACTTGTGGAGCACGCCGTCCTTCATGATCATCCGGATGGCGTCGTGGTCCTGCAGCACCTCGATGTCGGCGAGCGGGTCGCCGTCCACCAGCAGGAGGTCGGCGAGCGCGCCCTCGGCGACCACGCCGAGCTCGCCGGGACGGCCCATGATCTCGCCGCCCATGCGCGTGGCCGCGACCAGCGTCTCCATCGGCGAGAACCCGAGCACCTTCACGAAGAGCCACAGGTCCCGCGCGTAGGCGCCGTGCGGCGTGTACGGGAAGCCGTAGTCGCCGCCGGGCAGGACGCGGATGCCGCGCTTGCGCATGCGCGCCATCGTCTCCACCGAGATCTCGAGCTCGCGCTCGAGGCCGCGCGCCCGCGCCACCTCCGGCGTGATGCCCCACGGGCTCGCGGTGTGGCAGAGCGCCCACGTGATGCCCAGCGCGGGCGCCACGAACACGCGGTCGCGCGCCGCCTCCAGCGCGTCGAGGGCCCGCTCGTCGGCGTAGTTGGCGTGATAGATGACCTCGACGCCGTGGCGGAGCGCCGCGAGCACGGAGTCCGCGCTGCGGCAGTGCCCGGCGACCCGGAGGTCGCTCGTGCGGGCGATCTCCATGGCCGCCGCCACCTCCGCGTCGCTCATCACCGTGCGCTCCGAGCCCGCGCGCGACGTGCCCTGGTCGCCGGAGATGTTCAGCTTCAGCAGGTCGACCCCTTCCCGCGCGAGGGTCCGACAGGCGCGCCGCATCTCGTCCGGACCGTCGACGATCCAGCAGAACGTGGGCGTCTCGTGATGGCGCGAGGTGCATCACGTTCGTGTCGCCCAGCCCGCCCGTCACGGTCAGCTCGGGGCCGTTGGCGAGGAGCCGCGGCCCGGGCACGCGTCCGGCGTCGATCTCCCGGCGCAGCACCACGTCGAGCCGCGGCTTGGCCGCCGCGGCGGAGAACGCGCTCGTGTACCCCGAGTCGAGCATCGTGCGCGCGTTGCGCACGGTGATCAGCATGTGCTCCTCCGGCGGCAGCGTCGTGAGCTGCGGCGTGAGGAGCTCCGGGAAGCTCAGGTGCGCGTGCGGCTCGATCAGGCCGGGCATGAGCGTCGCGCCCCGGCCGTCGATGCGCGTCGCGCCCTCGGGACGCGGTCCCGGCCCGCCCGCGGTCACCCTGGTGATGCGGTTGCCTTCCACGAGCGCCGCGCCGGCGAACGGCGAGCGGCCGGTGCCGTCGAGGACGCGAACGTTGTCGATCAGATATGTGCCCATGATGACCTCCGCGGCGGCTAGGCTATCACAGGCCGGCGACCGGCTTTTCGACGCGCCACCGGGCGTTCGGTTCCGTCCTTCGCCCTGCCCTGAGCCGTGTCAGCGGCGATCGGCGGCTTGTGCGGGGGCCACTGCCCCGGCTACCCTGTGAGCGCGATGACAACCACAAGCGCTCCCCGCCGGCCTCTCGAAGGCATGCTCGTGCTGGATCTCGGTCAGATCTACAACGGCCCCTACTGCGGACTGCTCCTGAGCTTCATGGGGGCGCGGGTCCTCAAGATCGAGGCGCCCGAGGGCGACGTGGTGCGGCGCCGCAAGCGGAACGTCGAGCCGTACCCCCTGGTCATGCTCAACTCGAACAAGGAATCGGTCGTCCTGGACCTCAAGCACCCCGACGGCAAGGACCTGTTCCTGCGCCTCGCCCGCCAGGCCGACGCCGTGGTCGAGAATTTCGCGGCCGGGGTGATGGACCGGCTCGGTCTCGGCTGGGAGACGCTGCGCAAGGAGAACCCGCGGCTGGTCTTCGCCTCGGGCAACGGCTTCGGCTCCACCGGCCCCTATCGCGACTTGCCCGCGATGGACCTGACCATCCAGGCGATGAGCGGCATCATGAACGCCACCGGCTACCCCGACCGGCCGCCCGTCAAGGCTGGTCCCGCCGTGTGCGACTTCCTCGCCGGCGTCCATCTGTTCGCCGGCGTGCTGGGCGCGCTGCTCCATCGGGAGCGCACGGGCCAGGGGCAGCTCGTCGAGGTGGCCATGCTCGACGCCGCGGTGGTGGCCCTCGCCAGCGCGCTCGGCGTGTTCATGGACGGCGACCCGAGCATCCCCGAGCGCACGGCCAACCGGCACCCCGCGCTCGCCATCGCGCCCTACAACGTGTATCCGACCCGCGACGGGCACGTGGCCATCTTCACCGCCTCCGAGCGACACTGGCACAGCGTGGCGCGGGTCCTCCGCCGCGAGGACCTCCTGGACGACCCCGGCTTCCAGAGCACGCCGTCGCGGGCCGCCCGCATGGAGGAGATCGACGCGCTCGTCTCGGCGTGGACGGAGACGCGGACCAAGGACGAGGTGCTGGCGGAGCTGACCCGCGCGCACGTGCCGTGCGCGCCGGTCCGGACCACGCGCGAGGTCGTGAACGACCCGCACCTGATGGAGCGAGGCGTGTGGGTGGACGTGGACCACCCGCGCCGCGGGAAGACGCGCGTGCCGATCTCGCCCATCCGGCTCGGCGGCAGCGCGCCGGCCACCGTGGACCGGCCCGCGCCGCTCCTGGGCCAGGACACGGACCGGGTCCTCGGCGAGCTCCTCGGCCTCTCCGCCGACGAGCTGGCCGCGCTCCACGCCTCCGGCGTCATCGAGCCCGTCAAGAGCTGATGAGCGTCGACCTCGGTCTGTTCACGATGCCGTTCCACCACCCCGACCGCGACTACGCCACGATTCTCGAGGAGGACCAGGAGGCGATCGTGCTCGCCGACCGCCTGGGCTTCACCGAGGCCTTCGTGGGCGAGCACTTCAGCTCGTGGAGCGAGCGCATCACGTCGCCCCTCATCTTCCTCGCCACGCTGGTGCCGCGCACGCAGCGGATCCGCTTCGGCTCGCGGCGTCATCAACCTGCCCCAGATGCATCCGGCCACCGTGGCCGCGCACGCCGCCATGTTCGACCACCTGTGCCGCGGCCGCTTCATCATGGGCATCGGGCCGGGCGGGCTGGTCTCCGACCTCGAGATGTTCGACGTGGGGCAGGCCGAGCTGCGGCCCCAGATGGTGGTCGAGTCGATCGACGCGATCCTCCAGCTCTGGAGCCAGGACCCGCCGTACAAGATCGACGGCCGCTTCTGGAAGATCTCGCTCGAGAACAACATCTGGCCGGAGTTCAAGGTGGGGTACGTGCCGCGGCCGTACCAGCGGCCGCACCCGCCCATCGCGCTCTCGATCCTGACCCCGAACTCCGGGAGCGCGCGCACCGCGGGCGAGCGCGGATGGATCCCCATCTCCGGGCAGTTCTTCCACCGGCGGTACCTGCGCGGGCACTGGGAGCGCTACGTCGAGGGGTGCGAGGCGGTGGGCCGGCGGCCCGATCCTTCGGTGTGGCGCGTCTCGCGCAGCATCCTCGTGACCCCGACCGACGCCGAGGCCGAGGACTACCTGGCCGATCCCGGCAACGGGCTGTCGTTCTACTACACGTTCTTCCACTACAGCTTCTCGCGCGGCCGCAAGGCGCTCTTCATGCTCAAGCCGGACCTCGAGGTGCCCGACGAGGACGTCACGGTGGACGACGTCAAGCGCGGCCTCGTGATCGCGGGCAGCCCCGGGCGCGTGCTCGACCAGCTCGTGGCCCTGCGCGACGAGGTCGGCCACTTCGGCACGCTCCTCATGGGCGGGCCACGACTGGGACCAGCCCGCGCTCTGGCGGCGATCCATGGAGCTGCTCGCCACCCAGGTGATGCCCCGGTTCTCGCGTCACGCGGCCACGAGCGCCGCGCGGTAGCCGCGCCGCCCCGTCCGCTTGACGCCGTCCTCGCGGGGCTGAGCATGACCGTCGACGGGTAGCCGCGAGAGGACACCCACCATGGCGAGCCACCACATCGTCGTCCAGGGCGAGCACCTCAGCCAGATCGCCGAGAAGTACGGCTTCAAGGACTACCGCACGATCTGGGACCACGGCCAGAACGCCGCGCTGAAGGCGAAGCGGAAGAACCCGAACGTCCTCCACCCCGGCGACGACGTCTTCGTGCCCGACCGCGAGCCGAAGGAGGAGTCGCGGCCCACCGACCAGCGGCACCGGTTCCAGGTCAAGGTGCCCAACCTCAAGCTGCGGATCGTCGTCGAGGACCAGTACGAGCGGCCCATCGGGAACGCGCCGTGCGAGCTCACGATCGACGGCCAGATCTTCAAGCACACCACCGACGGCAAGGGGAAGATCGAGCAGGACATCCCGGCCGCGGCCGGCCAGGGGCGCCTCGTGCTCACGACGCCCGAGACCGCGCTCGACAAGCTGGTGGTGGCGATCAGGATCGGCCATCTCGATCCGGTGGAAGAGGTCACCGGCCAGCAGGCCCGGCTCGACGAACCTCGGCTACTTCCCCGCGCCCGCCGACGGCAAGGACAGCCCGCTCTTCCGTCTCGCCGTCGAGGAGTTCCAGTGCGACCACGCGCTCGGCGTGGACGGGTCTGCGGCCCGCTCACCCAGGCGAAGCTCAAGAGCGTGCACGGGTGCTGATCCTCGGCGCCTCGGCGGCGGGGCCGGCCCCGGCGCCCACCCATGGCTGATCCTCCCGCGACGCGGCCCATGGCGGGCGGCGTGGCCGGGCGCCACGTCGTCATCGACGTGCCGCCCGCCCTCGTGGGGCCGGCCACCGCCGACGAGTTCAACACGATCGTCGCCGGCATCATCCCCGTCGCGTGCTGGCGCGTGGACGACATCCGCTTCGCGTTCGGCTCGTCGTTCGTCACGCCCGCGGTGAAGGCCGAGCTGGGCCACCTCGCCCAGCTCATCAAGGAGCACCCGGGAGCCCCGCTGTCCGTGTTCGGCCACGCCGACCCCGTCGGCTCCGACGACCTCAACAAGCGGCTCAGCGGACGGCGCGCCATGGCCATCTACGGCATGCTCATCCGCGACACCGCGATGTGGGAGGAGCTCTTCTCCAAGCCGGACTCCGGCGACGTGTGGGGCACCCCGGCGCTCCGCACCATGCACACCGAGGTGAACGGCCCGCCTCCCGGAGGCGGCGCGCCCGACGTGTCCGGCCCGCAGGGCAACGCCGGGCAGCGCAGCGCCCTGTACCTCTCGCTACATGGACAAGCTGTGCGGCCCCGAGCTGAAGCTCCAGAAGACGGACTTCCTCGCCCGGGGCGCCGACAGCGGCGGCAAGGGCGACTTCCAGGGGTGCAGCGAGTTCAACCCGCTCCTGCTCTTCTCGCAGCAGGACCAGCAGCGCTTCGACGCCGCCGCGGACAAGACCGAGCGGAACGCCGAGAACGCGCCGAACCGCCGGGTGATGGTGCTCCTCTTCCGCCGGGGCACCAAGGTCGAGCCGGCCCGCTGGCCGTGTCCGCGCGCGCGGGAAGGCGTGGCGGGCTGCCTCAAGCGCTTCTGGTCCGACGGCGAGCAGCGGCGCACCCGCGCCTGCCCGCGGAGCCGCGCACCTTCGAGGCCACCCAGGACACCTTCGCCTGCCGCTTCTATCACCGGCTCACCACCGGCTCGCCGTGCGAGAAGCCGACGCCGCCGGTGGCCCAGATCGTGAAGATCAAGGCCACGCTGCCGTCCACGCCGCCCAACACGCTGCGCGCCGCCCCGGCCGCGGTGGCCAACGCCTGGCCGAACCCCGTGGACCTGACCTTCGAGTCCGCCAAGGCGCTACCCGTCGGCCCGCTGGCCTTCGCCCCGGCCGACTTCGCGATGCCGAGCGCGCTCGTCGTGATGCGCAACGGCGAAGGGCCGATCCGGCTCGAGGCCGAGACGGTCCCCCCGGGCGCGCAGATCGCGTGGGAGATCAAGCGCGCCACCGACGACGCGCAGGCGGTGGGCACGGGCATCCCGCTCCTCGCCGCCACGGGCCCGAACACCGCGACGCTCATGCCCAACGATCGCGGGTCGTTCTTCGTGCTCGCCTTCGTGGACCTCAACGGCAACACCACGCGCGACGACGACGAGCCCGGCATCATCCTGCCCGTGGCCATGGTGGAGGGCAGCATCGCCAACGCGGCCACCGAGCTGCGCAGCGTGGCCAACCCGGGCAACCTCAGCATCACGTTCGACACCGGGGGCCAGAGCCAGCCCAACTTCAACTTCGTCAGCATCGGCACGGGGACTTCGCCTCCCAGGCCACGGCGGGCGTGGCCCTCGATGCCGACGTGCTCCTCGTGGGGGGCGGCGCCGACGGCCTGCGCGGGGTCGACCGGGTGTTCACTCGGCTGGGCCAACAACTTCACGCAGTTCAACTACGCGGGCACCTACGCCGACGGCTCGGTGGCCCGGCGGCGCCAGGTCGACAACCTCGGCGCGGCCACCGGGCCCGTGGTCCAGGGCATCCCGGTCTTCGTGGCGACCGACGCCGCCCCGAACCTCATCGCGTTTCCGCCGTCGCTGCTCGACACGGGGCGGACGAATCCCGACCTCGGCGGGGAGAACATCACGTTCTCCCGCTCCCAGGTCACGGCCACCCTGCCGCCAGGCCATCGGTGTCAAGCGCACGCTCATCGCCCGGGACAGCCCCGGCTGGTTCCACGACCGGAACCATCCGGACCCGGCCGGGCCACGCAGCTCCAGTCGTTCGTCCACGACCTGGAGCTCCACGACCTTCGTGGTGGCCTGGACCAACACCACGGGCGGCGCGCCGCCCACGCCCACCGTGCGAACTCGGTGGGCTTCCGCACCTTCACGGTCATCGCGGAGACGCAGTGGACGGTCAGCGCGACGTTCAACGTGGCGCGGGTCGGGCCGAACTTCGTGCTGCAGTCGACCGGCGCCGCCGGGACCATCACGGCGACCAACGTCGACCACAGCCCGGGAACGACACCGGTGATCCAGGCCATGGAGGTCCGGCCGCCACCACGCTCCTCGCGGGGCATCGATGCGCAGTGAGTTTCTGAAGGAATGGCGAGACGGCTCAGCGTGTGTACGCAGAATCGCGATGCTTGCCCGCTCGGCGAAGTCGACACCCGCATTTCTTCGCAGCTCCGGTGACGAGGAGCGAGCATGCGCGCGGCCGTGGCTCTGGTCGTCCTCACAGGAGTGCTGGCGATGACGGATCACGCTGAGCCCGGACCGGCGACGTCCGGCCCTCGGATCGCGGCCGATCTTCGCCGGCCGTCCCCACGTCGGATGGTTCGTGGCCACCTCCGTCGTCCAGACGCCGGCGCGCCGCGAGTCGCACGTGCCCGGCATCTTCGTCGTCCCCTACCAGGTCACCCTCGAGGCGCGGGAGATCCTTCCCCCGGTGAACCGCGCTCGTTCGTGATCACGGGCGCGCGCGGCGAGGGACGGGAGGCCGGCGCGCTCGGGCTCCAGGACTGGCTGCCAACGCGGGTCGGCGAGGAGCTCGTGCTGGCGCTGGACGCGAACCGCGCGGGGCCGGCGGACCAGATCGAGTTCCTGGGCGGCGGGCCGCGGTCGGCGGAGATCTGGCAGGGTGTGCGGCGCTTCGCCGCCACGCTCGGCCCCGACCTGCGCGTGGAGGCGCCGCGGGTGGCCGCCATGATCGCGCAGGCCCCTCCGCCGGGCATCGTCTTCTTCCGGCTCGCCGTGCAGCAGGACCGCGGCATCTTCCGCGATCCGGAAGTGATGCGCGCGATGGGCGGGTACCTCGGCAACGACGCGGCGCCCGCCATGGAGCGCCGGAACGTCGTCGCCCACTACATGGGCGCGCCCGACCCCGCGCAGACCCATCCCCTGCGTGATCTGGCCGGCGGCATGGTACGGCTGATCGCGCGTCTGGGCCAGGAGGGGCAAGCGGCCAGCGCCGACGTGGTCTTCCAGCGCCTGTGGGCCTGGGTGTTCGACCCGGCCACCCGCGCCCCCCACGTCCCCCCGCCCGACCCCGGCGGGACCTCCCGCGACGAGGCGGCGCGCATGGCCGGCAGCGCGGGCCTCAGCCCGGAGGCGCGGGACGCCCTGGGCGACTGGCTGCTGGGCCGCTAGTTACCAGGTGCGGGCGCCCGGGCTTCGCCCGCCCGCACCCGGCGCCGAGGTCCCCGTGCACCGCGATCAGGTCAGCTCGGGGATGACCCACTTCGGCGGGCGGCCCGCCGCCACGCGCTGGATGTTGTCGAACCCGTTCCGGAACCGCGCCGTCCAGTTCT
Organism: uncultured Candidatus Rokubacteria bacterium; assembly: GCA_963758635.1. Classification (GTDB taxonomy): domain Bacteria; phylum Methylomirabilota; class Methylomirabilia; order Rokubacteriales; family CSP1-6; genus CAVWWD01. The sequence continues at coordinate 956,981 of CAVWWD010000008.1, read as the reverse complement.
CCCACGTCGGCCCCGCGCTGTGCGGCGTGAGCGTCACGTTGGGCAGGCTGAACAGCGGGTGGTTCGGCTTCGGCGGCTCCTCCACCATCACGTCGAGGCCCGCGGCCAGGATGCGCTTGTCGCGGAGCGCGGCGTGGAGCGCGTCCTCGTCCACGACCGGACCGCGGCACGTGTTCACGAGGATCGCCGTCGGCGGCATGAGCGCGAGCTGGTCGGCGCCGATCATCTTGCGCGTCGAGTCGTCCAGCGGCACGTGCAGGCTCACGACGTCGGAGGTCCGCAGCAGCTCGGGCAGCAGCACGAAGCGCACGCCGAGGGCGTCCTCCTGGTCCTCGGTCAGGCGGTGGATGTCGTAGTACTGGACGTCCGCGTCGAAGGCGGCCATGCGCCGCGCCACCTTCTTGCCGATGTTGCCGAGGCCGATGATCCCCACCGTGCGCCCTGCCAGCTCGTGCACCCGCTGCTCGCCCGGCTCGGTCTTCCGCCACTGCCCGGCGACCACGTCGTTGTGGAACTTCACGAGCCGCTTCAGCACGGCGAGGGTGAGCAGGAGCGTGTGCTCGGCCACCGCGATGGCGTTGGCGCCGCCGTTGTTGCACACGGGCACGCCGGCCTTGCGCGCCGCCTCGACGTCCACGTGGTCGTAGCCCGCGCTCAGGAGCTGCACCAGCTTCAGGTTCGGCGCGGAGCGGAAGAACTCGCCGCCCATCTGGCGGGCGAGGCCCAGGTAGTACTCGGCGTCGGCGGCGGCCTTGTAGAACTCCGGGGTGCCGATGTTGGCCACCACCAGCTCGAACCCGGGCGGGACCATGGGCTTCGCGAGGTCGAGGACGGGTGCGGCTTGCGTGGGCGCGAACAGGATCTTCGGCATCGTGGGCTCCTTTCAGGAACTCCTTCCGGGGGCGCTCGGCGGTCGCCCGGTCACTGCTGGGCGAGCGGAATCGTGGCGGTCACGCACGGCTGGTTGCCGTGCACGCGCGTGGTGTGGCCCTTGCCCGTCGTGTCCTCGACCAGGCGCGCGTCGCCCGGGCCGAAGATGTGGTGGGAGCCGTCGCCGAGGCCGATGTCGAGCTGCCCGGACAGGATGATGACGAACTGCCGGCGCGGCGCCGGGTGCCAGTCGATGAAACGCCCCACGGCATCCTCGCGGAACGCGATCTGCGTGGTGGCCAGGCCCTTCGTCCAGTCCGCTGTCTTCGCGAGGTCGATGGGCTCGACGTGCGACTGACCGTCGCTCCCCGTGTAGAGCCGGAACGTTGGCATCGCGATCCTCCCGTTCGGGTTGTGAAGCAATGCGGTTGTTGACTCCGCCACGCGGGGCGCCACCGCGATTCTGCGTACACACGCGGGCCCTCGCCATTCCCCCGCACCCTCTGCGCTGATGTCACTGCCGTCGGCATGCTAGCATACGCGGCCGAGGAGGACTGACATGGAGACCGTTCGCCTGGACCGCGCGCCCAACGGGGTGGTGACGCTGACGCTCAACCGCCCCGAGAAGAAGAACGCGATGAACCGGATGATGTTCGACGAGCTGCTCGCGGTGTTCCGCGAGGTGGACGCCACCCCGACCGACCGGGTCCTCGTGATCACCGGCGCCGGCGACGCCTTCTGCTCGGGCGCCGACCTCGGCGACCGCGGCAGCGACACCCGTCATACCCTCACCCGCCTGCACTGGGTGGCCGACATCGCGCTCGCCCTGCATCGCATCCCGAAGCCGACGATCGCCAAGGTGAACGGCGTGGCCGTGGGCGCGGGCATGAACATGGCGCTCGGCTGCGACCTGATCGTGGCCTCGGAGACCGCGCGCTTCTCGGAGATCTTCGCGCGTCGCGGGCTCAGCATCGACTTCGGCGGCTCCTGGCTCCTGCCGCGGCTGGTCGGCATGCACCGGGCGAAGGAGCTGGCGCTGCTCGCCGACATCATCTCCGCCAAGGAGGCGGCGGAGATGGGCCTCGTGAACCGCGTGGTACCGGCCGGCGAGCTGGACGCCTTCGTCGCCGACTGGGCCGGTCGCCTCGCCGCCGGCCCGCCGCTCGCCCTGGCCATGACCAAGCGCCTGCTCACCAACGCGTTCTCGATGAGCCTCGACGAGGCGCTCGAGGCCGAGGGCATGGCCCAGACCGTGAACTCCGGCACCGAGGACACCGCGGAGGCGATCCGCGCCTTCCTCGAGAAGCGCGAGCCGAAGTTCAAAGGGCCGCTAGCCGGCGCCGGGCGGCGTCTGGCGGCGCGAGCAAGTCAGGCGCGGCCGGTCGCCTTCCGGTAGGCGATGCCCATGAGCCGGCGGTCCCCGTCGTGGAAAGCCACGGTGAGCGTGTAGCGGGCGATGCGCCAGCCCGCCGGGGTCCGCGTCATGTGTCCGGTGTAGTAGCCGCCGATCGTGTAGTGGCTGTCGCCGAGGTCGTGGCGCGCCTGCATGTAGCGGGTGTCGATGGCACGATCGGCGTCGATCTCGGCCGAGTGGTTGGCGAAGAAGTGCTGGGTGGCGTCGAAGCCGGTGATGGTCTGCCGTACGCGCTCGACCCACTCGTCGGCCGTGCCCCGGAACGGCTGCTTCACGCCCATGCTCGTGAAGTCCGCCTCGATCTCGTCCAGGAACACCGTGCGGAGCCGCGGCCAATCGCGCCCGTCGATGCTCGACGCGTAGCGGTTCATCAGCTCCTCGAGCTCGGCCCGGTCGAGGAGGTCGCGGAGCGGATCGGCCACGGCGGGCGCCTCGCCGGGGTGGCGCGGGGTCAGCGCGCGGCTTCGGCCTGGGCGAGCCAGGCGAGGTCGCGCGGCGCGGACCGATGCTCGAGGCGCCGCCGCAGGAGGCGGAGCGCGTCCTCGGTCCTCCCGAGCCGCAGGTAGGCGGCGACGATCGTCTCCTCGAACAGCTCCCACTGCGCGTGGCTCCCGCCGACCCGGTGCATCTCCGGGGCGACCGGCACGAGGTGGTCGAGCGTGCCGGTGTAGTCGCCGGCGGCGAACGCCGCCGCGCCCTTCACCATGGGCAGCGCCACCGTGCCCGCCACCGGATGGCCCTTGGCGTGGAGGGCCTCCAGCCCCGCGATCAGCTTGGCGAGCGCGGCGTGGTCGCCGGTGGCCGCGTAGACGAGGGCCACGTGGATGTCGCCGAACACGAAGCCGGGCCGCGCGATGCTCGGCGCCAGCTCGGCGAGCGGGCGCCACGGCAGCGGCGTCTCCGGACACCCGTACAGGACGAACCGCCACAGGAGCGCGGCGCCGTCGATCACGGTGAGGCGGGCATTCGACGAGCCCACCATGTCCCGGTCGAAGATCTGGAGCGAGCGCGCCGAGTCTCCGCGCTGGAGCTCGAAGAGCGCCAGGTGCCAGACGAGGTGGCAGTGGAAGGACGCCCGCCGGTCGTAGTCGCGGAGCCAGTCGGACAGGAACGCCGCGCCCTCGTCGTGGCTGGCCGTCTCGAACATCACGTGGGCGATGTTGTGGCTGGCGTTGGCGTTGCCCGGATGCTGGGCCAGCGAGCGCTCGGACAGGACGCGCGACTCCTCGAGCCGTCCCACCTCGTGGTACGTGAACGCGAGCGCGGACTGATACCACCAGTCGTCCCCGTAGCGCGGGCGCCAGCCGCTCGACGAACGCGCGACGGTGCTCCTCGCGATCCGCGCCGCCCGCGAAGCCGATGCTGCTGCTCGCCTGGTTCACCAGCAGGGCGTCCCGCGGGAACTCCTTCAGGTGCTCGTCCACCAGGCCGAGCCCGCGCGCCGTCTCGCCGCCGAGCAGCGCGCCCAGCGCCTGCCACGTGCTGGCGCTCGCGGCGGTCGCCAGCCGCCGACGCGCTCGCGCGCCTGTTCTAGCGCGGCGCGCGCCGTGGGCCCGTCCCCGCGGACGAAGGCGCAGAGCGCCACGCCGGCGTGGGCCAGCGCGAAGTCGGGATCGGCGGTCGCGGCCGCGGCGAACCGCTCGTCCGCCTCCGGGCCGTAGGCGAGGAGGCGATCCATGCCCTCCTGGTACCGCTCGGCCGCCACGGCCGACGCCGTGGAAAGCGGCAGCCCGTAGCGGTCCCGGTTGCGCCATGGGTCCTCTACTTGTTCAGGTGGTTGAGGGCCAGGCCCGGGCGCGGCCACTCGAAGGACACGAGCGTGCCGCCCATCGACAGCGTGGCGAAGGCGGTGCGCAGCTCGACCCCGCCGAAGCAGACGTTGGTCACCATCATGTCGGGCAGCATGTACTGGTCCACGCGGCTGCCGTCCGGCCAGATGTCGCTCACCGCGCCGGTGATCAGCGTGGCCACGCACACGTGGCCCTCGCTGTCGACGGCCAGCGAGTCGAACATCTGGTAGCCGCCGAGGCCCGCGACCACCGTGCCCTTCTCGCCGCGGTACGGTCCGTTGGCCGACTCGATCTCGCCCGGCCCGGACAGGCGAAACGCCCAGCACCGCGCGGTGGGCGTCTCGACCACGTAGAGGGTGCGCTCGTCCGGAGACAGCCCGATGCCGTTCGGGCGCTCGAGCGGGAAGATCGCCTCGCGGATGGCCGAGCCGTCGGCCTTCGCGTAGCAGACGGCGCCACGGTCAGCGTCGCGGTCGCGCGTCTTGCCGAGGTCGGTGAACCAGAAGCCGCCCGCGCTGTCGAACACCAGGTCGTTGGGCCCGTGCAGCGGCCGCCCCTCGCACGCGTCGTAGAGCGTGTCGAGCTTCCCCGTGTCGGGGTCCACCACCTGGATCGAGCCGCGGACGTAGTCGTCGGACTGGGCCACCGGGAAGAGACGACCCGGCCGCTCCAGGAACTTCAGTCCGCCGTTGTTGGCGACGTAGATCTTGCCGCCCGGTCCCATCGCCGCGCCGTTGGGGCCGCCGCCCAGCGTGGCGACCACGCTCACCTTCCCGTCGGCGCCGACGCGCGACAGCGTGCGCCGCTCGATCTCCACGAGCACGACGGAGCCGTCGGGCATCGCCACGGGCCCTTCGGGAAACCGCAGACCGGACGCGAGCTGGCGAATCTCGGGCGTGATCTTCGTGATGTTGGTCATGTCGAGCGGCTAGTCTAGCACGTCGCCCTCGTGATACCCTGCCGCCCGTGCCCGCGATCCACTTCGGCGCCTCGCCGTCGTCGCCGTCTCCGCGTCCGCCGCAGGAGCAGTTCCGTCTCGTCCGCCGCATCGAGGAGCTGGGCTTCGAGTCGATCTGGTCCGGCGACCACGTCTCCTTCCACAACCCGATCTTCGAGTCGCTGACGCTCCTCGCGAGCTACGCCAGCATCACCACGCGCATCCGCCTCGGCACCGGCGTGTACCTGCTCGCGCTGCGCGCGCCCGCCATCGCGGCCAAGGCCACGTCCACCCTCGACGCGCTGTCCGGCGGCCGCCTCATCTTCGGCGTGGGCGTGGGCGGCGAGAACCGCAAGGAGTTCGAGGTCTGCGGCGTTCCGCACAAGGAGCGCGGGGCGCGCGTGACCGAGGGCATCGACGTCGTGCGCGCGCTCTGGCGCGACACGCCGGCGTCGTTCCACGGCCGCTTCACCAGTTTCGACGGCGTGAGCATCGACCCCAAGCCGGTGCAGCAGCCGGGGCCGCCCATCTGGATCGGCGGGCGGTCCGACGCCGCGCTGGCGCGGGCGGCGCGCCAGGGCGACGGGTGGATGTCGTACGTGGTCGACGCCCAGCGCTACGGGCAGTCCGTGGCGAAGATCCGCGAGGAGGCGGGGCGGACCGGGCGATCGCTCGACGGCTTCGTCAACTCGCACCTCGCCTTCGTCACCATCGGCGACGACCACGAGCGCGCGCGCGACACCTGGGTGCGCCTGCTCAGCCAGCGCTACGCGCAGGACTTCGGGCCCCTCGCCGGCCGTTACGGCATCATCGGGACGGCGGCGCAGTGCGCGGAGCAGCTCCAGCGCTTCGTGGACGCCGGCTGCACGTACTTCGTCATGAACCCCATCTGCGACAACGAGGACACCGAGCGGCAGCTCGAGCAGATCGCCGCCGAGGTGTTCCCGCGGTTCGCCTCGCGGTAGCAGTTTGTGAGATGACTGGCGAGTCGGCCGCGCGCGTGTACGCGGAGTCGCGGTGTTGGCCCGCACGGCGAAGTCGAAATCGGCGTTCCGTCACAACGTGACAACGGAGACCCCATGGCCACCTACGTGCTCGTTCACGGCGCCTACCAGGGCGGATGGATCTGGAAGCCCGTCGCCGAGCGGCTCCGCGCCGCCGGCCACACCGTGTTCGCTCCCACCCTGGACGGCTGCGCCGAGCGCCACGGGAGCGTCCGGCCCGGCATCACCGTCGACACGCACGCGGCGGAGATCGCCGGGCTCCTCTTCTACGAGGACCTGTCCGGCGTGGTCCTCGCCGGCACCAGCTCCGGCGGCATGGTGGTGTGCCGGGCCGCCGAGCAGGCCCGCGACCGCATCGCGCGGCTCGCGTTCGTGGACGCCCTCGCGCTGATGTCGGGTGAGCAGGTGTCCGGCATCGTGAAGCGGGCGGCCGCGAACGAGGTGACGGCCATCACCACCGGCCCCTCGCGGAAGGACGCCGAGCAGCGGCTCTTCGCGGACCTCGATCCGGCCACGCGGGCCTGGGCGCTCGCGCGCTACACGCCGCACCCGGTGGCGGCGCTGGAGGCGCCGGTGACGCTCGACAGCTTCTGGTCCCAGAAGTGGCCGGCGACCGTCGTGCGCTGTCGCCGGGCCGCGAACCCGCCCGAGACGCACCAGCGCCGCACCGCCGAGCGCCTGGGCGCCGCGTACCACGAGCTCGACACCGGTCACTACCCGATGCTGAGCCAGCCCGAGGAGCTGACGCGCCTGCTGCTGGGCTGACCGCGAAGCCAAGGGGACGGGTTGACTGCCCGACCGTCGGGCCCGCGCCGCCGCGCAAGGCAGTGAACGGTTGACCGCCCGACCGTCGGGCGCCGGAGGCTCCGCGCAGGCGCCCCGACGGCGAAACGGAAGATGAAAGGACCAAGACATGCGCATCCACAATCTCTACACCGACGCGAAGGGCCAGTCGCACTTCCGTGACATCGAGGTCGAGTGGGCCGAGGAGACACGGGCGGGCAAGCTCTCCAAGCGCCTGCCCGCCACCGGCATCATCTTCCGGCAGGTCCAGCCCGACTACGACCTCGACTGGCACCCCGCGCCGCGCCGGCAGTACATCATCAACCTCGACGCGGGCGTGCAGATCACGGCGAGCGACGGGGAGGCCCGCGTCATCGGGGCCGGCGAGGTGATCCTGGTCGAGGACACCACGGGCAAGGGGCATCTCTCCAAGGCCGTCGGCGGGAAGATCCGGCACTGCATCTTCGTCCCCGTCGAGTAGGCGACGGGCTCAGCGGCCAATGGCAGATCGCAGATCCACCTTCAATCGCAGGTGATGCGGACAGACAGGAGGTCCCCGTGAAGCTTCTCCATTTCGACGACTTCAAGCTGGGCGTGCTCAAGGGTGACGCGGTGGTGGACGTGTCGGCGGTGGTGCGCGACATCCCGCACACCGGGCCGGGCAACCGGATCAGCGGGCTCATCGAGCGGTGGGCGGACTACAAGGGCAAGCTGGAGCAGGCGGCGGCGCAGGGCAAGGGCGTCCCGCTCGCCTCGGTGCGGATCCGGCCGCCGCTGCCCGCCCCCGGCAACATCGACTGCATGGCCGTCAACTACATGGAGGACGGCACGCGCAGCGAGCCCGCCCCCATCAACGCGTTCCACAAGTCGCCCGGCGCGGTCATCGGCAACGGCGACACGATGGTCCTGCCCGACGTGCCCGCCACCATCTTCGAGGGCGAGGCCGAGGTCGCGCTGATCATCGGCAAGCGGGCGTCGAACGTGCGCGCCGCCGATGCGATGAGCTACGTGTTCGGCTACACCAACTTCATCGACGGCTCGGCGCGCGGCCTGGCCCCCGCGGGCAACACGTTCTACCAGATGAAGTCCCGCGACACCTTCGCGCCGATGGGCCCGTACATCGTCACCGCCGACGAGATCGCCGACCCTCACCGCCTCCAGGTGCGCCTCTGGGTGAACGGCACGATCAAGCAGAACTTCAACACCGACGACATGGCCCACAAGATCCCGCGCTGCATCGAGTGGGTCACCTCGATCCACACGCTGGAGCCCGGCAACGTCCTCGCCACCGGCACCAACCACCGCGGCCTCTCGGCGTTCCAGGACGGCGATACCGTGGAGATCGAGAGCGACGGGCTGGGCCGGCTCCGGTTCAACATCCGCGACGACCTGAAGCGGACGTGGGCGCGCGAGACGCGCCTGGACCGTCAGGAGAAGGGACAGGAAGGCACGACGCCGCAGCTCACGGGGAAGCACACCCCCGCGAAGAAGTAGCCCGCCTTACGGGAGCTCCACCGCCTTGGCCGCGACGAGGCTCGCGATGCGGGCCTCGTCGTAGCCGAGGAGTCCCGTCAGCACCGTGCGCGTGTGCTCGCCCACCCGGTACGCGGCCCGCGCGCGCGGGTGCACCGGCCGGCCATCCAGGTGGTACGGGCTCGCCGTCACCGTCACCGTGCCCTTGGCCGGGTGCGGCAGCGTGGGGAAGAAGCGTCGCTCGGCCAGGTGCGGGGCGGCGATGACGTCGGCCGGCTTCAGCACCGGCGCCGACGGGATCCGCGCCCGCTCGAGCACCTCGAGCGCGGCGTCCACGTCGGGGAAGCCCGACAGCCACTCCGTGATGATCTCGGCCAGCTCCGGCCAGTGCTCCCGCCGCTCCAGCGACTTGGCGAAGCGCGGGTCCTGCGCGAGCTCCTTCTTGCCCATCACCTCGAGCAGCCGCTCGAAGAGCCGCGGCGCGCCCACGCTCTGCATGACGAGGTAGCGGTCGCCGATCCGGTGCACGAGCATCCCGCTGCGCGGGTTCCCGTGCTCCTCGCCGCCGTTCAGCACCGAGGGATACGTCACGCTGTCCGCCGCGACCAGCGCCTCGAGCATCGAGACGTCGAGGCGCGCGCCCTTCCCCGTGCGCCCGCGCCGCACGAGCGCGCCGAGGATGGCGCCGCACGCGTGGGTGGCCGCGAGCACGTCGGCGGCCTGCAGGTTCGACGCCTTGGGGTTCGCGTCGTGCCCCTGCTCCAGGTACATCAGGCCGGAGATCGCGTTGGCGATGTGGGCGAAGGCGGGCCGATGCCGCCACGGGCCGGTCTGGCCGAAGCCCGAGATCGAGCAGTAGACGATGTCGGGCTTCACCGCCCGCACCGCCTCGTAGTCGCAGCCGAGCCGGGCCACCACGCCGGGGGCGAAGTTCTCGATGAACACGTCGGCGTGCCGAGCCAGGTCGAGGGCCACGGCCTGCGCCTCCGGACGCGCGAGGTCCAGGGCCACGCTCTCCTTGCCCGCGTTCACCCGCGCGAAGTAGCTCGACTGGTCCTCGCGGTCGGGGTCGAGCTGGTGCGGCGCCCGTCGCGTCTCGTCGCCCTCGCCGGGCCGCTCCACCTTGATCACGCGCGCGCCCATGTCGCTCAGGAGACGCGTGCAGTACGGCCCGGCGAGGACGCGCGTGAGATCGAGGACGACGAGGCCGTCGAGGAGGAGCGAGTCGTCGGGCACGCCGGGAGTATAGCAGGCGGCTTTGACGAGGCGCCGCCGCGCGTGGCACGATCGGTCCCGGCACGCGCCCCGCATCCCGAGGGCCCGTCCGTGACGACTTCCCCGGGCGTCGGGGGGGTTCGAAGACTTCTCCGGGAAGACTTCTCCGGGATGACTTGGCACGGTTGACTTCCCCGACCGTCGGGCGCCGGAGCCCTGCGAAGGCGCCCCGACGGCAAACTCAAAAGGAGACCCAACTCGTGATCGTCGAGAAATACGCGGTGGGACAGTCGGCGCGTCGTCTGGAGGATCCCCGTCTCGTGCAGGGCCTCGGCCGCTACTCGGACGACGTGACGCTGGCGCGCGAGTCGTATGCCGTCGTGGTGCGCTCACCCCACGCGCACGCGCGCATCGTGTCGATCGACACCGCCGCGGCGCGGAGCGCGCCCGGCGTGCTCGCCGTCCTGACCGGCGCCGACTACGCGGCCGACGGCCTCGGCAACCTCCCCGGTGACGGCGGCCGAAAGCGTCGCGACGGCTCCCCATCGCCGGCCACGCCACGCCCCGCCCTGGTGCGCGACCGCGCCCGCCACGTCGGGGATCCCGTGGCCCTCGTCGTGGCCGACACGCGCGAGCACGCGGCCGACGCCGCCGAGCTGGTCGGGGTCGACTACGAGCCGCTCCCCGCCGTCACCTCCACGGTGGCGGCCACCCGCCCGGGCACGGGCCCGGTGTGGGACGCCGCCCCCGACAACGTGGCCTTCGTCTGGGAAGCCGGCCCGAAGGACGCGGTGACGAAGGCCTTCGCCGCCGCCGCCCACGTCACGAAGCTGGACTTCGTCGTGACGCGCGTGGCCGCCGCTCCCATGGAGCCCCGCGCCGCGGTGGGCGAGTACGACCGCCGCACCGACCGCTACACGCTCCATACCGGCATCCAGGGACCGCACGGCCTGCGCGCGCTCCTCGCCGAGCCCGTCTTCAAGGTGCCGCAGAGCCGCCTCCGCGTGGTGACGAGCGAGGTCGGCGGCAGCTTCGGGATGAAGAGCGGCGCCTACCCCGAGGCCGTGCTGGTGCTGTGGGCCGCGCGCCGCCTCGGGCGACCCGTCAAGTGGACGTCCGGCCGCACCGAAGGCTTCGTCACCGACGAGCACGGGCGCGACAACGTCTCCACCGCGGAGCTGGCGCTCGACAAGGACGGGAAGTTTCTCGCCCTGCGCGTGGCGATCACGCTCAACATCGGCGCGTACATGACGCCGCGGAGCGCCGGCCCCGGCACCAACAACGTGGGCGGGCTCGCGGGCGTCTACACGACCCCGGCGATCCACGTGCAGACCACCGGCGTGTTCAGCAACATGACGCCCACCGGCCCCTATCGCGGCGCCGGGCGCCCCGAGGCGACCTACGCCATCGAGCGGGTGATCGAGGTGGCGGCGCGCGAGCTGGGGATCGACGCCCTGGAGCTGCGGCGGCGGAACCTCATTCCGCCCTCGGCGATGCCGTTCAAGACCGGCCTCGTCTTCACCTACGACTGCGGCGACTTCGGCCGCGGCATGGACATGGCGCTGGGGCTCGGCGACCACGCGGGATTCGAGAAGCGCCGCACGGAGGCCCGCGCGCGTGGCAAGCTCCGCGGCATCGGCATCGCCAACGCGGTGGAGGTGGCGGGCGGCCCGTACACGTCGGTCAACCCAGACACCGCCTCGATCTGCATCAACCCCGACGGCTCGGTCTCGCTCTTCGCGGGCACCACGTCGATGGGCCAGGGCAACGAGACCGCCTTCGCCCAGATCCTGAGCGACCGCCTCGGCGTGACGCTCGACCGCATCCAGGTCCACTGGGGCGACAGCGACTCGCTCGGCGCCGGCCGGGGCAACGGCGGCTCCGGCGCGCTCACCGTGGGCGGGTCCGCGGTCCTGCGGGCCACGGAGCGCGCGGTGGAGCGCGGCCGCCGGATCGCCGCGCACATGATGGAGGCGGCGGTGGGGGACGTTGTCCTCCGCGACGGGCGCTTCACCGTTGCCGGCACGGACAAGGGCGTCTCGTGGGGCCAGGTGGCGCGCACGGCGTACGTGCCGCGCCAGCTCCCGGCCGGCATGGAGCCGGGCTTCACCGACACGGCCGCGTTCACGCCGCCCGCGGTCACGTTCCCGAACGGCTGCCACGTGTGCGAGGTGGAGATCGACCCCGACACGGGCGCCATCACGATCGAGCGCTACAGCGTGGTGGACGACGTGGGCCGCATGGTGAACCCCATGCTCGTGAAGGGCCAGATCCATGGCGGCGTGGTCCAGGGCCTGGGCCAGGCGCTCTACGAGGACCTGGTCTACGACCCCGAGACGGGCCAGCTCCTGGCCGGCTCGTTCATGGACTACGCGGTGCCGCGCGCCGACGAGATGCCTGCCTTCGACGTGGACTCCCACGAGGTGCCCGACGCAGGTCAACCCGCTCGGCGCCAAGGGCGTGGGCGAGGCCGGCACGGTGGGCGCGCTCCCGGCGCTGGTGAACGCCGTCAACGACGCGCTGGGTACCGCGGGGGTCCGTCACCTCGACATGCCGCTCACCCCCGAGCGCGTGTGGAGCGCGATCCGGTCGGGACGCGCCACCACATGAACCTCCTCCGCGAACGACGGACAGGCGCTGCCGACACCGCCTGCTGGACGAGACCGAGACCCGGAACAGCCGGGGTGAGCAGCCCGCTCGACGGGATGTTGGACGCGTGATAATCACGCCCTCCCGACCGGGATATCCGGCGCGCTACACGACCTTCCCGCGTTGGATAGCACGGCCAGGGAGACCCGGCCAAGGATCGGTAAGGAGTGGGAATCACAGGACTGCAAGAACCCAGACTGGGGGGTGCGACCGATACTACCCGGCTCCGCGTTGCAGCGTCTGGGTCGCTACGCGGGTCCGCGTATCGCCGGACCGAATAGTACTTCGGCTGTCATCGGAGCATGGCCCAGCGCTGGAGGGCGACACGAGCGACGATGGACTCCGCGCACACGGTGTAGCGCCGCGGATTTCGGGACATGGTGCCAGACCGGCACCGGGCGGTAGGCCTTCTACCTGGCACGCCGAGCCGAGCGAGCTGTGCGTGGCCGTGGTACCTGCTCGTGGCACGGCTCTTGGCTCATCGGCGTGCCGAGCGTTGTGGGCTTTGACAACCGGATGCAGGCGGCTGTCTCCCGGCCACTATGGCAGCGAACGTCACGTTCGACCGTCGTGCCTGGCAGTCGAGGGCTCGTCCCGGACTGGTCAGCGGGCGCTCCGCCGATTCGCGTGTTGGCCGCAAGGTGGCTCGCGTCATGGCGATGCAGCACGAGTCCTGGCTGGCGTCCTTGGCCAGCATGGACGCGTCATGGCGTCTCGAGACCGCCGCTGGTAATCAGTAGTCCGTTCGCGCTCGGGAGTGCGACGATCTCTCGCACGCTGGATCACCGGTGCGCGGGTTCGCGACTGAAGCTTCGGCCGCCGCCAAGACGATGCGACGTTCCCGGCTCGCCCGAGCGTGACGATTCGTAGGACGGTCATGTGGCACCGAGCGCTGCTGGCCGGCTCATCGAGTGGCCAACGGCCGCGACGACGCTCGTGCGGGCTCAAGTCACTGCGCTCCGTGCCGCCCTGCACGATCGTCCGTGGACCGATCCACGGACTCGGCCGTCTCCGATCGGGGCCCACACGCTCTCGACAGCGGGACGTAGACGCGAGGCTCGATCGCTGAAGAACCATCGCGGTCGTCCTGCGTGGGCGATCGCAGCGTCCAACCTCCCGTGCCTCAGCGGACTCGCTCGAGCTGCGCGCCGCTGAACCGGGCGTTAGACCCAGCGAGAGAGGTTGTGGAGAGCTGAACGGCATGGGAGGATCAAGCATGTTGTCGAACACCCTCGCTACGCTTCTACAGCTGCCGGCCAAGGACCGCATCGAGCTTGCCATGGCGCTGTGGGACAGCCTCACCGATGAGGATCGTGAGGCGGAGCTCGCCTTGACGCCGGAGCAGGAGGCGGAACTCGACCGACGCCTGGAGCAACATCTCGCAGATCCTGGCAGTGCCATCCCCTGGGAAGAGGTGCGGCGGAAGCTCGCGAGCGGTGCGTGACCCGACGCCTTGTATTTCGCCCCGAGGCCGAGGCGGAGCTTCTCGATGCGCGAGGGACACGTACGCGCGCTCGTGCGTTCGATTTCCATACGGCGTGTACTTTCGCTCCCTCGACGACGCGATCATCGTCCTGGCGGTTATGCATGGCCGCCGGAATCCCCGACATTGGCGGTCGCGCCGCTGAGTCTAACTTCCGGCTGGAGCGGACCGGCTTCGTCGGCTGCTCACCCGGCGCGTTCAGCCTGGGAAGACCGTCACCGCCTCCGAATCCGGTCGCACGCTCACGCGCTGCCCCGGCGCGAACATGTCACCGGGTCTGCCCTGAACGCGGATCCGTGTTCCGCCGTCCAGAGTTACGTGGCAGTCGGTGAGATTCCCCAGGAAGGTCGTCTCGACCACCTGACCCGCCATGGCGCCGGTCGGAGTGGGCGCGCCAGCGACCAGCGCTTCGAGCCCGAGGCTCTCCGGTCGGATCGCGACCTGGACTCGGGCTCCGTCCCCGATCCCAGGCACTAGCCCGAGAGCCAGGCGGGCGCCCGCCACCTCGACCAACCCCTCCGCGGCGCGAACCACCTTGCCCGGGACCAGGTTCACCAGGCCCATGAAGTCGGCCACCGTGCGGTCCGCCGGGCGCGTGTAGACCTCGCGCGGGGAGCCCACCTGGCGGAGCTCGCCCTCGTGCATCACGGCGATCCGGTCGGACAGCGCCATGGCCTCGGACTGGTCGTGGGTGACGTAGACGAACACGATGCCGGTGCGGCGCTGGAGGTCCTTCAGCTCCCAGCGCATGCGCTCGCGGAGCTTGGCGTCCAGGTTCGACAGGGGCTCGTCGAGCAGGAGGATGCCCGGCTCGACCACGAGGCTCCGCGCCAGCGCCACTCGCTGCTGCTGGCCGCCGCTGAGCTGGCCGGGGTAACGCGCGTCGAGGCCGCCGAGGCCGACCATCTCCAGGACGCGGCCCACCCGCTCCCGCGCCTCCGCTCGCCCGACCCGGCGGACCTCCAGACCGAACGCCACGTTCTGGTGCACGGTCTTGTGCGGCCACACCGCGTAGTTCTGGAAGACCATGCCCATGCCCCGGCGCTCCGGCGGCACCATCGCCTCGGGCGTGGAGAGGGTCATGCCCGAGGCGCGGATCGCGCCCTCGTCCGGCGCCACGAAGCCGGCGAGCATCCGCAGCAGCGTCGTCTTTCCGCAGCCGCTCGGGCCCAGGAGCGTCACGAACTCGCGCTCGGCGATCTCGAGGCTCACGCGTCGCACCGCGGTGAGCGCGCCGAAGCGCTTGGTCACGCCCTCGACGGAGATCGCGCCGCCTCACTGCGCCACCATCCCCTCGCCCGGGGCGGCCCGCCGGGTCAGCCGCGTGGCCAGGCCCACCGCGGCAGCGATGATCACCATCGTCACGATGGCCAGCGCCGCCACCGGCTCGAGCGCGCCCGTCTCGTACAGGTTGTAGACCGCCACGGCGAGCGTGATCGACCCCGAGCTGAAGAGCAGGATCGACGCGGACAGCTCCTGGAGCGCGGGCACGAACACGAGGAGCCAGCCCGCGAAGAGCCCGGGGCGCGCCAGCGGCAGCGACACGCTCCGGAAGGTGCGCAGCCACCCCGCGCCGGTGACGCGCGCCGTCTCCTCGAGCGACGGGTCGATCTGCCGGAACGCCGCGTTCGCGGAGCGCACCCCGAGCGGCACGTAGCGCCCCGTGTAGGCGAGCAGGATGATCAGGAGCGTGCCGTAGATCGGCAGCGGCACGCGCAGCCAGAACTGGATGAGCGCCACCGCCACCACGATGCCGGGCAGCCCCAGCGGCACCAGCGACACGTAGTCGAGGAGCCGCCGCCCGCGGAGCCCGGTGCGGAGGTCGATCCAGCCGATCAGCGCGCCCAGCGCCACGGCCAGCGTGGCCGCGCCCGCGGCCAGGATCAGGCTGTTGGCGATCGCCCGGCGCGTGACGTCGTAGTCGATCAGCACGAACCGGTAGTGCTGGAGGGTCAGGTTCTGCCAGAACTGGAGCCCCCACGACTTCGAGACCGACACCGCGAGGAGCGTGACGTAGGGGGCGAGCACGGCGACCACGAACACGCCCACGCAGAACGCGAAGACGCCCCAGCGCGCGGGGCCGAGGGCGACCCGGCGCGGGCGGCTCCCCTTCCCGCCGAGCGTCACGTACGAGCGCCGCGCCAGGTAGCCGCGCTGGAGCGACAGCGCCACCACCGTGATGAGCACGAAGACCAGCGACATGGCGGAGGCGAGCCCGTGCTGCGGCGGGTAGTCGAAGAGCGCGTAGATGCGCGTGGGCAGCGTGAACACGCGCCCGGGCAGCCCGATGATGGCCTGCGAGCCGAACAGCGCGATCGCGTTCACGAACGCGATGAGCGCGCCGGACAGGATGGCCGGCGCCACCAGCGGCCCGGTGATGGCGAGCGCGGTGCGCCACCGCCCCGCGCCGAGGATCTGCGCGGACTCCTCCATCGACGCGTCCACGGACTCCAGCGCGCTCGCCGCCAGCAGATAGACGAACGGGAACGTGTGCAGCACGGTGACCAGGACGAGCCCCGACATCGAGAACACGTTGAACGTGAGCGCGGGCAGCCCGACGACATCACGAAGGAAGCGGTTCACCAGACCCGCGTTCGGGCTGAACAGGTTCACGAAGGCGATCGCCGTGAGGTAGGGCGGCGTCACGTACGACACCACCGCGGTCATGTGCACGAATCGCCGCCCCGGCACGTCGGTGCGGCTGACCGCCCACGCCAGCGGCAGGCCGATGGCCACGCTGAGCACGGCCGTCCAGAGGCCGAGCACCAGCGAGTTCCGGAGGGCCTGCACGTAGAGCCGGCTCCCCAGGGCCTCCCGGAAGTGCTCGAGAGTCGGACGCCCGTCGGCGCTCAGGCTGCCCCACACGAGGAAGGCCAGGGGCAGCACGACGAGGAGGACGAGGGCCAGGGCCGAGCACGCCAGGACGACGTGCTCGACCCCGACCCGCCGCGGTCTCAGCGGATGCGCTCGATCAGGTCGGATCAGAGCCGGTGGCTGGGCCGCTCTCGGCAGCCCGTCAGCCCTTGAGGACGTAGCCGTAGCGGAGGTTCGACCGCGCCGGCCCTTCCTTCTCGTACGCGGCCTTGGCCACGGCGAGACGGTCCGTGTCGAGCGCCGCGCGGCGGTCGTACTTGTAGAGCCGCGCGTTGTTCTCGCCGAGGATGGCCGTCTTGACCGGCCCATCGGCCGGCCCGAGCGGCCTGAGCCCGTGGCTCTTCTGGAGGTCCTCGGGGATCTCGAGCCTCCGGAGCGCCTCGATCTGCCACTGCGGCGAGCCCGTCCAGATGGCGTCCGTTCCCCACACCACGTGATCCGCCCCCAGCCCGCGGACGAGCTGGCCCATCATCGCCGCGCACACCCGGGGATGCGCGACCGTGCTCTGGGCGAAGATCTGGCCCAGGTCCGCGTAGACGTTCGTCACGCCGTGCTTGCCCGGGACTCTCGGCGAGGTCGGTCACCCACTCGATGCGTCCGGTCTTCTCGAACTGCTCCCAGGCGTCCTCGGGACGGCCCCCGCCGGGGAAGCGATAGGCGGAGTGATAGATGACGAAGTTCAGCTGCGGCCAGTCCTTCGCCGCCTTGGCGACGTCGCGCACGTCGGAGTGGGCGAGGAGGTGCGGGAACTGCTTCTCCACCGATGGCGGGAACAGCCCCTTGTGCACGCACACGTTGACGAGCCCCGCCTTCTGAAACTTCTCGTACGCCTTGTAGGCGACCTGCTCGTCGTCCATCCGCCATGGGTACTTGCTGGTCTGCTTGTGGGTGTTGTCGCCGATCGTGTAGCCCTTGAAGGAGTCCGGTTTGAGCTCGGCGATGGCGCGATCGACGGCCTCGAGCCAGCCGGGCTGGCCCGGCGTGAAGATCGCGTGGGCGAGCATGCGCCGGGAGCCCGCGTCGCGGTTGACCTTGGCTCGCGCCTCCGCCTTCATCTCGTTGGTGAGGAACCAGTCCTGCGTGACGTTCCGAGGGGGCGCCGGAGATCATCGCCACCTTGGTGTCGCTGTCGAGAAACACCTCCTTGAAGTAGTTCGCGAACTTCAGGTCCTCGATGGTCTGGGCCTTGCCCACGAGGGCCGGATTCCAGCCCGCCTTGCCCACCGCCTCGCGCTGGCGGACGAACGTCATGATCCGCGTGTCGTCGCGCAGGAAGTGGGTGTGGCAGTCCATCACGAACTGCTTGGACAGCGCAGCCGCCCGCTCCTTGGCCATGTCCGGCGTCTGCGCCTCGGCCAGGCTCGCGTCGAAGAGCCGGCCGTACACCTCGTTCATGGCCACGAAGGCGGCGGCCATGCCGGAGGCCGTCTGCAGGAACCGGCGCCGGGTCATGCCCTGCTTGCGCGCGAGGTCCCCGCCCAGCTCCTTGATCCGGGCCTCGACGCGGCGCTGGGCGGTGGTCTGGGGACCGGGCATGAACTCGTCGCTCGACACGCTCTGCGTCGGGATCGGCGACGCGTAGGCGTGCTCTTCCGCGGGAAGGAGCCGGGCGAGCTCTTCGGGATCGAGGAGGTTCATCGGAGTCTCCTTCTGACCCTTCGACCGGTCACTGGTAGATCTCGTTGAACCGCGTCTTCAGCGCCTTGGCGTCCTTCTCGATCTGGTCGTAGTCCACGGCGAGGAGCTTGATCTGGGCGAGCGGCGGATTGCCGGGGGGCGGCTCCACGTCCGACCGCGCGGCGTAGATGCCCTCGCCGGGGAAGAGCTTCTGGACGGTGTCGCTGATCATGAACTCGGCGAGGGCCTTCGCCGCGTTCGGGTGCGGCCCGCCCTTGATCACCGCGGTCGGCGCGGCGATGGCGAAGCCGCCGTCCGCCGGGTAGATCGTCTGCACCTTGTGGCCGGCCTTCCGGTCGGTCCACGCGTACTGGTCGGCGCCCTCCGCGGCCACGAGCCGCTCGCCCCGCGTGAGCGTCTCCGACACCTGCTGGTGGCCTTGCACGATCATGATGTCGTTGGCGCGGAGCTTCTGGTAGAACTCCCAGCCGTACTTCTTCGAGAGCGTGCCGACCACCATGAGCTGGATCGCGGTGTAGGAGGGGTCGGGCATCACCATCTGTCCCTTGAAGCGCGGGTGCGTCAGGTCCGTCCAGTTCTTCGGCGGCTCGACGCCCTTGTCGGTCCGGATCACGATGCCCACCAGGTTCAGCCGCTGGGCGACGTGGTAGCCCTTCGGGTCCTTCACCTCCTCCCTGACCTTGTCGAAGTTCTTCGGCCGGAACGGCACGAGGAGGTCGCGCTTGATCAATGCGCCGGCCGCGGCGGGATCGGAGATGGTCATGACGTCGGCGATGACGCGCCGGGCGTCGATCTCCTGCATGAACCGCCGCAGCACCGCGGAGCCGCCGGAGCGGAACAGCTCGACCTTGATGCCCGTCTGCGCCTGGAAGAGGTTGGCGATCTTCTGGGCCACCTCGACCGGCGTCGAGGTGTACCAGGTCACCGCGCCTTCCTTCTTCGCCGCCGCCATGTCGACGGCGTCGGGCGTGAAGGCGCCCTGCGCCCAGGCGGGGCTGGCGAGGAGCAGGAGGCCGAGGACGAGCCGCACGGAGATCATTGTTGACACTACTTACGCGACCGCCGCCCGGGGTGTCAACTCGTCCGAGAGGCCCTGCGCGGCCCCGGCCCTTGCACGTCCCCCACCGATGACCCACACTGCACCCTGTGGCGAGCCCGCTCTGCTTCGTCCTGATGCCCTTCGGCCGCAAGCCGACGCCGTCCGGCGTCACCGTGGACTTCGACGTCGTGTACCAGGACCTCATCGTCCCCGGGGTGCAGGCGGCGGGGCTGGAGCCGCTCCGCGCCGACCAGGAGCTGACCGGCGGCATCATCCACAAGCCCATGTTCGAGCGCCTCATCCTGTGCGAGTTCGCCGTGGCGGACCTCACCGCGGCCAACGCCAACGTCTTCTACGAGCTGGGCGTCCGTCACGCCGTGCGGCCCGCCTCCACGCTGCTCCTCTTCGCCGACGGCGTGGGCCAGCAGCCGTTCGACGTGGGGCTCCTCCGGGCCGTGCCCTACAAGCTGGGCCCCGACGGCCGCCCCGAGCGCCTCGACGCGGACCGCGCGGCGATCACGACCCGGCTCCGGGCCGCGCGCGACATGGCCGCGGACAGCCCCGTCTACCAGCTCGTGGACGGGTTCCCGGACATCCAGCGGCTCAAGACCGACGTGTTCCGGGACCGCGTGCGGTACCGCGACGAGGTGAAGTCCAGGCTCGCCGACGCGCGCAAGCAGGGCGCGGACGCCGTGCTCGCCGTGGAGGCCTCGCTTCATCCCATCGACGACCAGGAGGCGGGCGTGGTCATCGACCTCTTCCTCTCCTACCGCGCGGTCCGCGCGTGGGAGGAGATGGTGGCCCTGGCGCGGAAGATGGCCGAGCCCCTCGCGCGCAGCGTGATGGTGCAGGAGCAGCTCGCCCTCGCCCTGAACCGGGCCGGACGCGGGGAAGAGGCGGAGCGCGTGCTGCTCCAGCTCCTGGACGCGCAGGGCCCCAGCAGCGAGACCTACGGCATCCTCGGCCGCGTCTACAAGGACCGCTGGGAGGCGGCGAGCAAGGAGGGACAGTCGTTCCTCGCCGAGGGGCTGCTCGACAAGGCCATCGACGCGTACGTGAAGGGCTTCGAGGCCGATCCGCGCGACGCCTACCCCGGCATCAACGCCGTCACGCTCATGGAGATCCGCAACCCGCCCGATCCCCGGCGCGAGCGGCTCGTTCCCGTCGTGGCCTACGCGGTGGAGCGCCGCATCGGCGCCACGCGGCCCGACTACTGGGACTTCGCCACCCAGCTCGAGCTGGCCGTGCTCGCCAAGGACCGCGCCGCCGCGTCCGCGTCGCTCGGGCGCGCCCTCGCCGCCGTGCGCGAGCCCTGGGAGGCGGAGACGACGGCGCGCAACCTGCGGCTCATCCGCGAGGCCCGCGCGCAGCGCGGCGAGCCGGTCGCGTGGGCCGACGAGGTCGAGCGCGCCCTGACCGACCGCGCGCGCCGCTCCTGACCACCCCCACACCCACCCTCACGGAGGACACGACAATGGCCGTCGATCGTGGCTACGTCGCCAGGAACAACGCCGAGCGCGCCCGCCTGCGCGCCCTCGTCACCCGGCTGAGCGACGCGGAGCTCGCCCGCCCGGTGTCCGCGGGCTGGACGGTGTCCGGCATCCTCGCCCACCTGGCGTTCTGGGACCAGCGCATCATCACGCTGCTCGACCAGTGGGCGCGCTCGGGCAAGCCGCCCGCGCTCGAGCCGCCCGACGTGCTCTGGGTGAACGACGCGGCCAAGCCGATGTTCCTCGCCCTGGCTCCGCGGCGCTCCGCCGAGGTCTGCCTGGCCATCGCCGACGAGGTGGACCGGAAGGTCGAGGCGCTGTCCGACGAGATGATCGCGGCCAACGCCGCCGCGGGCGGCCCGCTCAGCCTGTCGCGCGCCGATCATCGCGCCGAGCACCTCGACGAGATCGACCAGGTGCTCTCGCGCGCGTGAATCGGCGGTAGTATAGGCGACCACATCTTCCTGGGAGCGCAACCGATGAAGATCACCCACGTCACCACGCGCGTGCTCAGCACGCCCGCCGACAATCCCCTGGTCGTCGGCCTGCCCGCGCCCACCGACACGCGCGAGTTCGTCACCCTCGAGCTCGGCACCGACCAGGGGCTGGTCGGCATCGGCCTCACGTTCTTCGGCGGCGCGCTCACCCCGCCCTGCGGACGGCCGTCGACGACTTCGGTCGGCTCACGATCGGCGAGGACCCCGGCGCGCGTCGAGGCCATCTGCGCCAAGCTCCGGCGCGCCGCGGGCAGCTCCGGGCCCGGCGGCATCTTCTCGCTCGCGCTGTCCGCGGTGGACATGGCCTGCTGGGACCTCCGGGGCAAGGCGGCGGGCCAGTCGGTGTGCGCGCTCCTCGGCGGGCTCCGCGACCGGGCGCCCACCTACGCGAGCGGCGCCCTGATGCGCCCGCACTCGATCGACTACCTCGCCAAGGCCGGCCCGCGCCTTCGCGACATGGGCTTCCGCCAGATGAAGATGCAGTGCGGGAGCGAGCCCACCATCGGCGCGTCGGTGGAGCGCGTGCGGGTCATGCGCGAGGCGATCGGCCCCGACGTGGACCTCATGTGCGACATCAACCAGCTCTGGAGCGTGCACCACGCCATCGACGTGGGGCGCCGCATCGAGCCCTACGGGCTCTACTGGCTGGAGGACGCGGTGGCCCACGACGACTTCGCGGGGCTGGCGCGGGTGGCCGACGCGCTCGCCACGCCCATCGCCGCCGGCGAGTACCACTACGGCATCGTGCCGTTCCGGCACCTCCTGGAGGCGCGCTCCGTCGACATCGTCATGATCGACCTGCTGCGCGTGGGCGGCATCACGCAGTGGATGAAGGTCGCGGGCATGGCCGAGGCGTTCAACCTCCCCGTGGTCAGCCACCTCATCCCCGAGATCCACGTGCACCTGGTCGCCGCGGTGCCCAACGGGCTGACCGTCGAGTACATGCCCTGGTCGCTCCGGCTCTTCGAGGAGACGCCCGCCATCGAGGGCGGGCAGATCCTCGTGCCGAAGAAGCCGGGGCTCGGCCTCGCCTTCGACCAGGCGGCGATCAAGCGCTTCCAGGTGAGCTGAGGGGGACGCCATGGCCGACAAGGACACGCTCATCGCCGAGCTGGACCGCGTGGCGCGGGAGACCTTCGCCTACTTCGACGGGCAGGGCCGCGCGAACCGCGCCCGCGTGGACCGCTGGGAAGCCCGCGACGTCCTCATGCACTTCCTCTACTTCCACGACGGCACCGCCTGGGGCATCGAGTCCGTCACGCAGGGCGGGCCGGTGTGGCCGGTGCCGGCCAGCGCCGACGCGGTCAACGAGGTCTGCCGCCATCTCCACGCCGGCGAGAGCCTCGACGAGCTGCTGACCCAGCTCCGCCTGGCCCATGCGCGGCTCGTGCGGGCCGCGCGCGGCGCGCCCGATCTGGACCGGCCGTGCTTCGCGCGCGCCAACGGCGAGACGCTCACGGTACGGCAGCGCCTGGAGGGCATCACTCGCCACTGGGCCGAGCACGTGCGGGAGCTGCAGGCCGCCGCGGGCCGGACGTAAGCGCGCCGGGAACCCGAGCGATGCCCGCGTCCGACGGGGCGGCGCCGTCTCCTTCCGCCCGGCCCTTCACCGGCGCCGAGTTCCTGGAGAGCCTCCGCGGCACGCGTGAGGTCTGGATCCACGGCGAGCGCGTCGAGGACGTCACCGCCCATCCGGCCTTCCGGAACCCGGCCCGGATGCTCGCCCGCCTCTACGACGCGCTCCACGCGCCGGACACGCAGGCCGCCCTCACCTGCCCGACCGACACCGGCTCGGGCGGCTACACGCATCGCTTCTTCCGCGCCTCCGCCACCGCCGAGGAGCTGATCGCCGCGCGCGACGCCATCACGCTGTGGGCGCGGCTCACCTACGGCTGGATGGGCCGCTCGCCCGACTACAAGGCGGCGTTCCTCGCCACCCTCGGCGCCAACGCCGACTACTACACGCCGTACCAGGAAAACGCCCGGCGCTGGTACCGCCACGCCCAGGAGCGCGTGCTCTACATGAACCACGCGCTCGTGCACCCGCCGGTGGACCGGCATCGCCCCGCCGACGAGGGGTCCGACGTGTACGTCCACGTCGAGAAGGAGACCGACGCGGGCCTGATCGTGAGCGGGGCCAAGGTGGTGGCCACCGGGCTCCGCCCTCACGCACGCGAACTTCATCGCGCATCCCAGCACGGCGGCCATCAAGCGGAAGGAGTTCGCGGTCACCTTCATCGCGCCGATGGACACGCCGGGCGTCAAGCTCATCTGCCGCCCGTCCTACGCGATGACCGCGGAGGTCATGGGCAGTCCGTTCGACTACCCGCTCAGCAGCCGCATGGACGAGAACGACGCCATCCTCGTCCTGGACCGCGCCCTCGTGCCCTGGGAGAACGTGTTCATCTACGAGGACCTCGCCAAGTCGAACGCCTTCTTCCACGCCTCGGGGTTCCACCCGCGCGCGATGCTCCACGGCTGCACGCGCCTGGCCGTGAAGCTCGACTTCATCGCCGGGCTCCTCCTGAAGGCAGTCGACGCGGTGGGCTCGAAGGATGCGCTATCCGTGCAGACCGCGGTGGGCGAGGCGATCGCCTGGCGGCACCTCTTCTGGGGCCTGTCCGACGCCATGGTCCGCGCTCCGGTGCCGTGGAGCGGTGCGGTGCTGCCGAATCCCGACTACGCGCAGGCGTATCGCGTCTTCTCGACGGTGGCGTATCCGCGCGTGAAGGAGCTCACCGAGAGCATCCTCGCCAGCGGCCTGATCTACATCAACTCCCACGCCGCGGACTTCCGCGCCCCCGCCCTGCGCCCGTACCTGGACCGGTACCTGCGCGGCTCCGACGGCACCGACGCGGTCGAGCGCATCAAGCTGATGAAGCTCCTGTGGGACGCGATGGGCACGGAGTTCGGCGGCCGTCACGAGCTGTACGAGCGGAACTACGCGGGCTCGCCGGAGACGGTGCGCCGGATCACGTGGAACCTGGCCCACGGCAGCGGCCAGACCGACGACTTCCGCCGCTTCGCCGAGCAGTGCATGGCCGAGTACGACCTGGACGGCTGGACCGCGCCGGACCTCGTGACGCCCACCGACGTGAGCTTGTTCCTCAAGCCGCCGGCCCCGTAGCCGCGGCCTTTCAGAGGACCCCATGGACTTCGGGATCGTCACCGCCAAGATCGACGAGATCGGCTACATCTCCCACGCGGAGAACCTCGGCTACAGCCACTGCTGGGTGACGGACAGCCCGATGATCCGCTCCAACTGCTGGGCCGTCCTCGCGCTGGCCGCGCGCGAGACGCGGCGGATGCGGCTCGGCACCGGCGTCAACGTGCCCGCCCTCCGCCTGGCGCCCGCCGCCGCCAACGGCATCGCCACCATCAACCGCCTCGCGCCGGGGCGCTGCTTCATCGGGCTCGGCACCGGGCACACCGCGGTCCGGATGCTCGGCCAGGAGCCGATGAAGCTGGCCCCGTTCAAGGAGTACGTGCGCGCGGTGCGGGACCTGCTCCGCGGCGACGAGATCGCCTACACGCTCGACGGGCGTACGCGGCCCGTGCGCTTCCAGATGCGGGAGCACCGCTTCATCGACCTGGACCACCCGATCCCCGTGTACGTGGCCGGCTTCGGCCCGAAGGCCCAGGCCCTGGCCGGCGAGATCGGCGACGGGCTCATCTCCGGCCTGCCCCGCGGGGGCGCCGTCCCCGCGATGCTGGACAACGCCCGGCGCGGCGCCGCGCGCGCCGGCCGCGAGCTGCCGGCGGACTTCCACACCGCGGCGATGGTCACGATCGCGATGTGCGAGCCGGGCGAGGCGCTGGACTCCGAGCGCGTCGTGGGCGAGTGCGGCGCCGCCGTGATCACCGGGCTCCACTACCTGGTGGCCCGGCATCTCGAGACCGGCGAGGACCCGCCGGAGTACGCGCGCCCGGTGTGGAAGGCGTACCTCGACTGGCTCAACCAGGCGCCGCCCGAGCGGCGGCACCAGCGCCTCCACGCCAGCCACTACAGCTTCGTGGACCCCGAGGAGGCGCGCTTCGTCACCGCGGACCTGGTCCGCGCCACGTGCCTGGCCGGCCAGCCCGAGGATCTGGCCGAGGGCGTGCGCCGGCTGGAGCGCGAGGGCCTCCGGCAGATCATGCTGTACCCGCCGCTCAACCGGCAGTACCGCGTCATCGAGGACTTCGCCGAGCGGGTGATGTCCCGGCTCTGACCCAATGAGCCCCGCGCCTCCCCCCGAGGCGGCGACACGAAAGGCGAGAGCATGAAGACCCACATCGCGGGCGGCTGGGTCGTCGCGTTCCAGGACGGCGGCCACGAGGTGCACGAGGGCGGCAGCGTCGTCTACGAGGACGACCGCATCGTCCACGCCGGCGCTCCCTACACGGGTCCCGCCGACGCGCGCGTCGACGCGCGCGGGAAGCTCGTGTCTCCCGGCTTCACCAACGCCCACGTGCACCCCACCGGGCCCGGCGGCGACTACCTGCTGCACGACATGGCCAAGAACGACTACCGCACCGCGAACTACATGGCCTTCGCGGCGCCGCTCAAGGGCAAGTTCGGCCCGCCGAGCCCCGAGGCCACCGCGGCGCTGCGGACCTGGGTGCTGCTCCACGCGCTGAAGAACGGCACCACCACCGTGCTCGACGTGGGCGGCCTCCGCGGCGACTGGGACGGCTACGCGCGCATCGTGGAGCAGGTGGGCGTGCGCGTGTACGGGAGCCCGCCGTTCCGCGACCGGAACACGTTCATGGACGCCAAGGGCCGTCTCTACTACGAGGCCGACGCCGCGGCGGGCACGCGGGGCCTCGAGGAGGCCGTGGGCTTCATCCGGAAGTTCGACGGCGCCGCCCAGGGCCGGCTCCGCGGCATGCTGAACGCGGCGCAGGTGGAGACGTGCAGCGAGCCGCTCCTGCGCGCGGCCAAGGACGCGGCCCGGAGCCTCGACGTGCCCATCCACACCCACGCCGGCGGCAACCTCATCGAGCTCCAGCGCGTCTTCGAGGAGCACGGCCGGACGCCGGTGCAGTTCCTCGCCGACATCGGCTTCCTCGACGACCGGACGCTGCTCGGCCACGGCGTCTTCACCACCGCGCACCCGTGGACGCACTATGCGTTCGGCGACGACCTCGCCACGCTCGCCGCCACCGGCGCCACCGTGGGCCATTGCCCGTACAAGTACGCGAAGATGGCCATCACGCTCCAGTCCTTCCAGCGCTACCTGGACGCCGGCGTGCGGCTCAGCATCGGCACCGACACGTTCCCGATGGACATCGTGGCCGAGCTCCGCTGGGCCTCCATGCTCGCCAAGGTCGCCGACGCCAACTACCAGGCCGGCCAGCCGCGCGACGTCTACAACGCGGCCACGCTGGGCGCGTGCACGCTGCTGCGCCGCGACGACCTCGGCCGCCTCGCGCCCGGCGCCAAGGCCGACATCCTGCTGATCGACCTGGACCACATGGGCGCGGCCTTCTACGCGGATCCGATCAAGGCGCTGGTGGACGGGGCGTGCGGCCGCGACGTGGACACGGTGATCGTGGACGGCCAGACGCTGGTCGTCGGGCGGCCGCGCGACACGGATGGACGAGGCCGAAGTCTACGCCAAGGCACGCGAGGCCACGCGCCACTTCTGGAGCCAGGTGTCCGCCTGGCGGTGGGACGGCGCCGGCGTCGACCGCATCATCCCGCCGGCGTTCCCGATCCGGCGCGCGTAGGCGCTCCCTCTCCGGGAGAGGCCGGGGCGAGGGTCGGGCGTCAGCGGGCGGGCGGACGTGCCGCGTGCTGTCGCGCCCCTCACCCTGCCCTCTCCCCAGAGGGAGAGGGGACTGGCGGTCGTCAGACCTGGCCGACCCAGGAGGGCTTGGCCACCTCGCGCCAGCGCTCCCGGATCGAGCGGAACTCGCGGGCGGGCAGCGGGCCCGTCGCGAGCAGCGCCGCGTTCTCCTTCCAGCGGTCCGGGCGGGTGGTGCCGACGATCGCGGTGTGCACCCCGGGCACGGCCAGCGTGAACCGGAGCGCCGCGCCCACCGCGGCCTCATCACCATCGCGCAGGAACGGGAAGTCCAGGGCGCGCAGGCGTGACCAGTACGGCTGGTAGTACGTCTCGTCCGGTTTCTTCGCGTAGCGCCACGCCACGTTGGCGAGCGGCCGCTTGGCGATGACGCCCATCTTCCGCGCCGACGGCCAGCGGCAGCGTGAGGTCGATCGCCTCCTGGTCGGCGATGCTCACCGAGGTCTGGAGCACGTCGAAGCGACCAGTCTCCACCGCGTAGCGCGCCGCCTCGCCGTCGCCGCTGTAGCCGACGTACCGGGCCCACCCCCGCTCGCGCGCGCGCTCGAGCGCGTCGATCACGTCGCCGCGCTCGAGCTCGGCCAGCGAGCAGCTGTGGAGCTGGATCAGGTCGACGTGGTCGGTGGCGAGCCGCTCGAGGCTCCGCTCGATGCTCGCGAGCAGCGGCGCGGGCCGCCACTCCGCGCGGCCCCAGCCGCCGGCGTGGCCGCACTTGGTGAAGACGTACACGTCCCGGCGCCGGGCCCCGAGGGCCTTGCCGATCAGGCTCTCGCTGTCCTCGTAGCACTCGGCGGTGTCGATCACGTTGAGGCCGCCGTCGATGGCGGCGCCGAGCAGCCGGGCCACCGTGCGGCCGCTCACGCCCTGGTAGCCGATCTCGGAGCCGCCGAAGCCGAGCACGCTCGCCTGGATGTCGGTCTTGCCGAGGCGGCGCCGGTCCATGGTCAGCCGAGGGGGACGGCGGTCACCGTGTGGGCTTGCAGCGCGGGCAGGACCTCGGTGCCGAAGCGGCGGATCTGCTCCATGAACATCTCGTGCGGCATCGCGCCGCGATTCATGTTCACGAGCACGGTGTCGGCCCCCGCGTGCTCCGCCGCGCCGATGATGCGCTCGCGCACCTCGGCGGGCGCGCCCCACGCCATCTGCTCGGCGTCGCGCGCGACGTCGTCCATGGTCATGTCGCGGAAGCGCTCGCGCGCGCCGGAGACGGCGGCGCGGTTCTCCGGGCGCACGTAGTCGAAGGAGGCGTCGGTCAGGTACCCGGCGTCGCGCTGCCGGCTGGCCTCGCTGACGTTGCCGTGGCTGAACAGCGTCTGGTTGAAGTAGAGCGTGTAGGGCCCGGCCTCCTTCACCGCCCGGGCCTTGCTGTCCGCCACGTAGGCGCTGGCCTGGATGATCAGGTGCCCGGGCGTGAGGCGGTGGCCGTGCTGGGCCAGGCAGCGCGCGTAGTAGCGGATGATGTCCTCGCGCAACCCGCGCGTGGGCACGAGCCCCGGGGTGATCGGGATGTCGTGCTTGCCCGCCCACTCGATCGTCTCCTTGCTCCCGGAGACCGGCACCCAGACCGGCGGGTGGGGCTGCTGCACCGGCCGCGGCCAGATCGCCACGTCCTCGTAGCTCCAGAACTTCCCCGTGTAGGAGAAGACCTCCTCGGTCCACGCGCGCCGGATGATCTCCCACGCCTCCTCGAACCGCGCGCGCGACTCGGACAGCGGCACCCGGTACACGTTGTACTCGCGCGGGATGCCGCGCGCGAACCCCGAGACGATGCGGCCGCCGGACATGCAGTCCAGCATGGCCAGCTCCTCGGCGAGCCGGAGCGGGTCGTGCAGCGGGAGCAGGTTGCCGTAGACGAGCAGGCGGAGGCGCTTCGTCCGCTGCGCGGCGGCGGCGGCGAGGAGGTTCGGGGAGTTCATGAGCCCGTACGGCGAGGTGTGGTGCTCGTTGAAGCCCACGCCGTCGAAGCCCAGGCGGTCCAGCGTCTCCCAGGCCTCGAGGTGCTCGGCGTACGTGCTCACCGCCACGTCGGGCTTGAAGTGCCGTCGCGGCAGGGGCCACGGCAGCTCCTTGCCGTCCTTCAGGTGATCGAGGTGCTCGCTGTACGGCAGGAGGTCGAAGACGAAGACGCGCACGGCGGTGGGAACCGGGGGCGCGGCGCGCTCAGGGCCGCCGCGCCCCCGTGGCTCGGATCAGCGGGCCGCGGCGGGCGCGGGGGCCGCGTTGAAGACGGGGTAGTCGGTCCGGTCGATCAGGGCCTCCGGGCCCTCGGTCGGGAGCGCCTCGGAGAAGTTCTGGGCGGCGTCGATGTCCTCGCCCCAGACCTCGCGCGGAAGCTCGTAGAGCACCTCGATCCCGTGCCCGTCCGGATCGGAGATGTACACGCTGTGGGTCATGCCGTGGTTGATGCGGCGGTGGAACGTCACGCCCTTCTCCTGGAGGAACGCCACCTGCTGGAGCCAGGACTCGCGGTCCGGCCACGCGATCGCGACGTGGTTGAGGCCGATCCGGCGCGGCATGAGGTTCCACACCTCGCCGCTGGCCTCGCCGTTGCCGCCCTTCGGCACCTCGGCCAGGGCCAGGTCGTGGTGCGTCACGTTGCCCTCCGGGTCCAGGCCGCTGTAGAAGCGCATGTTCGGCCGCACCCGACCGGGGATGGGCTTGAGCTGGGCCACGCACTTGAAGCCCATGACCTCCGTCCAGAACTTGTGCGAGACCTCGATGTCGCTGACGTTCAGGACGAGGTGGTTGACGCCCCTTGGGGTCTGGACACTGTTCGCCATGCTCTCCTCCGTGAAGGTCGCGCGTGAAGGTCGCGCGAGTGGTATTCCGCCGTTCGACGCCGGCTCGGCGTTTGCCGCATGATAGCAGGGATCGCCAAGGAGGCGCGAGCCATGACCACCGTGACCCTGGACGACCTGAAGTCCCACATCGGCCGCCGGATCGTCGCCGAGGACGTTGTGACCCCCGGCCCGGCCAACCTCCTGCGCCTGGCCTTCGATCGGCCCGAGCCGGAGCTCCGGGAGGGCGACCCGCTGCCTCCGGGCTGGCAGATCCTCTACTTCCTGCCCCGCTTCCGCCCCGGCCAGCTCCACCCCGACGGGAGCCCCGCCGACACCGGCGTGGTCCCGCCGATGCCCCTGCCCCGCCGGATGTTCGCGGGCGAGGCGCTCCGGTTCCACCGTCCGCTCCGGATCGGCGAGGCCGTTCGCCGCGAGACCGAGCTCGCGGACCTCTCGGCCAAGGACGGCGCCACCGGCACGCTGGTGTTCGCCACGGTGGTGAGCCGGATCCACGGGCCCGGCGGCCTCGCCGTCGAGGAGGAGCGGCGCACGGTGTTTCGCGAAGAGGTGAAGGCGGGGGAGCGCAACCAGGCGCCCCGGCGCGAGGAGGCGCCGGCCGATGCGCCATGGCGGCGCCGCATCACGCCCGACGCCGTGCTGCTGTTCCGATTCTCCGCGCTCACGTTCAACAGCCACCGCATCCACTACGATCGCGCCTGGGCCATGGACAAGGAAGGCTACCCGGGGCTGGTCGTCCACGGGCCGCTCAGCTCCACGCTCCTGATCGACTTCGCGCGCGACCAGAACCCCGGCCGCACGCTCGTGAGCTACCGCGCCCAGGCCCGCGCTCCCCTCTTCGACACCGCGCCCTTCGAGCTGCGCGGCCGCCCCTCACCCGACGGCACGTCCTGCGACCTCTGGGCCGTCACGCCGGAAGGCACGGTCGCCGTGAGCGCCCACGCCGACCTCGCCTAGAGCGAGGCTCGTCGGTTCAGCCGCCGATAGAGCCGCAGGACCGTTAGCAGCTACCGGCGTCAGCTCCGGTAGACGGCTATGCTGGGTCGCCGAGCGCCATCCTTTACCTCGTGGCTCCGGGAGGTTATCCTGATGGACTTGCCGCAGGGTGTCAGCCCGCAGGTACCGCAGGCGGACCCAATGATGCTCTCACGGCCGCCCGCTTCTCCCTCACGACCCCGATCGATACCCATCTCTTGGTGTCGACACTGCAGCAAACGGGCATCACGTACGCGAGCGCCCAGCAATTCAGCCAGGGCCAGGCGGTGACGAATGCCGCGGATCGGATGACGCTCGCCCGGCTGCTATCGGAGCTGCTGAAGAGTTCCGGGACGCTCGTGTAGCACCGGAGCACGCCGCAGCCGATAGGAGTCTGCAACGATCGGGCATCACGTTCGCGGGCGCCCACCAGTTCAGCCAGGGCCAGGCGGTGACGAATGCAGCAGACCGGATGACGCTCGCCCGGTTGCTCTCGGAGCTACTGAAGAGTCCCCGAACCCTGGTGTAGCGCCGAAGCCTGCTGGAGCGGATCGAATCCGCACCTGTCCGCAGGCGAGCGCCGCATGAGTTCTGGCGCGTATCCCTACGACCTCGTGCCGTTTCGCGGCACGAGCGTACCGGGTGCGAACGTCCGGCGGATCGAGGTGCTCGCCAGGCTGTTCGGTCTGCTCGCGGCCCCCACGGCGCACGCCCGGGTTCTGGAGCTGGGATGTGGGAGCGCCGCCAACCTGATCCCGCTGGCACTGGCGCATCCGGGGGCTCGCTTCATCGGATGTGACCTCAGCCGGAGCGCGCTTGGATCAGCGCAACGCCTCATCGACGGCCTGGGCCTCACCAACGTCGAGCTGCGGCACGTCGACATCTGCGATGTGGACGACGGGTGGGGCGCGTTCGACTACGTCCTGTGCCACGACGTGTTCTCGTGGGTCGCGCCGACGGTGCGGCAGAAGATCCTGTCCGTCGAGAAGCGGAACCTGGCTCCCCGCGGAGTCGGCTACCTCTTCTATGACGCGTTGCCCGGATGGCGCCTCCACGGCCTCGCCCGCGACATGATGCGGTACCACGCCGCCGGCCTCTCCGACCCTCGACAGGCCGTCGATCAAGCGCGCCGCATGCTCGCCATGGGCGCCGCCGTCCAGGACCAGAGCCCCGGGCCCTACGCGGACCTGCTGCGCGAGGAGTACTTCCGCTTCAGCGCGATCAGCGACGAGCAGCTGTATCACCTGGCGTTCTCGGAGCATCACCAGGCGTTCTACTTTCACGAGTTCGTCCAGCTGATCGGTGAAGCGGGCTTGCAATTCGTGGCCGATTCCGACGTCACTCGTCTCCGTGGGCCTCGCGAGCCCGCGGCCGTGCGCGAGTTTCTCGATGAGCTCCCGCGCTTGGACCGGCAGCAGTACGTGGACTTCCTCACCAATTGCGCGGGCCGGGGCGCCCTCGTGTGTCACCAGGATGTCCGGATCACCGGCCGCCCTGAAGACGCGGTTCTGCGCGACTCCTGGATCAGCCTGGTCGCGCGCGGGGAGCTCGTCGCGCCAAATCCGCTGATCCAGGAAGCCCTGTCCCGCCTGGCGGAGAGGCGTCCCGGATTCGTGGCCTTCAGCGAGCTGCTGGAGCGCGGCGAGGCGCCGACACGCTTTTTCATGGACGCGTATGCGGCGGGGCTGATGGACGTGGCGCTGTCACCTCCCTGCGTGGCGAGCTGCGTCAGTGATCGGCCAACGGTCAGTCCGCTGGTTCGTCTTCAGGCCCTCAGCGATTCGACGGTGACCGATCAGAGAGGGGACGCCGTGCGGTTGACGGACCTCGGCCGTCACGTGGTCACTCTTCTGGATGGCGTCCACAGCCGAGACGATGTCGCCGCGTCGGTGGCCCACGCCCTCGAATCGGGCACGATCGTCCGGGATTGGATGCGGCGCCGGCGGGGCGACGAGTTGGATGTCGGGCGCCTCACCGACGACATCCTGCAACGTCTTCGCGACCATGCGTTGCTCGTCGCGTAGGGCGGAGCGCGCGCGGCCCTCCGCTCTCGCGTCGAGCCGTGCGCCGGCTGAGCCCGAACGCGGGGCGGAAGTCTAGAGGCCGCGGCGGGACAGCTCGGCGCGGAGATCGAGGCGGCGGGTACCCACGGGAGTGCCGCCGGGCACGGTCCAGAAGATCTCGAACTCGAGTCCGTCGGGGTCCCGGGCGTAGAGCGACAAGCTGACGCCATGGTCCGACTCGCCGACGAGGGCGCCCGCGGCGAAAAGCCGCTCCCGCGCTCGCGCGAGGTCGGTCAGCTCCCCCACCTCCCAGGCCGAGTGGTACATGCGCGCCACGCCCTCGTCCGGACCGGGGACGCCGGTCTGCTCGAACAGGCCCAGGTGATGATCGTCCGGACTCCCCGGGATGCGCAGGAAGGCTCCGCCCCGGCGCTGGGACTTCACCTCGAAGCCGAGGACGTCGCGATAGAACCGCACGCTGCGCTCCACGTCGGAGACCCACAGCACCAGGTGCTGGAGTCGGCGGAGCCCGATCCCCGTGGTCGCGCTCACGTCATGTCCTTCCGCTCGGGTGTTGGTTGTTTCCACTTCATTTCCATGTGCGCTCCGCTCGCCTACGGCTCGCTGCGCAATTCCACGCTCACCGTGATGGCGACACAGGCGATCACGGTGTCCGAGCCGGGCACCTTGAGGCCCCCGGGCACCGCGCGAACCGTGACCTCACCGTGGGGCAGCTCGCGCGCCACGCGCTGCACGTCCACCTTGGCGGGCTCGGGCACGCCCACCGTCACGTCCACGAGCATCCGCCCGCCGCGCTCGCGCACGTCGCGGAAGAACGGCAGGCTCGAGTGCCGGATCGCGTCCGACACCCCGCGGCACGCCGCCGTGGTGCCGTCGTCCCCGTGCACGTCCACGCCCATCCCGAACTCGAACACGTAGGGCTTCGCGCTCACGCATGGCCTCCTGGAATCACTCTCGGACGTTCACTCGTATGTAGAGGTCGGTGAGCATGGGCACGCCCACCAGGGGCTTCCCGACCTCGTACAGCACCGCCGCGGTTGCTGCCACGCGCGTTCCTCCTGGGGCGACCGCCCGCCCCGATCTGATCGCAGAACGGCCGGGATTGCAACGGCAGGCCGGCGGTTGCAACGGCAGGCCGGCGGTTGCATCGGGACAGCGCCCGCTGCAACGGCACGGGGCCCGTTGCAACGGCACGCCGCCGGGCCCACGATTCGTGGATAATCGACGCGCCAAAGGAGGCCTTCCATGAGACTCGCAGGCAAGGTAGCCATCGTCACCGGCGGGGCCAGCGGCATGGGGCGGTGCGAGGCGGTGATGTTCGCGCGCGAGGGCGCCGCCGTCGTCGTGGCCGACATGCTCGAGGCCGACGGGCGCAAGGTCGTCGAGGAGATCGCCGGGGCGGGCGGCAAGGCGCAGTTCGCGCGCCTCAACGTCACCAGTGAGCGGGAATGGGAGGCGGCGGTGGCCGAGGCCGCGCGCGTCTTCGGCAAGCTCAACGTCCTCGTCAACAACGCGGGCATCAGCGGCGGCGTCGCCACCGATCCCATGGATACGGCCGGCTGGGACGCCCTCATGAACGTGAACGCCAAGGGCGTCTTCCTCGGCATGAAGACGGCCATCCCCGCCATGCGCCGGGCCGGCGGCGGCTCGATCGTGAACATCTCGTCGATCTCGGGGATCGTGGGCCAGGACGGCATCCACATGGGCTACAACGCCTCGAAGGGCGCGGTGCGCGTCATGAGCAAGTCCGCGGCCGTGCAGTTCGCGAAGGACGGCATCCGCGTGAACTCGGTGCACCCCGGCGTGCTGCCGCCCATGCGCACGTCGACGGTCACCGCCGACCCGGAGCGCCGCGCGCGCATGCTCCGCGGCGTGCCGCTGCGCCGCGAGGGCCGCGTCGAGGAGGTGGCGTACGCCGTCCTGTTCCTGGCCTCCGACGAGGCCTCGTACATCACCGGGGCCGAGCTCGCCGTCGACGGCGGCTACCTGGCGATCTGAATTTGCAGCGCCGAC
This sequence comes from uncultured Candidatus Rokubacteria bacterium, assembly GCA_963758635.1. Lineage (GTDB taxonomy): Bacteria > Methylomirabilota > Methylomirabilia > Rokubacteriales > CSP1-6 > CAVWWD01. The sequence goes on along the minus strand of CAVWWD010000008.1, from coordinate 922,226 downwards.
CAGACTGTCGGTAGCGCGATGCCTGGGGGGCGGTGGGGAGGCACCGGGGGTCCCGGAGCCCTTCCCCTCCATCCGGCGACGGACCTCCCGTGCCCGGATGGAGCCCAGCCCCAGCCGGGCAGCGGACGCGTGCGGCGTGGTTCCGGGACCCCCGGTGCCTCCCCGCCGCCCCCGCCCTCGCGCGAGTCGCCGGAGGGGCGATGAAGCGTGGAGTCGGGGAGTAAGCGACAGAGGAGACCAGAACATGAGCGATGCGACGGGCGGCCGCGCGGTGGTCGAGCTGCTGAAGGCAGAAGGCGTGCGGTACATCTTCGGGATCGTCGGCTCCACGTTCCTCGACGTCCTCGACGCCCTCTACGACGATCACAGCATCGAGTACATCAACGTCCGGCACGAGCAGGCCGCCGCGTTCATGGCCGACGGCCTCGCCCGCGTCACCGGCACTCCCGGCGTCTGCCTGGTCACGAGCGGGCCCGGGGCCACGAACCTGCTCACCGGCATCGCGGCCGCCCACGTCGCGCACTCCCCGGTGGTGGCCCTGGTCGGCGGCGTCATGCTCGAGCACTACCAGCGCGACGCCTTCCAGGACTACGACCTCGTGAGCATGTTCCGTCCCGTCACCAAGCTCGCCGTGCAGGTGAACTCGCCCGCGCGCATCGCCGAGACGCTCCACGACGCGCTCCGCGCGGCCATGAGCGGGCGGCGCGGACCGGTGCTCGTCGAGATCCCGCGCGACGTGCTCGCCGCGCCCTTGCCTTCGGCCCCCGCGGCGGCCCCGCCGGCCGGCTACCGCTCGACGTACGCCGCCCCGCCGCATCCCGACGCCATCCGCGAGGCGGCCCGGCTCATCCGCCAGGCCGAGCGCCCGCTCCTCCTGGTGGGCGGCGGCGCCACGTGGGCCGACGCCAACGAGCTGGTGGTGCGGCTGGCCGAGCAGCACGGGATCCCGATGATCACCGCCTACGGCCGGAACGACGCGGTGCCGAGCGCCCACCCGCTCTACGTGGGCCCCCTCGGCCGCGCCGGATCGCCGGAGGCGGCCTCGGCGTGCCGCCGCGCCGACGTCGTGCTGGTCATCGGCTCGCGACTCGGCCAGTTCACCACGCACTTCGACGACCGCTACCTGCGCCCGGAGACGCGGATCGTCCAGATCGACGTGGAGGCGCGCGACATCGGCCGCTACTACCCGCTGGCCGTCGGCATCCAGGCCGACGCGCGCGAGGCGTGCCGCGCCCTCCTGGAGGCGCTGGGCCGCGAGGGCGCCCCGCCGCCCCGGCCCGCGTGGCGCCTCGAGGCCGAGGCGTTCCGCGACAAGCGCCGCGCGCGCCTCGAGGCGGAGGCGACGCTCTCCACCGCGCCGCTGAAGCCGCAGCGCGTGTACGCGGAGCTCCGCCGCGCCCTGCCCGCCGACACCATCGTCGCCCTCGACGCCGGGGCGGCGCCCGCCTACGGCTACGACCGGCTGAACTTCTCACGCCCGCGGACGTTCCTCACGCCGCTCGACCTGGGCGGGCTCGGCTTCGCCTTCCCCGAGGCGCTCGGCGCCAAGCTCGGCCGGCCCGACGCCCCGGTGCTCGCCATCCACGGCGACGGCGGCTTCCTCATGAACGCGCAGGAGATCGAGACGGCGGTGCGCCACGGCATCAACGCGGTGACCCTCGTGATGAACAACAACTGCTGGGGATCGGAGAAGGCGTACCAGAAGCACTTCTATCACGAGCGCTACATCGGCTGCGACATCGCCAACCCGCGCTACGACCAGTTCGCGCGCCTCTTCGGGGCCGAGGGCTACCACGTGGAGCACGCCGACCAGGTCGGCGACGTGATCCGCGCCGCGCTCGCCTGCGGCAAGCCCGCCATCGTGGAGGTGCCGATCGATCCCGACGAGTTCCCGACCCCGGCGACGGCGGTGAAACGGGCACTTGATTTGCGCAGCGACCTGCTTTGCGCAGCGAGCCGAAGGCGAGCGGAGCGCATATGGAAATGCAGTGGAACCAACCGCCCGCAAGCAGTACGCATGTGGAAATGCAGCCGGAAAGGTTCTATAACCGACCCCTGGACCGCACACCTCACCCCAAGGAGGCGACAGCGTGGCGAAGTTCAAGGTGGCTACTCCGGCAGGCACGAGCTACGGATCCGCGGGCGCGGCCTACGACCTGGAGATGGAGGCCCTCGGCCCCATCGGGGCGGAGATCGTCGAGATCCCGTCGGGCACGGAGGCGGAGTTCGCCAAGGCGGCGCGGGACGCCGACGCCGTCTACGCGAAGGGACGCCGCATCACGAAGGCGATGATCGACGGCCTCGAGCGCTGCAAGGTCATCTCGCTCGGCAGCGTCGGCGTGGACTCGGTCGACGTGGCGGCGGCGACGGAGCGCGGCATCCCCGTCACCAACGTGCCCGACACCTTCATCGAGGAGGTCGCCGACCACGCGATGATGCTGATCCTCGCCACGTTCCGCCGCCTGGTCGTCCAGGATCGGCTCGTGCGCGAGAACCGCTGGAAGGAGGGGCGGCCGATGCTCCTCCAGATCCCGCGGCTCATGGGCCAGACGCTCGGCTTCATCGCCTTCGGCCACGTGGCGCGCGCGGTGGCCATGCGCGCCCGGCCCTTCGGCGTGCGCATGATCGCCTATGACCCGTTCGTGGAGGAGCTGGTGATGAGCCCCTACGGCGTGGAGCCGGCCAGCCTCTCCGAGGTGCTCCAGAAGTCCGACATCATCACGATGCACGCGCCGGCCACGCCGGAGGCGCACCACATGCTGCGCGAGGAGCACTTCCGGCAGATGAAGCCCACCGCGCTCTTCGTCAACACCGGCCGCGGACCCACGGTCGACGAGTCCGGGCTGATCAAGGCGCTCCAGGAAGGCTGGATCGCCGGCGCCGGCCTCGACGTGCTGGAGCAGGAGCCGCCCGTGCCCGGCAATCCGCTCATGGGCATGGACAACGTCATCCTCACCGCTCACGTCGCCTCCGCGTCCGCGCGCTTCGATGCCGCCCGGCTCCGCCGCGTCGGACACGAGATCGCGCTCGTGCTCTCCGGCAAGTGGCCGCGGAGCTGCGTGAACCCGTCGGTGCTCGAGAAGGGGAAGCTCAAGCGGTGGCAGCCCTACTCGATGGAGCGCGGCCCCGGGGCATAGCTCGCTCACCAGGTGCGGGCGCCCGGGCTTCGCCCGCCCGCACCTTGCGCCAGTGGCGCCGCCAACTGCCCGCGCTCGAACCACCTGATCGACGCGAGAGGAGGATGAACCGATGACCACGCAGACCACGCACATCTACGCGGGCGCCGCCCGCTCGGGACGCACGACGCGCGGCGGGCTCTTCCGCCGGGGCCCCGGCGCGGGCGAGTGGGAGGCGATCGAGAAGGGCCTGCCCGAGCGCACCGACGTGCAGTCGATCACCGTGCATCCCCAGGATCCGAAGCTCATGTACCTGGGAACGCGGAGCGGCCCCTATCGCAGCACCGACGGGGGCGAGAGCTGGCAGCGCCTCTCCTTCCCCGAGGGCCTCGAGGTGTGGGCGATCCAGGTCCACCCCACGAAGCCTCGCACCCTGTACCTCGGGACGGCGCCCGTGGGCGTGTACCGGAGCGACGACGGCGGCGACACCTGGCGCCACCTGGCCTCCGCCACCGTCCCCGAGCGCGTGAAGATGGAGTTCCCCTGCCGCATCATGCGGCTGGCCGTGGACCCGAGCCGACCCGACGAGGTCTACGCGGCCGTGGAAGTGGGCGGCGTCATCCGGAGCCTCGACGGCGGCGAGACGTGGAGCGACTGCAGCGACGACCTGGTGAAGCTGGCCGAGCGGCCGCACCTCAAGAGCCGCATCCAGAGCGACACCGAGATCGAGGGCATGATGGACGGCCACGCGCTCTGCGTGAGCGGGGCCCAGGCGGGCACGGTGTTCCTCGCCGTGCGCATGGGCCTGTTCCGGAGCGCGGACCAGGGCAAGACCTGGGACGACATGGAAGTGGGTCGGTTCTCGCCGCTGACCTACGCGCGCGACGTGCACGTGTCGCCGCACGATCCGCGGCAGCTCTACGCCTGCCTGAGCCCGGCGGCGCGGAGCGAGGACGGCTCGCTCTACCGGAGCACGGACCTCGGCCAGACCTGGAAGCGGCTCGACCACGGCATCAAGGCGAACAGCACGATGATGGCGCTGGCGCTCCATGGCCGCGATCCCGAGCAGGTCTACTGCGCGAGCCGCCTCGGCCAGGTGTTCGGCACCCAGGACGGCGGGCGGACGTGGCACGAGTACCCGCTGCCCGAGGGCGTCAAGGACGTGTACGCGCTGGCCTGCGCCTGACCCGATGATCCTCGGCCGCGCCGCCGCTCCGGCCGGCGGCGCGGCCGTCTCTCCTCCGAAGCCGGCCGCCGGTCTCCTCACAGTTAGGGCGCGCTAACATTCGTTCTTAGTCGAGCCCCGAATCCCCGGTCCGCGCCGCCGCGTCCCAACCTCCGAAGCCAGGACATCGATCGCGCGGCGGCCCGCCGCGTACAGGAGACCATTTCATGCTGACAGTCGGAGACCGTCTGCCCGAGTTCGATCTGCACGCCACGGTGAGCGCCGACCCCGGCCGCGAGTTCGCCCGGATCACGAGCCGGAGCCATCCCGGCAAGTGGCTGGTGCTGTTCGCGTGGCCCATGGACTTCACGTTCGTCTGCCCGACCGAGATCGCGGAGTTCGGCAAGCGTCACGGCGAGTTCGCCGAGAAGAACGCCCAGGTGCTGGGCATGAGCACGGACACCCACTTCGTCCATCTCGCCTGGCGCCGCGACCATCCGGACCTGCGCAGCCTTCCCTACCCCATGCTGGCCGACACGAAGCGCGAGCTGTCGAGCGCGCTCGGCATCCTCCACAAGGACGAGGGCGTGCCGCTCCGGGCCACGTTCATCGCCGATCCCGAGGGCGTGATCCGCTTCGCCAGCGTCAACGACCTCTCGGTCGGCCGCAACGTCGACGAGGTGCTGCGCGTGCTCGACGCGCTCCAGACCGGCGAGCTCTGCCCCTGCAACTGGCGGGCGGGCGAGCCCACGCTCCGCGCCGCCTGATCTCGGGGGCCGGCCCCGGGCGGGGCCGGCCCCGCCCTGCCGCCTCCGGCGGGGACGATCGCCAGCGGGCAATCCGGGCTAGAATGCGTCCCGGACCACGCGCGAGCCGCGCGCGCGGCGATCTCGACCTCACACCGAAGGGACGGCCCATGAAATTCGGCATCGGACAGTCCGTGGCGCGCTTCGAGGACCCCCGTCTCGTCCGCGGCGAGGGCCGCTACCTCGGTGACATGACGCTGCCGGGGCAGACGTGGATGGTGGTGGTGCGCTCGCCTCACGCGCACGCGCGGATCCGCGGCATCGACACCGCCGCCGCGCGCCGGGCGCCCGGCGTGACCGCGGTGTTCACCGGCGCCGATCTCGCCAAGGACAAGCTCGGCACGATGCAGATGACGCTGCCGCGCAAGCGTCCGGACGGCTCGCCCATGTTCGCGCGGCCCCACCGCGGGCTCACCGAGGACCGCGTCCGCTACGTGGGCGATCCCGTGGCCCTCGTCATCGCGCAGACGCTCGCCCAGGCCGAGGATGCCGCCGACCTGGTCGACGTGGACTACGAGCCGCTGCCCGTCGGTGACCACCACCGCGGACGTCGGCCAGCCGGGCTGCGCCGCGGTGTGGGACGAGTGCCCGGACAACGTGTCGAACATCTTCGAGGCCGGGAACAAGACGGCCACCGACGAGGCCTTCGCGCGCGCCCACCGCGTGGTGCGGCGCCGCTACGTCATCACCCGCGTCCACGCCCAGTACATGGAGCCCCGCGGCGCCATGGGCGTCTACGACCCCGGCGAGGAGCGCTACACGCTCTACGCGGACGTGCAGTACCCCCACCGCGTCCGCTCCGCGCTCGCCACCAACATCTTCAAGGTGCCCGAGCACCAGGTGCGCGTCATCGCGGGCGACGTGGGCGGGGGCTTCGGCACCAAGGGCTGGCAGTATCCAGAACACCGTCTCGTGCTGTGGGCGGCGCGGAAGATCAAGCGGCCCGTCCGCTGGGCCTGCGAGCGGCGCGAGGCCATCCCCTCCGACGAGCATGCGCGCGACAACGTGAGCGAGGCGGAGCTGGCCCTGGACGCCGACGGCCGCTTCCTGGCCATCCGCGTGCGGACGCTCGCCAACGTCGGCGCCTACGTCTCGTCCGACCGGAACCTCCTCGCCACCTTCGGCAACGTGGTCACGCTGGCCGGCGTCTACGCGTTCCCCACCGCCTACGTGCACGTGAGCTGCGTCATGACGAACACGAGCGCCACCGCGCCGTACCGGGGCGCGGGCCGGCCCGAGGCGACGTACGTGCTCGAGCGGCTGATCGACGACGCCGCGCGCGAGCTCGGCCGCGATCCCATCGAGCTCAGGCGGATGAACCTCATCCCCGCCTCCGCGATGCCGTGGAAGAACCCCCTCGGCGTGACCTACGACTGCGGCGACTTCGAGACCAGCATGGACCGCGCGCTCAAGCTAGCCGACGTGGCCGGCTTCGCGGCGCGCCGGGCCGCGTCCGAGAAGCGCGGCAAGCTCCGCGGCATCGGCGTGGTCAACGCCATCGAGCGCGCGGCCGGGCCGCAGCCCGAGTTCGCCGAGATCCGCTTCAGCCCGGGCGGCAGCGCCACCGTGTTCATGGGCACCAAGAACCAGGGCCAGGGCCACGAGACGACGTTCAAGCAGATCCTCCACGAGCGGCTGGGCCTGGACCCCGCGCAGGTACGCTACATCGACGGCGACACCGACCGCGTGGGCTTCGGCATGGGGAGCATGGGCTCGCGCTCCACGGTGATCGGCGGCAGCGCGCTCTGGACGGCGGCGGACAAGGTCATCGCCAAGGGGAAGAAGATCGCCGCGCGGCTCCTCGAGGCCGCCGAGGCGGACATCGGGTTCGCCGACGGCCGCTTCACGGTGGCGGGCACCGATCGCGCGGTGACCATCACCCAGGTCGCGAAGGCCGCGTTCGTGACGAACCAGCTCCCGCCGGGCCTCGAGCCCGGCCTCTACGAGACGGGCACGTTCGTGCCCAAGCAGGACACGTGGCCGAACGGCTGCCACGTGTGCGAGGTGGAGATCGACCCCGACACCGGCGCGGTCACGCTCGCCAGCTACGTGGTCGTGGACGACGTCGGCACCGTGATCAACCCGCTCACGCTGAAGGGCCAGGTCCACGGCGGCATCGCCCAGGGCGTGGGCCAGGCGCTCATGGAGCAGGTCGTGTACGAGCGCGACTCGGGCCAGCTCCTGAGCGCGTCGTTCATGGAGTACGCGATGCCGCGGGCCGACGACTTCTGCGACATGGTGATCGAGTCGAGCCCGGTGCCGACCAAGCTGAACCCGATGGGCGCCAAGGGCGCCGGGGAGGCGGGCACCGTGGGCGCGCTGCCCGTCGTCGTGACCGCCGTCATGAACGCGCTGGCTCCGCTCGGCGTGCGCGAGCTGGACATGCCGGTCTCGGCCCCGCGCGTCTGGCAGGCCCTCCAGGAGGCGCGGGCCAATGAGCCCCGCGCATCAGACTGAGGCCGAGCGGTGGGACTGTAGAGGCCCGTGGCGGTTACCGCATTCTGCGAGGTGACTCGCCGCTGAGGTCGTGCGCGGTCGTCGGAGCCCTGCGCGTCACCGGAGCGCGCCGGCGATGAGAACGGCGCCGGCGACGACCAGCCCCGCCGTCCACAGGAGGTCCAGGTTGATCCAGCCGCGGCGCAGGAAGCCCACCCCGACCCACTCGTAGACGACCACCGCGATCGCTCCCGTCACCGCGAGCATGGCGCCCGTGTGCACCCCGACCGCGGCGAGCGCCGTGGCCACCGAGGCTCCACCGGCGAGGGAGACGGCGCCGTGGTCGTGATGCGCCGGCCCGAGCCGGGCCAAGGGCATCAGCACCGGCACCAGCATCAGTCCCGCCCCGTGCGCGCTCGCCATGAGGAACGACCACAGCGCCAGGCCCATCATGCCGGTGCGCATGCCGACCCGCACACGATGCCTCGCCCCGTAGAGGTAGTGATAGACGGCCCAGCCGATGAGCACGACCCCGCCGGCGACGGCGAGCCCGCTCGGGTGCACCACGTGGCCGAGGGCCACGACGGCGAAGACGACGAGGCCGACGGCGAGGGCATGCCCCAGCGCGATCGGCGCGAGCGACCGGAGGACGACGGCCCGACTCCCCCGGTGGAGCCCGAGGGCCACCGCGAACAGCCAGCCCATGGCCGGGTTGACGCCGTGAAACGCGCCCAGCCCGACCAGGACCAGCCATGCCGTCATCGGTGCGCTACCCCGCCGGGCGCGCGGGCGGCCGGGCCCGGCGGGATCGACACCGACCGATCACGGGTAGCAGTAGGAGTCCGACGACGCGTCGCCGCCCTGCAGGCGCACCTGGTGCGGCCGGTAGCCTTCCGGCCAGTCGATGAAGAACCGGCGGTCCAGCTCCATGCCGCCCTCGGGCCGCGCGTCGATCTTGGCCATCCACCCCTTCACGCCGTCCGGGTAGAACTGGTCGTCGATCACGCCGTACAGCGAGTTGGTGAAGTACACGCGGCGCCCGTCGCGGCTCACCTCGACCATCTGTGGTCCGCCGTTGAGCGCCTGGCCCCCGGCCGGATGCGGCGCTCGCGCGACGATGCCCGCCGATCCTCACCTTCCCGGTGAGCTTCGGACGGAAGGGGTCGGAGACGTTGTACTGCTGGAGGTCGCCGGTGCCCCAGCACGAGACGTAGAGGAACTTGTCGTCCACCGACAGGTCGATGTCGGTGACGAGCGGCGGACACGCCTTGAAGCCCTTGAGCATGGGCGGCAGCTTGTCGGGGTCGGCGGGCTCGGCGGGGATGTCGATCACCTTCGTCACCGCCCACTTCTGGCCGTCGCGATGCCACATCCAGATCGAGGATCCGAGGTCCTTGAGCCCGAGCACGCAGTTGACGAAGCCGTAGGCCTTCGTCGGGTCGTGGGCGGGGCGCAGCTCGAAGACGAGCTGGTAGTCGGGGCCGAAGTCGATCTCCTGCACGTGGGTGCGCCGTTGCAGATCCCAGAAGTGGAGCTTCCGCCCGTACTTCGCGCCGAGCAGGAGCTCGGGCACGAGGCCCGCCTCGAACATGTCGGGCGTGCCCCATTCGCTGGACACCATCGTGTCGTGCCCGAGGTGCCACCACGCGTCGTAGCCGAATCGTTGCGGGCCGCGCTGGACCTCCCAGGCGCCGCGGACGTCGAACGTGTCGTGCTCGAGCACGAAGATGCCGCCCGGCTCCTTGCCCTCGGCGTTGGCGAGCGCGGTGAGGTAGATCCCGTCGGGACCGCAGTGCACGGTGTGCGGCCGCGAGTAGCCAGCCTTCGCCGCCAGCTCCTTGGCCGGGATCGTCTTCACGAGCCGCGGCTTGGTGGGATCGGGCCGGGTGTCGAAGACGTGGATGTTCGAGGAGCGCAGCCCCGGGGCGATCAGGTAGCGGCGCTCGACGTGAGGGTGCGGGGCGTTGGGGCACAGGCAGGAGCTGCAGGCGTTCCACCCGAAGTGGTGCAGCTCGTCGCCCGCACCCGGCACCTCGACCCGCCCGACGATCTTCGCGTAGCTCGCCGACGCCGGGTCCACGTCGACGACCGCGAGCCGATCGGCGCGCGCGCGCCCTGGGTCGAAGTCGGCCACGTACGCGTGCTTTTCCGGGGGCGCCTGCATTGCCAGCCGCGGCGAGGTGTAGAACGTCGGATCGGGCCTCAGGGTCGCCATGTGAGTGGGCTCCTCATGGGAGGGTCGGTTATCGGCATCTTCCGGACCACGACGGGAAGGAAAGGATGCGAGGAGTCTAGGAGCACGCGCGGTCGAGAGTCAAGCGCGCGCCGCGCCCTGTTAGACTGGGCGCCACCGCACGGAAGGAGGAACGCGATGAAGATTGGCGTGGTGCTCCCGATCTGGCAGCTCTCGAGCCAAGAGGCGGAATCGCTCGCGGTTCGCGCGGAGGAGCTGGACATCGACGGCGTGTTCGTTCCCGATCACATCCTGGCCAAGCCCGCCACCACCCAGCACTACGGGGCGCACTGGCCGGACCCGTTCTCGCTCCTCGCCTACCTCGCCGGCCGCACGAGTCGCATCCACCTGGGCGCCAGCGTCATCGTGCTGCCGTATCGGAACGGGCTTGTCACCGCCAAGGCCGCCGCCACCGTCGATCAGGTGTCGGGCGGGCGCTTCATCTTCGGCGTCGGCGTGGGCTGGGATGAGGCCGAGTTCAAGGATCTCGGGCTCCCGTTTCGCGAGCGCGGGCGAATGAGCGACGACTACATCCGCGCGATCAAGGCGGCGTGGTCCGCCGACGTCCCCGCCTACAAGGGCCGCTACCTCGATTTCAGCGGAGCGACCTTCGCGCCGCGGCCCGTTCAGACGCCGGGGCCGCCCATCTGGGTCGGCGGCGCGCCCGGCGCGCTCTCCGACGCGCCGGTCCGCCGCGCGGCCGAGCTGGGCGACGCCTGGCATCCGCTGGGGCTCACGCTGGACGACCTGGAGCGTGGCGTCGCCACCATGCGCGACCTCGCCGGGCGCTTCGGCCGCTCGCCGGCGCCCGGGCTCGCCCCGCGCAATCTCCTCGCGCTCACCGCCAGGCCCGCCGGCGCGGGCCGCGCGGCGTTCCAGGGCTCCCTCGACGAGGTCCTCGGGGACCTCCGCCGCGTGAAGAGCCTCGGCGCCGAGTGGATGACCTTCGACCTGCCCCGCGATGGTGTCCCGGCCATGACCGCGGCCATGGAACGCATCGCCCGGGAGATCAAGCCCGCGGCCTGAGATCCAGGCGGCCGACGCCCGGGTCTCCTCGCGTTGACGGCGGCCGGGCCGATCGGCTAGTGTCGGCGCCATGCCGACGACCCTCGTGATGCTGCCGCCGCAGACCGACGTCACCCGGCAGTGGGCCGTGCGGCTCGGCGCCGCCGCGCCCGGGCTGTCGGTCGTCGTCGCCGAAACCGACGCCGAGGCCGAGAGCGCCATCGCCGCCGCCGACGCGGCCTTCGGCACGCTCACGCCCGATCTCCTGCGCCGGGCGCCGCGCCTGCGGTGGCTCCAGGCGCCGCAGGCCGCGCCGCCCGCCGGCTACTACTACGCGGACCTGATCGCGCATCCCGTCGCGGTGACGAACTTCCGCGAGATCTTCAACGACCACATCGGCGCCCACATCATGGCGTTCGTCCTCGCCTTCGCCCGCGGCCTCCACCGCTACATCCCGCAGCAGCTCCGCCGCGAGTGGAAGCGCGAGCGCGCCGAGGACGCGGGCGTCGTGCACCTGCCGGAGTCCACCGCGCTGATCGTGGGCGTGGGCGGCATCGGCAGCGAGGCGGCGCGGCTCTGCGCGGCGTTCGGCATGCACGTGATGGGCGTGGACGCGCGCCGCCGCGAGGCGCCGCCCGGCGTCATGAAGCTGGACGGCCCCGACGCCCTCGACGCGCTCCTGCCCCTCGCCGACTTCGTGATCCTCACCGTCCCGCACACCCCGGCCACCGAGGGGTTCATGAACCGGGCCCGCTTCGCCCGCATGAAACGCACGGGCTTCTTCATCAACATCGGCCGCGGGCGCACCACGCGCCTCGACGACCTCGTGGCCGCGCTCGAGGCGGGCGAGATCGCCGGCGCTGGCCTCGACGTGTTCGAGCAGGAGCCTCTGCCCGCCGACCACCCGCTGTGGACCATGCCCGGGGTGCTGATCACGCCGCACACCGCGGGCCGCGGCCCGTACCTGGACGAGCGCCGCTTCGAGATCCTCGCCGACAACGCCCGTCGCTTCCTCGGAGGCCAGCCGCTCCGGAACGTCGTCGACAAGTCGAACTGGTTCTGAGCCCGCTCCCGATGCCCGTTCCCGTCGGCCTCAACGTCTGGTCGCGTCTCATGGAGGACACCTTTCCCTACCTCGACCGGACGGCGAGCCCGTTCGACTCCCTCTGGTTCCCCGATCACGTGCAGTACGGGGGCAACAAGGTCGCCGAGGGATGGAGCCTCCTCGCCCACGCGCTCGCGCGCTACCCGGACAAGCTCTGCGGCCACGAGGTGCTCTGCAACAGCTTCCGGAACCCCGCGCTCCTCGCCAAGATGGTCGCGACGTCGCAGGCGCTGTCCGGCGGGCGCGTCGTGCTCGGCATCGGCGCGGGCTGGAACGAGGAGGAGTACCGCGCCTACGGCTGGCCGTACCCGCCCGCGCCCGTCCGCATCGCGCAGCTCGCCGAGGCGATCGAGGTGATCCGGCTGATGTGGACGGCCGCCCCCGCGAGCTACGAGGGCCAGCACTACCGGATCGCGGGAGCGTACTGCGAGTCGCGGCCGGACCCGATCCCGCCCGTCATGGTGGGCGGCCACGGCGAGAAGCACCTCCTCCGCGTGGTGGCGCGCCACGCGGACTGGTGGAACTACGGTTACCGCGACCGGGCGCTGTACGCGCACAAGCAGGAGGTGCTCAAGCAGCACTGCAAGGACGCCGGCCGCGACTACGATCGGATCCGGCAGGTCCTGCGCGTGGGCATCCTGATCGCCGAGACAGCGAGCGCGAGCTCGAGCGCCTCGAAGGCGGCGCCGCACGTCCGCCCCATGGAGGCGGGCCGGCTCGTGGGCACGCCCGCCCAGGTCACCGAGGCGCTCCGCGACGCGATCGCGCAGGGCGCGCACCGCCTCACCGTCCACTTCGCCGACTCCCCCCGCCCCGAGGGGACGTGGCTCTTCGCCGCCGCCGTCCTCCCGCACCTCTGATGCGCAGACCGGCGGTGTACGATGGCCCCATGCCTCGCCCCCTCCGGCGCGCTCGGCTGTCCGTCGGGCTCGGCCTGGCCGCCGCCCTCGGCCTGGGCGCCTGCGACGGAACGGGTACCGCGGCGCCACCGCCCAGCGCGGCGCGCGAGGCCAAGCCGCGCGCCGTCAAGCTCGTGAGCGCGGAGGAGTCGGTCACCGACCGTCGCGTCAACGCCACCGGCACCCTGGCCGCCGACGAGCAAGTCGTCCTGGGCACGAAGGTCGCGGGCCGGGTCGGCGAGCTCCACGTGGACCTCGGCACGATCGTCAAGCGCGGGCAGGTCGTGGCGCGCCTCGATCCCACCGACGCGCAGCTCGTCGTGGATCAGGCGGTGGCGGCGCTCCAGCAGGCCCGGTCCCGGCTCGGGCTCCCTCCGGAGGGCACCGACGACCGCATCCAGCCCGAGAACACCGCGGTGGCGCGTCAGGCGCGCGCCGTCCTCGAGGAGGCCCGGCTCACGCGCGATCGGGCCGAGCGGCTCTGGAAGCAGGAGCTGATCGCCCGGGCCCAGGTGGACACGGCGGTGGCCGCGCTCGAGGTGGCGGAGGGCCGCTACCAGGACGCGGTGGAGGAGGTGCGCATCCGGCAGGGCGTGCTCCTGCAGCGGCGCTCCGAGGTCGACCTGGCGCGCCAGCGCCTGGCCGACACCGTCGTCGCCGCTCCCATCGACGGCGCGGTGAGCGAGCGGCGCGCGTCGGTGGGCGAGTACCTCGCCGCCGGCGCCCCCGTCGCCACCATCGTCAAGCTCCACCCGCTACGGCTCCGCCTCTCCGTTCCCGAGCGCGACGCCTCGGGCGTGCGCATCGGCCAGGGCGTCATCGTCATCGTGGACGGCGCGCCGGGCGAGCATCGCGCCCGCGTCGTCCGCCTCGCGCCCGCCATCTCCGAGCAGAACCGCACGCTCCTCGTCGAGGCCGAGGTGCCCAACGAGAAGGCGGCGCTCCGACCCGGGGCGTTCGCCAAGGCCGACATCGTCGTGGCCGGCGACGTGCGCGTCACCACGATCCCCGCGGATGCCGTGGTCACCTTCGCCGGCGTCGAGAAGGTGCTCACCGTCGACAAGGGCAAGGCGGTCGAGGTGCGCGTGCAGACCGGTCGCCGGCAGGGGGACCGGGTGGAGATCGTGTCCGGGGTGAAGCCGGGCACCCGCGTGGTGGCCCGTCCCGGCACGCTCACCGCCGGGCAGCCGGTGACCGTCGAGCCATGAGGCCCCGCGCCCGGAACGCGGGAGCCTCGAGCTAAGCCGTGCAGAAGCTCGCCGAGGTCTGCATCAAGCGTCCCGTCTTCGCGGCCATGCTCGTGCTCTCGCTGGTCGTGGTCGGCGCGGCCTCGTGGGCCCGCCTCGGCGTCGACCGCTTCCCCGCCGTCGACGTTCCGACCGTGGTCATCCGCACCGAGCTGCCCGGGGCCTCGGCCGAGGAGGTCGAGACCCAGGTCTCGCGCGAGATCGAGCAGTTCGTCAACACCGTGCAGGGCATCCGGGAGCTCCGGTCGATCTCCGGACCCAGCCAGTCCATCGTCATCGTGGAGTTCGAGCTGCGCCGCAACATCGACGTGGCCGCGCAAGACGTGCGCGAGAAGGTGGCCCTGGCCATCCGCAACCTCCCGCGCGACGCCAAGGTCCCGATCATCGCGAAGACGGACAACGACCAGTCGCCCGTGCTCACGGTGGCGGTGGCCGGCGAGCGGCCGTTGCGCGAGCTGACCGAGCTGGCGGACAAGATCGTGAAGGTCGGGCTCGAGCGCTCCTCCGGCGTGGGCGAGGTCCGCCTCATCGGCGGCCTCAACCGCGCGATCAACGTCTGGGTCGACGCCGACCGGCTCGCCGCCTACCAGATCCCGATCGTGACCGTGCGCGAGGCGCTCGTCCGACAGAACGCGGACATGCCCGGCGGCAACGTCACCGCGGGCTCCCGCGAGTCGTCGCTCCGCACCATGGGCCGCATCGCCGACCCGCGCGCGTTCGACGACCTCGTGATCGCCACCGTCAACGGCGCCCCCATCCGCGTCCGCGACGTGGGCCGCGCCGAGGACGGCACCGCCGAGCAGCGCTCGGTGGCGCGGCTCAACGGCGTGCCCTCCGTCATCCTCGAGGTGCGGCGGCAGTCCGGGGAGAACACGGTCGCCGTGATCGAGGCGGCCAAGGCAGAGCCTCACGCGGCTCGGCGCCCAGATGCCGGCCGACGTGCGCCTCCAGGTCATCCGCGACCAGTCGCGCTACATCTACGCCGCGCTGCACGAGATCGAGGTCCACCTGATCCTCGGGTCGATCCTCGCCTCCCTCGTCGTGCTGCTGTTCATGCGGAACTGGCAGTCCACCATCATCGCCGGCGTCGCCATCCCCTGCTCGGTGATCTCCGCGTTCGGCATGATGTGGGCGCTCGGCTTCACCCTCAACAGCGTGACGATGCTCGCGCTGGTGCTCATGGTCGGCATCGTCATCGACGACGCCATCGTCGTCCTCGAGAACATCTTCCGCTTCGTCGAGGAGAAGAAGATGACGCGGATGGAGGCGGCGCGCGCCGCCACCGCGGACATCGGCCTCGCCGTGATGGCGACCACGTTCAGCCTCGTGGTCATCTTCCTGCCCGTGTCGTTCATGTCGAGCGTGTCGGGACGGTTCCTCTACCAGTTCGGCATGACGGCGGCGGTGTCGGTCATGGTCAGCCTGCTCGTGTCCTTCACGCTCACGCCGATGATGAGCGCACGCATGATCCGCGTGCGCGACCCGGGCGAGGCCGGCCACGACACGGCGGCGTCCCGCCGCGGCTTCTACGCCTGGCTCGACCGCGGCTACGCGGCGAGCCTGCGCGTGTCGCTCCGCTACCGCTGGGGCATCGTCGCGCTGTCCATCGCCGTCATCGCCGCGACGTGGCCGATCTACGGCTGGGTCAAGCAGGAGTACACGCCCTCCGACGTGGACGAGAGCGAGTTCGAGGCCACGATCAACGGCCCCGAGGGCATCTCGCTGCCCGCCATGGACGAGTTCGTGCGGGCCCTGTCCGCCGACGTTCGGCAAGGTCCCCGGCGTGCGCAGCGTGCTCGTCACGGGCGGCGGCGGCTTCCTCGGCCGCGTCAGCCAGGGGAACATGTACGTCCGCATCGCCCCCCACGAGGAGCGCACCTTCGGGCTGGCGCGGCTCTGGCGTGAGACCCTGCGCGGGGATCCCGGCGCGGCCTTCCGGGGCAACTACAGCCAGCGGGACGTGATGGCCGAGGTGCGGCAGCGGCTCCGCAAGTATCCGAGACTTCCGCATCCTCGTGCGCAACATCCCGGGGTTCAACATCGGCGGCGGCAGCTTCGACATCGACTTCGTCCTGCGCGGCCCCGACCTGCGCGAGCTGTCCCGCCTCGCCGAGGACCTGCGGCTGCGCGCGATCGCGCTGGGCGGCATCGCTGACCCGGACACGACGCTCCGGCTCGACCGGCCCGAGCTGCGCGTGCGCATCGACCGCGAGCGCGCCGCCGACCTCAAGGTCGACACCGAGCAGATCGCCGCCGCGCTCCGGCTCATGGTGGGCGGTGACACCGAGGTCTCCCGCTTCCGCGACCCGACGATCGACGAGGACTACTACGTGCAGCTCCGGCTCAGCGAGAAGGATCGCGCCGATCGCGGCACCATCTCGCGGCTCCTGGTGTCGCGTCAGGACGCGCCCCCCGGCCCGAGCAGCCTCGTCCGGCTCGACAACGTCGTGACCATCGCCCCCGGCTTCACCGCCTCGCGTATCGACCGCTCCGACCGCCAGCGCGAGGTGCGGCTCCGGGCGAGCGTGCTGCCCGGTCACGGCCAGGCCGACCGGATCGCCGCCCTCCGCGGCGAGGTGGCGAAGATGGGCCTGCCGCCGGGCTACAGCACGGCGATCTCGGGGCGGGCGCGCGAGCTCGAGCGAACCTTCACGGAGTTCCTCTGGGTCTTCCTGCTGTCCGTGATCTTCATGTACATGATCCTCGCCGCGCAGTTCGAGAGCCTGATCCACCCGTTCACGATCCTGCTCTCGCTGCCGCTGTCGGTCCCCTTCGCGCTCCTCTCCCTCTGGTACACCGGCAACACGCTGAACCTCTATTCCGCCCTCGGCATCCTCGTCCTCTTCGGCGTGGTGAAGAAGAACGCGATCCTGCAGATCGACCACATGAACAACCTGCGCGCGGAGGGCCTGCCCCGGCACGAGGCGATCATGGAGGGCAACCGGAACCGGCTCCGACCCATCCTGATGACCACGCTCGCCCTCGTCGCGGGCATGCTGCCGCTCTGGCTCGGCACGGGACCGGGCGCGGAGGAGCGCCGCGCGATCGCCGTGGTCGTCATCGGCGGCCAGACGCTCTCGCTCCTGCTGACGCTCCTGGTGACGCCGGTGGCCTACTCGATCTTCGAGGACGTGGCCCGCGCGCTGGGCCGCGTCCCGAGCTTCGCGCGGCGCGCCGGCCCGCGGCCCTGCGCTCCGTCGCGGCCGCCCCTGGCGCCTTCGCCGCCGGCGCGGCACCCCCGCCGCGCGTCGCGCGCCTCGCACGCTTCGATACCTGGCTCCGGATGCGCGGCGCGGCTGACGGTCGATCCGGGCTGCCTGGCGGGGAGGTCAGGTACCGTCTTTGCGGGCGCCGGCGACGATCGCGAGCCAGTGGGCGCCGTGGCGCTCGGCCTTGTGGGGGCCGATGCCGTGGGCCAGGCGCAGCTCGTCGAGCGTCCGCGGCCGCAAGGCGACGATGTCCCGGCAGCGTGCGATCGCTGGCGATGACGTAGGTGGGGACGCGTTCCTCGCCGGCCAGCCTGAGGCGCTCTCGCCGGAGCGCCTGGAAGAGGTCCTCGCCGCCCGTCTCCCGGCGCGGCGGCCAGCTCCGCGACGCGCTTCGGCGCGGTCCGGTCCCGCGGCGCGGCCGCGCGCCGCCCGCCGCCGCCGGCGGACGGCAGGAGGAGCCGCGCGGGGCGCTCGCCCCTCATCACCGCGCGCCCCTCCTCGGTCAGCACCACGACCGGCCGATCCGCGCCCGAGAAGCTCACCCACCCCGCGGTCACGCAGCGGCGCAGCACTCTCAGCAGCCACGCCTCCGGATGCTCGCGGAGGTTCCCCCACGTCTGGACCTGCGTGAGTCCGCTCTGCTCGAGCCGCGGATCGGCGTCACCGTGGATGAGCTTGAGCGCCATCTGCAGACCGAAGCGGCCGTGCACGCGCGCCACCCCGGACAGGGCCTTGCGCACGATCAGCGCGACCTCGGCGGGGTCGCGGCCCGCCTCGCCGCCGGCCTCCAGCGCGCGGCAGGTATCGCAGCGCCCGCAGCCCGCGAGGGTCTCGGCCTCGTCGCCGAAGTATCTGAGGATCGCGTCGTGCCGGCAGCTCCCGCCCTCCACCCAGCGGATCACCTCGAGGAACATGCTCCAGCGATGCTCGACGAGCGCCGGATCGGGCGGCGCGCCCTCGCCGCCGCGCTCCAGGAGCGCGCGCCGGAGCGGCAGGTCCCGCGGGGACACGAGGAGAAGCCCGAGGGCGTCGTCGCCGTCGCGCCCGGCCCGCCCCACCTCCTGGTAGTACGCCTCGAGCGAGCCCGGCGGACCCACGTGGACCACGGCGCGCACGTCGGCGCGGTCGATGCCCATGCCGAACGCGTTGGTGGCGGTGACGATCTCGGCGCGACCCTCGGCGAAGTCCCGCTGCGCCCGATCCCGCTCCGCGGGCGAGAGCCCGGCGTGATAGACGCGGACGCGCCAGCCGGCCCCGGCGAGGCGCTCCGCCTCCTCTTCCGCCCGCCGCCGGGTCGGCGCGTAGACGATGGCGGTGCCCCGCGCCCCGCCCGGCCCGCCGAGCGCCTCGGCGAGCGCGGCATCCACCACGCTCCGCGCCTCGCGCGCGCCCGACACCTCGACCGCGCGCAGGGAGAGGTTCGGGCGCGCGAAGCCCCGCACGACCTGGGGCGTGTCGGCGGGCAGGCCCAGCCGCGAGACGATCTCGTCGCGCACCACCGGCGTGGCGGTGGCCGTGCACGCGAGCACGCGCGCCCCGGGCAAGGCGGCGAGCAGCGCGCCGATCTCCATGTACTCCGGGCGGAAGTCGTGACCCCACTCGCTGATGCAGTGCGCCTCGTCCACCGCGACCAGCGGGCAGTCGAGGTCGGCAAGGAGCGCGCGAAAGCCGGGGAAGGTCAGACGTTCCGGCGCCACGTACACGAGTCGGTACGCGCCCGCGGCCATCCGGCCCATCCGCCGGCGTATCTCGCCGCTTTCGAGCGTGGAGGCGAGGAAGGTCGCGGCCACGCCGCGCGCGGCGAGCGCCTGCACCTGATCGTGCATCAGGGAGATCAGCGGGGAAACCACGAGCGACGTGCCGGGCCAGAGGGTCGCGGGGAGCTGATACGTGAGGCTCTTGCCACCCCCGGTGGGCGCCACGAGGAGGAGCCGGCCGTGCCCGAGGAGCGTCTCGATCGCCTCGCGCTGGCCGGGCCGGAACTCGCGGTACCCGAGCCGGGCGAGCCCCGCGGCGAGGTCGAGTCCCTCCACGAGGCGTCCGGCCGGCTCCACGTCCATCGCGCCGTCATCGTACGGCACGGCACGCCGGCGGACCAGACCGTCAGACCCGGGATACAGGGCGCGGGCGCGCGATCACCCCGGTCAGAGCGCGGCGGGTGCGGTCCTTGACATGCTGTCGACGGCGGACGTATCGTTCGCCCGCGAAGGCCCGCGCCTCGCGTAACCGCCCACGTATCGGACTCGACAGGGAGGCTCACCATGCGGCGCATCGTCGCGATCGTCCTCGCTTCGTTCCTGGTCGGCGCCCTGACCCTGTGGTTCATGCCCGCGTCCGCCCAGCAGCCGGCGCCTCCGCCGTGGAAGCAGGGCCAGCCGGCCGACATGGCCAGCTCGCCTCTCGCCCCCATCGCCCAGCCGCCCGCGCCCAAGGCCCCGGGCGAGATCCCGGTGGACAAGATCAAGGTGCCGCCGGGGTTCAAGGTGAGCCTGTGGGCGCACGGGATCAACAACGCCCGGGCGATGACGTGGGGCGACAAGGGCACGCTGTTCGTGTCGAGCCGCGTGGCCGGCAACGTGTACGCCGTCGTCGATCGCGGCGCCAGTCGCGAGGTGAAGACGATCGCCAAGGGCCTCAACCAGCCCAACGGCGTCGCCTTCAGGAACGGCACACTCTACATCGCGGAGATCCACCGCATCACGAAGATGGACGGCATCGAGGACAAGCTCGACAGCCCACCCGCCGCCACCGTGGTGTACGAGACGCTCCCCAAGGATGCCCCGCACGGCTGGAAGTACCTGGCCTTCGGACCGGAGGGGAAGCTTTACTTCAACATCGGGGCGCCTTGCAACATCTGCATCCCGCCTGACACGCACGCGAACATCTCGCGCGTGAACGCGGACGGGACCGGCTTCGAGTACTGGGCGCACGGCGTTCGCAACAGCGTGGGCTTCGACTGGCACCCGGCGACCAAGGAGCTCTACTTCACGACCCACGCCCGCGACTGGCTGGGGGAGGACGTGCCCAGCGACCGCTTCGACCACGCGCCGAAGAAGGGCCTGCACTTCGGCTTTCCGTACTGCCACCAGGGCGACATCCCCGATCCCGAGTTCGGCAAGGAGCGGAGCTGCGGCGAGTTCGCGCCGCCCCTCATCAAGACGGGGCCCCACGTGGCGGGCAACGGCGTTGAGTTCTACACGGGCTCGATGTTCCCCGCCGAGTACAAGAACCGCGCCTTCCTGACCCAGCGCGGCTCGTGGAACCGGACGCAGAAGATCGGCTTCCGCGTGATGATGGTGACGCTGCGCCCCGGCGACGTGCCGCGCTACGAGGTATTCGCCGAGGGCTGGCTGCAGGGTGACCAGGTCTGGGGGCGGCCGGTCTACACGCGCCAGATGAAGGACGGCTCGCTGCTGATCGCCGACGACTACGCGGGCGCCATCTACCGGGTGACGTACGGGCCGTAACGGACCCGGTTGACGATCACCGGGTGCGGGCACCCGGGCTTCGCCCGCCCGCACCATGCGTCAACTCACGTCACGGTTCGCCCGCTTTCGCCGGGCCGCGCCTGTCGCCAACTCATCGCGGCGCTGCTCATCGGATGCGTCGGGGCCGGCGCGGCCACCGCCGCCGACCTGGAGGCCGGACGGAAGAAGGCCGAGGTGTGCGCGGCGTGCCACGGCCCGGGCGGCAATGCCACCATCCCCGGCATGCCGTCGATCTCGGCGATGCCGGTCTTCTACACCCACTGGCAGCTGATCATGTACCGCGACGGGCGCCGCAAGGATCCGCAGATGACGCCGTTCGCCGAGCGGCTCACCGACGCGGACATGGCGGATCTGTCCGCGCACTACGCCGCCCAGAAGGCCGTCGCCCGGCCCGCCGCGACCGATCCCGCCCGCGTCGCCGCGGGCGCCCGTCTCGCCCCCGCGCTGCACTGCACCTCGTGCCACGGCCCCACGCTGATGGGGCAGCAAGCGGTGGGGCGGCTCGCCGGCCAGGATCTCGACTACCTGCGGCGCCGGCTGCGCGGCTACAAGGACAAGACGACGAGCGACCTCGACGGCCAGATGACCGCGATCGCCCAGACGCTCACCGAGGCGGACATCGAGGACCTCGCGCACTACATGGCGAGCCTCGGCGTCGGCCCCTGAGTTCGGGTACCATGGTCGCGGCCGCGCCTCGGCCCGATCGCTCACCAACCGGCAGTTCGGGTACCATGGTCGCGGTCATGCCTCGGACCGTTCGCACTCCAACCCCCTGAGCGAGGAACCCGCGCACATGAGCATCAAGGGCAAGGCCTACATCGCCGGCATCTACGAGCACCCGACCCGGAAGGCGGACGACAAGTCCCTCGCGCAGCTCCACGCGGAGTCGGCCCTGGGCGCGCTCCAGGACGCCGGGCTCGGCAAGCAGGACGTTCGACGCGTACTACTGCGCGGGCGACGCGCCCGGCCTGGGCCCGCTGTCCCTGGCCGACTACATGGGGCTCAAGCTCCGGCACTTCGACACCACGGAGACCGGCGGGTCCTCGTACCTGGTCCACGTGGGGCACGCCGCGCAGGCCATCGCGCTCGGCAAGTGCGAGGTCGCCCTGATCACGCTGGCCGGCCGGCCGCGGGCCGAGGGCATGGCCACCGGCACGGCGCCACGCAACCCCGGCGCGGGGCCGCCGGACGTTGGCTTCGAGTTCCCGTACGGGCCCACCGTGGTGAACCAGTACGCGATGTGCGCGCAGCGGCACATGCACGAGTTCGGCACCACCAGCGAGCAGCTCGCGTGGATCAAGGTCGCGGCGTCGCACCACGCCCAGCACAACCCGCACGCGCTCCTCCGCGACGTGGTCACGGTGGAGGAGGTCGTGAATTCCCCGATCATCGCCTCGCCGCTCCACCGCCTCGACTGCTGCGTGATCACCGACGGCGGCGGCGCCATCGTGGTGGTGAGCCCCGACGTGGCGCGCCGGCTGTCGCGGCCGCGCGTGCGCGTGCTCGGCTGCGGCGAGGCGGTGAAGCACCAGATGGGCGGGCGCGTGGACCTCACGTACTCCGGCGCCGCGCAGTCGGGCCCCATCGCCTTCGCCGAGGCGGGCGTGAAGCCGTCGGACATCAAGTACGTGTCGATCTACGACAGCTTCACGATCACCGTGCTGATTCAGCTCGAGGACCTCGGCTTCGCGGCCAAGGGCCAGGGCGGCAAGCTGGTCGCCGACGGCAATTTGATCTCGGGAACGGGAAAGCTCCCCTTCAACACGGACGGCGGCGGGCTCTGCAACAACCACCCGGCGAACCGGGGCGGGCTGACCAAGGTGGTGGAGGCGGTCCGCCAGCTCCGCGGCGAGGCCCATCCGAAGGTGCAGGTGAAGAACTGCGATGTGGCTCTCGCCCACGGCACCGGGGGCTCGCTGGGGACCCGGCATGGCAGCGCCACCGTCATCATGGAGAGGGAGTGACGCCATGGCCGCCAAGGAGCGCGTGATCCCGGCGCCGCCGGTCAACCCCGAGACCAAGCCCTTCTGGGACGCCGCGGCCAAGGGCCAGCTCATGATCAAGACCTGCGCCGCGTGCAACCAGCCGCACTTCTATCCGCGCACCCTCTGCCCCTTCTGCATGAGCGACCGGACGGAATGGCGCCAGGCCTCGGGGCGCGGGACCGTCTACTCGTTCAGCGTGATGAAGCGGGCGGAGGCGCCGTACGCCATCGCCTACGTGACGCTCGAGGAAGGGCCGACGATGCTCACCAACATCGTCGACTGCGACCTGGACGCGATCCGCATCGGGCAGCGCGTCGCGGTCACCTTCAAGCCCTCGGACGGTGGCCCGCCGGTGCCGATGTTCACGCCCGCCGGATAGAGTCTCGAAAAGGAGGAGCGCATGCCCAACGACGCCACGTCCTACACCCTCGACCAGTTCCTCGCCGACACGCGCGCCACCATCCAGACCAAGGGCGTGCCGTCCGGGCTCGCCGAGATCCGCGACCACCTGGAGAAGCTCCTGCACAACCCGGAGCTCCTCACCAAGCACCTCGGCGATCCCCCGCCCTACCGCGAGCGCACGACGATCGGCCACGATCCGGTGACCGACGTTCACGTGCTCGTCCACGGGCGCGAGAAGGGGTCGAAGTCGTCCGTGCACGACCACGGCCCGTGCTGGGTCATCTACGGCAACTACAAGAACCCCACGCTCATGCGGCGCTGGCGGCGCCTCGACGACGGCAGCCGGCCCGGCCACGCCGAGGTCACGCTCCAGAAGGAATTCCTGAACGAGCCCGGCCACGCCGCCGTCTTCGCGGTGGGCGACATCCACTCCATCGAGTTCGGCGACGACACGTTCTTCATCCGCGTGACGGGCGGCGACGTCGAGACCAAGCAGACGCGCCGCTTCGACGTGGACAAGCAGACCGTCGAGCTCGCGAACCGCGCCCTCGGCCAGCGCTAGCTTCCGCTGCCCCCTCTCCCCTCCGGGGAGAGGGCCGGGGTGAGGGGCCGTCGCACGACCTCAGCGGCGACCCGGCGTGCTCGTGTCGACCGCCCCTCACCCTCCCCTCTCCCAGACGCGGAGGGGAGAGGGGGTCGATCACACCTTCCCCCAGTAGGGGCGGTCGGCCGGGAAGACGGGCTTGCAGCGCGTGGGCGCGGTGGGACCGTCGAGGGTGTCGGCGGCGGCGCGCCAGATCGCGTAGTGCGGGGCGGCGCGGTGCGCCTCGAGCGCCGCCTGGTCCTTGTAGACCTCGTAGAAGTAGTAGACGTTCTCGTCCTGCTCGTCCTGGAGCACGTTGAATCGGAGACAGCCCGGCTCGTCGCGCTCGGAGCCGAGCGCGTCGGCCTCGATGGCGTCCAGGAACCGCTTCCGCTGGTCCGGCTTGATCTTCACCTTCACCCAGATCGCGAGCATGGTGTCCTCCTTCGAGTGAGAGACGTGAGGCGACGCGCGGATTCTCTGCCCGCGCGCGGCGCGGTGTCAAGGACGGCGCGGTCAGATCAGCGGCGAGCAGTACATCCGGAACGCGCGCAGGCGCGGCGACGCCACGCCGCGGAGCGGCGCAGGACGGAACCAGCCCGTGTCGCGATCGAAGCGGATGCAGCCGGGGGCGCCCGGGTCGTTCGGGTCGTACACGATCAGGTCGAGAGCGTCCGCGCTCCGCACCGCGTAGTCGAACACGAGCACGGAATGATCGAGCCCGAGCCCGGGGAAGTCGGTGATGAAGAGCTGGACGGGCCGCCCGTCCTGGAGCTCCGACACCGTCTCGGCGGCGACGCGCCGCTGGTGCGAGCGCACGTGCGGATACACGATGCGCCAGTTCGTGGGGTGCAGCAGCGTCCAGAGGCGGCCCCGCAGCCCGGCCTTCACCGCCGCCTCCTCGGCCCGCGTCAGCGCGTGGAGGGAGGCGAAGCCCGGGATCACGATCCGGTCCTCCGGGTGGAGCGGCGCCCGCCACGGAGCCCGGCGTGTGACCTCGCGGACGAGCCGCGAGTACTCGGCGGCGGCCACGCGCGGCGCGTCCGGGTCGAAGCGCGCGAACCGCTGGAACTGCGTGACGGCGCGCGCGAGCACGAAGCACCAGTTCGCGTAGAGGTCCGGCTTGCCCTTGTGATGGATGCGGCTGTCGTTGCGGAAGGCGGGCGTGTCCACGCCGAAACGCAGGGCGGGCCCGCGCGACGGCCGGCGCAGCACCGCGGCGAGCGGCGCCGCCGTGGACAGGGCCGACGTCACGAGCGCCACCAGCACGGGCAGGAGCACGAAGATGAGGAGCGCGCGGACCAGCATGGCGGCGCAGATTGTACCGCACGCCGCGGCAGCGGCCTTGACGCCGGCGCGCGCGTCACCCATAGTCAGCGCGAGCGGCCGGCAACGAGCCTCGGAAACCGCCGGGCGCAGGAGGCCGAGACGATGGCGGGAGAGTCAGGCGCGCAGAGCTACGGGGTGGTCGAGGGATGGGAGCAGCTCCCCACGGGGTACGCGCACCGCGACGTCGCGGGCGTGGCGGTGGACGGCGAGGACCGGGTGTTCCTGATCTGCCGCGGGGATCACCCGATCATCCGCTACGACCAGAAGGGCAACTTCCTCAGCTCGTGGGGCGAGGGACAGTTCACCTACCGCACGCACGGCATCACGATCGGCCCGAACGGCACGGTCTGGTGCACCGACGACGGCAACCACACGGTCCGGCAGTTCACGCCCGACGGCAAGCTGCTGATGACCCTCGGCACCATGGACACGCCGTCGGACACGGGCTACGACGGCAAGGACTCCATCAACATCCCGCGGGCCGCCGGGCCGTTCAACCGGCCGACCAACCTCGCCATCGGGCCGAAGGGCGACATCTACATCTCCGACGGCTACGGCAACTGCCGCGTCCACCGCTACACGTCGGGCGGCGAGCTCAAGCAGTCGTGGGGCGTGTCCGGGACGGGGCCCGGCCAGTTCCACCTGCCCCACGGCATCGCGGTGGCCGCCGACGGCCGCGTCTTCGTGTGCGACCGTGAGAACGACCGCATCCAGATCTTCAGCCCCGACGGCGAGTACCTGAGCGAGTGGACGGACACCCAGCGCCCGACCCACATCGTGTTCGACGCCGGCGGGCGCGCCCACGTGTCCGAGCTGTGGTGGCACACGGGACAGACCTCGCAGCGCCACGGGCCCATCACGGTGCCGCGCCCGGGCCGCGTGAGCGTGTTCGACCGGGACGGGAAGCTCCTGGCCCGCTGGGGCGGACCGGACGCCACCGCCGCCGGCAGCTTCGCGGCGCCACACGGGCTGGCCGTGGACTCCCGCGGCGACGTCTACGTGAGCGAGGTCACCTGGACCTTCGCGGTGAGCCGCGGGCTCGCCCCCGAGGGCACGCACACCTTCCAGAAGTTCGCGCTCAAGAAGTAGCGGTCGCGCCGGACGGGCGGGGCGTGCTCATCGCCGCCCCGCCCGCGCCACGATCTCGTCGATACCCCCGTGGAAGTCGAACGCCATGATCGCCTCGCCGACCGGCCGTCTCCGGGGGAAAATGCGGGGGTGCGACGCGTCCACGTCATCGGAGGGCTGATCGGGGTCGTCCTCGCCGGCGTCGTCGTGATGGGCTGCTACGTCCGTGGCTACCTGGCCGGGTTCCTCCCGAGCGCCGCGGCGGAGGTGGCGGACATCACGCTCCCGCCCGGGTTTCGCATCGCGGTCTACGCGGACGCCGTCCCGAACGCGCGGCAGATGGCGCTCGGGCCGCCCGGCGTGCTGTTCGTGGGCTCGCGGGGCGAGGGCAAGGTGCACGCCGTGGTCGACCGCGACGGCGACCATCGCGCCGACGAGGTCCACCTGATCGCGAGCGGCCTCACCATGCCGAGCGGCGTGGCCTTCCGCGACGGCGCGCTCTACGTGGCCGAGGTGAGCCGGATCCTGCGCTTCCCCGACGTGGCCCGGGACCTCCGCCGCCCTCCCCGGCCCGAGGTGGCCACGAGCGCGTTTCCGTCCGACACGCACCACGGCTGGAAGTTCATCGCGTTCGGCCCCGACGGCCGCCTCTACGTGCCGGTGGGCGCGCCGTGCAACGTGTGCGAGCCGCCGGGCCCGCTGCACACGACGATCACGCGGGTGGACCTCGCGGGCGGCGGCCGCCCGGAGATCGTCGCGCGCGGCGTCCGCAACAGCGTGGGCTTCGACTTCCATCCCGAGACCGGCGCCCTCTGGTTCACCGACAACGGACGCGACTGGCTGGGCGACGACCAGCCACCCGACGAGCTGAACCACCTCTCGCAGCCCGGCCAGCACTTCGGCTTCCCCTACTGCCACGGCGAAGGGCTCCGCGACCCCGAGTTCGGCGCGCGGCGCGCCTGCGCGGAGTTCACGCCGCCCGCCCGCGCGCTCGGCCCGCACGTCGCCGCCCTCGGCATGCGCTTCTACACGGGGCGGATGTTCCCCGAGCCGTACCGCGGCGGCATCTTCATCGCCGAGCACGGGTCGTGGAACCGGTCCACCCCCATCGGCTACCGCGTCACGTTCGTGAAGGTCGAGGGCGGCCGAGCGACGTCGTACGAGCCGTTCGCCTCCGGCTGGCTTCGCGGCAGCGTGGCGTCGGGCCGTCCCGCCGACGTGCTGGTGATGCCCGACGGCGCGCTCCTCGTCTCCGACGACAAGGCCGGCCGGATCTACCGCATCTCGTATCAGGCCGGCGGCTGACCCCGCCGCGACCACGCCGCCGGCGCATCCGTCCGGCCCGCGCCGCCGCCCTACCGTCCGGGCCCCGCCGGCGATCGCTTGACCGGAAGTATCCGGATGGTTACTCTGGCCCCATCGCGTCATGCCGACCCTCGCTCTCGCCCGGCGCTCCCCCGCCCGGCCCGCTCGCGACCCGCAGCGAACCCGCGACCGCATCCTCGCCGCCGCCATCGCGGAGTTCTCCGCCGAGGGCTTCGCCGGCGCGCGGGTGGCGCGCATCGCCCGCCGCGCCAGGACCAACAAGCGGATGCTCTACCACTACTTCGGCAACAAGGAGGACCTCTTCCGCGAGATCCTCGACAGGAAGCTCCGGGAGCGGTCGGGCTGGGTCGCCGAGGCGCCGGCCGGGCTTGGCGAGAGCCTCGCGGCGTGGTTCCGCATGGCGTGCGACGACCGCGAGTTCATCCGCCTCATCCAGTGGGAGGCCCTCGGGGACGGAGACGGGCCCGTGCTACGCGAGCCGGAGCGCCGGGCCCAGCTCGCCCGCTCCGTCGCCGACCTGCGCGCGCGTCAGGAGGCCGGCCTGCTGCCCTCGGGCCTGGACGCCCGCCTCCTCCTGCTCGCCATCCTCGGGCTCGTCACCTATCCCCTGGTGTTCCCCCAGGTGACCCGTCTCGTGATGGGCCGGACCTCGTCGGACGCCGTGTTCCACCGGGACTGGACGGCGTTCCTCCGTGAGCTCTCCGCCGCGCTCTCCGGGAGGCGCGCGTGACGGCGCCCGGCGGGAACACGGCGGCTCCCCGGCCGCGTCTCGGCGCGGTGCTGCCGTGCGGGCTCGTCGCGCTCGCGCTGCTTACCGCCGCCGCTGGCCGGGTGCGACCGCGGTGCGGGCTCGGCGACCGCCACGGCGCCCGCGCCCGCGGTGCCGGTCACGGTGACCACGGTCGCCCAGCGCGACGTGCCGGTGCAGGTCCGCGCCATCGGCAACGTGCAGCCGCTCGCCACCGTGTCCGTCCTCTCCATGCTGAACGGCGAGGTGATGGACGTGGGGTTCGCCGAGGGCGAGGAGGTCTCGGCGGGCGCGCGGCTCTTCACGATCGACCCGCGCCCGGTCCAGGCCGCGCTGCTCCAGGCGCAGGCCACGCTGGCCCAGTACCAGGCGGCGGTGAAGCAGGCCGAGGCCAACCTCGCGCGCGACACCGCCCAGCACAGCAACGCCAAGGTCGAGGAGGAGCGGTACCGGAAGCTGGTAGAGGGCGGCTTCATCGCGCGGGAGCAGTACGACCAGATCCGCACCACCGAGCTCGCCCTCGGGGCCACCCTCGAGGCCGACCGCGCCGCGGTGGAGACGGCGCGCGCGCTGGTCCGCGCGGGCGAGGCCGCGGTGGAGAACGCGCGGGTGCAGCTCTCCTACACGGAGATCCGCGCGCCGATCTCGGGACGGACGGGCAGCCTGCTCCTGCACAAGGGCAACGTGGTCAAGGCCAACGACGTCGGCAACCCCATGGTCGTGATCAACCGGATCCACCCGATCTACGTGTCCTTCGCGGTGCCCGAGGCGCAGCTCGAGCAGATCAAGCGCCATCAGGTGGGGGGCGAGCTGCCGGTGGAGGCCACGGTGACCGGGCAGCCCGGCGGCACCGTGCGAGGCCGGCTCACGTTCATCAACAACACCGTGGACCCCACCACCGGCAGCATCCAGCTCAAGGCGACCTTCGAGAACACGGAGAACCTCCTCTGGCCGGGCCAGTTCGTGAACGTCGCCCTCACGCTCGCACGCCAGCCGCGCGCCCTGGTCGTGCCCTCCCAGGCCGTCCAGAGCGGGCAGCAGGGCGCCTACGTCTTCGTGGTGAAGAGCGACCAGACGGTGGAGCCGCGCCCGGTGACGACGGGCATCACGGACGGCCGTGACGTGGTGGTGGCGAGCGGCCTCGCCGCCGGCGAGCGCGTGGTGACGGACGGCCAGCTCCGCCTCGTGCCCGGGGCGCGCGTGGACGTGAAGACCGCGCCGCCGGCCCCGGCGTCCCCCGCCCCGCGGCCGCGCCCTCCTCCCCGACCGCGCCCGCGAAGAAGGGCCCGTGAGCACCGACCTCTTCATCCGGCGCCCCGTCATGACGACGCTCCTCATGGCGGGCATCCTCGTGTTCGGCATCATGGCCTACCGGCTGCTCCCGGTCAGCGACCTGCCCAACGTGGACTTCCCGACCATCCAGGTCACGGCGAGCCTGCCCGGCGCGAGCCCGGACACCATGGCCTCGGCGGTGGCCACGCCGCTCGAGAAGCAGTTCTCGACCATCGCCGGCATCGACTCGATGACGTCGACGAGCGCGCTGGGCGTCTCGCAGATCACGATCCAGTTCACGCTCGAGCGGAACATCGACGCGGCGGCCCAGGACGTCCAGGCGGCGATCGCCGCCGCCCAGCCCCAGATGCCTCCCGGCATGCCGACCCCGCCCTCGTACAAGAAGGTCAACCCGGCCGACCAGCCGATCCTGTACCTGGCCCTCAGCTCGCCCACCCTGCCCCTCTACGTGGTGGACGAGTACGCGCAGACCAACCTGGCCCAGCGCATCTCCACCATCACCGGCGTGGCGCAGGTCGGCATCTTCGGCTCGCAGAAGTACGCGGTGCGGGTCCAGCTCGACCCGAGCGCGATGGCCACCCTCGGCATCGGCATCGACGAGGTGCAGAAGGCGCTGGCCGACAGCAACGTGAACATGCCCACCGGCACGCTGTGGGGGCCGAACCAGGCCTTCAGCGTGCAGGCCACCGGCCAGCTCACCACCGCCGCCGCGTACCGGCCGCTCATCGTGGCCTACCGCAACGGCTCGCCCGTGCGGCTCGAGCAGCTCGGCCGGGTCATCGACGGCGTGCAGACCGACAAGGTCGCCTCCTGGTACAAGGACGAGCGCGCGGTGGTGCTCGCCATCCAGAAGCAGCCCGGCACCAACACCATCGAGGTGGTGGACGCGATCAACCGCATCCTTCCCGCGGTCCGCGCCCAGCTCCCGGCCTCGGTCAACCTGAACACGCTCTACGACCGCTCGGTGTCCATCCGCGCCTCGGTGCACGACGTGCAGTTCACGCTGCTGCTCGCCGTGGCCCTCGTCGTGCTGGTCATCTTCCTGTTCCTCCGCAACGTGTCGGCCACGCTCATCCCGAGCCTCGCGCTGCCCATGTCGATCGTGGGCACGTTCATGGTCATGTACGTGCTCGGCTACACCATCGACAACCTCTCGCTGATGGCGCTGACCCTGGCCGTGGGCTTCATCGTGGACGACGCCATCGTGATGCTCGAGAACATCGTCCGGCACATGGAGGAGGGCAAGAGCCGGATGGAGGCGGCCCTCGTCGGCGCGCGCGAGATCGGCTTCACCATCGTGTCCATGACCGCGTCCCTCGCCGCGGTGTTCCTGCCCGTGCTGTTCATGGGCGGCATCGTGGGGCGGCTCCTCCACGAGTTCGCGGTGGTCATCGGCGCCGCGGTGATCGTGTCGGGCATCGTGTCGCTCACGCTGACGCCGATGGCGTGCAGCCGCTTCCTCCGCCCGCCCCGCGCGTCCCACGGGCGGGTGTACGCGGCCTCGGAGCGCGTCTTCGCGGGCATGCTCGCCGCCTACGAGAAGAGCCTGACCCTCGTCCTGCGCCACCCTCGCATCACCTTCGTGGTGTTCCTCGCGACCGTGGGGCTGACCGGCTACCTGTTCGTGGTCATCCCCAAGGGCTTCATCCCCAACGAGGACACCGGCCAGGTGTTCGCCTTCACCGAGGCCGCGCAGGACATCTCGTTCGACGCCATGCTCGAGCACCAGGTGCAGGCGGCGCGGATCGTGCAGGCCCAGCCCTACGTCGAGTCGTTCTTCTCGGGCATCGGGGCGAGCGGCTCCAGCGTGGTCATGAACACCGGGCGCATCTTCATGCGCCTGGTGCCCGCGCGCGACCGGCCCACCGCCGACGAGATCGTGCAGGATCTCCGGAAGAAGCTCACGGGCATCCCGGGCATGAACGTGTACCCGCAGGTGCTGCCCACCATCCGCATCGGCGGCAACCTCACCAAGGGCCAGTACCAGTACACGCTCCAGGACGCCGACCTCCAGACGCTCTACCACTGGGCGCCCGTCCTCCACCAGCGCATGCGCGCGCTGCCCGGCTTCCTCGACGTGAACTCCGACCTGCAGATCAAAAGCCCGCAGGTCCTGGTGGAGATCGACCGGGAGAAGGCCTCGGCCCTCGGCGTGACCGCGATGCAGATCGAGGCGGCGCTGAACAGCGCCTACGGCTCGCCCCAGGTGTCCACGATCTACACGCCGACCAACCAGTACTGGGTGATGATGGAGGTCCTGCCGCAGTACCAGCGCGACCCGAGCGCGCTGTCGATGCTCTACATCCGGTCCTCCACCGGCAAGCTCGTGCCGCTGGGCGCGGTGGCGAAGCTCACGCGCACGGTGGGCCCGCTCACCGTCAACCACCTCGGCCAGCTCCCCGCGGTGACGGTCTCGTTCAACCTCCGGCCGGGCGTGGCCCTGGGCGATGCCGTCGAGCGGATCCGCGGCGTGGAGCGCGACCTCCGGCTTCCCGCCACGCTGACCACCAGCTTCCAGGGCACGGTGCAGGCCTTTGAGCGCTCGCTCCAGGGGATGGGGCTCCTGCTCGTGGCCGCCGTGCTGGTGATCTACCTGATCCTCGGCATCCTTTACGAGAGCTTCATCCACCCGCTGACGATCCTGTCCGGGCTGCCGTCGGCGGGCGTGGGCGCGCTCCTCACCCTGCTGATCTTCGGCTACGAGCTGAACCTCTACGGCTTCGTGGGCATCATCATGCTGGTGGGCATCGTGAAGAAGAACGCCATCATGATGATCGACTTCGCCATCGACGCGCAGCGCGCGGGCAAGCCCGCCGGCGAGGCGATCTACCAGGGCTGCGTCTTGCGCTTCCGGCCCATCATGATGACGACGATGGCCGCGCTGATGGGCACGCTGCCCATCGCCGTGGGCTTCGGGGCCGGCTCCGACGCGCGCCGCTCGCTGGGGCTGGCCGTGGTCGGCGGCCTGATCCTCTCCCAGATCCTGACGCTCTACATCACGCCGGTCATCTACCTGTACCTGGAGCGGTTCCGCGAGCGCGCCGCCCATCGGCGCCCCGCGGTCGCCGACATGGCTCCGCGTCCGGCCGCCTGACCGCTGGCCGCCTCAGTCGGCGGCGAGGGCGGGCGCCCCGCGCTCGGTGCGACAGGCCGACATCGCGCGGGCGAGCAGCTCGTACTTGGCGAGGGTCTCCGCGGCGCGACGCGACGGCGGCTCGGCCGCGTCCACCAGCCCGACGAAGTCGTCCATCACCCGCGCGAACTGGCTCTCGTGCGGCGTGCGGAGCGCGGCGGGGATCGCGATGTCGAGCGTGCCGTCGCGGCGCGCCACCGCGAGCCCCGGCCACTCGCCTTGCCAGCTCGCCACCGCGTCGCCGAGCGCGGCCTCGACGGCCGGGCCCTCGCCGCCGCGCGGCTCCACCGACAGCCGGCGGGCCCACCCCGTGCGCGCGCTCTGCTCCACGCGCACGTCCGCCCGGCGGCCACGCAGCAGGACGAGCGAGCTGTCGCCTCCGCCTGGCGGCTCGGTGAGGTCCCAGCGCACGCGGCATCGCACCGGCACGCGCCCGGCCCGGAACTCGAGCTCGCCGCACCCCAGGTAGGCCAGCGCTCCACCCTCCACGCTGCCGCTCAGGGAGGACGGGAACTCGGACACGCCGGTGATGCGCGCGAACACCTCGCGCGGGACGACGGTCGGCCAGCGGCGCGCCGACACGAGGGCCAGCGCCTCGCCCGGCGCCAGGCGCTGGACGTGGTCCACGAGGTGCGTCGGGATGTCGGCGATCGCGTCACCCTGCGCGCGCACGTCGAAGTACCACGCGGGCCGCCGGAGCGGCGCGCCGTTCACGCGCTTATCCAGGTGGTGGACGCTCTCGAGCCGGATCGCCGGCCCCGCGTCGTCGGCCCAGCCGCCGAAGATGCCGGGCGCGGCCACGAGGCGCGCCTCGATCGCCGTGGCGATCTCGTGACGTCCGGTCATCATCTCCATGGCGACGGGCCCGCCGCCCAGCACGTGACGCACGTCCTCCAGCCCCTCGGGGCCGGTCAGCCACGGCTTGTCGGCGAGCACGGCGAAGCCGGCGTCGTGGAGGCGGCGCATCCAGCCCGCCTTGAGGTCGTTCCGGCCCGCGAGCACGGCGAGGTCGCCGGGCCGATCCCGGAGCAGACGGCCGAGGGCGTCCGCGCCCGCGCGCACCGTCGTCCGCCAGGCCGTCGGACGCTCCGCGCGCGTGTTGAAGGTCTCGACCAGCGCGAGGAACGCCCGGAGCTCCGGACCGTCCTCGGCGTACACGAACACCTCGTCGCTCACGCCCGCGTGCCGCTCGCGCAGCGTGAGCGTCGCGTGGAAGTGACCGGGCTCGAGGAAGCAGAGGTGATGCACGGAGCCGATCCTGCCACGCCCTCCCCGACGCGACAAGACGCCGCCCGGTCCGGCACAATGTGGGCGGCGGACAGACGGCGACCGCGGAGGCACGCGATGAACGAGCCCAGGGACCCGATCGCGGCGGTGACGCATCCCGATCCGTACCCGTACTACGCGAGGCTCCGCGAGGTCGCGCCGATCCGGCGGGACGAGGAGCTGGGGCTCTGGATCGTCACCGGCGCCGGCGCCGTGCGCGCCGTGCTCACCGGCGAGACGTGCCGGGTGCGGCCGGCGGCCGAGCCCGTCCCGCGAGCGCTCGTCGGCTCCCCGGCCGGCGAGCTGTTCCGTCACCTGGTCCGCATGACGGACGGACCGGGG
Source organism: uncultured Candidatus Rokubacteria bacterium (assembly GCA_963758635.1). GTDB lineage: Bacteria > Methylomirabilota > Methylomirabilia > Rokubacteriales > CSP1-6 > CAVWWD01. The sequence goes on along the minus strand of CAVWWD010000008.1, from coordinate 888,042 downwards.
CACTACCCACTCAAGCGCGCGGTGTCGATGGCGGTGAGCTCCCTGGACCCGGGATCCGCAGCCGCGGAGGCGCGCCGCGCGGCGGACGGGCTCGTCGCGCGGATGAGCCCGGCCGCCCATCCGGAGCGCCTCGCCGACTTCGCGTTCCGGCTCCCCGCGCTGGTGATGGCGAGCCTCGTCGGCCTCGCTCCCGCGACGCTCGACGCCAGCGCCGACGACCTCGGCGATCTCGTCCGCGGCCTGGCGCCCGGCGCCCCGCCCGCCGAGCTCCGGCGCGGCGCCGACGCGGCGCGACGCCTGCGCGAGCGGGTCCGCGGCCTGCTCGCGGGCTCGGGAACGGCCGGGCTCGCGACCGGTCTGGCCGCGAGCCTCGCCGGCGGGATGGGGCCCGACGACGAGTTCCACGTGGACCTCGTCACCGACAACACCATCGGCTACATGTCGCAGGCCTACGAGGCCACCGCCGGGTTGATCGGCAACACGCTGGTGGCCCTGGGCCGCCACGTCGAGGCGCGCGCCGAGCTCGCCGCGCGACCCGGCGTCCTCGAGGCGCTGATTCGCGAGGTGGCCCGCTTCGACGCGCCCGTGCAGAACACGCGCCGCTTCGTCGGGGCCAACGGGGTCGTCGCGGGCGAGCCCATGATCGAGGGCGAGACGATCCTGCGTGATCCTCGCCGCGGCGAACCGCGATCCGTCGGCCAATCCCCGCCCCGACCGCTTCGACGTGTCGCGCCCGGACCGCCAGGCCTTCACCTTCGGCGTCGGGCCTCACGCGTGCCCCGGCGAGGCGCTGGCCGTGGCCATCGCGGAGGCCGGCGTGGCGAGTCTGCTCGCGGCGGGTGTGGAGCCTGCGAGGCTGGTCGACGGCGTGACCTACCGCGCCTCCGTCAACACGCGCATCCCGTTGTTCGCCGCCGCTTGACGCCTCCCGACCCCGCCGGCATAGTGCGGGCGAGAGTCGAAAGGAGACCGCGCGTGAGCCCATCCGTCGCCACCGGCCCCAGCATCGAGCTGCTGCTCGCGATCAACGCCGCGTTCAACGCCCGCGACGTCGACCGCATCATGAGCTTCTTCGCGGACGACGCCACGTTCCTGATGGCCCGGGGGCCGGAGCCGTGCGGGCGCCGCGTGCAGGGCACGGCGGCCATCCGCAAGGTGCTCGCCGATCGCTTCGCCGTCATCAGCGGCATGCGGTGGGATCACATCGACCACTGGGTCGCGGGCGACCGCGCGGTGTCGGTGTGGACGGTGACGGGCCGGAGCGCCGACGGCGAGGACCTGAACTACCAGGGCTGCGACATCTACGAGTTCCGCGGCGACAAGATCCTCAACAAGGACACCTACTGGAAGCTGGTGGAGCGCCGAGATCGGCTCTGAGCGCGTGGATGGCACGAGCCGCGTGTCCCACGGTGCCGCCGCTGAAACCGAATCCGCATCTTCGAACCCCTAGCCGAAGGAGAAAGCATGGACGCTCGAGACCTGTTCCTGGATCAGCACGCCGTCGCCCACACGGCCGCCGTCGGCGGCAACAAGATGTCCGCCGCCGAGCGGACGCTGGGCGGCCTCACCGACGAGCAGATGCGCGTGCGCCCGCGCGAGGACCTGAACTCGATCGCCTGGCTCGTGTGGCACATCGCGCGTGCCGAGGACATCCTGGTCAACCGGGTGCTCGTCGGGCGCCCCCAGGTGTTCGACGACGCGTGGATGAAGCGCCTCGCCATCGACCGGAAGGACTTCGGGATCGGCATGACGAGCGCCGAGGTGTCCGACCTCACCGGCCGGATCGACATCGGCGCGCTTCGCGAGTACCGGGACGCCGTCGGCCTGCGGACCCGCGAGAACGTGAGCGCCTTCAAGGCCCAGGACTGGGAGGGCGTGACCACCGCCGAGCGGCTCCAGCAGGCAGGGACCGACGGCGGCTTCGGCTCGCGCACCGATCGCATGGTGCAGACGTTCACCGGGCGGCCGCGCGCCGCGGTGCTGAGTGGGATCGCGCTGTTCCACTCGATCGGACACCTGGGCGAGGCCGTCACCGTGCGCGGCGCCGGAGGGTTCGGCACCGGCGTCTGAGGCGGGCGGCCGCCGTGGCGGTCCGGGCTATACTGAGGCGACCATGAGCTACAACGCGTGGTTTTCATGCATCAACGGCTGCCCGGGCGAGTACCGCCTCCTCGAGGTCATCTACCGCTGCCCCACGTGCGGGGACCTCCTCGAGGTCCAACACGACGTGGAGGCGTTGCGCAGCCGCTCGGCCGCGGCATGGATGCAGCTCTTCGACGAGCGTTACCGGCGCAACACCTATCCCTACGGCTCCGGGGTGTGGGGCAAGAAGGAATGGGTCGTCCCCTTCATCGACAACGAGAACATCGTGTCGACCTACGAGGGCAGCTCGAACCTCCTCTGGGCCGACCGCTACGGCAAGCAGCTCCACGTGGAAGACCTGTGGGTCAAGCAGTGCGGGAACTCGCACACGGGGTCGTTCAAGGACCTCGGCATGACTGTCCTCGTCTCCGTGGTGAAGCAGATGATGGCCGACGGCGTGGGCATCGACGCGGTGGCGTGCGCGTCGAGCGGCGACACCTCGGCCGCGCTCGGGGCGTACTGCGCGGCCGCGGGCATCCCCGCGGTGGTGCTGCTGCCGCGCAACAAGGTGTCGATCGCCCAGCTCGTCCAGCCGCTCGCCAACGGCGCCCTCGTCGTCTCCCTCGACACCGACTTCGACGGCTGCATGGCCGTGGTCCAGGAGATCACGAAACAGGACCCGCGCCTCTACCTGGCCAACTCGATGAACAGCCTGCGCATCGAGGGCCAGAAGACGGTGGCCATCGAGATCGTCCAGCAGTTCGACTGGGAGGTGCCGGACTGGGTGGTGATCCCCGGCGGCAACCTCGGCAACGTCCACGCCCTCGGTCAGGGGTTCCTCATGATGAAGGAGCTCGGGCTGATCCAGCGCCTGCCGCGGATCTGCCTGGCCCAGGCCGAGCGCGCGAACCCGCTCTACCGCTCGTACGTGGACGGCTTCCGCCACTTCGAGCCCATCGTGGCCGAGCCCACCCTCGCCATGTCGATCCAGATCGGCAACCCGGTGAGCGTCAAGCGCGCGATCCGCGCGCTCCAGCGCTTCGACGGCGTGGTGGAGCAGGCCTCCGAGCAGGAGCTGGCCGACGAGGCGGCGCGCGCGGACCGCACCGGGATGTTCAACTGCCCGCACACCGGGGTGGCGCTGGCCGCGCTGCGCAAGCTCGTGGACCGCAAGCTGATCCGCTCGGGCGAGCGCGTGGTGGTGATCTCGACGGCGAACGGGCTCAAGTTCGCCGACCAGAAGGCCTCCTATCACATGGGCTCGCTCCCCGGGATCAAGCCCGCGCACAAGAACGTGCCCGTGGAGCTGCCGGCGGATGCCGCCCAGGTGAGCCGGGCCATCGCGCGCCACGTCGAGCGCGCCCGTCTGCTCGTGTGAGCCCGCGACGGCGGCCCGCCGGACCGCGCGAGCCGAAGGCCCCCGCTCCGCGCCCGCCCGACACGCCGCCCCCCGGCGTCCCCGGGTTCAGCACGCTCTCCGTGCACGGGGGCGAGCCGCGTCCCAAGCCCGGGCACGCCCTGGCCACGCCGATCATCCAGACCGCCACGTACACCTTCGCCGACACCCAGGAGCTGAAGGACCACTTCGACGGGAAGATCGAGCGGGTCGAGTACGGGCGCTACGGCAACCCCACCCAGAAGATCTGCGAGGCCAAGCTCGCCGCGCTCGAGGGCGCGCAGGACTGCCTGCTCTTCGCGAGCGGGATGGCCGCGGTCACGACCACGCTCTTCGCCATGCTCTCGCGCGGCACCCATGTCGTGGTGACCGACGAGAGCTACCGCCGCACGCGCCAGTTCCTGAACCAGACGCTCGGCCGTTTCGGCATCGAGGTGTCGACCGTCCCCGCCGGCGACTACGACGCGCTCGAGGACGCCATCCGGCCGACCACGCGCGTGCTCGTGAGCGAGTCGCCGACCAACCCGCACAACCGCATCCTCGACCTCGAGCGCTTCGCGAGCATCGGGCGGCGGCACCGCGTGAAGACCCTCATCGACGCCACCTTCGCCACCCCCTACAACCAGCGCCCGCTCGAGTGGGGCGTGGACGTGGTCATCCACTCCGCGACGAAGTATCTGGGCGGCCACAACGACCTGCTGGCCGGGGCCGCGCTCGGCTCGCGCGACATCATCGACGCCATCCGCGGGCTCCAGGGCGTCACCGGCGCCGTGGTCGATCCGTTCGTGGCCTTCCTGCTCGTGCGCGGGCTCAAGACGCTCGCCCTCCGGGTGGAGCGGCAGAACGCCAACGCGCAGGCGGTGTCGGAGTTCCTCGCCAAGCACCCCCGCGTGACCGCCGTCCACTACCCCGGCCTGCCCACCCACCCCGAGCACGAGCTCGCCCGCCGCCAGATGCGGGGGTTCGGCGGCGTGGTGGCCTTCGAGGTGGAGGGCGACCTCGACGCCGGCTCCCGCGTGGTCGACGCGTGCCGCATCCCGCACATCGCGGTGTCCCTGGGCGGCGTCGAGACCTTGATCGAGCAGCCCGCGATCATGAGCTTCTACGAGCTCACGACCGAGGAGCGCCTCGCCATCGGCATCAAGGACACCCTGATCCGCTACTCGGTGGGCATCGAGGACGCCGACGACCTCATCGCCGACCTCGCCCACGCCCTCGACCGCGCCTACGCCTCGTAGCTGGTCGCGGTGTCCGCACCACGTTCGCCCCGCGTCTTCATCAGCTATCGCCGGGAGGACACCGAGGAACGTCGCGCGCGCGCTCCACAGCGAGCTCGAGCGTGTCCTCGGACGGGGCGCGGTGTTCCTCGATCACAAGGAGATCGAGCCGGAGCCTCCTTCCCGGAGGCCCTCAAGCTCGAGGTCGAGCGCGCCGATGTCGTCCTCGTGCTGGTCGGGCCGCGGTGGCTGACCGTGCAGTCCGCGGATGGCGTTCGCCGCCTCGACGAACCCGACGATTGGGTCCGCACGGAGATCGAGCTCGCGCTTCGGAGCTCAGAAGCGGATCGTGCCCGTCCTCGTCAACGGCGCGGCGCCGTTGACGGCGCGCGCTTTTCGCACCGTTCCGTCCATCCAGAGCCTGGCGAATCTGCAGTCGATTCCACTGACCACTTTGGGCTGGGAGGAGCGACTTCGAGAGGATCGTCACGCTCCTCGAGCGGCGCGGCTTCAGCCGAGCGGATCGATCGGACGGTGGCCCTGAAGGGTCCTCCTCGTCCCGCCCTCTTTCGGAGCAACGTCCAAGCCCGAGGAAACAAGCCGTTCGTCGGACGGGTCAATCTCCTCGAGGAGATGGCGCGGCGGCTCGATGGCGGGGCTCCGCCCCAGTTCCTGGCCTTGTACGGGCCGCCGGGAGTGGGAAAATCCGAGCTGGCTCGCGAGTTCGCGAGAAACCGGCAAGGCCGCTACCCAGGCGGGACGTTCACCGTCGACGCCTCCACCGGGGGGCCGCCGGTCGATCTCGTCACCGTGTGCCGTATTCTCGGCCTCCAGCAGGCCGAGCATCCGCGCATGGAAGACCAGTGCATAGCCGCGCTCTCGTCTCGCTCGGTTCCGCTCCCACTCTCCTCATCTACGACAACGTCCTGAGCCCGGAATGGGCGGCCGCCTGGCTGCCGCCCGCAGGAATGGCATGCCACGTCGTCGTGAGCTCTCACGCATCCACGTGGGACGAGCGCTGGCACGCCTTGCGCCGTGCTCGGCGCTCGACGATCGCGAGTCTCGTCAGCTCATCGAAGCTGTGTCGAACGGCTTCGACCTGAGCGAGCATGTGGCCGGTCTGGTGCGCGCGAGCAAGGGACTGCCGGTCCAGCTCCTCCTCGCCACGCGGAGCGTGCTCGCGGCGGTGCGCTCCGGAAGGACGCCGCTCCCGGAGTCCGCGCCGGCGGAAGAGACGCGCTCGAGCTTCGAAGGCCCATGGCACCGGCTCGCGAGAGGAGGGCCGGACCTTCCTGATGGCCGCGACCTTCCTCCATCCGGATCGGATCGACCTGGGACTGCTCCGGGACACCCTGACCCGGCAACCGGGATGGTCGAACCAGCGGGTACAAGCGGCGGTCGATGCGTGCCGGGACCTCTTCCTGGTGACGGGCGACGACACCCTGCAGATGCACCGGCTGCTTGCTCGATTCGTGGCGGAGAAGGGCCGGGACTCCGGACCCCTGCGTCGCGCAGCTGCAGGCGACCTCTGTGGGCGCATCTGCTGAGCACGGCGGACCAGGTGGCGCAGGAGCCCGGAAACGCCGGCAACGCTCTTCAGCTGCTCGCGTTCGATACCTCGCTTGAGTCTCTGGATCGAGGACGGGCGAACGGGTGCCGGCGTTGGCGCCGAAGCTCACCGGGTTGCCTCTGCCCTCAGCGCCCTCGGGCGTTTCGAGGCCGCGAGGCTCTGGGCCGAGCGTGCGGTGGCCGAGAAGCAGAACGGGCGACGTCGACGGCCGCGTCGATCCGGAAGGCGTTGGGCACGAGCCTCGACCTGGTCGGCAACTGCCTGGCCGAGACCGGCAAGTACGACGAGGCCCGCCCCTGGTTCGAGCGCGCCGTCGCCGAAAAGCAGAAGGGCGATGTCCACGGGCGCGTCGATCCCGGAAGCGTGGGCAAGAGCCTCCACCAGGTCGGCGACTGCCTGGCCGAGACGTCGGCAAGTACGACGAGGCGCGCCCCTGGTTCGAGCGCGCCGTGGCGGAAAAGCAGAAGGGCGATGTCCACGGCCGCGATCGACCCCGAAAGCCTCGGAACGAGCCTCCATCAGGTCGGCGACTGCCTGCACGCAGACTGGCAAGTACGACGCGGCTCTCTCCGTGGTTCGAGTGTGCCGTGGCTGAAAAGCGAGAAGGGCAACGTCGAGCGGCCGCATCGATTCAGAGAGCCTCGGGCACGAGCCTCCACCAGCTGGGCTCGTGCCTGGCCGAGACCGGCAGGTACGGCGAGGCTCGCACCTGGTTCGAGCTCGCCGTGACCGCAGCCGGAAGGGCGATGCCCATCACCGCGTCGATCCAGAGAGCGTCGGCAGGAGCCTCCATCAGGTCGGCTATTGCCTGGCCGAGACGGGGCGGCACGACGAGGCCCGCCCATGGTTCGAGCGCGCCGTCGACCGAAGCCGAAAGGGGCGATGTCTACGGCCGCGTCGATCCTGTGAGCCTCGGGCATCAGCCTCCACCAGGTCGGCTCCTGCCTTGGCCGAAACGGGCAAGTACGACGAGGCCCGCCCGTGGTTCGAGCGTGCCGTGCACCGAGAAGCAGAAGGGCGATGTCCACGGGCGCATCGATCCGGCCAGCCTCGGGAGGAGTCTCCATCAGGTCGGCCACTGCCTGGCCCGCATGGGTCGGTACGGTGAGGCCCGCCCCTGGTTCGAGAGCGCCGTGGTCGAGAAGCAACAGGGCGATGTCCACGGCCGCGTCGATCCTGCAAGCCTCGGGACGAGCCTCCACGAGGTCGGCGACTGCCTGGCGCAGACCGGTCGATACGACGAGGCCCGATGCCTGGTTCGAGCGTGCCGTGGACGAACGGCAAAAGGGTGACGTGTACGGGCGCGTCGATCCAGCCAGGGTCACGGCGAGTGAAGATGGCGCTCCTGGAGATGCGCCGCAGAAGTCAGCGGCATCGAGCCCTGACGATCTCGTCTGCCGTGTAGAAGTGCGCTCAGGCCCAGAGCCGGCGGCGGCGCGTCCGGCGCCTTCCACCAGCGCGGCGAGCTTGGCCCACGCCACCTGCGGGTGGATCTCCTTCGAGCCCGCGAAGGTGGCGAAGCCGCAGTCCGCGCCGGCAATCACACGCTCCCGACCCACGACCGATGCGAAGCGCTCGATCCGCTGGGCCACCAGGTCCGGGTGCTCGACGAGCACGGTGGACTGGGTGATCACGCCGGGGATGAGCACGGCGTCCTCGGGCAGCGTCACGTCTCGCCACACTTGCCACTCGTGCTCGTGGCGCGGGTTCGCGGCCTCGAACGAGTACGCGCCCGCGTTCACGCGCAGCAGCACGTCGACGATGTCGCGGAGCTCCATGTCGTGGACCCGCGGGCCCATGTTGATGCTGTAGCAGGTGTGGAAGCGCACGCGGTCGCGCGGGATGCCGCGGAGGGCGTGGTTGAGCGCCTCCACGCGGACCTCGGCCCACGCGCGCGCCTCCGCCACCGTCGAGGCGGGGTCCATGATGTAGTACGTGACCAGCCGCGGGTCGTCGATCTTGGAGCAGGAAGCCGGCGTCCACGATCGCGCGGTACTCGTGGGCCATCGCCTCGGCGATCGCCAGCAGGTACTCCTCGTCGGTGCGGTAGAAGCGGTTCGGGTAGCGGCCCTCGACGTTCGACGGCGAGATGGCGGGGAGGAACGCCTCTTCCACGCGCGCGCCAGCCAGCGCGGCGCGAAGGTTCGCCACGTCGGCGGCCACCAGGTCGCGGCCCACGTAGCGGACGGGGCCCGTGCACGCCCAGCGGCTCGCCGCCGCGTTCGGGCTCGCCCCCACCGTGGACGCGTAGAACTCGGGGAAGGCGCGCACCTCCTTGGAGCCCGCCCACGGCAGCCCGCCGGCCTCGGGAACGGGCTCGAACCCGGCCAGGCGCTCGGTGACGTACGTCACGAAGCTCGGCTTGCTCATCTCGCCGTCGTCCACCACGTCGATGCCGTGCTCGGCCTGGGCGCGCACCACGTCGGCCACGGCGGCCCGCACGCGCGCCGCGTGGGCGGCATCGCCGCGCGTCATCTCCAGGAGGTCGTCCGGGCGGGGCAGGCTGCCCGCGTGGGTGGTCAGGATGCGATCGAGGCTCCGCTTCATGCCGGCTCCGACACTACCTCATTTGATTCGCTTGACGTCCCTTGCGCGGCCCGGCTACCTTGACCCCACCGGGCGGGCGCCCTGGGCCGCCGCACCCTTCACTTCGAGGTGACCGACCATGAAGGACGGCCTCCGCTTCGTCGACTGCGACATGCACATCATGGAGCCGCCGGATCTCTTCGCGCGCTACCTGGACCCGAAGTTCAAGGACCGCGTGCTCCTGCCCATCGGCGCCGACGGCCGGGCGAAGCGCGGCACCATCGTGATCGACGGGCTGCCCACCACGCAGGACGCCGAGATGCAGCAGTACCGGAAGCGCAGCCGGCCCGGGACCACCCACAGCACCCAGCCGCTGTCGGGCTCGCGCCTGGCCGACACCGGCCGCCTCGACTTCGCGATCAAGCGCGAGTACAACGCCGAGGCGCAGGTGATGGGCATGGAGATCGAGGGCGTGGACATCGCCGTCCTCTACCCGACCACCGGGCTCTCCCTCATCGCGCGCGACGGGCTCGACCCGCAGCTCTCGCTCGGGCTCTGCCAGGCCTACAACAACTGGATCCACGAGTTCTGCCAGTGGAGCCCCGATCAGCTCAAGTTCGTGGCCATGCTGCCCGTGCACGACGTGCACCTCGCCTGCCGCGAGCTCCTGCGCTGCGTGCGCGAGCTCGGCGCGGTGGGCTCGTTCATCCGGCCGAACCTGGTGAACGGGCACTTCTGGCACTCCAACTACTGGGACCCGCTCTACACGCTGCACGAGGAGCTCGACGTGACGTGGGGCTTCCACGAGGGGACGGGCGCCTGGTACTCGCGCATGAACGACCTCTACGGCGAGAACCGGTTCTACCGCCACGTGGCCAGCCACTGGATCGAGATGCAGCAGGCGCTCATCGCCATGATCATCGGCGGCGTGTTCGAGTTCCACCCGAAGCTCCGCGTGGGCTTCCTCGAGGCGCAGAACTCCTGGGCGCCGGGCCTGCTCTCGCGGATCGAGTGGGACTACCCGCAGTACAAGGACTCCCACGCGCCGTACCTCTCGATGACGCCGCGCGAGTACTTCCGGCGCAACTGCTGGGCCGCCGTCGAGGGCAGCGAGCCGGAGATCGAGGCGACCGCCGGGCTCATCGGCGCCGACCGGATGTGCATCTCCACCGACTACCCGCACTTCGACTCCAACTTCCCGCACGTGTCGGAGAACCTCCTGAAGAACGTGCCGCGGGAGATCGCGGCGCAGATCTTCATGGGCGGCGCGCACCTCTACGCCTTCGGCGAGGCGCACTTCGCCAAGGCCGAGGCGGCGGCCCGCGCCCACGCCGCTCGCGCCCAGGGCGCGCGGCGCTGAGGCGCCGTCCATGCTGACCGCCGAGGAGAGCGCGTTCCTCACCCGCGTGGGAGCCGGCACGCCGATCGGCGATCTCATGCGCCGGTACTGGATCCCCGTGGTGCCGTCCGCCGAGCTCGAGGCGGGCGGGCGGGTCCGTCGCGTCAAGCTGCTCGGCGAGGACCTCGTGGCGTTCCGCGCGCCGAGCGGGCGGCCCGGGCTCATGGGCGAGTTCTGCCCCCACCGCCGGGCCTCGCTCTACTTCGGACGGAACGAGGAGCTGGGGCTCCGCTGCGTGTATCACGGCTGGCAGTTCGAGCTCGGCGGGCACTGCATCGACATGCCCAACGAGCGGCCGGAGTTCGACTTCCAGGACAAGGTCCGCCACACGTCCTATCCGTGCGCCGAGCGTGGCGGCGTGGTGTGGACGTACATGGGACCGGCGCCCGCGCCCGGCCTGCCCGACCTGGAGTGGGCCCTGGTGCCGGATGAGCCAGCGCTTCGTGTCGCGCTTCTGGCAGGACTGCAACTACCTCCAGGCCCTGGAAGGCGGCGTCGACCCCGCGCACATCAGCTTCCTGCACGGCATCCTCGACGCGCGGGACGACGCATTGCGCGGGGACCTCGAGCGGGCGGCCGCGGGCTTCGGCTACACCGCGGCGCTCGAGCGCGCGCCGCACCTCGAGGTCGCGGACACCGACGTCGGTCTCCTCATCGGCGCCCGTCGCGACGCGCCCGCGGGCCGGTACTACTGGCGCATCACCCAGTTCCTGGTGCCGTTCCACACCATGCCGCCCGCCGAGGTCGGCGCGGACCCGATGCTGCACACGCACGTGTGGGTCCCGATGGACGACCACCAGCTCGTCAACTGGTGCGTCTCCTGGAATCCGCGCCGTGCCATCACCGCCGGCCGAGATCGAGTCGTTCCGCGCCGGCAAGAGCATCCACGTGATGGACTACGCGCCGGAGACGAACGAGCCGTACGGCAACATCCGGCCCGTGGGCACGCGCACCAACGACTACCACGCCGACTGGGAGGCGCAGCGGACGCGGAAGTTCTTCGGCGTGCCCGGCGTCGGCGGCCAGGACAAGGCGATCACGGAGAGCCAGGGCGCCTACGACCGCTCGCTGGAGCGGCTGGGGCGGGCGGACATCGGGATCATCCGGGTCAGGAAGCGCCTGGCCGACGCCGCGAACGCGCTCCGGTCCCAGGGGGTGCTGCCGCCCGGGCTCGACCCCGCGAGCCAGCGCGTGCGCCCGGCCTCGGTGCTCCTGCCCAAGGACGTGTCCTGGGTGGAAGGCGCGAGAGAGCTCCTGATCGCGGACCCGGCGCCCGGCGCGTGACCTCGCTCCGCGAGCGCATCGGCTTCGACGCCGGCGCCACCCCGCTCGAGGACGCCCTCGCCTGGGCGGCCCGCCACGGCTTCCATCACGTCGACTTCAACGCCGACGGCGGCGCGAACCACCTCGACGCCTGGGACGCCGCGCGCGTGTCCGCTCTTCGCGCGGCGTGCGAGCGCGGCGGCATCCACCTGGGCCTGCACACCAGCTCGGCCGTGAACGTGGCGGAGGTCTCCCCGCGCGTGTCGGAGGCCGTGGACGAGTATCTGCGCGCCAACGTGGATCTCGCGGTCCGGCTCGGCTGCGAGTGGGTGGTGGTGCACGCGGGGTATCACTTCAGCAGCGCGCTGGCCGCCCGGAAGGCCGCGTCGCTCGAGCGGCTGCGCCGCCTCACCGCCCACGCCGAGCGCGCCGGCGCGTACCTGGTGCTGGAGAACCTCAACCGGGAGCCGGAGCACGCCGAGGTGCGCTACCTCGGGCACACGGTCGAGGAGTGCCGCTACTACCTCGACGCGATCACCTCGCCGGCGCTCGGCTGGGCGTTCACGGTGAACCACGCGCACCTGGTGCCCGAAGGCATCGACGGCTTCATCGACGCGTTCGGCGTCGCGCGGATCGGCGAGGTGCGCCTGGCCGACAACACCGGCGAGTACGAGATCCACCTGCGGCCCGGCGAGGGCACCATCGACTTCCGCGCGATGTTCCGCCGCCTCGAGTCCGCCGGCTATCGCCGCCACTACACGATGGCCTTCGGCGGCAACGACGACAAGCTCTCCGCCCGCGACACCCTCGCCGCCCTCGCCTCCTGACCTCCGACCCCGGCCGCGCAGGCCGTTGCGCGAGGGTCTGACCCCGGCGTTGCGCCGCGTTGCGTCGCTGCGTTGCGCGGGGGTCAGACCCTCGCGTTGCGCGGGGCGAGGATGATGGCGAGGCCGGCCAGGACCAGGGCCATGCCGGCGAGGCGGAGGGGGGTGAAGCGCTCACCGAAGACGAGGGACGAGGCGGCGGCGGCCACGAAGGGGGCGAGCAGCGCGAACGGAGCGACGACGGCGGCCGGGTAGCGGCGCAGCAGGTGGGCCCAGATCGCGTAGGCGAGCGCGGTGGCGACGAGGCCCAGGTAGACGGCCGCGGCCACGCCCGCCCACGACGCGCGCGCCAGCGGCGCGATGGGGTCCCCGGGGCCGTCGAGGGCGATCGCGAGCGCGAGGCACGGCAGCGGCGGCACCAGGCTCAGCCACGCGATCAGGTTCGGCAGCTCCACGCGGGGCAGGCGCTTGAGCAGGATGTTGCCGACGGCCCAGCTCACCGCGGAGAGCGTCGTCAGCGCGAGTCGCCACCGGCGTGAGGTCGCCTCCCACCGTGGCCGCGATCGCGGCGAGCCCCGCGAACGCCACCGCGATGCCCGCGATCTGACGGGGGGTCGGCCGCTCCGCGAGCGCCACGGCGGCGAGGAGGATCGTGAAGAGGGCCTGCGTCTGCACGACCACCGCGGCGAGCCCCGGCGGCATCCCGAGCGCGATGCCGAAGAACTGGAAGAGGAACTGGCCCGCGAACAGCGTGGCGCCCACCGCGACGAGCGCCGGCCAGGGCACGGGCGGACGCGACAGGAACGCCGCGGCCGCCGACGCGATCACGAAGCGCAGCGCGGCGAGGACGGGCGGCGAGAAGCTGTCGAGGCCGATCCGCGTGGCGACGAACGCGATGCCCCAGATGGCCGCCACGAGGACGGCCAGCAGCGCGTCGGCGGGCTTCAGGCCGGGGGCCGCGTCAGGGCAGGACGGCGCGCGTCGCCTGGAGTGCCTCGCGCGCCACGTCGTCCGCCGGCCGCTTCCACGCCGCGGGGTTCGGGGCCTCGTAGCTCATGAAGCCGGCGTAGCCCTTGGCCGCGATCACCGCGAAGAACTCGCGGAAGGGCACGCTTCCCTGCCCGGGAGGCAGACGATCCAGCGCCTTGCCGGGCTCGAGCCCGGTCCGCGGCACGTCGCTGAACTGGACGTAGGCGATCTCCTCCGGCCGCACGTCCTCCACGTCGCGCGGCGAGGCGCCCGACCGGCCCAGGTGATACGTGTCCAGCAGCAGCCCGGTCCGCGGATGGCCGGCGCGCTGCATCAGCTCGCGGATCCGCGCCAGCGTGTTGAGCTGGTCGGCCTGCGAGTTGAACTCCACCGCGAGTGTCACGCCGTGCTCGGCCGCGATGTCGCCCACCTCGCGCACGCTGGCCGCCGCCGCCGCGAGGTCGCCCGTGCCCTTGTCGGCCGGGCTCATGATCGTGGCGCAGCCCAGCGCCCGCGCCCGCTGGCACTGCTCGCGGAACACCGTGAGGAGCCGCGCCCGCTCGGGACCCTCCGCCCACATCCAGCCGAGCTCGACGCCGACGCACGCCACGGGCAGGCCACTGGCCTTCACGCGCTCGATCACGCGGTCGGCCGTCTCGCCGGACTCCGCGGCGCGCTGGAAGTCGAGCCGGCGCAGCTCCACCGCGTCCCAGCCCGTCCGCCGGATCACGCCGAGCGCCTCGGGCAGCGGTGTCGTGTCGAGCGTCCACGTGTGAAGGGCGAGTCGCGCTGTCGTCATCGGATGCTCCTCCATGTGCGTCATGACGTGAGACTAGAGAGGCGCGAAGGGTGTGTCAACCGGCGCGCGGGTGCTGGTATCTTTGGTCGGTCCGGGCGCGACGCGCGCGCGGATCGTCAGGAGGCGCTCCATGCTGACTCGCATCGACCACGTGATGATCTGCGTCCGGGACCTCGACCGCGCCGTCGAGACGTACACGTGCATCGGCTTCGACGTGCACGCCGGCGGCGTCCATCCCGGCCGCGGCACGAAGAACGCCATCGCCTTCAACGAGGCCGACTACCTGGAGCTGCTCGCCCTCCGTGACCCCGCCGCCACCGCGGCCGACCCCGGGCCCGAGGCCGGGCTGCTCGCGTTCCTGGAGCGCGGCGACGGCTTCCGGTACGTGGCCGTGCAGAGCGACGACCTCGCCGCCGACGTGGCGGCGATGCGCCGGCGCGGCGTGGACGTGAGCGACGTGATGGACGGCCGGCGCACGACCCCGGCGGGCCAGGAGCTCGCGTGGCGGGCGGCTCGCCTCGGACCCGCGAACCCGCTACCGATCTTCTTCGTCCAGCATCTGACCCCGCTCGCAGAGCGCCGGCGCCAGGTCCCGCGGCCGGGCGTCCACGGAAACGGGGTCCAGCGCGTCGACCGCGTCTACATCGCCGTGCCCGACGTGGCCGCGGCCGCCCAGGCGTACGGCCGCGTGCTCGGCATGCCGGTGCCCGAGGTGCACCGCGGCAACGTCATCAAGGCGGACATGGCGGTGTTCGACCTCGGGCCCACGGGGCTCACCGTCGCGCAGCCTGCCGAGCCAGGGCCCGCCGCGGAAGCGCTCGCCCGCCGCGGACCGGGACCGTTCCAGGTGCTCTACCGGACGAGCAGCATGGACGCGGCGGTGCGATGGATGACGGACCACGGCATGCCCCCGCCCGCGCGGGGCGTGAGGAACACGGGAGAGCACGCCGTCCTCGTGCTGCCGGAGAACGCCTGCGGCGCGTACATCGGGCTGGTGGGGCCGGCGTAGCGCGCCGTCGACCCGGCCTCGCAGGACAGGCAACATCAGTGGGGCACGGTCTCGTTGATCTGTTTCGTCCGACTCAGCCCGGAGCGGGAAGCGCCGCGATCATGCGCTCCCACATCTCCGCGCAAGTAGCGTGGAATCGCAGCGTCACGCCGCCTCCCACGTCGTGCTGCTGCTCGACTTCCCGCGGCAGGATCGGGCCGGTGCAGCCGTCGCAGAGGAGTCCGCTCCCGAAGCTCGCACGCGATGTCACGGGCTTCGTTCGGGGCAGCCGCCCGTTCGACAGACGGTCGCCGATGGACTTCTCCCGGGCGCCCATGTCCGCTCCTCTGGCGAGCCAGCGGCGCGGCAGGATCAGCATCCGGCCTCGCGTTCGAGGGTCTCGGCCACCACGTCTTCGAGGTTCCGCGTCTCGCGAATCGCGCGCTCGCTCAACGCCTCAGCGGCGTCGACCGTGATGGAGGCGCCCTGCGGGCGCTTCACTTGAAGGCGTTCATCGCGGTCACCAGGGCGGGCGTGCCGCCGAAGAGGTACGCGACCTCCACCGCCTCCTGGATCTCGGCGTCGGTGGCACCGGCGCCCCGCGCGCGCGCCGCGATGTTCGCCACGCCGTCGGGATGCGACTGGATGGCGTCCACGATCATGGTCATGAGGATCTTGTACTTGGCGGGGATCGCGCCGTCCTTCAGGATGCGCTCGCGCTGGGACATGTAGGACAGGACGAACTCCGGGTCGCGCTGCTCGAGCGGATGGATCCACGGCGGCAGGGGCGTTGACGCCATCGGTTGGCCTCCTCTGTGCGGGTGTTCGATGCGGTCGGATACGGCGTCGAGCGTAGCACGCACGCGCCTTCCCGGCGCGGCCGCCGCCGGGCCGGCGGTCGCGCCAGGAGTCCACACGTTCTCAAGAGAAGGCGCGCTCGCTTCTGCTACCCTCGACCCACACGCCGAAAGGAGGCCACTCATGCGTCCGTTCGAGGGCATCAAGATCGTCGACTGTACCCACGTGCTCGCCGGCCCGTTCGCCGCCTACCAGCTCGCGGTCCTCGGCGCCAACGTCATCAAGGTGGACGACCCCAACGAGCCCGATCAGAGCCGCGAGTCCGGAGCGGACCACGAGCTGAACCGCGCGGGCATGGGCACGGGGTTCCTCACCCAGGGCGGCAACAAGCGGGCGATCGCGCTGAACCTGAAGACCGAGGGGGGCCGTGACGCCCTCAAGCGCCTCGTCGCCGACTGGGCCGACGTGCTGGTCGAGAACTACCGCCCCGGCGCCTTCCGGGCCCTCGGCCTCGGCTACGAGGACCTCTCCCGCCTCAATCCGAAGCTCATCTACGCCTCGATGACGGCGTTCGGCCAGACCGGTCCGCGCACCGGCCAGACCGCCTACGACCACGCCATCCAGGCCACGTCCGGGATCACCGCGTCCACGGGCACCGAGACCAGCGGCCCCATCAAGGCGGGCGCGCCGATGATCGACTACGCGACGGGCACCATGGGCGCCTTCGCGATCTCCGCCGCGCTCTTCCAGCGCATGCGCACCGGCCGCGGCCAGTACATCGACCTCGCCATGTTCGACGTGGCGATGATCCTCCAGGGCTCGCACATCACCGACTACCTCCACTCGGGCCACCATCCCCGGCGCGCCGGCAACAAGATGCGCTTCGCCGCGTCCTCGGCCTTCCCGACCAAGGACGGCATCGTGCAGCTCGCGGCGAGCAACGGGCGGCAGCACCGCCGCTTCTACGAGGCCATCGGCGATCCCGAGGAGGCCAAGCGGTCGAGCCTGGAGGAGCGCTACGCGCGATACGACGAGAAGCTCGCCGCCGTCACCGAGAAGATGAAGGAGCGCACGGCGGACGAGTGGGAGGCGTATCTGCAGTCGCGCCACGTGCCCGCCACCCGCGTGCGGGAGCTCCGCGAGGCTCTCGCCGATCCCCAGGTGGCGAGCCGCGCGTGTACTCCACCGGCACGAGGCGGTCCCAGGGGTAGACCGGCCCGTCACCGTGCCGCTCGCCGCGTTCATGTTCGAGCACGACGGCCCCTCGCTCGAGCGGCCGCCCGCGCGCGTGGGCGAGCACACCGACGAGGTCCTGTCGGCGCTGGGCTACACCGCCGAGCAGATCGCCGCGCTCCGGCGCGGAGGATCGGTGGCCTGAGCCCTGCCGCGGGCCACCGGCGGTCAGGAGGCCGAGAAGCGCTCAGGAAGTCGAGAAGAACTCGAGCATCAGCCGGTTGACCTCCGGAGCGTTCTCGAAGGCCGACCAGTGCCCGGCCGCGGGGACGCGGTGCACGTCGAGGGGCTCGGGCCGCGCGGCCCGCAGCCGATCGATCAGGAGCCCGGCGGGCCGGAACGGGGAGTCGTCCCCCTCGCCCCACAGCACCCGGACGCGCGCCGGGAGCTTCGAGAGGTCCTCCAGGAGCGTGCCGCCACCGCTCACCTTCCGGCTGTTGAAGCGGGTGTGGCGCACGCCGTAGGCGTGGATGTCCACCGCCTCGTCCGTGATGCTCTCCGGCCGCGCGAGCATGTTCACGGCGAGGTTGTGGCGGCAGATCTCCCGGAACAACGCGTCGTCGTCGCCCGCCTCGCGATAGCTGCGCGTCGGCCGGTCCACCGGGCCGCGGGACGCGAAGCCCGCGGGCGAGACGAGGCAGACGTGCGTGACCCGGGCGCCGAGCACCCGGGCCAGGCGCGACGCGATGGCCCCGCCGAAGGAGAACCCGGCGAAGCGCAGGGGCGCGTCTCCGGGAAAGCACTCGACGAACAGCCGCTGGATCAGGTCCAGGTACTCCGTGCCCGTCATCTCGCGCGGCACCGGCGCGGACGCCCCGTACGACGGATGGTCGAGAGCGTGCACGGTGAAGCGCTCGGCGAGCGCGTCCACGTTCCGCGCCCAGTGCTTCCACCAGCCCATGCCGCCGTGGAAGAGCACCACGTCGGGGCCGCGTCCCTGCGTGCGCACCGCCATCGCGGGTCGATCGTCGCTCGTGGCCATCGCCCGCCGATGATACGCGATGTCGGCTTTGTGCTACGCTCCAGAGCCGGGCCGGGCCGCCGGCCGAATCCACGACGCGAGGTGCTCACGTGCGAGCGAACAAGATCAAGCAGATGTGGCGTGACGGCGCATGCGCCACGATGGGCTGGCTGTCGGTGCCGAACGGCTTCACCGCGGAGGTGATGGCCCGCCAGGGCTTCGACGCGCTCTGCGTCGACATGCAGCACGGCCTGTCGGACTTCAGCGACCTCTGGCCGATGCTCCAGGCGATCTCCCAGACCGACACTGTGCCGATCGTCCGCGTGCCCTGGAACGAGCCGGCCATCATCATGCGGTCGCTGGACGCCGGGGCCTACGGGATCATCGTGCCGCTGGTCAACACCGCGGCGGAGGCGGCGGCGGCCGTCGCGGCGTGCCGCTATCCGCCGGTGGGCATGCGCTCGTCCGGGCCGCTGCGCGCCGCGCTGTACGGCGGCGCCAACTACCAGGCCGAGGCCAACGGCGAGATCGTGGTGCTGGCGATGATCGAAACGAAGGAAGGCCTCGACAACCTCGACGCGATCTGCGCGACGCCGGGACTGGACGCGGTCTACATCGGGCCCGCCGACCTCTCGTACGCGCTCGGACTGCCGCCGCGCGGCGACAACCCGGACCCGACCCACCTCGCCACGTGCGACAAGATCCGCGACACCGCGCACAAGCGCGGGATCAAGGCCTGCATGCACTGCGCGAGCGCCGCGTTCGCGGCGGGCGCCGTGAAGCGCGGCTTCGACCTCATCATGCTCACGTCCGACGTGGCGTGCCTGACCGCGGGCGCGCGCCGTCAGCTCGACGACCTGAAGGCCGCCCGCAGCGCGAGCTGACCCGGGCGACTCGGGGGAGCCGGCGGCTCGAGACCGCCGGCTCCCCCGCCCGTCGCTTCGATGAGGCGGCCGTCCCGGTCTGGCCGCCGCGATCCGTGCCCTACTTCACCACCTCGATCTTCTTCAGCAGGTACTTGCCGTCCTGCCCCGCCTCGTAGGTGGCCTTCACCTTCGCGCCCGGCTTGATCTCCGGCGCCATCGTCTGGGTCTCGGTCCAGTAGAGCTTGGTCCCGTCGTCCAGCGTCATGACCCGCTCCTTGACCTGGATGACCTTGACCGTCCCGGCTACGTCCTGGGCCCACGCCTCGCCCGCCACCACGACGACGAACAGCGCCAGCACGACGGCAATGACCGCACGCTTCATGTGAGAGCCTCCTTGTGTCGGATCGGAATGACCTGCGGCTATCCCGTATGCGGCACGACGGATGCCAGGGCGGGGCGCCCAGCGAACTGCGCGAAAACACGACTCCGGCGCGGAGGCTCGCGGCGCCGGCGGAACGAAAGGCGCCGCGTAGTTCGTTCTCGCCCCGTGCAGCTCTTGTCGACCGAGAGCGCCTCAGGGCTTCGGAATCCTCAGGGTCTTGCTGATCATCAGCGAGCCCGAGACGACGAAGAGGAGCACGAAGGGGTGCAGCTCGAACGGCCCGAGGCGCACGCCGCCGAGCGGCAGGTGCTCGCCGATGCGGCCCATCGCGGCGAGGATGGCGAGGAGGAAGACGAGGAGCGCGCTGGTGGGGATCGGCGTCCCCTCGAAGTGGGTCACGCTCTCGCCGGCCGCGCTCGCCGCCTCCGCCGTCACGTTGTAGCGCGCGAGACGGCTGATCCCGCACGCCGCGAAGTAGAGCAGGGCCAGGACGTCCCAGAGGCCGCTCATGCCGACCGCGTAGGCCAGGCACGCGGGCGCGACGCCGAAGCTGATCACGTCGGCCAGCGAGTCCAGCTCGCGGCCGAGCGGCGAGGCGGTGTGCCGGCGCCGCGCGACGCGGCCGTCCAGCACGTCGAAGACGAGGGCGGCGAGCACGAGGAGGGCCACGCCGTACACGCGGCTCGCCCGCGCCTCGCGCACGTGCTCCATGGCGAGCAGGATCGCCGCGGTGCCACTGGCCCCGTTGGCGAGCGTGAACAGGTCGGCGACGTGGAAGTCGCGGATCATCGAGAAGTGCCGTGGGCGCATGCCTCGATTGTAACGGGGCGGACGGGCCAGGGGGCGGC
The DNA here is from genome assembly GCA_963758635.1 of uncultured Candidatus Rokubacteria bacterium. Lineage (GTDB taxonomy): Bacteria > Methylomirabilota > Methylomirabilia > Rokubacteriales > CSP1-6 > CAVWWD01. Next base: position 867,921 of record CAVWWD010000008.1, on the reverse strand, counting down.
GGACGCACTGGTGATACGCTAGCGGGCGCCGGGCTCCCCGGCCACTCGGCTCCCCGGAGGCGACGATGCCCGACCTTCCGATCTCGCTCACGTGCGCGGACTACGCCCGCGTCATGCCGCTGGCCACCGGCGAGGTGAAGCCGGAGGGCATCGCGCTCACCATGATCCTCGGGCGCCGCGGCTCGTGGCCGGCCCGCGCCGAGATGCTCCGCCGCGCCGTCGCCGACACCTCCGTCCAGGGCGGCGAGTGGTCGATGGCGCAGTACCTCTACCGCGTCGACAAGGGCGATCGCCGGCACGTCGGGCTGCCCGTGTTCCCGCTTCGCAACTTCACCGCCCGCGACCTCTACGTGCGCCGCGGCGGCACGATCAAGCGAGCGGAAGACCTCGCGGGGCGGCGCATCGGCATGTACAGCTACACGGCGAGCGGCTCGATCTGGTATCGCCACTTCCTGCGCTTCGTGGGCGTGGACCCCGCGGCCATCCAGTGGTGGATCGGCGACATCGACACGCCGTGGTCGGCGCCGATGGACCAGACGCTTCCCGCCGGGGTGAACGCCGCCCCGCGGGGCCGCTCCCTCACGGACATGCTGCTGGCCGGCGAGCTCGAGGCCATCTACAGCCCGCCCCGCCCGCAGGCCTACCATCCGGTCAACGGCCCCCTCGCCCGCCTCTTCCCGGACTTCCGGAGCATCGAGCAGCGGTACTTCCGCGAGACCGGCGCCTTCCCGCCCCAGCACCTGATCGTGCTGAGCCGCGAGGCGTTCGAGGCGAACCCCTGGATCGCCCGCCGCCTCACCGACGCGTTCGTGGCCGCCAACGACACGTTCACCGCCGCGCAGAGCGGCTTCCCTTACGCCACGCCCTGGCTCGAGGCCGAGCTGGAAGACACCGCGTCCGCCATGGGCGAGGACTTCCATCCCTACGGCTTCGAGCGGAACCGCGCGCAGATCGACATGTTCGCGTCCGAGGCGTTCCGGCTCGGCTTCACGAGCAAGAAGATCACCCCCGAGGAGTACTTCGCGGACTTCCTCGCGTCCTGAGAGACACAACCTGAGAGAGGAGCAGAGCCATGGCCTTCCGCGGCGACGTCGTCATCGACCTGGACTCCCACATCGTCGAGCGCGCCGACCGTCTCTACGACGGGCACATCGATCCCGCGTTCCGCGACACCTACCGGCAGCTCTGCGACGGCATCGCCCAGCAGGCGAAGGCCGGCCACGGCTACTCGCTCTTCGGGAGCCGCACGTCGGTGGTGGAGCCGATCGAGACCGGGCGCCCGCTCGGCGTGCGCGACACGTTCGGCCTCACCCGCCGATCCGGCATGGAAGGCGGTCGGCGCGCGTTTCCGCCGGGGCGGCCCGACGCGCTACCGCCGATCCGCCCCGAGGCGAGCTGGGACGTGAAGGTGCGCGTGGAGGACATGGACCGCGCGATGGTCGACGTCGGCGTGCTGTACCCGACCCACGTCTCCAGCTATTGCGCGCTTCGCGACGGCGACTTCGAGAACGCGCTGTACCGCGCCTACCATCGCTGGGTCGCCGACTTCTGCTCCCAGGCGCCGACCCGCCTCACGTGGACGCTGGTCGCCAACATGCGTGACGTGGCCGCGGGCGTGGCCGAGCTCCGCCACTGGGCGCGCGACCCGAACCTGGTCGGCGTCTACATCTCTCCCCAGGCGCCGGACGGGAAGCTGCTCGACCATCCGGACCTCCATCCGCTGTACGAGGCCGCCCAGGAGCTGGACCTGCCGCTCCTCGCCCACGGGGGCACGGCGCGGCCGCCCTACGGGCCGGGCACCTTCGACCTCGACGGCGCGTGGTTCCTGCTCCACAGCTTCGCCAACCCGTGGGCGGGCATGGCCGCGCTCGGCGCGCTCATCGGCGGCGGCGTCTTCGACACGTTCCGCTCGCTGCGCGTGGGCATCATCGAGACGGGCGGCGGCTGGCTACCCCTCGCCATGGACCGGCTCGACACGCACTACATCATGTCGCCCAACCACGTGCCGAACCTGAAGCGGCTGCCGCGCGAGGTGCTGGCCGAGGGCCGCTACTTCCACGCCATCGACAGCTGGGAGCGCTCGCTCGAGTTCTGCGTGGAGGAGCTGGGCGAGGACCTGTGGCTCTTCGCCACCGACTGGCCGCACGGCGACACCGCGTGGCCGGAGAGCGTGCAGCAGGTCGCGGACCGCCCGCGGCTCACCGCGACGGCCCGTCGGCAAGATCCTCGGCGGCAACGCCCTCCGCCTCTGCCCCCGCCTTGCCGGGATCGTCGCGGGACGGAGCTAGCCGGCCGATAGCGCTCGCTCGAGTTCCGCGTGGACGAGCTCCGCAAAGACCTTCGGACGCCCACCGCCCGCGAGGACCCTCCGCACCAGGCGGTCGCGCTCGCCGAGCGGCTCCTGCGCGAGGCGCGGGCGGGCCAGACCGCCGCCGAGCGCGCGCAGGCCCGGAAGCTCGCCCGCATGATGGGCGATCGCGACGGCAAGGAGCTGACGATCGCCCTGATCGATCAGGCCTTCCGTAGCCGTCGCCCCGAGCGGATCGCCGACCAGCTCGCGCATCTCCTCTCCGACTACGGAGCGCCCCGCTACATGGACTGGTGGGAGCGCACCGCGCTCGTCCTCGGCGGCGTCATGGGCCACTACCTGCCGAGCGTGGTCGTGCCGCCCATCGTGAGCCGCCTGCGCCAGGAGACGCAGTCGCTCATCCTCCCCGGCGAGGAGGAGGAGCTCGCCGCCTATCTCGCCGAGCGCCGCCGCGCCGGCATCCGGCTGAACCTGAACCAGCTCGGCGAGGCCATCCTCGGCGAGGCGGAGGCCGGCCGCCGCCTCGAGGCGTACCGCGCGCTCCTGGCCCGCGACGACGTCGAGTACATCTCGGTCAAGGTCTCGTCGGTGTTCAGCCAGATCAACCTCGTCGCGTTCCGGCCCACCGTCGAGCGCGTCAAGGACCGCCTGCGCGCCCTCTACCGCCAGGCGCTCGCGCATCGCTACACCCGTCCCGACGGCCGCGTCACCCCGAAGTTCATCAACCTGGACATGGAGGAGTACCGCGACCTCGACCTCACGGTGACCGCCTTCGAGGAGGTCCTCGCCGAGGACGAGTTCCTCGCGCTGTCCGCGGGCATCGTGCTCCAGGCGTACCTGCCCGAGTCCTTCCGCGCGCAGCGCGCGCTCTGCGCGTGGGCCACCGAGCGCGTGCGCCGCGGCGGCGTTCCGATCAAGGTCCGGATCGTCAAGGGCGCGAACCTCGCCATGGAGCGGATCGAGGCGTCGCTGCACGGCTGGCCCCAGGCGCCCTACCCGGCGAAGGCCGAGGTGGACGCCAACTACAAGCGCATGGTCGAGTACGGCACCCGGCCCGATCACGCCCGCGTGGTCCACCTGGGGATCGCCAGCCACAACCTCTTCGACATCGCCCACGGCCTTGTCCTGCGCGCCGCGCGCGGCGTGGAGGCGATGGTCGAGTTCGAGATGCTCGAGGGCATGGCGAACCACCAGGCGCGGGCGGTGCAGGCCGAGGCGGGCGGGCTCCTCCTCTACGCTCCCGTGGTCCGCGCCGAGGACTTCCACAGCGCCATCGCCTACCTCGTGCGGCGGCTCGACGAGAACACCGCGGAGGAGAACTTCCTGCGGCACGTGTTCGAGCTGTCGCCGGGCGGGGACGACTGGCGGCGCGAGGCCGACCGGTTCCTCTCCGCGTTCACCGTGGTGGAGGGTCTGTCCGACGCGCCCCGCCGCTCCCAGGACCGCCGCGCCGAGGAGGCGGGGGGCGCCGCCGACGGCGACGCGGACGAGCCCTTCGACACCGAGCCGGACACCGACTGGTCCCTCCCCGCGAATCGCGCGTGGACCGAGGCGCTCCTTGCCCGCTGGAGCGGCGGCGAGCCCGCCGCGGTCCCGCTCCAGGTCGCCGGCGCGATCATCTCCGGCGCCCAGGTCACGCGGCACGATCCTTCGCGCCCGGGCCGGCGGAGCTACGTCCATGCCCTCGCCGATCTGGCCCGCGTGGACGAGGCGCTCGACTGCGCCCGGCGCGCCGTCTCCTCCTGGGGCGCGCGTCGGCCCGAGGAGCGCCGCGCGGTGCTCCGGGCCGCCGCCCGTGTCCTCGGCCGGCGCCGCTCCGACCTGATCGGCGCCATGATCGTCGACGGGGCCAAGACCCTCCCCGAGGCTGATGCGGAGGTCTCGGAGGCGATCGACTTCGCGCGCTACTACGCCGGCGCGCTGCACGACGTCGCGGGCGCGATCGACGGCTGCGAGATGCAGCCCCTCGGCGTGGTGGTGGTCGCGCCGCCCTGGAACTTCCCGCTCTCGATTCCCGCGGGCGGCGTGCTCGCCGCGCTCGCCGCGGGCAACGCCGTCGTGCTCAAGCCGGCGCCGGAGGCGGTGCTGGTGGGCTGGCACCTCGCCGGCGCGCTCTGGGACGCCGGCGTCCCCCGCGAGACGCTCCAGTTCGTGCCCTGCCCGGACGACGACGTGGGCCGGCGCCTCGTCACCGACGCCCGCGTGGACGCGGTGATCCTCACCGGGTCCATCGAGACCGCGCGTCTCTTCCTGGGCTGGCGGCCGGACCTCGCGCTCTTCGCCGAGACGAGCGGGAAGAACGCCGTGATCGTCACCGGGCTCGCCGACCGCGACCAGGCCATCCGCGACCTGGTCCGCTCCGCCTTCGGCCACAACGGCCAGAAGTGCTCGGCGGCGAGCCTGGCGATCTGCGAGGCCGAGGTCTACGACGACCCGATGTTCCGCCGCCAGCTCCGCGACGCCGCGGCGAGCCTGGACGTGGGAAGCGCGTGGGACCCGGTCAGCCGGATCACGCCGCTCACGCAGGCCCCCGGCGCCGCGCTCCGCCGGGCGCTCACCACGCTCGATGCCGGCGAGCAATGGCTCCTCGAGCCCCGGCAGGATGCTGACAATCCCCTCCTGTGGTCGCCCGGCATCAAGCTCGGCGTCGCGCCGGGCTCGTTCTTCCATCGTACCGAGTGCTTCGGCCCCGTCCTCGGGCTCATGCGCGCGGAGAGCCTCGACGAGGCGATCGACCTCGCCAACGACACGCCCTACGGCCTCACCAGCGGGATCCAGTCGCTCGACGACCGCGAGGTCGAGCGCTGGATCGACCGGATCGAGGCCGGCAACCTCTACGTGAATCGCCACGTCACCGGCGCGATCGTGCGCCGGCAGCCCTTCGGCGGCTGGAAGGCGTCGTCGGTCGGCCCGGGCGCGAAGGCGGGTGGCCCGAACTACGTGCTCCAGCTCGCGCGCTGGACCCAGCGGACGCTGCCCGTCGCGGACGGCGATCTCTCGCCCGAGGTCGCGGAGCTGCTGTCGCGGTGCTTCGGTGAGACCACCGCCGGCGGCGCCGCGCGGCTCCGCGCCGCCGCCGCGGACTACACGCGAGCGTGGCGGACCCATTTCGGGATCGGTCACGACCCGAGCGGCGTGCTCGGCGAGGACAACGTCTTTCGCTATCGCCCCTGCCGCGGTGTCGCCGTGCGTGTCGACCCGGCCGAGGCCGGAGACGACCTGGCGCTCTTCCAGGTGCTGATCGCGACCACGCTCTGCGGCACGCCGGTGTCCCTGAGTTTCGCGGGTCCGCAGGCGTGGCCGTGGCTCCAGGAGCGTCCGGGCGTCGCGATCGTCGAAGAGTCGGCGGCGGCGTTCGCGGAGCGCCTGCGCCGGGGCGCCGGCCTGGAGCGGCTCCGCGTCTGGCGGGCGCCCGACCGCGCGGTGAGAGAGGCGGCGAACGCCGCCTCGGTCGCGGTGATCGACGCGCCGGTCCTCGCCACGGGGCGCCTGGAGCTCCGCTGGTACCTCCGCGAGCAGGCGATCTCCCGCGTGCGGCACCGGTACGGGAACATCATGTCGCGCGCGGCGGGATGACGCGGCCGCGGACCCACGACGCTGGCGACAGCCCGACGGGCAGGGCCGCCCCGCCAGCGTCACTGGTCACACGTCGCCCGCGTCGATGGTGGGCGGCACACGGCCGAGAAGCGATGTCGGGGTCGGCGAAATCCGGCTAGACTGTGGCAGGTCCCGACACCAGCCGGAGGAGAGGGTGCGATGACGACGGATGCAGAGAAGCCGGTGGCGACCATCGACGTGGACGACGGACCGATCCCCTACATGCAGCGGACGCGCGACTACTACGTGGCGCTCGGCTACAGCAATCCGTACCGCTGGGCGCACCTCGCCGACGTCCCGTTCACGCCTCTCGCGACGCCGCTGGCCCGGGCCAAGGTGGCTCTCATCACCACTGCGGCGCCGTTCCAGGACGGTGTCGGCGACCAGGGCCCGGGCGCACCGTACAACGCGGCCGCGAAGTTCTACCAGGTCTACTCGGTTCCCTCCACCAGCGAGCCCGACCTCCGCATCTCCCACGTCGGCTACGACCGCCGCCACACCTCGGCCAAGGACATCAACACCTGGCTCCCGCTCGCCCGCCTCAAGGAGGCGGTGGCGGCAGGGCGCATCGGGGCCCTCACGGCCCGCGTGCACGGCGCGCCGACGAACCGGAGCATCCGCGTGACCACGGAGACCGACGCGCCGGAGCTGCTGCGCCGCTGCCAGGAGGACGGCGCCGACGCCGTCGTGCTCGTGCCGAGCTGACCGGTGTGCCACCAGACCGTGAGTCTGGTCGCCCGGCACATCGAGGCCCACGGCATCCCGACCGTGATCATGGGATGCGCCAAGGACATCGTGGAGCACTGCGGGGTCCCGAGCTTCCTCTGGAGTGACTTCCCCCTCGGGAACTCGGCGGGGCGCCCGTTCGACGTGGAGTCCCAGCGGCAGACCCTCGAGCTGGCGCTCCGGGTGCTCGAGGCGGCCCCCGCCCCGCGCACCACGGTGCAGAGCGCGCTCCGCTGGAGCGACGATCCCTCGTGGAAGCGCGACTACAACGACCTCTCCAAGCTGACGCCCGAGGTGATCACCGAGCGGCGGAAGGAGTTCGACGTGGTCAAGACCGTGGCGCGCGCCAAGCGCGAGGGCGCATGAGCAAGCCGTTCGCCGGCGTCCGCGTCCTCGACTTCACCCGCTACCTCGCCGGCCCCTACGGGACCTACCAGCTCGCGCTGCTCGGCGCCGACGTCGTCAAGATCGAGTCGCACGAGGGCGACGAGACGCGGGGCCAGCTCGCCGACGCCACCTGGGCGAGCCGGAAGATGGCCCCCTCCTTCATGGCGGTGAACGCCAACAAGCGGAGCATCACGCTCGACCTCCGCAAGCCCGAGGCGATCGAGGTGGTCAAGCGGCTGGTCACGAACGCCGACGTGGTGTGGGAGAACTTCCGCGGCGGCGTCATGGAGCGGCTGGGCCTCGGCTGGGAGACGCTGTCCGCGATCAACCCGCGGCTCATCTACTGCGGCGTCTCGGGGTTCGGCATGACGGGTCCCGAGCGGACCACCGCGGCGTTCGACGGCAAGCTCCAGGCCATGTCCGGCATCATGTCGATCACCGGCGAGCCCGAGCGCGGGCCGACGCGCGCCGGCTTCGCCATCTGCGACACCATCGGCGGCATGACCGCGGCGCTCGCGGTGGCGAGCGCGCTCTTCCAGAGGACGCACACCGGCCGGGGACAGCTCGTGGACGTGGCCATGCTCGACGCCGCGCTGGCCTTCATCCCCGGCCCCGTGTCCGAGTACACCGTCGCCGGCATCGAGCAGCGCCAGATCGGCAACGGCTCGGTGAGCAGGAAGCCCACGGCCAACCGCTACCGGGTCCGCGACGGCTACCTCGTCCTCGCCGTGCTCACCGAGAAGCAGTTCGTGAGCCTCATGAAGACGCTCGGGCGTCCCGACGTCCTCGGCGACCCCCGCTTCAAGGACTGGCCGGCGCGCACGGCCAACGAGCCGGCGCTACGCGAGATCATCGAGGAAGCGCTGGCCGGCGACGACGCGCGGGCGTGGGAGGAGCGGCTGACCGCGGCCGACGTGCCGTGCGGCTCCATCTGGAAGATCCACGAGATCGTCGAGCACCCGCAGCTCGGGCATCGGGACGTGCTCCAGACGATCGACTCGCGCTACGGGCCGATGCGCCTGGTCGGGGCGGGGTTCCGTCTCGCCCACGGCAGCCCCGGCATCGACCGCGAGCCGCCCACGCTCGGCGAGCACACCGACGAGATCCTCCGCGAGGCCGGCTACGGCTCCGAGGAGATCGAGCGGCTCCGGCGCGACACCGTCGTCTGAGCCTCGCCGCGTGACGCGCCCGGCCCGCGAGCTCCTGACCACCCAGTGGCACCAGCACCTCACGGGCATGATGCTCCAGGGCCGGTGGGTGGTCGAGGACACCCTCACGGGCCAGCGCATCGAGATGACCTCGCAGGAGATGAACCAGCTCTTCGAGCGGTATCCCGGCCGCTACCGCGTCATCCCGGCGTCAGAGCTCCGGTAGCCGTCCGATCGCCCCACCCGGATCCTCCCGGTCGATCCTTCCGGGTCGAGATTGCTCTCACCGCCTCCCCGGCCGCTGCGGGCAGCAGTCGCATTGCGCCAGCGGGCGGCACGGATCTTGCCTCGTTGAGGCGTCGGTATCCAGAACGACCTCGACACGGAGGCCGGCATGGCAAGCAGACCGCTCTGGACAGGATCGATCGCGTTCGGCCTCGTCACGATTCCCATCCAGCTGCACCGGGCGCTCCGGGACACGCGGCCGCGCTTCCGGATGCTGCACGGCAAGGACAGGTCGCCGGTCCGGTTCGAGCGCGTGTGCGAGAAGGAGGACCGGCCGGTGCCGTGGGCGGAGATCGTGAAGGGATACGAGCACGCCAAGGGCGAGTTCGTCGTGCTGACCCGTGAGGAGCTCGAGGCCGCCGCGCTCCAGAAGACCAGCTCGCTCGACATCCTGGACTTCGTGTCGGCCGAGGAGATCGACGACCGCTTCTTCGAGACCCCCTACTACGCGGTGCCCGGCAAGGGCGGCGACCGGGCCTACGCGGTGCTGCGCGACGCGCTCCGCGACTCGGGCAAGACCGGGGTGGGCAAGATCATGCTCCGGGAGGTGCAGCACCTCGCCGCGCTCGAGGCCATCGGCGACGCGCTGGTCGTCACCCTGATGCGCTTCTCCGACGAGCTGGCCGACCTGGACGAGTTCAGCTTCCCGCCCGCGGCGACGGGCAAGTCGCGGGAGATCGAGATGGCGAAGTCGCTCATCGCGCAGCTCAGCGCCCGCTGGACACCGGACAAGTACACCGACGAGTACCAGGCGAACGTGATGCGCGTGATCCGCGCCAAGCTCAAGGGGGCCGAGCCCCGCCTGAAAGGTGAGAAGACCGACGCCCGCCAGGACAAGGTCGTGGATCTGATGGAGCGCCTCCGTCAGAGCCTGGCCGGCCCCAGGGCGGCGTCCGCCCGCGCGGCATCCGACGGCCGGCGCGCGAGCCGCAGCGCCTCCCGCGCGAAGCCCCGCGCTGCCGCCTCGCGCCGCAAGGCCCGCGTCGCCTGACCCCGCCCGTCGTCCGGCCCCGCGCAACGCAAGTGCCTGACCCCAAGCTCGGAGGGACGTGGGCGCAGGGTGCGGGCGGGCGAAGCCCGGCGCCCGCACGTGGTGACAGTTGCGGAGGGTCGCGAGGGGAGCGTAGCCTGCTGGTCATGCCGCGCCACGTCGCATGCCCGGTACGACCGACCGACCCACATGGAGGACGAGCCCGATGACGCTGCTCGAGACGCGTGATGCCGGCCTGCACGACCTGGTTGCCCCAGATGCCGTGGTCGAGCGCGTCGCGGGCGGTCTCACGTTCACCGAGGGGCCGGTCTGGCGCGGCGGGGCGCTCTTCTTCAGCGACATCCCGAACAAGCGGATCGCCCGCTGGCGCCGCCTCGCCGAAGGCCCCGAGCTGACGACGTACGCGGTGGGCATGTCCAACGGCCTCACCCTCGACCGGCAGGGCCGCGTGCTGGCCGCCGAGCACGACGGCCGTCGCGTGAGCCGTGTGGCCGACGACGGCTCGCGCACCGTGCTCGCCGAGCGCTTCGAGGGCAAGCGCCTCAACAGCCCGAACGACATCGTGGTGAAGTCCGACGGCTCGGTCTACTTCACCGATCCGCCCTACGCGGTGCAGCCGAGCACGCCCGGCGTGGCGCGCCCGCCCGAGTGGTGGAAGAAGCCCATCGCCGGCAAGGAGCAGGGCTGCCACGGCGTGTACCGGATCGCGCCCGACGGCGGCATCCAGCTCCTGGTCGACGACTTCGCGCTGCCCAACGGGCTCGCGTTCTCGCCCGACGAGTCCGCGCTCTACATCGACGACTCGGCGGCCAAGCACATCCGGGCGTTCACCGTCCGGCCCGACGGCACGCTCACGGACAGCCGCGTCCTGCTCGACATGGCCTCCGACGATCCGGGCGTGCCCGACGGGCTCAAGGTGGACCGGCAGGGCAACGTGTTCTGCACGGGACCGGGCGGGGTGTGGGTCTGCCGCGCCAACGGCACGTTCCTCGGGCGGATCGTGCTGCCCGAGCTGCCCGCCAATCTCGCGTGGGGCGAGGACGGCAGCGCGCTCTTCCTCACCGCGCGCACCAGCGTCTACCGCCTGCCCACGAAGACACGCGGCGCGCTGATCGGCTGAGGATCCCGCGGGCACGCCCGCTGCCACGGTCATGACGCGCGCCGCCCCGAGAGGTCGCGGCGCGAGGAGGAGCCCATGGTCACGCTGTCCTTCCACGACCCGTCCGGGGCCATCGAGGTGAAGCAGCCGTTCGCGCCGCGCCTCGCCACGCTGGCGGGCAAGCGCATCGGCTTCGTCAGCAACGAGCAGTGGCAGGCCTACCGGATGCTGCCCCGGCTCAAGGCGCTCCTCGAGGCGGACTTCCCCGGCATCGAGGTGCTCCCGATCGACACGTTCCCGCAGGGCAACGCGGTGATCGGATCGGAGGAGACGGCGGAGCTGGTGAAGCGGCGCGAGGTCGACGCCGTCATCATCGGCAACGCGGCCTGAGGGTCCTGCGCCACCGCGTGCGGCCGGGCGGCCGCCAGGCTCGAGACCCTCGGGATTCCCACCGTCACGCTGACCCGGACGGACTTCGTCGGCGTCATGCAGAACGCCGTCGCCGGCCTCGGGCTGGCGCCGGACGCGGCCATGGTCACGTTCCCCATCGACATGTTCCTGCCCGGCAGCGACATCGGCCCGGTCGAGACGCGCAAGCGCGAGTTCTACGCGGGGCTCACCGAGTGGAGCTCCGCGCTCGCCCGGTCCGCCGGAGGGCCGTCGCCGCTGATCACCGTGGAGGGCCGGACGTTCGAGGACGCGATGGCCCGCGCGAACCATCGCATGCTCGCCAGCCGCTGGGGGGACGGCCTGCCCCTCTGGCCGCCCACGCCCGAGCGCGTGGACTGGATCCTCCGGGGCGCGGCCGGCGCGCGCGACCGCGTCCTCGGCGCCTTCCCGCCTCGCGGCGGCGTGACCACCGTGGAGACGTGCGCGATCGCGCTCGCCATGGCGGGCGGCCGGCCGGAGTACCTGCCCGTGCTCGTCGCCGCCGTGGAGGCGTTCCTCGACCCGGAGTCCGGGCAGCGAGCAGCTCCAGGCCGCCTCGGGCAGCGCGTTCCCCGTGGTCATCGTGAACGGCCCCATCGGCGCGCGCATCCGGCTCAACGCGGGCTTCGGCTGCCTCGGCCCCGACCCCGAGCGTCCCGCCGGCGCGAGCATCGGCCGCGCCCTGCGCCTGCTCCAGCAGAACGTGGGCGGCGCGCTCCCGGGCATCGGCACGATGGCGAACTACGGCGGCCTCCGCGCCACCAACGTGGTCTTCGCCGAGGACGAGGCGAGCCTGCCGCCGGGCTGGGCGCCCCACGCCACGCAGCGCCACGGCTTCCCCGCGGGCACGAGCTCCGTCTCGCTCGCCTTCGCCAACGGCGCCACCAACATCCGGCGGCGCGGCGCCAAGAAGGAAACCCCCGAGGAGGACGCGCTCCAGGGCATGCACCGCATGGCCGACTTCATGCGGGTGCCCAACATGCCCGGTCTCGCGGGCTACGAGCGCGGCACGCCCGGCATCCTGATGATCCCCGGGGTGGTCGCGCAGACCATGGCCGGGCTCGGCTGGACCCCGCGGTCGATCCGGGAGTTCCTGTGGGAGCACTCGCGGATTCCCCTCGCGGAGCTCCGCCGCGCCGGATGCCCGGCGTGGATCGAGATCGACGCCAGCAAGGTCACGCGCGAGAGCATCGCGCTCGACCCGTGGCCGATCACGGCCGCCGCGGACAACATCGTGCTGATCGTGGCGGGCGGCGGGCATCCGACCAACAGCTACTGGCTCCAGGGCTACAGCCCCGGCGTGGTCGGACGCGTCATCGCCCTGCCCACGGCCTTCGACGGCCTGCTCGCCGAGGCCGAGCGAGACCTCGGTCCCATCTGACGCTCGGCCACGCGGGGCGCCTCCGGTACACTCCGGCAGGAGAGCCGATGGCACAGGGGACGATCGGACGTCACGTCGCGGTCCTGCTGCCGGCCAACCTGATCGGCGCCCTCGTCTCGTTCACCTACTTCACGTTCGTCGACTTCCGGACGCCGCCCCTGCCCGGCGGCCACTGGCGCACCTCCCTGACCTTCTTCGTCGTCGGGTTCGGCGTGCTCATGGTCATCGTCCTCGGTTGGGTCCGCCGGTGGTGGCGGGCGCTCGAGCCGGCCGGCGGCGTGGCGCCCCTCACCGCCGAGACGCGGCGCCGCGCGCTTCTCTTCCCGTACGCGCTCGCCGGCATCACGTTCTGCGGCTGGGCCCTCGCGAGCCTCATCTTCGGCTGGCTCCGGCCCGCGTGGCTCGGCACCTTCACGATCGAGCGCGCGCTCCGGTTCACCTTCGGCAACACGTTCGTGGCCGGGATCGCGACCACCGCGTTCACGTTCTTCGTCACCGAGTACCTCTGGCGGAAGGACATCGCCCGCTACTTCCCGGAGGGCGACCTGAGCGCGGTGCCGCGTGTGTTCCGGCTCCGCGTGCGCACGCGGCTCCTCGTGATGTTCCTCCTCGTCGGCGCGGTGCCGCTGTCCGTTCTCGGGGTCATGGCCTACCAGCGGGCGGCGTCGCTCCCTGGCATGGAGCCGGAGGCCGCGGCCCGGGTCGTGGGCAGCCTGCTCGTGTCGATCGTGTTCATCGCGCTGGTCGGCGTCGTCGTGTCGATCGCGCTCGCCGTGTTCGTGGCGGCCAGCGTGGCCACGCCGCTGGGCGAGGTCCAGAGCGCCATGCGCCGGGTCGAGCGCGGGCTTCTCGACACGCGGTGTCCGGTCGTCACCAACGACGAGATCGGGGCCGCCGCCGAGGGCTTCAACCGCATGGTCGCGGGCCTCAGGGAACGCGAGATGCTCCGCGAGACGTTCGGCAAGTACGTGAGCCCGGAGATCCGCGACGAGATCCTCTCCGGCCGGGTCTCCCTGGAAGGCCAGGCCCAGGACGTGACCATCCTCTTCTCGGACCTTCGCGACTTCACGCCGTGGGTGGAACGGACCGCGCCGCAGCATATCGTCCACGACCTCAACACGTACTTCACCGAGATGGAAGGCGCCATCCGCGAGCACCACGGGCTGGTCGTCCAGTTCATCGGCGACGGGATCGAGGCGGTGTTCGGCGCGCCGGTCGCGCGCGCGGATCATCCGACCATGGCGGTGCGGGCCGCCCTCGAGATGCGGCGGCGGCTCGCCGTGTGGAACGTCGAGCGGGAGCGCGCGGGCAAGGCGGCCCTCCGCCACGGCATCGGCATCCACACCGGGCGGGTGCTCGCCGGCAACATCGGCAGCTCCGAGCGGCTCGCCTACGCCCTGATCGGCGACCCCGTGAACCTGGCCTCGCGCATCCAGGGGCTCACCAAGGAGCTGGGCGGGGACGTCCTCCTGAGCGGCGACACGTACCAGCGGCTCGCCGACCAGTTCGACACGGCGCCACTGCCCGCGCTGCTCGTGAAGGGTAGGTCGGTCGAGGTCGAGGTCTACCGTCTCGAGTGAGGCGACGCCTGCCGGCAACCGTTTGACAGCGTCCCCGTCCGGGGCGACCCTGAACGAGCAACGCCGACCGACTTCCCACCCCAGCCAGAGGAGCTTGTCATGCCGAAGGTGCTCAAGTGCGGTGATCTGATGCCCGGCTGCAACATGGTGATCGAAGGGAAGGACGAGGCCGAGGTGATCGCCAAGGGCGCCGAGCACGCCCGGACCGCTCACAACATGACGTCCATTCCGCCCGACGTTGCGGCGAAGGTGAAGGCGGCGATCAAGGACAAGTAGCAGCGCGCCCGCGCCGCACGCCAATCACGGGCGTCGAGGCCGACTCGGCGCCCGTGCCGTCTCGCCCCGGCGTTGCGCGGGGGTCAGACCCTCGCGCAACACCGCGCAACACCGGGGTCAGACCCTCGCGCAACACCGCTCTGACAAGGAGACCGTGGATGCCGACGATACCGCCCGGAGATGCGCCGGCGAGCGTGGGCGTTTCCCCCCGATCGTCGAGCCCGCCACGAGGTCCGAAGGGCCACTGGCTTCTGGGCAGTCTGCCCGACGTCCACCGCGACCAGCTCGGCTTCTACACCCGGTGCGCCCGGGAGCACGGCGACGTTGTCCCGGTGCGCCTGGGACCGGTCCGCGGCGTCCTCATCTACCATCCCGACGCGATCGAGGACGCCTTCGTGGCGAGGAGCCGCGACTTCGTGAAGAGCCGCAGCGTGCGCATGCTCCGCGGCCTCCTCGGCGACGGCCTCCTCCTCTCCGAAGGCGACCTCTGGCTCCGCCAGCGGCGCCTCGTTCAGCCGGCCTTCCATCGCCAGCGCATCGCGGCCTACGGCGAGGTCATGGCGGACCATGCCACGCGCCAGGCCGACGGCTGGAAGGACGCCGCGGTCGTGGACGTGCACGCCGAGATGATGACGGTGACGCAGGCCATCGTCGCCAAGACCCTCTTCGACGCCGACGTGTCCGGCGCGTCCCACGACGTGGTCGACGCCTCGCGCGTGGTGACCGAGTTCTTCGCCGAGCGGCTGGGGAGCCTGCTCCAGTTGCTTCCCATGTGGCTGCCGCTCCCGGCCAACCTGCGCCTTCGCCGCGCCATCCGCCGCCTCGACGAGGTCGTCTACCGCATGATCGCCGACCGCCGGCGGAGCCCCGGGGATCGCGGCGACCTCCTCTCGATCCTCCTCGCCGCCCAGGACGCCGACGACGGCAGCCGCATGACGGACCAGCAGGTGCGCGACGAGGTGATGACGCTGTTCCTGGCCGGCCACGAGACGACGGCCGTGGCGCTCTCGTGGACGTGGTACCTGCTCGCCCAGCACCCGGAGGTGGAGGCGCGGCTCGGCGACGAGCTGCGCGCGGTGCTCGGCGACCGCGCGCCCACGGTGACCGACCTGCCCGCGCTCCGCTACACCGACATGGTCATGACGGAGTCCATGCGGCTCTACCCGGCCGCCTACGCGCTCGCGCGCCAGGCGGCGAGGCCGACGGAGGCCGCCGGCTCCCACTGGCGCCGGGCGACGTTGTGATCGCGCCCACGTGGGTGGTCCACCGCGATCCGCGCTGGTTCGACGAGCCCGAGCGTTCCGTCCCGAGCGCTGGGCCGGCGATCTCGCCCGCCGCCTCCCTCGCTTCGCCTACTTCCCGTTCGGCGGCGGGCCGCGCCAGTGCATCGGCAACTCCTTCGCCACGATGGAGGCGGTGCTGATCCTCGCGGCGATCGCGCGGCGGTTCCGCCTCGTGCTCGAGCCCGGCCAGCGCGTGGAACCGCTGGCGTCCATCACGCTCCGGCCCCGGTCGGGCATCCGCATGCGCCTCGAGCGCCGCTGACCCGCCGCGCGACATGTCCTTACTGTGTGCGGCTGGCGTACGCCGTATCGGAGCCGATACGTCTTGACGCAAGGCGGACCCGCTCCTACGCTGACTCCTGATGGACAGAGCGGCCGCGGTCCTGCTGTTCGTGACGTGCCTGCTCGCGTCGACGTTGTCCGCGAGCACGTTCCTGCCAGACTCGCTCTGCCTGTTCGGGCTCCACGACGCCGACGGACACGACGCCGCCGTCTCCGCGACCTCGCAGCCCGCGATCGTCGAGGCGCTCGGCGGTCTGCTGCCTCCGCCTCGAGCCGTATCGCATCGATCGCCGGAGGAGACGGCGCCGCGGCTCACGTCCCGCGTCGCCGCGGTATCGATCCGCGCGCCCCCCTCCGACGGCCGCCCCTCCACCGCGTAGCCACGAGCCTCGTCGAACCTACAACCCGCAGTCAGCGAAGGAATCCACAATGACCAGGTCGATCATTGCCGTGATCGTGGCCGCATCGCTCGCGCTGTCCTTCGGCATCGGGTGGGCGGAGGACGTTGCCGGAAAGGTCCAGAGCGTCAACGTCACCGAGCGGTCGTTCACGCTCGACGACGGCACGCAGATCTATCTCGCCGAGGGCATCCCCGCGGAGTCGATCAAGGAAGGCTCGAAGGTCAAGGTGACCTTCGAGGAGCGCGACGGCAAGAAGGTGGCCACCACCGTCGAGATGGCCGAGTAGCGTTTACGGGGCCGGCGCGGGCCTGGCCTCGGCCTACCGAGGCAGGAGAGGCCCCAGGCCCCTGTCGGCGAGGAACCGGACGATCGTCGCCGCAGGGATGACCGTTGTCTCGCCGGCCACCGGCACCTGCACGCTGGCGCCCGGATCGCGCGGCAGCGCGATCCGGGCGGTCCGGTAGGCCTCGACCAGCGCGACGAGGTCGCCGGTCTGAGCGTCGAACACGCCCTCCGCCGCTCGAGCCGTACGACACGGACACGTCCACCATGCGGGGCGCGCCGGCCACCGCGATGTCTCCGTCCGCCGCCGCGATCTGGCTCACCACCCCGCTACCGACCGTCACTCCCCGCCCCCACGGGTACGCGACCACCCAGACCTCGTCGCCGAGCGAGACCTCGGGGCGCAGGCGGACCGGCGGCAGCGTCGTGCCCTCGATGAGCAGCAGGGCCAGGTCCGGGTCGGGGCTCGAGGCGAGGAGCTTGGCCCGCGTGCGGCCCGAGCGGCCGGACACCGCGCAGGTGATCTCCTGGGGCGCGGCCGGCTCCACCAGGTGGCCCAGCCGTGACCACCCAGCTCCGCATGGTCGCCGGGTCAGAGGCCACCACCACGCCCGAGCCGGCCCGCCGGACCCCGCCCTCGCGCTCGGCACGCAGCTGGACGGTCGAGGCGAGCAACCGCTTCATGAGCGGCCCCCGCGGAGTCGAGCCGCCGGTGGACGCGCAGCCACCCAGCCGCCAGGGCGGCCAGCGTCACCAGCGCCGCGGCCCCAAGGAGGCGCCGGCCGCGCCCCGCCTGGGCAGGGCGCGCGGCCGCGGTGCGGAGCTTCCGCGCGATGGTGATCACGTCGATCCGAGCCTCATCTTGTACCATGCCGCCCGCGTGACGTTCGCCCGGCTTCGGCCGTTATCGGAAGTGAGTCCATGGCCCCCCAGGCATCGGCAGCGGAGACCCCGTTGGGCGGCGACGACGAGCGCGTCCTGATCGAGGCCGCGAAGGCCGACCCCCGCCGGTTCGGGGAGCTCTACGAGCGGAACTTCGACCGCGTCTACGCCTACGTCGCCCGCCGCGCCGGCGGCCGGGAGGCGGCCGAGGACCTGACCGCCGAGGTGTTCCACCATGCCCTCGCCCACCTGGGCCGG
Source organism: uncultured Candidatus Rokubacteria bacterium (assembly GCA_963758635.1). Taxonomy (GTDB): domain Bacteria; phylum Methylomirabilota; class Methylomirabilia; order Rokubacteriales; family CSP1-6; genus CAVWWD01. Next base: position 850,326 of record CAVWWD010000008.1, on the reverse strand, counting down.
TTCGAGTGGCGGGGCATCCCCTTCGCGGCCTGGCTGATGCAGATCGCCCGGAACGCCCTCGCCGACCGCTGGCAGCGCGTCGCGCGCGAGCGCGGCGAGCCCGCCCCCGAGCCCGCCGACGACAGCGCCGCCGAGGCCGACCGCAGGGCGGTCCTCGCCCAGCTCGTCGGCGCCCTGCCGCAAGACCAGCAGCGCGTCGTGCTGGAGCGGTTCGTCGAGGGCCGGAGCGTGCGCGAGATCGCCGAGGCGCTCGGGCGGACCGAGGGCGCCGTGAAGCAGCTCCAGTTCCGCGCGCTCCAGAGCCTGAAGGCCCGCGGGAAGGCCACTGCATGAGCGACGAGGCCCGGATCGATCGTCTGGCCGACGCGCTGGAGGCGCTCCTCGCCGCCCCGCGCCCTCCGTTGCCGCCCGGCGACCCCGAGCTTGCGGAGCTGCTCGACGTTGCCAACGACCTGCGCGCCCTGCCGCGCGCGTCCTTCCGGACGCGGCTCGCGGCGGAGCTCACGAGGAGAGCCATGACCACGACCACCCGTGTCGCGCGACCCGGCATCCAGAGCGTGATCCCGTACCTGCCCGTCCGCCCCGCCGCCGAGCTCGTGGAGTTCCTGAAGCGGGCGTTCGGCGCCGAGGAGCTCCTGCGCACCACGGGCTCGGCCGGCGGGCTCCACGCCGAGGTGAGGATCGGCGACTCGCTCCTGATGATCGGCGGCGGCGGCGCGTGGGGCGGCCAGCCCGCGCCGACCGGGCTCCACCTCTACGTGCCCGACGCGGACCGCGTCTACCAGGCCGCGCTCGACGCCGGGGCGGAGTCGATGTACGCGCCCGTCGATCAGCCGTACGGCGACCGCGAGGCCGGTGTGAAGGATGTGGCGGGCAACCACTGGTACATCGCCACGCACCAGGCCGGCGGGCCACGTGCCCGAGGGCCTCGGCACGGTGACCCCGTTCCTCCACCCGCGCGGGGCGGCCCGATTCATCGAGTTCATGAAGGCCGCCTTCGCCGCCGAGGAGGTGGCGATCCACCACGACGCGGACGGCCGGCTGGCCCACGGCGTCGTGCGCCTGGGCGCCTCGGTGATCGAGATGGGCGAGGCGCACGGCGAGTGGGGCCCCATGCCCACCATGTTCTACGCCTACGTGGACGACGTGGACGCCGCGTACCAGCGCGCGCTGGCCGCCGGCGCCACGTCCATGGAGTCGCCGGCGCTCCAGCCCTACGGGGAGCGGCGCGCCGCGGTGCGGGATCCCTTCGACAACCAGTGGTACCTGGCCGCGCCGTCGGCCTGACCGCGGCGGCGTTCGTCCGGCGTCCGCGCAGATACCGCTCGGCCCCGCGCCCCCCCACAGATCCTCCTGTGACCGACGGAGGGCTAGCCCGGGGCGGCCACGGGGCGCCCGGCATCGATCCCGCCCGTCCGGCCATCCCAACCGCATCGACAAGGGAGGGCACACCATGAACGACTCTTCGCGCTCGGTGGCGCGTGTCATCACCCCGGAGCCCGTCGTCGAGGGCGCGGGCGTCCATCTCCGGCGGAGCCTCGGCACCCGGGGCCTCGACTACCTGGATCCGTTCCTGCTCCTCGACCACTTCGAGTCCGTCGACCCCGCCGACTACGAGGCGGGCTTCCCCTACCATCCGCACCGGGGGATCGAGACGGTGACGGTCGTCCGGAAGGGCCAGATCCGTCACGGCGATTCGCTGGGGCACCGCGGGACGATCGGCGCCGGCGACATCCAGTGGATGACCTCGGGCAGCGGCATCCTGCACGAGGAGATGCCGCAGGTCCGCCCGGAGGGGATCGGCGGCCTGCAGCTCTGGCTCAACCTGCCCGCGAGGGAGAAGATGAGCCGGCCGCAGTATCGCGAGCTGTCGGCCGGCGCGCTCGCGGAGGTCCAGACCGACGAGGGCGCGTCGATCCGGGTGATCGCCGGCGAGGCGGCGGGCGGCCGGCTCACGGGGCCGGTGGAGGGGCTCGCCGTCGCCCCGAAGTTCGTCGACGTGACCCTGCCCGCGGGCGCGAGCTTCCGCGAGGCGGTTCCCCGCGGCCACACCGCGTTCGCCTACGTGGACCACGGCGAGGTGCGCCTCGGCCCCGCCCGGACGCCGGTGCGCGCCCCCGCGCTGGTGGTCTTCGGCGACGGCGAGGTGGTGGAGGCCGAGGCGGGCGACGGCGGAGGGCGTTTTCTCCTCGCCGCCGCGCGGCCGCTCCACGAGCCGGTGGCCCGCTACGGGCCATTCGTGATGAACACGCGGGCGGAGATCGAGCAGACGCTGGACGAGCTGCGCAGCGGCCGCTTCATCCGGAAAGAGCCTCGCGACGCCTGATCGCCCGGCTCAGGACGATGTGCTAGGCCCGGCCCGCGCCCGAGCGAGATCGGGCGCGGGCACCGCCTGCAGGGCATCCGTCCCCATCCCCTCACGATTGCGCCGTCCGTGAAGCTGAGACACGGAACGCTGCTCGACGCCGACCACGCTGCATCCCGCCGCCGGTGGACACGTTGACGTTGCCGCTGCCGCCGGGGCCGGGAAGCTGGCCTGGCGGGATCGAGCGCGAACGAGCAGGTCGCCTCGTCGCCGAGAACCGTTCCCCTGCCACGCGGCGCTGCAGCCGTTCGAGGGGCGCGGCGGTTGCTTCTACTGCATTCCCATATACGCTCGGCTCGCCCTATCGGGCTCACCTCGCACTGCCATCGGGCTCACCTCGCACTGCTATCGGGCTCACCTCGCACTGTATCCAGCCACGCCGCCATCAGGCGGCCTCCGTAGTCGTTGCCAAGGTTGGGCGCGAAGTTCCGCACGTACGACTCCCACGCCGCGACCACGCGCGCCGACGGGCCGTACACGTAGTAGACCTGCTCCGCCAGGTAGCGTTGGATGTCCCAGACGATGTCCCGGCGGCGAGCAGGGTCGAACGTGCGGCGCTGGAGCCGGATCATCTCGGTGAGCTTCGGGTCGTTGACACCCGACGAGTTCGGCCGCTGCCCCGGGAGGTGCATCGAGCCGAGGTAAGGGTCGGGGAAGAGCTGGCCCCCGCGGATGCCGAGCATGAGCCGCTCGAACCGTCCGAGCATCGCGCTCGACACGAAGGCGCCCATCTCCTTGACCTTGAGGTCGGCCTCGATCCCGGCCGACTTCCACGCTCGCAGGTAGATCTGGACGCCATCCATCCAGTCGGGCCCGGAGTTCCCGGTCTCGAACGGCACCTTGATGCCGGTGGGATGCCCGGCCTCCGCGAGCAGGCGCGCCGCCGCCGCCGGCTCGTGCTCGTACAGCCGCTGGCCCTCCCGCGAGAGCTGGTCGTGCGGGATCGCCCACTCCGTCAGCGCGGCGGGCACCACCGTGTTCGGGCCCCCCCTGCCCCAGCGCGAGCGGGCTGGCGGCGAGGATCTCCTTGTAGCTCGTGGCCAGCGCCAGCGCGCGGCGCACGCGCACGTCACGGAACGGCTCCTGGTCGAGCTTCATCGCCGCGAACGCGCCGACCATCCACTGGAACTCGGCCGTCTGGAGGTTCGGCTTCCGCCGCTTCACGTTGTCGAGGTCCTGCCGCCGGACCACCATCCCGAGGCCAGGGGCGAAGTCGAACTGGCCGCCGAGCCAGCGGGCCAGGGCCGACGCGGGATCCAGCCCCATCGAGGCTTCCACCGCGTCGGCGTACGGGAGCCCGGGCGCGAAGTAGTCGGGGTGGCGCACCCACGACAGGCGCACGTTCGGCTCGTAGCGATCGAGCATCCATGGTCCGGTGCCGATGCACGCCTCCGCCCGCTTGAGGTCGCCGTGCTGCTCGACCGCCTCCCGGGCCACGATCCACGCCGTGGTGGAGGCGACGGCGTCGTAGAACCACGCGTACGGCGTCCGGAGCGTGAATCGGACCGTGTAGCGGTCCAGCGCCTCGACCTTCTCCACGTCCTCGAGCATGGCGCGGTTGGGGTTGTTGGTGGTGGGGCCGAGGTACCGGTCGAACGAGTACTTCACGTCCTCCGCGGTGAGGCTCCCGGCCGTTCACCGGCGGCCTGGCGTGCCAGCGGACGCCACGGCGGAGCTTGAACACGTAGGTCGTGTCGCTGGTCTGCGACCAGGACTCGGCGAGGTCCCCTCGATGGGAAACGTCCCGGGGGCGACACCCGGTCCCGCCTTGTGCTTGAGGAGGCGGCTGTGCGTGAAGGACAGCGCGATCAGCGTTCCCCACTGCACGGTCAGGTGAGGATCGAAGTGCGGAGGATCGCCGAGGCTGATCCGGAAGGCGCCGCCACGGCGCGGCGTCTGGGCGGCGGCCGGCAGCACGGCGGCGACGGCCGCGGCGGCCCCCGCGGCCAGGACCGCGCGTCGGGTGAGCCCGCTGGTTGCGCTCATGTGGTCCTCCTCCACGCGTAGGGATCCGGTGCCGAACGCATGCACCATCCCGCGTATAGCGTGGATGCCGTCACCGGATCGTCACCGCCCGGGTTGGGCGTGGCCGCCGCCGGCGGGTGATATAGTGCGGCCACTCATGCCGCCGCAGGCCGTCACTCTCCGGAGGGCGACCACGAGGCCGCTCTCCCTTACGCTCCTGGGCCCCTTCCGCGCGCGGCTCGGCGACGGGCGCCCGCTGCGCATCCGCCGGCGCAAGGCGCGCGCGCTGCTCGCCTCCGGGGCGCTCAACGTTCTCGACCGGCTCGTGGCCGTCCACGCGGCGGCCGGGGCGACGGCGGAACATCGCGCGCGCTGGCCATGCGCCTGCTCGCCCTCGACCCGCTCCGCGAGGACGTGCACCGGCTGCTCATGCGCCTGCACGCGCGCGCGGGCCGCCGGAACGCGGCGCTTCGCCAGTACCGCGCCTGCGCCGACGCGCTCGGCCGTGACCTGGGCGTGGCCCCCGAGGACGAGACGACCGGTCTCTGGGGGGGGGAGGGGGAAGAGTCGGCTCGACTGATCGAGCCGAGAGAACCGACCGCCATGGTGCCCGACACCGTCATCTTCCGCGACCTCGCCTACGTCTTCCTCGCCGCCGTCATCGGCGGCGCGGTGGCGTGGCTGGCGCGCCAGCCCCTGATCCTCGGCTACGTCGCGGGCGGCATCGTGATCGGTCCGTTCACTCCGGGGCCGGCGCTGTCCGACGTCCACACCTTCGAGGTGGTGGCCGAGATCGGCGTCGTGCTGCTCATGTTCTCCATCGGCATCGAGTTCTCGCTGTCCGACCTCCTGCGCGTGAAGTGGGTGGCGCTCCTCGGCGGCCCGCTCGGGATCGTGCTCTCGCGGGGCTCGGCGTGGGCGTGGGCGCGCTCCTCGGCTGGCCGCCCCTGCAGGGGCTCGTCATCGGCCTCGTCGTGTCGGTGGCGAGCACGATGGTGCTGGCGCGGCTCCTCATCGACCGCGGCGAGCTGCACTCGCCCCACGGCCGCGTGATGATCGGGATCTCGCTGGTCGAGGATCTGGCCGTGGTGGTGCTGACCGTGGTCCTGCCCGCGCTGGGGGCGCTCGAGCCCGGCCGGCTCCTCGCCGTGGCGGCCGCGCTGGCCAAGGGCCTCGCCATCCTCGCCCCGTTCGCGTACCTCGCGTGGAAGGTGGTGCCGCCGCTCCTGCTGCGGGTCGCGCGCACGGGCAACGACGAGCTGCTCCTCATGGTGGCGCTCGCCATCGGGCTCGGCACCGCCGCGCTCACCCACGAGGTCGGCCTCTCGGTGGCGCTCGGCGCGTTCCTGGCCGGGCTCGTCATCAGCAACTCCGACTACGCCCACGAGGCCCTCGCCCGGCTTCTGCCCGTGCGCGACATTCTCGTCGCCGTCTTCTTCGTCACCATCGGCTGCCTGATCGATCCCGCCTCCGTCTTCGCCCACGTGCCGCTCCTGCTCGTGATCGTGGCGCTGGTCGTGGCGGGCAAGCTCGTGATCAGGACCGCGGTGGTCCGCGTGTTCGGCTATCCCCTCTCCACGGCGCTCCTGGTCGGGGTCGGCCTCACGCAGATCGGCGAGTTCTCCTTCATCCTGGTCCAGGTCGCGCGGGCCGCCGGGCACGTGGGCGAGGACGTCTACAACGCGACCCTGGCCGCGTCGCTCCTCACCATCCTCGTCAACGCCACGCTGGTCAGGCTGGTCCCGTGGTGGCTCGCGCGCCGGCAGGCCGCGCCGGCGGCGCCAGGGCCAGCGTCCCATGACGGCCGGGTGGTGCTCTGCGGGTTCGGCCGCGTGGGCAGCGCGGTGGGCGAGGCGCTCGACACGTTCGCCCTGCCCTACACCGTGGTGGATCGCAACCCCAACGTCGTCGCGGGCGCTCCGGGCCCGCGGCATCGCGTGCATCTTCGGCGACGCCGGCCAGCCCACGGTGCTGCGCGCGGCGGGCGCGGAGCACGCCGCGCTGGTCGTCGTGGCCCTGTCCGAGGCCGGCGCGGCCGCGCGCGCCGCCCGGTCGATGAACGCGACGGCCACCCTGATCGCGCGCGGCCACGACGTGGCCGACGCCGACGCCCTGCGGCTTGGAGGCGCGACGGTGGTGGTCCAGCCCGAGATGGAGGTGGCGGCCACCGTGGTGCGGCACGCCCTCCGCGCGATGCGGCTGCCCGACGACTCGACGAGCGCGTACCTCGACCGCTTCCGCGGGGCCATGGAGGCGCCGGACCACGCGGCGCCGGCGGAGGGCGGGCTCCCCGAGGTGCGCGAGTTCACCCTGACGGGCGCCGGCCTCGTGATCGGTCGCTGCGCCATGCCCAGATCCGCGAGCGCTTCGGGGTCACCGTCGTCGCCATCCGCCGGACCGACGGCACCGTCGTGATGAACCCTCCGCCCGAGGCGATGCTCCGGACCGGCGACCGCCTCCGCGTGTTCGGCCTCTCCGGCCAGATCGACGGCATGCGCGCCGCCGCCGACGCCGTCTGAGTCGCCTACGCCACGCGCGGGCGCGCCCTTCGTGTTGACGCCGGCGCCGCCCGTGGCTACGATGCTCGCGGCACGAGATGGAGCCCGAGCGAGGAGGACGATGCGCATGACGAGCGTGATCCCGACCCGATCCGCGAAGACCCGCGGCGCCTGACCCGAGCGGCCATGGCGATCATCCGGGTCTACGCGGGCAGTGACGGACAGTCCCACTTCGAGGAGATCCAGCCCACCTGGCAGTCGCGGGGCGACCAGTCGGCGACCGCCGAGCTGATCCCCGGCAGCGGCATCGTCATCCGCCGCTTCGAGCCCACGCGCTCGAACCCGTGGCACCACGCGCCCGGCCGCTACGCCGTCTTCACGCTCGAGGGCGCCGTGGACATCGAGATCGGTGACGGGACGGTCAAGCGCCTCGGCCCGGGCGACATCCTCATCGCCGAGGACCTGACCGGCCAGGGACACGCCACGCGCGAGGTGGGCCCCGAGGCCCGCGTCTCGATCTTCGTGCCTCTGCCCCCCGCCTAGGATCAATGGAAACGAAGGTCGACGAGATCGGCGAGCGGATCTACCGCCTGTCCACGTTCCTGCCCGCGGTGGGCCCGCGCGGGCTGACGTTCAACCAGTTCCTGATCGACGCCGAGGAGCCGCTGCTGTTCCACTGCGGCCAGCGCTCGCTCTTCCCCGCGGTCTCCCGGGCCCTGACCCGCGTGATGGACCCCGCGCGCCTGCGCTGGATCGCCTTCAGCCACATCGAGGCCGACGAGTGCGGCGCGCTCGGAGAGTGGCTGGCCGCCGCGCCCGCCGCCACCGTGACCCACGGGCAGATCGGGTGCGCGATCTGGCTGAACGACCAGGCGCCGCGGCCGCCGCGCGCGCTCGCCGACGGCGAGGTGCTGGACCTCGGCGGCCGCCGCGTGCGGCGGCTGGACACGCCCCACGTGCCGCACTGCTGGGACGCGGGGCTGCTCCACGAGGAGACCACCGGCACGCTGTTCACGAGCGACCTCTTCACCCACGCGGGCGACCCGCCCGCCCTCGCCACGGGCGACATCGTGGGCCCGGCCATCGAGGCGGAAAAGGCGTTCGGCTACACCGCCCTCACGCCGGCCACCGGAGCGACCATCCGCCGGCTCGCCGCCCTCGCGCCGCGCGCGCTCGCCGTGATGCACGGATCGTCGTTCTCGGGCGCGGCGGCGCCGCTGCTCACCGGGCTGGCCGACTTCTACGACGAGCGGCTGGCCGCCGCAGACCCCGCGAGGGCGGAGGGCGGCGCTGCTCAGCTCTTGACCGAGCCCGCGGTGAGGCCGGCCACGTAGTAGTCCACGAAGAACGAGTAGATGATGGCCACAGGGCACCGAGCCGAGGAGCGCGGCGGCCATGAGCTGGCCCCAGTAGAACACGTCGCCGCGGATCAGCTCGGTGATGGCGCCCACCGGCACCGTCCGCACCTCGCTCTTGGCCAGGAAGATCAAAGCGTAGAGGAACTCGTTCTGCGCCAGCGTGAAGGCGAAGATCCCCGCGGACAGGAGCCCGGGCGTGCAGAGGGGCAGCACCACGCGGATCATGGCCTGAAACCGGCTCGCCCCGTCGATCCGCGCCGCCTCCTCCAGCTCCCGCGGCACGCTCTTGAAGTAGCCCATGAGCAGCCACGCGCAGAACGGGATCAACAGCGTGGGGTACGTGAGCATGACCGCGGTCAGCGTGTTGCCCAGCTCCAGCTTGTTGATGATGTCGGCCATGGGGATGAAGAGCAGTGGTTGCGGCACGAGGTAGGTGGCGGCCACCCCGATGGCCACCACCGCCGGCCCCCGGGAAGCGCATGCGGGCCAGCGGGTACGCCATCATCGTGCCCAGCACGAGCGAGATCGCGGTGGTGACCACGGCCACCAGCATCGTGTTGTACGTCCACGTGAGGAAGTTCGTCTCTCGAGAGCAGGTCGTAGTAGTGCTTCAGCGTCGGCTGGTGGACGATGAGCGGCATCACGCGGGCGTTGTACAGCTCGCGGTTCGGCTTGATCGACGTGACGAGCATCCAGTAGAACGGAAAGAGCGTCACCACCAGGCACACCAGGAGCGGCAGGTAGAGCCGGAGGACGCGGCCGGCGAACCCGCGCGCGCCGACCATCAGGCCCGGCCCCGCATCATCCGTCCCGCCGCAGGTAGAGCGTGAGCCCGATGATCACGAGCACGAGGGCGGGCAGCATGGCCAGCGCCGCCGCCGCGCCCATCCCGAGCTGGCCACCGGACATGCCGAGGTCGAACGCGTAGGTCACGAGGACCTGGGTGGCGTTGGCCGGCCCGCCATGGGTCAGCGCGTAGACGATCTGGAAGTCCGCGAAGGTGAAGATCACCGAGAACATGGTCACGATGATCAGGATCGGCTTGAGGATCGGCAGCGTCGACGAACCAGAAGCGCTGGGCGATGCTCGCCCCGTCGATGGCCGCCGCCTCGTAGAGATCGGGCGAGATGGTCTGGAGCCCGGCAAGCAGGGTGATGCCGTAGAACGGCGATGCCGCGCCAGGTGTTCACCACGATGATCGACACCATGGCGAGGGTGGCGTTGCCGAGCCACGAGAAGCCCGTGCTCACCGCCCCCGTGTTCACCAGCACCCAGTTCAGCACGCTGAACGTGGGGTCGAAGATCCACATCCACGCGATGGTGCTGTAGCACGGTGGGCACGATGAATCGGCAGGAGCAGGAACGCCCGCACGATGCCGCGCCCCCGGAAGCTCTGGTTCACGATCAAGGCCATCGCGAGTCCCGCCGAGGAGCTTGAGCACCGTCGTGACGGAGACGTAGAGGAGGGTGTTCCGCGTGACCTGCCAGAACACCGCTCTCGTGCAAGAGCGAGACGAAGTTGGCCAGCCCCACGAACACGCCGGGCTGGGCCACCGGCCGGTGCTGCAGGCTCAGGTAGATACCGTAGAAGAACGGGTACGCGACGAACGCGAGGAGAAAGAGGACGCCGGGCGCCAGCATGAGCCAGCTGAAGACGCCCTCGCGCTCGACCACATTCCCCGCAGCGAGCCCGCCCGGCCCGCGGCGGGTGCGGGCCGGGCGATCGACGCGGGGCCGACGGCCATCGGCCTACCTCGTCTTGTAGATCTGCTTGAGCTGGGCGGCGGCGGTGGCGATGACCTCTTTCGTGGATGTGCCCTGGCACGCCTTCGCGAACATGTCCACGAGCACGTACTTGGCCACGCTCTCCGACGCCTGGTTGTCCCGGAGGTCCCGGCCAGCCGTGCAGCCGTGAGGTCTTGAGGCATTCCTTGTACGGCGCGTAGCGCGGATCCATCGTTCCACATCGCGTGGTTGTCGTATCCGTGCAGGTACGGGGCGTAGTACGCGTCGCCGGACACGAGCCACGCGGACAGCTGCTTGTCGTCGTAGAGCCAGCGCAGGAACGCCTTCGCCGCCGCCTGGTCCGGGGCGTCGGTCAGGAGCGCGTGCGACTGAGCGTTGTAGACGTGGAAGCGGCCCTTCGGGCCCTTGCGGGTTGAGGCCGTGATCGGTGACCTTGGCGATCTCCGGGAAGTCCCGCTTGGCGACGATCAGGATGGACATGGCGTTGTTGGTGCAGGAGATCTGCTCGCCGAGGTACGCCTTGTTGTTGTTCACGTCCGTCCAGCCCAGGAACGTCCTCGAACATGGTCTCCTTGTAGAAGCGGCGACAGAAGTCGACGGCAGCCGCGGTCTCCGAGGAGTCGATCAGCACCGTCTTGCCGTCCTTGTCCACCTCGCGCCCGCCGTAGGACCAGAGCAGCGGGTAGAGCCAGCCGTGGTTGTCGCCGAAGCCGTGCCCCAGCTCGAACCCGAACGGATGGCCTTTCTTCTTCAGGAGGCGCCCGGCCGAGAGGAGGTCCTCCCAGTTGTCCGGGAACTTGTTGACGCCGGCCTCCTTGAACCAGTCCGTGCGGTACACCTCGAGCTGGCCGATGTTGCCCCACGGCAGGGCCTTCCACTTCTTGTTGACGACGACGGCGTCGTGGATGTTGTCGTGCCAGCCGCCGAGCTTCTTGCCCACCTCTCGTCGCGATGTCGGTGACGTCGACGAGGCTCTTGTCGAAGAGGTGCGGCCAGTTGAGGCCGGTGGCCGTGATCTCCGGCCCCGACTTCGTCTCGGCGATCGTGGTGAGCCGGGTGAGCATGCTGCCCACGCTGACCGGCTCGTAGTTGATCTTGATACCGGTCTGCTTCTCGTACTCCGGGGCGAGCTTCTGCACGAAGAAGTCGTCGAACGCCTTGATGAACGAGCTCTCGTGCACCACGCTCATCGACTTGGGCGCCGCGGCCGCGCGAGACGGCCGAGCGCGGTGCCGGCCATGCCGGCGAGGGTCACGGTAAGGAAATCTCGTCGAGTGCTCATGACCTTCCTCCGGGTGTCGGGGATGAGAGGCAAGAGGCGAACATCGACGCCGGATGGTAGGCACCGCGGTCGGTGGCTGTCAACCGAATCCTGGCGCGGAGGGCGCCACCCCGCGCTCGCGCCGCCGCCGTTGACGGGTCCGGAGGCCCTGTGATACTCCGGGGACGCGATGCCCATCACCGTCTACGCAACCCGAGCACGACGACCACGGTTGACCGCCGCGCCCCGCCACGCCACAGGAGGCACTCCATGACCCGCTTCGTCCTTCGCGCACTGCTCGCCGTGGCCGCCGTCGTCACGGTGGGGCTCGGCTCCGTGGACACCGCGCTCGCCCAGAAGCGGGGGGGCACGCTCACCATCGTCCGGCCCACCGATCCCGTGTCGCTCGATCCGAACCTCGAGACCACGGCGCCGGGGGCGTGGGTGTACTTCAACATGCTCGAGGGGCTCCTGACCCTCGACGACAAGATGCAGGTGAAGCCCTCGCTCGCCACGTCGTGGGAGGTCATGTCGCCCACCAAGGTCCGCTTCAAGCTCCGGCCCAACGTGAAGTTCCACGACGGCACCCCGTTCAACGCCGCCGCGGTGAAGTTCACGTTCGACCGGGCGCTCAAGGGCACGCCTCCGGCGCGCTGGGCGAGCCTCGCCGGCTCGCTGAGCGGGGCCGAGGTCGTCGACGACCTCACCGTGGACGTCCTCACCAAGGACCCGTACGGGCCGATCCTGCGCACGCTCGCCATGTACTGCGTGGGCATCGTGTCGCCCACCGCGGTGCAGAAGATGGGCGACGCGTTCAGCCGCGCGCCGGTGGGCACCGGCCCGTTCAAGTTCGTGGAGTGGAAGACCAACACCCACGTGATCATCGAGCGGAACCCGGACTACTGGGGCGACAAGGCGCTCCTCGACCGCGTGGTGTTCAAGGTGGTGCCGGAGGAAGGGGCGCGCATGATCGCGCTCCAGACCGGCGACGCCGACATGGTGCTGTTCCCCGCCCCCACCCAGCTCCCCACGCTCCGGAAGGACTCGAAGTTCACCGTGCACGAGGTGGGCGGCATCCGCGTGGTGTTCATCGGCATGCACGCCGGCCAGCCGCCGCTCGACGACGTGCGCGTCCGGAGCGCCATGCTCCACGCCGTGGACCGGAAGACCATCCTCGAGAACATCATGGAGGGCTCGGCCGCGCCCGCGCGCGGCGTGCTCGCGCCCGGCGTCTTCGGCTTCAAGGACATGAACCTGGACCGCCTGTACCCGTTCGACCGCGCCAAGGCCAAGGCCCTCCTCACCCAGGCGGGATGGGCGCCGGGCCCGGACGGGATCATGCAGAAGGGCGGCCAGCGGCTCACCCTGTCGTGGCTCGCCGCGCGCGGCCGCTACCCGAAGGACGGCGAGATCACCGAGGCCGTGCAGGCCATGCTCAAGGAGGTCGGCATCGAGGCCAAGGTGCAGTTCCTCGAGTGGGCCGCGGTGTTCCAGCAGGTGCGCGCGGCCACCCTCGCCCACAACCTCTTCACGCTCGGCTGGGTGACGTCGAACGCCGACGCCGACTATTCCATGTACGCGCTGTTCCACTCCAAGCAGGCGCCGCCCACGGGCTGGAACACGTCGCGCTACGTGAACCCGAAGATCGACACCCTGGTCGAGCAGGCGCGCCGCAGCCTGAACCAGTCCGAGCGGGAGAAGCTCTACGCCGAGGCCCAGGACATCATCGCCAAGGAGATGGTGTGGATCCCCGTCTACACCACCAAGGAGATCATCGCCTCCCGCGCCGCCGTGAAGGGCTTCGCCGTCCACCCCGTCGAGTACAACCTCTGGCTGGGGAAGACCTGGCTGGACAAGTAGCGCCCCCGGGCGCCACGCCGGGGCGGCGCGCCCGATGGCCGTGACCCGCGGGCCGGCCATCGGGCGGCCCGCGCGCGCCGGCGCCGCGCATCGATGCTGACCTTCGTCCTGCGCCGGCTGCTGCTCGCCGTGCCCGTGCTGCTCGGCGTCGTCTTCGTGGTGATGCTCACCGTGGAGCTGATCCCGGGCGACGCCGTGGCCCTCATGCTCGGCGAGCACGCCACCAAGGACGCCGTGGCCCGCCTGCGGGACCACCTGGGCCTCGACAAGCCCCTGCCCATCCGCTACGTGGAGTACGTGGGCCGCCTCGTCAAGGGCGACCTCGGGCGCTCGATCCAGCAGAACCGTCCCGTGGTCGACGAGCTGGCCGATGCGTGGCCGGCCACGCTCCAGCTCACCATCGCCGCGCTCGCGATCGCCGCCCTGGGCGGCGTGACCGCGGGGGTGGTGTCGGCGGTGTGGCCGAACTCGTTCTTCGACGGGATCGCCCGGCTCGCCTCGCTGTTCGGCCTGTCCATGCCCGTGTTCTGGACGGGGCTCGTGCTGATCGTGGTCTTCGCGCTGTGGCTCCCCTGGCTGCCCGTGGGCGGCGTGGGCACGCCCGCGCACCTGGTCCTGCCCGCCGTGACGCTCGCGCTCCCGTCCGTGGCCATGCTCGCGCGCATGACGCGCTCGAGCGTCCTCGAGGTGCTGCGCGAGGACTACGTGCGGACGGCGCGCGCCAAGGGCGTGGCCGAGCGGCTGGTGGTGGCCAAGCACGCGCTCCGGAACGCCGCGATCCCGATCCTGACGCTGCTCGGGCTCCAGGCGGGTCAGCTCATGGGCGGGGCCGTGCTCACGGAGACGGTGTTCGCGTGGCCGGGCCTGGGCCGCCTCATGGTCAAGGCCATCTTCGCGCGCGACTACGTCCTGCTGCAGGGCGCGGTGCTCGTCTTCGCCCTCGCCTTCGTCCTGATCAACCTCGCGGTGGACCTCGCCTACGGGGCGCTGGACCCTCGCGTGTCGCGGCAGGGATGATGGCGATCGCGGCGGCACGCCCGGCGCCGGCGACCGGGACCTCCGCCACTCTTGCGACGGACGCGTGGCGGCGCTTCCGCGGCAACCGCCTCGCCCTCGTCGGCCTCGTCATCGCCGGCCTGCTCCTGATCGCCGCGGCGGGTGCCCCGTGGCTGGCTCCCGCCGACCCCGCGAAGCAGAGCCTCATCGAGAAGCGAACGCGGCCCGGGGGCAAGTTCCTCCTCGGCGCCGACGAGTTCGGCCGCGACATCCTCTCCCGCGTGATCTACGGCACCCGCGTGGCGCTGGTGGTGGGCCTGCTCTCGGTGGCCATCGCGCTGCTGCTGGGGCTCACCCTCGGCTGTCTCGCCGGCTTTGCGGGCGGCTGGGTGGACGCCATCGTGATGCGAGCCACGGAGGTGCTCCTGGCGTTCCCCTACCTCCTGCTCGCCATCGCCGTGGTCTCCGCGCTGGGGACGGGCGTGCTGAACACCACCATCGCCGTCGGCATCTGGGGCACGCCGGCCGTCATCCGCATCGTGCGCGGCGCCGTGCTCGGCGCGCGCGAGACCGAGTACGTCCACGCCGCCCGGGCCCTGGGCGCGTCCACGCGGGAGGTGCTGATGCGTCACGTGCTGCGCAACATCCTGCCCACGGTGATCGTGTACTCGACCCTGTTCATGGCCAACGCGATCCTCGTGGAGGCCGCGCTGTCCTTCCTGGGCCTCGGCGTGCAGCCCCCCACGCCGTCGTGGGGCCTGATGGTCTCGACGGGGCGCGACCTGCTCCTGGTCGCCCCGCACGTGGCCACCATCCCGGGGCTCGCCATCATGGTCTCCGTGCTCGCCTTCAACCTCCTGGGCGACGGGCTGCGCGACGCGCTGGATCCCCGCCTGCGCGGGCAGGTGTAGCGATGGCCTCGCTGTCCGGGCGCGTGGCCATCGTGACCGGCGCCGCCCACGGCATCGGCCGGGGCATCGCCGCCGAGCTCGCGCGCGAGGGCGCGGGCGTGTGGGCGTGCGACGTGCGCGCCGCCGAGCTGGACGCCACGCGCGCCGCCGTGGACGCCGTCGCCGCGGGGTCGTGCCGCGCCGGCGTGGTCGACGTGCGTGACGCGGCGGCGGTGGCCGCGTTCGTCGCCGGCGTGCTCGAGTCGGCGGGGCGGATCGACGTGCTGGTCAACACCGCGGGCGGCGTGGCCGGCCAGACCATGCGCCCGGTCGAGGAGGTCTCGGACGCGGACTGGCGGGTGATCTTCGCCATCAACCTCGACGGCGCCTTCCACTTCACGCGCGCGGTCACGCCGGCCATGAAGCGGCAGGGCGGCGGCGCGATCGTGAACATCTCGTCGGGCGCCGGGCGCTCCTACAGCCTGACCGGCATCCAGGCCTACGCCAGCGCCAAGGCCGGGCTGATCGGCTTCACGCGCCAGACCGCGCGCGAGCTGGGGCAGCACGGCATCCGCGTCAACTGCATCGCCCCGGGGTTCATCCGCTCGAACCCCGCCTCCGAGGCCCAGTGGCACGCCATGGGCGAGGCCGGCCAGCGCGCCCTCGTCGAGTCCATCGCGCTGCGCCGCCTCGGCACCCCGGAGGACATCGCCCGCGCCGTCCGCTTCTTCGCGTCCGACGACGCGGCGTGGATCACCGGCCAGACCATCAGCGTGGACGGCGGGCACTGGATGCTGTCCTGAACCCTCCACCCCCGAGAAGGAGACGCCAATGCAGATGACCCGACCGCTCACCGTCGTCCTCGCCGCGCTGATGCTCTGCGTCGCCGCCACGGCCAGCGCGCAGGCGCCGCCGCCGTACGGAGTCCCGATCGGCCTGGAGCAGGCGAAGAAGATCATGGCGGGCGCCGAGGCCGAGGCCAAGAAGAACAACTGGCCCGTGGTGATCGCCATCCTGGACTCCGGCGGGCAGCTCGTCATGCTCCAGCGCCTCGACAACGCCCAGTGGGGTAGCGTCGATATCGCCAAGGAGAAGGCGCGCTCGGCCGTCGCGCTGCGCCGGCCCACGAAGGTGTTCCAGGACGCTGTCGGCAGGGCGGCGCCAACCTGCGCCTCCTCACGATCCGCTACAGCGTGCTCGAGGGCGGCATCCCGATCGTGGCCGACGGCAAGATCATCGGCGCGGTGGGCGTCTCCGGCGTCACGTCCCAGCAAGACGCCCAGATCGCCCAGGCCGGGATCGACAACATGAAGTAAGCCGTCCGAAGCGCCCCGGCCGGCTGGCGCCGGGGCGCTTCGAGCGTCGGCGAGTTGCAGGTTACTTGACGCCGCGCTCCGCGCCGGCTCATCATCGCCGCGTCATGAGCGCACGCGAAGGCCCGCGACCTGACGCCGGCCCCGCTCCGCGGGGCTTCGTGCCGTTCGCCTCGGCCGAGGTCGAGCAGTCGATCCCCGCGCGCTTCGCGAAGATGGCGCGGGCGCATCCCGGCCGCCTCGCCGTCAAGGCGGGCGGCCGCGCGCTGAGCTACGCCGAGCTGGACGCCGCCGCCAACCAGGTGGCGCACGCGCTCCTCGACCGCTTCGGCGCGGCGCCGCGCCCGTGGCGCTGCTGTTCGAGCTCGGCATCCCCTTCGTCGTGTCGCTCCTGGGCGTGCTGAAGGCGGGCAAGCTCTACGCGCCGCTCGATCCCGGCCAGCCCGCCGCCCGGCTCCGCGATCTCATCGCCGACCTGGACGCGCGTGTGCTGCTCACCGACCGCGCCGGCCTGGCCCAGGCGCGCGCCGCCGCGGGCGACGGCGTCGCCGTCCTCGATGCCGAGGCGGAGAGCGCGGCCGCGCGCGCCGGCGATCCCGGCCTCGCCATCCCGCCGGACGCCCTCGCCTACGTCATCTTCACCTCGGGCTCCACGGGCGGGGCCAAGGGCGTCATGATCGACCACCGCGAGGTGCTGCACTACACGATGACGTACACGAACAGCGCCTACTACTCGTGCCACGATCGGGTCTCGCTCCTGAACGCCGTCACGACCAACCCCGCGGCCAGCGACGTCTTCACCGCGCTCCTGAACGGCGCCGCGGTCCTGCCGTACTCGGTGGGGTCTCACGGCATCGCCGCGCTGCCCGGCTGGATCCTCGACGAAGGCATCACCTGCTACTGCTCGATTCCCGCCATCTTCCGGACGTGGGCGAGCCGATCTGCCCGAGGGCGAGTTCGCCCCCGCGCTGCGCCTCGTCCGGCTCGGCGGAGACCAGATGCTCCGCAGCGACGCCGAGCTCTACCAGAGCCGCCTAGCGTCCGGCTGCATCCTGCGCAACGGGCTCGGGAGCGCCGAGGCGCACGTCATCCGCCATTGCTTCATCGACAAGCAGACGCGGCTCGCCACCCACGCAGTGCCCGTCGGCTACCCCGCGCCGGACAAGGAGGTCGTCGTCCTCGACGACGAGCGGCGGCCCGTGCCCGACGGCGAGGTCGGCGAGATCGCGGTGCGGAGCCGCTACATGGCCCGCGGCTACTGGCGGCAGCCCGCCCTCACCGCGGCGCGCTTCCTCGACGTGCCGGGCGCCGCCGGCGAGTGCCTCTACCTGACCGGCGACCTCGGCCGGATGGGCGCCGACGGCTGTCTGGTCCACCTGGGCCGGAAGGACTTCCAGGTGAAGATCCGCGGCAAGCTGATCGCGCCGGTCGAGGTGGAGAACGCGCTGCTCGAGCTGCCGTCCATCCGGGAGGCCGCGGTGATCGCGCGGACGGATCCCGCCGGGGAGTCTACCCTGGTGGCCTACGTCGTGCCGCAGGAGCCGCCGGGCCCGGGCGACGGGACCATCCGGCGCGCGCTGGCCGCCACCATGGCGAGCGAGATGCTGCCCGCGACCATCGTGCGGATGGAGGCGCTCCCGCACCTGGCCAACGACAAGGTCGATCGCCTCGCCCTGCCCGCGCCGCCGCCGGTGCGACCCGTCCTCGACACGCCGTTCGTGGCCCCGCGCGACCCCTTCGAGGAGCGGGTGGCCCGGGCGTGGGCCGCCGTGCTCGGGATCGACCGGGTCGGCGTGCACGACGACTTCCTCGAGCTCGGCGGGAACTCGCTCCTCGCCACCGAGCTCGCGTGGCGACTCGGCGACGATCTCGGCGTGGAGGTCAACGTGGCCGCCGCGCTCGACACGCCCACCGTCGAGGGCATGACGCGCGCGCTCCTCGCGCGCCACCTGGACGCCGCCGCCTCGTGATCGGCCGCCGCGACGGGCGCGCCCGCTAGCTCTCTTCGTGGCCTTCGGCGCGGCGATCCGGCGGACCGAGGACCCCCGCCTCTTCACCGGCCGTGGTCGCTACGTCAGCGACGTAGAGCTGCCGCGCCTGCTCCACGTCGCCTTCGTGCGGAGCGCCCACGCGCACGCCCGGCTGCGCGGCATCGAGGTCGCCGCCGCGGCCGCCCAGCCCGGCATCCGCGCCGTGGTCACCGGCGGAGACCCGCTCTTCGCCGCTCTCCGCATCCGCGCACGCTCGGCGCTCCCCGGCTACGTGGAGACGGACCAGCCCGTCCTCGCGTGGCCCGTGGCGCGCCACGCCGGCGAGGCGATCGCCGCCGTGGTGGGCGCCGACCGCTATCGCGTCGAGGACGCCGCGGCCCTGGTCGTCGTCGACGAGACACCGCTGTCCGCATCGGTGGACGTGCTGGCCGCGACGCTCCCCGGCGCTGCCACCGTGCACGAGGCCGCGCCCGGCAACGTGCTCCTCTCGCGCCGCTTCCAGGCCGGCGACGTGGACGCCGCGCTGTCCCGCGCGGCCGTCGTCGTGGAGCGCACGTTCCGCACCAACCGCCAGTGCGCGGCTCCGCTCGAGGGTCGGGGCGGCGTGGCCGACTGGAGCGCGGCCAACGGGAAGCTCACGCTGTGGTCGGGCACCCAGGTGCCGCACCTCGCGCGGCACCTCCTCGCCGGCATCCTGGGCCTCGCCGAGAACCAGGTGCGCGTCGTGGCGCCGGACGTGGGCGGCGGCTTCGGGGTGAAGACCATCCTCTACCCGGAGGACGTGGCGCTCTGCGTGCTTGCGATCTCGCTCGAGCGGCCCGTGAAGTGGGTGGAGGGACGCAGCGAGGGCATGCTCGCGTCCGCGCACGCCCGCGACCACGTCTACCAGGTCCGGGCCGGCTTCGACACCGAGGGGCGGCTCGTGGGCCTGGACGCGCGCGTGGCCTGCAACGCCGGCGCCTACGGCGTGACGCCGTGGACCGCCGGCATCGAGGCGCTCATGGCGGGCGGCCTCCTGACCGGCCCGTACCGGCTCGAGCACTACCGGTGCGAGGTCACCGCGGTGGCCACGCACACCACGCCGGCGGGCCCGTACCGCGGCGTGGCGCGGCCGGCCACCACGTTCGTGATGGAGCGCGTGCTCGACCTCGGCGCGCGGGCGCTCGGTCTCGACGCGGTCGCCGTCCGCCGCGCCAACCTGATCGGCCCCGCCGACCTCCCGTACACCTCCGCGACCCGCCTCGTCCACGACAGCTCGACGTATCCCGTGTGCTTCGAGCGGGCGGTGGCCGCCATCGACCACGCGAGCTTCGTGGCGGAGCAGGCGCGCCTGCGCGCCGAGGGGCGGCACGTGGGCATCGGCTTCGCCGTCTACAACGAGCTGACCGGCCTCGGCCAGGCCGCCTCCGCGGGACCACGGATGCCGTTTCGCACCGGCCACGAGGGCGCCACCGTCCGGATGGACCCGTCCGGCGCGGTCACGCTCCTCGCCGGCGTGACCTCTCAAGGCCAGGGCCTGGAAACGACCATGGCCCAGCTCGTCGCCGGCGAGCTCGGCGTCCCCGTCTCCGCCGTCCGCGTGGTGCTTGGCGACACCGACGCCACCCCGTTCGGCCTCGGGGCGTTCGCGTCGCGCCAGGCGGTGATCGGCGGCGGCGCGACGCTCCGTGCCAGCCGCGCCCTCCGTGACAAGATCGTGCACATCGCCGCGCACGTGCTCGAGGCGGCGGCGGACGACCTCGAGGTGGCCGGCGGCCGGGTGAGCGTCCGCGGCGCTCCCGACCGCGCCGTGACGCTGGCCGAGGTGGCGCGCATCGCGCATCTGGAGACCCACCGGCTGCCGCCGGACACCGAGCCCGGGCTGGACGTGACCCGCTTCTACGATCCCATCCGCGGCACGTTCGCCGCCGGCGCGCAGGCGGCCATCGTCGAGGTGGACGCCGAGACGGGGACGATCGCCATCCGGCGCTGGGTCTGCGTGGAGGACACGGGCCGCGTGATCAACCCGCTCATCGTGGACGGCCAGGTGCACGGGGCGATCGCCCAGGGGATCGGCGGCGCTCTCGCCGAGCACCTCGTCTACGACGAGGCGGGACAGCTCCTCACCGGCACCCTGATGGACTACGCGCTGCCCACGGCGGCCTCGCTTCCGTCGTTCGAGGTCGAGCACGTCGAGGAGGCGGCCGCGAACCTGGCCGGGGTGCGTGGCGTCGGCGAGGGCGGCACGCTCGGGCCGGCCGCGGTCCTCGCCAACGCCGTGGCCGATGCGCTGGCGCCGCTCGGGGCGGAGCCCGACGAGCTCCCGCTCACGTCCGCCCGTGTGTGGGGCTGGTGCGCGAGCGCGGGCCGCGGCGCGGTCCGCGGGCGAGCGGCCCCGTGAGTCGCCGGCGACGCTGGCTCCCCATCCTCGTGGGAGCCACGTGGCTCACCGTCGAGTGGATCCTGATCGTCGTCGGCCCGCGCGGCGACTTCCCCCGCCACTGGGAGCAGGGCCGGCGCCTCCTCGCCGGCGAGCCCATCTACGCGGGCGGCTTGAACGTCGTGTACCCGCCGTTCTGGGCTTCAAGGTCATCCGGACGGCGGCGCTGCGTGACCTGGATCTGCAATCGTCCTCGTTCGACTTCGAGGTGGAGGTGACGCTGAAGCTCTTCCGGCGCGGCTACCGCGTCTACGAGATCCCCATCACCTACACCGGGCGCGGCTACGACGAGGGAAAGCTGGCCCACCAACTCTCCGCGATCAGCAGCACGGACCGACCGCGGATCTTGCGCCGGAGCTCATTGGCCCGTAAGAATAGCAGGTAAGCATCCATGAATGTCTTCGAGGCGATCCGCACGCTCCTGGCCGTGCGCAGCTATCGGAACACTCCGGTGCCCGACGACGTGACCCGCCGCATCGTGGAGGCGGGCCGCCTCACCGGCAGCGGCATGAACGGACAGCCCTGGCACTTCATCGTGGTCCGCGACCGCGAGACCCTCCGCACGCTGGGTGGGCTGGCCTCGAGCGGCCGCTACGTCGCCGAGGCGCCGCTCGCCGTCGTCGTCGCGACCAGCAAGAGCCGCTTCGCCGTCTCCGACGCGAGCCGGGCCATCCAGTCCATGCTGCTCGCGGCATGGGCCGACGGCGTCGGCTCGAACTGGGTGGGCTTCGGCGGGCTCGACGGGGTCAAGGGCGTGCTCGGCATCCCGGCCGACCTGGAGGTGCTGGCGATCCTTCCGTTCGGCTACCCGGCGCGGCCGGTGGGTCGCGGCAAGAAGCGGCGCAAGTCGCTCCGCGAGGTGGCGCACCTCGAGCGGTTCGGCCGCCCCCTGGAGTAGACGCCCGGGCCGGCGCGAGGGCCGGCCTTACGACGCGCGCCGCGCCGCGGCCAGGTTCCGCGCGACGAAGGCCTTCACCATCTCGTGGGCGCGATCGGTCTGGAGACCCGGCTTCGCCACCCACTCGTGCTCGCACCCTTCGAAGATCGTGAGGTCGCACTGCCCGCCCGCGGCGCGGTAGGACGCGGCGAACTTCTCCTGCACGGCGGGCAGCACGTTGTCGTCGAGGGCCCCCTGCATGATCAGGAGCGGCGGCAGCGACACCGGCTCGCGGCGGTCGAGGATGCCCTGCGGGTTGGCCTCGACGATGCTCTCCCACGGGTGGAAGTACGTCCGGTTGCTCTTGATCATCCCCTCGCGGCTCATCTTCTCCGCCTGCTGGAAGCGCGCCTGCGTGTCGCTGATCGGCGACCGCGTGGCGACGTATGCCACCGTCGCGTCCACCGCGGGATGCGCGGGCACCGACAGCGCGTTGTAGCGCGCGTCGCGCGGGCGCATGGCGAGGAGCTGGGCCACGTGACCGCCGCTCGAGCTGCCGATGAGCCCCAGCCCGCCCGGGTCGCCGTTCCACTCGGCCGCCCGTGACTTGAGCCAGCGCACCCCGAAGTTGCCGTCCTGGACGGACGCGGGATACGGCGCCTCCGGGGCGAGCGTGAGGTCGATGGCCACCACGAGCACGCCGCTCGCCGCCACCGCCCGGTCCATGGGCTCGTTCGCCGTGCGGTCCTTTCCGTTCCAGGCGCCGCCGTGGAGGTCGAGGATCACGGGGAACGGTCCCACGCCCTGCGGCTGGTAGATCCGGGCCATCAGCATGCGCCCGCTCACCGCACGCCGGAACTCGACCTCGCTCACCTTCAGCTCGAACTTCGCCGCCGGATCGTACGCCGTCTTCATTGAAGATCCTCCTGCCCCGCCGCTCGACCGAGCCGGGGACGTTGAGATCGTCGTCGCCAGGACGGGGACCGCCGCCACGCCCAGCGCGCGCATCCCCCGCAGGAACTCCCGCCGGCCGAGCCCGTGGCGTCTGTCCATGGTCGCCTCCCGGACCGGCGGACGGCGGGACCCCTTCCCGGTCGCCCCTCGGCCGTTGGCCGCATTATTCCACGCGCGGCGGGACCAGCCCAGGCTCGGTGTGCTATACGGGGGCGAGGGGACTCGGGTGCCGATCTCCGTGGTCATCGTGGGCGGCGGGCTGATGGGCCTCAGCACGGCCTGGCACATCCGCCGTGAGGACCCGAGCGTGCAGGTCACCGTGCTCGAGCGCGAACAGATCGGCGCCGCCGCATCGGGCGCCAGCGCGGCCGGCGTACGCGTGATGGGCCGTGACCCCGCCGAGCGCGCCCTGGCCCTCGCCAGCCTCGACCGATGGCCGGACCTCTCGCGGGAGCTGGGACACCCGACCGAGTACCGGAGGGGCGGGGGGCTGCGCGTGGCGCTGGACGACGACGCGTGGCGAGAGGCGCCGGGGTGGGTCGCGGAGCAGGCGAAGGATGGCGTCACCCTCGAGGTCGTGGACGCCCCCTCGGCCCGCCAGCTCGCGCCCGGCGTGACGCCGGCATGCCTCGGCGGCGTCTACTCGCCGATCGACGGCCAGGCCGACGCGATGGGGACCGTGCGCGCGTTCGGCATCGCGGCCCTGCGCGAGCGGGCACGCATCGAGGAAGGCGTGGGCGCGGACGCCCTCGTCGTCACCGGCGGGCGTCTCACCGGCATCCGGCGCAGCGACGGCGCCGTCCAGGGGTGCGATGTCGCCATCGTGGCCGCCGGCGTCTGGACTGCCGGGCTGCTGGCGAGCGCCGAGATCGGACTCCGCCTGGAGACGCGCCCGCTCCAGATGCTCCTCACGGCGACGGCGCGCGCCGCGCTCCAGCCGGTGCTGGGCGCCTTCGGCCGGAAGCTGAGCTTCAAGCAGCTCGACTCCGGCGCGTACCTGATCGGCGGCGGCTGGCCCGCGCGCGTCGTGAACCTGTCGGCCAACGGCTGGGAGCTGATCCCGGACAGCGTGGACTCGAGCCTGGCGACCGCTCGGGAGGTGTACCCGTCCGTCGCGGGCGTCGCGTTCGCCCGGGGCTGGGCCGGGCTCGAGGCGTTCACCCCCGACGAGGTTCCGGTGCTGGGGCCCGTTCCCGGCATCGACGGGCTCTTCGTCGCCGCGGGCTTCTCCGGCCACGGCTTCGCGCTCTCGCCGATGATCGGTGACGTGCTCGCCCGTCTCGCCCTCGGCCGCGACGCCCGGCCCGAGCTGTGGCGCCGCCTCCGCTTCGACCGCCCGGGCGCCGCGGGCCAAAGACCCTCGCAGGGCACGCTAACCGACACGGGCCTCTACAATCCCACCGCTCGGCCTGGGTCTGATGCGCGGGGCTCGCCCGCCGGATAGCCCGGCCGTCAGCGCGGCTGGCCGACCACGCCCTCGACGAGCCAGTCCATCTTGCGGAGGTCGGTGAGCGGGAAGGTCTCGCCCGCCTTCACCCGCTCGGCGCCGCGGTTGTCCTTGAGCGGTCCCACGAAGGGCTGGCGCTTGCCGGACACGAGCTCCTGGCGGGCGGTGGCGACGAGCTGCGCCGCGTCCGGGGGCACGGCGGGGCCGAACGGCGCGATGGTCAGGAAGTCGTCGGCGAGCGAGCCCAGGATGTTCTCGCTCTTGAAGCGGCCTTCCATGACCTGCGTCGCGAACGTCGTGTAGAGGTTGCCCCACGTGAACGCGACGCCGCTGACCCATCCCTTCGGCGCGAACTTCTGGGCGCCGACGTAGTGGAACCCCACCGAGTACGCGCCGCGCTTCTCCGCGGTCTGGACCACGGTGACCGGCGAGTCCACGATGACCCCGAGCACGTCCACGCCCTGGTCCAGGAGCGCGCTCGCCGCGGCCGCTTCCTTGGCGGGGTCCATGAATCCGCCCGTGAAGACGACGCGCGTCTCGGCCTTCGGGTTCACCGAGCGCGCGCCGAGCTGGAACGCGTTCACGTTGGCGAGGAAGAAGCTGATGGGCAGCGCCACCACGTACCCCAGCTTGTTCGTCTTCGTCGTCTTGCCCGCGGCCACGCCCATCAGGTAGAAGGCCTCGGGCGTGCTCGCCCAGTACGTCGTCAGGTTGGGCGCGCGCTTGTAGCCGCCGGGGTGGACGAACTTCACCTCCGGGTACCGGGCGGCGACACGCAGCGCGGGCTCGAGGTAGCCGAAGCTGGCCGCGAAGATCAGGGTCGCCCCCTGCTTGATCATGTTCTCCATCACGCGCTCGGCGTCCGCGCCCTCGGGGACGTTCTCGACCGTGATGACCTCCACGCCCGGCACGTTGCGCTTCATGGCCTGGATGCCCTCGGCGTGGGCCTGGTTGTATCCGCCGTCCGCGACGGATCCGATGTGCACGACTCCCACCTTGAGCCCGGCCGCCGTGGCGGGGGACCCGGCAGCGGACAGCAGGAGGACCCCGCTCAGCAGTGCCGCCAGCGCTCTCGTCGCGTTCATGACGTGGCTCCTTGCCTCCATGTTGTGACACAAATGCAGAACTCGACGCCGGCGCGCGCGCCAACATCGCGCTTCTCCGTGCACACGCGTCGCGTGCCGCCGGGACGCATCCCTACGGCGTGCCCTGGAAGACCCGGCCCAGGCTCCCGGGCGCGGCGTGCCGCCGCGCGCCGCCCCACCCGATCAGCACGGCCAGGCTCAGAAGATACGGCAGCATGTCGAGGAGGAACGGCGAGACCGGCAGCCCGCGCGCCTGGAGCTGGAGCTGCAGCGAGATGGCGCCTCCGAACAGGAGCGCGCCGCCGATGGCGCGAAGGGGCTGCCACTTGGCGAAGATCACCAGCGCCACCGCGATGAACCCGCGTCCCGCCGTCATCCACTCGGCCCACGCCCGGGCGATCCCGACGGAGAGCGAGGCGCCGGCGATGCCCCCGAGCATCCCCGCGATGGCGAGCGCCTGGTACTGGACGGCCCATGGACTGCGTCCGGCGGCGAACGCGGCCGCGGGGTTCTCCCCGACCGCGCGCAGCCCGAGCCCCCAGCGCGTCGAGAAGAGCAGCCAGTGGAGCAGCAGGGCCGCGGGCACCGCCCCGTAGACCAGCGCGTCGTGGGTGAAGAGGGCGGGGCCGATCACGGGCACGGCGGAGAGCACCGGCACCGGCAGCTCGGGCAGGCCTGCGATCTGGCGGCCCACGTACGGCGCCCCCACGAGCGCGGAGAGCCCCACGCCGCAGAACATGAGGGCCAGCCCGCTCGCGAGCTGGTTGGCCCGCCGGCCCACGACCAGGTACGCGAAGATCATGTTGAACGCGGCGCCGGCGGCCGCCGCGGCGAGCACGCCGAGGGCCGACGATCCCGTGCTCGCGGTGACGGCGAAGCCCGTGACCGCGCCCATCAGCATGACGCCTTCCAGCCCGAGGTTCACGATGCCCGCGCGCTCGCTGACCAGCTCGGCGAGCGTCGCGTAGAGGAGCGGGGCGCCGGAGACGGCGGCGCCGGCAAGCAGGCTCCGGATGAGGGCCGCCATCAGCGCCAGGCCGTCCTGCGGCCGAGCACGACGAACAGGATGACGGCCATCAGGATGTTCACGACCGAGCCGGGCACCGCCTGCGACATCTGGAGAATGTCTCCTCCCGCGGTGACCACGGCGAGCAGGAAGGCCGCGCCCAGGATGCCGAGCGGATGCCCACCCGCCATCCAGCTCACGAGGAAGCCCGTGTAGCCGTAGCCCGGGGACAGGCTGGGCCTGAGCCGCCCCTGGATCGCCGACACCTCGGCCATCCCCGCGAGGCCGGCCAGGCCGCCGCCCAGGAACATGAGCGCCACCACGTACCGGCCGACGGGGATGCCCGCGCGCCGCGCCGCCTCGGCGTTGCCGCCCATCGCTCGCATCTCCAGACCCCAGCGCGTCCTCGCGAGCACGAAGGCGAACGCGGCGACGGCAAGGATGGCGAAGGCCAGGCCGAGATGCACGCGCGTCCCGCCGAGCGTGGGCAGCACCGCGCCGGGCGCGAACTCCGCCGTCTGCGGGTAGTTCACCCCTTCGGGGTCCTTCCACGGGCCGAAGACGAAGAAGTTCACGAGCAGGATCGCCACGTAGTTCAGCAGCAGCGTCGAGATGGTCTCGCTGACCCAGCCGCGCGCCCGCAGCCACCCCGCCAGGGCCGCCCACAGGCCCCCGCCCGCGAAGCCCATGGCGGCCATGCACGGTAGCACGATCCACGCGGACAGCCCGTGCAGGCCGAGCGCCACCCACGTCGCGGCGAGGGCTCCGACGAAGAGCTGGCCCTCGCCGCCGACGTTGATCAGCCACACCCGGCCCGGCACCGCCACCGCCACCGCGGTCAGGACGAGTGGGATCATCTTGACGACCGTCTCGGACACGCCGTACCCGCTCCCGAGCGTGCTCGAGAGGACGTCGACGTAGGCCTTGACGGGATCCTTGCCGAACACGACCAGCACCGCGGCGAACACCGCGAGCGCGACGGCGGAGAGACCGGCGGCGCGCCCGAGGCCGGCGAGCCCGCGGGCGGCCCGCCGGCGGACGGGGTCAGGCGCCGACGCCCGCGCCTCGCTCATCCCGCTCGCGGGTGCCCGTCATCAGGTAGCCGATCTCCTCGACGGTCAACGTCTCCGGCGTGCCGGCGCCGGCGATGCGCCCGCGTGACAGCACGACGAGCCGGTCGCTCAGGGCGCAGAGCTCGTCCAGGTCCTCGGAGATCAGCAGCACGCCCGCGCCCGCGTCGCGGCGCGCGGCCAGAAAGGCCCGCGCCGCCGCCGCGCTCCTCACGTCCAGGCCGCGCGTCGGATAGAAGGCCACGATGAGCCGCGGCTCCCGGGCCATCTCGCGGGCGAGGATCAGGCGCTGGACGTTGCCGCCGGAGAGCGCCCCGGCGCGGAGGTCGAGCGACGGCAGCGTCACGCCGAGCCGGGCGAGCGAGCCGGCGAGGTCCGCCCGGGCGCGGGCCGAGTCCAGAGCGAGGCCGCCCCGGCGCGCGTACTTCCGCGTGTCGCCCAGCATCATGTTCTCGAGGAGCGTCAGACCGGGCACCGCGCCCATCTCGGAGGCATCCTCGGGCACGAACGCCACGCCGGCCGCCCGGACGCGCGCCACCGACCAGCCGGTGGCGTCATCTCCGCCAAGCCGCTTCGACCCCGTCGGCGCACGACGTGAGGCCCAGCACCAGGTCCCCGAGCTCGCGCTGCCCGTTGCCCGCCACGCCGGCGACGCCGACGACCTCGCCCGCCCGCACGGCGAGGTCCACGGCGGCGAGCGCGGTCTCTCGGCCTTCGGCTCGGGTGCTCACCCCACGCAGCTCGAGAAGCGGCGCGCCGGCGCGCGGAGACGGCGCGGCCGTGCGAGCGGCCGCCGGCTCGCCGAGGGTCTCGCCGAACATCAGCGAGACCAGACCCGCCGCGGTGGCCTCGGCCCGCCCCAGCGTGCCCGTCACCCGCCCGCGGCGCAGCACCGTGATGCGATCGGCGCAGGCCAGCACCTCGGGCATCTTGTGGGTGATGAAGACGACCGCGTACCCGTCGGCGCGCAGGCCCGCGAACACGCGGAACAGGCTGTCCACCTCGTGCGGCGCCAGGCTGCGCGTGGGCTCGTCCAGGATGAGGAGCCGCGCCTCGGCGAGCAGCAGCTTCACGATCTCGACGCGCTGGCGCTCCCCGATCGACAGACGCCCGAGCGGCGCCGCGGGATCGACGCGCAGGCCGTAGCGCTCGGACGTGGCCTCGATGCGCGCGGCCAGCGCCCGCGCGTCGAGCGCCCACGGCAGGTCCGGAAGGAACAGCGCGATGTTGTCGGCCACGCTGAACGCGGGCACCTGGACGAAGTCCTGGAACACCATGCCGATGCCGAGCCGCCTCGCGTCCCCGGGCGAGCGGATCGAGACCGGGGCGCCATCGACACGTATCTCTCCCGCGTCGGCGCGCAGATACCCGTACACGATCTTCATCAGCGTGCTCTTCCCCGCGCCGTTCTCACCGACGAGCGCGTGCACCTCGCCCGCGTGCACGTCCAGGTCGATGCGATCGTTGGCGACGACACCGGGGAAGGCCTTGCTGATCCCCCGGAGGGCGAGGGCAAGAGATCCGCTCATGGCCGCGGCAGTATAGCGGAGGCGCCCGAGGACCACCACCGCCACAAAGTCTCCCGGCGCATTTCCGCTTCCTCTACAATGCCCCCGGCCGTCGCGCATCCTACGGCCCGAACGATCATGACCGTCGACATCGCCGCCGCGAACCGTGAGGCCGTGGACCGCCTCGTGCGCGCTCGCCCCGCGTGGACCGCGGTCCGGCCGGCCGGCGAGGCGCTGGGGCTCACCGGGCGCCGCCTGCTCCACGCCGGCCCGCCGATCGCCTGGGAGCGCATGTGCGGGCCGATGCGCGGGGCGGTGACCGCCGCCATCCTCTTCGAGGGCTGGGCCAGGACCGCGGACGACGCGCAGGCGCTCGCCGGCTCGGGAGAGATCGACTTCGCGCCGTGCCATTCGCTGGGCGCCGTCGGCCCCATGGCCGGCGTGATCTCGCCGGCCACGCCCCTCCTGGTCGTCGAGGACGCGGTGAACGGGACCGCGACCGGGAGCTTCATCGCCGACGGGCCGTGGGGACACCAGCTCCGCTTCGGCGCGCACGGGCCCGAGACCCTCGCCGGCCTCGCGTGGATCCGCGACGTGGTGGCGCCGGCGTTCTCGGCGGTGCTCGAGCGCACCGGCCCCATCGACCTGGCCAGCCTGATGGCCCAGGCCCTCGGCATGGGCGACGAGATGCACATGCGCAACGCCGCGGCGACGGGACTCCTCGCCCGACAGCTCGCCGCCCCGCTGGTGAGCGCGGTGCCGGACGGAGCACGGCTCGAGCCGATCATGCGGCTCGTGACGCGTGACAACGATCAGTTCTTCCTCGCGTGGTCGATGTGCGCGGCCAAGGCTGCCGCACGATCGATAGACGGCCTCGAGGGGTCCACGATCGTGTCGACGATGGCGCGCAACGGCGTGGAGTTCGGGATCCGGGTGGCCGGGCTCGGCGATCGCTGGTTCACCGGCCCCGCCAGCGCGGTCGCCGGACTCTACTTCCCGGGCTTCGGCGCCGCCGACGCCAACCTCGACACCGGCGACTCGGCCATCATGGAGACCTACGGCCTGGGCGGCATGGCCATGGCCGCCTCGCCCGCCGTCCAGCGGATCGTCGGCGCGGGGTCGTTCGACGACGCCGTGGCCACCACCCGGCGCATGGCCGAGATCTGCGCCGGCGCGAACCCGCTCTTCCCGATCGCGCCGCTGGGCGGCCAGGGCACGCCCACGGGGATCGACATCAGGAAGGTCGCGCGGACCGGGATCGTGCCCGCCATCAACACCGCGATCGTCCACCGGGCCGCGCCCCGCATGATCGGCGCGGGCATCGCCACGCCCCCCGTGGACCCGTTCCTGGCCGCGCTCGTCGCGTTCGGCGAGCGGTACCCGCGCTGACGCGGGCGCGGCCACGGGGGCGCTCCGCGATGGCCGTTCGCGCCGCCGTGCGACGCTCGGACTACCGGGACTCGATGGTCCTGATGCAGCTCGCCGCCGAGCTCTCCGCCCTGCCCGGCGTGCGGGAGGTGGCGGCCCTCATGGGCACCCCGGCCAACCACGAGCTGCTCGGCGCGGCCGGCCTCGCCACGGGCGACACGCGCGCCGCGACGCCGGGCGACCTGATCATCTCCGTGCAGGCCGACGCCGACGCGGCGGCGGTGGCCGCGCTCGACCGCGCCGCGAGCCTCCTCGAGGCGCAGGCCCGGGTCCGCGAGAGCGCGGGGCCGGCCCGGCCCCGCACGCTCGAGACGGCGCTGCGGGCGCTCCCGGGCGCACGGCTCGCCGTCGTCTCCGTGCCGGGCGCGTACGCGAAGCTCGAAGCGCTCGCCGCGCTCCGGCGCGGGCTCCACGTGTTCCTGTTCAGCGACAACGTGCCCCTGGCCGACGAGATCGAGCTGAAGCGGGTGGCCGCGGAGCGCCGGCTCCTCTGCATGGGGCCGGACTGCGGCACCGCCTACCTGGACGGCGTCGGCCTCGGGTTCGCCAACGTGGTGCCCCGCGGGCGGATCGGCTGCGTGGCCGCGTCGGGCACGGGGCTGCAAGCCGTCGCGTCCGGGGTGGCCGCGCTCGGGGAGGGGCTCTCCCACGGCATCGGCGTCGGCGGCCGCGACCTCTCGGCCGCGGTCGGTGGCGTCATGACGACCCTGGCGCTCGAGACGCTCCGCGCCGACCCGGCCACCGAGGTGATCCTCCTCGTCTCGAAGCCGCCCGCGCCCGAGCTGCTGCCGCGGCTGGACGAGGCGATCCGCGCCGCCGGCAAGCCCGTGGTCGTCTGCTGTCTCGGCGTCGGGCCGCGGCCGGGAGCGCCCGGACAGTGGGTCGCCACCCTGGAGGACGCGGCGCGCGCCGCCGTCGCGACGGCCCGGGGCCGCGCGTGGACACCGTGCACGTTCGACGACGCGGCGGGCGTCCGTGCGTCGCTGGACCGCCTGACGAAGGGTGCGGACGCCCGCGGCGGCCTGCTCGGGCTCTTCACCGGCGGCACCCTCGCCCACGAGGCGCGTCTGCTGATCGAAGCGCTCCTGGGAGCGCTTGAGCTGTTCCCGTTGATCAGGCCCCCCCTCTCCCCTGCCCCTCTCCCCCGCGCAGGGGGAGAGGGGGCTGCAGGGCGCGTACGAATCCTCGATCTGGGGGCGGACGAGTTCACGGTGGGGCGGCCCCACCCGATGCTGGACCCGACGCTGCGGGACGCGCGCGTGCGCGAGGCGGGGGCGAGCGCGGAGGTGTCGGTGCTGCTGCTCGACGTGGTGCTGGGCCGCGTCGCCCATCCCGACCCGGCGCGGCCGCTTGCCGATGCGGTCCGCGAGGCCCGGCGGCGGGCCGCGGCCGACGGCCGCGCGCTCCACGCCGTGGCGTCGGTCGTCGGCACGGAGGACGACCCGCAACGGCTCTCGGACCAGATCGGGACGCTGCGGGCCGCCGGCGTCCACGTGCTGCCGTCGAGCGCCCAGGCCGCGCGCTTCGCGGCCCTCCTCACCGCCCCGCACGTGGCCGCGAAGGTCCTCGGAGCCGCCCTGTGAGCTCGGAGAGCCTGCTTGGCCAGCCGCTCCAGGTGGTGAACATCGGCCTCGACGCGTTCGCCGAGGCGCTCGAGGCCCAGGGCGTCACGGTGGTGCAGGTCGACTGGCGCCCGCCCGCGGGCGACGCGAGCATCGCCGACCTCCTCGCCAGGCTGGACGACGACGATTGACCGTCGTGGCGGCCCGAGGAGGGCCGCGCGGGTCATTTATGAACACCTGGTTCGCGAGGGGCATCGGCAAAGGGACGGTGGCCCGTGTTCGAGCGGCGTCTCAGACCGCCTCGTGAGACTTCACGGCTACCGGTAGATGCCGGGCTTCCGCGGGTCGGCGGTCAGCTCCATGAGGTCCTCGCCGAGCACGATCACGCCGTCGTAGATGCGCGCCATCTCGGCGATCACACGCTCGCGCACGCCCGGCCGGTCGAACTGGTCGTAGACGTGCGAGGCCACGAGGCAGCGCGCGCCCGCCGCCGCGGCGGCGCGGGCCGCGTCCAGATGGCCGCTGGTGCCGGCGCGGGTGGCCGGGTCGTCCACGGACCCGCTGATGTGCGAGCACATGTGGATGAGCACGTCGCAGCCCTCGGCCAGCTTCTCGACGGCCTTGCTCGGCCCCGTGTCGCCGGTGTAGACGACCGAGCCCTCGTCGCAGTCCAGCCGGAGCCCGAGGCACGTCAGGTGGGGCTGGGCGTGCGGCACCTCGATCGCCTGCACGCGCCACCGCGCGGTCTCCACCGTGTCGCCCTTGCCGATCTCGGTCACCTCGGGCGCGGGCGGCCGGCGCGGCTCCACCCCGCCGCGGTTCCGATACACGTAGAGGCTCGCGTCCCACTTCGTCCGCGCCTCGATGTCGGGCCCGAACGCGCCGTCGGGCCCGATGAGCCGGTCCACGAGGCGGCGGATCGGCCGCGGGCCGTACACCTTGAGCTCCGGCACCTGCCCGGCGCCGTGGTCCCAGCGCGTCAGCACCAGCCGCGGGAGGTCCAGGAAGTGGTCGTAATGCAGGTGCGTGAAGAACGCATGGGTGACGTCCACGGCGCGAGCGCCCGTCTGGAGCAGCCGGTGGTGGCTGCCCGGGCCGTGGTCCAGCACGATCAGGTCCTCACCGACCCGGACCATGTAGCCGGGGCTCATGCGCGACAGCGACGGGGCGGGGTTGCCGGTTCCGAGCAGCGTGATCTTCATCGGGTCATCCTCAGGCGCGATAGCGGCGCTGGACCAGGAGGTTGGCCGCCGCGGTCAGGATGAGCGTCGCCGTCATCAGCACGAACGACACCGCGGCCCCGAAAGGCCAGTTGCTCTTCGCCGCGAACTGCACGTAGACGAGCGGTCCCATCATCGTGAACTGCGGCCCGCCGAGCAGCACCGGCGTGGCGTACGCGTTCATGGTGAGGATGAAGCAGAAGATGGCCCCCGCGGCCACGCCGGGCAGGGCCAGCGGCAGGAGCACGCGCCGCGCCATCGTGAACGGCCCCGCGCCCAGGCTGAACGCGGCGTCCTCCACCGCGCGGTCGATGCCCTCGATCACGCTCTGGAGGGTCAGCACCACGTAGGGCAGGTTCACGGTCAGGATGCCCAGGATCACGGCGAACTCCGTGTACATGAAGCGGATGGGCTCGCCCGTGATCCCGAGCCACTGGAGCGTGACGTTGACGAAGCCGCGGTTACCGAGGAGCGTCATCCACCCCGCCGCGCGCACGGCGTTGCCGACGAAGAGCGGGAGCACCACCAGCATGACCAGGAGGTTCTTGAACCGGCTCTGCGTGCGCGCCAGCGCGTAGGCGAGCGGGAACGCGAACACGAGCGCGAGCGCGGTGACGATCACCGCCACGCGGAGCGTGCGCGTGAAGGCGGCGAGGTAGTACGGGTCGGTGACGAACAGCACGTAGTTCTCGACGGTGAGCGCCTCGACCATCAGCTTGCCGGGCACGAAGGCGTTCAGGCTGTAGCGGAACAGGATGAGGATCGGCAGCAGCAGGCCGACGGTGACGAAGATGGTGGCGGGCCCAACGAGGGCGGCGGCGGTGGAGAGGCGCCCGCCGCGCTGTTCACGCGCGGCGAGCGCCCCCACCCGCTCGGCGCCGATGGCCACGGCGCCCGCCGCCTCCCTATCGCCTCAGGCCTTGAACTCCTTGTCCCAGAAGTCCTTCACGTCGGACGCGTGCTTCGCGAGGAACGCGAGGTCCGGGTTGACGAAGAGCTTCTCCTCCTCCGGGCCGAACCCGATGCGCTTCTTGAGGTCGGCGGCGACCTTCGCGTTGGCGACCACCGGGTTATAGCCCATGTCGACCGCGAAGCCCTCCTGGGCGGACGGCTCCATCGCCGCGTCGAGGAACGCGTAGGAGCCGTCCCGGTTCGGCGCGTTCTTCGGAACGGCGAAGCCGGAGACGTAGGTGATGATGCCTTCCTTGGGCGCCACCGTCAGGATGTTGGCGCCGGCGTTCTGCCACTGCACCGCGCGCGCCTTCCACATGATGCAGAGCCCGACCTCCTCCGTCTGAAGCCCCTGGGCGAGCGCCTCGTTGCTCGGATAGATGCGCGGCTTGAGCTTCTTCAGGTCGAGGAGCGCTTTCTTGGCCTTGTCGAAGTCGCCGGTCTTGCCACCGGCCACGAGGGCGGCGGCCATGGTCGTGTAGATGTGCTGGATGTCGACCACGCCCACCTTCCCCTGGTTCTTCGGGTCCCAGAGGGCGTCGATGCCCTTGGGAGCGTTCGGGATCAGCTTCGGGTTGTACAGGACCACCTTGCCGCTGAAGATGTGCGGCGAGAAGTACGGCGAGTCGGCGATGCTGAAGATCTTCATCAGGTTCCTGGCGTTCTTGAGCTTGGCGTGGTCGAGCTTCTCGAGGACGTTCGACCTGCGTCAGCTCGGCGATGTCCGTGGCGGTCAGGGCCTGGATGTCGGAGGTGCCCTTGGGCAGCCGCTTCTCCGCCACCGTCTTGGCCTTCCGCTGGACCACCTGGGCCTCGTCGTTCACCACCTCCCAGCCCTTCGGGGCCAGGATGGGCGTCGAGATGTGCTTGGTCAGGAGCTTCGCGTAGTCGCCGCCCCACGTGGACAGCACGATCCTCTTGCTCCCCTGGGCGAGGCCGGGCGCCGCGCCGAGCGCGCCCGCCCCGGCGAGGGCCGCCGCGCCCGCGAGCACCTGACGCCGGCTGATGCGGGAATCGATACGTTCGGTCATCGTCTCTCCTCCTTGTTGTCCATGTGGTCAAGCAACCGGGATGTCGGCTTCAGCAAGCGGAGCAACACCGCGCTTCCGCGAACACGCGGCACGCCTTTTCGCCATTCGTTTACGCTGTCTCGGTCGGTTGTCGGTCCGTCCGGTCGCGGCCGGCGGCGAGCACCACGCCGGCGCCGGCGGGCCAGCCCACGTCGATCGTGTCGCCCTCCTTCGGCAGCGTGGCATCCGCGCGGTTCGGCTGGCTCACCACCACGCGGTCGGCCGGCGACACGCGCACGTGGACGTCGATCGACGAGCCCAGGTAGGAGACCAGCTCCACCGTGCCCGTCACGCGGTTGTCGAGGCCCGCCGCGCCCGCGCCCAGCACGAGCCGCTCCGGCCGGAGCGCGATCACGCCGGGGCCCGTCGCCCCGTCGGCGCAGGCGATGGAGAGGCCGCCGTCGCTGCGGAACCGCCCCGGCCCCGTCACCGCCCCGGCGAGGAGGTTGCTCCGGCCCACGAAGCCCGCCACGAACGCGTCGGCCGGCCGCTCGTAGAGGTCGCGCTGGGTGCCGACCTGGCGCACCGCGCCCTCGGCCATGACGACCAGCCGGTCGGCCATGATCAGCGCCTCCTCCTGGTCGTGCGTGACCATCACCGTGGTGATGCCGAGCGCGTGCTGGAGCTCGCGGATCTCCACCCGCACCGTCTCGCGGAGCTTCGCGTCGAGGTTCGACAGCGGCTCGTCGAGCAGCAGCACGTCGGGACGGATCACGAGGGCGCGGGCGAGGGCCACCCGCTGCTGCTGTCCGCCCGAGAGCTGGCGCGGCAGGCGCGCGGCCAGCCCCTCGAGCCGGACGAGCCGGAGCGCCTCCGCCACGCGATCCCCCGCCTCCGCGCGCGCCACCTTGCGCATCTCGAGGCCGAAGGCCACGTTCTCGGCCACGGTCAGGTGCGGGAAGAGCGCGTAGCTCTGGAACACCATGCCGGCGTTCCGCTTCCACGGCGGCAGCGCGGTCACGTCCACCCCGCCCAGGCGCACGCGGCCCGCGGTGGGCGCGATGAACCCCGCGACCATGCGGAGCGTGGTGGTCTTGCCGCAGCCGCTGGGCCCGAGGAGCACGACGAACTCGCCGTCGCGCACGTCGAGCGAGACGTCGCTCACCGCCACGGTGGCGCCGAAGTGCTTCGACAGGCCGGCGACCTCGAGGCGGGCCACCTCACACCACCCGCGAGAGCTTCACGAAGCGGTCGGTCACGGCCATGGCGCCGCCGATCAGCAGGATCTGGAGCACCGACACCGCGGCGATCGTGGGATCGATGCGGTACTCGAGGTACTGGAGGATCGTGATCGGCAGGGTGGTGCGGCCGGGCCCCACCAGGAACATCGACATCTCGAGGTTGCCGAACGACACCACGAAGCCGAAGAGCGCCGCGGCCACGATGCCGGGCCGGATGGCTCGGCAGCGTGACGCGGAGGAACGTGGTCAGCGGCCGCGCGCCGAGGCTCTGCGCCGCCTCCTCGATGCTCCGGTCGAGCCCGGCGAGGCTCGCGCTGACCAGCCGCACCGTCCACGGGATCACGATGAGGACGTGGCCGGCCATGAGCGCGGCGATCGAGCCCAGGATCGGGAGCCCCGTGGCGATCGTGGCCTCCACGTGGAAGACGTAGAGCGAGGTGCCGAGCACGATGCCGGGCACCATGAGCGGCAGCAGGAGCAGGTTCCCGAGCGGCTCCCGCCCGCGGAACCGGTAGCGCGCCAGGCACAGCGCCGCCGGCACGCCCCCGCCCAGGCCGATGAGCATGGCCGTCACCGCGATCTTCAGGCTCAGCCAGAACCCGTCCACGAAGCGCGGGCTCTCCGAGATCGCGAGGAACCACTTGAAGCTGTAGCCCTGGGGCGGAAAAGACGGGATCGCCTGACGGAAGAAGGCGAGCCACACCACGAACACCAGCGGCAGCAGGATCAGGCCGAGCGATGCCGCGGCGGCGGCGTTCAAGGCGAGGCGTCCGAGCGCGCGACGGTTCATCTGGGCCCCTGTCTTACTCCATGTCCCCCGGCATTGCTACCGCGTTCTGCCCGGCCCCATCCACCCGCGCCTTCACGGTCACGCCCGCACATTCAGGTCTTGAATTGCAGCATCTGTCGTATTTCAAGACCTGACCCTGGTGCGCCGCGGCCGGCGGTGGGCCCGCGAGGGCTCTGGTACACTTCACGCGCATGTCCGCGCTGGCATCGTTCCATCCCGCCGTCCGCGCCTGGTTCGAACGGCGATTCCCCCTGGGCCCGACCGAGCCCCAGGAGGCGGGCTGGCCCGCCATCGCCGCCGGCGACGACACCCTGATCGCCGCGCCGACGGGCTCCGGCAAGACGCTCGCCGCGTTCCTCGTGGCCATCGACCGGCTGATGCGGCGTCCCCCGTCCCCGGACGACGACGAGGGGCCCGAGGTCGTCTACGTCTCGCCGCTCAAGGCCCTCGCCGCCGACATCGAGCAGAACCTGCGGGCGCCGCTATCCGAGATCCGGGCCACCGCGCGCGAGCTGGGCCTCGACGTGCCGGAGCTGCGGGTCCTCCTGCGTACCGGCGACACGCCCTCGTCCGCGCGGGCCGCCATGATCAAGCGCCCCCCGCACCTGGTGGTGACCACCCCGGAGTCGCTGTACCTCCTGGTGACGGCGGGCCGGAGCCGCGAGCGCCTCCGCCGCGTGCGCGCGGTCATCGTCGACGAGATCCACGCCGTCGCGCGCGACAAGCGCGGATCCCACCTGGCCCTGACCCTCGAGCGCCTCGACGCGCTCTGCGGGGGGCGCGCGCAGCGGATCGGCCTGTCCGCGACCCAGCGCCCCATCGAGACCATCGCCCGCCTGCTCGTGGGCGCGGGCCCCGGGCGAACGGACGCCGAGGGCCGTCCGGCGTGCCGCATCGTGGACCTCGGACACCGGCGCGCGCTCGACCTCGCGATCGAGCTGCCGCAGACCCCGCTCGAGGCCGTGGCCTCCCACGAGCAGTGGGGGGAGATCCTCGACGGCATCGCCGGGCACGTGGCCCAGCATCGCACCACGCTGGTCTTCGTGAACACGCGCCGGCTCGCCGAGCGGCTCGCCCACCTCCTCGCCGAGCGCGTGGGCGAGGACAAGGTCGCGGCGCACCACGGGAGCCTCTCGAAGGGCCGGCGGCTCACCCTCGAGTCGCGGCTGCGCGCGGGCGACCTGAAGGTCCTGGTCGCGACCGCGTCGCTCGAGCTGGGCATCGACATCGGTCCCGTTGAGCTGGCCTGCCAGATCGGCTCGCCGCGGAGCCTCGCCACGTTCCTCCAGCGCGTGGGACGCTCGGGGCACGCGCGCGGGGCCACGCCGAAGGGCCGGCTCTACCCGACCACGCGCGACGAGCTGGTGGAGAGCGCGGCGCTGCTCCGCGGGGTGCGTGCGGGGCGCCTCGACCGCGTCCTGCCGCCCGTGGCGCCGCTGGACATCCTGGCTCAGCAGATCGTGGCCGCGACGGTGGCGGAGCCATGGCGGGTTGACGACCTCTACGCCCTGGTCACCCGCGCCGCGCCGTACGCGGAGCTGGCCCGGGCCGACTTCGACGAGGTCGTGGACATGCTGTCCGACGGCATCCAGACGGGCCGCGGCACGCGGGGCGCCTGGCTTCACCACGACCGCGTCAACGGCGTCCTGCGCGCGCGCCGGGCCGCGCGCCTCCCCGCCCTGACCTCGGGCGGCGCCATCCCCGAGACGGCGGACTACAAGGTCGTGGCCGACCCCGACGACACCGTCGTGGGCACGGTGAACGAGGACTGGGCCATCGAGAGCATGGCCGGCGACACGTTCCTCCTCGGCAGCACGTCGTGGCGCATCCGCCGGGTGGAGGCAGGGATCGTCCGCGTGGTGGACGCGCAGGGCGCCCCGCCCTCGGTGCCGTTCTGGCTGGGCGAAGCGCCGGCACGGACCGCCGAGCTCTCGGGGGAAGTCTCCGACCTCCGCGACCACCTGGACCGCCTGCTTCGCGCTGGAGACCGCGCGGCCGCGCAGGCCTGGGTCCAGGCGGAGTGCGGCGTGAGCGCGGTGGCCGCCACCGAGATCGTCGGCTACCTCGCCGCCGCGCAGCAGTCGCTGGGCGTCATCCCCACCCAGAAGGACCTCGTCTTCGAGCGGTTCTTCGACGAGGCGGGCGGGATGCAGCTCGTGATCCACTCGCCGCTCGGCGGCCGGATCAACCGGGCCCTCGGCCTCGCCCTCCGGAAGCGCTTCTGCCGCCGCTTCGACTTCGAGCTGCAGGCGGCGGCGAGCGACGACGCGGTGGTCATCTCGCTCGGGACCGGCCAGTCCCTCCCGCTCGAGGAGCTGCCGCGCTTCCTCACGTCGGCCACCGCGGAGGACACGCTCGCCCAGGCGCTCCTGCTGTCGCCCATGTTCCAGGTGCGGTGGCGGTGGAACCTGGGCCGCGCCCTCGTGGTGCTGCGCCAGCGCGGCGGCCGGCGCAACCCGCCGCCGATCCAGCGCATGGAGGCCGACGACCTGCTCGCCGCCGTCTTCCCCGCGCTCGCCGCCTGCCAGGAGAACGCAGGCGCCGGGCCCATCGACATTCCCGAGCATCCGATGGTCCGGCAGACCATGCACGACTGCCTGCACGAGGCCACCGACGTGGACGGGCTCGTGGCGCTCCTCGAGCGCATCGAGACCGGCGCGGTGCGGCCGCACTTCGTGGACTCCGCCGAGCCCTCGCCGATGTCCCACGAGATCCTGAACGGGCGGCCCTACACGTACCTGGACGACGCGCCGCTCGAGGAGCGCCGCACGCGCGCGGTCGCGCTGCGCCGTGGCCTCCCCGACAGTGTCCGCGAGCTGGGCCGGCTCGATCCCGACGCCATCGCTCCGCGTGCGCGACGAGGCGCGCCCCGGCCCCCGCGACGCCGAGGAGCTGCACGACACGCTCCTGGGACTGGTGCTGATGCGGCCGGGCGCGGAGTGGTCGGCGTGGTTCGACGAGCTGGTCCGCCACGGGCGCGCGGCGCGGGTCGAGGGTCCGGACGGCCCGCTCTGGCTCGCCACCGAGCGCCGGCACCTGGTGGACGCGCTCCTGCCCGGCGCGCCCGTCGATCCCGACGTGACGCTTCCCGAGACCCTCCGCACCCGCGGCCCGGTCGGCCCCGAGGCCGCCGCGGTGGCGGTGGCGCGCGGCCATCTCGCCACCGTGGGCCCGTCGACCGCCGCCGAGCTGGCCGGGTTCACCGGCCTGCCGGCGTCGTCGATGGACGCGGCCCTCGCGCGGCTCGAGATGGAAGGGTTCGCCTTGCGGGGGCGCTTCGATCCGGCCCGCGGGGACGACGCCGTCGAGTACTGCGAGCGGCGCCTCCTCGCCCGGATCCACCGGTACACCACCGACCGCCTCCGCCGCGAGATCGAGCCCGTCACCGCGCAGGACTTCATGCGCTTCCTGCTGCGCTGGCAGCACGTGGCGCCGGACACGCAGGTGGAAGGGCGGCGCGGCGTGCTCGCGGTGATCGAGCAGCTCCAGGGCGTCGAGGTGGCCGCCGGCTCCTGGGAGGAGTCCGTGCTCCCCGCGCGGGTCGGCGCGTATCGTCCCGAGTGGCTCGACGACGCGTGCCTGTCCGGCGCGGTCGCGTGGGGCCGCCTGACCACGCGCCCCGCGACCGGGGACGCCCCGCCTCCCGCGGAGCCTGCCGGCCGGGGCGGCGCCGTGCCGTCACGGGCGACGCCGCTCGCCTTCACGCTTCGGGACAACCTGGGCTGGTGGCTCCGCGCGTCGCGCGGCGCATCGGCTCCGCTGCTGCCCGGCGAGGGCGCGGCGCGCGACGTGCTCGAGGCCCTGCGGGCGCGTGGCGCGCTCTTCTACGACGACCTCGTGGCGATCACCGGCCGGCTCCGCGTGGAGGTCGAGGAAGGGCTCTGGGACCTGGTCTCGCGCGGCCTCGTCACCGCCGACGGCTTCGGGAGCGTCCGCGCGCTCCTGACCGCGCGGGAGCGCTGGGCCAAGCGCGCCGCGCTCGCGCGCGGCCGCCGCCTCCGCCAGCGGGCCCGCGACCTCGCGCTCGGCCGGGAGGGCCGCTGGTCGCTGCTGCACGCGCCCGCGCCGGTCGAGGACGACAGCGCGGACCTCGAGACCCTGGCCGAGGCGGTGGCCGAGCAGCTCCTGGCGCGCTACGGCGTCGTGTTCCGCGACCTCGCGGTCCGCGAAGGCCTCGTCCTGCCGTGGCGGGAGATCCTCTGGGCGCTCCGCCGCATGGAAGCCCGCGGCACCGCGCGCGGCGGCCGCTTCGTCACGGGCTTCGTGGGCGAGCAGTACGCCCTGCCCGACGCCGTCGAGGCCCTCCGCGCGACCCGCCGCCGCGACCGCACCGGCGAGATCGTGAAGATCGCCGCCGTCGATCCCCTCAACCTCACCGGCATCATCACGCCCGGCCCCAGAGTGCCCGCCGTGCGCGGCAACACGATCACCTACTGCGACGGCCTCCCGGTAACCAGCGCCGCCGCCCCGCCACCCGGCATCGCCGCGCCTGCGTAAGCGCGGCCCCCCTTCCCGACGACCGTCATCAGGCGCGCTCGGGCAGGGCGGCGGGGAGGCACCAGGGGCCGCGGGGCCACGCCGCACGCGTGCGCTGCCCCGCTGGAACTGGGCTCCATCCGGGCGCGCGGGGTCCGATGACCGTTGGAGGGGAAGGGCCCCTCGACCCCTGGTGCCTCCCCACCGCCCACCCGGCAACCCGCTGATGTCGCTCACGTGCCACCACGATCCACTGAGGAGCGTCTTGCTCCGACGATCCGTCGACGGGCACGGCCGCGAGTCTCCTCCGGCAACATCCGGGTCAGGTCTTGAAATGCAGCACCTCGCCGGGGCATCGGCCGATCACTTCGCGCCGCCCGGAAGGCGATGTCGCAATTCAAGACCTGACCCGGGTGTCGCGCTGACTTGGGTACGCTGGTTAGCCGCGCCGGCGGCATCAGCCGGTCGCCGGGTGGGCGGTGGGGAGGCACCAGGGGTCGCGGCGGCCCTTCCCCTCCAACGGTCATCGGACCCCGCGCGCCCGGATGGAGCCCAGTCCCAGCGGGGCAGCGCACGCGTGCGGCGTGGTCCCGACGACCCCTGAGTGCCTCCCCGCCGCCCCGCCCGAGCGCGCCTGACCGCCAGAGGCAACGCGCGCGTCGCTAGACCTTCTCGATCACCTCGACCTGGGCGCCGTCGGGCGCCTCGAGGAAGCACACGCGACGGCCGTTGACCGGCGGCATCTCCTCGAGGACGCGCACGCCGTTGGCCCGGAGGCGAGCCAGCGTCCCCGTGTAGTCGTCCGTGTCGAGCGCGAGGTGCTCCACCCCGTAGTGCTGCTCGCGCCGCTGGGAGTCGATGATCGTCGTGATGTTCAGCGTGAGCCCGTGCAGGTTCACGCGCCAGCCGCGGGTGCCGATCTCGCCGACCAGGGTCGCGCCGAAGTTGTCCACGTAGAACTGGGCCGTCTGCTTCGGGTCGCGCGTCTTCAGGTGCACGTGATTGAGCGCGAATGACATGCTGTGCCTCCCCTTGTCGGGTTCGGTCAGGACGGGCGCATCACGGCGGCCAGGGCTTCGACGTGCTCGGCGTAGCGGCTGACCGGGTTCAGGAGCAGATGGTTGGCGCCGAGCGCGATCAGGTCCTGGAGCCGCTCGCGCACCTGCTCGGGCGTGCCGTGGACGCCGGCGGTGTCGGCGCCGTCGGGGTTCCTGTACACCGTGGTGAACCAGCGGTGGAGCTCCGCTCGGGCCACGTCCGCGCGCTCGTGGACGGAGAGGAACACGCGCTTGGAGATGGGAAATCCCGCGGGATCACGTCTCGCCTTCTCGAGCTCCTCGCGCAGGAGGGGCACGCTCGCCGCGAACGAGGCCCGGGTCGATCCTCCCGCGCCCATCCAGCCGTCCGCGATGGCCACGGCGCGCCGGACGGCGTCGGGATGCCCGCCGCCGAGCCAGATGGGCGGGCGGGGCTTCTGGACGGGCCGGAGGGCCATGGCGCCGTCGTCGATCCGGTAGACGCGTCCCTGGTACTTCACCGCGGGCGAGGTCCAGAACGCCTTGATCAGCTCGACGCCCTCGCGCAAGGCGCGCACCCGGTGCTCGGGCGACACCTGGAAGTGGGCGTAGTGGTCGGGCCGCCCGATGCCCACGCCGAGGATGGCCCGGCCGCGGCTCACGTAGTCGAGCGTGGCGACCTGGTGGGCCACGTGGATCGGATGGCGGACGGGCAGGACCACCACGGAGACGCCCAGGCGGATCGACGTGGTCACCGCCGCGGCGTAGGTCAGGATCACCGCCGGGTCGAAGCTGGTCACGTGATCGAGCGTGTTCTCGGTCACCCAGAGGTCCTTGAACCCGAGCGCCTCGGAGCGTTCCGCCACGCGGCGCACCT
Organism: uncultured Candidatus Rokubacteria bacterium; assembly: GCA_963758635.1. Taxonomy (GTDB): domain Bacteria; phylum Methylomirabilota; class Methylomirabilia; order Rokubacteriales; family CSP1-6; genus CAVWWD01. Next base: position 807,146 of record CAVWWD010000008.1, on the reverse strand, counting down.
CGTCGGGGTCGATGGCGTCGGGCGATCGGTGGGGCAGCGACATCCCGAGCGGAATGGACAACGGCGGGGCCTCCTTCAGTGGTTGGGGAGCGGCTCGGCGTCGATCAGGATGAAGAGCCATCCGGGCGACGCGATCGGTGCGATTCGACCACGCGTGATGGGTGCCGCGCTGGATCAGCACGTCGCCCGGACGCATGAGCGTCTCGGCCTCGTCCAGCACCGCCCACACCTCTCCCTCCAGGCAGATCGCGTAGTCCACGGTGTCGGTGGCGTGGAAGCCGGGGTGGCGCGCCGAGCGGTCGGGCGTCGTCTTGCAGCCGCGCCGGCGCAGCTCGTCGGCGTCGTACGCCCGCTGGCTGTCGGGGGCGATGTCGGTGATCCGGATCACGCTGCCGCCCCGCGCCGCCGGCGGCGTCTTCAGGATCACCCCGTCCGGCACGGGGTCGTCCGTGCCCTCGTTCGAGGCCGGCGCCGCCCCCGTGGCCCAGAGGCCGACGCGCACCGCCTGGCCGGGGGCGACGTCGCCGGCGGGAAACGCGCGGTCGGAGACGATGTACGAGCGCCCGCGCTCGTTCACGCCGGTCACGATGCGGCGGACCTTTCCCGGCATCTCGCGTCCTCCGTCGCTGCCCGGTCGTCCGGGCTCTAGTGACCCTCGCAGAATACGGTAACGCCACGGGCCCCTATAGTCCCACCGCTCGGCATTGTCTGATGCGCGAGGCTCACGAGCCCGACCGTCGCCGGGCGTCCTGGATCGCCTGCCACACGCGCTCGGCGGTGACGGGCATCTCGATGTGCTCCACGCCGAGGTCGGCCAGCGCGTCAACCACGGCGTTCACCACCGCGCCGAGCGCCGGCGTCGTGCCGCCCTCCCCGCCCCCGCGCAGCCCGAGGGGGTGCGCGGTCGAGGGGACCTCGCTGATCTCCGTCGTGAACATCGGCAGCATGTCGGCGCGCGGCATCGTGTAGTCCATCATCGTGGACGACAGGAGCTGGCCGGTGGCCGCGTCGTACGCGCACGACTCCCAGAGGGCCTGGCCCACGCCCTGCGCGATGCCGCCGTGCGTCTGGCCGTGCAGGATCATGGGGTTCACGGCGCGGCCGCAATCGTCCACGGTGGTGTAGCGCGCCACCTCCACGTGTCCGGTCTCGGGGTCGACCTCGACCTCGCACACCGCGGCGCCGTAGGGGAACGACGGCTGCGGCATGGTCTCGTCGCTGGTGCCGTCGAGCGGGCCGCGGCAGTCCGGGGGCGCGTCGGCCCGCAGCGCCGCCGCCGCGGCCTCGAAGAGGTCCACGCCCCGGTCGGTGCCCTTCACCGTGAACCGGCGGGCCGCGAACTCGACGTCGCCGGGCGCCGCCTCGAGGAGCCACGCGGCGATCCGGCGGCCCTTGTCCACGATCTGGTCCGAGGCCTTGGCCATCACGACCGCGGCGAGCCGGAGGGCCCGCGCCGAGTGCGCGCCGCCGCCCACCACCGTGACGTCGGTGTCGCCGGTGACGAGGTTCACCTGCGCGAGGTCCACGCCGAGCCACTCCACGACGAGCTGGCCGAAGCTCGTGGCATGTCCCTGCCCGGACGAGAGCGTGCCCAGGACGAGGTCCACCCGGCCCTCCGGGCGCACCGTGAGGTGCGCGCGCTCCCGCGGAAAACCGGTGTTCAGCTCGATGTAGCTGGCCACGCCGATGCCGCGGCGCGCGCCCCGCCGGCGCGCCTCGGCGCGGCGCGCCTCGAAGCCGGACCAGTCGGCCAGCTCCGCGGCCCGGTCCAGCGCGGCCACGTAGTCGCCGCTGTCGTAGACCGTGCCCATCGCGTTCCGGTACGGCATCGCGCTCGCCGGCACCAGGTTCCGGCGTCGGACCTCGAGCCGGTCGAAGCCGTGTCGCCGCGCGGCCAGGTCGATCAGCCGCTCCATCACGAACATGACCTCGGGTCGTCCCGCGCTCCGGTACGGCGTGGTCGGCGAGGTGTTGGTGGCCACGGCGCGGCCGCGCACCGCCACCGCCGGGATGCGATACACGGTGCCCGTGAGGGCCATGCCCTTGTTCAGCGGGTGGAAGGAGACGGCGTGCGCGCCGACGTTGCTGGTGTTCGCGCCGCGCAGGCCCAGGAAGTTGCCCGCGGCGTCCAGCGCCAGCTCGGCCTGAACGGCGAGGTCCCGGCCCTGGTAGTCGGCGAGAAACGCCTCGTTGCGGTCGGCCGTCCACTTCACGGGCCGGCCGAGGCGCCGGGCCGCCCACGCGACTAGCACGAACTCCGGGTAGCAGCTGTTGCGCGTGCCGAAGTTGCCGCCCACGTCGCCCGCGGTGACCCGCACCTCGCTCTCGGCCACACCGAGGGCGCCGGCGACGCCCGTGCGCGTCCGGCCGAGCCCGCCCGCGCCGGCGTGCACGGTGTAGCGCTGGCTCTGGCCGTCCCACTCCCCCACCGCGGCGCGCGGCTCCATCGGCACGCCGGTGACGCGCTGGACCCACGTGTCCAGGCGCACCACGTGAGCGGCGCGGGCGAACGCGCGGTCGACGGCCTCGCGGTCGCCCGCCTCGACGTCCACGCACACGTTCGACGCGCTCTCGTCGTAGAGCACCGGCGCCTCCGCGCCCGCCGCGGCGAGGCTTCCCGTCACCGCGGGAAGCGGTGTCCAGTCCACGTCGACGCGCTCGGCGCCGTCACGCGCCGCCGCCGGCGTTTCCGCCACCACCATGGCGACCACGCCACCGGCGAAGCGCACGCGATCCGCGGGCATCGGCGGGTGAGGCGGGACGAAGGCCACGTCGCGGTCGCGGACGATCTCTTCGTAGGGATTGCCGGGCATCGGGCTGTGCGTGACCGGCTTCATGCCGTCCGCGACGGCGTCCCGCCCGGTCAGGACCGCGATCACGCCGACAACGGCGAGGGCGGCGGCGGTGTCGATGCGCCCGATGCGCGCGTGCGCGTGCGGCGACCGCACGAAGCACGCGTAGGCCTGGCCGGGCACGTTGAGGTCGTCGCTGTACGCGCCCCCGCCCGTGAGGAGGCGCCCGTCCTCCTTGCGCAGCACGGGCTTGCCGAAGCCCTCGCGCGCGGAGTGGCTCCGCGACTCGAGGAAGGACATGGGCGTCGAGTCCGGGATCAGACGGTGGCGGGCTGGAACTCCAGCGTGTTGCCGTCGGGATCGTTGCAGAGCATCTGCACGCGTCCGCCGGGCTGGGTGTTCTCGACGTATGGGATGCCTTCCCGCTCGAGCGTGGCCTTCATCGCGGCGTAGTCGGCCACCTCGAAGGCGGTGTGCCGGACGATCGGGAGGATCGGCGCGCCCGGCCCCGGCGGCACCTGGTCGGACTGGATGATGTGGATCTGCGGGAAGATGCCCGGCGTCCCGATCCAGTACCCCCCGACCTTGAACGCCGGGCGGTCCAGCACCTGCCAGCCGAACACGCGGCAGTAGAAGTCCTTCGACCGCTCGGCGTCGGCGGTAACGAGGCCCTCGTGCTGGACGCGCACCACGTGGGTGCCCGTGGTCGGCCGTACCCGCTGCTCCTGCGTCTGGATTGCCATGAGATCCTCCTTCGCGTCAGCCCGTCGCACGCGGGGGACGGACCGCGCCCGTGATCAGCCGATTCGCGCCGCCGCGCGACCTTCCCGTCCGGAAGGTCCACGCGCCCGCGATTGTACGCGAAGCCGGCAGCAGCCTGCTAATGACCCTCGCAGAATGCGGTAACCGCCACGGGCCTCTACAGTCCCACCGCTCGGCATTCGTCTTGATGCGCGGGGCTCATCAGGCGAGCAGGCTGCGCAGCTCGGGGACCACCCAGAGCGGTGCCCCGCCGTCCTCGACGCGCTGGATGTTGTCGAAGCCGTTCCGGTACGCCTTCGTCCAGTTGTCCCACGTGGGTCCCGCGCTGTGGGGCGTGAGGGTCACGTTCGGGAGCGAGAAGAGCGGGTGGCTCGGCTTGGGCGGCTCCTCGACCATGACGTTGAGGCCCGCCGCGGCGATCGTCTTCGACGTGAGCGCGTGATGGAGGGCATCCTCGTCCACCACCGGCCCGCGGCAGGTGTTGATGAGGATCGCGGTGGGCTTCATCATCGCGAACTGCTTCGTCGACATCATCTTGCGCGTCACGTCGTTGAGGGGCACGTGCAGCGTGACGATGTCCGACGTGCGGAGCAGCTCCGCGAAGAGGGCGTAGCGCACGCCCAGGGCGTCCTCCTGGTCCTCGGTCAGGCGGAGGACGTTGTAGTAGCGCACGTCCATGTCGAAGCCCTGGACGCGGCGGGCCACCTTCTTGCCGATGTTGCCGAGGCCGACGATCCCCAGGCGCTTGCCCTCGACCTCGTACAGGCGCGTGGCCGCGAACTCCGCGGTGCGCCACTTGCCCGCCACGACGTCGATGTGGTTGCGGACGAGCCGCTTGAGCACGGCGAGCATCAGCATGACGGCGTGCTCGGCCACCGCCACGGAGTTGGCGCCGCCGTTGTTGGCCACCGGCACCCCCGCCTTGCGGGCCGCCTCGACGTCCACGCGGTCGTAGCCCGCGCTCGTCAGCTGCACCAGCTTGAGCCGGGGCGCGGCGCGGAAGAACTCGTTGCCGATGCCCTGGCGGGGCGAGCCCAGGTAGTAGTCGGCGTCGCCGACGGCATCGTAGAACTCCGGCTTGCTCGGGTCGGCCACGACGAGCTCCATGCCCGGGGGCAGCAGCTCGCGCGCGATCTCCATGACGGGGGCCGGCTGAGGCGGCGTGATGATCTTGGCCACGGTCTCCTCCTGGCGGTCGGGTGTAGAAGCGCCAGTAGTATAGTCGCCGCGGCCCCCTCGGTCCCCGTCCCTCGTCCTCCTCTCGCCTCGCGCACCCCATCGAAGGGTGGGACCGGTGCCCGACGCCCCCAGGCCGGCGCCCTGCGCCCGCTTGACACTGGACCGGCCGCCCCCTACGGTGGGCGTGCTTCAGCGACTGCGCTGGGGAGGTGTGCCCTGACCGTCCGAGCTCTCACGCTCGCGCTCCTGACTCTGCTGCTGCTGCCAGGCCTGTCATCGGCCGACACCCGCAAGAATGTGCTCCTCGTGTTCGACGAGGACAAGGACTTCCCGGGCCTGGGCATGATCAATCGCAGCCTGCGCGAGACCTTCCGGTCGGAGCTCAAGACCGACGTCGAGTTCTACAGCGAGTCGCTGAGCCTCTCGCAGTTCACGGACCCGGGGCACGATGCGGTGCTGCGTGACTCCTTCCGGCGGAAATATGCCGGCACCCGCCTGGACCTCATCGTGGCGGTCATGGGGCCTTCCCTCGACTTCCTGCTGCGGCACGGGCCCGGGTTGTTTCCGGGGGTCCCCATCGTCTTCTGCGGAGTCGACCCATCCGACCTCGGCGGGAGGACGCTCGGCAAGAACGTCACCGGGGTGGTGCTCAAGCGCACGTTCGCGCCGACGGTCGAGGCCGCGCTCGGGCTTCAGCCGGACACTCGCACCCTCTTCGTCGTGGGCGGCACCTCGACCTTCGACCGCCAGCTGCAGGCCATCGCACGCCGCGACCTTGCCCGCTTCGAGCACCGCGTCGCCATCACCTATCTCACCGCGCTGCCCATGGGTGAGCTGCTGAAGACGCTGTCGACCCTCCCGCCCCACAGCGTCGTCCTCTACCTGACGATCTTCGCCGACGGCGCGGGACGCGCGTTCATCCCCCACCAGGCTCTCGCGGCGATCACCGGCCTCGCCAACGCTCCCGTCTACGTGTCGGTGGATCAGTACGTGGGAGCCGGAGCGGTCGGTGGCCATGTCTACAGCATCGACGCGCACGGCCAGCACGCCGCGAAGCTCGGGCTGCGGATCCTCCGAGGCGACCCTCCCGCGCGCATTCCCGTGGTTGAGTCCGCAGCCTACCGGGACCTCTTCGATTGGCGTCAGCTCCAGCGCTGGGGGCTCCCCGAGACACGGCTTCCCGCGGGCAGCGTGATCCACTTTCGGCCCCCGTCGCTCTGGGACCGGTACAAGTGGCACATCGCGGTCGGCGCGGGCCTGCTCGTGCTGCAGAGCGCCCTCATCGTCGGCCTGCTCGTGGCCCGCGCTCAGCGCCAGCACGCGCAGGGCATCCTCGCCCAGCGTCTCCAGTTCGAGACGCTGATGTCCGAGGTGTCCGCGGAGTTTCTCACCGTGCCCTCGACCTCGGTCGACGAGCGGATCCAGCGCATGCTGCAGCGAGTCGTCGAGGCGCTGGACCTCGATCGGGCGACGCTGGGCGAGCGGACCAAGGGGACGGATACCTTGCGCGTCACGCACTCGTGGACGCGCGCCGGCTTCATGCCCGTCACGATACCCCTCGACGCTCACGGCTGGCCGTGGATGGGGAGGCGCTTGTCCCATGGCGACCCGGTCAGGATCTCGCGCCTCGACGAGCTCCCGGAGGAGGCCGCGCGCGACCGCCGGAGCCTCGCCGAGCTCGGCGTCCGCTCGGTGGCCGCTGTGCCTCTCGTCGTGAACGGGGCCGTCGTGGGAGCGCTCGCATTCAGCCGGTTACGCGGAGAGCGGGAGTGGCCCGACGAGCTCATGGCTCGGCTGCGGCTGCTCGCGGACGTCTTCGCGAACGTCCTGGCGCGCCACCGAGCCGAGAGCGCCGCGCGGGAGAGCGAGGAGCGTCAGCGGCAGGCCGAGGAGGAGGTGCAGCGCCAGCGTGACGAGCTCGCGCATGCGCTGCGCGTTGCGACGCTGGGCGAGCTGACCGTGTCGATCGCCCACGAGATCAATCAGCCCTTGGCGGGCATCGTGGCGAATGCCGACGCGGCGCGGCGACTCCTGGCCATCGAGCCCGCGAAGCCACGCGAGCTCGAGGACGCGCTCATCGACATCGCCGATGATGCCAAGCGCGCCTCGCAGACGATACACCGGCTGCGCGCCCTGTTCCGCAAGGAACAGGCGGCGCGCGCCGCGGTGGACATCAATGCGCTGGTCGACGACGTGCTGGCCCTGCTCCGGGGCGACATCCAGGGAAAGAGCATCGCCGTGCGCTTCACACGCGGAGAGGCGCTGCCGCCCGTTTCCGGAGATCCCGTTCAACTCCGACAGGTCGTCCTGAACCTCGTCGTCAACGCGACGGAGGCCATTGCCCTCGCCGCGGACGGCACGCGCGAGATCCGGATCGACACCAAGCAGACGGTGGCGGGGCGCATCGCCCTCGCGATCCGTGACAGCGGGGTCGGGGTCGAGCCCTCGGAGCTGGAGAGCCTCTTCGAGCCTTTCGTCAGCACGAAGCCGCAGGGGCTGGGGATGGGGCTGGCCATCAGTCGCTCGATCGTGGAGGCGCATGACGGGCGCATCTGGGCCACGCGGAACGACGCCAGGGGCCTGACGCTTCATGTCGAGCTGCCGTGCGATCAGGCACTCTCCGCGTGATCCTCGACCTGCAGCTCTCACAGCCCGAGACCGCGCGGTGGCGTCTTGTCCGGCGACCCCGTTCCGGCCTATCCTCGGCAGCGGATCCCCTCTCCCTCGTTCTCGCGGACGCGCGCGTCGCGCGCATGTGAGGAGACAGCGCATGGCCTTCGACCTGGTCATCACGAACGGCATGGTCGTCGACGGGACCGGCTTCCCGAGGTATCGCGCGGACGTCGCGATCCGGGACGGCCGCATCGTGGAGGTGGGACGCATCCGCGGCGCGGCGGCCACGACGATCGACGCGGAGGGGCGCTTCGTGGCCCCCGGCATGATCGACACCCACACGCACTACGACGCGCAGCCGTTCTGGGACAAGCTCTGCACGTCGTCCATCTGGCACGGCGTCACCACCGTCCTGATGGGCAACTGCGGGTTGACCCTTGCCCCGCTGAAGCCCGAGCACCGCGAGGGGATGCTGGCCACGTTCTGCTGCGTGGAGGACCTGCCGGTGGCGTCCCTCGCCGCGGTGATCCCGTGGACGTGGGAGAACTTCGGGGACTACCTGGACGCCATCGACCAGGGGCTCGGGCTCAACCTGGTGCCGCTCGTCGGGCACAACCCGCTGCGCCTCGGCGCCATGGGCGAGGCGTCGTGGGACCGGGCGGCCACCGCCGGCGAGATCGCCGCGATGCAGCGGCTGCTCGCCGAGTCGCTGGAGGCCGGCGCCTGGGGATGGAGCACCACGAACTCGCCGACCCACGCCGGCCCAACGGGCGCGCCCGTCCCGAGCCGACTCGCCGACGACGCCGAGCGCCTGGCGCTGGCCCGGACGCTCGGCGACTACAACCGCGGCGTCATCGAGATCCTGCCCCCGTCGGTGGCCCGGCCGGACGAGGCCGACCAGAAGCACCTGCGCGACGTGGCGCGCGCGAGCGGCCGGCCCGTCTTCTTCCTGGGCTTCGACGCCCACGCCCGCGACTTCGTCGAGTCGGCCGCGCAGGACGGCCTGGAGCTCTACAACCTGCTACGTGCGACCCCCTTCAACCCGCGCTTCACCCTCCGGCACACCACGTTCTTCAAGAACCTCGACGTCTGGGACGCCGTCATGGACCTGCCTCATGAGGCGAAGCTGGCCGCGCTGCGCTCCCCGGAGCGGCGCGCCGCGCTCCGCGAGGCGGCGACGCAGCGGCAGCGGCGCCGGCCCGGCGTGCCCGGCCGCTACGTGTCCTGGGCTTCGATCGTGGTCAACCACGTGAAGCTCGATAAGAATCGCGCGCTCCTTGGCCGCGGGCTGAAGGACATCGCCGACCAGACAGGCCGGCACGTGGCCGACGTGATGCTCGACCTGGCGCTCGAGGAAGACCTCGCCACCGAGTTCCAGCTCGGGACGCGATCGGCCGAGGAGGAGGCTGCGCTGGCCGACATGGTCAAGCGCGGGCACGCGCTGCCGTCCCAGTCCGACGCCGGCGCGCACCTCAACACGAACTTCTGCACGGCGGGCGAGTCCAGCTACGTGCTGAGCCAGTGGGTCCGCGAGCGCGAGCTGATGACGCTGGAGGACGCCGTCCGTCGCATGACATTCCAGCCCGCCCGCATCCTCGGCCTCTCCGACCGCGGCCTCATCCACGAGGGCATGGCCGCCGACCTCATGGTGTTCGACCTGGCGCGCATCGGGGTGGGCGAGGACGAGGCGACCAACGACGGGCCGTCGGGCACCCAGCGCCGCATCCAGCGCGCCGAGGGCGTGGATCACGTCGTGGTGAACGGACAAGTCGTGTTCAGCGGGAACCAGCACACCGGCGCGCTCCCGGGCCGGGTGCTGCGGGCCAGCCGGCGCGGCTGAAGCCGAAGGCAGCTCCCTGCCCGCCCCGAACCCCTCCGCCTCGGCGAAGCGCTCACGGCCGGCGCCGCGTGAACGGCGCCGGCCGTGTCTCAGTGCTATGCGAGGGTCAAGAAGTTCGACTGCCGCCGGGAGCGATCACGCGCGACGTGGTCCGGCGCTCACGCCATCCCGCGGCGGCGCCAGGCGCGAATCCCCCAGCCGGCGATTCCGGCCACGATGAGCACAACTCCTGCGGGCATGGGGACGTCCGTACGCGGGGTGCCGACCACTCGCATCTCGACCTGAAAGGCGCTGTCGAAGCCCTCCATCGCCCACGCCTGGAAATTGGCGAGGTCGATCGCGATGCGGTGGTCGGGACTGTCGAAGCACTGGAAGATCGCGATGGTGCCCTGGCTTCCCGCGGGCGTCGAGCACGCCGCGGTGGGGCGCAGGCGGAACTCGAGGGCGAAGTCCTCGCCCCCGTGCGAGAACGGCACCGCATTGAAGTCGCCGGCGAACGTGAACACGTCGTCGCACTGCGAGCCGAGCGGGTCCGATGTCTCGGTGCAGTCACTGACGTTGAGCGTCTCGAGGAAGCCGATGGGAATGGTGTCGGGGTCGTCGACGGGCGGGACCGCGTCCACGATGAGTCTGGCGGCGATCGACACGGTGGCGAGCAAGTTGCCCTCGTTGTCGAGCACGGTGTTGTTGTGGGTGATCCTCGAGATCACCCGCCAGACTTCCGTCTCGGAGTCCAGCACGCCGCTCTCGCCGCTGTTGAACACGTCCACGACCAGCGAGCTCCTCGCGGCGTTCGTCGCGGGGTCGCTGGCGGCCAACACCTCCGCCGACACGCCGCCGGCGCAGGTGGCCTCGTCCACGCTCCCATCGGCGTTGCCGTCGGGCGGGCAGCCCCACCCGATCGTGCGGTAGGTGTTGGCGGGAGCGTTCCCGCCCTGGGGCCCGAAGTACTCGAGCCCTCCGTTGCCGGCCACCGCCGGCAGGTCGGCCCCGAAGAAGCCTCCGGCCCGGAGCGTGCCGCTGCCGAACTCGAAGCCTCCGTGCTGGGACCATGTGAATTGCACGGCTTGGGCTGGCTGCGCCAGCAGCCCCGCAGCCGCCACCAGTGCACCGATCATCGCTCGTCTCAGACCGATCATTGCTCTCCTCCCAGCCCCCTGGCGGGGTTTAGCCATCCAATGACGGGATAATTACTGACGGGATAACCCCTTCGCAGGTATCATGCCACCCGACATAGCGCAGAGATTTCAATAGGTTGTAAGGCGGTGCGTTACTACCGGGGGCAAATCTGAAAAAATTCCCGACGGAGGGTCCAGCGGAGGCCGTCGGCGACCGGCATGGTCACCTTGTTTCCGCGCGCGTTCCTCCATGCCCCAGGGGTGGTGGACCAGCTCGATCATGTTCCCGTCCGGTCGTGCAGATAGGTGTAGTGCTCCCCGCTGTAGTCCCGGCGTCCCTGGGTCGGATCGGTCCCGGCGAGGTTGGTGGCGACGCTCGCCGCGGACTGTCCGGACGTGGGGAATGCCCAGCGCGCCGGGGTGGGACATCATGCCGTCCCAGTCGTCGATCTCGATGGCGAAGTGACTGGACGCGGTGGGGGCGGGATGTGAGGTCTCGCTGAAGTGGATCTCGCCGGCGCCCAGGCGGAGCTGCGGAGCGCATCCTGGGAGGTGAGTTCGGCCTTGTCAAGCGCCCGCCGACGCGTTGCGGGTGACGGCGGCGGACGGCTTGACTGGGCGGGGCTGGCGCACTACCGTTCGCTCGCGGGCCGGTGCGGCACAGCCTCCAACGAACAGGAGAACGACACATGCAGATCGGCGTGGTCTTTCCGCAGACGGAGATCGGCTCGGATCCCGCGGTGATCCGAGACTACGCGCAGGCCGTGGAGGGCGCGGGCTATCAGCACCTGCTCGTGTTCGACCACGTGCTCGGCGGCAAGCTCGAGCGCTTCGAGAAGCTGGGCCGGCGGCCCCCCTACACCGACCAGAGCGCTTTCCACGAACCGTTCGTCCTGTTCGGATTCCTCGGCGCGGTGACGGAGCGGCTCGAGCTGGTCACCGGCGTCATCATCCTGCCGCAGCGGCAGACCGCGCTGGTCGCCAAGCAGGCCGCCGCCGTCGACGTGCTCACGCGCGGCCGCCTGCGACTCGGCGTGGGCATCGGCTGGAACCACGTGGAGTACGAGGCCCTCAACGAGGACTTCCACACCCGCGGCCGGCGCGTCAGCGAGCAGATCGCGGTCATGCGCAAGCTCTGGACCGAGCCCGTCGTCACGTTCGACGGCGCGTATCACCACATCGACCGGGCCGGCATCAACCCCCTGCCCGTGCAGCGGCCGATCCCGGTATGGATGGGTGGCACCGTGGAGCCGGTGCTCAAGCGCCTCGCCGAGGTCGCCGACGGGTGGTTCCCGCAGTTTCAGCCCGGCGACGAGGCCAGGCAGACGCTGGACCGGCTGCGCGGCTATATCCAGGCCGCCGGGCGCGCGCCGTCCGCCGTCGGCATCGAGGGACGCTTCGCCCTCTCCATCGGCGGCCCCGCGGAATGGGTGCAGCGGGCGCGCGAGTGGCGCGACCTCGGCGCGACCCACCTCTCCGTGAACACGATGAACTCGGGCCTCGCCTCGCCGCGCGACCACATCGACGCCGCGCTCAAGATGAAGCAGGCCCTCGACAGCATGTAGGCCGTTTGCCCGCGGACGGCCGTCAAGGAGGCTCCATGGCCCGCATACCCCTCGCGACTCGTGAGCAGGTCTCCGACCGGGAACAGGCCGCGTACGACGCGTTCATGGCCAGCCGGGCGAACCGGCCGAACGTCGGGCCGTACTCGCTGCTCCTGCACATGCCGGAGATGGCGCAACGGCTCGAGGCGCTCCGCACCTACATCCGCGCCGAGGAGAGCCTGCCCCCGCGGCTCCAGGAGCTCGTGATGATCTCGGTGGCGCGGGAGATGGGCTGCGCCTTCATCTGGTACGCGCACGCCGCCGCGGCCCGCCAGGCCGGCGTGCGCGACGACGTCGTGGACGCGATCCGCGAGAAGCGTCCGCCCGCGGGTCTCGACGCCGACGAGCGGATCCTTGTGGACTTCACGCGCGAGCTGCTCCAGGCGCGCAAGGTGACCCGGCCCACGTTCGACGCGGCCACCGCTCGTTTCGGCCAGCGCGGCGTCATGACGCTCACCAACCTGATCGCCTGCTACGCGGTGCTCGCCTACAACATGAACACCTACGAGTTGGAGGCCCCCGCGCACGCCACCGAGCCCGCGCTCCCCGCCTAGCCTTCGCGGCCGGCGGGCCGCGGCCGTCCTCGGGTCCCGGGGCCGGCGCGTCATCTGCGCGCGCGGCGCGCCGAGAAGAACGCGCGGATCTCTTCCTCGCTGAACGTGGGGTCGTTCTTCTGAGGCAGAACTGCGGATCCGCGTGCGCGTGGATCCAGGACAGCGCCGACAGAACGCCGGCACAGGTGCCCCCGAGGAGGCCGTTGCCCCGTCCGCGGCGCGGATTCGGGATGCTGACCACTTCCGCCGTCGGCGGGCAACGCACACGCCGGCTCAGCCGGCGATCGTCCACCGAGTCGTCGACGAGGACGCACCAGCCCACCGCGGGCTCGTACGCCCACAGGCTCTCGAGCGTGTCCTCCGCCCGATCCACCTCCTGGTCGGTGGGTCCCACCAGCACGAGGACGGCAACGCCGATCATCTGCGCAGCCGATGTGCCGCCCGCCGGGCCCCGTGGCGACTAAACTAGACGCTCGGCCTGGTCGAGTAGGGCGTGAGCTGCAGCTCGTGCGTCCAGCACGACCGGTCCTGCGTATGGAGGTAGTAGAACGCCTCGGCGATCTTTACCGGGTTCATCACCGCCTCCGGGTGCTGCTGGGCGCGCGGGAGGGCCCGGGTCCCCGGCGAGTCGATCAGGCCGTCGATGATGACGTTGGCGACGTGCACGCCGTGCTCGGAATACTCCTCCGTGAGCACCTGCGCGAGCGTGCGCATCATCACGCGCGGATAGTAGAGCGACTGCCCGGTGAGGCGCTTGCGGCCCCGGAGCGAGAACTGGTTGTTCGAGATGAGGAACGAGCCCGATCCGCGCCGGCGCATCGTGGGCAGGACCTCCTTCGCCACCAGGAAGGGGCCGCGGCTCGCGATGTGCTGCGCCGTCTCGAAGATCTCGTCGGGGACGTGCTCGAGGAGCTCCTTGTCGGGCGGCAGGTCCCGCCCCTCGAGATACCCCGCGTTGTAGACGAGGACCTCGGGGTCCCCGACCTTCTCTCGGACCGTGGCGAAGGCCTTCGCGATGGACTCCGGCGAGACGAGGTCCAGCTCGACGACCACGCTCGTCCCGCCTTTCGCGCGGATCGCCTCGTCCAGCGCGGCCGCGTTGGCGGCCTTGCGGGTCGTCAGGACCACCGCGAAGCCCTCCTGCGCGAACTTCTGCGCGATGGCGCCGCCGACGCCCCAGCGCACGCCGACCGGCAGGTCACGGTCGTCCACGGCCTTGCCGTGGGCCAGCAGCGTGTTGCGGCCATCCGCTTGCCACTTGGACGTTGCGCCCACGACGACGGCAACGGGTCGACGGCTCGAGCTCATCGGGCACTCTCCTCTGGGTCGCTGCCGGCGAGGTCCGGTAGCGAGCGGGTGTCGGTCGCCGCGCGACGTTGACGCGCATCCCGAGCGGCTGTGGGACTGGCACGACCCGCAGATCCTCTCCGGGGTCCGCCGCTGGCGCGGGCTGCCGTGACCGGCTCGTCGTGGCGCGGGATCCGCCCGACGCGCGGCCTCCCTCGACGATCGTCAGGACGGCAGGATGACCGCCTTGCCCGTGGTCTGCGTGTCGAAGAGCTTGTAGGCCTCCTCGGCCTGATCGAGCGTCCAGCGGTGGGTGAAGAGCCGCTCCACGTCCACCTTCCGATCGGCGACGAACTCGGCGCACTCGGCCTGACCCTGCTTGGAGAACGTCCAGGAGCCGACGAGCGTCACCTGGCGCCGCAGGAGGTCCGGGCTCACGTCGAGCGTCACCTGGCCGCGCTCGCCGACGAAGCACGCGGTGCCCCACGAGCGCACCGCCCGCACGGCCGCGGCCCGTGCGGCCGGCGCCGAGGACGCGTCGAGCGTCTTGTGCGCCCCTTCGCCGTGGGTCAGGTCCCGGATCGCCGCCACGACGTCCCCCTCGCCGGCGTCGATCACGTGGTGAGCGCCGAACTCGCCCGCGAGCTTCCGCCGCTCCGGCGAGATGTCGAGGGCGATGACGCGCGCGCCCATCTCCACGGCGAGCTGGGTGGCCGACAGCCCCACCGGCCCCTGGCCGAAGATGGCGATCGTCTCGCCGCCCTGCAGGTTGAGCCGGCGGAGCGCGCCCCACGCGGTGCCGGTGCCGCACGAGATCGCCGCGCCGGTGACGAAGGACAGCGCGTCCGGCAGCGCCACCAGCGTGGACACCGGCACCTTCATGTACCGGGCGTGGCCACCATGCCCGCCGGAGCCGTACACCACCGTGCCCTCGAGGCACATCTGGGTCCAGCCGGCCCGACAGTGCTTGCAGTTGCCGCAGCCGTCGTAGTGGTGGTCCATCACGCGCTCGCCGACGCGGGCCTCCCTCTCGGTGACGCCGGCGCCCACCGCGGCCACCACGCCGCACGGCTCGTGGCCCGCGATCACGCCGGCCTGGCGCCGGATGCCGCCGGTCACCGCGCCCGCCGGCTGGGCCGGCGCGCGGTAGTTGTGCAGGTCGCTGCCGCACATGCCCGAGGCCTTGATCTCGAGGATCACGTCTCTCGGGCCAGGGGTCGGATCCGCGAACTCCCTGAGCTCCAGCTTCCGGTCTCCGAGGAACACGACGCCTTTCATGTCACCCTCCTATCACATTTCCCACGTGTTACATTTTCCACCTCAAGCAGCTTCAGCCCTGGCCACGCGGGCGACATCGCGCCCCTGCGTGCTCACGCGAATCTCGACGACCATCACAGCCAGGTCACAGCTCGAAAGGACCCCCCATGACCGTCTATGAGATGCGGACCTACACGCTCCACGTCGGCAAGATGGCCGAGGCCGTGAAGCTCTACACCGAGCTGGGCTTCCCGGCGCTCCAGAAGGGCGGCCAGGATCGGAAGCTCATCGGCTACTTCCAGGCCGACACCGGCACCATCAATCAGCTCGTCCATCTGTGGAAGTTCGACGACGACGCGGATCGCCGCGCGCACTGGGCCGCAGTATATGCCAACCGGGACTTCATCGAAGGCTTCGCCACGAAGTTCCGGCCGCTGCTGGCGTCCCAGGAGGTCAAGCTCCTGACCGCCGCGCCCTGGGGCCCGCATCCCTGAACGCGACCGGACACCAGTACGACTCCAGACACACGAGCTTCCGCGGGACGCCGCCGCCGCGCGCGACGGCCGGCCACGTGGGATGGCCGGCCGCGGCGCAGGAGGCGAAGTGGCTCGCGTCGTCGAGAAGCGGCCCTACCGGAGCATGCGCAGGAGGAACAGGAGCACGACCGCGCCCACGACCGACATCAGGAGCCCGGCGGGATGGACCTTCGCGCCGGACGCGGGCCGGCTGATCACCCCTCCGATGAGCCCGCCGATGACCGAGCCAACGATGCCCACGACGGTCGTGGCGATCATCCCCATGTGATCCGCCCCCGGCAGCACCGCGCGCGCGATCAGCCCCACGATGAACCCCACGATCACATACCAGATGATGAACATCACCATGACGCCCTCCTTCGGCCTGGGTGCACTGCCTAGGGCCCTCCCGTCGTACGCAGCGTCGTCGTCGACTCCCCTGAGCCCGGCCGAGCTAGCGGAGCCGCGGGCCGGGGTCCATTCCGAGGTACACGCGGCCCCCGATCGGGTACCACTCGGGGGCGATCGTGACGGTCTGGCCGACGACGTGGAGATCGCGCCAGCACTCGGCGAGACGGCTCTCGCGCTCGAACGAGGTGCTCCCGCCGTGCCGGTACATCAGGTCCATCGCGCCGCGCGCGCTGTCCGCGGCGTACACCGCGGCGAGCCGGCAGCGCGCGCGCTGCTCGCGGGTGGTCTCCTGGCCGGCGGCGATCGTGTTCCACAGCTCGGCGATCATCGCGCTCCGGTAGACGCGTCCGGCGTTCAGCATGGCGTCGGCGCGTCCCACCGCGTCCTGGACCTGCGGGTTCTCGCAGAGGAGGCCGGTGCGGCCGCGCGGCGTCTTGCCGCCGGCCAGCTCGACCAGCGCGTCGATGCCCGCGCGCGCGATGCCCGTGATCACCGCGCTGTGGTGCGGCCCGACCCAGGCCTGGGCGGGGAGCGCGTACGAGATCCCCGGCCACCGGCTCCACTGGTTATCGAGCGGCACGCCGGCGTGGATCATCACGCGGCGCTGGGGCAGGAACACGTCCTCGACCGTCCAGTCGAAGCTCCCGGTGCCCCGCAGGCCGGACACGTCCCAGCTCCCGTCGACGACGTGGGCCTCCGAGCGCGGAAAGACCCCGCGCCAGAACGCGAAGGCGCCGTCGGGGCTCCGGCGCACCTGGTCTCCGTCGAGGATCTGGAAGCTGCCCAGCATCCACGCGCTCTCCTGGCAGCCGCTGCCGAAGCGCCAGCGCCCGCTGACGCGGTAGCCGCCATCGACCGGCACGGCCCGCCCCCCGCCCATCACCGCGGTGCCCGCGATCACGGTGTCGGCGCCGGTCGCGTAGATCTCGCGGACGCCGTCGTCGGGCAGCCCGAGCGTCACGAGCTGGCCGATGGTGTTATTGGCGATGTTCCAGCCCACGGAGCCCGCGCTCTCGGCCAGGACCTCGACGACACGCAGGTAGGTCAGCGGGTCGGCCTGCAGGCCGCCCAGCGCGCGCGGGATGACCATGCTGTAGAAGCCGGCGGCGTGGAACTGCTCGACCAGCGCCTTCGGCAGCCGCTGCTCGCGCTCGATCTCGTCGTGGCACCCGCGGATGGCCGGGCCGAGCGCCAGGGCGGCCTGCACCGGGGCGTGAGCGTCGACGTCAACGGGGAGGCGCTCTGCGGCAGCGACCTGCGGCATCGGACGGCCCTCCAATCGGTGGTGACTGGAGCATCTCGTACCCATCGCGCGCGCCGGTGGTCGGCGCCCGCCGCGCTCCCGCGTGGCGCCGAACCCGGTCACGCAGAAGGTACCGCGATGTGCCCGCGCAGCGCCATGGGGACGTTGATCCGCGGCGGGCGCCCGAGAGGCCGCCCGTCCGCCGCCCCGGCGATGGTAACGTTGGGGCGGGAGGAAGCGTCCATGGCCCTTCACAACCTCGACCGAGGAGACCCGCTGATGCCTCGACTGAACTTCGGCGCCTTCCTCGCCCCCCACCACCCGATCGGCGAGCACCCGATGCTCCAGTTCCGCCGCGACCTCGATCTGGTGGCGCGCCTGGACGAGCTGGGCTACGAGGAGTTCTGGTGCGGGGAGCACCACTCGAGCGGCTGGGAGACGATCGGCTCGCCCGAGATGTTCCTCGCCGCGGCCGGCGAGCGCACCAGGCGCATCAAGCTCGCCACCGGCGTCGTGTCCCTGCCCTATCACCATCCCTACAACGTGGCGCAGCGGATGGTGCAGCTCGACTACATGACGGGCGGGCGCGTGATCTTTGGCTCGGGACCGGGCGCGCTGGCGTCGGACGCCCACACCCTCGGCATCGACCCGATGCTCCTGCGCGACCGGCAGGACGAGGCCATCGGCGTCATCCGCCGCCTCATGCGCGGAGAGCGCCTCACCGTCACGTCCGACTGGTTCACGCTCCAGGACGCCAAGCTGCAGCTCCTGCCGCTCCAGGACGACATGCCGTTCGCCGTCGCGTCGCAGATCAGCCCGTCGGGCATGACGCTGGCCGGCAAGCACGGCATCGGCGTGATCTCGATCGGGTCGCTGTCCGAGGAAGGCCTGAACGCCCTGCCCACGCAGTGGGGCTTCGCGGAGACGGCGGCGGCCGAGCACGGCCAGGTGGTGAGCCGGAAGGACTGGCGCGTGCTCATGAGCTGGCACATCGCCGAGACGCGCGAGCGGGCCCGCGCCGAGGCCCGCGACGGGCTGCTCCGGCACCACAACGAGTACATCACGGCCACGCTCCAGCGCCCCGGCGCCCGCCCCTACAAGGACGCGGACGAGGCCGTGGACAAGACGGCGTTCGTCTCCGGCGCCGTCGCCACCATCGGCACCCCGGATGATCTCGTGACGCGCATCAAGTCGCTGCTGGACATCTCCGGGGGCTTCGGCACCGTGGTCGGCTTCGTCCACGACTGGGCCAACCCGGAGAACACCATGCGGAGCTGGGACATGGTGGCGCGCTACGTGGTGCCGGAGATCAACGGCTACCTCACGGGGCTCCGGACCTCGCGGGAATTCGTGGCCACCAACCGCGAGTACTTCAACCGCGCCCGCGAGGCCGTGATGGCGAAGATCACGGGGAACGAGGCGGCGGCGGCCGCGCTCAAGGTCACGAAGTCGCCGCTCCTGGCCGCGTCGGCCGCCAACCTGCCGGACCTGGCGCAGGCAGAGGCACGCGCCGCACGGAAGTGACGGGGCCGCGCGCCACGGCCGGCCCTGGAGATGTCCCCGACACGCTCAGCGGCCGGGGGCGAGCGGGTCCTCCGGGTGCAGCACGAGCGTCCACTTGAGGCCGATGCGCCGGAGGTCCGGCGCCAGCACGTCCTCGCCGTCCGGGCGCACGCCGCGCTCGATCCATGTCACCAGGTCGTCGAACGCCTGCTCGCGCGTCTCGCCGTCGAAGCCGCAGTGACTGGGCGCGCGCGTCACGCGCTGCACCAGGAGATGCGCGGCGCCGGCGGCGATGGTCCGGCGCCGATAGGACTGCTCCAGGCTGAGCGGCACCCACGCGTCGCCGGTCTCATGGAGCGTGAGGAGCGGAGCGGTCAGCCGCCCGGTGCGCTCCGCATAGACGGGGTTGGCGCCCGGCGAGCGGGCGTCCTTCGCGGGATGCAGGCGCCGGACCCGCGCGTTGAGGTCGTCCTCCGTGAGCCCGAGGCCGGGATCGATCCGGTACCGGATGTGCGCGGTGCTCGCCGCGCGCCCGCCCGGCGTGGCTTCCTTCTCCACGTCGGGATGCCGGTAGGTCATGTTCAGGAGAAAGCGCCGCCGGAGCCCCTGCACGCGGAGCGGGAGGTCGTGGCCCGCCTGATCGGCGCCCATCAGGTACTTGACCACGCTGTCGAACTGCCGTCCGCGCGGGGTGTAGGCGCCGGGCGTGCCCAGCGCCGGCACGACGCCCTCGTTGAGGACGCGCGCGAACTCCGGCCGGTCGGGCGCGTCCAGGAGCGGCACGCCGGCGATGAGCTCGGCCGCGGCGGTGTACGCCAGCAGGTAGTCGGCGATGGCGATACCGTCGACGAGGCCGCATTCGGCCAGGCCCCCCTGGTAGAGCCCCGGCCGGAGCTCGAGCGACGCCACCACGATGTGGCCGCCCATCGACTGGCCATAGATGATCGTCCAGCGCGGCCGGCCGACTTCCTTGAAGAACAGCTCGCGCAGCGCGACCAGGTCCTCGATGAAGAGGTGCGGCTGGTACTCGCGGGCGCGGTACCCCGACGCGATCCACGCGTGCCCCTGCGCGGTCACGTGGCTCGCGATCGGCAGCGCAGTGACCGCGCCCGGCCCGGGGCCCCGCTGGATCCCGTGCGCGAACACGACGAGGCCGCCCTGCCAGCCGGCCGGCGCCTCGATCACGTAGTCCGCGCCGTCGAGGACGCCGCGCCGGCTGATCGCCTCGCGCGCCGGCTTCGGCTCGGCCGCCCGCGAGGGCTCCCGCGCGGGCTGGGCCGCGGTCGGATCGAGCCACGGACCACGCGGCGCCGCGAACGCCAGGACCAGCGCCAGGACGGCGAGCAGCGGGCGTCGCCACATGGTGGCGCACTCTAGCATGCGACTCATGGCTCCGGCGCGGGACGCTGTGCGCGTCGACCCAGGTCTCGCGCTGGCCCTGCTCCTGGGCCTGGCTCTTTGCCTGCACGGATCGGCGTGGGGACGCCTGGAGCACTGGAACCCCGACCAGATGGCCCTGCGGACGCTCTTCGGTCCCGGCCGCTGGCCCTTCCAGCCCGAGAGCTACCTCAAGCCGCCGTTCCACACCTATCTGAACTTCCTCGTCGCCGAGGGCCCCGCGCGGGCCATCAGCCTGGCCGTCGGGACGCCGCGCGACGCGCTGGTGATCTGGCTCTCGCGGCTCCTGACCCTCGGGCTCTTCCTGGGCGCGGTCTCGATCGTCTTCCTGATCGTCCGGGACGCGTTCCACGCGCACGTGGCGCGGGTCGTCGCCGTGCTGTTCGCGACCAGCGCGGGGATCATCCCGTTCGCGCTCTTCCTGACCGCCGACGTGCCCGTCCTCTTCTGGATGCTGGCGAGCTTCCGCTTCGCGCAGAAGATCCTCACCCGGCCCTCGCCCACGCACTACGTCTGCGCCGGCGCCCTCGTCGGGGTGGCGACGGCCACGAAGTACAACGGCCTCGCCATCGGGTTCGCGCTCGTCGCCGCGCACGCCCTGTCCGCGCGCGGCCGCTCGCTCCGCGAGGTCGTGCTGGACCGGCGCCTGGCGCTGGGGCTGGCCGCGGTCCCGATCGCCTTCGTCCTCGCGTGCCCGTACGCCGTCCTGGACGCGCGCGCCTTCGTGAGCGACTTCCTGCTGAACTACGAGATCACGCCCGTCTACTCGGGCCGGATGACCGGGACGAGCTTCGGCGACCTCGTGCGCTTCGTGGGCGAGCTGATCGGGGTCCATGGGCTCGCCCTGGCGACGGTCGGCCTCGTCCTCGCCCTCCGCCTCGTGGTCCGCCCGCCCCGGCCCCTCGATGCGCGGACCGCGCTCGTCGTCATGGCGCTGTCCGTCACCGTGCCGTACGTGATCAAGTTCGGGAGCTTCCCGCGGCTCGAGGACCGGTTCATCCTGCCGATCGTTCCGTACCTGCTGGTCCTGAGCGCGCTGACCTGGGACGCCCTCCGGCGGTGGCGCGGCGCCTTCCTCGCGCTCCTCGTGGTCACGCTGACGTACAACGTGGCGTGCAGCTACCACGTCGGCCGCCGCTTCCTCGGCGATCCGCGGATGGCCGCGCAGCGCTGGGCCGTGGAGCACGTGCCGCCCGGGGCCCGCCTCCTCCGGACCGAGTACGCGCCGACGTGGCGCGGCTGGCCCCGGCTTCCCTTCGGGGTCGTGAGCCTGCCGACGGTCAGCGGGCGGACGCGGCTCTTCTCCGCGCGGTTCGCGCCCACGTCGCGGGGGCGCGCCGAGGTCGTGTCCCGGGAAGCGCGCGAGCGCGACGACCAACGGGTTCGCGCGTACCGCCAGGAGCACCTGCAGGAGCTCGGACCCGACTTCATCGCGGTCAGCTCGCTCTACTACCAGCGCTTCCTCGACTGGACCGAACGCGAGCTCTACCCGGAGATGCGGTCGTTCTTCGACGACCTGCTCGCCGAGCGGTACGCGTACCGCATCGTCTTCGACCGCGCGTCGCCCGCCCCGCCGCGCTGGACGTATCCGCGGCATATCGACTTCGTCGAGGGCCACCGCCTGGTCATCCTCGCGCGCATCCGCCATGACCCTCGCAACATCAGTGGTATCTTCCGGGCCATGTCACCCGAGCGGGTCTTCCTCGACTACGACCAGGCCGCCCTGGACCGCGCCTACGACCAGGCGGCGTGGGCGCCCAACCGTCAGGAGGCGCTCGACCGGCGCGCCGCCGCCTCGGAGGCCCTGCGCGCCCGGCTCGGCGACCCCGAGCGCCACGCCTACGGCTCGGCCGCGATCGAGCAGCTCGACGTCTTCCCGACCGCGGCGCCGAACGCGCCCGTCATGGTGTTCCTGCACGGCGGCGCGTGGCGCGGCGGCGACGCGCGCAGCCAGGCCTACGCCGCGGAGACGTTCGTCCGCGCCGGCGCCCACTGGGTCGTTCCCGACTTCGCGACGGTCATGGAGGTGGGGCTCGACGGGATGGTCGCGCAGGTGCGGCGCGCGGTGGCGTGGGTCGCCCGTCACGCGAAGGACCTGGGCGGCGACCCCGCGCGCATCCACGTGGCCGGGCACTCGTCGGGCGCGCACCTGGCCGCCAACGTGCTGGTCACCGACTGGATCGCGGACTTCGGGCTGGCCGCCGACGTGGTCAAGGGCGCCCTCTGCGTGAGCGGCATGTACGACCTCAGGCCGGTCCGGCTGTCCGCGCGTTCGTCGTACGTGCGCTTCGACGACCGCATCGAGCACGAGCTGAGTCCGCTCCGTCACCTCGCCCGGATCACGTGCCCCGTCACGGTGGCCTACGCCGGCGGCGACTCCCCGGAGTTCCAGCGGCAGTCGCGGGAGTTCGCCCAGGCTCTCGAGCGGCAGCGGCCGGCTGCGCCGGCTCATCGTCGCGCCCGGGCTCAACCACTTCGAGATCCCGGAGACCCTGGCGAGCCCGGAGGGCCTGCTGGGCGCCGAGGCGCTCGCCCTCATGGGCCTTCCGACTTGTCAGGAGCCGCGAACCGGCCGATAATCGCCCGGGAGTCACCCAACGGCTTCGAGGAGCGTTGCGACGGGAGCCCTCCCGCCAGGCTCGAAGCGGCTGACCGGACAGGAAGCACCGGACCGGGCCAGCACCAGGCAACGGCGCTCGCAAACTCCAAGACACGGGAGAGTGCGAGATGAGCACAGCCCAGCAGTCCGCCACCCGCAAGACCGCCGCCACGCCCGACCACGTCGTCGCCGACCTCGGCCTCGCCGGCTGGGGCCGCAAGGAAATGCTGATCGCCGAGACCGAGATGCCCGGTCTCATGGCCATCCGCGAGGAGTACGCGAGCGCCCAGCCGCTCTCCGGCGCCCGCATCTCCGGGTCGCTCCACATGACGATCCAGACCGCCGTCCTCATCGAGACCCTGCAGGCCCTCGGCGCGCAGGTGCGGTGGGCGTCCTGCAACATCTTCTCCACGCAGGACCACGCCGCCGCGGCGATCGCCGCCGCCGGCACGCCCGTCTTCGCGACCAAGGGCGAGTCGCTCGAGCAGTACTGGGACTACACGCACCGGATCTTCGAGTGGCCCGACGGCGGGCACTCCAACATGATCCTCGACGACGGCGGCGACGCCACGCTGCTCCTGCACCTGGGCGCGGAGGCCGAGCGCGACCCGTCGGTGATCGCGCGGCCGACCAGCGAGGAGGAGACCGCGCTCTTCGCCGCGATCAAGGCGAAGCTCGCGCAGGACCCGGCCTGGTACTCCGTGCGCGCGGCCAAGGTGCGGGGCGTGAGCGAGGAGACCACGACAGGGGTCAAGCGTCTGTACCAGATGGCCAAGGACGGACGGCTCAAGTTCCCCGCGATCAACGTCAACGACTCCGTGACCAAGAGCAAGTTCGACAACCTGTACGGCTGCCGCGAGTCGCTGGTGGACGGCATCAAGCGCGCCACCGACGTGATGGTCGCGGGCAAGGTCGCGGTGGTGTGCGGATACGGCGACGTGGGCAAGGGCTCGGCGCAGGCGCTGCGCGCGCTGTCGGCGCAGGTCTGGGTGACGGAGGTCGACCCGATCTGCGCGCTCCAGGCCGCGATGGAAGGGTACCGCGTCGTGACCATGGACGAGGCGGCCAGCCAGGGCGACATCTTCGTGACCGCCACCGGCAACTACCACGTCATCGGCCACGACCACATGGCGCGGATGAAGGACCAGGCCATCGTCTGCAACATCGGTCACTTCGACAGCGAGATCGACATCGCCTCGCTGCGCCAGTACAAGTGGGAGAACATCAAGCCGCAGGTCGACCACGTGGTGTTCCCCGACGGCAAGCGCATCATCCTGCTCGCCGAGGGCCGGCTGGTGAACCTGGGCTGCGGCACCGGGCATCCGAGCTACGTGATGAGCTCGTCGTTCGCCAACCAGGTCATCGCGCAGATCGAGCTCTTCACGCGCCCGCAAGCCTACCCCGTCGGCGTGTACGTCCTGCCCAAGCACCTCGACGAGAAGGTGGCGCGGCTACAGCTCAAGAAGCTCAACGCGCGTCTGACCGAGCTGACCGACGCCCAGGCGCGCTACATCGGCGTGGACAAGGCCGGCCCGTACAAGCCGGACCACTACCGCTACTAGCCGACGGCGCCGCCGCCTCGACAGGAGGGTGTGATGGGACTTCTTGACGACCTGCTCCGTGGTGCCCTCGGCGGAGGCTCGAGCCAGCTGGATCCTCGCGGAAGCCCGGCGCCGCCGTCCGCGCAGGCGGGCGGCGGCGGCATGGGCGGCGTCATGATGGCGCTGCTCCCGGTGGTGCTGTCGATGCTCGCGAGCCGTGGCGGCGGGCGCGGCGGCGGCGGCGGCCTGGGAGACATCCTGGGCCAGATCCTCGGCGGCGGGCAGCCCGGAGGTGGCGGCGGGCTCGGTGACGTCATCGGCGGCATGACCGGTCGCGGCGCCGGCCAGGAAGCCGGCATGGGCGGGCTCGGCGGCCTCGTCGAGCAGATGCAGCGGGCCGGCTACGGCGAGCAGGCCCGCTCGTGGGTGGGCAACGGCCAGAACATGCCGATCGAGCCGGGCGCCCTCGAGGAGATCTTCGGCCAGGGCGGCCTCGAGGAGATCGCTCAGCGGGCCGGCATTACCCGCGAGCAAGCGAGCGCGGGCATGGCGGAGCTCCTGCCCGAGGTGGTGAACCACGTCACGCCGGGCGGCGAGGGGACTGACTTCGACCAGCTCAACCAGAGCGTGGACGACCTGCAGCGCCGCATGAGGTTCTGAGCCCCGGCCGGAGACGTCGTGCGATTCGACGGGAAGGCGGCGCTGATCTCGGGCGCGGGCTCGGGCATCGGCCGCGCGACGGCGCTGGGATTCGCGGCACGGGGCGCGCAGGTGGCCGTGGCCGACATCGACGGCGCCAGGGCCGAGGCGGTGGCCGCCGAGATCGGCGCGGCGGGTGGCAAGGCCGTGGCGATCGCCGCCGACGCCGCGACGATCGACGGCGTGGAGGCGATGGTCGCGGGCGCGGTCAAGGCGTTCGGCGGGCTCGACATCCTCCACAACAACGCCTTCGGCCAGCCGTCCCTGCCACCGGGCCAGAGCCGCCTCGCCTTCACCGCCGACATCGACGAGAAGGTCTGGACCCACGTGATCGACCTCGCCCTCACGGGGGTCTTCCGGGCCACCAAGCGCGCGATCCCCGAGCTGCTCCGGCGTGGGGGCGGCGCCATCGTGAACACCGCGTCGATCTCGGGCCTGTTCGGGGACTTCGCCATCGGGGCCTACAACGCGGCCAAGGCCGGCGTGGTCAACCTCACCAGGGTGACGGCGATCGAGTACGCGGCTCGCGGCATCCGCGTCAACTGCGTCTGCCCCGGGGCGATCGACACCCCGCTGCTGCGCCCGTCGCTGGCCCTGCCCGGCTTCGCGGAGGCGACGACGGCGGCGATCCCCATGCGCCGGCTCGGCAAGCCCGAGGAGATGGCGAACGTGGTGCTGTTCCTGGCCTCGGATCTCGCGTCGTACGTGACCGGCGCGGCGGTGGTGGCCGACGGCGGCCTCACCGCCCAGACCGGCTTGCCGCCGCGGATCCCCCTGCCCTGAGGCACGGCGTCGGAGGCGCGGGCGGCAACTGCCGGCTCACGAGCGCGTATCTGATGGGCGTGTATCGGACGCCGGCGAGCCGATGACGCGCACCGCCCCGGCGCGCTACTTCGTCACGCGCGCGTCGAAGACCCCGCTGGTGCCCTTCAGCTGCAGCTGGCGCTTGCCGCCGTCCTGGTAGAGCGTCAACGTCCCATCCGACCGGCCGGGGAAGGAATACGCGCCCTTCCCCTGGTTGACGGAGACCGAGCCGTGCACCGTCATGGTGCGGGCCACGAGCGTGGCATGGCCGCCGGGCTCGATCGTGAGCGTGCACGCCTGCTCGCCGGACCCGAACTCGAGCGTGCCCGTCCACGTCCCGGCGATGGACCCGACGCTCTCGATGGGCGCTCCCGCGACGCGCTTGGCTGCGTCTCCGGAGGCGCACGCGGCGGCGATCGCCGCGACCATGACAACCAAGACGAGCCGAACCGCCCAGTCCCTCGATCTCATCGACCTGTTCTCCCCTCGCATGGCCGTGCCTCCTTTCTGAAGGACGTTTCCGCGAACGACACCGCGTGCCCTGCCCGTCTCAGCCCTCGTCGGCCCCACGCGCGTCCCCGGCATTCAAACGCCGAACCCGCGTCGCACAAGGGGCGATCGCGGCATCGCGTGGCGACGACACGTGGTCACCCGACGGTGGCGCGGAGCTTGGCATGGAGGGCGGCGAGCGCGTCGATCATGGCGTCCACCGAGCGCGCGCCAGCCTGGAAGATCGCGGTGGCGTTGATGGCCGCCCACTGGAAGCCCATCTTCTGCAGCTCCGCGGCGCGGGCGGCGACGCGGTCGTGCTCCGCGTAGAAGCGCTTGCCCTCCGTGTCCTTCGGAGGCGTCGCCACCATGCTCCCGAGCCCGATCGACGCGGGATCGCGGCCCGCCGCCTCGGCGTGCCGGCGGATCGACTCGATGGCCTTCGTCGTGCTCTCGTTGTCCGGCATGCCGCCGGCGAGCCATCCGTCTCCGAGCCGGGCGACCCGGCGATAGGCGGCTTCGGATCGGCCGCCCACCCAGATGGGGAGCGCGCGGCCCTGCGGGGGCTTCGGCTCCATGCCCATGGCGACCATCTTGTAGTGCGGCTCGTCCACGTCGAGCTTCGCGTCCGACCAGCACGCGCGGAGCAGGCGGATCGCCTCGTCCATGCGCGCGCCCCGGTCGCGGAAGTCCTCGCCAAGCGCCTCGTACTCCGACTCCTGCCATCCGACGCCCACCCCCAGCCGCACCCGGCCGCCCGAGAGCGTGTCGAGCGTGCTCACCTGCTTGGCCACCAGCACCGGCTGCCGCTGCGGGAGCACCAGCACCTCCGTGCCGAGCGTCACCCGCGAGGTGACGGCCGCCACGTACGAGAGCGTCATCAGCGCCTCGAGGATCGGCATGCCGGCGGGGTACGGGCCGGGCGGCCGGCCGTCGCGCGGGAACCCCATCACGACGTGGTCGAACACGTCGATGTGGTCGTACCCGATCTCCTCGACGGCCCGGGCGAACCTGGCCACCCCCTGCGGCCCCTCGCGGTAGGCGACACTCGGGAACTCGACGGAGAGCTTCATGCTCGGATCTCCTGGATCATTGAGGTCACCATGGGGCGGGCACCCGGGCTTGCGACCATCGCGCGCGCCGGACGTTCGAGCTCGCGGGCGCGATGCCCGAGGTCTTCCTGTTATACACGTAGGTGTCGGTGATCACATGGAGCAAACGAGGACGAGGGGCGCTCGGCTGCTCGGCCGCGCACTGCCAGCGACGGTCGGATCGTACGTGGCCGACCGGCGCCTGCTGTACGGCGAGAGCTACTCGGACTACGAAGCCCACCATCGCACGCTGGGCCATGGCGTGCTCCTGCGGCACGAACGCTGGCCGTCCGACGAGAGCCAGCGCGGGGCACCGTCACCGGCGCCGGCCTCCGACGTTGCCGTCAACAGTGACGCGGTGGAGGGCCTGAGGCGCGCCCGACGCCTCCAGGCGGAGCTTCAGCATCCGCACATCCTCCCCGTCATCGACTTCTTCCAGCACGAGGGCGAGTGGTTCTCCGTGTTCGCGCGGGCCAGCGGGGCGCGCCCGCTCTCGGACATCGTCGCGTCGATCCAGAAGGACGAGCGGCCTCCTTCCAGCATCGCGGAGTTCGTGGCCCTGTCCGCGGGCGTGACGGACGGCCTCGCCGCGATCCACCGCGCCGGCTTCGTGCACCGGGCGCTCGGCACCGACAACGTGCTCGTGGACGACCGCGGCCACGTCCTCCTCGCCGACCTGGGCTGCGCGACGCCGGTGGGCGTGGACGACGCTGCGGCCCGCGCCTTCCGCGCGTTCGTCCGCCTGTCCTCGGCCGCGCCCGAGCAGTTCGGCAGCGAAGGGGCGTTCTCGCCGGCCATCGACGCCTGGGCGCTCGGCGTGGTCCTCTTCGAGCTCCGTTACGGCCGGCACCCGTTCTGGACCGAGGACCAGACCACGATCGAGGCCGTGGTCGCCGCGATCCTCGGCTCCGAGCTGCACTTCCCGCCGGTGGCAGACGAGACGGCCGAGCATCTCCTGCAGCCGTGGCTCCGTCGCCTGCTGGAGCCGGTGGCGGCCAAGCGCTACGCGGACGCCCTCGAGGCCCAGCGCGACCTCCACGCCATCGCCGCGGAGATCGAGCAGCGGCGGCCCGTGGCCCGCGCGTTCGTGGCGATCCCCTTCACGGACGCCTTCGACGGGCTGTGGCGCGCGATCCGCTCCGCGTGCGCAGCCTGCCGCGTGATGCCGACGCGGGTCGACCAGTCACACCTGCACGAGAGCATCTGGGACGAGATCTGCGAGGCGATCCGGTCCACCGACTTCATCATCGCGGTGGCCGCCCCGCACCTGAGCGGCGTTCCCAACCCGAACGTGATGCTGGAGATCGGCTACGCCCGCGCCCTGCACAAGCCGGTCCTGCTCCTGACCGACGATCCGGACACGCTCCCGTTCGACCTGCGCACCCAGCGCGCCCTCTGCTACAAGGCCGCCGCGCTCGGCGGCGGCGAGTTTCACCGTGAGCTCGTGTCGTTCGTGTCCGGCATCGTCCGGCGATGCGTGCGCGGCGAGGCGGGCGAGCCCGACTGACGCTGTCGGTTCCTGTCCCGGACGCCATCCCCGCACCGGAGAAGAGACTTTCCGTTGACGCGGCGCTTCCAAGCACGGAAAATAGGTGGCTGCGAACAACCGGACCGAAGCCAAGGAGGTCTCGCGGTAATGCCGACAGATTCCGGAAAGATCATCTGGACGGAGATCGACGAAGCCCCGGCCCTCGCCACCTACTCGCTGCTGCCCATCGTCCGGAAGTTCACGGGCGGCACCGGCATCGCGCTCGAGCTCGCGGACATCTCGCTGTCCGGGCGGATCCTCGCCAACTTCCCCGAGAACCTGACGCCCGCCCAGCGCGTGCCGGACTGGCTGACCCAGCTGGGGGAGCTGGCCAAGCGGCCCGAGGCCAACATCGTCAAGCTGCCCAACATCAGCGCCTCGGTGCCTCAGCTCAAGGCGGCGATCCGCGAGCTGCAGGGCAAGGGCTACCAGGTGCCCGACTACCCCGAGAACCCGACGAGCCCGGCCGAGCAGGCGATCAAGGCGCGCTACGCGAAGGTGCTCGGCAGCGCCGTCAACCCCGTGCTCCGCGAGGGCAACTCCGACCGCCGGGCCGCGGGCGCGGTGAAGGCCTACGCGAAGAAGCACCCGCACAAGATGGGCCCGTGGTCGCCGACCTCGAAGTCGCACGTGGCCACGATGAGCAAAGGCGACTTCGCGAGCAACGAGAAGTCCGTGACCGTTCCCGAGGCGACCACCGCCCGGATCGAGTTCACCGACAAGGCCGGCGCGGTGACGGTCCTGAAGGACAAACTCGCGCTGAAGGCCGGCGAGGTGATCGACGGCACCTTCATGAGCGCCGCCGCGCTCGTGAGCTTCCTCGAGCGGGAGATCGAGGCCGCGAAGCAGCAGGGCGTCCTCTTCTCCATCCACCTCAAGGCCACGATGATGAAGGTCTCCGACCCGATCATCTTCGGCTTCGCGGTGCGCACGTTCTTCCGCGAGGTCTTCGACAAGCACGCGGCGGCCTTCAAGGAGGCCGGCGTCGATCCGAACAACGGCCTGGGCGACCTCTACGGGGCGATCAAGAAGCTCCCGCCGGCCACGCAGCAGGAGATCGAGGCCGACATCCAGGCGTGCTACGCGAAGCGGCCGGCGCTCGCCATGGTCAACACGGACAGGGGCATCACGAACCTGCACGTGCCGAGCGACATGATCATCGACGCCTCGATCCCGCCGATGATCCGCGACTCCGGGCAGATGTGGGCGCCGGACGGCAAGCTCCGGGAGGCGAAGGCGGTCATCCCGGACCACAGCTACGCCGGCCTGTACCACGAGGCCATCGAGCACTGCAAGCAGCACGGCGCCTTCGACCCGCGGACCATGGGCACCGTGCCCAACGTGGGCCTGATGGCCCAGCAGGCGGAGGAGTACGGCTCCCACGACAAGACCTTCCAGATGTCCACCGCGGGCACCATGCGCGTGGTCGACGCGAAGGGCGCCACGCTGATCGAGCACGCGGTGGAGCCGGGGGACATCTGGCGCGCCTGCCAGGTGAAGGACGCGCCCATCCGCGACTGGGTCAAGCTCGCCGTCACCCGCGCGCGCATCACCGGTGTGCCCGCCGTCTTCTGGCTGGACAAGAACCGCGCGCACGACGCGCAGCTCATCGAGAAGGTCACGCGCTACCTGAAGGACCACGACACGAGCGGGCTCGACATCCGGATCATGCCCGTCGCCGAGGCCGCCCGGTTCTCGCTGGAGCGGATGCGCGCGGGCCAGGACACGATCTCGGTCACCGGCAACGTGCTCCGCGACTACAACACGGACCTCTTCCCCATCATGGAGCTGGGCACCAGCGCCAAGATGCTCTCGATCGTCCCGCTCATGGACGGCGGCGCCCTCTTCGAGACGGGCGCGGGCGGGTCGGCCCCCAAGCACGTCGAGCAGTTCCTGGAGGAAGGGCATCTCCGGTGGGATTCCCTCGGCGAGTTCCTCGCCCTGGCCGAGTCGCTCGACCACCTGGGGCGCACGGCGAACCACGCCAAGGCCCAGGTGTTCGCGGAGACGCTCCACGCCGCCAACACCAAGTTCCTGGACTCCGACAAGTCACCGTCCCGCAAGGTGGGCGAGCTGGACACCCGCGGCAGCCACTTCTACCTCGCCCTCTACTGGGCCGAGGCGCTTGCCGCGCAGAACCGCGACGCCGAGCTGAAGGCGCGGTTCGCCAAGGTGGCCAGGCAGCTCGCCGACAACGAGGCCAAGATCGTCGCCGAGCTGAACGCCGCCCAGGGCAAGCCGACGGACATCGGCGGGTACTTCCGCCCCGATCCCGCCCTGGCGTCGAAGGCGATGCGGCCCAGCGCGACGCTCACCGCGATCGTGGACGCCGTCTCGTAGCCGGGCTCGGCGCCCGACCGGCTCCTGGGCGGCCCGTCATGCCCGAGTCCGCCT
Organism: uncultured Candidatus Rokubacteria bacterium; assembly: GCA_963758635.1. GTDB lineage: Bacteria > Methylomirabilota > Methylomirabilia > Rokubacteriales > CSP1-6 > CAVWWD01. The sequence goes on along the minus strand of CAVWWD010000008.1, from coordinate 775,925 downwards.
ACGCCTGGTTCCGCCTCTTCGCCGCGCTCCTGCTGTCCGCCATCGGCAACGTCGGCATGTGGTCGGTGATCGTCGTCCTGCCCGCGGTGCAGGCGGAGTTCGGCGTGGCGCGCTCCGCCGCGTCGCTGCCGTACACGGCGACCATGATCTGCACGGGGCTCGGCAGCCTGCTGCTGGGCCGCCTCGCCGATCGCTTCGGCGTCGTCGTGCCCGTCGTGGGCGGCGCGCTCGGCCTCCTCGCCGGCCACGCCTCGGCCGGCCTCGCACCGAGCCTCTGGTGGTTCGTCGTCGCGCAGGGGCTGCTGGTCGGCGCGGCCAGCGCGGCCACGTTCGCGCCGCTCATCGCCGACATCTCGCTTGGTTCACGCGCCGGCGGGGGATGGCGGTGTCGATCATCGCGTGCGGCAGCTACCTCGCCGGCACCGTCTGGCCGCCCGTCATCCAGCACTTCGTCGGGCGCGTGGGCTGGCGGTGGACCTACGTGGGCATCGGCGTCTTCTGCGTGGTGACCATCCTGCCGCTGTCGCTGGCGCTCCGGCGGCCGTCGCCGCGGACGCCCGCCGCCACGGGGGCCGCATCGGGCGCGCGGGACGGCGCGGCGAACCCTCGGCATGTCACCGGCGGCGCTCCAGGTCCTGCTCGTCGTCGCCGGCCTGAGCTGCTGCGTGGCGATGTCGATGCCGCAGGTCCACATCGTCGCGTACGCCGGCGACCTGGGCCACGGCGTCGCGCACGGGGCGCAGATGCTGTCGCTGATGCTGGGCTTCGGCGTGGCGAGCCGGCTCCTCTCCGGCTGGATCTGCGATCACATCGGCGGCCGCCGCACGCTGCTGCTGGGGTCGAGCCTCCAGGCGCTGGCGCTGATCCTCTTCCTGCCGTTCGAGCGCCTCGAGGCCCTCTACGTGGTCTCGGCCCTCTTCGGCCTCGTCCAGGGCGGGATCGTGCCGGCCTACGCGGTCATCGTGCGGGAGTTCTTCCCTCCGGAGGAGGCGGGCGTCCGCGTGGGCGCCGTGCTCATGGCCACGGTGTTCGGCATGGCGCTGGGCGGCTGGATCACCGGCGTGATCTTCGACCTGACCGGCTCGTACCAGGCGGCGTTCGTCCACGGCATCCTGTGGAACCTGCTCAACGTCGGCATCGCCGTGGCGCTGCTCCGGCAGCCCGGCCGGCCCCTCGCGCGCTTCGCGACGTGAGGCGGCCGCCGGCGACCTCGCACAATACGGTAACCGCCACGGGCCTCTACAGTCCCACCGCTCGGCATTGGTCTGATGCGCGGGGCTCGGCCGTCACGCCGCCCGGCAGATGATCTCGGTCGGCGAGATGAGGCCGCGCTGGAGGGCGTCGACCATGTTGCCGATCTTCTGCGGGGCCGCCGCGCCCATCAGGATGTGCAGCCCGAGCGGGGGCACGCCGCTCTGCGCGATCCGCGCACGGAGATCCTGGAAGAACTTCACCGCGAACTCACGGCGGCTGCGCCCCTTCACCACCTCGAACCCCGCGGCGGCCAGGAGCTCCGTATAGCGAGCCCGCGACTCCACGAAGCTCGTGTCCGGACTCGTGGCCCACGGCACCGGATAGCCAAGCGTGCCGTCGCCCTCCCGCATCACGTCGTAGACACCGAACAGCCCACCCGGCGCGAGCACCCTTCGCACCTGCGCGAACAGCGCGGCCTTGTCCGCGATGTTCATGCCGACGTGCAGCATGTACGCGCCCCCGAAGGCGCCGGCGGGAAACGGCAGGCTGAGCGCGCTGCCCATGCTGATAGGAGACCATCCCGTCGAGGCGCGTGCGCGCCGCCAGCATCGCGGCGACCCTGACGTACTCCTCGGTCAGGTCGATGCCGGTGACGTGGCAGCCGAAGGTGCGCGCGAAATAGCGGGAGGCGCCGCCCAGACCCGAGCCGATGTCCAGCAGCCGCACCCCGCGGGTGACGCCGAGCTCGGCGGCGAAGTCCGCGGTGGCCTGCCGGCCGCCGATGTGGAACTCGTCGACGGGCGCGAGGTCCTCGGGCTCGAGCCGCTCGAGATCCTTGCCGGCGGCCCGGAGGCCGTCCAGGATCGCCTGCTCGAGCCCACCGTGCGTGTAGTGCTGCGCTACGGTCTCGTCAGCTCCCATGGAGTCCGTTCCCTTCTCCGGGGCTGCGCCGCCCTCCGGAAGCCCACCTCGACGCGGAGGCGCGTCAGTGGTCGAAGTGGAACAGGACGGTGGCGCGGCCGCCCCGCTGCGTCGCCTGCACTCGATCGGCCTGGCGGCGGAGAAGGAACCCCGCCAGCTTCCGTTGGCCGTCCTCCGACGCGAGGATCTCCTCGGTGGTGGGCCGCTTCGCCGGGAACTCCAGCATCGCCCCCGGGTACGAGATGCGCACGTCGAGGTTGAACTCGTCGAAGCTGGCTTCGACCTCGAGCCGCCCCTCGGGAGCGCAGCTCTCGACGATCGTCTCGACGGACTGGGCCAGGTTGAAGCCGGCGCGCTCGATCACGTCGCGCCGCGCCCCCCACCGGGCGCCCTGCTCCTCCAGGAACCGGTGCACGACCTCGGGATCGACCTGGGCGGGATCGATCTCCAGCCGCCGAGCCTGGCGCACGCCCAGCCGGAAGATGGCGTTGAGCGCCAGGGCCACCAGGGTGCCGGCGGCGAGCGAGCTCACGAAGAAGGGACGGAGCGCGGGCGGGAGGGTCGCGAAGAACCCGGGAAACACGTCCACCGACGCGGCGGCGGTGAGGGCCAGCCCGATCATGAGCGCGCGTCGCGCGTCGAGGATGCGCGACGTCACCACCTCGATGCCGTTGACCAGCACGAAGGCCGCGGTGAACACGAGCGCGGCCCCGATCACGGCCCGCGGCATGATGGCGAACAGCATCGCCGCCTTCGGCAGGAAGGCGAGGACGACGAACACGCCCGCGACGGCCAGCGAGACCGGCCGGCTGGCCACGCCGGTCGCGGTGGCCAGGCCGAGGCTCGAGGCGGAGGGGTTCATGCCGGTGCTGCCCACGAGCCCCGCGGCCGCGGTGCCGAGGCCGTCGGCGAGCACACCCCCGCTGACCGAGCGCATGTCCGGACGGGTCCACGCCGCGTCGTTCAGCTTCTGGTAGCTGGTCACGATGCCCATGGCCTTGGTGGTGGTGGACAGCGCGGCGACCGCGAAGGTGATGCTCAGCGCGGCGTCGAAGGACCACCCGACGTGGACGAGGCGCGGCACGTGGGCCACCGGCGCGCTGATCAGCGCCTGGAGGCTGTCGGCTCCGAGGCGCCCCAGCGCCGCCGCCACCGCGTAGCCCAGGGCCAGGCCGATCATTCCGCAGAAGACACGGGGTGGCCCCTTCGTCCACACGTTGAGCGCCACCATCACCGCGAGGCTCAGGAAGCCGATCGACAGGTCGGTCGCGTCGGCGACCTGCGCCTCGCCCACGCCGAGCAGATAGCGGACCCCGATCGTCCCGTTGGTGAACCCGATCAGGATGATGATGAGGCCCGCGACCTCCGACGGAAACAGCGCGCGCAGGTAGGGCAGCAGGCGCGCGAGGGCGCACTGGACGAGCCCGGCGAAGAGAGTCATGCCGAAGACCAGCGGCAGCCCGCCGATCTTCAGCGCGGCCAGGGAGGGGCCGAGGTAGGCCGCGGTGTAGATGGCGGGGCAGAACAGGCCCGCGCCGATCGGGCCCACGGGATACGCCTGCACGGCGGTCACCGCGGCCTGGAGCAGCATGGCCGCGCTCAGCACGTCGACGATCTGAGCGGGCGTGAGGCCCCCTTCGCGGCAGACGAGCAGCGGGATCAACAGGAAGATGGCGTTGACGCCCGCGTGCTGGAGTCCGGTCAGGGCGGTGACCGCTGTCGGCGGCTTGTCGTCTGAGCCGTACAGGAGATTCGCGGGCTTCTTCACGCCGGCCGTGGGCACCTGTTGATTCCGCCGCACGAGTGTAGTGAGGACGCGAACGTCCGTCAATGGACCGAGCGCGATACGAGCGATCGGCGGGGAGCGGCCAGCGGCGTGGGCCGCCGGGCTGGCCCGGCGAGCTACGCCGGCGGCTTCAGGCGCACGAGCCTGGAGGCTTGCACCGGCCGGGCGAAGCCCTTGAGCGTGACCGGCTCCAGCTCCTCGATCTCGGCCTGGTCCTCCAGCTCCCCGACGAGCCGCGTCGAGATGAGGATCTCGCCGCCCTTCGCCTCGCCGCACAGGCGCGCGGCGAGGTTCGTCACGGTGCCGATCGCGCCGTAGTCCCACCGGCCCTCGAACCCGATCCCGCCGATGGTGGCGAAGCCCTTGGCGATGCCGATCCCGAGGCCCAGATCGTATCCGAGGCGCCGCCAGCTGACCGTCAGGCGCGCCACCCGTTCCTGCATCTCCACGGCCATCCGCGCCGCGCGGATGCCGGCATCGGGCACCGGCACCGGGTCGTTGAAGAAGATCATCAACCCGTCTCCGGTGAAGCGCTCCAGCGTCCCCTCGTGGGCGAGGATCAGCTTGCCCATCTCCGCGTGATACTCGCGCAGGACGCCCATGACCTCCTCCGGCTCGGCGGTCTCGGCGAAGGCCGTGAATCCGCGAAGGTCGAGGAAGACGACGGTCACGTCGCGTCGGTGCGTCCTGAGGGGGTCGTCGGCGCCGCCCCGGATGATGAGCTCGGCGAGGTGGGGCGAGAAGAAGCGCTTCAGCCGCGTGAGCTGATCCACCATCCGATACGTCCGCGCGTTGTCGATGGCGGTGGCCGCCTGGTGGCTGATGATGCGGAGCAGCACCTCGTCCAGCTCGTCGAACGCGTTGGGCCTCGCGCTCTCCACCGCGAGCACGCCGACCAGGCGGTCCTTGACGAGCAGCGGCAGGGCGAGCTGGCTCTGCGCGTCCGGCAAGCCCGGCAGGCCCGCCGGACTCTCTCCCGAGGGCCCCTGCCCCGCCGCCTGCATCCGCGCCCGGATCGCCTGCAGGTACCGCACGCTCGCGCCGATGTTCCCGACGCGCATGGGCACGCGGCGTTCGGCCACGACGCCGATGACGCCCTCGCCGATCCGGACGCGCGCCGTGCGGCCGGGGTCGGGGCTGGGCTCCGCGTAGCCCCGCGTGGCGACCACGGCGAGCGCGTCGCCCGCCGGCTCCGCGAGCAGGAGCATCGAGTGCCGGAACCCGAGCACCCGCTCCATGGCCCCGAGGACGATGGCGAGAACCTCGCCCAGATCGAGGGTGGACGTGATCTCGGACGAGATCTGCTGGATGATGCGGACGTTGTTCGTCCGCTTCGCGAGATCGCGATTGAGCCGGTCGATGATCTCCTGGTTCCGGGCGATCTCGGCGCGAAGGGCGTGCGGATCCGGGTCCTCGGCCGTCGTGGGCGCGCTCCCCGTGTCGGCCACGCGGTCAGCCCTGCGCCGGGGGGTCCGCGGACGGGATCTGCGACAGTGGGATCCGCTCGCCGCTCGTCCGGGTCACCGAGACCACGCGGAAGATGTCCGCGGCCCTGAGCTTGAAGATGCCCTTCATCCCCACCATCGACGCGATGGCCTCGATCTGCATGTCCATCGCGTCGAAGATCGGCCCCTGCGTCTCGGAGTGGTCGAACTCCAGCTCCAGGTCCCACGTGTCGAACGACTCCGGATGGATCAGCCAGACCGTGGCCTTGGGATTCTCCTGGACGTTGCGCTTGGTCTTGTTGAAGAACTGGTGCGAGAGCGCGACCTGGTCGCCATCGACGTAGTAGACCTGCGAGATGGCGCTGGCATTGGGCGTGCCGTCGGCCGAGCAGGTGACGACGTGCGAGGGGATCACCCCCTGCATGGCCGCCTTGATCTCGTCGGGCAGCTTCGCCATCGCGTCTCGCGGCCTAGGCCAGCCGGCTCCCCGCGTCCGGGCCGGGGGTCTGAAGGAACACCTCTTCGGTCCTGAAGGTGATCGCCACGGCCGGCGTGTACGCGAACCCCTGGGTGAACGGCCGGGCGATCTCTTCCGGGTAGCCGTGGGCCAGCGCGTCCGCGAGCAAAGCCTTCCGGTAGGCCTCCTGTCGGGCGCGATCCTCCGCATCGGCCGGCCGCCGGGAGAGGTAGACGCCCTTGAGCTGGTAGGACTCGTGAGAGGCCTGGCCGATGCCGAGCGCGACCCGGCCGTTGGCCTCGAGGTTGGCGACGGCCCGCCGCGCCCGCTCGCTCGGCACGAACACCGTGACCGTCCGGCGATCCTCATGGACCAACGCGCCCACGGCGAGGGTGTGGGCGGGTCGGAGAGTCTCGTCCCTGGTCCCGAGCTGCAGGTACGACGGGCCGTGGATCATCTCGACGACACGATCGGGAATCATGTGGTCCGCTTGCGGTACGTGCGTTGTACCACAAGCCGATCCCGGCGGCGAGCGGCCGCAGCGTCATCGCCCCGCTCGCCGTCGCCCTCAGCGCCGGTCGTACTCGTCGTGACGGCGCCACCAGGGGCCCGTCTCGTTGCGCCCCCTCGGGGCGCGGTCCAGCCACTGGTACATGCCCCAGAGCCCGTCCAGCCCGCGCGCATAGGTGGAATAGGCGTGGTAGACGATCCCGTCCTCGAGCACGAACGAGCTCATGCCCGGCCTCTCGCGGGAGTACGTGGCCTCGTCGGTCCCGGCCATCGCCGCAAAGGACACCGCCTCCTCGCGGCGTGCCTCCTCTCGCCACGCGGGCTCGCGCCGGTAGTTGTACTCGATGCCCGCGCGCTGTTCTCCCTCCGTGAACCGGACGTTGAAGTCGGCGTTGAAGTCGCTGCTCTGGGAAGACGCCCAGGGGAACGTCCAGCCCAGCCGCCGCTTGTACGCCTGGAGCTTCCCGAGCGGCGCTCGCGACACCGCCCAGAGCATCACGTCGTGGTTCGCCAGGTGCACGGCGACACCGTTGAAGCCATCCGCGATGGCCGAGCAGGACGGGCAGCCGGCCGTGTAGTCGGGCCCGAACATGAAGTGGTAGACGAGGAGCTGCGACCGCCCGCGGAAGAGGTCCGCCAGCGAGGCGCTCCCCTCGTCGGTGTCGAACCGGTACGTCTTGTCGACCCGAACCCACGGCAGCTCCCGACGTCGCTCGGCCAGCTCGTCGCTGCGCCGGGTGAGCTCCTTCTCCGCCTGGAGCAGCCCGAGCCGCGCGGCCAGCCACTCTTCCCGTGTCCCGATCCTGTGAGTCGTCATCGCTCTGGTCTCCTTCCCTCGAGGGTCGATCCGTCTCGTGCCGCGACGCGGTGGTCGCCGGTCACAGGCTAGACTTACCGCCTGACGACGAGACGATGGGAGTGACAAGTCTGACGGGATTCCGATGGACTCGCTGATCACCGCGGCGGCGCGGGCCCTCGCCGCGGGCGATCCCCTCGGCGCGCTGAACCGGGTCGCCCTGCGGGACGACGCTCCGGCTCTGGCGCTCCGGGGCATCGCGATGGCGCAGCTCGGCGACCTCCCCCGCGCGAAGACCCTGCTGCGCCGCGCGGCGCGGGCCTTCGGACCCCGGGAGGCGGTGGCCCGGGCGCGGTGCGTGGTCGCCGAGGCCGAGATCGCCCTCGTGTCGCGGGACCTGGGCTGGCCCGCGAAAGCGCTCGACGCGGCCCAGGCCATCCTCGAGGCGCACGGCGACCGCGCCAACGCCGCGTACGCGCGATACCTGCGCGTCCGGCGCCTGATCCTGATCGGTCGCCTCGCCGAGGCGGAGCGTCAGCTCGCGGAGCTCGACCCCTCGCCCCTCCCACCCGCGTCCAGGGCTGTCCACGAGCTGGTGGTCGCGGGGATCGCGCTGCGGCGCGTGCGCACGAAGGCCGCGCGCGCCGCGCTGGCCCGGGCCGAGCGCGCCGCGCGAGCCGCCCGTATCCCGGCTCTGATGGCGGAGGTCGAGAGCGCGCTCCTCGCGCTGAACACGCCCGCGGCCCGACTGATCGCGGGGGGCGAGGAGCGGCTCCTCCGGCTCGAGGAGGTCGAGGCGCTCCTGGCGTCGCGCCTGCTCGTCGTGGACGCGTGTCGCCACGTCGTGCGCCATGCCGCCACGGTCGTCTCGCTCGCGCGGCGGCCGGTATTGTTCGCCGTCGCTCGCGCGCTGGGCGAGGCGTGGCCCGGAGATGCGGCGAGGGACCTGCTCGTCGCGCGGGCATTCGGCGCGCGGCAGGCCGACGAATCTCACCGCGCGCGGCTGCGAGTGGAAGCCGGGCGGCTTCGGACCGTGCTCAGCCCCCTGGCCGCGGTCAGCGCGACGAGGCGAGGATTCGCCCTGGCGCCGCGCCGCGGCCGCACGGTGGTCGTGCTGGCGCCGCCGGTCGAGGGCGAGCATGCCGCGGTGCTCGCCTTCCTCGCCGACGGTGAGTCGTGGTCGAGCTCGGCCCTGGCGCTTGCGCTCGGAGCCAGCCAGCGCACCGTGCAGCGGGCCCTCGACGCGCTTGCCGCCGCCGGGAAGGTGCGGCCTCTCGGTCGCGCCCGTGCTCGTCGCTGGATGGCCCCGCCCCTGCCGGGATTCGCGACGACCTTGTTACTCCCCGCCCCCCTGCCGAGTGGCTAGGATGGGCACATGAACACATCAACGGCCGAGATCATCCGTGAGTACGGTCCCCTTCCGGGGGTCGACCAGGTGCATGGCGTCACGTATGACGGTCAGCACGTCTGGCTCGCCGCCGGAGACAAGCTGCACGCCCTCGACCCGACCAGCGGCAAGACGCGGCGGTCGATCGACGCCGCCGCGCATGCCGGGACGGCCTTCGATGGCCAGCACCTCTACCAGATCGCCGAGGCTCGCATCCAGAAGATCGATCCGACGACCGGCCGCGTCCTCGCCACCATCCCGGCGCCGGGCGGCGGCGGGGACTCGGGCCTCGCGTGGGCCGAGGGGACGCTCTGGGTCGGCGAGTATCGGGCCCGGAAGATCCACCAGGTGGATCCCGAGACCGGGGCGATCCTCCGCACGATCGAGTCCAATCGGTTCGTCACCGGCGTCACCTGGGTCGACGGAGAGCTCTGGCACGGCACCTGGGAAGGCGACGAGAGCGAGCTGAGGCGCGTCGATCCGCGGACGGGAGAGGTGCTGGAGAGCCTCGCGATGCCGCCGGGAGTGGGCGTGTCGGGCCTCGAGTCCGACGGCGGCGACCGGTTCTTCTGCGGCGGAGGACCGAGCGGCAAGGTGCGCGCGGTTCGCCGGCCGAGGCGACGCTAGACCACCGGCGCGACGCCCCATGCCATGATGGGGCCCATGAGCCTGGCGGCGCCGACCACCCGCTTGAATGGCGGGTGGTCGTGTCGCCTCGGCCATGCGTTCGCGCTCTGCCTCGCGTTCGGCTTCGCGTTCGTGCCGTTCATCGCGGGTCCGCCGTCGAGAGCTCTGACGGCGCCGGCGCTCGCCGCAAGCCCTCCCCTCGACGTCCGGATCGCGCCCAGCGCTCTGCGCCAGGGTGACGTCGCCCTCGTCTCCGTCGGGGGCGCGTCCGGAGCCCGCGAGGTGACGGGCCGCCTCGGCGAACGCGCGTTGCACTTCTTCCCGCAGGGCGACGGCCACGCGGCCATCGTGGGGATCGACCTCGAGACGCCGCCTGGCCGAACGCCGTGGCGCATCGAGGTCGTGGACGGGGCCGGCGCGTCACGCGCGGCGACCGGCGGGCTCGCGGTCCAGGCGCGGCAGTTCCCGGTGCAACGCCTCACCCTGCCCAGGCAACAGGTGGATCTGGATCCGGAGACGCTGCGCCGAGCCCAGGCCGAAGCGGAGAGACTCACCGCGCTCTACGACACCCTCACCCCGGAGCGCCTCTGGCGGGGCCCGTTCGCGCGACCGGTCGGGCGGCGAGAGCGAGGGACACGGCTTCGGAGCGCGTCGCATCATCAACGGCCAGCCGCGGCGCCCGCACTCCGGGCTCGACTACACCGCGAGCCGGGGGACGCCGGTCCTCGCCGCCAACCGCGGTCGAGTCGCGCTGGTGGGCGACTTCTTCTTCCCCGGCCGCCTCGTCGTCCTCGACCACGGTCTCGGCCTCTACACGCTCTACATGCACCTCGACCGCGTGGACGCCGTGGAGGGCGCGCTGGTGGACCGGGGCGAGGCGCTCGGCACCGTCGGCGCCACCGGCCGCGCCACCGGGCCGCACCTGCACTTCGCCGCGCAGGTGGGACGCGCGCGCGTGGACCCGCACAGCCTGCTCGGCGCGTCACTTCGGGACTGATGTCATCCCGATCATCCCGCGTTGCGACAGAGCCGAAAGTCTCGGTCATCCGCGCGCAACAGAGCCGAAACCCCTTGACAGGCGCCTGCTCCGCGCTGTACGTGGGCCAAGACGCGTATCCGCGAGTACGTGCTTCCAGATGGAGGCGAAGGAGAACCCATGAAGATCAAGGTCAACGGCATCAACATCAACTACCGGATCGACGGCCCCGAGGGCGCGCCCTGGGTCACCATGAGCAACTCGCTGGCGACCACGCACCGCATGTGGGACCCGCAGATCGCCGACTTCACCAGGCAGTACCGCGTGCTGCGCTATGACAAGCGGGCCACGGCGAGACCGACGTGGCGCCGGGCCCCTACAGCTTCGAGCTCCTCGCCGACGACGTGCTGGCGTTGCTGGACGCCCTCCAGATCACACGCACGCACTTCGTCGGCCTGTCCATGGGCGGCATGACGGGCATGACCATGGCGCTGAAGAACCCGGGCGTGCTACGCACCCTGGTGCTGTGCGACACCACCAGCCGGGATCCCCTCGGCGATCCCGCCCTCTGGCAGCAGCGCATCGACGCCGTCAAGGCGGGCGGGAGCATGGAGGCCATGGTGGAGCCCACGGTGGCGCGATTCCTCACCCCCGACACGGTCAAGAACCGTCCCGCCATGGCCGACATCGTCCGGGGCATGGTGCGAACGACGCCGATGGACGGCTACATCGCCTGCTGCCAGGCCATCGCGAAGCTCAACCTCACCGATCGACTCCCTGCGATCACCACTCCCACCCTGATCGTGGTCGGCGCCGACGACCCCGCGACCACCGTGGACATGGCGCGCACCATCCACCAGCGTGTGGCCGGCTCCGAGCTGGTCATCCTGAAGGACGCGGCGCATCTGTCCAACCTGGAGCAGGCGGCGGCGTTCAACGAAGCGGTGCTGGCCTTCCTTGCGCGGCACTGACGCGATCAGCCACTGACGACCGGGGGGCCCGGAGGCCCCCCGGCTCAGAGAGTCAGGGCGTGATGCCGGCTGCCTTGTGGAGCTCCGCCAGCGGAACGATGCGGCCGTGCAGCGGGAGGATCTGGTCGACCGCGAGCCCCTGATTCTTGACGTTCTCCGCGAGGCTGACGTTGAACGGGCTCGGCGGGCTCATCGGCTGCGCGTTCGGCGCCGGGGGCGTGTACGCGTCAGCCTCGATCAGGAACTTCTCCTTCGGCAGATAGACCATCAGCATGTCGTCGGCGTGCTGGATGCCGGCGATCTGACGGATCTCGACGGTCCGCGTCCCGTCGGTCAGCACACGGCGATCGCGAACGCCTTCCACCGTGGCCTTCTTGCCGGACTTCGCGAGATGGTCCGGGCTCACGGTCGCCGGCCCCGCGAGGATCCTCTCGAAGTACGGCCGGCTCGCGTCGTGGGTGATCAGCGTCGCGCCCTCGCCCACGAACGCGCGCACGCCGCCCGAGTGGTCGAAGTGGCTGTGGCTGACGACGAGATACTTGATCGGCTTGCTCGGCACGAGCGTGCGCGTCTCCTTGATGACGGCCAGCGCGCGCTCGTCGTTCAGCGGCCCCTCCACGACGATCACGTGATCGCTCATCTCGATCACCACGCTGTGATGCGAGCCGCCCGTCACGTACCACACCCCGTCGGCGGCCTTCTGGCTCTGGACGCGCGCGTAGGGGCTGGTCGCCTGCTTGACGTTGTCGGGGACCGCGATGTCGGCGGCGACGTTGGCCTTGACCTCCGTCACCGTGAGCTCGAGCGCCGGGTGGCCCCCGTAGGTCTGCCGGATCCTCGTCGGGAACTTCACGCCGCCGAAGTCCTTGTAGTCCGCGTAGGTCACCGTGACGGGCATGTCGCCCACGACGGGATACGCCACCGTCGCCTCGACGCGCTCGACCATGTTGGCGGCGTCGAGGGTCGCGATCCCCTTGAAGCGGCCCGGGATCCCGAAGGTGATCGTGCGCCCCTGGATCGTGCCCTTGCCCGCCATCGCGGCCTTGACGATGCCGTGCGGGGTCGACCAGAGCTGGAATTGCCGGTCCGCGACCGTGATCGGCGCCGGCGCCGCGGCGTCGCCCACGATGTTCCAGGCGTGATCACCACTGAGGAAGGCCACCGCCTTGTGCTCGCCGCGAACGTACGGCCCGCCCCCCTTGGGCGGCTCGAGCGTGCGCGTGCGAACCATCTCCTCCCGGAGTGAAGCCGTGTCGTAGTTGATCACGCGGGTCAGGCTCCGCACGTTGAACTGCGGCCAGGCCGTGCCCGCGGTGTAGGCCTGCCCGACCCAGAAGAACGAGCCGCCCCCCTGGATCTCGATCGACTGCAGGTTGGTCGCGCCAAGAGCCTTCGCGACGGCATCGAGCCCCTGAGCGTCGGCGGTGATCATCGACTGCAGGTTGGTCGCGCCAAGAGCCTTCGCGACGGCATCGAGCCCCTGAGCGTCGGCGGTGAGCGGCGAGAAGCACAGGATCGCGCTGAGCAAAAGTATCGGTGCTCGCATTGCTGGCCTCCTCACGGATCGTCCTCTGGGGTTGGGAATTGGATCGCCGGCAACGACATACTGCGCCCGGCTCGCGGCCGTGTCGAGAGGCTCTTGTCCGCCCGGGCCCCGGACGGACACCCGGCAAAATCTTCGCGGGACGACAAGCCGAAAAGTTTCCCGAAGGAGAGAAGCCGCCGCCTGATCTCAGGCGCACGCGTCTCTCAGTCCTTCGCATGCGCTCCGACACGAAAGAAATCGGGCATCTAGCGCGGCGGCACTGCCGTTGCAGTATCGGCCCCCAGACTGCGCGTTCGCAAGAAGGAGATGCCGTGGAGAAGGGAACCGGAGACGAGAACTGGCCCGCGCTCTTGGGAGGCCTCGCCGCGCTCGCGCTGTGCGTCGGGGCGGCGGCGCTGCTGTTCAGCTAGTATTCCGTCCGCGCTCAGCAGGATACTCCCGGGTCGCCAACCGCTCACGGGAGCGTGTATCCTGGCGGAGATGATTCCCCTCTCGGTCCTGGATCTCGCTCCTATCGTCCAAGGCGGCACGCCGGCACTGGCCTTCGCCCACACGCTGGAGCTGGCGCGGCACGCGGAGCGGCTCGGCTACACGCGCTTCTGGCTGGCCGAGCACCACAACATGCCCGGCATCGGGAGCGCGGCCACCGCCGTGCTCATTGGGCACGTCGGCGCTGGTACCTCTCGGATCCGGATTGGCGCCGGGGGAATCATGCTGCCGAATCACGCGCCCCTGCAGGTCGCCGAGCAGTTCGGCACGCTGGAGTCGCTGTTCCCCGGCCGCATCGATCTCGGCCTGGGTCGAGCCCCGGGCACTGACCCGTCCGCCGCGATGGCCCTCCGGCGCACCTTGAACGCCGATCCCGACAACTTCCCCAACGACGTGCTCGAGGTGATGGAGCTCCTGGCCGACCCTCAACCCGGCCAGCCCGTGCACGCGGTGCCCGGGGCCGGCCTGCGCGTGCCCGTCTGGATTCTCGGCTCCAGCACGTTTGGCGCCCAGGTCGCCGCGGCGTTCGGCCTGCCGTTCGTCTTCGCCTCGCACTTCGCGCCCGCCATGCTCTTCGACGCGATCGGCATCTATCGGGCGCGCTTCAGGCCCTCGGCCCAGCTTCCTGCCCCGTACGTGATGCTGGGGGTCAACGTGGTGGCCGCGGACACCGACGACGAGGCGCGGTTCCTGGCATCGTCGGGCCGCCAGTCGTTCGCCAGCCTGCGATCCGGCCGCCCCATCCAGCTGCCGCCGCCGTCGAAGGAGTGGGAGCGGGCCCTGTCCGATCCCGCCGATCCGCTGCGGCGCTCGCGCGTCTCGTTCGTCGGCTCGCCGGACACCGTGTCCGCGCAGATGCGCGCGTTCGTGGAACGCACCCAGGCCGACGAGCTGATCGTGGTGTCGCACATCTACGATCAGCCCGCACGCCTGCGGTCGTACGAGATCGCGGCGGCGACCGTGATGGAGTCGAGCGTCCGCGGCGGAGGAGAAGCCTCAGAGGCAGCGCAGGCGTGAGCGCGAGCTCACCGGCCGGGCATCACCGGCTCGCCGGCTCCGACGCCGCCGCGTGCTCGAGGAGGATCCGCCGGATCTCCTCGACCGCGTGGGGGTCGCCCTGCACCGAATGCGACGAGCGCACCACGAGCTCGGACTCCACCCCGTCCACGTGCGCGCTCCAGTAGGGAACCACGCCATCGCTTCCCTGCCCCGGGGGGCCGTCGCCTTGGACGGCGATCACGGAGTTCGCGACCACGCCCTCGGCCAGCGGCAGGGAGGCCAGCGTCAGAACGAAGGGGTTGGACGGCGACATGTTGTCGATGCTGCGCGGCAGGCGGGTGAGCGAGCGGAGGACCAGCCGGTCCTTGTTCTGGGCGAGGAGGTCGACGGCCGCCGAGGACAGGGTGAGGGGCAGGCTGATGAAGCGGGTGAGCCATCCCGCGAGACCGATCGCCGCGATCGGGCTGCCGCGGTGAGGCGTGGCAACGAAGATCACGCGGCGCACGTAGGGGACGGGCTTCACGAAGAGGGCGCGCCGGAGGAGCTCGCGCGTCTCCGGCTTGAGCGTCAGCTCGTCGAGCGTGGCGTCGCTCACGTTGTTCCAGAGCCGGTTGCCGCTATCCACCGCCGTGAGCTTCGCCAGGAGGCCGCCCTGGCTGTGCCCGATCACGACCATGCGGCGAAGCGCCGCGTCCTGCCCGTCCGGGTCGAGCTGCTCCACGGCGCGCGAGAGGGCCTCGCGGAGCAGCGCGCCGGAATACGCGATCGGGTTGCCGGTGTTGTACATGAACAGCCAGAACTGGTACCGGCTGTCGATCCGCGGATCGAACTCGAGCTCGTTGAAGAGCTCCGCCCAGCGTGCCGGGCTCGAGGCCGTGCCATGCACCAGGACCACCGGCATCCTTCCCGCCCGGTAGGGCGCCATCAGGAAGAGTCCGTCGTCCGTGCGCTCGGCGCGGGGGCCAGGAGCGACCGCGGCGCGCGCCGCGCCGCTTCTCACCCCGGCGAGGCCGGCGCCCCCGGAGAAGAACCCGGTCACCTCGAAGTCCCAGAGCTTCGCCCCCTCGAGCGTGAAGGCCAGCGCCGCCGTCGGCTCGTACTCCAGCGGGATCTCGCGGCCGTCGATCGTCACCGACGACGCGGCATCGCTGGTGTGCACGGACAGGACCCCTCGGATCCGGCCCGTGGCCACCGCGCGCCGCGCTCCGGGGATGCGCACCAGCGCGCTGGCCGGGATCTTCAGCCGGGGGGGAATCCGCGCATCGCCGGGGCGCAGGCTCGCCTCTACCGCCTCATCGGAACGAAGGCTCGCCGCCAGCGGCGTGCCCAGCCCCGGCAGGCGATAGCGGTTGCGCAGCCCACGGATCTCGAGAGTGGCGGTTGGCACGAAATGATCGAGCGTGTATCCCGCCCACCGGAAGCCGGTCGGATCCACCTCGATGTCCAGCTCGCCGACGGGCAGGGAGCGCCGCCCCGCGGTGAGGAGAACCTCTCGGTCCCAAGGCGACGCCGCGGCGCCAAGAGCCGGGTCCGCGGGGGTCCCTCCCGACGCAAGCCCCTCGGCGAGAGCGCGATTGTACAGGTCGGCCGCTGTCCTGATACGCGGATCGAAGGGCCCACTGATGCCGGGCAGGGCCCAGGAGGGACTGTCGGCGTCCGGAAACAGGAACGCGTAGGCGTAGACGGCGGAGGCCAGGAAGTACGCCCGGTCCCCGGATTTCTCGCCGTGCAGGAACGCCATCTCGGCGAGGGCGAAGAGCGCGGTCTCCTGCGCCGGCGAGCCCTCGCGGTAGAGCTCGACATAGCGCTGGTGAACCTTCGCGACGACCGCCGGCGCGTCGCCGTCGAAGGCGTCGAGCAGCCCCTCGCGTAGCAGGGTTCGTTTCGAGTAGGCGCTGAGCTCGCCGGCCGACACCGCGCTCGCGGTCAACAGACGGTGCGCGGCCTGCCCGTCCACGAGCCTGACCCCGATCGGCGTCGCGCAGGCCGACAGGACCAGCGACAGCGCCACGACGGCGCCAACGTGATGCAGTTCTCGGTGCGGCGAGTGGTGCGGCCAGTTGCGACGACGCATCACCGCATTAGCGAAGGGCGGCTGGCGAGGGATCGAAGCCTTTCATCGGGACGCCGGCGAGGCCCCGGCCTACCGAGGCCTCGCCGCCCGTACCCATCGACCTGCACGCTTCCACCGCGCTCGATTCCAGCGAAGCTCACCCCGGATCGCCTTGGCCTCGAACGCGTTGATCGAGGCTCACCGGCCCGGCGGGCAGACGTTCAGCCGGCTTGCCCGTTAGCCGGCTTGCCCGTTAGTCGTATCCCCACACCTTGACCTTGGCGGTCTGTACGCCACCAAGGATTCTGTAGTTGATCGTCACCGACCCGAGGGTTCCCTCGTGTCCGGGAGCCGACTTCGCCGCGGTTTGCCCTCCCGCCTTCACGGTTCCGACGTTCCATATGGTCTCGTCTCGGCGATTCTTCCAATGGAGAACGACCTTCGCGATCTCCACGTCAGCGCCCTCGACGGAGAGCTTCACGTCCTTGACGTCCTCCTTGATCCATTTCCCGCTTTCGGCCGTGATCCTCACGCTCGGATCGGAGGCCTTGATCGTCTGCTCCGAGAGCAAGAACCACTCGTCCTTGGCGCCGACCGTGCCCACGGCGCTCATCAAGACGAGCGACACCACAACGAGAGAAGCTACCCAGCATCGTACCTTCATCGTCCTACCTTCCTTTCTCTTCTTCTGTAACCCAAGGATTAGATTTCTAACGCTCGCTCAGCGTCCGGCCGCGGCGAGGGCGCTATGACCCGGCGTCCATTTCCCTCCTTCCTTTGCAGTCCCTCTCCGAGACGACGCTCTGGAGTCACCGCCCCCCTTCTGCGTAGCAGACAGGGCGCCTACCGCGACATCGGACCTTCGTCTCATGGCTCTTCGTCTCATGAGTCTTCGGCAAGACGCCGACGGTACGCTTGTCGGTCGACGGCTGGGTGGACTATCCTCCCGTCATGATGGCCGTTGGTCGCGTCCCGAAGCACCGGCCCCTTCGCGCTCGAGCGCGCGACGGAGGACAGCCCATGATCGACCATCCGAATCGACCGCAGTCACCGCCCGCGCCCGAGACGGCGGCCACGCCCGAACCGCGACACCCGCGAGCCGACCGCGCGCGCGCCCACGTTCGCCGCCGCCACGCCCTGCTCGCCGCCGCCGTCCTGCTGATCGCGAGCTGTGCGACCGTGCCGACAGATTACCCACGAACCGAGTCGACGGCGTTCCAGCTCCACGAGACTACCAGGCTCGGCAAGGAGTTCGCCGACCTTGCCGCGCAACACCCGGGCGAATCAGGCCTGGCCATCATCCGGCACGGGCGCCCGGCGTTCACGTTCCGCGTGCTCCTGGCCGATCTCGCCGAGAAGACCCTCAACGTCCAGTACTTCCTCTGGGACTCCGACGCCACGGGGCGAATCCTGGGTGACCACCTCATCCGCGCGGCCGACCGGGGCGTCCGGGTGCGAGTCCTGATCGACAACGTCAATCTCAAGGATCGCGACGCCGGCATCGCTGCGATCGACGCGCACCCCAACATCGAGATCCGCCTGTTCAATCCCTTTGCGCACCGCGGGTCGCACCTGTTCGGGTTCCTGGTCGACTTCGATCGCGTCAACCATCGCATGCACAACAAGCTCATGGTGATGGACAACGCGCTGGCGGTCGTCGGCGGGCGCAACATGGGTGATGCGTACTTCGAGGTGGACCCCCGGGCCAACTTCCGAGACCTCGACATCGGCCGCGTCGGGTCCCGTGGTCCGGGACCTGTCGAACGTCTTCGACCGATTCTGGAACGGTGAATGGTCCGTGCCGATCGCGGCGCTGGTCGACCGGCCGTACGGCGAGGACGACCTGCGCGCCCACGTGCAACGCGTGCGTGAGCTGATCGCGAAGGGGGACTATCCGCATCCGCTGGACCAGGACATAGACGCCTTCAAGTCGCTGCTCTCGTCCATCATCCGCGACTTCGTCTGGGCCCCCGCCCATGCTGTGTACGACGATCCCGCCTCGATCCGCGACCCGAGCCGACGCGTGATGCACACGTTGCTGTTCCAGCGGTTCGAGCGGTTGCAGACCGAGCTGATGATCGAATCCGCGTATTTCATCCCGCTCGACCGGGGCGTCGCCAAGCTGAAGGAGCTGGTCGACCGCGGCGTCCGGGTCCGCGTCCTCACGAACTCCCTCGCCTCCAATAACGTCATCGCCGCTTTCGCCGGATATTCGAAGAGGCGCGAAGCGATGGTCCGGGGCGGCATCGAGCTGTACGAGCTGCGCCCGGAGCCAGGCCCGGTGCGCAAACGGCTCTTCGGCTCCGGCGGCAAAGCGGGTCTGCACACCAAGGCCATCGTCTTCGACCGCACGGACGTGTTCATCGGCAGCTTCAACCTCGACGCGCGGTCGAGCGCCATCAACACCGAGGCCGGTCTCTACGTGCAAAGCCCGGCGCTCGCCGCGCAGGTGATCGCATTCATGAATGACGGGGTCGACCCGGACACCAGCTTCCGACTGCAGCTCGACACGGCGGGGAAGCTCTCCTGGGTCGCTGACGACGAGGGAACGCCGCTGCGCTACGACAACGATCCGTTGGCGACGTTCCTGCAGCGATTCCTCGCTGGCTTCATCCGGCTGTTGCCGGTCGACTCCCAGCTCTGAAGAACCCGCCCGGGCCGACGAACATGGTGCAGGGCGTGTCCAGCGCCACGAAGGGCGCCCCGGCCTTGAGGGCCGCGAGCAGAGCGCACACGAGGTCAGGGCCCCGTTCGAGCATCACGCCGACGGGGGCCGGCCCTGATTCCCACGTCCCCCCGGCCTCGCCGGGGCCTGCCGCCAGCCGATCATGCGCCAGCCGATCGTGGAGGATCATCGCCAGCCGATTGACCCGGCGGCTCACCTGCTCATAGGTGAGCCGGCGCACCTGGCTGCCCCCGTCCTCCTCCCACTCGAGCGCGGTCGCCTGTGGCGTACGCGCCACCTGGCGCTCGAAGAGCGTCGCCACCGAGCAGGCCGCGGGGGCCAGGGGCGCCCGGAGCGGATCCGCGCTTGCCGGACGATTCCATCTCAGCACCGCCTCGCGCCGCTCACGCTCGTCCAGCATGGGGATCGCGGCAAGACGGCCTTCAGGACGAGCGAGCATCCCCTGCATGAGCGCGGCGACATGGCGGAGCCAACCTTGGGCCACGTCGTCACGCGGCGCCGGCGGGTCGCTCACGGCGGTGCCCACCGCCCGGTCGTGGGTGAGCCGCAGGAGCAGGTCCTCGCCCCCGAAGCCCCAGAGGGCGAGGGGCTGCGCCGGGTCAACGCGGAAATCGAAGGTCCAGGTGAGGTCCGGGGTCACGCGGTACGTGGCGGCATAGGGGCGGGAGTCGAAGTTCACCGTGCTCGCGAACAGGCGCGCGGGCGACGCCTCCTCCGCGGCGCTCCCGAGGGCGCCAGCGCGCCCGGTGCGCGAGCCCAGGCCGCTCCACGCCGCGATCCGCCGCAGGCCGGTGTGCTCGTGAGCGCGCAGCGTCACCCACTGCTGCCGGAGCTCGCGGAGCCACGGAAGCAACGGCGCGTCCGGCGGGACCGCCACCCGCACCGGCAGCACGTTCACGAGCGGGCCCACCACGCTGGCGAGCGCCGCGGGCACCGAGCGCCGGCACGCCCGATCCGCCCCGAATACGACCTCCCCCTCGCCGGCGTAGCGCGCGAGCAGCATGGCCCAGGCGCCCTGGAGCAAGGTGTTCACCGTCACGTCGTGAGCCGCGGCGAACCGCCTGAGCTCGGTGTGGACCGCCGCGGGGACGCGCAGCTCGTCCGTGGCCCATCTGGGCGCCGGGGCGAGTCCGGCCCGCGTCACCCCGAACGGCGCCCCCGGGAGCGGCGTCGGCTCATGGACCCCGGCCAGCCGCCCACGCCAGTACGCTTCGCTCGCGTGCGGATCACGCGTGCCGAGCCAGTCGACGTACGCGCGGTAGCTGGGCGCCTCTTCCGGGAGCGAGCTGTCCTGGTACGCGGCGAGAAGGTCGTGGTTCACCACGGTCAGCGCCCGAGCGTCGACGATCAGGTGGTGAACGGTCCAGGCGAGGCAGTGCCGCGTCTCGCCCAGCCGGAACAGGGCGAAGCGCATCAGCGGAGGTTGGCTCACGTCGAAATCGGCCGACCGGTCGCGCTCGAGGTAGTCGCGGAGCCGCTCTTCCTGATCCGGCGACGACAGCCCGCGGAGGTCGATGGCCTGGCACGGAACCTCCACGTCCGCATGGATCGCCTG
This sequence comes from uncultured Candidatus Rokubacteria bacterium, assembly GCA_963758635.1. Classification (GTDB taxonomy): domain Bacteria; phylum Methylomirabilota; class Methylomirabilia; order Rokubacteriales; family CSP1-6; genus CAVWWD01. Next base: position 755,527 of record CAVWWD010000008.1, on the reverse strand, counting down.
CGCCAGCTCGCCGTCTCGCCGCCCGAAGGCCGCGCGCAACATCCCATGCCGGCGAAGCACCGCCTGCCAGGCCCGCCACAGCCGAGCGGGGTCCATCGGCCCACGCATGTCGTAGCGACACTGCAGCAGGTAGGCGCCGGTCCCCGGGGACAGCGCCCCGTGCAGCAGGATCTCCTGCTGCGTGGGCGCGAGCGGAAAGGCGTCGTTCATCAGGACCTGCGCCGTCGTTAGTCGCGCACAAGACACGCGCGGACGACGAAACGCTCAGCGCTTCTGGAGCTCCACTTCCACGCGCGAGGCGCCCAGCATGGAGCCTCGCATCTGCTTACCGTCGATGATGAACTCTGACTTCGCGGCGCTGCCGAAGCTCAGCACGTTGCCGGCCAGCGTGCCCACGAAGTCGAAGTCCGCCGGCGTCACCCGGGCGCCCGGCCGCTCGACCCGGCCGAAGACCTTTCCATCCTCCACCTTCTTGATGGTCATGTAGAACGGCCCGCTCACGCCGCGCTGGGAGGCAAGCACCCACTGCCCGTGCCACTCGCCGAGGACGGACTTCGGGTCGATCTCCTGCGCCCGCGCCCCGCCTGCGAGCCCGATGATCACGACCACGCCGGCCAGGATGTCGCTCGCGAGCCTGGCGCTCCGGACGATACGACGCATGCGAAGGCCTCCTCGGGTGGGGATGCGCTGCACGAGCACGCCATACCGTAGCACGGGCGCACGCCGGCACCGGGCGGGCGCTCTCACGCGATACAGAGCCGCTGCCGCAGCCCGGCCGTCCGCTCAACGTCCTGGGGGAGGCCGGCGGCGGCGAAGATCGCGGCGGCGCGATCGAGGGACTGCCGGGCCGCCTCGGGCAGCGACAGCGCGATCTCGGCCAGGCCGAGATCGACGAGGGCTCGGCCGAGCCAGACGCCGCCCTGGATCTCCTGCATGCCGTCGATCGCCTCGGCGAGGCGCTCGCGCGCCTCGGCGAAGCGCCCGGCCGCGCTCGCGACGCGCCCATGCACCCAGAGGCCGTAGGGGATGGACGACGTGTACTTCGGCCGCGGGAGTCTCCTCGGCGACGGCAACGGGCGGCGGCGCCGGCGCCGGCGGCAATGGAGGAAGCGCTCACGGTGCGGCCAGCACGACTGGCTCGGGAGGCGACGCAGGCTTCGCGGGGGATGCCCGCGCGCGCGCCGTCAGTGCCACGTCCAGCGCCACGGCGCAGGCGACGGCAGGGGCCGGAGCGAGCGGGGGGGCTGCCGGCGTTCTGGGAGCTACCAACGGCGCCGGAGGCATCGGATCGGGCGGCGGGTCGGCGCGCGCCGAGGCCACCGCGGCCGGCATGGGCACCGCCAACGCGGAGGCGACGGGTGGCGATGGCGGAAAGGGCGGCGCGGCCGCCAACGGTGGCAACGGCGCGCGCGGCGGCACGGGAGGCAGCGCCGAGACCGACGCCCGGGGAGGGCTTTCCTCCGTCGGGCAGGCCATCGGTGGAAAGGGAGGCGCCGGTGGCGCGGGCGGCAACAACCTCGTCGGCCGAGGCGGCAACGGGGGAGACGGCCGGAACGGTGGCGACGCCATCGCGACGGCGAGCGGATCTCCCCTTGCGGCAGCCACCGCCACCGGCGGCGCAGGGGGCGCCGGCGGCCGGGCGGGCACCGGGCGGCCGGCGGGCGTCGACGGAAGCCGCGGCAACGGCGGCTCCGGAACGGCCACGGCGACGGCCGTGGGTGGGCTGGCCGCCGTCGCGACCTCCAGCGCGCAAGGCGGCGCCGGGCAACGGGACGGTGACGCGACCACCACCTCGACCGCCACCGCCCGCGGGGTCGCCGTCGCCACCGCCACCGCCAACGCCGGCCCCCGGCTCGCGCCGACCGGCAAGGCCACGTCGACCGCCAGCGCGTCAGGGGGCCTGGCCGGGCTCTCCAGCGCGACCTCGAACGGCAAGGGCGGGCGCGCGACGGCGACGGGGATCGCGGTGGGCGGAAACCGAACGGTGAGCAACCTCGTGACACAGGTCGACGCGCCGGCCAACGGCGACACCGCGGTCGCGTCACGCTCCCAGGTCGGTGGGTCGCTGCCCGCCCGCGCAGAGCTGGACGCCTTGCAGGCAGGGGCGTTCGCGGTCGGCGATCCGCAACGGAACGCCGTCGACGCGGTTGCGGCCGGCAGCCCGAGCGCCGTGGCGGGGCTCCAGCTCGGCAGCCCATTCACCCACGTCCTGGCGTGGATCGGCCTTGGGAGCCTCTACCCGCCCACGGGCGACGGCTCCGCCGCCGACCATTCCACGTCGGCCGCGCTCTCCGTCGACCTGACGACCCTGGACGGCCAGCTGCGGATCGGCCTCCTCACGCCGATCACCTCCAGCGTGGGCGTCGACCAGCTCTCCTTCGACATCCTCGGCAACGGCTCTCCCCTGCTGTCGGTCGACTTTACGAACCTGCTCGAGGCGATGGCGTTCTTCGACGACCACGTCCTCGAGTTCGGTCCGATCCGTGCCCTCGGCTCGTCCTCAGAGCTCGACCTGGACTTCCTGTTCACGGCCACGGGGCACGACCCCGGCAGCGGGTTCAGCTTCGACCTCGTCGTGGCGAGCGTCGAGAACAGCGCGGCGTCCGTTCCCGCGCCCGACGCGTGGCCGCTGGTGACGCTGGGACTGCTCATGATGTTCATCGCTCAACTTCGAGGGCGTCGATAGTCTCGCCAGAGGCGTCTCAGTGGCCATACCTCAGGACCCTGCGCATACGTTGACCCGGTATACCGCATCACGGTACAACGACCAATGGCGAGTCGTCTTCCGCTGGACCGATTCCGGACCGACCGACGTCGACATCCGCGGCTACCACTGAGGAGTCATGATGAGAGAGGTGACTCGGCTCAGAAGGCCCACCACTCCGGGTGAGATCCTTCGCGACGAATTCCTGCTTCCCCTTCGCCTGACGCAAAGACAACTAGCGGGTCATCTCGGTTGTGATCTCAAGGTCATCAACCGCATCATCAACGGCCGCACCTCCGTCACCGCGGAAATGGCCTTGAAGCTGGGCGCCGCGTTTCGGACCTCGCCCGAGTTCTGGCTCAACGCTCAGAAGGCCGTCGACCTCCATCGGGCGGCGCGCCACCTGTCGAGCCTGCCGAAGCCGCTGCTCCGAGCGGGCTGACGCTAGACCACGCGCACGATACGCCGCCGCTGACCCAGGACGTCGTCGTACTTCGCGGACGATCTATCGTGGGAGGGCGAAGCCAATGACCACGGCGCCCGATCACGGCGCCCGCGCTCGCCTCGACGCGGCGTTCGCGGCCGAGGAGCGTCGCGGGCTCATGCTGGCGAGCGCCGCCCGATCGACAGCCGCCCTCGTGGTCGTTGCGTGGCTGGCCGTCGTCAACCCGGAGCGCGGGCAGGCCTACGCGTGGGTCGTGGGCACGGCCGCGTTGTTCCTCGTCACCGGGCTCGCCCAGCTCTGGCTCTACTGGCGCGCCATCGTCCCGCCAGCGGCACCCTACGTGTTCGTCCTCCTGGATTCGCTGCTGCTGGCCGCCGTGCTCGTGGCGCCAAACCCGTTCGCCACCGGAGCGGTCCCGCCGGCGATGCCGCTGCGGTTCGCCAGCTTCCTCTACTTCTTCGTCCTGCTCATGCAGATGGCGTTCTCGTTCCGGCCGCGGCTCCTGCTGTGGAGCACGCTGTGCGGCATCGCCGCCTGGACGATGGGCTTCGCGTGGATCCTGGGACGTCCCGGCATCGTGACGGACCCGCTCGGAGCGGACGCGGGCGGGCGGCTCGCCCGCTATTTCCTGCCGAACTACGTGTCCCATCTCAAGTTCCAGACGGAGGTCGTCGTGTTCCTGCTGGTCGGGGTCGGGCTCGCGCTGCTCGTGCGGCGCTCGCGCGACCTCGTCACGGAGCGGGCCGAGGCCGAGCGTGCCCGCGGCAACCTCTCGCGCTACTTCTCGCCCAAGGTCGTGGAGGTGCTTGCCGAGCGCGACGAGCCGCTGGGACGCGTGCGCCGTCAGCCCGTCGGCGTGCTCTTCGCCGATCTCGTCGGCTTCACCTCGATGGCCGAGGACATGACGCCGGAAGAGGTGATGGCGATGCTGCGCGACTTCCACGGACGGATGGAAGCGGAAGTCTTCCGGCACGGCGGCTGCCTGGAGAAGTTCATCGGCGACGCCCTCCTCGCGACGTTCGGTGTCCCGGACGTCGGCCCGCGCGACGCCACGGACACTCTCGCGTGCGCCCGCGGGATGCTCGCGGCACTGAAGACGTGGAACGAGGAGCGCACCGCGGGCGGCCTCGCGCCGATGCGCATGGGCCTCGGCCTGCACTACGGGCCGGTCGTGGCCGGGGACATCGGCAGCCAGCGCAGCATGGCCTTCGCGACCGTCGGCGACACGACCAACGTCACGAGCCGCCTGCAGTCGCTGACGCGCGATCTCGGCGCGACGATCGTGGTCAGCGCGGCGCTCGTCGAGGCCGTGAGGCGCGAGAGGGCCGATCTCGCCGTGCTGGACGGCCTGATGTCGCAGGGCCCGCATTCCTTGCGCGGGCGGGAGACGCCGATCGATCTCTGGACGGCGTGAGCGCGTGGCCCGGCCGAGGATGGCACACCCGGCACCAGGAAGCGCACCCAAGCACGCGTCTTCTACTCCGTTGGCACGCACGAGTGCAAGGTAAGGCATCAGTGCGGCAAGCCCAACGGGATACGGTCCCGTTCTTCAGCGTGAACGACGCACGCGTCCGGAGCAGGCGCGCCGGGAGCGACATAGAGCACCCGTCATGCGGTGTTGCCCGGCAATCGCAGAATTGGCAGAGTGATTGGGCGGGTCTTGAATCACACCGGCAAGTGGCACTATTGCGGCACCGGAATTGCGACGCCGAGGCCTGTTAGTTAGAATCACGCTGCTATGGCGATCGATCCCGCGAAGACCGAGGCCAGCTCACCGTAGCGGCCGACGACCCGACCCGCGCCGAGATCGCGCGCCGCCTCGTCGAGACCTACCGGCCCGAGCGCGTCTATCTCTTCGGCTCGCACGCGCGAGGCACCGCCGGCCCGGACGCGACTACGATCTGCTCTTGGTCGTCCCCGACGACGCCCCCCCTGCTCTGCGCCGAGGCACCCGAGCCTACGAGGCCCTCTGGGGGCTCCCCGCGGCCGGCGACATCCTCGTGTGGACCCACACCGCGTTCGCCGAGCGTCTGCACCTCAGGGCGTCCTTGCCGTCCACGGTGGAGCGCGAGGGGTCGCACGTCGACGTCCCCGACCTCGACCTGGTGCTGCCCCACAACGCCGCCGGTCTAGACGGCGACGCGCACGACATCGCCGCGCAAGCGTCCGCCGCATGGGAGGCCGCCGTCTGCTGGGACGACGACCACGCGGTCAACCGGCTAGCCCAAGTTCGAGCGGTCTGAGCAGCGGCAGCGAATCGACAGACCGCATCGAATGCCGGAACATCGACGTTGTCTCCGGCGTGATGGCTGCGGGTGGCGAAACATATCATGGGCTCGCGAGCCTACGCCGGACGCGCTCTATTAGAACGTCGTCTGGCGCCATCGTGATGAGGTCTCCGTCGGGCGCCGGGTCGATGACATCGCCGGCGGCGACGGAGGCGCGTGCCCTCGGGTGGTTCCAGAGCGGCACGTTGACCGACGCGACGTACCCCACCGGCCCCGCACACGATGACACACTTCGTTTGGCGTTTCTCGCGGCCCGCGGCCGACCGAGACCGCGACGATCACCGGCGTGCCGCGGCCGATCGCCTCGGCGACGACCGACAGCGCCAGGTTGTCGGCGATGCCGGCGGCCAGCTTGTTTAACGAGTTAAATGAGCAAGGCGCCACCACCACCAGCCCGAACGGCGGACTCGGAAGGATCGCCTCGTCGAAGTAGCTTTCGACCACGCGGTGGGGCGACCCGGCCGGCAAGGCAAGCACCATCTCGCGTACCGAGACAACCCGCGCCGCGTTCGGCGTGGGGATCACGACGAGGCGTGGGCCCAGCTGGGCCAACTGGGGGAGGATTCCAGGGACCCGGCGCGCGGTTCCTGCGCCCGTGACGATGAGGTACAGATGGTCGAGCACCAGGTCGATCATACCGGCGGAGGCGCCAGGTCTGATGGAACATCATGACGACCGGAGTCGCCTGTTAACGCTTCCGCAGTGCGAAAGCCATCAAGCTCCTCACATCCTCACGCCGGCCCGAACCCGTGTGTCGCGCGGAGCGTAGTCAACTTTAACGCGCTCGCGCCCTCGGCTCCGGCTCCCCCACGCCTACGCCCCCGTCCCCGGGCCATCACGCCCGCAGCCCCGCACCCCGCCCCGCCGCTGGAGCCGCAGGCACAGAACCCCGGCGGGTTCCGCGCTGGTCGGAACTCTTCCCGTCAAAGGGGAGATCGCCGCATGAGGCATCAGCCCCACTTCAAGCGAAGGTGTGCGCCTTGAGGCCCGAGAGTTCGGCGGCCAGGCCGCTCAAGGGCGAGCGCGCCGCCGTGGACTCGTGCCTGCGCCGTGGAGCGATGCTCGCGGAGCGGGCCCGATTGACGGCGGCGGCGCGCATCACCTAGCATGCGCTTAACCTGGGTCGGCCCTCGGGCCCCGCGAGGAGACCGATCATGTGCGCGCCGGGCCCGTCGCTCGAGCGCGCGAGTTGTGGATGACGTCGTCGGGAAGGAGGCCAGGGGCAGAAGGTATCAATGTCGACCAGGCTCATGCAGATCCCGTAGCCCACCAGGAAAGGGAGACCCGAAATGGCCGTAGGGACGCAGACCAAGTATGACGTCGATGTCGCGGACGTGGAGTATCTCCGACACGGGGACAAGCCCCTGCTGGCAACTGTCTTCAAGCCGCGCGGCAGCGGACCGTTCCCCATCATGGTCGAGCTGCACGGCGGTGCCTGGGTCCGGGGGGCTCGCGAAAATGGGAACGCGGCGAACGAGGCGCTTGCGAAGAACGGCGTGATCGTGGCGGCGCTGGATTTCCGCGTGCCGCCCGTGGCGCCGTACCCGGCCTCTCTGGCCGACATCCACTACGGGATTCGCTGGTGCAAGAGCCAGGCTCAGGCGTGGCGCGGACGCCCGGACCGCATCGGCGCCATGGGCACGTCCAGCGGCGCGCACCAGGCCATGCTGCTCGGCATGCGCCCGCGCGATTCACGCTACGCCGCGCTGCCCCTTCCTGGCGGCGCCTCGGTGGACGGCACCCTGGGCTGCGTGATCATGGTGTCTCCCGTGATCGATCCGCTCGGGCGCTATCACTACGCGAAGGGTCTGCGACAGGATTGCACCCCGCCCGCCGGGCTGGCCGACCGCGTGGTGCCCATGCACGACCAGTACTGGCAGACGGAAGAGGCCATGGCCGAGGGAGCGCCCGCGCGCATCCTGGCCCATGGCGAGCGGACGGCCACGCCCCCCGTGCTGTGCGTCGCGCGCAGCTACGAGGAGGCGCACCCCCGCCCGGATCTCGACGAGTTCGTCCGGCAGTATCGTCAGGCCGGCGGCCAGATCGAGGTCACGATCTTCGAAGGCGAGGGCGAAGGTCTCCTGAAGAATCTCTCCTCGTCGGTTGCCCAGCGGGCGCTCGAGCAGATGACCGCGTTCATCCATCAGCACCTCGGGTAGCACGGAGTTCTGCGACACGTCCTTCGCGCCCCTGACCCCGCGTGCGGCTTCTCGGGGTGAGCGGCGCCGGGACGAGTGGCGCTCCTGGGCAGCGCTGGCCGACGACGGCCGGGACGGGCAGGGCACGAGCGGAGGGTCGCCACTTCTGGTCGACGCGGGCCCATCCCTGTCAGGGAGGACTGACATGACCATGAAATTCGGCCTCATGTACGAGATTCAGATACCCGAACCCCACCATGACGGCATCGAGCATGAGCGCTACAAGCAGGTCATGGCCCAGGCCGAGCTGGCCGATGAGGTCGGCTTCCAGTACTTCTGGACCGTAGAGCATCACTTCCTGCGTGAGTTTTCCCACTGCTCGGCCCCGGAAGTCCTCTACGGGGCCATCTCCCAGCGCACCAAGCGCATTCGCATCGGCCATGCCGTCGCCCTGCTGCCGGGTCAGTACAATCACCCGGTCCGGGTGGCCGAGCGCGCCGCGGTGCTGGATATCGTCAGCGATGGCCGCATGGATCTGGGTACCGGGCGGTCCACCACGCTGATCGAGATGGACGGGTTCCAAGTCGACCCCGAAGAGACCAGAGCCCAGTGGGAAGAAGCCGTTGGCATGATTCCCCGCATGTGGACCGAGGATCCCTTCACTCACGAGGGACGCTTCTACCAGATCCCGCCGCGCTCGATCATTCCCAAGCCCGTCCAGAAGCCGCATCCCCCGCTGTGGGTCGCGTGCAGCCAGCCCGACAGCTTCCGGGCGGCGGGCGAGATGGGTCTGGGCGCCCTTTGCTTCAACCTGGGCGGGTACGCACAGATGGCCGAGCGGGTCGCACTGTATCGCGAGGGCATCAAGCACGCCAAACCCGTCGGCAGCTTCGTCAACAACCAGATCGCGGCGCTGTGCGTCACCCACTGTGCCGACACGGACGAGGAGGCGCACGAGTTCGCCGGGCCCGAAGGGGTATGGTTCGTCCAGATGGCGGAGAAACTCTACGCCCCCTGGCAAGGGCGACACGTGCCCGATTCCTACAAGTTCGCGGTCTCGGCCATTCAACAGGAGCGCACGGGCAAGACCTTCCGCGACCACATGGAGTCGGGCGCCTTTGCCATGGGCACCCCGCCCAGCGTCATCAAGGTCCTCGAGAAGTACCAGGAGGCCGGGGTAGACCAGATCCTCTGCTTCATGCAGATGGGCAATCTGGCTCATGCGCGGATCATGAAGTCGATCGCCCTGTTTGGCCGTCACGTCATCCCCGCCTTCGCCTAGCGGGAAGGGTCTCGGCACGCGCACCGCCGCCGTCAAGCGAGCGATTCTTCCGGGCGGGGCGACGCGTGAAGGGCGTCGGCTGGGCGAACGTCGGGAGGGTGGCCGCCCGGAAGCTCGACATGCTCGACTACGCGGCGCGCTTACGGATCTGGCGTCGCCGCCGGGCAACCGGCCCGAGGCGCTCAAGGGAAGCTTGAGAGGGTTCCATAGCATCCGCATCAACGACCAATGGCGAGTCGTCTTCCGATGGACCGATTCCGGCCCGGCCGACGACGACATCCACGACTACCACTGAGGAGTCATGACGAGAGAGGCGACTCGGCGCCGAAGGCCCGCACGAGTTGCCGAGCCCGCGGAACGTGAGGCCGAGCACCTCACCGTAAGAACTTCTCCGATTCCGCGAAATCGTTGACGGGGATCGACCAACGCACCACGTTGTCGACCTTCAGCAGTCCATGGGGATCTCCCGCGTCAACAAAGGATCAGATCACGCCGTCGCGTTTCAGCGCGCTGAGCTCTTCGGTCGTGCAGCCCAGCGCTCCGTAGATCTCCGCGTTATGCTCGCCGAGCAGCGGCGACGGCTTCACCGTCGTCGGCGACGCGGAGAGGCGCACCGGGTTGCCGGGCACGGTGACGCGCCCGCGCACAGGATGGTCCATGGGCACCATCATTTGCCGTTCCACGAGCGACGGATCTGTCAGGAGCTCGGCGGTGTCGAGCACAGCGCCACAGGGCACGCCCACCTTGCCGAGGATATCCATCGCCTCGTGCTTCGTCCGCTTCTCGGTCCACGCCTCGACCATGGCGTCGATCTCTTCCTGATGCGCGACGCGGCCGCGCCGATCGTTGAAGCGCGGATCGTCGGCGAGCTCGGGACGTTCAAGGACCTCGACCATCGCCTTCCACATCTCGGCGGTGGCGCAATGGATGTAGACGTAGTCGTTCGGACCGTACGGCCGGCAGCGATACAGGTTGGACGGCGCCGTGATCTGTGATTTGGTGCCGAGGCGCGGCGTCGCTTTGCCCGTCACCAGGGTGTCGCGGAAGCGGATGCGAATGAGGTTCACGACTGCATCGTGCTGCGCCACTTCCACGAGCTGCCCTTCGCCCGTCGTCTGCCGCTGCACGATCGCGGCGAGGATACCGATGGCGCAATGCATGCCCGTGTTCGTATCGCCGACCCCGGCGTTGATGCGCACGGGAGTTTCGGGCGAGCCGGTGAGGCTGATCGCGCCGCCCATCGCCTGCGCGATGGGCTCGAAGCTTTTGAAGTTCGCATACGGACCGGAACTGCCGAACCCCTTGATGGACGCCATGATGACGCGTCGATTGATCTCACGCAGCCGCGCGTACCCGAGGCCGAGCCGCTCCATCGCGCCGGGACCGAGGTTCTCGACGACGACGTCGGCAGTCGCGACCATCCGCTCGAACAGTTGCCGCCCAGGCGAGGACTTCAGGTTGACCGTGACGCTCTTCTTGTTGAGGTTCAGCAGCACGAAGTACCACGAGTCCGTGTTGGGCTGGTCGGACATCATCGTGCGCGTCACTTCACCGGTGGGCGGTTCGACCTTGATGACCTCGGCGCCGAACCACGCGAGCATCTCGGTGCAGCTCGGGCCCGCCTCGTACGCCGTGAGATCGAGCACGCGGATCCCGTCCAGTGCCTTGCCCATGGGTCCTCCTCTCGCTACGCGAGGATGCTATCATGCGGCAATCTCTCGACGGAGGTGCCATGAAGGCCGGCCTTGACGTCGTCGAAGCGCTCCGCTCCCGCAACCCTTGGTGCTACCCCGATCGCCTCTAAGTCCCCCCGCCGAGAGCCGCATCTCACCACCGCGCGGTGTACCCGCACGGGCCTGCGGGCCCTGAAAAGCCGCGTGGCGGTGCGGGGGCTGGACGTGCTCGACCGCCGCACCAACGCCGCTCGGGCCCTCCTCGAATGGCGCCGTGATCTACTGGCCGACCTGGGCGGCGAGGAGTCCACCTCGGTCCAGCAGCGGGCCTTGGTCGAGCTAGCCTGCCGAAGCATGTTGTTCGTGGACCACCTCGACGGCATCCTCCTCGCCCTACCGGCGCTCGTGACCCGTCGCCGCAAGGCGCTCGCTGCCACCTGCACGCGACGCGCGGCGCGGATGTCTGCACCAACAAACTCTGGGTGCCGATGCAGGCGGTCGACGCGATGGTCCTCGACGCGATCGAGCGACAGGTGTTCGACGCCGCCGCAGTCGACGCCTGCCTCGATGAAGCGGTCAAGCTGTGGGAAGCGGAGCGGACGCCGGCGGCGGCAGCGCGCGCGGCCGTGAAGGACGAACTACGCCGCGTCGAGAGCGAGATCGCTGCGCTTGAGCACCAGTTGGTCAGCGGCGCGCCGTGGACGCTCATCGCCGAGCCCATGGCGACACGCAAACAGCGGCGTGACACGCTGCGGGCGGACGTGGCTAACGCCGACACGCGGGATCACGTCGCGTCTCAACTCTCCGGCCCGGCCCTCCGTGCGGAGTTCGCGGCACGGCTGGCCGACTGGCGCGGACTCGGCGCGCGGCAGCCGGAAGAGGCGCGCGGGCTCTTGATGCGCCTCCTCGACGGTCAGCGGATCGTGTTCCGGCCGCTCGGTAAGGGCAAGACGTGCGAGATCAGCGGCGAGGCGAACTACGCCCCGATCCTGGAATCGGGGGGAATTCGGGTGTGGCCCCAACGGGATTCGAACCCGTGTTTTAGCCTTGAGAGGGCCATGTCCTAGGCCTCTAGACGATGGGGCCGCCCGTGCTGCTACGCGAGAGACGGAAATGGCTGGGGGAGGAGGGCTCGAACCCCCATTACCAGGGCCAGAACCTGGCGTCCTACCATTAGACGATCCCCCAGCGCCGCCGCCATCTTACGCGGGGTCACCTGGAGGCGTCAAGGCAAGTGTGAGCCCGAACGCGAAAACTCAGCGAGGGGCGGCGCGCGGGATCAGAGAACGGCGGCCTTGAACGTGCGGCTCGGCTTGAATCGGGGCACGCGCGTGGCGGGAATCGTGATGGCCTTGCCCGTGCGGGGGTTGCGGCCGTTGCGCTGGGCGCGCCGGCTCACCATGAACGTGCCGAAGCCGCCGATGGTGACGCGCCGGCCGCGCTTGAGCGAGTCGAAGACGCCGTCCAGGAAGGCGTTGAGCGCCCGCTCCGAGCTCACCTTCGAGCCGCCGGCAGCCTTGGCCATTGCGGCGACGAGCTCGGCCTTGGTCACGGCCTCAGTTCTTACCGGCCGCGTGTGGCGAAGTCAAGGGAGACCATGGTCCCAGACCGGCCCCGTTCACGGCGCCACGCGGTCGGAGGGCGAACGGTGAGCCGGCCGAGCGCGGGACGCGGCCGCCTCAGGGGGCTGACGTATAATGCGCACATGTCGCGCGCCCTCGCCCCGTCCGTGCGCTCCGTTCGCGCTTAGCGCGGCCGCGGCGATGGCCTTCGCGGACCTGCGCGAGTTCGTCTCCCACCTCGAGAAGCGCGGCCAGCTTCGCCGCGTCACCGCGCCCGTGTCGCAGGACCTCGAGATCACCGAGATCACCGACCGCGTCTCCAAGGGGCCGGCGGCGGCCAACGTGGCGCTCCTCTTCGAGAACGTCCGCGGCTCGTCCATGCCCGTCCTCATCAACGCCTTCGGCTCGCCCGAGCGGATGGCCGCGGCCCTCGGCGTGGAGCGCCTCGACGACCTGGCCTCCCGCGTGGCGCGTCTCCTCGATCTCCGGATGCCCGGCGGGCTCGTGGACAAGCTCAGGAAGCTCGGCGACCTCTTCGACGTGGCCAAGGCCGGCCCGAAGCGCGTGCGCGGGGGCGCGTGCCAGGAGGTGGTGGTCACGGACCATCCCTCGCTCGCCGCGCTGCCCGCGCTCCAGTGCTGGCCCGCCGACGCCGGACGCTACATCACGCTGCCCATGGTGTTCACGCGGGATCCGGCCACGCGCGCGCGCAACGTGGGGATGTACCGGCTCCAGGTGTACGACGACCGGACCCTCGGCATGCACTGGCAGCTGCACAAGGGCTCGGCCGAGCACCAGCGCGTGGCCGAGGAGCGGGGCGCGGCGCGCATGGAGGTGGCCATCGCGCTCGGCGGCGATCCCATCACCACCTACGCGGCGTCCGCGCCGCTGCCGCCGGGCATCGACGAGATGGTCTTCGCGGGCTGGCTCCGCGGCGCCGGCGTGCCCATGGTGCGTTGCCGGACGGTGGACGTCGAGGTGCCGGCCGACGCGGAGATCGTGCTCGAGGGCTACGTGGATCCCGCGGAGCGGCGGCTCGAGGGGCCGTTCGGCGACCACACCGGCTACTACTCGCTCGCCCGCGACTACCCGGTGTTCCACCTCACCGCGCTCACCCATCGGAAGAGCCCGATCTATCCCACCACCATCGTGGGACGGCCGCCCCAGGAGGACTACTGGCTGGGCAAGGCCACCGAGCGCATCTTCCTGCCCATCATCCGCACGATGCTGCCCGAGGTCGTGGACATGAACATGCCGGCGGAGGGCGTGTTCCACAACCTCGTCATCGTCTCCATCCGCAAGCGCTACCCCGGGCACGCGCGCAAGGTGATGTACGCGCTGTGGGGCCTCGGGCTCATGATGCTGGCCAAGACCATCGTGGTCGTCTCCGAGCACGTGAACGTCAACGACCTCTCCGAGGTGGCGTGGCGCGCCACCGGCAACATCGACCCCCGGCGCGACCTCGTCCTGGTCGACGGGCCCATGGACGACCTCGACCACGCCGCGCTCCGCCATCGCTTCGGGGGCAAGCTCGGCATCGACGCCACCGAGAAGAGCGCGATGGACGGCATCACGCAGCCGTGGCCGGACGAGATCGTCATGACCGAGGAGATCCGGAGCCTCGTGAGCCGCCGCTGGGCGGAGTACGGTCTCTGACCGGCGCGTGAGCACGCTCCGCCACTTCGCCCAGGCCATCAAGATCGAGCACACCGTCTTCGCCCTGCCCTTCGCCTACGTGGCGATGGTGCTGGCCGCGGACGGCTGGCCCGGCGCGCGCGTGCTCGTCTGGATCACACTCGCCATGGTCGGCGCGCGCACGCTCGCGATGACGGTCAACCGCGTCGCCGACCGCTGGATCGACGCGCGGAACCCCCGCACGCGCTCGCGCCACCTGCCCGCGGGGCTGCTCGCCCCCGGCGTCCTCGTCGTCGCCGCCGTGGCCTCGGGCGGGCTCCTCCTGGTCTCCGCGTGGATGCTGAACCCGCTCTGCCTGGCGCTCTCTCCGCTGGCCCTCCTGTTCCTCGTGGGCTACTCGTACACCAAGCGCTTCACGTGGCTCTCGCACTGGATCCTCGGGTTCACCGACGGCATCGCCGCGGCGGGCGGCTGGATCGCGGTGCGCGGCGCCTTCGATCCGCCCGTGTTCGTGCTCTGGTTCGCGCTCACCGTGTGGATCGCCGGCTTCGACCTGATCTACGCGTGCCAGGACGTGGAGTTCGACCGCGCGGAGGGCCTGCGCTCCTTCCCCGCGCGGTTCGGCATCGCCCCCGCGCTCCTGGCCGCGCGCGTGTGCCACGGCCTCACCGTGGCCGCCTTCGCCGCGCTCGGCGCCATGATGGGCCTCGGCGTCCTCTACTGGGTCGGCGTGGCCGCGGTGACCGCGCTCTTCGTGTACGAGCACTCGCTGGTCTCGCCGCGCGACCTCTCGCGCCTGGACATGGCGTTCTTCAACGTCAACGGCTACATCGCGGTGATCCTGCTCGCCGCCGTGCTCGCCGGCCGCCTGGCATGACCGGCGCCTCCCCGCTCGGCCCCGGGCCGGAGAAGGGACGGCTCGTGAGCGAGATGTTCACGCGCATCGCCGGCCGCTACGACCTGATGAACGGCCTGATGACGTTCGGCATGCACCACGGCTGGCGCCGGGCCGCCGCGCGGGAGACCATCGCGAGCCCGGAGGGCCCCGCGCTCGACCTGGCCACCGGCACCGCGGACCTCGCCATCGAGCTGTCGGAGCTGCATCCGCACCGCGACGTGGTGGGCGCCGACTTCTCGCTGGGCATGCTCGAGGTGGCGCGTGAGAAGATCCTCGCCACCGGAGGAGCGCGGCGCATGCACCTGGTCGCCGCCGACGCCCTCGCGCTGCCCTTCGAGGACCGCAGCTTCGCGTGCGTGACCTCCGCGTTCCTGCTCCGGAACCTCGCCGACCTCCGCCAGGGGCTCAGCGAGATGAAGCGCGTCACGCGGGCGGGCGGGCGCGTGGTGGCGCTGGAGATCACCCAGGTCACGCTGCCCGGGTTCGCGCCGCTCTTCCGCCTGTACTTCCACCGCGTGGTGCCCGCCATCGGCCGGGTGGTCGCGGGCGACCGCGACGCCTACACGTACCTGCCCCAGTCCGTCGACCGCTTCCTGTCCCCGCCCGAGCTGGGACGGCTCATGGAGAGCGTGGGCCTCCGCGCCGTGAAGTTCCGCCGGCTCGGGCTGGGCTCCGTGACGATCCACACCGGCGTCGCGTGACGCGCGCCGGACGCGCCCGGGATCGGGCCGGAGGCGTTGCCGTTCCTGCCCAACGGGCGGGCGCCACGGTCGGTCGTGCTACCCTTTTCGTGTCCCATGGAGCTCGAGGTCACCTACACGTTCGACGCGGCGCATCGCATCCGGGCCCATGCCGGACGGTGCGCGTACCTGCACGGGCACACCTACCGCCTGGACCTCACGGTGAGCGCCGTCGAGCTCGACCGCCTCGGCATGGTGATGGACTTCGAGGACCTCGACTTGCTCGTCCGGAAGTCGCTCCTGAACCGGTGGGACCACGCCACGCTCCTCGCCCCCGACGATCCGCTCGGCCCCGCCATCTCCGCCGTGCAGCGCGAGGCCCCGGACCGGGTCGTCCTCCTCACCGGAAGCCCTTCCGTCGAGACCATGACGCGTGAGGCGTGGGACGCCATCGAGCGGGCTCTTCCCCCCCGCGTCCGACTCGAGCGCGTGGCGATCCGGGAGACGCCCACGTGCGGCAGCGCGATCTCGCGGCCCGGTCGGGTCGATGGGAGCTGACACGGTCCCGTCCGCCCTGTGAGCGGCGAGGACCGGGCCGAGATCCTCGCCCGCTTCCCGCGCGAGCGCACGTGGCTCCTGCCCGCGCTCCACGCGATCCAGCACGAGGAGCGCTGGATCTCCGCCGAGGCCCTCGCCGCCGCCGCCGATCACCTGCGCGTGCCGCGCAGCGAGGCGTACGGCGTGGCCACCCACTACCCGGAGTTCCGGCTCGCGCGGCCGGGGCGGCGCGTGGTGCGCGTGTGCGTCGGCGTGCCGTGCCGCATCCAGGGATCGCTCGGCCTCCTCGCCGACCTCGAGCGTCGCCTCGGGGTGACCGCCGGCGAGACGACGCCGGACGGCGAGGTCACGATCGAGCGGCTCGACTGCGCCTTCAACTGCTCGATGGCGCCCGTGGTCGAGGTCGACGGACGCCACGTCGGTCGCGTCGGTACGCCGCTGCCCGAGCAGGTCCTGGAGGCCCTGCCGCACCCGGACCGCGCGCCCCACGAGGGCGACGGACACGTGTCCGAGGCGGGGGCGCCGACTCCGGGCTTTATCACGTTCCCGACCCCGACGCCGTCGCCCATTCCACCCAGCCGCGAGCCCCCGGTCCTCGCTGCGACCAGCGCGCCGGCCCGCTGGTTCATGGCCGTCCAGCGGGCCGCGCAGGCGCTCGCCCCGCCCGCCTCGGAGCTGCGCCTGACCGTGGAGGTGGGAAGCTGCAGCCTCTCGGTGGGCGCCGCGGCCACGCTTGCCGCGCTCGCGGAGGAGACGGGACGCCAGGGCCTCCGCGCCCACGTGGTGGCCACCGGGTGCAGCGGCCTCTGCTGGGCGGCGCCGGTCGTGACGGTGGCCGCGCCCGGCCGCCCGCTCGCCATCGCCACGCGCGTGACCGCCGACGGCGTCGCATCCCTCGTCGCCGATGTCGTCGCGGGCCGCGTCGGCACCCCGGCGGAACGTCCAGGCGTTCCTCGCGCCGCAGCGCCGCGTGCTCCTGGACCGGTGCGGCGTCACCGATCCGCGCGACACCGCGGACGCGATCCGTCGCGGCGCGTACTCGACCCTGGCCCGCGTCCTCGCCGAGGGCCGCCCGGAAGCCGTGATCGAGACCGTGAAGTCGGCCCGGCTCCTCGGGCGCGGTGGGGCGTACTTCCAGGCCGCTATCAAGTGGGAGGGCGCGCGGCGCGCGACGGGCTGGCCGAAGTACCTCCTGGTCAACGCCGAGGAGGGCGAGCCGGGCATCTTCAAGGACCGCCACCTGATGGAGGGCGATCCGCATCGGTTGATCGAAGGCGCGCTCCTCGCCGCCTACGCCGCGGACTGCAGCATGATCTACCTCTACGTCCACGGCGAGGCGCACCTCTCGGCGCGGCGTCTCACCCGCGCCGTGGAGGACGCGCGGAGCTGGGGCCTCGTGAGCCGGCACGTGCTCGGCAGCGACTTCTCCGTGGAGGTCGAGGTGCGCCGTGGCGCCGGCGGCTTCGTCCTCGGCGAGGAGACGGCGCTCATGGAGTCGCTCGAGGGTCGCCGGGCCATGCCCCGCGCCAAGCCGCCGTTCCCCGTGGAGTCGGGGCTCTGGGGCCGGCCCACCGTCATCAACAACGTGGAGACGCTGTTCACCGTGCCGCTGATCGTCAGCGAAGGGGCGGACTGGTGGACGGGACTCGGCGCGGGCTTCGGCACCAAGTGCTTCGGCCTCGCCGGGCAGCTGAAGCGGCCGGGCATGGTCGAGGCCGAGCTGGGCGTCACGCTCCGCACCCTCATCGAGGAGATCGGCGGCGGCATGTCGGGCGCGGCGCCGCTCAAGGGCGTCCTCGTGGGTGGCCCGTCGGGCATCCTCGTGCCGCCGGCCCAGCTCGACGAGCCGCTCAAGCCCGGCGGCATCGTCACCCCCGGCACGGGCGGGATCGCCGCGCTCGACGCGACGGTGTCGATCCCCGACGTGGTCCGCACCCTGCTCGACTTCAACACGCGCGAGTCGTGCGGGAAGTGCACCCCGTGCCGGGAGGGCACGGCCCGGCTCCGCGACATGCTGGACGGCCCCGCGCGCCCGTCGGCCTCCGCCGTCACCGAGCTGGCCGAGGTGGTGAGGCTCGCCTCCCTGTGCGGCCTGGGCCAGGCCGCGCCCCTGTCGCTCCTGTCCGCCTACCGCGCGTTCTCAGACGAGGTCGGCGCCTAGGAACGCGAGGCGTACTGATCCGAGCGGATCGGCTCAGTGTCTCGGTCTAGGAGATTCCCGGCGCGGACGGGGTCGGCGGCGCGGGGCGCCGGCTCGGGCGAGCCGGGTGCTATCATCCGAAATCGTACCCGGCGATGGGGAAGGCAGACCGGCCGGGCCACAGGACGAACGCCAATGAGACTGACCGTCGACAATCAGAGCATCGATCTCGCCCAGGGCGGCACCGTGCTGGACGCCGTCAACCAGCTCGGGATCGCGCTGCCGCAGCTCTGCAAGGACCCGGACCGCCCGCCCCTTGGGGCCTGCCGCACCTGCCTGGTCCACGTGGAAGGACAGCGCGGCTTCCCGGCCGCCTGCCACCTCCCCGCCCGCGACGGCATGGTCGTGCGCACCGAGCACCCGGACGCGGTCCGCCTCCGCCGGCAGGTCCTCGACCTGACGCTCTCGATGCTGTCGCCCGGCGAGGGCCGCAACGGCTTCGTCCAGGTGGGGGAGACGGCGACCCACCACGATCTGACCACCCCGAGCCATCCCGCGCATCACCGGTTCCCCGTCGACGCCTCCAAGTCGTTCTTCGTCCTCGACCGGGAGTCCTGCATCCTCTGCGGCCGCTGCACGGTCGCCTGTGGCGAGGTCCAGCGCATCGGCGCCATCTCCCTCGTCGGGCGTGGCCACGACGCGCGGGTCGGCGTGTTCGCCGACGGCCTCATGTCGAGCTCGATCTGCACCTCGTGCGGGCAGTGCGTGGCGACGTGCCCGACGGGCGCGCTCCGCCCGAAGGAGGAGCCCGCGCCGATCGTGCGGTCGGTGGACACGACGTGCCCGTACTGCGGGGTGGGCTGCGGGATCACCGTGCACGTCCGGCAGGACAACCGCCTGGCCGTCATGACCGACGACGCGCCCGCCAACCTGTCGAGCTCGGGGATGCTCTGCGTGAAGGGGCGCTTCGGGACCGGCTTCGTGCACGCGCGCGACCGCATCACCGCGCCCATGGTCAGGCGCGACGGGGCCTGGCGCGAGGTGTCCTGGGACGAGGCGCTCGACGTGGCGGCGGAGGGGCTGGCGCGCAACCACGGACGCTTCGGCGCCCTCGCCTCGGCCAAGGCCACCAACGAGGACGGCTACGTCATCCAGAAGCTCACCCGCGTGGTCATGGGCACCAACAACGTCGACCACTGCACCCGCCTCTGCCACTCGCCGTCGGTGGAAGCGATGCTCGTCACGATGGGATCGGGCGCCACCTCGAATTCCTACGTGGACTACGAGGAGGCGGGCTGTCTCATGGTGGTCGGCGCGGACGCCTCGGCCAACCATCCCGTCATCGCCGTCCGCTTCCGGCGGGCCATGCGGTCGGGGGCGAAGCTGATCGTGATCAACCCCAAGCGCATCGAGCTGTGCGACCAGGCCGACCTCTGGATCCAGGAGCGTCCGGGCACCGACGTGACCCTCTTCAACGCCATGGCCAAGGTGATCCTCGACGAGGGCCTGGCCGACCTCGAGTTCGTCCGCGAGCGCACGGAGGGTTTCGACGCGTGGGTCGCCGCGCTCGAGCCCTACACACTCCCGGCCGCCGAGCGCATCACCGGCGTGCCCGCCGAGGCCATCGCGCAGGCCGCGCGCTGGTACGCCCGGCCGCCGTTCGCCGGCTCCTGCCTGATCTGGGGCATGGGCATCACCCAGCACATCAACGGCACGGCCAACGCGCACTCGTTGCTGAACCTCTCGCTCGTGGCCGGGCAGATGGGCTTCCCGGGCTCCGGCATCTCGCCGCTGCGCGGGCAGAACAACGTCCAGGGATGCGGTGACGCCGGCTGCACCCCCGTCAACCTGCCGGGCTACGGCGACTACTCTCCGGAGAGCCTCGGACGCTTCGAGCGGGCCTGGGGGACACGGCCCCCGGGGGTGCCCGGCATGGTCGTCACCGAGATGGTCGAGGGCTGCCTCGACGGTCAAATCCGCGCCATGTACGTGGTGGGCGAGAACCCGCTCCTGTCCGAGCCCGACCTGCACCACGCGGAGAAGGCGATCGAGCAGCTCGACCACCTGGTCGTGCAGGACCTGTTCATGCACGAGACGGCCGAGCGCGCGCACGTGTTCCTGCCCGCCGCCGCGTTCGCGGAGAAGGACGGCACGTTCACGAACTCCGAGCGACGCGTCCAGCGGGTGCGCCAGGCGCTGGCCCCTCCCGGCCAGACCCGGCCGGACTGGTGGATCACCTGTGAGCTGGCCCGGCGGGTCGCCCGCCGGCTCGGCCGCCCGACCGGCGCCTTCGACTACGACCACCCGTCGGCGATCTTCGACGAGATGGCGTCGCTCTGGCCCAACATCGCCGGCATCACGTACGCCCGGCTCGAGTCGGGCGGGATCCAGTGGCCCTGTCCCACCCCGGACCACCCGGGCACGCGCTTCCTCTACGCCGAGCGCTTCCCCCGCGGGCGGGCGCGCTTCGTGCCGGTCCAGCAGACGGCCGCCGCGGCCGAGCTGCCCGATCCCGACTACCCGTTCCTGCTGTCGACCGGGCGGCTCCTGTACCACTGGCACGGCGGGACGCTGACGACGCGCGTGGAGGGGCTCCTCGAGCTCGCCCCGCGGCTCGAGATCGCCGTGCACCCCGCCGACGCGCGCCGCCTGGGCGTGGAGACCGGGGCGCCGCTCCGGATGACGTCGCGGCGGGGCGAGCTGGTCGGGCACGCGCACGTCACCGAGGCGGTGCGGCCGGGAGCGGTGTTCGTGCCCTTCGTGAAGCTCGGCGAGTCGGCGGCGAACTTTCTGACCAACTCCGCCCACGACCCCTCGGCAAGGATCCCCGAGTACAAGGTCTGCGCCGTCCGCCTCGAGCGCGCCTGACTCCCTCTGCCTCCCTCTCCCGTCCAGGGAGAGGGCCGGGGTGAGGGTCGGCCGAACCATCTCGCGGGACAGCCCGCGTGCTCGTGCCGCCGCCCCTCACCCTGCCCTCTCCCCAGAGGGGAGAGGGATTCTTCAAACGGAGCGGAGGAACTCGTCCAGGACGCGCGTGAAGACGGCGGGCGAGTCCAGGACCAGGTGATGGTAGGCCCCGGGCACCTCCACCAGCCGGCCGTCGCGTAGCCGCTTCAGCATCTCGCTCGCCGTCGGCACCGGCAGCACCGGCGAGTGCTCGCCCCGGACCAGGAGCGTCGGCGCGGTGATCTCCGGGAGCAGCGGCATCACGTCCACCGGGGCCCGTGCGCCGTTGGCCTCCGGGTCGAACCGGTAGAGGAAGCTCCCGTCCCGCTCGACGATGCCTTGCCGGCCCAGGTGGTCGAGAAACGCCGGGTCGGCCACGGTGTCGGGCGGCAGGAGCCGGAAGCTCCGGAGGGCCTGCTCCTGGCTCGGGTGACGCCGCGGCCCTCGGTGCCCACGGCGGTGCATCACGTGCAGCCGGTCGGGCGGGATGGACGGCCGGCTGTCGATCACGCAGAGCGCGCGCACCCGCGCCGGATGCCACGCCGAGAAGCTCATCGAGTTGTGCCCGCCCATGGAGTGCCCGGCCAGGATCGTCCGTTCCCACCCGAGCGCGTCCATCATCCCGAGGAGGTCGGACACGAAGTCCTGGGTGGCGTAGGCCGCGCTCCCCGGCCACTCGCTCTCGCCGTGGCCGCGCTGGTCGAGGGAGATGACGTGGTAGCGGTCGGCGAAGGCCGGCGCCACGCCGTCGAACCAGTGGGCGTGCGCCGAGCCGCCGTGCAGGAAGCAGAGCCCCTGACGGCCGGACTCGCCCCACTCGAGGGCATGCAGGCGGAGGCCGTTCACCGAGAGGTGGCGCGGCCGCGCCGATTCGCATCCGAAGGATCCCGCTCGGGCTGTCGTGGTCATGGGGCGCATTGTAGCCCGTGGTGTCCGGCGCCGAGGCGCGGGTGACGATTTTCGAGGGCGCGCCACCGATTTTCGTCAGCCCGCGACGGCGCGGGCAGCGCCGCGGCCGAGCGGACGTGATGGCTTTCGAGGACTTCCACGCGCGCTTGCAATGGCAACGGCCTTGCTCCGTCCAACAGTCGCGATGCGAGGCCACGGCGCGGAGGCTCCGAAGGCAGGCGATGACCCGAGCGGTCTCCCCGCGGCCGTCGGCGCCTCGCCGTCGGCCGCCGGTCTCGCGCAGTCGGCCGCCGGCACCTCGCGGTCGTCCGCCGCCATCTTTCCGCCGGCCGTCGGCGTCCCCGCACAATTTTCTTCGCTGCAGCGACACGTCGGTTTTAGATTCGATCGCCAATGACACCCTTTCCCGCGCCGCCAAACGATCGATCACGGTTCTTGCTTCGAGCGGCGGCGGGAATCGCCATCGCCGCGCTCCTCGTTGTCGTCGGATACCTGTTCCTGTCGCCGAGCCTCTGGATCCGGCCACCCGCCGTCGCGGCGGCGCCAGCTCCGGAGCCGGCGCCCACGCCTCCGGCCGCGACGGCCCCACACGTCGCGCCGGAGAGCGTGCGGCCGCCCGTCGCCGGCGCGACCGGCCAGGTCGTGGACGCGGCCGGCGCTCCCCTGCGCGGCGCGTCGGTGTGGTCCGGCACCACCGAGGCGCGGACCGACGCCGAGGGGCGCTTCTCGATCTCGTCGCTCGGCCCCGAGCGCACGCTGATCGTGAAGCTGCCCGGCCACGAACGGAAGCGCGTGGCCGTGGACGGCCACCCGGTGAAGGTCCGCCTGACCGCTCACCCCGTGAAGGCCGCCTACCTCACCTACTACGGGATCGGCGATCGGGGGATCCGCGAGCGCGTGCTCGGCCTGGTGGCGCGGACCGAGCTGAACGCCGTGGTCATCGACGTGAAGGGCGACCGGGGGCTCATCCCCTACCGGACCTCGGTGCCGCTGGCGCTCGCCGCGGGCGCCCAGGGTCCGGTCATCATCAAGGAGTTCGACGCGATGCTCGCGGACTTCAAGGCCCGCGGCATCTACACGATCGCCCGCGTCGTGGCGTTCAAGGACAACGTGCTCGCCCATCACCGGCCGGACCTCGCGATCGTCGATACCCGCACGGGCAAGCCCTGGATCGACAACGAGAAGCTCGCCTGGGTGGACCCGACGCGCGAGGAGGTGTGGGACTACCTGATCGCCGTCGCCCGCGAGGCCATCGCCAAGGGCTTCGACGAGGTCCAGTTCGACTACGTGCGCTTCCCGACCGACGGCCGCCTCTCGGCCGCCCGCTACTCGCGCCCCAACAACCAGGCCGTCCGGCTGGAGACGATCGGCGGCTTCCTGGCCAAGGCGCGCCGCGAGCTCGGGCCCACGGGCGCGTTCCTCGCCGCCGACGTGTTCGGCTACACCGCGTTCAACGACAACGACACCGACATCGGGCAGCGCGTGGAAGAGCTCGCGCCGCACCTCGACTACCTGTGCCCGATGGTCTACCCGTCCGGCTATCACAAGGGCATCCCGGGCGTCCGCAACCCCGTTGAGAACCCCTTCGAGGTGGTCAAGGAGAGCGTCCGGCTCACCCGGAAGCGCTCGGCCGGCCTCGCCGTGCAGGTGCGCCCGTGGCTCCAGGACTTCCGTGACTACGCCTTCGACCGCCGCATCTTCGGGCCGCGCGAGGTCCGCGCGCAGATCCGCGGCTCCGACGAGGGGGGCGGCTCGGGCTGGATGCTCTGGAACCCGCGCAACGACTACACCGCTGACGCCCTGAAGGCGCGACCGGTGCTGGCCGGGAGGTCGGGCTCCTAGGGTGCGCGGCCTCACCGCGGCGGTCGCCGTCGGGCTCACCGCGGCCGCCGTTTTCTTCCCGCTCCCTCCGCCGCCGAGACGCTGCCTCCGAACGAGCTCGGCCGGGTGATGATCCTCGAGTACCACAAGATCGATCGCCCCGAGGAGCGGTGGACCCGCACGCCCGAGAACTTCCGCCGGGACCTCCAGCGGCTCTGGGAGCGGGGCTACCGGCTGGTGAACCTGGGCGACTACCTCGACGGCAAGATCGCGCTGCCGCGGGGCACGACGCCGGTGATCCTCACCTTCGACGACTCCTCACCCGGCCAGTTCCGTTACCTGGACGGGGGTGCCGAGCCCGTGATCGACCCGCAGTGCGGCATCGGGATCCTGGAGGCGTTCGAGCGCGAGCGGCCGGGCTTCGGGCGCGCCGGCACGTTCTACGTCCTGCCCGGCGCCGACCCGCCGAACCGGCTGTTCAACCAGCCCCAGTGGGCGGGACGGAAGCTCGCCTACCTCTCCGGCCGCGGATTCGAGATCGGCAACCACACGCTCTGGCACGCCAACCTCGCCCGCTACCCCGAGGAGACCGTGCGCAAGCAGGTGGCCGGCGCGCAGGAGTGGATCGAGCGCCACGTGCCGGGCTATCGCCCGCGGTCGCTGGCGCTTCCGATGGGGGCCTTCCCGAAGGACCTCCAGTGGGCCGTCCAGGGGCGCGTGAACGGCACGACGTACCGCCACGACGCGATCCTGATGGTGGCGGGCGGCGCGGCGCCGTCACCCCACGGGCGCGCCTTCGACCCTCTGCGCCTGCCGCGGATCCAGGCCGTCGAGGCCGACCTCAAGTACTGGCTCGACCACTTCGACCGCCATCCCGAAGACCGCTACGTGAGCGACGGCGACCCCGCGACGCTCACGATCCCGCGCGGCGCGGCGGCCAAGCTCCGCCCGAACCTCCCGCTCAAGGTCATCGAACGCCCCTGAGCCGTCTGCATCGCCCCGGTCGCTCTGACCTCACGACTCGGACGTGCGCGCTCGGGCGGGGGCGGGGGGCGGCACCTGGGGTCGTGGAACCACGCCGCACGCGTGCGCTGCCCCGCTGTGACTGGGCTCCATCCGGGCGCGCGGGGTCCGCAGCCGGGAGAGGGGAAGGGCCCCACGACCCCAGGTGCCGCCCCCCGCCCCCCACACGACGCGCCGTTGCCTCTTCGGGCTCACGAGGTGCCTGTTGCCGTCTTCGCTTCCGCGGCCGTTGCGTCTTCGCTTCCGGGGCCGTTGCCTCTGAGGGGGCCGGCGAGGCCCCGTCGAATCAATAGATGAGGTACGACGCGCGGCGGTGGAGGAAGGTGGCGCGGTTGGCCTCGGCCCAGCTCCACAGGCGAGGCAAGGGATCGCCGCGGAGGAGAGACCAGATGGTCGACCGGTTGACCATCAGGTTCTGGATGGCCGCCGGCCGGAAGTAGGTCGGGTAGCGGTCGATCAGCTCGCGGGCGATGGCCAGGGCCATGCGCACCGGCCGGAGCGCCTCGCGATCCGTGACCACCACGCGCACGCCGCGGACTGCTTCGTTGGCGTAGACGCTGCTGGTGGGCGTGAAGCGGGCGGGCTCGAAGGTCACCCCGGGCAGGCCGCGCGCATTGAGGGTCTGGGCGAGCGCGGCCGGATCGACCATCCACGGCGCGCCCACGACCTCGAACGGCATGTCGGTCCCCCGCCCCACGGAGACGTTGGTCGCCTCGAGCAGCCCGATGCCGGAGTAGAGCAGGGCCTGCATGGGCGTCCGGATGTTCGGTGACGGGTTCACCCACGGCAGCCCCGTCTCGTCGAACCAGCGGGCCCGATCCCAGCCGCTCAGCGGCACGACCGTGAGGGACACCGGGATCCGGCGCTCCGCCGCCACCATGCGCGCGAACTCGCCGATGGTCATCCCGAGGCGCACGGGCACGGTGTGCGGCGCGGTGAAGGAGCGGAGGTCCGGATCCATCAGCGGCCCCTCGACCAGGCGGCCCGTGATGGGATTCGGACGATCGAGGACCACGACCGCGATGCCGCGCCGGGCTGCTTCCTCCATCACGTAGACGAGCGTGGCCAGGTACGTGTAGTAGCGCACGCCCACGTCCTGGATGTCGAACACCAGCGTGTCGATGCCCGCCAGCATGGCGCTGGAGGGCCGCCGCTCGGCCCCGTAGAGGCTCCACACCGGCAGCCCGGTGGCGGCGTCGCGGCCGTGGGGGACGTTGGCGTCCACCACCCCGGTGAGGCCGTGCTCGGGCGAGAACAGCGCGCGCAGCTTGACGCCGGGCGCCGCGGCGAGCAGATCGGCGCCCCGCCGGCCCTTCGCGTCGATCCCCGTCTGGTTAGTGATGAGTCCGATCGAGCGCCCGGCGAGGCTCGCGAAGCCTTCCGCCACGAGCTGATCGAGCCCGGTGCGCGTCGGTCCTCCCACGCGCGGCGTCGGATCTTCCCCATCGGCGGCGGGGGAGCCCGGCGATGGCGCGCCCGCGGGGGGCGCGTCGTCGTGGGCGAAGAGCGCGGCTCCCACCGCGGCGCTGACGCGGCGCCGGAGGTCCACGACCTTGCCCTTGCCGTCCGGATGGACGCGGTTGGTGAGCAGGATCGCGTAGGTCCGGCTCGACGGGTCGAGCCACATGGACGTGCCGGTGAACCCGGTGTGCCCTCCCGAGCCCGGCGGGAAGAAGGAGCCGAGCGGCCGGGAGTAGGAGGAGGACATGTCCCAGCCGAGCCCCCGCGTCGTCTCTCCGATCACCGTCGGCGTGAACATGGCGTCGACCGTGGCCGCGGCGAGCACGCGGTGTCCGTCCAGCGCGCCGCGCGCCAGGAGCATGCGGCAGAAGCGCGCCAGGTCGTCGGCGGTGGAGAACACGCCGGCGTGGCCGGCCACGCCGCCGAGCGCGCGAGCGTTGCCGTCGTGCACCACGCCGCGGCCCCCGTCGCGCCCGATCAGCTCCGTGGGCGCGATCTGCGCGCGCCACGCGACCGGCGGCCGGAACGTCGTGTGCGCCATGCCGAGCGGCGCGTAGAACCGCTGGCGCGTGAACTGGTCCAGCCCCTCGCCGCTCACGCGCCGGACCAGCTCGCCCAGCACGATGAAGCCGGTGTCGCTGTAGCGGAACGTGGAGCCCGGCGTCGACTGGAGCTCCTGGCGGGCGATCGCGGCGAGGGCCGCGGCCATTCCGCGGGAGGCCGATTGCGCAGGCGGCAGGTCCGGGAAGCCCGCGCTGTGGGTCAGGACGCGGCGCACCGTCACCTCGCGATGGCGGGGGCCTGCGAACTCGCTCAGGTAGCGTCCGATCGGCGCGTCCAGGTCGATCCGCCCCTTCTCCCAGAGCGCGAGCACCGCGGGAGCGGTGGCCACCACCTTGGTGAGCGACGCGACGTCGAAGACCGTGTCGATGGTGGCCGGCTCGACGGCGGGGACGAGGGCCCGCGAGCCGAAGGCGTTGCGGTAGAGGATGCGGTCGCCGCGCCCGACGAGGACGACGCCGCCGGGGAGGTCGCGGGCGGCCACCGCATCGCGGACCGCGGCGTCGATGGCCCCCCAGTCCGCCGCGTCAGCCGCCGACGATGCCGGCTGCGTCCACACCATGACAAGCGCGACGACGCCGAGGCTCCATGCGATCAGGCCTGGCTGGCGGGCCATTGGCGCCATGATACCGGCGCGCGCGAGCCCGGCCCAGGAGTTTCGACTGTGTCCGTGCTAGGATGCGCCCGAATGGAGCGGATCTTCATCACCGGGGCCACCGGGTTCGTCGGTCGTTCCGTCGTCCACGCCCTCCTTCACCACGGCTTCCTGGTCCGCTGCCTCGTCCGGCCGGGCTCCGAGCCCGCCCTGCGCGGCTTCGAGGCGATCGACCGCGTTCCCGGCAACGTGCTTTCCCCGGACGGGCTCGCGCGCTCCATGGAGGGGTGCACCACCCTGGTGCACCTGGTGGGGATCATCCGCGAGAGCCGCTTCCGCGGGGTCACGTTCGACCGCCTCCACCGGGTGGCCACGGAGAACATGCTCCACGTAGCTCAGGAAGCCGGCGTGCGGCGATACCTGCACATGAGCTCCCTCGGCACCCGACCGGACGCTCGATCCGCCTATCACCGGACCAAGTGGCTCGCCGAGGAGGCGGTCCGGCAGAGTGGTCTCGACTGGACCATCTTCCGCCCGTCGATCATCTTCGGCCCGGGAGACGCGTTCATCTCGGTGCTCGCGTCGCTCGTCCGCCGCCTGCCCCTCGTGCCCGTGCTCGGCGACGGACGGTACCGCCTCCAGCCCATCCCGGTGGAGCAGGTCGCGGAGGGCTTCGCCCGCGCCGCGCGCGAGCATGGCAGCGTGGGACAGACGTACGAGGTGGGCGGGCCGGCGCCGTATCCCTTCGTGGACATCCTCGATCAGATCGGGGCGGCGACCGGCCAGGTGAGGGTCCGCAAGCTCAAGGTGCCGCTGGGCCCGGTCCGCTTCGCCACCCGCTGCCTTCAATGGGCGCCGGGATATCCCATCAGCATCGACCAGCTCACGATGCTGGAGGAGGAAAGCGTGTGCGACCCGCGCCGGTTCTTCGCCGACCTGCGTATCGCTCCGGAGCCTCTGATCGACGGGCTCCGGCGGATGCTCGCGGAGAACGCATGAGCTCCCGGGGCGCCTGCGGACGGCGCGCGACGGCCGGCGGCGTGGCCGAGCGCGCATGACGCCTGGCCGCATGGCGGAGACAGCATGAGCACCGGAGGCCCGATCGGCGGGGCGTTCGGCCATCAGCACGGAGACCCCAGGAGCCTCCGCGACCGGATCGACGCGCAGCTCCGCGCCCGGCTCGAGGAGGCGGTGGAGATGGCCGGCCTCGACGTCGTGGTCGAGGTGCGCAAGCGAGCCGGCCACCGCGCGCCCGAGGACGACAACGCGCGGGACCGCGACGAGGTCCTCGCCATGGCGGGCCGCTTCCTCGAAGCTCTTCACCGGCGGCTGAGCCCGTTCCTGCCCGACGACGCTCGCGCGGCTTTCGACGCCGCCATGACCGACGGACCCGACGAGCGCACGCGGCGGTTCGCCGGGCAGGTCTTCCTGTCCAAGCGCCTGCCGGACTACTGGCAGCGCTTCGAGGAGGTCCGCGCGGACTTCAGTCGCGACCAACTCGGCAGCGCCCCGTCGGGGCCCGGCTGGCTCAGGCGCAGGTTCGGAGGCTAGTGACCCTCGCAGAATACGGTCACTGACACGGGCCTCTACAGTCCCACCGCTCGGCGTTAGTCTGATGCGCGGGGCTCACTAGGCCGCGCGGCGCTCGGGGAGGTCTCGCGCGCCGGATGTCTTCAGCGCCGCCAGAGCCCACAGGTCGCCGTAGACTTCGAGCGACCGGGCCCACTCGCGATACTGGTCGAGCATCGAGGTGCGCAGCGCGGCCAGCCTTCCCTCGACCTCGTCCATGAGCGCTCGGAGCTGAGGATCCCGCTCGTTCAGGGCGGCCACGGCGTCCGCGGGAGCGCTGGCGGCGAGGCGATCGACCATCCGGTCCAGCTCGATTTGCAGCAATGATTCCAGTCGATTCATGCGAGACACCTCCATGAGTAGCTAAACTCTACATCTGACGAGTAGTCACGTCAAGCTGCGCGCGATCAGCGGTAGGCGCAGGGAGGCGTCGCGGTACGCCACACCACCGACGGCAGGTGCCCGCCCGGGCCGAAGAGCGCGAGCTGGTGCGGAGGCAGGCCGCTCGCGAGGCGGCGGCCCCGGAGCGTGAGGAAGTACGCGGCCCGCGCAACGTCCACGCCGAGGCGCCGGAGGTCGGCGGCGCCGCGAATGTTGGTGCCGCGGCGCTCGGCGACCAGCCTCCGCGCCCCCGCCGGTCCGATGCCGGGCACGCGCAGCAGGACCTCGAGCCCGGCGCGGAGCGCTTCCACGGGGAACCACTCGCGATGGGCCAGCGCCCAGGCGAGCTTCGGATCGCGGTCGAGGGCCAGGTTGCCGTCCTCGCCGTACACGAAGCTCGTCCGGGGCGAAGCCGTAGCCGCGGAGCAGGTGCTCGGCCTGGTAGAGACGCGCTTCGCGATCGCCAGGCGTGGGCGGCTGGCCCTCCATGGGGGTGCCCGCGACCGGCTGGAAGGCGCTGAAGTGCGCGTGATGGAGAACGCCGTCCTGCTCGAGGCGCCCCACCAGGCCGAGGATGTCGCGGTCGGCCTCGCCGCGGGCGCCCACCACGAACTGGGTCGTGGTCCCGGCGGGCGCCGCGGTCCATGCTCGACCGTCGAGCCGCGCCTCGCGGGAGAGCCGGCCGGCGAGCGTCAGCGCAGGGAGCAGATCACCGGAGAGATTCTTCTCGCGCGCGAGGCCGCGCACGACGTCGTCCCGCGGACCCTCCAGGTTCACGGACACGCGCGTGGCCAGGCGCGTGGCCTCGACCACCTGGTCCGGCTGCGTTCCGGGCAGCAGCTTCACGTGGACGTAGCCCTTGAACCTGTGGCGGCGCCTCAGGATGTCGATGGCGGCCAGCATCCGGTCCACCGCCCGCTCCGGTCGCCCGGGCACGCCGGAGGTCAGGAACAGGCCCTGCGCGGCCCCGGCCCGCTCCGCGTCCATGAACGTGCTCGCCACCTCCTCGGGCGAGAGCGAGACGCGCCGGATGCGGCCAGCGTTGAACATCGGGCAGTAGCCGCAAGACAGCGAGCAGGCGTTGGTGAGCATGACCCGCATCAGCAGCGTCCGCCCGCCACCCGGCATCCGCACCGGCCTGATGCCGACCGGCCCTTCCTTGAAGCGGCGCTTGCCGGGCAGTCCGTGCTCGCGGTCGTCGGCGGCGGCTTCGGCGAGGATGGCGTATCGCTGGTCCCGGTCCATGGGTGACCTGTCTCAAGGTAATACTAAACACAAGACGAGTAGTCGAGTCAAGCGAAAGGTCGATGGGGCGTTTCAGGGGTGTGATTCGGAGCGGAGAGAAGCGTGAGCAGGGACGCCCGGGCGTGGCGTCCCTGCCCGCGGTCGGTGCTAGACGCCCGTCGCGGCCTTCACCGCCTCCTGCGTGGCCGTGAGCAGCCGATCCAGCTCGGTCTCGGTGATCACCAGCGGCGGCGAGAAGAAGATGTGCTCGTTCCTGCCCCGCGTGATGACGCCGCGCTTGCTCATCTCCTGGAGGACGCGGTTGCCGATCTTCCGGTCGGCGCCGAACGGCGCCTTGGTGCCCTTGTCCTCGACCAGCTCGATCGCGGCCAGGAGCCCCTTGCCGCTCCGGATGTCGCCCACGTGCGGGTGGGCGTCGAACGCGGCGTGGAGCCCGCGGTGCAGGCGATCCCCCATGGCCGCGGCGCGCTCCCACAGGCGCTCGCGCTCCATGATCGCGATGTTGGCGAGCCCCACCGCGCAGCACGTGGGGTGGCCCGAGTACGTATAGGCGTGCATCCAGCGGTCCTCGGGCTTCACCGAGTCCATCGCGTCCTTGATGTCCTTGGACACCATGATGCCGCCCAGCGGCAGGTAGCCGGAAGACACGCCCTTCGCGAACGACATCATGTCGGGCAGCACGTTCCAGTGCTCCAGGGCGAACCACTTCCCCGTCCGGCAGAAGCCGGTGATCACCTCGTCGGCGATGAACAGCACGCCGTGGCGGTTGCACACCTCGCGCACGAGCCGGAAGTAGTCGTCGGTGGGATACATCACGCCGCCGCCGCCATGAATGGGCTCGGCGATGAAGGCGGCCACCGTGTCCGGCCCCTCGCGCAGGATGGCTTCCTCGAGCAGCCGCGCCGCGGTCTGGCCCGCGGTCTCGCCGGGCTTCGCCCCCTCCTGCCGGTACGGGTAGCACGTGGGGATGTGGAGGAAGTTCGGCACGCGCGGCTCGAACATCTTCCAGTACGGCGACATGCCGGTGGCGCTCATCGCCTGGAGCGTCACGCCGTGATACGCGAGCGTCCGCGCGATGATCTTCACCTTGTCGGGCTTGCCCTTCGCCTTCCAGTAGAAGCGCGCGGTCTTGAAGGCCGACTCGTTGGACTCCGCTCCGCCGGAGGTGAAGAACACCGCCTGCATGTTCGGGTACGCGAGCGACACGAGCTTCGACGCCAGCTCCACCGCGGGGATGTTCGACGAGCCCGTGTAGCCGGAGAAGTACGCGAGCGTCTCGATCTGCTTGGCCGCGGCCTGGGCGAGCTCCTGGCGGCCGTGCCCCACGTTGACGTTCCACAGCCCGGCGAGGCCGTCGATGTACTCGCGCCCGTGGATGTCGGTGATCGTGGCGCCCTTGCCGCGCACGTACACCATCGGCTCGAGGTGATCGCTCGGATGGTGCAGCGGGTGGATCAGATGGTCCTGGTCGTTCTTGACGAGCACCGCGGGATCGACCGCCATCATGCGCCTCCTGGGTTCCTCGGCGTGTAGTGGATGGACCGTGCCGGCGCGTGAGCCCGATAGTCGCCGCCCGGGATGGGGACGGCCGCGTCCAGCGGTCCTCGGTACCAGTAGACGAACGCGATGACTCGGCCGCCGTCGTCGAGCCGCACCGCGATCTCTCGGCGATCATACTGAGGTCCTTCCGTGTAGTCCAGGACGGCCCAGCGGTCGGCGCGCGTGATGCGGTAGACCTCGCCGCGCACCTCGGCGTCGGGCGCGGGCACCGCGCCCGGATACGCGCCCAGGTCGACGAGGCGCGCCGCGATCCGCCCGTCACCGACGTGCGGCGCCCCCGCCAGCGCGTGGTGCAGCGGCATGCCGCGCATCAGGCTCCCGTAGACGAACAGGAGATCGATCGGCGTCGCGCCCGGCGGGACCACGGCGGGCGCGCGGCTCGGCGGCTTGGCTCGCCTCACGAGGTTGCGAAGGAACGCGGGTTCCGACTTCGCCGCGCGGGCCAACACCGCGATTCCGCGTACACACGCGGGGCCGCCGCGCCATTCATTCACCAGCCCTCACGCGCGCCGTCCATCGCGGGCAAGCGCCGCCGCGCTCGCCACCAGGAGCACCGCGGCCAGCAGCAGCGCGCCGTCGAAGCCGCCGTGGAGGCTGGCCATCTGACCGGCGACGAGCGGCCCCGCCGCCTGGCCGCCCGCGAACGCCGCGGTCATCGCCGCCATCAGGCGCGTGGCCTGCGCGCCGCCCGCGCGGCGGCCCTCCTGCATGCCGGCCATGGTGACCACCACGAACGTGCTCCCCACCAGGAGCGCGGCGATCATGATGCCGCCGAGCCCCGGCCAGACGACGGGCAGCGCCACGCCGGCGGCCATGACGAGGTGGCAGCGGATCCACAGGCGGCGATGGTCGCCGGCGAGCGTGACAGCGGCGGCGATCGTCGAGAGCGCCGCGGCCACGCCGAACACCGGCCACGACCATCCGAACGCGAGCGGATCGTGCACGGCCTGGCGCGCCATCGCGGGCACGAACGTGGCCGGGATGATGTAGCCGAAGCCGAACACGCCGTAGCACGCGACGAGCCTGGCCGAGCCCGGTTCCCACCCCGCGGCCCGTGCCGGCGTCGGGGCCGGGTCCGCCCGGCGCTCCGCGGGCCTTCCGAGCGCGCGCCACGTCCCTGCGGTGCCGAGGAGCGCGAGCGCGCCCAGCCCCAGCCACGCCGGCCGCGAGCCGAGCCCGGCGCTCATGAGAGCGAGGCAGACCAGCCCCGCCACCGCGATCCCCGTCCCCACGCCCGCGAACACGGCGCCGCCGTAGAGGGGCCGGCCGAACGGCGCGAGGCGCTCGAGGCACGTCGCCGAGGCGAAGATGAGGACCCACGCGCTGGCGATCCCGGCGATCAGCCGGAGCGCCAGCCATGCGCCGAAGCCGTCCGTGATACCCATGGCGAGCGTGCCCAGCGTGATGACCACGAGCGCGGAGCGCATGGCCAGCGACGGGGCGACGCGCATCCGCATCGCGAGCAGCGCGCCGAGCAGATACCCGGCGTAGTTGGCCGAGGCGAGCCAGCCGCCCCGCGCGATCGACAGGCCCGCGTCCTGCTGCATCATCGGCAGGATCGGGGTGAAGGCGAAGCGGCCGATGCCCATCGCCACGGCGAGCGCGGTCAAGCCGGCGAGAGCGATGCCGAGGGGCGACGATTCCGCACGAGCGTGAGCGGATCCGGGACGTGACGACGTGGCGCTCATGCGATGAGGCGGCGCGCGGGCGGCCGGCTCACGCCGTGCCCTGGTGTACCGGACGGCGGCGCGGGCCTACGCCGGCGGCGCGTCCTGGCCGTCCTCGACGGCCTGGAGCACCGCGCTGAGGAAGTCACGCTCGGGCAGCGCGCCCTCGAACTCCACCCGATCGTTGATCACGATCTTCGGCACCGCGCTGACGCGGTACTGCTGGGACATCTCGGGAAACTCGTTGGCGTCGATGCATTCCGCGCGGACTCGCGACGACGCCACCGCCATGTGCTGTGCCAGGCGCACGGCCCGGGGGCAGTGGGGTCAGCCAGGCGTGGTGAAGACCTTGATCGTGACGTCGGAGGCCAGCGCGGCGAGCGAGGCCTTGGTCTCGTCGCTCAGGCCGGGCGCAGCAGTGGAGGCGACGATGATCGAGTCGATGAGGTTGGCGAACTCGTAGCCGCCCGGCATGCCGAGGAAGCGGATGCCGTAGTCCTCCGCGCCCTCCACGATCACGGCGGGCGCCACGTCGACTCCGTACGCCTGGGCGCGCTCGCGGTCGATGTAGGGGTTCAGCACCTCCACGGTGAGGCGGTCGGAGAGCGCCGCCACCTCCCGCGCCAGGCCCACCGTGTGCATGTTCGTCTCGGCCCCGAGCTCGGAGGCGAACACGACCAGCTTGACCGGACCGGACATCTTCGACAGCTCGCGCTTGACCTCCGCCTCGTGCTGCGCCGAGAGCATGGCCATGGCGGGATTATACCGTCGCGGCGGCCGGGACGCGCCCCGACGTGAGGCGCACGGGCGCAACGCGCACCGCGACGAGCGTGGGCGCCGGACGGGACAGGCCGTCGACCAGCGCGCGGCGCAGCTCCCCTTCCCCGCGGGCGACCGACGCGCGCCAGCCGAGCGCGCGCGCGAGGGCCGCGAGATCCGCGCCCGCGTGAGCGGACGGGCCGGCGACGAAGGCGACCACGGTGACGGGCCGCTCGAGCTGCGCCACCGTCTCGAGGTCCGCCGCGGCCGCCACGAGGCCGCCGGCTCCGGCGAAGGCGATCGCGGGCTGGTCGGCCACGATCAGGCGCGCCGCGGCGGCGGCCGGCACGGCGAAGCCGGTCGCCGACGCGCTCGCCGGCACGAGACACTCGCCCAGGTCCGTCGCGAGCCAGGCATCGAGCACGAGCGGGCCGGTGGATCCGCCATCCACGGCGGCGATCGTCCCGACCGGGGTCAGCTCGCGGACGATCTGGACGGCTCGCTCCGCCGTGAGAGCGCCCAGGGACCCGGACACGCCCGCTCCGGCGCCGCGCTCGCGCCGCACGCGCTCGATCCAGCCCACGTCCCAGTCCGCCGCGGCCTTGCCCCCGAGGCGCGGCGCCAGCTCCTCGAGGACCATCGCGAGGTCGCCCAGCACCTCCAGCGCCGGAGTCAGCGTGCGGCCGCCCGTCGGCGTGACGGCGCTGGCCGGAAAGCGCGTCAGGGCCAGGACCGGCGCCGCGAACCGCCACCCACGGGGCATCGTCTCCCCGGGATCGACCCCGAACGTGATCACGAGATCCGACCGTGCGAGGAGCGGCTCGTCGAAGGCGCGGCCATGGAACACGCCCATGGCCAAGGGATGCGGCTCGGGGATGGCGCCCTTCGCCCGGCGGGTGGTGAGGACGGGCGCGGGCATCGCCTCCGCGAACGCGCGCAGCCACTTCGCGTCCAGCGGCCGACACCCCGCTCCCACGATGACCACCGGCCGCCGGGCGCGCTGCAGGACCACCGTCGCCGCTTCGAGACCGGCGAGATCGGGCGGCGCCGGTGCCGGCGTGATCGCCGGGAACGCTCGCGGCAGCGTCTCGCGCGCGGCGACGCCCGGAGCGACCTCCAGGTGCACGGGCCCGCGCGGCTCGGCGAGCGCGAGCTGGATCGCGTGGGCCACGCGATGGCCGGCCGTCTCCGGGGTCACGATCAGGCGCTCCTTCACGGAAGCGCCCGCCGGCGCGGGCTCGCCGGGGTCCGACACGAAGATCACGGGAGCGCGGGCGAAGCGGGACGGACAGCCGCGCGGGCCACCCAGGACCGCGCCGACCTTGCCCGCTAGCTCGGCGGTGACCGCGGCCATGGTCCCCGCGGTGGACGGCGAGTGGCAGTCGATGCAGGGGACGCCGGCGCGTCGGGCCGCCTCGAGCAGGTCGTGGCCGGCCCGGCGTCGGGAGCGCGGAACAGGGTCGCCGCGCCGCCCCGTGCG
The DNA here is from genome assembly GCA_963758635.1 of uncultured Candidatus Rokubacteria bacterium. Taxonomy (GTDB): domain Bacteria; phylum Methylomirabilota; class Methylomirabilia; order Rokubacteriales; family CSP1-6; genus CAVWWD01. The sequence goes on along the minus strand of CAVWWD010000008.1, from coordinate 719,547 downwards.
AGACCGGCGATCAGGACGTTGGAGACGGTCGGCAGCTACTGAGCCCCGCGCATCAGACTAATGCCGAGCGGTGGGATTGTAGAGGCCCGTGGCGGTAACCGTAATCTGCGAGGATCGCTACGTCCCCGCCATGCGGGCGAGCACCGGGCGCATGCGGTCGAGCGCCTTCCGGATGTTCGCCTCGGAGTTCGCGTACGACAGGCGGAGGTACCCCTCGCCGTGCTCGCCGAACGCCGACCCGCCGAGCAGCGCGACGCCCGCCTCGTTCAGCAGGGCGTCCGCGATCTCCGCCGACGGCCGGCCGATCGCCTTCACGTTCGGGAACACGTAGAAGGCGCCGCGCGGCGATCGGCACGAGACGCCGGGAAGCCCGTTGAGGCCCTCCACGATGAGGTCGCGGCGGCGCCGGAACTCGTCCACCATCGTCGCCACCGGCATCTGGTCGCCCTCGAGCGCGGCGATGCCCGCCCACTGCGTGAACGAGGCCGTGCAGGAGTTCGAGTTCACCATGAGCCGCGTCACGTGGTCGGCGAGGTCGCGCGGCATGACGCCGTAGCCCAGCCGCCAGCCCGTCATCGCGTACGCCTTGGAGAAGCCGTCGAGGATGATCGTGAGGTCCTTCATCCCGGGCACGCGGGTGATGGAGGCGAAGTCGCCCTCGTAGAGGAACGACTTGTAGATCTCGTCGGCGAGCACGGGAATGCGGTGGCGGAGCGCGATGGCGGCGATGCGCTCGAGCTGCGCGGGCTCGAGGACGCCGCCCGTCGGGTTCTGGGGCGAGTTGACGATGATGAGGCGGGTCTTCGGCGACACCCGGCGCTCGAACACGTCGAGGTCGAACCCGAACCCCTCCTCCTCGCGCAGCGGGATGGGCACGGGCACGCCGCCCACGAAGTTGATCACGGACTCGTAGATCGGGAAGCCCGGGTTCGGATAGATGACCTCGTCGCCCGGATCCACCAGCGACGTGATCACGAAGTACATGATGGGCTTGGCGCCCGGCGTGACGACGATCTCCTCGGGCGTGACGGGGATCTGCCGGGTCGCGCCGACGTCCTTGGCGATCGCCTCGCGCAGCTCGGGCAGGCCCGCGGCCGGCCCGTAGTGCGTGGCGCCGTCGTCGAGCGCGCGCTTGCCCGCCTCACGGATGTGCGGCGGCGTGTCGAAGTCGGGCTCGCCGATCTCGAGGTGGATGACCTCCTTGCCCTGGCGCTCCAGCGCGCGGGCGCGGGCGAGCACCTCGAAGGCCGATTCGGTGCCGAGACGGGACATGCGCTGGGCGAATCTCATGGACGCTCTCCGAGCCGCTCTCGTCCGGCCGGGTGGGATGCATGCGGTCGTTTCCACGGCATTTCCATGTCCGCTCGGCTCGCGCCGCCGACGCTCCGCGGTCGTTTCCACGGCATTTCCAGATACGCTCGGCTCGCGCTGCCGAGCAGCGCTCACCTCGCACAGCCGCAGCGGCGCTCATTATACTCAACGCGTGCAGGTGGCGCAGATCCCGGCGGGCTGGTTCTGGATGGGATGGAGCGCGGGCCTTCCCGGCGAGGGCCCGCCGCATCGCGTGTGGGTGGACGCCTTCGGGATCGCCCGGCATCCCGTGACCAACCGGGAGTACGCGCCGTTCCTCGCCGCGGGCGGCGCCGCGCCGCCGCCGTGGTGGAGCGATCCGCGCTTCGACGCGCCCGAGCAGCCGGTGGTGGGCGTGAGCTGGGCGGACGCGGCCGCGTTCTGCGCGTGGCTCGGCCGCGCGGACGGCGCGGCCTGGCGCCTGCCCACCGAGGCCGAGTGGGAGCGCGCGGCCCGCGGCGGCGTCGAGGGCGCGCGGTTCCCCTGGGGGGACGACCGACCCGGCGTGGCGGGCTTCGACCGGCCGCCGCCGGCCGGCGCGGGCCCGGCGAACGCCTACGGCCTGACCGCGCTCTCCGGCGTCTGCCACGAGTGGTGCGGGGACTGGGCCAGCGACGACGTACTACGCCGCCTCGCCCGAGCGAAACCCGGCGGGCCCCGAGTCGGGGACGCGTCGCAGCTCGCGAGGCGGCGCGTGGCGGCACCAGGACCCGTGGAGCCCGGTGGCGCATCGCTCGTCCCTGCCGCCGCTCCTGCGGTACTCCGACTACGGCTTCCGGCCGGTTCTAGTCCCTGGTAGTGCGAGGTGAGCGCCGCTCGGCGGCGCGAGCCGAGCGGATATGGAGATGCCGTGGAAACAACCGCAAACCTGCCCTCAGCGGGCCGGGGTAGGGGCAGCGGCGCGAGGTTCTGGACGCCGAGGCCCTCCAGCAGCGCATGGAGCCGGCGCAGGCGGGACGCCGCCTCGGCCACGGTGCGGGCGAGGAGCTCGTGGCCCGACCACGTGCCGTCGCTCCCGGCGATCTGGCGCGCGTACTCGCCGGCGCTCGCGCCCTCGAACCAGCCTCCGAGCCGCGCGCGCACCAGCGCGCCGTACCGCGCGATCGCCTCGCCGTCGGTGAGATCGGCCGGCGCGGCCTCCGCGCGCCAGCCGTCCGCGTAGCGCCCCATGTCCATGCCGTCGGCGAAGGCGAGGCCCAGACGGAACAGGTGGAAGCCCAGGTCGCCGAGGGTGCCGTCGCCTCCGGGAGGCCGCCAGCCCATGCGCTCGTCGGGGATCCGCGCGACCAGGCGCGTGGCGACGTCCAGGATGCGATCGAGGCGGCCGGCGAGATCGGCCGGCGAGGCCTGCGGGGGACGCGCGCCGCCGCTCATCGCATGCTCGAGAAGACGTACATGCCACGCCGGTCCGCCACGACCAGGTCGAGGAGCCCGTCGCCGTCGAGGTCCGCGACCACCACGTTGGACTCGATCGGCGTCTTGAAGGTCACGCTCCAGCGCTCCACGAGGCGCGCCCCCTCCAGGTCGAGCCCGGCGAGCACGTCCCGCGTCTGACGGGGCAGCACCACCTCGGCCCTGCCGTTGCCGTCGAGGTCGGCCATGACCGCCTGGTCCAGGTTCCGCGAGCCGAAGGCGTGTGACGCGTAGCCGGCGGCCTTGGCGACCGGGACCAGCGACGTGCCGCGACGCCGGTACGCGGTGAGGACGCCGCCCGCGTGCGGCGTGCGCACGGCGACGATCTCCGCGCTCCCCGGCCCCGACAGGTCGACCACGCCGAGCACGTGGCTCCAGCGCTGGCCCTGCCCCACGCCGGCGCTCTCGGCGAGCGTGGCGAGGCCGCCGTCCCGCCAGCCGAGCAGCCGGATCGCGGTTCCGTCCTGGGGGCTGCTCTTCGCCAGCAGGATCGACATGCGCGGGCTGCCGACCTGGGCGAGGACGGGCACGAGGTCCTCGTACACGGCCGGCGCCGTGACGGGAAGCCGCGCCCGCACCGCAAGCCCGTTGGGCGACAAGCCGAGCACGGTCACGGCGCCGGCCTCGAGCCCGTCGCCCGAGAGCGCCATGCGGATAGCGGTCGGTCCCGTCGGTGAGCACGACCGCCTCGACGAGGCCATCGCCGTCCAGGTCGCCGAGGGTGATGCGGGCGTCGGGGAGCGCGTGAACGTCGACCCGCGCCAGCGTCCGCGGCGCCGCCGGCATGTTGCCGAGCAGGAGAACCGCCCCGTCCGCGGCCACGGCGAGGAGGTCGTCCCATTCGCGGCCGGCCAGACGGACGGGACTGGGCGCGGCCAGGCGCGACAGCGGCGCGCCCACGTCGTAGCTCCGCATCGTCCCGTCACTCCACACGGCGAGGCGGCCATCCCGGACGACGAGGGCGATCCCGCTCCGATCCTGGTCGAGCACGACCACGACCGGGGGCGAATCCGGGCCGGCGATCTCGCCGTAGCGCCCCGTGACGGTGATGGCCGTCGCGCTCACGGAGAAGATCCAGAGCGAGCCGTCACGGTCCACCGCGGCGAGCTGCCGGCCGGGCATCGCGGCCAGCCAGCGGATGGGAGCATCGGCGGTGGCCATGGCCACGCCATGCCAGCGGGGAAAGCTGCCGCGCCCGGGGACGACTCGATTGCCGGTGCCATCGCCAGGGAGCGGCGACGACAGTGCGGTGGAGGGAGCGGCGAGGGTGGCGAGGCACCCGGCGAGCACGGTCCGCCGGCTCATCACGGGGCGCTGCTCCGCGGCGACGGTCGTTGTCAGCGCCCCTTGAACGTGGCGCCCTGCTTGCGCGCGAACGCCTGCACGGCGAGGCGGAAGTCCTCGGTGTGTCCGGACGCCGCGATGGCCTGGGCCTCGAGCTCCATCTGCGTCTCCAGGCTCTCCTGCGTGGACTGGTGGAAGAGCTGCTTGGCGCGGCCGAACGCCAGCGTGGGCCCGTCGGCCAGCTCCCGGGCGAGCGCGCCCAGCGCGCCCGCGAACTCCGCGTCGGGATGCACCCGGTTGACCAGCCCCCACTCCATCGCCTCGCGGGCGGACAGCACGCGGTTGGTGTAGTGCAGCTCCAGCGCGCGACGAAGACCGATGAGGCGCGGCAGGAAGTACGAGGACGACCCGTCAGGCGACGCCGCGATCTTCGCGTAGGCCATGGTGAACTTCGCCGACTCGGCGGCCACGACCAGGTCCCCGGCGAGGGCCAGGCTCATGCCGCCGCCCGCCGCCACGCCGTTCACGCCCATCACGACGGGCTTGGCCGTGCGCGCCAGCCGCGACACCGCCCCGTGCAGGTACGTGGTGAGCTCCTTCACCAGGATCCCGATGCGGTCGGGGGTGTCGGCGAAGTCCTTGACGTCGCCGCCGGCGCAGAACGCGCGCCCGGCGCCGGTGATGACGATGCAGCGGACGGCCCGGTCCTCGTCGGCCTCGAGCGTGGCGTGGAACAGGTCCCGCCCCATGGTCAGGTTCAGCGCGTTGTACGCCTCGGGCCGGCTCAGCGTGATCGTCGCCACCGCGTCCTTGACTTCGTAGGTCAGCGCCTCGTAGCTCATGCGATCTCCCTCAGGACATCAAGGACAGAGGTTTCCAGAGGCCTGGCCGGATCAGACCTGCCGTTCACGCCCTCCTCTCCCCCGCGCAGGGGAGAGGGCAGGGTGACGGCGCGCGATATGGTCAGGCCTTCGGAAACAACCGCCACCCTGGCCTTGGAACAACCGCCGCGCTCCGAAGTCCTCATCGGCGGTCGCCGACGCGATGCAGCTTGAGCAAGTTCGTCGTCCCCGAGACCCAGAGGGGCGCGCCGGAGATGATGACGAGCACGTCGCCGGTCTTGACCGAGCCGTCGCCCACGAGGGTGGCCTCGACCTCCTCGATCATCTCGTCGGTCGTCTGGAACTTGCGCACGAGCCGGGAGCTGGTCCCCCAGTAGAGGCCGACCTTCCGCTGGATCTCGGAAAACGGCGTCAGGGCGATGATCGGCACCTCGGGCCGCTCCCCGGAGATGAGCCGCGCGCTGAACCCGGACTGCGTGAAGGCCACGATGGCCCGCGCGTTCAGCATGTGCGCCGCCTGGCCGGCCGCCTCGGCGATCGCCTCCGAGAAGCCGTCGGGCCCACCCCGCGCGGCGTCGCGCCGCGGTGTCGGCGGGGCCGCGCGCTCGGCGCGCTCGGCCACCCGGGCCATCACGCGGACGGCCTCCACGGGGTACTGGCCGGTGGCGGTCTCCGCCGAGAGCATGGTGGCGTCCGCGCCGTCGAAGATGGCGGTGGCCACGTCGCTCACCTCGGCGCGGGTGGGCCGGACGTGCGTGATCATCGACTCCAGCATCTGGGTGGCCACGATCACCGGCACCTTCGCCTGGCGCGCCTGGATGACGACGTGCTTCTGGATCACCGGCACGTCCTCGAGGGGCACCGCCACCCCGAGGTCGCCCCGGGCCACCATCACCGCGTCCACGCGGGCCAGGATCTCCGGCAGGCTCTCCATGACCTCGGCGCGCTCGAGCTTGGCGATCAGCGGCAGGTCGGCGCCCTCGTCGCGCAGGAAGCGGCGGACCACCTCGATGTCGGCGGCGGAGCGGACGAACGATACGGCGACGTAGTCGACGCCAAGCGCGATCCCCAGGCGCAGGTCCTCGCGGTCCTTGTCGGTCAGCGAGGCGACCGGCGCGGGAATGCGCGGCAGCGCGACGCCCTTGTGGTCCGAGACGAAGCCGCCGGCGGTCACGCGGCAGTGCGCGGTGCCGTCCGGCTCCACCGTCTCGACGACGAGCTGGATCATCCCGTCGTCCATCCAGACCTGGTCGGCGGGACGCAGCGCGCCCAGGAACTCCGGATGCGACAGGGTCGCCCGCTCCGCCGTCCCCATCACCGGCGCCGGGGTCAGCGTGAAGGAGCCCCCGGCCATGAGCATGGCCTGCCCGCCGCTCGAAGGCGCCCAGCCGCACCTTCGGACCTTGCAGGTCCTGGATGATCGTGAGCGGGCGTCCCCAGCGCTCCTCGCCCGCCCGGATCGCGCGGACGACCTCGGTGTGCTCCTCGTGGGTGCCGTGCGAGAAGTTGAGGCGCGCTACGTCCATGCCCGCGGCGACGAGCTGGTCCAGCATCTCCGGGCTCCGGCTCGCGGGCCCGATCGTGCAGACGATCTTCGTCACGGCGATGCATGGGCTTCCCTGCGAGGCGGGCCGAGGGGCTCACCTCGTCCGCAGGACCCGGTGGAGGAACTGGCCGGTGAAGGAGGTGGTCTGGCGGGCCACGTCCTCCGGCAGGCCGGAGGCGATGACGCGGCCGCCCTCGTGGCCGCCCTCGGGGCCAAGATCGATGATCCAGTCCGCCGTCTTGATGACGTCGAGGTTGTGCTCGATGATCACCACGGTGTTGCCCTGCTCGACGAGCTGGTTGAGCACGTCGAGGAGCCGCCGGATGTCCGCGAAGTGGAGGCCCGTGGTCGGCTCGTCCAGGATGTAGAGCGTGCGGCCGGTGGCTCGCCGGCTGAGCTCGGTGGCCAGCTTCACCCGCTGCGCCTCGCCCCCCGACAGCGTGGTGGCGGCCTGCCCGAGCCGGATGTAGTCCAGCCCCACGTCGTGCAGCGTCTGGAGCTTCTGCTTGATCGCGGGCACGGGCTCGAAGAACGCCACCGCCTCCGACACCGTCATGCCGAGGATGTCGGCCACGTTCTTGCCCTTGTAGCGGACCTCGAGCGTCTCCCGGTTGTAGCGCTTGCCCTTGCACACGTCGCACGTGACGTAGACGTCGGGCAGGAAGTGCATCTCGATCTTCATCAGCCCGTCGCCCTGGCAGGCCTCGCAGCGCCCGCCCTTCACGTTGAACGAGAAGCGGCCCGGCTGGTAGCCGCGCACCCGCGCGTCGGGCGTGCGGGCCATGAGCGCGCGGATCAGCGTGAAGACGCCGGTGTACGTCGCGGGGTTCGAGCGCGGCGTGCGGCCGATCGGCGACTGGTCGATGTCGATGACCTTGTCCAGGTGCTGGGCGCCCTCGATGCGGTCGTGGGCGCCCGGCCGGTCCTGGGCGCGGTGGAGCATCTGGGCGAGCGCCCGGTACAGGATGTCGTTGACGAGCGTGGACTTCCCCGAGCCCGACACCCCGGTGATGCACGTGAGCGTCCCGAGCGGGATCTTGACCGCCATCCCCTTCAGGTTGTGCTCGCGCGGGTTGTGGATGGTGAGGAGCTTGCCGTCCCCTTGCGCCGGGCCGCGCGGCACCGCGATCGACTCCGTCCCCGCGAGGAAGCGCCCGGTGAGGGACGCCGGGTTCGCCATGATCTCGTCGGGCGTGCCGAGCGCGACGACGTGGCCGCCGTGCTCCCCCGCCCCCGGCCCCAGGTCCACCACGTAGTCCGCGGCGCGGATGGTCTCCTCGTCGTGCTCGACCACGAGCACCGTGTTGCCGAGGTCGCGCAGGCGCTCGAGCGTGTCGAGGAGCCGCCGGTTGTCCCGCTGGTGCAGGCCGATCGAAGGCTCGTCGAGGATGTAGAGGACGCCGACCAGGCTCGAGCCGATCTGGGTGGCGAGCCGGATGCGCTGGCCCTCGCCGCCCGACAGCGTGGCCGCGGCCCGGTCCAGCGTCAGGTACTCGAGGCCCACCTGGATGAGGAAGCCGAGCCGCTCGCGGATCTCCTTGAGCACGCGGCGCGCGATCGAGACCTCGCGCTCGGAGAGCTGGAGCGTCTCGAAGAACTGGCCGGCGGCGCGGATCGGAAACCGCACCACGTCGGCGATGTTCCGCCCGGCGATGCGCACGGCCAGGGCCTCGCGCCGGAGGCGCGACCCCGCGCACGCCGGGCAGTCCTGGAGCGTCATGAAGTGCTCCACCTCCTGGCGGCTGTCCTCGGAGAGCGTCTCCTTGTAGCGGCGGTCGAGGATCTTGAGGACGCCCTCGAAGCCGGCGTCACCGTCGCCGTGGAGGATCACGTCGCGCACCTTCTTCGGCAACGCGCTCCAGGGCGTGTCGAGCGCGAACTTGTGGCGCCGCGCGAGCACCTGGAGGGTCTGCTTGAAGGCGCTCCCGGGATGCCCGGCCCACGGCGCGAGCGCGCCCTGGGCCAGCGACCGCTTCGGCTCCGGCACGACCCGGCCCGCGTCCACCTCGTAGCGGGTGCCGATGCCGCCGCAGTCCTGGCACGCCCCGTACGGGTTGTTGAACGAGAACATGCGCGGCGAGACCTCGGGGAACGAGATGCCGCACGCCGCGCAGGCCAGCTTCTCCGAGAACACCATGGCGGGGCCGTCGACGGCCTCGACCGACACCACCCCATCCGCGAGGCGGAGCGCGGTCTCCAGCGAGTCGGCGAGCCGGCTGCCCAGGGTATCGCGGACCACCAGGCGGTCCACCACCACCTCGATGGTGTGCTTCTTCATCTTGGCCAGCTCGATGTCCTCGGACAGCTCGCGGAGCTGGCCGTTGACGCGCACGCGCACGTAGCCCTGGCGCTGGAGGTCGCCGAAGAGCTTCCGGTACTCGCCCTTCCGCCCCCGCACCACCGGCGCCAGGACGAGCAGCCGGCTGCCGGCGGGAAGCGCGAGGACGCGGTCCACCATCTGCTGCACGGTCTGGGACGAGATGGCGTTGCCGCACTGCGGGCAGTGGGGGACGCCGATCCGGGCGAAGAGCACGCGCAGGTAGTCGTAGATCTCGGTGACCGTGCCGACGGTGGAGCGCGGGTTCTTCGAGGTGGTCTTCTGCTCGATCGAGATCGCTGGCGACAGCCCCTCGATGCTGTCGACGTTCGGGCTTCTCCATCTGCTCGAGGAACTGCCGCGCGTAGGCGGACAGCGACTCGACGTAGCGGCGCTGACCTTCGGCGTAGATCGTGTCGAAGGCCAGCGAGGACTTGCCCGAGCCGGAGAGCCCGGTGAGGACGACCAGCTGGTCCCGCGGGATCTCGAGGTCGATCGACTTGAGGTTGTGCTCCCGCGCGCCCCTGATCACGATGCGGTCGTTCGCCATGGCCGTCCGCATCATACTCCCGCCACCCACGTCGGGAAACGGACGAGCGCGACGGCCCGAAGCGGATGAGCACCGGCCCGCTACCGGCGGCCGATCCAGACGAGCCCCAGCGCGATCGGCGCCGCGACCAGCGCGGGGTAGTCCAGGATCGCCAGCGCGCCGCCGCTCGTCGCGCCCTGTCCATGGCGCAGCACGGAGAGCGCGGCGAAGACCGCGAGCCCCAGCAGGCCCGAGACCCGGGCCAGCGCCGGCGACACGTCGCCGATGATGGCCGTCGGAGCGAGCGATGAGGCGGCCGCCCCGAGCCCCCACAGCGCGACGGTCCAGGGATCGAGGTCGCGCAGGCTCGCGGCCAGGGCGGCCGCCGCGACCACCGCGATCCAGGCGCCGTGCCCGACGTCATCGGCGCCGGGCGCGCTCTCGACTCGTGCGCGTTCGGCCAGAGAAACGGCGGCGGCGAGGAAGCCGGCGAGGAGCCCGATCAGGAGCACGCCCTGCACCCTCGTTCCCGCCGGGCCCTCGCCGTACGCGAGCGTCGGCACGTCGACCATGCGCGCGGAGGACACGCCGCCGAGGAACAGGTCCGGCGCGAGGAGCACGCCGTAGACGCCCCACGCCTCGGCCCAGGCCAGCCCGGCGAGCAGGCCCACGCCGGCGATCGCCACGGTGGTCCGCGACGGGATGGCGAAGCTCCGGCGCGAGAGCAGCGCGATGGCGCCGCCGAGCAGCGTCACCGCGAGCCCGAGCGTCTCCGTCCACGACACCGAGCGACCCTCCGCCCACGCCGCGCCTCCGTGGGGCGCGCCGGGCACCCGGCGTCCGGCCTCGAAGCGCAGCCGTGTGCCCGGCAGGGCTTCGATCCGGTCGCCGGGACGGAGCGTGGCCACCTGGCCCGGGGCGAGGGTCCAGTCCTGCTGGCTCTCGCGGCCGCCGTCGCGCATCAGGATGCGCATCGTCCCGCCCGCCGGCGCGACCACGCGATGCTCCTCCTCGAGCGGGACGGCGGAGGGGCGCCCGTGGGGCGACGGGACGACGCGGCCGCTGGTGACCCACGGGCTCGCGGGCGGGAAGACGAAGGCCGGGCGAGCCGCGACCGCCGCCCAGGCGGCGCGGGGATCGAGCCCGGCCGTCTGGGCCAGCGTGAGCAGAGGCAAGACGAGCGCGACGAGGGCGATCACCGCCAGGGCGCCGCCGGCGCGACGCGCCCCGGACGGCCACCAGACGAGCAGGAGGGCGGGCACGGCCACGAAGGCGACGCCCTGCCACCGGAAATGGCCGAGGCTCGTCGCGAGCTCGCCAGCGAGGGCCAGGTTCGCCCACACGAGCACGCAGACGACGACGGGCACGACGAGGCCCTGGGCCGGCGGCTCGCTCTCGGCCCTCCGTGCGGCTCCGAAGAGGAGCGCCACGAGCGGCGCGAGCATCACACAGAGACCGATCCAGGCGCCATGGCGGCCGCCCTTCGCCGCCGACGCGGCGACGGCGAGCGACAGGACGGGCGTGAGCCAGGCGGCCAGGGCCTGGAGGCCGCTCATCGCCGCTGGCGCGGCGCTCCGGCGGGCCCCGCTCCCGGCACGGCCCACGCCGCGATCCCCAGGCCCACCACGGGCGCGAGCAGGCCCGCGTACCACCACGCGAGCGCGAGACCGCTCGCGCGGACGGCTCCGGGATCGACGGGAAGCAGGGCGGCCACGAGCGGGATGGCGAGCAGGACCAGCAGGAGCACGGCACCCGCGACGGGACGCCTCACCGGCCGGAGGCGCGGCGCCGGCCGGGGATCATCGGGCGGAACGGTCATGCCAGGCGAGCGACGGTCGGCACTGGCGCATTATAGCGAAGGCTCGACGAGGCCCCGCGCATCTCGTGCCCCGCGCATCTCGTGAGCCCCGCGCATCAGACTAAATGCCGAGCGGTGGGACTGTAGAGGCCCGTAGCGGGTGACCGCATTCTGGGTGACTCGAGCGCCGGACGGATCGGGCCGGCCAGCGGCGCCTCGGGGCGTCCGGGTCGTTCGTACCCGCTACCGCCTGGGATAAGATGCCGCCAAAGGAGACATGCGCCCATGACCGAGCGGATCCAGAGAGTCCTCGTCGTCACCGCCCACCCCGACGACTCCGAGTTCGGGGCCGGCGGCACGGTGGCGAAGCTGGTCAGGGAAGGCAAGCAGGTCACCTACTGCGTGGTGACCAGCGGCAACAAGGGCTCGGGCGACCGCGAGATGACCCCGGAGCGCCTGGCCCGGATCCGCGAGGAGGAGCAGAGGAACGCCGCGCGGGTCCTGGGCGTGGAGACCGTCGACTTCCTCGGCTTCCCCGACTGCGAGGTGGAGGACACGCGCGAGGCCCGGATGGCGGTGAGCGCGGCCATCCGGCGCCACCGTCCTGACCTTGTCATCTGCCAGAACCCCCACCGGACCCGGAACCTCGGCGCCTCGCACCGTGACCACCGGATCGTGGCGGGAATCACGCTGGACTGCGTCTATCCCCTCGCCCGCGACCACATGGCCTTCCCCGAGCTCCTCGCCCAGGGCCTCGAGCCCCACAAGGTGAAGGAGGTCCACATGATGTGGTGGGAAAGTCCAGAAGTGGTCGTCGATATCGGCGACACCATCGACCTGAAGCTCAAGGCCCTGGCGTGTCACCAGAGCCAGTTCAAGGACTTCCCGGCCGTCGAGAAGCGGGTGCGGGACCGGGCGGCGGAGCTCGGCAAGGTGGCCGGGCTCGCCTTCGCGGAGTGCTTCGAGCCCATCGTCATGGATCGCTAGGGTCCGAGGCTCGCGAGTGATCAAGGCCGACACGCTCGCCGATCTGCTGGGCCACCGGGCCGCCAGCGACGCGGACACCGCGTACTTCTCCCTGTTCGACACCCCCGTCACCTACGGCCAGCTCTGGCGGGAGAGCGAGAAGCACGCCGCCGGGCTCAGGAAGTTTGGCATCGGCCGGGGCGACAACGTCTGCCTGATCTATCCGACCTGCCCGGAGTTCTTCTACACGTTCTTCGCCGCCCTCCGCCTGGGCGCGGTCCCGGTGCCGCTCTACCCCACCCTGGGCGTCGAGGGCACCGCCAACATCTTCAAGGACTCGCAGGCGAAGGCGGTGGTCGACGATCGGCTGGTTCAGGCGGGGCGTGGAGGAGTCGGCGGCGGCCGCCGCCAGCACGCTGCGCCACGTCCTCGAGCCGTCGGACCTCGAGGCCGACGCCCCCGCGCCGGCCTTTCCCGAGATCCGCGCGGAGGACACCGCGTTCATCCAGTACACCTCGGGGAGCACCGGACACCCGCGCGGGGTCGTGCTGAGCCACGCCAACGTGTGCCGGACCGTCGAGTTCATGGCCGAGGCGGCGCAGCTCGCGCGGGAGGACGTGGTCGTGTCGTGGCTGCCCCTCTACCACGACATGGGTCTGATCGGCTGCGCCTTCACGCCGCCGACGATCGGGTCGCCGCTGCATCTGCTGCCGCCCGACCTCCGCAACCCGCGGGCCTGGCTCGAGCTGGTCACGCGCGTGCGCGCCACCTTCACGGTATCGCCCGACTTCGGCTACCGGAACTGCGTGCGGAACATCCACGACACGACGGGACTCGACCTCTCCTCCCTCAAGCAGGCCCTCTCCGGCGCCGAGCCGGTGCGGGCTGTCCACGATCCGGGCGTTCGAGGAGAAGTTCGGGGTGCAGAACCTCATCACGCCCTGCTACGGGCTGGCCGAGGCGACGCTCGCCGTGGCCATCTGGCCCCGCCGCACCCCCCTCCGCTTCGACGCGTCCGGCCGCTTCATGTCCGTCGGCCAGCCGTGCCGGGGCGTGTCCGTCCGCATCGTCCAGGGGGATCGGATCGCGCCCGCCGGGGAAGAGGGCGAGATCTGCGTGCGCAGCCCGGGCGTGATGCAGGGCTACTACCGACAGCCCGAGGAGACCGCCGCGGTGCTGAGCGCCGACGGCTGGCTCCGCACGGGTGACCTCGGGTTCGTGGACGCCGAGGGCTATCTCTTCGTCACCGGCCGGCTCAAGGACCTCATCATCCTGGGCGGCGAGAACCTGGTGCCCGCCGACGTGGAGGAGATCGTCGACCACGTGGCGGGCGTGCGCTACTCGGCGGCCCTCGGGATCGCCAGCGAGCGCACGGGCAGCCAGCGCCTGCACGTGGTGGCCGAGGTGCGCGAGCCCGATGGCGGCCGCGAGGCGCTGAGCGGCCTCGTGCGCGAGATCGTGCAGCGGGTGCACCACGGCCGTGGCCACCGGCCCGCGCGCGTGCTCCTCGTGGCGCCGGGGACGATCCCGAAGACGTCGAGCGGGAAGATCCAGCGCTCGCGCCTGGTCGAGATGGTCGCGGGCAGCGCGCTGGGCGAGCGGCTGCTCTACTCCTCCGGCGCGCACCGGGAGAGCTGAGCGGGTGGCCCTCGCGCTCGGCTGTCACCTGCCGATGTTCGGCCCCGTCGCCACGCGGGAGACGCTCCTCGCGTTCGCGCGGCGCATGGAGGCGCTCGGCTTCGACTCGCTGTGGGCGAGCGACCACGTGGCGATCCCGCACCGGATCGCGTCGCGCTATCCGTACAACGAGACCGGACGGTTCCCCCTGCCCGCGGACGCGAGCTTCCTCGAGCCGCTGGCCGCGCTCGCCCTCGTGGCCGGCGTGACCGAGCGCGTGAAGCTCGGCACCACCGTCCTCGTGCTGCCGCACCGGCATCCCGTGCTCGCGGCCAAGGCGCTGGCCACGCTGGACCACCTCGCCGGCGGCCGCGTCGTCCTGGGCGTCGGCGTGGGCTGGATGCGCGAGGAGATCGAGCTTCTCGGCGTGCCGTTCGCTCAGCGGGGAGCGTGGTCGGACGAGGCCATCCGGGTCATGCGCGCGTGCTGGCAGAGCCCGCGCGCGGCCAGCTACCGCGGCCGGTTCTTCTCGTTCGACGAGATCGGCGTCATGCCCGGGCCGCCGGCGGGCACGATCCCGATCTGGATCGGCGGCCACGCGCCGCGGGCGCTCCGCCGCGTGGTGGAGCTGGGCGACGGCTGGCACGCCGCGTTCCCGACGCTGGCCGGGCTCGAGAAGGGCATCGCGCTCCTGCGCGAGGAGTGCGCGCGCCAGGGCCGGCGGTTCGACACCCTCGCCATCACGCTGCGCGCCGGCATCTCCCTCCGCGACGCGCCGGCCGGCCCGGACCGCCGCCCCCTCCAGGGCACGCCCGACCAGATCGTCTCCGACCTCCGCGCCTACGCCGCCCTCGGCGTCACCACCGTGCTCCTCGAGGCCCGCTACCGCGACCTCGACGACATGCTCCAGATCTACGAGACCGTCGCCCGCGACATCCGCCCCAGGATCTGACCCGCGCGCAACTCGGGGTCAGACCCCTACATTGCGCAAGTGCCAGACCCCGGCAGCGCTTCGATGTGGAGCCCTGACGACGGGATCAGCTGGCGACAGCGGGTCGCCGTGGGGGCGGTGGGGAGGCACCGGGGGTCGAGGGGCCCTTCCCCGCCATCGGTCATCGGACCCCGCGCGCCCGGATGGAGCCCAGTCACAGCGGGGCAGCGCACGCGTGCGGCGTGGCCCCGCGACCCCCGGTGCCTCCCCGCCGCCCACGCCCGAGCGCGGGAGCCTGAGGGACAGCCCGCCGACGCGCTAGCCGATCTCGGAGGACTGGATCCGCTTGACCCCGGCGCCCGCCATCTCCGTCCAGGCGCGGGCCAGCGAGCCGCCGGCGTCGATGCCGCGGCACGCGTCCTCGATCACGGAGGCGGTGAAGCCCGCCTTGCGCGCGTCCATCGCCGACCAGAACACGCAGAAGTCGGTGGCCAGGCCGCAGAGGAACACGCCGGTGAGGCCGCGATCGCGGAGGTAGCCGGTCAGGCCGGTGGGCGTCTTGCCGTCGGCCTCGTAGAACGCGGAGTACGAGTCGATGTGCTTGCGGTAGCCCTTGCGGATCACCAGCTCCGCGTGGGGGATCTTCAGCTCACGCGAGAGCTCGGCGCCCTCGGTGCCCTGGACGCAGTGATCGGGCCACAGCACCTGCGACCCGTAGGGCAGCGCGACCGTGTCGAAGGGCTTCTTGCCGCCGTGGCTCGAGGCGAACGACACGTGCCCGGCGGTGTGCCAGTCCTGGGTCAGGATCACGTGCTCGAAGCTCGGCGCGATCCGGTTGATCACGGGAATCACCTTGTCGCCGTCCTTGACGGCGAGCGAGCCGCCGGGCAGGAAGCAGTTCTGGACGTCGACGACGAGCAGCACGTCCTGAGGGCCCGGCTTGACGCGGCCCTGCGCGAGGGCGCGCGACACCCCGCCGAGGAGCGCGGGACCGGCGGCGGCGGCGGTGAGGAACTCTCGACGGCTGGCGCTCATGCTGTCTTCCTCCTCTGGCGGCAGGCCGGCGGCGGCGCCGAGCCCTCGGCGGACCGTCATGTCTCCACGCCGCTCCAGCGCGGGTGGCGTTGACCGACAGTATAGTCCAGCCGGATGACCCGCTCCCGGACCTCACTCGGCGTCGTGGAAGATCACGCCCAGGGTGAAGCGCTCGCCCGACCAGAGCCGGCTCACGCCGTGCCGCAGCGTGGCCCGGAACCAGCCGCGCGCCCCGCGGACGGGACGGTGCCGGGTGGTGAAGGCGATCGCCTCGCCCCGGGCCAGCGCCACCGCCTCGCCGCGTGACTGCTGGCGCGGGCGCGACTCCACGAGCAGGAACTGGCCTCCCGTGAAGCCCTTGCCCGGCTCGCTCAGCAGACAGGTGATCTGGAGCGGGAACGCCACCGCGCCGTAGATGTCCTGGTGCAGGCAGTTGTAGCCGCCCGCCGTGTAGCGGAGGAGCAACGGCGTGGGCCGGCGCTGGCCGTGGCGGGCACAGCGGGCGCGCAGCCCGTCGAGGGTGTCCGGGTAGGGCTCCCGCTCGCCGAGGCGCTCGGCCCATCGATTGGCCACCGGCGCGAGCCGCGCGTAGAGCAGCCCGCGGAGGGCGGCCACCGCCGCCGGCAACGGCTCGGCGAAGTACTTGTAGTCGCCCTCGCCGAACCGGTACCGCGCCATGTCGATGTGGCTGCGAAAGCGCGGCGCGTCGTCCCACAGCGCGATCAGCTCGTCGCATTCCGCCGGGGTGAGCAGCGGCCCCGTCGTGGCGAAGCCGTCGGCATCGAGACGCGCCCCGATCGCCTCCCAGTCGAGCCCCGCCACCCGGTCGTCGAGCGCGAGAGCGCCGGCGATCACGCGGCGGCCGGCTTGCACACGCGACACGGGCGGTAGCCCACCGAGCACGCGTCGTCCACCGACGCGAACACCACACGGTTGTCCAGCCGCATGCGGCGGCCATGGACGCAGCCCACCCGGCACACGATCCGGGTGCTCGTGCATCCCTCGAGGGCCGGCGTGACCCGCTCGAGGCTCAGCAGGTCCTGCTTCACGCGCGTGCCGAAGATGTAGCCGCCCGCGGTGCCGTCGGTGCGAAGCACGCGATGGCAGGGCACGATCAGCGGCACCGGGTTCTTGCCGAGCGCGGTGCCCACCGCGCGCACCGCCCGCGGCCGGCCGATCTTCCGCGCCACCCATGCGTAGGGCCGCGCCTCGCCGAAGGGGATGTCCTGCGCGGCGCGCAGCACGTCGCGCTGGAACTCGGGCACGCCGGTCAGGTCCACGGCCACGGAGAAGAACGACCGCTTCCCCGCCAGGTACTCGCCGAGCTCGAGGCGCGCACGCTCGACCCAGCGCCGCGCCGCGGCTCCCTCCGCGCGGTCCGCTCCTCCGCCGCGGCGCACCAGGGACACGCCGCGCGCGGTCGCGTGGACGGCGAGCCGGGCCAGCAGGCGATCGGCGTCGCGGGCGCTCGGCGTCCCGGACAGGACCCGTCGCGCGAAGCCGTCCGGCACCGGGGTGGGCGCGAAGAACGCGCCGAGGATCCGATCAAGGCGATCGTCGTCTCGTTCGAGCATCACGAGCGTCCTCCTTCGTCCAGCGCCCGGCGGAGGATGGCTTTCCCCCGCGCGAGCTGGCTCTTCACGGTGTTCACCGAGATTCCGCGGACACGGGCCAGCTCGGCGTTGCTCAGCCCGTCGACGTAGTGCAGGGCGAGCAGGACGCGGGCCTCGCGTGGCACGCGCGCGAAGGCGCGGGCGACGTCGATCCGGGTCCCCGCGTCCGCGGGGTCGTCGAGAGCGACACCGGCGGGCGACCGCTCCGGCGACGCGGCGTGCGCTCCGCGGACACCCCGGCGCCGGAGCTCGTCCACGCAGGTGTTGGTGAGGATGCGGTAGAGCCACGTGGAGACGGCCCAGCGGCCCTCGTAGGACTCCGCGCTCACGAGGCACTGGAGCAAGGTCCGCTGCACGGCGTCCTCGGCGTCGGCACGAGAGCCCAGGAGCCGCCGGGCCACGGTCAGGAGCCGCCCGGCATACCGCTCGACGAGCTCGGCGAAGGCCGTCTCGTCCCGCCTCGCCACCTTCGCCATCAACGCGCGCTCGGTATCCATGTCACCCGGTATACGCGCCACGCCCCCGAGACGGGTGGAACGCGGGGAGGATGAGGCGCGGGCTTCGCCGCAAGGTGCGGGCGGGCGAAGCCCGGGTGCCCGCCCCTGGTGAGGCAGGGGGGAGCTCGCCGTCAGGCGAGCGACGACCGTCGGCAGGGGGCCCGGGCGAAGCCCGGTGCCGGTCGAAGCCCCCTCCGAGCTAGATCTTTGCGCCGGACTTGTTCCAGTCGTCGAGGAACTTCTTCAGCCCGATGTCGGTCAGGGGATGCTTCATCAGCGCCTCGAGGACGGAGAACGGCATGGTGGCCACGTGCGCCCCGGCCTTGGCCGCGTCGACCACGTGCAGCGGGCTCCGGATGGAGGCCGCGAGCACCTGGGTCTTGAAGTCGTAGTTCCGGTAGATCTGGCAGATGTCGCGGATCAGGTCCATGCCCACGGCGCCGATGTCGTCGAGACGGCCGAGGAACGGGCTGATGTACGTCGCGCCCGCCTTGGCGGAGAGGAGCGCCTGCGTGGCGGAGAAGCAGAGCGTCTGGTTGACGCGGATGCCGTCGCCCGAGAGCGTCCGCACCGCCTTCAGGCCGTCCTTGGTCAGCGGGCACTTCACCACCACGTTGGGCGCGACCTGGGCCAGCTCCTTGCCTTCCTTGATCATCCCCTCGTAGTCGGTGGCCACGACCTCCAGGCTCACGTCGCCCGGCACGGTCTGGCAGATCTCCTCGACGAGGGGCCGGAAGGGGCGCTTCTCTCTCGCGATGAGCGACGGGTTGGTCGTGCAGCCGTCCACCAGGCCCATCGCCACGCCCTCGCGGAGCTCGTTGATGTTCGCGGTGTCCAGGAAGATCTTCATGTCGTCTCCTCCGGCGCAGGAGCGCCTCGGCGAACGTTCACGCGCGCTCCACCCGCACCGTGGTGCCGGAGTGGACCCGCTTGAACACGGTGGAATCTCCGCTGACCCGCCCGAACACGTTGACCGGGCTCGCCGGACGGATCTCGTCGCCCCGGCTCGCCGGGGTGGGCCCGAAGAAGATGCAGAACGCGGTGCCCGGTGACCAGTACCCGAGGTCCCCCTTCTCGACGGTCTCGCGCGGGGACTCGGGCTGGGCCGTGACGGGGATCGAGAAGTAGATCTCGTCGCCCCACGTCTGCCCGGCCACGGCGAGCGGCAGGGCGTCCCATACCGCCTGCGCGGTGACCGATCCGTCCAGCACCGCCTCGGCGCTGACCGATCCGGCCGTGATGCGGATCCGGCGCCCGGGTTCCGCCATGGGCCTGAGTCTCTCACGGCCCGGCGAAGGGGAACAAGGAAGGCCTCAGCCGCCGCGGCGGCGGCGGTACGCGGCGAGCCGGCGCTCGAGGGCTTCGCGGTCGGGGATGCCGTCCGCCCCCGGCGCCTCGACGGCCGCCGCCCCCGCGCAGGCCGCGGCCGCCACCGCCTCCCACGCGTCGGCCCGCCGGTGGTATTCCACGAGCGCGGTGGTGGCGAACACGTCGCCCGCGCCCGTCTCGTCCACCTCGGTGGCGCCGTCGGCGAGCACGTGATAGGGGTCGGCGTTCACGAAGAGCGTGGCGCCGCGGCGCCCGCGCGTGATCGCGGCCAGCGGGACCCGCTCCACCCAGTCGGCCGCCGCGTCCTCGAACCGCGCGATGTCCTCCTCGCTCATGACCAGCCACTGCGCGTACGGCAGGACCAGGTCGGCGTCGCTCCACGCCTCGGCCTCGATCGCGCCGTCCGGCCCGCGCTTGCGCATCCAGCCCTGGGGGAGCACGGCCAGCGAGGCCTCCGAGAACGCGGCGGCGAGCGCGGGGTCGACCTCGTTGGCCACGGGGCAGAGGACGGCCAGGGACACACGGCGCCACGCCGCGGGCAGGGCCCCTTCCTCGAGATCGGCCGCCCGCGCGAGGAGCCGGAGGGTGCGGCCCGACGGCCCCTGCCCCACCTCGAAGGTCGTCGTGTGGCGGGAGGACACATTGACCACCTCCACGCCGGGAGGCAGCCGGGACACTGGATAGCCGTCGGCGAACGAGGTCAGGAGCCCGACGGAGAGCCCGAGGCGCGATGCGGTGACCGCGGCGTAGTACGCCGCGCCGCCCGGCCGCTCGTCGCCGCCGACCCGGTCCAGCGTGACGTGCCCCACGGCGACGATGTCCGGGACCATCGGCTCGGCGCTCACACCGTCACCGCGCCGCTCCCGCCGTCAGCGGAGCAGCTCGGCGAGCTGCGCGAGCACGATGCGTCGCGCGCGCTCGGCGGCCGCGGGGTCGCCGCCGATCGTGGCGCCCTTGCGGAGGCACGTGGCGAGGTCGCCGGGATTCTCGAGGGGTCCGAGGATGCTCGGCGCTCGCAGGACGCAGGTCGCGGGGTTGTCGGCATTCGCCAGGAAGACCGGCACGCGGCCGCCGCGGTCGAAGCCGTGCCGGGCGCCGGCGTAGAGCGTGACCTCCGCGTCCTCGCCGGCCGCCTTCAGCTCTCGGACCAGCTCCGCGCACGGGGCCGCCGGCGTCCAGTCGTCCAGCTCGCCGACGTGGATGCGCAGCGGGCCGGCCAGGGTCATCCGCTCGGGATACACGAAGCCGCAGGTCGGATAGAACGCCACGAACGCCCGGAACGTCGGGCCCGGCGCCGGCGCGTAGCGCTGGCGCGCCCACGCCGTGCTGGCGCCCAGCGTGAGCATGCCGCCATGGGAGAACCCCATGAGGGCGACGCGGTGGGCGTCGAGCCTCGGGTCACCGGCGAGGCGGGCCAGCGCCCCGTACGCGTCGGGCACGCGCTCGATCGGCGTGAGCTTGAACGCGTCGGCGCAGACGCTACCAAGACCCCGCCCACCAAAGCTGTCGACCCGGAGCGTCGCATAGCCGGCGGCAGTGAGCGGCGCTACCCAGCCCTGATCGACCCTGCCCTGACCCGAGCATCCGTGCATGAGCACCACGACGGGGAACGGACCCGTGCCGGGCGGCAGCCGCAGCTCTCCCGTGAGCTCCACGGACTCCGCGGGCACGAAGCGCAGGTCACGCGTGAGGCGAAGCGCCCCGGGGGTCGTGAAGCGCACGGTGACCGCGGGCGCGGCGCCCGTCGCGTCGGGCGAGGCGTCCCGCGATGCGGCCGCGCAGCCGGAGGCCGCGAGGAGCGCGGCGAGAGCCAGCCCGGCCCTAATGCGCGTCGCCCCAGGTGGTCTTCACGGCCTCGCGGTCCACCGCGCCGTCGGCCGTGCGGGGCAGCGCGTCGGTGAACGCCACCACGTGGGGGCGCTTGAACCGGGCGATCCGTGCCGCGACGAACTCGCCCACCTCCTGCGCGGTCCGGCTGCCGGCCCCCTTCACCTCGACCACCGCCTTCACCGCCTCGCCCCAGCGCTCGTCCGGGATGCCGTAGACGCAGACGCCGCTGACGCCGGGCATCTGCATGATCACGGTCTCGACCTCGGCGGGGTACACGTTCTCGCCGCCCGGCTTGATCAGCTCCTTCTCCGGCTTGCGGCGGACGTAGTGCAGGTAGCCGTCGGCGTCGAAGCGCCCGAACGTCGCCGGTGTGGTGCCAGCCGTTCCGCAGCGTGTAGGCGGTCACGTCGGGCTGGGCGAAATAGCCCTGGAAGACGAGCGGCCCGCGCACGACGATCTCGCCGGGCGTGCCCACCGGCACCTCGCGGTCGTAGTCGTCGACGAGCCGGACCTGGCAGGACGGCACCGGCCGTCCCGAGGCGCCCGGGCGGTCGGCCACGCGCTGGATGCTCACGAACCCGGTGGTCTCGGACTGGCCGAAACCCGTCCAGAACTCGGCGCCCGTCTCCTTGTGAAGCCGCTCGATCGTGGCGGGGGCGTCGAGGCCGGACACGTGCTTGAGGCTCGGCAGCCGGCTTCCCACCTTGGCGGCGGCGTCCAGGAGGGTGACGAGCACCGGCGGGAAGTCGGACAGGTAGGTGACCCGGTGCCGGTCGACGAGCCGGACGGCCTCATCGGCGTCGTAGCGCGCCATCAGGACGGCGGCGCCGCCCGCGTGCATGATGGCGAGCGTCCAGCCGAGCGCGGTGATGTGGAACAGCGGCAGGGCCACCAGGTAGCGGTCCTCGGCGCGGCAGCCCACCGCGGCCATGATGGTCAGGTTCGCGGCGAGCACGTTGCCGTGGGTGAGGGCGGCGCCGCGTGGGATCGTGTCGACGGCCGCGGTGGAGATCACCGCGAACACGTCGTCCGCCGAGACGGCCGCGGGCGGCGGCGCGGCGCCGCCGTAGAGAGTGCCGAACGCCCGGAAGCCGGGGGCGGCGTCCCCGAACCGGTACCAGTGCTGCACCTCGCGCTTCTGCTGCGGCCAGCCGTCCACGACGGACGCCGTGGACGCGTCGACCACCATCATCCGGGGGCCCGCCCGCTCGAGGACCTTCCCGACCTCCTCCGCGGTGAGCCGCCAGTTGATGGGGTACGCGACGATCCCCTGGCGCGCGCAGGCCCCGTACAGCTCGAGGTACTCGACGTGGTTCTGGGCCAGCACGCAGATGCGATCCCCCGCCCCGATGCCGAGCCCGGCGAGCCCGCCGGCGAGCGCGTCCACGCGCTCGCGGAGCCCGCGGAAGGTCAGCACGCCGCCGTCGTGGATGACGGCGGGGGCGTCGCCGTGGACGTCGGCGCCCCGCGCGATCATGTCGTAGACCGTGAAGCCGTGGACGTTCACCACCGCGCCTCCGGACCTCCGCCTACTGGCCGACGATGTCGCCCTTCATCGGCCCGAGGGCGGCAAGGAGCTCCTGCTTCTCCTTCGCGCCCACCTTGTGCGTGTCCAGCGCCTTCACCAGCGCCTCGACGGTGGCGTTCCACTCGCCCTCGGTGATGTTCATCCCCTTGTGCGTGTCCTTCATCGATCGGCCGACGTACGAGCACGGCCCACCCGTCGCGTCGCAGATCTGGTCGGCGAGGTTCGACTTCAGCTTCTCCACCGCGGGGCCGGGGAGCGACGTGAAGCGGGTCTTGATCCGGTCGTCGGCCACGACGTTGGCCACGAACGTGCCGACGACCTGGGCGATGCCCTCGCGGCCGCCCAGCCGCTTGTAGAGCGACGGCGGCGCCTCCGCCGGCGGCGCCGAGGCGCAGCCCGACCACAGTCCTGCCAGGAGCAGCATCGACACCGACACCCGCACCATCCGGCCTCGCGTCATGGCAACCATCCCCCTTTGGATTGTCGAAACGTGGCTCAGCTCAGCCACCGCTTGCGGCGCTTGTAGTGCTTCACGTCGCGGTAGGACCTGCGGGCTCCCACCTCGGTGAGGCCCAGGTAGAACTCCTTGATGTCCGCGTTCTCGCGCAGCGAGGCCGCGGCGCCCTCCAGCACGATCCGGCCCGTCTCCATCACGTACCCATGATCCGCGATGGTGAGCGCCATGGTGGCGTTCTGCTCGACGAGCAGCACCGTCAGCTTCTCCTGCTGGTTCAACCGCTGGATGATCCCGAAGATCTCCTCGACGAGCATCGGCGCGAGCCCGAGCGACGGCTCGTCGAGCAGGACGATCTTCGGATGCGACATCAGGGCCCGGCCGATGGCGAGCATCTGCTGCTCGCCGCCCGACAGGTACCCTGACTGCACGTTGCGCCGCTCCTTCAGGCGCGGGAAGTACTGGTACACGCGCTCGACGCCGTCCGTCACCCGCTGCCAGTCGCGCTCGATGTGGGCCCCGGCGATCAGGTTCTCCTCGGTGGTGAGGTGCTCGAACACCCGGCGCCCCTCGAAGACCTGGACGACGCCGCGCTGCACCACCTCGTACGGCCGCAAGCGGTCGAGGCGCTGGCCGTCGAGCTCGACGGAGCCCTTCGTCACCTCGCCCCGCTCCGTCCGGAGGACGCCCGAGATGGCCTTGAGCGTGGTCGTCTTGCCCGCCCCGTTGGCGCCGAGGAGGGTGGTGATGCGTCCGTCCGCGCAGCCCACCGAGACGCCCTTGAGGACGAGGACCACGCTGTCGTAGATGACCTCGACGTTGTTGAGACTCAGCATGGATGTGTCGAGGCGGAGGGGGCCGGCCGCCCCCTCCGCTCGCTCGTATGCCTTTCCGTCGCCCGGCGCCGGCTACTTGGACCCGTGGGCCTTGATGTGCTTGGCGACCACGTCCGGGTAGGCCGCGAACCAGTCCGTCGACTTCTCGAACTTGCCACCCTTCACCTGCCAGATCTGCACGAGCCCGCCCCCCTCGTGGTCGGTCGGGGTGATCTTGAGCGGCGGCACCAGGCCGCCCAGGGTGAAGCCGCTGATCTTCTCGAAGCCGTTCTTCACGTCCACGCCGGTGATCTTGCCGTCCGGCTTGGCCTTGACGGCGTTGCGGATCGCCTCCACGTGCAAGGCCGCGATGAGGACGCCGCGGTTGTAGTACACCGTGGACGCCATCTCCTTCGGCGCCGCCTTGCCCTCCTTCTTGTACATCTCGCGGATCTCGTTCAGCACGGGGAAGTCGGAGCCCACCCCGGCGAACTGCATCGTGTAGTAGCCCTCGGCGGCCGCAAAGCCGCCCGCCGGCTCGATGTTGGCCTCGGCGGAGCCCCACACGAACGACACGAACTTGCGCAGCGGATAGCCCACCCGCTTGAACTCCTTGATCGACACCGCGGGGGCGCCGCCGAAGAGGTGGCCGATCACGAAGTCGGCGCGGAACCGCTGCGCGATGTCCAGCACCTGCGCGCCCATCTCCACGCCGGGCGGGGGCACCGCGAAGGTCTTGAGCTGGAAGCCCTCGCGGGCGGCGAGGTCCTCGAGCACCTCGATGGGCTCACGGCCGGCGGGGTTGTCGTAGAAGATGAACGCGATCTTCTTGCCCTTGAGGCTGTTTCCGAGCTGCTTCTTCACGAAGTCCACCGACGCCGTGGCCTGCGACCAGTACGTGGCGGCGATCGGGAAGATGTACGGGTAGCGGACTCCGTCGGCGGCGGCAGCGCTACCGAATCCGGGCGAGGTGCCGGGGATGCGGTCTTCCGTGAGCTTGGCGGCGAGGGCGTAGATCTGCGGCGTGCCGTACACCGCCATCGTCACCGCGCCTTCCTTCTTGTGGCGCTCGTACGACTCCACCGCCGGAGGCACCTTGTACTCGTGGTCGATCTCGAGGGCCTTCAGCTTGTGCCCGTTCACCCCGCCCTTGCTGTTCACGAGGGCCACGTAGTCGTGGAAGCCGGGGCACAGCACGGTGCCCACGAGCTGGGTCGGGCCCGTCCGATCGCACTGCACGCCGATGACGATCTCGTGGCCCGCCTGCGCCGGGAACAGCCCCCCGAGGCCCCCCGTCACGCCCACGAGCACCGCCAGGAGAACGATCAACCGCTGTCGCATGGGTCAGTCCCCTTTCCTCGCGTACCTCAGTACGCGAACGGCCAGATGCGGAAGTAGTTGCGGATGTTGCGCCACAGCCGGTTCAGCCCCTCGGGCTCGACGATGAGGAAGAAGATGATGAGCGCCCCGAACAGCATGAGGCGGAGGTTGGGGATGAGGTTGAGCACGGTCTGGGGCTCGAGGAACAGACCCCCGAACGCCTCCATGCTCAGGCGGATGACGATCGGGAGGAGGGTGACGAAGATCGCCCCCAGGACCGACCCGAGCACCGAGCCCAGCCCGCCGATGATGA
Organism: uncultured Candidatus Rokubacteria bacterium; assembly: GCA_963758635.1. Lineage (GTDB taxonomy): Bacteria > Methylomirabilota > Methylomirabilia > Rokubacteriales > CSP1-6 > CAVWWD01. The sequence goes on along the minus strand of CAVWWD010000008.1, from coordinate 694,220 downwards.
TCATGGCGAGGTAGTCGATCGACACCCCGATCTGGAACTGCTCGTAGTTGGCGATGCCCAGGAAGTACGTGTAGAGCACGCCGGTGACGCCCGCGTAGAAGGACGAGATGGCGAAGGCGAGCAGCTTGTACCGGAAGATGTTGATGCCGATGATCTCGGCCGCGATGTCCTGGTCGCGGATGGCGATGAAGGCGCGGCCCACGCGCGACCGGACGAGGTTCATGGTCCCGATGATGGCGAGGACCACGAAGAACAGCAGGAAGTAGTACATGTGGCGCTGCGACGACAGCACCATGGCTCCGAGCCGGGGACGGGGCACCTCGATCGAGGCCTGTACGCCGCCGCTGATGAACGTGACGTGGTTGATCGTCCACTCGATGATGAGCTGACCGGCGAGCGTGGCGATGGCGAGGTACAGGCCCTTGATGCGCAGCGACGGGATGCCCACGATGGCGCCGATCGCCGCCGCCATGAGGCCGCCGGCGAGCAGGTTCACCGGCCACGGCGAGTCGAGGCGGATGGCGAGGTTGGCCGCGGTGTACGCGCCCACCGACATGAAGGCCCCGTGGCCGATCGACACCTGCCCGGTGTAGCCCACGAGGATGTTCAGGCCGAGGGCGCCGATGACGGCGATCCACACGAGGTTGGCGACGGACAGATAGTACTCGTGCAAGGTGAGCGGGATCACGGCGAAGAAGATCACGGCGAGCGCCCCGACCGCCCAGCGCGCGATGGGCAACGGGAAGAACGCCATGTCGGCCTCGTACGTCGTCTTCAGCACGCCGCACTCGCGATGGATCATCGGCTGACCGTTCCTCCTTTCGAGACCACTGCGTTTCCATGGGACCCGCGTGTACTCGGTCGCGGCTGCCCCCTCATGGACGTTTCCACTGCACCGCCATGGACCCGCGGCGACTCGGTCGGGGCTGCCCCCTCATGGACGTTTCCACTGCATCGCCATATGACCCGCTGCGCCTCGCCTTCGGGGCAGCCCCCTCATGGACGTTTCCACTGCATTTCCATATACGCTCGCCTCGCCTTCGGCTCGGCTCTCAAATCCGCTCGATGATCCGCCGGCCGAACATGCCGTAGGGGCGGATCATCAGGGCGAGGATCATGAGCACGTAGGGGGCGAAGTCCTTGGTGCCGCCGCCCACGTAGGGGTCGATGTAGCCGGCGGCGACGTTCTCGACGATGCCGACGATGAGCCCGCCGATGATCGCGCCGGGAATCGAGTCGAGGCCGCCCAGGATGACCACCGGGAAGACCTTGAACCCGACCAGCGACAGGTTCACGTCCACGCCGAGGAGGTTGCCCCAGATGATGCCGCCCAGCGCGGAGACGATGCCGGTCATGGCCCAGGCGAGGCCGAAGTAGCGCTCGACGTTGATGCCCATGGCCATCGCCACCTGCTGGTTGTCGGCGACGGCGCGCATGGCGATCCCCTTGCGGGACTTGAGGAAGAACCAGCCGAAGCCGCCGAGGAAGACCAGGCTGACCACCGCCCCGAGGAGCTGGATCGGCGAGATGAACAGCGGCCCGATGATGAAGGGCTCTTCGCTGATGGGAAGGGGAATGTTCTTCGTGCCGGCCCCGAAGAACGTCGGGCCGACCCCACGGAGGATGGATGCGAGCCCGATGGTGGCCATGACGACGGCGATCACCGGCCGGCCGATGAGCTTGCGCAGGACCACCCGCTCCAGCCCGAAGCCGAAGGCGATCATCCCGACCACCCCGATCAGGATCGCCACCCACAGCGGGGCGCCCGCCGAGGCCAGGCTCAGGGCCACGGCGAGGCCGGCGATCATCACGAACTCGCCCTGGGCGAAGTTGACGGCATCGGTGGCCTTGTACACGAGGACGAACCCCAGCGCGATCAGCGAGTACATGAGCCCGGTGAGCACACCGTTGGACATCAGCAGGAAGAAGAAGCTGAGATCATCAGACATGGGTGGGCGCCCCCGCGACATCCTCGATGCGCACGCGCGAGTGAATGGTGGCCTGCCGTCCGTCCTCGTAGGTCACCGCTGTGGACAGCTCGACCTCGTCGCCGCCGCCGTAGAACGAGTCGATGACCGAGACGTACTTCTCGGCGACGAAGCGCCGGCGGACCTTCCGGGTGCGCGTCATCTCCGCGTCGTCGGCGTCCAGGTCCTTCGTCAGGAGGAGGAACCGGCGGATGCGGGTGGCGTCGGGCAGGGTCAGGTTGGCGCGCCCGATCTCCTCGGCGAGGAGCCGCCGGACCTCCGGCTTCTGCGAGAGGTCCATGTAGCTCGTGTAGGGCAGGCCCCGGCGCTCCGCCCAGCTCCCGACCGTGTTCATGTCGATGGCGATCATGGCCGTGACGAAGGGGCGCTCGCTGCCGAAGCACACCGCCTCGCGGACGTACGGGCTGAACTTGAGCTTGTTCTCGATGAACTGGGGCGCGAACGGCGTGCCGTCCTCCATGGCGCCGACGTCCTTGGCCCGGTCGATGATCACGAGGTGGCCGCGGGGGTCGATGAAACCGGCGTCGCCGGTGTGGAACCACCCGTCGCCGTCGATGACCTCGCGCGTGGCCTCGTCGTTCTTGAAGTACCCCTTGAAGACCCCGCCGCCCTTCACGAGCACCTCGCCGCGCTCGCCGATCCTCACCCCGATCCCCGGGCACGGCCGCCCCGCGCTGTTGGGGTCGGCCTCGCCGTCGGGCTGGAGGGACGCGAGGCCGGTCATCTCCGTCGAGCCGTAGACCTGCTTGAGGTTGACCCCGATCGAGCGGAAGAAGCGGAACGTGTCGGGCCCGAGCGGGGCGCCGCCGGTGAGGCACCAGCGCGCGCGGGCGAGGCCGAGCTGGTCCCGCACCGGCCGGTACACGAAGAACTCCCCGAGCGCCCGCCGCAGGCGGAGTCCCGCGGGCAGCGGCTTGCCCTCGCCGCGGAGGATATCCGCCTCCTCGGCGGCCTGGCGGAAGTACTCGAAGACGCGCCGCTTGAGCGGGGTGGCGTCGGCCGCCCGCACCTGCACCGCGGTCAGCATGTTCTCCCAGATGCGCGGCGGGGCGAGGAGCGCCGTCGGCCCGAGCTCACGCAGGTCGCGCTGCACCGTCTCCGGGCTCTCCGGGCAGTTGATGCAGAAGCCCACGTAGAGGCTCAGCACCATGCTGTAGAGCGCGTCGCCCACCCAGGCCATGGGCAGGTACGCGAGGTAGTCGTCGGTGGGGACGATGCGCTCGGCCTGCACGAACGTGTCGGCCACCGAGATCACGTTCCGGTGGGTGAGCATCGCGCCCTTGGGGTTGCCCGTGGTGCCGGACGTGTAGCAGATCAGCGCCACGTCCTCGGGCCGGCCCTTGTCGATCTCCGCGTCGAACAGCTCGGGATGGCGCGCCGCGTGCTCGCGTCCCAGCACTTGCACGTCGGCGAACGAGCGGAGGCCCTCCGCCTTGTAGTGCACCATGCCGCGCGGATCGTCGTAGAGGATCAGCCGGAGCCGAGGGAGCTGGTCGCGGAGGGCGAGGGCCTTGTCCACCTGCTCCTGGTCCTCGGCGACGATCACCGAGACCTCGGCGTGGTCCAGCACGTACACCAGCTCGCGGGCGATCGAGTCCTGGTACACGGGCACCGACGTGCCGCCCAGGCACATGGCCGCGACCTGGGCCCAGTAGAGCCGAGGTCGGTTGTCGCCGATCACGGTCAGGGCGTCGCCCCGCTTGAAACCGAGCGCGGCCAGGCCCAGCGCGAGATCACGCACCTCGGCGTGGTACTGGCGCCAGGTGTACGTCTGCCAGATCCCGCGGTCCTTCTCCCGGATGGCCGGGCGGTCGGCGAGGTCACGAGCGTTCCGCTGCAGGAGCTTTGGGACGGTGGTGTCGATCGCGCCCGCCATTGTCAGCGCCCTCCGGAGACGGCGGCGCCCTTGGGGTCGCCGAGGTAAGCCTTGATGACCTTCGGATCGGCCCGGACCTCGTCCGGGGTACCCTCCGCGATCTTGCTGGCCCATGTCCAGCACGGCCACGCGATCCGAGATGTCCATGACCACGCCCATGTCGTGCTCGATGAGGATCACCGTCACGCCCCATTCCTCGTTCACGTCGAGGATGAAGCGCGCCATGTCCTCCTTCTCCTCGTGGTTGCAGCCCCCCATCGGCTCGTCGAGGAGGAGGACCTTGGGATCCAGGGCGAGGGCCCGCCCGAGCTCCACGCGCTTCTGCAGGCCGTAGGCGAGGGCGCCGCACGGCCGGCGGCGCAGGTCCTGGATCTTCAGGAAGTCGATGATCTCCTCCACGCGCTTTCGGTGCTCCACCTCTTCCCGCTGGGCGAGGCCCCAGTACACGAAGGACGAGAGCACGCCGGCCTTCATGCGCACGTGGCGGCCGAGCATGAGGTTGTCGAGCACGGTCATCCCGCGGAAGAGCGCGATGTTCTGGAAGGTGCGGGCCACGCCGAGGCGGGCGATCTCGCTCGGCGCCACGTTCGTCACGTCCCGGCCGTGGAGCGCGATGCGCCCGTGGTCGGGATGGTAGAAGCCGCTGATCATGTTGAGGACGGTGGTCTTGCCCGCGCCGTTCGGCCCGATGATGGCGGTGATGTCGCCCTGGGCGAAGTCCAGGCTCACCGTGGTCACGGCCTGCACGCCCCCGAAGGACTTCGAGATCTCGCGGAGCTCGAGCTCGGCGCTCACGACAGCCACCGCTTGCGCCGCTTGTAGTGCTTCACGTCCCGGTAGCTCTTCCGCTGACCGACGCCAGAGAGGCCCAAGTAGAACTCCTTCACGTCCTCGTTCTCGCTGATGGTCTTCCGGTCGCCGTCGAGCACGATCCGCCCGTTCTCCATGCACGTAGGCGTAGTCGGCGACGCGCAGAGCCATCGCGGCGTTCTGCTCCGCGAGGAGGACGGCCACGCGCTCCTCCTCGTTCAGCCGGGTCACGATGTCGAAGATCTCCGCCACCAGCATGGGGGCCAGGCCCATCGACGGCTCGTCGAGGAGCATGAGCCGGGGGTGGGCCATGAGGGCCCGGCCGATGGCGAGCATCTGCTGCTCGCCGCCGGAGATGTAGCCGGCGCTGACGCCGCGGCGGTCGCGCAGCCGCGGGAAGTACGCGTACACGCGCTCGATGTCGGCCTTCACCGCGCGCCCCCCGCCCCGCGTGTAGGCGCCGGTGAGCAGGTTCTCCTCCACGGACAGGTGCTCGAAGACGTGGCGGCCCTCCATGACCTGGATGGCGCCGCGCCGCACGATCTCGGCGGGGTCCTTGCGGTGGATCGGCTCGCCGAGGAGCTCCACGCTGCCCTTGGTCACGTCGCCCCGCTCGGTGCGGAGCAGGCCAGAGATGGCCTTGAGCGTGGTGCTCTTCCCCGCGCCGTTGGCCCCGAGGAGGGCCACGATGCCCCCCTCGGGGACGGTCAGCGAGACCCCCTTCAGCACGAGGATCACGTGGTCGTAGATCACCTCGACGTTGTTGACCGCGAGGATGGGCCGCGCGGGAGCCGCCACGGCGGTGTGCTCCGCGTGCCCCCCGCTCACCGCTCCTTCGAGCAGTCGCGCTGCGTGTAGTTGAGCTTCTTCGCCTCCTCGATCGCCGCCGCCTCGAGCTTGGGCCGCACCACGTCGCGCATGGGGGCGATCCAGTCGGACACGATCGTCCACTTCTTGCCGTCCCACTGCTGGACGAGGACGGGGCCGTTGCCCTCGTGGTCCTCGCACGTGACCTTGATCGCGTGCGTGAAGCCCTTCATGCCGAGCTCCTCGAGCCGCTTGTCGGTCAGGTTCAGGTTCTCGAAGCCCCAGCGGATCTGCTCGTTGTTCGGGCTCTTGCCGTGCTTGGCCATCGCGGTGCGGATGGCCTCGGCGGTGAGCATGGCGTTGACCACGCCGCGGTTGTAGAGCGGCGAGCCCATGTCTTCCTTCTTGCCGGGGGACTTGCCCTTGTCGTGGACGAACTTCACGATCTCCGCGTGCACCTTGAAGTTGGTGCCGGGCGCGTGGAAGGTGGCGCCCTTGTAGCCCTTCGCGCCGTCGCCCGCGGGCACCACGTCCGCGTCGCTCGCCGACCACCAGTTGCCGATGAAGTGGTCCATCTTGAAGCCGATGGCCGCCGCCTCCTTGACCGCCACCTGGTTCATCACGCCCCAGCCGGACATGAACACCCAGTCGGGGTTCAGGCGCCGGACCTGGAGCCACGTCGCCTTCTGCTCTTGGCCCGGGCTGTCCACGGGGAGCAGGGTCAGCTCGAAACCGAGCCGCCGCGACAGCTCCTCGAGGGTGGGGTTCGCCTCCTTGCCGTAGGGGCTGTTGTGGAAGATGTGGACGATCTTCTTGCCCTTGAGCTTGTCCGCCCCGCCCTCCTGCTGGCCGATGTAACGGATGACCGCGGAGGCCTGGCTCCAGTACGTGGTCGGGAAGCTGAACACCCAGGGGAACCAGCGTCCGTCCGCGGCCGCGGTCATGCCGTAGCCCATCGAGAACACCACGACCTTGTCCACCGGCGCCTTGGGGATGAGCTGATAGGTGATGCCCGTGCTGTACGGGTTCACGACGACCGGTCCCTTGCTCTTCAGGCGCTCGTAGCACTCCACCCCCTGCTTGGTGTCGTACTGGGTCTCGCACTCTTCCCACGTCACCTTCACCCCGTTGATCCCGCCGTCGCGTTCGTTGACGAGCGTGAAGTAGTCCACGAAGCCGTTGGCGATGGGAATGCCGCTCGGGGCGAACGGCCCGGTCCGGTAGACGAGGAGCGGGATGAACAATCCCTTGTCCTGGGCGCCCGCCGTCCCGGCGAGGGGCGCGGCGACCACGACCAGCGCGAGGAGCGCGGCGACGAGTCTGGTTCGGTTCATGCTGTTCTCCTGTGTGAGGCCCTGGATGACGACCCTGTCAATGCGGGAACGGCCACAGCCGCAGCTTCTCCTTGCCGAGCTGCCACAGGCGGGCCAGGCCGTGCGGCTCGACGATGAGGAAGAAGACGATGAGCCCGCCGAACACCATCAGCTCGATCTGCTTGAGCAGCGCCACGGGCAGGGACAGCCCGATCACGTGGGGCACGTTGGTCAGGAAGATGGGGATCAAGATGATGAAGGCGGCGCCCAGGAAGGAGCCGAGGATGCTCCCGAGCCCGCCCAGGATGACCATGAAGAGGACCAGGAACGACTGGTTGATGTCGAAGGCCGCCGTCTCCGCGCTGCCGAGAAACAGGAAGACCAGCTCGGCCCCGGCGAGGCCGCAGTAGAACGACGAGACGCCGAAGGCCAGGAGCTTGGTCCGCAGCGGCCGCACGCCGATGATCTCCGCGGCGATGTCACGGTCGCGGATGGCCATCCACGCCCGGCCCACGCGGCCCCGCACGAGGTTCTTGGCGATCAGCGCGAACACCACCACGAGGCCGAGAGCCACGACGTAGCGCGATCCCGCGGTGGCCTGGGGCCCGGTGACCATGACGCCCGCGATGGTCCGGTGCGGCGCGGTGATGGTACCGGAGGGCGCGTAGTTCACGAACCACGCCACCTTGTTGAAGAGCCAGATCAGGAAGAACTGGGCGGCGAGGGTCGCCACGGCGAGGTAGAAGCCCTTGATGCGGAGGCTCGGAAGCCCGAACACGATGCCCACCGCGGCCGCGCACAGCCCGGCGAGCACGAACACGACGATGATGTTCAGCCCGGGCAGCGCGGTGGTGATCTTGAAGGCCGAGTAGGCGCCCACCGCCATGAAGCCGCCCGTCCCTAGCGACACCTGCCCCGCGTAGCCGGTGAGCAGGTTCAGCCCGAGGGCGGCCATGGCGTACACCAGGAACGGGATGAGGACGGCCTGGAGCCAGTACTCCCCGAAGGCCAGCGGCGGCACGAGGAACGCGGCGCCGACGGCCGCGAAAACAACCACCCGATCCTGCAGGATCGGGAAGACCGCCTGGTCGGCGGCATAGGACGTTTTGAATTGTCCCGCCTCGCGATAGATCACAGGAGGTGTTCAACGCGGGTCGTCCGCGGGCACCTGATTTGCGAGGTGAGCCGAAGGCGAGCCGAGCGTATATGGAAATGCAGGGGAAACGTCCATGAGGGGGCAGCCCCGACCGAGTCCACGCGGGTCCCTGATACACGCGGGTCCGACACACGCGGGTCCGACACACGCGGGTCCTACACACGCTCGATGATCCTTTCACCGAACAGTCCCTGAGGGCGGACCAACAAAAACGCGAGGGCCAAGACGTAAGCGAACCAGTTCTCGATGGCGCCGCCCACGAGGGGGCCCCAGTAGACCTCGCCGAGCTTCTCGCCGACGCCGATGATGAGGCCGCCGACGATGGCGCCGGGCACGGAGGTGAAGCCGCCGAGGATGAGGACGGGGAGCGACTTCAGCGCGATGAGCGACAGGCTGAACTGCACACCGCTCTTCGCTCCCCACATGACGCCGGCCGCGATGGCCACGAGGCCCGCCGCCGACCATACCACCACCCAGATCGTCTTGAGCGGGATGCCGATGCTGAGCGCCGCCTCGTGGTCGTCGGCCACCGCGCGGAGGGCACGGCCGATCCGCGTCTTCTGGAAGAACACGGCGAGGACGGCCACGAGCACCGCGGACGTGCCCGCCGCCGCCATCTCGAGCTGGTTCACGAGGATGCCTGCGATCTTGAACGACTCGTCGGGGATGCCGATGTCCAGGCGCTTGACGTTGGCGCCCCAGATCATCTCGCCGAAGCCTTCCAGGAAGAAGTTCAGCCCGATGGTGGCCATGAACAGGATGATGTGCTCCTGGTTCACGAGGGGCCGCAGCACGATGCGCTCGATGGCGAAGGCCAGCGCCACCATCACCACCATCGTGAGGATCAGCGCCACCAGCATGGGCACGCGCCGCTCCATGAGCCCGACCAGCGTGAGGGCGGCGAACAGCACCATGACGCCCTGGGCGAAGTTGAAGACGCCCGACGCCTTGAAGATCAGGACGAAGCCCAGCGCGACCAGCGAGTACATGAGCCCCGAGGCGATGCCCCCGATGATGACCTCGGCGAGGAACGTGGGCGCCCCTGCCATGTCGAGCCACGGCGCGACCAGGAAGGCGTGGAGCGTGGCGCCCATGGCTAGTCGCCGCCTCCCGCGGCGCTCTCGTGGCGCGCGCGGCTACGCATGCGGGACCCCGAGGTAGGCGTCGAGGACGGCGGGGTCGGCGCGGACCGCGTCGGGCGAGCCGTCGGCGATCTTCCGGCCGTAGTCCAGGGCGACCACGCGCTGGGAGATGTCCATCACCACGCTCATGTCGTGCTCGATGAGGGCGATGGTGGTGCCGAACTCGCCGTGCACGTCCAGGATGAACCGGCACATGTCCTCCTTCTCCTCGACGTTCATGCCCGCCATGGGCTCGTCGAGGAGCAGGAGCGTGGGCTCGGCGGCGAGGGCGCGGGCGAGCTCGACCCGCTTCTGCAGGCCGTAGGGCAGCCGGCCCGCCGGCGTCTTGCGGATGGCCTGGATCTCCAGGAAGTCGATGATGCGCTCCACGAAGGCGCGGTGGGCCAGCTCCTGCTTCATCGCCGGGCCCCACCAGAGGGCGTCGAGGAGGAAGCTCCCGCCCATCTTGAGCAGCCGGCCGGTCATGATGTTGTCGAGCACGCTCATGCCGCGGAAGAGGGCCACGTTCTGGAACGTGCGCGCGATGCCGAGCGACGCCACCTCGTAGGGCCGGAGCCGCGTGCGGTCGCGGCCTTCGAAGAGAATCCGGCCCTCGGAGGGGTGGTAGAAGCCGCTGATGACGTTCAGCAGCGTCGTCTTCCCCGCCCCGTTGGGCCCGATGATGGCCACGATCTCCCCGCGGCCGATCTCCATGCTCACCGCGGTGAGGGCCTTCACCGCGCCGAAGGCCACGCTGATGCCCTCCACCGCGAGGAGCGGCGTGGCCGCGCTCATCGCGTCACCGCATCCGCCGGCGCGTCGGCCACGCGCACCTCGGCCCGGACGGTGCCGGTGCGCCCGTCCTCGTAGGTCACGAGCGCCTCGACCTTCACGAAGTCGGTGCCCGAGTAGAGCGCCTCGATGAGCGGCGCGTATTTCTCGGCGATCACGCCGCGGCGCACCTTGCGGGTCCGCGTGATCTCCTGGTCGTCGGGGTCGAGCTCCTTGTGGAGCAGGAGGAACCGGCGGATGCGCGCCCCGGCGAGCTCCGGCGCCTCGGCCAGGCTCCGGTTCACGCGGGCCACCTCCTGCCCGATCAGCTCGTAGACCTCGGGCTTCTGGGCGAGGTCGGTGTAGCTCGTGTAGGCCAGGCTCCGCCGCTCCGCCCAGCTCCCCACCGAGGTCAGGTCGATGTTGAGGAGCGCGCCCACGAACGGCTGGCCCGCCCCCACGCACACCGCCTCCTTGATGTACGGCGAGAACTTGAGCTTGTTCTCGAGGTACTTCGGCGCGAACAGCGTCCCGTCGGTAAGCCGGGTCACGTCCCGGGCCCGGTCGATGATCTTGAGATGCCCGTCGCGGTCGATCGTGCCGGCGTCGCCCGAGTGCACCCAGCCGTCCTGGACGGTCTCGCGGGTCGCCTGGGGGTTCCTGTAGTAGCCGAGGAACACGCCGGGCGAGCGATAGAGCACCTCGCCGCCCTCCGCGATCCGCACCTCCACGCCGGGCAGCGGCGTGCCGACGGTGTCGAGCTTCACGTCGCCGTCCCGCTGGATCGAGATGAGCGCGCTCGACTCGGTCATGCCGTACACCTGCTTGACGTTGATGCCAAGGGAGCGGAAGAAGCCGAGCAGCTCGGGGCTGATCGCCTCGCCCGCGGTGTACGCGATGCGGATCCGTCGCATGCCGAGGTTGTCGCGGAGCGGGCCGTACACCAGCGCCTGGCCGGCGAGGAGGAGCAGGCGATCCGTCACGGACACCGCGCGCCGCGCGAGGCGGGCCTCCTCCACGCGCCGGGCCACGCGCAGGAAGGCGTGGACCATGGCCCGCTTCACGCGCGAGGCGTCCTCGACGCGGATCATCACCGAGGCGAGGATGGCCTCCCAGATGCGCGGCGGGGCGAAGAAGTAGGTCGGCCCGATCTCGCGGAGGTCGGACAGCACGGTGTCCGCGCTCTCCGGGCAGTTGGTGGTGAACCCCGTCACGATCGACTGCGCGAACGAGAACATGTGGTCGCCCGCCCACGCCATCGGCAGGTAGGCGAGCACCTCCTCGGAGCCGGTCAGGCCTTCCTGGGCCACCGCGCTCATGGCGGTCAGGATGAGGTTCCGGTGGGAGAGCATCGTGCCCTTCGGGTTCCCGGTGGTGCCCGACGTGTACAGGATGATCGCCAGGTCGTCCGCGGCGCCCTTGGCCATCTCGGACTCGAAGAAGCCGGCCCGGCCCCGCCCGAAGCTCCTCGCCCCGCGCCTCGAGGGCGGCGAGGCTCGAGAGCCCCGGATCGGCGTAGCGCGCGAGGCCGCGGGCGTCGTCGTAGATCAGGTGCTCGAGCCGGGGGCACTGGGCGCGCACGCTCAGGAGCTTGTCCACCTGCTCCTGGTCCTCGACGACGGCGAAGCGCGCCTCGGCGTGGTCGAGGACGTACTGCATCTCCCGCTCGTTCGAGTCCTGGTAGAGCGGCACGGGGACCCCGCCGAGGGCCTGGGTGGCGAGGATCGACCAGTAGAGCTCGGGCCGGTTGTCGCCCACGATCGCGACCTTGTCGCCGCGCGCGAGCCCCAGCGAGGCCAGCCCCAGCGCGATCCGGCGCGAGCGCTCGAGGTAGTCGCGCCAGGTGTAGGACTGCCAGATGCCGTAGTCCTTCTCGCGGATGGCGACCTTGTCCGCGAAGCGCTCGGCGTTCTCCCGGACGAGCTTGGGAAAAGTGTCCAGCGACGAGTCGATGCGGAGATTCTTCGACGCGGCGAGAGGCGTGGTGGGCTTCCGGTCCTGGACGGCCGTGTCCGCCATTTACGAGCTAAACCGTCCCCGATTCCGCAGGTTCCGCCTCACGCGCGCGCGCGTGGAGCGGAAGGGCGTGCCCGTGCGGCCACGTTGCCGTGGGCCGTCATGGGCAGTCCGCGCTCTCATTGCCAGAGGCCGTGTCCAAGGCTGCTCACGCGTCATCCTTGCCGCTTCGGTGGGATCCTGCGTCACCGGAACTTGCCGAGGTTGCGGGATTCTAGCCGCGCACCCCCCGGCGTGTCAAGCACTTCGCTCAATACGACGAGGGTTTACACTCGTCGAGACATGTGGCGCGCCCATGCACTGGCGACGGCGGCCGCGCTCGCCCTGGCCGCCGCCTCCACTCCGTCCGAGCCGGCGTGCAACGATCCCGCGACGGCGCGCGCCCGCATGGCCCGGCTCCGGCTGGCCGAGCTCGAGTACGCCGAGGACGTGCACCGGAAGGCGCACTGGAGCGCGCTGGGGCAGTGCCCGGGGGGATCGGCGGGCCAGACGTGCCGCGCCGGGGTGACCGGGCGCTACGACGCCCTCTGGCAGGCGCGGCGCGCCGAGATCGACGCGACGTATCGGCGGCAGCTCGAGGACTTCGAGGCGCGCTGCCGCGCGGGCGTCGCGCGGGCCGGGCAGCGCGTGTGACCGACGCGCGCTTCCTGGTCGCCCTCCTCACCGACGGCGCCCTCGCGGGCGCCATCTACGCCCTGGTCGCGCTCGCCTTCGTGGTGGTCTACAAGGCCTCCCGCGTCGTCAACTTCGCGCTGGGCGACTGGGTCATGCTGGCGTCCCGGCTCGTCGCGCTCGGGCTCCACGGCCTCGGCCTGGGTCTCGCCGGGGCGGTGGCCTTCGGCTGCGCCAGCACCGTGGCGGTCGCGATGGCGTTCAACCGGGTCGTCCTCGAGCGCATGGTGAGCCCGCCCGCCATCTCGCTGATCATGGTGACGATCGGCCTCGGCATGCTCATGCGGGGCGCGGTGGCAGTAGCGCTTGCCGGCGTGCCCGGCGGCATCCGGCTCCCGTTTCCGGAGGATCTCCTCACCATCCAGGGCCTGCCCGTCGTGCCGGACAAGCTGATCGCCGGCGTCACCGCCGCCGCCGGCATCTGCGCCCTGAGCGCCTTCTTCTACTGGACCCGCACCGGCCTGGCGCTGCGGGCCCTGGCCAGCGACCCCAAGGCGGCCATGGTGGTGGGCATCTCGGCCCAGCGCCACTTCGCGATCGCGTGGGCGCTCATGGCCGCCCTCGCCGTGCTCGCCGGCACCCTCTGGAGCGCGGCCGTGGGCGGCGGGTTCTCGCTGCTCGTCCTCGGGACCAAGGTCTTCCCCATCGTGATCATCGGCGGGCTCGACAGCATCCCGGGCACGATCGTCGCCGCGCTCGGCATCGGCATCCTCGAGAGCCTGTCCGCCGGCTACCTCGACCCGTGGCTCGGCGCCGGCTTCAGCACGATCGTGTCCTACGTCGCGATGCTCCTCATCCTTTCCGTCCGCCCCCACGGCCTCTTCGGCAACCCCGAGATCCAGCGGATCTAGTTTCAGGGCTCCCGACATGGGCGTAAGAATCCATGCAACGCCGGGCGCGTCAGGGCTCGATAGCGAAGGCGGCGGTCTCCTTCCCCAGGAGGGCGCGGTCCGAGGTCGCCCTCGCGCCACGTGCAGACCGAGCCCCACTTGGCGCGAGCGCGACCGGTCCGCGGACCTCATCAACGGTCGTTCTCGACAACGGTCGTCCTCGACAGGTGACCCGCGGGTCGAAGGCCCTCAGATATGCACCACGGGCACGCGCGGACGCACGGCGATCTCGTTCAGCACACTGGTGACGCCCGGAAGTCGTCGTACGACCTCGTCCGCGGCTAGCCGTTGCTCATCCCGCTCCACGATGCCACTGACCATCAGAACTCCGCGGTTGACGGTCGCGACGAGCTGGCAAGACCGTGTCACCGGGTTCACGAGCAGCGCCGTCTTGGCCTGCGCGACGATGCCCTGATCGCTCAGCTTCCGCTGAGACTCGGGGGTGGCCACGAACCGCGGGCCCTCAAGCGCGGCGCGGAGGATCTGCGCCCCGAGTGCGACCGAGACGTGCTCGGTGTTCAGCACGATGTGATAGAGCATCGGATCGTCCCAGTCGACGTGGTAGAGAAACCTGATGCGTGCGCCACGCTCGTGGTCCTTCTGGCGCACGAGATTGAGGGCTGACTCGTAGACAAGACCGTCGTGCTGCTGCACCCACTGGGCACGCACGTGCTCCGGTGCCGTGACGCGCACTCGGAGAACGTGGGACTCTTTGCTCAGGACGAACGCCGCTCCGCGACCGCAGAGGACGACGTTGTCCTGCGCGGCCATCTCCAGCAGAATCCCCTCAACCGCAGTCACGTAGTGGCGGTCGCTCGTCCTGAACCGCTCCACGAGACTGGGCTTCTCCTCGGTGACGTGGACAAGGTCCAGCATCCCTTCCCCAAATCGTTCGGCGGCGGCGGCGACGATCTCGCGATCGGCGAACCTGTAGCCGAGAGCCGCTGCCAGCTCGCGCCCGATGTCGTCGCCCCGACTTCCCAGGACCTGCGACATTGCTACGACACCCATGGTCCCCTCCTGATCATCGGCCCGTGGTGAAGTGCGATTCGGTCTGCAGGGGGCTCGCGATGTCGGCGCTCGGAGCGCGGAGGACTGCGACAGCATCGTTGCTGCCGATGCCTGAGGGGTCTATGGAAGGCGCGCGTGGTCGCCCCACAGAGCTGCATGAGTCCCTCGCTTCGAACCTGCACTCAGGGCACCGCCAACTCTGCGCGCCCTTCCCGATGCTTGTCAACCGTGGCGGCTGGAATCTGGGCGCCGGCGCGGATCGGGCCGGTCAGCAGTTGTCGGCCTTGCCGCGCGCTTGCACCAGCTCGATGCGCGTGTCGTCCGGCCCGCGGAGGAACGCGATGCGGGGGCCGTTGGGCACCTGCGTCGGCCCCTCGAGGAGCCGGGCGCCCAGGCCTTCGAGGCGGCGGATGTCCTCCTCGAGGCCCGTGGAGTCGAAGCCGAAGTGCTCCAGGCCGTGGTGCGCGCTCGCGTCGCCGGGGCCCAGCACCTCGCCCGTGCGCGCGCCGGAGATGTTGACGGCCATGCCTCCGTCCTCGCTCTGGCAGCGCACGAAGCGGTCGCCGAAGGCCCGCACCTCGTCGCTCATGATCTTGAAGTTGAAGGCCGTCACGTACCACTCCGCGGTCTTGCGCGGGTCGGGGGCCTTGAGGTGGATGTGATTGATCCGGTAGGGCATGGCCTCTCCTCCTGTGGTCCGGCGTGAGTGACCCGGACACGCTAGCACGGCATCCCGCCGAGCCGCGGACGCTTCGGCGCAACGCCTCGGCGTGACGCTCATGCCACGACGCCTCAGCGCGACGCGCGCGTGACCTCCACCCGCGTGCCGTAGAAGTCGCCACCGCCCGCCATGTCCGCGAACCCGTCCGACGTGAGCGCGTTGGCCGACAGGCCGCCGCTCTCGAGGCAGCCCCACCGGCCGTGCGGGACCGCGACCACGCCCGTCCGCACCGTGGTGCTCAGCCGGGCGGGAAGCGTCAGCTCGCCGTGGTCGCTCTCGACCCGCACCACGTCGCCCTCGGCGATCCCGCGGGTGGCCGCGTCGTCCGGGTGGATGTCCACGGCCATGGCGAGGCTCGCCCCACCGGTGGCGCGGCAGATGCGAGTAGCTCGAGTTCAGGAACCTGAGCCCTGACTTCGGCGTGAGGAGGATCAGCGGGCGCCCGGCGGGCGGCGGCGCGTACGCGGGCAGCGGATCGAAGCCCTGCGCGGCGAGGGTCTCCGAGTAGAGCTCGCAGCGGCCCGAGGGCGTCGGGAACCCGCCGTGGGCGAACGGCCGCCAGTCGTCCGGGTACGCGAGCGGCGCCCAGCCCTCGGCCGAGAGCCGCTCCCACGTGATGCCGGCGAGGAGCGGATGGCCGCTCGCGAGCACGGCGCGGATCACGTCCTCGTCCGAGTCGCGGAAGGCGGGCTCGGCAAAGCCCATGGCGGCGGCGAGGCGGCGGAAGAGCTCCGTGTTCGACACCGCCTCGCCGCAGGGCGCGATGGCGGGGCGGTTGAGCGTCACGTACGTGTGGCCCCACGGGAACAGCAGGTCCAGGTGCTCGATGAAGCTGGTGGCGGGCAGGACGTAGTCGGCGTGGCGCGCGGTGTCGGTCAGGGCGAGCTCGTGGACGACGGTGAAGAGATCCTCGCGCCGCAGGCCCTCCAGCACCAGGCGCTGGCGCGGCGCCGTCGCCGCCGGATTCGCGTCGTAGACGACGAGCGCCTTCACCGGCGGCGACAGGCCCGGATCGGTGAGGGCGCGGCCGACCTGGATCATGTTGATCGTCCGCACGGGCCCGCGCGAGAGGCCGGACGGCACGAGCGCGCGCAGGTCGAAAGCGTCCTCGAAGGGCTGGCGCGTCCAGTGGAGCAGCCCGCCCCCGCGGTCCCGCCAGGCCCCGACCAGGGCGGGCAGGCAGGCGATGGCGCGGAAGGCCATGCCGCCGTGGGGATGCTTCTCCGGGCCCACGAGCGTGCGGATCACCGCGGGCCGCGTGGTCGCGTACGCGCGGGCGAGCGCGACAACGTCGGCGGCGGCGAGGCCGGCGAGGTCGGCCACGCGCTCCGGCGGGTACTCGCGGAGACGCTCGCGGAGCCGGTCGAAGCCCACCGTGTGGCGGTCGCACGTACTCCGCGTCGTGCCGTCCCTCCGCCACGATCACGTGCATGAGGCCCAGCGCCAGCGCCGCGTCGGTGCCCGGCCGCGGCGCCAGGTGCCAGTCGGCCTCCGCGGCGGTGCGCGTGCGGAGCGGATCGATCACGACGACCCGGGCGCCCTCGGCGCGCGCGCGCCGGACGATGGGCCAGAGGTGCAGGTTGGTCAGGAGCGTGTTGGTGCCCCACAGCACGATGAGCCGGCTCGCCGCGATGTCCTCGGGGCGGATGCCCATGGGCGTGCCGAGCGTGGCCGCCACCCCGGCGTTGGCGGTGTCGCCGCACACCGTGCGGTCGAGACGGCTCGCCCCGAGCCGCGCGAAGAAGCGCCGGTCCATCCCCGCGTACTGCACGAGCCCCATGTTCCCGGCGTAGCTGTACGGCAGGATCGCCTCGGCGCCGTGCGCGGCGATGACCGCGCGGAGCCGCTCCACGATGTCGGCCAGCGCCGTCTCCCAGCTCACGCGCTCGAAAACGCCGGCGCCCTTCGCGCCCGCGCGCCGCAGCGGATGCAGCACGCGCTCGGGCCCGTACACGCGGTCGAGGTAGCGGTCGACCTTCGCGCAGAGGATTCCGCGCGTGAAGGGATGCTGGGGATCGCCGGCCAGCGCGACGGCCCGGCCATCGTCGACGGTCACCTGCCAGGCGCAGGAGTCCGGGCAGTCGTGGGCGCAGCCGCCCCGGACGGTCAGCGGCACCCGGCGGGCCCGTCAGAAGTCGCCACGCGGTCCCTTCCACTGCACTTCCATATGCGCTCGTCTCGCCTTCGGCTCGGCTCGCAAAGCAGTCACCACGCGGTGGCGCCGCCGTCGATGTTCAGCACCTGCCCGGTGATGAAGCTGGCGGCGGCGGAGGCGAGGAACACCACCGCGCCCTTCAGCTCGCCGGGCTGGCCGAGCCGGGCGAACGGGGACAGCGCGGCCATGCGGTCCTCCACCGTCTTCACCAGGTGCTCGGTCATCCGGGTCGGGAAGTACCCGGGGGCGATGGCGTTCACGCGGATGCCGTGGCGGGCCCACTTGATCGCGAGGTCGCGCGTGAGGGCGTCGACGCCCCCCTTGCTCGCGTTGTACGGCACGGTGTCCTGCAGCTCGGGGGCGAGGCCGAGCTGGCCCGTCATCGAGCTCACGTTCACGATGGCCCCGCCGCCCCGGGCGATCAGGCGCGGCGCCACGGCCTGGCTCATGAGCCACACGCCGGTGAGGTTCACCGAGATCGTGAGGTCCCACTTGTCGCGCGGATACTCGAGGGACGGCGCGGCCCAGGCGAGGCCGGCGTTGTTGACCAGGATGTCGATGCCGCCGAAGCGCTCCCCGGCGGCGTCCACGGTGCGCGCGATGTCGGCGGCCGCGGCCACGTCACCCTCGACGGCGAGGACCTCGGCCCCGCGCTCGCGCAGCGCGGCCTCGGCGGCGTCGAGCCACTGGCGCCGCCGGCCCGTGATCGTCACCGCCGCCCCCGCCTCGGCGAGGCCCTCGGCGATCTCGAGCCCGAGGCCGCGGGAGCCGCCCGTGACGATGGCCACCTTCCCCGACAGGTCGAACAGCTCCTTCACGTGCATGGGCATTCTCCCGCGCGCCGCCGCTCAGAGGGGCTTGCCCAGGACGCGCGCGAGCTCGCCGACGACGCCGCGGCGGAACGTGAGCACGCACACGACGAAGATCGCGCCCTGGACGACGGTCACCCAGGCGCCGAGCTGGGCCAGGTAGTTCTCGAGGGTCACCACGATGAGGGCGCCCGCCACCGGGCCGAACACCGTGCCGAGGCCGCCGAGCAGCGTCATGAGCACGACCTCCCCCGACATGCTCCAGTGCACGTCGGTGAGCGAGGCGAGCTGGAACACGATCGCCTTCGTGGCCCCGGCGAGCCCGGAGAGCGCGGCGGACAGCACGAAGGCGATGAGCTTGTAGTGGTCGGCCTGGTAGCCGAGGGACAGCGCGCGCGGCTCGTTCTCCCGGATCGCGGTCAGGACCTGGCCGAACGGCGAGTGGATGGCGCGGTACACGACGGCGAAGCCGGCGAGGAACACGGCGAAGACCAGCGCGTACATCGCGGCGGGCTGCCGGAGATCGACCAGGCCGAAGAGCGCGCCGCGCGGCACCGCCTGGATGCCGTCCTCCCCACCGGTGAACGGCGCCTGCAGGCAGAAGAAGTAGATCATCTGGGCCAGCGCGAGGGTGGTCATCGCGAAGTAGATCCCCTGCCGGCGGATGGCGATGGCGCCGATGACGACGCCGAGGGCCGCGGCCACCGCCGTGCCCCCGAGCAACGCCAGCTCGGGCGACCAGCCCCACACCTTCGCCGTGTACGCCGCGGCGTAGCCCGCGGCGCCGAGATAGACGGCGTGGCCGAACGAGAGCAGCCCCACGTAGCCGATGAGGAGGTTGAAGGCGCACGCGAAGAGCGCGAAGCAGAGCGCCTTCATGAGGAACACCGGGTACACGAAGAACGGGGCCACCGTGAAGAAGGCCACCATCACCAGGAACGCGACCATCTGCGGGGCACGCCCGGGCGCGGGCGTGGCCACCGGCGTCGCCTCGACGGCGTCGGGGACGGTCGCCATCTACTGGGCCCTCCCGAAGAGGCCGGCGGGCCGGACGAGCAGCACCAGGGCCATGACCACGAAGATGACCGTGTTCGACGCCTCCGGGTAGAAGACCTTGGTCAGCCCTTCCACCACGCCCAGCCCGAAGCCGGTGAGGATCGAGCCCATGATCGACCCCATGCCGCCGATGACCACCACCGCGAACACCACGATGATCAGGTCGGCGCCCATGAGCGGGTTGACCTGGTAGATCGGCGCCGCGAGCACGCCGGCGAGGGCGGCCAGCCCCACCCCGAAGCCGTAGGTGAGCGTGATCATGCGCGGCACGTTGATCCCGAACGCCTGGACGAGGGCGGGATTCTCGGTGGCCGCCCGCAGGTACGACCCCAGCTTCGTGCGCTCGATGACGTACCACGTGACCAGGCACACCGACGACGGAGAAGACCACGACCCACGCGCGGTAGTTGGGCAGGAACATGAAGCCCAGGTTCTGGCCGCCGGAGAGCGCGGGCGGGATCGCGTACGGCAGGCCCGACGACCCGAACTCGTGCCGGAAGAGCCCCTGGATGATCAGCGCGAGCCCGAACGTGAGGAGGAGCCCGTACAGGTGGTCCAGCCCCTGGAGCCGCCGGAGCATCGTGCGCTCGAGGAGGATGCCGAGGAGCCCGACGGCGGGCGGGGCCAGGACGAGCGCCCACCAGTAGCCGAGCCCCGCGTGCTGCAGGAGGAAGTACGCGACGAAGGCGCCCATCATGTACTGGGCGCCGTGGGTGAAGTTGATGATGTTCAAGAGCCCGAAGATGACGGCGAGCCCCAGGCTCAGCATGGCGTAGAACGAGCCGTTGATGAGGCCGATCAGGAGCTGGCCGAAGAGCGCCTGGGCCGGGATGCCGAAGAGCGTCATGGCGTGACGAGGCCGGCCCGGGCGGCGCCGCGTGCCGCCGGGCCGGCCCCTCCGATCACTTCTTCACGAGCGGGCACTCGCCCTGGTCGAGCGGGCGGAACGCCTGCGCGGCCGGGATCACCGAGCGCTGCTTGTAGTAGTCCCACGCGCCCTTCGACTCGGCCGGCTTCTTCACCTCGAACAGGAACATGTCGTGGACCTTCCGGCCGTCGGGCCGGATGGTCCCCTTCCCGAAGAGCGGGTCGTCGGTGGGCGTCTCCTTCATCTTCGCGATGATCTTGCCCCCGTCGTCCGACTTCAGCGCCTCCACCGCCTTCAGGTAGTGGAGCGTGCCCGCGTACACCCCGGCGTGGATCATCGTGGGATGGATGTTGCGGTTCCGCTCCGCGAAGCGCTTGGCGAAAGCCCGCGTGCGCTCGTTGGCGTCCCAGTAGAACGACTCCGTGAAGATGAGCCCCTGGGCCTTGTCCAGGCCGAGGCCGTGGACGTCGGTGATGAACACCAGGAGCCCGGCGAAGTTCTGGCCGCCCCGCGCGATCCCGAACTCCGCGCCCTGCTTGATCGAGTTCGTGGTGTCGCCGCCGGCGTTGGCGAGCCCGATGATCTTGGCCTTGGAGGCCTGGGCCTGGAGGAGGAACGAGGAGAAGTCCTGCGTGTTCAGCGGGTGGCGGACCTTGCCGAGCACCTTGCCCCCGTTCTTGAGCACCACCGCCTCCACGTCGCGCTCGAGGGCGTGGCCGAACGCGTAGTCGGCGGTGATGAAGAACCAGGAGTCACCGCCCGTCTTCACGATGGCGTTGGCCGTCCCGTTGGCGAGGGCCCACGTGTCGTAGGTCCAGTGGACGGTGTTGGGCGAGCACGCCTTGCCGGTGAGGTCCGACGAGGCCGCGCCGGACACGATGAACGCCTTGCCCTTGTCCCGGGTGATCTGGTTCACGGCGCAGCGCCACCGCGGAGTTCGGCACGTCCACGATCACGTCCACCTTCTCCGCGTCGTACCACTGCCGGGCGATCTGCGCGCCCACGTCGGCCTTGTTCTGATGGTCGGCGAAGATGATCTCGACCTTGAGGCCCTTGGCCGCGGCCCCGAAGTCCTCGACGGCCATGCGGGCGGCCACCACCGAGCCCTGGCCCGTGAGGTCCGCGTACAGGCTCGACTGGTCGTTGAGCACGCCGATCTTGATCACGCCGTCGGAGATCTGGGCCGCGGCGGCGCCGGTGAGCGCCAGTAGCGCGGCAAGGGTCAAGGCGAGGATCCTGCTCATGGGTCGGCTCCTTTTCGTCGGTTCCGGAGAGAGATCGTTACTGGGTGGCGAGACGGCACGACTGGTGTCCGCAGAATCGCGGTGTAACCCGCTCGCTGAAGCCGAATGCGCATTCTGTCACGTCCGGGAGACTCGGGTCACACCCCGAGGTAGTCGTGCAAGGCGTCCATGCGGGACGGGAGCGCGGCGTTGTCGATCGTGTCCACGACGCGGCCCCGCTCCACCACGTAGTGGCGATCGGCCACGGTGGCCGCGAAGTGGAAGTTCTGCTCGACGAGCAGCACGGTGAAACCCTCGGCCTTGAGGCGCCGGATCGTCGCGCCGATCTGCTGCACGATCACGGGGGCCAGCCCCTCGGTGGGCTCGTCGAGCAGGAGCAGCCGGGCCCCCGTGCGCAGGATGCGCGCGATGGCGAGCATCTGCTGCTCGCCCCCCGACAGCTTGGTGCCCTGGCTGCGGAGGCGCTCGCGGAGGTTCGGGAACAGCGCGAAGATGGCGTCGCGCGACAGTCCGCCCGGGCGGACCTCCGGCGGCAGCATCAGGTTCTCGTCCACGGTGAGGCTCGCGAAGATCCCGCGCTCCTCCGGACAGAACGCGATGCCGAGGCGGGCGATGGCGTTGGACGGCCGGCGGATCAGCTCCTGATCGCCGAACCGCACCGAGCCCCGCCGCTCGGCCACGATGCCCATGATGGCCTTGAGCGTCGTCGTCTTGCCCGCGCCGTTCCGGCCGAGGAGGGTGACCACCTCCCCGGGCTTCACGTCGAACGTCATCCCGTGGAGCACGTGGGACTCGCCGTACCAGGCCTCGAGGCCGGACACCGCGAGGGGCGGCGCCCCCGGCGCGGCGGCGGGCCGGGACGCGACGGCCGCCGCCTCAGGCATGCCCGGCGCCCATGTACGCGTCGCGGACCTCGGCGTTCTGCGACACCGTGGCGTAGTCGCCCTCGGCGAGGATCTCGCCCCGCGCGAGCACGGTGATGCGGTCCGAGAGGTGCTCGACCACGCTCAGGTTGTGCTCGACCATCAGCACCGTCCGGTTGGCGGCCACGCGCTTGATGAGGGCGGAGATCCGGTCCACGTCCTCGTGGCTCATGCCCGCGGTGGGCTCGTCGAGCAGCATCATCTCGGGGTCGAGCGCGAGGGTGGTGGCGATCTCGAGCGCGCGCTTCCGCCCGTAGGGCAGCTCCACCGCGGGGACGGCGGCCATGCCGGCGAGGCCCACCGCCTCCAGCAGCTCGAGGGCGCGCGCGTCGAAGCGCGCCGAGCACCCGCTCGGAGCGCCAGAAGTCGAACGACCGCCCGCGCCCGCGCTGGAGCGCCACGCGGACGTTGGCGAGCACGCTCAGATGCGGGAACACCGCGGAGATCTGGAACGAGCGCACCAGGCCGAGGCGCGCGATGTCCGCCGGGCGCGACCCCGTGATGTCGCGCCCGTTGAAGGTGATGCGGCCGCGCGTCGGCGCCAGGAAGTGCGTGAGCAGGTTGAAGCAGGTGGTCTTCCCCGCCCCGTTCGGCCCGATCAGCGCGTGGATGGTGCCCCGCTGCACGCGGAGGCTCACGTCCTTCACGGCGACGAAGCCCCGGAACTCCTTGGTGAGCTCGTGGGTCTCGAGGATGGTGTCGGCGGTCATCAGCGGTCGATCTTACACATGGCGTCGGCGGCCAGCGCGGTCGATCCGGCACGATGGGCGGCGGGTAGAACCGCGCCTCGCGACGCTCGACCCACGCGCGGTTGGCCACCGCCATCTCGTCGGAGCGCATGCACTCGTCCTGCGCCCGCATGACGTCCTCGATCAGGTCCCGGGGATCGGTGTGGAACGAGGCGTGGAGGAGCCGCTTGGCGTGGGCGGTGGCCGTCCGGGACGCGTGGCAGGCCTTGTCGACCACGCCGGCGAGGACGGTGTCGACCGCGTCGGGCGCGGCGACCCAGTTCACGAGGCCCATGGCCCGGGCCTCCGCGGCCGTGATGTGGTCGTTCAGGAGCGTCAGCTCCTTGGCGCGCCCGAGGCCGACGATGCGGGCCAGGCGGAGGATGGAGCCGTCGGGGATCAAGGCGTGCCGCGTGGCGCCCAGCCCGATCACGGCGTCGGTCGTGGCGATCCGGACGTCGCAGGCCACCGCGAGCTGGAGGCCGCCGCCGATGGAATAGCCGTGGAGCACGGCGACCGACAGCTTGCCCATGTCCTCGAGCGTGTTCAGCGCGCGGATCCAGTGCCGGTAGAACGGCTCGTCGATCCTCCCCGCGGCCAGGGCTTTCCGGTCCATGCCCGAGGAGAAGGCGCGGCCCGCCCCGCGGACCACCACGACCCACACCCCCGGGTCGGCGGCCGCCGCCTCCGCCGCCTCCGCGAGCTGGGCGGCGAGCGCGACGTCGAGCGCGTTCAGCACGTGCGGCCGGTTCAGCGTGAGGGTCGCCACCCCCTCCGCCACCTGGTAGAGGACGCTCGGCTCGCTCATGGGTGCCTGCCCGTCCGGGTTGTGAAGGAATGAGGATCTGACGTCGGCGAGCGGGCCAACATCGCGGTTCTGCGTACACGCGGAGTGCCGTCTCGCCATTCATTAATCCCTTCTCGGGATCGCCTTCGCGGGGGTGCGATCAGCGGAGCTGGAGGATCTCGCGCGCGATGACCATGCGCTGGATCTCCGAGGTGCCCTCGCCGATCTCGGTGAGCTTGGCGTCGCGGAAGATGCGCTCGATGGGGAACTCGGTGATGTAGCCGGCGCCGCCGTGGATCTGGAGCGACTTCGTCGCCGCCTTCATGGCCACCTCGGAGGCGAACACCTTGGCCATCGACGCGGCCAGGCGCACGGGACGGCCGGCGTCCTTGAGCGCGGCCGCGCGCAGCGTGAGGAGCCGCGCCGCCTCCACCTCGGTGCCGATCTCCGCGATCATGCCCTGGAGCCCGTTGAAGTCGGCCAGGGGGCGACCGAACGCGCTCCGCTGCTTCATGTAGGCGAGCGCCTGGTCCAGCGCGCCCTGGGCGAGGCCCACGCCCATCGCGGCCATGGCGATGCGCCCGCCCTCCAGCACCTGCATGCTCTGCACGAACCCCTCGTTGAGGCCCCCGCAGAGCCGGCTCGCCGGCACCTGGACGCCGTCGAAGACGAGCTCGGCGGTGTTCGAGGCGTGCAGGCCGAGCTTCCGGTAGGGCGTGCCCGCGCTGAAGCCCGGCATGCCCTTGTCCAGGATGAAGGCCGAGATGCCGCGCGGCCCGCGCGCGGGGTCGGTGACGGCCATGACCACGGCGACCCCGCCCACGCCGGCGTTGGTGATGAACGCCTTGGTGCCGTTCAGCACGAAGTGGTCGCCCTGGGCCACGGCCCGCGACGTCATCGCCGCCGCGTCCGAGCCCGAGCCCGGCTCGGTGAGCCCCCACGCCCCGAGCGTCTCGCCGCGGGCGAGGCGCGGCAGGTACGCCTGCTTCTGCTCGGGCGAGCCGAACATGGCGATGTGGTTGGTGCAGAGCGAGTTGTGGGCCCACATGGTGATGCCCACCGAGCCGTCCACGCGGTTCAGCTCCTCGACGGCGAGCGCGTAGGACACGTAGTCGAGGTGGGCGCCGCCGTACTCCTCGGGCACGAGGGCGCCGAGGAGGCCGGTGCCGGCGAGCCGGGCGAGGATCTCGTGGGGGAACTCGTGGGCCTCGTCGTAGCGCCGGATCACCGGCGCCACCTCGCGCTCGGCGAACTCCCGGGCCAGCGCCCGCACGCTCCGCTGCTCGGGCGTCAGCTCGAAGTTCATGGCATCAGTTGTGAAGACATGCGGATTTCGACTTCGCCGAGCGTGTCAACACCGCGGTTCTGCGTACACACGCGTGGCCGCCTCGCCCTTCAAACTCATAGCCTCACTTTCGACGGAGCGCAGCCTTCGACTTCGCCATGCGGGGCAACACCGCGGCTCCGCGTACACACGCAGTGCAGTCTCGCCATTCGCTCACAACCCCTCAGCGGGGCTCCTTGGCCTTGAGCTCGGCGTCGTGCTCGCGGATGAAGCCGCGGATGTCCTCCGCCATGTCGAGGAGCTTGAGCCACTGCTCCTTGTAGAGGGTGACGGGGAAGCGGCCCAGGCCGTAGACGGACACGCCGCCCTTCTCGCTCACGCGGAGGGACACGCCGCGGCTGCCCCGCGCCTTCAGGGCCGCGTTCTCCGCCGTGAGGCGCGCGAGCTCCGCCGCCATCTCCTCGGGTGTTGCGCTCTGCCATGATGGGTCCCCGTTTCCCCGCGCCGGCGTCGCCGACCGGCCCGCGGTCAGACGGCGGCGCGGATGTTCTCCCTGACGAAGCGGACGATCTCCTGCGTGGACGTGCCCGGCGTGAACAGCTCCTTCACCCCCAGGGCCTTGAGCGACGCGATATCGTCCTGCGGGATGATGCCCCCGCCGAAGACCGCGATGTCCGAGGCGCCCTTGTCCCGCAGCAGCTCGAGCACGCGCGCGAACAGGAAGTTGTGCGCGCCCGAGAGCACGCTGAGCCCGATGGCGTCCACGTCCTCCTGGATGGCGATGGCCACGATCTGCTCGGGCGTCTGGTGCAGCCCCGTGTAGATCACCTCGAAGCCGGCGTCCCGGAGCGCGCGCGCCACGATCTTGGCGCCCCGGTCGTGCCCGTCGAGGCCGGGCTTGGCCACCACGACGCGAATCTTCCGAAGCGACTCCGCTCCGGCGCTCATGCCCTGGGCATCCGGCGACTCATCAGCCACGCACACCCCTCCTCGCCATTCCCCACTCCCCACGCCAGTCGAGCAACGGGGCCACCCCCGCACGACGAGACGCCCCATCCGCCCACCAGCAAGGCCGTTGAGCGGCCGGCGCAGCCGGCCCGCTCCAACGGCCGGGCGGTCTATTTCAGCAGGTTCCGGAGCCGCTCGCCCGTCTTCATGATCTGATCCCGGTTGCCCGGCACCTGCTTCCAGTCGAACCCCTTGCCGTCGCCGTTCCACCGCGGGATCAGATGCAGGTGGAAGTGCGGCACGGACTGGAACGCGGCGGCGCCGTTGGCCTGGAGCAGGTTCAACCCGTCGGGCTTGAGCCCGTGCTGGATCACCGCCGCCACCTTCTTGGCGGTGGCGATGCACGCCTGCAGGTCCTCGACGTCGGCCTCGAAGATGGTCGCGGCGTGCGCCTTGGTGGCGACCAGGCAGTGCCCGGAGTTCAGCGGGTTGATGTCCATGAACGTGAGGGTGCGCTCGTCCTCGTGGATCTTGAAGGACGGGATCTGGCCGTCCCGGATCTTGCAGAAGACGCAGTCCATGCCGCTCCTCCTCGCTCGTCAGCCCCGCGCATCAGACAATGCCGAGCGGTGGGACTGTAGTGGCCCGTGGCGGTTACCGCATTCTGCGAGGATCATTACACCTCCACGGTCCAGTTGTGCGGGTCGGGCGTTTTCCCGTACTGGATGCCCACGATGGCGTCGTACAGGCGCTGGGTGAGCGGCCCGATCTGGCCGCCGCCGATCACCATCTTCTCGCCGCGGTAGGCCAGCTCGCCCACCGGCGAGATGACGGCGGCCGTGCCCGTGCCCCACGCCTCGGCCAGCGTCCCGCCCTTGTGGGCGGCCACCACCTCGTCGATCCCGATCGGGCGCTCCGTCGCCCGGATGCCCCAGTCGCGGAGCAGGGTGAGCACCGAGTCGCGCGTGACGCCGGCGAGGATCGTCCCCGACAGCGGCGGCGTGATCACCTCGTCGCCGATCTTCACCATCATGTTCATCGTGCCGACCTCGTCGAGGTAGCGCCGGTGCACGCCGTCGAGGTAGAGCACCTGGGTGTAGCCGCTGTGCTTGGCCTCCTCGCCGGCCATGAGGCTCGCTGCGTAGTTGGCCCCCGTCTTCGCCGCGCCGAGGCCGCCCTCGACCGCGCGCACGTACTTCTCCTCCACGCGGATCTTCACCGGCGCCATGCCCTCCGGATAGTAGGCGCCCACCGGGGAGAGGATCACGTAGTAGATGTACGACCGGGCCGGCCGCACGCCCAGGAAGGCCTCGTTGGCGATCACGGTGGGCCGGACGTAGAGCGACGTGCCCACCGTGCGCGGCACCCAGTCGCGGTCGAGGCCCACCAGCGCCACGATCGAGGCCAGCGCCATCTCGGGGTCCAGCGGCGGAATGCACAGGCGCCGGGCCGAGTTGTTCATGCGCTCCACGTGCTTGTCCGGCCGGAAGAGCCGCACCTTGCCGTCCACGCCGCGGAAGGCCTTGAGCCCGTCGAACACGGCCTGGGCGTAGTGGAGGACGGCGGCGGCGGGGTCCATGGGGATGGGGCCGTAGGGCTCGACCCGCGGGTCGTACCAGCCCTTCTCCTCCTGGAAGTCGGCCAGGAACATGTGGTCGGTGAAGATCTGGCCGAACCCGAGCTCGCCGTCCTTCGGCTTCTTCTTGAGCGTCGTGGCCCTGGTGATCCGGATCGGGTTCATCGTGTCCATCGTTGTCTCTCTCCCTGTCTCGTCCCGCGCCCGCAGCAGGGACGCGGCTGATCGAGCATGTCAGAAGATGATCGGCTCCCGGTACAGGCCGAACACCCGGCGGTACACGTCGGAGATCTCGCCGAGCGAGACGTAGTCCTTGACCGCGTCCACCAGCACCGGCATCAGGTTGTCGCCGTTCTCGCACGCCTCGGCCACCTGGCGGAGGCGCCGCTCCACCTTGGCCGCGTCACGCGCGGCCTTGACCCGGCGAACTCGCTCGACCTGCTCGCGCTCCACGCTGTCGTCGATCCTGAGGTACGGCACCGGCGGCTCGTCGGTCATCGCGTACTTGTTCACGCCGACCACGACCTTCTCGCGCCGGTCGTCCATGATCTGGTATCGATACGCGGCGTCCGCGATCTCGCGCTGCGGGTACCCGAGGTCGATGGCCCGCACGATCCCGCCCAGCTCGTCGATCCGCCGGATGTAGGCCATGGCCTGGGCCTCCATCTGGTCGGTCAGCGTCTCCAGGAAGTACGCGCCCCCGAGGGGATCGGCGGTGAGGGCCACCCCGGTCTCCTCGGCGATGATCTGCTGGGTGCGCAGCGCCACCGTCACCGCCTGCTCGGTGGGCAGCGCGAGGACCTCGTCGTAGGAGTTCGTGTGCAGCGACTGGGCGCCGCCCAGCACGGCGGCGAGGGCCTGGAGCGCCACCCGCGCCACGTTGTTGAGCGGCTGCTGGGCCGTGGCCGACACGCCCGCGGTCTGGGTGTGGGTGCGCAGGCGCATCGACTCCGGCTTGCGCGCGCCGAAGCGGTCGCGCATGAGGGTGGCCCAGATGCGGCGCGCCGCCCGCAGCTTGGCGATCTCCTCGAAGAAGTCGTTGTGGATGTCGAAGAAGAACGACAGCCGCGGCGCGAAGGCGTCCACGTCCAGCCCCCGCGCGATGCCGGCCTGCACGTAGCCGAGGCCGTCGGCGAGGGTGAAGGCGAGCTCCTGCACCGCGGTCGAGCCGGCCTCCCGGATGTGGTAACCCGAGATCGACACCGGGTTGAAGCGCGGCACGTGCTTGGTGCAGAACTCGATCGTGTCGACGACGATGCGCACCGCCGACTCCGGCGGCGAGATCCACTCCTTCTGCGCGATGAACTCCTTGAGCATGTCGTTCTGCATGGTCCCGCCGATGCGGTCCCACGACACGCCCTGCTTGTCGGCGAGGGCCAGGTACATCGCGAGCGCGACCGACGCCGTGCAGTTGATGGTCATCGACGTGGTCACGCGGTCGAGCGGGATCTCGCGGAACAGGGCCTCGAAGTCGGCGAGGGTGGAGATCGACACGCCCTCGCGGCCCACCTCGCCGCGGGCGCGCGCGTGGTCGGCGTCGTAGCCCATGAGGGCGGGCATGTCGAACGCGGTCGAGAGCCCGGTCTGCCCCTGGTCGAGCAGGTAGTGGAACCGCTCGTTGGTGTCCTCGGGCCGCCCGAAGCCCGCGAACATCCGCATGGTCCACAGGCGGCCGCGGTACATGGACGGATACGGGCCGCGCGTGAACGGAAACTCGCCCGGGTAGCCCAGCTTGTCCTCGTAGCGCCAGCCCGCGAGGTGCTCCGGGGTGTACAGCGGCTCGATCGGGATCCCGGACAGCGACTCGAAGCGGACGTCGCGCTCCGGCGACCGGCCCACCGCCGGGTCGTAGGTCTCCCGTGTCCACCGCTCGCGTCCCGTCATGGCCTCCTCCGGCCGCTCGTCAGGCATCGACGCCGGCCAGCAAGTGACGCGCGATCACCAGCTTCTGGATCTGCGAGGTGCCCTCGTAGATCTGCGTGATTTTCGCGTCGCGGAAGTACCGCTCGACCTGGTACTCGGTGATGAAGCCGTAGCCGCCGTGCACCTGCACCGCGTCCGTGGCCACCTTCATCGCCGTCTCGGCCGCGTAGAGCTTGGCCATGGCGGCCTGGGGCCCGTAGGGCTGGCCCGCGTCCTTGAGCGCGGCCGCGCGCAGCGTGAGGAGCCGCGCCGCGTCGATGGATGTCGCCATGTCGGCGATCATCCACTGGACCATCTGGTGCTGGCCGATCGGCACGCCGAACGACTTCCGCTCGCGCGCGTAGGCGGTGGCCAGCTCGAGCGCGCCCGCCGCGATGCCCACGGCCTGCGCCGCGATGCCGATCCGGCCGCCGTCGAGCGTCTCCATCGCGATCCGGAAGCCCTCGCCCTCGGCGCCGAGGCGCTGGCCGGCCGGCACCCGGCAGTCCTCGAACAGGAGCTCGGCGGTGTCGGAGGCGCGGAGGCCGAGCTTCTCCTCCGTCTTCACCACCGTGAACCCCGGCGTCCCCCGCTCGACCAGGAACGCGCTGATCCCGTGATGCGCGCGCGCCCGGTCGGTCTGCGCGAAGACGAGGACGGCGTCGGCCTCCCGCCCGTTGGTGACGAAGATCTTCCGGCCCGAGAGACGGTACTGCTCCCCGTCGCGAACCGCTTGCACGCTCTGGTTGGTGGCGTCCGAGCCGGCCTCGGGCTCGGTGAGGGAGAAGCTGCCCAGCTTCTGCCCCGCCGCGTACGGAGCCAGGAAGCGCTGCCGCTGCTCCGGTGTCCCGTGCATGTGCACGGGGTCGCAGTACAGCGAGTTGTTCACGGACATGATCACCGCGTGCGAGGCGCAGACCTTCGCGACCTCCTCCACGGCCACCACGTAGCCCACGGTGTCACCCCCGCTGCCCCCCTCCGCGTCGGGGATCGCGATCCCCATGAGCCCGAGCTCCCCCATCCGCGCCACCGTCTCCCGCGGGAAGCGGGCCTCGCGGTCGATGGCGGAGGCGATCGGGCGGACCTCCTTCTCGGCGAAGTCCCGCGCCACCGCCTGGATCAGCCGCTGCTCGGGGGTGAGCTCGCTGTTCATAGTGTGGGGGGAGCGGCGCCGCTCCTCCCTTCCGGTCGGAGTGATCGCTGGTACGCTCGGCTCGCCAGCGGCTGCGCCTCGCCAAGCCATCCCCACGCCCCCCCACCGCCACGGGCATGCCGTTGCCGGCAAGCGTGGCGGTTCGGTCGTTCCCCTTCATCTCATTACTTCTCCAGGAGCTTCTTGAACTCGGCCTCGAGGGCCGGAGCCACCTCGAAGAGGTCGCCGACGATCCCGTAGTCCGCGATCTTGAAGATCGGCGCCTCGGGGTCCTTGTTGATCGCGCAGATCACCTTGGACGTCCGCATGCCCGCCAGGTGCTGGATGGCGCCGGAGATGCCGAAGCCCAGGTAGAGCTTCGGCGAGATGGTCCGCCCGGTCTGGCCGATCTGGAAGCGGTGCGGCCGCCAGCCCGCGTCCACCGCGGCGCGGGAGGCGCCCACGGCGGCGCCCAGGACCTTGGCGAGGCTCTCCATGTACGAGAAGTTCTCCGGCCCCTTGAGGCCGCGCCCGCCGGACACCACGATGTCGGCCTCGGCCAGCTCGGGCAGCCCGGTCGACACCTCCTCGCGGCGCTCCACGAGCTTCATCTGCTCGGCCGCGGCCCCGACGCTCGGCCGGTCGACCTGCGCCGCGCCGCCCGCCGCGTCGAGCGGCTTGAACACGTTCGGCCTGAGCGTGGCGAGCCACGGCGTATTCGTCCAGGTCATCTTCGCGAGCAGCTTGCCGGCGTACACCGGACGCGTGGCCACGAGCTTGTCGCCGTCCAGGGCGAGCGCGACGGAGTCCGCCGAGAGCCCGGCGCCCAGGCGCGCGGCCAGCCGCGCCAGGGCCTCGCGCTGGCGCGTGGTGACCGCGCCGAAGATCGCCTTCGGCGACTCCTTCGCGGCGAGCTCGGCCAGGGCCGGCGTCCACACCTCGCCGCGGTACGGCGCGTAGGCCGGCCCCTCGAGCAGGAGGACGCGCTTGGCGCCCCACTCGCCGAGCTGCTTCACGCCTTCCTCGCTCGCCTTGTCGGTGAGCCAGACCGCCTCGGCCTGGCCGCCGGCCTGCGCGGCGAGACGGCTCGCCTCGCCCAGCACCTCGGCGGTGACCTTCTTCGGATTGCCCTGCCTGTCGTCCTCGACGATGCACCAGAACGCGCCCGCCATCAGTCGTCTCCCCTCGAGGGTGTGAGAGTTCGTCGCATCGTGATCCTGGATGACATGCGAGACGGCACGCCGCGTGTCCGCAGAATCGCGGTGTCAGCCCGCTCGCTGAAGTCGACATCCGCATTCCTTCACGACCCCGGGGCTCATATCGCCTTGGCGTCCTCGCGGAGCGCGCGCACCAGCTCGCGCGCGGACTCCGCGGGATCGCCCGTGATGATCCGCCCGGGCGGGCGCGGAGGCAGCGGCTCGAGCGTGACCACGGAGAGCGCGGCGGCCTCGGCGGCCATGCCGACGTCCGCCGGCCTTGAGCTCCTTGATCTCCTTCTTCTTGGCGCCCATGATCCCCTTCAGCGTGGGGTAGCGCGGCTCGTTCATGCCCTTCTGGGCGGATGCCAGCGCGGGCAGCGGCAGGTCGAAGATCTCCAGGCCGCCCTCCACCTGCCGGCCCACCTTGATCGCCGTGCCGCCGTCGTTGACCGCCTCCTCCATGATCCACGACGCGCACGGCCAGCCCAGCAGCTCCGCGACCTGCGCGCCCACCGCGCCCATGTCGTCGTCGATGGCCTGGCGGCCGCTCAGCACGAGCGCGGGCGCCTCCTGCTTGATCACCGCGGCCAGCGCGCGCGAGGTGGTCAGGGTGTCGGCCTCGGCCCACGCGGGGTCCAGGAGGTGGATGGCGCGGTCCGCGCCCATGGCGAGGCAGGAGCGGAGGGCCTCCTTCACGCGCTCGGGACCGAGCGACACCACGACGACCTCACCCTGGCCGCGCTTCTCCTTGATGCGGAGGGCCTCCTCCACCGCGAACTCGTCGTACGGCGAGACGATCCACGTGATGCCGGTGGTCTCGATCGAGCGGCGATCGCCCGCGATCTTGACCTGGGTGGCGGTGTCGGGAACCTGCTTGATGAGCACGAGGATCTTCATGTTCGGGTCGCCTCGCTGGAGGTAGTGGACGCGTCGGTCTCGCGGGCCGGGGGCCGGGCCGCGCCGTTGGCGCGGCCGGGCGTTGATCCGTAGTGGAGCTCGCGGGTGATGCGGAACCGGTCGCCCGGAATGAACACGCGGTCGTACACGACGGGAGCGCCGTCACGGGACGTCGACACGCGATCGGAGCGGAACGCCGCCGTGCCCGGCCGGCAGCCCAGCTCCCGCGCGGCGCGCCCGGGCAGGGTCACCGCGGACACCGACTCGCGCGCCGCCGTCACCTCGATCCCCAGCTTGAAGGCGAGCGCCTCGCGCAGCGGCGTCACCGCGAGGTCGGCCTTCACGATCTCCTGGCCGATCGCCGCGGGCAGGTACGAGGCCTGGAAGCTCATCGGGTGCCCGTTGACGATCCGGAGCCGCTCCAGCACGAACACGCGGTGGAGCGGCTTGAGCCCGAGCGCCTGCGCGGCGTGGCGGTCGGCGGGCGCGAAGCGGCTGCCGAGGAACCGGGTGCCCACCGCCTCGCCGTGCGCGGAGAGGTCGGCGGCGAGGCGCTGGAACTGGAGGATGTCGTAGTCCACCGACGGGGACGCGACGAAGGTGCCGAGGCCGTGACGCCGGGCGATGAGCCGATCACGCTCCAGCACCTCGAGCGCCTGCCGGAGCGTCATCAGGGTCACGCCGAACTCGCGCGCGAGCTGGCGCTGGTTGTCGAGCCGCTCCCCCGCGGCGAGCCTCCGGTCGAGGATGCGCTCGCGCAGGCTCTGGGCGATCTGGTGATAGCGAGGGACCCGGACCGGCGCGGACGGCATTGGCTCGCGTTTCCTTCCTCGGAGTTCTAGAACTCTCGCGGCGGCTCGCGTCTCCACCGGGCGAACGAGATCGGTCGCGCTTCGAGGAGAGGGACACGGCCTGCGAGCAGCCGAGGCGCATTATCCCCCGGCCCGGGAGTGCCGGTCAACCCTGCGTCCGGACGGCCATTGTCGCGTCTGTCGATGCCCTGAGGCCTCGGCGCGGGCTCGGGTGGCGATCAGGTCGCGCGGCGCCGCGCCTCGATCTCCGCCGTCGGGCCGTCGCGCCCGTCAGTTCCGGCGCGCGGCGGCGAGGCGGTGGGACAGGTCGACGAGCGCGCGCCAGCTTGGCGGTGGCGGATCCGGAGTCGATGGACGAGGCGGCGAGGGCCACGCCCTCCTTCAGGTCGCGCGCCTTGCCGCCCACGACCAGCGCGGCAGCGGCGTTCATGAGCACGATGTCGCGCCGCGGCCCGCGCTCGCCGCCCAGGAGCCCGCGGATGATCCGCGCGTTCTCCTCGCGGTCGCCGCCCTGGAGGTCGCGGATGGCCGCGCGCGCGAGGCCGAAGTCCTCGGGCCGCACGCGCCCGGCGCGCACCACGCCCTCGTGGACCTCCGCGATGTCGCTCTCGCCGGTGTTGGAGATCTCGTCGAGGCCGTCGGCGCCGTGCACCACGAACGCGCGGATGGTGCCGAGCTCGGCGAGGGCCCGGGCCAGCGGCTCGGTGAGCGCCTGGGCGTAGACGCCGATCACCTGGGCGTTGGCGCCCGCGGGGTTGGTGAGGGGCCCGAGCATGTTGAACACGGTGCGGACGCCCATCTCGCGGCGGGCCACCATCACGTGCTTCATCGCGGTGTGGAGCAGCGGCGCGTAGAGGAAGCCGATGCCCACCTCGTCCACGCAGCGGCCGACCTGCGCGGGCGTCAGCTCGAGGTCGATCCCCAGGGTCTCCACCACGTCGGCCGAGCCGCACAGGGACGACACGGAGCGGTTGCCGTGCTTGGCCACCTTGAGCCCGGCCCCCGCCACCACGAACGCGGTGGCCGTCGACACGTTGAAGGTGCCGGAGGCGTCGCCCCCGGTGCCGCAGGTGTCGATCAGCATCTCGCGGTCGGTCCCGGTGGCGGCCGACGACGTCGCCGGCGCGCGTGGGCACCCGCACCACCTTCTGGCGCATCACCTGGGCGAAGCCGATCAGCTCCTCGACGGTCTCGCCCTTCATGCGGAGCGCGGTCAGGAACGCCGCGATCTGCACGTTGGTGGCGGCCCCGGACATGATGGCCTCCATGGCCGCCGCCGCTTCGATGCGCGTGAGGTCGCGCCGGTCGACCAGGGCGCGCACGCTCTCGGTGATGATGGGGCTCGTCATGGCTCGCTCCTCGGGCGTGAACAGTGGGAAGCGGTATTGTACCCCACGGCTCAGCGGCGGGACGCGGCCCGCGCGCCGTCAGAGCCCCAGGTAGGCCCGCTTGACGTGCCCGCTGGCCAGGAGCTCCGCGCGCGATCCCGCGAGGGCCACGGTCCCGTTCTCGAGGACGTAGGCGCGCTGGGCCAGGTCGAGCGCGCGGGCGACGTTCTGCTCCACGACCAGGAGCGTCGTGCCGTCCCGATTGATGTCGGCCAGGTTCGCGAAGATGGCCTTCACGACCACGGGCGCGAGCCCCAGGCTCGGCTCGTCGAGGAGCAGGAGCCGGGGCCGGGCCATCAGGCCCCGGCCGATCGCGCACATCTGCTGCTCGCCCCCGGACAGGGTGCCGGCGAGCTGGCGCCGGCGCTCGGCCAGCCGCGGGAACAGGGCGAACACGCGCTCGAGCGACTGCGTCCGTCCCGCGCGCCCGGCCGGCGCCATCGCCCCCAGCTCCAGGTTGTCGAGGACCGTCATCGTCGGAAAGAGCTGCCGGCCCTCCGGCACGTGCGCGATGCCGCGCGCCACCACCTCGCTCGACGGCCGCCCGTCGAGCCGCTCGCCCTGCCACTCGATCCGTCCGCGCCGGACGGGCAGAAGGCCCGTGATCGCCCGGAGCGTGGTGGTCTTCCCCGCCCCGTTCGCGCCGATCAGCGCCACCGCCTCGCCCTCCCGCACCTCGAGCGAGACGTCGTGAACGGCGAGGAGGTCGCCGTACCCGGCGGCGACGGCGTCAAGCCGGAGCAGCGTGGACATATTCCTCCCCGAGGTAGGCCTCGACGACCTTCGGGTGGTTGGCCACCTCGGCCGGCGCGCCCTCGGCGATCTTCTCGCCGAAGGACAGCACGACGATGCGGTGGGAGAGCGACATCACCGCGCGCATGTTGTGCTCGATCAGCAGGATCGAGACGCCGGCGCGGTTGATCGCCGACACGAGCCGGACGATCGTCTCGATCTCGGTGGCGTTGAGCCCGGCCATGACCTCGTCGAGGAGCAGCAGCGTGGGCTCGGTCGCGAGCGCGCGGGCCAGCTCGAGACGCTTGCGCTCGGGCAGGGTCAGGCCGCCGGCCGGCGTCTCCGCCTTCGGGCCCAGGCCGACCCGCTCGATCACCTCACGCGCCCGCTCGCGCGCCTCGCGGACGCCCGGATGCCGGGCGAGCGCGCCCACCTTCACGTTGTCGAGCACGGACAGATGCGGGAACGGCCGCACGATCTGGAAGGTGCGCGCCAGGCCGAGCCGGCAGATCGCGTGCGGCGCCAGGCCCAGGACGGACCGCCCGTCGAAGCGGATCTCGCCCGCGTCGGGGGCGAGGAACCCCGACAGCAGGTTGAACACCGTCGTCTTCCCCGCGCCGTTCGGCCCGATGAGGCCGAGCACCTCGCCGGCCCGCACGTCCACGTCGAGGCTGCGGACGGCGTGCACGCCCCCGAACCGCCGGCTGAGCCCGCGCGCCTCGAGGAGGAGGCTCATCGCCCCGCCCCGGGCCGGCGCCGCCCGAAGGCGCGCCGGAGCCGCGGGTACGCCCCTTCCGGCACGAAGAGCACCACGGCGATCAGGAGCGCCCCGTAGACGACGAGATGCGCGCCGTGCCAGCCGCCTTGCGCGAAGTACATCCGCGACAGCTCACCGAGCGGCGTCAGGATGAACGAGCCGAGGATCGGGCCCGGGAGGGTGCCGGCCCCGCCCACGATGGCGCGCAGGATGATCTCCACGGACAGCGGGATCCCAAACACCGCGCCGGGCTGGAGCGAGAACAGGTAGAAGGCGTAGAAGGTGCCGCCGACGCCGGTCAGGAAGGAGGACAGGATCATGGCGAGGAGCTTCACGCGGAACACGTTCACGCCCAGCGCCTCGCTGGCGTCCTCGTCCTCGCGGATGGCCGCGAGGTACGCGCCGAAGCGCCGCCGCTCCAGCAGGCCCACGATGGCGGTGGCCCCCAGCATGAGGGCGAGCGCGATGTAGTAGTACGCGCGGCTGTCCTGGAACTGGAACTGCCGCGGGTTGCCCGTGAACGTGATGTAGAGCCCGAGCGAGCCGCCCACCGCGTCCAGGTTGCTCGCGACGATGCGGCACAGCTCGGCGAAGGCCACGGTGAGCAGCACGAAGTAGAACCCCCGGAGCCCGAAGCGAAACCCGAGGTAGCCGATGAGGGCGCCGAGGAGCGCGGCGAGCGCGCCGCCCACGAACATGCCGACCCACGGGGTGAGGCCCCACTCGATCGACAGCACCGCGGCGGTGTAGCCACCCACGCCCACGAACGCGGCGTGCCCGGCCGAGAGCTGCCCGGCGTAGCCGCCCACGATGTTCCACGCCTGGGCCAGGTACGCGTAGAAGAAGACCAGGATGAGCACGGTCACGACGTAGGAGCCGACCACCGCGGGCAGCGCGATCAGCACCAGCACCGCGCCGAGCCCCGCCCACCTCATGCCGCGCGCCTGCCGAACAGGCCCGCGGGCCGGAAGAGCAGGATCAGGATGAGGAGCGAGAAGCTCACGACCTCCTTGAGCGAGGGCTTGAGGAACACCGCCCCCAGCGACTCCGCGACCGAGACCACCAGCCCGCCCACGAAGGCGCCGAGAAGGCTTCCCATCCCCCCGATGATCACGATATTGAAGCTCGTCACGGAGGCGGACAGGCCGAAGGACGGGGAGAACGGCACGAGCGGCGTGGTGAGCGCTCCCGCCGCGCCGACGCACGCCGCGCCCACGCCGAACGCGATCGCGTAGACGCGGCTCGTGTCCGTCCCGATCACGAGCGCCCCGTAGGGGTTGTCCGCGGCGGCGCGGATCTGCCGGCCGAGCCGGGTGCGGAACAGGAAGAGCCAGAGCATCGCGGTGAGGACGAGGGCCAGCCCGAAGGTCACGAGACGGGCCACGTCCACGAACACCGGCCCCATCCACATCGTGGCGCCGGACAGCGCCGACCGCACGCGCACCGGCTCGGGCCCGAACGCCATCAGCGCGGCGTTCTCGAGGATCAGGGCCACGCCCAGCATGAGGAGGATCTGCATCTCGTGGCGGGCGTCGACGATGCGGTGCACGAGCCCGCGCTGCACCGCGAAGCCGAAGACGAACAGCGCGGCCGCGCACA
Organism: uncultured Candidatus Rokubacteria bacterium; assembly: GCA_963758635.1. Classification (GTDB taxonomy): domain Bacteria; phylum Methylomirabilota; class Methylomirabilia; order Rokubacteriales; family CSP1-6; genus CAVWWD01. The sequence continues at coordinate 656,271 of CAVWWD010000008.1, read as the reverse complement.
CGACGAAGCTCGCCATGGGATCCACGCCCAGGCGCGTGGCCAGCATCCACGCCAGGTACATGCCCCACACCATCATGTCGCCGTGGGCGAAGTTCACCACCCGCATGACGCCGAAGATCAGCGACAGGCCGACGGCCATGAGGCTCTGGACGCCGCCGAAGAGGAGCCCGGAGAGGAGCCCCTGGGCGACGAGCGTGAGGTCCATGCCGGGGGCGGAAACGGCGGCCGGGCGCGCCCGGAGCCTACCCCTCTCCCCGGAGCACGCTCACGCCTTGGGGCGCGGGAACACGAACTTGGCGAGCGCGGCGTCCTTCGGCCACACCGCCACGGGCTTCTGGCTCTGCACCTGGATCATGGTGGGGATGGCGTTGGCGTTGTCGCCCGCCTCGTTGAACACGATCGGCCCGCCGTACTGCATGAGCCCGGCGGTGTAGTTCGTCTTCTTGATCGCGTCCACGATCGCGTCGGGGTCCGCGGACTTCGCCCGCTCGAGCACGTCGGCGAGCAGGAACATGGCGTCGTAGGAGTAGCCGGAGTTCGTGTCGAACGTCTTGCCGCCGGACCGCTTCAGGTACTCCTCGGCGAGCTGCTTCGTCCGCGGATGCTTGAAGTTCGGCCACGGCACGCTCGCCATCACGTGCTCGAGGTCGTCCTTGAGGGTGGCGATCTGCCCCGCCTCGTAGAGGCCCGGGCCGCCGGGGCTCACCACGCCCATGATGTCCAGGCGCTGCTTGCGCAGCTCGGGCAGCAGGACCTGCGCGCTCGCCGGGCGCGTGATCGGGGCGATGATGTCGGGCTTCGCCGCCTTGGCCCGGGAGACCTCGGTCGAGAGGTCGGAGGGCGGCTCCGGCCACGGGATGACCTCCACGATCTCCCAGCCCGGCTTGCTCGCGGCGTGGGCGGCCTGGAAGCCGCGCGCCGAGTTCTGGCCGAAGAGGTCGTTGCAGTACATCAGCACCACGCGCTTGGGCGCGACGTTGGCCTCCTTGAAGATCTCCGTGAAGTACTGGACGGCGCGGCGCCCGAACGTGGAGCCGGTGGGGAAGTTCCGGTACACGTACTGGACCTTCTGCTGCCCCTCCTTGACCGCCTTGGCCACGTTCGCGGTGATGGGGTCGGCGGCGGCGATGTCCACGAGGAAGGGCACGTGCTTCTGCTGGGCCACCGGCACCATGGCCGCGGTGCTGCCCGAGTCGAAGGAGCCCACGAGCATCTGCGCGCCCTGGTTCACCACGCGCTCGGCCTCGCTCCGGCCCACCTCCGGCTTGGTCTGCGTGTCGCCCAGCAGCAGCTCGAGCCGCGCGCCCCCGAGGGCCTTGATCCCGCCCGCCGCGTTGATCGCGTCGGCGGCCATCTGGGCCCCGAGCCGGCAGGCCTGGCCCGGCTCGGCGAGCGGGCCGGTGACCGGATGGATCACGCCCACCTTGAAGGTCTTCGCCTGGGCGCGCAGCACGGCGGGGAACCCCACGCCGGCGAGGCCGGCGGCGGCGCCGGCTCCGGCGAGGAAGCGGCGGCGGGGCAGCCGCGTGTCGGTGCGTCGAGTCATGGTGTCTCCTCCGGTTCAGAGCCCGAGCAGATGCCGGGCGATGACGACGCGCTGGATCTGGTTGGTGCCCTCGTAGATCTGCGTGATCTTGGCGTCCCGCATGAAGCGCTCGACGGGAAACTCGCGCGTGTAGCCGTAGCCGCCGAGCACCTGGACGGCGTCGGTCGCCACGCGCATCGCGGTGTCCGAGGCCAGGCACTTCGCCATCGACGACTCCATGGCCGTATCGGCGGCGCCCCGGTCCATGAGGGTGGCGGCGTGGTGGACGACGAGCCGCGAGGCATGCACGCTCATCGCCATGTCGGCGAGCATGAACTGGATCCCCTGGAAGCTCGCGATGGGCTGGTCGAACGCTCGCCGCTCCCGCGCGTAGCCGGTGGCGGCGTCCAGCGCGGCCTGGGCGATGCCCACCGCCTGGGCGCCGATGGTGGGCCGCGAGCGCTCGAGCGTGCGCATCGCGAGCTTGAAGCCCTCGCCCTCCTCGCCCAGGCGGTTTTCGATCGGCACCTCGCAGTCCGTGAAGTGCAGCGCCACCGTGGGCGAGCCGCGGATGCCCATCTTGCGCTCGTGCTTGCCCACGGTGAACCCCTTCATCCCGGGCTCGACGAGGAACGCGGTGACGCCGCGCGCCTGCCTGGCGCGATCGGTGACCGCGAAGACGGTGATGACGCCGGCGTGGGAGCCGTTGGTCACCCACATCTTCGAGCCGTTCAGGACGTAGCAGTCGCCCCGGCGCGCCGCCGTGCACGCGATGGACGCGGCGTCGGAGCCGGCCCCCGCCTCGGAGAGGGAAAAGGCGCCGGTGATCTCCCCGGTGGCCAGGCGCGGGAGGAAGCGACGCTTCTGCTCGGGCGAGCCGCCGAGCACGATCGGGTACCCGCCGAGGTTCTGGACGAGGAAGATCGTGGAGGTGGCCGCGCACGCCCACGCCACCTCCTCGGCGGCGAGGCAGAACGCGAGCGCGCCCGCGTTGGCGCCGCCGTACTCCTCGGGGACGTGGAGACCCATGAGCCCCTGCTGCCCGAGCCGCTTGAGCTGCTCGGCCGGGTACTCCTCGGTCTCGTCGACGTGCGCGGCCATCGGCGCGATGCGCTCGCGGGACAGCTCGCGCGCGAGGTCCCGGATGGCCCGCTGCTCGTCGGTGAGGTAGTACAGCTCGTTCACGGACTGTGCTACCGCGCTTCGCGCTGTAGTCGTAGAAGCCGCGGCCCGTCTTCCGTCCCAGTCTCCCCGCCATCACCATGCGCTTCAGGAGCGGGGGCGGGGCGTAGCGGGAATCGCGGAACTCCTCGAACATCACCTCGGCCACGTACATGGTGGTGTCGAGGCCCACCAGGTCGAGGAGCGTGAAGGGGCCCATCGGGTAGCCGCAGCCGAGCTTCATCGCCTGGTCGATGTCCTCGAGCGTCGCGAGCCCGCCCTCGTACACGCGGATGGCGTCCAGGAGGTACGGCACGAGGAGCCGGTTCACGATGAACGCGGTGGAGTCCTTGGCGCGCACCGGAACCTTGCCGACAGCCTGCACCCACTCGAAGGCCTGCCTGCGCGGCCTTGTCGTCGGTGAGGATCGTCTGCACCACCTCGACCAGCTTCATGAGCGGCACCGGGTTGAAGAAGTGCAGGCCGAGCACCTGGCCGGGCCGCCGGGTGGCGGCGGCCATCGCGGTGACGTTGCACGACGACGTGTTGGAGGCGAGGAGCGCGTGCGGCGCGCAGATCGCGTCGAGCTTCGCGAACGTCTCGTTCTTCAGCGGCCTGGTTCTCGGTGATGGCCTCGATCACCAGGTCACACTCCCGGAGGTCCTCCAGCGAGGTGCTGCCGCGCAGCCGTCCCATCGTGGCGTCGCGCTCCGCCGCGGTCATGCGCGCCTTGGCCACGAGCGCCTCGATGCTCTTCCGGAGGCCGCCGAGGCCCTTGTCGAGCAGGCCCGCGCTGGCCTCGATCACGGTGGTGGGAAAGCCCGCCTGGGCCGAGACCTGGGCGATCCCCGCGCCCATCAGCCCGCACCCGATCACTCCGACCTTCTGTATGGCCATGCCTGGTCCGTTCCTCTCGCGGGCGCCGACCGGGACGGCCGGTCCGTCAGGACGTTTCGCGTCAGCGGCGGGTGCGGCCAGGGCGGGAGCGCGGCAGCGACGGCGCGTCGTGGAACGGCTCGCCGTCGGGGCACGCGATCCTTGACCGTCACCGTGAGCGTGGCGCGGCCGATCCGGATCGTGCCGTCGTTCGGGGTTCCCGGCGCCGCCCCTCGAGCCACCTCCTGACGGATGGACTCGCGGAACGCCGCCTCCTGCGACTCCATCGGCTTCGCGAGGAGGTTCATGATCACGGCTCCGGGAGGCGGGCTCGGCGCCGGCGCCCGCTCGTCGCTCGCCGCGGCCGTCGAGACCGTGGCCACGCCGAGCGCCGCCGCCGCCAGCATCGTCCGCATCGTCGTCTCGATGTCGCTCATCGGTGCGATCCCCGTCCTCAGTACACGATGATCGACTCGAGGTCGTAGCCTTGCAGCCGGTCGCGGCCCTTCAGGAACGCCAGCTCGATCAGGAACGCCGCGCCGACGATCTTGCCGCCCAGCCGCTCGACCAGCCGGAGCGTCGCGGACATGGTGCCGCCGGTGGCGAGGAGGTCGTCCACGGCCAGCACCACTGCCCGGGCCGGATGGCGTCCTCGTGCACGGCGAGCACGTCGCGTCCGTACTCGAGCTCGTACTCCTCCTCGATCGTGCGCGCCGGGAGCTTCCCGCGCTTGCGCACCGGGACGAAGCCCGCCTTGAGCTGGTGGGCGAGCGCGCCGCCGAAGATGAACCCCCTCGACTCGACTCCGACCACGACGTCGACGCGCGAGGTGTGGTACCGGGCGGCGAGATGGTCGATGACCGCCGCCCAGGCCGGGCCGTCCTTGAGGAGCGTGGTGATGTCCTTGAAGAGGATGCCCTCGCTGGGGAAGTCCTTGATCTCGCGGATCTTTGAACGGATCTCCGACAGGTCCATGCGGGGACAGATGTTACCCGCAGGCCCCGGATCACGCAACCGAAAAGGCCGCGCCGACGACCTGAGCGTCACGGCATTTCCATATACGCTCGGCTCGCCTTCGGCTCACCTCGCACTGCCACGCTCGCGGATGAGGCCGGCAAGCGCGGAAAGGTCCGAGACGACGAGGTCCGCGTGGACGGCGGGCGACCTCCGCCCCGCCGTGTAGTGGATGCCCAGCATGCCGGCGCCCTGCGCCCCGGTGACGTCGTCGACGGGGTTGTCCCCGATGCGCGCGGCCTCCTCCGGCCGGGCGCCCGCGAGCGCCGAGCGTCCGGCGGAAGATCGCCGCGTCCGGCTTCCGGTAGCCCACCTCGTCGGAATACGAGATCGCGCTGAAGTGCTTCAGCAGATCGGCCGCCTCCAGGACGCGGCGGAGGATCGCTCCGGGCGTCCGCCCGGTGTTGGAGATGATGCCGAGGCGCACGCCGGCCGCGGCGAGGCTCTTCACCGCCTCGGCGGCGCCCGGCTGCAGGGCCGGCGGATGCGCGAGCACGGGCGTCCCGTAGCCGGCGATCAGGTCCTCCATAGCGCCCGGGTCGAGGCGGCTCGCCGCTCCTGGCGCGATACACTCCATCACTCACCCTCACCTGCTCCGGGCACGCCAGGTCGCGATGACGACCCCAGTAGCGCTCGACCAGCACCTCCCCGGTGCGGCCGTAGGCCGCCTCGATCTCCGGGCGCGAGAGCGCGGCGCCGGCGGCGGCCAGCGCGCGGCAGATCGCCTCCACGCGGAGCGCCTCCTGGGAGGCGAGCTGGTCGGCGCGGTCGGCGACGAGCGTCTCCCAGAAGTCGAACGTCACGAGGCGGATCATGCGCCCGTCCGCTCGAGCCGCGCGATCGCCGCCGGCAGCTCGCCCAGCCCGCGGACGGTCAGGTCCGGCGCGGCCTCCGCCGGCGCGCGCTCGCCCGAGAGCACCTGGATCACGCGCAGACCGGCGCCGCGCGCGCCGGCCACGTCGAGCACGGGATCGTCGCCGACGTGGACGGCCTGGGCGGCGTCCACGCCCAGCTTCTCGAGCGTGAGGCGGAAGATCTCCGCCGCCGGCTTCCGCACGCCGACCTCGTCGGAGAACGTGAGGTGCGAGAAGCAGCCGAGCACGCCCTGCCCGTCGAGCACCCGGCGCAGCACGGCCCCGGGGGTGCGCATCGTGTTCGAGACCACGGCGAGGCGGACGCCGCGCGCGACCAGCGCGCCGAGCCCCGCGCGCGCGCCCTCGTCCACGCGAGGCGGCACCAGGAGGGCGGGCCGGCAGTACGCCTCGACCAGGGCGTCGAGCGTCTCGCGGGACGTGCGCGCGGACAGGCCGGCCTCCGTGCCCTCGAGGAGGCTCGTCACGTGGCGGAGCACGGGAACGTCCTTCTGGCCGCGCCACACCCAGGCCAGCTCGCGCGCCGAGGCGTCGTAGCCGCGGCCGAGGGCGCGCGCCGACACCGTGAACCCCGCCGCCGACAGGATGGCGTCGAAGTCGGCGAGCCGGCGCTCGCGGTAGCGGTCGTCAGCCTGGGGCAGGTCGTTGACGAGGGTGCCCCAGAAGTCGACGGTCACCGCGCGCAGCGTGAGGCCGGTCCCCATCGCTGCGGCGAACCGACAATGACCCTCGCAGAATGCGGTCACCGCGACGGGCCTCTACAGTCCCACCGCTCGGCATTGGTCTGATGCGCGGGGCTCACGAGCCGAATCTGGGAGGCCGCTTCTCGAGGAAGGCGGACTGGGCCTCGCGCGCGTCGCCGGTGGCGTAGGACTGGGCGAACGCGTTGATGCCGTACTCGATGGCCGTGCGCAGGTCCGTGCTGCGCCACCGGATGATCAGCTCCTTCTGGAGCCGGATCGCCGTCGGCGCGCACGCGATGATCGACTCGACGAGCGCGGTGGTCTCCCGCGCGAGCTCGGCCGGCGGCACCGACGCGGTTGACGAGGCCCCACTCGAGCGCCCGCGCCGCCGGGATGGCGTCGCCGGTGAACAGCATCTCCGCGGCGCGGCCCGGGCCCACGAGGGCGGGCAGGAGCGCCGCCTCGATGACCGACGGCACGCCCACGCGCACCTCGGGCAGCCCGAGCACGGCGTCGGTGGAGGCCACGCGCATGTCGCACGCCATGGCCAGCTCGAAGCCGGCGCCGAGGCAGGCGCCGTTGACCATGCACACGGTGGGGAAGGGCGCGTCGTGGACGGCCCGGATCGTGTCGTGGAGGCCGCTGATCAGCGTCTTCGCCGACGCGGGATCCAGCTCGCGCAGCACCTGCACCTGCATGCCGGCGGTGGTGGCCCGCCCGGCCCCCGTCAGCACGGCGGCGCGCACCCCGGGGTTCCTGGCCAGGCCCTCGAAGGCGTCGCGGATCGCACGGATCAGGCCGGGGACGAGGAGGTTGAGCGGCGGCCGGTCCAGCGTCACCCATGCGCAGCCGCCGCGGTTCTCGATGCGCACCTGCCCGTCGGGCCCGGGCGGCGGCGGCGTGGGCGCGGGCTCGGTCATCAGTAGCGCTTCATCGAGCGGTCCACCGTGCGCGCCCACTCGTCGACGCCGCCGGCGAGGTTCATGACGCGCGGGAAGCCGATGCTCCGGAGGTAGTCGGCCACCGCCGCGCTGCGGACGCCGTGGTGGCAGTAGACGACCGTCTCCTCGCGCGCGTCCAGCTCGTCCGCCCGCGTCTCGATCTCGTCCATGGGGATGTGCACGGCGTTGTCGAGCCGGACGAGGGCCGTCTCCCACGGATCGCGCACGTCGAGCAGGACGATGGGCTCGCGGCGATCCAGGCGGCCCTTGAGCTCCTGCGGGCTGATCTCCATTCGCTCCCTCCCCGCGCTCGCGTTCCCGCGCCGAGCGTCGGCTTCTCGCCACGCGCACGTCCGTGGCTGGGCATCGGGAGTATATCAGCCGGCCGGTCCCGCCTCCTCGGGCAGCAGGACGGCGCTCTCCGTCTGCACCTCCACGCGCACGTGGTCGCCGCGCGCGAACCCGCGCCCCTGCGTGGCCGAGGTGAACGCTTCCACGCGGAGCGTCGCGCCCGGGATCGCCACGTCGTAGAGCGCGCGGCCGCCCTCGAACACGTAGCCGGAGACGGTGCCGCGAATGCCGCCACGCGCCCGCTCCGCCTCCTCGATCACGAGCGCCTCCGGACGCAGGCAGAGGGTGCCGCGGGCGCCCACCGTCCACGCGTGGCCCCCCGATGCCACGGGCAGCTGCGCTCCCCCGTCGGTGGCGACGACGACGCCCATCTCGCGCACCTCGAGCACGCGCACGGGGACCAGGTTGGCCGCGCCCACGTACTGCGCCACCGCGCGGCTTCGCGGGCGCCAGTAGACCTCCTCGGGCCGGCCCTCCTGCAGCACGCGGCCGCCGGACAGCACGGCGATGCGGGTCGCCAGCGCGAGGGCCTCGGCGTGGTCCGCGGTGGCGTGGAGCGTCGTGACGCCCACGTCCTTGTGGACCCGCGCCAGGTCGAGGCGCAGCTCGACGCCGCGCGCGGCGTCGAGGCCAGCCATCGGGTCGTCGAGCAGGAGGAGCCGCGGCTCCACGACGAGCGCCCGCGCGATGGCGACCCGGCGCGGCTCCGCCCCCGTGAGCTCGTGGGGCCGCCGCGCCTCCGTGCCAGGCAGACCGACCTGCTCGAGCGCGGCCCCCACGCGGCGGCGCCGCTCGGCGTCGCTAATGCCGCGGCCGGAGAGGCCGAAGGCCACGTTGTCGCCCACCGACAGGTGCGGCCAGAGCGCGCCGCCCGACGGCACCAGCCCGACGCCACGCCGCTGCGGCGGCAGGTGGTCGACGGGCTCGTCGTTCACCAGGATCCGTCCGGCGTCGGGTCGGAGGAGCCCGGCCACCAAGGCGATGAGCGTGCTCGTGCCGCTCCCCGCCGGGCCGAGCAGCGTGTAGATCTCCCCGGGGCGGACGGAGATCGTCACGTCGGCCACCACCCACCCGCGGCCGGCGCGCTTGCCGACACCCTCCATTCGCACCTCGGACAGACGCACGACGCCCCCACCAGTCATGCCCGGCCCGACGCCTCCGGCCGCGCGAGGCCGCGCAGCACCACGGGCAGCACGGCGAACCCGATCGCGGCGAGCACGACGTAGACGATGCCGGCCGGTCCCGCGGCGAGCAGCGTCGTGGCGATCACCGGCCCCAGGAACGAGGCGGCGATCCGCGCCGAGTTCACGAGCCCGATGGTCGCCCCCGAGGCGCGCTGCGCGATCGCGGCCACGGAGATCGGGAAGACGGGCGCAATACACAGCACCTGGATGAAGCGCAGGCCGCCGAAGCTCCACACCTCCGGCGCGAGCGCGAAGGCGGCGAGAACCACGGAGGACGCGCCGAGGAACCACGCGACGGTCCGGCGGTCGCCCGCGTGTTCGGCGAGCCACGGCGCCGCCATGGAGCCGAGCGCCGCCGCCACGCCGGTGGCGAAGATGATGAGGCCGCCCGCCTCCAGCGTGCGCTCCGGCGCCACGCCGAGGCTCGGCAGCATCTGGGGCAGGATCGCGGGCAGGAAGAAGATCTGGCACGATCCCGCGAGCACGAGCAGGCACACCGGCCCCACCTCGCGGAGGGCGTCGGCCCGCGCGCCCGTGACGGCCGCGGGCGGCGGCTCCGGGCCCTCGACGACGCGGCGCCACACGAGCCCCGCGCAGGCGAGGAGGATCAGACCGCCGATGACGAACGACTCGCTGAACCCCAGGCGGTTGGCCGTGATCGCCCCCGCCAGCGGCCCCATCACCTGGCCGACCGTGCTCGCCGACTGGATCCCCGAGATCTCGCGCCGCACGTCTCCGCCGGCGCGCCCCGCGATGATGTACGCGAACGTCGAGGCCGCGCCCATCACGCCGAGCAGCGCGCGGGCGAGGAACAGCTCGGGAAGCGTGCGGGCCATCGCCATCACGAAGAACCCGCCGCCCTGCAGGAGCTCGACCGCGATGTACAGCGACTTCGGGCTCCACATCGTCGCGAGCTTGCCCCAGGCCGGCGCGGTGAGCACGGTGATGATCGAGGAGACGCCGAGGATCCAGCCCGTCCAGCGGAGCGTCGCCGACTCGTCGTACGGCGACACGCGGTGGATGTAGAAGGGCAGGCTCACGTACACGAACGACCACGCGAACGTGCTGAAGAACATGCACGCGGGGAGCACCCAGCGCGCGGACCGCGCTCGAGCGCCCCCGCTGGCCGTGGCGCTCACGCGGAGACGAACTCTCTCGGACGCATCGACGTATTTTCGTTGATGTGTGCCCGCCCGCGGTGAAAGAAGTGGACGGCGGCCACCGGGACGCCTGGCGTATCCTGACCCGTGATGGAGTGGCTCCAGCCCGGTCTCGACTGGTTCGAGCGGCACCAGCTCACGCTCGTCCTGGTATCCGGGATGATCGACGCCACGGGCTTTCCCTTCCCCGGGCGTCTCGTGCTGGTGGTGGCCGGCGCCGTCGCGGACCGCTGGAGCGACCTGGGGCTCCTCGTCCTCCTCGGCACGGCCGGCCTGGTCATCGGCGACCACGCGCTGTACGCCGCCGGGGCGCTGGGTGGCACGCGCCTGCTCGCGTGGTACTGCCGGGTGTCGCTCGGCTCCGAGCGTTGCGTGGAGAAGACCACTGCCGCGTTCACGCGGTTCGGGGCGATGGCCGTGCTGTTCGGCCGCTTCTCGGTGGGCGTCCGGCTCTTCGCCGCCGTGCTCTCCGGGGCCGGCCACCTCCCGTACTGGCGGTTCCTCGCGTTCGACGTGATCGGCACGCTGGCGTACACCACGCTCTGGATCGGCGCCGGTCACCTCTTCGGCACCACCGTGCTGGAGCGCGGACAGGCCGTGCGCCTGATCGTCCTCGCCGGGCCGGCGGTGATCCTGGGCGTCCTCGCCGTGCGCCTGACCCGCCGGCTCCGCTATGGCGCGGCGACCGGCGGCACGCTCTCCGCGGGCCGGACGGCGCGGCGCGGCCGCCGGCCCGCTGACCGCCCCAGGTGACAAAGGAGGATCACGACCATGCCCGCGGTCTTCGTCCACGGCGTTCCCGACACCACGCGCGTGTGGGACGCGGTCCTGTCGCGGCTCCATCGCGCGGACACCGTCACGCTGGCGCTACCTGGCTTCGGCGTGCCGCTGCCGTCAGGCTTCGAGCCGACCAAGGCCGGGTACGTGGGCTGGCTCCTCGAGTCGCTCGCCGCCCTGCCCCGCCCGATCGACCTCGTCGGTCACGACTGGGGCGCGCTCCTCGTCATCCGCGCGGTGTCGCTCGAGCCCGAGCTCGTTCGCACCTGGGCGGTGGCGCGGCGCCGCTCGATCCCGAGTACGAGTGGCACCGGGCCGCACGGCTCTGGCCGACGCCCGAGGTGGGCGAGCGGGTGATGGAGTCCAGCACGCCCGAGGCGCTGGCCGCCGCTCTGGGCCGCGACGGGTGTGCCGGAGGCCGAGGCCATGGCGACCGCCGGCCGCGTCGACGCGGTCATGAAGGCCTGCATCCTGCGCCTCTATCGCTCGGCCATCGACGTGGGGCGGGAGTGGGCCGGCGATCTCGCGCGCGTCACCGCGCCCGGACTCGTCCTGTGGGGAGAGGACGACCCCTACGCGGCGAGCCGCTTCGGAGCCCGGCTGGCCGAGCGGACGGGCGCCCGCTTCGTCCCGCTCGGGTGCTCGCACTGGTGGCCCCTCGAGCGGCCCGCCGAGGTTGGCGCGCGAGCTGGAGGCGCTGTGGGCACGGGCGGGACCGGGCGGCTCCGAGGCCGCCGCCCGCCCGCGTTAGCGGGACCTCCGCGCCCTTTCCCTACCCTCCGCGGAGGATCTCCGCGGCCCGGACGATCGCGCGCAGCTTCTCCTCGGCGAGGCCCGGCGCGGTGACCGGGTTGTCGGCGAACGTGGCGAAGCCGCAGTCCGGCGTGAGCAGGATCCGATCGCGCCCGAAGACGTCGATCGCGCGGCGAACCCTGGCCACGATGTCCCCGACCGGCTCCACCTCGTCGCGCTTCTGGTTGACGACGCCGATGCCGACCCGGCGGTCGTCGGGCAGGGACCGCAGGACGTCAAGATCCCCCGCGCGAGGCGTGCACAGATCGAGGAAGAACGTCCCGACGTCGAGGGACCGGAGCGTGGGAAGCAGGGGCGCGTAATCCCCGGACAGCGCGGCCTGCTCGTCCCGCGTCCAGTTGCCGAGCCGGGAGCGCGGGATCCCCCGCACCGCCGCGTTGACGAGCTCGCGGGCGAAGTCGAGCTCCCGCGCGGCGTCGCCCTTCTCGCTGAGCGCCCCGCACGTGAAGCTTCGCGCGTTCTTGGCGCCGGTGAACACCACCTCCGAGAGGACGGGCTCGTCGAGCAGGACCAACCGACGAACGAGCAGATCATCTTGGTCCTGAGCATCGTATGAAACCCAACGAGGTCCAACGCACATGCGGTCGGCCGAAGAAGTCGGATTGGTTCTCGGCCCGTATCGTCACATTCAAGCCTGCCTCGGCGGCCAAGTCGATCGTCTCCTCTGCCGAGACGTCAAACATACGCCGGCCGGCTGGAACCGGCCCATGGCGAAGCGACAGGGCCAAGGCCCCGCCTTCCCGCAGCAAGCCGGCCACGGTCCGCATGGCCTGCCGACGTTGGTGCTGGTCCAGATGCATCCAGACCGCCGTCAGCAACACCACGTCGAAGAACTCCCCGCGTCGAGTGACGCGCGACAGGTCAGGAAGGCGATCGTCTACCCACTCGATCCTTTGGGGAAGGGTGCAAGGCGGCCGCCGTCGCGCGGAATTCGCCCGTTGGCTCCACTGCGACGACACGATGGCCCATCGCAGCCAGCGCAGAGGCATCGCGGCCAGTCCCCGATCCGATGTCGAGAGCCCGGCCCGGCCGCCTGGGTATCAGATGCAGCACCGGCCTATGCACATCCGCGAAGCGGACGCTCTCGTACTGCTTCACGAGGGTGTCCGCATGCTCGGCGTAGCCCGCGGTGGTGTCATCCACGGACGATTCCTCCATAGCGCCCCACCGGCTGGTTCACCGACCCGCTTCTCTGGCCGCGCGGTCCGCGGCCAAGGTCTTCAGCGAGTCCTGCTCCAGCGAAAGGACGTGCTTGGCCACCACCCGGTAGGTCCACTGGCCCGGAGCGGTTTCGGCGTTGAATTGCGCATCGGTCACCCCGATCAGTGAGCCGACGAACCGTGCACGCTCCGCCAGCCACTCGGCGATCAGCCGGTCCCTCGGAGAGGCGGTCAGCCGCGCCTCGTAGCGCCCCTCGAGTACCTGGGCGGTGTGGATCTTCTCGTGATCGATGTCGTTGGTGATCAGCGTCCAGAGGTCCTTGCCCTGCGCGCAACCGTGTGACGACGGCATCGCGAGCTCACCCTCGGGCGTCGCCAGCAATGCGTCGATCGTGGCCATCGTTCCTTCCAGCAGTTCCTTGATCGCCCCTCGTACGGTCTCCGCCATCGATGGATCATCCTCCTGTGAGATCTGGAAAAGATGCCCTGCGAGCGTCATCCTCGGTGACCCGGAACGGCTCGAGTAGCATCGCCACCAGGCGTTGCGCCGGCGCCGCAGCGATGGACGGAAGCCCGATGGCCATCGTCTCGTGGCTGGCCGCGGGCTGGTGACGATAGGTCCCGAATAACCAGTCCCACCACGGGACCGTAAAGCCGAAGTTCCGGTTGTGCTCGCGCGCGTCGACCGAATGGTGCACGCGGTGCATGTCCGGCGTCACGAGAACCATCCGCACCGCGCGGTCCACCACGCCGGGCAGCCTCAGGTTCGCGTGGTTGAACATGGCGCACACGTTAAGCAGCAGCTCGAACGTCACGACAGCGATGGGCGCCGCCCCGAGCAGGAGGACCAGCGCGACCTTGAGACCCGCAGAAAGCAGGATCTCTCCAGGGTGGAAGCGGACACCGGTGGAGGCGTCGAAGCCCGGATCCGCGTGGTGGACACGGTGCAGTCTCCAGAGCACGGGCAGGCGATGCATCACCACGTGCTGACCATAAATCGCGCCGTCGAGGGCCACGACCGCTGCGACCAGCCCAAGGGGAACTGTTGCAATCCGAGCGGCGCCGAGCAGGCCCCAGCCGTTGTTCGTCGCCAGGGCGGCCGCCGCCACGGCGCCCAGCGGCACGATGACCCGGCTGAGCACGGCGCCAACTGCCATCAGCCCGAGGTTCGTCGACCAGCGGCGCGCACGCGTGGCCGGAAACCGGCGCCGCGGAGCGCCCACCTCGGCGAGGGCGAGCACCAGGAACGCGACGCCGAACACGATCGGCCGAATCCATTCGCTGTCGGTCACCGACATTCCGGAACGCTCCGAGTCCAATCCGCAAGAAACAAGGTATAGTTTTGCACCGCTTGGATGGCTGCGTCTCATCGGTTTTGCCGATGCTTGACATCGCGCGCGGCCCCCACGGGGGCTTGGTGTTTCCGTCGGTCACACTCCCATGGGCCCATGGGTCGAAAGGAACAGAGGAACGCGCCGCATAGCCCCGCAGATTCGCGGCGCGCAAGAACTGTCGAAGATCACCAATGTTCATCCCGGCTCCTTTCGTGATGTCCTCTACCGGGTTGGACACGGCTCCGTCGAAGATGTGACGATCCGTTTGAGGCGCCAGCATCCCACGGCGGCCAGCACCAGCAGCAGCGCGCCAGACCCAAATGCCTGCGGCAAGCCGACGAGGTCCGCGACACCGCCGAGCACCAGGGGACCCACGATCTGACCGGTGTCCGTCACGGTCCGAAACCACCCGATCGCCACGCCCTGCAAAGGCGGCGGTGTGAGGTCTCCGACCAGCGCGGCGGGCAACGCCATCACGAGGCCGGCCGCGGCGCCGGCGGCCACGTTCCAGGCGAGGAGCGCAAGTGGGTGAGTCAAGCCGCCCAGCACCGCGAGCAATGTGGCGTACCCAACCAAGCCCGGAACGAGAAGACGAAACCGCCGCTCGCGGTCCGGGGCACTGCCTCCGATCCACAACGCCCCAAGACGACCCAGCACCCCGACAGCGACAAGCAAGCCAACCGTGGTCGCATCCACCCCGGCGCGCACAGTGGCGTACAGCGGGAACAGGAAGACGACGAGACCAACCTGGACGGCGGTGAGCGCCGCGCTCGTCAGGCTCAACATCGGGACGCCTGGGAGACGAAGCACGGCACGCATTCGATCACCCTGCGGGCGTCGCTCCGATGGGGGCGGTGGTCCTGTCCCGGCCCCCGGCCCACGAGCCACGGCCAGGCTGCCGAGGAGCATGCACCCCGCCTCGAAAAAGAATGGGCTGGCGGGGCTGACGCCAATGTAGAGCCACCCACCAGCCAGGCTGCCGAGGAAAAGGCCTGCCGTTTCGCTCATCAGGAGGAGGCTCACGCCCCGGGCCCGCTGGCTTGCGGCGCGGGGCTGGATCATGGTCGTGGTCGCTGCGGTCGCGAACATGGCCCAGCCCACGCCAGCCAGTCCACGGACGCCGAGAAAGAGCGCGGAATCGGTCGTGAAGACTGAGCCGATGTCGCTGAGCGCCACAACCAACAGTCCGAGAACCATCAGCGTCCGATGGCCCACTCGCTCGATGGCGAGGCCGGTCGGCACGCTCGCGAGCCATCGGCCAAAGCCAAAGACGGTGGGAATCGAGGTCACGAGGCGGTAGTTGGCGTGGAACGTTGCCTGCAGATAGAGCGGTAATGAGGGACGCAGCACACCCTGCCCAACGTTGAAGAGGAACGCGGCCCCGAGCACCCCCCACCGCGTCTCGACGGCAGGCCGGGGCGTCTCGGTCATTCCGGCCGCCGGCGAGGCATCGATAGGGCGGCCACCCTCGCCACGGGGCGTCCTTCCGCGCGGCCGCCGCCTTCCAGGCAGCGACACGCTCCGCTCCGAGACGCGGCGCTCGGGGCGCGCCGCAGCACCTGTTCGAGTTGCCGACGGAGGCCGTCGAGCTCCCTGATCTGCCGCCGCACGGCCGCGAGCTGGGCGCGGAGCGAGGCCAGCAGCTTCGGCCGCATGGCGCCGTTGACACCGGCACCGACACTTGCACGAAGTGCCTGCACGTCTCGGAGCGGCAGGCCCAGGGCACGCGCGCGGCGAACGAAGAGCAGGCCTTGGACGTGCCGGTCGTCGTACTCGCGATAGCCTGCCGCCGATCGCGGCGGCGCTGAGAGCACTCCGACCGCCTCGTAGTACCGGATCGTCCGCGCCGCGACACCGGTCGCCTTGGCCAGCTGCCCAATCGTCATTGCCTCTGACATTCGTGGCTCCTGTGGGGTGTCGGGACGCGATCAGCAGCCTAACGATAGAGCTTCCAGTGACTGGAAGGTCAATGCCGAGCGGCCTCCTGCGACACCCCGTCCTGAGCCAGCCCCCCGCTCCTGACGGCAACTCGCCGCGAACGGATACGCGGCCCTCAAGAACCTGGCGGCCTGGACGAAACTTCGCCGGTGCCCGGGGCGCGGGTCATCGTCAAGCCCCGCTGGACGTGCTCCTGCGTGTGGTGCAGTAGGTCGAGATCGCGGGCCTCGTGCAACCGGCCGCACCCCAGGCGCGACCTGTAGCCGTAACCGGGGCCCTCGGCCCGGCGCTCGATGACGCCCAGCCGCGCGACCTACCGCAGCATGCAGAAGCCCTGGGCCTCGATGCCCAGCGCGGGGTTGAACTTCGAGCGGAGGTCGACGCATCTGTAACTTCGCAGGAACTTAGAAGCGCCCCCTCGGCAGATCGCGGCAAAACGCGGCGGTCCACGCACCCCCCGCGCACCCAGCCGGAGCCTGAGATGAACGGTGACGCGCGAGCCGAGTGCGCTCCCGCCCGACGTGGCCGCGCAGTGCCTCTTCTACCTCGATGCGGTGGCGGTCCTCTTCTGCCGCGCCCCCGCGACCCTGCGCAACGTGCTGAGCACCCATCGCAAGGAGTTCTTCCCCCCGCGCTACATGCGGCGCGGGTCCCATCCGCGCCGCCACCGCGTGCTCACCCTCGACGACGTGCACCGCCTGCACACCTACCTTGCCCTCCCCCGGCGCTGACGCTCAGGAGTCACGCTCATCGCTCCCGGCGGCCGGGAAGGGCCCGGCGCGCCCGAAGCGCCGGGCTCGGGACACGCCGCGCGCCTGGACCGGCGCGAGCCTGCTGGACGCGGCCCTGGCGGTGGGCGGCTTCACCGAGGACCACTGGCGCGCGGCCGTGCAGGCGGCGCGGGAGGCGCTCGAGGCGGTCACGCCCGACGGGCGGCCCGATCACGCCACGCGCCTGCGCGCCGTGGAGATTGCGAGCGCCTGGCTGCAATTCCGCCGGGCCGAACTCCCCGGCGCCGCTGCCGGCCGGCCGCCGCTGACCGCCGTGGTCTTCGAGCTCCGCCGCGACCCGGACCCGCAGGCGCGCGTTCACGTCAACGGCGGCCAGATCCTCGAGGAGCTGGTGGGCCTCCCGGTAGAGGACGCGGTGGCCCTGCTGGATGACGGCGAGGCCGAGGGCTTGCGCGAGGTGACTCTTGCCAGAGCCGGGGGGGCCGAGGAAGAGGGCATCGTCGTGCTGGGTGACCCATCGGGCGGTGGCGAGCTCGAAGACGAGGGCGCGCGGCATCTTCTTGTTGAAGTCGAAGTCAAAGGTATCGAGGCGTTTGTCGGCGTCCCGAAACCCCGCGAGCTTCACCCGCCGCTCGAGGAGCCGGTCCTGGCGGCGGAGCAGCTCGTCCTGAATGAGGCGGGAGAGGAAATCGAGGGGCACGAGCCGCTCGGCTTGGGCTTCGAGCAGGCGGGCCTCGAGCGCGGTGGCCATGCCGGAGCAGCGAAGCTGGCGCAGGGCGCGTTGCAGCTCGACGACGTTCATGGGGCCGTCTCCTGGGTCTTGCGCGCGATGACATCGCGGTAGTGGGTGAGCTCGCGGATGAGCGGGTCGACCTGGCGCAGAGTCAGCGGGGCCGGAGCGTGGCGTTCGAGATAGCGCCGCACGAAGCGGTAGTCGGCGACGCCGAGCTCCAGGGCGGCCCCACAGCCGTCGTCGACGGCCGCGGCGCCGAATTTCTTGGCGAGGGCGAGGACGCCGAGGATCCGGCGCACGCCGGCCTCGCCGTCACGGCGATGGATGGCCGCGCAGAGGGTCCCGATCGGCGTCGGGAATTTTTTCAGATTTGCCCAGGGTAAGAACGTACCGCCTTACAACCTAGTGCAGTCTCTGCGCTATGTCGATGGCATGATACCTGCGAAGGGGTTACCCCGTCGGTAATTATACTGGCATTGGATGGCTAAACCCCCGCCAGGGGGCTGGGAGGAGAGCAATGATCGGTCTGAGACGAGCGACGATCGGTGCACCTTCAGGCCGAGCGCAGCGCCCGGACCGTCACGACTCAAGCGCCCGCCGCCTGCCCCTAACCCCTTGCAATAGCGAATGTGTAGCGAGTCCAGCTCTAACCAAGCTTAGGAGGTAGTGATGACAAAGAGAAACAGGGGATGGTTGGTGGGTCTGGTGGCCGCGCTCGTGATCGGCCACACCGCAGCCGGCGAAGCTGTGGACTTCACGTGGAATCAGTCGGGCGGGTTCGCTCTCGGGACGGGCAGCCTGTTAGCCGGTCCGCGGGGCCCGGGGTTCCCAGGTCCCGGCGTCGCTGGCCATGGCGGCCTGGAGTTCTTCCAGGATCCGAACGATCCGCCAGCGCCTGCCGGCACCTACAGGAGCATCTCGTGGGGCTGCCTGGCTGACGGCAACAACAGTCCTGGCGTGACGAACTGCGCCAACGGCGGAGTTGTGGGCGAGGTGGTCAGTAACCAGGACCCCACCAATGACCCTGGCCGTAGCTCCCTCGTGTTCTTCCCGTTCGATAACATTACCAGCCCGACGCCTTCGCCCGTCGGGGTGTTCACCTTCAGCGCGGACGGCACCCTGAGAGACGACGGTCTGTGGGTGGTGGTCCAGCGGCTCGATCACCTGAACCGGGTCATCGACAACGAAGGCAACTACCTGGGCGGAATCACCACCCAGACGAGCCTGACGATCAACAGCGTCCCGCCCTTCACGGACAACAACGCGGTCCCAATCGTGTTCATCGAGACGCTGAACGAGGTCGTCGCGGCCGATTGCGTCGGTGAGAACCCGCTTGGCTCGGCCTGCGACGACGTGTTCACCTTCGACACCAGTGACTTCAACGACCAGGTGTTCACTTCCAACGGCATTCAGTACCTCCTCGAGTTCAACCTTTCGCCGTTCCCGGATTGCAGCGATATCGTCTCGACGGAGGGACGCTCGTCATCTTCCAGTGCAGCGACAGTGCCGACCACAGGATCGCCATCGACTTCGCGAACGGTCTGGCGTATGCGCAGGAGGGCTTCGACAACGCTTTCATGGTAATCATGCGGATCGCGCCGGTCTCGACGCCGATCCCCGCCCCCGCCTCGCTCGCGCTCATCGGGCTCGGGCTCGCGGGCTTCGGGCTGCTTGGCTGGAGGACCCGCACCCGCGAGTAGTTCTCGCGCGCGCGATACGATCGGAAACACCGGGGGCGGCCACATCGGCCGCCCCCGATTCTTTTGTGCTCTTCCAGCCCCGATGCGCCGCCGGACAGTGGCACACGGCCTGCACTACTGTTTGCGGTCCGTGAGGGCCAGCTCGTCCGGCGGTTTGTTTTCGCCCGCAACCCGCGTCGTGAGTATCATGATTCCAGCTAGTTTGGAGCTCGTGATCCCTTGGCGCCAGGCTGAAGGGGCTCCGGGGGAGCGTGCACGGATGTACTTCTGGTCCGACACTGTGAAAACAACCCCTCACATCTCGAGGAGGCCTCGATGATGAGTTCTCGGCGCCCTGCGCAAGTCGCGTCCAGACCTTCCCGTGAGCCTGACGAGGCGCGGGAGCCGAGCCTGGCCGGGCTGTTCGAGACGCAGGCGGAGCGGTCGCCGCACGCCACCGCGGTGACCTTCCTGGGGCAGGAGCTGAGCTACGGCGAGCTGAACCGGCGAGCCAACCGCCTGGCCCACGCGCTGCGCGACCTCGGCGTCGGGCCGGACAGGTTCGTCGTCGTGTGCATGGAGCGCTCGATCGCACTTGTCGTGGGGCTGATCGGCGTGCTCAAGGCGGGCGGGGCGTACGTCCCCGTCGATCCCCACTACCCGGAGGCCCGGCGGGCCTTCGTGCTCGTAAAGGCAGAGCCACCACTAGTGGTGGGAGCATTCTCGAACTGACGGGCGAGACGAAGCAACGACGAGAGAGCCGGCAGAAGCATCGGGCAACCCCGCGCGCGGGGTCGGCCGCTTTCCGGCCCAGGTCGAGGAGGGCCTGGATCCCTTCACCCCGCGCGAGCTGCGCGCCATCCTCACCACGGCCGCGCGCCAGGATCCGACCTTCGCGGCCATGGCCCGGCTCTGGGTCCAAACGGGCATGCGCGCCGGCGAGGTGGCGGCGCTCCGGTGGAGCGATCTCGACGCCGAGCGCGGCGTCGTCCTGGTTCGGCGGACCTACACGCGGGGGCGGATCGGCCCCACCAAGACCCGGACGGCCCGGGAGGTCTCGTTCCTGCACCCGGTGGCCGACGACACGTCGGAGTGGCGGCCCGGAGCGACCGCCGCCTCGCGCGTCGTCTTGACCGCCCTGCGCCGGCTGCCGGTCCAGGCGCTCGACCCCGAGGCCCTGGTGTTCACCCGCCCCGATGGCCAGGCGTGGGAGCCGATGGCCGTGACCCGCGCCTGGAAGCGCGCCCTCACCGCGGCCGGTGTCCGCTACCGGCCCCCGGAGATGCTGCGGCACACGTTCGCCAGCGTCCTCCTGAGCCGGAACGCGCCCCTCGCTCTACGTCCAGCGTCAAGGCCGGTGGGCCTCGGCCGCGGTGCTCCTGCGCGTGTACGCGCGCTGGATGCCCGAGGAGAGCGCCAGCCTGGCGCTCCCGACGGCACCCCAGGCGCACCCAGCGGCCGTGGCGGGGGGCACGGGGCCGGGGCCAGATGCCCCGCAACCCAGCGATCTACCGCAGCATGCAGAAGCCCTGGGCCTCGATGCCCAGCGCGGGGTTGAACTTCGAGCGGAAGTTTTCGAGGGCGATCGCCGCCGTCAGCTCCACGACCTGTGATTCGTCGAACTGCGCCCGCAGGCGGCCGAAGAGATCGTCGTCCACCTTCTCGCCGGTGATGGTGACCCGCTCCGCGTACTCCAACGCCACGCGCTCCGCCGGCGAGAAGAGCGTGCTCGTCCGCCACTCGGGCACCTGCCGGACCTTGTCCTCCGTCGACCCTGCCTGCATCCCACGGGATGCGTTGATGTCGATTCAGAAGGGACAGCCGTTGATGAGGGCGACGCGCAGGTAGACCAGCGGGAGCAGGCCCGACGGCAGCCGGCCCGAGCGCTCGATCGAGGCGCCGAGCTGCTTGGCCGCCCGGAGGATAGGCGGGCAGTGCGCCATGACCTTGGTGGTGTTCAGCAGATCGCCGAACACCTCCCGCTCCTTGGCGAAGAGGTCGGTGAGGATCGGGTCGTCTCCGGGATCGTCGATCTCACGTACGCGTGGCACGGTGTCCTCCTTCTCGCGCGGTCACGCCGAGCTCCTCGCGATAGCGCTCGGCCCCCGGCGGCATGCGTCCGGTGGCGAGCGCGATCAGGAGCCCTCGGCCAGCGGCCTCCCGGAACGCCTCGACGAGCGCGGGATCGAGCACGAGGGACGTGTCCACGAGGGTGCCGTCGAGATCGCAGACGAGGAGCCGGCGTTCCTCGCTCACGCCCGCCGCTACCCTCGCGTGTAGCGGGCCGCGCACTCGCGGCTGCAGAAGTAGATCGCGCTCGGGCCCTCCCCCGTCCGCACCGCGCGCGACATCACCACGTAGGTCTGACACACGGGGTCCTTCACCAGCTCGTCGCGCCGGTCCGACCCGCGGGACGGCAGGCGCCGCCGGGCCACCTGGGCCAGGAGCGGCCACAGGACGACCACGGCGAAGGCGATGACGGCGAGCAGCAGGAGCGCGCGCACGAGGTGCGCCTCAGGCTCTGGGGTCGGGCCGGATCGAGAGCGAGCGGAGGAAGTCGCGATCCTGCTCGGTGAGGTCGAAGCCGTCGCCGGCCTCGCGCTTGCCCGCGCCGGCGAAGAAGATGCCGGTCTCGGCGCCGCGCTTGAGGATCTCCTGGACGGCTTCCCGGGACGCCTCGGTGGCCCGCAGCGAGACCTCGACGGCCCGCAGGAGCTTGTCCATCAGGCGGTCCACGTGGGGGTCCGGCGGCATCGCCGGTACGATATCACGTAAGCTCCGCGCCGAGATCGTGAACGAATGGCGAGGTGGCACCCCGTATGTCCGCAGCATCGCGGTGTTGGCCCGCTCGCTGAAGCCGAGGTGCGGATTGCTTCACAACCTCGTAGAGGAGGATCCGCCATGTCCGGGACCTGGACGCACCTGCGATCGACCGCCGTCCGCGAGATGGGCAAGCTCACGCTGCGCGAGGACGTTCTGGCGCCTGCCCGGAGGCGGCGAGCGCACCTATCCCGTGCTGCACGTCGGCATGACGGTCGGGGTCGTGCCGTTCGTCGACGCCGAGCGCGTGGTGCTCGTGCGCCAGTTCCGGCACCTCGCGCGCGCCGAGTCCTGGGAGCTGCCCGGCGGCGGCGGTCAAGGGGGCGAGACCCCCGAGGCGGCGGCGCAGCGCGAGCTCCGCGAAGAGGGCGGGTACCGCGCCGGGAGGCTCACGTTTCTGACGCGGTTCCATCCGTCGAACGCGTATCTGGACGAGGAGGCGTTCTGCTATCTGGCTGAGGACCTCGCCGCCGACCCCCTCCCCGCGGACGACGACGAGTTCTTCGAGCGTCGCATCGTGCCCTTCCGGGAGGCGGTCCTGATGGCGCTGGACGACCGGATTACCGAGTCGGTCTCGAAGGTGGCGCTCCTCGCCGCCGCCCTCCGGTTGGGCATCCGCATCTGAGGGCTTCCGTCTCTCGCGTCCTCGTCCCGGGAGGGTCAGGAGAGCAGCAGCTCGAGGTCCTCCCGTGACAGCGTCCGGATCAGGCCGTCGTCCGCCGCGATGATCGATTCCGCGAGGGCGCGCTTGGTCTGTTGCAGCTCGAGGATCTTCTCTTCCACGGTGTCCCGGGCGATGAGGCGGTACGCGAACACGGGGCGGGTCTGGCCGATCCGGTGCGTCCGGTCGATCGCCTGCGCCTCGACCGCCGGATTCCACCACGGGTCGAGCAGGAACACGTACTCCGCCGCGGTCAGGTTGAGCCCGAGCCCGCCCGCCTTGAGGCTCACGAGAAAGAGCAGGCATTCCGGATCGCCCTGGAAGCGCTCAACCCGCGCCGCGCGATCCCGCGTCTTGCCGTCCAGGTACTCGTAGCGGACGCCCGCCACGTCCAGCCGGGCCCGCACGATGTCGAGCAGGCTCGTGAACTGGGAGAAGACCAGGGCCTTGTGCCCCTCCTCCCGCACCTCGGCGAGCTGGGGCAGGAGCGCGTCGAGCTTGGCGCTGGACTCGCCGCGGCGGGCGCGGTCCAGCAGGCCCGGGTGCAGCGCAGCCTGACGCAGCCGCAGCAACGCCTCCAGGATCTGGATCTTCGCCCGCCCCAGCCCGTCCCGCGCGATGCGGCCGAGCAGCGACGCCCGGTAGTGGTCCCGCAGCTCGTCGTAGAGGCGGCGCTGCGCCGGGTCCATCTCGCACAGGATCGTCTGCTCCGTACGGGCGGGAAGGTCACGCGCCACCTGCTCCTTGGTGCGGCGCAGGACGAAAGGTCGCACCGCGCGGGCGAGGAGCCCGCGGGCGTCCTCGTCGGCCGCGCGGGTCGCGCTCGGCCCGAACGCCGCGGCGGAGCCCAGCATTCCCGGGTTCAGGAACTCGAACAGGCTCCACAGCTCGCCCAGGTGGTTCTGCACGGGCGTCCCGCTCAGCGCCAGCCGGTGGTCGGCGGCGAGGAGCCGCGCCGCCTTGGCCGACTCCGTCCCCGCGTTCTTGATGGCCTGCGCCTCGTCGAGGATGACGTAGTCGAAGCGCCGGTCCTTGAAGGCGAGCGCGTCCCGGCGAAGCGTCCCGTAGGTCGTGACCACGAGGTCGTGGTCCTCGAAGTGCTCGCCCGGTTGGGCGCGGCCGGCCCCGGTGTGGTCGAGCAGGGTCAGCTTCGGGGTGAACCGGGCCGCTTCCTGCTTCCAGTTGAACACCAGAGACTTGGGGACCACCACGAGCGACGGCCGCCGCCCCTCCTCCGTCGCGCTCCCGCTCCTCCCGGCGCGCCTCGAGCAGGGCGAGCACCTGCACCGTCTTGCCGAGCCCCATGTCGTCGGCGAGGCACCCGCCGAACCCGAACCGGCGGAGGAAGTGGAGCCACCCGAGACCGTCCCGCTGGTACTCGCGCAACCGGCCGGCAAATGCGCCCGGCGGATCGCTCGGCTCGATCCGCTCGAAGCGCCGCAGCTCCTCGCGGGCCCGCGCGAGCGTGGCGTCGCAGCTCGCCTCGGGCAGGGCCGACAGCAGGGCGTCGAGCAAGCCCACCTGGCTCCGCCCGAAGCGCACGTGATCCCCGGCCGCGGCGCCGAGGCCGGCGAGCATACCGTATCGCCTGAGCCACGCCTCGGGCAGGACGCCGTAGGTTCCGTCGCCGAGGAGCACGGTGCCCTCGCCTCTCCTGAGCGACGCGAGCAGCTCGGGCAGCCGCGCCACCGTGTCGCCGAACGCGATCGACCCGTGCAGCTCGAACCAGTCCACGCCCGAGGTGACCTCGATGCTGACCGCGCCCGGCTGCCGGTAGAGCTTGCCCTCGGCCTCCACGTGCCAGCCCTCGCGGACGAGCTGCGCGACGGCCCGCGGAAGACTCCGCGGTGGCAGGTCGAGCGCCTTCTGGTAGCCCTCGCGGCCCCAGAAGCTCCGGGACTTGAAGCCGAGGCTTCCGAGGCGACGGCTCGCGGTCTGCTCCGCACCCTCATCCCGTCGCAACAGACGCCGGCCACTCTCATCGAGCACGGCCCACCCGGGCTGCGATGCGGGGCGATCGATCCCGCGTACTCGAAGGACAGCTCGCCCAGGAGCCGCGTCGGACCCCATTCGCGCGGCCCGGGGCGGATGGCCAGGCGCACCCGCGGAGCGACGGCGACCTCGTCGAAGCGCAGCGCCTCCGGCAGCTCGATGCGCTGAACGTGCGCGAGCTGCACGAGACGCCCGAGCAACTCCCCGCCCTGGCGCCGCGGCACGCGGATCGGGCCGAGCTGCCGCAGATGCGCGATCCACGGAAAGGCGCCGCCGTCATCCAGTCGAGCCGCCTGGTCGCCGACCAGCACGATGCCGCCGGCCGCGACCAGGACCGGCTCGCTCAGGTCCATGCGATCGTCCCCACGCCGCAGCGAACCGGTGACCACGTAAGCGGCCGCTCCCGGGACGTCCGCCACGTCGATCCAGAAGACCCACGGCTCGGCGTCCTCCCACCGGAGGACGGGCCAGTCCTCCTGGTGGGGCGCCGTCTGGACGCGTCCCCGGCCGGTGGCGCAGACGAGGGGGACGAGCGTGTCCAAGGTCCCGGGCGACAGAACGTACCGGCCCGCCCCCGTTGCATAGGGGAGGTAGGCGGACGGCGAGCCGTAAGGGCTGGCCGCGCCTTGCAGAAGACCGAAGATGCGCCGATCGGCGGGGTCGGGCAGGACCTGCGCCCGCTGCCCGTCGACGCTCGCGGGCTTGGGGCGCGTCCAGCTTCCGTCCTTCCGGCGCTCGCGATACACCGTGGAGAGGATCACCCCGCCCGCCGCCGCGCTTCCCGGGCCGTCGATCACGTACAGGATCTCGCGGCCGGGCGGCCACGCTCGCCCCGGGACGTCCGCGGGCGCCTGCATCGCCGCGTCGACGCTGCTGAGGCGCTCTCGCCACGTCATCGAGGGTCCCGGCAGGCTTCGGCCTGGCGCAGGCGGAAGCGCGAATGCGTTGACGGCGTCGTCCCATTCGGCCTCGTCGTCGTCCCAGGGTTCGTCGGGTTCCACGGGAACATCCCGGCCGATCCGGCGGCGCACGTCTTCCCAGCGGCTTCGTCGAGTCATGGGCTCAGTCTCCGTCATTCCAGCCTGTGCGTCGTCAAGACCTCTTCGCCGAGCATGTCGACGAGCTTCACCGCCACCGTCCGAGGCCCAGGCTCTACGGGCAGCTCGTATCGGCCCGAGACGAGATCGGACTTCCGCTCGGGCACGTCGGAGAGCGCGACGCGGAAGACTTTGCCGTCGTAGTCCGGGTCGATGAGCACGCAGTCCACCATCGCCCGCCAGTCGTCGACCTTCGGCTGGAGGAGCCCGGCGTCGCCCTGGAGGCGCTCGATGACGCTGGGCGAGATGAAGTCCTGGATCTCCACGCTGAGGGCGCCGCCCTTGCGGGCGACCTTGACCCGCGCGCGCGCCGGCTGGTGCTGGAAGAGCTTGCCGTACTTCGGATCGGTGCGCAGCTCGATCGCCTCGATGCGGTTCACCGCGTCCTTGCCACGACGGAGCCGGTTCCAGTCCTCGATCCAGCCGTCCGCGGCCGGCTCCTTGCCGAGGCACACCATCACGACCCCCCGGTCCTCGCCCGGCCGTGCCCCCAGCTCCCGCTTGACCTCCTCCAGGTCCAGGAGCGTCAGCGGATGGTTGAAGGGCACGATCTTCACCAGCTTCCTGCCGAGCGTGCCGTCGAAGTACTGGTCGCTGCGCGTGCGCGTCACCCCGATGTGCTCGCAGGCGAGCTCCACGGCTTCGAGGTGCTGGATCGCCAGGTCGTAGTCGTTGACGCGATACACCGCGAACGAGAGCTGCGCCGGCTCGGGCGAACGCCCCTCCCCTTCCACTCCGTCGTCCTCAACGTCCTCCGCGGTCCTCGTTCAGGCTCGGAGGACCATCTCGAAGAAGTCGCGCTCCGGCACGGAGTCGAAGTTGTACGGAATCGTAGTGGAAGCCGAAGTCCCCGGGGTTCTCGCCCACGCCGGCGCGACGGAGCAACAGGTGCTCCCGGTCTTTCGGATAGGCGATCTCGGCTGTGTACACGTCGGCGCCTGCTCGCGTCCCTGCCCCTGGTGAAGCCCTCGGGCCGCACGAGGGCCAGCGCCCACTCGACTCTCCTCTTCTCGCACCCTGTAGCGGCGCGCCTGCTCCGCGATCTGAGAGGCGAGCGCCGGACAGGTCCGTCTGCGGCACGTCTTCACCGGGTAGAGGCGACCCAGCTCGTCGTAGACGGCCCAGAGGTCCGCGTGGCCGCCCGCAGCCAGGGCCACGGCCGCCTCGTAGCGCCCGACGGTCGCCTCCTCCGTCTCGATGGTGACGGTCTCGCCGACCTGCCGGAGCAGCGCGCGCCGCCCCGGGTGCTCCACGATGTCGAGCACGGCCATCCCCAGTGCCGGCGCGCCGGACCCGGCCACGCGCTCCAGCCTCAGCGGAGCGTCGGACCCCCACGGCGGGCTCGACCGTCCTGACGAGCCTCGTCAGCGTGACGGGCGGCAGGCTGCACCTTCCGGAGCACCAGCCGGGCGGACCGCAGCTCGCGCACGCTCCGGTCCAAGTCAGCGATCGTCTCGCCATAGGTCTCGTGGAGCTGGCGATCCAGCACGGCGCGATTCTCCTGGGACAGGTAGATGCGCGCCTTGCGCGCGTTGCCCGGCACCTGGCGCAGGCAGCGCGTGGCCGCCTGCAGCACGAAGTTGTTGCTGCTGCGGAGGCTTCCGGGCGAGCGCGCACGCGAAGAGGCTCGGGCAGTTCCAGCCCTCCGTGCCCTTGTTGACGAGCAGGATGACCCGGTGGGGGCTCAGCGGGTCGTTCAGTCGGTTGAAGGCGTCCACCTCTTCCTTCGGCGACTCGGACGTGTTGCGCAGGCACACAGTGGGGTTCTGCCCCACCCTCACCAGGGCCGCGTCGATCGCGGGTCGAGCGGCCTCGAGGTCGTCCATCTGCGGGAAGTAGATGGCGAGCCGGCGGCGCGCCGTCGGGCAGGCGCGTGTCGCCGTGGTCGTGGAAGAAGTCCTCGATGACATGCGCGACGTAGGCATCGGTCCGGCCCGCGAAGTCGAAGGCTTGGATGTTCCCCGACACGTCCTTGAGGATCCCGTCGCGGATCCCTCTGGGAGAGCCCGTACTTGCCCACCCAGGTGAGCATGACTCGCTCACCCAGCGACTGAAGAATGCGCTCCTTGATCCGGTCGGCGACAGCCGCATCGTACGCGTAGGCGCGCTCGGGCTCGTGGCTCATTTCGCGGAGATCTTAGCGCATGTGTGGCGCGCCTACCATCGGTTGTGGGGTCGGGCCTCCGGGCACACTCCTCCTCGGTTCAGACGTCGCCTCGCGCCTCCGGCGGGCCGCGGTCGGCTCCACGGCATTTTCATGTGCGCTCGCCTCGCCTACGGCTCGGCTCGCCGTCTACCGTTTTCTCCTCCACCTTCCCGACCTTGCGGACGCCGTCGGCGAGGCGGCGGGCGTCAGCGTCGAAGAAGGCCTGGAACTCCGCGCCCTGCTTGAACGTGACGGGCGTCTGGAGCTTGTCCATCGCGCCCTTGAACTCGGGATCGGCAACGGCCACGCGCATCCCGTCGCGGAGCTTCGCCAGCACCGGCTCCGGGGTGCCGCGCGGCGCGAAGAGGCCGGCCCAGATGTAGAACTCGGCGTCGGGATAGCCGAGCTCCTTGAACGTGGGCACGTCGGGCAGCGCGGCGACGCGCTTGTCGCCCCAGCCGGCGAGCGCGCGGAGCTTCCCGGACTTGACGTGCGGCAGCACCACCGCGGGGCCGGAGGCGAGCGCGTCGACGTGGCCGCCCAGGATGGCGGTGAGCGCGGGCGCGGCGCCCGCATGCGGCACGTGGCGGAGCTTGACGTTCGCGGCGTGCGACAGGAGCTCCATCGCCATGTGGAGCGTGCCGTAGATCCCGGAGGAGCTGTAGGAGATCTCGTTCGGACGCTTCCGCGCGTCGTCGATGAACTCCTTCGCGGTCTTCCAGGGGCTCTCCGCCCGGACGACGAGCACGGTGGGATCGGCGGAGACCAGCGCGATCGGCACGAGCTGATCGACGGTGTACGCGGGCTGCCGTCCGAAGAGCTTGTCGGCCTCCGGGATGATCGAGATGCTCGACAGCGCGAGCAAGAGCGTGTAGCCGTCGGGCTTGCTCGTGGCCACGAACTGCATGCCGACCGCCCCCGCCGCCCCCGTCTTGTTGACCACGACCACCGGCTGCTTGAAGTGCCGCTCGAGCGAGGCGGCGACGGGCCGCGCCGTCAGATCGGCCACGCCGCCGGGGGAAACGGCGCCACGATGGTGACCGCGCGCGACGGGTACGCCTCCTGCGCGAGCGCGGCGGCGGCGCCTCCGAGGACGAGGGCGACGGCGAGGACGAGACGGCCCAGGCGCATGCGATGCTCCTTTCGCGAAGAACCGGTCAGCTGGCAACTCTCGCAGAATACGCTAACCGCGACGGGCCTCTACAGTCCCACCGCTCGGCATTAGTCTGATGCGCGGGGCTCACTGGCCAGAAAACGCTCGGCGGTGCCGCCCTCGATGGCGGCCCGCGCGTCCGCGTCCAGTCCCGCCTCGCCGACGAAGGCGACGGGATCGGGCGCGCCCATGTCGAACGGGTAGTCGCTGCCCATCATCACGCGGTCGGCGCCGAACTCGGAGACGATGAACTTCAGATTCCCGGGCCCGTGGGACAGCGAGTCGAAGAAGAGCCGGCGCGCATACTCGCGCGGGGGCTTCGGGATCGACGCCGGCCCCTCCGGCCGGACCGACCAGCCGTAGTCGAGGCGGCCGAGCGTGAACGGGAACGCGCCGCCGCCGTGGGCGAAGCAGATGCGCAGGTCGGGCAGGCGCTCCATGACCGCGCCGTAGATCAGCTTGGAGATCGCGAGCGCGGTCTCGAGCGGATTGCCCACGATGAGCGGGAAGTAGTACTGCGTGAGCCGCTCCTGGCCGGCCAGCGGCACGGCGGGATGGACGAACACGGCCATGCCGAGGTCCCGGCACGCCTCGAAGAACGGGAAGAGCAGCGGGTCGTCGAAGTCGCGGCCCGCCGGGCACGTGCCGATCTCCACCGCGCGAAGGCCGAGGCGCTCGCGCGCCGCCCGCAGCTCCTCGATGGCGAGGGCAGGATCCTGGAGAGGCACCGTGGCCATGCCGACGAACCGCGTCGGATGCCGCGCCACCACGGAGGCCACGTACTCGTTCTGCATGCGGCAGAACGCCTGACCCGCGCGGGCCTGCGACCAGTAGCAGAACATCACGGGCGGCGGCGACAGGGCCTGGCGGTCGATGCCGAGCCGGTCCATGTCCTCGATGCGCCGCTCCGGGCTCCACGACCGGTCGTCCACGGCGCGGAAGAACTTGTCGCCGGTCATGATGTTGGCCCGGCAACCCTCCTGGGGCACGAGGCGGGGCCACTGACCGCCCCCGTAGCGCGAGGCCCAGTCCTCCCACTGGTCGGGCACGATGTGCGTGTGCAGGTCGATGCGCATGGCGTCCTCGGCTGCGGGCTAGTAGGTGGCGCGGCCGCCGGACAGGTCGTAGACGGCGCCGGTGCTGAATGAGCACTCGTCGGAGGCGAGCCAGGCGACGAGGGCGGCCACCTCCTCGGGCGTCCCCACGCGGCCCATGGGGATCTTCGAGACCAGGAGGTCGACGGTGGACGGCTCCATCTGCTTCAGGAGATCCGTGGCGATGACGGCGGGCGCCACCGCGTTGACCAGGATCCCGCGCGTCGCCACCTCCTTGGCCAGCGCCTTCGTGAGCCCGATGACGCCGGCCTTCGCCGACGAGTACGGCACGAGCGTGGGGTTGCCCTCCTTGCCGGCGATCGACGCGATGTTGACGATGCGGCCCGCGCCCTGGGCGAGCATCACCTTCACCGCGGCGCGGCAGCAGAGGAAGACGCTGGTCAGGTCCGCCTCGATCACGCGGCGCCAGTCGTCCTCCTCCAGCTCCCAGATCGGGAAGGACCGGCCGGTGATGCCCGCGTTGTTCACGAGGACGTTGAGGCGGCCCCAGCGCGCCACGACCTGGGACACCGCGCGCTCGACGTCGGCGCCGCGGGTCACGTCGGCGGCGATGGCCATCGTCTCCCCGCGCACCTGCGCGGCCGCGGCCTCCACGGCGGCGTCCACGTCGAGGAGCGCCACGCGCGCCCCGTCGGCGGCGAGGCGGGAGGCGATGGCGAGGCCGATGCCGCGGGCGGCGCCGGTGACGAGGGCGATCGGGCCGGTCGCCATCAGTACGCGGGCGGCGAGTACACGCTCAGGAAGAACAGCGGGCTCGCGCCGGCGTTCTTGACGTGGTGACGGGTGCCCGCGGGGATCATCACGCACGTCCCCGGGCCCGCGCGGTGCTCGGCGCCGGCGATGCGGAGCACGGCGTCGCCCTCGATCACGTACACGACCTGGTCGCCGGCGTGCGTCTCCTCGGGCCCGCCGTCGGCGCCGGGCTCCACGGTCATGACGGCGGTCTGGCTGCGCTCCGTCTGCTGGAGGACCGTGAAGAAGCGGCCACGATAGTGACGGACGTCCACGGCCGGTGACTCCATTCGCCCTCTCCTGCCGCCTCACGTCCCGCGAGCGGCCGCCACAGTGTGCCATACTCTACGGCCGTGGCGCTTCCCTCCCACGCGCGCGTGGTGATCGTCGGCGGCGGCATCGCGGGGTGCAGCATCGCGTACCACCTGGCCCAGCGCGGATGGACCGACGTGGCCCTGCTCGACAAGGGCGAGCTCACCAGCGGGACCACGTGGCACGCCGCGGGCATGGTCACCCACTTCCACACGTCGCCCACCATCATGCGCATGCGGCAGTACAGCATCGCCCTCTACCGTCGCCTCGCCGCGGCGCCCGACGCCCCCCGGCACTGGCACGAGGTGGGAAGCCTGCGGGTGGCCTCGAGCGCCGACCAGCTCCGGTTCCTCGAGCGCCAGGTCGGCATGGCGCGGGCTATCGGCCTCGACGTGGGCACGGTGTCGCCCGCCGAGGCGCTCCGCCTCTTTCCGCTCATGTCCGCCGAGGGCCTGCACGGCGCGATGTCGCTGCCCGGCGACGGCTACATCGACCCGAGCGGCGCGACCATGGAGCTGGCGGCGCGCGCGCGCCGCCTCGGGGTCTCCGTCCACACCGGCGTGCGGGTGACGGGAATCGACCGCGACGCTCGCGGCGCGGTCAGCGGCGTGGTGACCGGCGAGGGACGCATCGCCACGCCGATCGTGATCAACGCCGCCGGCATGTGGGCCCCCCAGCTCGCGGCCATGGTCGGCGCGCGGCTGCCCATCATCCCGCTCGTCCACCAGCACCTGGCCACCAAGCCGATCCCCGGTCACGAGCTGCCGCGCGACACGCCGTGCCTGCGCGACCCGGAGAACCTCGTGTACATGCGGGAGGAGGTGGGCGGCTTCCTCATCGGCGGGTTCGAGCAGAGCCCGGTCGCGTGGGCCGTCGACGGCGTCCCCTGGGACTTCACGCAGCGGCTCCTGCCGCCGGACTGGGAGCTGTTCCAGCCGATCCTGGACGGCGCGATCCGCCGCGTGCCCGTGCTCGCCCAAGCCGAGGCCGCGCACCTGGTGAACGGCCCCGAGGGCATCACGCCGGACAGCCGGCCGCTGCTCGGCCCCCTACCCGGCGTCCCCGGCTTCTGGGTGGCGGCGGGGCTGTCGCACACCGGGTTCGGCGCGGGCGGCGCCATCGGCGACATCGTGGCCACCTGGCTGGTCGACGGCGAGCCGCCCTACGACGTGACGGAGATGAACGTGCGGCGCTTCGGGCCGACGTACGACGACCCCGCGTACGCCGCGGAGCGGGCTCGCGAGTCGTACAAGTACTACTACACGCTGCGCTATCCGCACGACGAGAACGAGTGGGCGCGAGGCCGGCGCCTGTCTCCGCTGGACGGCGCCCTCGCCGGGCTCGGCGCCGCCTTCGGCGAGAAGAACGGCTGGGAGCGCGCGAGCTACTTCGAGCCGGGCACGGCGGGCCGGCGCCTCGGCGCGGACCAGCGGCGGTGGGGCTGGCGGCGGCCCGCGTTCTTCGAGGCGGTCGGGGCCGAGCACGCCGCCGTCCGCGAGCGCGCCGGGCTCATCGACATGACGTTGTTCGGCAAGATCGAGGTCACCGGCCCGGGCGCGGCGGCCTTCCTCCAGCGGCTCGCCGACAACGACGTGGACCGTCCGCCCGGCAGCGTCGTCTACACGCAGCTCCTGAACGCCCGGGGCGGCATCGAGAGCGATCTCACCGTCACCCGCCTCGCCCCCGACCGGTTCCGCGTGGTGACGGGGAGCGCGTTCGTGCCGAGCGATCTCGGCTGGATGCGCATGCACCTGCCTTCCGACGGCTCGGTCGCCGTGCGCGAGGTGACGGACGAGTGGGCGGTGATCGGGCTCTGGGGGCCGGAGGCCCGCCGGGTCCTGGGCGCGGTGTCCGCGAGCGACCTCTCGAACGCGGGCCTGCCCTACATGAGCGGCCGGCCCATCGACCTCGCGGGCGCCGCCGCGTGGGCCCAGCGCGTGACCTACGTCGGCGAGCTGGGCTGGGAGATCTACCTGGCGCCCGGCGACGCGCTCGCCGCCTGGACGAGGCTCCTCGAGGCCGGGCGCGCCGTCGGCGCGCGCCCCGTGGGGTACAAGGCTCTCGACTCCCTTCGGCTCGAGAAGGGCTACCGCTACTGGAGCTCGGACATCACGCCGGCCGAGAACCCCTACGAGGCCGGGCTCGGCTTCTGCGTGAAGCTCGACAAGGGCGAGTTCATCGGCCGCGCGGCCCTCGTCGAGGCCCGGGCCCGGGGCCTCTCGCGCCGGCTCTGCACGATCACGCTCGGCGAGGGCGGGAGCGAGACCGTGCTCTACGGGGGCGAGGCGGTGTACGCGGGCGGGGAGCTGGTGGGACGGCTCCGCAGCGGCGGATGGGGCTACACGATCGGACGGAACATCGGCCTCGTCTACCTGCCCCCCGGCCTCGCCCGCCGTGGCACCGCGCTCGCGGTGGAGGTGTTCGGCGCGCGCCTCGCCGCCGAGGTGGCGCCCGACGTCCTCCACGATCCGCCGGGGGCGCGCATCCGCGCCTGACCCCTGGCCCGCATCATCCGCGGACGCAGGCGGACCGTGAACAGCGTACGCGTCCGGTGAACCCGTTCATGGATGATCCGCCTCAGCCGCCCTGCGCCTGCAGCAGGAAGACGCCCGCCGCGATCAGCCCGATCCCGGCGACCCGCGCGGGCGTCAGCGGATCCTGGAAGGCGATCACGCCCACGAGCAGCACCAGCGCCGTCGACGTGGCCCCGATCACGAGCGAGGACGACACGCGGAGGCCGCGCTCGTAGGCGGTGAGCGCGAAGATGTCGACCCCCGCGGCGGCCACCCCCGCCACGACGAGCAGCCAGAGCGCCTCCGGCCGCACCACGATCTCCTGGCCTCGCGCCCGCATCGTCAGCAGGACGATGGAGTTCACGACGAAGGCGACGGCGGTGACGGTCATCGCCCCCAGCGCCACGTTGACCTTCGTGGCGCCGAGCTTCAAGCACACGGTCCACGCGGCGGCCGACATCCCCGCGAGAACCGCGAACAGCATGCCGGATGCGAGCATCGTGCCCTCCTGGCTCGGCACGTCCGCGGGCCGGACGCCCGCGGGCCGGTTCGAGTTTCGCGCGATCATAGCAGCCAGCTCCGGCGCGTGTGACGGCGCCGGCGAGGGGCGATGCCGTGACAAGGGAGGCGCGGCGCCGGGGCGCCACGGCGGTTGGGCTATCATCGGGGCGATGAGCGACGGATGCCGCGCGGCCAGGCCCGGACCAGCCCTCCTCGAGCGTCTCCTCGCCGCGCACCGCCCGGGCTTCACCCTCGCGCGCGAGTTCTCGACCGAGCCCGCCATCTACGCGCTCGACCTCGAGCGTATCTGGCGCCGCGGCTGGCTCTTCGCCGGCCACTCCTGCCAGGTGAAGCGGCCCGGGGACTACCTCGTGTTCGACGTTCGACACGGACTCCGTCGTCGTGGTCCGCGCCGACGACGGAGGGCTCCGCGCGCACCACAACACGTGCCGGCACCGCGGGATGCGTCTCGTCGCCGGCCCGGCGGGCCACGTGCGGCTCTTCGTGTGCCCGTACCACCAGTGGGCCTACGCCCGCGATGGGGCGCTGGTGGCGTGCGGCGGCATGGACACCGAGGACGGGCTCGACCGGAAGGAGTTCGGCCTGCACGCCGCGCACGTGCGGGAGGTGGCCGGGCTGGTCTTCGTGTCCCTCGCCGACGACCCCCCGCCCTTCGACGCCGCCGTGCGCGACCTCGAGCCGATGCTCCGCCCGCAGGGGCTGGAGCGGGCGAAGGTGGCGGCGGTGCGGGACTACATCGTCCGCGCCAACTGGAAGCTCGTGTGGGAGAACAACCGCGAGTGCTGGCACTGCGACGTGAACCATCCGCAGTACGTCAAGGCGAACTTCGACAACGCGGCCATCGACGATCGCTCGCCTGCGCGCGGAGATCGAGTCCCTCGCCGCCGAGGCATCGGCGCGCCTCGCCGGCCACGGCCTCTCCATCGACTACCGAGAGGCGGGAATGGTGCGCTTCCCGTCGACCGATTGCTGGTGGTCGATCAACCGCACGCCGCTCGTGCGGGGCTGGGTGAGCGAGTCCATGGAGGGCCAGCCGGTGGCTCCGGTGATGGGGACCTATCCCGGCCGCGACGTGGGCACGCTCCGCATGCGCACGATGCCGAACTTCTGGAACCACTCGTCGAGCGATCACTCGGTGTCGACCCGGCTCGCCCCCGCCGGGGTGGGCGCCACCCGGATCCAGGTGCAGTGGCTGGTCCACGAGGACGCCGTGGAGGGCACCGACTACCGGCTGGACACGCTGCTGCCGTTCTGGGAGCTCACGAGCGAGCAGGACTGGGACCTGTGCGAGCGGAACCAGGCGGGCGTCGCCTCCTCCGCCTTCACGCCGGGCCCGTACTCGACCCGGCGCGAGTACAACGTGATCCGCTACACCGAGTGGTACCTCGACGCCATCGCGCGCTCGTGACGGCTCCGCAGCGCGTGACGGCCGCGCGGGCCCGAGCGCCCGCGGTCAGGCGATCGCGAGAGCCGCTCGTCCCACCAGCGCATTCCGCCGGAGGAGCTCGTGCGCCTCCTCCGCGCCCCCGCTCAGGGGGGCTGAGACGCCACGGGGGGCGCGAGCTCGCGCTCACGCCCCCCGCGACTCCCTCACAGCGGTGTCAGTTCAGCGAGGGCTCTGCGATCATCACCTCGACTCGACGATTCCACTGCCGGCACGACTCGTCCGTGCTCTTCACACATTTCAGCGCGTTGTCGCTGGCGGACACGGTCCGGATGCGCGCTGGCTCCACTCCCGCCTTGACCAGGGCGTCGCGGACAACGACGGCGCGCTGCTCCTGCAGCGCAGCGCTCGTCACCGGCGCCTCGACCTGGTCGAGGTATCCGGCCAGCTCCACCGCAACCGTCGGATGGTCGCGCAGCCACTCGGCGATCTTCTCGATCTTGTCGGCGCAGTTCGACCGGAGTTGCGCCGTCCGAACCTCGAAGTGCACGATGTCAAGCGACGCGCCAGGCCTGCCGCCCGTACCAGGCGGTCCCGCAGGGCCAGCAGGGCCGGGAGGGCCAGGGGGGCCAGGCGGGCCTGGAGGACCGGCCGGCCCGGGCGCGGCGGCCGGTCCAGGAGGTCCCGGAGGGCCAGCCGGGCCGGCCGTGAGTGGCGTCTGGATCCACTTGGGCCGCGAGGTGCACGGGAAGACCTGGGACGCATCATCGATGTAGCCATCCATGAATGACCAGAGGGGCGGACCCGACCAGCCGATCCGTGTCGAGCCGCAGCCCGCGACCGCGAAGACGAGCGCGGCGGCAGCCACGCCCTTCAACACTTGTGTCGTCATCGTCTTGATCTCCCTTCGTCCCTGCTAGCCGCCCGGCCGGACGAACACTTCCACCCGGCGGTTCTTCTGGTAGCAGTCCTCCGTCGACTCGCCGCAGTTGCGGTTCTGCTCGCCGAACGCACCGGTGCGGACGCGGTTCCCCGACAAACCCGCCGCCGCCAGCGCGTCCTGTACTGCCTTGACGCGCCGGTCGCTCAGCTTCTGGTTATAGCCGGGGGTGCCCCGCGGATCCGCGTAGCCGTCGAGGCCAATCTGGAAGCCGGCGTTCTCCTTCGCGAAGTCCGCCACCGCCTTGATCTTCTCGGTCTCGCTCGCCCGGACGTTCGACTTGTCGAAGTCGAAGAGGATGTCCCGGAACGACTGCCAGCCCGCAGCCTGACCGGCGGCACCAGGAGCGCCAGCCATTCCGGCGGAACCGGGAGGTCCAGCGGGGCCGGGAGGTCCGGCAGGACCAGGAGCTCCGGCCACGGCAGCCGGTCCGGCTGGGCCAGGAGGACCGGGAGGTCCGGCGGGACCGGGCGGGCCCGGTGGGCCGTAGAACTTCCAGCCGGCCGACGGAGGCTCAGCCGCTTTGCAGGCCGCAGCGAGGAGCACGACAGAAACGAGGAACACCAGACACCGCTTCATGGATGCACCTCCTCAAGACTTTGGCTCGGAGTAGCTCACGTTCCGTCCCGCTCAACGCCCCACGAGCGAGGTCGACGCAGAGACCATCCTGGCACTAATTCACCCCCAAAGGGAAGCGTAGACTCGCGTGGGGCTGGTGCAACTTGACTAGGACTTCCGGCCAATTGATCGGGTGGCGCGACCGGCGGCTGTCGTTGCGCAGGACGCTGGGCTAGAATGGCGCCCGTGCCGGGGCGGCCGGGGCCGCGCTCCCGCCCGCGGGACCCCGGCCCGGCATCCCTCCGGTCAACGCCCAAGGAGACACGATGACGAACCCCACGCGGACGACGCTCGGCCCGGTGCTCGCCCTGTTCCTGCTCGCCTCGGCGGTGGGGGCGCTCGTGCCGGCGCCGGCGACGGCGCAGTCGGCGCTCACCGTGTACACGGCGGTGGAGGCGGACGACCTCAAGAAGTACGCGGCGCGCTTCAACGAGGACCACCCCAACATCCAGATCAAGTGGGTGCGCGACTCCACGGGCGTGGTCACCGCCAAGCTCCTGGCGGAGAAGGCCAACCCGCAGGCCGACGTGGTGTGGGGCCTGGCCGCAACGAGCCTCATGGTGCTGAACGCGGAAGGGCTCCTCCTCCCCTACGCGCCCAAGGGCCTCGAGAAGCTCGACGCGCAGTTCCGCGACAAGGCGAATCCCCCCGCGTGGGTCGGCATGGACGCGTGGGTGGCCGCGATCTGCTTCAACACCGTCGAGGCCAAGAAGCGGAACCTGCCCGCGCCAGCCTCGTGGAAGGACCTCGCCAAGCCCGTGTACCGGGGCCAGGTGGTGATGCCGAACCCCGCGTCGTCCGGCACCGGCTTCCTCGACGTGTCGAGCTGGCTGCAGATCTTCGGGGAGCCCGAGGGGTGGAAGTACATGGACGCGCTGCACCAGAACGTGGCCGTCTACACCCATTCCGGATCCAAGCCGTGCGCGATGGCCGCGCCGGGCGAGTTCGCCGTCGGCGTGTCCTTCGAGTTCCGCGCCGCGCGGCTCAAGAAGCAGGGCGCGCCGATCGACATCATCTTCCCCGAGGAGAAGTCCGGCTGGGACATGGAGACGACGGCCATCGTCAAGGGCACCAAGAACCTCGACGTCGCGCGGACGCTCGTCGACTGGTCGGTGAGCGAGAAGGCGATGAAGCTCTACAACGAGGGCTACGCGGTGGTGGCGATCACCGCGATGTCCAAGCCCATCGAGTTCCTGCCCGCCAACATGCTCGAGAAGATGGCCAAGAACGACTTCGCGTGGGCGGCCCAGCACCGCAAGCGCATCCTCGACGAGTGGTCGAAGCGGTACGACGTGAAGTCGGAGCCCAAGAAGTAGCCTGAGCGCTCGCGCCATGGGGGGCCCGGGCAGCTCGGCGCCGGCGGGGACCCGGGCCCCCTATCTCCGGCTCGATCGCGTCACCAAGCGGTTCGGCGCCTTCACCGCCGTCCGCGAGATCTCGCTCAACGTCTACGAGGGCGAGTTCGTCTGCTTCCTCGGCCCTTCGGGCTGCGGCAAGACCACGCTGCTCCGGGCCATCGCCGGCCTCGACCCGCACACGTCCGGCACGATCGAGCAGGCGGGACGGGACGTCTCCGCTCTCCCACCCGAGCGCCGCGACTTCGGCATCGTCTTCCAGTCCTACGCGCTGTTCCCGAACCTCACCGTCGGAGAAGAACGTGGCCTACGGGCTCGAGAGCCGCCGCCTGCCGCGGGGCGAGGTCGCGCGACGCGTCCAGGAGCTGCTCGACCTCGTCGGCCTCCCCGATCAGGGACCGAAGTACCCGTCCCAGCTCTCCGGCGGCCAGCAGCAGCGGGTGGCGGTGGCCCGGGCGCTCGCCCCCTCGCCCCGGCTGCTCCTCCTCGACGAGCCGCTCTCCGCGCTGGACGCCAAGGTGCGCGTGCACCTGCGCCACGAGATCGCGCAGATCCAGCGCCGGCTCGGCGTGACCACGATCATGGTGACGCACGACCAGGAGGAGGCCCTCACCATGGCCGACCGCATCGTGGTCATGAACCGGGGCGAGATCGAGCAGGTGGGCGCGCCGCTCGAGATCTACCGGAGCCCGGCGTCGCCCTTCGTGGCCGACTTCATCGGGTCGATGAACTTCGTGGCCGGCACCGTCGCGCGACCGGGCGCGGTGCGCGTGGGCGACGCCGTCCTCGTCGTCGACACCGCGGACACGGCGCCCGGCGCGGACGTGACGCTCGCCATCCGCCCCGAGGACGTGCTGGTCGGCGTCGGGGGGGACAACGCCGTTCACCGCGCGCGTGGACGCGGTGGTCTTCCTGGGCTCGTTCTTCCGCGTGGACCTGATCGGCGAGGGGCTCGGCAAGGCCACGCTGCGCGCGGACATCGCCGCGGAGGCGGCCCGCCGTCTCGACCTGGCCGAGGGCCGCTCGCTGCCCATCGCGCTGCCTTCCGCGCACCTGCGCGTCTACCCTCGCGACGCCCGTCGTGACTGACGGCGCCGCCTCCGCGCGGCCCGCGCGGCGCGTCCGCCCGCAGGTCGGGCGCGACGAGTGGCTCATGCGGGCCGGCCTCGCCGTGGTCGGCGCGTACCTGGTGGTGGCCCTCGCGCTGCCGCTCTGGGTGATGCTCGCCAAGAGCCTGCGGAATTCCAAGGGCGACATGGTCGGCCTCGCCAACTACGTGCAGTACTTCTCCACGCCCGCGCTCGCGACGTCGATCGTCAACAGCCTGACCGTGGCCGTGATCAGCACCGTGATCACGGTGCCGCTCGCCTTCCTCTACGCCTACGCCCTCACGCGGAGCACCATGCCCGCCAAGGGCCTGTTCAGGATCATCGCGCTCATCCCGATCCTGATGCCGTCCCTGCTGCCCGGGATCGGCCTCGTGTACCTGTTCGGCAACCAGGGCCTCATCAAGGGGCTGCTCTTCGGGCACAAGATCTACGGCCCCATCGGGATCGTGATGGCCGAGGTGTTCTTCACGTTCCCCCACGCCCTGCTCATCCTGGTCACCGCGCTGTCGCTGGCCGACGCGCGGCTCTACGAGGCGGCGATCTCGCTCCGCGCGAGCCCGCGCCGGATCTTCTTCACGGTGACGATCCCCGGGGTGCGCTACGGCCTGCTCAGCGCCACCTTCGTGGTCTTCACCATGGTCATCACGGACTTCGGCGCGCCGAAGGTCATCGGGGGCCAGTACAACGTGCTCGCCACCGACGTGTACAAGCAGGTCATCGGCCAGCAGAACTTCGAGATGGGCGCGGTGGTGAGCGTGATCCTCCTGATCCCCGCCGCGCTGGCCTTCATGCTGGACCAGGTGGCGCAGCGGCGCCAGGTGGCGCTCCTGTCCGCCCGCGCGGTGCCCCTCGAGCCGCCGCGGGCGCCCGCGCTTCGACCGTCTCATGCTCGCGGGCTGCGTGGCCATCGCCGTCTACCTGGTGTCGATCGTGGCCGTCTCCCAGTTCGCCGCCCTCGTCAAATTCTTCCCGTACAACCTCTCGCTGACCCTCGCCCACTATGACTTCGACAGCCGGGGCATCGGCGGCTGGGACGCCTACCGGAACTCGATCAAGCTGGCCTTCTTCACCGCGGTGGCCGGCACCTCCGTGGTCTTCGTGGGCGCCTACCTCGTGGACAAGGGTCGGGGCTTCCGGGCCGGCCGCGCCGTCTTCCAGTTCCTCGCCATGCTCCCGATGGCCGTGCCCGGCATGGTGCTCGGCCTCGCCTACATCTTCTTCTTCAACGACCCGCGGAACCCGCTCGGCGGGCTCTACCGGACGATGGCGATCCTCGTCATCAACACCGTCGTGCACTTCTACACGGTCGCCCACCTCACCGCGCTCACCGCGCTCAAGCAGATGGACCGCGAGTTCGAGACGGTGTCCGCCTCCCTCCGCCAGCCCGTCTACAAGGTCTTCGGCCGGGTCACGGTGCCGGTGTGCCTGCCCGCCATCCTCGACATGGGCATCTACCTCTTCGTGAACGCGATGACGACGGTGTCCGGCGTGGTCTTCCTGTGGGGGCCCAACACGGAGCTGGCGTCGATCGTGGTCATCGACCTGGACGACGCGGGGCAGACCGCGTCCGCCGCGGCCATGGCCACGATGATCATCTACACGAACGTGGCCG
Organism: uncultured Candidatus Rokubacteria bacterium; assembly: GCA_963758635.1. Classification (GTDB taxonomy): domain Bacteria; phylum Methylomirabilota; class Methylomirabilia; order Rokubacteriales; family CSP1-6; genus CAVWWD01. The sequence continues at coordinate 615,258 of CAVWWD010000008.1, read as the reverse complement.
CGCGCCTCGTCCACGGGGCGCTGGCCCGCCAGCTCACGCGCCGCACCCAGCGGTGGCGCCGCCGGTAGCAGGCGGCTGAAAAGGGCCCATCTGCTTCGTTGGCGCCCTCGGTCGCACGCTCAACGTAGAGAGACTACGCCTCGCGTGCGCCCATCGGGCGCCGCCTCGCATCTGGACCCTTTTGAGCCGCCTGCCTTCTAGGCGTCGCGGCGGGAGAGGCGTTACTGGGCCATGAAGCCGCCGTCCACGATCATCTCGGCGCCGGTCATGAACGACGACTCGTCCGAGGCGAGGAACAGCGCGGCGTAGGCGATGTCCCGCGGCTGGCCGATCCGGCCCAGCGGGATCCCCGTCTTGAACTCGGCGCGGAGCGCGTCCGTGAGGTACGGCGCCTGCAACGGGGTGTCGACGATGCCGGGATGGATGATGTTGCAGCGGATTCCGTCGCGCGCGAACTGGATCGCGAGCGACTTGTTCAGCGAGATGAGGGCGCCCTTGGCCGCCGTGTAGGCGTCCTGGGCCCGGGTGAAGCCGGCGAGCGCGGACACCGAGCCCACGAGGACGACGGACCCCCCGCCGGCCTCCCGCAGCCGCGGGATGCCGTGCTTGGTCACCCAGAACACCGACTTCAGGTTGATCGCCATCACGCGATCCCACTGGCCGCCGTCCGTCTCGAGGACGGAGCGGTCGCGGTCCTTCCACAGCACGCCGGCGTTGTTGTAGAGCACGTGGAGGGCGCCGAAGCGCCGCGCGCCTTCCTCCACCATGCGCTTCACGTCGGCCTCCGCGGCCACGTCGCCCGCCACCGCCACCGCCTCCCCGCCCGCCTTCCGGACGAGGTCCACCGTGCCCTCGGCGGCCGCGCCGTCGATGTCGCACACGACGATGCGGGCTCCTTCCTCCGCGAAGAGGACCGCGGCCTCCCGGCCCATGCCCGCGCCCGCGCCCGTGATGAGAGCCACTTTCCCGGCGAGTCGATTGCCCATGTCGTTCTCCGCGTCGCCTCAGGAGTCGGGAGGCAGGCCGAGCCGCTGCTACCATCCGAATCGCCTCCACCCGGCCCTCCCTGTCAGATCCGCTCGAAGTGTCGAATCAGTTCCCAGTCGGTGACCGCCTGGTCGAACGCCTGCTGCTCGAGGCGGCCGTGGTGCAGGTAGTGGGCGACCACGCGCGGCCCGAACGCGTCCTTGGCCACGCGCGACTTCTCGAACTCGTCCAGGGCCTCGCGCAGCGTCTTCGGCACCTGGGCGAGCGCCGCGTCCTCGTACGCGTTGCCCTCGTAGAGGGCGGGGGGCTCGAGCGCTTTCGCCACGCCGTGGAGCCCGGCAGCGATGGTGGCGGCGAACGCCAGGTACGGATTGGCGTCGGCTCCGGGAATCCGGTTCTCGACCCGGAAGCTCGGCCCCTCGCCGCAGAGGCGGAACCCGCACGTGCGGTTGTCCCACCCCGCGGCGATGCGGGTGGGCGCGAACGAGCCCGCCTGATACCGCTTGTAGGAGTTGATCGTGGGCGCGTAGAAGAGCGCGAGCTCGCGCGCCATCGCCACCTGCCCGGCCAGCCACTGGCGGAAGAGCGGCGTGCCCTGCCGCCCGGGGGCGGCGAAGAGGCTCTTGCGCCCCGCCCGGTCCCACACCGAGGAGTGGATGTGGCACGAGGAGCCCGCCGCGCCCATGTCGTACTTCGCCATGAACGTGACCGACGCCCCCTGCTGCCACGCGATCTCCTTCGCCCCGTGCTTGTAGAGGACGTGGCGATCGGCCATCTCGAGGGCGGGGGCGTAGCGAAGGTTGATCTCCTCCTGCCCCTTTCCCCACTCGCCCTTCGAGAACTCGACGGGTACCCGCGCCGCCTCCATGTGGTTTCTGATGGCGCGGACGAGCCCCTCCTCCTTGGAGGTCTGGAGGATGTGGTAGTCCTCCAGGTACCCGGAGACGGGCGTCAGGCCCTGGTAGCGCTTCGCGCGCGCCTCGTCAAACGACTCGCGGAAGAGGTACAGCTCGAGCTCCGAGGCGGTCTTCACGAGGAGCCCCTGCGCGGCGGCCCGCTCCACCTGTCGCCGCAGCACCCACCGCGGCGCCTCCTCGATCGGGTTGCCCTCCTCGGTGTACACGTCGCAGAAGACCAGGGCCGTCTTCGGCAGCCAGGGCACGAGCCGCCACGTCGCGAGGTCGGGCACCGCCTTCATGTCACCGTAGCCGCGCTCCCACGACGTGAGCGTGAAGCCCGGGAGCGGCTCCATCTCCATGTCCACCGTGAACAGGTAGATGCAGGCGTGCACGCCGTCCTCGAGCACGTGGTCGAGGAAGTAGCGTCCGACGACGCGCTTGCCCATGAGCCGGCCGAGATGGTCCGGGAACACCGTGAGCACGGTGTCCACCTCGCCCTTCCGGATCAGCGCTTCGAGTCCGCGAGGATCGACGCGATCGGGCACGGCATGGCCTCCTGGGTGCGATCCGAGGTTCGGAAGCGGCCGCGGGCCGCGAGGCGCCGGTCGGCCGCGAGGGGCGCGACGACGGCGGCCCATGTTAGCGGTGGGCGCCCGCCGAGGCAAGGAGGGAGCGCGTCGCGCCTCTGATCAGCTGAGGGGCACGGGGGGGATGAGCAGGACCAGCATCACCAGGCAGGCCAGGCCCAGCGCGTAGCGTCCGGGCGTGAGCGGCGTCACGTCGTCCAGCGGCGGCGTGTGGTGGAAGCCGATCAGGAGCACCACGATGCCCGCGAACACGTACCAGTTCGGCGATCCGCTCAGCATGCCCAGCGCGATCAGCCCCACGAAGGTGCCCAGCGAGACCTTCCGGTGGTGCGCACCGAAGAGCGCGTAGGCGATGCGGCCGCCGTCGAGCTGTCCGAGCGGAAACAGGTTGAGCGCGGTCACGAAGAAGCCCACCCATCCCGCGAGGGCCACCGGGTGGATGAAAACGTCCATCCCCTCGGGGATGCGGCCGAACACGGCCCACGTCATCAGCCGCATGAGCAGGGAGTCGCCGAACGATATGGCGCCGCTCGACGGGATCGTGCCCACGCGCGACCACGCGAGGCCGAGCCAGACCGCGGGCACCGCCACCAGCATGCCGGCGATCGGGCCGGCGGCGGCGATGTCGAGGAGCGCGTTCCGGTCCCGCACCGGCGAGCGCATCCGGATGACCGCGCCCAGGGTGCCGAAGAGGAACACCGGTGGCGGCACCGGGATGAAGAAGGGCAGGCTGACCGAGGCGCCGTACGCCCGCGCAACGAAGTAGTGGCCGAACTCGTGGGTGCCGAGAATGGCCAGGAGCGTCGCCGCGAACGGCACCCCGGCGAGCAGCCGCACGGGGTCCCGCGATGGATCGAACGTGAGGTACGGCACGGCGCCCGCCCAGAACGCCCCCGCGGCCACGGTGGAGAGCACGGTGAGCAGGAACAGCGTGATGGTCAGGCCGAGCCGCGACCGCTCCGTCACCTCGGCGACGGGCAGGGCCTGCAGCCACGTCATGCCCCCTTCCCGCGAGAGGAACGGCGTGTACCCGTGGGCGCGAAAGCGAGGCTCGATGAGGGCGAGGGCCCGCGCCGGCTCCTCGAGCAGATCGCCGGCGAACAGGAAGGCATGGCCGCGCGCGGCAGCCTGGCGCACGTGGAAGACGTCCTCGACGTTACGACGGAGGAGGTCCTGCTGGATCAGGAACCCATCGGCGTCGGCCGGCCCGCCCGGTCTCCTCGTCGAGCCGCCGCGGGCGAAGGGCCACAGACGCATGTAGGTCACGCTACCACAGGGCCAGGGACGCGACCACGCGCCGCGCGCCGTCGAGCCCCGCCTCGAGGTACACGACGGCCAGGACCGCCTCCAGCGCGGTGGCCAGCACCGACTCCTTGGCCGCCCCGCCGCTGTCCCGCTCGCCCCGGCCGAGCCGCACGTGCTGGCCGAGGTCGATGGCCTCGGCCCAGCGCGCGACCGCGGCGCCGGAGACGATCGCGGCCCGCCGTGGCGTCAGCACGCCCACCGGATCGTCGGGGGTCGCGCGCCAGAGGGCCTCGGTGACCACGAGCTGCAGCACCGAGTCGCCCAGGAAGGCCAGGGCCTCGTTGTCCGCCTCGCCCGGGTGCTCGTTCGCATAGGACCGGTGCGTCAGGGCGCGGCGGAGCAGCGATTCGTCGGCGAAGGCATGCCCGAGGCGCGCCGAGAGGGCGCCCCGCGCATCGGGACTAGGGGCGGTACTTGACGAGGACGAGGCTCGCGTTGGTGCCGCCGAACCCGAAGGCGTTGGTGAGGGCCGCGCCGACCTCCTGCTTGCGGGCCTGGTTCGGCACGTAGTCGAGGTCGCACTCGGGGTCGGGCGTCTCGTAGTTGATGGTCGGGGGGAGCACCCCGTGGTGGAGGGCCAGCGCGGTGGCGATGGCCTCGATACCGCCGGCGGCGCCGAGCAGGTGCCCGGTCATCGACTTGGTCGAGGAGACGGCCAGCCGGCGGGCGTGCTCGCCGAACACGCGCTTGATGGCGAGCGTCTCGAACTTGTCGTTGTACGGCGTGGAGGTGCCGTGCGCGTTGATGTAGCCGATCGCGGCGGGCTCGAGCCCCGCGTCGCGGAGGGCCGCGGCCATGGCGCGCGCCGCGCCGTCGCCCTCGGGATCGGGCGCGGTCAGATGGTGGGCGTCGCTCGTCATGCCGTAGCCCGCCACCTCCGCGTAGATGCGGGCGCCCCGGCGGACGGCGTGCTCGAGCGACTCGAGGAGCACGATGCCGCCGCCTTCCCCGCACACGAACCCGTCGCGCCCCGCGTCGAACGGGCGCGACGCGCGCGTCGGCTCGTCGTTGCGGGTGGACATCGCCTTCATCTGGCAGAACCCCGCGATGCACAGGGGGATGATGATGGCCTCCGAGCCGCCCGCGATCATCACGTCCGCGTCGCCGCGCTGGATGATCCGCGTGGCGTCGCCGATGGCGTGGTTGCCGGTGGCGCAGGCCGTCACCACCGCGGAGTTCGGGCCCTTCGCCCCGAAGCGCATGGAGATGAGCCCCGAGGCCATGTTGACGATGATCATGGGGATGAAGAACGGCGACACGCGGTCCGGCCCCTTGCTCAGCAACACGTTGTGGCTTTCCAGCAGCGTACTGATGCCGCCGATGCCCGACCCCACCAGGGCCCCGAAGCGCGTCCCGTCGACCTCGTCCACCTTCAGCCCCGCGTCGTCGACGGCCATCTGGGCGCAGGCCAGCGCGTACTTCAGGAAGGGATCGAGCTTCCGCTCGTCCTTCCGGTCGATGAACTTGAGGGCGTCGAAGCCCTTGACCTCGCCGGCGATCCGGGTCGGGTACGCGCTCGCGTCGAAGCGCGTGATGGGGCCGATGCCCGATCGCCCCTCGATCAACCCCGCCCAGAACTCCTCCGCGGTGTTGCCGAGCGGCGTGACCGCCCCGAGGCCGGTGATGACGACGCGCTGCACGCTGACCTCCGCTCTCCCGTCCCCTGGTTACACCTTCTCCTTGATGTAGCGGATGGCGTCGCCGACCGTCGTGATCTTCTCGGCGTCCTCGTCGGGGATCTCGAGGCCGAACTCCTCCTCGAACGCCATCACGAGCTCGACGGTGTCCAGGGAGTCGGCGTTGAGGTCCTCGATGAACTTCGCTTCCATCGTGACCTCGTCCGGCCGCACTCCGAGGTTGTCACAGATGATCTCGCGTACCCGCTCTTCCACCGGCTTCGTCGTCATCCGTGCCTCCTGCACGCGTCCCGTGCACTGAAGTCCAGCAATCCGGCGCGGCCGCGAGGGCGCTCGTCGGCGCCCGGACAGCGCCGTCTACATGTACAGCCCGCCGTTGACGTGGATCACCTGCCCCGTCACATAGGTGGCCCCGTCGCCGGCGAGGAACCGCACGACCTCGGCGACCTCGCGCGCCTCGCCGATGCGCTTGAGCGGAACCTGCTGGAGCAGGGCCTCCCGCGCCGCCTCCGGGAGGGCCGCCGCCATGTCGGTCTCGATCAGGCCGGGCGCCACCACGTTGACCAGGATGTTCCAGTGCGCCAGTTCCCGCGCCGCCGCCTTGGCGAGGCCGATCATCCCCGCCTTCGCCGCGGAGTAGTTCACCTGACCGGGATTGCCCATCGCCCCCGCCGTGGAGGAGATGTTGATGATCCGCCCGCTCCGCTGGCGCATCATCGGCCGGGTCGCCGCCCGGGTCATCAGGAACACGCCCCGCAGGTTCGTGTCCAGGACCTGGTCCCAGTCGTCGTCCTTCATGCGGACGATGAGCTGGTCTCGCGTGATGCCGGCGTTGTTCACGAGCACGTCGAGGCGCCCGAAGCGCTCGCGCGCGGCCTCGACCAGGCGGTCCGCGTCCTCGCGCTTCGCAACGTCCCCCGCGACGGCCAACACGGCGCCGCCACAGGCTTCGAGATCCTTCGCCGCCGCGTCGAGCCGGGCCGCGTCGCGGCCAGAGACTACCACGGAAGCCCCGGCCTCTGCCAGGGAGCGAGCGATCGCGAGACCGATGCCGCGGCTGCCGCCGGTGACGATGGCCACGCGGCCGGCGAGGCCCTTGGCCTCCGGCCCGGAACCGCTCACGCGCCCTCGCGGCCGGAGAGCGCGGCGACGGTCTTGCCGAGCGACGCGGGGTCCTCGACGGAGTGTCCGGCGGCCCCGTCGATGATGCGCTTGAGGAGGCCCGTCAGCACCCGGCCGGGGCCCACCTCCACGAACTCGCGCGCCCCCGCCCGCGCCAGGCGCTCGACGCAGGCCGACCAGCGCACCGGGCTCGCCACCTGGCGGAGGAGGAACGGCTTCACCTCCTCGAGGGCGGTGGTGAGGCCGGCGTCCACGTTGCGCACCACCGGGATGCGTGGGGCCGACGCGGCGACCGCGTCCAGCTCCGCGGCGAGGCGGTCGGCCGCCGGCTTCATCAGCGCGGAGTGGAACGGGGCGCTCACCGGGAGCATGCGGCTCTTGCCGCCGCGCGTGGACGCGGCCTTCACCGCGCGCTCCACCGCGGCCCGGTGCCCGGCGATCACGATCTGGCCGGGGGCGTTGATGTTCGCCACGCCGACCACTTCGCCCTGGGCGACCTCGGCGCACACCTCGTCGACCACCGCGGCGTCCACGCCGAGCAGCGCGGCCATGGCGCCGGTGCCCACCGGCACCGCCTCCTGCATGAACTCGCCGCGCTTGCGCACGAGGCGGACGGCGTCGGCGAACGGCAGCGCGCCCGCCACGACCAGGGCGGAGTACTCGCCCAGGCTGTGGCCCGCCGCGAGGTCTGGGGTCACGCCGGCGGCGGCGAGGGCGGCGGCCGCGGCCACGCTCGCCGTCAGCACCGCGGGCTGCGTGTTCGCGGTGAGCACCAGTTCCGCCTCCGGGCCCTCGAAGCACAGGCGCGAGAGCGGAAAGCCGAGCGCCTCGTCGGCCTGCCGCCACACCGCGGCGGCCTCGGGGGAGGCGGCGGCGAGGTCCCGTCCCATGCCCACCGACTGCGAGCCCTGGCCGGGGAAGAGGAACGCGATGCGGGGCGCGCCCGCGGGGCCGCTCATGCCGTCACCAGCGGAGGAGGGCCGCGCCCCACGTGAAGCCGCCGCCGAAGGCCGCCAGCAGGACGAGATCGCCCGTGCTCACGCGTTTTCCGACCCACGCTTCCTCGAGGGCGACGTAGACCGACGCGGCGCCGGTGTTGCCGTAGCGCTCCACGTTCACCATCACCCGCTCCATGGGCAGCCCGAGCCGCTTCGCCGCGGCCTCGATGATCCGGAGGTTCGCCTGGTGCGGGACGAACAGCGACACGTCCTGCACGGTGAAGCCGTTCTTCGCGAGGATACGCTCCGCGCAGTCGCCGAACATGCGCACGGCGACCTTGAACACCTCGTTGCCCTTCATCTTCGCGTAGTGCAGGCGCTGGTCGACGGTCTCGTGCGTGGCCGGTCGCGCCGACCCGCCCGCGGGCTGGTAGAGCAACGGCCAGTACTTCCCGTCGGAGTAGAGGTCGGTGTCGATGATGCCCGAGTCGTCGTCGCGAGGGCCGGAGCACCACCGCCCCCGCCGCGTCGGCGAGGAGGATGCACGTGCCGCGATCGGTGTAATCGACGATGCGCGACAGGGTCTCGGCGCCGATGCAGAGCACCGTCCGGTACTTGCCCGTCTGGATGTACTGCGCGCCGACCGAGAGGCTGTACACCGAGCCCGCGCACGCCGCGTACACGTCGGCGGAGCCGGCGTTCCGGCACCCCAGCCGGTGCTGGACGAGGTTGGCGGTGGTCGGGAACGCCATGTCGCCCGTCGTCGTGCCCACGACGATGAAGTCGATCTCCTTCGGGCCCACGCCGGCCCGCTCCAGCGCCTGCTGGGCCGCGCGCAGAGCCAGGTCGGACGTGGCCTCGTCGGGCGCGACGATGCGGCGCTCGCGGATGCCGGAGCGCTGCACGATCCACTCGTCGGAGGTCGCGACCATCTTCTCGAGGTCGGCGTTGGTGAGGACGTGCTGCGGGGCGTAGGCGCCGATCCCGACGATCCTGGCACGCGTCATTCCCGCCCTCCTTCGCGCCCCTCGGCGAGCGTCACCTCGGCCTCGAGGGCGGTCTTGATGTGCTCGTTCACGTCGTGCTTCACCCACTCCGCGGCCACCCGCAGCGCGTTCTTGATGGCCTTCACCGGCGAGGCGCCGTGGCAGATGATCGACGCGCCGTTGATGCCGAGCAGCGGCGCCCCGCCCATCTCCGTGTAGTCCACGCGCTTCTTCATGCGCGCGAAGGCCGCGCGGGAGAGCGCGGCGCCGGCGCGCGACACCATGTCGCGCGTCAGCTCCTCGCGGATCATCGACGTGAGCATCTCGGCCAGGCTCTCCGAGATCTTCAGGCACACGTTGCCGGTGAAGCCGTCGGTGACGACCACGTCGCACCGGCCGTTGTAGATCTCGCGGCCCTCGACGTTGCCGATGAAGTTGACCGACGACCCGCGGAGCTGCTCGAACGCCTCACGCACGAGGTCGTTGCCCTTGCCTTCCTCCTCGCCCACGGACAGGAGGCCGACGCGGGGGTTGGACACGCCGATGATGTCGCGGGAGTACACGTGGCCCATGACGGCCCACTGGACCAGGTGACGCGGCTTGGGGTCGACGTTGGCGCCCGCGTCGAGGAGCACGGTGTAGCCGCTCAGGCTCGGCAGCGTCGCGGCGATGGCGGGACGGTCCACGCCGGGGAGGACGCCCAGCACGACCATGCCGATGGCCATGGCCGCCCCGGTGTTGCCGGCCGAGACGAGGGCGTGGCACTCGCCGTCCTTGACGAGGTCGGCGGCGACGCGGAGGGACGAGTCGCGCTTGCGACGGAGGGCCTGGGAGGGCGCCTCGGCCATGCCGACCACCTGCGAGGCGTGACGGATCGAGAGGGGGAGCTCCTGCGCGTTGAGACGGAGGATCTCACGCTCGACCGCGGCCTTGTCGCCGACCAGGACGGAGGCGAGACCGAACTCACGCGCGGCGGCGACGGCGCCCTCGACGACAACGGCGGGCCCGAAGTCGCCTCCCATCGCGTCGAGTGCGATCTTCATGGCCGGGCCCGAGGGCCGCTAGGTGCCTTCCACCTCGAGCACCTCGCGCCCCTTGTAGAAGCCACAGTGCGGGCAGACCTGGTGAGGGAGCTTCGTCTCCCGGCACTGCGGACAGACGGCGCGCGGCGGCGCGCCCATCTTGTAGTGCGTGCGGCGCTTGCGCCCGCGCGTCTTGGAATGTCGTCGCTTTGGCAGTGGCATCGGTCGGTTCCTGTCCTTTCAGGCAGTCGGCGCCCGCCGCATGATATCCCGCGGGAAGGGTTCAGCGCGAGAGGCGTTCGGCCAGCTTCTGGAGTGAGGCCCAGCGCGGGTCCGAGGCAGGGGCCTCGCACGCGCAGGGGGTGACGTTCCTGTTCGCGCCGCACACGGAGCACAGCCCGAGACAGTTTTCCCGGCAGAGCGGCTTCATGGGCAGCCCGAGGATGGTCTCGGCCTCCACCAGCCGCGCCAGGTCGAGCTGGCCATGGTCGTAGGTGTCGGTCTCGAGGTCGTCCGCGCCGAGCTCGTGCTCGCCCGAGCTGGCCGCCTGGGCCGGGACGAAGCGTGTGGTGACCTGTGGCGTGACCATGAGGTCGAACGACTCGAGACAGCGGCCGCAGACCTGGGGAACGCTCGCCGTCAGGCTGCCCTCGACGACGACGTCCTCACCTTCCTTCTGGACGTGGAGAGCGACCTCTCGGAGCGACCAGGAGGCCTCGGGAAACGCGCCGGCCAGAGGCTCGGGAGAGTCGATGTGGAGGCCGTCCTCGGGGATGTCTGAGACGCGGACGATCATGATTGAGCTTCGCTTAACATTCTGTCTTGTAAGGGATTTTTTGAAATTTCCGGGTCAGTATAGACGGGGGTATGGGGCTTGTCAACCCGAAAAGGCTTCCCCGGCGCGGGCTTGCTTGACGGGTCCTGGGCTGCTAGCATGCGTGCGGGAGGACGGCACGATGGGAAATATCTTCAAGACCGCGCTCCTTCTCGGGGTACTCACCAGCATCGTTGTCCTGCTGGGCGGAGCTCTCGGCGGGAGCCAGGGCATGCTCCTCGGCCTGGTCATGGCGGGAGTCATGAACCTGGGCGCTTACTGGTTCTCCGATCGGATCGCGCTGGCCATGTCGGGCGCGCAGCCGGTCGACGAGGCCCAGGCGCCCCAGCTGTACGGCATGGTCCATCGGCTCGCCACCCGCGCCGGCCTCCCGATGCCCCGCCTCTACGTGATTCCCGAGGACACCCCGAACGCCTTCGCCACCGGCCGGAACCCCGAGCATGCCGCGGTGGCCGTCACCCAGGGCATCACGCGGATCCTCGACGACACCGAGCTCGAGGGCGTGATCGCGCACGAGCTGGCCCACATCAAGAACCGCGACACGCTCATCATGACGGTCGCGGCCACGCTGGCCGGCGCCATCACCTACATCGCCCACATGGCGCAGTTCGCCGCGATCTTCGGCGGGCATCGCCGGGACAGCGACGAAGAGGGGCACGGCGGTGGCATGTTCGGCGCGCTCGCCATGGCCATCGTGGCGCCGATCGCGGCCACGCTCGTGCAGCTCGCCATCTCGCGCGCGCGTGAGTACCACGCCGACGCCACCGGCGCCCGGATCGCCGGCCAGCCCTGGGGGCTCGCGAAGGCGCTCGAGAAGATGGAGATGGCCGCGTCCATGGGGCACATGCGCCCGGTCCCGGCCACCGCGCATCTCTACATCGTCAATCCGCTGAGCGGCGGCGGCCTTGCCGGCCTGTTCTCGACGCATCCTCCGATCGCGGAGCGGGTGGCCCGGCTCCGCGCCATGGCCGTTTGACGGAAAGCGGGGGAGGAGCGCCCGCCGCTCCTCCCGCCTGACCTCTGGGTAGCCTGCAGGCCCCAGGCCACGGCATGATCGCCGCTCGCGAGATCCGCAAGTCGTTCGGCCTGAACCTCGTCCTCGACCGGGTGTCCCTGGATCTCGGCGCCAGCGAGTCCCTGGCCCTCCTCGGACCGAACGGCGCCGGCAAGTCCACGCTCCTCCGCATCCTCGCGACCCTCCTGCGGCCGAGCGCGGGGACGCTCCGCGTGGGAGGCATCGACGCCCTGCGCGAGCCGGAACGCGCCCGGGCCCTCGTGGGCGTGGTCGGCCACGGGTCCTATGTCTACGAAGACCTGACCGCCCTCGAGAACCTCCGCTTCTGGACGGTCATGGGCGGAGGCGACGCCAGCCCGGCCCGGCTGCGCGAGGCCCTGGCGGAGGTCGAGCTGGACGCCGTGGCCCACGACCGCGCCCGCACCTTCTCCGCGGGCATGAAACGTCGGCTCGGCCTCGCTCGCGTGCTCCTCGGCGGCGCGCGGATCCTGCTGCTCGACGAACCGTTCACCGGCCTGGACCGCCAGGGCAGCAAGTGGCTCACGGAGTTCCTGCTGGGGTTCAGGTCGGGGGGCGGCGCCGTCGTCCTGGCCACGCACAGCTTCGGCGGCGGCCTGGCCGTCGCCGATCGGGTCGCGATCCTGGTCGGCGGCCGATTCGCGCTCGAGCAGCCGGCGTCCGACCTGCCCGCCGACGAGCTGCGCCGCGTCTACGACGCCCTCACCGAGGGCGATGCGGCACCCCTCCGCCCATGACGCTCTACGCGCGTCGCGCCTGGATCGTGGTCTGGAAGGACCTGCTCATCGAGCGCCGCTCGAAGGAGAGCCTGAACGCCGTCCTCTTCTTCTCGCTGCTCTTGCTGTTCCTGTTCCAGTTCACGCTGGGTCCGGATCGCGAGCGCGTCCAGGCGGCCCTGCCCGGGCTCCTCTGGCTGGGCTTCGTCCTCACCGGGCTCCTGGGGCTGGGCCGGAGCTGGGTGATCGAGCGCGACAACGACTGCTGGGAGGGGCTGCTCCTCACCTCGGGCGACAAGTCCGCCATCTTTCTCGGCAAGCTCCTGTCGAACATCGCGCTGATGGCGGTGGTCGAAGCGGTGATCCTCCTGCTCTTCGGCGTGTTCTTCAACCTGGACGCGCCCCCCGCGGTGGGTCCCCTCGTCGTGGTGCTGGCTCTCGGCACGATCGGGCTCTCCGCGGTGGGCACGCTGTTCGCCGCGATGACGGCCCAGGTGCGCGCGCGAGAGGTGCTGTTCCCGGTCCTGCTGCTGCCCGCGCAGGTGCCGATCCTGCTCGCCACGGTGAGCGCCACCGAAGCGGTGCTCCAGGGCCAGCCCCTCGCCGACTCCGCGCAGTGGATCAAGCTCCTGGTCGCCGCCGACCTCGTCTACCTCGTGGTGGGTCTCCTGACCTTCGAGTTTGTGATCGAGGTCTGACTCCACGTGAGCCATGGCGAGCGAGCGTATATGGAAATGCAGTGGAACCCCCGCCATCGGAACAGCGTTGCGGTGGGTTCCACTGCATTTCCATATGCGCTCCGCTCGCCTTCGGCTCGCTTCGCAAGATGCTATGCTCACCCGCGTGATCGGCGTCCTCGCCGTCCTCGGCCTCCTCGCCGGCCTGGCCCTCGCTTTCGGCGTGGCGCCGCGCGAGGCCATCCAGGGCAACGTCCAGCGGATCATGTACCTGCACGTGCCCGCCGTGCTGACCGCGTACCTGGCGTTCGCGCTGACGCTGATCGGCAGCGTCGGCTACCTGGCCACGCGCGCCGGCCGGTGGGACCGGCTCGCCGTCTCGGCGGCGGAGCTCGGTGTGCTCTTCACCGGTGTCACCATCGTGTCGGGGTCGATCTGGGGCAAGCCCACCTGGGGGACGTGGTGGACGTGGGACGCGCGCCTGACCTCGACCGCCGTCCTGTTCCTCGTGTACCTCGGATACCTGCTGCTGCGCGCCATGGTGGACGAGCCGGAGCGCCGCGCGCGGTACGCGGCGGTGGTGGGCATCCTGGGCGCCGCCAACATCCCGATCGTGCACTTCTCGGTGAAGTGGTGGCGCGCCCTGCACCAGCCCTCCACGATCCTGGGGCCGGAGCCCTCGCCCATCGCGCCCGTGATCAAGGCCGTGCTTGCCGTCAACTGGCTGGCCTTCCTCCTCCTCTTCGCCTACTTCCTCTCCCGGCGCATCGAGATCGCCCGGATGGAGGAAGGGGCAGCCTGACGACGCCCATGCCCGACAACTGGAGCTACGTGTTCGCCGCGTACGGCATCGCCACCGCCGCCTTCCTCGGCTACTGGCGCCACCTGGCGCGCCGGGCCCGCGCCCTTGCCGACGCGCGACGCGCCCGCCGACGGGGCGCGCCGTGAGGGGCAAGCGCAAGTTCGTGGCCGGCGGGATCGTCATCCTCGCGGCGATCGGGTACCTGGTCTACGCGGGCGTGAGCCAGTCGGTCGTATACTTCGCCACGCCGAGCGAGCTCCTGGCCGCGCCGGTGGCCGGCAAGACCTACCGGCTCGGCGGCATGGTGGAGCGGGGATCGCTCCGATGGGAGCCGCGCACGCTCGACCTCACCTTCACGCTCTCGGACGGCAAGGCCACCGTGCCGGTGCGTCACCGGGGCACGCCGCCCGACCTCTTCGCGGAGGCCCGCGGCGCCGTGGTGGAAGGCTCGTGGAGCGGCGAGGGCTACTTCAAGGCGACGCTGATCATGGCCAAGCACTCCGAGGAGTACAAGGCGCCCCACGACGGCGACGCGCAGGCCGGCTACAAGGAGCTGATGAAGAGCCTCCGCGGCGCCGCCCCGCCGGGCCGGCCATGAGCGGCTTCACGCCCGAGATCGGGTACGCGGCCACGGTGGTCGCCTTCGGCCTGGCGCTCTACGCCAGCGTCACGGCGGCGGTGGGCGCGCGCGCGGGACGGCCGGCGCTCCTCGAGTCGTCGGAGCGCGCGGCGGTCGGCGTGTGGGTGCTCGTGACGGGGTGCATGCTGCTCCTCGTGTACGCCTTCCTGACCTTCGACTTCTCGGTCCGCTACGTGGCCTCCAACACGAGCCGCGGCACGCCCTTCTACTACCGGATCACCGCGCTCTGGGGCGCGCTCGAGGGCTCGATCATCCTGTGGTGCTGGATGATCAGCCTCTACACGCTGATCGTGGTGCGCCGCTATCGGCGGCGCCAGCCGGAGCTCTACCCCTGGGTGCTCGCCGTGCTCACCGCGGTGGCCGCCTTCTTCCTGCTCGTGATGAGCGTGGCCGCGCCGCCGTTCGCCCGCCTGTCCCCCGTCCCCGCGGACGGGCGCGGCCTGAACCCGCTTCTCGAGGACTCGGGAATGATCACGCATCCGGTGGCCCTCTACCTGGGCTTCACCGGGTTCACCGTCCCGTTCGCGTTCGCCATCGCGGCGCTGGCCACCGGGCGCACCGGCGACGAGTGGATCACGATCACCCGGCGCTGGACGATCGTCGCGTGGTACTTCCTGTCGCTGGGCCTCCTCATCGGCGGCTGGTGGAGCTACCACGTGCTGGGCTGGGGCGGCTACTGGGCGTGGGACCCGGTGGAGAACGCCGCCTTCATGCCCTGGCTGACCGGCACCGCGCTCCTGCACTCGGTGATGATCCAGGAGCGGCGGCGGATGCTGAAGCTCTGGAACCTGTCGCTGGTCATCCTGACCTTCGGCCTCACCATCTTCGGGACGTTCCTCACCCGCTCGGGCATCATCGGATCCGTCCACTCCTTCACCCAGGGCGCGATCGGGTGGTTCTTCCTCGCCTTCCTGTCGGTCGTCCTGCTGGCGTCCTTCTCGCTCCTCGCCTGGCGGATGGACCGGCTGCGCGCCGAGGGGGAGCTGGACTCGATCCTCTCGCGCGAGTCGGCGTTCCTGCTGAACAACCTGTTCCTCCTCGCCGCCGCCTTCACCGTGTTCTTCGGGACGATCTTCCCGCTGCTCACGGAGGCGGTGAAGGGCGCCAAGGTCAGCGTGGGCGCCCCGTTCTTCAACCTGGTCAACATCCCCGTCTTCCTCGGGCTCCTGTTCCTGATGGGCGTGGGGCCGCTCATCGCGTGGCGCCGGGCCTCGGCCGACAACTTGCGGCGGAACTTCCTGATCCCCGTGGGCGCGGGCATCGCCGCCGCCCTCGTGCTGCGCGTGGGCGGCGTGGGCAACGTCCTCGTGCTCGTGTGCATGGGGCTGGTCGTGTTCGTGAGCGCGACGATGGCCCTCGACTTCGCGCGGGCCGCGCGCGCGCGGCGCCACCGGGGGCACGGCTGGGGGGCGGCCACGTGGGGCCTCCTGCTGAACCAGAACCGGCGCTACGGCGGCTTCGTCGTGCACCTGGGCATCCTGGTGGTGGCGCTGGGCGTGGCCGGCTCCCAGGCGTGGTCGGTCAGCACCGAGACGACGCTCGAGCGCGGCCAGTCCGCCGCCCTCGCCGGTTACCGCGTGCGGTTCGACGGGCTCACGGCTAGCGAGGAGTCGAATCACGGCAAGGTGACCGGCGTGTTCACGGTGTCGAGCCCCCGGCGCGATCCCCTCGACGTCCTTCGGCCGGCCAAGAAGTTCTACCAGCAGGAGCAGACGCCGATCGCCTCGGTGGACTACCGGCTCGGCCTGCTCGAGGACGTGTACGTCGTCCTCGGCGACTTCGCGCCCGACGGGTCTCACGCCACCGTGAAGCTCCAGGTGAACCGCATGGTGTCGTGGCTCTGGATCGGCGGCCTCGTCCTGACCCTGGGCACCGTCCTCGCCGTCCTGCCCGACCGCCGGAGGGTCGCGTGACTCGCCCGTCGCGCTGGCTGGTGCCGCTGGCCGTCATCCCCGTGCTCGCCCTCCTGGCCTACGGGTTCCGCACCAATCCGCGCGAGATCCCCTCGCCGCTCGTCGGCAGACCCGCGGCGGGCTTCGCGCTCAAGACCTTCGACGGGCAGGACCTGGCGCTGGAGAAGCTGCGCGGGAAGGTGGTGGTGCTGAACTTCTGGGCGTCCTGGTGCTTCCCCGCCTGCTACGACGAGGCGCCGGCCCTGGCCCGCGCGTGGGAGCAGTACCGGAACCGTGACATGGTGCTGATCGGCGTCAACATCCAGGACAAGGAAGAGCCGGCCCGCAAGTTCCTGGAGTCGTTCAAGCACACCTTCCCCAACGCGCCCGATCCGGCGGGCCGGGTGTCGGTGGACTACGGCGTCTACGGCGTGCCCGAGACGTACTTCATCGACAGGAAGGGTCACATCCGGGCCAAGCACGTGGGCGCGATCACGGACGAGGTCTTCCGCCGAGAGGTGGAGCGGCTGCTCGCGGAGCCGGCATGAGGAGGGCGCTCGCCGCCCTCGCCGTGCTCGCGGCCCTCGCCCTGCTCGCGGCCCTGGCCGGGCCCGCCGCGGCCGCTCCCGTCGACGAGAACACGGTGCACGCCATCGCGGCGCAGCTCCGCTGCGTCGTCTGCCAGAGCCTCTCGGTCGCCGACTCGCCGTCCGAGACCGCCAACCAGATGCGCGGCGTGATCCGCGAGCGTCTCGCCGCCGGCGACACCCCCGAGCAGGTCGTGGCCTACTTCGTGGACAAGTACGGCCAGTGGATCCTCCTCGCGCCGCCGCGCGAGGGCTTCAACATCCTGGTCTGGGCGGCCCCCTTCGCCGCGCTCGCCGTGGGCCTCGTGGTGGTGGCGATCACGCTCCGACGCTGGCGGCGCCGCGCCGCCAGCGTCTCCGCGGGCGCGGCGGCCCCCGACGAGGCGATGCGTGCGCGGATCGCCCGCGAGCTGGGCGAGACCGATCGGTGACCGCGCAGATCGTCGCCATCGTGGCCGTGGCGCTGCCCGCGCTGGCCCTGATCGTCTGGCCGTTCGTCCGCCGCGGGCCCGCCACGTCGGCCGCGGCCGGCGTCCCGGCCGACGCTCGCCGCCTGGAGCTGACCGAGGAGAAGGCGTCCATCTACCGCGCGCTGCACGAACTGGCCTTCGACCACGAGGCCGGGCATCTCTCCGACGAGGACCACCGGGAGGTCTCTCAGCGCTACGAGGCGCGTGCCGCCGGGGTGCTGCGCGCCCTGGACGACCTGGGACCGGCGCCCGTGCCGCAGGTCGCCCCCGAGCAGACGCCGGCGCCGGCGCCCGGCCTGAGCCGGAAGCCGGTCGCGCTCGCCTTCGGAGGCGTCGTCATCCTGGTCTTCGGCGTGGTGCTCGGCGTGAGCGTCGGGCGCTTCACCGAGCCGGATCCCGGCGCCGCATCCCCACCGAGGAGCGCCGGCCCGATGGTGGCGACCGCGCCGCCGCCGGGGCCGGCGCCAAGCGCGGCGGGGACAGGCTCCGCGCCCGGCGCGGCGAGCGGCAAGGCCCTCGCGCCGGAGATGCTCGCGGGCATGCTGCGGGCGGCCCGCCAGAGCCTCGCCGAGGGACGCTACCAGGAGGCCATCGCGGCCTACCAGGCGGTCCTCAAGCGCGAGCCGCGAAACGTCGACGCGATGACCCACCTGGGGCTCATCGTGGCCATCGGCGGCCACGCCGACACCGCGCTCGAGACGTGGGACAAGGCCCTCGGCATCGACCCGGAGTACGCGCCCGCCCACCTCTACCGCGGCGAGGTCCTCTTCGAGGTCAAGCGCGACTACCCGGGGGCGATCCAGGCGTGGAAGCGGTTCGTCGCCCTGGTGCCCGAGGGCAAGGACACCGAGCGCGTGCAGGGCCTCATCCGGGAGGCGCAGACCAAGCAGGCTCGCTAACCGCGAGCGCCGTCCCCCCCCCTGGGGTGGTCGCCCCTCGGGGCTCCAGCGGGTTGCGCCTTCTGATTAGGGTTGTCAACCTGAGTGAGTTAGCCTACCCTTACTCGACGCGGTCACCATTCCAGTCCCGTCGAAAGGGAGAGACGCATGGGCATCCGATCGATCGTCCTCGCCGCGCTCGGCGCGGCCCTGCTCGCCGGCAGCGCCGCGGCCAACGAGGTGGTCGTGTACTCGGCCCGCTCGCACTACGGGCAGGAACCGGCCATCGACGCATTCACGAAGAAGACCGGGATCCAGGTGAAGAGCCTCGGCGGCAACTCCTCCGAGCTCTTCGAGCGGCTCCGGGCCGAAGGGGACAAGACCCCGGCCGACGTGCTGATCACGGTGGACGCCGGCAACCTCTGGAACGCCGCGCGGGCCGGCCTCCTGTCACGCGTGGACTCTCCCGAGCTCGTGGCGAGCATCCCCGCCCACCTGCGCGACCCCGAGAACCGGTGGTTCGGCCTCACCATGCGGGCGCGCACGATCATGTACAACACGAAGAAGGTCAAGCCGGAGGAGCTCTCGACCTACGAGGCGCTCGGCGACCCGAAGTGGAAGGGGCGGCTCTGCCTGCGCACGTCGAGCTACATCTACAACCAGTCGTTCCTCGCCACGATGATCAAGCGCTCCGGTGAGCCCAAGACCGAGGCCGTGGTGAAGACCTGGGTGGCGAACAACCCGACCCTCATCAACGGCGACACGAAGATCCTCGAGGCGATCGCCGCCGGGCAGTGCGACGTCGGGCTGACGAACCACTACTACCTCGGGCGGATCGTCGCCAAGGATCCCGCCTTCCCGGTGGCCGCGTTCTGGGCGAACCAGCAGACGACGGGGACTCACGTGAACATCTCGGGCGCGGGCATCACCGCTCAGGCGAAGAACCGCGCCAACGCGGTGAAGCTCATCGAGTTCCTCGCCAGCCCCGAGGCCCAGCAGATGTTCGCCGACGCGAACTTCGAGTACCCGGCCAACCCGCAGGCCGGCGTCAACCCCGTGATCGCCAAGTGGGGCAAGTTCAAGCAGGACGACATCAACGTGGCCGCGGCCGGCGAGTTCCAGGCCGCCGCCACCCGCCTCGCTGACCGGGCTGGCTACAAGTAGCCTGCCCAACGCGTCGCGGTTGTTTCCACAGCATTTCCATATAGGCTCGGCTCGCCTTCGGCTCACCTCGCAGAACGTGCCGGGGTCGCCGCCGCGAGGTCGGCTGGCCCCGGCGTCGCTCTGGACGGCGACGGCGACTGCCGTCGCGGCCGTCGTCGCGCTCCCGATCCTGGCCGTCCTGTCCTCGCTCCTCGTGCCCGCCGGCCATGTGTGGCGACACCTCTGGCAGACGCAGCTCGTCGAGCTGGCGCTGTCGACCATCGCGCTCCTGGCCGGCGTGGGGGTGGGAACGCTCGTCATCGGCACCGGCCTGGCGTGGCTCGTGGTCACCCATCGGTTCCCGGGATGCTCCGTGCTCGAGTGGGCGCTCATCCTCCCGCTCGCCATCCCCGCGTACGTCGTCGGCTTCACGTTCCTCGGGCTCTTCGAGTTCTCGGGGCCCGTGCAGAGCGCGCTGC
The DNA here is from genome assembly GCA_963758635.1 of uncultured Candidatus Rokubacteria bacterium. Classification (GTDB taxonomy): domain Bacteria; phylum Methylomirabilota; class Methylomirabilia; order Rokubacteriales; family CSP1-6; genus CAVWWD01. The sequence goes on along the minus strand of CAVWWD010000008.1, from coordinate 595,623 downwards.
GCGGCTGGCTCGGCCCGTGGTTCCGGCTGCCCGAGCTGCGGTCGTTCGGCGGCGTGACCCTCATGATGACGCTGGTCTTCTACCCGTACGTCTACCTGCTGGCGCGAGCCGCGTTTCGCGAGCAGGGCGCGGCCACGCTCGAGACGGCGCGGGCCCTCGGCCGCTCGCGCGCGGGCGCCTTCGCGACGATCACCCTGCCGCTGGCCCGCCCTGCCCTCGCCGCCGGCGTGTCACTCGCCATGATGGAGGCCCTCGCCGACTTCGGCACCGTGTCGACCTTCGGCTACCGGACGCTGACCGAGGCGATCTACCGTGTCTGGTACGGCATGTTCGATCGTGTCGCCGCCGCGCAGCTCGCGAGCGTGCTCCTGCTCTTCGCCCTGCTCCTGCTGGGTCTCGAGCGCGCCTCGCGGGGGCGGGCGCGGTTCGTCCAGGGCCACCGGCGCGGCCGGGAGGTGGCGCCCGTCGTGCTCCAGGGCTGGCGCGCCGCCGCGGCCACCCTCGCCTGCTGCGCGGTCCTCGCCCTGGCCTTCGTGCTGCCGGTCGGGCAGCTCGCGCTCTGGGCGGCGCGGAGCGTGCGCGACGGGCGGGTCGCGCCCGCCTTCGGCGCGCTCCTCGCCAACGCGCTCTGGCTGGCGGCGATCGCGTCGCTGGTCGCGTGCCTCCTCGCGATCGCGCTGGGCTACGCGGCCCGCCTGTCGCCCACCCGCGGCGTACGGTTCTCGAGCCAGTTCGCGGCGATGGGGTACGCGCTGCCCGGCGCGGTGATCGCGGTGGGCGTGCTGCTGCCGCTCTCGTGGTTCGACCATGCGGTGACGCCGATCCTCGAGCGCGTGGCCGGTCGCCCGCTCGGCCTGCTCCTCACCGGGTCCGCGTTCGGCCTCGTCTTCGCGTACGTCGTGCGCTTCCTGGCCGTCAGCGTCCAGACCGTGGACGCGAGCCTCGGACGCATCCCCCGGAGCCTCGACGATGCCGCCCGGTCGCTCGGGGCGAGCACGGGCCGCGCGCTGCGCCGGATCCACCTGCCCCTGATGCGCGGCGGCCTCCTCACCGCGCTCATCCTGGTCTTCGTCGAGACCATGAAGGAGCTGCCCGCGACGCTCCTGCTGCGGCCGTTCGGGCTGAACACGCTCGCGGTGGAGGTGTGGGAGCGCACGTCGGAGGCGATGTGGGAGGAAGCGTCCGTGCCCGCGCTCGCGATCGTGCTGGCGGGCCTCGCCCCCGTGGTGCTCGCGATCCGCCTGAGCCAGAAGCCGCCCGCGCCCTGATCCGGGCCCGGCCGCGCGCCGGCCCGCGTCGCGGGCCGCGTGCTATCCTGAGCGCACCCATGATGCCCCGCGCCGCCGCCGCCGCGCGCACCGCCGAGCTCCGCGCGACCATCGCGCGTCACGACGACCTCTACTACCTCGAGAACCGGTCCGAGATCTCCGACGCGGAGTACGACGCGCTCAAGCGCGAGCTCGGCGAGCTCGAGGCCGCCCATCCCGAGCTGGTCACGCCGGACAGCCCCACGCAGCGCGTGAGCGGGCGCGTCGGCGAGCTGTTCGCGCCCGTCACGCACCAGGTGGCGATGCTGTCGCTCGACAACGCGCTCGACGCCGACGATCTGCGCGAGTTCGAGGGGCGCCTGGGGCGCGCGTTGCCCGGCGCCCCGCTCGCCTACGTGTGCGAGCCGAAGATCGACGGCCTCGGCGTGGCCCTGCTCTACGAGCGCGGGCGCTTCGTGCGCGGCGCCACCCGCGGCGACGGCCGCGTGGGCGAGGACATCACCCAGAACCTGCGCACGATCCAGACCATCCCCGCGCGCCTGCGCGGACCGCTGGCCGCGCTGTCCGAGCCTCGAGGTGCGCGGCGAGGTCTTCATGCCGCTCGAGGCCTTCCGGCGGCTGAACGCCGCGCTGGAGGAGGCGGGGCAGTCCACGTTCTCCAACCCGCGGAACGCCGCCGCCGGCGCGGTGCGGCAGAAGGACCCCGCGGCGACGGCGGCGCGGCCGCTCGACGTGTACCTGTACCACGTGAGCCCGGCCGAAGAGGTCCGCTTCGGCTCCCACTGGGAGGCGCTGGAGGCGCTGCGCGAGAGCGGCTGCCCCGTCAATCCCCGGTCGGAGCGCTGCGCCGACCTCGACGGCGTCATCGCCTACGCGAGCCGCCTCGAGGCCGAGCGCGACGGCCTGCCGTACGAGGCCGACGGCGTGGTCGTGAAGGTGGACGACCTCGAGCAGCAGCGCCGGCTCGGCGCCACCTCGCACCATCCGCGCTGGGCCGTCGCCCTCAAGTTCGCCGCCCGCCAGGCCACCACGCGCATCCTCGAGATCGCGGTGAACGTGGGGAAGACGGGCGCGCTCACGCCCACGGCCAGGCTCGAGCCGGTGGAGCTGGCCGGCGTCACCGTGTCCAACGTGAGCCTCCACAACGAGGACGAGGTGCGGAAGAAGGACGTCCGCGTCGGCGACACCGTCCTCATCGAGCGCGCGGGCGACGTGATCCCCTACCTCGTCCACGTCGTGGTCGAGCGGCGGCCGCCCGAGGCCGAGCCGTTCGAGATGCCGCGCCGCGTGTCCGGCCTGCGGCGCCGCGGCCTCGCGCGCGGAGGGCGAGGCGGTCTGGCGCTGCAGCAACAACGCGTGCCCGGCCCAGCTCAAGGAGCGGCTCTTCCACTTCGGGTCGCGGCGGGCGATGGACATCGAGCACCTCGGCGAGGGGGTCATCGCCCAGCTCGTCGACCGCGGCCTCGTCCGCGACTTCGCCGACCTCTACGACCTCACGGTCGAGACGCTGGCGGAGCTGGACCGGCTCGCCGAGAAGTCCGCCGGCAACCTCCACGCCGCCATCCAGGCCTCCAGGAGGCGCGGGCTGAGCCGCCTCCTCAACGCGCTCGGCATCCGCATGGTGGGCGAGCGCGCGGCCCAGCTCCTCGCCGCGCGCTTCGGCAGCATGGCGGCGCTGCTCGAGGCCGGGGAGGCCGACGTGGCGGAGATCTCCGGCATCGGGCCGCAGATCGCGCAGTCGGTGGTGCGCCACTTCGCCGAGCCGCGGAACCGGGAGACGATCGAGCGCCTCGGGCGCGCGGGCGTCAGCCTGATCGAGGAAGGCGTGACCGAGGGCCCGCGGCCGCTCAGCGGCAAGACCCTCGTCCTGACCGGAAGCCTCCGGCGGCTGAGCCGGGACCAGGCCAAGGATCTGATCCTCGCGCATGGGCGGCCGCGTCTCGGGCTCCGTCTCGCGGAAGACCGACTTCGTCGTGGTCGGCGAGGAGCCGGGCAGCAAGGCGGACGACGCGCGGCGCCTGAAGGTGGACGTGCTCGACGAGGACGCGTTCCTCCGTCTGGTGGGGCGCCAGTGATGCGGCGCGCCGCCATGCCACGGCATGCCGCCGCGTCGCGACGCGCCACCGTGTCGTTGCTCGCCGCCGCGTTCGCGCTCCTGCCCGCGGCGGCCTCCGCGCAGATCCCGCCGCCGCTCGCTCGTGAGCAGGCCCTCGAAGCCCTGCGCGCTCCGGACGCCGCCACCGCGCGTGCGCGCGATCGCCTCCCTCGCCGTGGTCGGCACGATGGCCGACGTGCCGGGGCTGGTCGCGCGCCCTCCGCGACGACGAACGCGTGGTGCGCGGCCTCGCCGAGCGGGCCCTCTGGCAGGTCTGGAGCCGCTCCGGGGACGCCGAGGTGGACGCCCTGTTCGCGCTCGGCCTCGAGCAGATGAGCCAGGGCGACGCGGGCCCGGCCATCGCCACGTTCGGCCGCGTCATCGAGCGGAAGCCCGACTTCGCCGAGGGCTGGAACAAGCGCGCCACCCTCTACTACCTGGTCGGCGAGTACGAGAAGTCCCTGCGCGACTGCGACGAGGTCGTGAAGCGCAACCCGGCCCACTTCGGCGCGCTCTCCGGCTACGGCCAGATCTACATGCGCCTCGACCAGCCCGAAAAGGCGCTGGCGTACTTCGAGCGCGCGCTCGCCGTGAACCCCAACATGGAGCAGGTGGAGGAGGTCATCCAGAGCTCCGCGTCCTCGTCCGCGAGAAACGCAAGGGGACGATAGAGCTGAGTGGCTTTGCGAGCCGAGCCGCTTGCGAGCGAGCCGCAGGCCGCTGCAGCTGATGCCGCAGCGACCGCAGCCGCAGCCATGAGACATGCAGTCGAACCAACTCGAGCGCCGTCAGACACACTGCAGTTCACCTCTGCCAGGAGACCCGCCGTGCCTTTGAACACACAGCAGATCGACGCGCTCAAGAAGATCACGAGCCCGAGCGTGGCCAACGCCATCGAGACGTTCTCGGTGCGACCGCGCGAGGTGGGCAACCTCTCCTCGGACATCCGCGCCCTGTTCCCCGAGATGGGACCGATGGTGGGCTACGCCGCCACCGTGCGTCATCCGCGCGGAGTCCGGCCCCATCGAGGGCCATCGCGCGAGCCTGTTCGGCTGGTGGGACTTCGTGCTGAGCCTGCCCGCCCCGCGCGTGATCGTCGTGCACGACCTGGACGATCCGCGCGGCCAGGGCGCGCAGTGGGGCGAGGTGCAGGCCAACATCCACCGCGCGCTGGGCTGCGTGGGCGTGGTGACCGACGGCTCCGTGCGCGACCTCGACGAGGTCCGCGCGCTCGGGTTCCAGTTCTGCGCGTCCCACGTCTCGGTGTCGCACGCCAACGTGCACATGGTCGACTTCGGCATCCCGGTGAAGGTCGGCGGCGTGTGGATCAAGCCCGGCGACCTCGTCCACGGCGACCAGCACGGCGTGGTCACGGTGCCGCCCGACATCGCCACCGGCATCCCGGCGGCCATCGCCAAGGTCGAGGCCGATGAGAAGCGCATCATCTCCGTGTGCCAGTCGCCCGACTTCAACGTCGAGCGGCTCAAGGCCCTCTACAAGGAGATCCGGCCGGGGACGTACTGAGCCTTGCGAGCTGAGCCGCAGGCGAGGCGAGCGCATCCGAAAGTGCAGTGGAATCAACCGCCGAGGCCGCTGTTGCCCGCTTTGCGAGCTGAGCCGAAGGCGAGGCGAGCGCACCCGAAAACGCAGTGGAATCAACCGCCGACCGCGCTTCAGAAGCGTCGCCGACAAGGAGGCTCACGATGACCCTCGATCCTCAGGCGAAGCGGATCATGGACGCGACGGCGGCGCTCAACCTGCCGCCCGTGGAGAAGATGACGCCCGACCAGGCGCGCGAGAACATGCGCTCGCGCACCGCCGGCCTCGGGCCGGTGGAGGACGTGGCCCGCGTGACGGACCACCGCGTGCCCGTGGCCGGTGGCGACATCGCGGTGCGCTGCTACACGCCGGCGGGCACGGGCCCGTTCCCGGCGCTCGTGTTCTTCCACGGCGGAGGCTGGGTGATCGGCGACATCGAGACGCACGACGGCATCTGCCGCTCGCTCGCGAACGCCGCCGGCGCGGTGGTCGCCAGCGTGGACTACCGCCTGGCCCCGGAGCACCGGTATCCGGTCGCGGCCGAGGACGCCTTCGCGGCCACGCGCTGGGTGGCCGCCGAGGGCGCGCGGCTCGGGGTGGACCCGCGACGGATCGCCGTGGGCGGCGACAGCGCGGGCGGCAACCTCGCCGCGGCGGTGAGCCTCATGGCGCGCGACCGGGGCGGCCCCGCGCTCAAGCTGCAGGTCCTCGTCTATCCGGTCACCGATCACTCGTTCGACACGGTGTCGTACAAGGACCTCGCCGAGGGCTACATGCTCACGCGCGCGGGGATGCAGTGGTTCTGGAACCACTACCTGGGCCCGGACGGCGACGGCCGCCAGCCCTACGCCTCTCCCCTGCAGGCGCCGAGCGTGGAGGGGCTTCCCCCCGCGCTGGTCATGACCGCCGAGTACGATCCCCTGCGCGACGAGGGCGAGGCGTACGCCGACCGGCTCCGACGCGCCGGCGTGCCCGTCACCGTCACGCGCTACCCCGGGCTCGTGCACGGCTTCATCCGCTGGATCAACCTCGTGGACAAGTCCCGCGCCGCCCGCGACGAGATCGCGGGGGCGCTCCGGAAGGCCTTCGCGTAGCGCGGCTCGCGTGCGAATCGTCGCCTGGAACATCATGGCCGGCGGGGGCGCCGTACCGGCGCCCTCGCCGCGCGGCTCCGGGGCTGGCGCCCGGACGTGGTGGCGCTCTGCGAGTTCCGCGCCACCCCTCCGAGCGCCGCCCTGGCCGTGGCCCTGGCCGCTCATGGACTCCGTCACCAGGCCAGCACCATCGACCCTCAGCGGCCCGGCGCCAACGCGATCCTCGTCGCCTCGCGGTGGCCCGTGGAGCGGATCCGCCTGCCGCACGAACCTCGCGAGCCCGGGCGCTGGCTCTGCGCGAGCGTGGCTGCCCCGCGTCCGTTCACGCTGGGCGCGATGCACGTCCCGAACCGCGTGACCGGACGGAAGTGGCCGTTCCTCGACGCCGTGCTCCGCGTGGCCCGGCGCTGGCCCGGCGAGCCCGCGCTGTTCCTCGGCGACACGAACTCCGGGCGCCGGGGCATCGACGAGGAGGTGGCCGCGTTCAACGCGCGGGAGCACGGATGGATGGACGGGCTCGAGGGCGCCGGCTGGCGCGACGCCTTCCGGCACCTGCGCGGGGAGGAGCGCGCCTACACGTGGTACTCGCCGAACGGAAGGAACGGGTTCCGGCTGGACCAGGCCTTCGTCAACGGTGGGCTGCTCGCCGGCCTCGGACGCGCCCACCATGCGTGGGGCTGGCGACGCGGCCGCGGGCCCATCGGCCTGTCCGACCACGCCGCGCTCCTCCTCGACTTCGGCGCGGACTGACGCGGCGGGCCCGTCCATGATCGAGATCCGGCTGCCCCGCCTGGCCGACGCGCTCCCCTGCACCGAGCTGGCCGCCGCGGTGATCGGGACCGACCGCGCCGGGCCCTTCATCAAGGCCCACATGGAGCGTCACCAGCTCATCGTGGCCGAGGCCGAGGAGCGCGTGATCGGCTTCCTCGCCTACCGGACCGACTGGTTCCAGTGCACGTTCGTCAGCCTGGTGGTCGTCCACGAGGAGTGGCGGCGCAAGGGCATCGCCCGCGAGTTCTTCAAGTCGGTCGAGGCGGTCTCGCTGTCGCCGCGCATCTTCTCCTCCACCGAGGAGACCAACACCACGTCGATCCGCATGCACACCGCGCTGGGCTTCGTCCCGAGCGGGCACATCGACAACCTCCCCCAGGGCACCCGGGAGCTCCTCTTCTACAAGCGCGTCCCGCCGCGCGGGCTCGCGTGACGTGGGAATCTGACCGGCACGCGGCCCGACCGCAGGAGAGGACACCATGGACTTCGCCTACACCGAGGCCGAGGAGGCGTTCCGCCGCGAGCTCCGCGACTGGCTCCGCGTGAACCTGGCCGAGCACCGCGCCGTTCATCCGCCCTCCGACGACGAGCTGTCGCTCCATCCCGATAAGTCCTTCGACGCGAGCCGCGCGTGGCACCGGCGCCTGCACGAGGGCGGCTGGATCGCCATCCACTGGCCGAGGGAGTACGGCGGCCGCGAGCGCGGGCCTGGTCGAGCGGCTGATCTACGCGGAGGAGCTGGTGGCGGCGGGCGCGCCGCCCGGGGTGAACACCGTCGGCCTCACCATCGCCGGGCCCGCCATCATGCACCACGGCACCCCCGAGCAGCGGCGGCGGTGGCTGCCCCCGATGCTGCCCGCCGACGAGATCTGGTGCCAGGGATTCTCGGAGCCGGGCGCGGGCAGCGACCTCGCCAGCCTGTCCACGCGGGCCGTCATCGATGGCGACCACTTCGTCGTGACGGGCCAGAAGGTCTGGACGTCGAACGCCCATCGCTCGGACTACTGCATCCTGCTCGTCCGGACCGACCCCGCCGCGCCCAAGCACAAGGGCATCTCGTGCCTGCTCGTGGACATGCGGAGCCCCGGCATCACGCTGCGCCCGCTCGTGCAGATCACCGGCGACGCGGAGTTCAACGAGGTGTTCTTCGACCAGGTGCGCGTGCCCCGCGAGAACCTGCTCGGCCGCCTGCACGGCGGCTGGGACGTGGCCATCACCGTGCTCATGTACGAGCGCATGGCGCTGGGCTCGATGGTGATCCTGCACCACTTCATCGACCGCGTGCTGGCGCTGGCCCGCGCGCACGACGGCGCGGGGCGGGACCCGCTCCTCCGCCAGCGGCTCGCCGACCTCTACCTGTCCGGGCGCGTGCTGCGCCTGACCGCGCTGCGCTACCTCACGCGCCAGCTCCGCGGCGACGCGCCGGGCGCGGAAGGCTCCGTCCTCAAGCTCGGGTTCACCGAGGCGTACCAGAAGATGGCGGAGATCGCCACGCAGATCGTGGGCCCGTATCACCAGCTCTGGGCGGGGAGCGAGCGCGCGCTGGACGACGGCCGCTGGGCCTTCCAGGCGCTGTTCGCGCTCCGGTTCGGCATCGCGGGCGGCACCACGGAGATCCAGCGCGGCATCATCGGCGAGCGTCTCCTCGGCCTGCCGAAGTGAGCCGGGCGTATCCGGCCCGATACGATCAGCGAGCCGGGCGTATCCGACACGATACGATTGACGCGCCCAGGCGCGGGCGGCAAGAGTGGCGCGTGGACCACGACACGCCGCCGCCCGGCCGCCGCGATCCCGGGCCGCCCGATCGGGCCCGCCAGGCCATCGACCGCCTCGCGCAGTGGGTCCACGACGAGTTCCGCTGGGTCCGGGATGATCTGCGCACGCTGGTCGGCGAGGTGAGAAGCCTGCTGGCGAGCGCGAAGACGCTCAGGGACCTGCTGCACGCGCGGCTGGCCCTGCTCGAGAGCCGGGTCGCGGCGCTCGAGGACCGCGAGGGTCCCGAGCCTCCCGCGCCGGCGCGCGCCGTGCCGCCGGCCGCGAACACCACCGCCGGGGCGGAGCTGTCGCGGCGGCGCCCGCGACCACTGACGGCCGGCTCGACTGAGCAGCCAGCCTCTTCCTTGCGCGGAGAGGACCTCGCCGAAGCGGCCGAGCGCGGGCGGGGGGAGGCCGCGGTACACCTCGTCCAGGCGCGCGTCGATCTCGCGATTGGCGAGCGCGAAGAGGCTCCGGCCCTCCGCGTCACCCTCGACCAGGAACGGCCCGATGCGCTCCACCTCGAGCACCCACAGGGCCTGGGCGATGCCGAGCTCGCGGAGCCAGTGCACCTCCCGCACGCCCCGGATCGAGCGACCGTAGGCGGCGCCGAGGCCGTAGCCGACCGTGGTCAGGTAGACGGCGCCGTGGGGCACGAACCACTCCCGGTACGCGCGCTCGGTCAGGCCGGCCTTCCCCACGATGACCTTCGCCCCGGAGCGCTCGAACCACGGCGCCATGGACTTGCCGAAGCGGAAGCTCGCCGTCGCCGTGACCGCCTCCACCGCATGGCGCCCGTCGGCGCCCACGCGCGCCGCGGGCGAGCAGTGGAAGTTCACGTTGGTCAGCTCGCGGATCCCCGGCGGCAGCGGCACGCCCTTGTCCACGACCTGGCGGTACACGCCCTCGCGGCCCGTGTAGAGGATGCCGGAGAGGTAGACGACGTCGCCGAGCTTGAGCGCGCGAATGTCGGCATCCGTCACCGGGGTGGTCAGGTGCACCTCGTCCATGGCCACGTCGTCGAGGCGCGCGACGGGAACGCCCACTACGCGAGGCCCTCGCGGCACCGCATCTCGTGAGCCTCGCGCATCAGACGAATGCCGAGCGGTGGGACTGTAGGAGCCCGTCGCGGTTAGCGCATTCTGTGAGGGGCATTACTCGATGCCCTCGCGCCGGTAGTAGTCGGTGAACCACTGCGGGTCGGTGCGGTGCTCGACACGCCCGTCGGGATGGATGCGCGCGGTGGCGCGCCGCGAGGACAGGCAGAACTGGTGGATCGCCACCGGCATCCCGCCGGTGTGGGTGAAGGCCATCTCGACGTGGGTCGCCACGACCATCGACGTGCCCGCGAAGCCCATCGCGCCGATGCCGATGTAGTTGCCGAGCGCGGTGAGCTCGTCCTCGAGCGCCCCGGCCACCGGGTCGGGGTTCTTGCTGCCCACCACGCGCAGGCACGCCGCCTCCTTGCCGAGCCGCATGCACGTGTCCTTGGCTCCCCCGATGCCCACGCCCACGATCGCGGGCTGGCAGGCGAGGCCGCGCTTGCCCGACTCCACCAGCGTGTCCAGGAAGAAGCGCTTGATCCCGGGGATGCCGTCGCCCGGGAAGAGCATGCGCCAGTCCGTGCCGAACAGGCCGCCCTTGTGCACGGTGGTGACGTCGATCCAGTCGCCCCCCGGCTCCACGCCGAACGTGACCTCGGGCGCGTGGAGGCCGACGTTGTTGTCGTGGTCGGCGCGCGTGAGCGGATGCACGCGGTTCGGGCGGAGCGGGATGCTCGCGGTGGCCTCGGCGGTGGCCCGGCGCAGCGCGCGCTCGAGGGCCACGAGGCCGCCCTCCACCACCGCCTCGTTGCCGAGCTTCACGTAGTAGCGGGGCAGGCCGGTGTCCGCGCACATGGGCCGGCGCTCCGCGGTGGCGATCTCCCAGTTGGCGAGCATCTCGGTGAGGACGAAGCGGGCGAGGCGGCCGGTCTCGCGGTCCCGGGCGAGGCGCACGCCCTCGCGGTAGTCGGGCGGGATGTCGATGGCCGCGCGCGCGGTCAGCTCGCGCGCGGTGTCCTCGACGAGCTTGGCGGAGATGGGGGCACGCCGCGGCTCCTACGCCGTGCCGGGGGCCGCGTCGGCGGCCACGCGCGCCCCGCGGACGGCGGCGGCGATGGCGACCCGCTGCCCGCGGACGGCGGCGGCGATGGCGACCCGCTCCCGGCGGACGACGGTCAGCGCTGGCCTCGACGCTCGTCCCGGCGGAGCTTGTACTCCACGGAGTCGACGAGAGCCTGCCACGAGGCCTCGATGATGTTGTCGGCCACGCCCACGGTGCCCCACGTCTCGTCGCCGTCACCCGACGTGACGAGCACGCGCGTGCGCGCCGCCGTGCCCTTGGCCTCATCGAGGATGCGCACCTTGTAGTCGAGCAGGCTCATCTGCTTGATGTTCGGATAGAAGTCCTCGAGGGCCTTGCGGAGGGCGTGGTCGAGCGCGTTCACGGGGCCGTTGCCCGCCGCCGCGGTGTGCTCCTCGATACCCTTCACACGCAGGCGCACCGTGGCCTCGGCCACCGGCTCGGCGCTCCCCTGCTGCTCCTCCACGATGACGCGGAAGCCCTGGAGGTCGAAGTACGGCCGGTGGTTGCCGAGCGCGCGCTCCATCAGCAGCTCGAACGACGCCTCCGCGCCCTCGAACTGGAAGCCCTCGTCCTCGAGCCGCTTGAGCATCGCGAGGATGCGGCGGGCGTCCGGCGTGTTCTTGTCGAGGTCGATCCCGTACTCGCGCGCCTTCCACAGGATGTTCGACTGCCCGGCCAGCTCGGACACGAGCACGCGGCGGCGGTTGCCGACGGCGATGGGGTCGATGTGCTCGTACGTCTCGGGATGCTTCAGCACCGCCGACACGTGGATGCCGCCCTTGTGGGCGAACGCCGAGTCGCCCACGTAGGGCTGGGCGTCCCACGGCTTCCGGTTCGCCAGCTCCGACACGAACCGCGACACCTCGCGAAGTTCGTGCAGGTGGTCCGGCGGGATGCACTCGAGCCCCATCTTCAGCATGAGGTTCGGGATGATCGACACGAGGTTGGCGTTGCCGCACCGCTCGCCGTAGCCGTTGATCGTGCCCTGGACGTGACCGGCGCCCTCCGCCACCGCGGTCAGGGTGTTGGCCACCGCGCAGTCGGTGTCGTTGTGCACGTGGATGCCGAACGGCGTGTCCGCCTTGATCTGGCCCTTCACCTCGCGGACGATCGCGGCGATCTCGTGCGGCAGGCAGCCTCCGTTGGTGTCGCAGAGCACCAGGCAGTGCGCGCCCGCGGCCTCGGCGGCGAGGAGCGTGCGCACGGCGTACTCGGGGTTCCGCTTGAAGCCGTCGAAGAAGTGCTCGGCGTCGTAGATGACCTCCTCGAAGTGCTTGAGGAGGTAGCTCACGGAGTCCGAGATCATCGCCACGTTCTCCTCGAGGGTCGTCCCCAGCGCGGAGGTCACGTGGAAGTCCCACGACTTGCCGAAGATGGTGACCACCGGCGGCCCCGCCTCGACCAGGGCCTGGAGGTTCGGGTCGTCGGGCGGGCGGACCCCGGGGCGGCGGGTGGCGCCGAAGGCGCTGATCTTCGCCGTCTTGAACACGGCATCCTGCACCCGCTTGAAGAACCGGAGGTCCTTGGGGTTCGATCCGGGCCAGCCGCCCTCGATGTAGTGGACGCCGAGGGCGTCCAGGCGCTGGGCGATGCGGACCTTGTCCTCCATGGAGAAGGACACGCCTTCGCCCTGCGTGCCGTCCCGGAGGGTGGTGTCGTAGAGCTTGATCTCGCGCGACATGGGCTCCAATGATCCGTGAGCCTCGGGGGAGGTGTCAAGGCTTTGGCCCGGCGCCCGCGGCCCCGCCCGCGCGCCGCGGTCGGGTCGCCCGGGACGCCGGACGCGGCGGCTACACGACGCCGGCCTCCCGGAGCTTCGCCACGCGGGCCGGGGGCATGCGCAGGAGGCGCGTGAGGACCTCGTCGGTGTGCTGACCCAGCAGCGGCGGCGCCGCCGTGGCCGCGCCGGGCGTCCCATGGAGGCGGGTCGGAACGCCCATCACCGTGATCGCGCCGGCCTTCGGGTGCTGGAGCGAGACCGCCATGCCGCGAGCGTGGAGGTGCGGGCTCTCGCACACCTCGGCCACCGTCTTGATGCGACCCGCCGGCACCCCGGCCTTCTCGAGACGCGCCAGCCACTCGTCGGCCGGCTGCTGCGAGAACGTCTCGTCGAGGAGCGCGGTGAGCGCCTCCCGGTTCTGCACGCGCGCGGCCTCGGTCTCGAAGCGGGGATCGCGGACGATGTCCTCGCGGCCGATCGCCCGGCAGAATCGGTCCCAGAGGGAGTTGTTCGCGACGCCGATCGTGAGGTACGCGTCCTTGGCCTGGTAGACCTCGTAGGGCGCGATGGACGGGTGCTGGTTGCCTCGCCGCGCGGGCCGGCCGCCCGCGTTCCAGTAGAGGCCGGCCTGGTAGGTCAGGAGCGACGCCATCACGTCGAGCATGCCGATCTCGACCTTCTGGCCGCGCCCGGTCCTGGTGCGAGCAAGAAGGGCCAGCGTGATGCCCTGCGCCGCCGCCATGCCGGACACGAGGTCCGCCACGGAGTTGCCCACCTTCACCGGCGGCCCGTCGGCGAAGCCCGTGAGGTCCATCACGCCTGACTCGCCCTGCACGATGAGGTCGTAGCCGGGCCGGGAGGCCTCGGGGCCGCTCTCGCCGAAGCCGGAGATCGAGCAGTACACGAGCCGCGGGTTCTGGGCGGCGAGCGCCTCGTAGCCGAAGCCCAGCCGCTCCATGGTGCCGGGCCGGAAGTTCTCCAGGACGACGTCGGCGCTCTTGATGAGGCGGCGCAGGATGTCCTGACCCTCCGGCGCCTTGAGGTTCAGCGTGATGCTCTTCTTGTTGCGGTTGACGCTCATGAAGTACGTGGCCTCGCCGCCCACGAACGGCGGCCAGCCGCGCGTGTCGTCGCCCTTGCCCGGCTCCTCCACCTTGATCACCTCCGCGCCCATGTCGCCGAGCGACATGGCGCAGAAGGGACCGGCGAGGACGCGGGTCAGGTCGATCACCCGGATGCCGGCGAGCGGCGGCTTCCCCTGCCCCGCGCGCGCCGGCGGCGCCGGCCGCCGGCGGGACGACGCCGCCTTCGTTCGAGTCCTAGCTTTCGCCACCGGATCTCCCCTTCCATATGCCCTGGACCAGGCTCTTGGTGATCGCCGTCACCCTCTCGCCGCGCGCGCCGGCCCGGCGCCAGAACAGGCGCGCGCGGTCGGCGAACCCGAGGTGCGAGAAGTAGAACACGGAGTCGACCGCTTCCACCGCCACGCGCGAGCCCACCTTCATTCCCCGCGTGTCCTCGCCGTGGCAGAAGAGGCGCGCGCCTCCCGGCAGCTCCACCAGGGCGATGTGCAGCGGGGAGCGGAACCCCTCGGGCGGCGAGTAGAGCGTGGTGAACGAGACGACCTCGCCCACCTTGGCGACCGCGGCCGCCTCCATCGTGGCCCCGTGGTCGGGGCAGCGCGCGGCGGGCGGCACGACGAGGCGCTGGCAGCGCGGACAGCGGGAGGCCGCGATGGTGTCCGCGTTCAGGACGCCGCCTCCAGCAGAGTCACCCAGTTGTTCGTGGCGAGCCCGCCGATGGACTGCGCGAGGCCGACCCGCGCCTGCACTTGCCGCCCCGTCGCCTCGCCGCGGAGCTGCCACACCAGCTCGACGATCTGGGAGAGGCCGGTGGCGGCCAGCGGGTGGCCGCGCGCCTTCAGGCCGCCCGACGGGTTCACGGGGAGGCGGCCATCGAGCGTGGTCTCGCCGTCGAGCGTGGCCCGGCCGGCCTTGCCGGCGGGCATCAGGCCGGTGTCCTCGAGGGACACCAGCTCGAAGGGCGAGAACGCGTCGTGGATCTCCGCGACCTCCACGCGCTCCGGCCCGAACCCCGCCATCTTGAACGCGACCTGGGCCGCGGCCTGGGTGGCGCGGAACGTGGTGAGGTCCGCCCGGTAGCGAACGGCCATCGTGTCCATGCCCTGCCCGATGCCGGCCAGTCGCACGGCGGTGGCCTCGGCGGTCAGCACCACCGCGGCGGCGCCGTCGGAGATCGGGCAGCAATGGAACAGCCGCAGCGGATCGGCGACGATGCGGCTCTCCATCACCGCCTCGAGGGTCACCGGCTCGCGGAAGTGCGCGTACGGGTTCCGCGCGCCGTGGGCGTGGTTCTTCACCGCGACCTGCGAGATCTCCCGGAGCGTGAGGCCGTGACGGTGCATGGCCGCGCGCGTGATCAAGCCCGCGAGGGCGGGCATGGTGGTCCCGTAGCTGCGCTCGTGGGGATCGATGGATCGGCCGATGATCTCGGCCACCCGGGGGGTGGGCAGATGCGTCATCTTCTCGCCGCCCAGCACGAGCACCGTCCGGTGCAGGCCGGCGGCGACCGACGCGAACCCCGAGTAGAGGCCGGCCATGCCGGAGGAGGTGGCCGTCTCCACGCGGAGGGCGGGCACGCTGGAGAAGCCGAGATGCGTCGCGATGAGGGAGGCGTAGTTGCCGGCGCCGGTGAATTCCTCGGGGTTCATGACCGCCACCACGATGGCGTCCGGGCGCTCGCAGCGGGCGTCGGCGAGGGCGACGCGCGCGGCTTCGGCGATCAGATCCGGGAGGCTTTCGTCACGCCGCCCGAACCGCGTCATACCCACGCCGGCCACCCATACGTCGCCCACGCGTCCATTCTATTTCAAACGCCACGTGGGGGCTCAACGTCCCCTCGCGGCGTCCGCCGGGGCCGGCGACGCGGACCGGCCGTTGCCGTTCCGGCCCACGGGCCCGATCGGCGCGGGCACGCTGACGCCGAACTCCCGCATCAGCCGCAGGAGGTACGTGCGCTGAAGACCGAGCGCGCGTGCCGCGCGCGTCCGGTTGCCGCCCCACTGGCAGAGCGTGGCCTCGATCAGCCGGCGCTTGAACTCGGTGACGGCGCCGTGAAAGCCGACGGCGGCGCCGGGGCTCGCGGGCAGCGGCGAGGACGGCGGTGGCGCGCGCATGCCGCATCGAGGGGCAAGCGCTGTGCCACGCGGGCGCTCCAGCGCGTTCGAGCACTTGCGCGAGGAACGCGCCGCGCGCTGCCCCGACGGCTGTGCAACACGTCGGAGGCGCTGCCGCGCGCGCTGGGCACCGGACGCCGGCGCGAGCATCCGCGCGGCCGCGCAACCCGGTGGCGCGAGGCGCGCGCACGGCGGCTCGCGGAAACAGCAACGGGGTCCCGAGCGGAACCCCGTGGTGGAGCTTCTGCGCTCTCGGCGACGAGGCGCGGGCGAGCGGGCTACGCCTTCGTGGCCGGCTTGACGCCGGGATTGTCCTTGAAGAACTGCTTGTTCAGCTCGATGAAGTTCTTCCAGTTGGCCGGGGTCTCGTCCTCGGCGAAGATCGCCTTCACCGGGCACACCGGCTCGCACGCCCCACAGTCGATGCACTCGTCCGGGTGGATGTAGAGCATCTCTGGGCCTTCGTAGATGCAATCCACCGGACAGACCTCGACACAGGCCTTGTCCTTCACGTTGATGCAGGGCTCAGCGATGATGTACGCCATTCCGACCTCCTGTTGACCGTGATCGCCCGAGAGCGAATGAAACAGCCGCGCTCAAACGAGCGTAGTTGTACCAGCGGCCCCCATCCCTGTCAAGCCAACCGCCGATAGAACGCGCCCTTAAAGCGAGCGCAGCTTCGGGTCCAGCGCGTCCCGCAGCGAGTCGCCGAACAGGTTGAACGCGAAGACGGAGAGGCTGATGGCCAGCCCGGGGAAGATGGCCATCCACGGGGCCGTCTCCGCGAACTCCACCGCGGCGCCGCGGAGCATCAGCCCCCACGCGGCGATCGGCTCCTGGACGCCCAGCCCGAGGAACGACAGCGACGCCTCGAGGAGGATGGCCTGGCCGAGGAACGCGGTGAGGAGAATCAGGTACGGCGCCATGACGTTGGGGAGCATGTGCCGGAGGATGATGCGGCCGTGCGAGAAGCCGGCGGCGCGCGCCGCGTCCACGTACGGCATCTCCCGGATGCTGAGCGCGCTGGAACGGATGACGAGCGCGCAGCGCGGGATCATGGGGATGGTGATGGCGACGATCAGGTTCGGCAGCTTGTTGCCCAGGATGGCCACGATGGCGAGCGCCAGGATGATGAGTGGAAAGGCGAGGACGCAGTCCATCACCCGCTGCAGGTACAGATCCGTCCGCCCCCCGAAGTACGCGCTGCCCACCCCCAGGACGGCGCCGATGGTGGCGCCGAAGAACGCGGCGCCGAAGCCTACGAACAGCGCCGTGCGCGACCCGTAGATCAGGCGCGACAGCACGTCGCGGCCGAAGGCATCGGTGCCGAGCCAGTGGGCCGCGGACGGACGGCTCAGCATCGCGCTGAAATCGACGGTCACGGGATCGTAGGGCGCCAGGAGGTTGGCGAAGATCGCCACCAGGATCATGACGATCACCACCGCGGCGCCCACCGTGCCGAGGGGGCGCTTGCGTACGAAGTCGCGCACGAACGACGGCCGGGACGGCGCCGCCACTTCCAGGCCAGGTACCTGTTCCGCGACACGATCGATGGCCATGGGCGTCCCCTTCTCTCACCGGAACCGGATGCGCGGGTCGAGCCACGCGTAGATCACGTCCATCGCGAAGTTCACCACGATGAAGAACCCGGCGATCAGCATCACCAGGGCCTGCACCAGCGTGTAGTCCCGGTGGGCCACCGCCTGCACGAACAGGAGGCCGAGGCCGTTCAGGTTGAACACCTGCTCGGTCACCACCAGCCCGCCGAGGAGGAAGGCGAACTCGAGGCCGATGATGGTCATGACGGGCAGCATGGCGTTCTTGAGCGCGTGCCGGGACAGGATGAGCTTCTCGACGAGCCCCTTGGCGCGCGCGGTGCGGATGTAGTCCTCGCGCAGCACCTCGAGCATGGCGGACCGGGTCATCCGGGTGGCCACCGCCGAGTACCGGTATCCCACGGCGACGGCGGGCCAGATGAGCTGCAGCATGTTCTGCCAGGGGTTCACCCAGAACGGCGTGTACACCATCGGGGGCAGCCACTTGAAGACGATGAGCAGACAGAGGATGAACACGATCCCGAGCCAGAACGAAGGCGTGGCGAGGCCGGCGATGGAGAAGATGCGCACCGCGTAGTCGACCCACGAATCCTGCTTGAGGGCGGCGATCACGCCGAGGGGAATCGCGATGATCACCGCCACGATGGTGGCCATGACCGCCACCTGAAAGGACAGCGCGAACCGCAGCTTGATCTCCTCCCAGATCGGCGCGCCCGTCCACATGGACTTGCCGAAGTCGAGCCGCGCCGCCCCCCACAGCCACGTGACGAACTGCTCCCAGAGCGGCCGGTCCAGGCCGAACCGGACGCGCTCCTTCTCCAGCACCTCCTTGGAGACCACGCCGCTGTCGCCGCTCATGCGGAGCTCGACCACGTCGCCCGGCACCACGCGCATGAGGAAGAAGATCATCACGGCCACGCCGAGGAGCGTGGGGAACATGAGGAGGAACCGCTTCACCAGGTATTTCCACATGGCCCCGTCGCCCCCCGTCGCGGCCGCGCCGCTATTCGGCCAGCCAGACCGTGTCGAGCTGGTTGTTGAGGTAGTGGCTGGGCGTGACCGTCCAGCCCTTCACCTTCGAGCTGTGCGGGATGATGCGATGCCACTGCAGCGTGTAGAAGACGTGCACCTCCTCGTCGATCAGCCGCTTCTCGAAGGCGCGCACGAGCTTCTTGCGCTCTTCCACGTCCCCCGACCGCCCCTGCTTCTGGAACAGCTCGTCGATGACCGAGGTCCTTGTGACGGCCGTAGTTGGCGTCCGAGGTGGACACGAAGCGGAACAGGTCGAGGTCCGGCTCGACGACGAAGCCGCACGCGAAGTCCATGGCCACGTCGAAGTCCGCGCGCTTGAGCATCGGATGGTACGCCGAGGCCTCCACGACCTCCTGCTTCACGTTGAGCCCGACGTGACGCCACTGGTCGATGAGCCAGATGCCCACCGGCTCGTACGGCATCGGGATGCCTCGGTTCTTGAATGTGAACGAGAAGCCGTCGGGCACGCCCGCCTCGCGCAGCAGCTTCTTCGCCTCGGCGCGGTTCGCGTTGATGTCACGCCCGTACCCCGCGAGCTTCTCCAGCTCGGCGGGCGGGGTGGCGTACGGGGTGCCGGGCACCTGGACGCCGGCCACGTCCTTGACCACCGCGATCTTCGAGAGCGCCTTCGATCCCTCGTACCGGTCGAGCGCGAGGCTGAGGGCCCGGCGGACGCGCTTGTCGTCGAAGGGCTTCTTCTCGTGGTTCATCGCCACCATGAGGACGCAGTCCCACGGGCTCTCCTGGACCGTGATCTTGGGGCCGAGAGCGTTCACCAGGGTGTCCCGTTCCGCGGGGCTGAATCCCCGGAACTGGATGTGGGCGCGCTCGGCGCGAACGGCCGCGACCTGCGCGGACGACGAGCTGACGAAGAGCGCGCGGTAGCCGTCGAGGTACGGCTTGCCCTTGTCCCAGTAGTCCGGGTTCTTCTTGCCGACCCAGTGCGAGCCCTTCACGTGCTCGACGAACTTGAACGGGCCGGTGCCCATCACGTGCTTCTCGTACCAGCGGGTGTCCTTGGCCAGGAGCTCGGCCTTGTAGATCCAGTTCCACGGCGACGCCAGGTTGAGGAGCATGGACGACTCGTTCCACTTCAGCCGGAACCGGACCGTGGACGGATCCGGCGCCTCCACCGCCTCCACCGCCTGGTAGGAGGCCTTGCGGGACGACTTCACGCCCGACGGCGGGAAGATGATCTTGTCGTACGAGGCCTTCACGTCCCGCGAGGTCATCTCCGAGCCGTCGTGGAACTTGACGCCCTTGCGGAGCTTGAAGGTGTAGGTCATGCCGTCCTTGGAGATGGTCCAGGACTCGGCCGCGTCTCCCACCGGCTTCGTACCCGTCCGGTCGGACGGATCGACGCGCAGGAGCGTGCTGTAGTGACCGGCCATCGGGTGCATGACCCCGAACGTCTCTTCCTGGTGGGCGTCGTAGGACGGCGGCTCCGACGGCACGACGAAGATGAGCTCGCCGCCGTACCGCGGCTTGTCCTGCTGGGCGTCCGCCGGGGTACTGGCGAGGACGACGACGGCGAGCGCGATGACGATGGCGAAGAACGTGCCGCGGCGATGTCTCATCGAGGGTCCCCTTCCATGCCGGCCGTCATTCGGCCAGCCAGACCGTGTCGAGCTGGTGGTTCAGGTAGTGGCTGGGCGTGACCGTCCACCCCTTGACCTTCGAGCTGTGAGGGATGATCCGATGCTGGTGCAGCGTGTAGATGGAATGGACCTCCTCGTCGAGAAGACGCTTCTCGAACGCCCGCAGGTGCTTCTTCCGCTCCTCCGGGTCGATCGCCCGGGCCTGCTTGACGAACAGGTCGTCGAGCACGGGGTCCTTGTGCCGCGTGAAGTTATTCTCCGCGATCCCGTGCGACTGGAACTTGGCGATGTCGACGTCCGGCTCGACCACGAAGCTGCACTGGAAGTCCATGGCCACGTCGTAATCGCCGCGCAGCAGCATGGGGTGGTACGCGGACGCCTCCACGACCTCCTGCTTCACGTTGATGCCGATCTGACGCCATTGGTCGATCAGCCAGATGCCCACCGGCTCGTACGGCTGGGGAATGCCGCGGTTCTTGAAGGTGAAGGCGAAGCCCTCGGGAACGCCCGCCTCCTTCAGGAGCCGCCGGGCCTCGGCCCGGGACTTCCCGACGTCACGGCCGTAGCCGGCCAGCTTCTCGAGCTCCTCCGGCGGCGTCGCCCACTGGGTGCCCGGGGTCTGGATACCGCCCACCTCTTTCACGACGGCGATGCGTGAGAGATTCTTGGACGCCTCCCACCGGTCCAGGGCCAGCGTGAGGGCCTTCCGGACCCGCTTGTCCCCGAAGGGCTTCTTGTCGTGGTTCATCGCGACCAGCAGCACGCAGTTCCACGGGCTCTCCTGCACCGTGATCTTCGGCCCGAGCGCCTGCACGAGGCCGTCGCGGTCGGCCGGGCTGAAGCCACGGAACTGGATGTGGGCGCGCTCACCCCGGATCGCCGCGACCTGCGCGGACGAGGAGCTGATGAACATCGCCCGGAAGCCGTCGAGGTAGGGCTTGCCCTTGTCCCAGTAGTCGGGGTTCTTCTTGCCGACCATGTGCGAGCCCTTGACGTGCTCGACGAACTTGAACGCGCCGGTGCCCATCACGTTCGTCTCGTACCAGCGGAGGTCCTTGGCGAGGATGTCGGCCTTGTAGATCCAGCTGTACGGCGAGGCCAGGTTCACGAGGAACGACGCCTCCGGCCACTTCAGCCGGAAGCGGATCGTGTACTTGTCGGGCGCCTCGACCGCCTCCACCGCCCGGTAGGTGCCCTTGCGGTACGAGACGATGCCGGCGGGCGGGGACACGATCTTGTCGTAGCTGGCCTTCACGTCGCGCGAGGTCATCTCGCCGCCGTCGTGGAACTTGATGCCCTGGCGAAGCTTGAGGGTGTAGACCAGGCCGTCCTTCGAGATCGTCCATGACTCCGCGGCGTCGGCCACCGGCCTGGTGCCCGTCTTGTCGAACGGATCCATGCGGAGCAGCGTGCTGTAGAAGGGGGCGAGCGGCTGGACGGTGCCGAACGTTCCCTCGCGATGGGCGTCGTAGGAAGGCGGCTCCGACGGCACGAGGAAGATCAGCTCGCCGCCGTGCCGTGGCTTCTCCTGGGCCGTCGCGGGAAGGGCAGCCAGTAAGCACACCACCGCGACCAGCGAGGCGACGACGGCCGCTTTCGCGCTCCTCAGATCTCGCAAGGGACTCTCTCCTCCTTCGTTGGGATCACATGTCGCGCCGCGCGTGAAGACCGCCCGAATGGGGAGCCGCCCGCGCCGGAAGCCGCCTCCTCACCGCGACCAACCCGGGAAGGAACGCAAAGGTTCCCGGGGGGTTGCGCGGAGGGTTGCGCTGACAAGTATCGGTCAGACCGCCCCGCTGTCAAGGCTCAATGCGTCGCGTCACAGCCGGATGCAGGCAGCCCGGTGATCGGGGCGGATCTCGCGGAGGTCGGGGATGACGCGGCTGCACTCGTCGATGGCGATCGGACACCGCGGATGGAATACGCAGCCCGAGGGCGGATTGAGCGGGCTCGGCACCTCGCCGCCGAGCACGATCCGCTCGCGCCCGGCCTCGACGACGGGGTCGGGAATGGGAACCGCGGACAGGAGCGCCTTCGTGTACGGATGCTGCGGGCTCTCGTAGAGGGACTTCCGGTCGGTGATCTCGACGATCTTGCCCAGGTACATGACGGCGACCCGGTCGGAGATGTGCCGGACCACGGAGAGGTCGTGGGCCACGAACAGGTACGTGAGGCCGAAGCGGGACTGCAGGTCCTCGAGGAGGTTGATGATCTGGGCCTGGATCGACACGTCCAGGGCCGAGACCGGCTCGTCGCACACGATCAGCTCGGGCTCCATGGCCAGGGCCCGGGCGATCCCCACGCGCTGGCGCTGGCCGCCGGAGAGCTCGTGCGGGTAGCGGTCGGCCATCGCGGGAAGGAGCCCGGCGTGCGTGAGGAGCTCCCGCACCCGCGCCGCGCGGGCCGGGCGGCCGGGCACGATCCCGTGCACGGCGAGCGGCTCGCCGATGATCTGGCCCACCGTCATGCGCGGGTTCAGCGAGCTGTACGGGTCCTGGAAGATGACCTGGATCTTCCGCCGCATCCGCCGCAGTTCCGCGCCCGAGACCGTGGCGAGGTCCTTGCCCTCGAAGAGCACCTCGCCGCTCGTGGGCTGCTCGAGCTGGAGGATGCACCGGCCGGTGGTGGTCTTGCCGCAGCCGGACTCGCCGACCAGGCCCAGGGTCTCGCCGCGGCGGATCGAGAAGCTCACGCCGTCGACGGCCTTGACGGTGCCGCCGGCGCGCCCGAAGAACCCGGCGTTGACCTGGAAGTGCTTGACGAGGTTCCGCACCTCCAGGATCACGTCGTCGCGCCCGGCCGTCTCCGTCATCGCGCCGCCACCGGCTTGCCGAGGTCCGCGGACACCCAGCACGCGGAGAGGTGGCCGTCCTCCACCGCCTCGAGCGGCGGACGCTCCGCGCGGCAGCGCTCGATCGCGTAGGCGCAGCGTGGAGCGAACGAGCAGCCCGGGGGCAGACGGGTGAGGTCGGGGGGCTGCCCCTGGATCGGCGCCAGCTTCTCGCGCTTCGGCTCGTCCAGGCGCGGCACGGAGCGCAGGAGGCCCAGCGTGTAGGGATGGCGCGGGTTCCCGTAGATCTCGCGCGCGGTCCCGCGCTCGATGATCTTGCCCGCGTACATGACGTTGACGCGGTCGGCGTAGCGGGCCACCACGCCCAGGTTGTGGGTGATTATCAGCATGGCCACGCCGAGCCGGCGCGAGAGGTCCTGCATCAGCTCGAGGATCTGCGCCTGGATGGTCACGTCGAGCGCGGTCGTGGGCTCGTCGGCCAGGATCAGCGACGGGTTGCAGGCGAGCGCCATCGCGATCATCAGGCGCTGGCGCATGCCCCCGCTGAACTGGTGGGGATACTGCCTGAGCCGCCGCTCGGCGTCCGCGATGCCGACCAGCCCGAGGATCTCGATGGCGCGCGCCCGCGACTGGGCCGTGCTCATGCCCAGGTGGATCTCGCCGGGCTCGGTGAGCTGACGCCCCACGGTGAGCACGGGGTTCAGCGACGTCATGGGCTCCTGGAAGACCATGGCGATCTCGCGGCCGCGGATCTTCCGCATCTCGTCCTCGGACAGGCCCAGGAGGTCGCGTCCCTTGAAGAGGATCTGGCCGCCCACGATGCGCCCGGCGGGCGCGGCGACCAGCCGCATCACGGAGAGCGCGCTGACCGACTTGCCGCAGCCCGACTCGCCCACCAGGGCGACGGTCTCCCCGGGCTTGACGTCCCAGGACACCCCGTCGACGGCGCGCACGATGCCCGCCCCGGTGCGGAATTCGGTCTGGAGATCTTTGACGTCGAGGAGAATTTCTGCCACGTTTCCGGCGCCTCGGGGGCCGATTGTACTCCAGATCGCAAGCCCGTCACGGTCTTTCGGGGCGGGCGCCCGGGCTTCGCCCGCCCGCCCCTGCGTATTGAGGAGCCTCGCGCGCGCTCAGTCTCGGGAGGCGGTCCGCGGGGCGCAGTCGGTCACGCCCATGTCGGCCAGGATCTCCCGGATCGCGGCGAGGACGCCCCGCATCTCCGCCTCGCCCAGCCGCCCGATGCAGCCGATGCGGAAGCTGTCGGCCACGGTGAGCTTGCCGGGGTAGATGACGAAGCCGCGCCGCGCCAGCTCGGCGTAGAAGGCGTCGAACGCGAAGCGCGCGTCCCCCGGCATGTGCACGGTGACGATGATCGGCGCCTGGCGGTCGTCCGGCAGCAGCGTCCGGAAGCCGAGGGCCCGGAGCCCATCCACGAGCACCCGGCAGTTCCGGGCATAGCGGCCACCGCGCCCGGCCACCCCGCCCTCCGCCGCGTGCTCGGCGATGGCCTGGTCGAGGGCGGCGATCACGTGGGTGGGCGGCGTGAACCGCCACTGGCCGGTCTTCTCCATCACGACCCACTGGTCGTGCAGGTCGAGGCTGAGCGAGGGCGCCTGGCCCGCCGCCTCTTCGAGCGCCGCCTGGCGCACGATGGCGAAGCCCACGCCCGGCACGCCCTCCAGGCACTTGTTGGACGAGGCGACCAGCGCGTCGTAGGGCACGCGGGCGGCGTCCAGCGGGATGGCGCCGAAGGCGCTCATCGCATCGACCAGGAGGCGGCGGCTCCGCCGCGCCGTCACCGCGGCCACCTCGGCCACGGGGTTCAGCACGCCGGACGTGGTCTCGCAGTGGACCACGAGGACGTGGCTGATCGCGGGGTCGGCGCCGAGCGCGGCGTCCAGGGCGGCAGGGTCGACCGGCGTGTCCTCGGGGGTCTCGAGCACCGCGACGGCGCGCCGGTAGTACTCGCAGATCCGGACCACGCGACGCCCGTACGCGCCGTTGACCAGCACGAGGAGCTTCCCGCCCGGCGGCACCAGCGTGCCCACCATGGCCTCGACGATGAACGTGCCGCTGCCCTGGAGCGGCACGCAGACATGGCTGCCACGCCCGCCCGCCAGGTCGAGCAATCGGTCGCGGACCCGCGCGTTCATGCGGATGAACTCGAGGTCCCGCGAGCCCCAGTCGTGGAGCATCGCTTCCTTCGTGGCCGAGGACGTGGTGAGGGGCCCGGGGGTCAGGAGAAACGGATCGCTCATGGCTGCTCTCCTCGTCTCGGTTGTGAAGATACGCGGATCTTGACGTCGCCAAGAGGGCCAACACCGCGATTCTGCGTACACGCGGAGTGCCCTCTCGCCGCTCATTCACATCGCTCTCAGACCTTCGCGCGCAGGCCCTCGGGATCGTACGGCGCCCGCAGCCCGGCCCGCGCCTTGAATCGCTCGCCGCCGATGTCGAGCTCGAACGTGGCCCCGCCCAGGAGCGACGCGTCCACGCCGTCCGGGTGCGTGACGTACCCGAGCGCCACCGCGCGGCCCAGCGTGTGGCCGAACGCGGCCGAGCTCACGGAGCCCACGACACGGCCGTCGCACAGGATGGGCTCGTCGCCCCACGCAAGCGCGGCCGGATCCTCGAGGACGAAGCTCACGAGCCGCCGGGTCAGCGGCTGCTCGCGGGCCCGGAGGAAGGCGTCCCGTCCGATGAAGCCGCCGGGCTTGTCGGGACGCACCGCGAAGGCGAGGCCGGCCTCGACCGGGCCGTCCTCGGTGGTGAGCTCGCGGCCCCACGCGCGGTACGCCTTCTCCACGCGGAGGGAGTCGATGGCGTAGTAGCCGGCGTCGGCGAGCCCCAGGTCCGCCCCTGCCCCGAGGAGCGCCTCGTAGAGGCCGGCGGCGAACTCCACCGGCACGTAGAGCTCCCAGCCGAGCTCGCCCACGTAGGTGATGCGGGCGGCGCGGACGGGCGCGTGCCCGACGTCGATCTCACGCATCGTGGAGAACGGGAACGCGTCGTTCGACAGCTCGGCGGCGGTGAGGCGCGACAGGAGCTCGCGCGACCGGGGGCCCATGACGCCCAGCACCGCCCACGCGGCGGTGACGTCGGTCAGGCTCGCCCTGCGCCCCGTCCGGAACGTTGCCGCCGGATCCACGACGCGTCCCGCGTGGTCTGGGCGGATCCGGTCACGATCAGGAACGCGTCCTCGGCCAGCCGCGTCACCGTGAAGTCGCTCTCGTAGCCCCCCTGCTCGTTCAGCATGCCCGTGTAGACGAGGCGCCCCGGCCGGCACGTCCACGTCGTTGGCGCACAGGCGCTGGAGCACGGCGGCGGCATCGGGCCCCTCGAGGAGGAGCTTGCCGAACGAGGTCTGGTCGAAGACGGCCACCGCCTCGCGGGTGGCGCGGTGCTCCGCGGCCACGCGATCGAACCAGTTCTGCCGGCCGAACGAGTACGTCGGTCTCCGCCGGCTCGCCGGTCCCGCGCGAACCAGTTGGCGCGCTCCCAGCCCATCTTGGCGCCGAAGGCGGCGCCGCGCGTCCGGAGCCGGTCGTAGAGCGGCGAGCGGCGGAGCCCCCGGCCGCTCTCGAGCTCGCGGTTCGGGAAGGCCACGAAGTAGTGCACGCCCGACGATCTCGCTCGCGCGCTCGCGCAGGAAGCCGCGCGTCGCCGTGGAAGGGCGCGAAGCGGCGCATGTCGGCCGGCCAGAGGTCCATCGGCGCGCGGTCCGCGACGATCCACTCCGCGAGGGCGTGCCCCGCGCCGCCCGCCGCCGCGATGCCGCCGGAGCAGAAGCCGGCGGCGACGTAGTAGCGGCGCAGCTCGGGCGCCTCGCCGAGGATGAAGTAGTTGTCCGGGGTGAAGCTCTCCGGCCCGTTCATGAGCAGGCGCACCGCGGCGCCTTCGAGATCGGGCACGCGCACGATCGCGTTCGACATGAGGACCTCGAACTTCTCCCAGTCCTCCGGCAGGGTCGCGAAGCTGAAGTCCGGCGGGATGCCGTCCATGCCCCACGGCTTGGCCCACGGGTCGAAGCCGCCCATGAGGAGCCCGCCCACCTCCTCCTTGAAGTAGACGTGGCCGTCGGCGTCCCGCATCACGGGCAGGTCGGCGCCGACGCCGGCCATGGGCTGCGTGACCATGTACATGTGCTCGCACGCATGCAGCGGAATCGTGACGCCGCTCATGCGCCCGAGCTCCCGCGCCCACATCCCCGCGCAGTTGACGACCACCTCGGCGTCGATGGCGCCATCCGAGGTGTCGACGCCCGCCACCGCCCCGCGCCGGACGCGCACGCCGGTGACGCGGACGCCCTCGCGCAGCGTGGCCCCGCCCGCGCGCGCGCCGCGGGCCAGCGCCTGCGTGACGTCGGCGGGGTTGGCCTTGCCGTCGCCGGGGATCCACACCGCGCCCACGAGGTCGTCCACGCGCATCGGCGGGTAGAGCCGCCGCGCTTCCTCGAGGCCGACGACCTCGGCCTCCACGCCGTAGACGCGCGCGAGGGCCGCGTTCGCGCTTGAGCTGCACCATGCGCTCGGGCGTGCGCGCCACCGAGATGCTGCCGCAGCGCTTCCAGCCCGTGGCCTGCCCGGTCTCGGCCTCGAGGCGGCTGTAGAGGTCGGCGCTGTAGCGGATGAGCCGCGTGAGGTTGGCGGACGAGCGGAGCTGGCCCACGAGCCCGGCGGCGTGCCACGTGGTGCCGCCGGACAGCCGGCCCTGCTCGAGGAGCACAACGTCCTTCCAGCCGGCCTTCGTGAGGTGGTAGGCGACGCTGCAGCCGATGATGCCGCCGCCGACGATCACCGCACGCGCGTGCGCGGCCACGAATCAGCGCGCGTGGTTCAGGGCGAGGTCGAAGGCGTCGAAGTTGCGCAGGCGGCGGGTCGTGGGGACACCGGGGGTCGGGCGGTTCAGGACCAGGGGCACGGTCTGCTCGGTGATGCCGCCGTGGGAGCGCAGGGGCGCGTCGAGGCCGGAGAGGTCGTGCTTCGCGGCGGCGGTGCCGATCACGGTGTGGCGATCGCTGACCACGATGAGGTCGCCCATGCGGTCGGCGGGCAGCTCGAAGCGGCGGCAGCCCTCGTCGCGGGTCAGCGAGGCCTGCATGCCGGGCAGAGCGCCCACGCGCGCGGCCATCGCCCCCGCGTCGGCGCCGTCGGGCAGATACACGGTCGCGAACGAGCCGAGCGCGCCGTGGTGCACCACGTAGGGGTCCGTGATGGGCAGGATGACGCGCGCTCGCCCGGCGCCGAGCCAGCCGTCGAGCACGTCCTGGAGGTAGACGACCTTGGGGGCGCCGGCGGCGTCGGTCTTGGCGTTCATCCCGTGGTCGGCGGTCAGGGCCAGCGTGGCGCCGAGCGCCTCCATCTT
Organism: uncultured Candidatus Rokubacteria bacterium; assembly: GCA_963758635.1. Lineage (GTDB taxonomy): Bacteria > Methylomirabilota > Methylomirabilia > Rokubacteriales > CSP1-6 > CAVWWD01. The sequence goes on along the minus strand of CAVWWD010000008.1, from coordinate 567,714 downwards.
CCCGAAGTAGACGTCCATCATCCGGTAGAAGTCGTTGGCGGCGGCGGTGCCGGGCGCGTGCTTGTGCTGGACGTAGTCCGTCGTGGACAGGTACAGGATGTCCGGCGCGCATCGTCTCCATCAGGCGCACGCCGGCGGCGAGGACGAACTCGCTGAGGTCCGCGCTGTACACCGACGGCACGGGCCGGCCCACGAGCCCGACCGCGTCGGCGATGCCGTGCTCGGCCTCCGTGGTCTCGTCGGCCTTCTCGGAGGAGAAGCAGACGCCGCGCATCTCGTGGCCCAGGAGGCGGCGCAGCTTGTCCTTGGCCGTGACCACGGCGACGCGCGCGCCGGCCTCGGCGAACGCGGCCAGGATCGTGCCCGCGCGCAGGTACTTCGGGTCGTTCATCATCACCTCGGCGCCGGCCTCGCGGTCGTAGAAGTAGTTGCCGCAGATGCCGTGCACCGACGGCGGCACGCCGGTCACGATCGACAGGTTGTTCGGGTTGGTGAAGCTCGGCACGATCGAGTCGGCCAGCCGGTCCGTCCCGGTGGCGCGCGCGCCGGCCAGGTACGGCATGGCGCCGTCGGCGACGGCGCGCGTGAAGTAGTCCGGCTCGGAGCCGTCGATGCACACGACGACGACGGGCCGCGCGGGCCAGCCGTAGCGGCGGCCGTTCACGGTGAGCGGGGCAGGCGTCATGGTCCCTCCTACGATTCGCGACAGCGGGCGTGATCGAGATGCGGTGACGCCGCGGGGCGGAGCTCCGAGTAGAGGCCGCAGACCTTCTCGGCGATGCACGGCCACCGGTGCTCGGCCGCCCACCGCACGGCCTCGCGCCCCAGGCGCTCGCGCGTGGTCGCGTCGGCCAGCACGGCCTCCATGCGCTCGGCGAGCGCGGCCGCGTCGCCCTCGGGCACCAGGTAGCCGGTGACGCCGTCGCGCACGGTGGTGGTGAGGCCGCCCACCCGCGAGGCGATGACCGGCGTGCCGCACGCCATCGCCTCGAGCGCCACCATGCCGAACGACTCGTAGTACGACGGCATCACGGTGGCGTCGGCCGCCGCGTAGAAGAGCCGCAGCCGGTCCTGGGGCTGGGCGCCGAGGAACCGCACGCGCGCGCGCAGCCCGAGGGCGTCCACCCGCAGGCGCAGCCGCTCGGCGTGCGCGTTGTCGGGCTCGTCCTGGTCGCCGCCGATGATGAGGAGCCGCGCGCGCCCGGCCAGGCGCGTCATGGCGTCGAGCAGCGTCTCCAGACCCTTGATGGGCTGGAGCCGCCCCACGAAGAGGAGCAGCGGCTCGGGCGGGAGCTCGAGCAGGTCCTTGGCCACCGGCTGGGCCATGGGGCGGAACATCTCGGTGTCGACGCCGCAGGGAATCACCGCCACGCGATCGGCGGCGGCGCCGTAGTGCCACACCAGGTCGGCGCGCTCGACCACGTTGGCGGCCACGATGCGGTCCGCGAGACGCGCGATCCGCGCCTCCTCGCCGATGCGCAGGCCGGACTCCACCTCGCCGGGCGCGCGGGCCACGGTGTTCTTGAGGCGCCCGAGGGTGTGGAACATCTGGACCAGCGGGACCTGCCAGCGGTCGCGCAGGGTGAGCCCGGCCACTCCGGACAGCCAGTAGTGGGCGTGGATCAGGTCGTAGTCGAGCCCGTCCGCGGTCCGCTGCGCCTCGAGCCGGGCCACGAACTCCGGCAGGTGCTCGTGCACGGCCTCGCGCGCCATGGGCGCCTCGGGTCCGGCGGGCAGGTGGATCACGCGAGCGCCCGTCCCCAGCGGGACGATCCGCCGGATGCTCGGGTCCTGCGACCGCGTGTAGACGTCCACGTGCGCGCCCATGCGCCCGAGCTCGCGCGACATCTCGCGCACGTAGACGTTCATGCCCCCCGTCTCCTTGCCGCCGAGGGCGGCGAGCGGGCACGTGTGCACCGAGAGGACGGCGACGCGCAGCATCAGGGGGCGGCCGGGCCCAGGGACAGGCGGAAGAGATCGTGCGGGGCGGGCCCGAACGCGTACTTGTACGGCTCCTCGCCGCGGAGGAAGTCGAACACGGGCACGCCGCGCTCGATGGCGTCACGGATCACGTGGCCGAGGAGCACGATGCCGGGGGCGAGCTTCGCGTGCGCGGGATCGAACCCGGAGTTGTAGAGCCCGACGGAGCCGCCGTACTCCATGCAGAGGAAGCCGGCCACCGGCGCGCCCGCGGACTCGAGGAACCAGAGCCGCATCCACCCCGCGGCGAGGAGCGCGCGCAGGCTCCGCCGGAAGAACCGCTCCATGCGCTCGTCCATGAAGCGCGCCTTGCCCGTCCGCGACGCGCGGTGCAGCGTGAGGAAGCTCGTCATCGCCTCGTCCCAGCCGTCCACGGAGGTGTGGGCGCGCACCGTCACCGCGGGCAGCTCATGCTCGAGCTTCCGCATCTTGCGCCGGAGCTCGTGACGATCCTTCCCGCTGAGCCGCGTCAGGTACTCGTCCCAGGTCGCGGGCAGCGGCAGGATCGGGCAGCGCTCCTCGCGCTCGGCCGTGGCGACGAGGCCGCGCGCCGCCGCGAGCGCGGGCAGGACCGCGAGCGTGGGCGACTCCGGGCGGAGGCCCCGCAGGTCCCACACCGCCGCGTCGTCGCCTCGCTGCTGGAGGAGCGCCTCCCACACCGCGGCCTCGGCGCCGGGCGCGGCCGCGAGGTCCAGGTAGTCCGACACGTCCTCGCCGCCCACGATCCGCCAGCGGCCCGCCGCCTCGGCGTAGAGGGGAAGGACGCCGGCGAGGGCGCCGGCGGGATCGACCACGGTGAGGATCTGGAGCGCGCGGCCGTCGAGGAACGACGCGATCCACTCGGTCTGCCACTGCCAGGTGAGGAAGACGGAGCCGCCAGCCGCTCGCGCGACCAGGGCGTTCCAGCGCTCGGGGTCGAGGCCATCGAAGCTCGCGTGGACCTCGACCTTCATGAGCGACTACAGCCCATCGTCGTCACCGCCTCCGGCCGAGGGGCCGGCATCGAGGTCGCCCATGCCCTCCCCGTCTCCGGCGTCGTCGTCCATGGACTCCTCGACGGCGGCGTCGAGGTCGTCTCCGAGGTCCTCGCCCATCTCCTGGCCCATGCGCTTCATGAAGCGCGCCACGCTCTTCGGATCGTTCTCGTCGAGATCGCCGTACTGCGCGGGATCGGCCATGGACTCGAGACGGGCATCCTCGCTCTTGATGGTGGCGAATCGCGACATCAGCCGCGAGAGGTCAGCGCTGCCGCACCGGGGGCACTGCGGAGCCGGCGCCGTCGACGGCGTGAGGATGAGGAGACTCACCCGCCGTCGACATCCGTGGCATTCATACTCGTAGATCGGCACGCGGCGCTCCCGGGCTTTGGATGGAGCATTCTAGCACGCGGATTCCGGTCGTCCGGGGGCGCGCCGGGCCGCCCGCGCCGTCTTGCGGCGAGCCTGCCAGGCCGTCTCGACCCCGGCGCGATCGGCGGTGGGCAGGCCCAGCAGCTCCTTGATCTGCTCGCCGTTGATGGCGGGCGCGTCCTCCACGTTGTTGTTCATCTTGAAGTACACGCGCCGGGCGACGCCTTCCAGCCGCCGGGCGCGATCGACGATCCCAGCCAGCTCCGCCTCGTCGTAGAGGTAGCCGTACTTCTCCGCCACGCTCGGCGCCTCGCCCCGGAGCTGCCGCATGAAACCCTCGGCGTTCCGTCCGTGGAGGCGGACGATGCCCACCGGCGACGTGAGCCCGAGCGTGCTCGCGACCATCGCCGGCGTCCGCGGCGCGTCGACGGAGACGTAGGTCAGGCCGCGCGCGGCGAGGAAGGCGAGCGTCTCCTCGGCGTGCCGGGGCAGCCACGAGGCGTCGCGCAGCTCCACCGCGACCGTGCAGCCGGGCAGGCGCTGGGGCAGGCTCCCGAGATAGTCGAGGGCCTCGGGCCCGTAGCGCACCCACGGCGCCATCTGGAACAGCACGTAGCCGAGCTTGCCGGCGTCGGCGAGCACCTGGAGCGGCTCGCGGAACACGTCGAAGGCCCAATCGCGCGCCGCGGGCGGAATGGAGGCGTTGTCGATCTGGCCGCGCTCGTTGGGGCGGACGGTGGCGGGCAGCACGGCCGCGATCTCCGGCGGGAGCCGCTGCGCGTCCAGGTGGTGGCCGGTGAGGAGGGCGTAGGCCTTGACGCTGAAGAGGAAGCCGGGCGGCGTGCGCTTCACCCAGCGGACCGCGTTCTCCGCGGAGAGCGGCGCGTAGAAGGACGAGTTCACCTCGACGCAGTCGAAGAACTGCGCGTACCACCAGAGCCGATCCTCCGAGGTCATGGTCTTCCGCGGATAGAAGTGGCCGTCCTGGAGCATGCTCCGGTCCTGCCAGGCGCAGAGACCGACGCGGTATTCCGTGGAGACGGGCGCCGGCGGCGCCCAGTGGAGGCGCGGCTCCTCGGAGGTCATGGCCAGAGTCTACCGGGGCTCGCGAGAGCGCGCCCCGGCCCGGCCGTCAGTGAACGGGAGTCAGCACCTGCTCGAACACCCGCTGCACGTCCTCGCGCTCGAAGGGCTTGCGCAGGCACGGCGCCCCGGTGGCGGCGAAGAAGTCGGCGGTGTCGTCGGTGAAGGCGTTGCCGGTCATGAACACGAGGCGCGACACCAGGTGCGGATGCTGGCGCTCGAGCTCACGGTAGAGGCCGGGGCCGTCCATCTCGGGCATGCGGAAATCGCTCAGGATGATGTCGAAGCTCGCCCGCGAGAGCCGATCGAGCGCGGCGCGGCCGTTCTCCGCGGTGACGACGCGATAGCCGTGCGCGCCGAGCAGCTCGGCGATCAGCGATGAGAGGTCCGGTTCGTCGTCCACCACCAGCACGCTGCATCCCCCGCGGGCCCGCGTCCTCACCGCCTCGGCTGCCTTCTTCGCCATAGGTCACCTCCAAGATGAAGTGTAGCCAGGAGGGTGAGACCCCCACAGCTTGGGGCAGCATAGCCGAAGGGACGGGCCGAGCAACGGGAATTCTTCACGTTGGGGGCGCGTGAGGGCCCCGGGGACCTCAGCCGCGAACGGAGGCGTCCGCGGTCGGGCGACTGCCGAGGGAGAACAGGACTCCGGCCACGCCGAGCACGACCAGCACGCCGGTGAACGCGATCGTGTACGAACCGGTGGCGTCGTAGAGGAAGCCGGCCGCCGCCGGCCCGGACGCCCCGCCGGTGCGCCAGCCAAGGCCGAGCACCCCCATCACGCTGGCGAGGGCGAGGAGGCCGAACACCTCGGGCACCACCTTCACGAACGCGTTGTCGGCCCCCGACGCGCCCAGCCCGAACGCCACCAGGACCGCGGTCAGCGCCCACGGCGGCGGGCCGATGAGCAGCACGACGAGCGCGGTGGCCTGGATGAACACGCAGCCGTGCATCGTGGCCAGCGCGCCGAACCGGTCGGCGACGGCGCCGGAGACGAGCCGGCCCACCGTCGCGCCCACGCCGTAGCCGGTGAGCAGCAGCGACGCGCGGTCGAGCGGGAGCCCCAGGTCGCGGGCGAACGGCACGCTGTGGACGGTGACCGTCATGTACACGAGCCCGAGGCAGAACCACGCGCCCACGAGCTGCCACAGCCGGCGGTCGGTCATCGCGGCGCGGAACGCGTGCCGGACGGCGCTCCGGTCCCGCCCGCCTGCCGCGCCCGCGCCGCCGTGGCGCTCTGGATAGCGGACGAGCAGGCTCGTCGGGCCGGCGATGCCGCCCACGCAGAGGCCCAGCACGACGTAGGCCGCGCGCCAGCCCCAGCGCTCGATGAGCATCGCGGCGAACGGTCCGCCCATGAGCCAGCCGAGGTTGAAGCCGCTCAGCACCACGGCGAGGGCGAGGCCTCGCCGGTCGGTGAACCAGCGCGACACCGTGGCCGTCGAGAGCACGTAGATCGACGACATGCCGGTACCGACGAGCACGCCGTAGCACAGGTAGAACTGCCAGAGCTCCTGCACGCGCGAGGTGAGGAGGAAGCCGGCGGCGCCGATCAGCGCCGTGCCGACGAGGACGCCCCTCGGGCCGTGACGATCGGCCACGCTCGCGACGCCGAACGCGGTGACGCCGCCGAAGAACAGGTTGATCGACAGGGCCATCGACACGGCGCCGCGGCTCCACCCGAACGTGTCGGCGAGCACGGGCAGGAACACGCCGAAGGCCGAGACCGAGGTGGAGACGCAGGCGGTGACGACGAACAGCGCGGCGACGACGAGCCAGCGTGTCCGGACCGCCTCCCGCTCCCTGGCGGAGGCCGGCCCCGGACCCGTCACCGGCCGATCCGGATCTCCCGCCGGACGCCGCGCATGTCCATCTCGAACTCGAGACCCTCGATGGGCGGCCGGCTCAGGAACCAGTGGGTCCCGTGCACGGCGGCCGCGCCCATGCGCGGCAGGATTGCCGGGCCGAGCAGGGCGTGGATCGGATGCGGCGTGTAGATGTCCACCGCGGTCACGTCGGGCCACGTCGCGCCGAGCCCGGCGAGGCGGCCCGCCTGCGTCTCGAGCACGTAGGCGGCCTTCTCGGCGAGCGCCTCGGGCGACGTCTCCCCTCGCCGGACGATGTCGCCGGCCGTGCGGCCGCGCACGTCACCCGATCCGGCCACCACGAACGTTGGCGCCCCCTGCTCCTGCCCCGCCACCGTGTACGAGAACCCGTACAGCGACGGCTCGGCGGGCGCGCCCACGACGGGGGCCACGTTCGTGCGCGCGATCGGGTTCACCCCGTCGACGAGCAGGCCCCACGTCTTCAGAATTTCGTGATAGCCGCGGTTGAACTCGTCGAAGCCCCCGAACGAGAAGGGGCGCGGGCTCCGGAGCTCGATGGCGCAGAGCGCGGCGCGCGGGCGGCCGAGCCCGGCCAGGTGACGCTCGATGAGAGCGAAGCCGTCGCGGTAGGGAATCGGCGACTGGAGCGTCGCGTGCACGATCTCGTGACCGGGCATCGCGACCACGCCCGACGAGAAGGCGTCGATCCCGGGCAGGAAGCGGTACTGGCCCGGCGCGCAGGTGACGAGCGGAACGGAGGACATGGCAGGAGAGCCTCCTCGGGGTTGAGGGTGACCGGCTGAGCGGCCATCATAGCGTCTGCCTCGGCGGCCGGTCGAGGGCGAGGAGGAACCCCTTCACGATGATGCCGGGCGCGGGCTGGAAGTCCAGCTCGGGCGCCCGCTCGAAGCCCATGCGCTCGTAGAGGCGCATGGCCGAGGCCATCATGTCCGTGGTGTGGAGCGCGAGCGCGGCGGCTCCGGCGGCGCGCGCCCTGTCCACGCAGGCCTGCATGAGGCGGAGGCCGATCCCGTGGCCACGCGCCGCGGGATCAACGGCGAGAAGCCGCACCTCCGGCCACTCCCCGCCGATCGGCCGGGCACCCGCCGTGATCGCCACGGTGCCCGGCGGATAGAGGATGACGGAGCCGACGATCGCGCCCGCGTGCTCGGCGACCAGCCGCTGGGCCGGCCCCGGCGCGGCCAGCGTGTCCAGGATGTTCCGGCGGTAGCCCTCCCAGTGCGCGGGCATGTGGGCCGCGTACTGCTCGTAGGCGGCCAGCGTCACCGCGCGGATCGCCGCCTCGTCGCGTGGCTGGGCCTCTCGCACGCGAACCTCGTCCGTCACGACGGCTCCTTCCTATGCCCGGCCTCGCTCTCCACAACCTCGAGCGCGACGAGCACGTCGTCTGATGGCCGCCATGAATGACACACGTGGAGAACGAGAGCACGTCCACGATCACCACCACGTCGGACGCGGGCGCGAGGGCGGCGAGGCCGAGCGCCCCCCATTCGCACCGGATGTCCCAGCGTTCCTGGGCCTGCACGCTCACCGCGGAAAGGCCGCCCCGATCTCGATGAGTCCGACCAGGCCCCCGCCCCGCGTCCGGACGTGGCGGACCATCCGGCGCGCCGCTACTGCTGGTACTTCACCTCGCACCGGTAGGTCTTGTACTCCCCGACGAAGAAGGGCTGGAGCGCCGGCGCGAAGTCCTGACGGTAGAGGTCGCTCTGCTCGTACGCTTGCATGTCGGCGGCGTTCTCCCAGAGGCTCACCGCGAAGCCCGTGTCCTTGTCGTCGGTGTCCTGGAGGAGCCAGCGCCCGCGCAGCCCCTGGACGCGTCCGCCCCGCGCGGCGACCGTGGTGTTGTACGTGCGCTCGAAGTCGTTCCAGGATCCGGCCCGGAGCTTCCCCCACGTGATCCGCATGATCATGGCCTGCCCTCCTGTGCGGTGTGCGCTACCCTCGGCGCTTGAAGTACTGCACGGCGCGCTCGTGCTGCTCGGCCGCCGCCCGCGTCTTGAACGTCCCGAGATTGCGACGCCGGCCGGACTTCGGATCCTTCTTGCGCGAGTACAGGCGGTACGCTCCGGACGGAAGCTTGCGGATCACGGCAGCCTTCCCGCCATTGTCCCGCGGGAGGCCCGGCGGGGAAAGGCGCTCCGCGACCATCGAGGTTGGCTCCTCCAGCACGCATCCCGCGCAGACCCGCGTCAGGCCGTGCTTCTCGCCAGCCATGCCGCACGGCCGATCGCGTACCAGACCACGGGGACATCCGGACTCATCCAGTGGCGCGTGCCCTCGTAGGTGAGCCCCGCCTTCTCCATGACGCGGCGAGCGGCCGCGTGCGAGGCCGCCGTCACGCTGATGATGCGCTGCAGACCGTGCCGCCCGAAGCCGAAGGCGAGAGCGGCCAGCGTCGCCTCGGTGGCGAGTCCCCGGCCCCACCACGCGTGGCCGATTTCGAAGCCCACCTCGATCCTGTCCTGGCCCGGCCAGTCCTGGAGCTCGTCGAGACCCGACCCGGCCGATCCAGGCTCCGGTGGCCCTGTCGATGGCCGCCCACGGGCCGTACCCGTTCCGGTCCCACTGGCGGAGGCTGTGCTCGGCCATCCGGACGATACGGTCCGGGAAGATGTTCCGTCCGCCCCTGACCGCCGGATCGCTGAACAGCCGCTGGAGCTCTTCGCCGTCGGACTCCTGCCACGGCCGCAGGATCAGGCGCTCCGTCTCCGTCGCCACGGCGGTCACCCGTTGCCCGAGGCGTCTATCCTGCGGCGATGTCCTTGTAGCGGTCGGGCGCGTAGCGCCGGGCCAGGATGCCGGTCGCCTCCTCGAGCTCGAGCGTCTGCACGAGGACGCCCTCCTGCCCGTACGGCAAGTGCGCCTGCAGCCGGCCCGATGGATGGATCAGGCTCGTCGCCGCCTCCTGGTAGCGCACGCCGTAGTTGGCGCTGGCGAAGTAGATCGCGTTCTCGATGCTGCGCATCATCATGGCCTTCTCGTAGTAGGGCGCGTCCGCGGCGCCCCACTGCGTCAGCCGGACGCCCGCGCGATCGCTTCCGGTGAGCTGCGGGTGGAAGACGATCTTGGCGCCCCGCACCGCCGCCCATCGCACCGTCTCGGGATACCGCCATCCCTCGTGGCAGATCGCCACGCCGAACTTCACGCCGTTGACCTCGAAGACCTGGCGGCCGCTCCCCGGCACGTAGAAGGGGTCCTCGCTCGGGTCGAGCTGGTTCTTGGTCTGGCATCCCAGGGTCCGGCCCTGCGCGTCGATGACGACGGCGGCGATCTGCCGGCCGGCATCCGTGACGCGCTCGATGCCGAGGATCGTGGCCACGCGATACGTCCGCGCCAGGTCCGCCACGGCCTGCAGCGCCCGCTCCTCGTCGGCTCGGTCCCAGGGCAGCACCTCGAAGTCCTGTCCGCGGAGGCCCGGCAGGTACGCCTCGGGGAAGCAGACGATCTCCGCGCCCTGGGACGATGCGTCGGCGAGAAGGCGCCGGATCCGCTCCAGCCCGTCGTCCAGGGACGTGGCGATGCGAGGAGACGCGAGACCGATGATCATGGGTGACCTCCCCGGGAGGACGGGGTGCCCGGCCGCCCCCAGCAGACGCGGGCCCGCAGCCTCAGGCGCACAGTATCGTCGCGGCAGAAACGACGGACAAGGCCCTTCAGCCCATCGTCGAACTGTCGGGCGTGCTCGGCGGGCAGCCGGGCGCGCGAGAAGCCGTTGCGGGAGTGGAACGACTCGACGTAGCCTTCGACGGTTTGCCGATGCTCGACCGTCTCCGTGAACGCCGTCCCCGCCACCACGAGCAGCCCGCGCGTCACGAGCTCGGTCACCAGGTCGTACGGCACGTAGTCCCGGTTGGTGGTGTAGGTCCGGATCAGGCTGCGCAGCTCCTCGTCCCAAGGGGGCGCCTCGGCCAGGACGCGCTCCACCAGCACCAGATGCCCGGACGGACCCAGGCTCGTCGCGATGCGCGGCATGACCCGGTACCAGTCGAGCCAGTGAAACGACTCGGCCGCGATCACCGCGGCATGCGGTCCCGCGAAGTCATGGTCCTCCGCGGCGACGTTCAGCCACTCGACGTGACCGCTCCCTGCACCGACGCGCCGGCGACCACGCTCGAGCATCGGCTTGGACGGCTCGAGGGCGATCAGGGTGTCGACGAGTGGCGCCAGGCCGACGGTGAGGTCCCCCGTGCCCGCGCCGAGCTCGAGCACCGTGCGTGGTCGGGGTCCGAGCAGCGACTCCAGGATCACGAACACCTCCGGCGGATACGGTGGCCGATGCACGTACGCGGCCGCGACCTCCTCGTCGCGGAACTGCGCGCCATACTCGGCGGCCAGGTGTCGGGGCTTGGGCGTCTCAGCCACGGAACGCCAGGCAGGCCGCGCTACGGGCACTCGACACCGTGTCGGGCGAGGCCGGCCCGCACGCCGGCTGCTCCCCCGACGTGCTCGGCCCGAAGGCCGGCCGCGCGGGCGCCCGCCACGTAGCTCTCGTCGTCGTCGAAGTAGAGCATCTCCTCCGGCGCCACCGACAGGCGCGCGGCGAGGCGATGGAACGCCTCCGCCTCCGGCTTGACCCAGCCGAGCTCCGAGGAGAAGACCGCGCGGCTCCCGAAGACCGCGGCGGCGGCGGGGAAGACCTCGGCGAAGTGTCGCTTGAGCAGCAGCGGGTTGTTGGTGAGCATGCCGACCGGCATCGCGCGGCCGAGCGCTCGAGCGAGCGCGAGAACCGCCTCGTCGGGCTCGATCGCGATCCGGCGCGCCTCGATCCACTGCTCCGCGCTGATCGGATAGCCCATGCGCTCGCCGAAGCCCTTCAGGTACTCGTCCGCGGAGAGCCGGCCGCGCTCGCCCTCGTCCTCGAACCCGGAGCGCCAGATGGCGGCATGGATGGCCTCCGCGCTGCGCCCGCTCCAGGCGGCGAGGCGCTCCAGCCGGAGCTCGCGCCGATACCGGCACAGCACGCCGTCCATGTCGAACACCACCGCCCTGACCATGCGGTTGCCCGACACGTGCGTGGCGCCGGCTACCAGGGCAGCCCCTGAAGGTCGACGCTGCCGCCGTCCGGAGCGGGAGCGCGCCCGGCCAGCACCATGGGCCGGTTGACCGTGAACACCACGGGCCCGCCGGGCTGCTCCACCACGAGCGCGCCCGCGTACGGCACCCAGCCCAGGCGCTGGTAGAACGGGAGCAGGTGCTCCTGGCAGACCAGCAGCGAGAAGTCCACGCGGTGGTCCTCGTGCAGCGCGGCCGCGGCGCGCCGCATGCCGGCCGAGGCGTAGCCGCGGCCCTGGGCCCGAGGATGCGTCTTCACGCTCCCGATGCCGCCGATCTTCGCGGCGGCGCCGTCCAGGCTGCCCGCCCGGACGACGATGCCCACGTGCGACACGAGCTCTCCCGTCGCGTCGAACACGAGGACGCTGTACGTCGGGAGGCGCCCACGTGAGGTGCCGGCCCGGGCTCGTCGCCACCACCTCCGGCGGGTAGACCGCGGCGGTGAGCGCCTTGAGCCGCGCGCGCTCGTCGTCGTCCAGGCTCGCGACCGGCTTCAGGTCGATGCGCATGGAGTCACTTCGGGCCCTGCGCGGACTTCGACTCCATCCCGAAGCAGAGGTGGTTGCCATCGAGGTCGTGCACGTCGAAGTCGCGCATGCCGTACGGGTAGTCCTTGGGCTCGTTCAGCGTCCGTGCGCCGCGCGCCTTCAGCTCCTGGTAGAGCCCGTCCACGTCCGTGACGAAGATGTTGACGGCGCCGTGGCCCGGCTGCCGCGCGGTCTCGCTCGCCGCCTGGAGGTGAATGACCACGGCGTCCCGCTCGACGCCGGCGTAGAAGGTCGGCTCGCCGTAGGTGAACTCGACACGAAACCCGAGCACGTCACGATAGTGCGCCACGCTCAGGAGCACGTCACGAACGACGAGCACCGTGGCCGCCCCGCACAGCGTTCCCGCCGAGGACTGCGTCATGTCGTGTGCCTCGCCTCCTCCGGCTCCGGCGTCCGCGCCACGGGCCTCAGCCGGCCGCAACCGTCTTCCCGCGCGACCAATGGTAGTTCATGTGCTCCACGTAGAAACACGAGTCCAGCTCGGCCTCCCCGGGGCCGAAGAGCACGCCCGAGCGCATCGCCTCGTACGAGGCGGTCCGATCGGCGACGACCGTGCTCTGCCACACGTTGCGGCGGATCCGGACGGCATCGATCGATCCATCGGCCCGGCGCCCGCCGAAGGCCGCGTAGAGCTCGGTCAGGAACGCCTGGGCCCGCGGGAGCGATGCGAACCGCGAGCCGGCGGGCATCGTCGTCCCCGCGCCGGCCAGGTCGTACTCCGCGTCGATCCCCGCCGCGTCGCCGTTTCGCGGGCGCAGCGTGAACCGGACCGTTGCGTCCCCGAAGGCCCAGGTCACGTCCGCCCGGTGGAAGCGGAAGAACGTCAGCGCGTTGCCGGCGAACACCATCATCGAGTTGTCGGCGTCGCTGCGGAGGAAGTGCACGCCGCGCTCCCGCCCGCACGTCACCACGGCGCGGTAGACCACCTGCGAGTAGGTGGTGCCGAGCGCGGCGGGAAGGAATGCCGGCCGCATCCGCTCCATCTCCGCGATCACCACGGAGAGGAACGACCAGCCGTCGTGCACGTCGGGACGGAGGTGGCCGGGCAGACGCGCCGCGAGCGCCTCCGGCCTCATGGCGAAGTTGGCGAGGAAGCAGTGGCGGAACACCGTGGTCATGGGGACGGGATGCACGGGCACCAGCCGACGGCCCAGCCACCGTCGGACCGGACTCGCTCCGTCACTACCGGTAGTCGTCCGGGTTGACGTCCACGTCGCCCCGCTCGACGGCGCGATTGTATCGCCACACGTCGGGACGAGAGCCGTCCACGTCCGTGAACCCGTACTCGGCCGCGAGCTCCGCCGACGTCACGGAGCGCTGGTTCCAGCGCGCCCGCCTCGGGTCGGCGGCGAGCGCGGCGACGGCCCGCCCCACGTAGCGCGGCGACTCCGACACCGCGAACCCCGGCGGTGTCCTCGCCGCGCGCCAGTTCTGCTCCGTCGCTCCGAAGTTCTCCAGCATCATCTCGGAGCGGAGCCACCCGGGCGTGATCGCCACCGCCGTGGCCTCGTACGGCGCGAGCTCGTGCCCCTGCGAGAACGCCAGCCGGTTCACCGCCGCCTTGGCCAGGTCGTAGAACACCGAGATGCGGTATCGCGACGCATTGTACTCGGCGGTGCCGTCGGTCACCTCCACGAGCAAGCCCCCGGGACGGGCGACCAGCAGCGGGAGTAGGTGGTGCGATGTGATCAGGTGCGTGTCGATGGCGAGCCGGAGGATCCGGAGGCCCTTATCCAGGTCCACCTGCCAGATGGGCCGATTCCAGTCCGGTGGCCCGCCCTTGAGCTGCTCCGCGCCCCAGATGTCGTTCACCAGAACGTCGATGTGGCCGTGCTCGCCCCGGATCCGGTCCGCCAGACCCTGGACCTGCCGGGGGTCGAGGTGGTCCACCGCGGCCGGGATGCCGCGGCCTCCGAGCGACGTGACCAGCTCGGCCGTCTCCTCGATCGTCTCTGGGCGGTCGTAGTCCGAGCGCAGCGTGCCGCTGCGGCTGCTGCGCCCCGTGCAGATGACGGTCGCGCCGGCCTCGCCAAGGGCGGCCGCGATGCCACGGCCCGCCCCCCGGCTGGCGCCCGCGACGACCGCGACGCGCCCGCGCAGCGCCACCGGATCCGGTCCCCAGCCCGTCATGTCCGTCGCGTGCGGCTCGTCACGGCCTCCTCACCGTGCGGGAGCAGCCGCGCCTGCCCGCGGCCGGAGGCGGTAGTGGAGACGCAGGAACGTGGCGCCCCAGACCGTCAGCACGTGGTCCGCGCGCACCCCGGCGGCGCGACCGTCGCTTCGGTCGTCCCCGTCCGGGTACACGTGGATGCTCTCCTTGAGCGTCCCGAGGTACCGCGCCCACACCTGGTCCGGCCGGCCGGGCACGGCGACCGTGAAGTAGAAGCCAGGGTCACCGAAGCGAGCGCCCGCGGACACCACGGTGAGCGAGCCGTCCGCGTGAGCCACTGGCTTCATCAGCACGATCGCGTTGCCGTTCGGAAGTGGAAAGACGACCTCGACGCACGGTCCTCGGCGGCCGGGCACGTCCGCGAGCGAGTAGGTGCCGGCGTAGAGCACGTGCCCGACCACGCGACTCACCGAGCCAGAACATGGACGCTCGACCCTCTCGGACCGCGAACGAACATCATCTCAGAGGAGCCGATATGCCTCGAGCAGCACCTGGCGTGCCTTGCGCTGGGCGGTCGCCACCGCGATCGTCCTGTTCAGCCAATCCAGGTGGGGAGCCCCCGTCTCGAAGCGCATGATTGTGCGAAAGAAGTACTGCCCCGGCTCCACGTCCTCACCGCGCGCAAGCGCCTCGAGCACCGCACTCGGCCCGTGCCGGAGACCCTGGCTCACCACCCGGACGATGCCGCCGCCCGTGTCCTTCAGGGCGTAGCGCGCGTCGATGTCGAGCACGCCGTCCGCGCGTGCGATCTGCCAGTCTGCGCCGGGAAGCACCTCGCCGCGCATGGCCGGGCCTTCGAACGTGCCGCCCAGGATGCTCACGACCCGGCGCTCGCCGAGCGGGCCCGCTCCCATCGAGACGAGCTCGCCGACGTCCACCACGAGCCGGGTCAGAAAGTCCAACCGCGGCGCCCCGGCCATCACGCGATCACGCGGCTACCGTTCACCTGGCGCCGACGGGGCCCGCCACTTCCTGCGCACAGGGCGCATCTGCGGGGTCAGCACGTCCTCCCATCTCGTATGCATGACGCGATCGATCGTGAGCTCGAACGCAGTTTCCGATGCGTCCGCCTTGTGCTTGGCATCGCGAAGAATGCCGGCACGCACCGCCGGGTCGTGCACCAGAACCGCTCGGCCCGTCATGTAGAACTCGTCGCTTCCTGGTTTCGGCTGGGGAAAGCTTTGAAGAGCGTACTTGCCGTCTCGCACCAGGTCGTGCCGCTTGGGCGAGGTCGGGGTCACGAGCACGAACAGACGATCGTTCGAGATGACGGGGCACACCGGGTGGAGGCGAGGGCCGCCGTCCTTCCGGACAGTGGCGAGGAAAGCCAGCCCCACCTTGAACTGGAAGAGCAGGGCACGGCCAACGTCGGCCAGCTCCGGCTCAGCGGCTGCGAGCTCCTTCCAGGTCAGGACCATCATGCCCTCCAGTGAGGTGTCCACCGAAACTCTAGGGCGGGAGACAGACCGAACCCTGTCCCGGCAGTACAACGACCCCCTGTGCACCCATCATCGATCCCTCCCCCGAGTCCTAGTGTTGCAGCACCCCTTTGGAAGCCTCACCCGGTAGTGCCGATCTTGTTCCGGCCACGTGCCGAACGCCACGGTGAGCGGCGGCGCCCAAGCGCCTTGAGATCGGCACCCTACCGAGAACGCCGCCCGCTCGAACGGTTTGTTAGACGCGCCGACTTCGCAACCCGTACCAATCCATTCAGGGCTTCGTTCACGGCGTCGGACGTTGGGAAAGCCGCTGCGTTCGCAGGGCTGAGGACGACAACGTTCGACCCGGCGGCGAGCCGGGCCGCATACTTCCCGCGGATGAAGCCAGCGGGAAAGTCCGAACGCTTGTAGGATCTCCGGAGTTCATTTTTGGCGCGGGACCTAGCCTTCTTCATAGAGCCTACGTTCTGGGCGTGTCGCCGCCCCTTGCGCTGATGATGCGGATGATGTCGCCCTCTTCGGTGTGGGAAACCGCGAGGAGCCGCTGGCGATTCGAGAGGCCGAACGTGATCCACCGGACCTCGCCGACCGAGTGATCCGGGTCCGCGCCCGTGACTGGCCAGCGGATCGGCAAGCACGGTACTCGCCTCCTCGAAGGAGACCTTGTGCTTCTTGTGATTCGCGATCGCCTTGCGGGGATCCCAGGTCACCTCCATTGGCTGATTCTACGACGTCAAACTCGCGCGCTCTTCTCACGCGTCTAACGCAGCGTATCAGTCGCGGCGCGCCCGGCGCGCCGTCGGCTGGATGCGCTTGTTCGGCGACGGTCTCGGCAGCATGCGTCGTTTCATGTCATCTAGCGAGATGGTCCGTCCCGCGGCGAAATCCGCCCGTGAACGCGCGATGAGTTCGAGGAACTCAGGATGCTGGCTCAGCGCCAAGGATTCACGATCAACGTTCTTGAGGGGAACGATCGCTGCAACCGCGCGGTTGCCCTCGGTCAAAAATATGGTCTCGTCGCGAAGATCAGCCACGTATTCCGCGAGCGGGCGCCGTGCCGACGACACCTTCAGCTTCTTCATAGCGCTATCTCCTTACCACCAATAGTCAGCACGTCGCGGCGCTTTCGGCCCACCGCGAGAATGCGCACGACGCCTGTGCCGGATCCGATGACCTCGTAGAAGACTCGGAGTTCACCCACGCGCAGCTCCCACGGTGCAATCGGGTTCGGCCGAAGCGGCTTCCGGTTCCTCGTTTCCTTGAGCGGTTCGTGGATCAGCTGACGTTCGATCGCCGCGAGCGTCGTCACTCGGTCCCGAGCTGTCAACGCTCGAAAATGAGCCTCAACCGACTCCGCGAACTCAACCCTGTAGGGCACCTCTCTCCTGACGCCCCGGTGGCCGCTCCACTATGGGGCCCCCAGCGACGGTACGTCTGTTCGCCGGACGCGATGTGGCTTGAACTTCGCTATACGCCAAGGCTGACCTGTTTAACACGGTCAGGCTCGAGTTGGTCCTTCCAGGACGTCCACCGACCCTGCAGGTTACGACGAGGCGAGTGGTGAGGACCCGTGATATGCAGCAGAGCCCTGCAGTGTATCCGGCCGGTCCCAGCACGTTCATGAAAGGAACATCCGGTCGGCCGGGCTCCGGACGCCGGCGGGGCCGCGGTTCAGGACGTGCGTGTAGATCATGGTCGTGGTGACGTCGTTGAGGCCGCACTATAGCGTGCAGGGAGGGCCGGGAACAAGGAGCGGTCCTGTGTATCTGATCCGATGCGGCGCGGAGGAGTGCTGGGATTGGACGGGGAGGTCAATGGAAGTCGTGTGAGGGCACGCCGGTGAGGCGGTGGCGTAGGGCTCGGACCCGGCGGGCCAGCACCGAGGTGACGCCGTCCTCCCGCTGGAGCACGCCCTCCACCAGGAGAAAGGGCTCCGTGACCAGCAGCACGCGCTCGCGCCGGAAGAGGTCGGGATAGACCACGATGTTGAGGAGCCCGGTCTCGTCCTCGAGGTTCATGAACAGGAGGCCTTTGGCCGTGCCGGGCCGCTGCCGCACCACCACCGCGCCGGCCACGGTCACGCGCTTCCCCGGCGCGATGCGCGTGAGGTCCGTTCCCCGCCGCACGCCCATGCGCGTCAGGCGCTCGCGGTGGAACAGCATCGGGTGGGGCCCGAGGCTCAGGCTGGTGCCCTCGTAGTCCGCCACCACGCGCTCGCCGGCCGTCATGGCCGGCAGCGGTGATGGCAAGAGTCGATCGGGGGCGGCCTCGTAGAGCGCGCCGACGGGACGGCTGGCCCGGGCGCTCTCCCAGAGAGCGTGGCGCCGCTCGAGACCGAGACTGCCGAGCGCGCCGATCTCCGCCAGCCGCGCCAGCTCCTCACGGCTGGGCGCGCCCCGGCGCGCCACGTCGTCCACGGAAAAGAATGGAACCGTCCGGCGCTCGGCCTCCAGGCGCTTCCCGATCTCCTCCCGCAGGCCTTTCACGTAACGAAGCCCGAGGCGCACGGCACCGTCGGGCTCGATGGTGCAGAGCCAGTCCGAGCTGTTCACGTCGATCGGCAGGATGGCCTGGCCGTGCCGTTCGGCGTCCCGCACGATGGTCGCAGGGTGATAGAAGCCCATCGGCTGGTTGTTGAGCAACGCGGCGTAGAAGGCCGCCGGATGGTGCGTCTTCAGATAGGCGCTCGCGTAGGCGAGGAGCGCGAAGCTAGCGGCGTGAGAATTGTGCACCACGAGGCCGTTGGCCAGGAAGTTGTGGTCCGCTTCGATCCGGAGATCGTACGTCTCCCGAGTTCCGTCTGGCTCGATGGTCGTAACGTGGTCCCACTCGATGGCCCCTCTTCCCCCGAGCGCATCGAGCGAGCTTCCGGCGACGCGATCACCGGTCCGCAAGTCGCCAAGAACCCGCCACCCCTCCATCGTCAGCAGCGGGTGCTCGGGCGTCGCCGCGAGTTCCCGGCCGAGAGCCGTCCGGAGACGGAGCACGGCACGGCGGCCGCTCGACGTTGCCGCGAGCACCCGGCGCGTCTGAAGCTTTAGATCCACGTCGCAGGCGAGCGTGTGGGTGACCGGCGCGCGCGCCGATACCACGTCCTCGATCGGAACCCAGCGACCAGTGTCTGCGTCGATGACGCGGGTGTCGCCGACCACGCATTCCGGGAACCCATACAGCGCGAACGCGGTGATAGAGCGCACGATGGTGTCGGCCTGGGCGCCCGTGATGCCGTTCCGGGCCATGCCCGCGCGGAGCTTCACCTCGATCTCGCGCATCGCCCGCTCCGAGCGCTTGAAGCCCATGGCCCGGCGCAGCTCCTCGGCCTCGCCGCCCGTGAAGCCGGCGGTGGCCATGGCCATGCGCAGGAGCTGCTCCTGGAAGAGCGGCACGCCGAGGGTGCGCGCCAGGATGGGCTCGAGCGACGGGTGCGGCACCGTCTTCTCCTCGCGCCCGGCGCGCCGGCGCAGGTAGGGGTGCACCATGTCGCCCATGATCGGGCCCGGGCGGATGATGGCCACCTCCACCACGAGGTCGTAGAAGCACGTCGGGCGCAGGCGCGGGAGGGTGGCCATCTGCGCGCGGCTCTCCACCTGGAACACGCCGATGGTGTCGGCTTCCTGGAGCATGCCGTATACCTTGGCGTCGTCGGGCGGCAGATGCGCCAGGTCGAGATGCCCGCCGCGCGCCTCGATCATCTGGATGGCGTCCTGGAGCAGCGACATCATGCCGAGTCCCGAGCAGGTCCACCTTCACCATGCCGAGCGCGCCGCAGTCGTCCTTGTCCCACTGCACCACCGAGCGGCCGGGCATGGTCGCGGGCTCGAGCGGCGCCACCGAGTCGAGCCGCCCCTGCGCGATGACCATGCCGCCCGAGTGCTGGCCGAGGTGCCGCGGCAGGTCCTGGATGGCCGGCCACAGCTCGGCGAACCGCTGCATGCGCGGATCGCGCGGGTCGCAGCCGGCCTCGTCCAGGTGGGCCAGGAGCGTGTCGCCCGGGTCCTTGTACTCGAACTCGCTGACGAGGCGCGAGAGGCGGTCGAGGAGGTCCGCGGGCAGCCCCAGCACCTTGCCCACCTCGCGTGCCGCGCTCCGGCCGCGATACGTGATGACGTTGGCGGTCATGGCCGCGCCGAGCCGGCCGTAGCGCTCGTAGACGTACTGGATCACGCGCTCGCGACGGTCGCCGCTCGGCAGGTCCAGGTCGATGTCCGGCCACTCGCCCCGCTCCTCGGAGAGGAAACGCTCGAACAGGAGCTCCATCCCGACGGGATCCACGGCGGTGATGCCCAGCGCGTAGCACACCGCGCTGTTGGCCGCCGAGCCCCGGCCCTGCACCAGGATGTCCTGCGCGCGGCAGTACTCGACCAGGTCCCACACGATCAGGAAGTAGCCCGGCAGGTCGAGGCGGCCGATCAGGTCCAGCTCGCGTGCGATCTGCCGGCGCGCCTTCTCGGCGAGCGGGCCCGTGCCGTAGCGCCGGCGCGCGCCCTGCTCGCTCAGGTGGCGGAGGAGGCCCAGCGGCGTCTGGCCCGGCGGCAGCGGGTAGTCCGGGAAACGATAGCCGAGGTTCTTGAGCGTGAAGCCCAGGCGCAGGGCCAGCTCGCCGGTGTTCGCCACCGCGGCGGGGCAATCGGCGAAGAGACGCTCCATGTGGCGGGCGGGCTTCACGTGGCGCTCGGCGTTGTCGGCGAGGAGCCGGCCCACGCCGTCGAGCGTGACGTGGTTCCGGATGCACGTGAGCACGTCCAGCAGCGGGCGGTCGCCGCGCGCGATCTGCCGGGGCTCGTTGGTGGCCAGGAGCGGCAGCCGGAGCCGGTCCGCCTCGGCGCGGAGCCATTCGTTACGCGCCTCCTGCACGCGGCTCAGGTGGCGCTGCAGCTCCACGAACACGCTCCAGCGCCCGTAGATCGACACGAGGCGGTCGAGGAGCGCGCGCGCCTCGTCCACGCCGCGGGTTCCGCCGTGCGCGAGCCGGGCCGCCACTGGCCCGTCCGCCCCGCCGGTGAGCGCGACGAGGCCGGCCGCGTGCTCAGCCAGCTCGTCCAACGTGACCTCGCCCTCTCGCCTCCCCTCTTCCAGTCCGCTCGGCTCGCCTTCGGCTGCGCCTCGCCCTGCAATACGCCCGCATCTTCATGCGCGTGAGCAGCCGGCAGAGGTTCTGGTAGCCCTCGCGGTCTTCCACCAGGAGCGGCAGGCGCCCGCCGCCGGCCAGCGTCACCTCCGCGCCCACCAGCGGCGCGATACCCATGCGCGTGGCCGCGCGATAGAAGCGGGGGGCGCCGTAGAGCCCATCGCGGTCCACGAGGGCCATCGCGGGCTGCCCGAGCGCCGCCGCGCGCTCCACGAGCGTCTCCGGCAAGGCGGTGGCCTCGAGGAAGCTGAAGGCGCTGCGCGCGTGCAGCTCGACGTACACGGGTCAGGCCGTCGAACGGCTCGGCGCTATACTCGGCACAATGAGAGGAAATCGATGCTTCAGCACACGATCAAAGCGGTGATCCGTCCGGCGATGAATCGGGATACGTGGCCGAATGTCTCGAGATTCCGGTCATCACCCAAGGGCATACCTTGGACGAGGTCACGAACAACCTCCGCGAGGCCGTCTCCCTTCATCTCGCCGACGAGGACCTGGCTTCTCTTGGACTCGCACCGAATCCAACGGTTGTCGTGACCATGGAGATCCTGCCCGCGCATGCCTAAACTCCGCCGCCTCTCAGCGCGGAGATCGTTTCCATTCTCAGCGGCTTCGGTTTCACGATCCACTCTCGACGGAGAAGTCACGCCAAGATCCGTCGCGTTCTTTCCGATGGCACGATCCAGACGCTCACGGTGCCGATCCACACGGAGCTCGATACCGGGACGTGCCGAGCCATTCTTCGCCAGGCGAGTCGATTCATCTCGGAAGAAGCTCTCCGACCGCACTTCTATTCCGATTGATCGTCCGGTCCCATCTCGCGCGGCGAGAACGGGGCGAACGTGAACAGGTCGAGCAGCTCCGCGAAGCCTCCGGCGAGCACGTGGGTGGGAGACACGTCCGCCTCCGCGACGCGCTCGGAGCGCTCGACCATCTCCGGCGTCCAGTGGGTCACGCGCCGGAGCAGGTCGTAGCCGGAGCGGTCGGGGACGGCGCCGTAGCGCGCGAACACGTCGATCACGCCCGCCTCCTGGGCCATGCCCACGTCCTTCACGAGGCTGTCGCCCACGTAGAGGGTCCGCGCCGGATCGGCGCCGATCTCCCCCAGGATGGCGCGCAGCACGGCGACGTCGGGCTTCCAGGCGCCCTCGGGCGTGTGACGGTGCACGGTGCGGGTGAGCTCGTAGTGCTCCGCGGGGTAGCGGCGGATCTCCTCGGGGCTCACGCCGCCGGGCAGCGCGTGATCGGGCGGCGAGTACACGTGATCGAGGAGGCCGTCGAGCCCCAGCGCACGGATCCGGTAGTTGGCGTAGTAGGCGCGGGATTCGGTGTACCCCACCACCCGGCATCCCGCGGCCCGGATGGCGGCCAGCGTCTCGCTCACGCCTGGGAACAACTGGAGCGTGCGGCGTCGCGCCGTGCGGTACGCGGCGATGGCGGAGGCATAGCGGATGACGAGGTCCTCTCCCGGATGCAGGGCGACCAGGCTCGGCAGCTCCTGGATGGCGAAGGCGTACTCCGTGGTGCCGTGACGCTGGTGTACGGCCGAGAACTCCCGCTCGAGCTGCTCGCGCAACACGCCGCTGTCCGCGGCCAGGCGGAGCAGCATGCCGTCGAACGCCGGCACCCACATGGCCATCCAGTCGTAGAGCGTGTTGTCGATGTCGGTGACGACCGCCGTCACGTCGCGCATCAGTCGTAGATCCCCTCGAGCACCCAGGACGTGCCGTCGTGGGCGAGGCGGCAGAGCGTACCGTCGGCCAGCTCCGCGTCCCACTCGTCCGCGCCCCAGCGGCTCTCGCGCCACCAGTCCCCCGCGGTGCGCCAGGGCCCGGCGCTGCTCACCACGACGCCGGCGAGCTTCCCGGCCACGACGTGCGCCGGACGACCGCCCGCCAGCCGCACGGTGGCCGGCGTGGGCGGGCGGAGCCGGCGCAGCGCGAGCCACGCGCTGGCTTCCGACCGGGGGCTTCCGTCCGGCTGGCGCGACTCCTCCACCGCGCCCATCGACACGGCGTCCGGTCGATGGGTGTCGACGAGCCTGGGCACGCCCACGTGGTCCGTGCCGACGAGGGCGGCGAGCCGGGAGACGGCCTGGGCCAGCGCCCGCGCGCCCGGACGCATGGGATCGCCCAGCGAGGCCTGTGCCGGAGGCACCCGGGTGGGATGCGCGCGGAGCGTGACTCCCCTTACCGCGGCCGGCGGCGGGGAGGCCGCCAGCGCTCCCATGATCAGCGCGGTGAGGGCGGCCGGCTCCCGGCCCGGGACGGCGGGATGGAGCGCGTCCTCATGGACGGTGCGATCGGCGAGCGCGAGCTCCCACTCGAGCCGGTCGGCGTCCCAATCCTCGCGCGCGAGACGGGCCGCGATCCTCTCGATCAGGAGCGCGACCACTTCGGCGAGCGCCGGCAGCTCGGCGATGTCCCAGTCGAGGTCCAGCGACTCCTCGAGCACGCGCTCCGGCGCCCAGGGATCGAGCGGCCGCCGGTCGATACCGCGCGCCAGATCGCGGAGCCGAGGGCCCTCGGCGCCCAGCCGCTCGTGGAGCGCGGCGGCGGGCAGCGCGGCCAGCTCGCCCAGCGTGCGCAGGCCCCACCGCCGGAGCAGCGCCAGCATCTCCGGGGGGCACGGAAGCACCGACAGCGGAGCGGAAGCAAGCGCAACCTCGTCTTCTCCCGGAGCCACCACCATCACCGGTTCGGCGAGACGCGCGGCGCCGGCGACACGCGCCGGGTCGGCGACACGCGCCGGGTCGGCGAGACGCGCGGCGAGCCCCGCGCTGGCGCGGCTGCCCGCGATCCCCACGCTCACCACCAGCGCGCGCTCCGCGGCGCGGCGGCGCAGCGCCTCGCCAATGGCCGGCTCCTCGCCGAACAGGCCGCGAAGGCCCGTGAGGTCGAGGTAGACGAGCCCCGGCCCGCCCTCCTCGACCCGGGGCGAGTGGGACAGCGCCACGTCGAGCAGCGCCCGTTGCTCGACGGGCGCGAGCGGCGTGCGCGCGAGGAGGCAGCCGATGCGCCTCACGCCGGCCACTCGATGGAGGACACGGGGGGAATCGCGGACGGAGCGCGCCGCGCGCGTGTCACCTCGACGTGGGAGACCAGCCCGGCCAGGCGCGTAGGCCGCGGCGCGCCGATCCAGCGCGCCCGCGCGCGCCGGGCCGCCAGCACCAGCGCGGCCACGCTGCCGCTCAGACGTTCGGGCGTGCGGGCCACGAGGACGGTGCGGGTGCCTTCCACCGCGCGCGAGAGCCGGAGCCAGCGGGCCGGGGTGGCGTCGGCGCGGTGCCCGCGGATCCCCACGTCCAGCGCCACCATGGCGAAGCCCGGACAGCGGGCGAGGAGGTCCACGGCGCGGAACGCCGCGTCGAGGCGCCCGCCGCAGCGCACCCAGAGGACGGCGGACAGATCGACTCCGGCAGTCGCCGCCCCGGCGGGATCGAACGCGTCGGCGGCGTCCACGAGCGCGACGAGGCCGCCCTCGCGCGTGGCGCGCGCCAGGAGGGCCAGGAGCAGGCTGGTGGCGCCGGAGGACCGGGAGCCGACGATCTCGCTGAGCTGCCCCGGGGGCAGAAGCCTCAGCAGAGGGTCGAGCTCCGGTCGGTCCCACCCTGGCGGGGGCAAGGACTCGATCGCGCTGGCCATGGTCGAAGCTGTTCGTGCCGAGGGCCAGAGTATACACGTCATCTGTTGAGTATTAACAATCCCGAAGATATGGTGGGCCGGAACCCCACGCACCCCCATGGATAGCGGGGTGTGGGCCGCCGCAAGAAACTCCTGCAAAAACACACGGCTCGGGTCTATCGTTGAGCGGGATGGGCCGTAGTAGTCCCGTGGCACTCGTGCGGTCGTGGTCCTTGCTCTCGCTCTCCCCTCGCCTGCATGGCCGGCCTCCCCCACCGCCATCCTCGGGAGCTTCTTCGAGCGCGCCAACGCCATCCTCCGCTCCGCCGACCCGACCACGGGCATCGACGAGCCCCAGCGCGCCATCCACGCCCTGGCCCGCAGCATGTTCGACTTCCGCGAGGCGGCGGCGCATGGCCCTCGGACCCGCCTGGCCCACGCGAACCCCGACCGAGCAGGAAGAGTTCGTGCGACTCTTCACCGACCTCCTCGAGCGCGGCTACCTGGCCATGATCGGCTCGAAGGCGCGCGTGGCCGGGGGCGTCAGCGTCGAATACGTGGCGGAATCGGTCGAAGGGGACCTCGCCACCGTGAGCACGCGGGTCCTCACGCGCAGCGGCGAGAACATCAACGTCGACTACCGCATGGTGCGTCGCAGCGACCGCTGGGCCGTGCGCGACGTGATCATCGACCGCGTGAGCCTCGTGGCGAACTACCGCGCCCAGTTCTCCCGCGTGCTCACCGCCGTGCCGTACGCCGAGCTGGTCTCCCGCATGCGGCGGGACGCGCCCAAGCCGCCGCCCGAGGTGGTGGCCGCCGCCCTCGCCCCGCTCGCCGGGCCGCCTCCCGAGGACGAGACGGTCCCGCGCGGCGTGCGCGTCGCGGCGGCGCCCGCCGTCCCGCCGCCTCCGCCCGTCTCGCCGCCTCCGCCCGCTCCGGCGATCGCGGCCTCGACCGTGAGCATGGCGCCGGCGCGGATGATCGAGGGGCCAGCCGTGAAGGTCACCGCCGCCAACAGCACGGTACCGCGAAGACATCGGAGGCTCCCCGAGCAAGTCCGTTCCCGCGACCACGCCGCTCCGGATGGCGACGCGCCCGCCCCGACCAAGGCCCCGGCTTCGACGGCGAAGACGCCCGCGCCCGCCGCCCCCAGGCCGTCGACAGCGGCGAAGCCCGCCGACCAGCCGGCGGCTCACCCTCGCGTGGCGTCGGCGCCACTCCAGAGGAAGATCGCTCCTTCGCGACCCGGCTACTGGGTGCAGGTGGGAGCGTTCAGGACGCTCGGCCGCCGCCATGCAGATGGCCGAAGGGCTGCGCCGGCTCTCGATGCCCGTGGCCATCAGCCCGATCCAGGGCTCACGCGGCGTCTGGAACCGCGTGCGCGTGGGCCCGTACGCCAGCCAGGACGAGGCGAACGCCAAGCTCCGCGAGCTCAACGCCAAGGGCTACGGCGCGTTCGTCACGCCGGCCGACGACTGATCTGATCCTCGCGGGCGCGGTCAGGTCCCGCCCTCGACCCGCCCGCTGCGACAGGATGGCCTCGAGCTCCGCGGCGGCGCCGGTCCCAGTCGAAGCGGGTGCGGACGAGCTCCTGCCCCGCCCGGGCGATCCGGCGCGCGCAGTCCCGCGTCCTCGAGGAGCCGCCCGAGCGCGACCGCCAGCCCGTCCACGTCGCGCCGCGAGGCCACCAGCGCCGTCTCCCCGTCCAGCGCGTAGTCGCGGCAGCCGCCGTTGTCGTAGGTGCAGAGCGCGGCGCCGCACGCCATGGCCTCCATCGACGGCATGCCGAGTCCCTCGTCCCACGACGGGCAGAGGTAGATCGGGCAGCGGCTGTAGAGCCAGGCCAGACGCTCCTGGGGCAGGTTCTCGAAGAACTCGTCGTAGGGCGCCGCGTCGCGCGGCGGCTTCACGCCGAACCCCACGAGTCGCAGCTCGGGATGCCGGGCCCGGACCCGCGCCACCGCCTCCAGCCCGTCGGCCACGCCTTTCCACGCGTAGTCGTGGTGGAGCATGAGCACGCGCACCGTTCCGTCGTCGGGCCCGGTCTCCACGGGGTGGAACAGCGCGGGATCCACCGGGGTCACGAGCAGCTCGGAGGCGCTCGCGAAGCGCTCCCGCATGACGTCGGCGAGCCAGGTCGAGATGACGATCTTCGCGAGCGGCAGCCGGTACGTCGCGTCCACGCGCGCCGCCTCGCCGTGATAGAGGCTCTCGTAGTGCTGGATCAGGTAGGCCTTGCGCCCGCAGCGCGCGGGCGCCGCCGCCACGAACGGCGCGGACTGCCACGCCGTGGCCACCAGCGCGTCCGCGTCGGGCAGATGGCGCGCCTGCCAGCCGGGAACCCACACGATGCGCGCGCGCAGGCCGGGCATCCACGCGGGCGCCTCGGGCCGGCGGTTGCGCCACCACGCGCGGCCGAGGCCCGGCGCCGGCACCGCCACCGTCACGGCGTGGCCGCGGCCGGCGAGCCGGTCGGCGTAGGTCAGGATGGCGCGCACCCCGCCCGCGATCCGGACGTGCGGGGCGAGGAACGTGACGCGCATCGTGGAGGGTGAGGCGGAGGCCCGGCGAGGCGCGGGTCAGATCGCCATGGACACCTGGCCCGTCCGCCGGTACGCGGACGGATCCAGCTCGACGTTGACGCAGGCGACCCGGCCCGAGCCGATGGCCGCCTCGAGCGCCGGTCGCAGCGCCGACGGCTCGGTCACGTGGAAGCCCACGCCGCCCAGCGCCTCGGCCATCCGGTCGTAGCGCGTGAACGGCAGCGACGTGGCCACGGCGCGCTCCGCGCCGAAGAACGAGAGCTGGGGATTGCGGATCTGCCCCCAGCCGCCGTCGTTGCCGACCACCACCGTCATCGGCAGGCCGAAGCGGACCGCCGTCTCCAGCTCCATGCCGTTCAGGCCGAACGCGCCGTCGCCCGCGATGAGCAGCACGCGGCGGTCCGGCGCCAGCAGCTTCGCGGCGATGGCGAAGGACGGCCCCACCCCGAGGCACCCGAACGGCCCGGGATCGAGCCACTGCCCGGGCCGGGACAGCGGCACGATGCGCGACGCGCAGCCGACCACGTCGCCACCGTCGCCCACCACGGTGGTGTCGGCGTCCACCACGGCGGCGATCTCGTGGGCGAGACGGTAATGGCTGATCGGCACGCTGTCCGAGCGCCGCTCGCTCATGAGCCGCGCCTGCCCCTCCTGCTCGCGCGCGGAAAGCGCGGCGCGCCACTTCTCGAAGCGGCCGGCCAGCCCGGCGGGCAGCGCGCCGGTGGCCTGGCGCAGGACGAGGCCGATGTGGGCGGAGAGGCCCAGCGCCAGCGGACGGTTCCGCCCGAGCTCGCTGGGATCCGCGTCGATCATGGCCACGCGCGCGTTGTCCGCGAACGAGGGCGGACGCCCGTAGCCCAGGCGGAAGTCGAGCGGCGCGCCGAGCACGAGGACCACGTCCGCCTGCCCCAGGGCGAAGCCGCGCGCCTGGGCGAACGCGAGCGGATGCGCGCTCGGCAGGCAACCGCGGCCCGCTCCGTTCATGAACACGGGCACGCCCGAGCGCTCGGCGAAGGCGGCCAGCTCCGCGGCCGCGTCGTCCCAGTAGACGCCGGCGCCCGCCATGACCACCGGCCGCTCGGCGGACGCGAGCAGCTCCACGAGCCGGTCCACGGAGCGCGTGTCCGCCGCCTGCGGCGCGCGGTGGACGTAGTCGGTGGGGATCGGGGCGAACCGGTCCTCCACCACGGTCATCAGCAGGTCCACGGGGATCTCGACGAACACCGGCCCGGCCGCCCGGTGAGCGCGGTGCGGATGGCCGTGGTGAGCACCTCGGGGATCTGGCGCGTCTCGGCCACCGTCCACGCGCCCTTCGTGATGGGCCGCAGCAGCCCGACCTGCTCCGTCTCCTGGAGCGCGCCCAGCCCCCGCAGCCCGAGCGGGGCGGCCCCACCGATGAGGAGCAACGGGCTCCGCGCCGAGTGCGCGTTGGCGACGCCGGTCACCGCGTCGGTCACGCCCGGCCCCGCCGTCACCACCGCCACGCCGATGTTGCGGGTGAGGCGCGCGTACGCGTCTGCCGCGTGCGCGCACGCCTGCTCGTGGCGCATGTCCACGACCTGCACGTCCTCGGTGATGCACCCGTCGTAGATGGGCAGGATGTGGCCGCCGCAGAGGGTGAACACGTGCCCCACGCCGGCCTGCTTGAGGGTGCGCGCCACCAAGTGCCCGCCGTTCAGATCAGCCATCAGGACATGCTCCAGGGCAGCTCGGGGACGTGGGCTACCTCGAGCTTGAGCCGGTCGGGGTCCTCGAAGAAGACGGCGTAGTAACCGGGCGTGTACTCGGGGAACGGCCGGGGCGTCTCGTAGAGGGTTGGCAGCCCACGCGGGCGAAGGAAGCCGGCGTGGAAGGCGTCGACCTCCTCGCGCCTGGCCACGCGGAAGGCGACGTGATTCAGGCCGGGACGCTTCCGGTGGAAGCCCGCGGCGGCGTGGGGTGCCGGGGTCCCCATCACCCAGACGGCTGTGCGCCCGTCGGAGAAGCCGGCCACGCCGCCCTCGTCGTACACCGGTAGAAACTCCAGTGCCGAAGCAGGTCCCGGTAGAACGGCAGCGACACCGCGGGATCCCGCACGTTCACCTGTACGTGGAAAACCGTCGCCTTCATGCACTCGTGCCCTACCAGAACTTCTCCCACTTCACGCTCTTGCGGTCCATCCCCTTCCGCACGAGCGTGTCGCGCACGCGGTTGATGGTCGGCCCGCCGCCGCACACGTACACCTGCAGGCGATCGACGCTGTGGACGAGCCGGTCCACGACCTCGTGCGCCTCGCCGCGATCGCCCCGCCAGCCCGCCGGCGCCTCGCGCGCCGCGGGAAAGTACGTGAACGACGGGTAGCGTCGCGCGAGCGAGCGGAAGTCGGCGTCGTAGACGAGCCAGCCGGTGTCACGCGCCCAGAACACGAGCCCGGTGGGGCGGCCGTAGCCGGTCTCGTACAGGTCGAGCAGGATCGAGCGGATCGGGACGATGCCGATCTCCTCGGCCACGAAGAGCGCGCGCCGGGCATCGGCCCGGTCGAAGACGAAGCCGCCCGTGGGCCCCTTGAACGTGACGGCGTCGCCCACCTGGAGCGCCCGGACCCACTGCGAGCCGATCCCGCCGGGCGCCACGTCCACGGACAGGGTGAGGCGGTCGCGGCGGGCCGGCGACGAGGCCATGCTCCAGGCGCGCACCACCTTGGGTCCGAAGGGAACGGAGACCCACTGCCCGGCGGCGAAGCGGAAGCCCGCGGGCTCGGTGACGCGCAGGTCCACCTCGATCACCTCGGACGTGAGGGCGCGCGTCGCGGTCACCTCGGCGCGGCACTGCGCCACCTTCGGGGTCTGCCCCCTCATGGACGTTTCCACTTCATTTCCATATACGCTCGCCTCGCCTTCGGCTCGGCTCGCAAAGCCTTCGGGGGCACCGTCGAGCCTCAGCCGCGGGCGGCGGCGCCCGCGATCGCCTCGGCGACGGCGTCGGCGTGCGTCGTGGTGAGCGCGTGGTTCGCCCCCTCGAGCGTCTGGACGGAGCCGTGCGGCACGTGCCGGGCAATCGCCTGCGCGATGCGGCGCGTGACCTCGGGGCTCCGGGCGCCCACCACCACCGTCACCGGCATGCGCAGCGTGCCGAGCGCCGCCGCCGAATAGCGCTGCCGGAACGTGGCCGTCACGTCCCGCACGTTCGACGCGGTCTCCTTCATCATGTAGGCCGTGAGGGGCTCGGGCATCCGGGCGAAGGCGCCGGCGCCGAACCAGAAATCGACCATCGTGCGGACCGCTCCGTGATCGCCGGCCCCGGCCCGGGCGATGTAGTCGTCGAACACGGTCTTCGCCGCGGCATACGCGTCCGGCTCGCCGGCCATCGCCAGCGCCGGGACCGCGACCGGCTCGAAGAGCGCCAGCGCCCCCACCGACACACGGCCTCGCAGGCCGACGGCCAGCGCGACGACGCCGCCGTAGGAGTGCCCGGCGAGGACCGCGGGCGGCCCCACGCTCCGGACGAGCGCCTCGATCAGCTCGCACCCGACGGTCACGTCCGGCTCTTCAGCCTCCGGCTGGGGCGTGGTCTCGCCGTAGCCAGGAAGGTCGGGGGCGATCACGCGGAAGCGCCCGGCCAGGCGCTCACCCACGCGGGCCCACGCGCGCGCGTTTCCCGGGGAGCCGTGGACGAGCAGCGCCACCGGTCCGGCCCCGGTGTCCTCGTAGCTCAGGCGACGGTCGTCGACAGCGAAGGTCGGCATGGATCATCCGGATCCGCGGGCCAGCGGCCCGGCATCGTACGGCCGGTCCGCATCATTCGTGAACGGAGGCGGACCCTGAACAGCGTGGCGGTCCGCCGAGCCCGTCCATGACTGGTCTCCGTCAGCGCGGGAAGGCGTCCTTGACGCCGCCGTCCACGGTGAGCGTGCAGCCGGTCGTCTTGGCCGAGCGGTCGGAGGCGAGGAACAGCACGGCCTCCGCCACGTCCTCGGGCAGGATGGCGCGCGCCAGGATGTTGCGCTTGCGGTAGAAGTCCTCGAGCGTGTCCACGGCGATGCCCTGGGCGCGCGCGCGCTCGCGCCGCACGTCGTCCGTCCACAGGCCGGAGTCGCGGAACACGGCATCGGGGTTCACGATGTTCGAGCGAATCCCGTCGGGCCCGCCCTCGAGGGCCAGGACCTTGGCGAGCTGCGCCTCCGCCGCCTTGGACGCCGAGTAGGCGGAGAAGTCCTTGCCGGGCGACATCACGTTCTTCGTGGCCACGAAGACGAAGCTCCCACCGAGCCCCTGAGCACGCAGGATGCGCATGCCCTCGCGCGCCACGAGGAAGTGGCCGGTCGCGTTGACCGCGAACGACCGCTCCCAGTCCGCCAGCTCCATCCGGTCCACCGGCGCTCCGTGGGCGATGCCGGCGTTGGACACCACGATGTCGAGGCCGCCGTAGGCGAGCACGCACTCCTCGAAGGCCGCCCGCACCGAGGCCTCGCTGGTCACGTCCATGCCGAGGCCGAGCGCCCGGCCGCCACCGGCCGCGGCGGCAATCTCGTCCGCCGCCTTCCGCGCCCCCGCCGCGTCCAGGTCGGCCACGACCACGTGCGCGCCCTCGGCGACGAGGCGGGCCGCCACCGCCCGGCCGATGCCCCCGGCCCCGCCCGTGACCAGCGCCACGCGCCGCGACAGCTCCTTCTCGGGCGGCGCCTGCGCGAGCTTGTAGAGCTCGAGCGGCCAGTACTCCACGTCGAAGGCGTCGCGCGCGGACAGCGACACGTAGCGGCCGAACGCGGTGGCGGCGCCGAGCACGGAGATGGTGTGGTGATAGATGTCGCTGACGATCACCGCGGTGCGGCGATCCTTGCCCGTGGTGAACATGCCGAGCCCGCCCACCACGATCACCCGCGGGAACGGATCGGTGAGCGTCGCCCCCTCGCGGTTATGGCCCTCGAAGTACGCGGTGTAGTCGCCGACGAACCGCGCCACCGCGCCATCCAGCGCCGTCTTCACCGCCTCGGCGTCGGCCGGCCGATCCACGGGCACGAAGCACGGCAGCCGCTTCGTGTAGATGGTGTGATCCGGCGTGGCCGGCCCCACCGTGCAGAGGGCCGCGGCCTCGGCGGAGGCGGCGAACTCGAGCACGTCGGGCGCGTCGTCGAAGGTGACGATCGCGCGGCGATCGCGGCCGACGAGCCCGCGCAGATGCGGCGCCACCGCCAGGGCCACGCGACGCCGCTCGGCCGGCGACGGGCGCCTCCACCTGCACGCCGCCGAAGCGGACGCGGCCGCGCTGCCGGTAGGCGATGGCCTCCTCGGCACGGCTGATCAGCTCGATGGTCGCCAGGTACGCGGCCTTCACACCGGCGCCCCAGCAGATCGTGCCGTGCTTCTCCAGGAGGATCGCGCGCAGGTTCGGCCGCGCGCGGAGCAGGTCCGCCACCTCCCGGGAGATCTTGAACCCCGGGCGGCGGTATGGAAGCGCGGCGACCTCGTCGCCGTACACCTCGCGCAGCACGTCGGCGGCACGGTCGTTGTTGGTGAGGGAGACGACGGCGTCGGCGTGGGTGTGGATGACGGCCTCGGCGGGGAGGAAGCCGTGCAGCAGCGTCTCGATCGACGGGCGCGAGCCGCCCGGATCCTGCAGCGCGAAGCGGAGGTAGTCGACCATCTCCTGGTCGCCCATGTCGGCGCGATCCAGCAGCGCGAGCACGTCGTCCATGCGGACGCCGGGGAAGTCCTTCTTCTGGATGCTCTTGAGGTCGGAGCCGCTGCCCTTCACCCGGAGCACGCGCGTCTCGCGCCCGCGGTGGTCGCGCTCCACGACCTTGATCGACGTGTTGCCCCCGCCCCACACCACCAGCGAGGTCTCGGCCCCGACGAGGCGGGAGGCGTAGACGAGGAGATCGAGTCCGTCGAGCTTCGCCGCCGTCGCGTCGTCCCACCGGGAGTTCATGCCGGGCCTCACCTTACCCGATGGCCGCCCGGACGTAAAGGCAACGCAGAGCCAACGCTCGTCACTCCCTCTCCCCCTGGGGAGAGGGCAGGGTGAGGGGCGGTCGAACAACCTCATGGAACGTCTCGCCGCGAGGTGATGCCACCGACCCTCACCCTGAAAGGGAGAGGGAGCACGACGAGCGCAGCGTAAAATGTCCTCGCCGCGGCGGCGCGGAGGCTCGCGCTCCCGCGCCCGCGGCGCAGCCGGCGCTCATCCGAGGAGGCACGACCCTGGCCGACCACGCGGACACGCATCAGCGGGCCCTCGCGATCAACCTCGACCGCTCGCTCTACGGCTCCTTCGCCGAGATCGGCGCCGGCCAGGAGGTCGCGCGCTGGTTCTTCCTCGTCGGCGGCGCGGCCGGGACGGTCGCCCGGACGATCTCCGCCTACGACATGGCGATGAGCGACGCGATCTACGGGAAGACCCGCCGGTACGTCTCGCGCGACCGCCTGATCGCCATGCTCGACCGCGAGCATTCGCTGCTCGTCGGCACGCTGGGCGAGACGCGGGGGACGGACACGCGCCTCTTCGCGTTCGCCGACACCGTGTCGGCGCGCAACTACGCGGGCACGAACGAGTGCCACGGGTGGATGGGCCTGCGCTTCCAGGACCGGCCGGGCGCGGCGCCGAGCGACGCGCTGCTCCACGTCAACATGCTCGAGCCGAGCCAGATCCTCCAGCAGCAGGCGCTCGGCGTGCTGGGCGTCAACCTGCTGCACGCCGCCCATCAGCGACCGCGCCACGCCGGCCGAGTTCCTGGCGTCGCTGTTCGACGGGCTCTCGCTGGATCGCGTCGAGGTGGACGTGGCCGAGGTGAGCGGCCCGGCGTTCGTGGGCTTCGACGCGCGCGCGGTAGGGCTCCGTCTCGTGCGCCAGGACCTGGCCGGCGCCGTGGTGTTCCAGCCCGACGGCGCCCTCGCCGCGCCGACCGAGATCCTGCGCCGTCGACCCGTCGTGCTCGAGCGCGGCCGCTTCCGCTCGGAGAAGCCCGTGCACGGGCCGCTCCTCACCGGCGCGGGGCAGCGGCTCCGGGCGGAGCTGCCGGCCGACGCCCAGGAGCCCCTCTGTCTCTTCGAGATGACCATGCGCCCGCCCAGTGACACGTCGCTGCCGGAGGACGACGAGCTGCTGCGGCGCATCGCCCGCCTGAACGGCCTGGGCTTCCCCGTGGCGATCACCCGCTACCCGCACGCATGGGAGCTGACCGACCACCTCCGGCGGTACACGCGGGAGCCCATCCGCCTCGCGCTGGGCGCATCGACCCTGGTCGAGGTGATGATCGCGAGCGCGGGCGAGACGGAGATCGGCGGCGCGTTCCAGGCCGTCGGCAAGCTCTTCGCGCAGAACGTGCGCGTGTCCGTGTACCCGATGGCCGCCGCCACGTTCCGCGAGCGCCTGGCCCAGGCCGGCCTTGGGCCGGACACCGTGGCCTTCGATCCGGCGCGGCCGGTCACCGCCGACGGCATTCGCTTCCCGGGAGCGTTCGGCCACCTCTACACGTACCTGCTCGAGGCCGGGTGGATCGTCCCGCTGCCGAGCGTGCCGTGACGCCACCGCTCCCCGGACGAGCCCGCCGGCGCGCGGCGCTCGGGCTGCTCGTCGGCGCGCTCGCGCCGACCACCGCCGCCGCCGACGGCGTCATGCTGGTCGACCGCGGCGCGTTTCGCATGGGCAGCGACCGCGACGGTCCCGCCGAGGCGCCGCTGCACGGCCTCTACCTGGAGCAGTTCTACATCCACCGGCACAAGGTCACGAACCGCGAGGTCGCGGTGTTCCTGAACGCCGGGGGCCTGAAGAGCCCCGAGGGCGAGGACTACTACGACGCCGACGACGCGGACGCGCGCATCCACCGCGTCCGCGACGCCTCGGGGCGCGACGTGTTCGTGGCCGACCCCGGCTGGGAGGATCATCCCGCCGTCGAGGTGTCGTGGTTCGGCGCCCGCGACTACTGCCTCTGGAAGAGGATGCGCCTGCCCACGGAGGCGGAATGGGAGAAGGCCGCGCGCGGCGACGACCTTCGCCGCTACCCCTGGGGCGACGCGCCGCCCACGCCCGACCGCGCCGTCTACGGCCGGGCGTACAATGCCACGGAGCCGGGGGACCGGCGGCCCACGGGAGCGAGCCCGCATGGCGTCCAGGACATGATCGGCAACCTGCGCGAGTGGACGTCGAGCCTGTTCCGCCCCTACCCCTACCGCGCCGGCGACGGCCGGGAGGGTGGCGAGCGAGGCGCCACGCGCGTGGTCCGCGGGGCCAGCCACGACGACCCGCCCGACGACCTGCGGGTCACGATCAGGCGCTTCTACGAGCACCGGGGAGCGGCCCGGGGTCATCATCACGTCGGGTTCCGCTGCGCCACCTCGGAGGATCTCGGAGGGAGATGACGCGATGAAGGGTCTCATCATGGACTACCCGCTCACCCTCACCCACGTCTTCGAGCGCACGGAGAAGCTCTTCCACAAGAAGACGCTCGCCACGCGGGTGCCGGGGCAGCCGCTCTGGCGGTACACCTATGCGGAGTACTGCGAGCGCGTGCGGCGGCTGGCCGGCGCGCTCCGCGGCCTCGGCCTCGCCAAGGGCGACCGGGTGGGGACCTTCGCGTGGAACTCCCACCGCCACCTCGAGGTGTACTTCGCCGCGCCTCTGATGGGCATGGTCCTGCACACCGTGAACATCCGGCTCTCGCCGCAGGACGTCACGTACATCGTCAACCATGCCGAGGACCGCGCGCTCATCGTGGACGCGAGCTGCTGGCACCTGATCGAGCCCTTCCGCCGCGAGCTCCGGTCCGTGAAGCACTTCATCGTGATGCGGGACACCCCGGACGCCCCGCTGCCGCCGGGCACCATCGACTACGAGGAGCTGGTCGGCGCGGCCACGCCGGTGACCGAGTGGCCGCGGCTCGAGGAGACCGACGCCTCCGGCATGTGCTACACGTCCGGCACCACCGGCCATCCCAAGGGCGTGGTGTACACGCACCGCGGCGTGTTCCTCCACTGCCTGGCGTCCTCCACCGTGGACGTGCTCGGCATCAACGAACGCGACGTGATCCTCCACATCGTGCCCATGTTCCACGCCAACGCGTGGTGCGTGCCCTACGCCGGCGTGCTCAACGGCGCCACCCAGATCTTCGGCGGCCCGAACCCGCAGCCGAGGGACATCATCGAGATCGTGCACCGGGAGCGCGTCAGCGTCGTGGGCGCGGTGCCCACGGTGTGGATCGCGATCCACGGGATCCTCGAGAAGGAGCCCCAGTGGGACATCTCGTCGATCCGCTGCATCCCGATCGGCGGCTCGGCGGCTCCGCGCACGCTCATCGAGACGTTCGACAAGAAGTACGGGGCGTACATGCTCCACGCGTGGGGCATGACCGAGATGACCCCGCTCGGCACGGTGTGCCGCCCGCGCTCGTACCTGGACGCCGCGTCCGACGACGAGCGCTACGCCGTGCGCGCCAAGCAGGGGGCGCCGGTGGCTGGCGTGGACATGCGGATCGTGGACGAGGCCGGCCAGGTGCAGCCGTGGGACGGCCAGAGCGTGGGCGAGATCCAGGTGCGCGGCCCGTGGGTGGCGTCGAGCTACTACGACAATCCCGCCGGCGCCGCGCAGTTCACCGAGGACGGCTGGTTCCGGACCGGCGACGTCGCCACCATCGACCCCGACGGCTACGTGCAGATCACCGACCGCACCAAGGACCTCATCAAGTCCGGCGGCGAGTGGATCTCCAGCGTGGACATGGAGACCACCATCATGGGCCACCCGAAGGTGCTGGAGGCCGCGGTGATCGCCGTGCCCCACGAGCGCTGGGTCGAGCGTCCCCTCGCCTGCGTGGTGCCCAAGCCGGAGTTCGCCGGCCAGCTCGACGCCGAGGAGGTTCTCGAGTACCTGCGCCCCCGCGTGGCCAAGTGGTGGCTGCCCGACGAGGTCGTGTTCATCGACGCCGTGCCCAAGACGAGCGTCGGCAAGTTCGACAAGAAGGTGCTCCGCGAGCGCTTCAAGGGCTGGACGCCGAAGGCCTGAGCGCGGCCGGCGACGATGGCCAGCCTGCTCGAGAGCTTCCGCGCCGTGGTGGACGCCCTCGAGCGCGCCGGTGTTCCGTTCGCCGTGTGCGGAGGCCTGGCCATGTCGATCCACGCGCGACCCCGGGCCACGATCGACATCGACCTCCTCGCGCCGCCGGAATCCATCGCGCGCCTCGTCGAGGCCGTCCGCCCGATCGGCTTCGTCTCCCGCGAGAAAGCGCCGGCACGCCTGTCCGGCGGCCGGATCGTGATGCATCGGCTGAGCAGGATCGTTCCGGATGATCCCGATGTCCTGATGCTCGACGTGATCGAGGCGGGCGGCGATGCGGCGGCGGCCTGGGCGGATCGGGAAACCGTGGCGTGGGAGGGACACTCGATGCCCGTGGTCTCACGTGCCGGGCTCATCGCGCTCAAACGCCTTCGGAACTCCGCGCAGGACCAGGCGGACATCGCCGCCCTGGAGGAGCCGTGAGGGACGCCGGGCGAGCGATCCGGGCCGTCTCCGACGCGCGCGACCTGTGCCTGTCGCTGAAGCGGGCCTTCGTCGGCCCCCGGGCCCTGGAGCGGCTACGGGCGGGCGAGGCCGGGCTCCTGTCCGGCGAGGAGCTCCACGTCGGGCTCGGCCTGGCCTGGGCGGCGGGCGACCGAGGTCTCGTCCGTGACGCGCTGGCCCGCGTGGGTCGAGAGCGCGTCGAAGCCGATGCCGTCCTGACCGCCCTCCGCGAAGCGGCCCGCGAGCCGTAGCGGGCCGCTCTCGCGCCGGTCACCTCGAGGCGGGCGCGCCCGCCTGCTCCCGCGCCTTCCTGGCCGTCTCCTCGGCGTCGAGCATCAGCTTGTAGGCGACGTAGTACTTGTAGATGTTCCGCACGTAGGTGGTGGTCTCGGTGCCGATCTTCTCCGCCACCACGACCTCCACGTTGTTGAACCAGCGGTTCGGGTCCAGGCCGCGCCGCTCGGCCTCGCGCCGCGCCTTCGCGATGTTCCCGGGGCCGGCGTTGTAGCTGGCGAACGCGAAGAGCGGCCGGTTGCCCTCGCTGAAGTGCGCCCCGGCGAAGTAGCGGTCCATCAGGTGGTCCATGTACTTCACGCCCGCGTGGACGTTGGGCTCGGCCACCGTGATGCTCCCGACCTTCATCTCCGCGCCGGTGGCGGGCATGATCTGCATGATGCCGATCGCCCCCACGTGGCTCCGCGCGCCCTGGTTCAGCTGCGACTCCTGATACCCCTGGGCGGCGAGCATGAACGGGTCGAAGCCGTACTTGCCGCCGTACTTCTCGAACAGCGCCAGGGTCTCCTTGAACCGCCGGTACTCCACGCTCCCCGACGGGTCGCGGAGCTCCTTCACGCGCTTCATGTAGACGTTCATCCGGTAGTCGGCCACGCCCTGCTTGATCGCCCAGTTGCGGAAGAAGTCGTCGATCTCGGCCACGAGCTTCGGGCTCTCCTTGCGGACCGCCCAGCCCGTGCGGGCGTCCTTGCGCAGGACCAGGTCGTTGCGCACCTTGAGCTTCGGGAGCACCTGCGCCCACATCCGCGCCTTCCAGTCGTCGGCGACGATGAGCTGGAAGAGCCCGGCGTCGAGCATGTCCATCATGTCCTCGTCCTCGAGGGCGTCGGACACCAGGACCAGCTCGACGGGGGGCTTGTCCTCCCGCTTGAGGCGCTCGTTGAGGGTCTGGAGACTCTCGTAGTAGCTCGCGGCCTTCCTGACGTGGACCCGTTTGCCGGACAGGTCTTCCACCGAGAGGAGCGGGCGGGCTCGTCGGTCCGGTGACGACGACCTCGTTGATGGTTCGCCGCCCCTCGTCCCCGGGCACGAAGTCCACGCGCTTGAGCCGCTCATCGGTCACGGTGAGGTTCCCGATGGCGATGTCCGAGAGCCCGCCTTCCACGTCGGGCAGCAGCCGGTCCCGCGTGGCCGGCCCGATGTAGACGGTGAGCGGCCGCTTGCCGAGCTGGGTCTTGTACTTCACGTTCAGGTAGCGCTCGAAGTCCCGCACCAGCTCGACGGCGAGGCCGCGCTCGCGGCCCTTGTCGCTGAAGTAGAGCGACCGGCTGTACGGCGCGCTCACGCGGATCACCCGCCGCTCCAGCATGCGGTCGAAATCGCCGGTCCAGGCGCGGTTGGCGATCCTGAGCTGCCTGGCCTTGGCCGACGGGTCGCCGGCGGCGGGGGGCGGGGCCCCTTCGCGGGGTTCTCCGGCCGCAGGTGACGCCAGGGCCAGCACCATGCCGATCAGGAGCGCGGCGATGGGGGTCGTCTTCATGGCCGGCACTCTGGCACCCGGCACAGGCCCTCGCTAGAGGACTTTAGGTCCTACGGAGGGATCCGGAGGCCGAGGGGACCCGACCGATGGCCGGCCGGCGGGTGACCTCCAGGGACGCTCGAGCGACCCGCCCTTCAGCGAGTGGGAGGCCCCGGGCGTCCGGGCCCCGGCGCCGGGTGGGGCCGGCGGGACGAGGCTGGCCCGCGGCCATCGCCTGCGTGAACCGCTGGGGTTCCGCCGGCCGCCCGGCCGCTGCCCCTGGAGAAGCTGAGCCTGCTCGGTGAGCCGCTCGGGAGTGAACGACGCGGCGTGGATGACGGGCCGGCCCGCCCCCCGCCCGCGCCAGGTCCTCGTCGTCGTCGACGATCCCGAGCCGCGTGTAGATGCTCGTTTCGCTTATGACCAGGTTGAACGCCACCGCGCGCGCGCCCGCGTCGAGGAGGTAGCGGAGCACGGCGGCGTGGAAGTCGCGCGGCCACAGCCATCCCTGCTCGAGGCCGCCCTGCTCCCGCGGCGCGGTGATGGCGTCGAGCGACTTCTGGTCGATAACCACGGCGACGATGGCGGGGTCGGCCCGCTCCGGGCGCGCGAAGGCACGGACCCGCAGGTCGAGCGTGGGGCGTTCCCACGTGTCGATCAGCGGCAGGTGCGCCGCCGCGGCGGCGAGCACGGCCGCGACCAGGCCGATCACCGCGCCGCGGAGCGTGCCCTTGAACCGCGGCGTGGCGCGCCGGGGCTCCGGCTCAGCGCTCGTCGCGGGCGGGGCAGATGCTCCGGATGTCTCGCCAGTCATAGTCCGGCAGGAGCTTCGCCGGCGCGGGCGCGCCGGCGGCCAGCGCCTTGAGCCGCGCGATCCGGTCCTCGAAGCTCGGGTGGGAGGACAGGTACGTGAGGAGGGCCGGCCCCCGCTCCTTTCCCTCGAGCTTCTCGAAGAACGCGAGCATCCCCGCCGGATCCACCCGCGCGGCCAGGAGCAGGCGCATGCCCTCGCGATCGGCCTCCTGCTCGGCGAGGCGGCTGTACTGGAGCTGCCCGAGCACGCGCGCGCTCTCGAGCCCGTACGCCATCACGCCGGTCACGTCACCGGTCAGGGCCATCAAGAGCAGGCCGGTGGAGGCGTGCTGCACCAGCATCTTCGTGGCGTGCCGGTGCTGGATGTGTTGCAGCTCGTGGGCGAGCACCCCGGCCAGTTCCTCCGGGCTCTCCGCCTGGTCGAGCAGCCCCTTGAACACCACCATGTAGCCGCCGGGCGCGGCCAGGGCGTTCACCGTCTTTCCCTGCACGACGAAGACGCGGAGCCGGTACGGGCTCGGCGGCGCGAGGGCCCCGGCGAGGCGGGTCACGATCTCGTCGATCCGCCGCTGGCGGCCGCCCTCGTCGCAGCGCTTGGCGGCCGGCGCGACCTGCTCCGCCACCGCCGCGCCCAGCCGCTCCTCCCACGCCACGGGAACGCGCGCGGCGACGGCGGCGGCGAGGAGCGGGATGCCCCACACGTAGAGCGCGGCCGTGATCCCGAGCGCGGCGAGGCCGGCGCCCACCGTGAGGCCGAGACGGAGCCGCCGGCGCTGCGGCGCGTGCAGGCCGCTGCCACCGCCCCGGATCGCGGCGAGGCTCGTGAGGAAGGCGGGATCGCGGACGACCAGCGTCTCGGCCAGCCCGCGGCCGCGCTCGAAGCGCACCTCCTCCCCCTCGTAAAAGCCCTGGGTCTGCCTGATCTCGGAATGACGCCAGAAGGCGGGGACGCCGCCCTCGGGATGGACCTCCATCCCGGTCGCCATGAGCCGGACCGCGGCAGGCCGGCGGCTCGCGGTGCGTCCGTCGAGGTAGTCGGCTTGCCAGTCCGTGCGTATCCCGGGCGAGCCGGGGCGCCCGGCGCCGCGCGGGGGGCTCGGGACCGCGTCGCTCATCCGCCCGCCCGCCGCGCTATCCGAAGTCGAAGCCGGAGCCGGAGCCGGAGTCGAGCAGCCCGGCCAGCCCCTCCCCCGTGGCGGAGGCGGCCTGGGCGTCCTGCTGGATCTGGTCGAGGTCGAGCGGGCCGTCGATCGTCAGGTTGGCGCACGTGAAGCGCGCGTTCCGCACCTTCACCCACGGCCACGCGAGCCCCAGCGTGCACACGAGGAGCGCCACGTTGCCGAGCATCAGCAGGGTCAGGCGGCCGCCCGCGACGGTGCAGCGGAAGCGCGCCTCGTCCACCGACGTGTGGTCCCAGAAGAACCGCCGCCTGCGCGCCCAGTACCAGAACAGGGCCAGGCCGAGGGTGGGCAGGACCAGGAGCAGGGTGAGGAGGAACGGCCGGAACAGCTCCCGCCCTTGCCCATCGAAGCGGAAGCGGCGATTGCCGAACCAGGCGTGGGAGGTCATGAAGGCGTAGCGCCGGGTGTCGAAGAACGGGTAGTAGAGCCCCAGGGTCAGCGACGTGAGGATCGAGCCCACGATGAAGATCTTCACGAAGTCCCAGGCCGGGCCGCGGAAGGAGAAGCGGATGCCGCGCCACGAGATCCGGCTGAGCCGGTAGCGCCGCGAGCCGACCATGGCGAGGGGGAGCACGATCACCACGAGCGCGTACCCGAGGATGGCGGCCATGAGCTGGAGCGGCGCCGACACCTCGGGCACGTTCTGGATGAAGCTGAGCGCGCTCACGGGGATGAAGAAGACGATCATGGCCTTCAGGAAGCCGATCAGCAGCTCCTTGCCCGTGCCGTGCCACGCGAAGCGATCCCCCTCGAACTCGGCCTGGCTCAGCATGTACACGCGCACCCGCGTCTTCGCCCAGAAGTAGTAGGCCCCGAGCGTGACGATGGTGAAGAGCACGTTGACGATGTGGATGCCGAACAGCGTGCCGCCGGTGCCGTGGAAGAAGAGGCGGCGCCGCTGGCGCGGAGCGGCCATCGCAGGATCCCAGCCCGGGGGTCCGCCCGCCGTGGGCGGCGCGGGCGGCGGAGGCGGCGGCGGGAGCGGACGGAACGGCGCCGGGGGCGGCGGGGCGAGCCCGGCAACGGCGCTGGTCGCCGGCGGAGGGGGCGGCGGGGGGGCGGGGAGTGACGGCGGCGGCTTGAAGAACGATGGTCGACTCGGTGGCGTCGACTCCGAAGCCGTCATACGCGGACTATCGAGAAGGTGACGAGGCTTGTCAAGCGCGGGCGGAGAGCACGCCGATCTCCATCCAGAAGCGTTCGATGACGGACTGGACCTCCGCGCGATGCGTGCGGTTCGGGAAATGCGGCCCGCCCGCCACGGCGTGCAGCCGCGCGCCGGGGATGGTCCCGGCCACGCGCCGGGACATCTCGAGGGTCGGGAACTCGTCCTCGGAGCCGGCGATGACCAGCACCGGGCAGCGGATGGCCGCGCACTCGTCGAGCCACTCGTGGCGCGAGTACGTCTCGTCGAGGAGCGCGAGGAGCGAGGGCACCGAGTGGTCGCGCAGGCGCCCGGTGATCCCCGCGTAGCGCTCCGGCCGCTCGCGCAGCCGCGCGAGGGCGGCGTCGCCCATCCGCAGCCGGACGTTGGCGTCGAAGTACTCGTCGAAGCGCCCGGCCGCCACCAGGTGCCGGTGCGCCGCCCACCATTGCTTGTCCTTCTCGATGGGCGCGAACGGCGGCCCGCTGATCGACACGACGGCGCGCGCGCGGTCCGGATGGCGCGCGGCCACCCAGAGCGAGAGCGCGGCGCCCATGGACGCGCCGCCCCACACCGGCGCGCGGATGCCCAGCCCGTCCAGCCACGCGAGCACGTCCTGGGCCTTGGCCGGGTAGCGGTAGTCCTCGACCCGCTCGAACTTCTGGGAGAGCCCGTGACCGCGCGTGTCGGGGAAGAGCGCCCGGATCCGGTCGAAGAACGGCTCCAGGTCGGGGACCATCATCGACGAGTCCTCGATGGAGCCGCCGTGGATCCACACCACGGGCGGCCCCGCGGGATCGCCGGCCTCGCGCCAGTGCAGGCGCACCCCGTCGGGCAGGATCGTCTCGGGCACGGCCGTCCCGCGGCCCGTTAGTGAGCCCCGCGCATCAGACTCATGCCGAGCGGTGGGACTGTAGAGGCCCGTGGCGGTTACCGTATT
Organism: uncultured Candidatus Rokubacteria bacterium; assembly: GCA_963758635.1. Lineage (GTDB taxonomy): Bacteria > Methylomirabilota > Methylomirabilia > Rokubacteriales > CSP1-6 > CAVWWD01. The sequence continues at coordinate 524,651 of CAVWWD010000008.1, read as the reverse complement.
CTGCGCGGGTCATCAGTGCTGGAGGATCTTCGAGAGGAACTGCTGGGCGCGCTCCGACCGGGGCGTGCCGAAGAACTCTTCCGTCCTCGCGTCCTCGACGATCCGGCCGCCGTCCATGAAGATCACCCGGTGGGCCACCTTGCGCGCGAAGCCCATCTCGTGGGTCACCACCATCATGGTCATCCCCTCGCGGGCCAGCTCCACCATCACGTCCAGCACCTCGTTGATCATCTCGGGATCGAGCGCGGACGTGGGCTCGTCGAACAGCATCGCGATGGGGTCCATGCTGAGGGCCCGGGCGATCGCCACCCGCTGCTGCTGGCCGCCCGAGAGCTGGCCCGGGTACTTGTCCTGGTGCGCGAGGAGGCCGACACGGTCGAGGAGCTTCAGGCCCTTGTCGCGCGCGGCATCATGGGTGCGGCCGAGCACCTTGACCTGGGCGAGGGCCAGGTTCTGGGTGACCGACATGTGCGGGAACAGCTCGAAGTTCTGGAAGACCATGCCGATGCGGGCGCGGAGCTTCGGGAGGTCCGTCCGGGCATCGCCGACGGACACGCCGTCGACCAGGACCTCGCCCTTCTGGAAGGGCTCGAGCCCGTTCACGCACTTGATGAGGGTCGACTTCCCGCTCCCCGACGGCCCGCAGACCACCACCACCTCGCCCTTCTCGATGTCGGTGGTGCAGTCGGCGAGCACCTGGAAGGCGCCGTACCACTTGCTGACGCGGTCCATCCGGATCATGGCTGTCATCTGATGACCACCAGCCTCGCCTGCAGCCGCTTGACCAGCGCCGACAGGCCGTAGGAGATGACGAAGTAGACGACCGCGGCGAACGTGTACATCTCGACGAGGCGGTAGTCGCGGTTGGCGATCTTCGCGGCGGCGCCCAGGAAGTCGGTGGCCGAGATCACGTACACGAGCGACGTGTCCTGGAACAGGATGATGGTCTGGGTGAGGAGCACCGGCAGCATGTTCCGGAACGCCTGGGGGAGCACCACGAAGCGCATGGCCTGCCAGTAGTTGAGGCCCAGCGCGTAGCCGGACCAGAGCTGGCCGCGCGGGATGGACTGGATGCCCGCGCGCATGATCTCGCAGTAGTACGCGGCCTCGAACATGGTGAACGTGATGAGCGCGGACGAGAACGCGCCCACCTTGATCGGAGTGGGCGACCGCACGATCCACGCGCCGATGTACGGGACGAGGAAGAAGAACCAGAAGATCACCAGCACCAGCGGGACCGAGCGCATGAGGTTCACGTAGCCGCCGGCGAGCGCCGACACCGCCCTGGCCCGCGCGAGCCGCATCATGGCGAGCACCGTGCCGAACACGATGCCGCCGGTCATCGCGAGCAGGGTGAGGGTGATCGTGAACGTCATGCCGTCCCGGAACAGGTACAGCAGCGAGCGGCGGATGACGTTGAAGTCGAACCCGGTCATCGCCCCTCAGTGCCCGGCCTGGGGCGCGCCGCCCGCCGCGATGAGGCCGGGCACGCGCACCTTCCTCTCGAGGGCCCGCATCAGCGTCACGATGACCAGGTTCGTGAGGAGGTAGATCACCGTGGCCGCCGCGAAGGCCTCGAACACGCGGAAGCTGAACTCCTGCATGGCGCGCGCGCGGCCGGTGAGCTCCAGGAGGCCGATCGTCAGCGCCACCGAGGAGTTCTTGATCACGTTCATGAACTCGGACGTGAGTGGCGGCAGGATGATCCGGAAGCACTGCGGCAGGATCACGTGGCGGTACGCCTGCCCCCGGGTGAGCCCCATCGCGGTGGCGGCCATGCCCTGGCCGCGCGGCAGGGACATGATGCCGGCGCGCACCTGCTCGGCGACGCGCACCGACGTGAAGATGGCCAGGCAGAGCACGGCGGGGACGTACGAGCCCCACGGCGGCGGCAACTGCTTGATCCGGTCCCCGAGCGCCTGGGGCAGGAGCTCGGGGACCACGAAGAACCACAGGAACATCTGCACGATGAGCGGGACGTTGCGGAAGATCTCCACGTAGGCGTTGCCGAGCCGCACCACCCAGGGCACCGGGGTGGTACGGAGCGTGCCCACGATCGCCCCCACGAGGAGGGCGATGACCCACGCGGCGAGCGCGGTGGCGAGCGTCCAGAGGAGACCGACCAGAAGGTAGTGGAGATAGGTGCCGGTGCCGCCCGGCTCCATCTCGAGGAGCACCCGCCAGTGCCAGTTGTAGTTCACGCGCTACCCGCGCGGCGGCGTCACTCCCTCTCCCCTCTGGGGAGAGGGCAGGGTGAGGGGCGGTCGGACAGCACGTGGAACGTCTGCCCGCGAGGTCGCACCACCGACCCTCACCCCGGCCTTCTCCCTCGAAGGGAGAGGGAGAAAGTCGACACCTTCGGCGTTTCAAACCGCGACGCCCGCGCCCCGCCTACTTGTACGCCGCCGGGTCACCCGAGTCGGTCGGGTTGGCCACCACCTTCTTGAGCTGGTCGCCCATGGGGATGTTCAGGTTCAGGCCCTTGGGCGGGATGGGCTTGAGGAACCACTTCTCGTAGATCGCGTTGATCTGCCCGGACTTGTAGACGCCGGTCATGGCGGCATCGACCACCTTCTTGAAGGCGGCGTCACCCGTCCGGAGCATGATCCCGTAGGGCTCCACCGACGTGGCCTCGGCGGAGATCGCGTAGTCGGCGGGGTTGCGGGCCTGCGCGGACAGGCTGTAGAGCAGGATGTCGTCCATGACGAACGCGGCGGCGCGGCCGGTCTCCACCATCTGGAACGCCTCGGGATGCCCGTTCGCCGAGATGATGTTCAGGCCCAGGTTCTGGGCGGCGTTGATCTCCGTGATGCCCTTGATGTTGGTCGTGCCCGCGGTGGACACGACGGTCTTGCCCTTCAGGTCCTGGAGCTTCATCAGGTTGGCGGCCTTCTTCGCCACCCAGCGGTTGGCCGTCACGAAGTGCGTGATCGTGAACGACACCTGCTTCTGGCGCTCGAGGTTGTTCGTGGTGGAGCCGCACTCCAGGTCGATGGTGCCGTTGGCCATCAGCGGGATGCGGTTGGCGGAGGTGACGAGCTGGTACTTCACGTCCAGCTTCGACATCTTGAGCTCGCCCTTGACCGCGTCCACGATGCGCAGGCAGAGATCGAGGGCGTAGCCGACGGGCTGCTGCTTGTCGTCGTAGTAGGAGAACGGGATCGAGGCGTCGCGGTGCCCGATGGTGATCGAGCCCGCGTCCTTGATCTTCTTGAGCGTGCCCTCCTGCGCGCCCGCGGGGTGCGCGAGGCCCACGACGAGGCCGACGACAGCCAAGGCGATCCATCGAGTCATGTCAGTCTCCTTGTGCCCGCCACGTGGGACGGGGGCGAGTGAAGGTGTGCGTGTCGTCCGCTCCGCGAGTCGGCCGAGCGGACGAGCATGATCGGCGTCGGTCGACGGCGGTCCACGCTACTCGATGACGACCAGGACATCACCGGGGTTCACGGTCTGGCCGGCCTGCACGCGGACTTCCTTGACCCTGCCCGCCGTGGTCGCCTTGAACTCGTTTTCCATCTTCATCGCCTCGAGGATGATGAGCCCGTCGCCGGGCTGGACGGCGCGGCCCACCTCGACCTCGACGAGGACCACGCGCCCGGGCATGGGCGCCTTCAGCACCTGGCCGGTGGTGGCGGCGCCTCCCCCCCGCGTGCGGATGATGTAGCGCGATTCCTCCTCGACCTGGATGCGGTAGGTCTCCCCGTCCACCTGGACGACGAACGCGCCGTCGTCCTCGGTGACGTCGACGGCCATCGACTCGCCGCCGATCAGGAGCGACCACGTGCCCTCGGCGAGGCGGCGGGCGTCCACCTCCCAGGCGCGGCCCTCGAGGTCCACGCGGTAGCGGCCGTCGGTCCCGCTCACCTCCACGGCAACGGCGGACCGCTCGCCTTCGACCTGGGCCTCGAACTTCATTCCTGGCTCCGGGGCGCCGTCCGCCCGCCCGTCATCGCGGCCACCCCGGACGCCCGGACAGCTTCCACGGGCCGGGACCGCCGGCCGGCGGGGCGGGCGCGCGCCGGCCCGCCTGCTCGTAGGCGGCCAGCGCGGCGGCGATCAGGGCCACGGGGCGCCGGCGGCCGCCGGCGTCGGCGCGCTCCGCCTCCATCAGCCGGTCCACGAAGTGCGTGGACAGGCGGCCCGCGACGAAGTCCGGCGAGCGCACGATGTGCTGGAGGAAGGGAATGGTCGTCCGCACGCCCGCCACGTGGTATTCGCCGAGCGCCCGGGTCATGCGGGCGATGGCCGCGTCGCGGTCCGGGCCCCACACGACCAGCTTGGCCAGGAGCGTGTCGTAGTAGCGGGGCACCGTGTAGCCCGCGTACACGCCGGAGTCGTCGCGCACCCACGGGCCGCCGGGCGCGCGGAGCGCGGTGATGCGGCCCGGCGCGGGCAGGAAGCCCGCGAAGGGGTCCTCGGCGTTGATGCGGCACTCGATCGCCCAGCCGTGCTGCAGGAACGTCGTCCTGCCCGTAGCCGAGCTTGTCCCCCGCGGCGATCCGGAGCTGCTCGCGCACCAGGTCCCGCCCCGTCACGAGCTCGGTCACCGGGTGCTCGACCTGGAGGCGCGTGTTCATCTCCAGGAAGTAGAAGCGACCCTCGCGGTCGACCAGGAACTCGACCGTGCCCGCGTTGACGTAGCCCACGGCGGCGGCGAGGCGGCACGCCGTCTCCCCCATCCGTCGCCTCAGGTCGGGCGTCACGAACGGCGACGGGCTCTCCTCGACGAGCTTCTGGTGGCGGCGCTGGATCGAGCACTCGCGCTCGCCCAGGTGCACGATGGCGCCGTGGGCGTCGGCGAGCACCTGCACCTCGATGTGGCGGGGCTCGTCGACGTAGCGTTCCACGTACACCGTGCCGTCGCCGAAGGCGGCCGCCGCCTCCGAGCGCGCGGCCCGGAGGGCGCCGGGCAGCTCGGCGGCGCTCCGCACGAGCCGCATGCCCTTGCCGCCGCCGCCCATCGCGGCCTTGATCATCACCGGGTAGCCCACGCGCTCGGCGGCGCGCGCGGCGTCGGCGTCGCTCGCCGCCGGCTCCTCGGTGCCGGGCACCACGGGCGCGCCCGCGGCCACCGCCACGCGCCGCGCTTCGATCTTGTCGCCCATGGCGCGGATGGCCGCGGGGGGCGGACCGATGAAGACGAGGCCGGCCGCCGCGCACGCCTCCGCGAAGCCGGCGTTCTCCGCGAGGAAGCCGTAGCCGGGATGCACGGCGTCGGCGCCCGTCTCGCGCGCGACCTGCACGAGCCGGTCCACGCGCAGGTAGCTCTCCGCGGCCGGTGGCGGGCCCAGGCGCACCGCCTCGTCCGCGGACAGCACGTGCAGCGCCTCACGGTCGGCGTCGGAGTAGACGGCCACGGTGGCGATGCCCAGCTCGCGGCAGGCTCGGATGACGCGAACGGCGATCTCGCCGCGGTTGGCGATGAGGACCTTCGCGAACGGCGGGCTCACGACGGCCGCATGATAGCAGACCGCCCCACCCCCGCCAATTCGCCGTCACCGCTCACGTTCCGCGCGCGGGCGCGTGCGGGGTCAGGCGGGGAGGCGGAGGCGGAGATCGGCGGCGACGAGGGCGGCGCCCTGGGGGTCCTGGATGACGGAGCCGCCGGCGGAGGGGACGAGGCGGACCTCGAGCTCGCCACGGACCAGATCGCGCCAGCCGAAGTGCGGGTCGACGTAGTGGCTCGTGAGGCGATGCTGAGCGCGGTACAGGACCAGGGCGCCGTCGTAGGGCCCGGGGCGATACGCGCGGGCAGCCAGGCTCTGGGCGCGCGCCACGCGCCGCACCAGCGGGTCGTCGTTCCCGTCGCGGCGCCGCCCGGCGAGCCCAGCCAGCCGGCGCATCACGCGGTCCAGACGCGCCGTCGCGTACGCGGCACGGTCACGTCCGCCCAGGGCAGCGACGTTCGCATACTCGACGCGGAGTCGCGAGGCCAGGCGCGCCAGGCGCGGCCCGGGGCGAGCCGGCGCGCTCCCCCGCGCGCGCTCCCGCGGCGCGCTGGCGTCGAAGAGGGCGAGGAGCGCCACCGCGCGGCCACGCGCGCGGAGCTGACGCGCCATCTCGAAGGCGACGATGCCGCCCAGCGAGTAGCCGGCGAGGGCATGGGGCCCGGCGGGCTCGCAGCCCTCGATCTCGTCGAGGTACGCGGCGGCCATCTCCTCGATCGAGGTGTGGGGGACGAAGCGCGCGTCGAGGCCACGCGGCTCGAGCCCGTAGAGCGGCTGCTCGTCGCCCAGGTGTTGCCCCAGCGGCCGGAAGCACAGGACGGTACCAGCGTGGCCCGGCACGCAGAACAACGGCGGCCGCGCGGTCCGGGACCGCGCGGGACGGATCACCACCAGCGAGGACCAGCGCGGCGCCCAGCCCTGCTGCCCCAGGATGGCGGCGAGCGCCCGCGGGGTCGGCGCCTCCAGGAGCACGGCCAGCGGCAGCCGGATGCCGAAGCGCCGCTCGATCTCGCTCACCAGGCGGAGCGCCCGCAGCGAGTGGCCACCCAGGTCGAAGAAGCCGTCGTCGGCACCGACGACCGCCAGCCCGAGCACTTCGGCGAACATCCCGACGAGCGACGCCTCCAGGGGCGAGCGCGCGGCGGATAGCGGCGTGTCGAGAGTCGGCCGCTCGGGCCCGGGCGCCGGGAGCGCGCGACGATCCACCTTGCCGTTGGCCGTGCGCGGCAGCGCGGGCAGCGTCACGAAGATCGAAGGCACCATGTATTCGGGCAGCCGGCCGGCGAGATGCCGGCGCATGTCGCCCGTGGCCGGCGCGCCGGTCTCCGCGAGCACGACGTAGGCCACGAGGCGTCGGTCGCCTGACCCGTCCTCGTGACCGGCAACGGCAGCGGCGCTTACGCCGTCGATCTCGAGGAGCGCCGCCTCGACCTCGCCCAGATCGACGCGGAAGCCGCGGATCTTGACCTGGAAGTCCATCCGGCCGGCGTGGAGCAGGCAGCCGTCGGGGAGCCGCCGCCCGAGGTCGCCGGTCCGGTAGACGTGCTCGCCATGTCCGCCCGGGGCGAAGGCGGCCTGGGTCTGGTCGGGGCTCCTCCAGTAGCCGACGGCCGCCTGCCCCCGCCGCACCGCGAGCTCGCCCACCTCGCCATCGGGCACCGGACGCCCGTCGTCGCCCAGCAGGAGGATGTCGCTCGCGCCATCCTCCTGCGGGTACCCGGCCGGCAGCGGTCCGGGCGCGATCGGCAGCGTTCGGTCGACGAAGAGATACGCGTAGTCACCGGCCTCCCGCGCGCCCAGGGAGCTCACGAGCAGGCAGCGCTCGGAGAAGAGCCGCCGGTAGCGGTGGACGTCGGCGTGCTCGACGGCCTCGCCGAACACGAAGATCACCCGCAGGTGCGGCAGCACGTCCACGCCCTCGCGGAGCGTCTCGGCGAACGCGCGGAAGGTGGACACCGCCGCGCGGAGGATCGTCACCTCCTCGCGCGCAAGCCAGCTTGCGACCTCCGCCAGCGGCTCGCGCCGGAGGTCGACGGGGTAGTACGCGCCGCCCCTCAAGAGCGCGTAGAGCGGCGCGGACGACCCGAGGCGCAGGAACGCCTGCCGGTCGTGGCCGCTCACGTTGAGCAGGTTGGCGTACTCCATCACCCGGAGCAGCACCCCGCGGTGGCTCTGCACGATGCCCTTGGGCGTGCCGGTGGAGCCGGACGTGTAGCTCACCTTGGCAAGGGCGTCGGGCGCGATGTCGAGGCCGGGGTTCGACGCCGCGGCGTCGCCGATCTCCTCGACGTCGAGCACCGGGCAGCGGGCACCGGCCAGCTCGCGCGCGAGAGCGGAATGGGCGCGGTCGGTCACGATGGCGCGAACGGCTGCGTGCTCGGCGGCGCGAACGAGCCGTGCCCGCGGGAGGGCGGGATCGAGCAGGACCTCGATCTTGCCGGCCTTGAGCACGCCCAGCGAGGCGGCAACGAACGACTCGTCGTTGCCGAACAGGATCCCCACCGGGTCCGCGCCCTCGCCAGTGGCGGCGAGCAGCGCGTGCGCCACACGGTTGGCGGCCTGGTTCAGCTCGGCGTAGCTCCACGTCAGGTGGCGTGTCCGAAGGGCGAGCCGGTCGGGCTGCTGCGCCACCCGGGCCTCGAAGCACGCCGCGATGGACTGCTCGGCCTCCGCGCGCTCGAACGGCCGGAACCCGCCCGATGGGTGCACGCATCGCGCGCGGATCTCGCGCTGGCGCGCGCGCAGGTCGGTCGCGGCGGGCGCGCCGATCATCACGCGGGGGCCGAAACGGACGGCACGGCAAGCGTGCCGTCGCGGGAGAGCTGCTCGAGCAGGCGCGCGCTCTGCTCGACCCCGCCGAGGTCGAAGCGAGCGTCCGGCCGGCCGCCCTCCCGCACCTGGCGGATGGCCGCCACCAGAGCGACGACCGCGGGCGGCTCGCCCCGCACGACGACGGCGAGCCCGTGCGCCCTCATGCGCTCGGCGCGAAAATCCTGGTCGGACATGCGCGGGTTCACGTAGAGCACGGTGGGAACATGCGCGGCGAGAAGATCGACGCACGTGTTGTACCCGGCCTGGCTGATCGACAGCTCGCTCCCCGCGAGCCACGCCGGGAACTCCGGCGAGAACGGCAGCACCGCGATCCGATCGTGGCGGCACGCGTCCGCGAGGGCGGCGAGCCCCCCGGGCTCGGTGTCGAGCCCGCCGAAGACGACGAGCCGCATGTCACCGAGCTCTCCGGCGTCGGACAGCCGGCGGAACGCCCCCGTCGCCGCCGCGACCAGGGGATCGGTGTCGCCTGCCCCGCCCGCGCTGAGCACCGCGTACGGCCCGACCGCCACCGGGTGAGCCGGTCGCGCGTTCGCGGGCGGCGCGGTGCGCACGAAGCCCGTGTACGTCCAGGGCACCGGCAGCACGGGGGCGCTCGCGAAGTGCTCCTCGAGGCGGGTGAACGCCGGATCCGCGTGGACGAGGAGGGCGTCGAAGTGGCTCTCGAGCCGGTCGAGCACACGGCGCTCGAACGCGCGCGCTCCGACCGCCTCGTAGCGAGTGGGGGGCGCCACGTCGCGCAGCGAGCAGGCGACCTTCACGCGAGGGTTGGCCTCGCGCGCCGCCCCGACGAGCGCGAGCGTCTCGGCCTCGAGCTCCCACTTGCTCCACGGGTAGTGTTCGATCGTCACCACGTCCGGGGCGTGCGCGCGCGCGGCGGCGGTCAGGCGCTCGATGCGCTCGTCCAGGACCTGGGCCAGGGGTCGCGGGTCGTCCAGCGCCACCAGCGCGCCGGCGCGGCGGCCGATGCGCGGCAGGGCCACGGAGGCGAGAGCCGCGGGGGCGGCGAGCCGCGGCACGGGCCGCCCGCCGTCCACGAGGAGCACCTGGTGCGACCGGGCCAGCCCGCACGCGATGGCGTGCGTGCGCACGTAGTGGCCGGCCCCTGAGAGGTGCTGCACGTAGCAGAGGACGCGCACGACTACGCCGGGCGGGAGAGCAGCTCCACGATGCGGTCGCGGATCGGGCTGTAGCGGACGTGGCTCATCTCGATGGCCTCGCGCAGGAACGCGCCGCCGCGCCCGTACTTGTTGCGTTCCTGGGGGAGCTCGATCATCTCGTTCTCCGCCGGGTCTCGCACGATGCCCAGGGGATCGCCGCCCGCCGCCACCACGTCGAGCTGCTCGAAGAGCAGCCGCCGGTAGAGCGCGATGCCGCGGTCCGTCTCGCCGAGGCGCTCGCGCGTGCGATCGGCGATGGCGCCCTGGCTCACCCACGCCATGATGTCGCCGCCGTCCACGAAGTCCAGGAGGAACTCCCCGCGCTCGTCGCGGAACGGCACCTCGTACACCGGGATGGGCTCCTGGCTGACGCCGTCCTCGCCCGGCGGCACCCAGCAGCAGTACCAGAAGTGCAGCGTGTGGGTATCGTCGACGGGCACGCGGATCTGGAGCCGGTGCTGCGGGTGCGCGCCCACGCGCACCATGTTCGGGAACACCAGGGGATGACCGATGCGCCAGTCGTCGTCCTCGCGGCTGCCGCCCTCGAGGACGCGCCGCTTGATGATCCCGTAGCGGAACCGATCGAACCCGATCTCCGCGTGCCGCTTCGGGTAGTGCGTGGGCGCGGACAGGCCGAGGCGCGTGCGCACCGACGAGAGGTGGTGCCCGTGCAGCCACTCGAGGTGGACGGGGTCGACGCTGTTCTCCATGATCTGGAGCCAGTTGCACGGGACGATGGCGCGCCCCACGTCGCGGAGCATGCCCGGCCACACCAGGATGTCCCAGCGCGGCAGGAGCGGCGCGGGCTCGGGGCCGAGATACGCCCACACGAGCCCGCCCAGCTCGGCCACGCGGTACCCGCACGTCGCGCCGGCGGCGACGCGCCCTGGCTCGGTCTCACCCGGCATCTCCACGCAGGCGCCGCCGGGGCCGAACTTCCAGCCGTGGTACGGGCAGCGGATGCCGTCGGCGTCCACGTCGCCGTGGCGCAGCGAGGTGCCGCGGTGCGGGCACCGCTCCTCGAGCAGGCCCACGACCCCCGCGGTGGAGCGGAACAGCACGAGGTCCTCGCCGAGGATCCGCACCGCCCGCGCGGCGCCCGCGGGGCACTCCACGCTGGCCGCCACCGGCATCCAGTAGCGGCGCAGGAGCGCGCCCATCGGCGTGCCCGGGCCGACACGCGTGAGCCGCTCCTGCTGGGCAGGCGTCAGCATGCGTCGATCAGCGGATCGCGAGGTCCTGCACGAGCGGCGCCTTCTCCTCGCGGTCGGTCAGCCACTTCTTGGCGTGCTCCGGGTAGAACGCGAGGGTGACGAGGTCGTACAGGAGCTCGCCCGACGGGCTCAGGCGGAGCGCGTCGCCCCCGTCCACGACGAGCCCGCCCGCGACGAGGCCGGTGATGGTCTCGCCGAAGTCCGCGTCCACGCTCCGCCCGAACGTGGCCTCGTAGCGCGCGCGCTCGAGCGGCTTGCCGTCGCCGAGGCTCCGGGCCACGAACTGCGTCTGGCGGTCGGCCTCGCCCATCACGAAGATCTGCTCGACCGGGCTCTGCCCCGTCTCGACGCGCTCCATGTACGGCTCCATCTTGTCGTGGTTCCGGTACGTGGTGTAGCCGAGCTGCGACCGCGCGCTCATGCCCACGCCGAGCTGGTGGCCGGACATGGCGCGGTCCACCGTGGGCATCCACTCGTGGCGCCGCGCGACGGTGTCCATGCGCTTGAAGGTGTGCCAGCGCGTCTGCGTGTAGCCGAGCTCGGCCGCGCAGTGCTTCGCGAACGCGCGCCAGCGCATGAGGCTCGCGATGCCGAACCGCTCGTGGTCGGCCAGCGCCCGCGTGACGGGCGTGCGCTCGTTGACGCGCAGGCTGTACGCGGTGACCGCCGGGATCCCGCGGGCCGCCACCGCGGCGAGGTCGGCCCGGAACGTCTCCTCGCGCTGGCCGGGCAGGCCGTAGATGAGATCGACGTTGACGATGAGCCCGCTCGACACGAGCAGGTCGCAGGAGGCGAGCGCCTGCTCCGTGGTCTGCTCGCGGCGCACGGCGCCGAGCACGTCCTCGTCCAGGCTCTGCACGCCCATGCTCACGCGGCCGATCCCGTGCCGCTTGAGCACCGCGATGTGCTCGGGCGTGATCGTCTCCGGCGAGGTCTCGACGGTGTGCACGCCCGCTCCGTGCGGCACGGTGCGCGCGAACACGCCGGTGAGCACCTCGTCCAGCAGCGCGGGCGGCAGCGCGGTGGGCGTGCCCCCGCCGACGAAGAGCTGGGACAGCGGCGTGCCCGGTCGGATCCAGTCCATCTCCTTGACCACCGCCCGCACGTAGCGCTGCATGAGCGCCTCGCTCGCGCCCACCCGGACCGCGAAGTAGCAGAACGAGCAGTGGTAGCGGCAGAACGGGATGTGGACGTACAGGCGGAGCCGGTCGGAGTCCGGCCGCTCGCGCTCCATCAGCGGCGCCGGGATGTAGGCGGGAACGGAGTTCGGGTACGTGTGCGGGACCGAGTAGGCCGCGCGCGGGACGCCCCGGAGCGCGGTCGCGATCGCGTCCAGCTCGCTCGGGTCGCAGTGATGGTCGAAGGTTGTCATGGTGTCGCGGTCCTCCGTTCGGGCCCGAACAGTGTAAGACCCTCCGACAGCTCGAGCCGCCGGTTTGCTCCAAGCGTCAGGTATGGAATTCCAGTGCCACATGTGCAACCGCTTGAAATTGCTCGGCCCTCGCGCGACCTTTCGTGACGCGGAGCGCAAGCTGTAAAGATTCCCGTCAGTGCTTGCCTTGCTGCCGCAGCCGGAAGCGCTGGATCTTCCCGGTGGGCGTCTTCGGAAGGTCGGGCACGAAGTCGAGCCAGCGCGGGGCCTTGTAGCCCGCCATGCGCCGGCGCACGAACTGGACCAGCTCGGCGGCCAGGCCGGGGCTGGGCGAGGCGCCCTCGGCGAGCACGCAGAACGCGTGCGCCTTCACGAGGCCGTCGGCGTCGAGCCGCCCGATCACCGCGGCCTCGAGCACCGCCGCGTGATCGGCGAGGCAGGCTTCCACCTCGATCGGCGACACCCACATGCCGCCCACCTTGAGCATGTCGTCTCCGCGCCCGCAGAAGTAGAAGTACCCGTCGGCGTCCTGGTAGAACATGTCGCCGGTGCGGAGCCACTCGCCCAGCATCGTGCGCCTGGTCTGCTCGTGGCGGTTCCAGTAGGTCGGCGACGTGGAGTCGCCCTTGATCCACAGCTCGCCCACGCTGCCGGGCACCACGGGCCGGCCCTCGCCGTCGACCAGTCGCGCCTCGAACCCGGGGATCAGCTCCCCGCTGGCGCCGGGCCGCGCGCGGCCGGGCCGGTTGGCGATGAAGTCGTGGAGCGCCTCGGTGGAGCCCACCACGTCGAGCAGCTCGAGCCCGAAGCGCCCGTGCCAGGCGTGAAAGAGCGCGCCGGGCAGCGCCTCGCCCGACGACACGCACAGCCGGAGCGAGGACAGGTCGAAGCGCCGCTCGGCGTCCTTCACCTGCAGCATGCGCGCGTACACGGTGGGCACCGTGAAGAGCGCCGTGGGCCGCTCGCGCACGATCAGCTCGAAGACGCGTTCGGCATTCAGCCGCTCCGGCACGAGGACGGCGGTCGCGCCCGCGTGAGCCGGAAACAGGACGGAGTTCCCGAGCCCGTAGGCGAAGTGGAGCTTCGACACGGAGAGGACGACGTCGTCCGGGCCGATGCCGAACGTGCGCGCGCCCACCAGCTCGGCGGCGTGCACGGCGTCGTGATGCAGGTGCACCGCCGCCTTCGGCCGCCCGGTGGACCCCGACGTGTAGCCCCAGAAGGCCACGTCGTCGCGGTGCGTGTCGGCGGCGGCCAGCGCGGGCGCGGCCTCGGCGAGGAGGGCCTCGTACCCGAGCGCGCCGGCCGGACGCTCCCCCACCCCGATCACGGACTCGAGGAACGGACACTGCGCGCGCGCGGACAGGATCGTCGCCGCCGCGGCCGGCTCGGCCACGACGACCCGGGCGCGGCTGTCGGCGAGCAGGAACACGTACTCCTCGGCGCCGAGCCCGGGGTTCACCGGCACCGCCACCGCGCCGATCTTGATCGCGCCCCAGAACGTCTCCACCCACTCCGGCCGGTCGGACAGCGCGATCAGCACGCGCTGCTCCATCTGCACGCCGCGGGCGCGGAGCGCGTGGCCGGCGCGGCCGGCGCGCGCCGCCAGGTCGCCGTACGTGATCGCGCGGCCCTGGAAGCGGAGGGCGTTCCGGTCGCCCCGTCCTTCCCCGACGTGACGATCGAGGAAGAACGTGGCCGCGTTGAATCGCTCGGGAACGCTGACCGCCGGAATGGACATGGGCGCGCGCCGCGGCGCTCGCGCGCCGCGACACTTCCGGTGATACCGCAGCCGCCGGGGCCGCGCAACCGTGCTACGCTGCCGCACCGGACCGGCGCGGCCGCGAGCGCGCGCCGTCCACGGCGGGCGCACGCCCGTCCCACCACGACCGAGGAGGCACCGATGGCCGAGAGCGAGACCTACCGCAAGGGGCGCGAGATCCGCCGCGGGCTGCTGGGCGACGACTTCGTGGCGCAGTCCGACCGCACGACCTACAGCGATCCCGTGATGCGACAGTTCATCGACGTGGCGACCGAGACCGTGTTCGGCGCGCTGTGGTCCCGCCCCGGCCTGGACCTCAAGACGCGCACGCTGATCTGCGTGGTGTCCGACGCCGCCACCGGGCGCGAGCCCGAGCTGGCGATCCACCTGCGGATGGCGCTCCGCCAGGGGTGGACGGAGGACGAGCTGATCGAGGTGCTCCTGCACCTCTCCGGCTACGTGGGCGTGCCGATCATCCGCGAGTCGATGCTCGTCGCCAGCCGGGTCTTCAAGGAGATGCGCGGAGCCCCGGCGAGCTGACGGTCGCTGCCGCGGCGCGGGACGCGCGTCCCGACCGCGATCAGCTCGGGCGCGGGCCCGGCGAGGCCGGCGGCGCCGGCGGCGGGGTCGCGCGGATCCGCGCGGCCTCCGCGTCGGCGCGCCGGGCCTCGAGGAGCTGGGCCACCTGGGCCTCGAGCTGCCGGATCTTCCGGCGTTGCGTGAACTGCGTCGCGAACGCGCTCGCCGACGTGAAGACGATCCCCACGAAGGCCGAGAGCAGGATGACGAAGGCCAGCGGCATCTTCGTGGTGCTCCACGCCAGGAAGGTCACAGCCACCGACTCCATGTTCTGGATCGCGAAGATCGATGCGCCCACGCCGATCAGAGCCATCAGAAGGTAGACGAAGAGCATGAGTCCCTCCGTGGAGGTAGCTGGTGAGCCCCGCGCACCAGGCCAACGCCGAGCGGTGGGACGGTAGAGGCCCGTCGGCGGTTACCGCATTCTACGAGGTTGGCGCGCTCGTTCAGGTCACGGTACGAGAGCCGATCGTCGCCCTTGGCCAGGGCGAGGGCGTCCGGCCACCGCGCGGCGCCCTGCTCGAAGCGCGCGAGCAGGTCCTCCGGGCGCGGGAGATCGATCGGCTCGAACCTTCCGGCGACATGACGACACCGCGCAGCAAGCCGCTCCTGCTGCACCCATGCCTCGCGCGTGACCTCGTCGTGCATGCTAGCTCCCAGGAATGCCTGGATGGTGGTGCGTCACCGGGCCGCCGGCGCCCGGGCTTCGCCCGCCCGCGCCTTGCGTCAACATCCGAGCGGGCGACCCCGGGCTGGAGGAGACGGCCGGCGAGGCGCCGTCTCGCATCGCTCCGACGGATCCAGCCGAGCGGCCCGGATCAACGCATCGTATCGCAGTCTCGAGCGCCGTCACACGTGGCGTCTTGGCGGGCGGCGCGCCGGGAACGGGCCGTCCGCGGAAACAATGCGACGCGGGCGCTCTTGCCTCGGCACGGAGGGGAGCATAGATTCGAGTCGATCCGGCCGGCGAACCGTCACGGCACCACCAGGCAGAGGGAGAGACTCGATATGGACTCGTGATCCCCCCATCCGGGATGGGCTCACCAGGCCTGGCTGGCATTTCTGGTCCTCGCCGTGAGCGCGCTCAGCTTCGTCTTTCCTTGCGCGACTCCATTCGCGGCATTCGGTGTCCTCGCCGCGATGACGCTCTCCCGGACCGACGCGATCCGGATCACCGTCGCCGTGTGGATGGCCGACCAGGCCATCGGCTACGGGATCCTCGGGTACACAGCTGTGTCAGGATCAGCTCCGGATCGAGTCGCTCGAGGAGACCTTGGTCGAGCACGTAGAGGCTGCTTCCCTCGTGCAGCGCGGTCGTGATGTGCCGGTGGATATCCGTCGCACTGGGGAGCAGAGAGCAGATCTTGGCGCTCATCGCCGGCACGCCGTCACGAAGCTCGCGGCCATTCGCGGGTTCGAGACGAAGTGCACGTGCGGCTCAGGGGCGGCCGCGTACGAGCTCGGCCTCGGTGAAGAAGCTCTCCTTGAGCCCCTGGTCGAGGCGGCGCGATTCCACGGTGACGACGGTCCGGTTGCCCGTCTGCGCGTCGCGCATCTCGGCCTCGTTCGGGCGCCACATGGAGCCGCGGACGTTGACGAGCTGCGCGGGGCTCATCAAAAGAAGTACTTCAGCGAGAAGAAGAAGCGGTCGTTGTCTTTCCACTGGCCCCAGAAGCTCTTTCCTCGCTCTCCGCTGAAGAGGTCCACACCCCCCTCGGCGTGTAGCGAGTCGAACAGGCGGTGGGTGAGCTTGACCTGCACGTAGGAGCTGAAGGACTGTGTGAAGTCGAGGATCGCGCTCAGCTTCAGCTCCGTGTCCGCGGTGAACCGGAAGATCACCCGGCCGGCCGCGCCGTCCCGGATCGCGTTGTTGGTGAGGGCCAGGCCGAGCCGCACGAGCTCGTCGGTGCCGAGGATCCCCGACTTCTCGGCGGTGGACAGGTTGACCTCCTTGCCGTACTCGCCGACCACCGTGATGCGCTCCAGCCAGGAGAGCCCGAGCTCGTCCCACGTGTAGTTGAGCCCGGCCACGACCTGGAATCGGTCGTTGCGCCCGTCCCGGACCACGAACTTGAAGGCGCTCTCCGCGTGGAACTCGAACTTCCGCCACGTCGTCGACATGTCGAGGCCGAGCACGCGCATGCGCGTGAACACCGGCGTCGCGCGCGGCACCACCACGCGCGGCGCGAGCGTGAGCTGGGAGATCCGGATCACCGGGGTCGACTCGAACCCCTCGAAGTAGCTCGCCGACAGGTCCACGCCGGCGAGGGTGGTCTTGACCCGCGGCGCGTACTGCACGTTGGACAGCTCGATGTCGGGCTGGTCGCGAGGGTCGACGACGACCTGGCTGGCGCCCTGGACGGCCGCGGCCGCCCACCGGCTGTCGGCCAGGGGCAGCCGGCTCGGGGTGAAGACCGGCACCACGACGAACGTCGCGCTGGTCGCGCCGTCCGTGTAGCGCGCGGCCACCGAGTACACCGCCATCCGCTCGCTGTCGATCGGGTCCATGTAGTCGCGCGGATTCAGGTTGTCGGTGGGGTTGGAGACGTCCGCCGTGCCCCAGGTGTAGAACTGCTTCCCGAGCCCCAGCTCGAACGCGCCGCCGCGGAGGTTGGCCACCGCCTCCTTCAGCGCCACGATGCTCCGGTGCCGGGCGTCGTCGGGGACCTCGAAGCGCACGCCCTCGGCGAACCCCGCGGTGTCGCCCCTCACCTCGCCGACGAGCCTCACGCTGGCCCACGGCGCCACCCGCTTCGCCCACTCGACGGTGAGGATCCCCTCGTTGTAGAAGTTCTGGTCGTCATTCGCGGTCTCGGAGAAGTACGAGTAGTTCCGGTACGTCAGCGAGCCGCGAATGCCGTAGGCGCCGAGGCCCCGCGCCGGGGGCTCGGCGTCCGGCGGCGGGGCCGCGGACTGGCCGAGCGCGAGCGAGGCCAGGCAGCCGAGCGCGAGCGCGACGGCGGCCACGCGCGCACGCGCGAGCGCGCCGCGCTGTCTCGGCCCGGACGGGGGCGCGCGGAGACTCGAGCGCGTCTATGCCTCGAGTCCTCACGGCGCCGCGCCCGCCCTTACGATCCCCGCGCTCGAAGAACGGCCAGACACGGCCCGCGGCCCCCATTGAGGGGAAAGGCGTGATTACGGAGAGAAGGCGGACAACGAATTTGGGGCCACGACCGCGACCGACGGGGCTATAAGCCTCCGATTTCATGGTGCGCCCGGCAGGAATCGAACCTGCGACCTTCGGATTCGAAGTCCCTTTCTGGCGAGTTTCGCCGGTAACGATCCGTCTCACTCCGTCCGGCTCGGTCGTCCCTATCCCAGCGTGAGACTGACAGAAATTGTGCGAGGTTTGAGCGCTGACCTGAGACCGGAAAGGACGGATGACGATGGGTGAGTAGCACCGTGAGTGACACCAGGAGTGGCACCGGCCGCCGACCCCCGGTCAGCCCCCCACGGGCCGACGACT
This sequence comes from uncultured Candidatus Rokubacteria bacterium, assembly GCA_963758635.1. GTDB lineage: Bacteria > Methylomirabilota > Methylomirabilia > Rokubacteriales > CSP1-6 > CAVWWD01. The sequence continues at coordinate 506,822 of CAVWWD010000008.1, read as the reverse complement.
CGGAGTCTGAAGGCCCTCGTGTACGCGCAGCACGATTTTGGGGTTCCGCGTGCTCAGCACGGCACGCTCGTGATCGCCGTCGCTCCATCATCCTTGCGGCAGCGCGCGTAGGGCTCGACGGGCGCGTGAACCCGCGCCCCCTGGATTGACAGTTCGGTCTCGCGCGCGACCCCGTATACGCTCGCCGGCTCCCGCGTTTGAAATCGCGGCTTACTGACCGGAGCCGCCGCCCTTGAGCCACTCGTAGTAGTACACGCTGACGCGGTAGCTGGCCCCGGCCGTGGGGACCCGGATGTCGAAGTAGAGCCGGTTGAACGCGGGCACGATGCCGTCGAGCGGCAGGATGGACCGGTTGATCACCTGGCCTGCGGCATCCAGGCTCTCCACCGCGACCTGGACGCGTCCCGCGGCCTGGCCATTGTCGTTGTAGATGTAGCCACGGACCACGGGGCGACCGCTCCGGCCCTGGCCGCCCTCGGCCTCCACGCGGAAGTAGCGCTCTGGTGTCGAGGAGCCGAAGCCCTGCGACCAGCCTGCGTTTACTGTAAGACCCATCGCCAGGGCTAGCACAAGCGCCGTCAACCGTATGATCCGCATCTGCACCTCCCGGGGGCACACCGCTACCGATAAAGACGCGCGGGGGCTCCGGTCCGAATTGATGCCATGGTCGGCGCCATCCTACCGCACAGGAAGAGGACGGAGATAGATCGCGCGGCGCGCCGCGAGATGTTGACTCTCCCGCGCGACGGCAGTTGAATAGTCTTGACGGGAGATGAGGCGCCGTCTCCTGGTCTTGGCGAGCACCCGCAGGAGGAGATGCGATGGACGACATGCCGCCCGGCTCAAATGGGCGCCATGGGGGCGGGTCCCCTGTGGCGCCGAGGCCGTAGCAGCGCCGTTTCACCAAATCCCGGCTCCTACCGGGATGCGCGGTGTGCCCGCGCGAGAGAGGCGGTCGCGCCATCGAGCGCGCGCCAGATGCCCGGAGGATGGGGTTACCGGTCCCCTTCCCCGGGCATCGTGCTGCCGGCTCCCTGACGGCGAGAACCGGAGGTCCTGGGGCGGCAGGGCGAACTCAGAGCGCCCGAAGATGGCCGCCGCCTTCTCGAGGTTGTTGCCCGCGTGGGCGCGGATCGCGTGCCCTCGGCGTTCCTGATCGCTTGGTCTGGAGGGCCCGTTGGACTTGAAGTCACTCGCAGACCGCGACGGGAGAGTGTCCCGAGGACCCCGGTCAGCCCCCCCACGGGTCGATGCGTCGGAGGCTGAACGGCCTCCTGTACGCGCGGCACGATTTTTGGGTTCCGGGTGCTCAGCACGCGACGCTCGCGAGCACGGCACCTTCCGACCAGCTCTTGCCACGGATCCGCCGGCGTTGACAGCCCCCGATGTTCAACCGAGCGCGGCTGCTACGGGACGGGGCGTGTTGCGAGCCGCACTGGAGCAGGCGCAGAAAATCCTCCACGTGCTCTCCCCGAACCGATCCGCGTGGAGGCGATGCGCGGAGGGCACCCCTACCTCGGGGGTGGCGATCTTAATTAACAGGTTGATTGCCGGGCTGATTCCGAGTCCGGTCACCGCCCTCGTCCGCGTCCGCTCGTGTCGCGCACCGGAAAGGGCGATTGATGGTCGTCAGGCTCTACGTGAGCCGTCTGAAGCCCGCCGTGGCGTCGGGACTAAACACGCCGAGCGCGAAGCCGTGGGCTGAGAACACGGGTTCGACTCCCCAAGGGGTTTGGATACCTTCGCGCTCCGCTCCCTTGCTGGCGTCGTGCGCGTCGCGTAGTCCAGCCCAGGAACGGATCACCGGACTGGCGGCCCTCCTTGTGGCTCCCGTCCCCGTGACATAATCGCGCGACTCGGATGCCGGGCCGCCTCAGGAGCCGATGGCACAGCGGGCCCGATGAAGGTCATCGTGACCAGTCAACATGGGGACGATGCGGCCATGAGCCTAACGAGACCTCTGCACAACGGTTGGCTGATCCTCAGCGTCCTCATCGTCACGCTCGGCTGCGCGTCGCCGATGCGACCAGACGAGAACCGCGCCGCAGTGACCGGACCGTCCCCAGCCGAATCCTCGCGCAACTCGGTACCCCATTTCGCCGTGGGCGGCCCGAACGCCCAGGAGTACGGTGCGAACGAGGGCTACCCGGTCAAAGCCATCAATCGCCCCCGGTTCTTCGTTGGCATCTTCAGCCATTACGACCAGCTCTTGGAAGGACGTTTGATCCGTCGCGCCGACACGCCGTCGCGGCTCGCTCGGGCATCCGTCGAGCCGGCCCTCTCTTACATGTACGACGGGCAGAAACGCACGATCGATGACTACCTGGCACGCAACCCCACTACCGGATTGCTCATCGCGCGCGGCGACACCATCCTGGTCGAGCGCTACCAGTACGGGCGCAACGACCGTCATCGTTTCACTTCGGCCTCCATGGCCAAGACGGTGACCGCGATGTTGATCGGTATCGCGATTTCAGAGGGTCGCATCCGATCGGTGGACGATCCGGCAGCAGCCTATGTGCCCGCGCTCGCAGACACCGAGTACGGGCGGACGTCGCTGCGGCATCTGCTGCAGATGTCCTCAGGCGTGCGCTTCGAAGAGAACTATTCCGGGGCGGATGACGCTCAGCGGCTCGTGCTCGGAACGATTCTTCAGGAGAGCGCTGGTGGCGCGGCAGCGGTAAGGCAATTCAACCAGCGGCACCGTTGGGGCGGCGCGGTCTTCTCCTACTCGTCCGCCGAAACCCAGGTGCTTGGTCTGGTGCTCTCGAACGCGGTCGGGAGGCACGGTGGCTGAATACCTGCGCCAGAAACTCTGGGAGCCGATGGGGGCCGAGGGGGATGCGACCTGGATCATCGACGCCGCCGGACAGGAGGCGACGTACTGCTGCTTGAACGCTGTGCTGCGCGACTACGCGCGGCTGGCACTGCTTCTTGCGCACGACGGTCGCCTCGGTCACAAGCAAATTATCCCCAGCGATTGGGTGCGGGAGGCCACCACAGTGCCGGCCGATCGCCCGGACCTCCGCGTCGTATGGCCAGAGGCCCAATTGGGGTATGGCTATCAGACCTGGATCATCAATGGCGAGCGCCGCATGTTCGCCCTGATCGGTGCACACGGCCAAGCCATCTACGTCGATCCGACGAGCGGCCTTGTTCTCGTTCACACGGCCGTGCGCAGACAGGCAGAGGACCCCAACAAGGAGACCATCGCGCTGTGGCTCCGCGTCGTCGATGTGCTCGGGACGGGACATCAATGAGGCGCCAACCTAACCAAGGTATGGGGCCGACGCGCTGAAGCGCGCGGCTCATGGATCACCAAGCCGACCACAGCGGCCAACGCGATCGCCAGCGCCAGCCAGTCACGCCAACGACGGCCGGCGATGGGGGCACTTGTCTCGGCCAACGAGCCGCATCACCGTTGCAGCCACCCGACGAGCGGCGCGGTCCCCGTGAGATCAGGACGAGCGCCGCCGCGTAGAGCCGGAGCAGCGGGTCGCGGATGGGTGGGCTGTTCGGCGCCGGCGGCAGCGTCACGCCGCCTCCCCGAAGATCGGCACCACCGCCGCCCGCACGCCGTCCACATGCGGCACGACGAGGAAGGGCTGCGCATGGCCGCACCATTGGACGATCTGACGCCTCCGCGAAGAGCTGCCAGCCGATCATGCGGAGGTACTCGAGGCGTTTGGTGTGGCCGACCGGCACCGGCGTGCCGCAGCGGTGGTAGGGGCGCGTCGCCATCGGCTTGCCGTCTTCATCAACCCAGCGGGGCGCGGTCAAGATTGAGGCCGCCTGGCGACCATGAGGGTAGCCCTCATCTCTAGGACTACGACTCCTGGTCGGTTACGAGCCGGCTCTCCTGAAAGACAATCCCGCGATCAGGCTTTGACTGCGAATCGCGCTTCTCCACGATCCCGGACACGAGCCGGAACGGCTGATCAGGCCGTAAAGGGCTCGGGTATCGGAACTCGTGCGACAACGCGGCCAGCATGGCGAATTTGGGCAGGTCTTGGAACAGGCTGTTGGCGACGGCGATCACATGGCAACTCGCCGCGGTTAGCCCACCAAACACCGACCGCTGGGCTTCGCGTTTGTCGATATGAAACGGCTGGGGGTCAAACCGACAGGCGAACTCGATGATCTCGGCCTCTGTCAGTTGCGTGTACCGCGACGACTCGGTCTCTCCGACCTTCAGGTCTTCGAAATAGAACATGCTCGCCCCTCCCCGCGATGCTACCCGCCGGGGACCCTCTCATGCCTTACCCCGGCCGATCGTTCCGTAAGACGCTTCCGCGCGAGCACGGTCGCGTCACTCGATCACTTGGTCCGCCCGCGCAGCACCGACGGCGGGATCGTGAGGCCGAGAGCCTTGGCGGTCTTGAGATTGATCACCAGCTCGAACTTCGTCGGCTGCTCGACTGGTAGGTCGCCGGGCTTGGCCCCTTTCACAATTTTGTCTACGTAGGTAGCGGTGCGCCGAAACAAATCAGCACGGTTCGCTCCATAGGACATGAGGCCTCCGGCATCGACGAATTCCCTCGATGTGTACACCGCCGGCAGCCGGTTCTTTGCGGCCAGGTCCACGAGGCGTCTTCGCTCATTGAAGAACATGAGGCCTGTCGCCACAGTCAGAGCACCCGCGCGCGCCCTGGTCATGTCCGAGAAGGCCCTGCCGAATTCGGCGGGCCCTCGCGCCTCGACGATTTGCAGCCGCACCCCCAGCGCCAGCGCCGCGACTTCTGCTCCCTTCAGCATCTCCTTGTCCAAGCGTTCGCCTAGGGCGCCTGGCTGCCAGAGGACAGCCACCCGACTGACCCCGGGAACCACATGCCGCAGCTGTTCCAGACACTTGCCGACGAGCTCCGGGTCGAAAACGGACAACCCCGTGACATTGCCGCCCGGCCGCGCAAGGCTGGTGACGATCCCGCTCGCAACCGGATCGCTGACAGCAACGATGACAATGGGGAGGGTCCGGGTCGCTTGCTTGGCGGCCAGGGCGGCGGGTGTGCCTGGCGGCCACGATGACATCAACCTTGAGCGCAACCAGTTCGGCCGCGAGAGCGGGGAGCCGCTCAAACTTCCCCTCGGCATTTCGGTATTCGATCACGAGGTTGCGGCCCTCGACGTAACCGAGGTCACGCAGTCCTTGAAGGAAAGCCTCTCGCAGGTGGGGGTTACCGGCCGGGTTGTCCCCCAGCCAGCCAATTCGAGCGACCTTGGCCGCCTGCTGGGCCTCGGCGGCGAGCGGCGCGGCGAGGAGGGCAAGCAGCTGCCGAGGAAGGCTCGCCGGTCCATCACTCGATCACCTGGTCCGCCCGCGCCAGCAGCGACGGCGGGATCGTGAGGCCGAGCGCCTTGGCGGTCTTGAGGTTGATGACCAGCTCGAACTTGGTGGGCTGCTCGACGGGCAGGTCCCCGGGCTTAGCTCCTTTCAGGATTTTATCGACGTGCGTGGCCATGCGCCGGTAGAGATCCTGGGAGTTCGCTCCATAGGACATCAGGCCTCCGCCAGACACACATTCCCTCATCGAAATGTACACGGCCGGAAGCCGATTCTTTGCGGCCAGATCTGCGAGACGTTTGCATTGCATGCTAGTACGTCATGTCCATCTCGCGGTACATCGTCGTCGCGGTGGTGAGGTGCTCGCTGCGCCTGCTCGCGCTTGCCCGTGCGCCGGTAGAGCTTGCCGAGGCCGAGGTGGCAGTGGGCGACGAGCGGGCGCAGGCCCAGCGCCTCGGCCAGGGCCAGGGCCTGGCGATAGTGCGCCTCCGCGGTATCGACCTCGAAGCGGTCGGGATGGGCCGCGATGTCGCCGAGCAATCGCAGGACGTGGCCCTCCACCCCCCGTTCCCCCCGCTGCCGAGCCGCCGCGAGCCCGTCCTGGGCGATCCGGGTGGCGTCCGCCAGCCGCCCGTCGAGGAGGTACGCCCCGCCGAGCGCCCCGACGCGGCCGGGCCACCCCGCCAACCTCACGGTCCGCTCGGCGAGGCCACGGGCGGCGTCCTCCATCAGGGCGACCCCCTCGGCGCGGCGGCCGGTCCCGTGGTACGCCGCGCCCAGCGCCCAGGCGAAGTCGTGGAGCAGCAAGGGCACCTCTCTCGTCCGGCAGAGATCGAGGCCGCGCTCCAGCGGGGCCACGGCGCCGGCGAAGTCGCCCTGATCGAGCTTGAGGGTGCCGAGGCCGAAGAGGGGGAAGACAAGCGTGTAGACGTGCCCCGCCTCCTCCGCGATGTGCATCGCCTCGCGGAGACGCCCGAACGCCTCGGCGAACCGCCCGAGCGCCCCGAGCGCCCTGGCAAGCGTGTCCCGCACGTACGAGCCCTGGATGGCGGCCTGACCGAATCGCTCCTGCGCCAGGCCCTCCGGGATCAGCGCGAGCGCGGCCTCGCAGTGCCGGACGGCCTCGCGGCACTCGCCCCGCGCCACGTACACCCGGCCAAGATACCCGTTGGCGACAACCTGGATGGCGACGTCCGCCTGCGACTCGCCGATGGCCAGGGCGCGAAGTCCGGCCTGGATCGCCGCCGCGAAGTCGCCGGCCAGCCCGAACTGGATCGCCTTGTAGTTCAGCGCGCGGCCGAGGCGGCGCTGGTCGCCGACGGCCTCCGCGAGGGCTTCGGCCTCGTCGAGGAGGGCCCCTATCCGTCCCCGCTCGCCGAGCGGGATGAGCGCGTTGCGGAGGTCGAAGCGGAGGTCGAGGGACTCGGCGATCGCGTCGGGATGCTCCGGCAGCCGCCGGAGCGCGTCGAGCGCCTGCTCGAAGCAGGTGGCCGCCTCGCGGTTGGCCGAGCGCAGGAAGGCCTTGGTGCCGGCCTGGCGCAGGTAGCGCACCGCCTTGTCCCAGACCTCGCCCTGCCGCGCGTGGTGCGCCAGCCGCTCCACGTGCTCGACGAGGCGATCGGCGTGCAGGCGCTCGATGGCGGCCGCCACCGCGGCGTGAAGATCGCGCCGCCGCTCCCCCAGCAGGCCCGCGTAGGCCACGTCGTGGGTCAGCGCGTGCTTGAAGGTGAATTCCAGATCCGGGAAGAGCTGCGTCTCGTAGAGGAACTCCGCCTCCTGGAGATGCGCGAGCCCCCGCCGCAGGGCCTCCTCCGGCTGCTCCGCGATCGCCGCCAGGAGCGCGTAGGGCACGTCCTTGCCGATCACCGACGCCGCCTGCAGGAGCCGCTTCTCCTCCGCCGGCAGCCGGTCGATCCGCGCCGCCAGGATCGTCTGCACCGTCGCCGGCACCTGCAGCGCCTCCACCGGCCGCGTCAGCCGGTACGCCCCCCGCTCCCCCGCCAGCGCCCCCGTCTCCACCAGCGTCCGCACCGTCTCCTCCAGGAAGAACGGGTTGCCCCGCTTCACCAGCATCTGCGTCAGCGGGGCCAGCCCGGGGTCCGGCCCGAGGAGCGCCGCCAGCAGCTCCGCCGCGCTCTCGGCGGGCAGGGTGTCGAGCCGGAGCTGGGAGTACGCCGTCTTGCTCCCCCAGCGGTGCTCGTACTCGGGGCGGTAGTTCACCAGGAGCAGCAGGCGGGCGGAGCCCGAGGCTCTCCACGAGGCTGTCGAGCAGGGCCTGGGTCTCGCCATCGATCCAGTGCAGATCCTCGAAGACCACCAGCAGCGGCTGCACCTGGCTCTCGCGCAGCAGCAGGCGCTTGACCGCGTCCAGCGTGCGCTGGCGGCGCTGGGGCGGGTCCAGGTTCTGCCAGGCCGGGTCCTCGACCGGCACGTCGAGCAGCGCGAGCAGCGGGGGCAGCAGGGGCTCGAGCGCGCGGTCCAGGCCCAGCACCCGCCCCAGCACCTTGGCGCGCATCTCCCGGTGATCGTCCCGGTCGCCGATCTTGAAGTAGCCCTTGAGCAGGTCGATCACGGGCAGGTAGCTGGTGGCCTTGCCGTAGGAGACGGACGAGGCCTCCAGGATCAGCCAGTCCTGCACCCGATGGGAGTGGGTGAACTCGTAGGTGAGCCGCGACTTGCCCACTCCCGGCCTCGCCCACGATGGCGACCACCTGCCCGCGGCCCGCGCCGGCCTGGCCGAGGACCCGGCGCAGGTGCTCGACCTCGGCGTCGCGGCCGACGAAGCGCGTGAGGCCGCGGAGCGCCGCGGCCTGCAGGCGCGTCCGCGCCGTCCCCGCCCCCGTCAGCTCGAAGATCTCGATCGGGTCCGGGAGGCCCTTCACGGGGATGGGCCCGAGCGACCGCACCTCGACGTAGCCCTCGGCGAGCCGCACGGTCTCGCCGGTCAGCCGCACGGTCCCGGGCGGCGCGAGCTGTTCCATCCGGGCCGCGAGGTGAGTGGTCTGGCCCACGGCGGTGTAGTCCATGCGGAGATCGCTGCCGACCGCGCGGACGACGACCTCCCCCGAGTTGAGGCCGACCCGGATCTGCACCTCCACCCCGTGCGCGCGGCGCGCGTCGTCCGCGTAGCGCTTCAGCGACTCCTGCATCCGGAGCGCCGCGTAGCACGCGCGCACGGCGTGGTCCTCGTGGGCGAGCGGCGCGCCGAAGAGCGCCATGATCCCGTCGCCCATGACCTGGTTCACCGTGCCCTCGTAGCGGTGGACCGCCTCCATCATGCGCTCGAGCACCGGGTCGAGCAGCTTGCGCGCCTCCTCGGGATCGCGGTCGGCGAGCAGCTCCATCGAGCCCTTGAGGTCGGCGAAGAGCACGGTCACCTGCTTGCGCTCGCCCTCGAGCGCGGCCTTGGAGGTGAGGATCTTCTCGGCGAGGTGCTTGGGCGTGTAGGACTCGGGGCTTGGGACCTTCGCACCCGAATCAGCGGCGAGCGGAGCCGCGCACTGTCCACAGAAGCGATTCCCCGGAGGATTGACCATGCCACACGCGGGGCAAGCGGCCACGAGAGGCGCCGCGCATTGCCCACAGAACTTCATGCCTGTGGGGTTCTCGCTGCTGGCACCGGGGACACCTCATGCCGGAGTGCCCTCGCGGCGGCCTGGTCGGATGTGGTCACCCATGTGCAAGGCGCCAACCCGGTAGCGGGGGAAGAGACTGGCGACCTGTACCCTCACGCTCCCATCTCCTCGCGGCGCACCGGCAGCGTGAACGTGAACGTCGAGCCCTCTCCCACCTGGCTCGTGACCCAGATCCGCCCGCCATGCAGTTCGACGAACTTTCGAGAGAGGGCGAGGCCGAGCCCCGTGCCCTCGACCTTCTTGGCCGCCGTCCCGACCTGCCGGAACTCCTCGAACACCGCCTCCTGGTCCTCGGGCGCGATGCCCACCCCGGTATCGGCCACGGAGATCTCCGCGACACCGTCGCGCACCCCAGCGCAGACGTCGATTCGCCCACCCTCGGGGGTGAACTTGATCGCGTTGGAGAGCAGGTTCAGGAGCACCTGCTTCACCTTGCGCTCGTCGGCCCGGACCATGCCGAGGCCCGAATCGATCGTGTGCCCGAGCGCGATGCCCCGCCGACTCGCCCGCTCCCGCACCAAGATCAGCGCGTTCTCGATGGCACTCGGCAGGTGGAAGTCCGCCAGCTCCAGCTCCATCCGTCCGGCCTCGACCTTGGCGAGATCCAGGATGTCGTTGATGAGAGACAGCTGGTGCTTGGCGGCGACGGCGATCTTCTGAAGGTCGGGCACCAGCCGCCCGCCGTCCACGTCACCGGCCTCCTCCTCCAGCAGCTCGCTGTAGCCGATGATCGCGTTGAGCGGGGTGCGCAGCTCGTGGGACATGTTGGCAAGGAACTCACTCTTGTGCTGGCTGGCGCCTCCAGCTCCCGGCTCTTGCGCTCGATCTCGCGGAAGAGCCGGGCGTTCTCAATCGCGAGTGCGGACTGGGTGGCGAACGTTCTCAGGATCTCGACGATCTCGGTGGTGAACGCTCCGGGCGTGCGACGAGTGACGACGAGGCCCCCGACGATGCGCTCCTCGTGGAGCAGCGGGATCGCGAGCACCGCGCGCGTCCCTGCCTCCAGCAACGCTCCGCGCAGCCGACTGTCGTAGGCGCCTTCCGCCGCGATGTCCGGGATCTGGAGCGGCTCCCGCGTCACCGCCATCTGGCCGACGGCGCCTTCGCCCCGGCGCAGTCGCGTCGCGCGCAGCAACGCGGACTGGCTCTCGTCCGCATTGAGCGTCGCGCGCGGCGAGAACTCTTCCGCGCCCTCGTCGTACTCGAAGATCGTGCCCCCGTCCGTGCCCGAGAGCTGGACGGCGCGGCCCACGATCGTGGTGAGGACGGTGTCGAGATCGAGCGAGGAGCTGACGGCACGGCCGACATCGCCGAGCGCGGTGAGCTGCTCGACCGAGCGCGTGAGCTCCTGCGTCCGCGCCTGCAGCTCGCTCAGCAGGCGGGCGTTCTCGATCGCGATCACCGCTTGGTCGGCGAAGGTCTGGAGGAGCGCGATCTCGTCGTCGGTGAACGCCGCCGGGCTCGCGGCGGTTCACCGAGATCGTCCCGATCGCCTCTTCCTGACGGAGCAGCGGCACCACAACCCGGCTTCGGAAGCCACGGGCGACGAGCGACGGCGCGCGCAGGCTCGGTCACCCGGGAATCGGTTTCGGAGTCAGCGATATTGAGCGGCGCCCGATCGCGAATGGCCTGGGCGTGCATTCCCACGGCGTGGAGCGGCCGCGGGAAGCGCGCCCTCAAGGCGGCGTCGGCCGCCTCGTCGGTGCTCGTGAGCGCGGCGAGCTCGATCTGATCCCGCGCCACCCGCGTAAGCACGCCAGAGTGCCCACGCAGCAACCGGACAGCGCTGCCCACGATCGCATCGAACACCGGCTGCACGTCCGTCTGCGAGCGGCTGATGACGCGCAAGATGTCGCTGGTGGCGGTCTGCGTGTCCAGCGCCGTGGTCAGCTCGCGGTTACTCGCCTGCAGCTCGGTGAACAGCCGCACGTTCTCGATGGCGATGACCGCCTGATCGGCGAAGGTCTGGAGCAGCGCGGCCTGCTTGTCCGTGAACGGGCGGATCTCGGTGCGGCTGATCCGGATCACCCCGAGCGGGACGCCCTCCCGGAGGAGAGGGACCGCGAGCGCGGATTCCACGTTGAACTGGCCGCTCGTCGTCTCGGGATAGTCCGCCCGCGCCTCGGCGTGGCTGCCGACGTGAATGGTCCGGCGATCGATTACCGCGCGCCCCACGAGGTGCCCTCGGGTCAGTCGGCGCACCGGAGGCATCGAGGGCGCCCCGAACGCGGCGACGAGCCGGAGCACGTCGCCGTCCACGCGCAGCACCTGGGCATCGTTGGCGCTGCACAGGCGGGCGGCGTTGGCCGCGATCGCGTCGAAGACCGGCTGGGTGTCGGTCGGCGAGGACGAGATCACCCGCAGGATCTCGGCCGTGGCCGTCTGCTGCTCGAGGGCTTCGGTCAGATCGGCATTGCGCGCCTGCAGCTCGGTGAACAGCCGCACGTTCTCGATCGCGATCACCGCCTGCTCGGCGAAGGTCTTCAGCAGCTCCACCTGCCGGTCGGAGAACGGCCCGGCGCCTCGCCGCGTCGACCACGATGATGCCGAGCGGCTGTCGCCGCGCATCATCGGCGCCAGCAGGCGAGTGCGGTAGCCCCCGACGCCGTGCGGTCTCGACGTTGGCCGGCGTCCGCCTCGGCGTTGTGCTCGATGTCAGCCAGGTGAAAGATGCCGCTCGACCGCACGGTGCGCACGAACTCGGGCGCGCGCTGAGCCGGCGGGAAACTGGGTCTGGAAGCGCTCGACGCGCTCGGGCCGCACGCCGGCGTGCGCCACCACACGCAGCACGTCCCCCTCGATCCGGAATACGGTGCAGCCCAAGGCGCCGAGCCGCACGCCGCTGCGGGCGATGCCCTCGAACACGGGCTGGAGGTCGGTCGGCGAGCTGGCGATGACCCGGAGGATCTCGCTCGTCGCCGTCTGCTGCTCGACCAACACTTGCTCTCGCTGCAGTGCCTCAGCCAGGCCCTTCTCCAGGTCGCGAACCCTGGCGCCGTCGTCCTTCGGCGTCTTGCCGGCGAGCGGTCGCTTGGCTTCCGCCTTCCCCTTCGAGGGCTTTGCCCGGCGACCCATCAGCCTCTCCTTGCCTCCCACGGCGCAGCGGTCGCCGACAGCCTAGGCGACGGCTGCCGCGTGGGCAACCGAGAACGAGAGATCGCCGATGATGTCTGCACAGGCGCCAGGATCATGGGCGGATTGATCCAGACGTCGATGGGGCACGCCGGGTGGGGCGGCCCGGCGGGAATCGCTCCGGGTGGGCCGCGAAGGCCAAGCCGAGCACGGTCGCTCGTGCTGGCGACGCGCTGCTCGGCCCTCCCGTGATGCACGTGAAGCCAAGGCGCTCCGTGAAGCACCTCGACAGGATGTCGGACAGGCCGCCGGAGGCGATCTCGGCCGCGAACGTTGCTCCGGTGCCCCTGTACAGGTGCATCGTCCCGGGGATGTTACCTCAGTCTTGCTCGAGCAAGGTCCCCGGGGACGCGCACCCAGCCGAGACCCGATGTACTCGTCCGCCTTGACGACGCGGGTGGCCGTGGGTCGGGTCGGCACGAGGCCTCTCCCGGCCTGGGTCACGGTGGCGAGGCACGGCCGAGTCCGCCATGGCGGACTCGGACCGTGGCGGGCGGACACGGTGACAGGAGCGGGCGTGGTGGTGGCTCCGCCACCACGCCGACCCAGAAGGTTGTCGTTGGTCAGAACCAGTGGCTGATTCCGGCACCGGCAACGGACGCCGACGAGGAGGCGATCGGGATGCTCCGCCAGTTCAGGGTTCAGTTGACCGAAGAGAACGCGACACGGAAGGCCATCGTTGCGGCGACTCGGGCGAGGATTGCTGCTGAGGCCGAGCGGTCACTGGCGGTGCTAAAGGAGTTGGCTGCGTCGGCCAAGTCGAAGAACGTGCGAGACCGAGCGCGGCGGAGTCTCGACCGCTATCGTACCGGTGGATGACACCGAGCACATGACGCCTTAGGGCTCGTAAGACAATAAGTGAACGAATCTTGCCCCGCTGTCGAGCGGTGGAATCGCGTCGTTCTCGACGTGCCAGGACGGTCCGAACGTATCATTCGGTTGCCCATGTTCGATCAGTTATCTTCTGACGAGTCCTTAGCCGAGCGTTGTTAGGTCGGCCCGGTCAAGCCTGTTGCTCGGGAGAGCCAGCACCGTCCGCCGCTTGATGTCCGGCCGCGCTCGTTGGAAACCTTGATGAAACCTTGATCGACGGCGTGACTCTCGGCCAGCGGTTGTATCCCACGGCAGGGTCATTGGATCGGTGCGCACGCCGCGATGGCCGAGGAGGCCGCACTCCCGAGGTAGTTAACGCTATCGGTCCTTGCCGATGTAGATCTTCCCGCTCGGGTACGTGATCTTGTAGATCACCTTCATCTCGGCGCCACCTCGTCAACGCGGCCGGATTCGCTTACGAATAGGGCTGAGATGCCGGTGCGCTGTTTGGCTAGCTCAGGCAGGCGGTCCCACAGCCGGCGGAACTGCGGAAGGTCCGGCAACGCGATACTGTACTTGGCCGCGGGATCGGTCATGCGCTGAAGAAGTTCGCCGAGTACCCCGAGAAAATAGTTGACGCGCATGGGGTCGAGCGATCCTCGGGCCCTTGGCTTCGATGACCCAGCGGCGATCCGATTGGACCGCGTCGATGTCAATGCCTTGGCCCCGGCCCCACACGACCGAGACGGTCCAGCCCGCGGCCTCAAGCCACGCCTGGAGCGTGCGCTTAACTTCATCCTCGGATAGCGGGTCCGTGACAGGAGCCACCGCGCTCCCGTCCGTCGGGGTCGATGCCTCCGGAGCGCTGTCGGCCGGATAGTTGCCGATCTTCCCGTCGTGGCGGGTTCGCCTCTCGGCCAGATGGTCGGCCGCAAGTGACCTCGCCGCCTGGTTGACGGCCTGCTGGGCCGCCCCGGCGCCAAGCACTCGATCCGTGACCTCTCGATCCGTCAGGCCCGGCGTGGACCGAATCAACGCCAGGATCCTAGCCTTCAACGTTGCCATCGAATCCACGTAGGTGATCGCGTGCTCATCTTGGCCGCGCGCGTGACGCCCGCGAGCCAACGTTCGCGGCACCCAGGAGCTGAAGAAGGTGGGAGGTGGTCGAGAACGGGGCGACTGGTGGATTAGGTGGGCATGCGGTCATGGGCACCTTCATCGGGCTCTCGTCGGCCCGAAGAGCCGAGCCCGAGTGGAGGCGGAGCGGCATCGCCTGGAACGTCCCTGCCCGAAGCATCAGCCAAAGCCCACGAGCTACCTCGTGGCGGACGTGATTGACGAGTACCTCAAGCACAACAAGAGCAAGCGCTCCTGGAAGGACGACGACCGGCATGGGAAGCGATGGAAGGACCGTTTCGCCGGCCGTACCCTTGAGGACATCGCGCCCGCCGAGCTAGAGCGCCTGCGCACCGAGCGGCTCACCAAGATCAAGCCCGCCACCATAAACCGGGAGTTTGCTTTGCTCCGTCGAGTGTTCAACGTGGCGATCCGTGACGGCAAGACGGAGCGGAACCCGGTGACCAAGGTGGGAATGCTCAGGGAGCCAAGCGGTCGCATTCGCTATCTGACCGACGCCGAGGAGAAGGGACTGATGCGAGCCCCTGCAACCGAAGGCGACCGCCAGCGGGTAACCGTGCTGCTACAAACGGGACTCCGCAAGAGCGAGTTTCTCAGCCTGCGGTGGAAGGACGTGGACCTTAAGGCCGGGGTGCTCACGATCCCGCGCTCGAAGAACGGCGAGACGCGGCACGTCCCGCTCACCTCCACGGTGCGGACCATCATCGGGAGCCTCCCCCGCCCGCTGGACGGGGCGGCGCTCGTATTCCCGAACAGCGAGGGAAAGCTCGACCTCCGGTGGCCCGAAAAGACCGTCCCTGCGGCCGTAGAAGACGCCGAGATCGAAGACTTCCGCTTCCATGATCTCCGGCATTATCGGCATACCTTCGCCTCTCGCCTGGCCATGGAAGGCGTGGATCTGCTCACGATCAAGGACCTCGGAGGATGGAAGACCTTCACCATGGTTCAGCGATACGCGCACCTGTCGCCGGGACATCGGCACGCCGCGATTGAGCGGCTGGCCAGCCGCAAGGTGGAGCCCGAGAAGGCTGAGGCCAGCGGAGCGGAGTAGCACCGTGAGTAGCACCAGCGGGAAAGTGATCGAAGGCCACCGCGTCGTAACTCTCTGCGAATATTGGTGCGCCCGGCAGGAATCGAACCTGCGACCTTCGGATTCGAAGTCCGACGCTCTATCCAACTGAGCTACGGGCGCGTGCGGGTTTACGAGGCGTCGGAGGCGAGTCTACCTCGCTTTGTGCTGATTTTGTGCTGAAGTCCTCGAAGGTCCTGCACCTCCTTCAGGCTCCGGCCTCGCATGATGAGCCCCGAGGCAAACGATCGTCGGTGCCTGACGCCGCACCCCGCGCGTGGCCGGGCCGCGGGAAGGCTCCCTGACGAGCTGTGGCGGATGAAGGGGCGCCCCGCGACGGGGCGTGATCTCTACAGCAGCTTCTGGCGGAACAGCCTGCGGGCGAGCGCGTAGATGTCGCCGCGGTCCCCGTCCTTCCGGCGCCCCACCGCCACGACGAGCACGATCACCTCGCGCCGCTCGACGCGGTAGATGATCCGGTAGCGCTGTCCGACGGTGCGGATCGACCGTAAGCCGGCGAGTTCGCCGATGAGCGCCTTGCCTTGCTGCTCGGGACTCTCGGCGAGCTGAGCGGCCCGTTCGACCACCAGCGCGCGCTCGCGGCGGTCGCGGATCGCCTCGGCCAGCTTCAGCGCGGTCTCGCGCCAGAGGACGGTGTACCGCGGGCCGGTCATCCGAGCAGGCGGGCGCGGGCCTCCCCGTGCGTGTACACTTTGCCGCCGCGGAGATCGGCGAGACTCGCGCGCAGCGTCGCCATGAGCTCGGGATCGCTCAAGACCTCGAGCGTCTCGACGATGCTCTCGTAGTCGTCCCACGGCAGAATTGCCAAGGCCGGCTGACCGCGCCGCGTGACCCGGATCACTCCGGGCGACTTGGCATCGGGCAAATCCAGCAACCGCTTCCGCGCTTCCGTGATCGTGAGGTCCTTGGCCATGTCTGGGAGTGTACACCAGGCTGTACACAAGGCCCCCCCTCGGTTTTGGACCGGAGGGGGGCCCCGGGCACATGCCGGCAAGCGCGCTCGCGTCTCTGCAGGTTGGCTCCTACGCCCCGTCGGCCGCCGGGTCGAGCAGGTCGTCCATCCCGAGCAGGGTGACCGCGGCGACCGCGCACCCCACCCGGACGACCTGATGCTCCGCCACGAACACGGCGCGCTCCCGCATCCGCGCGCCGCGCAGGTGAAACGCCTCGTCGAGCATCTCCTCGACCTGGCGCTCCGCCTCCTTCGCACTCATGCGGTCGTGGACTTCCATGATGACACCGGCGGCCTCCCGGTCCTCGGGAAGAGCCCACCCGACCGCCGCGGCGATCGTGTCGCCGGGCACGTCGCTCACCATCATGGCGTAGGCGGTCGGGACGATCGCCCCCGGCCGGATGCGGGGCAACGGTACGATCGTCACTCGAGGAGGAACGATGCTCGAGAGCTTGACCAGGTTGATGTTGCCGATGCCCGCCGCGAGCAGCGCGGCATCCACCGCGTTCAACGGCGTGGAGGCGTCGGCGCCGCCGGACGTCCCGGCCGCCAGGGTTACGCGCGTGACGAAGAGGCCCGTGGACATGACGTCCTGGTATCCTCGGCGATCGGTCCGCGCGGCATCCCCACCGCGCGGAGCATCGCCGGCGTGAAGTGAGCGTAGTAGCCGGATCCGAGGAGCGAGTCCGACGCCGCCTTCAGCAGGCGCCGGCTGAGCGCCTGGAAGCTCGGATACGGGCTGCGCCGCGTGTACACGCCGCCGATGCAGAAGTCGCTCTCCGGGTGCGCCTCGAACACCTGCAGGTCCTCGGTGTCGGCCTCCGTCACGAGTCGCGCGTTGAGCCGGGCCACGAATGCCTCGAGGGCGCGCGCGCCGATGCCGACACGATCTGGATGGATGACGAAGAGCGTTTCCAGGTCCGGCGCCCGGCGGAACTCGTGCACCAGGCGCATGACGGTGCCTGACGGCTCGAGTGGATCGGCCGCATCAACGCCAGCACCTCGAACCGGATGGTCCGCTTCAGCCGGGCCGCTTTCGCGAAGGGGCAGATCGGGAGATTGCCGACGACGGGATGGGGTCGCTCGATGACGGTGTCCGACCACCGCACCATGGCATCGAGCACGCGCGCTCGCTCCTCGGCGCTCATCCCTCGCGATCCGCTCCGTGGTCCCGTCGCGACGACTCTTGTATCCGCCGTGGCAGCGAGGGCTCGCTCGACCATGCTTCGCTGGGAACGCAATGGACATGCCAGGGCCGGCGCCCCTTCCCAGCAGGCCTTCCTCCCACGTGTGGTCCGTGACTGCACCCGACGACCCGGTATTTCCGTTCAGCCTCGAGTCATCTCTCCGTTGCGTCGCCGCGCGGCGCGTGCGCCAGTGACCAGACGCCGTAGACTGGGTCTCCAGGGAGGACATCGATGCCACGACGCCCGGAGGATTCGCCGCTCTCCCCGAAGGCCACGTCACTCACGCGCGAGCAGATCGAGGCGATGGCGCGCAAGGCCATCGAGCGCCGCGCTCCCGGCGCCGGCGATCCCGTCACCCTGCCGCTCAAGATCACCCTGCGGCGCGCGCACTGGGAGATGCTGAGCGCCGCCGGGATCCGGACGGGCCGGAACCTCGAGCTGGTGATCTCGGAGATCCTGGAGGGCGGCGCGTGAGGGAGGACGCGCCGACGTGGCCCGTCTGATGCGCGCCACCCGTCGGCCCCGGCCGTCGCCGACCCTGCATGGGAGCGCTCCGGACACGTCCGCGGTCGCGCTCCTCCTCGTGGACGTGATCAACGATTTCGCGTTCGAGGAGGGCCGTGAGGTGCTCGGCGCCGCGCGCGCGATGGCCACCCGGATCCGCCAGCTGAAGGCGCGCGCTGCCCGCGCGGGCATCCCCGTCGTGTACGTCAACGACAACTTCGGACGCTGGCGGTCGGATTTCCGCAAGCTCGTCGCGCACTGCTCGAGCCCACGGGCGCGCGGGCGCGACGTGGCGCACCGGCTGCGGCCGGGGCCCCGCGACTACTTCATCCTGAAGCCCCAGCACTCCGGCTTCTACGGCACCGCGCTCGACCTCCTGCTCCAGCACCTCGGGGCCCGCACGCTGATCGTGAGCGGCTTGCTCGCCGATAGCTGCGTCCTGATCACCGCGCAGGAGGCTCACATGCGCGGCTACCACGTCGTCGTCCCCTCGGACTGCGTGGCGGCGCGCACCCCGGAGGATCACGCGCGCGCCCTCGTTCAGCTCCGGCGCCAGGGCGTTGACGCCCACGCGCGGTCGTCGAGCGCCCTGGATCTCGATGCCTTGCTGCGCGAGGCCGCGCGGCGTCCCCGCGGCGCCTGACCACCCCACCCATCCGCCCCTCCGGTCTCACGATCGCCCTCCTCGATCAACCCTCCCGCCCGGAGCTCTCCTCGTCCGAGGGGCCGGCACGGAGCTTGCTCCACTCGTCTCCAGGGGCGCCGTGAGGCGCCGCATCAACGCCAGGCCAAGGGAGGGCACCGATGGAGATCGACAAGGGCCAGTTCGCCGAGCTGCTGGGACAGATGCTGGAGACGGAGCTCGGAGGCACCAAGGTGTACGAGACGGCGCTCGAGTGCGTGGTGAACGACGAGCTCAGGGAGGAGTGGGAGAAGTACCTCGCCCAGACCCAGGATCACGCCGTGATCGTGTCGGGGCTGATGGAGCACTTCGGGCTGGACACCACGACGGAAACGCCGGGCCGTGGCGTGGTCCGGCACATCGGCCAGTCGCTCGTGAAGGCCATGAAGCTGGCGCTCGAGGCCGGGCCCCCCGAGGCCGCCGAGCTCGTCGCCACCGAGTGCATCGTGAGCGCGGAGACCAAGGATCACCTGAACTGGGAGCTGCTCAAGGAGATCGCGGCGTCGCGGGCGCTCAAGGGTGAGGACGCGCAGGCGGTGAAGGAGGCCCTCGAGAAGGTCGAGGAGCAGGAGGACGAGCACCTCTACCACACGCAGGGCTGGAGCCGGGAGCTCTGGATCGACTCGCTCGGGATGCCCGCCGTGCTGCCACCGCCCGAGGAGGAGAAGGACGTGAAGACCGCGATCGGCGCGGCGCGCGCGAAGAAGGCCCGGCGGGAGATGCTGTAGGGAAAGAACCGCCGGGTCAGCGCGAAGCGGTCCGCTCCAGGACGGCGGGCGCCCCGTCATCAGGGCGCCCGCTACCTTCCACGTGGGAGCATGGACGAGCGGGCAGGGCGCCGCTCAGGGCGTTTCCTGGGGATCCTTCTCCCACGGTGGACGCGTGTAGGGCCGGGCCAGCGGGACGTCCGGAGCCGGGGGCGGAGTGGGCGCCGGGCCTGTCGCGGATGGCACGACGGGAGGAGCCGGCCCCCCAAGCTCCGCGGCGATGCGCGCGGCCCGGAGGTCGTCTCCGAGCCGGTCGATCGCGCGCACGACGGCGCCCCCGACCAGGAGGACGGCGGCGGCCACGAAGAGACCCACCGACGAGGTCAGGTAAGAGACCAGCGCCAGGATGCCGGCGAGGGCCAGGAACGAGATCGGCACCTTCCGGTCATCCACTCGCATGGCAGAGCGCGCCTCCCTCGTGCTGGCCCCGGACCACGGCCAGCCGTGATGTACGACCTTAGGCGTATCGTGACCCGCGGGTCAACCTCGACAGGCACGATCGAGCAATAATGGCGGCTGCGCTCCGCGGGTAATCTTCACCGCGGACCGAGGTCCCTACCCCGTGAAGCTGGGCCGAAAGGATCACGCATGTTCCCCTACCGTGACGAGAACGAGACGCAGCGGACGCCGGTCCTCACGTTCCTGCTCATCGCGGCCAACGTCGCGGTGTGGCTGCTGGTGCAGGGCGCCGGCTCTCCGCTCGCGCTGGCGCGAAGCGTGTGCGATCTGGGGCTGATCCCCGGCGAGCTGACGGGCATGCTCCGGCCGGGCACCCGGTTCCCGATGGGCGACGGCCTCGTGTGCCTCACCGACCCGGGGCGGCAGGCCTCGCACATCCTCACGTCGATGTTCCTGCACGGATCGTGGATGCACCTGCTCGGCAACATGTGGTTCCTCTGGATCTTCGGCAACAACATCGAGGACTCGATGGGCCCCGGACGGTTCGGGCTCTTCTACGCGCTGAGCGGCGCGGCGGCCGCGCTGCTCCAGGTCATGATCAACCCCTCCTCGGGCATCCCGATGGTCGGCGCGTCCGGGGCGATCAGCGGCGTGATGGGCGCGTACCTGGTCCTCTACCCGCGGGTGCGCGTGTTCACCATGGTGCCCATCGGCTTCTTCATCACCTCGATCGCGCTGCCCGCGTGGACCATGCTCCTCTACTGGATGGCGCTCCAGTTCCTGGGGGTGCTGGTCGGTCGGAGCGAGGGGGGCGGGGTGGCCTTCGGGGCCCACATCGGCGGCTTCGTGGCGGGTGTGGTGCTCATCAAGTTGTTCGCGCGCCCGGACTACGTGGCCGCCCACCAGCGTGGCCACTGGCGGCCGCGACGCGTCTACGGACAGGGCTGACCTGCCGCGGCGCCGACCGACGCCGGTCGACCGGGCGTGCTCGGACGAGCGCCCCTCCCCGACCCTCTCCGCAGGGGAGGGTCATGGGCGGTGTGGAGGCAGGCGGCACGAAGCTGGTCTGCGCGGTAGGCACGGGGCCCGATGACATCCGCGCCGAGACCCGCGTGCCCACCGGCGCTCCGGCCGAGACCATCGCCACCGCGCTGGCCTTCTTCGTGCAGCACGGACCGGTGGCCGCGCTCGGCATCGCCTCCTTCGGTCCGGTCGACCTCGATCCCGCCTCGTCCACCTGGGGGCACGTCACCAGGACGCCGAAGCCGGGCTGGTCCTACGTGGACCTCGCCGGCCCGTTCGCCCGCGCCCTGGGGGTGCCCGTGCGGTTCGACACCGACGTGAACGGGGCCGCCCTCGCCGAGCATGCGTGGGGCGCGGGCCGCGGCTCGGATCCGTTCGTGTACGTCACGGTGGGCACCGGCATCGGCGGCGGCGCGCTGGTCCACGGCCGCCTCGTCCACGGCCTCGTGCATCCGGAGATGGGGCACCTGCGGGTGCCTCACGACCTCGCTGCCGACCCGTTCCCCGGCGCCTGCCCCTTCCACGGCGACTGCCTCGAGGGGCTCGCCTCGGGCGAGGCCATGGCCCGGCGCTGGGGACTGGCGGCCGAGGAGCTTCCCGAAGATCATCCGGGATGGGAGCTGGAGGCGGGGTATCTGGCGCTGGGGTTGGTCGCCATCGTCTCGGTCCTGTCGCCTCGCCGGATCGCCGTCGGCGGCGGGGTGATGGCGGCGGGACACCTGCTGCCGCGCGTGCAGGCGCGGGTCAAGGACCTGCTCGGCGGCTATCCGGACGCTGCCCCGCTCCGTGACCGGATCGAGGACTACATCGTGGCGCCCGCGCTCGGCGACCGGGCGGGCGTGCTCGGCGCGCTGGCGCTGGCCGGTGAGCGCGCACGGAGCCCGTCGCGGGCCGATGATCCTCGCAGAATACGGGAACCGCCACAGGCCTCTGCAATCCCACCGCCCGGCATCAGTCTGATGCGCGGGGCTCATCAGAGGAGGCGCTGAATGGCCGAGACCGCGGACGTCATCGTCGTGGGCGCCGGGATCATGGGCGTCAGCACCGCCTACCACCTGGCGCGCCGGGGCGCGGGGCGGATCGTGGTCCTGGAGCGCGACACCGTCTGCTCCGGCTCGACCGCGCTCGCCAGCGGCGGCATCCGCCACCAGTACGCGAACCGCGTGGGCATCGAGCTGACGCTCCAGAGCATCCTCACCTACGAGCGCTTCGAGGAAGAGTTCGGCGTCGATCCCCGGTTCCGCCAGCACGGCTATCTCCTGCTCGTGGGTAGCGAGGAGGAGCTAGCGGTGGCCCGGCAGAGTGTCCTCCTCCAGCAGAGCCTGGGGGTGGACGTGCGGCTCCTGACGCCGGAGGACACCGGGCACCTCTTCCCGTACCTGGAGACCGGCGACCTGCTGGGCGCCACGTTCTCGCCGCGGGACGGCTATGCCGATCCCTACCTCTGCACCACGGCGATCGCGGCCCGGGCGCGCGAGCTCGGCGTGTCGATCCGGCAGCAGTGCGAGGTCGTGAGCTTCGCGCGCGGGGACGGCCGCGTGACCGGCGTGACCACGGCGTCCGGTGCGATCGACGCCCCGGTGGTGGTGATCGCCGCGGGCGCGTGGTCCGGCGTCGTCGGCACGCTCGCCGGGATCGACGTGCCCGTCACACCCCGGCGCCGGCACAAGTTCATGACCGCCACCTTCCCCACCGACCGCATCCCGGCGGCCACGCCGTTCGTGATCGGCCAGCACTGGGGCTTCTCGATGCGCCGCGAGGGCGACGGGATCCTGCTCGGCGCGGGACGCAAGGACGAGGTCGGCGCGTTCGACATGTCGACGGACTGGAGCCTCGCCCCCGAGGTGGTCGAGCGCGCCGTGCGCCGCGTGCCCGCCCTCGCCGAGGCGCGGCTCATGCGCACGTGGACCGGCCTCTACGAGATGACGCCCGATCAGACCGGCATCGTCAGCGCCGTCCCCGGCGTGGACGGCCTCTACGTGATCGCCGGCTTCAGCGGTCACGGGTTCATGCACGGGCCCATCGCCGGCCAGCTCATGGCCGAGCTGATCGCCGAGGGCCAGGCGCGCACCGTGGACATCGCGCCGCTCGCTCTCGACCGCTTCGCCCGCGGCCCGACCCCGACCGAGCCGCTGACCTTCGTGTGATGAGCGCGCCCGCGCCCGAGCCGCAGGACGCCACCCCGCAGACCGCCGCGCACAACCGCGCGGTGCTGGGCGCGCTGCCCTTCGCCGACACGCAGGACTTCGAGGACGCCCGCCGGGGATTCATCGGCAGCGCTGCCCGAGGTGGTCATCAGGAACGCCGCAGGGCCGGGTGGTCTGGAGCCTCGAGGAGTACCGCTTCCTGGAGGCCGCGGAGCCGCCGCCCACCGTGAACCCGAGCCTCTGGCGCCAGGCCCGGCTCAACATGCACCACGGCCTCTTCCAGGTGGCCGAGCGCATCTACCAGGTGCGCGGCTTCGACATCTCCAACATGACGCTGATCGAGGGGGAGCGCGGCGTCATCGTGATCGACCCGCTGATCTCCACCGAGGTGGCGCGCGCCGGCCTGGACCTCTACGCGCGGCACCGCGGGCGAGCGGCCGGTGACGGCCGTGATCTACACGCACAGCCACACCGACCACTACGGCGGCGTGCGCGGCGTGCTCGACGAGGCCGAGGTGCGGGCGGGCCGCGTGCCGGTGTACGCGCCCGACCGGTTCATGCAGGAGGTGGTCTCGGAGAGCGTGCTCGCGGGCACGGCCATGGTGCGCCGCGCCCAGTTCCAGTTCGGCGCCACGCTGCCTCGCGGCCCGCGGGGCCAGGTCGACGCCGGGCTCGGCAAGGTGACCTCGCGCGGCACCGTCACGCTCATCCCGCCCACGCGACGTCCTGACCGCGCCGATCGAGACGCACGTGATCGACGGCGTCGAGGTGGTGTTCCAGCTCGCGCCGGAGACGGAGGCGCCGGCGGAGATGCACATGTTCTACCCGGCGCTGCGCGCGCTGAACCTGGCCGAGAACGCGACGCACAACCTCCACAACATCTACCCGATCCGCGGCGCCCAGGCGCGCGACGCCAACGCGTGGGCGAAGTACCTCGACGAGGCGCGCGACCGCTTCGCGCGCGACGCCGACGTGGTGTTCGCCCAGCACCACTGGCCGGTGTGGGGCACCGAGCGCGTGCTCGACTTCCTCGCCCGGCAGCGCGACGCCTACAAGTACCTCCACGACCAGACGGTGCGGCTCATGAACCACGGCTGGCGCGCGGCGGAGATCGCCGAGCGCCTGGCGTGGCCGCCGAGCCTCGCCGCGCACCTGGCACGTGCGCGGCTACTACGGCACGCTCAGCCACAACGCCAAGGCCGTCTACCAGCGCTACCTCGGCTGGTACGACGCCAACCCGGCGAACCTCGAGCCCGCTGCCCCCGGTGGAGCGCGGGCCGGAAGTACGTCGAGTACATGGGGGGCGCGGCGGCGGCGATCGCGCGGGCCCGGGAGGACTTCGCGCGGGGCGAGTACCGCTTCGTCGCCGAGGCCATGAGCCACGTCGTGTTCGCCGACCCCGGCAACGTGGAGGCCCGCCGCCTCGGCGCCGACGCCCTCGAGCAGCTCGGCTACCGCGCGGAGTCCGCGACCTGGCGCAACGCCTACCTGCTCGGGGCCCTCGAGCTGCGCCAGGGGCACCCGAAGACGGCGGCGCGGGCGCCGGTGAGCCCGGACATCGTCCGGGGCATGAGCCTCGAGCTGTTCTTCGACTACCTCGGGATCCGTCTCGACGGCGAGCGCGCCGCGGGCCGGCGCATCGTCCTGAACTGGGTGTTCCCCGACCTCGGCCGGCGGTTCGCGCTCAACCTGGAGAACTCGGCGCTCACCGCCTTGCCCGACCGCCACGCCGATCCGGCGGACGCCACGGTCACGACCGAGCGCTCCGTGCTCAACCGCCTCGTGCTGCGGGAGACCACGTTCGCGGACGCGGTGGCCGCCGGGGTCGTGCGCGGTCGACGGCGCCGCCGACCGCGTGGCCGAGCTGTTCGGCCTCCTCGACGACTTCACGCTGATGTTCCCCGTCGTCGAGCCCCGTCTCTGAATCCTCCCCCTCTCCCCAGCGGGGAGAGGGCTGGGGTGAGGGGCGGTCGAACGACCAGCGGCGGTCGACCGGGAGTGCTTGCGCTACCGCCCCTCACCCTACCCTCTCCCCGGCGGGGAGAGGGTCAGAGGGGGCGCCCTGCGGGCGCATCACTCAAGCCAGCAGCCCGGGGCTCCAGTGCGGGGCCGCCTCCGCGCGGAGGAACCGAAACCCGGCGTCCGTGGCCATCCAGTCGTCCACGTCGGTGTCGCCGATGTGATAGTAGGTCTCGGCCTGGAACAGCGCCCGCACGTCGGCCAGCTTGTGCTTGAGCACGGTGAAGTCGGGCACGATGACCAGGCGCTCCCACAGCTCGCGCTGGTAGCGAAGCGGGCGGTCGGAGCAGCTGCCGATGACGTAGCCCAGCGACTGCGCGCGCCGGACCATGGCGATGGTCACGATGCCGGGCGGGTCTCCCACCTCCAGCGTGCCGTCGATGTCGAAGCTGACGACGGTCACGCCGCTCACGAACGCCTCACGTCCTCCGCGCGGGAGCGGACAGCGGTCTCGATGGTCACGAGCTCCGATCTTTGCACGGGCCGGCGGAAGCTGTCCAGCCGCGCGCGCCGGCCCGGCACGATGTGCGCCGCCGAGCGCCCGAAGCTTGCCGGGCTCGCGCGCCATCGTCTATGCTCGGGCCAGGATGCCCAGCCGGGCACGCGCACGGACCTCGTGAAGCGCTCCGACCGCATGGCCGCCCTCGCCCGCGCCCATCCCGGGCCGGTCCGCTGGGCCCTCACCACCGCGCGCCTCGGCGTGCGCTCGGGCCTCCTGCCCTTCGCGCTCTATGGCCACTGGATGTCGCGACGCCTCGCCAGCGAGGTCGGGATGCCGTTCTTCCACCCGCAGTGGGTGCGCGTGGTCATGTATCGCGAGTGCGCGGCGTGGCTGCGCGCGCTCCGCCCGGAGACGCTGGACCTCCTCGAGATCTCCCCGGAGGAGCCCGACGCCGACCCGTTCATGCATCTCGGCTTCCGTTCGGTCGAGCGCGTGGGCTACCCCGACTTCGACGTGTGCCGCGACCGTCTCGAGCGGAGCTTCAACGTGATCGTGGCCGATCAGGTGTTCGAGCACCTCCTGTGGCCGTACCGCGCCGGGCGGAACGTCCACGCCATGCTGCGGCCCGGCGGGTACTTCCTGGTGACGACGCCGTTCCTGATCCGCGTGCACGACTATCCCGTGGACTGCTCGCGCTGGACCGAGCTGGGGCTCAAGCACTTCCTCGCCGAGTGCGGCTTCCCCTTCGAGGGCGTCCGCACCGCCTCCTGGGGCAATCGCGCCGCCGTCAAGGCCAACTTCTCCCGGTGGGCGTCCTGGCGCTGGTGGCGCTCGCTCCGGAACGAGCCCTCGTTCCCCGTCTCCGTCTGGGCGCTCGCCCGCAAGGACGGGAGCTGACGGCGTCCTCGCCCCGGTTGGGTCCACGGCATTTCCCACTCGGTCGCGGCGGCCCCCTGGGGTTGGGTCCACGGCATTTCCCACTCGGTCGCGGCGGCCCCCTGGGGTTGGGTCCACGGCATTTCCCACTCGGTCGCGGCGGCCCCCTGGGGTTGGGTCCACGGCATCCCACTCGGTCGCGGCGACCCCCTGGGGTTGTTTCCACTGCATTTCCATGTGCGCTCCGCTCGCCTTCGGCCGCTTCGCCTCAGCGGCTCGCTTCGCACTACGGGAGGCGCCGGCGGATCTGGGCCACGAACTCGTCGGGGCGCTCGGGCGAGAACACGAGGAGCCCGTTGACCGTGTGCAGGAACACGAGGTCGCGCGTATTCGCGATGGCCAGGTAGTGGAGCCCCGTGCGCCGGTTCCACCGGAGCCCCCAGGCCCCGAACAGCCCGTTGAGGCCGAGGGCGAGGAGCCCGCCGATGGGCCGCGCGACCCGGTCGACGTCGCGGATCGCCGAGTAGGGGAGCCGGCGCGATAGCCAGCGGCGCTCGATCCTGACGCCCCGGTCCTCGAAGCGGTAGCCGGTCGGCGCCAGGCCCTGGATCAGCCACACCGCCCCGATGAACGGGAGCGGGAAGATCACGAAGACGGGATCGGCGGTGACGGCGACGAGCCAGGCCGACGTGACGATGGGGACGCCGATGGCGAGCCCGAGCGCCACGACCCCCGCGATCACCCGCTGCCGCGTTCCGAGGATCGCCGGGTGGAAGTCGGGGTCCATCAGGTGCGGGCGCGCGGGCTTTGCCCGCCCGCACCCTGCCGCCGTCCGGACGGGTGGGCGCAGGCGCCCGGGCGGAGGATGCCCGTGCGCTGTGCCACGTGTCGAGGGGCCGAGGTCCCGGACAGAGCCCCCTCCGGGTGTCCTAGCGGGACACGATCTCCTGGGCGCTGAAGAAATACGGGATCTCGAACGCGGCGGACTCCGGCGAATCCGAGCCGTGCACGGCGTTGGCCTCGATCGAAGAGGCGAAGTCCTTCCGGATGGTCCCGGCGGCGGCCTTCGCGGGATCGGTGGCGCCCATCAGCTCCCGCAGGCGGGCGATGGCGTTGTCGGCCTCGAGGACGATGGGCACGCAGGGGCCCGACGTCATGAACGCGCACAGGCTGCCGTAGAACGGCCGCTCCTTGTGGACGATGTAGAAGCCCGCGGCCTGCTCGGCGGTGAGGCGCACGAGCTTGGCGGCCAGGATCTTGAAGCCGGCGCGCTCGAAGCGATCGACGATGCCTCCGATGGCGTTCTTCGCGACGGCGTCGGGCTTGATGATGGTCAGCGTGCGTTCGAGGGGCATGGATCTTTTCTCTTTCGCCGTCGGGGCGCCTGCGCAGAGCCTCCGGCGCCCGACGGTCGGGCAAGTCAACCGTTGGGCGACTATCTCTTGTCGGCCAGCACGCGCGCCACGGTGGCGCCCATGTCGGCGGGGCTCGTGACGGTGGTGATGCCGGCCGCTTCCATCGCGCGCATCTTCTCGGCCGCCGTGCCCTTTCCGCCCGCGATGATGGCGCCGGCGTGGCCCATGCGACGGCCGGGCGGCGCGGTCTGGCCGCAGATGAAGCCGACCACTGGCTTGGTGACGTGGGCGCGGATGAAGGCGGCGGCCTCCTCCTCGGCGGTGCCGCCGATCTCGCCGATCATCATGATGGCGGTGGTCTCGGGATCGTCCTGGAGGAGCCGGAGCACGTCGATGAAGCTGGTGCCGTTGACGGGGTCGCCGCCGATCCCCACGCAGCTCGACTGCCCGAGGCCGCGGGTCGTGAGCTGGTGGACCACCTCGTAGGTCAGCGTGCCGCTCCGCGACACGACGCCGACGCCGCCCACCTTGTGGATGTGCCCAGGCATGATCCCGATCTTCGCCTGGCCCGGCGTGATCAGGCCGGGGCAGTTCGGGCCGATCAGGCGGCTCCCCGTCCGAGACACGAAGGCCTTGACCCGTACCATGTCGGCGATGGGCACGCCCTCCGTGATGCACACGACGAGCGGCACGCCGGCGTCGGCGGCCTCCATCATGGCGTCGGCCGCTCCCGCGGGGGGCACGAAGATCAGGGCGCAATCGGCGCCAGACGCGGCCACCGCTTCCTCGACGGTGTTCCACACGGGCAACCCCTCGTGGGTGGTGCCGCCCTTGCCCGGCGTCACCCCGCCCACGACCTGCGTCCCGTACTCCTTGCAGCGGAGGGCGTGGAAGGTGCCCTCCTTGCCGGTGATGCCCTGCACCAGGACGCGGGTGCGCCGGTCGACGAGGATGCTCACGTCTTCCTCGCCTTCCGCGCGAGCTCGACCACCTTGGCCGCGCCGGTGCCCATGTCGTCGGCGGTGACGAGGGGCAGCCCGGACTCGGCCAGCATCTTCTTCCCCAGCTCGACGTTGGTGCCCTCCATGCGTACCACCACCGGAAGGTCCAGGCCGAGCTTCTTCATGGCCCCGATCACGCCCTCGGCGAGCCGATCGCAGCGCAGGATGCCGCCGAAGACGTTGATGAAGACGGCCTTCACGCTCGGGTCCGACGAGAGGATGCGGAAGGCGTTCTCGATCTGCTCGGGCGAGGCGCCGCCGCCCACGTCGAGGAAGTTCGCGGGCTCGCCGCCGGCCAGCTTGACGATGTCCATGGTGGCCATGGCCAGCCCCGCGCCGTTGACCATGCACCCCACGTTGCCGTCGAGCTTGATGTAGTTCAGGCCGTACCGGGACGCCTCCACGTCGAGCGGAGTCTCCTCGTTCACGTCGCGGAGCGCCACGATCTCGGGGTGGCGGTAGAGGGCGTTGTCGTCGAAGTTGAGCTTGGCGTCGAGGGCGAGCACGCGGCCGTCCCGCGTGATCACCAGCGGATTGACCTCCGCGAGAGAGGCGTCGGTGGCCGCGTAGAGCCGGAACAGGTCGAGGATCAAGCGCACGCCGTTCTTGAAGGCGTCCCCCGCGAGGCCCAGACCGAACGCGAGCGCCCGGGCCTGGAACGGCTGGAGCCCGAGGGCGGGATCCGTCCACTCGCGGATGATCCGCTCGGGATGGGCGGCCGCCACCTCCTCGATGTCCATGCCCCCGGACGGGGACGCCATGACGACGTGGGTGCTCCGCCCGCGATCGAGCGTCATGGACAGGTAGAGCTCGGTGGCGATGGCCGAGGCCTCCTCGACGAGGACCCGGAGCACGCGGATACCCTCGGGCGGCGTCTGCGGCGTCCGGAGCATCATGCCGAGGATCTGCCCCGCCGCGGCCTCCGCGCCGGCCGCGTCCTCCGCGAGCTTGATGCCACCCGCCTTGCCGCGACCGCCCGCGTGCACCTGGGCCTTGACGACGACCTTGCCGCCGAGGCGCTCGGCGATGGCACGCGCCTCGGCCGGCGTCTCCGCCACGTCCCCCGCGGGAACCGGCACGCCCCATGTCCGCAGCAGGGCCTTGGCCTGGTACTCGTGGATCTTCATGCCTGGCCGCCCGCGCGGTCGTCCGGGGCGGGCGCTCTCACAGGTTGATCAACACCAGCACGGTCACCACGGTCCCGGCGATGGCCAGCCCGTAGCACAGGACGGCGAGCGGCCGGCGGAACCCGTGCAGGCCCAGATCCTCCAGGATGAAGCGGAACCGATGCGCCCAGTGGTACAGCGGGAGCGCGATCAGCACGAACAGGTAGAGCTTGACGAGCGGGTGGGCGACCAGGGTGGCCATGCGCTCGGGGCTCACCGGGATCAGGCCGAGGGGAATGGCGATGGCGTGAACGATGATGTGGACGGGCACGAGGAAGGCGGCGACGACGCCGCCCACCGAGAACAGGCTCCACCAGAACGGCTCCATCGTCTTGGTCGTCATGGCTCAGGCCCAGAGGTGGAAGAAGAAGAGGATGACGAGCGACACGCCGCCCCACCCCGCGAGGGCGCCCGCCACGATGAGGCCGGGCGCCACCTGGGTCTCGCCGAGCCTCACGACCTGGACCACCCCGGTGAGCATGAACCACGTCCACGAATGGTAGACGGCGAAGGCGAGGGCCACCAGGTGGAAGGCGATCCACCCGGGGGAGGCGAGCGTCCGGAGGAAGTCCGCGTAGGCCGCCGGTCCCTGCCCGAGCTTGGCGAGCTGCACGAGCAGCACGACCAGGAACGCGGCGACGAAGATGCTCGTCGCCTCGCGGATCATGAAGCGGACGTAGTTCGGCCGCTTGAGCCACCACGTGTTGGACATCTTCGGGTAGTAGAGGCCGGGACGTTGCGGCGTCGTGTGCGTGGCCATCACCGGCCCCCTCCACGGCATGAGCATCGAGAGCGCCCAGTTCTTGGCCCCGTCCACCTTCGACCGCTGGATGGCCGCCGCGGGGTCGACGTGCTTCGGGCACACCACCGAGCACTCGCCGATGAACGTGCACTCCCATACGCCGACGGCGTCGGAGAGCACGGGCTCGCGCAGGCGG
Organism: uncultured Candidatus Rokubacteria bacterium; assembly: GCA_963758635.1. Classification (GTDB taxonomy): domain Bacteria; phylum Methylomirabilota; class Methylomirabilia; order Rokubacteriales; family CSP1-6; genus CAVWWD01. The sequence continues at coordinate 476,276 of CAVWWD010000008.1, read as the reverse complement.
TAGCCCTCGTCGCGCGAGTCCAGGTTGTAGCGATAGGCCAGCGCGATCGCCGCCGGCCCCACGAAGGCGGGCTGGAGGCCGTACACCGGGCACGCCGCGTAGCAGAGCAAGCAGTTGATGCACATGCTGAACTGCCGGAAGGCGTCGAGCTGGGCGGGGCTCTGGCGGTACTCGCCCTCCTCCACCGGCTTCTCGACCTGCCGGATGATCCACGGCTTGACCCGCACGAGCTTCTCCATGAAGTCGTCGATCGACACCACGACGTCACGGATCACCGGGAAGTTGGCGAGGGGCTCCACGCGGATCGGGCCCGGGTGGTAGTCGCGCAGGAACGCCGAGCAGGTGAGCTTGGGCACGCCGTTCACCATCATGCCGCAGCTGCCGCACACGCCCATGCGGCACGACCACCGGTAGGTGAGGGTGCCGTCCAGCCGGTCCTTGATGTAGTTGAGGGCGTCGAGCACCACCCAGTCCTTGTGGAACGGCACGGAGAAGGACTGCAGCCGGGGCTCGCGATCCTCCCCCGGCCGGTAGCGGCTCACTTCGAGGGTGATCGTCTCTTCGGTCATCGGGCCTCCTCACCTGTCCGCATCATTCGTGAGCGATCGTGGACCCGGTACCGGCCGCAGGTCCGGTGAACCCGCTCATGCCCCGTCCGCCGCTAGTACTTCCGCTCTTCGGGCGCCCAGCGGGTGATCGTCACCGGCAGATAGTCGATCCGTGGGCCGTCCGGCCCGCGGTAGGCCAGTGAGTGCCGGAGGAACTTCGTGTCGTCGCGCTTGGGGAAGTCGGTGCGCGTGTGCGATCCCCTCGACTCTTCCCGGAGGACGGCGGAGTTGGCCACCGCCTCCGCCACGTCGAGCATGCTGTCGAGCTCCAGCGCGGTCAGCAGCTCCGTGTTGAACACGGCGCCCCGGTCGGCGAGGCCGATGCGCTTGAAGCGGTCGCGCAGCGTGCGCACCGTCGCGCACGTCTCCTGCATCAGGCCCTTCTCCCGGTAGATCCCGACGCCCTTCTCCATCGACGCCTGCAGCGTCTCCCGGATGTCGGCGATGCGCTCCGGGCCGTCGGCGCGCAGGAAGCGCGTGTCCAGGCGCTTGCGCTCGTCGGCGACGAGGGCGGCGACCCGGCTCCCCTTGGGCGCGGCCTTCCCCTGGGCGTAGGCGGCGGCGGTGCGGCCCGCGCGCGCCCCGAACACGAGCAGCTCGGGCAGCGAGTTGGAGCCGAGCCGGTTGGCCCCGTTCAGGGACACGCACGCCGTCTCGCCCGCCGCCCAGAGGCCGTCGAGGATCGTCTTGCCGTTGATGTCGGTGGAGACGCCGCCCATCATGTAGTGGACGACCGGCCGCACGGGGATCGGCTCGTACACGGGGTCGATGCCCACGTAGTTCCGGGCGAGCTCCCGCACGAACGGGATCTTCCGGTCGATCTTCTCCTCGCCGAGGTGGCGGAGGTCCAGGTGCACGTAGTGTCCGTGCGGCCCCTCGAACGTCCGCCCCTTCTGGAACTCCTGGATGTGGCAGCGGGACAGGATGTCGCGCGGCCCCAGCTCCATCTTCCGGTGCACCGGGCTGTCGGTGGGCGGGCCGAGGCCGTAGTCCTGGAGGTACCGATAGCCGTCCTTGTTCTTGAGGTGGCCGCCCTCCCCGCGTGACGCCTCCGTGATGAGGATGCCCGTGCCGGGAAGGCCGGTCGGGTGATACTGGACGAACTCCATGTCCTTGAGCGGCACCCCCGCGCGATAGCAGAGGGCCATCCCGTCGCCCGTCTTGATGGCGGCGTTGGTCGTGAACGGGTACACCCGCCCGCCCCCGCCCGTGCACACGATGACGGCCTTCGCGGTGATGGCGCGCACGCTGCCGTCGTGGACGCTCACCGCGACCACCCCGCCCGCCACGCCGTCGTCCACGATGAGCGAGGTGGCGAACCACTCGTCGTAGCGAACGATGCTCGAAAACTTGAGCGAGGTCTGGAAGAGCGCGTGGAGCATGTGGAAGCCCGTCTTGTCCGCGGCGAAGCACGTGCGGTCGACGGTCATGCCCCCGAAGGAGCGCACGGCGACCCGCCCGTCGGGCTCGCGGCTCCACGGGCAGCCCCAGTGCTCGATCTGGATCATCTCCTTCGGCGCTTCCTGGACGAAGGCCCACACCACGTCCTGGTCGGCGAGGAAGTCGCTGCCGAAGATGGTGTCCTTGGCGTGGATCTCGAAGCTGTCGTTGTCTCGCATCACCGCGGCCGCCCCGCCCTCCGCGGACACGGTGTGGCTCCGCATCGGGTACACCTTGGAGAGGATGGCCACGGACAGGCGCGGGGCCTCTTCCGCGATGGCGATGGCGGCGCGGAGGCCGGCTCCCCCGCCTCCGATGATCAGAGACGTCGTGGGAGTACGCTGCCTCGTCCGCCATGTCCCGTGGTCCCCCGTTGTCCTCACGCGCCTTCGCGCGCGTAGGCCTTGACGCCGTCCTGGTACAGGTCGCCCCCGTGGCAGTCGTTGACCACGATGGCGGGGAAGCCCTCCACCTCGAGCCGGCGGATGGCCTCCGTGCCGAGGTCCTCGTAGGCGACGACCTCGAGCTTCCGGACGAACTGCGACAGCACGGCCCCCGCCCCCCCGATGGCGCCGAAGTAGACGCCGGTGTGCGCGCGCAACGCATCCTTCACGGGCTGGGAGCGAGCGCCCTTGCCGATCGTGCCCTTGAGACCGAGGGCGAGGAGCTTCGGCGTGAACTTGTCCATGCGCCCCCCGGTGGTCGGGCCCACCGAGCCCACCACGTCGCCCGGCCGCGCCGGCGAGGGACCCGTGTAGTAGATGATCTGTCCGCGCACGTCGAAGGGCAGCGGCTGGCCCGCCTCCATGAGGGGCATGAGCCGCGCATGGGCGGCGTCACGGGCGGTGTAGAGCACCCCCGTGATCCTGACCCGGTCCCCCGCCCGTAGCGACTCGACGTCGCCGTCGGACAGCGGCGTCTCGATGTCCTTGACGCCGTCGGCGCCGGCGCGGATCAAAGCGTGACTTCCTTGTGCCGGTGCGCGTGGCACTCGATGGTGACGGCCACGGGAAGGCTCGTGATGTGGCAGGGGTACGCGAGGATGTGGATCCCGAACGCGGTGGTGTCGCCGCCGTAGCCCTGGGGGCCGATGCCGAGGCGATTCGCCCGCTCGAGCAGCTCCTTCTCCAGCGCGTCGATCACGGGATCGGGGTTGGGAGAGCCGAGCTCCCGGAAGAGCGCCTTCTTGGACAGGAGGGCCGCCTTCTCGAACGTGCCTCCCACCCCGGCCCCGATCACCAGCGGCGGGCAGGCATCCGGCCCCGCCGTCCGCACGCACTCGATGATCCACTCCTTCACGCCCTCGATGCCCTCGGCCGGCGTCAGCATCTTGTACTTCGAGCGGTTCTCGCAGCCGCCGCCCTTGGCCATGATCTGGATCCGGAGCGCGTCGCCGGGCACGACCTCGGGGTGGATCACGGCGGGCGTGTTGTCACCCGTGTTCACGCGGTCGAACGGCGACTTGACGATGGAGGCGCGGAGATAGCCCTCGGTGTAACCCTGCCGCACGCCCTCGTTGATGGCGTCGACCAGCCCGCCCCCGCTGACGTGGACGTCCTGTCCGACCTCGACGAAGCACACGACGAAGCCGGTGTCCTGGCAGTACGGGATGTGCTTGGTCCGCGCGAGGCGGGCGTTGTCCTGGAGGATCTGCAGCACCTGGCGGCCGGCCGGCGAGCGCTCGGTCGCCAGCGCGCGGTCGAAGGCGCGCAGCATGTCCGGCTCGAGGTCGTAGTTCGCCTCCATGCAGAGCTTCTTGACCGCGTCGGTGATGCCGCTGACGTGAATGTCACGCATGGGCTAGAGCTTCAGCTTGTCCACCAGCTCGCGCACGGCGCCGGCGGACTTGTCGAAGGCGGCCTGCTCCTCGCGGGTGAGCGTGATCTCGATGACCTGCTCGACGCCGCTCCGCCCGAGCTTGACGGGCACGCCCACGTAGAGGCCGCGGACGCCGTACTGGCCGTCGAGGTACGCGGCGCACGGGAGGATCTTCTTCTTGTCCTTCAGGATGGCCTCGACCATCTCCACCGCCGCCGCCGCCGGCGCGTAGTAGGCGCTCCCCGACTTGAGCAGGGCCACGATCTCGGCGCCGCCGTTGGCGGTGCGGGTGACGAGGGCCTGGATGCGGTCGGGGGAAGGAGATCGGTGATCGGGATGCCCGCCACCGTGGAATAGCGCGGCAGGGGGACCATCGTATCGCCGTGCCCGCCGAGCACGAAGGCGGTGACGTTCTCCACCGAGACCGCCAGCTCCTGGGCGATGAACGTGCGGAAGCGCGCGGAGTCCAGCACGCCGGCCATGCCGACCACGCGCCGGTGCGGAAAGCCCGACTTCTTCCAGGCGAGCTGCACCATGGCGTCGAGCGGGTTGGTGACGAGGAGGAGGATCGACTCCGGCGAGCGCGCCACCACCTGCTCCACCACGCTGCCCACGATCTCCGCGTTCTTGAACAGGAGATCGTCCCGTGTCATCCCCGGCTTCCGGGCGAGCCCGGCCGTGATGACGACGATGTCCGAGCCCGCGGTCTCGTCGTAGCCGTTCGACCCCACGAGCGCGGCGTCGTAGCCGTGTACCGGACCCGCCTGGGCGAGGTCCAGCGCCTTGCCCTGGGGAATGCCCTCGATGACGTCGACGAGGACGACGTCGCCCAGCTCGCGCTCCACCGCGTACTGGGCGACGGAGGCGCCGACGTTACCGGCCCCGACGACGCTGATCTTGGGCCGGGCCGCCATCACCGCGCCTCCATGCGCTTGCGCTCCGGGCGGCGGCAGTTGCAACGCGGCCTTCGCGCCCGCGGGGATCCTCACTCTGGCTGTCATGCTGGGGTTTCTCCTTAGCCGCGTCGGCGCGCGCCACGCTGGGCCGCCCGCCGTCGGGTGCTCGCCTCGCTGCCTACGGTTGTGCGTCTCACGCCAGCCCAACGTAGGAGTCGCCTCCCGCCCGTCGGGACAGGAGGCGACCGTGAAATTCGGCAGTTACCGTAACATGGCCCTCCCGAAGCGTCAATCGGGCCGGCGCTGATCTCGCCAGGATCCCCCCGAGCCTCGTCCCGCGGCATGGTGATCTCGATCAGGCCTCCCGTCCCAGCGCGGCTCGGCGGCGCAGCGTGAGGATCGATTCCGTGGGTGAGATGTCCATCGGGCAGACGGCCGTGCAGTTGGCCTGGGTGTGGCAACGAAGGAGCGCGTCTTCCGACAGGAGCAGGGTGGCGCGCTCCCCGTGGGCGCCATCGCGGCTGTCCATCTGGAGGGTGAAGGCGCGGTTGAGGGCGGCGGGCCCGGGAAACCGCGGGTTGTGGCCGACCATCGTGCAGGCCGACAGGCACATGCCGCAGCCGATGCACTCGACGGCGGCGTCGATGGCGCGGCGCTCCGCGCTGTCGCGGCCCACCGGGCGAACTCGGGCTCGGGCGTGTCGGAGGGCACGAAGGCCGCGCCGGCCAGGCGCATGCGCGCGGTGAACGGCGTCATGTCGACGACGAGATCGCGGATCAGCGGGAAGTGGTAGAGCGGCCGCACCGTCACGACCGCGCCGAGGCGGGCCACGAGCGTCCGGCACGCCCAGCGCTCGCGCCCGTCGATGACCATCGCGCAGGAGCCGCACATCCCCACCCGGCACGCGTACCGGAAGGCGAGCGTGGGATCGCTCCCGCGCTGGACCTCCACGAGGGCGTCGAGCACGGTCAGCCCCTCCCGCGGCGCCACCTCGAAGGCGTCCACGCGCTCCCGCGCGCCGGGAGCCCAGCGAAAGACCTTCAGTACCACCGGAAGCTCCAGAACACCGTGAAAGTCACGGCGCCGAGAACGAGGGCCGCGGCGAGGAGCCCGAGGTGCCAGCGGAGGGGAAGGCCGAAGTCCAGCAGGATCGCGCGGACGCCGAGCAGCGCGTGGAGCAGCACCAGCGCGAGCAGCAACGCCTGGACGGGGCGGACGAAGGGGTTGGACAGGTGCAGCGCGATCACCACGAGGAGCGCCACCGCCGCCCCGCGCTGGAGGAGCCAGGCCCACATGCCGGCGCCGGTGCCGCGCCAGCCCTCGCGCGTGGTCCAGGCTCGCCTGAGGACCTTCTCGGCGCTCATCGGCGGGACTATAGCAAGAAGGGCGAGCCCGAGCCGGCGCTCACGGGCCGAAGCGCGACTGGAACTCGGCGCTCGCGACGACCACCTCGAGAACGGGGCGATCTGCGCGGCCACGTAGGCCGTCCACGCGCCTGACTCCGCCGCGTCGGCTCGCGGCCCAGGAGGCCGCGATAGAGAACGCGGACGTGGCCGGCCAGCGTCCTCGGAGTGCCCAGGTACTCGGGAGAGCCGAAGAACCCCAGCGCGAGCCCGAGCGCATCCCCGGTGGCGGCGAGGAAGCCCGCCCACGCCGACACCTCGGCGGGGGCCGCCGCACGGCCGAGCACGTCCTGATACAGGCGCGCGACCAGCGCGGCCGGGCCCTCGGCGGCGAGCCGGGCCTGGAACTCCGGCGCGGACACGAAGAACGCGACCGGATCGTTGAGCCGGGCGACAACGTCCGCGGCGAACGCGGCCAGCTCCGCCGGCGCCGGCGACCGCCCGAGCAGGGACTGGAACAGGCGCGACACGTGGATCGCAGGCGTGAGCGGCCTCGCCAGGTACTCGGCGCCGCCGAAGAACGCGCGGGCCATCGCGGCCACGCCCGCGGGACCGCGATCGGCGGCGAGGAAGTCCACCCACGCCGCGAGCTCGCCGCCGCTCGGCGCGCGCCCGAGCGCGGTCGAGTAGAACGCGTTCACGAACCCGGACAGCGCCGGGCCCACCACGTGGATGGACCCGTCGTGGGACACCACGTAGAGCAGCCCATCGGGCCCGACCTTGAGGTCCGTGATGCCCTGGAAGCCCTCGGCGAACACGGTGGCGTCGCGCTCGGCCGCCGTGTCGGCCACGAGGTCGGCGAGGCCCGCGCCGGGCGGGACCAGGCGCGTGCGCGAGGGATCGAGGGCGAAGCGATGGACCCGGCCGCCATTGAAGTCGGCCACGAAGAGCTGGTTCGCGTACTGCGCGCCGAGCCGCGCCGACGCGAGGAAGGCGAGGCCGGTGGGCGCGACGACCTGGCGCCACGAGAACTCCGGGTCGCTGTACGCGGACCCGGGAAGCACGAACAGGTCGGCGGCCGACTGCGGGTCCCGCTCATCCGGCCCCATGAGCGGCGTCCACCCGGAGTTGAACCCCGGAGCGACCAGGTTGACCTCGTCGTACTCGTTGGGCCCGTTCTCCGTGTCCCAGAGCCGGCCCGTCACCGGATCGAACGCCAGCCCGAACGAGTTGCGGATGCCGTAGGCGAAGTACCGCGCCACGGGGCCGCCGAGCGCGGCGAATGGATTGTCCGCCGGCGCGCTGCCGTCCGGGTTGACGCGCAGGATCACGCCGCTGTCGTCCGGCGCGGGCCCGCCCGGCAGGTTCTGGAGCTGGCCGCGGCGGTTGAGATCGCCGATCACCACGTACAGCTTTCCGTCGGGGCCGAAGGCGATCACGCCGCCGTCGTGATTCGGCCCGGGCGTGACGGGCAGGTTCAGGATCAGGAGCGGGCTCACGAGCCGCGCGCCGTCCCACGTGTAGCGGTACACGCGGTTCGCGTTCGGGGGCGGCGCGCCGTCGGTGTCGCCACCCGTGCTGCTCTCGGTCACGATAGAGGTACACGTGCGGGGTGGCGGGGAACGCCGGGTGCACGGCGATCCCGAGCAGCCCGCGCTCGGAGTCGCGGTCGACGCCCAGGTCCAGCACCGCGTCCGTCTGGACGGTTCCTCCGGTCACGCGGCGGACCCGGCCGTCCAGCCGCTGCAGCACGAGGAAGTCCGAGGGGCCGATGAAGGCCATGGTGGTGAGGCTGCCGAGGCCGCTCGCGACGAGCCGCACCTCGAGCGCGGGGTCCCGCACGCTCTGGGCCGACGACGGCGCCGGAGCGAGCGCGCCGCCACGACGATCGCCAGCGCGGCGGCCAGCGTGCGCGCTGCGTCGCGGGCCGGGCCGTCGCAGCGGCCGGCTCGCGGCGGCGTCCGCGCATCCTCAGTCGCCGACCTCGACCGTCACCCCGGCCGGGCGCCGCGTCCGGCCGGTAGCGCGTGAGCGCGACCGGCTCTCTCCACACCACGGGCCCGGCGCCGCCGGCCCGCACCCACACGGAGGTCAGCGGGGCGGCGGCGGGCTCGGGGAAGTCCGACCTGAAGTGGGAGCCCCGGCTCTCCTCCCGCGCCAGCGCGGACAGCGCGATGAGCCGCGCCGCGACGAGCTGGTTGTCGAGGTTGAGCCGGTCCTGCCAGGCGAGGTTGAACTCGGGCCCGCCGGACACCCGCACGCGACGCGCGCGCTCGGCCGATCTCGTCGATGGCGCCGAGGGCCTGCGGTGAGCCCGGCGCCCGAGCGAATCAGCCCGACCTGCTCCCACATGACGTCGCGCAGGCGCCGCTGGAGCGCGTAGAGATCCTCCCCGCCGCCCGGGCGCCGAGCGGCTCCAGCACCCGTCGCGCCGCCTCGTCCACCGCCGACCGTGGCACGTCGGGATGCGCGCGTCCCACCACCCAGTCGGCCATGACGTCTCCCGCGATGCCGCCGAACACCGTGGAGTCGGCCACCCCGTTGCCCCCGAGGCGATTGGCGCCGTGCACGCCGCCCGCGTCCTCGCCCGCCGCGAACAGGCCCTCGATCGGCGTGCGGCAGCCGGTGTCGATCGCCACGCCGCCCATCATGAAGTGCGCCGTGGGTCCCACCTCGACGGGCTCGCGCGCGAGGTCGCGGCCGAAGTCGCGGCAGCGCCGGACCATGCCGCGGAAGTCGCGCTCGACCACGGCCGCGCCCAGGTGCGACACGTCGATCCACACGCCGCCGTTCGGCGTGCCTCGCCCCTCCTGGGCCTCCACGAACGCCGCGCGCGCCACGAGGTCGCGCGTAGACCGCTCCATGCGCGCGGGGTCGTAGCGCGCCATGAACCGCTCGCCCCGGCCGTTCCGGAGATAGCCGCCGGCGCCGCGGAGCCCCTCCTCGAGGAGCGCCCCGGTCATGAGCGAGTTCGGGACGACGAGCCCGGTGGGGTGGAACTGGATCATCTCCATGTCGCGCAAGGGCGCGCCCGCCGCGAACGCGAGCGCGATGCCGTCCGAGGCCTTGTCGGCCGAGCACGCGAACACCCGGTACATCGTGGGCCCGCCGCCCATGGCGAGGAGCGTGGCCCGGCTCCTCACCGCCACGAGCCGCCCGCTCCGGAGGTCCAGCACGAGCGCGCCGCCCACGCGCCCCGCGCCGTCCTGGAGGAGCGCGACGGCGCGATGCTCCTCCAGCGGGCGGATCGACGGCCGCTCCCACGCCTGCTCGGTGAGGCGGTTCATGATCTCGATGCCGGTGAGGTCGCCCTTGTGGATCGTGCGGTCGTGGACCTGTCCGGCGAAGGGCTTCTGGTGGATGCGGCCGTCCGGGTGGCGGTCGAAGAAGCAGCCGTAGCGCGACTCCAGCTCCAGGACACGCCCCGGCGCCTCGTTCACGAGCGTCCACACCAGCTCCTGGTCGTTGATCCAGCCCCCGCCCTTGAGCGTGTCGAGGACGTGCGCCTCGATGGAGTCGGGCGCGGCGAGCACGGCGTTGTAGCCCCCCTGCACCATCCGCGTGCACCCCGCGCGCCCGAGCAGCCCCTTCACGACCACGGTGACGGACAGCCCGGGCGCGCGATCGGCGGCGTGGAGCGCCGCGCAGAGCCCCGCGCCCCCGGCGCCGAGGATCAGGAGATCCGTCTCGAGCGTGTCCACGACCGGCGTCACCACCGCGCGCTCACCGGGCCGGCGCGGCGAGGAGGAGCCGGAAGAGCGAGCGGCCGGTCTCCTTCGACCAGTCCCGGGTGCCGGACGCGCGCGCGACCATCGCGCCGTCCCGGCCGACGAGGACCACGGTGGGCGTGTGCGTCACGCGATAGGCGCGCGTCACCGTCGCCTCGGGGTCGAGCAGGACGCGCGCGGTGATGCCCCGCTGCTTCACCCACGCCGCCACGGTGTCGCGGCTCTCCTTGATGTTGATGGCGAGCACGGTGAGGCCGGCGGCGGCGTGCTCCTTGACGACCGCCTCGATCGTGGAGGGAAACTCCCTCGCGCAGTGCGGTCACCAGCCGGCCCAGAAGTAGAGGAGGACGACGCGGCCCTTGAAGTCCGCGAGCGACACCCGCGCCCCGTCCAGGTCCTCCAGCGTGAACGCGGGCGGCGCCGCGCCGTCCAGCGGAGCGAGCTGGAGGTCGAAGAGGAGGTCGTCGACGGTCGCGCCGCCCGCCGCGGCGGCGCCCAGGAACGTGGCGGCGACGAGCCACGCGGCGAGCGCGGCCCGCGCGCGCGAGGCCAGACGCGCGCGCCGCATCACGCCCCCGGGGCCCGGAGCAGCCGGCGGAAGGTCAGGCTGATCCGCTCGCCCGTCACGCGCGGCTCGCGCGGCACGCCGTGCACGTAGTGGCGCTGGCACGTTCCACCCATGACGAGGAGGCTACCATGCCCGAGCGCGAAGGCCCGCGGCGCGTCGCGGTTCCGGCGGCGGGGCCGGACCACGAAGCGGCGCTCCACGCCCAGCGAGAGGATGGCCACCACGGGGTCGGCGCCCAGCTCGGGCTCGTCATCGGCGTGGAGGCCCATGCTGTCCGCGCCGTCGCGGTAGCGATTGAGCAGGACGTGGTTGAACGGCGCCCCCACGCGCGCCTGCACGCGCGCGAGGAGCGGGGCGAGCGCCGGCGTGAAGGGGCGCGGCGGCAGCGTCTGGCCCGAGTAGCGGTAGCCGAGCTCGCCCGCCCACGCGATGAGCCGCGGCTGCAGCACGGGCCGGCCGAACAGCACGATCTCGCGCTGCTCCCAGTCGAGCTCCCGGCGCAGCGCGTCGGCCACCTCCGCTTCCTCGCCGGCCGCGACCCACGCGGGCTCGTGCTCGACCCAGGCGCCCGCGTCGAGGGTGATGCGCATGCGCGAGTGTACCGTCCGAGGTGTGAGGGAACGCGGATTTCGGTTTCAGCGGGCGGGCCATACCGCGATTCTGCGGACACGCGGCGTGCTGTCTCGCCATTCGTCCACGATCCCTCCCCGGAAGCGACGGGATCGGCTATGCTTTCCGCGCGAGGCGCTCCCGCGCTCGTCGCGACAGCCCTCACCGACACGGAGGACCGCCATGATCGTCCCGCTCACCCTCGCCGACTTCCTGGAGCGCGCCGAGCTCGTGTACGGAGACCGCCAGGCCATCGTCGACGAGCCCAGCCCGCCCGGCGGCGGCCTCGGACGCATCACCTACCGGCAGTTCGCGGACATGGCGCGGAGCCTCGCCGCCGCGCTGGACGACCTCGGCGTGGCGCCGGGCGAGCGCGTGGCCATCGTCTCGCCCAACGCCGCGCGGTTCCTGGTGAGCCTCTTCGGCGTGAGCGTGTTCGGCCGGGTGCTCGTCCCCGTGAACTTCCGGCTCAACGCCGAGGAGATCCGCTACATCTTCGAGCACTCCGGCGCCACCGTGGCCCTGGTCGATCCCGAGATGGACGAGCCGACGCGCGGCATCCCCGTGAAGCACCGCTTCGTCCTCGGCGCCGGCACCGACGCGCAGCTCTTCATGCGACGCGACGCCCGGCCGAGCGGACGGGTCACCGACGAGAACGACACGCTCTCGGTCAACTACACGTCGGGCACGACGGCGCGGCCGAAGGGCGTGCAGCTCACCCATCGCGGGTGCTGGCTGAACGCCGTCACCTTCGGCTGGCACGTGGGCGTCTCCGACCGCGACGTGTACCTGCACACGCTGCCCATGTTCCACTGCAACGGCTGGGGCATGCCGTACGCCCTCACCGCGATGGGCGCGCGGCAGATCGTCGTGCGGAAGATCGACGGGGAAGAGATCCTGCGCCGGATCGACGCGGAGGGCGTGACGCTGCTCAACTGCGCCCCCGCGGTGGTGGCCGCCGTGCTGGACGCCGCCGCCGCGCGCCGCGGGCGGGGCGAGGCGGTGCCCGGCGCCGGCCGCGTGCGCATCGTGGTGGCGGGCGCGCCGCCGCCGTCCAAGACGATCGAGCGCGTGGAGACCGATCTCGGCTGGGAGTTCATCCAGATCTACGGGCTCACCGAGACGTCGCCGCTCCTGACCATCAACCGCGCGCCCGCGGAGTGGCGGGACCTGGACGCCGCCGAGCGCGCGCGCCGCCTGTCGCGAGCCGGCGTGCCCGCCGTGGGCGTGCGCATGGCGGTGGACGCGGAGGGCGAGATCCTCGCCCGCTCCAACCACGTGTTCGAGGGCTACTGGGCGCAGCCCGAGGAGACGGCGAAGGCGCTCGAGGGCGGCTGGTTCCACACCGGCGACGGCGGCCAGGAGGACGGCCCCTACATCGTCATCTCGGACCGCAAGAAGGACGTCATCATCACCGGGGGCGAGAACGTGTCCTCGATCGAGGTGGAGGACTGCCTGTACCAGCATCCCGCCGTCCTCGAGGCGGCGGTGATCGGCGTGCCCGACGAGAAGTGGGGGGAGACCATCAAGGCCCTCGTCGTCCTGCGGCCCGGCCAGGCCGCCACCGAGCGCGACCTGATCGACTTCACGCGCTCGCGGCTGGCCCACTTCAAGTGCCCCACCTCCATCGAGGTGCGCGACGCGCTGGCCCGCACGGCCACGGGCAAGCTCCAGAAGTTCAAGCTCCGCGAGCCGTACTGGGCCGGCCGCGCGAAGCGGGTGAATTAGTGAGCCCCGCGCATCAGACCAATGCCGAGCGGTAGGACTGTAGAGGCCCGTGGCCGCTACCGCATGCTGCAAGGGTCATTAGCGGCGTGAAGCCGCTCGACGGCGTGGTCGTGGTCGACCTGAGCCGGTTCCTGGCCGGCCCGTACTGCACGCTCCTCCTCGCCGGCCTCGGCGCGGAGGTCATCAAGGTCGAGCCGCCGTCGGGCGATCCCTACCGCGACCGCCCGCCCTTCGCCGGAGCCGCGGGGATCCACGGCACGCGTCAGGCGCCGGACGACGTGTCGATGCCGATCCTCACGCGGATGCGCGGGAAGAAGAACGTCACGCTCAACCTGCGCGCGCCGGCCGGCGCCGACCTGCTCCGGCGGCTCCTCGCGCAGGCCGACGTGCTCGTGGAGAACTACCTGCCCGGCACGCTGGACACGATGGGGTTCGGCTTCCCCGCGCTCCAGGCCCTGAACCCGCGCCTGATCCTGTGCTCGATCTCGGGCTTCGGCCAGGACGGGGCGCGGCGCGAGTGGCGCTCGTTCGATCCCGTCGCCCAGAGCATGAGCGGCATGAGCAGCGTGACCGGCTATCCCGACCGCCCGCCCGTGCGCTGCGGCGGGTCCATCAGCGACACCGCGGCGTCGCTCCACGGGGTGATCGGCGTCCTCGCCGCCCTCCAGGCGCGCGCGCGGACCGGCCGGGGCGACTGGGTGGACGTGGCCATGCTCGACAGCTCGCTGTTCCTCCTGGCCGACGTGCTCGAGTACGCCGCCGCCGGCATCCCGCTCGAGCGGCGGGGCAACGGCCATCCCGGCACCGTGCCCTTCAACACGTACCAGGCGCGCGACGGCTGGGTCACGATCTGCGCGGTGACCGACGCGGAGTGGGGTCACGTGGTCGCCGCCCTCGGGCGGCCCGAGCTGGCCGCCGACCCGCGATTCGCCTCCGTGCCGAGCCGCGTGAGCCACCGGGAGGAGATCGACGCCCTCGTCCAGGCGTGGGTGGGCGGGCGCACCGCCGACGAGGCGGTCGAGACGCTCCAGAAGCACCACGTGGCCGCCGGGCCCGTGCGCGACCTCGCCGCGGCGCTCGACGACGAGCACCTGCGCGAGCGCGGGATGATCGTGCCGCTCGCGCATCCGACCCACGGGCCCGTGCCGGGCGGCCGCGCGGTGAGCATGCCGATCAAGCTGACGCAGCACCCGGTGGGCTTCGACGGCCCCGCCCCCGCTGGCGGGCGCCCACAACGCGGAGGTCTACGGCCGGCTGGGCCTGGGCGAGGCCGAGCTCTCGACGCTGCGCGCCCAGGGCGTGATCTGAGAGGTCCATGACGCGCTACGGCCGAGTCGGTGTATCCAGCCAGGCACGCTGACACGTCGCATGCTCTGCGCGTAGCATGCCTCACGAGCGATCGAGTCCGATGGCGACGCTTCTGAGGGCGCGGGCGCGGCGGTTCACCGTCGACGAGTACCACCGGATGGGTGAGGCCGGCATCCTCTCGGAGAGCGACCGCGTCGAGCTGATCGACGGGGAGATCATCGAGATGGCGCCCATCGGGGTCCGTCACGCGCGGCAGGTCACACGCATCGCCACGCGACTGACGGCGCTGGTCGGTGACCGTGCCGTGGTGTCCGTCCAGAACCCCGTCAGGCTGTCGGATCTCTCGGAGCCGCAGCCAGACATCTCCGTGCTTCGCCCCGGCCCGGAGCTGTTTCGCGAAGCGCATCCCGGCGCCTCCGACATCCTGCTCGTCATCGAGGTCGGGGATGCGTCCGCGGATCTCGACCGGCGAGTCAAGCTGCCGCTCTACGCCCGCGCCGGCGTGGCCGAGGTCTGGCTCGTGGACCTGCGCGCGGATCGTGTAGACGTGTACCGGCAGCCGATCGAGGACCGCTACGATTCCCGCAGGACGCTCGAGGGCACGGACGCGGCGCCCGTCCCAGGCTTCCCGGACCTGAGGCTCACGCGCAACGATCTCCTGTCCTGAGCGATCGCCGGGCAACTCGGCGACTAGCGCCCGTGTCCGTGACCTCGGGCCACGCGCTCGTTCTCAGCGGTAGCCGGCGGCCTGCAGTCGCGGGAAGATCTCGTCGCGGAACGCGCGCAGCTCGCGCTCCGGGCCCACGAACGTCTCGAGCGCCATGATGTAGAGGCTCGTGACGCCGCGCCCAGTCATCTCCACGATGCGCCGCGCGCAGTCCGCGGGCGTGCCCACCAGCCCCATGGCGTCGCAGAGCTGGGCGATCACCTCGTCGGGCACGAACGAGGTCGCCGCGATCGCCTCCTCCCAGTCGTGGGCGTGGGAGAGGTCCGGATAGATCTTCCACACGGCGGGCGGGATCTCGAACGAGGGGATCTGAAGTCCGGTGTGGTCGATCCAGCGCGAGTGGGCCCGCATGATGCCCTGGTGGACGACGGTGGGCCGCGCCTGCCGCCGGGCCTCCGCGGTCGTGGCGGCGAGGCCGGTGCGCACCGCCCAGACGATCTCGAGGTCCTCGAGCCGGCGGCCGCTCTTCCTGGCCCCCCGCTCCAGCGTCGTGAGCACCGCGTCCACGATCCCGGGGTGGAAGCCCACCAGCAGCATGACGCCGTCGGCGATCTCGCCGGCCAGCTCGATGGCCTTCGGGCCGGAGGCGGCCATGAGGATCGGGATGCGGCGGCCGCCACCGTAGGCGAGGCGGCCCGACGTGCCCGCGAAGTCGAGCGCCTGCGCCGGCGAGCAGCGTGCGCAGCCCCGCGATGCACGCGCGCATCTCGGCGAGCGTCCCGGGCTTGCGCCCGATCGTGCTCGCCGAGGTGTAGCCGGTGCCGATCACGAGCTTGGTCCGCCCGGGCGCCAGCTCCTCCACCGTCTGCATGGCGCCGGCCAGCACCGACACGTGACGGGTGAACGGGTTGGTCACCGCCGGGAACAGCGTCAGCCGTGACGTGGCCGACGCGGCCTGGCCGAGGGTCACGAACGTGTCGCGGCAGAGGAGCTGGCTGTCGAGGATGCCGGCCCCGTCGAAGCCTCCCGCCTCGACGTCGCGGATGAGCTTGACCAGGTCGGCCATCGGGGCGGTGCCGGGGACGCGGAGCGACACGGACACGCGTGGCATCGAGCGGCTCCTCGGGGTCGTCTCGCGGCCCAACAAGGACCGCGGCGGGCCAAGTATAGCCGGGCCGGCGGATCGGGCGCGCGTCGACCGCCCGGCTGGTCCGCTTGCCCGCGATCAGCCCGCCGCGATGCGCGACCACGCTCTCGCCAGCTTCTCGTCGAGCGTGACCAGGTCTGCTGAGAGCGATTGGGCAAGCCAGAGGTACGCCGCGTCGTAGGCAGTGAGCCGAGTCTTGCCGGTCAGGCGAAAGACCTCCAGACTGTTCGGCTCATGAAGCACGATTCGCACCCTGCCGAGCGCTCCCAGGGCCGTCTCCGCCGTCTCCGCCGATGCCTCACCACGCCGCACCTTGCCGCTGGCCACGCTGACGATCTCATACGGCAAGAGCGAGGGCGCCGCCAGGTCGCTCGCGCCGAGCCGCTCGACCACCTCATCCGCCGCCGGCTCGCCGAAGAGGATCGCGGCGATGGCGGACGCGTCAACGACGGCGACGGACACGTCGACCGTCTCGCGCCGCGCGGATGATCCGCGCTGCGCTGGCGGGGGTGGAGATCCCGGCCGTGCGCACCTGCGCCAGGATGTCGCGCGGCGTCAACGGACGGGGCTCCTCGTACGCCGCGCTCTCGAGGATCGCCATGAGCTCACCCTGGAGCGAACGATGGTGACGGGCCGCACGCTCCTTGAGCCTCTTGACGATCTCTTCCGGGGCGTTCTTGACGGACAGGCTGACGGGCATCCGGATCGCCTCCGATCTGGCGCCATTCTGGCACCAAGGTGTCCGCTTCGTCAACCGACGCCCCGGGCGTCGGCGCACGGCCGCCCTCCCCGGCGACTTGCCCCGGCGGCGCGACCCGCTCGGGCGCGATCTGCGCTGCCGGGCCATCGAGATTTACGAGGTCTGCACGGTCCTCAGCGTCCCCGCTCATCCGTCGCGCGTGGCGGAAACGGCGACATGATGCGCTCGGGGTGGCGCCCAGCCGCGCTCGAGCGGCGTCATCGTCAGCACGCGGATCACCAGCTCGCTGATGCGCCACCGCTCGCCCTCGCGGCGGAACGCCCAGTCGTAGGTGCCCCAGCCGATGATCGAGCGGTCGCCGTCCTCCTGCGTGACCAGCCAGTACGAGAACGCGGCGGCCGTGTCGCCGTCCACCGCGATCGACTCGTTGGCGTAGTACCGGCGCGGGTTGGCGAAGCGCGCCCAGTAGCGCTCGAACACGCGGAGCATGCGGCCCTTCCCCTGCGAGTCGGCGCCCCAGGGCACGGTCACCAGGTGGCAGTCCTCGGTGAAGATCTCGGCGAGGAGGTCGGGCCGCCGCTCGTCGAGGGCGCGCGCATAGTCGGAGAGCGTCCGTCGCACGCCCTCCCCCGCCTCCAGCACGGCGAGACGGCGCTCCAGCTCGGCGACCCGCGCCTCGAGGCTCGCGCGGCTCCCATCGGTCGCGTCCGTGGACATGCGAGGCCCTCCGTGGCGGCCCGCGGCGCGGCGCTCAGGCGAAGGCGCGGAGCCCGACGAGCTCGCGGCCGATGATGAGCTGGTGGATCTGCGTGGTCCCGTCGGGCAGCGTCAGCATCCGGGCGTCGCGCGCCCAGCGCTCGAGCGGCGCCTCCCGGGTGAGCCCGTAGGAGCCGTGGAGCTGGATGGCCATGTTGGTGACCCGCACCGCCGCCTCGGTGGCGTAGGCCTTGGCCATCGACGACTCCCGGTGGCACCACACGCCGTCGTCGAGGAGCGCCAGCGCGCGGTAGCAGAGGAGCCGGCTCACGTCGATCGACGTGGACATCTCCGCGAGCATCTCCTGCACGAGCTGGAAGCGCGCGATGGGCTGGCCGAACTGCACGCGCTGCTTGGCGTACGCGATCGAGGCGTCGAGGGCCTTCTGCATGAGGTGCACGCCGAACAGGCCGATGCCCGGGCGGTTGGCGAGCCAGGTGAACGTGAGCGCGCGGTGGGCGTCGCCCGGCTCGCCGAGCATGTTGGCCTTCGGCACGCGGCAGTCGCGGAAGTGGAGCTCGCCGAGGGGCCCCTGCTCGAGCCCCACCGTCGGGATCTCTTTCCTCTCGAACGGCGACTCCTCCCGGTCGACCACGAACCGCGTGATGAGGTTCTTCCCGGCCGCGTCGCGGCCGAGCGACGCCACCACCAGCGCCACGTCGATGATGGGCCCGTTGGTGATCCAGAGCTTGGCGCCGTTCAGCACGTAGTGCTCGCCGTCGAGCACCGCGGTGGTCTCGATTCCCCGCGGGTCGGAGCCCACGTTGGGCTCGCTCGCCGCGGTGCCCGCGAGCTTCTTGCCGGCGAGGAGGTCGGGGAGGAAGCGCGCCTTCTGCTCGGGCGTGCCGCTCATGTGGATGCGCTTGGCCGTGCTCTCGTGGCCGAGCAGCGAGAAGCCGAGCACGGGCGGCACGGTCTCGTCGAGGAGGCCGCGCATCACGTGGGTGAGGCCGCCGCCGCCCTCCGCCTCCGGGATGCGCGCGCCGGTGTACCCGAGGCCCGCGACCGCGCGGTACAGCTCGAGCATCGCGCTCTTGGGGAGGGCACGGTCGGCGGGATGAGCGGCCAGCACCGGCTCGACGTCGCGGGCCACGACCCGCCGCGCCGTCTCGGCGAGGAGCCGCTCCGTCTCGCTGAAGGCGAAGCGCATGCGCGCGGCTCAGCCCGCGGCGAGCGCGGCGATCTCCGCCACGTCGCCCACCTCGGGCAGCCGGCGGAGCGCGGCGGCGAGCCGGGCCACGCGGTCCGTGGGGAGGACGACGCCGGCCAGCCGCGTGAACTTCGCCTCGACCTCTTCGCGGGTGAGCGGGTTGTCCGGCGTGCCGCGCGCCGCCGCCACCCGCTCCTCGAGCACGCGGCCGTCGGTGAGGCGGACGGTGATCCGCGCCGCATCCACGCGGATCGCGGGGTCCGCCGCCGCGGTGACGCGCGCCATCACGCGGCTGACGGCCGGGGTCGGCCACGCGGGCCTCGGTGAACTCCGCCTCGCCCGCCTCGCCGCGGACGAGGGCGCTCGCCGCGCAGTAGGCCACGCTGAACTTGGCCTCGAGCCCCGTGCGCGGGCCCACGTGGTTGGCCACTTTCAGGACCAGCGGGTTCACGTCGCAGCGGACCGCCTCCACGGTCGCAGGATCGGGCGACACCCGGGCCCGCACCGCGCGGGCCGCGTCGATGGTGGCGTGGGTGAGGTGGCACGCCGCGTAGAACTTGGTGCTGTTGTCGAGGATCTCGAACCGCTTGCCGAGGTCCTCCACCGCGCGCCCCATGTCGGTCACGCCGAGGAACGTCGCGGGCAGGCCGGCGGCGCCGTCGAGGACCGCCGTCGGGCCGGTGAAGCCCTCGCGCGCGAGCAGCGCGGCGAGGAGCCCGTTCATGGCCGCCTTCCCCGGATGGAGCGGCTTGGACATGGTGCCGAACGACTGCTCGAGGCCGGCGGCCTGCGTGCCCGCGATGCCGAGGGCATGCGCGAGCCGGCAGGCGTCGAGGCCGAGGAGCTTCCCGGCCGCGGCGGCGGCGCCGAAATGGCCCAGGAGGCCGGTGACGTGCCAGCCCCGGTCGGCGAGCTTCCGCCCGAGGACGCGCCCGACGCGCGTCTCCACCTCGAAGCCGGCGACGAAGGCGGCGAGGACGGCGGCGCCGCCCGCGTGCCGCCACTCGCCCAGGGCGAGCGCCACCGGCGCCACCGGCGCGGCCCCGTGGACGATCGACGGCAGGTGCGTGTCGTCGAAATCCAGCGCGTGCGACTGCGCGCCGTTGGCGAGCGCGGCGTGGAGCGCGCTGGTGCGCCGGCCCCGGCCCACGATCGTCGCCTGCGGCTCGCCGCCCATCGCCGCGACCACCGCCCCGATCGCGTCGGCCAGGGGCTCCGCCGCGCCGCGGATGGCGGCGCCCAGCCAGTCGGTCAGGGACCGCGTGGCCGCCTCCACCACGGGCGCGGGCAGCGCCGCCGTCTCGAGGCCGAGCACGAAGTCCACCAGCTTGTCCATCACCGGGGTCGGGGCGCCGCTGTCCATGGCCTCTCTCACTCCTGTGCGCGCGCGTCGAAGCTTGCACGCTCTTCACCCCGCGCGCACCGCGCCGCCGTTGACGCTCAGCACCTGGCCGGTGACATAGCCGGCGCCGGGCGAGGCGAAGAAGAGCACGACCGCCGCCACGTCCTCCGGGCGTCCGAGGCGGCCCATCGGGTTGGCCTTCTCGCGCCGCTCGATCTGCTCGGCGGTCAGCATGCCGCGGACGAGTGGCGTGTCCACGGTGGCGGGCGAGACCACGTTCACGGTGATGCCGTGACGCGCGACCTCGGCGGCGAGCGCCTTCGAGAAGCCGATCACCGCGGCCTTGGCGCCGGCGTAGACGGCCTCGCGCGGGGTGCCCACGCGCGCGGCGTCCGAGGCGATGCTCACGATGCGCCCGCGCCCCGCCGGGACCATCACGGAGAGCGCGGCCCGCGTGCAGTTGAGCACGCCCGTGTAGTTGACGGCCACGATCTTCTGCCACGTCTCGGCCGCGCTGTCGACGAAGGGCTCGTTGGGCGTCCAGCCCGCGTTGTTCACGAGGACGTCGAGGCGGCCGAGGGCGCGCACCGCGGCGTCGACGGCGGTCTCCACGGCGCCCAGGTCGGTCACGTCCGCCTCCAGCGCGAGCCCGTGGCCGCCGCTGCCGTCCACGAGCGCGGCGGTGGCCGCCGCGGCGGCGGGATTCACGTCGAGCACGGCCACGTCGGCGCCCGCCGCCGCCAGCGCGAGCACGATGCCCCGGCCGATCCCCTGCCCGCCCCCCGTGACCAGCGCCGCCTGCCCCTTCAGGTCCATGGTCGCGTCCTCACCGGCCCCGGAAGCGCGCCTCGCGCTTCTCGCGGAAGGCGCGGAGCCCCTCGGCCCGGTCCTCGGTCGTGAACAGCTGCGTGGTGAGCCCCATCTCGAACGCGAGCGCGGCGTCCAGCGGCATGGTGAGGCCCACGTCGACCGCCTTCTTCGCGAAGGCCAGGCCAAGCGGCGCTCGCCGCGCGAACACGGCGCCCATGGCGCAGGCCGCCTCCACCTCCTGCCCGGCGGCGACGACGCGGTTCACGAGCCCGATGCGGAGCGCCTCGGCGGCGTCGATCGGCTCGGCGGAGAAGAGCATCTCCTTGGCGCGGCCGGGCCCGATGAGCCGGGGCAGGCGCTGGGTGCCGCCCGCGCCCGCCACCGTGCCGATCCGCGCGCTCGTGATGCCGAAGCGCGCGGTGTCGGCGGCGACGCGCACGTCGCAGGCCAGGGCCAGCTCGAGCCCGCCGGTCACGCACCAGCCCGCGATGGCGGCGATCACGGGCTTCGGGCAGCGCTCGACCGCGGCGTTGGCGTCCCGGAACACGCCGAGCGCGCGCTGGGTGTCGGCCACCGCGGCGACGTCGGCAATGTCCTCGAGGTCCATGCCGGTGGAGAACGCGCGATCGTTCCCGCGGAGGATCACCACCCGGACGTCCGGATCCTCCCCGAGCCCCCGCACGGCCTGCTCGAGGCGCCCGAGCAGCTCCAGGCTGAGCGCGTTGTGCTTCTCCGGACGGTTCAGCGTGACGATCGCGAGCGGCGCCCGCCGCTCCACCAGCACCGACTCGGCCATGGCCTGGAGTATCGGCGGGGGTCGGGACCCGGTCAACCCGGAGGGCGCCCGCCCCGCACGCAACCGCGGGGTCAGGCACTCGCGCAACACGCCGCGCAACGCACGTGCCTGACCCCGCTGTTGCGTCTCCGGCGTTGCGTCCTCGGGCGGGCCGCGGGAACAACCGTGAACGATCCCAGTTGGCCGAGCCCGGCAGATGAAGGTGGTGGGGGGGCGTGGGGGAGGAGCGGCGCCGCTCCCCCACATGGTGAGAGGGCGCGTCTGCTATGCTACGGACCGCATGGTCGAAGCGCCGGGACCCTGGACGCCGTGAGAGTCGGCGTTCTCCAGTTCTTCTCGTGGTCGCGGCGGGTCCCCCTCACCGCGGTCTACGATCGGGCGCTCGCCCGCATCGAGGTGATGGACCAGTCCGGGTACGACTGCGTCTGGCTCGCCGAGCACCACTTCAACACCTACAGCGTGTGCCCGTCCATCAACGTCATGGCCGCCCACGTGGCCGCCCGCACGCGGCGGCTCAGGATCGGCATGGCGGTGTCCCTGGCGGCCTTCTACCACCCTCTCCGCCTCGCCGAGGAGGTCGCCATGATCGACGTGCTCTCCGGCGGCCGGGTGAACTGGGGCGCCGGACGCGGGTTCGACCGGGCCGAGTTCGAGGCCTTCGGAGTGCCCGTGGAGGAGAGCTCCGACCGCTTCCGGGAGGCCGTCGAGATCGTCCTCGCCGCGTGGCGCGACGAGCGGGTCGCGTACCAGGGCCGGTTCTGGAGCTTCGACGGCCAGGAGGTGCTGCCCAAGCCGCTCCAGTCGCCGCACCCGCCGGTGTGGCTGGCCGCGACCTCGCGCGACTCCATCCGCCGCGCCGCGGAGAAGGGCTACGACATCCTGCAGGACCCGCACGCGACGCACGCCGACATCGGGGCCAAGCGCGCGTACTACCACGAGGTGCTCCGCGAGCACGGGTTCCCCGCGCAGGGCCGGGTGATCCCGACCGCGCGGATGCTCGCGGTGGGCGCCACCGAGGCGGAGGCCGAGGAGGTCGCGCGGGCCGGCGCGGCATGGACGGTGGCGTCCTACGCCAACCCCACCAAGCGGGCGGGACCGCCGCCGCCGCACTGGAATCCCGACGTTGACCCCGTGGAGCGCTACATGAACGAGGTGGTCCTGCGCGGCACGCCCGAGCGCGTGCTCGACAAGATCGCCGAGCTCCGGGAGTCGATCGGCCTCGACTACCTCATGTGCGCGCCCCTCAGCCACAGGAGCTTCACGCTCTTCACCGACCGGGTGCTCCCGAAGCTCGGCGCGGCGGGACCAGGGGCGGCGGCGGCCGGAGGTCTATGAGCCCCGCGCGATCGAATAACGCAGAACGGGGCGGAGTTCACGAGGACGGCGCCTCGTCCCCGATGCTGCGGGATCGGCTAGCGCGGGCCATGCGCATCGGGATCCGCCACAAGCTGATCATCCTGAGCGCGCTGGTCATCGTCGTGGTGTCCACGGGCCTCACGTGGGCGAACCTCCTGCTCGCCCGCCGCGCCATCGAGGAAGACTTCAAGTCGCGCGCCATCCTCTACGCGCGCGAGGTGGCGATCTCCATCGGCGACCGGGCGCCGCTCGAGCCCGAGCCGGTCCTGCGGCGGATCGGGCGCCTGATCGAGCTGCGCCGCACCGTCCTCCAGCTCGACGTCCATCGCCTTCGCTCCCGAGGAGATCACGACGGTCGTCGCGAGCAGCCGGCCGGAGACGCTGCTCGCCTTCACCCGGGACAACGCCGAGGAGGTGCGGGCCGGCCGCCTGGTCTCGCGCTTCGTGAGGGGCGGCGCGGGAGAGCGCCACTGGGAGATCCTCGCCCCGATCACGCTGGAGGGCCAGGTCGCGGGGGCGGTGGCGGTGAAGTTCTCGACGCAGCGGGGCGACGAGCTCGCCGCGCGCATCCGCTTCTGGGCCTTCGCGCTCACCGCGCTGTCGGTGGCCCTCATGAGCCTGCTCATGAGCGGGGCCATCCACCTGGTCGTGGACCGGCCGCTCCGGCGCTTCATGGACTCGGTGTCGCGCGCGGCCGACGACGGCGTTCCCTCGCCGGTCTGGGTCGCCACGGGCGACGAGTTCGGCGTGCTCGCCCGGCACTACAACGAGATGGTCGAGCGCATCGCGCGGTTCAACGACGAGCTGCGCACCCGGATCGCCGGGGCCACCGACGAGCTGGACCGCCGCTACCGGCAGGTGGAGCAGCTCAACGCGCTGCTCTTCGAGATGCAGCGCCGCCTCGGCCACGCCGAGCGCCTCGCGCTCTCCGGACGCGTCATGGCCGAGGTGGCGCACGAGGTGGGCACGCCGCTCCACTCGGTCGCCGGGCACCTGGAGCTCCTCCGCAAGGACCTGCCGCCCGTCGGTCATGACGCCGGACATCGAGCGCCGCCTCACGATCATCGAGGCCCAGCTCAGGCGCGTCATCGAGATCATCGAGCGGCTCCTCGACGTGACGCGGCGAGTGCCCGCGGAGCCGAGGCCCGTGGACCTCGCGCGCCTGGCCCGGGACACCGCCGACCTCGTCCGCCCGGGCCTGGCCAGCGCCGGCCTCACCCTCGAGGTCAACGGCGATCCCGCCCTGCCCGCCGTGCTCGGCCAGCACGACCAGCTCCAGCAGGTCATCCTGAACCTGCTCACCAACGCCATGGCGGCCACGCCCACGGGGGGCCGGGTCCAGGTGACGACGCGGGCGCGGGCGGGCGACGTGGAGATCGCGGTGGCCGACACCGGGCGGGGCGTCTCCCTCGCCGATCGCGAGCGCATCTTCGAGCCGTTCTTCTCGACCAAGGAGCCGCCCCACGGCACCGGGCTGGGGCTCTTCATCACGTCCCAGATCGTGCGCGAGCACAAGGGCCAGATGGAGGTCGAGAGCGAGGAAGGCACGGGCAGCACGTTCCGCGTGATCCTGCCCGCGGCGGGCCCGGTCCGGTGAGCGCGGGCGCGCTCGTCCTCGTCGCCGACGACGACCAGGTCGCGCGCGAGCTGCTCGCCGAGGCCCTCGATCGCGAGGGCTACCGGGTGCGCGTGGCCGACGGCGGCGAGGCGTGCGTGCGCATGGCCGAGGACGAGACCTTCGACCTCGTCCTGGTGGACCTCCGGATGCCCGGCCTCGACGGCCTCGCCGTCCTCAAGCGCCTGAACGAGACGCAGCCCGACCTGCCCGTGGTCATCCTGACCGCCTTCGCGACGATGGCCACCGCCATCGAGGCGGTGAACGCCGGCGCCTCCGACTACCTGTCCAAGCCGTTCCGGATGGAGGAGATCAAGCTCGTGGTGCGGCGGACGCTGGAGGCGCGGCGGCTCGCCCGCGAGAACCGACAGTTCCGCGAGGAGCTGAAGGCGCGGCAGGGCATCGACACGCTGGTGGGCCAGTCGCACCAGATGGCGGAGATCTACAAGCTGGTCGCGCGCGTGGCCGGGCTGGACACCACCGTCCTCATCGAGGGCGAGACGGGCACGGGCAAGGAGCTGGTGGCCCGGGCCATCCACGACGCGAGCGCGCGCGCCGACCGCCCGTTCGTGGCGGTGGACTGCGCGGCCCTGCCCGAGACGCTGTTCGAGTCCGAGCTGTTCGGCCACGAGCGCGGCTCGTTCACCGGCGCCTTCACCGCCCGCCGCGGCCTGCTCGAGACGTCGGCGGGCGGCACGTGCTTCCTCGACGAGATCGGCGAGCTCACCGCTCCCTTGCAGGCGAAGCTTCTCCGGACCCTCCAGGAGCGGGCGATCCGCCGCGTGGGCGGCAACGACCCCATCCCGGTCAACGTGCGCGTGGTGGCCGCGACCAACCGCGACCTTTCGAAGCTGGTCGCCGAAGGGGCCTTCCGGGGAGACCTCTACTACCGCATCAACGTCGTCAAGATCACGGTGCCGCCGCTCCGCGAGCGCGCCTCCGACATCCCCCACCTCGTGCACCATTTCCTGGACAAGTTCGCCCGGCAGGCCGACCGGCCCGTCAAGCGCGTGTCGAAGGAGGCGCTCGACGTCCTCGTGTCCTTCCCGTGGCCGGGCAACGTGCGCGAGCTCGAGCACGTCATCGAGCGCGCCGTCGCGCTGTCCTCCTCGGAGACGATCCTGGTCGACGACTTCCCCGCCCACCTGCGCGACGAGCCGCCGCGCGCGCCGCGGCTGCCCGCCCCGGGCATGACGCTCGAGGACGTCAAGCGCTGGTACGTCAACGAGATCCTCGAGGAGGCGGGCGGGAACAAGGTGCGCGCCGCCGACCTCCTCGGCATCGACCGGCGAACGCTCTACCGGATCCTCGAGCGTCAGATGGCCGAGGACGACGGATGAGGCGCGCCGCGGCGGCGGCCCTCGTCCTCGCCTTGGCCGCCGCGTGCTCCAGCACGGGCGTGCCCGCCGCCCCGCCGCTGGCGGCGCCCGCCGACCGGACGGAGCTCATCGGCCGGATCGTGGCGAGCACCGTGCAGCTCCGGTCCGAGCGCGAGGGCGGCGCCCAGCGCGCCGCCTCCGGCGTGGTGATCGCGAGCGATCGGGGGTCCCGCCGCACGTGGATCGTCACCGCCCGCCACTTCCTGGATCCGCCGGGCCCGCAGCGCGTGTACGTGCGGCTGCCCGGGCACGAGGACGTTGTGCTCGGCGAGATCGTGCTGGCGAGCCGTGACCACGACCTCGCGGTGATCGTGGCGGAGGCCGCCGGTGTCGCGCCGGCGCGGCTCAAGCAGGCCGCCGGCCTCGGCGACGCCGTCCTCGTGGTCACGTTCCCGTGGGGCCAGCGGTTCACGGTGGTGTCGGGCATCGTGAGCCAGATCGCCGGCGCCATCGGGAAGGTCCCGCTCTCCGGCGATCCGTCGCTCGTCGACGCCACCGTGAACTACGGCTCGAGCGGCGGCGGCGTGTTCGACGCGCGCAGCGGGGAGCTGATCGGGATCGTCGAGAGCTACCGGACCGCGAAGGTCTCGATCCCGACCATGGAGGACCGGTCGATCCAGCTTCCGGTGGCCGGGGAGACCTCGGTGCTGGGCGCGGCCACCATCCTGCGCGCGCTCGGCGACTCGGACCTCAAGCAGTTCCTGCCGCGCTGACCGGCCGGAGCGCGCGGTGTGGCGCATCGCCACGCGGTGAGGCGCTTCGCCACGCGCGGCGGCCCTTAGCGGCGCTATCGCCCTCCGTAAGCCTGCGTTATTCCTCGCATCTCGGATTCTCCTGTTCCGGCACGGCGATTGCCAGAGAAAGGAGGCAACTATCCAAACCTAACGATCGGACGAACAGAGGAGAAACATCGTGAAGAAGGCACTGGGGCTCGCGTTCGCTCTGTCCATGGCGCTCACCGTGCCCGCTCTTGCCGAGGACATGACGGGCACCGTCATGTCGTACAACCCCTCGGCGCAGTCGTTCACCCTGGAGGACGGTACCCAGCTCTGGCTGCAGAGCGGCCAGGAGCCCAAGATGACGCCGGGCGACCGCGTGCTCGTGACCTACGAGGTCAAGGACGGCAAGAAGGTCATCGTCGAGGTGAAGCAGGAGATGACGATCGGCGGCGCGTCGCCGTCCGTTCAGGAAGTGGACTGAGGCGCGGCAACACCCGCACCCAGCAGCGGATCAACGGGCCACGCCGGATCCCGGCGTGGCCCGTGGTGCGTCCGGGCCCCGGAACGGCGATCAGCCCGACGCGGGGACGCCCACCACGCGGACGCGGGGCCGCGCGTCGATCCTGACGCGGCCGAGGTCGCGCAGGTGCGCGGCCAGCACCTCGGGCGCGGGCGCGCCCGGAGCCTCCGGCCCCACGCTCGCCCAGCTCGCCACCTTGTAGCGCTGGGTCGGCGACAGCGGACGGCCGGCGAGCCGGATGTCCGTGATGCGCGCCCCCATCGTGCGGCGCGGATCGATCGTGTAGGTCAGGCCGCCCACCCGCAGCATGTCGCCGCCCTGCCGGTAGTAGGGGTCGGGATGGAAGAGGTTGTCGGCGACGTCCTCCATCACCCGGTGGATCTCGGCGCCCGTCAGCTCGCGCACGAGCGTGTTCGGATACGTGAGCCCGGTGTGGGCGTAGACGTCCTCGAGCGTGATGGGCTGGCCCGGCAGCACGGTGATCCCCCAGCGGAACCCCGGCGAGAAGGCGATGGGCGCGTCGAGGCGCTTGCCCAGCGCGTCGAGCAGGAGCTCGTCGAAGCTCCCGTTGAAATGGCCGCGGCGGTAGAGGAGGGTCTCCGACACGGCGAGCCGCTCGGCCAGGCGCGTCTCCCAGGGCGCGCGGATCTCGGCGATGAGCCGGGCCATCGCGGGGTCCGCGGGAACCTGCCGCGAGAGCACGGGCAGGAGCTTGTAGCGCCACGCGGCGACGGCGCCGTGGCGCACGTCGAGGTCCAGGCGGCTCAGGAACTTCCCGTGGGCGCCGGAGTTCACCACCAGCGTGCCGCGCACCATCAGCGGCTCGGGCAGCCCCTCGTGGGTATGGCCGCCTAGCACCACGTCGATGCCCTTCACGCGGCGGGCCATCTTGAGGTCGGCGGAGAGGCCGTTGTGGCTCAGCAGCACCACCACGTCCACCTTGCGATCGTCCCGCAGCTCCTGCACGAGCCGCTGCGCGCGCTCCTCCTGGATGCCGAACGTGAGGCCCGGCACCATCCGCTGCGGGTGGGCGACGGGCACGTAGGGGAAGGCCTGGCCGATCACGCCGATCCGGGCGCCGCCGACCTCCCTCACCGTGTACGGGGGGAAGACAGGGTCGTCCCAGTTCAGCTCGCGGCAGTTGTGGCAGACGAAGTCGCCCGCGAAGAGCCCGCGCCGCTCCCGGTCGCCGAACAGCTCCTTGACCCGATCGAGGCCGTGAGTGAACTCCCAGTGCGGCGTCAGCACGTCCACGCCGAGCTGGTTCATGACCCGCACCATGTCGGCGCCGCGCGTCCAGAGCGTGGTCGCCGAGCCCTGGAGCGTGTCGCCGCCGTCCAGGAGAAGCGTGCGCCCCGGCCGCTCGGCGCGGATGCGGCCGACCAGCGTGGCGAGGTGCGCGTAGCCTCCCATGCGCCCGTACCGCGCGGCCAGGGCCTCGAAGTCGAGGTGCGCGAGCGCGTGGGCCGCCGCCGAGCCCCGCGCGATGCCGTAGGCACGGAGGAACGCCGCGCCGGTGGAGAACGGCGGCGTCCCCGCCTCGTCGCCGATCCCGATGCGCAGGTCGGGCTCGCGGTAGTGCACGGGCAGGAGGGTCGCGTGGGAGTCGGTCATGTGGAGCAGCGTGACGTTGCCGAGCGCCTGGAACTCGAGCGCGCGGTCCGGCTCGAGCGCGGCCGCGGCGCGGCCGGCCGCGGCGAGGCCTCCGCCCGCCGCGACGAGGGCGAGGAGGTCGCGCCGCGTCACCTCCATCGGTTCACCTTCCGCGGCCGCGGGTCAGTGGCGGATGCCGGGGACGCTCAGGGGCTTCCCCTGGTCGAACGTGGCGAGGTAGAGCTCCAGCTCCGCGTACTCCACCGCGTCGGCGGCGAGCATGTTCATCCCGAGCGGCGTCATGCACCACTGCATGCGGCGGCGCATGTCCCACACGTCGCCCTGGCTGGTCCGCCACGTCGGGAAGTGGCGCGTGAGCCCGACGTCGACGTTGGCGAGGAGGCGACCGCCGAGGAACTTGTCCGCGCCCTTGCCCGTGGTGTGGCAGTCCGCGCACGCGTGGTTGCGCTGGCCCACGCGCCGCTCGAAGCTCCGCTGGCCCCGGGCGACGGCCGCCTGCGTCTCGGGCCTCGACAGGTCGAGCGTGACGGGCATGCCGTTCGACGCCATCTTGATCAGCATGGTCAGGTCGAGGTTCTCCCGGCTCTGCGCCGGGAACGCCTCGCCCGTCCGGGCCGGCCCGTGCACGGAGAGGAAGTCCTCGATGCTCATGACCCGACGCTCGGCCGGCACGTAGGCGGGGTAGCGCGTGGCGACGCCCCGCATCGATGCCGGAGGACCCCCGGCGTGGCAGTCGGCGCAGGCTTTCCCGGCCGGCCCCTTCCGCGCCCACGTCTCCTCGGCCGCCTCGGCGCGGAGCACGGCGGGGTTGTTGGTGGGATCCAGGTTGTCCCCGAAGCCCACGGGCCGGGCGCGCGTGGCCGGGTTGCGCTCGGCGTCCTTCTCGACGGGCAGCGGCCCCTTCTCGGTCTGGAGGAACGAGACGAGGTGCACGATCTCGACGGGCGTGAACACGTGCTGGGCGCCCCACGGCGGCATCGTGGTGTTCGGGAAGACGTGACGCGGGTCGTAGATCATGTCGAAGAGGTACGCGTCGGTGAGGCCCCGGTCCCCCACCGTGGAGAGGTCCGGGCCCACGCTGCCCGCCGGCCACACGTCGTCGCCGCGGATGAGATGGCAGCCCGTGCACGGGCCGCGGTTCCGGTCGAGGAAGAGCCGCCGCCCGATCCCCGGATCGCCGGCGATCTTCGGCATCGGCCCGCGCGCCGCCGGCGGCTCGGGCCGGGCGTCGTCGTACGCGTACGTGCGAAACGCGCCGAAGTCCTGGGTGGTCCAGCCCCGGTAGCGGAGCGCCTCTCGCTTGCCGTCGGCCCCGGCGCGGATGGTGCCGCGGGCCTCGGGGATCGCGCGGGTCACCCAGGGCGTGGGGCGTGGGGGCGCCGCGGCGACGACGGTGGCCGGGGTGGCCGCTCGCTCCGGAGCGCGCGCATCGCCCGCGCACCCGCCGCCGAGGAGCACGGCGACCGCCACCACGGCGCCGGCGGCCCGGAGGCCGGCCCTCGGTCCGGCGGAAGCGGTCGGCCCCGTCGCCCACGCCGGCCCCGTGTCACCGGTCGGCCCTGACGCTCCGGAGGAGGGGGTGTGCGCCCTCATGACGCGGCCGTCACGCGAGCTTGACGTCCACCGTGCCTTCGAACCGGCCGCCGTGGGTGTCGAGGAAGGTGACCTTCAGGACGCCCGGATCGGTCGCCCGGAAGGCGAACGCGAAGAACGGATTCTCGCTGATCGACTGCGTGGTCTCGAACTCGGCGAGAGGCCGGCCGAGGTAGGTCACGATCACGCGGTTGATGAAGTGGTAGTTCTTGTCGACGACCTTGCCGTCCTTCCGCTGCACGATCTCCATCGGATGGAGGACGAGCACGCGGGCCTTCACGATCTCGCCGGCCTTGACGCTGCTCGGGATGCGGATGCGGACGCGCCCGATGTCCGTCACGTGCACCCTCCGCCTAGTGAGCCGCGCGCATCAGACTGATGCCGGGCGGTGGGGACTGTAGAGGCCCGTGGCGGTTACCGTACCCTGCGAGGGTCATCAGCCGCCGCACCCGCCGACGGTGACCTTCACCTCGCGGCGGGCCATGAGGAGCGTGCCGTCGCTCAGTTCGGCGATGGCGCGCACGTCGGTGCTCTCGCCGAGCCGGAGGTTGGTGGCCACGTAGGCCTGGCCCATGGCCGGCGTCAGGTTGAACTTCGCGTTCATGGGCCGCCGGTTCTTGTCGGAGACGATGTACACGCTCTTGACGTAGGCGGCGGGCGTCATCGGCGCGGTCACCTCCACCGCCACCGGCACCACCGCGCCGTTCTCGGCGATGAGCGGCAGCTCGAGCTTCACCGCCTCGCCCGCCGGCTTGATCGCCCGCGCGCCGAAGAGCCGCTTCATCGTGATGTCCACCGGCTCCTCGGGCCCGAGATGCGCGAGGGTGCCCTGCCCCGGCGCGGGCGCCGGCGCTTGCGCCCGCGCGCGGCCGGGCACGACCACGGGGCCCGCCGCGACGGCGAGGCCCGCCGACACGGCGCCGCCCAGCAGCGCGCGCCGGCTCATCCTGGTCTTCCTGCCTCTCCTCATGCGAGGCCTCCTGTCACATTTTCGACGCTACGCATCCTGAAGCCACCACGCGGGCCACACCGCGCCCCTGCGAGCACGCGACCTCTCTGCGAGCGCATCCTCCGACGCCGCCGAGGGCACACCCCGCATCGTAGCGCGAACAGGCTCAGCCGACCGCCGCGCGGCGCAACGCCCGCCCCACTCAACCGTCCAGACGGTAGGCCGAGGCGTCCGGCTTGAAGGCGCGCGGCAGCCAGAGCGGGCGCCGGAGCCCGCCGGGCCCCGGGGCCGGGCGCGTCATGGCGAGCCATTGCCGGTAGATCTCGTGCGACCGCTCGGTGTCGACCACCACGTCGCCGTAGCGGTCGTCGGCGTCGGGCCGGCTCACCCACACCTTCTGGTGCCAGCAGTGCTGGCCGCTCACCGGATCGGGGTGCACGGGGAACGTGAGGTTCTGGTGCACGCCCGCGTCCTGCCACCACACGCGCTCGGAATCGGGGTCCGCGCTCGGAAACGGCGTGATGCCGTGGACGTGACGCAGGCGCCAGCGGGTGCCCTGCTCGCGCTGGAGGTCGACGAGGGCGGTGGCCCAGCGCGCGCCGCCCGTGTCCTCCTTGAGCCGCCACCGCCCCAGGTGGTGCGAGCACGCGACGACGCCGGGGCGGATCGCCTCCGTGACCCAGACGCGATCCACGAAGTGGCCGATCTCCGTGCGCACCTTCAGCAGGTCGCCGGTGGCCACGCCGAAGCGCGCCGCGTCTTCCGGATGGACCCACAGCGGGTTCCGGTGGGAGATCTCGTAGAGCCACTTGGCGTTGGCCGAGCGCGAGTGGATGAGCGTGGGCAGCCGGAAGGTCGGGAGCAGCAGCATCTCGCCCTTGGCGCGGTCGATCCCCGACCAGTGCACGTGGCTCCGCCCGTAGCTCGGCACGGCGTGCTCGGGCCAGCCCCAGTCCTTGAGCGTCCGCGAGTAGAACTCGAGCTTGCGGGACGGCGTCGGGAAGCCGGCGCGCGGGCGGCCGTCCACCTCCACGCCGACGACGGCGCCCCCCTTGGCCACGAGCCCGGTCGCCGGGTCCACCGTCGAGCCCTCCCGCTCGGCCGCGGAGATCTCCGCCTCGTGGGTCCGGTACACCTCGTCCTGGACCAGGAACGCGCCGTACTTGCGCATGTACTCGAGCGGCGCGAGGCCCTCGCGGGCCGCCGCGGCGGGCAGGCCGGGCACGCTGTTCTCGAAGATCCAGCGGTAGAACTCGTCGACCCGGAGCTTCTCGCCCGGCCGGTACGGCGACTCGAAGTACTTGCGGATGCCGAGCGCGCCGTCGGGGTCGATGCGCCACGACAGCTCGATCCAGAGCTCGTCCTCCTCCCACACCTGGCCGAGCCCGGCCGCCTCGTGCGCCTGCCACGTCCAGTCGAAGCGCTTGCCCTGCCGCTCGAGCGCCACGCGGAGGACGGGCTGCCGGAAGCCGATCCAGCGGGCGGCGTGCGTCTCCTGGCTCATCAGGTCGTGGCGCTCGGAGGCGTGGCCCATCGGCAGCACGTAGTCGGCGAACCACGCGGTCTCGCTCCACGTGGGCGTGAGGCACGCGTGGCGCTCCACCTTCGCCTCGTCGGTGAGCATCTCGATCCAGGACATGCCGTCCGGGTTCGTCCACACCGGGTTGTAGACCCGCGTGAAGTACATGGCGAGCTTTCCGCGCCCCTCGCGGAGGAAGTGCGGGAGGAGGAAGCTCATCTCGAAGAACGCGAGCGGATACTCGCGCGGCATCAGGAGCTCGCTCCACACCTTGCCCGGGGGCGGCATCATGGGGGGCGCCGGCACCGCCTTGTTCCAGGCGTTCGGCGCGGTGCCGCCGGGCGTGGCCACCGCCCCGGCCATCACCACGAGCAGCTCGAGCGCGCGCGCCACCTCCCAGCCGAAGAGGTTGCCGGCGGCGGCGTTGCGCCACACGTGGGTGGAGAACGCCGAGCCCGCGCGCGCGATCTCCCGGGCCACCGCCTCGATGCGAGCGGCCGGCACCCCGCTCTCCCGCTCGGCGAACTCCGGCGTGAACGAGGCGTAGATCTCGATCAGCGCGCGCTCGAACGCGTCGAACGTGACCGGCCCATCCGGACGCTCCGCGCGCAGGAACTCCTCCCAGTTCACCCACCGCCGGACGAACTCGCGGTCCCACGTGCCGTCGCGCAGCAGCACGTGGGCCATGGCGAGCAGCATCGCCGCCTCCGTGCCCGGCCACGGCGACAGCCAGTAGTCGGCCATCGACGCGGTGTTGCTGAGCCGCGTGTCGACCACGCAGACCTTGGCCCCGGCCATCTTCCCTTCCACGATCCGCTGGGCGTGGGGGTTGAAGTAGTGGCCGGCCTCGAGGTGGGAGGACAGGAGCAGCATGAAGCGGGCCTTCGCGTGGTCCGGCGACGGCCGGTCCGCCCCGTGCCAGAACGCGTAGCCGGCGCGCGCGGAGGCCGAGCACACGTTGGTGTGGCTGTTGTGCCCGTCGATGCCCCAGGCGTGGAACACGCGCTGGAGGTACACCAGCTCGTGGCCGGGCCGTCCCAGGTGGTACATGACCTCGGTGGGCCGGCCCTCCACCAGCGCCTTCCGGATGCGCCCGGCGATGTCGTCGAGCGCCTCGTCCCACGTGACGCGCTCCCACTGGCCGGCTCCGCGCGCGCCCGCGCGGCGCATCGGGTACAGGATGCGCTCGGGATCGGTGATCTGGTTCAGCGTGGCCGGACCCTTGGCGCAGTTGCGGCCGCGGCTGCCCGGGTGCTCGGGATTCCCCTCGAACTTCTGGATGCGGAGCGTCTGCGTGTCGACATAGGCGAGGAGGCCGCACGCCGCCTCGCAGTTGAAGCAGATGGTGGGGATGAGCGAGTACCTCCGCTTGACCTTGCGCGGCCACGCGCGGGAGTCGTACTCCTCCCAGTCGTCCCACCGGGCCACCGGCGGGTAGCTCTTGAGGCCGCCGCGCGGCGGGTCGAGGTCACGGGCCACGGGGTGAAGCGGCGTACGCGTCTGGTCGCTCATCGGGCCTCCGCTGGTCTCGTCACCATGGGGCGGGCACCCGGGCTTTCGCCACGCCCGCCCCTGTCACCATGGGGCGGGCACCCCGGCTTTCGCCACGCCCGGGCTTTCGCCACGCCCGCCCCTGTCGCCATGGGGCGGGCACCCGGGCTTCGCCCGCCCCTGTCCCCGTCGGCCCATCCCGTCAGCTCAGGGGCACGGACTGGCCCGCCCGCACCCAGAGATCCTCCCACAGCCAGAGGCCGCCCAGCACGAGCAGCGCGGCCAGCGCCCATCCCGGCGGCCACGGCGTGGCGAGGAGCAGCATCGGGAGCACGGTGCCCGCCACCACCACGCCACTCCAGAGCCAGCCAGCGAGCGCCCCCCGCGTCAACGTCCGCGCGGCGCGCGCGGCGTCCTGGCTCGCGTGGAAGCCCAGGAGGTCGGCGGCCATCAGGACAAGGCTCACGCCCAGCGCGGCGAAGAGCACCACACGCAGCCCACGCGGGGCGCCGAGCCCGCCGCCGAGCGGGCCCGCGGCGAGGAGCAGGACGGCGCTGCCCGCCGCCACCGCGGCCACGATGAGATGAGGGAGCGTTACCGGGCTCTGCCAGAAGTCGCGGCCCTCGGCCTGCCCGAAGAGAAACGCGCTGTAGCCCGCCGCGGCCACAGCCAGGACGATCACGGGCACGGCCAGCCACTGGAGCGCCCCGGCGTGCCCGGTCCACGCGGCGAGGAGCCACGCGCCCGCGGCCGCGCCGAAGGCCATCAGGATCCAGGCCCCCCGCACCAGCCACGACCGCGGGTTCGGCATCGTGAGCAGGTAGAGGAACCGCTCGGGCCGCTTCAAGTCAGCCACGAGAAGGCCTGATGTAAGAGCCAGGAATACCAGCGCAATCACGGGCGCGACGACGCCGGCGAGCGCGTTGCCCGCGGCCCGCCCCGACACCACCCCGAGCGCGGCGACCAGGAGCACGCCCGCGGCGATCGACTTGGTCCAGAGGTACGCGGACACCTTCCCGCCCCACGGACGCGCGGCGTGCGCCACGTCGTACGCGGTCCGGGCCATGCGCAGGAGATCCACGCCGCCGCCCGCCGGATCGGGCCCGGGCGCGGGCATTGGCCGGCCGGGGGCGCCGGGCACCGGGATGTCGCCCCGCTGAGCGAACATGTAGCCGTCCCCCTGCACCTGCATCGCCGGGGTGAGCGCGGCCTCGTCGGCGCCCAGGTAGAAGAGCTTCGGCTGGGTGCCCTGCTCCGGCTTGCGCACCTGCACCTGCTGGCCGGCGACCAGCCGCGCGATCGGCGAGCCGGGATCGTCGAGGTCGCCGGACACGATGGCCTGCACGGGGCAGACGATCACGCACGCGGGCTCGAGCCCCACCTCCACGCGATGCGCGCAGTAGTGGCACTTCGCCGCCGTCTGCGTGGCGGGGTCGATGTAGAGCGCGTCGTAGGGGCAGGCCTGCATGCACGACTTGCAGCCGATGCAGCGCTCGCCGTCGAAATCCACGATCCCGTCGGCGCGACGGTAGAGCGCCACGGTGGGGCAGATCGTCACGCATGGCGCGTTGTCGCAGTGGTTGCAGCGCAGCACCGAGAAGTAGCGCCGGGTGTCGGGGAACGTCCCCCTCTCGATGTACTTGACCCACGTGCGGTTGACGCCCAGCGGGACCTGGTTCTCCTCCTTGCACGCCACCGTGCAGGCGTGACATCCGATGCAGCGCCGCTGGTCGATGACGAACCCGTAACGCATGCGCGTCCCTTCAGCGCGTCACCGGCCCGGCCCTCAGGCCAGCCGCGCCTTGGCCACCGTGGCGACCGCGCCGATCACGATCAGCGCCACGATGGCGAGCTTGAGCTGCCGCTCGGGCAGGACCATCGTCGCGCGCGAGCCCAGCACGGCGCCGCCCAGCGATCCCACCAGCAGGAGGGCGAGGAGCCTCCAGTCCACCCCCGCCGCCAGGTAGTGCGTGAAGCCCGCGGGGATCACCATGATGAGCGCGATGACGATGTTGGAGCCGACGATCTCGCGCACCGACATCCGGAAGAAGAACACCATGGAGAGGATCACGAGGGTGCCGCTGCCGATCGACGTCACGCCGAGCAGCGCCCCCACGAAGAGCTGGAAGCCGCTCACGGCCAGGAGCGCCGCAACGCCGAGGCGGTGCGGGGAGAACGGCTTCGGTCGCTCGGCGAGGCCGCGTACCGTGGCCTCGGCGAGGAGCATGCCGGCCACGGCGAGCATCACCGCCGCCATCATGAGCGGAAGCAGGCGCTGCAGGTCGGCGTCGGCGCGGTACACGAGGCGCGAGCCGACGACGGCGCCGGGGATCCCCGTGAGGCCGTAGGCGAGGGTGATCCTCCAGAGGACGGTGCCCTGGCGAACGTGCTGGACCGCGCTGGCGATCTTGGTGAACAGCGAATAGATCAGCGACAGCGCCACCGCCTCGCCGTAGCCGAGGCCGAGGATCACGTAGAAGGCGGGCGCGACCAGCACCCCGCCACCGACGCCGGTCAGGCCGATGAGGAAGCCGAGGACGAAGCCCAGGGGAACGACGATCAGCGCGTCTGTCACCATGGTGCGGGCACCCGGGCTGCGCCCGCCCGCACCCGGCGCCAAATGCTCGCGCGCCGTGCGGGCACCCGGGCTGCGCCCGCCCGCACCCGGCGCCAAATGCTGCGCGCGCTCGTGCGGGCACCCGGGCTGCGCCCGCCCGCACCCGCGCGGCCCAAATGCTCGCGCGCCGTGCGGGCACCCGGGCTGCGCCCGCCCGCACCCGGCGCCAAATGCTCGCGCGCCGTGCGGGCACCCGGGCTGCGCCCGCCCGCACCCGGCGGCCCATCCGATGTGCACGCTACCGGAGGCTCGAGTAGTAGGCGGCGAGATCGGCGAACGTGGCGTCAGGGATGGTCTTCATCAACGCCTTGACGGCGGCGAGCGTCGGGTCCCCGGGGTTGCGCCGGTCCTGCTTGAACAGCGCCATCTGCTCGGCGAGGAACCCCGGCGCCTGGCCGGCGATGCTCGGGATGCCCTTGGCGAGGTCCCCACGCCCGTTGTCTCCGTGGCAGACCACGCACGGCGCCGCCGCCGTCCGCCCGCGCGTCACGGCCGCCGGGTCGCCCTTGACCGGCGTGGGCTCTCTCTTCTGGGCGGCGAAGTAGGCGGCGATGTCGTCCACGCCGAGCTCGCGCACCTGCTTGGCGTAGGGCTCCATCTCCGCCGACACCCGCTTGCCCGTCACATAGCTCTCGATCTGCTTCTTGAAGTAGCCCGCGTCCATCCCCGCGATGATCGGCATCGCGCTGGACTGGCTGTTGCCGCCCTGCCCGTGGCAGGCCGCGCAGACGACCGCCTTCGTCGCGCCCGGATGATCGAGCGGCCCCGCGCCCGCCGCGGCGGGCAACGCCAGGACGGCGGCGGCGAGACCGTACGCAAGGGCCAGCCGGCGTGTCATCGTCCGCATGTCTTGGGCTCCTCCGTATTTGCCGTCGGGGCCCCTGCGCAGGGCCTCCGGGGCCCGACGTTCGGGGAAGTCAGCCGTCTGCGTTCCTATCTCAGGCCAGCATGTCGGCCCAGATGCTCTGGGCCCAGCCCTTGGCCCGCTCGCCGACCGCCGCGCTCTGCGCCGGCGTGAGCTTCTGCTCGATCTGGACGACCTTGCCACCCTCGATCTTGTAGGCGTTCACGACCGCGATGGCCTCGGTGTCGCTCACCCAGCTGTAGCAGGTGTTGCCGGGCGGGATGGCCGGCGCCGGCTTGCCCACGAGCAGGCTCGCCACCGCCACCGCGCAGATCTTCCCCATGGCATTGGCGACGTTGCCGGACTTCGGGACGGGGAGCCCCGTCGTCGCGTCGCCGATGACGTGGACGCCCGTGTGCTTCACCGACTCATAGGTGACGTGGTCGACCTCGCACCAGCGCTTGTCGGCGCCGACCAGGTCCGCCTGCACGGCGATGGCGCCGGCGCGCTGGGGCGGGATCAGGTTGAGCACGTCGTACTTCACGCGGTCGAACTCCGTCCGCACCTCGCGCGCGCCGGGATCCACCGCGACCACGCGCGACGACGCGCGGTAGTCGAGGTTCGGATACGCCTTCCAGGCCTCGCGGAAGAGGCCGGCCTTCGACACGATGTTCTGGTTGGCGTCCAGCACGATGAGCTTCGCGCGGGGCTTCTTCGTCTTCAGGTACCACGCGACCTGGCTCGCGCGCTCGTACGGGCCGGGCGGGCAGCGGTAGGCCACGGGCGGGATCGTGAGCACGAACACGCCGCCGTCGGGGATGGCGGCGAGCTGGGCCGCGAGCTGTACCGTCTGCGGCCCGGCCTTCCAGGCGTGGAGCACCTTGTCCTGGTTCTCGGCCAGCCCCTGCACCTCTCCCCACTGGAACTCCACGCCGGGCGACACGATGAGGCGGTCGTACTCGAGGTAGCCCTCGCCGACTCGCACGCGCTTCCGGTCGGGCTCGATGGCGGCCGCGCTCTCGTGCAGCACCTTGACGCCGGTCCGGCGCAGGCCGTCGTAGCCGAACGTGATGCTCTCGATGGTGCGGACGCCGCTCAGGACGAGGTTGAGAAGGGACACGACACGAACTGGGTATTCGGCTCGAGCAGATAGACCTCGATGCCGGGATCGGCCTGGCGCAGGTACTTCGCCGCGGTGGCTCCGCCCCAGCCGCCACCGACGACGACGACGCGCCGGCCCGCCTTGGGCGCGAAGTCACCCTTGAAGGAGGTGGCGCAGCCCGCCAGCCCGCCGGCCAGCGCGGTCCCCGCGAGTCCCCACGCCAGACCGGAACCCGAGGCGCCGAGAAACCGTCTCCGGGTCAGCTTCGCCATCGTCCGTTCTCCTTCGACATGATCGCGGTCAGGCAAACCGCGCGAACAGCTCCAGGAGGCCCTGCCTCCGCGGGATGGTCCGGCCCACGCCGCCCCCGATGGTAGTGCAAGACGGCATGGTCGCACACCGAAAAACCCGGACGGGAGCGGGGCGAGCGATCGAGCCGCGGAGGGGTCAGCGGTCGCGCGCGCCGATGGCTCGCTCCACCTGCGCGAGCACATCGCCATCCAGGTGGACGGGCGCGGCGGAGGACGGCGGCGTGTACTTGATGCCCGCGCCCGTCAGCACCATCACGATGCGGGTGTCGGCCGTCACCTCGTGCGCGTCGCGGAGCTGGAGGAGCGCGGCGAGGGCCGCCGCCGCTTCGGGGCACGTCCAGATGCCTTCCAGGCGCGCGAGCAGCCGCTGCGCGTCGGCGATCTCCTGCTCGCTCACCGCCCGGCCGTGGCCGCCCGTCTCGCGCAGGATCCGCAGCATCTGGCGTCCCGCGAACGGGCCCGGCACGAGGAGGCCCGGCGCATCGGTCACGGGGTCGTCCCACACCGTCGTGGTCTCGGCGTTGTCGCGGAAGGCGCGGACGACGGGCGCGCAGCCCTCGGCCTGCACGGCCACGAAGCGCGGCTGGCGGGCCTTGATCCAGCCCATGGCGGCCAGCTCCTCGTACGCCTTCCAGATCCCGACGAGCCCGGTGCCGCCGCCGGTGGGATAGAGGAGCAGGTCGGGCGTGTCCCAGCCGAGCTGCTCGGCCAGCTCGAGCCCCATGGTCTTCTTGCCCTCGAGGCGGTAGGGCTCCTTGAGCGTCGCGAGGTCGAACCAGCCGAGGCGGGGGGCCACCTGGGCCACCGCGCGGCCCGCGGTGCCGATGGACCCGTCGATGGTGAAGACGTGGGCGCCGGCGAGCTGCGCCTCGGCGATGGCCGCCGCCGGCGTCTTCCTCGGCACCACCACCGCCACCGGGACGCCGGCGCGCGCGCCGTACACCGCGGCGGCGCCGCCCGCGTTGCCCGCGGACGGGATCATGAGGCCCTTCACGCCGAGGCCGCGCGCCTTGGTGATGGCCATCCCGAGACCGCGCGCCTTGAACGAGCCGGTGGGATTCTGCCCCTCGTCCTTCGCCCACACGTCGCGGAGGCCCAGGTGCGCGGCCAGGCGGGGCAGCGCGAGGAGCGGCGTCCCGCCCTCGCCGAGCGTGACCGGCTCCTCGGCGGCCGCGAGCGGCGTCAGCTCACGGAACCGGTACATCCCCGGCGGGCGCTCGCGAAGATCCGGCTTGGTGACGGCAGCGGCCACGCGCGCCAGGTCGTACCGCACGGCCAGCATCTGACCGCACGCCCGACACACGGTGAGGAGCTGCCCCGCCTCGTGCCGCTCCCCGCAGACCGTGCACTCGACGTGGCTGACGAAGCTCACATCAGTGCTTTTCGGCCTTTTCCTTGTTCACGGCGGCGACGACCTTCTCGGCGAGGTGCGCGGGCAGCTCCTCGTAGTGTGAGAACTCCATCGAGTACCCGCCGCGACCGCCCGTCATCGAGCGGAGGGTCGACTCGTACGTGAGCATCTCGCTCATCGGCGCCTGCGCGCGGACGTTGACGACCTCGCCGTCGGGCTCCATGCCCACGATCCGCCCGCGGCGGCCGTTGAGGTCGCCGATCACGTCGCCCGCGTGGTCGGAGGGGGCCGTCACCTCGACGTGCATGACCGGCTCGAGGAGGATCGGGTGGGCCTCCATGAAGCCCTTTTGCAGGCCCATCGACGCGGCGATCTGGAATGCCATGTCGGAGGAGTCCACGTCGTGGTAGGAGCCGTCGTAGAGCGTGACCTTGAGGTCCACCACCGGGTAGCCGGCCATGATCCCGCGCTTCATGCAGTCGCGGACGCCCTTCTCGACCGACGGGATGAAGTTGCGCGGGATCGCGCCCCCGAAGATATCGTCGACGAACTCGAAGCCGGCGCCGCGCTGGAGCGGCTCGACGCGCGAGCCACGTGTCGCCGTACTGGCCGCGCCCGCCCGTCTGCTTCTTGTACTTGCCCTGCACCTCGGAGCGGCCCTTGACCGTCTCCTTGTACGGGATGCGGGGCGGCAGCACCTGCACGTCGACGTTGTACTTGCGCTTCATTCGCTCGACCACCACCTCGACGTGGAGCTGCCCGACGCCCGAGACCAGGAGCTGCTTGGTCTCCGGATCGTAGTGGTGGTGCAGCGTCGGGTCTTCCTCGGTCATCCGATGGAGCGCCGTGGAGATCTTGTCCTCGTCGCCCCGCGTCTTCGGCTGGATCGCGAACGAGATCGCCGGCTCGGGGAACACGATGCCGGACAGGAGGAGCGGGTGGCCCTCCTCGCAGAGCGTGTCGCCGGTGAGGCTGTCCTTCAGCTTGGCCACCACGCCGATCTCGCCGGGCCCGAGCGTCTCCACCGGCTTCTGCGTCTTGCCCTGGAGCCAGCCGATGTGCCCCACCCGCTCGCGGGCCTGCCGGGTGGAGTTGTAGGCGTGCCCGTCGGCGTGGAGCGTGCCGGAGTACACGCGGAAGATCGTGAGCTTGCCCACGTGGGGATCGGACACCGTCTTGAACACCAGCGCGGAGAGCGGAGCCTTGGGGTCGGCGCCGAGCTTCACCGCCCCCTTGGTCTTGACGTTCACGGCCTCGACCTCGGGCCGGTCGGCGGGCGACGGCAGCTCCTTGATCGCGAGGTCCAGCAGCGGGGCGATGCCGATGCTGCGCGCGGCCGAAGCGGCGAGCACGGGCACCAGATCGCCGCTGGCCACCGCCCGCTTGAGCGCCTCCAGCATCTCCGGCTCCCCGATCGCGCCCTCCTCCAGGTACTTGGCGAGGAGGTCGTCGTCGGTCTCCGCCACCGTCTCCACGAGCTTGTCGCGCCACGACTTGGCCACGTCGGTCACGTCGCCCGGGATGTCCGTCTCCTTGACCTTCCCGTCCGCGGTCACGAGCGCCTTCATCGTGATGAGGTCGACGACACCGGTGAACCCGGACTCGGACCCCACCGGCACCTGGAGCGGGCACAGGCGACCCTTGAGGCGCTTGCCGACGGACTCGAGCGTGCGGAAGAAGTCGGCGCGCTCCCGGTCGAGCCGGCTGATCACGATCACGCGCGGCAGCGCGTACTCACCCGCGTACTTCCACACCTTCTCGGTCTGGACCTGCACGCCGGCCACCGCGTCCACCATGATCACCGCCGCGTCGGCCACCCGGAGACCCGCCCGCGCGTCCGCGACGAAGTCGCCGTATCCGGGAGTGTCGATCAGGTTGAAGCGGTGCCCCTTGTAGTCGCAGAAGGCCACCGCGGTGTTCAGCGAGATCTTCCGCTTGACCTCGTCGGGGTCGAAGTCGGTGGTGGTGGTGCCGTCGTCGGCCCGGCCCAGGCGCGAGATGGCGCCGGAGGCGAACAGGATCGCCTCGACCATCGAGGTCTTGCCGACGCCCCCGTGCCCGACGAACGCGACGTTGCGGATCTTGCCGATATCGAGAGCCATGCCTGCCTCCCCGATGCCGCTGCGAATGGAGTGTCCGACGGAGGAAGACGGTTCGAAGCGGTGGAGCGTTACCCCTCGGCGCCCCCGCTGACGCGGACGGGCAGCCGCCGGCCGCTCTGCCGGGCGATGTCCTCGAGCTCGCGCGGCAGGCCGAAGCGCACGTCCTCCTCCACGACGTGCACCTCCTGCACCTTCACCGCGTGACGGCTCGACAGCGCCTCGACCACCTCGGTCACGAGACGCTCCGGCGTGGACGCGCCCGCGGTGACGCCCACGCGGCGCGTCCCGTCGAGCCACTCCGGCCTGATGTCGCTGCGGTCCGCGATCAGGTACGAGGGCGTCCCCATGACGCGCGACACCTCGACGAGGCGGTTCGCGTTGGAGCTGTTGGCCGCGCCGATGACCAGGAGCAGGTCCACCTCCGCGGCCACCGTCTTGGCCGCGGCCTGGCGGTTCTGCGTGGCGTAGCAGATGTCGTCCTTGGCCGGTCCCACGATCCTCGGGAAGCGGCGGCGGAGGGCGGCGATGCAGTCCCGCGTGTCGTCCACGGAGAGGGTGGTCTGCGTGAGGTAGGCGACCTTCTCCGGATCCGGCACCTGGAGGTGGTCGACGTCCTCGGGCTGGGCGATCACGAACATCCGCTCCGGCGCCTCGCCCATCGTGCCCACGACCTCGTCATGGTCGGCGTGGCCGACGAGGATGATCGAGTAGCCCTCGCGCGCGTAGCGGACCGCCTCGAGGTGGACCTTGGTCACGAGCGGGCACGTGGCGTCGATGACGCGCAGGCCGCGCCGCTCGGCGTCGGCCCGGATGGCCGGCGACACGCCGTGCGCGCTGAAGATCACGGTGGCGTCGTCGGGCACCTCGTCGAGCTCGTCCACGAAGTGGGCGCCCTTCTCGCGCAGGGCCTCGACGACGTGACGGTTGTGGACGATCTCCTTGCGCACGTACACGGGCGGCGGGCACACCTCGAGGGCCAGCTCCACGATGTCGATGGCCCGATCGACGCCCGCGCAGAACCCGCGCGGGCCCGCCAGCACGATCTCCTGCAAGTGGTGAGTGGCCATGGTCTCCTCGCTGGACGCGGGGCTCAGTATAGCGGAGGCCGGAGGGACTGTCACCGGGTGCCCTCACCGCCCCGCGCCGGATCGATCAGCACCTTGAGGGCCTGGCCCGCGGCCATCAGGGACAGGGCCTGCGGCACCTCGTCCAGCGACATCCGCTGGGTGATCAGCGCGTCGGGGACGAGCGTCTGCGCCTCGAGCAGGTCCAGGGCGCGACGAATCGTCTCCGGGCTGTGGTGGAACGATCCCACCAGCGACAGCTCCTCGTAGTGAGCCCGGCGCGTATCCACCGTGATCGCGGTTCCGGGCGCGCAGCCCCCGAAGAAGAGAACGGTGCCCCCCCGCCCGACGGCGGCGATGG
The DNA here is from genome assembly GCA_963758635.1 of uncultured Candidatus Rokubacteria bacterium. Lineage (GTDB taxonomy): Bacteria > Methylomirabilota > Methylomirabilia > Rokubacteriales > CSP1-6 > CAVWWD01. The sequence continues at coordinate 432,355 of CAVWWD010000008.1, read as the reverse complement.
CCTGCTCCCAGACCTCGGGGCGCCCGGTGGCGTCCACCGTCACGTCGGGTCCCCGGCCTCCCGTGAGATCGCGGAGCGCCTGGCCCGCATCCGGCCCGGCGCCGGCGTCCACGCATTCGGCGATCCCGGAGGCGCGGACCCGGTCGAGACGCCAGCCCGCCTTGCCCACCAGGAGCACGCGGGCCTTCCGGGCCGCCGCCACCATGGCGAGCAGGCACCCGAGCGGGCCGTGGCCGATCACGCCGACGGTCATGCCGGGCTCGACGCGCGCGCGCTCCACGCCCAGGATCGCGCAGGCGAGCGGCTCGGCGAAGGCCGCGCGGAACGCGGGCAGCGTGGGACCGATGGGCACGACGTTGGTCCGCACCAGGCGGGCCGGGAGCGCGATGTACTCGCCGTACGCCCCGTTCACGAACAGGAGGTCCTCGCACAGGTTGGGTCGGCCCACCCGGCACAGCGGACAGGCCCCGCAGGGCGCCGAGTTGGCCGCGGCCACGCGGTCGCCCTCGCGGAGGCTCCCGACACCGGCGCCCGTCGCCACGACGACGCCGGCGAACTCGTGACCGAAGACGGTGGGCACCACCGGGATCATCACGGGGTGGCCGCGGCGCAGCGTCTTGACGTTGGTGCCGCAGGTGAGCGCCGCCTCCACCTTGAGCACGACCTCGCCGGGGCCGGGCGTGGGGACGACCGGCGTCTCGAGCCGCAGGTCGCCCGGGCCGTGGAAGACCTGGGCGCGCATGCGCCGCGGCAGCCCGGTCACGGCGTGACGTACACCTTGACCGCCTCTCGGCGCCGCATGAGGTCCACCCCTTCGGCGAGGCGCCCCAGCGGGAGCCGATGCGTGATGAGCCCGTCCACCCGCACGGCGCCGCGCGCGAGGAGCGCGAAGGCCAGCGCGAGGTCGGCGGGCGACGAGGAGTACGTGGCCGTGACGGTCAGCTCCCGGCGATAGAGGCGGTCGAGCGGCAGCGGCAGGGCGTCACCGTCCCCGCCCGCGAAGCAGTGGATGGCGCCCCCGTCGCGCACGCGCCGCTCGGCCCAGGCGAGGGCCGAGGCGCCTCCGGCGGTCAGCAGCACGACGTTGGCGCCGCGCCCATCGGTGGCCGCGGCCACCGCCTGGTCGAGGCCGGTCTCGTCGTCCGGCGCCTCCGTGCCGAAGCCGCGCGCGAGCCGGCGGCGCGCGTCCACGAGGTCGAACCCCAGGACGCGCGCCCCCACGGTCTCGGCGGCCTGCGCCATGAGGCAGCCGACGGAGCCGAGTCCCACCACCAGCGCGGTGTCTCCGGCGCCCAGGCGCGCCCGTGCCACCGCGCGCAGGCAGCACGCCAAGGGCTCGGTGAAGGACGCCACCTCGTCGCTCATCTCGGGTGCAAGCGCGAAGGCGGCGTGGACCACGTTCGGCGCGGGCACGCGGACCAGCTCGGCGAAGCCCCCCGGGTCGAGGTTCACGCGCTTGAACGTCCGGCACATGGAGGCGCTGCCGCGCCGGCAGTAGTGGCACTGAAAGCACGGGACGTGATGCGCCACGACCACGCGCTGGCCGGCGCCGAAGCCGGCGACGCCCGCGCCGGCCTCGACCACGTCGCCGACGACCTCGTGGCCCAGCACCGCGGGTGGACCGGCCGCGCCGGGCGTGAGCTTGGCGATGTCCGAGCCGCAGAGGCCGCAACCGCGGAGCCGGAGGAGGATCTCGCCCGGCCCCGGCGCCGGGGCCGGCCAGTCGCGCAGCTCGATGCGGCCCGCGCCGACGTGGACCGCCGCCTTCACACCGCCCGCCGGGGCACGCGCGCCCCCACCCACGTTCCCAGCGCGATCCCGATGCGCCGCCACGTCGGCACCCGCACGCGCTCGCCGAACACCTGGAACCGGCGCGCCTCGATGGCCTGGAGCAAGGTCCAGTACGTGCGCCCCATGATCTCCGCCGCGAAGAGGCGCCGGCGGTCCACGGCGGGGAGCGCCCGCCACGCGCGCGCGTAGTAGTCGCGCGCCCGGGATGCCTCGAAGCCCATGAGGGCGACGAACTCCGGGCAGTAGCGCCCCTCGTACAGGTCGGTGGCGGTGACGCCGAAACGCCGCAGGTCCTCCTGGGGCAGGTACACGCGGCCCATCCGCGCGTCCGCCTGCACATCGCGCAGGATGTTCGTGAGCTGGAGCGCCACGCCCAGGTCCACCGCGTAGTCGCGCGAGCGCCGGTCCGTGTAGCCGAAGATCTCGATGGTGCAGAGGCCCACCGCCGAGGCCACGCGATAGCAGTACGGGTAGAGCGCCTCGAAGGTGTCGTACGCGGAGCGCTCCAGGTCCATCTCGACGCCCGCGATGATGTCGAGGAGCGCGGCGCGCGGGATCGGGAAGCGGCCCACCGCCTCCTGCAGCCGCTGGGCCACCGGGTGCTCGGGCTGTCCCTCGAACACGTGGGCGATCTCGTCGCGCCAGCGGGCCAGCTCGTGGCGCGGGGTGGCGCGATCGGCGGCGGCGTCGACGATGTCGTCCACGATCCGGCAGAAGGCGTACACGGCGAAGATCGCCTCGCGCTGGGCGCGGGGAAGGAGCAGGAAGGCGTAGAAGAAGTTCGACCGGCTCTTGCGCGTGAGCCGCGCGACGAACTGCCCGGCGTTCACGCCGTCCGCCCCCGGGTCACGTAGCCGTGCGCCGCGAACCAGTCCACGGCGTCGCCCAGCGCCTGGTCCACCGGGGTCTGGGGCATGCCGAGCTCGCGCACCGCGCGGGCCGCGCTGAAGTACATGCGCTTTTTCGCCATGCGGACCGCGGTCAGGGGCACGGCGGGCGCGCCGCCCGTGACCCGCGCCATCCCTTCCATGGCCGCCGCCCCCATCCACGCCACCGCGTAGGGCACGCGGAAGCGCGGAGCCCGGACGCCGGTGAGGCGCGAGAGCGCGCGGAAGATCTCGAGCAGCGACAGGTTCTCGTGGCCGAGGACGTAGCGCTCGCCGACCCGGCCCCGCTCGGCGGCCAGGATGTGGCCCCGCGCCACGTCGCGGACGTGGACCACGTTCAGCCCGGTGTCCACCGTGGCCACCATCCGGCCCTTGAGGAAGTCCACGATCATCTTGCCGGTGGGCGTGGGCTTCACGTCCCACGGGCCGATGGGCGCCGACGGGTTCACGATCACCACCGGCGCGCCGCGGGCCGCCCACTCGCGCGCCACCTGCTCGGCCATGAACTTCGACGCCTTGTACGGGCCCACCATGTCGGCGAGGGACACCGGCGTGTCCTCGTCGCCCACCGAGCCGTCCTTGGGGATGCCGAGGGCGCCCACCGTCGAGGTGTAGACGATGCGCTCCACCTTCGCCGCGACCGCGGCCTCGATCACGTTGCGGGTGCCGTCGACGTTCGTCCGGTAGAGCTCGCTCGGATCGCGCGCCCAGAGCCGGTAGTCGGCGGCCACGTGGTACACCCGGCGCGCCCCCGCCACGGCGGCGCGCACCGCGTCGCGGTCGATCAGATCGCCCTCCGCGAAGTCCACCGCGCACCCGACGAGGGCGCGCCGGTCGCCGCCGGCGCGGGCGAGCACGCGGACGCGGTCGCCGTCGCCGAGCAGCTCCCGGACCAGGTTCGCGCCCACGAAACCGGTGCCGCCGGTGACGAGCACGTCCATGGCGCTATGCGGGGCCACTCATGAACGGGTTCACCGGCCGTACACGCTGTTCAGGGTCCGCTTCCATCGCGGATGATGCGGGCTGGACGGCCAGCTCGGCGAGGACGCGCCCGACCCGCGAGAGCGCCAGCCGCGTGCCGCGCGCGAGGCCGAGCGCGCGCCGGAGGTTCTGCGGCCACCCGAGCCGGAGCACGCCGGGATGCGCGAGCCGCAGCCGGCCGTCGGGCCCCATCAGGCCGAGCAGCGCGCGCGGCACCGTGTCGCCCGCCGCGTCCGAGACGCCGCGCACCACCGTCCACGGCAGGCGCGCGCGTGTGGCCGCATCGGCGATGTCGGCCGACTCCATGTCCACGGCGACCCCGCCGGTGCGGGCGCGGAGCGCGGCCTTGTCGGCTGGCGTCTCCACCACCTGGCGTACCGTCACGAGGCGGCCGCGCGACGCGGGCGCGCCGCCGCCGGCCAGGGCGAGGTCGCGATCGAAGCGGTCGCCCCCCGGCGAGAGCACCTGGTCGGGAACGACGACGTCGCCCGTGCTCAGGGCGGGATCGAGCCCGCCGCAGAGGCCGGCCGACACGACCAGGGGATAGTCGAGCCCGTCGAGGAGGATGGGCCAGCGCTCGGCGAGACGGCCGGCGCCGGGTCCGATGGAAGCCATCCGGACGTGGCCGCGGCCGAAGCCGCGGAACGGCAGGCCGGGAAGGACGGAGAGTTCCAGGTGGCGGGCGAGCGTGGCCGCCTCGAGCTCAACCGCCGTCAGGATGAGCAGGCTGATCCGGTGTGGATCCACGGCCCGCGGCCCGCTCACGATCCCGGCGCTCCACCCAGGCCTTCCACGACTGCCCGGCCGCGGTGTCCCGCCCCGTGAACCTGATCGTGGCGACGTTGGCGTAGCGGAGAGTGAAAGGCCCCTCACCGGCCTCGTCGAAGTACTCCAGAAATGGCTCGGGGACGCCGGCATTCCGGTTGAAGATGTAGCCGACGATCTCCGCCCCGGCGCGCGTGATGATCGTCGTGTTGCCCCGGTAGTCGAAGGCGTGCTCGATGACCTCTTCCAGCGTGAGGGACGGCCCGATCTCCGGGTCCCAGCCGTGCCGCGACATCGGTGGCTACTCCGGATCGCTCGTGGGAGTGTTCACCGGACCGACGGATCCACCGCGGCGACTCTCACAGCCGGCCGGTCAGCGTGACCGACACCGTCTCCGCGAACCCGCGGAGCGACCCGAACGTGTGGTTCACCGACGTCGGCTCGAAGCCGCAGTGCACCATGCAGTCCTGGCACTTCTCGTTGCCGCTCTTCCGCCCGTACTGCTCCCAGGCCGTGGTCTCCATCAGCTCCGCGAAGGTGGCGGCGTAGCCGTCCTGGAGGAGGTAGCAGGGGCGCTGCCAGCCGAACATGTTGAACGTGGGGTTCCCCCACGGCGTGCACTCGAAGTCGTGCTTGCCCATGAGGAAGCGGAGGAAGATCGGCGACTGGTTGAAGCGCCACCCGCGCCCGGGCCGGGAGAGCATCTCGGTGAAGAGGCGCGCGGTCTTGGCGCGTCGCAGGAAGTGCTCCTGGTCGGGCGCCTTCGAGTAGCTGTAGCCGGGCGAGATCATCATGCCTTCCACGCCGAGGCGCATCATCTCGTCGAAGAACTCGCGCATCCGGAGCGGCGAGGCGCCGTCGAAGACCGTGGTGTTGGTGGTGACGCGAAAGCCGCGGCGCACCGCCTCGCGGATGGCGTCGACGGCCTGGTCGTAGACGCCGTCGCGGCACACCGCCTCGTCGTGGTCCTCGCGCAGGCCGTCCATGTGCACGCTGAAGGACAGGTACCGGGACGGCGTGAACAGGTCGAGCTTCTCGCGGAGCAGGATCGCGTTGGTGCAGAGGTAGATGTACTTGCGCTTGCGCGCCAGCTCGGCCACGAGGCGGTCGATGTCCGGGTACATCAGGGGCTCGCCGCCCGGGATGCTCACCATGGGCGCCCCGCACTCGTCCACCGCGGCCAGGCACTGCTCCACCGTGAGGTGCTTCTTGAGGATCTGGGCCGGGTACTGGATCTTCCCGCAGCCCGCGCACGCGAGGTTGCAGCGGAAGAGGGGCTCGAGCATGAGGACGAGGGGGTAGCGCTTCCGCCCGGCGAGCCGCTGCCGGAGCACGTAGCTCGCCACCGTGAACATCTGCGACACCGGCACGCTCATGCCCTGACCGACGCTCCTCCCCGCCCGGACGCCTGTTGGTGCTCCACGTCAATCGCGCGTCTCACGGGGCAGGACGGACGGTCGTCGCCGCTCTTCCCGGCCCCGAACTGATGCCCCAGAGTACCAGAAACACGAGGACATGCAGCAGGATTCCCACCGCGAGCAGCGCGATCTCGCCGATCCAGGCCGTCACCGCAAGGTTGAACGCGAGGATCGCGTAGTAGAGCAGCACGCCCAGGCCGGGCGCGGCGCGCGGGGCGCGCCGCGCGCCGGCGAGAGCCAGATAGCCGCCGACGATCGCCCAGCCGACGATCGCCCAGCCCGCGAAGTTCGACAGCGGCACGCCGAAGTACACGCCGCCGGCCGGGTAATAGAAGATGTGGCCGAGGAACCAGCGCGCCCCGCGCACGGCGACGGGATCGATCACCACGTCGAGCAGCATCATGAGCACGCCGGCCGTGCCCACCGCCCGGAGCGTGCGGCTCTCGCCGAGGGCCCACCGCGCCGCGCACCACGCGGCATAGGCCAGGAACGGAAACGAGAGCGAGTCGAAGAACGGGACGTTGGCCAGGTAGAGCTCCACGCCCCGCGTGGCCTCCGTGTAGTGGTAGAGCCCGAACGGGACGCCGATGCGCGTGGACGCGTACTCGGCCACGAAGGCGACGGCGAAGCCCCAGCCCAGGAAGAGGCCGGCCCCGCGCGTCCCGAGATCCCGCACGGCCAGCGCCAGGTACGCGGCGAGGAAGCCGAAGACGTACGGCCGCAGCACGAGGGTACCCCAGAGCAGGTCGAAGAAGGAGTGCATGGCGCCGGATCCCGACCCGGGCGCGCCGGACGGCCCGGTCGGGCGTTCCGGAGCGTCACGGTACCGGACCGGCACCGCGTTTTCAACGGTACGGTCTGCACCCATGTCCGAGGCATCGCACCGCTGGCCCGGCACCGAGCGGTTGCTTCGCCCGCGGCGCTTTGGGTAGTATGTGGCGATGTTTCCGGAACGATTGAGCGTTTCCGACGTCCTGCGCGACCCCGCGACCACCGCGCGCGCCCTGGACCGCGCCATCGAGGGCGCCCGGGACGCTCTCCTGAGCCTCCAGGCGCCCGACGGCCACTGGGTGGGCGAGGCGGAGGCCAACAGCACGATCACCAGCGAGTACCTCCTCTTCTGCCACCTCATCGACCGCGTGGATCGCGAGCGCGAGCAGAAGATGGTCGACTACTTCCGGCGGCAGCAGCTCCCCGACGGCGGCTTCAACCTGTACGAGGGCGGGCCGGCCAATCTCTCCGCCACCATCAAGGCCTACTTCGCGATGCGGGTGGCCGGCGTGCCGCCAGAGGACCCCGCGATGGTCGCGGCGCGCGCGCTGATCCACGAGCGCGGCGGGCCCGTCGCGTCCGACGTGTTCACGAAGATCCTCCTCGCGCTCTTCGGCGAGTACGACTGGGCAGGCGTCCCGGCGATGCCGGTGGAGATCATGCTCCTGCCGCGGTGGTCGTACTTCAACCTGCTCGAGGTCTCGTACTGGTCGCGCACGGTGATCGTGCCGTTGCTGATCCTGATGGACGCCAAGCCCGTGCAGCGGCCGCCCGAGGGACGCGGGGTGGAGGAGCTGTGGCCGGTGCCGCGGGAGCGCGCGAGCCTCCGGTTCCATCGCGTGCCGCGCCCGTTCTCGCCGAAGACGTTCCTCTGGAAGAACTTCTTCATCGGCGTCGACGACTGCCTGAAGGGCTGGGAGCGGATCGGCCCGCGGCCGCTCCGCCGGCGTGCCGTCGACGCGGCGCGGAGCTGGATCGAGGAGCGCCTGGCCGTGCCCGGCGGCCTCGGCGGGATCTTCCCCGCCATGACCAACGCCGTCCTCGCCCTCCGCGCGCTCGGCTACGCGGACGACCACCCGCTCATCCGCGGCCAGATCAAGGAGATCGAGAACCTCGGGGTCGAGACGGCGACATCGCTCCACTACACGCCGTGCGTGTCTCCGGTATGGGACACCGCGCTCGCCGCCAACGCGCTCATCGAGTCGGGGCTCCCGCCCGATCATCCCGCGCTGGTGCGCTCGGGCGAGTGGATGATCGACAAGCAGGTCACGGTGCCGGGGGACTGGCAGACCAAGCGCCCGCACGTGCCCCCGGGGGGCTGGCCGTTCCAGTACCACAACGACTTCTACCCGGACCTCGACGACTCGGCCATGGTGATGATGGCGCTCTGCAAGATCGACGGCCTCGACGCCGAGCGCCGCCGGCGCGCGCTGGACCGCGGCCTCGCGTGGTTCCTGGGCATGCAGGGATCGGACGGCGGCTGGGCCTCCTTCGACGCCGACAACTCGCGCCTGGTCTTCAACAACATCCCGTTCGCCGACCACGGCGCGCTCCTCGACCCGTCCACGGAGGACCTCACCGGACGCGGCCTCGAGCTCCTCGGCACCCTCGGCCACGGGCCCGACCATCCGGCGGCGCGCCGCGCGCTCCCGTTCATCCGGAGCACGCAGGGCGAGGACGGGCCGTGGTACGGCCGCTGGGGCGTCAACTACATCTACGGGACGTGGTCGGTGCTCCGCGGCCTCGCCGCCATCGGCGAGGACCTTTCGGACCCCTACGTCCGGCGGGCGGTGAGCTGGCTCGAGTCGAAGCAGAACGACGACGGGGGCTGGGGCGAGACGCTCGCCTCCTACGACGACGCGAGCCTGGCCGGGCGCGGCAACTCGATCCCGAGCCAGACCGCGTGGGCCCTCCTGGGCCTCTTCGCGGCGGGCCGGACCGAGGGTCGCGCGGTGGAGCGCGGGATCCGTTACCTGATCGAGGCCCAGACCGCGGACGGGTCCTGGGACGATCCCCTCTGGAACGGCACTGGATTCCCGCGCGTCTTCTACCTGAAGTACCACCTCTACGCCAAGTACTTCCCGCTCTGGGCTCTCGGCGTGTACCGGAGCGCCCGGAGCGCCCCCCGCTGATGACCCTCGCAGAATGCGGGAACCGCCACGGACCTCTTTAGTCCCACCGCTCGGCATTAGTCTGATGCGCGGGGCTCATTAGGTGGACGCAAGGGGTTCCGAGGCGCCCGGACCCGCGCCCTCGCTGCCGCTTCGGGGCGTGGAGGCGGTGGGCCGTGCCGGCCTCGACGCCGTCGAGGCCCTCGGCAGGTTCGGTCTCTTCCTCGCGAGGGGCGCTGACTCTCATGGTCATGCCGCCCGTGAAGGTCGGCCGGATCCTCGAGCGGATCCACTTCGTGGGCTACCGCTCGCTCATCCTCATCGTCCTCACCGGCACCTTCACCGGCATGGTGCTCGCGCTGCAGGTCTTCCTCGTGCTCTCGCGCTTCGGCTCCGACGCCTTCCTCGGTCCCGCGGTGGCCCTTGCCCTCATCCGCGAGCTGGGCCCGGTGCTGTGCGCCCTCATCGTCACCGGACGCGCCGGCTCCGCCCTCACCGCGGAGATCGGCATCATGCGTATCTCCGAGCAGATCGATGCCCTCACCGTGATGGCCCTCAGCCCGATGCGCTACCTCACCGCGCCCGCGCTCGCCGCGGGGCTCATCACCTTCCCCCTCATGACGGCGATCTTCGACGCCGTCGGCATCGGCGGCGGCTACCTCGTGGGCGTCGAGCTCCTCGGCCTGTCGAGCGGCACCTACTTCGGCGAGATGCAGAGCTTCGTCGGCCTGGCCGACATCCTGACCGGCTTCTGGAAGTCCCTGTGCTTCGGGCTCATCATGACCTGGGTCTGCACCTACAAGGGGTTCCACTGCGGCCATGGCGCCGAGGGCGTCGCGCACGCCACCACCGAGGCGGTGGTCCTCTCCTCCGTGCTCGTGCTCGTCTGGGACTACTTTCTCGGCTCGGTGCTGCCGTGATCCGCGTCGAGGGCCTCCGCAAGTCCTTCGGGACCCAGCCCGTGCTCCGCGGGGTGGACCTCGAGGTCCCGGCGGGCGAGGTCATGGTCGTCATCGGGCGCAGTGGCGGCGGCAAGTCGGTGCTCCTCAAGCACCTGATCGGGCTGCTGCGTCCCGACGCGGGCCAGGTGATCGTGGACGGCACCGACATCACCACGCTCCGCGGCGCCGCCCTCGACCGCATCCGCGAGCGGTACGGCGTCGTGTTCCAGGGCGGTGCCCTCTTCGATTCGATGACCGTGTTCGACAACGTGGCGTTCCCTCTGCGCGAGAAGACCAACCTGCCCGCCGCGGATGTCCGGGCCCGCGTCGAGGAGCGCCTGGAACAGGTGGGGCTCGGCGGGGTGGGGCACAAGAACCCGGCGGAGATCTCGGGCGGGATGCGGAAGCGGGTGGCCATCGCGCGCGCGCTCGTCACCGAGCCCGGCATCGTCTTCCTCGACGAGCCCACCACCGGGCTCGATCCCATCCTCGTCAACACCATCCACCATCTGATCCGCGACCTGCACCGGAAGGCGCGGTTCACCGCGGTGATGGTGAGCCACGAGATCCCGGAGATCTTTGCCATTGCCGACCGGGTGGCCATGCTCCATGACGGGGTCATCGTGGCCACCGGCCGCCCCGACGACATCCAGTCGTCCAGCAATCCCATCGTGCGGCAGTTCATCCACGGCGACATCGAGGCGGCATGACATGACGCGTTCCCCCCTGCTTCCAGCGGTCGACGTCGACATCGAGGCGGCATGACATGACGCGTTCCCCCTGCTTCCAGCGGTCGACGTCGACATCGAGGCGGCATGACATGACGCGTTCCACCCTGCTTCCAGCGGTCGACGTCGACATCGAGGCGGCATGACATGACGCGTTCCCCCTGCTTCCAGCGGTCACGTCGACATCGAGGCGGCATGACATGACGCGTTCCACCCTGCTTCCAGCGGTGACGTCGACATCGAGGCGGCATGACATGACGCGTTCCACCCTGCTTCCAGCGGTCGACGGCGACATCGAGGGGGCCACTGTATGAGGCGTTCCACGCTGGACCTGGCCGTCGGCGTCTTCCTCCTCATCGGGCTCGTCGCGCTCGGCTGGGTGTCGGTGAAGCTCGGGCGCCTCGACATCCTGGGCCCCCGGGGCTACGTGGTCACCGCGGACTTCCCGACGACGGGCGGCCTCAAGATCGGCGCCCCCGTGGAGATCGCGGGCGTCGACGTGGGCCGGGTCGACGCGATCACCCTGGCCGAGTACCAGGCACGGGTCACGATGACGATCCGCGCCGGCGTCAAGCTGCAAGAGGACGCGATCGCGTCCATCAAGACCAAGGGGCTGATCGGCGAGCGCTACGTGCGAATCAACCCCGGCGGGTCGGACAAGCTGGTCGCGCCCGGCGGGCGCCTGACCGAGGTCGAGCCTCCGGTGGACATCGAGGAGCTGCTGTCGAAGTACATCTTCGGGAAGGTCTGACGCCGGCGCCACCCGCTCACGTCGAACCCGAAAGCGGCCCGACGGCCTTGCCGTCCGTGCTTAACTATCAGCCACCGACGGCCCCGGGGTCGTCCACTTTTGCGCCGAGCCTGGAGGTCGTTCGAATGAGCCGCATGCGTCCGATCCGCGCGATCTCGATGGCCTTCTCCGCGGTCGTCCTGCTCCTCTCGTCCGGCGTTCCCGCCGGCGCGGGGGTCCCCACCGACCAGCTCAAGGGATCCATCGAGCGCGTCCTCAAGACGATGGACAACCCTGCCATGAAGGGCGAGGCCAACGCGGCGGAGCGCCGCGTGGCCGTGCGCAAGATCGCCAACGAGCTCTTCGACTTCCCCGAGCTCGCCAAGCGCTCGCTCGGACGCCACTGGCAGGGCCGCACCGATCAGGAGCGCGAGGAGTTCGTGGCGCTGTTCAGCGACCTCCTCGAGCGCTCCTACGTCTCCAAGATCGAGCTGTACGGGGGCGAGAAGATCGTCTACGCCACGGAGCGCGTGGACGGCGACCAGGCCGTGGTGGGCACCAAGATCGTGACGAAGAACGGGACGGAGGCGCCCATCGACTACCGCCTCCTGCGCCGGGGCGAGCGCTGGCTGGTCTACGACGTCAGCATCGAGGGCGTGAGCCTCGTGTCGAACTACCGCACCCAGTTCAACAAGATCATCCAGACCTCGTCGTACGGCGAGCTCGTGCGGCGCCTCAAGGCCAAGCAGGGCGAGGGCGAGCTGGAGGACGACAAGGGCGGTCGCGGCAAGGCCAAGACGCAGTAGCGCGGCCCCGATCGGGGCGCGAGGAGTCCCCATGAAGGCCGTGATCCTGGCCGCGGGAGCGGCCCGCCGGCTCGCGCCCCTCACCGACGGCACCAACAAGTGCCTGCTGCGCGTGGGCGGGCGCTCGCTGCTCGACCGCATGCTGGAGGCCCTGGCCGCCGAGCGGATCGAGGAGACGGTCCTCGTCGTCGGGCATTGCCAGGACCAGGTCCGCGCCGAGGCGGGCGACCGGCGGGGCACGATGCGGATCCGCTTCGTCGAGAACTCCGCGTACGCGAAGGGCTCGATCCTCTCGCTCTGGGCGGCGCGGGCGACACTGGCCGCAGGCGACACCCTGGTGATGGACGCCGACGTGCTCTTCCCGCCGTGCCTCCTCCGCCGCCTCCTCGAGGCGCCGGCGGCGAGCGCGCTCCTCCTCGACCGGAGCTTCAGCGACACCGGTGAGGAGGTGAAGCTCTACGGCGTGGGCGATCGGGTCGTCGCCCTTGGCAAGAAGGTCGTGCCCGCCCGCTGGGACGTCGTGGGCGAGGGCGTCGGCTTCTTCAAGTGCAGCCACGCTCACGCCGCGGCGTACCTCTCACGGCTCGCCGGCGCGATCGAGGAGAGCGGCGGCATCAACGAGTACGAGGACGCGCTGCACGCGCTCCTCGCCGAGGTCCCCGTGGGGTGGGCGGACGTGACCGGGCTGCCGTGGACGGAGATCGACTTCGAGGAGGACCTCCGTCGCGCCGAGACCGTCGTGCTTCCCCTGATCGAGCGGCTCCGGGACTCATGACCCTCGCAGAATACGGTGACCGCCACGGGCCTCTACAATCCCACCGCTCGGCATGTGTCTGATGCGCGGGGCTTGTTAGGGTTGGCGGCCGCCATCGTCTACGTGCCCGATGCCGCCGACCCAGCCCTGGCCGCGCGCCCCGTCGCCGGCCGCTCCCTCGCGCTCCGCGCGGTGATGGCGGCAACCCGGGCGGGCGCCACCGCCGTCGGCGTCCCCCGCGAGCTCGCCCGGGGCCGGCTCGCCGCCGAGCTGGCCCGCGTGCCCGCGGCGGCTCGCACCGTGCGGTGGCTGGAGGCGGGCGCCGACGCGGACCCCGTCTTCACGGACGCCCCGTGCCTGCTCGTGCCCGTCTCGACGCTGGTGCCGCCCGCCACGCTCCGCGCCCTCCTCGCGCGCGGGAGCGAGGGGGAGGGCGCGGTGCTCGAGGGCACGGCCGCCCGCGGCGCCCCGGTCGTCGCGGTGGCGCCGGGCCCGGTGCAGAAGCTCTGGGACCGGCTCGCCGCGGGGGAAGCGGTCGGCGAGGAGCTGACCCGTCACGTCGAGAGCGTCGCGTTCGTCACGATGCCCGCGGCGGGCGCCCCCGTCGAGGTCGGCGACGGTGGAGCGCGCGCGGCCGAGGACGCGCTCTTCCGCGCGATGGGCACCGACGGCGACACCGGGGTGGACCGCTTCCTCCACCGCCGCGTCTCGCGCGCGCTCACGAGCCTCCTCGTGCGCACGCCGGTGACGCCGAACCAGGTGAGCCTCGCGAGCCTCGCCCTCGGGCTCGCCGCGGCCTGGGCCCTGTGGCACGCCACGGCGGCGAGCGCGGCCGCCGGCGTCGTCCTGTACGCGCTCGCGAGCATCGTCGACCACTCGGACGGCGAGCTGGCCCGCCTGACGTTCCGCGAGTCCCGCCTCGGCGCGCATCTCGACTGGCTCGTGGACACCGTCATCCACGCCTCGCTCGTGCTGGCCATGGCCGTGACCGCGGGCGGCCCCGTCATGGCCGGCGTGGGCGTGGCCGCGGCGAGCGGCGTCACCCTCTCCGCGCTGCTCGCGCGGAAGCTCCCGCGGGAGATCGAGGTGGGACCCAGCCTGGGCGGCGCCCTCCGGCACATGGGCAACCGCGACCTCTTCTACGCCGTCCTCCTCGTGTTCGTCGCGCTGCGTGGCGCCGTCCCGTCGCTCCTGCCCGCTCTCGCCGTGCTCGTGGCGACGGGTTCGCAATGCTACTGGCTCGCGTGCCTGGCGCACCTGCGGCGGGCGCACGGGGCGGAGGCCGGCCGGGCGGGCCACCCCGCATGACGCCGACGGCGGCCCGGCCGTTGATGCGGCTGGGCCGGCTCCTCCTGCTGATCGCCGGCGTCGGCGTGGTGGGATACATGGTCTGGCAGATCGGCCCCGGCGCGGTCTGGGAGTCGCTGCGCGCGCTCTCGTGGTGGCTCGTCCTGGTGATCTGCTTCCCGTACGCGCTGTCCACCACGCTGGACACGCTCGGCTGGCGGCTCCTCTTCGCGGCGCCGCCCGCGCCCTTCTCCCGGCTCTGGGCGGCCCGGCTCGCCGGCGAAGCCGTGAACATCACCACGCCGACCGCGTCGGTGGGCGGCGAGCCGGTGAAGGCGTATCTCCTGCGCGCGTGGGTCCCGCTGCCGCTCGGCCTCGCCTCCGTGGTGGTCGACAAGACGGCGATGGTCCTCGGGCAAGGCATGTTCCTCGCCCTGGGCCTGGTCCTGGCCCTCGGCTCGTCGCTCGCGCCCGCGCACTCGCCGGTGATGACGAGCATGCTCGTGCTGCTCGCCGTCGAGGTGCTGGCCGTCGGCGGGTTCGTGGTCGCGCAGCTCCAGGGGCTGGCCGGACGCGGGGGACGTCTCCTCGCCCGCTTCGGGATGGGGCCGAGCGCGGCGCGGCAGGAAAAGCTCGAGGGGCTAGACCGCGCCCTCGCGGGCTTCTACCGCGGCCGGCGGCGGATCGCCTCCGCCATCCTCGTCCACGCCGTCGCCTACGTGGTGGGCAGCCTCGAGATCTACATCGTGCTCAACCTGCTCGGGATCCCGGTGTCGCTCCTCACCGCGGTGGTCATCGAGTCGTTCGGCGCGGCGGTCAAGTTCGCGAGCTTCATGGTGCCGGGATCGCTGGGCGCGCTCGAGGGCGGCAACATCGCCATCTTCGCCGCCTTCGGCCTCGGGGGCGCGGTCGGCCTCTCGTACACGCTGATCCGGCGCCTGCGGGAGATCGCGTGGGTGCTCGTGGGCCTCGCGTTCCTCGCGCTCCACTCGGCCCGTCCCGCGGTCCCCCCGGGCGTCGGCCGGCCCGTGTGATAGACTCCAGACGTTCGGCGGGCAGTGCCACGTATCGCAGCGCCACTCATCAAGGAGGCTTCACAGTGGGAGCGGTTCGCGTCGCCATCATCGGAGTGGGCAACTGCGCCTCGGCGCTCGTGCAGGGGACGCACTACTATCGCGAGGCGCCCGATGAGGGCTTCATCCCCGGCTTGATGCGGCCGCGGCTCGGCGACTACCACGTGGGGGACATCGAGTTCTCCGCGGCCTTCGACGTGGACGCCAACAAGGTGGGCGCCGACCTGTCCGTGGCCATCGGCGCCGCGCCGAACAACACCGTGCGCTTCGCCGAGGTGCCGTCGCTCGGCGTCACCGTCCAGCGCGGCATGACTCACGACGGGCTCGGCCACTACCTCTCGCAGGTCATCACCAAGGCGCCGGGCACCACCGCGGACATCGCGGGCATCCTGCGCGAGACGCGGACCGACGTGGTGGTGAACTTCCTCCCCGTGGGCAGCGAGATGGCCACCAAGTGGTACGTGGAGCAGGTGCTGGAGGCCGGCTGCGGCATGGTCAACTGCATCCCCGTCTTCATCGCGCGCGAGAGCTACTGGCGGCGGCGATTCGAGGAGCGTGGGCTGCCGATCGTGGGCGACGACGTGAAGTCCCAGGTGGGCGCCACCATCGTGCACCGGGTGCTCACGCGGCTGTTCATGGACCGTGGCGTGCGCCTGGACCGCACGAGCCAGCTCAACGTCGGCGGCAACATGGACTTCTACAACATGCTCGAGCGGCAGCGCCTGCAGTCCAAGAAGATCTCCAAGACCGACGCCGTGCGCTCGCAGCTCGCCCACGACATGGCGGACGACGCCATCCACATCGGGCCGAGCGACTACGTGCCGTGGCTCGCCGACCGCAAGTGGGCCCACATCCGCCTGGAAGGCAGCGGCTTCGGCGATCAGCCCATCAACGTGGAGCTGAAGCTCGAGGTCTGGGACTCGCCGAACTCCGCCGGCGTTGTCATCGACGCCATCCGCTGCTGCAAGATGGCGATGGATCGCGGCATCAAGGGCGCGCTGCGCGCCCCCTCCGCCTACCTCATGAAGTCGCCGCCCGAGCAGTGGGCGGACGACGACGCCCGCGAGCGCCTGGAGCGCTTCATCTCCGGCGCGGAGTAAGCGCGCCGTCGTCGCGCGGGCGCTCGTCCGTCGTTTGGCGGAGGCGCCGCGCCCGGGTGCTACACTGGGCGAGTTGCCAACGACCCAGCCATGATCGTCATTTCCAGGACCGGCCGAGCCTTGCAGCGACTGGTGCGGCTGTCGTGTCGGCGTCCGTGGTGGACGGTGGCGGTCTGGGTCATCCTCGCCGCCGCGGGCATCGGCTACACGCTCCACGCCCTCAGCTTCAAGACCTCCGGACGCGACGTCCTCCCCCAGGACGCCGGGTACGTGCGCCGCTACGTGGAGTACGCGCGCGAGTTCGGCGAGCTCGAGGACATCGTGGTCGTGGTCGAGGCGCGCACCTTCGAGGCGGCCAAGGCGTACGCGAGCCGTCTCGTGCACGAGCTGCGCTCCGGGCCGGTGAAGTTCGACCGGGTCCACTACCGCATCGACCCCAAGCGCTTCGAGGGCCGCCAGCTCCTGTACCTGTCGAAGGAGAAGCTCAGCGAGATCCGCGACAAGATCTTCGACCACCAGGAGTTCATGGAGAACTTCGCCTCCGACCCGAGCCTGGCCCAGCTCGTGGAGAGCATCAACGCGGAGTTCGCCCAGAGCTTCGTGGCCCACCTGTTCGACGTGGGGCTGGCCGACGGGCAGGTCGTCGACACTCGCTTCCTGAGCGTCCTCCTCGAGCAGATCACCCAGCGGCTCGACCGGCCCACGCCGTACCGCTCGCCCTGGGGCACGATGTTCTCGGTGGACGGGCCGCCCGAGGCCGATGCCGGATACTTCCTGTCCGAGGACAAGAGCCTGCTGTTCGTCCTCGTCGAGTCGCCCAAGGGCGACAAGCGCAGCTTCATGGGCGACCAGCGCTCCATCGAGGCGGTGCGCGAGGCGGTGGGGCGCCTCCGCGCGGTCTTTCCGCAGGTCCAGGCGGGGGTGACGGGGGCCCCCGTCCTGTCCAACGACGAGATGACGGCGGCCTTCGGCGACAGCCAGGTCGCCACCATCCTCGCCGCCGTCCTCACGCTCGGCGTGATGTTCGCGGCGTTCGGACGGGTCGGCAAGCCACTGCTCATGCTGGGCGTGCTCGGCGTGAGCCTCGGCTGGTCCATCGGCCTGATCACGCTCACCGTCGGGCACCTCAGCATCTTCTCCGTGATGTTCATCTCGATCGTCATGGGGATCGGGATCGACTACGGGATCTACCTCCTGTTCCGCTACGAGGAGGAGATCTTCCTCGGCCGCAGCCTGGGCGAGGCCCTCGAGCTCACCGGAGCCCGTGCCGGCCCCGGGATGCTCCTGGGCGCCCTCACCGCGGGCGGCACGTTCTTCGTCCTCCTCGCCACGGAGTTCCGCGGCATCCAGGAGCTGGGCTACATCTCGGCCATCTCGATCCTCCTCGCGTGGCTCGCGATGATGACGCTCTTCCCCGCCGTGCTCATGATCGTCGACCGCCGCCACGCCGACCGCACCGGCGAGGAGCGCCCGCGCACCCACCAGCTCGAGCACATGCACGTGCCGGTGATCGAGCGCCTGTCACAGTTCTCGCGCACCATCCTCGTCGCCAGCGGACTGGTGACGGCGGCGTCCTTGCTGGCGCTCCCCCACGTGAGCTTCGACTACAACCTGCTCAACCTCCAGGTCCTGGGGACGGAGTCGGTGACCTGGGAGCGCCGCATCCTCGCCAACAGCGGGCGTTCGGGCTTCAACGGCCTCGCCTCCGCGGACACGCTCGAGGAGCTCCGCCAGAAGCAGGCGGCCTTCGAGCGCCTCCCCTCGGTGTCGGAGGTGGATTCGGTGCTGCGGGTGATCCCCGACGCGCAGGAGGAGAAGATCGCGATCGTGAAGAGCTTCGCGCCGCTCGTCGCGCCCGTCCGCATCAGCCGGTCGAGCCCAGTGGACCTGGACCGGCTCACCCAGGCGCTGCGCGACCTCAAGCGGCGCTTCGACCTGGCGGCGAGCGAGGCGACCAAGGCGCTGCCCGCGGAGATCCAGCAGCTGCGCGACACCACCACCGCTCTCGTGAAGCGTCTCGAGAACGTCCGATCGCGAGGTGGCCGAGCCGGCCCTCACCCACCTCCAGGCGCAGCTCTACCGCGACTTCATGGAGAAGTTCCACGGCCTGCAGCGCAACCTGAATCCCCGGCCCGTGAGCCTCGCCGACATCCCCGAGGAGCTGCGCCGGAAGTTCATCGGCGTGAACGGCAAGTTCCTCATCCAGCTCCAGCCCCGCGTCAACATCTGGGAGCGGGCGGGCGCCGAGCAGTTCGTGCGCGAGCTCCGGTCGGTCGACCCCGACGTCACGGGCTCGCCCGTCATCACGTACGAGGCGATCCGCCTCATGGAGCGGGCGTACGTGCAGGGCACGCTCTACGCGTTCATCCTGGTCGCCGGCCTGACCTTCTGGATGCTCCGGCGCGTCTGGGAGAGCCTGCTCGCCCTGATGCCGCTGGCCGTCGGGCTCCTGTGGACGTTCGGGCTCATGCGGCTCTTCGACCTGCAGTTCACGCTCGCCAACGTGTGGGGCCTGCCCCTCATCATCGGCTCGTCCCTCGAGTTCGGCCTCAACGTGGTGATGCGCTGGATGGAACACCGCGAGCACGGCGGCCCGCTGGTGGCGCGGAGCACGGTGATGGCGGTGGGGCTGAACGGGGTCACCACCATCGTCGGCTTCGGCAGCCTCATGATGTCGCATCACCGCGGGATCTTCGGCCTCGGGCTCCTCCTCACCATCGGCACGACGTGCGCGCTGATCGCCTCGCTCGTCGTCCTGCCCGTGGCCCTGCGCATGATGAAGCGGCACCCTGCGCCCGCGATGGCGGACCCCGTGTCCACCTCGTCGGCGGCGTGACGGGCGCCCCCCGCTTCCCCGGCTGCCGCGCCGTCCTCCTGGACTGGGGCGGCACCCTCGACGCCGACGGCGTCGCCTGGAAGGAGCGCGTGGCGCTCCTCCTCCGCGCCGAGGGCCACGCGATCCCCGCCGAGCGGTTCGATCCCGCCTTCTACCGCGCCGACGACGCCCTGGTCGGCGCGCTGGGCCCCACCGTGTCGTTCCGGGAGACCGCGCGCCGGCTCATGGAGGGGCTGACCCGCGGGCTCGCCATCGAGGACGGCGCCCTCATCGCCCGGCTCGCCACCGCGTTCGTCGACGAGAGCGTCGCCGTCGCCCGGCGGAACCGTCCGCTCCTCGAGGCGCTGGCCCGCCGCTACCGGCTCGGCATCGTCTCCAACTTCTACGGGAACCTCGAAACTGTGTGTGAAGATTGTGGAATCCACGATCTTTTTTCGACTATCATGGATTCCGCCCGCGTTGGCTGGGAGAAGCCCGACCCGCGTATCTTCGGGCGGGCGCTCGAGGCTCTCGCCGTCGGTCCGGCCGAAGCGGTGTTCGTGGGAGATTCGCTCCCCCGTGACATGGCCGGCGCGCGGGCACTCGGCATGCCGCATGTCTGGTTGGTCGCCGAGACGGGCGAGCGCCGGGCGGCCTGCTGTCCAGCCGACCCCGTCGTGCATTCCCTCAAGGGCCTGGAGGAATTGCTGTTGTGAGCGAGCAGTTGCGCGGAGGGATCATCGCGGCGGGCGAGGGCCGTCGCCTCCGGGAGGATGGGTTCGGTGTTCCCAAGCCCCTCGTGAGCGTCGGCGGGGTCCCCCTCCTGGAGTCGGTGATAGGTAATTTCGTATCGGTCGGGATCGGCTCGATCACCGCCATCGTGAACGACGATCACCGGCAGTGCGTGGACTGGGCTTCCGGCCGCTTCGGCGCCCTCGACCTCCGCTTCATCGTGAAGACCACCGCCTCGTCGCTCGAGAGCTTCCTGACCGTGCTGCGGCACGCCCGGCCCGGTCCCCTGCTCGTCTCGACGGTGGACGCCTGGTGCCCCCGCGACGAGTTCGCGGCGTTCGTCGCCGCCGCGCGCCGCCGCCCGGCCGACGCCGTGGTCCTCGGCGTCACGCCGCTGGTGGCCGACGAGCGTCCGCTGTGGGCGCGCCTCGGCACGGACGGGCGCGTGACCGAGCTCGGCGGCCGAGACGGCGACGCCGTGACCGCCGGCCTCTACCTGATCCCCGAGCGCCTCCGCGGCGTGGAGCCGCCGCCGGGACTGGCGCGCCTGCGCGACTTCCTCGGCTGGCTGGCGCGCGGCGGCGAGCCGGTGTACGCGGAGGTCGTCCCCACCGTCGTCGACGTGGATCGTGGGAGCGACGTGGCGCTCGCCGAGTCGCTCGTGCCCCAGGTTGCGAAGGTATGCGGACTCTGACGTCGGCGAGCGGGCAACACCGCGATTCCGCGTGCACGCGGCGTGACGTCTCGCCATTCATTCACGTCCTCCCCGGTGCCGCACTGAAAACCCGATGAAACCCGAGAGGAGAGGCCCGGTGAGCCGAGTCCGTTGCTGGGGGGTGTTTCGCGAGCGGGCCCACTCGCCCGGCCGTGAGGTCGACGACGGCGAGATCCTCCGGCTGACCGGCAAACACCTCGAGGAGCAGGGCTGGGACGTGGTGCTCAAGAGCCCGGACGAGCTGCGCGTGCCCGGTGAGACGCCGGCGCCGCTCATCTTCATGATGTGCGAGCGCGAGGAGATCCTGAGCCAGCTCCGCGCCTGGGAGGTGGCCGGCGTCCGGCAGGTCAACGCCCCCGCCGCGATCCTCAACACGTACCGGGAGCGCATGATCGCGCAGCTCGCCGAGGGCGGCGTCGCGTTCGTGCCGAGCCGGATCGTGTCCACCGAGGCCCCGGGCGCCGCGCCCGCCGGGCCCGTGTGGGTCAAGCGGCCCGACGTGCACAACACGCAGGAGGGCGACGTCGTCTTCGCGGCCGGGGAGACGGCGTTCCGCGCCGCGGTGGCCGGGCTCGCCGCGCGCGGGATGGCGCGGGCCGTCGTGCAGCCCCACATCGACGGCGACCTCGTGAAGTTCTACGGGATCGGCACGGGCGCCGGCGCCCACGGCGGGCCGCCGTGGTTCCGGTGGTTCTATCACAAGGACCAGACGGTGGCGGGCCATCCCCTGGACCCCGCGCGCCTCGCGCGGCTGGCCCGTGCCGGAGCGGCCGCGCTGGGCCTCGAGGTGTACGGCGGTGACGCCATCGCCACGGCCGACGGCGACCTCGTGCTCCTCGACGTGAACGCCTGGCCCAGCTTCGCGCTCTACCGCGACGAGGCGAGCGTGGCCATCGCCGCGTACCTCGCCCAGCTCCTGAGCGGCGCGCGCCGGCCATGACCGAGCCGCGCGTCCCCGGTCCGCGCTCGCAGGACATCGTGGCCAAGGAGCGGCGCCACATGGCCGCCGGCCTCCAGTCGTTCGCGCTCCACGCGGAACGCGCGATGGCCAGCGGCAGCGGGGCCACCCTCGTGGACGAGGACGGCAACACCTACATCGACTTCATCGCCGGGATCGCCGTGGGCAGCGTGGGCCACTGCCATCCCCACTACGTCGACGCCCTCAAGCGCCAGGTCGAGCGCCTCACGTTCGGCAGCTTCTCCACCGACGTGCGGGCCCGCTTCCTCGAGCTCCTCACGAGTCTCACCCCCGCCGGTCTCGGCCGCGTGCAGCTCTTCTCCGGCGGCGCGGAGGCGGTGGAGGCGGCCCTCCGCCTGGCCCGCGCGGCGACGAAGAAGCGCGAGGTCCTCGGGTTCTGGGGTGGCTTCCACGGCAAGACGGGCGGCGTGCTCGGCCTCCTGGGCAGCGACTTCAAGCACCAGCTCGGGCCCTTCCTGCCCGGCCAGCACCTGACGCCGTACGCGGACTGCTACCGCTGCCCGCTCCGGCTCACGTACCCTTGATGTGGGATCGCCTGCGCGGACTACGTGCGCGACGTGATCCGCTACCAGACCGGCGGCGACATCGCGGCGATCATCGTCGAGCCCATGCAGGGCACCGCCGGCAACGTGATCCCCCCCGAGGGCTTCCTGCGGGCCGTCCAGTCGGTCGCCCGCGACCACGGCGCGCTCCTCGTCTGCGACGAGATGATCACCGGCTTCGGGCGCACCGGCACGCTGTGGGGATGCGACCACGACGGCGTGGTACCCGACATCATGACGATGGGCAAGGGCATGGGCGGAGGCTTCCCGCTGAGCGCGGTGGTGTCCACCGATGAGCTCACGAGCGCCAGGCCATGGTCGAACCCGAGCGCCAGCTCGTCCAGCTACGGCGGCAACCCCCTCGCCGCCGCGGCGGGTCTGGCGTCGCTCGAGATCATCCTCGGCGAGGAGCTCGTCAAGAACTCCGCCCGGGTCGGGGCGGTCATGCTCACCCGGCTCGAGGCCATGAAGGATCGCTTCCGCGCCGTCGGAGAGGTGCGGGGCCGTGGGCTGCTCCTCGGCATGGAGCTGGTCCGCGACCGGCAGACCCGGCAGCCGGTCGCGCGTGAGGTCACGCAGAGCCTCTACCAGGAGTGCCTGCGGCGCGGCCTCGTCGCGATGAGCTACTCGCCGTCGATCCGGATCAACCCGCCGCTGGTCATCTCGGAGGAGACGGCGCTGGAGGGGCTGGCCCTCCTCGAGGAGTCGCTGGCCGCCGTCCTCCCCCGCCACGGCCTCGACTAGCCCGCTTTGCGAGTGGCTTTGCGAGTGGCTTTGCGAGGTGAGCCGCAGGCGAGCCGAGCGCATATGGAAATGCCTTGGAACCAACCGCGAACCTCCGACCGCCGGCATATGGAAATGCCTTGGAACCAACCGCAAACCTCGGGCCGCTTGACTCCTCGCCCCACCCGCGCGTGAAGCGCGGCGCCATCATCGGGCTGGGCAACGTCGCGGTCCACGGCCACCTGCCCGGCTGGCTCGAGCGCGACGACGTGGAGATCGTGGCGGTGGCCGACGCCCGACCCGAGCGTCGCGCCGAGGCGGCGGCCCGGCTGCCGGACGCCCGCTGGTACGACTCCCCCGAGCCCCTCCTGGATCAGGAGACCCTCGACTTCGTGGACATCTGCACGCCCCCGCGGAGCCACGCGAAGCTCGTCGCCGCCGCGCTCCGGAGCGGACGTCACGTCCTGTGCGAGAAGCCGCTGGTGTGCTCGCCCGGCGAGCTCGCCGCGGTCGCGCGCGTGGCCGAGGCCAGCGGCCGGGTGCTTCACACCGTGCACAACTGGCACCACGCGCCCATCCTCCGCCGCGCCGCCGGGCTCCTGGCCGCCGGCATCATCGGGCGCGTCGAGCACGTGACCTGGGAGACGCTCCGCACGAAGCCCGCGGCCGCCGCCGCCGACGGCGCCGTCAACTGGCGCACCGACGCGGACGTGGCGGGCGGCGGCGTCCTGAGCGACCACGGGTGGCACGTCTTCTACGTCCTCCGCCGCTGGCTCGGGGCCGAGCCGCCGATGGTCCGTGCCGTGCTCGAGCGTCGCCGGCACCGGGAGTGGTCGGTGGAGGACACCGCGCGCGTGCACCTCACGTTCCCCGGGGCGACCGCCGAGGTGTTCCTCACCTGGGCGGCGGACATCCGACGCAACCGCGTGGAGATCCGCGGCAGCGAAGGCGTCCTGCGCCTCGAGGACGACACCGTCGTGCTCTCGCCGCGGAGCGGCGGCGAGCGGCGGTGGCCCTGCCCGCCCGCGCTGTCCGCCGGGTCGGCGCACCCGGACTGGTTCGGCCCCGTCGCCGATCGATTCCTCGCCGATGTGGACGCCGGCGCCCCGGCCGGCGAGAACCTCGCCGAGGCCGTGCACTGCGTCCTCGTGGAAGCGGCGGCGCGCGCCTCGAGCCGGCGCGGCGAGGATGTGGCCTTGCGAGGTGAGCCGAAGGCGAGCCGAGCGCATATGGAAATGCAGTGGAACGAACCTCAAACCCTCCGAACCCATGTGGAAACGCAGTGGAACCAACCTCAAACCCATATGGACATGCCTTGGAACCCACAGCAACCCTCCGGACCCGTGAGCGACTCCGCGGCGTGAGCAACCGCGGCCCGGCGGAGTCGGCGCGCGCGCTGCTCCTCGTCCTGCCCGCCGAGGGGGAGGCGGCGCTCATCCCGCCGTCGGCGTCCGTGGCGGGGCTGCCGCTGGTCAGACGCATCGCGCTCACCGCGGAGCGCGCCGGCTACGACGCGTCGCTCATGAGCGGCCTCGGCCCGGGCGACCGCGGCCTGCTCGACGGCACACGGGCCGCGCCCCTGGTCGCTGGCGCGCCGCCGTCCCACCCGCCGAGCCGCATCGTGGTCCTGGACCGGAGCGTGGTCCCCCAGGCGCCCTGGCTGCGCCGCCTGCGCGAGATGCCGCTCGAGCCCGATCGACTCTACGTGAACGACGGAAGCGTGGCCGTGCTCGACGCGTCGCAGGCCGAGCGCGTCGTCGACACCGTGGCGCGATCGACCACCGCGGGCGAGGCTATCGCCGCGCTCGCGGGCACGTTCAAGACGGTGAGCGGCGCGCTCGAGGGGCCTGGCCACTTCCGGCTCCGCGGCCCCCGCGACCTCGCCGCCGCCGAGTCGTGGCTGCTGCGGAGCCTCGTCAAGCCCAACGAGGGGTTCATGTCGCGCCACTTCGAGCGGCGGATCTCGCTGGCCATCACGCGACGCCTCACGTCGACGCCGATCACGCCCAACGCGATGACTCTGATCAGCCTCGCGGTGGGGCTGGCCGGGGCCGCGCTGTTCCTGTCGCCGTCACTCCAGTTCGCGGGCGCGCTGCTGTTCCTCACCCACTCGATCCTGGACGGATGCGATGGCGAGCTCGCCCGCCTCACCTTCCGCGAGTCGCCGAACGGCGCCGCCCTCGATTTCTGGGGCGACAACCTCGTCCACGCCGCCGCGTTCACCGGGATGACGCTCGGGTGGGTCCGGCACGCCGGCGCCTCGTGGCCGCTCCTCTTCGGCGCGGTGGCCGTCGTCGCCACCGCGGCGGTCGCGCTCATCGTGTACCGCCGCGGGATCCTGACGCGGGCGCCCGAAGGGGAAGCCGTCGCCGACCGCGTGGTGGAAGCCCTCACGCACCGTGACTTCATCTACCTGGTTGTAGCCCTGGCCGCCGTGGGCAAAGCCTACTGGTTCATCGCCTTCACCGCGGTGGGCGCGCCCATCTTCCTCCTTCTCCTCCTATGGACGGGACGCCGCCCGCGCACCGCCTGAGGGAGCCTCCGCTCCCGTGACCGCCTTCCTCGACGTCGTGCTCCGCGGGGTGGCCCTGGTGGGCCAGGCCCTGGCCGCGGGCGGGATCATCTTCCTGATCGTCGTGCTCCGGACGGGCGGCCCGGCCGGCCCGCAGGCGGCGACGCATCCCGGCCGCTCGCTCTCCCTCATGACGTGGGGCGCCGTCGGCCTGGCCCTGGCGCAGCTCGCGTCGCTCCTCCTCCACCTCGCCGCGCTCGCCGACGAGCGCGGCTGGCCGGTGGGCGACGCCCTGGCCACCATGTACTTCCGGGCCGGTCTGGTGCGCGTGGCCGCGGCCGTCGTCCTCGCGCTGGCGGCGGCGCGCGCGCGCCGGACGTCGCTGTCACCTTCCACGTGGGCCGTCCTCGTGGCGAGCGGCGTCGCGCTCTTCGCCAGCTCGGCCGGGCTCAGCCACGCCGCGGCGCGGCTCGATCACGTGGGCTGGCTCCTCGTCCTGGACACGCTGCACCAGCTCGGCGCGTCCGCGTGGGTCGGGGGGCTCGCCCACCTCGCCGCCATCGCGTTCGGGCTCGGACCGTCGGGATGGCCGGCCACCGTGCTCACACGGTTCTCGACCCTGGCGCTGTCCTCGGTCGCGCTCCTCGTCGGCGCCGGGCTCGGCCTGTCACTCGGCTACGTGGATGGCCTCGGGGGACTCCTCGGGACGTCCTACGGCGTCATGGTGCTCGTGAAGGTCGTGATGCTCCTGGGCCTCCTCGCCCTCGGCTCGGCCAACTTCTTCGTCGTGCGTCGCCTCGCCGATGGGCCGCCGGTGCCGCTCGGGCGCGTGCAGCGCTTCGTCGAGGTCGAGCTGGGGCTCGGGCTCACGGTGCTGTTCGCCGCCGCGTCGCTCACCTCGCTGCCGCCGGCCATCGACCTGACCGAGGGCCGCGCGACGCTCGCCGAGGTGGCGCTCCGCTTCACGCCGCGCGTGCCCAGCTTCACGTCGCCGGACATCGAGAGCATGCCCGTCGAGGACCGGGAGGCCCCGCGCACCGCCGAGGACCGCGAGTGGTCGGAGTTCAACCATCACGTGTCGGGCATCATCGTGCTGACCATGGGCCTGCTCGCCATCGTGCACCGCATGGGATGGGGACGCTGGGCGCGCCACTGGCCGCTGATGTTCCTGCCCCTCTCCGTCTTCATGCTCATCAGGAACGACCCCGGGTCGTGGCCGCTCGGCCCGCAGGGGTTCTGGGAGGGGCTCGCCTACACGGAGGTGGTCCAGCACCGGCTGTTCGTGGTGCTGGTGGTGGGCTTCGGCCTCTTCGAGTGGATGGTGCGGTCGGGCCGCATCAGGTCCGCCGCGTGGGCCCACGTCTTTCCCGTCCTGTGCGCGGTCGGAGGCCTGCTCCTGCTCACGCACTCGCACGCGTCGCTCAACGTGAAGGAGGAGTTCCTCACCGAGGTGACGCACGCCCCGCTCGGCCTGCTCGCGCTCGCCGCGGGCTGGGGCCGCTGGCTCGAACTGCGCCTGCCGCCCCCCGAGGACCGCTGGCCGGGCCGCCTCTGGGCCATGGCCTTCGTCCTCATCGGCGGCCTGCTCATCATCTACCGCGAGACCTGACCTCCGTCTCGGCTCGATCAGAACGCGTCGGGCGCCGCGGCGATCCGCTCCAGGTCCGCGCGGGTGTACGACCCCAGGCTCCGGAAGTCGAGATCCAGGTAGTTCTGGACCCAGCGAAGGCCGATCTTCGCGGCCTTCCGGTAGCGGGCCTCCAGCTCCCCGAACACGCGCGCGTCGGTCACCGCGGCCCGCCGCCGGGAGAGGATGTCCTCGAGCTCCTCGGTGAAGAGCCGCTTGACGAGCGCCTGGTCGTGGGTGCCCGCCGGTCCCTGCGTGGTGGGCGCCCGGTGGCGCACGCGCTGCGCGATCTGCGCCACCGACATCCGGCCCGTGGCGAGGTCCTCCATCAGCGCGGGATGGATGCCCGGCCTGCCCTCGAGGCTGTCGATGCCCTTCGCGCCGCGCCCGTTGAGCCACCCCTCCAGGTACTCGATCACCATCCGCACGTTGCGCCGCGTGCCCTCGATGGTGATGGGGCCGGCCGGCACCTCGATGCGGATCGGGTAGGTAGCAGGCTCGGCCATGGCCGGGGTGGGCTTCCAGCCCGAGGCGATCAGCCGCTTGAACGGATCCCCCGCCGTCTTCATGTGGAAGATGTGGGCGACCCACGCGCGAATGAACCCCTGCTGAGCCTCCCACTCCTTGTCGGCGCTGATGGCCTCGCCGGCGACCCGGTTCACCTCGGGATCGTTGCTCGGGAGCGCGGTGGCCATGCCGCCGATGGGAACCGCGCCCCGCTTGAGGCAGACGGCGACGAGGCGGCGGAAGATGTCGGAGAGGAACGGCGTCGTCTTGATGTCCACGCCGAAGCGGTCCGGCCACACCGACCCCGGGTCGGTCATGACGAACTCGAAGATGCTCGCCTTGAGGTCCCAGCGGGCGGCGTTGAGCCCGCCCGCGTAGGGTCCGAGGGCGTGGAGCATCTCGTCCATCTGGTACACGGCGGGGAGCGACTCCACGAGCGGGATCGCGCTGATCACCGCGTCCCGCAGGAACGGCAGCGCGGCGCGGCTCCGGTCGAACAGGTCGCGGTACCACGCGCACTCCGCGGGCGACTCGAGCTTCGGCAGGTAGAAGTAGATCCCCTGCCCGCGCGTGACCTGGGCGCGGCCCACGTAGTAGAGCGTGAGCGCGGTGCCCAGGATGGCCGCGTTGATCGGCCGGCCGTCGACCAGGAACTCGGGCTCGTCGAGGTGCAGGCCGCGCTCCCGGTGCATGAAGAACGGCAGGTCGCCGGGGGCGATCCGGTAGCGCCGGTTGCGCTCGCTGTCGTCGAACGCGAGCTCCCCGTTCACCGCGGCGTGCCGGTTCAGCGCGGCGCGCACGGTGTCCACCAGCCGGTGCCCGGCGGAGTCCTCGTCGTCGTCGAGGTCGCCTTCCGCCCGCTCGCCCTCCGGCCCCGGGTTCAGCGCGTTGATGAACATGCTCGTGATCGAGCACGGCCCGGAGATCTCGATGCCGGGCCGCCTGAGGTCGGCGGGAACCGCGGGCACGCGCCAGTCGGCCGTGGACGGCCCGGCCGGGAACAGACTCGCCAGCGGGGCGCCGTCGAGGGCGCGGCGGAGCACCGCGGCGCGCTCGACCAGGAGCGTGCGGGCGCGCGCGCCGAGCCCGTCGTGCAGGCGGACCACGTAGTCGAGGAACTCGGGCGTGAAGACCTGGGCCGCGCCCTCCACCGGCGCGAAGGTGACCCGCGCAGAGGCGGGGGAAGCCGATGCGGTCATGGGATCGATTCGTCCTTTCCAGGATTGGGGCCGGGCGCGCCCGGGGCCCGGCGGCGCGCCTGCCACAGCGACCGCACGCCGAAGTACGAGAAGGCGTCCTTGAGGTCCGAGAAGAGGCGCTGCGCCCGTCCCATCTCGCGGCTCGTCACGTACTCGAGCGTGAGCATCACGCGACGGTCGCCGGGGCGCGCGGGGCTCACCGCATGGTACACGCGGTCGCCGTTGAAGACGACGAGCGATCCCGGCAGGGTCTCCACCGCCAGGTCCTCGGGCGCGCGATCGCGCCGGCGCGTGTGGAGCCGGCACAGGAGACGGCTCGACGCGTCCTGGACGAGGCCGAGCAGCACCGTGTAGCGGGCCCCCCGGTAGTACGACGTGTCGTAGTGATACCCGATGTGGTCGCCCGCCTCGGTGTAGAAGTACAGCGCGCAGGCGTGCGGATCGTCGTCGGGACACAGCTGGAGGTCCGCGCCGACGAGGCCGCCGAGGAACCTCCGGAGGGCCGGCGACCGGTAGAGGGCGAGGAGCGCGGGGCCGCCGGCGGCGATCTGGAAGTGGCTCACGCTGCCGCCCTTCTTGTGCCGCGGGATGTAGCTCCGGTGCACGCCGGGCTCGAGGCGTGTCACGTCCTCCAGCAGGCCGCTCACCGCCTCGGCGTCGAGGAAGCGCGGGAGGAACAGGAACTCGTCCCGCGCGCGGTAGTCGTCGCGGAGACGGGCGAGGTCGAGGGCCCCCACCGCCCGCTCGACCTCGGCCTCGACGTCGCGGGCGCCGACGGTGTCGGCAGAGAGTCCGTGAAACGGCGCGACGGCTCCACGTGTGGACGCAGAATCGCGATGTTGCCCGGCACGGCGAAATCGAGATTGGCATTCCTTCACGACGTGGGAGGCGAACGAGCGCGGCTCGGACATGGGTTGCCAGCGTAGCACACGTGTATAGTGCGGGACATGCTCGCGCGGCTCGGGCGTGCGCATCCGTTCCAGACGCCCGAGGCGCGGCGCTTCGCGATCCTCTTCGCCGTCGTGTACCTCGCCCAGGGCATGTGGTACCTGCCCAACCAGACGATCACGATCGTCCTGAAGGAGCGCGGCCTGTCCGCGGGCGACGTGGCGTCGTTCTTCGCCATCACCACGATCCCGTGGCTCATCAAGCCGGTGTACGGCCTCGTGTCGGACTTCGTGCCCCTCTTCGGCCGCCGGCGGAAGAGCTACTTCCTCGTCACGTCCACGCTGGCCGGGCTCTCCGGCGCCGCGCTCGGCCTCCTGCGGGAGCATCCCTACTGGCCGATGGCCGTGCTCGTCACCGTGATGGGCTTCGGGCTGGCCTTCACCGACGTGCTCACCGACGCGCTGATGGTGGAGACGGGCAAGCCGCTCGGGCTCACCGGCGCGTTCCAGGCCGTGCAGTGGGCGGCGATCTACATCGCCTCCGTGCTGGTCGGCGAGATCGGCGGCGGGTTCGCCGAGGGCCGCGACCTCCGGTCCGCCTTCCTCGTGGCCGCGGCGTTCCCGCTCGTGTCCCTCGTGATGGTGGCGATCTCCGTGCGGGAGCCGCGCGTGACCGCCGACCGCGCCGCCTTCCGCGAGACCTGGACCGCCATCCGCGCCGCCCTCGGCGAGCGCTCGGTCTGGCTCGTCGCCGGGTTCATCCTCTTCTTCACCTTCAGCCCGTCGTTCGGCCCGCCGCTCCTCTACTACCAGACCGACGTCCTGAAGTTCAGCCAGCAGTTCATCGGCCGGCTGCTCGCCCTCGCCGCGCTGGGCGCGGTGGCCGGGGCCCTGCTCTACGCCCCGCTGTCGCGCCGGGTCGCCCTCCGGCCCCTCATCAACCTCTCGATCGGGGCCACGGTGCTCGCCACCCTGGCGTACCTGCGCTACCGCGGCCCACTCTCCGCCGCGATCATCGACACGGGGTACGGCGTGGTCTACATGGTCACGCAGCTCGCGTTCCTGGACCTCGCCGCCAAGGCGTGCCCCCGCCGGGTGGAGGCCACGTTCTTCGCGCTGCTCATGTCCGTGTACAACGGCGGCACGCAGGGCTCGCAGGTGGTCGGCGGATATCTCTACGACTGGATCGGCTACGACCGGCTGATCATCATCTCCGCGGCGACCACCGCCCTCGTCTGGCTCCTCGTGCCGCTGGTCGGCATCGAGGGCATCGAGGCGCGGGCGCGCGCCGCCAACGCGGCAGCCTCCTCGCGGGCGCCTACCGCCGCGTGAACGTCGCCGTCTCCACCCAGACCAGCTCGCACGCCCCCGGCCCCGAGTCCTTGCGCGTCAGCGAGCTGTCCCAGCGCCACCCGTCGCTGGTCGTGGCCGACACCAGGGATCCGGCGAGCCTCACGACGTGGCCGGGCCGCACCGCCTTGAGCGTGCGCCACACCGCGGACGAGGCGGGGATGAGATGCATGTTGGCGCTGTGCGCGCCGAGGGCCTGGGCGGGCAGCGGCGGGCTCCCATGCCAGCGGAAGTGGTAGTAGCGGTTGCCCTGGCTGATCTCGAGCCGGTCGACGATCTGCTGGTCCGACATCGGCCCCCAGCCCAGCGCGACGTCGATCGGCGACAGCGTGGCCTCGCGCCAGAGCCAGTAGCGCTCGACGGAGAGCACACGCGCCTCGATCTCGAAGGCCGCGAGGGGACGGATGCGGAACCCCTTGTGAGCGATCGGCCGCGCATCGGCGACCGCGGCCTGCACGGGCTCGCGGGGAGCGAGCACGCCGGGGGCGTGGCGGATGGTCTCCGCGGGCCACGCCTGGAAGACGGCGGCGGCGGCGAGGACGAGGACGATCACCCAGCGGATCACGGGGCGTCCTCGTCACGCACCACGCGCGTCACCGTCTCGTAGCTCCGCCTGAGCCAGCGGATCGCCCGCCCGACCTCCGTGGGCGAGTCCAGGTCGCACTCGACCCAGCCGCGCGCCGCGAACCGGCGGTGCGGGCGCATGCCCATGGCGAGGGCGCGCCGCTGGTCGCCCGGGCTCAGGCGGATCCAGAGATCGCGGTCCTTGGCGCGGAGCGGAAAGCACGCGAAGAGCTCGGCGCCCACGAAGTAGCCCCAGCGCCCGAACATCGGCGTGATCTTGACGCCGTGCCAGCGCCCGAGCACCTGGTTGAGGTCGGCGCCCGGGCCCGTGCCACCCCGGCTCAGGCTGCGCCGCGTCCGGCGCCCGGCTCCCAGGCCACGCACCCGCCGTGGCTTCGGTTTCACCCGATCCCTGGCTTTGCGAGGTGAGCCGGAGGCGAGCCGAGCGCATATGAAAATGCAGTGGAAACAACCGTCATGCCGACCTGCCTTGCGAGGTGAGCCGCAGGGCCTCTGCGCGACTCGGATAGGCGATCAGGGGAAGTGGTAGCGGCTGAAGTGCAGGTGGACGCCGTGGGACGAGCGCGGCTCGACCGTCACCTCGTTGGCGCCGGTCAGCATCATCGCCCCCGCGCTCTCGAGCCGGCGGATGAGGGCGCCGATCTCGGGGGCGACCATGGACAGGGCGACCATGCCTTCCATGCCGCCCACCTCGCCCGCGGGCACCATGAGGATCGTGCCACCCCCCGTCCAGCCGAGCATGGCGCGAGCTCCCCCGTTGCCCCCCGCCACCTCCGGCAGCGCGAAGAGGCGCTGGTAGATCCGGCCGGTGTGCTGCGGGTCGCTGCAGCCGATCACGAGGCGCTTGAGCCGGACCGGCGATTCCTCCGTCGGCCCCGCGTGCGGAGGCGTTGCCAGCTCCACGAGCACGCCCTCGCAGGCCTTCGGGTGGAGGAACGCGACGCGGCCGGCCAGCCCCTGGCGCGGCTCGCGATCGAGGAGCGGCACGTCGTCCGTGCGGAGGCGGGCAAGCGCGTCGTCGACGTCCGAGGTCTCGAAGCAGAGGTGGTGCAGGCCCTCGCCGCGGCGGGCGAGGAAGCGGGCCACGCCGGTGTCCGGCCGGATCGGCTCGAGCAGCTCGACCTCGCTGTCGCCGGCGGCGAGCAGCGCGGCACGCACCCCCTGGTCCGGCAGCTCGGCCTCGCGCAGGAGCGGCATCCCGAGGGTCTGGCACCAGAAGCGGTAGGCCTGCCCGAGGCTCTCGACGACGATCCCGACGTGATGGATCTTGGCGACCATGCGGCTTCCCACCCTAGCCGACCCCCCGAGGGAATTCAAGGAAATCGCGCCCTCCGCCATCGGTCAGGACTCGCGGTAGACGAGCAGGATGCCTCCGATCATGACGAAGGCGACGGACGACAGCCATCCCGGAAGCCGCACGAGCCCGCCGCCGGCGGTCACCGCGTCCCGCGCGGCGGGCAGCCGGAGCTCGATCCAGCGACCCCAGCCCATGAACACGGCCAGGATCCCCATCGGGGCGTGGGACACCTCGGCGAGGAACTCGGACTTGAGGTTGAACATCGCGTGGGAGTGGGTCAGGAGGAGCGCGCCCCCCGCCGCGCACAGCAGCGGGAATACGAGCGGCCAGCTCGGCGCGCGCAGCCGGCCCGCGCGCACGAGCCACTCGAACACCGCAAGCCCCACGACCAGCAGGACGACGAGCCGATGCTGGAGCACGTCGGGCAGCAGCATGCTCTCCCAGAAGCCCGCGGGCCCGAGCGGCCATGCGCGCGGATCGTTCCGCACGAACAGGAAGGCGGCGAGCCCCAGGAAGCCCAGGGGCCAGTGCCGCGCCCACCGGAGCCCCGCGCGCTCGAGCACGCTCATGATCCCCATGGCGAGGACGAAGAAGCCCGCCATGTGGTGGTTGTACTCGGACCACGCGAACTCCTCGGGCTGGCGCGTGGCCAGGGTGTCGTCGATCGGGCCCGCCACGGCGAGGAGCCGGTCCACCGGCGGCGAGGCCAGGCGCGGCATCGCGGGCACGAAGCGCGCAGCCACCTCGGCCGGCCCTGCCCGGTCGTCGACCACGTCCACGGCGGGCGGCAGCGAGGTGAGCGAGGCCGCGGCGAGCAGGATCGTGATGCCCACGCCCACCTCCGCCTCGAGCAGGGGACGGATCACGGCGGCGCGGCCGGACCGCCTCGCGAGGAGGAAGTTCAGCCCGCCGAGGACGAGCGCGCCGGCGAGGAGGATCACCTTGGTGAGGACCATGACCCCGTAGCCGGTCCCGACGAGGCCGGCGCCGTCGCCGACGTAACCCCACCAGAGCGCCAGGCCGGGCGCCAGCACGAGGGCGAGGGCGGGCAGCGCGACGGCCGAGAAGCGCACCAGCACGGCGGCGCCCAGCGCGTCGGCCCCGCTGGCGCGCCGGTAAAGCCCGAGGAAGCCCACGAGGTGCATCAGGCCGCCGATCCACAGGATGGCGCCCACCTGGTGCAGGAGGGTGGCGAGCATGAGCGGGCCACGCCCCTCGAGCCGGCTGGCCGCGTGGGCGAGCCACGCCCCGCTCCCGCAGAGGGCCACCGTGAGGGCCGCGAGCAGCGCCCACGCCGCCGGCCCGGCGTCCGGCCGCCCGCGCAGGCGCGCGGCCCAGACGGCGAGGGCCGCGGCCAGCGCGATGCTGACGAGGCCGGCCCGGCCGAAATCCGTGGCGAGGAACGCGACGACCGGCCAGCGGCCGGCCTCCTCGGCGAGGGCCCACGGATGCACGACGGCGATCAGGAGCGCGCGAGAGACGGCGACGGTGGCGGCGCCGATCGCGATCAGCGAGAGGCTCCGCCCGAGCGCGGCGCCGCCCAGGGGCGAGCGCGAGACGACGGGCCGAAGCGTCCACAACACGTGCGCCACGCCCCCCGCCGCCGCGCACAGCGCCGCAAGGGCCACCCCGCGCAAGAGGACGTCGAGGAACCCCGCGATCATGCCGTGCCCACGATGGGGCGGCCTCCCTCAGGGGGCGGCGCCGACGGTGAAGCGGAGAGCGCCCTCCGTGAGATGGCCGTCGGCGGCGAGCACGCGATAGCGGATCACGTAGGTGCCCGGGGCGAGCGGTTTCAGGGGAAGGACCAGCCGGTCGGCGAAGGGCGCCCCACCGGGCCCCGAGCTCACCGTGAGTGGCGCGCGCGCGCCGCCCGCGGGCTCGATCGTGGCGCGGGACAGGCCCGCCTCGATCTTGCTGTTGAAGCGCAGGAGCACCCGGGGCGGGGCCTCGGGGAGCTTCGCGTCGCGCGCGGGAACGGACTCGACGACGATGGCGTGGCCGAGCGCGGCGCCCGGGAGCGGCAGCGCGGCAAGGGCGGCGGCGAGGACGGCGGCGCGGCGCCCGCGCCGGAGCGCCTCGATGCAGCCGGGCCGGATCAGCGCCAGTCGTCCAGCACGAGGACCGTGGGATCCTCGTCGTCGATCGCCTTGCCGCGCTTCATCCGCACCATCGTGAAGTCGATGGTATACCCGCGGTCGATCAGCGTCTGGTAGGCGGTCCAGTAGTAGGTGTAGGCCGGCGCCATCACGCGCGGGAGCTGCAGGTCGCGGGCGATGTCCTCCACGGCGCCGAGCAGCGCGTTCAGGTTCTCGACCTTCCGGTGGCGCGCGTCGATGGCGAGGAACTTCACGTAGAGGCTGCCGAGCGGCGCCTCGCTCACACCGGGCGTGTGGAAGATGGCCATGCCGACGATGTCGCGGCCCTTCTCGAGGAGCAGCGTGTCGCCGAGCGCGAGGCCGTCGACGATCTCCACTTCCTTGCCGAGGTCCATGCCGCGCACGACGCCGTTGGTGATCCGGCGCAGCTTGAGGATCGCCGCCTTCTTCTTCGCCTCCTCGAGCGTGGAGTAGCGCCGCACGGAAACCGCCGGCTTGGCCGCTCGCGCGCCCGCGCCGGTATCGTGCCGGTCCAGCGTCTTGGCCGTGATGGCCACCAGCCCCCGCGGGTGGTAGCCGAACTTCTGGTAGAAGAGCAGGTGCTTCGGGCTGCCCGGATAGGTGACGACGCCCTTGGAGGGCGGCCTTGTTCTCGTCGAAGAAGCCCTGGCAGGCGGTGAGGAGCTGCTGCCCGATGTCCTGGTTCTGGTAGTTCGGCAGCACGGCGACCGGCCCGACGAGGCCGACGGCGCCCCACATCACGGCCACCGCGGCGCCGACGATCTTGCCGTCGCCTTCCTCGGCCACGAAGCACCCCCACGGCTCCATGAGCCAGCGGTGGTGCACGTACTGCGCGCCCCCGAACACCTGCCGCGGGCGCGTCCCGAGCTGGCGCTCGAAGAAGTCGGAGAACGCCTGCTCGATGACGTCGCGGACCTTGGAGAGATCGCCCTTGCGGACGCGGCGGATCTTGATGAGCGGGGAACGGCCCTGGGAATCGAGCCCCGGCCTGTCCACCGTCGCCCTCATGAGCCTACCGGAAGCCCCGCAAGCTCCTCGAGCAGCGTGATGATGCCGGAATGGTCCAGCTCGCCCCTGCCCTTGACGCGCATGCGCGTTGAACAGCTCCTGCACCAGCGCGGTGCACGGGAGCGGCACGCCGAGCGCTCGCGAAGACTCCATGATCAGGCCGAGGTCCTTGAAGTGCAGGTCGATCTTGAAGCCCGGCTTGTACGTGCCGGAGACGTAGTTCGGTGTCTTCTGGTCCAGGCACCGCGAGCCGGCGAGGCCGCCGCCCAGCGCCTTGAGCGTGAGCTCCCGGTCGAGGCCGGCCTTCCTCGCCAGCGTGAGCGCCTCGCCGAGCGCGGTCAGGTTGAGCGCGACGATGACCTGGTTCGCGAGCTTGGTGAATCCGCCGGCGCCGAGCGGGCCCAGGTGGGTGATCGTCTTGCCCATGGCCTGGAACACCGGCAGCGCGGCGTCGAAATCGGCCTTGTCGCCGCCGACCATGATCGAGAGCGCGCCGTCGATCGCCCCCTTCTCCCCCCGGACACCGGGGCGTCCAGCATTCGCACGCCCTTGTCGCCCAGCGCGCGCCCCACCTTCTGCGACACCAGGGGCGAGATGGTCGACATGTCCAGGAGGAGCAGTCCACGGCGGGCGCCCTCGATGATGCCGTCCTTGCCGAGCGCCACCAGCTCCACGTCGGGCGAGTTCGGCAGCATCGTGATCAGCACGTCGACCTGCGACGCGACCTCGCGCGAGCTCGAGGCGGCCTTGGCGCCGGCGCCCACGAGCTCGTCCACGGGACCCCGGCTTCGGCTGTGTACGACGAGAGGGTAGCCGGCCTTGATGAGGTTCCTGGCCATGGGACGGCCCATGATCCCAAGCCCAATGAATCCAACGGTTTGCGCCATCACTACCTCTCGGGGACTGAAAGTGGGAGGAGCGCCCGGCACCCGCACGCTCAGTTAGCACAGGGCATCCGCGTGAGTCAAGGCAGAAACCGCGGTTGGACCACGAAGAAGCGGGAAAACCCCGGCTCGGAGCCCTTCTTACGAGGACGCGGGAGCGGGAAGGCGATAAATGGCGGAGTGGTACACGTGCGTGATCGGCCGATCGCCGCCCAGCAGCAGCAGGTCGAGCTCGACGGACTCCCGGCCCTTCTTCTCGGTCAGGGCGCGGACCCGGCCCCGGGCGGACAGGACCTCGCCGATCTGTCCGGCGCGGAGGTTCCGTACGACGCTTCCGGTATGGATCCAGGGGCCGAGCCGCACGTTCTGCGACAGCGCCTGGTTGGCCAGGTGGAGCAGGAAGCCGGGCTGCACCAGCCCGCCGGCGCCCCGGTAGACGGGCAGCTCCTCCGACACCTTCGCCACGTAGTCGGCGGCGCAGCCTTCGTCGTAGTGAGCCTCCGGAGACCCGAGGACTCCGAGCGAGGCGAGGACCTCGCGCGTGGCCTCCGGGCGGTCGAGGGGCAGCGACGCCGCCTGGTACGCGCGGTCGTCGACGGGGTCGGGCTTCGCTGACGGCAGGGTCGCCGTGCCCACGCCGCAGGCGCCCCGCGCCGCGGTGGACGCGGTGAGCGTCACGGTCACCGTGGCAGGGTCCGACTCGTCCACCTGCCCTGACACCAGCACCTCCTCGCCCTCGAAGATCGGCTTGACGAACTTCACGCTGGCCGTGCCGCGCTCGAGCCACGCCGGCCCGAACGTGTCCACGAGCGCGTGGGTCAGGTACGCGTAGACGGTGACCCCGGGCACGAGCCCGCCGTGAAACCCGTACTGCCGCGCCACCGTGTCGTCGTGGATCTTGTTCTCGCTGTTCGTCGACGTGTTACGCGCAACGACCCGATACTCGCGCAGGTTCATGACGGTCTGCGGTCGGTTCCACGGCTTGATCATGCCCCCCCTCTCCCCTGCCCCTCTCCGCGGGCGCAGGGGGAGAGGGGGTTCGAAGCTCAGGCAGCGAGAAACCGACTACCAACTTTCCATTCAAGACCGCAGCTCAACGACCGCCAATTTCCCGGATCACCCGCCCATGAACTGGCCGAGGAGCGTGATGCGCTCGCCGCCCTTCAGGAGAGACGTGAGGTCATGGGTGACACCCAGCGCGGCGTCATCCACCAGAACCTCGATGTGCTCGCCGAGATCCTTCCGGCCGTGGAGCCACAGCGCGGCGTCCAGCTCGGGGAAGCGCGCGCTGAAGCGCCGGAGCACGTCGCCCACGGTGTCACCGTCTTGCAGCGGCTCGTCGTGGAACCGCTGGCCGGTGCCGTCGCCACCGGCGAGGCGCGTCACCCAGGCGGCGACCTCGACCGTGGCGGTGGCGGTGGCGGGAGTCATGGCGCCCTGCGTCGGCTGGTGTCGATGGCTTCGACGATCACTTTGGTTCTCGAGGGTCGCCGGTGGTTTCTACTTCTTTTTTGCTTTCGCTCGGCTCGCCTTTGGCTCACCTCGCCCTGCAGGCCCTGCACCATAGAGATCCTTCACGAGGTGTGGCAGGCCCAGGGACTGGAGCAGCTCTTTCTTCGGCTTGCCGGTCTTCCGGTCGTAGCTCACCGTCTCGTACCAGACGTTGAGCATGCGCTCCCACTGGTCCATGACGTTGTGGTCCTTGGCCGGGCCGTCGACCGGCTGGGAGCCGTAGCGCTTCGACGGGTACTCGACGTTCGGTGCCGATCCCGCAGCGGAGGTTGAACGCGCGCAGGATGGCGCTCGTGCGCTTGCCGAGCCGGACGGCGTCGGCGAGCCCGTAGGTCCAGCCCGTGGCCGCCGAGAGCGCGCGCGCCAGCATCTCCATCCGCGACCGGAAGGTGAACGAGCAGCCGCCCAGGGAGTCCTCGAAGTGGCGCCGCCCCTGGATCATGCCCACCAGCCGCGCCACCTGCTCGCCGTCGAAGGGGTTGATGCGGGCCGGCGCGCCGACCTCGGTCTGATGCGTCGGGTTGGCGCTCTCCATCGTCCCGTTGGACGACGTGCAGGTATCGAGCATCTCCTCCCAGCGGCCGCGGTGATCGTGGCCGCGCGGGCTCGCGCCCTTCCTCGTGTAGATCGCGCAGTCCGCGGCGGGACCGCCGATGCGCTCCGAGGCGCGCTTGACGCCCTCGGCGAGGATGTCGCCGAAGCCCTCCCGGTGGCTGATCATCTGCAGCAGCCGGTAGGCGCCCTCCCAGTCACCGAAGCCGATGCGGAACCCCACCTGCTCCTCGGTGAGGTAGCCCTTCTCCATGCACTCCATCACCCAGCCGCACACCCAGCCGAACTCGTTCACGTCCACGCACGCCCGGTCGATGCGCGTGTTGAGCCAGGTGATCGCCTCCTTGTCGGTGATGCCGCACGTCCAGCCCGCGCCCGACCAGCCCTCGTACTCGGGCTCGTCGACCAGCTCGCCCTTCTTCGGCCCCTTGCCGATGACCTGGATGTGGCAGTGCATCATGCCGCAGGCGTTGCACTGGTGCCCGCGGTGGTCGAAGCCCTCGCGGAGCTTCGGGCCTTCCCAGTCCGCCATGTCCATGCCGG
Source organism: uncultured Candidatus Rokubacteria bacterium (assembly GCA_963758635.1). Classification (GTDB taxonomy): domain Bacteria; phylum Methylomirabilota; class Methylomirabilia; order Rokubacteriales; family CSP1-6; genus CAVWWD01. Next base: position 393,123 of record CAVWWD010000008.1, on the reverse strand, counting down.
TGAGGTTGGTCGTGTAGTTCTTGATCGGCAGCACGCCCAGCCTGGAGAGGTTGAACACGCCGGGCAGCGTTCCCAGGCGGTAGAGCGTGGACGTTGAGGGATCGGTCTTCAGGTCGTGGGCGATGTCGTCCGCGGCCTGCACCACGCCGCGGGGATCGTGGACCACGAGCGCCTTGGTGCCCCGCACGATGCACACCGCCTTGAGCTTCTTCTTGCCCATGACGGCGCCGCAGCCGTTCTTCGACGCCACGTGCCCGTAGTCGCCGTGGATGGCCGCGAACCGCACGACGTTCTCGCCCGCGGGGCCGATGCAGTACACGGAGAGCCGGTGGCCGGAGAGCCCGTGCTCGACCTCGAGCGCCTGCTGCGTCTCCCAGGTGTCCTTGCCGGCCAGGTGCGCGGCGTCGCGCACCTCGATCACGTCGTCGTTGATGTAGAGGTAGGACAGGGTCTTCGCCTGCCCCTGGACGATGATCGCGTCGTATCCGGAGTACTTCAGCGCGGCGCCGAAGAAGCCGTTGGCCTGCGTGGAGGTGGCGCCGTTGGTGAGGGCGCCGCGCGTGATCACGGTGAGGCCGCCTGTGCCCCACACCGGCAGCCCGGCCAGCGGCCCGGTGGCCAGCACGAGACGGTTGTCGGGGTGATCCCAGCTCGCCTTCGGGCCCACCTCCTCGTAGAGGATCCTGGCGCCGAGCCCGACCCCGCCCAGGTACTCGCGCATGTCGTCGGGGCTCCACGGCTCCACCCAGCACGTGCCGGTGGTCATGTTCACCCGGAGCAGCCGCCCCGTGTAGCCACCGGGGAGCTTCGCGGAGGCGCCGGCGGGCCTCGTGGCTGCCGGCGCCGGGCGGGCCGTCTTCGATGCGGGGCGCTTCGCGGTCGCGGTCGGGCTCATTCGCATCGCCTCCAGGACGGTGTCGCGACGACGATGCTCATCGCATCGCGACCGTGTGGGGAAGCTGTGGTGAGTTCGAGGGCCGGCCGAGCACGGTGTCCGGCAGGAGCCGCGCCGTGGTGCGCGTGGCGATGAACGCCGGCTTCACGTCGAACGGGTTCGCGGCCAGATGGCCCTTCCAGGCGGAGAGGTCGGTACCCGACTGGACGAGGCCCTTCAGCATGCCGACGTCGTTGGTGGTCCACACGTCGCCGGCCTGGCCCGCGATCATGGCGCCCGTGAGCCGCCCCCCGTGGAAGAGGAGCTTCCGGTAGGCGCTCCGGTCGCGGCGCACCGCGCGTGTACACGTCGGCGGAGGCGTCCTCCCACTGGCCGAACGACGCCACGTCGAGGTGGCAGACCTCCACGATGTTCATGATGAGGCTGCCGCGGTAGGCGACGTCACGGCCCGCCATGTTCGCGCCGACCACGCGCCCGTGCTCCTGCGCCGTCGGCTCGATGGCGTGCACCTCCGCGGCGCCGGTGACCAGGTTCCGGCCGCGCGCCACGTCGCCCGCCGCGTACACGTTCCGCACGTTGCTGCGCAGGTGGTCGTCGACCAGGATGCCTCCCTGCCCGCCGTCCACGGTCTCGATGCCCGATCCCTGGAGCCATTCGAGGTTGGTGCGGATGCCGGTGGCCATGATGACGATGTCCGCGGCCAGCGGATCGCCCTTCTGGAACCGGAGCCGGCGCCGGCCTCGGTCCTCCTCGATCCCGGTCACCGTGGCGCCCGCGCGGATGGCCACGCCGTGCCGGGTGAGCCAGGACTCCACGATGGCCGCGCACTCCGCGTCGACCATGCGGGGCAGGATCCGCGGCGCCACCTCGACGATGGTGAGCGCGGCCCCGCGGGCGAGGATCGCGTTCAGGATCGTGAAGGCGATGAAGCCGGCCCCCACCATGACCACCCGCGTGCCCGGCTTCACGGATGCGACGACCGCGCGGGCCTCGTCGATCGTCCAGAAGCAGTGGATGCCGGGGCCGTCCGCTCCCGGGATCGGCGCCTTCGCCGCCCGCGAGCCGGTGGCGATCAGGCAGTCGTCGTACTCCACCGTGCCGCCATCGTCGAGCGTCAGCGTGTTCTTCGCGGTGTCGAGCGAGGCGGCCTTGCGTCCCACCAGGCTCTTCACCTTCCATGCGGCCAGCGAGGCGGGCGTCGCCGTGAACACGTGGGACTCGGCGATGGTGTTGCCCAGGTAGTACGGCAGGACCATCCGGGAGTAGGGACGCTCGGCGGAGACGAGGGTGATCTCGGACTCGCCGCCGTCCTCCTCGCGGATCGTGCGGATCGCGTTCAGGCCGGCGGTGCCACCCCCGATGACGAGGTGCCGGCGCGGCATCAGCGCGCCTCCTGGAGGACGCGCACCGTCCGCTCGCTCGCGAAGTCCCCCAGCCAGTCGATGGTCTCCGCGTCGTGGTACACGATGGCCTGCGTCGGGCACGCGTCGGCGCACGCAGGCGCGCCGCCGCACAGGTTGCACTTGAACGCCTTCTGGGTGTCGGCGTCGTAGAACATCGTCCCGTACGGGCAGGCGATCGTGCAGAGCTTGCACCCCACGCAGCGATCGTCGAGCACGTCCTTGGCGCCGGCGGCGTTGATCTGGATGGCCCCCACCGGACACGCCGTCATGCACCACCCCTCGGCGCACTGGGTGCACGTGTACGGGGCGTAGGACGTGTGGCCCTCGAAGGGCGAGACGCGGATCACTGACTTGGACGGCTGGTACGTCCCTGTCTGCACGTACGAGCACGCCAGCTCGCACCGGAGGCAGCCGGTGCACTTCTCGGGGTAGAGTGCGAGGACTTTCATGGCGCCCGCGGCGTGCCTCCTCGGTGATGGGAATGAAGCGGCGACCGGAGTATAGCAAAGCCCACGTCACTGCTCACCGAGGGAGAACTCCACGCGGCCCGGGCCGGCCTCGGTGAGGATCGAGCGCGGCTCGGCGCGGCGGATCCGTTCCGCCGCGATGCCCTCGAGCCGGGTCAGGGCGCCGGTGGTCGCCGCCGCGCGCCGATCGAGGAGATCACGGATCACCGCGGGATCGGGCGCGGGCTCGCGCGCGCGGAGCGCGGCGAGCTGCTCCTCCGCGGTGGGGGCCGCTTGCCCGGGATGCGGAGCGCGCGGTAGTACGCCTGCACGGCGGCGGGGAAGTCGGCGAGCTTCCGGTCCTCCTGGAGCTTCACGATGCGCGCGGTGAGCGCCTGGGTCCGCAAGCTCTCCAGATCCGGCCCGGTGGCGATCGCGGTGGCCGACAGCGTGACGAACGGGGATTTCCGGAGGAACTCGGCGACCTGGGACAGGTGCCGCTCCTCGGAGGGAGCGATCACCGCGCTCCCCGGCGCGAACGTGACGGGGTTGATGTCGATCGACTCGACCTTCGGTTCCCCCCCGCCCCCGCCGCCCGTGAACAGACGGCCGATGGCCCGGAAGGGTCCGGCCAGCGCCTTCAGGATCGCCTGCTTGGCGCCCGCCCAGATCGCGCTGTTCCAGTCGAAGCTGCGATCGGCCAGCGAGCCCGTGATGGGCAGGTTGAAGTCGATGTTGCCCTGGGTGTCTTTCATGAGGCCGACGATGAGCCCGAGGGGGAGCCCGAGGCGCTTCTTTGCCTCGTCCTCGCCGGGCCCCTTCGCCACCCGGAGCCCGCCGAAGTTCACGTCGTGCTCGGCGGTGATGCGGTCCCCCTCGATCCGGTAATGAACCTTGGCGTCGAGCGTGCCGTGCTGGACTACCCACGACGTGAGCCCGTCCGAGTACGGGTTGGCGCTCGTGAGGTCGAAGCCACGGATCTCGCCCACGAGGTCGGCGCGCAACGTCTCGCCGATCCCCGACACCTCGCCGCGCAGGTCCAGCGCGGCGTCGCCGCCCACCGCGGCGGTGGCCACGAGGGTCGTCTGCTGGCGCCCGAACACGTTGGACAGGCCCTTCACGGTCAGGGCGAGCTTCGAGATCTCCTCCGAGAAGGCCGGCGTCGTCGTCTGGTCGTGAAAGGCGAGGTGGCCGTCCTCGATCGCGATCTCCGAGAAGTCGAGCACGATCGTCTGGATGAGCGGGGGCTTGGGCGGCGCCTCGGCCGAGGCCGGCTCGCTCTCCTTCGGCGCCGGCGGCACGGCGGGGGCCGGGGCCTCGGCGGCGTCCTCGCGCTTTCGCGGCGTGAACAAGCGCCGGAGATTGATCGTTCCATCGCGCGCGCGCTCGACGCGCGCCTCCGGCCGCACGAACACTATCTTGTCGACCAGGGCGTAGTTGGGCCAGGAGAAGTCGATGCCGCGGATCTCCATGCGCTCCACGCGCGCCGGCGGCGTGGGCGACTCCGGGTCCACGACCTCGAGGTCGGTGGCCCACCCCGTGCCGCGGGACGCGGCCCGGTACTCGTCACCCTCCTTCTTGACCTCGCTCAGGCTGTCGCCGTTGAAGCGCCCGCGAAAGCTCGCCGGGAACGGGAAATACGAGGCGTAGGGCGTGATCTCCGCGTCGCGCGTGGTCGTCCGGAGCTGCACGTCGAGCGGCTCGAGGGTGCCGGTCAGCCGCACGTCCGTGCGGCCCCCGCCCGGCATGCCGACGCCCACGGTGATCGTGGCGGGCTTGGTCCCGGGCCACGTGACCTGCTGCCCGAGCACCTCGATGTCGCGCACGTTGAGCGTGACCGGCGGCGAGACGGTCTCATCCACGAACTCCGCCCGGCCTCTCGTCACGCTGAGCCGGTCCGCGTTGATGGTCCACGGCAGCGGCAGGGCGCCGGGGGCCGCGGCCACGCCCGACGTTGCCGCGGCCGCGGGCGGTGGCTCGGGCGAGGGCCGAAGGTCCAGGATGTCGGTTCGCCCGTCGGCTCCCCGCAGCACGCGCACTCTGAAGCCTTCGACGGCGGCGCTGGTGAGATCGATCGTGCGCGCGACCAGGTCGGCCCGTCGCAGGGCGACGGTGATCTTCGGCGCGGTCAGGAACGGGACCGACTCGCCCCGCCGGACCACGCCGACGCCGGTGAGGGTCGCCGTGCCCCCGGCCCGGGCGCGCGTCACACCGGAGCGGTTGCGACCGAGCCGCGCCTCCACGTCGGCCGCGAGGAGCCCCGTGCTCGGCACGGCGCGCACGGCGGGCGGCACGTACTCCTCCAGCCAGGCGAGCTTGAAGTCGGTGACGTTGACCCGCACGCGGCTCGCCCGGCGGAACACGCGCAGCGCGTCGGCCTGCACGTGGAGCCGCGCGGGGTCGGCCACTCCCGGCGGGCCGACGCGCGCGCGCACCGTCACGCTTGGCCGGCGGATCGTCGGGCGAGGTGGACAGGCCGCCGCCGCTGATCTGCACGCCGCGGAGCTCCCACTCGTGCGGTGGCGACAGCGTGTGGTCGGCCAGCGTCAGGGATTCGGAGGACAGCGTGAAGCGTGGCACGTCGACGACCAGGGCGGGCGCGGGAGGCGCACCAGGCGGGGGCGCCGCCGCCGGCACGTGCGGGTGGAGGTCGATGTCCGCCTCGGCGTCGAAGATGCCGGCGATCACGCTGATCGGCGTCCCCACGGGCACGTAGGGCACCGTGCTCTCCTCGTCGAAGCCCTTGATCGTGGCCTTGAACGACGCGCTCGTCGGCTGGACGCGGAGGGCCGTCGCGGTCACGCTGACGGCCGCACGCATCGGCGGGCGCGCTCGATGCGGTGAGCTCGGCGTCGAGCCGCATCGTTCCCGGCGTGGCCTGCGTGTCCGTGTCCAGGCCCGCCGCCTCGAAGCTCACGCCCGCGACCCGCCAGTCCACGGCGGGCGAGGCCATCCCGTCGGTGAAGACCGCCGTGGCCGAGGTGACGGCGACCTGCTCCACGCGCACGTGCCACGGGCGCTCCGGGGCGGGGCGCGCCGCGGGCACCGGCACCGCCGCGGGATCGGGCGGGCCGGGCGCCTCCCGCTTCACCGCGAACGGCCCGAGGAGATCGACCTGGCCGGCGTCGTCACGGACAGCGCGGACCTCGAGCCCCTCGATCAGGACGCGCTCGATGACGACGCGCCGGCTGATGGCGTCGGCCTCCTTGATCCGGACGCTCATGCGCGGGATCGTCGCGAACGGCGCGGTCCGCCCCGGCTGGGTGAGGGCGAGCGCGCTCAGGTTCACGTCGCCGCGCACCACCGCGACGTCGACGCGGCCGGGCTCGCGCTTCCAGCCCAGCGACAGCGAGACGGCGAGCGCGCCGGACTCGGCCACGACCGGGGTGCCGGGCGGCACGTAGGGCACGAGCCGCGCCAGGTCCAGCCCCTTCACCGTGACCTTCGCGGCGAGGATCACCGGCGCGAGCCGCACGTCGTCCGCGGCGGCGTCCACCTCCAGCTCGCCGAGCTTGAGCCGCACGGTGAGCCGCCCGGGCGGCGCGCCACTGCGCTTGGTGATGCCCGTCGCGTTCGCCTCCAGCCGATCGATCGACCAGCTCGCGGCGGGAGAGACGAAGCGATCCTCGGCGTGGACCCGCCCCTGCTCGAGGGCGACCTGGTCGAGCGTGAAGGTCCAGCGCGTCGGCTTCGCGGCGGGGTCCGCCTTCAGGATGAGGTCCATGAGGTCGGAGAAGTTGAACTCCTGCTCGCCCGTGCGCGCCACCCGCGCGGAGAGGCCCACGAGGCGCAGATCGAGCAGCCGGACGTCCATGGCGAGGAGCGACGGGAGCCACACGCGGCCCTCCACGCGCGACAGCTCCACGAAGGGGGTGCGCCCGTCGCGCTCGGCGACCCAGATCCCCTTCACCGCGAAGCGCCCGGTGAACAGGTTCAGGTCCACGTCCTCGATGCGGACGGCGCGGCCGGTCAGGGCGGGAATGCGGGTCATCGCCTCGCGCCGGATGATGTCGGGCAGGAGCCAGACCGACACGGCGCCCTGCCACCGTCACCGTCGCGACCGCGACGACGAAGACGGCGAGCAGGATCTTGAGCCGTCGGCTCACGGGAATCCTCTCGTCCGGGCGTGGGGTTCGCGGGGATGCGGCATGGGCGCCGATGAAGGGAACCTGACGACGACTCTGCCCCGAAGTGTATCACCATGGTGCGGGCGCCCGGGCTGCGCCCGCCCGCACCCTGCGGCCACTTCGCGCAGCGCACGACGGGGCGCGGGCGCCCGGGCTGCGCCCGCCCGCTCCCTCGGCCCTCTCGAGGGCGAGCGCTGGGGTGAGGGTCGGTGGCACGCAGCCTCGGCGGCGAGACCGTCCGGGTGCTTGCTCGGCCGCCCCTCGCCCCTGCACCTCTGCCGCCAAGGGCAGCCGGGAACGGCGCTTCGGTCCGCGCACTGAGCATTCGCCCCGCGGCGCGTCGCGGGAGGGCCCGGGGCGTCGCCTCTCTACACGGGGGCCTGGTCGGACGACGGCTTCAGGAACGTGTAGACGCTCGTGAAGTCCTGGCGGCCCAGGCCGTGCGAGGACGCGAGCCGGTAGACCTGCTGCGCCGCCGGCGCCACGAACATCGGGATCCGATGGGCGCGCGCGGCGTCCACGGCGAGCCCCACGTCCTTGCACATGAGTCCGTCATGAAGCCCGGCGCGTAGCCCTGGCTCGAGGCCGCGCGCGGCACGAGCCCGGGGACGGGATGGGCCGCCTCCATCACCCACGTGTTGCCCGAGGACTTGGCGATCACGTCGGTGGCCGTGCGCGGATCGACGCCGAACGCCTCGGCGAGCCGGAACGCCTCGCTCACCGCCACCGCCGAGACTCCCGCGATCAGGTTGTTGCAGAGCTTCACGACCTCGCCGCTGCCCACCGGCCCCACGTGGAAGATGTTGGCTCCCATCGCCTCGAGCACGGGGCGCGCCGCCGCGAAGTCGGCCTCGGAGCCGCCGACCATGATGGCGAGCGTCCCGTCGATGGCTCGCGGGACGCCGCCGGACACCGGGGCGTCGACGAAGCGCAGCCCGCGCTCGACGGCGGCAGCGCCAACGCGCCGCGAGACCCCGGGATCGATGGTGGACATGTCCACGCAGAGCGTGCCCTTCCGCGCCGCGGCCAGGACCCCGCCGTCCCCCGTGTACGCCGACTCCACGTTGGGCGACGACGGCAGCATCGTCACGACCACGTCGGCCGTGGCCACGACCTCGGCCGCGGACGCGGTCCCGGTCATTCCCGCGGCAACCGCCGCCTGCACCGCGGCCGGGTTCATGTCGAAGGCGCTCACCGTGAAGCCCTTCTTCACGAGGTTCTTCGCCATGGGCAATCCCATGGTTCCCACACCGATGAATCCGATCCGCGTCATCTCGTCCCTCCTGGGTTCGTGAATGAATGGCGAGGCCCGCCCGACGTGTGTTCGCAGACGCCGCGCCTCAGGCCACCGCGGGCGCCGGGTCCACCGCGAGGCCGAACACGCGGACCGCGCCGTCCACGTTCTTGAGGCGGCGCTCGCCCAGGTCCTCGAGGCGCAGCTCATCGCCGAGGCGGCGGCGCGTCTCGGGTCCGACGAACACGGTGTCGCCCGCGCCGAGCGCGGCGAGCCGCGCGGCCAGGTTCGTCACGGGGCCGGAGGCGGTGTAGGTCCAGCGGGCGCCCGCCACGCCCTCGATCTTCGTCGCGCCCACCGCGGCCACGCCGGAGTTCACGCCCACGTGCAGCTCGATGGGCGCGCGGTCCTCGTAGCGCTCGGCATTGATCTGGCGAGACCGGCGCACGATGCCCGCGGCGGTGAGCACGGCATCGCGGGCGTGCCGGCGCGGATCGGGATCGCGGAAGATCACCATGAGGCCGTCGCCCGCCGTCTCGTTCACGTCGCCGCCGTTTCGCAGGATCTCGTCGAGGAACGCGCCGAAGTAGCGCTCGACGAGCTCGTTGAGGGCGTCGAGCTCGAACCGCTCGCTGAGCCGCGAGTAGCCGGCGATGTCCACGAACAGCACCGACACGTCGACCTCGCGCTTCTCGAGCTCGGGCGCCTCCGGGGCCAGATCGATCAGCTCGCGCACCGTGCGCGGCACGAACTTCCCCAGGTTGGCCCGGATCGACTCGAGGATCTCCACGCGCCGGAGCGCGGTGGCGAGCTCGGTGTTGGCGGCCTGGAGCGCGGTGTACGCGCGCGCGTTGTGCAGCGCCACCGCGCTGTGGTTGGCCACGAAGCGGAGCAGGCGCTGGTCCTCGCTCGTGTACGGCAGCCCGGAGCGCCGCGGCCCGAGGAGGAGGAAGCCGGTGAGGCGCTGGCGGAAGGACACCGGCACGGCGAGGGCCGCGCCGAGCCCGTCCATCTCCTGCCGGGCCGCCGGCCGGAACTCCGCGAGGTCGGGGTCCTCGTCCAGCCGGTCACCGCTCACCGGCGCCGGCCGGGAGGAGAGGAGCCGGACGAGCGCGGAGTCGGTGGGCAGCTCCAACCCCGAGCCGTCGCCCGCCGCGGGACGGTACGCGGCGTCCCCCTCCTCGTGGATCAGCAGCAGCGTGGTCCGTGACGGGTGGAACAGATCCTCCACGGTGTCGGTGATGAGGCGCACGATGCGCGGCAGGTCGAGCAGCGTCGTCATCTGGTCGGACAGCGCCTCCACCGCGGCCTGGATGTCCAGCCGCTGGCGGAAGAAGAGCCGGTCGACGAGCCGCTGGGTGCGCGCGTACACCGGGTTGAGGAACAGCACCACCGCGAGCGCCACGATGACCGCGGAGAAGAGATGGGACATGCCCAGCCCGATGCTGGCGAAGGCGAGGTTCGTCAACGCGATGGCGCCGGCGTACACGAGCACGACCATGCCCGTGACGGCCGCGTAGATAGTGCCCACGCGGATCACCGCGCGGAGGTCGAACAGGTTGTAGCGCACCATCGCGTAGGCCACGGCGAGCGGGAACAGGAAGTTGAGGCGCCACATCTCGTTGAGGTACGGCACGCTCACGCCCGCCACCGCCTCGACGGTCGTGCCCACGACGGGGGCGAGCTGGCCCACCGCGAACCCGGCGGCGAGCACGCGGGCCCGCTGCCGGATCAGCGCCGTCGTCCCGTGCACGCTCGTCTTCACCAGGGCGAGGACGAGGAGCAGCAGCGAGAGCGTCCAGGTCGCGGCCACGATCGCCGGCTCCACGAAGGCCCACGCGGCGGGGAGCCACGGCAGCTGGGTCAGGAACGAGACGGCGGACACGCCGGAGATCAGGTACGGCGCCCACACGATCCACGGGCGGCGGCGGACGATGCTCCGGCGCTGGGGAAACGTCAGGGCCAGATGGAGCAGGAGCGCGGGAAGGAAGGAGAAGGCGGTGAGGAAGATCCAGACGTATCGATACGTCGTGAACGCGTCGGCGTAGAGCGCGGGAATCGCGAACTGGGCCAGGCAGAAGGCCAGGAACAGGCGCGTCGCAGGCACGCCCGGCTTCAGCGCCAGCACCACCGCGCCCAGCGCGAGGTAGAGCCCGGCGGGGACGAGGCCCTCCAGGGCGAAGCGGCGGAAGTCGTCGTTGACCGTGACGACCCGGCTGCGGATCTCGGTCTCGACGAGCCGGCCGCGCCGGCTCACGAGGTAGTGGAAGGTCGTCCCCGGCGGGTGGCGCTGGACCTCGGCCTGGATCTCCGCGCCATCGCGCAGGAGCCGGCCGTTCACCGCGCGCACGAGGTCGAACGGCTCGAGGCCGCCGCGCTCGAGGCCCCCGACCGCGACGAGGAGCCGGTCCATCACCGCGAACCCCGGGGCAGTGCGGCCGACCCGGTCCCACTGCACGCGCGCGGCGTCCAGCCCGACCAGGAGCGCGAGGGCGAGCAGCCCCCAGCAGAGCGCCTTCTCGCGCCGGGCCGTCACCTAGTGAGCCCCGCGCATCAGACCAATGCCGAGCGGTGGGACTGTAGAGGCCCGTCGCGGTTACCGCATTCTGCGAGGGTCATTCGGTCAGGGCGCGGGGCGCCGGCCGATCGGCCGGCTGACCGCCCGGCTGAAGCAGCAGTTCGGCACCACCGACGAGTGCTTGCCCGGCCCGCCGCCGACCATGACGAGGACATCCTCCGCCGCCGGCACCTGCGGCAGGAGCGCGCTCTCGTCCGTGACCTTCTGCATCCAGAGCGGCCAGTCGTGGATGCCCCACATGCCGCCGAGCTTGAGGCGGCCGAGCGGCAGGCGCGCGTGCTCGAAGACGAAGCGCTGCACGTCGGCGCGCGAGAAGCCGTCGGCGGCGACGGTGGCGGCGTGCTCGGGGCCCAGCGCCACGAGGAGCTGGCTCTGGGAGAAGTACCAGCCGACGTTGGAGCCGAGCGTGGTCGCCACGTCGGCCACGTTGTTGAGCACGCCGGCGGCGGTCGTCGACACGTGGTCGTTGACGTTGTGGGGCGCCTCGCCGCCGTACACGGTGACGACGTCCTGGCCCGGCGCGAAGCCGAGCGACTCGGACAGCGGCGTCCACGGGGACAGGTCCTCGGCCTCGGCCACGGCGAAGGAGAACTTGGCCGGGCTCCCCTGGGTCGCCATGTCGTGGCGCCCCGGCCAGCCACCGCCGATGTTCAGGAGGGCCAGCCTGAGCGCGCGGCCGATGGTGGCGTTGGCGCGGAAGCCGGGGCCGAAGAGGCCGGCGCCTCCGTGCATGCCCACCGCGCGCCCGTACGGCCCGTTGACGATCACGAGCGGCGCCACCGGATGGGTCGTGGCCTGGACGCCGTAGAGGTTGAACGCGGGATCCAGCACCGCCTCCGCCGCGGCCACGATGATCGGGAAGGCGCGCGGCTCCGCACCGGCCATGACGGCGTTGACCGCGAGCTTCTCCAGCGTGCAGTCACGCCAGAGCGGAGGCATGACCCCGAGCGACTCGGCGGGATCGGCGCCCGCGAGCATGGCCGCGACGCGCGCGGGGGTGGGCGCCACGATGGGGAGCCCGTCGCACCACTGCCGGCGGACGAACTCCGCGTAGACCTCGTCCTCGTCCAGCTCGAGCTGCCGGACGACGGGCTCGGACAACGTCATCGCGCCCTCAGGAACGTCGCGGGAGCAGGCCGGCGAGCTGCTCGATCGCCTGCCGCGCTCGCCGGCTCACGCTCTCGGGCTTCTCGCCGCCCAGCGGATGGTCGATGACGAGGAGCGGGAGCCCGGTCACCCCCAGCGCTCCCATCTCGGCCAGCGCCAGCTTCTGGAACACCGAGGTGGCGATGAGCCCGGCGGGGGTCCCGCCTCGCGCCAGCTCCAGCGTGTCGTGGAGACTCCACGACGTGCAGGATCCTCAGTCCGCGGATCCGGCGAAGACGAGGTCGCAGTCCTTGGCGAGGCCCTCGACGATCTCGCGCGCGGCGGGCGTGGCGGCGTTCGCCTTCTTCCGGTGCACGACGCGCTTGACGCCCCACTGTTCCACGAGCATCGCGCCCATCTCGGTGACGAGGCGGTCGAAGTTGCTCTTGGTGTTGTCGAGGAAGCCCACGGTGAGGCCGCGGAGGTCGCCCGGCAGCGCGGGGACGACCAGGCTGGCGGCGCGGAGCTCGCCCACGGGACTCAGCACGGTGACGGTGGCCATTGGCTCTCCCTGTTATCGGGATCCGGTGGAGTAACGAGTGGAGCGCGCGAGGAGACGCTGGAGGGTGGTGGAGACCTCTTCGAGGACGCTGCGTTTGACACGCACGGTGACGTTTTCCACCGGCTCGGCGCTCCCGCGGCGGTGGATGACGAACGTTCCCACGAACTCGGAGGCGCTCTCGTCGGTCATGGCCAGACCGCGCACGGTGAGAAGCTCCCACTCGGGTTCCGCCATCGTTTTCGACGCCTCCGGAGGGTGACGTGGCCGCGGTCCACAGTGTACCAGGGACAGACGCCGAGCCCGGCCGCCCCCCGCGTCAGCACCCTTCTCGACTCCTGGCGCCCCCCCGCGCCGAACAGGTGCGAGTCCGGTCAGAGGCGCGGGATTTGCGGCAGGCGGTCGAAGTGCGCGTCGCGCGCGAAGAGATGGAGCTGATGCTGCACGACGAGTGCGGCGATCCAGAGGTCGTTCGTGGGGATCGGTGTGCCCTGCCGTCGGAGCTGATGATCAGCCCGCCGGAATCGCTCCACCGCCTCGGGAAGACCCTTCGCGAAGTCGACGAAGCGGTTCGTGTCGATCGCGATTCTCATCGCCAGAGCGACTCGTCCACCTGATCCTGGTCGGCGAGGGCCTCCTCGAAGCCCGGGACCTCCACCCAGGAACCGGCCAGCACGTCCGGGTCGGTATACACGCGTCCGGGCAGGTCCGGCCCTTCGGCCTCGCGCACCAGGGCATCCCGCAGGACCTCGTTGAGGCTCTTTCGCTCATCGATCGCCTTGCGTCTCAGTGCCCGGTCCACGTGCATGGGCACGCTGCGCACCGTGTACTGCACGGTCGCGCCCATCGCCCTCGGCCTCCCGCGCCAACGTCCCACCGATCGCTTCGCCTGCTTTCGCATGCATGCACTATATCCACCGATACCTACACGACAATCGCAAACGGAGACTCCGGAGCTATCGCCTCGGCCTCGCCGGCTCGCGGGCGTTCTCCGCTGGCTCAACCGCGCGGCGGCGGAGGGCCTCGACGGTGGCGACCAGGTTCTCACGCTGCGAGCCGCGGGTCATGAACGCGGGCAGCATCGTGCGCGTGGCCACCGCGTAGGTCACGAGACTCCCGCCCGGCGCCGCGTCGACCTGCCAGTAGCCGGAGTTCTCGAGGAAGAACCGGCTGGGCGGGTCCTCGGCCAGCCGCCACTCGGTGCGCCGGCGCGTCGCGTCCGGATACTTGTCCATGACGAGATCGACCGACATGAAGCCGAGGGAGAGCCCGTAGCGCACGCGGACCTGCCGTTCGTCCGCGCGCACCACCTCCGCGCTGACCACGCGCGGGTAGATCGTCGTGTGGTTCCGGTAGTCGACGATGATGCGCCACACCGCCTCGGGCGAGGCGGCCACCCGTCCCATCGCCGTACCCCCGTCCGCGCCGTCGCTGGCCCCGGGCGGGCGCGCGTCGAGCACGATCACCTCGCCCGCGGCGAGTCGCTGCTGGTCGTCCGCCGACAGCTCGACCGCCGGCGGCGACGCGGAGACGTACGCGCCCGAGGCCAGGAGCAGAAACGCGACGAGCAGCGCGGGGTGGGGCGGCACGAGGTCAGGCTATCACGCGGCGGCGGCGCGGGAAGATTGACTGCCGGCCGGCCTCCGGTTCATATGGGGCGATGCGCGTCCTCGCGATCGACGTCGGCACCAGCTCGACCCGGGCCATCGCCTTCGACAAGGACGGCCGTCCCGCCGGTCCCGACGGCCGCGTCGAGTACGCGGCGAACGCCAGCGCCGACGGCGCCATCGAGCTCGATCCCGACGTGCTCATCGACGCCGTCGCCACCGCGATCGACGAGTGCCTCGCCGAGGCCGGCGGCGGGCCGGCGGTGGACGCGGTGGGGATCTCGGCGTTCTGGCACGGCCTGCTCGCGCTCGATGACGACGGGCGCCCCCTCACTCCGGTGATCACGTGGGCCGACACGCGCAGCGCGGCCGCCGCCGCCGCCCTCCGCGCGACCCTCGACGAGGAAGCGGTGCGCCGGCGCACCGGCGCGCCGCTCCACGCCGCCTTCTTCCCCGCCAAGCTCCGCTGGCTCCGCGAGGCGCACCCGGACGTCTTCGCGCGCGCCCGCCGATGGTCCGGATTCGCCGAGTACCTTCTCGAGCGCCTCACCGGGCAGTGGCGGACGAGTCTCTCGATGGCCTCGGGCACGGGTCTCCTGGATCAGGACGCGCGCCGGTGGGATCCGGGGATGCTCGAGGTCGTCGAGGTCCCGGCGGATCGCCTGCCCCCGATCGACGATGGCGCGGCGACGCCGCTCGCGCCCCGGTGGGCCAGGCGCTGGCCCGGGCTCGCGCACGCGCGGTGGCTGCCGGCGTGGGGCGACGGCGCCTGCTCGAGCATCGGCTCCGGGTGCGCCGACTCGACGCGCATCGGCCTGAACGTGGGCACGTCGGCCGCGCTGCGCCTCGTCACCGAGGCCGCCGTCGTGCCCCCGCCCGGCCTCTGGCGCTACCGCGTGGACCACGCGCGCTCGATCGTCGGCGGCGCCACCTCGGAGGGTGGCAACGTCGTGGCCTGGTGCCGGCGTGTCCTCGCCCTCGGCGACGACGACGACGCGGTCGACCGCGCGCTCGCCGACCTCCCGCCGGCCGGTCACGGCCTGGTCGCCCTGCCCTTCATCGCGGGCGAGCGCAGCCCGGGCTGGCGCGACGAGGCACGGGCCGCTCTCACCGGCCTGCACCTCGGGACCTCGCCGGTGGAGATCCTCCGGGCGTTGATGGAGGCGGTGGCCTACCGGCTGGCCCTGATCCACTCGCGCCTGGCGCCCGTGGCCGACCCCGGGCACGCCGTCGTCGCCTCCGGGGGCGCGCTGCTCCGCTCGCCGGTCTGGACGGGCATCGTGGCCGACGCGCTCGGCGTCCCCTTGACGCTGTCCAGCGAGGCCGAGGCCTCGAGCCGGGGGGCGGCGATCCTCGCCCTGGCCACGCTCGGGCACGCCATCCCCCCCGGCCCGCTCGACGGCACGCTCGTGACGCCGGACGCGAGGCGTCACGAGATCTACCGGAGGGCGCTCGAGCGTCAGGTACGCCTGTACGAGACCGTTGTGACCCCGAGGGAAGTCCTGAGAGAATAGGCGCGCTCGAGACCCGCCATGCGGATTGCCATCGGCTGTGATCACGCGGGGTTCGCCCTCAAGGCGCCGCTCACGACGGCGCTCGAGGCGGACGTGCACGATGTCCTCGACCTCGGCACGTTCTCGACCGATCCCGTCGACTATCCCGATTTCGCGAAGTCCGTCGGCCAGGCGGTGCTCCGCGGCTTCGTCGACGTTGGGATCCTCGTGTGCGGCAGCGGCGTGGGCGCGTCCATCGCCGCCAACAAGCTCCGCGGCATCCGCGCCGCCCTGTGCCACGACCTCTTCACGGCCCGCCAGAGCCGCGAGGACGACGACGCCAACGTGCTCTGCCTGGGCGCGCGCGTGCTCGACGAGGGCACGGCCATCGAGGTGGCCCGCGCGTGGCTCGGGGCGCGCTTCTCCGCGGAGGAGCGCCACGCCCGACGGGTGGCCAAGATCGCCCAGCTCGAGGCTGGGTCGGAGGCGCCCGCCGCCGCGCGCCCGGCAGCGGCGCGTCCCGCCGCGCCTGCGGCGTCACCTCCGCCGAGGCCGCCCACGCCGGGCGTGGCCCCGGAGCTTGCGCGGGCCGCCGCGAGCCCGGCGCGGGCCGCCCCCTCGCCGCCTCCCCCCGCCCCGGTCGCGACCGCACCCACGCCTCCGCGACGGCCGTCCGCCGATCCCGACCCGCCGCGGCAGCAACCCGGCAACTCCCTGGCCGCTCGGGCCGCCGAGCTGATCAGGCAGTTCACCGAGAAGCATCCCGAGGAATGAGCGGACCGACAGGGAGGAGGCGCTCCAACCGTGGCCGAGGAATCCTGCACCGTCGTGATCTTCGGAGCATCCGGGGACCTCACCAAGCGCAAGCTGGTGCCCGCGCTCTGGTCGCTCTTCCAGGGACGCGTCCTGCCCGAGCCGTTCGCCGTCATCGGCGTGGCACGCTCGCCGATGACCGACGAGGAGTTCCGCACCCGCATGCGGCAGGCCATCGCCGACTTCGCCCGCGTGCAGCCGCCGTCGCAGCGCGTGTGGGACCGCTTCGCGTCGGGCCTCTTCTATTACACGGGCGATCCCGCCGACCCCGCCCTCTACCAGGGGCTCGCCGAGCACCTCCAGCGGGTGGAGCGTGAGCGGAACACCGGCGGCAGCCGGCTCTTCTACCTCTCCACCCCGCCGTCGGTCTACCCCACCGTGGTCACGCGGCTCGGCGAGGCGGGACTGAACCGGCCGGTCGAGGGCAGCTGGACGCGTATCGTGATCGAGAAGCCGTTCGGGCGTGACCTGCGCTCCGCGCAGGCGCTGAACCAGACGGTGGCCGGCGTCTTCTCCGAGGACCAGGTCTACCGGATCGACCACTACCTCGGGAAGGAGACCGTCCAGAACATCCTCGTCCTCCGCTTCGCCAACGCGATCTTCGAGCCGCTCTGGAACCGGAACCTCGTCGATCACGTGCAGATCACGGTGGGCGAGACCATCGGCGTCGAGTCGCGGGGCTCGTACTACGAGGAGGCCGGGGCGCTGCGCGACATGATCCAGAACCACATCCTCCAGCTCCTGTGCCTGGTCGCCATGGAGCCGCCCGCCACCTTCGATGCCGCCCCCGTCCGCGACGAGAAGACCAAGGTGATGCGCGCGATCCGGCCCATCGGCCCCGACGAGGTGGACCAGGTCGCCGTCCGCGGCCAGTACGGTTCCGGCTTCGTCGATGGGCGCCGCGTCCGCGGCTACCGCGAGGAGGCCGGTGTGCGCCCCGCCTCGCTCACCGAGACCTACGCGGCGCTCAGGCTCCGGGTGGACAACTGGCGCTGGGCCGGCGTCCCCTTCTACCTGCGCACCGGCAAGCGGCTGCCCCGCCGCGCGAGCGAGATCGCGGTGCAGTTCCGCCCGACCCCGCACCTCGTCTTCCGCCGGGGCGAGGCGCCCGTCCAGCCCGACCGGCTCGTGCTGCACATCCAGCCCGACGAGGGCATCTCGCTCTCGTTCAACGGCAAGGTGCCCGGCCCCGAGCTCACGATCCGTCCCGTCGAGATGGACTTCGAGTACCTGAAGACGTTCGGCGGCGAGACGCCGGAAGCGTACGAGCGCCTGCTGCTCGACGCCATGAAGGGCGACGCCACGCTCTACGCGCGGGGCGACTGGGTGGAGATGGCGTGGGAGCTGCTCGAGCCGGTGCTCCAGGCCTGGAGCGCCGGCGACCCGAGCCAAGCTCCCGAACCACGAGGCCGGGACGTGGGGACCGCCCGAGGCCGACACGCTCCTCGAGCGCGACGGCCGCAGCTGGCATTCACCATAGGGCGGGCCCCCGGGCTGCGCCCGCCCGCCCTCTGCGGCCAGACGATCCGTGATGAGCGCGGGCACCCGGGCTGCGCCCGGCCCCACCCCGCGGCCGGATGATCCGCTAGTGGGGCGGACGCCCTTCCCTATCGCGGGGTGGCGACGACGCGGGTGGCGGACAGCTCCACCCACGTGTAGTACATGCCCTCGTAGATCAGGATCTGGAGGGAGCTGCCGGCCTTCTCGTAGATCTGCGTGGTACCCTTCCCCGAGGACAGCGTGGACGACAACTGCTTCCACCCGTTGGCCTCGAGCGTGGTGCGGAAGGCCGTCCCGAGGCTATCCGGCTCGAGACGCCCCTTGTAGAAGAGCCGGGCTGCCTTGACCGACGGGGACTCGATGATCGTCGACTTGGACGAATCCAGCGTCAGGCCCTTCGGCACCGGTACGTCCTCGAACTCGCTGCGCTGCGGCCGCGAGGCCGACGACGCGCATCCAGCGAGGATCACGAGCGAGATCGCGAGCACGGCCATACGGCGCATCCGCGTCACCTCCTGCGGCTCATGCTACCGCCGGCGTGCGCGCGCCACCAAGCTTTTGGGCGTCGTGGGCGTCATCCTCGCGCTCGGCGGCTGCGCGTCCGCGCTCGCCGACTCCGGACGCCCGCCGCAGGACGCGCGGCTGCCGTCCGACGAGCAGAAGCGCCGCGCGGAGGCCGAGAAGGAATCGCGCCGGCTTGCCGGCGGCGCGCGCGCCTACGACGACCCCGCGCTCGCCGCCTACCTCACGACGATCGCGCGGCGCCTCGCGCCCGCCGACGCGCCCGCCATGACGGTGCTCGTGCTGCGCGAGCCCCTGCCCGGCGCCTTCGCCCTGCCCGACGGCACCGTCGCCGTGCACACCGGTCTCCTCGCGCGCGTCGACAACGAGGCGCAGCTCGCCGCCGTGCTCGGGCGCGAGGTGGCGCACGCGGCCGCCCGTCACGCGGCAGCGCCCGGCGCCACGGCGTCCGCCGACGGCTTTCCCCCGACCCCCCCGCTCTTCGTGGGGGCCGATCTGCCCATGGCCCGCGCCGCCGACCTGGACGGTCAGGGCCGCCAGCGTGAGCGCGACGCGGACCGGGCGGCCATCGAGGCGATGGCGCGCGCTGGCTACGACCCGCGCGAGTTCGTCCGGATCTTCGAGCGCCTGGCCGCGGACGAGACGGCCGACGCCGCGGGACCGTTCTTCCTGGGGAGCCGGCGCGGGCGCGCCGACCGCCTCGACTCCGCCCGAGACCTCCTGCAAGCGCGCTCCGACCCGCCGCCGCCCGACGGCCCGGCCCGCGACGCGGAGGAGTTCGACCGCCGGCTTCGGCCCGTCCTGCGCGACAACGCCGTGCTCGCCGCCCGGGCGGGGCGCTTCGCGCTCGCCCGGACCCAGATCGACCGCGCGCTCGCCGTCGCGCCGGCCGACGCGCCAGCGCACGTGGCGGAGGGCGAGATCCTCCGGCTGGAGGCGCAGCGGCGCCCGGCCGACGCCGCCGCCCTGGTGGCGCGCGCCCGTGGAGCCTACGAGCGCGCCGCCGCCCTCGACCCGGCGCTGGCCGAGCCCTACCGGCAGCTCGGAGTCCTGTACTACCAGGCCGGAGCGCGCGCAGAGGCGCGCGCGGCGTGGGAGCGCTACCTCGAGATCAGTCCCGACGCCGCAGATGCCCCGCGCATCCGGGAGTACCTGTCCGGGCTCCCGCCCCGATGACCCGCCCGCCGACGCGGCGCCGCGCCGCCCGCTGGCTCGCCGGCATCCTCGCCGGCGTGGCCGTCCTCGTCGTGGCCGGCCTCTTCCTCTCCGGGCCCGTCTTGAGATCGGTGGGCCGCTGGCTCATCGTGAGCGAGCCGCTGGGCCCCGCCGACGCGATCGTGGTCGTGGCGGGCGGCACGCCCGGCCGCGAGCGCGAGGCGGCAGAGCTCTTCAAGCGCGGCCTGGCCCCTCGGGTCATCGTGTCCCGGCCGGGGATGACCGGGGGCCACGTGGCGCTGCTGCGCTTCGGCATCCGCACCCACACCTTCCAGGAGGAGGCGCGGCTCGCCCTCGAGAAGCTGGGCGTTCCCGCCGCGGCCATCGTCCCCCTCACCGAGGTCGTGGCGATCACCGAGGCCGAGATGCGCGTCGTGCAGCAGGCCGCCGCCGCCGCGGGCTACCGGCGACGTCATCCTCGTCACCTCGCCCGATCACACCCGGCGGGTCAAGATGATCTGGACGCGCCTGCCCGCGAACGGGATGCACGCCGCCGTGCACGCCTCCACCCGGAGCGGCTTCTCCCCCGACGACTGGTGGCGGCGCCGCCGCACCTTCGAGGTCGTGCTGCACGAGTACCTCGGCATCGGCGCGATCGCGCTCGGCGTCTCGAGCTGGCTCGAGTGACCCCTGCCGGCGCCCGCCCCGCTCAGGCCGCGGACTCCAGGCGCACCTCGCGCCGCGGCACCGCGACGTCGATCGAGCGCGCGCGGAGGCCGGCGACGAGCGCCTGGTAGATCTCGGCGCGGGCCCCCTCGAAGTCGGCCACCGCGACCCACGGCTTCACCGCCACCGCGATCCCGGACTCGGCCAGCGCCGAGATCCCCACCACGGGCTCGGGCTCGCGCAGCACGCGCGGGTCCGCGGCCAGCACCTCGCGGGCCAGGGCGACGGACCGTCGCCGGATCCGACCGGTACGCCACGTGGACGGTGAGCGGGAGCTGCCGCACGGTCCCGAAGTTGTGGAGGATCTCCCCGACGATCTTCCGGTTGGGAATGACGACGCGCGACCGGTCGGGATGCGCGAGCGTCGTCGAGAACAGCTCGATGCGGCTCACGTCGCCGTACACGCCGAGCAGCGCGATGTGCTCGCCCACGCGGAAGGGCTTGGTCAGGATGATCGTGAGGCCGGCGACGACGTTGGACGAGCACGCCCTGCAGCGCGATGCCGATGCCGATGCCGGCCACGCCGATGCCCGCCACGAGCGGCGCGACCTGGAACCCGAACTTGTCGAGCGCCACCACCAGGGCGAACACGAGCACGACGACGCGCACCACGCGCACGGCCAGCGTGCGGATGGGCGGCTCGGTGTGCCGGCGCTCGAGCCACTCCTCGGCCAGCCGGCCGATCCAGCGGGCGACGAGGGCGCCCACGATCAGGATGACGACGGCGCCCATGACCTGGAAGCCGTAGCGGACGGCGAGATCGATGCTCAGGTCCTTGACCGAGAGCGGCATGGCCGACCTCCGTTCGGTGTGCGGCTGCGCCGCGGGGAGTGTTCGGTCAGCGCCCCGCGCGGCGGGGGGCGGGAGCGGCGGCGGCCCGGCCGTAGTCGTCCTGGCGCCGGACGATGTCGTCCTCGCCCAGATACGAGCCGTGCTGGACCTCGATGATGACGACGGGCACGCGCCCGGGGTTCTCCGCCCGATGCCAGGCGCCGCGCGGGATGTCGATGCTCTGTCGCGGCCGCAGGCGGCGCCGCCGTCCGTTCAGGATCACCGCGGGCGAGCCCGCGACCACCACCCAGTGCTCGGAGCGGATGTGGTGCTTCTGGTAGCTGAAGCGATGCCCGGGCTCCACGACGAGCCGCTTGACCTGGTAGCCGGGGCCAGCCTCGAGGGTCTCGAACCCGCCCCAGGGCCGGGGCTCGAAGCCCGACGGGCGCGGCGCGGCGGCGCGCCGCCGGGGACGGGACGCAGGCGCGCGCGGGCTCACGGGCCGAGCCGCACGACGCGGCTGAAATCCGCGTCCACGCCCTTGGTGACCTCGTCGAGGACCTCGGGCGTCACGTCCTCGTCGAGCAGGAGCACCACGATGGCGTTGCCGCGCCGGGTGCGGCGGCCCACGTGCATCGAGGCGATGTTCACGTTGTGGCGGCCCAGGATCGAGCCGATTTGTCCGACCATGCCGGGGCGGTCCTCGTAGGAGAGCACCAGGATGTGTCCCTCCGGGATGAACTCGATGTGGAGGTCGCGCAGGCGGACGATGCGGGGCACGCCGTCGAACACCGTGCCCGCGATGACCTTCCGCTTCTCCCCCGCCTGGGTGGTCACGGTGACGAGGTTCGTGTAGCCCGACGCCTCTTCGTCGGTGCGCACGGCGAGGGTCACCCCCCGATCGCGCGCGACGAGGTGCGCGTTGACCAGGTTCACCGCCTGCACGGTCACGCCGGCGAACAGGCCCGTGAGGACGGCGCGGGCGATCAGCTCGGGGTCCCGGCGGCCCACGTGCCCGGCCACCTCGACCTCCACCCGCTCGACGTTGTCGCGCTCGAGCTGCACGCAGAAGCGGCCGAGCACCTCGGCGAGGGCGAGGAACGGCCGCTGCTCGGCGAGCGCCTCCCGGTCGCCCACCGGCACGTTGACCGCGTGCTCGACCAGCTCGCCGTCGCGGAACGCGGCGATCTGCCGGGCCACGTCCACCGCCACGTTGACCTGCGCCTCCTGCGTGTTCGCGCCGAGGTGCGGGGTCGCGAGGACGTTCGGATGGGCGATCAGCCGCTTGAGGACGTCCGACACCGGCGGCTCCTCGCTCCACACGTCGACGGCCGCGCCCGCGACGTGCCCGGACGCGAGGGCGGCGAGCAGGTCGCGCTCGTTCACGATGCCGCCGCGGGCGCAGTTCACGATGCGCACGCCGGGCTTCATGAGCGCCAGCTCGCGCGCGGCGATCATGTCCTCGGTCTCGTCGCTGAGCGGCACGTGCACGGTGACCACGTCGGAGCGGGCGAGGAGGGTCCCGAGGTCGGTCAGGCGGACGCCGAGGTCGCGGGCGCGGCCCTCCGGGATGTAGGGATCGTAGACGAGCACCTCCATCTCGAAGCCCCGGAGGCGCGCGGCCACGCGCGAGCCCACCTTGCCGAGGCCGATCACCCCCACCGTCTTGCGGAAGAGCTCGGCGCCGTAGATCCCGCGGTCCCATGCGAGGCGCTTGAGCTGCTCGTTGGCCGGCGCGATCTTCCGCACGAGCGCGAGCAGCATGCCCACGGTGTGCTCGGCCGCGGAGACGACGTTGCCGTGGGGCGCGTTGACCACCATCACGCCCTGCCGGGAGCAGGCGTCGACGTCGATGTTGTCCACGCCCACGCCGGCGCGGCCCAGGATGCGCAGCCGGCGCGCGTGGGCGAGGAACGCCGGCGTCACCGTCGTCGACGAACGGGTGATGATGGCCTCGTAGTCGGCGAGCCGCGCGTGGAGGTCGGCGGCGGGCAGCGTGCTCGCGACCTGGTCCACCTGGAAGCCGCGCGCGGTGAGGAAGTCGATGCCCTCGCGGGCGATCGCGTCGATGACGAGGACCTTCATGTGGCGGACGTACGCGCGCGGCGCAGGAACCGCAGGAACTCGCGGCCCTCGGCGAGGCGGCGCCGCAGCACCCGGCGGTCGCGCGCCATCTCGGCAACGAGCGAGATCACCTTGCGGGGCCGGAAGTAGAACGCGCGGTAAAAGGCGTCCATCGCGCGGTAGATCTCGTCGCGCGAGAGGTGCGGGTAGCCGAGCGCGCTGACCTGCGTGCCCGTCCCGTCCACCAGCGTCTCGCCCTGCAGCCAGCCGTTGTCCCGGGCCTCCTCGTAGAGCGCGGTCCCGGGGTACGGCGCGGCCAGCGACACCTGGATGGTGTGGGGATCGATCTCGCGCGCGAAGGCGATCGTCTCGCGGATGGTCTCGCGCGTCTCGCCGGGCAGGCCGAGGATGAACGTGCCGTGGATCGTGATGCCGAGGGACTTCGCCTCGCGCGTGAAGCGGCGGGCCACGTCGAGGCGGATGCCCTTGCGCACGCGGTTCAGGATGGCCTGGTCGCCCGACTCGTAGCCCACGAGGAGCAGCCGCAGCCCGTTGTCGCGCAGGACCTTCATCGTCGCGTAGGGCACGTTGGCCTTGGCGTTGGTGGACCACGTCACGCCCAGGCGCCCGAGGCGCCGCGCGATCTCCTCCGCGCGCCGAAGGTCGTCCGTGAACGTGTCGTCGTCGAAGAAGAACTCCCGCACCTGCGGGAAGAGGCGCGTGGCGAGCGCGATCTCCTCGGCGACGTGCTCCGGGCTCCGGGTGCGGTAGCGATGTCCCCCCACCGTCTGCGGCCACAGGCAGAACGTGCACTTCGACCGGCAGCCGCGCCCCGTGTAGAGCGACACGTAGGGATGCTCGAGGTAGCCCACCGCGTAGTGCTCCACGGTGAGGTCCCGGGCGTAGACCGGGGTGACGAACGGGAGCGCGTCCATGTCCTCGAGCACGGGCCGGGGCGGCGTGTGCTCGACATGTCCGTTGACGCGGTAGGAGAGCCCGGCCACCTGGCCGAGCGGCCGGCCCTGGGCCACCTCCTGGATGGTGAAGTCGAACTCCTCGCGGGCCACGAAGCCGAGCGCGGAGGAAGCCCGGAGCGACGCCTCGGGCGCGACGGCGACCGCCGCCCCCACCATGCCCACGACGAGCTCCGGGTTCTCGGCCTTGAGCGCCTCCGCCACGCGCACGTCGGAGGCGAACGACGGCGTGCTCGTGTGCATCACGCAGAGGTCGTACTCCCGCGCCATCGGGACGACGTCGGCGAGGCCGAGGCCAGCGGGGGGCGCGTCGACGAGGCGGGATCCCGGCACCAGCGCCGCCACCTGGGCCAGCCAGGTCGGGTACCAGAACGAGCGCACCTCCCGCCGGGCCTGGTAGCGCGAGCCTGCACCACCGTCGAAGCCCTCGTACGAGGGAGGGTGCAGGAATAGCGTGCGCAGGTAGTCGGTCACGGGCTCAACCGTACTCCACGGGCCGACGAGGCCGCAACATCAGGCGCGGGCGCCCGGGCTTCGCCCGCCCGCGCCCTGCGTCGTCGCAACCGCCGGCGCCGGGCGCCCGGGCTTCGCCCGCCCGCGCCCTGCGTCGTCGCAACCGGCGGCGCGGGGCCGGCGCCCGCGACGCGTAGAGGCGCCGGCCGTTGTCCTCGAGCACGAGCCGAACGCGATCCGCGGGCAGGCTGCCGACCACGCTCCGCGCGGGCGCCCGCGGGGTGACGAGAAGCATCGGACGGCCCGACACCCACTCGCGCTCGAGGCGGGTCCGGTCCCAGAACTGCTCGGAGGCATCGGCGAAGCTCGCGCCGAAACCGAGCACGCTCCGTGTCCCGTCGACCAGGATCGGGCGGCGCCCGGAATAGAACTCGAGCGCCCCGGACTGCTCGATCGGCCCCTCGTGGAGCACCAGGGTCCCCGGTCCCGCCTCCCGCGACACGGCCAGGGCCAGCTCCCGCACGGACCGGCCGGACGCCACGTGGGCGAGGCCGGCGCTCACCGCGGGCACGCACGCGAGCATCGTGGCGAGCGTCACGGCCAGGCCCAGCCGCGGCGAGCGCCGCGCCGTCGCCAGCGCGAGACCGGCCGCCCCGGCGCCGAACACGATCGCGAAACGCGCGAGCATGGGCTGGAGGTCCGCCCAGGCGATGGCGGGCGCGCCCGCCGCGCCGGCCGCCTCCTCCTTCCGCGTCGCCACGTCGGTGGCCGAGAGCACGGTGTCCGAGAAGAGCCGCCCGTCGCCCGCCGCGGCGCCGCCGCACAGCACGGCAAGGGCGGCGAACGCGGCCGCGTGGACGGCGATGCCGGGGCGGCCCCGACCCGGGGCCATCCACCAGCGGACGGCGAGGAGCGCGATCGCGGGATAGGCGGGCAGCCCGTAGTGCGGAAGCTTGAACGGCGAGAGCGCGAAAACAGCGAGCACCCCGGTAGCCCAGAGGGCGAGCGCCACCCACGGCGTCTCCGCGGGATCCCGCCAGGCTCGACGCTGGACGAGCGCCGCGACCGACGCGGCAGCGCCGAACACCCACGGAAAGGCGCCGAGACCCGAGACGGCCAGGAACTCGAGAGACGATAGCGGCACGTCCTCGTCGGGGAACCGCCGGGCACGCGCCGCGTTCAGCAGGTGGTTGTCGACCACCGTGTACCAGACGAACCCCGGGCTCGCGAGGGCGGCGAAGACGTACCAGCCGAGGCCCACGACCAGCGCCACCACGATCGCGCCGGGCGACCACCATCGCCGGGGCGGCCGGGGGCGCACGCCGGCGCCGGCCAGCGCCACGACCGCGAGCGGCGCCACGAGGCCGAGCGGGTCCTTCGCGAGCGCGGCCAGGCCGAGGGCGGCGCCAGCGATCAGGTGCCAGGCGCGCGCGGCACGATAGAGGTGGCGATAGGGCGCCGCAGTGGTTTCTGAGGTAGCTTCTTGGTTTAAGGTGTTTTCTAAGGCATTTTTGGGTGCGCTCCGCTCGCCTTCGGCTCGCTTCGCAAAGCCATCGGCTCGCTTCGCAAAGCCACCGGCTCCCTTCGAAAGGCCACCGACCAGAAGGCCGGTGAGCCCCCACTGGAGGGCCGCGACGAAGAGGGTCTCGGGCCGGACGTAGCGTGCGAACGCCACGAAGAGGATCGACCCCAGGAGCGCCGCCCCGGCGGCGAGACCAGCGGCGGATCCCAGGAGCCGACCGCCGAGCACCGCGGTGGCCGCCACCGCCGCCACCGCCCCGAGCACGGCCGGCAGCCGCGCCGCCCACTCGCTCGGGCCCCACAGGCCGAAGGCTCCCGCGATGCCCGCATAGAGGAGCGGCGGCTTGTCGAGGTACCGGACGCCGTTCAGGCGGAGGGTCAGCCAGTCTCCGCTCGTCCAGGCCTCGCGCGCGATCTCGGCGTGCTGCCCCTCGCCGGGATCGTCGAACGGGAAGGCCCCGAGGGCGGGCAGGAGCAGGAGCAGCGCGAGGAGGGGCGCGGCACCGGTCGCCGCCCACCTGCCGGCGGAAGGCGCCGCGCCGGCAGAAGACGCCCTCAGGGCCTCAGAGCCCCTGGGCGATGGCGTCGAGGACGCGGCGCTCGACCGTTCGATCGCTGGTGGCGATGTCCTCTTCCTTGTCCACGAAGAGGATCCGCTCCTCCTTCCACAGGCGGCGCTCCACCGTGACCTCGCTGCGGCCGTCGCGCCCCTTCACGAGCACGCGGAGCCGGTGCTTGGTGCCCTTGGCGTAGACGCCGAAGTCCTCGCCGTTGACGCCGCGCGACTTCGTGAGGAGCCAGCCCACGTCGCGATCTTCCTTGTCGACCTTCCAGCCCAGGCTCAGGAGCGTCGAGCGCGCCACGGTGAAGACGCGCTCGGGAGCCGCGGCGAACAGCCGCGTCCGCTCGTCGCCGGTCGACGCGGTGGGCGCCGGGGCCGCGGGGGCGGGCGTGGACGAGCCCTTGCTCCCACTCGGGGGCGTCCCGAAGTCCCCGCCGCCGGGCGGGTTCTTGCTCTGCGCCCACGCGTCCGGGACGCTCGCGAGGGCCAGGGCCACCAGGGCGACCACGGCCGCGAGGACGGAGATCGCGGGTAGCCGCCTCGTCTTCACGCTCTGCGGTGGTTTCCACGGCATTTCCATATACGCTCCGCTCGCCTTCGGCTCGCTGCGCAAGGCTAGGGCGCTCTGCGGTCGGTTCCACATCATTTCCATGTGCGCTCCACTCTCGCACAGGCGCGCTGCGGTGGTTTCCAGATCATTTCCATATACGCTCCGCTCTCGCACAGGCGCGCTGCGGTGGTTTCCAGATCATTTCCATATACGCTCCGCTCTCGCACAGGCGCGCTGCGGTGGTTTCCAGATCATTTCCATATGCGCTCCGCTCTCGCACAGGCGCGCTGCGGTGGTTTCCAGATCATTTCCATATGCGCTCCGCTCTCGCACAGGCGCGCTGCGGTGGTTTCCAGATCATTTCCATATACGCTCCGCTCGCCTACGGCTCGCTTCGCAAATCAGTCAGCCGCAAGCATCGATTCGCCGCCGCCGCGGCGGCGGGGCGGTGGGTCACGAGGACCACCGCCGTTCGCGCGCTCCCGGGCCTGCGCGATCAGCTCGTCCAGGATCACGCGGGCATGATCGTCGTCAAGATTGCCAGTAGGTTCATCGGCGAGCAAGAGGGGCGGGCGGTTCAGCACGGCCCGGCAGAAGGCCACGCGCTGCTGCTCCCCCCGGAGAGCTGCGAGGGGAAGTGGTCCTGGCGATGGGCGACGCCGAGCCGTTCCATCCACTGGACCGCCTCGCGACGGGCGGCGGCCCGGTCGCGCCCGACGTAGCGCGCGGCGAGCACGACGTTGTCCAGCGCGGTGAGCCGCTCGATGAGCAGGAACGACTGGAACACGTAGCCGATCGACTCGCCGCGCACCCGGCACTGGGCCCGGCGGGAGAGATGGCTGACGCGCGTGGCGTCGAACCAGATCTCGCCGGCGTCGGGGGGCTCGAGCAGGCCGAGCAGGTTCAGGAGCGTGGACTTCCCCGAGCCCGAGGGCCCGACCACGGCCAGCACCTCGCCCCCCTTCACCGTGAGGTCCACCCCGCGCAGCACGCGCACGGGCTCGGCCCCCGCGCCGCGGTAGGCCTTCTCGATGCCCGCGGCGCGGATCACCATGCCGGTCGCGCCCTCACGCGCCGCGCCGGATGGCGTCGGCGGGCGAGAGCCGGACGATGCGCAGCGTCGCGTAGGTGGCGGCGGCGAGCCCGAGGACCACGGCGAAGACCAGCGCGAAGACGAGGAGCCGCGGCGAGAACAGGAAGAGCTGCTGGCCGTCGCGCAGGACGCGGCTGTCCACGAGCGTGCCGACGGCCAGCGCGAGCGCCACGCCCACCGCGCTGCCCCAGAGGCTCACGCCCACCGCCTCGCCCGCCACCTCGCGCAGCAGGTCGCCGTCCGTGGCGCCGAGCGCGCGCTTGATGCCGAAGTCGCGCAGCCGCTCGAACACCGCGGCGGTCACCGTGTTGGAGAGCGACAGGCCGCCGATGACGAGGCCGAGCACGGCCATCCCGAGGAGCAGGGCCGAGAAGAACGCGGTGGACTGGCGCAGCAGGCGCGACAGCTCGCCGGGGATGGTGACGTTGACGCCCTTGACGGTGGCCTGGATCCGCCGCGCGAGGGCGTCGGGGTCCTCGCCCGGGGCCCAGCCGACGGCGGCGCCGGAGTTGAGGTCGGCGCGGGTCAGGCGCCCGGCCGCGAAGACCTGGATCAGGAGCGGGTCGCGGCGCAGCCACAGGTCGCGCGCGTCATCGAGCGGCACGATGGCGAAGCGGTCGGGCGCGGTCAGCGTCTTGTCGAGGATGCCCGCCACCGTGAACTCGAGGCCGGCGATGGGCAGCCGGCTCCCCACCGAGAGGTTCCGCGCCGCCGCGAAGTCCGCACCCACGACGACCACGCCGCGATCGCCCGGCGCGAGGAAGCGGCCCGCGCGCACGTGGAGCTCGCGGTAGTGCCGGTTGGCCATGGGCGAGGCCGGGTCCATGCCCATCACCAGCTCCTGGGTCAGCGTCAGGAAGTGCGACGTGCTGGTGCTGATCGGCAGCATCACCTGCGCCTGCACCGCGGCCACGCCGGGCACCGCGGCGATCTCGGCGATCTTGGCCGAGGTGAGGAGGCCGCCCGCCGTGAAGCCCGCGCCCATCCCCATCCCCTCGCCGGCCACGGAGATCTGCCCGAGGACGAAGCGGTCGCCGCCGTCGATGAAGCGCGTGATGCGCTCGGCCATCGCCCCGAGCGCGACCAGTCCGGCCACGCCCACCGCGATGCCGAGGACGGTGAAGAGGTAGCCGCGCGGGAGGAGCGCGCGGAGGCGCCCGGCCGCTACCACTCCAGTCTCGACTCGCTGGGCCGGCCGCCGCGCCGGCGGCGCCAGCGGTTGGCGGAGACGATGGCGAAGAAGAGCATGAGCGACAGCCGCATGCGGAGCGGCATCGAGACGAAGCCTCCGCCGGCGAGCACCCCCGTCACCGAGTCGAGCATCGCGAAGGCCTCGCTCGGGCGCAGGAAGACCTCGAGGAAGGCGGGATCGTAGTAGCCGCGGATGAAGCGGAAGAACGGCGCGGTGCCCTTCCGGAACCGCCGCTCGTAGCCGGCGAAGCGCGCGGCCTCGAAGCGGTCGTCGCGGAACGCCCCGACGACCCGCGCCGCGGCGAGCTCCGCGGACTGCATGGCGATGAACACGCCGGTGGAGAAGATCGGGTCCATGAACGTCACCGCGTCGCCCACGCAGACGAAACGGTCGCCCGCTACCGGGTCCACGCGGTACGAGAAGTTCGCCGCGGTGTGGACGGGCGTGACCCGCTCCGAGCCGGCCAGGCCCTCGGCCACGCGGCGGCACCGGCCGATCATGGTCTCGAACAGCGCCTCCATCGAGCTCTCGCGGTCGCGCACGGCGCGCGAGTGGAGCACGCACCCCACGCTCGTCACGTCTCCGGCGAAGGGGATCCACCAGAACCAGCCGTCCTCGAACACGTAGATCCGGATGTTGCCCTCCTCCCGGCCCGGCCACCGGCGCGCGCCGCGGAAGTGGGCGAACACCGCCACCTTGCCGAGCCCGGGCACGGGCGCCCGCCGCCCCTGGCGCGAGGCCAGGAAGCCGTCGCGCCCGCTCGCGTCCACGAGGAACCGCGCGCGGACCGTCCGCTCGCCCTGGGGCGCACGGAGCTGCACGGTCACGCCGCCCGCGTCGAACGTCGCCTCCCGCACCGTCACGGGCTGGAGCAGGTGCACGCCGGGCTGGGCCACCGCGTGCTCGAGCAGGATCCGGTCGAACTCCGCGCGCGGCACCTCGTAGCTCCACGGCGGCCACGGCTTCCCCTCACGGAAGTAGAACGTGTGCTCGAGCCCGGTCTCCTGGTCGTGGAACGCCGCCCCGTACTTCTTCAGGAATCCGTGGCCGGCGATGCGCTCGAGCACGCCCATGCGCTCGAGCAGCGGCAGGTTGGCGGGTAGGAGCGACTCGCCGACGTGGAAGCGCGGGAACGGCTCGCGCTCGGTGAGGGCCACCGAGAGGCCGCCGCGGGCCAGGAAGGTGGCGGCGGTCGCGCCCGCCGGGCCGCCACCCACCACGAGGACGTCGTGGTCGGGAGGCGGAAGCGCCACGCTCATGGCGTCGCGGCCAGCGCCTGGGCCGCGCCCGCGCCCGCCGGCTCGCGCCGGAGCGTCTGCGCGAGCCGCTCCTGGCAGTAGACGCGGCGGATGAGGACCGCCGCCGGGTCACGCCCGATCGCCCGGAGCGGCCGGCGGAGCACGACCATGCCGAGCAGCACGGGGGCGAGCGCGGTGGCCGACGCGGCGAGGCGAAGCCCGCGCGCGCGCGGGTCGCGCCACCAGCGCCGCCACGTGTCGGCGGTGCGCGACAGCGCGAAGGCCGCCACCGCGGTCATGAAGGAGCCGGCGTTGTCACGGTACGGCGCGGCGAACTGCTGCAGCTCGCCGTGACGGATGCGCATGCGCTCGCGGCCGAACGGGCGCACGATCGCGGACGCCACCATCGCCGTGTCGGCGCCCCAGCGGCGGAGGCCACGCCCGACCAGGTAGGCGGCCACCGCGGTCCCGTCGCGTCCGGGGCGGAAGCGGCTCCGGCGTCCCGGGAAGTGGCGCGCGGTGATGGGCACGGAGACGATCGCGCAGCCGACCGCCGCGGCGCGGATGCAGCATCTCGGTCTCGAACACGAACCCGCCCTCGCGGGCGCGCGCCGTGGCGAGCAAGCGCCCCGGGTAGACGCGGAATCCCGACTGCGTGTCACGGAGCGGCAGGCCGATGAGCCAGTCGATGAAGAAGCCCGCCACCTGCATGGCCTCGAGACGCTCGGGCGGGATCACATCCGGCCCCGAAGCGAGGCGATCGCCGATCACGAGCGCGTCGGGATCCCGGGCCGCGGCGCCGAGGAGCCGGGGGATCTCGTCGGGATCGTGCTGCCCGTCGCCGTCCAGCGTGACGGCGCGCTCGGCGCCGCGGGTCAGCGCCTCCGCGAACCCGCGCCGCAGTGCCTCGCCCTTGCCCCTGCGCCGCCCGAGGCGGAGCACGTCGCGCGCCGGCCTCGGCCGCCACCTCCGCGCTCCCGTCGGAGGAACCGTCGTCCACGACGAGCACGGGCCCGTGGCGGCGCGCGGCCGCCACCACCGGGCCGAGCGTCGCCGCCTCGTTGAACACGGGGATGACGATCAGGAGGTCGGACACACCGCGCGGGCGGACCGATCGGTCGCTCATGCCGCGCGCCCGAGCAGGATCGCCGTGCGGCACCCGCCGCGGGCGATGCCGTGGACGAGCGCGGTCCCCCCGCCCGCGCCCACCGTCGAGCGCGGCCGCGCCGGCGCGGAGCGCGCCGAGGCCCCCGTGCTGGCCGAATATCGGGGCGAGCGAGCGGAGGCGCTCGGGCACCCGGAGGCCGGCAGCGTCGCGCAGGTCCTCGCCGAGGAGCGCGGGCCTCCCAGTCGTCCACCGCGGGTCGCCGTTGCCCGCGGCGTAGCAGGCCGCGACCGCCGCCCGCGGGCAGGCTCGCGTCGGAGAGCGCGCGCAGCACCGGCGAGCGCGGATCGCGGCGCGTGGACGGCGCGGTGTGGGGCGCCACCGGGACGTTCGACCAGGCGGCGGCGAGCGACCTCGGCGTGGACGGTCGCGCCCCGCGCGAGCGCGGCCTCGCGCTCCTCCAGCACGAGCAGCGTGGCGCCCTCGCCGATCACGGGCCCGTTGTGATCCGGCGCGAAGGGCCGGCAGCCCTCGGGCGTCGAGTGGCCCATCGGCGAGAGGACGCGCATCGCGCGCGAGCCGCCGGTACACCGGCGCGCAGATCTCGTCGACGCCGCCGGCGAGGACGGCATCGGCCTGCCCGGAGGCGACGAGCCGCGCGCCGCGCGCGACCGCCAGGTCGCCGGCCACGGTGGCCTGGTTGACCGTGATCGTCGGCCCGCGCGCGCCCACCGCGATGGCCGCGACCGCTCCCATCGAGTTCATCACGGTGTTCGGGAAGATCATCGGCGAGAGCCCGCCGACGCCGCGACGCAGGAAACCGGCGGCGAACTCCACGCTGGAGCGGAAGTCGCCGTGCTCCGTGCCCATCACGATCGCGAGCCGGCCTGCCGCCACGGGGTCGAGGCGCGCGTCAGCGACGGCCTGGCGGCTCGCCGCCACGGCCAGACGGCAGATCCGCGACAGGCGGCGCGCGGCGTCCCGGGTCGATAAGGTCGGCCAGCGTGGCCTCGTCCACCTCCGCGGCCAGCCGGCAGGCCGCGCCGTCCACGTCGAAGGAGCGGATGGGGGCGATGGCCGAGCGGCCCGAGCGGAGCGCGGCGGCCAGGGCGGCCGCGCCGCCGGCCGCCGCGCGCGTTCACGGTGCCGAGGCCGGTGACG
Organism: uncultured Candidatus Rokubacteria bacterium; assembly: GCA_963758635.1. Taxonomy (GTDB): domain Bacteria; phylum Methylomirabilota; class Methylomirabilia; order Rokubacteriales; family CSP1-6; genus CAVWWD01. Next base: position 360,295 of record CAVWWD010000008.1, on the reverse strand, counting down.
ACGACGCGACGCGGCTCGGCGGCATCGAGCATCGCCGGCTGAAGCGGCGGAGGACCGAGGCTCACGTTCTGCCCGCCGAACCCGAAGGAGTTCGTCACGCGCAGTCCACCGCCGCCGGCCGGGCCATCTCCGGGACGCAGTCGAAGGGGATCGTCGGGTCACAGTCCTCGAGGTTGGCGGTGGGCGGCAGGAGGCCGTGCTGGAGGCGCCAGGAGCGTGGCCGCCGCCTCCAGGCTGCCCGCCGCGGCCATCGTGTGGCCCACGAGCGACTTGCTCGAGCTCACGAGCACCCCGCCCTCGCCGAACACCCGCGCGAGCGCGAGGGCCTCGACGCGGTCGTTCTGGAGCGTGCCCGTCCCGTGGGCGTTGACGTAGCCGACGTCCGCGCGGGTCGACGCCGCGCCTCGGCGAGCGCGAGATCGCATCGCGCGGACCATCCCCTCGCCCGCGGGATCGGGCGCGGTGACGTGGTAGGCGTCGGTGCTCATGCCCTCGCCCGCGATCTCGCCGTGGATGCGCGCCCCGCGGCCCTGCACGCGCGCGGCGTCCTCCAGGACCAGGAACGCGCTCGCCTCGCCGATCGACATGCCGCGCCGCTGCCGGTCGAACGGGCGGCACGGCTCGGGATCGAGGAGCTTGAGGGCGTTGAAGCCCATGAAGCAGATGCGCGTGAGCGCGTCCACGCCGCCCGACCACCGCCGCCGGCGCCGCGCCCGCGCGGATGATGTCCGCGCCCAGCGCGATGGCCGCCGCCGCCCGACGCGCACGCCATGACCACGGTCTCCTTGGGCCCGCCCAGGCGGAGCCGCGCGCCGAGCGTCTCGGCGTGGGTGAAGGGCAGGATCGAGCGCAGCGCCTTGATGCGCGGCGACGGGCGTCCGGTCGCGGGTCTCCTCCCAGTACCACGCCTCGCCCTCGAGCATGCCGCCGCCGACCGCGCCCACGATGAGCGCGGCCGCGGCGCGGTCGCGCGGGGCGAGGTCGGCGTCAGCCAGGGCCTCCTGGGCGGCGGCGAGCGCGAGGCGGTCGGCGCGGGCGCGCCGGCGCGGACGCCAGGCCCGCCATCACGTCGGCGGGAACCTCGGCGGCGATACGGGAGCGGAACCCTTCGGTGTCGATCAACGTGATGGGGCGGATCGCGCATGCGCCCGAGGAGAGACCGGCCCAGAAGGTCTTGGCCCCCGCGCCGTAGGGGCTCACGACGCCGAGGCCCGTGACGACGATCGTCGTCATGCTCGGCCCGGGCCCGGGTGTCCCGGCGCCGTCACGCCTGCCCGCTCTTGGCCAGGACGAAGCGTGAGAGGGTGTCCAGGGAGCTGGAACTCCTCGGAGAGGTCCTGGCCCTCGTCGATGACGAGGCCGAAGCGCTCCTCGAGCGCGACCGACAGCTCGATGAAGTCGAGGGAGTCCAGCCCGAGGGAGCCCTCGATCCCCTTGGGCAGGGTGGTCTCGGGCGTCATCTCGGCGGCGCGCCGCGGATCGAAGCGCAGCCGCTCGACGATGATCGCCTTCAGCTCATCGAGCACTTCCTTCTGTGTCATGCGCAGGTGGCTCTCCCCTTCCCGCCGGCCGCGTCGGGCCGGTCGGCAGTCACCACGCTCGGCTCCTCCGTCCTTTCAACGAGCCACGAGCCCGCCGTGTTCCGTCGACCCGTGGGCTCACGCGTCCTCCCACGCGAGCCGCACCGCCTCGCCGCGCCAGCCGCCCTCCAGGCAGAGCGGCCCCGGACACCCGGCCGCGCGCCAGAGGGCCACCGCGGCCAGCGGCTCACACGCGAACGTCTCGCCGATCCGCCGCCGCACCGTCGCGCCCATCGCGCGGCGCGGGGCGCTCACCGGCGCCAGCGACAGCCGCCCCGGGCCCGGCTCGAGCCAGAGGCACCCCGACGTCTCGACGAACGGCGCCGGTGTCCGGCGCCGGATCGCCCCGTACAGGTCCTCGCACTCGGCGAACGTCTCCACCGCGAGCACCAGGACGCGATCGCACGCCCGCTCCGCGAGGAGGGTCGCCGCGTGCCAGATCGCCCGGAGCGTGGCCGGCGGACCGCCGATGAAGATCGCCGAGGGCCCGGTCAGCCCGAACTCGATCGCGACCTCGGCCGGCACCACGGCGGGAGCCGTGTACGCGAAGTGCGTGCTGCCGCCTCCGCCTTCGATGAACGCGCGATTCGACGCCGCGTACACCGCCGCGCTGACGAACACGAGCGCGGTGCCGTCTCCGGCGAGCGTCTCGCGCGCGGCGCCCACATCTTCCAGCATGGCCTCGACCGACGCAAGGGCCCAGAGGCACTCGCGGGTGGTGCGCCGGTACCGGTCGCCCGTGTAGCGGGGGCCCGAGACGCGTCCGAGGCCGACCGTGCGCCGCCCCGCGGCCGCCACGACGGCATCGCCGGGAATCGCCGCGGCGCCCGCGGCCCCAGCCGGAGAGGAGCCCGAGGCCTCGCACCACCGGCGCGGCGATCACGCGGGGGCCGCCTCGAGGACGAGGGCGGCGTTCTGCCCGCCGAAGCCGAGCGAGGTGCTGAGGCTCACGCGCGGGCGCGCCGCGCGGGGCTGGCCCGGGCACGTAGTCGAGGTCGCACTCGGGGTCGGGCTCCTCGAGGTGACGCGTGGGCGGCACCTGCCCGTGGCGCCCGGCATAGAGGCACATCACGGCCTCGAGCGTGGCCGCGGCGCCCATCGTGTGCCCCATCGTGGACTTGATCGAGTTGACGGGCACGTCGTGCGCCCGCGCGCCCAGGACGCGCTTGAGGACCGCGGTCTCGATGCGGTCGTTGAGCGTGGTCCCCGTCCCGTGCGCGCTCACGAGCTCGATCTGGGCCGGGCTCGGCGTCGGCCTGGGCCATCGCCATCCGGACCGCGCGCTCGAGGCCCCGGCCCTCCGGGTGCGGCGCGGAGATGTGGGCGCCGTCGCCCACGCTCGCGTGGCCGAGGAGCGTGCCGAGCCGGCGCCCCCCGGCCTCGGACTCCCGCATCATGAGCACGAGCCCCGCGCCCTCGCCGAGCAGGAGGCCGGAGCGCCGCCGGTCGAAGGGACGGACGCGGTCGCGGGTGAGCGAGCGCAGGGCGTCGAAGCCGCGCATCACGAACCGGCAGAGCACGTCGTAGCCACCGGCCACCACCGCGTCAGCCTGCCCGTGGCGCAGCAGGTCGGCCCCCAGGCCGAGCGACGAGGCGCCGGAGGCGCAGGCGGTCGACACCGTGATCGCGGGGCCGCGCGCGCCGAGCCACCGGGCGAGGTTGTGGGCGGGCGAGTCGTAGAAGGCGCCGCGCAGCCGGCGCGCGCTGCGGTCGCCGGCGAGGGCGTGCTCGCCCTCCTCGACGCCGCCCAGCGCGGTGCCCACCACCACGGCGAGCCGGCGCGGATCGATGCCACGCGCGCGAAGCCCGGCCTGCGCGGAGAGGTCGTCCGCCGCGGAGATCAGCACGCGCGTGGCCCGGCACTCCGGCACCCCGGCCCAGTCCTTCACGCGGGTCAGCTTCTTGATCTCCCCGCCGCGGCCCACACGAAGGTCGCCGACCGGGAAGCGCTCGATCGTGGAGATCCCGTCGACGCCGGTGAGGAGCGACGACCAGAACGCGTCCACGTCCTGGCCGATGGGCGTGACGACGCCCGCGGCGACCAGGACGATCCGCGGGCGCGCGCCGGCGCTCATCGCTCCGCTCCCGGAGGCCCGGGCGCCCACACGTCGAAGAAGTTGAACCACTGCGTCGGCGCCGCGCGCACCGCGCGCTCGAGCGCCCCCACCATGCGGGCGAGCGCCTCGGCCTCCTCGCCGCGCCGCACCCAGATGGCCGGCTCGATGCTGATCCGGTAGCGCGCCTCGGCGTCCATCGTGCAGAACGCCGGCACGACCGGCGCGCCGGCGGCGCGCGCGAGCACGAACGGCCCGAGCGGGAACGCCGCCGGCTCTCCGAAGAAGGGCACGAGCGTGTCGCCCCGCTCGCCGGTGGGCCGGTCGCCCTGCAGCGCCACCGCCTCGCGGCGCCGGAGCGCGGCGAGGAGGCCGAGGGTCGACGTGGCGTGCCGGCGCGTGACGAAGTGCAGGCCGGGCGTGTCGGTCCGGAGGTACGTCTCGAGCGCCGCGTCCTGCTCGGCGGAGAGCACCACGTGGGTCGCCCGCCCGAGGCGCGGGCCGAGGAGGCGGCCGCCCAGCTCCCAGTTACCGAGGTGCGCGGTCAGGAGGATCACGCCACGATCCGCGGCGAGCGCCGCCTCGAGGTGGTCCTCGCCCGTCGCGCTCGAGACCCAGCGCCGGAGGGTGCCGGCGGGCCGGCGGTTGAGCGTCAGGAGGTCCGCGAAGCAGGCGGCGAAGGCCGCGAACGTCTCCCCGACCGCGGCGTCCAGGCGCGCGGGCGTGGCCTCGGGCAGCACGCGGCGGAGGTTCGCGCGCACCGCGGCGCGCTCCGCCGGGAAGCGCCCGCCGAGGCGGCGGCCCGCCGCGCGGGCCAGCCCGAGACGGGCGGACCGCGGCAGCGACGCGGCCAGGGCCGTCGCCGCGCGATAGTAGGCCACGCGGTTCCAGCCGTGGGAGTACCAGCGCGGTCGCGCGACGGCGCCGTCACCGCGCTCGCTCGCGAGCGTGCCGCCGGCCTGGCGCCCCGCGGTGGTGCTAGAGGAAGGGCCCATGGTACATGCGGAACGCGCGGATCGTTCCCACCTCGGTGTCGAACAGACGCGAGGCCACGAAGCGCCGCGTCGTCCGCTCCCACGTGATCGTCCCCGGCGCGTAAGGGTCGTTCGGGTCGTACACGACGAATTCCACGCCCCCATCCTGCGCCACGCGGTACTCGTAGGCCAGCACCGTGTGATTCAGCTCGGGCGTCGGGAAGTTCGTGACCAGCAGCTGCACCGGCCGCCCCGCCTGGAGCTCGGCCACCATCTCGCGCGCCACCCGCTCCTGCTCCCAGGCCGGCATGGGGAACACGACCCGCCAGTTGGTCCAGTGCAGCAGCGTCCAGAGCCGGCCGACGAGGCCGTCCTTCACCGCGCCTTCCAGATCGCTCGACAGATCGAAGAGCGACGCGTAGCCCGGGATCGCGACCCGCTCATCGGCGGGCAGCGGATCCCGCCACGGCGCTCGCGTCACGACCTGGCGCACGCGCTCGGCGTACGCGGCGGACGGAAGCCGCGCGGCCGCCGGCTCGAAGCGGGCGAAGCGCTGGAACTGCGACACCGCGCGGGCCATCACGAAACAGTAGTTCGCGTACAGGTCCGGCTTGCCCTGGTTCTTGGTGCGGCTCTCGTTGGGGAAGGCGAACGTGTCGACGCCGAACCGCAGCGAGGACGGCGGGGCGGGCTGCCGGATCGCCGTCTCGAGCGGCGCCACCGAGGCGCACCCGGCGAGCGCCAGCGCGAGCAGCACGGTGAGCCGCAAGGTCACGCTCATCACCGGACAGTGCAGTGTACTCCGCTCAGACCCCCTGGATCGAGTAGCCTGCCGTCGCACCGGGATCGCGGTGCCGGTCACGAAGTCCGACGCCGGGCTTGCCAGGAACACCGCGATGCCCGCCATGTCTTCCGGCCCGCCCCAGCGCCCCGCCGGCGTGCGCGCGAGGATCGCGTCGTGGAGCGGAGGCACCTGGGCGCGCGCGCGGCGCGTGAGGTCGGTGTCGATCCAGCCGGGGAGCACCGCGTTCACCTGGATGTTGTCGCGCGCCCAGGCGCTCGCCGTGGCGCGGGTGAACTGCACGATCCCTCCCTTGGACGAGGCGTAGGGCCCGGCGAACGACGCGCCGAAGATCGACATCATCGAGCCGATGTTGATGATCTTGCCCCCGCCCTGCGCCTTCATCGCCGGGTAGCAGGCGCGGCTCAGGAGGAAGGCACTGGTGAGGTTGGTGTCGAGCACCTCGCGCCACTCGGCGAGCGAGTAGTCCTGGGGCGCCTTGCGGATGTTGATGCCGGCGTTGTTCACGAGCACGTCGATCCGTCCCAGCCGCTCGCGCACGCGCGGCACCAGCGCCTCGACCGCCTCCTCCTTGGCCACGTCCGCCTCGAACGCCTCCACCGGCCCGCCGAGCCCGGCGAGATCGGCGGCGGCCTGCCGGTTCTTGTCGGCGTTCCGGCCCACGACCGCCACGCCCGCCCCCGCCGCGGCCAGGCCACGGGCCATGCCGAGCCCGATCCCGCCGTTGCCGCCGGTGACGAGCGCCACCTTCCCCTTCAGATCGAACGGATTCATGAACGCCTCCTTTTTCTCCGTCGCCTACTGCCACTCGGTCGCGGCTAAGGTCGACGGTCGTTTCCACTGCATCCTTATCTCAGTCCCGGCCACCGGCGCCGGTCGTTTCCAAGGCATTCTTATATCCGTCGCCTCGCCTATGGCTCGGCTCCTACAGCAATCCGGTAGCCGGGCAGCGTGCCCTCGTGCTTGGTGGCCACGGGGAGCGACTCGGCCTCGACCAGCCGCCACACGCGCTGGTGCACCTCCGGGCTGATGATGGAGCGGCGGCCCTCGAACGAGTACACGACGCGCATCGCTCAGGGCCCCGCGCGACGGCTCACGCCGCCGACGAGCGCTCGGGGTCGGGTACGGGATCCGGTGGCAGCACCACGCGCTCCGTGGTGGGCACGCGCGGGCGGGCCGCCGCGGCGGCACCCGTCACCCGGACGAGCAGACCGGTCAGGTTGTCGTGGCCGTTGGCGTCGTTGGCCGCGTCGACGAGCGCGCGGCAGCCCGCGGACAGGTCGGCCGTCGCCACGATGAGCGGGGCCAGGATCGAGACGCCGTCGCGCTCGAGGAAGTCCTGGTCGCTGAGGCCGTCGGTGCAGAGCAGGAACAGGGCGTCCTGCTCGACGGTGAGCACGCGGACGTTGGGCCGGAGGAACTCCGTGGGGCGCGGGCCGAGGGCCTGGGTGAGGTGGCGGGCATCGGCGCGCTGCCAGGCCGCCTCGGTCCGCTCGCCCCGCTCGATCTCGCGGTTCGCGACGTTGTGATCGGTGGTGAGGCGGTCAACCCCGGCCGCGGTGAGACGGTAGATGCGGCTGTCGCCGACGTGGGCCAGGCACGCCCGCACGCCCGACAGCGCGACGACGACCAGGGTGGTCCCGGCGCGCTCGCGCGCCGCGCGCGCCGCCTCCTCGTTCCACTCGAACAAGGTCGCGTTGGCGGCCAGCACGGCGTCGCGCAGGCGCTTGAGGAGCGTCGAGTCGTCCGGCCACGGCTCGTCGAGGATCCACGCGAGCTCCTGGCGCAGGACCCGCACGGCGAGCGCGCTCGCCTCCTCGCCGCGGGCATGGCCGCCCATGCCGTCGCACACGATGAAGAGCCCGCGCGGCGCCGCGGTGTCGCCGCCCACCTCGCCGGCCCAGGCGTCCTCGTTCTGATCCCGGCGGCGGCCCACCTCGCTGCACGCCGCCCAGGAGAGGCCGACCGGCGGGCTCATGAAACCCGCCCGAGCATGGTGGCGAAGTTGGTCGTCCGGCCCGGCGACATCGACCGCGCCTTGATGATCGAGGTGATGAGCAGCGCGAAGGCGAGCGGGGGCACGATGATGCCGCCGCCCACCTGGTTGGTGGCGTTCCACGTGGCGTGGACCACGCACGCGGTGAGGAGCCCGCGCGCGAGGAGCCGCCACTTGTGCTGGGGCCGGAGGGCGGCGAGGCCCACGTAGTAGCCGAAGATGCCGCTGTAGCCCAGATGCGACACCGAGCTCGAGAGCCCGCGGAAGATCACCTGGAACGCCGCCCCGATCCCCGCGTTGAGCCCCTGCTGCATGAGGAGCGCGGGCGCCGCGTCGCCGTGCTTCTGGGCAAGCTGCACCAGGAGCTGGCCGGCATTCTCCTGCAGGTAGGCGAACTTTGCCAGCGGCGCCTGCGCGTACATGACGGCCTCGACGAAGTGGAAGCCCGCCGCCCCCGCGATGCCGAGCATGATGCCGTCGAGGGGCTCGCGCACCGCGAACCGCTCCTCGAGGGGCTGGCCGCGCCCGCGCGAGCGGATCTTGAGCCCGAAGTAGAGTCCGATGAGCGCGGGCGTGATCTTCTCGATCTCCTCGGGCAGCGCGGCCATGAAGAAGTGGTAGAGGAAGAGCCCCGGCACGGTGTCGGGCTCGACGAGACGGACGGTGTTGGGCTGCTTGCCCGGTACCTGCTTGGCGATGTACGGGAGCATGACGGCGTTGATCGGCGCCATCACGACCTCGTGGGCCGCGCTCACGAGCACGCCCACGAAGATGGCGGCGGCGAGCAGGGGGCCCAGCGGCTTGGACTTTCCGCACAGCAGATAGAGGACGGTGGCCGAGGCGAACACGAAGAAGAACATCGTGATCATCAGCGAGTACTTGACCTCGCCGGACTGGAACGCCCACAGGAGGGCCGAGATGGTGCCGACGGTGATGAGACCGGGCACGAGGTAGCCGCGCGAGGAGATGGGGTCCAGGCCCATGCGGAGCGGCAGGAGCTCGCTGTCCGTCGGCATTCCCGTGGTGGCGGGGGCCGGTGGATCGAACCAGAAGGGCTCCGACCGCGGCGCCTCGGACCGCGCCGGCGTCGCGCCCGACATCGAGGCCGCGCCCGACGGCGTCGCCGCGGCGGCCGGATGACTCCCGCTCTCCGCGCCGGTCGTCCCCGCCCCCAGCGACGTGGGCAGCGACACCTTCACCCGCGGTCCCTGCGGCGCGAACTGAACCTCGTCCCCGTCGCTCAGCGGCGCCTCGGTCACGCGGCGGCCGCGCACGAACGTGCCGTTGGAGCTGTTCAGGTCGACAACCCGCCACTCGCCCCCGGCGTAGCGGAGCTCGGCGTGGTGGCGCGACACGCCGCCCGATCCCGTCTCGCCCAGCACCAGGTCGTTGGACGGGTCCCGGCCGATGCGGACGATCTCGGTCTCGAAGTCGCGCGCGGGCGCCGGCTGATCGCCCTGGATCACCTGCAGCACGACGGTCATCGGCTCCTCCTCACCTCACCCAGATCGTGGCACCGCGCGCACCGGGTCTCCGCCGCCCAGGATCACCGCGGGCGTGCGCCCGTGCAGGTACTGGAGGATCGTGAGGGCGTCGCGCACGACCTGGACCACCTCGGCCTCGAGGAGCGCGCCACGCTGCTCGACGATCTGGGCGAGCGTCGATCCGGGCACGTAGTCCTGCATCAGGTAATAGCGGCCGGCGTCGGCGAAGTAGGCGTGGAGCGACGGGATACCGGGATGGCGGATGGCGAGCAGGACGCGCGCCTCGCGCTCGAACAGCTCGAGGACCTTTGGGTTCTCGGCCTTGGCCGGCAGCAGCTCCTTGAGCGCGCAGGGCTGGTCGAATCGCTCGCGGTCCCGGGCCCGGTACGCGGCGCCGAAGCCGCCCTTGCCGAGCAAGGCCTCGACCTCGTAGCGTTCCCGCAGGACCGTTCCGGCTGGTAGCGGCTGCCACTCGCTCATGATCCCGACCTTCCGATAGGAGAGAGGCTCGCGCGCGCAGACTAATCAATCGTGCACGTTGAATCAAGCGGGAAGTGGTCTAATGGCCCGAGAAATACGGCGACCTCGCGCCGCCGGGGAGGGTGCGACGTGCTTCGTGCGGGACTCGGTGGCATCCACGCCTGACGAGATCCCGCGGGCGAGCTCGGAGCCCCGTTCGCCGCGCGCCCGCTGGGCCGTCCTGGCGCTGGTCACCGGCGCCCACACGCTGGGCGCGGTGTCCGTCCTCGCCATCGCGCCGCTGTCTCCCCTGCTGCTGGACGACCTCGGGCTCACGCGCGCGCAGGTGGGGTACTTCCTGCCCGCGATCTACCTCGGGGGCGTCCTCATGTCGCTGCCCGCCGGTTGGATCACGGATCGGCTGGGCGCGCGCCTCACCTTGTGCCTCGGCCAGTGCCTGACCGCGCTGATGCTGGGCCTCGCCGCGTGGAGCGCGGGGCTCGGCGCGATGCTGCCGCTCTGCACGCTGGCCGGGCTCGGCTGGGCCGTGATCAACCCGACCACCGGCCGGGCGATCCTCGACCACTTCCCGGCCCGCGAGCGCGGCTTCGCGATGGGCATCAAGCAGACCGGCCTGACGCTCGGAGGCATCGTCGCCTCGATGACGATGCCGGCGCTCGCCCTCGCCCACGGCTGGCGCGCCGCGCTCACCGTCGCCGCCACCGCGTCGCTCGTCTCGGCCGCGGCGGTGCTCGCCGGGCTCCGCCGCTCCGACGCGCGCCGCGCCGCGCCGGCGGAGGCCGGCCCGCGCTTCGTGGAGATCGTCCCCTACGTGACGCGACCCGCGTTCCTGGTGCTGCTCGCGTGCGGGCTCGCGCTGTCGATCGCCCAGTCCGCCGTGCTCTCGTACCTGGTGCTGTTCGCGCGCGAGCACCTGGGCCTCTCCGTCGTGGCCGCGGGCAGTCTCCTCGCGACCGCGCAGGCCGGCGGCACCGCGGCGCGGCTCGGCTGGGGCGCGGTAAGCGATCGCCTGTTCGGCGGACGGCGGCGGCCGGGGGTCATCATCAACTCGCTGCTGGGGGCGGGCGCGTACCTGGTCTTCGCCACCGGCGTGGCCCTGCCTGGCCCGGCCATGGTCGTGATCGCGCTACTCGCGGGCGTGGGCGCGTTCGGCTGGACCGGCCTCTACCTGGCGCTGGCTGCCGAGGTGGGGGGGACCCGCCACGCCGGCCTCCTGACCGGTGTCGCGGTGAGTTGCGCCTGGAGCGGCGTCCTCGTCGGCCCGCCGCTCTTCGGCATCGCCCTCGAGGCCCTTCACTCCTACCGCGGCCCCTGGCTCACCCTCTCGGTGATGTCCATCGCCGTGGCCATCGCCCTCCACCGCCTCCCCCCACTCGTGAAGCGCTAGCCTCACATCTCGTGGCGGAGCGAGACGAACTCGCGCCAGGCCAGGCGGTGGTGGCGGAAGAAGTAGGTGAGCATGCCGGTCGCGGCGAGGAGGTTGGCGAGCAGGATCGTCCACCACTGCAGCGTCTCGAGGAGCCAGTGGGCGAGCGTGGCGACCAGCGCGAAGAAGAACACCTCGAAGCAGCAGAGCAGCATGACGAACACGAAGATCAGCCGCGGCTCGCGGTCGGCCAGGGCGAGGAGGCCGGCCGCGGCCCACCCGAACATCACGAAGGCCGCGCCGTGGATCACCGTGTACTTGAGCACCAGCGGCAGCGTGATGACGAGCCCGGCGGGATCGCGGAGCCCTTCGAGCACCGCGGCGCCGAGCAGCGCGGGCGTGCGGAGCGGCGCCCCCGCGAGCAGATCGTAGACGAGGAACCACACCGCGACCACCGCCGCGCCGATGAGGCCGGCCACGAGCCCCTCGCGCGCCACGCGCGTCCACGGCCCGAGCAGGGCCCGGCCGAGCGCGCGATGGCCGATGAAGAAGTAGGCGAGCATCCCGAAGGCGGCCAGCGCGTTCCCGACCAGGATCGTCCACCACGCGAGCTCGGAGAGCACCGGGTGCGCAAGCCCCACCACCACGGCGAGGAAGAACACCTCGAACGAAAGAAGCACGATCACGAGAGTCAGGAGCCGCCCCGGCTGCTGCTGCGCGGACACGATGAGGAACGCGATGAGGATGCCGACCAGCGCGAAGACGACGCCGTGGAGGACGGTGTACTGCGCGACGAGGCTCGCGCTCACCGGCACCGCGGTGGGATCGCTCAGACCCTGAAAGGTGGCGGCGCCGAGGAGCGACGGCGTCCGGAGCGGGCGCCCGCGCGCCGCATCGTAGATCAGGAACCACACCGCGACCACGACGGCCCCGATGAGGCCGGCGATGACACCCTCGCGCACGTAACGGGGATTGGAGGCCATGACCCGCCCTCCTGTCCGACCGAACCGGTCTGCGCGCCGTGACTCGACTCGTACCACCATCCGGACCGCTCGGCAACCAGGCGCGGCGGGTCCTTGTGCCCGGCTTCACGACGCCGCGCGCGGGCAGCGGCGTCGTGGACGTCAGGACAGCGCGAGCGCGCGCAGCACCTCGACGCCGCAGAGGGCCGCGCGCCAGCGGCGCATCCCGTCCACCGTGGCCAGCGCCTCCACGCTCGGCGGAACGTCCGCGGCGAGCCGATCGATCAGACGCTGCGGGAGCAGGAAGCCGGGGTCCAGGCCCAGGCGCTGGGCGGCCTCGGTGCGCCACGCGCGAAGCGCCTCGGCGCGACGGCGCACCGCCGCGGGCATGGATGGACGCGGCTGCCGCTGGCGGACGGGCAGCTCCGACTCGGGGAGCGCCTCGGCGCGACGGATGGCCTCGAGCGTCTCGGCGCCGATCCGCCGCACCACCTTGCCGGTGACGCCGGGGATGGCGATCAAATCCTCCTCCGTGCGCGGCCGGCGCGCGGCCATCAGGACGAGCGCCTCGTGCCCCAGCACCATGAACGGCGGGCGGTCCTGCTCGAGGGCCAGCCGCTCGCGCAGTCGGAAGATCTCGCGCAGCACCGCGAGGCCGCGGCCGTCCAGGTCCTTTGTGCCCTTGAGCTTCAGGTACGCGTCGGGATCCGGCGCGCGGTCGGCGACGGAGAGCGCGGCGAGCGCGGCGCACTCCTCGTCGTGCCATGGCTCGCGCTCCTGGGCGCGCAGCGCCTCGAGGAGCCGGTCCCGGAGCGGCGGCAGGTGGAGCACGTCGTCGAGCGCGTACGTCTCCTGCTCCGCGGTGAGGGGCCGGCGCGACCAGTCGTCCTTCTGCCGGGACCTCCCCGGCTCCACCCCGAGGTACGTGCGCACGAGCTCGTCCAGGCCGAGCGCGGTGGCGCCGAGACAGCGCGCGGCCACCGCGGTGTCCCAGACCGAGGCCACCGTGAAGCCGTAGAGGCGCTTGAAGTACGCGAGGTCGTTGTCGGCGGCGTGGAAGAGCTTCACCGTGGCGGGATCGGCGAACATCGGCGCGAGCGGGCTCAGGTCCGGCACGGCGAGCGGATCCACGAGATGCGCGTGGCCGCCGTCGAAGGCGATCTGCACGAGGCAGAGCTTGCCCGGGTAGTGATGCAGGCTGTCTGCCTCGGTGTCCACCGCCACGAGCGCGGCGCCGCGCAGGGCGTCGGCGAGGGCCGCGAGCTCCTCCGGGGTGCGGACCCAGAGGTCCGCTCGCCGGCTCGGCACCGCGCGCGCGCCGGTCGCCCCGTGGTCGGACATGGGTCCTGTTATACTACGCGCTCCAACATCCGTCGCTCAGGAGGCGCGCGCATGAAGATCTCGGGCTCGGTCGCGGTGATCACGGGCGGCGCCTCCGGACTCGGCCGCGCCACCGCCGAGCGGCTCGTGGCGGGCGGCGGGCGCGTGGCCCTCCTCGACCTGCCGCGCTCTCCCGGCGCCGACGTGGCCAAGGAGCTGGGCGATCGTGCCGTCTTCACCCCCGCCGACGTCACCAGCGCCGACGACGTCGCGGGCGCGCTCGACGCCGCGGCGGCGCGCTTCGGCGCGGTCCACGTGCTCGTGAACTGCGCGGGCATCGGCACCGCGGAGAAGACCTTCGGCAAGCGCGGCCCCGGCGACCTCGCCGCCTTCACGCGCGTGATCGGCGTCAACCTCATCGGCCACTTCAACGCGATCCGGCTCGCCGCCGCGCACATGGCGAAGAACCAGCCCAACGAGGAGGGCGAGCGCGGCGTGGTCGTCAACACCGCCTCGGTGGCCGCGTTCGACGGGCAGATCGGCCAGGCCGCCTACGCCGCCTCGAAGGGCGGCATCGTGGGCATGACGCTGCCGATCGCGCGGGACCTCGCGGAGATCGGCGTGCGCGTGTGCACGATCGCCCCGGGCATCTTCGACACGCCGCTGCTCGGCACACTGCCCGAGCCGGTGCGGCAGTCGCTCGGCAAGCAGGTGCCGTTCCCCTCCCGCCTCGGCCGGCCGGCGGAGTACGCCGCGCTCGCCGCCCACATCGTGGAGAACGCGATGCTGAACGGCGAGACGATCCGGCTCGACGGCGCCATCCGCATGCAGCCGCGGTAGCGCCCGCCACGCCGCTCCCGGGCCACCCGCCGCGCCCATCCTGTCGAGGAGACCTTCCACATGAGCGAGACACTCGGCGAGTACGTCATCATCGATCCCGCCTTCCGGGGGCTCGTCGTCCCGCAACATGCGCCTCGTCCAGCTCTGGACGGGGGCGGCGTGGACGGAGGGCCCGGTGTACTTCGCCGACGGCAACTACCTGCTCTTCTCGGACATCCCGAACGACCGGATCATGCGCTTCGTGCCCGACGCGAGCGGGCTCCAGGGATCGACCGGCGTGTTCCGCCAGCCGGCCCACAACGCCAACGGGCACACGCGGGACGTGGAAGGCCGGCTCGTGTCGTGCGAGCACGGGGCCCGCCGCGTCACGCGCACCGAGCTGGACGGGCGGATCACCGTGCTCGCCGAGCGCTACCAGGCCAAGCGGCTCAACTCGCCCAACGACGTGGTCGTGAAGTCGGACGGCACGGTGTGGTTCACCGATCCGCCCTACGGGATCCTCTCCGACCTCGAGGGGTGGAAGGGCGAGCAGGAGTACGGCGGCGCCTTCGTGTTCTGTCTCGACCCGCGGACAGGGGACCTCCGCGTGGTCGCCGACGACTTCGACCGGCCGAACGGGCTGGTCTTCTCGCCCGACGAGAAGACGCTCTACATCGCCGACACCGGGGCCGGCCTCGGCCACATGCGCGCGTTCGGCGTCACCGCGGACAACCGCCTGACCGGTGGCCGCGTGTTCGCCACGTGCGACGCCGGCCGCTACGACGGCTTCCGTGCGGATACCGCGGGCCGGATCTGGTCGAGCGCCAACGACGGCATCCACTGCCTGGCGCCCTCCGGCGAGCTCCTCGGCAAGATCCTCGTGCCGGAGATCGTCTCCAACGTGTGCTTCGGCGGGCCCAAGCGCAACCGGCTGTTCATCACCGGGACCACGAGCCTCTACGCCGTCTACACGCACGTCAACGGCGCGCAGCGGCCGTAGGGTCCCCGATCGGCCGCTGCCGCCGGGGCCGCGGCGGTGATACCATCGCGACCGCACCGGGCGTGAGACGCGTGGCCCGGGCCATCCACCCCCAGCGAGGTGCCGCATGCTCTACGAACTGCGCCGCTACGACGTCGTCCCCGGCAAGCTTCCCGCGCTGCTCGACCGCTTCGGCAGCTTCACCGTGCACAAGTGGAAGGAGTACGGCTTCCGCCTGATCGGCTTCTGGACGCCCATGCTCGCGCCGAAGAGCAACCAGCTCGTCTACATCTGGGCCTGGGAGAGCTACGAGGAGCGCACGAAGAAGAACGCCGCGTGGCGGGCCGATCCCGACGCGGGCCAAGAAGTGGGCGGAGACGGAGAAGGACGGCCCGCTGGTGGCCCGCGTCTCGAACCAGCTCATGGAGCCGACGGCGTACTCGCAGCTCGACGCCGGCGAGGCCTACGGGCCCGACGCCGCGACGCGGAGCCCGTACCTCTTCGAGCTGCGCGAGTACCAGGCCACCCCCGGCAAGATCACCAACATCGTCGACCGCTTCGGCGGCTTTACCTGCCAGGCGTTCAAGAAGCACGGCTTCCGCCAGGTCGGCTACTGGGTGAACCGGATGGGCGGCAACGACCACGAGCTGGTCTACATGCTCGCCTGGGAGAGCCTCGACGAGCGCGTGGCGAAGTTCGACGGGTTCGCCAAGGATCCCGAGCGCGCCCGCGTCTTCGCCGAGAGCGAAAAGAACGGCCCGATCGTGGAGTACGTCGCCGCCGCGATCCTGCGCCCCACCGCGTTCTCCCCGATGAAGTGAGGAGGTCGCTCATGGCCGACGCCGTGCACGTGGCCAGTGGCAAGGTCCGGGAGCTCTACGCCCTCGACGACGAGCGCCTCCTCCTGGTCGCCTCCGACCGCATCTCGACGTTCGACGTGGTGCTGCCCACGGAGATCCCGGACAAGGGGCGTGTCCTCACCGGCCTCGCCGGCTTCTGGTTCGCGCGCACGCGCGCGATCTGCCCGAACCACCTGCTCGCGCTCCGGCCGGACGGGCGGTCCACCGAGTGCCGGCGCCTGCGCATGCTGCCGATCGAGTGCGTGGTGAGGGGCTACCTCTCGGGCTCGGGATGGAAGGACTATCGCACCACCGGCCAGGTGTGCGGCCACCAGCTCCCCGCCGGCCTCCGGGAGTCGGACCGGCTGCCCGCCCCGATCTTCACCCCGGCCACCAAGGCCCAGACCGGCCACGACGAGAACATCACGCGCGAGGAGGCGGCGCGCATCGTCGGGGCCGAGACCGCCACGGAGGTCGAGCGCCTGTCGATCGCGCTCTACGAGTTCGCCGCCGCGCACGCCCGCCAGCGCGGGATCATCATCGCGGACACGAAGTTCGAGTTCGGCTTCGCCCCCGACGGCCGTCTGACCCTCGGAGACGAGGCGCTCACCCCCGACTCCTCGCGCTTCTGGCCCACCGACGGCTACGCCCCCGGCCAGCCGCAGCCCTCGTTCGACAAGCAGTTCGTCCGCGACTTCTGCGAAAAGACCGGCTGGGACAAGACCGCCCCCGGCCCCGCGCTCCCCGAGCCGGTCGTCACCGGCACCCGCGCCCGCTACATCGAAGCCTTCGAGCAGCTCACCGGCATCTCGTTCGCGAGCTACCTGGCCGACCCCGGCGTCGTCCTGGCCTGACGCCTCCTCGACCTTCCGCGCTCGGCCGGGGGCGGCGGGGAGGCCGCGGGGGTCGCGGAACCACGCCGCACGCGTCCGCTGCCCCGCTGGGACTGGGCTCCATCCGGGCGCGCTGGGTACGTTGACCGATGGAGGGGAAGGGCCCCGCGACCCCCGCGGCCTCCCCACCGCCCCACCCGCGAACCGCTGTTGTCAGCCTTCGTTCAGGAACCCAACGTCGGGGTGGGGACGCGACCGTTTGATCTCCGGGCTGGGGTCGTTCGAGGTCCGGGGCGTTGCCTCGGACGCGCGGCGCTGCGCGCGCGATGGAGGATGCGTCCCCGTGACATAATCGCCCAGGCTCGGACGCCGGCCGCCTCAGGAGCCGCCGGCACAGCACAAGCTTATGGGTGGTCCTCGTGTGGGAGACGCTCCTGGACGCCAGCCCGAAGTAGCGTGAGGAGGAGACCCGAATGATGAGACCGATCGGTTGGCTCATGCTTTTCGTCGCGACTATGGCCGCGATATGGTGGGCAGGGCTACCGGTGCTGGCGGGGCTGCTGACTGTAGTCTGTGGGCTCGCAGGGCTCGCGTATCTCTTCGCGCGCAATCGGCAGCCAAGGCCTGACGCGGCGGCCGAAAGGGGCAGGCACGAAGTCGAACGATACCAATCCGCCGGCGGTCCGTACCAGTAGGCCGACGAGCCCGAATTCGCCCGTCGCCCCTCCATCGCCGGGACATCGGCAGCGGCTTCGCGCCTGCCGGCGAGATGTCCAATTCAAGACCTGCCCTGGGTGGGCGGACTAACCGCCGCCCGCCGTCGCCAACAGCGGCACGAGTGGGGCGGTGGGGAGGCCGCGGGGGTCGCGGGGCCCTTCCCCTCCTTCGGTCAACGTACCCAGCGCGCCCGGATGGAGCCCAGTCCCAGCGGGGCAGCGGACGCGTGCGGCGTGGTTCCGCGACCCCCGCGGCCTCCCCGCCGCCCCGCGCCTCGCGCGACCGGATTGGAGCGCGAGACGCTAGCGGTTGATCGGCTTGTAGCGGAGCCGGTGCGGCGTGTCCGCCGCCGCGCCCAGGCGCTTCTTGCGGTCCGCCTCGTAGTCCTGGTAGTTGCCCTCGAACCACACCACCTGGCTCTCGTCCTCGAACGCGAGCATGTGGGTGGCGATGCGGTCCAGGAACCAGCGGTCGTGGCTGATCACCACCACGCACCCCGCGAAGTCGAGGAGCGCGTCCTCGAGGGCGCGGAGGGTGTCCACGTCGAGGTCGTTGGTCGGCTCGTCGAGCAGCAGCAGGTTGCCCCCGCTCTTGAGCATCCGGGCGAGGTGGACCCGGTTCCGCTCGCCGCCCGAGAGGTCCCCCACCCGCTTCTGCTGATCGGCCCCCTTGAAGTTGAACGAGGCCACGTAGGCGCGCGAAGCGACCTGCCGGTTGCCGAGCTGGAGCTGCTCGGCGCCGCCGGAGATCTCCTGCCACACCGTGCGGCTCGCGTCGAGAACGTCCCGGCTCTGGTCGACGTAGGCGGCCCGCACCGACTCGCCCACGCGGAGCTCGCCCGCGTCCGGCTTTTCCTCGCCCGTGATCATGCGGAAGAGCGTCGTCTTGCCCGCGCCGTTGGCGCCGATCACGCCGACGATCCCACCGCGCGGCAGGCTCATCGTGAGCCCGTCGATCAGCAGCCGGTCGCCGTAGCCCTTCACCAGCTTCTCGGCCTGGACGACCACGTCGCCAAGCCGAGGGCCGTTGGGGATCACGATCTCCGCCGCGCCCTCGCGCGCCTCGCGGTCCTCGGCGAGGAGCTGCTCGTACGAGGCCAGGCGCGCCTTGGACTTGGCCTGCCGGGCCCGCGGGGCCATGCGCACCCAGTCGAGCTCGCGCTCGAGCGTGCGCTGCCGCGCCGTCTCCTGCTTCTCCTCCACGGCGAGGCGCTGGCGCTTCTGATCGAGCCACGAGGAGTAGTTGCCCTCCCAGGGGATGCCCGCGCCGCGGTCCAGCTCGAGGATCCAGCCCGCCACGTTGTCGAGGAAGTACCGGTCGTGCGTGATGGCGACGACGGTGCCCGGGTACTCCTTCAGGTACCGCTCGAGCCACGCCACCGACTCGGCGTCGAGGTGGTTCGTGGGCTCGTCCAGGAGCAGCACGTCCGGCTTGGACAGGAGGAGCCGGCAGAGCGCCACGCGCCGGCGCTCGCCGCCCGAGAGCGTGGCCACGTCCGTGTCGCCCGCGGGCACGCGGAGCGCGTCCATGGCGATCTCCACGGTCCGGTCGAGGTCCCAGCCGTTGGCCGCCTCGATGGCGTCCTGCACCTTGGCCTGCTCCTCGAGCAGGTCCTCCATCTCGTCCGCGGCCTCGGGATCGCCGAGCCGGGCGTTGATCTCGTCGAAGCGCGTGAGGAGTCCGCGCACCTCGGCCACGCCCTCCTCCACGTTGCCGCGCACGTCGAGGCCGGGGTCGAGCTGCGGCTCCTGCGGCAGGTAGCCGATGCGCATGTCGGGGGCACGCCACACCTCGCCCTGGAAGTCCCCGTCCACCCCGGCCATGATCCGCAGCAGCGTGCTCTTGCCCGCGCCGTTGGCGCCGAGCACGCCGATCTTGGCGCCGGGGAAGAACGACAGCCAGATGCCGCGCAGCACCTCGCGCTTGGGCGGGACGACCTTGCGAAGATCCTTCAGCGTGAAGACGAACTGGTGAGCCATGGGGACGCCTCTGCTCTTTCTCGGGACCAGCCGGGCGAGACCTGCGGGGCTCCTCCTACGACTGCGGCGCGGCCTCCGGAAGGTCGGGCGACATCGCCGTCCCCGCCACCGTCCAGCAGCTCTGCGTGACCCCGTCGACCTGGAGGCACGCCATTCGCGACGGCGCCTCCTCGCTCTCGCTCTGCATCTTCGGCCCGCGTGTGTTCGCCACCACAAGATACACGATGATGATGACGGCGACGACGGCGAGGCCGGCGAGGCTGATCGCGAGCGCCGGGTCTATCGCTTCCGCCTTGGCCGGCGCCGCGAAGGTCAGGATCAGGATCGTGACGAGGGCGACGGACGTGAGCTTGAGCAGCGAAGGCGTCTCTCTCATGGCCGCGATTATACCGGGCGACCTCTCGCGCCCCCTATTTTCGGGGAGCGCGCGAGCTCCCCGGACCCCGGACCTCGATCCGCACCCGGTCCACCTCGCGGTCGTCGGCGTCCAGGAGCGCCACCACGTGACGGCCGGGGACGGGCGGCCACACGACGAGGCCGCCCCCCGACCCGACCGGCTGCCCATCCACCGTGAAGCGGGCGCCCGCCGTCGGTCCGGTCGCCTCCAGCACCACCCGCTGCAGGTCGCGCGGGATGTCCGGATCGAGGGCGATCACGGTGCCGCCCACCGGCGCGACGATCCGCGCTCGGCCGGCGGCGGGGGCCGGCGTGGCCGCGTCCGGCTCGGTCCCGGCCAGGAACCACTCGACGCCGGCGCGGCTCGGACCCGGCGGGGAACCGGATCGGGCGCGATACGACACCCGCGGGCGCGGCGGGCGGACGGCTCGGCGCCGACCGGTGGAGCCA
The DNA here is from genome assembly GCA_963758635.1 of uncultured Candidatus Rokubacteria bacterium. Lineage (GTDB taxonomy): Bacteria > Methylomirabilota > Methylomirabilia > Rokubacteriales > CSP1-6 > CAVWWD01. Next base: position 340,265 of record CAVWWD010000008.1, on the reverse strand, counting down.
CGCCATCAGGTCGGACCAGATCGGCGCGGCGCCCGTGACCCCGCTCACGTCGCGCATGGGCTCGCCGGAGAAGTTGCCCACCCAGACCCCGACCGTGTAGCGGCGGGAGAACCCCACGCACCAGTTGTCGCGCATCTCCTTGCTGGTGCCGGTCTTCACCGCGGTCCAGAACGGAGTGGCGAGCGGGCTCTCGAGCCCGAAGGTGGCGCCGCGGCTCTCGCGGTCGGCCAGGATGTGGCCTACCAGGTGGGCGGCCTCGGCCGAGTACACGCGGCGGACGGGCTCCGCGGGGTCGGCGGGCGAGAGCCGGATCGGGCTCCACACGCCCCCGCGGGCGAGCGCCCGATACGCGCCGACCAGCTCCCAGAGGCTCACGTCGGCCGATCCCAGCGCCAGCGACGGCCCGTAGAAGTCGCCGTCCTCGACGAGCCCGGAGAAGCCGAGCCGCCGGAGCCGGTCGAGGGCTGCCTCCACCCCCGCGAGGTCGAGCGCCCGCACCGCGGGCACGTTCAGCGACGAGGCCAGCGCCGTGCGCGCGCTGACGAGCCCGCGAAACTCGCCGTCGTAGTTCCGCGGCCGGTAGAGGCCGCCCGCCACGGCGATCTCGAGCGGCGAGTCCTCGAGGAGCGAGGCCGGCGTGAGAAGCCGCTCGTCGAAGGCCAGCGCGTAGAGGAACGGCTTGAGCGACGAGCCGGCCTGGCGCCGCGCGTGGATGCCGCTCACGTACCGCGCGCTGCCGCGCTCGGGATCGCCGCCGCACGTAGGCGAGCACGTCGCCGCTGTCGTTGTCGACCACCAGCACCGCGCCGTCCCTGACGCCGCGCGCGCGCACGGCGGTGAGGTGGCGCCTGAGCGCCTCGGCCGCCGCCTGCTGGACCGCCGCGTCGAGGGTGGACGCGACGTCCGCGCCGGAGGGCGCGCCGCGCCCCCAGGCCGGCGCCAGGCGCGCCGCCGCGTGCGGCGCGAGCGCCACGCGGGGCCCCGGTCCCGGCGCCGGAGCCATGGCGATCGCCACCGCCGAGTCCAGCGCGGAGGCGCCTAGGCGAGAGCCGAGGCGGCCGGCCAGCCCGCCGGCGCGACGGGCCACCGCGTCCGGCCGCGCGTTGGGCGCGCGCAGGAGCGCGGCGAGCACCGCGGCCTCGGCCTCGGTGATGCCGTGCGGCTCCTTGGCGAAGAGCAGGCTCGCCGCCGCGCGGATCCCATCCAGCTCGCCGCGGAACGTCGCCAGGTTGAGGTAGGCCTCCAGGATCTCCGTCCTTGGTCCAGCCCTTCTCGATGGCCAGCGCCAGCCGCATCTGCCGCCACTTCTGGACGAGCGTCCGCGCCTCGCCGCGATGGCGCAGGCCCGGGTCGAGGAAGGCGGCCAGCTGCATCGTCACCGTGCTGGCCCCGCGCGCGCCCCGGCCGGTCAGCCGCTCGAGGACGGCGGCGGCGACGGCGTACGTGTCGACGCCCGCGTGGCGCAGGAACCGGCGATCCTCGGCCTCCAGCACGGCGGCGCGCAGCGCGGGCGAGACCTCGTCCAGGCGGGTCCAGCGCAGGCGCCGGCGCTGGGGATCCGTCCGGTGCTCGTGGATCACCTCGCCGTGGCGGTCCAGGAGCCGCAGATCGGAGGGCCGATGCCGCGATCGCACCTGGGCGAACGAGGGCACCGGACCCGGCGCCGCGAGGACGAAGAGCCAGAGCGCCACGCCGCCCGCGACGAGGGCGGCGATGCCGCCGCCGGCGAGCACGGCCTGGCGACGGCTCACGGCAGCACCTCGATCGCGGCGTTGGGAAGCTCTCCGAACGCCTCGGGCGCGTAGAGCGCCTCGACCCGGGTGGTCGGGAGCTGGAAGCGGCCGGCCTGGTTCAGCCGCAGCGTGTACGAGAGCGTGAATGTCCCCTTCGGCAGCGTACTCGTAGTACGCGCGGAATCCCTCGAACCCGCGCTCCTGGAACGCGGGCCACGCCCGGCCAGCCTGCCGCTCGCCCGCCCGCGCGATGGCCGAGTCCCGCGCCAGACCGCTGCCCACGTGGGAGGCGCCGGCCGGGATCGGATCGTCGACCACCACCCACGTCATGTCGGCCTGCGCCTCCACCTCGAGCGTGACGCGCACGAGGTCGCCGCGCCGCCACTGTCCCGGTGCGCGCGGCTCGGCGGGGCGCGCGCCCTCGACCAGCGTCGAGCGTCCGCGCCGATCCGGTAGCCGCTCGACAGCGGGGCGCGTAGCGGCACCGCGGCGCGCGACTCGACCGTGACCCACGGGCGGCCCGTCCCGGCGTGCTCCACCACCACGTCGTCGCGGCGCGCCGGCCACGGGAACGTGGCCTGCCCGCCCTTCGGCGCCAGCCGTCCAGTCGATCCGGCGCGCGGTTCCCGCCAGCGTCGCGGTGCTGGCGCCCGCCACCGGCGTCGCCTCGAACGCGCGCGAGAACTTCTCCACCGCCAGCGTGGCCCACGCGTTGGCCACCGTCAGGTCCCAGTGCCCGCCGCGGCGGCGTCCGAGGGCGCCGCGCACGAGCCGCGGGACCTCGTCGCGCCACTGGCCGCTCTCGAGCAGGTGCAGGATCAGCCGCGCCGCGTTGCCGTCGGCGGACACCATGAGCCACCAGAGGCCGTCGCTCTTCTCCGTGGAGAAGCCGAGCGTGGTCCCCTGCACGTTGAGGCGGGCGCGGAGGATCTGCTCGGCCTCGGCCAGACGGGGCGCCCGGCTCGGGGCGCTGCGCATCCGGTGCAGCACGCTCCACCAGTCCAGCACGCGCGGAGGTCGGCCAGAGCGCGGGCTCGATCATGAGGCTGCCGAGGAGCTCCGGCTCGGCCTTGCCGAAGCGCGAGAGCGCCTCGATCGCGGCGAGCTTGCGGATCGAGAGGTCCGCGGTGAGGAGCGGCTCGCCGCTGGCGCAGCGTGCCCTTGACGAAGGCCTTGAGCCCCGCCTCGGCGCGCGTCTGGACCTCCGCCGGGAGCGTCCAGCCCGCCTCGTGGGAGACCGCGAGGACGTAGGCGGTGAGGATCTCGCTGCCCCAGGTCATCGTCGGGAAGTACTTGAGGAGCCCGTCGCCGTCCTGGAAGGCCGGCAGCTCGCCGGCGATCTCGCGCCAGCGCTTCTCGTCGCGCAGCGCCACGGCGCGCGACACCTGCTGCTCGAGGCACGTGTAGGGATAGCGGGCCATCCAGTCCCGCACGGTGACCAGGCCCTCGGTGAGGGTCGGCGCGAGACGCACCGCCACCCCGCCCGCTCCCGCCAGCGCGTCGGCCGGGCGCTCGACCGTGACCCGGAGCGGCCGGTCGAGCTGCTCGAGCGTGGCCTGGTACACGCGCACCGGCACCGCGGGCGCCACGCGCTGGGTCACCCGCAGCCGATCCGCCGCGCGCGCCGGGGCCGCCCCGCGCTCCGCGGCCTCGATCTCCCAGCCGAGCGCGCTCACCCCGGCGGGAACCGTGACGTCCCAGCCAACCGCCCGGGCCTCGCCCGGCGCCAGCGCCACGTCGCGCGGCGCCAGCGCCTCGGCGAGGCCGGCCACGCGCCCGGTCAGGTGCACCTGCATCGGTCGCTGCGTGGCATTGCGCAGCGTGACCTCGGCGGCGACGCGGTCGCCCTCGCGGACGACCGGCGCGATGCCCGGCAGCACCATCAGGTCCTGGGTCGCGCGGATCGAGGTGGCGCCGGTGCCGAAGCGTCCGACCCCGCCCGTCGCCACGGCGACGATCCGGAACGACGTGATCGAGTCGTTCAGCGGCACCTCGACGCGCGCCTCGCCGGTGGCGTCGAGCGCCACGCGCCCCTTCCAGAGCAGCAGCGTGTCGAACAGCTCGCGCGTGGTGGCGCGGCCGCCGCCCCCGCCGGGCGGCACCGCCTTCCGGCCGAAGTGGCGCTTGCCGACCACGTGGCCCTGCGCCGTCGCCGTCTCGACCGCGTAGCTCCGCGGGCGCATCATCGCCTCGAGCACGTCCCAGCTCCGGTTCGCCGCCAGCTCGAGGAGCCCCTCGTCCACGGCGGCGAGCGCCACCTCGCTGCCCGGCGGCGGAGCCTTGCCGTCCGCCGTGCGCACGCTCACGCGCACCTGTGCCCGCTCGCGCGTGCGGTATATCGGGCGGTCCGCGGCCACCGTCACCTTGAGCTCGTGGGCGCGCCACCCCACGCGCACCTCGGCGATGCCGAGCTTGAACGCGGGGCGGCCCAGGTCGACCAGCGCGGTCGGCTGCACGTCGCCGACGCGGCCGCGGACCACGAGCGCGGAGACGAAGACGTTGGGCGCCCACGCCGCCTGGATCGGCAGCTCGATCACCGGCTCCCGGCCCGAGAGCGGGACGACGCGCGCGTCGAGCACGCCTTCGCGCTCCACGGTGACGAGCGCGGTGGCGGCCCGGAACGGCATCCGCACCTGCAGGCGCGCCGTCTCGCCCGGCTCGTAGCGGCGCCGCTCGGGCAGGAGGTCGATGCGATCGCTCTCCCGCTGCTCGAACCACCATTCCGCCGAGCCGGCCACCCAGACTTCCACGTGGGCGGCCGAGGAGCGCCCCTCGGGATCGGCGATGGCGGCCTGCAGCACGAGCCGCCCCTCGGCGGGAGGCTTGCCCTCGCACGCGAGCCGTCCGCGCGCGTCGGTGACGCCGCGGCACAGCGCGCCCACCGCGCGCACCTCGTCCACGTGCTCGTACGCGTAGAAGCCGCCGACCAGGCGCTTTCGGTGCGAGAAGAGCTTCCGCTCGAGGACGTCGACCGCCACCGGCGCGCCGGCGACCGGCTTGCCCGCCACGTCCAGCACGACCACGTCGGCGCGCACGCTCTCGCGCGAGGCGGCCCACGCCCGGGGCCGGATGCCCACCAGCCAGCGCGCGGGCCAGAGCGGGACGCGCGCCGACACCGTCTGCGCCTCGCCGTTCGGATCGCGGAACTCCAGCTCGGTGAGGACGGTCTGCGGCACGGCGGCCTTCGGCAGATCGGTCACGGTGGCCCGCGCCGTCCCTGCCGCGTCGAGCGTCAGCTCCTGGCGCTGGTGCACGGCGGCGGCGGGCGAGGGGTCGGGGGCCGCCTCGTCGCCCTCGTCCTCGACGCGCGCCGCGGCGGGTGATCGCCCTCCTTGAGCGGCGCCGTTGGCGATGACGAACTCGTCGTAGCCCTCGAAGCCCGGCGTTCCGCGCGGCCGCACCTGCGCCCGCAGGGTGGCGGCATGACGGCCGGCGCCGCCGCCGGCGAGGTACTGCACGGCGATGTCCACCGGGAACGCGGACGCGGCGACGAGCGGCTCGGTGGGCGGCCGAAGCGTGCCGCGCATGAGGGGCACGCGGAACTCCTGCACCTGGAACCCGCCCGACGTGAAGCTCCGCGGACCCTCCTCCTCCTGGCCTTCTCCCTGAGCCCGGCCCGGCCGGGCCGCCGGCGCCGGTCGCTCCATGGAGATCTCGTAGCTGCCGAGCCTGGCGCCGGCGGGGATCGGCCACGCGTGCTCGGCGACGCCGGCCGCATCCCATGCGAGCGGCAGCTCGTAGTTCTCGTCGCTGCCGAGATGGCGGATGACCAGCTTCGTCGGCCGCCTGTCCGGCGGCGCCAGCGCCAGGCCGCGCTGCGTCCCGAGGCGGAGCACGTGCTTCATGTGCACGGTCTCGCCGGCCCGGAAGAGCGGGCGGTCGAGGATCGTGTGCGCGGTCAGCGCGGCGTCCTCGCCGTTGGTCGGGAACTGCCATCGCCACGGCTCGATGCCCTGGTCCCAGCTCGAGTGCACGAAGCACAGGTCGTCGGGCGTCTGCGCGGTCACGAAGAGGCCGCCCGCGAAGTTGCCGAACGTCTCCGCCCACGGCTTCCCGGGCGGCTCCTTGCAGCGCGCCAGGCGTCGGCGCGCGCGCGGGGAGCGCGCCGACGCGCGCGATGCCGTCCGATCCGTCGGGCCCGCGCCAGAGCTGCCTTGCCCGTGCAGTCGTGCACGGCGACGCGCGCGCCCGCCACCGGGCGGCCGCGGTCGAGCGCCGTCACCCACACGAGCGAGCTCTCCTTGCCCCACTTCAGGTGCACCGAGAGGTTGGTCACGAGCGCGGCCGCGGGCACGTACATCGGCCTGGCCTTGCCGAGCAGCGCCGCGCCGAGGCGCGGGCTCTCCAGCTCGACCACGTAGAAACCGGCCTCACGCAGGGGGATCCCCACCACCTCCATCGGCTGGGGGCCGCTCGGCTTGGGCAGGTTGAACGGGCTCGGGGCGGGCGTCGCCGCTCGCGTCGGCGAAGAGCGAGGCCTCACGGTCGGCGCCGGACACCCGGCGGATCCAGCCCAGGATCTCCGCGGCGCTCCGCTCCGGCGGGATGCGAAACAGGCGCCCGCGCACCTGCTCGCCGAGGCCGCCGCGGGCCGCCGGGCACCACGGCCATGCGCGCGCGAAGCTCCGGGCTCGAGGTTGCGGAGCGTGACGGGCAGCGCGGGCTCCGCCTTCAGCTCGACGATGCCGAAGCGCGCGGAGAACTTGGCGAGCGGCGGGAACGCCTCGGTGCGCACGGCGAGGGGGAAGCGGGCCGCGTTGCCCAGGGACCGCCCCGACTCGTCGCGAAGGCCGGCGGGCAGCTCGAGGGTGAACGCGGCGCTCTCGGGAAACGGCGGCGTGAAGGACAGGCCGTCCACGTGGGAGGCGGACGCCTTGGCGAGCGCGGGGGCCCACGACTGCCCGCCCGGCCCCCGGAGCACGACGCGCCGGGCATCGGCCAGGGCCACGGGGGCGGAGAAACGCACGCGCATGGCCGACACCGGCACGCAGCCCGCATCCCGTCGCTCGCGCTCGCACTCGAACGAGGCGGTGAACGGGGGGCGGACCTTGAACTGGAGCACCTGGTCCTGCGCCGAGGCCACGCCGCCCGACGAGGCCACGTCCTTGCCCCACACGAGCGACACGCGAGCCCCGTTCGGCAGCCGCTGGCGCGGCTGCAGCACCACGACCAGCGGCCCGGGCGCCGAGCCCCGCGGATAGCGCGTGCGGACAATGGCGTTGCGTGGCGCGCCGGTGACAACGCGCGCGCCGATGCGCTGCGGCAGCCCCTCCACGCTGAAGCCCACGTGGCGCTCGAGCGATTCCGGCGTGGGCGCGGCGTCGAGGACGAGCAGGAACGCCTGCTCCTCGTCGATCCACTCCGATCCGGCGCGCGGGGTGGAGTCGCGGATGGACGGGCCGCCGGTCGTGAACGTGAAGGCGCCGGGCGCCGTGACCGGCCGCCCGTCGAGCGTCTGCAGGCCGGGCCGGAGCTGGAACGTGCAACGGAGACCGCCGGGAAGGTCGCGCGCGAAGTCGTACACCCACTGCCGGGGATCGACCCAGCGGCCCGTCCCGGGCTCCGGGCACTGCACGACGAAGGGATCGGGCGCACCGCGCGGATCGCCGAAGGCCACCATCGGCTCCGAGAAGCGCGCCGCCGCCTGCCGGACGTCCTTGACCGTGCCCTGCGGGCTGAAGCCGGCGACCGTAGCGTCGGCGGCCGCCGCGGACCCCGGCGCGGAGAGAAGCGCGAGCAGAAGGGCGACGATCGTCACGGGAGCGGTGAAGGGGCGCATGTCGCTCACTCGATGGTGGTCGTCGCCTGCCTGACCGCTACCGCGCCATGGCTGGCGGCGACGATGACGTCCACCTCGAGACGGACGAGGTCGGCGACCAGGCCGGGGACCCGCTCCTCCCGTCCTTCCGCGAACCGGTACTCGACGACGACGTTCTTACCCTCGACATAGCCCAGGTCGCGCATTCCTTGCTTGAAGGCCTCCACGAGAGGCGAGGGCGCCAACGTCAGCATGCCGACGCGCGGGACCTTCCCGGTCTCCTGCGCCTGAGCGGCGAGAGGCGTGACCGCGGCCAGGAGGTAGGCGACGGCCGCGAGCGCTCGACGGCGCAGGGGCGCCCCCCACGTGCACGCCTCATGGCGACGCATCGACGACCGGCGTGTCAAGGAGGCGTCAGGACAGCGCGATGGGGTTCACCGGTGGAGCGCCGCCCCGGCTCGAAAGAGCGTCCGAGAGGGTTCCGGACGCCTTTCTCGCCGGGCGCGGCGGGCGACACGCGGCGACCGGCGGGCCTACTTCACCTCGCCGGAGTAGATCTTCATCACGGTGTCGAGGAAGCCGAGGGCCCGCTCGCGCGGCCGCTGGAACGAGTTGCGGCCGATGATGGACCCGAAGCCGCCGCCGTCGCGGATGGCGCGGCATTCCTCGAAGATGGCCTCGTCGTTCTCGCGGGTGGCGCCGCCGGAGAAGATCACGATGCGGCGGCCGTCGAACGCCGACTGCACGACGTGCCGCACGCGCTCGGCGAGCGTGCCGATGGGCACGCCGGCCTTGTCGTACGCCTTCTTGGCCTCGGCCAGCTCGATGTGCTCGGTGGGCGGCTTCACCTTGATGACGTGGGCGCCGAGCTGGGCGGCGATCTGCGCGGCGTAGGCCACCACGTCCACCGCCGTCTCGCCCGCCTTGCTGATGTCGCTGCCGCGCGGATAGGACCACACGACGGCGGCGAGGCCGTTCGACTTGGCCTCCAGGATCATCTCGCGGCACTGCTCGTACATGGTCTGCGCCGCCGAGGATCCGGGATAGATGGTGAACCCGACCGCCACGCAGCCGAGCCGGAGCGCGTCCTTGACCGACGCCGTGACCGCGGAGAGCGGGTCCTTCTCGTCGTGGAGCACGTCGTGGTTGTTCATCTTGAGGATCAGCGGGATCTCGCCGGCGAACTCCGCCGCGGCCGCCTCGAGGAAGCCGAGCGGCGCCGCGTAGGCGTTGCACCCGGCGTCGAGCGCGAGGCGGAAGTGATACGAGGGATCGTAGGCCGGCGGGTTCACGGCGAAGCTCCGCGCGGGCCCGTGCTCGAAGCCCTGGTCCACGGGAAGGATGACGAGGCGGCCGGTCCCGGCCAGCCGGCCGTGGTTCAGCAGGCGGGCCAGGTTGGTCCGCGTGCCGGGACAATCACTTCCGTACCAGCTCAGGATCTCGCGAACGCGGTTGCCCATTGTCGGCCCGTCCTTTCTCGTCGATGGGGTTATCGGCGATAGAACTCTTCGGCGAGCGCCACGTCGTCGGGGCTCCCCACGAGGATCGAGGCCCGCTGGTGATACTCCTTGGCGGCGAGATCGAGGCAGCGCCCGGTACCCGTGCTGGCGCGCCCTCCCGCCTGCTCGGCCACGAACGCCATCGGCGCCACCTCGTAGAGGAGGCGGAGCTTCGGCTTCGGCTTCGCCGGATCGGTCATGTCGGCGGGGTACATGAAGATGCCGCCGTCCAGGAGCGTCCGGTGCACGTCCGCCACCATGGCGCCCGAGTACCGGAGCGAGTACGGACGGCCGCTCGCCTTGTCGGCGGTCTTCAGGTGCTCGACGAACGCGCGCTGGCCGGGGTGCCACGTGCTCGCGTTGCCCTCGTTGATGCCGTAGGTCTTGCCGCGCCGGGGCACGCGGATGTCCGGGTTCGCCAGCACCCAGGCGCCGCGGTCACGATCGAGGGTGAAGCCGTGGGTGCCCGTCCCCGTCGTGTAGACCAGCGTCGTGGCCGGCCCGTAGAGCACGTAGCCGGCGGCGAGCTGGTCATCGACCGTCCCGAGGGCGGCGGGGCCGGCGGGCTGCGCGCCGCGGCCCGCGCGGAGCGAGAAGATCGTGCCCACGCAGCCGCCCACGTCCAGGTTCGACGAGCCATCGACGGGATCGCAGCAGACCACGATGCCGTCGGCGCCGCCGGCCATCTCGATCGGCTCCGCGGCCTCTTCCGAGACGTACGCGGCGCACCGCCCCGTCGCGCGGAGCGCCGCCTCCACCGCCTCGTGGCCCCAGAGGTCGAGCTTCTTCACAACGTCGCCCGTGACGTTCTGTCCCCCCGCCGCGCCCAGGCGCCCGCGGACGGCGGCATGGGCCAGCTCCTGCTCGATGAGGATGGCGACGCGCGCGATGGCTTCGAGGATGGACGTGACGCCGGCGGCCTGTCCCGGGGGGAGCGCCTTCGTCTGAGCGGCGAGGTGCTCGGAGAGGCTCATTGATTGATGCTAAACGAAGGCAGCGGCACGCGTCAACGGGCGCCCCGAGGGCCGGCCGCTTGAAGCCCGGAGTGGCCGGCGCTACCATCTCCGGCAACCGTCCAGGAGGTCCGGCATGGCTGGCGTTTCCCCCGACGTCCTCCGGCCGCTGTTCGAAGACGCCCTCGAGATGCTCTCGCTGGCCTGGCGGAGCTTCCAGCGTCACGATCCGGCCGGGCTCGACCGGGCGGAGCGCCTCGGCCGGACCATCCACAAGCGCGAGAAGGAGCTCACCGAAGGCCTGCTGGCCTCGCCCCCGGACTCCGGCACCCCACCGTTCGTGCCCGGGCACTTCGAGCGGATCGGCAACGCCGCCGAGGGCCTCGTGCGCTGCCTCCGCGGCATGGAGGACGAGAGCGCCACGTTCACCGAGGGCGGCACGCGAGAGGTGAACGAGCTATTCGAGCGGGCCATCGAGCTCACGCAGTGCGCCGGCGACCTCGTTCTGACCGGCAACCGCGTCCTGGCCCGGCACATCGAGATCGAGAGCATGCGCTTCGAGGATCAGGCCGCGGGCTTCGTCCGGGCGCACGAGCGGCGCCTCATCGACGGCGTCTGCTCGCCGCGCGCGTCGAGCGCGTACCTGGCCATGCTCGACGACCTGCTCGAGATCGTCCGTCACGCGCGCCGGATCGCGAGCCGCGTGACGCCTCGCTCCGCGCTGACCCGCCCCTCCATCGGGTAGCTCCCCGACGCCGGGCGGCCCGTCGGTCGGTCCGGGCGCCGGCGGGGAACCGCCGCGCTGTCCCGCGTGTCTTATTCGATAGGACTCATCTTGCGAGGAGGGCGGTATGCCAATGATCCGCGTGGCGATGGTGGCGCTGGCGCTCGGACTTGGAGTAGGCGCAGCCTGGGCCCAGGGATTCGGGTCCGCCGCCCCGGAGCGATTCTTCAGGGTGGAGGCGACCGGTGGCCAGGGACGCGGAGGCCGCCCGATCGTGAGCGGCTACGTCTACAACGACTACGGCAACGCGGCCGGCCGCATCCAGCTCGCCGTGGAGAGCCTCGACGCCGGGGGCCAGGTGGTCGGGCGATCGCTCGTCCACGTCGACGGGACGATTCCACCATACGGCCGCATCTACTTCGAGGTCCCGCCGGGCACCGCGGGCGCCACGTACCGCGCGCGCGTCCACTACTTCGAGTGGCTCAAGGGCGGCGGCGCGGGGGCCAGCCTTCTCTGGCCCGGCCGGGCGTCCTGACCCGCCACGCCTCCTGACCCGGCTGGCGGCCTGACCCGGCTGGCGGCCTGACCCGGCTCGGCCGGCGGCGGCAGGCCGCGCTACTTCAGGACCGCGGCGTAGGTGTCCTCGTCGAAGCCCACGACGAGCGTGCGCCCGCGCCGGATGGTGGGGGCGCGCAGGTTGCCGCTCGGGCCGAGAAGGAGGCCCAGCAGCTCGGCCTTCGGCGGCCGGGCGCCGGAGAGGTCCACGCGGATCACCTTCTTGCCCTTCGTGACGTAGAGATGGTCCACGTCGCGGAGCACGCCGAGCGCGGCTACGCCGGCGATCGGCGCCTTCTTCGCGTTCACCTCGCTCGCCGTCTCGACCCGCTTTCGCGCAAGGAACCCTTGCGTCTTGGCGCAGGTCTGTCAGCCGGGCCGGTGGTAGCTCCAGTCGACACGGGCCATGGTCACGCCTCCCTGAACGGTTGTGAACGAACGCGGATTTCAGCCGTCTCCCTCAGCGCGAGGATGCGGCGGGATCCCGGAACAGGCGCTCGAAGCGATCGGGCCGCGCCAGCAGATCGGCGACCTTCGAGCAGTTGCCGTCCGTCAACGTGACGCCGCGGAGCACGTACTCGAACAGGGTCGCGCTGTCCAGGAGCGAGTCGGCGCCGCCCGACGCCGCGTGGATGCGCGCCACGTACCCCTCGATCCGTTGCGGCGAGTCCGCGAAGCACCTGGCGGCGACACGCGTCACGATCTTCTGCACGCTGCCCTGCTGCGCGGCCTTGTCGAGGATGTCCTCGGTCACCATCACCGAAGTGGTGACGAGGAGGACGACGCCCACGGCCAGCCAGAACCACCAGCGCCGCCAGATCCATGCGCCCGCGACCCGCCGCCAGAAGGGCGGCACGAGCGGCTCCGGCCGCGGACGCGGCGCGGGCTGGAGCACCGTCTGGAGCATGAGCGTGGCATGCGGGATGCGCGCCGCCGCGTGCACGTCCTGCTTGATGCGCTCGCGCGCCTCGGAGCCGGCGCGGGCCGCGACGCCGAGCGCCTGCTCGGCCGCGTAGGTGGGCGCGCCGCAGTGGTGGCAGAACTTGCCGCCCGCGAGCACTTCCTTGTCGCACTGGAAGCACTGGTACGCCACGTGAGCCTCGGCGGTCGCGCGTCCGGCGTCCGGAGGCCGCTACGTGGCCTCGCGGACGGCGGCCACCGCGGCGGGATTCTCCAGCGACGAGAGGTCGCCCGGATCCTTCCCCAGGTAGGTCGCGCGGATCACCCGGCGCATGATCTTGGCGCTACGCGTCTTCGGCAGCTCCCGGGTGAACAGCACGCGCTCGGGCCGGATCGCTCGGCCCATGTGATGCGTGACGCGGTCGACGAGCTCAGCGCGGAGCGCGTCGCTGGCCGACTGGTCGGGGCGGAGCACCGCGAAGCACACCACGCTCTCGCCCTTCACGTCGTGCGGCACGCCGATGGCCGCCGCCTCGTTCACCGCGGGATGACCGACGAGCACCGACTCCACCTCTGCCGGCCCCACGCGCTTCCCGGCGATCTTCAGCGTGTCGTCGGAGCGGCCGTGGATGAACCAGAACCCGTCACGGTCGACGTAGGCCCAGTCCCCGTGCACCCACACGTCCGGCCAGCGCGACCAGTACGTCTCGAGATAGCGGTCGGGATCGCGCCAGAAGCCGTGGGTCATGCCGGGCCACGGCCGCGTCACGACCAGCTCGCCCACCTCCTCGCGCACCGGGGCGCCGTCGTCCCCGTACACCTCGGCGGCCATGCCGGGGATGGGGCCGGCGAACGAGCACGGCTTGATCGGCGCGATGGGGAAGCACGCCAGGATGCCGCCCGAGATCTCCGTGCCGCCCGTGTAGTTGATGATCGGCACGCGGCGCTTGCCCACGTGCTCGAAGAGCCAGCGGTAGGGCTCGGGGTTCCAGGGCTCGCCGGTCGACCCGATGATGCGCAGGCTCGACAGGTCGTGCGCGGCGATCCAGTCCGGGCCGTAGGGCATGAGCGCGCGCACCGCGGTGGGCGAGATGCCGAGGTGCGTCACCCGGTGGCGCGCGCAGAGGGCCCAGAGCCGGTCGGGCTTGGGATAGTCCGGCGTGCCCTCGAAGAGCACCACGGTGCCGCCGATCAGGAGCGTGCCCGTGATCAGCATCGGGCCCATGAGCCAGCCGAGGTCGGTCACCCAGAACATGCGGCTGCCCGGCGTCATGTCGAAGAGGTACGCCCAGTCGTGCGCGTTCTTCATCCCGAAGCCGCCCTGGGTGAGGACCGTGCCCTTGGGGCGGCCGGTGGTGCCGGAGGTGTAGATGATCAGCGCCGGATGGTCGGCCTCCACCGCCACCGCGTCCGAGCGATCGCTCTCCGCGGCCACCACGTCGTGCCACCAGAGGTCGCGCCCGGGCGTCCACGGCACCGGCGCACCCGTCCGGCGGTGGACGATCACGCGCTCGATGCTCGGCGCTTCCGCCACCGCCTCGTCCGCGGTCTGCTTGAGCGGGATCGCGTTGCCCCGGCGCGCGAAGGCATCCGCGGTGATCAGCACCTTGGCGTCGCAGCCGGCCAGGCGCGTGGCCACCGCCTGGGCGCCGTAGCCGGAGAAGCACGGCGTGTAGACCGCGCCGATGCGCGACACGGCGAGGACGGCCACCGCGGCCTCCTGGCACATCGGCAGGAAGATGCCGACGGTGTCGCCCGCGCGCACGCCGAGGCGCGTCAGCGCGTTGGCCAGCCGCGCCACCTCGCGGCCCAGCTCGGCGTAGGTCAGCGTGCGGACCTCGCCGTCCTCCGCCTCGGAGATCAGGGCGGGCTGGTCGCGCCGCTCTCCGCCGAGGTGCCGGTCGATGCAGTTCGCGGCGAGGTTCATGCGCCCGCCCGGGAACCACGCGGGCCACTGGATCCCGCGGGAGAGGTCGGCGACTCTCCGGTACGGCGTGGACCACGCCCAGCCCAGGTCCTTCGACACGGCGTCCCAGTACCACTCGAGGTCCTCGACCGAGCGGCGCTGGAGCGCCTCCAGCGAGGACAGGCCGTGCTGCGCCATGAACCGGGCGATGCGGGTCCGCTTCGCCGTCTCGGGGTCGGGCCGCCAGATGATCTCGTCGTCCATGCCTCGGTTGTCCTCCGGTCTCGTCCTGCGCCCGCGCCGCGCGGCTAGCGACCCTCGCAGAATGCGGTAACCGCCACGGGCCTCTACAGTCCCACCGCTCGGCATTGGTCTATTGCGCGAGGCTCACGAGCGCGACGCGGACAGATTCTAACCGATCGAGCGAGGGCGTGGCGGGCGGGGCCGATCCGGGGCCGCGACCTCTCTCCGTCTGCACCGTGACCTGGATCGGCGCGAGCAGTCAGATGGCGGCCGCGCGTCCCGTGCGTAGCGATGCGAGCCGGTCGAGCCGGAGTGGAAGACTCGCGCAGCGGTCGCGCGCCAGGTCGAGCTGCGCCTCGACCGTCGCCCGATCGTCGCGAACCATCGCCAGCCGCGCGGCGGCCACGTGCACGCGCGCCACCTCGAGAGGCGCGGGCACCGCCTCGAGATCGCTATCGATGAGATGGCGCGGCAGCAAGGATTCGCTCCGTTCGATCTGAACCTGTACTTCAGGTTCGAGCAGCGCCTGCCGCCGGGATCCCCTGTCCCCGTCCAGTGGGCTCCGTCGCTCGTCATGCTCCTGGCGGAAGCGCTGTGGCAGGCGTGGCGCGGCCGTGTCCGCCGCGCCGGCCGCGCAACCGCCTTCGGCACCGCGCCGCCCGCCGCTGAATTGAGCCGTGTTCGGCGCCGGTGATAACCTCCAGTTCCGTCATCCCAGCCTCCGGATGCAGCGGGGGCCGAGCGGCGCCCGAGGACCGCCACACGGAGCAGGAGGGCATCCAGGAGCCATGGCGATTCGCGTGGAGAAGAGCGGCGCGGTGACCACCGTGATCATGGACCGGCCCACGCACAGGAACGCGGTCGACGGCGAGACGGCGCGCGGCCTCGCCGACGCCTTCCGCGCCTTCGAGGCCGACGACGCGGCGCGCGTCGCCGTGCTGTGGGGCGCGCACGGCGTGTTCTGCGCGGGCGCGGACCTCAAGTCGTTCGGCACCGGCACCGGCCTCCGGGTCGCGCCCGACGGCGACGGTCCCATGGGCCCCACGCGCATGCTGCTCGCGAAGCCCGTCATCGCCGCGGTGGCGGGCTACGCGGTGGCGGGCGGCCTCGAGCTGGCGATCTGGTGCGACCTGCGGGTGGCGGAGGAGACCGCGGTGTTCGGCGTGTTCAACCGGCGCTGGGGCGTGCCGCTCCTCGACGGCGGCACCGTCCGGCTCGGGCGGCTCATCGGGATGAGCCGCGCGCTGGACATGGTCCTCACCGGCCGGCCCGTGGACGCGCGCGAGGCCGAACGCATCGGCCTCGCCAACCGCGTCGTCCCGGCGGGGCGGGCGCGGGAAGAAGCCGAGGCGCTCGCCGCGCTGATCGCGGGCTTCCCGCCCCGCGCGGTGCGGAGCGACCGGCGATCGATGCACGAGACCGAGGGGCTGCCGATCGGCGAGGCGCTGCGGCGGGAGTACGAGCTGGGGATCGCCACGCGCGACTCGGGCGAGAGCCGCGAGGGCGCGGCCCGCTTCGCCGCCGGCGCCGGCCGCCACGGCGCGTTCTGATCGGACCGTCGGCGTGTGGGATCGGGAGGCGCTACCGCCTCGGGAACCCCCCAGGAGCCGACGCCACAGCAGCATGGTGCTCCCAGGAGAGCGCCTCCCAGAAGAGTGCCGGCGGGGGGCCGGCGAGCGGTTTGCGGTGGCTTTGCCGCTGCACGATACCATAGAGGGCATGGACCGGCCGGATACTCGGTTCGCATGGAACGGCGACGTCTCGCTCGCCTACCAAGTGTGCGGAGAGGGTCCGGCAGATCTCATCTATCTCCAGGGCTACTGCTCCAATGTCGACGTCAACTGGGAGAGTCCTTCGCTCTCCCGCTTCTTGCGCGGTCTGGCCAATCACACCCGTCTGATCGTGACTGACCGCCGCGGCTGGGGCTGCTCCGAGCGGTTCACACCCGGGTCCGTCCCGGACGTTCGACACTCTCACGGACGATGTTCCTCGCGGTGCTGAAAGCGGCGCGATCCGAGCGCGCCTCGATCATGGCGACGTACGAATCGACGATCGTGGCGTCGCTCTTCGCGGCTACCTATCCAGACCGCACGAGATCCCTCATCCTCGTCGACCCCCAGGTGACGTACCTGCCGACGGAGGAGATGCCCTGGATGCCTTCGTTGGCGCGCTGGGAAGAGCAGATCCGGGCCGTGCGCGACACGTGGGGCACGCTTGACTGGTGGGAATGTCCCCGCCGGCCCGGAACGCGAGTGGTTCGCCCGCTACGCCCGGAGCTCGGTCACGCCCGGTGGGCTGGCCGCCGAGCTCACCCGCTACCTGCACACGGACATCCGCGCCGTGCTCCCCACGATCCAGGTCCCGACGCTCGTGCTCGTCGACAGCGATCGTTTCTACGAGGTGCTTCCCGAGACGGGGCACTTCGTGGCCGGCAAGATCCCGGGCGCCCGCGTCGTCCAGCATTCGAGCCGCGGCGGTCCTCACTTCCACTGGTACTCGCGCGGCGACGCGATCGTCGCCGAGGTGCGGCGATTCCTCGCCGAGGTCGGGAAGGAGGAAGCGTCGTTCGACCGCATCCTGGCGACGGTGCTCTTCACCGACATCGTCGAGTCGACGCGGCGCGCCGCCGAGCAGGGCGACCGTCGCTGGCGTGACGTGGTGTTGCGGCACCACGCGACGGTACGTAGGCTGCTCGCCCGGTACCGGGGAGTCGAGATCGATACGGCGGGCGATGGCTTCTTCGCCTCGTTCGACGGGCCGGCCCGCGCCGTCCGCTGTGCCATGGCGATCACCGACGCCGTCCGGCCGCTCGGGATCGAGGTCCGCGCCGGGCTGCATACCGGCGAGGTGGAGCGAGTGGGGGACAAGATCGGGGGACTCGCCGTGAACATCGGCGCCCGCGTGGCGGCACTGGCCGCTCCGTCAGAGGTGCTCGTCTCCCAGACCGTCCGGGACCTCATGGTCGGATCGGAGCTGACCTTTGCCGACCGCGGCTCGCACGACCTCAAGGGCGTGCCGGGCGTGTGGGGTCTGTATGCGGCCCGGAAGGAAGGCGCGCCCGGTCGCCCTGAGCCGCTCACCCCGCCGGGGTGATATTCGGGTTCAGCCTGGAAGAGGTTGTCTGGGTCGTACGTCTTCTTCAGCGCCGTCAGGCGCTCATAGCTCGCCCCGTACGATGTGCGCACCCGGTCGGCGTCGTCGTGGCTCAGGTCGTTCACATAGACGCCCCCGGCGAACGGCTGCAGCGCCTTCCAGAAGTCGCGAGCCCAGGCGACGTTCTTCTCGGACTCCGCGGCGTCGAGCCATTGAGAGACGATGACGGGCGCGTACGGCAATCTTCGATGAGGGAAGGCCATTGCGTCGGAAGCCACCCGGCTGGCCGCACCATGGACGGTCTGCACAAGCACTCCCGACTGCGGGGAGGGCTTGGTCGCCGCGTACTCCGCGAAGATCTCGATGGCTTCGTCGGGGAGATCGGCCAACGAGCCCCCCTTGGTGTAGTAATGGGAGCCGGCCGGAAAGCCGTCATCGAAGAGACGTTGCTGGGCCACGTAGGGCATCGGGCCCAGCAGGTCCTGCGCCGCCGACCCCAGGGACCTGAGAGGACGGACGACCTGCTCCCCCTTGTCCAGGGGCCCACAGTAGCAGCAGATCAAGGCCACCACGGTCTCGCCGCCTGGCGGATTGATGAAGGCGGCATAGGTGGTCAAGTCGTCGGGGGCGGTCTTTGTGAACTCGCGGTAGAAGCGCAGCACCTCCTTGGCGCGGCCCAGCGGATAGGCCACCATCCCTCCCAGAATCGCCGGGCCGACGACGTGGAGCTGATATTCGAAGGAAGTGACGACGCCGAAGTTGCCGCTGCCGCCCCGCAGACCCCAGAAGAGGTCCTGGTTCTCCGTACCGCTGGCCGTCAGCATCCGGCCATCCGCCGTTACCACGTCGGCCGAGATGAGATTGTCCACGGTCAATCCACATTTGCTGGACAGCCACCCGAGGCCGCCGCCGAGGGTGAGCCCGTCGATGCCGGTATCGGAAGCGATGCCGCCAGTAGTGGCGAGCCCGAAGGCCTGGGTCTCGTGGTCGAACTCGATCCACCTGACTCCGGGCTGAGCCCGCGCACTGCGGGCTCCAAGGTCGACACGGATGGCCTTCATGGCGGAGAGGTCGATGACGAGGCCACCGTCGCAGACCGAGTGTCCAGGAAAACTATGGCCTCCGCCGCGCACGGCGAGTGGCAATCGATTGTCCCGGCCGAAGTTCACGGCGCGCATGACGTCGGATGCGCCGGCACAGCGGGCGATGAGCGCCGGCCGTCGGTCGAACATCCCGTTCCAGAGCTTGCGGGCCCCGTCGTAGCCGTCATCGCCCGGACGTAGCAGCTGGCCACGTAGCCCAGCTTTCAAGTGCTCGACGGTGGTCATCCCTCCACCTCCATCTGGTTTTCCTCCGTCTGCCGCGGAAGCCAACGACGCAGGTCGATTTCGCTGCTTGCGTTTACCTCGAAGGACGTCCCGAAATCGAATCTCGGCGAGCCGCTGCGAGCCTGCCATCGACTCATATCCTCTTGATGCCAAGCATGCAGCGTGCCGAGAGCGAGAGTTGTCATCGTCCAATTCGCAAAACTTTCAGGTAAAGCGCTGGACGGTGGCAGAGAAGGAGCTCTGCCCTCTCCGGATGATCTACCGGCCGCGGAAGACGGGCTCGCGCTTGGCCACGAAGGCCTTGGCCGCCTCGCGATGGTCCTCGGTGAAGCCGGTGCGCGTGTGGTGCCAGGCCTCCAGGTCGAGCACGTCCTTGAGCGTGCCCGTCTCGGCCGCGTTCATGTTGCGCTTCATGTAGCGCAGGGCGACCCGCGGCCCGCGCGCGATGCGGGAGGCCAGGGCCATGGTCTCCTCCTCGAGCCGCGCGTCCGGCACCACGCGGTTCACGAGGCCGAGGGCCAAGGCCTGGGGCGCGTCCAGCAGGTCCGCGGTGTAGTAGAGCTCGCGGGCCTTCGCCGTCCCCACGAGCTGCGTGAGGAAGTAGCTCCCGCCGAAGTCCCCGGAGTAGCCGACGCGGGCGAACGCGGTGCCGAAGCGCGCGCTGTCCGCGGCCACGCGCAGGTCGCACGCCAGCGCCAGGGAGAGCCCGGCGCCCGCGGCGGCGCCGCGCACCATGGCGATGGTGGGCTTGGGCATCTCGTGGAGCCAGCGCGACACCTCCATGCGCGAGCGGAGCGACTGCGCGCGCTCCTCGAGCTCGCCCGGCCCCGCCTCGAGCCCCTCGGCCATGGCCTTGACGTCCCCGCCGGTGCAGAAGCCACGGCCGGCGCCGGTGAGCACCACCACGCCCACGTCGGCGTCGTCGGCCAGGCGCGGCAGGGCCTCGAGCATGGCGTCGAGCATCGGCCCGGACATCGCGTTCAGCCGCTCCGGGCGGTTCATGGTGAGGACGGCCACCCCGTCCTTCACGACCTCGATCAGCTCCTGAGTCATCCGAGTCCTCCGTCCGGTGTCGGCCGCGGTCAGGGGATGTGAATGAATGCGAGACAGCACTCCGCGTGTACGCAGAATCGCGGTGTTGGCCCGCTCGCCGACTCCAGAATCAGCATTCCTTCACAACCTGTCAGGCGGGATCGGGCCCGACGCGCACGATCATCTTCCCGGTGTTGTCGCCCTTGAACAGCCCGAGGAACGCCGTGACGGCGCGGTCGAGGCCGTCGACGATCGTCTCCTCGTACGTGATCCGCCCCGCCTTGACCCACGCGCCCACCTCGGCGACGAACTCGGGGTAGCGGTTCATGTGGTCCGAGATGATGAAGCCCTGCATGAGGGCGCGGTTGCCGATCATCGAGAAGAGGAAGCGCGGGCCCGGGTCGGGCAGCTCCAGGTTGTACTGGGAGATCATGCCGCAGAGCGGGATCCGCGCGTGCGGCTTGAGCAGCCGCAGCACCGCGTCGAGCATGGGCCCGCCCACGTTCTCGAAGTAGATGTCGATGCCGTCCGGGCACGCGCGGCGGAGGGCCTCGTAGGGGTCCCCGGCCGTGCGGTAGTTGATGGCCACGTCCGCGCCCAGCTCCTTGGTGAGCCACGCGCACTTGGCCTCGGTGCCCGCGGTGCCCACCACGCGACAGCCGAGGATCTTGCCGAGCTGCACCACCAGCGACCCCGTGGCCCCCGCCGCTCCCGACACCACCAGCGTCTCGCCGGCCTTCGGCTTGCCGATCTCCTTCAGGCCGTACCAGCCGGTGAACCCGGGGACGCCGAGCACGCCGAGATACGCCGAGAGCGGCAGCGCGGGATCGAGCGTGTTGAGCGTCTCGGCCCGGGCCACGAACGCCTCGCGCCAGCCGTTCATGCTCGCCACGCGATCGCCCGCCGCGAGACGCGGATCGGCGGAGCGCACGACCACGCCAACCGCGCGCCCGTCCGCGGGCTTGCCCACCTCCCACGGCGCCGCGTAGGAGCGCCCCTCGCGCATCCGGCCCCGCATGTAGGGGTCGACCGACATGAACGTGTTGCGGACGAGCGCCTCGCCGGGGCCGGGCTCGGGCAGGTCCACCTCCTCCATCCGGAAGTTGTCAGGCGTGGGCAGCGCGGCGGGCCGGGACGCGAGGAGGATCTGGCGGCTCTTCATACCGTGTGCCCGAGCCCGCCGTCGAAGTTGACCGAGGTGCCGGTGATGTATCCGGCGCGCGCGGAGACGAGAAACGCCACCAGGTCCGCGAACTCGCTCGCCTCCGCGACGCGGCCCACCGGCACGCGCTTGGCCAGCTCGCGGTAGTGGCCCTCGAGGTCGCCCGCCTTGGCCCGCCGCGCGATCTGCGCGCTCTTCACGAGCCCGAGGCAGATGGTGTTCACCAGGATGTTGTCGGCGGCGTACTCGTTGGCGAGCGACTTGGTGAGGTTGATGCCGGCGGCGCGCGTGACGCTCGTGGGCACGCCCCGCGCGTTCGGCGCCTTGCCGCCCACCGTGGTCACGTTGACGATGCGGCCCCCGCCCCGCTTCTTCATGATCGGGATGACCTGCCGGCAGAAGCGGATGGCCCCCATCAGCTTGAGGTCGATGTCGGCCTGCCACGCGCGGTCGTCGACGGTCTCGAACGCGCCCGCCGCGGAGGTCCCCGCGTTGTTCAGGAGGATGTCGACGCCACCCCACTGCGCCACCGTCGCCGCCACCACCGCCTCCACGTCCTCGGGACGCGAGACGTCGGCGGCCCGCGCGAGCACGTCGCCCCCCGTGGCCTTGCGAATCTCGTCGGCCGCGCGGTCGAGCACGTCCTTTCTGCGAGCGCAGATCGACACTCGGACGCCCTCCTGCGCCAGCCGCTCCGCCGTCGCGCGTCCGAGGCCTTCGCTGCCGCCCGTGACGATGGCCACCTTGCCCGTGAGCCCGAGGTCCAGCATGGTCGTGTCTCCTCCGGAGGAGTGAGCTGAGAGTTCAGCGGTGGTTGATGCGGCGGATCCCGTCGCCGGGCGCTTGCTGCTCGGTGCCGCGGAGCCGCCAGACGAGCACGGCCTTGTACGTGGTGGGCTCGGCGCCCTGGGTCACCACGATCGTGGCGCTGTCGGGGAAGGTGCCGTTGTCGTTGAGGCCGACCACCACGCCGATGCCGTTGCCGAGGTCGAGCCGTGACGCCACGTCCCGCCGCCAGAGGCTGCCGTCCTCCTCGCGGTGGACGATGTAGGCGAGCGGCATGCGCAGCACGGGGACGCGCGCGCCCGCGGGCACCGCGTAGGGCTGGAACTGGCGCATGGGGCCGGCGCCCTTGATCGCCGTGCGGACCAGGTACTGCGGGAGCCGGCTGGTCGGACGCACGAGCCAGACGCTCTGCTCGCCCGGCTGGC
This sequence comes from uncultured Candidatus Rokubacteria bacterium, assembly GCA_963758635.1. Classification (GTDB taxonomy): domain Bacteria; phylum Methylomirabilota; class Methylomirabilia; order Rokubacteriales; family CSP1-6; genus CAVWWD01. The sequence continues at coordinate 318,168 of CAVWWD010000008.1, read as the reverse complement.
CTTCCCAGCGGATCTCGTCCCAGAGCTGCCGCTCGATGCCGCCCATGGTGACGGTGGCAACGGGCACCGGCGTCGCGCCCCAGGCCCGGGCCGTCGCCTCCGCCGCCGGATGGACGTGCCGGTCATAGAGGAGGTTCCCCTTGCCGACGTCCCCCGGTCCAGGCTCGCCTCCAGGCGGTTCAGGCCCGGGCCCGCCGCGCCGTCGAACCACTCCCGGCCGCCCAGGAAGGACGCGAACGCGCCCTCGTGCAGGTTGACCACGTTGAGCCGGTACTCGACGGCCGCCGCCGGCCCGGCGAGCCCGAGAGATGCCACGAGCGCCACCATCGTCAGCCTGATCCGGTTTCTCATGGGTCGCCTCCTGGCCGAGAGTGTCGCACCCGACGCGACCTTCCGCCACGCCGCGGGCCGCCCAGGTGCGGATCATTACCCGCCGACGTGCACGACCGGCCGGCGCTCCGGGTCCGGCTCGGCCCGCCGGAGGATCTCCCGCGTGACCGGCGCCGTCTCTCCCTGGCCGAACGCCACGTACTTGAGGACGAACAGGAAGGGATTGCCCTCGGTCCACCCGAAGTAGACGTGCGGGATGGTCCCCGTCCGGTCGCGCATCGCGAGCAGCGTGGCGGCGATGGCGTTCGGGACGGCCGGGCTCGCGGTGCGGAGCACGCGATAGCCGTCCACGTCGATCCCGCGCACGCGCAGCGCGCCCGCGAACTCGGACGCGTCGGACACCCGCACCTCGAGGAACAGCACCGCGCGCGTCCGGTGGCAGGTGATGGTCGGCGAGCTTCGCCCGTCCCTCGTCGCGGTACTCGGCGGCGTCGCCCTGGTCGCGGTGGTTGGCGATCACGCGGATGCCTTCGGGCGTCTTTGCCAGCTCCTCCACCCACGCGCCCGCCCGCTCGTCCAGGTCCACCCGTGTCGCGCGTAGCTCGGTGGCCCGGAGCGCGCGTGACACGAAGGACACGAGCACGATGCCCACGACGAAGCAGGAGGCAATCTTCACGCCCTCGGGCCGCTCGACCACGTTGTCCACCGTGGTGTAGGCGAAGACGAGCACGATGGCCGCGTACGCCCACCGCGCGCGCTCGCGGCGACGCCACGCGGACAGCGCCACCGCGACGGCGGCCGAGGTCATGAGCACGAGGACCCCGGTGGCGTACGCGCCGCCCTGCGCATCCACGTCGGCGCGGAAGATGACGGTGACGAGCGCCGCGACCAGCGTGAACACGACGGCCAGCGGCCGCCGGGCTCGCGCCCACTCCGGCGCCATCCCGTACCGCGGGAGGTAGCGCGGCACCACCGACATGAGGCCGGCCATGGCGGAGGCGCCGGCGAACCACAGGATGACGATGGTCGCGATGTCGTAGAGAGTTCCGAAGCCCTCGCCGATCAGGCCGTGAGCGAGGAAGGCGAGCGCGCGGCCGTTGGCCTTGCCCGCGGGGCGGTCCTCCGTCGCGGCGCGGAACTCGGCGGGCGGGATCAGGAGCGTGGTGACCACGCTCGAGGTGAGGAGCATCGCGCTCATGATCAGGGCGGCGGTCAGCAGGAGCGTCCGCGCGCCGCGGATCCGGCCCGCAGGCCGCGCCCGCGTGTCGTCGTGATCGCCGGCGATCAGCGGCATGACCGCCACGCCTGTCTCGAAGCCGGACAGCCCCAGCGCGAGCTTCGGGAACACCAGGGCGGCGGCGAGGAGCATGCCCCCGGGGGAGGTGTGCCCGGCCTCGACCAGTCGCCGCCAGCCCGCGAAGACCTCGGGATGCCGGACGATCTCGAGCAAGCCGGCAGCGATCACGACCACGTTCAGGGCGAGGTAGACCGCCACCACGAGCACGGCGATCCCGATCGCCTCCCCGAAGCCGCGCAGGAACACCGCGCCGAGTAGCAGCACGAGGGCGAGCGTCACGAGCACCCGATGATGGAGGAAGGCGGGCGCGAGCGGGTTCTCGACGATGTGCGCAGTGGCGTCGGCGGCGGACAGCGTGATCGTGATGATGAAGTCGGTGGCCATGAAGCCGAGGAGCACGAGGACGAAGAGCTTGGAGCGCCAGCGCGCCAGCAGACGCTCGAGCATGGCGATCGAGCCCTCGCCGTGCGGGCTCTCCGCGGCGACCCGCCGGTACACGGGCAGCGCGCCGAGGAGCGTGAGCGCCACGAGGAACGCGGTCGCCAGCGGGGCCAGCGCCCCCGCGGCGAGGGCGGCGATGCCGGGCTGGTAGCCGAGCGTGGAGAAGTAGTCCACGCCGGTGAGGCACATGACCCTCCACCAGGCGGTGGCGTGGTGGTGGGGCGACTCCTCGCCGTCTCCCTGCGGCTCGTGACGGCGGCTCATCAGCGGGCCCGGACCGCGGACCCCGGCCTACCCGGCGTAGATCTCCTCGCGCGTGCCGGGCGTCGTGGGGCCGGCGGAGATCCCGGTGCTTGCGCAAGAGCGCCTGGTAGAGGCCGATGGAGCCGTCCTCGAAGGCCATGGCCGAGCACGCCAGGTACAGGAGCCAGGTGCGATAGGTCCGCTCGCCCACGAGCGCGCGCGCCTCGTCCGCGCGCGCGGTCAGCCGCTCGACCCAGTGGCGGCAGGTGCGCGCGTAGTGCAGCCGGAGGTTCTCGACGTCCACGATCTCCCAGTCGGCGCGCTCCATCTCGGTGAGCGTCTCGCTCACCCCCGCCATGTCGCCGTTGGGGAAGACGTTGCGCAGGAGGAACTCGGTCTGGCTGGTGCGCTTCCAGTGAAACTCGTGCTTGATGCCGTGGCTCAGGTAGAAGCCCCCGTCGCGCAGCAGCTCGCGGATGCGGCCGAAGAACGCGGGGTAGTTCTTGATCCCCACGTGCTCGATCACGCCGATGGCCGCCACCTTGTCGTAGCGCGCGTCACGCGGCACGTCCCAGAAGTCGCGGTGCTCGACCACGCAGCGGTCGGCCAGGCCCTCGCGCTGGATGCGCGCCTGCGCCCACGCCGCCTGCTCGCGCGAGAGGGTCACGCCGTGCGCGCGCACGCCGTAGTGCTGGGCGGCCCAGATCGACAGCGCGCCCCAGCCGCAGCCGATGTCGAGCATGGTCTCGCCGGGCGTGAGCCGGAGCTTCCGGCACACGAGGTCGAGCTTGTCCATCTGCGCCTGCTCGAGCTTGCCGTCCGGGTCGCGGTAGTAGGCGCACGTGTAGACCATCAGCGGGTCGAGGAACAGCGCGTAGAAGTCGTTGCCGACGTTGTAATGGTGCGAGATCGACTCCGCGTGCCACTTCTTCTCCCGCTGGCTCATGATGTCGCCTCCCGCATGCCGAAGATGGCGCCGAACACCACGCGCCGCCGAGCGGCGCTCGAGCCCAGGACGACGCGTACCGCCGCGCGCGTCACCGCCTCGGGCAGCTTCGCGACCTGCCGGCCGACCCAGCCGCGCTCCCCCACCCCGTAGCGCGCCGTCACCTCGCGCGCGTAGTCGGCGAGCGACGCGCCGCCCGCGAGGCGGGCCCGGGCCGCGTCGGCGGCGAGCGTCCCGCTCTTGATGGCGGGGCCGATGCCCTCGCCCGACAGGTCGCGCGCGAGCCCCGCCGCGTCGCCGACCAGGCAGAAGGCGTCGCCGGCGAGGCGGCGCGGCGCCTGGCGCCGCACCACGTACGCGTGGCCCTTGAACGGCTCGATCGGCAGGTCGGCGGGCAGCCGGCCCGACGCGCGGAGCGCCGACAGGAGGGCCTCGCGCCGCTCGCGGAGGCCCGCGCTGGGCCCGCCCGTGCAGCCGATGCCGATGTTGATGAAGTCCTGCTTGGGGAACCACCAGCCGTAGCCGCGCAGGTCGGGCTCCACGTAGATCTCCGGCGCGCCCATGAACGGCTCGAGCGCGGCGCGGCGCTCCGGCGGCAGGCGCGTCTCGCTCTCCTGGGCGACCACGACCTCCTCGCGCTCGGAGATCTCGCCGAGGTCGCGCGCCACCGGGCACCGGTGGCCGCCCGCGCCGATCACCACCGGCGCCTCGAACCGCCCGTGCTCGGTCTCGACGGCGGCCCCGCCCGCCCCCGTCACGACGCTCTGCACGCGCACGCCCCAGCGCACGTCGGCGCCCGCGGCGGCCGCGCGCTCGAGCAGGTAGTGGTCGAACTCGCGGCGGATGATGCCGTAGCTGGCCGGGCGCCGCCACCGCGTCTCGTGGCGCCCGCGCTCGAAGGCCACCGCGCACGCCGAGAACGGCTGGATGGTGAGCGGATACTTCTCGGGATCGATCTCGAGGTCGGCGAGGGCGCCCGCCGTCACCCAGCCCGCGCAGAGCTTCACGCGGGGGAAGACGGCGGCGTCCAGCACGAGCGGCCGCAGGCCGGCCCGCGCGAGGCGCCACGCCGCGGTGCTGCCGCCCGGCCCGCCGCCCACCACGACCACGTCGTGCGTCATGACGAGCGGCCCCGAAGCAGGGCGGCCAGGATGCGCAGCCGCTGGCGCGGCGTCACCCGCACCGCCTCCACGGCGTTGGCCACGGTCATCGTCCGGAAGATGTCGCCCTCGAGGTCGATGCTCCCGTCGACGTAGGCCTCGGCGAACTGGCCGGGCGAGGGGTCGCGCATCAGGTCCATGAAGACCTCGGGGCTCTTGATCACGGCGACGCACGCCGGCGCGTCATGGCCGAAGCGTACCTCGGTCCCGTCCCACAGGCGAAAGGCGAAGGGCACGCGGACCTGTCCGAACACCTCGCGGAGGATGCGCGCCGCGGTGGTCGGGCCGGGGGCGGGAAGAAGGCGGCTGATCATGGCGCTTCCGTAGCAGCGCCTTTCTAGCGGGAGCGGGCCCTACTTGTCAACTGTTGCGCGCGGGCCACCCGGTCGAGCCTCGCGGCCCGGCGCCAAACAAATCACAGGGATGCTCGGGGGCCCGTGGTCGACCATCGGGGAACCGGAGACCCCGTGAGACCCTTCCGCCTGACGCTCCTCGTCGCCGCGATGCTCGCGGGTCTGCGCATGTTTCTTCCCGTAACGTTGTGAAGAAATGCGGATCTTGGCCTCACCATGCGGGCAACACCGCGATTCAGCGTCCTCGTGCGATGCCGCCGCGTGGGCCCTGAGGGGGCGCGCGCTATCATGGACCGCGATGGCCGTCCGCATCGGCACCTCCGGCTACAACTACCCCGAGTGGCGCGGGACCTTCTATCCCGAGAAGTTCGCCACGAGCAAGATGCTCCCGTACTACGCGGAGCGGTTCTCCACGGTGGAGATCAACTACACCTTCTACCGGATGCCCAACGCGAAGACCATGGCCGCGTGGGACGCGGAGACGCCGGCCGGGTTCCGGTTCACCCTGAAGGCGCCCCAGCGCATCACCCACATCGCGCGGCTCCGTGACGTGGGCGATCCGCTCCGTTACTTCTGCGACACCGCGGCCGGCCTCGGCGACAAGCTCGGCCCCGTGCTCTTCCAGCTCCCGCCGAACTTCAAGAAGGACACCGGCCGCCTCGGCGACCTGCTCGGGCTGCTGCCCGCCGGCCTCCGCTGCGCGTTCGAGTTCAGGAACGAGAGCTGGTTCGCCGACGACGTGTACGAGCAGCTTCGCGGCGGCGGCTGCGCGCTCTGCATCGCCGACACGGGAACGTCGCACACGCCGCTGGTCGCCACCGCGGACTGGGGGTACTTCCGCCTGCGCGACGAGGGCTACACGCCCGCCGACCTCGAGCGCTGGGCCGCGGCCATCCAGGACCTGGGCGCCAGGTGGCGCGACACCTGGGTCTACTTCAAGCACGAGGAGTCCGGCATCGGGCCCGCCTTCGCGCGCCAGCTCCGCGAGATGCTTCCCGGCGCGAGCTGACCCGCCGATCCGGAGCCGCCGCCGCTCTCAGGCCCGGCTACTGAGCCCCGCGCATCAGACCAATGCCGAGCGGTGGGATTGTAGAGGCCCGTGGCGGTTACCGTACTTCTGCGAGGATCACTCGAGCTCCTGAGCGCGCCGGCGAGGCCCAGCGTGGCGCCGATGGCGGCGAGCGCGGCCACGATGGGCTCCCAGCCGGCGGGAATCCCGATCCCGCCCGCCGCCGCGACCACGAGGACGGCGCACACGGCGGCGCCCGCGATCACGATCGCCACCCACGAGCGGAGCTGGGCGCGGAGCGCGGCCGGGGTCACGTGCGCGCGGCGGAAGCGGATGCCGAAGTCCGCGGCGTCGAGGGTCAGGGCGAGCATCACGCCGAAGGCGGCCGCCCCGCCCCAGTCCACCGCGCCGCCGCGGAGGTAGAGCGCGAGGCCGTACTGGACCAGGGCGAGGCCCGTGCCCGCGACGAGGAGCGCGCGCAGGCCGACCAGCACGGAGACGATCAGCGCGAGCGCGGCGAGGGCGCCGAGCGCCCCGATGGGCCCCGTGGGCAGCACGAGGATCGGCAGGCTCACCAGGAAGCTCATCGGGACCAGCGCGAGCGGCACCCTCATCCTGCCACCGCCCGCCGCGGCCGGCGCCGGCCCGCTCGCGACAACGCCAGCTCGAGGGGCTCGCCGCCACGCCAGTCCACCACGTCGAGCCCGCGCGCCGAGAGGTCCGCGATCTGCCGCTCCCGCTCGAGCCGCCACAGCCGGCACACCGCGTCGAGGAGCGGCGTGGGTCGCACCGACGCGCGCGTGGCCGCGACGGCGTCCACGGCGAGCACGATGAGGTCGAAGCCGCGCCCGGCGAGATCGGCGATCGCGGTCACGAACCGGCCGTCCAGGAGCGGGGTGATCGCGATCACCAGCGCCTGGGGCGGCAGGACGCGCGCCGGGATCAGCCCGAGGTCCTTGGCCACGTAGGTGAAGGTCACGTCGGCGCGGAGCAAGGTGTCGAGCAGGCGCTCGAAGTGCGGCCGCCCGGATCCCGGCCGCACCCAGCGGAGCACGCCGCCGTACTCGATGAGCCCGACGCGGTCCTTGCGCGCGAGGTACGCGGCGGCGAGCGAGGAGACGGCGCGCAGGCCCTCGGACAGCGCGGAGGTGGCGCCCTCGCCCGCGTCGACGAGCGAGTCCAGCATCAGGACGACGTTGGCGTTGCGCTCCTGCTGGTAGCGGGTCACGTAGAGGCGGCCCAGGCGCAGCGAGGCGCGCCAGTTCACGTGGCGCACGCGGTCACCGGGCGCGAACAGGCGCACATCGCCCGGCTCGAGCCCGTCGCCCACCAGCGGCGACACGTAGTTGCCCACCGAGGTCTGGGTGCGTCGGGGCGCGGGCAGGCGCCGGAGCGGCATCGCCCGCGGGTAGACGCGCACCATCGCCGGCTCGAACCGGACCGATTCGTCCACGGCGAGGCCCGTCGGGCTCCAGTCGCGCAGGTGCACGGCGCCGAGGGCCACGCGCGCCCGCTCCGGGAAGTCGATCTCGTAGCTCCACGTCGCCGTTTCCCCCGCCCCGACCGACACCACCACACGGTTCGCCCCCGACATGAGCCGCGCCGACGCCGGGAGCGGCTCGAGCGCTTCCACCTGGGGGAGGCGAGTGGGCGACGTGAGCGTGGTGATCACGGTGAGGCGCTCGCCCTCGAAGAGGCGGGTGGAGGACACCGCGTGCGTGAGGGTCCAGGCGCTCGGCGGGCGGCGCCGGGCGCCGGCCAGCAGGCGCAGGGCCAGCGGCACGCCGGCCACGAACAGCTCGGCCCGGCCCGAGACCACGCCGAGCAGCAGCGCGAGCGCGATCAGCGCGAGCGCGGAGACGGTGGCGCCGGTGAGCCGGCGCGCGACGGCGCCGCCGGGCCCGGCCCCCGGCGGCGAGGCGATCACGTCGCCTCCGTCTTCGGGGTGGGCACCTGCGCGAGCAGGTCTCCGACGACCTGGACGGCCGTGAGCTTCGAGACCCACAGCTCCGGGCGGAGGATCACGCGGTGGGCCAGCGCGGGCACCGCCATGTCCTTGACGTCGTCGGGCGTGACGAAGCTCCGGCGCGCGAGGGCGGCGCGGGCGCGCGCGAGCTTCAGCAGCGCCAGGCTGCCACGCGGGGACGCGCCCAGCCCGACCCGCGGGTCGCGCCGCGTGGCCTGGGCCAGATCGACGATGTACTGCTCGATGGCGTCGGCGACGAACACGCCTTCGAGCGCGGCCTGCATCCCGAGGAAGCCCTCCCGCGACACGATGGGCGCCACCCGGGCCTCGTCGGCGGCGCGCCGGCGCCGGCGCGCGAGGATCTCGCGCTCCTCCTCGGCGCTCGGATAGCCCACGTCCACGCGCAAGAGGAAGCGATCGAGCTGCGCCTCGGGCAGCGGATACGTGCCTTCCAGGTCGATCGGGTTCTGGGTGGCGATGACGGCGAACGGCGGGCCGAGCACGAAGCGCTCGCCTTCCACCGTGACCTGCGCCTCCTGCATCGCCTCCAGGAGCGCGGCCTGCGTCTTCGGCGTGGCGCGGTTGATCTCGTCGGCGAGCAGGAGGTGGGTGAACACGGGGCCCCGCCGGAACTCGAAGCGGCCCTCGCGCTGGTCGTACAGGAAGCTGCCCGTGATGTCGCTCGGCAAGAGGTCCGGCGTGAACTGGATGCGCTTGAACTCGAGGTCCAGCACCTGCGCGAACAGCCGGGCGATGAGGGTCTTGGCCAACCCCGGGTAGTCCTCGATCAGCACGTGGCCGCCGGCGAGGAGCCCGATGAGCACGCGCTCGAGGACCGCGCTCTTCCCAACCACGACCTCGCCCAGGGCAGCAAGGACGGCCTCGCCCCGCTCCGCCACGTCATCGATCTTCACGACGCGTCCTCCACACAGGTTGTGAAGGAATGCGGATTCTGACGTCGGCGAGCGGACCAACACCGCGATTCTGCGTACGCGCGAAATGCCGTCTCGCTATTCATTCCCGGCCTCCACGCGGGCGATGACACCGCGGATCGCGGACAGGGTGGGCCCGAGCCCGAGCCAGCGCCGCAGCCGGGAGCGCGGGGGCTGGACGAGAGCCGGCGCGCCGGGGCGCGACGCGGCGAGGCCCAGGAGGCGCGGCCACAGGATGCGCTGGAAGTAACCGTCGCGCGCCCGGCCGAAGCGGACCTCGTCGAACAGCTCGCGGAAGTCGCGCGGCAGGCTTGGATCGGGCTCGAGCCGGACGAGGGCGCGGTCGAAGGCCGACGGCGGCTGCTCCTCCACGCGACGGCGGGCCGCCTTGGCCACCTGGGCGAGCGCGACGGCGAGCACGACACCCGCGGCCAGGTGGAGCAGTGTGGCGCGGCCGGCCGGAGCGAGGGAATAGGACACGGGCAGCGCGGCCAGGGCCACGAGGCCCACGAGCGCGGCGTAGCCGGCGGCGATGCGGAGCGCGTGGCGCGCGAGAGGTGACATCAGCGGGCCTCGGCCGGCGCCCGGCGCCGCGGCGGGCCGGGCGTCCAGGCTGGCCTGGATCGCGAGCACCGCCTCCAGCGCGGCCTGGCGGTCGGCCTCGCCCAGCGCCTCGTCACTGAAACGCGCGCGCTCGAAGAGCCCCGTGAGGGTCCGCACCGCGTCGGCGGGCAGCGGCAAGCGCTCGAGCACGGCTCGCAGGAACTCGAGCGGCGTCTGCCATGGCGCCCGCGGGAACCGTGACCGGGCCAGGGCGTGCTCGAACCTCCGATAGCAGCCGATGATGGCGCGCCGCGGGTCGGGGTCGATCCGCAGCTCGTCGAGGCTCTCCGCCACCGCGGCCTCGAGCGGCCCGGGTACGGCGAGAACGCGGCTCCGCCACCAGTCGGACAGCCGCTCGCCGAAGACCAGCCAGATCGCGAGGGCCAGGACCGTCGCGGCGAGGAGCAGGACGAGGACGCCCACGGCGATCGAGAAGAGCGGCAGCGAGGCGACGGGCGGCTCGGTGCCTGGGTCCGTCGGCGGCAACGAGACCGGCGGGCGGGTCAGGCCGGACCACACCGAGAGCAGCCCATCGAGCGAGCCATCATTCATGAGGGCGGCGAACAGGATGAACAGCGGCAGCAGGAGCAGGCCGCCGAGGGCGAAGCGCTCGTCGTGCTCCTTCCGGCGGCGTCGCACCAGGGCGAGCAGGAACGCGAACAGCAGCAGGCACGCGATGGTCGCGGCGGCCCACGCGATCGCCACCACGGCGCCGGGCAGGTCGAGGAGGAGCCGCGCGGGCGGCCGGCCGAGGGCGCGGCCCGACTCGGAGGCGAGCGCGAGCATGCCGACGAGCAGGCTCCCCACGGTGAGCGCGGGCCAGCCCAGCGCCGGGAGCGATCGCCGCCCGGGGTCGAGGCCCGGCATCGTCACGCGGCGCCTCGGCCGGCGCGCCACGCCGCCCGCGAGACCGAGTAGACGAGCGCCTCGAGGCCGCGGAGCTCGACCCGACCCTCCAGCGTCTCGCCGAGGCGCTCGGCCACACGGACCGAGCGCGCGTTCTCGGGCCGGATCAGGCTGATGGCCCGCTCCCAGCCCAGCGCGCCGAAGGCATGGTCGAGCGCCGCGCGCGTCGCCTCCGTCGCGTAGCCCTTGCCCCAGTGCGGGCGCGCCAGCGCCCAGACCAGCTCGGGCGCCGGCCAGCCGTCCGGGTAGAAGAGGCCCGCGCGCCCCACGAAGGCGCCGCTCCGCCGCTCCTCGAGCGCCCACACCCCGTATCCCCGGAGCGCCCAGTGCCCCATGAACATCGCCATCTGGCGCCAGGCGTCGGCGCGGTCGATCGTCCGGCCGTCGCCGAGGTAGCGCATCACCTCGGGGTCGGCCGTCATGGCCGCGACGGCGTCCAGGTCATCGTTCTTGAACTCGCGGAGGAGGAGCCGCTCGGTCTCGATGACGATCATCGGCGTCCAGGGATTCTATAGCAGGATGGAGACAAGTGGCACGACTCCGGGCGCCGCCGCGGCCGGGCGGAGAGAAGCGGCACTGCTCACGCGCGCCGCCGGGGCCGGGCGGAGAGAAGCGGCACTCGCTCACGCGCGCCGCGGCCGGCGGCCCGGCGCCGCGCGCGCCGCGCTCATCCGCGCCTCGACGCGCGCGAGGGCCGCGGCCATGTCGATGCCGGGGCCCAGCACGGCGCGCATCGGATCGTCCATGCGCTCGAAGCGGCCGGGGATCGTCCGGATCGTGAAGCGCGAGGGATCGAGACGCGCCGTCACCTCCGACCACAGGAGCGGGCAGGACGCGGGGGCGCCCGGACGCGGGCGCACCGAGTACGGGGCCACGATGGTGACGCCGTGGCCGTTCTGGCCGAAGTCGATGTAGACCTTGCCACCGCGCTCCCGGACCGGGCGCGCCACCGTGGCGATCCCGGGCGCCGCCTCCACGCCGAGCAGCGCGATCAGGCGGGCGAAGTTCCGCGTCTCCTCGTGGCTGTAGCGCGCGCCCAGGGGCACCAGGATGTGGAGCCCCGTGGCCCCCGACGTCTTGGGGTAGCTCGGCAGCTCGAGCTCGTCGAGGATCCGGCGGAGGGCCGTCGCCACCGCCACCACGTCGGTGAACGGCGCCTCCTTGGGGTCGAGGTCGATCACGAGCCAGTCCGGGCGATCGAGGGCGGCCAGGCGCGCGCTCCAGACGTGCAGCGGGATCGTGGCCATGTTGGCCACGAAGGAGAGGCTCCGCGCGTCGTCGAGGATGAAGTACGCGATGTCGCGTCCGGTGTCCCGCGAGAAGATCGTCTCCGTCCGCACCCACGACGGCACGAGCTCCGGCGCGTCCTTCTGGAAGAACGACTTCCCGTCGATGCCGTCCGGGTAGCGCGTGAGCACGACCGGCCGGTCCGCGAGGTACGGGAGCAGCCGCGGCGCCACCGCGTCGTAGTACGCGACGAGGTCGCCCTTCGTGTAGCCTTCGCCGGGCCAGAACACCTTCCCGAGGTTGGTCAGCCTGACGCGCGGCGCGCCGGCGGAGCCCACGGCCGGCGCCGGCGCCGGGGCGACGGATCCCGGAGCCCCGGCCGGCGCTTCCTTCCGGCACTCGTGCGGGCGCTTGTCCTCCCGGAGCCCGAGGAACGTGGGATGCCGGAGCCCGCCCTCGTCGGTCCATTCGGTGAAGCGCACCTCGCACACCAGCGTGGGCTCGACCCAGTGATGGCCGCGGCCGGCCGGGCTTCCCACGTCGAACGGCGTGGCGTCGCGCGCCAGCGGCGCGAGGCGCGCGAGGATCGCGCGGAGGGTCTTGTCGTCGAAGCCCGTGCCCACCTTGCAGACGTAGGCGAGGCGCGGGCGCTCGACCGGCCCCTCGTAGAGGCCGATGTGCAGCGCGCCGAAGTGGCCGCGCGAGCCCTGGGGCTCCGTGTAGCCGCCGACGACGAACTCCTGGCGGAGCTGGCACTTGATCTTGATCCAGTCGCGCGAGCGACCGCCGGCGTAGCGGCTCGCCCCGCGCTTGGCGACGATCCCCTCGAGCCGCGCACGCGACGCCGCCGCGAAAAATGCCTCGCCGTGCTCGGCCACGTGGTCCCCGTAGCGCGCCACGCCGGCGGCGGGCAGCAGGTCCGCGAGGCAGGCCTTCCGGTCCGTCAGCGGACGCTCGCGGAGGTCGCGGCCGTCCGCGGCCAGGCAGTCGAAGAAGACCCCCGTGACGGGCACGTCGCGCATGCCGCGCTCCACGTCGGCGACGACGGTGAGGCCCATGCGGGCCTGCAGGCGCTGGAACGACGGCCGGCCGCCACCGTCGAAGGCGACGATCTCGCCGTCGATCAGGAAGGCGTCGACGGGCCGGGCGAGGAGCGCGCGCGTCACCTCCGGATATCGCGCGGTGACGTCCTGGCCGGAGCGGCCGAGGAGCTCCACGACCTCGCCGCGGCGGCAGGCGAGCACGCGCACCCCGTCGTACTTGATCTCGAAGAGCCAGCCCGCGCGCGAGAACGGGCGCGCCTCCGCGGTGGCGAGCATGAGGGGCTGGCCGCGCGCGGGCACGTCGCCGCGGGGCGCGCGCATCGCGGCCAGACGCGCACGGAGCGCGGCGCGCGTGGCCGACGGCGTCGCCGGCGAGATCGCCCGACACGCCCGTCGGTCCTCGCTCACTACCGATTGACCTCGTCGGGGCTCGCGGGCCCAAGGGGTGGGACAGGCGTGGACGCTTGGAAGCATAGCGGAGGCGCGTGATAATCGTGAAATCGAACGTCACCTACCACGGAGGGCCGCGGCCATGCCTCCCCATTCCACCGGTTCCGGCACGATCTCGTTCGGGCTGGTGTCCATCCCCATCCGGATGTACACCGCCGCCGCCAGCGGCGGCGTCGCCTTCAACATGCTGCACGCCAAGTGCGGCAGCCGCATCCGGCAGCAGACGTTCTGCCCCGCGTGCAACGAGACGGTCGAGCGCAACGCGCTCGTGCGGGGCTACGAGTACACGAAGGACCAGTACGTGCGCTTCGGCGAGGACGAGCTCAAGGCCCTCGAGGGCGAGGCCTCGAAGGTCATCGACATCGAGGAGTTCGTCCCGCTGGACCGCGTGGATCCCATCTACTTCGAGAAGACGTACTTCCTGGGGCCGGACAAGGGCGGCGAGAAGGCCTACCGGCTCCTCGCCGACGCCATGGCGAAGTCGGACCGCGTGGCCCTGGCCAAGTTCGTGATGCGCGGCAAGGAGAGCCTCGTCCTCATCCGCCCCTCGCAGAAGGGCCTGATGCTCCACACCATGTACTTCGCCGACGAGGTCCGCGACTTCGGCGAGATCGACAAGGGCGAGAGCGCCAAGATCCGCGACGGCGAGCTGGACCTGGCGCAGCGCCTGATCGACGAGCTGACGCGCGAGGAGTTCAAGCCCGAGCAGTACCAGGACGAGTACCGGCAGCGCGTGCTCGACCTCGTCAACTCCAAGGTCGAGGGCAAGGAGATCACCACGGCGACCCCCGAGGCGCCGCGCGCCCAGGTCATCGATCTGATGGAGGCGCTGAAGGAGAGCCTGGCCAGGCGCGGCGACGGCGCCGACGCCAAGAAGCCCGCCGCGAAAGCCCCCGCCAAGGTCCGCGCCGAGGCGCCCGCCAAGAAGGCCCAGGCCGCCAAGAAGTAGCCCCGCCTCGGCCCGGCGCGCAACATCGGGGTCAGGCCCTCGCGCAACAACGCGCAACATCGGGGTCAGACCCTCGCGCAACAGCACGCGACCCGCGGTTCGTCCGCGGCGGTCAGCGCTCGATCGGCGTGTCGTCTCCGCCCGCCCCACTCCGTCCACGAGCCGTCGTAAACGGGACGTCCGCGCGGCCGATCTGGTGCAGGCCCAGCGCGAGCACGGCGGCGCTGACGCCCGAGCCGCACGTGGTGAACACGGGCTTCCCCACGTCGAGGCCGGACGCCTCGAACGCGCGCTTGAGCTCGGCGACGGGCGCGAGCAGTCCGTCCGGCGCCGGGAAGAGCCGGTCGTAGGGCAGGTTCAGGCTCCCCGGGATGTGGCCGCTCCGGACACCGGGGCGGATCTCCGGCTCCGCGCCCGTGAAGCGGCCCGCGGAACGGGCGTCGAGGGCCTGCTCGCGCCGGGACGCGACGTTGTCCCGCACCTCTCCGACGCTCCGCACCAGCTCGGGCCGGAAGCGCGCGGTGAAGGGTCGGGCCGCGGGCGGCGCGGGGCGGCCCGCGTCGATCGGGCGGCCTTCCGCGCGCCACTTCGCCGATCCGCCGTCGAGCACGCTGACGCGGTCGTGACCGAAGACCCGGAACATCCACCACGCGCGGGCGGACGCGATCAGGTTCTTGCCGCCGTACGCCACCACGTGATCGCCGCTGCCGATGCCGAGCGCGCCCACCGCGGCCGCGAACCCCTCCGCGGCCGGCAGCATGTGGGGCAGCGACGAGGCGTGATCCGAGATCGCCTCGATGTCGAAGTAGACGGCGCCGGGCAGGCGCGCCGCCTCGAACTCCGCGCGCGCGTCCCGCTGCAGGTGCGGCAGGTACCAGGTGGCGTCGATCACCCGCACGTCGCCGTCGGCGAGGTGCGCGGCGAGCCAGTCCGTGCCGACGAGCGCGGGCGCCCCCGTCACCGGAGGCTCCGCGACAGCACCTTGGCGAGGGCCTCGGGGGCGAAGCCGAGCTGGAGCAGGGCGAGGCCGGTGTTGGCGTGCTCGCGGTACGCGGCGATCTTCCCCCCCTCGAGCTCGAACAGGCTCATGCCGCGGAAGCGCACCTTGCGGCCGGCGCTGCGCGGCAGCGCGTCGCTCACCACGTACGAGAACGTCCACTCCGCGGCCTCGCGGCGGCCGTCCTCCACCACGACCTCCATCGACCAGTCGTAGTCGCGGCCTTCGTGGAACATGCGCGCGAACATCTCGCGCAGCACGGGGCGCCCGGTGTGGGGGCCGTAGAAGAGGTCGTCGTAGGTCGCGCCGTCGGTGAACAGCGCGACCAGCGCGTCGGGGTCCCGGCGGTTGAAGGCGGCGGCGAAGTCCTTGGCGATCGGCATGGCTGGTCTCCTCGGGTCTCCCGTACGAAGTTGTGAAGCAATCTGGATGTCGACGTCGCCTTGCGGGCCAACACCGCGATTCTGCGTACACACGCGGGGCCGCCTCGCCATTCATTCACACGCCCCGCCGGCTCAGACGCGAAAGCGCCACGTGGCGCCTTCGCGGACGACGTGGCCGGCGGAGGGGGTGTGGAAGTGCGTGCCCAGCACCCAGACGTCCCGGTTGGCGTGGCGCTCGAGGAACGCGCGCCGGGTGACGCGGGCGTGCTCGGCATCGGTGTCGAACGCGGTCGCCCAGTCGGGCTCCGCGCACTGGATGGGCGCGTGCATGAGGTCGCCGGTGATCACGGCTTCCTCGCCCTGCGAGGTCAGGCGGAGGCTCACGTGCCCCGGCGTGTGGCCGGGCGTGGGCAGGAGCGCGAGCTCGTCGCCGATCACGTGGTCGGCGGCGACGAGGTCGGCGCGGCCCGCCTCCACGATGGGCCGCACGCTGTCGGCGATGATCGGGCCGTACTCGTCGCCGTCCTGCTTCGCCCAGTGCTCCCACTCCGCGCGCGCGAAGAGGTAGCGGGCCCGCGGGAACGTCGGCACCCACCGCCCGTCCTGGAGACGCGTGTTCCACCCCACGTGGTCCACGTGCAGGTGCGTGCACAGCACGAGGTCGATGGACTCGGGCGGGAACCCCGCGGCGGCAAGGTCCTCCAGGTACGAGGTGCGCAGCATGTGCCAGTGCCGCTGGGCGCGCGGCTTGTCGTTGCCGATGCAGGTGTCGACCAGCATCGTGAGCCCGGGCGCCTGGACGACGAAGCTGTGCACGCTCTGGAGGAAGCGGCCGCCCTCGTCGAGGAAGTGCGGCGCCAGCCAGCCACGGTGCCGGTCCACCGCCTCCGGCGTCGCGTCGGGCAGGAGCCAGGTCGGCCGGGTGGGCCCGGCGCGCTCCACCACGGAGCTGACGCGCAGGCGCCCGACGGTGAGCAGCGGCGCCGCGCTCATTCCGGCAGCACCGCGACGGCCTCGATCTCCAGCAGCAGGTCGTCGCGGACGAGCCGGGAGATCTCGACGAGCGTGCTCGCGGGCCGGCTCGCGCCGAAGTATTCGCGGCGGACCGCGTTGACCTTCTCGCGGTCGTTCACGTCCTTCAGGAACACGGTGACCTTGCACACGTCGGCGAACGTCGCGCCCGCGGCGGCCAGGCAGCGCTTGAGGTTCTCGTGGACCTGCCGGGCCTGGGCGGTCACGTCGGCCCCGCCGACCGTCCGGCCGTCGGCGTCAGCACGCCACGCAGCCGGAGACGAAGACCATGCGGCCCGCGCGAACGACGTCCGTGTAGTGGCTGACGGGCTCGGGCATGCCGGGGACGCGGATCTCCTTGCGATCGGTAGCGGGCACGGGTGGCCTCCCTCGAGAGATCGCCGGGCGCGGGGCGCCGCGGCTCTCGGCCATCTTCCGCTCACGCGCCACGCGGCGTCAAGCAAGGCGAATGACCGCAGCCGGCCGGCGCGGCGCGGAGCTTTGTCCGGCCCACCTCCTCGTGCACACTCTCGACTCGACCATGCTCGTGGATGCCCACGGCGTTCCCGATGGCTCCGTGATCGCGGCGGACGTCTGCATCGTGGGCGGCGGAGCCGCCGGCATCACGATCGCGCGCGAGCTCTCCCACCGATCGTTCCGCGTGGCGCTGCTCGAGAGCGGCGGACTGACCGCCGACGAGGCGACCCAGTCCCTCTACGCCGGCGAGACGCGCGGGGTCCCGTACTTCCCGCTCGACGCCATCCGGACGCGCGCGCGGTACTTCGGAGGCACCACGAACGAGTGGGCCGGCGAGTGTCGGCCGCTCGATCCGATGGACTTCGACCATCGCGCCTGGGTCCCCCACAGCGGGTGGCCCATCGGGCCGGCCGATCTCCTCCCCTTCTACGGCAGAGCGCAGGAGCTGTGCCAGCTCGGGCCGTTCGCGTACGCCATCGAGGACTGGCTGCGGCACGGCATCCGGCCGATCGCGTTCCCGGGGGAGCGCCTGCGCTCCCTGACCCTGCACCAGAGCCCGCCGACCCGCTTCGCGGAGGCGTACGGCGACGACATCCGGGGCGCGGACAACGTCACCGCCTACCTGAACGCCAGCGTCGTGGAGCTGGAGGCGCCGGCTCCGTCCGCGCGAATCCATCGGGCACGGGTCGCGCGCCTGTCGAGCGGCGGCTTCCACGTCGAGGCCAGGCTGTTCGTCCTCGCCGCCGGCGGCATCGAGAACGCGCGACTCCTGTTGATGTCCAGGTCCGCCGCCCCCGCGGGCCTGGGCAACGCGCACGACCAGGTCGGACGCTACTTCATGGAGCATCTCTACCTGGACCGCGCCGCCTCGATCCTGGCTCCGAAAGGCGGCATCGACGCCTTCTACACGGACAGCCGGCTCCTCGGGGGGTACAGGGTGCGCGGCCTCGTCGGACTGACGGCCGCGGTGCAGCAGCACGAGCGGCTCACGAACTTCTGCGCCATCTTCGACGAGGAGACGGCCCGGGCGTCCGGGCGGTGGGGCCGCGAGCTCCTGGGGGCGCTGGCCCGGCGCGAGCCGCCGCCGGCGGGCGGCCTCGCTCATCTCCGGAACGTGATCTCCTCGCTCGCCGGCGCCGGCCTGACCCGCGTCCGCGGCGATCGAAGGCCGAGACGACGACGGCTCTACGTGGTGAAGAACGTCATGGAGCAGGCGCCCAACCCGGACAGCCGTGTGGTCCTCTCCGAGGCGCGGGACCGCCTCGGCTGCCCCCGGGTCGTCCTCGACTGGCGGCTCAGCGCGATCGACCGGCGCACCGCGCACCGCGCGCACGTGATCCTCCGGGAGGAGCTGGCGCGGGCCGGGATCGGCCGGCTCCGGAGCGCGATGGGGCGGGCGGATGGTCCGTGGCCTCGCGGGCTGCGGGGGGCCCGGCACCACATGGGCACGACCCGCATGAGCCGCGACCCGCGCCACGGCGTGGTCGACGCCGACTGCCGCGTCCACGGGACGGAGAACCTCTACGTGGCGGGGAGCTCGGTCTTCCCGACCTCGGGCAGCGCGAACCCGACGCTGACCATCGTGGCCCTCGCGCTCCGTCTCGCCCGGCGCATCGAGAGCGCGCTCGGCGCTTGACGCGCGAGCGGCGGCTGGCTTAGGGTCAGCCCGCGTCCGGCGCGCGCCGGGCGCCGATCATCGAATGAGCCCCGCGCATCAGACTAATCCCGAGCGGTGGGATTGTAGAGGCCCGTGGCGGTTACCGTATTCTGCGAGGATCACTCGAAGGGAGCGACCATGGGCGTGCTCGACGGACAGGTGGCGATCGTCACGGGAGGGGGAACGGGCATCGGTCGCGAGACGGCGCGGATGCTCGCCGCGGAGGGCGCGCACGTGATCGTGACCGGCCGCCGCAAGGCGCCGCTCGAGGCGGTGGTCGCGGAGATCCAGGCCGCGGGCGGCGCGGCGACGCCGCGCCAGGCGGACATGGAAAGCCCCACCGAGCCCGTCGAGCTCGGCGAGTGGGCGGCGCGGGAGTTCGGGCGCGTCGACGTCCTCGTCAACAACGCCGGGCACTCGAGCACGATCCGCTCCATCCGCTGGGTGCGGAAGGCCGACTGGGATAGCGTCCTCGGCGCCAACCTCACCGGCGTCTTCCTCCTCACCCAGGCCGTGCTGCCGAGCATGCTCGCGCGCGGGGCGGGCACGATCGTGACGGTGTCCTCGGTGGCGGGGATCCGGCCCGGGCTGATGGGCGGCCTGCCCTACAGCGCGGCCAAGGCCGCCGTGCGGAACCTGATGGGCCACATCCACAGCGAGGTGCGCGACAAGGGCATTCGCGTCACGACGATCCTGCCCGCCGAGGTGGACACGCCGATCCTCGACAAGCGCCCCCTGCCTCCCGACCACACCGCGCGCTCCACGATGATGCAGCCCGAGGACGTGGCGCGCGCCATCATGCTCTGCGTCACCCTGCCGCCGCGCACGGTCGTGGAGGAGATCGTCATGGTGCCCACCATCCAGCGGGACACCCGCGAGGACATCCGCGTGGCCGCCGCGACGGGCGGCCCGACGGCCTGAGTCCGCAGCCATGGACCTCACGGGCACCGTCGCGCTGGTCACCGGCGGCTCCGGCGACCTCGGCACCGCCATCTCGAAGGCCCTCGCCGCCGCGGGGGCCGACATCGCCGTGGCCTACACCGGCAACCGCGACGGCGCCGCGGCGACGTGCGGGGCCGTGCAGGCCCTCGGGCGCCGCGCCCGCGAGTTCCAGCTCGACCAGACGGACCCCGCGGCCAACGACCGCGTCGTCGACGAGGCGGCGGGGGCGATGGGCCGGCTCGACATCCTCGTCAACAACGCGGCGTGGAACATCGGCATCCCGTTCCCGCAGCTCGACGCCCTCACCACCGAGATCTGGGACCGCGTCTACGACACCAACGTGCGCGGGCCCTTCCAGCTCTCGCGGGCGGCGGCGCGCCACATGCGGCGTCAGGGCGCCGGGCGCATCGTGAACATCGCCTCGGTGGCCGGGCTCCGGCCCACGGGCAGCAGCATCGCGTACGCGTCGAGCAAGGCCGCGCTCATCCACCTCACCCGCTGCCTCGCGGTGGCGCTGGCGCCCGACATCACGGTCAACTGCGTGGCGCCCGGCCTCGTCGAGGGCACGCGCATGGCCGCGCGCATCCCACCCGAGGTGGTGGACGTGGCGCGCCGGAGCGCGGTGCTGCGGCGGGCGGCCAGCGGTGACGACATCGCGCGCCAGGTCGTGACGTTCTGCCAGGGCGACAGCGTCACGGGACAGGTGCTGAACATCGACGGCGGGGTGCATTTTCATTGATCGTTTTTCGACGCATCGGCGTCCAACTTCGGCCCCGCCGGTGACACCGCGCGTGTGCGTGCACTCGCGACGCCACCCACGCGGGCGCAAGTCCGACTGAAGATCCTGAAACCAGAACACACCGCGCCCGCCCGCACACGCGCGGTGTCACCGGCGTGACGAACACCTGAACGGGGATACCTGGAAAAATGTCGGGCAAACTCGACGGTAAGACCGCGCTGATCACGGGCGGGGCCAGTGGCATCGGCGCCGCCACCGTTCGCCTGTTCGTCGCGGAAGGCGCCCGCGTCCTCGTGGCGGACGTGCAGGACGAGCGGGGCCGGCGGCTCGTCGAGGAGCTGGGCGACGCGGCCGAGTACGTCCACGCCGACGTGAGCCGCGAGGCGGACGTGCGCGCCGCGGTGGCCCGCGCCGTCGACCGGTTCGGCCGGCTCGACTGCATGTTCAACAACGCGGGGTACGCGGGCGTGGGCGGGAGCATCGAGATGATCCCGACCGAGGGCTTCGATGCGAGCATCGGCGTGCTGCTCCGCGGTGTCTTCCTCGGCATGAAGCACGCCGCCGCCGTGATGAAGCCCCGCGCCGCGGGCAGCATCATCAGCACCGCGAGCGTGGCCGGCCTCCTCGCCGGGTACGGGCCCCACGTGTACTCCGCGGCCAAGGCGGCGGTGATCCAGCTCACGAAGTCGGTGGCCATGGAGCTGGGGGAGAGCGGGATCCGCGTGAACTGCATCTGCCCGGGCGGGATCGCCACGCCGATCTTCGGGAAGTCCCTCGGCATGGACGCGGAGGCGGCCGACCAGGCGGTGAACGTGATGAAGGGCGCGCTCGCCGGCTTTCAGCCCCTCCGGCGCTCGGGGCTGCCCGACGACATCGCGCACGCCGCCCTGTGGCTGGCCAGCGACGACGCGAGCTTCGTCAACGGCCACGCCCTGGTCGTGGACGGCGGCCTCACCGGAGGCCGGCAGTGGTCCGAGGGACGTGCCATGCGGGCGCAGCTCCGAGCCGCGCTCGGCCTTCCCACGGAGTGAGCGAAGCCCGCCGCTAGCCCTTCACGGCCCCGGCGGTGAGGCCGGAGACGTAGTAGTCGAGGAAGAGCACGTAGACGATCACGATCGGGATGCTCGCCAGCAACGCCCCCGCCATCAGCGAGCCCCAGAAGTAGATGTCTCCCCGGATCAGGTCCGAGGTGACGCCCACCACCGCGGTCTTGTTCGCCGACTGGGAGATGAACGTGAGCGCGTAGGTGAACTCGTTCCAGCAGAGCGTGAAGCTGAACAGGACCGCGCAGATGATCCCGGGCACCGCCATCGGCAGCACCACCCTCCACAGCGTCTGCATGCGCGTGGCGCCGTCGACCAGCGCGCACTCCTCGACCTCCCGCGGGATCGTGCGGAAGTACCCCATGAGGAGCCACGTGCAGAACGGCACGAGGAACGTCGGGTAGGTCACCATCAGGGCGAGAACCGAGTCGGCCAGCCCGAGCCACACCACCACCTGGGAGAGCGGGAGGAAGAGCAGGGTCGGCGGCACGAGGTAGGTGACGAAGACCGCGGTGCCGAACGAGCCGGCGCCGCGGAAGCGCAGGCGCGCCAGGCTGTACCCGGCCAGGATCGAGATGATGACCGAGGCCGTGGTCGCCACCACCGCGACGAGCAGGCTGTTCTTCATCCACGTGACGAAGTCCGTCTTCTGGAACAGGAGCGCGTAGTGATCGAAGATCGCCCCGGTCTGGATCCAGAACGGGATCGATTTGAGGTTGTAGAGCTCGGCGTTCGACTTGAACGAGGTCACCACCATGAAATAGAACGGGAACAGGACGAAGAAGACGTACGGCGCGAGATTCGCGTACCCGAAGATCATGGACCGGATCCGTGCGTTGCGGCTTCGCGCGATGGTCACACTCATTCCCTCCGCAGGGATCGCAGCTGGAAGAAGACGACGAGGGCGAGGAGCGGGAAGATGAACAGCGAGATGGCCGCGCCCTGGCCCAGGTTCCCGCCCTGGAGCCCGACCTGATAGGCCAGCGTGGCGAAGAGATGGGTGGTGTTGATCGGTCCGCCCCGCGTCAGCACCTGGACGATGTTGAAGTCGCCGAAGGTGAAGATCGTCGAGAAGAGGATCACGACGGCGAGGACCGGCTTGAGCAGCGGCAGCGTCACGTGCCAGAAGCGTCCCCAGGAGCCCGCGCCGTCCACCTCGGCGGCCTCGAGGTACTCGCGGGGCACGGCCATGAGGCCGGCGAGGACGGTGATCGCGAAGAACGGGAGCCCCCGCCAGACATTCACGATGATGACGGCGGCCATCGCGTAGGTGGACTGCCCGAGCCAGTTGGGGCCCGGCGCGCTGATCAGGTGCAGCCGGATCGCCGTCCAGTTGACGACGCTGTAGAGCGAGTCGAACATCCAGAGCCACGCGAGCGTCGACAGCGCGGTGGGAATGACGAACGGCAGGAGCACGATCCCGCGGATCACGCGCTTGAGCGGCATGTTGCGGGCGAGCAGCATCGCGAGCCAGACCCCCAGCACGATCTTGCAGGTCAGCGCGATGCCCGTGAAGACGAAGGAGTTCTGGACGGTCTGCCGGAAGGTCTCGTTGGCGAGGATGTCCCGGTAGTTCGCGAGCCCCACGAAGCTGCCGGGGGAGCCGACCCAGTAGTCGGACAGGCTGAAGTAGATCGCCATCCCGAACGGGAAGGCGACGAGGGTGGCGAGCAGGACGACGGCGGGCACGATGAGGCCGTAGCCGAAGACGTGCTCCTGCTCCCACCACTCGCGGAGCCGCGAGAGGCGGCCGGGGCTCGAGAGCCCGGCCGCCTCCAGAACGCGAGGCTCGACCGCCATGGGGCTACCCGACCTTCAGCTGGCCTTTCACCGCGAGCGCGATCTGCTCCTGCGCCCAGTCCATCGCGCGCTTGGCCGGCATACCGTTGACGGCCTTCGCGACCATGTCGGTCATGATGTAGTTGTCGTCGATGCGCTGCACCGCCTCGTTCGGCTTGGCGGGCCAGCCGCGCGGATGCGCGTACTCCGCCTCCTTCGGGAGCATGGCGAACTTCGGGTTCCGCGCCCAGATGGGATGGTCCGCCATGTTCTTGAGCGGCGGATGGTTGAAGGCGTTGGACGCCACGATCCAGGCGTCGTAGTTCTGCTTCTGGAACAGGTACGCGATGAAGTCCTTCGCGAGCTCCTGGTTCTTCGAGAACTTCCAGATGCCCAGACTGAGCTGCGGGGGGGCGGAGTGGGTGCCCGCCGGCCCGCCGGGACTGTTGTGATGGTTGATGTCGTCGGCGATGGGCTGCTTGTTGGCGAGGGCTGCGTTGTAGGGGCTGACCGGGTTGTGGATCCAGGCGCCCTTGCCGGACAGGAGGAAGCGGTTGTTGCCCGCGTCGTCCCAGGAGAGGACCTCCGGCTCCATCGCGTCCTTGTAGAGCTCTTTGTACCACTCGATGACCTGCGCGGTCTTGTCGGAGACGATGGCCGGCGTCTTGCCGTCCGCCTCGAGCACCTTGGCGCCCTGCGACCACGCGACGGACCAGTAGGTGGAGTGTGCGTCCGAGCAGTGGCTGATCGGGATCCCGATCGGGTTGCCCTGCTTCTTGAGCACCTTGCCCATCTTCAGGAGCTCGTCCCACGTCTTCGGAGGATGCTCGAAGCCCGCCTTCTTGAAGTGGGCCATGTTGTAGGTGCCCGGGAAGGAGACCCAGAACCACGGGATCGCCTTCCAGCCCGACTTCGTCTGGCAGCTCTCGGCGGCGAAGGGGTACCAGCCACCTCCCTGCGTGCCAAGCTTCGCCACGAGGTCGTCCATCGACACGAGCAGGTTCTCGTAGAGGAACGGGTCGGCGCTGGCCGTCCGGTACATGTCGTGGCCGGACTGCGACTGGGCCTCGGCGGCGATCTTCGCCGGCATCTGCAGGTGCGCCATCGTGTCCACGCGCACCGTGCAGTTGTTGGCCTTGCTGAAGGCCTCGGCCTGCTTGCGGAGCTCGTCGTCCGCGGCGGGGACGAAGTGGTTCCAGGACAGGAACGTCAGCTCCCGCTTCTGCGCGAACGCGGGGGGCTTGCCGAGGGCGAGCCAGGAGACCATCCCGGCCGTGGTGCCACCGGCGGTGCGGAGGAAGCGGCGACGAGCGATGCTACGGGGAGCGGTCCGATCCATGGAGGGCCTCCGTGTTGTCGGGAGGTCTCGGGGCCAAGTAGGGGAACTCGCGCGCTCGTCTCACCTCCTTGTGCGTGGACGCCGGCGTCGGCGCCGGCCCGGACAATCGCTCCCTTAGTATGCGCAACGTGCGGCCATGTCAACTCCTTGGCGAGCGGGGTGTCGGCGCCGCGCGGCGGGACGGCCCGCGGCGTCCGCGAGTCACGCCGGCAACGGGTCCTTCACCTCGACCCAGCCCCCGCGCATCTCCGCCTCGAGGACGGCATCGAGCACGGCCTGGGCGCGGAGCCCGTCCTCCAGCGAGGGCGACGCGGGCTCGCCCTTCCTGATCGCGGCGAGGAAGCGCTTCACCAGCGGCGCGATCGTGGTCTTGCCCGATGACGTCGCTGGGGTCGCCCTCGCCAGCCGCGCGCGGCAGTCCCGCGGGCGTCGCGACGGGCGCGAGGCCTCCGCTCGTCCCCGCCGCGCGCAGCTCGCCGCGGTACCAGCGCGGGCGCCGACCGGTCCAGGCGGTACTCGAGGGCGCCCGCGCTGCCGTAGGCCTCGATCGAGTGCTCCCCTCGCCCGCGCGCGGCCCGGCTCACCTGGACCGTGACCTGCGCGCCCGAGGCGAGCACGCCGAGCACCGAGCAGAAGTCCTCCGTGTCGGCGGGCTTGCCCCCGGGCACGCCCTGCCAGTCGTGCGCCCGGCCGCCGCTGGCCGCCACGCGGACGAACTCGCCGAAGCTCCAGCGGACCATGTCGATCACGTGCACGCCCATGTCACCCATCGCCCCGTGACCGGCCGACGCCCGGTCCATCCGCCACGTGACCGGCGCGGTCTCGTCGGCCCAGCGCGCGCCGAGCCAGCGCGCGCCCACGTGGAAGAGCCGTCCGAGATGCCCGGCTTCGGCCATGGCGTGGAAGCGCTGCATCGCGGCGGGGAACCGCCAGTTAAACCCGGTCATCCCGATCCGTCCGCTGTGGTTCGCCTCGCGCACCATGTCGCGCCCTTCGGCCGCGCGACATCGCGAGCGGCTTCTCGCACAGCACGTGCGCGCCCCGGGCGAACGCCGCCGTGGCGATGGGCAGGTGCGAGGACGGCGGCGTGGCGATCACGACGATGTCGGGCCGCGCCTTCTCGAGCATCTCCTCCCAGCGCGTGAAGACGCCGGCCACGCCGTAGCGCTCGGCCACCGAGCGGGCGGTCGCTTCCGCGCGCTGGCAGACCGCGACCACCTCGCAGCCGTTGGCCTGGAATCCGGGGATGTGGGCGCGGCCGTAGCCGAGCCCGACGACACCGACGGTGAGCGGGCGCCTGGGCATGCGGGCTAGCCTCTGAGGCCCCGGTGCAGCACGTCCCAGAGCTGCACCGGCCCGCTCCACGATGGCCTCCACGTCCTCGGCGAGCAGATGCCGGGCGGCCACCGCGGGCGCCACCGCCTCCCCCACGCGCGCCAGGTACGCCGCGCGCGAGCCGTAGCGCTCCTCCAGCGACGCGCGCGGGTCGCGCGTGCGCTCGCGGTCGGCGCGCGTGAGCGGGAACGGCAGCGTGGAGCCCACCATGCTCATGAGGTCGCCGGGCGCGCCCTGGTCGGGATGGCGGAGGTTCCAGCCCGTGTGGGTCGCGAGGGGGGCGAGCAGCTCGGGCGGGCGGAGCCCCGCGACCTCGTTGCCGTCCGCGTCCACCGCGGCGACGAGGCTCGGGTACGGCGCGCCCACCTTCGGGGGCAGCGCGCTCGCGATGCCCTTGTCCTCCAGGTCCGGCCCGAAGTCCAGGCGCGCCGGCCGCGAGATGCGATCGGGGAACCGGACGCCGGGGATGGCGGTGAAGACGGGGGCGGTGGACTCCGCGGTCACCGCGGTGCCGTCGGCGATGCGGGGCACCGCGTTCGGCGGCGGCTCGACGCCCTCGCTCACCCAGCGGTCCAGGTTGACGAGCGCCGCGCGGAGCAGTGGCCCGTACGTCACGGTGCCGAACGTCTGCAGGCCGCGCGCGCCGGTGTTCGGATCGGTGTCGATCGGCGGCACCGCGCCCGGCGTGTGCTGGCAGCCCGCGAAGAGGTACGCGCGCACCGAGGCGGGCGGCGTCACGTCCAGGCGGCCCTCCACGTCCGTGTGCACGAGCGACCCATCGCCGCGCCAGTACTCCGCCGACGTGTTGATCGTGACGATCTTCGGCCCGCGGCCGCGCGCGCCGAGCCGGCGGAGGAGCCCCCCGCGCGCGCCGGAGACGGGATCGCTCTGGTCGTCGTCGGTGAACGGGAAGAGGCTCCCCGCGCTCTCCACCGCGTTCAGCGAGGGCTGGCCGAAGCGCATGTTGAACTCGCCGCGCCGCGCGCCCGCCACGTGGGGCACCACGGCGTCGAACGCCTCGCGGCCCTCCTCGTCCTCGGTGAGGCCCAGGTACAGCAGGTGGCGCAGGAACCGCCCGCTCTGCGAGACGCCGAAGACGTACGCGCGGTCGAGGCGACCCGCCGCGGGGTTGCCCGCGGCCGCGGCGCCCCAGCGCAGGAACGACGCGGTGTCGCGCACGGCGAGGAACCCCAGCCCGACCAGCGGCGGGTCCTGCGCGCGGTACACCAGGTCGTAGATCTTCCCCGGCGTGAACCCGCCGGGCATGTGGATGTGCGAGGCGTCGGGCGCCACGCGATCGCCCTCGCGGCGCGCGAACCGCCACGCCTGGCGGGGCACCGCCACGGGCGCGGCGCCGGCGTCCGCGCGCACCGTGAGGTGCGCGTCGGGGTCGTCGAGGTCGGCGGCGGCGTACGGGATGTGGTAGCGGTCGGCGAGCGGGAGCACGTCGGCGGGGAGGTTCGGCCGCCACTCGCACCGCACGCGGCCCGCGACGCCGCGCGCCACCGGCGGCGCCATGGCCATGAGGCCGTCGCGGCGCGGCACGTCGTGCTGCCAGCCCACCCACGCCACCGTGTAGCCGTGGCGCATCAGGAAGCCGTTGCCGAAGTGCTCCGGCTCGGTCGGCTCGGGCACGCCCGCCGTGCCGTTGAACATGCCGAGCGCGATCTTCCGGCCGCGGTTCGGCACGTCCAGGAGCAGCCGCCGGTTGCCGCGCGCGGCGTCCACGGGCTGGAGCACGTACGCGTCGGCCCAGAACTCGACCTTGCCCGCGGCGTTCCGCGGCGCCGTGGCGAGGTCCGTGATCAGGCGCGTGCGACGCGCGCTCGGGGTCCACGGCGAAGCGGAGCACGCCCACCACCCGCTCGTAGGCCCCGCCCGCGCCGAAGGCGCGCCCGCCCAGCACGGTCTCCCGCCGCTCGATCTCGAACGCCGTCGCCGCCATGAGAAGCTCCTTTCGCGAGCGACGGGGATCGCGCGCCGCGCGCTCGCGGCCTTGTCTCCCGCCCTCGCCCGCGGGTATGCTACCGGCCGGAAGAGAAACCGGTCAAGGTCGCATCATCCGCTCCCCGTTCGCGTGGAGCGCAGAAAGGATCCCGATGCCCGAGAAGAGTCCCGCCGAGCTCGAGCGCCCGCTGCCCGCGCCCATCACGCCGGAGTCCAAGCCGTTCTGGGACGGCCTGCGCGAGGGCAAGCTGATGATCCCGAAGTGCGGCGACTGCGGCCGCCCGTTCTTCTACCCGCGCATCGTCTGCCCGCACTGCCAGTCGCGCAACGTCGGCTGGATGCAGGCGAGCGGGCGCGGCACGCTCTACTCCTTCGAGATCGCCTACCAGACCATCAGCCGCACCTTCAAGGTGAAGCCGCCCTACGTGCTCGCCATGGTGGAGCTGGAGGAAGGGCCCCGCATGCTCTCGAACCTCGTCAACGTCGAGCCCGACCCGAAGAAGATCCGCTGCGACATGCCGGTGGAGATCGTCTACTCGAAGCTGACCGACGAGGTCACGCTGCCCTTGTTCCAGCCGAGGGGCGCCCGATGAGCCCCGCGACGAAGCCCACCGCGGAGCTGCGCGCGCTCTCCAACACCGCCTGCATCGTGGGCGTGGACGAGTCGGACGAGATCGGCACGCTGCCCGGGAAGAGCCAGCTCACGCTCCACCTCGAGGCCATCACCAACGCCGTGCGGGACGCCGGCCTCAAGGTGAGCGACGTCGACGGCATCTTCACCGCGGGCCAGCACCCGCCCTCGCTCCTCGGCGAGGCCCTCGGCGTGACCCCGCGCTACGTGGACGGCACCACGGTGGGCGGCTGCTCGTTCATCATGATGGTGGGCCACGCGGTGGCCGCGCTCCACCATCACCTGTGCGACGTGGCGGTGGTGTCCCACGGCGAGTCCGGCCGGTCCGGCGTGGGCGTGAGCCCGCGGCGCGACACGAGCCTCACCGGCCAGTACGAGATCCCCTTCGGCTTCGGCGGCGCCCCCACCTACTTCGGGATGATCACCACGCGCCACATGCACGAGTACGGCACCACGCTCGAGCAGTGGGCGCAGGTGGCGGTGTCCACGCGGCAGTGGGCCGCCCTCAACCCGAAGGCGCGCAACAAGGAGCCCATCACGGTGGCGGACGTCCTCGCCTCCCGGCCGGTGTGCTACCCGTTCAACCTCCTGAACATCTGCCTGGTCACCGACGCGGGCGGCGCCGTCGTCCTGACGCGGGCCGACCGCGCGAAGGACTGCGCCAAGAAGCCGGTGTACGTGCGCGGGGCCGGCGAGGCCACCGAGCACGTCATGGTGACCCAGATGCGCAACCTCACGCGCAGCGAGTCCACGCGGCTGTCCGGCGAGAAGGCGTTCGCGATGGCCGGCGTCACCCCGAAGGACTTCCAGCACGTGATGCTCTACGACGCCTTCACCTCCGGCCCGCCGCTCATGCTGGAGGCGCTGGGCTTCTGCAAGCCCGGCGAGGGCGTGAGCTTCTTCGAGCCCGGCCGCTCCAACCCGGGCGGCAGCCTGCCCATCAACACCAACGGCGGCGGCCTCTCCTACACCCACAGCGGCATGTACGGCATCTTCCCCATCATCGAGGCCACGCGGCAGCTCCGTGGCGAGTGCGGCGCCCGCCAGGTCCCCAACGTGCGGACCTCGCTCGTCAACGGCATGGGCGGCATGCTCTCGGCCGCGGGCACGCTCGTGCTCGCCAACGACAAGTGACGCGGGAGGGATCGTGAATGACCGGCGGGACCGCACCGCGCGTGTACGCGGAATCGCGGTGTCGCCCGCACGGCGAAGTCGAAAACCGCATGTCTTGACGACTCGGAGGGATCGATGGACGACCGGGAGACGCGGAACCTGGCGATGATGGACCGGCTCAGCGCGGGATTCGCCCGCCACGACGTGGACGGCATCCTCGACTGCTTCACGGAGGACGGCATCTTCGACATCACCGAGGGGCCGGACCCGTGGGGTGAGCGCTTCCAGGGCAAGGTCGAGATCCGGAAGGCCCTCGAGGCGCTGTTCAGCGCGGTGGGCGACGTCCAGTTCGTGGACGCGAGCCGCTGGGTGGCCGGCGACCGCGGCACGTCGGAGTGGACCTGCGTGGGCACCACGGCCAAGGGCCGCGCGATCCGCGTCAAGGGCTGCGACCTGTTCGAGTTCCACGACGGCCTCGTCACCCGGAAGGACAGCTACTTCAAGAAGATCGTCCGCAAGCCTACGTGATCTTCGGGAGCGCCTGGTTCAGGCCGTGATTTGATTGAGTTTATCGTCGTCGGGGGGAGCGACCGCCGCTCCCCCCGACCGCCCCCCAACGGTCACGCGCGGCGGCCACTCACCTGGCTCTCCGCCGGCGGCGCGGCCAGCGCGATGCACGAGAAGGCGACCTTCGCGGTGGTGGGCACGCCGAAGCGGGCGGTGTGGCGCGCGGGCAGCCCGCGGGGGAAATGCGTGACGTACTCGGCGTTGATCTCGCGGTAGTCGGCGGGATCGGTGATGAGGAGCGTGACCTGCACGACGCGGTCGAGCGAGGAGCCGGCCGCGGCGAGGATGGTGGCGATGTTCTCCAGCGCCCACCGCGTCTCCTCCGCCGCCGTCCCGGCACGCGGCCGGCCGTCGGGTCCGGGCCCCGCGCTGGTGCCGGATACGAAGACGAGGCCGGCGGCCCGCGTGGCCCGCGAGAAGGCGCCGGGCGCGGGGGCGCCAGGCGGGTCGAAGAACTCGATGGGGCCTGTCTGAGCGTTCACGGTTCGTCTCCCGTCTCACCGATGCGTCCCTTGGTCGTGAACTGCCGGTCGTAGAGGCGGCGAAGCTCGCCGAGCGTCGTGGCCTGGGCGGGCGCCTTGTCGTCCCGGATGCGGGCGATGCGCGCGAAGCGGAGCGCGAGCCCCGAGGGATACGTGGGGCTCCGCTGGATCTCGTTGTACGCCACCTCCACCACCACCTCCGGGCGCACGCGCACGGTGTAGCCGTCGTCGGCCACCGCGAGCGCGCCGAGCCGGGCCGTCATCGCGTCGAACTCGCGGTCGGTCAGGCCCTTGAACGTCTTGCCCACCTCGGCCCAGCCCTCGCCGTCGGCCACCGCGAGATGGTAGTTGGACAGCCATCCCACGCGGCGGCCCGAGCCGCGATCTGCGGCCACGATGACACAGTCCACCGTCTCCGCCGCCTTGAGCTTGAACCAGCGCTTGCCCCGCCCGCCCGGCTCGTAGGTGCTGGCGAGGTTCTTGGCCACGACGCCCTCGTGGCCGGCCGCCACGGCGCGCGTGTGCACGTCGCGCGCCTCCTCGACCGAGGTGACCACGGAGCGCTCGGCGAGGTAGCGGCCGCCGGTGGCGCGCTCGAGGGCTTCCCATCGCAGGGCGTAGGGCGCGTCGATCAGCGAGCGCCCCTCGAGGACGAGGCAGTCGAAGAAGTGCAGCGACAGCGGCATGGCCTCGGCGAGCCGTTCGACGCCGTGGATGCGGCGGAAGCGCCGCATGAGCTCCTGGAACGGCAGCGGGCGTCCGGCCGCGTCGCGGGCGACGACCTCGCCGTCCAGCACGAAGGGCGCGCCGCGGAGGTCGCGCCGCGCGATCTCCACCACCTCGGGCAGGCTCCTCGTGACGTTGGAGAGGCGGCGGCTCCAGATCGACACGCGCTCACCGTCTCCGTGGAGCTGGATGCGCGCCCCGTCGTACTTGAACTCGAGCGCGGTGCGGCCGCCGTGGGCGCCCAGCACCTCGTCGAAGTCCTGCGCGAGCTCGGCGAGCATCGGAGCCAGCGGCACGAACGGCCGCGGCGCCACGGCGGCCAGCGCGCCGGCGCCGTCGCCGAGGGCGAGCTCGGCCACCACGGAGAGGTCGCCCAGGAAGAGCGCGGCGCGGCGCACCGCCTCCACGGGCGCGCCCGACGCCTCCGCGATGGCCTCCAGCACCACGCCCTCCGACACCCCCGTGCGCATCTCGCCCCAGACGATCCGCGCGAGCACGTCGCGCTCCGCCGGGGACGCGCGGGACACGAGCACCCCGAGGCGCTCCTCGCGGCGGCGACGCGATCCCGCGCCGCGAGCCTCCGCGACGTCGGCGAACGCGGCCGCGACGTCGGCGATGGTCAAGGCCGCGCTCGCCGCCGGCGCGTCCGCGCTCGTCGCGTCGCGTGCGCCCGCGGGCAGCCCCCGCACACTCAGCACGCGCGGGTCCGACACGGGAAAGACGCGGCCGGTGAGGTATGCGACGGCGCTCGGGACCTCGCCGCGCGGCAGACCCCGCAGGAACGCGGCGACGAGGCGGCGCTTGTCCAGCCGGCCCGGCGTGGCGACGAGCCGGGCGCACAGGTCGGCCAGATCGCCGAACGAGGCCATGGCGTCATTATCCGCCCGCGACGCGGAGCCATCCCGCGCGCGGCGAGCTGGTGCTAGCGGGCGACGACGAGGGCGAGGGCGCGGGCGCGGAGGTCGTCGGGCAGCGGGGCGGGCCGGCGCGCGAGCAGGTCCAGGTGCACCCCGGACTGCTCCAGCGTGGCCACGATCTTGCCGGTGGCGGTGTCAGCCATCCGGTGGAGGATGCGCATCGACGAGGTGCCCACGTGGAGAAGCGCGCTGCGCACGCGCACCTGGTCCCCGAGCCCGAGCGTGCCCTCGAAGCGCAGCCGGAACTCGAACGTGGAGAAGCCGCGCCGCTGCTCGCGCATGTACCCGGGCGTCATCCCGAAGGCGGCGATGACGTGGCCGTTCGCCGCGGTGAACCGGTGGATGTGCGCGGGCCAGTCGGCACGGCCGTGGCGGTCGAGCTCCCACGGCTTCACGCGTGTCGAGCGTGGCGTCGACGAACCCGGCGTCGTCCGCGGGCACCGTGCCCGTGTCCGGGCGGGGCGGCTCGGGCATCGTGGACCAGACGGCGGCGAGCGCACGGGCGCGCTCGCGCCCCGCCGCGTCGAGGGCCGACGCCGACCTGCATGCTCCACCGTGGTGCACACGCTGTCCGTTCGCCGAGTCCACGACCTCGTGGGCCAGGATGAGCCCTCGCTCGTCGGCGCTCAGCACGCCGCTCCGGATGTGCAGGATGTCGCCCACGCGCAGCTCGTGGATGTAGCGCACGCGGCACTCGCGCACGGCCGGCACGGCGTCGTCGAGACCGACGGCGCGCAGGATGCGTCGCCGGTGGCCTCCTCGAGGCGCTCGAAGTAGTAGGCCACCGTGAAGTGATCCACCGGGTCCACCTCCCAGCGGTGGACGGTGCCGCGATAGGTCTCGAGCCAGCTCACGAGCGGACGGGGAGGCGGGGCGATCAGAAGACGAAGACGCCCTTTCCGGTGGTCTGGGTGTCGAAGAGCTTGTAGGCGCTCTCCGCCTGGTCCAGCGAGAACCGGTGGGTGAGCAGCCGGCCCAGCGGGATCTTGCGGTCGGCCACGAAGCGGGCGCACTCGGCCTGGCCCACGCTGGAGAACGTCCAGGAGGCGTGCAGCGTGACCTGGCGCCGCAGCATGTCCGGGCTCACCTCGAGGGTGGCGGTGCCGCCCTCGCCCACGAAGCACGCCTGGCCCCAGGTGCGGACCGAGCGCACGGTGGCGCGACGCGCGTCGGGGTGCGCCGAGCAGTCGATGGCGGCGTCGGCGCCCTCGCCGTGGGTGAGGTCGCGGATGGCCTGCACCGGGTCCGTCCCGCGGGAGTCGATCGTCACGTCGGCGCCGAGGTCCCTCGCCAGGGCGAGACGCTCGGGGACCACGTCGATGGCGATGACCCGCGCGCCCATGGCCACGCCGAGCATCGTGCCGCTGAGCCCCACCGGCCCCTGGCCGAAGATGGCCACGGTGTCGCGGCCCGACACGCCGAGCCGCTTGAGCGCGCCCCACGCCGTGCCCGTGCCGCAGGAGATCGCCGCGCCTTCCTCGAACGAGATCTCGTCGGGCATCGGCACCAGCGTGAAGGCGGGCGCCTTCATGTAGGCGGCGTGGCCGCCGTGGCCCGTCATCCCGTACACCGTGATGCCGCCCTGGCAGAGCTGCGACCAGCCGGTGCGGCAGTGCTTGCAGAGCCCGCACCCCTTGTAGTGGTGGTTCATCACGCGCTGGCCGATGGGCGCCTGCTCCTCGCTCACGCCCGGCCCGCGCGCGGCCACCACGCCGCACGGCTCGTGGCCGGCGATCACCGGGCCGCCCTGGCCGCCCAGGCCGAGCGACGCGGCGGCGCCCCCCTCGCGCGACGCGCGGTACGGATGCAGGTCGCTGCCGCACATCCCCGAGGCCTTCATGGCGAGCACGACCTCGCCCGGCCCCGGCGTGGGATCGGGGAAGTCGCGCAGCTCGAGCTGACGATCTCCGAGGAACACCACTCCACGCATGCGCGATCTCCTCCTGTGGACTCGACCGACCCATGATCCACGCGTCGCGCCCGCGCGTCAACACGGCGCCGGCGGCCGCCGCGGGCGCGGTCGCTCGTCGGCGAGACCCGCGCTCTCGCGCCTTGACGCGGGGGCGCCTCGCCTCCTAGCATCGCGTCACGGGCGCCGCGGAGAACGTCATGAGCCCGCGCGCCAGGGAGACGAGGACATGGGACGACTGGACGGGAAGGTCGCCGCGGTCAGCGGCGGCGCATCCGGCATCGGCGAGGCCACGGTGCGGCGGTTCGTCGCGGAGGGGGCGGCCGTCGCCTTCGCCGACCGCGACGTCGACCGCGGCAAGCGTGTCGCCGCGGAGATCGAGGCGGGCGGCGGGCGCGCGCTCTTCGTGGAAGCGCACATGGAGCGCGAGGCGGAGGCCGCGGCCTTCGTGCGGCGCGCCGCGGAGCGCTTCGGGCGCCTCAACGTCCTCGTCAACAACGCGGGGATCCGCCTCTACCACACGGTGGTGGAGGCCAGCGCGGAGAGCTGGGACGAGATCCTGGGCGTGAACCTGAAGGGCTACGCGTTCTGCGCCAAGGCCGCCATCCCGGTGATGCGGCAGGGCGGCGGCGGCAGCGTCGTCAACGTGGCCTCGGTCCGGTCGGTGACGAGCGTGGGCAAGACCACGCAGTACGACACGACCAAGGCCGCGGTGGCCGGGCTCACGCGCGGGATGGCCGCGGACCACGCCGCCGAGGGCATCCGGGTGAACGCCGTCTGCCCGGGGCCGATCTACACGCCGTTCCACGAGCGCCGCATCCAGGCCCTCGGGCGCACCTTCGAGCAGTACCGCGAGGACGCGGCCCGCGGCACCATGCTGAGGCGGCCCGGCACGCCCGAGGAGGTCGCGGCGTGCATCCTGTTCCTCGCGTCCGAGGACGCGTCGTTCGTGACCGGCACCCTGCTCTTCGTGGACGGCGGGCTGACCGCCATGTGAGCGTCGTCGACCGACAGGCCGCCGGCGCGACGGCCGGCGCTCGGGCTTGCGCGACCGCCGGCGGGACGTGCAGACTGCGTGGGACGTGACAACCTGATCACCTGGGAGCGCGAGACATGACGAGCCACCACGAAGACCACGGGCACCCCGGCCTCCGTCGAGCGGCGCGCGGCGGCCCTCGAGTCCGCCTTCCAGGCGCACGGCATGAAGACCGCCGACTTCATCGACGAGCACACGCGCCGGGTCGACGAGGAGTGGGTGCCGCAGAACGGCGGCCGCGTGGTGGCCCGAGGCCTGGACCGATCCCGCCTTCCGGCAGCGCCTGCTCGCCAACGGCAAGGACGCCGTCGCCGAGCTGGGCCTCACGATGCCCGCCCACCACCGGCACCTCGTGGTGCTGGAGAACACGCCGGCGGTGCACAACGTGATCTGCTGCACGCAGTGCTCGTGCACCGCGTACACGATCATCGGGCTGCCCCCGGACTGGTACAAGGACTTCGAGTACCGCGCGCGGGTCGTGCGCGAGTCACGGACCGTGCTCCGCGAGATGGGACTCGACCTGCCCCCGGAGATCGAGATCCGCGTCTGGGACACGACCGCGGACACGCGCTACATGGTCCTTCCCGTCCGGCCCGCGCACACGGAGGGCTGGTCCGAGGAGCGGCTGGCGGGAATCGTGACCAAGGACTCGATGATCGGCGCGGCGCGCCTGTAGCGCCGCGGGAGACCCTCCATGGATGGCATGCACGATCTCGGGGGCCGGCAGGGATTCGGGCGCGTCCGTCACTCGCCCGAGGCGAAGGCCTTCCACGCTCCGTGGGAGAAGCGGGTGAACGCGCTGGTCGCGCTCGCCGTGAAGAACGGCCTCCTCAACATGGACGAGTACCGCCACGCCATCGAGCGCATGGAGCCGCGCCACTACCTGTCGGCGAGCTACTACGAGCGGTCGATGACCGGCCTCGCCTCGCTCTGCGTCGAGAAGGGCTTCGTCACGCGCGAGGAGCTGGAGGAGGGCGCGGGCGGGCGGTTCCCGCTCTCCCTGGCCAGCGCGCCGGGGCGGTCGAACACGGCCGGCCGGCGCCGCTTCCAGCCCGGCGACCGCGTGCGGGTCAAGGAGGACTACGTGGCCGGGCACGTCCGCATGCCGGCCTACATCCGCGGCAAGATCGGCGTGATCGTGGGCCAGTCGCCGGCCTACCCGTTCCCGGACGCGCACGCCCACGGCGTGCCCGCGGCGGACGAGCCCACCTACGACGTGCGCTTCCGCAGCGAGGATCTCTGGCCCAACGGGGCCGACCCCGCCGCGGTCCACGCCGGCGTGTTCGAGAGCTACCTGGAGCCCGCCCCCTGACGCTCCGCCGCGGGGCTGCCCTCGCCGCGGCGCCCGCCTGCGCTGACCGGCATCGGCATGACGCGGACGCGAGGAAGGGCTCCGGCGCACCGAGGAGGAGATCCGCGCCGAGAAGGCGGCGACGCTCGGCCGCGCGGGCGAGCGGCTCGAGGCCGCGCTCTCCGAGGTCGCGGCCGCGCGACGGGCGCTCGCGGCGGCCGATCCGCCGGCCCGCGACCGGCTCGCCGCGGAGTACGAGGCGGCGCGGCGGCGGGCCCTCGACGCGCGCCGCGTGCTCATCATCCAGCGCGAGGCCATCGGCCTCCGCAACCATCGCGTGGTGGACCAGCAATTCCCCGAGCCGCCTCCCCTCTCCCGCCTGACCGCCTGACCTCCGATTGACCGTGCCCGCGCGAGGCTCTACCATCCTCGCCATGAAGCCCCCGTGCACCACGCCATGAAGCCCCGCGTGCATCCATCGCCATGAAGCCCCGCGTGCATCCATCGCCATGAAGCCCCTCGTCGCCTTCGACCTCTGGCAGTGGGTGCAGGACAACCGGACGTCGTTCGAGCCGCCGGTGGGCAACAAGGTGATCTGGGAGGACTCCCAGTTCACCGCGATGATCGTGCGCGGGCCGAACGCCCGCCGCGACTTCCACGTGGACCCCTCGGACGAGATCTTCTACATGCTGCGCGGCGCCATGGTGGTGGAGACCCTCGAGGACGGCAAGCGCCAGGAGCACGTGATCCGCGAGGGCGGGCTCCTCCTCGTGCCCGGCCTCACCCCGCACTCGCCGCATCGGCCCGCGGACACGTGGGGCCTGGTGGTCGAGGTGAAGCGCGCGCCCGAGCAGACGGAGTCGCTGCTCTGGTTCTGCGAACGGTGCGACGCGCGGCTCCACGAGGTGACCATGCACGTAAGTGACATCGAGGGTCAGCTGAAGTCCGCCATCGACGCGTTCGACGCCAGCCGCGACCTCCGCACCTGCCGCGCCTGCGGCCACGTCCAGCCGGACCGCGCGCCGCTCCCCCAGGCCCCGCCGGCGAGGAGCGCGTGATGGACGGCCGCGCCTTCGTCTTCGCCGGCGTCCGCCAGCCGTTCGAGGAGCGGCGCTTCCCGCTCCCGGACGTGGAGCCGGGCGGCATCCTCGTCCGCGTGACGGTGGCGAGCATCTGCGGCTCGGACGTGCACGGCTGGCGCGGCCACACGCCGCGGAGCGGGCCCACGATCATGGGCCACGAGATGACGGGCCGCGTGGAGCGCCTGGGCCGCGACGTGAAGACCGACGCCGCGGGGGCGCCGCTCCGCGAGGGCGATCGGATCGTGTATTCGTACTTCCTGCCGTGCGGCCGCTGCGAGCCGTGCCTGGCCCACGACCAGCACCACTGCGTGTCGCGCCGCATCGGCGCGGGCCGCGCGCGCAGCGACGCGCCGCCGCACTTCACCGGCGCCTACGCCGACTACTACTACCTCCGGCCCGGCCACTACGTGCTCAAGACGCCCGACACGCTGGGGGACCTGACGGTGGCGCCGCTCAACTGCGCGCTCGCCCAGGTCATCTACGGGCTCCACCAGGTGGGCCTCGTCGCGGGCGAGACGCTGGTGGTGCAGGGCGCGGGCGGGCTCGGGCTCTTCGCCGCCGCGGTGGCGCGCGAGCGCGGGGCGCGCCAGGTGGTGGTGCTCGACCGCGTGCCCGAGCGCCTGGAGCTGGCGACGCGGTTCGGCGCGGACCAGGTCGTGAACGTGGACGACTTCGCGTCGAGCGAGGATCGGGCCCGCGCGGTGCGCGAGATGACGGGCGGCGGCGGCCACGTGGTGGCCGAGCTGGTGGGCCACCCCGGCGTGATCGCCGAAGGGCTGGCCATGTCACGCGTGGAGGGCCGCTACCTCGTGATCGGCAACATCGGCTCGGGCCAGACCATCCCGTTCGACCCGGCCTGGCTCGTGCACTTCGGACGCCGGATGGTGGGCGTCGGCGGCTACCAGGCGTGGGCGCTCCGGCGCGGCCTCGAGCTGATCGAGCGCTGCCGCGACCGCTATCCGTTCGACCGCGTGCTCTCGCACCAGTTCCCGCTCGCCGACATCACCCGCGCCTTCGAGAACGCCGACCAGGGCCGCGCCGTCCGCACCGCCCTCATCTGCGCCCCGGATCTCGTGACGCCCTGACGGGCGACACGCCGGCGCCCGGACCTGGCCACGGGTCCGGGATCAGTGCGCGGCGCCCGGCTTGATCGTCGCGGCGAACTTCTCCATGCGGTCGAGGCTCTCCGAGAGATTCTCGCTGCGGAAATCGAACACGAGCTCGCTGACCCCGAGGCGCGCGTAGTCGGCGATGTCCTCCATGATCTGCTCGGCGCTCCCGCTGAACGGGCGGCGCGCGGCGCCCGAGACCGGCGACGCCGGATCGTACACCGGCGCCTTGAACGAGATCGTGAGCGCGGACGGATCGCGTCCCGCCGCCTCCGCCTCGCGATGCAGCAGGTCGAGCGACGCCTTCAGCTCGGCCGGGGTCAGCGGCACCGCGGGGTTCGCGCCCACGGGATGCCAGCCGTCGCCCAGGCGCGCGGCGCGACGGATCGCCGGCCGGCTGTGCCCGCCCACCCAGATCGGCGGATGCGGCTTCTGCACGGGAAGGGGCAGGCACTGGAGGTCCCGGAAGCGGTAGAACTCGCCCTCGAACGACGCGGGCGATCGGGTCCACAGCGTCTTGAAGATGCGCAGGTACTCGTCGCTGACCGCGCCGCGCCGGTCGAAGTCGGCGGCGGCGAGGGCCTCGAACTCCTCGCGGAGCCAGCCCACGCCCACGCCCACCGTGACGCGTCCCGCGCGAGAGCACGTCGATGGTCGCGAGCGTCTTCGCGGTGAAGACGGGGTTCCGGTAGGGCAGGATCATCACGCTGGTCACGAGCCGGAGCCGGCTCGTGCGGCCGGCCACGAAGGCCATGAGCGCGAGCTGCTCGAGGGCGTCGCCCTGCCCCGGGAACACCCCGCTCACCGTGTACGGGTACTTCGAGTTGACGACGGTCGGGAACACGACGTGGTCGGCGATCATCACCGACGAGAAGCCGAGCGCCTCGCCGCGGCCGACCAGCGTCTCCAGCGCGTCCGCCGTCGCCGTCTTCCCGCGCGTCGGCAAGTAGAACCCGTATCGCATCCGATCCCCTCCTCGCGTCCTGTGCTTCGGACGGACTCTACTAGGCCGCGGTCAGGAGGGGCCCGACCGCGACCTGTCAACATTTTCGGCGGGCGGCCCTTCGAAGCAGGGGGCCCGCCGCGTCCTCACGCTCCGCGGGCCAGATCGGCCCAGAGCGAGGTGAGCCGGGCCAGCGCGGCGGGCGGCAGCGGCCCCCGGGCCACCGCCGCCGCGGCATGCTCGAGGTGGCCGAGGTCCGAGTAGCCGAGGAGCACCGTGGACATGGCCGGGCTCGAGATGGCGAAGCGCAGCGAGGCCTCCACGAGATCCGCCGCGTGGCCCTCCGCCACCAGCGTTCGGAAGGCCTGGGCGCGGCGCACGTCCGTGTCGTAGTCGGGGCCCGAGGCGATCGGGTCCACGGCGGGCACGGCCACGGGATGGCGCTCGACCACGCCGGAGAGCGCGCCGGCGGCGAGGACGCGGATGCCGATGGTCCCTACGCCCCTGGCCTGAGCACGGTCGAGAAGCCGGCCGAAGTCCTGGCCGGGGAAGCCCGCGGGCACCGGATGACCGGCGCTCGGGTTCAGCATGTTGAAGCACACCTGCGCGGTGTCGAGGAGGCCGGCGTCGATCACCTCGTGGAGCGCCGGCGTGTCGCCGAGCGCGGTGAAGCCCAGGAACCGGATCTTGCCCTGGCGCCGCAAGTCCTGAAGGACGGGCACGACCTCCTGCAACACGTCCCGCACCGACGCCCGGTCGCGCTCGCGCCCGCGGAGGATCAGGTTGTGGAGCTGGAAGAGATCGACCTGCTCGCGGCCGAGGCGCTTCAAGCTCGCGTCGAGCGCGGCGACGACGGCCGGCCGCACGCCGGCGAGGTCCGTCGCGCTCAGGCGGAACTTGGTGCCCACGTGGACGGCCGCCTTGAGGGCGTTCAAGGCCTGGCCCAGGTGCTGCTCGGACAGGCCGTCGCCGTAGAGCGCGGCGGTGTCGAAGTAGTTGATGCCGAGCTCCATCGCGCGCGCCACCGCGCGCTCCCGCTCGGCCGGCGTTCCCCGCACCATGAGGCCGCCGACGTTGCCACAGCCGAATCCGAGCGCCGACACCGAGAGTCCGGTCCGTCCGAACGGCCGATATTCCATGCGAGCCCTCCCGAGAGCGGGCCCCATCGGGGCCCGCGGGTGTCAAACGTTGTGGAGCCGGCCGAGCGGCGACACGATCGTGAGGCCGCCGTCCAGCACGATGGTCTGTCCGGTGAGGAAGCCGGCCTCGTCGCCGGAGAGGAACGCGACCAGCGACGCCACGTCCTCGACCGTCCCCGTCCGCCGCACCGGCGTGGCGGCGACGACCCGCGCCACGGCGCGCTCGTAGTCCTGGCCGAGCCCCCGCTCCACGTAGAGGCGCGAGGAATCCGTGTCGACGAAGCCCGGGCTCACCCCGTTCACGGTGATGCCCCGCGGTCCCAGCTCGAGGGCCAGCGCGCGGACGAGGCTCTCCACCGCGGCCTTGGCCGCGCCGAGGAGCCCGTGGCCGGCCATGGCCTGGGCCGCGTCGATCCCGGAGACGGCGACGATGCGGCCCCGGCCCGTGGGCATGCGCGGCACGACGGCCTGCACGCACGCCACGAACGAGTCCACCGAGATCGCGAAGGTCCGGTCCACGTTGTGCGGCTTCTGCTCGACGATGGGCCGGAACGCGGTGGCCGCGGCGTTGGCGACCAGGATGTCCACGCCGCCGAGCCGATCCGCCACCTGCGCCACCGCGCCCGCGGCCTGGGCGGGCTCGCCCAGCTCGAGCGGCACCGCGAGCCCGCGGCGGCCGGCGGCCTCGACCGCGGCGACCACCTCGGCGGCGAGCGCCTCGTTCCGCCGGTAGGTGATCGCGCAGTCGGCGCCGTCGGCGGCGAGCCGGAGCGCGATGCCCCGCCCGATGCCGCGCGAGCCGCCGGTGACGAGGGCGACGCGCCCGGTGAGCGGGGCCGGGCTAGCGCCCACGAAAGTCCGGGGCGCGCTTCTCGAGCATGGCCCGCACGCCCTCCTTGGCGTCCTCGCTCTTGCGCGCCTCGCGGGCCAGCTCGGAGAGGTCGGCGTGCTCGATGCGCTCGCGGACGGAGATGGCGCGCTGGATCACCTGCTTCATGCCGCGGAGGGACTGGGGCGCGTTGCCCGCGATCAGCCGGGCCAGCTCGTAGGTGGCCTTCTCGAGCTCGGCGAGGGGCACCACCCGGTGCACCATGCCCACCTCGTAGGCGCGGGTCGCGCTCACCGGACGCCCGGTGAACAGCATCTCCCGCGTGAACGCGGGCCCGCAGATCTCCACCAGCTTCTGCCCCAGGGGGAACGGCACGATGAGGCCGAGGCGGGCCAGCGGCATGGCGAAGCGCGCGGCGTCGGCCACGATGCGCAGGTCGCAGTGCAGCGCCAGCTCGCAGCCGCCGGCGTAGGCGTCGCCGTTGACCATGGCGATGACGGGGTGTCGCGAGCGCTCGATCATCTGGAACACGCGCGTCACGTCGGCCTCCGCGTCGGCGTTCTGGGCCTGGCGCTCGCGCATCTCGCCCAGGTCCATGCCCGAGCAGAACGCGCGCCCTTCCCCGCGCACCACCACCACGCGGACCTCGTCGTTCTTGTCGAGCTGGTCGAAGGAGGCGGCGAGCCCGCGGAGGACGGCGGTGCTCAGCGCGTTCCGCTTCTCGGGCCGGTTCAGCGTGACGGTGGCGACGTGATCCTCGGTCGAGGTCAGCACCTCGTAAGCCATGCGTTGGGTCTCCGATCCGGGGGTCAGCCCGCATCACTCCGATTGAAGGTGGACCCTGAACAGCCCCGCGGTCCGCTGAGCTCGTTCATGAGAGCCCTGCCTACCGGAAGAGCGAGCGGGCGATGACCATGCGGTGCACCTCGGACGGGCCCTCCCCGATCCGCCGCACGCGCGCCTCGCGGTACCAGCGCTCCAGCGGGAACTCCTTGGACACGCCGTAGCCGCCGTGGATCTGCACGGCGGCGTCCACGGTGCGGCCGAGCACCTCGCTGGAGTAGAGCTTGGCGATCGAGGCCTCCACGCGCGCGTCCTCGCCGCGGTCGGCCTTCCACGCGCCGTCCCAGATGAGCCAGCGGGCGGCGCGCAGCTCCACCTCGGCGTCGGCGAGCATCCACTGGATGGCCTGGCGCTGGGACAGCTTCTGGCCGAACGTCTCGCGCTGCTTGGCGTGCTCGACGGCCATGCGATGCGCGGCCACCGCCACGCCCAGGTTCGTGGCCGAGTACGGGAAGCGCTGCTTCACGAGCAGGTCGAACGCGAGGTCCAGCCCCTGCCCCGGCTTGCCGATCAGGTTCTCCTCCGGCACCTCGCAATCCTCGAAGAACACCTCGTTGGGCACCGAGGCGGTGCGGATCGTCCGGATGTTCCGGGCGGTGAAGCCCTTCATCCCCTTCTCGACGATGAAGCAGCTGATGCCCTTGCGGTCCTTCGCTTCCCCGGTGCGGCAGAACACCACGCCCCACGGCGCGTCGTGGGCGCGCGAGATGAAGATCTTGGTGCCGTTGATCACCCAGCGGTCGCCCTTCTTCTCGGCGCGGCAGCGAATGGCGCCCGCGGGGTCGGAGCCGCCCGACGGCTCCGTGATGGCGAAGAAGCTCTCGTAGCCGTGCTCGATGCACGGCACCGCGTACTTCTCGATCTGCGCCTTCGTCCCCGCCCAGATCGCGGGCGGCGGGTTGCGCCCGAACGCCCCGCACCCCGTGTTGTAGAGGCCCATGCGGTGCTGCGCCATCTCCTCGACGAGGACGGTCATCGAGAACGTGTCGAGCCCGCCCCCGCCGTACTCCTCGGGCGCGCCGAGAGCCCACAGGCCCGCGGCCTTGGACTTGGCGGACAGGCGCTGGAAGTCCTCGGCGGGGATGTCGGCGGCGTCGGGGTCGATGCGCTGCTCGACGGGGATGATCTCGTCGCGGACGAAGCGGCGCACCTGCTCGCGCACGAGCGCCAGCTCCTCGGGCAGCCGGAATCCGGGGAACGTGGGCATGGTCAGGCGGACACGCGGGCGTCGTCACGGGAGTTCCTCCGGGCCTCACCCTACCACCACGTGCTCGCGCGTGATGACGACGGGGAGACGGGTGGTGTCGAGGAAGCTCGGCTCGTCGGCGCGGGTGCGCGCGTACTCCGCGGTGCCCGCGGACACCCGCATGGCCTGGGTATCGTCGAACCACGTCAGCGCGGCGCCGGGCGCGGTCGAGAAGCGGTCTCCTCCTGCACCGCCGCGTACGCGGGCGTGCCGGCGAGCGCGCGCATCGCGTCGGTGTCGTCGAACCAGATCTCGGCGATCCCGTCGAAGGGCAGCGCGCGCCGCGCGTAGCCGGACGGGAGGGCGTGCGACTGCACGTAGCGGCGGATCCCCGGGAGCTTCACGACCACGTCGGCGTGGCGTGTCCGCCAGTGCTCCTGGAACGCCTCCACCGACAGACCGGGACGGCGCGTGATGTACGTGAGGGCCTTGACCACGGACGGAGAAAATCACATCGAGGCCGTCGTGGCAAGGGGCTGGCGCTCGTCGAGCCGCCCGCCCTCGGGCCGGCCCGGCAGGGTCTCCCTTGCGCACCCCCTGCCCGTTCACTATCTTCGAGCCCCCGGCACGGAGCGAGGGCGACGATCACCGGACCCGCGTCGGGCGATCACCTCGGCCACGATCGAGGCCGATGAGTGCGACGGTCCAACGGGGGCCGTGAGCTTGGGAGGGCGCCATGAACTGGTTCGTTACCGTCGTCAAGAAGTACACCGAGTTCTCCGGACGGGCCCGCCGCAGCGAGTACTGGTACTACATGCTGGTCTATCTCATCATCTACGCGGCCCTCGCCGTGGTCAACGTCGTCACGGGGACCTTCTCCTACACGTCGGGCATCGGGCTGCTCGGCGGGATCTTCGCGCTCGCGTTGCTGCTTCCTTCCGTCGGCGTGGGGATCCGGAGGTTGCACGACACCGGGCGGAGCGGCTGGTGGCTCCTCCTCGGACTCGTCCCCGTGGTCGGGATCGTCCTCCTGTTCTTCCTCGCCCAGGACAGCGAAGCCGGGACCAATCGGTTCGGCCCCAATCCCAAGACGGCCGTCTGAGCGCGCGCGCCGGCACCCCCGGCCGGCGCGAGCGCCCGTTTCGCTGCGTGGTATAAGGAGCGCATGAGACGCGCGCGGCGGCCTCCGCACGGTCCGCACCATGTGCCCGATGAACTGCCATCCCACGCTCTGCGGCATGCTCGTCGACGTC
Source organism: uncultured Candidatus Rokubacteria bacterium (assembly GCA_963758635.1). GTDB lineage: Bacteria > Methylomirabilota > Methylomirabilia > Rokubacteriales > CSP1-6 > CAVWWD01. The sequence goes on along the minus strand of CAVWWD010000008.1, from coordinate 273,608 downwards.
GAGGACGGGCGGCTCCTCGGCGTGCGCGGCGACCCCGACAACCCGGACAGCCGCGGCTTCCTGTGCGTGCGCGGCCAGGCCTCGCGCGAGATCATCGACAACCCGGCGCGGCTCCTGCGCCCGCTCGTCCGCGCCCGCCGCACCGCGGGCCAGCGCGGGGGCGGCGCCTGGCAGGACGCGTCGTGGGACGACGCCCTCGACCTGATCGCGTCGCGCATGCGCGCGGCCGGCCGCGAGGCGGTGGGCATCTGGTCCGGTCACGGCGCGTTCGCCAACAACTACGGCACGCGCGTGAACTCGCACCTGATGCGCCGCTTCGCCAACCTCTTCGGCTGCCAGTGGTGGAACCCCACCATGATCTGCTGGGGGCTGGGCGGCTTCGGCCTCGGGCTCACCGGCCCGCTCGAGACCAATACGAAGGAGGACATGGGCGCCCACGCCTCGCTCGTGCTCCTGTGGGGCGCGAACCTCGCGAGCCAGCCCAACACCGCCCCGCACCTGGTGGCGGCGCGCCGGCGCGGCGCCCACGTGGTCGCCATCGACGTGCGTCACACCGAGGCCGCGGCCCAGGCCGACGAGGCGCTGGTGATCCGCCCCGGCACCGACGCCGCGCTCGCGCTGGCGATGATGCGCGTGATCGTCGCCGAGGGCCGGCACGACCGCGACTGGGTCGCCGCGCACACCGTCGGCTTCGACGCCCTCGCCCAGCACGTGGCCGCGTACCGCCCGGAGTGGGCGGCGTCCGTGACCGGCGTGCCCGCTCCGGTGATCGTGGGGCTGGCCCGGCGCTACGCGGCCACCCGTCCGGCGATGATCGTGCTCGGCGGCAGCTCCATGCACAAGGGCGCCAACGGCTGGCACGCCGCGCGCGCCATCGGCTGCCTGCCCGCGCTCACCGGCAACCTCGGCATCCGCGGGGGCGGACTCGGCCCGCGCCACGGCAGCCGGAGCCATGGCCAGGAGCTGAACGACATCACGCTGATGCACCGCCGCCCGCCCGGCGCGGACATCCCCAACCAGATGCCCGCGGTCACCCAGGCGCTGGAAGACGGACGGCTGCGCGTGATGCTGCTCTTCGGCACGGACATGCTCTCGTCGTTCGCCGACGCCTCCGCGGTGGCGCGCGGCCTCGAGCGGACCGACCTCGTGGTCCTCCACGACCTGTTCATGAACGACACGGCCCGCCACTTCGCCGACGTGGTGCTGCCGGGGACGAGCTGGCTCGAGGAGGTGGGCGCCAAGAGCACGAACACGCACCTCTACCTGATGGAGCGCGCGCTCGAGCCGCCGGGCGAGACGCGCACGGTGAGCTGGGTGCTGCGGCAGCTCGCCGCGCGGCTCGACGTGCCCGACTTCTACCCGTGGGCCGGCGAGGACGGCCCGATCGACGCCCTCATCGACCACCCGTCCACCGGCGGCGCCACCGTGGCCGCGCTGCGCGCCGAGGACGGGATGCGCGCGCTCTCCATCTCGCACGTGGCCCACCCCGACCTCGCGTTCCCAACGCCGTCGCGCAAGGTCGAGCTCTACTCCGAGCGCGCGCGGGCCCTCGGGCTCCCGCCGCTGCCCGTGTACGAGCCGCCGGCCCCCTCGAGCTTTCCGCTCTCGCTGCGCCAGGGCCGCACGCTGACGCACTTCCACGGCTTCTACGACCACGGGCAGGCGCTGCCCACGCTGGCCCGGCTCGACCCCGAGCCCGAGCTGTGGATCTCGCTCGCGGACGGCGCGGAGCGCGGCGTCGCAGACGGGACGCCCATCCGGATCTACAACGAGCGCGGCGAGATGCGGGCGCGCGCCCGCGTGACCGACCGCATCCGCTCGGGCACGGTGTGGATGCGCGACGGCTGGACGGGCCTGAACGACCTCACGTCGGGGGCGCCGGCGCTGCCCGACGGCGCCGTCGACACCTTCGGCTTCTCCGGCGGCCAGGCGACCTTCGACGCCATGGTGGACGTGGCCGCGATCACGTGACGCCGGAGCTCGCCGCCCCGGGCGGCCGCGGGACCGCATAGCGCGCCCCTCGCCCGAGCGCGACCCGCGACCGCGCGACATCCCCGCGCGAGCTCCGAACCAGACGTTTGACAACCCGGGGGCCTGTCACTACTCTTGGACGGGCTCGCGGCCCAGTCCTCGCGCTTGGTGACCGTATCGAAGCGTGTCCTTCTCCGGGATAAGGGGACCATGTTGGCATCTCGCGCGCTTCGCCTCACGCTCGGCCTGGTCGTCGTCGCCGTCCTCGCCGCGCCGTCTCCCGCCGCCAGCCAGAGCCCGCCGCCGATCCGCGTGGGCGTCTCGGTCGGGACCAGCGGACAGTACGCCGCGCTCGGGCAGAACCAGGTGCGCGGCCACCAGCTCTGCGCCAAGGACGCCAACGACAAGGGCGGCGTCCTCGGACGGAAGATCGAGCTGCTCATCGAGGACGACCAGTCCCAGGCCGCCAACGCCGTCCGCATCTACGAGAAGCTGATCGGCCAGGACAAGGTCGACGCCGTCCTGGGCCCGTACTCCTCGCCCATCACCGAGGCGGTCGCGGACATCATCGAGCGCCACAAGCTGCCGATGGTGGCGACGGGCGCCGCGACCACGTCGATCTTCAAGAAGGGGCGGAAGTTCGTCTTCATGCTCCTGTCGCCGGCCGAGGTCTACCTCGAGGGCTTCGTGGACATGGCCGCCAAGCGCGGGCTCAAGACCATCGCCGTCATCCACGAGGACACGATCTTCCCGAAGGCCATCGCGCAGGGCGCGGCCGAGAGCGCCAAGCGAAAGGGCCTCCAGGTCATCCGTCTCGAGGCGTACACGAAGGGGACGACCGACTTTCTTCCCGCGCTCCAGAAGATCGCCGCGGTGAGCCCGGACGCGGTGGCCGCGGCCACCTACTTCGACGACTCGGTGGCCATCACCAAGCAGCTCCGGGAGATCAACCTGAACGTGAAGATGTACGCCGTCACCGTGGGCGGGGACCTCCCGAAGTTCCACGAGAGCCTCGGCAAGAGCGCGGAATTCGTCTACGGCGCCAGCCAGTGGGAGCCCGACCTGGTGACGCTGCGGGCGGGCGGGCTGATCCCCATCGCCCGGCAATACCCGGGCGCCCGCGAGTTCGTCGAGGCCCATCAGCGTGAGTTCCCCGGCGCGGGGCTCTCGTATCACACGGCCCAGGGCTACGCGGCCTGCCAGCTGCTCCTCGAGGCGATGCGGCGGGCGGGCACCGTCGACGGCGAGAAGGTCCGCGCGGCGTTGGTCCGACTTGACGTGAGCACCGCGTTCGGCGCGTTCAAGGTCGACGCCGACGGGTTCCAGATCGCCCACAAGATGGTGATGTTCCAGTGGCAGGACGGCAAGAAGGTGATCGTGTGGCCGGAGGAGCTCGCGCCGGGCAAGGCTCGATACCCCACGCCGCCCTGGAGCCAGCGCCCCTGACCAGCTGTGACGGCGTGCGGATCTCGACTTCGCCGTGCGGGTCAACACTGCGATTCTGCGTACGCACGCCGGGCCGCCTCGTCATTCGTTCACGGACCCTGACGAGGACACGCTGACGCTCTCGCCTCTCGCCGTCGCCCTGGCGGTCGCGCTGGCCGCCCTGCTGGTCCCCGCCGGCCCCGTCCACGCCCAGCCCGCCCCGCGTCCGTTCCGCGTGGGCGTGCTCAACGAGGCGTGGGCGGCGAACCACCCGACCGTGGAAGGCCTCAAGGTCGGGCTGCGCGACCTGGGGCTGGTCGAGAGCCGCGACGTGACGTTCGACATCCGCTTCACCGAGGGAAAGCCGGGGGCGACGCCCGCCGCCGCCCAGGCCCTGGTCAAGGCCGGCGTCGACCTGATCTTCACGAGCAACGAGGCGGCGACCACGGCGGCCCGGGACGCGACGCGCGAGATCCCGATCGTCTTCACGCTGGTCGGCGATCCCATCACCTCGGGCATCGTCGCGAGCCTCGCCCGGCCGGGCGGAAACCTCACGGGCATCTCCAACCTGAGCACCGAGCTCACGCCGAAGCGCCTCGAGGTGCTCAAGACCATCGCCCCCGGGCTCCGCCGCGTCTGGTTCGTCTACTACGGCGGCGACGTCACGGACAGCGCGGCGCTCGCGAAGACCCTCGAGGCGTCGGCCCGCCTGAAAGTCACCGTCGTGCCGCGCACCGTGAAGGACGGGGCGGAGCTGATCCAGGTGCTCGCCGGGCTCCAGGCCGGCGACGGCCTGCTCGCCCCGTTCATCGACACGCTCGACATCCCCGCCACCATGCTCGAGACCTCGCTCGCCGGGCGCATCCCCGCGGTGTTCCCCACCGCGCTCTGGGTCGGCCACGGCGGCCTCGTGTCCTACGGCCCCGACTTCCATGCGCAGGGGATCCAGGCCGCGCGCCTCGTCGCGAAGATCCTGAAGGGCGCCCGGCCGCGGGACCTCCCCGTGGAGGGCGCGGAGAAGATCGACCTCGCGGTGAATCTCAAGACGGCCTCGCTCCTCGGCATCCCCGTGCCGCGCAAGATCCTCCTGCGCGCCGACGGGGTGTACCGATGACGGATCCCACTGCCCCGCCCGAGCCGATGACGGACGCCCCGGGCGACGTTGGGGCGCCGCGGGGCAGCCTCTTTCGCAAGTACCTGATCGTCCTCCTCTTCCTGGTGGGCGGCGTGCTGGTCGCGTCCAGCCTCGTGGAACTGTACTTCTCCTACCGGGAGACGCAGGTCGGCGTCGTCCGCGTGGAGCGCGAGAAGGCGGCGGCCGCGGCCATCCGCATCGAGCAGTTCGTGAAGGAGATCGAGCGGCAGGTGCGCGCGACGGTCCAGCCGGGCTCGACCGAGGCGCTCGGGACCGGCCCGTCGCGCGAGGGCGCGCTCCTCACCGAGCAGCGCGAGCTCGACTTCCTCCGCCTCCTGCGCAACGCGCAGGCCATCGGCGAGCTCCGCCTCGTCGACGCGTCGGGCCGCGAGCAGCTCCGGGTCTCCCGCCTCGCCCTCGACGCGGTGGGCAGCGGCGAGGACCTCTCGCGCGAGGAGTGGTTCAGGGAGGCGCGCGCGGGCCAGACGTACTTCAGCCCCGTCTGGTTCCGCAACGACTCCGAGCCCGTCATGACCATCGCGGTGCCCGCGGGCGATCCCGTCACCGAGGTCACCAGCGCGGAGGTGAACCTGCGGGCCACCTGGGACCTCGTCTCGCGCCTGCAGGTCGGCGCGGCCGGCCAGGCCTACGTGGTGGACTCGGCCGGCCATCTCATCGCCCACCCCGACATCAGCCTCGTGCTGCAGAAGCGCGACCTGGCGCGGCTGCCCCAGGTGCAGGCCGCCCGCGTGCTCGGCGCGCACCGCGACCCCGGCGCCACCGTCACGACGGCGGAGGCGCTCCAGGGCGGCAAGCAGGTGCTCGCGGTGCACGCCACCATCGTGCCGCTGGGCTGGCTCGTCATCATCGAGCGGCCGCTCGCGGAGGCCTTCGCGCCGCTCCGGGACTCCATCGTGCGGAGCGTGATGATCCTCGCCGCCGGCCTCGTCCTCGCGGTGCTCGCCAGCGTCATCCTCGCCCGTCGCATGGTGGCGCCGATCCGCGTGCTGCAGCTCGGCGCCGCGCGCATGGGCGGAGGCGACCTCGGCCACCGCATCGACGTGCGGACGGGCGACGAGCTGGAAGCGCTGGGCGCCGAGATCAACCACGCCGCCGCGCGCCTCGCGGAGTCGCACGAGACGCTCGAGCAGCGCGTGCGCGCGCGCACGCAGGAGCTGGCCCACGCCAACGCCGAGCTGACCGAGTCGCTCGAGCAGCAGACCGCGGTGAGCGAGATCCTCCGCGCCATCACGAGCGCGCCCGCCGACCTCCAGGCCATGCTCGACGGCGTCGCCGAGCGCATCGCCCGCCTCGGCGACGCCGACGACTGCGCGATCCTGAGACGCGACGGCGCCACGCTGCGCACCATCGCGGGGTTCGGCGCCCACCGCCTGGCCCCCGGATCCGAGATCCCGGTGAACCGCGGCTCGGTGACGGGCCGGGCGGTGCTCGAGGGCACGACCCTGCACGTCCCCGACTTCGCCCAGGAGAGCACGGACGACTATCCCGTGGGCAAGGCCATCCAGCCGCATCTCGCCGCCCGCACGCTCCTGGCCACGCCGCTCCTCCGCGAAGGCGAGCCGCTGGGCGCGATCCTCACCCGCCGGCTCGACGTGCGGCCGTTCACGGACCGGCAGGTGTCCCTGATCCGCACCTTCGCGGACCAGGCGGTGATCGCGATCGACAACGCCCGCCTCTTCGCGGAGCTGGCCGAGCGCAACGCCGCGCTCACCGAGTCGCTGGACCGCCAGACCGCGATCACCGACGTGCTGCGCGCGACCACCGGCTCGCCCGAGGATCTCCAGCCGGTCTTCCAGAGCATCGCGGGCCACGCCACGCGGCTCTGCGGCGGGCTCATCGGCTCGGTGTGGCAGTACGACGGCGAGCTGATCCACTTCGTGGCTAACCACGGCCTGGACGAGGACGGGCTCGCGCGTCTGCGCGGGTACTATCCCCGGCCGGCGCGCAACGCCGACAGCTTCATCGCGCGGTCCATCCTGGAGCGGTCGGTCGTCCACGTGCCCGACGTCCCCGGCGATCCGAACACCCCGGCGCTGTCGAAGCTCAGCGCCCGGAACCTCGGCTACCGGAGCATCCTCGTGGTGCCGATCCTGCGTGACGATCGGCCGCTCGGGGCGATCTCGGTCTCCCGCGGCGAGCTGCCCTTCACCGACAAGCACATCGAGCTGGTCAAGACGTTCGCCGACCAGGCGGTGGTGGCCATCGAGAGCGTGCGGCTGCTCCAGGAGGTCCGGGCGCGCACGCGCGAGCTCACCCGCTCCGTGGAAGAGCTGCAGGCCCTCGGCGCGGTCAGCCAGGCCGTCAGCTCCAGCCTCGACCTGGACTCGGTGCTGGACAGCATCGTGTCGCACGCCGTCCAGCTCACGGGTGCCGACGCGGGCACGATCTACGAGTACGACGAGGCCGCCGCGCGGTTCGACCTGCGCGTGACGCACGGGATGACGCACGATCACATCGAGGCGCTCCGGGCCGCCGCGCCCCGCCTCGGCGAGGGCGCGGTGGGCCGCGCGGTGGCCGCGCTCGAGCCGGTCGAGATCCCGGACGTGACGGCGCCCGGAGCCTACGACACCCGGCTCCAGGACGTGACGGTCGGCGCCGGCTTCCGGGCTCTGCTCGCGGTGCCCCTCACCCGCGAGAGCCGGATCATCGGCGGCCTCGTGGTGCGGCGGCGGCAGCCGGGGCGGTTCGCCCCCGAGCAGGTCAACCTCCTTCGTACCTTCGCCGCGCAGTCCACGCTCGCCATCCAGAACGCCCGGCTGTTCCGCGAGATCGAGGAGAAGAGCCGCGAGCTCGAGAACCTCTCCCGCAACCAGGAGCAGCTCTCGCGGCTGTCCGCGGCCATGCAGGAGCCGCTGTCCCTCGTCGAGCAGCTCACGCGCGTGCTCGACGCCGCGCGCCAGGTCGTCCGCCTGGACCGGCTCTACATCTGGACGTTCTCGCCCGACGGCGACGCGCTGGCCATCATCGCCCAGGCCGGCTTCGCGGAACCGGAGTGGACCGCGCTCGAGGGCGTGACGATCCCCGTCCACGCCGCGGGGGCGATCGCCGCGGCGTGCGAGCAGGGCGCCCCGCTCCTCTTCTCCGCGCAGCATCCCTTGCCCGCGGCGCTCCGCCTCGGGCCGCCGTACGCGAGCCTCGCCGGGCTCCGCGTGTCGAGCTTCCTCGTGGTGCCGATGATCGCCCGGGGCCGCACCGTGGGCGCGCTCGCCGCCGACAACCGCACGAGCCGCGCCCCCATCCCGCCCGCCACCGTAGAGCTCCTCCAGACCTTCGCCGCCCAGGCCGCGGTGGCCGTGGAGAACGGCCGGCTGTTCCAGGCCATCCAGGATCAGGGACGCGAGCTCGAGATCGCCAGCCGCCACAAGTCGCAGTTCCTGGCCAACATGTCGCACGAGCTGCGCACGCCGATGAACGCCATCATCGGCGTGAGCGAGATGCTCCTCGAGGACGCGCAGGACCTGGGGCGCGCCGAGGAGATCGAGCCCCTCGAGCGCGTGCTCCGCGCCGGACGGCACCTCCTGGCCCTGATCAACGACATCCTCGACCTGTCCAAGATCGAGGCGGGCAAGATGGACCTGCACCTGGAGACCTTCTCGGTGGCGGCCCTCGTCGCCGACGTGGCGGCCACGGTGGGACCGCTCGTCGAGAAGAACGGCAACCGGCTCACCGTCGAGTGCGCCCCCGACCTGGGCGCGATCCGCGCCGACCCGACCCGCGTGCGCCAGGCCCTCCTGAACCTCGCCAGCAACGCCGCGAAGTTCACGGAGCACGGCGCCATGGCGATCACCGCGACCCGCTCGCGCGAGGCTGACGGCAACTGGGTCCACATCGTCGTCGCCGACACCGGCATCGGCATGACCGCCGAGCAGACCGCCCGGCTGTTCCAGGACTTCATGCAGGCCGACGCCTCGACCACGCGGCGGTACGGGGGAACCGGCCTCGGCCTCGCGATCAGCCGGCGTTTCTGCCGCATGATGGGCGGCGACATCACGGTGCGGAGCGCGCCGGGCGCCGGCTCGACGTTCACGATCCGCCTGCCCGTCGACACCATCCTGGCCGGCCCGGAATCGGACACGGCCGACGCGCCGGCCGCCCCCGCCGCGGCGACGACGGCCACGCCTGCCGCGGAAACGTCGAGTGGCCCCCTGGTCCTCGTCGTCGACGACGACCCCACGGTGCGGGAGGTGCTGTCGCGCTACCTCACCCGCGAGGGCTTCTCGGTGGTGACGGCGAGCGGCGGCCTCGAGGCCCTGGCCCGCGCGCGCGCGCTCCACCCCGCCGCCATCACGCTCGACGTGCTCATGGCCGACGTCGACGGCTGGACGGTGCTCACGGCGCTCAAGAACGACCCCACGCTGAGCGACATCCCCGTCGTCCTCCTCACGATCGTCGACGAGCGGAGCCGCGGCTACACGCTCGGCGCCGCAGAGTACCTCGTGAAGCCGGTGGATCGCGACCGCCTCGTCGCCGTCCTCCATCGGCTGTGCGGGCGGCGCGCCGGGCGCCTCCTGATCGTGGAGGACGACAGCGCGGCGCGCGCGCTGATCCGGCAGGCCCTCGAGCGCGAAGGCTGGACCGTCGACGAGGCCGACAATGGGCGGGCGGGCCTCGAGCGGGTGGCCGTCAGCCCGCCCGACGCGATCGTGCTCGACCTGATGATGCCGGAGATGGACGGGTTCGAGTTCCTCGAGGCGCTCCGCGGCGAGCGGGCCCGGCGTGACATCCCCGTGGTGGTGGTGACGGCCCTGGACCTCACCGAGGACGACCGGCGCCGGCTCGACGGCGGCGTGCGGCGCGTGCTCCAGAAGGGGGCCTACGGGCGCGACGAGCTGCTGCGCGAGGTCGCGGGGCTGCTCACCGCCTCGGTCCGCGGCGCCGGCGCTCCCGCGCCCCGGCGATGAGGGTCCGGACGCCTGCCCTCCCGTGATAGGATCGCGCGGAACGGGCCGTCCCCCCATGAAGATCCTGTACGTCGAGGACAACGAGGACAACGTCTACGTCGTCCAGCAACGGCTGACCCGGGCCGGCTACACCGTCCTCGTGGCGCCCGACGGCGAGCGCGGACTCGCCATGGCCGCCGCCGACCGCCCCGACCTCATCCTGATGGACCTGAGCCTGCCCGGCATCGACGGCTGGGAGGTGACCCGCCGGCTCAAGGCGGCGCCCGACACCCGGTCGATCCCCATCATCGCGCTCACCGCGCACGCGATGACGGGCGATCGCGAGAAGGCGCTGGCCGCCGGCTGCGACGACTACGACTCGAAGCCCGTCGACTTTCCCCGCCTGCGCGCCAAGATCGAGACCCTCCTGGGCTCGGGGCGCGGCGCCGACGCGGGGGAGTCGCGTCCCGCCGCCCCGTGACCACGCCCGCGATCCTCGTTGTCGACGACAGCGAGGACAACCGCTACACGCTCACCCGCCTCCTCGCGCGGGAAGGCTACGAGGACGTGACCACCGCCAACGACGGCCGGCAGGCCCTCGCCGGCATGCGCGAGCGCGCCTTCGATCTGGTGCTGCTCGACATCATGATGCCGGAGATGACCGGCTACGACGTGCTCGAGACGGCGCGCGCCGACCCCGGGCTGCGCCACGTCCCGATCATCGTGATCAGCGCGATCGATCAGATGGACAGCATCGTGCGCTGCGTCCAGCTCGGCGCCGACGACTACCTCACCAAGCCCTTCAACGCGGTGCTCCTGCGCGCGCGCATGGTGGCGTCGCTCGAGCGCAAGCGGCTGCACGACGACCTGGCCGAGGCCAACCGGACGCTCGAGCAGCGCGTGCAGGAGCAGGTGGCGCAGATCGAGCGGCTCGGACGGCTGCGCCGCGTCGTCTCCCCCCAGCTCGCGGACATGATCGTGGCCGGCGAGACGGAAGATCCGCTCGACACCCACCGGCGTCAGATCACCGCCGTCGCGCTCGACCTGCTCGGCTTCTCCGCGCTCGCCGAGACGGCCGAGCCCGAGGAGGTCATGAGCGTGCTCCGCGCCTTCCACGGCGAGATGGGCGCGTTCATCCAGGCCCACGGCGGGACGCTCGAGCGGTTCACCGGAGACGGCATGATGGTGTTCTTCAACGACCCGGTGCCGGTGCCGAATCCCGCCGAGCAGGCCGTCCGCATGGCGCTGGCGATGCGCGAGCGCGTGGCCGCGCTCGCCGCGAGCTGGCGCCGGATCGGCTACGACCTGGCGCTCCGCGTGGGCATCGCCCACGGCTACGCCACCCTGGGGGCGATCGGCTTCGAGGGGCGCTGGGACTACGGCGCCGTGGGCCCGGTGACGGGCCTGGCCACCCGCCTGTGCGGCGAGGCGGCGGGGGGACAGATCCTCGTGACCGCGCGCGTGGCCAGCGCGGTGGAGGGCGTCGTGGCCCACGAGGAGGTGGGCGCGCTGACCCTCCGGGGCTTCGTGCGGCCCGTTCCCACCCGCAGCGTCCGCGGGCTCCTGGCGTGAGCGGCGGCGGCCCGGCGCTCCTCGTCGTGGACGACCTCGAGGACAACCGCGCCGTCCTCATCGCGCGTCTCAACCGCCTGGGCTACACGGACGTCACCGAGGCCGAGAACGGCCGGAAGGCCCTCGAGCTCATGGCCGGGCGGCCCTTCGACCTCGTGCTCCTCGACGTGATGATGCCGGAGATGAACGGCTACCAGGTCCTGGAGCGGCTGCGCGAGGAGGGGCGCCTCACCCACCTGCCCGTGATCGTCGTCTCCGCCCTCGCCGAGATGGACAGCGTGATCCGGTGCATCGAGCTCGGCGCCGAGGACTACCTCACCAAGCCGCTGAACGCCGTGCTCCTGAAGGCGCGCGTCGGAGCGTGCCTCGAGAAGAAGCGGCTCCGCGACGAGGTCACGCGGCACCTGGACCGCATGGAGCGCGAGCTGGCCTCCGCGCGCGAGATCCAGCTCGGCATGGTGCCGTCGGTGTTCCCCGCGCCCGGCCCCGATCATCCCGTCGAGGTCTTCGCGATGCTCGAGCCGGCCCGCCAGATCGGCGGGGACCTCTACGACGTGTTCACGCTCCCTACCGGGCACCTGGTCCTCGTGGTCGCCGACGTGTCCGACAAGGGCGCGCCGGCGGCGCTGTTCATGGCCCGCACCAAGACCCTCACGCGCCTCGTGGCCACGCTCGCGCCCGGCGGGCCCGGCGCCGTGCCCGACCCCGCCGACATCCTCGCCCGGGTGAACGTGGAGCTGTGCCACGACAACGAGCAGGGCATGTTCGTGACGCTGTTCCTCGGGCTGCTCGATCCCGGGACGGGGGCCCTCACCTTCTGCAACGGCGGCCACGGCGCGCCCTACGTGATCGCCGCGGATGGCCGCGTGTCGCCGCTGGCCGGCGCGCGGTGCAAGCCCCTCGGCATCCGGCCGAGCTTCACGTACGAGACGGTCGCGTGCGCGCTCGCCCCCGGCGACGGCCTGTTCGTCTACACCGACGGCATCACCGAGGCGATGGACGCCGCCGGCGAGCTCTTCTCGGAGGAACGCCTGGAGGCCGCGCTCGCCGAGCACGCCGCGGCGGCGCCGCGCGCCCTCGTGGATGCCGTCATCGCGCGGGTGCGGGAGTTCGAGGCGGGCGCGCCCCCCTCCGACGACATCGCGGCGCTCGCGGTGCGCCGGCTCCCGTGACGACGATCGACCGCACGGTGGCGGGCGACGCCGGCGGCATCGCGATGGTCATGCAGCTCGTCGACGACCTCGCCGCCGAGTGCGATCTTCCCGCGTCCGCGGTCACCGACATGCAGGTGGCCCTGGACGAGGTGCTCGCCAACATCGTCAGCTACGCTCACCCGGACGGCTCGGCGCACGACGATCCGCGTGCGTCTCACCGTGACCCCGGGAGCGTGCTGGAGGCGGAGGTCGAGGACGACGGCCAGCCGTTCGATCCCCTCACCGTGCCCGCGCCGGACCTGTCGGCGCCGCTGGCGGACCGCCAGGTGGGCGGCCTCGGGATCCACTTCGTGAAACGGCTCATGAGCGAGGTGCGGTACGCGCGGGTCGGCGACCGCAATCGCCTCGTGCTGAGGAGGCGCCTCGACGACGCCAGGGAGGCAGACGCCCGTGGAGCTTCGTGAAGACGCGGTCGGCGACGTGACGATCCTGGAGGTCCATGGACGCATCGACAGCGGGACCGCGCCCGCGCTCGGCGAGCGGCTCACCGGCATGTTCGCCGCGCCCGGCCGGCGCCTCCTCCTGGACCTCTCCAGGCTGGACTACATCTCGAGCGCGGGCTTCCGCGTCCTGCTCCTGGCGGGCAAGCGCGCGGACGGCGGCGGCAGCCATTTCGCCCTCTGCGGCGTCTCCGGCAAGGTGCGCCAGCTCTTCGACCTCGGCGGCTTCCTCGACCTGTTCACGATCTCGAGCTCGCGCGAGGAAGGCATCGCCGCGGTCCAGTAGGGCGAGCATTTCGCCACTGACCTGCCGGAGCGTGCACGGAGTGAGCGACGCCGCCGCCTACCCGAAGATCGCTCTCACCTCGTCACAGCCGGTGTTGACACTCTGAGGCATACGATCTAGGGTCTAACGTATGCGCACAACTCTCGACTTGCCTGACGATCTCCTCGAAGAGGCACGCAAGATCCTCGGATTCAAGTCCAAGACCGACACCGTCGTCCTGTCGCTGCGCGAGCTGGTCCGGCGACGCCGGATCGAGGAACTGAAGGCTCTGCTGGGCACGGTGAAGCTCGACATCGACGTCCCGCGATCGCGCCGGCGGCCCCACCGCTCGCGGTGATCGTCCGTCGACACCTCGGTCTGGATCGCGGCCCTGCGCGACGGGACCGGCGGCGTGGCAGATCACCTGCGGCAACTCCTGGACACGGGCCAGGTGATGCTGACGGCCCGCGTTCGGGTCGAGATCCTGGCCGGCGCCAGGAGGAACGATCGTGCACGGCTCAGGCAATCGCTCTCGGCGTTGCCCGTCGAGCTATCCGGAACCTCGCACCTGGGATCGATCGACGGCTGGATCGACATGGCCGGCGACCAGGGGGAGCGGTTGGCGTCGCGGATCTCATCGTGGCGGCGATCGCCGCCGACCATGACGCCACCCTCTGGTCCCTGGATGCCGATTTCCGGCGGATGGCGCGGCTGGGGTTCGTTGACCTGCACGCGCGCCCTTGAGACCACGCGATATACAGCGGCGATGGCGGCACTCACGGATCCCGACGTCGATGGCATGGCCGAGGCCACGCGACCCTGGCCTCGAGGAAACTCGATCAGACCGTCCTGGCGAAGATGATCACGGACGAAGGCGGCGCAGCTTGGCGAGGTCCCCTTCCCATTTCACCTGACCCCTGAGCGACAGAAGGTCGCGCCGCCGAGCGCTCTTGATCAGCTCGGTCAGCGCCAGATGGACGAGTGCCCGTTTCGAGCTGCAGCCGAAACGCTGCAGGCCCTCCTGGACCAGCCGATCGTCGAGCACGATGCTCGTTCTCACCCCCGCTCGGCCCCTTCAGATCAGCGAGGCGACGGCCTCGCCGACCTCTTTGGTGCCGGCGGCGCCGCCCAGATCGCGGGTGACGACCTTGCCGTCCGCGACCACGCGCTCGATGGCCTTCACCACCGCGTCCGCCGCGTCGGCGTGGCCCAGGTGCTCGAGCATCATGGCGCCCGTCCAGATCTGGGCGATGGGGTTCGCGACGCCCTTGCCCGCGATGTCCGGCGCCGAGCCGTGCACGGGCTCGAACATCGACGGGTACTCCTTCTCCGGGTTGATGTTGCCGCCGGGCGCGATCCCGATCGATCCCGCGATGGCGGGGCCGAGGTCGGAGAGGATGTCGCCGAAGAGGTTCGACGCCACCACCACGTCGAACCAGTCGGGGTGCTGGACGAAGTGGGCGGTGAGGATGTCGATGTGGAACTGCGCGGTCTTCACGTCGGGATAGCTCTTCGCCATGGCGGCGAAGCGCTCGTCCCAGTACGGCATGCTGTGGATGATGCCGTTCGACTTGGTGGCCGAGGTCACGTGGCGCCGCGGGCGCTTCATCGCGCGCTCGAAGGCGTAGCGCATCACGCGATCGCAGCCGGTGCGGGTGAACATCGCGGTCTGGACGGCGACCTCCTCCGGCGTGTCGCGGTAGAGCCGGCCGCCGATCTCCGAGTACTCGCCCTCGTTGTTCTCGCGCACCACCAGCATGTCGATGTCGCCCGGCCCGCGCCCGGCCAGGGGCGAGCGCACGCCCGGGAGCAGCCGCACCGGGCGCAGGTTGATGTACTGCCGGAACCCGCGGCGGATGGGGATCAGGAGCCCCCAGAGCGAGACGTGGTCCGGCACGCCGGGAAAGCCCACGGCGCCGAGGAAGATCGCCTCGTGGCGGCGGAGCTGGTCGAGCCCGTCCTCGGGCATCATCCGCCCGGTCTTGGTGAAGCGCTCGCAGCTCCAGTCGAAGTGCGTCCAGTCCAGCTCGAAGCCGAAGCGCCGGGCCGCGGCGTCGAGGACGCGGATGCCCTCGGGGAGCACCTCCTTGCCGATGCCGTCGCCGGGGATGACTGCGATCGAGTGCTTCATGCGTGTCTCTCCGTGAGGTCGTACGACCGCCCCTCACCCTGCCCTCTCCCCAGAGGGGAGAGGGTTCTGTTATATGGCGGTGTAGCCGCCGTCGACCACGAGGTCCGAGCCCGTCATGTAGCTCGAGGCGTCGCTGGCCAGGAACAGGGCCGCGCGCGCGATCTCCGCGGGCAGGCCGAGCCGGCCCATGGGGTTGCGTGGCCCGAGCACCGCGCGCGCCGTCGCCATGTCGCCGTGGCGATGGAGGAGCCGGCCCGTCTCCACCGGGCCCGGCGAGAGCGTGTTGACGCGGATCTTCTGGGGCGCGTGGTCCACGGCCATGACCTTGGCGAGCTGGATGAGCGCGCCCTTGGTGGCGCAGTAGACGGGGCGCGCGGCGCCGGCCACGCGGCCGAGCTGGGACGCGATCAGGATCACGCTGCCGCCGCCGCGCGCGATCATCGCGGGCAGCGCCGCCTTGCTCGCGAGGAAGGCGCCGGTCAGGTTCACCGCGAGCGTCCGGTTCCAGTCCGCCTCCGACAGGTCCAGCACGGTGCCCGTCGGCTCGCGGACGGCGGCGCCGAACACGAGGACGTCGAGGCCGCCCCACGCCGACACCGCGGCGTCCACCGCCTCACGCATGTCCTCCGCCCGCGTCACGTCGCTGCCGCGCCCCTCGGCCCGGCCTCCCGCGCCCACGATGGTCTCCGCGGTCGCCTTCGCCCCCGCGGCGTCGACGTTGGCGCAGACCACGGCGGCCCCGGCGCGGGCCAGCTCGAGGGCCACCGCCTGGCCGATGCCCTGGGCGGCGCCGATGACGAGCGCCACCTTCCCGCCGAGCGCCGCGCGTCAGCCACGCGTCACGCTCCCGCCCCGCCGGAGGCGGCCGCAGGCACCGCCGGGGCGGCCGCGAACTGCGGCATGACCTCGCGGCTGAACAGGGCCAGCGAGCGCGACGCGCGCTCGTAGCCGAGCGTGCCGAACACGAAGCGGCCGACGAAGTACGTGCACGCGCTCGTCTCGAGGTGCCGCGCCAGCTCCGCGCGCACCGTGTCCGGCGAGCCCACGATGGCCGCGTCGTTGGCGATGGCGCGGTCGAGGGAGTCGGCGAAGCGTACGGGCGCCGACCCGAACTGGCGCCACAGGCTCGTCAGGCTGTCGTACCAGACCTTGTAGGCGGGGCGCGCCACGGCGAGCGCCTCCTCGTCCGTGTCGGCCACGTAGACGTGCCGCTGCATGCCGACGAGCGGCCGGGCGGCCTCCGTCCCGTTCCACGCCGCGCAGTAGGCGTCGACCACGCTCCGCACCGCGGTGGACGGCGCGTTGGTCACCACGTTGACGCCGCGCCGCGCCGCCGCCGCCGCGCTCTCCGGGGACACCACGCCCTGCCAGAGCGGCGGATGCGGGCGCTGCACGGGCTCCAGCTCCATCGGCACGCCGTGGAACTGGAAGTGCCGCCCGCGATGCGTGAGCCGGCCGCCGCGCAGGCCGGCGAGGATCACCTCGAGCGCCTCCTCGAAGATGCCCTGGGCCTCGAGGAAGTTGATGCCCGAGTACGCGAGCTCGTACGGCGAGATCCCGCGGCCCACGCCCAGCTCGAAGCGGCCGCCCGAGAGGTGATCGAGCATGCAGATCTCCTCGATCAGGCGGAGCGGCGGGTACATCGGCACGATGTAGACGAGGGGGCCCAGCCGGATGCGCCGCGTGCGCTGCGCGGCCGCCGCGAGATACAGGCCGGGCGAGGGCGCCATGCCGAGGCGCGTGGCGTGGTGCTCGGCCACGTGGTAGCTGCGGAAGCCGGCGGCGTCGGCCTGCTCGACCAGCTTCAGGCGCTGCTCGAAGAGCGCGCCGATCGTCTCCTCGCCGCGGTCGACGTGATCGAAGAGGCCGAAGGGGACGGGACGCATGGCGCCGCCTCAGCCCGCGAGGTCCACGGTGAGCCGCTCGTGGAGCGCCGACATCATCTCGTCCACGCCCGCGAACCCCCACACGCGGAAGAACGGCGACCCCTGGAGCTCCATGAACTCGCGCATGCCGCGCTCCTGCGCCTGGGCGTCCGTCTCGCCCGGGCGCGCCTTCAGCATGTGGCCGCGCAGGCGGTCCTTGTGGTAGATCGCCGGGTACTCGACGTAGTGGTACAGGTACTCGAGGTCCTTCGTGTAGAAGACCACCACGGGGATCGACTGCCAGGTCTGGCCGTTCTTCTCGTTCAGGAACTCCGCCATGAGGTCGGCGTTGCTGTCGGGCGCCTCGGCCAGGCTGGGCCGGTGGCTCGCGCTGAACTTCGCGCCGTCGCGGCGGAAGATGCGGAGCTCGAGCCCCGCCGCGTCGGCCACGCGCGCCACGAGCGGCACGTCGCGCCGGCAGTCCGAGGACCACTCCTCGGCGATCACGAGGACCTTCGCCGGGCCGCCGGGCCGGGCCGCGAGCCACTTCCACGCCCCCGCCCGTGTCGCGTCGAGCGGCATCGAGTCGTACCACTGGCGCATGTGGCCGCTAAAGTCGCGGCGCGGCGCGCCCCCCGATCCCTCGCGCGCCAGGTTCGCCGGCGTGGCGATGTCCTCCAGGTACTGGGGAAACGTCAGGCCAGACGCGAAACGGGCAGGCGTCACCACGGTGGGCTTCGTTGCCATGATCGGTATGCCTCCTGGCACACGTTGTGACGGAAGACAGATTTTGACGCCGGCGAGCGGACGAACACCGCGATTCTGCGTTCACGTGCACTGCCGTCTCGCCATTCATTCGAAGTCCTGGGGAGCGGATCCGACCGGGAGAGTTTACGTCAGGAGCTCGTCGAGCAGCGCTTCTCCCTCCGGCCACGGGCCGAACCCGGCGTCGGCGTTGATGTGCCCCGCGCGCTCGAGGCGCACGAAACGGCTGCCCCACGCGCTCGCCCACCGCCGCGCCCGCTCGATCTCCGCGTAGAGGTCGTCGTCGCTCGCGACCACGACGGAGGGAAACGGCAGGCGCCCGTGCGGGATGGGCCGGAACGTCAGGATGGACGGGGGCAGCTCCATCGCCTCGAACGTCCGCGGGGGCGACGAGGAGCGCGCCCGTGACCGGGGCGCGATGCGCCGCCGCCCAGTGCGCGACGGTCAGGCACCCCAGGCTGTGGGCCACGAACACCACGGGGCCGGCGGCCGCGCGCACCGCGGCGTCGAGCGCGTCGACCCAGTCCGCGCGCGCCGGGTTCTCCCAGTCCTTCTGCTGGACGCGACGGTACTCCGGATGCTTGGCCTGCCACAGGCTCTGCCAGTGCGCGGGCCCGGAGTCGCCGTAGCCCGGCAGCACCAGCACGGTCGGCGCGCCGTGGCTCACGCCGCCACCGCCCCCGCGAGCTGGCGCGAGACGAGATGCGCGTAGAGGCCGCCGCGGGCGAGGAGGTCCTCGTGGGTGCCCGTCTCCACGAGCCGGCCGTCCTCCAGCACGATGATCCGGTCGGCGTCGCGCACGGTGGACAGCCGGTGCGCGATCACCACCGTGGTGCGGTCGCGCGCGAGGAGCTCGAGCGCGCCGCGCACCGCCTGCTCGCTCACCGCGTCCAGGTGCGACGTGGCCTCGTCCAGGATCAGGATCGGCGCGTCCTTGAGGAAGGCGCGCGCGATGGCCACGCGCTGGCGCTGCCCGCCCGAGAGCTGCGCGCCGCGCTCGCCCACGATCGTGTCGAGCCCCTCGGGCAGCCCGGCGACGAACCCGGCGAGGGCCGCGCGCTCCACCGCGGCCTCGAGCTCCGCGTCCGGCGCGCCGGGCCGCGCCAGGCGGATGTTGTTGCCGAGCGTGTCGTTGAACAGGTACGTGTCCTGGGCCACCAGGGCCACGCGCTGCCGGAGCGCGTCGAGGCCGTAGTCGCGGAGATCGTGCCCGCCGATCCGCACCGTGCCCTCGTCGGGGTCCCAGAAGCGGAGCAGCAGGTTGGCGATCGTGGTCTTGCCCGCCCCGGACGGGCCGACGAGGGCCACCGTGCTGCCCCACGCCACCCCGAACGACACGTCGGACAGCGCGCGCTGCCGGCGGCCCGGGTACGCGAAGCTCACGCGTGACAGCTCGAGGGCCATGCCGGCCCGCGCCGGCTCGATCGCCACAGGGGCCCCCGACTGCTCGATCGCCGCACGGGCCCCCGCCGGCTCGCCGTCGTCCACGCCGCGGCCGTCGGTCACCGGGACCGGCTCCGCGTGGACGGCGTGCACGCGGCGCGTGGCGCCGAGCGTGTCGGCGAGCTGCCGGCCGACCTGGGCGATCTCCCACACCGGCACGAAGGCCGACATGGCGAGGAGCACGGCCACGGGCAGGAGCGTGGGGTCGAGCCGCCCCTGGCTGGCGAGCGCGGCGCCGACGGCGACCACGGCGAGGCCGCCGAGCCCGGTCGCCACCTCCTGGAGCGCGCCCTGCAGCGTGAGGTCGTGCAGGAACGGCACGCGGACCCGCAGGTACTCGCGCGCCTTCGCCGCGAACTCCTCGCCGCGCGCGCGCACGTGGCGGAACGCCACGATCTCGCCGAGCCCCTGCACCGAGTCGACGGCGTGCGCGGAGAGGTCGCCCGACACCTCGCGCGCGCGCGAGCCGAGCCGGTCGATGCGCTTCCTGCCGAGGACGGGCGTGAGGCCGGCCCACGCGAGGAACGGCAGGAGGGCCAGGGCCAGCGGCCACCCGAACGCGGCGAGCGTGGCGAGGACGCCCAGCGGGACGAGCACGGCCACGAAGGCGGGGGTGATCGTGTGCGCGAAGAAGTACTCGATCAGCTCGATGTCGTGGGTGGCCAGGCCGACCAGGTCGCCGGTGCGCCGCCGCGTGAGGTACGCGGGGGCGAGGCGGTCCAGCGTGCGGAACATCTGAAGCCGCATGTCCGCGAGGAGGCGGTAGGCCATGTCGTGGGCCAGCCACGACTCGAGCCAGTGGAGCAGGCCGGCGAGCGGCGCGATGACGGCGAGCATCACGAGGAGCCCGCCGAAGGGCTGCCCGTACTTCACCGCGCGCACGATGAGCGCGCTGACCACGCCGACCCCGATCAACGCCAGCACGCGGGCCACGCCGAGGAGGAACGTGGTGACGAGCCGCGCCCGGTACCCCGCGACCATGCCCAGGAGGACGCGGATGAGCCGCGGCCACGTGAGGCCCTCGGCCCGCAGGATCGCGTCGGTCGGCTCGGTGTCGGGCAGCGCCACGTCGCGCTCGCGCTCGCCGTCCTCGCCCGGCGCGCGCGGGAGGAGCGGACGGTCCCCGCCGTTCCGCGCCGCCGCGCCGTCCTGGGCCTGCGCGGCCATCAGCCGGTGGTAGGCGCCGCGACGGGCCATCAGCTCGGCGTGGGCGCCGGTCTCCACCACCCGGCCGTCGCCCAGCACCAGGATCCGGTCGGCGCCGATCACGCTCGACAGCCGGTGGGCGAAGATCAGCGTGGTGCGGCCCTGCATGAGGCGATCGAGGGCCTCCTGGATGACCGCCTCGCTCTCCGCGTCCACCGACGAGAGCGCCTCGTCCAGGATCAGGATCGGCGCGTCGCGGAGCAGCGCGCGGGCGATGGCGATGCGCTGCCGCTGCCCGCCGGACAGGCGCACGCCGCGCTCGCCGACCACCGTGCGGTAGCCCTGGGGCAGCCGCGAGATGAACTCCTCGGCGTTGGCCGCGCGCGCCGCCGCCGTCAGCTCGGCGGGCGTCGCGTCGGGCTTGCCCATGCGGAGGTTGTCCTCCACGGTGCCGTGGAACAGGTACGTGTCCTGGTTGACCACCGCGATCATGCCGCGGAGCTGGTCCAGCGACAGCTCCCGCAGGTCGTGGCCGCCCAGCCGGACGGCGCCGCCGTCGGGGTCGTAGAAGCGCAGCAGCAGCCGCGCCACCGTGGACTTGCCCGCGCCGCTCGGGCCGACGATGCCCACCCGCTCGCCCGCCGCCACGTCGAAGGTGAGGTCCGCGTGGGCGGCGCGGCGCCCGCCCGGGTACGAGAAGCGGACACGGTCGAAGGACACGGTGGGCGCGAGCGGCTGCCCGTCCGCGCCGGGCGTGCCCCGGTCGCGCACGCGCGGCTCCGCGGCCAGGATGGTCAGGATGCCGTCGGCGGCGGAGAGGCCGAGCATGCCCTGGTGGAGCACCGTGCGCAGCTCGCGGAGCGGGCGGAAGACCTCCACGCCGAGCATCAGGATGACGAGCAGCGCCCCGATGTCCATCTGTCCCGCCTGGACCCGGTAGGCGCCCCAGCCGAGCGCGACGGCCGCGCCCACCGCGATGCCGGTGTCGGTGATCCCGCGGGCGAGCGTGTTGGTCCCGAGGACGCCCATGGTGCTGCGGAACAGCGCCCGCCCGCGCTCGTCGAGCATCCGCGCGCGCTCGCCGCTCTGGCCGAACGCCTTGAGCGTGGCGAGCCCCTGCACCGAGTCGAGGAACTCGGCGCCGAAGCGCGCGTAGGCCTGGGACCGCGCGCGGCTCTTCCCCGCGTCCTTCCGGTGCCAGAGCGTGGGGGCGATCAGCGTGACGAGGGCGGCCACGAGCAGCACCAGCGCGATCGGCAGGTCCACGAAGGCGACGAAGACGAAGATGAGGACGGGGGTCAGCGCCGCGACCGCGAGCTGCGGCAGGTACTGCCCGAAGTACACCTCGAGCTGCTGGACGCCCTCCACCATCGAGAGGATGACCTCGCCGGTGCGGGAGCGGCTGAAGTGGGCGGGCCCGAGCGCGGTGACGCGGTCGTAGATGGCGCCCCGCAGCACCCCCTGGACGCGGGAGGCCGTCCGGTGGGCGGCCATCGTGCGCCAGTACTCCAGGCCTCCCCGCACGAGGATGGCGCCGGCGGTCAGGGCCATCGGCCACACGAGGGCGCCCGGCGGATCACCCTTGATGACCCGCGCGAGGAGCCAGCCGAGGAGGGCGAGACGGGCGATCCCGGCGCCCACCGCGAGGAGCCCCAGCACCACGGTGCCGAGGATGCGGAGGCGGACGCCGCGCGTGAATGCCCAGAGCCGACGGTCGAGGTACACGGAAGCCCAGGATACAACAGGAGGCGGCGGCGCGGCGGGCCCGGCTGGTGGGGTTGTTCCCACTGCACTCCATAGCCGTTGGGGTTGTTCCCACTGCTTTTCCATATACGCTCGGCTCGCCTTCCGGCTCACCTCGCACTGCTAGGCACAGCAGCGGCTTGACTGGGGGACTCAGTAAGGGCAGCATCTGGGGCAAGCTGCGGGCGGCCCCCGCGGCTCGTGGCCCGCAGCCCTCGTGTCGGTCGCCGGGCAGCGTCGCTCGGCGCGGAGCGGAGGTCGCATGCAGCGCTACATCGCGAAGCGCACCTTCCAGAGCCTCCTGGCCATCTGGGTCATGAGCCTCATCGTGTTCTCGCTCGCGCGCATCACGGGCAATCCGCTCGACGTCATGCTGCCGCTCGAGGCCGGCCCCGAGGACTACGAGCGGGTGTCCAAGCACTGGGGCCTGGACAAGCCCCTCACCACCCAGTACGCATCTTCCTCGGCAAGGCCCTCCAGGGCGACTTCGGACACTCCTGGAAGTGGCACGGACACACCGCGATGGGCCTCGTCGTGGCAGCGCCTGCCCGCGACGCTCCAGCTCGCCGGTTTCGCGCTCCTCATCAGCATCGTGATCGCGCTGCCCATCGGGGTGCTCTCCGCGGTCTGGAAGGGCACGGCCTGGGACTCCGCCGCGAAGATCGTCGCGCTCCTGGGCCAGTCGCTGCCCGGCTTCTGGCTCGGCATCGTCCTCATGTGGATCTTCTCGGTGCACCTGGGGTGGTTCCCGACCTCGGGCAGGGGCGGCATCCAGTACATGATCCTCCCCGCGATCACGCTGGGCTGGTTCCAGGTGGCCGCCATCATGCGGCTGGTCCGCTCCTCGATGCTGGACGTCCTGGACAGCGAGTTCGTGAAGCTCACGCGCATCAAGGGGCTCGCGGAGTGGAAGGTGATCTGGAAGCACTGCCTGCGCAACGCCGCCATCGCGCCCCTCACGTTCTTCGCGATCATCGCCGGCGTCCTCATGACGGGGTCGGTGGTCACGGAGAGCGTGTTCTCCTGGCCCGGCACCGGGCTCCTCGTCGTCGATGCCGTGCGGGCCCGGGACTTCCAGGTCGTCCAGGCCGTCGTGATCGTCTTCGCGGGCATCTTCATCCTGACCAACCTGATGGTCGACATCCTCTATGCCTATCTCGACCCCCGGATCCGCCTCCGGTAGCGGGCAAAGACAAGGAGTCGCGCCATGGCCATCGTGACCGCGAGAACGCTGCCGTGGTACTCGCGCCCCCGGGTCGCCCACGCGATGCGCCAGGCCCGGCGCTATCCCCTGGTGCCGATCGCGCTCCTCACGATCCTCCTCGTGATCCCCGCGGCGCTGGCGCCGCAGGTCGCTCCGTACGATCCCCTGAGAGGATCGCTCGCCAAGCGGCTGAAGCCGCCCGTCTGGCAGGAGGGCGGGACGAGCGACCACCTGCTCGGGACGGACAAGCTCGGACGCGACATCCTGAGCCGCATGATCTACGGCGCCCGGGTGTCGATGGCGGTGTCCCTCGTCGCCATCCTCGTGGGCGGCGCCATCGGCACCGCGCTCGGGCTGATATCGGGCTACTTCGGGGGGCGGGTCGACGGCACGCTGATGCGCCTGGTCGACATCTCCCTGTCCTTACCGACGATCCTGCTCGCCCTCGTCCTCGTCGCCGCCGTCGGCCCGAGCTTCTGGACCGTCATCATCGTCCTCGTGGTCCTGCTCTGGGCGCGCTACGCCCGGCTCGTGCGGGCGGAGACCCTCAGCATCAAGGAGCGGGACTTCATCGCCCGCGCGCGCGTGGCGGGGGCCTCGCACCTGCGGATCATGGGCAAGTACATCTTCCCCAACGTCATCAACTCCCTGGTCGTCCTCGCCACGCTCCAGGTGGGCTACGTCATCCTCCTCGAGTCCGCGCTGAGCTTCCTCGGCGCGGGTCTCCCGCGGCCCACGCCGGCGTGGGGCCTCATGATCGCCGACGGGCGCGAGCTGATCGTCACCGCCTGGTGGGTCTCGATGTTCCCGGGTCTGGCGATCATGCTGACCGTGCTGGCGCTGAACCTGCTGGGCGACTGGCTCCGGGACCACCTGGATCCCAAGCTGCGCAACGTGTGACACGGGCGCCTGAGCACCGGCGCCGACCCGAGCGCGAACATCATGCCAAGGAGGATCCACGATGGCCTTGCGAAGCGAGCCGAAGGCGAGCGGAGCGCACATGAAAGCGCAGTGGAAACGACCGCCAACCCCAGCTCTCGAGGCTCGTGCCCCTCGCCCTGGGGCTGGTGGTGCTCGCGTCGCTCGTGGCCGCGCCGGCGCCGGGATCGGCCCAGCCCCAGAAGCTCGTCTTCGCCTCCGCGGGCTTCGAGGACAGCAACCGGTTCTGGATGGTCGCCCGGCCCGACCATCTCCAGTACGACCCGTTCCTCGAGACGCTGCTCGAGGTCGATCCCAAGAGCGGCGAGTACACGCCCCGCCTCGCCGAGAAGTGGTCGAACAGCGCCGACTACAAGGAGTGGACGTTCACCCTGCGCAAGGGGGTCCAGTTCCACTACGGGTTCGGGCAGTTCACCGCGCCGCGACGTCGTCCACTCGGTGGCGTTCATGCAGCGCCCGGAGACGACGGCGACGCTCGCCCCGTTCTGGCGGACGGTCGAGGAGGTCAAGGTCCTCAACGACCACCAGGTCGTGTTCAGGATGAAGCGGCCGTCCACGACGATGCTGTACGCGGTGTCCCGCGCCGGCGACCTCCGCATGGTCAGCAAGGCGCAGTGGGACAAGGAAGGCCAGGAGGGATTCGACAAGCGCCCGGCGGGCACCGGCGTCTACCGCTACGTGAACCGCCAGCCCGGCCTGTCGATCACCTTCGAGCGCGTCGACAACCACTGGACCGGCCAGCGCCCGGCCTACAAGGAGCTGGAGTTCCGGCTGGCGCGCGAGGAGTCGACGCGGCTGGCCATGCTCCTGTCCGGCGAGGCGCACGTGGCGGACCTCCCGCGCGAGCTGCAGAAGGACGCGCTCAAGAAGGGCATGAAGATCTACTCGTCGTCGTTCCCGGTGGACTGGATGACGGTGTACCTGGGCGGCCAGTACTACCTGCCCGGCGACCCCGCCTTCAAGGCGGACGTGGCGTGGACCAAGAAGCCCGTGCGCCAGGCCCTGAACCTGGCCATCAACCGGAAGGAGCTGCTCAACACGGTGTTCGCCGGCAAGGGCACGCCGACCTACGTGACCGGCTGGTCGGAGAAGTCGGAGGGCTACAACCCGGAGTGGAAGAGCCGCTTCGACTCGATGTACGGCTACAACCCTACCAAGGCCAAGGAGCTCCTCAAGCAGGCGGGCTACGGCCCCGGGCAGCTCAAGTTCAAGATCCTCGCCTTCACCGAGCCGGGTGAGTCGGAGGGACCGCAGGTCGCCGAGGCCCTCGGCATCTACTACAAGGAGATCGGCGTCGAGACCGAGATCGAGGTGCTCGACTGGGCCAAGGTCCGCGACATGTTCCGCAAGAAGACGATCCAGTGCTGCATCTGGCCGAACATCATCTCGTGGCGGCCGTCCGAGGAGTGGATCCGGACCAGCTACTGGAGCAAGAGCGCCGGCCACAACTACGAGAACGAGTTCATCGACAAGGCCTACGACGCGCTCACCAAGGCGGTGGATCCCAAGGAGCGGCAGCGGCTCGCGCGGTCCATCGGGGACCACCTCTTCGACGAGTTCGCCGATATCCCGCTCTTCTGGTTCGCGAACGAGGTCGTGGCCAACCCGAAGGCCGTGGGCGAGTGGGTCTATCCGGGGCTCGCCGCCGGCCGGTCCACCCACTTCGAGCGCATCAAGCCCGGCAAGTAGAACCGGGACCTTCCGGGGCGTCGAGGAGGCGAGGGCCACCCTCCCTCCTCGACGCCCGTGCCCCGACACCCCTCCCATGTGACGGCACGGAGCGCATGCCCAGATCGATCGGCGATGTCGTCCTGGAAGTCGAGGACCTGCACACCTACTGCTTCAGCCGCTACGGCGTGGTGAAGGCCGTGGACGGCGTGAGCTTCTCCCTCCGCCAGGGCGAGGTGCTGGGCATCGTGGGCGAGTCCGGCTGCGGCAAGACCATGACCGCGCTCTCTCTCCTGCGGCTCGTGCCCCGGCCCGCCGCCCGCATCGTGAAGGGCGTCATCCGCCTCGAGGGCGAGAACCTCCTCGAGAAGACCGAGAAGCAGATGCGCGAGATCCGGGGGCGTCGCATCTCGATGATCCTCCAGGACCCGCAGACCTCGCTCAACCCGGTGTTCACGATCGGCAACCAGCTCATCGAGGCGATCCGCATCCACCACCAGGACGGGCACCGGTCGCTCGTCCGCCGGGCCGTCGACGGGCTGCGGCAGGTGCGGCTGGCCGCCCCGGAGCGCCGCGTGCAGGACTACCCGCACCAGATGAGCGGCGGCATGAAGCAGCGCGTGGTCGGCGCGATCGCGATCTCGTGCGAGCCGAAGGTGATCATCGCCGACGAGCCCACCACCGCCCTCGACGTGACGATCCAGGCGCAGTACCTGCGCCTGCTGCGCGAGATCCAGGAGGAGACGAACCTCGCCGTGATCTTCATCACCCACGACTTCGGGGTCGTGGCGAAGATGTGCGACCGCGTCATGGTGATGTACGCGGGGCGCGCGGTGGAGATGGGCCCGGTGCGGGAGATCTTCAACCACCCGTCGCACCCGTACACCCAGGCCCTGCTGAACTCCGTGCCCAGCATGGACGACGACGTCGAGCGGCTCTACTCGATCAGCGGCCAGCCGCCCGCCCTCTGGGACCTGCCCGAGGGCTGCCGGTTCGCCCCGCGGTGCCCGTATGCCGACGATCGGTGCCGGGAGCAGTATCCGCCGGCCTTCACCGTCGGCGAGGGCCATCGCGCGGACTGCTGGAAGCTCGAGAGCCACATGTCCGACAACCTGATCCTCCGCGTCGAGCGGCTCAAGAAGCACTTCCCCGTCACCGAGGGCGTCGTGTGGACGAAGACGGTCGGCTGGGTGAAGGCCGTCGACGGCATCGACCTGTCGGTCCCCCAGGGGGAGACGCTCGCCATCGTCGGCGAGTCGGGCTGCGGCAAGACCACCACGGCCAAGCTCGTGCTCCGGCTCGAGGAGCCCACCGAGGGGCACGTGTTCGTGGACGGCAAGGACGTCCACGCGCTCCACGGGGACGACCTGCGGCAGTACCGGATGAAGGTGCAGGCGGTGTTCCAGGATCCGTGGTCCTCGCTGAGCCCGCGCATGCGCGTGCGCGACATCGTGGCGGAGCCGCTCGTGATCAACCGCCCGCTGTCCTCGCAGGAGGTCAAGACACGGGTCGCGGAGATGCTGGGGCGGGTGGGGCTGCGGCCGCAGCAGGCCGACCTCTATCCCCACGAGTTCAGCGGCGGGCAGCGCCAGCGCATCGCCGTGGCGAGCGCGCTGATCTCCGACCCCAAGCTGATCATCCTGGACGAGCCGGTCTCCGCCCTCGACGTGTCCATCCGGGCGCAGATCATGAACCTGCTCGTGGACCTGCAGCGGCAGTACGGCGTGAGCTACCTGCTCATCGCCCACCACCTGGCCACCACGCGCTACATGGCCCAGGAAGTGGCGGTGATGTACCTGGGCCGGATCGTGGAGCGGGCCAAGTCGAAGGAGCTGTTCAAGAACCCGCTGCACCCGTACACGAAGGCGCTCTTCTCCGCCGCCCTGCCCGCCCATCCGGACAGCACGCGCGAGGAGATCATCCTCACCGGCGAGGTCCCCTCGCCGATCAACCCGCCGTCGGGATGCCACTTCCACCCGCGCTGCCCTGCCGCCATGCCCCAGTGCGCGGAGGTCGACCCGGCCGAGCGGCACCCCGCGCCCGGCCACATGGTCGCCTGCCACCTCTACGGCTGAGGCGTCTCTACACCCGAGGCGCCGCTGACGCGGCTCCAGGCCCCGGCGCCGCGACGCGAGAGAAGACGGCGCCGAGAAGCGGCGCGGGGCCATCGGGCAGCTCGACCGGGCGGTCCGCCGCGTACTCGATCGCCACCGGGCCCTCGTCGGCGCGCGCGTCCACCTCCACCATCAGGCGCATCGGCGAGCCCGGCCACCGGTAGACGAGGGCGCCGTCCGCTTCGCTCACGTGAGCGCCGAGCACCTCGGCCCACTGCCGGTCCGCGCATTCGCGCGACCGCGCGCGCATCCGGAGCCCGAGGACCGTGACGGCGGGCGGCGGCGACACCGGGCCGGGCGGCGGCGGGAAGCGCGCGAGCGCGTCCGGGCCGGGCTCCCACCGCGTCTCGGCCATCTGCACGACGATGCCGAGCGCCTCCTTCGGATGCAGGAAGGCCTCGGCCCACTCCGGGTCGGAGTCGTCGAAACCCACGATGCGGTAGCCGCGCGCCGCGGCGCGCGCGCACGCCTCGGCGAGGCTCGGCACCTTGAAGGTCACGTGGTGGACGCCGGCGCCGTGCTGGGCGAGGAAGCGGTGGAGGAAGCTCTCCTCGACGGAGGGCTCCAGCACCTCGATGCGGCCGCCGCCCGCGAAGCGCCACTGGAAGAAGCGATACGGCTTCGACTCTCCGCCGTAGGCGGGGACGCCCCCGAGCCGAGCGGCGAGCACGGCGGGGGCGTCGGCCAGCCGGGGCGCGGCGATCGCGACGTGGTCGAAGAGGATCATGCGGGCCGCGCGCCGATCAGGATGAAGGCCACGCGGCACGGACGGTCGCTCCGGTTGCTCCACGCGTGATTCGTCCCGCGCTGGACGAGGCAGTCTCCCGCCTCGAGGCGCCGCTCGCCCTCGTCCATGAGGGCCCAGATCTCCCCGTCGAGGACCAGCGCGTAGTCCACCGTGCTGGTCTTGTGCATGCCGGGGTGGCGCGAGGCGTCCCGGTCCATCGCGCCGTGCGCGCCCATGGCGGCGAACGCGCGGTCCCGATCCATCTTCCCCATCAGCTCCCGGTCCGGAGGGAAGTCGACGATGCGGAGGATGCTGCCGCGCGCCGGCGGCTCGAGCACGATGGGCCGCGCCGCGGCGTCCGCGCCGCCCGTGTTGTCGGCGGGGCTGTCATCGGTCACCCAGAGATTGGTCAGGGACAGGCCGGGCATCCCCGGCAGCTCCAGGACGTGCGGCGACGGAGCGTCCATGAGGAAGATGGATCGGCCCTGCGCGTCGTGTCCGGTGACGATCCGTCGCATCGGTCTCGGCATGTCGTGGCTCCTGTCCGCGCCGCTGCTCCGCGGTGGACGTGATGGGATGAGGGCGGTTCAGGCCGCACTCTCTGGTTCACGGTTCGTTCCACTGCATTTCCATATGCGCTCGGCTCGCCTTCGGCTCACCTCGCACTTCCGGCCGCACTCTCTGGTTCACGGTTCGTTCCACTGCATTTCCATATGCGCTCGGCTCGCCTTCGGCTCACCTCGCACTTCGGGCCGCACTCTCTGGTTCACGGTTCGTTCCACTGCATTTCCATATGCGCTCGGCTCGCCTTCGGCTCACCTCGCACTTCCACCGGCGATGGCGGCGAGGAGGCGTTCCGACTGCACGGGCTTGGTGAGATGGGCGTCGAAGCCGGCGTCGAGGGCACGCCGGCGATCGTCGCTCTGACCGTAGCCGGTGATGGCGATGAGGCGCATCGACGCGCCGCCGGGGGTGGCGCGGATCCGCCGGGCCACCTCGTAGCCGTCGAGGCCGGGCAGGCCCACGTCGATCAGCGCCACCTCGGGACCGGTCTCGGCGGCCACCGCGATCCCCGTCCGGCCGTCGCCGGCCTCGTGCACGGAGTGCCCGGCGAGGGTGAGCAGCACGCGCAGCATCTCGCGCGCGTCGTCGTTGTCCTCGACGACGAGGACGCGGCGGCGCGGATCCGCGGCCGGCGGTGACGCCGGCGCCGGCGGCGCGGTGGTGGGCGGCGCGGCGGCCGCCGGCAGGCGGACGACGAACGTGCTGCCCGCGCCCGCGCTCCTCGCCTCCGCGGTGCCGCCGTGCAGGCCGGCCAGGGCCTTGACCAGCGTGAGGCCGATGCCGAGCCCGCCCTGCGTCCGGTCGAGCCCGCGATCGCCCTGCACGAACGGCTCGAACACCTTGCCGAGGAGGTCAGGCGGGATCCCCGGGCCCGTGTCGGCCACCTCGAGCACGGCGGCGGCGCCGTCCCGCGTCACCCTCACGCGCACCTCGCCGCCCGCCGGCGTGTACTTGAGCGCGTTGCCCACGAGGTTGCCGAGCACCTGCTCCATGCGGGTCTCGTCCGCCTCGACCCACACCGGGCCCGCGGCGTCGTCGGAGACGCGGTGCCGATCGAACCGCCCCGCCGAGCGCCACGAGGCCATCGTGGTCGTGACGAGCTGGGAGAGGTCGAGGGGCTGGAGGCTCAGCCGGACCTTGCCGGTCGTGACGCGGCTCACGTCGAGGAGGTCGTCGACGAGGCGCGACAGGTGCTGGACCTGGCGCCCGATCACCGCGCGGGCCCGCGCCGCGCCGGGATCCAGGTCGCCGGTGGCGCCGAGCACGCCCGTGGCGCTGGCGATCGCGCCCAGCGGGTTGCGCAGCTCGTGGCCCAGCATCGCGAGGAACTCGTCCTTCGCCCGGTTCGCCGTCTCCGCGGCCGCCCGCATCTCCTGCTCGATCTGCAGCAGCTCGTCCCGCTGGCGCTCCCGCTCCCGCAGGAGGCGCGCGGCCTCGGTCAGCGAGCGGCGCATCGACTCCAGCTCGGCGATCGGCAGCTCGCGCGGCGTGGCGCGGAGCTCCCCGCGTCCGAGGGCGGAGGCGGCCTCGCCGATCTCGGCCACGGCGCGCTGCATCCGGCGCGCGAACACGCCGGCGAGGGCCAGGGCCAGGGCAACGATGCCGCCGCCCACCAGCGCTCCCGCCCACATGACCCGCCGCCCCGGCGCGTCCAGCACCCGCGCCGGCGCGGCCAGCCCCACCGTCCACCCCGTCAGCGCGATCCGCCGGAAGGCCACGTCGACCTCGCCGGCCGGCGAGGGGAGCCGGAAGGTCCCCGCCTGCGCCCTCCGGATCCGCTCGAGGTACGTGGCGTCGGCCATCTGGCCGACGCCGACGGACGGGGCGTCGGTGCGGGACACGACCATACCGGCTCGGGTCACGATGGACGCCACGACATCCGGGGGCAGCCGCTGCGCCTCGAACTGCTCGGTGAGCCGGGTCGGCTCCATCCCCGCGAAGAGGACGTACTTCAGCCCGCCGTCCGTGACGGGAACGGCGATCACGACATCCACGGTGCCGGTGGCCCGCCCCTGGAGCGGCTCGGACACGGAGGGGCGCCCGGTGGCCACCACCTGCTTGAAGTACTCGCGGTCCCGGAGGTCGGGCAGCGGCGTCCCGAGCGGGCGCGCCGCGTTCAGCACGTGCTGTCCCGAGGCGTCGATGAGCCCGATCGTCGTCCAGGGGTGCAGCCCGCGCACGCGCTGCGCCTCGGCGTGGAACGCGGGCAGGTCACCGCGCTGCAGCCGTTCGGACGCCCCGAGGGTCTGGAGCGACTTCACCGACGCGGCGAGCTCGTTCTCGATGGCGGTGGCGAGCGCGGTCACCGTCTCGACGCGGCCCCGCTCGAGCGCGTCGCGCTGCTGCCGGGCCAGGGTGGCGGTGACGATCACGGTGAGGCCCACCAGCGGGACGACGCCGGCGAGGACGAGCACGGCGAGGTACGCGCGGAACTTCACCGCGCCTCCCCGCACGGTGTCGAGCGCGGTGCCTCGGGCTGGGCCGGCATGGCGTGGGCGGGCGAACGCCGCTCCGCCGCGCCCTAGAAGATCGCGAGCGGGTTCGCGGGCGCGCCGGTGCTCCCCACCAGGCGGATCGGCGTCGCGGTGAACAGGAACTCGTGGCGACCCTCCTCGGCGCACGCGGCGACGAGGCGCTCGGGATAGGTGTTGTCCACGAGGGCAAGCCCGAGGAACGGGATGGCGAGGTGCGCGCCCATGCCGAAGCCCGCGTAGCCGATGGGGCGCTCGTCCATCATGTCCCACGCAATCGCGGCCACGTCGCGCTCCCGGAGCCACTCGAGGCAGGACAGGTGAAGCCCGGGATGCGGCGACACCCGCGGGACCCAGTTCGGGTTCGCGCGCTGGAACGCCTCCTGGCCGCTCCGCACCACGACGACGTCACCCGCCCCCACGGAGACGCCGGCGCGCCGGGCCACCGCGTCGAGCTCGCGCGGCGTCACCGGCTTGCCCACCGCGACGAACCCTTCCGGACGCCCCGCGGCCACGTCGAGCAGCACGCCCCGCGACGTGATGCCGCCGAAGAGCGGGTCGATCGGGCACCACGTGGCGCCCGCCACGGTCAGGCTCTGGGCGAACGACCGGCCGTTGTAGAGCTGACCGTCCCACGCCACGTGGCAGAGGGCGTCGATGTGGGTGATCGAGTAGCCGTGGTAGACGAGGTCGAAGCGGTCCAGCACCACGTCGGCGCGCTCCCGGTTCGACGGGTAGGTGACGTGGTACATGAGGGCGGGCTGCGGTCCGATGTCGCGGGCGAGCGACACCGTGCGCCCGCTCTTCACCAGCGACTGCGCCTGTCCGCGCTTGGCCGCGGTGATCAGGTTGACGGTGCCGAGCTGGTCGGCGTCGCCCCAGCGGCCCCAGTTGTTGAGCTCCTTGAAGTAGCCCTCGACGCGGTCCTGGGTGGGCGCGGTCCAGTCGGCCATGGTCCGTCTCCTCTCGTGGCGGGCGCTCGGTCGTCGAGCGCGCTGGCCCGACCTTACGCAACGCCACGCGGAGCCGTCAAGCGCGCGGACCCCTGCGCCACCCGCCCGGTCGCGCAGCAGGCGTTTTAGACGTGGCTAGTCCGCGCTAGACCGCGTGCCCGCCGATGACGCCGAGCACGGCGGCGTCCCGCCGGACCTCGTCGGGGGGGCCGGCGAAGATGATCTCGCCGCGCTCGATCACGTAGAGGCGCGTGGCGAAGTCGGGCACGTGGTGGATGTTCGACTCCGCGATGAGGATCGCGTGCCCGCGCTGGGTGATCTCGCCGATGCCCGCGGCGACGGTGGGGAGGATGGCGGGCGAGAGCCCCTCGAACGGCTCGTCGAGCAGGAGGAGCTCGGGGTCGAGGGCGAGGGCCCGCGCGATCGAGAGCATCTTCCTCTCGCCGCCCGACATCTCCGGGCCCTTGCGCGCCGCATACCGCCGGAGCACGGGAAAGACCTCGTAGGCGAGGGCGAGCCGCTCCGCGGCGGGCCGTCCCTCCGGCCGCGTCCACGTCGAGATCTCGATGTTCTCCGCCACCGTCAGGTCGGAGAAGATGGCCCCCTCCTCGGGGGAGAAGCCGAGCCCGAGCCGCGCGATCTCGAAGGTCCGCCGTCCGGAGAGCGTCGTGTTCTTGAAGCGCACCTCGCCGGCCCGCGGACGGTGGTAGCCCATGACCGTCCGGAGCGTCGTGGTCTTCCCCGCGCCGTTGCGCCCCACGAGGCAGACGACCTCGCGCTCGCGGACCTCGAGCGACACCCTCCGGAGGATGTGGCTCGCCTGGATGAAGACGTTGATCCCCCGCACCTCGAGCATGGCTACCCGCTCGCCGGAGTGGGCCGCGCCCGGCCGATCACCATGTCCACCACCCGCGCGTCCGCCTGGATCGCGGCCGGCGTCGCGTCGGCCAGCACGCGGCCCTGATGGAGCGCGATGATCCGGTCCGAGTACCCGAACACGATGTCCATGTCGTGCTCGACCTGGATGATCGTGGAGAGCCCGATCTGCCGGGCCGCGCCCACCAGGATCTCCATCACCGCGTGCTTGTCCGCCGTGCTCACGCCGCTGGTCGGCTCGTCGAGGAGGATGATCTCCGGCCGCAGCGCGAAGGCCGCGGCCACGTCGAGCAGCTTCTTGTCCCCCTGCGGCAGGGCCCGGGCGAGCACATGAGCCTTGTCGGCGAGGTTGAAGAGCGCGGCGACGTTGAGGGCGTCCGCCCGGACCTGGCGGTCGCGGCCCAGGGCGGCGAGGATGTGCCAGCCCCGGCCGAGCCGCGAGACCACCGCAGCCTGGAGCGTCTCGAGCACCGTCAGCTCGGGGAAGATCTGGACGAGCTGGAAGCTCCGGGCCATGCCCAGCCGCGTGAGGGGGGCGGTCCCGATGCCGGCGATGTCCTTCCCCTTGAAGCGCACGCTGCCGGCGCTCGGCCGGAGCAGGCCGGTCAGCACACCGATCAGCGTCGACTTGCCGGCGCCGTTCGGCCCGATGATCGAGACGAACTCGCCTTCCGCGATGGACAGGCTCACGCCGTCGAGCGCCACGTGAGCGCCGTAGAGCTTGCGGACGTCCCGCGCCTCGAGGATCACCCGCGCGAGGCCTCGGCGGCCCGCCGGCGGCCGAAGAGGCCCATCAGCCCGCCGGGAGCGAAGATCACGATGAAGGCGAGCACGGCCCCGAAGACGAGCCGCCAGTACGGGAACACCGACATGACGGTGTCCTGCAGGAAGATGAAGACGAACGCGCCGAGGAGCGGGCCGAAGAAGGATGTGAAGCCGCCGAGCAGGACCATGAAGACGATGTTCCCGGAGTGCGTCCAGTACGCGAGCGTGGGGTCCACGTTGCCCGTCGGTGTGGCGAGCAGCGCGCCGCCCACCCCCGCGTAGACGGCGGAGATCATGAACGCGTACCAGCGATAGCGCGGCACGCTGAGGCCGAGGCTCTCGGCCTTCAGCGGATTGTCGCGGATGGTCCGGAGGCAGAGGCCGAAGGGGGAGCGCACGACGCGCCACATGAGGACGGTGGCGAGGGCCAGCACGGCGAGCGAGAAGTAGTAGTAGGGCCCGATCAGGTACGCGGTCTTCGAGAGCCCGGACCACTCGCTGCCGAGGAGCCAGGGGCGGAGCATCCGCATGCCCTCGTCGCCGCCGGTCAGCCGGTAGAACTTCAGGAGGAACGTGTAGAAGACCATGCCGAAGGCGAGGGTCAGCATGCCGAAGTAGATCTTGACGTAGCGCACGCAGAGGGCGCCCACGGGCGCCGCCACCACCGCGGCGGCGAGCGCGGCGACGGCCAGGATGAGCTCCATCTGCCGCACCCCGAGGTGCGTGGTCAGCACGGCGCCCGTGTAGGCGCCGACCCCGATGAACAGCGCGTGCCCGAACGAGACGAGCCCGGTGTAGCCGAAGAGGAGGTTCAGCCCGAGCAGCACGACCCCGTACGCCATGAAGGGCAGCATGAGCGTCACGTAGTAGGCGGGGGCCGCGAGGGGGATGGCGAGCAGGGCCACCGCCACCAGCGCCAGGACAACCGTCGTCCTCACGCGGCGGCCGTCCCGAAGAGCCCGCGCGGGCGCCAGAGAAGCACGCCGATCACGATGAGGTAGATCAGCAGCATCTCGAGCTCCGGGTACAGCCAGATGGCCAGGGCGCGGAGCAGGCCGACCACGAGGGCGCCCACGAACGCCCCCCGCATGCTCCCGAGCCCGCCGATCACCACCACGGCGAACGCCTCGACGATCAGCTCGACCCCCATCTCGCTCATCGCCGCGGTAGACGGGATGACGAGGGCGCCGCCGAGGGTGCCGAGCATGGTCCCGAGCGTGAAAACGCGCGCGTAGAGCCGTCGCATGTCCACGCCGAGGGCCTCCGCCATCTCTCGGTTGTCCGCCGCGGCGCGGACGATGCGCCCGAAGGTCGTCCGCGTCAGCATGAAGCCCACGGCGAGGGCGATCACGAAGCTCGCGGCGATCACGAGGAGGTTGTACACGGGCACCGCCGCGCCGAGGATCCGCGCCTGCCCGTAGCTCAGGTAGAGCCCGCCCGTCGACACGGGCGCCGTGCCCCACGTCATGCGGATCAGGTCCTCGAGCATCAGCACGAGCGCGAAGGTCAGCAGGAGCTGGAAGGTCTCGTCACGGTCGTAGACGAAGCGCAGCAGCCCGCGCTCGACGAGCACGCCCACCAGCCCCACCACGAGCCCGCCCGCGACGAGAGGCAGGACGAAGAGGGCGGGCGGCCCGCCGTGCCCGATGAAGAACGCCACCGCCGAGGCTCCCGTGTACGCGCCCAGGGCGTAGAAGGAGCCGCACGCCAGGTTGAAGATCTTCTGGACGCCGAAGACGACCTGCAGCCCGGCCGAGACCAGGAAGAGGATGGCGGCGTGGAACACGCCGCTCATCAGCAGGTTGACGAGGTTCGCGGTCACGACGGGCGCCGCCCGCCCCCGTCTCGCCGGCAGGTTGTGAAGGAATGCGGTCGACTCCGCCATGCGGGGCAACACCGCGCTTCCGCGTACACGCGCGGCGGCGTCTCGCCATTCATTCACGACTCCGGGCCGAGCGCGGGGGCGGGCCGGGGGGAGGTCGATCAGACCTTCCAGCCGTTGATCCAGTCGAGGAGCTTCGAGCCCGCCGGCTTCATCGCCGTCCTGGTGGAGACGACCTCGATGGGGCTGATGGTGACGAAGTCGTAGCTGTTCTTGTGGGTGGTGAGGCCCTGGTAGAAGCTGCACATCTGCACGTGGTCGGCGCGCCACGACCGCGTGCCGGACAGCGAGGTCGCCTCGATGCCCTCGAGGGCCTTGACCACCTGCGCCTTGGTCGGCCACTGCTTCGTCTGCGCGTACGCGCGCTCCACCGCGGCCTTGTAGGACTCGATGTTGAAGTACGCGTGGTCGCACTCGTAGGGCGGGTATTCGTTGTACTTCGCCTTGTACTCGCGCACGAACTGCTTGAGGAGCGGCGAGCCCTTCGGGTCGTCGAAGTACATGGTGTTGTAGCCGAGCAGGAGCCCCTCCGGCGTGAACTCCTTCTTGAGGGAGTCGTGCACGCCCCCCGCCGTGGTGAAGACCCCCTTCATGGTCTTGAAGAGCCCCACCGCGGCGGCCTGCTTCATGAGGATCGTCGCGTCGCCCGACCAGAACGAGCACATCAGGAGGTCGGGCTTGGCCTGCTGGATGGCGGCGATGTGGGTCGTGAAGTCCGTCACGCCGAGCTTGGGGAAGAGCTCGAGCACCGGCTTGACGTTCATGCCCATCTTCTTGAGGACGGCCTGGTAGGTCTCCCAGCAGTCGTGGCCGTAGGAGTAGTCGTTGTTGATGCCGGCGATGGTCTGGACGCCCTTGAAGTACTTCGGGGTGAGCTGCCCGGCGACGATGGCCTCGACCTCGTTGTCCACGCTCTTGAAGGCCCACTTCGGGCTGGGCATCGTCTCCTCGACGCCCTTCTGGGTGGTGCCGTCCCAGGACAGCCACGGCGTCTCCATCTCCTCGGCGACGGGGCCCAGCGCCAGGGTCACGCCGGTGGAGATCCCGCCGATGACGACCTCGACCTTGTCCTGGAGGATGAGCTTCCGGTAGCGCTCGACGGTGTCCTTGGGCGTGGACTCCTCCTCGACGACCAGCTGGACCTGGCGTCCGAGGATGCCGCCGGCCTTGTTGACCCGCTCCACCCACCACTCGGTCCCGCGCAGACCGGCGGCGCCGACCGGCGCGGCGATGCCCGCGCGGATGGCGATGATGCCGATCTTGACCGGGTCGGACGGCACGCCGGGACGGGCCTGGGCCCGGGCCGCCCGCGGCAGCGCCATCGCGCCCGCCGCCGCGCCTGCCATCCCGAGGAACTCGCGTCTGGTCGTCGCCATTGATGACCTCCTTGTCGAGTTGCGAAGGAATGCGGGTTTTGACGCCCGCGAGCGGGCCAACTAACCCCGCTTCCGCGTACACGCCGAATGCCGGCGCGCCGTATTCTCTTCCCTCGTCCTGCGTCAGCCCCCAGTTCCCTGCGCGCGAGCTGGGCCCCCGCGGCCAGCCGCTTGAGCTTCTCGAAGGCGACCCACCGCGGCACGGGGAA
Source organism: uncultured Candidatus Rokubacteria bacterium (assembly GCA_963758635.1). GTDB lineage: Bacteria > Methylomirabilota > Methylomirabilia > Rokubacteriales > CSP1-6 > CAVWWD01. The sequence continues at coordinate 235,844 of CAVWWD010000008.1, read as the reverse complement.
GAAACCGCAGTCGGGGATCAGCGAGAGCCGCTCGGCGGGGATGTGCCGGAGGCAGAGGCGGGCCCGCTCCGCCACCTCCGCCGGCGATCTCCATGTAGAACGACTTCACGTCGACCACCCCGCAGGCGATGTCCCGGTCGACGCCCACGTCGCTCCACATCTCGATCTCCGCCATCTCCCGGTTCGCGTACTCGAAGACGAACTGGTCGCACCGGGTCTCGAGGAGCGCGGGGAACATCCAGCGGTAGGAGCGCTTGCCGCGCGGCCGCGACAGGAGATTGCCGAAGCACACGTGGTAGCCGATCTTCGCCGCCACGCCCTCCACGCAGGCGTTGAACATCTTCACGTACTCCGCCGCCTGCCCGGGGACGATGGCCGCCGACGGCTCGTCGATCTGGATCCAGTCCGCGCCGGCCGCCACCAGGGCCCGGAGCTCGGCGTTCACCGCGGGCACCATGTCCCAGCAGAGGGCGAGCCGATCGTTGTCGTAGGCGTCGCCCGGCCGCGTCTGGACGTGGATGGACAGCGTCACCGGGCCCGGGCACGTGGCCTTCACCGGCCGGTCGGTCTGCGTCTTGAGGTACTGGAACTCCTCGACGGTGCCGAGCCCGCGCGGCACGGTGATCTTCCGCGTCGGGCGATAGCGGGGCACGCTGTCATAGGCGTAGAGCCCGGTCTTGCGCAGGGGCTCGAGGGGCTCGAGGCCGTCCATCTTCGCGTAGAAGGACTGCACGAAGAAGAACCGGCGCATCTCGCCGTCGCAGATGACGTCGATGCCGGCCCGCTCCTGGTCGCGGATGGCGAGCTGGGTCGCGTCGTCGAAGGTCTCGCGGACGTCCGTCTGCCCGTACTCGCCGGCCTTGATCTTGTCGAGCGCGGTCCAGAACCATCCGGGGAAGCCGTGGCTGCCCATGACGTGGGTGTAGAGGAGCGGGAGAGCGGGCGGCGTCACAGGAGCCTCCTGGCGATGATCTCGCGCATGATCTCCGACGTGCCCGACGCGATGGTCCAGAGGCGCACGTCGCGGAAGAAGCGCTCCACGGGGAACTCGCGCATGTAGCCGTACCCGCCGTGGAGCTGGACGGCCTGGTACGCGACGCGGTTGGCCACCTCGGTGGCGAAGAGCTTCGCCATCGACACCTCGGTGACGCACTCCTCGCCGGCCGCGTAGCGCGCGGCGGCATGGTAGACGAGCTGGCGCGCCGCCTCGACCTCGGTCGCCAGATCGGCGACGGTGTGGCGCAGCGCCTGCTTGTCGCTGAGGGGCGCGCCGAACGCCTGGCGCTCGCGGAGATGCGCCACGGTGTCCTCCAGCGCGTGGGCGGCGCCGGACAGGGCCAGCACCGCCGCCATGATGCGCTCGCGCTGGAGGCCGGCGGCGAGCTGCTGGAAGCCGCGCCCCTCCACGCCGAGCAGGTTCTCCGCGGGCACCGGGCAGTCGTGGAAGGCCAGCTCGGCGGTATCCGAGGCGCGCATGCCCATCTTGTCGAGGGCGCGGCTGACGGTGAAGCCGGGCAAGCCGCGCTCCACCAGGAACATCGAGATGCCGTCGTGACGCCGGTCGGGCGTCCCCGGCCCCGTGCGCGCCGCCACGAAGTAGAGATCGCCGTGGACGCCGTTGGTGATGAACGTCTTTGCCCCGGTGAGGAGAAAGCGATCGCCGTCGCGGACGGCGCGTGTCGCGAGGCTCGCCATGTCGGAGCCCGCGGCGGGCTCGGTGATGCCGAGGGCGCACACGGTCTCGCCCTTCACGATGCCGGGCAGGTATCGTCGCTTCTGCGCCTCGGTCCCGAAGCGCGTGAGCCAGGGCGAGGACATGTCGGTGTGGACGAGCACGCTGAACGCCACCCCGCCCGAGCGGCAGCGCGCCATCTCCTCGCCCAGCACCACGCTCGAGAGGAAATCACCGCCGGCCCCGCCGTACTCCACCGGGAAACTCGAGCCCCAGGAAGCCGAGCTCGCCCGAGGCGCCGCCAGAACGCCTTCGGGATCCGCCCGGCCGCCTCCCACTCGTCCACGCAGGGCGCCACCTCCTTCTCCACGAACGCGCGCACGCTCTTCCTGAGCATGGCGTGCTCGTCGCCGAAGAGCCGCTGGCGCGCCGCGTCCGGGGAGCTCATCGGGGCCGATGGTGGTGGGACCTCCGGATCTTGTCAAGAACGATGGGGCGGGCGCGCCCCGAGCGCTTGAAATCGCACGGCTTCCCTGCTAGCGTCCGGCGCATGGCTTCCAACCTCGAGGATCGCTTCCAGACGCTCTCCGAGCTCGTGAAGGCGGCGCGGCTGAACCTCGCGCCCGGCCCGTGGGACTACCTCATCGGCGGCGCGGAGACGGAGACCACGCTCCGCCGGAACCGCCAGGCGCTGGACTCCGTGGCCTTCCGTCCCCGGGTGCTCCGCAACGTGTCGAAGGTGGACACCAGCTCGTCGTTCTTCGGGCGGCCCATGCGCATTCCCGTGATGGTCGCGCCCGTCGGCTCGGTGGAGAGCTTCACGCCGGGCGGCGGCGCCACCGTGGCCCGCGCCACCGCGGAGTTCGGCATCGCCCAGATGCTGTCGTCGGTGTGCAACCCCGGCCTCGAGGCGACCGCCGCCGCCGCCGACAACTTCCGCATCTTCCAGCTCTACGTGCGCGGCGACGACGCGTGGGTGGACGACCACGTGCGGCGGGCCAAGGACAACGGGTACGCCGCGTTCTGCCTCACCGTGGACACCGCGAGCTACAGCCGGCGCGAGCGCGACCTCATGCGCCGCTTCATCAAGCCGTGGCGCGTGCGCGCCACCGGCATGGACTTCCAGGCCGCGCTGTCCTGGGACCACGTCAAGCGCTTCAAGGACACCCACGACATCCCGCTCATCCTCAAGGGCATCGCCACCGCCGAGGACGCGGAGCTGGCGTGCGCGCACGGCGTGGACGGCGTGTACGTGTCCAACCACGGCGGGCGCCAGCTCGATCACGGGCGCGGCACCCTCGACGTGCTGCCCGAGGTGGTGCGAGCCGTGGCCGGCCGCGCCACGATCATCGTGGACGGCTCGTTCGTGCGCGGCACCGACATCGTCAAGGCCATCACGCTCGGCGCGCACGCAGTCGGCATCGGCCGGCTCGCGTGCATCGGCGTGGCCGCCGCCGCCGAGGCCGGGCTCGTGCGCGTGCTCGAGATCCTCGAGGACGAGATCCGGATCTGCCTGGCCCTGCTCGGCGCGGACCGGCTCGCCGCGCTCGACGCGTCCTACCTGCATCCCGCGACTCCGGTCGTGCGGCCCCACGCGACCAGCGCCTTCCCGCTCCTCGAGGAAGGGTATTGACGAGCGCGGTCTCATAGCCGCGCTCACCGGACCTGCGGGGTCCGTGCCGATTTGCGAATGATGCGGACCACCAGGGAGGAGCTCAGGCAGCGCGTCTGGGAGGCCATCGACCGCCGCGCCGGCGAGATCATCGAGATCGGGGAGACGATCCGCCGTCACCCCGAGCTGGGGTTCAAGGAGCACCGCACCGCCCGCCTCGTCGAGGACGCCTTCCATCGCCTCGGCCTGGCGCCCCGTGGCGGCCTCGCCTACACCGGCGTTCGCGCCGAGGCCGCGGGACGCCGCGGCTCCGGTCCCACCTTCGCGCTCCTCGGCGAGCTGGACGCCCTCGTCGTCTCCGGGCACCCCGAGGCCGATCCCGTCACCGGCGCGGTGCACGCCTGTGGCCACAACGCGCAGGTCGCCGGGCTGCTCGGCGCGGCCATGGGGCTCATGGACACGGGCGCCTTCGAGCACCTGGCCGGCCGGGTCGTGTTCTTCGCGGTCCCCGCCGAGGAGGGCGGCGACCTCGAGTGGCGCCTCGCGGAGGCGCGGGCAGGACGGCTCGAGTTCTTCGGCGGCAAGGCCGAGCTGATGCGGCTCGGCCACTTCGACGACGTGGACCTCGCCATGATGATCCACACCACGTCGCGCCCCGAGGACGGGCGCGCGGCGGTGCCGCTGTCCAACAACGGCCGCGTGGGGAAGATCGCCCGCTACGTGGGACGCCCCGCGCACGCCGGACGCGCGCCCCAGCAGGGCATCAACGCGCTGTACGCCGCCCACATCGGGCTCCTGTCGATCAACGCCATCCGCGAGACGCTGCCCGACGACGACACCATCCGGATCCACCCCATCCTCACCCAGGGCGGCACCCAGGTGAACGTGATCCCCGGCGAGGCGCGCATCCAGACGTACGTGCGCGGCCGCACCCTCGACGCCATCCTGGACGCCAACGCCAAGGTGGACCGCGCCCTTCGCGCCGGCGCCCTCGCGCTCGGCGCGCGCGTGGAGATCGACACCCTGCCCGGCTACCTCCCGCTCGCGTGCGACGGCACGATGGCGCGGTACTTCCGCGAGAGCGCCGGCGCGCTGGTGGGGGCCGAGCACTACCGCGACCTCGGGCACCGGACGGGATCCACCGACATGGGCGACCTCTCGCAGGTGATCCCCGTGCTCCACCCCTACATGGGCGGCGCCACCGGGACGGGCCACGCCGCCGACTACGCGATCGTCGACAAGCCCCTCGCCTACGTGGCCCCGGCCAAGGCCCTCGCCGCCATGGCCGTGGACATGCTCTGGGACGACGCGGCGGGCGCGCGCGACGTGCTCGCCCACGCGCGCCCGCGGCTCACCCGCGAGGGCTACCTGACCCTCCAGCGCGGGATGGGCCGGCGCGAAACCTACGAAGGGGCGGAAGGAGCGCCATGAAGATCACCGCCGTCGAGACCGCCGTCCTGCGCCTGCCCACGAGCCAGCAGATGGCCCGCGAGTTCCCCGAGCATCGCATGGTGACGGCGATCGTCCGGACGGACGAGGGCGTGAGCGGCCTCGGCTACACGCTCGCCTTCGCGGGCGGCGGCGCCGAGGCCATCCAGACCTACCTCGACACCCGGATGACACCGCTCGTGGTCGGCGAGGATCCGCTCCTCATCGAGCGGCTCTGGCAGCGCATGTTCCGCGGCGACCGCGGCATCAAGCGCCAGGGCGTGGCCGCCTACGCGCTGTCCGCGATCGACATCGGCCTCTGGGACCTCGCGGGCAAGGTCGCGGGGCTCCCCCTCTACAAGCTCTGGGGCGGGATCACCGACCGCGTGGCCGCGTACGGCAGCGGCGGCTGGGGCAACTACCGCGTGGAGGACGTGATCGACGAGGCGCGCCGCTACCTCCGCCTCGGCTGCCGCTACTACAAGATGAAGATCCACGACCCCGATCCGCGGGTGAACCGCCAGCGGGTGGAGGCGGTCCGCAAGGCCCTCGGCGACTCCGTCCGCCTCATGGTGGACGCGAACCAGAAGCTCGACGTGCTCGGCGCGATCCGTCAGGCCCAGCACCTGGAGGACCTGGACCTCGTCTGGCTCGAGGAGCCGGTGCTCGCCGACGACCTCGCGTCCTGCGCCGAGGTGGCGCGGTCCATCCGCATCCCGGTGGCCACGGGCGAGAACAACTACACGCGCTTCGAGTTCCGCGACCTCCTCGAGCGGCGCGGCGCCCGCTTCCTGATGCCCGACGTGTGCCGCGCCAACGGCTTCAGCGAGACGCTCCGCATCGCGCATCTCGCCGCGGCGTACCAGGTCCCCGTGTCGCCGCACGTGGTCCACGAGCTGTCGCTCCACGTGGCCGGCGCCATCGAGAACAGCTTCCTCGTGGAATACATGGAGTGGGCGCCGTCGGACCTGTTCGTCGAGATGCCCCGCTTCGAGGGCGGCGCCCTCCGCATCCCCGACCGTCCTGGCCACGGCATGGAGCTGGCGCCGGGCGCGATCGAGAAGTATCGCCGCGCCTGACCTCGCGATCACGGCGCCATGGCGCGCGCCACCGGTTCCGCGTTCCGCTGCGAGAGCGCCGCGCGGTGGGAGCGCCCGGCGCTCCCCGTCGCGGCGCGGCCGCGGTCAGCGCTGCACCGACGGGACCCACGCGGTGGTGCGGCCGCCGACGGTGTCGTGGCGGATGCGCTCGCCGCGCGCGGTGATCGAGCCGGCCTGGCGCCCCCAGCGGGAGTGGAAGAGCCAGGTCTTCGGGTAGCGATCGCTGTCCGCCCGCGCCCGCACCGCCGTCTCCACCACGCGGCGCACGGCCTCGCGCAGCCGTCGCGCCTCGTGCCTCGAGAGCGAGCGCGCGCGGCGCCGCGGATCGATGCGCGCCTGGTACAGGACCTCGTCGGCGATCCAGTTCCCCACCCCGGCCGCGAACGTCTGGTCGAGCAGCACCGCCTTCACCGGCGCCGCGCGCTCGGCGAGGCCGCGCCGCGAACTCCGCGGGCGAGGGCAGGCCGCGGAGGGCGTCGAAGCCGAGGAGGCTGATGGGCGGCTCGGCGCGCGGATCCTCGCGGAGGCGGATCCGTCCGAGCCGCCGGCCGTCGGCCATGGCGAGCGCGCCGCCGTCCTCGAACGCCAGCACGAGCTTGGCGAACCGGGGCGGCCAGCCCGTCCGGTCCGCGCCGCCGCTCGAGACCAGGCGCACGCCGCGCGCATCGGGCGTGTAAAAGCCGCCGGCCATCCCGAAGTGGAAGCACGGCCACGGACGTCGGTCCAGCTCGAGCCAGAGGTGCTTGCCGTGACGGCCGCACGTCCTCGACGCGGCGGCCGAGCAGCGCGCGCCGGACGTGGCGCGGGCTCGCGCCCTCGAGCACGATGGGATCGGGCGCGCACTCCACCCCGGTGATGCGCCGGCCAAGGGCCACGCGCCGCGCGAAACGCCGAGCTTCCTCGACCTCCGGCAGCTCGGGCACGCGGCTACTTGCTGACGATCTCGAGCAGCTCGACCTCGAACACGAGCGTGGCGCCGGGCTTGATGCGCGGCGGGGAGCCGCGATCGCCGTAGGCCAGGTTCGACGGGCAGACCAGGCGGCTCTTGCCGCCCACCTTCATGAGCTGCACGCCCTCGGTCCAGCACGGGATCACGCCGTTCAGCGGGAAGCTCGCCGGCTCCTTGCGCTGCACCGAGCTGTCGAACACGGTGCCGTCGGGGAGCGTGCCGTGGTAGTGCACCTTCACGGTGTCGGTGGCCTTGGGGCTCGCTCCGGCCCCCGCCTTGAGCGTCGTCACGATGATCCCGGAGGCGGTCCGCGTCGCCCCCGCCTCGCTGGCGGCCTTGTCGAGGAAGGCCTGGCCCGCCCGCTTCTCCGTCGCCGCCACCGCCGCCGACCGCTGGCTGTGGAGCTGCTGGACCTTCGGACCGTAGGCCTGCAGGTCCACCTTGGCCGGCCGCTTCAGGACGCCGTCGGCGAGCCCTGCCTGCACCAGCTCCAGCTCGGCCGGCGTGAGACTGAACGCGGCCACGCCCTGGCTCAGGGCCAGGCCCAGCGCGTAGAGGATCTTCTGCTCTTCCGTCTGGGGCTCGGGCGCCGCGCCCGCGGAAACCGCGGCGAGCAGCGTGACGACCAGCGCGAGGGGGGCGATGCGTCGCATGACGGAACCTTTCTCGAGAAGATCTTGGAGTACCATAGCCCGGATCATCTCACGGGGAGGCGCTCGGATGCCGGAATCGATTCCCGCTTCGCTCGTCATCGACACGCTGAAGGACACGTTCCGCGCGGCCCGCGCCGCGCTCGGCGCCGAGCTCCAGGAGCCGCCGAAGCACGACCATCTCGGCTGGATCCTGTCCGTGCCCGACACGCACCAGAAGACGGTGCTCGCCGCGCTCGACAAGGAAGACCAGCTTCGCGTCATCACGTGCGCCACCGAGGACGAGGCCACCACGATCGCCGCCGGCCTCCACATGGGCGGCGAGCCGTGCATCCTGATGATCCAGCACGCCGGGCTCTACGCGTCGATCAACACGCTCCGGGGCGTGGCCATGGACGGGCGCGTACCGGTGTTCTACATGATCGGCCTGCTGAGCCGCGAGAAGGACAAGGACCCGCTCGAGTCCCGGCACTCGATGGTGCGGCTCTGCGAGCCGCTGCTGGACACGTTCTCCGTCCCCCACGCGCGCATCGAGGGGCCCGACGACCTCCACTACATCCCCGAGTACTTCCGGCTGAGCCGCGAGCGCCGTGGCCCCGCCGCCGTGCTCGTGGGCCTGGAGACCGCGTGATGGCGGCGCCCTCCGCGAACCCGGTGATCCCGCCCGCGATGAAGCCGGAGGACGTTCTGCGCGTGATCGCGGCGGGGCGCGGCAACGCGATCTGCATCCCCACCATGACGACGTTGCCGGCGTGGCGGGCCATCGCGCCCGACGATCTGTCCGTGGGGTGCGTGGGCTTCATGGGCGGCGCGTCCTCGCTGGGCCTCGGCCTCGCGCTGGCGCGGCCCGACCGCCGCGTGATCGTGTTCGACGGCGACGGCTCGCTGCTGATGCAGCTCGGCACGCTCGCCACCATCGCCGGGGCGCGGCCCCGCAACCTGCTCCACCTGCTGTTCAAGAACGGCGTCTATCACACCTCGGGCGCGCAGGGCATTCCCGGCGGGCTCACCGTCGACTTCGCGACCATGGCCAAGGGCGCGGGCTACCGGGCCACGCACGTCATCGCGGACCTCGACGAGTTCAAGCGCCGCTTCCCCGGGCTCCTCACCGAGGAGGGGCCGGTGTTCGTGGAGCTCCACACCGGGCTGTCCGAGCAGACGCCGATGACGGCGCGCGGCAGCGGAACGCCCTTCCACCAGCAGGTCGAATCGCTCCGGACCAAGCTCGTCCGCCCCCGCTGACCCGGGCCCCCCCGCCGCAACATCGGGGGCGTGTCAGCGGGCGCCGGCGGCGGTGAGGATCGCCTCCATCTCCCGGTAGCCGCGGCTGCGGGCCAGCGTCAGCGGGGTCACGCCGGCGCGATCGGCGAGGTTGACGTTCGCCCCGGCCGCCACCAGCGCGCGCAGCGTGGCGACGTGGCGCGGCCCGCCGTCGCCCAGCACGATCGACTCGATGAGGGCGGTCCACCCCAGGTTGTTCACGTGATCGAGCGGCGCGCCCGCCCGGATCAGGACGCTCACGACCTCCTGGTGGCCGAGGTGCGCGGCGGCGATGAGCGCGGTGCCGTCGTAGCGGCTGGTGACGTTCTTCGCGCTCGCGCCCAGCTCGAGGGCCAGGCGGAGCGTCGGCAGGTCGTTGGCGACGGCGGCGATCGTGACGATGTCGTAGCGGTCGGCCTCGAGCGCGTTGGGGTCCGCGCCGGCCGCGACGAGCGCGCGCATGGCCGACCGCTGCGAGCGGTGCGCGGCGACGTGGAGCGGCGTCCGCCCGTGTCCGTCGCGGCCGCCGGCATCGGCGCCGGCGGCGACGAGCCGGCCGATCTCGGCCGCGTCACCCCGCGCCGCCGCGGCGTGGAGCCCACGGTACGCCGCGATCTCCTGGGCGGACGGTGGCGCCTGCCCGGAGGCGACGCCGCCGCCGAGGAGGCTCACGACGACGAGGGCGGCGAGGATGGGGAGCGAAGGAGCGGGGCGGGCGCGAACACGGCAACGCCGGGGCGGCGCGATGGCCGCCCCGGCGCGGGAGTGACTCGCTCTCAGCGCGAGGGACTCGTGCTCAGCTCATCCCCGGCACGAAGGCGTCGCGGCCGGCGGCGTAGGTGGCCTGGCGCTGGCCCGGATTGCGGTTCACGAGCGGGCGCGCGTACATCGGGTGCGTGAAGCTCCGCACCTCGTGCTCGAGCGTGCAGAGGTGCTCGCGCGTGTCCGGGTCCACGATGTCCTTGAACCGGTACTGGTACTGGTTCGACTCCTCGCTGATGAGGCCGCGCTCCATGAGCCGGCGGTGCGGCCCGGAGAAGTCCGTGATGTACACCGCGATGTGGTGGCCGTCGTACGGCCGGGTCGCCTCCAGCGTCTCGCGGAACACCAGCTCCTGGTTGTGCCCGACCTGCACGCGGGCCACCGGGTGGCCGTTGCCGTTCACGCGCGCGGGCGCGCCCATGATCTTCTCGTAGAACCGGGCGATGCCCGCCGCCGCGCCCGGCCGCACCGGCACGCACACCTCGACCATGCCGAGCGTGAGGTCGCCCCACTCCGGCCGCGGCGCGTACAGGCGCAGCTTGTTGCCCCACGGGCAGGTCGCCGCGACGTACTTGTCCTCCATCGAGCAGGCGAACTGCGTGTGGGCGAGCCGCCCCTTGACCGCGCCGAGCCGCGACGCCGCCGCCTCGAGGTCGGGCACCACGAGGCCGATGTGCCCGGGGAAGACCTGGGGCTCGCCGGTGGGGAGGTGGAACTGGCTCTTGCCGATGTTGATCCACATGTTCTCGACGCCCGTCATGATGTACGGGTCGCGGGTGAAGCCGAGAGCCTGGATGTAGAACGCGGTGGCCGTGGTCTGATCCGGCACCCTCACGTTGCAGTGCTCGAGCAAGCACATGTTGCCGATGTCCTCGTGGCTCCGGTCGAAGGTCTGCCCTGGCGTCATGTCGGTCTCCCTTGTCGTCGAGCTGTTCGTCGTCGCTGGCCGCTCGGCCGTTCGTTCCCGATGTTAGCGCAACACCGTGGTCTTCTGCCGCTCGATCAGCGCGAAGTCGATCTGGGCCCCGAGGCCGGGGCCGTCGAAGGCGTGGACGAGCCCCTGCCCGTTCGACCTCGATGTCCTGGACGAGTCCGTACTTCTGGGCCGCCGCGGGCAGCAGCACCTCGAAGTACTCGCAGTTCCTGATGGCCATGATCACGTGGAGGTTCGCCACGTTGTTGAGCGAGTTGCCGCCGTGATGGATCTCGAAGTTCATGTGGAACGCCTCGGCGAGGTGCGCGGACTTCACGAGCGAGGTGATGCCGCCCTTCACCGCCACGTCGCCGCGCAGGAAGTCGGTGGCGCGCGCGGTCAGCCAGGGCGCGAACGCGGTGAACCCGCCGGGGGCGTACTCGGTGGCGAGGATCGGGATCGAGAGCTGCTGCTTGAGCTTCACGTAGTTGTAGAGGTCGTCGTCGGCCAGCGGGTCCTCGTACCAGTAGAAGCCGAGCGCCTCGATGGCCTTGCCGACGCGCAGCGCCTCCGGGTACTGGTACGCCCACGTCGAGTCGAGCATGACCCGGAACCCGTCGCCCACCGCGGCGCGCACGGCGCGACAGACCTCGATGTCCACGTCCGGGTCGGTGGGCGGGTGGATCTTGTACGCGGTCCAGCCCTCCGACTTGAAGCGCGCCGCCTCCTCCGCGTACGCCTCCTTCGAGGCGAGCACGGCGGAGCTGGCGTACGCGGGGACGCGGTCGCGATACGAGCCGAGCAGGCGGTGGATCGGGAGCCCCGCCACCTTGCCCCCGATGTCCCAGAGCGCCACGTCCATGGCGCCGATGGCGCGCAGCGTGGTCTGCCGGTTCTTGTGCCACATCGCCTGGTAGAGGCGCTCGCGGTCCAGCGGGTCCTGTCCCATCACGAGCGGCTTCAGCATGTGGATCAGCGACTCGCCGTCGAGGTGGGCGCCGCGCATGGCCGAGCCGAGGAACGCGTGCCCCTCCACGCCGTCGTCGGTGCGGATGGTGAGCAGGCCGAGCTGGCTCGTTCCCGTGAACCGGCCGGTGTGGCGGCCGTAGGTGGTGGGCGGGATCCCGCCCCAGGCGAAGAGCGTGAGCGTCACGTCGTCGATCTTCACGATCTCTCCTTGATCGGTTCAGCGGCGCGGGACTGATCGGCGCCGGGCTCCAGACTATCATCAGCCGCGGCGCTGCTACACTACCCCGCGTGAGCGCGCCCGGCCCGCCCCGTCATCCCGCCCGCGGGGGCAATTCGCGCCCCGTGTATACCACCGATGGTGGCCGCCTCGGCGCCGGCCCCACGCCGCGCCCGGCTGGCCCCACGCACGCGCCCGGCGCCCCACGCGTGCCCGACGACGGCGTGGTCCGCATCTTCCGCGACCGCGGGGGCCGCGGGGGCAAGACGGTCACGGTGATCCGCGGCCTGCCCGAGCGCGGCCCCGCCCTCGACGCGCGCGCCGCCGAGCTCAAGCGCCTGTGCGGCGCGGGCGGCGCGGTGAAGGACGGCGCCGTCGAGGTGCAGGGCGACCACCGCGAGCGCATCGCCGCCCGGTTGCGCGACCTCGGCTACACCGTTAAGCTCGCGGGCGGCTAGAACTCCACCAACCGCGAGGAGACCGCGATGAAGATCCTCTACACGCCGAACCTCATCTGTCCCGCCGTCGGCGACGGCGACCGCGCCCGCATCCTCGACGCGGCGGGCCCGGGCACCACGTTCGTCGAGGCCAAGGACGCGGCGAAGCAGCGCGCGGAGATCGCCGACACCGACGTGATCTTCGGCCGCGTGCCTCCCGACGTGTTCACGCTCGCCAAGCGCGTCGTCTACTACCACTCGATCGGCGCCGGCGTCGACGCGATCCTCAACCAGGAGCTGGTCGAGAGCGACGTGGTGCTCGCGAGCGAGAAGGGCGATGTCGGCATCCACCTGGCCGAGCACGCGTTCGCGCTGCTCCTGGGCCTCACGCGGGGCATCCATACGGCGGTGCGCAAGCCCGACTACACCTTGCGCGAGCCCATCCGGAAGGAGCAGCGCGAGCTCTACCAGCTCACGATGGGCATCGTCGGCTTCGGCGGCACCGGGCGCGAGGTCGCCCGGCGCGCGCTGGGCTTCGGCATGCGGGTGATCGCGGTGGACATCGAGGACGTGCCGTCGCTGCCGGGCGTCGAGGCGGTGTGGAAGCCGGACCGGCTCGGCGACCTGCTCGGCTCCTCCGACGCGGTGGTCATCTGCCTGCCGCTGACGAAGGCCACGCACCACATGTTCTCGCGCGACCTGTTCCGGCAGATGCAGAAGACGGCCATCCTGATCAACGTGACCCGCGGCGCCATCGTGTTCGGGGAGGACCTCGTGAAGGCCATCGACGAGGGGATGATCTGGGGCGCGGGGCTCGACGTGACGGACCCGGAGCCGCTGCCGCTCGATCACAAGCTCTGGACGCACCCGCGCGTGATCGTCACCCCGCACACCGCAGGCGGCTCGCCCCGCCGCGCCGGGCGAGTGATCGAGACCTTCATCGAGAACCTCAAGCGCCGCCGCGACGGCCGCCCGCTGCTGGCCCTGATCGACAAGCGCAAGGGCTACTGAGCCGAGCGGTGCACCTTATCGACCGCGCCGCGTCGAGGCCCATCGCCATCGCGTTCCACTGCCAGGCCCGCGGCCGGCCCCGTCACGCTCTCAGCGGAGCACGACGAGGCGCGCTGGGTGCCGCTGGACGAACTCGAAGCAGCTCCGGTGGCCTCGGCGCAGCTTCGGGAGTGCTTCCGGTGCCTCCTGACCCGCCGCCGCGCCGCTCAGAGCCCGTAGAGGGCGCGGGCGTTGTCGCAGAGGACCCGTCGGCGCGTCGCCGCGGCCACGCCCGCGAAGTTCTCCTCGATGGCCTTCTGCGAGTCCGGCCACGTGCTGTCGGGGTGCGGATAGTCGGACGCCCACATCACGCGGTCGTCGCCCAGCGTGTCCACCAGGCGGAGGCCGGCGAAGTCGGTCTGGAACGTGGCCCATACCTGGCGCTTCCAGTAGGCGCTGGGCGGCATCGTCAGCGGCAGCCCGCCCTGCGCGCGCCAGAACTCGCCGGCGTCGAGGAACTTCCGGTACGTGTCGTCCATGCGCTCGAGCATGTACGGCAGCCAGCCGATGCCCGTCTCGGCGAGCACGATCTTGAGCCCGGGATGGCGCTCCAGCGCGCCCGAGAAGATCACGCCGGCCAGCGCCTCGTCCATCTGGAGGGTCGCGCACGACACGCGCACGCCCATGTTGCCGGGCTCGTTGAGCTTGGGGCCGCGCGGCACCACGGTGCGGAGGCCGCCGCCCAGGTGGAAGCCGAGGGGCAGTCCCGTCTCCTCGGCGGCCTGCCACAGCGGCTCCCAGTCCGCGTCCCAGAGCGGCGTCTCCACCGCGGCCGCGAGCAGCATGCCGGTGCGAAGGCCGATCTGCTTCAGGTGACGCACCTCGTCGGCGGCGGTCTTCGCGTCGTCGATGGGGACGAGGCCCGCGCCGACCAGCCGCGCCGGCGCGGTGGCGCAGAACTCGGCGAGCCAGTCGTTGTAGCCGCGGTAGCACACGCGGCGGAGTTCCGGGTCCTTCACGAGGAGCGGCACGATCGGGCCGTACATCACGGTGGCGTCGATGCCGTCGCGATCCATGTCGGTCAGCCGGAGCGCGGTCGTGGTCGGCCGCAGCACGCCGGGCTCGAGCACGCCGCCCCGGTCGAGCGCGGAGCGCCGGCCGCCCAGCGCGCCGGCCACGCCCTTGCGGCCGCCCCACGCGTCCCAGCGGTCGTCGCCGCAGACCCAGTACGGGCCGTCCGCGGTGTCCACGACGCGGGGCGCGCGATCGCGCCACGCCGCGGGGACGCGCGCGGTCCATACGTCCTTCGGGAGCCAGGCCATGTCGATGTGATCGTCGGCGGAGATGATCCGGTAGTCCATGACGGGCCCTCCTCGGTGAGCGCTCACGAGGTAAGCTAGTCGCATCCGCGGGTGAAGTCAAAGCGCCGGAGGTGGGGCAGCGATGAGCGACGCGAACGCCGTGCTCGAGGACACCGTGGTCGACCCGGGTGGAGACTGGGCGCGCGTCGTGCGCCGCGGCGAGCGCCTGCGCATCGTGGACCTCGAGGGCAAGCAGGCGGTGGACTTCCTCTGTTACAACGCCGCCGACCCCGCCGAGCGCTACAACGCCGCCGACACCATGAAGTACGCGGGCACGATCTTCCTCACCACCGGCCATGGCGTCTACTCGGACTTGGGCCGCCGGCTCTTCACGATCGTCGCCGACACGTGCGGCCGCCACGACACCATCGGCGGCTGCTGCAGCGCGGAGAGCAACCTCAAGCGCTACGGCACGCCGGGAACCGCGAACTGCCGCGACACCTTCCTCCGCGCCCTCGCCCGCTTCGGCCTCGGCAAAAAGGACATCGTCGCCAACCTGAACTTCTTCATGAACGTGCCCGTCGAGCCCGCCGGCGACATGGCCCTGGCCGAGGGCTTCTCGAAGCCGGGTGATCACGTCGAGCTCCTGGCCGAGATGGACGCGCTCGCCGTCATCTCGAACTGCGCGCAGGTCTACAATCCCGTCAACGGGTTCAAGCCGACGCCGGTCCGCGTCATCGTGACGCGCGCCCCGGCCCCGCGCCCCTGACCGCGGTCCACCCCCACAGGAGACGAGGACGATGCCGACCGACACCGCCGCCAAGCCGCCGCCCTACCTGGGCCTGCTCAACGCGATCAGCCTCGCCGAGCGGAACGCCGGCGTCTACCTCCGGGCCTGGGCCGCGGCCACCACGGATCCCGAGCTCCGCCACGCCCTCGACCTGGTGGCCGCCCGCGAGACCACCCACGGCGAGGTGTTCCGCCAGCGGATCGAGCGGCTGGGCCATGCCGTCCGCGAGGACGAGGACCCCGAGCTCGCGGAGCGGGTGCGGGTCTACGGCGACCCTGGCGTGTCGGACCTCGAGAAGATCCAGGCGGCGCGCCGCCGCAACCCGCCGGCGAAGGCGGAGGCGTTCTTCGCGTCGATCGACGAGCGGGCGAACGACGAGTCGGTGGACGCCCTCACCCGCGACACGCTGCGCTGGTTCGTGCACGAGGAGCGCGACTCGCGCGCGCTCCTCCTCGCCGTCTACGACCGGATCGACCGGGAGGGCGCTACCGCGACGCGCTCGTGATGGTGACGCCGCCGTCCACCGGCAGCACCACGCCGGTGATGTAGCGCGCCTCGTCCGACACGAGGAACAGCGCGGCGTAGCCGATGTCCCATCCCGTGCCCTCGACGCCCAGCGGCGAGGCGCGCCGGCGGCGGTCGCGGAGCTCCGGCGTCATGCCGTCGGAGGAGACCATGGGCGTGTACACGGGCCCGGGGGCGATGCAGTTGACGCGGATGCCCTGGGGCGCGTGGTCGATGGCCATGGCGCGCGTGAGCGCGATCACCGCGCCCTTGGACACGCTGTACGGGGTGAGGCCGCGCGGGCGGAGCGCGGAGATCGACGAGATGTTCACGATGGCGCCGCCCCCGCCCTTCGCCATCGCGGGCACCGCGTGCTTGCCGGTGAGCATCATGCTGGTGACGTTCACCCGCATCAGGTGATCCCACGCCGCCTCGTCCACGTCCACCACGCTGGCGCGCCCGCCGATGCCCACGTTGTTGTCGAGGATGTCCAGGCGCCCCCAGCGGCGGACGGCGTCCTCCACCAGGGCCTGGCAGTCCGCGCTGCGGGTCACGTCGGCCTCGAACACGTGGGCCTCGCCACCCTCCCCGCGGATCGCCTCGAGCGTCTCCTCGGCGGCCTTCCGCTTCTGGTCCACGAGCAGCACCCGGGCGCCCTCGCGGGCGAAGAGGATGGCCGCGGCGCGGCCGTTGCCGATCCCCTCCCCGCGCGATCCCGCGCCCGTGACGATGGCGACCTTGCCGGCCAGGCGCGCGCCGCTCATCGCGTGCGCTCCATGATCTCGCGCATCTTCCTGAAGGCCTCCAGGCGGCGCCGGTTGGCCTCGGGCAGCGTGGCGGGATCGACCTGGGCGATGGAGAGCCCGTAGGCCGGGTAGCTCGCGATGTCCCCGTCGGCCGGCGCGGGACGGGCCTGCTTGCGGCGGAACGCCGCCTCGATGTACGGCGCGAGCTCCTCGGCCTTCCGCTGCTGGCGCTCCGCTTCCTTCTCCTTGAACTCCGGCATCACCGCCCCCGCGAACAGATCGAGCGACTCGCAGATGTGCTCGTGCCGGTTCTTGCCGCCCTGCTGGATGAACACCGTCTGGTCCACGCCCGCGGCCTGGAAGGCGCGGAGCGACTCGCGAAGGTCGTCGGGATTGCCGATGCAGCCGGTGCCCCCGCCCATGAGGTCCATGCCCAGCGCGTCGCGCACGGCCACGTACTTGTTCCAGATGTTCGTCCGGCCCGGGCGTGTGCGTGCCGAAGCTGTAGTGATGGCCGAGCGCGAACTGGAAGAAGCGGAAGCCGTCGGTGCCGCGCCGCCGCGCCTCCTCGGCGTCGGCGTGGCAGGAGAAGCCGGTGACCATGGCGATGTTGGCGTTCACGGCATGCCCGATGGGCACGCACTCGCGCTTGAGCGTTTCGTAGTAGTCGTCCACCCACTGCTTGGCCTCGGTGGGATCGATGAACGCGAAGGTGAGCGCGCCGATCCCGAGCTGGGCGGCGAGGTGGATGGTGTTGCGGTTCGAGCACGCCACCCAGAGCGGCGGGTGCGGCTTCTGCACGGGCTTGGGCATGACGTTGCGCGCCGGCATCGAGAAGTACTTCCCCTGGAAGCCGGGGTACGGGTCCATCACCATCATGTCCGCCACCTGCTCGACCGTCTCCCGCCACATGGCGCGGCGCTCGTTGGGATCGATGCCGAACCCCTCGAGCTCGGCGCGCGAGGCGGACTCGCCGGTGCCGAACTCCACCCGCCCGTTCGAGACCAGGTCCAGCGTGGCGATGCGCTCGGCCACCCGCGCGGGGTGGTTGTAGCCGGGCGGCATCAGCACGATCCCGTGGCCGAGCCGGATCTGCTTCGTGCGCTGCGACGCCGCGGCCAGGAACACCTCGGGGGCCGAGGAGTGCGAGTACTCCTCCAGGAAGTGGTGCTCGACCTCCCACGCGTGATCGACGCCGAGCCGGTCGGCCAGCTCGACCTGGTCTAGCGCGTCCTGGAACAGCTTCTGCTCGGCGCCGTCCTCCCACGGACGGGGAAGCTGGTGCTCGTAGAAGATCCCGAACCTCATCGGATCACTCCTCCATGGCTCCCGGGGCGCGAAACGTGCACGTCGAGCCCGTTGGCGGCCAGCCTAGCAGCCGTGACGTTCTGACGTCAGAGCGCTACCATCCCGGCATGAGGACAGCGAGAAGAACAATGCCGGCAAGAAGAGCAACGGTGTACCTCGATGCGGACTTGCATCGAGCGCTGCGGGTGAAGGCCGCGGAAACCGACCAGAGCATTTCGGACCTCATCAACACCGCCGTTCGGCTGAGCCTGGCGGAGGATGCCGAGGATCTCACCGCATATCGAACCCGGTCCAAAGAGCCCAGCATCGATCTCGGGAAGGTACTGAGCGACCCGCGGCGCCGTGGCAAGCTATAGGCTGCTGATCAAGCCATCAGCAGTCTCAGGATCGAGACCTCACCGTCACCGTTTTCAAGATCGGGCATCGCCGCGACGTTTACCGGTGATCTTGTCCGTACTACTGGGCCAAGAAGCCTCCATCGACCGCCATGGCATGACCGACCATGAAACTCGCGCCTGGAGTGCACAGCCAGACGACGGCCGCTGCGATCTCTTCAGGCTCGCCGAAGCGTCCGATGGGCTCCCGCGCCACCATCGCCTTGACGATCTCGGGATCGTAGTTTTTCGTGACCGCGACCGCCATCGGTGTGTTGATCATCCCGGGACAGACCGCGTTGATGCGAATCCCGTGGGTGGCATAGTCAAGCGCGGCGGACCGCGTCAGACCAATGACCCCGTGCTTGCTTGCGGAATACGCGCTTCGTCCCTTCGACCCCACCATGCCGCCAATCGATGCGCAGTTGACGATCGCGCCGTTCCCTTGCGCGATCATCTGGCGAAGCTCGGTCTTCATGCAGTTCCAAACGCCGCGAAGGTTGACGGCGATGATGCGGTCGAACTCGTCGTCGTCCGTGTCCAGCAAGGAAGCACTGTCGCTGTTGACACCGGCATTGTTGAAGGCGGCGTCCAGCCGCCCGTAGGTGGTGACGGCTTGCTCGATCATCGTCGTCACCTGAGCCCTGTCCGTGACGTCGCAGGTCACGCCGATGACCTTGTGGCCCGCCGAGCGGATCCCCTCGGTCGCCCTGCCGATCGCCTCTTCGTCTCGGTCAGCAAGAACCACCGATGCGCCTGCTTCGGCGAACGCCTTGGCCGTGGCAAGGCGTATCCCGCCACCGGCTCCCGTGACGAGGGCAATCCTCCCTTCTAGAACGCCGGTCATCCTCATGCTCCTTCACATCCTGCTGCTTGGGAACGGGATGAAAGCCCGCAGCGCAAGGGTTCACCGGCCCTGACCGCTGGGGGTCGACGGCCGTTGCAACCCCACGGTTAGATCGTGGTTGCACCGGGCAGACTTCTGGCGAGCTCCTGCGCGCCGGCGCTCGAGAGGAACTGTTCGCCGACCCTAGATGCGCCACCGGAGGGGCAGGATCGACAGCACGCTCGGCAGCCCGGCGGCGCACTGCGTCCACTTGCCCTCGTCGCTCACCCGCCAGACCTCGCCGGTCTCCGTGCCGGCGACCACCCCGCCCGGCACCTCGGGGTCCGGCGCGAGCCCGTGGAAGTTCGCGGCGGACGGCGAGTGCGCCGGGTCGCACAGGGATCGCCACGTCCGCCCCTCGTCCTCCGTGCGGTAGAGCATGGCCTGGGCGCCGCCCGGATCCTTCACGCTCGAGAAGGCCGTCGGCGCGCACGCCACCGTGACGCCGTACGGCGCGCGCGGGTCGACGCAGAGCGGCCGAGTGTAGCGCGGCTCCATGCCCTTCCACACGTAGGTCCACGTGCGCCCGCCGTCGTCGGAGCGGAGCATGCCGGCGTTGCCCTCGACGTGCTCGGCCACGCCATCGATGCGGCCGTAGCCCGTGCTCACGAACAGCACGCCGGGCTTCACGGGGTGCGCCACCATCACGTGGATGTCCGGGTTGGCGCCGGGCTGGTCCACCGTCCACGTGGCCCCGCCGTCCCGCGTCGTCGCCACGCCGCCCACCTCCACGCCCACCCACATGGCCTTCGGATTGCTGCGGTCGACCACGACCGTGCGGGCGCGGCCGGGGGACGGCGGCTTGGTGGGCACGCACCACCGTTCGGCGCCGGGCGCCCGGGTGAAGCCCTCGACCTCCGCCCACGTGCGGCCGGCGTCGTCGCTCCGGAACACGCCGGCGGGCTGGGTCACGGCGTACACGGAGTGCGCCGTCGCGGGGACGCGCGTCATGTGCCAGACCATCCGGCCCTCGATCCCGCTCGGCTGCCACGTCGCGGCGCCGTCGTCGGACCGGAAGCAGCCGGTGTCCGCCCCGGCGAGGATCGACCCGTTCACCCGCGCGATGTCGCGGACGGCGCGCTCGCGCAGCACCGGCTGCGCCGTGCCGGTGGCGCCGTCGAGGACGAAGAGACCCTTGCTCGTGCCGATCACACAGTCCATGCGCGCTCCTCCTTGGCGGCCGGCGTGCCCCG
The DNA here is from genome assembly GCA_963758635.1 of uncultured Candidatus Rokubacteria bacterium. GTDB lineage: Bacteria > Methylomirabilota > Methylomirabilia > Rokubacteriales > CSP1-6 > CAVWWD01. The sequence goes on along the minus strand of CAVWWD010000008.1, from coordinate 215,783 downwards.
GCCGGCGAGACGTGGACAGATGAGACATAGTAGAGCGCCGGGCCTCGCGGTACAACGCCCCGTCGCGTTATGCTTCAGCGACGCGACGCACGGTCGGGAGGGACACATGGACGAACCGCTCACCGACAGGCAGCGGCGGGAGGTCGAGTACCACCGCGAGCGCGCGAAGGAGCACGCACGGCTGCTCGACCGGCCGTTCTCCTGGGAGGTCCTCGATCGCCCCGCGCGGCGCTGGTGGAACGCCTACTGGCAGATGTACGCCTACCTCAGCTCCGTCGGCATCACGGGTCGAAGGGTGCTCGTCATCGGCTGTGGCTTCGGAGACGACGCCTTGCGCCTGGCGAAGCTGGGAGCCGACGTTCACGCCTTCGACCTGAGCCCGGAATCCGTGGCGCTCGCGAAGGCGCGGGCCGACCGGGAGGGTCTGCGCGTCCATTTCGAGGAGATGCCGGCGGAGACGCTGCGTTACGAGGACGACTTCTTCGACGTGGTGCTCGCGAGGGACATCATGCATCACGTGGACATCCCACGTACGGTCGACGAGATCCGCCGGGTGTCGAAGCGAGGGGCGACCCTCGTGATCAACGAGGTCTACTCGCACTCCGTCACCGACCGCATCCGGCGATCACGCGTGGTGGAGAAGTGGCTGTACCCGGCCATGCAGCGCTTCGTCTACGGGCCGCACAAGCCGTACATCACCGAGGACGAGCGCAAGCTCACGGAGCGGGACCTCGCGCACATCCTCAGCCTCGTATCCTCGATCGCCCTCGAGAAGCACTTCAACTTCCTCGTCAGTCGCGTCGTGCCGGACCGGTTCGAGGTCCTCGGGCAGATCGATCGGCTCCTGCTCATCGGCGTCAAGCCCTTCGGGCGCTTCCTGGCCGGCCGCATCCTCCTCGCCGGCCCGATCACGAAGGGATAGCGCGATCGATCGCGCCGCCCGCGCCCGGGCGGCGGCGAGGGAGAGAGCGCGCTTGACCCACCTGTGCCCGGCGCGTACTCTCGGTCATCGGAACCATCCCCGCGCGTCGCCGTCTACAGGAGGAGCCCCATGCACATCGGCGTCTGCATGTTCGCCACCGACTACGCGATCCGCATCGACGAGCTGGCCCGTGCGGCGGAGGACCGCGGCTTCGAGTCCCTCTGGGTGCCCGAGCACACGCACATCCCCACGAGCCGGCGCACGCCGTTTCCCGGCGGCGGCCAGTTGCCGCGCGAGTACTCGCACACCTTCGACCCGTTCGTGTCGCTGATGGCGGCGGCCGCGGTCACCACGCGGCTCCGCGTGGGCACCGGCATCTGCCTCCTCATCGAGCGCGACACGATCATCACGGCCAAGGAGGTCGCGAGCCTCGACGTGCTCTCGAACGGGCGCTTCGAGCTCGGCATCGGCGCGGGCTGGAACGCGGAGGAGATGGAGAACCACGGCACCGACTACAAGACGCGGTTCAAGAAGCTCGGCGAGCAAGTGCGGGCCATGAAGGAGATCTGGACGAAGGACGAGGCGAGCTTCCACGGCGAGCACGTCCGCTTCGACCCGATCTGGTCGTGGCCGAAGCCCACGCAGAAGCCGAACCCGCCCGTGCTGCTGGGCGGCGAGAGCTCGCACACGCTCCAGCGCGTGGTCGACTACTGCGACGGCTGGTTCCCGCGGGCGCGCGCCGCCGACCGCATCCTGTCCGGGCTGACCGAGCTCCGCGAGCGCGCCGCGCGGGCCGGCCGCGACATGAAGACCATCACCACGTCGGTCTTCGGCGCCGGTCCCGACGAGGCGCTCCTCGAGCGCTACGCCGCCGCCGGCGTGACGCGGGCCATCCTGCGCCTGCCCTCGGACGGGCGCGACGCCGTGCTGCCGCTGCTCGACCAGTGGTCCAAGCTGGTCAAGTGACGGCGCGGTGGTGAGCGTCTCCACGAGCGCGGAGGTCCTCACCCGCCACCCCCTCGACCCGCTCGGCGCCGACGAGGTCGCGGGGGCCGCGCGCATCCTGCGCGCATCGGGACGGATGGACCCGGACGCGTTCTTCGTCCGCGTCCAGCTCGACGAGCCCACGCGGGAGGCCGTCCTCGCCTTCCGGCCCGGCGACCCCTTCGACCGCCGCGCGTTCGTCATCGTCCGCGACCGCCGCCGGCGGACCACGTTCGAGGCGATCGTGTCGCTCAGCGGCGACAAGGTGGTGGACTGGCGCGAGCGCCCCGGCGTGGCGCCGCCCATCGTGTTCGAGGAGGTCCTCGCCTGCGAGGCCGCGGTCAAGGCGCACCCCGAGTGGCAGGCGGCGATGCGCAAGCGCGGGGTGACCGACCCGAGCCTCGCCATGGTCGACCCCTGGTCGGCCGGCAACGACGGTCCGGAGGACGGGCCTGAGCGCCGCCGGATCATCCGGGCGCTCACGTGGATCCGCAGCGGCCCCCTCGACAACGGCTACGCGCGGCCCATCGAGGGCCTCGTCACCGAGTTCGACCTGGACCGGATGGAGGTCACGGCCATCGAGGACCACGGCGTCGTGCCGCTGCCGCCGCGGGCCGGCAACTACGGGCCGGACACCATCACCGACGCCGCGAACTCGCCCCGCTTCACCGGCGTCCGTGCCGACGTGAAGCCGCTCGCGATCACCCAGCCCGAGGGCGTGGGCTTCACCCTCGCCGGCCACGAGCTCCGCTGGCAGAAGTGGCGGATGCGCGTCGGCTTCAACCCGCGCGAGGGGCTCGTGCTCCACACCATCGGCTACGAGGATGGCGGGCGCGTGCGCCCCATCCTCTTCCGCGCCGCCGTCTCCGAGATGTGGGTTCCGTACGGCGACCCCGCGCCGACCCACCGCCGCAAGCAGGTGTTCGACATGGGCGAGTACGGCGTGGGCATGCTCACGAACTCGCTCGCGCTCGGCTGCGACTGCCTCGGCGAGATCCGCTACCTCGACGCGGTGATCTCGGATCCCGCGGGGGAGCCGGCGGTGATCGACAACGCCATCTGCATCCACGAGGAGGACGTCGGGATCCTCTGGAAGCACACGGACCTCCGCACCGGGTACACGGAGGTGCGCCGCTCGCGCCGGCTCGTGGTGTCGAGCATCGCCACGGTGGGCAACTACGAGTACGGGTTCTACTGGTACTTCTACCAGGACGGGAGCCTCGAGCTGCAGGTGAAGATGAGCGGCATCATGTCAACCGGCGCGATCGCTCCCGGCGTCGAGCCGTCTCACGGCGTCGTGGTGGCGCCCGGCCTCTACGGGCCGCACCACCAGCACTACTTCAGCGTGCGGCTCGACACGATGGTCGACGGCGAGAAGAACACCGTCGTCGAGCTGGAGAGCGCGCCCTCCCCGCCCGGGCCGGACAACCCGTACGGCAACGCGTGGGTGGTGACCGAGCGCGTCCTCGCGCGCGAGGCCGAGGCGCAGCGCACCGTCGATCCCCTCCGCGCGCGCTCGTGGAAGGTCGTGAGCGCGGGCGGCGTCAACGCGGTGGGCGGCCGCACCGCGTACCGCCTGGTCCCGGGCGACAACGTGCTGCCCTTCGCCCAGCCCGGAAGTCCCGCGCTCCGTCGCGCCGGATTCGCCACCCGTCACCTCTGGGTGACCCGCTACGAGCCCGCCGAGCGCTACGCCGCGGGGGACTACCCGAACCAGCACCCGGGCGGGGCAGGCCTGCCCGAGTACGTGGCGCAGGACCGGCCCGTGGCCGACGCGCCGATCGTGGTCTGGTACACGATGGGCCACCACCATGTCGTGCGCCCCGAGGAGTGGCCGGTGATGCCGGTGGCCTGCATCGGCTTCGCGCTCAAGCCGTCCGGCTTCTTCGACGGCAACCCCGCGCTGGACCTGCCGCCCGCGCCCGCCGCCCACTGCCACTGAGCATGCTCCCGCCCGGCGCGCTCGAGGGCATCCGCGTGCTCGAGCTGGCCCAGATCGTGGCCGGCCCGTTCTGCGGCGCGCTCATGGCCGAGTTCGGCGCCGACGTGATCAAGACCGAGATGCCCGGCCGCGGCGACGACCTGCGGCGCCTCGGCCCCACCGAGGACGGCTGCGGTTACTGGTGGGCCGTGGACAACCGCAACAAGCGCGTGATGACGCTCGACCTGCACAAGCCCGCGGCCCAGGACATCGTGCGGAAGCTGGCGGCGAAGGTGGATGTCGTGCTCGAGAACTTCCGGCCCGGCGTGCTCGAGGGCTGGGGCCTCGGCTGGGACGACCTCTCGCGCATCAACCCGCGCCTCGTCATGGCGCGCATCACCGCGTTCGGGCAGACGGGGCCGCGGCGGATGGGGCCGGGCTTCGCCGCGATCGGCTCCGCGTTCGGCGGCACGTGGTTCGTGAACGGCCCCGCCGACCGGCCGCCCGCGCGCCCCACGCCCGTGTATCCCGACTACCTCACCGGGCTCTTCACCGCGTTCGGCGTGATGGTGGCGCTCCGCCATCGCGACGCCACCGGGCAGGGCCAGTGGATCGACGCGGCCCTCTACGAGTCGGCGTTCCGCATCATGGAATACACGGTCCCGTGGTACGGCCGGCAGGGTAAGGTCCGCGAGCGCGGCGGTGTCCAGCACGCGGGATGGCCGGGCGGCGCGTACCAGACCAAGGACGGCCACTGGGTCGCCTTCACCGCGCCGGCGCAGCACCTCTTCGAGCGCCTGTGCGGGCTGCTCGGGTCGCCCGAGCTGGCGCGCGATCCGCGCTTCGCCACCACCCCGGAGCGCTCCGCGAACATGGCCGAGTACCTCAAGTACGTCGAGGCCTGGTTCGCCGCGCGCGGGTTCGACGAGGCGGTGCGGGAGCTCGAGGCGCACCAGGTGCCGTACGCGCCGATCATGAGCATGGCCGACATCTTCGGGGACCCCCACTTCCGCGAGCGCCAGATGATCGTCGACGTGCCGGAGCCCACCATCGGCAGCCTGCCGCAGGCCGGCGTGGTGCCGAAGCTGTCGCTCACGCCGGGCCGCATCAGCCACGCGGGGCCGCCGATCGGTCAGGACACCGACGCGATCCTCCGCGAGATGCTCGAGCTGTCACCCGACGAGATCGCCACGCTCCGACGCGACGGAGCGATCTGAGCACCGGGAGCGCTCCATGACCGCCGAGGAGGAGACCCCCACGTCCGAGTACCGCGAGCCGGCTGCGCCCGCCCGCGTCATGAGCGTCCACGCCCACCCCGACGACCAGGAGTTCACGGTGGCGGGCACGCTCGCCAAGTGGGCGCGCGGGGGGAGCCACGTCGTGACCGTGTGCCTGACCAGCGGCAGCGCGGGGTCCAACGACTCCACGCCGGCCGACATGACGCGGCAGCGTCTCGTCGGGATCCGCGAGGAGGAGCAGCGGGAGGCGTGCCGGCTGCTCGGCGTCGCCGAGGTGATCTTCCTCGGCCACGAGGACGGGATGCTCGAGCCCACCATCGCGCTCCGGCGCGAGATCACGCGGCTGATCCGCCGGCACCGGCCGGACGCCGTGGTGTGCGGCGATCCCACCGTGCGGTTCTACGGCAACCGGTACATGAACCACCCCGACCATCGCGCCGCCGCCGACGCCACCCTCGACGCGATATTCCCCTCCGCGGAGACGCGCTTCATCTTCGCGGAGCTGCTCGCGGAGGGGCTCGCCCCCCACAAGGTGAAGGAGGTCTACATCCACGGGTCCGAGCGGCCCGACACGTTCATCGACATCGGGGAGGTGCTCGACGTGAAGCTCGCCGCGCTCAAGGCGCACCGGAGCCAGATGGGCACGTGGGACCCGACGGAGATGATCACGATGTGGGCCCGGGAGCAGGGCGCGAAGAAGAAGATCGCCGCCGCCGAAGCCTACCGCCGGATGCTGCTCGACCAGGACTGACGCTTCCCCGCAAGCGCGCACGACAAGCGCAGGAGGGACGCCGTTCGAGCGCGGGCTTCGCCCGCGCAACCTGTCGTTGGGGGGAGGCAGGGAGGAGCGCGCCGTCAGGCGCGCGACGACCGTCGGAAGGGGGGCGCAGCCCCCTCCGAGAGTTAATTGAAGTCGCCCCCGCTCTGGACCCACTCGTAGGCGGTGATGCGGACGCGGTACGTGCCGGGCGCCAACGTCAACGGAACCTCGAAGTAGGTCCGACTCATGTTGGGCACCGTGCCCACGAACGTGCCGTTGGACGTCGTCACCTGGCCCGCGGCATCGAGCTGCTCGACCACCACGCGCACGCCCGCGGCAACGCTGCCGTAGTCGTTGTAGACGTACCCGCCGACGATGGGCCGGCCCCCCCGTCCTTGCCCGGGCGTGGACACGATCCGGAACAGGTGGTCCTCCTGCCGCTGCCCGAAGTGCTGGGCCGCGACCTCGGCGGCAGGAAGCCCAATCGACGAGGCGAGGGCGAGACCGGCGAGCACGCCCACGAGCGTCTTCGTCATGCGATCGAGTGTACCAGCCCGCCGTGGATCGATCACGCTCCCCGTCCCGCGCACAGAACGTCCTCTACCCGTTGTCATCCCCGAGCTCCCCGAGGCAGGACACGCGCCACCCGTGCCCCTCGGCCACGACGGCGCCGGCGAAGCCGGGACCGGGAGCGAGCGCCTCGAGCGACCAGCGCACGGACTCCCCGGGCTCGTCGCGCGTGGCGAGGAGGGCGGCCGGCTCGTCCGGAGCCAGCGACACGTCGAAGGCGTCGAGCGGGATCGCCAGCCCGAGCCCACGCGCCTTGATGTACGCCTCCTTCCGCGTCCAGCACGCGAAGAACGCCTCGCAGCGACGCTCGGGCGGCACCGCGCGCAGGGCCCGGCGCTCCGTCGGCGAGAAGAAGCGCTCGGCGATCTCGTCGGTGGCGAAGTCGGGACGCAGCGCCTCCACGTCCACGCCGACCTCGCGCCCTCGCGCGACCGCGTAGAGGGCGAGCCCGGCCGAATGGGAAAGGTTGAACCTGAGATGCGTGCCAGCGGGCGCCGCGAGGGCGGGCTTTCCGTGCGGACCGAGCGAGAACCGGAACTGGTCGGGCAGCCCCCCCAGGTACCGGGCGAGCAGCGCGCGCAGCTGGCCCCGGGCCACCGTCCACCGGTCACGGTCCCTCGCGAAGTGGAAGCGCGCGGCGCGCGCGCGCTCGTCGGGGCTGAGGATCTCGACGAAGCACTGCACCTGCGCGGCGGAAGGCTCGAGATCAGCCTTCCAGACGTGGACCTCGTCGGCGGGGAGGACCCACACGGGCGCGACTAATGAGCCCCGCGCATCAGACTAACGCCGAGCGGTGGGACTGTAGAGGCCCGTGGCGGTTACCGCATTCTTCGAGGGTCACTACGCGCGGGACTCGCCTCCGGAGGGTGCCTGTCCCCCGGGGACGTGGGCGGCGAGCTCCCCCACCGTCGGCCCGTCGAAGACGGTCCGCAGCCGTAGCGAGATCCCGAACACCTCACGCAACCGGCTGATCAGGCGCACGGCGACGATGGAATGCCCCCCGAGCTCGAAGAAGTTGTCGGTCCGGCCGACCGGACGGACCTCGAGCAGCTCCTCCCAGATCCCGGCGATGCGGCGTTCGACGGCGGTATCGGGTGGGACGAACTCCCCTGACTGCTCGATCACGGTCGCCGGCTCCGGCAGCGCGCGCCGGTCCACCTTGCCGCTCGGCGTGAGAGGCAGCGCGTCCACCTCCACGATGGCCGCGGGCAGCATGTAGGCGGGCAAGGCCCGCTGAAGTCCGGCGCGCAGCTCCGCCACCGACCCACGCGGACCGTCCCACGCGACGTGAGCGACCAGCCGGGCGCCACCGGCGGCACCCGCGCGAACGACGGTGGCCGCCTCGCGCACCCCGGCGTGTCTGCGCAGCGCGGCGTCGATCTCCCCCAGCTCGATCCGGTAGCCGCGCACCTTCACCTGCTGGTCCTGGCGTCCGAGGTACTCGATCGCCCCGTCCGCGCGGTATCGCGCCCGATCGCCCATGCGATAGAGACGCGCACCCGGCACCCCGCTCACCCGATCGGGAACGAACCGCTCGGCCGTCAGCCCTGGCTGCGCCCAGTACCCGCGCGCGAGGCCCACGCCCCCGACGTGCAGCTCGCCCTCCACGCCCACCGGCACGAGCTGTCCGCCCCGGTCGAGGACGTACGTGCGGGTGCCGCGTGTCGGGCGGCCGATGGGGACGCGGCCCTCGGGAAGGGGCGACGCCACCTCCCAGAGCGCACTCACCGCGGAGGCCTCCGAGGCCCCGTACTGGTTCACGAGGCACCGGCCCGGCATCGCCGCGACGAAGCGGGCGGCGAGGTCGCGCGAGAGCTCTTCGCCCCCCACCATCCAGAGCATCAACCGCGGCAGGCGTCCCGCAAGGTCCTCGACCTCATCGAGCAGGATGGAGAGCAGCGAGGGCACCAGCACGATGCGCGTGACTCTCGCGGCGGCCAGCCGCTCGACGAGCCGAACCGGCTCTCGGACGTCGCCCTCCGGAAGGATCTCGCTCGGCACCCCCCGCAGAAGCGGCCAGAACACCTCCCACACGGAATCGACGAAGCTCAGCGCCGTCTTCTGGCAGAGGACCTCGCCAGGCTCGAACGGGTAGGCCTCCCCCAGGTGCCGGAGAAGGCTCGTCATGCCCCGATGCTGCCCGACGACGCCCTTCGGCCGCCCCGTCGACCCGGACGTGTAGATCACGTAGGCGGGCAGCTCGTCGCTGACCACGGTCTGAAGCCGGCTCGACGGCTCCTGGCCGATCCGCGCGGCGTCGCCGTCCAGGCAAAGCACGGGCGGCCGATCCGCCGAGAGCAGCGGCCGCCAGCACCGCCGGGTGACCACGACGTCGGGCCGAGCATCGGACAGCATCAGCGCCAGCCGCTCGGGCGGATAGGTCGGATCCATCGGCACGTAGGCGCCGCCCGCCTTCAGGGTCGCCAGCATCGCGACCACCGCCTCGACGCCGCGGTCGAGGAGCACCCCCACGCGGGACTCCGCACCGACGCCGCCGCGCGACAGCGCGTGCGCGATCTGGTTGGCCCGGCGATCCAGCTCGGCGTAGGTCGTCGGACTCCCCGCCTCGAGCAGCGCGACGGCATGGGGGGTGAGGTCGACCTGGCTCTCGAAGAGCTCGTGGAGACAGGGGCCGCTGGCGGCGGCGGGCGCGGTCCCGTTCCATTCCACCGCGACCTGCGTCCATTCGCCCTCGGTCAGCAGCGGCAGGGCCGAGATCCGGCTGTCCGGGTCCGCCACGATGCCCGTCAGGAGGACCTCGAGGTGGCCGGCGAGCCGGGTGATCGCCGCAGGGTCGAACAGGTCCGTGCAGTACTCGATGGTGCCGTGGAGCCCGTCGTCGCCCTCCTGAAGGTCGAGAACCAGGTCCAGCTTCGCGGCTCCGACGTTGACGGGCTGCGCGCTCACGCTGAGCCCCGGCATGGCGGGGACGCGCTGGGGCGCGTTCTGCAGGACGAGCATCGTCTGGTAGAGCGGGGAGCGGGCAGGATCGCGCGGCGGCCGCAGCGCCTCCAGGAGTTTCCCGAACGGAACGCTCTGGCGCGCGTAGGCGCCCAGGCACGTCTCCCGCACCCGGCCGAGGAGCTCCCGAAACGTCGGATCCCCGGAGAGGTCGGTGCGCAGGGCCAGGGTGTCCGCGAAGAGCCCGATCAGGGGCTCCGTCTCCACGAGGACGCGGCCAGCCGTGGCCGTGCCGACCACGACATCCTCCTGTCCGCTGTATCGCGATAGCAGCACCTTGAAGGCGGCGAGCAGCGTCATGAACAGCGTCGCTTCCTCGCCCTGGCCCAGCCCCCTGAGCGCATCGACGAGCCGGCGCGGCACGGTGACGGCCCGTCGCGCCCCCCGGAAGCTCTGAACCGGCGGGCGGGCACGCGCGATCGACAGGTCGAGGGCGGGCGGCGCCCCGACGAGCTTCGCCCGCCAGTACGGGAGCTGCGCCTCCAGCAGGCCGCCGTGGAGCCGCTCCCGCTGCCAGCGATCGAAGTCGGCGGGCTGGATGGAAAGCTCGGGCAGGCCAGCGGGCCGGCCCTCGAGGACGGCACCGTAGAGCGCCGACAGGTCGCGCGTCAGCACGCCGGCCGACCAGCCGTCGCAGGCCAGATGGTGGATCGTCATGAGCAGCACGTGATCGTCCGCAGCGAGCCGGAGGAGCAGCGGGCGAAGCATGGGATCGACGGTCAGGTCGAACGGCCGGCGCGCCTCCGCAGCCATTAGCGCCGGGAGCTGCAACGCCCGCGGCGCCTCCTCGAGGTCGCCGAGGTCGACCACTGGCAGCGGGAGCCGTCTGGCCGCTTCGATCACCTGCACCGGCTCGGCGCCATTCGCGTGGAAGGTCGTTCGAAGCGCCTCGTGCCGGACGACCAGGGCGTCGAGCGCGCCGCGCATGGCCGCCACGTCGAGGTCGCCGCGCAACCGGATGGCACGCGGGACGTTGTAGGCGACCAGCCCCGGCTCCACCTGCTGGAGCATCCACACGGGCTCCTGCGCCAGTGAGAGAGGACAGCGGGTCCCCGGCGCGCGGTCCGCGCGGACCACGAGCGGCCCGGTGACGGCACCGAGGTCCGGCAGCCGGTCCTCGATGAGCTGCGCGAGAAGGACGACGGTCGACGCCGTCAGGACCTCGGAGATCGAGACGCGCACCCCGAGGGCGACCGCGAGGCGCGACGCGATCATGCCCGCGTGGATCGAGTCGCCACCGAGGTCGAAGAGATTCGCGCTGCGACCGATCCCGTCGCACTCGAGGACCTCGCCCCACACGGCGGCCACCACGTCCTCGGCGCGCGACCGCGGCGCGTCGTTGGGGCGTGCCGCGTCGAGCCCCGAGCTGTCCGGGCGCCGCTCCGCTCCGAGGCGCGCGGCGAGCACGGCGCGGCGCGGTTTACCCGTCGACGTCCGCGGGATCTCGTCGACGATCCACACGTGGCTCGGCACCTTGAAGTCGGCCAGTCGCGCGGCGACGAAGACGCGGAGATCCTGCGGCCCGGGTTCGGACGCGTCGTCGGGGCGGAGGACCACCGCGGCGCCCACGGTCTCGCCGAGGGTGTGATGCGGGACGGGGAAGGCCGCCGCCTCCATGACCGCGGGGTGTTCACACAGGGCTTCCTCGACCTCGGCGGGGGCGACCTTCTCGCCACCGCGATTGACCATCTCCTTTACCCGGCCCGTGACGAAGAGATAGCCCTCGGCGTCCTGCCACCCGAGGTCCCCGGTGAGAAACCAGCCGTCCCGGAACACGGCGACCTCGTCCTCGGCGCCGTCGACGTAGCCCGCCGTCACGCCGCCTCCGCGGATGGCGATCTGGCCGACGGCCCCCCGTGGCAGCGGCGCCCCGTCGGCCCCGGCGATCATCACGTCCGTGCCCGTGGGAAGGCCCACCGATCCTGCCTTGCGCTGTCCCGGCGGAAGGGGATTGCTGGCGATCTGGTGCGCCGCCTCCGTCATGCCGTACGCCTCCAGCACGGGCACCCCGAGGATGTCCTCGAGCTCGAGAGCGACGTCGCGCGGCAGGGCTGCCGACGACGACCGGACGAAGCGCAACCGCGCGCCCCGGAGGGCTCGGGGCTGCTGGCGGAGCTGGGCCGCGATGGCCCGATGGATGGGCGGCGCCGCCGTGTACCAGGTCGGCGCGAGCTCCTGAAGCCAGTCGAGCACCCGGGCGGCGTCGAACCCGGGCGTGACACTCACGCGTGATCCGGCGACCAGCGAGGACAGCAGCGCCATGAGCCCATGGACGTGGTGCAGCGGCATCATGTCCAGGCAGTGATCGGAAGCGTCGAGGCCGAGCGACTCGGCCATCGAACGCGCCGAGGTCAGGAGGTTGGCGTGCGTGAGGTGGACGAGCTTCGGGCGCGATGTGGTGCCCGACGTTCGCGAGCATCACTCCGGTGAGGCTCGGACCAGCCGCGCCGCCCTCCGTCTCGGCGCGGATCGGAGCGCCCGCCGGGCGAAGCGCGAGCTGGCCGCTCGCGAGGCCTTCCGTCATCACGATGAGCGGTACACCCTCGGCCGCGGCGACCGCCGGCGCGGCTTCGCCCGTCGCCGCGGACACCAGGATCGCTTTCGGCCTCAGATGCTCGAACCGGCCGCGATACTCGGGGGAACGAAGCGATGGATCGAGCGGCGCGGCGACGGCCGCGCACGCCACGCCCGTCAGGGCGACTGCGAGCTCGGGGCCGGGCGGAAGGACGATGGCGATCCGATCGCCAGGACCGATGCCGAGTCGTCGGAGCGTCAGGCGGAGGCCATCGATCTCGCGAGCCAGCGCCCCGAACGTCAGCCGCGGTCCGTCGGGGCCGCCGATCGCCACCGTGTCAGGACCGAGCGCGGCACGATGAGCCACGGCGTCCGCGATCGAGTGGTCGACATCCCACAGCTCGACCCCGGGATCGGCCGTTGGCAGCCCCGGCCCCGTGCTGCCCTCGGCTCGCTCACCTGACATGGGGTTTCGACATGGCTCATCGGTCTCCGTCCGCCTGAGCGCATGGAAATCCGATGCCAACCGACCTTTGCCTCTAGATTCAGGGACCTGGCTGGAAGGCTCGACCGGCGGCCTCCACACGAGTGTCCACGGTCTTGACCTGGATGGGAAGTGTTTTCCCGTTTGGACGGGAGCCGTCTAGTGAGCCCCGCGCATCAGACTAATGCCGAGCGGTGGGATTGTAGAGGCCCGTGGCGGTTACCGTATTCTGCGAGGATCATTAGCGGCGGTCAGACGGCCGTCGACGCCTGACGGATCCGCTCGGCCAGATCGGCCGCGACGACGCGCGCTCCCTCCGGGTGCTGAATGACCGTACCCTCCCCGATCGGGACCAGCCGCACGTCCAGGCGGCCGGTGACCAGGTCTCTCCAGCCGAAGTGCGGGTCCACGTAGTGGGTTGTGTAGGGCCGCTGGGCCATGAAGAGCACGACGGGCGCGGGATACGGTCGGGCGGTGTACGCGCGCGCCGCCGCCGCCTGTGCTCGAGCCAGCGTGGCGATCCCGGCGTCGACGTCGGCGGCCACGCCGGGCCGGTGCAGACGCATCCTCATCCGGCCGAGGATCCGGTGGCCCTGGGCCTGGAAGTAGGCGAGCCGGGATCGCATGGGGAGCCGCCGAAGGTTGGCGTGCTCCACGACGATCCGGCGTCCTGCGCGTCCCAGGGCACGCTCGACGAGGTGCCCGCGGCTGGCGGACGCGACGCCCCGTCCCCTCGCGTCGAACAGCGCAAGCAGCGCCACCTGCTCGCCGACGGCCAGGAGCTGGTGGGCCATCTCGAACGCCACCAGCCCGCCGAAGCAGAAGCCGGCCACGAAGTACGGACCGCGCGGCTGGAACGCGCGCAGCTCGCGGACGTAGTCGGCGGCGGTGTCCTCCACGCGCGCGCGCGGCGCCAGGCCGTCGCCGAGTCCGCGCGGCTCGAGCCCGTACAGCGGCTGGTCAGGCGCCAGGCGGCGGGCAAGCTCCTCGAAGCAGAGCACGGTTCCCGCGTGGCCCGGCACGCAGTAGAGCGGCGGGTCGGACCCGCGCGGCTGGATGGCGACGAGCGCGCCGCGGCGGCGCGACCCGACCTCGCCGCGCAGGAGCGCGGCCTGCTGCTCCACGGTAGGCGCCTGGAACAGGCTCGCGAGGTCGAGACGATGCCCGAGCTCCCGCTCGACCCGCGCGGCAAGGCGCACGGCGGTGAGGGAATGCCCGACCCAGATCGAAGAAGCTCTGCGTCACCCCGACGCGGTCCACGCCGAGGACGCTCGCCCAGATACCGGCGAGGCCCGCCTCCAGCTCGTCACGCGGGGCCACGAACGGCTCGCCGGTCTCGAGCCAGGAGCGGGAGGGCGCGGGCAGCGCGGCGCGGTCCACCTTGCCGTTCGGCGTCAGCGGCATGGCCTGGAGCCTGACGAACTGCGCGGGGACCATGAAGGCGGGCAGCCGTTCGCCGACGAAGCGCTGGAGCGCGGACGGCGTGAGGAACGTCCGTGCCGGCGGTGAGATAGGCCACCAGGCGAACCTCACCCGGCTGGTCCTGGCACGGCACGACCACGGCGTCGCCAACGTCGGGGTGCGCGCGTAGCGCGGCCTCGACCTCGCCCAGCTCCACGCGGAAGCCCCGCACCTTGACCTGGCTGTCCACGCGCCCCGCGAACTGCACGACGCCGTCGGCGCGGTAGCGTCCGAGGTCCCCTGTCCGGTACAGGCGGTCGTCCCGGTCGCCGGTGAAAGGGTTGACCAGGAAGCGATCGCGCGTGAGCGCATCGTCGTCGAGGTAGCCGCGGGCCAGATGCGGACTCCGCACGTGGATCTCGCCCAGCTCGCCCACGCTGGCCAGCGCGCCCGTGCGGTTGAGCGACCAGGAGCTGGGCGTCCGGCAGCCCACGCCCGAGCGGCAGCACGTCGGGCCCGGACGCGTCGTCGGCGGGGACAACGTGATGCCCGAGCGCCCGCTGGGTCTCGGTGGCCCCGTAGTAGTTGACGTGGGTGACCCGCGGCGCCACCTCGCGCAACCGCGCCACGTCGTGGCGGGTCAGGACGTCACCCACGGTGAACGCCAGCCGGAGGCCGGCGAGCCGCCCCGGCGCCGCGGTCTCGGCGAGCACCTGGAGCATGGCGGGCGTGAGCTGTAGCACGCTGATCGCGCTCTCCGCCGCCCAGTCGGCGAGCCAGCCCGGCTCCATCATGCGGTCGGGGTCGGGGACCACGATCGATGCGCCGACCCAGAGCGGCGTGAACACGTCGCGCTGGATCGGGTCGTGGGCGAGCCCGGACAGCATGCTGAAGCGGTCCGTCTCGACGAGACCGAAGGCCTCGGCCTGCCACGGAAGGAAATGGGAGAGCGAGCCGTGGAGACCGAGCACGCCCTTTGGCTGCCCGGTGGACCCCGACGTGAACGTGACACAGGCCAGGCTGTCCGGCCCGACCACCACGTCCGGCGCCCACGCGGGATGGGCGGACAGCGGTGCGCCCGAGGCGGTGACCGCCGCGAGCCCGGGGCCGAGTCGGCAGCGGCACGGCACGGCCTCGGCGAACGCCGCCAGCTCGGCCGGCGGCGGTGGCGCGCCGTCGATCTCGATCCAGCCGCGCGGGCGCGCCTGCCGCGCGCACTCGAGGAGCCGGCGCTCGGGATGCGCTGGGTCCAGGATGCTGAACGCCGCCCCCGCCCGCAGCACGCCCAGCATGGCGGCCACGAGCGGGGCGCTGCGGCGGGCGTAGATCAGCACGACCTCCTCGGATCCGACCCCACCCGCGCGGAGGTGGTGGGCGATCCGGCTGCTATGGGCGTCGAGCTCTCCGTAGGTCCATGCGCCGGCGTCGTCCTGGACAGCGAGGCGGTCGGGATGGCGCCGGGCCTGCGCCGCGAATCCCTCGTGCACGGCCCCCTTCCAGCTCGCATCCAGCGGCAGCCGAGGGTCGGGCAGGGCGGCGCGCGCCCCTTCCGTGAGCAGCGAGAAGCCGGCGAGCCGGCGATCGGGATCGCGGGCGGCGTGCTCGAGGAGCCCGCCGAGCTGGGCCAGGACGTCGCGCGCCCGCGGGGCCTCGTAGAGGTCGCGGCTGTACGCGAGGATGAGGCCGAGCGCGCCCTCGTCGTCCCGGCGGAAGTAGACGGTCATGTCGAAGAAGGCCCCGCGCCGGTCCGGGCGCACCTCTTCCACGCGCACGCCTTCCAGGGCGAACGCGTGCGACACGTCGTGCATGTTGAGCATCACCTGAAACAGCGGCGCGCGACTGCCGAGCCGCATCGGCCGGAGCTCGGCGAGCAGGCGCTCGATGGGCACCTCCTGGTGCTCGTAGGCCTCGAGCGCGGTCGCGCGGGCCCGGCGGAGCAGCTCGCGGAACGTCGGCGCGCCCGACAGGTCCATGCGGAGCACGAGCGTGTTGAGCAGGCAGCCCACGAGGGGCTCGAGCTCGATCCGGTTCCGCACCGCGATCGGCGAGCCGATGGACACGTCCTCCTCCCCGCTCTGGCGATGGAGCAGGGTGGCGAGGCCGGCGAGGAGGACCATGAACGGGCTCGCCCCTCGCTCCGGCCGAGCGCGAGCAGCGCGTCGGCGACGGGCGGGGGCAGGCGCAGCCGCTCGCGGGCGCCCGCGTGGGTGCGCACGGCCGGGTACGGCCAGTCCGCGGCCATCCGGGCCTCCCGGGCGCCGCTCAGCTTGCCGCGCCAGTACGCCAGCTCGCCATCCAGCTGGCCGCTGGCGACCACGTCCTGCTGCCAGGCGGCGAAGTCCGCGTACTGGATGGGCAGCTCGGCCAGCCCCGGCCGCCCCGCGAGGATCGCGGCGTAGGCCGCGGTGACGTCGCCCATCAGCACCGAGAACGACCAGGCGTCACCCACGATGTGATGCAGCGACATGACGAAGAGATGGTCCTCCGCGGACAGCCGCACGAGCCGGGCCCTGACCAGCGGCCCGCGGGCGAGGTCGTACGGGGTCCGGCCGACCTCGTCGACGTGCCGGCGGGCCGCCTCGCCGCGCTCGGCGGGGGGCACGTGAGTGAGGTCCACCGTCTCGAGGACCGGCGCGGCGCCGTCGCGCACCTGGACGGGCCGGGCGTCGGCGTCGAGCGCGATCGTCGCGCGCAGCACGTCGTGGCGCGCGATCACCCGGCGACGGCGCGCTCGAGGGCCGCCGCGTCGAGCGGACCCGAGAGACGGTAGGCCCGCAACAGGTTGAGGTTCGGGGCGGCGGCGTCGAGCTGGTGCAGGAACCAGAAGCGTTCCTGCGCGAACGACAGCGGGTCCGCGTCGCGTCGGGGCGCGCGCGGGATGCGCGCGGCCCGCCCCTCGGCCTGGCGACGCAGGGCAAGGAGGGCCTGCTTGGCCGGCGACAGCCCGGCGATACGAGAGGCGCGATCAGCCATCGGTGGCGGGTCGATCCGTTCGGCGGCGGTCCAGCTCGCGCGCGAGCGCCGCCTCCGCCTCCTCCTCGGAGAGCGCTTCCAGGTCGGCGAGGTCGTCGGCATCGCCGCGGGCCGCCACCCAGGCGGCCATGCCCGCCACGGTGGGCGCCTCGAAGAGCAGCCGGAACGGCACGGGCATTCCGAAGGTCGCGCGCAGGCGGGAGATCAGGCGCACGCCGAGGAGCGAGTGCCCACCCAGGCCGAAGAAGTCGTCGTCGCGGCCCACCGCGGCGAACCCGAGCAGCTCCGCCCAGATGGCCGCGATCACTCGCTCGGGCTCCGTGCGTGGCGGCTCGCCGGCGGCCTCCCGCACCGTCACGAGCGAGGGCGCGGGCAGCCCCTGCCGGTCGAGCTTGCCGTGCGCCAACCGGGGCAGCGCGTCGAGCGACACGATCGCCGTCGGGATCATCGGGGCGGGCAGCCGCTCGGCGAGGAACGCCCGCACCTCGGGCGCGGCGAGGACGTGTCCCGGCCGTGCGACGACGTAGGCGACCAGCGCGGGCTCCCCCGCCGGGTCCGCGCGCACGACCACGACGCGCTCGGCCACGCCGGGATGCTCGCCGAGCGCCGCCTCGACCTCCCCGGGCTCGATGCGGAGACCGCGGATCTTCGCCTGCTCATCGATTCGTCCCAAGAACTCCACGGCCCCGTCGGCCAGGTACCGGGCCTGGTCGCCGGTGCGGTACAGGCGCTCCCCCGTGCCGCCGCTGAGCGTGTCTGGCACGAACTGCGCGGCGGTGAGGTCGGGGCCCGCGAGATAGCCGCGCGCCACGGCCGGGCCCCCGACGTGGATCTCGCCCGGCACGCCCGCGGGCTGGGGATGGCCGAAGCGGTCGAGCACGTAGATGCGGGCATGTCCGAGCGGCCGCCCGAGCGGCACCGAAAGCGTTCGGCCCCGGTGGCCCGATTCGTCGATCCGATACGCGAGCACTCCGACCGTCGTCTCCGTCGGGCCGTAGTGGTTCCACATCGCGCAGCGCGGCGCCAGCGCCTGCAGGCGCTCGACGAGGCCCCAGTGCAACGCCTCGCCTCCAAGGAACAGCCCGCGCGCGGGCAAGAGGCCGGCGGGGTCGGTGGAGCCGGCGACGAGGGCGGCGAGGTGCGAGGGGGCGATCTTGAGATAGTCGATACGCTGCGTCCGCATGTACTCGGCGAGCGCCGCGTCGTCGAGCGCGCGCTCGCGGCCCACGAGGTGCAGCGTCCCGCCGCAGCCCAGCGCGGGGAAGATCACGGTCTGGCAGGAGTCGACGGTCAGCGGCTGCACCATCGCAAAGCGGCCGCCGTCCGCCAGACCGAAGCGCGCGACGACCGCGCAGGCGTAGGCGAGGAGCTGGCGGTGCTCGACGAGCACGCCCTTGGGCCGGCCGGTGGAGCCTGAGGTGTAGAGGACGTAGGCGAGCGCGCCGGGCTCCCCGGCCACCGCCGGCGGCGTCCGGCCGTCGGCGCCCGCCGGGTCCTCGTCGAGAGAGACGGCGAGAGCACGCGCGGCGGCGGGCAGCCGCGGGCCGGCCGCCGGATCGACGAGCAGCATCTCGGGCCGGGCGTCCTCGATCACGAACTCCACGCGGCGCTCGGGTGTGTCGGGATCGATCGGCACAAAGGCGGCGCCCGCCTTGAGAACGCCGAGGAGGCCGACGACCATCTCGATCGAGCGGTCCGCGCAGAGCCCGACCCGCGACCCCGATGTCACCCCCATCCCGCGCAGCCGGTGGGCGAGGCGGTTGGCGCGCCGGTCCAGCTCGGCGTAGGTGAGCTCATGCCCCTCGCACGCCACCGCGACCCGATCGGGCGTGCGGGAGGCCTGGGCCTCGAAGAGCCCGTGCAGCGTCGATGCCTCCGGCGCCGGCCGCAGGTCCTCGCCTGCCGGCGGCGCATTCCACGCGACGACGGCACGCCGGCGGCCCTCCTCGTCCAGCAGCGGAAGCGCGGCCAGCGGCCGGTCCGGCGCGGCGACCGCCGCCGCGAGCAGCGTCTGGTAGTGGCGGAGGAGACCCTCGATGGAGGCACCGTGGAAGAGATCCGTCGCGTACTCCGCGCGCAAGGCCACGCCCTCGGGCGTGTCGGTCGCGTGCAGGCTCAGGTCGAAGTGGCACGTCCCCGCGTCGACCGTCACCGGGCGCGCGGCCAGCCCGGGCAGCTCGAAGGCGGCCGTGCCCGGCCGCTGGTGGACGAACATCAGCTGGAAGAGCGGATGGCGGGCGAGGCTCCGCTCCGGCCGGAGCTCCTGCACCAGCTTCTCGAACGGCACGTCCTGGTGCTCGTAGGCGTCGAGCGCCCCCTCGCGCACGCGGCGGATCGCCTCGCGAAACGTGGGCCGGCCGGAGAGGTCGGTGCGCAGCACGAGGGTGTTGGCGAAAAAGCCGATGAGCGGCTCGAACTCGGGGCGCGTGCGTCCGGCGATCACCGTGCCGACGACGGCGTCGTCGCGGGCGGTGTAGCGGCACAGGAGCGCCTGAAACCCGGCGAGCAGCGCCATGAACGGCGTGGCGCGCTCGGCCCGGCCGAGGGCGCGGAGCGCGTCGGCAAGCCGGCGGGGCAGCAGCCCGAGGACGAGCGCGCCGCGGTAGCTCTGGGCCGGCGGCCGCGGCCAGTCGGTCGGCAGCTCGGTTCCCGGTCCTCCGCCCTCCAGCGTGGCGCGCCAATACTCGACCTCGGCCGAGAGCGCCTCGCCAGCCAGGCGCTGGCGCTGGTCGACGGCGTAGTCCACGTACTGCATGGGCAGCGGCGGCAGGTCGGGGGCGGCGCCGGCGCGGAAGGCACCATAGAGCGCGGCCAGTTCGCGCGTGCGCACGATCCGTGACCAGCCGTCGGAGGCGATGTGATGGGTGACGAGGCAGAGCACGTGCCGGGTGGCGGACAGCCGGAGGAGCAGCGCGCGGAGCATCACGTCGCGCGTCAAGTCGAACGGGCGCCGCGCCTCGGCCACGAGGCGATCGGTCACCTCCGCGTCGAGGCGCGTCTCGGGCGCCGCCGACAGGTCCACGACGGGAAGCGCCACGGGGCGGGGCGGGCCCACGACCTGGACGGGCTCGAGGTCGCCGGCGACGTACGTCGTCCGCAGGACGGCGTGACGCTCGACGAGGGCGGACAGCGCGCGCCCGAGGGCGTCGGCGTCGAGGCTCGCCCTCCAGCTCCACCGCCGAGGGGACGTTGTACGCCGTGAGGCCCGGCTCGAGCTGATGCAGGAGCCACAGGCGTTGCTGCTGGAACGACAGGGGCGACCGCTCAGGCCCTTGCGCCATGGCGCCCCGAGCTACCCCCCCGCCATCGTGATCCGCTGGACGATCTGCCGGAGCTCCGCCGCGGCCAGAGGCACGGCCTCCGCGTCCTGGATCACCGAGCCGGTGCGAGCCGGGATGAGGTGGATGTCGAGCTTTCCGGTGATCGTTCGTCGCCAGCCGAACGACGGGTCCACGAACGAGCGCGCGAAGCGGTGCTGCGACCAGAACAGCGTGAGGTTGCCGGTGTACGGGCGCGGCGTGTACGCGCGAAACGCCTCGTCGTGCGCGGCGACCACCTGCGTGAGGTGCGGGGCCAGGTCGGCCTGGCGGGCGCGGGCACGGTCCAGGCGCGCGCGGAGCCGCGTGTGCACGCGGGACGTTTGGGCGAGCAGGTAGCGGAGCTTCTCGCCGAGCGTCAGCACGCGCATGTTCTCGCGCTCGACGTGCATCCGCCGCGCGCTCCGCACCGCGAAGCGGCGGAACGGCGACAGCCCGGCGACCGAGGCTCGACGTTCGGGCCCATAGGTGTTGAACACGGCGAGCAGCGCCACCGCCTCACCGCGCGCGTGGAGCTGCTGCGCCATCTCGAAGGCTACTAGTCCGCCGAAGCAGTAGCCAGCAAGGAAGTACGGGCCCGCGGGCTGGACGGCCCGGACGTGCTCCAGGTAATGCGTCGCCATGTCCTCGATGCGCGTCTGGGGGGCCCGCTGCCCGTCGAGCCCGAGCGGCTCGAGCCCATACACCGGCTGGTCGGGGGCCAGGTGCCGCGCGAGCTGCTCGAAGCAGAGCACGGTGCCAGTGTGCTCGGGCACGCAGAAGAGCGGCGGCAGGTGGCCCGCGGGCTGGATCGCCACCAGCGTGGAGGCGAGCGCGGCCCCGCCGTCGCCGCGGAGCAGCGCCGCCATGTCCGTGACGGTGGGCGCGCGGAACAGGGCGACGAGGGGCAGGCGCTGGCGCCAGCGCCGCTCCACCTCCGCCATGAGGCGCACGGCAAGGAGCGAGTGCCCGCCGAGGTCGAAGAAGTTGTCGCGCGCTCCCACGGCGGGCACGCCCAGCACGCGGGCCCAGATCACCGCGAGCTCGCGGACCAGCGGATCGTCGATGGGAGCAGCCGGGTCCGCCGGCTCGAGCGCGGCCTCGTCGGGCGCGGGCAGCGCGCGCCGATCGAGCTTGCCCATGGGCGTGAGGGGCAGCGCGGCGAGCGGCACGAACGCGGCGGGCACCATGTACTCGGGCAGCTCCTGGCGGAGGACGGCGCGCATCTCCGCGGGGGCCAGGCGGGCGCCCGCGAACACCACGTAGGCCACGAGCCGGGCGTCGCCCGATCCGGCCTGGCGGAGGTCCACGGCCACGTCGGTCACGCCCGGCAGCCCGCGGAGCGCCGCCTCGATCTCGCCCAGCTCGATGCGATAGCCGCGCAGCTTCACCTGGTGGTCGGCGCGGCCGAGGTATTCCAGGTCGCCGTCGGCGAGCCGGCGCGCGAGGTCGCCCGTGCGGTACAGCCGGCGCCCGGGCTCGCCGGCGAACGGATCGGGCAGGAACCGCTCCGCGCTGAGGTCGGGACGGTCCAGGTACCCGCGGGCCAGCCCGGCGCCGCCGACGTAGAGCTCGCCCGCGACGCCGATGGGCACCGGCTCCATGGCGCGGTCGAGCACGTAGAGCTGCAGGTCGGGGATCGGGGCGCCGATCACGCTTCCCCCGGCGCGGCGGATCTCGTCGGCGGAGAGCGGCCGATACGTCACGTGCACCGTGGTCTCGGTGATCCCGTACATGTTGATGAGGCGCGGGGCCCGGTCACCGTGTCGCTCCACCCACGGCATCAGGCTCTCGAGCGGGAGCGCCTCGCCGCCGAAGACGACGGCGCGGAGCGCGAGACCGCGGCCGCCCGGCCCGGCCTCGCCGTCCGCGGCGATCAGCTGGCGGAACGCGGACGGCGTCTGGTTCAGCACGGTGACGCCCTCCGCCCGCAGCAGCGCGTGGAACTCCGCCGGCGACCGGCTCGTCATGTACGGCACCACGACCAGCCGCCCGCCGTAGGCGAGGGCTCCCCACATCTCCCACACCGAGAAGTCGAACGCGTAGGAGTGGAACAGCGTCCACACGTCGCCCTCGCCGAACTCGAACCAGTGCCGCGTGGCGTCGAGCAGCCGCGACACGTTCGCATGCGTGATGAGCGTGCCCTTGGGGCGGCCCGACGAGCCGGACGTGTAGATGACGTAGGCGAGGTTCTGCGGATCGACCTCGACCTTCGGGTCGGCGTCGCTCTCCGTCGCGTCGAGCCCGTCGTCCATGCAGATGACGGGCGCCCGGCCGGGCGGCAGACGGTCCACGTGGCGGCGCTCGGTCAGGAGCGCGGCGATCCGCGCGTCGTCCATCATGAAGGCGAGGCGGTCCGCCGGGTACGCGGGGTCGAGCGGCAGGTACGCGCCTCCCGCCTTGAGGATGGCGAGCAGGCCGACGATCAGATCCAGCGAGGGCTCGAGGCAGATGCCGACGAGCACGTCCGGCCCCACGCCGGCCCGGCGCAGGAAGCTCGCGAGCCGGTTCGCCCGCGCGTTCAGGTCGCCGTAGGTGAGGCGCTCGGCGCCGAGCGACACCGCCACGGCCTCCGGGCGCCGGGCCGCCTGCGCCTCGAACAGCGCGTGCAGGCAGGACACGGCGCCCGCTCCCGGCCGGGGCGCGTTCCACTCCACGAGCGCCTGCCCGCGCTCCGGCGCGGAGAGGATCGGGATGGCGGAGATCCGCCGCGCGGGGTCGGCCACCGCGCCTTCGAGCACGCGCTGGTAGTGGCCGAGGAAGCGCGCCACCGTGGACGCGTCGAAGAGGTCCGAGCTGTACTCCCCGCGCACCGACAGCCCGGCCGGCGTGTCGGTCACGGACAGGCTCAGGTCGAACTGGGCGGACCGCGCGGGGAGCTCCACCGGCGCGACGGTCACGCCGGGCATCACCAGCTCGGGACGGGTCCCGTCCTGGAGGACGAACATCACCTGCACGAGCGGCGATCGATCGAGCCGCCGCTCCGGCCGGAGCTCCTGGACGAGCTTCTCGAACGGCACGTCCTGGTTGGCGTAGGCAGAGAGCGCGGCGGTGCGCACGCGGGTGAGCAGCTCGCGGAACGTCGGGTCGCCCGAGCAGTCGCCGCGCAGCGCGAGCGTGTTCACGAAGAAGCCGATCAGCGGCTCGGTCTCGATCCGCGTGCGCCCGGCGATGGCCGTGCCCACCACGAGGTCGGGCTGCCCGGTGTGCCGGAAGAGCAGCGTGTAGAAGGCGGTGAGCAGCGTCATGAAGGGCGTGGCGCGCTCGGCGCGGCTCAGCGCGCGCACCGCCGCGGCCAGCGCCGGCGGCATCGTCACGAGCTGCCGCGACCCGCGGTAGCTCTGCTCGCGCGGGCGCGGGCGATCGGCGGGCAGCTCGAGCTCGGGCGGCGCCCCGGCCAGGCGTTCGCGCCAGTAGCCGAGCTGATCGCGGAGGGCGGGCCCTTCCAGCCAGCCGCGCTGCCACACCGCGTAGTCCGCGTACTGGACGGGCAGCGGCGCGAGGGACGGCTCGCGGCCCTCGCTGAAGGCGGCGTAGAGCGCGGACATCTCCCGGACCATGATCCCCACCGACCAGCCGTCGGAGCAGATGTGGTGGTTGGCCACCAGGAGCACGTGCTCCTCCGGGCCCATGCGGACGAGCATCGCGCGCAGCACCGGAGGCGATGCGAGGTCGAACGGGCGGCGCGCCTCATCGGCGAGGCGCCGCAGCATCTCGGCTTCGCGGGCGTCCGCGTCGAGCCCGGTGAGATCGACGACCGGCATGTCCACGGAGACGTTCTCGGCGATCACCTGGACCGGCTCGGGATCGCCGTGGCGGTAGGTGGTCCGCAGCACCTCGTGACGCTCGACGAGAGCATCGAGGGTGCGGGAGAGCGCGGGCACGTCGATGGCGCCGGACAGCCGCCAGATGCGCGGCATGTTGTAGGCGATCAGCTCGGGCTGGAGCTGCTGGAGCACCCAGAGCCGCTGCTGGGCGTGGGACAGCGGCGCGGTCGGCGAGGGCGGCCGGCGCGGGATGCCCGGAGCCCGTCCCGTGGTGGGTCGGGACTCGACCAGCCAGCGCTCGAGCATGGCGCGCCGCTCGGGCGTGAGGCTGGCGATCCGCCGCTGGAGGTCCGAGGGCTCGCTCACGTCGCTGGTCCTGTCGGAAAAACGCTCACCTGGCTTCCTGTTGGAAGAACGGTGCCAGCCGCGCAAGTAGCCGCACCGATTAGCGTCCGGGCTCGCGAGGCACAGTCCGGCCGCCACGGATTGTCAAGGTTTACGTCACTCCTTGTAGCGACCCCCTGCCTCCCCCGGGGCCCGAGAGAGACAGGCGCCCCGACCGGGGATGATATCCCAGATATGGGCGGGACTGCTGGAAAGGCGCTCAGCGGCGCGCGTCGCGTCCGAAGAACCCGCCCTTGGGGCGGCCGTGAGCGTGGTAGTGATCCGGGATGTTGCGCATGTGGTCGTCCACGTAGAACTCGCCGAACTCCCGGGTGGCCACCTCGGTCAGGCGCGCGCGCATGTGCTCGCGATGGTCGGCGGGCGGGTCCACGCCGTGATAGCGCCACACGACCATCGGGGTCTCGCAGATCTCGCACTCGGCCACCCAGCAGATCTCGTCCTCGTGGAACCAGGGCGTGATGCGGGCGGCGCGACAGAGATCGCAGTTCGCGACCTTGGTGAAGCGCGGGTCGGAGGGAGGCGTGGCCGGGTTGTCGCCGTCGGGAGCGCGGAGCGGCGTGGCGGACATGCGGCGCAGTGTATCACGCTGTATCTCGCGGCTCCGACCCTTGACGGCACGCGCACCCGATGCCACGCTTCCGCAGCGACAGCGGGAGCGGCCGCCGAGCCGTCCCTCTGGGGAGGGCGCGCGATGAACGGTCGAGTGGCGGTGCTGCGGGCCTACGGCGGTGAGTTCGAGTTGCGCGAGTACCCGGTGCCGGATCCCGAGCCGGGTGCCATTTTGGTGACGCTGACGCGCGCGGGCATCTGCGGCTCCGACCTCCACATCTGGCGCGGCGAGATGAAGGAGGTGTACGGCGCCGTGCCCGCCAACCTCACGTTCGGGCACGAGATGTGCGGGCGCGTGGAGCGCCTCGGCGCCGGCGTCTCCACCGACTCCCTGGGGGCGCCGCTGCGCGAGGGCGACCGCGTGACGTTCTGCTACTTCTTTCCCTGCGGGCGCTGCCCGGTCTGCCTGCACGGCGAGCCGGGCGCCTGTCCCCGGAAGGCGCGCGCCAACCGCGTGGCGGGCACGCCGCCCTACTTCAACAACGCGTACGGGGACTACTACTACCTCCGGCCGAACCACAGCATCTTCCGGCTTCCCGACGAGGTCCCCGACGACATCGCCACGCCCGCCAACTGCGCGCTGTCCCAGGTGCTCTACGGCCTGTCGCGCGCGGGCCTCGGCTTCGGCCACTGCGTGGTCATCCAGGGCGCCGGCGGGCTCGGCCTCAACGCGGTGGCGGTGGCGCGCGACATGGGCGCCGACCGCATCATCGTCCTCGACCGCATCGTCGAGCGCCTCGCGCTGGCGCGCGCCTTCGGCGCCGACCACGCGCTGTCGCTGGACGACCTCGCCACCCCCGAGCGCCGAGTGCAGGCGGTGATGGACCTCACCGGTGGCTTCGGCGCCGACGTGGTCGCCGACTTCGTCGGCTACCCGGAAGTCGTGCCCGAGGGCCTGCGCATGCTCCGGAGCGGCGGCTGCTACCTCGAGGTGGGCAGCATCGCGCCCGGCAACGTCTTCTCGTACGACGCCACCGCGCTGGTGCGGGCCAGCGCGCGCCTCGTCGCCACGTCGAACTACTCGCCGTGGGCGCTCGCCGAGGCCCTCGCCTTCCTGCGGCGCAACCTCCACCGCTTTCCGTTCGAGCGCATCGTCTCCACGTCTACCCCCTCGAGAAGATCTCGGAAGCCTTCCACGACGCGGACTGGGCCCAGCGCGACACGAGCCCCCTGCGCGTGGCGCGCGCCGCCCTGTCGATGGCCGGCGGCTGAGCCGGTTGCCGTTGCCGTGACCGAAGTGACGTCGATGGCGAATGACGTGGGGGCGGTGGGGAGGCAGCTGGGGTCGCGGGGCCCTTCCCCTCCATCGGTCTTCGGACCCCGGGCGCCCGGATGGAGCCCAGTCCCAGCGGGGCAGCGCACGCGTGCGGCGTGGTTCCGCGACCCCAGCTGCCTCCCCGCCGCCCCCGCCCTCGCGCGACAGACGTGACGGCGGCGACGCGGCCGTAGCGAGCACCGGCGACGTGGATCCCATCGAGAGGCTCACGGAGCACGTCGTCACGCTGTCGCCGAGCGACCTGTCGCCGGCGGCGGTCGCCGCGGCGAAGACGTTCCTGCTCGACAGCATCGGCGTAGGCATCGCCGGCGGCGGCGAGGCGGTGTCGGCCACCGTGCTCGACACCGCGCGCGGCTGGGGCACGGGCACGGACAGCGCGGTGTGGGGCACGACGGTGCGCCTGCCCGCGCCCGCCGCCGCCCTGGTCAACGCGCACCGCACGCACGGCCTCGAGTACGACTGCGTGCACGAAGGCGCCGTGGTCCACGCGATGGCGACGCTCTGCGCGGCGCTCCTCGCCGACGTCGAACGCCGCGGTGGCGCGACCGGCGCCGACGTGATCACCGCGATCGCCGCGGGCGTCGACGTGGCGGCCACCCTCGGCCTCGCCGCGCGAGGCGCCATGCGCTTCTTCCGGCCGGCCACGGCGGGCACGTTCGGCGCCGTGGCCGCGCTCGGCAAGCTCGGCGGACTCGACGCCGCCACGCTGACGAGCGCGTTCGGGCTCGCCTACGGCCAGATCTCCGGCACGCTCCAGCCCCACGTGGAGGGCTCCCCGCTCCTCGCGCTCCAGATCGGGTTCGCCGCGCGCGCCGCGGTCACCGCGGTGGACCTGGCGCGCGCGGGCGTGAGCGGGCCGCGCGAGGTGCTGGAGGGGCGCTACGGTTACTTCCGGCTCTTCGAGGGCGACGCGTACGACGTGGAGCCGGCGCTCCGCGAGCTGGGCAAGGTCTGGCGCGTGGCGGAGCTCGCCCACAAGCCGTTCCCGAGCGGGCGCCTCACCCACGGCGCGGTGGACGGGCTCCGCACCCTCCAGGCCGCGCACGGCTTCGCCGCGGCCGACGTGTCGCGCGTCGTCGCGCGCGTGCCGCCGCTCGTGCTTCGTCTCGTGGGGCGCCCCAACGTCCCGGCGCCCGCGCCAAGCTATGCGCGGCTCTGCCTGCCCTTCGTCGCCGCCACCGCGCTCCTGCGCGGAGGGGTCGACGTGCCGGACTTCCGCGGCGACCGCCTCGCCGACCCGCGGACCCACGAGCTGGCCGCGCGCGTGGAGGTTGCCTCCGACGGCAATCCGGACGAGAACGCGCTGGTGCCCCAGACCGTCCTCGTGGAGCTGGCGGGCGGACGGCGCCACGAGGTCCGCCTGGACCAGGTGCTCGGGCACCCCGAGCGGCCGCTGTCCCGCGCGCAACACCTGGACAAGTTCCGCCGCTGCTGGGGATACGGCGCCACGCCGCTGCCGCGGGAGGCAGGCGAGCGCCTCATCGATCTCGTGGATCGGCTCGACACCGTGGCGGACGCGCGCGACCTGGTGGCGTGCACCATCCCATGACCATCCTGCTCACCGGCGCCACCGGATTCGTCATCGCCAACGTCGTCCGTCACCTCGCCGAGGAGGGCCACGACGTCCTCGCCGCCGACCTGAACCCACCCCACCCCGCCCTCCGCGGGTTCCTCGGCAATCTTCGCGGGCGGGTGGAGTTCCGCCAGATCGACGTGACGGACCGGGACGCGACGGCGCGGCTCATCGCCGAGACCGGGCCCGCGCGGATCGTCCACGGCGCCGCCCTCACCAGCATCCCGCCCGACGTGGAGCGCGCGCGGTTCCTGGCCACCGCCGACGTGAACGTCACGGGCACGCTGAACGTGCTCGAGGCGGCGCGGCGGGCGGGCGCCGGCCGCGTCGTGGTGGTGTCGAGCGGGAGCATCTACGGGCCGCGGCCGGACCTGCGCGTCATCACCGAGGACGACCCCGCGAACCCGGAGGGGCTCTACGCGATCACCAAGTGGGCCGCGGAGGCGCTCGCGCGGCGGTTCGGACGCGCGCACGGGCTGGACGTGGCGGCGACCCGCCTGGCCTCGCCGTTCGGCCCGTTCGAGCGCGACACCGGCTCGCGCCCGCTCCTGTCGCCGCTGCGGGAGTGGACGGTGGCGGCGGTGCGCGGCGCGCCCGCCGTGGTCCTGGGCCAGGCCGTCCCTCCGCGCGACTGGGTGTACGCGCCCGACATCGGCAGCGGCATCGCAGCGGTGTTGCTCGCGGACCGGCTCCCGCACGACGTGTACAACGTGGGCTGGGGCCGCCTCACCTCCGCGGACGAGGCGCTCGCCGCGCTCGGCCGGCTCGTCCCGTCGCTCGCGATCGCACGCCGCCCCGCCGAGGCGTCACCGTGGAGCGCCAGCCCGGCGCGCGGGCCGCTCTCCGTGGACCGCCTCCGGCAGGACCTGGGATGGGTGCCGCGCCACGACCTGGCCGGCGGTCTCGCTGCCTACGTGGAGTGGGCGCGGTCGAACGCGGCGATCGCCTGAGCGACGATCCAGTCAGAGCGGACGGTGCGCGAGTGCCTGACCCCGATGTTGCTCGCCTGACCGCAACGCGAGGGTCTGATCCCAACGTTGCGCGGCGGCGGCAGCGAAGGTCTGACCCCGGGGGTCAGTCGGGGGAGAACGCGGTGCGGTAGTCGAGCTTCTTGGCGGGGTCCTGCTCTTCCTTCCTCAGGAAGCAGTCACCGATGGCGAGCGCCTCGATCTCCGTCCCCATGAAGCAGCGGAAGGCGTCCTCCGGCGTGCACACGATGGGCTCGCCGCGCACGTTGAAGCTCGTGTTCACGATCACCGGGCAGCCGGTGCGCGCGCGGAAGGCCTCGATGAGGGCGTGGTAGCGCGGGTTGGTCTCGCGGTGCACGGTCTGGATGCGCGCCGAGTAGTCCACGTGCGTCACCGCGGGAATGCTCGAGCGCGGCACGTTGAGCTTGTCGATCCCGAAGAGCGCCTGCTCCGCCGACGTCATCTCGCGCCGGTGCCGCTTGGCCACGTCGGCGACCAGCAGCATGTACGGGCTGTCCGTGTCCAGGTCGAACCACTCCTCGAGGTCCTCGCGGAGCACCGAGGGGGCGAACGGGCGGAACGACTCGCGATACTTCACCTTGAGGTTCAGCACCGACTGCATGCTGGGCGAGCGCGCGTCGCCCAGGATCGAGCGGGCGCCCAGCGCGCGCGGGCCGAACTCCATGCGCCCCTGGAACCAGCCCAGCGCGCGGCCGTCGGCGAGCGCGTCCACCGCGGTGTCGATCAGGGCGCGCTCGCCCAGCACCGAGAAGCGCGCGCCGGCGGCGCCGAGCCGGGCCTCGATCTCCGCCTGCGGGAACGCCGGGCCGAGATACGCGCCCTGCATGGCGTCGAGCTGGCCCGACACCGACCGCGGCTGGCCGCGGAACAGATGGTAGCCGCAGAGCGCGGCGCCGAGCGCGCCGCCCGCGTCGCCCGCCGCGGGCTGCACCCAGAGGCCCTTGACGCGGCCGTCTCGCCAGACCTTGCCGTTGGCCACGCAGTTCAGCGCCACGCCGCCGGCCAGGCACAGGTTCTCGCGCCCGGTGGCGGTCACCGCTGACCGGGTCAGCCGCAGCACGACCTCGTCGGTCACCGCCTGGATCGACGCGGCCAGGTCCATGTGGTGCTGGGTCAGGAGCTGGTCGGGGCCGCGCGGCGGCCCGCCGAAGAGCGCGTCGAAGCGCTCGTTGGTCATCGTGAGGCCGGTGCAGTAGTTGAAGTACGAGAGATCGAGCCGGAACGAGCCGTCCGGCTTCAGGTCGACGAGCCGGTCGAGGATGAGCTGGGCGTGCTTCGGCTCCCCGTAGGGCGCCAGGCCCATCACCTTGTACTCGCCGGAGTTCACCTTGAAGCCGGTGTAGTAGGTGAAGGCCGAGTAGAGCAGGCCGAGCGAGTGCGGGAAGTGGATCTCCCGCAGCATCTCGAGCCGGTTCCCCGAGCCGACGCCCAGCGAGGTGGTGGCCCACTCCCCCACCCCGTCCATGGTGAGGACCACCGCCTCGTCGAACGGCGAGGCGAAGAACGCGCTGGCCGCGTGGCTCTGGTGGTGCTCGGCGAACAGGAGCCGCTGGTCCCAGTCGTAGTCGGGCGCGAACGCCTTGAGCTCGCGCACGAGGAGGCTCTTCTGGAAGAGCTTCTCCTTGAGCCAGACCGGAATGGCCATCGAGAACGACCGGAAGCCGCGCGGCGCGAAGGCCAGGTACGTCTCGAGCAGCCGCTCGAACTTGAGGAACGGCTTGTCGTAGAACGCGACGTGGTCGACCTGGTCCAGCCGGATCCCCGCCTCGGCCAGGCAGTACTCGATGGCGTGCTTCGGGAAGCGCGCGTCGTGCTTCTTGCGCGTGAACCGCTCCTCCTGGGCCGCGGCCACGATGCGGCCGTCCTCCACCAGGGCGGCGGCGCTGTCGTGGTAGAAGGCCGAGAGTCCCAGGATGCGCATGTCAGAGCCGGCGGTTCATGTCAGACGCAGGGTTCATGTCAGAACAGGGTGTAGATGAAGGGCGCCACCGCGCTGCCCTGCGTGAGGATGATGAGCCCGCCGAACAGCGCGAGCATCACGAGGATCGGCACCAGCCAGTACTTCTTCCGCACCCGGACGAAGGCCCAGAGCTCGGAGACGAACGACAGCATGCTTAGAACTGCCTCGGCATGGAGTCGGGAGCCGGGCCGGGAGGCTGGCGCTCGATCCAGTAGCTCGGGCCGGACCGGTCCAGCCGCAGGCGGAGCAGGTCCTTGCCCGCGAGTCGCATGAGGAGCCCGATCGGCGTCACCACGCCGTAGAACACCAGGCCCATGACCACCGGGCTCACGATGCGGTGCAGCAGGAGACCGAAGGCGAGCCAGAGGCGGTTGAGGGGCGCGAGCACGGCGGGCCACACCAGGGCGGCCAGGAGGAACGCGACGGCCACGCCCAGACACCACCAGCGCGGCGCGTGACCGCGGACCAGCGGAGCCAGCCCGCCGATGGCGAAGGCGGCGCCCATCACCAGCCCGAAGGCCCGGTTCGAGGAGCCCTTGATCTCCTCGTCGCTGTCGAGGCGCTCGTGGGTGGAGACAGCGCGCGTCACGCGCGAAGTCTAGCACGGCCTCCGCGCGGGAACGCGCGACACCGTCAGCCTCCCCTTCCGTCAGCCGCAGCCCCTTCGGTCCGGCGCGCCCCTCCGCCCCGCGGGAATCCGGCGCTCAGCCGCGAGCGGCGGTCTGGGCGATCCCGCCCCGCAGGGCGCCGGCCTCGATGCTCCCCCACAGCACGTCGAAGCCCGCCGGCAGCGGCCGGCTGTTCGGCACCGACAGCCACAGGCACAGGAGGAGGCGGTCGCTGTCGGCGGCCTCCTCGTCCTCGTACGCGGTGCGCCCGTGGTAGATGACGTGCTATACATCCGCCGAGGACCTCCATCGGCCGACGTACCGGATGGCGTTGCGGGTCCTCGACGAGGCCGCGCCCATACCCACTGGCCTCCGCAGGGAGATGATGGGCCGATGAGCCGCACCGCGCTGGCGTCGCTCGCTCTCGTCGTGCCCGTGCTGGCGACGCTCCACGCAGGCGTCATGCACGGCGCGCGATCGGCACTCGCCGTGGCCGTCGTGGTCTCGACGGTCGCGGGGGCGGTGGGCCTGTCGTTCCCGTTCCTGTCGCGCAACGGCGGCAACGTTCTGGCCGTCGTCCTCTTCCTGCTGCTCGCCCTGCCGTTCCTCCTCACCCGCGAGCGCGCGCAGCGGCTGGCCCGCCGCCTCGAGCACGGCGCCGCCCAGGCCGCGGTGGTCGCGAGCCTCTCAGTGGTGATCCCCTTCGGCGCGCTGGAGCTGGCGGCGCAGGTCCTGACCGACACCGGGCTCGTCTCCTACTACGTGCCCTTCCGCACCGTGGCCGCGGACACCGGAGGCCTCAGCGAGGACTGGCGCCGCTTCCACATCACGGTGGATAGCTACCGCGAGCCAGATCCCGTGCTCTTCTGGCGTCCGCTGCCCGTCGCCCCCTACACCGCGCAACGGTTCAAGGGCCCGCTCGTGGAGGTCCCCAAGCCGCCCCGTGTGCTGCGCATCATGGCGTACGGCGACTCCAACACCGACGGCCCGGATCAGGGCGGCTGGCCGGCGGAGCTCCAGCGCCTGCTGGAGAACGGGATCCGCCGCCGCGTCCAGGTGCTGAACGCCGGCGTCAGCGGCTACTCGTCGTTGCAGGGACTCAGGCGGTTCCGGCAGGAGGCCCGCCGCTACCAGCCCGACGTGGTCCTGGTCTCGTTCGGATGGAACGATCTCCCCGAAGCGCTCGGGAAGCCGGACAAGGATTTCCAGGTCAGCCCGCTGGCGCCGGTGCAGCGGGGGCTCCTTCGCTACCGCTTCTACCTTATGCTGCGTCACCAGCTCACCGCGGCGCCTCAGGCCAGCGCGGGAACGGAGCCGCGCGTCTCCCTCGCGGACTACGCGACGAACCTCGCCGCGTTCGGCGAGGAGGGGAAGCGGCACGGCGCCACCGTGGTCCTCCTCACCCGCCCGCACCGGGCGACGCCGCGGGAGATCCAGGACAACCCCACGTGGCGGCGCGACGTGCCGAAGTACAACGAGGCGCTCCGTCGAGTGGCGCGCAACGCCGGTATCCCCGCCGTCGACGTGCAGCGGGCGTTCGAAGGCCGGCAGGACCTCTTCTCCGACGAGTGCCACTTCACCACGGAGGGCCACCGGCTCATGGCCGAGCTGCTCCATCGCGAGCTCCAGCCGCTGCTGCCGAGGGACGCCAGCTGACCATCGACCGCCGTTCCGCGACGAGCGGCGCTCCACGCCGCCGGGTCCTCCGCGGGCGTGATAGGATGCCGCATCCATGAGCCGCTCTCCGGGACGGGCCGAGATCGCAGTCGTCGGCGGTGGCATCGCCGGCACGTCCGCCGCGTATCACCTCGCGCGAGCCGGGCGCGACGTCGCCCTGCTCGAGCGGGGAGAGATCGCCTCCGAGGCGTCGGGCGTCAACGCGGGCTCGATCGGCGCGCTGGGCTGGGGCCGCATCCCCGACCTCCAGGCCACGCTCACCACGGGCAGCCTCGAGATCTTCAGGAGCCTCGAGCTGGACCTGGAGCAGGACATCGAGTTCCGGCAGTCGGGGGCACTCCAGGCCATCCAGACCGAGGCGCAGTACGAGTTCGCGCGCGACCAGGTGCAGGCCCTCCGGGCCGACGGCTACACCGTGGAGCTCCTGAGCATCCGCGAGGCGCGGAGCATCGAGCCCGCGATGTCGCCCGAGCTCCTGGGCGCCGTCCACTCTCCGCTCCGGGCCCAGGCCGATCCGAAGAAGGCCACGCGGGCCTTCGCGCAGGTCGCCGCCGCCGCCGGCGCGCGCATCCTCACCGGTCACCAGGTGCTCGCGCTGGCGCCGACGGGCGCGGGATACCGGATCGAGACGCCGCACGGCGAGCTCCATGCCGGCACGCTCGTGATCGCGGCGGGAGCGTGGTGCGCCGAGGTGGGACGCATGCTCGGGCTCGACATCCCGATCGTGCCCGTGCGCGGCCAGATGTGGGCCAGCGACCCCGTCCCGCCATGCATGTTCCAGGTCATCTCGTCCACGGAGTCCGCGCTCGACTGGCACCGCCATCCCGAGGGAGACGTGGACACGCCACCCGAGCTGACGCACAGGAAAGGCGCGCGGATCACCCGCCACCTCTACGGCCGCCAGACCCGCACGGGCGAGATCATCTTCGGCGGCGACCGCGAGACGGTCGGCTACGACACCTCACCGGATCCGGCGGGCGTGGACGAGAACAAGCGGCACGCGGGCGAGGTCCTGCCGTTCCTCGGCCAGCTCCCGGTGCGCCGGACGTGGGCCGGGCTCATGCCGTTCCCGCTGGACGGCGAACCGATCATCGGCCGAATTCTGGCCCTGCCCGATCTGTTCATCGTCACCGGCCTCGCCTCCTCGGGCTTCGGCCGCGGTCCCATGGCCGGACAGCTCATCGCGGAGTACGTCCACACCGGCCACCGGCCGGTGGTGCTCGCCGAGGCCGATCCGGCCCGCTGCGTCGTCCCCGCCGGCCATCGCCCGACCGGCGAGCCCCGCGCCTCCCGCGCCCCCGCCAAGCGCCTGTCCGTCTCCGGCTCCCGCCGCAAGACCCGGTAGAAACCCGCTCGCTCCCCGTTGCGCGAGGGTCTGACCCCTCCGCGTTGCGTCCTTGCGCAACTTCGGGGTCAGGCACTCGCGTTGCAACGTTCGTGCAACTTCGGGGTCAGGCACTCGCGTTGCGCGCGGCGCCCGGAGCGACGCGGGAACTTTCCTCTCCGCTTCCGGTCTAAGTGGCCGGATGCCCCGGGTGAGCCGTCCATCCACCGGGGCGGGGAGGAAGGCCATGACCATGTCGAGACGGAAGGCCCTGTGGATCGGTCAGCTCGCGCTGCTCGGCGCCGCGGTGCCCGGTCCCGCGTGGGCGCGGCGGGTGCGAGGTCCTGGAGGAACCCACCGAGGAGACGGTCATCCCGTTCGCCACCGGGAAGCTGCCCGAGCTCTCCCGCGCCGCGGGCCGCCTCCGGGTGGGCCCGGCGAGCCGCCACGGCAGTCTGCTCGTCTTCTGGCTGCACGCCACGGAGACCGCGCCGCCGGCGTCGATCGCCACCCTCGAGGAAGCGCGGTCGTCCGGGGCGCTCGCCATCAGCGTCCGAGCGCGACCGGGCCAGCGTTCCCGAGCTGGTCGTCGACAACCGCGGGAAGTCCCACGTGCTGCTGATGGCGGGCGAGATCCTGATCGGCGGCAAGCAGAACCGCGTGCTGCGGGACGACATCCTGCTGCCCCCGGCGAGCGGACCGCGCACCGTCGCCGTCTACTGCGTGGAGCAGGGCCGCTGGAACGAGGGCCGGCGGGACTTCGAGAGCAAGTCCACGTTCGCCCAGCCCGGGCTCCGCCGCGAGGTGTACGACCGCGCGCCCCAGGCGCGGGTCTGGTCCGAGGTGAACCGGTCCGCCCGGGCCGCGGCGGCTCCGCCGTCGCCGACGGCGAGCTACCAGGAGATCTACGAGCAGCCAATGGTGCGCAAGGAGCTGGACGAGGCCGAGCGCTCGCTCGACGTGAAGGCCTCGGTCGCCGCGGTGGGCGCGGCCGTCTTCGTGGGCACGAGCTTCAGCGGCCTCGACTTCTTCCGCGACGGGGGCCTCTTCGCGCGCCAGTGGCGCAAGCTGCTCCGCGCGCACGCGCTCGAGGCGCACTCCCGGCCGGGCGGCGCGTCCGTGCCGGAGGCGGACCTGCGGGGCCGGCTCCACGCGATGCTGGCCGACACCGCGGCCGCGGGCGGCTCGATCCGAGGCAGCGCGGGCGTGGGACGGCTCTGCGAGTGGCGGGTGGACAGGTATCGCGGCGCCGCCCTCGCGCACGAGGGCACGATCGTTCACGCCGCGATAGTGTAGCTGGCGCGCGTCAGCCGTCGCCGGCCCGCACCTCGCGGACCGCGCGGCCGATGCCCTCGACGTCCATGGCCATGGCCATCAGGGCCACGTGCTCGTCGTACTCGGCGGGCGGGATCTGGCTCTTCACGTCGTCCTCGGCCACGTGGTACACGGGCAGCCCGAGCGCCACGCCGGCGAGGGCGCCCGCCCACGACGGGTCGCCGCTGGTCACGGTCATGGCGTAGAGGCGGCTCGCATCCTCGGTGGGGGTGCCGAGCAGCACGACGACGTCCTCACGCTCGAACTGCTCGGCCACGCGCTTGATCTCGTCCTGACCGTCCAGGTCAAGGGCGCCGGCGGCCGTTCAGACGAAGCAGTACGTCTTCTCCAGCACGACCTCGGCGCCGGCGCTGCGCGCGCACGCTGCGATGGCCCCACCCTGCACGCCGTCGCGCTCACCCAGCGCGATCACCTTCTTGCCCTTGAGGTCCATGCTCTCCCCCTTCCTATGCGCCGCGTCGGTTCACGGCAGGAGATCGTCGACGGCGACGGATCGGCCCACGGCGAGGATCGTGGCACGGTCGCCCGGACCGTGGCTCTCGGCCCTGCCGTAGCGCCACCCGAACGGGGCGACGGTGTCGGGGATGGGCTCGCGGTATATCTCGAGCCGCCGGTTCCGGAGGTTGACGATCCAGTACTCGGCGATGCCGGCGCGGGCATAGAGGCCACCCTTGCGCCCTCGGTCGAAGCCCAGGCGTGACAGCGACACCTCGACGACGAGCACGGCCGTCCGTGGATGGTCGTCGCCGTAGTCCCGCGGGTCTCCGGCCACGACTGACACGTCAGGCTCGGGCTCCGAGTCGTCGCCCAGAGCAATCGGAGCCTGGACCTGCACGTCCCAGTCCGGCCCGAAGGCAGCACGGAGCGCTCGGGCCGCGAGCTGGATGGCCGTCACGTGGGGCCGGTGCTGGGGCTCCTTGACGATCATGTGCCCGCCGACGAGCTCGATACGCTCGTCGGCACCGACGATCTCGGCGTCGGCGAGACGGTGGTACTCGATGCGCGACCACTTGCGGGTGGCCACAGCCGGTTCGAACACGTCGGCCTGTTCCATCACGCCCGAGCGTATCGGCGCACGTGGCTCCGGTCAATGTCCGGGATCGGATACACGTGGCCTAGCCGTTCCGCTCGAGCATGACGGAGAGGCCGTCGGCCATCTGGGTCATGCGGCCGAGGAAGAGGCTGCCCTTGGCGAGGAAGAGCGCACGCCGGAGCGCGCCCGACCGGAGGCCGTCGAGCGCGTGGCCCATGAACGGGATGGCCGAGGCGATGTGGCCCTGGGTCGGCGAGAAGCCCGGCATGCCGTGGCGGCGGACGAAGCCCTCGATGTCGCCGGGGGCGATCTCCTTCCGCAGCGCGGCGAGGCCCGCGATGACGCGGTAGTTCAGAAGCGGCACGTCGCCGCTGCCCGAGGGCTCCGTCAGCTCGGGGTTCTGGAGCTCCGTGGCGTAGCGGTCCACGTCCTCGAACCGAAGGCCGAGGCGACCGAGCGGCTCGGCGACGAGCGCCTCGAAGATGGCCTTCTGCGCGGAGCCCGCGGCGACGGGATGCCGCCCGATGCGCGTCCAGCCGGAGGACGGGCGAGCGGCCGTCGTCCGGCGTCACGAGGATGGCCACGCCCACCAGCACGTCCTCGAGGATCGGCTGGTCGTGGCGCAGGTGCCCCTGGTACTTCATCCCGAGCTTGGCGAGGGAGCAGCCGCCCACGACGGACACGCGCGTGAACGTGCCCGCGGCCACCAGGCTCCCGGCGATGGCCAGCGCGTGCACGGGGCCGCAGCAGAACCCCTTCACGTCGACCCCGGTCGCGCGCACGCAGCCCGCGGACGCGGCCACGGCCTTGGCCAGGTTGCCGCCGCCGCGCTGGTAGCGATCGCCCACCGCCTCCTCGCCGCTGTTGAGCACGTACTCGATGCTCGCGGGATCGACGCGCTCGGCGGCGAGGAGCCCGCGCAGCGCCATGGCCGCCGTGACCTTCGCGGCGAGGTTCTCGAGCAGCACGTCGGCGGCGAGCGTGGCGTCCTCGGCGTGGCCCGCCGCGATCGTGCCGACGCCGCAGCCCGGAGGCCAGGGCGAGCGGCAGCGAGGCGCCGCCATCGGCCCGGCGCGCGGCGCGCGGGCTCGAGCCGCGCCAGGTCGGCCGGCGTCACGAGCGGATGCCCGGCGAGCGCCGCGTGGGACTGGGCGGTGAAGCCGGGATCGAGCGTGACCAGGTCGAACTCGTCGGCGGCCTTGAGGAGGCCGAGCAGCTCCTCCTCGGGAACGATCTCGCCGTGCGGCCCGGTCCGGGGAGCGACCGGCGCCGCCTGCCACCACGGCCGCGGCAGGTCGCGCAGCACATCGGGATGGCGCGCGCCGAGCAGGACCTGGGTCGGCGGATAGTCGCGCGCGGCCTCGAACGGGCGGAGGGCCTTCCCGATGCGGTCGGCGACGTTGGGGTCGCGGGCGATGTCGCGCGAGGGCTTCGAGCCGTGGCGGACGAGGCCGGGGGCGTGAGCGAGGAAGAAGCGGACGGCGGCAATGGTCGGGCGGGTCATGTGGAATCGTTCACCGCTGGCTTAGAGCCCGCACTCGCCGCTGCGCCGCCGCGAGCTTCGCGACCCGAAGTTGCTTCCGGCGTCGTTCCGCATGCCAGAGATCGTACTGCGTTTGCCGGATCAGTGGCCGCCCGAAGGCTGGTCCGTCGCATCGGCTTGTTGGGCCGCCTTCTCTGCCAGGCGCTGAAGGACCGGGTCGGTGTACCGGTGAATCCGAAGCCACTGGACCAACTCTTCGTAACTCAGGTCTTCGATCTCGGCGCTAAGCCTGTCGCGGGCCTGGCGCATGCTCTGAACACAATCGAATGGCTTTGAAGAGCCCTTACTCATCGCCTGGAACCTCCCGGGGCGTTCGAATCTCCAGAAGCAGGTAGCCGCTCTTGAGATTGACCGCGTTGTACGCGTGGATGCGCCTCAGGTTCCGCCCAACGCTCCGGCTGAGCGGCCGGCGTCGGAGCCGGACCGGTCAAGCCTGCTGTTGGGCAGCGTCCCGCTCGTCCTCAGCCATCCTTCTTCCCAGGCCAGTCGACGCAGCCTTGCCCCGGATGTACCGCCGGCGCTCCTCGGCCGTCATGCGCTCCATCTCTTGACTTAGCTTGTTGCGAAGCTCTCGCATCAGCTTCACTGAGTCAAAGGTCTTCGTCGTCATCTTTCCAGACCTCCAGGGGCGATCGGATCTCCAGGAGCGGGTAGCCCGCACGGAGATTGACCGCGTTGAATCCACGGATCCGATCCAAGTTGACGATATGGCGGAAGTTCCAGCTCACCAGCACGTCGACCCTTGCCACTGTGGCCACCGCGATGTGCTGGGCGTCCGCCAACATTCGCTGCGAAACCACCGCCTGCCTGATGTACTCCTCGGCAAGTGCTTCAGACTCAGCCGTCTGGTGGACGAGCTCGAGAGCCCCGCTTCGGCAGGTCCTCGATCACGTTTCGAACGCTCGCCGGGGCTGCGGCAAGCTCGGCCAAGGTGATGTCCGAGACCACAAGGAGGGTGTCTCCGGCGCGGCTACGGTTGAACAACCGGATTGAGGGAGTCCGGAACTCCTCATCCAGACAGCCGCCGATCACGGAGGTGTCGACGTAGACGCGAGTCGGTCTTGCGGGACCTGCCATGCCAGTATGCTACCTCTTCGGCCGCAGCCCGCGAGGCTTTCCGCCTTCCGTCAATCACGTGGCCCGCCCAACGCCCGCGCCCACCGGCCGGAAGCGAGCAACGCGAGCTCCGCTCCGGTGCCGTACGAAGCTCGGCGGCCGACCGATGCATCGCGGTGCTTCCGCCCAATCATTCGACCAGGCGATCGGCCCGCAGGAGCAGCGACTGTGGGACCGTGAGGCCAAGCTCCCTGGCGGTCTTCACGTTGATGGCGAGAACGTACTTGGTCGGCTCCTCGATAGGGAGATCGGCGGGTCGTGCCCCCTTCAGGATCCTGTCCACATGCCCGGCCATTCGACGAAGCAGATCGACAAAGTCCGTGCCAAACGACATCAACCCGCCCCGTGTAACCCAGGCCTCGGAGAAATACATCCCGGGAAGGCGTCGGGTCTTGGCCAGCGCCACGATCCGATCCCGGTGCTGGCTGAGGAAGGGCATGCCGTGGACGTGCATGGCGTCGACGCGGGTGTTCTTGGCCGTCGCCGCCGCGAAGAGGCGATCGATGTCCTCCGCGGTGCGGGCCTCCAAGACATCGAGGCGTACACCCAGCCTGTCCGCAGCCGCTTGGCTTTGACTGACGTAGTCCGCCAGTCTCGAAACCGGCGAGACGAGGATGGCCAAGCGCTTCGCTCGGGGCACCATCTCCTTGAGGAGCTGAAGTTGCTTTTCCGTGAAGCCCTCTCCGACGATCGTGAAGCCAGTGAGGTTTCCCTCCGGCCTTGCGAGGCTCGAGACGAAGCCGTGGGCAACCGGCTCATCCGCAGCGAAGACGATTGGCACGGTTGCGGTTGCTGCCTTGGCGGCGCGGACGGCGGTAGGCGCTATGGCGACGATCACATCCACCTTGAGGCGCGCCAACTCATTAGCCATGGCGGCGGCATCGGCATCGTGGTCCGTAATGCGGCCGCGGTACGTGAAGCGGATGTTGCGCCCCTCCGAATAGCCGCGCTCTTGCATGCTTTGCCGGAACGCGGCCATGAGCGGGGACTCTGCCGGGAGACCGAGCACGCCGACGTGATGCACAGTCCCGGCCGGCTGGGCGCTGGCCAGGGTTGCCGCGCTGCCGATCGCAAGGCCCAACCCAACGGCGAGGGGTACGATCCGCATCACCGTTCTCCCGGCCATCCATGCCACGACCCGGGCCGACGGCCTGCTCACCGGCCTGTCCACGTTCCTCGTCCGCCGAACGTGCACGATAACCTGCGGCGGCCGAGCGCAGCGAGGCTGCCGTCGAGTTCATCGTGATGTTCGACGCGTCACTTTTTGACGCCCTGCTCGCGAGCAAGGGATAGCAGGAGACGCAAGGCCGTGTTCACCGCGGTGGAGTCCCTGAAGACTTCTGCCACATCGGGGTCGAGCAGGACAACGTTGGTGCCCTTGCGATAGGCTTCATGGTGCTTCCCGCGAACCCCGGCCGAGAAATCGTTCTCGGCACGGAGGTCGTCTCGATCATTCTCTGCGTCCTGATTCAGGATCTCGTCTTTCCTGGCCTCCCGTGCGCTGTTGATGCGGTCACTTCCACTGCATTCCCATGTGCGCTCGGCTCGCCTTCGACCTTCGATTCACGGTTGTTTCCACTTCACTTTCCACTTTCACTCGCCTCGCCTTCGGCTCAGCTCGTCATTCAATACACGACAGCGACCCGAACCCGTAGTGGTCGTCGTAGCGCCAGGGCGCGGGAAGGCTGCCGCTCGTCGGGACCTGGCGGTCGCGGCCACCGCCGATGTTTGAGCGCTGGTCCGCGTTCACCATCTTCCACGGCACGCCGATCACGCGCTCCACCGGGCCGGGGTCGGCCACGCCGAGCGTGCGGTTCTTGAAGAAGCTCGTGCTCACGATGGCGTCGGCCTCGGGGAGCGGCTCGAGCATGGTGGGCGCGCCCTCGGTGGCGTCGTCCTCGCTGGTCAGGAACACCGTCTTGATGCCGAGCCGCTCGCAGGCCTGGATGGTGCGCACCACCTCGATGAACTCGTTGCCGCCCGCGTCCCACGTCACCACCGCGCCCCGCGCCCCCAGCATCTCGGCGAGCTTGGCTGCCTGGTTCGCGGCGAGGAGCTTCTCGTGCTGCGTCGTCCACTCGGTGCGAAGCAGGATGACGCCGGCGAAGCTCCAGTCGCGTCCGTGCCGCCGGTAGAGGTCGAGGAACAGCGGGTTGTTGACCACCGTCCACGACATGGCGAAGGCGGTGCGGTAGGGGCCGGAGAGCGCGCCGTCGAGGATCTCGTTCGGGTGCATGAGCCACGGCGGCGTGAGCCGGGTGAGGCCGTAGGTGGCGGTGCAGAACGCGGTCATCGAGCCCGACATCGCCTGGGGGGAGTGCACGCCCCAGATGTAGACCACGCGCGGCAGGGCGGGATCGACGGGGCGCAGCGAGAACTCCTCCGTCTCCGGCGGAGTCAGGCCGGCGGTGGCGGCGGCCACGTGGTCGCTCACCGCGAGGGCCGCCGCGTGCGCGGCGTCGTTCCTGGCCTCGTCGTTCAGCGCGCGATCGGGCTCGACCACCACGCAGAGGTTCTGCAGGCGCGCGTACGGATACATCGCCCCGTACGGCCCCGCCATGTCCAGGTACGTCTCGACGAAGTCGCCGCCCGAGTCGTGCCAGTTCACGCTCGAGACCTCGACCACGCCCATGCCGGCGAGCCGGTGGGTGCGGCCCGTGCCGACGGTGGCGATGTCACGACCGCACGTGCCCGGATAGCAGACCCCCGGGCCCTCGACCTTCACGCGCGGCTCGATCACGTCGCGCACCGGCCAGATGCGCACCGACTCGCCGGGCCGCGCGATCTCGAGCGACGCCTCGACGATGCGCGGGTCGCGCCGCACGGCAGCGAGGGCGGCGTCGCGATCCACCTCCAGCAGGCCGTCCATGTAGCGCGTGGCGCGGCCGAAACTCGATCCGCCGTACCGGGAACGACCCCAGCTCAAGACGCATGGGCCGGCTCCTCCTCCGCGGCGAGCGGGTCGAAGAGCGTCGGGCCGCTGACCGCGCTTCCGATGGCGCCGAGCGCGGTGGTCACGATGCGCATGCCGTACGCGTAGTCCTTGTCCGGCCCCAGGCTCGGGTCGCCGCACACGTGCTCGATCCGCGCGCCGCGGACCACCCGGTTCGCGCCGGTGGTCAGCGCCAGCGCGTAGATGGCCGAGATCATCCCCACCGGAATGCCGACCCGCTCGATCTCCTTTGCGATCGTTGCGCCGCAACGATTGCAGGTCCCTCAGGTGGCGACGAGGAGCACCCCCTCGACGCCGCCCGCCCGGAGGTCCTCGGCGATGCTCTTGCCGAGGTTCGCCGACATGGCGACCGGCGTGCTCACGCCGGGCAGCGCGTAGATCCACTCGTGCACCTTCCCGATCCGGCCCTGCCGCTCCAGGTCGCGGAGGAACGAGAGCGGCAGGATGTAGTTCGGGTTCTTGTTCACGATGTGGTTGAAGTAGCCGGCGTGGTACGCCTCCCACTCCTGGGGCGAGAGCGACTCCAGCTCCGCCACCGAGTGGCGGTGATAGCGCACGGCGCTCGCCGCCGACTGCTGCTCGGGGTTGCCCTTGCGGACGAGGCCGCCCGTCGTCACCATCGCGATGCGCGCGCGGGAGAGGTCGGCGAGCGGCGCGGCCGGCGTCACCCGCTCCGGCGCGCGGAACGGCACCTCGCTGGTGAAGGGCCGGCCGTGGAGCTTGTCGAGGAGCATGTCGAGCGCCCGCTGGTACCCGGGCCGCCCGCGGTCCCACACGCGGCGCACGCCCTGCGAGATGTAGCCCTCCACCTCCGCCG
The DNA here is from genome assembly GCA_963758635.1 of uncultured Candidatus Rokubacteria bacterium. Classification (GTDB taxonomy): domain Bacteria; phylum Methylomirabilota; class Methylomirabilia; order Rokubacteriales; family CSP1-6; genus CAVWWD01. Next base: position 172,774 of record CAVWWD010000008.1, on the reverse strand, counting down.
GTCCCAGCGTCTCGCCGCGCCCGAGCCGGAGGCCGAGCCGCGTCACCGACTCGAGCGCCGACGACATCGACGCCGCGCTCTCCCCGGTGGGCACGATCACGACGGCGCCACGATGGCTCGGGACGCCGGGATTCTCCGGATGCATGGCGGTCAGGGCGGGCAGGCCCAGGTCACGCGCGGTCCGGCACACCAGCCCGCACGCGAGGCCGTAGCGCCCGGAGCCGAAGGCCGGGCCGGCCACCACCAGGTCGGGGGCGAGCGCGCGGAGGTGAGCGGCGATGGCAGGCAGCATCTCGTCGGCGCGCTCGTTGATCGCGTTGTCCCCGCAGATCACGGTGCCGACCACGCGGCGCCGCGTCGCCGAGCGCGGCCTGGAGCGCGCGTCCCGGGCCCACCGGGCCCTCGCGCATCGACACGCCCACGTCGGCGTGCTCCTCGCCGCCGATGCCCGCGAAGAACTGGTTGATGTAGTGGGCCACGCGCAACGGGGTCGTCATGGCGCTCCTCCTTGAGCGGCTCAACGGGCTTCGGTCCCGCGCGGCCGCCGCCGGCCGCTCGCGGCGGCCCGGCGTCGTCCTCCGGTCTCGCGGGCAGCATTGTACGCCGAGCCGGGCTCCCCGCCGGGCCGCCGCGATGATATGGTGTGGCCTCATGAGCGACCAGGAGACGCCGGATGCCGTCGTGGAAGCGCAGGTCAACGAGGCGCTGGCCGGGCTCGGCGTGCCTCACGAGCTGATCCGCATCGATCCCGCGTACGCGGACACCGCGGCGTTCTGCGAGAAGTACGGCTTCGCGCCGGAGCAATCCGGCAACACGATCATCGTGGGCTCGAAGAAGGAGCCGCGGAAGTTCGCGGCCTGCCTGGTGCTGGCCCACACGAAGCTCGACGTTAATCACGCCGTCCGCGGGCTCATGGGCGTCTCGCGCCTGTCCTTCGCCACCGCGGAGGACACGAAGGCGCTCACCGGCATGATGATCGGCGGCGTCACCGTGCTCGCGCTCCCGCCCGACATGCCGATCTACGTCGACGACCGGATCATGGCGCTCGACTGGGTGATCCTCGGCGGCGGCAGCCGATCCTCGAAGATCAAGGTGTCCCCCGAGGTGCTCCGCCGGATGCCCGCGGTGCAGGTCGTGCCGGGCCTCGCCACCGCCGGCTGAACATCCCCGCGTGAAGCTCTACGTCTTCCACCGCCGCCTCGCCGAGGTGTCGGCGGCCGACTGGCTGGAGGTGTGGCGCGGCCCCTACGCCGAGGGCCTCGCGAAGCTCCCGGGCGCGCCGCGGATCGCGCTCGGCCGTCCCGCCGCCGACCAGCCCGCGCCCCACGCCGACGGGATCGACGAGATCGCCTGGGACGACCCGGCGGCGGCCCGAGAAGCCGCGGCAGGGCGCTGGCTCCGCTACCTGCTCGAGCGCATCGGCTCGCTGGAGGCGCCGGGCTGGCCGCAGGGCGGGCTCATGGAGGAGCGGATCGTGGTGTCGCCTCCAGGCTGGCCTCAGGGCGGCGGGTTCATGGAAAGGCCGCCCGCGCCGGCGCCGCCAGGCCGGCGGCGTGAAGCGGCTCGGCACCGTCCATCGCCGCCCCGGGCTCTCCGCGGAGGCCTTCGACCATCACTGGACGGACGTGCACGCGCCGCTGGTCCGGCTGATGCCCGGTCTCACCGGCTACGTGCTCGCCCGGACCGTCGAGACGGTGCCTCCCCTGGCGCCGATGGACGGCGTCGCCGCGCTCTGGTTCGCGTCGCGCGAGGCCGCCGATCGCGCCGCCTCCACGCCCGAGGGCCGCCGCGCCGGCGAGGACAACGAGAACTTCCTCGACCGCTCCCGGCTCGTCCTCACCTGGGCCGAGGACGACACCTGGGTCGAGGACGACGGCGATCGGCTCGACGACAGCGCGGGCAGCGTGCCGGGACCGGGGCACGGCGCGGCCGGCGAGTGGCGCAACTGGTCGGGCTCGGTCCGCTGCCGTCCCCGCCGCATCGAGGCCCCCACCACGGAGGACCAGGTCGCGGCGGTCGTCCGTGACGCGAGCCGCGCGGGGCTGCCCATCCGGGTGGCCGGCACCGGACACTCGTTCACGGCCCTCTGCGCGTCCGACGGCGTCATCGTGTCGCTCGACGGGCTCAGCGGGATCGTGTCGGCCGATGCCCCGGCCGGCGAGGCCACGGTGTGGGGCGGCAGCACGATCCGCGCGCTCGGCCCGCTCCTCCGCTCCCGCGGGCTCGCCATGGAGAGCATGGGCGACATCGACCGCCAGACCATCGCCGGCGCGATCTCCACGGGCACCCATGGAACCGGCGCGTGGTTCGGCAGCATCTCCACCCAGGTCACCGGCCTCACCCTCGTCACCGCCGGCGGCGAGCGCGTCGAGTGCTCGAGCACGGTCGAGCCCGCCGTGTTCGAGTCGGCGCGGGTGGCTCTCGGCGCGTTCGGCGTGGTCACGCGTGTCCGGCTTCGCCTCCTCCCCGCGTACCGGCTGCACGAGATGCGCTGGGACTGGCCGTTCTCGCGCGCCATGGACGCGCTGGGCCGGATGATCTCGGACAACCATCACTTCGAGTTCTTCTGGAGCTCCCGGGGCGACGCCTGCGCGATGAAGTCGCTGAACCCGACCCATCGCGATCCCGGCGAGCCCGCGCCGGGCCAGCGGATCGACTGGAGCGATCGGGTCTTCCCCTCGGAGCGGACGTTCACGTTCAACGAGATGGAGTTCGCGCTCCCCGCCGAGGACGGGCCCGAGTGCATGCAGGAGATCCGCGACCTCATGCGCGGCCGCCACGCGGACGTCGCCTGGCCCGTGGAGTACCGGACGGTCGCCGCCGACGACATCCCGCTCAGCCCAGCGTACGGGCGCCCGACCGTCACCATCTCCGTGCACCAGGCGGCCCAGCTCCCGCACCAGGCGTTCTTCGCGGACGTCGAGGCGGTCTTCCGCAATCACCGCGGACGCCCGCACTGGGGCAAGATGCACACCCACACCGCCCGTGAGCTGGCCGCCCTCTATCCTCTGTGGGACCGGTTCCACGACGTCCGCCGCCGCCTCGACCCCCGCGGCCGGTTCCTGAACGACCACCTCCGCTCGATCCTCGGCGCCTGAACGGGCCGCCCGCCGTGCCGGCCGCGTGCCGCCGGTGGCCGCGCGGGCGGGGCAATGGCTGGACAGAGTCCCGGAACGGGCGGACGCTCACATGCATGGACACGTGGGATGTCGTGGTCCTCGGCGGAGGCTCGGCGGGCGAGACCGCGGCCTCGCTCCTCGCCCGGGGTGGCCGGCGCGTGGCGCTGGTGGAGCAGGGCCTGGTCGGCGGCGAGTGTCCCTACTTCGCGTGCATGCCCAGCAAGGCCATGCTCCTGGCGGCGGAGCTCCGCCACGGTCTGCGCGCCTCCGCGCGGGCGATGGGCGCGACCAGCCGCCCTGCCGCGCTCGACGACGACCGCGACGCGTACGCCGCGGCGGTGGCGCGGCGCGACGCCGTCGCCGAGCACCGGAGCGACGCGCGCGCCACCGCCGAGCTCCAGAAGGCCGGCGTGGAGGTGATCCGGGCCCGCGGCCGCATCGAGGGTCCCGGCACGCTCGTCGCGGGAGACTCCCGGCTCGGGTGGCGCGACCTGATCGTCGCCACGGGCAGCCGCCTCCGCGAGGTGACGCTGCCCGGCATCGAGGACATCGACCCCTGGACCAGCGAGGACTTCTATTCGTCAGCGCGTCTGCCGGAGTCCGCGGTCGTCGTCGGAGGCGGTCCGGTCGGCTGCGAGATCGCGCAGGTGCTCGCGCGGTTCGGCTCCCGCGTGAGCCTGGTGCAGCGCGCGCGCCGCCTCCTTCCGCGCGAGGAGCCCGCGGTGGCCGATGCGCTCGCGAGCGAGCTCCGCGGGGATGGGATCGACGTGCGCGTGGGCGTGCGCGTCAATCCGCGTCGAGGCCGTCTCGGGCGGCGCGCGCGTCGTCCTCGACGACGGCTCGTCGTCGACCGTCGAGCGGCTCATCCTCGCCCCCGGCGTGCGCGCGAACACGGCCGGCATCGGCCTGGACGTGCTCGGCATCGAGCTGGACGCGCGCCGCGACCTTCCGGTGGACGACCACTGCCGCGTCCGGGGACAGCGCCACGTATGGGGCGCCGGGGACGTGACGGCGGTCGGGCGCTACACGCACACCGCGAACTACCAGGCCCGGACGATCGCCGCGAACCTCCTCGGCAGGGAGACACGGGTCGACACCCGCGCGATCCCCCGCGGCGTCTACACCGATCCCGCCGTGGCCTCGGTGGGCCTCACGTCCGAGGCCGCCCGCCAGCAGGGGCACGACGCGGTGGTCGCCACGTTCGCGCTCGGCGGGACGGCGCGCGCCCACGTGACGGGAGTGAAGACGGGAATGATCGTTCTCGTGGCCGATCGTGGGGAGCGCGTCCTCCTGGGCGCATCGGCCATCGGCCCCCACGTCGAGGAGCTCATCGGCGAGGCGGCCCTGGCCATCCGGGCGCGCGTGCCCCTCGAGGTGCTCGCCGACGTGGTCCACCCGTTTCCGAGCTACGCCGAGGCCTACGAGCCTGCCTTCCGGGAGCTCCTCGCCGCTGCCGACGCGAAGACGCGCCCCGCGGCCCGACCGGGGCGGCTGTGCACGGCAGGCCTGAGGCGCCGCCATGGCTGACCACGCCGAGTCGGGTACGGCCAAGATGGCCTGACCGTGTCCGGCTCGCGCACCACGGGTGACTCCATCGGTTCCACAGGAACGCTCCCGCCGCGACGACGTAACATTCCGGGAGATGGGTAGAAAAGGCCCACCGTCGTGCAGCGCGTGACCGTCGTTCCCCCGGGCCAGTCGCCACGGCGGCTCGACCGCTTCGTGAGCACGCAGAGCGCCAACGTCTCGCGCGCCGCCGTGCAGCGATGGATCGCGAGCGGGCTCGTCACGGTCAACGGCCGGCGCGCCAAGGCCGCCCAGCGCATCCGCCCCGGCGACGTCATCGCCAGCCACCTGGCCGTCCGGCCGCCGATCGCCGTCGCGCCCGAGGACCGGCCGCTCCGCGTGCTGCACGAGGACGGCGAGCTGCTCGTGGTGGACAAGCCGGCCGGCGTGACGATGCATCCGGCGCCGGGCAACTGGACGGGCACGCTGCTGAACGCGCTCGTGCACCACGTGGGCCGCACGGCGAACGCGGGCGGGCAGCGGATCCGGCCCGGGCTGGTCCACCGGCTCGACAAGGGCACGAGCGGCGTGGTCGTCGTGGCCAAGACCGATCGCGCCCACCGCGACCTCTCCCGACAGTTCCGCGCGCACTCGATCGACCGGATGTACCTGGCCCTCGTGGCGGGCGCGGTGAGGCGCGGCGGCGTGATCGACCGCCCGATCGGACGCGACGTGCGCGACGGCCGCCGCGTCTCGGCGCGCTCGGCAAAGCCGCGGGGCGCGGTGACGGAGTTCCGCGTGGCCGAGCGGCTCTCGCCCGGCGCCACCCTGCTGGAGGTGCGGCCCCGCACCGGGCGCATGCACCAGATCCGCGTGCACCTCGCGGGGATCGGCCACGCGGTGATGGGCGACGTGACCTACGGCGACGCGGGGGCGGCGGCCTTCTTCGCGCGGCCGATGCTGCACGCCGCGCTGCTGGGGTTCGCGCATCCCGTGTCCGGCGCGCGCATCGAGTGCCGGGCCGCGCTTCCCGCCGACATGCAGGCCGCGGTGGAGCGTTACCGGGACGCGCGCTGACGCCGCGCCGGCGCGGCGACGCTCAGCGCGTGGAGCGGGCTACCGCCCGACGGCGCCCTCGGCGCGGCGCACGCGCTTGGACAGGGTGACGAGGATGTTCTGGATCAGGCCCGGGACCTCGCCGAGGAGCGTGTTGAAGTTCCGCCGGCTGATCACGAGCACGCGCATCGGCGTCTCGGCGATCACGGTGGCGGAGCGCGGCTCGCCGTCGAGCAGGCTCATCTCACCGAAGTAGTCACCCGGGTGGAGCTGGCTCTGCTTCTCCGGTGACACCTCGACCCGGGCCGTGCCGTCCAGGATGAGGAAGAACTGATTGCCCGGCTCGCCCGTGCGGGCCAGCGGCATCCCGGGCGGAGCGTCGAAGGTCTCCGCGATGCGGGCGATGTGGCGGAGCTGACGGCGGCTGCAGCCCTGGAAGAGCGAGACCTCCTCGAGCCGATCGATCTTGTCGTCCTGGCGCAGACCGGAGGAGGAGGGCTCGAGCCCGCTCTGCGAATCGTAGGAGATCGATCCGTCGAGCATCCTGCCGATGAGTTCCATGACCGCTCTCCTCTGGGCCGCGGGGACGGCCCGGACGGGACGTGTGGGCCTCATCATACCCCGGGGCCCCGTGCTACCGTCTCCGATCGTGGCGCGCGTGAGCCTGTCGCGGCTGATCAAGGTGTTCGCCTGGACCGGCCTCACGAGCCTCGGCGGCGGGCGCAGCGCCTACTTCCACGGCCAGGTCGTCGAGCGGCGGCCCTGGCTGTCGAACCGCGAGTTCGCGCAGGACTTCACGCTCTCCCAGATCCTGCCCGGGCCGAACTTCTCGAACCTCGGCGTGCTCCTGGGCTACCGGCTCGCCGGCGGGCGCGGAGCGGCGGCGGCCGGCGTGGCCCTGCTCCTGCCCGGCGCCCTCGTCGTGCTCGCGCTGACCATCCTCTACTTCAAGGTGGGCCTCACGCCGGCGGTCCGGCCGTTCCTGCACGGCATGAGCGCCGCGGTGGTGGGCCTCGTGGCGATGACCGCGGTGCGCCTCGCGGTGAGCGTCGTGCGCGACCGGCGCCGCGCTCTCGCCGCGGCGGCGACCTTCCTCGCCGTGGGTCCGCTCGGCGTGAACACCGCGCTCGTGATCCTGCTGGTGGGATCGGCGGGCGTCCTGCTCCGCTCGCGGGCGCCGGACCGGAGCCCCGAGACGTGACCGACCTCGCGTGGATGGCGTGGACGTTCCTCTGGCTGAGCTTCCTCGCGGTGGGCGGCGGCCTCGGCGTCCTCGCCGAGATGCAGCGGCAGTCCGTCGAGAGGTTCGGCTGGGTCACCGCGCAGCAGTTCGTCGACGGCTATGCGCTCTGCCAGCTCTCGCCGGGGCCCAACATGCTCGTGGTCGTATTCATCGGCTACCATGCGCACGGCCTGCTCGGCGCGGGCGTGGCGGGCGCGGCCATGTTCCTGCCCGCCGCCGCCACCGCCGGGCTCGCCGCGCGGTACTGGACGCGCCTCCGCGAGCGCCCGTGGCCCCGGGCGATCGAGCAGGCGATCCTGCCCGTGGGCATCGGCCTCATGATGGCGGGCGCGTGGACGCTGGGACGCTCATCCGTCTACGACCCGCTCACCGCGTGCATCGCCGTGGCCGCCTTCGGCGTGCTGTGGCGCGGCTGGCTCCCGCCGATCGCGGTGGTCCTGCTCGGCGGGCTCGCGGGCTGGCTCGCCGGCGCGTGAGCGCGCGCGCGCGGCGAGACGACGGACGGCCGACTGACCGTCAGCGATCCGCGTAGCGCGCGAGGATCTGACGGAACTCGGCGGGCACCACGACGCCGCCCATGAGCTCGCCCGTGGACGGGGCGTACGGACGGTCGAGCGTGGTGCCATCGGCCAGCCAGAACGTGAGCCAGTAGCGCGGCTCTCCCGCCGCGGCGCGCGCGCGCCGGGCGCACGGCGCCCCGCAGCACCAGGTCCACGAGCATGCGGACGTCCGCCTTCCGCGGCGACCCGTGACGGACGCCGCGGCGACGGGGGCGTGGCCGCGCCGGCCTCCACGTCGATGGCGACGACCTTGCCCTCGCAGCGGATACAGGTGCGCGCCGACCCTGGCGCGCGGGTTGCGCCACGCCTGGTAGAGGAAGATCCGGTCTCTCCACGCGACGGCGAGCCGGAACTCCGTCGCGTAGCCGCGAACGGCGTAGACGCGGCTGCCCGCCGGCATGAACGCCGCGGCCGCGTCCAGCCCGTAGGAGCAGGTCCGGGAGTCCTCGCCCACCGAGCACGCGATCGTCGCGAACTCGCCGCCCAGGTCCCCGGCGGCGAGCGCCCGCCCCGGCTCGTCCGCCCACCGGATGTAGTCGATGCCGTCCAGCGTGACGAAGTCGAGCAGGGTCTGCGCGTCGGCGCTCGCCATCAGGAGGGCGAGGAGCACGGCCAGCGCGAGCCCCATCGGGAGACCGCCCCCGAGGCGCGCGAGGACGCGTTCGCTCACGGCGAGAAGGCGAGCCATGATCCGGACCACCGCGGCCGATCATAGCGCGAGCGCGGCGCGCGCCCGCTTGCCGGGCGCGGAGCGCCTCGTCTATCATTCGTCGACGTGGATCGCCCCCAGAATGCGCCCCCCGCCTCGTACGACGCGCCCTACGCCGGGCTCCGCGTCGTCGACCTGAGCCAGGGCATCGCCGGCCCCTACGCCGCGATGCTGCTCGCCGCCCACGGCGCCGACGTCGTCAAGGTGGAGCCGCCGGGCGGCGACTGGGCCCGCCGCCTCGGCCGCCGCTACGGAGACCAGACGGCGTTCTCGATCGCCGGCAACCTCGGCAAGCGCAGCATCGTCCTGGACCTGAAGACGCGGGAGGACCTCGCCGTGCTGCGCCGTCTCGCCGCGCGCGCCGACGTGTTCGTGGAGGGCTTCCGGCCCGGCGTGGCCGTGCGCCTGGGCGTCGGCTACGAGGAGATCTCCGCGGCGAACCCGCGGGTCGTCTACCTCTCGGTGTCGGGCTTCGGGCAGTGGGGCGTCGAGCGCGACCGGCCCGCCATGGATCCTGTCCTCCAGGCCTTCACCGGTCTCATGTGGGCGAACCGCGGCGCCGACGGCGTGCCGCAGCGCGTGCGGAACATCGTGGTCGACATGTCCACCGCGCTCTACGCGTTCCAGGCGCTGTCCGCCGCGCTCTACGCGCGCCGCGATCTGCCGTGGGGCTGCCACATCGACACGAGCCTCATGCGCTCGGCCGCCGCGCTCCAGTGCGTGCACGTGATGGCCAGCTACCTGGAGGGCGGCACCATGCGGCCGGGCTTCACGCCGTCGGGCAACTTCGCCACCGCTGACGGCTGGATGTGCCTGGTGATCCAGAGCGACGCCGAGTTCCGAACGCTCTGCGACGTGCTCGAGCTTCCCGACGTGCGGCAGCGACCCGCGCTTTTCCACCGACGAGTCGCGCTTCGCGCACGTGGCCGCTGCTCACCGAGCGGCTCAACGCCGGCTTCGCCCGCCGCGGCAACGTGGAGTGGAGCGCGCGCCTGCGCGAGGCCCGCCTCATGCACCAGCCCGTGCAGGACTACCTCGAGTTCCTCAAGCACCCGCACGTCGAGGCCACGGGAGCGGTGGCGTGGCTCCAGCAGCCCGGCGTGGGCCAGGTGCCCGTGCCGCGCGCGCCCGGCCTCGCGCCGTTCGTGGACGGCTCGCCCCGCGCCACCGCGCCGTCGCTCGACCAGCACCGCGCGGAGATCCTCGCCGCAGCTCGCCGACATCCCAGGGAGACCCCCAGCCATGAAGTTCGGCATCTTCTACGAGCATCAGCTCCCGCGCCCGTGGACCGCGCGGAGCGAGCACGACCTCCTCCAGCAGTCGCTCGCCCAGATCGAGCTCGCCGACCGCCTGGGCTACGACTACGCGTGGGAGGTGGAGCACCACTTCCTCGAGGAGTACTCGCACTCCTCGGCGCCCGAGGTGTTCCTGGGCGCGGCGAGCCAGCGCACGCGGAAGCATCCGCCTGGGCCACGGCGTGGTGCAGCTCCCCACCAACCATCCGATCCGCGTCGCCGAGCGCGTGGCCACGCTCGACCTCCTCTCCGGCGGCCGCGTCGAGCTGGGGCTCGGCGAGGGCCAGGGCCCGGTGGAGCTCCACCCCTTCGGCGCGCGCGTGCGCGACAAGCGCGAGGTGTGGGAGGAGGCGGTGCGGGCCCTCGTCCCCTGCTTCACCCAGGACGCGTGGGAGTGGCACGGCAAGCACTTCGACTTCCCGTCGCGCAACGTGATCCCGAAGCCGTTCCAGAAGCCGCACCCGCCGCTCTGGGTGGCGTGCTCGAACATCCAGACCATCGCCGACGCCGGACGCTGGGGCATGGGCGCGCTGGGCTTCCAGTTCGTGTCGCCGGACGCCGCGCGCGCGTGGGTGAACAAGTACTACATCAACCTGACGCGCCACCCCGCCAAGCTCGCCGACTATCCGACGAACCCGAACATCGCGATGGTGTCGGGCTTCATGTGCGCCCCCACCGACGCCGAGGCGCAGGAGCGCGCGGCGGGCTGGACCTTCTTCGTGTTCTGCCTGAGCCACTACGGCCGCCACGGCATGGCCCAGCCCGGCAAGGGCGACATGTGGACGCTCTACCAGGACTGGCGGCACACCGAGCCCGCGCAGAAGGCGCTCAAGTCCGGCCTCATCGGCTCGCCGGAGACCATCCGCCGCACGCTCCGCGAGTTCGAGGCCGCGCGCGTCGACCAGGTCATCCTCCTGAACCAGGCGGGCATGGCCACCCACGAGGACATCTGCTCGAGCCTCGAGCTGTTCGCGCGCGAGGTAATGCCGGAGTTCCAGGCGCGCCAGCCCGAGCAGGATCGCTGGAAGGCCGACGTGCTCGCCGGGCGCGTCGAGCTCGAGGACCTGGACACCAGCGGCCACAAGGTCTACTCGCACCAGAACGAGGACATCGTGCGGCTCACGCCGGAGGAGCTCCGGCGGAAGATGGCGGAGAAGGAAGCCGCGCGACGGACGTGAGATACAGCGCACGCCTTGTCGTCGCGCATACGCGACGGGCGACGCAGCGGCGCCTTGCCATCTATCCCGGAGGGTCTGGGACCAAGCGGGGAGGGGAGCAACGTGTTGAAAGGCGGAGAGCTGGAGCAGCGGGAACCTTACCGTCCTCCGACCGCTATCCTCGGAACTACCCACATGCCGGGATCGCCAAGCGTGCGGGCCCTCATACCCTGCGCCATTCGTCCGCCACGCCCCTGCTCAAGGACGGCCGCGACATCCGGACCGTCGAGGAGCTCCTGGGTCACCGTGACGTGTCCACCACGCAGATCTACCCGCACTCCTGAACCGCGGCCCGTCCCGGGTGCGCAGCCCGCTCGACGGGATGTTGGATGCGTGATAATCAGGCCGACCCGACCGGGATATACGGCGCACTACACGACATCCCCGCGTTGGATAGCACGGCCAGCGAGACCCGGCCACGGATCGGTAAGGAGTCGGAATCACAGGACTGCAAGAACCCAGACTGGAGGGTGGGACCGATGCTGTCCGACTCCGCGTTGCAGCGTCTGGGTCGCTATGCGGGTCCGCGTATCGCCGGACCGAATAGTAGTTGGGCAGACCGGGGCGTACGACAGTGACAATGACGACTCACCGGCTTGTTGTAGTCTACGGTGCGGTGGGCATTGGGGACGGCCAGCTGTGAGGCTCAAATATTCTCGCCACCGCTGTGGTCCTTCTCCTCCTTGCCGTGTCCCTCGCCCCGGCTGCCGCCCAACCCCTGGAGAAGGTGCCCCGGGTCGGATTTCTTGGGGCGAGGACCCGTTCTAATGACGCGGGCTTGGTCGACGCATTCCTGCAAGGGTTACGGGACCTCGGGTGGGTTGAGGGCAAGACTATCGTCATCGAGTATCGATGGGCCGAGGGCAGGTCCGACCGGTTGCCCGACCTCGCGGCTGAGCTCGTCCGTTTTAAGGTTGACGTCATCTTTGCTGGCTATACGGCGCTCGCTGTGGCAGCCAAGAACGCGACGGGAACGATTCCGATCGTCATGGCGACAGCTGGTGATCCGGTGGGGCTCGGGCTCGTCACAAGCCTCGCGCGCCCGGGCGGGAACGTCACGGGGTTGTCCTTCAGCGTCGGCACCGACATTGTCGGCAAATGGCTTGAGCTGCTCAAGGAGACCGTCCCCAAGGTCCGCCGTGTGGCGGTCCTCTCGAACCCGGCCAATCCGTCCCACGCGCTCGCGATTGAAAACGTGATCGTCGCGGCTCGTGCGGTGGGAGTGCAGCTTCAGCTCCTGGAGGCCGGAGGTCCCAACGAGTTCGACAATGCCTTCGCCGCGATGGCCCGAGAACGCGCGGGGGCCCTCCTCGTAGTGCTGGACCCCTTCTTTGGTTTCCATCGAGCACGGCTCACCGACCTTGCGGCGAAGAACCGCCTACCGGCAATGTATGGCTCGAGGGAATACCCGGAGGCCGGTGGCCTCATGAGCTACGGTGCCAATTTTCGTCACAACGTCCATCGCTCCGCGACATACGTCGATAAGATCCTGAAAGGCGCCAAGCCCGCCGATCTGCCCATTGAGCAACCGGCCAAATTCGAGCTGGTGATCAATCTCAAGACCGCGAAGATGCTCGGTCTGACGGTCCCGCCGTCCCTGCTGCTGCGGGCGGACCAGGTCATAGAGTGATTTCATGCTGCCCAACATCACGCTTCAACGGACCGGGGGCTCGCGTTGCTCGCCCTCCGGCCGCTGAGCGCGGCGTTAGATGGTCGACCTGAGGACTTCAACTGAGTGAAGTATTCCGTCAGCGGTGCGGCTGCAGCACCTGCGGCTGATATGGCCATTCGGTGATTTCGCGCAGGACGTTTGTTACGGCCCTGACCGGGGGCATTCTCGCCGCGCCGATCGCCGCCGGGGCGCAACAGGGGAAAGTCCCGCGGATCGGGTGGCTGGGCGGCCCGACGCGGGAGAGCGGGCAGCCCTTCATCAGGCCGTTTCTGCAAGGGCTGAGAGACCTCGGCTGGGTCGATGGCCAGAACATCATCATCGAGTGGCGATTTGGGGAAGGGAGGGCGGAGCGGCTTCCCGACCTCGCGGCAGAACTGGTTCGCCTCCGGGTGGATCTCATCGTCGTTCCCTCAACGCCAACGGCGGTGGCAGCGAGGAATGCGACCACGACGATTCCTCTTGTAAGCGTGGGAGGCAATGACCCCGTCGCGTTAGGGCTTGCCGCCAGTCTGGCGCGCCCAGGGGGAAACCTCACAGGGCTGACCGGCTTGCTCGGCCCGGAGATAGCCGGAAAGCAATTTGCGCTGCTCAGGGAGACCGTCCCGAAGGTTGCTCGGGTGTCCGTTCTCTGGAATCCAGCGACGCCCGGCAACGCTCTTGCGTTCAAAGAGGTCGAGACCGCCGCCCGGGACCGGGGCGTGGAGCTTCAGCTCCTCGAGGCTCGCCGCGTCAGCGACTTCGACGCCGCCTTCGCCGAGATGAGCGCCAAGCGAGCCGGCGCGCTCCTCGTCCTGGGGGATGTTATGTTCGTAACCTACCGGACGCGGCTCGTGGTAGCTACAGTGTGACCACATGACCACCAAGACTCGGATTGTTCGAATCGGTAACTCCCGCGGCATCCGCGTGCCGAAGATCCTGCTGGATCAGGCGCAGCTGCCCGACGAGGTAGAGCTGCACGCTGAGCCGGGGCGCCTTGTCGTCCAGGGAGCCCAACGTCCGCGAACCGGCTGGGCGCAGGCAGCGCGTGCCATGGCGGAGGCCCGCAATGACGGCCTCCTTGATCAGCCCTCGGCGACTCGCTTCGATCGGGAGGAGTGGGAGTGGCGGTGACGCGGGCGGCGAGAGCCCGCGGAGACGTTCACCTGGTCCGGCTCGATCCGACGCTCGGCAGCGAAATCCAGAAGACGCGCCCGTGTCTTGTCGTCTCACCCGACGAACTGAACGAGTACCTGCGCACAGTGATCGTGGCGCCCATGACGACGGCTGGCCGCTCATATCCATGGCGCGTACCGTGCCGCTTCCAACGCCGGCCCGGCTTCGTCGCTTTGGATCAGCTCCGAACCGTTGACACCGAGCGCCTTGTACGCCGCCTCGGTCGCCTGTCACCCGAAGCAACCACAACCGTCCTTCAGCGACTACAGGAGATGTTCGCGGAATGAGGCGATCGAACCTGACATGACCGGGATCTGACAAGCCTCCCCGCCGCCGCGGCCGGCTCCGTCGCCGCGCCCTACGACGGCTTCCGGGGCGTCGTCCGCCCGGAGTGGATCGACGACAACGGCCACCTGAACATGGCCTACTACGTCCTGATCTTCGACCACGCCACGGACGACTGGTTCGAGTGGATCGGGCTCGGCCGCGCGCACCGCCGGGCGCACCCGGTCACCACGTTCTGCCTGGAGGCGCACGTGACCTACCAGCGCGAGGTGCGGGAGGGCGATCCCCTGCGCGTCACCACGCAGCTCCTCGCCCACGACGCCAAGCGCATGCACTACTTCCACGAGATGTACCACGCGACCGAGGGCTACCTGGCCGCCACCAACGAGCTGGTGTCGCTGCACGTGAGCCAGGAGACCCGGCGCGCCACCGCGATGGCCCCGGAGATCCAGGAGCGCCTCTCCCGCATCCAGGCCGCGCACGACCGACTTCCCCGGCCGACGCAGGTAGGCCGCGTCATGGGCCTCACCGCCCGGCCGACGACGAGGTGACACCGATGCCCGATCTCTCTCCGATGGCCGCTTCGCTGGGCGCGCTGCTCAAGTCCCGGAAGGAGACGGTGGCAGTGGCGGAGTCGTCCGCCGGTGGCCTCATCTCGGCCGCGCTCCTCGCCGTGCCGGGCGCTTCCGCCTACTTCATGGGCGGCGAGGTGATCTACACCGCGGCGGCGCGCCGCGCGGTGCTCCAGGTGCCCGAGGACACGATGCAGGGCGTGCGCTCGTCGAGCGAGCCCTACGCGCTCATCATGGCCCGCCGGGTGCGCGAGCAGCTCGGCACCACGTGGGGCCTCTCGGAGACGGGCGCGACCGGCCCCACCGGCAACCGCTACGGCGACCTCGCCGGGCACGCGTGCATCGCGGTGTCGGGGCCGGTCGAGCGCGTGATCACCGTGGAGACGGGCAGCCCCGATCGCGAGGCGAACATGTGGGAGTTCACCCGGCGGGCCCTCGCCCTGCTGGAGGGCGCGGTGAACGAGCGCGCGGCCCGCCCGTGAGCCGGGAGCCGATGCCGATCGACGCGCTCGTGGCCACCGCGCGCGCCTGGATCGACGCGGCCGAGCGCGTGGTCGTGCTCACCGGCGCGGGCATCTCCACCGACTCCGGCATCCCCGACTTCCGCGGCCCCCAGGGCGTGTGGACCAAGAACCCCGGCGCCGAGAAGATGGCGACGATCCAGAACTACGTGGCCGAGCCGGAGGTGCGCAAGCGCGTCCTGGCAGATGCGCCTCGAGTCGAAGTCGTGGCTCGCCGAGCCGAACGCGGGACACCACGCCATCGTCGCGCTCGAGAAGCGGGGCAAGCTCGAGATGCTGATCACGCAGAACGTGGACGGCCTCCACCTCAAGGCCGGGACCTCGCCCGACCGCCTGGTGGAGATCCACGGCACGCTGCGCGAGGTGACGTGTCTCTCGTGCGGCGAGCGCGCCCCGATGGAGCGGGCGCTGGCGCGCGTCCAGGCCGGCGAGGCCGACCCGCCGTGCCGGAGCTGCGGCGGCATCCTGAAGTCGGCGACGATCTCCTTCGGCCAGGGCCTCGTGCCCGAGGACCTGCGCCGCGCCGAGCGCGCCGCGTCCCGCGCCGACCTGATGCTCGCCGTGGGCTCGACGCTCGCCGTGTACCCGATCGCCGGCGTGGTGCCCACGGCCAAGGACGTGGGCGCGCGCGTGGTGATCCTGAACGCCGAGCCCACCGCGATGGACGAGATGGGCGACGCGGTCATCCGCGGCTCGATCAGCGACATCCTGCCCCGCCTCGTCGGCGCGGACGCCTGACCGGCCCGCTCGTCCCCATGGAATTCGGCTTCTCCGCCGACGCCGAGGCCTTCCGCGAGGAGATCCGGCGCTTCCTCGCCGAGCACCCGCCCGAGCGCTTCCCCGAGGACGGCATGGACGCGGGCTACGGCTCCGGCGCGCACTCGCACGCGTTCATGCGCGCGCTGGGCGACCGCGGCTGGCTCTCGCTCGGCTGGCCCCGCGCCTTCGGCGGCCAGGAGCGGCCCATGGTCCACCGGCTGATCCTCCTCGAGGAGCTGGCCGCGGCGGGCGCGCCGTTCGGGCCCGCTCGCCGGCTGCGACCAGACCGCGGAGTCCATCATCCAGTACGGCTCCGAGCGCCTGCGCACCGAGGTGCTCCCGCGCATCGCGCGCGGCGAGGCCACGTTCTGGCAGGGCTTCAGCGAGCCGGGCGCGGGCTCGGACCTCCTGTCGCTCACCACCGAGGCCCGCCGCGACGGCGACCACTGGGTGATCGACGGCCACAAGATCTGGTCGAGCCACGCCGGCATCGCCACCTACGGCCTCGTCCTCGCGCGCACCGACCCGACGGCGAAGCGGCACCAGGGCCTCAGCATGTTCGTGGTGGACAACCGCACGCCGGGCATGGACATCCGGCCCATCCGGAGCATGACGGGCGGCGTGTACCACTACGAGGTGTTCCTGGACGGCGTGCGCGTGGCCGCCGACTACCTCCTGGGCCGCGAGCACCAGGGCTTCGCCCAGCTCCTGAAGGGGCTCGACACCGACCGCTTCTGGGGCCGCTTCTACAAGGCGCCGTACCTGCGCCGGGTGCTCGACCAGCTCGTGACGTACGCGAACACGGCGACGCGCCACGGCGCTCCCCTCTCGCGCGATCCCGTGGTGCGGCGCCAGCTCGCCGTGCTCGCGACGGAGATCGAGGCGCTCCGGATGCTCTTCTACCGCGCGGGCTGGATGATCGAGACGGGCCGCCCGATCACGTACGAGTCGGCGCTCGCCAAGGTCATGGCCGACGAGACGGGGCAGAAGCTCGCCGCGCTCGGCATGGAGCTGCTCGGCCCGTTCGGCCCGCTCACCGCGGGCTCGCGCTGGGCGAAGCTCGGCGGCGCGATCCAGCACATGTACCAGACGAGCCTCGGCCACACCATCGCCGGCGGCACCTCCGAGATCCTGCGCGGCACCGTCGCGGTGCGCGGGCTCGGCCTGCCCAAGGCGGTGGCGTAGCCGGCGCCGGCCATGGACTTCCAGCCGACGGAAGCGCAGCGGCTCCTCGTCAACACCGCGCGCGAATGGCTCCGCCGCCGCTGTCCCCCGGAGCTGGTCCAGGCGATGGCCACCGACCCGCGCGGGATCCCCGAGGACCTCTGGAGCGAGATCGCGATGCTCGGCTGGCCCGGTCTCCTGGTGCCCGCCGACCTCGGCGGCAGCGGCGGCTCGCTCCTCGACGTGCTGCTGCTCGTGGAGGAGATGGGCCGCGCCGGGCTGCCGGGCCCGTTCGTGTCGAGCGGGGTGGTGGCGACCACGCTGCTGCTCGCCGCCGCGAGCCCCGCGCAGCAGCGGCGCCTCCTGCCCGACATGGCGCAGGGCGAGCGGCTCTGCGCCGTGGCGCTCGCCGAGGAGGACGGCACCGCGGATCCCCGCGCGCTGACCCTGGCCGCGGAGCCGGGCCAGCGCGTGACCGGCCGGAAGCTCTTCGTGCGAGACGCGCACCTGGCCGATCACCTCGTGCTGGTGGCGCGCGGACGCGGCGGCGTGAGCCTGTTCCTGATCGAGGCGGACCGGCCGGGCCTCGCGGTGGCGCCCATGGAGACGATCTCCGGCGAGAAGTGCTTCGAGGTCGCGCTGTCGGGCGTCGAGGTGCGCGCGGAGGATCTGCTCGGGCCGGCCGGCGGGGGCGGCGCACCGCTCGGGCGCGCGCTGACCGCCGGCGCCCTCGCGCGGGCCGCCGAGCTGGTGGGCGGCGCCGCGCGCGCGCTCGAGCTGTCGGTGGAGCACGCGCGCACCCGCGTGCAGTCGGGCAAGCCGATCGGCTCGTTCCAGGCCATCCAGCACCACTGCGCGGACATGCTGCGCCACGTCGACGGCGCGCGGTACCTGCTGTACCGCGCGGCCTGGAAGGCGGAGACCGGGCAGGACTCGGCCGCCGACGTCGCGATGGCGAAAGCCCACGCGGGCGAGGCGTGCCTGGCGGTGGCGCGCAAGGCGCACCAGATCCTGGGCGCCATCGGCTACTGCGAGGAGCACATCCTGCATCGGCTCCACAAGCGGATGCAGGCGGCCAGCGTCGACTTCGGCGACAGCGCCGAGCATCTCGAGACCGTCGCCGCGGCCATCGGCCTCGCGTAGCGCGGCGAGCGATGGACCGCGTCTCCGGAGAGGGCTGAGGGGCGGTCGAAGCCGCAAGCGCGCGGAACGCCGCCGCGAGAGGAGGAAGCCAGCGACGCGCACGAGGGAGGGCACGCCATGACCACACCGATCGGGCCGCCGCCGGGCGTCGAGTTCCACACGTTCACCGCCATCGGCCGCTGCGCCCGCACCGGGCGGCTCGGCATCGCCACCACCACGCGCTCGCTCGCCGTCGGCGCGCGGGTGCCGCACGTGCGCGCGCGCCTGGGCGCGGTCGCCATCATGGCCATCGCCGACGCGCGGCTCGGCTACCAGGCGCTGCGCCTGCTCGAGATGGGGCTGAAGGCGCCCGCGGTGGTCGACGAGCTGGCGCGCACCGATCCCTACGCCGAGTACCGCCAGCTCGGCGTGGTCGACGACGACGGGTTCGCCGCCGCCCGCACGGGCAAGAAGAACCGCGACTGGGCCGGCCACCGCACCGGAGAGGGCTACGTCGTGCTCGGCAACGTCCTCACCGGCGAGCGCGTGCTCGACGCCATGGAGAAGACGTTCCTCGCCGACCCCGCCGAGGACCTCGAGGAGCGCCTGCTGCGGGCGATCGAGGCGGGCCGCGACGCCGGCGGGCAGCACGGGGGCCAGCGGTCGGCGGCCCTGCTCGTCTGCGACACCAAGCCGTTCGCGCGGGTGGACCTGCGCGTGGACGTGCACGACGAGCCCGTCGGCGAGCTGCGCCGCGTCTTCCAGGTGTACCGTCCCGCGATCCCCTACTACGACCTGCGCCAGGTGGACGCCCGCGTGCCGCCGCTCGACGAGTGGCTCGAGCGCGAGGGCCGCTGAGGAGGCCACGCCGATGCCCGTCACGCGCTTCGAGATCGCGCTTCGACGCCCGCTCGCCGGAGGCCGCTCGTTCGGCGACGCCGGCCCCTACGAGGAGCTGAAGGGCCGGCTCCACTTCGCCATCGACCCCGCGCATCCCGTCAACCGGCGGATCACCGACGTGGAGCTGGCCCCGCGGAACCGCGACGGCCGGGTGGAGTTCGCCGCCGACGTGTCGGTGCTGCTGCCGGTGGACCGCGCGCGCGCCAGCGGCCGCGTGATGCTCGACGTGGTCAACCGCGGGAACACCGTGGCCGTGCCGAACTTCAACCACGCGACGCGCCCGGTGTTCGGCCCCGGCTCCGAGCCGAACCCGGACATCGACGTGGGCGACGGGTTCCTCATGCGGCGCGGCTGGGTCGTCATCTCGTGCGGCTGGCAGGCGGACGTGCCCGAGATCGCGGGCCTCTACCGGCTCTACGCGCCGGAGGCGCGCGATGCCGCGGGCCAGCGGCTCACCGGGCGCGTGTACACGCAGCTCCAGTCGCACGTGGCCGTCCCCCACATGCTCCTGTCCGACCGCGGGCACCTGCCGTACGCCGCCGCCGACCTGGATCGAGCCCGACGCGCTCCTCACCGTGCGCGACATGCCCGACGCGCCCGGCACGCCGATCCCGCGCGAGCGGTGGCGCTTCGCGCGCGCCGTGGACGGCCGCGTCGTGCCCGACGCGCGCCACGTGCACCTGGACGGCGGCTTCGAGAAGGGCCGGCTCTACCGGATCAGCTACACGGCGGTGGGCGCGCCCGTGCTGGGGCTGTCCCTCGCCGCCCTCCGGGATTCGGTGTCCTGGCTCAAGCACGGCGGCGCCGCCGAGGGCAACCCCGCGCCCGGCGCGATCCGCTGGGGCTACGCGTACGGCCGCTCGCAGACCGGCCGCCTCCTGCGCACGCTCGTGTACGAGGACCTGAACGTCGACGAGGCCGGCCGCGAGGCGCTCGACGGCATCATCGCCAACGTGGCGGGCGGGATGCGCGGCGAGTTCAACCAGCGCTTCGGCCAGAACTCGAAGGACCGGCCGCACATGATGGCGCACGTCTTCCCGTCCGCGGACACGCCGCAGACCGACGCGGCCACCGGCCGGACCGACGCGCTCCACGCGCGCGCCGACGCGCGCGGCAGCCGCGTCCGCGTCTTCTACACGAACTCCTCGGCCGAGTACCACCGGGGCGACGCCTCGCTCATCCACACCGACCCCGACGGCCGCCGCGACGTGGCCCACGGCCCGCACGTGCGCGTGTACCACTTCGCGGGCACCGAGCACGGGCTCGGCGTGTGGCCGCCCACGGACACCCAGGCCGCGGCCGCCGACGCCACCGGCACGGTCGAGCGCTCGCAGAACGTGCGCGGCACGCTCGACTACGGCCGGCTGCTCCGCGCCTGCCTCGTCAACCTGGACCGCTGGGTGACCGAGGGCGTGGAGCCGCCGCCGAGCCGGCATCCCCGCGTGGACGACGGCACGGCGGTGGAGCCGGGAGCGCTGGCGACGGTGTTCGCGCGCATCCCGGGCGCGCACTATCCGCCGCGCCACCCGCTGCCGCTCCGGCTGGACTTCGGCGCCGATCCCCTGCGCGCGCCGTCGCTCCCGCCGGGCGAAGGCGCGCCGTGGGGCTCGCGGGTGTCCGCCGTCGACGACGACGGCAACGAGCGGGCGGGCATCCCGCTCCCCGAGCTGTCCGTGCCGCTCGCCACCCACACCGGGTGGACGCTCCGCCATCCGGACATCGGCGGCGCCGAGCAGCTCCTCGTGTTCGCGGGCGGCACCATCCCGTTCGCGCGCACGCGCGCCGAGCGCGAGGCCGCGGGCGACCCGCGACGGTCGATCGCGGAGCGCTACGCGTCCCGCGACGCTTACCTCGCCGCCGTGCGCGCGGCGGCCGTCCGGCTCTGCGCGGAGCGCTACATGCTGGAGGAGGACGTCGATCTGTCGGTGACGCGCGCCGCGCGGCTGTGGGACTACCTCACGTCCGGCGCCGGCGCGTCGGTGGCCGCGGCCGGCTGAGCGGATCCCCGGTCTCCTCCCGCGCTTCGAGGCCGTCGAGCAGGCGCTCGCCCCCCCGGGCGGGAGCGTGTGCGGGAGATACCCGACTCCCTTTGACCCGGACCGCCTGTTTTCGTAAGATTGCTTACGTAAGAAGGAGGCGCGAGGCATGGACAAGATCTTCTCGACCAGGCTGGACGAGGCCGTCCTTGATGAGCTGAACCGGGTCACCCGCCGCCTGGGTGTCACCAAGCGTCGGTTCCTTGAGGAGGCCATCAGGCTTCGCGCCGACCAGTCCGGGACGACGGGAGACGCCGACGTCTGGGCGGAGACGCTCGGGGCCTGGCGCCGCCGCGAGAGCGCCCCCGCCATCATCGCGCGCGCGCGGAGGGAGTTCCGGCGGTCGTTCCAGCGTCGCCACCGGGGCCGTTGATGCGCGCCTACGTCGACAGCGACATCCTGATCTGGCACCTGCGGGGAGAGCGTCGGGCGGCCGCCCTCCTTCGCGCGCTCTCCCGTGAATCGGGCATGGAGCTGTGGACGGGTGCCCTCCAACGCGCGGAGATCGTGTTCTTCATGCGTCCCGGCGAGGCGCCGGCGACGATGTCCTTCCTCTCACGCTTCAAGACCGAGCCGGTGACCCAGGCGATCGTGGACGACGCGGCCGAGGTGTACCGGCGGTGGCACCCCGCCCACGGCCTCGACATCAACGACGCCATCCTGGCGGCGACCGTGGCAGCCACCGGCGGCAAGATCTACACGCAGAACCTCAAGCACTATCCGATGCCCGACGTGGCGGTAGACCGGGGCTGGTAACGGCGCGAGCGTGGAGATGGGATAGGCCGTGGGCGCGGGTATCGCTGAGTGGGTAGCTGGTGGCGCTGAAGGTGACGCGGCGGACGGTGCCGCGGGGTCGGTGACGTCGGTCTGGGTGACCTTACCGCGGCGGTAGCCGACGGGGACGTTCCCGCGGGAACGTCCGGGCCGCCCTGACATTGACCGCGGAGGCCGCGTGGTCGTGAACCGGAGCTGCGTGAGGGGCTCGGGCTCGTCGCGCCGTCGATCAGCAGCGTGTAGGCTGTGGGACTACCTCGCGTCCGGCGCCGGCGCGTCGGTGGCCGCCGCGGGCTGAGCGGCGCGGAGGCCGCGCCTCCGGCGCTTCGAGGCCGTCGAGCAGGCGCTCGCCCGCTCCGGGCGGGAGCGTGCGCAGGAGGTGCTCGACGATCACCGTGGCCATGCCCGACACGCGGGGCGCCTCGAGCAGGGCCGCGGCGGGCAGGTCCACCCCGAACGCCTCGCGGACGCGGGCCACCAGGCTGGCGGCCAGCAGCGAGTGTCCGCCGAGCTCGAGGAAATCGTCGTGGATCCCGATCTCGTCGAGACCGAGGGCATCGGCCCAGATCCGCGACAGCTCCCGCTCGATGGGGCTGCGCGGGGCGACCAGCGCGGTCTCCAGGTCGGGCCGCCGGCGTCCGGGCGCGGGCAGGCTCTGCCGGGCCACCTTGCCGGTGCCCGACCGCGGCAGCGCGGGGAGCGTCACCCAGAGCGACGGCACCAGGTGCTCGGGCAGACGCTCCAGCGCGAAGGCGCGCAGCTCCCGGACGGTCGGCGCCGCGCCCGGGGCCGCCACCACGTAGGCGACGAGCCGCTGGTCCCCCGGGCGGTCCTCCCGCACCGCCACCGCGGCGCCGGCCAGCCCCGGATGCTCGAGGAGCCGCCGCTCCACCTCGAGCGGGTCCACGAAGCGGCCCCTCAGCTTGGGCTGCGCGTCCTTCCTGCCGAGGAGCGTGAGGCAGCCGTCGGCCTCGCAGCCGGCCGAGGTCTCCGGACAGGTAGATGCGCGCCCGGCCGCCCGCGGGATCGGGCAGGAACGCCTGGCGGTCCAGGTCCGGCCGGCGCCAGTAGCCGAGGGCGAGAAACTCGCTCCGGATCGCGATCTCCCCCGTGTCGCCGATCCGCCACCGGGCGCCGGTCCTCGTCGAGGAGCAGCACCTCCTTGTCGGCCAGCGGGTAGCCGATCGGCAGCAGGTCGCCGCGAAGCGGCGTGTCCGCGTCCACGACGAAGGCCCGCACGGTGCCGGCCTCGGTGAGGGCGTAACCGTTCACGAACCGGCATCGCGGTGAGAAGCGCCCGCGGAAGAGGACGGCGTCGCTCCGGAGCACCGGCTCGTTGCCGACCCACACGAGGCGCAGATCGGGCAGGTTCTCGCCGGGCGGCAGCGCCCCGGCGAAATGCCGGAACACGCGACGCGGCGACGTGACAATGCGTGATGCCGGACGCCGCCAGCCAGCGGCCGAAGCCCTCGAGCCCCTCGGCCTGCAGGTCGTACGGCATGAGCGTGGCGCCGCTCAGGAGCGCGCCCCACATGTGACGGAACGACGCGGACACGCTCGGACGATGCACCAGGCTCAGCCGGTCTCCCGGCCCCAGGCGGAAGGCGTTCACGTGCTCCCTCACCCGGTGAAGGATCCCGCGGTGGTCCCAGAGCACGCCCTTCGGCGTCCCCGTGGAGCCCGACGTGTAGCCGAGGAACGCGGCCGCGCGGCCGTCGAGCGGCACGGCGGGATCGCCGCCGTCCGCCGCGGAGTCGACGGCGTCGGCGTCGAGCGCGCCGTCGGGGGCGGCGGTGAGCGCCCGGGCGACCTCGAGGCGCCGCGCCGCCGCCACCACGAGGTCGGCGCCGGCGTCGTCCACGATCGCGCGGAGCCGCGCCACGGGATGGCTGGCCTCGAGGGCCAGGTAGACCTTGCCCGCCTTGAGCGCGGCGAGGATCGAGACCACCGCCGACGCGTCGTGGTCGACGAGCACCACCACCGGCGCGCTCGCCGGGCCGCGGCGGCCGAGGATCGCGCGGGCGAGACGGTTGGCGGCGGCGTTCAGGGCGCCGTAGGTCAGCTCCCCCTCGGGCCAGACAATCGCGGGCGCGTCGGGCGCGCGCGCGGCGATGCGCTCGAACAGCGCGGGCACGGAGCCCTCGAGCTCGGCCCGGGTGAGCTCGACGAATCCCGCACTCCCGTCCGTCAATGACTCAGGCACGCGGCACGACGCCGCGGCACGACCAGGCGAGCGCGGCGAACGAGCGCGGCCCGTCGGGACGGCCCGCGAGGTAGGCGGCCCGCAAGCACTCCTCGAGCCTCGCGCGCGCGGGGGCGTCCAGGCCCGCGACGTAGGCGCCGATGGGCCCCTCGCCGCTGGCATACGGCTCCCAGTAGTCGTCGAAGGTCTGCGGCTCCATCCGGATGACGAGCGTGCGCTCGTCGACCTCCTCGAGCCCCGCCGCGACGAAGAGGCGGCGGAGCCCGCCGGCGGCGACGACGGGGTTGCCCATCGACCGCGCCCGGAGCGGCCTCGCGGCGGCGTCCAGCGCGGCGGCGGTGTCCCAGAAGATACGCTGCGCGACGACACCGCCCTCGGCGTCCCAGACGGCGGCGGCGACCACGCCACCCGGGCGGGTGACCCGGCGCATCTCCGCCACCGCCCGGTCCGGGCTGGGCACGAGGTGCAGCAGGAGGAGGGACAGCGTCCGGTCGAAGCGCGCGTCCGCGAAGCCGAGCGCGGTGGCGTCGCCCTGCTCGATCCGGACGCGGGGATCGCGGTTCATGGCGCGGGCCGCGTTCACGTACACGTCCGCGAAGTCCACGGCGGTCAGCTCGGCGAAGGGCGCCGTCTCGGCGAGCGAGAAGGTCAGGCTGCCCGTGCCGCAGCCCACCTCGAGCAGCTGGTCGCCCGGCGCGGTGCCCGCGTGCTCGACGAACAGCGGCGCCAGGCGACGGCTCCACCGTCCCATCAGTCGCTCGTAGGCTCCCGCGTCGTGGGCGGGGAAGGTCGACGGCATGTGGCGATGTCCTCGCGTGGCACTCCACCCCGATCGGGGCGCGCTGTCAAGCGGCGCCCGGCGCCGCCGGAGTTGTCAAGCGCGACCCATCCGGGCTACCTTGTGGGGCGTCGCCGCCGGCCCGCACCCGGGGCCGCCATCCCACGCTTCGTGAAGGAGTGACCCATGACCGCTCCGGCCCGCATCGCCCTGGCGCTCGTCCTCTGCCTCTCCTTCTGGACGCCCGCGTGGGCCCAGAAGGCGCCCGGTGAGCTCACCGTCGCGCTGTCGAGCTTCTCCACCGAGGTGCTGGACCCGGTGGTGGGCGGGCACATCGTCAAGTACTACCTCTCGATGATGTTCGACTACCTCGTGGGCGTGACCCCCGACGGCACGCTGTCGCGGGACGGCGGCCTCGCCAACAAGTGGGAGGCCTCGGCCGACCACAAGCGCTGGACGTTCACGCTCCGCAAGGGGGTCAAGTTCCACAACGGCGACGACGTCACGTCCGAGGACGTGAAGTTCAGCCTGCAGCGCGCGATGGGCAAGCGGTCCACCACCGGCTACGCCGGCCCCCTGCGCACGCTCGTGCAGGACATCGAGACGCCGGCGCCCGACCGGGTGGTCATCGTCACCAAGGAGTCGACGCTCATCATCCCGACGTACCTCTCCCGCGTCCTCTCCACCGAGGGCATGGTCCTGCCCAAGAAGTACATCGAGTCGGTGGGCGACGACGTGTTCGCGAGGAAGCCGGTGGGCAGCGGCCCCTACAAGTTCGTGGAGCACGTGACCGGCTCGCACATCAAGCTCGAGGCCATGCCATCGCACTGGCGGCTCGGCACCCCGAAGTACAAGACGATGCACTTCCGCCTCGTCCCCGAGGAGACCACCCGCATCGCGCTGCTCCGGCGCGGCGAGGTGGACATCGCCGACGTGAGCCGCGAGCGCGTGGGCGAGCTCGGCAAGGAGGGCTTCCCCGTCCACTTCCGGCGCGACGAGGCCATCCTGCACATGTGGTTCGTGTTCGGGCCGGACGGGTGGGTGCCGCCGGTCAAGGACAAGCGCGTCCGCGAGGCCCTGAACGTCGCCATCGACCGGAACGAGATCGCCCAGTCGATCTTCGCGGGCAAGGCGGACCCGGCGGCGATCCCGATGGGGTTGTCGTGGTCGTTCAAGGACATCGGCTTCAAGGTGACGCCGGACATGATGTACGCGTACGACCCGGCGCGGGCCAAGAAGCTCCTCGCCGACGCCGGCCACCCGAACGGCTTCTCCATGGACGTGTACGCGTTCCAGCTGCCGGGGCTTCCGGAGGGCAAGGCCTTCGCGGAGGCGGTGTCGGGGTACTGGCAGAAGGTCGGCGTGCAGACCAAGCTGATCCCGGTGGACTACCCGGCGTTCCGCAAGCTGTGGGTGGACAGGAAGGCCCCGGGCTCGGTGGGCTACTACAACATCGCCAACCGTGACTGGATCGGCACCTACGCGCTGCTGGAGAAGCAGGCGTACGGGCCGTCCAAGCTCAACGACACCGTGAACGACCCCGAGATCGACGCGATGATCTCCCAGGTCACCAAGCAGACCGACCGCGAGAAGATCAACGCGCTCATGCGCAACATCTTCCAGCGCCTGCGCAGCGAGCACTACGGCGTGCCCGTCGTGTACCTGCACTCCGCGTACGCGACCTCGAAGACGCTCGGCAAGTGGAACCCCGGCACCGTGATGTACGACCTCTTCGTGGACCAGCTGGCATCCTCCAAGTAGTGGGCGCTGTCCGGCGCGGCGGGGGGAGCGGGCGCTCCCCCCGCCGGGTGCCATGATCCGGTTCGTCCTCACGCGCTTCCTGCAGTCGCTGATCGCGCTGGCGATCCTGTCCGTCGTGGTCTTCGTGCTCGCGCGCTTCACCGGGGATCCCCTGCACCTCATCCTGCCCATGTCGGCCACCGCGGAGGACTACGACAACGCGCGCCGCTACCTGGGACTGGACCGGCCCTATCACGAGCAGTACCTCGCCTTCGTGGGCCGGATCCTCGTCGGGGACTTCGGCACCTCGATCCGCGCGCGCAAGCCCGTGAACGAGCTGCTGCGCGATCGCCTCCCCGCCTCGCTCAAGCTCGCCTGCTTCGCCATGGGCGTCACGATCCTGTTCGCGTTCCCGCTGGGCGTGCTCGCCGCCGTGCACAAGGACACGGCCATCGACCGCGCCGCCCAGGTCGTGGCCGTGCTGGGCCAGTCGCTGCCCACGTTCTGGGTCGCCATCGTGCTCGTGGAGGTGGTGGCCGGGCGGCTGCAATGGCTCCCCGCGGCGGGAATGGACGGGCTCGCCAGCTACGTGCTGCCCGGCTTCACGCTCGGGTGGTTCGTGGTGGCGGGCATGATGCGGCTCCTGCGCTCGGGCATGCTCGAGGTGCTGGACTCCGAGTACGTGAAGCTGGCGCGCGTGAAGGGCGTGTCCGAGCGCTGGGTCATCTGGCAGCACGCGCTCAAGAACGCGCTCATCCCCGTGGTCACGTTCGCCGGCATCTACTTCTCGATCCTCGTCACCACCGCCATCGTGGTCGAGACGGTCTTCGCCTGGCCGGGGATGGGCCGCCTCGCCTACGAGGCCATCACCTCGCGGGACTTCCCGGTGATCCAGGCGGTGGTGCTCATGACCGCGGCCATCGTGGCCGTCGTCAACCTCGGCGTGGACTGCCTCTACGCGGTCATCGACCCGCGGATCCGCTATGGCGGTTGAGCCCGCGCCGGGCGTCCTCGTCGACGCGCTCCCCGCCGCGCCCGCGGCCCGGCGGCGCCGCCGGCTGCCCGTGGTGTCGCTCGGCCATCATCGCCGCGTTCGTGGTCGCCGCGGTGTTCGCGCCGCTCCTCTCCCCCGCCGACCCCTACGAGCAGACCCTCCGCCTGCGCTTCCGCCCGCCGGTCTGGATGGAGGGCGGGAGCTGGGCGCATCCGCTCGGCACCGACCGCCTCGGGCGCGACCTGCTCTCGCGCATCCTCCACGGCGCGCGCGTGTCGCTGGCCGCGGGCGTCGTGACCGTGCTCCTCGCCAGCGCGTTCGGGGCGGCCATCGGCCTCGTCGCCGGCTACTACCGCGGCCGCGTGGACGCCGCGCTGATGCGGATCACCGACGCCACGATGTCGTTCCCGGTGATCCTCCTCGCGCTGATCCTGGCCGTGACGGTGGGGCCCAGCTTCACCAACGTGGTCCTCGCCATCGCGGTGATCCTGTGGGCGCGCTACGCGCGGGTGATCCGCGGCCAGGTGCTCACGCTGATGGAGCTCGACTTCATCGCGCAGGCGCGCATCGCCGGCGCGGGGGCGTGGCGCATCGTGACCCGGCACCTGTTCCCGAACACGCTCAACACGCTGGTGGTGCTCGTCACGCTGCAGGTCGGCTACGTGATCATCCTGGAGGCGTCGCTCTCGTTCCTGGGCGCGGGCATCCCGCCCCCCACCCCGGCGTGGGGCTCGATGATCGCGGAGTCGCGCGACTTCATCACCAGCGCGTGGTGGGCCTCCGCGCTCCCCGGGCTCGCCATCCTGCTCGTCGTGCTGGCGTTCAACCTGCTCGGCGACTGGCTGCGCGACACCCTCGACCCGAAGCTCCGCCAGCTGTAGGCCCGCATCATCGCGAACGGAGACGGACCTTGAACAGCGTGTGCGCCCGGTGAACCTGTTCATGCATAGTCCGCCCTGAGCCGCGTGGCCACGCCCGTCCTCGAGGTCCGCGACCTCAGCACCCACCTCGTGACCCGCTGGGGCACGATCCGCGCCGTGGACGGCGTGTCGTTCGCCCTCGACGAGGGCGAGACGCTCGGGCTCGTGGGCGAGTCCGGCTCGGGCAAGAGCATGACCTGCCTGTCCATCCTGCGTCTGGCCCCGCGGCCCGCCGCGCGCCACGCCGGCGGCGCGGTGCTGCTGGACGGCGAGGACCTCGTGGCGAAGACGCCGCGCCAGATGGAGGACATCCGCGGGCGCAAGGTCTCGATGATCCTGCAGGACCCGATGAGCTCGCTGAACCCGGTGTTCTCGATCGGCATGCAGGTGCGCGAGCCGCTCGCCAAGTACCACCGGCTGCGCGGGCGGCCGCTCGCCGAGCGCGCGGCGGGGCTCCTCGCCTCCGTCGGCATCCCCTCGCCCGCCGAGCGCCTGCGCACGTATCCGCACCAGATGTCGGGGGGCATGCGCCAGCGCGTGGTCGGCGCCATGGCCATCGCCGCGCCGCCGCGCCTGCTCATCGCCGACGAGCCCACCACGAGCCTCGACCTGACCATCCAGGCCCAGTACCTGCGCCTGCTCAAGGAGATCCAGTCGCGGCATCGCCTCGCCATGATCTTCGTCACCCACAACCTGGGGATCGTGGCGCGCATGTGCGACCGCGTCGCCGTGATGTACGCGGGCCGCATCGTGGAGTCGGGACCGGTGCGGACGATCTTCGGCGCGCCCGCGCACCCCTACACGCAGGCGCTGCTGGAGTCGGTGCCGCGGCTCGGCGCGTCCCGGATCCGCCTCACCGCCATCGCCGGCCAGCCGCCCGACCTGGCCACGCTCGGGGGCGGCTGCGCCTTCGCGCCGCGCTGCCCCCAGGCCATGGACCGCTGCCGCGCCGAGGCGCCGCCCGAGACGGCCGTGTCGCCCGGCCACGCCACCCGCTGCTGGCTCCACGCTCCCTCTCCCTCCCAGGGAGAGGGCCGGGGTGAGGGTCCGTCGCCCGGAAGGAACGGCGCCTGATGGCCGCCCCCGTCGTGGAGGCGGTGGGCCTCACCAAGCACTTCCGGGTGCGCCAGGGGCTGCTGGGCGGCACCGCGACGGTGCGCGCGGTGGACGCGATCTCGTTCGGCATCCCGTCCGGCGAGACGCTCGGCCTCGTCGGCGAGTCGGGGTGCGGCAAGACCACCACGTCGAAGATGGTGCTCCGCCTCGAGACGCCCACCGCGGGGCAGCTCCGCTTCGAGGGCGAGGACGCGCTCGCCTTCGCCGGGGCGGCGATGGCGCGATACCGCCGCTCCGTGCAGGCCGTCTTCCAGGACCCGTACGCCTCGCTCGATCCGCGCATGCGGGTGAGCTCGATCGTGGGCGAGCCGCTGGTCATCAACGAGAAGATGCCGGCGGCCGCGCGCCGGGCCCGCGTGCAGGCGCTGCTGGACCTGGTGGGCCTGCCCGCGCGGGCCGCCGACCTGTTCCCGCACGAGTTCTCGGGCGGCCAGCGCCAGCGCATCGCCATCGCCCGCGCGCTCGCCCTGTCGCCGAAGCTGGTGGTGCTCGACGAGCCCGTCTCCGCGCTCGACGTGTCGATCCGCGCCCAGATCCTGAACCTGCTCGTGGACCTCCAGCGCGAGCTCGGCGTGGCCTATCTCTTCATCGCCCACGACCTCGCCGCGGTGGCCCACATGAGCCACGCCATCGCGGTGATGTACCTGGGCAAGATCGTCGAGATGGGCGAGGCGTCCACGGTGGCGCTCGATCCGAAGCATCCGTACACGCGCGCGCTCTTCTCGGCGGCGCTGCCCCTGGATCCGGACGGGCGGAACGAGGAGATCGTGCTCGCCGGCGAGATCCCGAGCCCGCTCCACCCGCCGTCCGGCTGCCGCTTCCACACGCGCTGCCCGCACGCGATGGACCGCTGCGCGCGCGAGGAGCCGCCGCTGGCGCCGGAGGCCGGCCGCCTGGTGGCCTGCCACCTCTACCCGGCGGCCCCCGAGGCTCGCGGGACGGTCAGCTGAGGCGCTCGATCTCCTTGAGCATCTGATCGATCGGGCCGGTGGGAAAGCTGTGGCGCGCCGCAGCACGCACTGCGGCGAGCTTCGTCGGCCATGGAGCCGCGTGGGCTCGCGTCGCGCCGCCGCGCCGAGGGCCTGACGGACCCATTCGGCGACGGTCATGTTCTGCTCGCGTGCGAGCCGCTTGATCTCACGGAGATCGCGCTCGTCGAGCCGGACCTGCAAGCGCTTACGCATGATCGGAGCGTACTCGACTCATCGACACGGCTCAAACTGTCGTGGTTCTGGCCGATCGCGGGTCAGGGTTCGAGCCGGGTGGCGCTCCAAGGGCCGCCGGCGAACCCGTCTCCAGCGGGGGTGAGCGCGCGGGTCCACACCGCGCGGTCGTGGATGCGGGCCGGCTGGCTGACCCAGAGCTCCACCTGCTCGGCCCACACGCGATAGCCGATCCAGCGGGCGGGCCGCGGCGGCTCGGGGCCGTGCCGGGAGTCCTCGGCGGCGACCCGGGCGAGCAGCGCCTCGCGTGAGGGGATGGGCCGGCTCTGGTCGGTGGCGATGGCGGCGATGCGCGCGTCGCGGGGGCGCGTGTTCCAGTAGCGATCGGCATCGGCGTCGGGTGCCACCGTGACCGGCCCCTCGATGCGGATCTGCCGCGCAGAGCGGCTCCCAGTAGAACACCACGGCCGCGCGGGGCAGCTTGTCGAGGGCCAGGCCCTTGCGGCTGCCGCGGTCGCTGTAGAACACGACCCAGCCCGCCTCGGCGTCGAAGCCGCGCGAGATCACCATGCGCACCGCCGGGCGGCCGTCGGGATCGACGGTGGCGAGCGCCATCGACGACCCGTTCCGCACCGAGGCGTTCGCCGCCGCCAGCCACTCGGCGACCAGCGGCAGCGGGCTCTCGGGCAAGGGCTCCGGCAGGGCCGGTGTCATTGGCGGAAAGATGGCGCGAGATGGCCTTGAATCATAGCTATCACATGGCTATCATGAGTCATGCCCCCGCGCGCGGTCAAGATCGCCGAGCTGAAGAATCGGTTGAGCTACTACCTCCGCCGGGTCCAGCGCGGCGAGTCGATCCTCGTGTGCGACCGGGACCGGGTGATCGCCCGGATCGAGCGCGCGGGATCGGACCCTGCGTCCGGCCCGGACCAGGAGTGGCTCGACCGCCTCGAGCGGCGCGGGATCGTCCGTCGCGGCGCCGGAGGGCCGAGCGCGGAGTGGCTGGCCCGCCGGCCGGCGGCCGGCGCCGACGTCGTGGCCACTCTCGTACGCGAGCGGGACGAGGGCCGATGAGGTTCTGGGACAGCTCGGCCGTGGTGCCCCTCCTGATCGACCAGGAGTCCTCGCGGCGGGCCGTGCGCTGGGCGACCGAGGACGGCGTCCTCGTGCTCTGGACGCTGACGCCGGTCGAGGTGGTCTCGGCCCTCCGCCGTCTGGTGCGTGAGGGCGCGCTGTCCGAAACCGTGTCGCGCCAGGCCGAGGCGAGGATGGTCGAGCTGGCGCGAGGCGGCCACGTCGTCCTGGACATCGAGGCCGTCAAGGCGATCGCCCTCCGCGTGCTCCGCCTGCACCCACTGCGCGCCTTCGACGCTCTCCAGCTGGCCGCGGCCCTTCACTGGGCCGAGGGGCGCCCGGAGGGTCGGGGGTTCGTCACGCTCGACGCCAGACTGGCCGACGCCGCTCAGCGCGAGGGGTTCGCGCTCCCCGCCTGACTGCGCGCCCCCGAGGCGGCAGCCTCTTTCAGCAACCTTCTACAGCCCGCGCTCCATGCGCGGGTCGAGCAGGTCCCGGAGCCAGTCGCCGACCAGGTTGATGCCGAGCACGAGCAGCAGGATGGCGAGGCCCGGGAAGAGCGCCAGCCACCAGCCGGTCGTGATGTAGTTGCGCCCCTCGTCCAGCATCGCCCCCCAGCTCGGCGCGGGCGGAGGCATGCCGAGGCCCAGGAACGACAGCGACGCCTCCGCGATGATGACCCGCGCCACCGAGAAGGTCGCCACCACCGTGATCGGCGGCAGCACGTTGGGCAGGATGTGCCGGGCGAGGAGGTAGCGGTCGCGGGCGCCGAGGGCACGGGCCGCCTCGACGAATTCCCGCTCCTTGAGCGAGAGCGTCTCGCCGCGGACGATGCGCGCGTAGGTGATCCACCCGCTCACCCCGAGGACGAGGATCAGGTTGAGCTCGCCGGGCCCCAGCACGGCGAGGAGTGCCACGCCGAGGAGCAGGACGGGGAACGCGAGCTGCACGTCGCCCACGCGCATCAGGACGTTGTCGATCCAGCCGCGGTAGTAGCCGGACAGAAGGCCGAGCGCCACGCCGAGAGTGCCGGCCACCGCGACGGCGGCGAGTCCCACCACGAGCGAGATGCGCGCCCCGTGCAGGAGCCGGCTCGCGACGTCACGGCCGAGGGTGTCGGTACCCAGAGGGTGGCGCGCGCTCCCGCCGGCGAGCCACATCGGCGGCGTGAGGCGATCGAGCAGGCTGTTGCGCACCGGATCCGCGGGGGCGAGGGCCGGCGCGCCGACCGCGAGGCCGCAGGTGGCGACGATGACGACGAGCCCCGCCGCTGCCGGCCAGTCACGGAGGAGCCGCGCCCACGCCCGGCGCCAGCGTGCGCTCGACATTCACGCCACCCGGATGCGCGGGTCGACCACCGCGTAGAGCGCGTCGACCGCCAGGTTCAGCGCCACGAAGATCACCGCGAACACGAACACGCCGGCCTGGATGACCGGGAAGTCGCGCCCGGGCACCGCCTGCACGATGAGCCGTCCGAGACCGGGCCACGAGAACACGGTCTCGATGATGATGGCGCCCGACAGCATGAAGCCGAGCGACAGCCCGGTCACGGTGAGCACGGGGATGGCGGCGTTCCAGAGGCCGTGCCGGTAGATCACGAGGCGCTCGGCCAGGCCCTTCGCGCGCGCCGTGCGGACGTAGTCCTGCCCGAGCACCTCGAGCATGCCGGCGCGGACCAGCCGCACGTTCTGGGCCAGCGGCGCGGCGGCGAGCGTGATCGCGGGGAGGATCAGGTGGCGCAGGGAGCCGGAGCCATAGGCGGGCAGGAGCCCGCCGAAACCGACCGCGAAGATCAGGATGAGCACGATGCCCAGCCAGAAGCTCGGCATGGACTGGAGCAGCAGCGAGCCGATGCGGCTCAGGTGATCGGGCAGCCCGCCGCGCCGCGTGGCCGATACGACGCCGAGCGGAATGGCCGGCAGCGTGGAGAGGAGCAGCGCGGCGAGCGACAGCTGCACCGTGGCGGGCCAGAGATGCTCCAGCACCATGCGCATCGCCGGGCGCTTCTCGCGGATCGACAGGCCGAAGTCGCCGCGCGGTATGGCGGCGAGGAAGTCCGCGTACTGGACGAGCACGGGCCGGTCCAGCCCGAGCAGGCGGCGGGCATGCGCGATCTCCGCCTGCGTCGCGCTCTGGTCCACCAGGAACACGGCGGGGTCGCCAGTCAGGCGGACGAGAAAGAAGACGACCGTGACGACGCCCCAGACCACGAAGAGCGCATGCAGCAGACGACGCACAAGGAACGCGCGCATCTCGCGTTCGTCGTCTCACACGCCAGCTGAAGTAGGCGTCAGATGATGGCCACGCGGCGCCGGGGCGTGGGGGCCGGGGTCCCCGTAAGCACCCTTGTGGCGAAGCGCCTCGCGCAGCGGGCGGGGCGAGCGCACCGCAACGGGTCGGCAGCCCACGCGCGGCCCCCTCTGGGGGTTGGGGGGGCGCGCTCGCCCCGCCCGCCTTTTGTCGGCCCTCGCGGCGCCACCGGGTGCGCACGGGGACCCCGGCCCCCGCGCCCCGGCGTCCCCGCGGCAAGAACGCGAGCCGTTGTTGTGGTGCGCGCGCGTCACTTCCGGAGCGCGACGCCGCGGAAGTCCATGTTCAGCTCGGGCGTGGGGGTGAACTTGAGGACGCGCTTGGCGTGGGCGTAGACCTTCACTTCCTGGTACAGCGGGACGACGGGGGCCCAGTCGCGGATCTGGCGCTGGAGGTCGGCGAGGAGGCGCAGGCGCTTGGCCGGGTCCACCTCGCGGCGGGTCTGCGTGTAGAGCGCAGCCAGCTCGGGCGGGTACGGGGCCCAGTTGATCAGCGTGATCGACGCCCAGTCACGCACGTAGTCGTCGGCGTCCAGGTTGTTGCTGGTCCGGCACGCCGTGAAGCCCCCGTTCGGGGGCAGCGTGCCCTTCTGGACCACCTGGAGGAGCGAGCCGAAGTCCATCGGCTTGAGCGTGGCCTGGACGCCGATGTCCTTCAGCATCTCGACCACCGCCGGCGTCATCTCGTCGAAGGCCTGCCCGTAGTGCTTGGTCGGGAAGTGGATCTGGATCGCCAGGGTCTCGCCGCCCTTGTCGGCGAAGCCGTCGCCGTTCCTGTCCTTCCAGCCCGCCTCGGCCAGGAGGGCCTTCGCGCGCGCGGGATCGTAGGCGTAGCCCTCCTGGGCGGCGTAGCCGGAGGACACGGTGGACACCGGCGACGCGTTGGCCAGCGCGTACCCGTGGAAGATCTTCTTGATGACGCCGTCGCGGTTCACCGCCAGGTTCAGCGCCATGCGGAGCTTCGCGTCGCCCCAGAGGCCGTCCTTGCCGCCGCCGTCGTACTTGTCCTTGGGCCGGCCGTTGACGTAGAGGCGGCACAGGAGCTTCTGTGGGCTCGAGACCACGGTCACCGCGGGGTCGCGCGCGAGGACGCCGGCGTCGAGCGGGGGCACCGCCTCGATCAGGCTCACCTGCCCGGCGCGCAGCGCGGCGATGCGCGCCGCGCCCTCGGGCACGGCCTGGAAGCGCAGGCGCTTGAACTGCGGCGCGGCGCCCCAGTAGCCGTCGAAGCGCTCGAAGCGCATCGAGTCCTTCCGCTTCCACTCGACCATGCGCCACGGGCCCGTGCCCACGGGCCGCTCGTTCAAGCCGGCCACGCCGTTCTTGATCGTGTAGGCCTTCGGCACCAGCGGTTCGCGCCCGATGTAGTCCCACAGGTTCGGCGACGGCTCGCTCGTGTGAACGCGCACGGTGTGGTCGTCCACCTTCTCCCAGCGCGTCACCCACGGGTAGACCTTCTCGAACGACGTGCCCGCGGCCACGTCCTGGATGCCCCACTTGTCGAGGTTCTTCCGGAAGAAGCGGTCCAGGTTGAACAGCACGGTGTCCGCGTTGAACGGCTCGCCGTCGTGGAAGCGCACATTCTTGCGCAGCGCGAACTCCCACACGAGGTCGCTCACCGGCTTCCAGCTGAGCGCCAGGCCGGGCGCGGGCTTGCCCTGCGCGTCCACGTCGACCAGGCTCTCGAAGACCTGGCGGATGTAGTTCGAGCGGATCGAGCCCATGCCGATCCGCGGGTCCATGTTGTTGGTGTCGTCGGCGAGGGCGACCACCAGCTCGCCGTCGGGGTCGATGGGCGCTCCATCGACGCGTGGCTGCGCCCACGCCCCAGGGGTCAGGAGCAGAACGAGCGCCGTCGCCATCGTCACGCCGCCGGGCCATCGGATCATCGGGGGCTCCTCGTGGACTCGCGGGTATGTCGCGTCGCGCGCATCATGACACACCAGCGCCGGCCGTCCTGTCAACGGACGAGCGGGCCCTTCCGCCTTGACTGACCCGGCCGAATCGCCTACAAAAAGGGCTCAGACGCTCGTCGTCCGTCCCACAGGAGGGCACACATGGCCTATTCCCGCGATTCCAAGTCGGCCGCAGTGCGCGCTCGCCTCGACCATCCCGTGATCGACGGGGACGGCCACTGGCTCGAGCCCATCCCGATCTTCCTCGACTACCTCCGCGACGTGGCGGGGCCGTCCATGGTGGATCGGTTCCGGAAGAAGGCCTCGGACGTGCCGTGGTACGGGTGGAGCTGCCGACGAGCGCCTGGAACGCCGCGTCCAGCGGCCCACGTGGTGGGGAGAGCCGGCCCGCACCGTCGACCGCGCCACCGCGATGGTGCCCCGCCTCTTCTACGAGCGCCTCGACGACTTCGGCATCGACTTCGCCGTGGTCTACACCTCGCTCGGCCTCTTCTACGTCTCCAACCCGGACGACGAGCTGCGCCGCGCGGTGTCGCGCGCGGTGAACCGGATGAACGCGGACATGTTCGCCCCGTTCAAGCACCGGATGACGCCGGCCGCGGTGGTGCCCGTCCACACGCCGGAGGAGGCCATCGAGGAGGCCACCTACGCGGTGCGCGAGCTGGGCCTCAAGGTGCTGATGATCGCCAACCACGTGCGCCGGCCCGTGCCCGCGGCCGCCCGCCAGGTCGCCGACGCGAACGCGCACGCGCGGATGTACGTCGACTCGCTCGGCCTGGACAGCCCGTACGACTACGATCCGTTCTGGCGGCGCTGCGCGGAGCTCAAGGTGGCCATCACCGGGCACTCGGGCAGCATGGGCTGGAACGGGCGCGAGTCGGTCAACAGCTTCACCTACAACCACATCGGCCACTTCGCCAACGCGAGCCA
Source organism: uncultured Candidatus Rokubacteria bacterium (assembly GCA_963758635.1). GTDB lineage: Bacteria > Methylomirabilota > Methylomirabilia > Rokubacteriales > CSP1-6 > CAVWWD01. The sequence goes on along the minus strand of CAVWWD010000008.1, from coordinate 135,969 downwards.
CGCCTTCGCCAAGGCCCTGATCCTCGGCGGCGTCACCCACCGCTTCCCCGAGCTCCGCTTCGGCTTCCTGGAGGGCGGCGTGGGCTGGGCGTGCAACCTCCTCACCGACCTCGTCGGCCACTGGGAGAAGCGGCGCCGCGGCGCCATGGAGAGCCAGACGCGGCCCACGAACATCGACCTCCAGATGCTGAAGGACCTGTTCGTGCAGTACGGCGGCCGCGTGTACGAGGACAAGTGGGACGAGATCGTGAACTGCATCGCGCTCGCCGAGCCCTTCCGGACCGCCGAGGAGCTCACGGATCGCGCCTACAAGGAGAAGGAACGGTTCGACGACTTCGGCGCGGTGCCCGTGGAGTCCGCGGAGGCGCTCCGCCAGCACTTCTCCGAGCGCTTCTACTTCGGCTGCGAGGCCGACGATCCGATCACGGCGTGGGCGTTCGACCGCCACGGCCAGCACCGTCTCCGCCCCATCTTCAGCTCCGACGTCGGGCACTTCGACGTGGTGGACATGACCGAGGTGCTGGAGGAGGCGTACGAGCTCGTCGAGCACGGCATGATCACGGAGGACGACCTCCGCGAGTTCCTCTTCTCGAACCCCGCGCGCCTGCACACCGCGCTGAACCCGGACTTCTTCAAGGGCACGGTGGTCGAGGACGCGGTGGCGAAGCTCGTGGCGAAAGGCTGATCGTCGCGGTGGGCAAGCTCGACGGGAAGGTCGTCCTCGTCACCGGGGCCAGCCGCGGCATCGGCGCGGAGATCGCGCGGCTCTTCGCGGAGGAAGGCGGCCGCGTGGCCTGCGCCGCCCGCACCGTCCGCGAGGGCGACCACCCGCTCGAGGGCTCGCTCGAGCGGACGGTGGCCGACATCCACGCCAAGGGCGGCGAGGCCACCGCATTCGCCTCCAACATCGCCGAGCCCGCGGAGTGCGAGCGGCTGGTCAAGGCGGTCCGGGACGCCTACGGGTCGGTGGACGTGCTCGTCAACAACGCCGCCCTCACCTACTACATCCCGATCGCGGAGTTCCCCACCAACAAGTGGCTGCGCTCGTGGGCGGTGAACCTCCACGCGCCGTTCATCCTCTCGCGGCTCGTCCTGGAAGACATGATCCCGCGGCGGAGCGGAAGCATCGTCAACATCTCCTCCGGCGCGGCCATCGGCCCCGGGCGCGGGCCGTACGCGGAGGACCCCGCGCTCAACCGCGGCGGCACGTGCTACGGAGCGGAGAAGGCGGCGCTCGAGCGCATGACGCAGGGGCTGGCCGGCGAGGTGTATCGCCACGGGATCTCGGTGACCGCGCTGTCGCCGTCCCAGGTGGTGCCCACGCCCGGCACCGTGTATCACCGGCTCGTGAGCAGCATGGACGATCCGCGCGGGGAGCACCCGATCCTGATGGCGCGGGCCGCCCTCCTCTTGGCCACCGAGCCCGTCGAGAAGGTCAGCGGGCGCGTCACGTACAGCCAGCTCATCCTGAAGGAGTTCGGCTGGATCGCCGAGGCCAAGGGCACGGGCATGCCGGGCGGCCGCAAGGGCAGCGGCTACTCCCTCATCTGAGGATCGGGAATGAACGGCGACACGGCCGCCGCGCGCCCGCAGAATCGCGGTGTTGGCCCGCACGCTGAAACCGAAATCCGCGTTCCTTCACAAATGTCCCCGGAGGTCTCCCATGGGTCAGCTCGACGGCAAGGTCGCCATCGTCACCGGATCGGGCCGGGGCATCGGCCGCGAGGTCGCGCTGAGGCTGGCGCGCGACGGAGCCAGGGTGGTCGTCAACGACCTGGACGACGCGCCCGCCGCCGAGACCGTTTCCATGATCAAGGCGCTCGGCGCCCGCGCCGCCGCCTGCACCGGCGACGTCACCGCCAAGGACTTCGGCGAGCGGATCGTCGAGACGGCGGTGAAGGAGCTCGGCGGGCTCCACATCGTCGTCAACAACGCCGGCTACACCTGGGACAACGTCATCCAGAAGATGTCCGACGAGCAGTGGTACGCCATCGTCGACGTGCACATGACGGCGCCGTTCCGCATCCTCCGCGCCGCCCAGCCGTACATCAAGCAGTTCCACGAGGCGGAGGCGGCGGCGGGCGCGCGCGTGATCCGCAAGGTGGTGTTCGTCTCCTCCACCTCGGGCACGAACGGGAACGCCGGGCAGATCAACTACTCGGCGGGCAAGGCCGCGGTCACCGGCATGACGCGGACGCTCGCCAAGGAGTGGGGGCGCTACGCGGTCACGGTGAACTGCGTGGCGTTCGGCTACATCCAGACCCGTCTCACCGTGCCGCTCACCGAGGGCACGTCCGGCACCATCGAGGTGCAGGGCCGCCAGGTGAAGGTGGGCGTGCAGCCCGCCCGGATCGCCGCCATGAACCAGATCATCCCGCTCGGCCGGGGCGGCACGCCGGCGGAGGCGGCGGGCGCGATCTACCTCTTCTGCAGCCCCGACAGCGACTACGTGAGCGGGCAGACGCTGGTCGTCAACGGCGGGACGTAGATCACCGCGGGCTGTCCGGCCTCGCCGCGCGCGACGGCGCGTCGTCACGGGCCAGGAACCCCTCCAGCCGCGACGGATCCGCGCCGGCCGCGCACCGTTCCACGATCAGCGCGGCGAGCTCCGCCACCGTGGGCGACGTCGCCAGCGCCGGCATCGTGAGCTCGATGCGGAACGCCTCCACGATGCGCGTCAGCACCTGGCCGGCCAGCAGCGAGTGGCCGCCCAGGTCGAGGAAGTGGTCGTGGATGCCGACCGGCTCCACGTCGAGCGTCTCCGACCAGATGCGCGCCACCTCCCGCTCGAACGGGGTCCCCGGCGCCACGTAGGGCTCGTCCAGGGCCGGACGATCCCGCCCCGGCGCGGGCAGCCTTCGCCGGTCCACCTTCCCGTTGGGGAGCTGCGGCAGGTCGTCGAGGAACACGAAGGCCGTCGGCACCATGTACTCGGGCAGGGCTCCGGCCAGCGCGCGACGCAGCTCGCTCACGGTGGGCGCGGCGCCCGCCGCCGGCACCACGTAGGCGACCAGACGCGGCTCGCCGTCCTGGGGCCGCGCGTGGACCACCGCGGCCCGCACGGCCTCCACGCTCCGGAGCGCGGTCTCGACCTCGCCCACCTCCACCCGCTGGCCGCGGATCTTCACCTGGAAGTCCTTGCGGCCCATGTGGACCAGCGATCCGTCCGGCCGCATGAGTCCCAGGTCGCCCGTCAGGTAGATCCGCGCGTCGCCCCCCGCGGGGTCGGGCAGGAACGCCGCGCCCGTGAGGTCGGGCCGCCGCCAGTAGCCGAGCGCGAGGTGACGGCTCCGCACCGCGATCTCGCCGACCTCGCCCGTCGCCACCTCCTGCCGCGCCTCGTCCAGGATCAGCACGTCCTTGTCGCGCATGGGATGGCCCACCGGCACCTTGGCCTCCGCGCTCGTCCAGTCGTGGCCGATGAAGTGACGGCACACCGTCAGCGTCTCGGTGGGGCCCATCGCGTGCATGAGCACGCACGGCGGCGGGAAGCGTCGCTGGAACTCCTCGACGTCATCCCGGCTGATCGGCTCGCCGCCGAGGCGCAGCACGCGAAGATCGGGAAACGCGTCGCCCGGCCCCAGGGCCTGGAGGAAGCGGCGATAGGTCGTGGCGAGCGTGTGGAGGATCGTGACGCCGCTCGACCGGAGCCACGCCGCCATGGGCCGCACGCCCTCCGCGGCGAGATCGAAGGTGCAGAGGGTGGCGCCGCTCAGCAGCGCGCCGTACACGTTGCGCACGGAGTTCGCGTGGCTGCAGGAGTGGATCAGGGCGAGGCGGTCGTCCGGCGCGATGCGCATGTCGTTGGCGCAGTTCCGCGTGTCGACCAGGATGCTCCGGTGGCTGTGGAGCACGCCCTTCGGGCGCCCGGTGGAGCCCGAGGTGTACAGGATCAGCGAGCCCGCGCCGGGCGCGGGGAACGGGCCGAGCGCCGCCGGGCTCGCCGCGGTCGTCGCGCCGGCCGCGCCGAGGTCGTCGCACTCCAGCACCGCGCGCCCACCGGCCAGCCGCGCGGCCACCTCTCGATACGCGCCGTCGGTCAGGAGGAGCCGCGCCCCCGTGTCCTCCAGCACGTACTGCTGCCGCAAGTCCGGCTCCGAGGGATCGAGGGCGACGTAGATCTTTCCCGCGCGGAGCACGCCGAGGATGGCCGCGACGAGGCCAGGTCCGTGGCGCAAGAGCAGGGCCACCGGCTCCTCTCCGTCGCCGAGGACAGCCCGCACCGCTCGGGCGACCGCGTCCGCGGAGCGGGCAAGCTCCGCGTACGTCAGCGCCGTCTCGGGGGAGACGACGGCCGGTCGGTCCGGCTGCCGCGCCGCCTGCCACGCGAACCGCTCGGGGATGGACTGCTCGATCGCGGCATCCTCGAACGCGACGAAGTCGGCCATCCGAGCTATCGCTCCTTCATGGATCGCTCGTCCCAGAGCCGGATCAGGTAGCCGTCCGGATCGGCCAGCTCCGCCCCGTACCCCCAGAACGTCTTGGTCGGCGCATGCGAGAAGGCCACGCCGCGCCCCGACAGCTCCTGGAAGCTCGCGTCCACCGCGTCCACCTGGAAGTAAAGCGCGACACCGCGGGCCGGCGTGCCCTCGGCCGACTGCTGCAGGAAGATCGTGAAGCCCGCGGTGTCCTGGAGCGCCACCGAGCTCCGCTCGGCCACCTCGAACTCGACGGTGAGCCCGAGCGTCTCCACGTACCAGGCCCGCGACCGCGCCAGGTCCTTCACGGGGATCATCAGGTGATCGAACTTCAGCATCGGGCTCACGCCGCGAAGCTCGAGCGGGCCTGGACGCCCCAGCGTCCGTCGCGCGCGGTCGCGATCCACAGCGAGCGGTACCGGCCGATCAGCGTGCCGTCGGCCCGCCAGCGACTGAACTGGACGTTGAGATGCACCTTGTCCGGGCCGGCGTGGACGACGCGGCGCTCGTCCCATCGACTCTCGTTCCAGCCGTCGCCCGCGCGGCCGAGGAAGTCGGCGATGCGGTAGCTGCCCGGCGCGTCCCACGTCCGCACCGTCCCGCTGGCCAGCCGCACGTGCGGGAAGTGGAGCGCGGCGTTGAGCGCCGGCTCGTCCCGACGATTGAGCGCGGCCATGAACGCGTCCAGGGCGGCCATGGCGCCGGCCACGCTCTGCGGATGGTCGGTCGCCGACGTCACAGCGTGATCCCGCCGTCGATGATCACCGCCTGGCCGGTCATGAACCGCGACTCGTCGGAGGCCAGGTACACGCAGAGCTCGGCGACCTCCTCCGCCTCGCCGAGCCGGCCCATGGGCTGTCGGGCCACGAAGTCGCGCCGGGCCTGCGCGGGGTCGGGCGCGGCGGCGATGCGCTGGCGGAGCGACGGGGTGTCGACGGTCCCCGGGCACACCGCGTTGCACCGGATCCCCTTGCCCACGAAGTCGACGGCGATCGACTTGGTGAGCCCGATGATCGCCGCCTTGGTCGCGCTGTAGACGAAGCGGTTCGGCACGCCCTTCACGCTGGACGCGACGGAGGCGATGTTGACGATGGCTCCGCCGCCCGCCGCGATCATGCCCGGCAAGAGCGCGCGCGTGACCACGTACATGGCGCGCACGTTGAGCCGCATCGAGAACTCCCAGTCCTCCGGGGCGCACTCGAGGATGGTCCCGTGGTGGACGAAGCCCGCGCAGTTCACGAGCACGGCGGGCGCGGCAACGGCGGCGGCGAGGGCGGCGACCGCCGCGTCGTCCGTCACGTCCAGCCGCCGGGTCCGCACGCCGGCGGGCAGCCCGGCCAGCTTGGCCTCGTCCACGTCGGTGGCGAGCACCGACGCCCCCTCGCGCGCCAGGGCCTGCGCGACGGCCCGGCCGATGCCCTGGCCGGCCGCGGTGACGAGCGCGCTCTTCCCGTGGAGCCGCTCGCGCCCGGGCCCGCTCATCCGTGCATGACGAGGCCGCCGTCGACGCTCAGCGCCTGCCCCGTCATGTAGCCGGCCCGGTCCGAGGCCAGGAAGCCCACGACGCTCGCGACGTCCTCGGGGCGCTCCATGCGGCCGAGCGGCACGGTGGCGGCGCGCTGGCGCGTGAACTCGTCGGCGGAGAGGCCCATGATCGCGCTCTGCTCGCGCGCCACCTTCGTCCACATGTCGGTCTCCACGAAGCCGGGGCACACGCAGTTCACGCGGATGCCCTCGGCGGCGTGGGCGAGGGCGAGGCTCTTGGTCATGCTGACCACCGCGGCCTTGCTCGCGTTGTACGGCAGGTTCGTGCGGCTGCCCACCTTGCCGGCCATCGAGGCCAGGTTCACGATGCTGCCGCGCCGCTGCGCGATCATCACGGGCAGCACGGCCTGGCTGGCGAAGAACACGGCGCGCGCGTTGATGTTCATGATCGCGTCCCAGTGCTCCTCGGTGACGTTGAGCGTCGTCGCCGCGCGGTAGATGCCGGCGTTGTTCACCAGCACGTCGATCCGCCCGAACTCGGCGCGCGCGCGCTCGACCATGGCGTCCAGGCTGGCCCGCGCCGTCACGTCGGTCGGCACGGCGGCGGCGCGGCGTCCCGAGCGCGCGCACCTCGCCCGCCGTCCGCTCCGCGCCGTCCTTGTCCAGCTCGGCCACCACCACGTCGGCGCCCAGGCGCGCCAGCTCGAGCGCGATGGCCCGCCCGATCCCACGGCCCGCTCCCGTCACGATCGCCAGCTGTCCGTCCAGTTCCATCGTCGGCTCTCCCGTGTGCGAGGTGTTGCCGCGGCTCAGCCCAGGCCGCGGAGGAACTCGATCATGGCCCCGTTGACCTCGGCGGCGCGCTCCTGCTGGGTCCAGTGGCCGCAGCCGGGCAGCATGATCGAGCGCGTGAGCCGGGGCACGAACCGCGTCAGGTTGGCGATGAGGTCGCGTGCCCCGGGGAACGCCACCACGAGGTCGCGATCGCCCGCCACGTAGAGCGCGGGCACCGTGACCTGCGCTCCCGCGTACGGGGCGAGCAGCTCCCAGTTGCGATCGATGTTGCGGTACCAGTTGAGGCCGCCCCGGAACCCGGCCCGCGCGAACTCGCCGGTGTAGAAGTCCAGGTCGGCGTCGGTGAGCCACGCGGGCAGCGCGGCGGGCTCCACCGTGCGGTCGAGGAGGCCCCCGCGACGCGGCACCATGCCGACGGCGGCGGGGTCGGCGAACGTGGCCGCCCCGGGCGGGGCGTCACCCGAGCCGCTGTAGGCCATCCGGCGGATCGTCGCCCGCGGGTCGCGCCCGAGCTCGGCCTCGGCCACGCCGGGCTCCTGGAAGTAGAGCTGGTAGAACCACGCGTCGTCCGTCCGCGGCATCACGCTGGTCGGGCCGCGTTCGGAGCCGCGCGGGCGGAACGGCACGCGACAGCCCGATGACGCGCGCGGAAGCGATCCGGCCGCAGGAGCGCCGCGTGCCAGGCCACGGGCGCGCCCCAGTCGTGGCCGGCGATCACCGCGGTGCGCTCGCCGAGCGCGTCGAGCACGCCGACCATGTCGCCCACCAGGTGCAGCAGCGTGTACTGGTCGATCGCCTCGGGCTGCTCCGTCCGGCCGTAGCCCCGCATGTCCGGCGCCACCGCGTGATAGCCCGCGTCGGCGAGCGCCGCGAGCTGGTGCCGCCACGAGTACCAGGACTCCGGGAAGCCGTGACACATCAGGACGAGCGGCCCCTCGCCCTGCTCGGCAAGGTGGATGCGGATGCCGTTCGCGTCGACGTCGCGGTGACGGAGCGAATGCACGGGGACCGGAGCTCAGGGACGCCCGGCGCCGGCCGGACGTCCGTGAGCGAAGCGCGCGTGGTGCTGGCGCAGCAGGTCGTGCCCGTAGTCGCCGCCGTTCGGCGTGCGGACCACGGTGTGGATGTGGTGGCGCGACGGGAGGTCGTTGTCGAACGCGATCCCTCGCTGGTGGTCGAACTCGACCAGGATCACCGGATTGTGCAGCCGGTAGTAGAAGACGGCGTCCTCGTCGACGCCGCCCATCCACGCGAAGTGCGTGTCGGCCAGGTGCCGCTCCACCTCCTCCATCCGCACAGCGGCGTGGCCCGGACGCATGCGATTCACGTAGAGCTCGAGGAGCGCGCGCACCATCGCCTGCTGCCCCGGGGTGAGGCCCCCGTGGTCGATCCCCTCGTAGCGGAGCTGGAGGTTGTCGCGGAAGGCCGCCGTGAACACCTCCATCGGCAGCGTGTCGCCCAGGACGGCGCGGCGGCGCTGCTCGGGCGACAGCGTCCGCATCAGCGCGAGGCCCTTCCCCTCCTCGGCACCGAAGATCCGTCGCCCGCCCATCTCGGGCGGGAACGACACCGGCTCCGATCCCATGAAGAGCGGCGTCATGACGACCTGGTCGCCGAGGACGAAGCAGTTCACGATGAGATGGTGGCCGTCGATCTGCCAGCCCCACGGCTCGCCGGCCTGCGGCCGGCCCATCACGCTCACCCAGTAGAGCCACTCGCCGTACTCGGTCTCGCTCCCCGTGATCAGCCGCACGAGCTCGTTGAGCCGCATGACGTCGCGCGCGGTGTCGAGCGCCGTCGCGCTCAGGCGTGGCGCCGAGGAGGGCCAGGGCGCCGCCCCGCTGGACCGGCGTCATCTCGTCGAGGGAGACGCCGTGGCGCATGAGGAACGGATGGATGTTGCTCCACTGCCGCCACGCCGGGCTCTCCAGCGGGAACATGCGCCCGCGCGCGCTGCTCGGGGGTGAGGCTGTCGAGGAAGGCGGTGGCGGCGTCCACGAGCGGCCGCGTCGAGACGCCGGTGGGCGCGAGGGAGAAGAGCCCGGGAACGGCGGCGCCGTCCGTCGTCAGGCCGGTGAACGGCTCCGCGAGCGCGGCCTGGGCCGTATCCACGTACCGCTGGAGCTGGGGCGGGAGCTGGGCCGGCCGCGCGCGAGCCGAGACCGCCGGACGCGGCCGGATGCCGAGGCCACCGGGGGGAACGGGCATGGCGCGCCGCCTCTAGCGCCGGCCGGTGGGCAGATCCTCGAAGGGCAGCTCGCGGTCGACGCGGACGTCCTGCGGGAGCCCGAGCACACGCTCGGCGATGATGTTGCGAAGGATCTCGTCGGTGCCGGCCGCGATGCGCGACCCGGGCGACGAGAGGAGCGCCTCCTGGAAGGCGGCCCGCATTGGCGCCCACTCGTGGTCCATGACGACCCCGCCCATGTCCATCAGGTCCAGCGCGTAGGCGGCGATGTCCTGTCCCTTGGCGGCGTGGACCAGCTTGCCGATCGAGTTCTCGGGGCCCGGCGTGTCGCCGCGCGACAGCGCGGTCATGGTGCGGAAGCGCGACCAGCGCACGCCCTGGCTCCGCACGTAGAAGTCGGCCAGGCGCTCGCGCACCGCGGCGTTCCTGATGGCCGGCCCGTCCTCCAGCTCCACCGCGCGGGCCAGGGAGAAGATCTCGTCGAAGTCGGGGCCGCGGTACTCGCCCGAGCTGAGGCGCTCGTTCATGAGCGTGGTGATGGCGACGCCCCACCCCTGCCCCACCGCGCCGAGGCGCTGGCTGTCGGGGATGCGCACGTCGGTGAGGTACACCTCGTTGAAGTGCGAGGCGCCGGAGATCTGCTTGATGCGCCGGGTCTCGATCCCCGGCGTCTTCATGCTCAGGAAGAAGAACGTGAGCCCCTTGTGCTTGGCCACCTTGGGATCGCTCCGGGTGACCAGGATGGCCATGTCGGCCCAGTGGGCGCCCGACGTCCAGATCTTCTGCCCGTTCACGACCCACTCGTGGCCGTCGCTTCACGGACCGCGTGCGGAGCCCGGCGAGGTCCGAGCCGGCGCCCGGCTCCGAGAAGAGCTGGCACCAGACCTCCTCGCCGCGCAGGGCCACCGGCGCGTAGCGCCGCTTCTGCTCCTCGGTGCCGTAGGTGAAGAGCGTCGGCATGCACATGCCGAGGCCGATCTCGAAGTAGCCGCGCGGCACGAGATAGCGCGACTCCTCCTGCGAGTAGATGACCTGGTAGATCGGCGGCAGCCCGCGGCCGCCCCAGTCCTTCGGCCAGTGGAGGCCGGCGAGCCCGGCCTCGGCCTTCTTCCGCTGGAACTCCTTGGCGAGCCGGAGACCCTCGTAGTCCCCGTGGCGGCTCTGCCACGTCTCGAACGTCCCGCGCTTGGGCTCGACGTTGGCGGCGAGGAACGCGCGCGTCTCCTGGCGGAACGATGCCTCTTCCGGGGTGTCGGTGAAGTCCATCGGTGTCCTCCTAGTGAGCCTCAGCGCATCAGACTCATGCCGAGCGGTAGGACTATAGGGGCCCGTGGCGGTTACCGTACCCTGCGAGGGTCATTGGCCTCGGGCCTCGAGCCGCGTGATGAGGAGATCCTTCCACCGTCGGGCGCTGCCGAGCGTCAGGGCCAGGAGCTTGGCCCGCCGGTAGTAGAGGTGGCAGTCGAACTCCCAGGTGAAGCCCATGCCGCCGTGCGTCTGGATGTTCTCCTTGGCGGCGTGGAAGTACGCCTCGGTGGCGCTCACGCGGGCGGCCGCCGCGGCCACCGGCAGCTCGGGCGCGTCGGTGTGAAGCGCCCACGCGCCGTAGTACGCGTTCGACCGCGCCAGCTCCACCGCCACGTACATGTCGGCCAGCTTGTGCTTGATCGCCTGGAACGACGCGACGGGCCGGCCGAAGGCGAAGCGCCCCACGGCGTACTCGCGCGCCATGTCGAGCGCGGCCTGGGCGCCGCCGACCTGCTCGAACGCCACGAGGACGGCGGCCCGGTCCAGCAGCCGCTCCATCAGCGCGGCGCCGCCGCCCGCCGGCCCCAGCGGCTCGGCGGGCGTGTCGGTGAACTTGAGCTGGGCCACGGAACGGGTCGGGTCCACCGTCTTGAGCGTGCCGCGCGTGATGCCCGGCCCGCCGAGGTCGACCAGGCACAGCGACAGGGCGCCGTCGTCGTCGCGCGCCGCCACCACCGCGAAGTCCGCCACGTCCCCGTCCAGCACCGGCGCCTTGGTGCCCGTGAGCTTCCCCTTCGCGACGCGCGCCGACAGGTTGTCCGGGGTCGGCGGGCGCGGGCCCTCGGCGAGGGCGAAGCAGCCGATGGCCCCGCCCTGCGCGATGCGCGGCAGCCACTGCCGCTTCTGCGCGTCGGACCCGGCCAGGAGCAGCGCCTCGGCGGCCAGGTAGATCGTGGACGAGAACGGCGTGGGCGCGAGGCTCCGCCCGAGCTCCTCGGCGAGCACGCACAGCTCGAGGTGGCCGAAGCCGGCGCCGCCCGCGCTCTCGGGGATGGCCGTGCCCATCCAGCCCATCTCGGCCATGCCCTTCCACAGCTCGTGGTCGTATGGCGCCTCGGTGTCGAGGATGCGGCGCACGCGCGTCGACGAGGCATGCTCGCCCAGGAACTTCCGCGCCTGGTCACGGAGCGCCTTCTGATCCGTCGAGAAATCGAAGTTCATGCTGGTGGTCCCTTCCTTCTCATCCCCCTCTCCCTCCCAGGGAGAGGGCCGGGGTGAGGGTCGGTTGCCCTACCTCACCGGCCGACATCACCGCCGGCTGTACGCCGAGACACCGCCGTCGCGGCGCGGGTCGGAGGCGCCCGTGAACCGGCCGTCCGCGTCGATCGCGATGAGCTGGTTCCGCCCGAACTTCGCCAGGTAGTTGCCGGGCATCCGCCGCACGTCGAAGTCCGCCCCGACGAGGGCCGCCTCGGTGGCTGCGCTGATGCGGCCCTCCACGAACACGGGCCCGCCCTCGCAGTGCACGCGCGGCGCGGCCACCGCCTCGGCCGGGCTCATCTCGAGGTCGATCGTGTTGGCGATGACCTGGAACACGCTGGTGGCGATCGCGTTCGTCCCGGGCGAGCCGTTCACCAGGCACGGCTGGTCTCCGTCGAAGACGATCGTGGGCGACATCGAGGACAGGCGCGCCTTCCCCGGCGCGATGGAGTTGGGCCGTCCCGGGTACGGGTCCACGTTGTCCATCGCGGAGTTCAGCGGGATGCCGGTGCCGGGCACGATCACGCCCGAGAACATGCCGAGCGTGTGGGTGAGCGCCACCACGTTGCCCTCGGCATCGCACGCGGAGAGGTGCGTGGTGCCCACGCCTCCGCCCACCTCGACGGGGGCGGGCGCGCGGCGGCCACGGATGCGATCGGCGGCCGCGTCGGCCCAGCCCGCGCCGAGGAGCTCGCCGGCGGGCACGGACACGAACTCGGGATCGCCCATCGAGCGCGCGCGCTCGGCGAAGGCCTCGCGCATGGCTTGCGCGTGAAGGACGTAGGTCTCGGGGGCGTACGGCGTGCCGGCGGGGAACCGATCCAGGATGTGGAGCATCTGGATCATCGTGATGCCCCCGCCCGGCGGCGTGCTGGAGACGACGCGACGCCCGCGGAAGCGCCCGATCACGGGATCGCCCTCGCGGACACGGTATCCCCGCAGGTCCTCGCGCGTGACGTAGCCGCCGCCGCGCTCGAGCTCGGCGCCGATGGCCTCGGCCAGCTCGCCCTCGTAGAAGTCGCGCGCGCCCACGCGCCCCAGGCGTTCGAGCGTGGCCGCGGCATCGCCGCTCGACACGAGGTCGCCGGGCTGCTTGATCGAGCCGTCGGGCCGGCACCAGAGCGCGGCCGAGTCCTTCGTGTAGCTGACGCGCTCGACCGCGCTCGGCATGCCCGGCGTGGCTAGCCCCACCAGCAGCTCGAACATGTAGTTCGGCGCGGCGAATCCCCGCCGCGCGAGGTCGGCGGCGGGCTGGAGCAGGTCCTTCCACGGCAGCCGCGCGTGCCGGTGCAGCGCGGCGAGGCCCGCCACCGTCCCCGGCGTGCACACCGATCGGTGACCGAGGTTTGCGCGGTGGTCGTCGAACTGCACGTAGCCGCCCAGCTCGAGCTTGCCGCGGCAGTCCGCCGCCCACATGTCCGGGGTGGCGCGGCTGCCCATGCGCGCGTGGAAGGCCACATGCCAGGCGCGACCGCCCGCCGCGCAGGTGGCGGCGCCGAAGCCGCCGAGCCCGCACATCTGCGGATCGGTCACGGTCTGGGCGAACGCCGTCGCGATGGCGGCGTCGAAGGCATTGCCGCCGGCCTCGAGGATGCCGGCGCCGATCTCGGCGGCGAGGGGCTGGGGACACACGACGACGCCACGCATGGATGCCTCCTTGTTCAGCGGCCTGGGGTACGCCCGACCAGATTACTCCCGAACGCGTTCCAGGGAACAGGCCACTTGGCCGGCTCGAGAGCCGGCGTCGGCCGTCTTGGGCCCGGAGGGCCGCGTCCCGAGCCGGGCGCCACTCACCACAGGCGTGTCACACCGTGGGCATCGAACACCCGCTCGTTGCTCACCAGGGAAACACCCTCCGACTGTGCCTGGGCTATCAGCATGCGATCGAAGGGATCCCGAGGCTCGCCACCCAGCGTGCCCGCGCGCTGAGCATGGAGCACCGTGGTCGGCAGGCCGACGAACCCTTGACCGAGGATGGCGGCGGGCACGTCGGCAGCGACCTCCAGCGCGCCCGGGAGCCGGCCGAGGCGGGCTTTCGTGGTGATCTCCCACACGGACGCCGCGCTCACGAAGACTTCGTTGCCCGGGGCCCCGATCGCCACCCGCGCGCGGGCGGGGAGCCGCCGATCACCGTCCAGCCACCAGAGGAACGCATGGGTGTCCAGGAGAAGGCGCACATCATCGCTCCCAGGCCGCCAGCTCGGCGGGAGGGAGTGGGGCGAAGAAGGCCCGCGTCGTCCGCGCGCGCCCTCGCATCGCGCCGAAGCGACGGCGCGGCCGCGGCGCCTTCACCGGCACCAGACGGACGACCGGCGTCTTCCCTCGGGCGATGATCACCTCCTCGCCGGCGCAGGCCCGCTCGATGAGCCGGGAGAGATTTGTCTTCGCCGCATGAACGGTGATGGGCTTCATGGCGGCCATGCTAGCTAAGGAGATTTAGCTAATCAAGTTCGGCCGTGCCCTTGCCCCACCCCACGGCCGTCATCTATCCTCCCTTCGGAACTGGGCCGATCGAGCCAGCTACTTGCGCCGCCCTGGCCAGGATATGATCTCGGCATGGCGACTGCCGCCGTCGAGCAGGCGCTCAGAGAGGTCGTCGCGGCCGAACCGGCCGGGATCGTCGCCGCCTACCTCTTCGGCTCCGTCGCGCGGGGGACGGCGGGCCCTCGGAGCAACGTCGACGTGGCCATTCTCTACACGGTGGCTCCTCCTGCCATCCTCGAAAGCTTGCCGCTCGATCTCGAAAATCGGATCAGCCGATTGGTGGGCCGCCCCGCTCAAGTTATCGTCCTGAATACGGCGCCGGCGGACCTGGTCCACACGCGTGCTGCGGGACGGCGTGCTGTTGCTGGACCGCGACCCCAGCGCCCGCATCCGTTTCGAGGTGCGGGCGCGCAACGAGTTCTTCGATCTGCAGCCCATCCTCGCCCTGTATCGGCGCCGACCGTTCCCGGCGTCGTGACCGACGCCGACCTCCTCGCCCAGAAACTCGCCTTCATCGAGACGTGCGTCCAGGAACTGCGGACGCTGGCGCGCCCGGCCGAGATCCTCCGTGACGTCCGGGAAGCTCGATTCGTGCTCCACACGCTCCAGATCGCCATCCAGGCGGCCCTCGACGTGGCATCGCATATCGTGTCGGACGAACGCCTGGGGGAGCCGGAGACCAACCGGGAGCTGTTCGATCGCCTCATCCGGCCCGGATGGCTCCCGGCCGACCTGGCCGGGACGATGGAGCGAATGGCCGGGTTCCGGAACGTCGTCGTCCATGGCTACGGCCGCGTGAACCTCGAGATCGCGAAGGACATCGTGGAGCATCGGCTCACCGATCTCCTGGCGTTCGTCACCGCCATCCGAACGCGTCTCACCGACCAGCCCTGAGCGCGGCCGGGGCCCGCGGGCTGGCGCGGTCCCCGCCCGTCGTCTATCATCCGGGGCCATGAGCGCCAGAACCATTCGCGGCAAGGTCATCATCGCGGGCATCGGCGAGACGACGTACTACAAGCACGGCAAGGCTCCGGAGCCCGAGTTCAAGCTGGCGCTCATGGCCATCCTGCGCGCCTGCGAGGACGCGGGCATCGATCCGCGCCAGATCGACGGCTTCGCGTCGTACAGCAACGACCGGAACGAGCCGTCGCGCCTGGCCGCCGCCCTCGGCCTGCCCGACCTCAAGTTCTCCAACATGCAGTGGGGCGGCGGGGGTGGGGGCGGCGCGGGCGCGGTGGGCAACGCGGCCGCCGCGGTGGCGGCCGGCTTCGCCGACTGCGTCGTGGTGTTCCGCGCGCTCGCCCAGGGCCAGTTCGCGCGCTTTGGGCAGGGACCGCGGGTGGCCACGGTGTCGGGCGACGCCGCGTTCACCACGCCCTACGGCGTCATGTCGCCCGGCCAGCGCTACGCGATGCGCGCGATGCGCTTCATGCACGAGCACAACGTGGGCCGCGAGGCGCTCCGGGCCATTGCCATGGCGTCCTACCACCACGCGCAGTCCAACCCGCGCGCCGTCATGCATGGCCGACCGCTGACCGAGGAGGCGTACGACGCCTCGCGCTGGATCGTGGAGCCGTTCCGCCTCTACGACTGCTGCATGGAGAACGACGGCGCCGCCGCGCTGGTCCTGATGTCCGCGGAGCGCGCGCGGGACCTTCCCCGGCCGCGCCGCCTACCTCCTGGGCGTGGCCCAGGGATCCGAGTACCGGAACGGCGCGCCGAGCCACAACGCGCCGCTCTACGGCACGTCGAGCTTCACCACGGTGGCGCCGCGCCTCTACGCCATGGCCGGGCTCGGCCCGAAGGACGTGGACGTGGTGCAGAGCTACGAGAACTTCACCGGCGGCGTGCTCATGAGCCTGGTCGAGCACGACTTCTTCCCCGGCGAGGCGGCCAACGAGTTCCTGAAGCTCGACAACCTGCTCGCGCCGAAGGGTCGCATGCCGCTCAACACGAGCGGCGGCAACCTGGCCGAGTGCTACATGCACGGCCTCGAGCTGCAGCTCGAGGCGGTCCGGCAGATCCGCGGCGAGTCGACCAGCCAGGTCCCCGACGCGGACGTGTCGATGGTGATCTCCGGCCCGATGGTCACGCCGGTCTCGAGCCTCATCCTGGGCTCGGAGGCCACCCTGTGAGCGCGGCGGCCGGGCGTTACTGCCTGCCCGAGGGCCTCCCCGCCCCGGTCCCGGAGGCGGACGGGCTCAGCGCGCCGTACTGGGAAGGGGCGCGCCGCGGCGAGCTCGTGATCCAGCGCTGCCGGGGGTGCCGCGGCTGGCAGTGGGGCCCGGAATGGATCTGCCATCGCTGCCTTTCGTTCGACCTGGGGTGGGAGCGCGTCGCCGGCCACGGCCGCATCTACAGCTGGGAGCGCGTGTGGCACCCCGTGCACCCCGCGCTCAAGGACGCCGGCCCCTACGTGGCCGTGCTCGTGGAGCTGCCCGACGCCGACAACGTACGGATGATCGGCAACCTCGTCGGTGACCCGCAGGAGCCCGTGGTCATCGGCAGCGCGGTCGAGGCCGTCTTCGAGGCGCACGACGACGCCAAGCCCCCGTTCACCCTGGTGCACTGGCGGCGAGCGTAGCCTCGCCGCCAGCGGCGCCCGCCCGAGCGCTCGCCCCGGTCAGGCGAGGTGCTTCCTGAAGAACGCCACCGTCCGCTCCCAGGACGACCGCGCCGCCGCCTCGTTGTATCGCGGCGTCGAGTTGTTGTGGAAGCCGTGCTGGGTGCCCGGATAGAAGTGGGCCTCGTAGGGCACGCTCGCCGCCTTCAGCGCCGACTCGAACGCCGGCCACATGGCGTTGATCCGCTCGTCGTTCTCGGCGTAGTGGATCAGGAGCGGCGACTTGATCCGCGGCACCGCCGCGGTCTCCGCGGCCGCCCCGTAGTACGGCGCCCCCGCCTGCATCTCGGCGCCGAGGGTGGCCGCGAGGAAGTTGGTCGTGCCCCCGCCCCAGCAGAAGCCGGTCACGCCGAGCTTGCCCGTGGACAGCTTGTGCGTCTTCACGAAGCGCGCGCCGTTGAGCATGTCGGTGCGTAGCTTGGGCTGGTCGAGCGTGGCCTGGAGCGCGCGGCCCTCGTCGTCGTTGCCCGGATAGCCGCCCAGCGGGGAGAGGCCGTCGGGCGCCAGCGCGAGGAACCCCTCGGCGGCGGCGCGGCGCGCCACGTCCTCGATGTAGGGGTTGAGCCCGCGGTTCTCGTGGATCACCAGCACCGCGGGAAACGGCCCCGCCCCCGCCGGCTGCACGAGGTAGCCGCGGATCTGGCCGGAGTTGCCCCCGGGCGAGGGATACGTCACGTACTGCGCCTTGATCCGCGAGTCCGTGAACGAGATGGTCTGCGCCTCCGCGTAGCGCGGCAGGAGGGCCTGCGCCATGGCGAGGCCGCCCACCACGAGGGCGGCGCGCGCCAGGAACTCGCGCCGGTCGATGCCGCCGTGGCAGTACTCGTCGTAGAGGTCGTAGACGCGCTGATCGATCTCGAGCTGGGTCACGGGCGCGTGCATGGTCATGGCATGTCCTCCCGCGCGGGAGTGTAGCAGGGTCGCGCAGCGCCGCCCAGCCTCGGCACCGCCATACTGCCCTCAGGCCTTGAGGTCGCGCAGGACGCCCCGCCACTGGCCCATGTCCGTGTGGTCAACGCGTTCAAGTTGGTTCTCGATGAGCACCCAGTGTCCGGTGGCGGTGTTCCTTGCAGAGGATGTCGGCCCGAAACGGCCCCACCTCCTTCTCTGGCGCCTCAACCTCGAGAGTGACACCTACCGCGTCGCCCAGAAGGCCGATACTCTCGTCCTTGTCGAACACGCGTGAAGTTATCCGCCGCCTTCAGCCATGCCGTAACCGGTGCGCTGCAAGCGGTGCGCCCGTGTTTCACGCGTGGCTACGTGTCGGGCGTCAGCACCCTGCTCACTTGGTGAAGAACGTCTGAGCCTCCGCTTGGTCGAGATGGGGACCTTGAACCTTCGTGCGCGGAAAAAGTTGCGCCCTTAGCTCTTTGTGATATCCGAAGGTGGCATCGCCCGGGTGAGACCGCTTTGGCGATTCGGGACGGGAGTGAGAAACCGCACGTCCCGGTACTGCTCTTCCTCTCCTTCTCGTCGAACAGGCCCACGAACCTCCCCCGCAGCAACGAGTCCGACCCCCTTGTGATAGAAAAAACACGGTGTCACCGGGGTTCAGGTACTCCACGACGTGTTTGCTATCCCCGTAGGCAGCTACCCGGGACCTCTCCATCATCTCCCAGACGGCGTCCTCATCATAAGAGCGGTTGCTATCGAACAGCACACCCTTCTCCGCGGAGGGATTTCTATGGCGATCGTAAGGAAAAGAGAAGAACTCGAAGTAGCGAGTGCCGTCTACGTCATAGATACGGTAGGGCAAAAATTCTACCGACAGCCCTTGCAGCTTCCAGTAGTCGATCGCGTCAATCAACGCCTCATTCGCCGCATTGCCGACGACGTATCAGATTCTCGCGCTCGATTGAAGCTTGTCTTCTCTAGAGGACTGTCCAGTTGGAAGGCGTCCTTGTGAGCCTCGCGTAGCGGCACAGGATTGAATCCACGCTTTCGCAGGTATCCCTGATATCGACGGTCGAGCTCTGAGTAGACCCATCGCCCCGCGCGTTGTGTGTACCCGATAGCTTGCAGAACCGCATCTCCCCGCGACGCCGCGTTTGAGCTCGAAAATGACGAGGTCGCCGTCCCGGTTTAGCGCGTAGATGTCCGCTTCGGACTGGAGTTGGCGCTCCTGAAAGACTGGCAGGAGGGGCGCACCTTCAAATAGGACGTTCAGCAAGTGGATAGCAAGAAGGTTCTCGAGGTCCTTCTCGGTACGCTGGAGAGCGGCTGCGTCCAAAAACGGAAGCGGTTCCAACGTGCCAAGTCCTTCCACTGAAGGAGACGACAGGTAGAGCATAATGGACCGCTCCACGGATCCTTCCGACGCAGCACCTGTGTATCCGGTAACCACTGCGGATGCCGCAGTGTAGCACGGCGTCTTTGGCGAGCTCGACGGGTCCTACGCTCGTGGTCTCGGCGGTTATCGGGGGCCGGCGTTCGTCCCTCGGCCTTGATATGCGGACCTGCGTATCACGGAGGCGGGCGCCGCGTACCCATCCCGTTTTGGGTCACGAGATGGTCCTGGCGGCGCCCAGGCCACGATGACGACCCGGCGAGCCTCGAAACCGGATCGTCTCAACTTTTCGCTTGACGGACTTCTGAACACGCCTTCGCCGCTGACCGCCGACGGCTCGCCAATAGCCGGCCAGCGTGCAGCCCTTGAGCGCCGTGGCGTCGCGATGGTCGGGGCCACCGAAAATCATTCCTCGGCCAGTTACGACGCTTCCGCGAGGCGCGCAAACGGCTCGAATATTCGGGGTGTAGAGTCGCTCCAGAGATTCACGCGGATGGACTCGCCATGCGGACCGGATTCGATCGACCGCACCTCATCCCTACTCACGCACGTTGCCTCGCTCGATCGGCTCGGCGACGAGATCGCCGAGCTCGCCGCGCTCCTCGATGCCGGCCACCGTGCGCCTCCTCGACTGATCCGCGAGTTCGACGCGCGCGGCGGCTGGAACACCGGCTTCAAGTCCTGCGCCGAGTGGCTCTCCTGGCGCATCGGCCTCGAGCCCGGCGCCGCCCGCGAGCACATCCGCGTGGCGCGCGCCCTCGGCTCCCTCCCCCTCCTGTCCCAGGCCCTCGCCCGCGGCGAGCTCTCCTACTCCAAGGTCCGCGCCCTCACCCGCGTCGCCACCCCCGAGACTGAAGAACGCCTCTACCGGGTGGGCCGCGCCGGGACCGCCGAGCACGTCGAGCGCATCGTGCGCGGCTGGCGGCGTATCGACCAGCACGTCGAAGCCCAGGAAGCCCGACACCGGCACCGCAGCCGGTCCCTCTACCTCTTCCCCGGGGACGACGGCATGCTCATCCTCAAGGGCCGGCTCGAGCCCGAGGTCGGGGCGCTGCTCATCCAGGCGCTGGACGCCGCCCGGGAGACCCTCTACCAGCGGCGGCGCGCTGCGACACCCGCCGTGGGTTCATGAACGAGACCATGGAGGCCCCGTCAATGGCCCAGCAGCAGGCCGATGCGCTCGGCTCCTCGCCGAGGTCTCCCTTCACCAGGGCCTCGATCCTGGCGCCCCGGCGAGCGCTACAGGTCGTGAGTCCCCTTCGAAGCGCCGGTGCTGACCGATGCCACCCAGCCCAGGCTAGCCCGTCCTCGAGGAAGGCGGCCATCACGTTCCCGCGTAACGTCGCTTCGCCTGGCCTCCGACGCCACCCGCCTGGTCATGCGGCACCACGCCGACGGGCGCGTCACCGAGGTCGGGGCGCGGACCCGGACGATCCCACCTGCCCTTCGCCGCCCTCCAGCAGCGGTACCACGCTGCCGCTTCCCGGGCTGCCGTGGGCGCCAAATCCTCCGCCATCACATCCGCCACTGGGCGCAGGGCGGTCCCACCACGCTCTCGAATCTTGCGCTGTCATGCCGACGCCACCACCGCGCGGTCCACGAGAGGGCTATCAGCTCGAGCGTGGCAAGGACGGCGAACTTCGGTTCGGCGCCCGACGGCCAAGGCTCCCGGACCTGCCGCCGCCGGCTCCGGTGCTCTGCGGACTTTCCGGTGAGCGCGCTCCGCATTCGAAGCGAGGAGAATGTCCTGCCACTCGACGCACAAACTACGTGCACGAATTGGTTGGGGAGCCGCTCGACCTTTGTATGCGCTTCGCCGTGCTCCATCCCCAATCGGCTCCGCCCGGGCGAACGTTGTCGCCGCCCGCCTGAGCCCGTGGTTCAGCGCCGGCGGCCGCGGCGCCAGTCCTCGCGCAGGAGCGCCCAGCGCTCGTGGTCCCGCCAGCGGCCACCCATCCTGATGTAGCCGCGCGACAGGCCCTCGCGGTGGAAGCCCGCGCGACGCACCAGGCGGATCGACGCGCGATTGTCCGGCTGGATGGCGGCCTCGACGCGGTGCAGGCCGAGCGTGACGAAGGCGTGGCGCAGCGCGAGCGCGAGCGCCTCGGTCATGTAGCCCTGGCCGGCGAAGCGGGCACCCACGTAGTAGCCGATGCCGGCGGCCTGGAACGGGCCGCGGGCGATGTCGAAGAGGTTCACGGTGCCGACGATCGCGCCGTCCTCGCGGCGGCAGACCAGGAGGCCCACGTAGTTGGCGGCGCGGCTTCGCCGGAGGTAGCGGTCGAACTCCGCGGCGCGGCGCGGAGGGGCGATGAGCCGGTGGCCGTGGAAGCGGACGCTGTCCCGGTTGAGCCCGGTCAGCTCGGCGCGGTCCGTGGCGCGAGGGCGCCGGAGGACGACCCGCCGGCCCGAGCCGACGACGCCGCGCGATGTGCCCCCGCGCGTCACCGGCGCGTCCGGGAACGCGGACGACGCGCGCGGCCGCGTCGCGCCCGGCGCCAGTCCTCGGCGAGGATCGCCCACCGCTCGTGGTCGCGCCAGCGGCCGGCGATCCGCAGGTAGCGGCGCGAGAAGCCCTCGCGCGTGAACCCGAGGCGCTTGACCAGGCGGATCGACGGCTCGTTGCCGGGCTGGATGTTGGCCTCGACGCGGTGGAGGCGGAGCGCGCCGAAGGCGTGACGGAGCACCAGGGTGAGCCCCGCCGTCATGTAGCCCTGCCCGGAGAACGGCGCCCCGACGTAGTAGCCCATGTAGGCGCTCCGGAGGTTGCCGTGGACGATCTCGCTCAGCGTGATCGACGCCGGCGATCGCGTCGTCCTCCCGCCGGCACACCAGCGACACGTCCACGTTCGCGCGCCGGCTGCGCCGAAGGGCGGCGGCGAACTCGGACGGGTGGCGCGGCGCGGCCATGTAGCGGCCGTGCAGGCGCCGGCTCGCCCGGTTCAGCCGGATCAGCTCGGCGGCGTCACGAGCGCGTAGCGGGCGGAGATAGACGCGCGGCAGCTCCGCCATGCGGCGTCACGACCAGGGCACCGAGCCTCCCCACCGGTCCAGATACGTCGTCTCGGCCGTCGGGCGCCGGCGGCTGCCGCCGAACTTGTCCAGCGGATAGCCGAGGGGCACGCAGAAGTGGAATCTCACGTCCTTCGGGATCCCGAACATGGCGGTGAAGCGGTCCATCACCTGCGGATGCAGCGTCGTGGGCACGGAGCCGATGCCGAGCGCGCGCGCCGCGAGCATGAGGTTCTGCACCGCCGGGATCACCGAGTCGGCCGAGCCCGGCGGCATCGCGAACGCCAGCACCACGCACGGCACGTCCTTCATGGAGTCGGCGAGGCCCGCGGCCGACTGGTAGCTCTTCTCCTCGGGCGGGATGTCCGAGGGCTTGGTCCATCCCTTCTGGTCGCGGCGCTTGGCCCACCACGCCTCGTGGTACAGGCGCCCGAACTCCTGGATGCGCGCGCGGTCCGTCAGCACCAGGAAGCGCGCGATCTGCATGTTGCCGCCGTTCGGCGCCCGCACCGCCGCCTCCATCATCAGGCGGATGTCCTCCACGGGGATGGGCGCGGGCGAGAAGCGGCGGAGCGATCGCTGGGTGAAGATCGCCTCGCCGAGCGGCATCGTCAATCGTCCGTAGTCGATCATCGTCGTCTCCTCTGGGCGGCGCCCGATCGTCCTCTACTGGAAAGCGCGGATCAGCTCCTCGAGGGCGACCATCTGGCCGCCGCGGGTCGAGGACGGCACCAGGATCGGCGTGCGCACGCCGGCGTCGCGCCACGCCTCGACGCCGTCGCGGACCTCGGCGGCGCTGCCGAAGAGCGTCACCTCGTCGCAGCCAGCGGTCGGTCATCAGCCCGCGGATCCGGTCGTCCTGCTCCGTCGGCGATGGCCTTCTGGATCGCGCGCATCTCCTCCTCGAAGCCCGCCTCGATCCAGTAGTGCTGGTAGTTGGGCAGCCGCACGTAGCCGCGCAGCGTCTTGCGGTGATCACGGCGGCGCCGGCGGCGTGATCGGCGTCCACCAGGTGGGGATCATGTTGCCGATGAAGAACGTCGGCGTCGTTCGCGCGTGTCCGCGGGCAGGTGCGCGCAGCGACGCCGTCATGTGCGAGCGCGCCGCGTTGGCCCACACCGCGCCCTGCGCGATCTCCGCGGCCAGCGCCACCATCTTGCGCCGCAGCGTGGCCAGCATGATCGGCGGCAGCTCGCCGGCCTGCGGCGCGCCCGCGCGCAGCTCCTCGACGAAGCGCCGGATGTCGGCGAGCGGCTTGCCCGCCTGCACGCCGCAGCGCGCCGCGTTGGGGCCGTGGCTCACGCCGACGCCGAAGCGGAAGCGGCCGCCGCGGACCTCGTGGATGAACGCGGCGGTCTGCGCGTAGTCGCACGGGTGGCGGGCGTACATGTTGACGATGCTCGTGCCGAAGTGGATCTCGCGCGTGGCGAAGGCCAGCGCCTCGCACAGCGCCGAGCCCGTCGCCGAAGCTCGGGCAGTAGATCCCGCTGAACCCTCGCCGCTCGAGGCGCTGCGCCACCTCCAGGGTGGCCTGGCGACGGCCCGCCGCCGCGGCCAGGCTGACGGCCGGTTTACCGGTCATGGACGTCTCCTTTCCATCGAAATCATCAGGTCGCCACCGCGTCGAGCGGCGTGACGGGCTCGCCCACGGAGTCGGCGATGGCGGGGTGCACGATCCGGCCGCGCCACACGTTGAAGCCCCGGGCAAGCGGTCCGCGCGCCTTCGCCACCGCGACCGGCCCCTTCCCCGCCAGCTCGAGCACGTACGGCAGCGTGGCGTTCGTGAGCGCGAAGGTCGAGGTGCGCGGCACGAGCGCGGGCATGTTGGCGACGCCATAGTGCACCACGCCGCCCACCAGGTAGGTCGGCTCGGCGATCGTCGTGGGGCGGATCGTCTCGATGCAGCCGCCCTGGTCGACCGCGACGTCCACGATCACCGCGCCCTCCTTCATCTGCTCCACCATCGCGCGCGTGACGAGCCGCGGCGCCCGCACGCCCGCCACGAGCACCGCGCCCACCAGGAGGTCGGCGCGCTGGAGGGCCAGCGCGATGTTGAACGCGTTCGACGCGAGCGTCACGATCCGGCCGCCGAACATGTCGTCGAGGTGCCGGAGCCGGTCCAGGTTGACGTCGAGCAGGGTGACCTCCGCCCCGAGGCCGACGGCGATGCGCGCCGCGTTGACGCCCACGTGCCGCCGCCGATGATCACCACGTTGCCCGTCGGCACGCCGGGACACGCCGGAGAGCAGGATGCCGCGGCCGCCGAACGCCCGGCCCAGATGGTGCGCGCCCTCGAGGACGGCGAGGCGGCCGGCCACCTCGCTCATCGGCGTGAGGAGCGGGAGGCTGCCGTCCGGCCGCTGCACCGTCTCGTACGCGACGGCGATGACCTCGGCTCGCCGGAGCGCGGCGGTCAGCTCCGGCACCGCGGCGAGGTGCAGGTACGTGAACACGATCTGCCCGCGACGGAACCGCGGGTACTCCTCGGGGATCGGCTCCTTCACCTTGAGGATCATGTCGGCGGCCGACCAGACCTCGTCGACCGACCCGAGGCTGCGCGCCGATCTTCGTGTACTCGTCGTCGCGGATGCCGCTGCCGCTGCCCGCTCCTCGCTCGACGAGCACCCGGTGCCCGGCCTCCACGAGCGCGTGCACGCCCGCCGGCGTCGCGGCGACGCGCTGCTCTCCCGGCTTGATCTCGCGCGGCACGCCGATGACCATGTCCATCTCCTCTTGGGGCTCCCCCGATCTCATGAGGCTACCCGCTCAGGGGGCCTTCGTGTACCATCGGGGCGTCCCCCTCGCCGAGAGCACGCCGGCTCGGGTTCTTCGGACGCAACGAGGCCTCCAGGAGGATACAGCCATGACACCTCATCCGACCACCTCGCGGCGTTTGTCCCTCGTCCCCGCGGCGCTCCTCGCCGCGCTCGCGCTCGCTGGCCCCATCGACGCGCAGATCGCGGTATCGTCGAACGACAACAAGGCGGTGCTCGTCAACGGCGTCAACACGCTGCCCGCCAACCCGGCGCCCGACACCGCGACGATCATCGATCTCGGCGTGTTCCCGCCCAAGGTGCTGGCCGAGATCGAGGTGCCGGGCAGCGTGGTGGGGCCGCCGCTCAGCGTCGCCATCACGCCCGACGAGAGCCTGGCCCTCATCACGTCGTCGACGAAGGTCGATCCTGCCGACCCGAAGAAGATGGTGCCGGACAACCGGCTCTCGGTGGTGGACCTGAAGGCGTCGCCGCCGCGGGTCATCGCCGACGCTGGAGACGGGCAAGTCGCCGGCCGGCCTGTCCATCAACCGCAAGGGCACGCTGGCGCTGGTCGCGAACCGGTCCGAGGGCACGGTCTCGGTCTTCGGCATCCAGGGCAAGACGCTCACCAGCCTCGGCAAGGTGACGATCGCCGACGAGAAGTCCGGCGTGAGCCACGTCGCCATCGCGCCCGACGGCAAGTCGGCCCTCGTCACGCGCGACGGCGACCACACGCTCACCGCTCCTCACCATCGCCGACACCAAGGTCGAGCTGGCGAAGCGCGACATCCGCGCCGGCCTCCGGCCCTACGGGCTCGACATCAGCGCGGACGGCGCGGTGGCGGTGGTCGCCAACATCGGCATCGGCGGCGGCGACGCCGACACGATCAGCGTGATCGACATGAAGGCGCAGCCGCCGCGCGTGGTCGACACGATCACGGTGGGCCAGACGCCGGAGGGCGTCAAGCTCTCGCCGGACGGCAAGCTCTGCGCGGTGGTGGTCGATGAACGGCAGCAACAAGCCGAAGGAGTCGCCGTTCTTCGCGGGCAACGGCAAGCTCGTCCTCTTCCGCGTCAACGGCACGCGGCTCTCGCGCGCTCGCCGAGGCGCCCATCGGCCGCTGGTCGCAGGGCGCGGCCTTCTCCACCGACGGCCGGACCATCCTCGTCGGCAACATGGTCGAGAACGAGCTCCAGGTGCTGCGCCTGAACGGCGACACCCTGTCCGACACCGGCCAGCGCATCAAGGTGAAGGGCGGGCCGGCCGCCGTCCGCACCGCGGACAAGTAGCGCCGCCATGGGACCGCTCGCGGGCATCAAGGTCGTCGAGGTCGCGGGCATCGGCCCCGGGCCCTTCTGCGCCATGATGCTCGTCGGACATGGGCGCCGAGGTGCTGCGGGTCGACCGCGTCGGCGACGCCGACCTCGGGCTCGCCATCGACCCGCGCTTCTCCGTGCTCGAGCGCGGGCGCCGATCCGTCGCGGTCGACCTCAAGACGCCCGGCGGCGTCGGCCGCGGTCAAGCGGCTCATCGCGCAGGCCGACGCGCTCATCGAGGGCTTCCGCCCCGGCGTGATGGAGCGCCTCGGCCTCGGGCCCGACGAGTGCCTGGCGCGCAATCCCCGCCTCGTGTACGGCCGCATGACGGGCTGGGGCCAGGACGGGCCCGATGGCCCACGCCGCCGGGCACGACATCAACTACATCGCGCTGGCCGGCGTGCTCCACTCGATCGGCCGCGCGCGGCGGACGCCCATGCCGCCGCTCAACCTGGTCGGCGACTTCGGCGGCGGCGGCATGTACCTCGCGTTCGGCATCGTGTGCGCGCTGCTCGAGGCGGGCCGCTCGGGCCAGGGTCAGGTCGTGGACGCGGCCATGGTCGACGGCGCGGCGTCGCTCGCCGCCGCGGTGTTCGGGCTGCCGCGCCATGGGCATCTGGACGGACGAGCGCGGCGACGAACATCCTCGACTCCGGCTCGCCCTGGTACGACGTGTACGAGACGAAGGACGGCAAGCACGTCGCCATCGGCTCCATCGAGAAGCGGTTCTACGGCGAGCTGCTGCGCGCGCCGGGCTCGAGCGGCGAGGACCTGCCCGCGCAGCGGGACAAGGCGCGCTGGCCCGAGCTGCGCGCGCGCCTCACCGAGGTGTTCCAGCAGAAGACGCGCGACGAGTGGTGCGCGGTCATGGAGGGCTCCGACGTCTGCTTCGCGCCCGTGCTCAGCATGGCGGAGGCGCCGCGCCATCCGCACAACGCGGCGCGCGAGCACGTTCGTCGAGGTCGACGGCGTGCGTCCAGCCCGCGCCCGCGCCGCGCTTCTCGCCGCAGCAAGCCGTCCATCCAGCGCCCGCCCGCGCGCCGCGGCGAGCACACCGACGCCGCGCTCGCCGACTGGGGCTTCGCGCCGGCGACGAGATCGCGGCGCTCCGCGCGAGCCGGCGCCATCGCCTGACCCACACGCTCATCCATCGAGAGGCGACGACCATGACCACCTACAAGTGCCTGCTCTACGAGGTGAAGGACGCGGTGGCCACGCTCACCCTGAACCGCCCCGAGCGGCTCAACGCGCTCGGCGACACGCTGCGCGACGACCTCCTCGACGCCGTCCTGCGCGCCAGCGGCGACTCGGACGTGCGCGCCATCGTGATCACCGGCGCGGGCAAGGGCTTCTGCTCGGGCGGCGACGTGAAGGCCATGCACGACGCGAAGGAGCGCGGCGCCTGCGTGGCGTCATCGAGAAGATCGCGCCGTCCCGCGACCGCGTGCTCCTGGCCATGCGGGACGCGCCGCAGCCGGTCATCGCCGCGGTCAACGGGGCGGCGGCGGGCGCGGGCATGAACCTCGCCCTCGGCTGCGACATCCGCCTCGCCTCCACCACCGCCCGCTTCGGCGAGACCTTCGTGAAGCGCGGGCTCCACGTGGACTGGGGCGGGACGTACTTCCTGCCGCGGCTCGTCGGCATGGCCAAGGCCGCCGAGATGATCTTCACCGGGGAGATGATCGACGCCGCGGAGGCCCTGCGCCTCGGCATCGTGAGCGCGGTGTACCCGCCGGAGGAGCTGATGCCGGCCGCCCGCGAGCTGGCGGGGAAGATCGCGGCGGGCCCGCCCGCTCGCGATCCGGCTCGCCAAGCGCGCCCTCTACCACGGCGAGGGCGTGGACCTCCGCTCCGCGCTCGAGTTCGAGACCTTCGCCCAGAACGTGTGCTCGGAGACGGAAGACGCGCGCGAGGGCATCCGCGCCTTCGTCGAGAAGCGGCCGCCGTCCTTCCAGGGCCGCTGAGGAGACGACAATGAACGAGGAGACGGCACGCCGCGTGTCCGCGGAATCGCGAGGTTGGCCCGCTCGCTAGAGTCGAAATCTGCGTTTCGTGGAAAAGGGGACCCGATGATCGACATGACGCTCGAGCTGGCGGAGAAGGTGCTGCGGGCCGCGCAGGCCAAGGCCAAGGCCATCGGCTCGCCGATGACGATCACGGTCGTGGACGAGGCGGGGCGGCTGGTGCTCTCGGCGCGCGGCGACGGCACGGGGTTCTTCACGCCCGAGACCTCGCGCGCGAAGGCGGTGGCGGCGGCGGCGTTCCGGCGGCCCACCATCGAGCTCGGCCGAGCTGGTGGCCAAGGGCGGCTTCTGGAGCGTGGTGCCCACCATCCTGCAGGGCGAGGCGCTGCCCACCGCGGGCGGCGTGCCGGTCTCGCGCGGCGGGCGGGTGATCGGCGCCGTGGGCTGCGGCGGCGGCACCGGCGAGCAGGACCACGAGTGCGCCGTCGCGGGGGCGGCGGCGGTGGCGCGGATGAACTTCGACTTCTCCGAGGACCAGAAGGCCCTCCGCGACCAGGCGCGGAAGTTCCTCGGCGAGCACGCCTCGCCGGCGCGCGTGCGCCGCATCCTCGAGACCGACGCCCCGTACGACGCCGAGCTCTGGCGGGGCATGGCCGAGATGGGCTGGATGGGCACGGCCATCCCGGAGAGCCACGGCGGCGCCGGGCTGGGCCACCTCGAGCTGTGCGTGATCGCCGAGGAGCTGGGCCGGAGCCTCGCGCCGACGCCGTTTTCCTCGTCCGTGTACCTCGCGACCGAGGCGATCCTGCTCGCCGGCAACGCCGAGCAGCGCCAGCGGCACCTGCCCCGCCTCGCGCTGGGCGAGGCCATCGGCTGCCTGGCCCTCGCCGAGGGCCCGCGGGCGCCTCGTCCCGAGGAGATCGAGACGACGGTCCAGGCGGGCCGGATCACCGGGACGAAGGTCCCGGTGGCGGACGGGGACGTCGCCAGCTTCGCGGTGGTGGCCGCCCGCGGCCCCGACCGCGCGCCCGCCCTGTTCCTGGTGGACCTGGCCGGACCCGGCGTGACGCGCGATCCCGTGGCCACCGTGGACCCCACGCGGTCGCACGCGCGGATCGCGTTCCACAGCGCGCCGGCCGAGCCCCTGGGCGCGCCCGGCGACGGCTGGCCGCTCCTCGGCCGCATCTTCGATCGCGCCGCCGTGCTGCTCGCCTTCGAGCAGGTGGGCGGCGCCCAGGCCGCGCTCGACATGGCGCGGGAGTACGCGCTGGGGCGCTTCGCCTTCGGCCGGCCCATCGCGTCGTTCCAGGCGATCAAGCACAAGCTCGTGGACATGTACGTGGGCATCGAGCTGGCGCGCTCGAACGCGTTCTACGGCGCGTGGGCGCTGTCCACGGAGGCGCCCGAGCTGCCGGTGGCGGCGGCCGCGGCGCGCGTCAGCGCCACCGAGGCCTTCTATTTCGCGGCGAAGGAGAACATCCAGACCCACGGCGGCATGGGCTTCACGTGGGAGTTCGACTGCCACATGTACTACCGCCGCGCCAAGCTCCTGGCCCTGGCCCTGGGCAGCGCGCGGCGGTGGAAGGACGAGCTGATGCGCCGGCTCGAGGCGCGCACCACGTCATGATCCCCTCTCCCCGGAAGAGGGTGAGTGAGGGGCCACGGCATGGAGCTTGCGCAGCCGACCCTCACCAGCCTCCCCGGAAGGGAGGCAGGCACCGATGGACTTCAAGGACACCGACGGACGCGGCGGCGTTCCGCGCGGAGGTCGAGCCTGGCCGGAGCAGCGCGGAGCGCCGGCTTCGGGCGAGACGTGGAAGGCGCGCTTCGGCGAGGCCGACGGCCTCGCGCGCGCCAAGGACTTCCAGTCGCGCAAGGCGGCGGGCGGCTTCGCCGCGCTCTCGTGGCCGGTGGAGTACGGGGGCCGCGGCGCCTCGCCGATCCAGCAGGTGATCTACCAGCAGGAGGAGTCGCGGTTCCTGGCGCCGCGCGGCTACTTCGAGATCGGCCTCGGCATGTGCATCCCCACCATGCTGGCCTACGCCACCGAGGACCAGAAGCGCCGCTTCGCCCCGAGGGCGCTGTCGGGCGAGGAGATCTGGTGCCAGCTCTTCTCCGAGCCCGCGGCCGGCTCCGACCTCGCCGGGCTCCGCATGCGGTCCGTGAAGGACGGCGACGAGTGGGTCCTGAACGGGCAGAAGATCTGGACGTCGGGCGCCCACTTCTCGGACTGGGGCATCATCGTGACCCGGAGCGACCCGAAGGCGCCCAAGCACAAGGGGCTGACGTTCTTCTTCCTCGACATGCGCTCGCCGGGCATCGAGGTGCGCCGCATCAAGCAGGTGTCGGGCGCCTCGAACTTCAACGAGGTGTACTTCACCGACGTGCGCGTGCCCGACACGCAGCGCCTGGGCGCGGTGGGCCACGGCTGGGGCGTGTCGATCACCACGCTCATGAACGAGCGCCTCGCCGTCGGGGACGTGGCCGGGCCCGACTTCGACGAGGCCTTCGCGCTGGCCCGCGCCGTCACGCTGGAGGACGGCCCCGCGATGGCCAACGCCTCCGTGCGCGAGCGCCTCGCCGACTGGTACGTCCGCCAGCAGGGGCTCCGTTACACGCGCTTCCGGACGATGACCGCGCTCTCCCGCGGGCAGACGCCCGGCCCCGAGGCCTCGATCGGCAAGATCGTCAGCGCGTCGAAGCTCCAGGAGATCGCCGCGTTCGGCATGGACCTCCTCGACATGGGCGGGACGATCACGGATCCCGCGCTGGCCCCCATGCGGGCGGCGTTCCAGGACGCCTTCCTCGCCGCGCCGGGCGCGCGCATCGCCGGCGGCACCGACGAGATCCTGCGCAACATCCTGGCCGAGCGCGTGCTCGGCCTGCCCGCGGACATCCGGGTGGACAAGGACGTGGCCTTCGACGAAGTGCCCACCGGACGGAGCTGACTCCGAGCGCCGACCCATGCCCGTCAGCCTCGTCACCGGGACCAGCACCGGCATCGGCTTCGCCACCGCGCTCCGCCTGGCGCGCGCCGGCCACCGCGTGGTCGCGACCATGCGGAACCTCGCCAAGTCAGCGCCGCTCGTCGAGGCGGCGAAGGCGGAGGGCCTGCCGCTCGAGACGCGTGAGCTGGACGTGACGGACGCGGGGCTCGATCGAGCGCGCGGTGGCCGCCACGCGCGACGCCCACGGCGCGATCGACGTCCTCGTGAACAACGCGGGCGTCGGCGGCGCCGGGCCGCTCGAGACGGTGCCCGAGGCCGAGCACCGGATGCTGTTCGAGGCCAACTACTGGGGCGCCATCCGCATGATGGTGCGCCGTGCTCCCGGGCATGCGCGAGCGCGGGAGCGGCTGCATCGTCAACGTCACCTCGATCGCCGGCCGGCTCGCCATCCCGGACCAGATCCCCTACTCCGCGTCCAAGCACGCCCTCGCCGCGGCGAGCGAGGCCCTCGCCCACGAGGTGGCGTCGTTCGGGATCCGGGTCGCCATCATCGAGCCGGGCGTCGTCGCCACGTCGATCTTCGAGAACTCGGCCGCCTACACGCACTTCGACCGGGCGTCGCCGTACCGCCACATCATGCGGCGCAACGGGAAGTTCTACGCCGCCGGCTTCCGCAACCCGGGCGCGCCGGAGGGCGTGGCCGAGGTGATCCTGACCGCCATCACGACGGACACGCCGCGACTGCGCTACCCCGTGGGCGCCGACGCCGAGGGCATCGCGGCGGGCCGCGCGCGCATGTCGGACGAGGAGTGGGTGGGGATGGGCGCGCTCCCGGACGAGGAGTACAACGCGCGCTTCAAGCGCCACTTCGGCATCGAGCTGTAGGGCGACCCCGTGGACGTCCCGCGGACGGCGAGCGTGGTGGTGATCGGCGGAGGCGTCGTCGGCTGCTCGATCGCGTACCACCTGGCGCGGCGAGGCCAGCGGGACGTGGTGGTGCTGGAGCGCGAGACCGTCGGCTCCGGCACCACGAGCAAGGCGGCGGGCGGCATCCGCACGCAGTTCTCCACCGAGACGGAGATCCGCTTCTCCCAGGAGAGCCAGCAGGTCTTCGCGTCGTTCGCCGAGGAGTTCGGGATCGATCCGGGCTACCAGCGGATCGGCTACCTGTTCCTGATCTCGGACGAGGCCGACCTCCGCGGCTTCGAGGAGCGCATCGCGCTCCAGCGGCGCTGCGGCGTCGACGTCGGCGTGATCACGCCCCAGGACGCGAAGGCGCGCGTGCCCGCCCTCCGCGTGGACGACCTGATCGCCGCGGTGTGGGGACCGACCGACGGCCTCGCCGGCCCCGCGGAGATCACGCAGGGCTTCGCGCGCCGGGCCCGCGAGCTCGGGGCGCGCATCGTGGAGGGCGCGGACGTGACCGCGCTCGACGTGGAGGACGGCCGCCTGCGCGGCGTCGTCACGTCCCAGGGGCGCATCGACACCGCGCTCGCCGTGAACGCCGCGGGCCCGTTCGCGCGGCGCGTGGGGCGCCTCGCCGGGGTGGACGTGCCCGTGCTGCCGCGCCGGCGCCACATCTTCTTCACCGAGCCGTTCCCGGCCATCCCGGGACCGGTGCCCCTCACCCACGACCGGCGCACCGGGTTCTACTTCCGGAAGGAGATGGAGCAGCTCCTGCTGAGCCCGGGCGACGTGGAGGACATGGGCGACGACCTGTCGGCGTCGATGGACTGGGGCAAGGTGAACGAGGTGGTGGAGAAGGCGGTGCAGCGGCTGCCCATCCTGGCCGACGCGCGCATCGCCGGCGGCTGGGCGGGGCTCCGGCCCCTCACCCCCGACGAGCACGCCATCATCGGCTGGGCGCCTGGGGTCGAGGGGCTCTTCCTGGCCGTGGGCTTCTGCGGCCACGGGTTCCAGCACTCGCCCGCCACCGGCCGCCTCGTCTCCGAATGGCTGCTCGACGGCAAGCCGTCGATGGACCTCTCGCTCTTCGACCCGCGGCGCTTCGAGCGCGGGGCGGCGGGCGCCCGCCACAAGATCGACGCCGAGTAGCGCCTCCCGGTCTTCAGGCCCGCCAACGCGCCAGCCACGTGGCGAGCGCGATGGCGACGAGCCAGGCGAGGCCGGCCACGCCGAGGACGGCGGGCAGGCTCCATGCCTGGCGCAGGCCCAGCCAGCACGCCACCATGAACACCACGCTGGCCAGGAACCCGACGAGCATCGAGCCCGCGAAGGCGGCGGTCTCCGCGTGGTTCCCCTTCGTCGCCGAGTAGACGATCCAGAGCGCCAGCGGCGCGGTGAGCGGCATCGAGGCGAGGATCGCGGCGAGGTATCGTGAGCGCTCCTGCACGACGGCCACGAGGACGATCACGGCCACCGACACGAGCACGGGAAGCAGCCGGTCCTGGCTCATCGCTTCCACCAGGCAGCGCGGACAGCTTACCAAAGGGAGGCGCCAGCCCCGTGCTTCCACGGCAGCCGCGAAGGCGGTAAGATCGCCCCATCCATGCAGCTCCGGGTCCTGGGCCTCGTTCTCGCCGGCGGCAAGGGGACGCGTCTGTATCCCCTGACGCGGGAGCGGGCCAAGCCCGCCGTGCCCTTCGGGGGCAAGTACCGGATCATCGACTTCGTCCTGTCCAACTTCGTCAACTCCGGCATCCACTCGATCTACGTGCTGACGCAGTTCAAGAGCCAGTCCCTGCTGCAGCACCTGTCCGACGGCTGGCAGATGGGCGGGCTCCTCAAGAGCCAGTTCATCATCCCGGTGCCCGCGCAGATGCGCTCGCCGCAGGAGACCTGGTACCAGGGCACCGCCGACGCCATCTACCAGAACGTGAACCTGGTCGAGCAGGCGGATCCCCACGTGGTGGCGATCTTCGGGGCCGACCACATCTACCGGATGAACATCCGGCACATGATCGAGTTCCACGAGGCGCAAGCGGGCGGAGGTGACGGTGGCGGCCATCCCGGTCGACCGCCGGCACGCCGCCGAGTTCGGAGTGATCGAGACGTCGCCGGACGGCCGCATCGTGGGCTTCCACGAGAAGCGGGCCGACGCGCCGAGCATGCCCGGCGATCCCGAGCGCGTGCTCGCGTCGATGGGCAACTACGTCTTCTCGACGCGGACGCTGCTGCGCGAGGTGTACGGCGACGCCGCGGAGCCCCAGAGCAGCCACGACTTCGGGCGCGACGTCCTGCCGTCGCTGGTCGGGCGCAGCGCGATGTTCGCGTACGACTTCCAGACCAACCCGATCCCGGGCGAGCCCCCGGGCCAGGAGGCGTACTGGCGCGACGTGGGGACCATCGACGCCTACTACGAGGCCAACCATGGACCTGCGCGCGGTCTCGCCTGCCCTGAACCTCTACAACAAGCAATGGCCGCTCCGCACGGCGAGCTACGCGGACCCCCCGGCGAAGTTCGCCTTCGACGACGACAGACCGCCGTGGTCAGGCCATCGACTCGGTCGTGTCCGGCGGCTGCATCCTGTCCGGCGGCCTCGTGCGCAACTCGGTGCTGTCGCGCTGGGTGCGCGTGCACTCCGGCGCGGTCGTGGAGGACTCGATCATCTTCGACAACTGCGACATCGGCCGGCGCGCGCGCATCCGCCGGGCCATCCTCGACAAGAACGTGCGCATCCCGGAGGACGCCATCATCGGCTTCGACCTCGCGGAGGACCGGAAGCGCTACCACGTGTCGGAGGAGGGCATCGTGGTGATCGGGGGCGACCGCTCGGCCGTCGAGGTCGGAGCGATTTCGCTGTGAACCGAGCGCACTTGAGCAACCCCGAGCGTCCAGAGAGCAGGTCCTCGCGGTGAGCCGAGCGCGGTGGCGCGGCCCCGAGCGTCCAGAGAGCAGGTCCTCGCGGTGAGCGCGGCGCCGGCCCCCGAGCCCTTCACCCGGTCCCTCGAGCGCATGAACCGCTTCCAGGAGCCCGAGGCCCGCGCGCTCATCGCCGACCTCGCGCTCCCCGCGGGCTCGCGCGGGCTCGACGTGGGCTGCGGCGTGGGGCTCTACGCGCTCTGGCTCGCGGAGGCGGTGGGACCGGCCGGGCGCGTCACCGGCATCGAGCCCACCGCCGAGCGCGTGGACGCGGCGCGCGCCCTCGTGGCCGGGGCGGCCGCGGCGGACCGGCTCGACTTCCGCACCGGCGACGGCACCGCCCTCGAGGCCGCGAACGGCAGCTTCGACTGGGTCTGGTGCGGCGACGTGCTCCACCACATCCTGGACACCCAGGGCGCGCTCAAGGAGATGATCCGCGTGTGCCGGCCGGGCGGGCTCGTCGTGATCAAGGAGTCGCAGGCGCTGCCCGCCATGTTCCTGCCCGGGCACCCGGAGCTGGAGAAGCGCCTGCAGCAAGCCGAGATCGCGCGGAGCCGCGCGGAGGCCGGCGAGCGGTCGTTCCAGGAACGGCGCCAGCGCACGCCGGAGTCGTTGCGCGAGGCCGGCCTCGGGCCGGTGACGCTCCGCACCTACCTGGCCGTGCGCCGGGCCCCGCTCCCCGAGCCGGCGCGCGCCTACATCCAGGGCGTCTTCGATCGCAACTGGGGCGAGCGCCTCCGCGAGGAGCTCGGCCCCGCCGACTGGGAGCGGCGCAACGTCCTCTGCGAGGCCGACTCGCCCCGGTCCGTCCTGAAGAGCCCCGACTACTGGTGCTGCTACCCGATCACGGTGTTCACGGCGCGGACGCCCGCCTGAGCGGCGTCGTCACGAACCCCACACAGGAGATCGGGAACGAATGGCGAGATGGCACGCCGCATGTCCGCAGACGCGCGGTGTTGGCGGGGACCGCTCGCTGAAGCCGAGATCCGCATTCCTTCACACCCCAAACAGGAGGACCACAGATGGGCACGA
This sequence comes from uncultured Candidatus Rokubacteria bacterium, assembly GCA_963758635.1. Taxonomy (GTDB): domain Bacteria; phylum Methylomirabilota; class Methylomirabilia; order Rokubacteriales; family CSP1-6; genus CAVWWD01. The sequence continues at coordinate 100,329 of CAVWWD010000008.1, read as the reverse complement.
TGATCACGCTGACCGCCGACGACGGCTTTCGCCTGGGCGCCTACCGGGCCGATCCGTCCTTCAAGGTCGCCAAGGGCCTCGTGGTGATCCAGGAGATCTTCGGCGTCAACAAGCACATGAAGCGGGTGACCGACGCCTTCGCCGCCGACGGCTACGTCGCCATCGCCCCCGCGATCTTCGACCGGGTCGAGCGCGACTACGACACCGGCTACAGCCAGGAGGAGATCGACCGCGGGCGCGCCACGCGCGGCAAGTGCGACCTCGACCAGCTCGTGATGGACGTGAAGGCGGCGGTGACCCAGCTCAAGAGCGAGGGCCTCAAGGTCGGCGTGGTCGGCTACTGCCTGGGCGGGACGATGGCGTGGCTCGCCGCCACGCGCATCGACGGGATCGCGGCGGCCGTGCCCTACTACGGCGGCGGCGTGGCCGCGGCGGCGAACGAGAAGCCGAAGTGCCCGGTGCTGCTCCACTTCGGCGAGACCGACGCGTCCATTCCTGCCGACCACTGGGAGACCGTGAAGAAGGCGCACCCCGAGATCCCGCAGCACATCTATCCGGCCGGGCACGGCTTCAACTGCGACGAGCGCGGGAGCTGGCACGAGCCGAGCGCCAAGCTCGCCCGGCAGCGCACGATGGAGTTCTTCGCCCAGCACCTCGCGTAGCCGCCCCCCTCTCCCCTCTCGGGGAGAGGGTCGGGGTGAGGGGCGGTTGACGAGGCTCCCCGGGGCGACAAGCCGCGAGAACGTGCCGCCGCCCCTCACCCTGCCCTCTCCCCAGAGGGGAGAGGGGAGCGTTCAGGCGTAGGAGATGCCGAGGGTCTCCGCGACCATGGCGGGGCGCGGCTGGCCCTCGACCTCGATCACCATCTCCGACGTGATGCGCACGCCGTTGCCCTCCACCGGCTCCACGCTCTTGATCGTCTGGGACAGGCGCACGCGGGCGCCCGCGGGCACGGGCGTGATGAAGCGCACCTTGTTGGACCCGTAGTTCACCCCGCGGCTCCGCTTCTGCACCTTGACGAGCGTGGGGGCCAGGCGCGGCAGCAGGGAGAGCGTCAGGTAGCCGTGGGCGATGGTCTTGCCGCCCGGCATCTCGCGCTTGGCGCGCTCCACGTCCACGTGAATCCACTGGTGGTCGCCGGTGGCCTCGGCGAACTTGTCGATCATCGCCTGGTCCACGGTGAGCCATTCGGTCGGTCCGAGCTTCTGGCCGATGTGCTGCGCGAGGTCCTGGGGCGTCTCCACGGTGAGCATCGTCGTGTCTCCTTTGGGGTGTCCCCGCGGCGGGCTACGCGCGCGCCACCGCGGGGCGGATCTCGGTGGCGACCAGCTCGAGGACGTCGAGCATCTCCTCGAGATCGTTGCGGCGGAAGTCCAGCACCACGTGGGTGAGGCCGAGGGCCTTGTAGCCGGCCAGCTCGTCGACCAGCGCCTGGCGCGGCCCCGCCACCGCCTCGGGTCGCAGCACGAAGCGGATCGACAGCTCGATGCTCTCGGGCGCGCGCCCCGCCGCCTCCGCGGCGGCGCGGAGCCGCGGCAGGGCCGTGGCCAGCTCGGCCGGGCTCTTCGAGGTGGCATGCCAGCCGTCGCCGAGGGTGGCCACGCGACGAAACGCGCCCGGGCTGTCGCCGCCGACCCAGATGGGAGGATGCGGCTTCTGCACGGGTTTGGGCGCGAAGCCGATGTCGGCGAAGCGGTAGAACTCGCCCTGGAAGCTCGGGTTGTCCATGGTCCAGAGGGCCTTGAACACGGCGAGCATCTCGTCCGCGCGCTTGCCGCGGTCGCCGAACGGCACGCCGAGCGCGTCGAACTCCTCCTGCCACCAGCCCACGCCGACGCCGCAGATGAGGCGCCCGCCCGAGAGCGTGTCGATGGTCGTGAGCATCTTGGCCATCACCACCGGGTTCCGGTGGCCGAGGATGAACACGGAGGCGCCGAGGCGCGCCCGGCTGGTGCACACGGCGGCGGCGGCGAGCACGGCGACGGGCTCGAGGTACGGCGTGTCCGGCGCGTGCGGGAAGCGGCCGCCCGGGTAGCGGCCGGTGTTCTTCCGCGGAAACACCACGTGATCGCTCACCCAGAGCGAGGCCATCTGGAGCGCCTCGGCTCGCCCGGCGAACCGCAGCAGCGCCTCCCGCGTGGCGACCGCGCCCTGCGTGGGAAGGTGACACCCGAGTGTCATCGCAGTGGTCCCTCCCGGCGCGCAGTCGGAGTGTCGTTCATGCCCATCGCGCGCTCGATGGACACGACGTCCGTGGGCCGGGCGAAGGGCTCGGGAGCCGCGTCGCCGGCGCGCCGGGGCCGGCCGATGGCCTCGAAGAACCGCTCCAGGCCGGGCGGGCTCACGATCCACAGCATCACGAGGTCGTCCGTGCCCTCGTTCAGGATCTCGTGCTTCACGTCGTAGCCCAGGAAGCACGCCGTGCCCGGCGACAGCGGATGCGCGGCGCCGTCCACGACCACGCGTCCGCGGCCACGGAAGCAGATCTGCATCTCCACCTGCTCGCCGTGCGAGTGCTCGCGCACCCGGCATCCGGGCGCGATGGTCTGGTAGCCCATGGACAGGCCGCCGAAGCCGGTGTTGCCGGGGTGGAGCGCAGGGTCGGCGTGCCCGTTGGCCGGCACGGGCTGCCAGAAGGACGGCCCCTCGCCCGGCTGCACGACCACGGCGCGCCCGCGGATGTCGCCATGTGATGTCATCGTCGTCGCCTCCTTCACGCTCGCGCAGTGTACCGCCGCCGCCCCAGGCCAGAAAAGCCTTCCCGGAGGCGGGCGGGGGATCGTTACACTTCTTCACGAACGGCACACATCAGCGCGACGTCCGCGCGGCACCCTCCGAGGCGAGCGGGCCCAACGGCCCGCGACACCACTCACAGGAGGAGACGCGATGACACGACGCATGGTGATTGGAATCGGGACGGTCCTCGGGGCGACGCTCCTGGTCGGGGCGGGGGCGCTGGCGTGGGGTCACGGCGGACGGGGCGTGCACCACGCCGTCATGAAGCGCGTGGCGGTGGCCATGGTGGACGACGCGCTCGACGCCGCGCAGGCCACGCCGGAGCAGCGCGCGGCCATCCACGCCGCGCGCGACCGGGTCTTCGCGGCGGTGGAGCAGCACCATCGGAGCCGCGGGGCGCGCAAGGAGGAGGTGCTGGCGCTCTTCGAGGCTGACACGCTGGACCCGGCCCGCGTCGCGGCGCTCAGGCAGAGCGCGGAGGCGGACCATCGCGCGATCGGCGACGCGGTGAGCCAGGCGGTGGCGGACGCGCACCAGGCGCTCACGCCGGCCCAGCGCAGGCTGCTCGCCGACTACGTGCGGCGCCATCGCCACGAGTAGCCTGGCCGGGTGAGCTGAGCCGAAGGCGAGGCGAACGTATATGGAAATGCAGTGGATACAACCGCCAACCCTGAAGGCGTGAACGTATATGGAAATGAAGTAGAAACAACCGCTGAGGTGGCTTTGTGACCAACCGCCAACGCGCATGAGCAAGACGACCGCGCTCCTCGTCGAGGACGACGCCCGTCTGGGCGCCCTGGTGGCCGAGTATCTCGGCAAGAACGAGATCGACGTCACCGTGGCGCGCGACGGGGAGCGCGGTCTCGCCCTGCTCGGCGAGCGGCCGTTCGACGTGGTGCTGCTCGACGTGATGCTGCCGGGCATCGACGGCTTCGAGGTGTGCCGCCGGATGCGCGCGTCCCCTGCTCTCGCGGGAACGCCCGTGGTCATGCTCACCGCCAAGGGCGACCCCGTGGACAAGGTCGTGGGCCTCGAGCTCGGCGCCGACGACTACCTCGCCAAGCCCTTCGACCCGCGCGAGCTCCTCGCGCGCATCCGCGCCGTGCTCCGGCGCGGCGCCGCGCGCGCGCCCGCGGGCGGCACGCCGCGCCTGCGCGTGGGCGACCTCGAGATCGACTTCGACGCCCGCGAGGTCTCGGTGCGCGGCCTGCGGCAGCGGCTCACGCACTTCGAGTTCGACCTGCTCGCCGCGCTGGCGCGCGCCCCTGGCCGCGTGCTCTCGCGCGAGTACCTCCTCGACACGCTGAAGGGTCAGGAGTACGAGGCCTTCGACCGCGCCATCGACGTGCACATCTCGCGGCTGCGCGCGAAGATCGAGCCCGACCCGAAGGAGCCCCGCTACATCCGGACGGTGCGCGGGGTCGGCTACGTGCTGATGCGGGACGCGCGCTAGCCTGGCCCGCATGGCGCGCCTGCACTCCCGCATCTACCTGCACTTCCTCGGCGTGCTCGTCGTCGTGGGGCTGGCCACGAGCCTCGTCTTCGCCCTGGGCACCACGCGGCGCCTTCCAGCGCGACGTGGTGGAGCGCATGGTGCGCCACGTGGCGTCGCTGGCCGCCGAGCGCTTCGAGGACCCCGCCGCGCTCGGGCAGCGCCTCCAGCAGATCCGCGCGGACCTCGCGGTGGACGTCACGGTGCGCGCCCCGGACGGCCGGGTCGTCGCCGCCGCCGGGCCCGAGCTGCCGCCGCTCGCCGGGTACGAGGCGTCCAGGCTCTCGTCGCGGGGCATCGTGGCCCGTCCGCGGCCCCGGTGGACCGCGGCCACCCTGGTGCGGGATCCCGCCACCGGCAAGGTGCTCGGCACGATCCAGGCCGCCGCCGATCGGCGTCTCGGCTGGGCGGCGTTCCTCCAGCCCGCGCTGATCGTCACCCTGGTCCTCGTCCTGGTGGCGGCCGCGACGCGGCCGCTCGCGCGGCGCATCTCGCGGCCGCTCGAGCGCCTCACCGAGGCCGCGCGACGCATCGGCGCGGGCGACCTCGCGGCGCGGGCGCCCGCGCCGCCCGTGGGGCGCTGGCGGCGCCGCGGGCGGGCGCCGGAGGAGCTGACGCAGCTCACCGGCGCCTTCAACGAGATGGCCGCCCGCGTGGAGCGCATGGTGCAGAGCCAGCGCGAGCTCCTCGCCAACGTCTCCCACGAGCTGCGGTCGCCGCTCGCGCGGATCCGCGTGGCCCTCGAGCTGCTCCCGCGCCCGCCCGAGGCCCAGGCCCGCATCCGCGACCTCGAGCGCGACCTCGCCGAGCTGGAGCGGCTGATCGAGGACGTCCTCACCGCGGCCCGGCTGGAGGCCACCGGGCTGCCCGCGCACCTCGCCCCGGTCGACGTCCGGACGCTGCTCGACGACCTCGTGGAGCGCGCGCGCCTGGACCCGGTCACGGCCGGATGCCCGGCGCGCGTGGCGCCGGGAGCGCCGGTGAGCGTCAACGCCGACGAGGCGCTCCTGCGCCGCGCCATCTGGAACCTGGTGGAGAACGCCGCGAAGTACGGGGCGCCGCCGATCACGCTGTCCGCGATTCGCGACGGCGACCGGGTCGCGATCTCGGTGGACGACGAGGGCCCGGGCATCGCTGCCCGCGGAGCGCGAGCGCGTGCTCGATCCGTTCCATCGCGGCGCGGCGGCCCGCGCGGCACGGGCCGCGGGTGACGCGGGCGGCGTGGGCCTGGGGCTCACCCTGGCCCGGCGCGTGGCCGAGGCGCATGGCGGCGCCATCGTGATCGGACCGGCGCGACGGGACGACACGGGCGAGCACGGCTGCCGCGTGACCGTCCATCTCCCCGCCGAAGGCAGTGCGCCTCCCTCGCTTGACACGCTCCGCCCCATCTCCGATAACTGGGGGGCCGGCGCGACGATCGAAGGCCTGCTCGCTCAAGCGCCGCGGCCCGAGCAGCTCCACCCATCAGCGGAAGGAGCGCCTCATGCTCAAGGAATTCCGCGAGTTCGCGATCAAGGGCAACATGATCGACATGGCGGTGGGCCTCGTCATCGGCGCCGCCTTCGGCGCGGTGGTGAAGTCGCTCGTCGACGACCTGCTGATGCCCGTCGTGTCCGGGCTGATCGGCGCTCCGGACTTCAGCAACCTCTTCCTCGTGCTCCGCAATCCCACCGGCGCCGTCTACGCCTCGGTCAAGGCCGCGCGCGACGCCGGCGCGGTGGTCCTGGCCGTCGGCCTCTTCGTGAACACGGTCATCTCGTTCCTGCTGGTGGCGATGGCGCTCTTCGTGGTGGTCAAGGGCGTGAACCGCCTGCGCCGGGAGCAGCCGGAAGCGCCGCCCGCCCCCGCTCCTCCGTCCGCGGAAGCGCAGCTGCTGGGCGAGATCCGGGATCTCCTGCGCGCCCGGCGCTGAGGGTCAGCGGGGCGAGGCGGACGCGCGCGAGGCGCTCGGCCTCCGCGGAGGCCGGGGCCCGCACCCAGCGTCGCTTGAGGAGGAGGCGCAGGCCGTCCAGCTCGGCCAGGGCCCAGAAGCGCAGGCCGCGGGCGGCCATGCGCAGCGGCGCCAGGCCGAACGCGAAGTACGGCTTCACGCGGCGGCCGTCGTTGCGCCGGCCCTCCTCGCCCACGCGCCGGCGGGCGAGGGCGAGCGCCTTGAATCGGCGGTTGTAGAGCTTCATCAGCGCGTAGTTCAGCCCCGCCCCGCCCGGCCCGAGCACCGGCATCCAGTGGAACTTCCCGTAGAGCTTGTAGGCGGGCATGACCACGAACAGGTAGTACTGCGCGGTGTCGAGCAGGAACGAGGCGGTGAGGAGGTCCTGCTCGCCCATGTAGAAGTACTTGTCGCGGTAGACGGCCTGGAAGAAGCGGTGGTACGAGCGCACGAACGACCGCGTTGTGCTCGGCGATCCGCGCGCGCACGTCCTGCCCGGCCCGGTCCGCCTTCACGATCTCCACCGTGGCCTCCACGGTGAACGCGGCGTGATCCAGCCCCGGCGAGTAGTACGGGTCCATGAACGCGGCGGCGTCGCCGAGGAGCGCCCAGCCCGGCCCCATGTACTGCCGGGTGACGTACGGCAGGTAGGCGTACGAGCGCAGGTCGTCGGTGCGGAGCTCGGCGCCCTCCAGCAGCTCGGCGAGGGACGGGATGCCGAGGAGGAACTCGCGGAAGGAGCGCTCGCGCTCCGGTCCGTCGGCCAGCGACATGAGCCGCGTGTCGTAGACCACGCCGATGCTCGTCTCGCCGTTGCCGAGCGGGATCACCCACACCCAGTACCCGAGGCCCATGTAGTGGTTGGTGCTGAGGCGCCGCGAGCCGAGGCCGCGCCGGGCGAAGGCCACGGGGCCGCGCGCGGCCACGTCGTCGATGTGGCGCACGTTCTTCCACCGCGCCCACACCGCGGCGGTCGGGTGCTCGCGGTTCCGGTCGATGATCCCGAGCCGGCGCCCGAGCACGGTGGCGCGGCCCGTGGCGTCGAGCACCCAGCGGCAGGACACCGTCTCCACGCCGTCGGGCCCGTCGATGGTGACCCGGTGGTCGAAGTCGCCCAGCTCCACGTCCTGCACGCGCGCGGGCCGGCGCAGCTCCGCGCCCTCGCGCGCGGCGGTGGCGAGCAGGTGCTCGTCGAGGGCGTCGCGGCGGAGCTGGAACGAGGGGATGGCGCTGCGCAGGAAGCCGCCCGTCTCGCTGGCGTCGGCGTGGCCGCGCACGCGCTCGTTGGTGAACCAGTAGCGGAGGCCCTCCTTGGGGAGCTGCTCGCGCTCGAGGTGCTCCCACATGGCGAGCCGCCGCGTGAGGAACATGGCGGACATCTCGGTGGTGGCCTCGCCCACCTTCGCGTCGAAGGCGGGCGCGCGCTCCACCACGAGCACGGTGGCGTCGGGCATCTCGCGTCGGAGCAGGAGCGCGGCCGACGCGCCCGAGAACGCGCCGCCGAGCACCACCGCGTCGTAATGCTTCACGGCGGCCACGCTAGCGCGGAGGTCGCCCCCACGAGCGTGCGCGTCATCTCGATCTCGCCCAGGTGCGTCATGGCGTGCGTGAGGCAGATGCGGCCGAGGGCCTGGATGGCCGTCATGTCGCCCAGCGGCTTGACCGTGACCGTGCGCTCGAGGTCCTCCGGCTTCGCGCTCGCCAGGAACTCGTCGGTGCTCGCCCACACCTTCTTCATGTACTCCTTGAAGAGGGCCACGTCGGGGATGCGGACGGCCTGCGCATCGGCGGTGGACTGGCCGGTGCCCTGCGCGTTCTCGGGCAGGCTCGAGCTTCGCCGCGTAGCCGCCCTCCGTCCACACCGGCGCGCGCCGGTTCTGGAGCACGAAGCGCACGACGTTGTCCTCGGTGCGCACGAGGTGCCAGAAGTTCCACGCCATCGTGTTGGCCTTCGAGGTGCCCCCGGGGATGGCGTAGAGCTGCTCCGGGGTGAGTCCCTCGATGGCCTGGTCGAGGGAGCGATGGAGGTGGGCGAGGCCTTCCTTCACGAACGCGACGGCGCTGAGCATGTGTCGATGTCTCCTTTAGGTTTTGCCGTCGGGGCGCCTGCGCAGAGCCTCCGGCGCCCGACGGTCGGGGAAGTCAACCCTTCTGAACCGCACCGATCTGAATCGCCCCATCCTAGCCCAGCCGCCGCTCCTGCGCGACGTCGCGGGTTGCGCCCCGCGGGGAGGCTCCGGTAGCCTACCGGGGGCCGCCGGCCGCTGCATCGAGGCCGCGACGCGCCAGGAGGAACCATGAAGATCGCATCCGTGGAATGCCTGCACGCCGACGCGGGCCGGCGCAACTTCGACTTCGTGAAGCTCACGACGGACGGAGGCCTGGTCGGATGGAGCGAGTACAACGAGTCGTTCGGCGGCCCGGGCGTGACCGCGGTGATCGAGCAGCTCGCCCCCGCCCTGATCGGCCGCGACCCGCGCGCGTGGGAGGCGCACGTCGCGCTGATGTACGCGCTGCGCCGCCAGGCCACGGGCGGGCTGATCCAGCAGGCGATCGGCGCCATCGAGAACGCGCTGCTCGACGTGAAGGCGCGCGCCCTCGGCATTCCCGTGTACGAGCTCCTCGGCGGCCCGGTGCGCGACCGCATCCGCGTCTACTGGTCGCACTGCGCGACCTATCGCGTGTCGTGGGCGCGCGAGATGCAGCTGCCGCCGGTGCGCACGCTCGACGACGTGGTGCGGCTCGGCAAGGAGGTGGTGGGCAAGGGCTACACCGCGCTCAAGACCAACGTGCTGCTGCTGGGCGACAACCCGCGCGCGCACAACCCCGGCTTCGGCCGCAGCGCCGGCTTCCCCGAGCTGAACGCGGACCGCGCCACCGTCCGCGCCGCGCGCGACCTGCTCGCCGCCTTCCGCGAGGGGGCCGGCGCGGACATGGACATCCTCGTGGACCTGAACTTCAACTACAAGACCGAGGGGTTCCTCACGCTGGCCCGGGCCATGGAGCCCTTCGACCTGTTCTGGGTCGAGATCGACACGCGGGATGCGCGCGCCCTCGCCTACATCCGCTCCCGCACGTCGATCCCCGTCGCCTCCTGCGAGTGCCTGTTCGGCCGGCGCGACTACCGGCCGTACTTCGAGCACGGCTCCGTGGACGTGGCGATCATCGACACGCCGTGGAACGGCGTCGCGGAGGGGGCGAAGATCGCGGCCATGGCCGACGCCTACGAGACGAACGTGGCGCCCCACAACTTCTACGGCCACCTCGCCACGATGATGAACGCGCACTTCTGCGCGGTGGTGCCGAACCTCCGCATCATGGAGATCGACCCCGACACCGTGCCGTGGCAGGACGACCTCGTCACCGTGAAGCCCGAGATCAAGAACGGCCACCTGGCGCTGCCCACCGGCCCCGGGTGGGGCACGGAGGTGAACGAGGCCGCGGTGCGCCTGCATCCGCCGCGGGCCGTGTAGGCGGCCCGGCGCGGCCGCGGATCGAGGCCGTCCGTGAGCGTGGCCGTCCTCGTGGCCGCGGTGGTGGCGCGCGCGCTGCTCAACACCGCCCGCCGCTTCGCGTATCCGTTCGCGCCCGCGCTCTCGCGCGGGCTCGGCGTGCCCCTCACGTCCGTCACGCCGCTGCTCGCCGCCAACCAGGCCACGGGGCTCGCCTCGCCTCTCGTCGGCGCCTTCGCCGATCACTGGGGGCACCGGGGCATGATGCTGGCGGGCGTCGCCCTCCTCGCCGGCAGGGATGCTCGGCGCGGGCCTCGTGCCCCTCTACGGCACGATCCTCGTGGGCCTCGTCCTGGCCGGCCTCGGCAAGAGCTGCTTCGACCCGGCGCTGCTCGCCTACGTGTCCGACCGGGTCGGCTACGCGCGGCGGGGGCTGGTCGTCGGCCTCGTCGAGCTGGGCTGGGCGGCCAGCTCGCTGGTGGGCATTCCCCTCGTCGGGCTCCTGATCGACCGGCACGGCTGGCGCGCGCCGTTCCTCGTGCTGGGCGGCGCGGCGTGCGTGATGCTCGCCGTCCTCGCGCGCGTCCTGCGCGGGGACGGGCGGCGCAGCCGCGGCGCCGCGCCCGGCGGGCTCGCGCGCTCCTGGGGCCTGGTGGCACGCTCCCGGCCCGTCCGCGGCGCCCTCGCCTACGGCTTCCTCTTCCCGATGGCGAGCGACAACCTGTTCGTGGTCTACGGCGCGTGGCTCGAGCGGGACTTCGGGCTCACGCTGGTGGCGCTCGGCGCCGCCACCACGGTGATCGGCGTCGCCGAGCTCGCCGGCGAGAGCCTCACCGCCGCCGTCGCCGACCGTGTCGGGCTGGGCCGCGCCGCGGTCCTGGGCGCGGGCGTCACCGCGGCCGGCTACGCCGCGCTTCCGCTCCTCGGCGGATCGCTCACCGGCGCCCTCGTCGGCCTCTTCGTCGTCTTCCTCGGCTTCGAGTTCACCGTGGTCACGGCCATCTCGTTCTGCACCGAGCTGGTGCCGGGCGCGCGCGCCACCACCATCGCGTCGATGGGGGCGGCCTCGAGCCTCGGGCGCGTGGTGGGAGCGCTCTCGGGCGGGCCGATCTGGCTCGCCGGCGGGCTCGGCGGCACTGCCGGGGTCTCCGCGATCCTCGGCCTCCTCGCCTGCGCGAGCCTCGCGTGGAGCGTCCAGTGCTCCCCGCACGCCACCCGCACCACGACGGACGCGTGAGGCCGACCGCGCCCGATCCCCTCTCCCCCTCTCGGGCGAGAGGGTCAGGGTGAGGGGCGGTGGCACGAGCACGCGGGTTGACGTGAAGCGGGAGAGCCGCGGCGGTATCCTGGGACGCAACAGGAGGACACGGGCATGCCGGACGAGCGGACGACGATCCTCGCGGGCACGGATGAGGGACTCCACGTCTGGAAGGAGGAGCGCGCCGCCGCGGTCGACGAGCTGGCCGGCCGCGAGGTCTCGGCGCTCGCCGCGGACGGCGGGCACTGGTGGGCCATCGTCGACGGCCGCGAGCTGTGGCAGAGCGCGGACGCGCTTCACTGGACGCTCGCCGCGACGGTGGCGAAGGGAAAGCCGCGCGCGACCTGCCTCGCCTCCACCGTCTCCGGGCTCCTCGTCGGGACCGCGCGCGCCCACCTCGCACGGCTGACCCACGGGCGCCTCGTCTCCGTCGCCTCGTTCGACGAGGCGGAAGGTCGTGACGCCTGGTATACGCCGTGGGGCGCTCCCGCCGACGTGCGGTCGATCAGCGCGGACGGTGACCGCGCCGTCTACGTGAACGTGCACGTGGGCGGTGTGCTGCGGTCCGCCGGGGGCGACGCGGGATGGTCACCCACGCTCGACATCGAGCACGACGTGCACCAGGTGCTCGCCGTGCCCGGCCACGCCGGCACGGTCGTGGTCGCCGCCGCGGACGGGTTCGGGATCACCGAGGATGCCGGCCGGACCTGGCGCTGGGACAACGCCGGCCTGCACGCGCACTACTGCCGCGCCGTCGCGGTGGCCGGCGACACGCTGCTCCTGAGCGCGGCGACCAGCTACCAGGGCCGCCAGGCGTGCGTGTATCATCGCCCGCTCTCGGGTGGCGCGCCCTTCGAGCGATGCCGCGCGGGTCTGCCCGACTGGTTCCCGGACAACGTCGACACCGGCTGCCTCGCCACGCGAGACCGCACGGCGGTGATCGGCACGGAGGACGGCTGCGTCTACGTGTCCGGGGACGCCGGGGAAAGCTGGAGCACGCTGGCGAAGAGCCTCTCGCCGGTCCGGGCCGTGGCGCTCGCCCTGGCGTGAGGCTGAGCGTCTCCTGATCGACCGAACGTCGGGCTGACGGGCCCCACGCCGCTCAGACGGGCGGGCGGCGCGACCAGCCGGTCGCCTGCTCGTAGGCGTAGGCCGCGGCGAGGAGCGGCGCCTCCCCGAACGGCCGGCCGATGAGCTGCAGGCTCAGCGGCAGGCCCGCGCGCGAGAACCCCGAAGGCACGGCCACGGCGGGCAGCGACGCGAGCGACGCCGGGGCCACGTAGGAGCGACGCGCGAAGAACCGCCCCGCCACCTGCGATGCCGCGGTGATCGGAGCGGCGCCGCGCGCGATGGGCGGCGCGGGCTGGGGCGCGGTGGGCCACGCCAGCAGATCCCAGCGCTCGAGCGCCTCCAGGAGCTGCCGCCGGATGAGCGCCCGCGCGCGCTGCGCCTGGTGGTAGCGCGCGGCGGGGATCAGGCTGGCGGTGAGCAAGCGGCGCCGCGTGCCGCGGTCGTAGTCCTGCGGCCGGCTCCGGAGCCACGGCTGGTGCAAGCCGGCGCCGTCGGAGTCGGCCAGCGTCATGAACACCGCGCCGGCCAGCGGCAGGAGCGGCAGCGAGACTTCCTCCACCATCGCTCCCAGGCCCTTCAGCACGCCGAGGGCGGCGGCGAGCCCGTCGCGCACCTCCGCGTCCACGTCCGGCGAAGCGACCAGCTCACGCGCGACGCCGATCCGGAGCCCGCGCACGCCCGCGCCGAGCGCCGCGCGATGATCCGGCACGCTCCGGCGGCTGGTGGTCGGGTCGCGGGGGTCGTGGCCGGCGATCACCTGCATCACGAGCGCGGTGTCCTCCACCGTGCGCGTGAGCGGTCCCGGCGTGTCCATGGACCAGCAGAGGGGCACCACGCCGTGACGGGAGAGTCGGCCCCACGTCGGCCGGAGGCCCACCACGCCGCAGAACGACGCGGGGGACCGCACCGAGCCGCCGGTGTCCTCGCCGAGCGCGAAGGCGCACAGGCCGGCGGCCACCGCGATGCCGGATCCGGACGACGATCCGCCCGGATCGTGGTCGGTGTTCCACGGGTTGCGCGGCTGGCCATACGGGAATTCCACGGTCCCGCCGAGCGCGAACTCGGTGAGGTTGAGCTTGCCGAGCAGGATGGCGCCCGCGGCCTCGAGGCGCTCGACCAGCGTGGCCGTCTCCCGGGGAACGCGGTCGGCCATCAGCCGCGACCCCATGGTGGTGAGGACGCCAGCGGTGTCGAACTGGTCCTTCACCGCGAAGGGCACGCCGTGGAGCGTCCCGAGCAAGTCGCCCCGCGCCACCTCCGCCTCGGCGCGACGCGCCGCCTGGAGCGCGGCATCGCGGCACACCGTGATGTACGCGCGGAGCCGGCCGTCGAGGCGGTCGATGCGATCGAGATACGCGCGCACAAGCTCGACGGGCGACACGGAGCGGTCGCGCACGCGCGCGGCGAGCGTGACGGCGTCGGCGAACGCCAGGTCGTCGCTCATCGCGCGCCTTCGTCCGGCAGGATCGGCAGCGGCTCCACGTCGTCCAGCGGCAGGTCGTCGAGCGGCCGAAGGGCCTCGAGGAGACCGTTCAGGCGGTGCGTGACCTCGGTGAGGTCCTCGCCGGCCAGCGAGAGCCCGAGGGCCGTCGCCATGGCGTGGACCTCCTGCGGGCGTCAGCTCGCTCATCGTGGCCTCCGGAGAGCGACGCCGGCTAGCACGCGGCCTTCCGGAGCACCTCGGGCGAGATCTTGCGCGGAGCGAGCTTGCCGTCCGCGGGGCTGCCGAGGAGCTTGCCGTTGTCCACCACGACCTTGCCGCGCAGGATCGTGGTCACCGGCCAGCCCTTCACCTTCCAGCCTTCCCACGGGCTGTAGTCCGACACGTGGAAGTCCTCGCGGGCGAGCGTCTTGTCCACCGCGGGATCGATCAGCACCAGGTCGGCGTCGCTCCCCGGCGCGATCACGCCCTTCCTCGGGTAGAGCCCCAGGATGCGCGCGGCATTGGTGGACGTGACCTCGGCGAAGCGCTGGAGCGACATGCCGCGCTTGACCACCCCCTCGCTCCACACGATGCCCACACGGGCCTCCGCGCCCAGGTTGCCCCCCGTCACGTTCTCCAGCTCCTTGCCCCGGAGCTTCAGCTCGAGCGAGGTCGGGAACTCGTCGGTGGCGACCGTCGACACGCCGTCCTGCACGAGGCCGTTCCACAGCGCGGCCTGGTCCTCCGGGTACTTCAGCGACGGATAGGTGTGGTAGCAGAAGCCGCGCGGGGTCTTGTAGTCCTCGGCGGTGAAGCACGTGTAGTGGTGCAGGGTCTCGGCGTAGATCGGCAGGCCCTTGCTGCGCGCCTCCGCCACCGCCTCCACCGCCTCCTTCGCGGAGGTGTGCACGAAGTAGACCCCGGCCCCGGTGTGCCGGGCGAGCTGGATCGTGCGCGTGAAGGCCAGGAGCTCGGACAGCTTGTTGTGCACCTCGGGGAGGAGCCAGCCCTCGGTGCGCATCTCCTCGCGGAACTTCTCGTAGTTGAACTGCACGACGTCCTCGTCCTCGGCGTGCACGGCCATGATGCCGCCGTGCCTGGCGACCTTCTCCATGGCGAGCTGGATCCGGCCGAAGTCGAGCCGGTACGGGTGCCGCTTGGGATGCGGCGGCAGCACGTTGACCGTGAACACCTTGAAGCTCGGGAAGCCCTCGGCGATGGCCTCGGGGATCTGGTCGAAGAGCTTGATGGGAAGCGTGCCTTGCAGGCACACGTGGAAGGCGTAGTCCGCGTAGGAGTTGCCCTTCCAGCGGGCCACGCGCTGCTCGATGGCCTTCGCGATGTCCAGGCCGGGCCGGACGAAGCAGAAGTCCACGTGGGTGGTGGTGCCCCCGTAGACCATGCCCCGCGTGTCCTCCTCGGGCCCGAGCGTGAACTCGTTGGCCTCCGGCTGCATCGCGATGAAGTGGGCCAGGTGCGTGTGGGGCTCGATGCCGCCCGGCGCCACGACCGTGCCGGTGGCGTCGATCACGCGGCCGGCCTCGACACCGGCCTCGGGCAGCCCCACCGCCACGATGCGCTCGCCCTTCACGGCCACGTCCCACTTCCCCACGCCCTGCGGGGTCACCACGTCGCCACCACGGATGATCAGGTCCAGCATGGCGCGCGCTCCTCTCTCGCGGTCGTCCTCGGGCTCACGCCGGGGCTCACGATGCCGCGGCGGCGTGCCGCGCGCCGACGACGCCGCGGCCCCGGAGCCGATCCAGCTCGGCTCCGTCCACGCCCAGCTCGCGCAGCACGTCGTCGGTATCGGCGCCCAGCTCGGGCGCGGGCCGCCGGATGCGGCAGGGCCCCTCGCCGAACTTGATCGGGAAGCCGGGCATCCGCACGGTGCCGCGCCCGGGATGCGGCACCGAGAGCACCATGTCGCGGGCCGCGATCTGCGGATCGGCGAACACCTCGGCGAAATCCATCACGCGCCCACACGGAACGCCCGCCCGGTTCAGACGCTCGATCCACGCCGCCTGCGTGCCGAGCGCGATGCGCGCGCCCACCAGCGCGTTGATGCGCGCGCGGTGCCGGACGCGCAGATCGTTCGTCGCGAAGTCCGGATGCGCCTTCAGCTCGGTGAGGTCCAGCGCGTCGAGCAGGCGGTGGTAGACCTGATCGTTGGCGGGCGCGATGGCGATGTCGCCGTCCTCCGCCGCGAAGAGGCCGTACGGGGCCACGATCGGGTGGTCGTTGCCCGAGCGGCGGGGCGGCCGGCCGGTGGCGAGCGTCTCGGCGCCGATGTACGCGGCAAAGCTCACGAGCCCGTCGAGCATGGCGGTGTCCACCCGCTCCGGCGCGCCGGTGCGCTGGCGGCGCACGAGCGCGGCGACCACGCCGAGGGCGGCGTAGAGCCCGGCCACGAGGTCGGTGAGCGGCAGCCCGCTCCGGAGCGGCGGCCCGTCCTCCTCGCCGTTGACGCTCATGAGCCCGCTCATCGCCTGGGCGATGAAGTCGAAGGCGGGCCGGTCGCGGTACGGCCCGGTCTGGCCGAAGCCCGAGATGCTGCAGACGACGATGTCGGGCTTGATCTCGCGGAGCCGGTCGAACCCGAAGCCCATCTCCTCGAGCACGCCTGCGCGGTAGTTCTCCACCACCACGTCGGCGCTGGCGATCAGGCGCTCGAGAAGGCCCTTGCCCGCGGCCGCGCGCAGGTCCAGCACCACCGAGCGCTTGTTGCGGTTGAACGCCGCGAAGTACCACGAGAGCCCGTCCCGCACCGCGCCCTGCCGGCGCACGGAGTCACCGCCGTCGGGCGTCTCGATCTTGATCACGTCGGCGCCGAGGTCGGCGAGTAGCATCGTGCAGAACGGCCCAGACAGGATCCGCGTGAGGTCCACGACGCGGATGCCCGCGAGCTGACTGTCCGTGCCGGGGGTCGTCGGCTTCACTTGCGCCTCCATGTGCGCTCCGCTCGCCTATCGGCTCGCTTCGCAAAGCATGGCCCGGAGGATAGCACTCCCCGCTGGACGCGGAGGTAGACTCGGGGCATGCGCCGGTTGGCACGGGGGACCTTGGAGGTTATACTCTCGGTATGAAAACGGCGATCTCCCTTCCAGACGACGTCTTCCACGCGGCTGAACGGCACGCGCGCCGGGCGCGGAAGTCGCGCAGCCAACTCTACGCCGAGGCGCTCTCGGAGTACCTCTCGCGGCATGCACCCGACGAGGTCACCGAAGCCATGAACCAGGCGATTGACCAGCTGCCCGAGCCCACGGACGCGTTCGTCACGGCCGCGACGCGGCGCATCCTGGAGCGAAGCGAGTGGTAGACGTCTCGCAGGGCGAGGTCTGGTGGGCCGATCTGCCTGTTCCCGCGGGCTCGGCTCCGGGCTTCCGACGGCCCGTGGTGATCGTGCAAGGGAATCCCCTGAATCGCAGCCGGATCGCCACGGTCGTCTGCGTGCCGTTGACGAGCAATGTGACCTGGGCCCGGGCGCCCGGGAACGTGCTCCTCCCGGCAAACGCCGCGGGTCTCCCGAAAGATTCGGTGGCCAATGCGTCGCAGATCGTCACCGTCGATCGAGCGTTTCTCACCGAGCGCGCCGCCAAGCTCTCCCCAAAGTACTTCGCCCAGGTGATGAGCGGCATCGACGTTGTGCTCGGCCGATGACGAGCCCGGTGACAACGACGGTCGTCATGCCCTCCGCTCCGTCGCCAGGAGTCGCTCGTACATGGCGAGGAATCGGTCGGCGACGCTGAGGGCCTCGAGAGCTTCCTCCCTTCCGTACAGGTCCGACGACGGCGTGCCCGTCGCTTCGTCGCCGTAGAAGGCCCGCCCCCTCTCCGCGTCGAGGCGAGCGATCGTCACCGCGAGCTCGCTCATGGCAACGGCCCACTCGGCCGGCAGGCGGGTCACGAACTGGCCCACTACCTCCTGAACCCCGTGGCGCTTGGGCGGATCGACACCCACGAGGCGGAGAGCGCCCTTCAGGACGAGCTCCACGATCTCCTGGGCCTGGCGCATGATCTCTCCGTGAAGGCCGCCGGCGAGAAACGCATCCAGGGCCTGCCGGCGCACCTGCGCCCGGCGCAGGTAGTCCCGCGCCATGTGGTCCGACGTCACAACGTCACCACGTCGCCCGGCTTCCAGTCCGGCTTGAGGTCCCAGTACTCGTAGCCGTCCGCGTCCACGTACCGCCGCGCCCCCAGCTCGTGGAGGCGTCCCTGAAGCCGGGCCAGGACGCTCTCGAAGAAGTGGTCCCGGTCGCGCAGGGTGATGTGCCCGGACAGCATTCCGAGGTAGTACGGGCGGACAGTGGTCGCCTCTTCCGGCGTGAGCGCGATGACCGACAGCGCCCCCGCGAACTCGTCCGACACCGCGCGCGCAGCAGAAAGGAACGGCTCGTACCGCGCCCACCGCCTCACCGGCAGGCCGCGCGCGACGACGAGCAGGTCCAGGTCGCTCCCGGCCCGGGCGGCGCCCCGCGCCCGGGAACCAAAAACCACCACGCTGACCACATCGCCTCCGAACCTGGCGTCCAGGAGCTCGACGTAGCCCTCCAGCTCTGCCCGGAAGCCGTCAGCTAGAGCCACGCGATCCATGCGCCCTCGCCAGCTTGACCCTTGAACGATTCCACTGTCGTGATCAGCCTCCCCCACCCCCACCCCGGTACTCACTGAATCCAGGGCCGGTGTTGACAACGCCCAATGGCGCCCCCTTCGAGACGGCCGAGGTCGACAAGTCCTGCGCTGGGCGTCGTGGCAACCTGCGCCCCCCGGCGATGCTACCCCGGCAACGTGCCCAACTCCCCCCACATCCATCCGAAGTCGTAGGCGGGCACTCCCGCCTGGCGCTGTCGCTCGGCGGCGCTCTCCATGCTCTTGAGGAGCGAGACCACCTTTTCCCGCTCCCGCAGGGGCAAAGATCGTTGCGGCCAGTTGCCCTCATGATGCCTCCGCGGCCGCGGTCTGGACGCGGTAGCCTCCGAGTCCGAACGTGGTGTCGCTCCCGACGTGGGTCCACTGGCCGAACGCGAGGTAGGGCCAGAACGCGCGGAGACCGCCCTCGTAGTCGGCCTCGCCGACGAGGCCGTCCCACTCCATGCGCCGGTCCTGGCGCCCCGAGTACCGGGCCCAGTGCGTCCAGCGCGTGTCGTCGCGCGCGAGGCGCACGGCGGCAGCGGCGTCGATGAGGCGGCGAGAGTTCACGTCCAGCGGGCCCGTGCCGTGAAAGCGGGCCAGGGAGGACAGGCGCCCGAGGAGGCCCGGAAGAGAAGCTGGAACTCGGGCCGGCGGGCGAAGGCCCCACCCTCCTTGAGGCGCGTCTGGCTGACGAACCTCACGCGGACGGGCGCGGCCGGGCACGGAAGGGAAGCGCACTCGGCCAGCGACAGGGCCGCCTCGCGCGGCGTCACGAGGGACTCGCCCCCCTCGCGCACGCCATCGCGGAGATGCACACGGGCATCTCCGGGCTGGAGCGTCTCATCCTGGAGCACGTGGAGGTCCCGCCACACGGTGCGGGTCGTGCAGCCCAGGCGGCGCGCGGCGTCGTCCACGGCCAGCCCCCCGGCGCCGAGGTGCCGCAACAGCGTCCACTGGCGGGCGAACTGATTGTCGCGTGCCATGAGGCGGCGCCATTCTCCACGGCGCTCCGCCCGGGGTCAACGGCGAAGGGCTCCGAACCCGGCGCTCGCGTCCGCGCGTCTCACGGCCAGGCGCGGCGGCCCGCCGCCAGCGTCGTGATACGCTCACGCGACTGGAGGCGAACCCATGCCACGACTGGAGCGACTGCCACAGGCAAATCGCAGCACGCTGGTCACGTTCCCCGCGCAGGTGAACGACACGGCGCCCTGGACGCGCCCGGCGAAGCCGCTCGCGGGGTGCCGGATCGCCATCGTCACGACCGCGGGCCTCCACCTCCGGAGCGACCGGCCCTTCGCCCCCGGGGAGCAGGGCTACCGCGTGCTCGCCGGCGACGCGCCGGCCGCCGACATCCTCCAGAGCCACACCAGCCTCGGGTTCGACCGCACGGCGATCATGCGCGACCTGAACGTGACCTATCCGATCGACCGGCTGCGCGAGCTGGTCGCGCGCGGGGAGGTGGGCGGGGTGGCGCCGCGGCACTACTCGTTCATGGGCGCGCTCCGCGACGCAGCAAGGCTCGAGCGCGAGACGGGGCCGGAGGTGGGGCGCCGGCTGCGCGAGGACGGCGTGCACGCGGCTCTGATCACCCCCACCTGACCGCTCTGCACGCACACCGGCGGTGTGCTCGCCCGAGCGCTCGAGACCGAAGGCGTGGCCACGACGTTCGATCAGCATGGTGCGCGAGCACACGGAGAAGGTGAAGCCGCCGCGCGCCCTCTTCGTGCCGTTCCCCTACGGCCACGCCCTCGGCCGGCCCGGGGACGTCGCCCTCCAGCATCGCGTGCTCGGGGCCGCGCTCGCGCTGCTCGCCGAGGCGTCGGGCCCCGTCCTCCGCGACTTCCCCGACGACGCGGAGCCCGGCGATGAGCCCGCCGCGCCCACGCAGGCCTCGGCGGTGAGCCCGGCCGCGGGCATTCCCGACGACGTGGCCCTCGAGACGATGCAGATGCGCCGGTATCACGAGCAGTGGATGGAGCGAACCGGCGGCCGCACCGCGCTGGGGCTCTCCGGCATTCCCGCCACGCGCTTCCGCGGCGTGGTCCGCTTCCTCGAGGCCTTCGCCGCGGGCGAAGAGGGCGCCGACATGCCCGAGCGCCCGGCCGACCTCCCGCTGCCCGCCTTCGTGCGCCACTGCGCGGACGACCTCAAGACGCTCTACGCGGAGGGCCGGATCGCCATGAAGGCCGGGAGCGGCGGCGACGAGATCCTCCGCTGGTTCTGGGGCGAGACGGCGGCCGGTCAGCTCCTGCGTCGCGTGCGCGCGCGGCTGGACGGCTCCGACGACCCGCAGTGGAAGGCCGCGGCGTTCGGGGTGGCCCGGTAGCGCCCACCGCGGCCCATGAAGACGCTCACGGTCCGCGTGCCCGAGGCGCTCGTGGCACAGATCGAGGCGGAGGCGCGCCGGCGAAAGGTCCCGAAGTCCGACGTCGTCCGGGAGCGGCTCCGCCGCGCAGTCCCGTCCCGGAACCAGGGGGGACGCTCGACGCGATCGGCGATCTCATCGGGTCCGTAGACGGCCTGCCCGCGGACCTGAGTGCCCGGACGAAGGGGTACCTGCGGGCGACAAGCTATGGCCGAAACCGAAGGAGACGCGATGTACTACCCGACCCGTGACGAGTGGCAGGCGCGGCCGCCGGCCGAGCTGGGCGTCGACGCCGCCGCCCTCGACGAGGCCATCGCATTCCACCGCGCGCACGAGACGCCGTGGCGCCGGGACTTCATCACCGCGTCGGGCCGGTACGTGGGTGTGGCCGACGAGCCCGACGCGGCGGGCGGCGTGCTCGGCCCCGTGCGCCCGCGCGGCGGGCCCAGCGGCCTCGTCGTGCGCGGGGGCCGGATCGCCGCGGAGTGGGGCGACACGCGCCGGCCGGACATGAGCTTCAGCATCGCCAAGAGCTACCTCGCGGTGCTGGCCGGGATCGCCGTGGACCGCGGCCTCATCCGCGACATCGACGACCCCGTGGCGGCCAGCGGGCCCGACGACGGGTTCGCGTCGGCGCACAACCGCGCGATCACGTGGCGTCACCTGCTCCAGCAGACCAGCGAGTGGCAGGGCACGCTCTGGGGCAAGCCGGACAGCATCGATCACCACCGCGACGTTCGGGCGGAGCGAGCTCGGCGGCGCGGCCAAGGGCACGCTCCGCGAGCTCCGCGCGCCCGGCGCGTACTGGGAGTACAACGACGTGCGCGTGAACCGCCTGAGCCTGTCGCTCCTGCGCGTCTTCCGGCGCCCCCTCGCGCAGGTGCTCGGCGAAGCGGTCATGACGCCCATCGGCGCGTCACCGGACTGGGAGTGGCAGCCCTACGACAACGCCTGGACGGAGATCGACGGCGCGCGCATGCCCTCGGTGCCCGGAGGATCGCACTGGGGCGGCGGCCTCTGGATGGGCACCCGTGACCACGCGCGCTTCGGCCTGCTCGTCCTCCGGCGCGGGATCTGGCAGGGGGACAAGCTGGTGGCGGAGCGCTGGGTGGACGAGCTGCGCCGGCCCTGCGCGATCAATCCCGCCTACGGGCTCCTGTGGTGGCTGAACACGGGCGGCGCGCCGTGGGCCTGGGCCTCGCCGGCGAGCTTTTCCGCGCGCGGCGCGGGCAGCAACGTCATCTGGCTCGATCCCGAGGCGGACCTCCTCGTGGTGGCGCGCTGGATCGAGCGGGGCAGCGTGGAGCCGCTCCTCAGGATGGTGCGCGCGAGCCTCCGCGGGTGAGCCGCCTCGCCGGCGTGCTCTTCGACCTCGGCGGCGTGATCGTCGACTCGCCGCTCGCCGCCATCGCCCGCTACGAGCGCGACCACGGGCTGGCCGACAACGCCATCAACCGCGCGATCGCCGGCACGGGCCCCGAGGGCGCGTGGTCGCGGCTCGAGCGCGGCGAGATCGGCCTCGACGAGTTCTTCACCCCGTTCGAGGGGGACTGCCGGGCCCGCGGGGTGACGGTGGACGGGGCGCGGATGATGGCCTACATCGCCGAGGCGCGCGAGCCCCGGCCGCGGATGCTCGAGGCGGTCCGGCGGATCCGGGCGCGCGGGCTACGGGCCGGCGCCCTCACCAACAACTGGAAGACCGCCGAGGCCGGGCCGCACCGGCTGCGCGAGCACTTCGACGTGCTCGTCGAGTCGAGCGTGGTGGGGCTCCGCAAGCCGGACCCGCGCATCTACGCGCTGGCCTGCCGCGAGCTCGGCGTGACGCCGCCCGAGACCGCCTTCCTGGACGACATCGGCACGAACCTCAAGACGGCGCGCGCGCTCGGCATGACCACGATCAAGGTCGTGGACCCCGACGTGGCGCTTCGCGAGCTCGGCGCCGTCCTCGGCTTCGACCTCCTCGCCTGACCGCGGGCGGCGCCGGCGCGCCGTCGTGCAACGCCGCTGCACCGCCGGCGCGCGCGGCGCAGCGTCCGCGGCCACGGGCCCGAGAGACCGAGGGGCTATAATCGAGCGCGCTGACGCCGCTCCGGGCGGTCCTCGGGGCCCGCGGTGCGTCGAAGATCCGTCCGAGGAGGCATCGCCTGTCCCGCCTGTCCGGCTTCGCCAGCGTCGCGGACGCGACCAACCCTGCCAGCCTCAGCGGCACCCGCCGGTGGATGATCACCGGCACCGTCATGCTCATCACGATCATGCAGGTGCTGGACGTGACGGTGACCAACGTGGCCCTGCCCCACATCCAGGGCTCGCTCTCCGCGGGGGTGGACGAGGTGTCGTGGGTGCTCACCTCGTACCTCGCGGCCAACGCCGTCGTGCTCCCGGCCACCGGGTGGCTCGCCGGCGTGTTCGGCCGCCGCCGGTTCTTCCTCATCTGCACGGTGGTCTTCACCGGGGCGTCCGTGCTCTGCGGGCTGGCGCCGAACCTGACCGTGCTCCTGATCGCGCGCGCGCTCCAGGGCATCGGCGGCGGGCCCCTCATGCCGATGTCGCAGGCGATCATGTGGGAGATCTTCCCGCTCAGCCAGCGCGGCACCGCGATGGCGGTGTGGGGGATCGGCATCATGATGGCGCCGATCTTCGGCCCCACGCTGGGCGGCTGGATCGCCGACAACTGGTCGTGGCGCTGGATCTTCTACATCAACATCCCGTTCGGCGTGTTCGGCTTCCTCGCCGCCACCGCGGTCCTGTTCGACCCGCCGTACCTGCGCCGGGCGGGGCGCGCGGACACCATCGGGCTCTCGCTCATGTTCGTGGGGTTCCTGTCGCTCCAGCTCTTCCTCGACCAGGGCGAGCGCTCCGAGTGGTTCGACTCGACGTTCATCGTGACCCTCGCCATCCTCGCCGCGCTGAGCCTCACCGGCTTCTTCATCCGGCAGCTCACCGCCGAGGAGCCGGTGATGGATTTCGGCGTCTACCGCGACCGGAACTTCGCCATGGGCAGCCTCATCATGACCGTGATGATGCTCGGCTTCTTCTCGAGCATGGTGCTGCTCGCCCTCTACACGCAGAAGGTCCTGGGCTACGACGCGTGGACCTCGGGCCTGGTGCTGGCGCCGGGCGGCCTCGGCAACCTGGCGTCCCTGGTGCTCGCGGGCCGCCTCGTCACCCACCTCGACATGCGCTGGCTGCTCGCCGTGGGCTGCGTGCTCAACGCGTGGTCAGCCTACGAGATGTCCACGCTCACGCTGGGCATGGACTACTGGACCCTCGCGTGGCCGCGCTTCGTGCAGGGCCTCGGCGTGGGGTTCGTCTTCCTCCCGTTGAATGCCCTCGCGCTCGCCACCGTGGCCCGGGAAAAGATGGGCAACGCCACCGCCGCCCTCAACGTCGTGCGGAACATCGGCGGCGGTGTCGGGGTGGCGCTGGTCAGCACGCTCCTCGCGCGGCGGACGCAGGAGCACCACGCCACCCTGGTGGCCCACGTGAACATCTGGGACGCGGAGACGACGGGGCGGCTGTCCGCGCTGGCCACGCGCTTCGCCGCGCAGGGCGCCGACGCCCACACCGCGCAGCGCCGCGCGCTGGCCGCGATCTACCACGAGGTGAACCGACAGGCCCAGGTGCTGGCCTTCGCCGACGACTTCTGGCTGCTGTTCCTCCTCTTCTCCTCGACCCTTTTCCTGCTGCCCCTCCTCCGCCGCGTCACCATCGAGCCGGCCCCGCCCGCCAACGCGCGGGGCGAGACCGTGCCCGGCCTGCCCGTGGAATAATGGGCCCGCGATTCGCGCGTCGGCACGCGTCCCGGCGGCCCGTCCGGCCGTCGGGTTGACAGGCCGCCGCCGGGTGCCCTAGTGTGAGCCAACCAAACGATTGGTCAACAATGGCGCCGGCCGCCCCGCCCGGACGGCCGGCGCCCGTCTTCCGGACCCGGAGAGGAGACGACCATGGCGAAGCCCATCATCTCCGCCGACTCGCACATCACCGAGCCGCCCGACACCTACACGGCGCGGATCGACCGGCGCTTCAAGGACCGGGCCCCGCACGTCGTCCACGACCCCCAGCGCGGTGACCTCTTCGTCATCGACGGGCTGCCGAAGCCGGTCCCGATGGGGCTGGTCGCCGCCGCCGGCAAGCCCGCCTCGGAGCTGACCGTGTTCGGCGCCCGGTTCGAGGATCTCCATCGCGGCGGCTGGGACCCCCACGCCCGCCTCGCCGACCAGGACCGCGACGGCGTGGCCGCGGAGATCCTCTACCCCACCGTCGGGATGATGCTCTGCAACCACCCGGACTTCGACTTCAAGCACGCGTGCTTCGCGGCGTACAACGAGTGGATCGGCGAGTACGCGTCGGCCTACCCGGAGCGACTCCTCGGCGTGGGCCAGACCGCGATGCGCTCGGTCGAGGACGGCATCCGCGACCTCCAGAGCATGAAGGCCCTCGGTCTCCGCGGCGTGATGATGCCGGGCAACCCGGCGCTCGCCGACTACGACGACCCGATGTACGACCCGTTCTGGGAGGCCGCGGTCGACCTCCGGCTGCCGCTGTCGTTCCACATCCTCACCAGCAGCAGCGACACGTTCAAGACGCGCGGGCCGAAGCTCAACGCGTTCATGTCGATCATCCGCGGCTGCCAGGACATCATCGGGATGTTCATCTTCGGCGGCGTGTTCGAGCGCCACCCGAAGCTCAAGCTCGTGTGCGTGGAGGCCGACGCCGGCTGGGTGCCGCACTTCATGTACCGCATGGACCACGCGTTCGATCGGCACCGCTACTGGCTCACGGGCAGCGCGATCACGCGCCGGCCGAGCGAGTACTTCCGCGAGCACGTCTACACCACGTTCCAGGACGACGGGGTGGCCTTCCAGGTGAAGGACCTGTGCAACATCCGCCGGCTCATGTGGGCCAACGACTTCCCGCACAGCGACTCGACGTGGCCGAACTCCCAGGCCGTGCTGGCCGAGCAGGCCGCGCACCTGACCGAGGCGGAGCGCGACCTCGTGCTCCACGACAACGTGGCCGAGCTCTACGAGATCGACGCCGTCCCCGCGACGGCCGGCGCACCGGGCCGGGCCGCCTCGGCGTGACGCGACGGAGGCTGACATGACATACGACCTCGTGATTCGCGGCGGCACCGTGGTGGACGGCTCCGGGCTCCCGGGCTACCGCGCCGACGTGGGCATCCGCGGCGACCGCATCGCGCGCGTCGGCGCCATCCACGCGCGCGGACGCGAGGAGGTCGACGCGCGGCACCTCGTCGTCGCGCCCGGCTTCATCGACGGCCACACGCACATGGACGCGCAGGTGGCGTGGGACCCGCTCGGCACGTGCTCGTGCTGGCACGGGGTCACGAGCGTGGTCATGGGCAACTGCGGCTTCACGCTGGCCCCCTGCCGGCCCGACGAGAAGCACCTCGTCGTGCGGAATCTGGAGCGGGCCGAGGACATCCCCGCCGAGGCGATGAAGGCGGGCATCGACTGGACGTGGGAGACCTACGCCCAGTACCTCGACGCCGTCGCGCGCTGGCCCAAGGGCATCAACTACGCGGGCTACGTGGGCCACTCCGCGCTGCGCACGTACGCCATGGGGGAGCGCGCGTTCTCCGAGCCCGCGACCGCCGACGACCTCGCGGTCATGAAGCGCGAGCTCGCCGACGCCCTGGCCGCGGGGGCGATGGGCTTCACGACGTCCCGAACGCGCAATCACGAGACGGCGGACCGGCGGCCCGTGGCCAGTCGCGTCGCCGAGTGGAGCGAGGTGCGCGAGCTGGTGCAGGTCATGGGCGACCTCGGCGCGGGGATCTTCGAGATCGCCGGCGAGGACACCGGCCGCGACCTCGAGCGCCGGCGCGACTACCTGGAGCGGCTGCGCGACCTCGCGGTAGAGACGGGCGTGCCGACCACCTGGGGCATGTTCAGCTCGCGCTTCGCGCCCGACGCCTGGCGCGCGTACTTCGACCTGCTCGACGAGACCGCCCGCGCCGGCGGGCGGATGTTCGCCCAGGTGCACAGCCGCGCGCTGTCCGTCGTGCTGTCGTTCGAGACCCGGCTGCCCTTCGATCGCCTTCCCGAGTGGCGCGAGGTGCGCCGGCGCCCGCTGGCCGAGCAGCGCGCGCTCCTTCGCGACTCCGAGGTGCGCGGCCGGCTCGTGAAGGCGGCGGCCGAGGCGGAGTACGGCCGCGGCGTGGGCGCCGAGGCCCGCAAGCCGGACTTCGAGTGGCTGATGCTCATGGAGGACCCCTGCGGGCCGCACCGCTCGATCGCCGAGATCGCGCGCGAGCGCGGCGTCGACCCCGTGGAGGCGCTGATCCAGGTCGCGCTGGAGCGCGACCTCAAGGCCTTCTTCGTCCAGCCGCTCTTCAACGAGAACCTGGACGACGTGCTGGAGATGATGAAGCACCCGCGCTCGGTGGTGACGTTCTCCGACTCCGGCGCGCACGTCTCCCAGATCATGGACTCGTCGCTGCAGACGCAGGTGCTGGCCTACTGGGTGCGGCGGCGCCGCGCCGTCACCCTGGAGGAGGGGGTGCGGATGCTCAGCTTCGAGCCGGCGTCGGCGTGGGGCCTCCACGAGCGCGGGCTGCTCCGCGAGGGGCTGGCCGCCGACGTGATCGTGTTCGACCCCGATCGCGTGGCGCCCGAGCTGCCCGAGGTGGTGAACGACCTCCCCGCCGGCGCCCAGCGCCTGCGCCAGAAGGCGACCGGCTTCCACGTCTCGATCGTGAACGGCCAGGTGGTGCTGCGGGACGGCGAGCACACCGGGGCGTATCCCGGCCGCGTGCTCCGCGGGCCGCTCGCGTCGGCGGCGGGCCGCTGACCGCGGCCCGCGCCGAGGAGACGCGGGGAAGCGCCTAGCTCTTCCGGGCCGGGCGGGCCCGCCGGCGCGTGCGCGCCGGGCGCGGGCGCGGGGTGGTCGCCGTGAGCCCGGAGAGCGCCAGCGCCGAGAACTGCTCGGCGACCTCGCGCACGCCGGAGCCGCCCCCCGGCTCGTACCACCGGTAGAGCCAGTTCAGCATGCCGAGCACGCCGTAGGACACCACGTGCACGTCGAGGTCCGGCCGGAACTCGCCGGACTTCACGCCCTCTCTCAGAACCTGCTGCCAGTGGCGCTCGTACTGCTTCGGCGACAGCTTGAACCGCTCCTGGAACCCGCGCTTCATCTCCTCGCGCTCGCGGAGGTAGACGAAGAGGTGCGGGTAGTGCTGGTCCAGGCCCTCGAGGTGGGCCAGGATCGCGCGCCGGAGCTTCTCGCCCGCCGTCCGGTCGCTGGCCGCGATCTCGGCCATCGTGGCGTACATGCGGGCGATCGGCTCCTTGACGATGAGGTAGAGCAGCTCCTCCTTGCTCTTGAAATGGTGGTAGAGGCTGCCCTTGAGGATCCCCACCGCGTCGGCGATGTCCTGGACGGAGGCGGCGTGATAGCCCTTCGTCTTGAAGACCTTCGCCGCCGCGGCGAGGATGTCGTCGGCTGTCGCCATGCCTTACCGGGTGCGGGCGCCCGGGCTTCGCCCGCCCGCACCTCGCGGAGCGTTCACGCTAGGCCGGGACGATGGCCGCGCGCGTCACGTGGCCCTTGTCCTGCTGGGCGAAGGCCTCGTTGATCGCCTCGAGCGGGAACTTGTGGGAGACCACGCGGCCCCACGGGTACTTGCCGAGGGTGCGGCGCATGAGATCGAGCGCCCCGCGCAGGTGCTCGGCCTCGTAGTGGGACAGGCCGAGGATCTTGCGGTTGCCGAAGATGATCCACGCCGGGTCGAACTCCGCCTTCCACCCCACGTTGATGTTGCCGATCTCGACGTAGGTGCCCTCGAGCGCGGTCATGCGCAGCCCCTCGTCCACCACGCCGGGGTTGCCGACCAGCTCCATCACGACGTCGCCGCCCCAGTCGTCGGTGAGCCGCTTGACCTGGGCCACCCGCGCCTCCGGCGTCGGGAACTCGCGCAGGTCCACGGTGGCGGTGGCGCCGAACTCGCGGGCGAGGGCGAGCCGCTCGTCGACGCCGTCGATGACGACGACCTGGCTGGCCCCCATCTCGCGCGCCACCGCGCAGGCGTAGACGCCGAGCCCGCCCGCCCCCTGCACCACCACGGTCTGGCCCGCGCGCAGGCGCGCCAGGTCGAGGCCCGCGTACACCTGGGTGAAGGCGCAGTTGATGCCCGCGGCCATCTCGTCGGAGATCTCCGCGGGGAGCTTGAAGACGGCGTGGTTGGGGCGCAGGTAGAAGTACTCGCCGAAGCCCCCCTGGAAATGCGGCCACGTCTCGCAGGACACGAGCCAGTTGGCCTGGCGCGTGGGGCACGACTTGTACTGGCGGCGCAGGCACGCCTTGCAGCGCCCGCACGGGAAGAAGAAGCGATAGAGCACGCGATCGCCCACGGCGAGCGGCTGGCCGGCGGTGTCGGTGGTCACGCCGGGCCCGAGCCGCGCCACCGTGCCCACGTGCTCGTGGCCGGTGTTCAGCGGCAGCGGGCGGCCCATCTTCACGTAGTCCAGCTCGCCGCGCCAGTAGTGCATGTCGGAGCCGCACACGTTGGCGAGCGCGATCTTGATGAGGATCGCGCCCGGCTCCGGCTCGGGCACCGGGTACTCCCGGATCTCGAAGGGCTTGCCTGCCCCGTGGAACGTCGCCAGCCTCGCCTTGTCCATGACTGTCTCCTGTGGTCTTCGAGATCGACCGGGCCATTGACCAGGCCCCCCCACTCCCCTGCCCCTCTCCCCCGCGCAGGGGGAGAGGGGAAGCGTCAGTGTCGCCCAGGACGCGCGGCCGGCACAAGCCTCACCATGGGGCGGGCGCCCGGGCCTTCGGCCCGCCCGCCCCGTGCGTGTGCGGCCCGCCCGCCCCGTGCGTGTTGGCTGCCCGCGCGATGCGGTCGCTCCGCGGACCCTGGTATGCTCGCCGGGAGGAGGAACCCTTCATGCTCCGTTTCCGCAAGCCCGCGATGCCCACGTCGGCCCAGGAGGCCCTGCCCGGCCGCACCGCCCGCATGCCCGTGCCCGAGGCGCATCACGTGAGCGGCGCCCGGCTGGAGCCGCCGTTCCCGGAGGGGATGGAGATCGCCGATTTCGGCATGGGCTGCTTCTGGGGCGCGGAGCGCATCTTCTGGCAGGCGCCGGGCGTGTACTCGACCTCGGTGGGCTATGCGGGCGGCTTCACGCCCAACCCCACCTACGAGGAGGTCTGCAGCGGGCTCACCGGCCACACCGAGATGGTGCGGGTGGTCTTCGACCCCGCCAAGATCTCCTACGAGGACCTGCTGCGTCTCTTCTGGGAGAACCACGATCCCACGCAGGGCGACCGCCAGGGCAACGACGTGGGCACCCAGTACCGGTCGGCGGCGTACTGCTACGGCCCCGCCCAGCTCGACGCGGCGAAGGCTTCCCGGGAGGCGTACCAGAAGGTGCTGACGAAGGCGCGCTACGGCCCGATCACCACGGAGATCCGCGAGGCGCCCGAGTTCTTCTACGCGGAGGACTATCACCAGCAGTACCTCTCCAAGAACCCCTGGGGGTACTGCGGCATCGGCGGCACGGGCGTCCGCTGCCCGTCGGGCCTCGTCGAGTCACGCTAGAGGATCTCGCCGCCGCGGCGCTCCTCGATCAGGAGCGCCGCGGCGCGCGTTCACGCTCTCCCGCGGCTGGGCCCGCCGCAAGGTCGCGGGTCGGTCGGCCGGCTCAGCTCTTCGGCTTCACCCAGGTCTCGGACCACGCCAGGCAGGCGCTGCTGGACTGCCGGTCACCTCGCGTCTCCGCCCACGGCAGGCCCTTGGCGACCTTGCCGTCCATCTCGATCTGGGCGCCCCGCGCGGGGAAGAACGTGCTGAACACGCCGATCGGCCGGTTGTTGAAGCCGGGCGGCGCGTTGAGGACGAACGGCGTGAGCGTGTCCCACCACGACAGCGTGATGCGCGCGTCGGCCGCGGTCACCGTCTCCACCGCCGTCCCCCACGGTCCGCCGTGCCGCCCGAAGGCGGCGGTCGCGACCGGCGTGGCGGGATCGGCGAAGGCGGGAAACAGCAGCGTCTCGATCGTCTTCTGAAGCCAGCGCGTCACGCCGACGTTGTCGCTCCAGATGCGCACCTGCCCGCCCGTGAGCTGGCTCTGCATGAACAGCACGTGACCGCCGCCGCCCGGACACCAGAGCACCCGCCAGTGGCTGATGCGGTCCGTCTGCGTCGTGCCGCCGTCCGGGCTCAGGCGGATGAAGGAGTTCTCGCCGGTCATCAGAACCTCGTTCGGATCAACAGGTGGCGCCAAGGGGTCCCCTTTTCCAGGTTGAGTGGTTTAAAAAGCGCGACCGCGTGATGCTCACATCCGCCCGCGCCCACGCCAGGCTGAACCGCCCCTGCATGCCCTGCGCCTCCACGAGGCGCTGCTGGGCCCGCAGGGCCTGCGTCAGTCCGACGAGCGACCAGCCGTTGCCGGGATTCCGGCGCAGGTCGTCCTGGTAGACGGCCTCCGCCTCCACGGGACGGCGGGCCTCGAGGAGCACGGCGCCGAGCGTGTGCCGCACCGGAGCGTACCAGGGAGGCGGCTCGGTGAACCAGTGGCGATCCTGCATCCCGGCCGCCTCGGTCAGGCGGCGCACCGCCTCGTCGACGTGCCCGGCCTGCGCGGCGATCTCCGCGGCGAGGACCTCGCCGGCGAGGCGCAGCATGTCCGCGGTCTTGAAGAATCCCGCGACGGTGCGCTCGGCGGGGACACGCTCGGTCAACGCGCGAAGCGCCGCCAGCTCGCGGGTCGCCTCGCCCGGCCGGCCCGTGCGCAGATACGCGAGCCCGCGCGCGTGATGCCACACCCCGGTGACGTACAGGAAGCCGGCGGGCGGCGCGGGCTCGCGGAGGATCTCCTCCCAGCGCCCGAAGCGCGCGAGCGCGCCGAGCGGCGCGGCGGGCATCGTCTCCATGTCGGGCATCGACTGGACCACGTCCACGGGCGCGGCGGCGGCGAGCTGGCGGGCGGCGCGGATGGCATCCGCGCTGCGTCCCTCCATGCCGGCCGCGTGCCAGATGAAGTCGATGTTGTGCGGGTGGTACATGCCCTGGTAGATCGGGCTCGGCCGGCTCTTCGTGAAGTACGTCCGGTCCGCCGCGACGGCGCGCTCGTTCACCAGCCGGGCGTCCTCGTAGCGGCCGATGCGGAAGTAGATGTGCGACGGCATGTGCACCATGTGACCGGCCCCGGGCATGAGGCCGGCCAGACGGTCGGCGGCGGCCGCCGCGCGCTGCGGCCGCGGGCTCGCCTCCACCGCGTGGATGTAGAGGTGGTTGGCGCCCGGATGATCGGGGTTCGCGGCGAGCACCCGCTCCAGCGCGGCCACCGCCTCCAGCGTCCCGGGCTCGGGCTGCCCGTCGATCGTCCAGAGGTCCCACGGTCGCAGGTTCATCAGCGCGTCGGCGAAGAGCGTGCCGGCGTCCAGGTCGGCGGGGAAGCGCTGCGCCACCTCGCGCATGGCGTCGGCGTAGGTCCGGTCCAGCGAGACGCGGCTGGCGTCGGCGGGCGCGTGACGGCGGGCCAGCGCGGCGATCAGCGCCCGCTCCACGTCGGTCCCCCGGGCGGCCAGAGCCTGAGCCGCCTGCACCGCCCGCGTCGCCGCGCGCTCGCGCTCGGCGTCGGTCGGGCTGTTGTAGTTGGACCCGTGGCAGAGCGCGATGCCCCAGAAGCACATCGCGCAGCTCGGATCGAGCCGCGCCGCCTCCTCGAACGCGCGCTGCCCCTCGACGTGGTTGAAGGCGTAGACGAGCCGCAGGCCCTGGTCGAAGTACGCCTGGGCGCGCGGCGAGGTGGTGGTGACGGGGCGGTGATGGTGTCCGAGGTCCTCGAAGAGCAGTGGGGCAGCGGAGGGGACGGCGGCCCCCGCGGCATGGTGGGCCGCGGGGGAGGCGCCGCAGCCCAGGGACAGCGCGGCGATAGCGACGAGCCAGAGGCCCCGGCGCCCGGAGCGCATGGCCGGTCAGCGCACCTCGTCCATGTCCATCACCGCCACGCGCCCGACGCGGATCACGGGCCGGTCGATGTCGTAGACGTGCACCGTCTTCCGATCGCGCATGACCTGCTGATCGAGATCGTAGATCTGGACCGTCTTCCGGTCCTGCACCAGCGTGAGCTTCGGCATGTCCGTGCCTCCCGGCGGCCGGAGCGCGACCACGCCGACGGAGAGCGACGACCCCGGCGGGAGCGAGCCGGGGCCAGGTGACGAGGCCGCGTGGAATTCCTCGTCGGGCAGTCTACTTCGGGAGGCGGGAGGCGAGCAACAAGCGCGAGCACCGCGCGTGGCCTCCGAGCGCGACCGCCGCGCTACTGCCAGCGAATCAGCGCCTTCACCTTTGGATACTCGGGCGCCTTCCCCTCAACGTCGACGATGCGCCATCCCTCCGCGCTCTCCAGGAGAAGGTTGTTGTTGCTGAACGCCACGTACTTGCCCCACGCCTTCGGCACCGAGACCTCGTACTTCGGGGTGAGGTTCTGCGCGTGGGCGGCGCCGGGCACGAGCGCCTCCCGCACGTCGGGCGCGGGCAGCCACGGGCGCACGGCGATCACGGTGAGCGCCACGGCGATGACGGTCAGCACGATGCGGGTGTACCGATCGACGGTCATGAAGGCCTCCCTGGGTGAGATGTGAGAGACGTGCCGAGCTCGAGCGCGCCGCGACGCGTTCGCCGCGGCGGCTCGCCGGCGCGGATAGCCTACCCGGGGGCGGAGCGGCTGTCCACGGCCTCCGCTCTGGAGCTGTCCGGTCGGGCGCTTGACGCCGCGCCATCGCAGGGACTATCAGGGCGCAACGGGATGCATCGAGCCCGAGCGCAGGAGGAGGAGGACGCGGTGATCGATCCCCTGTTCGACCCGCTCGTGGGTCAAGGTCCGCTCTGCGTCACAACCTCTAACGGTCGGGGCGGAGGAACGGAACTCCGGAGATCTCCGGGATCTTGAGGACCTTGCCGACGGGCAGCGCCGCGCCGGGCGCGAGGCCGTTCGCCTGCTCGATGAGGTCGGCGCGGGCGCGGTCCCCGTAGTAGAGGTCGGCGAGCGAGGACGACGTTTCCTGGGCCCGCACGGTATGGCTCAGGAACTTCGTGGGCAGCGCCGCGGTGTTCCGGAGCGCGTCGAAGGCGCCCACGTGCGTGGGATCCACGGCGAGCGCGGCGAGGAAGCGCGCCCGCGCGTCGCCGGGCGACGTGCGCGCGAGCTTCACCCCCTCCTGGAACCGCGCCGTCGCCTCGGCCGGGATGCGCGTCTGCAGCCGGCCGCACCGCTCCGTCGCCGCCGACGATCCCGGATCGATGGCGCGGGCGATCCGGCACTCGTCGAGGGCCTGACGCAGCAACCCGCGCTCCTCGAGCTGACGGGACCACTCGAGGCGCGGTGCGGCCACCGCGCGGCGCGTGGCCCGATCACCGGCGGGGGCCGTGAGGGCGGCCGGCGGCTCGGGCGGCCGGTCCAGCAGGATCGCCTGCTCCCGGAAGGTGACGAGGTTCCTCTTGAAATCGGCCAGCGTCCAGTCGGCGCTGACCGGGATGCGGTTGATCTTGAGCGCGTGCACGAACGCCGGGTTCGCGTCGCCGCCCACCGAGAAGGCGGCGCTGTACCCGTACTGCCGCGCGTAGCGGATGAGGTCGTCGTCCCAGCGACCGACCGGATACGCGAGGGTCTCCAGGCCGCTTCCGAGTCGGGACACGTGCCGCTTGAGCAGCTCGAGGGGCGTCTCGAGCTCCTGCTGCATGCGCCGCGAGTACGCGGCATCGGCTTCGCTTCCCGCGCGCCGCAGGTCGCGGGCGCTGCGCGACGCGGACTGCACGTCGACGCCGCTCTTCGAGAGCTCGGTGAGCTCGGGCCAGCTCAAGGGGCCGGCGCCCGGCCGGGCCGCGACCGCGCCCGTGGCCACGAACAGCACGGCCGGGAACCCGAGCTCCTGGAGCACCGGCCGGGCGTGCTGCAGGAAGCCGCGCTGCGCGTCGTCGAATGTGAGCAGCACCGACTTCCTCGGCACCTGACGCTCCTGGCGCAGGTACGCGAAGAACTCGTCGAGCGCGAGCACGTGGTAGCCGCCCGCCTTGAGGTCCCGCATCTGCTCCTCGAAGGCGGCGGCGCTCACCGCGCCGCGGGTCCGGCGATCGGCGGCGAGCGGGCCGTAGGCGAGGACCGGCACGACCTGGTAGCCGTGGGGGTAGACGCCGGGCGGGTTCCACTGGCGCCGCGGGATGACGACGATCTGCCGCGCGGCGTAGGACGCGGCGCCGCCGAAATCGGTGATCATCCACGCCCGGGCCGCGCCGCCGAGGTGCCGGGCGGCGAGGCGTTCCGCGGTGTCCCCGGCGCGGGCGAGCGCCACGATGAACTCGCTCGACTCGAACGTCTCCGGCAGCGCCTCCACGGGAGGCGGGGGGGCGGGGCGGCGGCGCGCGGCGGGGGCGGCGGCGGGGGCGCCTCGGGCGGCGCGCTCGCGGTGGGCGGCGGCGTGGGGGCGCACGCGGCCGCGACCAGCGTGGCGAGGCCCAGGACGATGGGCACGACGCGGCGGCGCATGGTGCGTCCGCGCCGGAAATTTCCCGTCGGCGGCGGCCCTTCCATGCCAGGATTATACTGGCTGCGCGACTCAACAACGGCGGACCGTGGCAAGGACATTTTCCCGGCCCGGGAGGATCGGTGACAGACCACGTGGCCGCGAGCGAACGGCTCGGTAAGTACCGCATCATCGAGGAGATTCACTACGGCGGCATCGGCCTGGTGTTCAAGGCCGAGGACACCCTCCTCAAGCGCATCGTCGCCCTCAAGGTCATCGCCGAGCAGGGCGACATCACCGACGACCTTCGGAGCCGCTTCTTCAAGGACGCGCAGGCGTGCGCCAAGCTGAGCCATCCGAACATGGTGACCGTCTACGACGCCAGCGAGGAGCAGGGCCGGCTCTTCATGGTGGTGGAGTACGTGGAGGGCGACGAGCTCGAGCAGACCATCACCACGCGCGAGGACCACCCGCTCGAGGACCGGCTCGGGATCATGATCCAGGTGTGCCGCGGCCTCGCCTACGCGCACCAGCGGGGCGTCCTGCATCGCGACGTGCGGCCGGAGAACGTGATCGTGCAGCGAAGCGGCATGGTCAAGCTGCTCGACTTCGGCATGGCCCGGATCGCCGCGCGCGGCGACGCCACCCCGGCGGGTCGGGGCCAGCTCGGCGACATGCTGCGCTACGCCGCGCCCGAGCAGCTGCGCGGACAGGGCGACATCCGCTCGGACGTCTTCTCCGCCGCCGCCCTGTTCTACGACCTCGTCGCCTCCCGGAGCCCGCGGCGCGGCACGGACGCCATGGCCGTCCTCGAGGGCATCGACTCGACCGCTCCGTCGCTCTACACGCCCGACGCCGGCATCCCGCGGGATCTCGAGACCGTGCTCGAGCGGGCGCTCCGGCGAGAGCCGGCCGAGCGGTTCCGGGACATGAGCCAGCTGCAGACCGAGCTCGAGGGCGTGCGGCGCCGGCTCCGCGAGGAGGCGCGCGCGGTGCACCGGCACCTGGAGGCGGGCGCGCCCGAGCTGGCGCGCCTGCTCGCCCAGCTCGCCGAGCGCATCGACGGACCGGCCCCCGCCGCCGTGACGGTGCCGGACGAGCAGCTGCCCCTGGCCGCCCTCGAGAGCCTTCGCCGCGAGCAGGTGGAGGAGATCGAGCGCGCGCGCGGTCTGCTGGAGCGGGCCGAGTCGCTGCGGCCGGCCTACGCGGAAGCCAAGAGCCTCGCGCGGAAGGCGGACTGGGCCGCCGCCGCCGCCGCGCTCGAGCGCATCGTGCAGGCGATGCCCGAGCACGCGGGCGGCGTGCACGCGCTCGAGGAAGCGCGACGCGAGGCGCGGCGAGCCGCGCCGGCCCCCGGATCGGACGACGCCGAGACCGTGATGATCGACCGCGCGCAGCTCCAGCTCCTTCGCCCGCGCGAGGCCGAGCCGGCGCGGCCCGCCGACGCCTCGGACGACGCGGAAACGGTGATGATCGACCGAGCGAAGCTCGGGCGCGTCCACCTGCCGGCGCCCGACGTCGCGCCGCGTCCGGCAACGCCCTCGTCGGACGCGGCGGAGACCGTCATCCTCGACCGCTCCAGGCCCGGGGCCACGCGGCCGCCGACGACCGAGCGGGTGACGCCCACGACGGGCGCGTCGACCGACCTCGTCGCCCCGAGCGCGGCCAGGCCCACCGAGCTGCTTCCGCCCGCGACGGGCACGCCCACCGACCTCGTCCCGGGCGCGGCCAAGCCGACCGATCGGGCGGCCTCCCCGGCGAGCACGCCCACCGATCTCGGTCCGCCGAGCACGCCGACACCGGCCGGAGCGAGCCCGCCGGCCACTGCCACGTCTCCCGACACGGGCAGATCGACGGCGGACCATGAGGCAACGGCCATCGAGGATCGGCCGACTCCCCTGCCGGCGCGTGTGCCGACGCCGCCGCCAACGCCGTCGATGCCTCCGGTGTCGATCGCAACGCCGTCCCGCGTGGGCCCGGCTGACCCGATGCCGTCCGCGCGCGTGTTCACGCGCCCCACGCCGCCGGCGGCCGCTGACGGGACCACGCGGTCGCGGGCGGGACGTTTCTTCGGAGCCGCGGGGCGCAGGGCGGCGGCATTCGTCTCCGGATGGTTACGCGTGACGCTCGCCGTGGGCGCCGTCCTCCTCCTCGTGGCCGTGCTCGGCCTCTACTGGATGCACGGCGCGAGCGAGACGGCCCGCCGCGCCGAGCAGGAGCTCGCCGGCGCCCGGCAGCAGACGGAGGCCGCGCGCGATGGCGCACGCCGCGCGGGCGCGGAGCAGCTGACCCCGGACCTCTACGCGGGCGCGGCGGCGAAGGAGCGCGAGGCGGGCGAGCTGGCGCGGGGCGCGCGCGCGCGCGAGGCCATCGCGGCGCTCGGCGACGCGACGCGACGGTACGGCGAGGCCGAGCGCAGCGCGTGGGCCGCGGGCAAGGCGCGGGACGCCGCGGACGAGGCCCGGCGTCGGATGCTGGCCGAGAAGGCGCGGGGGGCCAGCGGCACGACGGAGATGGAGCGGGGCCTGGCGCGTGAGCGCCAGGGCGAGGAGCGCTACCGCGATCGACGCTTCGCCGAGGCCGCGGAAGAGTTCGACGCGGCCGGCGGACTCTTCGCGAAGGCGGTGGCCCCGGTGGCGGCGAAGCCTCCGGAGCCGCCCGCGCCCGCCCCCGGCGCGGGAACGCCGGGCGGCGCCCCCCCGCCCGCGCGCGCGGCCGACGCCGACATCAGGGAGCTGATCCGTTCGTACTCGCGCGCCTTCGAGACGAAGGACCTCGGCCTGCTGCGAGAGATCCGGCCGGGTCTACGCTCCGAGGACATCACACGGCATCAAGCGGTGTTCGCCCAGACTCGGAGCTACCGGCTGAGCCTCAAGGTCGACGCCATCAACGTGCGCGGCGACGAGGCGGAGGCTCGCGGCCAGCGAGAGGACGTGATCGTCACGCCCAGCGGCGAGACCGTCCAGACCAGCGGAAGCTTCACGTTCCGCTTCAAGCGCGTCAACGATCGCTGGAGGATCGACAGCGTCAGGTAGCCGCCGGGCTCCTTACGTTCTTCACTTCTTCGTCTTCCGGGATCGACAGCGGCAGGTAAGCGCCGGCGTCCTCACTTCTTCTTCTTCTTCCGCGGGCGCCGCCGCGCCCGCTTGCTCCGTCCGGGACGGGCCTCGGCCTTCTTCATGCTGCGGGCCAGCATGTCCTTCGCCTCCCGGCGTCCCACCTTGCGGAGCGCGATGAGCGTGGCGCGGTTCGGGCCGGCGGGCATCGACTCGCCCGCCTCCCAGTGCGCGACCGCCGGGGGGCTCACGGTGAGGAGCGAGGCGAGCCCCGCCTGGCTCAGGCCGAGCCGCTTTCTGAGGCTGAGGATCAAGCGGGGCGACAACCGGGCCGCCTTGGCCTCCTCCTCCGACACCTTGGGCACGGGCGACGTGCCCTTCAGCGTGCGTTCCCAGGCCGCGGCGCTGCGCTGCAGCGATCCGAGCGTCGTTTGCAGGCTCGCCACCCTGCGCCGGAGCCGGAACACCTCGCGCCGTAGCGGCACGACGGAGGCCCGGACCTGACGCCGGGCGCCCCGCGCGATAGTCTCCTTGATCATGCTTTCGAGCTTGGCCAATCCCACCTCCTTGGAACTGCGTAGAAACGACCTGACACGACGAACCGCGGGACGAGAGAAGGGCCGATCCTTTGCGAGACCGGCCCCGAAAGCAATCTTACATATAATCGGCCAGCCGTCCACCGCGAGCCGGTCACGCGCGCTTAGAGGCCCTCGCAGAATGCGGTAACCGCCACGGGCCTCTACAATCCCACCGCTCGGCATGAGTCTGGTGCGCGAGGCTCACGAGAGACGTGGGACAATGGGGCCGGCATGAAGCGGCCTCACGCGCTTACCGGCGTCGCGGTGCTCTCACTCCTCGTGCTCGCCTTCGCCGATCCCGCAAGGGCCGAAGACGCGCCGAAGGTGCGGGTCGAGCTCGTCAGCGACGTTGCGGCGCTCGCTCCCGGGCGCGCCTTCTGGCTCGGGCTGCGGCAGGAGATCGCGCCGGGCTGGCACACCTACTGGATCAATCCCGGGGACTCGGGTGAACCCGCGCGGATCGAGTGGACGCTGCCGGCCGGCTTCACGGCGGGAGCGATCGCGTGGCCCTATCCCCAGCGGATCCCGGCGGGTCCGGCGATGACGTTCGGCTACTCGGGGGAGGTCGTGCTGCCGCTTCCGGTCACGCCCCCGTCCAACCTCGCGCCCGGCACGCGCGTGACGCTTCGCGGCCGGGCGAGCTGGCTCGTGTGCGAGAAGATCTGCATCCCGGAGGAAGCTCCGATCGAGATCACGCTGCCCGTCGCCGCGGGGCCGGCGGCGGTCGACCCGCGCGGCGCGGCGCTGATCGCCGCTGCGCGCCGTGACGTGCCGGAGGCCGCCCCGTGGCCAGCGTCCGTGACGACCGCGGGCGACGTTGTCTCTCTCACCGTGTCCGCGCGCGGCCTCGCGCCCGGGCGGATCGCGGACGTCGCCTTCTTTCCCTCCCGCTGGGGCCCGATCGAGCACGCCGCGCCCCAGCACGCCCGCGTCGACGGCGATCGCATCACGCTCGAGATGACGCGCGGTCCGCTGCCCGGCGCCGCCGACGGCCCCATCGAGGGCGTGCTCGTCCTCGCCGAGCGGCTGGACGGCGCCACCGTCCGGCACGCGTTCAGCGTGCGCGCGGAGCCGAGCGGCGGAGGCCGCTCCGCCCTCGTCGCGCTGGTGACCGCGATGGGGCTCGCGGTGGCCGGCGGACTCCTCCTGAACCTGATGCCCTGCGTCCTCCCCGTGCTCTCGGTGAAGGCGCTGGCCCTCGTCCGTCACGGCGCCGGGCCCGCCGCCGAGCTGCGGCGCCACGGGCTCGCCTACGCCGCGGGCGTGCTCGCGTCGTTCGCCGTCGTCGCCGGCGTGCTCGTGGCGCTGCGCGCGGGGGGCGAGCAGATCGGCTGGGGCTTCCAGCTCCAGTCGACGGCGTTCGTCACGACGCTCGCCACCGTGCTGTTCGTCATGGCCCTGTCGCTGTCGGGGCTGCTCCCCATCGGCTCGCGCCTCGCCGGCGTCGGGCAGACGCTCGCCGCACGGCCGGGCTACGCGGGATCGTTCTTCACCGGCGCCCTCGCCACCGTGGCCGCCACGCCCTGCACCGCGCCGTTCATGGGCACCGCGGTGGGATTCGCGCTGACCCAACCGTGGCCGGCCGCCCTCCTCGTGTTCGAGGCGCTCGGGGCCGGCCTCGCGCTTCCCTACGTGCTCCTCACCATGGTGCCGGCGTGGCGCGGGCTGCTGCCGCGTCCGGGCGCCTGGATGGAGCGGCTCAAGCACGCCCTGGCGCTGCCGCTCTACGCGACGGTGGCCTGGCTCATCTGGGTGGTCAGCCGGCAGGCCGGACTGCGCGGCGTGGCGGCCGGCCTCGCCGGACTCGTCCTGGTGGCCGTGGCCGTGGGGCTCTACGCGCGGTCTCGCTCGGCGCCGCGGCCGTGGCGCGGGCTTGCCGCCGGCGCGGCGGCCGCGCTCGGGCTGGCCGCGCTCGCCACCGGGCCGCTGGCCGACGCGGTGTCGGTGCCGCCCGCGGGCGCGACGAGCGCGGACGGATGGGAGGCCTGGAGCCCATCCCGTGTGGCGGAGCTGCGCGCGCGGGGCACGCCCGTCTTCGTGAACGTGACGGCCGCGTGGTGCATCACCTGCCTGGTCAACGAGCGCGTGGCGCTCCGCTCGGCCGCGGTCAGCCGGGCGCTCGCCGACAAGGGCGTGGTCGCCCTCAAGGCCGACTGGACGCGACGCGATCCCGCGATCACGCGCGTGCTCGAGTCACACGGACGGAGCGGCGTGCCGCTCTACCTGCTGTATCCGCGGGGCGAGGCCGGCGCGCCGGCCGTCCTTCCGCAGATCCTGAGCGAGGGCGCGGTCCTCGACGCCCTCGACAAGCTCTGATCCTCGAGGAACAAGGAGGAGACATCGTGGACATCTCCAAGATGGACGTTTCCAAGGCATTTCCCTATACGCTCGGCTCGCCTTCGGCTCACCTCGCCAAGCAAGGGCTGACCCGTCGCGCATTCCTCGCCGGCACGTCGCTGGGCACGCTCGCCGCCGGCACCATCGTCGTGCCCCGCCTCGCGTGGTCGTCCGCGAAGGTGGGCGAGCCCGCGCCCGTCTTCTCGGCGCTCGCCACCACCGGGAAGAACGTGGCCCTCGCCGACCAGCGCGGCAAGCTCGTCGTGCTGGAGTGGACGAACCACGACTGCCCGTACGTCCGGAAGCACTACGACACCGCCAACATGCAGGGGCTCCAGAAGGAGGCGGCGGGCCGCGGCGTGGTCTGGCTCACCGTCATCTCGTCCTCGCCGGGCACGCAGGGCTTCGTGACCGCAGCCCAGGCCGACGAGCTCACGACGAGCCGCAAGGCCGGCCCCACCGCGGTCCTCCTGGATCCCACCGGCGCCGTCGGCAAGATGTACGGCGCGACCAACACGCCCCACATGTACGTGATCGACAAGGCCGGCCTGCTCGTCTACGCGGGCGCGATCGACGACCGGCCCACGTCGCGTCGCGCCGACGTGCCCGGCGCCACCAACTACGTGCGCGCGGCGCTGGACGCGGTGGCCGCGGGCCAGCCGGTGAAGACGCCGGTCACCCGCGCCTACGGCTGCACCGTGAAGTACTCGTGACCGAGGGATGAGCCGCCTCACGCGGCGCGGGCTCCTGCACGGGGCGGTGGCCGCCGCGGGCGCGGCGATGGCGCCGCGCCCGCTCCTTGCCCAGGTCGCCGATGGGGCCCGCGCCGCGATGGCCGCGCACGCCGGGGCCTTCCTCGCCGCGCTCTCGGCGGAGACGCGGCGGCGCGCCGTCTTCCCGTTCGA
Source organism: uncultured Candidatus Rokubacteria bacterium (assembly GCA_963758635.1). Taxonomy (GTDB): domain Bacteria; phylum Methylomirabilota; class Methylomirabilia; order Rokubacteriales; family CSP1-6; genus CAVWWD01. The sequence continues at coordinate 58,602 of CAVWWD010000008.1, read as the reverse complement.
CCACGCGGAGCGGCGCAACTGGCACTACGTGCCGCGCAGCCGCGAGGGCGTGCCGTTCAAGGAGATGACGGGGCCGGCGCGCGCCGCCGCCCACGAGCTGATGAAGGCGAGCCTGAGCGGCGCGGGCTACGCGAAGGCGGTCAACGTGGTGCGGCTGGAGGGCGTGCTGCGGCAGCTCGAGACGTTCGGCGGCCTCACGCGCGATCCCGACAACTACGCGGTCACGGTCTTCGGCGCGCCCGGGGCCGCGGCCCCGTGGGGCTGGCGCCTCGAGGGCCACCATCTCTCGCTCAACTTCACGCTGGTCCCCGGCAAGCCCGTCGCCGTCACCCCGGCCTTCTTCGGGGCCAACCCCGCCGACGTGCGCGCGGGCGCGCTCAAGGGACTGCGCGCGCTCGGCCGCGAGGAAGACCTGGGCCGCGCCCTCGCCCAGTCGATGGACGCCACGCAGCGCCGCCGCATGCTGATCGGCGACCGGTCGCTGGGCGACATCGTGTCCGGCCCCGGGCGGACGGAGAGCCTGGCCGCTCCCGCCGGCGTGCCGGCGGCGGACCTGTCGCCCGCCCAGCGCGGAGAGCTCGCGCGGCTCGTCGAGGAGTTCGCGCGGAACATGCGCGCGGAGCTGGCCGACGAGGAGCTCCGCCGGATCCGCGAGGCCGGCCTCGAGCGGCTGCACTTCGCGTGGGCGGGCCCCATCGATGCCCCGCACGCCCACTACTACCGCATCCACGGGCCGACGCTCCTGATCGAGCTGGACAACACGCAGAACGACGCGAACCACATTCACTCGGTGTGGCGTGACGCCCGGAACGACTTCGGCGCCGACCTGCTCCGCGCGCACTACGAGCGCGGGCGCCCGCACCGCCACGCCTGAGGAGCCGCCGATGTACGTCCCCCGGCACTTCACCGAGGCCCGCGTGCCCGTCCTGCACGAGCTCATCCGCCGGCACAGCCTCGCCACGCTCGTGACGCTGTCGCCGGCGGGGCTGGCCGCCGATCACATCCCGATGGAGATCGAGCCCGGCCCGGGCCCGTTCGGCACGCTCCAGGGACACGTCTCGCGGTCCAACCCGGTGTGGCAAACGGCCCGGCGCGACGTTGATACGCTGGCCGTGTTCCAGGGTGTCCAGGGCTACGTCACGCCCGCGTGGTACCCGAGCAAGGCGGACGGCGGCAAGGTGGTGCCCACGTGGAACTACGCGGTGGTCCACGCCTACGGTCCGCTGCGCGTGATCGAGGACCCGGCCTGGCTGCGCCGGCTGGTCACGCGACTGACCGACCGGCACGAGTCGGGACGCCGTGAGCCCTGGCGCGTGACGGACGCGCCGGAGGACTACGTGGAGCGCCAGCTCACGGGCATCGTGGGGATCGAGATCTCCGTGACCCGCCTCGAGGGCAAGTGGAAGATGAGCCAGAACCGGGCGCTCCCCGACCGCGCCGGCGTGGTCGCCGGCCTGCGCGCGCAGGGCGATCCCGCGAGCCTCGCCCTCGCCGACCTGGTCGCGGGCGCGTCGCAAGACGCCGATGCGCCAGGCCGTCCCGGCGGCGCACCCTCGACCGCGTGAGTCCTTGACAGAAGCGCGCCGACCCGCCGAGAATTCCGGAGCGGATTCCCCATTCGAGGAGGGCCGATGGCACCCCGTAACAGCGCACGACCAGCTATCCGAGATCGATGTCGCCACGCCGGCCGCCGCGAGCCGCGCGAGGACTCGGCTCGTCCTCGCCGCCGGCCCGCTCGCCGCGCCGCGGGAGGCGAGGGCGGACCTCCGCGACCTCATCCATCGGCGCTCCCCCCAGCTGGCGCGGACCGGCTTCATCGACCATCTCTTCGAGCAGGCGCTCTCCCGAGGCGCCGACCTCGGCAGCCCGGCCGCGTGGTCGGACTTCCTCCGGAGGAACTGCAACGCGCAGGGCGTGGGTGACGCGGTGCGCGCGTTCCTCGACTCCCCCGAGTCCCGTCCACCGAGTTCCGCGGGATCCTCCGGCAGATCTGCGGATAGGGGCGGCGCGCTGGCCCCCCGCCGCGGGCTCGTCTTCGTGGCCGACTTCCTCCACGGAGGCGGCGTTGGCCGCGGCATCGAGATCAAGGCGTCCTGGTTCGCGGCCCGCGGCTACTCCGTCGACGTGGTCTCGTGGCACGTCGTGCGCGAGCTGTCGGGCCGGCCCAACCCCACCCTCGCCGCGTTCGCCCGGGACGGCATCCCCGTCCGAGACTGGGCGCTTCGCGGCCGCGGCACACTCGTGCGCCAGGCCGCGCGGCTGGCCTTCCTCTCGCTCAGGCGCGGCGCGCGGATCGTGGTCGGCCACGGGCTGCGGCCTAACACCGTGGCCGGGCTGGCCAAGGTGATCTCGGGCGGCCGGCTGCGGGCGATCGGGCAGATCCACAACGAGTCGAGCCTCCTCGCGCGGACGAAAGTCTCGCCGTCGCTCGTCTCTCTCGCGCGGCGGATGCACCGCCGGCTGGACGCGATCGTCGCCGTCTCCGCCGAGGTGGGTGACGATGCAGCCGGCTTTCTCGGCCTCGAGCGCTCGCACGTCCAGACGATCTTCAACCCGTTTCCTCTCGCCGCCATCCGGACCGCGGCGGCGGGCCCGCTACCGCCCGTGGCGGCGGGGCTCGGCGAATACGTCGTCGCGTGCGGCCGCCTCGCCGAGATGAAGGCGTTCCCCGACCTCGTCAGCGCGTTCCGCCGCGTGCGCGAGCGGCATCCCCGCCTGTCGCTGCTGATCCTGGGCGAGGGCCCCGACCGCGAGGCCCTCGCCGACCACGCGGCGCGGGAGGGCGTGGCCGCGCACGTGCGCATGCCCGGCCACGTCGACGACCCCTACCCGTGCTTCCGCCAGGCGCGCGCGCTCGCCTTCACGTCGCACTTCGGCGAGGCGTCGCCGCGGGTGCTGGTGGAGGCGCTGGCCTGCGAGGTGCCGATCGTGACGTTGCGCTGCCGGCTCGGCGCTGCCGAGATCGTCGAGGACGGCCGGTGCGCGCTCCTCTACGAGCCGGGCGACGTGGACGCGCTCGCCGCGGCCCTCTCGCGCACCCTCGAGCGGCCGGACGAGGCGCGCGAGCGCGTGGCCCGCGGCCGTGTGCGCGTGGAGGCGTTCGCGGCCGAGCGCATCCTGCCCCGGCTCGAGCAGTGCTACCTGGGGCAGTGAGCCCGTGGCGCGCATCGTCACCGTCTACGCGAGCGCGCGCCGGCCGTTCGTGCCCACCGACATGTCGTACATCCGATGGCTCAAGATGTCGGAGGCCCTCGCCGCGATGGGGCACACGGTGGACATCGCGACCTGCGAGCCGGGGCGCTGGCGCCGCTTCGTGCGGGTCCCGATGGGGCCGCGCCTGCGGCGCGTGGCCCTCGGCCGGGTCCGCTGGGACCGCTACGACATGGTCAAGACGCTCTTCCACCAGGGTTTCGAGACCCTGGAGACGTTCGGGGGCGCCCGCCACCCCTTCATCGTCTCCAAGCTCGGCTCCGTCGTCGGGCCCGAGGACACGCCCGCCGTCTACTTCCACGGCGAGGTGCGCCAGCGGCTCTTCGAGACGCAGCAGCGCATCGCCGCGACGAGCCGCTACGTGACCGTGCTCACGGAGCCGTCGCGCCGGCGCTGGCAGGAGTGCTTCGGCGACCGCGGGAACGTGCTGCTCGTGCCCGGGGCCGCCGACGCGCGCCTGCCCCGGCCCGGTCCCGATCCGTACGAGCGCGACGGCTGGCGCCGCTGCCTCTTCGCGGGGAACATCTACAGCCTGCGCGCGCAGCCCGCGGCCAACCAGCGGCTCACCGCGTCGCTGAACGCCCTCGGCCGGCGGCTCCTCGATCACCGGATCCGCGTCTACTTCCTGGGCGGCGGCGACACCACCGGCCTGGACGCGAACGCCGTGCGCAGCGTGGGCGCGGTGGCGCACGAGCGCGCGTGGGACTGGATGCGCGCGGCCGACGTGGGGCTGGTCCTGGCCCTGGGCGCAGCGCCCAACGAGAACGAGTCGACCAAGATCTACCACTACCTGCGCGTGGGCCTTCCGGTGGTGTGCGAGTCGGGGTTCCCCAACGAGCGCCTCGTGACGGATCTCGCCATGGGCGAGGTCGTGGCCAACGGCGACGTGGACGGGATGGCGGCGGCGGTCGCGCGCGTGGCCGGCGCCGCCTGGGACCGCGACGCCGCCACCGCGCATGTGCTCGCCCACCACACCTGGGACGCCCGGGCGGCCACCTACGCTCCGGTGATCGCGCGCGCATGCTCGTGAGCCTCAGCGCATCAGACTCATGGCAAGCGGTAGGACTATAGGGGCCCGTGGCGGTGACCAGACCCTGCAAAGGTCATTGACGCGCGTCCTCGTCGTCTCGCCGACGTTCTACCCATACGGCGGCGGGGCGCAGTCGCTCTTCGACGACCTCGTGGCCCTGCTCGCCGCGCAGGGGATCCGCGTGACCGTCTGGACGGAGACGCCGGCCCCGGGCCGCGCGATCGGCCGGCGACGGGGCGCCGTGGTCATCCGGCGCGAGGCGCCGGAGATCCCGCGGACGCGCGCCGCGCTGCCGGGCTTCCTCCGGCGGGCGGTACGGCACCTCGCGTGGTTCCGCGCGCTCGCGCGCCGCGGCGACGTGGCCGCGATCTGCATCGCCCGGCTCGACCACGCCGCGTGGTACCCGCTCGCCCTCCGCCGGCTGGGCCTCTTCCGCGGCCGGATCGTCGTCTACCTGCACGGCGCGGAGCTCCGCCTGCTGCAACGGCAATGGCGCGTGTTCCGCTGGCTGGTCGTCGCGGCGTTCCGCACCGCGGACGTGGTGGTGGCGCCGTCCGTCGAGCTCCGCGACGAAGCGGTGGAGGCGTGGCCGGGCGTGGCCGGGCGCATCCGCCTGATTCCCAACGGGATCGACGTCGACGCCGTCCGCCGACAAGCGCCGCGGAGCCGGCCGCGGCCCTACGTGCTCTTCGCGGGGCGGCTCGAGCCCGTCAAGAACGTCTCCGTCCTGCTGGCGGCGTTCGCATCGGTGGCGGACCGGATCCCCGGCGTGGACCTGCTCCTCGCCGGGGACGGCGCCGAGGATCGGCGGCTCCGCGCCGAGGCCGATCGGCTGGGCTGCGCGGCGCGCGTGCACTTCCTGGGCGCCGTGCCGCGGGAGGAGGTGTGGGCGTTCATGCGCGGCGCCGAGCTGCTGGTGCTGCCGTCGCTCGCCGAGGGCAATCCCATCGTCGTGCTCGAGGCCTTCGCCGCGGGCCGCATGGTGATCGGCAGCGACGTGAAGGGCATCCGGGGCCTCGTGGTCGAGGGCGAGCGCGGCGCGCTCTTCCCGCGCGACGATCCGGATGCCCTCGCCCGCCTGCTCGTCCGCCACGCGGAGCCGGCGGCGCGGAAGGACATCGAGGCGGCGATCCGCCGGATGGACGTGAGCGCGTTCGACCTCCGCCACCAGCTTTCGCTCCACCTGGACGCGATCCTCGGCGACACGCGACGCGCCGCCGGCGGCCAATGACCCTCGCGCCGCGGCCAGCACCGCGCCGGGCGCCCGCGGACCGTGTGCTATCCTCCCCGCCATGTCGCGGCCGGACGCGCTCGAAGCGGCGCTCGTCGACACGCTGATCCCGTTCCTGCGCGGCGCCGGCCACGTGTGCGTCGTGGGGGACCTCTCACCGGATGCGCGGGGGCGGCTCGGAAAGGAGATCGGAGGCCGCCTGGCACCCGTGGGCGCGGAGGCGCCGGCTTCCTGCGATGCCGCGGTAGTGCTCGACCTCGACCGCGCGGCCGCCCCTCACGCGTGGAAGACGGAGATCGAGCTCGCGCAGGACCTGGAGCTCGCGGCTCGCGAGCGCGAGTACGACGAGGAGCAGCTCCGGAACACGATCGCCGAGCGGCAGAACACCATCAACGAGCTGCGGCAGGACGTGGAGCGCGTGTCGGCGCTGCTCGAGGCCGAGCGAACCGAGCACGGCCGGACGCGCGGGCTCTACGAGGAGGTGCGCGCCCAGCTCGATCGCATGGAGTCCTCCGTCGCGTGGCGGTGGATCGTGCAGGCGCGCACGACGCGGCAGCGGATGCTTCCGCCCGGCACGTGGCGCGGCCGGCTGTGGGACGGGCTGCGCGGGGCCCTGCGCGCGTTCATGCGCTGACGCACGACCCGGGCGCCCGCCGCGCCCCGCCAGTGACCCTCGCAGAATACGGTCACCGCCACGGGCCTCTATAGTCCCACCGCTCGGCGTTAGTCTGATGCGCCGGGGCTTACGAGCTCGCGCCCGGCGGATCAGGACGCGGCGCGGCCCTCCGCCGGCCGGGCGACCTGCTCCTGGCAGTACCGGTAGAGCGCGTCGAACAGCGGATACTGGCGCTCGAGGGCCTCTCCGTCCGGCAGGTTCAGCAGGAAGAACCCGTGCACGATGGCCCGCACACCATCCGCCTCCGGGGCGTCGATCGCGAGCCCCCGGATGTCGGCGGCGCGCACGATGTCGGCCAGCTTCGCGAGGGCGGGATCGGTCAGGCCGTACTTCTCGAGCATCGCGTCGAGCGTGATCCGCTCGCCCTTCCGGGCGAGCTCGGCCCCGGGCAGGACGAACGCGATCGCGTCATCGCGGCGCGCGTGCTGGGGCGCGTCCTGCGGCGAGACGAACTGGAACTCCGCGTCCTTGTCGATGAAGTTCCTGATGAGCCACGCGCAGGCGACGCGATCCATCCGGACACGCTCGCGGGTCACCCACTTCATGGCGCGGGGTGCCCGCCACCGGCGACCGCGAGCACGATCTTCCCCGTCTGCGCGTCGCTCAGCATGTAGGCGTGGGCGTCGGCGAGGCGCTCGAAGGGGAACGAGCGATCCACCACCGGCTTGAGCGCGCCCTCGGCGACCGCGTCGAGCAGGTGGGCGGCGAACCGCTCGCCGCAGGCGAGCGCTTCCTCCGGCGTGCGGGTGCGAAAGGTAACGCCGATGATGCGGGCCCGCTTGCGCGCAATCTCGTCCAGGTCGCACTCGCCGACCCGGCCGCCGCTCCGGCCGACGCTCACCAGCCGCCCCTTGAGGGCCAGCACGCGGACGGCGCCGGGGAGCAGCGGCCCGCCGACCTGGTCGATGATCACGTCCACGCCGCGCTCGCCCACGACGCGGAGCACGGCCTCCGGCCAATCCGCCTCCCGCGTGTCCACGACCTCGGCGGCGCCCAGGGCGCGGAGGGCCGCCGACTTCGCGGGCGCGCGGGTGGTCGCCACCACCGGTCCCGCGCCGACTCGCCGGGCGATCTGGACGGCCGCCGTCCCCACGCCGGAGGAGCCGGCGGTGACGAGCACCGTCTCGCCCGGCGCGACGGCGGCGTTGGTCACGAGCGCGTCGTGAGCGGTGACGAACACGTTGGGCACGGACGCCGCCTCGCTCCACGACATGCCGGCGGGGATCCGCATCAGGGCGCGCGCCGCCGCCACCGTGTACGGCGCGTAGCTGCCGGTGGCGCGACCCATCACGCGATCCCCGACCGCCCAGCCCGACACGCCCTCGCCAAGGGCGGCGATCTCTCCCGCGAACTCCCCGCCCGCGCGCGACGGATTCCCGGCGCGCATGTCGGCGCCGCGGATCAGCTCGCCCCGGTTGGTGCCGGCCGCGCGCACCGACACGAGCACCTGGCCCGGCCCCGCCGATGGCACCGGGGTCTCGCGCAGCTCGAAGACCGCGCCGGAGGGGCCGGGAACGTTGAACCACGCCTTCATCGTCTGGGCCATCGCGCTTCTCCTTGGGTGCGGGCGCCCGGGCTTCGCCCGCCCGCACCTGGCGTCAACGACTCTGCCTCGCGTGCGTGCGGGCACCCGGGCTTCGCCCGCCCGCACCTGGCGTCAACGACTCTGCTCCTCGTCGTGCGTGCGGCACCCGGGTGCGGGCTCCGGCTCGCGCCGCCGCACGTCGCGACTCTTTGGGTGTCGGCACCAGATCATAGCGTGAGCGTCGCGCCCGGCGACTTGACAAGCTCGGCGACGGGCGCTTACAAGAGCGTCATCCGGCCCAGCATCCTCAGCTCAAAGGAGAGCTCTTCCATGTCAAAGCTGATCCGACGGATGCTCCTCGCCGCTGGCGTCCTCGCCCTGACCCTGGCGCTCCAGCCGGCGTCGGCCGCGGACGTCAAGCTGACGCTGTGGCGTCTCAAGACCTACATCCCGCCCGCGGACAAGATCCTCGACACGAGCATCCAGGAGTGCGGCAAGAAGATCGGCGCCGAGGTGGCCATCCAGACCTACACCTTCGACGACATGTGGACCAAGTACACCGCGGCCATCGAGAGCAAGACGCTGCCCGACGTGGCCGAGCTCGACGCGGTGGGGCCGGCGCGACTGGCCAACCTCGGGCGCCTGTCCGACGTGTCCGACCTGGTCGGCACGGTGACCAAGGAGCTGGGCGAGCTCGCGCAGAACGCGGAAGGCGCGGTGAAGTTCGGCGGCAAGTTCTACGCCGTGCCGCACTACGCGATCCCGCTGGTGCTGTTCTACCGGAAGGACCTCCTCGACAAGGTGGGCGCCCAGCCGCCCGACACCTGGGAGGCCATCAACGAGATCTCGATCAAGATCAAGAAGGCCGGGCTCCAGGACTTCCCCCAGGGCTTCCCGTGGAACCGCACCGGCGACGGCTACGACCCGGCGATGAGCCTGCTCTGGTCGTACGGCGCCGCGTGGGTCGACAAGAGCGGAAAGTACGTCGGCATCCCGAAGGACAAGGCCGTGCAGGCCATCAAGGTGGTGACGCCGGCGTACGTCACCGACAAGACGGCGGCCTTCGACTACCTGTCGTGGTCGGGCTCCGGGAACAACGAGGCGTTCATGGCCGGGAAGGTCGCCTTCACGCCGAACGGCCCCAGCATCCTCTTCCAGGAGGACTCGACCAAGCACCCGCTGCGCAAGGACACCGCGATCAAGATCATGCCGCGGGGGCCGGCGGGCCGGAACCTCGCCCTGACGTTCGTGATGAACTGGGGCGTCCCCGTCGACGGCAAGCAGCAGAAGGAGGCGCGCGCCCTCGTCGCGTGCGTCATGTCCAAGGACAAGTTCACCACGTACATGACCGGCTCCTTCCAGCAGGCGGTGCCGCTGTTCAAGAGCCTCATCAACCACGACTACTGGAACACCGCCGACGGCAAGGTCATCGCGGAGACGGTGCGGCTCGGACGGCCCGTCGGCTGGCCCGGGCCCACGACGCCCGCCGCGGCCGAGGTGGTCTCGAGCAACGTGCTGACCGACATGATGACGCGGGTCATCGTGGACAAGGTGGCGCCGGACAAGGCGGTCGAGGAGGCGGACAAGCGGATCAAGGAGATCTACGACCGCCTGCCCGTGAAGTGAGGCCCGGCGCCCGCGCACGACGCGCATGAGCAAGATCCTGTCCTCGCCCGCGGCCTCGGTGCCGCGGGCGGCCGTGCCCGCGTGGTTCCGCGTGAACCGCGTCCAGGAGCGGCTGCTCGGCTACGTGCTGATCGCGCCCGTCGCGGCCCTCATCGTGGGGCTCATCGCGTACCCCTTCGTGAACGCGATCTGGCTGTCCCTGACCGAGAAGATGGTGGGCTATCCGGCGCACTTCGTCGGGCTCAAGAACTACGTGGCCCTCTACGAGAGCCCGCGCTTCCGGATCGTGGCGTGGAACAGCGTCGTCTTCACGGTCGGCTCCATCTGCCTCAAGCTCGTCATCGGCATGGTCATGGCGGTGGCGCTGCACAAGGCGGTGCGCGGCAGCCAGCTCTTGCGGGGCTTCCTCCTGCTGCCGTGGGTCATCCCCACCGTCGTGATCGCGCTCACCTGGCGCTGGCTCTTCGACCTCTACCGGGGTCTCTTCAACGTGGGCCTCGTCGACCTCGGCATCATCCGCGCGGGCATCCACTGGCTGGGCAACCCCGACCTCGCCATGCTCTCGGTCGTCATGGCCAACGTCTGGCGGGGGTTCCCCTTCTTCGGCGTGTCGTTCCTCGCCGCCATGCAGACGGTGCCGCAGGACCTCTACGACGCCGCCTCGGTGGACGGGGCCTCGGCGTGGCAGCAGTTCTGGCGGGTCAGCCTGCCCTCGATCAAGGGCGTGGTGGCGATCGTCACCCTGCTCAGCACCATCTGGACGCTCAACGACTTCAACATCGTGTACATCATGACGCGCGGCGGCCCGGGGGCGGCCACCCACATCTTCGCCACGTACTCCTACGAGCTCGGCATCCAGTCCCAGCGCTGGGGCATGGCCATGGCCGCCAGCATGTACTCGCTGCCCGTCATCGCCGTGCTCATCGTGTTCGTGGTGCGCTACCTCCATCGCGAGGAGCCCGGGACGTGAGCGGCCGGGTGCTCCGCTGGCTGGTCGTGTCGCTCCTGCTCGTGGTGGTGGCGGTGCCGCTCTACTGGATCGTCGTCACGTCGCTCAAGACGGGGCGCCAGATCCTCATGTCGCAGGCCATCTACGTCGCCTCGCCGGCCACCCTCGACAACTACCGCTACCTGTTCGAGGAGACGCGCTTTCTGCTCTGGCTGCGCAACAGCGCGGTGACCGCGCTGGCGAGCACCATGTTCTCGCTCGTCATCGGCGCCGCCGGGGCCTACGCGCTGACGCGCCTGCGCTTCGCCGGGCGGCGCGTCTTCGGCGCCCTCGTCCTCATCACGTACCTGGTGCCGCCGGGCCTGATGTTCATCCCCCTCTATCGCACGCTGATCCAGATCGGCTACACGAACTCGCTGGGCACGCTGATCCTCGCCTACCCGACCTTCCTGGTGCCGTTCGTGACGTGGCTCCTGATGGGCTTCTTCCGCTCGATCCCCCGGGAGCTCGAGGAGGCCGCGCTGGTGGACGGGGCCACGCGCCTGCAGACACTCTGGCGGATCGTGCTGCCCCTGGCCGCGCCCGGACTCCTCGCCGCCGGCCTCTTCTGCTTCACGCTGTCGTGGAACGAGTTCCTCTACGCCCTGATCTTCATCGCCGACGACAGCCTCCGGACCCTGCCCGTGGGCCTCTCGGAGTTCGTCGTCTCCGACTTCGCGTTCTGGGGCCAGCTCATGGCCGCTGCCGCGCTGGCGTCCCTGCCCGTCGTCATCGGCTACATCTACCTGCACAAGTACATGGTGGGCGGCCTGACGGCCGGCGCCGTCAAGGGCTAGCCGCTCGCCAACACGTACTTCTGGATCGACCGGACGAAGCAGGTGTGCGGCGTCTTCCTCTCGCAGCTCCTGCCGTTCTACGACGGCACGGCCACGAGCCTGTTCGCCGAGTTCGAGACCGAGGTATACCGGGCGCTCTGACGCCCGCGGGCGATCTCGTCACCTCGGCGCGATGCGCCTGCCGTCGGGAGCGCCCAGGATCCGCATGGGCCGTGTGCTGTCCGGGTCGTCCGGGCCGGCTCCCGGGACCTCTGACGACGCCGGCTCGATCCGGGCCGGCGCGCTCGGAGCCGGCTCGGCCTGGCGCGCGCTCGGGCAGGAGTCGAGCGGATGCCACACGACGAGCCTTCCGTCGATCAGTCGCATCGGTTTCGTCTCGTCCATGTCCGTGTCTGCTGACCTGGATCGTCTCCATGTCGGTCACCTCCCGCTCCCGCAACGTGTGGACACCGCATGATTCGGCCCCAAGCACGGAAGACTCAGGGGCAAGAGTCGAGCCAATCGCAAGTCTCTGACTTATTTGATTCGCAGCTTGATTGGCGGTGGGGCTCACCCAATAATGGGTGCGCCTTCTCCCACGCAACCCCCACCGGGGCGGCGAAGGCTCAGCGCATGGCAGCCAACGACGAGAGCCATCCGACCGATCGCCTCGAGGGTCGTGCCCCGGCCGTGGCGGCGCTGCGGGAGCAGATCCGCCGGCTGGTGACCTTCGACGCCGTCGGTACCCCGGTGCCGCCGCTCTTGCTGGTCGGGGAGACCGGAACCGGCAAGGGCCTCGTCGCGCGAATCGTCCACGATAGCGGTCCTCGAAGCGGCGGGCCGTTCATCCAGGTGAATTGCGCGGCGATCCCCGAGACCATGCTCGAGGCCGAGCTCTTCGGCTACGAGGCGGGCGCCTTCACCGACGCCAAGCGGGGCAAGGCGGGGCTGTTCGAGGCGGCGCAGCGCGGAACGCTGTTCCTCGACGAGATCGACTCCCTCGCGGTCTCCCTCCAGGCCAAGCTGCTGACCGCGATCGAGGGCCGCCGGGTGCGGCGGCTCGGCGCGGTGGCCGAGCACGACGTCGACGTGAAGCTGGTCGTGGCCACTCAGCAGGAGCTCGAGTCGCTGGTCGCGACCGGAGGCTTCCGGCCGGATCTCTACCACCGGCTCGCCGTGGTGGTGCTGGAGCTCCCGCCGCTCCGCGCGCGGGGCGAGGACGTGGTGGAGCTGGCGAGCGCGCTGCTCGCGCGGTACGGGATCGGATACCGCGCGACGGGCCGGCGGCTGACCGACGATGCCGAGGCGTGGCTCCGCCGCCAGCGCTGGCCGGGCAACGTGCGCGAGCTGAGCCACCTGATGGAGCGCGTGACCTTGCTCCACCCCGGCACCGAGGTGGACGCCGCCGCCCTCGAGCGCCTGGTGCGGCCGACCTCGCCGGGCGCGGATGCGGCGGCTGGCGAGGCGGAACCCGCCGCGGACGACGCGGCGGAGATCCGCTCCGCGCTGGCCCGCGCCGGCGGCAACGTGGTGAAGGCCGCGCGCCTGCTCGGCATCAGCCGCGACACGATCCGCTATCGCATGCGGCGCCACGGCATCGGCCGGCCCGGGGTCGAGGATCTGCGCGGGGCGCCGCACCGGGCGCCGGCGCCGCCCCCGCGCTGCCGCGGTCGCGCTTCGCGGCGCGCCCGGACCGCGCCGCCCCAGGACACGACGGCGCCCGCCTGGGAGCAGAAGCACGCCGCCGTGGTGGCCATCGAGGTGACGTGGCCCGAGCCCGGGCCGGGCGAGACCCCGAGCTACGAGCCGTGGACGGAGGCGGCGCGATGGGAGCGCGCCATTGCCGAGAAGCTCGGCGGCCTGGGCGGCGTGCCGCTCCGCGCCGGTCCGACCCTCATGCTCTGGGCCTTCGGCGTGCCGCGCGCCGTGGACCAGCTCCAGGAGCGCGCCGTCCAGGGCGCGCTGGCCGTCCGCGAGATCGTCGCGAGCGTCGCCGCCCCGGAGCTCCCGCCCCGGATGCGCATCGCCGTGCACTCGGGTCCGGTGCTCGTCGATCCGCGCGCGGCCGACCCCGATCGCCAGGTGCTGCCGATCGGCGACACCGTCTCGCTGCCGCTCCGGCTCATCGCCGAGGCGATGCCCGGAGAGATCCTCCTCACCGCCGAGGTGAGCCGTCACGCGGAGCGCTGGGCGACGCTGGAGCCGCGCGAGGTCTCGGCGCGCGGCCTGCGGGAGATGGGCGCGCCGGTGCATACCCTCACCGCGCTCCGGCCCGCGCGCGAGCGCGGACCGCGAGGCGCCCAGCGCGCGCTCGCCGCGTTCGTGGGCCGCGAGCGCGAGCTGGAGACGCTGGAGGAGCTCATGCGCGCCGCGGAGGCCGGCGCGGGCCAGGCGGTGGGCATCGTGGGCGAGCCCGGATCGGGCAAGTCGCGGCTGCTCTTCGAGCTGCGGCAGCGTGTGCGCCCGCGCGGGGTGCGCTACATGGAGCAACACTGCCTCGCGTACGGCAGCATGACGCCGTACGGACCGCTGCTCGACACGCTGCCCGCCTACTTCCTGATCGATCCCCGGGACGCCTGGCCGGTGGTGATCGAGAAGGTGCGCCTCGGGCTCGAGTTCGTGGAGCTGGATCCCGACGAGCACGAGCCGTACATCCTCCATCTCCTTGGCGCGCCGGGCGCCGCCGAGCGGCTGGGCGGCGTCGACCCGCGGACGCTCAAGGAGCGCACGCTCGACACGCTCTGCCAGGTCCTGCTCGGTACCAGCCGGGCCCAGCCGCTCGTCTTCGTGGTGGAGAACGCGCACTGGATCGACCCCACGTCGGAGGAGCTATCCAGCGGCGTCGTCGACCGGCTCGCGGGCGCGCCCATCGTGTTCGTGATGAGCTACCGGCCGCCGTATCGGCCGCGCTGGCTCGACAAGTCGTACGCGACGCAGATCGCGCTCCGTCCCCTCGGCGCCGATCGGAGCCGCGAGCTCATCCGCCACCTCGCCGCAGGCAGCGCGCTGCGCCCGGGCGTGGAGGAGCAGATCCTCGCGCGAGCGGAAGGCAATCCGTTCTTCCTCGAGGAGCTCGTGCGCTCGGTGGTGGAACAAGGCGCGACGCTCGGCGACCTCGCCATCCCGGATAGCGTCCAGGCCGTGCTCGCCGCGCGCATCGACCGGCTTCCGCCCGGCGACAAGCAGCTCCTGCAGAGCGCGGCGGTGGTCGGGCGCGACGTCCCGGTGGGGCTGCTGGAGCGTGTCGTCGACCTGCCCGGCCCCGCCCTGCGCGAGGCGCTGGCGCGCCTCCGGGCCGCCGAGTTCCTCTACGAGGTCCAGGGACAGGCCGCGTACACCTTCACCCACGCGCTCACCCAGGCCGCGGCCTACGCCGGGCTTCCCGCCGAGCCTCGCCGCGGCCTGCACCTCAAGGTGGCCGAGGCGCTGGAGGAGGCGGGCGGCGAGGCCCGGCCGGAGCTGGTGGAGCAGCTCGCGCACCACGCCGCGCACGGCGGGGCGTGGGGCAAGGCGCTCGGCTACCTGCGGCAGGCGGCCGAGCTCGCGACGGCGCGCGGGGCGCGGCGCGAGGCCATCGCCTGCTACGAGCAGGCCCTGACCGCGCTCGACCGGCTGCCCGGGACGCTCGATCAGACCGCCGAGCTGCGCTTCCGGTACGCGCATGCCCTGTACATGGCCGGCCAGTTCACGCCGGCGCTCGCCGCCTTCGTGGCCGCGCGCGGCGCGGTCGAGGCGCTGGGCGACACCAAGCGGCTCGCGCGCGTGGAGACGGGGCGGTCGTTCGTGCTCGCCTCGGAGGGCCGCTACGCGGAGGCGGCCGAGGCCGGCGAGCGGGCGCTCGCCCTGACCACGGCCGACGTCGATGCGCCCGAGGCGCTGTGGACGAGGTTCGGCGTGGCCCGCGCCCAGTTCGCCCTCGGCAACTACCGCCGTGGCATCGAGTGCGCGCGCTGGGCGCTCGACGCGCTCGCCGGACGGCCCGTCGACGAGCGCTTCGGCGGGCGCGCCGGGCAGCTCCTGCCGTCGGTGGCGGCGCGGACGTGGCTCGCGCTCTGCCAGGCGCAGACCGGCGACTTCGACGAGGGCATCGTGCACGGCGAGGAGGGCGTCCGCGTCGCCGAGGACGTGAACGGCCTGCTGGAGCGCGTCTGGGCCTACTACTGCCTGGGCCGCGTCCACCAGGGGCGCGGCGCGTTCGATCGCGCGGTGCCGCTGCTCCGGCGCGCCGCGGAGCTGTGCGAGGGGGGCACGGTGCCGATCTACTTCACGCGCGTGCTCTCGGGGCTGGGCTCGGCCCTGTACCAGTCCGGCGCGGTGGCCGAGGCGCTGCCGCTGCTGCGCCGGGCCATCGACGAGGCCGGGGCGATCAACCTCCTCTACGGCCACTCGCTGATCCTGGTCCAGCTCGGCGGCGCCCACCTGGCCGGGGGGCAGCGGGCCGAGGCCGCGCGCCACGCCGCGGAGGCCCTGGAGATGTCACGCGCGCGCGGCGCCCGGGGCGACGAGGCGCGCGCGCTCCACCTCCACGGCGACATCGCGGCGGGCGGCGAGCCGGACGCCGTCCCCGCCGCGCTCGAGTGGTACGCGCAGGCCCTCGCGCTGGCCGAGGAGCTCGGCATGCGACCGCTCGCCGCGCGCTGCCGGCTCGGGCGCGGTCAGGTGCTCGCCGCGCTCGGCCGGCCGGACGAGGCGCGCGAGGATCTCACCCGCGCGCGCGACGAGTTCGCCGGGATGAAGATCGAGCGCCTCCGCGGGCGCGCCGCGGCCGTCCTCGGGCGGCTGCCGACGTAGCCCGCCCGCGCTGCTCCGACTGCGCGGGCCCTACTTCCCCTTCAGCGTGAGGTCCTCGTACGGCCCCGTCACGCGCTCGGGTAGAATGCGGCCGCGATGATCGGCGAGTCCCACCAGCGTCTGGGCGGCGAGCGCTTCGTGACGGGCGCCGGGCGGTTCACGGAGGACCTCCGCGCGCCCGGGATGCTGCACGCGGTGGTCGTGCGCTCGCCCGAGGCCCACGCCCGCGTGGCCTCGATCGACACCACGCGCGCCCGCGAGATGCCGGGCGTGCGCGCCGTGCTCACCGGGGCCGACGTCCCCGCCGCCGCGGTCATCCCGAACCGCGTGCCCGCGCCCGCGGGCGCCGAGCGCTACCTCCAGCCCGCCATCGCGCGGACGGTGGTCCGCTACGCCGGCGAGCCGGTGGCGCTGGTCGTCGCGGACGATCCCTACGTGGCGCGCGACGCCGCCGATCGCGTCGACGTGGTCTACGAGCCGCTGCCCGCGTGCGCGTCGGTGGCCGCCGCGCTCGCGCCCGGGGCGCCGCGCCTGCACGCGGGCACCGACACCAACAACGTGGCGACGATCACGATGCGCGTCGGTGACGCCGAGGCCGCCTTCGCCGGCGCCCACCTGGTGGTGCGCGAGACCTTCCGCCACCCGAGGCAGACCGCCGCCGCGCTGGAGACGCGCGGGCTCCTCGCCGTCCCCCCCGATCCGCGCGGCGGGGAGCTCCACCTCATCGGCTCGACCAAGTGCATCCACATCAACCGCACGATCCTCGCGCCGATCTTCGGCATCCCGCTGGGCGCCCTCCGGCTCACCGAGGTGGACGTGGGCGGCGGCTTCGGCGTCCGCGGCGAGCTCTACCCGGAGGACATCCTCGTGCCGCTGGCCGCCATGAAGCTCGGCCGGCCCGTGAAGTGGATCGAGACGCGGCGCGAGAACCTCATGGCCGCCAACCACGCCCGCGAGACGACGTGGCAGGCGGAGATGGCCTTCGCCGCCGACGGCGGCATCGTGGGGATGCGCGCGGTGATCCACGCCGACATCGGCGCGTACGTGCGCACCGCCGCGCTGGTGCCGGCGGAGTTCGGCGCCTCGCTCCTGCCCGGCCCGTACCGCGTGCCCGCCTACGCGTGCGACCTCTGGAGCGTGGTCACCAACAAGACGCCGGCGGGCACGCTGCGCTCGCCCGGCCGTCCCGAGTGCAACTTCGTGCGCGAGCGCCTGATGGACGAGGCGGCGGCGCGCCTCGGCGTGGACCCGGCGGAGCTGCGCCGGCGGAACCTGGTCCGCGCCGACGAGATGCCCTACGAGGTCGGGACCACGTCCTTCGGGGTCAAGACGGTCTACGACTCGGGCGACTTCCCCGCGCTGTTCGCCGAGCTGATCGAGCGCCTCGACTACCGGCGCGCGCGCGAGGAGCAGGCCGCCGTCAACGCGCGCGGCGGCCCGCTCCGCCGCGGGATCGGGCTCGCCGTCTACGTGGAGAAGACCGGCCTCGGCCCCTTCGAGACGACCCAGGTCGAGGCCCGGCCCGACGGCACCTTCGCGGTCGATACCGGCGCCTCGTCGATGGGGCCCGGGCTCGAGACGGTCCTGGCCCAGATCCTCGGCGACGCGCTCGGCCTACCCGCCGTCCGCTTCGACGTGCGTCACGCCGACACCGCCGCCGTCGAGAGCGGCGTGGGGACCTACGGCTCGCGCGGCACGGTGACCGCGGGCAACGCCGCGGCCCTCGCCGCGCAGAAGCTGGTGGCCGACGCCCGCGCACGCGCGTCGGAGCGGTGGGGCGTGGCGGCGGACGCGGTGTCCTACGCGCGCGGCGTCGTGTCGGCGGGCGCCCGGAGCGTGACGCTCGCCGAGCTGGCCGCGGACCGGCGCCTCGCCGCCGGGGCCTCGTTCGAGGTGCCGAAGGTCACGTACGCGGGCTGCGCCTGCGCGGTCGTGCTGGACGTGGACACCGAGACCGGCGTGCTCCAGCTCCGCCGGGTCGTCGTGGGCGCCGACGTGGGCCGCGCCGTCAACCCCGCGCTGGTCGACGCGCAGCTCGTGGGCGGCGTCGCCTTCGGCATCGGCAACGCGCTGCACGAGTCGCTCGCCTACGACGCGGCGGGCCAGCTCGCCTCGGGCACGCTGATGGACTACGCGCTGCCGTGGGCCGCGGACGTCCCGCCGGTGGACGGCTTCTACCAGGAAGTGCGCGCGAAGACCAATCCGCTCGGCCTGCGCGGCCTCGGCGAGTGCGGCAACCCCGGCCTCGGCGCGGCCATCGCCGGTGCGGTCCGGGACGCCCTCGGACCCGGCGCCGGCTCCATCACCGAGCTGCCCCTCGACCCCGCGGCCGTCTCCCGGCTGCTCCGTTGATCCGGCGCCGCGCGCGCGCGACGCATCCACCGGCGCGTCGAGGCTGGCCCACGGCGGGCAGCCCGGGGCATACTCGCACGCGGGAGGGCTCGGCATGACCTACGCGGATGTCAAAGGGCTACCGGTGTCCACGTCGTCGTCGGACGCGCTCGGCGCCTACGAGCGCGCCGTGGACCTGTTCCTGCGCTGGCGCGGCGGCGCGATCGAGGCGCTCGACGCGGCGGCGGAGCGCGATCCCGGCTTCCCGCTCGCGCACTGCACGCGCGCGTACATCGCCTGGCGCATGGGCCGCGTGGACCTGGCGGACGCATCGGCCAAGCACGCCGCGCGCGCGGCGGAGTCCGCGCGGACCGAGCGCGAGCGCCGGCACGTCGACGCCGTCCTCGCCTTTTCGCGCGGCGAGCCGCTCGCGGCCTACGAGATCCTGGGCGAGGTCGTGTCGCGCCATCCCACCGACCGCATCGCCGTGCGCCTGGTCGGCCTCAACTGCATCACGCAGGGGCACTACCGCGGCGGCATCGACATCGCCCGCACGAGCCTCGAGGCCGATCCCGGCGAGCCGCAGTACGAGACCATGCTGGGCTTCTTCCTGGAGCAATCGGGCTACAACGACGAGGGCCTCGAGATGAGCCTGCGCTCGCTCGCCCGCGACCCGACGAGCCTCTACACCTACCACGCGGTGGGCCACGCCTATCAGGCGCGCGGCGACTACCGGAACATGCTCGAGACCTTCGAGCGCGCCGCCTCGCTCGAGCGCTACGCCCACGTGCTGTGGCACCTGGCCGAGGCGCAGGCCATCCTGGGCCACGACCGCATGACGCGCGACTACTGGGCGTCGAGCACGCCCGCGCTTCCGCTCTACGAGCGGATCGAGCTGCTCTGGCGCCTCGAGGTGCTGCGCCACGCGACGCCGGACGACGCCGTCTGGCGCGACCTCGCCCGTCAGGCCGAGCGCGTGCTCGCGCACGCCGACTTCCAGACCACGTGGATGCACCACTGGATCGGCGTGGCCTTCGCCCGCGCCGGCGACCCCGCGCGCGCCCGCGCGCAGGTGGAGCGGCTTCGCCGCCTGCCCGAGGGGCGCGCGAGCGGCCAGTGGTCCACGCTCGGCGCCGGCCTGCTCGAGGGCGAGCTGGCCATGATCGCGGGCGACCTCGAGCGCGCCGTCACGCTCATGGCGCCGGCGGTCGCGCGGATCCACACGATGGGCGGGGGCAGCCGCGAGCAGAAGGACATCTTCCTGGACGTCTTCATGGAGCTGCACCGAAGGCTGGGCCGCGCCGCGGACGTCATCGCCCTGGCCCAGCAGCGGCTGCTCGCCAACCCCTACCACGTGCAGTCGCTGGCCGCGCTGGCCTGGGCCTACGAGCGCACCGGCGAGTCCGCGCTCCAGCGGCAAGCCTGCCGGCAGCTCGTGCTGCGGGCCCGGGACACCGGGTTCGCGCCCGACGCGCCGGAGCTCCGGGCCGCGCAGGCGGTGCTCCAGGCCGCGGCCTGAGAGGCCGGAACCGCGAGGGTCAGCGCCCCGGCGCGCCCGCCGGGGGCAGGACGACGCGCACCGCGTCGCCCTGGACCGTCGCCTCGTAGCAGCGCGCCCGCAGCAAGGGATGGGTCGGGCACTAGCCCGACGTGACGTCGACCAGGAAGCCGTGGCGCGGGCACTCGACGACCTTGCCGAAGAGCTTGCCCTCCCCGAGCGACGCGCTCTGGTGCGGACACGCGTCGTCGATCGCGTGCACCGCCGCGCCCACCCGGAAGATCGCCACGCGCCGGCCGTCGTCGGCGCGCACGACGAGGCCGCGGCCCTCCGGGATCGCGGCGAGCGGCACCACGACGGACGGCTGCCCCTGGCCCTCGGCGTCGATGGTCATCGATCTCCTCCGCCTCCCTCGATGGTTGGTAGCCGAGTGCCGGGCGGGCTGTCAACCCAACCCCGGAGGTGGCGCCACAACGCCAGGCGCTGCGACGTTCCCGCGGGAACGTGCTGACCGTCTTCGGCACGCGAACGCCTTTGGCGGCCCGACCGCGAGGAGGTCACCCTCGCAAGAAGAGGGGGCCGAGCCCGAAGGCCCGACCCCTCCCCTGGCGCGCCGGCGCGCGGGGCGCCAGCCGCTCGCGTCCGGCGTGCCCCTCAGCCCCAGCGCGGCTGCTCGTCCGGGTTGATCCCGAGCGCGGTCTTGGCCACCAGCTCGCGCGTGAGGAAGCCGTTCGCGGGATGGATCCGGCCCAGGCGCGCGTCGCGGAACATGCGCTCGAGGCCCGAGCGGTGGAAGATGCCGAAGCCGCCCGCCACGTCGAGGGCGGTGTCCACGACCCGGAACGCCCCCTCCGTGGCCCGGCACTTGGCGGCGACGATCTTGGCGCCCCACGCGGCGCCGTGGTTCACGCCGCGCGACCAGTCGTCGCACACGCGGTCCAGGTGGGGCTCGATGGCCTCGAGCTCGAGCGCCATCTCGGCCACGGCGTGCTGGACCTCCGGGTGATACGCCATGGAGCGCGACAGGGCGAGCGCGGTCTTGGTCTTGACGTTCGCGATCGTCCAGTCGAACGCCCGCCGCGCCAGCCCGTAGTAGATGTTGCCGAAGCCGAGCAGCGCCCAGGCGAAGACGCCGATCACGAACGCGTCGATGCCGGCCGCGCCCGCCGGCACCACGCGGGCCACGCGGCTGTCCGGCACGAACACGCCCTCCAGCACCGTGTCCTCGCTCTGGGTGGCGCGCATCCCGAGCACGTCCCAGGTGTTCTTGATCGAATAGCCCTCGGCGGCCCGGCCCATGAACGCATGGACGATCTTGGGGGCGGTGGGGTCGCTCGTGTCCATGCCGTGCACGCCGAGCTGCGTCCACACCGGGGTGAGGCTGCCGAACGACTTCCGGCCGTGGAAGCGATAGCCGCCCTTCACGCGCTCCGCGCGGGTGGTGGACAGGAGGAGCGGCAGGTCGTTGCCGGACTCGGCGTGGCCCGCCGCGAAGACCTCGCCCCGCGCCGCGTCCCGCAGCAGCCACTCCAGCGAGCGGTCGCCGGAGCGCCAGAGGTCGGCGGCGACCCCCGTCCAGTAGATGTGCATGTTGATGCCGAGCGCGGTGGCCGGCGCGTGGTATCCGAGCCGCCGCTGCTCGTGCGCGACCTCGGCGAGCGTGAGCCCGCCGCCCCCCATTTCCTTCGGCACCGCGATGGTGAGGTAGCCGGCGGCGCGGAGATCCTCGAAGTCCTCCGCGAAGAACCGGTTCTCCTCGTCGTAGCGCGGCGCGCGCTCGGCGAAGCGCGCGAGCATGGGATCCGTCAGCACCGTGTCCTTCGCGGTCGTGATGGCCATGTTTCCCCTTCCTCCTGGTCGGGATGCCTGCTTCTCGGCATCGCCGTCGCAAGAGACTCGCCAGGTCCGAGGATGAAAGGAAACAGGGAGTTGCCGGACGCCCTGCAATCGCACATTGCGGGGCCGTTCGGGACGGCCGTGGTCGCCGCCCAGCATTTTCGGGGAGTTCCGAGCGGACCGACCGGCGGGCGGTGAGCAAGACGGGATGGCACCCCCGCCCCTTCCCGCCCGACGCCGCGGCCGGTGACGGCTCCCCCGCGCCGTGCGTCGCCGTCTCGGCTCACGGGCGCCCGTGGACCGCCTCGTACGCCGCGATGAACGCCGGATCGGCGCGGCGGAGGTCCTCGTGCGAGACGCGACCGGTCCGCGTGAAGTAGCTGTAGGCGAAGGCGAGCGGGTCCAGGTGGAAGATCTCGGCCACGTTCTCGTACCAGCGGATGCTCCTCACCGCCGAGTCCTGGAAGTCGTCCGAGCCGGGGCGCCGGCTCCGCGCGAACAGGTCGAGCGCGGCGGGAACGGCGTCGCCGCTCCGGCCGACCGCGTCGGCCAGGGCGATGGCGTCCTGGAGCGCCATGCGCGTGCCGGACCCGATCGAGAAGTGGACGGTGCGCAGCGCGTCCCCCAGCAGCACCACGTTGCCGTGGCTCCAGCGCCGGTTGCGGATGATCGTGGCGTTGAACCAGGCGGACCGGTTCGAGTAGAGCGGCTGCCCGCCGAGATCGTCGCGGAACACCTCCTCGCAGTACCGCCGGCTCTCCTCGTCGCTCATGCGATCGAGCCCGGCGCGCTCCCAGGCCTCGGGGGCGCACTCGACCAGGAAAGTGCTGTGCGTCGGGCTGTACTGGTAGCAGTGGGCGATGAAGATGCCGTCGGCGTTCTCGCGGAAGAGGAGCGACAGCGCCGGGATGAGGGCCGTGGTGCCGTACCAGGCGAACTTGTTGCGGAAGCGCTCGAAGGACGGCTCGAACCAGTCGGTGTGCCGGGCGCGGATGGCGCTGGCCACGCCGTCGGCGACCACGACGAGGTCGTGCCCATCGAAGCGGTCAACGTCCTCCGCCCGCGACTCGAACTCGATCTCGACGCCCTCGCGGAGGCAGTGGCGCCGGAGCGTGTCCAGCATCGCGATGCGTGAGATCCGCGCCCAGCGGTTGCCCCGGACGGGGACCCGGGCGCCCCGATGGCCGATCTCCATCGTGTCCAGCTCCATGCAGTCCGCCCGGAGGTCCGCGTGGAACCCGGCGTCGCTCTCCGCGAGCATGCGGAGGGTCGGCGCGGCGAAGACGAGCCCCCACCCGTAGGTCGCGCCGGGAGGGTTCTGCTCCACCACGCGAATCTCGTGGCGGGCGTCCCGCCGCTTCATGAGCAGGGCGAAGTAGAGCCCGGCGGGCCCGCCCCCGATGATGCCGATGCGCACGCGTCGGCCCGCCCCCCGGGCGGGGGCGCTATTTCTCGACCAGCGCCTTGAGGCCGCGGATGGCGAGCTCGTAGCCGACGATGCCGAAGCCCGTCACCGTGCCACGGCTCGCCGTGGCCACGTCGGACGACGTCCCGCGCCGCGCCGGGTTGGACATGTGGACCTCGATGGTCGGATAGCGCACCCGGCCGATGGCCGCGACCAGCGCGGGATAGCCGCGGGTGAAGCCGTCCGGGTTGATGATCGCGGCGTCGATCGCCGTGTCGTCGTGGGCGGCGTAGAGCCGGTTGATCACCTCGCCCTCGACGTTCGAGTGGAAGATCTCGACCTCCACGCCCAGGGCCTTCGCGTAGCCGCGGATGGCCGTGTCGTATTCGGGCAGCGTCATGGGCCCGAAGATGTCCACCTGCGCCTTGCCGCGCATGCTCATGCCCGCCCCGTGAATCACCAGGATCCTGGTCATCGGCCGCGTCTCCTTTCGCGTGGGAGCGCCGCGTCGCGCTCCGGTGGGAGCTCGTTCACCGCACCGTGATCTCCTACTACAATCCGGGGCCGGTCGGCCAGCCCCACGTCGAAGGCGTCCCTCCACGGCGGCGGCATGGGACCTCGGTCCCATTGTGTCCCACGCCGCGGCGCGGCCATGGTCCACGCGGTGGCGCTTCCACCTCCACTCCACGGACCACCCACGCGAGGAGGCACTCATGCGACCCGTCCTGAGCTGGATGATGCTGGCGGCCGTGCTGGCGCTCACGAGCCCGGCCGCCGCGGACGAGGTGATCTTCCTGAACGGCGACCGGCTCACCGGCAAGATCGTGAGCGCGGCCGGCGGCAAGCTCGTCCTCAAGACCGACGCGGCGGGCGAGATCACGATCGACCTCGCCAAGGTGCGCACGTTCTCCTCCGACGACCCCGTCCGCCTCCGCGTGGGCGAGAAGGCCCAGGTCGACTCGAAGATCGCGCCGGGGCCGGCGGCGGGTGAGGTGCAGGCGCAGATGACGCCGGACACGCCGCCCCAGCCGCTGCCGATCACGGACATCACCGCGATCAACGTGCCGTCCCTGGAGTGGACGGGCTCGCTCGCCCTGAACGGCCTCTTCACGTCCGGCAACTCGGAGACCACGCAGATCGGCTTCACCTCGCGACTGGGCAAGCGCTGGGAGAGTGACCGCCTGACCCTGGGCGCCGACTACGCGTACGGCAGGCAGGAGGACCAGGACACCGGCGAGGAGAGCACCACCACCGACTACGGGATGGCCTTCGCCAAGTACGACCATTTCTTCACCAGGAAGTTCTACGTCTACGGGCTGGTCAAGCTCGAGCACGACGGCGTCGCTGACCTCGAGTTCCGCTTCGCGCCCAGCGTCGGGGTGGGCTACCAGTGGTTCGAGGGCCCCACGTTCAACCTCCTCACCGAGGTGGGCATCGGCTGGGTCTACGAGAGGTACGAGAACGACCGGGAAAACGACTTCATCGCCGGGCGGCTCGCCTACGCGGTGGACTGGTCCCCGATCCCCGGCCGGCTCAAGCTCTACCACACCCTCGAGTACCTGCCGAGCCTCGAGGACTTCACGGAGGACTACCTGCTGAACATCGTCGCCGGCATCCGCGCCACGGTGTACAAGGGCTTCTTCGCGGACTTCCGCGTCGAGTGGAGCCACGACAACACGCCGGCGCCCGGACGCAAGAAGGACGACACGCGCATCATCGTGGGCGTGGGCTGGGAGTTCTGAGCGCCGCGCCCGGCGGCCGGTCGAAGCCCGGGCGGCGCGCACGCGGGCGCACTTCAAAATTATGAGATAGATCATACGGCGGCAACAATTCGACACTCCCAGAACTCTTCGAAGCGACCACTGAGCTTGCAGCACCGCAGAGCGATGATGGCGACGGCGCCGGCCACCGTCCAGTGCATGCCCGCCCGCTTGCACCGGGTGCCGATAGCGACCTTGCAGCCAGCTTCCACGACACCGGTGGAGGTGCACAGCCCCGCCACCCGAAAAGCGGGATAGCGCAGGCGCTCGCGGTTGCGCGCAACGTACTCGAGGCACTTGCGGGCCTCATCGTGGGTCATGGCATGGGCGCGGAGAGCGCGCAGGAGAGCAGGGAGAGCGCCGGAGTCCAGTTCCTCGTGCCGGGCCCGAGCCCACGTCTAGGCCCGAGCGCTCGTCGACCCGTAGAGAGCCTTGGCAACGTCCGAGAGATGCTGCTTGGCATGGTAGCGATCGACGATCTACACGCGCGAGTGGTCGGGGCATCTTCCCGTCACGGTTCGCCGTCAGCGAGGGCCAGCGGCCAGCGGCCCGGTCGAGCCGGGCCGCTCAGCCTGCCACGCGACCCGGACGGCAAAGGCGCTGGGGGTCGCGTCGATGTCGCGTTGGGCGGCGCTTTCGATGGCCGCCGAGTAGGTGACCGAACCCACATCACACACAAAAATACCCTCAACGTCACACCCCTACACACTACACAACATACAAAAAATAACCTCACACAACTAAAACAAAACATCAAAATACTAAACAAAACACCCATACAACTACGAAACACACAAAAACACACACATAACATACAAAACAAAATACAACATAAACTACGCAACAAACGTAACAACAAACACCAACACAACATCACAATCAACTAAAACAATATCACAACACAAAACTACAAACACACAATACACATACTAAATAAAAACAAACACAACAAACAAATCACACACAAAATCAAAAACATCCTAAAAAATAACAAAAACAACAACAAAACACAACATACACAACAACACAAACACAACAAAAAAAAATCAAAACAAACAACACATCACACAAACAAAAACACAACACACAAAAAACACAATAAAAAACACACACTCAATACACAACAAAACCAGGACGCTCATCACCGTCTTGTCCGGCGGTCGAGTGGCGCGCCTGGGCGCCGCAGCCGGGCACGACAACGGACCGCCGCCGGCGTCCGAATATACGCAATAATACGTTACTCACAACACACAACACACACACAACACCTCACACAAAACACACACTCTATCACCTCGAAATCCCACAACACACAACAACAAAACCTACAGCGCATAGATATACACACAACTTACATCATACAAACACCTAAAAACACCTTTCGGCGCGTCGGTCGCGGAATCCACGTCAGTTCGGCATAGGCCCAATACTCACAGGCCTCCAGAAGGCATCGACGCGGCCCGGAAATACGCCCGGCGCGATCTACGCCGCCCAGCGCTGCCAGCGCGACCGGACGAGGCGCGAAAACGTACAACACCCCACAATACACGTGAGGCTGTAGTACAACCCATACCACGCACAAACCACTCAACACAAACGCATCCAAACTTAATACACTTGACGTAACGCTACGATAGCGACCCTCCACGCATACACGAAAATACCAACACGGCGCCACCAGCGCACGCACAGCCGCAAACGACCACGATACACCATAATCCCTCCTTACACCCTTAGGCCGTAAGTAAACTATCACCCCCAATACGCGCCTTGACGGGGTCGCGGAGCCCCGTCTATCGTTCGCCACATGACCCGCGACGCACACGACCCGTTCAACGTCATCGTCATCGGCGCCGGGCTCTCCGGCATGTACCAGCTGCATCGCCTGCGCGAGCTCGGGCTCCGCGCCCGGGTCTTCGAGGCCGGCGGCGACGTCGGCGGCACCTGGTACTGGAACCGGTACCCCGGGGCCCGCTTCGACTCCGAGAGCTGGACCTACGGCTACTCCTTCTCCGAGGAGATCCTGCGCGAGTGGGAGTGGAGCGAGCACTTCTCCGCCCAGCCGGAGACCCTGCGCTACTGCAACTTCGTGGCCGACAAGCTGGACCTGCGCCGGGACATCGAGTTCGACAGCCGCATCGCGTCCGCGGCCTACGACGAGGCGGCGAACGCGTGGGAGATCGAGACCGACGGACGGCCGGCGCGCGCGGAGCCGGTTCCTCATCACCGCCATCGGGCCGCTGTCGGCCCCGACCATGCCGGCCATCCCCGGCGTGGAGACGTTTCGCGGCGAGGCCTACCACACCGCGGCGTGGCCGCACGAGCCGGTGACCTTCGCGGGCAAGCGGGTCGGCGTGATCGGCACCGGCGCCACCGGTGTCCAGGCGATCACCGAGGTGGCCAAGACGGTCGGGCACCTCACGGTGTTCCAGCGCACGCCGAACTGGTGCGCGCCGCTCCGCAACTCGCCGATCGACGCCGCCACCCAGGCGCGCATCAAGGCGACCTACCCGGAGATCTTCGCGGTCTGCCGCGACTCGTTCGGCTGCTTCATCCACCAGGCCGACCCGCGGAACGCCCTCGAGGTGACGGCCGAGGAGCGCGAGGCCTTCTACGAGAAGCTCTACGGCGAGCCGGGCTTCGGCATCTGGATGGGCAACTTCCGGGACATCCTGATCGACGGCGACGCCAACGCCACCATCACCGAGTTCATGCGCCGGAAGATCCGGGAGCGCGTGAAGGACCCGCGGGTCGCGGCGACGCTGACCCCGACCAACCACGGCTTCGGCACCCGCCGCGTGCCGCTGGAGAGCGGCTACTACGAGGTCTTCAACCAGGACAACGTGCGCCTGGTCGACCTGCGCGAGACTCCGATCGAGCGGATCACGCCGTCCGGCATCGCCACCCGCGGCGCGCGCCACGACCTCGACATGATCGTCTTCGCCACCGGCTTCGACGCCCTCACCGGGGCCTTCGATCGCATCGACATCCGGGGCCTCGGAGGCCGGCGGCTCCGCGACAAGTGGGCGGGCGGCCCCCGCACCTACCTCGGGCTCTCGATCGCGGGCTTCCCCAACCTGTTCACGCTGGTCGGTCCCCACAACGCGGCGAGCTTCTGCAACATCCCCCGCTGCATCGAGCAGAACGTGGACTGGGTCACCGCGCTCCTGGGCACGTGCGCGCCGCGGGCAGGAGCCGCGTCGAGGCCACCGCGGAGGCCGAGAACGAGTGGACCGCGCACGTCCACGACATGGCGCGGCGCATGCTCTTCACCCAGGTCGACTCCTGGATGATGGGCGTGAACTCGAACGTGGCGGGCAAGCAGACCCGCTCGGTCCTGGTCTACGCGGGCGGCGCCCCGAAGTACCGCGAGCGCTGCGAGCAGGTGGCGGCCGCCGGCTACGCCGGCTTCACCCTGCGCTAACCCCACGACGCGCGCCGTAGGCCGAAAGTCCGATTGCCCGGCGCCGTCCGTCCGATGAGTCTCGCGTGTGGAGGTGCCTCGCCATGATGCGGACCCTGGCTCGGAACTGGTGGGTGGTCGTGCTGCGAGGGGTGGCGGCGATCCTCTTCGGTCTCGCCGCCTTCGCCTGGCCGGGCATCACGCTGGCCGTGCTGATCCTCCTGTACGGGGCCTACGCGCTGGCCGACGGCGTCCTCGCCGTCGTCGCCGCGGTGGCGAGCCGGCAGCCCGGCGACTTCCCGTGGGGCATGCTGCTCGCCGGCCTCGCCGCCATCGCGGCCGGAGTCCTGACGTTCCTCTGGCCAGGGCTGACCGCGCTCGTGCTCGTCTACGTGATCGCGGGATGGGCCATCGTGCGGGGCGTGTTCGAGATCGTCGCCGCCGTCGCGCTCCGCAAGGAGATCGACAACGAATGGCTGCTCGCGGCGAGCGGCGCCCTGTCCATCCTCCTCGGGATCTTCCTGCTGACCGCGCCCGGCGCCGGCGCGATCGCGCTCCTCTGGGTCATCGGCGCCTTCTCGATCGCCGCAGGCATCCTGATGGTCGCGCTCGGGTTCCGGCTGAAGGCCGCCAGCGAGCGCCTGGCCCTTCACCGGCGCCGGCCGTGACGCCGCAGGCGGCTGAAAAGGGCACTGCGCGTTCGCTCTCGAGCCTCGCGCATCGAGACGCTCGCGCGGCCGTCGGCGCCGCCTCGATCGGGCCCTTGAGCCGCCTGCGAGTCCTTCGCCGGCTCTCTAATTAGCCGAGGGCCTCGAGCATCGCGCGTTGCTGCGCGAGGCGCGCCGCGCGCTCCCGGGCGAAGCGCTCCACCCCGGCCACGATCGAGTCGGCGTCGAGGTGCGCCTCGGCGATCACGTCGGCCTCCATCCCGCCGGTGAGCCAGTGGTCGCCCCAGTCCGCGGTGAGCGAGTAGGCGTCGGTCAGCGGGCCCACGTTCCTGAGCGGCCACATCCGGCGCGTCCCGCTCATCACGAACATCAGGTCCTGGCGCGCCTCCGGCGGCAGCACCGCGTTCCGGTAGGCCTCGGGCTGGCGATCGAACAGCTCCTCGCTGATCGCCGCGATCACCTTCACGTTGACGCCGGCGGCCTCGAGGCGAGGCAGCGCGCTCACCAGGTTGAACGTGGAGCTCGATCCCTGGGCCACGACGTAGCCGTGGCGCGGCCCGGGCGCGAAGTCGCGGATGACGTACAGGCCCTTGGCCGCCGCGCGCAGGTCGGTGTCGGCGAACGTGGCGCGATCGGCCACCTTGAAGTCGGGCCGCGCGACCTCGACGACGATGAGCCCCACCTTCTTCTCGCGCGCCGCGATCTCCGCGGCCGCGAAGTAGCCCGGGGCCACGTCGTTGTAGTCCCAGAAGCTCAGGTTGATGACCTGGTCGCGCGGGAAGAGCTTCCACACCTGGGGCGCGAAGATCCCGAAGTGCGTGCGCGCGTCGGCGGCGGTCTCCGGCCCCGAGTGCCCGGCGAGGACGTGGAGCACGCCGGTCCGGAACTTGCTGTCCTGGTTCTGCTGGCTCCACACGCGCGCCGGCGTGTACATCAGCGGCGTGAAGGCGCCGTAGGTGCCGCTCCACGCCCACACCCCCGCGAAGCGGTCGGGATCCACGGACGCGCTCTGGCCGACCAGGCCGATCGCGCTCGACACGTTGCCCGCCTCCTGGATCGCCGCCTTGATCCGGGTCCCGAGCGGGTTGGCGTCGGGATCGTAGTGGCCCCAGATGCTGCCGTGCTCGAGGTTGACGGACTCCGACAGGTCGGCGGCCAGCGTCAGCACGCGGTTGCCCGTCACGTGGTTGGACCACTTGACGATCTCGGAGATGGCGCGGCGCGCCCCCGCGACCTCCCCCGCCTTGCGGAACAGCGCGATCTTGAGCGTCTTCTCCGCGCCGGAGACCTCGTTCTTCACCGTGAGCGTCTGCGGCTCCTCGGGCAGGTTGGCGACGCGGAGGCGCTCGTCGAGGAACGGGTCGCGCCGCGCGTCGATGCGGAGCGGGATCTCGTCCTTGACGGTGTCCCCGATGGCGACGAGCCGGTCGGCGATCCAGTCCCCGAGCCCGTCCCGGTCGAGCACGGACATGACCACGTCGATGTTGGTCTTGAACTGCACGAGCCGCTCGCGCGGATCGGTCACCGGCCCCTTGCGGATGCCGGCGAACTCCACGCCGTAGTGCTGCTCGAAGGTTGTGGCCAGGGCCACGAAGTACTCCGAGTTCATCTTCATCGCGTACGGATGGCTCGGGTAGCCCACGACCTGGTCGCCGGCGCCGGGAATCTTGCCGTTCACCGCGCCCGGCCAGTAGCCCTTGGTCGTGGCGCCGATCACGATCATCGGGCGCCGGTCGGCCGGGTCCCAGTCCTCCATGGTCTTCATCACGTCCACGATCTGGTCGTAGTCGTGCCCGTCGGGGAGCGTGAAGACGTTCCAGCCGTACGCGGCCCACTGGTCGGCGAGGCGATAGTCCTTGAACTTGCCGTGCACGACGCCGCCCAGCAGCGAGTCGTCGATGCCTGCGTTGTTGTTGGAGAGGAAGATCCGGAGCCGCTTGCCGACCTGGAAGGCGATGGCCTGCGTCTTGACCTCCTGCGCATGGCCCTCGGTCATCGCGAACTCGCCCTCGAAGGCGATGATCTTGGGCGTGCCCATGGGCGCGCCCACGACGTCCCAGAACGCGGCCTTGCCCGCGGCGGTGGCGATGCCGATGCCGGACGGGCCGCCGTTCACGTCGTTGGTGAGGTCGGTGCTCTCGATGTGGCCGGCCAGCGCGCGGATGCCGCGTCCCCTGGCCTGGGCGAACAGCGGGATCGTCGGCGAGCTTCTGGTCGGACAGGAGCGTCTTCAGGGCGCCCGGCGCCGCGCCGGAACCCGAGCGCATCGACGGGCAGCATCGCCACGTCGGGGGCGACGCGGTAGCGCGCGTCACCCGTAGCCTTGTGCTTCCGGTAGAGCGCCTCGCCCAGGATCATCCAGAGGGAGTAGCAGGTCGGCGCGCAATGGCCGGCGGCGAGCATGAACTTGTCGCCGTAGGGATGCTTGGGCCGCCGGTAGTCGTAGCGGAGCCCGCCCCGATCCGGCCCCGCCAGGTGCGCGGCCACGTTGAACGGCGTGTACGCCAGAGGGCCCCCGAAGTGCCCGGTCTGCGCGTAGTTGCCGAGCAGCGTGAGGGTCATGCAGGTCATGTAGCCCACGTCTTCCAGGCGCCGGCGCTCCGCAGCGTTCATCGTCCGATCCCACCTCCCAGGCGATTGACTGGCTCGGGCATTCTAACAGCTAGCCGCATCACTCGCGATTGGAGGCGGACCCGAACAGCGCGCGGTCCGCTGCGCCCGGTCATGAATAGGCCGTGCTAGCCCAGCGTGACGGACCGGCCGGTCGCGGACGACCGCTCGATCGCGTCGATCAGCTTGTGGCGCCGCACGGCGAGCTCGAAATCGACGTCGAAGGCCGGGCCGCCGCGGAGCGCCTCGGCCGAGCGTACGTACGCCTGGGCGACGTTGTACGGCTGACCGCCGGGCGTGGACTCGGGCGCCATCCGGTACTTCGCGGGGATCGGCATGGGCGCCATGGGCTCCTTGCCCTTGCCCGCGAGCACCTGGCTCGGGCCGATGTTGAGCGAGCCGTCGGCCCGCACGACCAGCGCGCCCTCGCGCCCGTAGATCTCCAGGCGGTTGCCGCCGGGATTCGACGGCACGGCGGCCACGCTCACCGTCACCTCCGCCCCGCCCGTCAGCCGGCCGACCACGTTGATGCTGTCCGGCGCGTCCACGGGCACGGCCTTGCCCTCCATGTCGCGCCACTCGGGGATCCGGGTGGACAGCGCGGGCCGAGACCTCGGCGAACTCCCCGAGCACCGCGCAGAGCGCGTCGATCGCGTGCCCGCCGGCGATGGTGAGCGTGTTGGCGCCGTTCTTGCGGTCGCCCTGCCAGATGCGGCCGGGGCCCCGCTGGAGCTGCGCCTGGGCGGTGGTGATGAGAGTGGCGGTCAGCACGGGGCCGATGTGCCCGCTCTGGACCAGGTCCCGCGCGTACAGGATCGCGGGGTCGCTCCGCGCCTGGAGACCCACCACCGTCCTAGCGATCGCTTGCGCGCGAGGCCGGCCATCTCCTCGCCCTCGGCGAGGTTGGCGCCGAGCGGCCACTCGCAGACCACGGGCTTGCCGGCCTCGAGCCCGGCCATGACCAGGGCGCGGTGGCCCGGCACGCGCACGCACACGACGATCACGTCCACGTCGCGATGCGCCGCCATGTCCTCGAAGCGATGGAACGCGAGCCCGGCGCCGAACGCGGCCGCCGACGCCTTGGCGGTGTCCTCGCGCGACGTGCAGACGGCCTTCAGCTCGTAGCCCGGCAGCGCCTTCAGGGCGGGAACGTGCGCGTGCGCCCCCCAGCCGCTGCCGCCCTGCGTGACGGTTGCCCCGACGATGCCCACGCGAATCCTGTCCGCCATGTGGTCCTCCTGGTGTGCGTCAGCCCGCGAGCGAATCGCCGCGCGGCCGTGGCCCGATGTTACCCTTTCCCGGCCATGCCCGAGCGCCCACGTGCTCGCCCGCGCCGGTTCGTCTCCAGCGGATCGCCCTGGGAGGCGCTCGCCGGCTACTCCCGCGCCGTGGTCGACGGCCGCTGGGTCTTCGTGTCCGGCACGGTGGGCTACGACGCGCGCACGGCCACGTGGCCGCCCACCGCGGACGGGCAGGCCCGCGTGGCCCTCGACATCATCGAGCGCGCGCTCGGCGAGGCCGGCGCCGCGCTCGGCGACGTGGTCCGCGTCCGCGTCTACGTGCCGGATCGGGCCGACGTGGCCGCGGTGTCCGCCGTCCTCAAGGAGCGCCTGGGCGCCGCGCGCCCCGCGAACACCACCGTGTGCGCGCCGCTCGCCGTGGCGGAGGCCCGGGTCGAGATCGAGGTGACGGCGCTCACGCCCCCCGCGCGCCGGCCCCGCCCGCGCCGCCGTAGTCCCGCGCGGCGCCGTCCGCGCTGACCAGCCCGGACGCCACGTCCGCGGCGACGCGATCGCGGCGCCCGCCGCGCCGGGTCCCCCACCCCGCCGCCGCCCGGCAGCTCGACCACGAGCCGGTCGCCCGCGGGCACGGTGTGCACCGCCTTCGTGACGAGCGCGGTCCCGGACCCGAGGCGCGCGGCGCCGTTTCGTCCCGGTCGTCCGCCGGAGCGCCCGCCGGCGGGATTCCGCATGCGGTCGAACGTGCCCGCGCCCACGGTGAAGGGCTCGGCCTCGCTGTTGCCGATCTCGATGCGCTGCCCGAGCCCGCCGCGGAACTCGCCCGGCGCCGCCGGAGTCCGGCAGGTACTCCTTCACCCAGAACACGAGCGGCGACTCGATCTCCGTGATCTCCACCGGCACCACGCCGACGCCGCTCGGGAACGCGGTGGTGTTGAGCCCGTCCTTGCCCGGCCGCGCCCCCGTCCCGCCCAGCCCCACGTTCATCACGTTGAACGCCCGGCCCCCGGCGCGCTGCCCCGCCATGGGCAGCACCCAGATCGAGCCCGCGCTCTCCGCCGGAACGCGCCCGTCGAGCGCCTGCGCGAGGGCGCCGAACATCAGGTCGGGCAGCATCTGCCCGATCACGTGCCGCGCGGTGACGGGCGCGGGCCGGAGCGGCGCCACGCAGCTTCCCGTCCTCGACGAGGACGGCGAACGGCTCGAGCGAGCCGGCGTTGTTCGGGATCGCGGGGGCGACGATGCACTTGAGGCCGAACACGGAGTAGGCCTCCGTGTAGCACCGCGGCGAGTTGATGCCGCGCGCCGACAGCGGCGAGCTGCCCGCGAAGTCCACGGTGATCTCGCCGTCGCCGATGTCGAGGCACGCGCGGAGCTCGATCGGCGACTCGTAGCCGTCGAGCGTCATCGCGGTCCGGTAGCGGCCGCGGGGCAGCCGGCGGATGGCCTCGCGCGTGGCCTCGCGCGAGGTGTCGAGGATGTGGCGGGCCAGCTCGTCGATCGCGTCCAGGTCGAACTCGCGCATCATGTCGGCGAGGCGGGCCGCGCCCACGTCGTTGCACGCGATCGAGCGAGAGGAGGTCGCCGCGCGCCTCGATCGGGTTCCGGGAGTTCGCCATGATGATGGCGAACACCTTCTCGTCCACCACCCCCTGCTCGCGCAGGCGCAGGTGGGGGATGCAGGTGCCCTCCTCGTAGACCGAGCGCGCCTCCGCCGAGAAGCCCACCCCGCCCACGTCCGGCGTGTGGCACGTGGAGGCGAAGAGGCCCACCGGGCGGCCGTCGCGAAACACCGGGGTCACGACCACGAAGTCGAACAGGTGGCCGGTGCCGAACCAGGGGTCGTTCGTGACGAGCACGTCGCCCGGCCGCAGCGTCGCCATCGGGAAGCGGTCCAGGAAGTGGCGCACCGCCGCGGCCATGGTGTTGACGTGGCCGGGCGTGCCCGTCACCGCCTGGGCGAGCATGCGGCCCCCGGTGTCGTACACGCCGGCCGAGAGGTCGCCCGCCTCGCGCGTGATGGCGCCGAACGCCGTGTGCAGCAGGGCCTGCGCCTGCTCCTCGACCACGGCGATGAGCCGGTTCCACATCACCTGCATGTGAATGCGCTTCAGCGCCTCATTCATCGCGGCTCTCCATGACGAGGTACCCGGCGCCGTCCACGGCGAGCGTGAAGCTCGCGGGCACGACGGTCGTGGTCTGGCCCTCCTCGATCAGCGCGGGGCCGTCGAGCGCGCTCCCCGGATCCAGGTCCTCGCGCCGGTACACGGAGAACTCGGTCATGCGCCCGAGCGCGGGCTCGTACACGCTGCGGCGGCCGCGCGGCGGGGGCGCGGCGTGCCGCTGAACCGGCTTGGCCGGGGCCGGCGCGTCGGACGGCGCGGCGACCGTGACCGACCACGTGACGACCTCGACGTCCTGGCCGGGCATGGTCACGCCGTAGATCGAGCCGTACAGCTCCTCGAACCGGGCGCGCAGGGCGCGGGCGTCCTCGGGGCCGAGCGGGCCGTCGGGCAGGGCGAGCTGCAGCTCGTGCCCCTGGCCGATGTAGCGGACGTCGACCACGCGGCGCACGGCGAGGGCGCCGTCGGGGACGGCGCGGCGCACGACGCCGGCGGCGGTGGCCGCGCAGGCGTCGAGGAGCCCGTTCGCGGCCGGCGCATCGAACGCGGACAGCGTGGCGCGATGGCTCCGCACCACCTGGAACGAGACGGGGGCGCGCAGGAAGCCGATCGCCGAGCCCACGCTCGCCCCCTCGGGCACGACCACGCGGCGCACGCCGAGCTTCTCGGCGAGGCGCCCGGCGTGGAGCGGCGCGCCGCCGCCGAACGCGATCATCGTGTAGCGGCCGATCACCCGGCCGCGCTCGATCGCGTGCACGCGCGCGGCGTTGGCCATGTTCTCCTCGACGATCTCGGACACGCCCGCCGCGTGCCACGGCGCCGCGAGGCCGAGCGGGCCGCCCACGTGGGTCTCGAGCGCGCGGTCGGCGGCCCCGGCGTCGAGGGCGAGCGTGCCGTCGGCGAACCGGAGCGGGTCGATCCGGCCCAGCGCGAGGTCGGCGTCGGTCACGGTGGCCGCGCTCCCGCCTCGCCCGTACGACGCCGGGCCGGGTCGGCGCCCGCGCTGTCCGGCCCCACCGTGATGCGGCGCATCCGGTCCACGCGCGCGATGGAGCCGCCGCCCGCGCCGATCTCGACCATCTCGATCACCGGCACCCGGACGGGCAGCCCGCTGCCCTTCACGTTGCGGTAGGCGCGCGCGACCTCGAACGAGCGCGCCCGCTCCGGCTCCCCCTGGTCGATGAGGCAGATCTTGGCGGTGGTGCCGCCCATGTCGAACGAGAGCACGCGGTGGAGATCGCGCTCCCGCGCGATCCACGACGACAGGAGCGCGCCGCCGGCCGGCCCGGACTCCACGAGGCGCACCGGGAACCGCGCCGCGATCTCGAGCGTGGTGAGGCCCCCGCCCGACATCATGAGGAGCAGCGGGCACGCCATGCCGA
Source organism: uncultured Candidatus Rokubacteria bacterium (assembly GCA_963758635.1). Lineage (GTDB taxonomy): Bacteria > Methylomirabilota > Methylomirabilia > Rokubacteriales > CSP1-6 > CAVWWD01. Next base: position 22,495 of record CAVWWD010000008.1, on the reverse strand, counting down.
GCGCGTCCAGCTCGGCGCGCAGGCGCACCAGGTACCCTTCCATCATCGGCCGCACGTAGGCGTTGGCGCAGGTGGTGGAGAAGCGCTCGTACTCCCGGATCTCCGGGCAGACCTCGCTGGACAGGCAGATCGTGACGCGGCCGGGCAGCGCCGCGCGGAGAATGCGGGCGGCGCGCTGCTCGTGCTCCGGCCAGGCGTACGCGTGCATGAAGCCGATGGCCACCGCGTCCACCTCGGCCGCGCGCAGGCGCTCGCCGACGGCGGCGACCGCCGCCTCGTCCAGGTCCCGCAGCACGCGCCCCCGGCCGTCGCGCCGGCCGGGCACGGTGAAGCGCAAGGGCCGGGGGACGAGCGGGAGCGGGCGCTCCATGTAGACGTCGTACTGCTCGAAGCGCTTCTCGTAGCCCATCTCGAGGATGTCGCGCATCCCCTCGGTGGTGACGAAGGCGGTCCGGGCGCCCTTCCGCTCGATCAGCGCGTTGGTGGCGAGCGTCGTGCCGTGGACGAAGACCGAGACCTCCGACGGCGGCAGCCCGGCGGCGGCGAGGACCCGCCGGACGCCCTCGAGCACGCCCACCTCGGGCGCCGGCGTCGTCAGCACCTTCACGGTCTCGCGGCCGGCGGGGCTCTCGAGGACGACGTTGGTGAAGGTGCCGCCGATGTCGGCGGCCAGGCGCCCTTGCAGAATGCGGTAACCGCCACGGGCCTCCACAGTCCCACCGCTCGGCATCAGTCTAATGCGCGGGGCTCACGGGTGGTGTCCCGATTGCGGTGGAAATAGCGGCGCCGCTTCCGGTCATTCAATGACGTGATCCGCCCGCAGCAGCAGCGACTGCGGGATCGTCAGGCCGAGCGCCTTGGCGGTCTTGAGGTTGATCACCAGCTCGAACTTCGTCGGCTCCTCGACGGGCAGGTCGCCGGGCTTCGCGCCCTTCAGGATCTTGTCCACGTAGGTAGCGGCGCGCCGAGACAAGTCAACAAGGTTCGGTCCATAGGCCATCAGGCCCCCGGCATCGACAAACATGCTGTATGGGAACATCGTCGGCAGCCGGTTCGTTGCCGCCAGGTCCACGAGGCGTCTTCGCTCACTGGTGAACATGGGGGTTGGCATCACCGCCAGAGCACCCGCGCGCGCCCTGGTCATGTCCGAGAAGGCCCTGTCGAACTCGGCGGGACTTCGCGCCTCCACGACTTGAAGCTGCACCCCCAGCGCCCGCGCCGCGACAGCCGCGGCCTTGAGTCTGTCGTTCTTGGAACGGTCGTTTGCGTTCACGAGAAGGGCGACCCGACTCACATCCGGAACGGCCTGCTTGAGCAGTTCCAGCAACTTGCCGACGAGGTCTTGCGCGACAACGGAGAAGCCCGTGACATTGCCGCCCGGCCGCCGAAGGCTGGTGACGAGTCCGGTCCCAACCGGATCACCAACAGAAGTGAAGACGATGGGAAGGGTCGTGGTCGCTTGCTTGGCGGCGAGGGCGGCGGGTGTGTTTTGGACCACGATGACATCAACCTTGAGTGCAACGAGGTCGGTCACGACAGCGGGGAGCCGCTCGAGCTTCCCCCCGTAATCTCGGTATTCGATCACAACGTCGCGGCCCTCGACATAACCGAGATCACGCAGTCCTTGGCGGAAGGCCTCGCACTCGCGGGCGCAAGCGGTCCCGCCGCCCACCCAGCCTATGCGAGCGACCTTGGCCGCCTGCTGAGCCTCGGCGGCAAGCGGCGCGGCGAGGAAGCCGAGAGCGAGGGCGACTGCGAGCGTAGGGCGCCTGATCATCACGCCGCCACCGACGTGCGCTGGCTCAACACACCGGCGATCTTCCGCCAGCCGTCGATCCTGCGCAACTTGCTCTGCCCACTGGCCACGAGGCTAGACACGACCGGCTCACGAGCCGGGCCCGCATCAGACCGAGACCTTGGCGAACCGCGGCTCGCGCCACACCTCGGTGTCCAGCACGTGGCGCACGCGCTCCACCGCCACCCACACGTCCTCGTGGCTGATCGCGACCGGCGAGATGCCGAAGCGGATCACGTCCGGCTTCCGGAAGGAGCTGACGACACCATGCTCGAGCAGGGCCTCGCACACCGAGCCCGCGCCGGGGTGGCTCCAGCCGACGTGGCCCCCCTGCTCGTCGTACTCCCGCGGCGACGTGACGCGCACGCCGAACTTCTCGCACTCCTGCTCGAGCAGCGCGATGGTCAGCCCGGAGAGCGAGCGGTGCTTCCAGGCCAGGTCCTCGCGCGTCACGTCGCGCCAGATGTCCACCGCGGCGGCCATCGCCTCGTTGGCGATGATGCCCGGCGTGCCGGTCAGGTGCCGCCGCACGCCGGCGAGCGGCTCGTAGGTCGGCGCGAACGCGAACACGTCGGCGTGGCCCATCCAGCCGGCGATCACGGGCCACGCCCGATCCTGGTGCCGCGGATGCGCGTAGAGCCACGCCGGCGCGCCCGGCCCGCCGCAGAGGTACTTGTAGCCGCAGCCCACCGCGAAGTCGGACCCGGCGCCGCCGAGGTCCACGGGCACCGCGCCCGCCGCGTGCGAGCAGTCCCACAGCGTGAGGATGCCGCGGGCCCGCGCCAGCTCGTTGACCCGCGCCATGTCCCAGCGCCGGCTCGACCGGTAGTCCACGTGGCTCAGGTAGAGCACGCCCACGTCCGCGGTGAGCGCGGCGTCGAGCGCGCCCGGGTCGTCGATGCGGCGGACCGCGGCGGCGCCGCCCGCGAAGCGCGCGAGCCCCTCCGCGACGTACATGTCGGTGGGGAAGTTGTACGCCTCGGTGACGATCACCGGGCGCGTCCGGTCGAGCTGCCAGGCGTAGCCGAGGATCTTGTAGAGGTTGATCGTGGTGTTGTCGCAGAACACCACGTCGCCCGTCCCGGCGCCGAGGATGTGGGCCAGCCCCTCGCCGAGCCGCCACGGCTTCTCCAGCCAGTCGAAGCGGTTCCAGCCGCGGCGCCGCGCGTCGCGCCAGCCGTCGAGCATCACGCGCTCGACCCGCGACGCCGCGTCGGCGGGCATGGCGCCGATCGAGTTCCCGTCCAGGTACACGGTGTCCTCGGCGGGCCGGGCGAACCGCTCGCGCACCGCGCGCAGGGGATCGCGCGCGTCGAGCGCGCGGCAGTGGTCGAGGTCGATCATGGTCATGTCCTTGTCGCCGTCGGGGCGCCTGCGCCGAGCCTCCGGCGCCCGACGGTCGGGGAGGTCGACCGTTGTCCTCGTGGTCCGAGCTGCGCCTGGATCAGGCGGATCTCCACCTCGTGGCAGGCGACCAGGCGCTCCCAGCGCGCGTCGGTCATCGACGCGTCCCGCCACGCGACGAGCGTCACCAGGCACGAGTCACGGCCCCGGCCCGTGGCCTCGCCCGGCACCACGCGCGCCATCACGCGGGGCGACAGCGCGCGCGCGTCCGTGCCCACGTGGTAGTCGACGATCAGCCGCGCGGCGTCGCCCACCGGCCGGTAGAGCACCTCCCTGCCGTCGAAGAGCGAGCGGCCGCGGAAGAGGTTCCGCCCGACCCGGCGGGCCGCGAACGAGCCCAGCGCCCAGCGGCCGACCTCGAGCCCGTCCGACAGGAACGCGTAGGCGCGCCGCGCCGGCACCGCGCACTCCGCGGTGACGGAGTGGGACAGCGCGGACACGTCAATTCTCGACCCGCTTGAACAGCGCCTGCATGTCCTCGATCGAGATGACCCGGTCGGTGACGATCTGGCCGTCCTTCACCTTCCACACGAGCGCGGGCCCGGTCACGTCGCCGTTGGCGTCGAACTCGATCGGTCCCGTCGCGCCGAAGTACTTGATCGGCTTGCCCGCCTTGATGATCTCGAGCGCCTTCTTGAACTCGGCCGGCCCCGTGCCGACCGATGCGCCGCCGGGCACGTGCACGCGGCGCACCGCGTCCTTGATCGAGGGCCCGGTCAGGTCCGTCGCGATGTTCATCGCCAGCGCCATCACCATGAGGGCGTCGTACTGCGTGTGCACGCCCGGCCCCTTGGTGTCGGCCTTGAACTTCTCCTCGAACGACTTGTTGAAGGCGTCCACGTGCGGGCCCGCGACCTGGGCGTTGTCCATGCCGAAGAAGTCCTCGACGAACTTCGCGCCCACGCCGTTGACGAAGTCCATGGTGCGCATCGAGTTGTTCAGCGCGATCTGCTTCGGGCCGCCCAGCGAGAGCCACTCCCGCACGATCGTGACCGCGTCCTTGGGGAAGCCGATCAGCAGCATCGACTCGGGCTTGGCGGCGAGCGCGCGGGTGACCTCGGCCCGGTAGCTCGGCTGGTTGTCGTTGTACGGGATTTCGGCGACCACCTCGCCGCCCAGCTTGGCGACGGCCACCTTGTAGAAGCGCAGCATGTCGGTGCCGAAGTCGGTGTTGACGTAGATGACCACCGTCTTCTTGAGGCCGCGCCGCACCGTCTCCGACGCCGTGGCGTACGCCTGGGTCTTGCTGGTGGGAATGGTGCGGAAGAAGTACCCGCCGCTCCGGCCGTCGAGCGTGAAGGGGCTGGCCGTCGAGCAGCACGTGATCTGCACCACCTTCGAGGGCGCGGTCACCGAGGCGATGATCGGGCCGGTGATGCCCGAGGAGATCGTGCCCGTGAACGCGGCGACCTTCTCCACCTCCACCAGGTACTTGGCCGCGTCCACGCCGACCGTGGGCTGTCCCTGGTCGTCACGGAGCACGAACTGCACCGGGCATCCCTTGACGCCGCCGCCCTGGTTCACGTGCTCGATCGCCAGCTCCGCGGCCTGCGCGATCTTCTTGGTGATCGGCGCCATGGACCCGGTCAGCGGCAGCACGCCCCCGATCTTCACCGGGCAGCTCTGCGCGGACGCCGGCCCCGCGCCCAGGACGGCCGCGGCGATGGCCGCCGCACACACGATCGCGCCTCGTTCCCATCGAGTCATGTCGTCGCTCCTCCGTTCTCCGGTCGGCGGCGCGGGCGCGCCTATCCGTCGACGTGGCGCGAGACCACCGCGGCCTCGCCGATCAGCCCGCGCGGGCGAAAGAGTAGCACGAGCATCAGGAGCCCGCCGATGAGGATGACCTGGATCGCCGCGCCCTGCGCGGCGTGGCTCGGCGGCACCAGCTTGGTCACCGCCACGCCCGAGCCCGCCCAGATGGCCCACACCACGAGCGCGCCGAGCAGCGCGCCGCGGTTATTGCCGCTGCCGCCCACGATCAGCATGGCCCAGACCTGGAAGGTCAGGATCGGCAGGAAGTCGAACGGGCTGACGAAGCCGATGAAGCTCACGTAGAGCGCCCCCGCGAGCCCCATGAGGGTCGAGCCCAGCACGAACGCCTCGAGCCGGAAGCGCCGCGCGCTCTTGCCGAGCGCCACCGCGGCCGTCTCGTCCTCGCGGATGGCCTTCAGCACGCGGCCCCACGGCGACCGCAGCACGCGGTCGAGCGCCCAGTAGACCGCGGCCGTGACCACGATCATCAGGCCGAGGAACCAGAGGTTGAAGCCGAACGGCGTCTCGAAGAGCGACGCGAGCGGCCGGCCGATCCGCGTGAGCCCCTGGGAGCCCCCGGTCAGCCGCTCCCAGTTCAGGGTGACGAGCTGGATGGACACCGCCACGCCGAAGGTGGCGATGGCGAGGTAGTCGCCGCGCAGCCGGATCGTGACGAGGCCGATCAGGAACGCCCGCGAGCGCCGTCGCGGCCATGGCGCCCAGCACTCCCACCGGCCACGGCAGGCCGAAGTTCCCGGCGTACGCGGCCTGCGGCGCCGCGGTGAGGATCGCGTGGGTGTAGGCGCCGATCGCGTAGAACCCCGCGACCCCGGCGTTGAAGAGCCCGGTGAACCCCCACTGGAGGTTCAGCGCGAGCGTGAGCACGCCGAAGACCAGCACGACGCACGCGAAGAAGACCAGGTACGACAGCATTACGCGCGGTCGCCGAAGATGCCCTGCGGGCGCACGAGCAGGATGCCCAGGAGCAGCAGGAACGGCATGGCCCCCTTGTAGCCGGGGCTGATCACGAGCAGCGCCAGATTCTCGGCGAGCCCCACCGCGAAGCCGCCGGCGACGGCCCCGGCGAGGCTGCCGGTGCCGCCGAGGATCGCCGCCGCGAACAGGGACAGCAGCAGGTTGAAGCCGATCTCGGGATGGATCTGCGGCGTCAGCCCGGTGAACACGCCGGCGAACGCGGCCAGCGCCCCCGAGATGATCCACGTGAGCCGGACCACCGCCTCGACCTCGACCCCGCACACCTGGGCGAGCGCCGGGCTCTCCGCCATCGCCCGCATGGCGATCCCGGTCCGGCTCCAGGCGAGGAACGCGTGCAGGCCGACCATGGCGGCCAGGGCCAGGCCCACGATGAAGATCTGGTCGGGCAGCATGCGCACCCCGGGCAGCACCTCCACCGCCATCTGCAGCTCGCGCGTGTAGTAGTGCGAGTCGTGCCCCCACACGAGGACGACGAGATGGCGCATGACGAGGGCGGCCCCGAACGCGGCGAAGACCATCGTGAGCGGGAGCGCGCCCCGGCGCCGGAGCCGCCGGAACACGAGCGCGTCCACCGCCCACGCGGCGAGCCCGGTGAGGACGGCGGCGACCACCGCGGCGGCGATCAGCGGCCAGCCGAAGGACAGCGGCCCGGTGGGCCGGCCGGGGCCGGTGAACCCGACCACGATCAGGGCGATGTAGGCGCCCCACGTGAGCAGCTCGGAGTGCGCGAAGTTCGCGAAGCGCATGATCCCGAGCGTGAAGGTCACCCCGATGGCGCCGAGCGCGATGATGGCGCCGGTCAGGATGCCGTCGGCGAACGCCTGGGCGATCATGCGCCGGCGCGACGGCTCCCCAGGTACGCCTCGGCCACCCGTGGCTCGTCCAGCAGCGCGCGCGCCGGCCCCGCGAACCGGGTGCGGCCCTCGGTCAGCACGTAGCCGCGGTCGGACACGGCGAGCGCGGCCCGCGCGTTCTGCTCCACCATCAGCACGGCGATCCCCGCCTCCGCGAGCCCGCGCAGCCGGCGGAACACGTCGTCCACCACGCGGGGCGCCAGGCCCGCCGTCGGCTCGTCGAGCATGAGGAGGGTGGGGTCGGTCATCAGGGCGCGCGCGATCGCGAGCATCTGCCGCTCGCCGCCGGACAGCGCGCGGGCCCGCAGCGCGCGCCGCGCCGCGAGGGGCGCGAACAGCGCGTACGCGCGGTCGAGCCGCTCCTGCACGGGGCCGCGCACCACGTGCGCGCCGACCCGGAGGTTCTCGTGAACGGTCAGCGTGGTGAACACGTTGCCGGTCTGCGGCACGTACCCGATCCCCGCCGACACCGCCTGGTGGGCGGGCAGCCCCGTCACGTCCCGGCCGTCGAGCCGCACGCGCCCGCCCTCGATGGCGACGAGCCCCGCGACGGCCTTGAGGAGCGTGCTCTTGCCCGCGCCGTTGGGCCCGATCAGCGTGACGATCTCGCCGCGATCGACCTCGAGCGAGATCCCGTGCACCACCGGGAGCCCGCGGACGTAGCCGGCGACGAGGTCCTCCACCACCAGCCGGCGCTCGCTCACGCCGGCATGTCCCCCAGGTACGCGTCGAGGACGCGACGGTCCCGCCGCACCCCGGCGGCATCCCCGTGGTAGATCAGCTTGCCCTGCGCCATGACCGCGATCGGCCGGCACACGGCCATGACGAGGTCGAGGTTGTGCTCGATGACCAGGAACGTGACGCCGCGCCGGTTGAGCCGCACGATGCGATCCACCAGGGTCTCCAGCAGCACGGGGTTGACGCCGGCCGCGGGCTCGTCGAGCAGGATGAGCCGGGGCTCCGCGACGAGCACGCGCGCCAGCTCGAGGAGCTTCTGCTGCCCGCCCGAGAGGCGTCCGGCGAGCTCGCCGGCCTTGTCGGCGAGGTCGCAGAGCTCGAGCACCTCCAGGGCGCGCTCGCGGGTAAGCATCTCCTCGCGCCGCACGCGCCCGGCGCGCAGCCAGTTGTTCCAGAACCGCTCGCCGGCCTGGGGGCGCGGCGCGAGCATGACGTTCTCGAGCACGGTCATCTGGGGAAACGGGCGCGGCACCTGGAACGTCCGGGCGAGCCCCCGCGCGAAGATGCGATCCGGCGTGAGCCGGTCGATGCGCTCCCCCATGAACCGGATCGCGCCCGCCTCGGGGGCGAGGGCGCCCGCGATCAGGTTGAAGAGCGTCGTCTTGCCGGCGCCGTTCGGGCCGATGAGCCCGGTGATCGTTCCCGCATCGATGGCGAGGTCGATACCGTCGACGGCGCGCAGGCTCCCGAAGCCCTTGACGACTCCGGACATCTCGAGCATGGCGCTCGATTATGCCTGAGAACCGCGCCCTCGCCGGCCGGTAGCGCCCTCACCGGCGAGCCGCCTCGACCGCCCTATCGGTTCGAGGTGGAGGGCTCGTACGCCTCGGCGCGCGCGTCCCGGTCCGTCCCGGCGAGCTCGGTGGCCGGATCGCCCGCGACGCGCGTGTGACGCATCACCCGGACCTGGCCGTAGTCGTAGGGCCGCGCGCGATGCAGCACGCAGCGGTTGTCCCAGATCACCACGTCGCCCGGCCGCCAGCGGTGGGCGTACGTCCGCGGCGGCCGGCAGGCGAAGTCCACGAGGTCGGCGAGGAGCTTCTCCGACTCCGCCTCGGGGAGGCCCGGGATGCCGTAGGCGTGCCGGCCGATGTAGAGCGCGGGGCGGCCGGTGACGGGGTGCACCTTCACGAGCGGGCGGAGCGGCGCCCCCTTGGCGTGAAATCCGTAGCCGGCGCCCGTCGTGACGACGTGACCGATCGCGGCCTGCGAGTGATAGAGCGAGTGATGGGCGCTGAGCCCGGCGATGCGCCGGCGCGTGGCCTCATCGAGCGCGTCGTACGCGGCGCGCATGTCGGCCCACTCGGTCTCGCCGCCCACCGGGGGCACCACCTGCGCCGAGAGCACCGACGCCTTCGCGGCCAGCGGCATGTAGGAGCTGTCGGTGTGCCAGCCCTCGTTGCCCCGGAGCGACTTGAACCGATGCTCGTCCGGGGCCATGACCGTCCCGTCGGGCTTCTGGTTGCTGATCGCGACGGCCTTTTGCTCGGGATCCGCCGCGAGCAGCTCGATGTCGCCGAAGCGGTTCGCGAACGCGATCTGCTCCGCTTCCGTCAGGTCCTGCCCGGGGAACACCAGGACGGCGTGATCGTGGAAGGCCTGCTCCACCACCTTCCAGGTCGGCGCGTCCATCCGGGCCAGGGAGAGACCGGTGACCACCGCGCCCAGCGTGGCGTCGATCCGCGAGACGTTCGGCTCCATGGGAGTTCCTCCTGAACATGTTGTGAAGCAATGCGGATCTTGACCTCACCGTGCGGGCCAAGCTGCGACTCTGCGTCCACGCGCGATGCCCTGTCGTCGTTGATTCACATCCTCGCGGGTCAGCATGCGTCCTGGCTGCGACCGAGTCAAGAACGGCGCGGCCCGTCGCTCCGCGCGCCGCCCGCTCCCTCGGCGAGCCGGACCAGCGCGTCGTGGATGCGCCGGTCGATCGAGATGCCCTCGCGCGCGAGGCGCGCCCGCTCCCCGTACGCGCGCTCGCCCGGGATGCGGATCTCGCTCACGCCCTCCTGCCGGGGCGTGGCCTTGATCGTCGCGATCTCGGCGGCCAGCGCCCGGCGGTACTCCTCGAGCGGCACGAAGAGGTCCGGCGCGAACGCGATGAGCACGTAGCCGCCCTGCGCCCCGGCCGCCCCGCCGCAGAGCACGCCGAGCGCGTGCATGGCGAGCGCCAGCGCATAGCCCTTGTGGCCGCCGAACGGCAGGAGCGCCCCGCGTCGCGCCGCGCCCGCGTCCGTGGTGGGCCGGCCGTGCTCGTCCAGCGCGACGCCCTCGGGCAGCGGGATCCCGAGACGCTGCCGGAACTGGAGGTCGGTGCCCATGAACGCCGAGGTGCCGAGGTCGATCACCAGCGGGTCGCCCGGGAGCGGGAACCCGAAGGCGATGGGATTGGTGCCGAGCGCGGGCGCGGCGCCGCCCGGCGGCGCGACCATCGGGGGCGCCGCCACGGTGTGGATCCCGACGAGGCCGGCGCGCGCGACCATCTCGACGTAGTACGCGCTCCGCCCGCTCATCCAGAGGTCGTTGAACGCGCCGCGGCCGTGAATCGCGTCGTACTCGCTCTGCGCGACGCCGGTATTGTGCACGCCGAAGTCGGTGAAGTTCCGGCGCTGGGACCGCTACGGCGACATCGAGCCCGCGTGCATGGAGGTGCTGAACGAGATCGTCGCCGCCTCCGGCGCCGACGTGGTCGTGTCGTCCACGCACCGGCACGGCAAGACCGTCGCCGAGCTGCACGCGCTTCTGCGCGCGGAGGGGCTCACCGGCCGCGTCGTCGACAAGACACCGGCGGGCCCGCCCGGGGCCGAGCGCGGGGACGAGATCGCGGCCTGGCTCGACGCGCATCCCGTGGCCGGCTACGTGATCATCGACGATCACCTCGACATGGGCCGGCTGCGTCCCTCCCTCGTCCAGACGCACCCGGCCCAGGGCCTGCGGCCGGCCGACGCGGCGCGCGCCCTCGCGATCCTCATGGCGCAGCTCCCTGGCCTGCCCGTCCCATGACCGCGACCAGCCCACGGGCCTGGACGCCCTCCCGCCTTCGGGAAGCTGCACGATCTTCCCTGTCGGAGGGAGCTCGATCGGCCTGAGGTCGGGTACGTCCTTGTTGTGCGCGAGGTGGGTACGCACCTGATGGCAAGAGGCGATCGGTTGCGGAGCCGGACGCGCTACGCCGGCGTAGCGCGGTTCGACGAGTCAGTCGACCCCTGGCCGTCACCGCCGGCCAGCCTCTCGAGCACCTTCTGCGCCGCACCGCGGAGTCCCGACTCGCCGTCGCCGCCGATCTCCTCCAGCACCGGCTTCACGAGATCGATCGGCGCGCCGATCTCGCCGAGCGCTTCCACCGCGGCCTCCTTGACGTAGACGGAGGCGTCGGACCGCAGGAGCTTCACGAGCGTCTTCGAGATCTCCTCCGCGTGGTCGCGGTACTCGGCGAGGGCTTGTATCGCGTCCCTCGAGACCTGATCCCACCTGGTCCTGGACGGCCAGATCGCGTTGGCGAGGACCGCCATCAGCGCCGGCGACTGCCCCACCTGCCCGGAGACGAAGGCCGCGGCCTTGGCCCTGAGCCAGATGTGCTCGCGAGGCTCCGCCGCGAGTTTCTGCAAGAACGTGACGCCTTCCTGGTGATCGTGATTCCACAGGATGCGCTCCAACGCCCAAAGCCCGTCGTAGCGCGCCTTCAGATTCGCAAACCAAGCCTCCGGATGCTCGCCGGGCTCCTGCCGGTGTCGGATCAGCTCCATGAGCGCGGGCACGGACGCGGGTCCGATGTAGGAGAGCGCCTTCTCGGCGAGATCGTGGCTGTTTCCAAAGCGGATCGGGTCATCCACGGGCTCGCGCAGCACCTGGATCAGGGTGGGGATTGCCGCCGACGCCGCCGGCCCGAGCTTCATGAAAGCCCGAAACGCGTGCGACGTCCGGTGCGTCCGGAGCGCCTCCGCGAGAGGCACGACCACATCTCCCCAGTCGACTTCCTCCGAGTTCTCGATCTGGTGCACGACGACACTGATGGCCGCCGCGCGGAGGGTCTCATCCGCGTCTCCCAGCCAGCCCTTGGCCCGTGGGACGCTCGGCGCTGCCGGCGGGGCCATCCGGCAAAGCGCTCGGGCGGCGCCCGGGACCACGGCCGGATCGCGACCCTCCATGGCGTCGAGGAGAGCCGGCACTGCGGCCTCGCCGATCGCGCCGAGCACATGGCTCACGGCCAGAGGCTCGGTCTCCTCGGGGATGATCCGCAGTGCCTCGATCAGGGGCGCGATCACGCCGCTGGCGTCGGGTCCCATCGCGCGCAGGCCCTCCAGCGCCGCGTCGCGGATCGGCGGGTGCGGGCTTTCGATCGCTCGCACGAGGGCCTCGGCTGCGTTCGACCCCATCGCGACGAGGCAGCGCATCGACGTGCTCCGCACCGTTTCGTCCTCGTCCATCAGCGCCCCCTCGAGCTCGGCCAGCGGCCTCATCGTTCGCGCGCAGAGCGGCTCGAGCGCCGCCGCCGCGTGACGTCGATCCTCGGTCGAGGAGAGGAGATCGGCCAGCTGCGCCGCCATCCGGTCGGCACGCTTCCACAGTCGCTGCCTCTCGCGCTTCTCCGAGTCCGAGCCCACCTCGTCGGGCATGATCTGGCCGAGAACCATGTCCACGAGGCCGTTCATTCCCTCTTGCCAGTCCTCGTCCAGACTGATCCACTGGATGTCGCTCAAGCTACCGCGCTCGCCGATCCTCTTGTCCGGGATCCGGCCGCCTGCAAGCAGGACGGGGATGAACCACTTGCGATCGGCCGATCGGCGGCCGAGCACCTCCGTCGCGATCGCCAGCTCCTCGTCCATATAGGAGTGGTCGCGCTCGCCGTAGGCCCTGGAGAAGCAAGCGACGAACATGGCGCCGGCTTCGATCGCTTCCCTGATCGCGTCGGCCCACAGAGCCCCGGGGCGAATCTGCTCGCGGTCGAGCCACACGTCGATGCCGGCCTGCTTGAGCTCGTGCGCCATGCGGCGCACGGCGTGGTGGTCCTCGCGGACGTACGAGAGGAACACATGCGGCATCGTTCGGCCCTTGCCAGCGTCTACCGGACGCAGCGCCCCTGGTGAGCGCGCCCGGGCCCGACAGTTACGCACGGAGCTGGCGCCCGCCGCTACCCGCCCGCCGCTACCAAGCGGGCCTCTTCCAGAGCCGCGCACAGCCTGAAGGGCAGGATGCGTCCTGGCCGCGAGCGAGTCAAGAACGGCCCGGCGCGCCGCCCTATCCCCCGGCGAGCCGAACCAGCGCGTCATGGATGCGCCGGTCGATCGAGATGCCCTCGCGCGCGAGCCTCGCCCGCTCCCCGTACGCGCGCTCGCCCGGGATGCGGATCTCGCTCACGCCCTCCTGCCGGGGCGTGGCCTTGATCGTCGCGATCTCGGCGGCCAGCGCCCGGCGGTACTCCTCGAGCGGCACGAAGAGGTCCGGCGCGAACGCGATGAGCACGTACCCGCCCTGCGCCCCGGCCGCCCCGCCGCAGAGCACGCCGAGCGCGTGCATGGCGAGCGCCAGCGCGTAGCCCTTGTGGCCGCCGAACGGCAGGAGCGCCCCGCGTCGCGCGGCGGCCGCGTCCGTGGTGGGCCGGCCGTGCTCGTCCAGCGCGACGCCCTCGGGCAGCGGGATCCCGAGACGCTGCCGGAACTGCAGGTCGGTGCCCATGAACGCCGAGGTGCCGAGGTCGATCACCAGCGGGTCGCCCGGGAGCGGGAACCCGAAGGCGATGGGATTGGTGCCGAGCGCGGGCGCGGCGCCGCCCAGCGGCGCGACCATCGAGGGCGCCGCCACGGTGTGGATCCCGACGAGGCCCGCGCGCGCGACCATCTCGACGTAGTACGCGCTCCGCCCGCTCATCCAGAGGTCGTTGACGCCGACGATGGCCAGCCCGTGCGGCCGGGCCCGCGCGATGGCCTCGCGCGCCGCGTGGTACATCCCGATCATGCCGCTCTGGTTGCCGCCGTCGAAGAGCGCCGAGACCGCCGTCTCCCGCACGAGGCGCAGAGGGCGGCGCGGCGCCCGGAAGCGCGGATGCTCGGCCACGTTCAGGAGCTTCGGCAGGCCGGAGTACTCGTAGCCGCAGAGCGCCGCGTCGATGGCGTGGTCGGCCAGGATGCGCGCGTCCTCCGCGTCGTAGCCGATGCCGCGCATGGCGCGCTCGGACAGCTCGCGCGCCTCGGTCACGCTCAGGTGCACGCGATCGGTGGCGATGGGCGTCCTCCGGAGATCGACCCTAGCCGCTTTCCGGCGCCGTTGGGGCCGATGAGCCCGGTGATCGTTCCCGCGTCGATGGCGAGGTCAATCCCGTCGACGGCGCGCAGGCTCCCGAAGCCCTTGACGACTCCAGCCATCTCGAGCATGGCGCTCGATTATGCCAAATGGCCAGGAGGCGCGGCGGGTGGTGCGCCTGTTGAGCCGTCTGGAGGACCGGGCCCTCGCCCAGTTGGGCCGCCTACGACGCCGGGCCCACCGCGACGAGCGACGCGCCATGCGCCGGCCCCGGCTCGGTCGCCTACGCCGTGGCATCAAACTCGTCGGGGAGCCCCCGGCGCGGTTGGTGTACAGGGCGATCGGCAGACCGTACGTTTGGAAGACGCCGTGCAACGCGTTCAGACGGCCAGGGTGCTCTCGGCCGGCCAGAGCTGGGCGTAGAGCAGCCGCTTGGCGGCGTCGTCGATGACTCCCACCCGAAAAGCGGACATTTCATTTGCTCTCTGGAGCGGACAGATCATGTGCTCCCTACACACGCGGCATTTGGCGCTTGACGGCAGCGCGGTGCGCGCCTAGCATTCCGCTCACGGCCGGGCGGGCGCGGCGGGCGAGACTGCGGGCTCATGTGCGCTGTGCCTACGGCTCCACGGCGTGCGGGGCTGGGGCGTGAAGGCCTGGGAACGGGGGCGCGGGGAAGGGGGAGCGAGGGCGTGCAGGCGGTCATGTTGCCTTCGCTCCGCTCCTCATCGAAGGACGCTGTCGCTCGCCCGCCGGACGCCGAGCTTGGACGGCATGCACGATCTGGGCGGCCGGCAGTGATTCGGGCAGATCCGCCACTCGCCGAAGGCTACGGTCTTCCACTCTTCGTGGGAGAAGCGCGTAAACGCGCTGCCGGCGCTGGCCGTGAAGCCGCGCCACTCCCTCACAGCGGGCTACTACGAGCGTTCCCTGGCCGGCCTCGCCACGCTCTGCGTCGGGAAGGGGCTCGTGAGGTGAGACGAGGTGGAGCAGGAGGCCAGCAGGCCGTTCCCGCTCTCCGGGCCGAGCGTGCCGGGCTGGTCGTGCACAGCGTGCCGGCCGTGGACGAGCCCACCGATGACGTGTGCTTCCGCAGAGAGGACCTCTGGCTCAACGGCGCCGCCGCGGCCTTCGTGCACGCCGGTGTGTTCCAGAGGTAGCTGCAGCGCGTCTGAGCGGAGCGGTCGACTCACCTCATGCTGATCATCCGGCGAGCGCAGATCGAAGCGCTGGAGGGTTGGGCCCGGCTCCAGCTCGAGCAGCGCCTCGGCCTGCACCTGCGCAACCGCTTCCCCGCGGCCTGTCGTGACCTCGACGCGGACGGTCTGCGGGCGCTGATCCAGCACGGCATCGGCCGAGCGGAGGCGTACGGGGTGCAGTCGGAATACGACGTGGGGCGATTCCTGGAGTTCGTTGCCATGTACGGGCGAAGCTTCGACAGTGACCCGCGGATACCATGGGCGGGCGAGGTCTTGCGGAGGTCGGACCTCAGCGGGACCGAGAAGATGGACCGCCTCGACAGCTACGATCTCGTCGCCGGCTGGGCCGCCCGGTGAGCCGGCTCAGGCGGCCCCTGGATCGGACAGCGACGGCCGCCGCCGCCGACCAGTTCTACGCGAACCATCCCGAGCTGGTGCGGGACGGGGTGCGCCAGCCGCTCGACCCCGAGGATCCGCAGCAGGCTTCCCTGCGACGGGAATGGGCGGACCTCTACGTCGCCAGCGGCGGCGAGACCGAGTCTCCCGCTGGCTCCGGCACGCCAGCCGGCGGAGTGACCGAGCCGTGCCGGAAGAGTTGGGTGAAGTTTTGCGTCATCGACGACGAGTCGGATCGCCCCATCCAGGGGATCCCGCTCACCATCACCCTGCCCGATGGCTCCGTGGGGCCACACACCACGAACGCCAAGGGCATGGTGGAGATCGACGGCATCGAGCCCGGGACCTGCTCGGTGACCAGCGACCTCACCGGAGCCACCCTGCCGACCACCTACAACCTGGGAGGGCTCGTCGTACCCCCGCCCTCCGGGGGCGGCGCGGGCGGCGGTCCTGCGACGGGGCCTTCATCGGGTGCGCCGGGTACCGGGGGCGCGGGCAGCGCGGCGGCGCCCGCGGGCGGAGCTAGCGGTGGCTCCTCGCCGGGATCTCCGTCGGGAGCGCCCGGGGGGGGAGGCGGCGGAAGCGGTGGCCCGTCGGCGGCCTCCCCATCGGGGCCGCCCGGTTCGGGGGGTGCGGGTGGGGCAAGCCCGCCCACCACCGGCGCTCCCACCGCCGCACCCATTGACGGCGATCGGGCCCCACATCGCGCGGATCGAGCTGCACAAGGTGCGGTCGGGAGAGAGCCTCGAGTCGCTGGCCGGGCGATGCGGGATCACCTGGCAGCGGCTCGCCGAGTTCAACTGGGGCACCTCGTCTCCGCCCGAGATCAACGAGCACCTGCGCGACGACGTGGGATGCACCCAGCGGACGCCGGGTGGCAACTACCGCTTCGCCGACGCCGACAACCCGGGCATCGTGGCCCTCTTTCGAAAGTGGTCCCAGGACGGGCTGGCCACCGAGCAGACCCACACCTTCCGGGTCACGCCCGTCCCCGGGCTGCGGCTGTGGGTGCGTGTCGACATCGATCCCGACGATGCGACGACCCACGATGATCGCTTCGTCCTGACCAGCCCCGACTGGGGCTACCGGTCGACCAAGACGGTCCGTGACGACCACGTGCCCGGCGACGATAGCCTGGACCTCCGGTACTCGGGACTGCGCCGGGACGCGCGCTATACCCTCGAGGCCTTCCCCGGCGAGGGCGAGCCGTCCGTCGTGCTCTTCTCGAACGTGCCATACGACGAGCTGGCCGGGCTGTCCCCGGCCGCTCCCGACGAGGAGGACACGGAGGAGGTCGCCGCCCCCGGCGAGGACGACCCCTACCCCGACGACCCCGACGAGCAGGACGACCTCCAGGCGGGCGCCGCGGCATGACCTTCAAGGTGGGCAAGCCCCTGAAGGGTGCACACGGTGGCGCCGCCCCCGTGGTCTCGGTGCGACGGACGCCGATCAAGGTCACCGAGATCCACTTCGCCACCACCAAGCACGGCAGCACCGAGGTCCGCTACATCTACTTCAACTCCAACACCCACCCCGACGCGCCCGGCGATCTGCAATTCTGGGCCCGGGGATCCAAGATCACCGCCCCGGAGTGGGTGGACGGGCGCAAGAACAACCTGCGCGCCTGCTTCACGCGCAAGGAACCCGTGGCCATGGCCGTCAAGCTCGTCGCGAAGACGAAGAAGGATGTGAAGGGCACCCTGAAGGTCACTCCTACCCTGGACGGCTCGACCACGCACCTCAAGCCGGGCAGTGCCAGCTTCACCTATCCGGCGAATGCCGCCGAGCTCTGGGTGAACATCCAGACCACGGGGGCCATGCCCGACGAAGTCGGCCGCTACGCCCTCGTCCTGAACTGGAAGATGACCGGCGCCGCGGTGCGCTTCAAGGGGCCGCAGCGCAGCCGCCACCGGATCTACGCGGTGTACGGGCCGCCCCTCGACCCGGAGTTCGATTCCGCAGTGGCGGCGGCCACCGGGCTGGTGCTCCCCTGGGACGACGGCACCCTGACCGGCACCCAGAAGCGCTTAGACCATCTCATGACGCTCGTGGGCGGCAAGGACCTGCGCCATGTCGTGACGTCGACGGCGAATCTCGTGGACCTCTACTGGAACCTGCACAAGGGCCTCAACGACACGCCGGGGGCGCCGCCGTACTTCGACGCCGGGCACGACGAGCACATGACCACCGACGGCACCGCCACGGGCACCCCGTTGCCCGTGATCGACCAGTGGCTGGCGCTGGTGCGGAACTCGGCGACGTGGAATGATTGCTCGTGCATCGGGCACGTGCAGATCGCGAAGACGATGCTGGCCGCGATCGGCCTGTTCGCGCGTCGCACCTGGGTGTTCCCCCACACGAAGCGCCTTCCGGACGGCTCCACGGCGACGTTCGTGGACACCGACTACTACTGCCTCGGCAACTTCGACTCGTCGAAGATGCAGACGTTCTCCCTGAAGGACGGCCCGCGCACCTACGTCGCCACCCTGAAGCTCATGGAGCCGGGCACGGCTTGGGAGAACTTCGAGGCGTGCATGCTGACCCCGACCGGCAAGTTCCTCACCGGCGGCTACAACACGAGCGCGAACCCTCCGAGCTTCCGGGCCAACAAGGGCTTCAACTCCGCTGCCGAGCTGCTGCGCTGGTGGAGCGGGACCAGCCGTTCGGGGTTCGGCAAGCGCTTCCAGGCCTGGATCGCCAAGAACACTGTCACCGACGATTATCACGCGTGGGACGTGGACGGTACGCACTACGACATCGGTGACTACGTGAAGATCCGCGACAACGGCAAGCAGGTCCCCACGGTGTAGCGCGGAAGCGCGACGACCGCATGGCGTCCAGACCCCCGCTCGACACGGCACAGCTGCAGCGCCTGCTCGCGCCCGTGCTCCGCCTCTCCCCGGGCGAGGCCCGCACGCGGATGGGCAGGACGGTGGGGGAGGGCCTCGTCCTCCCCGACGCGGAGGCGCTCCAGCGGCGCGCGCTGCCGCACGCGACCGTCCAGCGCCCCTGGCCACCGTCGTCGACTGGCTACGCACCGTGTGCCAGCCGCGGTGGCTGCCCGATCCGCTGTCCGATCACCTGTTCGCCGTGCCCAGGGCGCTCGATGGCGAGGACGCGTGCATCGGCGCGTGGGCGATCCACGGCCGGGCGCTCCAGGCTGTGGTGACACGGCGCCGTGTGCACCTGCTCACCCGGCTGCAGGCCAGCCCCCCCAGCCGCCTCGACCGGCCGGTCGTGGAGGCCGCCGCCGAGCTGGCGGCGGAGCTGCTGCGTATGCCCGAGAAACCCGATCTGGCCACGTGGACGCAGCGGTCCTTTGGCGGTTTGCTGCTCGTCTATCGCGAGCTGCCCTTCGCGCGGAACTGGCCCGAGACGCTCCTCGTCGTCACCGACGGCGCAGGGGTGAAGTACTCTGTGCTGAAATACCGCGACCGCACCAGCGAGGTCGAGCGCGAGTCTGCCGACCCGCCTCCCGAGCCCTGGCTGGTGCCAGGGGAATCCCGCTGAACGGACGGGCGCGCGCGCAGCCCGCACAGGTGGGGGTCGAGCCCCAGCGCGTTCGGCATCCTCGCCCCACGGCTGCCGCCCTCGTGACCGTGGGACCCGGGCGACGACTCCCTTGGCCGGACAGATCACGTGTCAAGACCAAGCGGACATTTCACTTGTCACCAACATCGATGCCGGCGGCGGTTGACCACAACAGGGGTGCTCGCTTAGGATGCGCACCACTTGGCCGCGGCGGGCGCGCAGGGGGCGGACTGATCTCAGATGGACACCAGGACACGAGACAGCATCACAGCGGCGCTGTGGCCGTCGGACGTCCGCAATCCCCCGAGCGTCTGGGCGTTGCTGGATCTGGCACGCGACTCCCGGATCTATCAGGCGCTGTTCCAATCGAGGCTCGAGTTCCTCTGCCTGTACAGCGGCCGCCTGCCACGCCGTCTGGAGCTGGCCGCGCCCCACATGGTCGAGCTGTTGCCCCGCCACCCCCTGGTGGATCGGTTACTCGACGAGGGCTGGGGTCGCAGCTGGGGCGTGTTCGTCAAGATCCACGACTCGACGGGGCTGCGCCGGCACCTGCGCCGATTCCTCAAGGTGCGTGACGAGGAAGGGCGCGAGCTGCTCTTTCGCTTCTACGACCCGCGGGTGCTCCGCGTGTACCTGCCGACGTGCCGCCGCGACGAGCTGGCGCAGGTCTTCGGGCCGGTCGTGAGCTACCTGACCGAGGGGCCCGGGGGGGAGACCTTGATCGAGTTCCGGTTCGACGGGACCCGCCTCGTGAGCCAGACGCGGCCGTTACCCGCGCCGAAGGCGGGCGTCTCAGTTCCGTGAGTTTGTTGCCGTCCGACCCATTCCACATCGTGGAGCTTCGCCGCTGCGGCGAGCCCGCCGGCCGGTGTCCGCTCCAGACGGCCGGCGGCGCCGTCCCCCGCGGTGGCGTCGGTAGCCTCCGCTGCCTGGGCATCGAGGCCCGGGGCGCAATGGCGTATCGGTTGCGCGGATACCTGTCCCGTGGGGGGGCGATCGCGACGCTGCGGCGCGCGGCCGGCGTGGATGACATCATGGCCGCGCGGTTGAGCGACGAACAGATCGTGCAGCGTGTCGCCGCGATGGTGGAGCGGCGAGAGGTGTGTCTGCTCGTGTCGGTGCCCGATCGCCGCGGCGGGACCCCGGGGCCCCGGCCGATGGCCACCGGGTTGACTCCGTCCGAGTATCTGCCGCGGCCGGCGCCGGCGCCGGCCCCCCCGGCGCCCGCGAGCGACACGCTCGAGACGGTCGACGCCATTCAACAGGCGGCCGTGCTCGAGAAAGCCGGCCGGAACGGCACTCCGTTCTGCGAGGTGTGCGAGAAGGCGAAGGCATAGCAGCTTCGCGTATCATCCGCGCTCGGGACCATGACGCGACGGGTGATCTTCCTCGACATCGACGGCGTGCTGGCGCCGATCCGGCGCTGGGACCGCTACGGCGACATCGAGCCCGCGTGCATGGACGTGCTGAACGAGATCGTCGCCGCCTCGGGCGCCGACGTGGTCGTGTCGTCCACGCACCGGCACGGCAAGACCGTCGCCGAGCTGCACGAGCTGCTGCGCGCGGAGGGGCTCACCGGCCGCGTCGTCGACAAGACACCGGCGGGCCCGCCCGGGGCCGAGCGCGGCGACGAGATCGCGGCCTGGCTCGACGCGCATCCCGTGGCCGGCTACGTGATCATCGACGATCACCTCGACATGGGCCGGCTGCGCCCCTCCCTCGTCCAGACGCACCCGGCCCAGGGCCTGCGGCCGGCGGACGCGGCGCGCGCCCTCGCGATCCTCATGGCGCAGCTCCCCGGCCTGCCCGTCCCTTGACCGCCACCAGCCCACGGGCCTCGACGCCCTCACGATGAGGGGATCCCACGCATGAACTACCAGATCGACCATCCGTGGACCTTCTTCGCCCTCGTGGTCGTGCTGATGACCGGGATGTCGCACGCCGGCTACTGGCTCCGGCGGCGCACCACGGCAGACACTGACGACCGGGTCCACGAGCAGATCGTCGCCGCCGCCGCGGCGGCGGTGGGCCTCCTGCTGAGCCTCCTCATCGCCTTCACGCTCCCCATGGCGGTGGACCGTTTCAACGTGCGCCGGGAGCTCATGGTCGACGAGGCGAACTCCGTCGGCACCACCGACCTCCGCGCCCGGATGCTGCCGCCGGCGTTCTCCGAGCCGATCCGCGCCATCCTGCGGGAGTACGTGGACGTCCGTCTGGAGTACGGGCGGTCGGCGTACGACGACGCCAGGCTCCAGCGCGCCGTCCTCCGCACGAAGGAGCTGCAGGACCAGCTCTGGCGACATAGCGTCGCGCTCGCGCGGGAGGCGCGCGATCCGATCACGTCGCTCTTCCTCCAATCGTCGAACGGGACCATCGATCTCAGCGAGAAGCGGCTGGCCGCGCTCGAGAACCGCGTCCCGCTCCCGGTGTGGATCATGCTCGTCCTGATCGCGACGCTGGCATGCATCGTCGTCGGCGCCACGGTGCGCCGGCGCTACTGGCTCGCCATGCTCATCTCCCGGTCATGATCGCCGTCGCCATGGGATTCATCGCGGACCTCGACAGCCCGCGGACGGGCCTGATCCGCGTGTCACAGTCGAGCATGGACCGCCTGCAGCAGGACCTGCGCGGAGCCCCGACCCCGCGCTGACGGATCCCGGCGGTCACGCGGACCGGCCGGGCGCGACGCGCAGACCGGCATGGTCACGGCGCCGCAGCGCGCGGGTGGGGCGTCTCTAGAACTGAATGATCTAGGAGTACTCCGCCACCGACCGGCGCGCTATCATCGCGCCGTGAGGAAGGGAGATCGGGCGGGACGGCTGAGTAAAGTGCACCTCTGTATGAAAAGGGGGAGCGAATGGCGCGTATATGGGTAGATTATTTGATCGCCATAGGATGGGGCGTTGTTGGTGCCGTATCGATGGCCTGTGGCCTGGCGATTCTATTGAAAGTTTTTGACTGGCTAACTCCCATCGATGAGTGGGAGGAGATCAGAAAAGGTAACACCTCGGTTGCCATCATTCTGGCCGCCGTGATCCTTGCCCTGGGGATCGCGATCGGTTTTGCCATCATGCCTGTTCCGGCCGCCCGATAGCTACGAGGGCCACGTCGTACGGATGCCGTGGCTCGATCAAAGACCGGTAAGCCACTAGAGCGTTCGTGCCGGTCGCGCCAGCGCAGAGCAATGCGGCCTGGTGCGGATGTATCAGCGCTTAGGACTCAACGATCCTAGAACTCATCGTGATCACGGTGCTGTTCGTGGGTGTGGGCTACTACGTCGGGGCGATCCTGGGGCTTCAGCCTTTCTTCACGACCAAGCCCACCGGCATCGGCCTCGGATTGTCCATCTGCCAGACCATCGTGGCGTCCCACGGCGGCTCCCTGGAAGCTCGGCGCAACCGCGACGACGGGGGGATGACCTTTTCCTTCAGTCTTCCCGAGGCTCGCAACTCGGAAGACCACGGGCCACGCCCCCTGCTTCCTGCTGCTGCTCGTCCTTCCCGCGGTCGCGCTCGCGGACGAGACCGTCGCGCCCAAGACCGTGCTGGTGCTCTTCGAGGAAACCCGGGCGCTGGCCGCGGTGGCCG
>CAVWWD010000007.1:0-489742 GCA_963758635.1 uncultured Candidatus Rokubacteria bacterium | reverse complement strand
ACACGAAGGCAACGGACGCGGTGATCAGATGAGCCCGCCCGAACTCCTTCCGGACTTCCGGGAAGGCGTTGTACACGTAGGCAAGCTCGCCCTGGACAGTCTTGATCGGGTAGAACCCGATGCCCACTCCCGGGCTCACCTGCCGGTCGCTGTCCACGTTCCCGCTCGCTCGCAGGGCGACGAACGGCCGGGGAAGCCATCGAATCCCAGGCGCCCCCTGACGATGTTGACGGCATTGTTCCCCATGGAGTGACTGACGTTCAGGAACCGGAGGTACTGCACCTCGGCGTAGGCGCCGAAGGCGTCCGACGGCCGCCAGCCGATGCCGCCCCGGAAGTTGAGGGAGCGCGTGTTGTCGTGGAAGGAGACGGGCTGAGGACCGCCGAAATCCTCCGAAAGGTCGAGCGTGCCGGACGTGCTGCTCCGCGCCCACCCGGCCCCGCCGACCACGCCGAGCAGCCAGTGCTGGGTCAGGGACGCGAGCATGCCCACGGCGAACTCGATACCCACCGTGTCGGTTTTCGTCCGCACCGGGAAGTCTTCGAACTCGCCCAGGCCGAGCAGATCGAGCGCCCGCGTCGAATGGACCTTCAAGGTGGACTGCGCGAAGTCGAGCCGACCACCGAGGACGACTGCCGACGACACGTGCTGGCTGTACCAGAGGGCGACCCGATGCCCCTGGAGCTTGTAGACGTCTCCCCTGGTGACTCGCCAGGTCGTGGGAATCGAAGTAAGTGTAGTCGCCGACGAGGGTGCCCGCCCGCTCGAACCTCACCGTGCCGCCCACTGCCCCGGCGCTCAGGCTGCTGCCCCCGCCGAGAGCGACGTGGACGCCGGTCAGCGTCCCGCTGAAGCGGAACATGTTCGCTTCGTCTCGCAAGAAATCCGCTCCGGCGGGATTCAGCGAGGACCCGTAGGGGTAGGCGGCCGACGCGGCGAGACCCACGATGTCGGTGAAGGCAGACCCTCGTTCGAGCGCAAGATTGAGCTTCAGGCCGAAGGGCTCGTCGGTCAGGCCGGATGCCTGGGCGCTGGGAGCGCACGCGACAAGGACTACGAGCAGCAGGGCTCCCGTCGAGAAGTACCGTCCGGTCCGACGCATCCGGATCTCCTCTCGGCCCAGAGGCGCACGCGACTCGAGCGGTGAGCGGCTCGAGTGGCGAGGGATTGTGGGGTCTGAGCCTCACGATGTCAACTTTGTCGCGCCGGTGCCACGCCTCTGCCCTTTGACAAGATTCCCGGTGCATGGTCGACGCTACCGGCCGGCTCGACAGAGAAGCGGAGGCCGGACAGATTGGGGCTCGAATGGGGATGATGACGGGCGCGGCGTGTCGACGTTGGGCCGACGACGCCTCCGTCGCGCGGTCGGGCTCTTTGTGCTGCTCGGCGCGCTCCTTTCGCCCGTCCACGTCGCGGCGGCGCCGCTCGACAACGTCGTCGTCAACCTCTACCGACAGATGGTCCTGCGCACCCCGAGCACGGCCGAGGCGTCCACCTGGGCCGCGCTCCTCGCCCAGATGCCCGACCGGGCGACGGTCGGCGCGATCATCCGGGGGTGCTTCGCGAGCGGGGAGTTCCAGGCGATCGAGACCGCCCCCTGGATCTACGAGTGAACGAGCGTTTGCTCCCTGGTGGTGACTAACAGTCGCCGGGCGCGTTCGTGATCCGGCTTGGCCCCGATCTGCCCAAGGATCTGCTCGGCGCGCCGGAGATCCTCACCATCCTCCAGCCGCCGGCCCCTTTCCAAATGACTCAGCCCGAGCTCCATAGCGCGCGGTCAGCGTCTCGGCCAAGGCGATACTCCGCCGCCACCATTTGCGCGCGGCCCCGGGCCGCGCGTTCAGCCATTCCAACGTGCCCTGAAGCCGCGCCCCGGTGACCGACCCGAAGGGCGCAATCCTTCCATCCCCGCGCAACGCGCTACAGGCCCGCCGTGCTTCACGCAAGACCCGAACCCGTTCGCTGGGTGCGGCCCGCTCCGCGACCTCTAATGACGCTGCCGCCATGGCGTAGAGAGCCGGCGTCGCATTCGGACCGCGCACCCGGTGCTGTCGGATTACCCCTTTAGCCCGATCCAGCACTCCGAGCGCCCGATCGAGCGCCCCCGCGTGCAGGTAACTTTGTCCCAAGTAGCCCAGCGCAGACACGACGGATTGATAATCCGGAATTGCCTCGAAGAGATCGATCGCCCGCTCGAGATGTTCGTTGCCTCGGTCGTACGCGCCCTCGACCAGAGCAGTGATCATTCCCAAGTCCTGCAGTCCCCACCCCAACACCTGACTGTCGGCCGCATCCCGACCTGTCCGGATGATCTCCCCGATCCACTCGAGGCTTTCCGCAAAGCGCCCCTGTAGGAATAACATCCATTCCAACTGTACCGCGGCCCATCCCCATCCACGGACGTTCCCAGCGTCCTTGAATCTCTGGGCCGCGCGCCGATAAAGCACGATTGCTGCACTCCATTCTCCACAACAATGCTGATGCCCCCCCATCCCCAGGTCCGCATAGGCTAAGGCCAACGGGTTCTGAAGCTCCTCCGCGACCTGCCTCGAACGCCGATGATCAGTAACCGGCAATGCGCCTCAATGTCGCCAGGTCGCAGGCCACACCGACCCCGAAGAGTCCCTGGGTCCACCCCACAGACATTCCAACACGCTCTGCCGTGTTCAGCATCAACAGTGCATCGAGGAAGACTCGGTGCTGGTCTCGAAAGAAATCGATCCAGGCGAATACTTCGTAGATCCCGGCCACACTCCCGTGACGTGACATCCCCTTCTCGCGCCGCGTGCCGAGCCCGCAACCCCAACCACACCCGGTGCGGAAGCTGCACCATGGCGTTGCGACACGTCGCCACGAGAATCCCCCGCCGCGTCTCCGCATCCGGCGCTGCCCCAGACTCTCCAGCGCCCGCTGCAAATACTCGATCGCCAGCTCGCGCTCGCCGCGCCGAAAGGCCACCTCTGCCATCCGCCGCTCCAGCACCGCCCGCGCGGCCGGCTCCCAGCGATCCCCAAACGCCCGGTCGTACGCGTCGAACGCCTGCTGGTAGTGCGCCAGCGCCTCCGCGTTGCCGGCGAGCTTGCCCGCCTGATCCCCCGCCTTCACCAGATACAGCTGGGCCTTCTCCCATTCGTCTGCCCGCGTGAAGTGATACGCGAGCAACCCATAGAACTCCTCCAGCCGCTCGGCGAACAGCTCCTCAACGCACTGGCCGACCAGCCGATGCAGCCGCTTCCGCGCCGTGTCCAGAATGCTCTCGTACGTCACTTCTTGGACGAGCGCATGCTTGAACATGTACTCCAGTTCCGGCGCGCGCCGCACCTCGTCCACGAGCTCCAACCGCATCAGCTCCTCGAGACTGCGGTCGACCTTCCTCGCCTTGCCCATCCACGATCTCGCGGACGACCCGATACAGAAAGCTTCGCCCGACCACCGATGCCGTCCGGAGAAGCTCTTTGACCTCTTCCTGCAACCGGCCGATCCGCGCCTGAATGACCCCCTGCACCGTATCCGGGATCGTGATCTGCGCCGTGTCCCCGTGCACCCGCCAGCCTCCCGTCTTCTCCTCCTTCAGCAGGATCCGGAGATCTATGAGCGACGCCACGATCGCCTCCAGAAAGAAGGGGTTCCCATCCGCCTTGCGCACGATCGACCCCACCAGCCCCGGGGGCGACACCGTCTCGTTGACCAGATGCCGCACCAACGCGCCCATCTGCGGCGTGTTCAACGGCCGTAGTGTGATTTCCGCGTAGCGCGCCTGGTACCGTTCCACTAGGAGCTCCCGCAACCGCGACAACGGCGTGTGGGGGTCCGGGCGCCCGGTCCCACACACCAGAAGCGGTACCTGTTCGACCAGCGGCAGCAAGTGCTCTAACAATTGCCGGGACGACTCGTCGAGCCAGTGCACGTCCTCGATCACCACGAGCAGGGGCCGGGCCTCGGCCAGCCGCTCGAAGAACCGTCGCGCCGTGAGCAGGATCTGCCGGCCCATGGCCTCGGCGTCGAGGAAACGTGTCCGGTTCTGAAACCGCTCGGGAATCTCCAGCGCCACGAGCGTAGCCAGGTACGGCAACATCTCGTCGGCCTGCTCGCCACAGAGGCCCGTCACCTTCCGTTCCAGCTTCGCCCACGCCTCCGCGTTCCCGTCGCTATCCTGGATCCCCGCGTAGCCCTTGATCATCTCAACGATCGGCCGATAGCTGATGACCTGCCCGTAGGACAACCCTCGCCCCTCGAGAATCACCGTCGCCTCGGGAGACAGGTGCCGCCGGGCCTCGTGCACGAGCCGGGACTTGCCCAGCCCCGCGTCGCCCAGGACCATCAACACCCCCCCGTGCCCCGCCTGCAGACGCGTGAACGACACCACGGCCGTCGCGAGCTCGGCGTCACGCCCCACCAGCGGCGACGCCGCTGGCCGCGGCACCCTGTCCGGATCTCGCCGCACCGCCACCGCTTTGTACACTCGAACCGATTGCGCCCTCCCCTTCACGGTCTGGATGCCCACCTCTTCGCAGTCCACGTGCTCCCGAACCCCTCGGTACGTACTCTCACTGAGATAGATGCTCCCCGGCTCCGCGATCGCCTGAAGCCGCGCCGCCACATTCGCCGCATCACCCAGCGCCGTGTAGTGCATCTCCCGGCCCTTGCCAATCTTCCCCATCACCACGTATCCCGTGTTCAGCCCAATCCGGATCGACAGGCGGTGGGGCGCCTTCAACCCCCACCCCGCCCCCTCGTCCCCCACGACCTGGCGCACGCCCAGCGCCGCCCAGGACTGCCCGCCGCGCATGATCCTCGTACGCAACGGGCGCCCGAAAGACCGCCAAAAAGCCGTCCCCAAGGAATTGACTGATCGTCCCCTCATACCGGTGCACCTCGCCGGCGGAGAGATCGAAAAACCGCTCCACCAGCCGGTACATCGCGTCTGGACCGAATTTGCTCCGCCAGGCTCGTCGAGCCGACGATGTCACAGAAGAGAACGGTGAGGAGCTTCCTCTCCCCCGCGGGGACCGGCCAGACTTCCTTCCGCCTGGTCGTCTAGAATGGAAACCTTCGGGGATCCCGGCTGTGCTCCGGCCAATCGAGGCGGGCATCACGGCTCCACACGCCTCGACAGGCCTCGACGCCCTCCGAACTGCTCGCCCCGCATCGGATGCACGTCATTCGCCCGGCCCCCACGCACGGGAGATATTCGAGCAGGATCTGCAAGGACGCCCCGAAGATCCCCCGGATATTCCATGGACGCCCGGGATTCGCCGAGTGGAACACGCATCCTGCGTCGTTCGTCTGGACCAAAGAGCCCGCCGACATCATCAAGAAGGCGCTCCGGCAGAGTTGTCTAACATGACTTCGCGGACGGAGCACTAGCGAGCCCCGCGCATCAGACTCATGCCGAGCGGTGGGACTGGAGAGGCCCGTAGAGCGGTAACCGAATTCTGCGAGGGTCGCTAGCCTCGCGGGGTGTGCCGGGCGAGGAACTGCGCGATGCGGGGCCGCGCCGCC
The DNA here is from genome assembly GCA_963758635.1 of uncultured Candidatus Rokubacteria bacterium. Classification (GTDB taxonomy): domain Bacteria; phylum Methylomirabilota; class Methylomirabilia; order Rokubacteriales; family CSP1-6; genus CAVWWD01. The sequence continues at coordinate 484,240 of CAVWWD010000007.1, read as the reverse complement.
TCGAGCGCCGCCCCCGTCTTCCACTCCGTGATGAACTCGCAGTCGGGAAGCAGCTTCGACAGCTCCTCGGAGATCGGGTACGGGTGCGCCTCGTCGTTGCCGGCCAGCACCATGCACGGCGTGCGGCAGGCCTTCACAAACTCACGGTCGACGGAGTAGACGAAGCCGGGACCGTAGAGGTTCTGGTGGAAGGCGTCGAGCACCTCGGGTGTCGCCTCCGGATGGTCGGCCAGCGTCTTCGCCCACGCGTCGAACCGCGCGGAGCGGCCGGGCGCCATCGGGCCGACGCGCCCGATGGGCTGGGCGAGCACGGCGCTGGCGAACCGCTGGGGCTGGGCCTTCAGCAGGCTCATGATGAACGACCCGCCGATGCACTGGCCGTAGAGGTGACAGCGGTCGATGCGCAGGTGGTCGAGGAGCGCGATGTGGTCGGCGGCGTACGAGGGCCAGCCGTCCTGGGCGGTGATGGGCGCGCGCGACTGCCCGCCGGCGTTCCGCTGATCCATCGCGATCACCCGGAACCGCCCCGACCACTCGCGGAGCGGATTCACGGGCGCCATCGGGCGGCTCCACACGTCGATGACGGACTGGAGTCCCGCGGGGGCGAACGTGAGGATGGGGAAGCCCTGACCGGCCTCTTCGTAGTAGATGGTGGCGGCGCCGTGCTGGAGCGTCGGCATGGGAAGTCCTCCTCGTCGTGGGTGCGCGCAGTATAGCGGCCGGTGCGAGCCGACACCATCCCGTGGCCGCCGGGCGCGGCTCATCCGTCAGGGGGCGACGGCGCCGATGGCCTGGGCGGCCAGCCCGAGGCCCACCACGGTGATCACCACGGAGGAACGTCACTGGCAGCCAGCGCGTGACCAGCGGGCCGCTTCCGCTCCAGCCGGACATCAGGCGCCCCGCGTGGACGACCGCGATGCCGATCGCGATGAGCACCGCGGCGAGGCCCGCGCTGAACGCCAGGATGAGGAGCAGCCCGAAGCCGATCCGGTTGAGGCCGATCGCCGCGAGCAGGACGACCAGCGCGCCCGGGCACGGCACGATCCCTCCCGCGAGGCCCAGCGTGAAGAGCTGGCCGGCGGTGACCGGGCCGTGGGCGTGGTGGTGCCCGTGCCCGTGGGCGTGGTGATGCGCGTGGTCGTGGCCGTGGTCGTGATCGGAGCCGTGCGCGTGGTCGTGCCCGTGCGCGTGGTCGTGGCCGTGGTCCGGATGGCCGTGGTCCGCGTGGGCGTGGTGGTGCGCGTCGTCGTGCACGTGACCGCGGGCATGGCCACCGTGGTCGTGTGCGCGATGCTCGTGCGCGTGCGCCTCGTGGCCATGGTCGTGGCCGGCCGTGCCCGCGCGCAGGCGGTCCCGCAGGAGCCGGCAGCCCAGCCCGGCGATCAGCAGCCCCGACGCGAGCCCCATCCACGGGTAGAGACGCTCGGGCATCACGTAGCGCGATGCGTACAGCGCGACCGCACCCAGCGCGTAGACGCCGAGGGTGTGGGACGCCGTCACGATCAGCCCGAGCCACGCGGCGTGCGCCGCGGTGCCGCGGCTCCCCACGAGGTATGCGGCCACCATGGTCTTGCCGTGCCCGGGCTCGAGCGCGTGGAAGGCGCCGAGCGCCGCGGCGACGGCCAGCGCGAGGAGCGTGCCCGCCACGCCCACCGGCTGGAGAGAGAGCACGTCCGGCAGCCCGCGGCGTGACGCCGGCCGCGCGGTCGCCGCCGGCGGCGGCGCGGCGACGGGCGCTTCGCGCGGACCATCCACATCTCGCGGACGGGCCTCCACGACGGACGTGGCGCCGGCCTCGGGCCGGACCACGGCAGGTCCCTCGGGCCGGACCGCGGCGGGTCGCGGCGCGGGCGACGGGAGCGCCGGCGGCACAGCAGGGAGACTCACGACTCCGGGCGCTCCCGCTCTCCGCCGCGACCCTGGCCTCGACCGGCGCCGCGACGAGGACGGCCGCCACCACCTGCGGCGGGCTCTCGAGGAGATCGCGCGGATAGTCCGTCAGCTCGGCGGACTGATCCTGCGCGGGCACCGAGCTCTCGGTGACGCGGGCGCCGGAAGCGGCCGCGGCGACGATCTCCCGCCAGCCCGCGCGGCCCGCGAAGTTTTCCATCCGGTACGCGATCCTCCGTGGCGCCCCGCCGCCGGTGAGGTCGGCGGACAGCTCGAGCGTGAGACGGAGCGTCGGGAGGTCCGCGGCGCCGGGCGGGAACGCGATCCGGGCCGACCGGCCGCGGAGCGTCACCGGGACGCCATCCACCTCGAGACGGAGGCCGCGGCCGAGCGCGTCGGCCTGCCGGGCGACGTAGCGGGCGACGTCGGCGTGCATCGGATCGGCCGGGATCCCCTGCTCGCGCAGCTCCTGGAAGGTCGGGATCTCGGCCATGTCCACGACGTAGCGGACGTCCACGGCGCTCGCGCCCACGCGCAGCGCCGAGTACTGATTGATGCTGAAGTTGCCGAGCGGGTGGCTCGCGGCCGGGCGCGGCCGCGCCGAGCAGCGCCACCACGGCAAGGAGGACGGCGGCGATCCCGCGCGCGGGGCTCACTGCGCCGCCGTCCCCAGCTCGCGCAGCGTGGCCGCGGCGAGCCGCGCGTCGCGCGGGTGAAAGCGCGGGTTGAGGCTCAGCGCCTGATAGAGGTAGCGCTGGGCGTGGTGCCGATCGGAAAGCCGCCAGTGGATCATGCCGGCGTGGAAGAGGATCCGCGCGTCCGGGGTGCGGTGGCGGAGCGCATCGGCGATGACCCGCCGCGCGTCCTCGTAGCGCCCGCTCTGGTAGTAGCTCCAGGCGAGCGTGTCCGCGGCCTGCACGGTCTTCCGCTCCCGGTAGACCGCCTCCGCCTCGCTCACCGCCCACTCGAGGTTCGTCGCGTGGTCGGCGTGGAACGCGGCCAGCTCGAGCCCGCCGCGTACGCCGGCGGCGCGGTGAAGGCGCGCGATCACCTCGACGAGCGCGTACTGCCGCTGCGCGTCCTCCGCCTCGCCGGATGCGGCGAGCAGGTCCCCCAGGAGCGCGACGGACTCCACGTGCGGCGCCAGGGCCACCGCGCGCCGGAGATGCCGGATGCCCGCGGCCAGGTCGCCGCGCGAGGCGGCCACGCGCCCCATGGCCGCGTGGAGGTGCGGGCTGTCCGGGCTGTCCGCGAGCGCCCGCGTGAGGACGTCCTCCGCGGGCAGGAGCGCGCCGGTGTGCCAGAGCATCAGTGCGAGCTGGGCGCGGGCCCACGCGGTGTTCTCCGCGTACGGCGCGCCCGCGGCCACCGCCTTCTGCATCATCACGATGGCCTTGGCCGCGTTGCCGGTCACGAACAGCACCTGGCCCGCGCGGCCCAGCGAGGCCAGGTCCGGACGCAGGTCGAGCATCCGCTGGTAGTGCTCGGCCGCCGCCGTGTAGTCGCCCTGCTCGAGCGCGGCGTCCCCGAGCAGGCCGTGGGCGGCGGGAAGCGCGGCGTCGATGGCGAGCGCGCGGCGGGCCCACGCCGCGCTCTCCGTGAACTCGTGCCGCGCCCCCGCCACCCACGCCAGGCCCACGAGCGCGTCGGCCAGCTCGGGGCGCAAGGCCCGCGCGCGCTCGAAGGCGGCCTCGGCGCGCGCGTAGTAGCCCGGGTCGGCGGTCTCGCGCGCCTTCTGCCCGTAGGCGTCACCGAGGCGCACGAGCGCGTCGGCGTCCTGCGGCCGCCGCGCCACGTGCGCGGTCCAGCGCGCGATCTCGCCGTCGCTCGCCGAGGACCGCGCCGGCGCCGGGCTCGCGGACCGCGGCGTCCCCGGCCGCCGCCGGAGACGCCGCCGCGAGAGACACCGCCACCCACGTCGCGGCGACGATCACCGCCAGGCCCGCGCGCGCCGGAGTCCTCATCGGCGCACCGTCCTCCTCCTGCCCTCGCCCTCAGGGGTCCTTCCGGTTCGTGGGCCCGGCGTGGGGCGTGGCCGAGTACGGGAACACCTGGTTGTAGAACTGGTCGTTGCTGTCGATGTTGTCGCCGAGGACGACCACCGATCCGGTACCCGGGGCCGCTCGCGATGGCGGTCAGCGCGATGTCCACCACGTCGTCGCCGAGGCGCCGCCCGTTCGGCCAGCCCGCCGACTTCACGCGCCCGGCGGCGTCGGTCGCGGTATCGCCGCCGATGAAGCCCAGCCGGCTGAACTCGTCCTCGCCGGCCAGGGAGACGGGGCCGGTGGTGGTGTCCACGCGCAGCACGTCGGGGATGAACACGGCGCGGAGGTCGGCCCGGCCCGTGGTGGTGAAGCCGGTGCCGAAGACGGTGTTGATGAGCGTCGCCAGCTCGGGGCGCTCCGCGTAGCCGGCGAACCGCGCGTCCCCCGTCGGCTCCGTCCGGTTGTAGCGGTCCTTGTCCCGGAGCGCGACCAGCACCTCGTTGAACAGCGGGTTGCCCATGCGGTTGACCTGGATCCACCCGCCCACGTTGAACGGCGCGGCGTCGTCGGTCCGGATCACCACCCGCGGGCGGCTGACCGAGGCGTACACGCCGATGCCGCGCGCGCCGGCCAGGGACGGCAGCGTCTGGCGCAGGTCGCCGAAGGGCGCGGTGTAGTCGAAGGCCGGGATCGTCTCGAGCGGGATCTGGATGGCGAAGGCGAGGACGTTGAAGCCCTTGAAGCCGTCCACGCCGTTGCCGGTCTGGCCCAGCCCGTCGGGCCCCAGGATGCGCCCGTCGAGCAGGTCGAAGATGCCCGGCGTGTCGGCGAAGAAGCCGTCCTCGCGCGGGCCGGCGAACACGACCTCGCCGCTCGGCAGCGGGTAGACGGTCTGGCGCGTGTAGGTGTCGAGCGCGGCGAAGCTCGGCGCGCCGGACACGGCGCGGCCCGCCGTGTCGTTGTACGCCGGTGTCGTCCGCTTGCCGACGTTGGGCGGCGGGGTCTGGAGCCCGACACCGATCGGCACGGAGAAGTGGCCGCTCCCTCGCGTGACCGTGTAGGTCTGCGTGTAGTTCTGGCGCGCGTCGCCCACGGACTGGATGGGCCCCACCTCCGTGCCCCGGCCGTAGGACAGGATGGTGTCGAGGTTCTTGTAGCCGCTGGTGACGGACGAGAACTTGAAGTCGTAGCGCTTCACCTCCGCCCCCGTCCCGGGATGGGCCAGGTGGATGCTGTAGAGCGCGTCGTCGGCGAACCGGTCGTAGATGACGCCATCGCCCGGCTCCGAGAACGGCCGCACGTGCACGACCACGTTGAGCACGGCGCGGTTCGGGTCGTCGTAGCGCCGGCCCACGAACGCATAGACGTCCGTGAGGTTCGCCTGCGGATCCTGCTTGATCAGCGGGGCGTCGCTGTGGCTCGCCGCCCCCACGGGCGGCGCGGCCGACCCCAGCATCGAAGCGGCGAGCAGCAGGGAGAGCATCGTCCGTGGAACACGCCATCTGTGGTCTCGCATGTCGAGTACCTCCTTGCCCGCATGTACGCGCCCCGTGCCGCGCGCGGATTCGTGGGGCACGCGCGGCAGCTCGGACGCCAGGCCACGGGCGGCCCCCGGGGTCGGCGTCGGGGAAATCCCCAATGGCGAAGGCCGGGCGGGCGGTGGCAAAAACGTGAGTGGGTCGGCGCATGCGAGAGCGCGGCGCGGCAAGGAACCGGCGGGTCCTGCTCGTGTGGCTCGTGAGCGCGTGGGCGGCTGCGGCCGGCTGCGCCACGCCTAGCGCCGGCAGCGGCGAGGAGCGCGCGCCCCGCGCGGCCACCGCCAGCTTCGCCGTCTACGCGCTGTCCCGCGGCCGCGGCGTCCCCGAGGCCACGCGCGGCGCCTGGCAGCGCGTCCTCACCATGCTCGAGGACGCGCGACGCGACGGGACGGTCGTGCGCCTCCAGCAAACCCGGATCGGTCTCGAGGGCGAGGTGCGTCTGTGCGCCGAGTTCGCCGATGCCGCCCGCGCGCGGGAGCTGCTCGAGCGCGCGCGGGCCGTTGCCGCGGGCGTCGAGCTGCTGAACGTGGTGGAGGAGCCATGCGCCGGGTCGTGACACCCGAGCGCCTCGACAAGGAGGACGTCAATGCGTGACCGAGCCCGATACCTCTTGCTGGTCGTCGCCCCCCTGCTGGGCCTGCTCGTCGTGATGGGCTGCCAGACCAGCGCCCCGCCGCCCGGCGCCCCGCCGATGGGCGCCCGCGGGCCCAAGATCCGCCCCGCGACGGCCACCGTCCCCGCCACCGCGGAGTCGCTCGAGGCGGCGCGCGCCCAGGTGCTCCGGAAGGACCGCGCGCAGCGCGCGACGTGGGCCGGACAAGACCTTCGAAGAGTTCGAGCGCACCGTCTTCAAGGAGAGCTTCCCGGGCGGCAAGTACATCGTCAACGGCGACATCGCCATCGCCGACCGGAAGCAGCTCCAGGAGTTCTTCGAGACCAGCATCAAGCGCGAGCCGCCCCAGACGCGCCCCGGCCAGCTCATCGTGGCCCGCGCGGGCGGCCAGGACGCGATCTGGAACAACACGCAGAAGCGGCAGATCACGTACTGCGTGAGCACGACGTTCGGCGCCCGGCACGCGAGCATGGTGAGCGCCATGCAGGCCGCGGGCGCCGCGTGGTCGCAGGTGGCCGACGTGGCCTTCGTGCACGTGGCCACGCAGGACGCCACGTGCACGGCCAGCAACGGCAACGTGGTCTTCGACGTGCGCCCGATCAACGTCAACGGCGAGTACCTGGCCCGCGCCTTCTTCCCGAACGAGCCGCGGGCCGCCCGCAACGTGCTGGTCGACGACTCGTCGTTCGGGCTGGATCCCGCCGGGAAGCTCTCGCTGCTCGGCATCCTCCGCCACGAGCTGGGCCACACCCTGGGCTGGCGCCACGAGCACACGCGGCCGGAGTCCGGCACGTGCTTCGAGGACAACGAGTGGCGGCCGCTCACCTCGTACGACCGCTTCTCGGTCATGCACTACCCGCAGTGCAACGGCGGCGGCGACTGGTCGCTCGCCCTGACGAACTTCGACGCCAACGGCGCCGCGTGCCTGTACGGCGCCGCCCAGGGCTTCACGCCGGATCCGAGCATCTGTCCCACCGCCCCCGTCACCGACCCCACGGCGTGCGGCCCGCGGACCCAGGCCTTCAATGACCAGCGCGTGGGCAATGGCGAGGAGAAGATGCACGGCCCGTTCACGGTGTCGCCGGGCTCGCGCTTCGAGGTGAAGATGGTCGGCGACGGGACGTCGCCGGGCGATCCCGACCTCTACGTGCGGTTCGGCCAGGCCCCGCAGCGCGCCGCCGGCGGCTTCGCGTGCCGGCCGTTCCTGACCGGCCCCGAGGAGAGCTGCGCGCTCGACGTGCCGACGGGCCAGACGCGCGCGTTCGTGATGGTGCACGGCTATACTGCGGCCGCCTATGACCTCGCCGTCACCTTCACCACCGGCCCGTAGGGCGGCCGCCGCGTGACGCCGGCGCGGGCGTTCGGGAGGAGGTGAGCGGCCGATGGCCATCCGCTTCCTTCCGAACGACCCGCTCGCCGTGGACGCCCTGCCGCTTCGCGAGCAGCCACCCCGGCCGGAGCCGCCCGCGCTCCAGGCCGCGTTCAGCTACGCGGCGCCCGCCGCCGAGGACCTCTACGCGATCGAGACCACGGAGTTCCGGTTCTGGCAGTGCCGGGAGGCCGCGCTGGCCGCGCTGGAGACGTGGGGAACGCTCGCCGCCCCGCCCGCCGCCTGGCAGAACGGCCAGCGCCTGATCCCCCTCGAGCACGACGCGGGACCGGGGTGGAACGCCCACTACGACCGCGCGGCCATCCAGTTCTTCTCCGCGGACGCCGGCGTCCGGAAGACCTACCCGGCGGCGAGCACGGACGCCGTGGCCCACGAGGTGGGCCACGCGCTGCTCGACGCCGTCCGCCCCGAGCTATGGGACAGCGTCTACACGGAGACGGCGGCGTTCCACGAGGCCTTCGCCGACTGCCTGGCGCTGCTCGTCGGCCTGTCCGACGCGGCGACGCGCCAGGCGGTCCTCGCGGGCGGAGGGCTGCGCGCGCCGAACGTCCTCGAGAGCCTCGCCGAGGACGTGGCCGCGGGCATCCGGGCGGACGCCGGCGCCGCCGACCCCCAGTCGGTCCCGCGCCGCGCCCTCAACACGCTGCAGTGGGAGATCCCCGTCAACCTGCCGCCGTTCGGGCCCCCGGGCGCGCTCACGCCCGAGGCGCACAGCTTCGGACGGATTTTCACCGGCTGCTTCTACGACACCGTCTCCAACGTCTTCGCGGCGCAGGCGACCCAGGACGAGCAGGCGCTCCTCGCCGCCGCGCAGACCGCGGGCCGGCTCCTGATCGCCGCGGCGCGGGCCGCGCCCGAGGTGCCGCGCTTCTTCCAGGCCGTCGGCCGCGCCATGATCCTGGCCGACGAGGCGGCGACGGGCGGGGCCAGCCACGCGGCCATCCGCGACGCGTTCGGCGCGCACAACATCGCGATCGGCAGCACGGTGATGCTGGCGCCGACCTCGGGGCTGGACGGCGCGGCGCCCACGGTCGACGCGGCGGGGGGCCACGCGCTCCTCGCCACGCGCACCCGTCGCGACCTGCTCGAGCGGCTCGGCGCGCGCGGCGGGCGCCTCAAGGTGCTGGGACAGGAGGTCGGCGGGCGCGCCGTGGCCAAGGCGATCCATCGCCGCAGCGTCGCGCTCGGAAAGCTCGACCGCCGCTTGAGGGGCGTCGAGGTCCCTGCCGTCGAGTCGGTGCTGGTGGGCGCCAGCGCGGCTCGCGCCGTCGTCCTGGGTCACCTGCCCGACGCCCGCACCACCGTCGACGAGGTCCACCAGTTCGTCCGGACCTTGCTGGAGCACGGGAAGGTCGCCAGCGCTCGACTCAAGGGGAAAGCCGCGTCCGCCCGGTCGAGAGCAGCCCGCGAGCCGGTCTTCGCCCCGCTTCCGACGCACGTGGTCAGAACGCGCGGCGGGAAAACCATCCTCGACCGCGTCCGCTTTTCCTGCGCCTCCGATTCCTGAGAGCCGGCCGACGGGCCGCAATTTCCTGAGGGCCCGCTGGCGGTCCGCGCTTCGCTACGGTCCCTCGTCGCGCCCGAGCCGCCTGACCGCCTCACGCGACGCGTCACCCCACTTGGGTCTGCGTCGGCGTCCGCCGCCGGATCGGGTGGAATGCCGGCGACTCGGGCGGCCGGTCCGCGGCGAGCGCCCGGGCGGCGGGGCCGGGCGCCTTGCAACCCCGCGTCGCTGCTAGCGAGCACCCATGGCGCGTCTGTTGCTACTCCTCCACGCCCAGGAGGACACGACAAATGATCGGATCCGACACAGCGCGTCTCGACCGGCTCCCGTTCACGAAGAAGGTGGCCGTGATGATGTCGTTCGGTGGCGACGACCACGGCGACCAGAGCGAGGAGGCGCGAGAGACGGCTCGCCGGCGAGCCACGCTCGACTTCATGCGGATCCGGTACCTGGTCGAGAACAAGGTGTCGGTCAAGACCCGTGGCGCCGGCGAGGACGTCGCCCACGTCGTCAAGGCCTACAACCTGAACGTGGGCGACGTGGCGCCCAAGGTGATCAAGGCCATCGCCGAGGCCGACATCGTCATCGGCCTCCTGACCGAGCGGAACGTCAACGTCGTCTTCGAGCTCGCAGTGCGGAACATGCTGAAGGACGAGATGCTGCTCCTCGTCAAGGGCGACCCCGACGAGCTGGTACCGATCTACCTCCAGGGCTGGGCGCGCATCCGCTACGACCAGATGGACGCCAAGGACGTGATCGACCAGATCGAGACCCTGGCGCGCACGACCCACCCCCGGATCGACCTCTACAGCCCGATTCCCGACACCCTCATCGAGGCGATGGAGCCGCCAGGAGGACCGCCTCGGCGTCGAGCTGGAGCGTGCGCTGCAGGACATCGAGCTGGCGAATTTCCAGCGGCGGCCGGACCACATCCTGGACCTGGCGAAGTACCTCGACCCCGGGCGGATGCTCGCGGCGTGGACGACCTACTACCCCTACAGCGTGGTGCGCATCCGCTGGCGGAAGCGGAGCGGTCGGAGCTACCGGCCGGAGGACATGGACGGGCCTGCGGTGGTCTACAGCGCCAACGACGAGTTCATGAGCCTCTACAACCGGGCGGGGCGGCTGCCCTGCGCCGACGGGACCGACGCGCTCACCGCCGCCGACCTGCTGCTGGGCCTCTCCCATGACGAGATCGTGGACAACCTGGACGAGTTCGTGCGCGACAACGACCGGGTGGCCGAGCGCATCATCTTCGCCGACGGCTTCGCGTGGAGCCGCGTCCCGCTGCGGCTGAACCAGAACCATCCGATCGCCCAGTACCGGAAGACCGCGTACCTGCCGAACATGGTGGGCAAGCGCATCATCGGCGCGCCGGAGCGACCGCACGCCGCCTACTACCTGATCATGTACACCCCGGTGGAGCAGTAGGTGGGCGCGGGGGCGCCGGAAGGAGCGGGCATGGACACCGACGAGCGGGACACGGACGGGCGGCGGGCGGCCACGGAGCTGCTGGAGGCGGAGGCGGTCGACGCGAAGTTCAACACCGCCGACGCGGGCGTGGCGGCGATCTGGGACACGCTCCAGCGGCGCCAGGTCGACTTCGCCATCGGCAAGGAGCTCGGCGCGTACCGGGAAGGCGCGCGCTGGCGCCGGGCGCGCACCGTGCTCGACGTGGGCACCGGCAACGGCTACTACCTGCGCCGGATCGCCGCGATCTTCCCAGAGAAGACGTACTGCGGCATCGACACCTCGCGCGAGCTGGTGGAGATCGCCGCCGCCGAGGCGGCCGGGACGCCGAACCTCGAGTTCCGCTGCCACGACGTCGCGGACGAGCCCGGCCGGTACGACTTCGCGATCATGCGCTTGCTCCTGCAGCACCTGTCCGATCCGCAGACGATGCTCGAGCAGGTGGGCCTCGCCACCGCCCCCGGCGGGGCCGCGCTGGTCATCGACTGCTGGGACGCGGCCCGGACCTTCGCGCCGGACGTGCCCGCGTTCCGCGGGCTCTTCCAGGCCTACACGGACCACCAGGCGACGCTGGGCCGGCGCCGCGATGTCGTGGACCGGCTGCCGGAGATGGCGGCGAAGAGCGGGCTCTGGGACGTGGCGGAGCATCGGCAGGTCGTGGTCGCGTCGTCCGCGCCCGGGCAGCTCGCGCTCTTCGAGGACATCTACGGCCACTTCATCGACCTGGTGGAGCGGACCGGAGAGTTCGACCACCCGTTCGATGCGGTCCGGCGGGAATGGCGCCGCTGGTGCGCGCTCGACGGCCGCTACACGCAGGTGGGCGTGAACGTGGTCACCCTCCACCGCCGCCCGTAGCGCCCACCGCGCAACGCGTGCAACGTCGGGTTCCGACAGTGCCCGCTGCGTTTCGTTCGAGCGAAGCTCGCTCGGTGAGGGCAGTTCCTTCTCGGAAAGTGCCCACATGGGAGGGTTCGTCGCCGTGCCCTTCCAGGGGATCGCGCTGGCGGCGTAGACTTCGCCTGGCGGCCTCGCCGCCGGCTGATCCCCGAAGCCAGTTCATCCGCGAGACCAAGCGCCAAGGCGAGATGCTCTACGAGGAGATCCGGGGTCTGGCCGGGATCTTCACCGCGTGAGTCCGTCGTCGCGCTCGCCTGCGACTGCGGGGCGGGATCGCGGGAGAGTTGCCGGCGCTGCCGGCGCGCGGCGCGCGATGAACACCACAGCACCGCCGAAGTGATCGTCCGCGACGGCAAGAGCCGCTACGAGCACGCCTACGGGTTGGGAGGGCCGTCACCAGCGATCAGATCGGGCAGACGAGATGGCCGAGCCGCTCGGTGAGCCGGGCGTTCTCGCCGTAGTCAACCGGCACGTCGATCACCGAGGGCCCGGGATGCGCCAGCGCGCGGGAGAGCGCCTCCGGCAGCTCGCGCGCCGATCCCACCCGGTAGCCGCGGGCGCCGAAGGACTCGGCCAGCGCGGCGAAGTCCGGGTTCGCGAAGGTGACGCCGGTCTCGCGGCCGTAGCGGCTGTGCTGCTTCCACTGGATCAGGTTGTAGGCGCCGTCGCGGAAGATCACGTTGACCACGCCGAGGCCGAGCCGGCACGCGGTCTCGAGCTCTTGGACGTTCATGAGAAAGCCGCCGTCGCCGCTCACCGCCACCACGCGCCGCTCCGGATGGAGCAGCTTGGCCGCGATCGCCGCGGGCAGCGCGAAGCCCATGGCCGCGAAGCCGTTGGAGATGAGCACGGTGTTGGGCTCATAGGCCGGGAAGACGCGGGCCACCCAGAGCTTGTGGGAGCCCACGTCGGACACGAGGATGTCGTGCCGCTCCATCGCCGCGCGCACATCGCGCAGGATGCGCTGCGGCTTGAGCGGGAAGGCGTCGTCGTCCGCGCCGTCCTCGAGCTCGTCGAGGATCACTCGGCGGAGCACGGAGAACGGCCCGGGGTCCTTGACTCCCTGAACTTCCGCGTCAAGTAACGCGAGCGCCTCGCGCACGTCGGCGACGACCTCGACCGCAGGCTGGTAGTAGCTGTCGACCTCGGCGGGCGTGAAGTCGACGTGGACGATGCGCTTGCTTCGGTCGGGGTTCCAGAGCTGGGGGGCGTACTCCACCGGGTCGTAGCCCACCGAGATGATCAGGTCGGCCTTGTCGAAGCCGCACGCCACGTAGTCGCGCGCCTGCAGCCCGGCGGCGAGCAGGCAGAGCTCGTCGTCGTGAGGCAGGCAGCCCTTGGCCATGAAGGTGTGCACCACCGGGATGCCGTGGCGCCGCGCGAAGGCGCGGAGTTCGTCGGATGCGCCGCCGCGGACGATGCCGTTGCCCGCGAAGATCAACGGAAATCGCGCCTCGTCGATCAGGCGCGCCGCGGCGGCGAGCGCCGCGCGGTCGGGAGACGGGCGGCGCGCGCGCTCGGTCGACAGCGGGGCGCCGTCGGCCGCCTCCTCGGCGACGTCCTCGGGCACCTCGATGTGACACGCGCCCGGCTTCTCGGACTCCGCGAGCTTGAAGGCCTTGCGGACGACCTCCGGGATCACCGCCGCGGTCTCCAGGCGCGTGTTCCACTTGGTGAGCGGGCGGAGCGCCTCGACGATGTCCACGTACTGGTGCGACTCCTTGTGGACGCGGTCGCGGCCGGCCTGGCCGGTGATCGCGACGAGCGGCGCGCGGTCGAGGTTCGCATCGGCGATGCCGGTGGCGAGGTTGGTCGCGCCCGGGCCGAGAGTGCCCAGGCAGACTCCGGCCCGGCCGGAGAGCCGGCCCCACGCGTCGGCCATGAACGCCGCGCCCTGCTCGTGGCGCGTGGGCACGAATGCCACGCGCGTGTCGTGCAGCGAGTCGAGGATGGCCATGATCTCCTCGCCCGGTACGCCGAACACGTGGCGGACGCCCTCGCGATCCAAGCAGGCCGCGATGAGATCGGATGCCTTCATGTGCGCCTCCCGCGCTCGCGCCTGTGCGTCGGAGCGAGCGGCGCCACGTCTCAGCGTAGTCCTCGCGCCCGCGGCTCGCCACCGATCGCGCGGCCGCGCGCTCTGGTCAGCTCCCGCGCCCGTAGGGCCGCGCGCGCGGAAGGGCAGCACGCTGCAGGCCACGAGATGGAAGTCGCCGTGTTCCTCCACGCGACTGGGCACCAGTGCCAGAACCTAACCCCCATGCCACTACGCCCGGCTCTGAGGACACGTCGGCGCCCCAGCGGACGCGACGCTTGGACAGCAACGGGCCTTCGACGAGGCATTGACTGCACAGGGGCATGACATCGGACAGACCGTCTTGGTGAGCCACCGCGGGACGAATGCCCGAGCGGAGGACGTGACACGCGCGGCGCGCGACCTCATCGCGTCAGATCCCGACGTCATTGTCGCGTGGAGCACCGTGGGTGCTGTGGCGATCAAGCGGACGCTCACGAGCCTACCTGATCGGCCGTCGGGGGCCGCCGGAGTCGGCCTGGTATCGAGCGTCGCACGGCCAGGCGGGACGATGACCGGTGTGGCAGCCGCGGAATCGACCGATGCCTATGGCAAGCGCCTACAACTACTCAAAGAGTTATCCCCGCGCATGACTCGAGTCGCCGTCCTCTATGCGCGCAGCGATCCCAATGGGGCTCCTGCACTGGAGGCGATCGGTCGTCTCGGGCCCTCCCTTGGTCTTCAGGTGCTGCCTGCGGCGATCGACTCTCCGCAGGAGATCGATTCGATCCTTCCTCGCCTGAAGCAGCAGGCCCAGGGCCTTCTCGTCATCAGTGGAGGGCTCACCTGGACGTATCGGGCTGCGATAGCCACGGGAGCCCTTGCCAACAGGCTGCCTTCAGCCTACGGACATCCTGACAACGTGGCGGTCGGGGGGCTTATTAGCCTTGGCACCGACCTCCTTGAGACGGCGCGTCAGGGTGCGGCGTATGTCGACAAAATCCTGAGAGGCACGAAGCCGGCAGATCTGCCGGTGCAGCTGCCGCGCAAATATGAGCTCCACATCAACGCGAGAACCGCGAAGGCCCTCGGCCTCACGATCCCGCCGTCGCTGCTGCAGCGGGCGGATCAGGTCATCGAGTGACCCCGCCTCGTTGGGTCGCGACGAGCGCGGTCTCCCGCGCGGCCCGATGAGACCGACGCGTCGGATTGCGCTCGGGATTGCCCCTATCGCCTCGACGTATCCGATTGCGATCAGCCATTCGTGCCGTCCACCAGGTCGGCGACTGGCACTTCGAGCGCCGCGGCTTGTGCAGGAGGAGCGGGAAGAACTCGCCAGGGTCATCGTCGGGGTCTGCCGCTCCAACTGATCGTGATGGACGCGTGGCCCTCCACGCTTGCTCGGCTTCCCGTCCACGGGACGCCGTCCGGGTCAGAGTGCTTTTTGGTAGATCGACAAGTCTTCGCTTTCGTAGCGGACGCACTCGACGAGCTGCCACCCACTGCGCTTCAAGAGGCTGGCGGCAGTGCTCGTTCCACAATAGAGCATGGAGTAGCCGAGATCGGTGGCGACGCCTTCCAACCCCATCAACAGTCTCGACCCGATGCCCCTGCGGCGAAAGGATGGAGCGACCAGGCCGGCCGCCGCCCATGGAGAGAGGTGCGTATGGGTGGCGAGCGAGTCGCGCTTCAGTACGCCGATCCCACACAGGTGCTCCTCGGAGAAGGCGACGAGGCCGACCGGGAGCGCCTCGCGACTGGAATACGCGCGCAGATCCTGCTCGGCATCGCCAGGACCTGCTGGACCGTAGTAGTCGACCCACTCCGTCTCGAACCAGCTCCTGAGCACAGGCAGAACCTCGGGGTGATCTGCCAGGTAGGCCACGCGGAGTTGAGGATCGGTGTGGCTAGGCTGGTCAGGTGTTTGCGCGCGCATGGCGCGGTCAGTCCGCGCTCCGCTTCCGCAACGCGCGCGCCGAGAGCATCGTGGTCTTGCCGGTGGAGCCCTCGCCGGTGTTCCATCCCACCTTGACGTGATCGGGCCCGACGATCGCGACGACCGTGCCCACGGTGTCGGAGGCCGCGTCACGCAGCTCCGCCGTGTCGCCCACCACCAAGCCTTGCGCTTTCGCCATGGCGTGAGTGTACCGCTTGGAGCCGCGACGAGGCCTCGGCTTCCGGGACCAGTGCGGTCTGGGCCAACTGTCCAGGTCGCGATCCGTGTCGTGGAGCCGGGCGAACTCAGGAAGCACGCGGTTCCGGCAGTATACGGGTCACGGAGGGGCCGGCCAGATGCCCCTTCGCCTCGAGCGCGGAAACGTCGATGAGACTATCGAGATCCGGTCGAAGCATCCAATTGCCCGTTTCTGAGAATCGAGGTCAGACCATTGTGGATCGGCCATTGAGGCGGACGGCGCGATCCCGTGCTTGGGCTTAGAAGTCGGGCGGTGTCTAGTCGCCACAGATCCCCTGGGACCGCCACTTTTCTGAAGAGATGAGGCGATGCCGTGGTGCTTGGCGGGTATTGCCCGAGCTTCGACTGGATCGCCGGGTTCAGGAACGCGCGCGTGGGGGGCTCCACTTTGCCTCGTCAGTGGGCGCATGCCAAGATGAGCCGAAGGAGGGCCGGCGATGCGCAAGACCGTGATGCAGCACGACCTCGACAATGCCCTGTCACGGGAACAGATATGGCTGGACTTGGAGCAGCTCGCCCGTGTCGAGATCACGTCGGAGGACGCGGCCCACCCAATCGAGGCGGCACTGATCCCTGGCCACGGGGTGGGCTGGCGGGCAGCTAAGCCGGGGGAGCAGACGATCCGTCTCGTGTTCGACGAGCCGCTCTCACTGAGGCGTGTTCATCTCCGCTTCCAGGAAGAGGAGCGGCAACGGACGCAGGAGCTCGTCCTGCGCTCCTCTACCGACCGTGGCCAGTCTTACCAGGAGATCGTACGCCAGCAATACAACTTTAGCCCACCGGTCACGAGCTGGGAGGTCGAGGACTACGCGGTCGAGCTCGACGGCGTGGCCGCGATCGAGCTGAAGATCATTCCGGACATCAGTGCCGGAGACGCGCACGCTTCCCTGGCGGAGTTGCGCCTGGCGTGATTGCCTCGCGCGGGGCCACCGGCGGGCGTTCAAGCTAGCCGGGCATGTCATGGCGGAGGCGGGGCCCGATTGCTTGGATGCAAGCGCGTGAAATGCACCTCCGCGGGTGCGGCGAGGACGGTGCGTCGCGGCACCTCACGCAGCGTTGCGGCGGCGAAGCGGCCTCAGCGCAGGCTGCGCACGCGAGCAGGTCGCCGTATCCAGGACGAGGCCGGGCGTGAGCCCATCGGCGATCCTCATCGATCTTGCCGTGGACGGCCGCGACGCCACCAGTCGTCGTGTTCCTGCTGGTCCGTCGCTCGTGGCAGCCCTGGTCGAGACGCTCGCGGCGAGGCGGGAGGAGGATTGAGTCCGCCAGCCACGCGAAGTGGAGTTGCGCTACTCTCTGCGCACCGTTCCGATCTCCCGCCACGACCCCTTGGGAGGCTCCGGCATGACGTGTCCCCGGTGCCAGCGCAGGAGAACCCGCCCCACGCTTGGTTCTGCCTAGGGTGCGGGGCCCGCCTCGCGCTCACCTGCGGCTCCTGCGGCGCTGACCTACCCGGAGGGGCCAGCTTCTGCCTTCGAGTGCGGCCAAGCCGTCGCCGCTGGCGACGCGACCCGCCTCGTTCGCCTGCCCCTGAGGCCTACACCCCCAAGCACCTTGCCGAGAAGATCCTGACGTCGAAGGCCGCCCTCGAGGGCGAGCGCAAGCAGGTGACGGTGCTCTTCGCTGACCTCAAGGGGTCCATGGAGCTGCTCGCCGACCGCGACCCCGAGGAGGCCCGGAAGATCCTCGACCCGTGCTCGAGCGCATGATGGAGGCCGTCCACCGCTACGAGGGCACCGTCAACCAAGTCATGGGCGACGGGATCATGGCGCTCTTCGGCGCGCCCCTCGCCCACGAGGACCACGCGGTGCGGGCCTGCTACGCGGCCCTCCGCATGCAAGAGACACGTGAAGCGGTACTCCGACGACGTCCGGCGCTGCCACGGCGTCGAGGTGCAGATCCGCGTCGGCCTGAACTCCGGAGAGGTCGTCGTCCGCTCGATCGGCAGCGATCTGCACATGGACTACACGGCGGTCGGCCAGACCACGCACCTGGCCGCTCGCATGGAGCAGCTTGCCGACTCCGGGGAGTATCCGCCTGACGGCGGACGTCCTGCGACTTGTCGAGGGCTACGTCGAGGTCAAGCCGCTCGGCCCCGTCCCGATCAAAGGGCTGGGCGCGCCCGTCGAGGTCTACGAGGCCATCGGGGTCGGCGCCGCGCGATCGCGCCTCCAGGCTGCGGCGGCTCGGGGGCTGACGCGATTTGTCGGCCGTGACGCCGAGGTCGAGCAGCTCAGCAAGGCTCTCGAGCAATCCCGCGCCGCGTACGGTCAACTAGTGGCGGTCGTGGGCGAACCCGGAGTGGGCAAGTCCCGCCTGTTCCACGAGTTCACCCACTCTCACCGGATCCAGGACTGGCTAATCTTACAGTCGGGCTCCGTGTCCTACGGCAAGGCCACCAGCTACCTGCCGGTCATCGATCTCCTCAAGAGCTACTTCAAGGTGAGTGACCGCGAAACCCATCGCGAGATCCGGGAGAAGGTAACCGGCAAGCTCCTCACGCTGGACCGGGCCCTCGAGCCGACCCTGCCCGCGCTGTTGGCGCTCCTGGACGTACCCGTCGAGGACGCCCAGTGGCAGGCGGTCGATCCGCCCCGCCGCCGCCAGCTTACCCTGGACGCCGTCAAGCGCCTCTTGCTCCGCGAGAGCCAGGTGCAGCCGCTCCTCGTGATCTTCGAGGACCTGCACTGGATCGACTCCGAGACGCAGGCGTTCCTGGACAGCCTGGTCGAGAGTCTGCCGACCGCAAGACTTCTCCTCCTGGTCAACTACCGGCCGGAGTACCAGCATGGCTGGGGAAGCAAGACCTATTACACCCAGCTCCGACTGGATGCCCTGCCACCGGACAGCGCGAACGAGCTGCTCCTGGCCTTGCTGGGCAGCGACCCACCGTCGAGCCGCTCAAGCCCGTCCTCATCGCCCGGACCGGCGGCAATCCCCTCTTCCTCGAGGAGAGCGTGCGGATCCTCGTCGAGACGCGCGCGCTCACCGGAGAGCGCGGCGCCCATCGGCTCGACCGCCCGCTCGACACGATCGACGTGCCCGCCACGGTGCAGGCGATCCTGGCCTCGCGGATCGACCGGTTGGCCTCCGAGGACAAGCAGCTCCTCCAGACCGCCTCCGTCATCGGCAAGGACGTGCCCTTTGCCCTGCTGCTCGCCATTGCCGAGCTGGCCGAGGAGGATCTGCGCCGTGGGCTTGGCCGCCTGCAGGCCGCCGAGTTCCTCTACGAGACGCGGCTGTTTCCGGATCTGGAGTACACGTTCAAGCACGCCTTGACGCACGACGTCGCGTACGGAGGCGTCCTGCACGAGCGACGGCGGGCGCTGCACGCGCAGATCGTCGGCGCGATCGAGATGCTCCACGCCGACCGCCTCGCCGAGCACGCCGAGCGCCTGGCTCACCACGCCTTCCGGGGCGGAGAGTGGGACAAGGCCGTTCGCTATGGCCGTGAAGCGGCCAGGAAGGCGCTCGGACGGGCCGCCAATCATGAGGCGGTGGCGTACATCGAGCAGGCGCTGGACGCGCTCGGGCGCCTTCCGGAAACTCAGCGGACCCGCGAGACGGCCGTCGATCTGCGCCTCGACCTCTACGTGGCGCTCTTGCCGCTCGACCAGCTGCGAGCGCTCCTCGAGCGCCTCCGCGAGGCGGAGACGCTCGCGATGGCGCTCGGGGACCGCGAGCGTCTCGGCTGGGCGCGGTTGCACATCTGTCATGTCGGCGGCCTGCTCGCCGAGGATCTGCGCCCGATGGCGGATCTCGCGCAGGACGTGATCGCGATCGGTCAGGCTCTGGGCGTTCAACGGATGGCGGGCGATGCGTACTTCTGGGCCGGGTGCTGGGCATACGCGCTGGGCGAGCACCGTCGCGCCGTCGATCTCCTTCTGAAGGGGGCTGATGCTCGCGCCGTCCGCCAGCCGGGGCAGCCGGTGCGGATCCTGGGCCGATCCGGCTACGTCGCCATGTTTCTGGCCGAGCTCGGGGACTTCGCCGAGGCGCACCGCTCGGCGGAGATCACTCTGCGAGATCGCGCGAGTATCGCCACGCACCCGTGGAATCTGGTGAACGTGTTCTGGCAGCTCGCCTGGGCATACGCGCTCCAAGGTGATCTCGATCGCGCAAAGCCGCTCGCTGATCAGGCGATCGCGCTGTGCCGTCAGTGGGGGTTTTCGCGCTCGCTCGGGCAGGTGATGTCCGTCCTCGGGCGCATCCTCGTCCTCGCCGGACGGGCGCCGGAGGCGGTCGAGATGATCGAGGAAGGTCTCCGACGCACCGATGCCGTCGGGCACACGTGGCTGCGATGCCCTCGCCTCACGGACCTCGGCGAGGCCTACCTGAGGGTCGGCCGCGTTCAGGACGCGGCGGCGTGGGCGGCCAACGCGGTCGAGTCCGCGCGCGAGCGCGGAGAGCGTGGCTTCGAGGCGTGGGCGCTACGTCTCCAGGCGGAGGTCGCGCTGGCCGCACAGCCTCCGGATGCCGCCGCCGCGGAGCGACACTATCGCGAGGCGACGGCGCTCGCGGGCGCGCTGGAGATGCGCCCCCTCCTGGCGCACTGCCACCTCGGCCTCGGTAAGCTCTCGCGGCACACGGGCAAGCGCGAGGAGGCCCAAGAGCACCTCACCACGGCGACGACGATGTACCGCGAGATGGGCATGACGTACTGGCTGGAGCAGTCGGAAGCGGAGATGGGAGCGTGACTGCGACACTCGTCGGCGTCCGCGCCCCAGACACGAGGCACCGCCACAACCGTAGACAGGTTCCGAGGACCACCTGATGGACCGCCGCGCGTTCCTTGGCACCCTCGCCCTCCTCGCGGCGCCGCGCGCCATCGAGGCGCAGCAGGCGGGCAAGATCTACCGGATCGGTGTCATCAGCTCGGGAGGGCCTGAGCAGGAGCGAGTCCTCCAGGCAGCGTTGCGCGAGCGGCTGCGTGAGCGGGGATGGGTCGAAGGCCAAAACGTTCTCGTCGAATGGCGTTACGCGGAAGGACAGTACGAGTGATGGACCGCCGCGCCTTCCTGGGCACGCTCAGCTTGATGGTTGCGCCTTCGTTCGCGCACGCGCAGCCAGCGGGGAGGGTGCACCGGATCAGCAGCATTTCCCAAAGCTGCCCGCTCAAGGGGGCGCCCAACGATTCTGGGACGCATTCGCAGAGCGGTTGCGAGAACTCGGCTGGAGTCCCGGGCGCAACGTTCTCATCGAGCACCGTGCGTTTGGCCTGGAGAGCGGGCGGATTTCCGGGATCGCGCAAGAATTGATCACTCTTGGCACTGATGTCTTCGTCGTTGGCAACAGTACAGTCGCAGGGCCCATACGCCGCACCACGCGGACCGTACCGATCGTCACGTGGGCCGCCGGGGACCTCGTGGCGGCCGGCTTGGCCGCTAGCCTCGCGCGACCTGGCGGCAACGTCACCGGCGTACAGGTCATGCAGACGGAGATTGGCGGCAAGCATCTGTCATTGCTGAAGGAAGCCCTTCCCGGGCTCTCACGGGTCGGCGTCCTCGCCGGCGAACATGGACTCAGCGAAGCTGCTCTCCCTCCAGCAACCGCGGCCTGGCTTCACGAGATCAAGAGCCGTGCTCCGGCGTTAGGCCTTCGGGTTCGCATCGTGGTCGTCGGCGACGGACAGCACGGCGAGTTCGAGCAGGCCTTCGCAGCGCTCAAGGCCGAGCGGATGCAGGCGGTCATCTTGTATGGCAGTACGCTCATGTCGACCTACCGGAAAGCGATTGCGGAACTGGCCGCGGCCAAACGACTTCCGACCATCTGCCTGGATGCGACCTTTCTCGCGCTCGGCCATCTGATGTCTTACGGGTGGGACCGTGCTGCGAGCCTTCGGCTCGCCGCTGAATGCGTGGACCAGATTCTGCGCGGAGCCAACGCCGGGGACATACCCGATCCGGCAGCCAACGATCTTTCGCCTGGGGATCAACCTCACGAGGGCGAAGGCGCTCGGCCTGACGATCCGCCGTCGCTCCTCCAGCGGGCGGACCAGGTGATCGAGTAGATCCACCGCCGCGCCTTCCTCGGCTCCTTCGCCCTCCTCGCCGCCCCGCGCGCCGCCGAGGCGCAGCAGGCACGAGTTCCACCGGATCGGCATGCTCTAACGGAGATCCACCGCCCTCATCGCTGCCTTCCTCGATGCCTTCCGAGAAGGGCTGCGCGAACACTTGGCTACATAGAGGGTCAGAACCTCGCTATCGCGTACCGATCGTCGACGAGCGCGAATCAGAACGGCTCCCCGGCCTCGCGAGCGAGCTGGTCGGCCTCAACGTGGACCTCATCGTGACAAGGGGGACGCCCGCGCTCGCTGGCGGCAAAGAACGCGACACAAACTATCCCGGTCGTCATGGCGTCCGTGGGCGATCCTGTCGCAACCAAACTTGTCGCCAGCCTCGGCGCGGCCCGGGCGGTAATGTTACGGGGCTCAGCGCGCTTGAACGTCGGGATCTACGCGAAACGGGTGGAGTTACTCAGAGAATTGCTGCCGCGAGCTCACACGCATCGCGGGCCTCTTCAACCTGGGTAATCCGGTTGTCACACTTCAATGGCAAGAGGTGCAGCAGGCGGCGCGGTCTCTCGGGATCCAGCCTCAGCTTCTCGACGATGCGACGCCCCGAGGATTTGCCGCGAGCCTTCAAGGCGGCGAGCGCAGGAGCGTGCCGAGGCGCTCATCGTGGCCCTTGAAGGCGCTCACGCATGGAGCACCGACGACCGATCGCCGAGCTGGCTGCCACGCATCGGCTGCCGTCAGTTTCCTGCGGTCGGGGAGTATGCGAACCTTGGAGGGCTGATGAGCTATGGATCGAATCGACCCTTACCATGTTCCAGCGAGCGGCCACGTTTGTTGACAAGATCTTCAAAGGCGCCAAGCCTGGCGATCTCCCCATCGAGCAACCGGCCAAGTTCGAGCTGGTCGATCAACCTGAAGACCGCGAAGACGCTCGGCCTGACGATCCCGCCATCGCTGCTCGCGCGGGCGGACCAGGTGATCGAGTGATGGACCGCCGCGCGTTCCTCGGCACCCTCGCGCTCTCTACCGTGCCGCGCGCCGTCGAGGCGCAGCCGTGGCCAGGACCTCCCGTGTCGGCTTTCTCACGGCGTACTCGAGCCGTGCAGAGGCCAATTGTCTTCGAGTCGTCTTCGACGGGGTACTGCGGGAACTGGGCTACGAGGAGGGCCGGAACGTCCTCTACGAGGCTCGCTGGGCCGAGGGCAAGCTCGAGCATCTTCCCGGCCTGGCCACGGAGTTGGTCGCAGCTCAAGGATGGACGTCATGGCCGTGGCCAACACGCCATCGGTGGCGGCCGCGAAACGAGCCACCACGACTATCCCCATCGTGTATGATGCTGGTCGGTGATCCGGTGGCGACCGGGCTGGTGGACAGTCTCGCCCGGCCCGGCGGAAACATCACGGGCCTCAGCCCTGCCGTCGGCGAGCTGACCGCCAAGCGGCTCGAGCTCCTAAAGCAGGCCGTCCCGCGCCTGTCGCGCGTTGCGGCGTTGGGGCAGCCGGGCGACCCCGTCTTCGCGGTCCAGATGCGGCACGTGGAAGGCCGCGGCTCGGTCGCTGAGAGTCGAGGTGTTCCCGGTGGAGCTCCGCGCCGTCCGCGAGCTCGACCGCGCGTTCGAAACGATCGTCAAGCAGCGCGCCGACGGGGTACTCAGGTACTAGGCAGACGCCCCTCGTCGCGCCAGGCCGCCAGCGGACGATCGAGCTGGCGACGAAGCACCGGCTGCCGATGGTCTCGGTCCAAGCAGGAGACGCGGAGGCCGGGTTTCTCATGGCGTATGCGGCCAATAGAACCGCGCAGGCTCACCAAGCCGCAACCCATGTAGATAAGATCCTCAAGGGCGCCAAGCCAGCCGACCTACCGGTCGAGCAGCCCACCAAGTTCGAGCTGGTGATCAACCTCAAGACCGCCAAGGCCCTCGGCCTGACGATCCCGCCGGCGCTGCTGGAGCGGGCGGACCAGGTGATCGAGTGATGGACCGGCGCGACTTCGCTCGGCTCACCCTCGCTCTCCTCGCTGCGCCGCGCGCCGCCGAGGCGCAGCCGACGGGGAAGGTCGCCAAGATCGGGTATCTGACAGGTAGTTCCGTCGGCCACTCTCAATGCATTCACGCACGCGCTGGGTGGCTTCGGGGTGCCCAGCCCGGCGACTTGCCGATGGGGATAACGGAGCGCCGAATGTGTCGATACGAGAGTTGTCCCAACGGCGCCCCGGCGGGGATGGGGCGCTGCGCCACCTGCGAGGGCTTGGCAGAGCGAATTGAGGGCCTGGTAAAGGAGGGCCTCCTGCCAGTGAACGACCTCACGCGATTGAGCCAGATCCGACAGGATGCCGTCTCCGCTGAAGCCGAGAGGCCATGCACTGTGTGCGGTAGACCGATTGTGGGGAACTACTACGTGTTTCCTCAGTTCGCCAGCCCGAGACAATCGGCCTTCAGGGGTGATGTCCATTTCGACAAGCTCTGCCATGAGATCTGGAAGGAAGTAGCCGCATGGAGCGGCTAGCAAGATGAAAGCACGAGTACCGCCTGCGCCGCGGCTACGACACGTTGCTCGATGGCGACGGCGCGTTGCCGGGCCTGCGAGAGCGCCTCCGCGAGGACGAGGCCGGCAAGGCGGCGCTCGTCGCCTGAGCTGGAGGCGCTGGCGGGCCTGACGAGCGCGGCGGACCTGGACACCGCGCGGCTCAAGCGCGACGCGCGCGCGCGAGTCGCCGACGTGCGCGCGCTCCTGGGGCGCCACGTCCCGCAGGCGCGGCAGATGCTCCGCAAGCTCTTTTGGCCGAGCCCATCCGCGTCGCGCCGATCCGCGAGGACGGCCGCAAGGGCCTGCGATTCGAGGGCCGGCTCGTGCTCGACCGCCTGCTCGCGGGCGCCGGCCTGGGACTCCCGGTGTGGGCACTTTCCATTCAGGCACTTGCGCGAGTGCCTGACCCCGATGCAACCGATGCAACCGCGGGGACGGGGAGGCGCGGGACGGGGTCAGGAGTGGCGGGCGCGGGTGCGGGCTGCCTTGCGCGCGGCCATCGAGCGGGTCCGGGGGCCCTTGGTGCGGACCGCCTTCATCGCCGCCCTCGACCGCGCGCGCGGCCCGCGCCGGCGCGCCGACTGTCGCGCCTGACGCGCAAGAGACTCCGGCGCCGCGGCGGAGCGCCCCTCGCGGCGGAGGGCGCTGAGCGTCGCCCGGGACCGCTTCGCCGACGGTTCCCGCCGTGAGCGGGAGCGGCGCAAGGCCGACCTCGCGCTCCGCCGCGTCTCGGCCGACGCCGTCCCCTTCTTCGGAGCCCTGAGCCCCACGCCGGCGCGCCGCGCCTTCGACAGCCCGATGGCGATTGCCTGCTTCGTCGAGCGCGCGCCGTGCTTGCCCTCGCGGATGTGGTGCATCTCCTCGCGCACGAACTCTCCGGCCTGGGTGGAGGCCGATTTCCCCTCCCGCTTGTCCTGCCGAGCCCGCTCGAGCGTCTTCTTCTCCGGCACGATGAATCCTCCCTCGATCAGACTTGACCGCCGTCACCCGACTGGAGAGAGCAAGCACGATGCCACGGCGGCGCGAGCGCGCGACTTTCGCGCGCCCGGGCCGGATTCGCCGATACTGGCAGCCTTGGACTTCCCGGCCCCGCGGCGTCCCGACCTGCCGCTGGCCCTTCGCGCCGCGGCGTGGATGGCCGGCTCGCTCGCGTCCTTCCTCCTGATGTCGATCGCCGCCCGCGAGCTGGCGGGACGCCTGCCCACCATCGAGATCCTCTTCTTCAGGAGCGCGGTGGCCCTCGCGATCCTCCTCGCGCTGGCGCGGGCCCTCGGCCGCGACGCGTTCGTCACGCGTCAGCCGGCTCTCCAGATCTTGCGCAACGTCGTGCACTTCTGCGCGCAGTACCTCTGGGTGTGGGCGATCGGGCTCGCGCCGCTCGCCGTCGTGACCGCGGTCGAGTTCACCACGCCGATGTGGGTGGCCGCGCTCGCCACCGTGTTCCTCCGCGAGCAGATCGGCGCGCATCGCCGCGTGGCGATCCTCTGCGGCCTCGCCGGCGTCGTGCTGATCGTGCGGCCGAGCGTGGCCGGGATCGGCGCGGGCACGACGGTCGCGCTCGGCGCCGCGCTGGGCTTCGCCGGCTCCACGCTCTGCGTGAAGACCCTGCTGCGCACCGACCGCGTCGCCGCCGTCGTGTTCCACATGTCCCTGATCCAGCTTCCCCTCGGCCTCCTGCCGTCGCTTGCGGTCTGGGCGACGCCCGCCCTCCGCGACTGGCCCGCGCTGATCGCGATGGGCGTGACCGGGCTCACCGCGCACTACTCGATGGGCCGCGCGCTGTCGCTGGCCGACGCGAGCTTCGTGCTGCCGATGGACTTCCTGCGCCTGCCCGTCATCGCCCTGATCGGGCTCGCGCTCTACGGGGAGCCGATCGACGGCCCCACCGTGCTCGGCGCGACCCTCATCGTGGCCGGCAACTACTGGAGCCTCCGGCAGGAGGCGCGCCGCTGAGGCGGATCGGCCTCGGTCCGGCAGGAGGCGCGCCGCTGAGGCGGACGGCCCGCGTCAGGCGACGGCGCTCCAGCCTCCGCCGCTCCTGATCTCGACCACCACGTCGTGCCACGAGTGCTCCTCCGGGCTCCGCACGAGATCGTCGAGCTGCGCCCGCGTCTCGCGGAACTTCGGATCGGCATGCCACTGCTCCCAGTCCTCGCGGCTCCGCCACGTGCCGACGATCACGCGGCGCCCGGGATCGCCCTCCGGCTGCAGGAGCTGGCCGCCCACCCAGCCCGGCTGCGCGGTGGCGGCCACCATGCGCTCGCGCATGACCTCGTCCCACTTCGGCTCCGCGCCGTCCTTGAGCTTGATCTCCGTCACGATGGTCACCATCGCCGTCTCCTCCCTGGCCGAGCGATTCCCGCTCGGTCGGCTCACGGGAGGTACCGGGCAATGCGCGTGCCACGCGCACCAGCGCGTCCGCTCCGTCGCGACCACTGGCAGGCGCGCACCTCTTACCCGGTCGATGCTCCGCAGGCGGCAGATCGGGAAGCTCCGCCGCATCGCGTCAAGCGTCCGGGGCCCGACTGATGTCGTGATCTCTTGACCTCGGCGCGCCCGATGGCGGATAACTTGAGCGCTTACACCTTCGGGGGGAGGGACGCCATGGCACGCTTCACCATCAACGGCCGATCGGTCAACATCAACGTCAGCCCGGGAACGCCGCTCCTGTGGGCCATCCGCGAGCAGGTCGGCCTCACCGGCACCAAGTACGGGTGCGGCATCGCGCAGTGCGGATCGTGCACGGTGCACCTGGACGGCGTGGCCGTGCGGTCCTGCATCCTGCCCGTCGCCGCCGCCGAGGGAAAGAAGGTCACCACGATCGAGGGCCTGGCCAGCGGGGGCGTCCTCCACAAGGTGCAGAAGGCCTGGGTGGACGGCGACGTGCCCCAGTGCGGCTTCTGTCAGTCGGGCATGATCATGGCCGTGGCCGCCCTCCTGAAGGACAAGCCCAAGCCCACCGACGCCGACATCGACGCGACGATCACGAACATCTGCCGCTGCGGCACGTTCCAGCAGGTGCGCGAGGCCATCCACGCCGCGGCCAAGGCATAGGGGGGACGTTCATGATCACCGACGCCCGGAAAGCACATGATCCCAACGCCGACCGACCCGGTCGGCAGATCGATCGTCGCTCGTTCATCATCGGCACCGCCGCCGCCGGCGGCGGCCTCGCCCTTGGCCTGAACCTGCCGCTCGGCGGGCGCCTCGCCGGCGCTCAGGGCGCGGCCGCCCCGCCCGAGGTGACGCACTGGGTGGTCATCCGCCCCGACGACACCGTGGTGATCCGGATCGCGCGCTCGGAGATGGGACAGGGCACGCTCACGGGCCTCGCGCAGATGGTGGTCGAGGAGCTCGAGTGCGACTGGTCGAAGGTCACGACCGAGTACCCGACCCCCGGCCAGAGCGTGGCGCGCAAGCGAGTGTGGGGCGACTTCTCGACCGGTGGCAGCCGCGGCATCCGCGAGTCGCATCAGTACGTGCGCCAGGGCGGCGCCACCGCCCGCGTCATGCTGATCCAGGCCGCGGCCAACGCGTGGAGCGTCCCCGCCGGCGAGTGCACGGCCGCGAACAGCGTGATCACGCACGGCCCGTCCGGCCGCAAGACCACGTACGGCAAGGTGGCGGAGGCGGCCTCGCGGCTCAGCCCGCCCGCCAACGTGCCGCTCAAGGATCCGAAGGACTGGAAGCTCATCGGCAAGCCGGTCAAGCGCCTGGATACCGCGCCCAAGGTCGACGGCTCGCAGGTCTACGGCATGGACCTGAAGCTGCCCGGGATGCTGAACGCCGCCATCCGTGACTGCCCGGTGTTCGAGGGCAAGGTGAAGAGCTTCGAGGCGGCGAAGGTGAAGGGCATGCCCGGCGTCAAGCACGTGCTACAGGTGGGCGACTCGGCGGTGGCGGTGGTGGCCGACACCTGGTGGCAGGCCAAGACCGCGCTGGACGCGCTGCCCGTCACGTGGGACGAGGGCAAGCACGCGAAGGTGTCGAGCGCGGACATCGCGGCCATGCTCAAGGAGGGTCTCGACGCCGACCAGGCGTTCGTGGCCAACCAGGTGGGCGATGTGAAGACGGCCATCACCGGCGCCGCGAAGAAGGTCGAGGCGGTGTACGCCTACCCGTTCCAGAACCACGCGCCCATGGAGTCGATGAACGCCACCGCGCGCTATACGCCGGAGCGCTGCGAGGTGTGGGTGCCGACGCAGAACGGCGAGGCGGCGTTCGCGGCCACGCTCGCCGCGTCCGGTCTCCCCGCCGACAAGTGCGAGGTCTACAAGATCCACCTCGGCGGCGGGTTCGGCCGCCGGGGCGCCTTCCACGACTACGTGACCCAGGCCGTCCTCATCGCCAAGCAGGTGCCGGGCGTCCCGATCAAGTTGATCTGGTCGCGCGAGGAGGACATGCTGCACGGCCGCTATCACCCCGTCACCCAGTGCAAGCTCGTGGGCGGCCTCGACGCCGGCGGCAACCTCGTCGGCCTGCACATGCGGATCTCCGGTCAGTCGATCCTCGCCGCCGTGCGCCCCGAGGCCCTGCAGCAGGGCCGCGACCCGGTGGTGTTCCAGGGCCTCAATCCGAGCGGCGAATTCGGGATCGGCTACACCGTGCCGAACCTCCTGATCGACCACGCCATGCGCAACACGCACGTCCCGCCCGGCTTCTGGCGTGGCGTGAACATCAACCAGAACGCGATCTACCTCGAGTGCTTCATGGACGAGCTGGCCCACGCCGCGGGCAAGGACCCGTTGGAGTTCCGACGGACGTTGATGGCCAAGCATCCCAAGCACCTGGCCGTGCTCAACGCGGTGGCCGACCGCGCGGGCTGGGGCAAGCCGGCGGCGCCCGGCGTGCACCGCGGGCTCGCGCAGATGATGGCTTTCAACAGCTACGTGGCGGCGTGCGCCGAGATCACGGTGACCGACGGCAACAAGATCAAGGTGCAGCGCATCGTGGCCGCCACCGATCCCGGCCACGCGGTCAACCCCGCGCAGATCGAGCGGCAGATCGCGGGGTCGTTCGTGTACGGGCTGTCCGCGCTCTTCATGGAGGAGTGCACGGTCAAGGACGGCCGCATCGAGCAGACCAACTTCCACGACTACGACTCGATGCGCATCAAGCAGATGCCGAAGGTGGAGTCGATCGTCATGCCGTCCGGCGGGTTCTGGGGCGGCATCGGCGAGCCCACCATCTGCGTGGCCGCGCCGGCCGTGCTGAACGCCTACTTCGCGGCCACCGGCAAGCGCATCCGGAGCGTCCCGCTCAAGAACCACGGCATCACGATGGTGTAGCCGTTGCTCCTTCCGTCCCTGGCCGCGGCGATCGCGATCACCACGATCGCCGCGGCCACGGCGGCGGCCGAGCCCCCGCCCGGCGCCGCCGCGTGCACCGGGTGTCATCCCACCTCGACCCGCGTCACCTCCCCCGTTCCCCGCCTCGCCGGTCAGGACGCCGCCGCCATCGTCCGCGCCATGCAGGAGTTCCGCGGCGGGCAGCGGATCGCCACCGTCATGGACCGGCTCGCGAAGGGCTTCACCGAGGCCGAGGTCCAGGCCATCGCGGCCTGGTACGCGAGCCAGAAATGAGGACGAGCCGCCGGGCGTTCCTCGGGCTGGGGGCGGCCGCCCTCGCCGCCACGCTCCGGCCGGCGCGCGCGCACGCGCAGCGCGCCGCGCCGCGCGTGGTCGTGGTGGGCGGCGGCTTCGGCGGCGTGGGCGCGGCCCGCGCGCTCCGCGCGCTCGATCCGCGCATCGCGGTGACCCTGGTCGAGCCCGGCGCCACCTTCACCGCGTGCCCGTTCAGCAACGCCGTCATCGGCGGGCTCCGGGAGATCGGCGCGCAGCAGTTCACCTACGAGCGCGTCGCCGCCGACGGCATCACGATCGTGCGGAGCACGGCCACCGCGGTGGACCCGCAGGCGCGATCGGTCACGCTGGCCGACGGCGCGCGCCTGCCGTACGACCGGCTGGTGCTCTCGCCGGGCATCGACATCCGCTGGGGCGCGCTGCCCGGCTACGACGAGGCGGCGGCCGCCCACATGCCGCACGCGTGGCGCGCCGGCGAGCAGACGCTGCTGCTGCGCCGGCAGCTCGAGGCGATGCCCGACGGCGGGCTCGTGGTGATCTCCGCCCCCGCGAACCCGTTCCGCTGCCCGCCCGGCCCCTACGAGCGGGCGAGCCTGATCGCCCACTACCTGAAGACGAAGAAGCCGCGCTCCAAGCTGATCGTGCTCGACGCGAAGGACGCGTTCTCGAAGCAGCGCCTGTTCCAGGCGGCGTGGACCGACCTCTACTCGGGCCTCCTCGAGTGGGTGCCGCTGTCCAAGGGCGGCGCCGTCGACGTCGGTCGATCCGGCCACGCGCACGCTGGTCACCGACTTCGGCCGGCACACCGCGGCGGTGGCCAACGTCATCCCGCCCCAGCGGGCCGGGCGGATCGCCGAGGCCGCCGGCGTCGCCGACCGCACGGGCTGGTGCCCGATCGACCCGGCCACGTTCGAGTCGAAGCTCCAGCCCGGCATCCACGTGATCGGCGACGCGGCGATCGCCGGCGGCATGCCCAAGTCGGCCTTCGCCGCCAACTCGCAGGCGAAGGTCTGCGCGGCGGCGGTGGCCCAGCTCCTCGCCGGCGCGACGCCGTCCGTGCCGAAGCTGATCAACACGTGCTACAGCCTGGTCGCGCCCGACTACGGGATCTCCGTCGCCGGGGTCTACACGCCGGCGGGCGGTCAGCTCGCCGACGTGCCGGGCGCGGGCGGCGTCAGCCCGTCGGAGGCGCCGCGCGCCACACGGGCGGTGGAGGCGGTGCTGGCCGAGGCGTGGTTCCGCACCATCGCCGCCGAGACGTTCGGGTGAGGTTCGCCGGCGCGCTCGCGCTGGTGCTGTGCTGGGGCGGCGCGGCGCAGGGCGACGACACGATCCCGCAGTCCCTCACCGGCACGCGCGGGGATCCCGCGCGGGGCCGGGCCATCGTGGCCAGCCGACAGGTCGGGCTCTGCCTCCTCTGCCACAGCGGCCCGTTCCCCGAGGAGCGGCTCCAGGGCGACCTCGCGCCGCCGCTCGCGGGCGCGGGGAGCCGGCTCTCCGAGGGGCAGCTGCGTCTGCGGATCGTCGATTCCGGCCGGGTCAACCCCGCCACGATCATGCCGGCGTATCATAGGACGGACGGCCTGGTGCGCGTGGCCCCGGCGTGGCGCGGCAAGCCGATCCTGACCGCGGAGCAGATCGAGGACGTGGTGGCCTTCCTGACGACGCTCACGGACTGACGAGCATGCGTTCCTCGCGACGCGAGTTCCTGCGCGCGGCGGGCGGGGCCGCCATCGGCCTCGGCGCCGCGCTCGCCGTGCGGGTCGAGCATGCTCACGCCACGCCTGCGGCCATGCAGGAGGCCATCCGTCACGCGGTGGGCGCGGCGCGGATCCAGCCTGGCCGGGTGAAGCTCGAGCTGCCGCCTCTCATCGAGAACGGCAACGCCGTGCCCCTCACCATCTCCGTGGACAGCCCGATGACGGAGGCGGATCACGTCAAGGCCATCCACGTGTTCACCGAGAAGAACCCGCAGCCGAACGTCGTGTCGTTCCACCTGGGGCCCCGCGCGGGACGGGCGCGCGTGTCGACGCGGGTGCGCCTGGCCGACACGCAGTCGGTGGTGGCGCTCTGCGAGCTGGCCGACGGCAGCGTCTGGTCGGCCACCGCGAGCATCGTCGTCACGCTCGCGGCCTGTCTGGAGGAGGCGCCCTAATGACCTCGCAGAATGTGGTCGCCGCCACGGACCTCTACAATCCCACCGCTCGGCATTGGTCTGATGCGTGGGGCTCATTCGCCCGGCCTATGCATGACCAGGGTCAGCGGACTGACGCGCTGTTCACGATCCGCCTTCACTCGCGAATGATGAGGATCTAGCGATGGCCCGCGTGCTCGTCAACGTGCCCGCGCGCGCCCGGCGCGGCGAGGTCATCGAGATCAAGACGCTGATCTCGCACGACATGGAGACCGGGTATCGGCGCACGCAGATCGGCGAGGCGATCCCGCGCAACATCATCCGGAAGTTCGTCTGCACGTACAACGGCGCCGAGATCTTCCGGGCCGACCTGCACCCCGCGATCTCCGCCAACCCGTTCATCGTCTTCTCCACCGTCGCCACCGAGAGCGGCACCATCCAGTTCCACTGGACGGGCGACAACGGCTTCTCGGCCACGGAGTCGGCCGCCATCACCGTCGGCTGAGGTGCCCCGCTCCCTCCTTCCCGCTGTGTGCGCCGCCCTCGCCCTGACGGCGGCGGCCGCGGCCCAGGCCCCGCCCTCCGATCGCCGGTCGGGCTACGACTTCATGAGCCCGGAGACGCGCGCGATGCAGGACGACGACACCGCCAACCCGGGCCAGCTCTGGGTGCTCGAGGGCGAGGCGCTGTGGAAGCAGAAGGCGGGAGCGGCGGGGCGCGCGTGCGCGGACTGTCACGGCGACGCGCGGACGAGCATGAAGGGCGTCGCCGCCCGTCATCCCGCGTGGAGCGCCGCGCTCGGGCGGCCGGTGAACCTCGAGCAGCGCATCAACGCCTGCCGCCTGGATCGCCAGCAGGCGCCCGCCCTCGCCCCGGAGAGCCGCGAGCTGCTCGCGCTGGCCGCCTACGTGGCGCGGCAGTCACGCGGGATGCCCATCGACCCGCCCGTCGATGCGCGGACCCGGCCCTTCCTCGACGCGGGCCGGCAGACCTTCGAGCGCCGGCAGGGTCAGCTCAACCTCTCGTGCGCCCAGTGCCACGACGCAGTACGCGGGGCGGCGGCTCGCCGGCAACGTTGTGCCCGAGGCGCACCCGACCGGCTATCCCCTCTACCGCCTGGAGTGGCAAGCCCTGGGGTCGCTCCAGCGCCGGCTGCGGAACTGCCTGGTGGGAATGCGGGCGGAGCCGTACGCGTACGGCGCGCCGGAGATGGTGGACCTCGAGCTCTACCTGATGTGGCGGGCGCGCGGGATGCCGATGGAGACGCCCGCGGTCCGGCCCTGACCCTGGGCGCCGTCAGCTCGCGCAGGCCGCCGGGCGGCTCCGCCCGGCCCGCGCCGCGCGGTCGTGGTGCTGGAGGAACCTCAGCACCGCCCGCTCCTCCGGCGTGAGCCCGAGGCGGGGACGGATCGGCTCGGGCCCCGGCGGACACGCGGGAAGTCCGCC
This sequence comes from uncultured Candidatus Rokubacteria bacterium, assembly GCA_963758635.1. Lineage (GTDB taxonomy): Bacteria > Methylomirabilota > Methylomirabilia > Rokubacteriales > CSP1-6 > CAVWWD01. Next base: position 451,042 of record CAVWWD010000007.1, on the reverse strand, counting down.
GTCGAGGTAGGCGTCGAAGATCGCCGGGTGCACGTAGGACCGCCGGCAGACCGCTCGCGTGTTGCCGAGCCGGCGGGCCACGGCGTCCACCGCCCGCACGAGGCCCTTCCGCGCCGCCGTCTCCGACGGAGCGGGCGGCAGCCCCCCGAGCGCGCGCGCCGCGAGCACGGTGCCCGCCCACGTCCGGAAGTCCTTCGAGGTGAAGTCCTCGCCGGTCAGCTCCCGGAGGTACGCGTTCACGTCGGCGGAGTCCACGGTGGAGCGCGCGCCGCTGGCGTCGATCCACTGGAAGAGCTCGTGGCCGGGCAGCTCCTGGCACTGGCGAACGATTCGGGCGAGGCGGCGGTCACGCAGGTCGATGCAGTGCTCGATGCCGCGCTTGCCGCGGAACTCGAAGCGCACCGCCGCGCCCGTCACGTCCACGTGCCGGGCGCGGAGGGTGGTGAGGCCGAAGGAGCCGTTGGCGCGCGCGTACTCGCGATTGCCCACCCGGATGAGCGTGCGCTCGAGGAGGCGCACGATCGTGGCGAGGACCTTCTCCCGGGACAGCGCGCGGCGCGGACAGGTCGGCCTCCACGCGCCGGCGGATCCGCGGCAGCGCGCGCCCGAACGCGATCATGCGGTGGAACTTCGTCTCGTCGCTGACGGCCTGCCAGCGGGGGTGGTAGCGGTGCTGCTTACGCCCGCGCGCGTCCCGCCCCGTCGCCTGCACATGGCCGCTCTCGCCCGGGCAGATCCACACGTCGGTCCACGCGGGCGGGATCGCCAGGGACCGGATCCGCGCCAGCGTGACCGCGTCCCGGACGCGCCGGCCGGCGGCATCGCGGTACACGAAGCCGCGGCCGGCCCGGACACGGCGGATGCCCGGCGCGTCGTCCGTGACGTACCGGAGCCCGGCGCTCCTCGCGAGCGATGCGCCCTCGGCGGCGGGCGGCGCCGGCCGGGTGACGGAGAGCCGCCGCGCGCCGCCCCGCCCGATCATCGCGGCGCGCGGATGCGTCATCGGCTCACTCGTCCGGGAGCTGCTGCTCCGGGTCGGCCGCCATCCCGTCCCTCGGCGGCCGGGGAGCCAGACTGACCGCGCCGCGCGCGGACGGCCGGCTGCTTCGCCGCCTTCCGCGGCCTGCCGCGCTCCGGTCGTCGCCTTCGCGCGCATCCGTCCCCGGCTCTTGCTCTTCGTCGTCGTCTTGGCCTTCGCCATCTCGCGCCTCCTGAAGATGGTTCGCGCGCCGGTGGTCGCTCGCTCGATCGATCGCGGCGACCGCCTCGCGTCTGCCCGTCCGCGGGGTGCAAGGGGGGTGCCACGGGAGACATCCGCGGCGCGAGCGCCTTCGGATGGACGGGCGCGCGGCCACCGAGCGCGCGGAGAGGATCGCGAGACGCGACCGGGGGCGCATCGCGCATCGCGGAGCGTGCAGACGGCGCCCGTGGGCGAACCGGGCTACCGAGTCAGTCTTACGTGGGGTGCGGCCGGGAGCGGGCGTCAGCGGAGCTGCGGGGCGACCTCGCGGGCGAGGATGCGGAGGCTCTCCATCATCGGCCCGAGCGGGATCATCCCGCCCGCGTTCGGCTCCACGATGATGCCGTCCAGGTGGAGCTCCCGCGAGAGCTCGGAGAGCCGCGCCACGAGGGTCGCCGCGCTCCCCACCACGACGCGCTCGCGGAGGATGTGATCGTACGAGAGCCCGGCGAGCTCGTCGGCCTGGGCCAGGCGCTCGCCCGTGGTCCGGGTGCCGCTGCCCGTCCCCGCGCGCGCCATCTCGGACTGCCGGTGGAAGTAGTACGCGATGCTCTCGCGCGACTCCTCGATGGCGGCGGTGTCGGTCGGACCGGCGTAGAGCGGGATGCGCAGGTAGACGCTGCCCTCGCCGGGATGGCCGGCGGCGCGCCACGTCTCCTGGTAGCGCTCGATGTGCCCGCGCAGCACCGAGATGTCCGTGCCGCGGAGCCCCACGAAGATGTGCAGCCCGAGCTCGGCGGCGCGGACGAACGACCCGGGGTTGAGCGCGGCGATGCGCACCGGGGGGTGCGGCGTCTGGAGCGGGCGCGGGGCCACGGTGGCGTCGGCCACGTCGAAGTACGTGCCGTGGAAGCTGAACGTCTTGCCCTTCCAGGCCTCGCGCATCACCTCCAGCGCCTCGAAGAGGCGTCCCTGGCTCTCCGTGTACGGGATGCCCAGGAGGTCGTAGGCCCGCGGCGAGCCGCTGCGGCCGATGCCGAACTCGAAGCGCCCCCCGCTCAGGTGGTCGAGCGTGGCCACGTCCTCGGCCACGCCCAGCGGGTTGCGCAGCGGGATCACGTGCACGGCCGTCCCCACGCAGATCCGGCGCGTCCGGGTGACGAGGGCGGCGGCGGTCACGAGGGGCGACGACAGCACGGAGCGGCTGGGCAGGAAGTGGATCTCGCCGAGCCAGACGCCGTCCAGGCCGCATTCCTCCGCGGGTCGACGGTCTGGATCAGCTCGCGGAAGAACTCGGCGTCGGTCGCGCCGGTGCGCAGCTCCTCGAGGAAGAGTCCGATGTGTCGCATCCCGTCTCCTCTGGTCGCGGTGCCTCTCGCGGACGGCGCCGGTCGAGGGCGCCGGTCAACCGCCGTGCTCATGACCCTCGCAGAATGCGGTAACCGCCACGGGCCTCTACAGTCCCACCGCTCGGCATGAGTCTGATGCGCGCGGCTCACTGGTCGACCACGCCGCGGCCGGGCCGTCGCGTGACGGCCCATCTTACGGCAAAGAGCCGCCGGGCGGACCGCCGTTGAGGTACGCTCGGGGACGATGCTCGGGCGCGGCGGGCCGGGCCGACCGCCGACCGCCGCGACGCGAGCAGGCCGATCAACCGGATCCCGCCCCGCCCGGGCGGCTCACATCGAGGTGCGCCATGGCCGACACGTCCCGCGAGCGTTCCGCCGTCGAAGCCGATCTCCTCGAGCGCGCCCGTCGCCGCCTGCCCGGCGGCGTCCTCGGCACCTCCCGCTACGCCGACGAGGCCGCGTTCGTGGTCAAGTCCGGCAAGGGGGCCAGGATCTACGACATGAGCGGGCGCGAGTACGTCGACTACGTGCTCGCCTCCGGTCCGCTCGTCCTGGGCCACGCGCATCCCGCGGTGGTGGCGGCGGTGCGCGAGCAGATCGAGGGCGGGAGCACGTACTTCATGGTCAACGAGCCGATCATCCAGCTCGCCGAGGAGATCTGCCGGGCCATGCCGTGCGCCGAGCAGGTGCGCTTCACCTCGACGGGCTCCGAGGCCACCTTCTTCGCGCTGCGCGTGGCGCGCACGTACAGGAAGCGCGACAAGATCCTCAAGTTCGAGGGCGGCTACCACGGCGCGCACGACTACGCCATGATGAGCTCGTCGCCGCGGTCGCCCAAGGCGTTCCCCGCGCCGGTGCCGGACTCCTCGGGCATCCCGCACGCCATCGAGGCGGAGGTGCTGGTGGCGCCGTACAACGACCTCGGCACCGTCGAGGGCATCGTGGCCGCGCACGCCGACGAGCTCGCCGCGGTCATCGTGGAGCCCTTCCAGCGCTTGGTCCCGCCCCAGCCCGGCTTCCTCCAGGGCCTGCGCGAGATCACGCGCCGGCACGGCGTGCTGCTGGTGTTCGACGAGGTGGTCACCGGCTTCCGGCTGGCCTACGGCGGGGCCCAGCAGTACTACGGTGTCGTGCCCGACCTGGCCGCCGTCGGGAAGATCGTGGGCGGCGGCTTCCCGCTCGCCGCGGTGTGCGGGGCCGAGGAGCTGATGCGCCCGTTCGATCCGCAGCAGGACGGGCACGGCGATTTCATCTCGCAGTCCGGCACCCTCAACGGCAACCCGATCGCCGCCGTCGCCGGCCTCGCCACGCTGGCCGAGCTACGCCGCCCTGGCGCCTACGAGACGCTCCACGGCACCGGTCGCCGGCTCATGGCCGGCATCGCCGCTCTCGCCGAGAAGTCCGGCCTGCCCGCGCAGGTCGTGGGTGAGCCGGTGGTGTTCGACCTGCTGTTCACCGCAGAGCCCGTGACCGACTACCGCTCCCTCCAGGCCGCCGACGCCACCCTCGGCCGTGCGCTCACCACCGGCCTCATCAAGCGCGGCGTCGTGAAGAACTCCCAGAAGATGTACGTCTCCCTCGCCCACGCCGACGCCGAGGTCGCTACCACCCTCCAGGCCTTCGAGGACACCCTCCGCACCCTCCCCAAGTCCAGACCCCGCCCCTGACTCCTGAACAGCGGGTCAGCAGGTCTGACGCGCCAGATGTCACGGCCGCGCACCAGACCCTCGCGCAACGCCGGGGGGTCAATCTTCGAGGAGAACGCAGTGGCGGGGGTCGGCGGTGACGAAGACGGCGTCGCCCTCGGAGAGAGCGTCGGGGGCGGCGGAGCGGACGATCAGCGTGCGGCCGTCCCAGTCGAGGTGGTACTGGGTGAAGTCGCCCTGGAACACGCGACGGCGCACGCGGGCGGGCCAGACGTTGACCGTGGCGGCCGGGCGCTCGCGATCCAGGCGGAGCCGCACCGTGCGCACGGCCATGAGCGCCTCGGCCCCGGGCCGGCGGTCGGCGGAGACGCCGTGCACGATCGCGCCGCCCGGCGTCTCCAGCACCACGAGCCCGTCGCCGCCGAGGTCGGGCCGGTGCCGGCCGCGGATGAGGTTGGCCGAGCCCACGAAGTCCGCCACGAAGGTGTTCCGCGGCCGGTCGTAGATCTCCGCCGGCGTCCCCACCTGCTCGATGATGCCGTCGCGCATGACCACGATGCGGTCGGAGATGGCCAGCGCCTCCTCGAGGTCGTGGGTGACGTACACCGACGTGATGTCGAGGCGCCGCTGCAGCTCCTTCAGCTCCACGCGCATCTCGGCGCGGAGCTTCGCGTCCAGGTTCGAGAGCGGCTCGTCGAAGAGCAGCACCGAGGGCGAGAACACGAAGGCGCGGGCCAGGGCCACGCGCTGCTGCTGCCCCCCGGAGAGCTTCGACGCGCTCCGCGCGCCGAGGTCGCCGAGCTGCACGAGGTCCAGCGCCTCGTGCACGCGCGTCGTCACCTCGGCCGCCGGCCGCTTCCGCACACGGAGTCCGTAGGCCACGTTGTCGAACACGCTCATGTGCGGCCAGATCGCGTAGGACTGGAACACCATCGACAGGCCGCGCCGCTCCGCGGGCACGTTCACCGCGGGTGACGACGAGAACACCGGCCGGCCGCCGATCTGGATCTCGCCCGACGTGGGCCGCTCCAGCCCCGCGATGGCCCGGAGCGTCGTCGTCTTGCCGCACCCCGAGGGCCCCAGCAGCGTGAGGTGCTCGCCCGCCCCCACCGTGAACGTGACGCCGCGCACCGCGGCCACCGCGCCGTAGCGCACCACCAGGTCCCGCACCTCGATCGACGCCTGGCTCACGCTCGTTCCCCGCGCGTCATGCTCCCTCTCCGCCGTGCTGGGCGGCCCGGCGCGCCACCGCGAACAGCACGGCGAGCGCGGCCGCCACCGCCACCGTCTGGAGCAGCGCCAGGGCCGCGGTCAGCTCCGAGCTGGTGGAGAACCACGACTCGACGATGGCCGGCGTGATCACCTTCGCCTTGGGGCCCATCAGCAGGATCGACGCCCCCAGCTCGCGCACGCTGGCGATGAACAGGAGGAGCCAGGCCGCCACCAGCCCGGGCTTGAGCAGCGGCATGGTGACGGTGCGGAGCCGGTGCCCCCACGAGGCGCCGCACATCTGCGCCGACTCCTCGAGCGAGCGGTCGATCTGGAGGATCACGCCGGAGATCGTGCGGAGCCCCAGGGGCAGGAACACCGTCAGGTACGCGATCAGGAGCAGCCACAGCGTGCCGTAGATGGGGATCGGGAACGCGAGCCACGCCCACAGCATGCCGAACGCGAACACGAGCCGCGGCACCGCCTGCGGGAACATGAGCAGGTACTCGATGGCCCCGGCCCCGGGCAGGCGCGAGCGGTAGATGAGCCACGAGAGGAAGCCCATCAGGACCACGCCGATGGTGGCGGTGGCCAGTCCGAGGAGCAGGCTGTTCCAGAGCGCCGACCGCACCGCGTCCAGCGACAGCGCCATCGCGTAGTTCGCCAGCGTGAAGTTGTCGCGGCGCGGGAACACCGTGGTCAGGCGCTGGAACGAGGCGTAGACGATCGTCAGGACGGGCAGGACCACCGCCACGAACAGGTACGCCACGCAGAGCGCGAGGAACGGCCACCGGAGCCCCCCCACGTCCATCACGCGGGGCCGAAAGGCCTTGCCGGTGATGGTGGCGTACGTCCCCCTGCTCACGATGCGCCGGTACGCCCAGACCATGACGAACATCACGGCGAAGAGCGACACGCCCATCGCCGCCGCGGTGGGGAAGCGCGGCGGGTACTGCGAGACGAGCTGGTACATGGCGGTGGTGACCACGTAGAAGCGGCTCGGCAGCCCCAGCACGAGGGCGGCGGAGAACGAGCCCAGCATCTCCGCGAACACGAATACCGCCGCGCCCAGCACCCCGGGCAGCACCAGCGGCAGCGTGATGCGCAGCATGGTGCGGGTCCGCCCCGCCCCCAGCACCTGCGACGCCTCCTCGAGGGCGGGGTCCATCGACTTCATGACCGCGCCGATCATCACGAAGGCGACCGAGCCTTCGAACAGCGCCATCACCCACGCGATGCCCCACGGCGTGTTGATGTCGATCAGGTGGCCGCGTCCGCCGACCGCGCGCCAGAGCTCATTGACGAACCCGCTGTTCGCCGAGCCGATGAGGGCCCACGCCAGCGCGCCCATGAGGGGCGTCACGTAGTACGGCATGGCCATGAGCTGCTCGAAGGCGGCCCGGCCCGGCACGTTGGTGCGCGTGAGGATCCAGCCCATCACGAATCCGACGACCACGGCGAGCACGGTGGCCACCGCGGCGACGAGCAGCGTGTTGCCGAAGATGTGGGCGTAGCGGCCGAGCCCGGTGAAGTTGTCGAGCCCGTAGGCCTCGGGCGGCCGGGCCTGCGGGTCGCCCACGCTGAGCGAGGCCTGGATCAGGTACGCGATCGGATAGAGGACGAGGACGGCGGCGGCGCCGCCGACCACGAAGCTGACGACGCCTGGCGAGGCCCGAGCCGCCGGCCTTGCGAGGCGCCGCTCGCGAGCGGTCGCACCTGGAATGCACTGGGCCACCGCTCCAGGGTGCGGCCGGCGGGGCTAGAGCCCCATGATCGAGTTCCACTCCTTCACGAACACGGGGTGGCTCGCCACGTAGTCGTTCCAGTCCGTGGGGAACAGGAGCTTGAAGTCGGCCAGCCGCTTGCCGGTGGGCATCGGGCCGGCGTCGGTGCGGAGCGACCCGTACAGGAGGATCTTCTGGTTCTGGTACACGGCCTGGCCGCGCCTGGACAGCGCCCAGTCCACGAAAAGCTTGGCCGCCTCCGGATGCGGGGCGCGGTTCACCACGCCGATGAAGAACGAGGTGGCGGGCAGGCCGTCGGCGGGCGCCACGAACTCGATCTCCGCCCCCTTCTCGGCGAAGAGCGTGTACCCGGCGTACTCGGCGAGCACGCACATGCGGTCCTCGCCCTTGGAGAGGCGGTCGAAGAGCTGGGCGCGGGCGTCGAAGCCCTTCGGGCGCTGCTTCGCGAACTCCTGCCAGAACTCCGCGCCGTAGAGCTTGCGCAGGATGTACCACTGCGCGTGCTGCATGCCGGAGGTGGCGAGCTTGGCGCTGACGCCGTCGCGGAAGCCCGGCTTGAGGATGTCCTTCCAGGTCTTCGGCGCCTCCTCCGGCTTCACCTTGCTGCGGTTGTACGCGATCCCCGCGAACGAGACGCCGCCCCACGTGTAGTGGCCGGGCGGGCTCGACTGGTGCTCGGGCTTGTACCCGCCGAGCTCGGGCGACACGTGCACCTCCCAGCCGCCCTTCTTCTGGAAGTCGATGGCCGGCGAGATGTCGGAGAGCTGGAGCACGTCCACCCCGAAGCGTCCCGCCGACCGCTCCGCGATGATCTTCGCGTAGAGGGCGCCGGTCTGGAGCCTCACGTAGCTCGTCTTGATCTTCGGGAAGTCCTTCTTGAACGCGTCCAGCAGCGTGCCGATCCCCGCCTCGCCGTCGTGGCCGTAGTAGACGACCTCGCCTTCCTGCTCGGCCTTGGCCAGGTCGGCGGTCGTCTGGAGGTCGTGTACCCGGGTCACGCGCGCCTGCGCGCCGAGATGGGCCGGTCCGAGCACGGACGTGGCCGCGGCGGCCAGCGCGGAAGTGGCGAGGAACTCGCGTCGGGTGACGGCGGCACGGCGGGACTCGATCATGCGGGCATCTCCTCTTCGTCGCGGATGTGGGATCTGCGAAACTCCCCGCCGTAGGATACGGCACCGGGCCCGGATCACCCAGCGCCGACTTCGCGCCGCCGCTACGCGGAGCCGCCGCCGCGCGTCGAGTCTCCCCGCGGCTCCTGCGCCTGGAGCCGGGCGCCGACGAGCCGGGCGATGATCACCGCGACGTAGAGCTGGCCGGCGACGGCCTCCACCACGGCGATCCCGCGCGCCACGTCGGTCCGGGGGATCACGTCGCCGTACCCGAGCGTGGCGAGGGTCACGAAGCTGTAGTAGATGGCCGTGGACAGCGGGAACCCGGCCGCCCCGGGACGGCCGGCGTCGGCGAACGACTCGGGCCAGGCCAGCGCCACCGCCCAGTAGAGGAGGCCGAAGAACAGCCCGGCGAGCAGGTAGGCGCTGAGCGCCGCGTACACGTGCTCGCTGTCCACGACCCTGGCGCCGAACGCGAAGCGAATGGTGCTCACCACGGCAAGGAGCGCGATGCCGCTCACCACCACCAGGGCGCCCGTGGCCATGCCGGCCCCCACCGCCGCGAGCGGCACGGCGCGAACGCCGAACGCGACGGCGGCGAGCAGCATGAGCACGGTCCGCCAGCGCTGATCGGGCACGTCGAGCACGGCGAGGAGGAGGCTCAGCGCCAGGAACACCTGGAGCACGTCCGCGCTGAAGCCGAAGGCGGTGAGGAACGGCATCGCGCCGAGCGTCAGCAGCAGCGCGTAGAAGAGGACCGCGTACCGATGATCGCGGTACGCGCGGCGAAGTCCGCTCGCCGCGGCCCGCGGTCGCTCCGGACGCCGTCGCGGCGGTCACGGCGCCGTCACCGCGCCGCCGTGGGCAGCCAGTAGACCGCGCCCGCGATGACGAGGTACACGGCGAGGAGCTGGACGCCCTTGAACCACGTCGCCCGCCCGTCGGCCGACGTGGTCGTCACGATGAGCGTCCCGAGGAAGAGCGTGCCGATCTCGAGCCGGCTGAACTCGAGCCCGAGCGCCGCGGGCGCGAAGAGGCCGCTCGAGAGCACCAGGATCGGCGTGACGAACAGCGCGATCTGGATCGAGCTGCCCATGGCGATCCCCACCGCGAGGTCCGGCTTGTTCGCGCGCCCCATCGCGATGGCGGAGCCGCTCTCCGCCGCGCCGCCGATCACCGCGAGCAGGACCATGCCGAGGAAGATCGGCGACATCCCGAGGGCGTGGCCGGTGGCCTCGGCGGCGCCCACCAGCGTCTCGCTCATCCACGCCGCGCCCGCGGACGCGCCGACCAGCGTCCCCACCGCGCGGGGCGCGCTCCACGTGGCCCCACCATGCCCGCCGTGCCCGCCCGCGTCGCGCGCCGCGAAGAACTCCGGGTGCGTGCCGATCATGTACACGAGGTAGCAGACGTACGTCGCCAGGAGCACCAGCGACGTTGCCAGGTCCACGGCGCGGCTCGAGTCGGGCACCGGCACCTCGAGGAACCGGTGGAAGGCCGCGGGCATGGCCAGGGTGATGACGGCGAGCATGAGCATGCTCGCGTAGGCCCGGGCGCCGGCCGGGTTGTAGTCCATCACGTGATGCCGGCGCCCGCCGAGGATGAACGCCACGCCAAGCGCGAGCAGCACGTTGGCGAGGATGGCGCCGACGAGCGACGCGCGCACCATGTCCACCAGGCCGGCCCGGAGCGCCACGACGCAGATGATCAGCTCGGGCAGGTTGCCGAACGTGGCGTTGAGGAGCGCGCCCACCGCGGGCCCGGTGCGCTCCGCCACCTGCTCCGTGCTGCGGACGATCAGCGCGGCGAGCGGCACGATGGCCAGCGCCGCGACGAGGAAGACGACGGGCGCCGGCGCCGCCATGCGATCGAGCACGGCGGCGACGGGGATCAGCGCGAGCAGCCAGTTCACGTTCGATGGTCCTTCATCCGATCTCCGCCTGTACGCTCGCCTCGCCGGCGGAGCGAGCCTTGACCGCCGCGGCCGGTACCGTCGTCATGGTCAGAAGCCGCCCGTCTCAGTGGCCCGGGGCGCCGGGCCGCGAGGCCATCCGCGCCAGCTCGACCGGGATCGCCGCCTTGGCGAGCACGGTGAAGACGAAGGCGCCGAGCGCCCACAGCCCCGCGCTCACCATCAGCTCCACGCCGGTCGGGACGTAGCGCGGGATCTTGCCCCAGGGCTCGGGCACGAAGCCCGGGATGATCGTGCCGATGCCCTTCTCGATGAGGACGCCGACGAACAGCACGGCGCAGAACGTGTAGAGGAGGGCGGGGGTCCGGCGCACGCCGTGCACGCTCAGGAAGGCGGTGGCCACCACGATGAGGACGACCGAGGTCCAGGCCCAGGGGACGAGGTCGCGCTGCCCGTGGAGGCCGAAGTAGAGGTACATCGCGCTCTCGCTGTGATGGGTGGTGCGGTAGAACTCGGTGAAGAGCTCGGAGACGAGCATCACCAGGCACACCTGGGCGGCCACCGTCGCGATCAGCGCGAGCTTCTGGAGCGTGGCGTCCGGGATGTGATACGCGGTGTTCCGGCGGATCACGGCCAGGATGATGATCATGAGCGCCGGGCCCGCCGCGAAGGCGGTGGCGAGGAAGCGCGGCCCGAGCAGCGCGGTGTGCCAGTACGGGCGCGCGGGGAGGCCCGCGTAGAGGAAGGACGTCACCAGGTGCACGCTCACCGCCCACAGGATGGACAGGAACACCGCGGGCACGTAGTAGCGCGGGTTGGGCTCGCGGCCGCGGTAGTGGCTGTAGAGGATGTAGAACGGGATCGAGAGGTTCAGGGCGAGATACCCGTTGAGCACGAGGATGTCCCACGCCAGCATCGAGCGCGGCCAGTTGAAGATGCCGATGACGGGGGTGAGGTGCCAGAGCCGCGCCGGCCCGCCCACGTCCACCACCACGAAGCCGATGGCGGTGACGAGCGCGGCCACCGCGAGGCCCTCGCCGAACAGCACCGCGCTCTTGAAGTCCTGGTCGTGGAGCACGTAGGTCGGCATCACCAGGATGACGGCGGCGGCGGCCATGCCCACCAGGAAGGTGAAGCTCGAGATGTAGAGCCCCCAGCTCACGTGGTCGTGCATGCCGGTGGCGGCGAGGCCCTCCCGGAGCTGCAGGGAGTAGGCGAAGGCCCCGCACAGCATCACCAGCGTGAGCGTGGCCATCCACACGTGGTAGACGGCGTGGCCGCGCGTGACCTCGCGGAGGGCGTCCACGAGGAAGCCGACGAGGGTCGGGCGAGCCGGCGGAGCCGTGGCTGTGCTCATGCCGGTCAGTCCATGTAGTACCAGAACTTCGGCTCGGTCCCGAGATCCTCCTTCAGGCGGAACACCTTCTTGTTCGCGAGCACCCAGCGGATCTCGCTGTCGGGGTCGAGGAGGTTGCCGAACACGCGCGCGCCCGTCGGACAGGCTTCGACGCACGCCGGATTCTTGCCATCGCGCGAGCGCTGGATGCAGAACGTGCACTTCTCCACCACCCCCTGCTTCCGGAGGCGGTTGCCCAGGTAGTGCTGGTCCGGGTTCACCTCGTCGGCGGGGACGACGGGATCCGCCCAGTTGAAGCGGCGCGCGTCGTACGGGCAGGCCGCGATGCAGTACCGGCAGCCGATGCACCAGTTGTAGTCCACCACCACGATGCCGTCCGGCTCCATCCACGTGGCCTTGACCGGGCAAACGTCCACGCACGGCGGGTTCTGGCAGTGGAAGCACTGCGTGCCGATGTAGAAGTGCCCGGCCGCGGGGACCTCGTGGAAGAAGTTGTCCTCGGCGTGGCCGAAGTCGATCTGCCCCTTCTTGTGCTCGTGGATGCGGATGTACTGGATGCCGCTGCGGCGGTCCTGGTTGTTCTCCTTCACGCAGCCGCGGATGCAGTCCATGTAGCCCCGGCACTTCGAGATGTTGAAGGCGTAGCCGTAGAGCACGCCGGCCCGCGCGGGGGTGGCGCTCACCTCCACGCGCTGGCCGGTGCGCAGCTGGTGGAGGCGCTCGAGGCGGCGCACGGTCTCCGTCTTCTCCTGGTCGGTCATCAGGCGGAAGTTGCCCTGGAAGTACTCCTGCCAGTCGAGCACCGCGCGCTCGCGGGCCTCCGCGGAGGCGACGGGGTTGCACGCGGTCTGGAAGAGGCCGAGCCCCGCGAGGAGCCCGCCGGCGATGCCGCCGAGCGCGGTGCGCCGATCCACCTCGCGCTCCATGAGCTGGCGGAAGCCGGACAGATGGGGGTCCTCGCCCGGGTCGAGGCCTTCCGGCGGGGGCGTCGCGGCGGCGAGCTGTCGGACGCGCTCGAGCCCGCCGTCGTCGCCGCCGCATCCGCACCCGCCACCGCCGCACGCGCATCCCCCGCGACCGTGCGCCGCGCGGGGCTGTATCAGGGGAAGCGGACGTAAGGGCGTCATTGCTGCCTCCCGGCCACGGCGGGCCACCTGGTGTCCCATCGCGGCTGATGCGGGTTGTGGCAGTGGGCGCAGGCGAAGACCACCCGCGGCGGCGCCCATCCGCCCACGCGCTTGCCGTGCGCGCCGCTCGCCCAGTCGCTCGCCTGGCGGCTGTGGCACTGGGCGCACACCTGATAGCTGTGATCGAAGTCGATCGGCTCGCGCTCGAGGGTGCGCAACGTGTCGGGGGTGTCGGGCGTGTGGCACGTCGCGCAGCTCATCACCGCCGCCGGCGCGTGCCGCAGCGTCACGCCCCAGTGCGCGCGCCGGGGCGAGCCGGCGGGCCCGCGCATCCGTTCCAGCGGGACGGTGTGGCAGGTGACGCACGGGAACTTCTCGATGGCGGGCATGCGGGCGAGGACGAAGAACGGCGGACGGTCGGGATAGCCCGCGGCTTCCACCCGCGGCGCACCCGCCAGGTACGCCTCCGTGCTGAGCCCCGCGTTCGGGTTCGGGGCCTGGGCGCGCTCCGTGATCCGCAGCACCGGCGTCCGGGCCGGCTCCTCCTGGCACGCCGCGAGGAAGAGCGTCGCGGCCACGAGCGCGGCGAGTGACCCTCGCAGGGTACGGTAACGCCACGGGCCCCTATAGTCCCACCGCTCGGCATTGGTCTGATGCGCGAGGCTCACGAGCCTCATCGCCCGCCCTCCGGGCCGCGCGAAGGCCGCCGCCGGCGGCGCGCCGAGGGCGTGGCATTGCCGGCAGGTCACGCGCTCCGGGTGGCTGGTGCGGAGCTCGTCCACCGCCCCGGGGCCCGCGTGACACGCGCGGCAGTTCTCCCGCATCTGCAACGCGTGCGGGATGGGCGGGGGGCTGCCCGGCATGACCCCGCCCCGGAGGGCGGGCGGCGCCGTCGTCTGCCAGCCGCTCGCGGACCCCCTCACGAGACCCACGCCCTCCCCCCTCACGCGCCCCTCCGCCCCGGTGGACGAGACGGGGACGTGGCACTGCCGGCAGGAGATCAGCTCGGGATGCGGCGTGACGGGCGCGTAGGCGTCGAAGCGCGGGGCCCAGCCCCCGTCGCCGTGGCAGGCCAGGCAGAGCCGGCCGCCGGCGTCGCGCTCGTCGACCGCGTGAGGGATGACCGGTGGCGCGCCCGGATAGGCCCGACGCGCGTAGTAGACGGCGCGCGTGCGCTTGCGGTTCGCCTCGCGCGGCATGGCCGCGTACTCCGCGGCCGCGTCCACGCGCGCGTACATGCCGGCCTCCGACGGCAGCGTGGGCGTCGCCGCGGCCTGCACCGGCATCACGCGCGCCGGCCGCTCCCCCGCGGTGATGCTCAATCCCACGACGACGACCAGCGCCGCCATCAGCAGCACGCCGAGCCCGATCAGGAAATACCGCGACGGGTTCACCGAGGTCATGACGGCGGCGCTGCCCTCAGGCCCGCTCCACCTTGACCGCGCACTTCTTGTAGTCGGGCTGGCCGGAGATGGGGCAGAAGGCGTCCAGCGTCAGCTCGTTGATCAGGAGGCCCTCGTCGAAGAACGGCACGAACACCTGGCCCTCGGGGGGCCGCGCGCGCCCGTCGATCTGGGCGGGCAGGACCAGGGCGCCCCGGCGCGTGACCAGGCGCACGCGATCGCCGTTGCCGACGCCGAGCCGGCGGGCGTCGCTCGGATGCAATTCCACGTACGCGGCGGGCACGGCCTGGTGCAGGACGGGGACGCGCCGGGTCAGGGAGCCCGAGTGCCAGTGCTCGAGGACGCGGCCCGTGTTCAGCCAGAACGGGTACTGCGCGTCAGGCACCTCGGGCGGCGCCTCGTAGGGACGGAACCAGATCCAGGCGCGATGGTCGGGCTTGCCGTAGAAGTCGAACGGCGCCTTGGCGGCAGGATCGTGCTGCCCGTTGTACCGCCACTTGGTCTCCTTGCCGTTCACGAAGGGCCACATGACGCCGGGCCGCTTCTTCAGCTCCTCGTAGGGGGCCATCTCGTGGTCGGGCCCGTGCTGGAAGCGCGAGTACTCCTTCCAGATCTCCTGGACGTGCGTGGCCTCGCTCCACGGGAAGAGCTTCTCGAAGCCCATGCGCCGCGCCACCTCGATCATCTGCCAGGTGTCCGACATGGCCTCGCCGGGCGGCGTCAGCATCCGGTCGAAGTGCTGGGTGCGCCGCTCCGAGTTGCCCCACATGCCCTCGCGCTCGATCCACATCGCCGCGGGCAGGACCACGTCGGCCACGTCCGTCGTGGGCGTGGGGTAAACGTCGGAGACCACCACGAAGCGGTCGTCCTTCTTGAGCGCGTCGCGGTAGCGGCGGAGCTTGGGCAGGGTCAGCATGGGGTTCGTGACCTGGATCCACACGAAGCGAATGTCCCCGCGGTCCAGCGCCCGGAACATCTCGATGGTGTTGTAGGTGGGCTTGGCGGAGATGCGCTCGATCGGCACGCCCCAGATGTCCGCGGCGAGCTTGCGCGACTTCTCGTCGGTCACCTCGCCGTGGGGCAGCCGATTCGTCAGCGTCCCGACCTCGCGCACGGTGCCGCAGGCGCTGGGCTGGCCGGTGAGGGAGAACGGGCTATTGCCCGGCGTCGCGATCTTTCCCACCAGCAGGTGGATGTTGTAGATCAGGTTGTTGATCCACGTCCCGCGCGTGTGCTGGTTGAACCCCATGCACCAGAAGCTCATGACCTTGCGCTTCGGATCCCCGTAAAGCGATGCGAGGTAGCGAAGCTCGCGCGCGGGCACGCCGGACAGGGGCTCCACCTTCTCGACGGAATACTCGGCGAGCAGCTCGCGGTACCGCGCGAGCGTGATGTCCTTCGGCTCGTCCTTGAACGTGAACTTGTCCTCGAGCCCGTAGCCGATGTTCGTCTTGCCCTCGTGGAAGGACACGTGGTCGCGGACGAAGGTGGCGTGCACCCAGTCGTTCCGGAAGATCTCGTGGCAGATGGCGTTGGCGATGGCGAGGTCGGTCTGGGGCTTGAACAGGATGCTCCGGTCGGCGGCCATGCTGGTGCGCGTCCAGCGCGTGGCGAGGTCGATGATCTTGACGTCGGGGTTCTTCAGCCGCCGCTCGAGGAGGCGGGAGAACAGGACCGGGTGCATCTCGGCCATGTTGTTCCCCCACAGCACGAACGTGTCGGCGTGGTCGATGTCGTCGTAGCAGCCCATGGGCTCGTCGAGGCCGAAGCTCGTCATGAAGCCCGTGACCGCGCTCGACATGCACAGGCGCGCGTTGGCCTCGAGGTTGTTGGTGCCGATGGCGCCCTTCATGAGCTTGGAGGCGACGTAGCCGTCGGGAATGGTCCACTGCCCCGATCCGTACATGGCGACCGCGTCCTTGCCGTGGGCCTTGATGGTCTCCGCCATCTTCGACGCGACGAGGTCCAGGGCCTCCTTCATGGGGACGGGGACGAGCTTGCCGTCCTTGCGCACCAGCGCCCGCGTGAGCCGGTCCTTGCCGTACAGCGCCATCACCGAGTGATAGCCCTTCACGCAGCAGAGACCGCGGTTGACCGGGCTGGCGGGGTCGCCCTTCACCGCGACCGCGCGCCCATCGGCGATCCCCACGAGCAAGCCCGCAGCCGACCCCGCAGAAGCGGCACGGGGTCTTCCGCCACGCGACGCCGGGCGGCGAGGCCGGGGGATCTCCGGGCGCCGCGAAGACGACGCCGGGGAACATGGCCTCGGCCGCGGTCACCGCGGCGCTCGCGACCATCGACCTGAGCAGCTCACGACGGGTCATGATGGGCCTCCTGCGGGCGGGCGGGCTCGGCGGCGGCATCGTCCACGCCGGCCACCAGCGCGAGCGCCTCGATGCCGGGCACCAGGACCAGCGCGCGCTGGAGCGCCTCCTCCGCGGCCTCGTCCGGCGTGTCGGTGACGACGACGAGGACCTCGCGGTTGGTGGCGGGCACGACCTCACAGCCGCCGCAGCGCGCGCAGGGCCGCGGCGAGATCGTCCTGCCCGCCCCTCACCGGGTACGCCAGATAGCTCTTGATGGGCATCACGTCACCTTCGTCTCGCGCCGCCGGTCAGGGAAGCGCCGCCCGGATCCGGCGGGAGAAGTCCGGCGCCTGGTCCGCGGCCTGCGCCGCCGCGTTGATGTGGCTCCGCCGCATGAGCTCGGAAAACGGCATGCTTCGGTCCAGCCGCCCCTGCTCGTACGCGTACTCCGGCGCGTACCCGCTCAGGAGGATCTTCCACGAGTACGGCACCGCGCCCGGATTCACGGCGGCGTGGGTGAGGATCATGGTGGTGCAGTTCGTCGTGAGGGTGTTGTAGAAGCGGGGACGGGCGGCGATCCAGTTGATGTCCCTCATGTAGCGCAGGAACATGCGCCGGCCGTTGTCGATGGGCGCGGTGACCCGGAAGACGTACAGGTCCTCGGGCGGCGATCTCCGGTAGTTGGTGCGGACCCGGATCGCGTCGCGCGCGGCCGGCACGCGCCACCGCCCCGCGAGGAGCGCCGTCACCAGGGCAAGCCCGAGCGCGGCGACGATCCAGGCCAGCGGCCGGCGCACTCCCTCGGACGCGGGCGCCAGGTAGTAGAGGGCCAGCGCTCCCCACGCGGTGACCACCACCACGGCGAGGACGGCCACCGTCAACGCGATGGCCCTGGCGATCCGGCGCTTCAACGGCAGCTCCCCCTCGCGTGGCGGAGGTCACGGAGCACCCGTACCTCCCCGCCCCCGCTACGGGGCGATGCAGGCCCCCGACAGGACGATGGCCCCGTCGTCCTCGCCCACGGTGGCCCACATCCGGCCGTTCTGCTCACTGGACCGCCCCGACCCGCGGCGGCCGCTCACTGCGGCTCCTGCCAGCCTCCGCCGAGCGCCTTGTACAGGCGGACGACGGCCACGAGCTCGTCGCGCCGCGTCCGCACCACGCCCAGCTCGGCGTCGAAGAGCTGGCGCTCGCTGTCCAGCACTTCCAGGTAGGTCGACACGCCGCCGCGGTACCGGATGTCCGCGAGCCGCGCGGTGTCGCGCGCGGCCACGGTCAGGATCTCCTGCTGGATCCGGAACTCGCGGCGCTTCTGGTGCTCCACGAGGGCGTCGGACACCTCCCGGAACGCCTGGACCACGGTCTGCCGATACTGGTCCAGCGCCGCCTGCGCGCGCGCCTCGGCGGAGTCGACGCCAGCGTCCACCCGTCCCCAGTTGAAGAGCGGCACCGTGAACGAGGGGCCGATGGCGAAGAGCCCCTGCGGCCCCGCCCAGCTCCCGTTGACGTAGATACCACCCGCCGCCGGCGCTGCCGGTGAGGAACACGCGGGGGAAGTACTCGCTCTTGGCCACCCCGATACGCGCCGTCTCGGCCGCGAGCCGCGCCTCGGCCTGGACGATGTCCGGCCGGCGCTCGAGGAGCGCGGACGGCACGCCCGCCGGCAGCGCGGGAAGCGTGACCTGCTGCTCGATCGGCCGGCCGCGCGGCACGTCGGCGGGGTTCCGGCCGAGCAGCACGGCGAGCGCGTTCTCGGTCTGGGCGATCTGACGCTCGACGTCGGGCAGCGGTCTCCGCGGCCTGGGCGACGAGGATCTCGGACTGGCGCACGTCGATGAGCGCGGCCACGCCGCCCTGCTCGCGAAGGCTGACCAGGCGCAGCGAGTCGCGGCGGCTGGCCAGGGTGCGGCGGGCCACCTCGAGCTCCTCGTCCAGGTCGCGCAGGTTGAAGTACGTCGCGGCCACGTCGCTCACCAGCGTGAGGAGCACGAAGCGCCGTCCGGCCTCCGTCGCGAGCAGCTCGGCCCGCGCGGCCTCGGAGGACCGACGGAAGCGGCCCCAGAAGTCGATCTCGTACGTCAGGTCGAACCCCCGCGCGGGAACGAAGGTCTCCCGGAACTGGCTCGGGTCGCGATCCCCTTCGACCCGCGAGTACACGCCGCCGCCCGATCCCCTCAGCTCGGGGAACTGGAACGACCGGGCGATCGTGACCTGGGCTCGGGCGTCGACGATGCGCGAGGCCGCCACCCGCAGGTCGTAGTTCTGGCGCAGCGCCTCCCGGATCAGCTCCTGCAGCACCGGATCGCCGAAGATCTCCCACCAGGGCAGGTCCCCGAGCGAGGCGGGGCCGGCCGGGTACTCGGCTCCGCGCCCGCGGTAGTCGGCGGGCGCCGTCGACTCCGGGCGTTGGAAGTCCGGGCCCACGGTGCAGCCCGCGGCCACGAGCCCGAGCAAGGCGGACGGCGAGCAGGCGCCTCACGAGTGGTCTCCCCCGCCGCAGCCGGCGCCGGGCGCGCCCGGCGGGCCGCCCGGGCCGGCGTCGGGGCCGGCTGCTTCGCGCGCGAGCGGCCGAGCTGCTCGACGAACGCGAAGTTGCCGGGGATGAGGAAGACGCCCAGCGCGGTGGCGACGAGCATGCCCCAGAACACCGCGGTGCCCATGACGTTCTGAGCGCCGGAGCCGGCCCCGCTCGCGAGCATCAGCGGCACCACGCCGAGGATGAAGGCGAAGGCCGTCATCAGGATCGGCCGGAAGCGGAGCCGCGCCGACTCGAGCGCGGCGTCCTCGAAGGACATGCCCTCGACATCGTGCTTCGCCTTGGCGAACTCGACGATCAGGATGGCGTTCTTGGCGGCGAGGCCGACGAGCATGATCAGACCGATCTGGACGTAGACGTTGTTGTCGTAGCCCATCAGCCACACGCCGAGGAACGCGCCGAGGGCGACGAGGGGCGAGCCGAGCAG
The DNA here is from genome assembly GCA_963758635.1 of uncultured Candidatus Rokubacteria bacterium. Taxonomy (GTDB): domain Bacteria; phylum Methylomirabilota; class Methylomirabilia; order Rokubacteriales; family CSP1-6; genus CAVWWD01. Next base: position 431,736 of record CAVWWD010000007.1, on the reverse strand, counting down.
CACGGCCCACGGCAGCCGCCAGCTCTCGTACATGGCGGCGAGCAGGAGGAACACGAAGACGATGGCCAGGATGAACGTGGGCGCGGCGGGCGGCGCCGTCTTCTCCTGGTAGGACAGGCTCGAGTACGCGAACCCCATCTCCTTCGGCATCTTCGCCGCGAACACCTCTTCGAGGGCGGCGAGGGCCTGACCGGACGTGTAGCCGCGCGCCGGCGCTCCGCTGATGTCCACCGAGCGGAACAGGTTGAAGCGCGTGGTGATCTCCGTCCCCGCGACCGCGTCGATCGACACGAGCGTCGAGAGCGGGATCATGGTGTTGGTGGTCCGGCTCCGGACGTAGACCTCGCCGATGTCTCCGGGCTTCCGCCGATAGTCGGCCTCGGACTGGACGTAGACCCGGTACAGCCGGCCGAACCGGTTGAAGTCGTTCACGTAGCTGCCGCCGAGCGAGGCCGACATCGCCTGGAACGCCTCGTTGATGGGCACGCCGAGGCTCCTGGCCTTCTCCCGGTCCAGCTCGACCCTGATCTGCGGGTAGTTCGGATCGAACGACGAGAAGACGCTCGCCAGCTCCGGTCGCTGGCGCGCCGCCGGCCAGGAACGTCCGGGCCTGCTCGCCGAGCTGCTCCACCGAGAGCGTGCCGCTCCGGTCCTGGAGCAGGAACTTGAAGCCGGCGGACGCGCCGAACCCGGAGATGGTCGGGATGTTGAACGGGAAGATGATCGCCTCGGGGATCTGCGACACCTCCCGCCCCACCGCGGCCATGATGCCCTTGGCGTGCAGCTCGGGGTCTTGCGCTCGTCCCAGGGCTTCAGCCGGACGAAGATCGTGCCGAAGTTCGGCTGGAAGGTATTGGTCACGACGCCGAAGCCGCCGACGGTGGCGAACGAGTCCACGCCGGGCGTCTTCGCCACGATCTGCTCGACCTGGGTGAGGAGCGCGCCCGTCCGCTCGAGCGACGCGCCCGGCGGCAGCTGGAGGTTGACGCCGATGAGGCTCTGGTCCTCGTCGGGAATGAAGCCCGCGGGCAGCGCGCGCCCGAAGAGGCCGGCGCCCACCGCCACCACGGCCACGAGCAGGATGGTGAGGATGGCCTTCCGGACGAGGATGCCGCGCGACGCTCATGTAGCCGGCCGTCGTCTTGTCGAACACCCAGTTGAACCCGCGGAAGAACGCGCCCAGCGGGCCACGGCCGGGGCCGTGGGTGGGCTTGAGGAACATCGCGCAGAGCGCGGGCGAGAGCGACAGCGCGCTGAACGCGGAGAGCAGCACGGAGATCGCGATGGTCAGGGCGAACTGCTGGTACATCTGGCCGGTGAGACCGCCCACGAACGCGACGGGGATGAACACCGCGGACAGGATCAGCGCGATGCCGATGACCGGCGCGGACACCTCCTTCATGGCCTGGATGGTGGCCTCGCGCGGCGCCATGCCGTGCTCGATGTGGTGCATGACCGCCTCGACCACGACGATGGCGTCGTCGACCACGATGCCGATGGCGAGGACGAGGCCGAACATGGACAGCGTGTTCACCGAGAAGCCGAGCATCGGGAAGAAGATGAACGTGCCGATGATGGAGACGGGCACGGTGAGGAGCGGGATGATCGTGGCCCGCAGGCTCTGCAGGAAGATGAACACCACGAGGGTGACGAGGATGAGGGCCTCCACGAACGTCTTCTCGATCTCGTGGATCGACGCCTCGACGGCCGGCGTGGTGTCGTAGACGATCTTGTAGTCCATGTCGGGCGGGAAGAGGCCCTTGGCCCGGGTCATGGTCTCGTAGATCGCGTGGGCCGCCTTGAGCTGGTCGGCGCCGGGCAGGAGGTACACGGCCATCGAGCCCGCGGGCTTGCCGTCCAGGCGGCCGAACGAGTTGTAGTCCTGGGAGCCCAGCTCGGCGCGCCCGACGTCCCTGATGCGGATCTGGTTGGCGCTTTCCGTGCCGCGGATGATGATGTCCTCGAACTCCTGGGTGGTGACGAGGCGGCTCGGCGCGGCCACCGTGAACGTGAACTGCTGATCCTTGGGGGTGGGCGCGGCCCCGATGCGCCCGGCCGGCGCCTGAAGGTTCTGCTCCTTGATGGAGTTGATCACGTCGGCCGGCGTCAGCCCCAGCTTGGCGAGCTTGTCCGGCCGGAGCCACACGCGCATGCCGTAGTCGGTGCCGCCGAACAGATCGACCTGCGCGATCCCGGGAATGCGCAGGAGCTGGTCCCGCAGGTTGATCCCGCAGTAGTTGATCAGGTAGTTCCCGTCGTACGAGCCGTTCGGCGAGTAGACGGACACGATCATGAGGATGCTCGGGCTCTGCTTCTTCACCGTCACGCCCTGCGCGTTCACCTCCTGGGGCAGCCGGGCCTGGGCGGAGGCGACGCGGTTCTGGGTGAGGACGTTGGCCGTGTCCTGGTCGACGCCCACCTCGAAGTTCACGTCGAGCAGCATGCGGCCGTCGCTCGTGTTGGACGACTGCATGTAGATCATCCGATCGACGCCGTTGACTTCCTGCTCGATCGGCGTGGCGACCGACTGCTCGACGGCCACGGCGGACGCGCCGGGGTAGTTCGCGGTCACGCGAATCTGTCGGGGGCGCGAGGAAGGGATACTGCTCGAAGGGCAGGCGCATGAGGCTGAAGCCCCCCATCAGCACCATCAGGATCGAGATGACGATGGCGACGATCGGCCGGCGGATGAAGAACTGTGCCACGCCCCTACCCTCCGGCCTTCGCCTTGCCGGCGGGCGCGGGCCCGGGGGTGTTGCCTGGCGCGGCGGGTGCCGCCGGCGCCGCGGGCGCGGTGGGCGGAGGAGTCGCGCGGGTCTCGGCTTTCACCTGCATGCCGGGCCGGACCTTCTGCACGCCGTCGACGATGACGCGCTCGCCCGGCTGGAGGCCCTTCGTGACGATGTAGGCGTCGCCCACGCGCTCATCGAGGGTCACCGGCCTGAACACCACCTTGTCCTCGGCCACGACCAGGACGATCTTGGCGCCCTGCTGCTCCTGCACGGCGCGCTGGGGCACGAGCACGGCGTCGGGCCGCTCGTCCACGACCCCGCGAACCCGCGCGAACTGACCGGGCCGCAGCACGCGCGTCGGATTCGGGAACTCCGCCTGGATGTTGATGGTGCCCGTCTTCACGTCGAACGCCCGACCCACGAACACGAAGCGCCCCTTGTGCGGGAACATGGTGTCGTCGGCGAGGAACAGGTCGAGCCGGCGCTCCGCGTCCCGGCCCCGGTTCCTCTGGCTCGGACGCCAGCCGCAGGTAGTCGGCCTCGGCCACCGAGAACTCGACGAAGATCGGGTCCACCGCGGAGATCTGAGTGAGAAGGGTCGGCTCCGCTTTCCCCACGAGGTTCCCCGGGTCGACCAGGATCTTGCCGACGATGCCGCTGATCGGCGCGGCGATCCGCGTGTAGCCCAGGTTCAGCTCCGCCTGCGTCACCGACGCTTTCGCCGATTCCACCGCGGCCTCGGCGAGCTGGATCTGGGTGCGCTGGACGAGCTGGGTGTCACGGAGCGCCGCGTCGCCGACGTCCACGCCCGCCCTCGCGACCTTCTCCTGGGACCGGGCGGTGTCCAGGTCCTGCTGGGGAATGGCCCGCGCCTCGGCGAGCGGCACGTACCGGGCGACGTCGGCCTGGGCCTTTTCCAGATCGGCGCGACGCTGCTCCAGCTGGGCGCGCGCGTTGTCCACCACCGAGGCGTCCTTCGCGCGCGTGAGGTCGGCGTTGGCCTTGGCGAGCTGGGCCCTCGCGGACTGGAGCGCGGCCTGGTACTCGGCGCGCTCGAGCTCGAACAGGATCTGCCCCTGCTTGACCTCGCTGCCTTCCTTGTAGTGCACACGCTCCAGCATGCCGGACACGCGCGCGCGCACGTCCACCGTCGGGATGCCCTCGGTGCGCGCGACGAAGTCCCGGCTGATCGACACCGGCTGCCGCGTCACCTCGGCGACCACCACCGTCGGCGGCGGCGGCGGCGGCGCTCCCGCGCCCTTGGCGTCCTTGCCGGCCTTGGCGTTGTCGCACGCGGCCGCGGCGAGCAGCAGGACGGCGAGGCCGCCGAGCCGCGCGATCCGGGCGCCTCCGGCGATGCGCCCCCGGCCCGGCCGCTGACCTCGCATCACCGGGCTTCCTGACGGCGGCTGGGCCAGAGGGTGTTCCCGGTGGAACGTCCGCCCCTGTGGTCGATGTTCTCGCGCATTCCGGTTCCTCCCCGCCTCATCCTCGAACACGCCGGGGCGGACCTCGGTCGGCACGAGGATGGAAGATGACGACTTCACGCGGACGTCCGACAGCCTTCGACTCCCATCACACGGCACGGGCGACGCGCCGGGGACAGTGTACTCGACGCGCGCGACCCGGCGGACCGATTCGCGCCGCGCGGGCGCGGCGTCGCGGGCGGCGAACGCCGCGCGCGGCGTCACCGCGCGCGCCGCGTCTTGCCGCCACGCGGGCCGCGGCGGGAGCCCGACGGCCTGGTCGCGTCCCGGCGCCGCGCGCGAGGGCCCGGCGGCTCCCCGAGGAGCTCGGTCATCGACGCGAGCAACCCGTCGACCGACGTGAACCAGGACCGCCCTCCCGACTTCAGGTGCTCGACCCGCCCGGCGACGCGACGGCGCGACGTCTCGGTCTCCGACGTGAACTGCACGATGAAGGCGCGCCCGTACGGCAGGGTCGGGGCGCCCGCCTGGGCGCCGCCGGCGTCGGCCGCGCCCGCCGTCTCCGTTCGCCTCGACCGAGGCGTCGTCATCGCGCGAAGGATCATGATCGATCGGGGGCCGCGAAATCCCGACAAAACCCGGAAATTTGTCCGACCGTCCCGTGTCACCATCGACACGGGTCCGGGACTGCGCTAAGACGAGGAGCGCGAACCCGGGGCGCCCGCCTGGCGCTCGGACCGATCCGGAGCGGTTCAACCTCCCGTCGACGACAGGGCCAAGAGGGGGGCCCAGCCATGAAGGACGCCGAGCGCCGCCGCCTGGACGAGTCGAAGGGGGGCCACGGATCCTGGCGGAAGTGGGGCCCATACCTGTCGGAGCGGCAGTGGGGCACCGTCCGCGAGGACTACAGCGACTCCGGCGACGCGTGGAACTACTTCAGCCACGACCAGGCGCGCTCGCGCGCCTACCGCTGGGGCGAGGACGGGCTCGGCGGGATCTCCGACGACAAGCAGCTCCTGTGCTTCGCGCTGGCCCTGTGGAACGGCCGGGACCCCATCCTCAAGGAGCGGCTCTTCGGGCTGACCAACAGCGAGGGCAACCACGGCGAGGACGTGAAGGAGTACTACTTCTACCTCGACTCGACGCCCACCCACTCGTACATGAAGTACCTGTACAAGTACCCGCAGGCCTCGTATCCCTACGCCGACCTCATCGCGACCAACGGACGCCGCAGCCGGGACGAGCTCGAGTACGAGCTGCTCGACACCGGCGTCTTCGACGAGGACCGCTACTTCGACGTGTTCGTGGAGTACGCCAAGGCGGCGCCGGACGACATCCTGGTCCGGATCACCGTCGAGAACCGCGGTCCCGAGCCGGCCACGCTTCACGTGCTGCCGACGCTCTGGTTCCGCAACACGTGGTCGTGGGGGGGCGAGGCGCCGCGCCCGAGCCTCCGGCAGGCCGGGCCCGCGCTGATCGCGGCCGCCCATCCGGACCTCGGCGAGCGCTTCCTCGTCCTGCGAGGGCGCGGCCGCGCTCCTCTTCACCGAGAACGAGACCAACACCGAGCGGCTCTTCGGGACGCCCAACCGCACCCCGTACGTGAAGGACGCCTTCGACGGCTACGTCGTCCACGGGCGGCGCGACGCGGTGAACCCCGCGGGCACCGGGACGAAGGCCGCGGCGCACTACACCCTCACCGTCCCCGCGAAGGGGTCGAGCACGGTCCGGCTCCGGCTCGCGGACCGCGCGCCCACCGGCCGTGGCGACGACTTCGACGCGGTGATGGCCGCCCGACGCGAGGAGGCCGACGAGTTCTACGCGACCGTCATCCCCCCCTCCGTGGACGGAGACGGCGCCAACGTGATGCGCCAGGCCCTGGCCGGCATGCTGTGGTCCAAGCAGTTCTACTACTACGACGTCAACCGGTGGCTCACCGAGCGCGGGGCTCGCCCCTTCGATCCCGGGCGACGCCGCGCCCCGCGCAACGAGCACTGGCACCATCTGGCCAACGCCGACATCATCTCGATGCCGGACAAGTGGGAGTACCCGTGGTACGCGGCGTGGGACCTCGCCTTCCACGTCCTCGCCCTGTCCCTGGTCGACGAGGACTTCAGCAAGCGCCAGCTCGACCTGATGCTGGAGAGCGTGTACCTGCACCCGAGCGGGCAGATCCCGGCCTACGAGTGGAACTTCGGCGACGTGAACCCGCCGGTGCACGCGTGGTCGACCATGTTCACGTACACGCTGGAGCGGATCCGCCGCGGGCACGGCGACCTGGACTGGCTGGAGCGCGCCTTCCACAAGCTGGTCCTGAACTTCACCTGGTGGGTGAACCGCAAGGACCAGACCGGCAACAACGCCTTCGAGGGAGGCTTCCTCGGCCTCGACAACATCGGGGTCTTCGACCGCAGCGCGCCGCTGCCGACCGGCGGGTACCTGGAGCAGGCCGACGGCACCGCCTGGATGGCGCTCTTCTGCCAGAACATGATCGAGATCAGCGCCGAGCTGACCGCGTGGCGGCCCGTCTACGCGGACATGAGCCTCAAGTTCATCGAGCACTTCATGTGGATCGCGACCGCCCTCACCCACGCCGGCGACGGCACCGGCATGTGGGACGAGGACGACGGCTTCTTCTACGACGTGCTCAGGCTGCCCGACGGCCGGGCGCAGCGGCTCAAGGTCCGCTCCATGGTCGGCCTGCTCCCGCTGTGCGCGGTCACCGTGTTCGACGGAAAGATCCTGGACAGCCACCCGGACCTCCGCGAGCGGCTCCACCGGTTCTTCACCGAGCACGCGGAGCTCCGGGGCTTCATCCACGATCCGGCCGCCCAGGGCCACGGCGGCCGGCGCCTCGCCTCGGTGCTGGACGCCACGCGGCTGCGCCGCGTGCTCTCGGCGATGCTCGACGAGCAGGAGTTCCTGGGGCCTCACGGCATCCGCGCCCTGTCCCGCTACCACGCCGATCATCCCTACGTGTTCACCGTGTCGGGGCAGGAGTACCGCGTGTCCTACCTGCCCGCGGAGTCCGACAACGGGATGTTCGGCGGCAACTCCAACTGGCGCGGGCCCGTCTGGATGCCCGTGAACGTCCTCATCATCCGGGCCCTGCTCCACTACTACATGTATTACGGCAACGAGTTCAGGATCGAGTGCCCCACGGGGTCGGGGCGGCTCATGACCCTGTACCAGGTGGCCGAGGAGATCACCCGCCGGCTCGCCGCCATCTTCCTCCGGGGCGCCGATGGCCGGCGTCCCGTGTACGGCGCCACGCGGAAGTTCCAGGACGACCCGCACTGGCGCGATCTCATCCTGTTCTACGAGTACTTCCACGGCGACAACGGGGCCGGCCTCGGCGCCAGTCACCAGACCGGGTGGACCGGTGTCGTCGCGCGCGGCATGCATCTGTTCGCCACGAGCACGGGCGACGAGTTCCTCGAGCGCGGCAAGGTGGCCGGCGCCCTGGAAACGCCGCCGGCTGCGCCCGGCGCGGCGGAGAGCCCCACCCGACGGCGGGCCCGCTGCACATGCGCCGATCCGCGGCGCATCCGTCGCTCTACCAGATCAACACCCGCGTGCGGCTCACCGAGCTGTCGCGGACCCTCGGCCGGGCCGCCACGCTGGACGACGTGCCGGACGCCGAGCTGGACGAGGTCGCCGGGCGGGGGTTCGACTGGGTCTGGCTCCTCAGCGTGTGGTCGACCGGCGCCGCGGGCCGGCGCGTGTCGCGGGAGAACCCGGAGTGGCGCCGGGAGTTCGAGCACACGCTGCCCGACCTCCGTGAGGACGACATCCCCGGGTCGGGGTTCGCGATCACCGGGTACGCGGTCTCGCCCGCGCTGGGCGGCGACCCGGCGCTGGCGCGGCTTCGCGAGCGCCTGCGCCGGCGCGGCCTCCGGCTGATGCTCGACTTCGTCCCCAACCACACCGCGCTGGACCACCCGTGGGTGGCCGACCACCCCGCCCGCTTCGTCGCCGGAACGGAGGGTGATCTCGAGCGCGCTCCACAGAACTGGACGCGCGTCCCGGGCCGGCGCGGACCGGCGATCCTCGCTCACGGGCGGGATCCGTACTTCCCGGGCTGGCCCGACACGCTCCAGCTCGACTACGCCAACCCGGACACGCAGGACGCGATGAGCCGGGAGCTGGTGAAGATCGCCGGCCAGTGCGACGGGGTCCGCTGCGACATGGCGATGCTCGTCCTGCCCGACGTGTTCGAGCGCACGTGGGGGCGCCGGGCGCCCTCCTTCTGGCCCGAGGCGATCGGCAGGGTGCGCGAGCGCCACCCCGGCTTCCGCTTCATGGCCGAGGTGTACTGGGACCTCGAGTGGACGATGATGCAGCAAGGGTTCGACTATGCCTACGACAAGCGCCTCTACGACCGGCTGCACCAGGGGCACGCGCGGCCGGTCCGCGAGCACCTTCTCGCCGGCCTCGACTACCAGCAGCGGCTCGCGCGCTTCATGGAGAACCACGACGAGCCTCGCGCGGCCACGGCCTTTCCGCCCGGGATGCACGAGGCGGCGGCCGTCGTCACCTATCTCACGCCGGGCCTCCGGTTCTTCCACGACGGGCAGCTCGAGGGCCGGCGGAAACGCATCTCGCCCCACCTCGGCCGGGCGCCGGTCGAGCCGGTCGACGGCGCGCTGAAGGCGTTCTACGAGCGTCTCCTGGCCGTGGTGCGGCAGCCGGTCGTCCGCGACGGGCCGGTGGCGCCTGCTCGAGTGCGTGCCGGCGTGGGACGGCAACTGGACGTGGGACGGGTTCATCGCGTGGTGCTGGGAGGGCCCGGGCGCGGAGCGGCGGATCGTCACCGTGAACTACTCGGGCAGCCAGGGGCAGTGCTACGTGCGTCTGCCATTCTCCGACCTCAGTGACCGTCCGGTGCGGCTCGAGGACCTGCTGTCGCCCGCGCGCTACGATCGGGCGGGCAGCGATCTCGTCTCGCGCGGGCTCTACCTGGACCTCGGTCCCTGGGGGCATCACGTCTTCGACCTCGTGGCCGGATGACGACGCCGTGCGGCTGACCGCCGAAGCGCGGGTCTCCTCGCCGGGCGTCTGGCTCGTCTCCGAGCGGGCGGACTTCTGGGGCGTCGCGGCGGGGGGCGGCGCGCTCCTGCTGCTGATGGCGCTCGTGCTCGCCTGGCATGGCGAGCGCGAGCTCGCCGCGGCGGACATCATCCTGGGCGAGCTGCACCTGGGCGCGACCTACGGCGCCATCGTGCGGCGCCGGCTGTGGCGGCGGATGCCGGTGGAGCTGCTGCTGGTGCCGCTCGCCATCGTGGCCGCGACGTACGCGCTCTCCTGGAACGACCGCGCGGTGCTCCTGACCACGGTCGTCCTCTACCTCGGCGCCTGGCATCGCGGGCGCCAGACCCTGGGCATCGCGCGGCACTATCAGCGCCGCGCGGGAGGGCCCGTGTCGGCGCCCCACCGCTGGCTGCTCCAGGCCGCGTTCTATCTGCCGATGATCGCGACGGTCGCGTACTACACGAGCATCGCGCCGGATCACGAGGGCGAGCCGTTCCATCAGCTCTCGCTCTCCCCGGACCTCCTGTGGGCGCTCGCCATGCTCGCCGCCCTGAGCGTGCTCGCGTACCTCGCGCTGACCATCGGCCGGACCACCTTGCCCCGGCGCGACCATCCGGAAGACCTGACGCCGTCGCAACCGGTCGTGCACCCGGGCGAGCGCTGGCTGGTCGTGGCCAACGCGCTGGGCTTCGGCAGCGCCTACGTCCTCGGGGCCGGGAACTCCTGGTTCGTGCTCGTCCTCGCGATCCACCACGAGGTGCAGTACCTCTTCTTCACGTACGCGCTGGCGCGGGGGACCCCGTCCTCCCGGGGGCGCGGCGCGGTGGTGGAGGTCGGCCGCCTGGCGCGGTTCGCGGTGTGGCCCGTGCTGGGCCTCGCGTCCTGGGCGGCGTGCACGATGACCGGGATCGGTGGGCTCGAGCCGTTCCTGACCGCGGGCCTGCTCGGGCACTACTGGCTGGACGGCCGCATCTGGAACGCGCGGGCGCGGAGACTGGCGACGGTCTGACCCGGCCGCGCCCCGCGCCGCAAGGGGCGACGCGCGGTCAGCGGGAGGCGCGGCGGGGCGCCGAAGCGATCGGCCGGGCGGTCGCGCGCTTCTCGATCATGCGAGCGCTCTGCGCGCGCGCGATCGTGCGGGCGCGCGCGAGGCACGCCTCGGCCTCGGCGGCGTCGCCGTTCCGGGCGCGGGCCCGGCCGCCGCCGCGCCGCGCGTGGATCTCTCCGCGCAGGCGCCACAGCTCGGCCTCGAAGAGGCGCTCGCCGGTGTCCTCGCAATGGGCGAGCCCGGCCGCGGCGGCGGATAACCCTTCGTCGAACCGCCCGGCCTCCCGCGCCGCGTCCGCGTGCAGCGACAGCAGCAGGGAGTAGCCGAGCCGGAGCCCGGTCCGCCTGAGCAGATCCAGGCCCTCGTTGATCTCCCCCAGGCCCGCGGCGGCCTTGCCCTCGCCGACGAGCGCCCGACCGCGGATCACCAGCGCCCGCCCCTGCCAGCGCGGGAACCCGTACTCGTCGGCCAGCGCGAGCACCCTCTCGGCGCGCTCGGCCGCCTCCGGCCAGTCGCCCTCGAGCAGCAGGACGAAGGCGCTGAACGTCAGGGCCTCCGCGACCGTGTAGGGATGGCCGATCTTCTCGGCCATCCTCACGGCGTCCCGCTGGACGTTCCGCGCCCCCGCCGCGTCCCCGGCGATCCACCGCCGGAGGCCGTCGAAGGAGCGGGCCCCGATCACCGGATTCACCGCGTACGGCCGGGCCGCCGCCTCCACGCTGACCGTGGACCGAAGCGCCCTGGTCAGGAACGCTTCCGCCGCGCCCTGGTCGCCCATCCACAGGGCGCTGGCGCCCCTCAGAAAGTGGGCCTGGAGAGCGGCGGACGCGTCCACGCGGTCGGCCAGGCGCAGGATCTGAGCTCCCATCCCCTCGGCGGTCACGAGATCGCCGCCCGTCGCGTGCAGCAGGTAGAGCGCGCTGAGCGCGTCGTAGAGCGCGGCGGTGTCGCCGAGCTGCTCGCACAGGGCCTGCGTCCGCTTCAGGTTGTCGAGCAGCTCGGCCCGCTCGTAGCCGGCGGTCTGGGACAGCACGCTCGCGTACAGGCGCCGGAGCCGCAGCTCGTCCCGCGCCCGGTCAACCGTGTCCGGCAGCCCCTTGACGAGGCGGAGCGCGGGGCCGAGGCACGAGAGCACTTCCCGGTAGGCGTGCCGATCGTTCGCCTGGTTGGCCGCCTGCTCGAGATAGACGACGGCCCGGGCGTGATCCCGGCCCCCCTGGAAATGGCGGGCCAGCTCGCTCGCGACCTCCGCCCCGCGACCGGCGTACGCCGACTCCAGGTGCCGCCCCATCTGCTCGTGCAGCGTCGCGCGACGCCCGGGCGAGAGGCGGTCGTAGAGCGCGCGCTGGTAGAGCGCGTGCTGGAACGCGTAGCGCGAGACGAGGGCGCCATCCGGCCATTCCCGGTGCCCCAGCGCCCGGAGCCAGCGGTCCGCGCGGGAGAGCCGGTGGCAGATCGAGTCGACGGCGTCCGCGGGGCCGGCGAGCCCGGCCGCCACCGCCGGCGCATCGAACGCCAGCCCGGCGACGCTGGCGACCTCCAGCACGTCCCGCTCCTCCAGCGAGGCCAGCCGGAGCTGTCCTTCGATCAGCTGGCGGAGGTTGTCGGGCACCTCCTGCTCGATCGACGTACGCGCCGCCGTCAACCGCCACGTGCCTCCCTGCTCCACGAGCAGGCGGCGCGCGAGCAGGTGATCGACGAGCAGGATCATGAAGAGGGACATTGCCGTCGGTGTGCCCGTGGACGACGCTCACGACCTCGTCGGCCACCCGCGAGCCCTCGAACCGCCGCTGCAGGTAGGCGGCCACGTCCTGCCGGGTCAGGTACTCGAGGGCGATCTCCGCGCACCGGCGGCGCGCGCGCAGCAGCGTGAGGACCTGCTGGATGGGGTGGTCGAGCGCCGCGGCCTGCGCCGGCCGATGCGTGCCCACGAGCATCAGGCGCGCCGTCTCCGTCCGCTGGGCGAGCACCGAGACCAGGTCCACCGTGGCCTGGTCGCTCCAGTGGAGATCCTCGAGCACGATGATCAGGGGGCGCTCGGCCGCGAGGGCCTCGACGAGGCCGGAGAACTCCCGGAGCATCCGGTGGGGCGTGGTGTCGGCGTGCCAGCGTCGCAGCCGCTCGACGTCGGTCGGGCCCTGGAGCGCCGGAAACTGCGCCAGCCAGCTCGGAGCGACCGACCGCATGGCCGACAGCACGTCCCGCGCGAACGGTCCCTGGCTCAGCCGCCCGAGCGCCTCCAGGACCGGCATGTACGGCTCGCGCTGGGCGTACTGCTCGACGCTCTGGCCGATCGCGATCAGCACGGGATCGGGCGCGGCCGCCACGGCCTTCACGAAGCTCTCGACCAGGGCGCTCTTGCCGATCCCCGCCTCGCCCTGGACGAAGACCGCCTGACGGCGGCCTCCCTGCGCCTGGCGGAAGTGGCGCCACAGCGTCAGCAGCTCAGCGTCGCGCCCGATGAGGTCGCTCGCCTCCGGCCGCGAGGCCGGCTCGGCGCCCGCCTCCGCCACCGCGGGAGCCGGCGGAATCGACGCAATGAAGCGGAACCCACGCCGGTGCACGGTCTCGATGAGGCGCGGCTCCCGAGCGTCGTCGCGGAGGGCCCGGCGCAGCTCGGCGACCGTCCGCGTGACGGTATCGTCCGACACCACGATGTCGCCCCAGACCGCCTTGTGGAGCTCCTCCTTGGTGACGAGGAGGCCCGGTCGCTGCGCGAGGTAGTACAGCAACGTCCACGCCTTGGGTCGGAGCGGCACCGGCTGGCTGCCCCGCCACAAGCGCTCCGCGCGAGGGTCCACCCGGTAGGGGGGAAACTCGATCATCGGCTCAGATTGTAGGCCAACGCCCGCGCCACGAACACGGATGGGACGAAGGTCTAATGTCCTGTCGCGGCTCCATCCGGCGACACTCGGGGCACTTCCGGGGCTGCCCGTTGCGGCGGGCCCGGTCTGGATGACGCGCGCGCTGCTGACGCGCGGGAGGAGAATTTTCCGAACTCCTTCGGGACTTCAGCAAGGGTCTGTGAAGAAATGAGGAGCCGGCTCCGCGTGTGTACGCAGAATCGCGGTGTTTGCGCGCACGGCGAAGTCGAAAGCCACATTTGCTTCAAGCCTGAAGGCGGAAGACCTGAAATGTCGCCCGACAGCTGAGATGTCGGCCAACATGGAGCCGCAGGCGAGCGACCCGGGAGTGAGGCGTCGGGACCTCACCTGAGGGGCCCGCGCCCCACCGGGCATCGAGGGTCGCGCTGGAAAGCTGATCGTCCCTCACGCGCGGTCCGGCACACCGATTGCGGAGGGGTGACGCGGCGGGCGGCGAATGCGCGAATAACAGCCGTGTGCACGGAGGTGGCGATGCGACATTTCGTGATGCAACGGATGCAGAGCCTGGGCGCTGTTCTGGATCCTGGCGGCTCTCGTCATCTCCGCCGCATGGTGGGGGTCCGCGTCGGCGGAAGACGCCCCGCCGCCGCCGTTCACCCCGCCCATCGAGAAAGTCTTCAAGGAGGCGAAGGACTGGTTGCACGCCTCCAATCTCCCCCCGTTCATCCGCGACACCGACCTCAAGCTGCATCTCCGGAGCTACTACTTCAACCGCACCAACCCCAACGACTCGATCAACGAGGCGTGGGCGTTCGGCGGCTGGATCACCTACCAGTCCGGGTGGCTGTTCGACACGTTCGCGATGGGCGCCAGCCTGTACGGCTCGGCGGAGCTCTACGCCCCCCGCGACCGCGACGGCACCCTGCTCCTCAAGTCCGGCCAGGAAGGCTACTACGTTCCGGCCGAGGCGTGGGGCGCGCTGCGCTACAAGGAGTACGCGCTCCTCAAGGGCTACCGGCAGCAGGTCGAGCAGCCGTACATCAACCTCGCACGACAACCGGATGACGCCGAACACCTTCGAGGGCGTGACGCTCGGGGGCAAGGTGGGCTGGGTCGAGTACCTCGCGGGCTACCTGTGGAAGATCAAGCCCAGGAACGCCGACGAGTTCATCGACATGTCCGAGCAGGCCGGCGCGGCGGGAAGCAACGACGGCGCCGCCCTGATCGGGTTCCGCCTGACTCCGCTGGAGGGGCTCCGGTTCGACATCAGCAACAATTTCGGCATCAACACCCTCAACACGTTCTACCTCGAGGGCGCGTACCTCTTCCCGGTGAGCGAGAACTGGAAGCTCGGCCTGGGCGCCCAGTTCACGGACCAGCGCGCCGTGGGCGACGCCCTCCTGCCCCGGGCCGACGGCCGCCACTGGGACACCCAGCAGGGGGGCGTGCGCGTGCAGGCGATCTACGGAGACCTCCAGATCACCGGAGCCTTCTCGATCACGGGAGCGGGGAACAGGATCCAGAACCCCTGGGGGAGCTTCCCCGGCTACCTCTCGCTCATCGACCAGGACTTCAACCGCGCCAACGAGAAGGCGGTGCTGATCGGCGCCGCGTACGACTTCTCGAAGATCCTCGTCGAGGGCCTGAGCGCCAACGTCAACTTCGCGTGGGGCTGGGACGCCATCGACGCCTCCACCCGCAGGAAGGCCCCCGACCAGGCGGAGTACGACTTCACCGTCGACTACCGCCCGCCCTTCAAGCTGCCGGTCCTGCAGGGAATGTGGTTCCGGGCGCGGGCGGCCGTCCTCGACCAGCAGAACAGCAAGACCACCGGCTATCAGTTCCGCCTGATCCTCAACTGGGACCGAGACCTGATCTGAGACCCGACGGCTGCGGCACGAGCCGCGGTCATCGATTCGAGGAGTGATCACATGAAGGCTGGCACGCGAGATCCGGAACGCATCGACCGTCTGTTCTCCACGGGGCAGGCGCGGCTCGACCGCTGGTACAACCTCTCCCTCGCCGCGCAGACCTGGGCCGCCAAGCCGAACAAGACGCGGCCGGGCGGCGGTCGAGGCCGCGCTCGCGGAGATGCGCCCGGCCGAGAGCTTCTTCGGCTACCCGGGGCCGCGCCTGCTGCGCGCCATCGAGGACCAGATCGCCCAGGGCGACGCCGGCGACGTGGCGCGGCTCGTCCAGCGGATCAACGCCGCCCTGATGTCGGACAGCTACCGCGCCGATGCCTCGGACTGGGAGACCGCCGACGACGCGGCGGAGGGCCCGGGCGCGCTTCGCCTGCCGCCCCGCCTGGACACGGGTGAGACGCGGCGGCCGTACTTCGAGCTCCTCATCGTCTCCCCGGCGCCGCCGGCGCGGTGGCCCGGGGTCGCGCAGGATCTCCGCCGCCTGCGCCGGCCGGAGGACCAGTTCATCTACGAGAGCGTCGTGGTCGGCAGCTTCGAGGACGCCGTGCTCGCCGCGCTGTTCAACGGCGCCATCCAGGCCGTGGTGATCGGCGACGGCTTCCCGTTCGCGTCCCGCCACGACGCGCCCGTCCTGCGGGAGCTGCTGGCGACCCAGCCCGGCCTCGACGCCGACGCGGGCGCGCCGCAGGAGTACGGGACCCGGCTGGCCGCCGCGCTCAAGCGCGTCCGCCCGGAGCTCGACATCTACCTGCTGAGCCGGAACAACGTGGACCAGGTCGCGGGCGATCCCGCGGTGAGGAGCCACGTCCGCCGCGTCTTCTACGGCGCCGAGGAGCCGCTGGAGATCCACCTCAGCGCCATCGAGGGGGTGTCGGAGCGGTTCGAGACGCCCTACTTCGACAACCTCAAGCGCTACGCCCAGCGCCCGATCGGCACCTTCCACGCCCTGCCCATCGCCCGCGGCAAGTCGATCTTCAAGTCGAACTGGATCCGCGACATGGGCGAGTTCTACGGCCCGACGCTGTTCCTCGCCGAGTCCTCGGCCACCACGGGCGGGCTCGACTCGCTGCTCGAGCCCACCGGCACGATCAAGCGCGCCCAGGACATGGCCGCCCGCGCGTTCGGCTGCGATCGCGTGTTCTTCGTCACGAACGGCACGTCCACGTCGAACAAGATGGTCGAGCAGGCGGTGCTGGCGCCGGGCGACATCGCCATCGTCGACCGCAACTGCCACAAGTCGCACCACTACGGCATGGTGATGGCGGGCGCCCAGCCGTACTACGTCGAGGCGTATCCGATGACCGCCTACTCGATGTACGGCGGCGTCCCGTTGCGCTCGCTGAAGAAGGCCCTGCTCGACCTGAAGGCGGCGGGCCGGCTCGACCGGGTCCGCCTCGTCACCCTGACCAACTGCACCTTCGACGGCCACGTCTACAACACGCGGCGGGTGATGGAGGAGCTGCTCGCGATCAAGCCGGACCTGGTCTTCCTCTGGGACGAGGCGTGGTTCGGCTTCGCGCGCTTCTCGCCGTTCCTGCGGCCGCGGACCGCCATGGGCGCGGCCGCCGACATCGAGGCGTGGCTCAAGACCGAGGCCGCGGCGGAGGCCTACGCCGCCCAGGCGCGCACGCTCGGGAGCGACCTCGACGCCGGGGACGCGCGTGTCCTCGACACGCGCCTGGTGCCCGATCCGGCGAAGGTCCGGCTGCGCGTGTACCAGACCAACTCGACCCACAAGTCGATGTCGAGCCTGCGCCAGGGGTCGATGGTGCTGGTGCGCGACGTGGACTTCCACCACGTGGAGGCCCAGTTCAAGGAGGCGGTGTTCACCCACGCCTCGACGTCGCCGAATCTGCAGATCATCGCCACCCTCGACGTGGCGCGGCGGCAGATGGAGCTCGAGGGCTACGAGCTGGTCGCCCGCTCCATCCAGCTCGCGCTCGACATCCGCCGGGCGGTCAACGGCCACCCCGTCATCTCGAAGTACTTCCGGGTGCTGGACGCCGACGACATGATCCCGGCCGAGTACCGCCCGTCGGGCTTCGCCAGCTTCCTCCGGGCCGGGCTGACCTGGGCGGACGCCGTGAAGTCGCTCCAGCAGGACGAGTTCTGCCTGGATCCCACCCGGCTCACCCTGGTCTGCGGCACCGCCGGCTTCGACGGCACGCAGTTCAAGGGCCTGCTCGCGTCGAAGTACGAGATCCAGCTCAACAAGACCTCCCGCAACAGCGTGCTGCTGCAGACCAACATCAACAACACGCTCTCCGACGTGGCGCACCTCGTGAAGGTGCTCGCGGAGATCGCGGGCGGGATCGACGAGCAGCTGACGCACGGCGCCGACGGGGAGCGCGCCATCGTTCCGGGCCCGCGTCGCCGCGCTCATGGACGACGTGCCGGACCTCCCGAACTTCACGCGGTTCCACGACTCGTTCCGCGAGGACCCCGCCGGGCGCCACCATCGAGGGCAACATGCGCGGCGGCTTCTACGCGGCCTACGACGAGGCGGGCTGCGAGTACATCCCGCTGGCCAGCCCCGAGATCGACAAGCGGATCATGAGCGGGCCCGAGCTGGTCTCGGCGAACTTCGTGATCCCCTACCCGCCGGGGTTCCCGATCATGGTGCCGGGCCAGGTCATCGACGCCGGCACCATCGGCTTCATGCGCAAGCTCGACGTCAAGGAGATCCACGGGTTCAACGCGAGCCGCGGGCTCAAGCTGCTCCGGCCCGACGCCCTGTCCGCGCGCAAGGGCAACGGAGGGCGCCATGCTTGAGTGGTTCGCGGCGACGTTCCGCACCTACCCCGAGATCGCGATCTTCCTCGCGCTGGGCCTCGGCTACTACTTCGGCAAGTTCACCTTCCGCGGGATCGGGCTCGGGTCCGTGACCGCGACGCTGCTCGCCGGCGTGCTCATCGGCCAGATCGGGATCACGATCTCGCAGCCGCTGAAGGCCACGGTCTTCCTCCTGTTCCTGTTCGCCGTCGGCTACGGGGTCGGCCCCCAGTTCGTCCGCGGCGTGGCCAAGGACGGGCTGCCCCAGGCCATCTTCTCCGCCGTCCAGTGCGTGTTCTGCCTGGTGGTGCCCGTGGTGATCGCCAAGCTCGCGGGCTACGACCTCGGCTACGCGGCGGGGCTCTACTCGGGATCGCAGACGATCTCGGCGGCGATGGGCCTCTCGACCGACGCGATCAACCGGCTCGGCCTGGCCGCGGACCAGACCAAGGCGCTGCTGGACAACATGCCCGTCGCCTACGCGGTGACGTACATGTTCGGCACCGTCGGCTCCGCCATCGTGATCGCGCTCATCTGCCCCGCGCTCCTCCGCATCGACCTGGTCGCCGCGTGCAAGGACTACGAGGCGAAGCAGGGCGGGGCCAAGGCGATGGGCGGCGCGGGCTCGGCGTGGCACCGCTGGGAGCTGCGCGCCTTCCGGGTGCAGGCGGGCGGGAAGGCCGTCGGCCTGCGCGCGGCCGAGGCGGAGGCGCTCGTGCCCGACGCGCGCGTGTTCGTCGAGCGGATCCGCCGCAACGGGGTGATCGAGGACGCCACCGCGGACACCGTGTTGCGCGAGGGAGACGTGATCGCGGTCTCCGGCCCGCGCGAGGTGCTCGTGTCCCTGGTCGGGCAGGGGGCAAGGAGATCGACGACGCGGAGCTCCTGAACGTGCCCATCGAAGGCGTCGACGTCTACGTGACGAGCAAGGAGGTCGACGGCAAGACGCTGGCCGAGCTGGCCAGCCGGCCCGCCGCCCGCGGCGTCTTCCTGCGCGGCATCACGCGGGGCGCGACCGCCACCAGCATTCCGGTGCTGCCCAACACGACGATCCAGCGGGGCGATATCCTGACGCTCGTCGGCCGCACCCAGGACACCACGGCCGCGGCCAAGATGCTGGGCGTGCTCGATCGGCCCACCGACGTCGCGGACGTGGCGTTCATCGGCGGGGCGATCACGCTCGGCGCGCTCGTCGGCGCGCTCGTCTGGAAGGTCGCCGGTGTCCCCATCACCCTCTCGACCGCGGGCGGCGCCCTGATCGCGGGCATCGTGTTCGGCTGGCTGCGCTCGACGCGTCCGTACTTCGGGCGCATCCCGTCGTCCACCGTGTGGTTCATGAACTCCGTCGGCCTCAACATCTTCATCGCGATCGTCGGCATCTCCGCCGGCCCGGGCTTCGTCAACGGCCTGAAGACACAGGGGTTGAGCCTGTTCCTGTGGGGAGCCGTGGCGACCACGGTGCCGCTGATCCTCGGCCTCTACGTCGCGAAGTACGTCTTCCGCTTCCACGACGCGCTCATCCTGGGCATCCTTTCCGGCTCGCGCACGACCACGGCCTCGCTCGGCCTGGTGTGCGATCGCGCCCAGAGCCAGGTGCCCGCGCTCGGTTACACCGTGACCTACGCCGTCGGCAACACGCTGCTCACCATCTGGGGCATGGTCCTCATCATGCTCCTGGCCTGAACGCCACCCTGACCCGATCGAGGGAGCCAACCATGACCATCGACCTGAAGGTGTTCGAGAAGATGGGCCCGTTCGAGATCAAGGACGAGCTCGCCAGGCTCGCCAAGAAGACGTCCAAGACCACGCAGTCCGCGTTCCTCAACGCCGGCCGCGGCAACCCGAACTGGATCGCCACCGAGCCTCGGGAGGGCTTCTTCCTCCTCGGCCAGTTCGCGCTGACCGAGAGCCGGCGGGTGATGGAGCATCCCGCCGGGCTCGCCGGCATGCCCGCGGCCCAGGGCATCGCCGCGCGCCTCACGGCGTGGCTGGGGAAGCACGCGGATGACGCCGGGAGCGGCGTTCCTCGGCAAGATGGTGGCGTTCGCGGTGAAGACCTTCACGTTCGAGGCGGATGCCTTCGTCCACGAGCTCGTGGACTCCATCATCGGCGACAACTACCCCGTCCCCGACCGCATGCTCGTCCACAACGAGCGCATCGTGCACGAGTACCTGATGTGGGCGATGTGCGGGAGCCCGCGGCCCGCCGGCAAGTTCGACCTCTACGCGGTCGAGGGCGGCACCGCGGCGATGTGCTACCTCTTCAAGTCCCTCAAGGCCAATCGGCTGCTCCAGCCGGGGGACACCATCGCGCTGGGCACCCCCATCTTCACGCCCTACATCGAGATGACGCATCTCGAGGACTACGCGCTCAACGTGGTCAACATCGCGGCGCCGCAGGAGAACGGCTTCCAGTTCACCGACGCCGAGCTCCGGAAGCTCGAAGACCCGAAGATCAAGGCGTTCTTCCTCGTCAACCCCGGCAACCCCACCGGCGTCGCGCTGAGCAAGGAGACGATCGGCAAGATCGCCACGCTGGTGAAGACCAAGCGCCCGGACCTGATGCTCCTCACCGACGACGTCTACGGGACGTTCGTCCACGGCTTCCGCTCGCTCCTCGGCGAGCTGCCCCGGAACACCCTGGGCGTCTACTCGTACTCGAAGTACTTCGGCTGCACGGGCTGGCGGCTGGGGGTCATCGCGCTGCACGAGAACAACATCTTCGACGAGATGATCGCCAAGCACACGGGCACGACCCTCCAGGCCCTCGACAAGCGCTACGGCCACCTCATGCTCGAGCCGCGGAAGCTCAAGTTCATCGACCGTATCGTGGCGGACAGCCGCGACGTGGGCCTGAACCACACCGCCGGGCTGTCCCTGCCGCAACAGGTGATGATGAGCCTGTTCTCCCTCGCCGAGCTGATGGACGTCGAGAAGCGTTACCAGACGGCCTGCATGGAGATCGTCCACCAGCGCGCGCGGGCCATGGCCGAGGGTCTCGGCATCGAGGCCCCGTCCAACCCGCTCTTCGACGCCTACTACGGGCTGATCGACTTCGAGTTCTTCGCCCGGAAGAACCTCGGCGATGAGGCGGTGGAGTATCTGAAGAAGAACGTCCACCCGCTCGACCTGGCCTTCCGGCTCGCCGAGCAGCACGGGATCGTGCTCCTGAACGGCGGCGGGTTCGACGCGCCCGACTGGTCGCTGCGCGTGTCGCTCGCCAACCTGCCCGACGACGTCTACGACGACATCGGGCGCGGCGTGCGCGCGATCGCGCGCGGCTACCGCGACGCCTTCGAGGCCTCGAAGCGCGCCCCGAAGAAATAGGGCGCAGGAGCCCGCGAGATGGACTACCTCGTCAGCGCCCTCCGCCAGAACCCGGAGCTGGCCATCTTCCTGACGCTGGCCGTGGGATTCGCCATCGGGCGCGTCCGCATCGGCACGTTCAGCCTCGGCACGGTGGTGGGCACGCTGCTCGCCGGCGTGCTCATCGGCCAGCTCGACATCAAGGTGCCGGGGCTGGTGAAGACCGTGTTCTTCGACCTGTTCCTGTTCACCACCGGGTACAAGGTGGGGCCCCAGTTCTTCCGGGGCCTGAAGAAGGACGCGCTGCCCCAGCTCGCCATCACCGTGGTGCTGTGCGTGACCTGCCTCCTCTGCGCCGTGGCGGCGTCGAAGATCATGGGCTACGACGTGGGCACGGCGGCCGGGCTCCTCGCCGGGGCCTTCACGGAGTCCACGGTCATCGGCACCGCCGCCGACGCCATCAACCGCCTCGAGCTCCCGGCCGCGGAGAAGACGGCGCTGATCAACAACATCCCGGTGGCATACGCGTGCACGTACCTCATCGGCACCGCGTTCATCGTGTGGTTCCTGCCCGCCATGGGTCCGCGGCTGATGGGCGTGAACCTCCGCGACGAGGCCCGGAAGCTCCAGGGCCAGATGGCGGGCGGCGAGGAGCACGAGCCGGGCGTGCAGTCCGCCTTCGAGAGCTTCGCCGTCCGCGCCTACCGCGTCACCAGCGATCGGCTCATCGGCAAGACGGTGGCCCAGCTCGAGGCGCTCCCCCGGGACACGCGCGTGTTCATCTCGCGCATCCGCCGCGGGCGGGCCATCCTCGAGCCCACGCCCGACACCGTCATCGAGAAGGACGACGTGATCGCGGTCATGGCCCGCAGCGAGATCCTCATGGGCCGGGGCACCGTGATCGGGCCCGAGGTGGAGGACAAGGACCTGCTCGACTACCCGGCCGAGGTCCTCGACGTGGTGGTCACGAACAAGGCGATGGCGGGGAAGTCCATCCGCGAGCTGGCCGCCCTCGAGGCCGCGCACGGCGTTTTCCTCCGGAAGCTCGTGCGCCTCGGCGAGGAGATGCCGTTCACCGCCGAGACCCGCGTCGAGCGCGGCGACGTGCTGAACCTGATCGGCGCCCGGAGCGACGTCGAGCGGGCGGCGAAGGAGGTCGGCTACGCGGACCGGCCCACGGTGAGTACCGACATGGTCTTCGTGGGCCTCGGTATCTTCCTCGGCGGGCTCGTCGGCCTGCTCACGCTGGTGGTCGGCGGCGTGCCGATCACCCTGACCGCCAGCGGTGGTGCCCTCATCATGGGCCTGGTCTTCGGCTGGCTCCGGGCCGTACGCCCCACCTTCGGCCGCATCCCCGAGCCCGCCATGTGGGTCTTCGACACCGTCGGGCTCACCGTCTTCATCGGGGTGGTGGGGCTCACCGCAGGCCCCACGTTCGTGGCCGGGCTCCAGAAGTCGGGGCCCAGTCTCCTCCTGGTGGGCCTGGTGGTCGCCGTGCTACCCCACACCCTTGCGATCCTCTTCGGCCGGCACGTGCTAAGAATGAATCCGGTCATCCTCCTGGGGGCGTGCTCGGGGGCGGGCACGGTCACCGCCGCCCTGCGGGCGCTCCAGGAGGAGTCCCAGAGCAAGCTGCCAGCACTCGGCTACACGGTCCCGTACGCGGTGGGCAACATCCTGCTGACGGCGTGGGGGCCGGTCATCGTCGCGCTGTTGAGTTGACCGCCCGTATCGCGAGGAGAATCACATGATCGCATTGATGGAACGGACGAGGCCGCTGGCATGGCTCCTGGCCTGGCTGCTCGTCCTGGCGACGGCGGGGCCCGTGTCGGTGAGCGCGCAGTCGAGCTCCGCGCCGGCCGCCGCGCCGAGCGGCACGGACAAGCCCTTCACGCCGGAGGAGCTCGAGCAGGTCGCGGCCCCGGTGGCGCTCTACCCCGACCCGCTGCTCGCCCAGGTGCTCATGGCCTCGACGTATCCGCTGGAGATCGTCCAGGCCCACCGGTTCGTGAAGGCCAATCCGAACCTCAAGGGCGACCAGCTCAACGAGAAGCTGAAGGAGCAGGACTGGGACGACAGCGTCAAGTCTCTTACGTCCTTCCCCCAGGTCCTCGACCTGATGAACGAGAAGCTCGACTGGACCCAGAAGCTCGGCGACGCCGTCCTCGGGCAGCAGAAGGAGCTACTGGACGCGGTCCAGCGCCTGCGCGCCCGGGCCCAGAAGGAGGGCAACCTCAAGGAGACGAAGGAGCAGAAGGTCATCGTCGAGCCCGCCCCGGCTGCGGCCAGTCCGCCCGCAGGATCGCAGACCGTGGTGGTGCAGCAGCCGACCAGCGTCATCAAGATCGAGCCGGCGAGCCCCGAGGTCGTCTACGTGCCGTCCTACAACCCGACCGTGGTCTACGGCGCCTGGCCGTACCCGGCGTACCCGCCGTACTACCCCTACCCGCCGGGCTACGCGTGGGGCGCCGCCGCGCTCTCCTTCGGCGTGGGCATGGCGGTGGGCGCGGCCGTCTGGGGCAACTGCAACTGGGGCGGCGGCAACGTGGACGTCAACGTGAACAGGAACACCAACTACTCGAAGAACGTGAACCGAACCGAGGTCGCCAACCAGCGGACCCAGCGCGCTCAGCAGGGACAGCAGGGAAACCGCTCCCAGTGGCAGCACAACCCGGAGAACCGCAAGGGCACGCAGTACCGTGACTCGGCGACGCAGCAGAAGTACAACCGCGGCGGCAATGCCCAGGCCGCCCAGTCCCGCGAGCAGTTCCGCGGGCGCGCCGAGCAGGGCCGTCAGGACCTGGGAAGCGGCGGCGGCCGCGGCGGTGACGTGTGGCGGCGCGCGGTGACGTCGGCGGGCGCGGTGACGTGGGCGGCGCCGGTGGCGTCGGCGGGCGCGGTGACGTGGGCGGCGCCGGTGGCGTCGGCGGGCGCGGTGACGTGGGCGGCGCCGGTGGCGTCGGCGGGCGCGGTGACGTCGGCGGCGCCGGTGGCGTCGGCGGGCGCGGTGACGTGGGCGGCGCCGGTGGCGTCGGCGGGCGCGGTGACGTCGGCGGCCGCGGGCAGACGGCCGGCGGCCAGGGCGGCGCGCGCGCAGAGACCATGGGCGGCGGAGGCTCCGCGAGCGGCCGTGACGCGGGCGCGTTCGGCGGAGGCGGCAGCGACGTGAGGGGCTCGAGCAGCCGGGGCCAGGCGAGCCGCGAATCGAGCTTCGGCGGGGGCGGCGCCGGCGGAGGCAGCCGGTCGTCGAGCATGGGTTCCGCCGGCGGCGGAAGCCGTGGTGGCGGCGGCAGCTACAGCGGCGGTGGGGGCGGCGCGCGAGGAGGAGGAGGAGGTGGCGGCGGCGGCGGGCGCGGAGGTGGCGGCGGCGGACGAGGGCGCCGGTGAACCCGGTGGGCGAGGAGGGAGCGATCATGGATCAGCGCCGGAAGAGGCTTCCGCCGAGCATCGGGTGGCGTCTCGTCGCCATCGCCGTCGTGACCCTGAGCCTCACGGCCGGATGGGGCGCCCCGACCGCCGACGGCGCCGCCCAGCGCCGGTTCGACTCGCTCGAGGAAGCCGAGCGCGCCCTTGTGGACGCGCTCCGGAAGGGGGACGACAAAGCGCTGGGCTCGATCTTCGGGCCCGGGGCCAGCGGTCTCGTGTCGTCGGGCGACGCCGTCAGGGACCGCCAGGTCCGGGAGCGGTTCGTCGCGATGTACGACGAGCAGCACCGGCTCGAGGGAGGCGGCGGCAAGGTGGTCCTCGTTGTTGGAAAGGACGACTTCCCCCTGGCCATCCCCCTCGTCGCCGACGGCCCGTGGTGGCGCTGGGACGCCGCCGCGGGCCGGGAAGAGATCGTCAACCGGCGCATCGGCCAGAACGAGCTCAACACGATCCAGGTGTGCCTCGCCTACGTCGACGCGCAGCGCGAGTACTACCTCCGCGACCCCGACAGACACGGCCTCCTGCAGTACGCCCGCGCGTTCGCGAGCAGCCCGGGCAAGCGCGACGGCCTCTTCTGGCCCACGAAGGAGGGCGAGCCGCCGAGCCCGCTCGGTCTGTTGGTGGCCCGCGCGAAGGCGGAGGGCTACGCCAAGGGATCGGGTCCCGTGCCCTACTGGGGCTACTACTTCCGGATCCTGACCGCCCAGGGCAAGGACGCCCCCGGCGGCGCGTACGACTACCTCGCCCAGGGCCGCATGATCGGCGGCTTCGCCCTGGTCGCCTACCCGGCGCAGTACGGCTCCTCCGGGATCATGACGTTCGTCGTCAGCCACGACGGCGTCGTGTACCAGAAGAACCTCGGACCGAGCACCGCGGCCATCGCGAAGGCGATGAAGCAGTTCAACCCCGACAGCACCTGGAAGAAGACCTGAGCGCCCGCGAGGGCGCCGGGTCAGAGAGAGGAGAGCGAGATGCAGGAGACACTGATCTCAGCGATCGTGGGCATGATGCTGCTGGTGCATGCGCCCGCCGCCGTCCAGGCCGACGCGACGCAGCTCGCCCAGGCCCCGGCCACCGGTGAGAAGGAAGCGGCCCCGGCCAAGAGCAGGACCACGACGGAGCGAGTGACGGTCAAGGGAACCATCTCAGCGCTCGACAAGGACAAGAGCACGGTGACCCTGAAGGGCCCGGGGGGCCGCACGATCACGCTCAACGTCCAGGACAAGCAGAAGTTCGACGCGATCGCCGTGGGCGATCCCGTCGTGGCCACCTACACGAGGGCGCTGGTCGTCCGGGTCAGGAAGGCGGGGACCGCCGCGCCCGGCGTGACCGTCCAGGAGACGAGGACCGGGTCGAAGCCCGGGGAGAATCCGGCAGGCGCAGTGGGACAGGAGATCTCCGTCACGGCGACCGTCACGGCCATCGACCGCAAGGCGCACACCGTCACCATCAGGGGGCCGGAAGGACGGGCGGAGACGATCACGGCACGCGATCCGAAGAACCTCGAGGGCGTCAAGGTGGGCGACCTCGTGGAGATCACCTACACGCAGGCGCTCGCCGTACGGCTCGACAAACCGGCGAAGTGACCGCGCGCGGGCGACAGGCGAGCCGGCGGAATCGACCATGAGCATCCCGGAGCGCAGGCCGGGGGCGACCATGAGCATCCCGGAGCGCCGCCCCGGAGCGGGGGCGCCGTCGTCTCGACTGAGCCTCCGCGACCTGGACCGGCTCCTCGCGGGGATCGGGGAAGGCGGCTTCGCCGTCGGCGCGGAGGGCCGCATCCTCCTGTGGAACGCGGCGGCCGAGCGCATCATCGGCTACGCGGCGCGAGACGTGATCGGCAGGCGCTGCGACCAGGTCTTCGGCGTTCCCGGCGCCGGGACGGAGCGGGCCCTGCCCGGGCTGCGGCCTCCTGTGCGCCACGGGCTCCGACAAGCCGGCCAGCACCTTCGAGATGGAGGCCGTCACCAGGGCGGGCAAGCGCATCTGGCTGAGCGTGAACGTCGTGCCCGCGAGCGCCTGCGGGAACGTCACCATGCACCTGTTCCGCGACGCGACCCAGCTCCGCGACCTGGCCGACATCGTCCGCGACGGCGGGGCGCGGCACCCGGGGCCCGACCGCTCCCGCCGGACGCTGAGCCCGCGCGAGCTCGACGTCCTGCGGCTCCTCGTCGCGGGCGCGGGCACGCGGACGGCCGCCGAGCGCCTGCACGTGAGCCTCGCCACTGTGCGGAACCACGTCCAGAGCATCTTCAGGAAGCTCGAGGTGCACAGCCGCCTCGAGGCTGTCGCCTATGCGAACCGCCACCGGTTGATCTGAGGTCCACGCCATGGCCGACAGCCGCTCGCGTGATCAGGACGGGCGGACGTGAAGCGCGCCCTCGACGCGAAGCGCGCCCTGAACGTGACCTGCACCCTGGTGGCGGGGCTCGCCCTGTGCCTCCTTCCTGTGGCCGCGTTGGCCCTCGACGAGGGGGTGCCGCTCCCCCACGGATGGGTGGGGACGGTGAGCCAATGGATCCGGGGCTTCGGCATCGCCTTCGCCCTCCTGAACCTGGCACTGCTCGCCCTGGCCTGGCGGAGCCTCTCCCGGGCGGGCGTCTCGGCCACCACCCGCGGCTGGATGCTCGTGGCCGTGGGCCTCGTGCCGCTGATGGTGGCGTTCCTGGCCTTCGCCCACGGACTCGAGGAGTCCTCCACGGTGTCCTCGTGCGGCTCCTGTCACGTCATGAAGCCGTACGTCGAGGACCTCCGGAATCCCCAGAGCGAGACCCTCGCCGCGGTCCACTCCAAGAACCGCTACATCCGCGACCACCAGTGCTACACCTGCCACTCGGACTACGGGATGGCGGGCACGGTCCAGGCCAAGCTGGCCGGGCTCGGCCACGTCTGGTACTACACGACCGGGACCTACACCCTGCCGCTCAAGATCGCGAGCCCGTTTCCGAACAGCCGGTGCCTCGGCTGCCACGGCGGCGCCCCGAAGTTCATGAACTCGGACGGCCACCCCAAGGAGGAGCTACCCGCCCTGATCGAGGGCAAGACCTCGTGCCTGGACTGTCACGGACCCGCCCACCCCGAGCAGAAGGCGGCGGCGCGATGAGCCCCGAGCCCGGCCGCGCGCGCGCGCTCCGGATCGCCATCGTCCTGGCCGCCCTGGCCAGCGTGCTCGCCCTGGTGGTGCTCGTGCAGAACGGGCCGATCGCCTTCACCGTGTACATGTTCGTCGGCCAGGCCATGGTCGCGGCGGCCCTCCTGCTGCTCCTGGGCGCCGTGGTCGCCGACCTGAAGGCGAAGAAGCTCTTCTGACGGCCCCGGGGTCGCATGGTCAGGCGCGACCGCGGCCGTCGATGTTGACATAAGGGCGACGTTTGACGTACGAGGAGGTGACGTAGGACGTAAGACGAGCCGCTCACGCAATTGAACTATTGTGTTGGAGCCCGTTAGTGGCCTACGCTGCCGACGAACGTCCACGGAGCGATCGTCGCGCGCGCGACCGATCCTCCCCGCATCACGCTCAGGGTCCCTGACCAGAGGGTGCGAGCATGGCTCGAGCGGTCAAGCTGATCGGTCTCACCGCCGGCCTCGGCGTTGTCGCCGCCGTGGTCGTCGCGCTCCTCGCCCCGTCCCGGGCCCCCGCCCAGAACCCCGCCGCGCCGGCAGCCGCCGCGCCGGCAGCGGCCGCCGCGCTCCCCGCCGGCTACGTCGGCGCCGACACGTGCAAGGCTTGCCACGAGCCGGCGTTCCAGAAGTTCTCGAGCACCAAGATGGGCCGCCTCTTCCTGCACAGTCCTCGCAACGCGAAGGAAGGCCTGGCCTGCGAGAACTGCCACGGCCCGGGCCAGGCCCACGTGGAGGCGGGCGGCGGCAAGGGCAAGGGCGGCCTGATCACGTTCGCGAAGAACGACAAGACCCCGGTGACCGAGCGCAACCAGATGTGCCTGACGTGCCACACCAAGGACAAGCACATGATGTGGCAAGGCAGCGCTCACGAGATGCGCGACGTGGCGTGCACGAGCTGCCACAAGGTCATGGAGAACGTCACGCGCCGCGGGCAGCTCGCCCGCCCGACCGAGACCGAGACCTGCGGCACCTGTCACATCCAGCAGCGGGCGGCGGCGACCAAGTTCTCGCGCCATCCCATGCTGGAGGGGAAGATGTCGTGCTCGTCCTGCCACAGTCCGCACGGCTCCATCACCCCCGCCCTCCTGAAGGAGCCGTCGCTCAACGACACGTGCTACACCTGCCACGCCGAGAAGCGGGGCCCGTTCCTCTACGAGCACCCGCCGGTGATGGAGAGCTGCGTCAACTGCCACAACCCCCACGGCAGCAACCACGCCAAGATGCTCACGCTGAACGCGCCTCGCCTGTGCCAGCAGTGCCACGTCGAGACGCGGCATCCCACGAGCCCCTACGGGCGCGCCACCGGTGACCTGAAGTTCACGATGGGCCGCTCGTGCCTGAGCTGCCACGCGATCATTCACGGGACGAACCATCCGTCGGGCCACGCCTTCACCCGATAGGAGCGTGCCCATGAAGACCATGAGACGCGCGGGCCTCGTCCTGGTGTTCCTCTCGGCGCTGTCGATGCCCCGCGTCGTCTCGGCGCAGACCGTCCTCGGCGGCAGCTGGGTGCTGGAAGGCGAGGCCGAAGCCGGCTTCCGCCTCCTCCCCGGCGAGCCGTCCAGGAGCGAGAGCGCGAAGTTCGAGGAGTACCGGGATCTCCCCGCGAATCGGCCGTTCCTCGACCATCTGGACCTCCGGCTGTCCACGATCGACCAGCAGCTCTTCTTCGAGCTGGGCGGCTCGAAGTGGGGGCAGAAGGACCAGGAGTACTCGCTCGGCGCCGGGCGCCTCGGTCTCTGGGAAGGGTCCTTCGAGTGGAACCAGATTCCCCACACGTTCTCGACGAACGCCCGCTTCCTCGCCACCGAGGGGCCGCGCGGCGTGTTCGACCTGCCCACTCCCCGCCCGACCCTGGAGAAGCACAACGCGGCGCCCGAGCTGGACGAGGTCGCCACCCGCTGGGACCAGGCGAAGATCTCCTTCAAGCTGACGCCGACCCCCGACATCGACCTCATCGCCGAGTACAACCGGACGTACAAGTCCGGCGATCGCCCCCTGGGCATGGCGTTCGGGTCGCCGGGCGGAAACTTCTACGAGATCCTCGAGCCGATCAACCAGACCGTCCACGACCTCCGGCTGCGCGCCGTCATCAGCCGGGAAACGTGGCAGCTCACCATGGGGTATGCGCTTCTCCTTGTTCACGAACGACCTGGACGGGGTGGTCTCGGCGAACCCGTGCTCGGGCCTCAGCGCCTCGCCCGCCGGCCTCCCGCCGGCATTCGGCTGCGCCGGTGACGGCGGCGGCCCGACCGAGGGTCGCACCTCGCTCGCCCCCGACAACAGCGCCCACACGTTCAACATCGCCGGCGGCGTCTCGCTGCCGTTTTGGCGCACGCGCATCACCGGGAACTTCACCTACAGCCTGCGCTTCCAGGACCAGGACTTCCTGCCGCACACGATCAACACCGGGCTCGCCTCGCCCGTGCTCGTGCTTCCGCAAGAAGAGCCTGGAAGGGGTGGTCGGCGTCACGACGTTCAACGCGAACGTCACGAGCCGCCCGCTTCCCCCCCTGGCCCTGACGCTCAAGTACCGCCTCTTCGACTTCAACGACATGACCGACGAGTTCGTCCTGCCGGGCTCGGTCACGAGCGACCGCACGCTCGTGACCGAGCCCGGCAACGTGCCCCGCTACCCGTACACGCGGCACAACGTGGACGGCGACGCCCGCTGGCGCTTCGGGTCGCTGGTGGCCGCCGGGCTCGGGGGCGGGTGGGAGCGGCTGGACCGGAGCGACCGGCGCGAGGTCCAGCGGAGCGACGAGTACTTCGTCCGGGCCGCGGTGGACGTCACGCCCGTGGGACTGGCTGGTCGCCCGCCTGACCTACCGGCCGTCGTTCCGGCGGATCGACGAGTACGACACGACGGCCCGCCTCTCCCACATCGTGCTCGAGGAGCTGGAGCAGGCGCAGATCTCCCAGGGACAGTCGCCGCTCCTGCGGAAGCTGGACGAGTCCGACCGGGATCGCCAGCGCGTCGACGTGATGCTCGAGTTCACCCCCCTCGACGGGCTGACCGCCGCGCTCACCGGCAGCTACCGGATGGACGACTACTACAACTCGAGGCTCGGGCTCCAGAGCGGCGAGAACTGGACGGCCGGCGTCGACCTCACGTGGGCGCCGTCGGAACGCCTCGCCGTGACCGCCGGTTACAACTACGAGTCGATCATGCAGAAGCAGGTCTCGCGCAGCCGGCCCGTGGAAAACGTCCGCCCGCGATGTTCCCCGACTTCGACTGGATCACCGTGAACGCCGACCGGATCCACGCGTTCCACCTGGGGCTCCGCGCCATCGCGATCCCCGGCGTCCTCGATTTCCTGTTCGGCGCCCGCTACGAGTACGCCCTCGGCGAGCTCCACACCCGAAACCCCGGCGCGGTGACGAGCGGCAGCGTCTCGCAGCAGCAGACCGCCCAGGGCAAGCGCATGCCGGCGACCGAGGACAGCATGTTCCGGCTCGACGCCGCCGTGCGGTACCACTTCTGGAAGAAGTGGTACGCCACGCTCTCCTACGCGTTCGAGGTGTTCGAGAAGAGCAACTGGAGGACCGACCAGCTGGACCCGTTCGTCCCCGGCGTCAGCTCGCTCTGGCTCGGCAACGACATCAAGGACTACACGGCCCACATCCTGGCCGTGACGCTCGGGTACCGCTTCTAATGACCCCGGGGCCCCCATGACCCTGTCGACAGAAGCCCGAGGCCGAGGTGGCCCGGGCGAGGAGGTCACTCGATGATCCGGACGACGATGATCAGCGCGATGGTGGCGGGTGCCGTGCTGACGCTCTCCACGCTCCCCGCGGCGGCGAGCCCGCCGCTCGTGGGGAAGGCGAAGTCAGCGGGCATGCCCGCTCAGAACTGCCAGTACTGCCACGCATCGGCGATGCCGAAGAAGGAAACGTACAAGGCCGACGACCTGAACGAGCGTGGCAAGTGGCTGCTCGCGGAGAAGGACAAGCGCAAGGCCAAGGACGTGGACGCGGGCTGGCTGAAGGAGTATCCGGGAGGCAAGTAGGCAGGTTTCTGATGGCCCCCACACGTCGGCAGTTCCTCGGCTCGATCGGCAAGATCGGGGCTCTGGGTGGCGCCGTCGGGGTTCCGAACCCCGCCGAGGCGGCGTCCGTCCCCGCCCCGAAGACGGCGGGGGCCAAGGAGACCACGACGGTCTGCCCGTTCTGCGGCGTGGGCTGCGGTCAGGTGGTGTCGGTCAAGGACGGCAAGGTCCTCAGCATCGAGGGGGATCCTCACCACCCCGTCAACGAGGGCACCCTCTGCAGCAAGGGCGCCGCCGCCGCCCAGGTCACGAACAACCCGCTTCGGCTGAAGGTCCCCCTCTACCGCGCGCCCGGGAGCGACCGGTGGGAGGAGAAGTCCTGGGACTGGATGATGTCGCGCATCGCCGAGCGGGTGAAGGCGACCCGCGACGCCACCTTCCAGCTCGAGGCGGGCGGCACCGTCGTGAGCCGGACCGAGGCGATCGCCTCGCTGGGCGGCGCCGCGCTCGACAACGAGGAGTGCTACCTCCTCGCCAAGCTGATGCGCGCGCTCGGCATCGTCTACCTGGAGCACCAGGCCCGGATCTGACACAGCTCCACGGTCGCCAGTCTGGCGGCCACCCTCGGACGCGGGGCGATGACGAACCACTGGGTGGACATGATCAACGCCGACGTGGTGATGATCATGGGCGGCAACCCCGCCGAGAACCACCCGATCGCGATGAACTGGATCCGGAAGACCAAGGAGCGCGGCGCCATCGTGCTCCAGGTCGATCCCCGCTTCAACCGCACGTCCCACATCGCCGACGTCTGGGCCAAGATGCGCTCGGGCACCGACATCGCGTTCGTGGGCGGCATGATCAACTACGCGCTGACCCACGACCGCGTGCAGTGGGAGTACGTGCGCGCGTACACGACGGCGTCCTACCTCGTGCGGGAGGACTTCCAGTTCAAGGACGGGCTGTTCTCGGGCTACGACGAGGTGGCCCGCCGCTACGACAAGTCGACGTGGGCCTTCGAGGTGGACGCGCAGGGCCGCCCCCGGCAGGACCCGACGCTCCGCCATCCGCGCTGCGTGCTCCAGCTCCTGCGCCAGCACTTCTCCCGCTACACGACGGAGGCGGTGTGCGCGATCACCGGCACGCCGCCCGAGACGTACGCGAGGGTCTGCGACCACTTCACCTCCACGTTCGCCCCCGACCGCGCCGGCACGTGGCTCTACGCCATGGGCACCGCCCAGCACACGCACGGCACCCAGAACATCCGGTCCTACGCCATCCTCCAGCTCCTCCTGGGGAACCTCGGGATCGCGGGCGGCGGGATCAACGCCATGCGCGGCGAGTCCAACGTGCAGGGCTCGACCGACCAGGGCCTCATCTTCGACAGCCTGCCCGGCTACATGAAGATGCCCGTCCAGGCCGACCGGACGATGGACGACTACCTCCGCCGCGTCGTCCCCGTGGCCATCGACGCGCGCGCGGCCAACTGGTGGAAGCACACGCCCGCCTACCTGGTGAGCCTGCTCAAGGCGTGGTGGGGCGATCACGCGACGGCGGCCAACGGCTTCGCCTACGACTACCTCCCGAAGCTCGGCGCCGGCTTCCAGGGCGCGGGCTACTCGCACATCGCGCTGTTCGAGGCCATGTAACGCGGGGCAGATCAAGGGCCTCTTCTGCTTCGGCCAGAACCCCGCGGTGGGCGGGCCGAACTCCACCTTCGCGCGGGTCGCGCTCGACAAGCTCGAGTGGATGGTCGCCGCCGACCTCTTCGAGAACGAGAGCTACGCCCACTGGAAGCGGCCCGGCGTGAAGCCCGCCGACATCCGCACCGAGGTGTTCCTGCTCCCCGCCGCCGGCGCCGTCGAGAAGGAAGGCAGCATCGTCAACAGCGGGCGCTGGATGCAGTGGCGGTACGCGGCCACGAAGCCTCTGGGCAAGTCCCTGCCCGACACCGACATCCTGACGCTGCCTGGCCCGAGCCCTGAAGAAGGCGTACGCCGGCGGCGGCGCGCGGCCCGAGCCCATCGTGCACCTCACTGGGACTACGGCGCGGAGCACGCCGACGTGCACGCGGTGGCCAAGGAGATCAACGGCCGCTTCCTGAAGGACGTGACCGCGGCGGACGGGCGGGCCTTCAAGGCGGGCGGCCAGGTCCCGGCCTTCGCCCAGCTCCGCGACGACGGCTCCACCGCGTCCGGGAACTGGCTCTACTGCGGCTCGTACACCGACGAGGGCAACATGGCGGCGCGCCGCGACCCGACGGACGCGCCGAACAAGATCGGGCTCTATCCCGGCTGGGCGTGGGCGTGGCCGGCGAATCGCCGCATCCTCTACAACCGCGCGTCGATCTCCCCCGCCGGCCAGCCGTTCAACCCGCGGCGCTGGGTCATCCGCTGGAACGCGGCGGACAAGAAGTGGGAAGGCGACGTGCCGGACGGCGGCGGCCCGCCGCGAGGCGATCGACCCCGTTCATCATGACCACCTCGGGGCGGGCCGACCTCTTCGCGCCGGGCCTGGCCGACGGCCCCTTCCCCGAGCACTACGAGCCCGTGGAGAGCCCGATCAAGAACCCGATGTCCTCGGTCCAGTACGACCCCGTCGATCAAGGTGTGGAACACGCCCGGGCTGGACGCCATCGGCGAGCCCGGACCGCTTCCCGATCGTGGCCACGACGTATCGCGTGTCCGAGCACTGGCAGACCGGGGCGATGAGCCGGAAGATGCCGTGGCTCGTCGGGCCTCATGCCCGACGCCTTCGTGGAGATCGGACGCGACCTGGCGAGGGTGAAGGGCGTGGCCAACGGCGACCGGGTCATCGTGGAGAGCGCGCGAGGGGCGTACGAGGCCTACGCCCTCGTGACCGACCGCTTCGAGCCGTTCTGGGTGACGGGGCGGATCATCCACCAGGTCGGCGTGCCGTGGCACTGGGGCTGGCTCGGCCTCGCGAAGGGCGACAGCGCCAACGTGCTCACGCCGCACGTGGGCGACGCCAACACGATGATCCCGGAGTTCAAGGCGTTCCTCGTGCGACGTCCGCCGGAAGGGGGCCGCCTGATGGCGCTGAAGGCGATGATCCAGGACAACACCCGGTGCATCGGGTGCCGGGCCTGCATGGTGGCGTGCAAGGCGTGGAACGATCTCCCCGGCGACGACACGACCTTCTTCGCCGGCGCCGGGCTACCAGAACCCGCGCGATCTCGACCCGAACAACTACACCGTGATCACCTTCACGGGGGTCGAGGCCGGCCCGAACGGGCATCCCGACTGGGTGTTCGGCCGCCTGCTGTGCATGCATTGCCTCGATCCGGCGTGCGCGTCCGCGTGCCCGACCACGGCGCTCCACGAAGACCCCCGACGGGCCGGTGGTCTTCAACTCGTGGCGCTGCATCGGCTGCCGGTACTGCATGCAGGCGTGCCCGTTCATCGTGCCGAAGTTCGACTACGACCGGGTCGTGCCCGCCATCCACAAGTGCACGTTCTGCGCCGATCGCATCCAGGTGGGCAAGCAGCCGGCGTGCGCGCAGGTGTGCCCGACCGGCGCCATCACGTTCGGCGACCGGGACGACATGGTGAAGGAGGCGCGGCGGCGCATCGCGAGCGCGCCTCGGCACTACATCCCCCACATCTACGGCCTCGACGAGGTCGGCGGCACCTCCGTCCTGCACCTCTCGTCGGTCCCGTTCGAGAAGCTCGGCTATCCGGCGAACCTGCCCGACAAGGCGCCGCCGGTCATCACCAGCAAGCTCCTGCACTTCACGCCGAAGATCTTCGGCACGGTGTGGGTGACGATGGCGGTCATCGCGATGATCGTCAAGCGCCGCTTCCGCTTCTGGGCCCACGACGAGCACGAGGAGCATGACGACCACTGAGCGGCCGCGCTGGCCGTGGCCGGTCCTGGGCACCCTGTGGGTGCTGGTGCTGGCCGCCGTGGTCGCCACCATCGTCCGCTTCGCCACGGGCCTCGCCACCATCGCCAACATCAACCAGGCGTACCCCTGGGGATGGTGGGTGGGCTTCGACATGCTGACGCGGATCGCGCTCGGTGGCGTGGGCTTCACCATGGCCGCGGCGGGCGAGATCTTCGACATCAAGGGGCTGCGTCACATCGTGCGCGCCGCGCTCCTCGTGGGCCTCCTCTGGTACGTCACCTACGCCGCGGTGCTGATGGTGGAGCTCGGCCGGCCGTGGATGATCTGGATGGTGTTCCTGTCCTGGGCCCCCACCTCGGCCATGTACGAGGTGGCGCTCTGCGCGGTGGCCTACACCACGGTCCTCGTGCTGGAATTCAGCCCGCTCGTCTTCGCCAAGCTCGGATGGCACTGGCCGGTCCGGCGCATCAACGCCGTGTACCTCCTGATCGTCATCACCGGCGTGTCGCTCTCGTCGCTCCACCAGTCCTCGCTGGGCACGCTGCTGCTGCTGCTGCCCACCAAGGTCCACGAGCTCTGGCACTCCGAGCTGCTCCCCGTGTTCTTCCTGTTCTCGGCGATCATGGCCGGCCCCGCGGTGATGATCGTCGAGCACACGCTCGCCACGCACTTCCTGCGGCTGCAGCCCCGCATGGACGTGCTGCGGAGCCTCGCGCGCGGCCTCACCGTGCTGGTCGCCGCCTACCTCGCGCTCCGGATCGGCGACGTCCTCTACCGGGGCGTGGGCGACGCCGCGCTCTCGTTCGGGTTCGAGGCGCGCTGGTTCTGGCTCGAGATGCTCGTCGGGCTCCTGGTCCCGCTGGCCCTCCTGCTGATGCCCGACGTGGAGCACCGCAAGTGGGCGATGTGCGGGGCGGCGGCGTGCGTCGTCGTCGGGGTGGTGCTGAATCGGCTCAACGCCGCGGTGCTCACGATGAAGGTGCACAGCTGGGAGAGCTACCGGCCGGCCCCCACCGAGGTGCTGATCTCGGTGGGCGCGATGGCGGGGATGATCCTCGCGTACATCTACCTGGTACGGTGGCTCCCGATCCACACGGAGCCTCCGCTCGAGCCGGAGGCCTCCCGCGCGCCGGCGGGCCCCGTCGCGCAGGCCGCCTCGTGACGGCCCCCTCCGGCCTGAGCTCCCGGCTGGCCTTCGTCCTGGCGCTGGTCGTCGCGGTCAACCTCGTCCTCACCCTGTTCCTGATCAGCGAGCTGCTCGTGGTGCGGAACGAGGTGCGCGCGCTGCCCGACCGCCTGGTCACCAAGGACGACGTGGCCGCGCTGCGCCCGCTGCGCATCCAGCAGATCCTCGACCAGCGCTGCGGCCGGTGCCACACCGACCGCCGGTTCGCCGCCGCGCTCGGCTGGGAGCGCCAGCCCATCCTGGACACGATCGCGCGCATGAGCACGCACCCCGGGGCGAACATCCCCGCCGAGGAGTTCCAGGTCATCCAGGCCTCGCTCACCATGCTCCAGTGCACCCGCTGCCACACCGAGGCGGTGCTGAGCCGCCTCGTGCTCCAGACCCCGACGCAGCAGGTGGCGACGATCCGGCGGATGCAGCGGATGCCCGAGTCGGGGATCCGTCCGGATCAGGTGCCGCAGATCGTGGAGGCCTTCCGCATCCTGTCCGGCCAGAGGTGAGCGGGCGCTCGGCTGTTGCCCGCCGCCGGGGTATGGTATCGATGGCTGGACCGTGCCCACCGCGTGCTCCTCAAGCGACGCGGGCGCATTCGAGGGAACACGAATGGAAGACGGGTCGACCACCATGTCCGCGCTCTTGCAGACGCTCGCCGAGAGGGGGGCGAGCGACCTCCATCTGAAGGTCGGCCGGCCCCCCATGATGCGGCTTCAGGGCGACCTGGTCCCCATGGGCGGGCGCCCGGTGCTCGCGGCAGAGGCCGTCGAGCGCCTGATCGGCAGCGTCATCGACGGGGATCAGCGGTCCACGCTCACGCGTGACAAGGAGCTGGACTTCTCGTTCGCGGTCCCGGGCCTGGGCCGCTTCCGCGGGAACGCCTTCTTCCAGAAGGGGCTGCCCGGCGCCGTGTTCCGCCTCATCCCGGCCAAGGTACCCAGCCTCGACGACCTGGGCGCGCCGGCCATCCTGAAGGAGCTCGCCCTTCGCCCGCAGGGGCTGTTCCTGGTGACGGGCCCCACGGGGTCCGGCAAGACCACGACGCTCGCCGCGATCATCGACCACATCAACCGACACCGGCCGGTCCACATCGTCACCCTGGAGGACCCGATCGAGTTCGTGTACGAGGATGCCCTCGGCGTCATCAACCAGCGTGAGATCGGCGCCGATACCCGTGCGTTCGCGGAGGGGCTCCGCCGCGCCCTGCGCCAGGATCCAGACGTGATCCTGGTCGGCGAGATGCGGGACGCCGAGACCATCAGCACGGCGCTCCGCGCGGCCGAGACGGGCCACCTGGTCTTCGGGACCCTGCACACGAACGACGCCAAGCAGTCCATCGACCGGATCCTGGACGCGTACGCGCCCGAGAGCCAGCACCAGACCCGCATGCAGCTCGCGAAATGCCTCCTCGCCGTCGTGTCCCAGCGCCTCGTGAAGCGCGCCGACCGGCCGGGCCGGGTGGCCGTGCAGGAAGTGATGATCAACACGCCGACCGTGCAGAAGCTCATCGAGGACGACAAGATCGGCGCGCTCGGCAAGGCCATCGAGGACTCGGCCACGTTCTACAAGATGCAGTCCCTCAACCAGGCGCTCCTCGCGCACCTCACGGCCCGGACAATCTCCGTGGAGGAGGCGCTGGCCGTCAGCCCGAACCCGAACGACCTGCGGATCCGCCTGCAGACGCAGGGGCTCGCGGATGCCCGGGCCGTCGCGTCTCCGAGCACGTCCACCGGAGCGACCGGACGGTGAGCGCCGTCGGCCCCGGACGCCACGCCGTGGACCTCGTGACGGTCCTCAAGGCGGCTGTCGACCAGCGGTGCAGCGACATCCACCTCCGCGTCGGGCGGCCGCCCATGATGCGCAAGAACGGCACGATCGTCGCGATCGACCCGTCTCTCCCCGCGCTGGATCGCGAGGCTGCCCAGGCGCTGATCTACTCGATGCTCCCCGACGATCAGCGGGCCCGGTTCGAGGAGAGCTGGGAGCTCGACTGGTCGTACGAGGTGCACGGCCTCTCGCGCTTCCGCCTCAACGTGCTGATGAGCCGGAACGGCGTCGAGGCGGCTCTTCGCGTCATCGGCGTGGACATCCCGGACCCGGAGGCCATCGGGCTCACGCCCGCCATGCTCGACCTGGCGTCGCTCCCGCGCGGCCTCGTCCTCGTCACCGGGCCCGCCGGGTCGGGCAAGTCGACGACCCTGGCCTGCCTGATCGAGCGCGCCAACCGCACCCGCTCCGAGCACATCCTGACCATCGAGGATCCGATCGAGTTCGTCTACGAGGACAAGCGATCGATCATCACTCAGCGTGAGGTCGGACAGACGACGAAGTCGTTCCCGAACGCGCTCCGCGCCGCGCTGCGGGAGGATCCGGACATCATCCTGGTCGGGGAGATGCGGGACCACGAGACGATCGGCCTCGCCGTCACCGCCGCGGAGACCGGTCACCTGTGCTTCGGGACGCTGCACACCCAGGACGCCCCCTCGACGGTGGCGCGGATCATCGACGTGTTCCCGGCCCGCCAGCAGGACCAGATCCGCGTCCAGCTCGCGAACTCCCTCCGGGCCGTCATCGCGCAGCTCCTGCTCCCGCGCCGGGACGGCAAGGGGCGGGTGGCCGTCCGGGAGCTGATGGTCGTGACGCCGGCCATCGCGAACCAGATCCGCGAGGGCAAGCCCCACACGATCTACAGCGCCATCGAGACCGGCGCACAGTTCGGGATGACGACGATGGACCGGTCGCTGGCCGAGGTGATCAAGAGCGGGCTGGTCGATGCCCGCGTAGCCCTGGCCAAGGCTCACAACCCCGACCAGGTGCGGCTGCTCTCCGGTCTCCGGCGGGATGGCGGGGCGTGTGATGGCCGGCCGCCGGGCCGGGCGGAGCGCGCCGTGACCGACGACACGCGGGAGCGGGTCGGCCAGCTCCGCGCGCTCCCGCTGTTTCGCCACCTCGCCGGACGCCAAGATCGAGGAGCTGGCGCGCATCCTCGTCGTGCAGACCGTCCCGGCGGGCGGCCTGATCTTCGAGGAAGGCACGCCCGGGCGACGCGATGTTCCTGCTCGCCGTGGGGCGGGTGCGCATCGAGAAGCGCGTGGAGGCGGGCGGCTTCGCCGAGCTGGCCGTCCTGTCGCCCGGCGACGTCCTCGGGGAGATGGCCCTCATCGAGAACCGGCCGCGCTCGGCGCGAGCGGTCGCGCACACGGATACGACCCTCTTCGTCCTGGGCGGGCCGATGCTCGAGCAGTGGCTGGCCGTGGGCCTCGTCGTAGAGCTGCTGCGCATCCTCTCCCAGCGGCTGCGGCGCTCGTCCCGTTTGGTCGCGCTCCTCTACGATGTCGGTGACCTCACGTCGCGGCGGTACGAGGACGAGGCCGGCTTCCTGACCGCCGTGCTCCACCGCTTGATCCTGCACCTGGAAGGCGAGTGGTCGGCGGCCGCGTACGTCTACAACGTGTTCAACGACGAGATGGCTCAGGTGGCCGCGGCGGGACCGCAGGCGTCGAGCTTCGCGGGGACGCTGTCGCTCGAGGTAGGCTCGAGCAGCGCGCTCGACACCGCCGCCTTCTGTGTCGCGCTGGCCGGCAAGGGCGACGCGCCCGCGGGATTCCTGCTCGCGCGGAACGAGCGCGCGATGATCACCGCCGAGAAGTCCGAGGCCGAGGTGGCGCTGACCGCGGTCGGCCATCTCGTGGCCTCGGCGCTCCAGAACATCCAGCAGGAGATCGACGAGCGGCTGCGGGCGCGGCTCGCGCAGCAGACGCGCGACTCACTCTACTGACCGGGCCGCCGCCCCCGTGGAGCCGCTCGCGCTCTGCATATCTACACTGTTTTCGTGCTACACTTCCTCAGTGAGCCTGCGCAACGTGACGATCACCCTCGACGAGGACGTCGCCCGGTGGGCGAGAATCCGGGCCGCTGAACTGGACACGAGCATGTCGCGCCTGGTCGGAGAACTCTTGCGCGAGAAGATGCACGAAGAGCAGAGCTACGAGGTGGCGCGGCGCGAGTACCTGGCGCGCCCGGCCAGGAAGCTCCGGAAGCCGACGACCCGATACCCGAAGCGAGCCGACCTCTATGGCCGGTGACGTCTTCGTCGACACCAACGTCCTCGTCTACAGCCGCGATACCGCGGAGCTCGACAAGCACAGGAAGGCGGCCAGCTGGATGGCGCACCTGTGGAACACGCGGCAGGGCCGGCTGAGCTATCAGGTCCTCCAGGAGTTCTACGTGACCGTGACGGAGAAGCTGGATCCCGGCCTCGACCGCGCGGCGGCGCGCCAGGTCGTACGGTCGCTCCTTCCGTGGCGGCCGGTTCCCATCGACACGCGGGTGCTCGAGGGCGCGTGGCGCATCCAGGACCGCCACCGGCTCTCGTGGTGGGACTCGCTGATCGCCGCCGCGGCCGAGGTGGCGGGTTGCGCCTACCTGCTCACCGAGGATCTACAGGACGACTCGATGCTGGGCCCGGTGCGGGTCGTCAACCCGTTTCGCGTGTCACCGGAGACCCTGAGCCGCCGCTGATGAGCCCCGCGGCGCCGCGAGGCCCGGGAGCCGACCGGCTGCCGCGACCGCCTCGGCGGTCACTTCTTCCGCCGGTAGTGCGCGGTCATGAACGGCTGCCACGTGCCGTCCGGGGCCCGCACGCTCGAGGTCAGCACGCGGTGGTCGTCGCTCTCGATCGAGATGGCGTCGCGGTATCGGGCCATCGTCCCGTCGCCGGCCATCGAGGGGCCGTCGGACTCCAGCACGAGTACGCGCTCGGCCGGATCGAGGGCGCCGTCGTAGACGAACATGTGGGTCATCATCGACCCGACCCAGGTGCCGACGAAGCGCTTCTTGTCCGGGTCGAAGCCGAGCGTCATGAGCATGGTGGCCGCCTCGCCGCCCGGCATCTCTCCCTGTCCCTCGGCGACGATCCAGAGGCTCCCGAGCGACCGCACGCGCTCCGTGCCCCCGCACCTCTCGGCGGGCTTGCCCGGCTCCATCACGCCCTCCGTCTCGTACGTCCACTCGCCCACGAGCTTCTCCAGCCACTTGTGTTCCCTCTGAGGCTCTGCGTTCATCATGGCCGCTCTCCTGTGCGTTCGTGTGTGGTGATGCGTGACGCTCACTCTCACGCTACACGAGCGAGCACCGTCAGGTCGCCGTCGTGGCTTGCCACCAGGAGCCGTTGACCGTCGGCCGAGAGATCGAAGGCGGTCAGCGCCTCGCGGTGCGGGTTCGGCAGGTGCAACACGTCCCGCGCGGACGCCACGTCCACGATCAGCACCTCGCTCTCGCACAGCACCGCCAGGCGGGCCCCGGACGCATCGAAGCGAAGCCCCAGGCAGCGGCCCACGGGCAGAGACGCCGCCTCCGTCCACGCCGCGGGACCCGTGTGATCCGGGGCGCGCCACAGCCTGAGCGCGCTCTCGCGGTGGCGTCCAAGCGAGGCGAGCAGGCGGCCGTCGGGAGAGAAGGCGAGGCCGGCGACGGCCTGCCGGTAGCCGCCGAGCGGCGCCGGCGCGGCGTCACCGTTCGTGGGCCAGACACGGATCTGCCCGCCGCGCTCGCCCGTGGCCACCAGCGACGCGTCCGGCGCGAGCGCGAGGGTGTCGACGAAGCCCCCCGCGGAGTTGACCGGCTCGAGCGTGGCGATCCGGGTCACGGTGGGCGCGGGCGCGCCGCGGCCGCAGCCGGCCAGGACCAGGCCGACGACGACGGCCGCCAGACCGATCTCACGCGGACGCCCCAGCACCCGAGAATTCTAGATCGCGGGATGCGCGCGGACCGCGATCTTCGTGACCCCGCCCGCTCACGCTGTCCGAGCCCCCAGCGGCGCGGATCGTCCCCGCGCTTGCGCCCGCGCGCCCTTGCATCCATCGTGGCTTCAGGCCGTGGAACCATCATGCGGATCCTGGTCACGGGGAGCTCGGGGCATCTCGGCGAGGCGCTGGTCCGCACCCTGCGCGAGGCGCGCCACGATGTCGTCGGCCTGGACGTCGCGCCCTCCCCCTTCACGAGCACGATCGGATCCATCAGCATCCGATCGGACGTGCGGCGCGGCATGCACGGCGTGGGCGCCGTCCTCCACACGGCCACGCTGCACAAGCCCCACGTGGCCACCCACGC
This sequence comes from uncultured Candidatus Rokubacteria bacterium, assembly GCA_963758635.1. GTDB lineage: Bacteria > Methylomirabilota > Methylomirabilia > Rokubacteriales > CSP1-6 > CAVWWD01. The sequence goes on along the minus strand of CAVWWD010000007.1, from coordinate 388,973 downwards.
CAGGGAGGACTTCGTCGCCACCAACGTTGCGGGCACGCTACGCCTCCTGGAGGAAGCGGTCGCGGCGGGCGTCGGCGCGTTCGTCTTCACGAGCACGACCAGCGTCTTCGGCGGGGCGCTCCGCCCGGCGGCGGGAGCGCCCGCGGCGTGGGTCACCGAGGACGTGCGTCCGGTCCCTCGGAACATCTACGGCGTGACGAAGGCGGCAGCCGAGGATCTGTGCGAGCTGTTCCATCGGGATCACGGGCTGCCGTGCCTCGTCCTCCGGACCTCCCGCTTCTTTCCAGAAGCCGACGACGACCGGGAGATCCGGGAGGCCTACGCGGACGACAACGTGAAGGCCAACGAGTACCTCAACCGGCGCGTGGACCTGGAGGACGTCGTGGCCGCGCACGTCCTGGCCCTCGAGCGAGCGCCGGCCATCGGGTTCGGCCGCTACATCGTCAGCGCGACCACCCCGTTCGCGACGGAGGACCTGGCCGAGCTCCGCGGGCACGCGCCCGCGGTCCTTGCCAGACGCGTCCCCGACTACGAGGCGGAGTACGCCCGGCGGGGCTGGCGGATGTTCCCCGGCATCGACCGCGTGTACGTGAACGAGCGGGCCCGAAGGGATCTCGGCTGGCGCCCGCGCCACGACTTCCGGACCGTGCTGGACCGGCTGAAAGCGAACGCCGACCCGCGGAGCCCGCTGGCGCGCGCCGTCGGTTCGAAGGGCTACCATCCCCGGACGTTCGCCGGCGGCCCCTACCCGGTGTCGCCCGCCCCCGCGGGCTCCTGAAGCGCCAGGGCCCTCAGACCGCGGGGATCGGCGCCTCCAGGAGGCATCCGAACTCTCGCGGGAAGTCCACCGAGACGCGCGCGTGCACGGCGCCCTGCTTGTCGAAGAAGCGCTGCGTGCCGTGCAGGCCGAACACGCCTTCGTGCCAGACGTTCGGATGGATGTAGAGGCCCCGCGCCCCGTCGAAGCGAAAGCACACGAACCGCTCGGGCGTGACGTCGTCCCCGGGCAGGGCGAGCGGCACGTAGTACGGGCGGTGCTCGAGCGGGAAGAAGAGCTCAATTCAGTCTCCTGACACGGTCCAGCGTCCCTGGAGCCAGGCGGGGATGCGCCTTCAGGTAAGCCTCCAGCGCCTCCAGGTCCACCATGCTGGTCTGCCGATCCCTGCCCTCGGTGAGAACCGAGAAGTTGTCACCGCCTCCGGCCAGGAAGCCGTTCACCGTGACCTGCACCCGGGCATCGGCGGCAACCGGCCGGCCGTCGAGAATCACGCTCCCGGGCACGATACGCCGGCCTGCCGGCTGCTGCGCGTCCCACGCATAGCTGAACCCTCGCGAGATGCCCAGCACGCGGCCGCCGGAAGGCTGATTCACCCATTGCTGCTCGAGGAGGGCGATGAGCTGCGCCCCGCTGAGCGTCATCGTCACCAGGTGGTTGGAGAAGGGCTGCACCGCGAACAGCTCCTCGTAGCGGACCTCCCCGTCGCCGGTCCGGCCCAGATCGGCGCGGATGCCGCCGGGGTTCATCAGCGCCACCTGCGCGCCGAGCGCGCGGGTGGCGCTGAGCTGGGCGTCGGCGATCACCTGGCTGAGCACGCTCTCGCCGTTTGGCGCCGCGGCGCTCGACAGCGGCTCGGCGACGGAGCCCACCACGCGGCGCGCCAGCGGCGCGGCCTGCCGCTCGTAGTTGGTGATCAGCGCGGTCTGCGCGGGATCCTTCGCGAGGGTCGTCCGCACGATCACGTTGTCGTGCCCGTGCGCTGACGACGTCGCGGGTCCTCGGGTCCAGCACGAGGTCGATCTCCGACACCACGGTCCCGTACCGGTCGGCGCTGGTCACGAGACGGCCGTCGATCCGGCAGTTGTAGGCGCGGTGCGTGTGTCCACTCACCACAACGTCGACGGCCTTGTCCAGCTTCCGCACGATGTCGACGATGGGCCCGCTGATCCCCTGGCACTCGTTGAAGTCCCCCTCCTGCCGGCCGCCCTCGTGGATGAGCACCACGATCGCCTCGATACCCTGCCGCCGGAGCTCGGGCACCAGCGCGTTGACGGTCTCCGCCTCGTCGCGGAAGCTCGAGACCGCGCACACCGTCCGGCACCACGATCGTGCGGCGTGGCCTTGAGCGTCAGGCCGACGAACGCGACCGGGATGCCTTGAAACCGCTTCACGTGGTAGGCGGGGAGCAGTGTCCGACCCGTCGCGGTGACCACGGTGCTGGCGGCCAGGTACGTGAACCGCGCCCCGGTGAACGGGGCGGGGCCCTTGCACGCCCCGGGAGCGTCACAGCCCCCCTGCTGCAGACGCAGCAGCTCCTGGGTGCCCCTGTCGAACTCGTGGTTGCCGACGGCGCTGGCCTCGAGCCCCATCAGGCTCAGCGATTCGATAGTGGGCTCGTCGCGGAAGAGGGCCGACAGGAGCGGCGTGGCGCCCACCAGGTCGCCCGCGGCGACGAAGATGTGGTTGGGGTTCTTCGCCCGGAGCTCTCCGAGCAGCGTCGCGAGATGCTCGCTGCCGCCGGCCGCGACCAGGGTGGTCCGGCTCGGGTCCGCGGGGTCCTTGATGCGGATGCCCGGAGTCGGCTTCAGGTTGCCGTGAAAGTCGTTGATGGCGAGTACTTTCACGTGTACGGGCTCGGTAGCCGCTGGCACGGCCGTGGAGCAGCCGGCGGCGGACAGCGCGGCGAGCAGCGCCAACAGCGTGCCGCGGGCGCGGGCTGCGTGCCCGCCGCGGCCCGGCGAGACGGAGGGCACGCGCTCCGGGGCCGAGCGCCGGTCAGTAGTCATAGAGGTGCTCCACGGTCACCTTGGCGGCCTCCAGGCTGCGGATCGCCGAGGCGAGGTCTGCCACGGGCACGTCGAGGCCGACGCGACGATGCCTGGCCCCGGACTGCATGGGCACGGCGAACATCTCTTGCGCGCCCGGCACTGCCGGGAGAGCCGACGGCGTCTGGACGGTCATGAGAATGCGCCGGTTCCCCGCGATCTCCGCGAGATCCCTGCCGCGCCGGGCGAGGCCGACCACCACCTCCGTGTAGGCCCGGTACCGCGGCGTCACGACGAGGGTCCTCCCCGCCCCGAGCTCGCGCACCACCTTGATCCGCGGGTCGCGCGCGACGTCGGACGCCTGGAGCCCGACGACCACCGTCCGGATCTCCTGGTCCGCCAGCCCCAGCGCGCTCGCCGAGGCCTGGCCGATCAGCCAGCCGTAGATCGCCTTCGTCCCGTACTCCAGGGTGAACACGACGCGCCGCTCCAGCTTCCGGAGCAGGTCCCCGCCGCGCCAGGGCGTCTCGCGCCAGAACGCCGCCACGCGCGGGCCGAACGGATACGCGTACCACGGCGTCTGGCGCAGGAACACGGCGTACGCCGCGAGGTCACGCGCCGCGAACTCGTCCTCGGCCGTCTCACGCAAGGAAGCCTCGGGCCTGGTTTCGCTACCGCGTCCATTGACAACGGAGCCGGCTTCACGACCATGATGCGGGTGCAGCCCCGTGAATCCGCAACCCTTGTGCCGGGAAACCAGCTCGATTGAGGGGGCAATGGACTCAATCGCCCAGGTGTTGGAGATCGTGGCGGTCGTCCTGCTGCTGGGGGCGATGGGGGAGTTCGTCTTCTCGCGTACGGGCATTCCGGACGTTCTCTGGCTGGTGAGTGCCGGAGTCCTGGCCGGGCCCGTGTTCGAGTTCGTCTCCCCGACTCTCCTCCAGCCGGCCGTGCCGCTGTTCGGCGCCGTCGCGCTGACCATTATCCTCTCCGGCGGCGCCTCGCGGTTGCGGCTGGCGGACGTGGCCGCCGCCGGACCACGAGGGCTGCTCCTGGGCCTGGCGGGATTCGGCTTCTCCGTCACCGCCGTCTGCCTGTGGCTCTGGCTGGTCACCGCGATGGGGTTTGTGAGGCCTGCTCCGTTGCTGGCGTGGCTGATCGCTGGGACGATCGTTGGCGGAGTCTGCTCCCTGATCATCATGCCCACCACCGCGGGCGGGAAGGTCAACCCACGGGTGGCCAGGCTGCTCGAGGTCGAGTCCGCCTCCACCGATGCTCTGTCGGTCGTGTTGACCATGGTGTTGGTCGACCTGCTCGTCACCGGGGGCGTCTCCCTATCGCGACCACTGCTTGCGCTGGCAAGAGAGCTCGGGGTCGGCGTAGGCGTGGGCGCGCTCGGGGCGGCGGCGTTGCTTCCCGTGGTGCCGGCTCTCCGGAACAATCCGCATGCCTACACCGCCTTCCTCGCCGCCATGCTGCTCGTGTACGGGGTGACCTCCCACCTCAATGGCAGTGGAGCCATGGCCGTGCTCACCTCCGCGCTCCTGCTAGGCAACGCCTCATCGCTCGTGCCTCGGCTCATCCCCGGTGCAGACGCGCAGGCGTTCGTGAACGACCAGAGCGCTCGCACCATGCAGGACCAGATGAGCTTCTTCATCAAGTCGTTCTTCTTCGTGCTGATCGGCCTGATGTTCCCGACCTCACCCCGACTGATTCTGCTCGGCGCCGTCCCTGCGCTGCTCCTGGTGGCGGCACGCATCCCTGCTGTCGGGCTGGCGACGCTCGGCCTGGGTCTATCGAGAAAGCAATCCTGGCTTCTGACTGTCGCGGTTCCACGCGGGCTGGCGGCAGGGGTCCTCTCGGCACTCCCCGTGCACTACGGCATCGCCGGTCCCGAGTTCCCTCCGGCGATCTTCTCCCTGATCGTGACGAGCATCCTGCTGTTCTGCCTGGGGGTAGCCTTAGTCGGGCGGATGCCCGACGAGGCCGACACGAACGCCTGAGCGCGCGAGCCCGATGTCGCACTGCTCGATCTCGACTCGGCACCACGGTCGGTCTGCCGGAGCGACACGAACGCACCGCGCGCGCGACAGCGTGGAGAAGCATGAGGATCAGCGTCTCCACGAACGTCTTCACGATCTCGTCGATCGAGGCCTTGACGGCCGGCGGGATATTGTAGACGATCTTGCCGTCCATGTCCGGGCGGGAACGGGCCCTTGGCCCCGCGTCATCGTCTCGTAGATCGCATGCGCGGCCTGCAGCAGTGTCGCCGGTGTTCTTCAAGTGGAGGGCAAGGATGATCGACAGGAACCTTTCGGCTGCCGGCGGCGCACATCGTGTCGCGCTGCGACGACTCGTCATTGCATTGGTAGGAGCGAGCGTATGTGCTTCGCCGATGCTGGCCTGCGCGCAAGGGAACCCGCTACGCGACGTGTTCTTCGGCGAGACACACATCCATACGAGCTGGTCGTTCGATGCGTACGTCTTCGGGAACACGCTGACCGGTCCCGAGGACGCGTACCAGTTCGCCTTGGGCAAGCCGATCCGCCATCCCGCGGGCTACATGGTGCAGCTGAAGCGTCCGCTCGATTTCGCGGCCGTCACGGATCACTCGGAATACATGGGCACCGTCCGTCTCGCCAACGATCCACAGTCGGACTTGAGCAAGCTGCCGATCGCACGACAGCTGACCGTCAAGAGCAAGGACGATATCCAGAAGGTCTATCTCTTCCTCGCCACTACCATCCTCAAGAACGAACCGATCAAGGAGCTCGTAAACCCCGAGGTCGCAGGCTCTGTCTGGAGGCGGGTCGCCGACATTGCCGACAAGTTCTACAAACCCGGAAAGTTCACCACCTTCGCTGCGTACGAATGGAGTTCGACGCCCGACAATCGCAACCTGCACCGCAACGTGATCTTCAAGGATTCGAAGAAGATTCCGACAGTGCCGTTTACCGCGATCGACTCCACGCACCCGGAGGATCTGTGGTCCTGGATGGATGCCCAGCGCAAGGCCGGGAACGAGCTGCTCGCTATTTCGCATAACGCGAACCTCTCCGATGGCGTGATGTTTCCGCTGGAAGTCGACGGCAAGGGCCGGCCGATCGATGCCGCGTGGGCGCAATCCCGGGTGAACAACGAGCCGCTGTCCGAGATGCAGCAGCTCAAGGGCGCATCGGAAACGCATCCGGCGCTGTCGCCCAACGACGAGTTCGCCCGGCACGAGATCCTGGAATATCTGCTGGGCGGCATCGACCGTGCGCCCCGGCTGCATGGCAGCTACATTCGCGAGGCGTACCAGAACGGGCTGGCGATGCAGGACGCGCGCGGCTACAACCCGTACAGGTTCGGCCTCGTGGGCGCGAGCGACACGCACGCCACCGCGATGGCGTATACGCAATCGAACTTCTTCGGCGGGCACGCCCTGCTCGATGCCACGCCGCAAGGCCGACTCAGCGGCGAGAAGCATGCCGGTATGGCGTCGGACAGGTTTGCCACGTCCGGATTGGGCGGAGTGTGGGCCGAGGAGAACACACGCGAGGCCATCTTCGCCGCCATGCAGCGCAAGGAGACATTCGCGACCAGCGGCGTGCGCATCAAAGTGCGCTTCTTCGGCGGCTGGGACTTCGCGCCCGGCGTCCTGCAACGCAAGGATTGGGTCAGGACCGGGTACGCGAACGGCGTTCCGATGGGCGGCGATCTGCCGGCGGCTAAATCGAAGGCGCCGACGTTCATCGTACAGGCCGTCAAGGACCCCGACGACGCGAATCTCGACCGGATTCAGATCGTCAAGGGATGGACCCGCAACGGCCAGATTTTCGAGAAGATCTACAACGTCGCCTGGTCCGGCAATCGCGCGGTCAAGGGCGGCGCCAGAATATCCGACACCCGAGTTCGGCGCGGCGAGGCCGAGCTGCCGCCGGTGGCCAACACGGTAGATATCAAGAACGCGACGTATTCGAACACGATCGGCGCCGTTGAGTTGAAGACAGTCTGGACCGACCCCGAGTTCGATCCGAGCCAGTTCGCGTTCTACTATGCCCGGGTTCTGCAGATTCCGACGCCGCGCTGGACGACGTACGACGCGAAAAAGCTCGGTGTCCCGCCGCCGGCCAACGTTCCAGCGGCGGTTCAGGATCGTGCTTGGACGTCTCCGATCTGGTATTCGCCCAGCGACGAAGCGCGCAAAGCCGCGAAGCCTGGGACGACGGTTGCCGAGTTGAAGCAACAGGGCGCCGCCGCGCTCGATGACGCGCAATTGAAGCAATTGATCGTCGGAAAGACGTTCAAGATCCGGAACACGGTGACGGGGCAGCGCTTCGAGATCCTCTACGGATCCGACGGGCGGCGCCTTATCCTCAGTGTCGACGGCAAGCAGCCGCGCGCCGGTCAGATCGGCGATGTGCTACACAGCGGCGAGCTCGGGTCGCCGGCGCAGTACGAGATCCGCGGTGGCAAGATCGTGACGACGATCGCGGGCGCACCGTTCGAGGTGACTCTCTACAAGGTGGGCGACAAGTACGTCGCGGCCCGCAGTAACGAGTTCGGGTACGCCAACTACGACGTTGAATGAGTGCGCGCGATGTCCGTGCTGAGGCGCGCGCTGGGCGAGCCGCTGTTGCAATTCATCGTGGTTGGCGCGTTGCTGTTCGCGGGCTACCGGCTCGTCCATCCCGAGCGGCCGGCCAAGGTCGAGGGCAACCGCATCGAGCTGACCGCCGCCGACGTGCGGCAACTCGAGATCGTGTGGACGGCGCAGTGGCATCGGGCGCCGACGCAGGATGAGCTGCAAGGACTCGTGGAGAGCCGGGTCCGCGAGGAGATCCTCTACCGCGAGGCGCTCGCGCTCGGCCTCGAGCGCGGCGACACGATCATCAAGCGCCGGTTGGCGCAGAAGATGGCGTTCCTGGCCGACGACCTTTCGGCCGTGCGCAATCCTTCGGTCGAGGAGCTCCGCGCCTGGTATTCGCGCAATTCCACGCGGTTCGCGGACCCTGGTCGCCGTTCCTTCCGACACCTGTACTTTTCCCCGGACCGCCGTGGCGATCGTGCGCAGCAGGACGCCACGCGTGCGCTTGTCAGGCTCGGCGGTACGCCCGCCGATGCACCCTCGCTCTCGGCCATCGGCGACGCGTTCATGTTCCAGGACCACTACGCCGATCGCACGGCGGAGCAGGTGGCAGCCATCTTCGGCAGTCGCTTCGCCGGGGCCGTGCGCCAGCTGCCGGTCGGCACGTGGCAAGGGCCGATCGAGTCGGGCCTCGGTTGGCATCTGGTGCTCGTCACGTCCGCGACGCCCGGTCGCGTTCCAGCCTTCGACGAGATCGTGGCCGAGGTCCAGGCGGCGTGGATGGAGGATCAAAGGTCGGAAGCGCGGCGTCGCGCCTTCGACGTGATGAAGGCGCGCTACGAGGTGCGGTTGCCGCCGCTGTCCCGCGCGCACAACGAGACCTCCGCGCCGGCTCCTCCTGCGAGGCCATGAACGCTCGATCGCGTCCCGTTCGCGCACTCGAAGCGATGCTGTCGCTGGTGGCGCTGGTGATCCTGATGCTGCTCGCGGACGCCCTTCATGCGAACGCTCACGAAGCGCGTCCGGCGTATCTCGCGCTGACCGAGACGGCGCCCGACCGCTTCGACGTCGTGTGGCGAACGCCGGTGGTCTCCGGCATGCGGCTGCCCGTGGTGCTGCAGCTACCCGATGGCGCCACCAACGTCACCAACCCGGGCTTGTACGAGCTGTCCGATTCGGTCGTCGAACGCAGGTTGATCGCCGTGCCCGGCGGTTTGGGCGGCAAGCGCATGGAGTTCGTCGGCTTGCAAGGCACCATCACTGACGTGCTCGTGCGCGTCGAAACACGCGATGGCGCGCATTCCACGACGCTCGTCCATCCGTCGCAGCCGTGGATCGTGATTCCAACCGCGCGCGGAGCCATCGCCGTGGCGAGTGCCTATGTCCTGCACGGCGTCGAGCACATCCTGCTCGGATATGACCATCTGCTGTTCGTGTTCGCGCTCATCCTGATCGTGCGGAACGTGCGGAAGCTGGTGACGACGGTGACCGCGTTCACGCTGGCGCACTCGATCACGCTGGGCTTGTCGGCGCTGGGTGTCGTGCACGTACCGGGCCCACCGGTGGAGGCGAGCATCGCGCTGAGCATCCTCCTGCTCGCGTGCGAGATGACGCGGCAGCGCAGAGGCGAGCGCAGCCTCACCGCGCAGTGGCCCTGGCTTGTGGCGTTCGCGTTCGGACTCCTGCACGGCTTCGGCTTTGCGAGCGCACTGGCCGATATCGGCTTGCCCCAAGGCGATGTTCCACCCGCGCTCTTCGCCTTCAATGTGGGCATCGAGGCCGGGCAGCTTGGCTTCATCGCGGCCATGTTGACGCTCCGTGGGCTGGTGCGGCGTCTCCCGATTCCCGCCCACTGGAGCGCGCTGATGCGTCCGGCTGCGACCTTCGTCATCGGAACGATGGCAGCCTTCTGGTTCGTCGAGCGACTTTTCTCGTTCTGGCCTGGAGTCTAAGAGGAATGGTGGAATTGATCTCGGTCAGCCCGCATATCGGGAGTGATCGTAGTGCCGGTATCCCATACTGTAGCTACGTGAACGGGAGCGCGGGTGGCTCGGAGTGGACCCAAGGGTCCTATAGGCGGACACATACTCGATCACCTGATCCGCCCGCGCCAGGAGCGACGGCGGGATCGTCAGCCCGAGGGTCTTCGCGATTTGAGGTTGACGAGCAGTTCAACGTCGTAGGAATTCGCGTCTTGTTTCGACTGGGCGGTCCCCGCCATGCGTGAACGTCGCGAGCGTGGCGCCGACGTTGTCCGCTGAGATCGCGATCAGCGCAGATGATTTCCGTGACAGACTGTTCAAGAGGCGATGCACAACTCTCGGCAGAGCACACGGGGAGATCGATTTCAGCCGGGGATGGATAGTCGGATGAAGTGCGAGCCCAAGCTAGTGTCGATACTTGCGCGGCGATGTCTGAGGCCCGTGCTGGTCGCGAGCTTACTCTTGGCGGCAAGTGTCACGGGATTGTCTGGCTGCGCGATGATCAGCAAGCTGACTGGCGCAGAAGACGAGGCCGAGGCCACGAAGCTGCAGGAGCTACAGCTCAAGGTCATGCGTTTTGCCGACGAATATGCGGAAGGAATCAGCGGACCGATTACACGCTTTCAGACGGAGACGCAGGATGCTGCGGAGCGGCTGGTCGCCCAGAATTGGAGACTGTCTCAGGTGACGTCTGCCTATACGATTGCCACAGGCCCCAACTCCGTGACCAACGCGCTCGACATGGTGGTGCTTGCCACTTTGAGTCGAATGGTCATCGAGGACTCGTGGATTCAAGAGAAATACGGCGAGCGCGCCGCGCCACTCCGGGATGCGCACCGCAATCTGGAACCTGGTGCCTGGGCGCTCGCGTCCGAAGTCCTGACCGAAGGGCAGATTCAGCAGTTGCGCCAGGTGATCGAGGAATGGCGCCTAAAGAATCCCCATGTGCGCGCCGTGGCGTACGTTTACTTCAGGGACTTCGCCCGCGCGGTCGGTCGCCCGAGACCTGGCGAGTCAAAATCGAGCGGTAGCCTGTTCTCGCTGGTCGGCATCGACCCGTTGAGCAACCTCGATCCGGCCGTCCGGGAAATCGCCCAGACGCGCAATCTCGCCGAGCGCACGATCTACTACCTGCAACGTGCACCCAGACTGCTCGACATGCAGGTCGAACGCCTCACGTATCAGATCGCTAGCATGCCTGAGACACGAGACGCGCTGCAGGATGTGGATCGTGTCAGCCTGGCAGCGGAGGCGGTGGGCAACGTCGCTGGGCAACTTCCGGACCTGGTGGCTCGTGAGCGTGAAGCCGTGATCAGTCAATTCATGCGGGTCGCTGGGCAACTTCCAGACCTGGTGGCTCGTGAGCGTGAAGCCGTGATCAGTCAATTCATGCGGGAAATGGTGGCGCGGCAGCAGCAGATGTTGGCGCTGGTCAGCGAGCTCAGAGGCGCACTCGAAGCCGGAACCGCGACATTCGATTCGCTGCAGGGCACTTTACGCGGCATCGATTCGCTGTTCGGTCGGTTCGACAAGACCAAGGAGGAGTCCACTGCGCCTGCCATACCTGCCAAGCCGTTCGACATCGCCGACTACGCGAACGCCGCGCGCGAATTTGCCGCGACGGCGAGGCAGCTCGAATTGCTGATGGTTCAGCTCAACGCGGGCGCGCCCCAGGTCAGCGACCTGGCCCACCGCACGGTGGCCGACATGCGCGCACTCGTGGATTTCGCCTTTTCGCGGCTGATCATTTTGGTCGTGGTTCTGGTCGCAGCCGTGTGGATCGCCGCTCTCGCCTATCGGTTGGTCGTTCGACGCATCGGCATTCGGCGGACGGCAGGATGAGGAACCAGGCGGCCTGAGCGGATAGGAACGATCCACGCCCCCGCCGCTGGGGTGGCGGACGTCGCGCCCGGTCCAGTGTGCTCTCCAGCGGCTCTCCGCGAGCCCCGGCAGCGGACCGGGAAAGCCCGTTCGGCCGTTCGCGTTGAGCGAAGGCGAGCGGGGCATAGTGATCGCGCGCGGGCTCCGAGTCATCGGGCACGGGCGGGGTTGGCGGACCCCGCGCGCGGCACGCCATGACCCCGGCACACCCTGACCCTGCCGGCCATGCCCCGTGACTGCCGCGAGCAGAAAGAGGGTGGGTCGACGTTCTCGTGGCCACCCTACGGCGTCGTGCACACGCCGAAGATGAGGAACCCGACCTCGTGGTCCACGACGCCTGCGGAAAACCTCCCGGTCTCTCCCAGGATCACGGCGCCCCAGCTACGCCCCTCCTGCCCGCCCTGCATGATCAGCTTGCCGTCGACCTGGGTCGCCTCCTGGATCGGCGCCGTCCGGCTGCCATCGATCGCTACCGAGCCGCTTGGCCTTGACGTCGACCCGGACGAACGGCGCGAGATTCACTGCCTCCGGAGTGCGCCGCTGGCAGGCGCCTCCGGGCTCGCACTCCTGCACCTCGGTCACCGCGCACAGCAGCGGTGTCGATCCGTCGACGGGAACCGCGGCACCAGCCTCGAAAGGACCGACGCTGCCCGCGACGACGAGGCCGATCACGATCAGTCTGCGCATCGCCTCACCTCACTGGACGGTGTAGCCGCGGCCCTGCAGACAGGCGCTCAGGGCACGGTTGTAGGACGAGGACCCCTGCGTCATGGCTTGCTGCTGGGCGGCCTGAGCCTGCTGCTGTTGCTGCTGGGTCTTGGCCTGCTGGTCCGCCTTGCGCATCGCCCCGATCATCCCTCCGGTGGCCGCGCCGACCGCGGCGCCCTTGCCGGGGTTTCCGGCAATTGCGCCGCCCACGGCGCCGACGGCAGCACCACCCGCCGCGCCCCGCACCGCCGAGGGCCCGCCCATCGCACCCTGCGGGGGCGGTGACGGCGGAGGGGCCTGGGCCACCTGGGGATTGCTTGGGTCGAAGCCCGTCTGCTGCACCGCCCACTGGTGGCATTCGAAACGGTCGCGCTGCTGCCGCTCCGGGCTCTGCCCACGCTGGGGATAGACGAAGATCTGCTGCGCCTCGCCGATGGCCGTCCAGGCCAGCGCCACGATGATCGACAGCGCCGTCCGCCTTGCCAGTTTCAGTCGCGGCATCGTCGATCTCCTCGTCCCCGCTTCCGCCGCGGGATCTCGCATCCCGTGCCTGCGTGTCTCACTTGAATCCGATGGCGAACCGTTCGGCCGTACTGGCGTGCCATTCGCTTCGCTACGGCTTCTTCTCGCCCGAGGTGTATGCATACATTCCGTCGGCGAGCCGCGAGGCCCAGAGCTTGATCGCGTTTTCGGCATCTCCCCACTGCCACTGGGCGGCGGCCGAGGCCGATCCACCCCCGGCCCGGCGATCCGCGCCGGCCCCGAGGATCTGCTCCGTCATGGAGTCCGAAACCTTGACGGTGGCCGAGGCCTCGCCGGAGAATGGGTATCTTCCCGCCACGGCGGCGTAGCCAGTGCCGAGCACACGCAGCTGGGGGACCACCATCGTGACCGAGCGGGCCCCTGCCGTCGCCGCCTCGGCGTCGAGGAGCGCAACCTCGACCTTCATCACCTTGGGACCGGCTTCGTCCACCACCTGATACCGCTTGACCAGCGCCTCATGGAGACTCTTGTAGAGAAGGTTCGTGAGCCGCTGCTCATCCTGGGGAGGCACCTTGGACGAATCACTTGCGAAGAAGCCAACCACGACGACCATCACCTTGTCGTACTGGGTGAAGATGCCCTTGGGGTTCACGTAGCGCAGACCCGCTTGCTCCCGTTCGCCCGGCTGGAGCTGCTCGCAGACCTCCGCCCCCAGAAATCCACAGATGGCCGGCGATCGCTCGACCGTTCGCTGCACCGTCGTGGCGCAGCCCACCCCGAGCAAGAGCATCACTGCCGCCAGTGCGGGAAACGCCTTCATACGGATTCTTCCTCCTTTTCAGGTCCGCGGGCACCGCAAGTCACGAACGCAGACGGTATCGCTGCAGCCGCCATGAGAAGCTGCCTCTCGGCACGCGAGAAATCCTAGCGCTTGACCGTCGTCGACCGGATAGGACTTTGGTCGTATTGGACGACGGCCACGTCGTCAGGGCGCTGGCCCGAATCGGCGTCGCCATCCCTCCGGGCTCGTTTCACTCGACGAGGTGGGCGTCGCGACGCTGCGCCGGCTCCGCGGCGAGAGAGTCGAGCTCGCCGCGCCTTCGCCGTGCGTGAAGCTGCTCCTCGCGCGAGGGACGCCGTCGGACCCAACGTCACCGAATCCGGGCTGCGACCGCCGACGTCCGCGTGGTTCCCGGCAAAGCCGACTGACCACCTCGGGGTGACGTCGGGCCCCGCCCGCCGCAGCTCCGCTCGTGCCCCCCCCGACTTGGAGGTATCATCCACCCGGCCACGGTTTTTGACCCGGAGGACCCCACGGAGGAACTCCTGATGGAGAAGCGTGACCTTCAGGTCGGTACCGCCCACAGCGCAGCGGTGTGCTCACGGGGAAATCACTGTCGCCTGGAGTCGGCCGCGTCATGATGCCCAACTCTATCGTCATCCTGCTCCTCGCGATACTGGTTCCTTTGGCTTCGGCCTGTTCGTCCGTCGGGCCGGGCTTCGTCAAGCGTGACCGGCTCCACTACACCATCGCGGTTGGGGATTCCTGGAAGGAACAACTGTTGTTGAACATTGTGAAGTCGCGCTATGCGGACGCGCCCGCCTTTCTGGAAGTCGTGTCTGTCGTCAGCGGTTACAGCCTCGAGGCAGGCGTGAGTCTCAATGGCCAGTTCTCGCCCCAGGCCCTGCGCGGCGACACGTTCGTGGGCGCTGGTGGGTCGGGCAGGTTCACGGATCGTCCGACTATCTCCTATTCGCCGCTGACGGGCGAGAGGTTTACGCGAAATCTGATGGGCCCGGTGCCGCTCGATGCGCTCATCTTTGCGATCCAGGGCGGAACACCCGCCGACTTCATCCTGGGTCTGGCCGCTGAGTCGATTGAAGGGCATCACAATCACAGTCTTTATGCGGGTCGGTTGCGACCGCGTGATCCCGAGTTCGGGAAACTGCTCCAGATCCTGCGTACCCTCCAGGAGGCGCGGGCCATTGAAGCAGAAATCCTGAAGCAGGCGGACCACACTGAAATCTGGGTGCGGTTCCATGCAATCGATCCTTCGACAACAGGGCCGACTGAACAGATGGCCGAGCTGAGAAGATTGCTGGGCATTCCTGCCGCACTCGATCGGGTACGTGTCATCTTTGCCACGCGCGCGCCAGACCCCGGGGTGGTGGGGATCCGGACGCGTTCTTTGCTGCAAATTCTGGTCACGCTCGGGGCGGGCGTTCGAGTTCAGCAGAGTCACTTGACCGATGGAACGGCCATTGCCCTGGATACCTCCCAGGTGCCGCACGGGTTCGTCGTCCACAGCGGGAAGAAGAAGCCAGAGCTGACCTTTGCGGCGGTTTCATACGAAGGCCTGTGGTTCTGGATTGACCGGGCAGACCTCGCCTCGAAAACCACGCTCGCCGCCGTCACGATTCTGTTCAACTCCTTGGAAGCCGGCGGCAAGCAGCTGCCCATAGTGACTATTCCCGCCAACTGACCGGCGCCGTCGCCGTACTGGGGGACGAGAAGCTCTTGGACAGCCAAGGCCAACAACCACGGGATGTTCGACCGGAAGAGGGCCGGGTCTGGTGCCCCGCGGCGGTGCGCGGCCCGAGCATGAGGAGCGGATCGTCATGCTGAGCACGTGCCTACGTCGGTTGCTGGTCCTGGTCGGTGCGCTCGGGCTGGGCGTTGGCGCCGCCGGCGTAGAAGGGGCCGGAGCGCCGGCGGGCCGTCACCCGCTGGCCCCGCTCGACACGTCGAGCCCGCGCGCCACCCTGGCGAGCTTCCTCGGAGTGGTCCCGGAGTTCGAGGAGTCGGTGACGGCGTACCGCGCGGCGCCCAGCCGGGATACCGCCGTCCAGTTGCTTCGGGTCCGCGATCGCGCGGCCAGGGTGATGGATCTGAGCGCCTTGCCTCCGGCGGCGGTGCGGCAGCGCGGAGGGCAGGCCCTCTATCTCCTCTGGGAGGTGCTCGCGCGCCTGGAGCTCCCGCCGCTCGAGGACGTGCCGGACGCGACGGCGTTCACGCCGGACACCCACCGCGATCGATGGACGATCCCGGGCACCGAGATCACGATCGCCCGGATCGCCACCGGCCCTCGGGCCGGCGAGTTTCTATTCAGCGCCGAGACCGTCGCGCGAATCGAGGAGTTCTACTCGGCCGTGGAGCACCTGCCGTTCCTCCGCCCGATGCCGCTGGGCTCGCCACGGCTCATGGCGCTGGAGACCACCGGGTGGTGGATTCCACGGGGCCTGGTGGCGGCGCTGCCCGCGTGGTCGCGCCGCCCGGTTCTGGACACCGCCATGTGGAAGCTCGTCGCGGCCCTGCTGCTTACCCTCCTGTGTGTCGTTGCGGTCCTCCTGCTCCGCCGCTCGACGCGGTCCCGCGGCCAGGACGTTTCTCCCTCCGTGGCCTACCTCCGTCGCCTCGTCGTGCCGCTGGTCGTGTTCCTCCTGGCGCTCTGGCTCCGCTTCTTCATCGGATTCCAGATCAACCTCCAGGGCGACGCCGCCGAGGTCCTGGAGGACACGCTGGCGATCGCCCGGTACCTGTCGGCGGCGTGGGGCGCGTACCTCGCCGCGATGCTCGTCGCCGAGTGGATCATCAGCTCCCCGCGCATTCCCAACGAGAGCCTGGACGCGAACCTGCTGCGCCTCGGCGCCGGCGTCGTCGGGCTCGTGGCCGCGGCCGTCCTGATTGCGCACGGCGCCAGCGAGCTCGGCGTGCCCGTCTTTGGCATCGTGGCAGGACTCGGCATCGGGGGCCTGGCGGTGGCGCTGGCTGCCCAGAGCACGCTCGGCAATCTCCTGGGAACGCTCAACCTGTTCGCGGACCGGCCGGTGCGCGTCGGCGACGTGTGCCAGTACGGGGACAAGATGGGCGTGATCGAGTCCATCGGCCTCCGCTCGACCCGTATCCGCGGGCCCGATCGGACATTGACCACGATCCCCAACGCCGAGCTGGCCCAGATGGCAATCATCAATCTCAGCCAGCGGGATCGGATGCTGTTCCTCAAGCGGCTGGACCTGCGCGACGAGACGACACCAGACCAGCTGCGCCTCGTCCTGATCCGGCTGCGCGAGATGCTGCTCGCGCACCCCCGCGTCGGCGACGACGAGGTCCGGGTCCGGTTCGTGGAGCTCGCCAGCGCGTCGATCCAGATCGAGATCCGAGCGTACGTCACCACGCGGAACTGGGATGAGTTCCTGGGCATCCAGGAGGATCTGCTGCTGCGCATCGTC
The DNA here is from genome assembly GCA_963758635.1 of uncultured Candidatus Rokubacteria bacterium. GTDB lineage: Bacteria > Methylomirabilota > Methylomirabilia > Rokubacteriales > CSP1-6 > CAVWWD01. The sequence goes on along the minus strand of CAVWWD010000007.1, from coordinate 372,356 downwards.
GACCTCGTGGTCGAGGCCGGAACCGGGCTCGCGTCCCCTTCCCAGACAATCTACCTCGCACGCGACCGCGGCCCCACGCCGGCGGACGCCGCGAAGGCCAGCGCCGCGATCGAGGCCCTCCGTGCGCAGCAGGCCCTGCCCTTCCCCGAGTTCAGCCCGGAGCGTCGCGCCGCCTTGCGCGGCACTCTGGACTTCCCGCCGACCGGCTCGCCCCAAGCGATGCGGGACGGTGAGCGCCCTAAATGAAGCGGATGTCAAGGTGGCAATGGGCGTGCTGCCCGATGGGCGCAGATCGTCCCATGGGCGGGTGACGGTCAGCACTCCGGCCACGGGCGTCGCGATAGACAAAGCCGACCGAAGAATGGTACGCGTGCTACACCATGGATAAGGGCCTGCCGCGCCCGATGAGGGGGAAGCGAATGAGTACAATCCCTGACACGTGTCGCCTCGCCTTGAGGATCATGCTCGTGGTGGCCCTGGTGGCCTTGGCGGCCGCGGACCCGGCGCCGGCACAGCAAGCGGCGCCGACCAAGAGCGCGCCCGTGGCCAGGGCTCCCACCGCTCCCGCCGTCACCGAGTCGCAAGCCCAGGCGCGCGCCATCCTGATGCGCATGGCCGAGTTCGTCGGCGGAACGCAGCGCCTCAGCGTCAGCCTGCGTGCCGGGTACGACGCGGTGCAGGCGTCCGGACAGAAGATCGAGTTCGCCGAGATCCGCAAAGTCATCCTGAGCCGGCCCGACCGCCTGCGCCTCGAGGGCGAGCGCAGCGACGGGGTCAAGACGCTGACCGTGTTCAGCGGCAAGGAGATCGTGCTCGTCGATGCGACGCGCAACGTCTATGCGACCGCGCCGCAACCCGGCAACCTCGACGACAGCATCGTGCACTTCGTGAAGGATCTGGGCATGCGTCTGCCGCTCGCGGTGATGCTGGTCAGCCAGTTCCCCGCGGAGATGCGAGATCGATTGCGGTCGATCGACTACGTCGAGCGAACCAGCGTCCACGGCGCTCCATCCCATCACCTCGCCGCGCGCACCGACACCGTCGATTTCCAGGTCTGGGTGACCGACGGTGACCAGCCACTGCCCCAGCGCGTCGTGATCACCTACGGCAAGGCCAAGGGCGAGCCGCAGTTCTGGGCGCAGTTCTCCGACTGGAACCTCGCGCCCGCGATCGAGGACTCGACATTCTCCGCGACGCCGCCGGACGGGGCGCAGAAAGTCGCGTTTGCGGCTCAGCTTCCGCGTGTATCTCCGGCCGCCCGCAAGTCTTCCGCGGGCAAAGGAGCCAAGTAATGAAGATCCCTTCATGGTGGCGCGGTGCGGCGGCGATCGTCGTGGCGGCGGTATTCATGGTGAGCTTGGCTGGTGAGGCATTCGCGCAACGTGGCGGCGGTGGTCGCGGTGGGGGCGGCGCTCACGGCGGTGGTGGTGGGGGCGGCGCTCACGGCGGAGGTGGTGGGGGCGGTGCCCACGGCGGAGGTGGTGAGGGCGGCTTCTCGCGCGGTGGTTCCGCATCCGGCGGGGGGTTCTCCCAAGGCGGAGGGCGAGCCGGAGGCGGCGCCGCCGCGCAGGGAGGCGGCCAACGCGCTGCCGGCGCACAGCAACAGGCTGCTGCCGGCGGTGCCGCCGCGCAGGGAGGCGGCCAACGCGCTGCCGGCGCACAGCAACAGGCTGCTGCCGGCGGTGGCGCCGCGCAGGGAGGCGGTCAACGCGCTGCCGGCGCACAGCAACAGGCTGCTGCCGGCGGTGGCGCCGCGCAGGGAGGCGGTCAACGCGCTGCCGGCGCACAGCAACAGGCTGCTGCCAGCCAGGGCCAGCGCCAGGGTCAGGCCAGCGAGGCGCAGTCCTCGGCTCAGCAAGGCCGGCAGGAGTCCCAGGGCCAGCGGCAGGCAACCACGAGCGAGAATCAGAGCGGGCGCCAGGCAAGCACGAGCGAGAATCAGGCCGCGCGGCAGTCCACGGCGACCGGCGCGCAAGCCAGCCGGGAACAGACGGCCACGCAGATGCAGTCCAGCTCGCAGTCGGCCCAGGCAACGCGTCAGCAGTCCGTCAGCTCCACATACTCCAGCTCCAGCTCATACTCCAGCAGCGGCTGCTCCAACTGCTCGAATTGGGACAGCAACGAGGCCGCCGCGGGATTCGTGGCCGGCGCGATGGTCACGGGCGTCGCCGTCGCTGCGGCGAGCCAGCCGGCGCCGACGACCACGGTCGTTACCGCCGCGCCGGCACCCGCCGCGGCACCCCCGCCCGTCGCGCCGCCCTGCAACGTCGCGCCGATACCGGTGAGCGGCGTGCCCTACTACAAGTGCGGCCCGACTTGGTACACGGCAGGGTATGGCAGTAGCGGCGTGGTCTACATGCCGGTACCGCCTCCTCCGGGATACTAGCCAGTTTGCCGTTGGCCGGGGCGGCACTCGCCCAGGCCCGTCCGCCAGGGGGTCGCGGCCGGGAGTGAGGGGTCGCGCGCGGATCCCTGTCAAGGCGTCGCCGGTGTTGTCCTGGATGACGATGGCGCTCGTCCTGGCCAGCGTCGCGATTTCTGCCCGGCGCGCGGACGGGCAGGAGCTCGAGCCGCGCTCCTACGTGAACACCCCGGTGGGGATGAATTTCGTCATCGCGGGCTACGGCTACACGGACGGCAACGTCGCCTTCAGCCAGTCGTCCCCATTGACAGATGCCGAGGTGCAGACTCACGCCGGCTTCCTCGCCTACGTGCGGGCGCTCGATGTCTGGGGCCTGTCGGGGAAGCTCGGAGTGATCGTGCCCTTTGCCCGCGCTTCGGGGAGCGCCAAGCTCGCCGGCCACGAACGGGAGCGTCAGGTGTCTGGCCTCGCCGATCCAAGGTTCCGGTTCTCGGTCAATCTCTACGGGGCTCCGGCCCTCTCCCTCGCGGAGTTCGGCGGCTATGAGCAGGACCTCATCGTGGGAGTGGGCCTCGAGGTGTCCCCGCCCCTCGGCCAGTACGACTCGGACAAGCTCCTGAACATCGGCACGAATCGCTGGTCCATCAGGCCGGAGGTCGGAGTGTCCAAGGCCCTGGACCGCTTCACGCTCGAGATGACCGCGGCGGCGACTTTTTTCACCGCGAACGACGACTTCCTCGGCGGCCAGACGCTGGAGCAGGAGCCCCTCTACTCGCTGCAGGCACACCTCGTCTACGAGTTCAGGGCCGGGCTGTGGGGGGCGCTCGATGCGACCTACTATGCCGGGGGACGCCCGATCGTGGACGGCGACAAGGGCGACAAGGAGGAGAACGTTCGCCTGGGCCTCACCATCGCCCTACCGATGAATCGGTACAACTCGATCAAGGTCTTCGGCAGCACCGGCGTCTACAGCCGCACCGGGACCAATTTCTGGGCGCTCGGGATCGCCTGGACGCAGACTTGGCAGAAGGGCGCATGAGATCGCCGATGCTCTTGGCGCTCGTAGCCGCAGCGGTCGTCTTGGCAGTGCTCGGTGCGCCGGCGTCGGGGCCCGCCCAGCCGGTTGCGGTGCCCGATACGTGGGGCGGGGATTTCTGGTCCCGTCCGCGCCTCACCGGCAGCTGGGGCGGAGTGCGGGATGAGCTCGGCAAGAAGGGCGTGGTGCTCGACGTCGACCTGATCCTGACCCCGCAGGCCGTCCTCAGCGGCGGCCGAGACACGGGCGCCGAGTTCTGGGGCAACGCCGAGTACACGCTCAACGTCGACACTGGCAAGCTCGGTCTCTGGCCGGGCGGGTTCCTGAAGGTAGTTGCGAGCAGCAGCTTCGGCGAGAGCGTGTTCGCTGATTCCGGCGCGGTGGTGCCGGTGAATACCTTTCTGCTCTATCCCGACCCCAACCAGCCGAGCACCGGCCTCATGCACGCGACTTTCACCCAGTTCCTCAGTCCGAAGTTCGGCCTGGTCGCCGGCAAGATCTTCACTCTCGACGCCGGCGCCGGCGAGTTCGCCGGCAACTATCGCACCCAGTTCCTGAACACGGGGCTGGGCCTGCCGATGAGCTTCGTCCTCGTGCCGATCTCGGCGTACGGAGGCGGCCTCGTCGTCTTGCCGTGGGAGGGGGTCATCCTGTCGGCGCTCGTGCTCGATCCGAGCGGGACGGTCATGAACAACGACGTGACCGACGCGTTCGACGATGGCGTGATGGTCGTGGCCTCGGCCCAGGTGGCCATCACTCCCTTCGGCCTCCGGGGCACTCAGCGGGCGGGGGCCATGTGGAGCAACAAGGAGCGCCTCTCCCTCACCCAGGACCCGACCAACCTCGGGCGCTTCCTGCTGACCGAGCGCTTCCCGCGGCTCGGCGATCCCGGCCCGGTGCTCCGGCGGATCCTCGAGCGGTTCTTTCCGGAGCTGCTCGTGCCGGTCCAGCCCGCCAACCGGAAGGACAGCACGTGGGCGATGTTCTACGGCTTCGACCAGTACTTCTGGCACCCCGGGGGCGATCGCACGCGGGGCATCGGGATCTTCTTCAATTTCGGCGCGTCTGACGGCGAGGTCAACCCGGTCAAGTACAGCTACAGCATGGGGATCGGCGGCAAGGGCGCGATCCCGGGCCGCCCGCGGGACACCTTCGGCATCGGCTGGGCCCGCACGGAATTCAGCGGCACCTTCCTGGTGCTCCTGCGGCAGCAGCTCCGGCTCGGCCTCGAGCGTGAGGACGCGATCGAGATGTACTACAGCGCGTCGATCACGCCATGGCTGAACGTGACCGCGGACTTGCAGATCGTCGAGCCCACGCTGACAAAGAACCTGAGCTCGTCGGGACGACTCGAGGACACGGGCACCGCCGTGGTGGCGGGCCTGCGCCTCCAGGTGCGGTTCTGATGGTTGGCGCGGTGACCCGCGAGCTCACGAGGGCCGCCCAATGAAGACGACACGACACCTGCGCATCGTCGTTCTCGCCGCCTTCGGCATGGCCCTGGCCGCCTGCGGGGGCCCGGTGAGCGCCACGCGCGTCGATCCGAAGGTCGTCCAGGCCGACCTCACCCGGAGCGCCGTCACGACGGGTGAGCCGAGCTGGGAGACGCGCAACGTACTTTACGAGCAGGGACTTTTCGCAGCCTTCGGGGCGCGCCCGGAGGAAGCCCTGGCCGAGCTTCACGGGTCCATGCGGCGGACGGGCGGGGATCCCGACCTGCTCCTCGCCCTCGCCGAGCTGGCCTTCCTCCACGGGCAGGCCGCGGCCAAACCCGAGTACAAGCTCGCCGCAGTGGTGTACGCCTACGCGTTCCTGTTCCCCGAAGGGACAGGCAAAGAACCGGGGCGCTTCGACCCGCGCCTTCGGCTCGCCGCGGACCTGTACAACTGGGCGCTCGCGGGAGGCCTTGCGTCGGAGGACGGTGCCGAATTCGTCCCGCGCGGGGGCGCGTTCACGCTGCCGTTCGGGCCGCTGGAGGTGACCTTCGACCGATCCTCGCTGCGGGCTGGAAACCGGGAGCTGTATGGGTTCATTCCCATCGCGGAGCTGAAAGTGGAAGGCATGGCGATGCGATACCGCTGGTCCGGCCTCGGGACCCCGCTCGCCGCGTCGACCCGGCTCATCGATGCCTCGAGGCCGGGCGACCTCGTGGCGCCGCGGTTGAAGGTCTCGGCGACCGCCCTTCTCCGCATCCCCGAGGCTCGCCAGGCCCTCGTGCAGGGACGGCCGCTCACGGCCGCGCTCGAGCTCCACCTGGCCTGGGACGCGGAGTCGGTCTCGATCGCCGGCGAGCGCGTGCCGCTCGAGAGCGAGCCGACGGCAGCGCTGGCCCACACCTTCACCGGCATACCGATCTTCCGGCTCGAGACGTTCGGGTTCCTGGGCCGGCTCGCCGGTTATGAGCGGCCGCCGCTAGTCTCCACGACCCCGTACAAGCCCGGGCTCATCCCGGTGGTCTTCGTGCACGGCACGCAGTCGAGCGTGGTCCGTTGGGCCGAGATGTTCAACCGTCTCCTGGCCGACCCCGAGATCCGGAGCCGCTACCAGTTCTGGTTCTTCCAGTACGATTCCGGCGCCCCCGTCGCGCTGTCCGCGCTGCGGCTGCGCGAGGCGCTGACCGGAGCGCTGGCGCAGCTCGACCCCGAGGGCAAGGACCCGGCCCTCCGCCGGATGGTGCTGATCGGGCACAGCCAGGGCGGCCTCCTGGTCAAGATGCAGGCCATCAGCAGCGGCGATCGGATCTGGAACGCCGTCGCGCGCAAGCCGCTCGCCGACCTCCAGCTGTCCGACGCGTCCCGCGATCTCCTGCAGCGGGGGCTTTTCGTCGAGCCCCTCCCCGGGGTCTCCCGCGTGGTGTTCATCTGCACCCCGCACCGGGGGAGCTTCATCGCGGCACGCGAGGTCATCACCAACGTCATCCGGTGGCTCGTGACGCTGCCGACCGCCCTCACCGGGATTCGGGCGGAGCTCATCCGGAATGCGGATGCCGTGAGGGGACCCGCGATAGTTCCGTCGGCCGTCGACAACATGTCGCCACGCAACAACTTCATCCAGGGCTTGCAGAGCGTCCCCGTGGCGCCCTCCATCAGGGCTCACTCGATCATCGCGGTCGAGGGGGAGGGGCCGGTCGAGAAGCTCGACGACGGCGTCGTGGCGTACTCGAGCGCCCACATCGAGGGGGTCGAGTCCGAGCTCGTCGTGCGTCCGTCGAGCCACTCCACCCAGGGCCATCCCCGGACGATCGAGGAGGTGCGCCGCATCCTCCGGCTGCACGTAGGCATGAACTGACTGCGGGCCCGGAGATCGACGCCCGCGGCCCCGTGTGACTGATCATCGCACTTCCAGGGTGCGAACGAGACGACCGACCGTTGTACCCATGACCAGGAGGGTGAATAAAACGACACCGGCCGTGAGATTGAGAACGAGTTGTCGCTGCTCGAAGGCGACCGGGAGACTGAGGACCAGCACTGCTGCGCGTCTTCGTGGGCACCGCGTTTCCCTCCCACGGCTACGGAAAGGTCATCGACATCCCCGCCTTCGCCGCAGAGTTCAACCTTCCGGCCCCCAGGCCGGCATTCCCGGCAACGGCAAGCCGTTCCCCGACGGCGCCAAGATGGCCAAGATTCACTGGACCCCGAAGAAGCACGAGCCCTTCGCCAATACGATGGCGCCGGGCACCCTGCACGACGTGGACTTCATGGTGAAGGACAGCAAGCGGTTCGCGGACAGCGGCGGATGGGGTGGGCCGCGCGGCAAGGTGTGGACACCGACGCTGCGAGACATCGCCACGCTCAAGGTCAGCATCGACTCGAAGCCGTACATCGGAACGCCGGAGCGCGTCGCCGATGAGCTGGCGGAGACGATCGGCGCCGTCGGCGGCGACGGCTTCGCGATCCGCCAGGGCATCTGGCCGGGCTACGTCGGCCCGTTCGTGGAGCAGGTCGTCCCGCCGCTCCAGAAGCGCGGGGTCGTCCGCACGGAGTACGCGGGGACGACGCCGCGCGTGCACTTGCACGAGTTCTGAGGGCGAGCCCGGTGCCCGAGATCTGCCCGGGGCATCCACAGTCCGCCCGAGAACACGAAGGCGCCCGATTCCGCGACCTTCGTCTGGTCGCGGAAGTCGGACTTGCACCGACGAACTTTGGATGGAGCCGTCTTCGGAAACAGTCCGGGGAACGCAGACTACCGCAACGCCTTGAGAAGCGCCTTGGCCGCGACGAAGTCGGTAGGGCCACACGACCGACGAGATGGTGATCCGGCACTACGCCATGTTCATCCCGAACCTCACCCGGCAGGACGGCTCCGCGTCAGAAAGTCCAAGGGGGCTACGGGGCCTGCACCCGTAACCCCTTGATTAGATTGGAGCGGCCGACCGGATTCGAACCGGCGACGTCCAGCTTGGGAAGCTGGCATTCTGCCACTGAATTACGGCCGCATGTAGGCGAATCGTAAGACTTCACGCTCTCCATGTCAATCGCGTCCGAGCCTGTCGTGCCCGCCGTTCGCAGCGTGTTCGATCGCTGCTCGATCGCTGCCACATCGTGAGCCCCGGCGACCTCCGCGAGGCCAGGGCCGAGCCCCGGCCCCGCTCCTCCCGAGCCCGGCGCCGCCGCGCCCTCATTGGATCGGCTCGCGAGCGGGCGGGCATCACGAGGCGTCGTCAGCGCGGATCCAGCTCGGCCCGCCAGGCCGGTTGACGGTGGCGCTGTGTTTCGCATAGCATGCCGCTCACTCGGGCGGGCACCGCCTTCTCGGGGGTAGAACTCGGCTGTCGAGTCAGAGAGCCGGGGCCAGGGCGCCGGCATGACCAGCACGCTGACGACACAGACCGGGCTGAGCGGAAATCGGGGATAGATCCCTGGACCGAAGGGCTCTCGTCCTCGGCATCTTGCTCCTGCTCCTCCCGCGCGCGCTCGCCGCGCAGGAGTCCGCCAACGCTTTCACCACCGACGGGTGGTCGATCGTGTCGGGCGCGGAAAGCTCCGTTCGATCTCGCTGCCAGCCCCTGCGTCTCCTGAGCGAGGACGCACCGGCCACGTGCTCCGAGTTCCGTCTCGATGGCGCGGACGGGTCCGAGCCGATACCGGACGATGAGTCGTCGACCGGGACGACGTGGGCGGGGTACGAAAAGAAGCAGTGGCTCTGGGCCTCCCTCGTCGCGGCCGGCGTCATCGCGGGCGGGTCGATGAGCACATTCCTCGAAACCCCCCAAGTGAGCTATCACTGGACGAACGAGGGCTTCTTCGGCCGCGACACGTACGTGGGTGGGGCCGACAAGGCCTCTCACTTCGTCGACTACGCGATCATCACCAAGGAGCTCGCCAACCTTTACGGCGTGATGGGATTCTCCCGGCGCGATTCGATCTTGATGGGCGCCGGCCTGGCCACGCTCACCGGCCTCGTGTTCGAGATCGGTGACGGTCAAAACGTCTACGGATTTTCCTGGGAAGACCTCGTCATGGACGTTCCTGGGGGTCGGCGCGGCCGCGCTGATCTCGGCGCTGGAGCTCGACGATCTCGTGGGATTCCGGCACGGATTTGTCCTTCCACCCCCCAAGCACGATGTCTGCTGCGCGGTCGAAGCCCCCGGGCGAGACTACTCGACCGAGATCTACACGGCGGATCTCCACGTCGCGGGAGTGGGCCGCCGGCTCGGCATCAACCTCGGCCCGCTCCGCTACCTGCTCGTGTCGCTCACCTACGGGACGAAGGGCTATCCGCACGGGCTTCCCGGGTTGCAAGAGCGCCAAGTCGGAATCGAGATCGGTCTCAACTTGAAGGTGATCCTGGACGATCTCGGAGTGGGACGGAACACGTGGTGGGGCTACACTCTGCACGCCGTCTTCGACAACTTGCGGCTACCGTTCACGGCGGTCGGCTTTCGCTACGACTTGAACCACCGCAAGTGGATAGGCCCCGACGCCGGGAACGGATACGCCGCGCGCTGAGGCGCGAGGAGGAATCGCGCGTAGGGGCTGACCGCAGCGTCGAAGCGGCCCCGGTTACTTGCCGTCCTTCAGGCTCATGTCGTAGGCCTTGATCACCTCGTCGCTGCGCGCCTTCCACGCCAGGCGGCGGTTCGCCCCGTAGAGGTCCACCTGCTGGTAGAGCGGCACGGCGGGCACGTCCTCGACCCAGAGCTTGTTGATGCGGTGGTAGATCTCCAGGCGCTTCTTCTCGTCCATCATCGACTGGGCCTGGTCCACCATGCCGTCGAGGTCGGGGTTGTGGTAATTGCCCAGGTTGCTGCCCGTCCGGAAGAGCGGGCCGTAGATGGTCTCGGCGTCGATGGTCGGCGTGCCCCAGCCTCCTGCTGGTTCTGGGTGTCGAGCGTCGACGGATCCACGCCCTGGGCGATGACGACCTTGCCCGCGGGAGCCGTCGCCGCGGCCAGCGGCGCGGCGAGCATGAGGGCCGCGAGCAGCAACGAGCACGCGTGCTTCATCGAGACCTCCTGAACGAAGTGTGCGGCCACTCCCGGGGCGTCACGTCCAGGATGTCAGGGTGACACGCCGGGTGTGCACGCTGTGCGCGAGTGTCGGCCGTGCTTACACAACTGGCAACGGGTCGTTTGGATCCGATCGGGGTAGTCGGGGCCGGATCCGGGCCCAAACACGTGATCCGATTGAGCGTCCGTCGGTACGACCGCGAGGTCCGCCCGCCTGTGGTCAAATGGTGCAGCTCTTGCACCCCAGGAAGCTGGTTCGATTCTGTCACGGGAGGACGATGGAGATGGACAAGGCGCTGGGGATCGGGGGCCTCGTGGTCGGACTGGTGGCGCTCTCTGCGCTCGACCTGCCGGCCCCATTCCGTGGCGTGGGTGCCCGTGCCACGGAAGCCGTGGTGCCGGTGGCTGAGCCCGGCACCCTCATCCTCCTGGGCGCCGGCCTGATCGGCCTCTCCGTGATCGGCTTCCTGCGCCAGCGCCGGAAGGCGCCGCCCTCGCTCCCCCGCCCGAAGGCCTGACGCGTCGGCGCCGGGCTACTTCCCCTCCTTCGCCGCCATGTCGAAGCCCTTGATGCGCTCGTCGCCGCGCGCCTTCCAGGTGATGCGCTTGGTGGCGCCGTAGAGGTCCATCTGCTGGTAGAGCGGCATCGCGGCCGCGTCGTCGATCCAGAGCTTGTTCATCTTGTGGTAGAGCTCGAGGCGCTTGCGCGGGTCCATGATCTTCTGCGCCTCGTCGGCCATGCCGTCGAAGTCGGCGTTGTGGTAGTTGCCGAGGATCTTCCCGGAGCGGAACAGGGGAACGTAGACGGTCTCGGCGTCGTACGTCGTCGTGCCCCAGCCGATCAGCCACACCGGCCCCGCCTTGTGCACGTAGGCCATGTTGTTGAGGTAGTTGCCCCACTCGTGCGAACGCATCGTGGTGCGGATGCCCGCCTTGGTGAGCTGCCCCGCCACGGCCTCCGCCACCTCCTTGTCGCGGACGTAGCGGCCCTGGGGCGCGTTCAGGACCATGTCGACGCCGCCCGGGAACCCAGCCTCGGTGAGGAGCTGCTTGGCCTTCCCCAGGTCCTGCTTGATGGGCTTGAGCTGCGGGTCGAACCCGAAGTGGTTGGCCGTGAGCATCGTGGCCACGCGGAAGCCCTTGCCGTCCAGCACTTCCTTGATGATCGCGTCCACGTCGACGGCGTGGTTCATGGCGAGGCGCACGCGCTTGTCCGCCACCGGGCCCTGGTAGGCGCCCACCAGCTTGTGCTGGGCGTCGAACTGGTGCGTGTAGTACATGAGCTGGATCGTCCGCACGCTCGGCGCGGTCGTCAGGTAGAGCCGCGGGTGGTTGGCGATGATGTTCGCCAGGTGCGGCGGGATGTTGACCGCCACGTCGATCTCGCCGTTCTGGAGCGCGGCCACGCGCACGGCGTCGTCGGGGATGGGCCGGAAGACGAGCGACTTCACCCTGGGCGCGCCGCGCCAGTACTGCTCGTTGGCCTGGAGCTCGATGCGGTCGTCCTTCACCCACCGCACGAACTTGAACGGCCCGGTCCCCACGGGGTTCCGGGCCACGTGGGCCAAGTCCTTCTCGCGGTAGTACTTGGGCGCCAGGATCGGCAGCGTGGTGACGTTCGTGTCCAGGATCGGCCACGGCGCCTTGGTGTGGATGCGCACGGTGTACGGGTCCACCACCTCCGCGTGGCTGAGCGGCGCCCACGGCGTGGCGCCGCGGAGCTTCAGCTTGGCGTCGGCGATGCGCTCCACGGTGAACTTCACCGCCTCGGCGTCGAACGCCTCGCCGTTGTGGAACTTGACGCCCTTGCGGAGCTTGAACTCCCAGACCGTGGGCGCCACGTTCTTGAACGACTCGGCGAGGCCGGGCACGATCTTGAGGTCGGCGTCGCGCTCGAGCAGCGTGTCGAACATGTTGATGGCGAGGTTCGCCGCCGGGGTCTCCTGGTGGTTCTGCGGGTCCAGCGTGGTGGGATCGACGCCCTGGGCCACCACCACGGTGCCCTTCGGCTGCGCGTCCGCGAGCGCGACCGACCCGATGAGCAGGCCGAAAACGGCGATCAGAGCGAGCCGCAGGTGGAAAGAACGCATAGTGCCTCCTCGCGTCGAAGCGATTGATCGACCAGGGGATCCGGAGTCGAAAAGTGCGCTTACTCTAAGGATCGGCCACCGGGGTGTCAAGCCGAGGCCAGCCCGGGCGGCGGCGCCGCTCGGCGCGTCACTCGCGGCTCACCACGTGGCGGCCTGGCCACCCGGCCACGGTCACGTCGCTCGCCACCTGCCCGGCGGCCTCGAGCCGGGCCAGCGAGGCCGACACCTCGGCGACGGGCAGCGAGAACAGGCGCGCCAGGCGCCCCGGCGTCGAGTGCCCGGCGCCGCGCAGGTAACGACCGACCAGCCGGTCGATGGCGGCTGCGCGCGTGAGCCGGCGGCCCTCGGCCACGGGTCCCGGCAGCCACCGCTCCAGGAGGTCCCAGCGGTAGGAGAAGCTCGGTTCGTAGCGCTCGCCGATCTTCACGATCCACAGGCCCTGCTGCAGCTCGGCCATGGCGCGCTCGAACTCGCGCGTCTTCTCCGCTCCCAGCATGAAGCTCTCCGCCCGCAGGCTTCGCGTGTACTGCGGGCGCTCCCGCGAGAGGCTGTCCATGAGCCGCCGGGCCTGGATGGACAGCCGGCCCGCCTCGTACTCCGCCCGGTAGTCCCGCGCGCGCTGCCGGCCCCGCGTGAGCGCGTAGAAGGCGGGGAACAGGTCGAGCGCGACCAGCATGGGCCGGCCCTTCAGGAGCTTGCCGTAGTAGACGAGCCGGCGGGCGGGCAGCGTGTCCTTCAGGCTCCACGTGAGCCCGATCCCGGGGTCGTGGTGGGATCGCCGCGGCCAGCGCGGGCGCGCGCGCCCGGCCACGGCCTCCCAGAGGCAGGCCACGCCCTCCGGGAAGCGGTGGAAGGTGGAGCAGAGCCCGACGGTTTCAAGGAAACCGAGCGCGCCCTGCTCGGAGCGCACACGGAACCGCGGCGCGTGGCGGAAGCGCTCGCGGCGCCGGCGCTCGAGGATCGCGCCCGCGGGGAGCGCGGCGCGGCCCGCGCTCAGAGCACGAGTCCCTGCTCGGTGACGCGGAACTCGGCGATCTCGTCGCTCATCGCGCTGCCCCGGTGCTTGACCACGCAGACGAAGCGCCCCAGGCGGTTGCCGACGCGCTCGCTGCCGAGGACGACGATGGTGTTGGCCACCGCCCCGATGTCGCCCGCCGCCACCTTGCGCGCGAGCAGGTGCTCGAGCGGGGTCTCCTCGGTGGTGACCAGCAGCATCGTCGTCACCGCCGCGTGGTCGTAGCAGTGCGCGTCGATGAACGCCCGGTGCTTCCAGACGGGCATGCAGATCTCCATGCCGAGCGTCTCGCTGTCGCGATGGATCACCGTGCGGTAGAGCTGGTCGAAGAGGTAGGGCTGGATGTAGTCGGCGGGCACGTCCATCGGCTCGATCCCGTCCACCACGATGCGGCGGGAGCCCGCGCCGAGGTGGAAGTACACGAACGGCCGCACCGTGTACAGCGCGTGGTTGTAGACCGCCTTCCAGTTCCAGTCGAACTCCATGCCGTCGGTCGTCGGCACCTGGTAGTCGCGGAGCTTGCCGACCCACGGCAGCGCGCCGCAGTAGTGCGCCTGCATCTCGGCGGGCGACGGAAACGGATCGGCCATGGGCGTGACCGCGTGCGTCCACCGCCCGAGGGACCACCCGGCCAGGCGCTCGGCGTACGCGTGGTGCTGCTGGGAGTCGCCGCGAGCGTTCATGTCGAAGATGATCCCGGCCCTCCCGTCGGCGGCGCGGCCGTGGCCGGCGAAGGCCAGGCCGAGGTGCGTCTTGCCGATGCCGGTGGCGCCGTACACGACGGTGAGGGTGCCGGGCAGGAGCCCGCCGCCGAGCATCGCGTCGAGCTTCGGAACCCCCGTGGAGACCCGCGGGATCGTCACACCATGCTCCGGACGTGCGGGGCCACGACGAGGTCCATCTCCGTGAGGGACAGGACCTCGGTCGGGGTGAAGCCGGGCGCCACCTCCTCGAGCACGAACCGGCCGTCCACCCGGTGGAGCAGGGCCAGGTCCGTCACGACCTAGTCCACGCACCCGGCGCCGGTCAGGGGATACGTGCACGTCCGCCGGAGCTTCGGCCGGTTCTTGCTGTCGCAATGCTCCATCACGATGATGAGCTCCGCTCCGCCCGCGACCAGGTCCATGGCCCCGCCGATCCCGCCCCGGGCACGGTCGCGCGTGCTCCAGTTCGCCACGTTGGCGTGCTCGTCCACCTCGTACGCGCCCAGGATGACCGCGTGGATGCGGCCGCTCCGGGCCATCTCGAAGGAGGTGACGCTGTCGAAGAACGACGCCCCGGGCCGCAGCGCCACGAACTGGCCGCCCGCGTTGTACACGTCCAGGTCGATGTCGTCGCCCGAGACCATCTCGCCGTAGCCGAGGATCCCGTTCTCGGCGTGGAGCGTCACGTCGCGGTGGCCCAGGTAGTTCGACACCTGCGTGGGGATGCCGGTCCCGAGGTTCACGTAGCTACCGTCCTTGATGAGCCCCGCGGCGCGCCGGCCGATGCCCTCGCGGGTCAGCGCCGGCTTGCCGAGGTAGACGCGCGGGGTGTCCGCGGCGCGCCGCGCCGGCCGCCGCAGGTTCGTCATGTCGATCGGGTACGTGCTCCGGACCACGCGCGACACGAAGATCCCGGGCAGGTCCATGAGCTCGGGCGGGATCCCGCCTGCGTCCACGATCTCGTCCACCTCGACGATGGCCACGCGGGCGGCCTTGGCGAAGCTCGGGTTGAAGTTCTGGCTGCCGCCGCGGAACTGCAGGTTGCCGGCGCGATCCGCGCGATGCGCGCGCAGGAGCGCGTAGTCCACCCGGATGGCGCGCTCGAGGACGTAGGGCGTCCCGTCGAACTCGCGGATCTCCTTGCCCTCGGTCAGGAGCGTGCCGACGCTGGTCGGCGTGTAGAAGGCCGGGATGCCCGCGCCGCCGGCGCGGCAGCGCTCGACCAGCGTGCCCTGCGGGACCAGCTCGACCTCCACCTCGCCCGCGGCGATCTGCTCCTCGGCGGCCGTGGGCACGCCCGGGCGCACGGAGAAGGACACGATCAGCTTCCGCACCTGCTTGTTCTCGGCGAGGATCTGCCCCCGCACCTCGCCCGGCCCGCCCATGGAGTTGCACACCAGGCACAGGTCGCGCGTGCCCTGGTTACGCAGGGCGAGCAGGAGGCTCGAGGCGAAGCGGTGGCCGACGCCGAACCCGGCGATGGCGACGGTGGCGCCGTGAGGGATGTCCGCGACCGCCTGCTCCGGTGACGCGATGACCTTGTCCATGAGCGCGGAGCCCCAGGAAACCACGCGGTCCGGCTCCCGGTCAAGACCGGCGCAGTGGAAGTGCGCAGCGAGCCGAAGGCGAGCGGAAACGCATATGGAAGGGCCGTGGAAACAACCGCAGACCGTGGTTGACAGCCTCGGCGCGCCGATCATACTCTCCCCGGCATGTTGCGCCAGCTCGTGTGGTATCCGGACGGCTCTCCGGCAGGTCCGGTGGCCCACGGGCTCCCCGAGGGCTTCGAGGCCCACCCGCTCTCCCAGGCGGACACGCTCCGCCGGCGCGCCGACGATCCCGAGGCGGTGGTGGTGGACCTGGATCACGACCCTCCGGACCTGGTCTCGAAGCTGACCGGCAAGCTCCAGGGCGCGCCGGTGCTCGCCTTCGTGACCGCCGCGTCCGGGCCGGACGGCTGGCCCACGACCTGCTACGCGTACCTGCCGAAGCCGGTGGCCCCGTTCATCCTCGCCCGCGCCCTCGACAACGCCTTCGAGCACGGGCGCCTCACCCGCGAATCCGAGCAGACGAAGCAGCAGCTCGAGGAGCTGAACCAGATCGGCGTGCGGCTCTCCGCGGAGCGGGACACCGACGCCCTCCTGACGATGATCCTCACCAAGGCGCGCGAGATCACGCACAGCGACGCCGGCTCGATCTATCTCGCGGAGGAGCCCGAGGAGGGCGATCCGCAGCTCCGCTTCAAGCTCACCCAGAACGACTTCGTGAGCGTGCCGTTCCGCGAGTTCACCATTCCGATCAGCGAGGAGAGCGTGGCCGGGCACGTGGCCCTGACCGGCGAGGTCCTCCACCTGCAGGACGCCTACCGCCCGCCGCCGGGCGCGCTCTATCGCATCAACCGGTCCTTCGACCAGCAGGCGGGCTACCGGACCAAGTCGATGCTCGTGGTGCCCATGCGCACGCCCGCGGGGCAGACCATCGGCGTGCTCCAGCTCATCAACTGCAAGCGCCATGGCAACCGGCGCTTCCCCTCCGCGGCGGCCATCGAGCGCGAGGCCGTCCCCTATCCCGAGCGATTCATGAGCCTGGCCGAGTCGCTGGCCTCGCAGGCGGCGGTGGCGCTCCAGAACAGCCGGCTGCTCGAGAGCATCCAGACCCTGTTCGAGGGGTTCGTCCGCGCCTCGGTCACCGCCATCGAGTCGCGCGATCCGACCACCTCCGGCCATTCGTTCCGCGTGGCCGACCTCACGGTGGCCCTCGCCACCGCCGTCGACCGCGCCGACGACGCGCCCTTCCGCGCGGTGCGCTTCTCCGCCGACGAGATGAAGGAGATCCGCTACGCCTCGCTGCTCCACGACTTCGGCAAGGTCGGCGTGCGCGAAGAGGTCCTCGTCAAGGCCAAGAAGCTCTTCCCCCAGCACCTCGATCTGATCCGCCAGCGCGTGGACCTGATGAAGCGGGGCGTGGAGCTGCGCCTGACCCGCGAGAAGCTCGAGGTCGCGCTCCGCGAGGGGCCGGGGCGCGCCGCCGAGCGCCTGGCCATCCACGACCGCGAGATCGAGAAGCTCCTGCGCGAGCTGGACGAGCACCTGGCCGCGGTGGTGTCCGCCAACGAGCCGAGCGTGCTGCCGCAGGACGTGGCGGCGCGGATCCAGCAGCTGCCCCTCATCCCGTTCGTGGACCACCGGGGCACCGCCGCCACGGTCATCACGCCCGACGAGGCGCGCATGCTGTCGATCCAGCGCGGGAGCCTGACCCCCGAGGAGTTCAGGCAGATCCAGTCGCACGTGGTGCACACCTACCAGTTCCTGATCCAGATCCCCTGGACGCGCGAGCTGCGGAACATCCCGGACATCGCGCGCGCGCACCACGAGAAGCTCAACGGGAGCGGCTACCCCGAGGGCGTCCAGGGCACGTCGATCGCGATCCAGTCGCGGATGATGACGATCACCGACATCTTCGACGCGCTCACCGCCCACGACCGCCCGTACAAGGCGGCGGTCCCGGTGGACAAGGCGCTGGACATCCTCGGGTTCGAGCGGAAGGCGGGGGCGATCGACGCGGATCTGCTCGACCTGTTCATCGCGGTCAAGCCCTGGGAGCGGCTGGCCGAGTCGTAGCCGTCCCGCTCGTCGCGCCGGCTCGAGAGCCTCGCGCATCAGACTCAGGCCGAGCGGTAGGACTGTAGAGGCCCGTGGCGGTTAGCGCATTCTGCGAGGGTCGTCAGCCGGCGAGCAGCGTCAGCACGACCCCCCAGGAGACCACCCCGAGCACCATCGCCGCGCCGCCCAGCCACTCCCGGACCGCGGACACCGGCGCCGTCCGGTGCGGCCGGGGGGCGAGGAGCGGCCGCCGCGGGCGCGCTCCCAGGTAGAGCCGAGCGAGCGGCCGGGGCCGGCGCGCGCCCGGTCTCGGGCGGCGAGCCGCGTAGCGTCCGTGGCGAGTGCGTGGAGTCGTGAGCGTCCGCATGGTGCGTCTCCCTCAGAAGCCGCGAATGAGGCCGATGACCTTGCCGAGGATCTTGAAGTCCGCGCTTCCCGGGGCGACGACGATCGGCTTCATCGTGGGGTGCTCGGGGCGCAGCACGACCGACTGGCCGTCGCGCGAGAAGCGCTTGACCGTGGCCTCGCTGTCCACGAGCGCGGCGACCACGTCTCCGGGCTGCGCCGAGTCCTGGCGCCGGACAAGGACGAGGTCCCCATCCATGATGTGGGCGTCGATCATGCTGTCGCCGCGCACGCGCAGGGCGAACAGGTCCTCGCCCTTGCGGGCGAACCACTCGGGACGCACGGGAATGGAGTCTTCCCGGTTCTCCTCGGCGTAGAGCGGGGTGCCCGCGGCGATGCGGCCGAGGACGGGGATCTCGCGGACGGCCGGCCGCCGCGCCGGCGTGCGGTCCGACAGGACGAGGGTGCGGGAGACCCGCTTGTCCGTGACCCGGCGGTGGAGCATGCCCTTGCGCTCCAGCGCCCGGAGGTGGTCGAAGGCGGCGCGCGCCGTGAAGCCGAAGCGCTCTCCGATTTCCCGCACCGTGGGCGGGGCCCCGTGACGCTCGATGAAGCTCCGGACGAACGCCAGGACCTCCCGCTGCCGCGCCGTCATCTCCTTCATTCGGTCTCCCCCTGTGCGCTCGCCATCTCGCTACCGCTTCCGGGACCTGCCCAAATCAACTCAACATGATAATAGTCAACACCCGTTGAGGATCGCAAGCCAAAAAAATTTTACGTGGGCTCCCACGGGTCGCAGGCCGGGCAGTTGACGAAGCCCGCCTCCCGGGCCTCGGCCACGCGCTTGAAGTAGACCCGGTCGGCCTCGGACACCTTCTTGAGCCACCCGCACTCCCTGCCGTGGAAGAGCCGAGCTCCGCGCTGGGCCACGTACGGCTCTCCAGGCGGCGACGCCGTTTCCTGGGCGACCGACGCCCCTTCCGGGTCCAGGACCGGCTCGGCAGTGGCGGCCGGGGCGGGCGTCTCGAGCGGGAGCGCCGGGACGTTGCCGGCCGGCTGGAGGGTGGGCGGCGGGTCGATCTCGTTCATCTGCAGGTTCGTCTCGATCGTGCTCTTGAACTCATCGCTGGCCTTCCGGAACTCCCGCATGGCGCGGCCGAGGGAGCGGCCGAGCTGCGGCAGGTTCTTCGGACCGAACACGAGGAGGGCGATGACGAAGATGAGGACCAGCTCCTGCAGGCCGATATCGAACATGGGGGGGCGGCTCTGCCGAATGATAACACCCGGCCCGAGGGCCGCAGTGGCGCCGTCAGCCCTTCGCGGGAGCCGGGCGCGCCCGGGTCCTCGCGCGCGGGGGCACTCGATCGAGCTTCACGCTGGCGCCGGGGATGCGCGTGGCGCAGGCCGGGCAGTGGTAGCCGAGCTGGATCTCGTGGCCGCAGTCCGCGTGGACCATGCGCGTCTGCTTGAACACGTGCTGCGATCCCCAGGCCGCGAGAGCCCCGACCACCCAGCCCAGTCCCCGTCCCCGCTCGGTGAGGGTGTACCGCGCCCGGGGCGGGTGCTCGGAGTAGAACTCGCGCGTCACGAGCCCGTGGCGCTCCATGCGCTTGAGCCGGTCGGACAGCATGGCGGGCGCGATGCCCTTCTGCGAGGCCGCGAGGTCCTGGAACCGGCGCGTGCCGCCCAGGAGGTCCCGGACGATGAGGAGCGTCCACCGGTCCCCCACCAGCTCCAGGGACTTGGCCACCGGGCAGGCCTGGCCGTAACGCTTGGTCACGGCGCCCAGTATAGCCGCCGGGCTCGGACTTGACAATTTCCATAGTCACTACTATTTTCATACTCACGTATGGCCACCCCTGCCGCGCTCGCGCCGCCGGCCCCTCCGGGGGCGATGGCCGCCCGCACCCGCCTGCTGCTCGACGGCCCGATCACGCCCACGCTCCTGCGCCTCGCCGCGCCGAACGTGCTCGTCATGGTGGCGCAGGCCGCGGTCAGCGCGCTCGACGCGTACTTCGTGGGCTGGCTGGGCGCGCCCGCCCTGGCCGGCGTGGCCGTCGTCTTCCCGCTCGTGATGCTCATGCAGACGATGTCGGCGGGCGGCATGGGCGGCGGCGTGGCCGCCGCGGTGGCGCGCGCGCTCGGCAGCGGCCGGCGCGGTGACGCGGACCTCCTCGCCGTGCACGCCCTCGTCATCGCGCTCACCATGGCCACGCTCTTCACGGCCGGGGCGTGGACGCTGGGTCCCCGGCTCTACCGGGCGATGGGCGCGGAGGGCCCGGTGCTGGACGCGGCCGTCACCTACTCCACCGTCGTGTTCGGCGGAGCCGCCTCGTACTGGCTCTTCAACACCGCGGCCTCGGTCGTGCGCGGAACCGGCGTGATGGCCCTTCCCGCCGGCGTGGCGCTGGGCGCCAGCGTGATGTACGGCCTGCTCTCCCCCGGCCTGGTGCTCGGGTGGGGCCCCCTGCCGCGGCTCGGCGTGGCGGGCACCGCCACGGCCAGCGTCGCCTCGTTCGGGCTCGGGGCCCTCGTCCTCCTGGGCTATCTCGCGTCGGGCCGGGGCCTGGTGCGGCTGTCCCTCGCCGGCGTGCGGTTCCGGGGCCGGCTCTTCGGCGAGATCCTGCGCGTGGGCGCGCCCGGCTCGCTCAACACCGTGCTCACCAACCTCACGATCGTGCTGCTCACCGGGCTCGTCGGCTCGTTCGGCGCCGCGGCCCTCGCCGGCTACGGCCTCGCCGCCCGGCTGGAGTACCTGCAGATCCCGCTCGTCTTCGGCCTCGGGTCGGCGCTCGTGCCGATGGTGGGCACCAACGTCGGCGCGGGCCGCGGCGAGCGCGCCGAGCGCGTCGCGTGGACCGGCGCCGCGCTGGCCGGCATGGTGACGGGGAGCATCGGCCTTGCCGCCGCCGTGTTCCCCGCCGCGTGGATCGGCCTCTTCACCGCCGATCCCGAGGTGATCGCCGCGGGCTCGGTGTGCCTCAGGATCGTCGGCCCCACCTATGCGTTCTTCGGGCTCGGGCTGGCGCTCTACTTCGCCTCGCAGGGCGCCGGGCGCCTCGCGTGGCCGCTGATTGCCGGCTTCGCGCGCCTCATCGTGGCCGGCGGAGGCGGATGGCTGGTCGTTCATTACCTCGGGGCCGGCCTCACCGGCCTCTTCCTCGCCGTCGCCCTCGCCATGGTCGTCTTCGGGAGCCTGGTCGCCGCGGCGATCCGCGCCGGCGCCTGGCGGCGCCCCTCCCGCTCCTGACCCGCCGCGACGAATGACCCTCGCAGAATACGGTAACCGCCACGGGCCTCTACAGTCCCACCGCTCGGTATGAGTCTGATGCGCGGGGCTCACGAGCCGCGCGGCCAGGGCGCGACGGATCCGCCGCGCCCTGCCAGGGCCCGGAAGGCCGCGTGCTAAGATCGCCGCACGGACCAGGCGCCTGCGCCGGGTCCAGACGACCCGAGAGGCGACATGGCGACCGAGGCGGTGATCGAGCAGTCCAGGCGGATGCGGCCGAGCGATCGGTACGCCCGCCGCCGGCGCCGGTACGTCTTCCTCCTGGTCGGGCTCGCGGCCGGGATCGTGATCGGCCTCCTCGCCGGGCTGATACTCGCCGGCCCATCACGCCCGCCCCAGGCCGCGGCGGGTGGCGCGGCGATCACCACGCGCTACCAGGCGGTGACGCTGACGAGCGGGCAGGTGTTCGTCGGCCGCCTCGAGAAGCTCGACTCGGCCTTCCCCGTCCTCTCCGACATCTACACGCTCCAGAGCAAGCCGGGAGAGGGGGGCAAGGCCGTCGAGTCGCTGGCGAAGCGCGGCGCCGACGAGCCGGACACGTTGATCCTCAACGCCGATCACATCCTCTTCGTCGAGCCGGTCCGCTCGGGCTCGCGCCTGGGCAAGCTCATCGAGGAGGCCAAGAGCCGGCCGTAGGCCGGACCGGGGGCCGGATGAGATTCGAGGTCGAGCTGACCGCGGAGGAGGGCGGCGTGTTCAAGGCGATGGCGGTGGCCTACCCGAACGTGACGGCGACCGGCCGCACCGAGAAGGAAGCGCTCGGCCTCCTCATGGAGGCGATGGAGCGCTACATGAAGGAGGAGGCGAAGAAGGCGCCGCCCCGGCCCCAGGCTTGAGCCGGTCCAGCGCCCTCCGCGCTCGAGCGATCGGGATGGGAGCCATACGAGTCCTCGTCGCAACGCTCTCCCTCGCCGCGCTCCTGTCCGTCCCCGCCGCTCGCCCAGAAGACTCCCCCGGCCCCCTCGGTCAGCCACGGGCTGTCGATGTACGGCGACCTGAAGTACGGTCCGTCGTTCCGCCACTTCGACTACGTGAACCCCGACGCGCCCAAGGGCGGCCTCGTCAAGCTCGCCGCCGTCGGGCACCTTCGACAACTTGAATCCCTTCATCCTGAAGGGGGTGCCCGCCGTCGGCATCGGCGGCGTCTTCGAGACCCTCACGGTGGCCTCGTCGGACGAGGCGTTCGCCGAGTACGGGCTCCTGGCCGAGAGCGTGGAGCTGCCCGCGGACCGCTCCTGGGTCGCCTACACGCTGCGCGCCGAGGCGCGGTTCCACGACGGGACCCCGGTCACCGCGGACGACGCGGTCTGGACGTTCCAGACGCTCCGCGCCAAGGGACATCCCTTCTACCGCGCGTACTACGCCAAGGTGGCGTCGGTGGAGGCCCTCGGGCCCCGCAAGGTTCGCTTCACGTTCGCCCCCGGCGACAACCGGGAGCTGGCCCTCATCACCGGCCAGATGCCGGTGCTCTCGCGCGCGGCGTGGAGCCGCCGGCCCTTCGACCGCACCACGCTCGAGCCGCCGCTGGGCAGCGGCGCGTACCGGGTGGAGTCCGTCGATCCCGGGCGGTCGATCACCTACCGGCGCGTGCCCGACTACTGGGGCGCGAAGCTGCCCGTCAACGTCGGCCGCTTCAACTTCGACGTGATCCGCTACGACTACTACCGCGACTCCACCGTCTCGCTGGAGGCGTTCAAGGCCGGGGCCTACGACTTCCGCGACGAGAACTCCGCCAAGGCCTGGGCCCGCGGCTACGACAGCCCCGCGCTCCGCCAGGGGCTGATCCGCCGGGAGACGATCCGCCACGAGATCCCCACCGGCATGCAGGGGTTCGTCTACAACACGCGGCGGCCGGTGCTCCAGGACCGCCGCGTGCGCGCCGCCCTCGCCCACGCGTTCGACTTCGAGTGGAGCAACGCGCACCTCTTCTACGGCGCCTACACCCGGACGGCCAGCTACTTCTCGAACTCCGAGCTCGCCTCCCGCGGCCTGCCCAGCCCCGAGGAGCTCGCCGTCCTCGAGCCCTTCCGCGGCCGCGTGCCCGAGGAGGTGTTCACGCGCGAGTACCGCCCGCCCACCACCGACGGCTCCGGCTTCATCCGCCCGGGGGTGATCGAGGCGCTGGCCCTCCTCCGGGAGGCGGGCTGGGTCGTGCGGGACCAGCGCCTGGTGAACGCGCGGACGGGCGAGCCCATGAGCCTGGAGATCCTCGTGGACGACGCCTCGTTCGAGCGGATCGCGCTGCCGTTCGTGAAGAACCTGGAGCGCCTCGGCGTGGCCGCGCGCGTCCGCACGGTGGACGCCGCGCAGTACCAGTACCGGCTCGACCATTTCGACTTCGACCTGACGGTGACGGTGTGGGGGCAGTCGCTGTCCCCGGGCAACGAGCAGCGGGACTTCTGGTCGACGGAGAAGGCGGACGTGCCCGGCAGCCGCAACCTCGCCGGCATCAAGGACCCGGTGGTGGACGCGCTCATCGACCTGGTGGTCGCCGCGCCGGACCGAGCGGGCCTGATCGCGCGGACGCGCGCGCTGGACCGGGTGCTGCTGTGGGGGCACTACGCGGTCCCCCACTATCACTTCCAGGGCTTCCGCCTCGCCTACTGGGACCGCTTCGGGCGGCCGCGGGTGACCCCGCGCTACTCCCTGGGCTTCGACGGCTGGTGGATCGACCCGGCCAAGGCGGCGGCGCTCGACGCCCGGCGGGGAGAGGCGAGGTAGGGGCGCGATGCTCGGCTACGTCCTCCGGCGCCTGGTCCTGATCGTCCCTACCCTCTTCGGCATCATGCTGGTCAACTTCGTCATCATCCAGGCCGCGCCCGGCGGGCCGGTGGAGCAGACCATCGCCCGCATCAAGGGCGCGGGCGGCGACCCCACGTCCCGCATCGGCGGCAGCGCGCGCGGCGACGCTCCCCAGGCGCCGCGCGCCGCGACCGCCTCGGACCCGGCCAGCCAGTACCGCGGGGCGCGCGGGATGGACCCGGAGCTGATCCGGCAGCTCGAGCGCATGTACGGCTTCGACCGGCCGCCGGTGGAGCGCTTCGTCAAGATGCTGAAGAGCTACGCGCTCTTCGACTTCGGGCAGAGCTTCTTCCGCGACCGGCCGGTGATCGACCTGGTGCGCGAGAAGCTGCCGGTGTCGATCTCGCTCGGGCTCTGGACCACCGTGCTGGTCTACCTGGTGTCGATCCCGCTCGGCATCGCCAAGGCCGTGCGCGACGGCTCGGCCTTCGACGTGTGGTCGAGCGCGGTGGTGATCGTGGGCTACGCGATCCCCGGGTTCCTCTTCGCCATCCTGCTCGTGGTGCTCTTCGCGGGCGGGAGCTTCCTCGACTGGTTCCCGCTCCGCGGGCTCCTGTCGCCCGACTGGCGGTCGCTCTCGTGGCCGGCGCGCGTGCTGGACTACCTCTGGCACATCACGCTGCCCGTGACCGCGCTGCTCGCCGGCGGGTTCGCCGGGCTCACCATGCTCACGAAGAACTCGTTCCTCGAGGAGATCGGCAAGCAGTACGTCGTGACCGCGCGGGCCAAGGGCCTGTCGCGGCGCCGGGTGCTCTACGGCCACGTGTTCAGGAACGCCATGCTGATCGTGGTCGCCGGCTTCCCCGCCGCGTTCATCGGCATCCTCTTCACCGGGGCGCTCCTCGTCGAGGTCATCTTCTCGCTCGACGGCCTGGGGCTGCTCGGCTTCGAGGCGGCGATCAACCGGGACTACCCGGTGATGTTCGGCACGCTCTACATCTACACGCTGATCGGCTTGCTCCTGAACATCCTGAGCGACCTCACCTACGTCGCCGTCGACCCGCGCATCGACTTCGAGCGGCGCGAGGGCTGACCGGTGGCGCTCTCCCCCCTCACCCGGCGCCGCCTCCGCGCCTTCCGCGCGAACCGCCGCGGCTGGTGGTCCTTGTGGATCTTCCTCGCGTTCTTCGGCGTGAGCCTGGGCGCGGAGGTCATCGCCAACGACCGCCCGATTCTCGTCCGTCACGACAGGCGCTGGTTCGTTCCCGTCCTCGTGTCGTATCCGGAGACGGCCTTCGGTGGCGCGCTGCCTACCCCCGCCGACTACCGCGATCCCTTCGTGCGCGAGCTGATCGAGGACAAGGGCTGGATGCTCTGGCCGCCGATCCGCTACTCGTACCGCACGATGAACTACGCGCTCACCGTGCCCGCGCCCGGGCGCCCGTCGGCCGCGAACTGGCTCGGCACCGACGACCAGGCGCGCGACCTCCTCGCCCGGCTCATCTACGCGTTCCGCATCTCGGTGCTCTTCGGGCTGGTCCTCACCGTGGCGTCGTCGGTGATCGGCATCGCCGCCGGCGCCGTCCAGGGCTACTTCGGCGGGTGGGTCGACCTGGTCTTCCAGCGCGCGCTCGAGATCTGGTCGGGGCTGCCCGTGCTCTACCTCCTGATCATCCTGGCGAGCCTGGTGGAGCCGGGGTTCTGGTGGCTCCTCGGGCTGATGCTCCTGTGGAGCTGGACCGCGCTGGTCTCGGTCGTGCGCGCGGAGTTCCTGCGCGCCCGGAACTTCGACTACGTCCGCGCGGCGCGCGCCCTCGGCGTGCGCACCCGCGTGATCATGTTCCGCCACGTGCTGCCGAACGCCATGGTCGCCACGCTCACCTTCCTGCCCTTCGTGCTCAACGGGTCGATCACCACGCTCACCTCGCTCGACTTCCTGGGCTTCGGGCTGCCCCCCGGCTCCGCCTCGCTCGGCGAGATCCTCGCCCAGGGCAAGGCGAATCTGCAGGCCCCGTGGATCGGCCTCACCGGCTTCCTCGTGCTCGCCACCACGCTCTCGCTCCTCGTCTTCGTCGGCGAGGCGATCCGCGACGCCTTCGATCCCCGGAAGGGCCTGTGACCGGGTCGCCGCTCCTCGCGGTGGAGCGCCTGTCCGTGTCGTTCGGGACCGGCGCGGCCGAGGTCCGGGCCGCGCGCGACGTGTCGTTCACCATCGACCGCGGGGAGACGCTGGCCCTCGTGGGCGAGTCGGGCTCGGGGAAGACCGTCACCGCGCTGTCGATCCTCCAGCTCCTGCCCTCGCCGCCCGCCTGGCATCCGAGCGGGAGCATCCGGCTCCGCGGCGAGGAGCTGGTGGGCGCGCCGGAGCGGCGTCTGCGCGCCGTCCGCGGCGACCGCATCGCGCTGATCCCGCAGGAGCCGATGACCTCGCTCAATCCGCTCCACGGGATCGGCAAGCAGGTGAGCGAGGTCCTGCGGGTGCATCGCGGCCTCGGGACGCGCGAGGCGCGGGCGCGCGCCATCGAGCTCCTGCAGGTGGCCGGCCTGCCCGACGCCGAGCGCCGCCTCGGCGCCTACCCGCACCAGCTCTCGGGCGGCGAGCGCCAGCGCGTGATGATCGCCATGGCGCTGGCGAACGAGCCCGATCTCCTCATCGCCGACGAGCCGACCACCGCCCTCGACGTGACCATCCAGGCGCAGATCATCGAGCTGCTCCTGGACCTGCGCGCGCGGTTCGGGATGGCGATGCTGCTCATCACCCACGACCTGGGCGTGGTGCGCCGCCTCGCCGACCGGGTGTGCGTGATGAGCGCGGGCGAGGTCGTGGAGTCCGGCCCGGTGGCCGAGGTGCTCGACCACCCGCGCCACCCCGAGACGCGCCGGCTGCTGGAGGCCGAGCCGGGCGTGCGCGGCGCGTCCACCGTCCCCGCCGACGCCGTGGAGGTGGTGGCGGCCGAGGACATCCGGGTGTGGTTCCCGATCCGCTCGGGAATCCTGCGGCGTACCGTCGATCACGTGAAGGCGGTGGACGGCGTGAGCATCCGGGTCCGCGAGGGATCAGACCGTGGCCGTGGTCGGGGAGAGCGGCTCGGGCAAGACCACGCTGGCCCTCGCCCTCCTGCGTCTCGAGCGGAGCCAGGGACGCATCCGGTTCCGCGGCCAGGACCTCCAGGCCCTGGGCGGACGGGCCCTGCGTCCGCTCCGTCGCGAGATGCAGATCGTCTTCCAGGATCCGTTCGGCTCGCTGTCGCCGCGCCTGTCGGTGGGGCAGATCATCGAGGAGGGCCTCCGCGCGCACGACATCGGCGACGCCGCGGAGCGCCGCCGGCTCATCGCGGGCGCGCTCGAGGAGGTGGGGCTCGACCCCGCGTTCCGCGAGCGCTACCCGCACGAGTTCTCGGGCGGCCAGCGCCAGCGCATCGCGATCGCCCGCGCGATCGTCCTCCGGCCGCGCCTGCTCGTCCTGGACGAGCCCACCTCCGCGCTCGACCGCTCCGTGCAGGCGCAGATCGTGGAGCTCCTGCGGGAGCTCCAGGAGCGGCATCGCCTGGCCTACATCTTCATCAGCCACGACCTGCGCGTGGTGCGCGCGCTCGCCGACGAGGTGATCGTGCTGCGGGCCGGCCGTGTGGTCGAGCAGGGACCCGCCGCAGCAGATCTTCGAGCGAGCCCGCCGAGCCCTACACGCGCGCGCTCATGGCCGCCGCCCTCGAGCTGCGGGCCGTGGAGGCGTGAGGCGCGAGGATCCTGGGTCAGCGCCCCCAGATGGCCCGTTGGTAGTGGGCGCGGATCTCCGGCATCCTTCGTGATCAGGGGCGCGCCTCGGACCGCCGCCTGGGCCACGATGATCCGATCGAAGGGATCGCGGGTCCACGACTGGCGCACCGCCGCCCCGGCGACGTTGGCGAACGGAAGGTCGCACAACCGGAGGCCGATGTCGCGTCCCAGCCCTTGCAGGACGGTACGGGCGGACTCCCGCGTGCGGCCGGTCTCGAACAGGTACTCGAGCTCCAGCACGACCATCGGTGACGCCAGCACGGGCCGAGCCTCGATGAGGGCACGCGCCCTCGACGGGATGAGATCGGCCCGCCCGTCGTAGAGCCACGCGGCCACGTGCGTGTCGAGATAGATCACGGCCGCCATTCGCGGGACCAGTCGATGTGCACGAGAGCCTCCGGCGCGCAGCGCAAGTAGCGGCGGCGGCCCGGGCCTCTGAGCCGGCTCAGCTTGCTCCGGACTGGAGCGCGTCCGGCCGTGGCGGGCACGATGCGGAGCCGGCGCCCGTGACGTTCGATCTCGACGGCCACGCCGGTGTCGAGCACCTGGTCGAGGATCCGGTACACGTTCTGGCGGAGCTTGGACGCGGTGAGCCTGGTCGGATCGGTCATGATCGCCTCCCGTGCGAATCACGCTACCGCCATGTCGTACGTACTGCAAACTGTATCGTACGTATGACACGTCCCGACTCGGGCTGCCGCCCCGCCGCGCTTCCGGCAGGGCGAACCGCGACATCAGCCGCGAGGGATCAGCTCTCGGCGAGCTGCCTCGCCGCCGCCAGCGCCTCGTCGAGGGTGGCCACGGCGCCGTCGAGCTGCAGCTCGTAGACTCTCCGGGTGATCTCGCCGATTCGCGGCCCCGGCGAGAGCCCCATCGCGAGGAGATGCCGCCCGAGGACGAGCGGGCGCGGCGCCTCGCTAGCGACCTCGAGCGCCCGCGCCCGATCGAGGAACCACTCCTGGGCTTCGGCGCTGGGCGCGGGCGCGCCCTCCTTGCGCCGCCCCAGCGCGTCGGCCTTCGCCACCCGGTAGAGCAGGTCCAGCTCGCAGCGCACGGCGAGGCGCCGGAACGCGGCGTCGCCGACCCGATCGCGCGCCTGGAAGAACTGCCCGGGCTTGAGGTGATCGGCCACCAGCGCGATCACCTGCCCGCGCACGTCGTAGCCGTCCAGGGTGTGGACGTTCAGCCGGTCCAGCACGGCGCGCGTCGGCGCCACGCCGGCGTCCTCGTGGTCAAATGACCGGATGCGGCCCTCGCGGAGCTCGGTGGTCGAGGGCTTGCCGAGGTCGTGGCAGAGCGCGCCCAGCATCACGGTGAGCCGCTTCGGGCGCGGGAGGTCGTCGATCAGGCCGGTGGCCACGTCCACCACCTGGAGCGTGTGCACCCACACGTCGCCTTCGGGGTGCCAGGCGGGCTCCTGCGCGCATCCCACGAGCGCGGCCAGCTCGGGGAACAGAGCGTCGATGACGCCGAGGTCGCGCCCCACCTGAAGCCCGATGGACGGCCGGCGCGCGCGCAGCAGCAGCTTGTCGAACTCGCCCTGGACGCGCTCCGCGGGCAGGTCGTCGAGGGCGACGGCCCGGCAGACCGCCACCGTGTCGGGGTCGAGGGTCAGCTCGAAGCGGGCGGCGAGCTGCATGGCGCGAAGCACGCGGAGCGAGTCCTCGCCGAAGGTGGCCGCGTCCACCACGCGGAGCCGCCGCGCGGAGAGGTCGGCGACGCCGCCGACGGGATCGATCACCCGGCCGGTCAGCGGATCGGCGAGGATCGCGTTCACCGTGAAGTCCCGCCGGTGGGCCGCTTCCTCCACCGTCATCGTCGGATCGCCGGTCACGGTGAAGCCGCGGTGCCCGCGCCCGGTCTTCGAGTCGCGCCGCGGGATGCTCACGTCGATGTCGCCCACGCGGTACACGGTGAACGCCGCGCCCACGGCGTTCACGGGGCCGAACCGGCCGAGGAGGGCCCGGAGCCGCTCGCCGTCGATCCCGTAGACCTCCAGGTCCACGTCGCGGAGCGGCGGAGGCGCCCCCGCGAGGGCGTCGCGCACGACACCGCCCACGAGCAGCGCGCGCCCACCGGCGTCGCGCACGGCCGCGGCGATGCCGAGCACGCGCTCGTCGTCAATGCAGAGGCGGAGCTCGCTCACGGTCGTCATGGTGGCGGGCGCGGCATCGACGGTCAAGCGCCCCGTCCGGTGTCGCAATTTGAGGCGCCGATGCTCGCGTCTCTCCCTCTCCCTTCCAGGGAGAGGGCCGGGGTGAGGGTCGGTGGCACTACCTCGCGGCCAGACGTTCCGCATGCTGGTTCGACCGCCCCTCACCCTGCCCTCTCCCCTTTTTGGGGGAGAGGGAACGACGGTTCCATCCGAAACAGACACCAGTGCCCGGCGTCCTCGTCCGAGCGCCGGCCGGACGCCGGGGTATGATCGGGCGCATGGCCACGGGCAACCCGTTCATCGACGCGACGGCGGCGGATCTCCTCGCCGTGGCCGCGGCGCGCTGGCCCGAGCGCGAGGCGATCGTCGCCGCCGACCGCCGCGTCACCTACGCGTCGTTCTGGCGCGAGGCGCGGCGGTTCGCCCGCGCGCTGATCGGGCTCGGCGTGGGCCGGGGGGACACCGTCGCGGTCTGGCTGCCGAATCGCCCCGAGTGGCTCTTCGCCCAGTACGGCTGCGCGCTGGCCGGCGCGGTCGTAGTCGCGCTCAACCCCCGCTACAAGGCCCACGAGCTCTCGTACATCCTCCGCCAGTCGAACGCCACCACGCTCCTGCTCACCGATCACCTCGGCCCCGTGGACTACCTCGAGACGCTGGGCCAGGTGCTGCCGGGGCTCGCGCGCGCGGAGCCGGGCGCGCTCGACGCCGCCGGCTTCCCGCGCCTCGCGCGCGTGATCGTGGACGCCGACGATCCGTATCCGGGCTGCCTCCGCCTGGCCGACGTGCTCCGCGACGCCGACGACGACGAGCTGGAGGCCGCGCTCGTCCGGGCCGGCGTCCTCCTCCGCGCCGACGACCCGTTCACGATCCTCTACACGTCGGGTACCACCTCGTTCCCCAAGGGCGCGATCGTGACCCACCGGAACGCGGTGCCGCACGGCTGGCACGCGGGCGGCGTGCTCCGCCTGAGCCCCGACGACCGCGTGCTCCACGCCCTGCCCTTGTCCGGCACCTGGGGCGGCCTCTGCATCCCGCAGACGACGTTCGCCCACGGCGGCTGCCTCGTCCTCATGGACACCTTCGAGGCGGGCGTGGCGCTCCACCTGATGGAGCGCGAGCGCATCTCCGTGTGGAACGCGGTGGACGCCATGGCCATCGCCGTCGTCGATCATCCCGACCTCGCGCGGCGGACGCGGCCGGCGCTCCGCACCGGCGGCATCGGCATGACGGGCGGTGGACGCGACGGGCTCTTCGAGGAGGTCGTGCGCCGCCTCGGGATGCCGTACGCCTACCAGCCCTACGGCATGACCGAGCTGAACGCGCTCTGCCTGCTCCATCACCTGGACGAGCCCGTGGAGGAGCGCGCGCGCTCCGGCGTGTGGCCCGCGGAGGGCGTGGACGTGCGCGTGGTCGACCCGGGAACGGGGCGAGACGTGGAGCCCGGCGGCGAGGGCGAGATGTGGTTTCGCGGCCGCCTCGTCACGCCGGGCTACCACGACAAGCCCGAGGAGACCGCCGCCGCCTTCACCGAGGACGGCTGGTTCAAGACCGGCGACCTCGGGCGGCGCGACGCGGATGGCCGCACGATCTTCCGGAACCGGCTCCGGGAGGCGCTCCGCATCAGCCACTTCATGGTCGTCGCCGGCGGAGATCGAGGCCTACCTGATGACGCACCCGAAGGTCATGCAGGCCTTCGTGATCGGCGTGCCGGACCCGCGGCTGAACGAGGCGGCGGTGGCCTACGTGATCCCCCGGGCCGGCGAGGCGCCCACCGAGGCCGAGCTGGTCGATCACTGCCGCGGCAAGATCGCGTCCTACAAGGTGCCGCGCGCCGTGCGCGTCGTGGCCGACGTGCCCCGCACCCCCGGACCCCACGGCGACAAGGCGCAGAAGGCCAGGCTGCGCGAGCTCTTCCTCGCCGAATCGAACCCGACCCCATCCTGACGCCCGGACCACCCGCGGACCGGAAGGAGACCCTGTCATGAAGCTCAGCACCGACCGTATCCTCACGACCCACACCGGCAGCCTGCCGCGCCCGGCCGACCTGACCACGACGCTGGAGGCCCTGGACGCGGGCACGGCGCCCGATCCCGCGGCGTTCGAGGCGCGCGTGCGCCGCGCCGTCACCGAGATCGTGCAGCAGCAGGTGGACGCCGGCGTCGACGTGGTCAACGACGGGGAGCAGGGCAAGGTCGGCTACTCGACCTACGTCCGCCACCGGATGACCGGGTTCGACGGCACGAGCGTCGTGGCCCAGCGCGCCGACTGGGGGGACTTCCCCGCGGCGGCGGCGCGCGTCGGCCGCTCCACGGTGTCGCGCCCCTCGTGCACCGGCCCCATCGAGTGGAAGGACCGCGCCGCGCCCGAGCGGGACATCGCGCATCTCCGCGCCGCCGTCGCCGCCGCGCGTCCCACCGACGTGTTCATGACCGCGGCCTCGCCGGGCGTCATCGCCCACTTCCTGCGCAACGAGCACTACCCGTCGCGCGAGGCGTACCTGGCGCGGCTCGCCGACCTCATGAAGGAGGAGTACGACGCCATCGCGGCGTCGGGCTATACGCTGCAGGTGGACTGCCCCGACCTCGCCATGGGCCGGCACCTCGCCTTCGCCGAGATGCCCACCAAGGAGTGGCTCAAGATCGCCGAGGCCAACGTGGAGGCGCTCAACCACGCGCTCCGCGACATCGCGCCCGACCGGATGCGGCTTCACCTCTGCTGGGGGAACTACGAGGGCCCCCACCACCGCGACGTCCCGCTCCGCGAGATCGTCCGCATCGTGCTGCGGGCGCGGCCGCAGGGCCTCTCGCTGGAGGGCGCCAACCCGCGCCACGAGCACGAGTGGGTGGTCTTCAAGGAGGTCAAGCTCCCCGAGGACAAGGTCCTCATCCCCGGCGTCGTCGACTCCACGACCAACTTCATCGAGCATCCCGAGCTGGTCGCCCAGCGCATCGTGCGCTACGCGGAGGTCGTGGGCCGCGAGCGCGTGCTCGCGGGCAGCGACTGCGGCTTCGGCACCTTCGCGCGCTCCAACAACCAGGTGGAGCCGGAGATCGTGTGGGAGAAGCTCAAGGCCATGGCCGAGGGCGCCCGCATGGCGTCCGCCCAGCTCTGGCGCAGTCTGTAGCCATCGAGCCCTCCTCACATGTGTGCCTCGAAGCGCGTCGAACCCGTCGCGAGAAAGGATTCCTTCTTCCGATCCGGGTCTCGCCACAGTGGGCAACACATTTCCAGATCGACCGCCCCGCAATTCGTTGGTTCCGACCTCCATCTGTTCCAAGACCTTTACAGAGCCCCGGACCGAACTGCGACGCTGCCCGACAAGTTTGCGAAATGTGTCGCGCAGAGACCCCTGGCACACATCCTGCTCCTACACCCCGCCGGGCCGAGAACGCCACCTGCGTCGGTCACACCGAAAAGAAGAAAAGGGGATAGGAGAGATGGGACTGCTGAAAAGGGGCATGACGTTCGGGTTCGTGGCCAGCCTGGCCATGCTGGGCTGGGCGGCTGTCGGCCAGGCCGCCACGTGCACGGTTGACACGACAGACCCGGACTCGTTCATTACCGGCGCGAAGACGACCACCAGCTGCGGCCTCGGCCTCGCCGGCAGCAACAACGACTCGGAAGGGGAGATAGTCACGCTGCTCGGCGGCACGTGGACGCTGATCGACAAGAGCGATGATGACGGCAGCGGCTCGAACAACGGCGCCCTGCAGAACACGGGCGACAATTCGAACGCCGGCAACTGGTTCGTCGACCTGGATTCGCTGAACTTCGAGGATCTGGTGCTGGTCATCAAGGACGGCCAAGACGCGGGCAACGGGGCCAAGTGGGCGTACTTCTATCTCGATCTGGAGGGCGGCTGCTCCATCGCCAACAAGCCCGCGGGCGCGGACATCTGCGGCGAGTGGCAGATGTACGCAGGGAAGGATCTCTCCCATCTCTCGCTGTACGGCACGGGCACGGGGACGACGACGCAGGTGCCGGGCCCCGCGCCGCTGGTGCTGGTCGGCCTCGGGCTCGTCGGCATGGGGGTGGCCCGGCGCCGGCGCTAGAGCGCTCGCAAAGACTCATCGCCCGGCGTTTCCAACCGGCGACTGCCAATGCGGCAGTCGCCGGTTTCGCTCTCAGCGGCGCCGGGCTCGCCCGTCGGATGTCTGACCGGTGCTCGTGCCTCGTGCTCGGCATGAGCACTTCCACCATCCGGTGGCCGGCCACGTCGTCCGGCACGGGCGACCCCTGGCGCTTCCGCGTCACGGCGTCGGCCTGACGTTGTCCCCTGCCGGCGATCCTCCCGGCGGCTCCTTGAAGAAGGTCCCCGTGAAGACCACCGAGTTCGGAAAGACGACCACGCGGCCGGTGGGCCGCAGGGGATCGCCCCCCAGCTCGCGGAGCTTGACGCGCGTCAGGCCGATCTCCGACACCTCGCCGTGTACGTACCCGAACGGTCCCTGGAGGCTGACCTGGTCGCCCACGCGGATGCCGTTCGGCGCCACCATGGTGAAGTAGCCAGCCACGGCGAGGATGACGTTCTGGAGCGCGAACGCGATGCCGGCTGCCGCGAAGCCGAGGACGGTCACGAGGGCGGCGATCTCGCTCGTGAAGTGGAACACCACCACGAGGCCGAGCGCCACCACGACGACCACGCTGCGCGCCGTCAGCAAGTAGACGACGGCGGGCGGGGTCGGTGACGTACCGGAGCGTGGCGATCCGCCACAGGGCCCCGCCGATGAGCACGACGGCGAGCGCGGCGACCACGCCCAGCAGGTCGAGGCCGAGGGCCTGGAGAGCCTGACGAGACTCGCGGTCCACCGCCTCCTTCCAGCCCTGCAGATCGGAGGCATACCGTCGGGCGAGGGCAGCCTGCTCGCGCAGCGGCAGGATCACCGCGCCCAGGGCCTTCCGACGCTCCAGCAGCTCGCGAAACTGTCGCGTACTGTCGGCCAGTGAGGCTCCCGCCTCTGCCGGGTCCTTGGCGAGCGCCCGCAGGCGCGCGTTGATGGGGCGGACCGTCGCGCGGACAGATTTCATGTCCTCGTCGATCCCGCGCCCGAGCTCCATCGTCGCCTCGCGCAGCTCCTCGAGACTGCGCCGGCTGCGCCACAAGCCGATCAAGCGCTGCAGGAGGACCCACGTCCCCGCGCTGGTGCTCAGCGCGGCTCCGGGCACGGCGGGGGGATCGGCGGTGCGCAGCTCGGGAACCGACTCCCGGAGCGCCGCGATCTGGTGATCGAGGTCGTCGTCCGAGCCGGCCAGCGACGCATCGAGTTCCTGCATCTGGGTGACGAACTCGAGGCGCGCGCGTTCCAGCTCGAGCGTGTTCGCGGCCGCCGCCGCCCCCTGCTCGAGCCCCCGCCGCTCGCGCGGAGGCGCGGCGCGGAGGCGGGCGCGGAGCCGCTCGAGCCGTTCCTCGCCAGTGCGGATGCTGGCCTGTAGCTTCGCCCGCTCCTCGGCCCGGCGTCCTTGCGGACTGGCCGCACCGCTCATCTCGCGGCCCATCAGCGCGGCCTCCGCCCGTGCCGCGTCGAACGCGCGGCCGAGGAGCCGGAGGGCCGTCTGCTCGTCGGCGCGGGCGAACACCCCCATGCTCGCGATGGAGCGCATGACGATGCGCGCCTGGCGGTACCAGGCGAGCGCGCGGTTCAGTGACGCCATCACGCGGTCGGCATCGAGAAACGCGTCCACGGGACGTGCGGACGACGCGTCGGGCGGCTTCGCGGACGGCTCCTCGGACTTTGGCGCGGGCGACGCATCGGGCTTCGCTGCCGGCACGCCGTCGGGCTTCGGAGGTCGCCGGGGGTCCGGCTTCGTGGCGGGCGGGCCGTCGGGCTTGGTGGCGGGCTGGGCGAGGGCCGATGTGGTCACGCAGATCGCGAACAGCACGATCAGCGTCACCCCGGCTCGCCCACGCGCGTGGGTCAGCACGGTCAGCACAGTGCTCATGCTGGAAGCTTACGGCGCGCGCGGTTCACTCGTCCCCCAGCACGCGCCGCCGGAGCAGTCGCAGGTCGAGCGGCACGAGCACGGACACGATCACCGCCGACAGCGCGAGCAGGCTCGCCAGGTGGACGAGCACGGGGCCGCCGAGGAGCAGGCCGCGATAGCCCTGGGCCAGGTGGTACACGGGGTTCAGCTGGGACAGCGCGGCGAGCGCCGGATGCTGGATCGGGGAAGTACGTGCCGGAGAGCAGGCCCATCGGGATGACGACGAGGAACACGGGGATGTTCATGTGGTCGATCGTCGGCATGACCGCGGTGAAGAGGAGCCCGAAGGCGCCGAAGGCGCACGCCGCGACGAAGGCGATGGGCAGCGTGACGGGGAGCCAGGCGAGATCCAGGCTCACGAGGCCCGCCACCGTGAACGCGGTGAGCACGATCGCGACGATCGCGACGTAGCTGGTCGCGAGCAGCGCGGCCCACAGCACCTCGCCCCACACCACGTGCCGGAGCTCGACCTGCGTCGTGAGCTGGCCTTCCCAGGTCTTCTGGTACCGCATCCGGATGAAGGCGCCGTAGAGGGACTGGAACACCGCCGACATGTACGTGGCGTACGCGAGGAGCCCGGGGGCCACGAAGCTCAGGTAGTCGATGCGCTCGCCCTGCCACGGCACGCGGTCGACGTAGCCGCCGAGCCCGAGGCCGAAGGCGAGCAGCATCGTGACCGGCTCCACCGCGGGCGGCAGGAACGCGGTGTGCCAGTTCCGGAGGTACACGCTCATGTGGCGGCGGACCACCGCCCGGCTCTGCCAGTCGAACGCCGCCGTGAGCCAGCCGGGCAGCGGCGACGGGCGCGCGGGCGCGTCGCCCGCGGTCAGCATGGGTCCAGCGCCCGCTTGAGGAACAGGTCGTCGAGCGTCGGCAGCCGCACCTCGTAGCGGAGGTCCGGGAACGCGCGCGCGAAGTCGCCCAGGGCCTCGCCGGAGAGCGGCAGGTGCCACGCCCCGAGCACGTTGGCGGGATCGGGGCGGCCGTGGCGGGCCAGCCACGCCGGAAGGCCGCCGGCCGCCGCGGCCTGGGCGTCCACGACCACGACGTGCTCGCCCACGAGGTCGCCGAGCACGCTCTTCGGCGTGCCGTTGGCGACCACGCGGCCGCGGGCCAGCACGGTGAGCACGTCGCTCAGCCGCTCCGCCTCGTCCATGTAGTGCGTGGTGAGGACGATGCCGAGCCCGTCGGCGCGAAGCCCGTCGACCAGCTCCCACACGCCCACGCGCGCCTGCGGATCGAGCCCGGTGGTGGGCTCGTCCAGGAAGAGCAGCCGCGGCCGGTGCACGATCGAGCGCGCCAGCATGAGCCGTCGCCGGTACCCGCCCGACAGCTCCTCCGGCCGGTGGCGCGCGTACTGCGCCAGGGCGAACCGGGCCATCAGCTCCTCCACGCGCTCGCGCAGGCGCGCGGGCCGGGGCCGGAAGTACTCGGCGGCGATCTCGAGGTTCTGCCGCACCGTGAAGTCCACGTCGAGGGTGTCCTCCTGGGTGGACACCCCCACGTGGCGCTTGACGCGCGCCAGGTGCCGGCCGACGGCCTGACCCTCGAATCGGATCTCGCCCTCGTCCGGGGTCAGGAAGCCGTAGAGCATGCGCAGGGTCGTGGTCTTCCCCGCGCCGTTGGGCCCGAGGAGGCCGTGGATCTCGCCCGCGCGGCACACGAGGTCCACGCCGTCGACGACCCGCCGGCCGCCCAGCCGCTTGGCCAGCGCTCGCGCCTCGAGCAAGGGCACCATGCGTCGATTGTACCGGCGCCATGTTCCCCGCGGCGCCCGGCGCGGCGCGGCCCACGGCGAGCCACGGCCGCCGCGGAGCGCGATCGTGGCCTATACTTCGGCAATGATCATCGCCGGCGCCGTCAGCGAGAACCTCAAGAAGGCATCCTGGATCCGCCGCATGTTCGAGGAGGGCGCCCGCCTGAAGCAGGAGCGCGGCGCGGACAAGGTCTTCGACTTCACGCTGGGCAACCCGGAGATCGAGCCGCCGCCCGCCGTGCTCGCCGCCGCCCGGCGGGTGCTCGACAGCCCCGAGCGCCACCTGCACGCCTACATGCCGAACGCGGGCCACGTCGCGGTGCGCGAGGCGGTGGCGCGACGGCTGAGCGTGGCCACCGGGCTGCCGTACACGGCGGGCCACGTGATCATGACGGTGGGCGCGGGCGCGGCGCTGAACATCGTGCTCAAGGCGCTTC
Source organism: uncultured Candidatus Rokubacteria bacterium (assembly GCA_963758635.1). GTDB lineage: Bacteria > Methylomirabilota > Methylomirabilia > Rokubacteriales > CSP1-6 > CAVWWD01. The sequence goes on along the minus strand of CAVWWD010000007.1, from coordinate 334,616 downwards.
TCGACCCCGGCGACGAGGTCATCACCGTCGCGCCGTTCTTCGTCGAGTACGTGTACTACGCGGAGAACCACGGGGGCCGGCTCGTCGTCGTGCCGCCCCGGGCCGACCTGACGCCCGACGTGGCCCGGATCGAGGCCGCGATCACCCCGCGGACGAAGGCCATCCTCGTCAACTCGCCCAACAACCCGAGCGGCGTGATCTACCCGGCGTCCGCGTTCGAGGAGATCGAGGCGCTCCTCGCGCGGGTCGGGCGCCCGATCGTGCTGATCAGCGACGAGCCGTACCGGGCCCTCGTGTTCGACGACGTGATGCCGCCGGAGGTGCCGCCGCTCGTGACCCGAGCCATCATCGCCACCTCGTGGTCGAAGTCGCTCGCCATTCCCGGCGAGCGGATCGGCTACCTCGCGTTCTCGCCGCGCATGCCGGAGGCGGCCGAGATCTTCGAGGCGTGCACGTTCACGAGCCGGGTGCTCGGGTTCGTCAACGCCCCCGCGCTCTGGCAGTGGGTGGTGGCCGAGGTGGGGGACCAGGTGATCGACGTCGCGCCGTACCGGGACAAGCGCGACCTCATGTACGAGGGCCTCACCCGGATCGGCTACGAGTGCGTGAAGCCGAGCGGCGCCTTCTACGTGTTCCCGCGCACGCCCATCCCGGATGACGTGGCGTTCGTGCGGATGCTCGCCGAGGAGAACGTGCTCACCGTGCCCGGCTCGGGCTTCGGCATGTCGGGGCACATGCGCATCTCCCTCACCGTGACGCGCGACACCGTGGCGCGCGCGCTCCCCGGCTTCGAGCGCGCGTTCCGGAAGGCGCGCGCGGGGGCATGAGCGCGGCGGCCCCGCCGCCGCCGGTGGCCCGGCCGTGAGCGTCCCCGCCGCGCCGAACCCGTCGCTCGTCACGCTCACGCACGCGATCTACGCGCTTCACGCGCTGAGCCTCCTCACCGGCATCATCGGCGCGGCCACCATCGTCGGCGCGTTCCTGACCGGGTGGCCGTCGATCATCGCCGTGATCCTGAACTACGTGAAGCGGAGCGAGGCGCGCGGCACCTGGCTCGACTCCCACTTCCGCTGGCAGATCCGCACGTTCTGGTTCGGCCTGCTCTGGGCCGGCGTCTGCATGGCCTTCGTCGTGGCCACGCTCGGCATCGGGATGATCATCGCGTGGCTGCCCCTCGCCGTGGTCGGCCTGTGGTTCGTCTACCGGGTGGTCCGTGGCTGGCTGCGCCTCGTGGACGCCCAGCCGATGTACGCGTGAGAGCGGTCTGCCGGGCGAGGCGCGCGCGCTTGCCCGCGACCGCGCGTGAGCGGCGGCCCGGGAGAGCCGTCCGGCGCCCCCGGGCCGCGCCGCGGCCGAGGTGGTCCCTACCCGCCGTAGAAGACCTTGTCGCCCAGGTCCTTGAGCCAGAGCGTCGCGTCGTCGGCGCGGCCCTCGGGGGCCTTGGCCACGCCGGCCTCCACCACCTCGCCGATGAACACGGAGTGATCGCCCTTCTCGACCGTCTCCACCAGCCGGCACTCGACGTAGGCGGGCGTGCTCGCGAGGATGGGCGAGCCGGTCGCCCCCGCGCGAAACGCCTCGCCCGAGATCGTCGAGCCCTGGCGGTCGGCGGGCTTGAAGAACGTGTACGCGAGGGCCTGCTGGCCCTTGCCGAGCACGTTGAGGGCGAAGGATCCCGACTCCTTGATGATGCCGTGCGCCCCCGAGTCGGCCTTCACGCCCACCGCGACCAGCGCGGGAACGAAGGACACCTGCGTCACCCAGTTCACGGTGGCCGCGGCGGTGCCGCTCTTGCTCTCGGCGGTGAGCACGTAGAGGCCGTAGGGGATCATGCGCAGCGCGGTCTTCTTGTCGTTCGCATCCATGAGAAGCCTCCTTGAGCGGGCGTCGGCGCGGCTACTGGATGACGGAGTGCGGCGTGGCCGTCAGCCGGGTGACCTTGATCTGCTCGCGGTCGATCATCGTCCCGACCCGCGGCGCGATCTCGTTCTTCCAGTAGTCGCTCTGGTACACGGCGTCGTAGAGGCGCTTGCGCTCGGGCTCGCTCTCGAACCGGCGGATCCACACGTAGACGCTCGCGTCCTCCTCTCCGACGAAGCTGCCGAGGATCACCATGCCCATCTTCACCTGGAACGGGATGATCTCCTCCTCCATGCACTTCACCCAGCTCGCCTGCTGCCCGGGACGGATGTGGTACTGCCGCAGCTCGAAGAACATGACCGGCCTCCTTGGGCGGTGAGCGCCTGTGCGGGCCGCTCCGCGTCGGGTAGCATACCGCGGCCGCGCGCGCCGCGGCGGCCCGATCGCGCGCCGCGGCCGCCGGCGCGCGTCTTGCGCGCGGCCCGCGGGGATGCCATGCTCTCCGCACCCCAGCGCCAGGAGGCCGTCCCCCGCCATGCCCGACCAGAGCCTCAAGATCGACCACGCGCGGTACGCCATCACCGTCGACCACGACCGGCGGATCATCCAGGACGCCGCGATCGTCGTGGAGGGCGGCCGCATCCGTCAGGTCGGCAAGGCCGCGGACCTCGCCGGCGTCCGCGCCGACCGGGTGATCGACGCGCGCCACCTCGTCGTCACCCCGGGCTTCGTCAACGGCCACATGCACATCAGCTACGCGCACGTGGTGCGCGGCATCTTCCCGGACGACGTGGGCAGCCCCCTCGCGCACGTTTTCAAGCTCCAGACGGCGATGACCGAGGAGGAGGAGTACCACTCCACGCTCCTCGGCCTCGTGGAGCTCGTCAAGAACGGCACGGTGTGCTTCGTGGACCCGGGCAGCACGAAGTTCCCCGACGCGTGCCTGCAGGCGTACACCGACGCGGGCATCCGCGTCATCCTGGGCGAGTGCGTGACCGACCTCGACGCCCCGTTCACCCTGCCCCGCCACGCCACGAAGGACGCCATCGCGCGCTCGGATGCGTTCATCGGCAAGTGGCACGGGCGCCTCGACGGCCGGATCCGCGCGTGGGCCATGCCGTTCTCGCCCGAGACGTGCACGGCGGAGCTGCTGCAGGGCCTCAAGCGCGTGGTCGACCAGCACGGGACGAGCCTCACCCTGCACCACGGCAGCGGGGCGAAGGCCCGCGCCGACTCCCAGGCGCGCCACGGCCGGACGCCCACCGAGTACCTGGAGTCGATCGGCGTGCTCGGCCCGAACGTCTGCCTGGCCCACGCGCTGGGCGTGGACGACGCGGAGATCGCGTGCATGGCGCGCACCGGGGCCACGGTGGCGATGTGCCCGGTGACCGCGGCCAAGGGCGCGCGCGGCGTGCCGGAGAACGGCCGCATGCCGGAGCTGCTCGCCGCCGGCGTGAAGGTGGCCCTCGGGTGCGACTCGCCGAACAACTCGAACCACCTCGACATGGTGCGCACCATGAACATGGCGGCGATCCAGTACAAGGACGCGCGCCAGGACATGCGCCAGGTGCCCGCGGAGGCCGCGCTGGAGATGGCCACGCGGACGGGGGCGGAAGCGCTCGGCGTGGGCGAGGACCTGGGCTCGATCGAGGTGGGCAAGCGCGCGGACCTCGTGCTGTTCGACACCCAGCGGCCGGAGTGGCAGGCCCTCTGGAACCCCGTCAACAACCTCGTCTACAACGCGGACGGCCGCAGCATCCACACCGTCGTGGTCGATGGACGGGTCGTGGTCGACGCCCACCGGCAGTCCTTCGTGGACGAGGGACGCCTGTACGCGAAGGTGCAGGAGATCGGCGAGCGCCTGCTCGCGCGGACCGGCGTGGCGTTCCCGCGCTCGCGCTGGCCGATGGTGTGACCCGCCGGACGACGGAGGCCCCGTCATGATCGCGACCCGCATCCCCGTGACCGGCCCGAGCGCGTGGCGCCCCGCCGACTTCGCCGGGCCCGACGCCTACTCGGTGACGCTCACGCCCGTCCAGCGCGCCGGCCTCGACCGCGCGCTCGCCGCCGCCGGCGCAGACCGGCGCCCGCCCGAGGAGATGTCCGCCGCGGACTTCGCGCTCGGCGACCTCGCCCCCGACGTGGCGGCCTGGCGCGACGAGGTGCTCGGCGGCCGTGGCTTCGTCGTCCTGCGCGGCCTCGACGGCTACTCCCCGGAGCGGCTCACCGCCATCTTCTGGGGCCTGGGCGCGCACATCGGCCGGGCGGTGTCCCAGAGCTCGATGGGCGACCGCATCGGCCACGTCACCGACGTGGGCGGCCAGGACCGCCGCGAGCGCGCGTATCGGAACAGCCGCGAGCTGACGCTGCACACCGACCGCTGCGACGTGATCGGGATGGCCTGCCTCGAGCCGGCGATGCGCGGGGGCGTGAGCGGCTACGCGAGCGCCCACACCGTGTACAACGAGATTCTCGCCACGCGACCCGACCTGCTCGAGCCGCTCTTCGCCGGGTTCCGGTACCACCGCCGCGGCGAGGAGCTGCCCGGGGAGCCGCCGATCACGGCCGCGCCGGTGCCCGTCCTGTCCGAGTGGGAAGGCGAGCTCAGCGTGGTGTTCCTGCGCGCGTACATCGAGATGGCGGCCAAGGATCTCGGCCAGCCGTTCACCGAGCGCGAGCTCGCGGCGCTGGACGCGTTCGAGGAGGTGTCGCGCCGCGCCGACGTCAAGCTCGAGTTCACGCTCGGGCGCGGCGAGGTCATCTTCTTCAACAACTGCACGATGCTTCACAACCGCACGGCGTTCGAGGACGGCCCCGATCCCGCGCGGAAGCGGCACCTGCTCCGGCTCTGGCTCATGCTGGACGGCCGCCGGCCCCTCGCCCCCGCCGTGCACGCGTACAAGGGCACGCAGGGTATCGCCGGCCGCGACGTCGCCTCGACCTACTACACGGGGACCGCGCTGCCCGAGCGCTACTGATTACCGCCCGGGCGGTTCGCAAACTGAGCAGCACCAGGACGATCCAATGATCGCCTGCCTCGCCCTGAACCTTCTCCTCGGCTCCCCGCCGCGCCGTTGTTCTGCCTCCGCGCCCCGCGTAGACTGCGCCCATGGGTCCCTCCGCTCGTCGGATGCCGGCGCCCCACGAGTCCCTCGATGCCGCCCGTGATCGGACCGCGATCGTCACCTCGATCGGTCTGCTCCTGATCGCCGCGGTGGCCTGGGCCGACGTCATCCGGTCGAGCCTCTGGGCCCCCGACATGATGATGACCATGTTCATGCCGCTGACGGTGGCCGACGGGATCGCCTTCGTCGCGAGCTGGGGCGTCATGATGACGGCGATGATGCTCCCGAGCGCGCTCCCGATGATCGGCCTGTACGGCGCGACGCAGCGGGGCGATGCCGCGACACCGACGAGGGGCGTGCCCGTCGCGGTGTTCACGCTCGTGTACCTCGCGGTGTGGGCGGCGTCCGGGGTTCCGGTGTACCTCGCCCACACCGGCCTGATGGCGCTCTCCCCGCGCGCCTTTGCCTACGGCGTCGCCGGCATCCTGGTCGCCGCGGGGATGTTCCAGCTATCGCCTCTCAAGCAGTCGTGCCTGCGCGTGTGCCGGAGCCCGCTGGGGTTCCTGCTCGGCCACTGGCGCGCGGGGCTCCGGGGCAGTCTTGCCCTCGGCTGGGCCCACGCGATGTATTGTCTCGGATGCTGCTGGGCGCTCATGGTGGTCCTCGTGGCCGCGGGCGCGATGGGCCTCGCCTGGGTGCTGCTCATCACTGCGGTGGTGGCGGCGGAGAAGCTGCTGCCGCGGGGAGAATGGATCGCGCGCGCCACCGGGGCAGCGTTCCTGCTCCTCGGCGTGGCGGTGGCCTTGCGTCCGGATCTCGTGACCGCACTCCGGGGCGGTCACGCGATGTGACTGCACCCGGTCACAGAGGAGGATCGTCATGGCGAGTCCCACCTGGAAGATCAGCGGTGACTACTTCGAGGCTTGCAGCTGTGACTCCGTTTGCCCGTGTCCCACCTCGGGCCTCGCCGCGCGGCCGACCCAGGGGTATTGCGACGCCGGCCTCGTGTTTCACGTCGAGCGCGGCTCGTACGGCTCGACCGCGCTCGACGGCCTGAGCTTCGCGGTGCTGCTCCACACCCCGGGGCCGATGATCGCCGGGAACTGGACAGTCGGGCTGATCGTGGACGACAGGGCGACGCCGGCGCAGCGCGAGGCGCTGACCGCGATTGGCAGCGGACAGGGCGGCGGTCCCATGGCCGCCGTCGGCCCGCTCGTCGGCACGTTCGCCGGGGTCGAGGCGAAGCCGATCCGCATCGAGCGGGGACGGCATGCGCCGGGCGGTGTCGATCGCGGGCATGCTCGACATCGCCGTCGAGGGCATCCCAGGCGCGAGTCCGACCGAGCCGATCTATCTCGACAACGTTGCGCACCCCGCCGCGACGCGCCTCGCGCTCGCGAAGGCCTCGCGGGGCCACATGCACGCCTTCGGGATCAATTGGGACGATACGACGGGCAAGAACAACGGCCACTTCGCGCCATTTTCCTGGAGCTCAAGCTAGGCGCAGGGCTCCGACAGACTCTCTCGAAGTCACGCCGGGAGCGTCAACAGCAGGAGCCGAGACGCGATCCCGGCCGTGGCCATCGACTTACCCGGACGGCGCGTTCCGCAGGCTCTCGGCGTCGACGCGCGGGTCGATATAGGTCACGCGCCCCCGCAGGGTCAGGCCCGGGTACGCCGGCGCGGTGATCGTCGCCTCCGAGCCGACCTGGACGGCCTCGAAGTCCTGCTCGTAGAGGTCCCCGACCACCTAGACCTCGGAGAGGTCGGTGACAACGAGGAGCTCCTGTCCTAGGCTCACGACCTGGCCGAGATTGACTGTGCGGCCGGTGATCACGCCGTCGATCGGCGCGGGCACGACGATCGTCGACACCACCTGGCTCGCGCTCCCCAGCGCCTGCACCTGCTCGGGCCGGAGGTCGAGGAGCAACAGCCGCTGCCGCGCCGACTCCAGCTCCGTGGCGTGTCCCTCGTGGACGGCGGTCACCTCCTCGAGCTCCTGGCGGCTCGCGGCGCCAAAGTTGCCGCGATTTTCGGGCAACGGCAAGACGGTTGTCCTCTCCCACGCCTTGCGAGCCGGGCGCCCGGGCTTCGCGGGCTCTCTCGTCAGGCCAGCACCATCTGCGTCTGGATCGTGAGCGAGAGCAGGCGTCCGGACTCGTCGGTGAGGCGTGTCTGCCACACCATGGTCCGCTTGCCGCGGTGGAGCGGCGTCGACTCCGCACGCACGACCCCGTTCCGGCCCGCCGCGAAGAAGTTGGTCTTCGACTCGAGCGTGGTGGTGCCGGCGCCCTCGGGCAGGTTGAGTACGGTGGCCACCGCGCCCATCGTGTCGGCGAAGGCCATCAGCGTCCCGCCGTGGAGCGCGCCCCCGTTGGTGCGCAGCTCGTCGCGGATCGTCAGCTCGGCGACCACCCGTTCACGGGTCGCCTCCACGCATCGGATGCCGAGGAGGGCACCCAGTGTGCCCTCGAGCAGCCGGGTGATCTCGTCGGGGTTGAGCACGCTCACGGATCAACGCCTCCGGCGTGGAGATGACGACGCTGTGCCGAGATACTGACCCCGGTCCGCGGCGAATTCAATGACCTCTGAGGGAAGCGCGGGCCGGCCTACCTCCGAGGTAATGGCGGCGCGCGGGCGCAGGTGTAGACTGCGCGCCATGCAGCGGGCGCGCGGCGAAACGCGGACGACGGGCGGGGCCGTCGGGCAGCTCCTCCGCCAGTGGCGCGAGCGGCGCCGGATGAGCCAGCTCGACCTGTCGCTCGAGGCCGAGATCTCCGCGCGCCACCTCTCGTTCCTGGAGACGGGGCGCGCCCGTCCGAGCCGCGAGATGGCGCTCCTCCTGTGCCGCGTCCTCGACGTGCCGCCGCGGGCGCGGAACGAGGTCCTGACCGCGGCGGGCTTCGCGCCGATGTACCGCGAGCGCCCCCTCGACGCTCCCGAGATGTCGCAGGTGCGCCGCGCGCTGGACTTCATGCTGCGCCAGCAGGAGCCCTACCCCGCCCTCGTCCTCGACCGTCACTGGAACATCCTCATGACCAACGAGGCCGCGGGCCGCGTGATGGGCCTCTTCCTCGATCCCGCGGCCACCGCCGCGCTCGGGATCCCGAACGCGATGCGGCTCACGTACCATCCCGACGGCCTGCGCCCGTACATCGTGAACTGGGCGGCCACCGCGGCCGCGCTCATCCAGTGGCTGCACCGGGACCTCCTGCGCACGGGCGCGGACGAGACGCGCCTGCTCCTCGAGGAGCTCCTGTCGTACCCCGACGTGCCGCGCCAGTGGCGCACGCTCGATCTCGACGCGTCAACGTCGCCGTTCCTCGCCATCGAGCTCTCTCGCGACGACGTTGCGCTCAGCTTCTTCACGACGCTGGCCAGCCTCGGGACGCCGTACGACATCACGCTGCACGAGCTGCGGGTGGAGTGCTTCTTCCCCGCCGACGCCGCCACCGAGGACGCGGCGCGCCGCCTCGCCGCCGGCTCATGACCCTCGCAGGGTACGGTAACCAGCACGGGCCTCTACAATCCCACCGCTCGGCATCAGTCTGATGCGCGAGGCTGACTAGGCTGTCCCGCGGTTGCCGGCGAGGGCTGCCCTCGCGTATCCTCGACGCGCCGCCCCACTCCGCCGCCCAAAGGAGACCGCGCCCGTGAAGCTCGACGTCGGCATGCTCACCCACGACCTCAAGTCGATCCCGGACTACGCGCGCAAGGTCGAGGCCATGGGCTACGACTGCCTCTGGTCGTCGGAGACCCAGCACGATCCCTACCTGCCCCTGGCCGTGGCCGCGAGCACCACGTCCTCGATCAAGCTCGGCACGAACATCGCCACGGTGTTCTCGCGCAGCCCCATGATCACCGCGCACATCGCGTGGGACCTCCAGAAGGCCTCGGGCGGCCGCTTCATCCTCGGGCTCGGCACCCAGGTGAAGGCCCACAACGAGCGCCGGTTCTCCGTGAAGTTCGAGTCCCCGGGGCCGAAGATGGCCGAGGCCATCCGGGCCATCCGCGCCATCTGGAGCTGCTGGCAGACCGGCGCCAAGCTCGACGTGAAGGGGCAGTTCTACACGTTCGACGTCATGACGCCGTTCTTCAACCCCGGCCCCATCGACCATCCGCGCATCCCCATCTACATCGCGGCGGTGAACCCGTACATGTGCCGGGTGGCGGGCGAGCTGTGCGACGGCCTCCACGTGCATCCGTTCAACAGCCCGAAGTACCTGCGCGAGGTGGTGCACCCTGCCGTCGAGGAGGGCCTGCGCCGGTCGGGCCGCTCGCGCGCGGACTTCACGTTCGCCACGTCGAGCTTCGTGGTGGTGGGCGACACGCCCGCGGAGCGGGAGCGCCAGGCGCGCATGGTCAAGCAGCAGATCGCCTTCTACGGCTCCACGCGCACGTATCAGCCCGTGCTCGCCTGCCACGGCTGGGAAGAGGTCACGACCCGGCTCCACCGCAAGTCGGTCGAGGGCGACTGGTCGGGCATGGCCGACCTCATCACCGACGAGATGCTCGACACCTACGCGGTGACCGCCACCTACGACACCCTGGCCGATCGGCTCCAGGAGCGCTACGACGGCCTCCTCGACCGCACCGGCCTCTACCAGCCCTACCAGCCCGGCCAGGACGACCCCCGCCTCCCCGCGCTGATCGCGCGCATGAACGGCCAACCCGGCGGGCGCGAGCGTGGCTTTGCGAGCCGAGCCGAAGGCGAGGCGAGCGAATATGGAAAGCAGTGGAAACAGCGGAACGACCGACCATGACACCGAGACCCCGCGTGAGGAGCCCGATGACCGCCAAGGTCCAACTCGACCTCAAGGGCCCCGTGGCCACCATCACGCTCAACAAGCCCGAGCGCCTCAACGCGCTCGACGTGGAGATGTGGCACGGGCTCCAGGCCGCCGCCGAGGCCGTGGACGACGCGCCCGATGTGCGGGTGGCCATCCTCACCGGCGCCGGCGGCGCCTTCTGCGCCGGCCTCGACGTGAAGGCGGGCTCGACGCTGTCCGGCCTCGGCCTCGACGAGTCGCCCGCGCGCGCGTTGCCCCTCGTCCGCCGGCACCTCGCTCACCTGCAGGCGTGCTTCTCGCGTCTGGAGTCCTGCCGCGTGCCCGTCATCGCCGCCATCCAGCGCGTCTGCGTGGGCGGCGGCATGGAGCTGGCGCTCTGCTGCGACGTGCGCCTCGCCGCCGAGGGCACCGTGTTCTCGATCCCCGAGGTCCAGATCGGGATCGTCCCCGACATGGGCGGCACGCAGCGGCTGCCCCGCACCATCGGCATCGGCAAGGCCAAGGAGCTGATCTATTCCGCGCGGCGCATCGACGCCGCCGAGGCCCTCCGCATCGGCCTCGTCAACGCCGTCCACCCCGCCGGCGAGCTCCCCGCCCGCGCCGCCGAGCTGGCCGAGGAGATCGCGGCCAACGCGCCGCTCGCCGTGCAGGCGGCCAAGCGGTCGATCAACGGCACCTACTGGCGCGACCGCGACGCCTGGCTCGCCCTCGAGGCCGACTCCGCCGCCGGCGTGCTCCTGTCCGAGGACCGCAAGGCCGGCATGCGCGCGGCGGCCGAGCGCCGGCGCGCCGACTACGGAGGGAGGTAGCGGCCCATGAAGGCTCTCGCGTTCTCCGAGCATGGCGGGCTCGACACGCTGCGCTACATGGACGTGCCCGATCCCAAGATCGGCGACGGCGACGTCCTCGTGAAGGTCCGGGCGTGCGCGCTCAACCACCTGGACCTCTTCGTCCGCGAGGGGCTCCCCGGGCTCAAGCTGCCGCTCCCGTTCTGGTCCGGCTGCGACATCGCGGGCGAGATCGCGGCGGTCGGCGCGGGCGTGACGGGCCGGACGGTCGGCGAGCGGGTGGCGGTGAACCCGAACCTCCACTGCGGCCGCTGCGAGTTCTGCACGAAGGGCGAGACGAGCCTCTGCCTCCAGTACGGGATCCTCGGCGAGCACGCCCATGGCGGCCTCGCGGAGTACGTCAAGGTCGCCGCCGACAAGGTGGTCCCCCTGCCCGACGGCCTCGGCTTCGAGGAGGCGGCGGCCTTCATCCTCGTCGACATGACGGCGTGGCGCATGCTCGTGACGCAGGCGCGCCTGCGGGCGGGCGAGGACCTGCTGATCATCGGGGTCGGCGGCGGCGTCTCGTCGACGGCGGTGCAGATCGGCAAGCTCTGCGGGGCCCGCGTGTGGGTGACGTCGTCCAGCGACGACAAGCTCGCCCGCGCGCGCGAGCTGGGCGCCGACGAGGGCATCAACTACGCGAAGGAGGACTGGGTCCGCGCCATCGGCCAGAAGACGGGGCGGCGGGGCGTCGACGTGGTGCTGGAGAACGTGGGCGCGGCCACGTGGCCGGGGTCGATCCGCTCGCTCGCCAAGGGCGGCCGCCTCGTCACCTGCGGCGGCACGTCGGGGCCCATCTGCGAGACCGACGTGCGCCAGGTCTTCTGGAAGCAGATCTCCATCATCGGATCGACCATGGCCACCAACGCGGAGTTCGCCACCGTGATGTCCCAGCTCTTCCGCGGCCGGCTCCGCGGCATCGTGGACTCGGTGATGCCGCTGGCCGAGGGCGTCGCCGCCCAGCAGAAGCTCGCGGAGGGCAAGCAGTTCGGGAAGATCGTCCTCGTGCCGTGATCCGGCCCGAGGCGGCTGGCGACGAGCGCGCCGTCCGGGCCGTCGTCGCCGCCGCCTTCGGGCGCCCGGCCGAGGCGGACCTCGTCGAGCGCCTCCGCGCCCGCGTGTCGCCGCTGGTGTCCCTCGTGGCCGTCGCCGAGGACGGCGTCGTCGGCCACATTCTCTTCAGCCCCGTCGAGATCGGATCGCCCGGCTCGGCGCCCCGCGCCATGGCGCTCGGCCCCATGGCCGTCGCGCCCGCGCATCAGCGCGCCGGCGTTGGCGGCGATCTCGTGCGCGCGGGCCTCGAGGCGTGCCGCCGGATGGGACGCCGCGTGGTCGTCGTCCTCGGGCATCCGGACTACTACCCGCGCTTCGGCTTCGTCCCCGCCGCGCCGCGTGGGCTCTCCTGCCGCTGGCCGGTGCCGCCCGAGGTCTTCATGGTGACGGAGCTCGAGGCGGGCGCCCTCGGCGGCGCGCGCGGCCTGGTCCGCTACGAGGCTGCGTTCGACGACGCGGGCTGAGCGAGGGAGATCGGGCGGAAGGACACCCCGAGCCGGGGCGAGAGATCAGTACCAGCGCGGGTCGCCCGGCAAGACGGGAACGGGCTTGCCGTCGACGGTGAGGACGCGCGGGCGGATGGTGGAGACGGTGCGCTCGCGGAGCCGCGCGACCAGGTCGGCCGCCGATCCCGCGCCCGTGAGGAGCTGGAGGTTCTTCTGCGTGGGCGTGCGGAGCGAGATCTCCTTCCGGGCCAGGGCCTGGAAGGCCTCGTCCGGGGTCAGCCAGCGCGTGCCGACGATCTCGGTCCCGTCCGCCTCCGCTTCCTGGCCGGTGGGGGCCTCCGCGGCGAAGAACCGTGTGTCGAAGCGGATCGGGTTCTCCTCCGGCGTGATCCAGTGCGCGAAGTAGGCGAGGCGGTCGGTGGCGAGCGTGAGGGACTCGGCGCGGAGCATCTCGAAGAACGCCTGGTTCGACCGCTGGCACGCCGTGCGGTGCGCGGCGAACCGCTCACGATTGTCGGCGTCGAAGCGGACGAGGCGGCCGGGGCCGGTATAGGCGAGCAGCAGCCCCACCTCCTCGAACGCCTCGCGAATGGCGCCCACCCAGTAGCCGAGCGCCTCGCGCGGACCGAGGGTGCCACCCAGACGCGCGGCCGCGTCGGCGGGCCGGAGCCCCACGCAGAAGCGCTCGGCATCGGGCGGCACGTCGTCCGTCTCGATCTTGCCTCCGGCGAAGACGTGATCGCCCGCCGCGAACTTGCTCCGGGAGTGGCGCTGGATCAGGAGCGTCTCGATGCGCGCGCCCGGCCGATCGCGCAGCAGGACCAGCGTGGCGGCGGGAGAGGGCGTGACGGGCGAGCTCATGGAGGCGCTTCGCCATTCTGTCACAGGGCTCGGCCGGCCTCCAAGCTGAGGCCTTGGGGAGATTTTGCCCCCTGCGCTCGATGCGCGCCGAATCAAGTACTTTCCCGGCGTACATGCAAAACCCCTACAACCTTTGCGCGGCGGACGCGCCACTCGAGCGGGGGCGTCCCGGTCAGAAACTGGCGGAAAAACAGGCCATAAGTGTACGAAGGTTCTTGACATCGTTGAGCGATCTTGCCACTTTAGTCCCGCGATCGTGTGATGAGGCCCGCTCGCCCACGACGCGGATGAGCGGGCGAACCCCGGAGGTGACAGATGAGTCTGGACGCGGCTGAAGCGGATCTGCGGAGACATCCGAGGTCCAGCGTCACGTGGCCCGTCACCGTGGAATCTGGTGGGCGCACCTACGATCGTCAGACCGTGAACCTCAGCCCGGTCGGCGCCAAGATCCAGCTCGACGAGCCGCTGACGCTCGGCAGCACCGCCCGTCTCAAGTTCCGGCCGCCCCATGGCCGTCCCCTCGACGTCGATGCGATCGTCTGGCGCACCGACAAGGACGGCCCCGCGTTCTTCTTCGTGGGACCCGGCCCGGGCGACTGGGCCTTCCAGCGGTAAGCGGGCCTGCGGGCTCGCCGCGTACGGCGAGCCACTACCGTCTGCGGTGTTCCACTGCTTTCCCCTATGCGCTTGGCAAACCACGGGCTGCCGGCAAATCACGGGCGGCGGTGGTTCCACTGCATTTCCAGCGCTCGGCAAATCACGGGCTGCGGGTGGTTCCACTGCCCTTTCCATATGCGCTCCGCTTAAACCACGGGCTGCGGTTAGTTCCACTGCATTTCCATATGCGCTCCGCTCGCCTACGGCTCGCTTCGCACTTCCATGTCCGCCGTGAGGAGCCGCACCACCATGAGCGCGGAAGCGAAGATCAAGGAGCTCGGCATCACGCTGCCCCCGCCGCCCACCCCGATGGGCAACTACGTGCCCGGCGTCCGCGTGGGCAACCTGCTGTTCCTGTCCGGGCACGGCCCCATCCGCACCGAGGGCACGCCGATGCCGCGCGGCAAGCTCGGCCGCGACCTCTCGACCGACGACGGGTACAAGGCGGCGCGCGAGGTCGGCATCAACCTGCTCGGCTCCACGCGCGCGCTCCTCGGGAGCCTCGACCGCGTGAAGCGCGTGGTGAAGGTCCTCGGCATGGTGAACTCCGCGGACGGCTTCGGCGACCAGCCCAAGGTCATGAACGGCTTCTCCGACCTCATGGTCTCGGTCTTCGGCGAGAACGGCCGGCACGCGCGCTCCGCGGTGGGCATGGCCGAGCTGCCGTCCGGCATTCCCGTCGAGATCGAGATGATCCTGGAGGTCGAGTAGAGCCGGCGCGCCAGCTCAGCTCCGGAAGAGCGGGGGCAGCGCCCGGAGGGCCTCGGCGATCCGCGGGCCGTACCAGGTGAGGAGCTTGCCGTCGACGAAGTGCACGCGGCCGTCCCTGATCGCAGGGATCGCCGCGTGCGGCGCGAAGTCGGCGAGGTGCGCGCGGCGGAAGCGGTAGGGCTCATCCGGGAGAACGATCACGTCCGGGGCCGCCGCGGCCACCGCCGACAGCTCCACCACCGGGTATCGCTCGGCGCGCTCCGCGAAGACGTTGTCGGCGCCGCACTCGGCGAACACGTCGTGCACGTAGGTATCCCTGTTGATGGTCATGTAGGGCTGGCGCCAGATGGGACAGAAGACCCTCGCCCGCCGCGCAGCCGAAGCCGCGCGCACCGCGTCGAGGGCGGCGGTGAGCTCCCCGGCCAGCTCCGCGCCCCGGCCTGCCCGCGCCGTGACCTCGCCGAGGTCGCGGACGAGGCGGATGCCCTCGGCCACCGTGCGCGGATAGCAGACGTACACCGGCACACCCCAGCCGCGCAGGGTCTCCACGTGCTCACGCACGTTCTCCTCCACGTTGGCGACGACGAGGTCGGCGCCAAGGTCTCGGATCACGTCGAGCCGCGGGTTCTTCTCGCCGCCGACGCGGGTCTTGGTGGCCACGCCGTCCGCGGGCTCGCGGCAGTAGATCGTGCAGCCGACGACGTCGTCCCCCGCCCCGAGGGCGAAGAGCGTCTCGGTGATGCTGGGGACGAGGGAGACGATGCGCCGGGGCGGCGCGGAAAGCGTCAGGGTCGTGCCGGAGGCGTCGCGGAAGGGGCCGAGCGGCCACGCGGGGAACGGCTACGGCAGCCTGGCGGCGCGCTCCGAGAGGCCCTCGACCAGCGCGATCAGCTCCTGGAGCGCGGGGCGCATCTCGGCCTCGGCCTTGCGCGCGCTGGCAACGTCACCGGCCTCGACCGCATCCTCGAAGTCGGTGACCGACATCCCGAGAACCTTGAGCAGTCGGCGCGTGCTGTCTTCGGCCATGGTCTAGGAAGGGAGGCGGCGACGCCACCGGGGCGACTCGTGGCTGCGCCTCCATTCGTAGGATAGCATGGCGGCATGAGCACGATGACCGCACGCACCCGGACCGCCGTCGCATCGCCGTGGGTCGTCCTCGGCGCCGCGCTCCTCGGCGCCGCGTTCCTCGGCGCGCCGGAGATCGCCGCCCAGGATCGACCCGCCACGCCGCCCGCCGCCGAGACACGGCCGGCCGCGCCGACCGCCGCGACCCCGACCATCGAGGAGGGGTCCACGGTACGGATCGAGTACACGCTCAAGGACACCGCGGGGGCCGTCCTCGACTCGACCAAGGAGCGCGAGCCGCTCCGCTACACGCACGGCCAGCAGCAGATCCTTCCCGGGCTCGAGAAGGAGCTCAAGGGCCTCCACGCCGGGCAGGAGAAGAAGGTCACGCTCGGGCCCGAGGAGGCCTACGGCGCCGTCGACCCGGCCGCCCAGACCGAGGTGCCGAAGACCATGCTGCCCGAGGGCACGCTCGTGGTGGGCACGCGGCTCCTCGCGCGCAATCCGGCCGGACAGGCGCGGCAGGTCACGGTGAAGGAGGTCAAGGACGCGAGCGTGGTGCTGGACCTCAACCATCCGCTGGCCGGCAAGACGCTCGTGTTCGAGCTGAAGGTCGTCGACGTCGTGCCGCCGGGCGCCCCGGGGCCAGCCGCGCCCGCGCCAGCCGCACCCGCGCCAGCCGCACCCGCTCCGGCCGCTCCCGCTCCCCCCGCCGCGCCCAGCCGGTAACCCGAGCGAGGACGCCCGGCGGTCAGCCCGGGCGGCGGAGCTGGCGGATCGAGATCACGTGGAGCCCCCAGGCCAGCGGGACCAGGAAGGCGGCCAGCCACACGTAGGGCACGGACACGATCAACGTGATGGGCGGGTCGGTGACGATGCGCTGAAAGCGCGTCGGCGCCGCGAGCTGCGCGTGCAGCACGGTGTTGACGAGCACGAGGATCCCCGCCACGTTCCACCAGATCGCCACCCCGCGCGGCCAGCGGCGCGCCGTCAGGCACGCCCACCCCACGATGGGCGCGGTCAGCCCGACCAGGATGTCGAAGTTCCTCCCGTGCCCGTGGAAGGTCATGATCTCGGGCACCGCCCTCGAGGCCACGAGGAGCCAGAGCACCACCTCGACGACGATGCGGAAGCTCTGCGCGTGCACGGCCCACGTGGGCGGCGCGGCGGCGAGGAGCGGAGCCAGGGCGCGCGAGCGGCCGAGCGCCACGAGCGCGGCGAGCGTCGGCACGAAGAGGAAGAGGAAGCGCGGCGGCAGGGTGCTGAAGTCGGCGATGGCCCCGGAGGCGGCGAGGCCGGCGGTGAGGGCCAGCCACGCCGCGAGCGCCACCGCGGTGACGATCGGCGCGCGGGCGGACCAGCCGGCCGACCGGGCGGCGGCGGCGACGCCGACCACGCAGAGCGCGGCCATCACGAGCACCAGGACGACGAAGAGCGCCGTGACCCCGGCGGGCGCGAGGTCGGCGGGGTTGGCGCTCATCGACGCTTCGCGAGAGCGTCCATGAAGTCGCGCGCGAGGGTGCCCGCGTAGACCTCCTCCACCGGCCCGCGCAGGCGGATCGACCAGTCCGCTCTCACGTCGATGTGGAGCGTACCCCCCGGCATACGCACGGTCACGGGGCCGTGGTCGCACAGGCCGTTCTTCACCGCCGCGCACGCCACCGCGCTGGACGACGAGCCGGAGGCCAGCGTCCAGCCGGCGCCCCGCTCCCAGATGAGGATGTCCACCGCGGAGCGCGAGGTCACGCGCGCGAACTGCACGTTCGTCCGGTTCGGGAAGGCGGGATGCGTCTCGATCAGCGGCCCGAGGCGCCGCGTCTCCGCCTCGTCGAGCCGGTCCGTGAAGATCACGCAATGCGGGTTGCCCACCGACACCGCGGTGACGGCGAGGGTCTGCTCGGCCACCTGGAGCGGCACGCGCACCACCTCGCGCGCCGGGCCGTTCATGGGGATCTCCGGAGCCAGGAACGTGCACCGCCCCATCTCCACCGTCACCTCGTCCACGCGGCCGTCCGTCACGTGGCACTGGCACTCCACGCGCCCGCCCTTGGTGTCGATGGTGAACGAGGGCCGGGTGGCGCGCCCGTGGTCGTGCAGGTACTTGGCGAAGATCCGCAGGCCGTTGCCCGACTTCTCCGCCTCGCTCCCGTCCGGGTTGAAGATCCGGAGCCCGAAGTCCGCTCCCGCCCACGCGGGGACGAGGAGGAGGATCCCGTCGGACCCCACGCCCCAGTTGCGGTCGCACACGAGGGCGATCTCCGCCTCGCTCAGCGGACGGGGCAGGCTCGCCTCCTCCATGACGATGTAGTCGTTGCCGAGGCCGTGGCCCTTCACGAACGGGATCATGGGGTCAGCTCGCTCCTTCCGCTCCGAGGTTGTGACAGAATGCGGATTTCGACTTCAGCGAGCGGGCTATCACCGCGATTCTGCGGACACGCGGCGTGCCGTCTCGCCATTCATTCACGATCTCCTCCGTGGAGATCACGTCCACAGCGCGGCCACGCGATCGGCCACGCGCTCCTTCACGCTCCGCACGTCGCACGGCAGCCTCCGGCGCCACTTCGCGGCGAAGCGGCCCAGGGCGGCCTGTCGGTCCGCCAGGTCCACGGCGGGCGGGCGCGGCGCCTGGGCGCCGGTCCGGGTCCCACCGCCGTGATGGACGAACGGCGCATCCACCACGACGCAGGCGCGGCCCGCCTCGCGGACGGCGAAGGACAGGTCACGGTCGTAGCCGTGGAAGAACCCGTATCCCTCGTCGAAGCCGCCTACCGCCTCGAACAGGTCCCGGCGGAGTGCGAGGCACACGCCGTCCACCGCGGCCACGCTCATGACGGGCGCGGCCAGCCCGCGCTCACCCGCGAGGCAGTGGACGATCGTGCGCCCCACGAAGCGCCCGTCGCGGCGCAGGCGTCGCGCGCCGTAGAGCCCGGCGAGGCCGACCCCGGGACGGGCGAGGGCCGCTCTCCAGGCGCTCCAGCCAGCGAGGCTCGCGCATCTCGGTGTCGTTGTGCAGGAAGCAGATGACCTCCGCCGTGGCCAGGCGCGCCCCGTCGTTGAGCCCGCGGATGAGGCCGGCGTTGTCGTCCCGGCGCCGGTAGCGGACGGGCCAGGGAAGATCGGTGTCCCGGAAGAACGCCTCGGTGCCGTCGGAGGAGCCGTTGTCCACCACGCACAGCTCGAAGCTCCCGGTGGTCGCGCGGAGGCTCTCCAGGCACCTGCGTGTCAGCCCGAGCTGGTTGTACAGGACGAGCACGACGCTCGCGGTCACCACGTGCGGGCGCCCGGGCTTCGCCCGCCCGCACCCGTGCGGGCACCCGGGCTTCGCCCGCCCGCGCCCGGCCGTGAGACCGCCCGAAGAGGGGCGGAGCCCCGCGTCGGGTGTCTAGCGCTGGGCGAGAGGAACGTACCGGGCGCTGGTGGCTCCGGTGTAGTCCGCCCGGGGCCGGATGAGGCGGTTGTTGCCGTGCTGCTCGAGCACGTGCGCGGCCCAGCCGGCGACGCGGCTCATCGCGAAGATCGGGGTGAACTGGTCGGTGGCGATGCCCATCGTCTTGTAGCCAGCGCCGGAGAACAGGTCGACGTTGGGGAAGATCCGCTTCTCGGCCGAGACCACGCGGGCCACCGTCTCGATGATCTCCACCGCGCTCGTGTCGCCCGCCTGCTGGCCCAGCTCGAGGGCGAGGCGGCGCAGGTGCTTGGCGCGCGGATCCTCCACGCGGTACACGCGGTGGCCGAAGCCCATGATGCGCGCCTTGTCGGCGAGCGCCTTGCGGATCCACGCCTCCGCCTTGGCCGGCTCCTTGATCTTCTCGGCCATCAGCATGACCTGCTCGTTGGCGCCGCCGTGGAGCGGCCCCTTGAGCGCGCCGATCCCCGACACCACCGCCGAGTGCACGTCCGAGAGCGTGGCCGCGGTCACGCGCGCGGCGAACGTGGAGGCGTTGAACTCGTGGTCGGCGTGCAGGATCAGGGCGACGTCGAACGTCTTCGCCGCGAGGTCGGTGGGCTTCTTGCCCGTCATCATGAACAGGAAGTTGGCGGCGAGGTTGAGCCGGGGGTTGGGCGCGACCGGCGGCTTGCCGCGGCGGATCCGCTCCCACGCCGCGACCAGCGTGGGCATCTGCGCGGTCAGCCGGAGCGACTTGCGCAGGGTGGCGTCGCGCGAGTTGTCCGCGGCGTCGGCATCGAAGGCGGACAGCGCGGACACGCCGGTGCGGAGCACCTCCATCGGCGTCGTCTTCTTCGGCAGCAGGCGGAGCATGGCGAGGAGCTTGGGCGGCAGCTTCCGGTTGGCGGTGGAGGCGAGCGCCTTGGCGTGGGCGTCCATCTCCTTCCGCGTCGGCAGGTGGCCCTGCAGGAGGAGGAACACGACCTCCTCGAAGCTCGATTGCGCCACCAGCTCGTCGACGTTGTACCCGCGGTACAGCAGGCGGCCCTGGTGGCCGTCGATGAAGCAGATCTCGGAGGTCGAGACGACAACGTCCTCGAGGCCGGCCTTGGCGGGGGCGGCGGCGTTGGTCATGGCGGCTGGTGCTCCTTCCGGGCAGAATGAAAACGCCTCTTCTGTACCACACGCCTCCAATGACTTCAAGGCTTCTCCCGGCCCGTGCCGCGGGGCTACCGTCGGCGCCGGTGAGCCCTCACGTCGCCTCCGTCCTCGACTTCTACGACCGTCATCCGATCAGCGAGAGCCGGGTGCGCGCCGCCCTCGCCCGGGGCGGGATGGACGGCCGGGCGGCGGGCCCGGACGACCTGTACGACTGGGACCAGGACCACTACGGCGGGCTGGCCGCGGTGGAGGCCCTGGCGCGCCGGGCCGGAATCATGCCGGGCCATCGCGTCCTCGACGTGTGCGCCGGCCTCGGTGGGCCGGCGCGGTTCCTCGCCCACCGCTTCGGCGCGCGCGTTACCGCGCTGGACCTGCACGCCGGACGCTCGGCGGGCAACGTTCGCCTCACGCGTCTCGTGGGGCTCGACACGGTCGTCCGCGTGGTGCGCGGCGACGCCCAGGCGCTCCCCTGCCCGTCCGGCGCGTTCGACGCCGTGGTGAGCCAGGAGGGTCTCCTGCACGTGCCGGACAAGGGCCGCGCGCTCGCCGAATGCGCGCGGGTGCTGGCGCCGGGCGGGCGCGTGGCCTTCAGCGACTGGATCGCCACCCCGCGCCTGGACGACGGCGAGCGCCGGCGCCTCGACGAGTGGATGGCCGCGGTGTCGATCGAGAGCATCGCGGGGTATCGGGAGCGCCTGGCCCGCGCCGGCTTCGACGGCATCGAGGCCGAGGACCTGAGCCGCGAGTGGCGCCACATCGTCCGCCAGCGCCTGGCCGTGTACCGGAGCCTCCACGCCGACACCGTGCCGCGGCTCGGCCAGGCGCGCTACGACGAGTACGAGCAGCTGCACGCGTTCTTCGTCGGCCTGGTCGAGCGCGGGAAGCTGGGCGGCGCGCGCTTCAGCGCGCGAGCCGCTCGACCAGGCGCCGGGCTTCTCCCGGGGGCGCGGTGATGCCGGTGGGCGTCACCGTCACCGCGCCGGGCGGACCGGCCACGCGGGCGCGCACCTCGCCCCGGCCCTGGCTGAGCGTCACCGCCATGTCGATGCGGCCGTCGCCGAGCCCGTACGTGCCGACGCCCGTGCCCCGGAACCGCCGGCTCTCGTAGACCAGGTCTCGCGTGCTCGCGACCCCCGCGGCCACGCGGTAGGTCGCGCTGATCGCGTCGAAGTCGAGCGGATCCTCGCGCGTCCAGCGCCAGACCTCGGGGACGGACAGCGGCGAGGCCAGCGTCGTCCCGAGCCGACCGGCCTGGCTCAGCACGTGAAGCACCCCGTCGCCCAGCACCTGGCCGCGGCCGACGCGAAACCGGCCCGCGCCCTCCAGCGTGCGCCACGGGTCGCCGGGGACGAACACGGCGTCGCCGGTCAGCTCGAGCGGACCCGACACCGCGTAGGGCTGGCACAGGTAGTCGAGGAGGATGGGGCGGAGCTCCATCCCCGCGATGCGCAGGTCGCGGAGCGCGACGCTCGGTGCCGGCCCCGTTCGCGCGTGGAGCTCGAACGTGATCGTCCCGCCGCTCGTCGCCGCGCGCACGGAGCGGCTGTCGATGCGGCCAGGCGCGAGGGCCAGGGGAACGCGCACGTCCTCGATCACGAGCGGGCGGCGGCCCGAGGCCGCGCAGCGGGGGGCGGCCTCGGGCGCGAGCGTCAGGCGCTCCGCGCGGAGCTCGCCCGTGCCCGACACCTTCGCGAGGCTCCCGCCGACGTTCACGGTGCCGGTCAGCGCGCCGGCGACGCGCGTCGCGGTCACCAACCCGAGGGAGCCGACGTCGTCGACCTTGAGGTCGATGGCCGCCTTCATCAGCGCGTCCCCGAGCGGACGCCCGGGCACGATCGAGAGCGTGGCCTCGGTCAGGCGGAGGCGGGCCGCCCCGGGACGGCTCAGCGCCTCGCCGCGCATGGTCAGGATCTCCGGGCGCGGCCCGGGGGTGATCGTGAGCGCGATCCGCTCGAGACGGACGCCTGATCCCTCGACGCCGCGCTTGCGGTACTCGATCGCTCCGTCGGCGATGCGCATCCTCGAGAGCGCGGCGCCGAGCCCGCCCACCGTCGACACCGCGCCGGGGGACGAGCCCCGGCCGGCGCCCGCCCGGCCCGGAGGCGGGATCGCCCCGAGGCTCGCCAGGTTCCACTGCCCCGCGTCCTCGATCACGGAGACCGTGACGCCGTCGAGCGTGACGTCGGCCAGCTCGAGCCGCCCGGTGAAGAGCGGCGCCAGGCGGATCCGGATGCGCCCGTCGTTGACGGTCACGAACGCTCCCGGGCCGAAGCGCGGATCCTCGGCGATCTGCAGACCGCGCAGGCGCACCGCGGGGGCCGGCAGGACGGAGACCGACAGCGAGGAGAAGCGCACCGGACGTCCGAGCGACTGGGCGACGGCCCCCGTGAGGTACGCCTGGACCCGGGGCGTGTCCACGAGCCACGGCACCGCGGCGAGCGCTCCCGCGGCGAGCAGGGCGAGGACGACGACGGCGACGAGCAGTCCCTTGATCATGCGGCGGCCGAGCGGCGCGGCGGGCTCGGCCACCCCTGGGGATGGCGAGCCCGCCGTGTCAGCCTGCCTCTAGTCCGCATCATCGCGAACGAAGGCGGACCTTGCGCAGACCATGGGTCCGCTGCGCGCCGTCCTGAATAGGTCGCTCCAGAACGCCTGCCGGCAGCCGGGTGGGCGATCAGGGGAGGAGGAGGACCTTCCCGGTGGTCTTGCGGCCCTCGAGGGCGCGGTGGGCGTCGGCCGCCTGCCCGAGCGGGAAGGTCAGCTCCACCCGCAGCTTGACCTTGCCGTCCCGGATCCAGCCGAGCACGTCGCCCGCCCGCTGCGTGAGCTCCTCGCGCGTGGCGATGTGGTGGTTGAGGCTCGGCCGCGTCACGAAGAGCGAGCCCTTCTGGTTCAGGATCTGCAGGTCGAACGCATCCACGGGGCCGCTCGCCGCGCCGAAGAGCGCCATGAGCCCGCGCGGGCGGAGGCACTCGAAGCCCTTCAGGAACGTCGTCTGGCCGACGCCGTCGTAGATCACGTCCACGCCGCGTCCGTTCGTGATCCGCTTCACCTCGGTCTCGAACTCCTGCTTCGTGTAGAGGATCACGTGCGCGGCGCCGGCCTCGCGGGCGAGGGCGGCCTTCTCCTCGGTGGAGACGGTGCCGATCACGGTGGCGCCGAGCATCTTGCCCATCTGGCAGAGCAGGAGGCCCATGCCGCCGGCGGCGGCGTGCACCAGGCAGGTGTCGCCCTGCTTGAGGGGGAAGGTGCTCTTCACCAGGTAGTGCGCGGTGAGGCCCTGGAGCATCGCGGCGGCGCCGTCGCGGAACGAGAGCCCGTCGGGAAGCTTCACGAGGCGGTCCGCCGGACAGACGATCATCTGGGCATACGAGCCGGCGATGCCGGTGTACGCCACGCGGTCGCCGACGCGCAGGTCGGTCACGCCGGAGCCCACCGCGGTCACGGTGCCCGCGCCCTCGAGCCCCGGGGTCAGCGGCAGCGGCGCCTTGTACGCGCCGGAGCGGAAGTACACGTCGATGTAGTTGAGGCCGGCCGCCTCCAGCTTCACCAGGGCCTGGCCGGGCCCGACGGACGGCTCGGCGACGTCCTCCAGCTTCATGACGTTGGGGCCGCCGGGAGTGTGCACGCGGATCGCCTTCATGTCTGGTCTCCTCCGTGTCCGGGATGGTGTCGTCGAGCCGGCGCGCGCGCCGCGGCCGGTCATGCCTTGAGAAGGGACCGGATCTCCTTGACCACGCCGCCCCGCCAGTCGAGGTAGCGCTCGGTCCGGAGCGCGCGCCGCACCTCGAGCATCTTCTTCTCGAGCTCCTCGGTGTGGGCGGGCGGGCGCTCGATGAAGCGGGCGACCTCGTTCATGTTCTCGTCGAAGAACGCGAAGACCGGGATGGACCGGTACATGCCCTGGTTCAGGTACTGGTCCATGAGGTCGGGGTTCTTGTCCCGCAGGAACAGGCGCATCTCGACGTTCGGGTTGCCCTCGACCAGCTTGGCGAGCACGGGAACGTTGTAGAGCGCGTCGCCGCACCAGTCCTCGGTGAGGACGAGGACCTTGAGCTTCTTGCCGAGCCGCTCGAGCGCGGCCCGATCGTCGGCGTCGACCTTGATCTCGTTCAGGAACTGGACGAACCGCTCCTTGTTCGTGCCCATCTGGTCGAGATACTGCTGGAGGGTCATGCCCTGCGCGAACCGCTCCTTGGTCACCATCGGACGCTCCTTGTGTCGGCCGGTCACCGTATGGCCGAGAGATCGAGGGTGAACTTCGCCATCTCCTTGCTGTCGGGATCCCGAACCACGACCGTCACCCGGCCGCGAGGATCGAGGCCCTCGGCCGGGAACACGTACAGGCAGCGGGCAGCGTAGCGCCCGGCCTCGTCGCGGAGCGCGGTGCGCTCGTTCTGCACGAAGCTCGGCTGGACCTCCGCCGGCCCGCCGACGAGCACGGGCGCGAAGAACCTGGCGAAGTCGGCCCGCCCGCCCAGGAGCGTGACCCACAGCGTGAGCTTTGCCTGCGAGTCCTTCAGGATGCTGTCGATGTCGCGGGGCTTGAGGGCCTCCTTCTTGAACGTGGCGTTGCGGGACGCGAGGGCCAGCCGGTAGTACGGCGTCATGACCGTGATGGTCTGCCCGGACTGGTCGCGCCCCCGCCACTCCGCGCCGAACTCGTCGCTGGTGACGCTCTTCTGGCCCGTGCGCAGGGCGTCGGCCCGCTCCGGCTCGCCGAGCGTGAAGGACGCCGCGCCCGCCGACTGCGCTCCCACCAGCCCCAGCGCCGTCAGCGCGAGGAACACGTACCGCCGCCCGATCCGCTCCACGGCGGGCGCCATTGTAGCACGCGCCCCGGAGGCGCTCGGTTGCGGCGCGCCCGGAGGCACGGTAGCCTGCGCTCATGTCGGCCCTGGCGCTGCTGCTCGCGCTCGCCCTGGCGGGATGCGTGAGCGCGTTCCCGAGCGAGGTGACGGTCGGCGTCAACCGGGAGGTCACGGTGGCGGGGCTGCGGGCGGCCGCGCCGGGCACGTTCGTCAACCAGCGCGTCATCGTGGGCGGGGAGATCCTCGCCACCACGCCGAAGGAAGGGCAGACGCAGATCGAGGTGCTCTCGCGGCGGCTCCGGAGCGACGACAGCCCGGAGCGGAGCGATCGCTCGGACGGTCGTTTCCTGGTACGAGCGGCCCAGTTCCTCGATCCCGCGGTGTTCGAGCCGGGCCGCCGCGTGACCGTCCTGGGCACGGTCACCGGCGAGGAGCAGCGACCCCTCGGCGACGTCCCGTTCCGCTACCCGGTCATCGCCTCGGACGCGATCACGCTCTGGCCGCGCGACCTCCCGCCGTACGCGTACCCGTACTACTACGGTCCGTACTGGCCGTACGGGGGCTGGGGCTTCTCGTGGGGCGTGGGGGGACGATGGTAGCGACGCCCGGGACGCCGGGCCGCTGAGCGTCGCGCCGGGAGCTCGAGTCGCTCTTGCCGCTGACCACGACCGACGACAGCCCCGACGGATCCAGGTAGCGCGCGGCCACGCGCGCCACGTCCGCGGCGGTCACGCGCGCCACCCGCTCGCGGAACACGGCCGGGTAGCCGAGCCCGAGACCGTTCTCCTCCACGCCGATCAGGAAGCCGGCGACGTTCGCGGTGGTGCCGAGGCGCAGCGGGAAGCTGCCGACCAGGTACGACTTCGCCACGTCCAGCTCCGCGGCGGGAAGATGCTCCCGTCCCATCCGCGCCAGCTCCTCCCTCACGAGCTTCGACCGTCTCGTCCACGGCGTCGTTCCTGGTCTGGAGCGAGACGATCACGGACGATCCGTGCCGCGCGGCCGACAGCCGGCTGCCGATGGAGTACGCGAGGCCGCGCTCCTCCCGCACGCGCGTGTAGAGGCGCGAGGACGACCCGCCGCCGAGCGCCTGGGTGGCCACGAGCAGCGGGAAGTAATCCGGATGGTCCTGGCGCACGGCGGGTCCCCCGAGCATCACGGTGGCCTGGGTCAGGTCGCGGGTCATCGCGCGCGAGACGGCGGGCGGCCGCGTCGAGGCGATGGCGATCGCCGGCAGCGGCCCCGCGGGCCGCGCCCAGCCGCCGAGGCGCGCGACGATCCCCTTCCGCGCCTCCTCGCGCGACACGTCGCCGACCACCGCGATGGTGGCGGCGTCGGGCCGGTAGTGGGCACGATGGAAGGCGACGACCTGCTCGCGGGTGAGCTGTCCCACCGACTCCTTCGTGCCGGCGACGGGCCGCCCGTAGGGATGGCCGGGATAGAGCGCGTCGGCGAGGGCGCGGCTGGCCAGCGTCTCGGGATCTTCCTCGGCGCGCTCGAGCACGGCCTGGATCTCCCGCGCCTTGCGCGAGAGCTCGGCCTCCGGGAAGGTCGGCTCGCGCAGGACCTCGGCGAGCAGGTCGAGCCCGAGGTCGAGGTCCTTGCGCAGGACGGCGAGGGAGACGCTGACCGTGTCGCGCCCCGCCTCCGCCTCGAGCGTGCCTCCCACGAACTCGATGGCGCGGTCCAGCTCGGGTCCCGTCCGCTTCGCCGTGCCGCGCGTGAGGAGCGAGGCGGTGAGGTTGGCGAGCCCGCGCCCGCCGGGGGGATCGAGCACCGAGCCCGCGCGCACGGACACGCTGACGACCACGACGGGAATGGCCCGCCGCTCGGCGATCAGGAGGATCATGCCGCTGGGAAGGACCTCGCGATGGGCGAGCGGGCCGGCGGCGCGGACGGGCCCCGGCGGCGCCACCGCCCCGAGGGCGCACAGAAGAGCCGCGACGAGCCGGAGCGTTCTCACCGGTTGCCCCGCGCCGGACCGGCGGAGCGGTCGCCCGGTCCGCCGTGCGCCCGACCGGTGGCGCGCGCTCATCGGTCGCCGCCCCCGGATGGGCCAGGCAGGAGGACGCCCACGCTCTTCGCATCGGGCGCGAAGTACGTCCGGGCCACGCGCTGCAGGTCGGCCGCGGTCACCGCGCGGATGGCGGGCACGAACCGATCGAGGAGCCGCCACGAGCCCATCAGCTCGAAGCGGGCGAGGTTGGACGCCCGCGAGTGGATCGAGTCCTGGGCCCAGACGAACGCGGCCTCGATCTGGTTCTTGGCGCGCGCCAGCTCCTCGTCCGGCACCGGCTCCGTCTTGAGCGCCTCGATCTCCCTGAGCAGGGCCTGCTCGATCTGCTCGGGCGCCTGCCCGGGCTGGAGCGTGGCGTAGAACCAGAAGAGGTTCGGGTCGCGCGAGCCGAAGGCGTAGTCGCCGCCGGCGTCGAGGGCGACCTGCTGCTCGTAGACGAGCGTCCGGTACAGGCGCGAGGCCCGGCCCTCGGACAGCACGGTGGAGAGCAGCTCGAGCGCGGGCGCGTCGGCCGACGTGTGGTTCGGCACGTGATACGCGATGCTCACGCTCGGCAGCCGCGCGCTCGCCCGGCGCAGGCTCACGCGGCGCTCGCTCGACTGGGCCGGCTCGACCGCGGTGACGGCGGGCGGCGCGGGGCCGCGCGGAATCGGCCCGAAGAGGGCCCGGACCCGCTCGAGCAGCGCGGGCGCGTCGAAGTCGCCCACGGCCACGAGCAGCGCGTTGTTGGGGACGTAGTACGTGTCGTAGAAGGCCCGGATCTCGGCGGGGCCGACGCGGCGGATGTCCTCCATCCACCCGATGGTGGGCCACCGGTACGGGTGCGCCTTGAACGCGATCGCCGACAGCTCCTCGGACAGCGCGCCCTCCGGGTCGTCCTCGCTCCGGGTGCGCCGCTCCTCCATCACGACGGCGCGCTCGGCGTCGACCTCCTTCGGATCGAGGAGGAGGTTCCGCATGCGGTCGGCCTCGAGGCGCAGCACGAGGTCGACGCGGTCGGCGGCGATGTCCACGTAGTACGCGGTCACGTCCTGGGACGTGAAGGCGTTGTCCTGCCCGCCGCTCTGCTCGACGAGCCGGGCGAACTCGCCCTTGCCGTGGGCCCGGGTGCCCTTGAACATCAGGTGCTCGAGGAAGTGCGCGAGGCCGGTGGCGCCCGGGCGCTCGTCGCGGGAGCCCACCCGGTACCAGGCCTGCACGGAGACGATCGGACTTCGGCGGTCCTCGAGAAGGAGCACGCGGAGGCCGTTGTCCAGCGTGGCCTCGACGACGGCGCCGCTCGCCGATGCCCCCGTGGCGCCGACGAGGAGCGCGAGCGCCGCGGCGATCGTCGCGAGCCGCATGCGCGCGATTATGCGCCGCGCCCTCCGGGCCGGCAAGCGCGAGAGCGCCCCGCCGCTCTCGCTCAGAGCCCGGCGAGGCGGCGCGCCTGCCGCAGCACGCCGTGGAGCATGGGACGGGTGAGCTTCCCGGTGAACGTGTTCTGCTGGCTCGGATGGAAGGAGCCGAGGAGGATCGGACCGTCTGGCAGCGGCGCGCGCGCGCCGTGGCCGAACCGGGGCAGCGGCCGGGGCACGCCGCGGCCCTGCGCGCGCCGGGCGCGGAGATACGCGTCCCAGCCGATCTTGCCGAGCGCCACCACCACGCGCACGTGGGCGAGCGCGTCGAGCTCCTCGAGGAGGAACGGCTGGCAGCGCGCCATCTCGCGCGGCGCCGGCTTGTTGGCGGGCGGCGCGCAGCGGAGCGCCGCGGTGATCCAGGCGCCGGTCAGGCGCAGGCCGTCGTCGCGGGCGCGCGAGGAGGGCTGATTGGCGAAGCCCGCGGCGTGGAGCGCGCCGAACAGCCAGTCGCCGCTCCGGTCGCCCGTGAACATGCGGCCCGTGCGGTTGCCGCCGTGCGCGGCGGGCGCGAGCCCGACCAGGAGGACGCGGGCCTCGGCATCGCCGAAGCCGGGCAACGGCCGCGCCCAGTACGACTGGCCGGCATAGCGCCGGGGCGGGCGCGCCGCCGCCGCCTCCCGGTGACGCACGAGACGCGGGCAGCGACGACACTCGACGATGCGGCGGGCGAGGTCGGCCAGAGGAGCGTTGTCCTCACGCCGGGGTTCGAGCACAATCACGGCGCGATGATACGGGGGTCCTCGGAGCGATGACAAGCCGCGTTCCCGCGCTGATCGTGCACGGCGGCGCCGGCGCCGATCCGGTCGATGGTCGCGCCGAGCTTCGCGACGGCGTCCGCGCGGCCGTCGCCGCGGGCTGGGCGGTCCTCGACGCGGGAGGCCTCGCCCTCGACGCGGTGGAGGCGACGGTCCGGAGCCTGGAGGACCATCCCCGCTTCAACGCCGGGCGCGGCTCCGTCCTCACCCGTGACGGCACGGTCGAGATGGACGCCTCGATCATGGAGGGCGACGCGCTCCGGAACGGCGCCGTCGCCTCGGTCCGCGCGATCCGTCACCCGATCTCGCTGGCCCGCCGCATCCTGGACGCCGGCCGCCACAGCCTGTTCGTGGGCGCGGGCGCGGAGGAGCGGGCCCGCGCGCTCGGCATCCCGGCCTGCGATCCCGCCGAGCTCGTCACCGACCGGCAGCGAAAGCGGCTCGAGGCGATCCAGGCCGGCACGGTCGGCGCGGTGGCCCTGGACCGGAACGGCACGATGGCCGCCGCGACGTCCACCGGAGGCACCGCGGGGAAGCTTCCCGGACGCGTGGGCGACTCGGCCCTCATCGGCTGTGGCACGTACGCGGAGAGCACGCTGGGCGGCGTCTCGTGCACCGGCGACGGCGAGGCGATCATCCGCGTGGTGCTCGCGCGCCGGGCCCTCGACGTGCTGAAGGCGGTGTCCGACCCCCGTCACGCCTGCCAGGTCGCCGTCGATATCCTGGTGGAGGAGGGCCGCGGGGACGGCGGTCTCATCATGGTGGACTGGCGCGGCCGCGTCGGCTGGGCGACGTCCACCGCGCTCATGCCCGTCGGCTTCATGTCGCCGGCCGACGCGTCGCCGCAGCTCTCGTTCTAGTGTCCCTCGCCGAATGCGGTCAGCGCCACGGGCCTCTACAGTCCCACCGCTCAGCATTGGTCTGATGCGCGGGGCTCACGAGTGAGTGCCGCCGTGCGTCCCGGGCGTGCCGGACCGCGCGCCCTCCGCCTCGGACGCGGAGCGCTGCGGCGCGGGGAGCGCCGAGGCGATCGCGTCGCGGACGGCATCGGCGAGGACCCTCGCCTGTGCGCGCACGTCCACGTCCGGAGGCGGCGGCGCGATCGGCGGGAGATAGACGATCGTGAGCCGTCCGGGCCGGGGGAGCACGCGTCCCGGCGGCCAGGCCTCGTGGCCGCCCACGATCGTGACGGGCAGGATGGGCACGCCGCGCGAGCACGCGAGGCGAAACGCGCCCAGCTTGAACCGCTGCAGGCGTCCGTCGGGGCTGCGACTGCCCTCCGGGAAGATCATCACCACCTCGCCCGCGTCGAGCAGGCGCACCGCCTCGCGCGTGGCTCGCGGATCGGCCGACTCGATGTCGACGGGGAACGCGCGGAGGCGTCGGATCACCCAGGAGAAGACGGGGATCCGGAACAGGACGTCCCACGCCATGTAGTACACGGGCCGCCGGACGGGGATCGAGACCAGCACCGGGTCCGCGTAGGTCACGTGGTTCGGCGCGATGATGAGCGGGCCCGCGGCGGGGATGTGCTCGATGCCGGTGAAGCGGAGACCCCAGTAGAGCCGCCCGCCGAGCCGCAAGGGTGGCCGGAACAGGTCGAGGATCGGCGTGCGCACGTCCCCGATACTGCCACGGAACCGCGGTGACCACCGAGGCCGCTCCCGGCCGGGCAAGGTGCCTCGTCGTCGCTCACCGCGGGGCGTCGGCCGCGGCGCCGGAGAACACCATCGCCGCCTTCGAGCTGGCGCTGACGCAAGGCGCTGACGGCATCGAGCTCGACGTGCACCTCAGCGCGGACGGCCATCCCGTGGTGATCCACGACCACGCGCTCGAGCGCACCACGGACGGCGCCGGGCCCGTGGGCGCCCGCACGATGCGCGAGCTCAAGCGGCTCGACGCGGGCGGCTGGTACGGGCCGCCCTTTCGCGGGCAGCGCATCCAGACGCTCCAGGAAGTGCTGGAGCGGTTCCGGGACCGCGCGCGGTTCTGGATCGAGATCAAGGCCGGCTCCGACGTGTACCCGGGCATCGAGGAGCGCGTGGTGTCGATGGTGGAGATCTACGACGTGGTCGACCTCGCGGTGATCCAGTCCTTCGACCACGCCGCGCTGGCGCGCTGCCGCGGGTTCAACCGGGAGATCGCGCTCGGGGCCCTCGTCGAGGCGCCGCCGTTCCACGACGTGCCCCTGGCGCCGGGCCTGGTGCAGGCCATCTGTCCGGCGGCGGAGCGGCTGACGGAGGCCGAGGTGCGCGCGATCAGGACATCGGGGCTGGCGTGCTATGCGTGGACGGTCAACGAGCCGGCCCTGATGGACCGGCTCGTCGAGTGGGAAGTCACGGGCATCATCACCGATCGACCGGACCTCCTGCGAGCCCGGCTGTAGAATCGCGCAGGGCCTGCGGGACGTCCCTCTCGTGCCTCGGCCGGTGAGAGGTTTCGGCTTCGGCTACTCTTCCTCGCTGTCCTCGCCGCCGTTCTGGCCGGCGCCGACGGGCTGAAGGCGCCCGGCGCTCCGCTCCAGGCGATCCTGGCACCGGACGCAGGTGGTCACCTCCGGCATGGCCCGGAGCCGGGCCGGGGCGATGGTCTCGCTGCACTCCTGGCAGACGCCGTACTCGCCATCGCGGAGTCGCTCGAGCGCCTCGGCGAGCTTGTTGGCGCGCTCCACGAGGAGGCTCCTCGTGGCGAAGCTCATCTCCCGATCCTCGTTGAGACGGACGACGTCGACCTCGTCGGCCATGGGAGTGTTCTCGCCCACCGAGCCTGGGAACTCCTCGAACACCACACCCCCGCCCATGCGGCGGATGCGCTCCACGGTGTGGCTCAGCTCCTTCTCCAGTCGCTTCTTGATCTCGTCCATCGCCTCTCCTCCCTGGGCGACATCCACGTTGCCGGCCGGATCGTCGTTCCCTTTGCGGCCGACAGTGCTGCAAGCGACGTGCCCTGGTGACCGGTCGTCAGGTCGAGCGGTAAATAACTGAGATTTCAGATGGACGGATGGCGTGTAGGGATTCCTTCGGGCGAAATTCCTACAGTGGACCGGGAAAGAAGCGCACATTCGGTGGTCAGCGGCCGGGCAGTTTCCGAACAGCGATCAGGGCCCCGGGGCTACCGGGTACGCCACGACCCGGGGGAGCCCGACGCAGCCCGGCGGGCCGGCTGGGGCCTGGCGCTCGGCTGGCGGGGCTAAGCACGTCGGGAGGAAGTCCTACTCTTCCTCGCCGTACTTGTCCT
The DNA here is from genome assembly GCA_963758635.1 of uncultured Candidatus Rokubacteria bacterium. Lineage (GTDB taxonomy): Bacteria > Methylomirabilota > Methylomirabilia > Rokubacteriales > CSP1-6 > CAVWWD01. Next base: position 302,509 of record CAVWWD010000007.1, on the reverse strand, counting down.
TCAGGGCCGCCACCACGGCGGGATCGGCGAGCGTGGTGGTGTCGCCCAGCGCCCGTCCCTCGGCGATGTCCCGCAGGAGGCGGCGCATGATCTTGCCGCTCCGTGTCTTGGGGAGGTCGGACGTGAAGATCAGGTCGTCGGGGCGCGCCAGCGCGCCGATCTTCTTCGCGACATGGCCCTTGAGCTCGTCCATCAGCTCGCGGCTGCCCTTGGCGCTGTCCTTGATCGTGACGAACGCGGCGATGGCCTGCCCCTTGATCTCGTGCGGGCGTCCGATCACCGCGGCCTCGGCGACCAGCGGGTGGTCGACGAGCGCGGACTCCACCTCCATCGTCGAGACGCGGTGGCCGGAGACGTTCATGACGTCGTCCACGCGGCCGAGCAGCCAGAAGTACCCGTCCTCGTCCATCTTCGCCCCGTCACCGGTGAAGTAGATGCCGGGGAAACGGCTCCAGTACTGCGCCTCGAAGCGCTGGGGGTCCCGGTAGATGCCGCGGAGCATGCCCGGCCAGGGCTTCTTGAGGACGAGGTAGCCCGCCGTGGACGGCTCGCCCTTGTCGTTGACGATCTCCGCCTCCACGCCGGGGAACGGGCGCGTCGCCGAGCCGGGCTTGAGCGTGGTGAGGCCGGGCAGCGGGGTGATGAGGATGTTGCCCGTCTCGGTCTGCCACCACGTGTCCACCACCGGGCACCGGCCCCGGCCGATGACCTTCCAGTACCAGACCCAGGCCTCGGGATTGATCGGCTCGCCGACACTGCCGAGGAGCCGGAGGCTGGAGAGGTCGCAGCGGTTCGGGTACTCGTCGCCCCAGCGCATGAACGTGCGGATCGCGGTGGGCGCGGTGTAGCAGATCGTGATGCCGTGCTTCTCGATGATCCGCCAGAACCGGTCCTTGTCGGGAAAGTCGGGCGTGCCCTCATACATCACCGTCGTGGCCCCGTTGGCGAGCGGGCCGTACACGATGTAGGAGTGGCCGGTGACCCACCCGATGTCCGCGGTGCACCAGTACACGTCCGTGTCCTTGATGTCGAAGACCCACCGGTGCGTGGCCATCACGCCGGTGAGGTAGCCGGCGGTGGTGTGGACGATGCCCTTCGGCTTGCCCGTGGACCCGGAGGTGTAGAGGAGGAACAGCATGTCCTCGCTGTCCATCTTCTCCGGCGGGCACTGGGCGGGAGCATCCTTGACGAACTCGTCCCACCACACGTCGCGCCCGGACTGCATGGGCACCTCGTGGGCGGTACGCTTGAGGACCACCACGGTGCGGACGTCCGGACACTCCTTGAGGGCGGCGTCGACGTTCAGCTTGAGCGGCACGATGCCGCCGCGGCGGAACCCTCCGTCGGCGGTGATCACCACGGTGGACTCGGCGTCGTGGATGCGGTCGCGCAGGGCCTCGGGCGCGAAGCCGCCGAACACCACGCTGTGGGGCGCGCCGATGCGCGCGCACGCCAGCATGGCGATGGGCAGCTCGGGGACCATCGGCATGTAGATGGTGACGCGGTCGCCCTTCTTCACTCCGCTCCGCTTCAGGGCGGCGGCGAAGCGGCTCACCTCGCGGTACAGGTCCCAGTACGTGAGGGTGCGCGTGTCGCCCGGCTCGCCTTCCCAGATGATCGCGGCCTTGGTCCGTCGCGCGGTGGTCACGTGCCGGTCGAGGCAGTTGTCGGACACGTTGAGCTTGCCCCCGATGAACCACTTCGCGTAGGGCACCTTCCACTCGACGGTCTTCTTCCACGGCTTGAACCACCGGAGCTGGCGGGCCCAGCCTTCCCAGAACTTCGCGGGGTTCCTCGCCGCTTCCTTGTAGATCGACGGGCGGTTGATGTTGGCGTTCTTGACGAAGTCCTTGGGCGGCGTGAACTTCCGCCGTTCCTTCAGAAGCGCCTCGATCGGGGTGCTGACCGCCGCTGTCTTGGCCATGGTGGACCTCGCTGGTGAAGTGGGCTCGAGCCGGTGCCAACGTGGCCGGATTATAGGCAACGGGTCGGAGCGCGACAAGGCGTGACGGCGCGATCAGCCGCGCGGGGGCATCAGGCGAGCCGCGACCAGCGCCTCGAACGAGGCTTCCAGCTCCGCCGCCACCTCCGCGGCCACGGCTCCGGCGCGGCCGGCGCGCGCCTGCTCGGGGCCGCGCTCCCATCCCGCGAGGTACGCGTCCTCGCCGGACGCGCCCTCGCGCATCGCGAGCGCGTCGATGAGCTCCTGGAACCGCGGCGACAGCGGGACCTGCGCGGATCCCTCGTCGTCGACGGCCTCGACGAGGGAGGGAACGTCTTTCCACGACAGGACGCGGTAGCGGGCCATCGGGCGGCGGGCACTGATGCGTATGCCCGCGCCCATTCTACCGAATTCGCCCCCGCTCGCTTGACAAAGTCGGGGCCCCTCCGTAGGCTTCGGACGCAGTGAAGCGCGGACGTTCGAGCGCGACCGGCACGCGCGTCAGCAAGGAGACCCGCTCATGATCGACGCCAAGACGGCGGACCGGGAGCTGCAGGGATTCCTCCGGCCGCAGACGTTTCCCGTGGCCATCCGCATGCTGAAGCCCGGCGAGCCCATCCCGGACCGCGCGCGCCGGCCCAAGCGCGACTTCGGCAAGCTCAGCATGTCGTGCCAGGTCATCGACATGGCGCGCCGCTACGGCTGGACGATTGCGCTGACCCGCGAGGACCACATCTGTTCGCTCGGCATCACCGCCATCGGGTTCGACCGTCCCCTGCCCATCTATAACGTGGGCACCCTCTGCGAGGGCATGTACACCGAGACCAAGGAGGCGGGGCAGCGCTCGGAGGCGGCCATCGACAAGTTCGCGCCCGGCGAGTACGAGACGCTGCTGGTCGCGCCGCTGGATCGCGCGACGTTCGAGCCGCACGTGGTGTGCGTGTACGCGAGCCCCGCGCAGGTCATGCGGCTCACGCAGGCCGCGCTGTGGCGGCGCGGCGGCCGGCTCGCCTCGTCGTTCGAGGGGCGCGCGGTCTGCGCGGACATCATCGTCACCACGATGCAGACGGGGATGCCGCAGGTGATCCTCCCCTGCTCGGGCGACCGGATCTTCGGCCAGACGCAGGACCACGAGATGGCCTTCTCGTTCCCCTGGGACTGGGCCGAGGAGATCGTCGAGGGCCTGCGCGGCACCCACGCGGGCGGGATCCGCTACCCGATCACGCAGTTCATGGAGTACGAGGCCAAGCTCCCGCCCCGCTACATGGAGGTGAACCGGCTGTGGGACGCCGAGCAGCGGCAAGGTCGCGCTCACCAACCGCGATCGCGTGGTCGCCGCCTACAAGCGCTCGTTCTCCGACCGCGTCCCCGTGTATCCCATCGTGGCGTCGTTCGCGGGCACGCTGGACGGCATGAGCATCGAGGAGTACTGCACCAAGCCCACCCGGGCCATCGCCGCGATGATGAACTACTACGAGCGCTACCAGCCCGACGTGGTGCTCGCGTACAACGACCTCGCCAAGGAGGCGGAGGCGTTCGGCTGCGGCGTGAAGTACTCCGACTACGTCGTGCCGTCGATCGAGCGCCACGTGCTGGAGGACAAGGCGCATCTCGCCCGGCTCGTCATGCCCGATCCCTACAAGACGGCCCGCCTGCCCGGCTTCCTCGAGCAGTGCGAGGCCCTCGTCAAGGCCGCGCCGCCGGCGGCCATCGGCGCGGTGGCGGTGGGCCCGTGGACCATCGCCATGCTGCTGCGCAACCCGGAGATGATGCTCCTCGACACCTTCGAGGACCCGCAGTTCATCCACGACCTGATGCGCCTCACCACCGACTTCTGCAAGGCGTGGGGCGACGCCATCGTCAAGACCCGGATCGGCCTCAGCTTCTCCGAGCCGACGGCGTCGATCAGCCTGATCTCGCCCGACAACTACCGCGAGTTCATCGCCCCGTACCACAAGGAGCTGGTCGAGCACTTCAAGGCGAAGAAGGTGGGCGTCACCACCCACATCTGCGGGACGACGTACCCGATCTACGACGACCTGCTCGCGTGCGGCTTCACGACCATCTCGTTCGACCTGGACCAGCAGGCGGACCCCACGCTCCACGTCGACCAGCTCGCGCGCTTCATGGAGGTCGCCAAGGGCCGGGCGGTGGCCATCGGCAACGTGGACGCCACCAAGTTCGAGAAGGCGACGAAGGAGGAGATCGAGGCCGAGGTGCGGCGCTGCGTGGACACCGCGGCGCGCCACTCGAGCTTCATCCTGTCCACGTCGTGCGAGATCCCGCCGCGGTCGAGCCCGGAGATCGTCCAGTGGTTCATGGACGCCGCGCACGACTTCGGCCGGTACGACCGCGTCCTGGGCTGAGCGCCTCGCCCGTCCTCTGACCGCCGCCCACGCGGCGCGGCCGCCGCCGCGGCGCCGTCGCCGCGCCGTCCGTGCCGGCTCCGGACGCACCACGGGCGCGATGATCGCTCACCGCGCCCGTGGAGGTTCGGTTCCCGCCGTCGGCCAGGAGGCTACCAGCGGAAGGGCTTCTTCGAGGGCGGCACGCCGTAGGCCGCCCGATCGCCGCCGCCACCGCCGCGCCCGCCCGGGCCCCCGGGACGGCCGCCACGGCCGCCGGGCCGCCCGCCGCCCGCTCCGCCCGCGGGGCGCGGGTTGGACACGTTCACGGTGAGCTTCCGGCCGTCGAGGTCCTTCCCGTTCAGCTCGGCGATGGCGCGCTGCGCCTCCTCGGTCGTCGCCATCTCGACGAACCCGAACCCGCGGGACTGACCGGAGAACTTGTCGGTGACGACCGAGGCCGACTCGACGGTGCCGCACTGGGAGAAGTATTCCCTGAGAGTTTCACTGGTGGTGGAGTACGACAGCCCGCCCACGTAAAGCTTTGCCGCCATCTGGTACCTCCTTCGACCTTCTCCTCCGGCTCGTTCAGGCCCCGACTCGGAGGAGCCCATCGGAGGCAAGGGTGACCGCTCACGCGCACCGGCCGTAGTGTACACCAGGACCTCAGGGGCGCTGCCGGCGGCTTGTGAGGCGAGCGTCTCCCGTGACCACGTCGAGGACACGCAACAGCGCGCCGAGCAGAGAAGAAACACGCGCCGTCCTCCCTCCTCGTCGAGAGGACGGCGCGCCGGCCGGCCCGCGGGGCGCTGCTAGCGGGTCGGCCAGGCCGTCAGCGGGGGCTCGATGAGATCGAGCTCCGAGCCCGACGGGATGTCGTCGGCGGGCGCGCGTCGGACGTCCGCCGTGACCACGCCGCCACGCTCCTCCCACACCGCCTCGCCCACCGTATCGAGAGCGCCGAGCAGCGCGATCATCAGGCCCAGCACCAGCACGGCGACGAGGCTGGCCCGACCCATCGCGCGCTTCCGTGCTATCCGCAGAGCGCCTGCACCCGTGCGGCCGCGTCGCGGGCCGCCGGGGCGAGACGACTCATCGGTTCGAGCTTCGCCAGGAGGTCGACGGGGTCGACCGGCTTCGCGGCGACGATGAAGCCCTCCACCTCGAAGCGCACGTGCTCCTCCATCGGCGCATTCGGCTTGACCGTCACGACGACGGGCACCCCGGGCGCCACCGCCTCGAAGAGACGCGCCTGCTCGGCGGGCGACAGCCGGATCAGCCCGGCGTCGACGACGACGGCGGACACGGGCGCCTCGAGTAGATAGCGAACGCCCTCGCAGAGCGTGTCGGTCACGCGGACGGCGATCCCATTCGACAGGCAACGCATGCCGACGGACTGACTGATGACGCGATCGGGCTCGATCAGAAGCACGCGGTGCATGTAGGCTCTCTCTCTCCTCTTGGTTGCGATGGGCTCGCCTTCCGGCGTCAAGCTGAATGGGCAACAACCGTGCCGCGTCCCCACGTGCACGCTCTTCCACGATTTCGGCACGTTGCCGGCGGTGACGTTCCGGAGCGATCGGGCAGGATGCCCGCAGGCGGCCGGGTGTTCGGGCGCGCCGTCGCATGGCGCGGCGCCCGTCCCGCTCGTCGGCCGCTGCCGCGCCGGCGGTCAGCTCATCGCTTCGGGGTTGATGCCGTAGCCGTGAATCTTCCGGTAGAGCGTCTTGGGGTCGATGCCGAGCAGCGTGGCCGCCTTGCCCCGGTGGCCATTCACCTGGCGGAGGACGGAGATGATGTGCTGCCGCTCCATGTCCTCGAGGCTCCCGGCGGGCAGGGCCGACGGGCTGCCGCCGCCCGTCTGCAGCTCGGCGGGCAGGTCCGCGGGCTGGATCACGTCGCCGGCGGCGAGGATCACCGCGCGCTCGATCGCGTGCTGAAGCTCACGCACGTTGCCCGGCCAGTCGTAGGCCTCGAGGGCGGCCAGCGCCTCGGCGGAGAGGCGCTTGCGGCCGTAGGCGGCGTTGCGCTCCACGAAGTGCTCGGCGAGGACGCGGACGTCCTCCCGGCGCTCGCGAAGCGCGGGAAGGCGCGATCGTGATCGTGTTGAGCCGGTAGAACAGGTCCTGGCGGAAGCGGCCGTTCCTGATGGCGTCGGCGAGGTCGCGGTTGGTGGCGGCGACCAGCCGCATGTCCACCGTCCGGCTCCGCGTCCCGCCGACCCGGAAGAAGCTCTTCGTCTCGAGCACGCGGAGCAGCCGGACCTGGCTCTCCGGCTCCATCTCGCCGATCTCGTCGAGGAGCAGCGTCCCGCCGTCGGCGAGCTCGATGAGGCCCGGCTTCATCCCCACCGCTCCCGTGAACGCGCCACGCTCGTGCCCGAACAGCTCGCTCTCGAGCACCTCGCGCGGGAGCGCCCCGCAGTGGATGGGCACGAAGGCCTGGCTCTGCCGCGGGGAGCGGTCGTGGACGGCGCGCGCCACCAGCTCCTTCCCGGTGCCGCTCTCGCCCAGGATGAGCACCGAGGACTCCGTCGGCGCCACACGATCCAGGAGCCGCAGCACGTCCTGCATCTTCGCGCTGACCGAGATGATGCCCGCGGGCGGCCCGGCGGCGTCGAGCTGGTTCTTCAGGACCACGTTCTGGCGGATCAGCCGCCCCTTCTCCGCGGCCTTGCGGATGAGGATGTCCAGTTCCTCGATGCGGGCGGGCTTCGTCAGGTAATCGTAGGCGCCGAGCTTCATCGCCTCCACCGCGTTGCCGACCTCCTGGAAGCCGGTGGTGACGATGACCTGGGGCACCTCGGGGTACGTCTGGAGCGCGCGGAGCACCTCGATCCCCTCCACGCGCGGCATCCGCATGTCGAGGACGAGCACGTCCGGCGGGTCCTCCCGCACGCGGTCCAGCGCGGCCTGGCCGTCGCCCACGCCGTCGACCGCGTGGCCTTTCCGGCCCAGCTCGCGCACGAGAAGCTCCCGGAGGTTCCGCTCGTCGTCGGCCACGAGCACCCGGATCATGCCGGCGTCTCCCCGGCCACGAGCCCCCTGATCATGCCGATGCCTCCCCAGCCACGAGCCCCCGGATCATGCCGGAGTCTCCTCGGGGCGCACGGGCACGAGCACGCGGAACGTGCTCCCGTGCCCGGGCCGGGACGACACCTCGATGCGCCCCCCGTGGTCGGCCACGATGCCCTGGGCGATGGCGAGGCCGAGGCCGGTCCCCTGCCCCGGCGGCTTGGTGGTGAAGAACGGATCGAAGATGCGCGGCAGCACGTCCTCGGCGATGCCCGGCCCCTGGTCGATGAGGGCGATCTCGACCTCCCCGGGCGCGCTGAGCCGCGTACGCACGACGAGCGTGCCGCGTCCCTCCATGGCCTCGAGCGCGTTGGCGGCGAGGCCGAGGACGACCTGCCGGAGCTGTCCCTCGTTGGCGACGATCTCCGGCACCTCCGTCGCCAGCTCGGTGAGGAGCTGGCTCGCGGCGAAGCGCGGCTGGTGCCGCAGGAGCTCGAGGGTCTTGGTGACGAGCCCGTTCACGTCGGTGACAGCGCGGCGGCTCCCCGGCTCGCGGACGAACTGGAGGAGGCTCGACGTGAACTCCTTGCAGCGGTACGCCTCCTCCTCGATCAGCGACAGGTACGACGGGAAGTCCTTGAACGCGTCCAGCGCGCCGAGAGCGGGATCCTGCGCGCGCTCGCGCAGCGCCTCCGCGCACCCGGCGATGGTGGCGAGGGGGTTGTTCAGCTCGTGGGCGACGCCGGCGACGAGCGTGCCCGCCGTGGTCAGGCGCTCGGTGAGGAGCATCTGGCGCTCCAGTCGCTTCTGCAGGGTGACGTCCTCGACGAGGACCAGGGCGTGCGTGGGGCCGCCGCCCGGGGAATGGAGCGGCGCCCCGGTGAGCCGGAGGGTGCGGGCGTCGCCGCCCTCGACCACGACCTCCTCGGCATAGCGCACCTGTCCGCTCTCGAGGACGGAGGCGAGGAAGCTGCGGACGCTCTCCACCGTGGCATCGGGCACGAGGGCGAGGAAGGCATGCCCCACCGCGGGGCGGCCGCCCAGGGCGCGCGCGCCCTCCGGGTTGGCGCTGATCACGTGGAAGCTGCTGTCGAGCACGTAGAGGCCGAGGGGCAGCGTCTCGAGGACGACCTCGACGAAGCGCTTCTGCTCGTCGAGCTGGCGCGTGCGCTCGGTCACCATGCTCTCGAGCCGCTCGGAGTACGTCCGCACGGAGCTGAACAGCCGGGCGTGCTCGAGCGCGATGGCGGCCTGGTCGGCGAAGGCGGCGGTGAGCGCCTGCTCTTCCGCGGTGAAGTGATGGACGTCGGCGCGCAGGACGGTGAGGGCGCCGATCACCCGATCGCCGAGGAGCAGCGGGGTGGCGAGGAGCGAGCGGAGCCCGCTCGCCGCCGGGACCTGGGGGTGACGCACGCGGGGGTCGGCCACCACGTCCGTGCTCTGCATGGGCCGGCGCTCCTTCACCGCGAGCCCGGTGATCCCCTCGCCCACGCGGATGCGGATCCGGCCCACCGTCGCCGGGTCCAGGTCGAGGCTCGCCGCCGGCGTGAGCTCGCCCGACACCTCGTCGAGCGTGAACACGCTGCACGACTCCACGCCGAGCACCGCGCGCGCCTGCTGGAGGATGACGTGGATCGTCTCGTTCACGTCCAGGCTCTGGCTCACCGCGCGCCCGGCCTCGAGCAGGGCCTGCGTCTGGCGGCTTCGCTGCTGGCTCTCCTCGAAGAGGCGGGCGTTCTGGATCGCGATCCCGGCCTGGTCGGCGAAGGCCTCGAGGACCGTCTGGTCGCGCGCGGTGAAGAAGCCCGCGGTGTGCGAGAAGGCGGAGATCACGCCGATCACGTCGCGGCCCACCCGGAGCGGCACGGAGAGCATGGAGCGGATGCCCTCGTCGTCGTCCACGTCGCGCATGGCCGAGCGCGGATCGAGGCGCACGTCGTCCACGCGGATGGCCGTGCCGGACGCCCCGGCCCGGCCGATGATGCCCTGGCCCACCGGCATGGACAGGCCGCGCCACGACTCCGTGCGGAAGCCGTGGGCGGCCACGTGGTCGACGGCGCTCCGGTTCGCGTTGAGGAGCCCGATGCCGCAGCCGGTGCTGCCGATGAGATCGGTCACCGCGCGGCTGATCGCCTCCAGCACCGCGGACAGCTCGAGGCGCGACGTGATGAGCTGGGTCGTCCGGTTGAGCGCGGCCAGCGCCTCGGCCCGGCGCGCCGTCTCCCCGTGCAGCCGCGCCTGCTCGATGGCGGAGGCGAGGGGGCGGGCCACCTCGCCGAGGACCTCGGCGTCCGCGTCGGTGAAGCGCCCAGGCTCCCGGTGCATGACGTTCAGCGTGCCGATCACCTCGCCGCCCGACATCAGCGGGACCACGACGAGGGACGCGAAGCCGCGCGACGCGAGCATGCGCCGCGCCGCCTCGGGCAGGGACGGATCGCGCCCGTCGTCGACGCGCCGCGGGACCCGCTCCGACATCACCCACTCCGCCAGGGTGTCCCGCGCGGGAGCCCGGAGATGGGAGGCGGCGCCGTCGGCGGCGCGCGGCACCTCCACCACCGACAGCTCGCCCCGCTCGCGATCGAGGAGGGCCACGGCGAGCGCGTCGAAGGCGACGAGCCGGCTCGAGCGACTGCGTCACCATCTGGTAGATGCGCGCGAGATCGACGGTGCTGGCGATGAGCCGGGTGACCTCGTTCAGGACCTCCAGGCGCGCGGTGCGCTCGTGAAGCCGCCACACCTGCTCCATGGCGAGGCCGAACTCGCGCGGGAAGCTCGACGGCACCGGGCGGGCCTCGAGGCCCTGGCGGCCCCGCCGGCCCAGGAGGAGGAGATGGCCGACCGGCCGCCGGGGATCGCCGAGGCGGCGCGCGGAAGACGACGGGCGGCTCTCCCGGCCGCCACCCCGGCGGCCGCTCGCTCAGCCGGCGGACGCCGGCGGCCCGCACCGGGTCGGCCACGTGCTCCCTGATCCAGGCGTCGAGCGCGGAGCCCGGCTTCGTCCCCGCGGTCACCAGGACACGGCGCGCCGCGGCCGGAGAGGAACTCCAGGCCGCCCGCGGTGGCGCCGGACAGCGCGACCAGCCGCCGCAGCGTGAACGCGAAGCCGGCCTCCGGCGCGGCGGCCCGGCCCAGCGTGGTGAGGAGGTCGGGGAAGAGCCGCCCGATCTTCATGCGGCTCCGCCCGTCGCCGCTGGCCGGGTCACGGCGGGGTCAGGACCCGCCCCGGCAGCGCGCCGGTGTGCTCGCCGCGGGCGATGACCACGCGCCCGTTCACGAGGACGTGCTCGATGCCCGTGGCGTACTGATGAGGATCCTCGTACGTCGCGAGGTCGGCGACCCGGCCGGCGTCGAACGCGACGAGGTCGGCCTTGGCCCCCGCCCGGAGCACGCCGCGATCGGACAGGCGGAGCCGCCGCGCGGGCAGGCCCGTCATCTTGTGCACGGCCTCCGGCAGCGACAGCACCGCCTGCTCGCGCGCGTAGCGTCCGAGCACGCGCGGGAAGGTGCCGTAGCTGCGCGGGTGGGGCTTGGCCGCGCCCATCTCGCCGTCCGGCGCCAGCGCCGAGCCGTCCGACCCGATCATCACCTGCGGATGCGCGAGGGCGCGCCGGACGTCGTCCTCGTCGAGCTGGAAGAGGATCATCGAGCCCTTGCCGCCCTCGGCGAGGAGCAGGTCGATGGCGGCGTCGAGCGGATCGCGGCTCCACGCCGCGGCGATCTGGGACAGCCGGCGGCCCTGCGCGTCGGGGCGCGCCGGCGCGTAGGAGATCATGATGTCCTCCCAGCCGAGGCCGCGCGAGAGCACCGGGCTGCCCCCGGTCAGCTCGGCGCGGATCCGTTCCTTCGCGCTCCGGTCGCGGAGGCGCTCGAGCATCGGCGCGATCCCGCCCTCGAGGACCCAGTCCGGCAAGAGCGTGCGCAGCGAGGTGCTGGACGCCGTGTAGGGGTACGCGTCGGCCATCACGTCGAGGCCCTCGGCGCGCGCGGCGTCGATCAGCGCGAGCGCGTCGGCCACGCGGCCCCAGTGCGGCCGGCCCGCCGCCTTGAGGTGGCTCACCTGCACGGGCAGCCCGCCCTCGCGGCCGACGCGGATCGCCTCGCGCACGGAGTCGAGGAGCGTCGCGCCTTCGCCCCGGATGTGGCTCGCGTAGAATCCGCGGGCCGCGGCGGCGCGGCGGGCCACGGCGACGATCTCGTCCGTGCGCGCGTACGAGCCCGGCGCGTAGATCAGGCCGGTGGCGAGCCCCCAGGCGCCGTCGCGCATCGACTCGTCCATCAACCGCTCCATCGCGAGCATCTCCGCCGGCGTGGGCTCGCGCCGCGCGAAGCCCATCGCGGCCAGCCTGAGCGCCCCGTGGCCGACGAGCTGGATCACGTTGAGCGCGATGCCCCGGTCGGCGTAGCGCGCCAGGTACTCGCCCATCGAGCGCCACGAGAAGTCCATGCCCTTGGTCGTGTAGAGGGCGAAGCCCGCGCATCTCGTCGCGGTACTCGTCGGCCACCGGCGCGGGGGAGAAGCCGCAGTTGCCCACGACCTCCGTGGTCACGCCCTGCCGGATCTTGGATTCCGCGCGCGGGTTGCCCCAGAGCTGCCAGTCGGAGTGCGAGTGCATGTCGATGAACCCGGGCGTCACGGTGAGGCCCGAGGCGTCCACGGTGCGTCCCGCCGGCTCGCGGGAGAGGTCGCCGACGACCGCGATGCTCTCGCCCTGGATCCCCACGTCGGCCCGGACGGCGGGCGCGCCCGTGCCATCGAGCACCTGCCCGCCCTGGACCTTGACGTTCAAGCACGCGGCGCCTCCGCGAACCCGATGGCGCGCTCGCACCAGGACGCCGCGCCGAGGAGCCGCGTCTCCGCCCACGGCGCGCCCACGAGCTGGATGGCCAGCGGCAGGCGCTGGGCGTCGAGCCCGCTGGGCAGCGAGATGGCGGGCATGCCGGCGTAGCTCCACGGGGCGCAGAACCACGGGTCGCCGGTGGCGTCGATGCCCTTCGGCGCCGGCCCGGGCGCGGTGGGCGACAGGAGCGCGTCGAAGCGCCCGGCCACCGCCGTCATCTCGGCGCGGAACCGGCGGCGCGCGGCCTGGGCCTCGAGGAACTCGACGCCGGAGATCGTGCGCCCCAGCTCGACCGCCTCCTTGAGGCGCGGCGGGTAGCGGTCGGCGTGGCGCGCGAAGAGGTCGCGGTGGAACGCGGCCGCCTCGACCCGCACCACGCGCTGCCCGAGGTCGTGGAGCCCCTCGAAGGCGGGCGGCAGCGCGACCTCGACCACGGTCGCGCCAGCCCGCGCGAGCGCCGCCGCCGTGGCCTCCACGTGGGCCGCCGTCTCCGGCGCCGCGCGCGCGACGAGGGACCGCATGATGCCGATCCGCGGCGGGGCCGGATCGCGCAGGCCGGCGCCGAAGTCGTCCACCGGCATCGGGCTGGACAGGGGATCGCTGGCGTCGTGGCCCGCCATGACCCCGAGCGCGAGCGCGGCGTCCTCGACGGAGCGGCAGATGATCCCGACGTGATCCAGGCTCGAGGCCAGCGGCACCACGCCGGTGGCGGGGATGCGCCCGTGCGTCGCCTTGAATCCCACCACCCCGCAGTAGGCGGCGGGCCGGAGGGTCGACCCCACCGTCTGCGTGCCCAGCGCGAGGGGCGCCATCCGGGCGCCCACCGCCGCGCCCGAGCCGCTCGACGAGCCGCCGGGTGTGTGCTCGGGGTTCCACGGGTTGCGCGTCGGGCCGGGATCCATGAGCGCGAAGGACGTCGTCACGACCTTGCCCATGATCACGGCGCCGTGGGCGCGCAGGCGCGCCACCGAGACCGCGTCGGCGGTGGGCCGCCCATCGTAGAAGTCGACGCCGGCGCGCGTGGGGAGCCCGGCGGCGTCGAAGATGTCCTTCAGCGCGACGGGCACGCCGTGCAGCGCGCCGAGGAAGCGCCCGCCTCTCCCCTCGGCGGCGCGCTCGCGGGCCACGCGCAGCGCGGCGTCGCGGTCGAGCTCCACCCACGCGGAGAGCCGGGGCTCGAGCGCGTCCACGCGCTCGAGGCAGGCGCTGAGCAGATCGACGGGAGACAGGGCGCCCGCGCGGATCCGGCGGGCCGCTTCCGAGGCGGAGAGGAGGCAGAGATCGCTCATGCGCCCTAGTATGTTGCCCGCATCCCGCGTTGACAACGGCGGACTGGCCCGCCCCGTCGCCGCACCCGCCGACCCCGGGCGCGCGTTCCAAGCTAGGTGTGAAGTCTCAAGAGGTTGCTCCGCTCGCGCCATCGGCAAAGAAGACGCCGTCGAACACGAGCGTGTGGTAGTGGATGGGCCGCCCCCGGCCAGCCGCCAGCGTCGTATGGAGCGCGGGGTCCGAATCATCCTCCCCCTCACGGAGCGAGCAGCATGAAGCGACCTGACGGCGATGGTCGTCTTCCAGGTAGAATCCCACGCGGACGGCGGAGCATCACGGTCGCCGTCATATCGCCATGCGGCGACGCACCGATGCCGGCAGCGTCACGGTCCCCGTTCCCAGGCCACGGCGCGCACGCCACCGCCCCCTGGCCGTCCCGGCGCTCATCCGGAAGCCTCGTGATCGCCCGGCTCGACCTCAAGACGGCCTCTCGTGGTCACGACAGCCTTTCGATCACGAGTGCGCCCGGTAACGAGGGGAGGTACGATGAGCGGCCGAGGTCGGTCAGACGACCCGGGCTACTTCCGCCTGGTCATGGAACTACGGGGCAAGCTCATCTCCCTGGCCGACCCGCGGCCGGTAATGCGGGGTGCGCGCAGGCAGGTCGCCGAGGCCCGTGAGAGGTTGCTCGCCTACGCCGGCACGCCGCTGTCGACGTTTCGCGGCACGATTGAGAGCGCAAAGGCTCGGACGCCTCCCATTGCAGAGAACCCCCAGCCTGGAGGCCCCGCCATGACGAAGACGATGCGGTTCCTGTCGGCAGGCCTCGCTCTCGTGCTGTTCGGCGCCACCGCGGCACCGGCTCAGGACTGGAAGCCACTTCCCCCGAGCCAGCGGTGTCCGTCGAAGTGGGGAGCCGGCGACGAGCGCGGCGCCGCCAATCACATGACGCCGGAGACGGTAATGAAGTTCAAGGTCGTCGCATGCTGACCGCCGATCGGTCGCTTCGGTGTTACGCCTGGCGCGGGATCGCCATTTCCGGCAGCGCGCCGAAGCGGTCGACGAACGCCTCCTCGGTGAGCCGTCCGGCCGCGGCCGCAACGGTGGTCCCGACAGGCATCCTCACGGGCCAAGGACGGGCGTGGCGAAGCGATAGCCGTCCGGCTGGGCCAGAAGGACGCGCGCGGGGACCTGCCCGCCGAACGGGATCACGAACACGTCGCCGCCCGGCTCCGTGTCCGGGCCTCCGGCGATGAATGCCACCCAGCGCCCATCGGCTGACAGCGACATCTGGTCTACGCGAGGAAACGTATCCAGCCAGGGTCGGGCGGGCGCGGTGCCCGGCGGCAGAAGGAGGATTCGCCTCGGGTCGCCGAGATCCTCGTTCCCGACCGCGGCCACCGCCTCCCTGGTATCCGGACGGTAGAGAAGAGTGAACTCGCCGCCCTCGTCCTCGTCCGCGTCACGCAGGGGTCGCGCCTCCCCGGTCGGCGAGAGCACAACCGCCTGAGTCCCGGTCCGCTCGGGCGCGGCCTGGCTCACCACCAGGTCCCCGGTTGTGGGATCCCAGCCGAGCAAGCCGGTAACTCCCGGGGCGGCTTGAGTGCGAGCCGTTCGCCCGTCGGTATCGATCCACACCAGCGCCGCGTTCTCGCCGCCGCTGTCCCTCACGAGCACCACCAGCGTGCGTGCGTTCCTTGCCCAGCGCATCTGTGTGAACGCCTGCCCCTCGGGAAGCGCGAACCGCTCCCGGGCACTGCCGACAGTGACGACATGGACCGCGCTCGCCTTGGCCACCGCGATCCGCCGCCCGTCCGGCGAGTACGCGTAGGGTGTCCGGCCGCTCCGAGACAGGCCGGAATCCAGGTGCCCAACGGCCGCCTGTCCCGTGTCGTACCGCATCAGGTCGGTCCCGGCGCGGAACAGGATGGCGCTGCCGTCGGGCGCCCACACAGGGTCCGCGGGGACGGTCGGCGAGGACGGGAGCAGCGCGGTCTGCCCGGTGCGGATCCGGGTCACCACGAGCCGGCTGTCGAGTGGCCCGAGGGCGACGGCCACCATGTATTCCGGAGCGCCGGCGGGCAGCACGAGCGCCGCGCTTGCCTCTGCGGGCAGCCGCTCTCCGCGCTCGGGCATGTTCACGCTCATGCGTGCGGCCGCGCACCCGACGAGCAACGCGGCAAGGGCGAGAGGCAGGGGCCAAACGAGCGCCCGCGGCATGGCGTCACCATGTCGGGAGCGATCCATCGTAGCCCACGGCGTCGATGTCGCTCTGCGCGTCAAGGAGAAACTCCACCACGCCGGCGACGATCTGCTCCGAAACGGTGTCGACGAAGCCGGCCCGCGACATCTCGTCGTACTGGTAGCGGCTCGGATCGGCGGCCCGGACCTCGGGATTGTCCAGGATCGTGCTCGTCATGAATTCCAGCTCGAAGTAGACATGAGCGTCCCGGCGCGTGTTCTGGGCGGCGAGCATCCCGGCGTTACTCTCGACAACGCCGCCCTGGCGGAGGCCCTGGTCGAAGGGATCCACGTACTTCATGAACACCTTGGCCGCGTGGACCTGGGCGGCCGGGGGTCCCTGGCCGACGAGCATCGCCATGCCCCGGGCGTCGACGACGTTGCCCCCGGCGGCATTCTCGTGGATGGTGATCGCGACGTGGCAGGCCTTTCGGTTGATGTAGTCGCGCCGGACGCGGAAGTGCCAGGCCATGCTCTCCTCGCCACTGTACACCGCAGGAATCGCCGCGCCCGGCGCGTACGGCTCCTCGAGGGCGAGCTCGTCGACGATCGCATGCCGCATGTAGTCGCTCGCATTCTCCCGCAGAAGCGCCGCGTCCATGGCGGCATGGAAGGACGGGCGGCCGGTCGCCGCGTTGGCGGCGGGGCCGCTGCCCAGCTCGAGGTCCACCGACCAGCGGGCGGTGCGGTGCGCGAGGTTCGCGAGCATCGCCCCATCCAGCGCGAACCAGTCATTGACGGTGATCGCCACCGGGCGCGCGTCGTCCACGATCGGGTTCTGCGCGGCGACCGGCGGATGCCGCTCGATCCGGCAGACGTAGCGGCTGGTCGCCGTACTCCATCGTACCGAGCCGGCCTGGACCCGCTGCCCTGCGGGGAGGCTCCCCTGGATGCGCGCGATGATGGCGGCCACCGTGGCGCCGTTGGTCTGGATCAGGTGGTCGCGCGCCGCCGGCGCGACGTTGGCCGGCGTGTCGTCTGCGCCGGTGAGGACCAGGTCGGACAAGTCGTGCAGGCCGAGGGCGTGAGCGATCCGCAGCCGGCGGCCCGCCGGCTCGAAGACGAAACGCCGGGCCCCTCGCTCGGGCGCGTCTTGACGGCCCACCTCGCCGGGATCGATGAGGCCGAAGCCCGCCGTGCGTGTCATGAACAGGTTCGCCTCCGGCACGCCGAACCGGTCGTGCAGGATCTCGCGCACGCGCACGCCGATGCGATGGGCAACGAACCACTCCTGGGATCGCCGCTGGCTGGCGAACGCGTACACGACGCCGTGGCCCGGATCGATCAGGACGGTGCTCGCGCTCATGCCTCCCCGCGCGCTGGCGATCGGGATGATCCGTACGGCGGACACCTGGTGCGGATTGCGGTTGTGATCGATGTCCGCGCGCTCGAACCGCGCGAGATGGGCGCGGGGCACGTGTCCGCCCAGCGTCGCCGTGAAGATCATCGGCCAGGCGGTGGGGAACGCAAGGACGGTGCGGTCGCCGTTCGCGTGCGGGAAAGCGGCCGTCCCGGTCGCGTCCGTCCGCAGGGCGACCCGCCGGTTGCGCCGGTCGAAGCCGTTCCGGAAATTGTCGCGGAGGATCTTGGCGTCGACGGTGGCCCCGACGGCGGGGACCGTGTTGGGAGCGCCCACCCAGATCCGCGCCGGGACCTTCACCCAGCAGTACTCCGGCTGGGGCCGGCGGTTCTGGGCGGTGGCCAGGAAGAACACGAACAGGTCGGCGACGCGCTCGAACGCGCCCACCCGGAGGGGCAGCCGGACCGTCTTGAGCCTCCCGCGCGGCGGGCCCGCCTGCTCGGCGGTGAGGACGAGCGTGCCGTCGAAATGCTGATGTCCCTGGGCGAGGGGCACCGCGAAGGAGAAGTTCGCGACGCGGTGCTCGAGCGTGCCGGAGCCGTCCTCCCACATCGGCATGGCGGCGGCGACCGGAGGGCCGGCCAGGGATGTCACGAGCAGGTCGACCGACTGGGCGTCGGTCAACGGGCTCTCGACGACCGGCTCGGACATGCGAACGACGATGTCGAAGATCCCGAAGCGGGGAAGCAGCGTGAGGGTGTTCCAGGTGGCCGGGTCGTTCGGAGCGACCTGGGGCAAGACCGTGTTCGTGGCGAGGGCGACGGCGTCCAGGCCGGGGGGAATCCGCCAGAAGGGCGTTGCCGCGTTGCCCGACCGGACCTGGTACTCGCCGATGCGCGTCTGCGGCAGGGGTCGTCCCTCAGCAGCCGTGCTCGCGCTTGAGCGCGCGCCGGGTTTCGGTGTCCAGCTCGCCGTCAGGACGGGTACGCCCCAGGACGTGCTCCTGGAAGCGGCGAATCGCCGCGGTGGTCTTCGGCCCCTTCACGTTGTCGACGGCTCCGCAGAAATACCCGAGGTTGTTGAGACGGGCCTGGACGCCGGTCAGGGCCCAGTCGTCGGGATCCTCGATGGGATCGAGATGTCCGATGGCGAGAGGAAACGTGAGCTTCTTGGTCAGGAGGGACAGCTTCCCCTCGGTGACGCCGACCGGGATGCGATGGTCCAGGAGGCCGCGGGAATCAGTCTTCCCCCGAAGCGCAGCGTCGCCGACGGTGAGCAGGTACGGCTCGTTGCCGACGGCGCGGCCCGCATCGTCACGGACGACGATGCGCAGCCGCAGCGTGACCGTCTCGACGCGGAAGCGGTGCCGCCGATCGGTGTCCCGGGGCTCGACGCGCTCAACGCGGTCGGGGATGACGATCTGATCGCCGGGGCGGATGACGTTTGGATCGGGGCGTCGCTGGCGAAAGTCCGCGTTGTCGGGGTGGTAGTAGATCGTCTGCCACCGCCGCTGGTACATCTGCGCGATGCTCGATAGGTACTCGCCCTGACGCACCACGTGCACGGTCTTCATCCTGCCTCCCCGTCGTCAAGCGGCCACCCTCACGGCCGGCCTCGCCGACGCGGCCGTGAGTGTGCCGGCCGCGAACGATAGAGTGGCAAACCAGATGCCAATGGCCGGGGCCCTCGTCGGGGGGGCAGGGTGGTTTCTGATCGCGGGAACACCCGGGCACAGATGGCCCATCGGCCTCGGAGCGCGATCGCGGCGACCCGCCCGAGCAGCTCGCCATGGCTGACCCGGGCAGTTCTCGCGCCGATGGCCAGGCGCAGGGGCTCGCTCGGGCTTTTCGCCCGGAGCAAGGAGAGCCGCTCGCTTGCGCCGCTCTCGGCCAGCACGAGTACACCGGCGCGCCCGGGACCACGGCTCAGAAGGCTCAGAAGGCCGGTGTAAGGACCGCTCACGCCTCCCGGGCGTAGTAGCGGATCGGCGGCCACGGACTACGTGAGGCCGCTCTCGGGCGTGGCGTGTTCCGGCAAGCCCAGAGCGCGCCAGCGGGCGCTGGTCATCCGTCAGGAAATGTCGTAAAGAGGGAGGTCACGAGGGACCAGGAGGCGCGCGTTGCCGTCGATCCAGATCTCACCCGGCCACGAGATGCACTACGATGTCGACGACTTCACGGACCCGTGGGGCACGCCGTCGACCGTGCTGCTCCTGCACGGCAACGCGGAGAGCGGCGCGGCCTGGTACGGCTGGGTGCCCTGTCTCGCGCGGCAATTGCGCGTGGTGCGCCCCGACATGCGGGGCTTCGGCCGGTCCACGCCGATGCCCCGCGACTTCGCGTGGAGCCTCGACGTCGTCATCGGGGACTACCTCCGCCTCATGGACCGACTCGGGGTCGAGCGGTTCCACCTGGTCGGGGCGAAGATCGGCGGAACGATCGCCCGGGCCTTCGCCGCACGCCGGCCGGAGCGTGTTCTCTCGCTCACCGTTGTCGGCACGCCACCGCCCCTGCGGGAGGGCGCGGCGGAGCGGGCACCCGAGCTGACCCAGGAGTTCGAGAACGACGGCGTGGAGCCGTGGGCCCGCCGCACCATGACGAGCCGGCTCGGCGACCGGTTTCCCGCAGCGGGAGCGCAGTGGTGGACGTTGTTCATGGCTCGCACCGCCGTGTCCACGCAGGTCGGCTTCATGGGCACCATCGCCTGCGCGGACATCCGCGCGGACGTGCCGCGGATCGCGTGCCCTACCCTGGTCATCACCACCGAGGGGAGCGGCCTTGCCTCGGTGGAGGAGACCCGGGCATGGCAGACGCTCATCCCGCGATCGGAGATGCTGGTCCTGCCGGGCAACTCCTTTCACGCGGCGGCGAGCGACGCCGAGCGCTGCGCGGAGGCGACGCTCGATTTCATCGCGCGCGCGGAAGGCCGGCGCTAGAGGCTCGCCGCGACGTTGTGACGGGACGACCCTCCTTGAAATACGCGACGGGGTCGTAGCCCCCTCGGCTGGGGCGAGCTCGGCTGCCAGCCTTCAGCTGACCTGGTCGAAACGGTCACGCCACGAGCACACCGGAGGGAGGGAGGCCCATGAAGATCGCGGTCATTCACGACTACGCTGACGTGTTCCGGACGACCCGCGCGTACCAGCGGCTGCGGGGGCACGAGGTCGTCGTGCACACCGACGCCTACACCGAGCCGGCGCGTGTCGTCGAGCAGGTGGCCGGCTGTGAGGCCGTGCTGCTCACACAGCAGCGGGTGCCGGTGACCCGCGAGATCGTCGCGCGGCTGCCCGACCTCAGGTTCATCAGCCAGACGAGCGCCAACGTCTACCACGTCGACGTTGCCGCCTGCACCGAGCACGGCGTGGTGGTGTCAGCCGGGCGGGGCGGCGCGCGTACGGCCTTCTCCACGACGGCGGAGCTGACGTGGGGATTGATCATCGCGTCGCTGCGTCATCTGCCGTTCGAGGTGGAGCGACTCAAGCAGGGCTTCTGGCACTCGACCGTGGGCACGCGCCTGGAGGGTCAGACGCTCGGGATCTACGCCTTCGGTCACATCGGCGCGGCGGTGGCGAGGGTCGGCCGTGCGTTCGGCATGAGGGGCGTGTGCTGGGGCCGTGAGAGCTCGACCGCGCGTGCCCGTGCCGAGGGCTTCGAGGTGGCCGCGAGCCGAGAGGCCTTCTTCGAGGGGGCCGACGTCGCTCAGCCTGCACCTGCCCGGCGGCACGGAGACCCGCGGCATCGTCACGGCCGACGATCTCGCGCGCATGAAGCCCACGGCGCTGCTGGTCAACACGAGCCGCGCTCCGATCATCGAGGAGGGCGCGCTCGTTGCCGCGCTCGGCAAGGGCCGCCCGGGCTTCGCGGCGGTGGATGTCTTCGAAACGGAACCGGTCGTCGGCGCCGCGCACCCGCTGCTGAAGATGCCGAACGCGCTGTGCACGCCGCATCTCGGCTACGCGGAGAAGGAGGGCTACGAAGGCATCTACGCCGGTGGCGTCGAGCGCCTGCTCGCCTGGGCGGCCGGCACGCCCATCGACGTGATCAATCCGGAAGCGCTGGAGCGGCAGAAGCGGTGACGATCCGCAGCGCGGATAAACGAGTCCGACATGTGAGGAGACGTGTCCGGCCGGGCGCCTGATCCAGAGGCCGGACAGCGGCCGACCACTCGAGGCCGCCCCGACAGCGGCTCGGCGGCGGACCAGCTGTGGTGGTTCCGCGACGCGCGCGAGCCTCTGCCGCCCCCTCCTTCCCGCTGGCTGCGGTGGCCCCAACGCCAACACACGATCGACGCCCTCGCGTGCCTCTCGCTGTCGACGCTCTGCTTCAGCCAGGCGCGCAGCGAGATGCTGTTCCGACCGAGCTGGGACTTCTACCACCTGACGCCGCTTCGGGCGCCGGCGCTGGCGGCATTCGTGCTGAATGTCGTCGGGCTCGCCGCCGTCGGCTTTCTGGTCGTGCAATGGATTCGACGCGTCAGGCGGCCGGCGTGGCAGCGTCTCGCCGCCGGCGCCGCCGTGGGGACCCTTCTCGCCTCCATGAACTTCGCGCGCATGACGCACGAGGCGGTCGGCCGATGGACCGATGTCATCGGATGGCCTGGACTGCTGGTCCTTGCCGCCCTGACGCTCACCGCGTCGCTGAGCCGCCCGTTCCCGGCCCTGCGGGTGGTGCGCGGCGTCGCGGTGGCCCTCTCACCCCTGGCGGTCGGCACGATGGCCATCGCCCTGTGGATGTTCCTCGAGGTGGCGGCCGGCCCGGCGTGGCGAGGAGTCGACCCGACACCCCTCGACCGGCCGCCACCGAGCCTCCGGCGCGTGGTCTGGATCGTGTTCGAGGAGCTCGACCAGCGCGTCGCGTTCGAGGCGCGACCGACAGGTCTCGAGCTGCCGGAGCTCGATCGTCTGAAGCGGGAGTCGCTCTACGCCCACGCCGCGCGCTCGCCGGCGGGCACGACTGACGTGACGATCCCCGCGCTCATCACCGGGCGTCCGGTCGTCGCGGCGGCGCCGCTGAATCCAAGGGACCTCCAGCTCACGTTCGCGGACGGCAAGACGGCGCAATGGAGCGCCGAGCCGAACGTGTTCTCCCGCGCGCGAGCGCTCGGCTACGACACGGCGCTGATCGGATGGCACCTGCCGTATCCGCGGGTGCTCGGCGGCTCGCTCGCGGTCGCGCACTGGAGACCGTCCGTCGCGTTCGAGCAGGCGCGTGGCGACACATTCGCCGGGTCGCTGTGGAGGCAGTGGGCGAGCCTCGCGCCCCCGCTGAATCTCCGACGGCAGTTCTCCGAGCGGGTGGCCGAGCTCACGAGCCTGGCGATCCGCACCGCGGCCGACGACCGCTTCGGCCTCGTCTTTCTCCACCTGCCGCTTCCCCAGCCGCCGGGTATCTACGACCGGGCCACGGAACGTCTCACCGCATGGAACTTCAGCGGTGCGGCCGCGGGCTACTTCGACAATCTCGCGCTCGCCGACCGGGTGGTCGGCGAGCTGCGGCGCGGGATGGACCGTGTGCGCCTCGACGACCGCACGTGGATCGTGGTGACCTCCACTCGATCGTGGCAGGCGTCCGCTCAGTACGACGGGCAGACCGATCCGCGCGTACCGTTCCTCCTGCGGGCGCCGGAAGGCGGCCGGACACGGCACGTGGACGCTCCGTTCGGCACGCAGGCCACCCACGATCTGGTGCTGGCCATCTTGCGCGGCTCCATCGCGACACGAGCGCCGCCGCCGCATGGCTCTCGCGCCCAGCCGTGGCGACGCCGAGGAACTAGCCCATAGCTAAAAGGTCAGCCGGACGCCGCCCCGCACGAGCCGCGGCGCGCCGATCGACGTGACGCCGCTGGTGGTGCGCCCCACCGCGTAGGTCTGGTCGAACAGGTTCTCCACCGCCACGAAGACCTCGCCCCACTTCGCGAAGGCGCGGGAGATGGTGAGGTCGACCACGGTGTAGCTGCCGAGCGACAGCGTGTTGAGGTCGTCCTCGAACTGATCGCCCACGAACCTCACCTGCACGCCCGCGGTGAACCAGGCGGGGTGCTCGAACCGCGCGCCGAGCGTGAACGCGTGCTCCGGCACCTGGGCCAGCCGGTTGCCTTCGAGCGCCTTCTGCTGCGGGGCGTCGAGCACGCGCGTGTCGCTGAAGAGGTAGCTCGCGAGGAAGCGCCACTCCTTCGCCGGGCGGTATTCCAGCTCGGCCTCCACGCCGCGGATGCGGGCGAGGTCCACGTTCTGGCGCTGGCGGCACGTGGTGCCGGCCGGGCAATCGGGCAGCGGCCGGGCCTGGGTCACGTTGAGCACGAGGTCCTTGACCTCGTTCCAGTACCCGGTGGCGCGCCCCTGCACCGGCCCCACGCGCTGCTGCACGGAGACCTCGCCGCCGGTCAGCCGCTCGGGCTTCAGATGCTCGTTGGCCACCGTCACGTCGTCGCGCACGCGGAACACGCGATACAGCTCGTTCAGGGTCGGGACGCGAAAGCCCTGGTAGGCGGAGGCGCGCACGTCCGTGGTCGGGGTGGCATGGAAGAGCGCGGCCACCCGCGGGCTCAGGATGAGCCGATCGAGCTCGGAATAGCTCTGGCGCGCGGGAATGCCCGCGGGCGGCGGGCTGTCGCGGCGCGTCCCCGAGTAGGACAGCCAGTAGTCGGCGCGGAGGCCGCCGACCACCTCGGCCCACGGCGCGGGCGTCCAGACGTTCCTGGACGAAGACGCCGGTGATGACCTGCTCGCCGCCGGCCACGCGGCGACGCAGGAAGCCGGTGGCGGCGAACACGTTCTCGTTCGTCTCCGCCTCGACCCACTTGACGTCCGCGCCGGCCATCAGCGCGTGCGCGCCGAACCGCCGGCTCCACTGGGCCCAGGCGCCCACCGAGGAGGACGGCACCCGCTGGTCGAGGGCGAGGGTCTCGGAGTTCCGGTCCGCGGCCTGGGTGCTGAACGTGCTCCGGAAGTCCTGGATGTGGCCGAAGAGCGCCGTCGCCCACTCGCTGCCGTCCGACGTTCTCGAGGCGCCCGCCCACGGCGAGCGCGCCAGCCTGCGTGGTGTTGATCTGCAGCGGGGTCCCGTTGCCGCGGTCCTCGCCGTAGAGGTTGCCGGAGAGGAACAGCGTCAGGTCGGGGGTGACCGCGACGTCCACCCGGAGGGTGGCCGAGCCGTGCATGGACTCCGCGTCGATGTCGATCGAGCCGCGCCGGGACTCCTTCACCACGGGGTAGCCGCCGGTGTCGAAAAAGCTCCCCTCGAAGCTCAGGCGGACGGGGCCTTGCACCTCGTTCACGAGGATGTCGAAGTTCATCGTGTCGCCGGTGCCGGCGCTCGCCTCGATCGCGATGCCGCGCTCGGTGGGCCGCCGGCTCACGATGTGCACGACCCCGCCCAGCGCGTAGTTGCCCCACACGCTCGAGCCGCCGCCCCGCACCACCTCGATGCGCTCGATGCCGGCGAGCGGTATGCGGTTCCAGTAGACCCAGCCGCCGAACGGGTCGTTGATGGGCACGTCGTCCAGGAGCACGAGGGCGCGGCTCGTCCCGCTGGGCCCGATCCCGCGCAGCGACACGCCCTGCGTGGTGGGATGGCCGACCACGCTCGAGGACCGGCGGAAGAGGCTGAAGCCCGGGACCTGGCGCAGGACGTTGTCGAGGGTCTGCCCCGCCGAGATCCGGAGGTCCTCGCCGGTGAGGACGGTGACCGCGGCGGGCGCCTCGCTCGCCTTCTGCTCCATGCGCGTCACCGTGACCACCACCGGATCGAGCCGCGGCACCGCCTCGGGCTCGGCGCTCTGCGCGCCGGCGGCCGCCGGCGCGAGGAGACCCGCGAGCAGCGCGAACGGCGTGAGCCGGCGGGCGGCGCGCGCGGGCATCTACCCAGTAGTTGTGACGGAATGCGGATTTCGACTTCGCCGTGCCGGCCAGCACCGCGATTCTGCGGACACACGCGGGGCCGCCACGCCGTTCATTCGCAAGCTCTCAGTGAAGAGCGTCGAGCACTTCGGCCACGACCTCGAAGCGGCCGAAGGACGGCATCAGGTAGGCCCCGGCGTAGCCGCCGCGCACGTCGTGCAGGAGGGCCTGGGCCATCTCGATCCCCGCGCGGAGCCCCCGCTCGCCGGCCTCCCGCATCCGCGCCCGCACGCCGTCGGGCACCGTGATGCCGGGCACCTCGTTGTGGAGGAACTCCGCGTGCCGCGACGAGTGGAGCGGCAGGATGCCCACCACGATGGGCACGGGAGGCCGCGTGGCTCCGAAGAAGCGCTCGAGGACCTCGAGGTCGTACACCGGCTGCGTCTGCGCCCAGCGCGCGCCCGCCTCGACCTTCTGGAGGAAGCGCTCCATCTCGCGCGCGGGCTCCTCGGCGGCGGGGTTGAGCGCGGCGCCGATGCAGAACGCGGCGGGCGCGCCCACGGAGTTGCCGGTGGCGTCGAGCCCCTGGTTCATGCCGGCGAGGATCCGGATGAGCCCGATGGCGTCCACGTCGAAGACCGCCGTGGCGTTCACGTAGTCGCCGGTCCGGGGCGGGTCTCCGGTCATGGCGAGGATGTTGCGGATGTCCATCGCGTGGGCGCCGAGGAGGTCGGCCTGGATGCCCATGAGGTTCCGGTCGCGACACGTGAAGTGCATGTTGATGTCGAGGCCGGTGGCGTCCCGCACGAGGATGGCGGTGGGCAGGACGGACATGCGGATGCGGCCCAGCGAGCCGTCGTTGATGTCCACGATCTCGACGCCCCGTTCCTTCAGGAGCTTGGCGCCCTGCACCAGCTTCTCGATGTTGTGGCCGCGCGGAGGGTCGAGCTCCACGGTGACGAGGAAGTCCCGCGCGTCGAGCGTCCGGCCGAGGCGCGTCGGCGCGGTGGTGGTGGGCAGGGCCGGCGCCTCCGCGGGCTCGGCGCGCGGCGCCACGCGCGCGGGGGCCGGCGCGGCCCGGCGCGGCGCGTGGCGATCGACGGCCTCCCGCATGGCCCGCGTGTGCTGCGGCGTCGTCCCGCAGCATCCGCCCACCATGCGCGCGCCGGCGCCGATCATGCGCGCGGCAAAATCGGCCATGTAGGCGGGCGACGACAGGTACATCAGGCGCTCGCCGACGCGGCTCGGCAGCCCGGCGTTGGGCTGGATCACGAGGGGCAGGCCGGCCGCCTCGGGCACCATCTGCTCGAGGACGTTGTAGAGGATGCTCGAGCCGACCGAGCAGTTCGCGCCGACCGCCTGCACGGGGAGCGCCCGGAGCGCGCGCACCACCTCCGCGGGCGACTGGCCGAGGAACGTCACGCCGTCCTCCGTGAAGGCCGCGGTCACCGCGATGGGCAGGTCGCTGAGGGAGCGGATCGCGGCCACCGCGAGGCTCGCCTCCTGGAGGTCGGAGAAGGTCTCCACGACGAACGCGTCGACGCCGCCCTCGAGGAGGCCCTCCGCCTGCTCGCGGAACGCCGCGCGCGCCTCGTCGGGCTCGAGCGCGCCGAGCGGCGCCAGGTACTTGCCCAGGGGGCCCATCGATCCGAGGACGAGGGCGTCCTTCCCCGTGCTCTCCCGGACGTTCGCGCGCGAGGTTGGCGCCGCGCCGGTTGATCTCGCGCACGCTGCCCGCGAGGCCGTGGACGCCCAGCTTGAAGCGGTTGGCGCCGAAGGTGTTGGTCTGGACGCAGTCGGCCCCGGCCAGGAGGTACTCGGCGTGGACGGCCTGGACGAGGCGCGGCTCGTTGACGTTGAGGACGTTGAAGCACGCGTCGAGCGCGATGCCCCGGGAGTAGAGCATGGTCCCCATGGCGCCGTCGCTCAGGAGGGGCTGCTCGCTCCAGCCGGCGCACGAAGGGCGCGCTCGTCACTATCTGAGCCCCGCGCATCAGACTAATGCCGAGCGGTGGGACTGTAGAGGCCCGTGGCGGTTCACCGTATTCTGCGAGGCTCACTATCCCGGCACCTTCGCGCGGGAGCGCACGGCCTGGCAGACGCGGGACGCCGCCTCGTCCAGGCCGAGGCCGGTGGTGTCCACGGTCAGGTGCGCCTGCCGGTAGTACGGGAGGCGGCTCTCGTGGAGCGCCGCCACGTCCTGTCGGCTGCGGCCGGCCAGCATGGGCCGCTCGCCGGCGGCGCGCGCCCGGTCATAGATGACGTTGAAGTCGCAGGCCAGCCACACCACGGTGCCGAGCGCGCGGAGCGCCTCGGGGCGGCCCTCGCGGCAGGGAAACCCGCCGCCGGTGGCGATCACGTCGCCGCGCTTCTCGGCGAGGAGGGCCAGCGCTTCCTCTTCCAGGGCGCGGAAGTGGGCCTCGCCGCGCTCGGCGAAGATCTCGGGGATCGGGCGGCCCTCCCGGGCCGTGATCATGTCGTCGGTCTCGACGAAGCACCGGCCGAGCCGGCGCGCCACGAGCCGCCCCACCGAGGACTTGCCCGCTCCCATGAAGCCCACGAGGATCACGTTGTCCATGCCCGGGCCAATCCTAGCAGACGCGTCCGGGCTCAGCGATGCACCGTGACCGCGGCGGGCGCCCGCCGGTACGCGCAGTCGCGCATCCAGCACCGCCGGCACTGGCTGAAGTAGTGGTCCACCCGGGCCTCGGGACCGATCCCGACGAGGAACGAGATGGTCTTGGCCGGCGTCATGACCGAGGCGGCGTTGAGGGCGACGCCGATCGGCGCGCCGGAGCAGATGCGGAAGAGGGCCTGCTGCTCGGACGTGTCCCAGCCCGCGTAGCCCGGGCTCACGCGATTCGTCACCTTGAGCCCCTCGGGGATGGCGCGCTGGCACAGGAGGTCGTTGGCGTACTCCGCCAGGCTCTCCGCGGCGGCGGACCCGACGCTGTCCAGCATGACGGCGAGCGGCAGCTCGCGGGCGTCGAACAGCTCGCGCACGCGGTCCTCGATGGCCTGCCCCACGGTGCCGATGCCCGCGCCGACGTGTCCCAGCCGTCCCCACAGCCGGCCGATCCCCGGAATCGACAGGCGCTCCTCGCCGACGCCGATCGCGTCGGGCTCCTGGCCGGTGACGGCGGCGGCGCGGTACACGACCCGCGGGGTCATGAGCTCTCCGCCGAGCATCAGCGCCTCGTCGAAGATCGCCCGGACCTCCGGCGTCGGGACGTTGATACCCGGCTTGTAGCCCTGGAAGCGCAGGACCTCGCCGGGATCGATGCGGAGCGGCAGGTCGGCGAGGACGACCGGGGCGGACGAGAGGACGGAGAACTCGTGGCTCACGCCGGGGAGAGACATGCCGGGACCGGGCGGCGCTCCCGCGCCGTCCCGGTCACCGCCGGCGGCGGGAGCGGACGACCTCGGCGATGAGCCGGATGTGGTCGGGGCCCGAGCCGCAGCAGCCCCCCACGATGTTGCAGCCGACGTCGAGCAGCGCCGGGTAGTCCTTGGCCATCGCCTCGGGCCCGAGCTCGTAGGTGGTCTCGCCGCCCTGTGGTGATGGGCAGTCCCGCGTTCGGATAGGCGATGAGAGGGGCGTCGGTCACGGCGCGCATCTCGCGGATGATCGTGATGGCGCGGTCGGGGCCCCGCCCGCAGTTCATGCCGACCACGTCGGCGCCCGCGGCGAGGAGCCCGCGCGCGACCTCCGTGGGGCTCTCGCCCCACATGGTGCGGTCGCGGTCGTGCAGCTCCTCGTACTGGAAGAACATGGTGGCCATCACCGGCAGGTCGGTCGCCGCCTTGCACGCGCGGATGGCGGCGAGCGCCTCCTGCGGGAACATCATGGTCTCGACGGCGAAGAGGTCGACGCCACCCTCGGCGAGGGCCTCGGCCTGCTCGCGGAACGTCTCGACGTACTGCTCCTCGCTGGTGTCGCCGAGCGGCTCGTACTCGACGGGGAGCCGGCTGGTCGGCCCGATGGAGCCCGCCACGTAGCCGCCCGGCGGGCACACGGCCCGGGCCAGTCGCGCGCCCCGCTCGTTCAGCTCGCGGGTGCGGTCGCCGATCGCGTACTCGTTCAGCTTGAGGCGGCTGCCGCCGAACGTGTTCGTCTCCACGAGGTCGGAGCCGGCCGCGAAGTAGCCGGCGTGGATGTCGCGAACGACGTTGGCGTGCGTGTCGTTCCAGAGCTCGGGGCACGCCCCGTTGGCGAGCCCGGCCGCGAAGAGCGCGGTGCCGTAGCCGCCGTCGAAGACCAGGCGGTCCCCCGCGCGGACGCGCTCGACGACCTCCCAGCCACGCGCCCGAGTCATACCGACGCCGCCACGCCCATCAGGGCCTTGGCCTTGACCACCGCGAGGGTCGAGTCGCGCGCGTAGCCGTCGGCGCCGATCTCGTCGGCGTAGGCCTGGCTCACCGGCGCGCCGCCGATCATCACCTTGACGCGCTCGCGGATGCCCGCCCGGGTCAGCGCGTCGATCGTGCGCTTCATGGCCGGCATGGTCGTCGTCATGAGCGCCGAGATGCCCACGATCTGCGCGTGGTGCTCCTCCACCGCGGCCACGAACTTCTCGGGGGCGACGTCCCGCCCGAGGTTGAAGACGGTGAAGCCCGCGCCTTCGAGCATCATCGCCACGAGGTTCTTGCCGATGTCGTGCAGGTCCCCCTGGGCGGTGCCGATCACGATCACCCCGAGGCTGCCGCCCTCTTGCGCCGTCCCGGTGATGAGCGGCTTCAGGAGATCGAGGCCGGCGTACATGGCGCGGGCGGAGAGCAGCACCTGGGGCACGTAGTACTCGTTCCTGCGGAACTTCTCGCCGACCACGTCCATGCCGGGGATGAGGCCGCGGAAGATGAGGTCCTTGGGGTCCATGGCGAGGCCGAGGCCTTCCTGCGTCTTCCGGGCAACGGTGTCTCGGTCGCCGAGGATGAGGGCCCGAGACATCACGGGGTAGTCGAAATCGTCGGGGCCGGTGGTCATGCCCTCGACCGGGTGCCTCCCTCCCGCGACGCCGGGTATCCGCCCTTGAGCCAGGCGGTCATGCCCCCGCTCACGTTCGAGAACTCGGCGAGGCCCTCGCGCGCGAGCGCGCTGATGACCAGGCTCGACCGGAGCCCGCCCGCGCACAGCACCGCCTTCGGACGGTCGCGCGGCACCTCGGCGATCCGCCGCACCGCCTCGGCCATGGGGATGTGGAGCGCCCCGTCGATGTGCCCCTCGTCCCACTCCGAGGGTTCGCGCACGTCGATCACCACCAGGTCCGGCCGCTCCTCGCGCAGGCTCGCCAGCTCGTGCACCGAGATCTGGGGCACCGTGGCGAGCGGGTAGCCGTGGCTCTTCCAGTCGGTCATGCCCCACTGGAGATGGCCGGCGATGTCGTCGACGCCGATGCGCGAGAGGCCCTGCACGGCGCGGGAGAGATCGGTGGGCCCGCCGGCCACGAGCACCAGCGGCGCGTCGGGCGGGATGAACAGGCCGGCCCGGCTCGCGAACCGCGGGGCTCTCGATCCACACGTTGAGCGCGCCGGGGACGTGGCCGGCCCCGAACTCGGCGGGCTCGCGCACGTCGAGGACGCACGCGCCCTTGTCCAGGGCCTCGCGCACCTGCGCCGCCCCCAGCGGACGCGGATCGCCGCTCGTCGGCACGGCCAGCGCCCGGTTGCGCGCGATGATGCGCTCGAAGTTGGGCGGCTTGGCGGGCAGCCCCGTCATGAGCGCCTTCACGAAGTCTTCCTCGTCGCGGGCCTGGAGGGCCGCGTTGAACCGTCGCTCGAAGCCGATCGTGGAGGCCGTCTTGCTCGACATGGCGCGCCCGCAGCTCGAGCCCGCCCCGTGGGCCGGGTACACCTCCACGCTGTCGGGGAGCGTGAGGAGACGCCCGGTGAGGCTCCGGTAGAGCCGCGCCGCGGCCTCCTCGCCGCCGAAATCCGGCCGGCCCACGTCCCCCACGAACAGCGCGTCCCCGGTGAGGACGAACCACGGCTCGGCGCCGCGCGAGAGATCGGTCACGAGCAGCGAGATGCTCTCCGGCGTGTGGCCGGGCGTGTGCAGGACCCGGAGGGACACGTTGCCGAGACGGATCTCGGCGCCGTCCTCGACGGGGCTCACGGGGAACGCGGCGTCCGCGGCCGGATGCAGGTGGATCGGCGCCCCCGTGCGGGCGGCGAGCGCCTGGTTGCCCGAGACGTGGTCCGCGTGGATGTGGGTCTCGACGATGTGGGTGAGGGTCACACCCTTCTTGCGGGCCAGGGCGACGTAGTCGTCGATGCGGTCACGGGCGGGATCGACCAGAGCGGCCTCCCCGCACTGCCCGCAGCCGATCAGGTAGGAGAGGCAACCCTGCTCTTCGTTGACGATCTGCTGGAAGATCATCGGGCGGATTGTCCCACAGCCCCGGAGAACCGCGCAAGCGCGGTCCACCGGTCACCGTCGGTTTCCTCCGCATCCATGCAGCCTTGAACCCTCCCTCGGCGGTCGCAGCCTTGAACCCTCCCTCGGCGGTCGCAGCCTTGAACCCTCCCTCGGCGGTCGCAGCCTTGAACCCTCCCTCGGCGGTCGCAGCCTTGAACCCTCCCTCGGCGGTCGCAGCCTTGAACCCTCCCTCGGCGGTCGCTGAGCCTTGACCCTTTTCCCTCGGCGGTCGCAGTCTTGAC
This sequence comes from uncultured Candidatus Rokubacteria bacterium, assembly GCA_963758635.1. GTDB lineage: Bacteria > Methylomirabilota > Methylomirabilia > Rokubacteriales > CSP1-6 > CAVWWD01. The sequence continues at coordinate 271,066 of CAVWWD010000007.1, read as the reverse complement.
CCTTCCCCCGGGGGTACACTAGAATCCGCGAAATCGACCCGTGACATCATTCGCGAACGCTCGGGGGTGTGAGTGAGACTCAAGGTCCTCGGGGCCTACGGCAGCGAAGGGCAAGGCCAGCGGCCCTCGGCGTTCCTCGTCGACGACACCATTCTCATCGACGCGGGAACCGTCGGCGGCGCGCTGACCGTTCCCGAGCAGATCGCGATCGACCACGCCGTCCTGAGCCACGGCCACCTCGACCACGTCGCGGGGCTCGCGTACCTCACCGACACCCTGGCCATGGCCGCCCCCGACCGGCCGGTGACGTGCTGGAGCATCGCCCCCGTCATCGAGGCGCTCTCCGAGCACGCGTTCAACGACCGGCTGTGGCCGAACTTCCGGAACATCCCCTCCCCCGCCGAGCCCGTCCTGGCCCTGCGCGTGGTCACCGAGGAGGTCGAGACCCGCGTGGGGCACGTGTCGGTGACGCCGGTCCCCGTGGACCACACGGTTCCCGCCGCGGGATACATCGTGCACGACGGCAGCGCGGGCTTCGTCTACACCGGCGACACGGGACCGACCGGACGCATCTGGCAGGTCGCCCGGAGCGTGCGGGGCCTGAAGGCCCTCGTCGTGGAGACGGCGTTCCCGAACCGGCTCGCGCCGCTCGCCAAGGCGTCCGGACACCTCACGCCGGACATGCTCAGGCAGGAGATCGAGAAGATGCCGGACCTGCCCGTCTGGATCTTCCACATCAAGCCCCAGCTCTACGAGGAAACGGTGGCCGAGCTGGAGCAGATCGATCCCACTCGGATCCACATCCTCGAGCAGGGCAAGACGTACAACCTCTGAGCCGGGCCCGCCCGGGCCGGCCCCGTCCGTCGCGCGTGCGCGGCGGTCACCCCACCTTCCGCGCGAGCGCCGCGTACGTGTCCAGCAGCGGCAGCACCTGGTCGCGGCCCGCCGCGGGCAGCCCGAAGATCGCGCGGTAGACGCCGTGGTCGCGGAGCTCGGCGAGCTTGGCCTCGTCGGGCGCGACGCCGAACATCGAGACGCTCACCGTGCCGGGATCGCGGCCCGCCTTCTCGGCGCGCGCGCGCAGGTCGGCCATGGACTCGGCGAGCGGCTCCGTGTAGGCGCGGCCGCCGATCGGGAGCCACTGGCCGTCGAAGTCGACCGCGCGCTGGCGCGCGTGAGGTCCGGCGCCGCCCATGAGGATGGGGGGATACGGCCGCTGCACGGGCTTCGGGAACGACCACATCTTGTCGAAGTTGACGAACTTCCCGTGGTACTCGGCCTCGTCCTTGGTCCAGATCTCCTTCATCGCCTCGATCCGCTCGCGCAGGATCTTCCAGCGGGCGCCGAAGTCGGTGCCGTGATCCTCCATCTCCTCCGCGTTCCAGCCGCCGCCGATCCCGAACAGCACGCGGCCGCGGGAGATCCAGTCCAGGCTCGCCACCTCCTTGGCGAGCGTGATGGGGTCCCGCTCGATGACGAGACAGATGCCGGTGCCGAGGTTCAGCCGGCTCGTCACCGCCGCGGCGGCCCCGAGGGCCACGAACGGGTCGAGCGTGTGCCAGTAGTCTCGCGGCAGGTTCGGTCCGCCCGGCCACGCGCTGCGCCGGCTCGCCGGGATGTGCGTGTGCTCCGGCACCCACAGTGACTCGAAGCCGCGCTCTTCCAGGGCGCGGCCGAGATCGTCGGGACGGATCGCGTAGTCGGTGGCGAAGATGAAGGCTCCGTAACGCATGGCTCGCCCTTTCCGGGCCGGCGCACAAATGATTCGGGCGCCGGCGCGCGGCCATTATACGCTCGGGGTCTGAGGCGGAGGGCTCGGACGCTCCGCCGGGAGGTCACCTCCGGGAGGGTCATATGAAGAGGATGACAACGAGAGCGATCGTCGTCGGGATCGTGGCCGCCTTCACCAGCCGTCGCGGCAGCCGCGGGCGCGGCGGAGGTCCAGGTCGCGCCGAGCGCGGTCCCCGTGGCGCCCGAGACGCAGAGCGTCGCGCCCGAGCCGCAGCGCATGGCGCCGGCGCCGAGACCGCCGCCCCCGAGGTCCAGAACGCGGCGCCGGCCGCGCCCGGAGCCCAGAACGAGGCCGTGCCCGCGCCCGAGGCTCAGAGCCCGTTGCGCACGGTCGAGAGCGGCGCGAAGAAGACCGGGGAGGGCGTCGGCGAGACCGCCCGCGGCATCGGCGGGACGGTGGTCGAAGGCACGAAGGCGGCGGCGTCGACGGTGGCCGGCGCGGCCAGGACGACGGGGCGCGCGCTCGGCGACCGCGGGCCAGGCGGTCGGCCGCGGCGCTCAGACCGCGTGGGAGGTGACGCGCGACGGCGTCCTCGACTTCGGCGACGACGTTGTGAACTTCTTCCGCCGCGGCCTGTAGGGGGCGCGGGGTTCCGTCGGGTCCGCGCGGCCTACCGGGCCGCGCGGGCGAGATACGCGGCGAGGGCCGCGCCCTCGCGCCCCTGGAAACGCGTGGCGATGCTGAGCTGCTCGAGGTACTGCGCGAGGGTCTTCCCGCCGAGCTCGATCCCGTTGTCCGTGAAGAACGCGCGCACGTCGCGCTCCCAGTCCGGGCTGATCAGCGCGGTGACGCCCTCGTACATCCGGCGGTAGGCGCTGCCCGGGAACTGGCGGGCCATCGCCTGCCAGTGCTGCTTCACGAACTCCCAGGCGAGACTCCGGCCGGACACGCTCACCAGGAGCGATCGGATCAGGAACGGCGCATCCTGGCTTCGCACCTCCCCGTTGAGGGCCCGGTCCAGCGTCTGACGCAGGAGCTCGGGCTGGCGGAAGCCGGCGAGCGCGTACAGGTAGCGCTGCTCCTCCTGCGGCGTGCGGGCCGTCTTGAAGCGCTGGAGGAAATCGGCGTACTCGCGCTCCCCGCCCGACGCGGCGAGGATGGCGATGACGGCGGGGAGCACGTTGGCGTCCACCGCGGCCTCGTCCTCGAGGTGACGGGCGTACATCGCGCGCGCGCGCTCCTGTACCTCCGGGTCGGCGCCGAGCGTGCCGAGGGCGCGCAGCAGGTCGCCCCGGAGCTGCCGCGTGAGCTCGTCCTCGCCGGCCTCTGGCTCCCAGCCGAGCAGCTCCGCCGCCGGCCCGACCCGCTTGCGCACGAGGGCCTCGAGCCCGGGCCGCGCCGACTCCGCGATGACGCGGTTCACGTAGGCGAACGATCCCACGAGGACGCTCCAGACGTTCCGGTCCGTCTCGCGCATGAAGCGGCCGGTGAGGTCCAGGTACTCCGTGGCGGGGAGGAGGCCGGCCTGGGTGAGGGCGAGGGCGTCGCTCACCAGGTCGAAGCGCTCGATGGGCTGGAGCGCGGTCAGGTTCTTGCTCATGCGGTTCAGGAGCGGCCCGGCGTAGCGGACGCGATAGAAGCCGTGCCCACCCGCGTTGGCCACGACCCAGTCGGCCTTGGCGGGCAAGGTCACCAGGGTCTCGGCCTCGCTCAGCAGCACCCGCTTCTCCACGAAGCCCCGCTTGACCGCGGCGCGCAGCGTGATGGGCACCCGCCACCGGGCTTCCTCGGCGGCGCCCTCCTCGGCGGGCAGGTAGGTGAACCGGCGCTGCGACAGGCGGATGCCCGCGCCGTCCGGCTCCACCGTCACCAGCGGGTACCCGGGCCGGAAGATCCAGTCGTCCATCGCCTCGGGAATCGGCTGACGGGCCACCTCGCCGAGGGCCTTCCACAGGTCGGTGGTCTCGGCGTTGCCGTAGGCGTGCCGGTCCAGGTAGAGGCGGACCCCGTCGCGGAAGACGTTCGGGCCCGATGTACTGCTCGAGCATGCGGAGGACGCCGGCGCCCTTCTCGTACGTGAGCAGATCGAACATCGCCTCGCAGTCGCGGGGCGCGCGCACCTCGAACTCGATCGGCCGGCTCGCGTGCAGGCCGTCCACGCCCATCGCGGCGGCGCGCGACACGCCGAACGTGATCCACCGCCGCCACGCCGGCTTCCACGCGTCGACCGCGACCATCTCCATGAAGGTGGCGAACGCCTCGTTGAGCCAGATGCCGTTCCACCACACCATGGTCACGAGGTCGCCGAACCACATGTGGGCGAGCTCGTGGGCCACCACGTCGGCCACCCGTTCGAGCTCGGCGTGCGACGCGGCCGCCTCGTCGACGAGGAGCGCGGTCTCCCGGAACGTGATCGCGCCGAGGTTCTCCATCGCGCCCGCCGCGAAGTCCGGGATGGCGAGGAGGTCGACCTTGTCGCCGGGATAGGGCACGCCGTAGTAGCGCGCGAAGAACTCGAGGGAGAAGGCGCCCACGTCGAGCGCGAAGCGCGTGAGCGGGAGCTTGCCCGGCACGCACCACACGCGGAGCGGCGTCGCACCGACCATGACGGGCTCGGTCGCCTCGAGCTCGCCGACCACGAAGGCGACGAGATACGTCGACATGCGGATGCTGTCCGCGAAGCGCACGGCCTTGCGCCCGGGACCGGCGGGCGCCTCCTCGAGCGATCGCGGTGTTGGACACCGCGGCGAGGGCCTCGGGCACCACGAGGGTCACCGCGAACACGGCCTTGCACGCCGGCTCGTCCCAGCACGGGAACGCGCGGCGCGCGTCGGTGGCCTCGAACTGGGTGGCCGCGATCGTGTGGGAGGCGCCGGCGGTGTCCTTGTAGGTGCTGCGGTAGAAGCCGTGGAGCTTGTCGTTCAAGGTGCCCACGAACCGGATGGTGAGCCGCCACTGTCCCGGGCCGAGCGGCGTGGGGAAGACCAGGCGCGCCCGCTCGTTCGGCTCGTCGAGCGCCGCGCTGCCCTGGATGACCGCGCCCTCGGCGTCGCCCGCCTCGGCGCCGGCGGGGCGCGCGCTCACCGCCTCGATGCGCAGCTCGGCGGCGTTCAGGACGACCTCGGTGACGGGCTCGCTCACCGTGACGGTGACGGTCTCCTCGCCCGCGAAGCTGGCGGCGTCCAGGTCCGGCTCGAGTCGGAGCTCGTACCGGCTGGGGACGACCGTCGTGGGTAAGCGGTAGTCCATCGCCTCGTCCCTCTCAGGTGCTCGGGGTTATCCGGGGATCACGACCGCGGTCCGGCACGGGCGCGCGGCGGCGTGCGGAGCCGCGTCGCGAAGAGAATACCAGAGTCCCCCGCGCGGGCCGCGCTTGACATTGGCGCGCGGCGAACGCGACACTCGCGCCCGGAGGAGCTCCGATGAGATTCGCGCCGGTGGAGAGCTGGGGGACGCTGCCCGACGGGTGGCGCTACGTCGAGGTGGCGGGCGTCGCGGTGGACAGCCGGGACCGCGTCTTCTGCTTCACGCGCGGCGAGCACCCGGTGATCGTCTTCGACCGTGACGGGACGTTCGTCCGCTCGTGGGGCGAGGGCGCGATCCGCCGCGCCCACGGCATCACGATCGACGCCGACGACACCGTGTGGCTCACCGACGATCTGCACCACACGGTGCGGAAGTTCACGCCGGAGGGCAAGCACCTCCTCACCATCGGCAACCCGGACACGCCCGCGGATCTCCAGGGCGGCAAGCCGTTCAACCGCCCCACCCACGTCGCCATCTGCCCGCGGACCGGCTCCCTGTTCATCTCCGACGGGTACGGCAACTCGCGCGTGCACAAGTACGCTCCGGACGGAACGCACGTCATGTCGTGGGGGGAGCCGGGGACGGATCCCGGCCAGTTCAACCTCCCGCACAACATCGCCACCGACAGCGACGGCCTCGTCTACGTGGCCGACCGCGAGAACCACCGCGTCCAGATCTTCGACGGGCAGGGGCGGTTCCAGGGCGCGTGGCACACGCTCCATCGTCCCTGCGGGCTCCACGCGGACAAGCGGGACCGCGACCACTTCGTGGTGGGCGAGCTGGGGTCCGGCATGCCGGTGACCGACAACACGCCGAACATCGGGCCGCGCGTCACCGTGCTCACCAAGGCGGGGGAGCGCGTGTGCCGCTTCGGCGGGCCGGGCGAGCGTCCGGGCGAGTTCAACGCGCCGCACGCCGTCGTCACGGACTCCCGCGGAGACCTGTACGTGTCCGAGGTGTCGTGGACGAACGCCGGCTCGAAGCTCGATCCGCCCCGCGAGCTTCGCTCGCTCCAGAAGTTCCAGCGCCTGGCGTCCTGATCGCCGCCGGCCGCGCGCCGGCGCCGCCCGGGTCGCCTCGAGACTACCCGCTCACTCCGGCCAGGCGCGCGGGATCGACGCGGAAGACGGCCGGTCGCGGTGTCCATGAGTCGTCGGCCATCCAGGCCGCGCGGGGAGCGTCGGAGAGATGACGACGCAGAAGCGGCGCCCACGCGTCGACCGGCCGCGTGGCCGTGTCGGGCACCTTCGCCTCGTCGTCCCACCGGCGGAGGCTGAGCGCGGCGGAGAGCCACGGGTGGGCAGCGAGGGCCGCGACCTCCCCCGGGGTCATGATGCCCCCTTGCAGGGCGAGGGTGTGGCGCGAGACCGGCGTGAGCCGGCCGAGATAGTCGGGCTCGGTGGCGCAGAGGTAGCGCTTGGCGGGGACGTGCATGCGGACCAACCAGGCGACGCGCACGGAAACGTGCGGAGCGATCAGCGCGGCGCCCATGTCGTGATGCCCTCGCCCTCCCCGGCTCGCGGGCGTGGCAGACTCGGTGCCGTCGTCGATGAGGCCCGGATCGACGGCGAAGCGCCCCACGTCGTGGAGGAGGCTGGCCAGCACCAGCTCCTCATCCGCGCCCGCCGCCTCGGCGAGATCGGCGCATTGCAGCGAGTGCGCCAGCTCGGAGACCGGCTCGCCCCCGTACTGGCGCGAGGCGGAGGCCAGCGCGGCGAGAAGACGACCGGTCATGCTCACGCGGCGATGATAGCAGACGCCCTTTTCACCGATCGGGCCAGACCGTATACTGCGCGAGCGTCATGCCGCTCGCGCGGCGCCCACCTCGACGACAAGGAGACGACGACCATGGCCGTGACGGTGAAAGCGATCGAGAACGGTCCCCTGATGGTGGATGGGGAGTGCCAGGTGATCGACGCGCAGGGCAACACGCTGCCGAGCAAGGGCGACAAGACCTTCCTCTGCCGGTGCGGCAGCTCGGCGAACAAGCCGTACTGCGACGGCACCCACAAGACGGTCGACTTCAAGAGCTGAGGGTCGGTCCGCTCGACGCGGCAGGGGCCGTCCCGGCTCCGCCCCCGGGGCCCCCGCTCACGAGGGCGGCCCCAGCATGTCCTCCGGCCGCACCAGGCGGTCGAACTCCTCCGCGCTGACGTAGCCCAGGGCGAGCGCCGCCTCGCGGAGCGTCGTGCCCGTGCGCTGCGCGCGCTTGGCGATCTCCGCGGCCCGGTCGTACCCGATGCGCGGCGCCAGCGCGGTGACCAGCATCAGCGAGCGCTCCACGAGCTCCCGGATGCGCGCGCGGTCCGGCTCGATCCCCTTCACGCAGTGCTCGGTGAACGACCGGCAGCCGTCGGCGAGCAGGCGCACCGACCCGAGCAGGTTGTGGGCGATGAGCGGCCGGTAGGTGTTCAGCGCGAAGTGCCCGCCCGCGCCGCCGATCCCGATCGCCACGTCGTTGCCCATCACCTGCGCGCACACCATGGTGAGCGCCTCGGACTGCGTGGGGTTCACCTACCCAAGGGCTCAGCGAACGTTCGGCCACACGAGGTGGCCGCCGATGATCAGGGCGAGCACGCCGACGGCGGCCACGAACGTCCCGGCGCCCGCCTCCCCGAGCAGCCCGCTCGCGAACGGGCCGACGAACATCGCGGCGTCCACGCCCACCCGGTAGAGGCCCGTCCGCCACGCCAGTCCCTCGCGCCGCGTGTGCTCCCGGATCACGCCCAGCGGCAGCATCCAGCCCGCCATGCCGATGCCGAAGCCGGCGCAGCCCGCCACGAACCACGGGAACGCCCCGAGCCCCACGCCGAGCGTGGCGAGGCCGAGCACCACGACGACCACGCCCAGCACGAGCGTGCGCCCCAGCCGGTCCGCGGCCCACCCCACGGGCAGCAGCGCCACGAGGTCCACGAACTGCCCGAGCATGAGCAGGCCGGAGACGCCTCCGCGGTCGAGCGCGAACTCTCGCGTTCCCCGGAGCGGGACCAGGAACTGGCTCACCGAGGACCAGGCCAGGGCGAGGATGATGCCGGCAAGGAACATCGTCCACACCAGCGGGGTCATCGGATCGGATCTGACGGCGCCCTGATCGCGCGGCGTGTCCCCCTTCGCGGCGCGGGCGGCATCGGGGAAGCGGCGGCGAAGACCGGGCGCCAGCACGAGGCCCACGATCAGCGGCGAGGACGCGATGGCCAGCGAGAGGTTCCACCCGAGGCCCGCGGGCAGGAGCCCCACCAGCCCGAGGCCGCCCAGCACGCCGATCATCGCGGAGAACTCGAACACGTTGAGCCGCATCGACGCGCCGGCCCCACCCTCGTCCAGGAGGATCGCGGTGAGCCCGCCGATGGTGCCCAGGGTGTGGGCGAAGCCCAGCAGGAGACGCCCCAGCACCAGCGCGGGGAACGAGGACGCCACCGCGAGCAGGAGCACGCCGACCGCCAGCAGCACGGGCGCGGCGGCCAGCGTGGTGCCGAGGCGATGGCCGGCGAGCCAGCCCGTGGGAAGCGCGGTGGCCATCCGCGCGAAGCCGAAGGCGCCGGCCACCACGCCGATCTGCCAGTCGGCGAGGACGGCGGCGCGCGCGATCTCGGGCAGCAGCGGGCTGAAGGCGCCGATGCCGAAGCACGTCACCAGCGACATCAGGCAGAGCAGCGTCGTGCCGCTCAAGACGTGAACGGGTGGGTCGTCCCCCAGGGGTAGAAGGGCGGCATGTCGGCGCTCGGCCGCATCGAGAAGCGCGCCGGGCGCTTGGCGAGGAACGCGCTGACACCCTCGGCGGCGTCGGGCGAGCGCCCCATGTACTCCATGCACCGCGAGTCGAGCCGGTGGGCCTCCATCGGATGGTCGGCGCCGAGCATCGTCCACATGAGCTGGCGGGATAGCGCCACCGACACCGCCGACGTGTTCCGCGCGATCTCGAGCGCGAGCTCGCGCGCCGCGGGCAGGAGGTCGGCGGGGGGCAGCACGCGGCTCACGAGGCCGCCGGCCAGGGCCTCCTCCGCGGAGAACACGCGGCCCGAGTAGACCCACTCGGCGGCGCGCGCCATGCCGACGAGCCGGGGCAGGAACCACGTGCTGCACGCTTCCGGCACCACGCCCCTCCGGCTGAACACGAAGCCGATCCGCGCCGCCGACGAGGCGAGGCGGATGTCCATGGGCAGCGTCATCGTGATGCCGAACCCGACCGCAGGGCCGTTGATGGCGGCGATCAGCGGCTTCTTCATCTCGTAGATGCGCAGGGTCACGAGGCCGCCGCCGTCCCGGTGCGGCTCGGTCCGCGGCGTGCCGCGCTCGGCGGCCCGGGCGTCCACGTCGAAGGTGCGGGCGCCGCGCGAGAGGTCCGCGCCCGCGCAGAAGGCGCGGCCGGCGCCGGTCACCACGATGGCGCGCACGCCGTCGTCGGCGTCGGCGGCCTCGAGGGCCTCGCGGAGCTCGCCGAGCATGGTGGCGCTGAGCGCGTTGAGCTTCTCCGGCCGGTTCAGCGTGAGGGTGAGGACGCCGTCCGCCACGTCGTAGAGGACCTCGGTGAAGCGGGCGCGGCTCACGCGCGATCCCCTCCGTCGCCCGGCCCCACGTCCTCCGTCTCGCCGGCCTTGAGCTTCCGGAACACCGTCTTGGGATCGATGCCGAGGACCTTGGCCGCGAGCGTCTTGTTGCCCTTCGTGAGGCGCAGCGTCTCCTCGAGCATGCGCTGCTCGACCTCGGCGAGGGTGGCGCCGACGCGGATCTTGAAGTACCCGTCGCCGACCGCGCCTCCCTCCCCGCCGGGATCGCCGGCCGCGGGATCGCCCGCGGCGCCGTGATCGCGCTCGAGCATCACGGAGCGCTCGCCGATGTTGTCGGGCAGGTCGGCCACGTCCACCGTGGTGCCGCGCGCGAGGACCACCGCCCGCTCGAGCACGTTCTCCAGCTCCCGCACGTTGCCGGGCCAGCCGTACGCCTCCAGGCACCGGATGGCGTCGTCGCTGACGCCCTCGAGCGGCCGGTTGTTCTTGGCCGCGTACACGCGCAGGAAGTGCTGGGCGAGCACGGCCACGTCCTCGCGGCGCTCGCGGAGCGGCGGCACCTCGACGCGGATCACGTTGAGGCGATAGAAGAGGTCCTCGCGGAACCGCTTCTCGCGGACCAGCGTGGCGAGGTCCTGGTTGCTCGCGGTCACGATCCGGACGTCGACCCGGATCGTGCGCGTGGCGCCCACGCGCTCGAACTCGCCCTCCTGGAGCACGCGGAGGATCTTCGGCTGGGTGACGGGCGAGAGGTCGGCGACCTCGTCGAGGAACAGCGTGCCCCCGTCGGCCAGCTCGAAGCGGCCTTCCTTGCGGCGCGCCCGCGCCGGTGAACGCGCCCTTCTCGTAGCCGAAGAGCTCCGACTCGAGGAGGGTCTCGGGCAGCGCCGCGCAGTTCACGGCCACGAAGGGCCCGGCCCGGCGCGGCGACCCCTCGTGGATGGACCGGGCGATGAGCTCCTTGCCCGTGCCGCTCTCGCCGTGGATCAGCACGGTGGCCGAGCTGTTCGCGACCTGGGTCACCAGGGTCATCATGCGCCGCCACGCGGGGCTCACGCCGATGGCCGCGCCCTGCGCGAGGAGGGCGTCCAGCCGCTGCTGCAGCGCCTTGTTCTCCTGGATGAGCGCACGCCGCTCCAGCGCCTTCCGGATGACGCGCACGAGCTGGGCGCGCTGGAACGGCTTCGTGAGGAAGTCCACCGCGCCGTCCTTCATCGCCCGGACGGCTTCCTCCACCGTCCCGAAGGCCGTGAGCATGATCACGTCGAGGTCGGGGCTGATCGTCTTGACCTCGCGGAGCAGCTCGAGGCCGTTGAGGCCGGGCATCCTCAGGTCGGAGAGCACGAGGTCGATGCCGCCACCGCGCAACCGGTCGATCGCGGCGTGCCCGTCCGGCGCGAGCACCACGGTGTAGCCCTCGCGCTCCAGCGTGCGCTCGAGGCTCTGGCGCACGGCGGGATCGTCGTCGGCCACGAGGAGCGTCGCGGTCTCAGCCATTGGTCGGCTCCGCCGTCGTGTCCGCGCGCTTGACCGGCAGCACGAGCGTGAACGTCGCCCCCGCGCCCGGCGTGCTGCTCCACCGGAGCTGACCGCCGTGCTCCTCGACGATCTGCCGCGTGATGGAAAGCCCGAGCCCCGTGCCCTGCGGCTTCGTGGTGAAGAACTGCTCGAAGAGCCGCCGGCCCACCTCGGGCGTGATGCCCGGGCCGGTGTCGCTCACCGTGATCTCGACGGTGTCGCCCGAGCACATGGTGCTGATCGTGAGGGTGCCGCCCTGCGACAGCGCCTCCTGGCCGTTCTTCACCAGGTTCAAGATGGCCTGCCGGAGCAGCGAGCGGTCGATCGCCATGGGCGGAACCGCGGGATCGATGCTGAGATGCACGTTGATGCCCTGGCGGGTCGCCAGGGGCCGCACGAACTCCACCGCCGACGCCACCATCTCGTTGACCGAGTCCTCCTCGAACTGGGGGCGCGGGAACCGTGCGAAGGCCAGGTACTCCTCGGTGAGCGCGTCGAGGGCGACGACCTGCTCGCGAATGGCCGTGACGAGTCCGGCCGCCTCGTGCATCTCCGGCTCGGGACGGTCGCGCACGATGTCGCCGAGGATCTCCGCGTTCAGCTCGATCGCCGCGATGGGGTTGCGCACCTCGTGCGCCACCTTGAGCGAGAGGCGGCCCACCGTGGCCATGCGCTCGGCCACCACCAGCTCCTGCTGCGCGGCCTGGAGGCGCGTCAGCGTCTCGGTGAGGCCGGCGTTCAGCCGCTCCACCTCCACGCGAGCGCGGCGCTCGCGGTCGGCGACGTGTCCGAGCGCGAAGGCGGGCAGCCCCACCTGCCCCATCAGGATGACCACGGCGGTCCACGCCGCCTCGGGCGGGGCCATCCAGGCGGCGAGCCAGTACAGGAGCCCGGGTCCGAGGACGCGTCAGGAGCAGCCCGACCCAGCGGCCGAAGTAGTACGCGTTGATCGCGACCAGGGGGTAGAAGAGGTTCACGTACGGGCTGTCGCCGCCGCCCGTGAGGTAGAGGAGCGCGAACACCAGCATCATGTCCACGGCGAGCGCGCCGACGAAGATCGTGCGCGTGCCGCGCGGGTTGACGGTGACGAGGGCGAGGATGCCCGCCTTGTACAGGGCGAACCACAGCACCACCGAGTACACGTCGATCTGGAAGCGCGGACGGAGCGGGGCGAGACCGAGGGTGGCGAGGCCGCCGACCATGACGACGGCGAGGAGGAAGGCGAAGAGCCGCTCGTCGCGCGCGAAGAGCCGCTCGACCGCGCTGCGGCGACGCGGCGGCGCTGTCGCGTCCGCCGCCCCGCCCGAGGCGAGCAGGACGCCGATCCCGGACAGCGTCGGACGCTCGGTCTCGGGCATGGCGGTAGTCTACGCCCACCAACCCTGCTATACGCTCTGGTTGGTGGAATCCCAGCTCGCGGCCAATCGGCGCAGGGACGGAGACCGGCCGCCAGCCAGCAGCGCCTAGCCCGCTCCGAGACGGCCGCGGACGCTCGACGCGCGCGTCCTCACGCCGTTACCACGGCCAGCCGCCGCGACGGCCACTGTCGCCATCGCCCACGAGCGCCCTAGCGGCAGGTGCGACGACTCAAACACGACGGCGGGCCGTTTGGAGGCTGTCACGGCGCCACGCTGTCGGGTTGGTGCGCTTCCTGAGGCGTCCTCATGGCCCCATCTGGCGCGTCCTCGTCGCCGACACTTCGCCGCCCCAACGTCGTCGCCTCTCGTCGCGGACCCCACTACTTCCCGAACCCCGCCCAGAGGGCGAAGCCAATGACCACAACGTCAAAGAGGGCGAGGAGGAGCGGGTCGACAAACCCGGCACTGCGGAATCTTGGCAGGGGCCCGTCCATGACCGCTCCCCTCCGCCCCCGCTGCCTCGGCTACAGCATTTCCTTCCGGGCGCTTCTTGGCGCGCGCGGCGCCAATGGCCGTCTTCACGTCCTTCTCCTCTTCCGGGGGCGGGAGCACCGCCGGCATCCCGAGGCCGGCGATCCAGAGCTCTCGGGTCCAACCCTGCGTGTGGTAGAGGTGTTCGTCCTCTTCCTCTTCCACCTCGGCGAAGGCCTCCTTGAGCACCTTTCCCTCCTCCCCACGGAGCTTCTTGGCGACCTCGGACATGAGTTCCCAGTTCAGATGGTCCTTGGTCTCGGCCAGGGTGACGCACTCGCACGCCACCACCTCCGCGGCCTCGGGCTCGCCCGCCGCTAGGGCCATCTCCATGGCCTTCACCAGCGATGCCCCGATGTGGTGCACGACCTTGCGGCCGGGCGTCATGGCGTCCGGGTCGAGGCCGAACGCCTCGCAGACGCGGAGCATGATCGTCTCGTGCCGCCGGGTCTGCTCGAGGTACTCCTCCCACTCCCCCTTGAGGTCCTCGTTCACCACACACTTGAGCGCGGTCTCGTAGACCTTGATCCGCCGCAGCTCCGTTTCGAGCGCCTCGTAGAGCAGCTCTCGCACCTTGTCGTTGTTCACTTCCATGACCGACCCCTTTCTTTGCCCGGCTACGCGGCCGGCGATACGTCGACGGGTCGTGGCAGAGCAAGGCCTGTGCCTTGGGCCCGTCTTTTGCTGGACTCGCTGGATGCGGGCGGAATGCGTAGGACAGAGGCTCTCTCGGGCCCAGCTCTATGGCCGGAATTACAGAGCCTTTTCTACCCTCGAGGGAGATCTTCACGGCCCTGGGAGCAAAGGGAGTCGCCATGGCGATGCCACGGAGCAAGGCGCGGAAACAGGAAGCCAAGAAACGGCCGCCAACGGTCGGTGGTGAACGGGCGGGCGTGAATCGGAGCGCCGATAAGAAGGCGAAGGCCGCGCGTACCCCGTCCAAGACCCCGAACGGGAAGGGCGCTGCGGGCGCGTAATCGCCACGAAGCCGACGCCCCAGTGGGAGGGCCGGCCCTAGCGCCGGCTTGCAGGAGCCCCCCCTCGCCTCTCAGTGGGCAAGCGAGTGCGGGCTTGCGCGGCGCCTGCCGCACCTTCTAGAGGGCCGAACCGCGCCAGTCATCGAGCACGCCGATACTCCCTTGTCTATGGATGCGGCCCGGGGCTATGCTCCCGGCTGCCATGGCGAGACTCGGTGAACCGACGCCAGCCCGTACCCGCCGGCGCATCGTCGACCTGGAGCGGCGGGTCGCGCATCTCGAAAAAGTCATCGCCCAGCACCATCACGAACTCGACATTCAGCTCCTGAGGATCGGCCAGCTTCAGGCCGATCTCGACGCCATCCGTTACGCATGGTCCGGATTGAAGAACGCGCGCAAGCGCGGCTCTTGATCGCACGGGCCGTTCGTCGTTCTCGACGCGCGCGCCGACGCAGGCGATATTTCAGTCATGCTCCCGTTGCAGCGTCGAGGACGCGGTGAGACCTCGATTCGTGCCGCCGCGTCCTGATCCCATCCACCACCCCGCGATGTTTCAGGGCTGGAGTAGGATCGCGTTCCTGCACTGGCCTTGCGACGCCGGGGTACTTCAAGCGCGGCTTCCGCGGGGCCTGACGATCGATACGTTCGACGACACGGCCTGGGTTGGCCTGACGCCATTCCAGCTGACCGGTCTCCGGTCCCCATGGCTTTCGGCGGTGCCCGGGCTCTCGGACTTCCCCGAGATGAATCTACGCACGTACGTCTGCGGGCCAGCGGGTCCCGGTATCTGGTTCTTCTCGCTCGACGCGGCGAGTTGGCTGGCAGTTGTGGGGGCGCGTCTCTCGTATGGGTTGCCCTATTCTGGTCCACGATGAAGCTCTCTTCGGACGGTCGGTTCGTGCGCTACGAAAGCGCCCGCGGTGGCGCCGAGGCGGCGATCACCCTCGAGGTCGGGCCGCGGCTCTTCGAGCCGGACGATCTCGCGCTATTCCTGACCGAGCGCTACCGCTTGTACACACGGTGGCTTGGCCGAGTTGTGACGGCAGCGGTCGACCACGCGCCATGGCCGCTGCATCTAGCCAGGGTGGCGGACTGGCGAGAGACGGTCAGACGAGCCGCCGGCCTCCCCGACGGTGACGACCCGGCGCTCGTTCATTGGTCGCCGGGCGTTGCAGGCTACCGTCGAGTGGCCGCGCTCCCTGGCGCCGCACTGATCCCTTCGGGGGCGGCACGCCCACGTTCTTGCCATAGGCCTGGCGGGCCCATCCCCTGGAGAGACGGCTACGTCGGGATCGCGAATCGGCCGTAAACCGCGCAGACATGGGCGCCGGCTTCGGCTACACCTGGATGTTCACGTCTCGGCGGATGGTCCCACAGAGTGCAATCGGGTCCAGAGGCTTCTCCACCAGCTCCACGAATCCCTCGCTGAGAAGCTGCTCACGAAGGCCATGGTGGGCGGTGATAGCAATGGCAGGAATCCGAAGCCCCCTCGTCTCCGTCACCGTCTTCACTTCACGAATCAATTCCACCCCGTCATCGGGCATCGAAATGTCGCTCACCACGACATGCGGGCGAAGCGTCGAGAGAACTCGTTTGGCTTCCTCGGCGGACGCGGCCGTCGTCACAAGCGCCCCGCAATATTCCAGCGTGACCCGAAGCAGTTCGCGTGAGTCGTCGGTGTCTTCAACGACCAGGACATGCACGCCAGCAAGCTCTTTCGGCGCCATCGGTCACCCTCTTGGGTCCGGCCCGTCCTGGAGGCCCCTGTTCAACACGGGCGATCAGCGTGAAGGGGAGGTTCGCCGTCGATTGACCTTTCGCGATGGCGCTTGCGCGCCCGGAGCCGCAGTCGACTTCGTGTACTCCGGATCGGCGGAAGAGGCCCCCGCCTCGCGCCCGTAGCCGGCGCTCGGCGATCCCGCGCCCGGCGTCCGATCCGCCCTCGACGAGGCCGCCGCCGCGTCAGGATTGCCTTCGCGGCCACGGCGCCGCGACGGCAGCGGCTCGAGTGGCCGCACCGTGCCACGAGCGGCCCTGCGCCGCCCGCGTGCGGGCAGTCGATCCTGACGCTCGATCTCCTCGTCGAGGGGATGGTTCGAGATGCCGGCGGGCCCCGTCGTGCGGGCGCGCGCAAGACGTGTCACGGAGACTTGCCGACGTGGTACGCCACGCGTGTCCTGAGTGCGACGCTTCCCATTGCTCTCGTCCGATTTCCGCTTGTCCATGGACACGCCCCGGAGCAAACGGTGTGCCACTAGGACGTTGTCGTGCGCGCCGTGCCGCGGCGGGGACCGATGTGAGCGCGAATCGCCGTCGGGCCAGCCTGCGTAGCGATTGCCGGGTGCTCGCTACCCGACGGGCTCACTTTTCACTCCCGCCTCCGGCCGTTGGGTGTGCTTCCGAGCCTCCATGGGAACGCTCACGCCATTGGCATGGGGGATGCTGCCGTCGGCTCACATGGAAACTCAGGTCGAGACCACGTTTCGCAACACCGTCGCCGACGCCGACATCGAGGCCTTGGTGCGGCGTGAGGTTGCCCGGCTGGAGGGCTACGGCACGCGCCTAGTCTCCTGCCGCCTCGCCATCGAGCAGCCGCAGCGGTCGCAGAGGGACGGCAGCCGGTTCCGCGTGCGGCTGACGATCGGCGCGGGCCTGCGTCGCCCGATCGTCGTCAAGCGGGAGCCAAGCGACAGCGAGATGCACGAGAGCCTGCGCACCATCGTGCTGGGGGTATTCCGGGCGGCTCGCCGGCAGGTCCAGGAGCTGAACGAACGCCGCCGGGGCGACACGAAGACTGCCGGCGAGGAACGGGCTCTGATCGTTCGCCTGTTCCCCGGCGGCGAAGCGGCCTACGGGTTCCTCCGCGCGCCCGACGGGCGCGAGCTCTACTTCCACCGGAACAGCGTCCTCCACGAGGACTACGATCGGCTCACGGTGGGCACGGAGGTCCGATTCGAGGAGGAAGAAGGAGAGGAGGGGCCGCAGGCTAGCACGGTCCAGGTCGTCGGCAAGCCGAGGTGTGCGGGCGGCCCCGTCCGGACCCGCGGCGGTGGATCTGCCGCGTGGCCAGGGCACTGCCGTGCCGCCCCGAGGCGCCCGCCGCAGTAACCGCGGAGCCCGGGCGTGACAGCTTTCACCCGCTCGGCTCTCCGCGACCTGATCGAGCTGGACCTCCACCCGGCCGTCTCCGTGTTGATGCCGCGCCGACCGACCGACGTCAAGATGTCGCAGGACTCGATCCGGCTGAAGACGCTCACACGTGAGGCGCGGCGCCAGCTCGCGGAGCATGGGCTCGAAAAGGCCTTCGCCGAGCGCGTCCTGGCCCCTTTGCTCGACCGCGTCGACGACGCGGCGTTCTGGCGGCGGCACGCCGGCGGGCTCGCGTTCTTCATCGCCCCGAACTTCTTCCGCGAGCACGGGCTTGCATGGCCGCTGCGGGAGGCGGTCGTGACGGGGCCGCGTTTCTGGCTGAAGCCACTCCTGCCCGCGCTCCTCGCCGAGGAGACGTTCTACGTGCTCGCGCTGAGCCAGCACGATGTCCGGCTCATCGAGGCCACGGCCGCCACCGCGCGGGAAGTCGACCTCGGAGACCTCCCCGCGAAGATGCGGGAGGCGCTGGCCTATGAGCCGCCCGGCCAGAACCTCCAGAGACACGTCGTCACCCGCGCCGGAGGCCAGCTCGGTACCGCGGTGCACGGTCACCTGCCGGGCTTGGATCGGACGAAGGAGCTGAGCCGTCACTGCTTCCACCTCGTGGACCGTGCGCTCTCACGGCTCCTGCCCGACCCGCGGGTGCCGCTGGTCGTGACGGCCGTGGAGTACCTGCACGCCATCTACCGGGAGATCAGCACACATCCGGGGACTGTCCCGGAGGCCGTGCTCGGCAGCCCGGACGGGATGGCGAACGAGGTGCTCGCGGCGCGGGCGTGGGAGATCGTGCGACCCCGACTGGAAACTCCGCGCCACGCCGCGCGAGCGCGGTACGAGGAAGCCGGACCGCGCCTCACTGCGACCGATCTCCCTGCGGTGTTGACGGCCGCGGCACAGGGGCGGGTTGTGGACCTGTTCGTGGCAACCGACGTTGAGGTGTGGGGGTCGTTTGATCCGGAAACGGGCTCGCTCGGGCGCGCGGATTCGCCGGGGCCCGGCGTTGAGGATCTGCTGAACCTGGCAGTGATCTACACGATCCAGCGTGCGGGCGCGGTGCACGCCGTCGCGCGAGAAGACGTCCCGTGCGGCGACAGCGGGGTCGCCGCGCTCTTCCGCTACTGAGACGCCGTAGGTCCGCACGGCCGCCCCGGAAGGCTCATCACTCCGTCACCTCGTCCTTGTCGGACGCCTTCGGTCGCTGGGCGGCTCCGGCTCGTCGGGCGCGCGCGGGCGCAGCTTCCAGGTCAGCGGGGCGGCGGTCGGTACGCAGCATGCGCAACAATCGGCGGAGTTGAAGGCCTCTGGGACCAGGGCGGATGCCAGGCGGTCGTTCATCGGGCGTCACCTCGTCGAGGTACAGATTTCGGCGACGAGGCGCATGGCCAGCTTCATGTTCGACCTCGCTGGCGGAACTCGCGGAGCCACCGCCGCACCGTTCGCACGTGGTGCCGCGGCATTATTGGGAATTCGCTAAGTAATGGATACACGCCGCGGATACACGCAGCCACCGGAAAGAGGCGCGTGTCGACCCACGAAGCACCGACCTGATCGCCTCAATGCTAGCGCTCAGCGGCCGGCGCGAGCCGCCTCTGGGGCAGTTCGACGAACACGAAGTGGTCCCCCGGGTCGAGGTAGTCCTCGCCGGACTCGTCGATGAACCTTACGCAGCCGGCCTCGCTGACGGGCGCCGCGGGGCCGTCCCTATTTCAGTCCGACCAGAGCGGGCAGCTCACTCAGGTCCTTCAGGGTGGGATGTCCGTAGTAGCTGGTCGAGGGGCCGTGGCCGCGTTCGATGTAGGCGCAATGCCGGATACCCACGTCGTGAGCCGACATTAGATCGTACCGAAGGCTGGAGGACACATGGAGCAGGTCCCCGGGGTCGCAGCGCAGGCCATCGATCATGTACTCGAAGGCCCGGAGCCGCGGCTTGTACGCCTGGGCTTGTTCGGCGGTGTAGACAGCGTGGAAGGGCGCGCCCAGCCGGGCCACGTTGTGACCAATCTGGCTGTCCGAGGCGTTCGACAGGATGACGAGCGGAAGCTCCCGAGCCAGCGTCGCCAGCGCGGCCGGGACATCTGGGTGCGGGCCCCAGGTGGGCACCGCTTCGTAGAGCTGCTGGCCGTCGGCGTCGCGGTAGGGCACGCTCCAGCGCTGGCAGCATCGGCGCAAAGCCGTCTTGATCACCTCGGCGTAGGGTTTCCAGGAGCCCAGGGCCTCGTCGAAGCGGTAGGCGCTGAAGTCGGTGAGGAACAGGGGCATCCGAGCGAGGTCGAGACGGTCGGCCAGGAGCGTTCTCGTCAGGCTGTGGATCTGAAAGTCGATCAGCGTTCCGTAACAGTCGAAGGTGATGTATCTGGGACGAAACGTCATTGCCATCGCGCGGCGAACGTCTCGGCCGGCAGGTCATAGCTCCAGGCGCCGGCCTCCACCAGGCCCGCGGCGACGCGGCCGATCTCGTCACACGACTTGGCCCCGGCCCCGCAGCCGCCGGCCACCACGAACCCCTGGTCGACGTCCAAGCGATCGATGTAAGGACGGTTGTGAGCCGTGTAGGCGACCACGCAGGTCTTGGCGCCGTAGGAGATGACCCTCAGGCCGGGCAGCAACGCCAGCAGCACGCTGCGCAGAGCGGCGAGCTCCTCGGCGTCGCCGGACCCCTGGAACCACTGGCGGAACTGTTGGGGAGTTTCCAGGAGGTATGGGGTGTGCCGGGAGCCGCCGATCTTGATGCACAGCTTTCCGTCCGGATAGCGCACGGCGGGCGTCGAGTAGACGGAGTCCAGTACGGGGTCGTCGGCCAGCCACAGGATCGTGGACGTGAGGGCCTGCAGGCGTCGGGCCTCCGTCTCGTCGATCTCCGCCAACAAGACCGTCCGGGCCTTGAACTGCATGGCCAGGGGGCGAGCCAGCAAGTGGTTGGTGTAGGCGCCGGCCGCGATCAGGAGCTTCGCGGCCCGTACGCGAGTTCCCCCGTCGGTGGTCACCTCGAAAACGTCGTTCCGTCGCGTGTAGCTCGTCACCGTCTGGCGCAGGACAGTCGCCCCTTGCTTGCAGGCGACGGCAAGCTGGGCTCGCACCATCGAGCGTGGATCGATGTGCCCGGCCGGGCCGCGTTCCCACAACGTGATGGCGTTCGAGGGCACCTGAAGGAAGGGAAACCGGGCCATCGCCTCCTTGTCCGTGAGCCGCTCGAACTCGGCACCGAAGGTCCGTCCGACTGCATCGGCCTGCTGGAGGCGAGCCAGCGCCGCCGGAATCTGCGGGTAGATCCAGACTCCTCCGGAGCGATGGTGAAACGTGATGCCGCTCT
The DNA here is from genome assembly GCA_963758635.1 of uncultured Candidatus Rokubacteria bacterium. Taxonomy (GTDB): domain Bacteria; phylum Methylomirabilota; class Methylomirabilia; order Rokubacteriales; family CSP1-6; genus CAVWWD01. Next base: position 250,676 of record CAVWWD010000007.1, on the reverse strand, counting down.
GCGCCTCGAGCTCCGGGTAGACCGCGATCGAACGCTGCGCCAGCTGAGCCCAGATGGGATCGGCGTCGATGACCCGGGTGATGCGGCCCTGGTCGTAGTGGCTGGAAAACACGCCATCGTGGGTCTTCCAGTCGGCCGGCTCGTCAGGACCCACGGCGACGACCCGCGAGCCGCGGGCACTCAGGTGGCGCGTGGCCGCCGCCCCGAACATGCCGTTGCCCACTACGACCACGTCGTAGATCGTATCCATCGTGCGCGTGGGAATTGTAAGCAGCGCCCGGCCCGCGATCAACGGACTGGTCGCCATCGCCTCCCTTCACGCGGCGCGAGGGCTCAACCATCAGCGGACCTCGCTTGCCCCACGGGGTGGCGTCACCCGGTCGGCCTCGGAGGAGGCGCCGCGCCGTGGCTGGTCGCCGGCGGTACTGGCATCTTTGAGCTAGCGACTCCGTATGTGGCGCACCGCGGGACGAGGGGGGAATTCACGGGCGTCGGGCCCTGCACGAATCAGGAGGGATCTCATGGCTACGCGAGCAGGCTCGCTGACGCTGCGTCCAATGACCAGCCCGGACATCGGCACCGCGACCGCGCTCTCGCGCGAGCAGGCCTGGCCGCATCGCGAGGAGGACTGGGCACTCTTCCTCGAGGCCGGCGAAGGCATCGTGGCGGAACAAGCGGGGCGCGTCCTCGGCACCGTCATGGCCTGGCGTTACGGCGAAGACTTTGCGACCGTTGGCATGGTCATCGTGGCCAGCGACGTGCAAGGCCAAGGCCTCGGCCGCAAGCTGATGGAGGCCATGCTCGATCGCCTCGCCGGACGAACCGTAGTGCTCAACGCAACCGCCGCGGGCTTGCCGCTGTACGAGAAGCTGGGCTTCGTCGAGACCGGCGTCATTCATCAGCACCAGGCCATCGCCCCCGGCGTTGCCGTGGCCGAGGGGATCCCGGGCGGTCGGGTGAGAACGATGGGCCAGTCGGATAACGGCCTGGGCGACCTCTACAGCCGCGCGAGCGGCATGGACCGCACCGCCTTGTTCGAGAGGCTGGCGGCCAACGCCCACACCGTGGTCCTGACCCGTGACCATCAGACGGTCGGATTCGCGCAGGTTCGCCGTTTCGGACGAGGCTGGCTGGTCGGCCCGGTGGTGGCGCCTGACCCGGGCGGGGCCAAGGCCCTCATCCTCAACGGGCTGCATACCCATGCCGGCACCTTATGTCGCCTCGATGTGACCGGGGACAGCGGTCTGTCGGAATGGCTGGAGGAAATCGGCCTACCTCGGGTGGACTCCGTCAAAACAATGGTCCGTGGCCGAAGCCCCAACCCCGATCCCGGCATCTCCGTCAGCGCCATCGCCGCGCAGGCCCTGGGATGAATGATGTGAGCGCGCCAGGAGCCGAGACGCCGGAGCAGCGGGCGATCGAGATCCGTGGTCCGGTCTGTTGCCCGCCACCCCATGTGCCCGAGAGTTCGATAAACATCGCGAGCACCGGCGTCAGCGCCTGAGGCTCTGTCGCGAGCAGAAACCGCGGCGCGAACGGCAGCGACAGCACCCGCCGCAGCGGCCTACGCGGCAGCGACTTCGTCAACCAATAGCGGCGAGGTCTCCGCCATCCGCCGCGCGCCGCAGCGGGGTATCATCTCCCCCTCCACCGCGAGCACTGGGTTATCCGATAACGCTGAGCTGTATATCAAAGATCGCCTCCGCTTGGGGTCCCGTGAGGGTTGGTTGAGTTTTCGGCTGGTTACCGAGCAAGGTCCGGCGCGCACACCGTGCTACAGCGAGGCGCCGCAGCATATCACGTCCCAATCCCGCCGATATCGGTCCAGTCGTCTGAGAATGACACCAGGCTGACGGGCTACGGCCACGGGAGATCGGACGCGTCGAGGCACGAGCGGAGCAGAGCTTGGGATCGGCCGATACGCTGAAGGGATCGCACGACGTGCAGCGTGAGCGTGACGAGCCCATCGTGATCGATATTGGACAGCTCGCGCTTGGCCTGCGTCCAGACGAACTCATCAGGGTTGAGCTCTGGCGCGTACCCGGGAAAGCGGTGCACGTTGACGCGGGGATGTCGTTGGAGAAAGGCCCGCACGTCCCGACGCCGATGAATCTGCCCGCCATCCCACAGCAGGACGAGTGGTCCCCGCAAGTGGCGGAGCAGCTGGCGGAGGAACGTGATGACCTCGGCACCGGTGATGTTGCGCACGTGGAGATCGAAGTACAACCCGAGCCGGTGGCGACGCGGGGCCACGGTGAGCGCCGAGATGACGGAGACCTTGTCACGCCGATAACTATGCCGCAGGTACGGAGTGTGTCCGACGGGCGCCCAGGTCTTGCGCACGTTGGGAATCAGGAGAAAGCCGCTTTCGTCGAGGAATGCGAGATGGGCGCCCAGGCGCGCGGCGTTTTTTTAACCGCGGCCATTCGCTCCGCTTCCACCGGGCGATGGCCGCCTCGTCGCGCTGGAGGGCGCGCCGTTCCGGCTTCTGCCAACTCCACTGCAGACCGTGCCGCAACAGCGCCCAGACGCCGACCGGGCTGTAGCGAACGCCAAATCGCTTGCGGATGACCTCACTGATGCGCCGGAGCGTCCACAGCTCGGTGGCGTACCCGGCCGCGCCGGCGCCCCGGAGCAGCACCACCTTCAGCTGCTCCTGCTGCCGAACCGACAAGCGACATGGACGTCCTGGAATCGGACGAGCGCGCAGCCCTTTCCGCTTGTCCCGGCGATACGCTTGTTCCCACCGGACTACCGAACTCAACGATGCCGCGAGCCGCCGCGCAACCTCGCGATACGGTGTCCCGGCCTGCAGGAGGGCGATCGCCCGGCGACGACGCTTTTCCAACTGCTCGGCGGTCCCTGATGGTCTCATGGAGCCCACTGTAGTGGTGCACATGGGCAGCGTATGCATTATTTCTCGAACTCTCAATAGATCCGGGGCCGCGGTCCGCGCCGTCGGCCGAGCCTTAAGTATGTGTAGGGCCCATGGAGCCTGCCGGCCTTGACACACCTGCACCCCTCGCTCCCGCACACGATCCTTTCGGCGCTCGAGCTCGACCGCCCAGCGGCCCGCGTTGGCGTTCCCCCCGCCCAGCCACTCCAGTCGCCGGCTGCGGTCGTCGAGGCTCTGGCTCATACGTTCTGGCGCACCAGGTAATGGTGCGCTGGCGGCGCACGCGGACGGGCGGCCCAGTCCTCCACGGTTTCCCAGAGCAGGAGGCGCTCTGGCGGGATTGTCGTTGGAATCGGAACGATCGCCTCGCCGCGCTGAAGATAGTAGAAACGTACAGGCCCATGCGGCCCTTCCGACATCGGCGCGGTGCGGCGAAGAGAGATTCCGTGCTGCGCGGCGATGTTGAGGAACTGCTGGAGAGTGGGCGGCCCGGTGAAACCGTGCTGCGTCAGAACCGAGGCTTTCTTAACCTACTCCGGCTGGTTCCAGCCTCAGCTCAGGGGCTGGCGTGTCGATCTGTTCCTCCAGCACCTCCACCACCGGCGGATCGGCGTGAAGCGTCAGTCTGCCCGTCCTCGGCGTTATGACGACGCCCGATCGCTCGTAGATGTCCCAGTACTTCTGGCTAGCTGCCGGCATGCCAGCAAACGGCTCACGCCCCTCCCGGATGGCAACAAAGACATGGACAGCAATTGCGCGCTGAATCTCGCAAGAGAGGGCCTCGAGGGTGTCGGCTTGCGTGACGAAGTCGTGGTCTAGGCACCGCGCAAGCCAGCCCTCACGGCGCTCCGTGACGAGGAAGTGAAGCAATCCTTTGCGTTGCATTTGAGGGTAGCCTAGCACCGCTCACGCTTTACCGCGAGGGGTGGCTTGGACTTGCCCCGGTTTCGTGGACACCTATCCTCTGCGATGGCGGCGCACACGGAAGGGCGCCCCTGCGAGGCGCGGCGGCCGGCACGCGGGCTCGGACGTTGTCCGCGGATTGTCCGCGTTGCTGTTGGGGGAAGGGGTCGGAAGCGGTCGGCGGCGAGCGCGCGCCTGCGACGATTCACCACGTGAACCGACACTCCAGCCGACTGCTGCCGAGGCTCCCCTTGGGTAACCTACCCGGGCACTTGACGGCGGCGGCCCCTGCCGGCTAGCGTCGCGCCATGACACTCCGTGGCGGCGCCGTCCTCGCCTTCTGGCATGACCTGGCTCCCGGCGGCGAGCCGGAGTTCGTCCAGTGGCACAACCTGGAGCACATCCCCGAGCGCGTCGGCATCGAGGGTTTCCTGCGCGGGCGCCGATACGAGGCGGCCGGCGAGGGCCCCCGCTACTTCGTGCTCTACGAGACGGAAAGCCTGGCGGTCCTCGACGGCGCCGCGCTATCTGGAGCGACTGCAGAACCCCACGCCGTGGACGCAGCGCGCGCTGCCGCTGTTCCGGAACTCGAAGCGGACGGCGTGCCGCACGACCCTCACGCTGGGGGCCGGCGTCGGCGGGGCGCTCGCCACGCTCGACTTCGGCCCGGCCCCGGGGCGCGAGACCGACCTTCGCGCGTGGCTCATCGGGTCCGCCATGCCCGCCGCCACGAAGCGCGCCGGTGTCGTGGGCGTGCACCTCTGCGAGGCGGACGCGGCCACGACGGGGGCAAAGTCCCGGACCGCGGAGGGCAAGCTGCAGGACCGCACCGACGTGATGGCCCGGTGGGTGCTGATGGTCGAGGCCGTCACGGCGGACGTGGCCGCCGACGCCTTCACGGAGCCCCTGGGGGCCGAGGCGCTCACCGCGCACGGCGCGGCGCCCGAGCGAACGCTGGCGCTGTACCGCCTCGCCTACTGCCTGGACCGGTAGCGCGCCGCGCGGCTCACGCCGCGGCCCAGAGCGCCGGACGGCGGCGGTGCCACTCGGTGCCCTGCTCGTAGGCGTGCCCGACCCGCAGCACCGTCGCCTCGTCGAAGGGGCGGCCCACCACCTGCAGGCTCAGCGGCAATCCGGCGCTCGAGAAGCCGCAGGGGACGGCGAGCGCGGGCAGCCCGAGCGCGTTGAACGGGCGCGTGAGGCGTGAGAAGCGGCCCATGCGCGCGACCACGTCCTCGGTGGAGCCGGCCTTGACGTCGTCGAGCGACGGCGCCGGCTCGGGAATGCTGGGCACGACCAGCACGTCCACCGACCCGAAGACCTCGTCGATGAAGCGCCGCGCGAGACGCGAGCGGAGCCGGAGGCCCTGCAGGTAGTCGAGCGCGGGGATCCGCAGGCCGACCTCGAGGCGGGCCCGCACCGCGGGCTGGAGCTCGTGCGGGCGCTCCGTGAGCAGACGCACGTGGACCGCCACCGCCTCCGCGCGCGCGATGACGTTGGCGACGTCCGCGGCCACCGTGAGGTCGGGAAGCTCTACGTCCACCACGTGAGCGCCCAGCCCTTCCATCGCCCGCAGGGCGCCGCGGACCGCGGCATCGACCTCGGGGTGCAGGCCCTCGAAGAAGAGAGTCCGTGGCACGCCCACGCGAAGGCCGCGGATCGGCGAGTCGAGCGCGGCCACGTAGTCGGGGACGGGCAGCCGGCTCGACGTGGCGTCGTGGGGATCGTGTCCGGCCATCACGCCCAGGAGGAGCGCGGCGTCGCGCACCGTCCACGCCAGCGGCCCGATGTGGTCCAGCGACCACGACAGCGGCATGGCCCCGGCGCGGCTGACACGACCGTAGGTGGGCTTGAGCCCGACCACGCCGCAGCACGCCGCGGGCAGCCGGATCGAGCCGCCGGTGTCCGTGCCCACGGTGGCCGCGGCGAATCCCGCGGCGACGGCGCCGCCGGAGCCGCTGGAGGAGCCGCCGGTGCAGTGGCCCGGCCGCCACGGGTTCTGCGCGTCTCCGTGGTGCGCGTTGTCGCCGAAGGGCCCCATCGCGAGCTCCGACATGTTGAGCTTGCCCAGCCCGACCGCGCCGGCCGCGAGCATCCGCCGCGCCGCCTCGCACTCGTGCTCGGCCCGGAAGTACTCCAACGTCTTGGTGCCGCAGGACGTGGGCAGCCCCGGCAGGTGGCACAGGTCCTTGAAGGCGACGGGGACGCCGTGGAGCGGCCCTCGCCATCGTCCCGCCCGCGCGTCGGCCTCGAGCGCGCGCGCCGTCCGCATCGCCCCGTCGGCGTCCACGGTGATGAAGGCGCGGAGGCGGCCGTCGAGCTTGTCGATCCGATCCAGGCACTCGCGCGCCAGCTCGACGGGCGAGCGCCGCCCGGCGCGGACGTCGGCGGCGAGCGCGGAGGCGGTCATGTCAGCCACGGTCGGAGCTCGGCGGCGCCGGCGCCGCCTCCTCGAGCGCGGCGGCGAAGCGCGACGGCTCCTCGGCCAGCGCCAGGTCGACGGCGGCGCGCTCGATGCCCGCGGCCATGTGGGCCGCGTCGGCGGCTCGGGGTGCTGGATCGGTCATGTCGTTCCTCTCCCGGCGCGGCCGCGGGCGAGCGGCCGCTCAGGCCGGGCGCGCCGCCACGTACGCGGCGGCGGTCACCCAGCTCATCGCTCCGAACCCTCCGACGAAGTACAGCTCCTCGACGTCGAGGCGCCAGAACGCGAAGTCCCCGAAGTCGATCCAGCCCTCGGCGGCCGGATGGCGGGCGAGGTAGCGCGGACGGGCGTCCGCCGCCTCGCCGGGCCCGAGACGGACCGCCGACCCCAGCAACGTGACGCGCGCTCCGGCGAGCGGCTCGCCGCCGTCGTGGCGCGCGGTCACGAGGAGGCTGGCGCGCGGGTCGGCCTCGAGGTTCTGCGTGTGCACGGCGAGCGCGCTGACCAGCATCAGCGGCCGGCCCGCGCCGTCGAGGGCGTAGGGCATGAGCGAGGCGAACGGATGGCCGGGATGACGGCGTGACAGCGTCGCGAGGGTGCCGGCGCTCTCGTGCTCGACCACCGTCCGGGCGCGCTCGGCGTGGCCGGGCTCCCGTGCCCGGGGACCCGGCTCGGCCGCATCGCTCATACCCGTGCGCCTCTGCGTGACGCCGCCGCCGCGCGCGGCGGCGTCTCTCCGCCCGCATCGGCTGCTAGAGGCTCTTCCGCCCCGCCGCCTTGTCGAGGAACGCGCCGACGGTCCGGTTGAACTCCTCGGGCTGCTCCAGGTTCGAGATGTGGGCGGCCTGGCGCAGGATGGTCAGCTCCGCCGTGGGCAGCGCCGCGTGGATGTCACGATGCATGTCGACCGGCGTGCCCTGGTCCTCGTCGCCCACCAGGACGAGCGCGGGGCACGTCACGGTGGACAGCCGATCGGTCACGTTGATCTTCGGCAGCGCGTGGCAGCAGCCCACGTACCCCTGGGGCGGCGTGCTGCGGATCCAGCCCGCGACCCGCGCGGTCACGTCCTTGCGCCGCGCGCGGAAGGGCGCGGTGAGCCAGCGGCCGAGGGTGGGCTCCACCATCGGCTCCATGCCCTGCGCCTCCACGGTGCGGATCCGGTCGGCCCACACCTGGGCCGCCGCGGCCGGGTAGCGGCTGGTCGTGTCGCAGAGCACGAGGCTCAGGATCTTCTCGGGGTGCTTGAGCGTGAGGACCTGACCGATCATGCCGCCCATGGAGAGGCCGACCCAGTGCGTCTGCGCGATCCCGAGCGCGTCGAGCAGCGCGCTGGCATCGTCGGCGAGCTGATCGAGCGTGTAGGCGCCCGACGGGGCGCTGGTGCCGCCGTGCCCGCGCGTGTCGTATCGGAGCACCCGGAACCGGTCACGCAGCCGGCGCGCCTCCTCGTCCCACATGGACAGGTTGCACGCGAGCGAGTGGCTGAACGTGACGACCGGCCCCTCGCCCTCGATCTCGTAGTTGATCTCGATGCCGTTGGCCTTGACCTTCATGGTGCCTCCGCTCGACGCCGTTCGGGGCGCCGCACGAACGGGAACGGTGAGAATCGGGGCGCCGGGCTCCCGGAGAGCGCCGCCGGGATCGGCGGCCCCTGGACGGGAGCGTACTACATCGCTCCCGGAGCGGCGATCCCCGGGCGCGTCACTCGCGCGTGGCGGTGCTCGGGCAGATCTGGTTGTACGGGCAGTAGCGGCAGACCTGGTAGCTGGGCGTCGCCTCGAAGCGTCGGGCCCGGATGCCCGCGGCCGCGGCCAGGATCGCCTCGCGCGCCTCGAGCAGGTCCGCGGCCACGGGGCGATACCGGCCGCTGAGGCCGGACTCCAGGAACCGCAGCTCGACGCGCGCGGGGAGGCGCCCGGTGGCCGCCTCGACGGCCAGGGCATACACCTTGAGCTGGAGGCTCTCGCGCGCGCGCTTGTCCGCCGCCTTCTGCTCGGTCACGTCGCTCGACTTGTAGTCGATCACGACCGTGCCCTCCGGGCGCTCGTCCACCCGATCGAAGCGGCCGCGCACCCGCGTCGGGCCCAGCGCGAAGCTGAACTCGCGCTCCACCGCGCCCGGCTTGTCCCCCGCCGCCTCCTCCTCGTGGTAGAAGCGCGTCAAGGCGTCCACGCCCGCGCGCTTGCGCTGCTCCTCGTGCTCGCGCGTGAGGAAGCCCTCGTTGCGCCAGGCGTCGTCGTAGGCGCGCAGGAAGTCCTCGAGGGGCGTGAAGGCGCCGGCGGCCCGGCGGCGCAGATAGAACTCGACCGCGGCGTGCAGCGCGCTGCCGTAGACCACGGCGTGATGCTGCCGCAGCGGGATCCGCTTGACGTGGATGTACTGGTACTTGAGCGGACACGTCTCGTAGTCGTCGATCTGGCGATGGCTGACCGTGAGCTCGGCATCCGGGGCCAGGGCCGGCGCGTCCGAGGCCGCGGCGTCCGCGGCGGGCGCGTGGCGCTGGAGCTCCTCGAGCGCGCTGGCCCGGAACGGACGCGCGGCGTCCTTCGGCAGGTCGAGCGCCTCGAGGACGAACTGGCTCACCTTCCACTTCCGCCGCCCTCCCATGTCCTCCGCGCTGGTGAGGATGAGCGTCTCGCGCGGCCGCGTCATGGCGACGTAGAAGAGCCGGCGCTCCTCCTGCTCGTGAAAGTCACCGCCGGGCAGCGCGTCCTTGATCAGCCCGGCCGGCATCTCGATCGGCTCGGACCGGCGCGTGGACGGAAACTTGTTCTGCACGCAGTTGACGATGAAGACCACGGGCCACTCGAGCCCCTTGGCCTTGTGCACGGTGAGGACGTGGACGGCCGGCGTGTCGGCCTCGGCCTCGGCCACCGCGGGGTCGTCGCCGGCGTCGATCAGCGCGTCCAGATGGATCACGAACTCGCGCACGTTGTCGTACTTGAGCACGCGCGAGGTGTCGCGGACCCGGTTGAAGAACTTGCTGACGTTCTGCACCTCCTGCTCCAGCTCCGCGGGCGCCTTCGCGTACCGGGTCATGAGGCCGGAGTCGACGAGGAACTGGTACAGGAGCTCGCCGGTCGGGGTCTCGCGGGCCAGCTCCATGTAGCGCTCGAGGTCGGCGACGAGACGGCCGATGGTCTCGCGCCCCTCCTCGCCGAGCTCGACCTCCGCGGGCACCGCGCGCAGCACGTCGAACAGCCACCGGTGGCGCCGGTCGGCGTAGGTCGCGCACTTGGTGAGGTCCACGATCGGCACCTGGTAGACGGCCGACGACGCCAGGTAGTGGAGGCTCACGGAGTCGTCCGGATGGGCCACCGCGCGCAGGAAGGCGATGAGCAGCCGCACCTCGGGCCGGCCGTACAGCCCGGCGTTGCCCGAGAACGTCCACGGGATCCCGCGCAGGTTGAGCGCGCGCAGGAACGGATCCGCGTCCTGGTTGGCCCGCACGAGGATCGCGATGTCCTTGTACGGCCGGCCGGCGGCGCGCTCGTCGGCGATGCGGGCCGCCACCCAGTCCGACTCCGAGGAGATGGTGTCGAACGCCCGGTGCTCGGGCGGCCAGCCGACGCGGGGACGCCCGTCGGGCTCGCGGGCGATCAGGCGCTTGTCGATCTTCTGGGCGATCTCCAGCCGGTCGGGGTCGTTGTACCGGATGAGCCGGTACGCCGCGTCGAGCACGGCCTGAGGCGACCGGCGGTTCTCGCGCAGCACCACCTTCGCGGCGTCCGGGTACGTGCGGTCGAAGTCCAGGATGTTGCTCATCGACGCGCCGCGGAAACGGAAGATGGCCTGGTCGTCGTCGCCCACCACGGCGAGGCTCCGGTGCCGGGCCGCGAGCAGCTTGACGACCTCGAACTGCGCGTAGTTGGTGTCCTGGAACTCGTCGACGAGGATGTACTTGAAGCGCTGCTGGTAGCGCCGGAGCACGTGAGGGCGTGTCCGCAGGAGACGCAGCGTCTCCACGATCTGATCGCCGAAGTCCACCTGCCCCAGCTGGGCCATCAGGCGCTGGTACTGCGCGTAGGTCCGGGCCAGCTCCACGTGCTGCTCGGCCTGCACGCGGTCCTCGTCGCCCGCCGCCTCCGCGAGAAGGCGCTCGGCGTGCGCGAGATATTCGTCCGGGCCCACGTCCTCGTCCTTGAGGCGGCTGATCAGGCTGATGATCGCGTGCAGGTGCCGGGTGGGATCGGCGAGCGGCCGGTAGTGGCGAAGCGGGAGGTCGAAGAGGTGGTCGCGGAGGAAGATGACCTGCTCCGCCCGCGTGAGGACGCGGAAGTCCGGCGTGAGGCCGATCTCGAGCGCGTTCTCCCGGATGAGCGCGTCGCCGAAGGCGTGAAAGGTGGAGATCTGCACGTCCGCGTAGCCGTACGGCACGAGCGTGTCGACGCGCTCTTCCATCCCCGCGGCGGCCTTGTCGGTGAAGGTCAGGGCGAGGATCTCGGAGGGACGGGCCCGGCGGCTGGCGATGAGGTGCGCGATGCGCCGGGTGATGACGGTGGTCTTCCCCGTCCCCGCGCCCGCGATGATCAGCAGGGGACCGGTGGTGTGGATGACGGCGGCGACCTGGGCGGCGTCGAGGCCCTCGAGGATCCGTTCGACACCACGGGTAGGCTCCACGACACGAACTATACCACTGCTTGTGTTCCCGTGGCCGCCGCGGACCTCCGCGGTGGTGCGAACCCGGCGCGGTGGTGGTCCCGGGCCTCGGCGGTCGAGATCCCGGGCCTCAGCGGCGGATGTCTTGACGGTCGGAGGCGAGCAGCTCCTCCAGCTCGGCGCGCGTCACCAGGGCCACGTCTCCCCAGATCGTGCACTTGAGGGCGGCGAGCGCGGTGCCGACGTCGACCGATTCCTGCACGGGCCGGCCACCGAGCGCCGCCCACAGGAAACCCGCGGCGTAGGCATCGCCGGCGCCAACCAGGTCCACGATGGAGACGGTGTAGAGCCGCGAGGGTCGCCAGACGCGCCCGTCGGCGAGGACGGCCGCGCCGGCCTCTCCGAGGGTCAGCGAGATGGTAGCGGCAGGGGCGAGACGCGCGAGGTCGGCGAGCACCCGCTCGGGCTCGCCGTCGAGCTGGAACACCGTGCGCGCGTCGTCGCTGCCCACGAAGAGGTAGCGCGCCGCAGGCAGCACGCCGGCGAAGAAGTCCCGGGCCTCCTTCGGCGTCCACAGGCGCGAGCGGTAGTTCACGTCGAGGGAAACGGGGACGGCCGCGGCCTGGGCCTCCTGCACGCCGCGCCGGGTCACCGCGCGCAGGTTCTCTCCCAGCGCCGCCGTCACTCCCGACACGTGAAAGCAGCGCGACGCCCTGACGAGAGACCAGTCGAGATCGTCTGGACCGAGCCGGCTGAAGGCGGAATCGCGACGGTCGTAGATCACCCGGACCGGGCGCGGGGCCCGTCCGTACTCGAGGAAGTACAGGCCGAGGCGGGCCCCGAGCGGCCGGAGAACGCCACGCGTGTCGACGCCGTGCCCGGAGAGCTCCCGCACGATCCGGTCGCCCCAGACGTGATCCCCGGGGACCGCCGAGAGCACGGCCGTGCGCAGCCCCAGCCTCGCGCACGCGGCGGCCACGTTGGCCTCCGAGCCGCCGATCTGGACGTTGAGGGCGGTGGATTGCTCGAGTCTCGTCGGCGGCAGCGCGGCGAGTCGCAGCATCACCTCGCCCAGGCCAACGAGGTCGTGGCTCATCGCGTGTAGGTGACCCTGGACGCCCTGTGGTGTCCTCGACGCCCGGTCAGGCCCCGAGGTTGAGCCTGACCGCGACGGTGGTGCCGAGGATGAGCGAGGTGTGCACGGACTCGAGGTGCCGGCTGGAGTCGAAGGTCATCCGCGCGGGCTGACCCGCGAGCGCCCAGGACGAGAGCCCCTTCATGTCGAGCTCGCCGCTGAGGCGCCCGGTCTGCGCATCCGGAGTCACCCGGAAGCGCAACGGCGTCAACTGAGCGCGGTAGCCCGCCGCGGAGACGTCGTCCGGCCCCTCGTCGTCCTTCCAGGCCCGCCGCACGATCAGGGTCTGATAGCTCCCGTCCGCGTCGGTCTCCAGCTTGTTCGCCGCGAAGTTCAGATAAGCCGACACGAGGTCGTCCACGTGCTGCCCCGGCGGAATCCGGACCACGTCGTCCACCTGCCGGCGACGTCCGAGCAGGAGCGTGTAGCCCACCGAGTGATACTCGACCACGCCCGCATCGTGCCGGTAGCTGATGGACGCGGTGCTCTCCCGCCCACGCAGCGTCTGGCGCCCCTTCGACTCCGTGGGCAGGAATCGCCCGTCGCGGATGATTCCCGACGTGTCGGTATGGAGCTCCGCCCCCGGCCCCTGCCCGTCGATCCGCACCCGGTACCGTCGGGCCGCCGCATCGATCTCCGCGACGACCACCCCGGTCATGGACAGCGACAGAAGCCCATACAGGACACCGACATCCACGCGGTACGTGCCCTCTTGACGCGCCGCCTCCGCCCCGGCGCGGGGTGCGGCGAGAAGGGCGAGGGGGAGGAGGAGGAACTGGCGGCGGGAAACTCGCGAGTCCATCAGGGACTGTCGCTATTTTACCTGACCTCAACCGTCACGACCGATCTGCAAAGCTTTGAATTAGGGGCTCTTCCGGCTTCTGTGTGGGTCGGTCCTACAGGTTGTGGTCGGGCTCACCGACCCGAGTGCCTGTCTTCTCTCGTGCTGAAGGTATCATCCGGGGGCGGTAGCTTGGCGCCGTCGCACTCGCGGGCGTGTCGTCGCGCTGGTTTCCCTCGCGTCAGTACGAGGCCCGGGGCCGTCGGCGACCGCCGCGACGGCTGACCGTCTTGCCTGCCCCGGACACGCAGAACCGTAGATCGCTACCCCTTGGGGTCACCCACACAATGTCCCGGAAGAGCCCCGAATGTTCATCGACAGTAGCGAGGTCTGGCCCCGGGGCGGCCGTCCAGCGCTGCTGCGTGCACAGGCTCCTGGAACCTCGAGTGCCAGGCGCCCAAGCACGTCCTGGCCGAGCTGGCGCGCGGACTTCCACCGGATCGTCTACGGCGCGAGCGCCGAGGCCGGCGCGGGCGGCGTGGACCCGCTTCGAGCGCGGGTGGGCCAAGCGCTGCCCCGGCGTGATCAAGAGCTCTACAGGAGGGCGGGGCCCAGAGCTGCTGACCTTCCTCAGCTTCTCCGACGGGGCTCCCGAACGCGGCGACCGCCGCCGGAGGGGCGTTCAGGGTGACTACCTCGCCAGCAACGGTTGTTCAAGATCGGCGGGCACCTCATCCGACATGCGTGGTACTTCGTGCTCCAGTCGGCTGAAAGAGTCCTTGACCGGGAGTCTCTTTCATTAGATCCTTGGGCGCATCCGAGCGGCTGACGTGCCACCCGACCTGATCGAGCGCACGGCCCTATTGGCAGCAAGCTTGGCGACGCGGGCTGGGAGTGTCTCTGAGGCGATCTCTGAGGCGGGGGAGGCAGCGTCGGGAAGCCCGTGGGACATGCGCATCGAAAAGCGCGGGTGCCGCGCGAACGTTCGGGTCACCGATCACGAATGACCCGGGAGCTTCGTGAGACGCCACATGGTCCGTTCAGCAAGCCTCTTAGAGGGTCAGCAAGCCCGAAAAGCCCTCGTGACATAGCGGACACTCGAACACCTTCCACGTCATGCGTCCCCCCATCGCGGCACCGAGTCAAAGGAGACCTAAACGGCCATTGGCGGAACTCGTCGCTCTCCTCCCCGCGTCGGAGGGTCTCTCGCGCCCCCCCTCCAGGTACGGCGCGGACAACGGCCGTGTCAAGGGGATCCCCGGAGGTGTCAGGAGTCGACTGACCGTGGGAGGCAGGACCGCTCCAGGCGGGAGTGAACAGGCCTCGGCGTCCTCGGTGTCCAGATGGCGCTCCGAGGATGCTGGTCCCGAATGCTGTCCGATCACTGCCCCCGTTACTCGTCGAATCGTCCCGCTCGAGAAGTCAGGTGAATCCCTGATTCAACCGGGCCCTACTTCTCAAGACTTGAATTCCGGAGCGAACTTGCTGACGATGCCCGCTACGTCCGCCGCCTAGAGTTGATCGTCCCCAAACTGGCACTCAAGAATGCGACAGGGACCATGGATCAAGACTCGGCGCCCCACGAAAACCGCCATTGTCGTCATGCCCCCGTTGGCACCACAACATACAACCCGTTAGGCGAATCCACGTGACGGTGTGTCGTTCTGCCCGGGCAGTCTTGTCCAGCGAGTTGAAGTGTGAACAGCCACCTTAGCCTCATCGCCGCGGCTGCGCTCGGGAATACTCTTCAATCCGTTCTTTACGACAAAGTCCCGTGGCTCTGGTCTGGGCCTAGGCTAGTGTTCCGTCCGGGAAGTCATGTTAACGACGTGGGCGCCGCAAGGCCTTCTTGATGATGGCGGCGGGATCCTTGGTCCACACGAAGGGCGTCGGGTGAGTGTTCCACTCCGCCAGGTAGCGCTCGATGTGGCGGATCAGCGCCCGAATCGTGTCGAAGGACCCGCGGCGCACCGACTTGCGGGTGAGGATGCTGAACCACGCTTCGACCAGATTGAGCCACGAGGCGCCCGTCGGGGTGAAATGAAAGTGCACCCGCGGATGAGCGGTCAGCCACGCTTGCACTGCGGGCGTGGTGTGCGTGGAGGAATTGTCCAGGATGACGTGCAGCTCGTGCCCCCGATAGCCGCGGCTCACCCGTTTGAGAAAGGCCAGAAAGTCGGCGCCCGTGTGCCGGTCGCGGCACTCGCCCACGACCTTGCCGCTGGCCACTTCCAAGGCCGCATACAAGCTGGTCAGCCCGTTGCGCCGGTAGTCGTGGGTCTGCCGCGCCGGCAGGCCGGGCCGCAGGGGCAGCAGCGGCTGGGTCCGACTCAGCGCTTGAATCTGGGTCTTCTCGTCCAGACTCAACACGACCGCGTTGGTCGGCGGATTGAGGTACAGCCCCACCACGTCGTGAATCTTGGCTTCGGCGTCGGGATCGGTCGTGAATTTGAACGTCGTCACCCGATGCGGCTGCAGCGCATGCGCCTGCCAGATCCGATGCACGGTGGTGTGCGAGACCCCGGCGCTGCGGGCCAGGTCGCGCGTGGTCCAATGCGTCAGCCCCGGACCGGGCGGCTTCAACGTCAGCGCCACAATCTGCGCCCGCTGGCGAGCGGTGATCGTGGCCGGCCGGCCCGATTTGGGCCGCTCGCGCAAGCCGGCCACCCCGCCCTCGGCAAACCGGCGCCGAATGCGGCTCACCTGCACGACGGTGTAGCCGCTCCGCTCGGCGATCTCCACGTGCGACAGCCCTTGCAGCATCAGCACTACGGCCCGCACCCGACGACTGAAGCCCGCCGGCGTCGACGACGCTCGTTGCAGGCGCAGCAACTCCGCGTGATCGGCGGCGCTCACCTCGATCGGGCGGACGTGGTTCGCCATGAATGCCCTCCCGGAGCATGCCATGGCCTATAATAACACTACTGTGTCACAAAAGTCCGACCACTTTTGGTTCGCTCCCACACGCGAGGCATGGGGTGTCGGCGAGGAGGGCGCGGCCATGGAGCCGGTACAGCGTCGCGATAGAGGTGGGGACATGGCGTTCAGGCCGCACCGGGAGTCCCCCGCGGCGTGAAACCTCGGGGTAGTCGAGCGGCTCGGAGGAAGGACAGAGGCTCAGGGGGGGAAAGCCTGGCGCGCTCGGCCGCCAGGAAGGCATAGGCAGCGATGCATAAGGACCCATGATGATGGAACCCCCGCCAGCCGCGACCTTCGAAATGATCGAGACCGAATTCGTCCTTGAGCTCTTGGTAGTCCCGCTCGATCCGCCAGCGCAGATGAGCCAGACGGACGAGGGTGGCCAGCGGGGTCGACCCGGGCAGAGTCGAGAGGTAGTACTTTGTCGGCGTCGGCTCGCCCAACGGCCACTCGCCCAGGATCCACTCGACGGGGCGGGGTTCGGTTCGGGATCGATCATGCGCGGGCCGAATTCGCAGGGCGACAAATCGCGAACGCATGCTCCCCCGGGTGCCTTCACGCCAGGTCACCCTGGACCACGTCGAGAGGGGCAGCCGCCCGACGAGCGTCGACAGGCCGACGGCAGGCTGGCGGGTGGGGCCTTGCAGGCGGCGCGGCGGGCGGCCACGGAAGCGGCGGCGCCGGGCCGGCCGTGGGGTCACTCCGGGCGGCCATACCTTCGTGTCCTCGCGCACGCCGACCAGATACGGAATCCCGCGCGCCGTGAGCGCGTCCCGGAACTCGGTGCCGACCCCATAGCCCGCATCGGCCACCACGGGCGCCCGGGGCACGCCCTCGGCGTGCAGGGCGAGGATCTGCTGCAACGCGATCTGCCATTTGGGACGGAAGCTCACTGTCTTGGGAATCTTGGCGGCGCGCCGCCGCTTCCCGTCGCGCGTCCAGCTCTCCGGCAGGTACAACTGATAGGCCGCCGGAACACTCACCGCCTCGTTCGCCAGCGTGACGGTCACGGCGACCTGACAGTTCGCTTGCTTGCCCAACGCGCCGCAATACTGATGGGCCACGCCCACCGAGTGCTGGCCCTTCTTGGGGAACGCGGTGTCATCCACAAGCCACGCGGCCACCGGGCCATGACGGTCCATCTCCCTCAGCACCACGTCCCGCGCGATGCGGAGCATCGCGCGGTCCTCCCACGGGGCGTTGGCGACCAAGTGATGCATCGACTGGTGCCGCGCCCGCACGTGTCGCGGGTCGACTCGCGCGGCCATGGGCTCGATGCTCTTCCGCTCGCCAGGCAGGCACAGCCCGGTGAGGTAGGCCCCCAACGGCTCGTGCCGATCCCGATGCCCCAGTGCCTGCGCCAACCGGGCCACGTACGCGCCGAACCGCTGCTCGCGAGGGTCGCGGGTCTTGGGTGCCATGCTTCGACCCTGGCATGGGCTTCCCCGACGGACCTAACTTTTGTGACACAGTAGTGTTAACTCGATCTACGTTACGCAACACTAGACCCGAAGGGGTCTCCACGTCTTTCTGCGGGGTGAACTATGGAGCTCGGACCGGTCGCTACATCACTCGTAAGCGTTGGAATCCTAAATCTAGCAATAGGAATCTATGTCTTTCTGCAGAGGCCCCAAGGCAAGGGCACGCTCGCCTTCGCATTGATGGCCACCACCACGGGGCTGTGGGCCATTGTAGTCGCGATGTCTCGATATGGTCCGTTCCACCTAGAGGGCGCGCGGCTGTCGATGGCGATCGGCGGTCTGATCCCTTTGACCAGTGTCCTCTTCGTGAACAGATTTTCGCCTTCAGAACACGGGCAGCGATCTCTTGCCCTCCTTACTCCGGTGTCCTTCCTTCTCTCTGGTCTTTCCCTTACACCTCTTGTCGTCGCGTCACTCGACCGGAGCACCGGTAGTTCGCGCATCACACAAGGCCCAATCTATGTGGCCTTCGCACTTCATGTGTTGTTGTGCTTCGCGTATGCGATAGGCCTGCTCTATTCGAGATATCGTGTCGCCGATGGGCCGCACCGCTCCCATCTGAAACGTCTTCTTTGGGCTCTTGGTATTCCCATCGTTGTGGGGACCACGACGAATCTCCTCCTCCCGCTCTTCTTTCAGATCTATGCGCTGGGACACTACGGGCCTTGCTTCACGATCGTGATGGTAGGCATCGTCGCACATTCGATCATCAGACATCGCCTCATGGATGTGCGCGTGGTAGTGAAACGAGGTGCAGTCTATCTCGCCGCCTGCGTAGTTGCTGGGGGAGTACTTCTAGCACTTCTAGCGCTGTCCAATACCCTCGGATCAGAGACGCAGCAGGTTTCTCTACGGGAGATTTTGTTGGCATTGCTAGTCGCACTATTGTTTCAACCCCTCAAGGACCGCATCCAGCGTGCGTTCGATCGGTACCTCTACCGCGAACCTTACGACTACAAGCAGACCATCAGCCAGGCGAGCCGAGCGCTGAGCACGACGATCGCGCTGCCTGCTCTGCTGGAACGGCTTGGCCACGTCGTGGACACGACGCTGCGGCCGGAAGGGTATGCCATCTACCTGCTGGACGAGGAAGACGGGGAGTTCCGGCGCGCGTTCGTGGCGAGATCGATCGGGTGGCGCGACCCCCTGCCGGTGGACACGGCGCTCGTCACCGCGACGGCGCGGGAGGGCAAGCCGGTCTTCCGCGACGAGCTCGGGACAGGCGAGCCTGCCCTTGCCGAGATGCAACAGCTGGGCAGTGAGGTCGTGATCGCGCTCCTGGCCGAGGAACGCGTATTCGGGCTGCTTGCCATCGGCCCGAAGCGGTCGGGCGATCCGTACTACAGCGACGACGCGGACCTGTTGACCACGCTCGCGAATCAGTCGGCGGTGGCCATCCGAAATGCGCAGACGCACCAGCAGGTCCTCGAGGCCAACGAGTATATCCAGAAGATCCTCGCCACGATCGAGAGCGGGGTGATCTCAGTTAGCGCGCGCGGCCGGATCCGGCTGTTCAATCGGGCCGCGGAGGTGATGACGGGGACGCCGGCCGACGGCCTGCGGGGCCAGCCGATCGGCCACCTGCGCGGACCGCTGGCGCAGCTGCTCGAGGACACCCTCGCCGACGGGCAGTCGCGCTCGCAGATCGAGATGGCGCTGCCTGACGCGGCTGGCCAGGTCGTGCCGCTCATGTGCTCGACGGCGCCGCTCCGGACCTCGGACGGCACCCTCACGGGCGCGGTTGCCGTCGTGAGCGACCTCTCCCGTCTCAAGGAGCTCGAGCGGGAGAAGCGGCGTGTCGAGCGGCTCGCCGCGCTGGAAGCGCTCGCGTCTGGTCTCGTGCACGAGATCCGCAATCCGCTTGTCGCCATCAAGACGTTCACGCAGCTCCTGCCCTCCCGCGTCGGCGACCCGAGCTTCGGCCAGGACGTGGCGCGCGTCACCGACCGTGAGGTCTCGCGAATCGAGGACCTGCTCGGACGGCTCCGGACGCTCGCCGCCCCGCCTTCGCGGTCGCTCGTGGAGGTAAATGTGGCCGAGCCGCTTCGGGCCACCATCGAGCTCCTCCGCGGGCAGATGGAACAACGGCAGATGCGTCTGCGGTACGTCGCGGACGGGCCGACTCGGCCCGTGCTGGGCGATGCATCTCAGTTGGAACAGCTTTTCTTGAACGTGTGCTTGAATGCGCTCGAGGCCATGGAAACCGGGGGCGAGCTCACCATCCGGCTGGCCGACCTCTGCGCCGCAGGGGGAACCACACTGCTCGTGGAGGTCTCCGACACGGGAACCGGGATCGCGGAAGACCTCCTGCCTAACATCTTCAACCCGTTCGTGACGACCAAGGCCCGCGGCTCCGGTCTCGGCCTCGCCATCTGCCGGAGCATCGCCGACGCGCACCGCGCCACGCTGGTGGCCAGGAACCACATCGGGCGCCCGGGCAGCACGTTCACCCTGGAGTTTCCGGTGATCGTGACGTCCTCGGCGTCGACCTTCGCGTGAGGACGGTCCTCCTCGTCGGCAACGACGAGGCGCTGCGGGCCCGCCTCGCACGAAGCCTCGACGGCAGCTCCATCTTCTCGGCGGACACCGACGAGAGTGCGCCCGCGAGGTGGCGGGCGATCTCGCCCTGCTCCAGGCCGTGATCGGCGTTCCGCTCATGTCGCACGGCGAGCTGGTGGCGATCCTCACGCTGGGGCGGCGTGTGACCGGCGGGGCCTACAGCCGCCGCGAGACCGCGATGGAAAGGTCGAGGAGGCGAGGGAGGTCGAAGCCCGCCGACAGCGCCTTGGCGAACTCCTTCACGAGGTGGCCCAGGGGCCCAGGGCTGTCGGCGCCGGCGTCGTCAGGCGTGGCGCTCTCCGCGAAGACGCGCCCGCTGCCGAGGGCCGCGTGTGAGCCGCGCAGCGCCACCACCTCCCGAAGCAGGTGGAGTTTGCTCCGCCGCTTGCCGCAACACGGCCTGCAGGTGGCGCGTCGTGGCGGCGAATCGGGGCCTCGCGCCCCACGTGGTGAAGTCCGTGAGCCTCGCCGCCGACGGCGAACCGCCGCGCCGAGGAGATCCTGGGGCTCGCCGCGCGCGACGTGCTCCATCGGGACCTCCGCACGCTCCCCTCGCCGCTCGGGGACATGCTCTTCGAGGCCCTCAGCCGGCGCCGCGCGGTGAACCGGGAAGAGGTGCATCTCGCCCTGCGCCGCCTGCCGCTCGAGGTCTCGACCTATCCCGTGCTCGGCGACGGCTTGGCGCCCATCGGCGCCGTCCTCCTCTTCGAGGACCTCACCAGCCAGCGGCAGGTCGCCCGCGAGCGCCGGGAGGCCGAGCAGCTCCAGCTCCTCACCCGCGTCGTCGCGCGCATCGCCGACGAGATCAAGAACCCCCTGGTGTCGATCCGCACGTTCATGGAGCTCCTCGAGGAGCGCTACGACGACACCGCGTTCCGGCATCACTTCGCGTCGGTGGTGGGCCGGGACGTCCGGCGCCTCGTGCAGATGTTCGAGACGCTGACCGCGCTCGCGAACGAGGGGCCGTACAAGGTCGAGTCGGTCAACGCCCGCACGGTCGTGGAGGACTGCCTTGCCGAGCTGGGCGCCCAGCCCGCCCTCGGGGCGCGGGAGGACGCGTATCTCCTCGCGTTCTCCGACGAGTCCACGCAGAAGCAGGTCTCCGCCACGTTCTCCGCCGAGGGGACGTCGTTCATCGTCCGGGGCGACCGCACGATGCTCGCGCGGGCGGTGTCCTATCTGATCTTTTACCTGCTGCGGAGGACGCCGGAGCAGGACGCCAAGCTGGCCGTCTCCATCGCCCGGCTGGAGAAGGAGGACCGCGTGCGCATCACGGTGGCGTCCCGGACGGCGGACGTACGCGCCGACGAGCTGCGCGCAATCTTCGATCCGATCCAGGTGGTGCAGGAGAACCTGATCGACGTGGGGCCGTGCGTGAGCCAGCGCATCGTCGAGGCGCAGGGCGGGCGTCTGGAGGTCCGCCACAGCCGGAGCGAGGTGAGCTTCTCGATCACGCTGCCAGGAGCCGGCATGGCGACGGCCGCGCTCGAGACCCCGGTCGCCTAGCCCAGCCGCTCGATGATGGTGGCGATGCCCTGCCCGAAGCCGATGCACATCGTCTGGAGCCCGTAGCGGCCGCGGCTCCGCTCGAGCTCGTGGAGGAGCGAGGTCATCAGCTTCGCGCCCGAGCACCCGAGCGGATGGCCGAGCGCGATGGCCCCACCGTTGACGTTGACCCGCGCCATGTCCGGATGGAGCTCTCGCTCCCAGGCCAGGACGACGGACGCGAAGGCCTCGTTGATCTCGACGCGGTCCATCTTGTCCAGGGTGAGTCCGGCCTTCCGGAGCACGCGCTGCGTGGACGGGATCGGCCCGGTGAGCATGATCGTGGGATCCACGCCGGCCAGCGCGGTGGCGACGATCCGCGCCCGCGGCGTGAGCCCGAGCGCCTTCGCGCGCTCCTCGGACATGATCAGGAGCGCGGCCGCGCCGTCCGAGATCTGGGAGGAGTTCGCGGCGGTGATGACGCCGTCCGTCTTGAACGACGGGGCGAGGGCCGCCATCTTCTCCCGGTTCACGGGCACGCGCACGCCCTCGTCGGTGTCGAACACGGAGCCGGCGGGCAGGGCGACGGGGACGATCTCCCGCGTGAACCGTCCCTCGGCGATGGCCCGGCCGGCCTTCTCGTGGCTCTGCGCGGAAAGCTCGTCGAGCTCCTCACGCTTGAGGCCCCACCGCTCCGCGATCAGCTCCGCGGACAGCCCCTGGGGCACGATGTCGTACAGAGCCTGCAGCCGCGGCGACAGCGGCCCTTCGCCGGGGCCCATGCGCGTTGGCGCCCATGGGCACGCGCGTCATGCTCTCGACCCCGCCGGCGATCACGCAGTCGTACTGCCCGGCCATCACGCCCATCGCCGCGAAGTTCGCCGCCTGCTGGCCGGACCCGCACATCCGATCGAGGGTGGTCCCGCAGACGTTCGAGCGGGAACCCCGCGATGAGGGCGGCGTTGCGCGCGATGTTCATCCCCTGCTCGCCCACCTGGTCCACGCAGCCGATCACCACGTCCTCGACCTCGGCGGGATCGATCTTCACGCGCTCCACGAGCGCCTTGAGCGTGTCGGCCAGCAGGTCGTCGGGGCGGACCCCCGCGAGCGCGCCGTTCCTCCGTCCCACCGCCGTCCGGACCGCTCCCACGATCACCGCGTTGTGCATCGCTCTCCTCCCGCTGGATGCGTCTCGCCCAGGAAACGGTCAGGCGCTGGGACGTTCAGGACGTGGAACGCCGGCCGTGGAGCGCCGGACGTGGTCGGCGAGCTTGCAGAAGGCGCACAGCTCCCCCGTGGTCACCTGCCCGCACGAGGAGCACTCGACGAGCGTGACCGATTCCATCCGCTCGAAGGCCGGCCGCGCCTTCTCGAGGAAGCCGAAGAGGAAGTTGTGCTTGGCGCCTGGCGAGGCCTCCTCCAGGCGGTTCAGCACTTCCTTGTGCGCGATGGACGTGGCCCCCGCCGCGAACGGGCACTCCTCCACGATGTAGTCGATGCCGCGCAGGAACGCGTAGGCCGCGGTCTCCCGCTCCGACAGCCGGTAGAGCGGCTTCACCCGCCGGACCAGCTTGGGATGGGTGGACGGCAGCATGGGCGACTGGCGGGGCAGCGCGTCGGTCTGCCAGTGCATGACCGAGCCGAAGAGCGTGGCCGCCTCGTCGTCCAGGTTGTGGCCGGTGGCCACGACCGCGTAGCCGTGGGTGAGCGCGGCGCGGTTCATCAGGTAGCGCTTGCTCAGCCCGCAGGCGGAGCACGTCGGCCGCCGCGTCACCTTCTGCACGATCGGGATGGGCGCTCCCACCGCCTCCTCCACACGCTCCACGATCAGCTTCTGGCCGCGCGCCGCCGCGAACTCCTCGCACCGGGCGCGCGACTCCACCGAGTAGTCGAAGATGCCGAGGTCGAGGTAGAGGCCCGCCGTGGCGTAGCCCTCCTCGAGGAGCACGTCCCACAGGGCGAGCGAGTCCTTGCCGCCCGACACCGCGACCAGGATCCGCTCGTCGGGGCCGAACATGCGGTGCTGGCGGATCGCCTCGCGCACCTGCTTGCGGAAGAACTCGACGAAGTGCGGCGTGCAGAAGGCGGCGTTGTGGCGCCGGAGCTCGAGCGCCGCGGTGTCACCGCACTTGCGGCACTTCACGGCCGGCCCGCTCCGCGCTCCGGCGCGCCGCCCGAGATCACGGGGCGCAGCTCGATGACGTCGTCGCCCCCCACCACGGAGTCGGAGGTGAGCAGCTCGGAGCCGCGGATCACGAGCACGGTCTCGGGCAGCACGTCGAGCTCCTTGAGGAGCTCCTTCACGCGACGCCGCCCGGGCACGTCGACCTCACGCTTGGGATAGCGCAGGATGACCTTCACCGGGAGGCCTCGGAGGGGTCGAGCACGGCGGACCACGACATGGACATGACCTCGCGCATCGGAATGTTCAGCGATTATAGCGCGGCGGGCGAGGGGCACAATCGCTCGTGACGGACCCGGCGCATGGTACAAGGAGACCGCATGACCGAGCGCACGAGCGCCTGGGCCCGCACGCCGTGGAAGACGACGTCCAGCCGCCCCGTGTACGAGAACGCCTGGATCAAGGTGCGCGAGGACATCGCGGAGCTCCCCGACGGCCGGACCACCATCTACGGCGTCGTCCAGTGCGCGGGCTGCGTGGGCGTGCTGCCCTTCGTGGACGCCGACACCGTGCTCCTCGTGGGGCAGTACCGCTACGTCTTCCGCGACTTCCTGTGGGAGATGCCCACCGGCGCCCAGCACGGCGACGAGACGCTCGAGGCGGCGGCCCAGCGCGAGCTCGCCGAGGAGACGGGTCACGAGGCGGGCCGGCTCGTCAAGCTCTGCGACTTCCACACGTCCAAGAGCATCCTGCACGAGATCGCCCACCTGTACGTCGCGGAGGACCTGCGCCCCGCGGCGCGGCCGCCCGACGCCACCGAGTTCATCGAGGTCCGCGCCTTCCCGTTCGCCGACGTCCTCCGCATGGTCGAGCAGGGCGAGATCAAGGACTCGATGACGGTGATCGCCGTGCTGCACGCCGCGCGCCGGCGCGCGCGATGACGACCGAGGGGGGCGCGCACCGAGGAACGGCGGGGGCTCTCGAGGGCGAGGTGGCGTTCGCGGAGTTCCCGAGGAGCGCCCTCGACGAGCCCATCGGCGCGCTGTTCGAGCGACAGGCCGCGCGCTTCCCCCACCGCGTCGCCGCGCAGGGGCCGCGCCATTCGCTGACCTACGCGGACATGGACCGACTGGCCAACGCGGTGGCCCACGCCGTTCTGGCGAGCCGCGGCCCCGGCCTGGAGCCCATCGCCCTCCTCTTCCCCCACGACGCCCTCGTGCTGGGGGCGATCCTCGGGGTGCTCAAGGCTGGTAAGGCGTACGTCGCCCTGGATCCGCACCATGCCCCGGAGCGCCTCGCCGCGATCCTGGGGGACGCGGGCGCCCGCGCCGTCGTCGCCGACGGCACCGAGGTCGGGCGCGCACGGGCAGTGGCCCCCGCGGACTGCGAGGTGCTCGACGCGGGCGTCCTGCACCTCGCGGATCCGCGGCCGTCGCCAGGCGTCGATGTGTCGGCGCGGGCGCTCGCGAGCATCTCCTACACCTCGGGGTCCACCGGCCAGCCTCGAGGCGTCATGTGGGACCACCGGGGACTCCTGCACCGGGTGTGGCTGGTCGTCAACCGCGCACGCATGACTCCCGCGGATCGTGTCGCCCTGCTCCAGTCGGTGGCGGTCGGCGCGTCCTTCCGTCGGATCTTCGGTGCCCTCCTGACCGGCGGGGCGGTCTTTCCGTTCGACGTCCGCGGCGAGCGAGTGGACGCGCTCCTCCCATGGCTCGCGCGCGAGGGCATCACCTTGTGCGGGTTCGCGGCGTCGGTGCTCCGTCACTTCGCGGCGTCGCCGGCCGGGCCGGAGAGCTTTCCCAGGCTCCGCCGTGTCTGGCTCCAGAGCGAGACTGTCCTCTCGAGCGACGTGCAGGCATGCCGTGCGCTCTTCCCATCGGCGGAGGTCGTGACGGGGCTCAGCACCAGCGAGGCGGGGTCCCTGGTGGAGGTGGTCCTCGACGAGGCGACACCGCTCGGGCCGTCGTCCGCGCCCGTGGGCTACCCGCTGCCGGACAAGGAGATCCTGCTGCTCGACGAGGATCGTCGCCCGGTGGCGCCCGGCGAGGTCGGCGAGATCGCCGTCCGCAGCGAGTTCCTCGCTCTGGGCTACTGGCGCCGCCCCGATCACGAGGCGCAGGTGTTCCTGCCCGACCCTGACGGCGGTGCCCGCCGCATCTGCCTCACGCGGGACCTCGGTCAGCTCCTCCCCGACGGGTGCCTCGTGCACCTCGGACGGAAGGACGCACGCGTGAAGCTTCGCGGTAGCTTCGTGGACACGCGGGAGGTCGAGATGACGCTGCTCCAGCATCCCGCCATCTCGGGAGCCGTGGTCAGCGTGCGCGAGGACCGGCCGGGCGATCAGCGGCTCGTCGCGCACGTCGTGCCGCGGATGCCGGGCCCACCCCCGGTGAGCGACCTCCGCGAGTTCCTGCAGCGAACCCTGGGCGGGGCCAACGTGCCGTCGGCCTTCGTGTTCATGCCGGCGTTCCCGCGCACCCCGAACGGAAAGGTCGATCGGCGGGCTCTGCCCGCTCCAGGCCGAGCGCGCCCACCGCTTGCCGGCCGGAGGGTCGCGCCCCGCACGCCGGTGGAGGAGACGGTGGCCGGCATCTGGGCGGAGACCCTCGACCTCGACCCCGACGAGGTGGGGATCAACGACGGGTTCCTCGACCTCGGCGGGACGTTGCTGGTCGCCGGGCGCATCGCCGCAAGGGTGTGCGAGCGCCTCCGCGTCGAGATCCCCATGCGCGCTCTGCTCGAGGCTCCATGCGTCGCCGACCAGGCCGCGGTCGTCGTGGCGCACCTCCTCGAGTCGATGGCGCCCGAGGCGCGCAACCGCCTTCTCACCTCGCTCGAAGGCGAGGACGGCCGAAGGGGCTAGGTGCTTCCCGGCGGCGCCGGCCGCCGCGTGGCTGGGTGAGGCTCAGGACTTCCCGATCAGGTACATCGGCCCCGACGGCGCGGGAAGGCCGCCGGCGGGCTCGAGCGTGACGGCGAAGGCATCCACGCGCGACACGCCCGGCAGCGGCGCCACGCGGAGGCTCGCCGTGCCCGCGGCGTCCACGGAGAACACGCCGGCCGGGATCGGCTTGGCGTCCGCGATGGCCCAGAGCTGGTACGTCTTGCCCGCGGGCGGCGCGGGCAGTCCCGCGCTGACGAGGAGGCCGCCGGCCTTGACGTGCCAGAGCATGCGGCCGCGGGCCTCCGGGCTCGCCGCCTGGCCGGCCAGCGTCACCACCTGCGTGGTCGGATCGCGCAGGATCGCCACCAGCCCCTGCTGTCGCTCGAGCTCGTCGCGCAGCGCCGTCGCCTCGCGCGAGAGCTCGGCGACCCGCCGCTCGTAGCTCGTCGACACCGCGAGCCCCACCGCGATGGCCGCGATGCCCGCCGCCATCGCGCCCGCCCACGACGACCGGCCAGAAGCGCCGTCGCGGCCGGGGCGGCGCCGTCACGACGGGCGGCGCGGCCCGTCGCTCCTCGGCGATACGCGCCATGAGGGTCTCCCGCACGCGCGGGGGCGGCGTCTCCGCGTGCGCGGCGGACAGGTCGACGACGGCGGCCTGGAACTCCTGCAGGCTCGCGACGGCTTCCGGGTCGCCGGACCGCAGCAGGGCCTCGAAGCGCCCGCGGTCCTCGACGTCGAGGCAGCCGAGGGCGTAGCCGGCGGCCAGCTCGTCGATCTGCTCCCGGTTCATGTCCCCGGATCTCCCTTGCCACTCACGAGGGTGCGCAGCCGCTCCAGCCCGAGCCTGGCCCTGGTCTTGACCGTCCCGAGGGGCTCGCCCAGCCGGGTCGCGATCTCCGCCTGCGTCAGGCCCTCGTAGAACGCCAGCTCGATGACCCGCCTCTGCGCCGCGGGCAGCCCGTCCAGGGCGCCGCCCACCAGCGTCCGATCCTCCGCCGTCAGCGCCGGGTCCTCGTCGCGCCGCGGCTCCGCGGGACGCGCCGTGGCCTCGTCGACCGGGGCCACGAACGTCTGCTCTCTTCTACGCATGGACCGCAGCTTGTCGATTGCCCGGGTCTTCGCCCGCATCAGGAGCCAGGCCTCCGCGCTCCCCCGCGCGGGGTCGAACGTGCCCGCCTCGCGCCACACCTGCCAGAAGACCTCCTGGAGCACCTCCTCCGCCGCTTCCTTCTCGCGGAGGACCCGGCGGATGAGGCCGAACGCGAGCCCGGCGTAGGCATCGTAGAGCTGGCCGAACGCGTCCTCGTCGCCGCGCGCGACTCTCCCGACGAGGTCGGCGGCGGGCACGAGCGCGCGCGGCGGGGACATGCGATCACGAGTATCAGATGCCCGCCCGCCTGACAACCGGAGAGCGGCGAATCCGGACGCCCTGACCCGTCCGTAGAGCAAGGTGACGGGAGGCCGCGGCCCGCGCGCGGCCCCCTGCGGCGGAGCGGCGATCTCTCACCAGGAGGCGGATCATGGGCTGGCGCAAGGCGGTGGCGACGGTGATGGCAGTGGGATGGCTCGCGGCGGGATGCGCGGGCGGCGGGATGGCCGAGAAGAAGCCGCTCTACGACCGGCTCGGCGGCAAGCCGGCCATCCAGGCGGTGGTCGACGACTTCATCGGCAACGTGGCCGCGGACACGCGCATCAACCAGCGCTTCGCGAGCGCCAACGTCCCGCGGCTCAAGACGATGCTCGTGGACCAGATCTGCGAGGCGTCGGGCGGGCCCGTGCAAGTACACCGGCCAGAACATGAAGAGCGCCCACGCGGGCATGAAGATCACCGACGCGGAGTTCGGCGCGCTCGTCGAGGACCTCGTGAAGAGCCTGGACAAGTTCAAGGTGCCCGCGCAGGAGAAGAGCGAGCTCCTGGCCGCGCTCGGCGGGATGAAGCGCGACATCGTCGGACAGTAGCCCGGCGAGCGAACCGAGCAGCGCGCGGCGAGCGCGCGCGGGGCGGCGGGAGGCGGAGTCGGGCGACTCAGGCGCGAGCGCGGCGGACGACGCGCCGCGCCTTCAGCTCGTAGCGCGGGAGGCTCCGGATGGGCGCCGCGACCACGTCCACGCGGATGCCGAGCTCGACCTTGAGCGCCTCCCGGATGGCGTGGACGACGGGCGCGGGCTCGCCGGCGCCGACCTCGACGAGGAGGCGAAGCTCGTCCATGGCCTGCGGCCGGTGCACCTCGATCTGGAACTCGTCCACGCCGGGGAAGCGCCGGACGATGCCCTCGAGCGCCGACGGGAAGACGTTCACGCCGCGCACGACCAGCATGTCGTCGACGCGGCCGAGAATGCCGCCCTCGAGCCGCATGAACGTGCGGCCGCACCCGCACCGCCCGTCCGCCGCTCGGACCCGATCGCCGGTGCGGTAGCGCGCCGCCGGCGAGCCCAGCCGGCCCAGGTTCGTCAGCACCAGCTCGCCTTCGCGCGCGGCGGCACCCGTGGCCGGATCGACGATCTCGGCCACGAACTCGGCCTCGTTGACGTGCAGACCCTCCCGGGCCGCGCACTCGAACCCGTAGGCGCCCATCTCCGTCATGCCCGCGTGGTCGTAGGCGCGGGCGCCCCACGCCTCCTCGATGCGCGCCCGCACCGCGGGGATGCCCGCGCCGGGCTCGCCGGCGTGCACGGTGGTGGTGACGCCGAGCTTCGTGAGGTCCATGCCGCGCTCGCGCGCGACCTCGGCCAGGTGGAGCGCATAGGACGGCGTGCAGGCCACCGCGGTGACGCCGAGCGCCTGGATGGTGGCCAGCCGCTGCACGGAGTCCTGGCCGCCGCCGGGAATGGCGAGGGCGCCGAGGGCGCGGGCGCTCTCGAAGCCGGCCCAGAAGCCAACGAAGAGCCCGAACGAGAACGGAAAGAACACGCGCTGCCCGGGACCGACGCCGGCCCCCCGCCACACCGCGCCCCAGCACCGGAGCCACCACTCCCACGACTCCGCGGTGTCGAGCCAGCGGAGCGGCGCGCCCGACGTCCCCGACGTTTGGTGCACGCGCACGTAGCGGTCGAGCGGATACGTGAGGTCGGAGCCGAACGGCGGATGGACGGCCTGGTCCTCCACGAGATCGGCCTTCAGCATGAACGGCAGGCGCTGGAAGTCGTCCCAGCCCGCGAGGTCGCCCGCCGCCGCCAGCCCCGCCGCCCGCCACCGGGAGGCGAGGAACGGGTTCGCGGGCATCACCGCGGCGGCGAGCGCGGCGACCCGCGCCCATTGATGCGCGCGCAGCGCCTCCCGGTCGAGCGTCTCGAGCGCGCTCGGATCCGCCGGGGTCATGCTCGGAGCTTGAAGCGCTGGATCTTCCCGGTGGCGGTCTTCGGCAGGTCGGCCACGAACTCGATCCAGCGAGGATACTTGTAGGGCGCGATGCGGTCCTTCACGAAGCCCTTGATCTCCGCGTCCAGCGCCGGCGAGCCGGTGTAGCCGTCCTTCAGGACCACGAAGGCCTGGGGCTTGACCAGGCGCTCCTCGTCCTCGCGCCCGACCACCGCCGCCTCGAGCACGGCGGGATGCGCGACCAGGGCGGCCTCGACCTCGACGGGCGATACCCAGATGCCGCCCACCTTCAGCATGTCGTCCCCGCGCCCGCAGTAGAAGAAGTAGCCGTCGGCGTCCTGGTAGTACTTGTCGCCGGTCTCGATCCAGTGGCCGTGCAGCGTGTTCTTGGTCTTCTCGTGCTGGTTCCAGTAGTAGGCCATGATCGAGTCGCCCTTCACGCGCAGGTTGCCGATCTCCCCGTGCGGCATCGGGCCGCCCGCGTCGTCGACCACGACCGCCTCGTAGCCCGGCACCACCTCGCCGGAGGCGCCGGCCCGGACGCGCCCGGGACGGTTCGAGAGGAAGATGTGGAGGATCTCCGTGGTCCCGATCCCGTCCAGCACCTCGACGCCGAAGCGCTCGCGCCACCGCCGGTAGAGCTCCTCCGGCAGCGCCTCGCCCGCCGACACGCACAGGCGCAGCGAGGACAGGTCGTAGCGCTTCTCGGCCTCCTTCACCTGGAGCATCGACGCGTAGAGCGTGGGCACGCCGAAGAAGATCGTGGGCCGGTGCCGGTGGATCAGCTCGAACATGGTCTCGGGCAGCGGCCGGTGCGGATGGAGCACGCCCTGCCCGCCCACGCGCATGGGGAAGTACATGGTGTTGCCCATCCCGTACGCGAAGTAGAGCTTGGCCGCGGAGAGCGTGCGATCGGCCTCGGTCATGCCCAGCACCTGGAGGGCGTAGCTGTCCGTGCACACCACCATGTCGTGGTGCAGGTGCACGGCGCCCTTCGGGAAGCCGGTCGATCCCGACGAGTAGAGCCAGAACGCGGCGTCGTCCTTCGAGGTGTCGACGGCATCGAGCCGCGAGGACGCGCGCCCCACGACGGCGTCGAAGGCCATGTGGGGCGCGGGCGCCTTGCCCGCCACGACGACCCGCCGGAGATGGCGCGCCTGTCCCAGCACCGGCTCCACCGACGGCAGCAAGGCCTCCGACACCACGAGCACGCCGGCCCGGCTGTCGTTCATGAAGTAGAGGTAGTCCGGCGGGCGCAGCATCGTGTTGAGGGGAACCGGGATGGCGCCGATCTTGATGGCGCCCCAGAACGCGCCGAGGAACTCGGGCGTGTCGAGGAGGAGGAGGAGCACGCGCTGCTCCCGCTCGACGCCGAGCTCGCGCAGCGCGTTGCCGGTTCGATTCACCAGCTCCTGCAGCTGCCCATACGTCAGCGCCGTGTCCTCGTAGAGGAATGCCGGGCGCCCGCCGCGCCCCTCGGCCACGGGCCGGTCCACGAAGAACGAGGCGACGTTGAAGTCTTGCGGCGCCACGAACGGCGATCCCGTCATCGTCGGCCCCTCCTCTTCCCGGCGCGCGCCGCCGGCGCGGCCTCAGTCGAGCCGGACGTACTCGAACTCGGCGGGCTGTCCGTTGATGCCCCGCGCGGGCGGCGCGATCCAGTTCGCGAACTTCCCCGGCTCCACCACCGGCTTCATGAGGTTCTCCACGTAGGCGCGGTCCGCCTCCGTGGGCAGCCAGTCCTGGTGCCGCGCGTCCCACTCCGCCTGGCTCACGACCGTGCCGGCCGGCGCGACGCGGACGTCCGCGAAGCCGCCGATGGCGCGGTGGAAGGCCCGGTGGGGCAGCGTGAGGCGGGCGTCGATGCCGTGCTCGCGGATGACGCGGTTCCAGCGGTCGACGCCGCGCTGGCAGTCGACCACGTAGTCGTCGCGCAGGCGCTCGTTGAGCGAGACGAGCGCCGGCTCCTCGCGCGTCACGATGCGGTCGCCGTCGAGCTGCGCCACCGAGTACGTCGACTCGTGCAGCCGGTGATCGTCCGACTTCTTGCCTTCCTCGAAGCGTCCCTTCAGCCCCAGCGTGTAGAAGTTGGCGGCGTTGGTGGACACCTCGGAGCCGAACAGGTCGAGCGACACCGAGCAGTGGAAGTTGATGTACCGCTGGATGGTGGCGAGGTCGATGCCGCCCCACGCCCGCACGTCGTCGGTCGTGTGCTCGCGCATGAGCTCGCACGTGCGCTGCACGATGCGCTGCATGCCCGCCTCGCCCACGAACATGTGATGGGCCTCCTCGGTGAGCATGAACCGGCACGTGCGCGAGAGCGGGTCGAAGCCGCTCTCGGCGAGGCTCGCGAGCTGGTACTTGCCGTCGCGGTCGGTGAAGAAGCAGAACAGGAAGAACGAGAGCCAGTCCGGGGTTCTCTCGTTGAAGGCGCCCAGGATGCGGGGCTTGTCGGCGTCGCCGGAGCGCCGCTGCAGGAGGGCGTCGGACTCCTCGCGGCCGTCGCGGCCGAAGTGCGCGTCGAGCAGGTACACCATGGCCCAGAGGTGGCGGCCTTCCTCCACGTTGACCTGGAAGAGGTTCCGCAGGTCGTAGAGCGACGGGCACGTCTGGCCGAGGTGCCGCTGCTGCTCCACCGAGGCCGGCTCGGTGTCGCCCTGGGTGACGATGAGCCGGCGCAGCGTCCCCCGGTACTCGCCGGGCACGTCCGGCCACGCGGGCTGGCCCTTGTGGTCGCCGAAGCCGATCACGCGGTTGGCCTCCGGCTCGGCCAGGAAGATGCCCCACCGGTAGTCCGGCATCTTGACGTAGCCGAACTGGGCCCAGCCCTGCGGGTCCACGCTCACCGCGGTGCGCAGGTACACGTCGCGGGCCTGGAAGCCCTCCGGGCCCATGTCCCGCCACCAGTCCAGGAAACGCGGCTGCCACTCCTCGAGCGCCCGCTGCAGCCGCCGGTTGTCCGCGAGGTCGACGTTGTTGGGGATCCGCTCCGTGTAGTCGATGCCGGCCATCACACTCTCCTCCGGTCGAACTCGGTGCGCTGGCCCGTCCCGTACACGGCGAGCGCGCCCTTCGGGCCCACCGCGTTGGGACGCTGGAAGATCCAGTTCTGCCACGCGGTGAGGCGGGCGAAGATCTTGCTCTCCACGGTCTCCGGCCCCGCGAACCGGAGCGACGCCTCCATGCCGGTCAGCGCGTCCGGGGAGAACGCCGCCCGCTCCTCGATGGCGATGCGCACCTCGTCCTCCCAGTCGATGTCGTCGGGCGTGAACGTGACGAGGCCCGCCTCGGCGGCCGCCGCGGCGTCGAGGTCGCGGCCGAGGCGGCCCTTCAGGTCGTCGACCCGTCCCGGCTCGCCCAGGAAGCGGCTCGCCAGACGCGTGAGCCCGTTCACCATGGGGTACGCGCCGAAGTTCGCGTCGGTGAGGCGCACGGTGGCCGCGGGCGCCTCGTCCTCCGGGCGCGTGCCGTCGAGCATGTAGGAACGGTCGGCGGCGAGGGCCAGCTCGAGCAGCGTGCCCACGAAGCACGAGCCGGGCTCGATCAGCGCGAACACCGTGCGGGACGACACGTCCACGCGCTTGAGCACACGCTTGAGGTAGAGCCGGATCTCGCGCGCGAGCCAGTGCGACTCGTGGGCGGCCAGGAAGCGGTCGTGGGCCTCGACGAGGTCGGCCCGGCCGGTCGTCCGGAGCACCCAGAGGCCGACCTCCACCTCGTTGGTCCGGAGGTGGAGCACGAGATCGTCCAGCTCGCGGGCCAGGGCGAGCGGCCAGAACGCGTCGCCGATCGCCTGCGCCGCGGCCGGATCGGCGGGCGGCGCGTCGGTGGGCCCGCTCACGGTGATCTCGGCCACGCCGCGCTCGCGCTGGATCGCGCACGTCACGTGTCGGTACGCGATGCGGTCGCCCTGGATGTCGCGGGCGAGCGGCGTGAGGGCCACGCCCGGTCCGGCGGCCGGCCGGTCGCTCTGCGCCACGCGCTCCGCGGCCCGGCGCTTCACCGTCTCCTCCAGGCGGGATCGCGGCACCACCTCGTCCACCAGGCCCCACTCGACCGCGCGCTTGCCCTTGATCCCCTCCTCCAGCGTGCAGAACACGTCGGCGCGGTCGCGCCGGACCCGGCGCTTGTCCACCAGGCGGGTGAGCCCGCCGGTGCCGGGCAGCACGGCGAGGAGCGGCACCTCGGGCAGCGACACCGACGTGTTGCCGTCGTCGGCCATCACGATCCAGTCGCAGGCCAGCGCCAGCTCGTACCCGCCTCCCGCGCACGGCCCGTTGACCGCGCAGATGTAGGCCTGGCGCGACTCGGCGGTGGCCTCCTCGAGGGCGTTCCGCGTCTCGTTGGTGAACTTGCAGAAGTTCACCTTGAAGCCGTGGGCGGACTGGTTCAGCATCCGGATGTTCGCGCCCGCGCAGAACACGCGGTCCTTGCCCGAGGAGATCACGACCGCGCCCACCTCGGGATGCTCGAAGCGAAGACGCAGCAAGGCGTCGTGCAGCTCGATGTCCACGCCCAGGTCGTACGAGTTGAGCTTGAGCTCGTACCCGGGGCGGAGACCCCCGTCCTCGCGCACGTCCATGGCCAGGGTGGCCACGCGCCCGTCGACCGAGAGCTTCCAGTGACGGTAGCGCGACGGCTCGGTCCGGAAGTCCACGATCGTCTGCGTCGCCGCCGGTCTCAGCCATGTCCTCTCCTGCCGCTCCTGGGTGCAGCGCGGGTTAGCCGAGGATGACCCAGAGAGCCTTCGCCGGCCGGGCGCCGAGGTTCTCCCAGTTGTGCGTGGCCCCGCCGTCCAGGTAGGCGCTGTCCCCCGCCGCGAGCGTGTGGACCTCGCCGTTGTAGTGCAGGCCCACCTTACCCTCGATCACGTAGAAGAGCTTCATCTGCCCGGGCTCGATGACGACCTTCTCGGTCTTCACCCCTCGCGTGTGCGCGGGGAGGGTCGAGACCACCGCGCGGATCTTGCCCTGGAAGAGGCCGGCCCCCAGCACGGCCCACCGCTCGGGGCTCCCGTCGAAGGACACCACCGGGTAGTCCGCCTTGCGGGTGACGTGGAGCCGGCCGTTGGGCGTCGCCTCGAAGAGCGAGCCGATCGAGATGCCGAGCGCGCCGGCGAGCTTTCCCAGCGTGTGGAGCGAGGGCGTGAGCCGGCCGGACTCGATCTGGGACAGCATGCTCGGCGTGAGCCCGGCCTTCTCGGCGAGCTGCCGCTGCTGGAGCGCGCGCTCGGCGCGGAGGGTCTTGATCCGCTGGCCCAGCGTGATCACGCGAGCTCCTGCCCCGTGGGCTCCACGCCGAAGCCGGACGCCTGCTCGGACAGCCCGGCGAGGCGGCGCAGCGCGCGGGCCACGAACACGCGCGTCATCTTCTTCCGGTACGGATGCGTGAGGTCGGTGTTGTCGAGCGGCTTCGACGGGCGCGCCGCGCGGGCCGCCACGCGGTCGATCAGGTCGGGGGTGAGCCGCTGGCCGGCCAGCATCTCGGCCGCGTCGGAGGCTTCGCGCGGCAGCGAGGCCACCGCGCCCAGCACGATGCGCCCGCGCGCGACCGTGGCGCCGTCCATCGTCAGCGCCACCGCCACGCCCAGCACGGGGAAGTCGAACGAGCCGCGGCGCCGGAGCTTCAGGTAGGCCGACCGGAGTCCGTCGGCGGGCGGCAGCGCGATCTCGGTGAGGATCTCGTCGGGCCGCTTGGCCAGGTACGCGATGCCGTCGTCGCGATAGAGCGCGGCGATCGGGATCTCGCGCTCGCCGGCGGGCCCCACCAGCGTCACCGTCGCCCCCAGGCTCCACAGCACGGGCGCGGTGTCCGACGACGACACCGCCCAGCAGCGCGGGCTCCCCGGGGCGACCAGGCAGATCTCGCCGTCCTTCTTCATGCAGAAGTTCACGGCCTTCCGCCACTGGTAGGACTGGTTGTAGTAGTTGCACCGCGTGTCGACGCAGACGTTCCCGCCGATCGTGCCCGAGTTGCGAAGCTGCGGCGTGGACACCAGCCCCGCCGCGGTGGCCAGCGCCGGGTATCCGCCGGCGACCTCCGCGTGGCGCGCCACCGCGGTGAGCGTGGCGCCCGAGCCGATCGTGAGGCCGGAAGCCGCGGTGCCGCGCACGCCGGCGAGCTCGCGGATGCCGCGGAGCCCGACCAGCGCCTCGGGCTCGAACTGCCGGCGCTTCATGTTCGGATAGAGGTCGGTGCCGCCCGCCACCAGCATGGCCGCGGGGCCGCGCTCGGCCATGAGCTTGGCGGCGTCGGCCACCGACACCGGCGCCAGGTACTCGAAGGGCGGCAGGCGCATCATGTCGAAAACGGCCTCTCCGCGATGTTCTCGGCGGGCTGGCCGAACGCCGACTCGACGGCGCGCGGCGCGGGGAACGTGAGGAGCGGCAGGCGCTCCGGCCCCACGCGCGCCGGCTTGCCCTGGCGGGCCAGCTCGAGGCCCTTCAGCACCTTGTCGGGCGAGACCGGGATCTCGTCCATGCGCACCCCCACCGCGTCGTAGACGGCGTTGACGACCGCGGGAATGATCGGAAGGAGCGGCCCCTGGCCCGCCTCCTTCGCGCCGAACGGGCCCTCGGGGTCGTCGGTCTCGACGAGGATCGTGTGGATCTCCGGCGTCTCGAGCGTGGTCGGGCTCTTGTACTCGAGGAGCGAGGGGATCTTGTGGACGCCCTTCCTGAACACCTGCTCCTCCATCAGCACCTCGCCCAGGCCCATGTAGACCGATCCCTCGACCTGTCCCTCGACGAGCAGCGGATTCAGCGCGCGGCCCACGTCGTGGGCGATCCACACCTCGGTGGGCCGGACCTCGCCGGTCTCCCGGTCCACGTTCACCTCGACCACGCACGCGGTGTACGAATAGCACGGCGACGGGCCGACCCCGCCGCCCTTGTACTTGCCCGCCCGCTTCGGCGGCGCGTAGGAGCCCGGGACGGCGAGCACGCCGTGCATGCTCTCGCCCAGGACGACGGCGTCCGGGAAGGACACGCCGCGCTCCGGGTCGTCGGCCACGAACACGCGCCGGTCGCGGGCGACGAGCGCGCTCGCCGGCGCCTCGAGCTTCCGGGCCACCGCCTCGAAGATCCGCGCGCGCAGCCGCTCCGCGGCCTGGATGACGGCCTGGCCCGCCATGAGCGTGACCCGGGAGGAGTAGGAGCCGAGGTCCACCGGGGTGAGGTCGGTGTCCGCCGCGTGCACGCGGATGTCCTTGGGCTCGATGCCGAGCACCTCGGCCGCGAGGTACGCCAGGATCGAGTCCGAGCCCTGGCCGATGTCGGTGGCCCCGCACAGCACGGACACGCCGCCGCTCCGGTCCGCGCGCACCACCACGCCGGAGTGCGGCATGTCGTTCCAGTAGATCGCGGTGCCCGCGCCGGTGAGGTACGACGAGCACGCGATGCCGATCCCCCGCCCGGGCGGCAGCGACGCGCGCTTCTCGCGCCAGCCGCTCGCCTCCACCACGCGGTCGATGCACTCGCCGAGCCCGATCGTGGTCACGGTGAGGTGGTTGGCCGTCTTGGTGAAGGGCTCGGCGAGGTTCCGCCGCCGCATGTCCGCGGGGTCGAGCCCGAGCTGCTCGGCGGCCTTGTCGATCTGGCACTCCATGGCGAAGCGGGGCTGGGGCGTGCCGTGGCCGCGCTTGGGACCGCACGGCGGCTTGTTCGTGAACACGCGGGCGCCCTCGAACTTGTAGGCGGGGATCTTGTACGTCACCGTCTGGAGCGCGCCCGTGTAGAAGGTGGAGGCCACGCCGTACGAGCCGTAGGCGCCGCCGTCGAGCCAGGAGCGGAAGTGCATCCCGGTGATGGCGCCGTCCCGCGCGAAGCCCGTGCGGATCCACATCAGCACGGGGTGCCGGCCGCGGTGGACGTAGAACACCTCCTCGCGGGTCAGCGTGATCTTCACCGGGCGGCCGGTGAGCTGGGAGAGCTTGCACGCGGCGATCTCGTGGGAGAACGGGTCCAGCTTCCCGCCGAAGCCGCCGCCCACCGGCGCCGCGATCACCCGGATGTGCGCCTGCGGCACGTCCAGGATCTTGCCGAGCAGGCGGTGCACGTAGTGCGGCGTCTGCGTGGAGGACCAGAGCGTCAGCTTGTCGTCCGGCCCCCAGTGGGCCACCGCGGAATGCTGCTCCATCGGCAGGTGCGTGTTCCCCTCGAAGAAGAACACGTCCTCGCGCACGAGGTGGGCGCCGGCGAGGGCGGCCTCCACGTCGCCGAACTGGAGCGAGACCGCCTTGTGCACGTTCGGCCCGTCGCCGTACTCGTGGATTCGCACCTCGGGATGGGCCAGCGAGTCCTCGATGGACATGAGCGCGCGCAGCGGCTCGTACTCCACCTCGATCATCTCGGCGGCGCGCTCCGCCGTCTCCTCGTCCACCGCGGCCACCGCGGCCACCGCGTCACCGACCATCCGCACCTTCTCGACGCAGAGCGCCTCCTCGTCCTGGGAGACGGGCAGGATGCCGAACTTGACCGGCGGCAGGTCGCGGCCGGTGATCACGGCGTACACGCCGGGCAGGCTCCGGGCGCGCGTCGTGTCGATCCTGACGATGCGGGCGTGCGCGTGCGGGCTCCGGAGGAGCTTGCCGTGGGCCATGCGGGGCAGCGTCATGTCGTCCGCGAAGCGCGTCTGGCCCGTGACCTTGGCCCACGCGTCGATCTTCGGCAGGCTCTTGCCGACGACGGAGAACCGCTCCTTCTCGCTCACGCCCGCGCCTCCCGGGTGGACGCCGCGGCCGCCGCGCCATCACCGGCCTGCATCCGCAGCGCCGCGAGCTCGACGGCCTCGAGGATCTTCGTGTAGCCGGTGCACCGGCACAGGTTGCCGGCCAGCGCGTGGCGCACCTCGTCGCGGGTGGGCGTGGGGTTCTCGGCGAGCAGCGCGCGGGCGGTCAGCAGGATGCCCGGGATGCAGTATCCGCACTGGGCGGCGCCGAGCTCCGCGAACGCCTGCTGGAGGGGGTGCAGGCGCCCGTCCACCGCCATCCCCTCGATCGTGGTCACCTCGCGGCCCTGGCACTCGACGGGAAGCACGAGGCACGAGAGCGCGGGCTCGCCGTCCAGGAGCACCGTGCAGGTGCCGCACTCGCCGAGCTCGCAGCCGTGCTTGGTGCCGGTGAGGTCGAGATCCTCGCGGAGGACCTCGAGCAGGGTCTTGTGCACGGCGACCACCAGCTCGCGCCCTTCGCCGTTGACCGACAAGGTGAACCGCGCCTTCACGTTCCGATCACCCTCCTGGAGGCCGCCGGGTCGTCGAGGCCATCCCGCGACGATGGCTCGTCACGGTTAAGTGATGGCTTAACGTGAGTTAACTGATACTAAACCGGGACCCGCACTGTCAACCCCGGGCTCGCTGGGGGAGTCAGGCCGGAGGATGGAGGGGCCGGTAGCGGCGGGGCTCGACGATCGCGCGGAGGCGGCGGGCCCCGCGCTCGGCGTCCTCGCCGAGGCGCGCGCGGTCGATCGTGGTGACCACGCCGTCCTCCACGACGGTCCGGCCGCCGACCATCACCAGGCGGACGTCCGCCCGTGACCCGTAGCGGACGATCTCGCTCACGAGGTGCTGGGGCGGGTGGAGGAAGAGGCTCCGCCCGTCCAGGACCGTCAGGTCCGCGGCCTTGCCGGGCTCCAGCGAGCCGACCACGTGGTCGAGCCCGAGCAGCCGCGCGCCGTCGATGGTGGCCATGGCCAGGATCGTCTCGGCGTCGAGGATCTCGGGATCGTAGGCGGCGATGCCGCGGGTGGCCGCGTGCAGCACCCACGCCGTGTGCATGACGACGAACATGTCGTTGACGGCGTTGTCGCAGCCGAGGGCGACGGTGGCGCCGAGCGCGCGCATCATCTTCACGTTCGGAACGGCGCTCAGGATGTTCACGCACTCGACGGCGGAGTGGGCGACGCCGGTCCGCGTCTGGCCGATCGCGCGGATCTCGCCCTCGGTCGCGAGCATGGCGTGCGCCAGCACGAGGTCCGGCCCGAGCATGCCGAGGTCTTCGAGCCACTCGATGGGCCGCCGGCCCGCCACGGCCAGGCAGAACTCCACCTCCTCGCGGTCGCGCGCGGCGTGCACGTGCACCTTGGCCGCGTGGCGCGCCGCGAGCGCCCGGGACAGCTCGAAGTAGCGCGGTGAGTAGCCGGTGAGCGCGGAAGCGTTGATGCCCGCGGTGATCCGGCCGCGTCCCTTCGGCGGATAGCGCCGCAGGAGGTCTTCGGTGACGGCCAGGTCCCGCTCGGCGTCCCCTTCGCGGACCTTCCGCCAGGAGGTCTCCGTTCACCTGCGAGTAGAGCGCCGCGTGGTGGAAGTCCTGGTCGGGCGCGCCGCGCACGACGTTCACCCGGATGCCCACCGCCTCGATGGCCTCGAGCTGCGCGGCGAGCTGCTCGGGGTTGCTGGCCCCCGCGCCTTCACACGCCGTGGTCACGCCCGAGCTCAGGAGCTGGGCCGAGCACAGCGTGGTGGCGGTGCCCGCCTCCGCCGGCGTCATCGCGCGCGACGCGGGGACGTAGAGCCGCAGGATCATCGGCAGCTCCTCGGCGATGAGGCCGCGCACGAGGGCCTGCGTCATGTGCGTGTGCGCGTCGATCAGGCCGGGCAGCACGATGGCGCCGGGCCGGTCGATCAGCCGGTCCGGCCGGTGACGCGCGAGCATCGCGGCGCGATCGCCGACGTCCACGATGTCACCGTCGCGGACGACGACGGCGCCGTCGGGCCGGACGGTGCGGCGCGGATCCATCGTGATCACGTGACCGGTCACGATCACGTCGGCCCGCGCGGGCGGGCCGGGCCCGGGGTCCATCAGCGCTCATCGGAGGCTACCGCAGGAACTTCGGCTCGAAGACCTCCTCGTACGCCACGTCGCGCTCGAGGAGCCCGCCCTTGCGGACGATCTCGTGCAGGCGGGCCCACGCCTCCTTCGGCATCGACCCGTTCCGCTCCCACAGCTTGTCGTCCAGCGCGCGCTTGAGGACGGCCTTCACGTCCTCCACGGGCAGCGTGGGGAACTCGGCGCGGGCCACCGCCTCGGCCTCCTCGGGGTGGGCGAACGTGTAGTCGAGGGCCTTCACCATGGCCTTGACCATCCCCGCCACCATGGCCGGATCCTTCTGGATGAGGTCCAGCGGCAGGTTGATGGTCGTGTAGACGAAGGGCCCGAGCTCGGCGGGCATGCTCATGAACGGCTGGTTCCAGAGGCCGGCCTTCATGCCCTGGGAGATCAGCGGCTCGTTGATCATCGCCACGTCGGCCTGCCCGGCGCGGATGGCGGCCATGCGGCCCGCCGCGGTCGGGATCTCGACCAGCACCACGTCCTTGGTCGGGTCGATCCCGTCCTGGGCCAGGAGGAAGCGCACGATCGAGTAGCCGGTGCCGCCTCGCGTCCCGATGGCGATGCGCTTGCCGCGGAGCTTCTCGCCCGCCGAGGCCTTGTCGTTGATCGTCACCGACTTGCCGGCCACGAAGTACTGGCTGGCGCGGTTGGACATGCTCACCACCGCGCGCAGCTCCTTGCCGCCCTTCACCCGCGCGAAGGCGATGTGCTCGGGCCCGCCGATGAAGGCGTTGGCGTCCCCCGAGATGACCGCGGCGATGTGCCGCCCGCCGCCTTCCGAGGTCACGAGCTTGACGTCGAGCCCGAGCTCCTTGAAGAAGCCCTTCCGGACGGCCAGGTAGAACGGGACGCTGTCGAGCGAGTGGACGGGCTCCGTGACCACGAACGGCCGCAGTTGCTGGGCCGGCGCCGGCGCGGGCACGGTCCCGGCGAACGCGAGCACGACGGTGGCGACCAGCACGGCGAGGGCGATGCTGCGCTTCATGGAGTGCCTCCCGAGGGTGAGGGGCTGCGGATAGGGGCGGTCGCCGCGCCGGCGAGGCCGACCGCCTGTTCGCGCACGATGCGCCCGCGGCGCATCACGATGTCGGGCGACGGCCGCTCGACGATGGCCTGGGGCAGCGACGAGGCGCCGAGCACGAGCAGATCGGCGTGCGCCCCGGGCCGGAGGCCATGGTCGGCGAGGCCGAGCACCGAGGCGGCGGCGCTGGTGGCCAGGTCCAGGGTCGAGGCCAGGTCGGGATCGGTCCGGAACCCGGAGCGATAGG
Organism: uncultured Candidatus Rokubacteria bacterium; assembly: GCA_963758635.1. Lineage (GTDB taxonomy): Bacteria > Methylomirabilota > Methylomirabilia > Rokubacteriales > CSP1-6 > CAVWWD01. The sequence continues at coordinate 209,069 of CAVWWD010000007.1, read as the reverse complement.
CGACCAGCATGCAGCGCTCGAGCATGTTCGCGTTGCCGAAGGGCGACCAGGCGTCGCGCACGTTGTCCGATCCCGCGAAGACGGTGACGCCCGCGCTCCGCAGCACCCGCACCGGCGGCATGGCGGCGCTGCCCGGCGCGCTCGTGAGGATCGACACGCCGGCGGCGGCCAGCCGCTCGGCGGCCCGCGCCGCCGCGTCCGGGGGCACCGAGCCCAGGGCGAAGGCGTGGCTGACCGTGACACGGCCGCCGAGCCCGCTCTGCCGGGTGCGCTCCGCGATGGCGAGGATCTCGCCGAGCCCGGCCTCGCCGCCGTCGTGCAGATGGATGTCCACTCCGCGCCCGAAGCGCGTGGCGAGACCGAACACCACGTCGAGGTGGCCGTCCAGGTTCCCGTCGATCCCGAGCGGGTCGAGGCCGCCCACCAGGTCCGCGCCGAGCCGCAGCGACTCCTCGAGGAGGTCGCGGACGCCGGGGCACGTCAGGATGCCGCTCTGCGGGAACGCCACCACCTGGATGGTCACGTCGCCGGCCCACTTCTCCCTGAGGGCCAGGATCCGCTCGAGGTTCGCCACGCGCGTCACGTCGTCGATGTCCACGTGGGTGCGCAGCGCCAGCGTGCCGTGGCCCTGCGCCTGGGCCAGGAGCGCCCCGGCGCGGGCGTCCACGGGCCCGGCGAGCGCGGCCCGCATCTTCTTCTCGCCGTCGATGCGGTCGCGGGTCGAGTCGCCCGCGGCCGCGTGGGGTCGCCACGGCAAGCCCAGCAGCGTCTTGTCCAGGTGGAGGTGCCCGTCGATGAGCGCCGGGATCAGGAGCCGCCCGCCGAGGTCGATGCGCCGCCGCGCCGGGGGCATTGCGCCCGCGCCCAGGCTCGCGATGCGCTCGCCCGCGACGGCCACGTACCCCCGCGTGCCGTCCGGCAACGTGGCGTCGGCGAGGACGAGGTCGGCGATGTCGCTCATGGCCGGTCCTCGGGGTCGTTGAACCGCGGATAGCCGCGCGTGGCGGTGGGCACCGGCCAGCCGCGGTAGAAGTCCCGCACGTGCGGGGCGAGGCTCCGCGCGAGCTCCCGCCGGCGCTGCTCGGCCGCGGTGGGGCCGCCGGCGAGCTGGCGCGCGATCTCTCCCCTCACCGCGTCCGCGTCCACGCCGACGGGCCGGCCGTCGCGGAGCACGACGCGGCCGCCCACCATGGACGTGCGCACCGCGGAGGCCTTGGCCCGATGCAGGAGCGCGTCGAGGACCGGCGTCTCCGCGTCCAGGTACGGCGTGGCGACGGCGTCCCAGTCGAGAAGCACGAGGTCGGCGGCGCGGCCGGGCTCGAGGACGCCGATGCGATCGGCGAAGCCCGTGGTGGCGGCGCCGAACTCGGTGGCCATGCGGAACACCGTCGCCGCGCTGGGCGGCTCGGCGTCGTGCCCCGGCCCCCGCTGCAGGCACCAGGCCACCCGCATCTCCTGGAGCATGTCGCGGTCGTCGTTGATGCCCGCCTGGTCGATCCCGAGCGCCACCTTGACCCCGCGGTCGAGGAGCGCCGCGACGGGAGCGATGCCGCTCTGGAGCCTGAGCCCCGAGCTCGCGTTGTGACACACCATCGTTCCGGTGGCCGCCACGAGGTCCGCGTCGTCCGCGGTCATCCAGATGCCGTGGCCGATCGTCATGGACGGGCCGAGGAGCCCCAGACGCTCGAGGTGCCGGACGGCGGAGTGGCCGTCGTGCTTGCCGGAGAACGCGCGCTGGTAGGCGGTCTCGAGCAGGTGCATGTGCAGCCCCACGCCGTGGCGGAGCGCGGCGTCCCGCTGCAGCTCGAGCGCCCGGTCGGTGCACCACTGGAGGTTGGCCGGCGCCAGCTGCACGCACACGCGCCCGCGCGGGTCGTGCCACCGGGCCGCCAGCTCCTCGAAGAAGCCCACGTACTCCTCGAGGGGCGCGGTGCGGTCGGCGAGCAGGCCGCGCAGCTCGGCGGCGAGCGCGGGCGGCAGCGAGGCCAGGAACGCGGCGTCGTCGCCGTACACGAAGCGGTTCCGGTCGCGGAGCATGAAGCAGTAGCTCACGCGCATGCCGGCGTCCTCGTAGGCGCGCACGATCCGCTCCGCGGTGGACATCCAGCCGCCGCGCGGCCCGATGGGGCCGCCCTGGATGTGCTGGACGGTGGTCACGCCGGACTCCAGCATCTCGATGGCCGAGTGGAGCGTGTCCAGGTACGGATCGACGGCGCGCATGCCCATGAACGACGGCAGCCACAGCTCGAGCGGCGCGTCGGGGATGCCGTGCTGGGTGGGCGTGAGGCCGGTGTGATGGTGCGCGTTCACGAGGCCCGGCACGACCACGTCACGCCCGGCGCCCACCACGGCGGCCCGCGGGTGGCGGCGCGCCAGGTCGTCGAACGCCGCCACCTCCGCGACCACGCCGTCGCGGACCAGCACGCCGCCCGCGTCGACGATCACCGGGCGGCCGTCCGGCGCGACCCGCGAGACCACGTGCCGGCCCCGGACGATCTGCTCGCCCGTGGCCGCCGGCGTCACGCCCGGAGGACCCGCGGCCACGGCGCTACTCGCTCACCTGGGCGCGCACGCCGCGGAGCAGCACCCGCTCGAGCCGGATGACCGCCGCGTACATGCCGACGGCGACCGCGGACAGCACGATGATGCCGACCCAGATCAGCGCCATCTCGTAGGTGGAGCCCGCGTACAGGATGAGCTTGCCGAGGCCGTGCTGCGAGGAGACGAACTCGCCCACGATGGTCCCGGCCAGCGCCATGCCGATGTTGATGCGCATGGACGAGATGATCCACGGCATCGACGACGGGATCACGACCTTGGTGAACACCTGCCACCGGGACGCGCCCAGCGTGTACATGAGCCGGACGAGGTCGTCGTCCAGCGCCTTGACGCCGCCGTGGGCGGCGAGGATGGAGATGACCATGGTGAGCGCGATGGCCAGCGCGATCTTCGAGCTGATCCCGATGCCGAAGAGCAGGATGATCAGCGGGGCGAAGGCGAGCTTCGGCACCGCGTGGAACACGATGACGAACGGCTCGAGCACGGCGGAGACGTTCCTCGACCACCAGAAGGAGAGCCCGATGGCCGCGCCCGCCACGGTGCCGACCAGGAAGCCGACCAGGGTGGCGCTCACCGTGAACCACGTGTCGTAGAGCGCGCTGCCCTGGGTCACGAAGACGATGGCCGTCCGCCAGATGGCGGATGGCTGCGACCAGAAGAACGGATCGATCCGGCCGGCGCGCACGCCCAGCTCCCAGAGCCCCAGCGTGAGGACGAGGATCGCGAGCTGGGTGGCGACGACGCGCGGGGTCGACCAGCGGCGCTCCGTCCGGACCACGATGCCGCGCGGCGGCGCCAGCCGCGGCCGCGCCGGCGCTCGCGCGTCCGGCGCCGCCTCGCCCGGCGCGATGGTGTTCGCCTCGCTCATCGCGCGCCCGCCGGCTCCGGGGCGCCGGTCCCCCCGGGTGCGCCCGCCGGCTCCTCCTCGAAGAGGAGATCGAGGCACCGCTCCTTCGTCCGGGCGAACTCCGGCGAGGTCACGATGCCGCGCGGCCGGGGGCGCGCCAGCGGCACCGGCAGCCGGGCCCGCACGCGGCCCGGGCGGGGCGAGAGCACGAAGATCTCGTCGGAGAGGAACACCGCCTCGTCCACGTCGTGGGTCACCAGCACCACGGTGCGCCCGAAGTCCTGCCAGAGGCCGAGCAGCCACTCCTGCATGCTGAAGCGCGTCTGCGCGTCGAGGGCGCCGAACGGCTCGTCGAGCAGGATCACGTCGCGGTCGCACAGAAGGGTGCGGAGCAGGGCCGCGCGCTGGCGCATGCCGCCGGACAGGGCCGCGGGGTACTGGCGCTCGAAGCCCCCGAGCCCGTACCGCCGGATCAGCGGCAGCGCCTGCTCCCGGGCCTCGGCGATCCGCATGCCTCCGAGCTCGAGGCCGAGCACGACGTTGTCGAGCACGGTGCGCCACGGCAGCAGCAGGTCCTTCTGGAGCATGTAGGAGACGAGCCCGGCGCGGCCGCTGATGTCCTCGCCGTCCAGGAGCACGCGGCCCCGGGTCGGCCGGAGCAGGCCGGCCACGATGTTGAACAGCGTCGTCTTCCCGCAGCCCGATCGGCCGATCAGGCTGACGAGGCTCCCGGCGGGGATGTCGATGTCGATGCCGTCCACGGCGGTGACCGGCCCGCCCGCCCCGTCGAAGACGTGGGTGATCTCGCGGAGGGCGAGCTTGGCGTCGGCGCCGGCGGCGCGATCGCGCTCCATCAGGGCTGGCGCGGCCGGTGGGGATGCGCGAACACCTCCACGCCGAGCCCCTTCGTGCGCTCGCCGTTACACGCCCCCGGGCAGCAGGAGATCGCCACGATCGTGTCGATCTCCGCGTAGAGCTCGACGTGGTCGCCCTGCCGGGCCTCGGGCGGGACGAAGAAGAGGCGCTGGTGCTCGTCGATGCCCGTGGTCATGAAGACGTTGAAGGCGTCGTGGACGTGGGTGGCCGGAAAGCCGATCGCGTTCAGCGCGCGCGTCAGGTTCGTGTTGCAGTTCGGCTGGTCGGGCAGTCCCGTCTGGATCGCCCGCGCCCGCTCGCTGCACCGCGCGTAGATGAGGTCGTGCGACGCGGCGTTGAACGGCTGCGCGGTGTGCGGGACGGTGTCGGTGATGAACGTGAACATCGGGCGCATCCGCGGCTCGGTGCCCCAGAGACGCTGTCCCACCCGCAGGTGCGCGCCCTGGAGCGTGCGCGTCCGTCCCGACCAGAAGTGCTCGGCGGGATCCGTCCGCGAGAACGCGTTGAAGTCCGCGACCTGGCCGCCGTCCGTGCACGTGATCCGGAGCACCTGCCCGGCGTCCACGGGAAAGGCGTGGCCGGTCTCCCTGGGGATGTAGTGCTCGTAGACGCGCGTGCGATGGCCCTGGTCGGCGCTGACCTGGGCGTAGAAGGCGAGCTGCTCCGGGGTGAGGTCTTGCGGTCTCCGCGGCGGGTCGGGCATGCGTGACATCTCCGCCCCCCGCGAGGCGGTCCCGCGCCGACGGACTCTCGCGAAACTCGAGGGTGGCGGAATGATAGCACGCGGCCGCCGCGCGCTCCGACGCGCGGGCGCGGCGAGCCGCCGCGTCCGGCCTCAGACGATGCGGGCGCGGCGGAGCGAGTCGATCTCGGCGGTCGAGTAGCCGACCTCGGCGAGGATCTGATCGGTGTGCTCGCCCAGCTTCGGCGCGACCGCGCGCACCGCCACCGCGCCCGACGTCATCTTGATCGGCGTGCGGATGTGGGGCACGCGGCCCAGCTCGGGATCGTCGGCGTGCACGACCAGCTCGCGGTGCACCACCTGGGGATCGGCGAAGAGCTGCGCGTAGGTGTACACGGGCCCGCACGGGACACCGGCGTCGTCCAGCACCTTCACCCAGTGCGCGGTGGGCTGGGTGACCAGCAGCGTCTCCAGCGCGCGCTCGAGCGCGGGCCGGTTCTTCATCCGGTCGCGCCCGGCGCGGAAGCGCGGATCCTCGATCCACTCCGGATGGCCGAGGGCGCGCGCGCAGCGCTCCCAGATGTGCTGGCCGGCGGCGCCGATCATGATGAAGCCGTCGCCGGTGGCGAAGCGCTGGTAGGGCGCGTTCTGGCGGTGGCGCGAGCCCTGCCGCGTGGGCTCCTGCTGGTCGGCGAGCCAGCCCGCGCTCGTCCACGAGCTGAAGCCGATCGCCGTCTCGAGCAGCGAGCACTCGACGCGCTGGCCCTGCCCGGTGCGCTGGCGCTCGTAGAGCGCGGCGAGGATGCCCTGCACGCCCCACATGCCGGTGCCGAGGTCGCAGAGCGGCAAGCCCACCGAGACGGGCGGGCCGTCCGGCTCGCCGGTCACGGTCATGATGCCGCCCATGCCCTGGGCGATCAGGTCGAACCCGCCCTTGTCGCGGTAGGGGCCGTCGTAGCCGTAGCCCGAGAGCTGCGCGTAGATCAGCCGCGGGTTGAGCGGCCGGAGCGCCTCGTAGCCGAGGCCGGCCCGGTCCATCACGGTGGGCCGGTAGTTCTCCACGAGCACGTCCACGCGCGCCACCAGCTTGAGGAACGCCTCGCGGCCGGCCGGCTGCTTGTAGTCGAGGGTGAGGCTCCGCTTGTTGCGGTTGATGTAGCGGAAGTACGGGTTCCGCTCGGCGCCGTCGCCCATCGCGCGCGACGAGTCGCCCTTGCCTGGCCGCTCGAGCTTGATCACGTCCGCCCCCATGTCGGCGAGGATCATCGAGCAGAAGGGGCCGGCCATGTGCTCGGTCAGGTCCAGGACTCTGAGGCCATCCAGCGGTCCGGGGCGTCCGTTCTCGGTCATGTGTCCTCGCTTGTCGCGCGTGCGCGGCGCCGCAATCGGGCTAATCACCCTCGCAGAATTCGGTAACCGCCACGGGCCTCTACAGTCCTACCGCTCGGCATTGGTCTGATGCGCGGGGCTCACGAGTCGGCGTACGGAGCGGCGGCGTTCTGGGCCGCGAAGATCGAGCGGTAGCCGACGCGGTCCCAGCGGGGTGGCAGGCGCGCGGGATAGGGCTCCATGTGCACGTGGGCCGGCTCGGCGCCGCGCACGAGCACGCCCGTCCGCGACGTGGGCGCGGGCGCCGGGGTCATGGGCAGGGCGTCGGCGGCGGCGTACACGTTCAGCAGGAGCGGGCGCATCCGATCCGAGTAGTTCGCCGCCGACCCGTGGACCACGCGGCAGTCGAGCAGGACCACCGTCCCCGCGGGGCCCGAGAGCTCCACGGCGGCGTCGGTGCGGAGCGTCGCCACGTCGCGCGCGGCGAGCGCGCCGGTCCAGCCACCCGCGTCGTCGAACTGCTCGAACAGCGGACCGCGGTGCGTGCCGGGCAGCGCGGTGAGCGGGCCCTGCTCGGTGCCGGTGTCCTCGAGGTAGACCCCGAAGGTGAGCACCGCGCAGTTCGTGTGCGGCCACGCCTGGATGTCCTGGTGCCAGCGCACGGCGTCGCCGCCCGCCGACCACTTGAAGTTGAGCTTCGAGCTGTGGAAGCGCAGGTCGGGGCCGAGCACGTCGGCGACCAGGTCCACCACCGACGCGTCCTGCGCGAAGGCCCAGAGGTCCGGGTGCTGGTCCACCGCCTTGCGGAGCCGCCGGATGTTCGGCTTCTCGGCGCTGTGGTCGGGCGCGAGGTCGAACTGATCGTCGGAGACGGTGATGCCGCGGGACTCCTCGATCTTCGCCGCGACCACCGCGCGCAGGCGCGCGAGCCATGGCGCGCTCACGGCGCCGGGGACCACGAGGAAGCCCTCCTCGAAGTAGCGCTCGCGCTGTCGCTCGTCGAGGACGGTGGGCCGGTGTCGTCGCACACGCTCGGGGGTCATCGCAGGCACCTGTCCATGCGCCCTTCTATACCACGGCGCGGCGCAGCCGGCGCCCGGCGCCCATCCGCTCCAGGGTCACGCCTTCCCGGGCGACCACCGGTACAGGCGCTCGAGCGTTCCGCCCATCAGCGTGGCCTTGTCGCTCTCGCTCAGGCGATCGGTCACGCGGAACGCGTCGACCCCTTGCTGGTACGTGAGCAGCCCGACGGCGCGGGTCCAGTCCGTGCCCCACATGCAGCGCCCGATGCCGAAGGCGTCGAAGATGCGCCCCAGCGGGCCCCAGATGTCGCGATAGGGGAAGGTCTCGTGCGAGAGCGTGCACGCGCCGGTGATCTTGATGGCGACGTTCGGGCACGCCGCCAGCTTCAGCACGCCCGGCAGGTCCGCGAAGGGCTCGGCGGGCGGCGGCGGCTCGAACGGCTGCTGGAGGCCGAGGTGGTCGATCACCATGGAGGTGTCGGGGTTGCGCACCGCCATCTCCCGCGCCTGCTCCAGGCGGCCCCAGCACAGCACGTTCACCGGCAGCCCGTGCCGCGCGCCCGCGGCGAGGACCCGGTTGATGCCAGGATCGGCGGGGTCCTCGGACACGCCGCGGTTCATCATGATGCGGATGCCGACGGCGCCCGGGGTCGCCGCCCAGTCCGCGACGGTGTCGGCCACGCCAGGATCGGACGGATCGACGGGCTTGATCAGCCCGAACCGGCCAGGATGCCGGGCGTGCACCTCGACGGCGTAGCTCGCGTCGTACGCGGTACATGGTGAACGGCGAGACGAGCAGCGCGCCGTCCACGCCCACGGCGTCCATCGCCGCCACCATGTCGTCGCCGGTGACCTCGGGCGGCCCGTGCAGCACGGCCGCCCAGGGACGGCCGGGGTGGTTCCTCTCGTAGGCGTGCACCTGGGCGTCGATGGTCGGCATGGCGAGCTCCCCTGGGTGCGGTTGGTGTCCCGGGCGCGCAGCCACCGGTACCTGCGGCTGTGGAGCGGGGCGGCGTTACGACTTGTCTATCAGCCGGGTCGGTGCCCTGAATGAGCCCTCGTCATTCCGGCGCAGGTTGACGGCCAGTTCCTGTAGGACCTGAGTGCTCACGACACCCGATCTGGCCTGCCACAGCTCCTCCACGAGGGCCTTGGCGCGCTCGTGCTTCTCGCCTGCGGCCGAGTCGTGCGCGTACATGAGGATGTTCGTGTCGACGAAACACCTATCGCTCATGGAGTTCGTCGCGCGACTTGGGTGGTGTCCACTGCAGGTCCATGCCTTCGCGGAGCCTGGCGAGCGCCCGACGCCGGGCCTTGTCGAAGGCTTTTCGTTCGCGCACGATCGCTTCGAGCCGGTCGGTCAGAAGGGCGCTGATCGACCGCCCTTCCTCCGCCGCCACCACACGCGCTTCGCGCAGAAGATCGGCATCGAGCTTGAGCGTGACGTTGGTTTTCATGACTGGACCAAGACTAGCACGATAGCCGCGTGCAGCACAGCTTTACGTGCTGTGCTCCGCGTAGCGTGACTGTGCGGTAAAATGCATACATTTAACGATGCCCGAACACAACATGCCGCGCCCGTCAACCGGACTCGGATCGTCCTCTTGCTCTGGCCCAAAGCGGCCCGTGCTCCGTGCCCGGGACGTGGCCGCTCATGGAATCCACACCGGTACGCGTGATCCCGCTGGCCAAGGCCGGCACGCTGGAGAAGGTCGGCCCAGGACGTTACCGGCTCCCCGCGTCGGACGTGGTTCGGAGAGTTCTGCGACGAGTTCACCCGCGAGATGAACCGGCTCCGCATGGAGCACCCCGCCGGCCTGTCAGCCGCCGAAAGGGAGATCGAGCGGATCGAAGGCCGGCGGAAGAAGCTTGTCGAGTCGATCATGGACGGCGTCCCGGCCAGTGAGGTCAGGGACGAGTTGAACGCAAACACGAGAATCTCGCGGCAATGCTGTCGGCCGCCACAAATGCGAAGAGGTCGCCAGAAACGGGCGACCTCTCGCTGCAAGTTCACATCGTTGCGGGGCTCGAAGCCTAGCACACCGTGGAGCGCCGTCCCGCGCTAGAATCGGGGCCATCCTCATCATCGGACGCGGAGGGACGACGAGATGAAGCTCACGCCGGCGCAGCTCGAGCGGTTCGATCGCGACGGGTACCTGTTCTTCCCGAGCCTGTTCACGAGTCCCGAGATGCGGACGCTCGCCGACGAGGTGCCCGCGCTCTACGCCCAGCGGCGGCCGGAGAACGTCCGCGAGAAGACGGGCGACGTGGTGCGCACGAACTTCGCCGCCCACATGTACAGCGCGCCCTTCGCCCGGCTCGCCCGCCACCCGCGCATGGTGCGGCCGGTGATGCAGATCTTCGGCGAGCCCGTCTACATGCACCAGTTCAAGATCAACGGCAAGATGGCGTTCGACGGCGACGTTTGGCAGTGGCACCAGGACTACGGGACGTGGAAGAACGACGACCAGATGCCCGAGCCGCGCGCGATGAACGTGGCGATCTTCCTGGACGACGTGAACGAGTTCAACGGGCCGCTGATGTTCATCCCGGGCAGCCACCGGAGCGGCGTGCTGGACGCCGGGCACGACACCACGACCACCAGCTACCCGCTCTGGACGATCGATCACGCGACGATCAGCCGGCTCGTGGGGCGCGGCGGGCTCGTGGCCCCCAAGGGCCCGGCGGGCTCGATGATCCTGTTCCACTCCTGCCTGGTGCACGCGTCGACCTCGAACCTGTCGCCGTGGAACCGGGTCAGCGTGTACCTGAGCCTCTGCGCGGTCTCGAACCACATCCGGCGCTTCAAGCGGCCGGAGTACATCGCGCACCGCGACTTCACCCCCATCGAGTGCCTGCCCGACGACTGCCTGCTCCGGGAGTACGAGGTGCCGGTGCCGTGGAAGGACGGCACGCCGGACGCCGCCCTCCGGCCGGGGCTCGCCGCGTGACGGCCGCGCACAGGAGCCGCCCATGGTGACCGAGATCGGCGCGCGTATCCCCGCCTCCGCCCGGCCGCTCGAGGTGGCGCGAGCCCTCGCGCCCCGCGTCCGCGAGGCGGCCGAGGAGATCGAGGCGACGCGCCAGCTTCCCCCCGCCCTCGTCGCCGAGATCGCGCGGGCGCGGCTCTTCCGCGTGGCCCTGCCCGAGAGCGAGGGCGGGCTCGGCGCCGACGTCGTCACCACGCTCCAGGTCATCGAGGAGATCGCGCGGGCCGACGGGTCCGCGGGCTGGTGCCTCGCCATGGGGATCAACACGCTGCGGCAGAGCGCGCAGTTCGCTCCGGACGTGCGGCGCGAGATCTTCTTCAGCGACCCGGTGGGCATCTCCGCCGGGTCCGCGAACCCGCGCGGCCGCGCGGTGGCGGTGTCCGGCGGCTACCGGGTCACCGGGCACTGGTTCTTCGCGAGCGGGTGCATGCACTCGTCCGCGCTCCACGGGGCGTGCAAGGTGTTCGACGGCGACACGCCGCGGCTCACCCCGCACGGCGAGCAGGAGGTGCGGATCGCCTACTTCTACCCGAAGGCCCAGGCGCGGATCATCGACACGTGGAACGTGAGCGGGCTTCGCGGCACGGGCAGCCACGACATCGAGGTCGAGGACCTGTTCGTGCCCGAGGAGCGGACGTTCTCGGCGCTCGACCGTCGCGCGCGGATCACCGGGCCGATGAACCGCATGCACGGCTTCGACCTCGCCGGCTGCGGCTTCTGCTGCGTGGGCCTGGGCGTGGCGCGCGCGGCCATCGACGCGTTCGTCGAGCTGGCGCAGGTGAAGGTGCCGCGCTCGTCCTCGGAGCTGCTGCGCGATCGCGCGATCGTGCAGGCGAAGATCGGCGAGGCCGAGGCCATCCTGCGCTCGGGGCGGGCGCTCCTCTTCGACGTGGTCGCGGACATGTGGCAGACCGTGCTCGCCGCGCAGCCCGTCACGGAGCGCCAGCGCGCCGACCTGCGCCTGGCCATGACCCACGCCGCGCAGAGCGCGGCCGCCGCCACCCACATGGTGTGCGCGACCGCCGGCACCACGTCGATCTTCACGTCGAGCCCGCTCGAGCGCTACGCGCGCGACGCCGAGGTCGTCACGCGCCACAACCAGCTCCAGTTCGTGAACTACGAGGCGGTCGGCCGCACCGTCCTCGGCCTCCCCTCGAACAGCCCGCTGTTCTACACCCCCTCTCCCTTCCAGCTGCCGAGGCGCACCCTGCAGCATGAAAAGGGCTACCATCGCGCCAGCCGCGGGCCGGGCAACGTCGCCCTCTCCATGGTACGGGGGCAAGTCTGGTTCCAGTCTGACGTGGGAGCTTTCGGCACCCCGCATTGTTGCGTGTCTGAGCACGCCGAGCAGAGTCGTGCAAAGGGAGGCTCCTCCGGCCGCGGCGACTATGACCGGGGGGAGGCGCGGGATGGAGCGACAGATCGAGCGTTGCGCAGGGCTGGACGTGCACCGGCACAGTGTGGCCGCGTGCGTACGCGTGCCCGGCCCGCGGGGCGAGCGGGAGCAACATGTGCGCACGTTCGGGACGATGGCGGCCGAGTTGTTGTTGTTGCGGGACTGGCTGCAGGCGCACGGCGTCACGGATGTGGCGATGGAGAGCACCGGCGTGTATTGGAAGCCCGTGTTCTACGTCCTCGAAGAGATCGGCACGTGCCTGCTGGTCAATCCCGCCCACATCAAGCAAGTCCCCGGCCGGTAGACCGACGGCTGGATTGCATCTGCATCGCGCAACTGCTGGAGCACGGGCTGCTGCGGGGCAGCTTCGTGCCTCCCGCCGCGATTCGAGAGCTGCGCGATCTGACGCGGCACCGCAAGGTGGTGATCCAGGAGCGCCAGCGGGCGGCCAATCGCCTGCACAAGCTGTTGCAGGACGCCGGCATCTAGCTGGCCTCGGTGGCCACCGACATCCTGGGGGTCTCGGCCGCGCCATGCTGGAGGCGTTGGTGCAGGGCACGACCGATCCCGAGGTGCTGGCCGACCTGGCGCGGGGCCGGTTGCGCAGAAGCTGGCTGCCCTGCGCCAAGCGCTCGCGGGGCGGTTCCGGCCCCACCACGCCTTTCTTGTCGGGCAACTGTTAGCCCATCTGGAGTACCTGGACGAGGCGATCGCCGCGGTCAGCGCGGAGGTCGACACGCCCTGGCCCCTTTCGCGCGCCAGCTGCACCAGCTGGACACGGTGCCGGGGATCGCTCGCCGCACGGCGGAGGTCCTCCTCGCGGATCGGGCTGGACAGCGCCCCTTTCCCAGTGCCGGCATCTCGCCGCTGGTCGGTTCTGCCCCGGCAATCGGCAGAGCGTGGTCAGCACACTCAGCAAGATTCGAAGGGCAACCGCTGTCGCGCATGCCCTCATCGAAGCGGCCCTGCCCGCCATCCGCACCAAATGCGCCCTGGCGGCGCGTACCGCCGCATCAGCGCCATCGGGCACAAAGGCTGTCGTCGCCGTCGCCCATGCCATGCTCCCAGCGGTCTATCCATCCTCGCTAGCGTCGCTCCTGCGACCCCGGCCCCGACTACTACGACCGTCGCCATCTCACCGCATCACCCGTCGCGCCGTCGAGCTGCTCCAACGTCAGGGCTATCGCGTAATGCTCGAACCCGCTGCCTAACAGGAGCCCGTGTTCACCCGTCATTTTCTGAGCAGGGAGAGGGCCGGGGTGAGGGTCGGTGGCGCCACCTCGACGATCGACCCTCGGCGGGCGACCCGGCGCGGTGGTACGACCGCCCCTCACCCTGCCCTCTCCCCGGAGGGGAGAGGGGAAATGGTGAGAGACCCTACCTTATTGGCGAAAACGCGGCGGGGACGAGGAGCTTGTTCTCCTGGCGCATGGGGCGCACGCCGGCCTGGGGCGGCCACTGCCCGCCCTTGCGCGACTCCTCGCGGATGCGCGTGCGCTCGTTCACGTCCTTGTAGACCCACACGTGGACGAACTTGTTGAGGCCGCCGAGCTCGCTCGTCCAGCACGCGGCGAGCGGCGAGAGCTTCTCGCGCCCGGGCACCGCCTTCCCCCACGCGTCCAGCACCGCCGACAGCTCGCCGGGCGCGTAGGTGTAGGTGCGCATCTCGTAGACGTTGCCCGAGCCGAAGTCCCGGCTGCCCAGCGGCTGCATGAAGGGCGCGGGGATCATGATGTCCGCCTCCTGGGCCACGATCAGGTCGCGCCCGCCGGCAAGCTTCGCCAGCTCGGTGTCCTTCGCCATCGCGTCTCGCACCGCGGTGCGATGCTGCAGGTCGTCGTAGGGCCAGGCGTGGATCACCTGGTTGAGCGGCCCGAACTCGGTGTGCCAGAACGCCCCCAGCTTGGAATGCTTCTCGCGCAGGGGCTTGCGCTTGGCGAAGCGCTCCTCGAACTCGGCCACCGCGCCCGTCTTGAGCGTGTACGTCCGCACCTCGTAGATCATGGAATCCTCCTCGCCGGTCGATGTGTGGGAGACAGTCTCGCTGCCTGCCGTCATCCGCTAGCTACCCGCGAAGCGGGCGCGGTGTCAAGGCGCGCGAAATCGGCTACGATGCACCCCGTCAGCCACGCGCGAGGAGGATGCGCCATGGAACGAAGAGTCCGTGTCTCCCCGGACCCCGTCCGCACGACGTGCCGACGTCGCGCGAGGGCTCGCTAGTGGGCGGGCCCGCGCGCTTCGGCGTGACGATCCCGAACAACTGGGGCATCGCCGATCCCGGTCAGGTCCTCGCCATGGGGCCGCTCGCCGAGTCGCTCGGCTACGACTCCATCTGGGTCATGGACCACCTGCTCAACTGCGGCTACATCCGTGACCGGCTCGACGACAAGCCGTACTACCACCCGATGGCCACGCTCTCGTACCTGGCCGCCACCACCAAGCGCGTGGCGCTGGGCACGTCGGTGCTCGTGCTGCCGTACCACAACCCCGTGGAGCTGGCCAAGTACGCGGCGAGCCTCGACCAGATGTCGGGCGGGCGCGTGATCCTCGGCGTGGGCGCGGGCGCGATGACCGAGGAGTTCGCCGCGCTCGGCGTGCCGATGTCGCAGCGCGGCGCGCTGACCAACGAGTCCATGGCGATCATGCGCGAGCTGTGGACGAAGGCCGACCCGCACTACATGAACGAGCGCTGGCGGCTGACCGGGTTCAAGTTCGCGCCGAAGCCGCGGCAGGAGCCGGGCATCCCGCTCTGGGTGGGCGGCCAGAGCCCCGGCGCCATGCGCCGCGCCGCCACGCTCGGCGACGGCTGGCACCCCACCGGCATGACCCCCGAGGAGTTCCGCGCCGGCCGGGAGCAGGTCCGGAAGCTTGCGACGGAGGCGGGCCGCGACCCGGACGCCCTCGTCATGTCCCTGCGCGTCGAGGTGGAGGTGGGCGGCCGGCCGTCGAGCGCGCGCGCCGCGGGGCGGGCGCGGCTGCCCGGCGACAGCCCCGAGCAGATGGTGGCAGGCATCCGCGCGTACCAGCGCGCGGGCGTCGAGCACGTCGTGCTCGCCCTGAACTCGGGCGAGATGGCGCGCATCTCCTCGCTCATGGTGGACATCGCCGAGCGAGTCATTCCGCATTGCCGCGAGGCCCAGGGAGGACCGCCGTGAACGTCGTCGACGCGATCGCCGTCATCATGATGCGCGAAGGCGTGGAGTTCCTGAGCGCCTACCCCACCACGTCCTTGATCGATGCCGCCGCCGCCGCGGGCATCCGCCCCGTGCTCTGCCGCCAGGAGCGGGTCGGCGTGGGCATCGCCGACGGCTACAGCCGCACCGCCAACGGCCGGAAGCTCGGCGTGTTCGCGATGCAGTACGGGCCCGGGGCGGAGAACGCGTTCTCCGGCGTGGCCACCGCCTTCTCGGACTCCACGCCGATGCTCGTGCTGCCGCTGGGCCACCCGCGCGACCGCGCGCAGGTGTTCCCGCTCTTCAGCTCGGCCAAGGCCTACGCCTCGGTGACGAAGTCGGTGGAGACCCTGAACCAGCCGGATCAGGTCGGGGAGGTCATGCGGCGGGCGTTCAACCTGCTCCGGATGGGCCGCCCCGGCCCGGTGATGGTCGAGATCCCCGCCGACGTCGCGGGCGCCGACGTGCCGGAGGCGGCGCTCCACTACACGCCGGTGAAGGCCACGTGTCCGGCGGGCAACCCCCGCGACATCGCCCTGGCCGCCCGCGCCCTCGTGGAGGCCCATCGGCCGGTCATCCATGCCGGCCAGGGCGTGCTCTACGCCGAGGCGTGCGACGAGCTTCGCGAGCTCGCCGACCTGCTCCAGGCCCCCGTCATGACCACGCTCGAGGGCAAGAGCGCGTTCCCGGAGAACCATCCCCTCGCCCTCGGCACGGGGGGCGGCGGCGTCATGTCCGGGCCCGTGCGCGTGTTCCTCCCGCGCGCGGACGTCCTCCTCGGGATCGGCTGCAGCTTCACGCGTCACGGGATGGCGACGAACATCCCGGGCGGGAAGATCATCATCCACGCCACCAACGACGAGCGCGACCTCAACAAGAACTACCCGGCCGATCACCCCATCCTGGGCGACGCGAAGCTCGTCCTCCGCCAGTTCATCGACGCGGTCACCGACCTGCTCGGGTCCCGGCGGCGGGCGCCCGGCGCCGCGGCCGCGGAGGTCCAGGCGGCGAAGACGGCGTGGCTCGAGGAGTGGATGCCGAAGCTCACCTCGGACGAGGTGCCGATCACGCCCTACCGCGTGATCTGGGAGTTCATGCAGGCGATCGACCCCGCCGGGGCCATCGTGACGCACGACTCGGGGAGCCCGCGCAACCAGATGGTCCCCTTCTACACCGCCACCGCGCCGCGCGGGTACATGGGCTGGGGCAAGTCGCACGCGCTCGGCACCGGGCTCGGCCTCGTCATCGGGGCCAAGCTCGCCGCGCCCGACAAGTTCTGCGTGAATTTCATGGGCGACGCCGCCTTCGGCATGACCGGGCTCGACTTCGAGACCGCGGTCCGGTGCGGCATCCCCATCACGACCATCGTCCTCAACAACTCCGCGATGGCCATCGAGCGGCACGCCCTCGTCGTCTCGCACGACAAGTACCGCACGCGGGACATCGGCGGGAACTACGCGGACATGGGCCGGGCGATGGGCGGCCACGCCGAGCGCATCGAGAAGCCGGCGGAGATCGCCGGCGCGCTGGAGCGTGCCCGCCAGCTGAACGGGGAGGGAACGTCGGTGCTGCTCGAGTTCATCACCAGCGAGGAGATCGCCTTCTCCCACCGGCGAGCCTTCTGAGAGGAGACAGACCATGGCGACGGCGACGGCGGTCGGGAGCGGCACGTACACGTACGAGGTGAACGACGACTGGGCGAAGCTCCCCGAGGGCTGGGTGATGCCGGCCGCCGCCGTGACCGTGGATCGGGAGGACCGCGTGTACTGCTTCAACCGGTCGCCCGAGCACCCCGTCGTGGTCTTCGACCGTGACGGCAACGTCCTCGGGTCGTGGGGCGCCGGGCTCTTCGAGTTCCCCCACACCATCCGCGCCGACGAGCAGGGCAACCTCTGGCTGGTGGATCGCGCCCTCGGGCAGATGCTCTACTTCACGGCGGGCGGCACCCTCCTTCGCAGCCTCGGCGCCCGCGGGCATCGCTCCGACACCGGCGTGGACCCGTCGGACTCGAGCTCGACGGCGTGGACGAAGGTGACCCGCGGCGGCCCCCCGTTCAACCTGCCCACCGACATCGCGTTGACCCCGTCCGGCGAGATGTTCGTGACCGACGGCTACGGCAACGCCCGCGTGCACAAGTTCGCCGCCGACGGCACGCACGTCACGTCGTGGGGCGAGCCGGGCACGGCGCCGGGCCAGTTCAACCTGCCCCACGGCGTCTGGATCGACCGGCGGGGCCGCGTGCTCGTGTGCGACCGCGAGAACGACCGCGTCCAGGTCTTCGACCAGCAGGGCGCGCTCCTGGGCATCTGGCCCACCGAGCTCATCGGGCCCGCCGTCTTCTACGTCGATGGAGACGACGTCGTCTACATCCCCGAGCACAACGGCGGGTTCGTCAGCGTGCTCACCCTCGACGGCGAGCGCCTCGCCCGGTGGGGCGACCCGAGCTTCCGCTCGTGCCACGGCATCTGGGGCGACTCGCGCGGCGACCTCTACGTGGTGCGCCCGGGCGCGTGGGGACGGTCCCGGCGCGTCGTCAAGTACACCCGCTCACGCTGAACCACAGGGGGACACCCATGCGGACCAGGCCCGCCCTCACGGGAGCAGACGTGCACAAGGTGGCCGCGGCGTGCCGCGCCGAGGCCGAGAAGAACCGGTGGAACGTGAGCTTCGCGGTCGTCGACGACGCCGGCTTCCTGCTCTACCTGGAGCGGCTCGACGGCGCCGGGCCCTTGACCGCCGAGGTCGCCACCGCCAAGGCGCGCACCGCCGCCCTCACCCGGCGCGCCACCAAGGTCTGGGAGGACCTGATCAAGGACCGCCCGGTCATGATGAAGTTCCCCGACAACCTGCCCATCCAGGGCGGCGTGCCGATCATGGCCGAGGGCGAGTGCGTCGGCGCCGTCGGCGTGTCCGGCGTGCAGTCCCAGCAGGACGAGCAGGTGTCCAAGGCGGGCATCGCCGCGCTCGGCCTCTGACGCGGCACGCCGCTCCTCCGGCGGCCCTGACCGAGCGCGTGGAGTAAGATGGCGCGGTGCCTTCGGACAAGCTCATGTCCATGCGCGACGCGCTCGCGTCGTTCGTGCCCGACGGCGCGTCGGTGTGCATGGGGGCGGCGCTCGAGGCGCTGATCCCGTTCGCGGCCGGCCACGAGCTGATCCGCCAGGGCCGCCGCGACCTCGAGCTGGTCGGCCCGATCTCGGACATCCTCTTCGACCAGCTCGTCGGCGCGGGCTGCGCGCGCAAGGTCACGGCGGCGTGGGTCGGCAACGTGAGCGCCGGCCTCGGACACAACTATCGCCGCGCGGTCGAGGCCGGCGTGCCCCGGCCCCTCGAGGTAGAGGACCACTCGAACCTCACGCTCGCGACCGCGCTCCAGGCCGGGGCCCTGGGCGCGCCCTACATTCCAACGCGCTCGCTTCTCGGCACCGATCTCCTCCGCTCCAACCCGCGGCTCCGCCCGGCCACCGATCCGTTCTCGGGCTCTCCCGTCGTGCTCGTGCCCGCGCTGGCGCCGGACGTGGCCATCCTGCACGTGCAGCGCGCCGACGCCGACGGGCACGCGCACGTGTGGGGCACGCTCGGCGTGACGCGCCAGGCCGCGCTGGCCGCACGGCGGGTGGTGCTGGTCGCCGAGGAGGTCTGGCCGCGCGAGCGCATCCTCTCGGACCCGAACCTCGTCCTGGCGCCGCCGTTCAAGGTGGCCGCCGTGGTCCACCAGCCGTGGGGCGCCTATCCCTCGCCCGTGCAGGGCCACTACGCGCGCGACCACGACTTCTACCGCCGCTACCACGACGACACCCGCACGCCGGAGGGCAGCCGGCGCTGGCTCGATCGCTGGGTCACGGGCATCGCCGACTGGCCGGGCTTCCTCGGCCTCGTCGGCCGTGAGCGCCTGGACGCCCTGCGCGCGACGCGGCCGGCGCCGTCCGAGCCGCTCGACCTCGGTGGCTGAACACGGAGGCTCGACGACATGAAGATCACGCGCATCGACGCGATTCCCCTGGCCATCCCCACGCGCCCGATGAACCCGCCCTCGCCATGGCCCGCGGCCACGGCGAAGCAGATCGTGGTGCGCGTGGGAACCGACGAGGGCCTCACCGGCGTCGGCGAGGCCTTCGCCTACGGCGCGCCGCTCGCCGTGGTCAACGTGATCGAGGAGAGCCTGGCCCCGCTCCTCATGGGGCACGACGCCGCCGACATCGAGGCCCTGGTCGACGTCATGCACCGCGGCACGATGATCTACGGGCGCCGCGGCCTCGCCATGTTCGCGATCAGCGGCGTGGAGATCGCCCTCTGGGACCTGGCCGGCAAGGCGCGCGGCGTGCCGGTGTACGAGCTCCTGGGCGGCGCGGTGCGGCCGCGGATGCCCGTCTACGCGAGCCTCGTGCGCTACGGCTCGCCCGCCGACGTGGCGGCGGCGTGCCGCCAGTACGTGGCCCAGGGGTTCACGCGGCTGAAGCTCCACCAGATCGACGTGGAGTCGGTGCGCGCCGCGCGCGAGGCCGTCGGCCCGCAGGTGGAGCTGATGCTCGACACCAACTGCCCGTGGACGGCGACGGAGGCGATCGCGATGGCCCGCGATCTCGAGCCGTTCGCGCTCACCTGGCTCGAGGAGCCGGTGTGGCCGCCGGAGGACTACGTCGGTCTCGCGCGGGTCCGCGCGGCCAGCCGCGCCCCGATCGCGCTCGGCGAGAACGAGTCCACGATCTACGGGTTCCAGGAGATCGTGGCCCATCGCGCCGCCGACATCCTCCAGCCCAGCATCACCAAGGTGGGCGGGATCTCGGAGATGCGGAAGATCGTGGCCCTGGCCCAGGGCGCGGGGCTCCCCGTCGCCCCCCACGCGTTCTACTTCGGCCCCGGCCTCGCCGCCACCTTGCACGTGGCCGCCACCTTCGGCGGCGCCACGCCGGTGGAGTTCCCCACCGGGGAGCACGAGACGCCGTTCCTGGCACGGCCCATCGCCGCCCGCGACGGCTGGGTCGAGGTGCCCACCGGGCCGGGGCTCGGCGTGGAGGTGAACGAGGAGGCGGTGCGCCGCCACCCGTACTCGCCGGCGGGGGCCACGCCCTTCGTGCTCCGGTGAGCTTCACCGACCGCGAGCTGATGGTCCCGTGAGCTTCACCGACCGCGAGCTGATGGTGATCGCCGCGGGGCGCGAGATCCGCGACGGCGAGGTCGTGTTCGTCGGCATGCGCTTGCCCCTCCTCGCGTTCGCCTTCGCCAAGCGCACCCACGCGCCCGCCGCCGTCGGCCTCTTCGAGAACGGGATCGTGCGCGACGCCCCCGCCCCGGCGACGCTCATGACGATGAGCGACACGCCGAACGTCCGGGGCGCGGTGTGGGCCACGGGCACGCTCGAGATCATGGCCCTCCTCCAGCAGGGCCTGGTGGACATGGGCTTCATCGGCGGAGCGGAGATCGACCGGCGCGGGAACCTCAACACGTCGTACGTCGGCGACTGGGCGCATCCGCGCGTGCGGCTGCCCGGCAGCGGGGGCGGCGCCGACATCGCGAGCCTGTCGCGCCGCTTCGTGGTGATCATGCCGCAGGAGCGCCACCGGTTCCGGGAGCGGGTCGACTACGTCACCTCGCCCGGCTTCGGCGACGGGCCGGGCTGGCGCGCGCGCGTCGGACTCCACGGCGGCGGCCCCTCGGCGGTCATCACGACGCTGGGCGTCTTCCGCTTCGACCCCGAGCGCGCGGAGATGGTGCTCGCCTCGTACCACCCCGGGCAGAGCGTCGAGACCGTGCGGGCGGCCACGGGGTGGGACCTGCTCGTCGCCCCCGACGTGGGCGAGACGCCGGCCCCCACCGCGGAGGATCTCGCGATCGTCCGCGACTGCGACCCCGCCGGCGTCTGGACGCGCGGCGGCTGATCCGCGGGCGTCTGGAAACACCACGGCCGGCGACCTGTCCGCGCCGCCTTCGCGGCGGATCGGACGGGTCGCCGGCCGTTGAATCGTTCCGTTCGGCCGGGCGCGGGGCCCGGAGCGTCAGGCCCGGGCGCGGCGGCGGGCCACCCCCGTCTTGACCGCGGCCTCGGCGACGGCGGCCGTGACCGCCGGGACCACCCGCGAGTCGAACATGCCGGGCGTGATGTACTCCTCGCACAGCTCGCTCTCGCTCACGATGCCCGGCCAGCGCGTGCGCCGCGGCCAGCTTCATCTCGTCGTTGACCCGCCGGGCCCGCACGTCGAGCATGCCGCGGAAGAAGCCGGGGAAGCAGCAGGAGTTGTTGATCTGGTTCGGATAGTCGGAGCGTCCGGTCGCCATCACGCGCACGTTCGAGGCCACCTCCTCGGGCATGATCTCCGGCGTCGGGTTGGCCATCGCGAACACGATCGGGTCGCGACCCATCGTCTTGATGTCCGCCACCGACACCACGCCCGGCCCGGACAGCCCGATGAACACGTCGGCGCCCTCGACGGCGGTGGCGACGCTGCCGCGCAGCCCCTTCGGGTTCGTGTGCTCGGCGAACCACTGCTTCATCGAGTTCATGTTGTCGGTGCGGCCGCGGTAGAGGAGGCCGGACGCGGTCGCACGCCACGATGTGCTGCGCCCCTTCCAGCATGAGGAGCTTGGCGGTGGCGATGCCGGAGGCGCCCGCGCCCACGAACACGATGCGGGCCTCGGACAGGCTCTTCTTCACGATCTTGAGCGCGTTCAGGAGCGCGGCGAGCACCACCACCGCGGTGCCGTGCTGGTCGTCATGGAACACCGGGATCTCGAGCGCCTCCTGAAGGCGCTCCTCGATCTCGAAGCACCGCGGCGCCGAGATGTCCTCGAGGTTGATGCCGCCGAAGATCGGCGACACGGCCATCACCGTGCGCACGATCTCGTCCACGTCCTGGGTGGCCAGGCACAGCGGGAACGCGTCCACCCCGGCGAACTCCTTGAAGATGAGGCATTTGCCTTCCATCACGGGCGCGGCGCCGAAGGGGCCGATGTTGCCGAGGCCGAGGACGGCGGAGCCGTCGCTGACGACCGCCACCGTGTTCTGCTTGATCGTGAGGTTGTAGGCCTTCTCGGGCTCGGCGTGGATGGCCATGCACACGCGGGCCACGCCCGGCGTGTAGACCATCGAGAGGTCGTCGCGGGTCTTCACCGCCACCCGGGCCTGCGTGGCGATCTTGCCGCCGAGGTGCATGAGGAAGGTGCGGTCGGACACGTTGACGACGGTGACGCCCTCGACACGCCGGAGGCGCTCGACGATCCGCTCGCCGTGACCCTCGTCCCCCGCCTTGAACGAGACGTTGCGGGTGATGGTGGGGCCCCCCGCCTCGACGATGTCCACCGCGCCGATGTCGCCGCCGGCCTCGCCGATCGCCGAGGTCACCTTGCCGAGCATCCCGGGCAGGTTGGCGATGCGCAACCGGACGGTGAGGCTGTAGCTCGCCATGGGTCTGCTGCTCATGGACTCTCCTCCTTGGTCTTCGCGGCGCAGCGGGCGGGACGCCCGCCGGCCTCAGGTTCGGTCGAGGAATCCCTCGGTCATCGCGTTCACCTCTGGGATGCCGGTGCGGGCGATGGCGTTGATCCGCGCCTTCATCTCCGCGAGCGCGCGGAACGGCTTGGCCGCGAGCAGGGCCGCGTACTCGCGCACCGTCCTGGCGAGGAGGTCGTCGGCCACCGCGCGATGCACGAGGCCCCACGCCTCCGCCTCCGCCGCCGAGTAGCGCCGGCAGCCCATGATGATCTCCTTGGCGCGCGCCGGCCCCACGAGGCGCACGAAGCGCGTCGTGGAGGCCACGCCAAGCGGCACGCCCAGGTCCACCTCGGGGATCCACATCTGGGCCGACGCGCCCGCGAAACGGAAGTCGCACGCGAGGGTGAGGCCCCAGCCGCCGCCCACCGCGTGGCCGTTGATCTGGCAGATCGTGGCCTGCTCGAGGCTCTCCAGCATGGTGTTGGCGCGCTCGAAGAGCCGGCGGAACTGGCTCTTCCGGCCGAGGAACATCTGCCGCCGCTCCTCCGCCGTCATGCCCTTCTTGAAGGGGGCGTCGGCGCCCGCGGAGAACATCGGCGGCGTCCCGGTGACGATCACCACGCGCGTCGCGGCGTCGTCGCGCAGCTCGGCGAAGGCCGCGCCGAGGTCGGTCAGCATGGGATCGCTGAGGGAGTTGCGCCGCTCGGGACGGTCGAGCGTGACCGTCGCGATGGCGCCGTCGCGGACAAGGGTGACATTGTCGCTCATGGTCGCGGACTCTAGCACGCGCGCGGGCGCCGCGCCAACGCTCGCCGCGCGCCAAGGCGTCACGGCGTTCCCTCTCCCCTTTGGGGAGAGGGCAGGGTGAGGGGCGGTCGCGCAAGCACACGGACAGTCTCGCCGTGAGATAGTGCCACCGACCCTCACCCCGGCCCTCTCCCTCGAAGGGAGAGGGAGAAGGGCGAACGCTGCCTCGTCGTCCTGCTTGACATCCGCGCGGGCGGCCCTTTCCATGGAGCAGCAATTGCGGCGCGCGGCCGCCCGGGAGGCTCGACATGGCGCACTTCACGACCACCGACGGCGTCAGGATCTACTACGAGGAGCACGGCTCGGGGACGCCGCTCGTCCTCGCCTACGGGATCGGCGGCAACGCCGGCATGTGGGCGCCCAACGTGGCCGCCCTCGCCGCGCGGCACCGCCTCGTGCTCTGGGAGCCCCGCGGCCACGCCCGGTCGGAGAGCCCGGCCGACCCGACCCGCGTGACGTTCGGCCACTGGACGCTCGACCTGCGCGACCTCGTGGACCATCTCGGCCTCGCGCGTCCCGCCGTGGGCGGCCTGAGCCTCGGCGGCGGCATCGCCACGCGCTTCACCCTCGCCCACCCCGAGCGCGTGGCCGCCCTCGTGGTCGTCGACTCGTCGTCGGCGGCGGGGCTGCCGCTCTCGGTGGCGCACCTCGTGATGCGGGCGCGGAGCATCGAGGTGACCCTGGCCGGAGGCATGGACGCCATGGCCGAGTTCGCGATCGCGTCCAATCCGAACGTGGCGGGACGGATCAAGCTCGACCCCCGGGCCCGTGACGAGGTCTTCGCCATGTACCGGATGCTGGAGCCCGTCGGGTACGCGAACGCGCTGCGCGCGCTGCTCCAGATGGACTACGTCACCGAGCGCCTGTCGGAGATCGCCGCGCCCACGCTCCTGATCTGCGGCGACGAGGATCCCTCGCTCGCCGCCATGCGCGTGATGACGGAGAAGATCAAGCACGCGCAGTTCGTGCTCCTCTCGCCCGCGGGCCACTTCGCCAACCGCGACCAGCCCGAGGCGTTCCACCGCGCCGTCCTCGACTTTCTCGGGTCTCTCCCGTCCTAGCCTGGAGGGCGAGACGGGCAAGACAAGAAACCCCGCACACCGTCGGCTCCAGACTCTGTTAGAGGGAGATCTCCGGATCAGGCTGGGCGGCGGTTCTGCCTGCGTCGTACGGTTGTGCTCCTCGTCCGCGACCGTGTGATCCAGCCCTCGAGGACGGTTCTCGCCAAAGTTGTGTGTCCCACGCCGCGTTCCGCGGCCAAGGAACGCAGTGTCTGCAGGTCCTCCTTGTGGAGGCGGAGAGCGATTTGCTCCGTGCGCGGCGGGCGAATCTCAACGTCTAGATCCACAAGGTCTCTGGCGAATTCCTCGACACTGTGCCGCGCCCAGAACCCACGCTCGTCTCGATCGGTTCGGAATACTGGAATCCTGCTCTTCCGAGTGGATACTGTACCCTTATCTCCTTTTGTCTGCGCGCCACCTGCGATAACTCCTCACTTCATCCGCGTCGGATATGCGGGCGCTGACACACAAGCGCATCGACGCGTTGAATCGCCCCGGAGACTCCTGCCGTCCTTGGCCCGAAACGGTGAACGCACCCTCCGTCTCAAGATCGCGCGGGTGCGCCGCCGGAACACACAGGTCAGAAGGTCGCCCGTCTCCAGCGGCGCTACTACGACCAGCGCTGCCGGGCACCCCGGCCGGATCTACGTACGCGTGCAGGGCCATTCTTGCCGTAGGCGGCATCGGTAACGTCCATCGCGTGGATGCCCCGCTCTGCGAGGTGCTCCAGACTGGCCGCGGTGAAGACCAGCGTCCAGTACACTCTGGAGCCTGGCATACCACAATGGTATGCATTCGTCGCCATCAAGAGCCTCATCGCGGCCATGGCACCCCGCAGCGTGAGCTTCGTCGCATGGCCCGCGTGTCTTCGATATGGGCGCATGAGAACCTCCCCCGACGAACTTCGTGCGTTGCCCGCGCCGCGCCGGCTGTGGAACAATCGGCGCATGGCTCGACGTCCCGCCGCGGTGCTCACCGCCGCATCGGTCATCCACTTCGTCCACGACGGGTTCTCGGACATCCTCCTCGTCCTGCTGCCGGTGTGGACCGCCGAGCTCGGGCTCTCGTTCACCCAGGTGGGCCTCCTGAAGACGGCGTACAGCGGCGGCATGGCGAGCTTCCAGGTGCCGGCGGGCCTCCTCGCCGAGCGCTGGGGCGAGGCCCGCCTCCTCGCGATCGGCACCGCGGTCACCGCGCTCGGCTACCTGGCCGCGGGAACGAGCGGCGGGTTCGCCGGCCTCCTCGCCTGCCTTGCTCGCCGCCGGCCTCGGCTCGAGCGTCCAGCACCCCCTGTCGTCGTCGATCGTGTCGAAGGCCTACGAGCAGGGCCGCCCGGCGCGTGGCGCTCGGCACGTACAACTTCTCGGGGGACCTCGGCAAGGTCGCCGTGCCGGCCGCCGTGGGCCTGGCCGCGGCGTGGTGCGGATGGCGCGCGGCCACGAGCGTGTATGCGGCGCTCGGGCTCGCCGCCGCCTGCGCGCTGCCCTTCGTGCTCGCTCGTCTGCACGTCGGCGGACCGGAAGCGGCCGTGCCGCGCGCGCACCCCGGCGAGCCGGCGCGCTCGGGCTGGGGCATCCGCGACGCCGCGCGGCTTTCGCGCGCTGTCGCTGATCCAGGTCATCGACAACGGCACCCGCTCCGGCTTCCTCACCTTCCTGCCCTTCCTGCTCATCGCCAAGGGCTCGCCGGTGGGCGGCGTGGGCCTGGCCCTCATGCTCGTGTTCGCGGGCGGCGCGGCGGGCAAGCTCGCCTGCGGCGCGCTGGCCGAGCGGCTCGGCATCATCCGCACCGTGATCGTCACCGAGACGGCCACCGGCGTGGGCATCCTGCTGCTCCTGGCCCTTCCGCTCGGCGGCTGCCTCGCCGTGCTGCCGATCCTCGGCATCGCGCTGAACGGCACGTCGTCGGTGCTCTACGGCACCGTGGCCGACCTCGTCGATCCCGACCGCCGCGCGCGGAGCTACGCCGTGTTCTACACGGTGGGGATCAGCGCCTCGGCGCTGGCGCCGTTCGTCTACGGGATGGTGAGCGACTGGGCGGGCGTGGCCGTCACCCTGGCCGCGATCGGCGTCATCGTGTTCGTGACGATCCCCCTCACGTCCATGCTCCGCGCCCCCATCGCCGCCCACGCCGTCGCGTCGGAAGGATAGCCTCCCCCGCTCAGCGCGGGATCGACGGGACCACGACGCGCTCCGTGACCGGGGCGCGCTCCTCGCCCCGGAGCCACGTGAACGTGAGCCGGCCGTCGGGATCGAAGCGCACGGCGGTCACCACCTCCCCCAGGCGCGGCGCCGGCGCCCACGGGCGCTCGATGCGCGCCACCTCGCGGCCCGCGAAGATCTGCGACACCACCAGCGCGCGGCCGCTCGTCGCGGCGAGGAGCTGGCGCGTGGGGTCCACGTGCAGGACGTCCGGCCGCGGCGCGGAGACCCGCCTCCGGCGCGCCTCGAAGAAGTAGCTGGTGGCGCAACCGGGCCCGCACGGAAACCGGGCCTCGGCCAGCGTGGCCGTGTGCCAGGTCACGGTCGGCTTCGGGAACGTGGGCGTGCCCGCGGGGGGCGTGAACCAGGTCGCCTGCTCGGGGGCGCCGTAGTAGTAGCCCACGCGGCAGTCGGTGGCGGACCGGCAGTCGGCGACCAGACCCGCGCTGGGCAGGATCGAGCGGTAGAGGCAGTAGAGGCCGTCGCGCGTGCACTCGCCGGGGGTGACGCGCGGGGCGGCGGCCGCGCCGGCCGAGGCCAGCGCCACCAGCGCGGCGCCGGCGAGGGCGACGCGGGCCGGGATCACGTGCGGGCGGCGAGGAGCTCCGTCATCTTGGTGAAGAAGTTGTCGAGCATCATCTTCGAGACGCCGCCCAGCATCCGCTGGCCGACGCTCGCGATGAGCCCGCCCACCTGCACGTCGGCGTCGTAGGTCACGCGCGTGCCGCCGTCGAACGTCGGACAGCGCCATGCTCGCGTCGCCGCGGACGAAGCCGGGGCCGCCCTTGCCCTCCACGGCCATGCGGTAGCGCGTCGGCGGCTCCAGGTCGCTCAGACGCACCTTGCCCTCGAAGGTGCCCTTGATGGCGCCGACGCCGATCTTCATCATCGCCTTGTACTCGCCGGCGCCGATCTCCTCGAGCCCGTCGCAGCCCGGGATGGCCTGGGCGAGCGTGGCGGGATCCAGGAAGGCGGCCCACACCCGCTCGCGCGGGGCGGCGAGGTCGTACGAGCCCTCGATCTTCATGCCGTCACCTCTTCACCCCTCGAGGGAGCGTACCGCCGCGTTCATCCGGGCGAGCCCCTCGATGATCTTGTCGAGCGCCGTCGCGTAGGACAGCCGGATGTGCGCGTCGGAGCCGAAGTCCACGCCGGCCACGGTGGCGATGCGCGCCTCGTCGAGGAGGAACGCGCACACGTCGGCGGAGCCCCGGAGCACGCCGCCCTTGGCGCGCTTGCCGAAGAGGCCCGACACGTTCGGGAACGCGTAGAAGGCCCCGCGCGGCATCACGCAGCTCACGCCCGGCACCGCGTTGAGGCCGTCCACGATGGTCCGGCGGCGGCGATCGAACTCGCCCACCATCTTGGCGATCTCGTCCTGGGGGCCGGTGAGCGCCTCGACGGCGGCCCACTGCGCCACCGACGAGGGATTGGACGTGACCTGGCTCTGCACGTCGGTCATGGCCCGGATCAGCTCGCGCGCGCCCGCGGCGTAGCCGATGCGCCAGCCCGTCATCGCGTAGGCCTTCGAGCACGTGTTCACCACGATCGTCCGCGCCTTGATCGCAGGCGACAGCGACGCGATCGACACGTGGCGTCCCTCGTAGGTGAGCGCCTCGTAGCACTCGTCGGAGATGATCCACAGGCCGCGCTCCACCGCGAGCTCGCCGACCGCGCGCAGGGCCGCCGCGGAGAAGACGGCGCCGGTGGGATTGCCGGGGCTGTCCACCACGATCATCTTCGTGCGCGAGGTCACGGCCTTCCGGAGCTCCGCGGGGTCCAGGTCGAAGCCCGTCGACTCGGGCGTGGGCACCGCCACGGGCACGCCGCCGAGGAGGCGGACCTGCTCGGGATACGAGACCCAGTACGGGCTCGGGATCAGCACCTCGTCGCCCGGGTTCACGAGGGCCATCACGATGTTGTAGAGCGTGTGCTTGGCCCCGCACGAGACCACGATCTCGTCCGGCGTGTAGTCCAGGCCCTGGTCGCGCTTGAGCTTGTGGCAGACGGCGGCGCGCAGCTCGGGCACGCCGCCGACCTCGGTGTACTTGGTCTGGCCGCTCTCGAGGGCCCGGATCGCCGCCTGCTTGATCCGGGCCGGCGTGTCGAAGTCGGGCTCGCCCGCGCCGAAGGAGATCACGTCGATGCCCTGGGCGCGCATGGCCTTGGCCCGGGCCTGCATGGCGAGCGTGGGCGAGGGGGCGAGGGTCTTCATCCGATCGGCGAGCATCACGGTCACCTCTTGGGGAACTTCTCGTTCAGACGCTCCTCGACGATGGGCGGCACCATGCCGGTGACGGGGGCGCCCAGCGAGGCCACCTCCTTGATGAGCCGCGAGGAGACGTAGCTGTAGCGCTCGTGGGGCATCATGAACACCGTCTCCACGGTGCTCTGCAGCTTCCGGTTCATCAGCGCCATCTGGAACTCGTACTCGAAGTCCGACACCGCGCGGATGCCCCGGACGATGCAGTCCGCGGCCTCGCGGTTCACGAGGTCCACGAGCAGGCCGTCGAACGACGTGATGCGCATGCGCTCGAGGCCGCGCGTCGCCTCGTCGATCAGCTCGAGCCGCTCCTTCACCGTGAACAGCGGCTCCTTGGACGGGTTGGCGACGACGGCCACGATGAGCTCGTCGAAGATGCGCAGGCTGCGCTCGATGAGGTCCAGGTGTCCGTTGTGCATGGGGTCGAACATCCCGGGATACACTCCGCGCTTGCCCACGAGAGACCTCCGGCGGAAGGATCGGGCTCGAAACCGGCTGAGTTTAGGCAGGGGCGCGGAGGAATGTCAAGGACGTCTCCCCGAACCGGCGGGTCTTCCACGCGGCCACCACGTCGCTGCCGAGCGCGGGCGGCGTCTTCGTGGCGTGCTGGACCACGACGACCGCCCCGGGAAGCAGGCACGCGCCCTCCAGGACCCGCGCGAGCGCGGGGGCGGCGCGTGGCGAGTCGTAGGGCGGATCCAGGAAGACCACGGCGAACCGCTCGCCGGCGCGGGCCAGCGTTTCCACGCCCCGCTCCGCGTCGGCCCGGAGCACGCGCGCCCGGCCCGCGAGCCCGAGCGCATCGACGTTGTCGCGGAGCGCGCGCAGCGCCGCGGGGTCCGTCTCCACGAACACGGCGTGGGGCGCGCCGCGGGACAGCGCCTCGATCCCCACGCCCCCCGCCCCCGCGAAGAGGTCCAGGAAGGGGCCGCCGGCGACGAACGGCATCAGGGTGTCCAGGCACGCGATGCGGACCTGGTCCGCGGTGGGCCGTGTCGTCCGGCCCCGCGGCGTCACCAGGCGCCGCCCCTTCAGCTCCCCCGCGATGACTCGCACGCCGCCTCGCTCGCGAATGCCGGTGGAGAGGCTCACGCGCGCCCCGACCGGCCCCCGAGCCAACGCACGACCGCATCGACGAAGCGCGCTGGGGCCTCGAGCTGCGGCACGTGGCCGATGTCGTCGAGCACGTCGAGCGCCCAGTCCGGCTTCCGGCGGACCAGCGCCTGCGAGCCGGCCAGCGGCACGAGCCGATCACCGCGGCCATGGACCAGGAGCGTCGGCGCGGCGATGCGGTCGACCATCGCGTGGTAGCGCGAGGGGCGCAGCAGCAGGCCGAGCAGCGAGCGGGTGGCCGACAGGAAGACGTCGTTGGCCCACGGCATCGACTCGAGCCGCTCGCGGACCAGTGCGACGTGCGCGCGTTGCACGTCCGGCGGCACCCGGGAGCCGTCGATGCAGAGCAGGCGAAGGAGCTCCGCCACCAACCCTTCGGGCCCGAGCCGGGCCGCTCGCGTCCGGAGGAACCAACCGGCCACGCCGGGCACCAGGTAGATGGCGAACAGCGCCTGGACCGCGAGATCGGGCCGCCCGCCGCGAACCTGCGGTTGCGCCGGCGCAACCAGGACGAGCCCGGCCACGCTGGCCGGCTCGCTCGCCGCCTGCATCATGGCGACGAGGCCGCCCATCGAGTTGCCCACGAGGACCGCCGGCTGCCCCACGGCGACCTCGAGGAAGCGATGGAGCGAGCGCTGACTGGCCGTCACGGTGATCTCGCGGCCCGCGGGCGGCGTGCGGCCGAAGCCCGGCAGATCCGGGGCCAGCACCCGCGCGTGCTCGGCCAGCGCGCCGCCCACGGCGAGCCAGTTCTCGCAAGACCCGCCGAGCCCGTGCACGAGGACCATCGGCGGTCCCACGCCGCCGAAATCGGCGAAGTGCACCGGCCCCCCGGCGTCGATGGTGCGCAGACGCACCGGGAAGGTTGTCGTCATGCGAGCGGCCTCACCCGACACTGGCGAGATCGAGCTTGCCGCGCCAGCGCGCCAGCAGCGCGGCGCGGAGGGCGCGGTGCTCCGGTGCGCGCAGGTCCGGGTCGGTGGCGACCAGCTTGAACGCCTCCTGGCGCGCCTCCTCGAGCACCGCCGCGTCGCGCAGGAGGTCGGCGACGCGGAACGCGGGCAGGCCGGACTGGCGCGTGCCGAAGAAGTCGCCGGGCCCGCGGAGCGACAGGTCCGTCTCGGCGATCCGGAACCCGTCGCTCGTCTCGGCCATGGCGTCGAGCCGGCGGCGCGCGTCGGACGCTCCGGCGGCGCGGCTCATCAGGATGCAGTAGCTCTTCCACGGGCCACGGCCCACGCGGCCGCGGAGCTGGTGGAGCTGGGACAGCCCGAAGCGCTCGGCGTGCTCCACGAGCATGACGGATGCGTTCGGCACGTCGATGCCCACCTCGATCACGGTGGTGGAGACCAGGAGCTGGACGCGCCCGGCGCGGAACTCCTCCATCACCCGGTCCTTCTCCGCCCCGGCCATCTGGCCGTGGAGGAGGCCTACCGCGAACTCCGGGAAGACCTCGGCGGCGAGCTGTCCCTGCATCTCGGTCGCGGCCCGGAGGTCGGAGACCTCGGACTCCTCCACGAGCGGGTAGACGACGTAGACCTGCCGGCCCGCGCGCATCTCCTCACGAAGGAACGCGTAGATGTCGCGCCGCTTGTTCTCCTCCCGGACGAACGTGCGCACCGGCCGGCGGCCCGGCGGCATCGCGTCGATCACCGACACGTCGAGATCGCCGTAGAGCGTGAGGGCGAGCGTCCGCGGGATGGGCGTGGCCGTCATCACCAGCACGTCGGGCCGCTCCCCCTTCGAGCGGAGGGTGGCGCGCTGGAGCACGCCGAAGCGGTGCTGCTCGTCCACCACGGCGAGGCCGAGCCGCCGGAACGTCACGCCGCCCTGGACGAGGGCGTGGGTGCCCACCACGCACGGCAGCGTGCCGTCGGCGACGGCGGCGAGAAGGGCCTGGCGTTCCTTGCCCCGCGTGGCGTTGGTGAGGAGCGCCACCCCGAGGTCGAGCGGCCGGAGCAGCGCGCCGAGCGTCCGCGCGTGCTGCTCGGCCAGGATCTCGGTGGGCGCCATCAGCGCGGCCTGGAACCCCGACTCGATCGCGGTGAGCATGGCGAGCACGGCCACGAGCGTCTTGCCGGATCCCACGTCGCCCTGGAGGAGCCGGTTCATCGGGTGCGCGGTGGCCATGTCGACCCGGATCTCCTGCCAGACGCGCTCCTGGGCGGCGGTGAGCGCGAACGGCAGCGACTCGAGGAGGCGCCGCCCGAGGGCGCCGGGCGGCCGCATGGCCAGTCCGGGCTCGCGGCCCTCACGGTGGCGGCGGATGGCGAGGCCCAGCTCCAGCACGAGGAAGTCCTCGAAGACGAGGCGGCGCCGCGCCCGCGCCTGCTCGGCCTCCGTCTCGGGGAAGTGTCCTTCGCGGATCGCGCGGGCGATGGCGTCGAGGTCGCGGCGCGCCCGGAGCGGCTCGGGCAGCGTCTCGGGCACGCGGTCGGCGAACTCGTCGACGAGCCGCCGCGTCAGCGCGCGGAGCCACCGCTGCGACACACGCTCGGTGGCGGGATAGATGGGGACGAGGCGGCCCGTGTGCAGATGCTCGTCGTCGGCGCTCTCGACGATCTCGTAGTCCTTCACCAGCATCTCGAGGGCGCCGCCGCCCCGCGGCGGCTGCACCTTGCCATGGACGATGAGCCGCTGGCCGCGCGTGAAGACGCGCTCGAGATAGCGCTGGTTGAACCAGAGGGCGCGGAGGAAGCCGGTGGCGTCGCGGAGGACCACGGCGAGCGGCACACGCGGGCGCCCGCGCGGTGGCGGGCTCACCCCCGCGATGGTCCCCGCGCAGGTTCGCGCGTCCCCCGGGGTCACGCTGCGCAGCGGGAGGATACGGCTCCGGTCCTCGTGGCGGCTCGGCAGGTGCAGGAGCGCGTCGTGAACGGTGACGAGGCCGATGCGCTCGAGGAGCTGGGACTTCTGCGGCCCCACGCCCTTGAGGAACTGCAGCGGCGTGTCGAGGCCCACCGCGGCCGCGGCGTCCCGGGGCGCGCCGCGGGGAGCGGTCCTCATGACCCTCGCAGAATACGGCAACGCCACGGGCCCCTATAGTCCCACCGCTCGGCATTAGTCAGATGCGCGGGGCTCACTAGCCGGCACCCGCGTGCCTCATCCCGCCGGCCCAGCCATGTCGCCCGCGCCGCGTCTCATGCTCGTCCGGAGCATACCGGATTTCCACCACGGCTGGTGGCCGCTGGCGGGCCGCGGCGCTACCGCCAGCGCGCGGCCATGGCCGGGCGTTCGTCCTCGAACGCGCGGGCGACGTCGGTCAGGGCCGCCGTCACCGCGTCCGCGGGCTGCCGCCACGCCGTGAGCAGGAACGCGGCGACGCGGCCCAGGTAGAGCGGGGTGAGGGAGCGCAGCAGGTGGTCGGCCGGCAACCGGCGCTCGTGGAAGGCCACCGCGAAATCGACGACCACGCGCGCCCAGAGCGACGGCGCGAAGCGGAACTCGTCGGGCTCGTGGAGCGCCAGCGGGTAGAGGTCGGCGAGCGTGGACGTGAGCATGATCTGCTCCCACACCGGCGACAGGTCCTTCACGCCGAGGCGGAACGCGCGCACCATCGGCGCCACGTCGGGGAGGACGGGCATCGGGAGCATCGCGCGCCGATTCGCCGAGGGTCGCCACGGGGAGCCGGTCGGGCCGCCCCTCCCAGACCGCCGCGTGCTCCTCGAGCCTCGCGAACAGCGGGCCCACCGTGTCCGCGAGGATGCCGGGGAGATCGCGCGCCGCGCCCGGCCGGCCCGCCGGGCGCCGCCCCACGTGCACCTGCGCCAGCCGCGCGTCCGCGGCGGCCAGCGCCGTGGTGAGCCACACCGCGGGCCC
Organism: uncultured Candidatus Rokubacteria bacterium; assembly: GCA_963758635.1. Classification (GTDB taxonomy): domain Bacteria; phylum Methylomirabilota; class Methylomirabilia; order Rokubacteriales; family CSP1-6; genus CAVWWD01. The sequence goes on along the minus strand of CAVWWD010000007.1, from coordinate 175,502 downwards.
CGGACCCTCGGAGAGCGGCGGTCGCTCCTCGGCGAGACGGCCCGCGAGCGGCCCGGCCAGGGCCGTCACCCCGCCCACCACCTGCTGCAGGTCACGACCGTAGAAGGCGAGCATCGCCGGCCTGAGCAGGTTCGTCGTGAGCGTCCCCTCCGAGGCCCCCCGCGTGTAGGCGGGCATGACCGCGTCGGCCAGCCCGTGAACGACGGGCTCCAGCAACCCGGCGAGCGCCTCCGCCGGCATGCCGGCCAGGTCTCCGTCGACGAGGAGGCACGCGGTCACGCCGGGCCGGCCGCCCACCTCCAGCAGCGTCCGCTGAGCATCGCCCGTACGGAGCGGCTCTCGGGGCGACAGCAGCAGCCGGCGGGCGCCCGCCGTGGACTGTGCGCACCACGCGCGCAGGGCCTCACCCGTGGGCGCGTGGCCCGCGGCCTCGAGCGCGACCACGGCGCCGCGCTCCGCGTGCAGGTGCTTGTCGAGCGCGGCCGCCGCCGCCTCGAGCAGCTCGACGATCGCCGCGTCCTGGTCCCGTGCGGCCACCGCGACCACCAGGTCCACGTCGGCCAGCGCGTCGACCGCGGTCACGTCGGGGGCGGCGAGCAGGGCGCCGTCCGGCCGCGCCTCGCTCATGTCGTGAAGCTCGCGAGGAGCGCGAGGTAGTCGCCGAGGTGCCGGGTGATGAGGAACCGGCGCCGCACGTACTCTCGGCCGGCGCCTCCGAGGCGCGCGCGCAGCTCGGGGTCCTCGAGGAGCTGCCGGATGCGGAGCGCCGCGCCCTCCACCGAGGTCACGCAGAAGCCGGTGACCTCGTGGATGACCTGGGTCGAGAGGCCACCGACGGTGCTGGCCACCACCGGCTTGCCCTTCCACATGGCTTCGGCCACGACGAGTCCGAAGTCCTCGCGCAGCGGCTTGTGCACCACGACGGCGGCCGCCCGCTGCAGCGCGTTCAGCTCGCGGCCGGCGTCCGGCGGCAGCACCAGGGGACGGATGTCGGGATCGTTGCCGGCGAGCTCGCGTACCGCCTGGAGGGCCGCGGCGCCCTCGGCGTTGTCGTTGACGCCCCAGCCCGCGAGGACCAGGCGGCAGTCCGCGTATTTCTTGGCCAGCCGGTACGCGCGGACGACGCCCACCGGGTCGCGGTCGCTCGCGTACGGGGCCACCTGGAGCACGATGGGCTTGTCGCGCGCCACCCCCAGGCGGTCCAGGATCTGCGCGACCTCGTCGCGCCTGAGGTCCATGTTGCGCTCGCTCAGCGGATCGATGGACGGATGCACGATGAGCGTCGGGATCGGCACGCGCTGGGCGAACCGGGGCAGCGAGAACACCGCGGCGTCGTAGCGTTCCACGCTCTCGCGCAGGGCGTGCCAGACGCGGCGATGGGCGCGCGAGAGATCGGCGTGGCATCGCCACACCCACCTCCCCTGCCCGTCGCGCCGCTCGGCGAGGGGCACGGCCGCGACGTCGTGGACCATGACCACGTCGGCGGCGAGCGCGAGGGACGCCGCGTTGCCGGCCGCGCCCTCGCGGAACGCGCGCACCGACGCCTCCGCGACGGCCGGGTCCAGCCCGGCGAGGCCCCGTTCGATCCTCCGCACCGCGGCGTAGAAGTCGGGGTCGCCCACCACCACCTCCCACGACGTGTCGATGCCGAGCCCCTGCAGCATGGGGACGAGCCGGCGCAAGCTCTCGGGCGACCCCGCGCCGAACCGGCTGCCGTTGACGTGGACGAAGCGCCGGCCGCGCAGCCGCTCGGCCAGCCGCATGAGGAGGTCGATGGTGCCCCGCGGCGCGATGTCCTGGTACGCCTCGAGCTGGGGCGGGATCATCGCGGCGCGCCGGAGGCGGGGTCGGCCAGGGCCTCGTCGCAGAGCTGGATGAGCCGCGCGCGCGTCCGCTCCAGGCTCGCCCCGTAGGGGCTCACCTGCTGCGCCCGGGCGGCCAGCTCCGGCATCCCCAGCGCGTGCTCGAACCACGCGGCGAAGTCGTTCTGCCCTCGGCCGAGGCGCAGGCGGGCCTCGACGAGATGGAAGAAGATCGCGCTCACGTCCACCTCGAGCAGCGCCTGGCGCAGCTCGGCGAGCGTCCTCGCCTCGACGCCGGTGGGGATCTCGACGATGTGCGAGCGGACGAAGTCGAACGGCTCGGCGAGGATCACGTGCGGCACCACGGGAAGCTGCCGGAGGTGGTCGTCGATGACCGCCACCAGCTCCTCGCGGAGCGCCTGGAGGTTCGGGAACTCGCTCGGATCGACCATGGCCAGGCGCTCCCCCAGCACCTGGTCGCGGACGTGGACGGCCACCCACGTGGCGAAGTCGTTCGGGTAGAGCCCGGCCGCGAAGCGGTGGCGCAGCAGGAAGCCATGGGTGTGGAAGTAGATCGAGTCCAGCGGCACGGTCTCGATGAGCTCGGCGAGCTGGCGCTCGTTCTCCGCGCGCGCGCCCAGGAACTCGTGCAGCTCGAAGCACGCGGTGAACCGGAACGGTCCCTCGCCGGGCCGGAGCCGCGCGGCGCGACGCGGGGCCGCGGGACCGGCGGCGAGCCGAGCCAGCGCCTCGAGGGGGATCCGCACCCAGCTCGGACGGTGGTTGAGCTCGTAGTCGAGCTCGTAGACGGCCTTGTCCAGCTCGAAGGCGCGCAGCGCGGCGTGGACGGCGTCCGGCTCGCCGGGGACGAACGCGACGGCGGCGTCCTCCCGCGCGCCCGCCACGTACGCCTCGAGGAAGGCCTCGCGGACGCCTTCCTCCCAGGCGTCGGCCCACGGCGCGAGCCGCTCGGCGAGCCGCGGGCTGTCCGGAGCGTTCTCGGTGGCGCGGCGCAGCGCCGCCCGCACCGCGTACGAGAACGAACGCAGCATGCCGGCCACGTCGCGAAGCGCGCATTCCTTGGCGCGCCGGGCGGGCAGCGCGCGGGCGGGCTCCCCCTCGAAGTCCACCACCGCGAAGCCGTCGCGCGTCTTCAGGATCTGCCCCAGGTGGTAGTCGCCGTGGATCCGGATCTTGACGACGCCGTCCGCGGCCAGCGCCTCGAGGCCGGCGGCCGGCTCGATGAGCCGGGGCAGCTCGGCGAGCACGCGCTCGGTCGCGGACGCCGCGTCCTCGGTGAGGACGGCCTGGCCGGCGCGGAGCCCGGCGGCCGACCGCTCCAGCCGTGCCTCCATCTCCGCCCGCCAGGTCGCCACGTCGTCGGCCGTGATCGGCTCTGGCGCCATCGGGCTCCGCGGGCCGGCGCTCGCGAGCGCGCGGTGCAGCCGGGCGGTGAGCGACCCGAGGGCCTGGGCCTCCTTCGCGTCGGCGGCGCCGAGCGCGCGCGCGTACGCGGGGTCGGCGGCCACGTCCCCGGCGCGATTGCCGAGGGCGGCGAAGTACTCGTCGAGCCGCTGCTGGAGCACGGTCCACGCGTCGCCCACCGCGGGCACGAGCTCGTGGAGCGTCGCCAGGGTCAGGGGGCCGGCCTCGCCCTCCCAGACGAGCGAGCCGGCCAGCCGCGGCGCCTCGCGGAACTGCGTCTCGGCGGTGAGGAAGCGCGTGAGCTCGAGCTCGGGGTTCACCCCGGTCTCGGTGCGGCGGATCACCTTGAGCATGGCGCGCTCGCCCAGCACCCGCGACGTGTTGCTCTGCTCGGCGCCCGTGGACCGCGTCGTGGTCGGGGCCACGGGCAAGATCTCGGGGAGCACGGCGGTGGACGCGAAGCGGAACACGCCGCGGGCGCCCGGCACCTCCGCGCCCGCGCGCATCGCCTCGACGATCGCGGCGCAGACCCCGGCGTCGTCGAGCGCCTCGGCGCCGGGGTCGGCGTCGCGCAGGGGAACGAAGTACCGCTCGGTGTCGCCCGCCTCGCCGGTGACCTCGAACAGGGCGAGCGTCGCCGCGCTGCCGGGCAGGCCCGCCCAGTCGAGCGGGCGCACGCGCGCGACGCTCCGGGCCTTGCCCGAGAACCACCGCTCGCCGGGCAGCCGCGCGGACAGGGCGGCGGCCACCCGCGACAGCCATTGCGGTGGCCGCGCCGCGGCGCGGCTAGATGATGGACGACGAGTCGAGGACATAGGGCCGGTCCGTCGCCGCCGCGGGGTCGTCGAGGCGGAGCCAGTAGAAGGCGTAGGGCGCCAGCGTGAGCAGGTACGGCTCGGGGCCGATGCGCGGCAGCCGCGCGCCGTCGAACATCTCCGTGGGGACGCGCCCCGCGAACGGCGCCAGCGCGAGCACGGCCGGCTCCACGGTATCGGCGAGGTTGGCCACGACGAGGATCGTCTCGCCCTCGTGCTCGCGCAGGAACGCCAGCACGCGCTGGTTGTCCGGCTCGAGGAAGCGCAAGCCGCCGCGGCCGAACGCCTTCGTCCGCTTGCGCGTGGCCACGAGGCGCCGGGTCCACCGGAGGAGCGAGCTGGCCGACGCCCGCTGGGCCTCGACGTTGAGGGTCTGGTAGCCGTACGGCGCCTCGGTGATCACGGGGGTGTAGAGCCGCTCGGGCGACGCGCTCGAGAATCCCGCGTTGCGGTCGGCCGACCACTGCATCGGCGTCCGCACGCCGTTCCGATCGCCGAGGTGGATGTTGTCCCCCATGCCGAGCTCGTCGCCGTAGTAGATGATGGGCGTGCCGGGGAAGGCGAACAGCAGCCCGTTGAGCAGCTCGATCTTCCTCCGGTCTCCGTCGACGAGGGGCGCGAGCCGGCGCCGGATCCCGACGTTGAGCTTCATGCGCGGGTCCTGCGCGTACGCGTAGTACATGTAGTCGCGCTCGGGGTCCGTGCACATCTCCAGCGTCAGCTCGTCGTGGTTGCGCAGGAACAGGCACCACTGGCAGCCGTCGGGGATGCGCGGCGTGTGCTGGAACATGTCGGTGATGGGCAGGCGGTTGGCGCTGTGGACGGCCATGAACATCCGCGGCATGAGCGGGAAGTGGAAGGCCATGTGGAACTCGTCGCCGTCGCCGAAGTACGGCCGCACGTCCTTGGGCCACTGGTTCGCCTCGGCGAGGAGGACGCGCCCCGTGTACCGCGCGTCGAGCTCGGCGCGCAGCGCCTTGAGGAAGACGTGGGTCTCCGGGAGGTTCTCGCAGCTCGTCCCCTCGCGCTCGAACAGGTACGGCACCGCGTCGCAGCGGAACCCGTCGAGGCCCTTGTCGAGCCAGAAGCGCATCGCGTCGGTCATGGCCCGCCGCACCGCGGGGTTGTCGTAGTTGAGGTCGGGCTGGTGGCTGAAGAAGCGGTGCCAGTAGTAGGCGCCGGCCTCCGGGTCCCACGTCCAGTTCGACTTCTCGGTGTCCACGAAGATGATGCGGGCGTCGCGGTACGCGCGGTCGTGGGGGCTCCACACGTACCAGTCGCGGCGGGGCGAGGCGGGATCGCGCCGCGCCTCCTGGAACCACGGATGCTGGTCCGACGTGTGGTTCACGACGAGGTCGGCGATGACCCGCATGTCGCGCCGGTGCGCCTCGCGCAGGAACGCCTCGAAGTCGGCCATGCTGCCGTACAGCGGCGAGACCTCGTGGTAGTCGGCGATGTCGTAGCCGTCGTCCCGCAGGGGGGACGGGAAGAACGGCAGCAGCCAGAGGCAGTCGACGCCGAGCTCGGACAGGTAGTCGAGCCGGCGCGTCAGGCCGCGGAAGTCGCCCACCCCGTTGCCGTCGTCGTCCTGGAACGCCTTCACGTGCAGCTCGTAGAGCACCGCGTCCTTGAACCAGAGGTCGTCCATGGCGGTCACGCGCAGGGCTCGTCGAACGGCTTGCGAGGCAGCGGGGTGACGTGGAAGACCGCCGCGGGCTCCTCGGCGGGGTCGAGGCGGATCTTCTGCTCCGGCCCGCGCCAGAGCTGGCGCCGGTCGGTGAGGAGGTCGTGGACCTGGACGCGATCGTCGGGCGCGAGCCCGACGTCGGCGAGGGGCAGCCGGAGCGTCGCCTCGTGGGCGTCGTAGGGATCGAGGTTCACCGCCACCCAGACCACGTCGGCGCCGTCCGGGCTCCGCTTGCCGTAGAAGAGGACGTGCTCGCCGTCGGCCTCGTAGAAGCGCAGCGCGGTGTACTCCTGCAGCGCGGGATGCTCGCGGCGGATGCGATTCAGCCGCGTCAGGTACGGCGTGATGCTGCCGGGCGCGGCCCAGTCGCGGACCTTGACCTCGTACTTCTCGGAGTCGAGGTACTCCTCGCGGCCCGGGATGGCGGCGTGCTCGAGGAGCTCGAAGCCGCTGTAGATGCCCCACACCGAGGACAGCGTCGCGGCGAGCGCCGCCCGCATCTTGAAGGCGGCCCGGCCGCCCTGCTGGAGGACGGGCGGGAGGATGTCCGGCGTGTTGCAGAAGAGGTTGCCCCGGAAGTACTCCGCCATCTCGCCCTGCGTGAGCTCGGTGAAGTACTCGCGCAGCTCGTCCTTGAAGTTCCGCCAGGTGAAGTACGTGTAGGACTGCGTGAAGCCGACCTTGGCGAGGGCCTGCATCACCTTGGGCCGCGTGAAGGCCTCGCTCAGGAAGATCACGTCCGGGTAGACCGCCTGCACCTCGCGGATCAGCCACGCCCAGAACGGGATGGGCTTGGTGTGCGGGTTGTCCACGCGGAACGTGCGGACGCCCTCGCCGATCCAGTGGAGCACGATGCCGCGCAGCTCCTCCCACAGCGCCTCGCGGTCGCGGCACGCGAAGTTGATCGGGTAGATGTCCTGGTACTTCTTCGGCGGGTTCTCCGCGTACTTGATCGTGCCGTCGGGACGCCGGTGGAACCACTCGGGATGCTCGCGCACCCACGGGTGGTCGGGCGAGCATTGCAGCGCGTAGTCCAGCGCGACCTCGATCCCGTGCTCGCGCGCCGCCGCCACCAGGGCCCGGAAGTCCTCGGGCGTGCCCAGCGCGGGCTCGATGGCCGTGTGCCCGCCGTGCTCGTTGCCGATGGCCCACGGCGAGCCCGGATCGTCGGGCCCGGCGGCGAGCGCGTTGTTCCGGCCCTTTCGGGCCGTCCGGCCGATGGGATGGATGGGGGGCAGATAGATCACGTCGAAGCCCATCGCCGCGATGTCGGGCAGGCGCCGGATGCAGTCGTGGAAGGTGCCGTGGGCGCCCGGCCGCGTGCCCTGCGAGCGCGGGAAGAGCTCGTACCAGGCGGCGAAGCGCGCCTGCGGGCGATCCACCACGACCTCGAGCTCGCGGTCGTAGCGCGTGGCCGCGCTGCGGTCGACGTGGAGGGCCAGGAGCGCGGCGGTCTCGTCGGCGAGGAGCGCCCGGGCCTGGCGCGCGGGATCGGCGTCTCGGTCGAGCTCGTCCAGGAGTCGCTGGAGCCGCTCGCGGTTGGCGCCGCCCGCGCGGTCCCGGGTGGCGCGGACCAGCCCCGCCCCTTCCCGCAGCTCGCTCCGCACGTCGAGCCCCGCGGCGACGCGCTTGCGCAGATCCACGGCCCACGAGCCCCACGGGTCGGCCCAGGCCTCGACGGTGTAGAGGTACCGGGTGTTCTCCTCCAGGGGAATGCGCGCCGTCCACCGGTCGTTGCCCGCGTGGACCATCGGCGCCTCGCGCCAGGACGTGTCCTTGATCGTGCGATGGCAGAGGACGGCGGCCAGGCTGCCGTGCCCCTCCAGGAAGACGTCCGCGGTCACCTCGAGGACGTCGCCGACGACGCGCTTGACCGGGGAGCGGCCGCCGTCGAGCTCGGGCCAGACGCCGCCGATCCACACCGTCCGCGCGTCGCCGCGCGCGGGCCTCTGCGCCGCCATCAACGCCATGTCTCACCTTCCCTCGTCGGACCCGCGCCCGCGCGACTGCGCATCACGCGCTTCGAGCCTCGATTGTACCGCCGGGGTGAGAGGCGGACGGGCGCGCGCCGGCGCGTGCCGGCACGGCCGCCCCGGTCTCGCTCCGGATCCCGATGGGGAGCCGCACGACGACCTCGGTGCCCACGCCCGGCGTCGAGAGGATCTCGACCTCGCCCCGGTGCGCTCGCACGATCTCCTCGACGATGGGCAGCCCCAGCCCCGTGCCCTGCCCCCGGCGCTTGGTGGAGAAGAACGGCTGGAAGACGCGGCTCATCTCGTCGTGCGACAGCCCGGGGCCCTCGTCCATCACGTGCACGGCGGCGAACGGCGGATCCACCTTCCCGCGGATCACGCCGTGGCGGCCCGCGGCGGGCAGGAGCGGCTCGGGCCCGCTGGCGATCCGGACCACCGTGCCGGGCGCGGCCGCGTCCAGCGCGTTGCTCAGCAGGTTGATGAAGACCTGGTAGAGCTGGTCGGGATCGGCGTGGACCACCGCCTCCGGTGGCGCCGGCTCGAGGGCGATCCGCACGCCCTTGGCGCGGAAGCGGGCGTCGACCAGGTCGACGACCCGGGTCAGGAGCGGACCCAGGGCCTGCGCGCGGAGCTCCGGGCGCCGGGGTCGCGCGTGATCGAGCAGGTCGCGCACGATGTGGGCGATCCGGTCCGTCTGGGCCTGGATCAGCTCCACGTGCCGGCGGCCGGGGGCGTCCGGCGGCAGCGATCGCGACAAGGCCTCCGTCCGGCCGGAGATCACGTTCAGCGGCGTCCCCAGCTCGTGCGCGACCTCGGCGGCGAGCAGCCCCACGGCGGCCAGCTTCTGGGCCTGCTCCACCTCGCGCTCCAGGCGCACCCGCTCCTCGGACTGGGCGACCAGGGCCCGCTGCGCCCGCTCGAGGCTCTCGGCCATGCGGTTGAACTCGTCGGCGAGCTGCCGCAGCTCGGTGGTCCCGCGCATGTCGATGCGCTGGGTGAGATCGCCGCTGCCCACCGCCCGCGCGCCGCGGATCAGCGCCCGGATCGGCCGGGCGACGCTCCAGCGCGTCACCACCACCACGAGGAGCACGAACAGGGCGAGCACGGCCACGCGGGTCACCACGCTCTCCCGCACCGCGCGCTCGAACTCGCGCTCGACCCCGCGGAGGCTCTGGCGCACCTCGACGGCGGCCGTCCCGCCGTCCGGCCAGCGCAGCGGACGGATCGACCGGAGCACCTTGCCGCCCGGCTCCATGAACGTCTCGGACACGGGCGCCCGGCTCGCGAGGGCGCGCTCGACGATGCGGTCCGCCTGGGCCGGCGCCTCGCCCGAGCCCGCGGCGGCGGCCACCCGGCGTCCCTTCGAGTCGTAGATGGCCGCCCACACCAGGCGGGGGCGGCGACGGATGTCCTCGAGCAGCTCCTGGAGCTCCTCCGTGGTCCGTCCTCGCGACACGTTGCGCCGGACGGCCAGCGCGAGCGTGTCGGTGAAGATGCGCTGGTCGGTCATGGTGACCGCGACGAGGCGGTCGCGCTCGCGCGCCAGACGCACGTAGTCCGCGAGGCCCGTGACGACGAGCAGGACCAGCATCAGCAGGAGGACCAGGCGCGCGGTGAGGTTCTTCACGCGTCACCATCAGGGCGAGGGCGTGCCGGCGTCGAGGGCCCGGTGGAGCGCCGCCTTCAGCTCGTCGATGCGGAAGGGCTTGAACAGGAAGTCCACCGCCCCCTTCTCCACCGCCTCGGTGTACGACGGCAGGTCGCCGAACGCCGTCATCATGATGATGCGGGAGCCCGGACAGGAGCGCCGGAAGCCCGGGAGCAGGTCCAGCCCGCTCGGGCCCGGCATGTTCTTGTCCATCACGATCACGTCGAAGGCGCGGCCGCGGCACGCCAGGACGGCCTCCCCTCCGTCGGCGGCCTCGGCCACCTCGTAGCCGTCGTGGACAAGCTCGTCCCTCAGCATCGCACGCATCTCCGCGTCGTCGTCCACCACGAGCACTCGCGCTCCCTGCGCCATCGTCCACGCTCCTTCCTCGCCCTCGCGCCTCGCCCTCGCGCCCCCGGCGCCGGCCCGACCGCGTCGCTCGCGTCGTCGGGCGCTCACCCTCACACGGATCGGCCCGGCTCCTCCACGATGAGCGCGATCTCGGCCGGGGCGAGCCGGATCTCGGCCGGGACCGCCTCTCCGGCCGCGGGCGCATCGTCCGCGCACGGGCGAAAGAGGCGCGCGCGCGGGGAGACGCCGGCGGCGGCGGTCGACGCCGGCGCCGACCCGCGGGCGTCCCGGTTCACCAGCACGAGCCCGCGGTGCCGGCCGTCCGCGCTCTCCCGCCGGAGCGCGGTGACCCGATCGCCCGGCGGCGGGGCCGGCCGCAGCACGCCTTCCTCGCGCAGCAAGGGCTGGCTGCGCTTGAGGGCGTTCGTCCGCCGGATGAACGGCTGCAGGTCGAACAGCGGCGCCTCCCAGTCCGCGGGGCTCGTCCGGACCACGTCGAGCGCCCGGCGGAACCCGAACTCGTACCCGATCGTGAGCTGGAGGCCGGCCGAGAAGACGGCGGCGAACGCGTAGCGCTGCCGCTGCACGGCCTCCTGGCCACCGGTCTCGGCGGCGAGGCGGGCGGTGTCGTGGGATTCGGGGAAGGCGATCGAGGGCGCGATGCGCCCGAACGCCGCGTGCTGCTCGAGGGCCCACGGCGCGACGAAGTCCCACCACTTCGAGCTGTTGTAGAAGTAGTCGAATCCCGCCGCGCCGAGGGCCGTGACCTCCTCGATGCGGCAGCCGAGCGTCTCCGCCACGAAGAGCGCCTCCGGGGTGCGCTCTCGCGCCGTCGCGATCAGGCGTCGCCACAGGGCCGCCGGCACCTTGTACGCGGCGTCGCACCGGAAGCCCGTCACCCCCAGGTCGAGATACCGCTCGATCAGCCCCTGCCAGTAGCCCCACAGATCGTCTCGCTCGGACGACCCGGCGTTGTCGATCTCGGCCAGGTCCCCCCACACGGTGACGCGCTCGGCGTTGGCGGGGTCGATCGCCGAGGGGCTCATCACCCGGCCGGCCGCGTCGCGCCGATACCACGTGGGCCGACGCTCCACGAGCACGCTGTCCCGGGCGGTGTGGTTGACGACCAGGTCGAGCATCACCCCGAGCCCACGCTCGCGTATCGCGCCCACCACGGGGCCGAGCGCCGCGAGCGGCGCCGCGCCGTCGCCGGGCACGAGCAGCGGGTGCAGCCGCTCGTGGTCCTTCACCGCGTAGAGGCTTCCCGAGAAGCCGGGGTAGTGCACGGGGTTCACGTACAGCCAGTCGAAGCCCATGCTCGCGGCGCGCTCGGCGTGCGCGACCCAGCCCGCGGCCGGGCCGACCAGCGTCGGGAACAGGTTGTAGATGATGGGAGGCGTCATGGGCGGTGATAGGCTGGTCGGTGATGCGCGTGCTGTGCCTCACTCGCGAGTACCCGCCCCACATCTACGGCGGCGCCGGGGTCGTGGTGGACGAGCTCACGCGCGCCCTCGCGCGCCGCATGAGCGTGGAGGTCCGCTGCTTCGACGAGCCGGCCCCGCCCGCGGCCGGCATCGCCGCGCGCGGCTACACGCCGTGGCCGCGGGTGGGCCGCGGCGCCGACGGCCTCCGCTACGCTCCCGCCCTCGAGGCGCTCTCCGTCGGGCTCGCCATGGCGCGGGACCCCGTCCAGGCCGACGTTGCCCATGCGCACACCTGGTACGCGGCGCTGGCCGGCGTGCTCATCCGGATGCTCCACGACGTGCCCCTCGTCGTGACCGTGCACAGCCTCGAGCCCCTGCGTCCCTGGAAGGCCGAGCAGCTCGGGCCGGGCTATCGCGTGTCGAGCTGGGCGGAGCGGATGGCGCTGGAGGGCGCCGACCGGGTGATCGGGGTCTCGGAGGCCATGCGCCGCGACGTGATGGCGCACTTCGACGTCCCCGCGGAGCGCGTGGTCGTCGTCCACAACGGCATCGACCTGGGCCGCTACCGGCGCACCCGCGCCCGGGACGCCCTCGACCGCCTCGGCGTGCGCCCGCCCTACGTGCTCTTCGTCGGGCGCATCTCGGAGCAGAAGGGCATCTTCCACCTGGTCGAGGCGGCCGCGGCCCTGCCCGAGCCGGTGCAGCTCGTGCTGTGCGCCGCCGCGCCGGACACGCCGGAGATCGCCGAGCGGCTGCGCGCGGCGGTCGCCGCGCGGCCGCGCGTCACGTGGATCGACGCGATGGTGCCGGTCGACGACGTGATCCAGCTCTACTCCCACGCCGCGCTCTTCGTCTGCCCGTCCGTGTACGAGCCGTTCGGGGTCATCAATCTCGAGGCGATGGCGTGCGAGACCCCCGTGGTCGCCTCCGCGGTGGGCGGCATCCTCGAGGTGGTCGTGGACGGCGAGACGGGGATCCTGGTGCCGCCCGGCCGCCCCGACGCGCTCGGCGAAGCCATGGCCGCGCTCCTCGCGGACCCCGCTCGCGCCCGGGCGATGGGCGGGGCGGGCCGCCGGCACGTGGAGCGCCGGTTCGGATGGGACGCCGTCGCCGAGCGGACGGAGGCCGTCTATCATGCCGCTGCGGCCGCCTTCGGAGAACGCGGACACCGGACCTGAGCCTCTCTCACAGGTGAGTCAGGTGCTCGGGGCGCTCGGCGTCCAGCTCCCGGCGCAGGCGGCGCTCCAGGATCTCCCGCGCGAGGTGTCGGCCGCCGAGACCGAACGCGAGCGAGGCCGCGAGCACGAGCCCGCCGAAGGTCATGCCGAACGCGACGAGGACCATTTCCTTCGCGAGGCCGAGATGGGTCGCCGCCGCGGCCACGGTGAAGAGCAGGAGCCCCCAGCGCACGACCCGCGCGAGCAGCCGCGCCTCGGGGACACCCGCGTTCACCGCGGCGATCAGCGTGCCCTGGGAGAGGAAGTTCGCGAAGAGCGTGCCCACGACCAGGATCAGCACGGCGCCGAGCGCGACGGGAATCCACGAGAAGAAGAAGGCGGTGATCCGCTCGGTGCCCGGCACCGCCATCGCGTCGACGGCGAGGGTGACGATCAGCAGCAGCACGCCCCAGAACACGATGAGCCCGAGCGTGCCGCTCGGCGTGCGGCCGCCCCCATCGCGGCCCAGGGACGACGCCACGCCCCAGCTCCGCGCGCGGCGGTCGAGGTCCACGGCCTGAGCGAGGCGCGACACGAGCCGGGCGGCCACCCAGGCGATCACCATGCCGAGCGCGATGACCGTGATCAACGTGAGCATCAAGGGCAGCGCGGAGAGCAGCCGCTGGCCCATGGCGCTCAGGACACCGACGATCACGTGGGTCAAGGATCTGTCCATGCCATCCTCCTCCTGCGGGGCTCGACGAAGAGGGCCCGAGACCTCTGTCCCCCGTTGCTCGGGGGACGGGGAGCCTGCGCCTCGCCCGATTTTTCAGCGACTTAGACGACGGCTCCTTGCATTGCCCTCTTGCATACGGTATAAGGAAGGGCCGCAACCAGCAACCGCTTCACGAAACCCGAAGGAGTCAGGATGGCTCAGCGCTGCGATATCTGCGGGAAGGGGCCTGCCGTCGGCCACCGCATCAGCCACGCTCACAACGTCACGAAGCGCCGGTGGCTGGCGAACCTCGTCTCGATGCGGGCGAAGGTGGCGGGGGCCGTGAAGCGAGTGCGGGTCTGCACGAGGTGTTTGAAGGCCGGGAAGGTCACGAAGGTCGTCTGAGCGCTCGACGACCTCCAGAAGGAACCGGTGACGGGGGGCGTTTCCACCCCCCGTCCCGGAGACCGCAGCGCCAGATGGCGCCGCGGACGCGCTGAAGGTCCAACCGCGGTGGGGGGCCGCCACCCCCCGCCGCTCAGCACGTTGCCGCCTTACTTCTTCTTCTTCTTGGCCGCCTTCTTCTTCGCCATTGAGAACTCACCCCCTTTCGTGTACAGCCATGTGCCACCGCAAACGTGTTCGGCCCACGCGGGCTCGTTCAGTACCCCATCGCCTCGCGGCGGAGGTGGGTGGCCTGCTCCCTGCCCCGGCGCTCGTAGTGGTAGAGGTCAGCGTAGAGCTGCGGCAGGCTGACCACCGGGAGGCCGCCCTTCGTGAGCGGCGCGTAGAACACGCCCTCGTCGTAAGGGGCCATCAGGTACACGTTTCCCTCGCCCTCGCCGCTGCGAAGACCGAGGGCCCGGACCAGGGGCGCAGGATTGCCCTCCACGTAGCAGTGGATCGCGGGAAAGCGCATGTTCGGCGCGATGAGCGCGGCGCCGGCGTGCAGCGTGAAGGCGTAGCGTCGGCCCTCGGTGTGGGCCACGCGGGCGAGCTCGCCGATCACCTTCCGGGTGATGCGATCCGCCGAGAAGAACGCGCCGGTGTCGTTCCGCCTGTAAGTGTAGGAGTCCACCCAGGCGTCGAGGAGGTCACCCGGCCGCGCGAGCTGAATGCGCTGGTTCTCGTCGCGGGACACCCACGCGAGCTGCTCGAGCCGCTTGACCACGTTATGGGCGTGGCCGAGGCTCACGTCGGCCGCCTTGCCGAGCTCCTCGAGCCGCCACATGTGCTGGGGGTCGACGAGGAGCACTCGGACCACGCGGGTGGCGCGCGGGGCGAACAGCGACTTGAGCGGTCGGGTCGACGGCTGGGCGTTCGGCTTGCCCGTCTTCTCGATCAGGACGTTCTCGAACGAAAGATGGCAGTTGCCGGAGAGGTCGAGGTATCCGATGCCGTTGCGCTTGAGCAGCGTCCCGCTCTGCGCGCCGATGTACTGCGCCACCGCCACCGGGTAGGCCGACGGGAACTCGCGCTTCACGTCGGACAGGCGCGTGATGGCCTCACGGACCTGTCTGGGCTGACCCAAGGATGCGAAGTCGACCGCGAGGGTTTGCTCGGCCGCACCCAACTTGAATTTCACCAGCACATCCACAGTTTGCGTGCCGACGGCCGCGTCCTGCGTCTCCTCCCAGGCTGACGCTCGAGGAAACAGGTCACGGAGTCGCTGAGCCGCCGACTGACGCAGAGCCTGAGACTTAAACATCCTTTCACTCGTTCCATAGGTTTCAGCGTGTGCTGAAACAATAGGAACTATTGAAAGCGCTGTCAACTAAAAAGATATTCTCCCTGGTATGGACGGTCGCGAGCCCCGCTAGATCACGCAGTCGGTGTGCTAGAAGAGCAGGCCGCGCGGCAGACGATCGGTCTCTCTCGCTCGCGAGTTCCTTGCAGGAGCATCACGCCGGGAACCGTTCGGAAATACGTCGCCCCACTCTCGCGAGTGCCGTCCCGAGGGACATTGATGTGATATTGCTGTAGGAATCGCGCTGGCCGCGCACCCGTCAAGCATCAGGCGAGCGAGCCCCAGCGCAACCAACATGGACGACTACCGACTCCTCGTCGAGAACAGCCTCGGTCTCATGTGCATCCATGACCAGGAGGGCGTGCTCTCGTACGTGAGTCCGGCGGCGGCCCGCACCCTCGGCTGGACGGCGGACGACGGCGTCGGCCACAGCCTCCGCGAATACCTCGCTCCCACGGTGGCGCACCTCTTCGACGACTACCTCGTCCGCATCCGCGAGAAAGGTCAGGACAGTGGCCTCATGCTGCTCCTGGCCAGGGATGGCTCGGAGCGCTTCTGGGAGTACCGCAACGTGATGATCGGCGGGGCCGGCCGGGAGGCGCGCGTGCTCGGCCACGCCATCGACGTGACCGAGCGGGTCAGGGCCCAGCAGGCGCTGCGCGTGGCGCGGCGGGACCTCGAGGAGGGCCAGGCCCGCCATCAGAGCCTGGTCGAGGGCGCGCCCGGCGGTATCTGCATCCACCAGGACGGCGTGATCCGGTTCGCCACCAGGAAGCTGGCGGAGATGCACGGGTACGATGAGCCCGCCGCTCTCGCCGGCACCCGCTTCTCCGACCTCGTGGCTCCGGCCGCGCGCGATCGGCTCGCCGACTACACCGCGGCCCTTCTACGCGGTGAGCCCGTCCCGCACGGCCAGGAGATCGAGCACGTCACCCGCGACGGCAAGCCTCTGTGGGTCGAGGCGTGGAGCACGGAAGTCTCGTGGCACGACGCCCCGGCGGTGCGGGTCACGGTCATCGACATCGCCGAGCGCAAGCGGCTCCAGGCGCGCGTGCAGCAGATGGAGTCCTCCGAGGCCGTCGGGCGCCTGGCCGGTGGCGTGGCCAACGAGCTCAATGGGCTCGCCACGCTCATCCTGCGCGAGAGCGAATTCGTCTACGAGGGCCTCGACGACGAGCCCCTCAGGCGCCGGCTGCTCGCGATCGTGAAGGGAGCGCGGCTCACCGCCAAGCTGGCCGCCGAGCTACTCGCCTTCAGCAGCAGCGTCATGCTTCGCCTCGAGCCCCTGAGCCTGAGCGAGATCGTGCGCGGGCTGGCGCCTCACATCCAGGCCCTGCTTCCCCCCACGGTGACCCTGGAGTGCCGCGCGCCGCAGGCCTGGCCGGTGGAGGCCGACCGCGCCCAGGTCGAGGGCGCGATCATGCATCTCGTGGCGAACGCGCGGGATGCCATGCCGGACGGCGGCCGTCTCGAGGTCGGAGTGGCCAACGTGCCCGGGCCCGGGGCGGGCGACGTTGCTGGCACGGAGGTGACCAGGTCGCACGTGGCCATC
The DNA here is from genome assembly GCA_963758635.1 of uncultured Candidatus Rokubacteria bacterium. GTDB lineage: Bacteria > Methylomirabilota > Methylomirabilia > Rokubacteriales > CSP1-6 > CAVWWD01. The sequence continues at coordinate 159,206 of CAVWWD010000007.1, read as the reverse complement.
ACGGTGCGTGACACCGGACAGGGCATCGCGCCGGAGAAGCGCGCGCACCTCTTCGAGCCCTTCGCCGCGCCGAGGGCCCGCGACGGCCGGACGGGCCTCGGGCTACCGAGCGTCTACGGCATCGTGAAGCAGCACGGCGGCTACGTGGAGATCGACTCGACGCCTGGCCAGGGTACGGTCGTCCAGATGTTTTTCCCGCGAGCCTCGGAGGCATCCCGACCGGCAACGACGTGACGGCGCCGTGACCCTGACGACGGACGCGGATCAGGTTGCGAGGGCGTTGCCAGCGAATCGCCGCGCGAGTGTTCGCTCCTCGCGGAGGTAGGAGGGCAGCTGCATGGCGACGAAGGCCGGGCCGGCCGCGCCCACGAGGTTATCCGCAGCGGAACGGCGCCCCGCGGCGCACGCCACCGACGCGCGCGCGAGCATGGTGCGCGCGGCCTCGTAGCGAGCCGACAGGCGATCGAAGCCGTCCTGGGCCCGTCCCAGGCGGAGGTCGGCCTCGTCGAGCCGCCCCCGCGCCTGCGCCACGCGCCCCAGCGTACGCTCGCCCCAGGCCACGACGAATGGACAGCCGACCCGCCCCATCTGCGCCGAGGACGCCAGCGCCACCGCCTCGGCACGGTCCACCTCCCCGAGGAGCAGCAGCGCCTCGCCGAGCCAGGCGGAGGCAAGCCCGCTGAGCCGGATGAAGCCGAACCCGTCGAGACGACTCGCGGCCTGCTCCAGCGACGCCGCCGCGCTGGCCGCGTCGTCGGCCTCCAGGTACGCGCCTCCGAGGAATGAGAGCGCGAAGGCTTGATTGGACGGGCCGCGCGCCGCCTCGAGGGCGAGCCGGCCCGCGGCGATCGACTCCTCGGCGCGCCCGCTCATCCCGGAGACCCAGGCGCGACAGATACTTCCCGCGGACAGGAGCAGCGTGTCGTCGTCCGACTCTCGCGCGAGCTCCTGCACACGCTCGGCCGCCGCCGCCGCCTGGCCCACCTCCCCGAGCGACGCCTGGTTCCAGGCCACGTGGACCAGGGACCGGCCGACGCGCCACGGCTCCCGAAGGCGCTCGAACAGCGACGCGGACTCCAGCCCGTGCCAGATCCCGCGTGAGAAGTCGCCTGACCAGAACCGCGATTGCGACAGCATCAGATGAGCGCGGGCGAGCGTCCTGTCGTCGCCGGAGCGGAGCGCATACTGGAGCGCTATGTCGAGGTGCACGCTGCCCTGGCGATCGTCGCCGAGCCGTCCGTAGACGGAGCCAAGGGCGGCAAGGAATCTCGCGACCACTCCCGCGTCGTCGACATGCCTGACCAGGTGGCGGTAGAGGGTGAGCTCGTCACGAGCCTCGGTCAGTCGACCGAGTAGCGCGAGCGGCTGCGTCTGGCGCGTGGCGAGGTCGAGAATCGTGCCGTCGCGCGCAGGGCCGCCGGGAAGACGGCGCGCCTGGACGAGGGCTTCGCGCAGCGTCCTCACCGCCTGCGCGGGCTCGTTGCGCCGGCCGGCGCGAGCGGCGGCATGCCGGAGGTACTGGACCGCCTTGAGCGGCACGTGACCGTTGGCGTAGTGGTGCCCCAGACGCTCGATGGCGGCCTCGGAGCCAGGCGTGTTGAGGCGCTCGAGGATCTCCGCGATGGCCCGGTGCAGGCTCTCGCGCGTCCACGCGGTGAGGCTCTGATAGATGACGTGGCGCGTGAGCGTGTGCTTGAAGAGGTACGCCCGCTCCCGCCCGCGAAGCACCGGCCGGATGAACTCCAGGCGGGCCAGATGCTCGAGCCGGCCGTCGAGGTCGGACGCCGCTCCGCCGATCACGTCCTGCAGGACGCGCAGAGGCACTTCCTGACCGGCGACGGCAGCGACGTGCAGGACACGGCACAGCTCCTCGGGCAGCGACTCGACGCGTGCGACGATCACCGCCTCGATCGTGGCCGGGACGGTCGATTCGGTGACCACGTGCTGGCTCGACGCCGCCACGAGCTCTTCGAGGAAGAACGGATTGCCATCTCCCCGGTCGAGGAGTCGATTCTCCAGCCGGTCCGAGAGATCGCGACCGGCAGGATGGCTGCGCACCACGGCCACGCTGTCCTCCCGCGACAGCGGCTGGAGCGCGAGCTGGGTCACGTAGGAACGGTCGAGCCAGGTCGGCTGATACTCCGGCCGGTACGTGCACAGCAGCATGATGCGTGCGCCCGAGACCACACCCACCAGTGCGCGGAGGAACTCGCTGGCCGCGGGCGGCGACCACTGCAGATCCTCGATGACGAGGACGAGCGGTGCGTCGAGGCTCCGCTCGATGGCCAGCCGGATCAAGATCTCGAAGAGCTGAGCCTTGAGGTCATCGGGTCGCACGGCGCGGAGCGTCCGGCTCGCGGCGCGATCGCCGAGAAACGCGAGGATCAGGGGGCCTGTGGTCTCCGGATCCAGACCCATGTCCTGGAGGCGCACCGACACCTTCTCGGCCACGGCCTCGGGATCGTCGTCGTGGCCGAGGGCGAACGCCTCACGGAGAATGTCCACGGCCGGCTGGAACGGGAGGGCGCCACCGTCTGGCAGATACCGTCCTTGGCGCCAGAAATACGGCCGCCCGGCGAGCCGGAGGCGCAGCTCCGAGAGGAGCCGAGACTTGCCGATGCCGGGCTCGCCCACGACGCCAACAACCTGGCCATGGCCACGCTCGACCTCTGCGAACAGGCGCAAGAGCGTGTCGATCGTGTCTTCACGCCCCACGAACGGCGTGAGCAATCGCCCGTCGCTCGCGCTGGCGGCTCGCGGCGCGAGCAGTCGATGGAACGAGCTGGCGCCGGCGATCGGCACCAGCGTGAACCGGCGGTCGAGTCGGAGCGCGGCGGCGTCGCTGACGGCGATGGTCCCCGGCTCGGCCAGCGTGAGCACCGTGTCGAGCTGCGCGTCGAGGCGGCGGGAGTCCAGCTCGACGACGCTCATCACCCCGCCGTCCGTGCAGACGAGCACGGTCTCGGCATGGATCGCCGTTCTCACCGACACGCCCTTGCCTCCGTCGGGCGCGAGCCGCGCCGCCGTCTCCCGGATGCTGAGGCCGGCGAGCGCGGCGCGGCCGGTCGCGTCCTCCCCGGGATCGAGACCGAAGACGGCTGAGACCTGCGAGTCACCCACGACCCGGGTACGTGCCCCGAAGCTTCGGAGCCTGGCCGCGATGCGGTCGATCGGCCGCCCCGGCGCGAGCGCGGCCTCTCCCACGGAGTCATGCGCCGGCTCCGACACATCATCCGGGAGTCCATCGAGGCCGACGCGCAGCGCCACCACCCGACGAGGCACGCGTCCCACGTCGCCCCGTCGCGGCGAGGCCGGCGCGGCCTGTTCGGCAGGAGCCGGGTTAGCTCCCTCGCGGCGGCTACGCTCGAGCGAGATCCCGAGCTTCTCCAATCGGTACCGCAGCGTGTTGCGTGGTAGGCCAAGTCGGCTCGCCGCCACGGCCAGTCGCCAGCCCGCGCGCTCCAAAGCTTCGAGGAGCTCGGCGCGCTCGAGCGCAACGGAGGACTCACGGAGGCTGGGCGTATCGTCGAAGGAGCCTCGCCCTGCCCGATGGCCACCCGTCGGCAGGTCGAGCCGCGCCGCGGTGATCACCGGCTCGTCGGACAGGAGCGTCACGCGATCGGCGACGTTCAGGAGCTCGCGCAGGTTGCCCGGCCACCGATACGCGAGGATCGCTTCCCGGGCGTCGAGGCCGAGCCGCTTCTGGGGCAGGCCGTACTCGAGACACGCTCGAGCGATGAAGCGCTCGGCCAGCAGCAGGATGTCGGGCCCGCGTTCGCGGAGGGGTGGCAGATGCAGCGTCACCGCGGAGAGGCGATGGTACAGATCCTCGCGGAACCGCCCTTCGCTGGTCGCGGTCACGAGCTGCTCGTTGGTTGCGGAGATGATGCACACGTCGAGAGGCGTGTTCCGCGTGCCGCCGAGCCGGCGCACCTCTCGCTGCTCGACCACCTTGAGGAGCTTGCTCTGAAGCGGCCGCGGCATGAGCCCGACCTCGTCGAGGAAGATCGTCCCCAGATGGGCCGACTGAAAGAGGCCGGGCTTGGCCTGCCGGGCGTCGGTGAACGCCCCACGCTCGAAGCCGAACAGCTCGGCCTCCAGCAGAGTGTCCGGGATAGCCGCACAGTCCACGTCGACGAAGGGTCGCGTTTGCCGGGGGCTTGCCCGGTGGATGCAGCGGGCGAGCAGCCCCTTGCCGGTCCCCGTCTCGCCGAGGATCAGGATCGGAGGCAAACGGCCGCCAGCCCCGGTACGGGTCAGCAGCCTCGAGACCTGTCGGCGAAGCTCCAAAATCTCGGGGCAATCACCCAGAAATTCGGGGAGCATCTCCGGCAGTTCGGACAGCGCGCTGGCCAAAGCAACACCTCCGGATCAACGGTGGAGGGCAGGATTCAGAGGGCCGAGTCCTACCCGCGGCCTTAGGCGTCAGTCAATCGGAGCAATATCTAGCAAAGCCTTTCACAGTCGAAAGCTGCAATCGGGATGTCGGAGCGGGTCGGTTTCGACAGTGGATTCGACATCTCGGTCCGTGGGCGGTTGCAAGGACCGAACCACTGCGGACGACCGTGATCCTTTATGTAAGTCGGTGAATTCTATGGGTCTTTAACACGAGTCGACGGCGCGGTCATCTTCTGAGGCCCTGTCCCGTGTTAAAACCCGACAAATAGTGTCGCTTGCCCATCGCAACGCGTAGTCCGCCGCAACAAGGGGATTTCCCTTTCAGTCGTTCTGCAACGGCCGACTCACAATATGCAACTGTCGCGCGACCTTGCACGGAGCTCACGTCTATTCTGCAAAGAACCTGAAGATCGAGGATCCGCGGTTACCAAGCTTGTAGGGGTAATCTGGTACGGTTCGTGCCTCCTGATACCCACGCTGCGAGTCAAGACGAAGTAGCCCCTTACCCGGACGAGAGGTCTACTCCGCGCGGGACGGGGACTTACGGAGGAAACGGGGGGCGCGCGGCGTCGCGGCCACGACCATTCCCGGCGCGTGTTGCGCACCCGGGAAGCCTTGCCTTGAAAGGAACCGCGCACAGGCCAGCAGATGGACCGGTCCTGGATCGCCGAGCATCGCCTCGTGCCTCACCAGGGAGGCGGGAGCTGCGAAGGCGTCCTTTTCGGAAGCGTCGTTGTCACAGGAGACGAGGGCATGCCAGAGGAATCGAATCGCGGTCGGTCCATCTTGACCATCTCTTCGGAAGCAGCGACCCGGCATCAGCTGTCTCGGCAGCTGGCAGAGCTCGGCTTCGCCACGACCGAGGTCAGCGGCGTCCGGGAAGCGCTAGTCGAGGTGAACCGCGGCGACTTCGCGGTCACGATGCTGGACTTGAGCAGTGCCCAAGCCGACAGCCCCGATCTGCTCCGCCGCTTGTGGGATCAGGGGGGGCATCCCGGCCCGATCATCGTTCTTGCCGGTCGGCACGGCCTGGAGGGGACGACCGAGGCCAGCGCCCTGGGAGCACACGACATCCTGCCGCGACCGTTCACCCCCGAGGACCTGGAGAGCACGATCAAGAGTGCGCTGGCGCGACCTCGGCGGCGCTGCGGTCGGCCGGCCGTGGAAAACGAGCTCGGCCGCCTGCACAAGGAGATGGGACTCTGGCGAAGTCAGCGGATGCATGGCGTCCGGAGGATCATCGATCAGGCCGCTCGCGTGGATGTGACCGTCCTCATCGGCGGCGAGACGGGCGTGGGGAAGGACGTCGTCGCCCGCGCGATCCACGCGCTCTCCCCTCGCCAGACCCGCCCGTTCGTCAAGGTGAACTGCGCCGCGGTCCCGCGTGACCTGCTGGAGAGCGAGCTGTTCGGCCACGAGCGGGGGGCCTTCACCGGCGCCGACCGGCAGAAGATCGGCAAATTCGAGGCCGCCGATCACGGGACCATCTTCCTCGACGAGATCGGCGATCTCCCCCACGCCCTGCAGGGCAAGCTCCTGCACGTGCTGCAGGACGACCAGTTCTCCAGAGTGGGCGGGCGCTCGACCATCAAGGTGGACGTCCGGGTCCTCGCCGCCACCAACCGGGACCTGGAGGCCGCGGTCGCGGCCGGCCGCTTCCGCGAGGACCTCTACTACCGGCTCAACGTGATCCAGATCACCGTGCCGCCGCTCCGGGAGCGACCGGAGGAGATTCCGGTCCTCGTCGAGTACTTCTTCGAGCGCTTCGGCCGGATGTTCGGACGCGAGGGCATGGCGGCCCCGCCGGAGTTGCTCCACCAGCTCCTCCGCCACCGTTTACCCGGCAACGTGCGCGAGCTCGAGAACATCGTGAAGCGGACGATCGTGCTCGGAACCCATGGCTCGGAAACCAGCGCCGCTCCGGCCGCGGAAACCACTCCCTCTGGACCGGCCCGCACCTCCGTCTCCCTCCGGGAGATCGGCCGCCACGCGGCACTCGCGGCGGAGCGAGCGGCCATTCTCGACGGGCTCGAGGAGACGCACTGGAACCGCGTCAAGACCGCGAAGCTCCTCGGCATCAGCTACCGCGCGCTCCTCTACAAGATCAAAGATGCCGCGCTGGTGCCCGGCGCGCGTTCGTCCCATTGGCGTCCGTGACGACGGCGTGCCCGGCGCCTGCTGACCGCACCGGTCCTGCCTGGAGACGGCTGCGGCGCAGCGTGGAGGCTCAATGATGGACCTCACCTTCTATGGCCTCGCCGAGAAGCCGTTCCAGACGACCCCGGACCCGCACTTCCTCTACATGGCTCCCGGACACCGCGAGGCGCTCGCACAGCTCAAGTACGGCCTGGAGGAGCGCAAGGGCTTTATGCTGCTGTCGGGCGAGGTCGGAATGGGCAAGACGACGCTCGTGCAGTCGCTGCTCAAGCGGCTGGACAGCACGGCCGCCGTGGCATACGTATTCAACACCATGCTGCCCTTCGACCAGATCTTCGAGTACGCTCTGGAGAGTTTCGGGATCTTGAAGGCCGACCACTCACCGGCCCAGCGCCTGTTCGCCTTCAACAGCTTCCTGGCCGAGCGCGGCCGCGCGGGCCTCCAGACCGTCCTCATAGTGGACGAGGCGCAAAACCTCACGCCGCAGACCCTCGAACAGATCCGCCTGCTGTCCAACTTCGAGACCGCCTCGGAGAAGCTGCTCCAGATCGTGCTCGTGGGACAAACCGAGATCCGCTCCAAGCTGGAGTTGCCGGAGCTGCGGCAGCTCAAGCAGCGGATCGCCCTGCGCTGCGAGATCCCTCCGCTGACGGGCAACGAGACCCGCGACTACATCCGCGCGCGCCTCCGCATCGCCCGCGCCGCCGATCTCGGACTCTTCACCGAACGGGCACTCGCGCGCATCGCCGGCTACACGGGCGGGATACCCCGCTTGATCAACATCGTGTGCGATCACTGCCTGGTGATCGGCTACGCCGACCAGCGACGACGGATCGACCGCGACATCGTGGAGGAGGCGATCGCGTATCTCGAGGACCGTCCGCGGCGACTCCAGGGCATCCACGCGCTCTTGCGCCAGCGGATCCCCCACCTCGCCGCGAGCATCGCCCTCGTTCTGGCGGGCTTGGTCGTCGCGGCCGGCGCGGCCGAGATGTTCAATCCGGGTTTGCTGGAACACCTCGGTGCGCCGGGCGCGACCGAGTGGACCCGAATCCTGCGAGGAGCGATGCTGCGATGAGCAAGTTCTCCAAGGCCCTCGAGCAAGCCGAACGCGACCGCGCACTCCGCGCGCTGTCTCCTCGGCCCTCCGCCGTCTCGCCGGCTTCCCCGCCCACTCCATCGCCCCCTATCCCGACGAGTGGGCGCGAGGCGTCGACCTCCCCCGTCGGGATCGATGACCACCTGGTGAGCCTGCTCATCCCGAACGCGGTCGAGGCCGAACAGTACCGGGCGCTGCGGCACGCCGTGGAGCAGGCACACAAGCGATCCGGGCTCTCGGCGGTGGCGGTCACGAGCCCGACGGTCGGCGATGGAAAGACGACCACGGCGATCAACCTCGCCGGGGCGTTGGCGCAGGCTCCGGGCGTGCGCATCCTGCTGATCGACGCGGACCTGCGGCGCCCGGCGATCGCGAGGCGACTCGGGCTCGTTGAGCCGGACGGGCCAGCGCTGGCGGACCTCGTGCTCGACCCGAGCCTCTCATTCGACGACGCCGTTCGCGCGCGGCCGCCGTTCAATCTGGCCGTGATCGCGGCCGGCTCCCCGTCGCCGAACTCCTATGAGCTCTTCCAGGCGCCGCGGATGGGCGAGATCCTCGCCGAGGCCCGGAGCCGCTTCGACTACGTCGTGCTCGACACCCCACCGCTCGTGCCCGTGCTGGACTCGCGCATCCTCGGGCGCTGGGTGGATGGCTACCTGATCGTCGTGAGGTGCCACCAGACGTCGCGACGGCTCCTCGCCGACGCACTGAACATGGTCGAGCCGGACAAGGTCGTGGGTTTGCTCTTCAACAACAGCGAGCGACCGACGGCCACCTCCCGCTACTACGACTACGCGTACTCTTCTGTCCGTTCCGGCTGGAAGACTGGACGGCTCTCCCGGATCGGGCGAGGGCGTGGAACGCCCGAGGCATCACCCATGCAGAACTGACACACTGCACAAGCATCTGCACGACCACGTCAGACGTTTCTTCCCTGTGACACCGCCGGGCACGTGTTCGTCGGCGCCTTGACGCTCCGCGGATGGGCCGCACCGCAAACGCTGTCCGCACAGCGAACTCTCCTTCCCTGAAAGGCCTTCAGTCATTCGGGACGCCGCCACTCTGGCACCCACGCGGGGCGCTGGCACGTTCGTTGCCTCCTCGAGTGGCCCGCGGCCGCGGGCGGTAAGTTGTTCCCCAATGACTCAGGGAGGCGACTGTGCCATCGTATGTGTTTGCGTGCGCCCCGAAGCCGGCTGCCCGGAAGCTTCTCGGAGTGGCGGTGCTTTTCGCCGTCACCGTCCTCGTCGTCGCCACGGCCAGTGCAGATCAGCTCACGCTGACCTGGGATGACAACTCCGCTGGCACCGCCGGCTTCAAGATAGAGCGCAGGCTGGTGAGCGCCGGAGCCTACTCGCAGATCGGGACGACCGGTGCCGGGGTCACGACGCATCAGGACACGGTGGACGCGGGCACGACGTATTGCTACCGGGTCCGGGCTTTCAACTCCGCGGGCGATTCGGCTTACTCGAACGAAGCCTGTGGCTCCTCGGCCGGCCCCACTGGCCCTCTTGTCACTGTGACCAGGATGGGCACCGGATCCGGGACGGTGACCAGCAGTCCCGCCGGAATCTCTTGCGGCAGCGACTGCTTCGAGAGCTTCGCCGCCGGTACGACTGTCACCCTCACGGCAACTCCGTCGGCTGGCTCGACCTTCAGCGGCTGGACCGCCGGCTGCTCGGGCACCGCGCCGTGCACGATCGCGGGTAATACCCCCGTGACCGTCACGGCCGCTTTTGCGGCTCCCCCTCCCACTGGCCCTGTTGTCACCGTGACCAAGATGGGCACCGGATCCGGGACGGTGACCAGCAGTCCCGCCGGAATCTCTTGCGGCAGCGACTGCTTCGAGAGCTTCGCCGCCGGTACGATTGTCACCCTCACGGCAACTCCGTCGGTTGGCTCGACCTTCAGCGGCTGGACCGCCGGCTGCTCGGGCACCGCGCCGTGCACGATCGCGGGTAATACCCCCGTGACCGTCACGGCCGCTTTTGCGGCCACGAGCCCCGGCGACACCACACCGCCGACGAAGGTCGGCGGGCTCGTGGCCACCGCGGTGAGCAGCAGCCGGATCGACCTGAACTGGACCGCCTCCACCGACGCCGTGGGCGTGACCGCCTATCGCGTGGAACGCTGCCAGGGCCGGAAATGCTCGAACTTCGTCCAGATCGCGGCGCCGTCCGGCACGAGTTACAGCAACACGGGGCTCTCGCCGAACACCCGCTATCGCTACCGCGTCCGGGCGACCGACGCTGCCGGAAACCTCGGCAGCTATTCTCGGATCGTCGCCGCGACCACACAGAGGTAGGTGTCTCGTCGGTGTCCAGAGGCCACGCGCGCGGGCCAACGGCTGGACCGCCCAGCCCGCCCGATCGATCGACGAGAAGTCAGGAAAAGAGGTGGGAAGCGAGGGTAAGCGCACGCAGCCAGTCCAGCTTGCCCGGGGTCGTGCGCCACGTTGCGCAGCCGACCGGGTTGCACATCGCCAACACGTGACTGCGGAGGTTCAATGCTTTTACGAATTCGCCGCCACCAACTGTTTCCCCGCTGGCGTCTCTCCCATCTGTTGATCGGGCTGTTCACAGTTCTGTGCGTCGGCGGCGGCACCGCGCTCGCGCAGTTGACCGTGCCGAACGCCCCGACGAACCTCACAGTCAGCGGCGGCGCCTGTCCCACGGGCCAGATCGGCGCTCCTCCGAACTGCTTCCCGTTGCCCCCAGCACCGGTCGCCAGTGGCAAGCAATGGGCCGTCACATACTTCGAAGAATTCAATGGCACCACGCTCGACACCACGAAGCTCACACCGTGCTTCGACTGGAACTTCGGCGACTGCACGGCATCATTCAACTCGGGCAAAGAACGCTATCTGCCATCGCAGGTGCGCATAAGCAACGGCACGGCCAAGCTCGTGGCTGAGCCTCTCTCGCCGCCTTATCCCAACAATGCGTGCTACCAAGGCGTGTGCACCTACAAGGCAGGGCTGGTATCGACGGCCCGGCCCCGAGCCGACAACGGCTCCCCTTACCTGTTTCCGTTCACGTACGGCTACATCGAAGCGCGGATGAAGTTCCCGGGGACGCCGGGATTCTTCACGGCCTTCTGGATGCTCCCGACCAATCCGAGCTTCAACTACGCTACGGAAATCGATATCGTCGAGATACTCGGCGGCTTTCCTGACACGATCTTCATGCACTATCACTACAACGGTCGCGCTAGCTCCTACACTCCCAACAATGGCTTGCACAACAACGGAGCGTGCCCGGTACGAAATTACTCAACGGATTTCGTCAGATTCGGCCTGGACTGGCAGCCCACGCACATCGCCTGGTACATCGACGGAGTCAAGTGCGGGCAGTTCAATGGCAATTCCAGCACCATCGAGAGCGGTCCCATGCAGCTCATCTTGCACATGATGATCGACAACCAATGGGAACGCGATTGGGGGTCGGTCTTGTCGAGTCAGACCCTGGTCCATCAGCTGGAGGTCGACTACATACGCATCTTCCAGCAGCGGTGACCGTCTGGGCGGGTTCAACCCGCAGATCACCCAGCTCGCGACGGTGCTCAATTCGCCGTTCGCCGACGGGTATGGACGGTCTCGCGCGGCGGGCGGGCGATCGCCAAGCGCGGTCCCGACGGAGCCTGTTACGTGTTCGCTGGATGGACGGGAGGCGCCACCACGGCGACCTTCACCGTCGCGGCGGGATCGAGCGTGGAGGTGTTGTACGAGGGCCGGACTCGAACCCTCACAAACCGTCAGTTCACGGATTCGTTCGTCGACGCGAACGCGAACATCTAACAGGAATCACCGGGTGACGCGCGGGCGACGAGTCTGACGGGCGCGACGTTCGGGCCGCTACAAGTTGTGGAGGTTGCCGGCACGCTCCGTAGAGTCGGCACTGCAGACGCCCGCTGCTACCTCAACCTGCCAAGCCGGGAAGTCGCGGCGGCCCGTGCCACCCTCGGCCGGTCCTGGGTCAACGCGGTTCCGAGTAAGGAGCTCCGTTCCGCAACTCATGGTCGCAATCTCGCCGTCCGGCGAGTCAGACACGAGCCGCCGCCCGAAGAGCTGCCCGCGTTCTGTGCCTTGTGAACCGCAGCTCGAATACGGCCGCGAATAGCCGCCCGACCACCAGCGTCGCCGGCACCGCCAGCGCCAGTTTGAGAGAGCGAGCGAAAAGCCGGACAGCACGATGACACTACCACCGTGAAGTGGCCATAAACCATAGGCTTGGCGGACAATTTCCGGGACTACACACGCTGCCCCGGCAGTCGTGACCAACGATGCGCCGACAGCAGCACCCACAGGGCCCGGCGATTGCCGGGACGGTGCACCCGCAGGAGCTCGGTTAGGATCACCGCGGCACGAAACACCGCACTGGCCAGCCGACCGTGGTACTTGCGGAAGTAGCGGATCCGGTTGACCGCACTCAACGCCGCTAGATCGACGCTGATGCCGGAGCCACCGCCGCGGTGCACAACGGTCGCCTCCGGCACGTAGTGGATACTGTGCCCGCCCTCTCGCAGTCGTCGGCAGTAGTCGGTCTCCTCCGAGTAGAGGAAGAACCGCGCATCGTCCCAGGCCCCGACGGCGGCGTCGGCCGCGGCCGACACGAGCAGCGCGGCGCCAGTCGCCCACTGGACCGGGCCTTCGGACTCGTAGGCTTCACGCGTCCAGACCATCTCGGATAGCCACGCCGGCCGGTTCGGCCACGCCTTGCCGAACAGCCCATCGCCAAGTGCGCGGGTAAGGGATGGCTCCCGGCGAAGAGAGGGGAAGAGATGGCCGTCCTCGTTGAGCATGCGTGGCACTGCGGCGCCGGTGCCGTGTCGCGCCAGTGCGGCAAGGAGCGCTCGGATGCTGCCGGGTGCGAGCACCAGATCGGGATTGAGCACGAGGACGGAGCGGCTCTGCCGGCAGTATCGGCGGCCGAGGTTGAGCCCGCCAGCGTAGCCCAGGTTTCCGCCCGCGGGCACGAAGAGCACGCCGGGGAAACGCGCGACTATGGACGCGATGTCGTCAGAAGAGTCGTTGTCGACCACCACGGCCCGAATCCGCAGGCCCGCCGCGGCAGCAGGGAGTGAGTCCAGCAGGCCGCCGATGTCTGCCGCGCTGTTGTAGGTCACGATGATAGCGGCGCAGTCGACGACCTCATGGTCGTCGGTGAAGACACGGCCGCTGGAGACGCAGGTCGTTGTCATCTCAGTAGGCGCCACAGCTGGACTCTTTATCCACGGAGTAAAGGTGAACCGGCGTTCCCGTCGACATGCTTACAAGAACTCAAACGCTGCGGGGATCGGGGACGACATCTGCGACGTGGCTTCGATGGCAACCGAGCTGAAGGCTGCCCGGCGTTCGTAGCGTGATTGCATCACCCGCCGGTGATCCGGTAGATGTGTATGGCGTTTCCGTCAGCAAACGTGTCACTGAACTTCCCACCGGTAATCGTGAGCGTTCGATTCTCAAAGAGCACCTCCACGGTCGCGCCCGCCGCCACCGTAAACGTGACGGTCTGTGACGCATGCTGCTTGGATCCGGCGAAGACATAGAAGGCGCCATCCGGCCCGTACTTGGTCATCACCCGGACCCCGCTGGAGGTCGTGACATAGCCATCAGCAAAGGCCGCATTAAGCACGGGGGCCAACGCCACGATCCGCTGATTGATCGTGGTCACCTCGGCCCGGATCGTCGCATAACACGGATCGCGCAAGATATGCTGCGAAATGCAGGCTCCCCCGAAGGTATGGTTGAAGTAGATGATGCCGCGCGCTTCCGCGATCAGCATGTGCCACACGGCTGCTCGCACCTGTGCGGGGGTAATCTTCGGCACATTTTGGCTCCAGGGGTTCCCAAGCTCGACAAACCCCCACATCGGCCGGCGTTGGGTCGGACCCGTACCCCCGGCCATGCCATCCAGTTGGCGCAGGCGGTCGATCACATATCCATAGTTCCAGGCCGCGCGACACTCTGCCGTGGTGAGGGCGCGCGGGGGGCTGAAGCCGGGGATGCCCAAGTGTTTATAGAACCATCCCCCTTCTTGCTCCTCACAGATATTGAGGTCCGTCCAAAAGTAAAAGTCGGCCGAGGTGACATGCGTGTAGGCGTTGACAAACTGCGTGGCGTCGACATCATCCAGCCAGGCCATGACGCCCTTCCCATAGTTGGCATAGCGCGGTTTGTTGTCGGCAGGGAGCGACGACAGAATCGTGCTCAGGTGCGTGAATCCACTCGGCGCGCCGTAAATCATGTCCACTTCGTCGTCCAACTCCCACCCCGCGCGCGCAAACGGCAATTTCGCCTTCCACGCCCCCTGATGCGCAAAAAAATACATGCCGTTCGAGGCCACGAGCGCCGCATCCGAGTTGACGGTCAGCACCACGTAGGTATTGAGGCCCGCCCCCTTGTCCAAATCTATGTCGGACTGACTGATGACGCTCTCGAACCAGACGGCGAGCGGAAAGAACGATGGCGACGACGGGATGGTGCCGCCGCTGAACCGCGCGAAGTAATCCGTCCCGCCATCCGGCGCGCGGTACGTCACTCCAGGCGGCGGCGCGCTGGTGACAATCCGGAGATTCGTCGGCGCCGCTGGGGCGCCCGCTTGAGCGAGTGCGACCTGTGGAGCACCCGCTTGGGCGAGTGCCGCCGCCACGACCAGCCATCGTAGATTCCCCATTTTGTTCCCTTCTGTGAGTGGAGTGGTGGTAACTGACTCGATCGGGCGCCGTGGGGGGGATACCGAGATAGCGGCCCTCCTCTCCAAGGCCCCTTGTAGCGCCTCTACGGCCCTCGCGTTCCGGTCGGGCGGGCCCCCGCAGCCTCACGCGGCCCTCGGCAGGAGCTGGGCGCGCACCTGCGCCGGCGTCTGATGCCCGTGGCGTTCGCAGAGCCACGCGCGGTTGTACCGCGCCTTGAACTCGAGGAGCGCGTGGCGCAACTCCTCCACGGTGTCGAAGCTCCGGACCCAGAGCAGCTGCTCCTTGAGCGTGCGGATGAACCGCTCCGCCACGCCGTTGCCTTCCGGCTCGCGCACGAACGCCGGGCTGGACACGATGCCCAGGAACTTCAGCTCATCTTGGAAGTAGTCGCTCATGTACTCGCTGCCGTGATCGTGCCGCGCCTGCAGCCCGCCCGCGATGCCGGCCTCGTAGCCGCCGAACAGGGCGTGGATCCCCTGCCGCAGCGGCTCCACCGCCTCGAACCGGGTCCCCGGCTTGGCCGCGTGCAGCCCGATGCACTCGGCCGCGCAGTGATCCACCACCACGAAGACTGTGGCCGTCCCCTCGCGGGTCAGACAACTCGTCGCATCCATCCCCCACATCTGATCCGGCTGCTCCGTGGTGATCGTCCCGTCGTGCGCCTTCGGCCCGTGGGCGTGGCCCACACGCGTGGGCGCCAGCAGGTGCGCCTCCCGCATCAGCCGCAGCACCCGGGCCTTCGACGTCCGCACCCCCTGCCACCGCAGCCGCGCCCAGACCTTGCGATGCCCCTCCCCCAGAAACACCGCGGCCGCCAGCACGGCCCGGATCTCGCTCAGCAACGTCTCGTCGCTCCACCGCGGCTTCGGGCCGCGCCGCCCCGGGGCCGTCGCCGGCCCCGCCGCCCGGCCCTTCGTGGCGTACACCGTCGAGCGCGCCACCTCCCACACCCGGCACACCCGCGCCAGACCGTAGACCTGCTGCGTGGAGGGGGAGCGGGTCTGGCTCATTCGCTCCGCCTCCGCCACGCCAAAGGGAGGCCGCCCTCCAGCCGATGGCACCGATCCAGGAGCAGCTCGTTGTTCATCGTGATCTCGCCGACCTTGGCCCGCAGCCGCTGGATCTCGTCATCCCGCTCGTCGGCCGGCCGGCTCTTCAGCGCGCTCTGCCCCCCCGCCAGGAACTGCTCCCGCCACTGCGCCAGCGTCGCCGCCGTCACCCCGAGCTCGCGCGCCACGCCGTCGAGCGCCTCGCCCCGCAGCAGGCGCAGGATCGTCTCCGTCTTCCGCCGCGCCGAAAAGCGCCCCGGCTCCCGTCCGTTGTCAGCGCCCGCGGCCGCCGCCGCCCCGGCCAGGACCTGCCTCGCCTTCTTGCGTTTGCTCATGGCTCCCTCCTTGGAGGCCCATCATGCCCTCCAGTGAGGTGTCCAACGAAATCCTACCCCTCACATGGCCCAGAGAAACGAGTGATCCTCGACGCCGGCAACCGCGGCCATGAGCGGCGCCGATCACGGCAGTTGACCGCGAGACCGCGAACTCACGCGGCGACAGATAGCCAGCGCCGAGTGAACGCGTTGCCTATTGTAGATCTGGTCGATGAAAGTGTTGATGTGCGGGCGCGCCTCTTCGAGCCCGGTGTAGGTGTCGCCGGCCCTTGGTCACATAAGATGGCAGGACCGAGTCTCTGACTGCAGCGTCAGTCATCTCGCTCATGGTCTTGGTTCGAAGAAGTTGACTTGGTACACAGCGTCCGGGCCTTCTGTTGACCGACGCTCTTTCGCTTCCGTCAGACGACCGCGATAAGCGACTTCGTCAACCCCAGCACTCGTTCCTCAAGGAGTTCGGAGCGAGGAAAATAGTACTTCATTTCCGTCTTCGACAGCAGCTCGACCTCGAGGACATCCCGAAGAGCCTGTTCCGGATTGGGCGACGCAGGCGACAGCGGCCAGTGCCGGATTGCCCACGCGCGGGCGCGCTGCGGCAGGAACTGCAGGCCTGGAAAGAGCCGGTGCGGTTCGATCGGGAAGTAGCGATACGGGGTCTGCACCCAGTGGTGTGACGCCATGGCGTGGACCACGGCCGCGAAGTCACGGCAGCGGGCGTAGCCGCCCACATGCTCGATCAGGGAATTGGAATAGACCAGATCGAACTCTGCGTCCCGCACCACGGTGGGCGGGTCACAGGCGTCGCCCTGCACGGCCGTGATCGAGTCGATATCACTTGACTCGGGAAGCAGGTTGACCACGACCACTGATCGGGGACAGATTGGACTGGTCTCCCAGTGCACGACCGTGCCACCGAGGTCAAGCACAACGCATCTTCGCGAAATCGGGGAAGCGCCGGCGAAGCACTTCCCACCGTTTCCTTCGCAGGGTAGTCCCGATGGACCGTTGCTCTGCCGGGTCAGTTATCAAATGACGTAGGCGCCGTCCCACGGTGCTCCCTCCCCCACGGTTGACTCACACAACGGTTGACCCGAGCACACTTCCGACCGGATCCAAAGATTATCGCTCTAATCCGCTGGTGCTGTTGGGTGAAATCCTATAGTTGCGGGAAGCGAGACGGGGATGCACTCTTGCTGGTGTCGCGAAACCCAAGGTCGCCGGTTGGTGCCGACGGCAAGAGGAGGCATCGGCGTGCCCACGAGAATCCCGGCATCGGAGCGGACGAGCCAGAAGCTCGATGAGCTGCTGACCCCGGGCGTGGGAGACGGCGACGCCCGCGGCTGCACAGCTCAAGCTGGCGGTCTCGCAAGATCGTGGAGGAAGGGCTGGAAGCCGAGGTGAGGCCGTGGGCTGGGAGTACTACGTGACCGGGGCCGCGCCGGGCGACGGCTACCGCAACGGCTATCGGCGCGGCCGCCTGCGCACGGCCGAGGGCCATGCCGGCATAGTCTGCCGCTCAATCGGGTCGGCCCCCTCGCCGCACGCAAACACCGATGACGTGCGCTGTGGAACCGGCTCCCTGCGAGGGTGGGGTTCAAAGAATGGCAGGCTACGTCAGAGCACTGCTCGGGTGAGCAGGTGAAAAGGCGATGAGGGACCTGAAGGAGCGGGCGATCCGCGGTGGGCTGGCAAAACTATGCGCCCAGGCGGCTAATTTTCTCTTGCGGATCGCATCGCTTATGGTTCTGGCTCGTGTTCTCCAGCCTACCGACTTCGGCCTCGTGGGCATGGTCACTGCGGTCACCGGCATCCTGAGTTACTTCCGGGAGTTTGGTCTGTCTACCGCCTCGGTCCAGCGCGCCACCATCAGCAACGATCAGATGTCAACGCTCTTCTGGATTAACGTGTTCGTGGGCGCGATGCTTGGTCTCGTATCCCTTGCCGTTGCTCCACTTGTGGTCGCCTTCTATCACGAGCCGCGACTCTTCATGGTCACCGTCGTATTGGCGCTTGGATTCCTCTTCAGCGCCGCGAGCGTGCAACATTCGGCTCTCCTCCAGCGCCGATTGCGCTTCACCGCTCTGGCGATCATCGAGATCCTGTCCTTGCTCGCAAGCAGCGTGGTCAGTGTCGTCATGGCTTTGCGAGGGCACGGATATTGGGCTCTGGTTGCGTGGTCTGTCACCGTGCCTTTCGTATCCACACTTTTCACCTGGCTCTTTGCCGGCTGGATTCCTGGACGGCCCCGTCGCGGCACCGGAATGGGTTCGATGATACGCTTTGGAGGCATCGTCACGCTGAACAGCTTGGTTGTCTACGTCGCCTACAATCTTGATAAGGTCCTGTTGGGGCGTTTCTGGGGGGCCGAGATCACGGGAATCTACGGGAGGGCGTACCAACTGATCAATCTCCCGACCGAGAACCTCAATCTCGCGGTGGGCGCTGTGACCTTTCCGGTGCTGTCGCGCGTCCAGGATGACCCCAAGAGGTTCAGAAGTTATTTCCTCAAGGCCTACGCGCTTATCCTCGCCGTCACGATACCCATAGCTGTCGTCTGCGCTCTCTTCGCCGAAGAATTGATTTTCGTGATGCTTGGACCAAAATGGAAGGACGCGGTCCCGGTCTTCCGCTTCCTGACGCCGACCATCTTGGCCTTCGCCCTGATCAACCCCACAGGTTGGCTGCTGGTCTCGCTGGGAATGGTTGGGCGGAGCTTGAAGCTTGCGCTCGTCATCGCGCCCTTGGTGATGACCGGCTGCGTGCTCGGCCTGCCGTACGGACCGGAAGGCGTCGCGCTCGGTTTTTCAGCAGCGATGACCCTATGGGTCATCCCGCATCTGCTGTGGGTGTTTCGTGACACCGTGGTCTCTTACCGGGACGTGCTGAGCGTGGTGGGCCGGCCGCTGCTCTCGGGGTTCGCGGGTGCGTCAGCTGCCTTCGCGACCATATTCTTCCTAGGTGCTTCACTGTCGCCCCTCACGAGGCTTCTGCTGGGCGGCGTTGTTTTTCTCATCGTTTACGCGTGGGTGCTCCTGTTCGTGATGGCCCAGAAATCGTTGTACTTGGACATTCTGCGGAGCTTGACAATCCGCTCGTCTGAAGAGGCTCCGGCTTCCACCTACGGGGCGTCGACAGATTTATCGGATTCTCCCACACCAACCACAAGCCAGCGACCACTCTAAGCGGCCCGGCAGCCAGCTTTCGTCCAGAGCGAGCGCAGTTGGGTAGTCGAAGTGTCGTCAGATCGCGCGGAGGTAACAGGACTTCATTTCGACGACTTCGTCGAGACCGGCAACGAGGCTGGCGAGCTGCAGATGCGCTCATTTTCGGAGAGAGGCACGATTCAGCGCGAGAGACCCTGGGTGGGCGACCAGCGCGGTGCATCCGGGCGATGCGAGATATGAGGGGCTCGCCCACGGCGGGTGTCAGACGCGATGAGAGACCAAGGTTTACAGCCTTCGCGTCGTTGGTGGTGAAGCATCGAGCGGCCGCTCTGCGTCACGAGTGATGCTCCTGCACGACCTCCTGATACGTCGCTCCTGATAGGTCCCTTGGTCGAACTGCAGGTGCGCCCGACCCCGATTGGAGGACTGGACGTTGATCAAAGCGCGCTTCCACCGACTGTTGTCGCGACGGTTTAGCTGCCGCCTACTGGCTGGGCTGTTCGTCGTTCAATGTCTTGGCAGCAGCGGTCCCGTCGCACAACAGTTGAGCCCCCCAGCCGCTCCAAGCGACCCGCGGATCGGCTCTGGTGATGCGGGAGGCCCATTGCCACCCGGGGTGACGCTGCGCGACATCGACGGAGGTCTAGGCTACTTCTCGCGGTGGCCGAATACGTTCCCCACGAACCCGTCCTTCTTTCCGATCGGCGTGTGGTTCGAAAGCGTCGTCGAGCAGCGCGACGTCGACCTAGACAAGGCGGCCGGGCTCAACACCTATGTGGTCATCACGCGCAATTCGAATCTCGACCTCGTCGCGGCGGCGGGAATGTACACGCTCGCGCAGTCAAATGAATGGCTGGGTGTCTCCCACCAGGCCATCACTGGCTGGGTCGTCTCAGACGAAGCCGACATGGTCTTTGGCCCTGGCTGGGATGCCTGGGACGGTGTGCTGGCTTGGAATCATTGCATTCCGCCCAATACCAGTGGCGGTCGATGCGGCTACACAGTGCAGCGAACGATCAATAGTACGCTACCCAACGACGGAAAACCCCGGTATTCGAACTATGGCAAGGGCGTCATCATTTGGCAGTCCGACAAGGCAGCTCAGGTGTTCGTGAATCTATTTCAGGACTTTGTGTCAAGTGACGTGTACTGGTTTACCGACAACCACGAATGCGTGGCCGGCACCGACCCGGCCTGCCGGTCTGGAGCACAGTACGGGCGGCAGGTCGACAAGATGAGGCGACTCGACGCCGTGGACGGCCGGCGCCAGCCCGTGTGGGCTTTCGTGGAGGCCGGTCACCCGTCCACCGAGCACAACTTTCCGACGATCCAGTCTGCCCAGATCCGGTCCGCCGTATGGCACTCGATCATTGCCGGCGCCCGCGGTATCATCTACTTCAACCACAGCTTCGGCGGGTCCTGCCAAACGCAACACATCCTGCGCGACTCCTGCTACGCCTCCGTTCGCGCCACCGTGGCCGAGGTCAACCGACAGATCACCGAACTTGCGCCGGTGCTCAACTCACCGTTTGCCGACCGCTATGTAACGGTTTCTGGCGGCGTGCGCGTGATGGCAAAGCGTGGGCCCGATGAGACGTGGTATGTGTTCGCCGGGTCCACCGGGGGAGCTACCACGGCGATTTTCACCGTCGCGGCGGGATCGACCGTAGAGGTGTTATACGAGGACCGTGTTCGGCTGGTCACGACCAGGCAGTTCACAGATTCATTCGCCGACGCGAACGCGGTACACATCTACCGGATCACCAGCTGACACTCTGGCTCTATCCGCGCGGGAGACAGCTCAATCTCGGCTTGGTGCGACCGCGTCCAGCGTGACTGCACGCGGTGGGAAGGAGTAGCAGGTCGCCGAGCGCGCTCCCTGGGAACACTGTCCCGCTTTCGATCGAGGGAGCAACCAACCTCCTCTCAATTCCTCATGGAGTTCGGCTCGGGGCGTCGGGCGGCTTTCAGCTCGGCCACCACGAGCGCGACGAAGGCCAGGTCCGTGACGAGGTACCGGCGCCAAAGGCGGCGCGGCTCCCGACTCAACCGATAGAACCACTCCAGACCGGAGCGCTGCATCCACGCCGGCGCTCGCGAAATTCGACCGAGATGCATGTCGAAGCTCCCGCCGAGGAGCAGGAACAGCGGCATCGATCTCCCGGCGCCGGCCAGCGCCTTCATGATCCCGAGGGCCAGCAGCTCTTGCTTTGGAAACCCGACGCCGATGAAGACGAACTCCGGCTTTTTGAACTCGATGCATTGCAGGCAACTGGCCACCACGTCAGCGACAGCCTTCTCGTCGTCAGCGTCGAAGAACGGTGCCACGAACGTGGCGAGCTCAGCGTGCTCACTTCGCAAGCCATCGGCCACCTCCGAGGACGGCGCGATCACCAGAGTCGGGCGCTGCTCGTCGCTGAGCCGGCGCCACACCAGGGGGAACAGCGTGCTCCCCGGCAGACGAGCGGCAAGCGGGCGGCCGAGCAGGCGGCTCACCCAGATGATGGGCTGCCCGTCGGGCAGAACGACCCGCGCCCGGGCGAGCGCAGCCGCGAGCTGAGAGTGGCGGGGCTGCGCCAGCCGGACCACCTGGTCGACGTTTGGCGTTACCACAAGCGGCAGATGGCCGTCCTCGGGCTGCGGACCGAGTATGCGTTCGACCGTGAGCTCGAAATCGAAGTCACAGACGAAGTCAAGTCCGAATAGTCGGCGAGTGTCGACTGCACTGTGCCCCAATGCTTCGATCTCCTCAGCCTTCAGAAGCGAGAAGTCTTCGGGCATGACGCTTCCCGAAACATAGGCCTTCGGGCTTGAAGGTTCTGGCCGAGGCGTCAGCGTGAGGTCTCATCGCGCTCCCACATCCCGATGTGGCTCGGCCCGAATTGCGCGGCGGCGCGGCCCAGGGTCACGAACGAACCGTAGACGATCGCGTCGCGGAGCGACGGGAGTCCGCATCGCGCCAGCCGAGCAAGCTCCCGGATTGTCGCCTGCGTACCCGGTCGGGGGGGGCCCGGCACCCCGGTCAGGGCCGCGTTGCCCCGGTAAGTGCGTTTCAGAACACGCAGGAGCCCTCGCACCGTCCGAGGACAGGTGACGGTCACCGGCTCGATCGGGAGAATCTCGACCTCTTCTGTGGTGAAGAGCCTGTCCACGAACAGATCCTCGGCCACGACCTGCGGAAAGTCCTGGAACCGCAAACGCCCTGCAGCCGACAGGCCATAGACGCCGGCGCCCCACAGAGAACCCAGGACGTTGGGAAGCTGCGCGCGGGCCGCGTAAAAGCGCTGGACGAGCCAGCAACTGGCCGAAGCGTCGTAACGAATTGGCGGTCTGGCCGCGACAACCGATGGCTCCGCCAAGCGGGTCAACAAAGCCTTCGCGGCCTGGCCGCTCAACACCACGTCCGCGTCGAGAAAGAGCCGGGGAAGGGCGCTGACGGCCCGCTCTACCGGCTCGCAAGGCTTCGATCTTCGATCGACCTTCGAGTTCCAGGACCGTGATTGAATGACCCGATTGACGAGCCACTGAGGCCGTCCTGTCGGTGCACCCGTTACACACCACGACCACCTCGACCTCGCCCGGCGTCACGCCGGCGGAGAGGGCGTCGAGGCAACGGCCGATGACAAACTCCTCGTTATGGGCCGGGATCACTACGGACCCCAGACGCCGGTCCGCTGGAACGGTCGGGTGTCGCTGCGCCGGCTCAGGCGGGTATGCGCTCATGTCCAGATCTCGCAACCCGTATATCCCGCGCTCGGAAGGAGCCGGAGTGACCACGGGTTTCACCCCCGCCCAAGTCCACGAGATTCTTCGACCGCACTACGGCCGGGCTCCCCCCCGTCAAACCACGCACTCTGTCCGTTCCACGCCCACCAAACGGGGTTCACGCCACGAACCAGACCCGCCGTCTCCTCTGCGCATGCGCGGGAGACACTTGACATTGCCGCGAGCTGCATGAACCAGATCGCGTATGTCTGGTCCCAGTACGTTATGGCAAAGAAATTGCCGATATGCCCCGCGAGGACTGCGCCGAGCCCCCACAGAAGAACTTCGGCCTCACGAGTCTCCCCGCAAACTCGCACGGAGTGCCGCCGAGCCCCTCGCCCAGACCGCGGAAAGCGCGGAGTGAGCAAGAGAATGAACAGCACGATCGCCAGAAGGCCTGCATCCAAACCGAAGAGGAGGTACGTATTGGTAATGTCCACGGCACCCTTTGCCTTGTAGAAGAACCAGTCCGCGGTCCGGTCCAAAGCCATACCGGCCAACCACCATTGATCGACGTTCTCGATCGCCTTGTTCATCAGTTCGGAACGGTGCCAGCCGTCTCCGCCGACAAGGGAACTCAGCTTCTGCGGCAGGTACCACAACGGAACCTTCATCACCAACGCCAGGAACGACGAGCATCCCGACGATCGTCCATCTTACGGCGAACATTCTGTCTGCCGCACGGTCCACAGAGCCCACGCGGCAATGCCCAGGGCCACGACAATCAGCGGTCCGCCCGAGTCCGCGAGGAGCACGATGCTCGACGCAGCAGCCGACTCCAGCCAGAGCGCGAGCACGGTTGCCCCGGTCAAGGCCAGCGCGACGTACAAGCGGGAGAAAGCTCGCCCCGAGCGTACCGAGCAGTGACGGATGGCGCAAAGCTGCCGCTGCACCGCATCCTGCCGATGTCGCGCCAGATGGTCGGCTGTCCTCCCACCATGGCAGAACGGGTTGTTCGCTGTCACCGACTCCACGGACACCAGCGCCACGTAGGGCACCAGAAGCAACGCGAAGCTCCGCAGGAACCAGACGAGATCACCGAATGCTTACGAGCAGGCCCCGGAAGGTGAAGTAACAGAGCACCGCATCGACCAGCATGCCGATTTAGCCTTGTCGGTCACCTGGGCGATGCTCTCGGAGGTACCGCCGCCCAGGGCGGTCCGCAGCAGAAACACGATCGTCGTATACGCATACACGGCCGAGTAAGGCCTTGTCTACCGGCGTGACCCTCGAGACCGAGAACTCCTTGCGCACGATCACGCGGATGAAACCGACCAGCTCCAGACATCGCATCGGGTAGAGCGTCAAGCCGAGTACCTCGAGCGACTGCCCCTGGGTCAGGAAAGAGCACACCAGCACTCATCCCGAGCAGCGCCCATCGCCGTGGCCCAAATACCACCACTGTCGCCAGCAGAGCGAGCGTGCTGGCCGCCGATCGCATTCATGATTCGCTGCTGCTGCTAATAGCCGACATCGCGGCCAGGAGCAGCCGGGCCCGTGCACGGATAGCATCGGCGCTCCGGGGCAAACCAGCGGCGCGGGCATGGCACCGCACAGGTGCGCCGAGGCTCTGCGGCGCACGAGGAGGGCGGCCAGGCTCATCGTTCCGAGACGTCGCCCCGCCAGGCGGCGAGACGGTGGCCAGGCCAGGCGTAGAGCAGCCAGCCTGGGTGGTAGGGACGGTCC
This sequence comes from uncultured Candidatus Rokubacteria bacterium, assembly GCA_963758635.1. Classification (GTDB taxonomy): domain Bacteria; phylum Methylomirabilota; class Methylomirabilia; order Rokubacteriales; family CSP1-6; genus CAVWWD01. The sequence goes on along the minus strand of CAVWWD010000007.1, from coordinate 134,857 downwards.
TCGCGATCCACCGTGACCGCTGGGAACACGAGATCGAGCCCGGGGACACGCATGGAGGCGTGCACACCACTGACCATTGCCTGCGCGTAGCGCGACAGCTTTCCGGGCTCCCGCCGGGCGACCTTGCGCCAGATCAGGCCAGCGCTCTCGTCGATCAGGGAGCCGCCGCTGAGCTCCGGCGACCGGGCCAGCCAGGCGAGGCCACGGGCGATCGGCTCGGAGTAGTCGGCGCCGGTGGCCTGTTCGAGGGCGAGGAGCGCCATCGGGGCCATCGCGTCCTGGTGCACGGCGTAGACCGGATACCTCTCGACGACACGCCCCGTGCGCCGGTCGTAGTGCCACCACCACTGCCCCCGCGCGACCCTGCTGACGGCAGATGTCGGCGGCGCAGCGCATCGCCACGTCGCGGGCGTCGCGGTCGCCGGAGAAGCGGTGATAGAGGGCCAGGGCGTGGATCGGGTACACGAGATCCGCGAAGGACACGATGTGAGAGCGGCCTCGCCGCCGCCGTCCTCGCGAATGACGTGGGGAAAGATCGCCGAGCGTGTCGCGAAGGCCTCCACGAGCCGGCGCGCGAGGCGCTTCCGGAGGTCGCCCACCGGCGCCTCCGCGTCCACGCACAGCGCGGCCAGGCTCCAGGCAACCTCCACCGTCGGATGCGTGCGCTCGGCGGGCCGGAGCTCCAGCAGGCGCTGCCAGGCCCACTGCCGGTCGCCATAGGACGCCGCCCGGGCCGCCCACAGGATGAGCGCGACGTCGCCGAGCGTCGACAGGCGAGACACGTCGCTCATCAGCCGGCCGCACACGTCGTGCAGATCGTGGCCGCCGAGCACCGCCCGGGCGTCCACCGTGTCGTCCTCGGCCATGCCGATCACGGCGATCGCGCTGTAGCGGCGGCTCAAGCCCTCGGAGGCGATTTCCCTGCCCGCCGCGCGTAGCCGGAACACGAACAACCGCTCGTCCCGGCGGTACATCCGGGCGAGTGACCGGAGGGCGAGCGCCCGGAGACGGGCGACCACTCCCGGCGGCCTCGCTCATGCGGGCGGAGATGGCCTCCGAGCGCGTCTCGGTGATCATCAGACGGCTCCCGTACCTTTCAGGACCACCGGAATGGTCTTCACGAGGATCCGAAGATCCAGCGCGAGCGACCAGTTGTCGATGTAGTCGAGGTCCAGCTCCAGCCACTTCGAAAAGGGCAGCAGGCTCCGCCCGGAGACCTGCCAGAGGCAGGTGAGGCCGGGCTTCACGCTGAATCGCCGCCGCTGGATGCCCTGGTCGAAGAGCTGCACGTCGCGCAGCGACATCGGCCGCGGGCCGACCAGGCTCATGTCGCCCGCGATCACGTTGAAGATCTGCGGCAGCTCGTCGAGGCTGGTGCGCCGCAGGAACCGCCCCACCCGGGTGATGCGGGGGTCGTTCTTGATCTTGAAGATGGGCCCGGCCGCCTCGTTGAGGTGCTCGAGCTGGCTCTGGAGCTTGTCGGCCCCGTCGACCATCGTCCGGAACTTGAGCATCCGGAAGCGCCGCTTCAGGTAGCCGACCCGGTCCTGGCGGAAGAAGCACCGGGCCCGGGCGAGTCGAGCTTGATGGCGACCGCGATCACGCCGATCAGCGGGAGGAGCAAGCGGGAGCATGAAGAGGGTCGCGCGCGAGATCGATCACCCGCTTCACGAGGAGCCGCCGCTCGTCCTGGGAGACCGGCTCGAACAACAGCAGCGGGATGGACCCGAACCGTGCCACGCTCGACGCGGGCGACCTTGGTGTCGAAGACGTCGGCCATCAGGCAGTGCCTGATGCCTTCCTCCTCGCAGGCCTTGGCCACTTTCTCCACCGCCCCGAGCATGTCGCGGGGGATGGCGATCAGGACCTCGTCGATCACCTGGTCGCGAAGGATGGCCGCGATGTCGTCCACGGTGCCCAGGACCGGCGACCCGAGCACCCGCGTGCCCACACGGGCCGGATCCGGATCGAGATGCCCGATGATGTGGATCCCCCACTCCGATCGCCGAAGGAGGGCCTCGGCGAGCCGCCTGCGCCCGCCCTCCGGTACCGACGATCAGCACCCGCCGCACGTTCTCGATGCGCTCGATCGAACGCCGGAAGTACTGGATCATCCACAGGCGAACGGCGAAAGAGCGCCGCGACGTCCAGCACCGCGAAGAGCACGATGACCGCCCGGCTCAGGTGATGGACACGGAACAGGAACAACCCGCTGAAGATGACCGCCAGACCCACCGCCACCGCCCGGGTCGTGGCCCACAGATAGTCGCGTCGGGACATCGTGCGCGGGCTATCGTAGGCCCCGAAGAACGGCAGCAGGAGCAACCAGAGCGGAACCATGCGCGGGAATCAGGGCGAGGTGCGAGAGCGAGGTCCATCGACTCCGGCCCGAGCCAGAACCGTACCGCGCAGGCCACCAGGTAGGCCACGATGGTCAGGCTGACCATCGGCCATCACTATCGTGCGTCGCAACTCGAATTGCTGCTGCTCAATCATGCGCCAGCCCCCGGCGCCAGGCACGGCGACGACCGTACCGGCATGAACAGTCGGTGACTCGCTTCGACCCGGATCCCTCGTCGATCAGTTGTCAGGAGAGCGTAACGCCTACCGCATGCGCGGCCGTGTGCGTAAAGCAGATGCCCAGGTGCGAGCGCAGTGCTTGAGAGAGTCAGCGCGCCGCGGAGCTCGGCGAGATGCCACGAGCGCGGCGGCCAGGCGCACGAGCTTGCGCGCCGCGGCGCATCGCACCGCGCTGCTGGCGGCGCAGGTACATCCGCGCCGACCGCCGCGCGCGCCCGGCGGCGTTGCCCAGGCGTGAGCTCAGCCTAGCGCATCCACCGCAGGATCTCCCGGCACTGGAGCGTGTTGGCCACGTGGGCCTGCCAGGCCGGCACGCCAAGGCGGCGAGCCACCGCCGGCAGGCGTTCGTGCCTCATGTTCCGGTGGGCGAGCACCTCGGCTACGTGGCCCCATGGTCCAGCCAACGCAAGCTTCGTCGCAAACACCTCGTCCTCGCGGAGCATGTTGCGCCGGGGAATGGCGCGCCACCGGCGCCCGCCGCATGAGCCCGTAGAGCGGGTCGATCAACAGGTCGGCTCTGGTTGTGCAGCCGCAGCATCTCGGCGAACCGCACGATCGGGTCGTCGGACCGCAGCCCGGTGCCCCGGTATACGGGGATCTGCGGTGACACCGTCAGGGTCGGTGTAGGCGATCTGTGTCGTCACGAGGAGGAGCCGGTCGTCCTCGGCGAACGCCTCCAGGGACCGCGACACGCAGCGAGGCGCCAGCCAGTCATCGTCGCCCACCCAGCGGAAGAAGGTGCCATTCGCGAGCCGGATCGCATGGATGAAGTTGTTCAGCAACCCCACGTTCTCCGCCTGCCGGTAGTAGACGATCCGACGATCGGCTCTCGCCAGGTCGCGGCAGAGCTCCTCGGTACCGTCGGTCGAGGCGTTGTCGGAGATCACCAGTTCCAGGCGCTCGTGATCCTGTGCCAGCACCGATCGGACCACCGTCGGCAGACGATCCGACGCCGTTCCGCACCGGAAGCCCGATGGACACCAGCGTGTCGGCTAACCGCACTCGGTTCTTCCGTCTCGTCCTGCTGGGTCCCGAATCAGCGGCTACCGGCTCGGTCCAGGTTCGGCCACACAGTCACTGGCGCTGCCTGCGTCAGGCGTTTCCTCAACCCGCTCGAGCCAGATTTCCCGCCAGAACGGTATGAACTCTCGCGGGCAGTTGGCGTGGTAGATACCCTGGCACACGACATCTTCCAGCACGATGCACGGACTCTTCATCTCCAGCATCCGACCGGTCCCTTCGTCGATACACCGGTCGACGCGGGCGCGTACTCGGGTGGTCTGCCCGCAGTACCGCGCCATCTCCTCTTCGAACCCCATGCCTCGGTTGAGAAGGTCGGTGTTGAGCGTCCCCATGATCTCTTCCTTGGACTTGACACGGACGAGTTCGCCCGGCTGCAAGTCGAGCCGCCCGGTCGGGGTTCTGCCGACGACACCACCTTTGACGAACCCCCAGCTCAGCCCATCCTTGATCCACAAACGCCTGGGCAGCACTCGCTTGCTCCGACTCTGGAAGCGGTTGAAGAGCCCAAAGAAGAACGTGCGCAGCATCGCGGCCCAGCCGACGTTGCCGGTCCGTATGTCGGTGAGGTACTGGCGCAGGTCCTTGAAGGGTAGGCACACTGGAGCAGCCCGCAGCAACTCCGTCGCCTGACAGGAAAAGCGCTCCTCTCCGTCCGATGCGGAGCGCTTCCTGTGTGGCGATCTCCAGCGTCTGGCGGTTGGCCCGGCCTGCTCCCAAGTGGCGCGCGCCACGGCGGTTCGACCGCGTCGTCGGCCGTCACCCGTTTGAGCCACGCTTCCTTCCAGTACAACGAACATCCCGTCTGGCATCCACCATGCGCCTGCCCGGCACAGCGCGACCCGGTCAAGTGCACGGCGTTGTCCATACGGCGCATACCGCTCCGACTGATCGTGTCGCAGAGCTTGTGCGCCACCTTGTGCACGGTGAGCCGCTGCCCACAGAACCGCAGCATCTCCGGCATGAACGGGAGGTTCTCGAGCTCGCCGTTCTCGTCTAGCGTGGCCAGGATCTCGGCCTCGCTACGGACTTCCACCTGTTCCCCGACGTGGAGGTTGAGCACTCCATGCCCTTGGGCGCTGTCAAGCCTCGTCATTCCGGTCGTTTCTCCCGCCGTGCAGTGAGCTCCTCGGCCACCAGGTTCCCTCACGCGACGACGAGCTTTCTGCAGTAAAAGGCCTCGGCATAGTTGCTCGGGGCGTTGCACTCCATGCCACGAACGCGGAGCAGGGATCGGAAGAGGTCCTCGGAGAACCAGCGCTTGTTCTTCTGGCTCTCGAAGCACGACAGGATCGTTTCGAACTTCCGGCGACAGACGGGCTCGTCCAGCGGGACGAACACGTTCGGGCTCCCGAGATCCCCGTCGTACTTGGGGATCTCGTACTCGAGGATGAGGTGGTCGCGGAACGTGTTCCACGTGAGCTCGGACACGAGGCGATGGTCTTGGTGGAGGTCGTGCCGGTAGTGGGTCAGGATCACGATCGGGCGAGACGGTCGCCTTGAGCTCCTCGAAGGCCTCCTTGACCGCGGCGCCGTCATAGGGCAGGAAGCCGTCACGGAAGTCCTTGATGATGATCTGCCGCTTGGCGGCGCCGCTCCGCGAACCGCTCGGCGCTCCGACGCGCCTCCTCGGCGCGCGGCCCTTCCGCGCTGAACACCACCCAGGTCACCGCGATGGCCACCCCGCGCTCCAGCAGCGTGAGGACCGTGCCGCCGCAGCCGATCTCGATGTCGTCGGCGTGGGCGCCCAGGCAGAGCAGGTGGGAGATCGGCGCGGTGGCGCCGGTCAGGCTAAGCGTGATCACCGATGCCCCCGGCCTCGTGCCGGTCGCCCGCAGCCGAAAGCCCGACGCGGCCCACGGACCGCGCCCGACCATGTCGTCCATGCCACACCGGTCGGCGTCTCGCGACCGGACGCCCCTCCGCCGGCCGGGTTCCCGGGCGCCTCCAGACCTCCCACGGCGGCATTCCCCGCGCGTTCAACTCGTCGAACATCTGCTTGTCCTTGAAGGTATCCATGCACGCCCAGAAGCCGTGGTAGGGGTAGGCGATGAGCTGGCGCTCGGCGATGAGCCGCCGGAACGGCTCCTCGACCAGCTCCTCCCCGTCGCGCATGTAGTCGAAGATCTCTCGCTTGAAGATGAAGAAGCCGGCGTTGATCCAGAGCCCGGCCTGACCCACGTGGCTGATGTCGCGCACGAAGCCGTCGTCGTCCATCGACACGACGTGAAACGACTGCGTCGGGCGCACGCCGAGGAAGCTCGCCACCTTGCCCTGCTGCCTGAACTGATCGATCTGGTCGGGCAGGTACAGGTTGGTGAGCCCGTCGGCGTAGTTGGCCAGGAACGCGTCATCGCCATCCAGATAGGGCTCGACCGCCTTGAGGCGCTGCCCCAGGTTGGAGTGCAGGCCCGTGTCGACGAAGCTGATGGTCCAGTCCTGGATGTCGCGGCTCCGCAGGGTCAGGTCCCGGCCCCCCTCCGGACAGGACGAAGTCGTTGGACAGACACTCGTCGTAGTTGAGGAAGTACTGCTTGATGACGTCGCCGCGATACCCGAGGCACAGGATGAAGTCGCGATGCCCGAAGTGCGCGTAGTACTTCATGAGATGCCAGAGCATGGGTCGATAGCCGATGGGGATCATCGGCTTGGGGATCGTGTCCGTGTACTCGCGGATCCGCGTGCCCAGGCCACCGCAGAAGAGCACGACCTTCATGACTGGTTTCCCCCGATGGGCTGCCGGTCCCGATACCAGGCGACGGTGCGCGCCAGGCCCGCATCGAGCCCCGTCGACGCGCGCCATCCGAGGGCGCGGAACGCATGCGCGGCGTCGGCCACGCGCGTCTCGTCCGCGGGCCGGTCGGCCTCGACCCCGAATGCCGGCTCGACGGAGGACCCCGCGAGGTCCTTGATCCTGAGGACCACATCGCTGACGGAGACCGCCTGGCCGGAGCCGAGATCGACGGTGGCCCCCTCCAGGCCGGGCCGGCAGGCGGCCAGGACGAGCCCCTCGATGACATCGTCGACATACACGCAATCGAGCCGGCGGCGGGCGCTGGACAGCCGCGGCTGCACGCCGCGCAGATAACAGAGGATCGTGTAGGGGATCACCCGGTGCTCCGGCTGGGCCGGTCCGTAGGTGTAGAAGGGGCGCACGATCACCGCGGGCGTCTGGTAGAGACGATGGAACATGCGAGCGTAGCCGCCGGCCGCCCATTTGGCGGCGGCATACGGCGAGGTCGGGGTCGCGCTCGCCGCGTCGCCTCGCGGCTCCTCGAGCGAACCGGTGAGCACGAGGCGCCGGCATCCGGTCCTGGTGACTGCGCCGAGCAGATTTACCGTGCTCACCAAGAGGCTGTGGAAGGTGCTCTCGACCAGCTCGACCTCGGGCGCGGCCGTCACATGCCCTCCGAGATGGAAGACGATCCCCGGCTTGATCTCGCTCACCAGCGCGTGCACGTCGTGGGCATGCTCCATGTCGACCTGCCACCAGCGCAGACGGTCGATTCCGCCGCCGCGTGCGGCCCGGGACACCGCATGGACCTCGGCGCCCGCGGCCCGGAGCCGCCGGGTCAGTGCGGCGCCCGAGGAATCCGCTGGCACCGGTGACGAGCACGCGCTGATCGGCCAGCGGACAGGGGACGGTCGAAGGCAACGGGTCGGCGACCAGCGCCATCGCCTCAGACTCCGGCCGGCAGTGCCGGGGCGGGCTCATATGGGGCATTTTCGTACCGGGCGATGAGCTCGGCCGGTACGTGAGCGAGGTCCGTGCCTCGCAGGTAGTCGCCCATGGTCGTGCCCGTGCACTCGGAGTCGATGTTGTGGGCGCCCCGCTTCTCCTCGACGTCGTCCAGGTGGACGGTGCGAAAGTCGATGCTGAAGCGGGTGACCCCGGAGGTGTTCGGGACGGTCGAGTGCAGCTGCGCCCCCGAGAAGAGGATGATGCCGCCGGCGGGGAGCAGGGGCCGGACCTGCGGGTCGAGCGCGATCGGCTCCTCCGGCCGCGGCTGCTTCCGCGTGTCGGCTCCCACGTGCTGGGCAGCCGTCTGCCGCGACTCCCGCACCCACCGCGCGTAATCGTAGTCGCGCGAGCCGTTCTTCACCGGGTGATCCCAGTAGTGGGGATGAAAGGCGAGCCCGTTCTCGGCCACGATGTCGTAGATCGGCATCCAGCAGTTGATCTGGGAGAAGGGCGCCGAATACCAGGTGTCCCGATGAGGATGGAACGCATACGCGATGCCCGAGGTCAGGTAGTTGTCGGAGGTCGCCGTGCGCATCCGCGGGACGTCGAAGTAGGTCCGCGCGAGGTCGCAACCGAGGTCGCGGAGGAGCTCCTGGATGAACGACTTCGACCGCGGATGGTGGATGAAGGCCGGCTTGAGCTTGGCCAGGATCTCGACGTAGCGCTCGACGGGCAGGCGCGCCTGGGCGGTCAGGGGATCCATGCCGCCGAAGGCCTCCGCGATCATCTCCCGCGCGAACTCGCAGAACCGGAGCGAGTTCGGCCGCGGCGCGTAGAGGACGAGATGCCCGCGGTAAAGGCGCGCTCGCCGCTGGGCGTCGTCCACCCGCCCTCGTACCAGATCGTACTCATCGCATGCCCTCCTGTGTCATACCGCCGCCTCCTTCAGCAAGCCGTGCTCCACAAGGAGCTCCGCCGCCCGGCAGACGCCGTCGAACCCCTGCCCCGCGCGCTCGGCGATGTCGAGCAGGGAGTGGCGGCCGTCGGAGAGGTTCAGCACCCAGAGGAGCGCCATCTCCACCGCGCCGGCGTCGGCGAGACCGCCCATCGACCGGTAGAGGCCGCGCCTTCCGAGCTGCGGCTCGCCCTTCGGGTTCTGGTTCACGTAGGTCCGGTTGTGTTCGAGCACGTCCAGGATCTCGAGGAGCAGGTCTAGCGAATCGGCGAGCGCCTCGGGGCGGACGAGGTCCAGGTTGTCGGCCGACGTGTGGTACTCGGGGTACCGCCCGTGCGGCGTCCGCATGAGGCAGCCCACGGGCAGGTCGAACCCGGGCGAGCAGTACTGGCGCTCGTCGTAGCCGTAGGGCGAGAACTCCGCGATGTCGTGGGCGCCGCCGGCGGCGGAGGACGTGGGCGGCGACTCGATCGATCTCCGCATCCCCCCGGCGACTCTTCTTGAATGTGGGGTGGCCGCCGTCGCCGAGGCAGGCGAGCACGAGGCCGTGGGCGATCCGGCTCACGGTCGCTTCGTTCCGCGCGAGCCACGTGATGGAGCCGATCGTCCCGGGCACGAAGAGCAGGCGGTACGAGTAGCGGCGCCGGAGCCCGCCGAGGAGGCGGCCGGCGAAGGCGGCGACCGTCGCCCCCGCGAGGTTGTCATTGGCGAGTGACGGATGGCAGACGTGACACGACAGGAGAACCTCGTCCGAGGTCTCCCCGGGCAGGTAGCACTCGCCGTAGGAGAGGTGCCCGGGTGCGAGCGTGGAGTCCACGCACACCTCGTACTCGCCCTCGGGCAGCGCCTCGAGGGCGCGCTGGCTGAGGCAGAAGCCCCAGCGCTCCGCGTAGTACGAGGTCCGGTACGGGATCCAGTCCGGCCGGTCGGGCAGCGTGTGGAGATGCGGCACGAGCTCGGCGCGGGAGAGGCGCGCGGACACCGGTGGGCTGTAGTTGACGACGTGGAGGTTCGAGCTCCGGAAATCGATGACGCGCGAGCCCGCGGCGTCCTTGATCCACGCGTCGCGAATGTTCCACTCCGGGGGGACCGTCCAGTCGAAGACCTGCGTCCCGCTGGGAACCTCGTGGATCTCGAGGCCGGGCAGCTCCTCGCCGAGACGCCGGAGCGTCTCCCGGAGGCCATCGCCGGTGATGCTCCGGCAGAGCGGGTAGAGGTCCGCCACCCGGGCGTACATTCGCCGCCCCAGATCGGCGCGGTCGAGGGACCGCCGGAATTCGCCGAGCGTCACGACCCCACCTTCCGCCACGCGCCCCTGAAGTCCTCATACGTCCGGTCCCGCTCGGCGATGATCCGCTCGTCGTCCGGCCAGCGAATGTCGAAGGCGGGATCGTCCCAGCGGACGCCGCGCGCGTGCTCGGGCGCATGGAACTCCGACATCTGGTAGAAGACCTCGGTGCCGTCGACGAGCGTCTGGAAGCCGTGGGCGAAGCCGGCGGGCGCGTAGAGCATCTTCCGGTTCTCCGCGCTCAGAACCACCGCGACGTGGCGGGCGAACGTGGGGGAGTCCGGCCGGAGATCGACGATCACATCGAAGATCGCCCCCGCCGTGCACCGGATGACCTTCACCTCGGCCGCCGGCGGAACCTGGTAATGCATGCCTCGGAGAGTGCCCTTCCGCTCGTTGAATGAGACGCTGCACTGGACGAGGCGGCTGTCGAGGCCGTGGGCCGCGAACTCCAGGGCACACCACGTGCGGGCGAAGAAGCCCCGATGGTCATCGAGTCGCTCGGCGTCGATGACGAAGGCGCCGGCGAGCGCGGTCTCGGTGAAGATCACGGATAGACCTTGACGTCCGGGATCGGGACGACGAACTGCCCACCCCAGCCGCGGATCCCCGCCATCTGCTCCATGATCTCGTCCTTCAAGTTCCACGGCAGGATCAGGAGGTAGTCCGGACGCGTCGCCCAGATGCGGTCGGGCGGAAAGATCGGGATGTGGGTGCCCGGCAGGAACCGACCGTGCTTGTAGGGGTTCCGATCCACGGTGTACTCGAGGAAGTCGGTGCGGATCCCGCAGTAGTTCAGGAGGGTGTTCCCCTTGCCGGGCGCGCCGTAGCCGGCGATGGACTTCCCCGCCCGCTTCGCGCCGATGAGGAACTCGAGGAGCCTCCGCTTCGTCTCGTGCACCTGCTCGGTGAAGGACAGGTAGCGATCGAGGCGGGTGAACCCGCTCGCGATCTCCCGCGCCCGGAGCTCGACGACCCGCGCGCCGATGCCCATCTCACCGTCCTCGACATGCCGTCCGTAGATCCGCAGCGAGCCGCCGTGGGTGGGCAGCTCCTCGACGTCGAACAGCGTCAGCCCGTGGGCAGCGAAGATGCGCTCGGCGGCGAGGAACGAGAAGTAGGAGAAGTGCTCGTGGTAGATCGTATCGAACTGGTTCTCCTCCATCAGGCGCAGGAGGTGCGGGAACTCGATGGTGAAGATGCCCCCGGGCTTGAGCAAGAGCTTCATCCCGCCTACGAAGTCATTGAGATCGGGGACCTGGGCGAGGACGTTGGCCCCGCAGAGGAGATCAGCCTGGACGCCCTCGGCCACGAGTTCTCGCGCGGTCCGGCGCCCGAAGAGCTTGGTGACGGTCGGCACGCCTCTGGCCACCGCCGCCGCCGCGACGTTCTTCGCCGGCTCGACCCCGAGGACCGGGATGCCCCTGGGCAGGAAATGTCGGAGGAGGTAGCCGTCGTTGCTGCCGAGCTCGACGACCTGGCTGGCGGCGGTCAGGCCGAGTCGCGTCGTGATCATGTCTACGTACGCGCGGGCGTGGGCGAGCCAGCTGTCGGAGTAGGACGAGAAGTAGGCGTACTCGGTGAAGATCCCCTCCGGGCTCACGTACTCCTGGACCTGGACGAGGAAGCACTGCTCGCAGACGTAGACGTGGAGCGGATAGAAGGGCTCCATCTGGTTGAGCTGGTCGGCGGTGAGAAAGCTCTCGCAGAGGGGCGACATGCCCAGATCGACGACGGAGTGCTGGAGCGGCGCCGAGCAGAAGAGACACCCGGCCACTATGCGGCCCTCCAGCGCAGCGCCGCATCGACCCGGCCGGTGGCCAGGAGCTGCTTCAGGTGGTCGATCCGCTTGAAGCGGGGACCCTCGCAGTCGTCGAGCCGGAGCCCCATGGTCTGATAGGCGGCGTAGAGCTCCTCGGCGCCGCGGCGGGCGTTCCACTGCGGCTTGAACTCGGGCACCAGGCGCCCGATCTTGCCGAAGTCCACCCGGTAGCACCGGGGATCGGGGCCGCCGTCCTTCGCGTAGTCGATGACCGACCCCGGAACCACCTCCCGGACGATCTCGGCCAGCTCGCGGATGCGGTAGTTCTCCTCGGTCTGACCGACGTTGAGCGCCTGGTTGTGCACAGCCTCGCGGGGGGCGGCCAGCACGGCGAGGAACGCGCGCGCGATGTCCTCGATGTGGACGATGGGGCGCCAGGGCGTGCCGTCGCTCTTGATGTGGACGCGACCCTCGGCGAACGCCCACGCCACGAGGTTGTTCAGCACCAGGTCGAACCGCAGCCGCGGCGACACCCCGTAGGCCGTGGCGTTCCGGAGGAAGGTCGGGCTGAACGCGTCATCGGCCAGACTCGCCACGTCCCGCTCGACGCGCACCTTCGAGATGGCGTATGCAGTGATCGGGTGAAGCGTGGCGGTCTCGTCGACCAGATCGTCACCGGCTTTCCCGTAGCTGCTGCATGAGGAGGAGTAGAGGAAGCGCGGCACGCCGGCCGCCTTCGCGAGCCGCGCGAGGCGGACCGAGGCGGCGTGGTTGATGTCGTAGGTGATGTCCGGGTTCAGGTCGCCCAGCGGGTCATTCGAGAGGGCCGCCAGGTGGACGATCGCGTCGAATCCTTCCAGAGACCCTGGCGGCACGTCCCGCAGGTCCATCCGGAGCTCCGGGATGGTCTGGATCCCGGGGCAGAACGTGCACTGCTCGAAGAGGTCGCTGTCGAGGCCGACCACATCGTGGCCGGCGCCGAGCAGCATCGGCACCATGACGGTCCCGATGTAGCCGTTGTGGCCGGTGACTAGAACGCGCATGTTCGTGCACCTCGGCCGTCGAGCCGCGTGCCGTGCGGCTCGAGCGCCAACTGTCCAGGGTCTCTCACGCGGCGGCCCGATCCTTCGCGCGCACGGCCACCGCTAGGCCGCCGCGACCAGCGTGCAATCCACCTCTACCGCGACGCTCCGCTGCAGCATGTTGATCGAGATGACGAGCAGCCCCTTCCTGGGATTGGCCCGGATGAAGATCCCCTCGACATCCGCCAGAGGGCCGTGCGCGATCCGGATACGCTCGCCTTCCCGGAGGTACGGATGCGCGAGGACGGGCAGCCTCGAACGCTCTACCTGCTGAATGCCCGCGATCTCGGAATCGGGGACGGTCGCGAGGCGGTCCCACCGCTCCCCGAGGATGGATACGAGACCAATCGACTTTCGGACCTCGGTGTAGCTCGCCTTGTCCATCAGGCGATGGACGAACAGGTATCCACTGAACATGGGGAGCTGCGACAAGTGCGGGCGCCCTCCACGCCTCGACCACGCGCCCATTCGTGGCAGGAACACGTCGAAGCCCTTTGCCCCCAGCTGATCGGCCACCAGCTGCTCGCAGTTGCTGCGCGTCCAGAGCACGTGCCACCGCGGGCGGCTCGCACCCTCGGACGCATGAGTTATTCCCGTTTCTGGCAAGGCTTCGCCCCCTTTGACCTGGCACGCTTCCCAGGCCGAACAACGTTCTACCCGCCTGAGCCGGACTCCCTGAAGCCGTCCGCCGAACTCGCCCTCGTTCGAGCGACACGTGCGGCCCCAGCGGACAACAGCAAGATCCTAGCCACTCGCTTCGGCGGGGAAATCTGCGGGATAGCAGAAACTTCCTCGAGTACGAATGACAATCCCTTGCACACTATCGGCAACCGGAAGGTCCAGCGAGCCAGGCAGTTTGCCGCGGCGTCCAACTCGTCGAAATGGCAGGCGGACAGGCGACTCCGCCCGATGCAACATCCTGCACACTACGCGGAGTCCAGGTGGCTGGAGCGGGCGGCTCGAGAAACGCGCCCAAGGCCGGCGCCCTTCATCTTGTAGAGCAGAGCGCGGTAACTGATGTTCAAGAGCCTCGCCGTCCGGACGCGATTCCAGCGCGTGCGATCGAGCATTCTGAGAATCTCGTCCCGCTCAGCCTGCTGGGCCGCCCTGCGGGCAATCTCCTTCAGCAGCACGGCGCCCGTGTGGCGCGCCTCCAGAGCCCTGGGCGGCTCGACCGGGTCCTCCGAGGCGGACCACCTCCCGGCAAGGTGTGGGTCGCTCAAGGCGAGCGCGGCGATCGCCTCCGCGCGCGAGCGGGGGAGGATCGCCTCGTATCCTCGCTCGCGGAGTAGGCTTGCCACGAGATTCTTCGTGGCTTCGTCCACGCACATCAGCAATACGGGCAAGTCGCTCATCGAGCCTCCCAGGTTGAACGCAAATGCGCCCGTCGTCCGCGATCTCTCGGCCGGTCACTGGCAGGCGGCAGTCGAGCAAATCTCGTGCCGCGATGCCGCGAAGCGACAGCCACGACCCGGCCGGCCCTGGCCGATTGCGGCCAAGCCGGCGTGGCAGCAATGCTCAGAGGTCGGGCAGGGACGTACTGCGAACGTGCGCTGGCTCGTGGATCACGCCCGCGGCCGCGGCGGGCACTCGAGGTAGGACGTCAGGTGATCGGCCAGGGCGCGGACGCTCGGGGGGTCGCTGAGCAACATCGGGTAGTCTGTGCAGCTATCGAGTCCGACATGAACCTCGAGCCCGCCACCAGCGACGTTCGCCCACTCGAGCTGGCGAAGGTAGGCCCTCCGACGCTTCAGCTCCTGGCTTCCCAGGAAGAGAACGATCCGCCCCGGGTAGGGACGGGCCTCGCGCACATAGGTGTGCGCCGCCGCGGTCATCGCCAGATGAACTTTCAGCTTCTGCTCCTCCTGCCATCCGCGAGCTGACCCGACCAGAGCCGTCGAATCACTGCGGCGAAGAGCCCGAGCCAGGCGGCTCCGCAGGAAGGCCAGCCGCGCCGGCCACGGTTGTCCGGCCAGCTTGCGAACTCGCTCGAAGATCTCGTCCCGCCGTCGCCGGAAAAAGCTGATCCGGCTACGGCAGGTCCTGAACCCTTCCGGTGATGGGCTTTCGATCAGTGCGAGCAGGGCCACGTGCTCCCCCTGCTCTCGGATCTGCCGTGCGAGCTCGAACGCCACGATCCCGCCGAGACAGTACCCGCTGATGTAGTAAGGGCCATCGGGCTGAAAAGCCCGCAAGTCCGCCAGGTAGTGCGCGGCGAGGGCCTCGATGCTGGCCAGGGGAGCCTGGGCCCCTTCGAGTCCAGGAGCCTCGAAAGCAAAGACCGGCTGGCTCGGCCCCAGCTGGCGTGAGAGCGGCAAATAGCAGAAGGCGTCACCATCCGGTGGCACTCCGTACAGCACCGGCCGCGCCCCGTATGGCTGGATCGGAATCAGCGACGTTCGCGTCCGACCGGAGATCTCGAGGAGGCTGAGGATCTCGGGCTTGCGCGCGGCCAGCTCCGCCGACAGCTCCGCGGTGAGGACGCTCTGCGGGGCGTTCACGCGAAGCTGGTCGCCATTGGCGGAGATGCGGATGTCCAGGACCGCGAGTCGCTGGAGGAGCTCGCGCGCAGTCATGGAACCATCTGGCCGTACGCGAGCCGCACCGTGCGGTCGCCGAGCCCGTAGTAGCGATCGTCGTGGCTGATCACCACCACCGCCTTGCCTCGCCGCCGGAGATCGGGCAGGACCTCCCCGTAGAAGATGTCCCGGTAGTGCGGATCCTGGTCTGCCGCCCATTCGTCGAACACGTAGATCGGCCGATCCTCGATGAGCGCGACGAGGAGGGCCAGTCGCTTGCGTTGCCCCGATGACAGTGCGGTCGTCGAAAAGACCCCGTCCTCCACTCGCACCCTGCCGTCCAGCTCCAGACGCGCCAGGTGCGCGCGGGCCCGCGCGTCGACGTTGGGACCGGCGAACCCAAGCAGGCGATCGAAGACGTGGAAGTCCGAGAAGATCGCGGAAAAGCGCTCGCAATACCGTTCGCGCTCCGGCTCGGTGACGAGATGACCGTCCAGCCTGACCTCTCCGGCCTCCAACGGGTACAGGCCGGTGAGGACCTTCGCGAACGTGGACTTGCCACTGCCGTTTCCACCGGCGACGAACACGATCTCGCCCGGCTGGAGCGTGAAGTCGAAGGGGCCCAGCTGAAAGCGGCGGGTGCCGTCCTCGGCGGGGTACGCGAACACGAGGCCCTTGAGCTCGAGCCGCTCCCACCCCACCGGGGCCTGGGCCGCTCGCTCGGTGGACAGCCCGGGATGGAGCGAGCTGGTCAGCTCGGTCACCCGCTCGACGGCGACGCTACCCCGGGAGATGTTCGGCCACGTGTCGATGACGCCCCAGAGTGGACCGATCATGTAGAACGCCACGAGCAGGTAGCCGGTGAGCGCCTCGCTGGGGCCTTCGCGCAGGCTCGGCATACCAAACACCAGGATCCCGATGAGCAGGAGGAACACCGCGTGGCTCCAGCCGCTGGCGAGCGCTTGGTAGATGGCCCCGCGCAGGCTCGCGCGTTGAATCGCGTCCAGGGCGCTCCCGATGGAGCCCGAGACAAATGCCTCCCGGCGTGGGGCGTGAAGCTTCAGCTCCTTCACTCCGTCGATCAGTGCGTGGAGATGGCCGACGAGGCGCTCTCGGTGCCGCCATATCTGGCTCCACTGCCGTCGTGCCGGTCGGAGCATCAGCAGGAAGATGCCCGTGCCAGCCGCTACGAAGCCCGACACGCCCAGAAAGATCGGCCCGGACAGCCATCCGAGATACGCGGCGCACCCCCCGAGGATGGCGAGATTGGTGGCGAGCCCGGGCAAGCTCTGGATGGCCCAGGCGATGACGGCCACGTCGTCGGTGAGGGTGACCAGCGCCCGTGGCATGCCGATGACCTCGAGCCGTGGCAGCGGTACGGCGAGCAGTCGCCGGCTCAGATCTCGACACAGGTCCGCGAGCACGCGCTGCGAGAAGTGATTCGTGAGAATCTGGGCGGCTGCCCCCGAAATCACTCGAGCCGCGGCGAGGCCCGCGAATCCCCAGACCAGCGCGGTGACCGATGAGTCCGATCTGAGGGCCCTGTTGATCAGCGCGATGAGAGCCGCCGCGCAGAGCCCGCTGGCCATGCCCGTCGCCAGGGTTCCGATCCCGAGCATCCACGAACGACGTCGGATGAATCGCAGCAGTGTCACGCTCGGATGCGAACCCCCATCGCCGGCCAGGGGACGTCGCTCATAGTTCGATCTCGATGCGGTCCTCATCGGTCCGGAACGGCGCTGCCGACGCGGTCAGGGGGAGTGCCTCGATCAATGCGGCCAGCCTCGCCACCGTGGGAGCGTCGAAGAGGCTGCGGAGTGGGAGGGTGATCAGGAACGCCTCCTCTATCCGGTCGACGAGCTGGGCAGCCAGGAGCGAGTGCCCGCCCAGGTCGAAGAAGTTGTCGTGTATGCCGACCTCGCGGCGTTCGAGCAATCGCGCCCACACCTCCGCCAGGGCCGCCTCGATGGCGGTACGGGGCCGATCGGCCGCGTCGCGCCGGAGCGCCTCCGGCGCCGGAAGAGCCCGTCGGTCCACCTTGCCGGTCGGAGTGAGAGGCAAGGCCTCCACGAAGACCAGGGCCGAGGGCACCATGTAGCCCGGAAGCCATCGGCGCACGAATTCGAGGATGTCGCGCGGGCGCGCGCCATTCTTGGGGACGACATAGCCGACGACGCGCTGGTCGGCCGCGTTGTCCTTCCGCGTCACCGCGATGGCCCTGGCGACATCGGGGTGCGCGGCCAGGGCGGATTCGATCTCATGGAGCTCGATGCGGAACCCGCGGATCTTGACCTGGGAGTCGACGCGGCCCAGGTACTCGATGGTCCCGTCGCTCCGGTAACGGGCGCGGTCACCGGTCTTGTACATCCGCTCCCCCGCCCGATCGCCGAAGGGATTCGCGACGAACCTCTCGGCCGTGAGCTCCGGCCGGTTCAGGTAGCCGCGGGCCAGGCCTCGGCCACCGATGTGGAGCTCGCCGATCACGCCGACGTTAACGGGCCGTCGGTGATCGTCGAGGATGTAGATCTCCGTGTGGTCGATCGGTCGGCCGATGGGCACGGCCGCACGCGCGTCTGCGTCGGTGACCTCGTGAAACGTCGAATCGCCCGCCGCTTCCGAGCAACCGTAAAGGTTGAGCAGCACAGCGGAGGGAACGCATTGCCGAAAGCGCCGAGCGAGATCAGGGTCGAGGACCTCTCCACTCGACACCCACAGCCTGAGATGCGGAAGGCGAGCGCCCAGATCGGCCTGGCTTTCGAGCATGGCTCTCAGCAGAGACGGGACCAGGGCGATTCGCGTCACACGGTGCTCGGCGAGCACCTCGATCAGCCGGCGCGGCTCGCGGACCACCTGATCGGGGATCACCACAGCGGGCACGCCCCGGAGCAGGGGGCCGAAGATCTCCCAGATCGAATCTACGAAGCTGGTCGACGTCTTCTGGCAGCACACCTCCCCGCTCTGGAACGGATACGTGCGCCACATCCAATTGAAGCGGTTGACGGCCCCGCGATGCAGCCCCAGAACACCTTTGGGGGTTCCGGTCGACCCCGACGTGTAGATGACGTACGCGAGGTGATCGCCGCCGATCGCATCGGCGAGCCGCCGTTGGCTCTGCCGCTCGATGGTCGGCCATTCCCGGTCGAGGAGCACCACCCGGACGCCGGGCCTCATCAGCGCCGGCGCATGCTGCGCGTCGGTGATCAGCACCGGGGCGCAGGAGTCCTCCATCATGAAGGCGAGGCGCTCCGCCGGATAACTCGGGTCCAGTGAGAGGAAGGCACCGCCAGCCTTGAGCACGCCGAGCAGCGCCACGAGGGTCATGGCCGACCGACCAAAGCAGACACCGACCGGCGTCTCCAGGCCCACCCCCAACGCCCGAAGGTGGCGCGCGAGCTGGTTGGCCCTCCCCTCCAGCATGCGATAGGTCAGCGTGTCGTCGGGTCCCATCACGGCAACGGCGTCGGGCGTGCGATCCGCCTGGGCCTCGAACAGCCCGTGAATCGAGGCCGCGGGAGGATCGGGAGCTCCGTGACGATTCCACGTCACCACGAGCTGCTCGCGCTCGGCCGGAGTCAGCATCGAGAGCTCAGAGAGGCGGCAATCGGGATCCGCCACCGCGGCGTGCAGGAGCGTCGAGAAGTGATCGAGCATCCGGCGCGCGCTCGTCCGCTCGAACACATCCGAGCTGTATTCGAGATAGAGTTGGCCCTCGCGGCGCCAGTCGACCGTCAAGCTCAGGTCGAACTGCGCGGCCCCGCGATCGAACGGGAACGGCTCCCAGGCGAGCTCCGCCAAGCGTCTGCGCGGCATGGGCGCATTGAGCAGGTTCACCAGGACGTTGACCAGGGGGGTGTGGCTCGCATAGCGCTCGGGCTGGAGCTCCAGGACCAGCCGGTCGAACGGCATGTCCTGGTGCGCATAGGCATCGAGGAGCGTGCTTCTCACGCTCCGCAAGAGCTCGCGGAACGTGGGATCGCCGGACACATCCGTGCGGATGGGCAGCGTGTTCACGAGATTTCCAATGAGGTCTTCCGAGGCGAGGTGATTCCGGTTGGCGATCGGCACGCCGACCAGGACATCACTCGCGACCGGAGTATCGCGCGAGAAGGGCGGTGAACGCCGCCATGAGACTCATGAACACGGTGGCGTGCTCCTGACGGCTGAGCGTCTCGACCGCCGTCACGAGCGTCGACGCCAGGCGGCGGGCTTCCCACCCGCCTTCGTAGCTCGGCGCCGCCGGCCGCGTGCGATCCGCGGGCAGTTCGAGGATCGGCAGGGCGCCGCCAAGGTGACGGCGCCAGTAGGCGAGTTGATTCGCCAGTACCGGCCCGGTCAGCCACTCGCGCTGCCAGGCCGCGTAGTCCGCGAACTGGATGGGAAGGGACGAGAGAGAGGGAGGCTCACCGGCACAGTGAGCCGAATAGAGGGAGATGAGCTCGCGGCTGAGGACGCCGAACGACCAGTGGTCAGTGACGATGTGGTGCATGTTCAGCAGGAGGATGTGGTCGGCGGCGGCGAGCCGGACGACGAGCATCCGGAAGACCGGCCCCCTGATCAGGTCGAAGGAACGACGACTTTCCTCCCGCAGGATGTCCCGCGCGCGGGCCTCTCGCGACGCCGCAGGCTCGCCCTGGAGATCGACGAGCGGCATGCTCACCTGTTCCCCGGTGACCACCTGGACCGGACGACCATCCATCATGGGAAACACGGCGCCGAGAAGTTCGTGCCGGCGGACAACGTCGCGGAGCGCGGCAACGAGCGCATCGAGATTCAGTGGACCTCGAATGCGCACCGAGGCCGGCACGTTGTACGCGGCGCTCTCCGGGGCGAGCCGATTGAGAAACCACATTCGCTCTTGGGAGAACGACAGCCGCGCCGGCCCCCCGTGTCCGTGTCGTTCGATTGGCGCCCCCCGAGGAGCCAGCCCGTCGCCGAGCCTGTCGGTGATGCGCTCGACGAGGCCGGCGACGGTCGGCGCCTCGAACAGATCGCGCAACGCGAGGTCGACCTGAAGAGTCTCCCGGATGCGCGAGACGATCTGCGTGGCCAGCAGCGAGTGCCCGCCAAGCTCGAAGAAATTGTCGTCGCCCCCGACCCGCTCGAGCTCCAGCACCTCCGCCCAGATCCGGGCGACCGTCTCCTCCAGTCCCGTCCGAGGCAGGAGGAGGGTTCTTTGGCGCTCGAGCCGGGTCGCGGGCGCGCGAGCCACGGCTCGACGATCCACCTTGCCGCCCGGGGTCTCAGGGAGCGCGTCGAGGAGCATGAACGTGGACGGGATCATGTAGCTGCCCAGGCGGGCCTGGAGGAACGCGCGGAGGTCCTCGGCGGGCGGCGATGACTCGCGATCGCTGACCACCAGGTACGCGGTCAGTCCCTCGCCAGCACTTCCGCCTGGCGGCGCCAGCACCACCGCCGAGCGAATGGCCGGATGAGACTCGATCACCGCTTCGATCTCGCCAAGCTCGACGCGATACCCGCGAATCTTGACCTGGGTGTCGAGGCGTCCGAGGTACTCGAGCCGGCCATCGGAGCGATAGCGCGCCAGATCTCCGGTGCGATAGCGGCGGCTGTTGGGAACCCAAGGATCTGCCCCGAAGGACCGATCGGTCTCGACTGGGCGATTCAGGTAGCCCCGGGCGACCTGGACTCCCGCGACCCACAGCTCGCCCGCCACACCGACCGGGGCGGGCTCGCCGCGCGGGTCCAGCACGTACGCCCGCATGTTGGCGATGGCGCGGCCGATGGTCGGCGGCGCCCCGTCCCGCATGACCTGCTCCGTCGTCGCGTACATCGTCGCCTCGGTCGGCCCGTACTGGTTCCACAGTTCCGCGCCGCGCTGGAGCAAGGCCTCGGCGAGATCCCGAGTGAGCGGCTCACCACCGCAGATCATCTTGAGACCCGGCTGTCCCGACCAGCCCGACGTCAGCAAGTGCCGCCACAACGTCGGGGTGCCGAGGAGCACGGTGGTACCGGTATTGCGCACGGCGGCGGCCAGTTGCTCCCCGTCGGCCGCCGTGCCCGCATCCACCATCTCCAGCCGCGCCCCGGCGGCGAGCGCTCCCCAGATCTCGAGCGACGCCACGTCGAAGGCCACCGTGGTGATGGCTGTCCACACGTCGGCCGGGCCGAGTCGCAAACGGCTGATCACATCCCCGACGGCGTTGACCACCCCGCGGTGCTCCACCTCGACGCCCTTGGGGATTCCCGAAGACCCCGAGGTATACGCACAGTAGGCGCGATCCCGGCCAGACCGAAACTCGCCGATGGCGAGCCGGGTGACCAGTTCGCCGTCGAGGCTGGCTACTTCGGCGTCGAGCGAGAGGGTGGGAATGGACGAGGTGGCGAAGAGCGGTCGAAAGCGCTCCTCCGTGACGAGGGCACAGGCCTTGGCGTCGTCGACGACAAACGCGAGGCGGGCGGGCGGGAGCGACGGGTCCAGCGGCACGTAGGCCCCGCCGGCCTTCAGGATGCCGAGGAGACCGACCACCAGATCCGGCGAGCGGTCCACGCAGATGCCCACCGACATGTCGGGGCCGACTCCCAACCGCCGCAGACGGTGAGCGACTTGGTTCGCCCGCTCGTCCAGTGCTCGGTAGCTGAGCTTCCGACCGCCGCCCGAGAGCGCGACGGCGTCGGGGGCGCGGTCGACCTGCGCCTCGACGAGAGTCTCGACCCGCGCGGACTCGACGCCATCGCGCCTCGCGTTGGTCCATCCGGCCACGAGCGCCGTACGCTCTTCTTCCTCGAGAAGGGGCGCCTCCGCGATACGCTGGGCGGGTTGGGCGCAGACGGCGCGGAGCAACCGGCGGTAGTGCCGGCCCATCCTTTGAATCGTCTCGACGTCGAAGAGATCCGTGTCGTACTGGAACACGGCGGTCATGCCGTGAGCCGATTCGACGATCTGCACATCGAGGTCACTCTGGCTCGCGCGCCGCGGCACCGGGAGTGCGGTCAGCGACAACTGGCCCCAGTCGAGCGTGGCCCGGCCCTCGCCGATCAGGTAGGTGAGACCAAAGGTGACGTCGCAGAGGGCGGCCCGCCCTGGGTCCCGGACCGGCGCGAGCCGCTCCACGAGGAGGGGAAACGGATATGTCTGGTGGGCGAGAGCGCCCTGCACCGTCTGCCGGGCCCGCTGCACCACGTCCGCAAAGCTCGGCTGGCCCGAGAGGTCAGCACGCAGGAGGACCTGGTTCATCAGATTGCCGAAGGTCCGGCGGAAGCGCGGCACGGGTCGGCCGTACGCGATGGAGCCGAGCGACGATGTCATCCTGACCCGTGTAGCGGGCGAGAAGAACCTGAAAGGCGGACAGCAGGACGACGAACGGAGTCGTGTGGTGGGAGCGAGCCAGCCGGCCGATCATCAGAGCGAGCTCGCCGTCGAGGTCGATCGTCTCGGCGGCGCCGCGATGGCGTTGGACCGAGGGGCGCGGTCGATCGGCGGGAAGGTCGAGCCTCGGCAGCTCACCTGAGAGCTGGTCGCGCCAGAACGACCAGAGACGTTCCCCGGCCGGCCCGGCCAGCATTTCGGCCTGCCAGCGAGCGAACTCCTCGCAGGAAGGTCCGGCGGGGGGCAATGCCGGCGAGCGCCCCATGGTGTGGGCGCCGTAGAGCGCCCCGAGCTCCCTCATGAGGATCCGGTTCGACCAGCCGTCTGCCGCGATGTGGTGCGCCGAGATGAGGAGCACGTGGTCCTCGGGCGAGGCGCTGAAGAGCATCGCCCGGAACAGCGGTCCACGCTCGAGGTCGAAGGGGCGGTGGGCCTCCTGCGATACCCGCCGTATAAGCTCCTCGGGAGCCCACCCGTTGGCGTCGACCAGCAGGAGGTCTTGGCCGCGGTCGCCCACCTCGGCCACGAGCGCTCCGTCCACGACTCGGTAGGTTGTCCTGATGGAATCGTGCCGTCGTGTCACGCCAGCCCACGCCCTCCGGAGGGCGCCGAGGTCGACGGGCGACTGGATGCGCCACGTGGACATGGCGTTGTACGCGGCGCTCTGGGGAGCTAGACCGTGGAGAAACCACAGAGCTCGTTGCCCGTGGGAAGGGTGATACCGGCGGATGATGCTCATGGCCACGCGTCGTGTTGAGGCTTACGATTCATGTAATGACGGACTGCCGACGACCCAACCAGGGCTCTAGATGATCGCCAGAATCTGGGCACGCGACTGACAGCAGTATTCGTGCCAGAACCGGGCAATCGCACGAGCCTTGTTGTTTTGGCGCATCCAGAACGTAGTGGCCGAGGCAGCGATTGCTGTTGGTTGGCAAACTGCAGACACTGTGCAGCGTGTTGCGATCCGACGCAGGGGCATCCGGTTATTCGAACCCGTTGCCGCGATCATGCGAGTGAACTAACGGTAGTGGTATACGGCTTGCTGCCAGGTGGACAGACGAGCGGGTGATGACGTGTGACAACTGCTGGCCATCGCGGGCTGATTGTTCATGTTCCCTCAGCCCGGGATCTGAGGGGCGGGGCTCGGTACCGGGTGCAGGGCGCCCGAAGATCGGCGTTCCAGGACACCACCGTGTGTCTGGCCCAGGACGCGGAAACTGGGGCGGCCGTCGAGTTGACCGTCAGCGATACTAGTCGCCTTTCGCTCCCTGCGCCTCCGCCCGTGCTCTGTGGGCCTCCCCCGGCGTGCCGCCAGGACTCGTTGCCCGTGTAGCCAGGTGATGAAACTGTGACCTAGTCCTCTGAGTATCTGCAGTCGAGTGCAGCCTGCTCGCCGCACCATCCGGGGGGCCTTGGAACTGTCCCAAGCGGCGTCTGGGTCCGGTCGGTTGTGGTTCGCCGGAGCCGAGGATCGTGACCCGCCCCGCGCCGACGTGGTCAATTCTGAATCATCCCCCGACGGTTCTCACTCCATCGCTACCGTGCCGCCTTTCTCACCAGCGTTGATTCGCTGGACCGCCGCGTCCTTGGACTTCGAGGCGAACGCCGAGCGTTCGTCTCTTTGGCCCTCAGTCCGCCTCGCGCGAAAACGGTCACTTATTTCTGTCCCCGGCACACTTGGTATCGATTGCGTCATCCGCTCAACGCTTCCTTGGTGCGGAAACGCAGGGAGCCGGACGCGGGCATGTCGCGGTCCGGCTGGCGGTGCGCCCTACGGGAGCCGCACGAATGCCCCTATCGACGGGACGCCATTCGTGTCGACGAGAAACAGGAGATAGTCGCCCGGCGGCGCCGTGGCCCCGTTGGCGGGCGCCTGGACGTCCAGCTGCCCGGCCGACGCGGTGAAGGCGAGGCTCAGATAGCGCTGGTTCATGTCGAACCCGTGAGTGACCGAGGCCAGGCGAATCAACGACACCGCTGCGATCCGCGCGGCGTCCGGTGTCACCACCGGGAAGCTGAAGCCGTAGGGCACCTGGGCGGGCACCGCGCTCACCACCGGCCGCGATCCCTTGAAGAGGTAGGGCGGCGAGTAGATTTCCGCGGAGAGCTCGTCAACTCCCCCGAACCGACCGCTCCCCGCCATGACCACCCGGCCGTCGGGGAGCAAGAGGGCAGTCGTGTGGTAGACGCGGACGACCTGATTCGAGGCCATGGTCGTCCAGGTCTCGGTCTCCGGTGACCAGAGCTCAGCTGCGAACACGCCCTGGCTCTGGTCGGTCGGGTCGGTCACCCGGGTCCCGCCGGTCGCCAGGACGCTGCCATCCGGGAGGATGGTCAGGTTGTGATACGAGCGTGGGAACGCCATCGGCGGCACCTCCCGCCAGGCGGGTGACCCCTGGTTCATGTCGAGGACGTACGTGGTTGCGTCCGAGGCAAAGTAAGGCGGATCCGAGTTCGCCGACGTGCCCGACTTCACGACTTTGCCCAACCGGTACATGGCGGCGCTGTGGGCGTCGAGGAGCCGTGAGTCGATGACGGTCCACGTCTGGGTATTGACGTCGAGCACGCGGGTGGCTACGGGATCATCGAACGCGCTGGTGAGGAGCACGCGCCCGTCCGGGAGTACGAAGAGGTGCGGATACTGCGGCAAGGACAGCGCCGCCGAGGTCAGACGCGTCCACTGGTGAGTGGTCGGGTTGTAGATCTCGGGGATCTGGGCGCTGCACCCGTAGCAGTCGACGTCGCCGGACACCACGAGCGCGCGGCCGTCGGGCAGGGTGATCGCGGTCGGATACCATCGCCCGATGGTCATGGAGGGCTGCGGGGCCCACGTGTTCGTGGCCGGGTCGAAGATGTTCGCGTCCCGGATCCCTTCGAAATTGCTGATGTGCCCGCCGACGACAAATACCCGCCCGTCGGCAAGGAGTGTGTGGCCGGAACAGAACAGGTTGTCCGGCTGCGACACGGCCGTGAACTGATTGTTCGCCGGATTCCAGACCCACGCAGCTCCGCCCTCGGCGGCCCCGTCGAGGGCAAGCACCCGCCCGTTGGGCATGAGAGTAGCGTGAACCGCCACCATCGGCCACGGCGAAGGGGCGGACCACTGCCCGATGTCGGCGGGCGTCGCCGATCGGACGGTGACTGAGACCCCCGCGGACGTGGTGACGTTACCGGCGGCATCCCGCGCCTGCGCGGTCAGGACGTGCACGCTGGGAGGCACCGTGCTCGTGTTCCAGAGTCTCGAGTACGGGGCGGTGGAGTCCTCCGCCCCGATGGGGACCCCGTCCACGAAGAAGCGAACGCCGGCCACGGCGACGTTGTCGGAGGCGGAGGCTGTGAGCGTGATGGTGCTCGCCACAGTGGCACCGGCGCTCGGAGACGTGATGCTGACGGTGGGCGGGGTGGAGTCCCCCGGAGTGAAGGTGACAGTCAGCGTGTCTGTCGACGTGTTGCCGCCGGCATCTCGCGCTGTCACCGTGACCACGTTCGTCCCCGCCTGCAGCGCGATCCCCGACACCGTCCAGCTCGCCGTCCCCGCCGCCGTCCCGCTCCCCCTCGGTCGTTCACCCACGTCACCTGCGTCACCCCGACGTTGTCACTCGCGGTGCCGCCGAGACTGAGCGGCGTCGACGGCGCCGTGTAGGCCGGGTTCGAGGTCGGGCTGGTGATGGTGATCATCGGCGGGGTGACGTCCCCGCCGCCGGGAGTGTAGGTCACCATCAGGATGTCCGTCGACGTGTTGCCAGCGGCGTCCGCCGCCGTCACCATGACCACGTTCGTCCCCGACTGCAATGCGATCCCCGATGCCGTCCAGCTCGCCGTCCCCGCCGCCGTCCCGCTCCCCCCCGGTCGTTCACCCACGTCACCTGCGTCACCCCGATGTTGTCGCTCGCCGTCCCCCGAGGTTCAGGGGGCTCGCCGTGACCGCCAGACTTGGGTTCGGGGTCGGCGCCGTGATCGTCACCACCGGCGGCGTCGCGTCCGGCGGCGGCGCCCCCTCGCCTACCGGCGTGGCCATGTCCGTCTGCAGCTCGGCCTGGCTCAGCGCCCGGTTGTAGATCCGGATCTCGTCCAGCCGCCCCTGGAACCACTCCCCGTACGTGTTCCCCCGATCCGCAACGGGTTGGTGTTGGCCTCCAGCACCCCGCCCTGCGCCCCGCTCGCCACCTGCACCCCGTTCACCCACAGCCGCATCGTCGCCCCGTCCCACGTCAACGCCACGTGCGTCCACGCGTTCAGGGCCAGCGACGTGTCGCCGCTCACGACGTTCACGCTCCCGCTGAACGTCCCCCACCCGAAGGGAACCGCGGCCCGTTCGAGTTGCTCGCGTTCAGGAAGTACGTGTCCACCTCGCGCTGCAGGATCGTCCGCCACCCGGTCTGCGCCACCGTCGGATACACCCACGCCGACAACGTCATCCCCGTCGTCAGGTTCAACGAGCTCGACGCGTTCACCACCACCAGGTCGTTCACTCCGTCGAACGTCAGCGAGTTCCCATACCGGCCCGCCGTCGTCCACGTCGCCCCGGAGATCGTCCCCGTGTTGCCGTTCCCCGAGGCGTCCGCCGTCGTCGTCCCTGTCCCCTCGTTGAACCCCCACGCCGCCACGAGGCCAACGGGGACGGCGGGCGTGTAGGTCACCGTCAGCGTGTCGGTCCCGGTGTTGCCCGCGGCATCCCGCGCCGTCACCGTCAGCACGTTCACTCCCGCCTGCAGCGCGATCCCCGACGCCGTCCAGTTCGTCGTCCCACCGGCCGTCCCGCTCCCCCCGCGGTCGTTCACCCACGTCACCTGCGTCACCCCGACGTCGTCGCTCGCCGTCCCCCCGAGGTTCACGGGTGTCGCCGTCACCGCGAGGGTCGGATCGGTCGTCGGCGTCGTGATCGTCACCGTCGGTGCCGTCGTGTCCGGCGTGTGGGTCACGGTCAGGGTGTCCGTCCCTGTATTGCCCACGGCATCTCGCGCCGTCACCGTCAGCACGTTCACCCCCGCCTGCAGCGCGATCCCCGACGCCGTCCAGCTCGTCGTCCCCGCCGCCGTGCCGCTGCCCCCGCGGTCGTTCACCCACGTCACCTGCGTCACCCCGACGTCGTCGCTCGCGGTGCCACCGATGTTCAGGGGGCTCGCCGTGACGGTGACGGTCGGGTTCGCGGTCGGCGTCGTGATCGTCACCGTCGGCGCCGTCGTGTCGGGCGGCGTGTAGGTCGCCGTCAGCGTGTCCGTCCCGGTATTGCCCGCGGCATCCCGCGCCGTCACCGTCAGCACGTTCGCCCCCGCCTGCAGCGCGATCCCCGACGCCGTCCAACTTGCCGTCCCCGCCGCTGTTCCGCTCCCCCCGCGGTCGTTCACCCACGTCACCTGCGTGACGCCGATGTTGTCGCTCGCCGTGCCCCCGACGTTCAGGGGGCTCGCCGTGACGGTGACGGTCGGGTTCGCGGTCGGCGTCGTGATCGTCACCGTCGGCGCTATCGTGTCGGGCGGCGTGTAGGTCACCGTCAGCGTGTCGGTCCCGGTGTTGCCCGCGGCATCCCGCGCCGTCACCGTCAGCACGTTCACCCCCGCCTGCAGCGCGATCCCCGACGCCGTCCAGTTCGTCGTCCCGCCGCCGTCCCGCTCCCCCCGCGGTCGTTCACCCACGTCACCTGCGTCACCCCGACGTTGTCGCTCGCCGTCCCCCCGAGGTTCAGGGGGCTCGCCGTGACCGCGACTCGGGTTCGCGGTCGGCGTCGTGATCGTCGCCGCCGGCGCCGTGGTGTCAAGTGGCGGCGCGCCCCCGCCCAGCGGCGTCGCCATGTCCGTCTGCAGCTCCGCCTGGCTCAGCGCCCGGTTGTAGATCCGGATCTCGTCCAGCCGCCCCCGGAACCACTCCCCGTGCGTGTTCCCCCGATCCGCAGCGGGTTCGTGTTGCCCTCCACTACTCCGCCCTGCGCCCGGCTCGCCACCTGCACCGCGTTCACCCACAGCCGCATCGTCGCCCCGTCCCACGTCAACGCCACGTGCGTCCACGTGTTCTGCGCCAGCGACGTGTTGCCCCTCACGAAGCTCACGCCCCCGTTGAACGTCCCCCCGCCCGCCGGGCGCCGCGTTCCGCTCGCGCTGCTCGCGTCCAGGAAATACGCGTCCACTTCCCGCTGCAGGATCGTCCGCCACCCCGACTGCTGCCCTGTCGGATACACCCATGCCGACAGCGTCATCCCCGTCGTCAGGTTCAACGAGCTCGACGCGTTCACCACCACCAGGTCGTTCACTCCGTTGAACGTCAGCGCATTCCCGTACCGCCCCGCTGGCGTCCACGTCGCCCCCGAGATCGTCCCCGTGTTGCCGTTCCCCGACGCATCCGCCGTCGTCGCCCCCGCCCCCTCGTTGAACCCCCACGCCGCCACCAGACCCGGTGGGGATTGAGCACTGACCGCGCACGGACTGACACCTACGAGCAAGACGGCGAGCAATGCAAAAAGGACTGGGCTGGCCGGCCGGCGCGCCACCGCAAGCGTCATCGCGTCTCCTCTTCGGAACTGCGAACCCATCGCCCCTTTCGGCGGAAGAGCCGTGTGCTGGTCACTGTTCGACCGGGTAGCCACGGGCCTGCCAGCCCGGGAATCCGTCCTGCAGAACCAGGAGATTGCGGTGGCCCCGGCTGCGCAGCCTCTCGTAGAGAGGAGTCACGTCGTCGAGAGGACACGCACAATACAGCACCACGACGGTCAGGGGCGGGATCTCCCCGATGCGATGCTCGATAGCCTCGGCAGACATCGAAACGGCGCCGGGAATTCTGCCCCGGCGGTATTCCCGGGCGGGACGGAGATCGACCAGGAGCACCGGCGCCCGCTGGCTCTCCATGAGGGCCTTGAGTGATTCGGGGTTGATGGTGACAAATCGGCTGGAGGGATGCCCCGCCCATAGCAGGCCAGTCTGCGCAGCCCAGGCGCCTGCAGCTAACGCGAGAACCCGTCTTCGCGTGTATGCTCGGACATCTCTCGCGCATCCGAGGGCACCACTGGCTTGCATTTCTGTGGGGCGAGGCTGCCCAACACGTTCCAGGCACGCGAGCAGAAGGAAGGGACGGGGGCGGCGCAAAGCAGCGAATCAGCCCTTGACCTGCACGGTCACTGAAGCACTTTGCGGCAGGAGGCCTCGTGAGGAGCGGGCAAGACGAAGCTCTACCGTGCGGTCGACCGTCCAATGGTCAGCAGACGGGCCAGCGGCTCGTTATTGTGGGCAAGCCCGTACGAGCCGGCCACGATGAGCAGGAGCGTGACCACCACCGACACGGCAGCGAGACGCAAGCGCTGGCGCGTCCGCTTCACGTCGGCCTCGGTGACGATGCGGGAGATGCTCGCCAAGATCGGTACCCTGGTGAACTGTCGGAGATCGTCGATCGCGTGGAACGAGCTGTCCATGCTCTCAGCCAGGACCACAGAGACGACGGCCAGGCCAATCGACAGAGCGAGAGCGGCCAGCGCCATCTTCAGTCGGGACACGGGGCGCGCAGCCATCGCCGGATCGATGATGCGGAACTGTTCGCCCTGGAGCTTCGATTCCATGGTTTCCGCGAGCTGGGCATCCTCGAATCGCTTGAGCAGCGTGGCGTAGAGCTGCTTCGTCGAGTCATAGTCCCGGCTGAGCTCCTGATACTGTCCCTCGTTCTGCGGCGTGCTCTCGACCCGACGCTGGTAAGTGGCGATGGAGTCGCGAACGTACGCAGCCTCCTTCTTGAGGTTCGCGATCTCCGCCTCGGCCTCCGTCAGGGACTGCCGGACGCGGCGAACCTGTGGATCCGCGGACGCGATTAGCTCGCGCTCCGTGGACTTATGGCCGCTCGCCGGGTCCGCTGCGAGGTCGGCCTCGACCCGCCTGATCTCCGTCTCCAGACGAACGACGTCTGGATGCTTCGCCGTGTATCGGGTTTTGACCTCCTGCAGCTCCTGTCGAAGGCGTACAAGCCTCACTGAGCCGACCTCGGGGCCCTTGCCCGGCTCCGAGGGGGTGACAATACCGAGCTCGGCCGTGAGTGACTCTCGACGGGTGTGAGCCCGACCGAGAGCATCACCGTTGAGTCGAAGCTGCAGGTTGAGCCGCTCCAGGGTGGCCAGATTGGCATCCATCTGCTGCGGCAGCGCGCCGATGTTTCGCCGCCGGAACTCCCCAAGGCGCTTCTCTTGCTCCTCGAGCCGCCTTTTCAGGTCTTGGAGCTGGGTCTTGAGGAACTCGGCCGTCTCCGTCGCCTGCCGCGTGCGGACCTTCGTATTCTCCTCGACGTAGGTCAAGGCGAGCATGTTTGTCACGTTCACGACGGTGGCGGGATCCTTCCCGCGGTACGTGATCGTGAATGCAATCGCAGTGTCACGCCGGCTGAAATCCGCTGATCTGATTTCGACCTGGATGTCATCGCGCGTGCGCTCGAGCAGTTCCTCCATCGTGTATCGAGGGTTGTCTTTCACGTAAAGATTGAACCGCTTGATGAGCGCCTCCAGCCGCTCGCGACTCAGGATGTCCTGGCTGATGGTCTGGAGCCGCGTCTCGACCCCGCTGGTGACTGTGGGGCGCACGAACTCTTCCGGAACCAGCTGACGCTCGACCAACACCGTCGCCGTCGCCCGGTAGATCCTCGGCAGAACCACGAGGAAGCTGACGACAAAGCTCAAGGGCAACACGAGGGCTATGATCGCGAGCCATTTTCGTCGATGCCAGATGGCCCACATCCGCGCGACGTCGAAACCAGAGTCTGCTCTCATCTCACTCCCGCGCCCTCCCCGCACCGCCCATCGGGCAGACCGGGATGAGCCCCTTGGCACGATCGGCTCTCGGATTCACTGCGCTCCGGCATGACACTGGCGCCGGGCACGCCGGCAACACGAGCAACGAACGTGCCCAGGGGGCGGGGAGCGGAACGAGACTTCAAATTTCGGGCGACGCTTGCTGCCCGAAAGGGGCGAACCGCACCTCGTATCGACCGGAGGGCACCATCGAGTCCGGTGTTTCGCCAATTGTTCCAAGTCGCTGCAAGTCTTGGGGAAATGGGGCCAACTGCGACGCCCACTTTCGGCAGGCTGCAGACGGCATGTACTGGTACGCCGCCATTCCCGTGTTGTCCTCTCCGAAATTGGGAGAGGACCTGTTCCCAAAGACCGCTGGGCCGCATCCCGTTTCATATAGGCACCCGAGCTTCATATAGGCACCTGGCTTCATACCGGGACTTTTCGGGGGCGCTCCCCGCGAGGCAGGCAAGGGCCGGACATGCGAGAGCGGGGCTTCGGAGCGCGCCGCCTCGCGCATACAGCCGTTCGTGGTTCGCATCGCGTGGCACGCCGCTTCCACGGACTGATCCCGAGCACGCCGCCCGGTGACAAATCGCCATCACCGGACGAAAGGGGAACGACCAGACGCCGGCCGCGAGTCCGGGCGACCTGCTTTGAAGGGCTACTGGAGCGCAGTCACGGGACGAGCACTACGTCGCCGGGCAGGACGAAGAAGTTGTCCTGATCCTCCCCGGTGACCACCTTGTTGTAGTTGAACGGGATGCGCTTGAGACCCTTGCCGTCCTGCTGTCGAAGCACCACGATCCTCTTCCGATCGGCGAACTGGCTGAAGCCCCCCGCCAGCGCGATGACGTTGAGGACGGTTGTCCAGCTCTTGAGCTCGTACCGCCCGGGCTTGGGAACTTCACCGATCACCGAGACCAGGTAGCTGTGGACCTCGCTCACGATCACCGACACTTCCGGATTCGGAATGTACTCGGTCAGCTTCTTCTGGAGCACGTCGCGCAGCTCGAGCGTCGTCAGTCCGGCAGCCTTCACGTCGTTCACGAGCGGCAGAGAGATCATCCCGTCCGGCCGCACCGGGACAGTCTTGCTGATGGCCTCGTTCTTCCAGACGAGTACCTGGACCACGTCCTGAGGCCCGATGCGATAGTCCGTGGGCGGCGTGGCCGATTCTCGCTGCGGCTGGGCCCGCGACGGCTCAACCGCCGCTCCGATGATGACCACGGCCAGAACCGTGAACAGCGCCGCTCGCGGCACGCTCCTGCCTTCCGTGCGCCGACTCCGCATCGTCCGCTCCCTCTCCCAGGCGTCCGCGGCCTGGTCCCGACCGTCCACGAGCTAGTAGATCCGGAGACCAGCCCCCAGATCGACGCCGATCGTGAAGACATTGCGCATGACGTTGTCGCCCTGCCCCTCGACGTCCTGGTAGTAGAAGACGTATCCGGCCCGCACGCTGGCCCATCGGGTCACCTGGTAGGTGATGCCCACCGTCACACCATACGTGATCGCCGTGCTGCCAGTCGTGCTGCTTCCGATCGGGGCGCTCCGGGCGACGGTCGCACCGAGGACGGCCCTGAGAGTCCGGAGCACCTGCCAGGTGACGCCTCCGGTCAACGCGTCAACCGTGAACAGGCCCGTTTCGCCCAGGGAGGGGCTCGCCGTGTGCGCGTAGGAGAGCGAGTAAAGCACGGTCGCCGTGGTGTAGTTCAGGGTCAGGGCCGCCTCGGGGCTGACGGACACGTCGGGCGTCTCGCTCACGCGAACCCCAAGCCGCGCGGTACCTTCGAAGTTCGGCGTGAAGCGGCGCCTCCACCCGGCGGTCGCGTACTGCGACGTTATCTCGTCTGTGATGTTCTGGGAAGTCAGAGTGGGGCTGCTGGTGGTGTCGAAGAAGCCGAACCCGACCGTGCCCAGGATCGTGTCGATGGGCGTGACCAGATATGTCAAATCGACGCTTCCGGTGTTGGACGTGTCGGTCGCCCCGTCCTCGACTTCACGGCGCGCCCACCGGTAGGTGGCCTCACCCGACAAGCGCGGGGTGAACTGGTAGCCGATGGTGCCGGACGCGTCGATCCCCTCGGCCGTCTGTCGACCGATCTGGCGCCGCGTCTCGGGCGAGAACTGGGGCAGGAAAGTGTTTGCGTCGTTGGTCTTGAGGTAGCTCGCGGCCAGACCGATCCGGAGGAGCCGCGTCGGAAGGTACCGCACGGTGGCGGTGGCGAGCTGCCGCGCAAACGCGTCGTTCAGCTCGGAGTTCCTTGCGAACACCTCCGAGGAGAACGCGTAGCCGGCCTCGACGGTCAGGGGCTCGGAGCGGTAGCCCAGCGTGAGACCCGGCGTGAACCGCGTGATGAAGTCCCACTCGCGGCCGGTCGACGTGGAGAAGATGTTGTCGTTGAACTCCTCCTCGACCGAGAAGGTCGTGCTCAGGTACAGACCGGACGGGCCGACCGTCCCGGGCACCGCGGGCGGGAGGACGGGGGCGAGGGGACCGAACGCGCCGAAAGGGCCAAAGGGCGAGGTGACGGTTGGCTCGCCGGGCAGGCTCGGCATCCCGGGCTTCTCGGGCGCCTCCGCGGGCGGCGGCGACGCGGATTCGGGGGGTGTACCCCGAGGCTGGGCGATGCCGGCGGGCGGCGCGATCACGATGATCGCCCCGAGGACCGTCATCGATGCCAGCGCTGAAAGAGGCCCTTTCATGGGCGGGTTCTTGCCATCGGCTTCCGACAACTATAGCCGCGACCGGTCACTCCGGAATCAGCGGCTCATCGCGCTCTCGGCCTTCGTGGCGTCGGCTCCTCCTCTCCGATACCGCGCTCGGGGCCACGCGGGGCCACCGACGCAGGCATCGCGAGGTTGATCGCGCCGTCGTTCAGGGTCCCGCGGCTGATCGTCTGGCGCAGGCCGTCCGGCACGTCGCCTCGGATGACCCACGCCCGCGACAACGGATCGATCTCGATCAACATCGGAAACCCGGCGATCCCGTCAGTCGCGGCCTGGCGGAAGCGGCCCGAGCCTGCCTGGGCAACGCCGTGGACCGTGAGCCCGCCGTTCAGGACAACGGTGAGGAGTGGGACGCCGTCGACGTCCATGCCCCCGAGCAGCACATGGTCCCGTCCCACGCTGATCTGACATCCGCCCGTAAAGCGGTTCGACGGCACGGCGGCAAAGGCCATCCCACAGGAGAGGGTCATCGGTTCCCCCGCGGCATCCGCTCCGGTCGCCACCACCACGAGGTCTGGGCCGGAGCCCGAGGCCGGCTCGAGCCCCCCGCCCACGATCAGCGCTCCCACGATCAGCGCAACGAGTCCTCGAGTCATGCGCTCCCTCCGTCCGTCTCCGGTCGTCGTGTCCACCGCACCTCTCGTTGAACGCGGCCGGCTCACTGCGGCACCAGACGCACCGCGTCCGCGGCCGCCTGCCCGTTGACATCCGACACCTGCACGCGGCCGCCCGTGCCGGCATTGAACTGGAAGGTCCCGAGGAGCTGCCACTGCCCGCCGCCCGACTGCTGGTTCCTCGTCGTCGTGAAGGTCCCCCCGCGTGCACGACGGTGTACTGGGCCGCAGTCGACCGGTTGGGGTGGGACGTCCACCAGACGTACACGCGGTAGCTACGCGTGGTCGGGATGGTCGGCGTCCAGCGATACGTGTCCGTCCCGGATCCGCTCGAGTACCGCGAGTTCGTGCCAAAGGGATTGGGCCCGATCGAGACCGCCCAGACGCCCGTGAAACTCGTCCCCGGCTGGCCGTTGTCGAGGGTGATCTCGCCCGCACCTCCTCCGGTCGAGTCATCTGGCGATCGTCACCGTCGCGCTCGCCGGGCTGCCGATCGTGTAGGCGGAGCTGGCGGCGAGCGTGGCCGTGATGGTCTCGCTGCCCTCGACGAGCGTGTCCGGGAGCGGCGTCACCGTGATGACCACGGAGCTGGCCCCCGCCGGGATCGTCGGGGCCGCCGGCACGGGAAGACGGTCCACGTTCTTGACTGCCGTTCCCGTGATCGTCCACGCGACGTTGAGCGCGGACGTTGTCGGGCCGGTGCGGCTCACCGTGAACGACCCGGTCGTGGGGCCCGCCTCGGTCGCCGTCGGATCGCTGGCCACGATCGTGACCACGGGCAGCGGCGTGTCGTTGTCGACGATCGTGACCGTGGCGCTCGCCGGCGTGCCGATCGCGTAGGCGGCGCTCGAGCCGAGCGACACGACCACGGTCTCGTTGCCCTCCGCGACGCTGTCGTCCACGGGCGTCACGACCAGCGGAGCCGACGACGCGCCCGCCGGGATGGTCACGCTGGCGGGAAGCGCCTGCCTGTCCGACGCGCCCGCCGTGCCGGCCACCGAGAAGAACACGGTCAGCGCGCTCCCCGTCGCGCCCGTGCGGCTGATCGTGAAGGTGCCCGTCGTGGGGCCGGTCTCGGTCGCGCTGGCATCGCTCGCGACGATCGTCACGACGGGGAGGGCCACGTCGTTGTCGACGATCGTGACCGTGGCGGTGCTCGGACTGCCGACGGTGTAGCCGGGACCCGCGGTGAGGGTGGCGATCACCGTCTCCGGGCCCTCGACCAGCGTATCGTCGAGCGGCGTCGACCGTGACGACCACGGAGCTGGCCCCGGCCGGGATCGTCGGTCCGACCGGCATGGGAAGACGATCCATGTTGTCGACCGCGGTGCCGCTGATGCTCCACGACACCGCGAGCGGGGCCGCCGTGGAGCCGGTGCGGCTCACCGTGAACGCCCCCGTGGTCACTCCCGCCTCGGTCGCGGTGGGGTCGTTCGCCACGATCGTGACGGTGGGCATCGCCGGCTCGGGCGCGCACTGCTCGAGCGTATACGCCGAGTTGCCAGCCGCGTTGTAGGCACGCACGCGGTAGCAGTAGGTGGTGCCGGCGACCGCGGTCGTGTCGGTGTAGCTCGCGACGTTGGCCCCCGTCGTCGCGACCTGAGCAAAGGTGCCGGTCGTGCCGGTTCTCCGCTCGATCTTGAACCCGGTCTCGTTGCTCGAGTTGTCGCTCCAGGTCAGGGAGAGCGCGGCCGCCGCGATCGACGGGCTCGCGAGCACTGCCGCGACGAGGGCGACGACCAAGGCGGCCAGACCGAGGCGGCTCGCTCCCGGCCACTGCTTCCCTCCGCGACGACGGCAGCCAAACGCGTCAGGGCCCCCGGCGACTGCCGTCCCGCGCCCGTGCTCGAGTCCCATACCCCCTATCTTTCTCAGACCTTGGCCGTGTGATGCGACGGACCCGACCACACGCGCGCGATGGCGCGCTCCCTCGACCCTCGAGCCAATCCCACCAGTCAGTAGCGACCGACAGGAGCGCCTCGAGACCGAACGAGGCTCGCCAATGGTGCGCCGACGTCGTGATCATGTCAACAAGCCATCGCACCCGCGACCCGGCGATCCGGATGCGCAGTGCGGCCCGCCACGCATGTAACCCGCCCCGTCAACGTTGCTGGCGCGGATACTCGTTCACGAGCCAGTCGATGATCGCGCCGGGGTCCGGCTCGGATCGCCCTTCCTGACGTGGGGGCGGCGGTGTGCGTTCAGGCGCTGGTTCCACGGAGCGCGCGCTCGCTGCTGGTCTCGGGGAAGGCGCGGGCACCGCTGGTCCGGTGACGGCCGGCGGTTCCGGCGGTGCGGGAGACTTCACGACCGGTGGCGCGGTGACGGCCGCCGGAGACGGAGACGCCGCCGACGGACCCGACGCCCGATTCGATGGCGGCGGGCTGCTTTCGGTTACACGGCGAGCGGCCGCCGCGCCGGGCGCGGGTCGCGCCGCCTCGACAGGACTCTGAAATGGAGGGAGCGAAGACTTTGTCACCGGAGAAGTCGAGGTCGGGGTAGTCGCACGCGCTGAGACCGGAGGAGTCGAAGCCGGAGGAGTCGAGTTCGGAGCCGTCGACACCGGAGGCGTCGCCACCGACGCCGTCGACGGGCGAGCAACGACCGGCTTCTCCGACACCGTCGACGGGCCAGGAACGACCGGCCTATCCGCGCGCCGACGGACCAGGAACGACCGGCTTCTCCGACGCCGCCCGTGGATGCGTCTCGACTGGAATTTTCTCGGACGATGACGCGGCCAGATGCCCTGTAGGGGTATTCTCGCTCGAGGAAGCCGGCGGAGTCGCGGGCGTGACTGCCATGGTGTTCTGACTCGACCCCGCCGATGGACCACCGGGAGCAGGCAACCCCACCGCTGGCACGACCGGCGACGCAACGCGCGTGTCCACGGACTCCGGCTTGCTGGGGCTCACGGTCGCGATCGAGAGCCCGCCGATGATCACTCCGTATGCGATCCAGCCCGCCAGCGTGACGCCCGCGCCGACGAGGACCCCCACGGTCGCCGCCCGCCATGGTGGCCGATCCCACGCGGCACGTGCGGGCCGCAGGAAACGGGTCAAGGTGGGCTCGGTCGTCCGATGGAGCTCCATCCACAACGCGTTCGCCACCGCGGTCATGTCGAAGCCTTCGCGTGCCGGTGCGTGGCTCTGGAGCTCTGCGATCAGCGCCTTCACCGAGGCAGGAATCTCGACAGCGGGCACGCCCGCGCCGCGAGCCGCAAGGGTCTCGCGGCCTCGGTCCGCGTCACCGGTGAGCATGTCGATGAGCAGGGTACCGACGGCCTTCACGTCGGCTTGCTCGCTCAGCTCCCCTGCCTGACCTGGGAGCAAGGCGACGATTCCGCCCCGCGAATCCGGCGGCGCGCCCGTCTTGGATCCGCGCGGGGCGAGCCTCGCCGCCTCGAAGCCGATGATCTTGACCGCATCGTGCGCGCCGACCAGCACGTGCTCGGCTCCGAGCGCTCCGTGGACGAGCACCAGGCTGTGCGCGGCCTGAAGCCCCTCGGCGACCTGCAACGCCAGCCGGAGCGCACGCTCGACCCCCAGCGGCCCCTCCTGGCGAACGACGTCGACGAGGTTTCGTCCCTCGAGAGGCTCCATGACCACGAACGATTGGCCCTCCTCCGTCCGGTCGCAGTCGCGCACGACCGCCACGTTGGGGCGGATCCGGGCGATGGCCCGGGTCGCCAGGAGCTCATCTCGCAGCCCTGGCAGCACGTCGTCGCTCGCGCTCGCGTGTCCGGCCAGGAGCTTGATCGTCACGTCCGCGTCCGTTTCGCCGTCGTGCGCGCGGTACAGGTCGCCGGATGCGCCGCTCAGGAGCCGGCCGGATAACTGGTATCGCGCCTTGAGCGACTGTCCGGTCCACGGATCGTCCTTTGCGTCCGGGCTCCAGGACAGCCGCTGATCGGGCTTCCTCGTCACGGTCGGTCTGGTGTGCTCCGTCACTACTGACCTCCTCGGCGTGATGTGCCGGCTCCGAGCGCAGCGCTATCTCGACAGCATGTCCTTGATGGCGTCCATGACGGGGTTGGTCTCGGTGCTTCGCGGCTTGGTTGCCGCGGCGGGGATGGGCTTCCGGAGGTACTTGCGGACACAGTCGTACTGCTCCCAGCCCTTCAGCGGGTACTCGAGATCCACGGACTTCCACTTCGGGTGACCGTTCTTCGTCAGCCACTCAATGTTGTCGGCGATGGTCTGGGCGAAGCGGCCCACGAGGTCGCAGTGCGGCCCACGGAAATCGAACGACACCAGTACCGCCTTGACCGCCGCGGTGTTCACCGGCGTCGGCTGCCAGGCGTACGTGTTCGCCGGGATCTCGACGCTCGGGTAGAACTCGGTGACGCTCTTGTTGAGGATGGGAACCAGCGCGAGGCCGTCCGCCTCGGTGACCTGCTCGGTGAAGAGCTTCACCGGGTAGCCGGCCACGTAGAACATGGCGTCGATGCGGCCCGCCTTGAGCTCGGCCAGGGCCTCGTCGGTGTCGATGAGCACCATCTCCTTCGGCGTCACCTCGGAGACCTTGAAGAGCAGGCGGGCGGTGAGGTAGGTCCCGCTGCCCTCCCGGCCGATGGCCACGCGCCGATCCGCCAGATCGTCGAAGTCGGTGATCCCGCGACGGCCGAGCACGTGGATCTCCTCGTTGTAGAGCGGGAACACCATGCGCGTCTTCCGCGCGATGCGGGTCAGCACCGGGTCCGCCTGGACCCGGCTCACGAAGGCGAGGACGTCCGACTGCACGATGCCCATCTGCGTGTTGGGTCGCTGGTAGACGGCGTAGATGTTCTCGATGGAGCCCTTCGAATTGATACACGCTGAGGTTCGTGCCGCCCGGCTTCACCAGCTGCTGGAGGTTCAAGCCGAACTGGTAGTAGGTGCCCCGCTCTCCGCCCGTGATGAGGCCAAGGTCTGCGGCTCCGGCCACCGTGGCGAGCAGTGATAGCACGGCCACGGCCATCAAGCCCACTGCGAGCCTCTTGCTCATGACGAGACCTCCCTGTCGATGTTGGTCGTGCGCCTGGCCCGGCTGCGATGGCGAGTCGTCGGCGAAGGCGCCGGCGCGCTCCCGGTGCTCACCCGCTGGAGAAGGCCGCCTCGTTATCCGAGTTGTCGGCCCAGCTCAGCTCCAGCTGTGCCGCGCCCGCCGCGAGAGGGCTCGACAGCAGGGCCAGCGACAGAGCTACCAGCGGCACGACGACGCGCGCACGCCTCCGCCCTCCCCCCCTCGCCCGATGCGCCACCGCCTTCCTCCCCCGGGGCCGGCCCTGCCCGGGCCAGCGCGGAAGAGGCTACTCCTCCTCCTCGATCTGCTCCATCGTCTCGTCGTCCAGCCCGAAGTAGTGCCCGATCTCGTGGATGACCACGTCCCGCACCAGGTCCGCCATCTCCTCGACGTCCTCGCAGTCTTCCTCGATCGGGCCCTGGTAGATGTGGATCGTGTCGGGCAGGACGTTGCCGTACCCGGAGTCCCGGTGGGTGAGATCGACGCCACGGTAGAGGCCGTAGAGCGTGTCCGGAGGCTCGATCCCCATCTCCTGCAGCGTGTTGTCGTCGGGCCACTCCTCGACGACCACCGCGACGTTGGCGAGCCTGTCCTTGAAGCGCCGCGGAAGCTGCCGCAGGGCTGATTCGACCAGAGCCTCGAACGCGTCGCGATTCATGGGGCGCGCGGCCGCCCCGGTCAGAGGCCGCGGACGCGCTCGACGTTGATGACGTCGCGGACCTCGCGGATGGCCTGCATGATGTCCTGCAGCTGCCGGAGGTCGCCCACCTCCACCACGAAGTGGTTGATGCCCTTCCGGTCCTCGGTCACCGTGATGTCGGCCTTCGTGATGTTGCCCTGCCGCGAGGAGATCGCGGTGGTGATCTCGGCGAGGAGCCCGGGCCGGTCCCGGCCGATGTACACGGCGATCCTGACCGGCCGCTTGGCCGGCTCCTCGGCGCCGTCCCACTCCACCGCGACCAGGCGCTCCTTCTCGAGCACGCCCTTGGCCACGGTCAGGCAGTCGCGCGCGTGCACGGTGAGGCCGCGACCCCGGGTGATGAAGCCCACGATGCCGTCGCCGGGCACGGGCGCGCAGCACTTGCCGAAGCGCACGAGGAGGTCGTCCACGCCGCGGATCCGCACCGCGCCCTCGGGGCGGCGGGGCGCCGGCCTGGCCACCCGGGCGTCCCGGTCCACGTCGTGGACGGCGGCGGGGGCGAGCTTGCCGAGCACCTGCTGCACCGAGGTCTTGCCGTAGCCCATCGAGGCGAGCAGGTCGTCGGTGGACGGGAAGCCCAGGTCCGTGACCACGCGCTTCATCTCGTCCGAGGCGAGCAGCGTGCCCGGCGACAGCCGGTACTTCTTCGCCTCGCGCTCGAACAGCTCCTGGCCGAGGGTGAGGGAGCGCGCCCGCTCCTCGACCTTGAGCCACTGGTTGATCTTGGCGCGGGAGCGATTGGACTTGACGATCTTGAGCCAGTCCCGGCTCGGGTGCTGGGCCGGCGACGTGACGACCTCGACGATGTCGCCCTGCTGGAGCGTGTAGCGCAGCGGCACGAGCTTGCCGTTCACCTTGGCGCCCACGCAGTGGTGGCCCACGTCGGTGTGCACGGTGTACGCGAAGTCGATCGGCGTCGCGCCCTCGGGGAGCGACTTCACGTCGCCCTTGGGGGTGAACACGTACACCTCGTCGGGGAACAGGTCCACGCGGACGGAGTCCAGGAACTCCTGCGGGTCCTTCACCTCGTTCTGCGACTCCATGAGCTGGCGGAGCCACGTGAAGGCGTCGTCGAACCGGTCGCGGTCGCTCTTGCGCTCCTTGTAGAGCCAGTGGGCGGCGATGCCGTCCTCGGCGATGCGATGCATGTCCATGGTCCGGATCTGCACCTCGACGGGGTCGCCCTTGGGGCCGATCACCGTGGTGTGCAGGGACTGGTACATGTTCACCTTCGGCATCGCGATGAAGTCCTTGAAGCGGCCGGGCACGGGCTTCCACAGGGAGTGGATGACGCCGAGGGCGCCGTAGCAGTCGCGGACGGTCTTGACGATCACCCGCACCGCGGTGAGGTCGTAGATCTCGTCGAACTCGCGGCCGCCCTCGTGCATCTTCTTCCAGATGGAGTAGAAGTGCTTGGGCCGCCCGCTCGTGCGCGCCTCGATGCCCACCTCCGCGAGCTTGCCGTGCAGCATCGCGATGAGCTGGTTGATCTCGTTCTCGCGCTCGAGACGCCGCTTGGCCACCCGCCGCATCAGCGTCTGGTAGTCCTCCGGGCTGAGCGTGCGCAGCGCGAGGTCCTCGAGCTCGGCCTTGACCTTGGCCATGCCCAGGCGATGCGCGAGCGGCGCGTAGATCTCGAGCGTCTCCGTGGAGATCTTCTTCGCCTTGTCCGGCGGCAGGTAGTCGAGCGTCCGCATGTTGTGGAGACGGTCGGCGAGCTTGATCATCAGGACCCGCAGGTCGCGGGCCATGGCCACCACCATCTTGCGGAAGTTCTCGGCCTGCCGCTCCTCGCGGGAGGAGAAGGCGAGCTTGCCGATCTTCGTGACCCCGTCCACGAGCTCGGCGATCTCGCGCCCGAACTCCTGCTCCAGGTCCGCCTTCGTCGCGCTGGTGTCCTCGAGCACGTCGTGCAGGAGCCCGGCGGTCACGGTGGTGACGTCCATCTTGAAGTCCACGAGGAGCCCGGCCACTTCGAGGGGATGCGACAGGTACGGCTCGCCGGAGGCGCGCTGCTGGCCCTGGTGGGAGCGCTCGGAGTAGCGGTAGGCGCGCTCCAGCACGACCAGGTCCGCGCCCGGCTGGTACTTCGGGATCTCGTCGATCAGGGTCTGGAGCTGGGTCAACCCTCTCGTCCTCTATGGGTTGACCTCTGATTCTGCCACCCGGGTCAGGCCTTAGCCATCACTTTCTTGGCGCGGCCGGTCCGGCGCTCCATCCAGTTGGTCCACTCCACGATGAGGGACCCGGCGATGTAGATGGTCGAGAACGTGCCCGTGATCACCCCCACCGTGAGGACGAACGCCAGGTCTT
Organism: uncultured Candidatus Rokubacteria bacterium; assembly: GCA_963758635.1. Classification (GTDB taxonomy): domain Bacteria; phylum Methylomirabilota; class Methylomirabilia; order Rokubacteriales; family CSP1-6; genus CAVWWD01. The sequence continues at coordinate 92,526 of CAVWWD010000007.1, read as the reverse complement.
CCAGCACCTTGCCGCCGAACAGGTACAGCACGGCGGTGGAGAAGAAGACCGTCAACGCGGTGAGGACGGTCCGGGACAGGGTCTGGTTGATCGCGGTGTTGATCTGGTTCTCGAAGGTCTGTCCCCTCCGGGCCCCCTTCCCGCGGTTCTCCCGCACCCGGTCGTAGGCCACGATGGTGTCGTTGACCGAGTACCCGATGATGGTCAAGAGCGCGGCGAGGACGGGGAGCGACATCTCGCGGTTCGTGAGCGACATGGCGCTCAGGCAGACGAGGACGTCGTGGACGATGGCGGCGAGCGACGCCAGCCCGCCCTTCAGGTCGAAGCGGATGGCGATGTAGATGAGGATGCCGATCATGCTCCAGAGCGTGGCGTAGATGGCCTGGACCTGGAGGTCCCGGCCCACTTGCGGGCCCACGAACTCGACCCGTCGGATCTCCGCGTTGCCGAGCCCGGCCTGGGCCAGCGCCCCCTGCACCTGCCGCGTGACCGCCTCCGCCGAGGTCTCCAGCAGCGGCAGCCGGAGGATGAACTCCCGCGGGTCACCGAACTCCTGGATGACGCTCTCGCCCATCTTGATCCGCTCGAGGCTCGCGCGGATGCGGTCCACCGGCACCGGCTGCTCGAAACGGATCTGGATGAGCGTGCCCCCGGAGAAGTCGATGCCGTAGCGGAGCCCGCCCTTGGCCACCATCGACCCCACGCCCAGCAAGATGAAGGCGATGGACAGCAGATACGCCCAGCGGCGGCGCCCGATGAAGTCGTACTGGGGATCGCGGAAGACCTGGAGCATGGGAGCCTTAGATGGAGATCGACTCGACCCGCCGCGACCCCAAGTACACGAGGTCGAAGAGGAGCCGGGTGAAGAAGACCGCGGTGAACAGGCTCGCCGCGATGCCGATCATGAGGGAGACGGCGAAGCCCTTGACCGGCCCGGTGCCGAACTGGAAGAGGATGAGCCCCGAGACGAGCACGGTGACGTGGGTGTCGACGACGGTCTTGAACGCGCGCGAGAACCCCGCGCCGATGGCCACCCGCACCGTCTTGCCGCTCCGCAATTCCTCGCGGATGCGCTCGAAGATGAGAATGTTGGTGTCCACCGCCATGCCCACGGTGAGCGCGATGCCCGCGATCCCCGGCAGCGTCAACGTCGCGGAAAACGCGGCCATCACCGCGAGCAGGATGAGCAGGTTCAGGCCCAGCGCGACGTTGGCGATGAGGCCGGAGAGCCGATAGTAGACCAGCATGAACAACGCGACGAGGGCGGTCGAGGCCAGGATGGCGACGACGCCCTGGCGGATCGAGTCGCGGCCGAGCGACGGGCCCACCGTGCGCTCCTCCAGCACCTGCACCGGCGCGGGGAGCGCGCCCGCGCGCAACACGATGGCGAGGTCGGTGGCTTCCTCGCTCGTGAAGCCGCCGGTGATCTGCGCCTGGCCCGACGGGATGCGCTCCCGGATCACCGGCGCGGAGTGGATGTTGCCGTCCAGGACGATGGCGAGCCGCCGCCCGACGTTGGCCTCGGACAGCTCCGCGAAGGCCTTGGCGCCGGCGGCGTTCAGCTCCACCGACACGTAGGGCTCGCTGGTGTTCTGGTCGATCGACACGCGGGCCGTCGCGAGGTCGGCGCCGGTGAGGCGCGTCTTCTTGTCGACCACGAACGGGACACGCGTCTCCTGCCGGGTCTGCTTGTCGATCCGGCGCTGGTTGAGGACCTCCTGGCCCTCCGGCGCGCCCTGGGCGACCGCGCGATCGATGTCCGCGCCCTCGACCACGAGCTTGAACTCGAGGAGCGCGGTCTTGCCGATGAGGGCCTTGGCGCGGTCGGGATCCTGGACGCCGGGCAGCTGCACCAGGATGCGGTTGTCCCCCTGTTGCTGGATCGACGGCTCGGCGACGCCGAACTGGTCGATGCGGTTCCTGATCGTCTCCAGCGCCTGCCGGACCGCCAGCTCGCGCAGCGTCGACGCCTCGCGCGGGCGGAGGGCGAGGACGGCTCGCCCCGCCGCCTGGTCCGCCTCCTTGACCTCGAACTGGGCGACCTCGGCGAACACGGTCTGGGCCGCGCTCCACGTCTGGGGCGAGGCGAGCGTGACGACCAGCTCCGTGCTGCCACGGCGCTCGATCTTCGCCGCGGCGATGCCCTTCTTGTCCAGGGCGGCCCGGACGGTGGTCGCCGCGCGCTCCACCTGCGCCTCGAGGGCCTTGTCCAGGTCCACGCCGAGCACCAGATGGATGCCGCCCTGCAGGTCCAGGCCCAGGTTGAGCGTCCGCGGCAGGATGCCGGGCACCGCGGGCGCGCCACGCTGCGGATACAGGAGCTCACGCACGCCGGGGGGCGGGTAGAGGTACACGAGGGACGCGATGATCACCACGGCCACGACCGCGATGCGCAGGGGCAGGTTCTGGCGCATCAGGTATCCTTCTCCCCCGCCGCGGGGACGATGCGCCCGATGGCCCCGCGGTCGAACACGAGCTTGGACTGGTCCCCCACCCGGAGCGTCACCGTGTGCTCGTCGAGGCCCGCCACCGTCCCGTGGAGGCCGCCCGTGGTGACGACACGATCCCCGCGCTTCACCGCGCGCAGCAGCGCCTCGCGCTCCCGCCGCTGCTTCTGCTGCGGACGGATGACGAGGAAATAGAAGATCGCGATCATCGCGGCGAGGAACGGCAGGAACGAGAGCTGCTGCGAGAGCCCGGACCCCGAGCCGCCGGGGGACTGCGCGGCCGCGTAAGCGAGCTCAACCATGGATCGTCACGCGCATTTCGAGCCTTCGTCGGTGCGGCATCGGGGTCGCATTGTACCCCACGTGCTTCGGGGGACCAACGACGATCAGACCTCGTTCCGCCGGCCCGAGCCGGCGCGCTACGCGCTACTCGGCCGCGGGCGGCTCGGGCTCGGCGCCGGCGCCGTAGCGATCCCGGAAGCGCGCCCGGAACACGCCGAACGCGCCGCCCGCGATGGCCGCGCGCATCTGCGCCATGAGCCCCAGGTAGAAGGTGACGTTGTGGACGGTGAGGAGCCGGTACGCGGTGAGCTCGCGCGACGTGAACAGGTGCCGGAGGTACGCCCGCGAGAAGAGGCGACACGCCTCGCAGGGGCACGCCGGGTCGATCGGTCCGGGGTCGCGCCGGAATCGCGCCTGGCTGATCGTGAGCGGACCGTCGGGCGTGAAGACCTGCCCGTTGCGCGCGTTCCGCGTGGGCATGGCGCAGTCGAACATGTCGACGCCGCGCGCCACCGCCTCCACGAGGTCGCCGGGCTTGCCCACGCCCATCAGGTAGCGCGGCTGAGCGGCGGGCAGGAGGCCGGCAACCAGCTCGGCCGTCTCGTACATGAGCGCGCGCGACTCCCCGACCGCGAGGCCGCCGATGGAGTAGCCGGCGCAGCCGAGCGCCACCGTCTCCTCCGCGGCCCGCCGGCGTAGCCGCTCGTGGACCCCGCCCTGCACGATGCCGAACAGCGCCGGGCCGTCCGGGCTCTCGCCCTGGGCCTTCCGCGCCCGCGCCAGCCACCGGAGGGTCAGGGCGAGCGAGCGTTCCGTGGCGGCCTCGGTGGCGGGGTGCTCCAGGCACTCGTCGAGCGGATGCATGATGTCCACGCCGAGGGCCCGCTGGATCTCGACCGAGGACTCCGGGGACAGGAAGTGGAGCGAGCCGTCCACGTGCGAGCGAAACTCCACGCCTTCCTCGCGCACGGTGCGGAGCTTGGACAGGCTCCACACCTGGAAGCCTCCCGAGTCGGTCAGGATCGGCCCGTCCCACGCCATGAAGCGGTGCAGGCCCCCCAGCTCGCGCACCAGCTCGTGGCCCGGCCGGAGATAGAGGTGGTAGCTGTTGGCGAGCACGATCTGGGCCCCCGCCGCGCGCAGGTCCGCGGGCACGAGGCTCTTGACGGTGCCCTGCGTGGCGACGGGCATGAAGGCGGGCGTGTCCACCACCCCGCGCGCGGTGACGATGCGTCCCCGGCGCGCCGTCCCGTCCGTGGCGTCGAGCTCGAACCAGATCGCCATCTAGTGAGCCCCGCGCATCAGACTACCGAGCCCCGCGCATCAGACGAATGCCGAGCGGTGGGATTGTAGAGGCCCGTGGCGGTTACTGTATTCTGCGCGGGTCATTAGCGCCGAGCGGTGGGACGGTAGCGGCCCGTGGCGGTTACCGCATTCTGCGGGGGTCATCAGGTCAGGAGCATCGCGTCGCCGAACGAGTAGAAGCGATAGCCCGCGGCCACCGCGTGCGTGTACGCGTCGAGGACGAGCTCGCGTCCCGCGAAGGCGCAGACGAGCAGGAGCAGCGTGGTCCGCGGCAGGTGGAAGTTGGTGAGGAGCGCGTCCACGACCCGGAAGTGATGCGGCGGTCGGATGAAGAGCCCGGCCTCCCCCGCTCCCGCGCGCACGCCGCCGTCCACCGCCGCGGACTCCAGCGCCCGCGTGGTGGTGGTGCCCACCGCGACGACGCGCCGGCCCTGGGTCTTCGCGCGCGCGATGGCCTCGGCGGTGCCGGCAGGGATCCACGCGGGCTCGGCCTCCATCGCGTGCTGCTCGGGGGCGGAGGCGACGATGGGCCGGAAGGTGCCCGGTCCCACGTCCAGGCGGAGGTCGTGCGTCTCCACCCCGCGCGCGGCCAGCCGGGCCAGAAGCTCGGGCGTGAAGTGGAGCCCCGCCGTGGGCGCGGCCACCGACACACCCTCGCGCGCGTACACGGTCTGGTACCGCTCGGCGTCGTCCGGCTTCGGCGCGCGATGGCGCTCGATGTAGGGCGGCAGCGGCGGGAGCCCGTGACGCGCGAGCAGCTCGGCCACCGGCCACGGCGCCTCCAGCTCCACCTCGCGGGCGCCGCCCGGCCGCTCGGCCACGATCGTCGCGACGGCCGCGCCACCGGCGAGCGCGACGCGCGCGCCGGCCCGGCAGCGGCGCCCGGGGCGGACCAGGGCCTCCCACCGCACGGGCGAGAGCGCGCGCAGGAGCAGCAGCTCCACCGGCCGGCCACCGGGCACGCTGTCGCCCAGGAGCCGCGCGGGAATCACGCGAGTGGTGTTCAGGACGAGGCAGTCACCGGGGCGGAGCAGCTCCGGCAGATCGACGAACCGCCGATCTTCCCAGCGACCCGCCGTGCGGTCGAGCGCGAGCAGGCGCGAGGCGTCTCGGGGTGTGGCCGGCTCCTGGGCGATCGACGAAGGCGGCAGCTCGTAGTCGATCACGCCCACCCGCATGTCCACACGCTGGAACTCGTCCCAGGTCAGGGCCATCGCGGGGCCGTGGTCAGCGGATGGCGCCGAATGCCGCGCCCGGGTAGTAATAGGCGAGGATCTGCTCCCACGTGTAGCCCTGCTGCGCCATGGCCCGGGCCGCCGCCTGGTCCATGCCCACGCCGTGACCGTAGCCACGCCCGGCGAACCGCGCGACGTCCCCGTCGATGGCCACCGCGAACAGCGTGCTCTTGAGCGTGTCGTAGCCCACCAGCCGCCGGAACTCGTTGCCGCGGAGGGAGGCGCTGCCCTGCGTGCCACGGACCAGGATGCGGGCCGCGCGCAGCGAGACGCTCCGCTCGAGCACCTCGAGGGCGAGGATCCGCCCGACGGCAACCCCGCCGCGCCGGAGCGAGGCCGAGATGTCAGCGAGGGGCAGGTCGAGGTTCCAGAGGCGATGGGGCGAGTCGGTGGCGAACTCCACGCGGACCGGCACCAGCGCGGGCATCGCGCCGGTGCCGAAGACCACCCGCGGATCCTCCGTGTGGCCCCCGCTGTCCGTGTGATAGAAGGCCGGGAACACGTCGCCGTCCCACAGGAGGACGCGGCCCGTCGTCTCGCGCACCGCCACCCGCACCGGCGACGCGGGCGCCACCGTGCCGAGGTACTGCTGGTTCGCCGTGCTCGACAGGATGTGGAACGGCCGGGCCGCGTTGAGCCGCCAGTGGTACGCCGCGTAGGTGCGCGCCACGATGGCCTGGGCCTTCAGCATCTCGAGCGGCGCCCGCTCTCCCGCCTCCGCCAGGACCGTCCCCGCGAGATAGTCCTCGAACGGGAGCTGATTGACGACGAGCAGTCCATCGCCGGTCGCCGAGACCTCGATCGTCCCCGGGTAGTCGCGAGCGTTCACCCGCACCGCGCCGCGCGCCGACGTGATGCGGAGCCCCGGCTGCACGGGGAACCGGCTCGGCCGCACCTCCACGCCGTTGCCCCGGAACACCAGCCGAAGCCACGTCGCGCCGCTGCCGGAGAGCGGCCGTCCCTCAAGGTCGCGCAGCTCGAGCGGGCCGCCGCCGATCTCCAGGGTGGGCACGCCGTCGAGCACGGCCACGCGGATCTCGCGCACCGGCGTGGCCGGCTGCGCGGCCGCCGGCGCCACGGCGAGCAGGACGAGCGCGACGATCAGCGCCGGCTGAAGAAGGCGACGACCAGCGTGAGGACGATCGAGAGCAGGAGCGAGGTGCCGAGCGGGACGTACACGCTCCAGCCGTCGCGCTTGACGTGGATGTCGCCGGGCAGTCGTCCGAGCCATGGCACCTTGTCCGAGAGGGTTCCCGACAGGAGCAGAACCACCCCCACGAGTACCATGACGATGCCGAAAGCCACGAGGATTTTGCCCAGCTCCACGAGGCTCGTCACGACGACAGCGGCAGCTCGCTCTGCCCGCTCGGCGCGGGCGGCCGCGGTCGGTTCAGGTGCGCGTACGCGGCGGGCGTGGCCTTGCGCCCGGTGGGCGTCCGCACGAGATAGCCGATCTTCAGCAGGAACGGCTCGACGACCTCGGCCAGCGTCTCCGCCTCGTCGTTGATGGTGGCGGCGATCGCCTCGAGCCCCACCGGACCGCCGCCGTAGTGCTCGACGATCGCGACGAGGAAGCGCCGGTCCAGACGGTCGAGGCCGGCCTCGTCCACGCCTTCCTGGTCGAGCGCGGCCCGCGCCACCGCCGCCGTCACGATGCCATCGCCCTTCACCTGCGCGTAGTCCCGCACGCGGCGGAGCAGCCGGTTCGCGATGCGCGGGGTGCCCCGCGCCCGGCGCGCCACCGTCTCCCGCGCCGTCGGGCGCGACCTCCGCGCCGAGGATCGACGCGGAGCGCACCACGATCTGGATCAGCTCGTCGACCGAGTAGAAGTCCAGGTGGTGGAAGATCCCGAAGCGCTCGCGCAGCGGCGACGTGAGCAGGCCGGGCCGGGTGGTGGCCGCGACGAGCGTGAACGGGCGGAGGGGGATCTTCATGCTCCGCGCGTTGAGACCCTTGTCCATCACGAAGTTGATGGAGAAGTCCTCCATCGCGGGATAGAGCAGCTCCTCGACGATCCGCGGCAGGCGATGGATCTCGTCGATGAACAGCACGTCGCGCTCGCCGAGGTTCGGTCGACGATCCCCATCAGGTCGGCGCCGCGCTCGAGCGACGGGCCGGCGGTGCTCACGAGCGACGCGCCCATCTCGTTGGCCATGATCGTGGCCAGCGTGGTCTTCCCGAGCCCGGGCGGGCCGGACAGGAGCACGTGGTCGAGCGGCTCACCGCGCTGGCGGGCCGCGGCCACCGAGATGCGAAGGCTCTCGACCGCGGCGCGCTGGCCCACGTACTCTTCGAGGCGCTGCGGCCGGAGCTGGCGCTCGACCTGGACTTCCTCCGGGAGCACGAGCCGGCTCGTGACCTGGGCGATGTCGCGGGCGGGCGTGGCGTCGCTCATCGGTCGCGCCCGCGGTAGATCTCGTCGAACAGCTCTTCGGGCGTGGCGAGGCCGGGCCGGCGCTTGAGCGCGCTGTCGATGAGCTGGGCCGCCTCGCTCGGACGGTGGCCGAGCTGCTTCACCAGCACCTCGAACACCATGCCGCGGACGCCGTCCTCGTCGGGCGGCGGCGGGGCGGCGGCGACGGGGGCGCGCTCGCCGGGCGCCCCCGTCGTCACGAGCGCGAACTTCGCGACCTTCCCCTGGAGCTGCGCCACGATGTTCTTCGCCTTCTGGGGGCCGATGCCGGGCAGGCGGCGCAGGTACGGCTCGTCCTGGCGGGCGATGGCCGACGCGATCTCCGCCACCGGCGCGGCGAGGGCCCGGGCCGCCACGAGCGGCCCCACGTCCTTCACCGTGATGAGCTTCTCGAAGAACTCCTTGTCGAGCTCGGTGCTGAAGCCGATCAGGACCGGGCGCGGCTGGTTCTGCGTCGCATGATAGTGGATCGCCAGCTCGACCTCGGGCGCCGTCGCCGTCGCCGGCGCTGGCGCCGGCGAGCGCGCGCTGGGTGACGGGGGGCAGGAACACCTCGTAGCCCACCCCGGCCGCCTCCAGGATGACGCGGTCCTCGAGCTTGGCGCGCAGGCGCCCGCGGAGCGAGGCGATCACGGTCGGGCCTGGACCCGCGCGCGGCCCGTCGGCAGCCGGCCCATCACGCGCGCCATGCCCGTCACGGCGAGGGCGAGGGCGTCGGCCACGTGGCTCGGGCGGGGCGGAACGGCCAGCCCGAGCACGGTCTGGACGCCGCGCTGGACCTGGCCCTTCCCCGCCGCTCCGTTGCCGGTCACCGCCCGCTTCACCTCCGAGGGCGACAGCGCGAGGACCGGCACGTCGAGCTGACGGGCCGCGAGGTAGATGACGCCCCGGGCATGGGCCATGAGCAGCGCGGTCCGCGGAAACCGGTACTCCGCGTAGAGGTCCTCCACCACGACGAGGCTGGGATGACAGGCGCCGACCAGGCGCGCGACCGCTCCGTGGATGGCGTTGAGCCGCGCTTCGAGCAGCTGGCCGGGAGCGGTCCGGATGACGCCGGCGTCGACGACGCCGACGCCGTCGGGCCCGGCCTCCACCACGCCGAAGCCGGTGTCGGTCAGGCCCGGGTCCACCCCCATGACGCGCAGGGTCCCGGTCCGCATCGGCCGCAGGCGCTCGAGGCTCTCGTGGCGACCGTCGGGCCGCGGCGCCGGGTCCCGATCGCCGGTCCTAGGCCGCGGAGATGGCGTCGAGCACCTCGTCGGGGATGTCGTAGTTGGAATGCACGGACTGGACGTCGTCCTGCTCCTCGAGGGCCTCGATGAGCCGCAGGACGGCCGCGGCGTCCTTGCCCTCCACGCGCACGGTGTTCTGGGGCAGAAAGGCCGCGGAGGCCTCCAGCACGGGCACGCCCTTCTGCTCGAGCCCCAGCCGGACGCGCTCGATTTCATCAGGAGCCGTGGTGATCTCGAAGGCCTTTTCGACCTGCTTCACGTCGACGGCGCCGGCGTCGAGCGCGATCTCGAGGAGGTCATCCTCCTTGATCCGCTCGGCGTCGACCTGGATCACGCCCCGCCGGTCGAACATCCACGCCACCGACCCCGGCGTGCCCATGCGGCCGCCCTGCTTCTCGAAGATGTGCCGGATCTCGGGGCCGGTGCGGTTCTTGTTGTCGGTGAGCGTGTTGAGGAGGACGGCCACGCCGCCGGGCGCGTACCCCTCGTACGTCACCTCCTCGTACTGCTCGCCGGGCAGCTCGCCCGTGCCCTTCTGGACGGCGCGCTTGACGTTCTCGGCGGGCATGTTGGCGCCGCGGGCCGACTCGATGGCGGCCTTGAGGCGCATGTTGCCCTTCGGATCGCCCCCGCCCGCCCGCGCGGCCACCGTGATTTCGCGGAGGATCTTCGAGAACAGCTTCCCCCGCTGCACGTCGGTCTTGCCCTTCTTCCGCTTGATCTGCGACCACCGTGAGTGTCCCGACATGATGCCCTCGCCTTCCTGGGTGATCAGCCGCGGCCGGTCCGCCCTGCCCCGCTCATCCCCGATCCAGTGACGCCTTCAGACGCTTGACCCGCTCGAGCCTCCGTGCCCGCCGCTCCACCGCTTCCGCCCAGCGTCGCTGCTCGGCCGGCGTGTCCGGCACCAGGGGCGGACACGGCCGGGGCCGGAGGTCCGGCCCGAGGTGCACGAACGTGAGGTATGCCGTGCACGCGTGCCGCGTGTCGCCCGTCGTGGGCACCTCGGTGAGCACCTTGACCCCCACCTCGAGCGACGACGACCCCACGTGGTTGAGGGCGGCCTTGAACGTCACCACCTCGTGCGTGGAGATCGGCGCGTGGAAGTCGAGCGCGTCCAGGCACGCCGTCATCACGTGACCCCGGCAATAGCGCATGGACAGGATGCCACCCGCCTCGTCGATGTCCATGAGGAGCTTGCCGGGAAACATCAGGTGGCCGAAGAGCGTGTCCTCGGGCAGGACCGACCGGGCCGACTCGAAGCGCCAGCGTACGTCGGCGGCGTCCTCGTCCGACACCTCGCGGGCGCGCTCGGCGCGGCGGACGAGGCGGGCCCGGCGCTGCTGCCGGCGCTCCAGCGCGGCGGCGTGAAGCGCCTCCTCCTCCGCGCCGCGCGGCTCGATGGCCTGCGGGACGGGCTGGGGCTTCACGTCCTCGTCGACCTTGATGAGCACGAGGTGGGAGCTGAGGGTCACGGCGCGGCGGCCCGTCGTGACGTTCTCCGCGAACACGCGCACCCCGACCTCGAGCGACGACCGGCCCACGGCCTCGACCTGGGCGCGCAGCACGGCGAGCTCGCCCACCTTCACCGGGTGCAGGAAGTCGATGTCGTCCATGGCGCCCAGCACCACGGTGCCCCGCGCCACCCGCGCCGCGGCCATGGTCCCGACCGTGGCGATCCACTGCATCATCCGGCCGCCGTGGATCTGCCCGGGAGCGCCCGCGTGCTCGGGGAACACCCACTGGACCATCTCGGTGGCGGTGTCGGCGATCGATGGCATCGGGGAGAGGTCTATCACGGTGACCTGGGGAAGTCGAGGCTGACCCGGTCCAATCGGTGCTGTCCGCTCGGGTGCAGGCGAAGGCCCTTCACCTCCGGCCGCACCACCGCCCAGTGGCGACGCACGTAGAGTGGGATCCACGGCAGCTCCTCGCCGAGCAGCGCCTGCGCGCGCGCGTAGACACGCTCACGCTCCGGCCGGAACGAGAGCTGGCTCGCGCGGATCAGGAGGTCGTCGAGGCGGGCGTTCCGGAAGAAGGACAGGTTCCACGCCGAGGGACCGCGCGTCGCCCCTTCGCTGGTCGACAGCGGGTAGAGGAGGATGTGCGGGTCGCCGCCCTCCGCCTCCGCTTCCATCAGCACCATCTGGTGCTCGCCGTTCTGCGCCAGCGCCATGACGTTCGTCGCCGGCGCCGGCTGCAACCGGAGCGCCATGCCCGCCCGATCGAGGCCGACGCGGAGCGCCTCGGCGAGCCGGCGCTGCTCCTCGACGTCGGCGGCGACCAGGAGCGTGGCCGACGCGCCTCGCCCCAGCCCCGCCTCGCCGAGGAGCCGCCGCGCGACGTCCGGGGCGCCGAGCGTGATGGGCGGGCCGGCGCGACGCCCCCACACGCCCGGAGGCAGGAACGACTGCGCGACGACCGACTGGGGCTCCACCGCGGCGCCGATGGCCGCCGGGTCGATGGCGGCGGCGACCGCGTGCCGCGCCTTCCGCCGCGAGAACGGCTCCTTCTCGGTCTGGAGGGCAAGATAGCCCAGGCGCCAGCCCGGGACCGAGACACCGGTCGCCCCACGCGGAGGCGCTCCGGCGGGAAGCCAGATGTGGAGCGTGCGCGCGTCGAGGGCGGCGATCGCGCGCGCGGGATCGGGCTCGGCGGCGAACACCACGCGGCTCGGGCGGGGCCGGGCCCCCCAGTAGCCGGGATGCGCGTCCAGGACGATCTGGCCCCCGCCGATCTCCGTCACCGCGAACGGCCCCGTGCCCAGCCATCGTGTCGCCCCGTCGGTGGCCGCGGGGAGCACGATCGCCAGCCCCGGATGGCCCAGCACGGTCGGCAGCGCCGCGTACGGCAGGTTGAGCTTGATCCGGATCGTGCTGGCGTCGGTCGCGGTGATCTCGCGCACCACCCCGGGCGCGCCGCGCAGCAGGCGCGGCCCGACGGCCGGTGTCGCGGGCGCGAGCGGATGCCCCGGCACGAGCTGGCGCTCGAGGCTCGTCACGACGTGGCCCACCGCGAGGGCCGTCCCGTCGTGGAAGCGCACGCCCTCGCGCAGCCTGAAGGTCCAGGCCAGGCCGTCCTTCGACACCGACCACTGCGTGGCGAGGCCCGGCTCGATGTCGCTGCCGCCTTCGCGGTACTGCACGAGGGTGTCGTAGACCTGGCGCGCGATCATCGCGGTGGACGCGTCGCGAGCGGTCGCGGGATCGAGCGAGGCGGGAACCGCGGGGAGGCCCACGCGGAGCGCCGCGACCTCTCCTTGCGCGCGCGCCGCACCCGTCCACGCCGCCAGCGCCACGAGCGCGAGAGCGAGTCGCATGCAGCGGGACGCCATGCCCCAGTTATACGACCAAACGACCCGGGCCCGCGACGATCGACGGGTACGAGCGACACGCTTGGGCAGCCTGACCGCGCGCGCAGCAATCTACGAGGGTCGGCGCGATCCACGCGGCTCGTCCAAGCCCGTGTCATGTCCTCGATATGGTGGACGTCGCGTTTTGCGCGTCACCGCGGCACTCATCTTGCTTCCCGCACACTGCGAAGGTGCCGGCAGGGGGCCGGGCCAGCGGGGCCCCGCGGCGGAACCGGATGGAACCGGGTCTGCGGGAGGGGTGTTTGAGACGGTGAGAGCCATTGGTCCGACCCCATGGGGGGAATCGGGAAAATTTGAATGAATTCAATGGCTCGGAAGGGGCATTTGCCTTGACTGTACCGAAAGCGCCCACCTATACTGAGGGCGCCGCGCAACCGGACGCGGCCGGAGTCGAGGCAGCGCTTGCTGGCTCACCGAGAAAGGAACGGGCCGAGATGAAGGAGTTCGAGAAGAAGCCGACGCCCAACCGAGACCCCTCCGCCGAAGGGATGAAGGGTCTCTCCAAGTTCCTCCCGATGACCGACTCGAACTATCGGCGACGTCTCACGGAGTACGAGGTCCAGGTGCAGGACCTCCAGACCTATGTCCGTTCCCTGGAGGCGGAGACCGTCCGCCTCCGCAAGAAGACCGAGGACGCGCCCAAGGAGGCGATGGTCCTCGAGAACAAGCTGCGCGAGGCGAACCGGCAGCTCGTGCAGTCCTTCAACCAGAACGAGAAGCTCGTCAACGCGCTCTACGAGGCCCGGGAGCAGATCACGTCCCTCCGCGAGGAGGTCGACAAGCTCTGCGCCCCGCCCTCGACCTACGGCGTCTTCCTCTCGGACAATGAAGACGGCACCGTCAACATCCTCTCGCAGGGCCGCAAGGTGAAGGTGAACCTCCACCCCTCCCTCAAGGCGGGCGACCTCAAGCCGGGCCAGGAGCTGATCCTGAACGAGGGCCTGAACGTGGTGGAGGCCGCCGGGTACGAGATCCAGGGCGAGGTCGTCATCCTCAAGGAAGTCCTGGACACGGCCCGCGCGATCGTCACCCTCCGCGCCGACGAGGACAAGGTCGGCATCATCGCCGACCCGCTGCGGCTCGAGAAGCTGAAGGTCGGCGACCACATCCTCATGGACGGCAAGAGCGGCTACCTGCTCGAGAAGCTGCCCAAGAGCGAGGTCGAGGACCTCACGCTCGAGGAAGTGCCGGACATCAGCTACGAGGACATCGGCGGCCTCGTCACGCAGATCGAGACCATCAAGGACGCCGTCGAGCTGCCGTACCTGTACGCGGACTACTACCGCGAGCACCAGCTCGCGCCGCCCAAGGGCGTGCTCCTCTACGGGCCTCCGGGCTGCGGCAAGACCATGATCGCCAAGGCGGTCGCCAACAACCTCGCCGCCCGCATCTCGGAGAAGCGCGGCGAGAAGGTCAAGGGCTGGTTCCTGAACATCAAGGGCCCCGAGCTCCTGAACAAGTACGTGGGCGAGACGGAGCGGAAGATCCGCGAGATCTTCATCAAGGCCCGCGAGAAGGCCGCCGAGGACGTGCCGGTGGTGGTGTTCTTCGACGAGATGGACGCCCTCTTCCGCACGCGCGGATCCGGGATCTCGTCGGACGTGGAGACCACGATCGTGCCGCAGCTCCTCGCGGAGATCGACGGCGTCGAGCACCTGAAGAACGTCATCGTGATCGGCGCCTCGAACCGCCAGGATCTCATCGACCCCGCCATCCTGCGGCCGGGTCGGCTCGACGTGAAGATCAAGATCGAGCGGCCGGACCAGACGGCAGCGGTCGACATCTTCAACAAGTACATGCTGACCGACCTGCCGATCCACCCCGCGGAGACGAGCGCGCACGGCGGCGAGATCCAGCCCACCCTCGACCGCATGATCGCCGCCACCGTCGAGGAGATGTACAAGCTCGACGACGAGAACCGGTTCCTCGAGGTCACCTACGCCAACGGCGACAAGGAGGTCCTGTTCTTCAAGGACTTCTCCTCGGGGGCGATGATCGAGTCGATCGTGCGGCGGGCCAAGAAGCTCGCGCTCAAGCGCTACATCCAGACGAGCGAGAAGGGCATCTCGCTGGACGACATGCTCAACGCGGTCCGGGAGGAGTTCAAGGAGAACGAGGACCTCCCGAACACGACGAACCCCGACGACTGGGCCAAGATCGCCGGCAAGAAGGGCGAGCGGATCGTCTACGTGAAGCCGCTCATGGGCGAGACCAAGGAAAAGCAGCGGGCCGTCGAGCGGGTCATCAACACCGGTCAGTACCTGTAAGCAAGTCGGGCGGGGGACGCCGGCGTCTCCCCGCCCGACTTTTCTTTTCGACCCACCAGCGGGGGACGCATGGCCATTCCGAAGGTGATGGGGATCGAGACCGAGTATGGCATCACCGTCCGAAACCAGCCCGACTTCAACCCGATCCTCTCGTCGCTGCTGCTGATCAACTCCTACGAGACGTACCGCTCCTCGCGCATCCGCTGGGACTACGAGGCGGAGAGCCCGCTCAAGGACGCCCGCGGCTTCGAGTACGCCGAGGACAAGGACGTGCCCTCGAAGGAGGAGTCGCGCCTCATCAACCTGATCCTGTCGAACGGGGCGCGCTTCTACGTGGACCACGCGCATCCCGAGTACTCCTCGCCCGAGACCACCAACCCCCGCGACTGCGTCATCTGGGACAAGGCGGGCGAGCGCATCCTGAACCTCTCACGCTCGCGGGCGGAAGCAGTGTCGCCGCCCGAGCAGCGGATCCTGATCTACAAGGACAACACGGACCGCAAGGGCAACTCCTACGGGACCCACGAGAACTACCTCATGGACCGGAAGGTGCCCTTCGCACGGATCGTCCAGCACCTCATGCCCTTCTTCGCCTCGCGCCAGATCTTCACGGGCGCGGGCAAGGTGGGGGCGGAGAACAACACCGAGCACTGCGACTACCAGATGGCGCAGCGCGCGGACTTCCTCGAGACCGAGGTGGGACTCGAGACGATGCACAGCCGTCCCATCATCAACACCCGCGACGAGCCCCACGCCGACCCCGAGAAGTACCGCCGCCTCCACGTGATCGTGGGGGACGCGAACATGGCCGACGTGTCCAACTACCTCAAGATGGGGACCATGGCCATCGTCCTCAGCATGATCGAGGACGACTTCATCGAGCGCGACCTCTCGCTGGACGGCCCGGTCATCGCGCACCGGACGATCTCGCGTGACCTCGCCTGCCGGGAGACCGTGCGCCTGAAGGACGGGCGCGCGCTGACCGCGATCGACCTGCAACGCGAGTACCTCGACCGGGCCCGCCGGTACTACGAGAGCCGCCCCCCCGAGCCGTGGGTGCACGACGTCCTCGCGCGGTGGACGTCGGTGCTCGACCGCCTCGCGCGCGATCCCGAGAGCCTGGAGCGTGAGCTCGACTGGGTCATCAAGCGCCGGCTCATCGAGAGCTACCGCGACAAGCACGGGCTCTCGTGGTCGGACTCGCGGGTGGCCATGATCGACCTGCAGTACCACGACATCCGTCCCGGGAAGGGCCTCTTCTACAAGCTGGAGGAGTCCGACGCCGTCGAGCGCCTCGTCACCGAGGACGAGGTCTCCAAGGCCATCTTCGATCCGCCCAAGGACACGCGGGCCTACTTCCGGGGGATGTGCCTGCAGAAGTACTCGGACGAGGTGGTCTCCGCCTCGTGGGACTCCGTCATCTTCGACCTCAAGGAAGGACCGCTCAAGAAGATCTTCATGATGGAGCCGCTGCGCGGCACGGAGGCGCACGTGCGGCAGCTCTTCGCCGATTCGCCGACCGCGGCCGACCTCCTGCGGAACCTGGGCAAGCCCGCCGGGGACTTCTGAGACTCCAATGTTCGAGGCCCAGCCCCGGTCGGGCTCCCTGAGCTCGAGCTTCACCGAGTTCGTCCGTCAGAGCGCGCCGCATCTCCTGCCCTCCGCCAGGCCGCCGGGACACGAGGACGCGGGCACGCCCGGAGTCCCCCACGGCACCACCGTCCTCGCCATGCGCTACCGCGACGGCATCGTCATGGCCGGCGATCGCCAGGCGAGCGAGGGCTACCAGGTCGCCCACCGACGCATCGAGAAGATCTTCAAGGCCGACGACCTCTCCGCGGTGGGCATCGCGGGCGCGGCGGGTCCGGCCATGGAGATGGCGCGGCTCTTCCAGACCGAGCTCGAGCACTACGAAAAGGTCGAGGGCGAGAACCTCTCGCTGGACGGCAAGGCCAACCGGCTCGGCCAGATGATCCGGATGAACCTGCCCATGGCGATGCAGGGGCTGGTGGTCGTGCCGATCTTCGCGGGCTTCGACGAGCGCGCGGGGGTGGGGCGGCTCTTCAAGTACGACGTGACGGGTGGCCGGTACGAGGAGACCGACTACTTCGCCCAGGGCTCGGGCGGCAAGGACGCGCGCGACTCGCTGAAGAAGCGGTTCCGCCGCGACCTCCCCAAGGACGAGGCGCTCCGCGTGGCCATCGAGGCCATCATGGACGCCGCGGACGAGGACCTGGGCACCGGCGGCCCCGACCTCAACCGGGGCATCTTCCCCACCGTGACCACCATCACCCGCTCGGGGCTCAGCCAGGTGCCGGACGACGAGATCCGCCGGCACTGCGAGGCCATCCTCGGCGACCGAGGGCGTCTCTGATGCCGCTGCCCTACTACGTGTCGCCCGAGCAGATGATGAAGGACAAGGCGGAGTATGCCCGCAAGGGCATCTCCCGCGGCAAGGCCATCGTGGCCATCGAGTACCGCGACGGCGTGCTCCTGGTGGCCGAGAACCCCTCGACCCTGCTCCACAAGATCTCGGAGATCTACGACCGCATCGCGTTCGCCGGCGTGGGCAAGTACAACGAGTTCGAGAACCTGCGGGTGGCCGGGGTCCGGCACGCCGACCTCCGTGGCTACTCCTACAGCCGGGGCGACGTGACGCGCCAAGGCCCTCGCCAACGCCTACTCCCAGGGCCTCGGGAACATCTTCACCCAGGACATCAAGCCCTTCGAGGTGGAGGTGCTGGTGGTCGAGGTCGGCGTCGACAACGGCGCGAAGAACGAGATCTACCACATCCTCTACGACGGAACCATCGAGGACGAGAAGAACTACGCGGCCATGGGCGGCCAGTCCGACGAGATCCGGCGCTACCTGAAGGACAACTTCCAGGACAGCCTCGACCTCGAGGCCGCGCTGCACCTGGGCGTCCGGGCCCTCATGGTCACGCAGAACAAGACGCTCACCGAGCGCGACCTCGAGGTGGCGGTGCTCGATCGGACGAAGGAGCGGCGGAAGTTCCGCCGGATCCCGTCCGAGGTGCTGCACCAGCTCCTCCCCGCGACCACGTAACGCCCGCTCCCACACGCAGGAATTCTTGCGGAGGGTCCGAGCCCCTGCTACCCTGAGGCCCACATGAAGCGGCGCATCTTCGGCATGGAGAACGAGTACGGCCTGACGTGCACGCTGAACGGCCAGCGGCGCCTCTCGCCGGACAACGTCGCCCGCTACCTCTTCGAGAAGGTCATCCCCGGCGCCCGGAACGCGAACGTCTTCCTGGAGAACGGCGCCCGGCTCTATCTCGACACGGGCTTCCACCCCGAGTACGCCACGCCCGAGTGCGACGACGTCACCGAGCTCGTCACGCACGACAAGGCGGGCGAGCGTATCGTCGAGGACCTCCTCCATCAGGCGGAGAAGCGCCTGCGCGAGGACGGCATCTCCGGCAACATCCTCCTCTTCAAGAACAACACCGACTCCGCGGGGAACTCCTACGGCTGCCACGAGAACTACCTGGTCAGCCGTGACGTTCTCGTTCCAGCGTCTCGCCGAGGGGCTCATCCCCTTCTTCGTGACGCGGCAGATCTTCGCGGGCGCGGGCAAGGTGCTGCAGACGCCGCGGGGCTTCCACTACTGCCTGTCCCAGCGGGCGCAGCACATCTGCCAGGAGATCTCGGGCGCCACCACGTCGTCGCGGTCGATCATCAACACGCGCGACGAGCCCCACGCCGACGCCGAGCGCTACCGCCGGCTGCACGTGATCGTGGGCGACTCGAACATGTCCGAGATGGCCACCTACCTCAAGGTGGGCACCACCGCGCTGATCCTCGACATGATCGAGGACGGCCACTTCGACCGCGACTACAGCCTCCAGTCGCCGGTGCAGGCCATCCGGGACATCAGCCACGACCCGACGCTCCGCGAGACGGTGCGGCTCAAGGACGGCCGCGTCGATGTCCGCGCTCGAGCTCCAGACGGAGTACCTCGAGCACGCCACGCGCTACGTCCAGACCATCGACGCCGATCCCGTCACCAAGGACGTGCTCGCCAAGTGGACGTACGTGATCGAGCAGCTCACCCAGGACCCCATGCAGCTGTCCCGCGAGGTCGACTGGGTCATCAAGAAGGAGCTGATCGAGAACTTCATGACCAAGAACCGGCTGTCGTGGCGGGACCCCAAGGTCTCGCTGATCGACCTGCAGTACCACGACATCCGGCCGGACCGCGGCCTCTACTTCAGGCTCGTGGGCCGCGGCATGGTCGACCGCGTCACCACCGACGAGGCCATCGAGCGGGCCAAGCACGCGCCGCCCCAGACCACCCGGGCGCGCCTGCGCGGCGAGTTCATCCGCCAGGCCAACCTGAAGGGGAAGGACTACCGCGTGGACTGGGTCTACCTGAAGCTCAACGACCCGGAGCGCGAGACCATCCTCTGCAAGGATCCGTTCCAGAGCCACGACGAGCGGGTCGAGCGCCTCATCCGCAGCTTCTAGGCTCGGCTTCTCGCCGCGCCCTCTCCGCAGCCGGCCGATCCCGGACCTGACCGGTCCCGTGCCGGTGACACCGGCGGCCGCCGGCCGGCCCGCGTTGACAGAAGGTATCCCCGCCCCTAGAGTCGGCCCCATGGCGATCCAGGCCGTGCGGACCATGCGCCCGATGACGGCCGTCTGATCGGTCGGGCGGCAGGTCGGCGGGTGGCCGCGCGAGCGCCCCGGGCGTCCGAGAACCCCAGAACCCTGGAGGTGTGACATGGCACGTGACGGATACCTGATCCTCGACAGCGACCTGCACATGATGGAGCCGGACGACCTGTGGAGCCGTTACCTCGAAGGCCCCCACCGCGCCAACCTGCCGCGGTTCTTCGGGGGCCAGCGGCAGAGCCTGAGCGCCAGCGGTGACGACAAGGGAAACGCCGACACCATCATGGGGATGGAGGTGCAGGGCCTGGCCATCCCCGCGCACGCCACCGCCAGCGGCGCCACCGCGTCGAGCCGCGAGCTGCGGCGCCGGAGCCGCGCGCGGCACCCGCACTTCCAGGTGGCGCGCGGGCGTGGGTTCGACCCCGACTCCACCCTGACCGCGATGGACATCGAAGGCGTCGACGTCGCCGTGATGTACGGCACCCGCGGGCGCCAGATCCTGATGCACGACGACCTCGCTCCCGACTACGCCGCCGCCCTCGCCCGCGCCTACAACAACTGGGCGTCCGACTACTGCCGGCGCCATCCCGCGCGGCTCAAGTTCGCCGCCCAGGTCGCGATGCACAGCATCTCCGCCGCGATCGAGGAGGCCCGCCGCTGCGTCAAGGAGCTCGGCGCCGTCGCCGTCATCGGCACCCCGAACCCGGTCAACGGTCAGCACCTGCACGACGAGGCCTGCGACCCGCTGTGGAGCGCGCTCGAGGATCTCGACGTGCCGATCGGGTTCCATCCGACCGGCAACACCTCGCTGAAGGACGACGCGGGGCGGCGCTACGTGGGCCACGCCAACTTCCAGCCGATCGCCCATGCCATCCGCAACCCGGTGGAGCTGATGGGGGCGATCGCCAGCATGACCACGGGCGGGATCCTCGAGCGTCACCCGGGCTCCGCTGCGCCTTCCTCGAAGGGACGGCCGGGTGGCTCCACTGGTGGCTGTGGCGGCTCGACGACCAGTGGGAGAAGTTCGGCCCGGGCTGCGAACACCAGCTCTCGATGACGCCGAGCGAGTACTTCAAGCGGCAGTGCTACATCGCGCTCGACGTGGACGAGGAGCCCGCGGTGGACGTGGTCGACAAGATGGGCGCGGACTACTTCGTGGTCTCGACCGACTACCCGCACTCCGATGGCGCCTTCCCGGAGGCCATGGCGCAGTTCTTCGGATTGCCCTTCCGCGACGAGGTTCGCCGCAAGATCCTCTGGGACAACTGCGCGCGGCTCTATCGAATTCCCGTCCCCGGCGGCGGGCGCGCGGGAACGATAGGGCGCGGCCGGGGCGAGCGGACTCACCGTCCCACCGCGGGGCCGCGCCCGGCGGCGTCGCGCGGAACGACGTACGAGCCCAGCACCTTCATGTCGTTGGCCCGCTCGAACGCCGCCCCTCGAATCCGCACCGCGGCTCGGCGGTGGTGCTCCAGCGCCCCACGCGGGGCCCGGCTGAGGCGCGGCCGCCCCGCTGAGATGCGCCGTCTCGCCACGCGGCCCATGGGCTCCCGGGGGCCGCGGCACGCACGAGTCCCGTGAAGTACACTCGGGCTCGGCGTTTCTCCGCTCGCGATGCGCACGTGACCGTCGGGGCACGGCCGTTGCACCGGCCACTCCAACCAAGGCGCCGGCGAGCGTGAGCGGCGCCTGGGACAGCGCGAGGCCCGCGTCACCGTCCGTCGGAAACGGCCGGAGGAGCCACCATGATCGACTTCAGCCCCACCCCCGAGCAGGAACAGCTCAGGCGCGTGACGACCCAGATCATGGAGCGCGACGTCTATCCCGCCGTGCAGGACTGGGTCGCCAACTCGCGGGCCGAGATGGAAGCGGCGCGGCTACTGACGCTCCAGGCCGCCTGGAAGATGGACCAGAAGCTCGACTGGCGCACCGATGTCTCGCTCATCAAGTTCTTCGGCGCCAAGGTCCTGCACGACGTCATCGACCGCGCCGTGCAGGCCCACGGCGCCATGGGGATCTCGGACGAGGTCCCGCTCGAGAGCTTCTACCGCGAGGCCCGCGCGGCGCGGATCTACGACGGCCCCGACGAGGTGCACCGGATGGTCGTCGCGCGACGGATCCTCCGCGAGTACCGCTGACGCCATGCGTGCGCTCACACTGTTCGGTCGGGGCCGATCCGCCGCACCACGGCCGGGCGCGGCGGCCCCGCGCAAGGGGAGCGGTCATGCCAGTCACCCATGTCCTCGTCCCGACGGACTTCTCCGACACCGCCGCGCATGCCCTTGAGTACGCCTTCGACGAGGCGCGCGCCCACGACGCCAGGGTGACGCTGCTGCACGTCGTGCCGTCGGGGACACAGACGGACGTGTACTACGTCGGGACGGCGGCGGGGCATCCCGGCGCGTTCGATCCGGGCGCGAGCGCCCGCCTCGGCGCGCCCTGGCCGGCGCCCCCGACGACGGTCGTCCGGCACGACCAGGGCGATGTCGTGCTCACGCGGCTGCACGACATGATTCCGCACGCGTTCCGGCATCGCTGGGGCGCCGAGCTGGCCGTGGGCCCGCCCGCGGAGACGATCGTCCGCATCGCGCAGGAGCAGGGCGCCGACCTCATCGTCATGGGCACCCACGGGCGCACGGGCCTCCAGCACGCGCTCATCGGCAGCGTGGCCGAGAAGGTGGTGGCGCCTGGCGTCGTGCCCGGTGCTGACCGTGACGACGGACACCTCGCCGCATGCGCTGATCCGCGAAACCGTTCGCCGGTCCCAGGTCGAGGAAAGCGAGGCAGGACGCCATGACCGCGTCTCCCGCGGAGCCAGCAGGACTCGGGCGTCGTGAGCTTCTGGATCCGCGCAGGGCATCCAGGGACCACACGTACAATGGACGTGTGACCCTGCCCGCGCCCATCGTCCACGCGTTGAGCATCGGCGAGCACGGAGACCCGTTCGCCGTGCTCGGCCCGCATCGCGAGGCGGGCGGCGTCCTCACCATCCGCGCGTTCCTGCCCGGCGCCCGCGCGGTGGCCGTCCGGGGCCCGGACGGCGCGAGCCAGCCCCGCCCGATGCGGGCCATGCATCCCGCCGGCCTGTGGGAAGCGTCCGTGCCGGCGCGCAGCGCGCCCGCCGGCGCGTTCCCGTCGTACCGCCTCTGCGTCACCGAGGCCGACGGCCGCACGCGGGAGATCGAGGACCCGTACCGCTTTCCCTCCAGGCTCTCGGCCTTCGACCTCCACCTGCTCGGCGAGGGGACGCATCAGCGGATCTTCGACAAGCTGGGGGCCCACCCGGAGCGCATCCTCGACGTGGACGGCATCAGCTTCGCGGTGTGGGCGCCCAACGCCCGCCGGGTCAGCGTGGTGGGCGACTGGAACGGCTGGGACGGGCGCGTGCATCCGATGCGCCTGCACCCGGGCAACGGGATCTGGGAGATCTTCCTCCCCGGCGTCCAGCCGGGCGCGCGGTACAAGTACGAGATCCTCCCCGCCTCGGGCGGGCCGCTCGCCGCCAAGACCGACCCGTACGCCTTCGCCCTCGAGCCCGAGACGCCCCGCACCGCCGCCGTCGTCTACGACCTCGACGGATACCGCTGGCACGACGGCGAGTGGATGGCCGGCCGCGGCGCCCGGCACGCGCTCCGCGCTCCCATGAGCGTGTACGAGGTGCACCTGGGCTCGTGGCGGCGCGTGCCCGAGCAGGGCCACCGCTTCCTCGACTACCGCGAGCTGGGCCGGCAGCTCGGTGACTACGTCGTCGGGATGGGCTTCACCCACGTCGAGCTCCTGCCCGTGATGGAGCACCCGTTCTACGGCTCGTGGGGATACCAGACGATCGGGTATCACGCGCCGACGCGCCGGTACGGGGAGCCGAAGGACTTCATGGCCTTCGTGGACGAGCTGCACCGCCGCGGCGTCGGCGTGCTCCTCGACTGGGTGCCCGCGCACTTCCCCCAGGATCCCCACGGGCTCGTCTACTTCGACGGCACGCACCTCTACGAGCATGACGATCCGCGGCAGCGCGAGCACCCGGACTGGGGCACGCGCGTCTTCAACTACGGCCGCCGCGAGGTGGCGAACTTCCTGATCGGCAACGCCCTCTTCTGGCTCGAGCGCTACCACCTGGACGGCCTCCGCGTCGACGCGGTGGCCTCCATGCTCTACCGCGACTACTCGCGGCGACCCGGGGAGTGGGTGCCGAACGTCCATGGCGGACGGGAGAACCTCGAGGCCATCGCGTTCGTCCGCCGCCTGAACGAGGCGGTGTACGGCGCCCATCCCGACGTGCTCATGGTCGCCGAGGAGTCGACGGCGTGGCCGCAGGTGTCGCGGCCCACGTATCTCGGCGGGCTCGGCTTCGGGCTCAAGTGGAACATGGGCTGGATGCACGACGTGCTCGACTACGTGCGCAACGAGCCGGTGCACCGGAAGTACCACCACAACCGGCTCACGTTCGGCCTCCTCTACGCGTGGAGCGAGAACTTCGTCCTGCCGCTGTCCCACGACGAGGTCGTGCACGGCAAGGGCTCGCTCATCGGCAAGATGCCGGGCGACGAGTGGCAGCGCTTCGCGAACCTCCGCCTGCTCTACGGGTTCATGTGGGCGTACCCGGGCAAGAAGCTCCTCTTCATGGGCGGCGAGCTCGGGCAGCCGCGCGAGTGGAACCACGACGAGAGCCTCGACTGGCACCTCCTCGAGGCGGGGCCGTACCACCGCGGCGTGCAGGCGCTGGTGGAGGATCTGAACCGCCTCTACCGCGCCGAGCCCGCGCTCCACGAGGCCGACCACGAGCCCGGCGGCTTCGCGTGGATGGACTGCTCCGACACCGAGCAGAGCGTGGTGGCGTTCTGCCGCTTCGGCGCCGCGGCGGCGGCGGCGCCCGTTCTCTGCGTGGCGAACTTCACCCCCGTCCCGCGCCACGGCTATCGCGTGGGCGTGCCCCGCGGCGGCGCGTGGAGCGAGGTCCTGAACACCGACGGCCGCCGCTACGGAGGCGGCGACGTGGGCAACGCGGGCGGCGTCGTGGCCGAGCCCGTCCCGTGGCACGGGCAGCCGTGCTCGGTGACGCTCACCCTGCCGCCGCTCGGCGCGCTCCTCCTGCGCCACGACCCCGCGTGAGCCGCCCGCCCTTCCGGACGCGCCCGGGCTCTCCCTCCCCGCTCGGCGCGACGTGGGACGGCGCCGGCGTCAACTTCGCGCTCTGGAGCGAGAACGCGACGGCCGTGGACCTGTGCCTGTTCGAGCCGGGGCCCGGCGGTCGCGAGCGCGGCCGGCTGCGCATCCGCGAGCGGACCGACCAGGTGTGGCACGTGTACCTGGAGGGCGCGGGCCCCGGCCTCCTCTACGGCTATCGCGTCCAGGGTCGCTACGCGCCCGCCGAGGGACATCGCTTCAACCCCGCCAAGCTCCTCCTCGATCCGTACGCGCGCGCCATCGACGGGGAGATCCGCTGGCACGACGCGCTCTGCGGCTATCGCCCGGACGATCCCGACGGCGACGTGCCGGACGCGCGCGACAGCGCGCCCTACACGCTCCGGAGCGTCGTGGTCGACCCCGCGTTCGCCTGGCAGGGCGACCGCCCCCCGCGCACGCCGTGGCACCGCACGGTGATCTACGAGGCGCACGTGAAGGGCTTCACGGCGCGTCATCCCGACGTGGCGCCGGCCCGGCGCGGCACGTTCGCCGGCCTCGCGTCGCCTTCCGCCATCGAGCACCTCACACGGCTCGGCGTGAGCGCGGTCGAGCTGATGCCCGTGCACGCGAGCGTGAGCGAGCGGCCCCTCGTGGCCCGCGGGCTCGCCAACTACTGGGGCTACAACTCCATCGGCTACTTCGCGCCGGACGCGCGCCTGGCCGCGCCGGGAGCGCCGGGCGCCCAGGTCGACGGAGTTCAAGGCCATGGTGCGCGAGCTGCACCGCGCGGGCCTCGAGGTGCTCCTCGACGTGGTCTACAACCACACCGCGGAGAGCACCCATCGCGGCCCCACGCTGTCCTTGCGTGGCATCGACAACGCCTCCTACTACCGCCTCCGGCCCGAGAACCGCCGCGAGTACCTGGACTACACCGGCTGCGGCAACACGCTCGACACCCGCCACCCCGCCGCGCTCCAGCTCGTCATGGACAGCCTGCGCTACTGGATCGAGGAGATGCACGTGGACGGCTTCCGCTTCGACCTCGCGGCCGCCCTCGCCCGCGGCGCGCACGGGGTGGACCGGCTGTCGGCGTTCTTCACCTCGATCCGGCAGGACCCCGTCATCTCGCGGGTGAAGCTCATCGCCGAGCCGTGGGACCTGGGCGAGGCCGGCTACCAGGTCGGCAACTTCCCCGCGGGATGGGCGGAGTGGAACGGCCGCTACCGCGACACGATCCGTCGGGTGTGGCGGGGCGACCCCGGCCAGGCCGCCGAGCTCGGCTACCGGCTCACCGGGTCGAGCGACCTCTACGAGTGGAGCGGCCGCCGGCCCCACGCCAGCGTGAACTTCGTCACCTGCCACGACGGCTTCACGCTCGCCGACCTGGTCAGCTACGAGACGAAGCGCAACGAGGCCAACGGCGAGGACAACCGCGACGGCTCCGATCACAACCTCTCGTGGAACGGCGGCGTGGAGGGCCCCACCGACGATCCCGACGTGCTGGCCCTCCGCGACCGGCAGGCGCGCAACTTCCTCGCCACGCTCCTCCTGTCACAGGGCACGCCGATGCTGACCGCGGGCGACGAGGTCGGCCGCACCCAGCGCGGGAACAACAACGCGTACTGCCAGGACGGCGAGCTCTCCTGGTTCCCGTGGCCGCTCTCCCCCGCCGCGGCCGGGCGCCTCGACTACGTGCGCCGGCTGATCGCGCTCCGGCTCGCCCATCCGGTGTTCCATCGGCGGAGCTTCTTCCGCGGAAAGAACGTCGGGGGCGCCGAGCTCAAGGACCTCGTCGTGGCTCGCGCCCGGCGGCGGGGAGCTCACGGCGGAGGAGTGGCACGACGCGGACACGCGCTGTCTCGGCCTCCGCCTGGCCGGCGACGCCATCCCCGACGTGGACGAGGCCGGCGAGCCCATCACTGGCGACTCCTTCCTCGTGCTCCTGAACACGGGGCCCGCGCCCGTGCCGTTCCTGCTGCCCGCCGGCCGCCGAGGCGCGCGCTGGCACCTGGTCCTCGACACGCGCGACTGGGCCGTCGGCGAGGCGCCGGCCTTCGAGCCCGGCGGCGCCTATCCCCTCGATGCGCGATCCCTGGCCGTGCTCCGGCTCGCGCCCGGCGCGACGCGCGGAGTATCCTCGGCAGGAGGGACCCCATGAGCTCGACCGGCGGCGAATTCGACTCCGAGCTGCATCGCACCGCCCTCGCCCAGCTCGACCGCGTGGCCGCGAAGCTCGAGCTCGATCCCGACGTGCACGAGCGCCTCCGCCATCCGCGCCGCGCGCTCGTCGTCGCCGTGCCCGTCCGGATGGACGACGGCCACACCCAGGTGTTCACCGGCTACCGCGTCCACCACAACACCGTGCTCGGCCCCACGAAGGGCGGGCTGCGCTACGCCGACGACGTGAGCCTGGGCGAGGTCTCGGCGCTGGCGATGTTCATGAGCTGGAAGTGCGCGCTCATGGAGCTGCCCTACGGCGGCGCCAAGGGCGGCGTGCGCTGCGCGCCGCGGTCGATGTCGCGCGCCGAGCTCGAGAGCCTGACCCGCCGCTACACCGCCGAGATCATCCTGTTCATCGGCCCCGACATCGACATCCCCGCGCCCGACCTCGGCACCGACGAGCAGACGATGGCCTGGATGATGGACACGTACTCCATGACCCAGGGCAAGAGCGTGCCCGGCGTCGTGACGGGCAAGCCGCTCATCGTGGGCGGGTCGGCGGGACGTCGCGAGGCCACCGGCCGTGGCATCGTCTATACCCTCTACCAGGCGATGAGCCACCTGGGGCACGACCTCAAGAAGCAGAAGATCGTCGTCCAGGGCTTCGGCAACGTGGGCAGCGTGGCCGCCCGGCTCCTCTGGCGCGACAACGCCATGATCGTCGGTGTGAGCGATTACAAGGGCGGCATCTGGAACCCCGCCGGGCTCGACATCCGGCAGGTCGAGGCGCACGTGAAGGAGACGGGCAGCGTCGTGGACTTCCCGGGCTCGGAGCCGCTCACCAACGAGCAGCTGCTGGAGCAGCCCTGCGACGTGCTGATCCCCGCCGCGGTCGGCTCGGTGCTCCACCAGGGCAACGCCGACCGGATCAAGGCGGCGATCGTCGCCGAGGGGGCCAACGGCCCGACCACGCCCGAGGCCGACGTCATCCTGCGCGAGCGCGGCATCACGGTGATCCCCGACATCCTCGCCAACGCGGGCGGCGTGGTCGTGTCCTACTTCGAGTGGGTGCAGGGGCTGCAGTCCTGGTTCTGGAAGGAGAGCGAGATCACCGCGCGGCTGCAGGAGATCATGACGCGCGCCTTCAACCGCGTGTGGGCCGCGGGTCAGAAGAACGGCGTGGACCTGCGGACCGCGGCCCTCATGGAAGGGGTCCGGCGCGTGGCCGAGGGCTATCGCGTCCGCGGCCTCTACCCCTGAACCTCGTTCCTGCCCCCCGTCTCATCGAGCCGCGGGGGGCCGGCGGTTGAGCGATGGCCCTCTCGTCGTCCCTCGTCGTCCGCGCCGATCCCGTCCTCGAAACCCAGCTCCGCGGCCTCGCCGCGAGGCGCATGGTGTTCCTGGCCGGGCTACCCGGCACGGGCAAGAGCCTGGTCGTCCACCAGGTCACGCACCTCGCCACGGCCCACGGCCGGCGCGTGCATCTGCTCCAGTGGGACGTGGCGCGACCCGTGTTCGAGGCGAGCCCGGCCGGTCAGCGCTACCCGATCGGTGATGGCGTCACGCATGCCGTGATCCGCAAGGCCGCGGGGCTCTGGATCCGGAGCGCCGTCGCCGCGTGGAACGCGAGCCATGCGGACCCGCGCGAGCTGCTCCTGGGCGAGACACCGTTCGTGGGCAACCGCTTCGTGGAGCTGGCGCAGCAGCACGGCGACGCCGCGGAGGCGCTCCTGGCCGACGATGGGTGCCGCTTCGCCATCGCGGTGCCTTCAGCAGCCGTGAGGGAGTTCCTCGAAGCGGAGCGCGAGCGCCGCGCGGCCCGTCCCCTCCACCCGCGAGAGCGCGAGGACGCGCCGCCCCAGGTGCTGCGCGCCTTGTGGCAGGACCTGGCGCGGCTCGCCGCGCAGCTCGGGATCGCGACGCCGCCGCCCACCGCCGACGCCGGCGTGCCCTACGATCCGCCGGCCTACCGGAGCGTCTACGAGAGCGTCCTCCGGCATCGGCACGTGGAGGTGGTGGCGCTGGACACGGTGCTGCCCACGGGACGGCTGTCGGTCTACGACTTCTCCGCGTACGCGGAGGACGTGGCGCCGACGCAGGCCGAGGCGAATCGATTCGTCGAGGAGGTCGAGCGGCGCTACCCGGATCGCGCGACCCTCGACGCAGAGATCGCCAGGTGGTGGCGGGTGTGACGACCGGAGCGCGCCCGGCGCGCGCTCCGGCCTCGATCGGTCCTAGCTCCCGGCGCTGAAGGCGCTGGTGCCGACCCAGCCGTGCTCCGACACGTCCACCGTGACGCCGTCGGGAGCGGTGTACTTGATCTCGACGTTCGCGTAGCGGTTGCCCTGCCCGACCCCGAGGGCCTGGTTGATGTCGTCCCGCGGGTTCGAGCCAGCGGCGGCGAGGCGCGCGGTGATGTCTTCCAGGCTCTCCACCTGAAAGCCGATGTGGTGGATGCCGCTCCAGCCCTTCCCGCGCTCCACCCCGGCCACCGCGTCGTTCTTGAAGTTGAGGATGGCCAGGTTGATGTCGCCGTCGCTCAGGTAGTAGCCGCGCGCGCCCGGGCTGTCGATCTTGGCGATCTCCTTCATCCCGAACACGTCGATGTAGAACTTCGCGGTGCCGTCCACGTCCTGGGTCGAGAGCGCGATGTGCTTGATCTTCGGCATGCCGTCCTCCTCTCCGGGTTCGCGCCGGGTTCCCGCGCTTGTGCCTGGAACGTTACGCCAGGAGCCGCCGAAACGCCAGGAAGATCGAGCGCGGCGTGCACATGTCCGGGCTTCCCGAGCCGCGCTCGTCGCGGCCCCAGAGGCCCCCCCCGGCGGGTGTATCAGAACGTCCACAGTTGACAGCGCCGGCCACCGTCCTCAAAGTGGACGCATGGATCCGGAGGTGAGCCACGCCATGGTCGCCCTCGAGGAGAGGCTGGTCGATCGCATCGCCGGGGAGCTTCAGGCCACGGAATCGAGGATCCTGACCCGCGTGGAGACGCGCATCGCTCACGAGGTCCGGGGCGCCGAGGAACGGATGGAGACACGGCTCGCCATCGAGATTCAGGCCTCCGAGGCGCGCATGGGCGAACGGCTCGCCATCGAGATTCAGGCCTCCGAGGCGCGCATGGGCGAACGGCTCGCCACCGAGATTCAGGCCTCCGAGGGGAGAATGCGAGAGATCATCACCGCCGGCGATCAGGAAACACGGCGGCACATGACGGTCCTCGTGGAAGCGCTTCGCGCCGACTTCCGCATCGCAACCGAGCCGCTGGCCGATCTCGGTCGGCGGGTACGATCCCTCGAAGAGGACAGCCCCATCACGAGGCAGCGCCTGGACGTCCTCGAGCTCCGCGTCACGGCGCTCGAGGGCCGAGGCAGGCGCCGCCCGCCGCGCCGACGCTGACCCGCACGGTCCACGCCCTGCCCTAGGTTTTCGCCGGCGCCGTCCGCGGCGCGCTCTCGAATCCGGGCAGGATGGCCTTGAAGAAGGCGTTCTGGACGATGCGGAGGATCACCTGGAGCGTGCTGTATTCCGGGTTCTCCAGCGGCCCGGAGATGTCGACCTTGGTGGCCACCTCCTTGCGCGGCACGTTCTTCATCACCTTGCCGACCACGTTGACCACCCGCTCCTTGAGCTTCTGCACGAACCCCTTCTCGCGGTCCTGGGACGGGTTGTAGGCCACCAGGTCCTTGAACAGCGGCTTCACGTAGCCGGCGATGCGCCCGTCCTTGACCTTGATCTCCGAGTAGAAGTTGAAGGTGCCCGACACGACGTTGAAGCCCCCGTGCGCGCGCAGCAGGTCGTTCATCCTCGTCATGTCGGTGTTCTCGATCCGGATGTCCACGTCGAAGTCGGGGCCCTTCGGGTTCGCCAGGAACGATCCCGTCACGACGCGTCGCCGCTCCCCATGAACTTGCCGCGGATCTTCACCTCCGAGCGGCCCTCGGCCGGCTGGTTGCCCAGGTTCGTGATGCTGGCGTCGGTGCCGGTCAGGAACACGCGGTACTCGGGGCTCGCGCCCCGGTCGATCACTCCGAGGTCGCTGCGCGTGATCCGCAGCTCGCGCAGGCGGAGCACCATGTCGGGCCGGTCGGCCACCTGCTCGGTGGTCTTCTGGACCATCGTGCCGGCCGTGGCCGTCGGGCTCTTGTCGGCGCGCTTGTGCACCCAGTCGAGCCGCACGTTGTCGATCCTGACCAGGGCGAGATCCACCTGGCGGAACGTCGGCGCATACTCCACGGCGCCCTCCAGCGACAGGCGCCCGCCCTTGAGCACGGCGTCGTAGCGCCGCGCCACCGGCTCGAAGTAGCTCAGCGCGATGTCGTCGAGCTTCACCTGCGCCTTCACGCTCGGGTGTGGCGCGGCCAGGAAGTCCGCGTTGCCGTCGATCACCAGCTTACCCTTGTCGAACACGAGCGCCTCGGCGTGAAGCTCCGAGGGATACGTGCGCTCCGCCGACTGCACGTTGCGGATGTTGTCGGCGTCGATGTTCACGCTGTAGAGCGTGAGCGGCGCGAACGGACCCTCGTCGATGTAGGTCACCTTCCCGTCGACGATCGTGAACTTGTTGATCTTGAGCGGGAAGATCGCCTGGAACGCCTCCTGCCACCCGCGGTCGGACACCGACGTGTCCTTCTTGACCTCCTCGCGCAGCTGCTTGAAGTTCAACCACAGCTCCGGCCATTGCAGGCGGAAGTTGGCGACCGCCCTGAGCCGGATCACCTCGCGCCACTGCGTGCTCGCGTCGAGCCGCGGGATGAATATCACGGGCGGGTCCGGATGCGCGCTCTGGACGAACACAACGTCGTAGAGCGTCAGCGACGCGCCGATGGGATGGAAGCTCAGCCGGCGGATGCTGACGGTGTAGCCGTCGAGGCTCTCGTTCATCCGTCGCTCCACGTAGCGGCGGAGCGGCTCGTCCACGAAGAACGCGCCGATCACGATCAGCGCGATCAGGGCGACGAGGCTCGCGAGGAGCCAGCTCGTGCGTCGGCCGATGTGGGGCGGCGTCCACCGTGGCCCGGTGCGTCCGATGAGTCCGTGCGGGATGGCCATGATGACACCTTGGCTGCACCCGAAGGGTGCAATGTCAGTGCCACGCCGTGCCGCGCGGGATCACTCGTGGATCTGTCGCGGGGCGGTCCACGGGTGGGTAACGAGTATCCGCGCAGGGTCGGTATCAATGGACCGGTCGCATCAAGGGGTTCATCTGCTCCGCCGATCCGCCAGCCGGCCGGCGAAGGGGATGCTGCCGGTGGCGTTGTCGCGGATCACGACGTAGGCACGAGGGGCATGCGAACCCCCGGGCCGATCTCGTGCGGCTACGTATCCTCCTGTCGACACTTGACCCGGCGGCCAGACTGTTGCTAGCGTCCATGTACACGCCGTGTACATGGAGAGGAGACGTGCCATGGGTGCGCCCATGAGGCGGCACAAGCACTTGAAGCTCGATCAGCAGAAGATCGACTTTGCCAAGCGATATTTCGGCGTCACCTCGGAGCAGGACGCGATCGATCGAGCCCTGGGACTCCTCATGCAGGAGACGCGCATCGTTCGCCGACTCAAGGGGCTTCGGGCGGCGCTCCGCGGAGACGATCGCCCGTGGCCCTACTCGTGACAGGGCGGATCCTTCTCGACACCAACGTGTTCATCGACTACCTGCGCTCGGGTCGTCACGAGGCGTGGGTGTGGGGTGGCCGCGAATCGAGAATCCGGTTCCTCTCGGCCGTGGTCCTGATGGAGCTCCGCGTCGGCGCGGATACCCTTCGACGCCGACGTGCCGTGGACCGCCTCAAGGCCGCCTTTCCCGCGGAGCGCGTCGTGCCCCCGACGGCCGCTCTGTTCGAGCGCGCCGGCGCTCTCTTCCGGGAGCTGTACTCGACGCGTCTCGCGATCCACGACCGCCTGGGTCCACTGAACGATCTGCTCATTGCTCTCACGGCCTGGCGAATTGGGGCCGCTGTCGTCACGGGGAACAGCGACGAGTTCCACCGGATCGCCGGTCATCTGCCTGGTCTGGTGGTCGTCGAGCCCGTCGAACGGTCGTGACGCCGTTCAACTCCGGGGTCGGCCCGTCGCGGGCAACTTCGCGCGCAATCGGATGCCTCCCTTCCCGCCGTCACGCGAGCGTGACGTGCGTCCGCAAGCGCCCCGTCTCTTCCTCCGCCGGCGCGCCGGCGAGGCAGACGCGCCCCCACACGTCCACGTGCAGGAAGGGCAGGCCGCGGTTGGCGCTTGCGTCCGCCACGCTCTCGGCCACCCGCGCCAGGAAGCTCCTGAGGTCCGGATCTCCCCCCGCGTCGGTGCGGAGCGCCGACGACGCCGACGGCCCGGCCCTCTTCCCCTGCCCCGACGTCAGCGGCCAGCGACCCGACGATGACGTTGTCCCCTCCGGTCAGCCGGAGCAGCACCACGTCGAGAGCGGCCAGCATCACCACCAGAGACGACACGCGCTCGGAGGCGGCGAGGCGCCGGAGAGCCTCGAGCGGGGGGATCCCGAGATCCGGAGTCCGCCCGGCGCGTCGCGATCGTGTCAGAATGGGCGGGCGATGAAGATCGGTGTCAACCTGCTCAACTTCGGGCCCGGCGTGAGTCCTGAGGCGCTCGCCCGCTGGGCCGCGCTGTCCGAGACGCTCGGCTACCACTTCCTGATGATCTCGGACCACGTGGCCGTCACGCCGGACGTGCACGCCCGCTACCCCGCGCCCGTCTACGACCCGTTCACCACGCTGGGCTGGCTGGCCGGCATCACCAGGCGCGTGGAGATCGGCACCACCGTCATCGTGCTGCCGTACCGGCATCCGGTCGAGACCGCCCGGATGGCGGCGAACGTGGACCGCCTGTCGGGCGGGCGCTTCATCTTCGGCGTGGGCGTGGGCTGGGCCCGCCAGGAGTTCGCCGCGCTCGGCGTGCCGTTCGAGCGGCGCGGCGCCATCACCGACGACTACCTCGACGCCATCAAGACCCTGTGGACGCAGGACGTGGCCTCGCACGACGGGCACTTCGTCGCGTTCAAGGACGTACGGGGCGGGCCGCGGCCGCTCCGATCGCCGCATCCGCCCGTGTGGGTCGGCGGCGCGAGCGATGCCGCGCTCCGCCGCGCGGTGCGCCACGGCGACGCCTGGCATCCCATCCGGATCCGCATCGGCTGGCTGCGCGACGAGGGGCTGCCGCGCCTCTCCGCCATGGCCGAGCGCGAGGCCCGACCCGTTCCCGCGCTGTGCCCGCGCATCCGCCTGCGGCTCACCGAGTCGCCGATGCCCGACGATCAGCGGATCGCCGGCGAGGGCACGCTCGACCAGGTCCGGCGCGACCTGGCCGACCTGGAAGGCCTGGGCGCCCGCTACGTGCTGCTCGACACCTACACCGACGACGCCGAGGCCACGAAGAACCACGAAGCCGCGTGGCGCATGCTGGTCACCCTGGCCGAGCGCGCGCTCGACCTCTCGCGAGAGGCCCTCCGATGAGCAACGGGACGCTGGCGTCCCCTTCCGCGACCCACACCGGCGCCGGCGCGGCCCGCGCCGGCGTCCAGGTCACGACCTTCTCCGTCATCCTGTCGCTGAGCTTCTGCCACCTGCTGAACGACATGATGCAGTCGCTCGTGCCCGCGCTGTATCCCATCCTCAAGGCGTCCTACGACCTCAGCTTCACGCAGATCGGGCTGATCAGCCTCACCGTGCACTGCACGGCCTCCATGCTCCAGCCCGTGGTCGGTATCTACACCGACCGCCACCCGCAGCCGTATTCCCTCACCGCGGGCGTCGGCTTCACGCTCGCGGGCCTGCTCCTCATGGCCGGCGCCTCGTCGTATCCCGCGATCCTCGTCGCCGCGGCGCTGCTCGGCGTAGGTTCGGCGGTGTTCCATCCCGAGGCCTCGCGCGTGGCCCGCATGGCGGCGGGGGGGCGCTACGGCCTCGCCCAGTCGCTGTTCCAGGCCGGCGGCAACATCGGCTCCGCATCCGGCCCGCTGCTCGCCGCCTTCGTGGTGGTGCCGCACGGCCAGTCGACCATCGGCTGGTTCGCCGCCGCCGCCCTCGTGGCCGCCGTGGTCCTGGTGCAGGTCGGCGGCTGGTACGCGCGCCATCCGGCCCCCGCCCCCTCGAGCCGGGCGGCACGCCGCGCTCCGCGCGACGGCGACCTGCCCCGCGGCAAGGTGGTCATGGCCATGGCCATCCTCATCGCGCTGCTCTTCTCCAAGAACGTGTACAGCGCCAGCCTGGGCTCATACTTCACCCTCTACCTGATCGACAAGTTCCACCTGTCCGTGCAGACGGCGCAGCTCTACCTGTTCGCGTTCCTCGTGGGGATCGTGGCGGGCACCATTGCCGGCGGGGCCGTCGGCGACCGCGTCGGTCGCATTCCCGTCATGTGGTTCTCCATCCTGGGCCCGCTCCCCTTCGCGCTCATCCTTCCCCACGCGAACCTGTTCTGGACGGGCGTGCTCGCGGTGCTCATCGCCATGATCATGGCCTCGGCGTTCTCCGCCATCCTGGTGTACGCGCAGGAGCTCCTGCCCGGCCGCGTCGGTCTCGCCGCCGGCGTGTTCTATGGGCTCTCGTTCGGGCTCGGCGGTCTCGGCGCGGCGGGGCTGGGCTGGCTGGCCGACCTCACCAGCATCGCCACCGTCTATCGCGTGACGCCGTTCCTGCTCTTGCTGGGGCTGCTCACGTGGCTGCTGCCACGCCAGCCGGGCCGACCGTCACTGGCGTGAGCGACGTCACTTGACCGGCCGCGGGCGCGGCATGGCCTTGTGCATGAGGTGCCGTGCCAGCATCCACGCCGGCATGCGCTGCCAGTGGTATCGGGTGTAGAGGAGCCACCGCGACAGTCCCGCGCCCCGCGGAGTCTCGCCGTGCAGCCGCGGCACGAGGGCCCGCGCCACCAGACCGTCCATGACCGCGCGCACCGGGGCCGACGGCGCTCCCGCCCGCTCCTCGATCCCCGCCGGAAGGGGCGTGCCCAGGAGCCGCCGCGCGAGCCGCAGCGAGTAGTAGAGCGGCCGGCCCAGGCCGAGCGCGCGCCCGCGAGCCACCACGGCGTCCGGGAAGCCCGGGTCGCGGCCGAAGTGGCGCAGCAGCGCGTCCAGGTCGGTGAGATCCCGCACCGCGGAATGGAGCTCGCCGGACTGGAACAGGTGCACCGCGGTGTGAAGCACCATGTCCGCGGGCGCCAGCACGGCGAGGCCGGGCGCGATCGTCGCGGCCGCCTCCAGGAGCGGGCGCGCGTCCGCGTTCACGCGGCCCACCGGCGGCAGGATGTTGTGGTGCACGTCCACCACGATCCCCCGCGCCGGATGGTGCATCGGCGGCAGCTCGTGGGACCACGCGCGGTAGTAGCGGTCGTCGTACGGGTCCAGGGTCAGCGTGGTCCAGCCCGCGGCGCGGAGGCGGGCCTCCACCAGGGGCAGCCGATCCTCCGGCACCATGACGTCCACATCGTTGAACGTGCGGCCGCGGGCGGGCGGCAGGCCGGCGTGGACGTAGGCCGCGCCCTTGAGCAGCACGAGCCGCACGTCGAGCCCATCCAGCGCGCGTCGGATCCGCGTCACCTCCCAGCGCACGAGGCGGTGTTGCTGATCCACGACGAGGCGGGCCCCTTCGAGCGCCTGGCGCGCCCGCTCGGGGATGCGGTCACTCGCGCCGCGGTCCGCGACCAGGGCCTCGATGCGCGCCAGGGCATTGGCGCGGCGAGCCTCGCGGAGGAGACGGTCCCACTCCGGGACGGACAGGCGGGGCAGACGCCCGGGGTCACCGAGCGCCTGGAAGAGCAGCGGCGCGCTAGGCTCCCTCGACACGCGTCGAGCGCGGCGGCGCCAGCGCCCCGAAGAGCTCCACCGCTTCCTTGAGCTCTCCGTAGGTGAACTCGAAGGTGTCGCAGGCGCCGACCATGCGGCGCAACGTCTCGAACCCAGGCGCGCCGAGCATGGCGTAGTTGAACGACATCTCCGCGAGACGGTGGAACGCGCGCGCGCGCGGCAACGCGGTGAGCCGGGCGGGCTCACCCGCACGATAGCCGGGGAACACGAGCCACGCCGGCTCGGCGGTCTCCCGCATGCGCCGGCGGCTCTCGGGCGGCGGCCGGAGAAGCGCGACGGTGCCCTTGGAGGTGTCGGGGACGCTCCGCCCCAGGCGGGCGTCGGGGGCGAACGCCCTGATGACGTCGATCGAGACGTTCTTGAGGCTGATCGGCCGGGGCCAGGGCACGAGAAGACCGTCGGCCGGGCGCAGCAGCGCGAACTCGTCGGAGAGGAGCCGCCAGCCCCGGTGGGCGAGCCCCGGCGCAGAGCGTGCTCTTGCCCGCCCCCGGAGTGCCGGGCAGCACCACCGCGCGGCCGTCCCGCTCGAGCACGGCGGCGTGGATCATCACGTGGTGGTGGGCATGGGCGGCGATGGCCCAGTTCAGGCCCCACTCGAGCGCCGGGAGCGCCACGGCCAGCGGCATCGGCTCGACCAGGCTCGCCCCGTCGAAGAGGATCCGGACCTGGGGCCGCCACCACCGGCGAAGGCCCGACGGCCGCCGGAGGGCAACACGGAAATCCACGATCTCGCCATCGGGGACGATCGGGCAGTCGGCGTACAGGAAGTGGAGATCCTGGCCGAGCCCATCGATGGCGGAGGCCTGAAGCTGGATCGAGAAGGCCCCGGTGTCGAGGGTGATCCCGGGGTGCGCCAGCCGCTCGGTGAACTCGGCGGCGGAGATCTCGCCGGCCGTCACGTCAGAGACGGCTCGACCAGCCCGGCCTCGCGAAAGCGGTCCAGCGTGTCTCGGATGCGTTGCTCGAGGGCGGAGTCGGACTCGATACCCATCCGTGACGCCATACGGTAGGTGAGCCCGGGAACGTCCGAAGGGGACTGGACGAGGGTCTGAAGGGCCTCGCCTGCGATCAGATCGAGGAAGTGCGTGCTGCCGGAGCCGTGGTCGAACACGACGTATTCATCATCCCACAGTTGCCAGACGAACTGACACCCCTCCGAGACCTGCCATACGGCGCTCGGAGGGGTGTCCATTCAGCGGGAGGCGTGAGACGCGGGGCCCTCCAGAGCCTACGGATGGTTCGACAGGTTCCCCGAAAGTGCTCCGCTTGGAGTGCCCAGGGCGTGATCGGCCGACGCGGGCCGCGCGCGAAGAGTCCACATCACGGGCGGCGCCGCAAGGGCCACCTTCAGCAGCTTGCGTCGATTCATCTCCCGCTGGAGCTGCTCCGGGGCCTGCTCGATCGGATCGCTGTGCTCCAGAGGCGACTGAACTTCGTCAGGCCGGTTCTCGCTCATACAGGCTCCTTGCCTAGACCGAAACCACGGAGATATAGACCGCTAGTGAGTATCACACGAATACTGGCCTCGTGCAGCGGCATTTCCCACTAGAGCACGACGCATGCCAGGACGCTTTTTCAACTACTTACCCTTGATCAGCCCGGCTCCCGGCCAGGAATCGTAAAGATCCCCGACGACGACCGTCAGCCCTCGCGGAGGGGTAGCGCCCAGGACTGGCGGGACAGGAAGCGGTCGATCCCCTCCCTACCCTCCGCGGAGGCCACCATCGCGCCGAAGAGGCGAGCCTCCCGGGCGAGGCCAGCCCCGACCCCCTCGAACAAGCCAGTCCGGACCGCCTCCAGCGTGGCCCCGGCTGGAGCCAGCCGGTCGATGGTGCCATGGTGGGCGCAGGATCCGTCCGATGCGCGGGTAAGTCTGAGCCGCCTCCCACCCCTCCCGCCCGGCCCCGGTGTCCATCTCCGCGCCGGCCGCCAGCGGCGACCACAGGGTACCCTGAAACTCTCCCAGCGCGACACGGCGCGCGATTGACAAGGCGTGTGACAGGGCATCGGCCGGGGCCACCTCGTCGACCAGCCCGAGGGCGAGCGCGGCCGATGCCGTGCGACGCCGCCCGTCCAGGAGCATCGCGAGCGCCTCGACCAGCCCGTCTCGCCCGCCCGACCGCTCACCGCACATTCCTGCGCAGCACGAGCCGGGGCAGCATCTGGGTGCCGCCGAAGCCGGGCAGCACGTGAAGGTTGATCTCGGGCTGACCAAGCTCCGCGCGCTCCCCTGCCACGCGATACGCGCAGGCCATCTGGAGCTCGTTGCCGCCGCCCAGCGCATAGCCGTCCACGGCGGCGATCACGGGCGCCCGCAGTCGACCGACGCGCGTGAAGAGACGCTGCACGCGAGCTGGTGAAGGCCTCGACGTCGTCCGGCGTCGCGAAGGCGCGCAGCTGGCGGATGTCGGCGCCGGCCACGAACATCGTGCCGCCGCCGGTGAGCACCGCCGCGCGCACCGTCGTGTCGCTCTCCAGGGTCTCGACCACCCGCTCGAGCTCTTCGAGCACCGTGAGGCCGATGGCGTTGGCCGGAGGCGAGTCGATCGTGACGAGCGCGACCCGCTCCTCCCGCCCCGGCGCCACCGGATCCAGCCGCAGGCGGACGGTCGCGGCCGTCGGCGAAGCGCGAGCCCCACGCCTCGTAGACTTCGCGCGCGCGTGCGCGCGCCGTCGAGGGCGGGGCCGGCCCCCACGCGGATGGTGGTGGTGCCGGCGTGGCGGTTCTCGTGCATGAGCTGATGCTGCTCCGCGAGGTCGTCCCAGCCGCGCACGACGGGCGGATGGATGGCGAGCGCGCCCGCGTCGATCAGCCGCACGACCTCCTCGGCCTGATGGGCGTTGGACAGGTGGGAGCCGAGGATCGAGAACGTCGGGAACAGGACGCGCTTCTCGTGCATCCACACGTTGGGCGCGTAGAACGAGAAGCGCCGGTCGCGCGTCACCTCGACGTAGACCACGCGGCCGGTGAACGGCCGCGCCAGGAACGTGCTGACGCCGAGCGTGTCCCGGCCCGCCCGCTCGACGACCACGTCGGGGTTGCCGCGGGGGTTGTCGGCCGTGGCGAGGAGCCGGCCCACCGCCTGGCCGAACGGCTTGAGCGTGAGGTCCTGGTACTCGCGGTAGCCCGCGCGATCGGTGTCGTAGTCGGGCATGGCCTCGGGCCAGCGAAAGCCGCCGGCCCGGTCGAGCGTCTCGAGGCTCACCACGCCGTGCACGCGGTGCGTGGACTGCACGTGCGTCGCCTGGGCGTCCAGCCGCGCGGCCACCACGACCCGCGCGCCCGCCCGCAGCGCGGCCTCGATCGCCTCGGCGCCCGCCTCGTCCTCGAGCCCGTCGCCGAGCCCGTAGTGGACGAGCACGCCCTCGTTGGGCCTGAGACGCGCGCGACGCAGCATCTCCCGCGCCGGCGCGGCGCCGGGCTTGCCGAGGAAGGCCAGGGTGTAGCCGGTGGTGGCGCCGTAGAACACCAGGCGCCCGCCCGGCACGAGCAGATCGACCATGCGGCCGAAGAGGTCGCGGCCGACCGAGGACACCACCACGTTCATGAGCGCCCCCTGGTTCCGCTCACGCACCATGGCCTTGAAGGCGGCGCCCGCCGCGCTCCACGCCGCGCGCGAAGCGGAGCCGGCCGGCACCGGGGTGAACACGCCCGTCATGTCCGCGGCCTTGCGGTTGACGTACGTGTGGCCGCCGCGCGAGAGGACCAGCCGCCCCTTCTCCTCGGTCGAGACGAGGCCCGTCACGTGGGCGCCGCGGAGGGCGGCGCACGCCACCGCGTAGATCCCGGTGCCCCCCGCCGCGCCCTCCACGAACACGCGCTCGTCGGTCTCGAGCTGCGCCACGTCGTAGAGCGCCTTGTACACCGTCTCCAGGTCGAGCATGTACGACGAGCCCTCGGCGAGGGTCAGCCGCCGTGAGTGCGCCAGGAGCTGCGGCGCCTGGCCCCGCACGAACTGGCAGAAGGAGCCGTCGGGCGTCTCGTAACCCTGGATCTTGAAGTCGGCGTGCATCGGATCCTCGCCGGCCCGCGGCGAGAGCAGGTTCGACACGCCCGGGTAGAGCACGTAGAGCTCGCCCACGCGCAGCCGGCCCTCGCGCGCCACCTCGCGCCCGATCGCGGCGAGCAGCACCACCGCCCCGCTGCCCGGCACGTGCAGGTCGCGGTCGTGCAGGTCGAACACGGAGATGGGCACGCCGCGCGCGGCGAAGATCGTGTTGTACGTGAGGCCGGCGTGCAGCACGTAGCCGAGCGCCTCGTTGGGGCCGATCTCGGGCACCGGTATCTCGATCTGCCGGAGCCCGTCGCGCGGATCGGCGTGCGCGGGCCGCCCCCACTGGTCCTTCACGACGGCCCACGCGTGCTGCGTGTCGGGGAGCGGATCGAGACCGGGACGGAACGGCGCGCCGAGCGGAATGGGCATGCCGGTCAGCTTACCATCATCAGGGCTGGCTGATATCGTGTTGCGCTATCAACGATAGCGCTATATGCTATCTTCCATGGCTACGATCATCGTGCGCAATCTGGACGACGAGGTGGCAGAGCGGCTCCGGCTTCAGGCGCGCCTGCACGGTGTCTCGGTGGAGGAAGAGGCGCGGCGTGTTCTGGCCGATGGCACCCGGTTGACCCGCGCGGCGATTGCTGCGCAGGCAGCGGCGATCCGTGCGCGGCAGCCTCTCACGCAATCGACCGCCGTGGACATGATCCGCGAAGACCGAAACCGATGAGGTCACCCCGGGTGGTACGCCGGCACGCTCGCGAACGGCACGCGACCTACGACGCGTCCGTCGCGCCCGTGGTGGTCGACGCCTCGATCGCGTTCCACTGGTTCGCGAACGAGCGCGATCCGTGGCACTCAGAGGAGCTCCTGACCAGCGAGATACCATTGCTTGCGCCCGACCTGATGGCCGTGGAAGTTACCAACGCGTGGTGGAAGCGACAGCGACGCGGCGAGATGGATCTGTCCAACGTCGAGCGCGCCATCACCCACCT
Organism: uncultured Candidatus Rokubacteria bacterium; assembly: GCA_963758635.1. Classification (GTDB taxonomy): domain Bacteria; phylum Methylomirabilota; class Methylomirabilia; order Rokubacteriales; family CSP1-6; genus CAVWWD01. The sequence goes on along the minus strand of CAVWWD010000007.1, from coordinate 51,248 downwards.
GCTCGCGCTCGGCATTGCCTGGACCCCATCAACGCCGCTACTTCGACCCGCGGCGCGTCTTGCCGCAGACCTCGACCATCCAGTCTATGACTGCCTCTACCTGATGCTCGCCATCAGGGGGTCAGCGCGCCTGGCCACCGCAGACGACCGGCTTCGACGCGCGGCCGATCGCCTAGGCATCAAGATCTGGAAAGGATAGCTACCGGTCATGGCGACGATCATCGTGCACGAACTGGACGACGAGGTGGCAGAGCGACTGAGACTCCAGGCCCAGCTGCACGGCGTCTCGGTGGAGGAGGAGGTGCGCCGCATCCTGACCGAGGGGACACGGCCAACCCGCGCCGAGATCGCCGCTCGTGCCGCGGAGATCCGCGCGCGTCAGCCGCTGCACAAATCGCGCGGCGTGCGCCTCATTCGCGAAGACCGCAACCGCTGACGCCGCAGAAGAGGGCCCTGCGAGGATCAGCCACGATCCTCGATCACGAGACCGGAAACGAGGCGGCTGCCCTTCCGGAGCCTCACCCTCCGGGCCTTGCCGGGCTTACCAGTACCGTGCTGCAGCACTCCGCGCTTCGCCAGTAGATCGAGTACGTCCAGGCCCGGGGATCGCACGATCGGAACGAGCCTTGCGATGGGCCGACGATGGCGGCTGATCGTGACGGTGGCGCCGGCGGAGACCGCATGCAGGTAGTGGCTCAACCGCGCCCGGAGACTCGTCACACCGATGGCCAGATCCATCGCAGGCATGCGCTCACGATAGCAGGCGCGTAGGCGGGTTCCCTCGCTCTCGCTCGGCGCGCGCGTTGACACGTTGTGGGGCGGTTCCTACACTAGGGCCCGTCATGCCACCGGAGACGCGCGTGCTCGGGCTCCGCTGTCTCCGCTGTCGGACCCGCTTCGAGGGCGATCGCCTCTTCGAGGGCTGTCCGCGATGCCGCGCCGAGGGCGTGGCCGTCAACCTCACGGTCGAGCACGACCTGTCGCCCCTGGTCCCGGCGACGCCCGCGCTGTTCCCGCCCACGCCGCGTGGCCTCTGGCGCTTCCGGAGCGTGCTGCCGGTGCGACCGCGCGATCCGGTCTCGCTCGGCGAGGGCGCCACGCCCCTCGTGCCGCTGCCGCGTCTCGGCCGGCGCCTCGGGCTGCCCCGGCTCTACGCCAAGGACGAGAGCCAGAACCCCACGTGGTCCTACAAGGACCGGCTCTGCGCGGTGGCGGTGGCGCACGCGGTGGAGACGGGCGCGCGCGTCGTCACGATCTCGTCGACCGGCAACCACGGCGCGTCCACCGCCGCCTACGCGGCGCGGGCCGGCCTGCCCTGCGTGATCTTCACGCTGGCCAGCGTGCCCGACACGATGAAGACGCTGATGCAGGCCTACGGCGCCGCCGTGGTCGCCTGCCCCACGTCCGAGGCGCGGTGGCGGCTCATGCGCGAGGGCGTGGAGCGCCTCGGCTGGTACCCGACCAGCGGCTTCGTCTCGCCGCCGGTCGGCTCGAACCCGTGGGGCGTCGAGGGCTACAAGACCATCGCCTACGAGATCGCCGAGGACCTGGGCTGGACCGCGCCGGCCGCCGTGGTCGTGCCGAGCGCGTACAGCGACGGGCTCTCGGGTATCTGGAAGGGCTTCACGGAGATGGTCGCGCTCGGCCTCGTCAAGCAGGCGCCGCGCATGGTCGCGGCCGAGCCGTTCGGCCCGCTCGCCCACGCCATGGCGCACGGGCTCGAGGCGCCGGAGATGGTCGACGCGCCCGCGCCGTCGGTGGCGTTTTCCATCGGCTCGCGTTACGGCACCTGGCAGGGGCTGGCCGCCCTGCGGGAGTCCGGCGGGCTCGGGACCCCGCTGACCGACGAGGGCATCCTCGAAGCTCAGCGTGCGCTCGCCCGCGAGGAAGGCCTGTTCGTGGAGCCGTCGTCGGCCGCCGCCATCGCCTCCGTCATGCAGCTCGCCGCGCGGAAGGCCCTGGACCCCGCGGAGACCGTCGTCGCTGTCATCACGTCCGGCGGCCTCAAGGACCCGGCGGCGAGCCGCGCCTGGCTCACCGACGTGCCCGACGCGGGCGACGATCTCGACGCGGTCCTCCGCACCCTCCACCGGCACTATGGACTGGCGCTGGACCGGTAGCCTCGGCGTGGCGCTCCTCGGCCACGGCCTGCCGGGGAGCACCGTCGCGTGGGCGCGCGCCGCGGAGGACGCGGGGCTCGGCAGCCTCTGGATCATCGAGGACTACTTCCACCCGGGCGCGTACGCGGTGGCCGGCGCCGCGGCCGCCGCCACCTCGCGCGTGACGATCGGCCTCGGCGTGGTGAACCCGTACACGCGCCACCCCGCGCTCGTGGCCATGGAGACGGCGGCGCTCGCCGGCCTCGCGCCCGGACGCGTGGCGCTCGGGCTGGGATCGAGCAACCGCCGCTGGATCGACGATCAGATGTCGATTCCGTTCAAGACGCCGCTGCGCGGCCTGCGGGACGGCGTGGAGATCACGCGCCGGCTTCTCGCGGGAGAGCGGGTGACCCACGCCGGCGAGTGCTTCTCGGTCGCCGGCGCGGCGCTCGAGGCGCCTGCCGCCCGCGCCCGTGCCCATCCTGCTGGGCGTGAAAGGCCCTCGGGCGCTCGCGCTTGCCGCCGAGGTGAGCGACGGCGTTCTCGGCTCGGTCCTCACGTCACCGGCCCACGTACGCCGGGTGCGCTCCGCCACCGCGGCCGCCACGCGCCCGAACGGGCGCTTCGTGACGGCCGCGTACGTCCCCATGGCGGTGGACGACGACGGCCCGGCCGCGCGCGAGCGCGTGCGCCCGCTCATCGCGCGCTACCTCGCCGCGCTCCACGGCCAGTCGATCCTGGCCGACGCCGGCGTCGACGCCGCCCGCTCCGCGCCGTTCCGCGAGGCCCTGCGTGCCGGTTCTTCGGCGGGAGATCTCGTCACCGACGACCTGATCGACGCCTTCGCGGTGGCGGGGACGCCGGCCCAGTGTCGCGCCGCCCTCGCGCGTCTCGCCGAGGCGGGCCTCGACACGCCCATCGCGGTGCTGCCGCCCGGCCCGCCCGCGCCGGCGCAGGTGGCCCGCATCGGCCGCACGCTCGGCCCCATCTGGAAGGAGGTCACGACCCGCGCATGAGGTTCGGCGTCCACATCCCCACGTGCATCGAGGGCATGATGTACCCGGTGCCCTTCGCCCGCCCGGAGGACATCCTGCCCACCGCGCTCCTCGCCGAGCGCGTCGGGTTCGACTCCGTCTGGGGCAACGACCACATGACCACCCAGCGCTACGTCCAGCGCGAGTGGCCCGACCCGCCGAACTTCTTCGAGCCGCTGATCACGTTCACGTACGTGGCCGCGCGCACCGAGCGCATCCGTCTCGCCACCGGCATCATCGTGCTGCCGATGCGCACCATGCCCGTGCTCGCCAAGCAGGTGGCCACGCTCGACCAGCTCTCCGGCGGGCGCGTCATCCTGGGCGTGGGCACCGGCGCCTACCGCGAGGAGTACGAGGCGCTCCATCCCGACGCGCGCGACGCCCGGCGCGGCGACATCGTGGACGAGGGCATGCGCGCGCTCCGCCTGCTCTTCACCGAGCGCCGCGCGAGCTACCGCGGCCGCCACGTGCGCTTCGAGGACGTGGAGTGCTTCCCCAAGCCGCGGCAGTCGCCGCTGCCCATGTACGCGGGGGGCAACCACCCCGAGGTGCGGCGGCGGGCCGGCGCCTACGGCGAGGGCTGGATGCCCGCCGTGCTCTCCCCGGAGGAGATCGCGCGGGGGGTGGACGACGTCCGCCGCGCCGCGGCCGCGGCCGGGCGTGACGGCGCCGCCATCGACATCGCGCCCCAGTTCGCGTGCTCGATCGGGCGCACCCACGACGAGGCGGTCCGCCGCTTCCACGCCTCGCAGCTCTACAAGCACCTCGAGTCGCTCAAGCGCTCGACGCTGCGCGACCAGCAGGCGGGCGGCTTCGAGCAGCGCAACCTGATCGGCAGCCCCGAGGAGATCTGCGAGCGGATCCGCGCGTACGAGCGGGCCGGCGTCACCACCTGCTCGGGGCTCCTCTTCGTCGCGAACACCGTGCCCGAGATGCAGGAGGCCATCGAGCTCTTCGGGCGCGAGGTCATCCCCCACTTCCGCCCCTGACCCCAAGGAGACCGCCATGCGCATCGCATTGCTGTTGACCGCCGCCCTCCTCGCCCTCGCGCCCGCCGCGGAGGCTCAGACGCCGCCCCCCATCCGGATCGGGTTCGCCTCGGCCATGAGCGGGCCGGCCGCGATCACCGGCGAGGGCGTCAAGTGGGGCGCCACCCTCGCCGTGGACGAGATCAACGCCAAGGGCGGGATCATGGGCCGGAAGATCGAGGCCTTCTTCGCCGACAACAAGGCCACACCCGGCGAGGCGGTGAGCGCGGTGCGGAAGCTCGCCGACGTGGACAAGGTCAACGTCATCATCGGCCAGACCCACAGCGGGGCCTGCCTCGGGGCCATGCCGGTGGTGAAGGAGATCGGCGTGCCGATGGTGATCGAGGCGTGCTCGCATCCCCAGATCCGCGCGCTGTCCGGCAAGGGCGGCAACGAGTGGACGTTCCGCGTGGCGCTGGACGACGAGATCATGGCCTACACGTTCGCCCGCTACATGGCCAAGCAGGGCGTGAAGAGCTCGTCGATCCTGGCCATGAACAACGACTTCGGCCGCGGCGCCGCCAACGCCTACGACGCCGCGTTCAAGAAGGCGGGGATCAAGCTGCACTCCACCGAGTTCTTCGACCCCGGCCAGGCCGACTACCGGCCCGTGCTCACCCGGCTCAAGCGCGGGGGCGCCGAGACGATCCTGGCGGTCATCCTCGCCGGCGACGGCGCGCCCTTCATGCGCCAGTTCCGCGAGCTGGGCCTCACCCAGAAGGTGTTCTCGCGCGGCAGCCTGGCCTCCGCCGAGTTCCTCCACCAGGTGCGCGACAACCCGAAGGTGGGCGACGGCGTGGTGGAAGCGACCTACTGGGTCGCCGGCCTCGATCCCGACTGGGACAAGAAGTGGCAGGAGAAGCACAACATCCCGCCCCGCGTCCACGGGAGCCTCGCCGCCATCACGCTCAAGTGGGCGGTGGTCCCCGCCATCGAGATCGCGCTGAAGAAGACGGGCAAGGCCGACCGCGCCACCATCCGCGCCGCCCTGAAGGAGGTCAACGTCAAGGACTCCCCGCTCGGGCCTATCAAGTTCGACGACAACCACCAGGCGTGGATCAACATGATCCTCCTCGAGATGCAGGACGGGAAGCTCCGCATCCTCGAGAAGCTCCCGACCAGCCCCGCGCTGCTGAACTGACGCGTCGAGACGGGGTGACAACCACCGACCATACGGACCAGGCAGCGACACGAACGGGGCCCGCAGCAACGCGGACAGCACTGGCTCCGGACCCGCACGGACCACGCGCCGCCGGGCCCCGGGGCACACGTCGTCCCGGTACCCCCTTGTGGCGCACCGCCTCGCGCGACGGGCGGGGCGAGCGCACCGCAACGGGTCGACAGCCCCCGCGCAGCCCCCTCTGGGACTCCCCACGTGTTGTCAAGCGGCAATTTTCTGTCGGCGCGTCGCATCGTAGAGCGTGCCGCTCGTGAGCATGGCGATGAGCACCCCGAGCAAACGATCCGCGACGCCGCGGAGCGCCCGCGCATGGCCATGACGCAGACGCAGGCGATCGTAGTGCGCCCGGGCGCGCGGATCGTCCCGGATGCTGTTGCGCGCCCAGTGGAACATCGCATTGCGCAGCCGGTGGTTGCAGCCTCGGCGGAGCGTGACCACGCGACTCTTCCCACTCTGACGGGTGACCGGCGCGACGCCGGCCTGAGCGCGCAACGTCTGGTAATCTCGGGTCGCCAACGGCGTCCACGCCTCGGCGAGCATCGTGGCGGCGACGACTCTCCCGACCCCGGGCAAGGAGCGGAGGATAGTCACGTCACGATGCTCTGGCCGCTCGGGCCGCGCGGGGTCGGCCACCGTCAGCGCGTCCAGCAACTGCTCCAGCCGCTGCTCGCAGTGCCGCTCCTGGGCCTGGGCCAAGCGGAGGCGGGGCAGCAGCAGCGCCAGATGCTCGACGACCGCTTCCACGGTCCCCGGCGCCACCGGCAGCGGCGGCGCCTGCAACGCGCTGTGCACGGCGTCCGCCGTCAGCCGGCGGATCCGATGGCGGGCCAGCAGCCGGCGCAGGGCCGGCCGGCCCGCGCGCGCCGCGTGCGCGGGCGTCGGCCAGGTCTCGAGCAGGCTCCACAGCCACGGTTCATCGGCCGCCGGGCACAGGCCCAGCAGCGCGGGGAAGTAGCGGTGCACCTGCTCACGCAGGCGATTGCCGAGCTGCAGCCGCTCCTGGACCAACTCGGCGTGCAGCCGCGACACCTCGCGCAACTGGAGCAGCCGCGGATCCTCCGCCGTGACCCGCCGGAAGGCGGCCCGATCCGTGCGCACGGCATCGCCCAGGACGAAGGCGTCACGCCGATCGTCCTTGGCCCCGGCCACGCTATGGCGATCGCGGAAGCGATCGAGCTGTTTGGGATTGACCGCGTAGACGTGACACCCAGCGGCAAGCAGCGCGTCCACGATCGCGCCACGGGGCACCTCCAAGGCGACCGCGATGTGCGCCGGGTCCACGTGCTCCTCGGTCAACGCCGTCACCAACGCGGCCAGGCCAGCCCCGGAGTGGGCCACCGCGTACTCCCGCCGCCGCTGTCCGGTCGGGCTCACGTGGCAGACCTGATGCGTTTGCGTCGCCCAATCCACACCGACATACAGTTCGTAGTCCGGCATCGCACCCCTTTCTCCCCGCAATTCGCCCTCGGCCGTGTCGTGGTATGCGATCACCCCTGTACTGGCGCTCAAAGCGCGACTCCCCACGGGACGTCCACCACGACATCCCGGGCGAGGCGCAGTCCCTGAGTGGTGCTCGCATGCGTGCCGGCACCGGATGGGGGTGGCACTCTCGCCGAGATGGCCGATGACCTGCTCAAGCGTACAGGGGATGGGGGGGCGCGCTCGCCCCGCCCGCTCTCTGTCGGCCCTCACCGCGCCACGGGGGTGCCGGGGCGACGTGTGCCCCGGGGCCCGGCGACCAGCGGCTCCGCGAGCGTCGAAGAGCGGACACGCGCGCCGATGATCCTGGACGTCGTCGAGCAGGTGGTGCACGGCCTCACGCTGGGGTCGATGTACGCGATGGTGGCGGCGGGGCTCGCGCTCATGCTCGGCGTCGCGCGGCTCATCAACTTCGCCCACGGCGAGTTCTTCATGCTGGGCGCGTACGCCTTCTGGTTCGCGTACCGCGAGCTCTCGCTCCCCTACGCGGTGGCCGGCCTGCTCGCCCCCGCCGTCATGGTGGTGTTCGGCATCGCCTACCAGCGCACCGTCATCCGCGTCGTGCTGCCGCGCTCGTGGCACGTGCAGCTCATCGCCACGCTCGCGACCTCGATCGTGCTCACCAACCTCGCCATCATCGTGTTCGGCACCCAGCCCAAGGAGGTGCCGACGCGGCTCTCCGCCGCCGTGCTCGACGTGGGCGGCCTCCGCCTCGCCTGGCAGCGGCTCCTCGTCCTGGCCGCGAGCCTCACGATCTTCTGGGGCCTCCAGCGCTTCGTCCGGACCACCCGCACCGGCCGGGCCATGCGCGCGATGTCGCAGAACCGCGAGGCCTGCGCGGTGGTCGGCGTCGACGTGCAGCGCATCGCCATGATCACCTTCGCGGTCTCCGCCGCGCTCGCCACCGCCGCCGCCGTCCTCGTGTCGCCGCTCTTCAACATCTTCCCGGACATGGGCACCGCGCTCACCCTGAAGGCCTTCGCCGCGGTGGTGGCGGGCGGCTTCGGCTACGTCAACGGCGCGATCGCCGCCAGCTTCCTCATCGGCCTCACCGAGGCGCTCGCCGGCAGCTACCTCTCCTACGCGTACAAGGACGCCTTCGCGTTCCTGATCATGATCGCGGTCCTCCTCTGGCGCCCGCAGGGCCTGTTCGGCCGGCGGCTCGGCATCTGATGCGGCCACGAACGGGGGCGTGGATCCGCGGGGGCGCCGCCGCGCTGGCGCTCGTCCTCGCCGCGTGCGCGCATCCGCCCTCGGCCGGGATCGAGCCGTCGCCCCCGCGTGCCCCCGGGCTCCTCAACGTCCTGATCAAGGACGGCACCGTGTACGACGGCAGCGGGGGTCCGGGCCGGCGGGCCGACGTGGGGATCCGCGGCGATCGCATCGTCGCCGTCGGCCGCATCGAGGGCGGCGCGCGCGCCGTCGTCGACGCGCGACGGCCTCGCCGTGGCGCCCGGCTTCGTCAACATGCTCTCGTGGGCGCCGGTCACGCTGCTCGAGGACGGGCGCTCGCAGAGCGACATCCGACAGGGCGTCACGACCGAGATCTTCGGCGAGGGCACGTCGATGGGCCCGATCAACGACGCCATGCGGCGCCGCATGATCGCGAGCCAGACCGACATCAAGTACGAGGTCCCCTGGACCACGCTCGCCGAGTACCTGCGGCACCTGGAGACGGCGCGGCGTGTCGCCGAACGTCGCGTCGTTCATCGGCGCCGCCACCATCCGCAGCCACGTCCTCGGCCTCGACGACGTGACGCCGACGCCCGCCCAGATGGACGAGATGCGCGACGCTGGTCCGCCGGGAGATGGAGGCGGGCGCGCTCGGCATCGGGACCGCGCTGATCTACGCGCCCGGCACCTACGCGACCACCGAGGAGCTGATCGAGCTCTGCAAGGTCGCCGCCCGCTACAAGGGCACGTACATCTCCCACATGCGCAGCGAGAGCGACAAGCTGCTCGAGGGCGTGGAGGAGCTGATCCGCATCAGCCGCGAGGCGGGCCTGCCCGCGGAGATCTACCACTTCAAGGTGGTGGGGCAGAAGAACTGGGACAAGCTCGACGCGGCCATCGCCGCCGTCGAGCGCGCGCGCCGGGAGGGCCTCCGGATCACCGCGAACATGTACCTCTACACCGCGAGCTCGACGGGCCTGAGCGCGACCATCCCGGCGTGGGCCCACGGCGGAGGCGCCAGCGCCCTCTACGACCGGCTGCGGGACCCGGCGACGCGGACGCGGATCGCCGCCGAGATGCGCGCGCGCGGGCCCATGTCCCGCACGCTCTTCGTCAGCTTCCGCACCGAGGCGTTGCGGGGCCTCATCGGCAAGACCCTCGAGGAGGTCGCGCGGGCGCGCGGGAAGGACGAGGTCGACACGACGCTACGACCTCGTGCTCGAGGACCGCTCCCGGATCGGCGCCGTCTTCTTCTCGATGAACGAGGAAGGCCTGCGAAAGGTCCTCCGGCTGCCGTGGGTGTCCTTCGGGTCCGACGGCGCGTCGATGGCGCCCGAGGGCGTCTTCCTCGCCTCCTCGACCCATCCCCGCGCCTACGGGAACTTCGCCCGCCTCCTCGGCACCTACGTGCGCGACGAGAAGATCGTCACGCTGCCCGAGGCCGTCCGCCGGCTCTCCGCCCTGCCCGCCGCCAACCTCGGCCTGGATGGCCGCGGGCGGCTCGCCGAGGGCATGTTTGCCGACGTGGTGGCGTTCGACCCCGCGACCATCGCCGACCGCGCCACCTACGAGCACCCGCACCGGTACGCGGTCGGCATGCGGCACGTCTTCGTCAACGGCGTGCAGGTCCTCCGGGACGGCGAGCACACCGGCGCCAGGCCCGGCCGCGCGTTGTGGGGTCCCGGCAAGACGCGCTCGTGATCGCGCGCGCCGCGCTCGCCGTCCTCGCCGTCAGCGTGCCCTGGCTGGTCGCCGCGCTGGCCCCCGGGCGCGAGCGCTACATCGTGCACGTCCTCATCTTCACCGCGCTCTTCGCCGCCCTCGCGCTGTCCTACGACCTGGTCGTGGGCCACGTGGGGAGCCTCTCCCTCGCCCACCCCGCGTTCTTCGGCGTGGGCGCCTACACCGCGGCCATCCTCGCCACGCGCGCGCAGTGGCCGTTCCTCGCCGACCTCGCGGCCGCGGTGGTCCTTGCCGGCGTCGTCGCCGCGCTGGCCGGCGTGCCGCTCTTCCGCCTCGCCGAGCACGCGTTCGCGGTGGGTACGCTCGGCTTCGCGCTCGTCGCCTCCATCGTGGCGACGAACTGGGTGGAGGTGACGCGGGGACCGCTCTGCATCACCGGCATCCCCAAGCCCGCGATCGCGATGCCCGGCGTCGGCACGCTTGCCGTCACCACGCTGCCCGCCTACTACTGGCTCGCCCTCGCCGCGCTGGCCGTGGTCGTGCTGCTGTATCGACGCATGACGACGTTCCGGATCGGCCGCGCCATGCACGCCGTCCGCGACAACGAGCCGCTGGCCGGGGCCGCGGGCATCGATCCCCTCCGGTACCGGATGCTCGCCTTCGTCACGGGCGGCGCGATCGCCGGGGGCGTGGGCGCGCTCTACGCGCACTACCTCTCGGTGTTCTGCCCCGAGGAGATGACGATCGCGCTCACCGTGAACCTGCTCGTGATCGTGTTCCTCGGCGGGGTGGGCAGCCTGCGGGGCGTGCTGGTGGGCGCCGTGCTGTTCACCGCGCTCCCCGAGATCCTGCGCCTGGCGCCCACGTGGCGCCTGGTGATCTACGGCGCGCTGCTGCTCGTGATCGTCGTCCGGTCGCCCGAGGGCCTCGCGGGCCTCGTCCGCCGCCCGTCCCGCGCCTGATGCCGCTCCTCGAGGTGCGCGGGCTGGTCAAGCGCTTCCAGGGAGTCACCGCCGTGGACGCGGTGGACCTGACCATCGAGGCCGGCGAGCTGGTCAGCCTGATCGGTCCGAACGGCTCGGGCAAGACGACGATCTTCAACTGCGTGACCGGCTATCTTCCCGCCGACGGCGGACGGGTCCTCTTCCGCGGCCAGGACCTGACCGGGGCGCCACCCCACCGCGTGGCGCGCCTCGGCCTTGGCCGCACGTTCCAGCACGTGAGCGTCTTCGCGCGGCTCAGCGTGCTGGAAAACCTGCTCGTGTTCGTCCAGCAGCACCAGGAGGAGAGCCTGCTCGCCCGGCTCGTCCGCACCCGCCGCGTCCGCGGGCTGGAGCGCGAGGCCGTGGCGCGCGCGCGGACGCTGCTGGACCTCGTGGGCCTGGGCGCGCGGGCCGACACGCCGGCGGGCCGCCTCTCGTACGGGCAGCGGAAGCTTCTCTCGTTCGCGGCCACGCTCATGCCCGACCCGGAGATGCTGCTGCTCGACGAGCCGGCCGCCGCCATCAACCCGACGATGATCAACCAGATGAAGGAGCACATCCTCGCGCTCAATCGCCAGGGCAAGACCGTGCTCCTCGTCGAGCACAACATGGACGTTGTCATGGACATCTCGCGACGGGTCGTGGTGCTCGACCATGGGCAGAAGCTCGCCGAGGGGCCGCCCGAGGCCATCCGGCGCGATCCCCGGGTCATCGAGGCGTACTTTGGCCGCTGACGAGCCGCTGCTCCGCCTGGACGAGGTGACCGCCGGCTACGAGGAAGTCGAGGTCCTCCGCGGCGTGTCGCTATCCGTGGAGGCCGGGCACATCGTGTCGATCATCGGCGCCAACGGCGCCGGCAAGTCCACCCTGCTCCGCACCGTCTTCGGCATGGTGCGGCCGCGCGCGGGCCGGATCCGGCTGGGCGGCGAGGAGATCGGCGGCCGGTCCTCCCTGGACGTGCTCCGCCGGGGCATCGGCTACGTGCCGCAGGGCCGTTGCAACTTCCCGGCGATGAGCGTGGAGGAGAACCTGGAGATGGGCGCCTACCTCCGCCGCGACGCCGGCGTGCGCGCGGACATCGAGGCGCTGTTTCGCCGGTTCCCGCTCCTGGCCGACAAGCGCGCCGACGCCGCGGGCACGCTCTCGGGCGGACAGCAGCAGATCCTCGAGATGGCGATCGCGCTGCTGCTGCGGCCCCGGCTGCTCCTCGTGGACGAGCCGTCCCTCGGGCTCGACCCGCGCATGGTCGAGGCGGTGTTCGACACCATCCTCGAGATCAATCGCGAGGGCACCACCATCCTGATGGTCGAGCAGAACGCGAAGAAGGCGCTCTCCGTGTCCCACCGCGGCTTCGTCCTCGAGCTGGGACGGAACCGCTTCGAGGGCACCGGGCAGGAGCTGCTCGACGACCCGGACGTGCGCCAGCACTACCTGGGCGGATAATGAGCCCACGCGCCGATGGGCATCGATCTCCTCCGGTGGGCACGAGCCGTGCTGCTCGTCGCGGCGATCGCCGCGCCGGCCGCCCCCGCGCGCGGGGCCGATGCCGTGCTCGTGGAGGACTGGGCGCGCCTGCCGCTCGGCGCCCGCGGCGTGCCCGACGGCTGGCGCACGTACGAGACCGTCGGTGGGCGGCCCGCGTACGACTTCACGATCGTCCAGGACGGCGGCATGAAGGCGCTCCGCCTCCGGAGCCGCGACGAGCACTCCACGATCGCACGGGATCTGTCCGTCGACCTGGCGCGGACGCCGGTCCTCGAGTGGAGCTGGAAGATCGTGAGCCTGCCCGCCGGCGCCAACGTCCGGCAGCGGGCGACCTCCGACCTCACCGCGCACGTCTTCCTCGTGTGGCCGCGGACGCCGGCGCTGATCCGCTCGCGCCTCATCGGCTACACCTGGGACGGCGTGTTGCCCGCCAGCGCCGTCGAGCAGAGCCGCAAGACGCGCACGGTGTCCTTCCTGACCGTGCGCTCCGGCGGCCGCGGGCTCGGCTCGTGGGTCACCGAGCGCCGGAACGTGATCGACGACTACCGCCGCATCTACGGCGAGGCGCCGGACAGCCCGGCGGCGGTGGCGCTGTCGATCGACACCAACGACACGCACACCGTGGCCGAGGGCCTGATCGGCGCGATCCGCTTCGTCGCCGCCCCGCCCCGCTGACCGCCGAGGCCTCCGTCAGGCCTGGACCAGAGTCGCCGGAACCTCGAGAGCTCGCGCCGAGCGGAACAGGTCGCGGTCGGACGTGACCAGACGCAGCCTCTCCTCGCTGGCCACGGCGAGATGAAGGGCATCGAGCGCACGAAGCGGCAGCGCCATGCCGGCCAGCCAGTCGCGCGCCGTCTCGTAGTGTCGGCGCTGGATGGCCACCCGCGCGTAGAGGCCGGCCTGCAGATGCGCCACGAGCTGGCCGCAGCTGCGGGTGGCGTCCGACGCCGACATCTCGCGGGCCCGGACCTTTCGCGCCACCGCGGAGAAGAACTCGACCTCGACGAGGTCGCTGATCGCCGGCTCGGGGTCGCGTCGGATGACGCGCTCGGTCGCCTGGCTGAAGGCCTCGGGGCAATAGTAGGCGACGACGACGCTGGTATCGAGGTACATCAGTACCGCGCCTCGCGGCGGGCGCGCGCGACGAGCCGGCTGATCGGCGCGCCCTTCACCCGGATCGAAGCACGGAAGGAGGCGAGCGCGGGGAGCCGGCGGCGGCCGGACGGCTTCGGCGGCACGAGCCGCGCCACGTCCTGGCCTCGGCGCACCACCGTCACCTCGTGTCCGGACGACACCTCGTCCAGGAGCGTCCGGAACGTCCGGCGGGCCTCGGCGACGCTGACTCTCTTCATGGGACGATCCTCCTTGTACACGAGGATTGTACATCACCGCGGCGCCGTCGCCTTGACGCGGCGGGAGGCTCGGGCTAGCCTCGCGGGATGAGCGACTGGCAGCTCGCCGTGGACATCGGCGGCACGTTCACCGACGTCGTCCTGATGGACGCGGCGGGGACGACCACCGTCGTCGAGAAGGTCCTCACCACCCCCAAGGAGCCGGCGGCGGGCGTGATGGACGGCGCGCGCCGCGCCCTCGCGCGGGCCGGGGTCGCCGCGCGCGACCTGCGCTTCGTCATCCACGGCACCACGCTCGTCACCAACGCCCTCATCGAGCGCAAGGGCGCGCGCACGGCGCTGATCGCCACCGCCGGCCACGAGGACGCGCTCGAGATCGGCCGGGAGACGCGCTACGACTCGTACGACCTCGCCCTCGAGAAGCCCGAGCCGCTCGTGCCGCCGGCCTCCCGGCTGGGCCTGTCCGCGCGGATGATGGCCGACGGCCGCGAGCGCGTGGCCGTGGACGGAGCCGAGCTGGACGCGCTCGTGGCCCGCCTGCGCGCCGCCGGCGTCGACGCGGTCGCGGTGTGCCTGCTCCACGCCTACCGCAATCCCGCCCACGAGCGCGCGGTGGCCGCGCACCTGGCCGAGCGCGCGCCCACCCTCCGCGTGTCCCTGTCCTCGGTCGTGTCCGGCGAGATCCGCGAGTACGAGCGCGCGTCGACGACGGTGGCCAACGCCTACGTCCTGGGCGTGGTCGAGGCCTACCTGCGCGCCCTCGTCGAGATGCTCCGCGCCGAGGGCTTCGGCGGCCAGCTCCTCCTGATGCTGTCCAGCGGCGGCACGTGCACGACGCAGACGGCGTGCGAGGTGCCGATCCGCCTGGTGGAGTCCGGCCCGGCGGGCGGCGCCGCCGCCGCCGCGCACCACGCGCGGGCCACCGGCGCCCGCCGCGTGCTCGCGTTCGACATGGGCGGCACCACGGCCAAGATCTGCCTGATCGACGACGGTGAGCCCCAGATCACGCGCGAGTTCGAGGTGGCGCGGGTGTGGCGCTTCAAGCGCGGCAGCGGGCTGCCGCTCCTGGTGCCGGTGGTGGAGATGATCGAGATCGGCGCGGGCGGCGGATCGATCGCCCACGTGGACCGCATGCGGCTGCCGAAGGTGGGGCCGGAGAGCGCGGGGTCCGAGCCCGGGCCGGCGTGCTACGGGCGCGGCGGCGAGCGGCCCACGGTGACCGACGCGAACCTCGTGCTGGGCTACCTCGACGAGGCCTACTTCCTGGGCGGGGCGATGCCGCTCGATCGCGCCGCCGCGGAGGCGGCCATCCGCCGTCACGTGGCCGAGCCGCTCGGCCTCTCGCTGACCGAGGCGGCGTGGGGCATCCACGCGATCGTCACCGAGAACATGGCGAACGCCGCCCTCATGCACGCGGTGGAGCGCGGCAAGGAGACCGCGGCCTACGACCTGTACGCCTTCGGCGGCGCGGCGCCGATGCACGTGGCCACGCTGGCCGAGCGCCTCGGCGTGGGCACCGTGGTGGTGCCGCCGGGCGCGGGCGTGCGCTCGTGCTTCGGATTCCTCGCCTCGCCGCTCGCCTTCGAGGTCGCGCGCTCGCACGGCATGCGCCTGGAAGCCCCCGACCTCGACGCCCTCGCCGTCCTCCTCGACGCGCTCGAGGCGGAGGCGCGCGCGCCCCTCGCGCTGGCCGGCGTGCCGGCGGAAGACGTCACGGTCCGGCGCTTCGTGGAGATGCGGTATCGCGGCCAGGGCTACGAGGTCGAGGTGCCGGCGCCGCTGGGCCGGCCGGACGCCGCGTGGCTCTCCGCCCTCGTCGCCGCCTTCGAGGACGTGTACCGCGCCTGGTACCGCCACGTGCCCTCCGGCCTGCCGATGGAGGCGGTGACGTGGCGGCTCCGCGCGCAGTCGCCCGCGCCCGCCCTGCCCACACCGCCCGCCCCGCGCGGCGGCCCGCCCGCGCCCAAGGGCGAGCGGCCGATCTGGCTCGCGCGCCACGGCGGCGGGTTCCACGGAGCACCGGTCTGGGATCGCTACACGCTCCCGCCCGGATGGCGGACGGAGGGACCCGCCGTCATCGAGGAGGTCGAGTCCACCGTGATCGTGACGCCGGGCTTCGAGGCGGCCGTGGACCAGAGCCTCAACCTGGTGCTCACCCGGAGACGGTCATGACGTCGCGCGCGGCCGATCCAGTCTTCGTCGAGGTGGCGTGGAGCCGGCTGATCTCGGTGGTCGAGCAGGAAGCGCAGGCGCTCCTGCGCACCGCCTTCACCAACATCGTGCGCGAGTCCGGCGACCTCTCGGCCGGCGTGTTCGACCGGCAGGGCCGCATGGTGGCGCAGGCCATCACGGGCACGCCCGGCCACATCAACACCATGGCGCTGGTCGTGGCCCACGTGATCCGCGCCATCCCGCCGGAGACGCTCCTCCCCGGCGACGTGCTCGCCACCAACGATCCCTGGCTCGCCTCCGGCCACCTGAACGACATCTCGGTCGTGACGCCGGTGTTCCACCGCGGCACGCTGGTGGGCTACACGGCGAGCACGTGCCACGCGATGGACATCGGGGGGCGCGGCATCACGGTGGAGGCCCTCGACTGCTACGAGGAGGGCTTCCTCATGCCGCCCTGCCGCCTGTACGCGGCGGGCCGCCCCCAGCAGGTGCTGGGCCTCCTCGCCGCCAACGTGCGCGCGCCCGAGGCCGTGCTCGGCGACGTGCATGCCCAGGTGAGCGGCAACGCCGTGGGCGCCCACCGGCTGGTCGAGATGCTCGAGGAGTTCCGACTCGACGACATCGAGGACCTGTCCGCGGCCATCCTCGACCGCAGCGAGACGGCGATGCGGGCGGCCATCGCGGAGATCCCCGACGGCGCCTACGACCACACGCTCTGCCTGGACGGCTTCGAGGAGCCCGTGGTGATCCAGACGCGCGTGGCCGTGGCGGGCGACACGCTCCGCGTGGACTACGCGGGCTCGTCCCCGGCGTCGCGGCGCGCGATCAACGTGGTGCTGAACTACACGAAGGCGTACACGACGTACGGCGTGAAGTGCGTGGTCGCGCCGCACGTGCCGAACAACGCCGGCTCGTTCCGGCCCGTGACGATCACCGCGCCCGAGGGCTCGCTGCTGAACGCGGCGCGGCCGGCTCCGGTGGCGAGCCGGCACCTCATCGGCCTGTTCCTGCCCGACGCCGTCATGGGCGCGCTGGCCCGCGCCGTGCCCGACCGGGTCATCGCGGAGTCGTCCTCGTGCCTCTGGACGCTCGACGTGCGGGGCCGCGATCGCACGGGCCACCACTTCAAGGAGTTCGTGGCCACCGGGGGCGGCATGGGCGCGCGGCCGGACAAGGACGGCCTCAACGCCACGCAGTTCCCGTCGACCATCCGCGGCGTGCCGGCGGAGATCGTGGAGACCACGTCGCCGCTCGTGATCCACCGCCGGGCCCTCGCCCCGGACAGCGGCGGGCCAGGGCGGCATCGTGGCGGGCTCGGGATGGTGATCGAGTTCGGCGTGGAGACCGACGCGGACTGGCTCTTCACCGCGTCGTTCGAGCGCGCGCGGATCCCCTGCCAGGGTCTCCTCGGCGGACGCCCCGGCGCCCCCGGCCGGGTGGAGACGGCGCAGGGGCGCGTCCTCGCCTCGAAGGCGCAGCACTGGCTCCGCTCCGACGAGCGCGTGGTGCTCCACACGCCGGGCGGCGGCGGCTTCGGCCCGCCCGCCGAGCGCGACCCCGCCGAGGTCGCGGCGGACGTGGCCGCGCGGCGCATCTCGCCCGCGGCCGCCGCCCGCGACTACGCCTCTCCCCCTCTCCCCGCTGGGGAGAGGGAGGGGTGAGGGGCGGTTGCACAATCGCGAGGGCGGACAACCCGTAAGATGGTGCGACGGATCCTCACCCCAACCCTCTCCCTGGAAGGGAGAGGGGGAGGAGCGCAATGAGCGGACCAGAGTCGACGCGTGACGTGGCGTTCGTAGGGTGTGATGCGACGCGAGGGAATCCCACGCAGACGGGGGCGCGCCGCCGCGAGGTGGTCGTCGCCGGCCGGCGCGTGAAGACGGTGGACGTGCACGCGCACTGCTCGGTACCCGCCGCGATGGCCCTGATGGGGCGGAAGGTCGAGCAGGACACGCTCCTCATGTCCGACGTGTCCGAGCGCATCCGCGCGATGGACGCGCAGGGCATCGACGTGGAGGCGCTCAGCATCAACCCGTACTGGTACGGGGCCGACCGGGACGTTGCGCGCGAGCTGATCCGGGCGCAGAACGAGGCGCTGGCCGCGATCTGCGCGGCCACGCCGGACCGCTTCGTGGCCTTCGCCACCGCCGCGCTCCAGCACCCCGACCTCGCCGTGGAGCAGCTCGAGGCGGGCGTCAAGCGATACGGCCTCAGGGGGCTCTCCGCGGGGTGCAGCGTCAACGGCGAGGAGCTGGCCGACCCGAAGTTCCACCCGGTCTGGGCCAGGGCGGAGCAGCTCGGCGTGCTGGTCTTCATCCATCCGCAGGCCGACGGCGCCGCCGCGCCCCTGGCCCAGCGCCTTCGGGGCAGCGGGGGCCTCGACAACGTGATCGGCAACCCCCTCGAGACGACGATCGCGCTCTCGCACCTGATCTTCGAGGGCACGCTGGACCGCTTCCCCGGGCTCAAGATCTGCGCGGCCCACGGCGGCGGCTACCTGCCGTCCTACGGAGCGCGGTCGGACGCGCTGATCACGACCTTCCCCGCCCGCTACACGCGGCCGCTCGCGAAGAAGCCCACGGAGTACCTCCGGCAGCTCTACTACGACTCGATCGTGTTCACGCCCGAGGCGCTCCGGCACCTGGCGGCGGAGACGGGCCCGGGGCAGATCGTGATGGGCACCGACTACCCGTTCCCGTGGACCAGCACGTCGGTGGATCACATCCTCGCCACGCCGGGGCTGAGTGACGCCGACCGCGTGGCGATGCTGGGCGAGACGGCGGCCCGGCTGCTCGGGATCACGCCGTAGCGGCGGGAGGACCGGTCATGGTCAAGGCGGGTTCGGGTCTCAGCCTCGTGGACGTTCCTGAGCGGCACGCCAAAGGAGATCACCTCATGCCCCTCGTCGTCATCGCGCTCCTCGCCATCGTCCTCGGCCTGCCCGGGCCGGCGCCGGCCCAGACGCCGGCGCAGATCGTCATCAGCCAGCCCGCCGAGGCCACCACGATGGACCCGGGGCGCAGCACCCAGGTCCTCACCGTCAACTACTTCATCAACCTCTACGACACGCTGACGCGGTGGGACGGGGCGCTCAAGCTCCAGCCCGGGCTCGCCACGTCGTGGAAGCAGGTGAACGACACCACGTGGGACTTCACCCTGCGCCAGGGCGTGAAGTTCCACGACGGCACGCCGCTCACCGCCGACGACGTGAAGGCCACGCTCGACCGGAACCTCGCCCCGGGCAAGACGGTGGTGAACGCCGGGTTCACCACCATCGAGTCGGTCCAGGTCCTGAACCCGACCACGGTGCGGATCGCCTCGAAGAAGCCCGACCCGCTGCTCCTGGTCCGCGTGGCCCAGATGGGCGCGCAGATCCTGCCCGCGCGCCTCACCACCGACGACGGCGTGAAGGAGCTCGCGCGCCGGCCGGTGGGAACGGGCGCCTACAAGTTCGTCGAGTGGGTGAAGGACGAGCGGCTCGTCATGGAGGTCAACCGCGAGTGGTGGGGCTGGGAGGGCAAGAAGCCCGCGATCGAGCGCATCGTGTGGAAGCCCATCCCCGACGACTTCCCGCGCCTGGTCGCGCTGGAGAAGGGCGACGTGGACATCATCACCAACGTGCCGCCCGACCGCTCGCAGGCCATCGCGGACGGCAAGAGCACGCGGCTCCTCACCGTGCCGGCCACGCGGATCGTGACGTTCGCGTTCAACTCGACGCAGGCGCCGCTCAGCGACAAGCGGGTGCGCCAGGCGCTGCAGTACGCCGTTGACGTGCCCGCGATCATCAAGAACATCTACGCGGGCCAGGGCAAGCTGCTCTCGGGCGGCGTGGCCGACGTGGACTTCGGCCACAACCCGGCGGTCAAGCCGTACCCGTACGACCCCGCGAAGGCGAAGAAGCTCCTTGCCGACGCCGGCCGGGCGAGCGGCGTGGACGTGACGCTCTACGCGGGCACCGGCACCATGGTCAACGACAAGGCCCTGCTCGAGGTCATCGCCGACATGTGGTCGAAGGTCGGCATCCGCGGGAAGGTGGAGATGATGGAGATGGGCGCCCGCCAGCGCATGCTGAACGACCGCGCCGTGCCGCCCAACGGCATGCTGCTGGGCAACCCGCAGTCCACGCTCCTCGACGCCGACGGGTCGCTGTGGCGCATCTGGCATCCCAACGGCTTCAGCGGCAAGTACTGGATCGGCAGCCAGCCCGGCCAGCGGTTCCACGACCTCATGGAGGAGGCGCGCTACACGCTGGACGCGAAGAAGCGGAAGGCGCTCTACGCGGAGGCCATCGAGATCCGCAACGAGGAGAAGCCCTCGCTCGACCTGTTCCAGGAGCTCGTGGTCTACGGCACCAGCAAGCGCGTGAGCTTCAAGCCGCGCGCCGACTACCGGCTGATCGTCGCGGAGATGACGCTCGCCGGGAAGTAGACCGCCGGCCCGGCCAGGGCGGACATGGCCGAGGAGCGGGCGAAGCGGGCGGGCGGCGCGCGGATGTTCCTGCGGGCGCTCGCTGGTCGCTGCCCGCACTGCGGCCATCGTCCCGTCACCCGGCGCTGGCTGTACCTCCTGGACGTCTGCCCGCGCTGCCGGCTGCGCCTCGACCGCGGCGAGCACGACTACTTCCTGGGCGCCATGGTCTTCAACATGGCGTTCGCGGAAGGCATCTTCGCGGTCGGCCTCCTCGCCGTGATCTACACGACGTACCCCGCTCCGCCGTGGCCGGCCATCTACGTGGGCGGCATCGCCGCGATGATCCTGGCGCCGATCGCGCTGTACCCCATCTCGAAGCTCTGCTGGCTCGCCTTCGACCTGCTGTTCCGGCCTCCGCAGCCCGGGGATTTCGACACGCCGGCGCCGGCCGACGGCGCACGGCGTTGACAGCTCGGGACGGCTGGGTGAGAGTGTTGCGCGAGGGTCTGACCCCGCTGTTGCGTTGCGCGGGGGCGTGACCCGGTTTCGGTTCCGACGCCGCTCATTCTCGCAGCACGAACGGAGCCTCCATGCCCGATCGACCGTCCCAGGTCTATGTCATCCAGGGCCGCGGCCAGCGCGACTACTCGGACACCCAGGCCGCCGTCGCCCACGTTCCCGCCCGCGTGACCGCGCTGCCGTTCATCGGCGACGAGGCCGAGCTGATCGACCGCGCGCGCGACGCCGACGCGCTCATCGTATCCGCCACCCCGGTCAGCCGCGGCGCGATGGGCGCGCTCGAGGGACTGAAGGTGGTGGTGCGGACCGGCGTCGGTTACGACGTGATCGACGTGCCCGCCGCCACCGAGCTCGGGGTGATCGTGGTGAACGTGCCCGACATCTGGGTGCGCGAGGTCGCCAACCATGCCCTCGCCTTGCTGCTGGCGTGGAACCGGAAGATCGCCACCCTCGACCGCCAGATCCACGCGGGTGTGTGGACCTCCGGCGTGCCCGGGCCCCACACCGGATCGCTCCACGGGGAGACCGTCGGCATCGTCGGGCTCGGGAACATCGGCAGCGCCTTCGCGCGGCGGATCGCCGCGTTCGAGACCCGCGTGATCGCTCACGATCCGTACGTGGACGACGGCCGCTTCGCCGCCCTCGGCGTGGAGCGGGTGTCGCTGGATGAGCTCGCCGCGCGGTCGGACTACGTCTCGGTGCACACGCTCCTCAACGCGGAGACCCACCACCTGATCGGCGAGGCCTTCTTCCGCCGCATGAAGCCCACGGCCATCCTCGTGAACACCGCGCGAGGACCGGTGGTGGACGAGCAGGCGCTGATCCGGGCGCTCCGCGACAAGCGGCTGGCCGGCGCCGCGCTCGACGTGTGGGAGCAGGAGCCGGTGACCGCCGACCACCCGCTCCTCGCCATGGACAACGTGCTCGCCACGCCGCACGCCGCGTACTTCTCGTCGGCCGCGGTGGCCCAGGTGCCGCGGCGCTGCGGCGAGGAGGTGGCGCGGGTGCTCACCCGGGAGCGGCCGCTGCACGTCGTGAACCCCGAGGTCTACGCGCCAGGCGCGGCGTGCCGCGCGCGCTGAGCGCACGGGCGGCCCGTTCCCGCCGCCGATGAGTCCGACCGACCGCGACACGGCCCAGCCACGGGGCGGGCCCGCCGACGGCCGCGGCGACATGGCCGAGCTCTGCGACGACCTCGCCGCCGAGCACGCGGCGCTGGACGCCATCGTCGCCGGTCTCGACGAGGCGCAGTGGAGCCTGCCCACACCCGCCGAGGGCTGGTCGGTGCGCGATCAGATCGCGCACCTCGCCTACTCCGACGTCGCCGCCTACCTGGCCGCCGCCGAGCCCGACGGCTTCACGAGCGACCTGGCCGCGGTGCCGCGGGGCGAGCGCCAGCAGCGCCAGCTCGCCATCGGCCGCGCCATGTCGGGCCGACAGCTCCTTCACTGGTGGCGGCTGTCGCGGGCGGCGATGGTCGAGGCGTTTCGCCGGCTCGACGCGCGAGCGCGCCTGCCCTGGTTCGGGCCGTCCATGAGCGCCCGGTCCTTCGCCACCGCCCGCCTCGAGGAGACGTGGGGCCACGGTCAGGACGTGGTCGACGCCCTCGGGGTGACGCGCGAGCCCACGGACCGGTTGCGCCACGTGGCGCACCTGGGCGTGATCACGCGCGTCTACTCGTTCACGAACCAGGGACGCCCCGCGCCCACCGTGGACGTGAGGGTGGAGGTGGTGAGCCCCGGGGGGAGCGTCTGGAGCTGGGGAGACGTCGAGGCCGTGGATCGCGTGACCGGCCCCGCGCTGGACTTCTGCCTGGTCGTGACGCGCCGCCGCCACGTGGCCGACACGCGCCTCGCCGTCAGCGGATCCGTCGCCGAGGAATGGATGCTCCGCGCCCAGGCCTACGCCGGTCCCCCCGGCCCCGGGCGCCGGCCCGGCCAGTTTCCCCCGACGGCTTCTGCATGACCGCCGTCCCACGCGCCGGGCCCGCCACGTGGAAAAGCCAACGGGGGCCGCCACCCTTTCGGATGACGGCCCCGTTTGCCTGCTCCGGCTAGCGCGAGCTAGCCGCTCCAGCTAACTGCTAGATGTCTCCAGGATCCCGCCCGAGCGGGCAGCCGCCCTCGTTCGACGCCGCGAGAGCATTCTTGAGCGCATCGACGGTGTTGTACTGCTGACCGCCGAGCGTGGCCGTCTGACCGGCCAGGACCGCCTTCACCGCGGTGACGATCTCCTGGATGTTCTCGTACTGGGAGTTGACGTTGTTGTTGGCGGCGTTGAGCACGGCCGCGATGAAATGCCGCAGCAGGGCGTTCGTGTCGCCCCCGCCCTGGCTCAGCGCCTGCTGGAGCGTGATCGTGCTCTCGTCGATGTCCGCCTTGTTCTTGACCTTCGGGAAGTTCGGGGTGCCGCCGAAGCCCGCGAACGCGTTGAGTCATGGTCTGGGTCGGCGAGAACGGAGCCGCGTACGACCCGAAGTGCTGGCTCTGCTTCCAGTAGCCCGGGGTGCAGCCATCGTCACCCGTGCTGATGGGCGCCTCGGTCAGGAATGCCCAGACCTCGAACGCGTTATCGAAGCCTTCCGGGGACCAAGCCCTGCCAGTGGCGAAGTCGATCGCGACCTGGTGCGCTTCGTTCTTGTCCAGCGTCGACGGGTCGTCGGGGCAGTTGAAGATCTCGATGGTTCCGTCAAGGTGGTCCAGGGTGCACTCCGCCGGAGGCCGCAGTCTGAACTGAAGGAAGAAGGTCTGCCCGCCGACGTTCTGGAAGGGGACGTCCTGGAAATCACCCACAAATGTGAAGATGTCGTCGCACGTCGACCCGAGTGGATTCGGCGACGGACAGGGGCCGAGGTTCGGGGTCTCCGTGAAGGTAATGGCGACCGTGTTGTCGGGCACCGCTGGGGAGGCGCCGGTAACCACCATCCTCGCTAGAGTCGAGATGGCCTTCAGCGTGTTGGATGCACTGTCGAGCGTGCGGTTGAGGTGGTTGATCCTCGCGAGGCGGACGGCACCTGCCTCTCCGGCAGTCGAATCCAGTACCCCCGACGCCCCACTGTCGAACGTCCGCACCTGGAGCGCGCTGCGACCCCCGAAGACAGGGGGGGTGACGGTGAGGTCATCGTTGGGAATCGCCGTCTCGGCACCGCCGTTTACCTGCACGTTCGCGAGCGTGCCGCCATTGACGCAGTTCGTCCCGGGCCCGGGGTTCCCGTCGGGCACGCATCCCCACATGATCTGGCTGTACGTACCCGCGGGATCGTTCGCGCCGAGCTGCTGACCGGAGAATTCGAGTCCCCCGTTGCCGGCTATCGGCGTGGCCCCGCCGCCGAAAGCTGACCCCGCTCGGAGGGTCCCGTTCGCATTGGGACCCGGGAAGACGAACCCGCCGTTCTGGCTCCAATCGAACTCAACTGCCTGTCGCGGGCTGGACGGACGCGACCATCGCCACCATGGCGAGCGAGACTGCCCAAACACTCCTGCATGCGCTCATCGAGATCCTCCTCCTGCGTTGTGGAGCAACCCTTGTCTCGGATCGAAGACCACGTGAATCAGACCAACGCGCACCCGACACCGGGTGAACCCGGCGCCCGAAGAGTCTTTCCGGCTCTGCCAATTCCAAGCCACGACGAGTCTTATTTGTTTCCTGGCAGTTGCCGCCGTCGGGCAATACCCCTAGCGGCGGAATTGTAAAAATTTTCGACGGATTTCACGCTGTTCCGACCAAATCAGGAGGATGGCGGACTGGCGAGCGCAGAGGGATGTTGTCCAAGCCCCAGCCGAAATGGGTCGAAGTGACCCGGTGTTCAACTAGCCGACAGCTGTCAGGAAACAAGAGGCCCGGAGCTCATTAGCATCCGAGGATGAGCCCATGCAGCCCGCCGCCCGCGCTTGCCGGGTCGGCTCGGCGTGGGACGTACTCCCTCAGGGCAGGTGATAGTCGTCCGGGGCGCCGCCGCGGATACGCGGCGCGCGCCCCGTCCGGACTCGGGGCAACTACTCTGCTGTCAAGACACCCCTGGCGACGCCCCGGGAGCCGACCACGGCGATCTGGCGCTTGCAGCCCGCGCCGTCGTGCAGCACGACGTCGCCGCCGCCCGTCGGACCGAGATCGAACACGGCCCTGCCGTTGGACACCGCCACCTTCCCGGTGGCGTTGGTCGCTCCCGCGCTGCCTCCGAAGGTCCCGTCCGGGCCGATGATGATGACGCAGGATACCGGCCCGCTGCCGAGGTCGCAGGTCCCGACCCACCTCCCGGCGACCTCGGTGAGGCTGCTCACCCGCCTGGCCGTGGCGCCATCCTGGTTGAGCTCCCCGGTCGCCGCCCCCTTCGAGCCCTTCACGACCATCTGCCGCCGGCAGGCATTGGTCTCGTACACGGTCATGTCACCGGCAACCGTGCCGGCGTCAAACGTGCCGCGGCCGCCCGCGACGGTTGCCCGCCCGAGGATGTTGACCGCCCCGGCGCGGGCGTTGAAGTAGCCGTCCTGCCCGATGTCGATGTTGCAGGGCTCGAGCCCGGAGCCGAGGTTACAGGTGCCGAGCCACCGCCCCGCGATGCCGTATATGTCGGTCACGGCCTTTGCCTGGCTCGGGGAGCTCGAAGCACAACCCGTCGCTCCCACGACCACGCAGGCTGCCACCAAGAGCCAGAGCGAGCATCGTCCACGTCGTGTCAGCATTGTCCGCCTCCTCCTGAGAAGGGGTATTGGGCACTGTCCTCATCGCAAATACCAGATGGGCGGCGACTGTCACATACGGACCTTGGTCCCACACCGCTTTGACCCGTGGCCTCAGCGGCTGGGCTCTTTCATCGCCGCGACCAGGTCCTTGGCCCCTGATCCCCACCGAGAGACGGTCTGGATCGCCTGCGTGAAGGGGACGTCCAGGGGATGCACTCGGTCCCGGGCGAGGACATACACGGCGCCAGCCAGTGGCGTGGGGATCGAGGGGACGAAGACCGTGAACCTCCCGTCCGGCAGCTCCTCGATGATGAAGGCCGGCACCAGAGCGTCCTCGATCTCGGCCAGCGCCGGCTTCCACACGTTCTCACGACTCTCTCCGGCCAGTCGCTGGGTCAAGCTCCGAAAGAGCGCGTAGCCGGGGATTCTCTCGAAGAGAGACTTCTCGATCCGCTCCCGCATCGCTTGCCCCGTCGGAGTGCGGACGCCAAGGCCGACGAGGAAGCAGAGGCTCAACACGAGGAGCAGCGAGAGGAGTTGGTCAGCGGGGAGCCAGCTCGGGAGGAGCTTCGCAAGCGGCCGCACCAGGGCCATGACCGACTGCATGGCCTTGAGGAGCAGCAATACCGCGAGGTACACCGGAACGACGACGAGCAGACCACCAGCCAACGTACTCACGAACCACCCTCGGGCACGCTTCATGCGCGGCACCTCTCTTGGCTCGACCGTTGCTGGTCGCGCCGGCGACCATCGACGACACCCGGGCACACGTCACTCTGCCCCCACTCGGGCGCGTTTCCATGCGAAACGGCCTCCCCCAGTGCCTTCCCCCGGCGTCGCAGTGCCGGGCAATGGGACCTTGGTCGGATGCGGCCGGTCGATTGCGGCATAGGCTGAAGGTCTTAATGCCTTGCCTTGCCGACCGCGTCCCGCTAGTCTTGCGGGAGCGGTCAATCACTTTGTCCCCGATACCGGGCAGAGAAAGGAGGGGTAGGGACACTCTCACCAGAGATCCCTGGCCTAACCGGGGCCGGCAATGAGTCGTGAATGCCATCGCGCCCCTCTCACCGCCTGCATCGGAGCAGGCGCCAAGCGGGAACCCATCTTCGGCTGACGGAGATGAGGAAGGAGCGGAGAACAATGAAAGTTCGACACTGGGTGACTCCTCTGGTAATCGCGTCCGTCGTCCTCATGGGCGCCGTGGGCAGCGCCAGCGCTGCGGACGAGTGGTTCGTGCTCAGCGAGCAGACGATCAAATCGGTCGACAAAGGGGTGACGGTCAAGAGCCAAGGCGGTCGGTGGACGAAGGACGTCAAGCAGGTGAGGCTCGGTGTCGATGGCGCTGACGTGGACATCAAGAAGGTCGTCCTTAGCTGGGACAATCGTCCCGACGCGACGATCACGGGCATCGGAGTCGTGAAGGCCGGAGGGCAGACGACTCCGAAGGATGCGCCGGGACGCAAGGGCCGGCTCAAGTCGGTGACGGTCGAGTACGCGATCGTTGGTAGCGCACCGACGGCCACGCTCAAGGTGTGGGGATTCGACTGAGCGGGGTGTGAACGCCCCAGCCGATTCGTCGACCAGCAGATACGCCTGGATCCGGTCGGCCCCCCTGGGATCGAGCCCGCGGCGCCGGAGCCGGCGCTGCACCCGTGTGGCACTGCGCCGCCCCTGCCGCCGCCGACCTCGTCATCGGTCGGCGGCGGCTGGGGCCGGAACTCGATCGGCCCCTTCCTGACCTTCGAAGAAGATACCCTCGCCTGCGTCCGAGCCCCCGGCCCAGGCCCGCGCCGCCGACACGCCCGCCAGCTGCAGCTCGGCCTCGGCGGCGGCCAGCTGGCGCGGCATGCCGATGTCCGCGAACATCGCCCGCGCCGTGGGCAGGCCGCCTTCGATGCATCAGGGCGCCGGGCGGGCTTCCACGACCCGCTCGTAGCCGAAGCGCCGGCGCCTATCTCAACGGCCAGACGCCTCGCCCCTGGTGTGATCAGCACGTAGTCGTTGACCGGCACCTCGATCTCCTCGGAATGCCCCTGCCTTCGTCACGACGGTACCGTCGCGAAGTATGCGTCCGCTCTCATCCCCCACGCCTTCCCGACCCGGCGAATGTTCTTGTCCTCGACGGGGGGACATGGACAGCGGCCGCCTTGACAAGGACCGACGTTTGATGAAGATAGGGGCACGCTGCGCCCGTCGTCACGACCGGTTCCCCGAGCTACGGGGCGGCGCGGGAGCCGCCCTCCAGCGGAGGAGGCGCCATGCTTCGACGATCGCCCTCGGATCGCTCGCGCTGCTCGCTGCCGTGTCCTTCGCCGCCGAGCCCGCGTGGAGCCCAGACGCCCAAGCGGGGCGGGACCCTCCGCATGGCCGAGCGCGAGGCGCCCAACCTCGACCCCCACCTGTCGGTGAGCTTCCTCACCCAGGGCTACAGCAGCATGGTCTACAGCCAGCTCGTGCGGTTCGCCTACGGCCCCGAGCAGAAGCACCCGGGAGACTTCACGATCGTCCCGGACCTCGCCGAGAAGTGGGAGTACAAGAACCCCACGACCCTGGTGTTCCAGCTCCGGAAGGGCGTGAAGTTCCACCCCAAGCCCCCGGTGAACGGCCGCGAGGTCACCGCCGAGGACGTCAAGTACTCGCTCGAGCGGTTCATGGCCAAGTCCGGGCTTCAAGGCGCGCTTCGAGCCCGTCCAGTCGATCGAGGCGGTGGACCGGTACACGGTCCGGATCACCCTCAAGGAGCCCTTCGCGCCGCTCCTCAACCACCTGGCCAACCAGACGTACACGCCCATCCTGGCCCGCGAGGCCGAGGAGAAGTTCAAGGACTTCAACCATCCGGACTCGGTGATCGGCACGGGGCCCTTCATCCTCCGCTCCTACGAGAAGGGCATCAAGGTCACCTTCGAGCGGAACCCCGATTACTTCGTGAAGGGCCTGCCCTACCTGGACCGCGTGGTGCTGGAGATCACCCCCGACACCTCGGCGCGGCTGTCCCTACTGCGCGCGGGGAAGGTGGACCTGAGCGCGATCACCGGGCTGCACGCCGTCGACGAGGCGAAGTCCGTCCAGAAGACCAACCCGGAGATGATCGTGGTCCGCAGCCCGGTGATCAACCAGGGGATCGTCTACATGCGGACGGACCAGCCGCCGTTCAATGACGTCCGCGTGCGTCGCGCCGTTTCGCTCGCCATCGACCGCAAGGGGTGGAACGACGCGCTGCTCTTCGGCGAGGGGTGCACCGACGGCGGCCCCGTGCCGTGCGGCATGAAGGAGTGGAAGCTCGACGCCGCCCAGATGGAGCCCGCCAAGGCCAGGTACCTCACGGGCTACGACCCCGCCGAGGCGAAGAAGCTCCTGGCCGAGGCCGGATTCCCCCGCGGCTTCAGCACGCCGGCCTTCCACTGGCCGGGCTACAGCCCCACGTGGCGGAGCTACTACGACCTGCTCGCCGACAACCTGGGGCGGGTCGGCGTCACCGTGGAGCTCAAGCCCGAGGAGTACGGCAAGTACATCTCGACGACGTACCTGGGCAAGTTCGAGAAGATGGCCATCGGGCCCATCACGCCGTTCACCGAGGTGGACGACTGGCTCTACGGCGCCTTCCACCCCGAGCAGCCCAACAACCGGAGCAACGTGGCGGACGCCCAGCTCAGCAAGATGCTGGTGGCCCAGCGCCGCGAGCTGGATCCCAAGCGGCGCCTGGAGATCGTCCACGAGATCCAGCGCTACGTCGCCGACAAGGCGTACTACGTGTACCTGCCGAGCATCGCCGCCTATCTCGTGCACCCGCCCCACCTCAAGGGCTTCAAGCCGCACGACGGCTTCGGCCTCGGGCAGAAGCTGATGTTCGCGTGGCTCGACAAGTGACCAGCACCCGCCACGAAGGAGCCCGCTCCATGCCCCGACGCCTCGCCCTGGGTCTCGTCGCCGTGGTCCTCGCCCTCGTGGTGGCCGTGCCGCCCGCCCTCGCCCAGACGCCCAAGCGCGGCGGCGTCCTCCGGATCGCGGAGCGCGAGGCGCCCACGCTCGACCCGCACCTGTCGATCAGCTTCCTGACGCACTCCCACATGAGCATGGTCTACAGCCAGCTCGTGCGCTTCCCCAACGGGCCCGAGCAGAAGCACCCCGCCGACTTCTCCATCGTCCCCGACCTCGCCGAGAAGTGGACGGCCTCGAAGGACGGCACCGTCTACACGTTTTCGCTCCGCAAGGGCGTGAAGTTCCACAACCGGCCGCCCGTGAACGGCCGGGAGGTCACCGCCGCCGACGTCAAGTACTCGATCGAGCGCTTCATGGCCAAGTCGGCGTTCAAGGCCCGCTTCGAGCCCGTGCAATCCGTGGACGCCGTCGACAAGCACACGGTGCGCATCACGCTGAAAGAGCCCTACACGCCCTTCCTGAACCACCTCGCCAACCCCACCTTCACCCCGATCCTCGCTCGCGAGGTGGAGGAGAAGTTCAAGGACTTCAACAATCCGGACGGCGTCATCGGGACGGGGCCGTTCGTCCTGAAGTCCTACGAGCGGGGCGTGCGGCTGGTCTTCGACCGGAACCCCGACTACTTCATGAAGGGCCTGCCGTACCTCGACGGCGTGGTCATCGAGATCACCCCGGATGCCGCCACCCGCCTCTCGCTGCTGCGGGCGGGCAAGGTGGACTTCAACCACATGTGGGCCTGGGCCAGCCCCGAGGAGGCCAAGTCCCTCCAGAAGACCAACCCGGAGCTCTCCACCACCCCGACCCCCGTGATCGGGCAGGGCATGATCTACTTCCGCACCGACCAGCCGCCGTTCAACGACGTGCGGGTCCGCCGCGCGGTCTCGCTGGCCATCGACCGGAAGGGCTGGAACGACGCGCTGATCTTCGGCGAGGGCTGCATCGACACGGGCCCGGTGCCGTGCGCCATGAAGGACTGGAAGCTCGAGGCGTCGAAGATGGACGCCGCCAAGGCCAAGGCCCTCACGGGCTACGACCCCGCCGAGGCCAAGCGCCTCCTCGCCGCCGCCGGTCACGGGAGCGGCCTCGTCACGCCGGCCTTCCACTGGCCCGGGTACGCGCCGCCGTGGCGGAGCTACTACGAGCTGGCCGTGGACAACCTCAGCAAGATCGGCCTGACGGTGGAGCTCAAGCCGCAGGAGTACGGCGCCTACATCTCCACGACCTACCTCGGGAAGTTCGAGAAGATGGCCATCGGCCCCGTCACCCCGTTCACGGAGGTGGACGACTTCCTGTACGGCCACTTCTACCCGGAGCAGCCGGGCAACCGCAGCCGGGTGGCGGACGCCGAGCTCAACAAGCTCCTCGTCGCGCAGCGGAAGGAGCTGGACCCGAAGAAGCGCAAGGAGATCGTCGACGAGATCCAGCGCTACGTCGCCGACAAGGCCTACTACGTCTACCTCCCGACCCAGCCCCAGTACATCACCCACCACCCGTCGGTGAAGGGCTTCAAGCATCACGACGGCTACGGCCTGGGCATGCGCCTCGTCTTCACCTGGCTCGACCGGTAGCGGGTCGGGAGCCCGCGCGTGAAACAGTACGTGCTCCGGCGGGCGGCGCTGGCAGTGCCGACGCTCTTCCTCGTCACCGTCATCGTGTTCGCCATGATGCGGCTCATGCCGGGGGACGTCGTCA
The DNA here is from genome assembly GCA_963758635.1 of uncultured Candidatus Rokubacteria bacterium. Taxonomy (GTDB): domain Bacteria; phylum Methylomirabilota; class Methylomirabilia; order Rokubacteriales; family CSP1-6; genus CAVWWD01. The sequence goes on along the minus strand of CAVWWD010000007.1, from coordinate 20,338 downwards.
CGCGCATGGTCGAGGGGCACGCCTACGCCCCGACCCTCGACGCCCTCCGCAAGGACCTGGGGCTCGACCGGCCCGTCTACGTGCAGTACGGCGAGTGGATCGGCAACATCGTGCTGCGCGGCGATTTCGGCCGCTCCTACTGGACCCGCCAGCCGATCTGGGACGAGTTCGCGCGGCGCTTCCCCGTCACCCTGGAGCTCGCCGTCCTCACCATCCTGGTCTCGGTGGCGATCGGCATCGTGGTGGGCATCGTGTCGGCGGTGCGCCAGGACTCCGCCGCCGACTACGTCGGGCGCGTCTTCTCCATCCTGGCCCTGTCCGTGCCGTACTTCGGCCTCGCCGTCCTGGTGGTCGTGCTGCCGTCGATCCTCTTCAAGTGGACCCCGGTGTGGACGTACGTGTCGCTGACCGCGGACCCCTTGCAGAACCTCAAGATCATGGTCGTGCCCGCCCTCATCTTCGGCGTCACCCGGGCGGGGCCGATCATGCGCATCATGCGGTCGTCGCTGCTGGACGTGCTGCGGCAGGACTACATCCGCACCGCGTGGTCGAAAGGCCTGAGCGAGCGCGCCATCGTGCTGCGGCATGCCCTCAAGAACGCCATGATCCCCGTCATCACCCTCGTCGGCCTGCAGATGCCGCTCTACATCGGCGGCTCCGTCATCATGGAGGCGATCTTCCGCCTGCCCGGCGTCGGCCTCTTCTTCTTCGAGGCGCTCACGCGGCTGGACTACCCCGTCGTCCAGTCGGTGAACCTCATCATCGCCGCGCTCGTCGTCGGGCTGAACCTCGCCATCGACCTGGCCTATGCGTACCTCGACCCGCGCATCCGGTACCACTGACCATGACGCGCGCGCGGAGGCGGCGGAGATGAGCGGCGGCGAGCGCGAGGGCGGAGGCGTGCGGCCGGTGGCGCCGCTGGCCGGCGGGTCGGACGGGGCCGTGGCCATCGCGCTGCCCGCGGCGCCGCTGCCCGCCACGCGGGCGTGGTACCTCGACGTCTGGTTCCAGATGCTCCGGCGCAAGCCCCTCGGCACCGTCGGCGGCGCCATCGTCGTCGTGATGCTGGCGGCGGCGGTGCTGGCCGACGTCATCACGCCGTACGGCTTCGCGCAGACGAGCCTTCGGGAGCGGTTGATGGGCGCGAGCAGCGCGCACTGGCTGGGCACGGACCAGCTCGGGCGCGACCTGCTCACCCGGCTCCTGTACGGGGCGCGGATCTCCCTCTACGTGGGGTTCGGCGCGGTCACGATCGGCTCCATCATCGCCACCGTCGTCGGCATCGGCACGGCCTACTTCGGAGGGCGGGTGGACCTGTGGCTCCAGCGGATGGTCGACGCGTGGATGGCGTTCCCCGGGCTCCTCCTCCTGATGTCGATCATGTCCCTGGTGGGGCCGGGGGCGTGGAACATCACCCTCGTCCTCGGCGTGGCCTTCGGCATCCAGAACTCGCGCATCGTGCGGGGCGTGGCGCTGTCGATCAAGGAGTACACGTACATCGAGGGAGCGCGGGCGGCGGGCGCCGGGCACGCGCGGATCGCCGCCACCCACATCCTGCCCAACGTGCTGCCGACGATCATCGTGGTGGCCACCACCGGGCTCTCCACCGTCATCCTGACCGAGGCCAGCCTGTCGTTCCTGGGCCTGGGCGTGCCGCCGCCCTACCCCACGTGGGGCGGCATGCTCTCCCTGGCCGGCCTCGACCACATGTACCAGGCGCCCTGGCTGGCCGTCTGGCCCGCGGTGGCGCTCTCGATGGCGGTGTTCGGCTTCAACATGCTGGGCGACGCGCTCCGCGATCTCCTCGACCCCCGCCTGAAGGGAGGCGGCTGAGGCGGGGATCCGGCGGTGATGGTGGCCGCCAGCGGCGACGGGCACGAGCCGGTCACGTTGCAACCGGGGCACGGCGGCGATCACCGCGATGTGATGGACGCCGCGTAGAGCCAGACGGCCGCCGCCGCGCGGCCAGCGCGGCCGCCCTCTCTCACCCGACGCGCGCGGGTACCCGGCGCGGCCGCATTGACTCCAACCACGACGAGTCTTACTCTTACTGGTAAGACTCAGCTGTGAAGGAGTGGACGAATGCGTGTCACGCGCAAGGGACAGGTGACCATCCCACTCGCCATCCGCCAGAAGCTCGGAATCCTCCCGGACACCGAGGTAGAGTTCGCGGTGCGGGGAGATGCCGTGATCCTGAGAAAGGTCGGCGGAGGATCCCGGCGCGGCGCGCGCCTCATCCGGGCCATGCGGGGCCGGGCGACCAGCGGCCTGACGACCGACGAGATCATGGCCCTGACGCGCAAGGGGTAGTCACGGGCTCGTGGCCAACGTCCTCGTCGACAGCAACGTGATCCTCGACGTGACGACCGAGGATCCCCGGTGGTACGGCTGGTCGGCTCGGCAACTGGAGGGGCTCGCGGAGCGGCACACGCTCGTCATCAACCCGGTGATCTACGCCGAGGTATCGGTGGGGTTCGAGCGGATCGAGGATCTCGACGCGGCCCTGCCGGTGGATCTGTTCCGGCGCGAGGCCCTTCCGTGGGAGGCTGGCTTTCTGGCCGGCCGGTGCTTTCTCCAGTACCGGCGAAAGGGTGGCGCCAGGCGGTCACCGCTTCCGGACTTCTTCATCGGAGCCCACGCCGCCGTCCGGCAGATGGTCCTGGTGACGAGGGATCCCCTGCGGTACCGGTCCTATTTTCCGAGAGTCCAGCTCGTCACTCCCTGAGCCGACGCCGATGAGGACGAGGGTCATGGACGAAGACCGCATGCGCAGACCATCCCCGCTCTCCCCGGGCACGACCCCGACGGCGCCCGACGACGCGGCAGGGGCGCTCCACGCGCTCGCCTCCATGGCCGCGGAGCGGCATCACATCCCCGCCATGGCGTACGGGGTGATCGTGGACGGCCGCCTCGTGACGCGGGGAGGCATCGGCGACCCGGGCGACGGCGCCGGCCCGCCGGACGAGCGCACGCTCTTCCGCATCGCGTCCATGACCAAGAGCTTCACCGCCGCCGCGGTGCTGGGCCTGCGCGACGCCGGGCAGCTCGCCCTCGACGATGCGGCGAGCCGGTACGTCCCGGCCGCGGCCGGGCTCCGGCCGCCCAGCGGCGACTCGCCGCCGGTCACGATCCGCCACCTCCTGACCATGTCCGCGGGGCTCGCCACCGATGACCCGTGGGCGGATCGTCACCTCGACGCGGGCGGACCGGAGCTCCTCGGCTGGCTCGCCGAGGGCGCCGCGTTCGCCGCCGCGCCGGGCACCGTCTTCGAGTACTCGAACCTCGGCTACGGCGTGCTCGGGCAGGTGGTGGAAGCCGTCGCGGGGATACGGCTGCAGGAGTACGTGAGCCGGCACTTCCTGGGCCCGCTCGGGATGAGCGACACCGTGTGGGACGCCCAGGCCCGGACGGGCGCCCGGCTGGCGCGGCCCTTCCGCGTGGTCGATGGCGCGATCGTCGCCGAGCCGCCTCCGCTCGCCGACGGGGCGCTCGGGCCCATGGGTGGCCTCTGGAGCACGGTGGCCGACCTCGCCCTCTGGGTGGGCTTCCTCGCCGAGGCGTTCCCGCCGCGGGACGGCACCGACGACGGCCCGCTCCGCCGCGCATCGCGGCGAGAGATGCAGCAGGTCTGCCGCGCGATCCCCACCTCGATCACGCGCGAGGAGGTGGACGGCCGGCTGCGTCTGGTCGCCGGCGGCTACGGCATGGGCCTCGAGGTCCGCGAGCACCTCGAGCTGGGAACGATGGTGACGCACAGCGGAGGTCTGCCCGGCTTCGGATCGAACATGCGCTGGCTCCGCGATCGTGGCGTGGGCGTCGTCGCGGTCGCGAACCGGACGTACCCGCCGATGGGCCTCTTCACGCGCGACGCGCTCGAGCTGCTCGAGTCGCGCGGAGCCCTCCCACCCGCGGCGCATCCGCCGGCCGCCGCGCTCGACGAGGCCGTCCGCGCCCTGGCCGAGCTCCTCTCCGGCTGGGACGACGCCCGCGCCGGGCGGCTCTTCGCCGACAACGTCCTGCTCGACGATCCGCTGGATCGCCGGCGGGCCCAGGCCTCGGCGCTCCGCGCGCGGCACGGGACGCTCTCGCCCGGACCGGTCACGGCGGTGCGCGCCACGCGCGGGCACGCCGAGCTGATCGGCGAGCGCGGGCGCGTGCGCCTCAGCGTGGAGCTGGCGCCGCGCCCGGACGGACGCGTGCAGGACTACGAGGCGACGTCGGTGGTGCCGGCGAGCGCTGCGCTGATCGCCGCGGCGCGCCGGCTGGCCGATCTGGCCGCGTCTCCCGACCCGGACGGGCTGGCCGCGCTGCTCGAGCCGGGCGCCGACGCCGTCGAGGCGGCGCGGCGGCTCGGCGCCGCGCACACCCTGTTCGGCCGTCTCACCGTCGGCGAGACCGTGGCCGGCGCCGGCGCCGACGCCCAGGACGGAGAGCAGGCCACGCTCCGCTGGCACGGCGAGCGCGGCGATCTCGACGTCGACCTGCGCTTTTCACGCCGGGCGCCTTCGCATCGAACGCCTCGCGCCGCGCCCGCTCCCGGACCCGTGACCCTCGCGCCGCCAGGCGCGGCGCGAGGCGAGTGCTACACTGTGGCGGTCATGGCCGACAACGCCCCGAAGACCGCGTTCGAGCTCGCGATGGAGCGCCTCCGGAAGAAGGAAGCGGAGTCCGGCGCCACGGAGCAGCCGCTCTCCGACGCCCAGAAGGCCGGCATCGGAGAGGCCCGCAACCTGTACAAGGCGCGCGTCGCCGAGCGGGAGATCCTCCACCGGGACGCCCTCGCGAAGGCGGCCAGCTACGAGGACGCCGAGCGCCTCGGCGAGGAGCTCCGGCGCGACCTCGACCGCCTCGCCAACGATCGGGACCGCAAGATCGACGAGATCAGGAAGGGCGCGTAGCCAGGACGGGGACGAGGCCCGTCATCAGCGCCTGGTAGAGCGCGGAGACGGCGCGGTACGCCTCGATCACGGCACGCTCCGCCCGACCAGCCCCTCGGCCAGGATCGGCAGCGCGACCACGCGGATTCCGAGCGGCCGCACGGCGTCGGCCACCGCGTTCGCGACGGCGGCGGGCGCGCCCACCGTGCCTCCCTCCCCCACCCCCTTGACCCCGCCGGGCGTGAGGGGCGACGGCGTCTCGACGTGGTCCACCACGAGCGCGGGAACGTCGGCGGCCTGCGGCAGGCCGTACTCCATGAAGGTGCCGCTCTGCGCCTGCCCCGTCTCGTCGTACACGAGCCGCTCGGAGAGCGCCTCCCCGATGCCCTGGACGACGGCGCCGTGCACCTGGCCCTCGACGATCATCGGGTTCAGCAGCGGCCCGCAGTCCTCCACCACCGTGTAGCCCGTGACCGCGACGCGCCCGGTCTCGGCGTCCACCTCCACCTCCGCGACGTGCGCGGCCCCCGCGAACGTCGGCCCCGGCAGGTCGTGGGCCACCGTCGCCTCGAGGCCGGGCGCGGCGCCGCCGGGGAGGCCGCCGGCGGGCGGGTAGTGGGCGAGCCGCGCGATCTCCCCGAGCGCGACGGCGCGGTCGGGCGCGCCGCGCACGGCGATGCGACCGTCGTCCAGGATGAGATCGGCCGCGCTCGCTTCCAGCCGGCCGGCCGCGATGGCGAGGAGCTTGGCGCGCACGGCGGCGGCCGCGCGCTCCACCGTGACCATCTGCGCGACCGCGCCGCGGCTCGCGAACGTGCCGCTGCCCGCGCTGGCCATCGCGGTGTCGGGCTGGGCGAGCCGGACCGCGGCGGGCGCGACGCCGAGGCGGTCGGCCACGATCTGGGCCACCGTGGTGGCGTGCCCCTGCCCCTGCGACGGGTACGAGACGAGGCAGCGCACGCTGCCGTCCGCCTCCATGCGGACGGTGGCCGCCTCGGGCCCCGGCATCTCGACCATGCCGCGGTCCCGGAAGGTGCGCGCGCCGATGCCGGTGGACTCCACGTAGCACGACACGCCGATGCCGACGAGCCGGCCGTGGCGGCGCGCCTCGGCCTGGCGCGCCCGCATGGCGGGATAGCCGGCCAGCGCGAGCGCCCGATCGAGGGCGCCGGGCAGGTCACCGCTGTCGTAGACGAAGCCGGCCGCCGAGGTGTACGGGTACTCGTCGCGGCGGATGAGGTTCTCGCGGCGGATCTCCACGGGATCCACGGCGAGGCGCTCGGCGAGGAGGTCCAGCATGCGCTCCATGACGAAGACGCCCATGGTCATCCCGACGCCGCGATAGGCGCCCGATGGGCGGCTTGTTCGTGGCCACGGCCATCGCCTCGAACGCGTAGGCGGGCACGCGGTAGGGCCCGGGGAGGATGCCGGCCGTGCCGATGGGCTCGAGCGACGCGGTCAGGGGATAGACGTGATAGGCGCCCGCGTCGGAGCAGACGCGCGCGCGCAGCGCCAGCAGGCGGCCGTCCGCGTCCGCGGCCAGCTCCGCCTGCACGCGCTGCTCGCGCGCCTGGGAGGCGGCCACGAGGTTCTCGTGTCGGGTCTCCGTCCACTTCACGGGCCGCCCGGTCGCGCGGGAGAGGACCGCCACCGCGAGATCCTCCGGTAGCACATGCATCTTCTGGCCGAAGCCTCCGCCCGTGTCCGGGGCCACCACCCGGACGCGGCTCTCGGGCAGGCCCAGGAGACGCGCGAGGACGGCACGGAGCACGAACGGCACCTGCGTGCTCGCCCAGACCGTGAGGGCGTCGTCCTCCCAGTGGGCCAACACGCCGCGCGCCTCGAGCGGCGACGCCGAGACGCGGCCGTGGTCGAAGGTCTCCCGCACGACGTGGGCGGCACGCGCGAAGGCGCCGGCCACGTCGCCCCGCTGCTGCGCATGCCGCGCGAGCACGTTGCCGTCGACGCCCTCGTGGAGCGCCGGCGCGCCGGGAGCGAGCGCCGCGTCGATGCCGGCCAGCGCGGGCCGCGGCTCGTACTCGACCCCGACGAGCTCGGCGGCGTCCGCGGCCACGTACGCGCTTCGCGCGGCCACCACGGCCACCGGCTCGCCCGCGAACCGGACGCGGGCGGGCGCGAGCGGCGCCCACGCGGTGGGCGCGAAGCCGGCGGCGGCCAGGCGCGGAGCGAGGGCGCCCACGTCGGTGAGGTCACGCCCCGCCAGCACCGCGGCCACGCCCGGCACGGCGCGCGCCGCCTCCGCGTCCACGCACACGACGCGCGCATGGGCGTGCGGGCTCCGCACGAACGCGGCGTGGAGCAGGCCGGCCGGACCGAGGTCGTCGAGGTAGCGGCCGCGTCCCGTGAGGAGACGCGGGTCCTCCACGCGCTTGACCGCGGCGCCCACCCAGCGCGACGGCGCCAGGAGCTCCGGCCCGGGGCGGGCGCTCACGAGCGTGCGAGAAGAAGCGGACCCGTCATGTGTGCCGGACCGATCTTACTCCAGCTTCCGTCAGCGACCGCCCGCCGCCACCTCCGCGAGCACCGACGGCCAGATCTCACGCCAGCAGCAGACGTGGTCGTAGCCGGCCACGATCGCGACGCTCTCCGGCGGAATCGGGCCGCGCGCTGTCACATCGGCGGGGACGCGGCGATCCGCGGCCCCGACGTAGTGGCGCTGGCGGATCCGCGGCGGCAGCGGCGGCTCGCGGGCCGGGTTCACCGAGCCGGCCAGCCGCGCGTACCCGTGCAGATCGGCCCACGCGTCGATCTCGAGGTTGGCCGCGACCGTCACGAGCTCCGTGGTCTCGGCGAACCTCGTCAGGGACGGAGGACCAGCGGGAGCACGCGCTTGGCGAGCAATTCGCGTCTCGCCCTACACCGTCAGGTACGCGCGCCGCATCGCCTCGTCCTCGAGCAGGTCGCGCATCGGCCCCTCGAAGCGGATCTCGCCGCGCTCGATGATGTAGGCGCGGTCGGCGAGCCGGGCGGCGAAGCGCAGGTTCTGCTCGGAGAGGAGGATCGTCAGGCCTTCGCCCTTGAGGGCGGCGATCTGGTCGGCGAGCGCGCGGACCACCACCGGGGCCAGGCCCTCCGAGGGCTCGTCGAGCAGCAGCAGGCGCGGCCCGCCCATCAGCGTGCGCGCCACCGTGAGCATCTGCTGCTCGCCGCCGGACAGGCTCCCCGCGCGCCGCCGCGCCAGCCCGCGCAGGCGCGGGAAGAAGCGGTAGATGCGCTCGGCGGGGCGGCGCCGTCCGCCCGCGCCCCCACCTCCAGGTTCTCCGCCACCGTGAGGTCGCCGAAGATGCGCCGGTCCTCGGGGACGTAGCCGACGCCGAGCCGGCTGATCCGGTGGGTGGGCCAGCCCGTCACGTCCCGGCCCTCGAAGCGGATCGAGCCGCCGGTGACCTCGACCAGGTCGACCACGGCCTTGAGCGTGGTCGACTTGCCCGCGCCGTTCCGGCCGAGGAAGCACACCACCTCGCCCGCGCGCGCCTCGAGCGTGACCCCGTGGAGCGCGAGCGACGGCCCGTAGGCCGCCCGCACGTCCAGGAGCTCCAGCACGGCACGGATACTGGCACCGCGCTCGCGAGCCGTCAAGGCGCGGGCGTCCGCGGCGGCCCGCGGCGCGGTACACTCCACGAGGCGACCGCCCGTGTCCGCCGAATCAAACCCCGGAGCCAGGAGACACCCGACGATGACGGACTACAGCGCACTCGAGCAGACCCTCGTCTCGACCCTCGGCCTCAACCGTGCGCCTGTCGCCGTCGCGTTCCTCGACGCGCCGCCCGCGGGCGTCGAGAAGTTCGCGGGCGTCGAGCCGTCGGGCTGCAGCTTCTGGCGGCTCGCCGCGGCGGGCCGCGCCTTCTACACGGTGCCCGCCGATCATCACGGCTGCGTGATCGGCAGCCACACCCACAACATGCCGCTGCCGGCGGAGCGCTCGCGGGAGCTGCCGGAGATGCTCGGGTTCATGACGGGCATCGGCTACATCCGGCCCGCCGAGGTGCCGTCGATCCCCACCCTGCCCCGGACGCCGGGCGCCGTGGTGTACGCGCCGCTCGCCGCCACGCCCGTTCCCCCGGACGTGGTGATCTTCGCCGGCCGCCCGGGCCGCCTGATGCTCCTGCAGGAAGCCGCCCTCCGCGCGGGCGTGAGCACGCAGATGCCCGCGCTCGGCCGACCGACGTGCATGGCGCTGCCCGCCGCGCTCACCCACGGCCTCATCACCAGCTCCGGGTGCATCGGCAATCGTGTCTACACCGACCTGGGCGAGGACGAGCTGTACGTGGTGGTCGCGGCCAGGGACCTGCCGCGAATCGCCGAGGCGGCGGCGACGATCGCTGCCGCCAACACGCGAGCTCCTCGCGCACCACCGCGAGCGGCGCCGCACGCTCGCCACCGAGTAGGCGGCCTACTTCTTGTCCGCGTAGCTCACGGAGAGGCCGGCGGCGGCGTCACTCTGGATGCCGTACGGAGGAATCGGGTAGCGGAGCCCGTTCCGGGAGAGCGCGGCCAGCCCCTCGATCACGCCGGGCAGGAAGCGCGGCGGGATCGCCATCAGCATCTCGTCGTCGGCCACGCCGCCGTAGCGGCGCTCCGCGTAGCACGGGATCGTCAGCGCGGGCTCGCCCGTCTTGAGCGCCTTGCCCCACGAGTCGGCGCACGCGGACTCGCCGACCGAGGTGAAGCTCATCTTCTTGTATCCCGTCCACTGCAGCCCGTTGATGAAGAAGATCATCTGGCCGGGCGTGCCGTAGATCAGGCAGATGTCGGGCGGGTCGAGGCGGCCCGCGGTGAGCGGCGACACCGCCATGGCGCGGTAGCGGCCGTAGGGCACGCAGTCCATCGCGTGCTGGTGCGCGGAGGCGTCCTCGAGGGTCTTGAACCAGACGCCGGCCATGCGCTTGCCCGACAGCCACTCGTCGTTCTGCGGGGAGAGCCCGATGACCGCGCCGCACTGCGCGCCCACCAGGTCGTCCATGGTGATGCCCACGGTGAAGCCGAGCTGGCGCGCCTGGGCCACGATCTGGTCGGTGGTGTGCTTCACGCGCGGGCGGCGGATCCGCGGGATCGCCTCCATCTCCTCCACCGTCTCGAAGAGCTTCATCCCGATGGGGATCGAGCGCAGGCGCAGGTGCTGGTTGAGCCCGTTGACGATCGCCTCCCAGTCGTAGGCGTCGCTCATGGATGTCTACTCCTCGTGGTAGCGTGACGCCCACGTGTCGGCGCAGCAGAGCAGGCTCCGCATCTCCACGCGCCGTCGTCGTGACGGTCTCGGTGCACAGCTATCGGAGCCGCGACTCGGAGCGCCGGCGATGCTACCGCCATCGGCATCAGCACCTCCACGCCCAGCGTAGACGGCGGCTCGGCAGCCTCAGCGGCGTCGGCGGCGCGACCTCGGCGGGGGCGCCCGAGGCGATCACGCGGCCCTGGTGCAGCACGGTGATCCGCTCGGCCACGGCGAACACGGCGTCCATGTCGTGCTCCGTGAACAGCACGGTGAGCGCCCGCTCGCGGGCAAGCCGCGCCACCAGCGCCATGAGGGCGCCCCGCTCGGCGGGCGCCATGCCCGCGGTGGGCTCGTCGAGCAGGAGGACCACCGGGTCGCTCGCCAGGGCCACCGCCAGCTCGAGCTTCTTCTGGTCGCCGTAGGCGAGGGCGGCGGCCGTGCGGTCGGCGTGCTCGGCGAGCCCCACCCGCTCGAGCCCCTGCCGCGCCGCCTCCGCCTCCTCGGCCGCGGCCGGCCGATGCATGACGAACGTGCGCCGCCGGTGGGAGAGCCGCGCGACCTGCACGTTCTCGAGGACGGTGAGCGAGGCGAACGTGGCGGTGATCTGGAACGTGCGGCTCACCCCGCGCCGCCACACGACGTGAGGCGGCAGCCCGGTGAGCCGCGAGCCGTCGAGCCTGACCTCGCCGGCGTCGGGCCGGAGCTGCCCGGAGAGCATGTTGAACAGCGTCGTCTTCCCCGCCCCGTTGGGGCCGATGAGGGCGCGGATCTCCCCGCGCGGCAGCGCCAGGTCCACGCCGTCGACGGCGCGCACTCCTCCGAACGCCTTGCGCAGCCCGCGCACCTCCAGCACCGTCTCCGTCACGCCCGTCTTCCCAGAGTTCCAACTGTCCCGCGCACTTCCACCCCGCGCGGGAACATCACGCCCGCCTTCCCAAGGTCCCCATCAGGCCGCGGGGGAAGGCGATCACGAGGACGAGCAGGACCACGCCCAGCACCGCCGACCAGTAGTCGGTCACGCGGGTGATCAGCGTGTCCAGCACCTTGTAGACGGCGGCGCCGGCGAGCGGCCCCGCGAACGACTCGACGCCGCCCAGCAGCACCATCACCAGCGGCTGCACCGAGGCCGCTGGCGTCCACCAGCGTGGGAAAGGCGCTGCCCTTCAGGAAGACGAACGTGGCGCCGCCCAGGCCCGCGACGAACGCGGCCACGACGAAGGCGGCGAGCTGGTGCGCGCGGATGTCCACGCCCACCGCCTCGGCCCGGCGCGGGTGGTCGCGGGCCGCGCGGAGGGCCAGCCCGAACGGCGACACGGTCACGCGCCGGAGCGCGACCAGGCCGACGACGGCGACGGCGAGCGTCCAGTAGTAGTAGCGCACCGGCCCCGCGAGCCACGGGGCGGGCCACACGCTGAGGACCCCGTTGTCGCCGCCCGTCACCTCGTCCCACTGGTGGACGACGGCGTACACGATCTGCGCGAAGGCGAGCGTGAGCATGGCGAAGTAGATGCTCGACAGCCGGACGCAGAAGTAGCCGAAGACCGCGCCCACCACCGCGGCCGTCACCGGCCCGCCCACGAACGCGAGCGGCATCGGCGCGCCCGCGAGCTTCATCAGCAGCGCCGCCCCGTAGGCGCCCAGCCCGAAGTAGGCGGCGTGGCCGAACGAGACCATGCCGCCGAGCCCCATCAACAGGTACAGGCTCGAGGCGAAGAGCGCGAAGGCCAGCACCTCCACGAGGAGCCACACGTAGAACGTGGGCAGGACGAGCGGCGCGGCCAGGAGCGCGATGCCGAGCGGCGGCCGCCCACCACGCGGCGATGGGACGGGGCGGCGCCGGCGCGGCGCTCCGCGCCGAGGCGCGGAGCGCGATCTCCGGGCGGCCGAGGAGGCCCCACGGCCGGACCACGAGCACCACGGCCATGACCACGAACATGAGCACGATGGTGATGCGCGGCAGGACGAGGATGCCGAAGGCGTTCAGCACGCCGATCAGGATCGCGGCGAGGAGCGCGCCCCACACCGAGCCCATCCCGCCGATGACCACCACGACGAAGGCCTCCACGATCACCGTGGTGTCCATGACGGTGGTGACGGCGACCCGCGGCACCTGGAGCGCCCCCGCGAGCCCGGCGAGGAACGAGCCGAGCACGAACACCGAGGTGAACAGGCGCGACTGGTCGACGCCGAGCGCCGCGACCATCTCGCGGTCCTGGGTGGCGGCGCGGATGAGCACGCCCCACCGCGTGCGGTGGAAGAGCGCCCACAGCCCGAGCGCCACCACGGGCCCGGCGCCGATCATGGCGAGGTCGTAGGCGGGGAAGAGCTGGCCGGCGATGCGCACCGAGCCGGCGAGGCCGGGCGCGGCGGGGCCCGTCTTGTTGTCCGCGCCCCAGATGAAGCGCACGGCGTCGGCGGTGAGGAGCACGAGGGCGAAGGTGAGCAGGAGCTGGTACAGCTCCGGCGCCCGGTAGACGCGACGGAGGAGGAGCACCTCGACGAGCCCGCCGAGCACGGCCACGGCGAGGGCGGCCAGGAGCACGCCCGCGTAGAACGCGGCCGGGCCCAGGGGCAGGACGCCGACCAGCGTGTACGTGAGGTACGCGGCGAGCATGTAGAGCGAGCCGTGAGCGAAGTTGACGATGCGGGTGACCCCGAAGATCAGCGACAGGCCCGACGCGACCAGGAAGAGGAACATCGCGTTGGCGAGCCCGCTCAGGAGCTGGATCGAGAAGAGCGACATGCCGTGGCCCGGCCGCACGCTACGCGGGCGGCGGCTCGGCCGTCAAGGGGTGGGCCGGGGGGCGCTATACGCGCCCGCGATTCGCCGGTATCTTGCGGGGGGAGGAAATTCCAACCGTGCCAACCGAACGGCTCGACATCCGCGCTCGCCACGCCGCGATCGCCCTGCTCGCGGCCACGCTGGTCTCCTGCGCCGCCCCCGGCGGCGCCGCGGCCGCGTCGGCGCCGCGGCCCGCGGAGGGCGAGCGGCTGCCCACCGATCCCGTGCTCGTCACGGGCGCCCTGGAGAACGGGCTCGCCTACATCATCCGGCCGCACGCGAATCCGCCCGGGCGCGTGGCGGTGTGGCTGCACGTGGCCTCGGGATCGCTCAACGAGACCGAGGACACCCGGGGCCTCGCCCACTTCCTGGAGCACATGGCCTTCAACGGGTCCGCGAACTTCCCTCCCGGCTCGCTGATCCCGTTCTTCCAGAGCCTGGGCATGGCCTTCGGGCGCGACCAGAACGCCTTCACCGGCCTCGACCAGACCGTCTACACGCTGGCCCTGCCCGACACGAAGCCGGAGACGCTCGACCGCGGGCTCCTGTTCCTGTCCGACGTCGCGGCGCGGCTCACCCTCGACCCCGCGAAGATCGATCCCGAGCGGCAGATCGTGCTCGAGGAGAAGCGCGCGCGGGCCGGGTCGTCGGAGCGCGTGGGGGACGAGGTCCTCAAGCGGCTGGCCCCGGAGTCCACGCTCGGTCGCCGCCTGCCCATCGGAACGGAGGAGACGATCCGGGCCGTCCGCCCCGCGGATTTCCGCGACTACTACGCGCGGTGGTACGTGCCCAGCAACATGACGGTCATCATGGTCGGCGACCTCGCCCCGCCCGACGCGGTGGCGGCCATCGCGCGCCACTTCGGCGCCATGCCGCGGCGTCCTCGCCCCGAGCCGCGCCCCGTCGGCGTCACGGCCACGCTGGGCACGCGCGCCGTCGTCGTCACCGACCCCGAGCTGACGCAGGCCGAGGTCTCGCTGACCCGCGTCATCCCGCCGCGCGCGCCCGTCGCCACGGTCGAGGCCTACCGCGAGCGTCTCGTGGACGACCTCGCCTTCTGGATGTTCCGACGCCGCCTCGCCGCCCTGCTCGACGCCGGGAAGGCGGCGTTCTCCCAGGGCACGGCCTCCGCCGCCGACTGGGGGAGCGCGCTCCGGATGGGGACCGCCCAGGCCACCACCACGCCCGACCGGTGGCGGGCCGCGCTCAACGACCTCGCCGCCGAGGTGCAGCGGGTACGCCAGCACGGCTTCACGGCGCCGGAGCTCGAGGACGCCCGCGCCGCCTCCGTGGCCTTTGCCGAGCAGGCCGCCGAGCAGGAGGCCACCCTCCCCGCGCGGAACCTCATGCGGCAGATCAGCCAGGCGGTGACGCGCCGCGAGCCGAAGCTCTCGGCGGCCCAGGGGCTCGAGCTGTCGCGCCGGCTCCTTCCCGGCATCTCCGCCGCCGAGACGACGACCGCCTTCGCGACGGCGCTGGATCCCGCCGGCCTCGTCTTCGCGCTCACGCTCCCGTCGAGCGCGACGGCGCCGTCCGAGAGCGAGCTGGTCGGCCTGAGCCGCACCGCGCTCGACGTGCGGACCGACCCGCCGGCAAACCGCGCGCGCCCGGACAAGCTCCTCGCCGCGGCCCCGGCCGCGGCCGCCGTCGTCGACGGAGCGGCGCACCCGGGCACGCTCGTCTGGTCGGGCTGGCTCGACAACGGCGTCCGCGTCCACCATCGCCAGGTGGAGCAGCCGAAGGGCCGCGCCACGGTCACGATCACGCTGGCCGGGGGCGAGATCGAGGAAGGCGGCGCGAACCGCGGTGTGACCGAGGCGGCGGCGAGCGCCTGGGACCGGCCGGCCACGAGCAAGCTGTCGAGCACCGAGGTGCGCACGCTCATGACAGGCCGGAAGGTGGCCGTGCAGGGCGACATGGGCCCCGACACCGTCGCGCTCTCGGTGGCCGGCGACCCCGCCGCGCTCGAGCGCGGGCTCGAGCTGGCCTATCTGCTCCTCACCGACCCCCTGGTCGAGAGCGCGGGCTTCGAGCAGTGGCGCCAGGGCAAGCTCGCCGAGGTCGCCGAGCGCGCGCTGACGCCGCGCGGGGTCTTCGCCGAGGCGCTGGCCGCCGCGTTCTTCCCCGCCGGCGAGGCGCGCCTGCACCCGGTGAGCACCGCCCAGATCACGGCGCTCTCCCGGGACGCCGTCCAGGCGTGGCTCACGCGGCTCATCGCGCGCGCCCCCATCGAGGTGGCCGTGGTCGGCGACATCCCGCGGGAGCGGAGCGTCGAGCTCGTGTCGCGCTACCTCGGATCGCTCCCCGCGCGCCCGCGCATCTCGGACAAGACGCTCCACGACCTCCGCGCGGTGCGGCGTCCCGCCGGACCCATCGCGGTCAGCCGCGCCGTGCCCACGCGCACGGACCAGGCGCAGGTGCTGGACGGGTTCTTCGGCGCCGACGTCCAGGAGGTGCGGCAGAGCCGCCTCCTGGGCCTCGCCGCGCGGGTGCTCTCCACGCGGATGAACAAGGTGATCCGCGAGGAGCGGCAGCTCGTCTACAGCATCGGCGCCCGATCGCGCCCCGGGGAGGCATATCCGGGCTTCGGCTCGTTCACCGCGCAGGCGCCCACCGAGCCGGCCAAGGCGGAGACGCTCGCCGGGGCCATCCAGGAGATGTACGCCGCGTTCGCCGCCGCCGGCCCCACCGCGGAGGAGCTGGCGGTGGCCAAGCGGCAGGTCGCCAACCAGCTCGACGAGGCGATGCGGACGCCCGCGTTCTGGACCGATCGCCTGAGCACGCTCGACTACCGCGGCCTGTCCCTCGACGACCTCGCGCGCATCCGCGCCGACTACGAGAGCTTCACCGCCGACGAGGTGCGCGAGACGCTTCGCGCGCCACTTCCGCCCCGAGGCGCGCTTCCGCGTGGTGATCGTGCCCGCGCAAGCCCGTTGATGCCGCAGCGGACCGCCGCGCTGTTCGGGATCCGCCTCCATTCGCCAATGATGCGGACGAAGCCGACCTATGCATGAACGGGCTCAGCGGACCAACGGTCTGTTCAGGGTCCATGTTCATTCGCGAATGATCCGGACTAAGGGATAGAATCGAGCACGCGATTCCACCCCCCACGACAGGAGGCACGCCATGGCCACGAGGATCGGCATCAACGGGTTCGGCCGCATCGGCCGGCTGGCGTACCGGGCGATCAAGGCCCGCCACCCCGAGGCGCTCCACGTAGTGGCGGTCAACGACCTCTTCGACGCCGCCACCAACGCCCATCTGCTGAAGTACGACTCGACCTACGGCGCCTATGCCGGCACCGTGGAGGCCCGGGACAGCCAGCTCGTCATCGACGGCGAGACCATCACCGTCACCGCGGAACGCGACCCGGGCGCGATCAAGTGGAAGGACCTCGGCGTCGACCTCGTGATCGAGTCCACCGGCCTCTTCACGGACGCGACGAAGGCCCGCGCCCACATCACGGCGGGCGGCGCGAGGAAGGTGATCATCTCCGCGCCGGCCAGGAACGAGGACATCACGATCGTCCTCGGCGTCAACGACGACAAGTACGACGCCGACGCCCATCACGTGGTGTCGAACGCGTCGTGCACGACCAACGGGCTCGCGCCGGTGGCGAAGGTCCTCAACGACCGCTTCGGCATCGAGCGGGGCCTCCTCACGACCGTCCACGCCTACACCAACTCCCAGAAGCTCCAGGACGTGGGCGCCAAGGACCTGCGGGACGCCCGCGCCGCCGCCCAGAACATCGTGCCGTCGGAGACGGGCGCGGCGCGCGCGGTCGGCCTGGTCATCCCCGAGCTGAAGGGCAAGTTCGGCGGCATGGCCTTCCGCGTGCCCACCCCGACCGTGTCGGTGGTCGACTTCACCGCGATGCTCGGCAAGGAGGCCACCCGCGACGACATCCGCGGCCGCCATGCTCGACTACGCCCAGCGGTCGATGAAGGGCATCCTCGACGTCACCGACGAGCGCGCTGGTGTCCAGCGATCTCCGCGGGACCACGTACTCCGCGGTGTTCAGCGCGATGGACACGCTGGTGGTCGGCACGCTCGTCAAGGTCGTCGCGTGGTACGACAACGAGTGGGGCTACGCCTGCCGCATCGCCGACCTCGCCGCCCTGATGGCCAGCAAGCGCTAGGCGGAGCTCCGCATGTATCGCGTCGTCCTCGTCCGCCACGGGGAGAGCGACTGGAACCGCGAGAACCGGTTCACGGGCTGGACCGACGTGGACCTGTCCGAGAAGGGCCGGGAGGAGGCGCGGGCCGCCGGGCAGCTCCTGCGGGCCGAGGGCTACACCTTCGACTACTCGTTCACCTCGGTGCTCACGCGGGCCATCCGCACGCACTTCATCGTGCTCGAGGAGATGGACCTCCTGTGGATCCCCGTGGAGCGGTCGTGGCGCCTCAACGAGCGCCACTACGGCGCCCTCCAGGGCCTGGACAAGGCGGAAACGGCGGCGAAGTTCGGCGAGGCCCAGGTGAAGATCTGGCGCCGGAGCTACGACATTCCCCCGCCCCCGCTCGAGCGCGGTGACGCGCGCGACGCGGGCAACGATCCCCGCTACCACGACCTGTCCGCGGCCGAGCTGCCCATGACCGAGTGCCTCAAGGACACGGTGGCCCGCTTCCTGCCCTACTGGCACGGCAACATCGGGCCGGCCATCCGCGCGGGCAAGCAGGTGCTGGTGGCCGCGCACGGCAACAGCATCCGCGCCCTCGTGAAGTACCTGGACGACGTCTCCGACGCCGACATCGTCGAGGTGAACATTCCGACCGGCGTCCCGCTGGTCTACGAGCTGGACAAGACGCTGCGCCCCCTCCGGCACTACTACCTCGGCGATCCCGCGGCGATCCAGGCGGCGATGCAGGCGGTGGCGGCCCAGGGCAAGGCGCGCTCGTAAGCCCCGCGCATCAGACTAATGCCGAGCGGTAGGACTGTAGGGGCCCGTGGCGGTTACCGTATTCTGCGAGGGTCATAAGGACCGGGAGGCATCCGTGAGCGAGGCAACCATGCAAGACGTGCTGGCGGGCATTCGCGTGCTGGACTTCGGGCGCTACATCGCGGGGCCGTACTGCGCCGCGCTCCTCGCCGACCTCGGCGCCGACGTGATCCGGATCGAGCGCCGCGGCGGCGGCGAGGACCGCTGGGTGTCGCCGATCGGGGGCGACGACGGCGGCGGCGCGCTGTACGTGACCATGAACCGGAACAAGCGCGGGATGACACTCGATCCCGCGAGCCCGGAGGGGCGCGAGATCGTGCGGAAGCTCGTGGCCGGAGCCGACGTCGTCGTCGCCAACCTGCCCCCGGAGGTGCTCCGCTCGCTCTCCCTCGACCTCGAGAGCCTGCGCGCGGTGAAGCCCGACATCATCCTCACCACCGTGACCGCCTTCGGCGCGGGCGGGCCGTGGAGCCACAAGCACGGCTTCGACGGCATCGGCCAGGTCATGTGCGGCTCCGCGTACATGACGGGCACGCCCGACCAGCCCATCCGCGCCTCGGTGGCCTGGGTGGACTGCGGCACCGCCTCGCAGGCCGCCTTCGGCACGCTGGCCGCCCTGATGGCCCGGCAGAAAACGGGGCGCGGGCAGAAGGTCGAGGGCGCGCTGCTCCGCACCGCGGTGGCCTTCAACAACCCCGCCCTCGTGGAGCAGCAGGTCATCGCGCCGAACCGCGTGGCCACGCTGAACCGCGGGCAGACCTCGGCGCCCTCGGACGTGTTCCGCACCAGGGACGGCTGGATCATCGCCTACGCCATCGGCAACCCGATGTTCGCGCGCTGGGTCAAGGTCCTGGGCGACGAGAGCTGGCTCACCGACCCGCGCTTCAAGGACGACGAGTCGCGCGGCGATCACGGCGAGATCATCTCCAAGCGTGTCTCCGAGTGGACGGCTGAGCGGACGACGGAGCAGGTCCTGGCCGAGCTCGAGAAGGCGAAGATCCCCGCGGGCCCGCTCTACTCGCCCCAGCAGGCGCTGGACGATCCGCACATCCGCGCCGCGGGCCTGCTGCAGGACCAGGATTACCCGGGTCTCCGTCGCCCGGTGCCCCTCGCGCCGACGCCCGTCGACCTCTCCGAGACGCCCGGACGCTTCCGTCATCCCGCGCCCGCGCTGGGCGAGCACACCGACGCGATCCTCGGCGAGCTGGGCTACAGCGCGAGCGACATCGCGGGGCTCCGGGCGCGCGGCGTGGTCTGAGGCGCGCGCCCAGAGACCCGATGAAGCGAAGCACGGAGCGCATCCTCACCACTCACGTCGGCAGCCTGGCCCGGCCCGACGAGCTGGTCCCCCTCCTCAAGGCCAAGGATCGCGGCCAGCCGTACGACGCCGACGCCTACGCGCGGCTGGTCCGGGCCGCGGTCGCCGAGACGGTGCGGAAGCAGTCGGAGGCGGGCATCGACGTCGTCACCGACGGCGAGCAGGGCAAGGCGAGCTTCTTCGGCTACGTCGTGGAGCGCTTCACCGGCTTCGAGCGGCGGCCCTCGCCGCCCGGCCAGGAAGGCAATGCGCGCGGGACGAGTCGTGAGTACCGGGCCTTCCCCGACTACTACGCGTGGTCCGAGAAGATCGCCGAGTGGGCGGGCGGCCGCGGCGGCGACCGCCGCCACGGGATCGACGTCTGCACGGGCCCGGTGACCTACAAGGGACAGGCGGCGATCCGCGGCGACATCGAGACGCTGAAGGCGGCGGTGGCGGGGCTGCCCCACGAAGAGGTGTTCATGCCGGCCATCGCCCCGTCCTACATCTCCGCCACGCTGCCGAACGCGTACTACAAGAGCGACGAGGAGTACGAGCACGCCCTCGCCGCCGCGCTCCGCGAGGAGTACCGGGCCATCGTCGACGCCGGCTTCGTCCTGCAGGTCGACGACCCGCGCCTCGTCACCTACTACATGATGAATCCCGACGCGGACGTGGCGGCATGCCGGCGGTGGGCGGCCGGGCGCGTCGAGGCGATCAACGAGTCGCTCCGCGGCATCCCCCCGGAGCGGGTCCGCTTCCACACCTGCTACAGCATCGACGTGGGGCCCCGCGTGCACGACATGGAGCTCCGCGACATCGTCGACGTGCTGTTCGGGATCCGCGCCGGCGCCTTCTCCTTCGAGGCCGCGAACCCGCGCCACGAGCACGAGTACCACGTGTTCGAGACGTTCCGTCCGCCCGACGGGATGGTCCTGATCCCCGGCGTCATCAGCCACACCACGAACCTCGTCGAGCATCCGGAGCTGATCGCCGAGCGCATCGTCCGGTTCGCGCGCATCGTCGGGCGCGACAACGTGATCGCGGGCGCCGACTGCGGGTTCGCCGCCTCGGGGATCCGGTTCAACGACACGCACCCGAGCGTGGCGTGGCTCAAGTTCGCCGCCCTCGCCGAGGGCGCGCGCCTCGCCACCCGCCAGCTCTGGGGCCGCTGAGCGCGGCTCGCGCGCGGGCGCGGCGCAGGCGGCG
>CAVWWD010000006.1:0-424179 GCA_963758635.1 uncultured Candidatus Rokubacteria bacterium | reverse complement strand
TCCCAGAGCCGCGGGCCGTTGATCGCGAGCTGCGTGGTCATCGGGTGTCCTCCACGGAAGGTCCGGATCGTGAGCCTCGGCACATCAGACGAATGCCGAGCGGTGGGAATGTAGAGGCCCGTGGCGGTTACCGCGTTCTGCGATGGTCATCAGGCTCGGCGCGCCGAGAGCTGCAGGACGTCACCGATCGTCGCGCCCGCCTTGAGCCCGGAGCCGGTCAGCACGAGCACGGTGCGCTCGCCCGGCCGGATGGCGCCGCTCGTCACGAGCCGGGTGAGCCCGGCCGCCGCCGCCGCCGACGTGGGCTCGACGTAGAGACCGCGGCGCGTGAGGTCACGCAGCGCGCCGACGATCTCGGCTTCCTCCACCGCGACGATCGTGCCGCCCGTCTCGCGCACCGCGCGCAGGACCTCCGACACGCGCGTGGGCTTCGCCGAGGCGATGCCCTCCGCCAGGGTGGGAGCGATCTCGGTGGGCACGAGCGTCTCGCCGCCGGCCACGAACGCGGCGTGGTATGGCGCGCACCGCGCGGCCTGCACGCCGAAGATCCGCGGCCGCGTGCCGATCTCGCCGCTCCGGGCCAGCTCGGCGAACCCGCGCTCGCAGCCGAGCACGTTGCTCCCGTAGCCGAGCGGCACCACGACGTTGTCCGGCGCCTGCCAGCCGAGCTGCTCCCAGAGCTCGAAGGCCAGCGTCTTGGTGCCCTCCACGAAGAACGGCTGCCAGTTGTGGCTCGCGTAGAAGATCTCGGCGCTCTGGCGGAGCGCGGCCTCGGCCACGTCCTGGCGCGAGCCGGGGATCGTCACCACGTCGGCGCCGCACGCGGCGATCTGCGCGATCTTCGGGTAGGACGCGGTCTCGGGCACGAGGATGCGGCAGCGCATGCCCGCGGCGGCGGCGTAGGCGGCGAGCGACGCGCCGGCGTTGCCGGACGAGTCCTCCAGCACGTGGTCCAGGCCGCGGCTCTTCAGATAGCTCACCATCACGGTGGTGCCGCGATCCTTGAACGAGCCGGTGGGCATCATGAAGTCGAGCTTGTAGAGCACGGGGGCGCCCGCCCACTCGCCGGGGACCAGCGGCGTCCAGCCCTCGCCCATCGTGACTGCGGACTCGGCGGGCACGGCGATCGCGCGCGCGTACCGCCACACCGATCGGCACGACGGGTCGACGTCGCGGCGCGTGAGGCCCGGGCCCGGCTCCAGGTTCAGGTAGTGCCCACCGTCGGCGCGCCAGCGCGGCGTGTCGATCGGATAGGTGCGGCCGGTGGAGGGATCGACGTAGCGCATCTCCGCGAGGATTGTACTCGACGGCGCGCGTTCGGCGCCGCGCCGGCCGGGCCGGCTCGACGGCGCGCGCGACGGGATTGCAATGGACGGCGGCCTCTGCTGGAGTAGGGGCCTTCACCTCGAGAGCGGGCCGGCGTGGCCGGCGCGCGGGAGGATTCCATCATGGCGAAGGGCACGCTGATCGCGGCGATGAACATCGGCCGGGCGGCCGACGACGAGTTCCACGACTGGTACGACACCGAGCACCTGCCCGAGCGACAGCGGGTGCCGGGCTTCCTCGTGTGCGAGCGCTGGATCGGTGCCCAGGACCCGCGGGTGTCCGTGGCCACGTACGACCTCGAGACCCTGGCCGTCATGCAGAGCCCGGCATATCGGGCGATCGGCGGCGAGAACCTCTCGCCGTGGTCGAAGCGCGTGACCGCCAAGGTGGAGCGCCTGATGCGCTTCGAGGGCGAGCAGATCCTGCCCGGCGACCAGCTTCCGCCGAAGGACGCGGGGGGCCTGCTGCTGAACGCCATGAACGTCGTTCCCGAGCACGAGGCGGAGTTCAACGAGTGGTACGACAAGGAGCACATCCCCGCGCTCGCCGCGGTCCCCGGCGTCCTCGGCGCCCGCCGCTTCCGCGGCACCAGCGGCAACCGGAAGTACGTGGCCCTCTACCACCTGGCCGCGCCGGAGGTGCAGGAGTCGGCCGAGTGGAAGCAGGCCCGCGTGAGCGACTGGACCACGCGTCTGCAGCCGCACTTCCGCGACCACCTGCGCCTGGTGCTTCGGCGGTACGTGCGCGGCCGCTGAGACTTCGCACGGCGTCCTGATCGATCCCGGGCCTCCCATCAATCTGATCGCGCGGTCGTAGTAGTCTGGGCGCCGTGACGTTCTCCTCGAGTGGCCTCGTCTCCCCTCGCCCGCATCCCGTTCTTCTACGGCTGGGTGGTGGTGGCGTGCGCGTTCGTCACCATGGGCATCGGCGTCAACGCGCGCACGGCGTTCTCGCTCCTGTTCCCGCCCATCCTCGACGAGTTCGGCTGGGACCGCGGCGTCACCGCGGGCGCGTTCTCGTTCGGCTTCCTCGTCTCCGCGGTCCTGAGCCCGTCGCTCGGCCGGATGATGGACCGCCGCGGGCCGCGCGTGGTGATCGAGATGGGCGTGATCCTGATGGGCATCGGGCTCCTGCTCGCGCCCCTCACGCGGCAGCCGTGGCACCTCTACGCCACGCTTGGCGTGCTCGTGGGCGGCGGCAGCGTGTGCCTCGGCTACACGGGGCAGGCCCTCTACCTGCCGCACTGGTTCGTGCGGCGCCGCGGGCTCGCGATCAGCCTGGCGTACTCCGGCGTCGGGGTCGGCTCGATCGTCCTGCTGCCGTGGATGCAGGGGCTGATCGTCGCGTCCGGGTGGCGGTCGTCGTGCTGGGCGCTCGGCGTGGTGCTCCTGGTCGTGCTGGTGCCGCTGAACCTGCTCGTGCGCGGGCGGCCCGAGGAGCTCGGCCTGGAGCCGGACGGCGACCGGGCCGCCGGCGCGGCCGCGGCGGCGGGCGAGCGGCGGTCGAACGTGGTGGACGCGGCGTGGGTCGCCGTGGACTGGACGCTGCCGCGGGCCGTGCGCACCGCGCGCTTCTGGTGGATCGCCGTCGGCTACTTCTGGGGCCTGTACGCCTGGTACGCGGTGCAGGTGCACCAGACGCGCTACCTCGTGGAGATCGGCTTCACGCCCCGCCGACGCGGCGTGGGCGCTGGGCCTCGTGAGCCTCATCGCCATCCCCGGGCAGATCGCGCTCGGCCACATCTCGGACCGCATCGGCCGCGAGTGGGTCTGGACGGTGGGCTGCGCGGGGTTCGTCGTGAGCTACCTCGCCCTGATCCTGCTGCGCGACGCGCCGGCGCCCGCGCTGCTCCACCTCATGGTGGTCGCGCAGGGGTTCCTCGGCTATGGGCTCACCTCGGTCGTCGGCGCCATCCCCGCGGAGATCTTCCAGGGCCGGCACTACGGAACGATCTTCGGCTCGCTCATGCTGGCGTCGATCGCGGGCGGGGCCACCGGCCCCTGGGTGACCGGCGCGCTGTACGACGCCACCGGCAGCTACGCACTGGCCTTCTGGATCGCCATCGTCGGCGCCGTCATCGCGGCGGTCGCCATCTGGCTCGCCTCGCCGCGCAAGGTGCGCGCGGTGGCGGGCCGCATCCACACGCTGGGCTGAGCCGCGCTCCGCGCGGCTCAGCGGTGAGGAGCGTCGCGACGAGCGGGCGTCGCTACGCCACGTAGCCCTTCACCACGAGGTACTCCGCGACCAGCACGGCGCCCGCCGCCGCGCCCATCTTCGTGTTGTGGCTGACGAGGAGATACTTCACCCCGTTCGGCAGGACGGCGTCCTCGCGGACGCGGCCCACCGTGGTGGTCATGCCGTTGCCGTTGTTCCTGTCCAGGCGCGGCTGCGGGCGGAACGGGTCCTCGTGCACGCGGATCCACTCCTCGGGCGCCGAGGGCAGGCCCAGGGCGCGCGCCTCGTTCGGCGCGCCCCGGAGCGCCTGCTTGACCTCATCCACGGAGGCCGGGCGCCCGAGCGAAGCCGTCACCGACTCCGTGTGGCCGTCGATCACGTTGGCGCGCGTGCACGTGGCGCTCACCCGCGCCGGGTGCGGCCGCACCGCGCCGCCGGCCAGCGTTCCGAAGATCTTGTGGAGCTCCTTCTCGACCTTCTCCTCTTCCTTCGGAATGAACGGGATGATGTTGTCGAGCACGTCCAGGCCGATCACGCCGGGTGACCGGCCGGCGCCCGAGAGGCCCTGCATCGAGGTGAGGATCGTCGACTCCAGGCCGAACGCGTCGGCCAGCGGCTTGAGCGTGATCACGAGCCCCGTCACCGTGCAGTTCGGGATGGGCACGACGAAGCCTTCCCAGCCGCGCACGCGCCGCTGCTCGCGGATCAGCTCGGCGTGGCCCATGTTCACGTTGGGGACGAGGAGCGGCACGTCGGGCTCGTAGCGGAACGCCGACGCCGTGCTCACCACCGGCGTGGTCTTGGCGAACCGTGGCTCCTGCACCTGCGCCACCTCCGACTCGGTGGCCGAGAAGACCACGTCGAGGCCGCGCGGATCGAAGGTGTCGCCGTTTTCCACGGGCAGCGCCAGGACGTCCGCGGTGGGCTCCTCGTCGCACCACCAGCGCCGGGCGCCGGTCTTGGGGTCGAGGAGCGCCTGCCCGAGCGTCTTGCCCGCCGAGCGCTCCGACGCGGCCACGCGCGCGATCCCGAACCAGGGGTGCCGCTGGAGCGCGACCACGAACTGCTGACCCGCGATCCCCGTGACACCGACGATGCCGACGCTGAGCCTTCTGGTCATGACGTCACCTCAACCTTGCTTGTTGTAGTGGGGACAACACGCGATCGCGGGCGCGGCGCCCGCGTGAGCCGGAGGGAGCTACCGCTTTCGACGCGTGAGACAGCTCATGAGCGGAACCATCTTACGGACGCGACGCGGGGATGTCAAAGATCGGGCGCGCGCGCGACGAGGTACACGCGAGTGGTCGGGTGCTCCTCGGGGTAGGGCGGGCGCGCTTCCACCGTGTCGACGACGAACCCCGCGCCGGCGGCCAGGGCGGCCAGCCGCTCCGGCTGGTGGTAATGGAGCGTGATGTCGATGGGGGTTCCCTTGAAGTCGGTGAAGCGCTCGGAGCCCGCGCCACCGTGGACGGCCAGCACGAGGAGGCCGCGAGGCCGGAGCACGCGGCGCATCTCGCGGAGGATCGCCCCCGTTGTCGCTTCGTCCCAGTAGATGAGCGAGTAGAAGGCCACGAGCCCGGCGCACGACGCGTCGCGGAGCGGCAGCGCGCGCATGTCGGCGCCCACGAAACTCACGCCGGGGTTGAGCCGGCGCGCCGTCGCGAGCGACTCCACGGAGACGTTCGAGCCCGACGATCGGGCATGCCCGCTCCCGCGAGGAACCGGCCGACGTGCCCGGGCCCGCAGCCCACCTCGATCACGGGTCCGCGCGGGCGCTCGAGGCCGGCGACGCGGCGAAGCAGCTCGCGATCGAACGGCTTGCGATCGAGCTCGTGGAAGAAGTCCGCGGCGTAGCGCGCGGCGATCCGATCGAACGCTTGCCTGATCGGATCCACCGTCAGGAGCCTCCGTGGGCCAGCCCGACGAGGAAGGCGAGAGTGGCCGCCAGCCCGAGCACGGTCCGCACGGCGTGCAGACGCGCCCACGTGTCGAGTAGCCGTCCGGTCTCGGCGTCGCCCGGCTCGCGCCGCGGGTCGAGCAGCTTCTTGTTCGTCGGCATGATGACGATGAGCGTGAAGGGGATCACCGCGAAGATGCAGAGCGCCCCGATGAGCCAGACGGCGCCACCCCCGACCGCCCACCGTGCGAGGCCCCCGAGCGTGGCCAGAGCGGCGAGCGAGGCCTGCATCACGGAGGCGCGCCGGTAGCTCGGGACGAACTCCGCCAAGGCAGTCGCCAGGCCAGCCTGGACCCTCGCCGGGTGCTCCACCAGGGAGACGTACGCGGCGGCTCCGGCGAAGAGCGCGCAGGCGAAAAGTGCCACAGCGCCGGCAATTTCGTGCATCACCGCCCCCCTTGGCCGACCCCGGTGTGGGCCGGGCTCAGGGGCCCCCCCGGCCCTGTTATCCACTGTCATCCACAAGCCGGCGTGACGCTCAGGTGCCTGGAATCTCAGGCCAGGGTAAGGCCGGCGGTGGATGAGTGTGGACAAGAAATGGTCACGTGCCGAACGACCCCCGGCGTCCCGGCGCCGGATCGCCACAGTGGCCGACCGCGGCCGCCCCCCGCGGGCCAGGCTCCGGGGGACTGTCTCCCACGCCGCTCCCGAGGCCAATGCCGCGTGCTACCCTCGTCCGTCGCCTGACGCCAGGTGACCACGGCTGACACCAGCGCGATCGGCGTGGGTGGCGGGTGGGGGCCCGGGGTCGCGGGGTGCTTCCCCTCCAACCGGCATCGGACCCCGCGCGCCCGGATGGAGCCCAGTCCCAGCGGGGCAGCGCACGCGTGCGACGTCACCCCGCGACCCCGGGCCCCCACCCGCCACCCCTGGAATGAGCGCGCAGCGAGACACCCAACAAGGAGACAACGCATGAGCGAGGAGGCGCTGCGGAAGCTTGCGCTGCAGGTCCGCAACTGGGGCCGGTGGGGCCCGGACGACGAGATCGGCACGCTCAACTACATCACGCCCGAGCGCATCGCCGCCGCGTGCCGCCTCGTCACCGCGGGGAAGGTGTTCGCCCTCGGCATCCCGCTCTCCCGCCAGGGCCCGCAGAGCGGGACGCGCGCCCGCTTCAACCCCATCCACACCATGTTCCGTGACGGCGGCGACGCCCCGCGCGACGCGGCCGGCGTGGCCGAGATGCAGGGCTACGGCGGATCGGACGACTGGATCGTGATGCCGCTCCAGTGCGTCACGCAGTGGGACAGCCTCGCGCACATCTTCGACTCGGGGAAGATGTGGAACGGGTACGACGCGCGGCTCGTCACGTCGAGCGGCGCGGCGCGGAACAGCATCGACAAGACCACGGACAAGATCGTGGGGCGCGGCGTGCTGCTGGACGTGGCGCGCCACAAGGGCGTGTCGCATCTCCCGCGAGGCTACGCGATCACGGTGGCCGACCTCGAGGCCACCGCCCGCGCCGCCGGCGTGGAGGTGCAGAGCGGCGACATCCTGCTCGTGCGCACCGGGCACATGTCCACGTATCTCGCCAGGGGAAGCTGGGATCACTTCGACCTCGACGACTCGCCCGGCGTGTCCGTCCACACGACGCCGTGGCTCCACGCGCGGCAGGTGGCGGCCATCGCCAGCGACAACTACGCGGTCGAGGTGCGGCCCTCGGAGATCGCGGGCTTCCGGAACCCGTTCCACGTGTGCGCGATCCCGAACATGGGGCTCACGCTGGGCGAGATCTTCAACCTGGAGAGCCTCGCCGCGGACTGCGCGGCCGACGGGCGCTACGCGTTCCTGCTCGTCGCGCCGCCGCTGCCCGTCACCGGCGGCGTGGGGACGCCGATCAATCCGTACGCGATGAAGTGACCGGCGCGGGCGCGGCGCTCCGGCGCGTCGGGGGCAGGCGGGAGGACGGCTCCCCCACGTGGATGTGAGCGCCGGTGGACTCGCCCGCCACCATGCCGCGGAAGGCCAGGAACGAGAACCCGCGGGCTCGGAGCCACGCCATGAGCGCGGCGCCCTCCGGCGTGTCCGGATGGACGGCCAGGTCCATCGCCTCGCGGTGATCGAAGCCCAGGCGGTCGTGGAGCACGGTCTGCCCGAAGGCGCTCACCGGGAGCGCGCGCCCGAAGCGCTCGGCGAAGAACTGCTGGAGCTGCGAGGCGCGCGACAGCGACCACTCGGTGGCGCCAGCGTGACGGATCAGGGCGGGCAGCGGGGCCGGCTCGCCCGGACGCGCGGGCGGCGGCGGGGCCGCGAGCTGGCGCGCCGCCTCCGCCTCCACGACCAGCGCGTCGGCCTCGGCCACGCGGGTCCGGGTGCGCTCGAGGGCCGCGCGCGCGGCGGCGGCGGCCGTCTCGCTCTGCTCGACCTCGGCGCGCGACACGATGCCCTCCGCGTACAGGGCGCGGCGGTGGGCGACGGCGGCATCGGCGCGCTCGGCGGCCCGGGTCTCGATGTCCAGCAGGGGCCGGAGGGCCGCGCGGTACTCCCGCGCCGCCCGCGCCATGTCCGCGCGCGCCCGCTCGAGCTCGCCCGGCGGCCCGTCCAGGGCCCACGCGGCGACGGCGCAGGCGACGACGGCGGCGAGGATCACGAGGCTGGCGGCACGCGGGCGCATGTCGTCATTGTACCGGTGAGGGGACGTGGTTGAGGCGGGCCGGCGATATAGTGGGGGCCAACCCATTCCCGCGAGAGGATGCTGAACGGGTGGCGAGACGGCAATCCGTGCGTACGCAGAAGCGCGGTGTTGGCCCGCTTGCCGACGTCAAAGTCCGCATTCCTTCACAACCTCTGTGAGAGGAGCGATAGAGCCGTGGCCAAGATGACCGGCAAGCGAGCGATGGTCGAGCAGCTGATCGCCGACGGGGTGCGACACATCTTCGGCAACCCCGGCACCACCGAGCAGGGCTTCATGGACATCCTGCAGGAGTACCCCCAGGTCGAGTTCATGCTCGCGCTGCACGAGGGCGTGGCCGTGAGCATGGCCGACGTGTACGCGCGCCTCACCCGGCGCCCGGCGTTCGTCGAGGTGCACACCGCGCCCGGCCTCGGGAACGCGCTGGGCATGATGCACAACGCCGCCATCGGCAAGACGCCGCTCGTGATCTACGCCGGGCACTCGCCCGGCCGGGTGCTCGTCCAGGAGCCCCACCTGTCCGGGCCGCTCGTGGACATGGCGAAGCCCGTCTGCAAGTGGGCGGCGGAGATCCACCACGCGCACGACGTGCCGCGGGCGCTGCGCCGCGCGTTCAAGACGGCCAACACGCCGCCGTTCGGGCCGGTGTTCCTCTCGCTGCCCATGGACACGCTGGACGAGGAGGCCGAGGTCCACGTCGAGCCCACGACGTACACGCACTGGCGCGGGCGCGCCGACGCCGCCGTGCTCGCCGACGTGGCGCGCCGGCTCCTCGCCGCGCGCCGGCCGATGCTGATGGTGGGCGACAGCGTCGCCATTGCCGATGCCCAGCCGGAGGTGACCGCGCTCGCCGAGCTCGCCGGCCTGCCGATCTTCGAGTGCTACGCGTCGGACTGGAACGTGTCCGCGACGCACCCGCTCTACCTCGGCAACATCAACTTCGTCACGCCGGGGCCGGTCACCGCCGCGCTCGACGGGTGCGACTGCCTCCTCGTGGTCGGCGCGCCGCTCTTCCAGCTCATCTTCCCGGAGGCCGAGCAGAGCCCGCTCCCCTCCGGCGCCACGCTGATGCAGATCGACATCAACCCGTGGGAGCTCGGCAAGAACATCAACCCCGCCATCTCGCTCCTCGCGGACCCGAAGGCGGCCCTCGCCGAGCTGGCCGAGCAGGTGCGGCGCCTCCGCACGCCCGAGCAGGCGCGGGTGGCCGCCGAGCGCGCGACCGCGGTGGCCGAGCGCACGCGCACGGCGCGCGCCCGGTACCAGGAGAGCGCGCGCAAGGGCTGGGACACGGCGCCGATCACCGCGCCGCGCCTCATGCACGAGATCCGTCAAGCGCTGCCGCCCGACGCGCTGGTGGTCTCGGAGGCGATCACGAACCAGGCGCATCTCTCGGCGGCGCTCGAGCCCACCGAGCCGGGGCGCATGGTGCGGATCCGCGGCGGCGGCATCGGGCCGGGACTGCCGGGCACGCTCGGCGCGCAGATCGCGAACCCGGGACGGCCGGTGGTCGGGGTGTGCTCGGATGGCGCCGCCATGTACAGCATCACCGCGCTCTGGACGGCCGCGCACCACAAGCTGCCGGTGACCTACGTCATGCTCAACAACGCCGCCTACCGGATCTTGAAGCT
Source organism: uncultured Candidatus Rokubacteria bacterium (assembly GCA_963758635.1). Taxonomy (GTDB): domain Bacteria; phylum Methylomirabilota; class Methylomirabilia; order Rokubacteriales; family CSP1-6; genus CAVWWD01. The sequence continues at coordinate 414,458 of CAVWWD010000006.1, read as the reverse complement.
CAACATGGTGGAGTACCTCGGCACGGGCGCGCGCGGGCGCAAGTTCGTGGCGATGGACCTGACCGACCCCGAGCTGCGCTTCGACCGGATGGCGGAGTCGATGGGCGTGCGCGGCCGGCGCGTGGAGCGGCCCGAGGATCTCGGGGCGGCCCTCCGCGAGGCCATCGCCCATCCCGGGCCCTCGCTGGTCGACGTGGTGATGGAGAGCCCCGTCCCGATTCCCTGACGCCGTCGGGCGCCCCGGGGACCGAGTGCCCGGGGCGCCTCGTCACGTGGTGCTAGTCGTGCCCCTTCCCGTGGCCATGCCCCTTCCCGTGGCCGTGGCCGTGCCCCTTCCCGCGCTTGTGCTCCTTCCAGTGGGGCGCCGCATCGCGGCTCCAGTGTCGCCACGCGGGCGGCGGCACACGGTAGTACCTCACGGGCACCGCGAGCACGGGCGGAGGCACGTGCGGCGCGACCACCCACGGTCCGTTGTAGCGCGGCCCCACGTACCACACGTCGTTGGTGAAGACGTAGTAGCGGCCGCCGTGCTGGAAGTAGTTCGCGTGCACCGCCGGCGCATAGACCACCGCGGGCGCGACGGGCACCGGCACGAGCCGCGGCGGCCCGGGCAGGTCGATGCCGATGTTCACGCTGACCCCGGCCTCGGCGAGTCTCGGGAGTCCATCGAGGGCCAGCAGCGCCAGTCCGGCCACGAGCGTCCGTCGAGTGACGAGACTTCGATCGCTGGTCGTGTGTGTGTTCATGCCCGAGAGGAAGAGCATCGGGCATGCCAGTCCGGGGGCTTGTCGAGCGCAGCACTTGCGTGACGCCGCGGCCCGGCCGGTCGTCCGGTTCAGGTAATACTTGCCCGCCCGGCGGGCCGCGCGGTCAGCGCTTCGGGCCGAGCGTCCCGGAGCGTCTCAGCGCCGCGGTTTCCTCCGCGCTCATCCCGAGCAGATCGCGCAGCACCTCGTCGGTGTGCTCGCCGAGGAGGGGCGCGGGCGTGCGCACGGAGCCCGGCGTCTCCGACAGCCGCACCGGCGCGCCGACCATGCGCACCTTGCCGGCGCGCGGGTGGTCCATCTCCACCAGCGTCCCGGCGCGCCCGGACCTGGGGATGCTCGACGACCTGCGAGATGGTGTTGATGGCGCCCATCGGGATGCCGCGCGGGAGGAGGATCTGCTCCCACTCCTCGTAGGTGCGGGTGAGGAACACCTCCTGGAGCTTCGGGATCAGCGTGCCGCGGTTCTTCGCGCGGTCGGCATTGGTGCGGTAGCGCGGGTCGTCGGCGAGCTCCGGGCAGCCGATGGCCGGACAGAAGTCCTTCCACAGCTTCTCGGAGCCCACGGCCAGCGCCAGGTCGCGGCTCCGGGTCTGGAACGTCTGGTACGGGAGCAGCGCCTTGTACGCGGTGCCCATGGGCTTCGGCATCTCGCCGTCGGCGAGGAAGCCGCCGATCATGGTGCCGAGGAGCGAGAGCTGGCCCTTCCAGCATCGAGACGTCGATGGCCTGGCCGCGCCCGGTCTTCTCCTTCACGCGCAGCGCGAGCATGATCCCGTAGGCCGCGTACATGCCCGCCGTCATGTCCGCGATCGACGTGCCGCAGCGCACGCCGCGGCCGTCGGGCTCACCGGTCACGCTGATCATGCCGCTCTCCGCCTGCAGGATCAGGTCGAGCGCGGCGCGGTCGCGGTACGGCCCGTCCTGCCCGAAGCCCGACACCGAGCAGTAGATGATGCCGGGGTTCCGCGTGCGCGCGACCTCGTAGCCCAGGCCGAGGCGGTTCAGCGCGCCGACGCGGTAGTTCTCGAGCACGACGTCGCAGCGCTCGACGAGGCGGAAGAAGAGCTCCTTGCCCTCCGCCCGCTTGAGGTCCACCTCGATGCCCTTCTTGTTGCGGTGCAGGCTGACGAAGTACGACGTCTCGCCACCGGCCATGCGCGGCCCCCACGCCCGCGCGATGTCACCAGCCCCCGCCGGCTCCAGCTTGATCACCTGCGCCCCGAAGTCGGCCAGCATCGTCGAGCAGAACGGCCCAGCCAGCGCATGGCTGAGGTCGAGCACCTTCACGTCTTCTAGCGGAAGCACCGCAGTCTCCCTTTCTTGTGACGTTTCGGAGTCGAGCGTTCGGTCTTGCGCGCTCATTCCAGGGGCGGCGGGTGGGGGCCCGGGGTCGCGGGGCGACGTTGCACGCGTGCGCTGCCCCGCTGGGACTGGGCTCCATCCGGGCGCGCTGGGTCCGATGCCCGTTGGAGGGGAAGCACCCCTCGACCCCGGGCCCCCACCCACCGCCACGGCAGCCGCGCTGTTGATTGCATGATCGGACACAACCACGTCCTGCGTCGCCTCGCTGAACCGCAGTTTCGCCTCGGTTCGGAGTTTCGGTGGCCCGGAGTTTCGTCATCGCCGTCAACAGCGGGCCGGCGTGGGCGGTGGGGGGGGCCTCCGGGGTCGAGGGGTGCTTCCCCTCCAACCGGCGTCGGACCCCGAGCGCCCGGATGGAGCCCAGTCCCAGCGGGGCAGCGCACGCGTGCGACGTCACCCCGCGACCCCGGAGGCCCCCGCCCGCCGCCCGTGGAGTGAGCGCCGTTGTCCGCACGATAGGAGGCGCCTCAGCGCCCGCCGGCGACGGAGAGCGTGTGGCCGGTGATGTAGCTGGCTTCCTCGGAGGCCAGGAAGAGGACGGCGTGGGCGACTTCGATGGGCTGCCCGAGCCGGCGCAGCGGTGTCATGCGGTCGGGGCTGTAGTCCACGGTGGCGTTGAGCGCGCGCAGGTTCGGCCCCGTGCGCTCGGTGTCGATGGGGCCGGGGGCGACCGCGTTGACGTTGATGCCGTGCTCGGCCAGCTCGAGGGCCACGTCGCGCACGAAGCCGTGGACGCCGGCCTTCGCCGCGGAGTACGCGGCGCCGCCCTGGTAGTAGGCGGTCCAGGGCGTGCCCTCGCGGGCGCCCGAGGACATGCAGACGATGCGGCCGTAGCGGCGGGGCATCATGTGGCGGGCGGCGGCGCGGGTGCAGAGAAAGGTGCCGCGGAGGTTCAGGCGGAGGACGAAGTCCCAGTCCGCGGCGGGCATCTCCCAGACCTTGCTGTTGCGGCTGCCGCCGACGTTGTTGACGAGGATGTCGAGCTGGCCGAAGCGCTCGACGGCGGCGTCGATCAGCGCCGCGGCGCCCGCTTCCTCGGTGACGTCGCCGGCCACCGCCACTGCGGCACCGCCAGCCGCCGCGATGTCCGCGGCCACGCGCTCGACGCCGGCGGCGTCGATGTCACCGAGGACGACGCGCGCGCCCTCCCGCGCGAGGAGCCGGCCGATCTCGCGGCCCAGCCCATGGGCCGCCCCCGTCACGACGGCCACGCGATCCTTCACCCCGGGCATGGCGCCGTCGCCGCCTCAGCACATCAGCCAGTCGCCGTACGTCCCGCGGATGGGCTTGCCCTCGGCGAAGCGCGAGAAGCGGAACGTCGGCAGGTCCGGGTGCCCGCCCGGCCCCTCGGTGACGAGGGCGGCCATCATGTGGCCGACGGCGGGGGAGAGCTTGAAGCCGTGGCCGGAGAAGCCCACGGCGACGTGGTACCCCTCGGGGCCCACGCGGTCCATGATCGGATGCCAGTCGGGCGACACGTCGAAGCACCCCGCGTAGCCGCGCGCGATGCGGCCGTCGGCGAGCACGGGGAAGCGGTCGCTGACACGGGCGAGCGCGTCGGCGGACTCGTCGAGGCTCACGCCTTCCTTGTAGGCGTCCGGATCGGCGAGGTCGTGGGACTCCTCGGAGTCGAGGCCGCCGACCAGGATGTGCTCGGACATCTCGGGCCGCGTGTAGATGTTGTTGACGAAGTCGTACGACCATCGGATGCGGCCGGCGCGACGCCTCCGGCCACGACACGATGCTGATCTTGTGGCGGCACACCGTGATGGGCAGGTCCACGCCGGCCATGGCGCCCACGCGCGCGCCCCACAGGCCCGCGGCGTTCACGACGCGCGGCGCCTGGATGTCGCCGCGGCTCGTGCGCACGCCCGTCACGCGGCTCCCCTCGGTGAGGACGCCCAGCGCCTCGGTCTCCTCCATGACGCGCGCGCCGCGGTCGCGCGCGGCCCGCGCGAAGCCCTGGGCCGTCTCGGCGGGGTTGCAGTAGCCCGACGCCGCCTCGTAGCAGCCGGCCACGAAGTCCTCGGTCCGCAGGCGCGGCTCGATCTCGCGCATCTCGTCGGGCGAGACGAGGCGCGTGCCGATGCCGACCGAGCGCTGGAGCGCCACCGACGCCTCCATGGGCTTGCGCATGCGCTCGTCGACGCCGAGGAGGTAGCCGGTGTGGCGGAACCCGCACGAGCCGCCTCCCGTGATCTCCGCGAAGCGCTGGAAGCAGTCGAGCGAGTAGAGGATCATGCGGCACGTTTCCGCGGTGGAGTAGTGCTGGCGCACGCAGGCCGAGCTCTTGCCCGTGCCCCCCGAGGCCACGAAGCTCTTGTCGAGGACGACAACGTCACGCACGCCCCGGGTGGTGAGGTGGAACGCGAGGCTCGTGCCCGTCACGCCGCCGCCGACGATGACGACATCCGCGGTGAGCGCCACGGACGGAGGCTACCATAGCGGGCGCGTCGCCGCCTCGCCCCGGCAGGAGGGGCGTCAAGCTTGCGCGCTCATTCCAGGGGCGGCGGGTGGGGGCCCGGGGTCGCGGGGCGACGTCGCACGCGTGCGCTGCCCCGCTGGGACTGGGCTCCATCCGGGCGCGCTGGGTACGATGCCGGTTGGAGGGGAAGCACCCCTCGACCCCGGGCCCCCACCCACCGCCACAGCCTGCGCGCTGTTGAGCGCACGGGTCGGACACAGCGACTGAGGGCAGCACCCGCGACCCCGGGCCCCCACCCGCCGCCCCTGGAATGAGCGCGCGAGCGCGTCGAGCTTGAACAGCCGCCGCGCGTCCGGTCGCTCGCAGACCTGGCGTATAGTCGAGGACGGCGACCGCCGCCACACCCCGGAGCGAAGGAGACCGCGATGACCCAGAGCACGTCGGCGAGGCTGGAGGAGAAGGCGCGGGTCTACTACCGGCAGGGCTGAAGCTCCTGCGCCAAGACGAAAGAGTTGCTTTCGTCATGGGGAGTGTCGTTCGACGGCTTCGACGTCGAGGCCGAGCCCGAGCGCAAGCGTGACCTTCAGGCTCACGGCATCGACCGCGTGCCTGCCACCATCTTCGATGGGCGCGTGGTGCACGGGTGGAACCCGAAGGCGCTGGCCGCGCTGGTCGGCGTGGAGTGGCGCGAGCGGGATCCGCTGCTGCCCGACGAGCTGGCGCGGCGGCTCGACCGCGTGCTCGCCGGCACCCAGCGCGCGCTCCGGCAGATCCCGCGCGAGCACCTCGGCATGAAGAAGCCCGGGCGCGACCGGAGCGTGCACCAGCTCGGCTACCATGTCTTCCGCCTGAGCGCGGGGTTCGTGGACACGCGCGAGCAGGGGCACCTGGGCGCGAACGTCTTCGAGGAGCGCGCGCCCGCGGACATGGCCGACGGCGAGGCCGTCGCCGCGTACGGCGAGACGGTGCGCCGGCGGATCGCCGACTACGTGACGCGGCCCGGCTGGTGCGACGGCAGCGTCAGCACCTACTACGGGCCGCAGACGACGCACGAGTTCATGGAGCGCACCACCTGGCACGCCGCCCAGCACCTGCGCCAGATCTACTGGTTCCTCGACCAGATGGGCGTCCGCGCCGACGCGCCGCTGACCGACGCGGACTACGACGGGCTGCCGATCCCGCGGGACGTGTGGTCCTAGACGGAACCGAGCGCCACGGGGCTCTCGAGGGCCTCGTGGCGCTGGACCTCGCCACGTTCGTCGCCGCGCCCTTCTGCTGCACGCTCCTGGGGGAGCTGGGCGCCGAGGTCATCAAGGTCGAGCAGCCGGGACGGGGCGACGACCTCCGGCGGCTCGGCCACAAGGCCGCGGACGGTGTCTCCTACATGTGGCTGGTCGAGTCGCGGAACAAGAAGTCCATCACCTGCAACCTTCGCGAGCCCGACGGCCAGGCGCTGATCACGCGCCTGGCGGCGCAGGCGGACATCCTGGCCGAGAACTTCCGTCCCGGCACGATGGAGAAGTGGAACCTCGGCTGGGACGAGCTGTCGCGGATCAACCCGCGGCTGGTGATGGTGCGCATCTCGGCCTTCGGCCAGACCGGGCCCAGCCGGGAGCGGCCGGGCTTCGGGCGCATCGCCGGCGCGGTGAGCGGGGCGAGCTACATCTCGGGCCACCCCGACCGGCCGCCGGTGTCGCCGGGCACGCCCACCATTCCCGACTACCTGGCCGGCGTGATGGGCGCCTTCGGCGCGCTCGCCGCCGTCCAGAGCCGGCACCGCACGGGCCAGGGGCAGGTGGTGGACGTCGCGCTCTACGAGCCGATGATGCGGATGCTCGACGAGCTGATCCCGGTGTACGCGGCGCTCGGCAAGGTGCGCGAGCGCATCGGCTCGGGCACGGAGTACGTGGTGCCGCACAACCACTACCAGACCCGGGACGGCGGGTGGATCGCCGTCGCATGCACCAACGACCGCATGTTCGAGCGCCTCACCGTGGATGCCATGGGCGACCCCGCGCTCCGCGCCGAGTTCGCCTCGATGGACGACCGCATCCGCCGCCGCGTCGACCTGGACGGGCGCGTGCAGGCGTGGGTGGGCGGCCTCGACGCCGCCGACGCGCTGAGCCGGCTCGAGGCCGCCGAGGTTCCGTGCTCGCGCGTGAACAGCGCCCGCGACATCTTCGAGGACGAGCACATGCGAGCGCGCGAGAACCTGATCTCCGTCCCGGGCCCGGACGGCCGCCCGGTGTGGATGCCCGGCGTGGTGCCGAAGCTCTCGGCCACGCCCGGCGCCGTGACGAGCGCGGGGCCGGCGCGGGTCGGCGAACACAACGAGGAGATCTACTGCGAGCGGCTCGGCCTCACCAAGGACGACCTCGCCGCCCTCGCCCGCCGCGGCATCGTGTGAAGAGGCCTGGCAAGGATGGTAGATCCGATGGTATTCTCAATGCCATGAAAACGACCATCGATCAGGCCGGACGCCTCGTGATTCCGAAGGAGATCCGGCGTGAAGCGGGCTTGAAGCCGGGAATGCCGCTCGATATCAGGCTCCGCGAGGGCCGGATCGAGATCGAGGCGGCGCCGTTGTCAGTACGTCTGGTGCGAAAGGGGCGGCTCCTCGTCGCGGTGGCGGGGGCCAAGGTCCCTGCCCTCACGTCCGAGGCGGTGGAGCGAACGCGCGAGGATCTTCGGCGGAGCCGGACCCGTCGAGCCTAGCCGTCGCATGCCGGGGTTTCTTCCCGATACGAGCTGCATGGTGGCCGCGGTCTGTGCGTGGCACGAGCGCCACCGCGAGGCGATCGGAGAGATCGACCGGCGCCTGCGTGCCGCCGAGCCCATGCTGATCGCGGCCCCCGCCGCGGTCGAATCCTATGCGGTGCTGACCCGCCTGCCGCCGCCGCACCGCGTGTCGCCGGCGAGCGCCCTGGAGTTGATCGAGGGAAGCTTCATGGAGCACGGACAGGTGATCGCCCTCGACGAGCGGGCGTACCGCGACCTCGTGCGCCGCCTTGCCAGCGCCGGCATCGCGGGTGGCCGTACATACGACGCGGTGATTGCCGAGTGCGCCCTCCGGGAGCGGGACGTGACGCTGCTGACCTTCAATGCCGACGATTTCAAGGCCTTCGGCGATCGAGGGTTGGCCGTGGTGGTGCCCGGCCGATGACGACCGCGACGCTCTCCGCGTGGGCAGAGCACCTGGTGTGAAACATGTTAATCTTCGCCCATGAAGACCATCAGCGTGCGGGATCTGAGGCAGAGATGGCCCGCCGCCGAGGCGCTGCTCCGGCGAGAAGGCGAAGTCGTGGTCACCAGGGACGGCGCTCCGGTGGCCAGGCTCGTTCGAATCACGGAGAGCAGGAAGCCTCGCCCGCGGTTCGATCCCGTCGCGCATGCGAGGTGGCGGCGGAAGGCCAGCGGCGGGAAGGTGGAGCGCTGGGTGGACGCCGCGCTGGCCGGCGACCGGGAGGACCACACGCTCTGACGCGCGGGCCGGCGTGATCTACCTCGACAGCAGCTGCTTCCTGAAGCTTCTCATCGACGAGCCCGACAGCGAGGCGGTCGACCGTGCCGTGGCGCGCGAGCCCGTCGTGGTCGTGTCCGTCCTGGTCCAGCTCGAGGCGGTCGTGCAGCTTCGCGCTCGGAGGCTCGGCGGCTTGCTCGGCGAGCGCAGGTATCGCTCGTATCTGGATCGGATCGAGCGTCTGCGAGAGATCGAACCCTTCAGGTTCGTCACGCTACCCGGCACCGTCTTCAACGTCGCCCTGAGGCAGCAGAAGTCGTTGGCCCGCTCACACGTCCGCTCGCTCGACCGGCTGCACGTGGCCGCGATGGAAGAGCTGGACGTGCGTCGGCTGATGACGACTGATGTGGCGCAGGCCCGGGCGGCGGAGGCCCTCGGATTCGAGGTCGTGAGACCGGGTCGTCCATGACACGGGTGGCGGCACCTATCGCTCTTGGTTCCCACGGGCGCGCTCTCGGGCTCACGCCTTCCCGGGCACTCCTGCTGCGGGAGGACCCGAGCGCTGAGCCGGTGGACGAGGCGCTCGCCGAGCGCCTCGACGCCGCGGTCGGACGCGGGGCAGGCCATGTGCTGCTCTCCCTCGGCGCGGCCGAGGTGGACACGACGCTGCCGGCCACGATGGGCTTCTGGCGCGACGTCGGGCGGCTCTACGTCACGCATCTCTGCGCGCAGCCGGACCTCGAGGCGACGCGCGGGCGGCTCGATGTGCCGTTCCCCGCGGAGGACGCGGTCGCGCTGGTCGCGGGCGCGCCCGCCGATGCCGGGGGGCGAGTACCTGGACGTGGTGACGCTCGCTCGCGCTCTGGGAGGAGACGAACGCAGCGTGTCGCGCCGAGCTCGCGGAGTTCGACGGCACGGTGGAGGCGTATCTCCAGTCGCGCCACGCGGCGTGGCACGTGGTGGGGCGCGTGCACTTCCACCTGGCGGAAAACCGCGCGGAGCCGGACGCCCCGTTCGCGTTCATGGCCACCTACAGCACGCGGCTGTCCGGCCGCGGCCGCCCGCAGCACCGGCCCCTCGGCGAGGCCATCCGCGAGTACGCGGGGGCGGGGAACCGCGCCACGCTGCTCGCCTTGCTCGCGCCCGTCCAGCGCGCGGCGTCGCGGAGCCCGTGGCTCCGCGAGCTGGTGGACGGGGGCGACGTGTACCAGGCTTTCGCCCTCGCTCCGGACGACGCCTACCGGTTCCTCCAGGACATCCCGCTCTTCGAGGCATCCGGCGTGGTGGTGCGCGTGCCCGACTGGTGGAAGGCGAGGCGGCCGCCGCGGCCCCAGGTGCAGGTCACGGTGGGCTCGCGCGCCCCGTCGGGCCTCGGCGGAGACGCGCTCCTCGATTTCGACGTGCGCCTCACGCTGGACGGCGAGACGCTCACCGAGGCGGAGATCGCGCGCGTCGCGTCGGCGGCCGGCGGCCTCGCGCTGATCCGCGGCAAGTGGGTGGAGCTGGACGCGGCACGCCTGCGCGAGGCGCTCGAGCACTGGAAGAAGGTCGAGCGAGCGTCCCGGAAGGACGGGATCAGCTTCGTCGAGGGCATGCGCCTCCTCGCGGGCGCGCGCGACGAGGCGGGCTCCGATGCCGGCGCGCTCGACGATCCGGCGGCGTGGGCCGGCGTGGTCGCGGGACCCTGGCTCGAGGAGACGCTCGGCGCGCTCCGCGATCCCGACGGGCTCCGCGGCGCTCGCCCTCCCCGCGCGCTCCGCGCCGAGCTGCGCCCCTATCAGGAGGTGGGCCTCCGGTGGCTGACCGTGCTCGAGCGGCTGGGGCTCGGCGCCTGCCTCGCCGACGACATGGGCCTCGGCAAGACGGTGCAGGTGCTGGCGCTGCTCCTCGTCCTGAAGGAGCGTCGCCGGGCCGCGCCCGGCCCGGGTGGAGCACTCCTCGTCGTCCCCGCGTCGCTGATCGCGAACTGGCGCGCGGAGATCGAGCGGTTCGCGCCGTCGCTCGCCGTGGTCGTCGCGCATCCTTCCGCGGCCGAGGGGATGCCCGACGCGCCGACCGCAGAGGCGCTCGCCGGCGTCGACCTCGTCGTCACCACGTACGGGCTCACGCATCGGTTGGCGTGGCTCGGCGGCGTCGAATGGGGGCTCGTGATCCTCGACGAGGCGCAGGCCATCAAGAACCCCGGCGCCAAGCAGACGCGGGCGGTGAAGGCCCTCCGGGGGCGGAGCCGGGTGGCCCTCACCGGCACGCCGGTGGAGAACCGGCTGACGGATCTCTGGTCGATCTTCGACTTCCTGAATCCCGGCCTGCTCGGATCGCTCCGGAGCTTCGCCTCCCTCGCCGCGCGGCTCGGGAAGCGTGCGGGCGGCTACGCGCCCCTCCGGGAGCTCACCCGTCCGTACATCCTGCGGCGGCTCAAGACCGACCGCAGGGTGATCTCCGATCTGCCCGACAAGACCGAGGTGCGCGCCTTCTGCTCGCTGACCAAGGTCCAGGCCGCGCTTTACCAGCAGGCGGTGAAGGCCCTGGCCGAAATGCTCGCGAGCGTGGACCGCGGGATCGAGCGGCGCGGCGCCGTGCTCGCCTCGCTGATGCGCTTCAAGCAGATCTGTAACCACCCTTCCCAGTGGCTGCGCGACGGGTCGTGGGCGCCGGCGGACAGCGGCAAGTTCGCGCGGCTGCGCGAGCTGGCCGAGGTGGTGGCCGAGCGGCAGGACAAGGCGCTGGTCTTCACCCAGTTCCGCGAGGCCGCGGAGCCGCTCGCCGCGTTCCTCGAGGCCGCGTTCGGGCGGCCCGCCCTGGTCATGCACGGGGCCACGCCGGTGCGCGAGCGCCGCGAGCTGGTCGAGCGGTTCCAGGAGGACGCGGGCGTGCCGTTCTTCGTGCTGTCGCTGAAAGTCGGCGGGACGGGGCTCAACCTGACCGCGGCGTCCCACGTGATCCACTTCGATCGGTGGTGGAATCCCGCCGTGGAGAACCAGGCCACCGACCGCGCCTTCCGCATCGGCCAGAAGAAGAACGTGCTCGTGCACAAGTTCATCTGCCGGGGCACGGTGGAGGAGCGCATCGACGCGCTCATCGAGAGCAAGCAGAGCATGGCGAAGAGCGTGCTCGAGGCGGGCGGCGAGGCCATCCTGACCGAGATGACCGACGAGGAGCTGCTGCGCGTGGTGGCCCTCGACCTGCGCGCCGCCACCGAGGCCGCATGATCCGGTCCCCCGGCGTGCCGCGGGTGTCCGCAATGCCGTTCCTCGGCCCGCCCGCGGGCGCGTGATGCCGCGCCCCCGCCGTCCCGTCGCGCCCGCGTGGGCCTTCCGTCGCTGGGCAGCCTTTCCGCCCTACGTGTCCGTGGCGGAGCGCCGGGAGGTCGCCGCGCGCTACGTGGCCGCCCGCCGGCCCCGCGACCGCGCGCTGGCGCCGGTGGCGCCGAGCGGGCGCGGGCGCGCGCTCGCCCGGACGTTCTGGGGCCGGGCGTGGTGCGACAACCTCGCCGCCTACGCCGCGCTCGTCAACCGGCTCGAGCGCGGCCGCAGCTATCTCCGGAACGGCCTGGTCATCCACCTGGGGATCGAGGCGGGCGCGGTGACCGCGCTCGTCAGCGGCTCCGAGGTCTACCAGGTCGACGTGCGCATCGAGGCGATGGCGCGGCCGCGCTGGCAGAGCGCTCGTCAAGGCGTGCGCGGGGAGGATCGACTCGGTGGTGGAGCTCCTCGCCGGGCGCTTCGACGAGGGGGTCATGGACCAGGTGTGCCGCCAGGGCACCGGCCTCTTCCCGGCGCCCGCGGAGATCCGCTACCGGTGCACGTGCCCGGACGGCGCCCGCGGATCGTGGCTCTGCAAGCACGTCGCGGCCACCCTCTACGGCGTGGGCGTCAGGCTGGACGACGACCCGGAGATGCTCTTCCGGCTCCGCGGGGTGGCGCACACGGAGCTCCTGGCCGGCGCCGCCGCCGGGCTGACCCGAGCCCGCGAGCCCGTCGCGCCGCGGGCGGCGCGTGATCGCGGAGGACCGGCTCGCCGCCGTGTTCGGCATCGAGCTCGAGGCCGCGCCGGCGCCGCGCGCCCGGCCGGCGACGACGGCGCGCCGACCCGCACGAGCCCCGGCCGGCAAGCGAAAGGACCGACGTGGCCGCTGATCCGATCCGGCAGATGGTGATGGTGGCGTTCCTCCAGGCCCAGAACTGCTCCAACTACCCCGCGTCGTGGCGCCACGCCGAGTCCCGCGACGACTTCCTGCGCCCGGAGTACTTCCAGCGCATCGCGCGCACGCTGGAGGACGCCCGCTTCCACCTGGCCTTCTTCGACGACCGTCTCGCCATGCCCGACCGGTACGGCGACGACTTCGCGGAGTCGGTCCGGCACGGCATCCGCGTGGTGAAGATGGACCTGATCCCGCTGCTCACCGTGATGGGGATGGCCACCCGGCGCCTCGGCCTCGGCGGCACGTACTCGACGACGTACTACGAGCCGTTCCACGTGGCGCGGACGTTCGCGACGCTCGACCACATGATCGGCGGGCGCGCGGCGTGGAACATCGTGACCTCGCTCAACGACTCCGAGGCGGCGAACTTCGGCGGCGAGGCCCATCCCGAGCACGACGCCCGCTACGACCGCGCCGACGAGTTCGTCGAGGTCGTGCTGCGCCACTGGGACACCTGGGAGGACGACGCCATCGAGTTCGACCGGGAGCGCGGGGTCTTCGCCGACCCCGCGAAGGTCCACCGGCTCGATCACCGCGGCAAGTGGTTCCGCAGCCGGGGGCCGTTCACGGTGCCCCGCTCCCCGCAGGGGCGGCCGGTGCTGATCCAGGCGGGCCAGAGCGGGCGGGGGAAGCGCTTCGCCGCGCGCTGGGGGGAGCTGCTGTTCGTGATCCTGCCGCGCCTCGACATCGCCCAGCGGGCGTACCGGGAGATCAAGGCCGAGGCCGCCGCGCTGGGCCGCGACCCCGAGCGCATCCACATCGCGCCCGCGATGTACTGCGTGGTCGGGGAGACCCGCGCGATGGCCGAGGACAAGCTCGCGTACATCGACAAGCTCGCGCATCCGCTCGACACGCTGGTGCTGCTCTCCGAGGTGCTGAACTACGACTTCGCCGCGCGCGGGATGGACGAGCCGTTCACCGACGCCGACCTCGCCGGCCTGAGCGGCCTCCTCGCGCTCCGCGATCGCGTGGTGCAGGTCTCGGGCACGCCCAACCCGACCACGCGCGACTTCGTCAAGCACAGCGGGCGCGGCACCGTGCGCGAGCTGCCCCGCTTCGTGGGCAGCGCCGAGCGACGTCGCCGACGGCCTCGAGGAGTGGTTCAGCGGCCGCGCGTGCGACGGGTTCGTGCTCGCCGCCACCCACGTGCCCGGCGCGTACGAGGACTTCGCCCGGCTCGTGGTGCCCGAGCTGCAGCGGCGCGGGCTCTTCCACCGGGAGTACGCGGGCACCACGCTGCGCGAGAACCTCGGGCTGCCGCGCGCCGAGCGCGGCGACTGGGAGCGCCGTTGACACCGCCGCGGCCAGGCAGGGAGACCGGCATGGACTTCACACGGTCCTCTACGAGAACTACATGATCACGATCCCCCACGGCAGGCGCAGGGCACCTATGGCGCCGAAGCGCGCGCCAAGGGCGTGAAGGCGCGCATCCAGGCGCGCGACCAGCGCTTCGAGTCCTGACGCCGCCGGATGGAGCGCGACGCGGTGCCGCTGGACGGGCCGAGCCGGCGCGAGGGAGCGGGCGCATCGCCGCGCGCCCGGCCTCGTGGAGGGAGTGGTCCGCGACGGCGCCTCCTCGCCGTTGGGCCGCCTGCCCGATGTCCACTACGAGCCCTCGCCGATGGACGTGGTGTACGCGATGCTGCGCCTCGCGAAGGTGCGAGCGGGCGACGTCGTGTACGACCTGGGGTGCGGCGACGGGCGCGTCGTCACCACGGCGGCGCGCCGCTTCGGCGCCCGCGGCGTCGGCGTCGAGATCGATCCGCGACGCCTGACCGAGAGCCGGGAGATGGCGGACCTGGCCGGCGTCGCCGACCTCCTGGAGTTCCGGCGCCAGGACTTCTTCACCGCCCCGATCGCGGACGCCACGGTGCTCACGCTGTTCCTCTCGCCCGAGCTGAACCTGGCCCTGCGGCCGAGGCTCCTCCGCGACCTCCGGCCCGGCGCGCGCATCGTGTCCCACTGGCACGACATGGACGACTGGCCGCCGCAGGAGACCCGCCGCATCTGGAGCAACAGCCGGGAGCGCCCCATCTACCTCTGGACCGTCCCGGAACGCTGACGGTCCGCAGACGGGACGCAACGTCGTCGCAACGACGGAGTCAGACCCTCGCGCAACGTCGCGGTCCGGCCGCGCGGTTCCGACAGAGAACACGCGCGGTGTAAGATGCCCCCACGATGACGGCCCCGCGTGACGCTGACGTGCTGGTGGTGGGAGGCGGCCCCGGCGGGAGCACCACGGCCACCTTCCTCGCCAAGGGCGGCCTCCGGTCACGCTGGTGGAGCGCGAGCGGTTCCCGCGCTTCAAGGTGGGCGAGTCCCTCATCCCCACGTGCATGTCGATCTGCGAGCGGCTCGGCGTCCTCGAGCGCGTCCTCGCCCACGGCTTCCAGATGAAGTACGGCGCGACCTTCCACGACCAGGAGTTCGGCGCCTCCTCCACCTTCGGCTTCCGGCCCGGGCGCCCGTGGCCCGCGTACACGCTGGATGTCCACCGCGCGGAGTTCGACCAGATCCTGCTCGAGCACGCGGCCGAGCAGGGCGTGCGCGTGTGCCAGCCCGCCACCGTCGAGCAGGCGGCCTTCGACGCGGACGGCGTCACCGCGATGATCGATCACGGCGCGGGGCCGAAGCCGTTCCGCGCGGCGTTCCTGGTGGACGCGAGCGGACGCGACGCCTTCCTCGCCGCGCGCCAGGGCCGCCGCATCCCGCGCCCGAACCTCGGCAAGGTGGCGGTCTTCGCCTACTTCCGGGGCGCCCGGCGCTTCCCCGGCCGCGAGGAAGGCCACGTGCGGATCTACATCTTCCCCGAGGGCTGGTTCTGGTACATCCCGATCGCGCACGACGAGACCAGCGTGGGCTGCGTCCTCCACCAGCGCGTGGTCAAGGGCCGCACGGGATCGGTGGAGACGCTCTTCGCGGAGATGATCGAGCGCTGCCACGCCGTGCGCGACAACGTGCACGGCGCCGAGCGCGTGACGCCCGTGCACACCGTGTCCAACATCGCCTACTCGGTCGAGCCGGCGGTGGGAGATCGCTTCGTGTGCGTGGGCGACGCCATGGCCTTCGTGGACCCGATCTTCTCGCCCGGCGTGTTCATCGCGATGCAGTCGGGCGAGCTCGCCGCCGCAGGCGGTGCTGCGCGCGTTCCGCGACGGCCGCTTCCAGGCCCGGCGCTTCCGCGGCTACGAGCGCGCGGTGCGGCGCGGCACGCGGCCCTTCGAGCAGTTCATCGAGTCCTTCTACGACCGCGCGTTCCTCGACGTGTTCCTGCACCCGCGGAACGTCCTGGGGATGGTCGACGCGGTGACCGGCGTCCTCGCCGGCGGCTCCTTCGGCACGCTGCCGAAGCGGTTCCGCTTCTCGCTGTGGGCCTTCTTCCAGGTCGTGAAGGTGATCCGCTGGCGCGCCCGGCGCCGCGGCGTGGAGCTCGAGTCCCGCCTCCGGTGGTAGCCGACCCGCCGCGGGCCGCCGAGCGCGAGGACCGCCGAGGGGAGTCGGCCGCGAGGCCGCGCAGCGGGCCGTGCCGCGACCGCCAGCTACTTGATCAGGCCGTAGAACTTCCCCGCGTTCTCGCAGGTGATCTTGTGCGTCTGGTCCGCGGGCAGGTGGCCGAACTGCTCCGCGATGTACTTCGACGACTCCGGCCACACGCCGTCGCCGTGCGGGTAGTCCGAGCCCCACATGAGCGTCTCGAGGCCCATGTCCTCGATGAGCTTGGTGCCGATGCGGTCGAACTGGAACGTGGCCTTGCACTGCCGCCGCCAGTAATCGCTCGGCTTCATCGTGAGGCCGAGGTCGCGGAAGCGGTCCTCCCACTCGAAGTCCATGCGGTCGAGCGCGTACGGGAGCCAGCCGATGCCGCTCTCGCCCAGCGCGATCCGGATGTTCGGATACTTCTCGAGGACGGCGGCGCCGATGATGGCGGCCACGATGTTCACGAGGTTCATCTGGAAGCCCGACACCACCGTGAAGAAGGCGGCGCGGCGCGTGAGGCCGGTCGTCTTGTCGAGCTGGCCCGGGGGCAGCGCGGGGAACGTGTGGAAGTGAAGCGGCAGGTTCACGTCGTTCACCGCCTGCCAGAACGGCTCCCACACCGGGTGCCACATCGGCTCCATGTCCCACGAGCAGGACAGCTCCATGCCGCGCAGGCCCATCTTCGCCACGCGGTACACCTCGTTGATCGCGGCGGGGATGTCGCCGTACGGCAGGCACGCGAGGCCGATGTGCCGGTCCGGATACGGCCGGCAGAACTCCACCAGCCAGTCGTTGTAGATCCGGAACATCTCGTTGGCCGCCTCGGGGTCGTTGAGCCGCGTGGCCGCGCCGAGGATGCCGTAGATGACCTCGGCGTCCACGCCGTCGCGGTCGAGGTCCTTGATGCGCAGGTGCGGATCGGACACGCGCTGGATGCCCTTCTTGCCGTCGTCGTAGAGGCCGGTGCCGGCCATGATGTCCACGCGATGGTGCTGGCCCGGGATGTACTTGGCCCCCGCGGGGCCCACGCCGTTCAGGAGCCCGAACGACCCGCCGTTCTTGCACGTCCAGTGGGGTCCGTCCGGACCATCGGTCACGTACGGCATGCGCGACTTGAGCGCCGCGGACGCGCTGGACGTGAAGAGGTCGGGCGGCATCCACGGAAGATCCAGGTGGCAATCGGCGGAGATCCGGTTGTATTTCATGGAGTCCTCCCTCGGGCGCGTGTGGTTCCGCGGATTATAGCACCGCGCTTGCAAGGGATGGACGCAGGGCCGGTCGCTCAGGAACGCGCGACGGGCCAGGAAAGTTTCGCCTTTCGAGGGTCATGGAAGACCTAAACATTGATCGGGGTAAGCCGTCTAACGTGGCGTACCGGCCGGGAACACCAGGCCCTCACGACCCAATTCGTTTCTCCCCGGCCGGATGTGAAGGAATGCGGATTTTGACATCGGCGAGCGGGCCAACCCCGCGATTCTGCGTCCTCGCGCAGCGCCGTTGCGCATTTCGTTTCTCCCCGGGCCGGGAATGGAGCCGACTCATGAACGCACGATCGATCGTCGCCGCACTCCTGGTGCTGTGCACGACCGTGACGGGCTCGATCTTCTCGTGGGCGGCGGATCCGCCGCCGCCGCCTCCGCTTCCTCCCGCGGCGGGCGCGGTTCCCCCGCCCGCGCCGCCGGGCGAGACGCAGGCGCAGTCGGAGCAGACGCCGCCGCGTCTCAGCTACGTGCACGGCGGCGAGGTCTCCTTCTGGCGTCCCGGCGCCGAGGACTGGACGCCGGCCAAGGTGAACACGCCGCTCGCCCCGGGCGACGTCCTCTACGCCGGCCGCGGCACCACGATCGAGATCCAGGTGGGCCCGCGCGCGTTCCTGCGCGCGGCCGAGGGAACGCAGATCGGGCTCGACGACCAGGACGACGACCTCGTGCAGTTCCGGGTCACGGCCGGCCACGTGGGCGTGGACGTGCGGGAGATGGCGCCGGGGCAGGCGCTCGAGCTGGCCACCCCGAACGCCGCCTTCACCGTGGACCGCGCCCGGCTACTACCGGCTCGACGTGGGCGACGACTCCACCACGTTCCGCGCGCACCGCGCGGGGCAGGCGAGCGTGATCCCGGCGAGCGGCACCGCGACGACGCTGGCGGCCAACCAGCAGGTCGTGGTCAACGGCGCCGACGGGGCGCGCGTGCAGCTCGTCGCCGCGCCCGAGCTCACCGCGTGGGACCGCTGGAACGACCAGCGCACCGACGCCCTCGCCCAGTCGGCGAGCGTCCGCTACGTCGGCGCGGGCGTCTACGGCGCGGCGGACCTCGACCGGCATGGAAGCTGGCGCCCGGTGGAGACCTACGGGAACGTCTGGGTGCCCTCCGGGGTCCCGTCGGGCTGGTCACCGTACACGACGGGGCGCTGGATCTGGGACCCCCGCTACGGGTGGACCTGGCTCGACGACGCGCCGTGGGGCTGGGCGCCGTATCACTACGGGCGCTGGGTCTACGTCGGCAGCTACTGGGCGTGGGCGCCGGGCCCGATCGTGGTGCGTCCGGTCTACTCTCCCGCCCTCGTCGTGTTCCTCGGTGGCCCGGTCCGCGTGAGCATCGGCCGGCCGCTCGCGTGGGCGCCGCTCGCCTGGGGCGAGCCGGTCATCCCGTGGTGGGGTCGCCCGGGCTTCGTGGGTCGGCCGTACTGGGGTGGCTGGGGCGGACCGCGTGTCGTGAACAACGTGGTGGTCCACCAGCACACGACCGTCAACGTGACCAACATCAACGTGTACCGGAACGTGAACGTGACGAACGCCGTCGTGGGCGTGCCCGCCGACCGCTTCGGCCACGGGCACGTGCGGCCGGTTCGGCTCGAGCGGGACGACGTGCGGCAGCTCTCGCCGGTGCGCGGCGGGCTGGAGGCGCGGCCGGTCGCGGCCAGCATGACCCCGGCCACCGGCCGGGCGGAGAGGCCGCCCGACGCCGTGAAGTCGCGCCCCGTCGTGGCGACGCGCGCGCCACGCGACTACACGCCGGCGCTTCGCGCTCAGGGCCTCGAGCCCGAGCGCGCGAACGCGCCCGCGCCGCGCGTGCTGCCGGTGAAGGGCGCTCCCGGACGCGAGCGCGCGGCCGAGCCCGCCCAGCCTGGGCGTCCTGGCGGCGAGCGGTCGGGCCGCCCGGATCCCGATCAGGCCAGGGCGCCGGGCGCGGAGCGCCAGACGCCGCCCGCGGCGCCGGGAGCTCCGGGCACGCCCGGCGCTCCGGCCATGGGCAAGGGTCGCGACGACGACGGCCAGCGGCCGGACCGCGGCGATCGCGGCCGGCGCCCCGGCCAGGGCAAGGACGATCAGCCGACGACGCAGCCGGATCGGCGCGTGCGTCAGACGCCGCCGCCCGTGCCCCAGCCGGTGCCCCAGGCGCCGGCGCCCAGGGACGCGCGCCCGGAGCCGAAGGACGATCGCTCGGCGATTCCCAACGATCCGGCCCCGGTGCGCCGCCAGGACCAGCAGCGCCAGGAGCAGCAACGGCAGGACCAGCAGCGCCAGGCGCGGCCGCCGCAGCCGGGTCCGCCGCAGCCCCAGGTCGTTCCGCCGGCGCCGCCGCCTCCGAAGGGCGAGCGTCCGGATCAGCGGGAAGAGCGGCAGCAGCAGCAGCACAGCAGCAGCGCCAGGCACGGCCGCCGCAGCCGGGTCAGCCGCAGCCCCAGGTCGTTCCGCCGGCGCCGCCGCCTCCGAAGAGCGAGCGTCCGGATCAGCGGGAACAGCGGCAGCAGCTCCAGCAGCACCCGCAGCAGCAGCGGCAGGCGCGGCCGCCGCAGCCGGGCCCGCCGCAGCCCCAGATCGCTCCGCAGGCGCCGCCGCCTCCGAAGGGCGCCGATCAGCGCGAGGAGCGGCAGCAGCCGCCGCCGCAGCAGCGGCAGGAGCAGCGAGGCAAGGACCGAAGCGAGCGACCGGACCCGCGGGCCGAGCGCGAGCGGGCCGCGTCGCGCATCGAGGCCCCGGCGCCGGCCCCTCGCCAGGAGCGGGCGGACAGGATCGCGCCCGGTCAGCGGATCGGCAACCCGCAGGCGCCGCCGGCGGCCCGACCCGCGCCGGCGTCCGCCATCGAGCAGCGAGGCGAGCGCCCGGCGGGCCGCGGCGCGGATCGCGAGCCGGGGGCGTCGCGCCCCCGGGGCCGCGGCGACCGATGATCGCGCCGTGGGTCAGCGTGACGACGCACGGTCGAGGAGGGCGACGGGCATGGTCGCGAACGAAGTTTGCTTCGTTCCGGATGAGCCGCGCGTAGACTGGGGGCGGATGGACACCGTCTTCGGGTCCCTTTCCGGCCCGGGTCGTGATGGACTTCCCTCCTGAGAAGCCCTCGGTTCCCCGCGCGTACTGCCCAGGGTGCGAGCCGCATGCCGATGTCCTCCGAGAGATGCTCGACGTGCAATGGTGCGCCGCGCACGTTCCCGACCGCGAGGGAACAGACGACCTGCGCGTGAACACCGAGGCGATCCTGTCGGGCACGGCGGAGGCGGGAGGCGGCGACAACCGCGCCTGGTGCGAGCTGATCCACCGCCGCAGCGGCTCGAGAGAGCCGGTGCCGGCGGTGTTCTCCGACCTGGACTAGGGCGGAGCAGCGGGGACGCGAAGCGACTCGGTCGGGAGCCGATCGACCCCTCGTCGATCGGCGGGGGCCGGCCCGCGCGTCAGGCGGGCGCGCTCGCCGGCGTCACCAGCGGGCAGCCCGCGGGCATCGCCGCTTTCTTCTTCTCGATGATCCCGCGCGCGTACTTTTCCAGGTAGTGCGTGATCGTCTCCACGCGGATCTTCACCGAGCCCGCCGGCTTGGTCGAGTCCAGGTCCTGGAACGAGAAGAACAGCGTGCCCGAGCGCTCGACGATCTGCTGCACCGGCGTGTACGTGGGCTGGTCCATCCCGCACTCGTAGCTCGCCAGCCGCACCACGCACGCCACCCAGGGGAGCCGCGCCGCGAGCTTCGCCCCCCACAGGATCTCGTTGGTGTTCGAGCTGTAGGACGACGGCCACACGTCGCGGATGTCGAAGGGCGACTTGATGTGGCCCGCGCGCACGTCCTCGCCGAAGGCCCAGTCCAGCAGGTCGGCGTCCGTCGGCGCGTACTGCGCCCACAGGATCGGGTAGCCGTAGGCCTGGAGGTCCACCTCGATCTCGTGGCCGATGCCCGGATCCATGTGGTACGGCCGGGCCAGGACCATCAGGCACGCCCGGTCCTCGCGCGCGCACCACTCGAGCACCTCGCGCGACTTCGCCCGCAGGCGGGCGTTGAACGCGTGGAGGGCCTGGAAGGCGGCCGCCACCGCGCGCGCCATCTCGGCCGGGGTGAGGCCGGGCAGCGCGTCGCGCAGGCCCTCGTAGAGCTGCTTGGGCACGAGCGCCGGCTCGTCCAGCGACACCAGCGGCGCCACGTAGCGGATGCCCTGCTCGGCGAACACGTCGCGCTCCTTCACGAAGCCGGCGCGGATGTTCTCGGGCGCGGCCATGACGCGCGGGCAGGCCAGGGTCTTGGCGACGTGCCCGGACAGGAACGAGGGCAGGTTGTAGATCATCGGCGAGAAGAGGATGTCGAGCTTCTCCTTCTGGCCGAAGATCAGCTCGCCGTAGTGGCCGGAGATGCACTTCACCGGGTAGCAGCAGTCGACGGTGCCGCGGCCCTTGCCGAACTGGCGGCCCTGCTCCTCCGAGGTGTCGCCGGAGAAGACGAGGCGCCGCCCCTCGATGCCGAGCTCCCCGAAGAGCGCCACCCAGAACTGGTGGGTGGACCAGAGGTTCAGGACGCGCGGGATGCCGACGCGCAGCTTACTCCGCGACGACCTCGTTTCCGGCGGGGACGAGGCGGAAGGCGTCCTTGCGAACCATCTCGGCAACGTTAGGGTAGCCACGCTTGACCTCCTCGAGCTTGGCCTTCACCACGCGCAGCTCGGTCACGTCCTCCACCAGCCCCTTGGGGCACGAGTTGCCGCTGATCACCCGCTCGTGGCCGGGGGCGAGCGGCAGCTTGCTCCACGGCCGCCCCGCCGCGCCCGGCAGCTTCACGTCGATGAACGTGCGCGTGCAGTTGATCGGGCACCACTTGCAGACCGTCTCCGCCGCCGTCGTGCTCGTGTAGGTGAGCGCCTCGATGGTGTCGAAGCCGCGAAAGCGCGTGTCGCCGCCCGCGGCGCGCCAGTCGGCCGCGCAGAGCGCGGCGCCGATGGCCCCCGCCTCGCCGGAGTACGGGTGCAGCACCACCTCCGCCTCGGGGACCTTGCCCTTGATGAAGTCCACCTGCGCCTTCACCACCGCCATGTTCCGGTGCGTGCCGCCCTGGAGCACGAACTTCCGCCCCGCCGCGCGCAGGTTCTGGAGCTGGCCGGCGTAGATCCACACGTTGACGGGCAGCACGGCGGCGAGCGCGGCCATGATCTCCTCGGCCGACCAGCCCTTGCGCTGCTGGTTCACGATGTCGGACTGGAGGAACACGCCGCAGCCCATGGCGAGCGCGGGCATGGCCTTGGCCTCGAAGGCGCGATCCGCGTACTGCTCGAGCGGCACGTTGTAGCGCTCGGCCACGCCCTGGAGGAACGCGCCGTTGCCCGACGAGCACTGCGAGTTCAGCCGGAAGTCGGCCACCGTGCCCTGCCGCAGGATCATGATCTTCACGTCGGTGCCGCCCACGTCGCAGATCACGTCGGCGTCCGAGTAGTAGTGGAGGGCGGCGGTGGCGTGGGCCACCGTCTCCACCACCGCCACGTCGGCGCCGAGCACGTCGCGCAGCAGGTCCTTGCCGTAGCCGGTGAGGGCCAGCCCGGCCACGTCGGTGAAGCCGGCCTCGCGCACCTGGCGGAAGAGGGCCTGCGCGTCCTCGATGGGGTTGCCCTTCGAGAGCGCGTAGCAGCTGAAGAGGAGATCGCGCTCCGGCGAGAGCACCACGGCCTTGGCGGTGGTGCTGCCGAAGTCGCAGCCCAGGAGCACCTGGGTGGCCTGCGCCGGCGAGCACGCCGCGGCGGCCCCGGCGCCCGCGGCCGGCTGCGCGTACGCCTCGGTGAACACGCGGAGGTCGCCCGATCCCGCGATCAGGCCGCGCGCGCCCGCCTTGGCCTTCTCCTCGTGCTGGCCCTCGTCGATCCACCAGCGGAGCCGGTCGCGCCCCTGGTACACGCCGACGTCCGCGGCCTCGGCGCCCCCGATCTCCACGCAGCCGAGGCAGGCGTAGTAGAGCGCCTCGGCGGGCACGGTGATCAGCGAGGCCGGGTCGCGCCCCTCGGGCAGCTCGACGCGGCGCTGGGCCCAGAGCTTCGTCAGGTGGTGGCGCCACGCCTCCTGGAGCCCGGCGAAGAACAGGTTGGGCCCGCCGAGGAGCAGCACCTCGGGGAGCGGCGTGTTGCCCTTGGTGAGCGTGGCGAGGTTCTGGTAGACGACGGCCTCGAAGAGGCTCGCGATGATCTCCTCGACGGGCACGCCGGTCTTCACCAGCGTGTTCGCG
The DNA here is from genome assembly GCA_963758635.1 of uncultured Candidatus Rokubacteria bacterium. Classification (GTDB taxonomy): domain Bacteria; phylum Methylomirabilota; class Methylomirabilia; order Rokubacteriales; family CSP1-6; genus CAVWWD01. The sequence continues at coordinate 391,302 of CAVWWD010000006.1, read as the reverse complement.
TCGGTCTCCGCGAAGATGCCGCACTTGGAGCTGATCTTGTGGAGGCTCATGCCCGCGTAGGCCATGGCCGCGAGCTGCTCGCCCGTCACCTGGAGCTTGCGCGCCGTCTTCTCGATGAAGGTGCCGGTGCCGCCGCTGCACGCCGACTGCATGTAGACCTGCTTGGACTTCCCCGTATCCCCGGTGCCCGTCCCGGCCGGCGTGAAGAAGATCGTCTTCATGTCCTCGCCGCCGATCTCGGAGACGAAGCGCACGCCGGGATGGAGGCGCTCCACGCACGCCGCCACCGCCACGACCTCCTGGATGGCCTTCGCGCCCACGAGGGGCGCGATGAGCCCCGCGCCGGAGCCGGTGAAGAAGACGCGGTCGCGCCCGGGGGTGAGGCCGGCCTCCGCCTCCATGCGGTCGAGGAACTCCAGGACCTTCTCGGCCTGCCGCGTCCCGTGGCGCTGGTAGTCCTGCCAGCCCGCGCGGCCGTCCTCCACCACCGCCGCCTTGACCGTGGTGGACCCGACGTTGACGCCGACCAGCTTCATGCCGCGGCCGCGCGGCGGCCCATGCGCCGCGCCACGTGGAGCACGAAGCAGGCCGCGGTGCCGGCGGCCTCGCCGGTGTGCGGCACGTGGTAGGTCGCGCGCTTCATCTCGGGATGGCGCTCCGCGTAGTCGCGGACCTCGTCCACGGTGAGGCCGGTCCGGGCGAGGACGTCGTCGAACTCGCGCTGGGCGCGCTTCTTCGCCTCGGTGAGGATCATCTGGCAGCGCGACAGGGCGTGGACCTCGGCGTCGCCCTTGATCTCGAGGGGGGCGTAGAGGAGGTCGGGGTGGCGGCCGATGACGCCGGCCATCGCGCCCACGCTCATCGTGTTGGGCATGCACGAGTAGGGCGACAGCTCGCAGATCATGTGGGCCTTCTTCCGGTGGTGCGCCCACAGGGCCTTGCCCACCAGCATGTCGCCCTCGCCGCCGTCGAGGCGGCTGTTGAACCACGGCGCGGCGAGCCGCCGGAGCTCGAGCTGGTGCGGCAGCTCGTGGGGCAGGTCGCCCATGGCGCGGCGCAGGCGCGCGTAGGTCCAGCGGTAGATGGCCTGGGCGGCGCGGCCCGCCCTCAGCTTCCACCGCGCGCCCTTCTCGATGCCCGAGTAGTCCTCGAAGCGCTGGAGCCCGAGGCGCAGCAGGTAGTCCATCCACACCGTGATGGCCGCGGGATAGACCTCCGCGCCCTCGGCCTCGAGCCAGCGATGGATGTTGTAGTTGGGATCGCCCTCCACCGTCTGCAGGTAGAACTCGCCGGTGATCTTGACCGTGGGCTTCACGCGCAGCCGATCCACCTCGATCGCGTCGAACCGGCGCCGGATCTCCCGCATCGCGCGCGTGAAGTAGCGCGTGGTGAGGTGCCAGCCGAGCGAGCGCCACGTGCCGTAGCGGGGACGCGCGCGGAAGAGCTCGTAGAGGTACTCCACGCAGTCCTTCACCACCGCGTCGGTCTGCCCCGGCGTCACCTCGTAGGGGCGCACCTGGTACTCCAGGTCCTGCACGAGATCGGTGCAGAAGATGCCCCAGAGGCACCCGAGCGTCATCGGCAGGTCCAGGTCGAGGCCGTCGCCCATCTGGTCCTTCTGGTCCATCTGGTCCTGGGCCATCAGGAACATCCGGAACGCGCCGAGCCCCGAGTTGCGCAGCGCCAGCTCGTAGCTCTGGTGGTACTGGCCGAAGCGGCAGGCGCCGCAGGAGCCCGCGGTGAGGTACACGAACTTCTTCGAGACCTCCTCCGCCCCGATCTGCTTCGCTTCCTTCTTGAGGAAGTTGACCAGGTTCCCCGTCGTGAAGCTGGTCGGGCAGCACTGGCCGATGTCCGCGACCTCGCGGCCGGTGAGCAGATCCTCCTTGGTGGCGACGGGCAGCACCTGCGCGCGCAGGCCCTTGGCCTCGAGCACGGCCTGGAGGATGCGCTCGATGCGCCAGTGGAGCCCGCCGAACAGGATCGTCGTCGTGTCGCGCTCCGCGGCGGTGAAGGGCCGGGGAACGTACGCACGATAGTGCTCAGTCGCGATGGCCATGCCGTCCTCCCTCGGTGTCGTCGCCGACCTCGGCGAACCGGTTCATCCACGCCTCGAGCAGCGAACGCCGGGCGCCGCGCTCCCACGGCGCGGCCGGGTCAGGGAACAGTCGGGCGGGGCGTCGGGACGGAGTCGCGCGCGCCGCTGGTGCGCGTCATGATGAACTCCGTCGGCACCTCGCGCCCCGCGTCCGTGAACGCCTTCTGGATGGCCTGCACGTTGGGGCCGAAGATCGTGCGGCGGTTGTCGCGGCACCACTCGTTGGAGTCCGCGATGGTGTCGAGCGAGCCCTGGAAGCGCGGCATGACGTAGCGCGCGAACAGCTCGTAGCTCTTGAGCGTCTCCTCGCGCGTGGCCCACTCGTGGGCCCGGAACAGGAGGCCGCCGAAGCCGCCGCGCGAGAGCTCCTGGAGGCGCTGGATGCCCTTGATCGCCGTCTCCGGCGTTCCCACCAGCGTGGTGCCCATCCTGATGCCGTCGCGCAGCGGATCGTCCGACCGGCCGGGGGGCCGCCCGAGCGTCTCCTCGAAGTACGTCACGGTCTCGTGCCGCTCGCTCGCGTGAACCTGGCGGAGGGCGAGCGCGTCGTCCTCGGCGAGGTGCACGTTGACGACGAGGCGCCAGTCACGGCGGTCCATGGCGGTGCCGTGGGCGGCGGCGGTGTCCTCGGCGATCTTCCAGTGCTCGGCCAGCGCCTCGGGCCCGCCGGGCAGGCCGGCGCCGAGCGAGAGCACGCCGAGCCCGTACTTGCCCGCCGAGATCATGCCCGCCGGCGTCAGCACGCTGGCCACCGCGATGGGGAAGTGCGGGGCGGTGTAGGGCGCCAGGTGCAGGCGCGCCTGCCGCAGCTCGAACCAGTCCGTCTTCATGGTCACCGGCTCCTCGCAGCGGAGCAGGTCCATGATGGCGGTGAGCGCCTCGTCCATGCGCTGGCGCTGGGTCACGGGCTCGATGCCCATCATGTACGCGTCGGAGACGAGCGCGCCCGGCCCCACGCCGAGCATCGTCCGCCCGCGGCTCATGTGGTCGAGCTGCACGAACCGGTTGGCGACCATGAGCGGGTGATGGTACGGCAGGCTCGTGACGCCGGACCCCAGGTTGATGTGGCGGGTGCGCTCGATGGCCGCGCCGATGAAGACCTCCGGCGAGGCGATCAGCTCCCAGCCCGCCGAGTGGTGCTCGCCGATCCACGCCTCGTCGTAGCCCAGGTGATCGAGCCACTCGATCAGCTCCATGTCCCGCCCGATGGCGAGCGTCGGGTTCTCGCCGACACGGTGGAAGGGAGCGAGGAAGATGCCGAACTTCATCCCGCGGTGAGCCATGGGGTTCCTTTCGGGGGTCGTCGATCTATCTCATCTTCCCGAAAATACTACATCATCGTCCTCGTGCCCGGTGGCCGTCCTCCTCAGAAGAGCGACGCGTCGACGGGGATCCTGGCCTGGAAGGCCGGGAGGGGAGCCGAGAGGTCGCGCTCGTAGAAGCAGAGCGTCCGCCAGGCGCAGGCGGGGGCGAGCGCCCTCCGGGCGAGCCGTCGGGCGAGGAACAGCGCTCCCGCGTGCCGGACGTCTCGACACGCCTGGCCCCAGGCGGTCCGGAGTCGGCCGCCGGTCATAGGCGCAGTCTACCTCCAAGGCCGGACGGCCTCCGGTGGTACTGTGGGGGCCCGGCGGGGACCCGAGCCGCGCGGCGCGGCCGTACGACCCGCGGTGGGAGAGGGGGCGGGATGGACATCGGATCGGTCAAGGCCCTGACCTTCGACGTGTTCGGCACGGTCGTGGACTGGCGCACCAGCATCGCGCGCGACCTCGAGGCCTTCGGGCGGGAGCGCGGGCTCTCCGCGGACTGGACGGCGTTCGCGGTGGCGTGGCGGAAGCTCTACCAGCCCTCGATGCAGCGGGTGCGCAGCGGCGACCTGCCGTGGACGCGTCTCGACGACCTGCACCGGATGAGCCTCGAGAAGCTCCTGCCCGAGTTCGGGATCGCCGGCCTTTCCGACGCCGACCTCGACCACGTGAACCGGGCGTGGCACCGCCTGGATCCGTGGCCGGAGGCGGTCGCCGGGCTCACGCGCCTGCGCGCGCGCTTCGTCCTGGCCACGCTATCCAACGGCAACGTGGCGCTCATGGTGAACATGGCGAAGCGGGCCGGCCTGCCGTGGGACGCCATCCTCGGCGCGGAGCCGGCGCGCCACTACAAGCCGGATCCGCAGTGCTACCTGGCCACCGCCGACTTCCTCGGCCTGCGTCCCGATCAGTGCCTCATGGTGGCCGCCCACAACGGCGATCTCGGGGCGGCGCGCGGGGTCGGGCTCCGCACCGCCTTCGTCTGCCGGCCCACCGAGCACGGCCCGAAGCAGACCACCGATTTGCGCGCGGAGAAGGACTGGGACGTGGTGGCCACCGACTTCCAGGACCTCGCGCGGCAGCTCGGCTGCTGAGCCGGCGCGCCGGCTCGCGACGCGTACCGGGAGGTGTATGGTGAGGACCTTGGAGAGATGAGCGCGTGATCGACCGTCCGGGCCCCCCGGTGGCCAAGCGGATCCCGAAGATCGAGGTCGTCCATGGCGACCGGCGGGAGGACGACTACCACTGGCTCCGGGACAAGACCGATCCGGAGGTCATCGCCCACCTCCAGGCCGAGAACGCCTATACCGCGCAAGTCCTGAACGCAACGGAGGATTTCCAGCAGGACCTCTACCGGGAGATGCTCGCCCGGATCAAGGAGGACGACTCCTCCGTTCCCTACCGGCAGGACGGCTACTTCTACTACTCGCGCACCGAGACGGGGAAGCAGTACTCGATCCTCTGCCGGCGCGCCGGGAGCCTGGACGCGCCCGAGGAGATCACCCTCGACCTGAACCGCCTCGCCGAGGGCCACCCGTTCCTGGCCGTCGGCGCGTACGCGGTCAGCGACGACGGCCACCGCCTCGCCTACACCACCGACGTGACCGGGTTCCGCGAGTTCACGCTCTACGTCAAGGACTTGCGCACCGGCGAGCTCCTGCCCGACCGCATCGACAACGTGGCGTCCGTGGCCTGGTCGGCCGACCCCGAGGTCTTCTTCTACGTCACCGAGGACGCCGCGAAGCGCCCGTACCGCCTCTGGCGGCACCGGCTCGGCCGAACGGACGACGCGCCCGTGTACGAGGAGACCGACCCGGTGTTCCGGCTGTACGTGGGGCGTACGCGGAGCCGCGCGCTGCTGTTCGCGGGCTCCCGGAGCTTCACCTCCGCGGAGCTCCGCTACGCGCCGGCGGGCGATCCCGACGCGCCGTGGACGGTGCTCTCGCCCCGCGAGGCCGATCACGAGTACGACGTTCGATCACTGGACCTCCGGCCCCGGCGACCCCGGCGCGTTCTTCGTCCGCACGAACGGCGCCGGCCTCCGGAACTTCCGCCTCGTGCGCGTGCCCGTCGCCGATCCGCGCCCCGCGGCGTGGGAGGAGCTCATCCCCCACCGCGAGGACGTCATGATCGAGGACGTCGACGTCTTCGCACGCTTCTACGTGGTCCACGAGCGCGCGGGCGGCCTCACGCGCCTGCACGTCGTGCCCCTCGAGGGCGGCGGCGCGCACCACGTGGAGTTCCCCGAGCCGACCTACGACGTGGAGTCCGAGCCCAACGAGGAGTTCGACCCCGCGGCCTACCGCTTCCGCTACCAGTCGCTGATCACGCCGCCGTCCGTGTTCGACTGGGAGGTCGGCGCGCGGCGGCTCGTCCTGCTGAAGCAGACCGAGGTGCTCGGCGGGTACGACCCGGCGCGCTACCGAACCGAGCGCCTGCACGCCCCCGCGCCCGACGGCACCCTCGTGCCCATCTCGTTGGTGTGCGCCAAGGACGCCCCGCGCGACGGCTCGGTCCCGATGCTCCTCGCCGGCTACGGCGCGTACGGCATCCCGTACGGCCCGTACTTCTCGTCGAACCGCCTGAGCCTCCTCGAGCGCGGCGTGGCGGTGGCCGTGGCCCACGTGCGCGGGGGCGGGGAGATGGGCAAGCGCTGGCACGACGCCGGGCGCATGCTCAACAAGCGCAACACCTTCACCGACTTCGTCGCGGTCGTCGACTCCCTCGTCCGGGAGGGCTACACCGCGCGCGATCGGCTGGTCATCGAGGGCGGGAGCGCGGGCGGCCTCCTCATCGGCGCGGTGCTGAACATGCGGCCCGACCTCGCCCGCGCCGCCGTCCTGCGCGTGCCGTTCGTGGACGTGATCAACACCATGCTCGACGAGTCGCTGCCGCTGACGGTGGGCGAGTTCGAGGAGTGGGGGAACCCGAAGCGGCCGGCCTTCTACGCGTACATGAAGACGTACTGCCCGTACACGAACATCGCCCCCCAGCCCTACCCCGCCGTGCTCGTGCGCACCGCGATCAACGACAGCCAGGTGATGTACTGGGAGCCGGCGAAGTGGGTGGCGAAGCTCCGCGCGGCGGGGACGGGCACGCGGCCCGTGCTCTTCAAGATCGACATGGGCGCCGGGCACGGCGGCGCCTCGGGCCGCTACGACTTCCTCCGGGAGATCGCGCTCGACTACGCCTTCATCCTGCGCGAGCTCGACCTCCTCCCGCCGTGGGGGGAGGCGCCGGCGCCGGAAGCGACGTCACGAGCTCACGCAGCGCCGTCGTGACGGCGTCCGGCTGCTCGACCTGCACGTAGTGCCCGGACCCGGGCACGATCACGACCCGCGCCCCCGCGATCCGCTCCCCGAGGAACCGCGAGTACTTCGGCGGTGTGAGCTGATCCTCCTCACCGCAGATGGCGAGCGTCGGCGCCGAGATCGTCCCGACACGCTCGAGCGCGTCGAAGACGTTGCAGGCACGGAGGTCGCCCACCACCACCGCCTGCGGATTGGCCGCCGTCTCGTGATGGAGCATCGCGCGGAGGGCGGGCGCCGCGCCCGCCCCCACGCCCATCTGCATGAGCAGGTCGACGCCCGCCGGGTAGTCAGTGTCGAGCAGCTCGAGCAGCCGCGGCAGCACGCGCAGGCGCGCTCCGGTGCCCACCAGGGCCAGCCCGAGCACGCGCCCGGGATGGGTGAGCGCGAACTCCTGGGCGATCGCGCCTCCCATCGAGTGCCCGCCGATCACGGCGCGATCGACGCCGAGCGCGTCGAGAAACCTCGCGACGAACGCGGTGGCCTCGGCGATGCTCCGGCAGAGGGCGCCGCCCGTCTGGCCATGGCCCGGCAGATCGGGCGCAACGACCCGGGCGACGTTGGCGAGTCCCTCGAGCTGTCTCATCCAGACGCCGCCGCGGCCGCCGGTGCCATGCACGAGGCACACGACGGGCGCCCCGCCGCCTGCGGCTTCGTAGCTCACGTCGGTCCCGCTCGCCCGGACTCTCGGCATGTCTTCGGTGACCCGCTCCAGCTCGCCATGATGCCACGAGGCGGGGCCATCCCGGTCACGACCGTCCCCCCGCGCCGTGCGCGCTGGCGCGGATCATTCCCGAACGGGCTCTTCGTGAAGTCGTGCGGGTGAATCGGGGACGTGTGGCGACAATGGCACGGTCAGATCTCGGGCAGCATGCAGGGGAGAATCTTGAGCCGGAGGTACTCCTCGTCGCGGAGCCCGTGGGCGCGACGCTGAGCACGCGGATCGTGTTGAGCGGCCGGCGTCGAGCCGGGCCGCTCCAGCCTGTTGTTAGTCAGCGCTACGCCGCCGCGCCCGCTGAGATGGTACGGCGTTCAGCAGGGCACGCAGTGCTCGGTTGACCGTTGCGGCGTCAGGAAAAGCCGCCGCGACAGCGCCATCCGCAACCAGCGGTTCCCCTTCCGGGTCTTGCCGAACGCGGCGTATTAGCTGCGGCGCGCAGGGCGCGCCGTCGGCTGCATGCGCTTGTTCGGCGGCGCGCTGACCGCTGCCGTCTCACGGGCAATCCGTTCCGCGAGAAATACCTTCAGCAGTGACTGATATGGCACGTCGCGCCTATTGGCCAGCGCTTTCAGTTCCGCCAGGAGCGCGGCAGGTAACCGCAAGGAGATTGTCTCCGTGGATGGCTTCAAGTTGGGAAAGACGGCGACGCGAGCCTTGGTCCAATCGACGAACGGGCTGGTGTCGTGAGTCTCCCAGAACCTACGTTCCTCGGCCTCGGAGCGAAATGCCGGGATCGTGCTACGGTCGCGTCGCTTGGGCATATCCTCTTCTTTCCCTGCGGCTCATCGGGCGCGCGGAGATCACCCGGAGCAGTTGACCGCGCACAGTAAAGACAACGGTCAGTAGACGCCCTCCGTCAGTCCGTCCGAAAGAGAAATACCGCGTCTCGGTACCGGAGTGCGCCACATCGCCAATGACTACCAGGGGCCGGTTGACGAAGATCTGCTCGGCCTCTGTCTGGCTAATCCCGTGTCGCGCCCAATTCTTCGAGGAGTTACCTTCATCCCACTGAAACCCCTCAACGTCAGGGAAGAACTCGGGGATGAGCGCCACGCCACGAGTATACGTCTACGATATACAGGAGCACAAGCCGCTCAACGGGGCGGTGAGGGTACCCGCGCTGCCGAACGCTCACGCTCAGCGGCCGGAGCGAGCAACGCGAGCACCGGGCCGCTGAAGCGGCTTGTTCGGCGATGGACCTCTCGCTCTCCCCTTGGCCTCATCTGAGAGGTCGTACAGTGTCTCGGGCGCTATGTCAGCCCCATTCGGCCAGACGACAGTTCCCGCCAGCGGATCGAGCTTCAACCGCGCGAAAAACGCGGGGTCTCGCAGCGGCTGGAACACCGGCCCCTGGAGAAGGGGCAGCAGATTGACCCGCTTGCGCCTCCCGTCTTTGAAGGTCAGGTCCACGGAATGGGGTCCGCACGCCTTAGCCTTGGTGACTCGCCATCTCATTGACCGAGCTCCTCACTCCAGAGGCGCAATCTGCTGCAACGATCGGTTGGCCCGCGCCAACTCCCAGTTCCGTTGGAGCTCATCGCCGTGTAGTGTCATTTCCCGAAACCTTTCCCCCAGGACCGAACGAGCGCAAGAGCTCGTCGCGGGAGCTGCCCCTCGAGCAGCCGCAAACCTTCAATCGCGAATACCGCTTCTTGATCGCCGTAGATCGCATGGAAGTGAGGGACGCCGTGATCGCGAAAATACATGTAGATCGCGATTCCGTAGAACTCGGCGATCCTTGGCACCCGGCTTCACCCGATCACGTCGTGACTTGCCCCATCTGCCCGCTTGTCAGTCGCCGAACACTCCGGTTCAGCGGCGGGCCGCGTAGCGCGTCCGCTCAAGCCGGTTGTTCGGCGGTCGATAGCGTCACCCGAGCGCCAGAAAGGTGGCCTCGGGGTGCTCAACGAATTGGACGATCTCGCGGTGCCGAGCCCGGAGGAGGTGCGTTACATCGTCCGTCGAGCAGTTGCCGAGGCCGATCCAGACGACCTTCGGCGGCGCGCCGTGAAGAACGCTCAGCCGATGGAAGTCTTCGTCCTTGGTCACGAGGACGAACCCGTTTGCCGCAGCGTACATCCAGATTTGGCGGTCGCGAGCAGCCGCGAGTCCAACGCCGCTGATGTGGGCTGAGTCCGGGTATAGGTCCGAGAGAGCGCTGGCCAAGCTTGCGGCAAGGTTCTCGTCAAAGAGAAGCTTGGGTTCAGGCAGCGGGAATGCCCAGGATGCGTCGCTCTCGCTCGGCGGCGAACGCGAGACAGGCACGAATATCGTCCCGCGTCAGCTGCGAGAAGTCGGCGAGGATGTCGTCCTCGGTCATACCCGACGCCAGGTACGACAGGACATCCCCGACCGTCAGGCGGGTCCCGCGGACGCAGGGCTTCCCGAAGCGGACCTCGGGATCGATCGTGATCCGGCTCAGGTAGTCCATGCAGATGATGGTAGGCGAGTCGGTGTCGGCGTGGCAAGCACGCGAATCGTTTCGGTCGTCTCGGGGTGTGACCGATCTCCCGTCCGCCGAACGCGCACGCTCAGCAGCGGCGCGAAGCGCCGACTGCTGAAGCGTGTTGTTGGGCGGTCGATCACGCGGGCGTCGTTTCAAGGGCGACCCGGAGGCGGTCGGTTTCGGGGATGGAGAAGTTGAGCTTCTCAAAACCGATGACGCGTCCTGTGGAATCCTTCATCAAGATCACCTCGTCGCCCGTCTCCTCGCAGACGTGTTCCTGTCGTCGATCGCTAAACCAGACGGTGAGCGTTCGCCCCTCCCGATCGTAGAGCACGCTTACTTCGGCCATATGCGCATTCCCTCTTTGATCGCATCGGTTGGATAAGCTGTCACCAAGAAAGCGTCATCGTCGGTTTGCCTGGTGACGGCGCACACCCAGCGTCGCGAAGCCTCGGCCTTGTAGAAGAGAAGCATGTTGGGATCTGTCCGGCTCTGCCGGACCTCGTCCGGGTTCTCCAGCGCCGTCTTGACGCTGGACTCTCGACCGGCCATCACGGGATGCTTCACCGTGACGATCAACTCCCACCGGGCCCGCGTGATGCGGACCACGAACCCGAGCGGCGTGCGCGCCTCGAACAAGATCTCGGGCTCGACCATGCCTGGATTCTACGCTGGGCCTCATCTTTCGGGGGCTCGTCGCGGAACGCGGGGGCCCATCCGCCCAACTACTATTCGGTCCGGCGATACGCGGACCCGCGTAGCGACCCAGAGGCTGCAACGCGGAGCCGGGTAGCATCGGTCGCACCCTCCAGGCTGGGTTCTTGCAGTCCTGTGATTCCCACTCCTTACTGATCCTTGGCCGGGTCTCCCTGGCCGTGCTATCCAACGCGGGGATGTCGTGTAGCGCGCCGCATATCCCGGTCGGGACGGCGTGATTATCACGCATCCAACATCCCGTCGAGCGGGCTGCGCACCCCGGACGGGCCGCGGTTCAGGACGTGCGTGTAGATCTGCGTCGTGGACACGTCACGGTGACCCAGGAGCTCCTGGACGGTCCGGATGTCCCGGCCGTCCTCGAGCAGGTGAGTGGCGAACGAATGGCGCAGGGTATGAGGGCCCGCACGCTTGGCGATCCCGGCGCGCCAGGCCGCGTGCTTCACCGCGCGCTGCAAGACCGACTCGTGCAGGTGATGGCGGCGACGCTCGCGCGTGAGCGGCTCGACATACGTCCGCGTCGCCGGGAAGACCCACTGCCACACCCACTCCCGGCCGGCATTTGGGTTTTTCCGGGCGAGGGCGGTCGGAAGCTCTACCCAGCCGGCGTCGCTCTCGAGATCTCGCCGATGTTGCTCGCGGACACGCTCCAGATGCCGCGCGAGATGCGGTTTCACCGCAGCCGGCAGCATCGTCACGCGGTCCTTGTCGCCCTTGCCGCCCCGCACGACGATCTGGTTCGTCCCGAAATCGACGTCCTGGACGCGTAGGCGGCAGCACTCCAGCAGCCTGAGCTCCAGCCCCGTACAGGCGCTTGTCGTGGAAGAGGATGTAGCGGCGGATCCACGCGACGTAGGCCTTCTCGGTGCGGCGACTGTAGTGTCTCGCGCGGACGGCCGCCCGGTCGCGGTCGAGCAGTCGGGCTTCTGCGTGCCGCTCGAGTCGACTTCGCGCACGCGAAGTGGGCGAGCGGCTGATTGCGACGCCGTGGGATATGACAGCGAGCGGCTCGATCGAAGGGCGACAGTGGCCATGTGCTCGCGGCCCCCCTGTGTTCGTGGGTGTCGAACATAGACGAATGACTCGGGTCGAGCAAGGCAAATCGGCGACGACCGATGACTGAATGGATTCGGATACAGTCGCGGCGGCGTGTTCCTTTAATGCCCCGGCCGTTCGGGAAGTGAGGGCACGATGGACTCCCGCTGAGACGGCGCTGCGGCGGCCAACGCTCGTCGGGTTCGATCTGCTGGTCTACGGCTATACTTTGGGCGACCAGACGGATCAAGGCGAAGGCGAGCCAGCCCATCCACCCATGCCCAAGTCTCCCGTCCGCGACCGGAAGAGCCTGGACGCGCTGGCTGTCCTCGGCCGGGTTTCGCCGTGATGTTGCCGGACCTGTCGAGTCGCCTCCTCGACTACCTGCGTATCGACCTGGAGGCGCCCGCGCTTCGTCTCGCCGAGCCGCTCGCCGCCATCCGTGGCGGGTACGACACCCAGATCTTCTCGTTCCGGCTCGAGGGCGGCCCGCCGGCGTCGCGCGGGCCCTTGATCCTCCGGCTCCTCGCCGCGCGCTCGCAGCCCACGCGCGTGCTGAGGGAGCGGGCGGTCCAGGATGCCGTGGCCGCGCTCGGCTATCCGGCCCCCGCGGTGCTCTCCGCGTGCGCCGATCCCGAGGCGCTCGGCGCGGCCTTCCTCGTGATGGAGCGCAAGCCGGGGCGTCCGATGCTCGACGCCAAGCGCTTCGGCGTCGCTCCCGCGCTCGTCGCGGCGCAGCTCCGCCTCCACGACCTCGACGCCGCCCCGGTGGTTCGCGCGACGGATGCGGCGGGCGCCGGTGACGTGATCACGGTCGGCGGTCTCCTCGCGGACTTCGCCGCTCGCGTGGCCGGTCCGCCGTTCGCCGGCCTCGAGCCCGCGATGGACTGGCTCCTCGCGCACCGGCCCGCGGAGCCGGCGCGGCGGGTCATCTGCCACGGCGACTTCCACCCCGGCAACATCCTGGTCTCGGCCGGGGCGATCACCGGCGTGCTCGACTGGCCGAACGCCGTGGTCGGCGATCCCGCCTACGACGTGGCGGCGACGAAGGCGCTACTGGAGCTGACGCCTGTCGAGGTGCTCGGCGTGCCCGCTGCCGTCCGGCCCCTGATCGACGTGGCGCGGCGGCTCCTCCTCCGGAGGTACCTGGCCGGCTACCGGCGCCGGCGGTCGTTCGACCCGTCGACCCTCGAGTACTACGAGGCGGTGGCCTGCATGCGCGGGCTGATCCGCGTGGCCGAGGTGCATCGAGCGGCGGCGCGGGGCGGCCCTGCCGTCGGCCGGCTCGACGCCTCGTCCTACGGCCGCCGCGCCGCCGCCCGGTTCGCGCGGATCACGGGCGTCGCCCCGACCCTGTCCACCGCGGCGGGCGCGAACGCGTGAGCTGGCGGGTCGGCGTGGACATCGGCGGCACCTTCACCAACGTCGTCCTCGTCGAGGAGACGGCGGGCAGCATGGACGTGGTGAAGGTGCCCACGACGCCGCGCGACTTCGCCCGTGGCGTGCTCGACGCCCTCGCCGCCGCGGTGGCCCGGCGCGGCATCGCCCCGCGCGAGGTCCGCTGGCTCGCGCATGCGACCACCGTGGTCACCAACGCGCTCCTCGAGGGCAAGGGCGCGCGCACCGCGCTGGTGACGACCCGCGGCTGCCGCGACGTGCTCGAGCTCCGGCGCTCGGCGCGCGCCTCGCTCTACGACCTGTTCCAGGACGCCCCCGCCGTGCTCGTGCCGCGGCACCTGCGCCTCGAGGTCACCGAGCGGCTCGACGCGGAGGGGCGCGTGGTCGAGCCGCTCCGGCTCGACGAGGTGGACCGCGGCCATCGAGTTCATCCGGCGCCACGACGTGGAGGCGGTGGCGGTGTGCCTGCTGTTCTCGTTCCTCGACGCCTCGCACGAGCGCGCCATCGGCGAGCGCCTGCGCGCCGCGCTCCCCGGGCGCCCCGTGTACCTCTCCTCGGAGGTGCTGCCCGAGGTGCGCGAGTTCGAGCGCGCGAGCACGACCGCGGTGTGCGCGTACGTGGGCCCGATCCTCGGCTCGTACCTCGGCCGCCTGGAGTCCGCCGTGACCGGCCTCGGATTTCCCGCGCCGCACGTGATGGGGTCGAGCGGCGGCGTCTTCTCGGTGGCCGAGGGCCTCGCCATGCCCGCCATGGCCGTCGAGTCGGGCCCGGCCGCCGGCGTCATCGCCGCCGCCCTCGCCGGCCGCCGGCTCGGCGTGGACAACGTCATCTCGTTCGACATGGGCGGGACCACCGCGAAGGCGAGCCTGATCGAGCGCGGCGAGATCAAGACCACGTCGGAGTACGAGGTCGGCGGCGCGGGCAACGTGCGCCGCTGGCTGCACGGCACCGGGCACCCGATCCGCGTGCCCGTGATCGACCTGGCCGAGGTGAGCGCGGGCGGCGGCAGCATCGCGTGGATCGATCCGGGCGGGGCGCTCCGGGTAGGGCCGGAGAGCGCGGGCGCCGAGCCCGGCCCCGTCTGCTACGGCCACGGCGGCGAGCGGCCGACGGTGACCGACGCCGACCTGGTGCTGGGCTACCTGAACCCGGTCGCGCTCCTCGGCGGCGCGCTGCCCGTGCACCTGGACCGCGCGCGGGAGGCCATCGAGACGCGCATCGCCCGGCCCCTCGGGCTCGAGGCGCTGGCCGCGGCCGCCGCCATCGTGGACGTGGTCGACGCGGGGATGGCCGCCGCCCTTCGCATCGTCTCCGTCGAGCGCGGCTACGATCCGCGCGACTTCGCCCTGGTGGCCTTCGGCGGCGCCGGGCCCGTGCACGCCGCGCGGCTGGCCCAGGAGCTGGAGATCCCCCGCGTCATCGTGCCGCCCGTCCCCGGCGGCTTCTCCGCGCTCGGCCTCGTGGCGAGCGATCTCCGGCGCGACTACGTGAAGACGTTCTACGCGCGGCTGGACGCCGCGCGCGCGCCCGACCTGGCGCGCGCGTGGGGCGAGCTCACCGCGGCCGCCGCGGCCATGCTGGACCGGGCCGGCGTGCCGCCCGAGCGCCGCGAGATCGGCCGCGCCGCGGACCTCCGTTACGGCCGGCAGGCGTACGAGCTGACGGTGCCGGTCGCGCCGGGTCCCGTGACCGTGGAGACGATCGCGCGGCTGGCCGCGGACTTCCACGACAAGCACCGCATGACGTACGGCCACGCGAGCCCGGACGAGCCCGTCCAGGTGGTGAACGTCCGCGCCTCCGCGGTCGGCCGCCTCGGCGGCCTCGAGCTGTTCCGGGACGGGCGCGCGGCCGGCGGCGCGCCCGCCGGGTCGCGGCTCGCCCACTTCACGGAGGTCGGGACGGTCCGCGTCGACGTGCTCGCCCGCGACGCGCTCGCGATCGGGCGCTCGTACGCGGGACCGGTGATCGTCGAGTCCATGGACAGCACCGTCGTCGTTCCCCCGGGCTGGCGCGCCCGCGCGGACGACCAGGGGTTCATGATCCTGGAGGGAGACGCGCATGGCTGAGGGAGACGCGCATGGCTGAGCCAAGGTCCGGGATCGATCCCGCCACCTTCGAGGTGGTGAAGAACGCGCTGTACTGCGCGGCCGAGGAGATGAAGGTGGTGCTCGCCAAGACCGCCTACTCGCCGCTGCTCAAGGTGGCGGGCGACTACTCCTGCGGCCTCTTCGACGTGGCGGGGGAGATGGTGGCGCAGGGGCCGGACCTGCCCATCCACCTGGGCTCGATGCCGCTCGCCGTGAAGGCCGTCATCCGCGCGTGGCCGGCGGTGGCGCCGGGCGACATCTTCATCCACAACGATCCCTACTTCGGCGGGAGCCACCTCCCGGACGTGAACGTCGTGATGCCGGCCTTCCACGAGGGGACGCTGCTGGGCTGGGGGTGCGTGCGCGCCCACTGGCCCGACATCGGCAGCGCCACCCCGGGCAGCTACGGCGCGACCACCGAGATCTTCGGCGAGGGCCTGCGCCTGCCCCCGGTGCGCCTCTACGCCGCGGGGGTCCTCAACCACGACGTGGACCAGATCATCTTCGCCAACGTGCGCACCCCCGACGAGCGCCGGGGCGACCTGCGCGCGCAGATCGCCGCCAACCTCCGCGGCGTCACCCGGCTCGCCGAGCTGGCGCGCCGCCACGGCGCGGCGCGGCTCCTCGCCATCATGCAGGAGGTGATGGACTACTCCGAGCGCATGATGCGCGTCATGCTCGCCGGCCTGCCCGACGGCACCGCGTTCTTCGAGGACTTCTGCGACGGCGACGGCATCATCGAGGAGGGAGAGAAGGACGACGCGCCGTTCTGGATCCGCATGCGCGTCACCAAGCAGGGCGACCGGCTCCTCGTGGACTTCACGGGCACCGACGGCCAGGTTCCCGGCCCGATGAACGCGCCGCTCGCCGTCACCGCCTCCGGCATCTACGCGGCCATCAAGATGGTGGCCGATCCCGGCGACCTCGTGCCGCCGAACTCAGGCTGCTGGCGGCCCGTGGAGCTTCGCGCCGAGCCGGGCACGGTGGTGAACGCGGTGTCGCCGGCGCCCGTCGTGTACGCCAACCACGAGATCTCCCACCGCGTCGCCGACATGCTCTTCGGCGCGCTGGCCCAGCTCGCCCCGGACCGCGTGATGGCGTGCTCGCAGGGCACCTCGGCCATCCTCACGCTCGGCGGCGTGGACCACCGGACGGGGACGCGCTACGTGAGCTACGAGACGATCAAGGGCGGCTTCGGGGCGCGCCCGACCAAGGACGGCATCACCGGCGTGGCGAGCGCGATCTCGAACACCATGAACACGCCCATCGAGATCCTCGAGATGAGCTTTCCCGTGCGCGTGGAGCGCTACGAGATCGTGCCCGACTCCGGCGGCCCGGGTCTCCACCGTGGCGGCTGCGCGGTCGAGCGCGCGTGGCGCATCCTGGGCGGCCCGAGCCACGCGAGCGTCTGCCTCGAGCGCACCAAGTCGGCGCCGTTCGGCCTCGCCGGCGGCGGCGCGGGCGCGCCCGGGCGCATCTCGCTGATCGGCCTCGACGGGGCCGAGCGCGAGCTGCTGGAGAAGGGGGCCTTCGCCGCGCCCGCCGGCTCGCTGATCGTGCTCCGCGCCCCCGGCGCGGGCGGATTCGGCGCGCCGGCTCGGAGAAACACCGAGAAGGTCCGGGACGACGTCATCAATGGCTACGTCACCGCGGCGGCGGCACGCTCCGTGTACCAGGGCCCGGACGACCTGGACTGCCCGGCCTGCCGCGGGCGCTGAGGAGCGACTCCGCGCGCCGCGGTAGTTTCTTCCTGCCGTCTCGCTGTCCTTGCAGCAGCTCACCCTCGGCCGCATCCGCAAGTGTCGAACGTCACAGGGATCGCCGCTGGCCCGCATCTTGCTCGCGAAAGGGAGGTGGCTCCGGGTGATGGCATCCCGTGACGGCCCGGGCCAGCGGAGGAGTCGAGGCGATGCCCGAGATGACGATCGAGATGACGCGGTCGATGCCGGAGATCACGGTCGAGATGAAGCGGTCTGCTTCCGACATGATGGATCGATGCTTCCGTCACCAGCATCCGGAGGCGTACGGCCGTCCGGAGATGGTGGAGGCGTCCGTGCCCACCCAGCTCAGATACGGCGTCGGAGAGACGGTACGCGAGTCGGCCGTGATCCCCGAAGAGCCCATGGGCAGCCCGGATGCCGTCCCGCTCCTGTGAGCGCCGGCGGCGGTCCTGAGCGCGGGCGGCGAAGGCATGCCGCTTCGCACGAGACGTCCCCGGCTGCCCGGCTCGGGGAACGGACGCGCGCGCCGTCCGACGACCACGCGCCAGGCGCCGGTCCGCGAGCGCCCGAGCGCCGGCCCTCAACAGAGCGCCTCGGTGTGGTCGGCCACGTACAACGTCGTCGGGCGCCCCGCGCTCACCCGTGACGTTCGCACCGAGATCTGCGTCGTCGGCGCGGGCATCGCGGGCCTGACCACCGCGTACCGTCTCACCGCCGAGGGCCGCTCGGTCATCGTGCTCGACGACGGGCCGCTCGGGGGCGGGGAGACCGGCCGCAGCACCGCGCACCTCTCGAACGCGATGGACGCGTACTACCAGACCATCGCCCGGCTGCACGGGACGGTGGGGGCACGGCTGGCCGCGGGGAGCCACACCGCCGCCATCGCCGAGATCGCCGCCACCGTGGATCGCGAGCGCATCTCCTGCGACTTCGAGACCGTGGACGGCTACCTCTTCCCGGCCCCCGGCGACTCGCCCGATATCCTCGGGCGCGAGCTGACGGCCGCCCGCGCGGCCGGGCTCACCGGCGTGCACTGGCGCGCGCGGGCCCCCCTCCCGTTCGACACCGGCCGGTGCCTGGTCTTCCCTGGCCAGGCGCAGTTCCATCCTCTCAAGTACGTGTCCGGGCTCGCCCGCGCCATCTCGCGCGGCGGCGGCCGCATCTTCGGCCGTGTCCACGTCGAAGGCCTCGATGTCGGCTCGACGGTTTCCGTGTGCGTCTCGTCGGGCCGGGCGGTGAGGGCCGACGCGGTCGTGCTCGCCACCAACACGCCGATCGTCAACCTCGACGGGACCCACCGGAAGCAGGCCGCGTACACGAGCTACGCGATCGGCGTCCGCGTGCCCACCCGGTCGATCCCGCAGGGGCTGTACTGGGACACCGATGATCCGTACCATTACGTGCGGCTGTCCTGGGTGCGCGCGGGGCGCGCGGGGGACGCCGGCGGCTCGGGCACGATCTGCTGATCGTGGGAGGCGAGGATCATCCGGCGGGACAGGCCGACGACGGCGAAGGCGATACGAGGCGCTCGAGGCATGGGTCCGGGACCGGTTCCCCATGGCGGAGGACGTGGACTTCCGATGGTCGGGTCGCGTGGATGAACTCGCTGGACGGCCTCGCCTTCATCGGGTCCCATCCCGACGACGCCGACAACGTCTACGTGGCGACCGGCGACACCGGGATGGGTCTCACGCACGGCACCATCGCGGGCATCCTGATCGCCGACCTGATCGCCGGCCGCGACAACCCGTGGCGCAAGCTCTACGATCCCGCCCGGCCCATCGCGCACAAGGTCGAGGGATTCCTGCGGCCGTCGGCCCGGGCGGCGCCCAGGGTCCCCGGCGGCCCCGCCTCGGTCGACAGGATTCGTTCCCAGTCCTGACACGCCCGCCCGGCGGGCGCGAGGATCGGCCATGTCGCTCCTGCTGAGGCTCCTGATCAACGCCCTCGCCCTGTTCGTCGCGGCGTGGGTCGTGCCGGGCATCGAGCTGGCGGCCGCGCACGGGCAGGTGAGCCAGCGGGCGTGGATCACGCTCATCCTCGTGGCGCTGATCTTCGGCCTCGTCAACGCCATCATCCGGCCCGTGCTGTTCTTCCTCACCCTGCCGCTGACCGTGCTGACCCTCGGCCTGTTCATCTTCGTGCTGAACGCGCTGATGCTGCTCGTGACGAGCTGGATCGCCGAGGGCATGGAGCTCGACTTCCGCGTGCACGGCTTCCGCGCCGCCCTGCTGGGCGCGCTCATCGTGTCCGTGGTGAGCTGGCTCCTGAACCGCCTCGTCCGCGACTGAGCCCCGCGCTTCCGTGATCGCCGCCGCCGCCGCGCTCGTGGCGCTGGTCCTCTTCCTGGGCGTACGGCGACACCGCGCTGTTCGGGGCGTGGCACGCCATGGAGTCGGGGCTCGCCTTCTTTGGCGCCGACCACGTGTTGTTCGGCACCGACTTCCCCTTCGATCCCGAGCACGGGCCCGGGTTCATCCGCGACACCATCGCCGCGATGGAGCGGATGCGGGCGAGCGCCGAGGACAAGGCGAAGATCTACGAGGGCAACGCGCGCCGTCTGCTGCGGCTCAACCTGCGCTGGGCTGCCCGCCCGGCGGCTCAGCGGCCGAAGAGCTGGCGGCCGATGAAGTCGCGCATCAGCGTGATGCACTTGTCCGCGTCGGGCCCGGCCTGCTGGATGAACCCGTGCCGCGCCCCCGGGAAGCACGCGCGCTCGATGCGTCCGCCCGCGCGCCGATAGGTGTCGAGGAAGGCCTCGGTGATCTCCGCGGGCACGTTGTCGTCCAGCTGGGGCTGCGCGAGCCACACCGGCGGCATCGCCGCCGCGCGGCCCTCGGCGACGATGCGCGTGGCGCTCGCCGCGGCCATCGCCGCCTCGTCCGCGAAGTACGCGCGATGCGAGGCGATCAGACGCTTGGCGTCGAATCCCGAGGGTGGGGGCGGCTCGTGCTCGCGGCCGAGGGCGTAGCGGTAGCGCGCCAGCGGATCGGCCACGGGATACAGGGCGAGGATGCACGCCACCGTGTCCTGCCCGTGGGCGAGGCCCGGCGCGCCGTCGGGCTGGATCTGCGGGGTGCCGGAATGCTCGGGCGAGCCGGGCCGGAGCCCCACCGCCAGGGCCACCTGACCGCCGCTGGAGCTGCCGAGGAGCGCGATGCGGCGCGCGTCCACGTCGAGACGCCCGGCGTGGGCGCGGGTCCAGCGGACGCCCGCCGCCACGTCGGCGTTGGCCGCGGGGTACTGATGCTCGGGGGCCTGGCGGAAGCCCAGCGAGACCACCACGAGACCCGAGGCGGCGAGGGCGCGACAGTGGACCGCCCCGGTCGTGTGATCCCCGCGGGCCCACGCCCCGCCGTGCACGTCGACGATGGCGGCCAGCGGGTCGGTCGCCTCGCCGCGCGGCCGGTAGACGCGGGCGAGCAGGTCCTGGCCTCGTGGCCGCGCGTAGGTGACGTTGGTCTCCTCCACATCGTAGGGCGCGCCGGGATCGAAGCGGACGGTCATGGCATGGCCTCCTGGGCAGGCTGTTCGACCAGGCAACCAGTGTACGGCACGAGGCTCCGGTCCCGACGAACGCCGGGCCCCGGGGCATCGAGCGCGGCTCAGGCGGGCCCGAGCATCCGGAGCGCGTCGCCGTCTCAGCCCGCGGTGCGGGCGAGGCAGGCGCGCACGCGCGCGGCGAGCTGCGGCATCGAGAACGGCTTGGTCAGGTAGTCGGTGGCGCCCACGTCGAAGCCGATGCGGGTGCTCGTCTCGTCGCCGTGCGCGGTGAGGACCAGCACGGGCAGCGCCACGGTGTCCGCGTCGGCGCGCAGCCGGCGCAGCACCTCGAGCCCGTCCATCCCGGGCATCACCAGGTCGAGAACGAGGAGGTCGGGCTTCCACTCCGACATGGAGGCGAGCGCCTCGTGGCCGTCGGCGGCCTCGCGGATGCTGTGGCCGTCCTTGTCGAGCGCCCGCCGGGCGAGCACGCGCAGGTCCGGGTCGTCGTCCACGATCAGGATGCGCGAGCCGCCGTGGCGGGCCGTCGCCGTGCTCACCTTCGCCGCGGCGGGCGTGTCGCTGGGCGCGAGGTCGAGCACGCAGCCCTCGTAGGCGCAGAACACCTCGATGGACGAGCCGCGCGCGTCGGCCACCTCGCGGCCCGCGAGCTCGAGGGCGGCCACGGCGGTGTCGTCGCGGGCGGGGTCGTGATGGGTGAGGGCCACGCGCCGGCATCCCGCGGCCGCGGCCAGCTCCACCACGTACTCGACGGTGCTGTGCCCCCAGTTCTTCCGGGTCGGGTACTCCTCGGACGTGTACTGCGCGTCGTGGATCACGAGGTCGGCGCCGGCCATGAGCTGGGCATGGCGGCGATCGCCCGCGTGGAGGATCGAGTGGATGGAGCCGGGGGCGGAGTCCCCGCGCCAGAGCGTGCCCGAGTAGGGCTCGTGGTCGCACGCGTACACGAGCGCGACGCCGTCGGCCTCGATGCGGTACGCGAGCGCGGTGCTCGGGTGGTTCAGGTACTGGGTGACCACCCGCGCGTCGGCGATCCCGTGGCTGCCCTCCTCGAGATCGAAGTAGGTGAGCTGGGCGGGGATCTGCCCGAGCTCCACCGGGAAGTACGTGTACTCCATCTGCCCGGCCATCACCTGGGGCAGCGAGCGGCCCGTCCCCTTGGGCCCGTAGATGTCGATGCGGGTGGCCGGCGAGAAGATGGGCGCGAAGAACGGGAAGCCCTGGATGTGGTCCCAGTGCGTGTGACTCAGCAGGAGCGTGAGCCGGAGCGGCTTGGGCGCGCGCGCCATGAGCTCGTTGCCGAGCAGCCGCGCCCCGGTCCCGCAGTCCAGCACGAAGCGCACGCCGGAGTTCGTCGTCACCTCCACGCACGAGGTGTTGCCGCCGAAGCGCACGGTGTTCGGGCCGGGCGAGGCGATCGAGCCGCGGGTGCCCCAGAAGCGCACGCGCATGGGGTCAGGCCGCTCCCGGCCGGAACTCGAGCACGACCGATCCCAGGAAGCGGCCGAGCGCGTCCACCTGCTCGCGTGCCCGCGCGCCGTCCCGGTCCCGGGCCGCGGCCTCGAGGGCGGCGCCGATCGCGGTGATGGCGTCGAAGCCGTAGCCGGCGCCCGTGCCCTTCATGTTGTGGCCGCGCACGCGGAGCGTCTCCCAGTCGCCGGAGGCGAGCGCCGCGGCCAGGGGCGCGAGATCGCGCCGCCGGTTGTCCAGGTACCCGGGCGCGAGGTCGCGGAGCGCCTCGTCCAGGATGAGGCGCACCGCCCGGCCCGCGGGCGGGCCGGCGGACGCGGCGCGGCCAGGCACGTGCCGATCGATCGCGGCGAGGAGCGCGGCCCGGCGGATGGGCTTCGTCAGGTGGTCGTTGCAGCCCGCGTCGAAGCTCCGCTGGATCTCGTCGGGCAGGGCGTGAGCGGTGAAGGCGAGGATCGGGGTGGGTGGCCGCCCCTGCGCGCGCTCCCACGCCCGCATCGCCTCGGTGGCCGCGTAGCCGTCGAGCACTGGCATCTGCACGTCCATCAGGACGATGTCGTAGCGCCCGCTCGTGAATTTCCCCACCGCGCTCTCGCCGTCCGCGGCCTCGTCCAGGACGTGATCGCGCAGGATCGACCGGACGAGGAGACGGTTGTCCTCGGAGTCCTCGGCGAGGAGGATCCGGAGCGGCGCGTCCGGGCGAGCGGGAGCGCCGCCGCCCGCAGGCGTCGAGGCAGACACTGGCGTCGGGTGAGCGGGTTCTGGCAGACTCAAGGCGTTCCTCGACCGGCCCGCCATCTTCCCTGGGCCCGATCCGACCGGATTCGCTTCCGGGGATCGTATGCTCCGGGGCGGAGACGGTCAAGGGTGGGCGGGCCACGGAGGACGGAGGCGGGATGAGCGCGGATCGCCAGGACCGGCGGGGCAGCGAGCGGATCCGGGCCGACTGGTCCGCCCGCTTCGAGACGCCGGGGGTCACACTCGACGGCCGGATCGTCGACCTGTCGGTGGTGAGCGCGCGCCTGCGTCCCGACGAGGGGCGCGCGCCCGCGACGATCACGCCTGGCCTCGGCGGCACGCTCACGCTGTCGTTCCCCGACGTGGACGGACACGTCGAGCTCCTACGCATCCACGGCACCGTCGTGCGCGCCGGGCTGGACGGCGTCGCCTTCACGTTCGCCTCCTTGCCCGAGTCGGCCGCCCGCTGGCTGACGAATCACCTGCGAACGGGGGAGGCGCGGCGGCGCGCGCCCCGGCTCCGCATCGCGCTCCCCGTGGAGGTGCGGCGTCCGCGCGAGGGCCCCGTCGCCGCCGAGACCCGCGACCTGTCGGCGTTCGGCGCGCGCATCCGTTCGTCGCTGCCGCTCGGCCCCGGCGAGCGCCTCGACTTCCGCCTGCCCCTCGAGGCCGGGCGGCCGCCGCTCGTCGTCCCCAGCGTGGTGTGGGAGATGAACGGCGACGACGCGGTGCTGATGTTCGTGAACCTGCAGCCGCGGGACTTCAACCGGATCGGCGACTACGTGGCGAGCCGCCTCGGATCCGGCGCCTGACCGCGGCCGCGGGCATCCGGTGACGGCCGCCGTCGAGGGGCGAGAGCCCGGCGCGCGCGTGGCGTGCTGCATCGCTGGCGGCGGCCCCGCGGGGATGATGCTGGGGCTCCTCCTCGCGCGCGCGGGCGTCCGCGTGGAGGTGCTGGAGAAGCACGCGGACTTCCTCCGGGACTTCCGCGGGGACACCATCCACCCGTCCACGCTCGAGGTCATGCACGAGCTCGGCCTGCTCGAGGAGTTCCTCGCCCTGCCCCACCAGAAGGTGCCGCAGCTCGTCGCGCAGGTCGGAGCGCTCATGATCCCGATCGCCGACTTCTCGCGCCTGCCCACGCGCGCCCGGTTCATCGCGTTCATGCCGCAGTGGGACTTCCTGAACTTCCTCGCCGAGCGCGCCCGCCGGTTCCCCGGCTTCTCCCTGCGCATGCGCGCGGAGGCGACCGACCTCGTCGAGGCGTCGGGCCGCGTCGTCGGGGTGCGAGCCCGGACGCCGGAGGGAGAGCTCGAGGTGCGCGCCGACCTCGTGGTGGCCGCCGACGGCCGGTCCTCGGTGCTGCGCGCGCGGGCCGGCCTGCCCGTGGAGGAGTTCGGCGCGCCCATGGACGTGCTGTGGTTCCGCCTGTCGCGGCGCGCCGACGATCCCGTCGCCAGCATGGGCCGGTTCGACGTGGGGCGGATCTTCGTCCTCCTGAACCGCGGCGAGCACTGGCAGTGCGGCTACGTGATCCCCAAGGGCACGCTCGATGAGATCCGCGGCCGCGGCCTCGACGCCTTCCGCGACAGCGTCGTCGAGCTGGCGCCGTTCGCCGCCGACCGCGTCGGGGCGGAGATCGCGAGCTGGGACGACGTGAAGCTCCTGACCGTGCGCGTGGACCGGCTGACGCGATGGAGCCGGCCCGGGCTCCTCTGCATCGGCGACGCCGCGCACGCCATGTCGCCGGTGGGCGGCGTCGGCATCAACCTCGCCATCCAGGACGCGGTGGCCGCGGCCAACCTCCTGGCCGGGCCGCTCCGGGAGGGCCGGCTCGCCCCGGAGGACCTCGAGCGCGTGCAGCGGCGCCGCGAGTGGCCGACGCGCGTGACCCAGCGCCTGCAGCTCTTCATGCAGCGCGCGGTGATCTCCCGCACGCTGGCGAGCCGCGGGCCCGTCACGCCGCCGCGCGCGTTGCGTCTGCTCGGCCGCTGCGCCATCCTTCGCCGCATCCCGGGCCGGCTGGTCGGCATGGGCGTCCGCCCCGAGCACGTGCGGACGCCCGCCGCTCCGGCCCCGAGCCCCTGACCCCTACCGGATTCATGAATGGGAGACGCACTCCGCGTGTACGCAGAATCGCGGTGTTGGCCCGCTCGCCGACGTCAAGATCCGCATGTCTTCACAACGTGACCGGAGGGACGACATGGACGCCACCGATCTCTGCTACACGCCGGCCACCGAGCTCGCCGCCATGATCCGCGCGCGGTCGCTCTCGCCCGTCGAGCTGACGCGCGCGGTGCTCGAGCGCATCGAGCGGCTCAACCCGCGGGTGAACGCCTTCTGCACGCTCACCGCGGAGGCCGCCATGGCCCAGGCGCGCGCGGCGGAGGCCGACGTGATGGCGGGGCGTCCGCTCGGGCCGATCCACGGCATCCCGTACTCCCTCAAGGACCTCACGTTCACGCGCGGGGTGCGCACGATGGGCGGCTCGCTCATCTTCGCCGACCGGGTGCCCGACGCGGACGCCGCCTTCGTGCCGCGCCTGGCCGCCGCGGGCGGGATCTTCCTTGGCAAGACCACCACGCCGGAGTTCGGCTGGAAGGGGATCGGCGACAGCCCGGTGACCGGCGTCACGCGGAACCCGTGGAACCCGGCGATGACGACCGGCGGGTCGAGCGCGGGCGCGGGGGCGGCGGCCGCCGCCGGGCTCGGGCCCTTGCACCAGGGCTCGGACGGCGCGGGCTCCATCCGGATTCCCTCGGCGTTCTGCGGCGTGTTCGGCCTCAAGCCGTCGTATGGACGGGTGCCGCAGTGGCCGGTGTCCAACAACGACCAGACCACCCACAACGGCCCCATGACCCGGACGGTGGCGGACGCGGCGCTGATGCTGTCGGTGATGGCGGGCCCGGACGAGCGCGACCGCACGTCGCTGGAGGGCGCGCCCGCGGACTACGTGGGCCGCCTCCGGACGTCGCTCTCGGGCATGCGGGTGGCGTGGAGCCCCGACATGGACGGCCTGCGGGTCGACCCCGAGGTGGCGGAGATCGCGGCGCGGGCCGCGCGCGTCTTCGGCGACCTGGGCGCCGTCGTGGAGGAGGTGAAGCCCGGCTTCGCCGACACGCACGAGATGATCCGCTGCCTCTGGTCCGCCCACGAGGCCGGCAACTACGGCCCGTACCTCGGGCAGTGGCGCGACCGCATGGACCCCGGCCTCGTGGCCTGCATCGAGGACGGGTATCGCGTGACGCTCGAGGGCTACATCCAGATGAAGGCCAGGAAGATCGCGCTGTGGGACTCCGTGCGCCCGCTCTTCGAGACCTACTCGCTGCTGCTCACGCCGTCGCTCTCCGTCGCCGCGTTCCCCGTCGGCCGCTTGAACCCCGAGCACTGGCCCCAGCACGTCTGGGACTGGATCCCGTGGGCCTCGTTCAGCTACCCGTTCAACTTCACGGGCCAGCCCGCGGCCTCGGTGCCCGCCGGCTTCACCGCGGCGGGCTTGCCCGTCGGCCTTCAGATCGTGGGTCGCCGCTTCGCCGACCTCACCGTCCTCCAGGCCGCCGCCGCCTTCGAGGAAGCCCGCCCCTGGTCGCGCCAGCGTCCGCGCCTGGAGTGACGGGCACGGCGGCGCGCCATGGATGGACAAGGAGGGGGACCCCCACGTAGAATGCCGCGACGCTTCGGCAGCCGACTGGTGAGCCTCGCGCATCAGACCAATGCCCGAGCGGCGGGACTGTAGAGGCCCGTGGCGTTCCCGTACTCTGCGAGGGTCACTAGGGCTGTGCACGCCTCACCGCCGTTCCTGGCGGGGCACGCGCGGGGGCTCGATGGATCGCCCCTGATGTGTCCGGAAAGAGCATTGCGACCGCGATGACCGGCCCCTCCGCCCCCAAGCGCCTGCCCTCCCGCGGCTACCTGGCCGTCATTCGCACGATCGACAAGTTCACCGAGGTGACCGGCTACCTGTTCGTGCTCGTGATCATTCCGCTGGTCTTCGCCAATGTCGTCGAAGTCTTCGCCCGCTACGTGCTCAAGTCTCCGACCATCTGGGCCCTCGACGTCACGACCATGTCCTACGGGACCCTCTTCATGCTGGGGTCGGCGCTGGCGCTGCTCAAGGGCGCCCACGTGCGCACCGACATGCTGTGGGAGAAGTTCTCGGACCGGACGAAGGGCATGATCGACAGCCTGGCCCTCCTGCTGTGCTTCCTGCCGACCATGGCGGTGCTGTTCTTCATCTCGATCGACGACTTCTTCCACGCGTTCTCGATCGACGAGCGCTCCAGCTCCGGCGCCTGGACGCCGATCCTGTGGCCGCTGCGCGGAGTCATTCCGCTGACCGCCTTCATGCTGTTCCTGCAGGCCATCTCCGAGCTCATGAAGAGCCTCTGGGCGTGGCGCGTCGGCGAGTTCTTGGTCAAGCACGAGAAGATCGAGGTCTGAGGGACATGACCGGCGCCGAGACCCTCGGATTCGTGATGCTCGTCAGCATGGTCGGGATCATCTTCATCGGGTTCCCGATCTCCTTCACGCTGCTGTTTCTCGCCCTCATCGTCGGCGGCTTCGGACTGGGCTGGGAGCAGACGTTCAACCTCGCCTATCTCCAGATCTGGGGCACGATGAAGGACGAGATCTTTCCTGCCGTGCCGCTCTTCATCTTCATGGGCTTCATGACCGAGCAGGCCGGGCTCATGGAGCGGCTGTTCGGAGCGCTCCGGAGCCTGCTCGCCCCGGTGCGCGGCGCTCTCTACCTGGCGGTGATCCTGACCGCCACCATCTTCGCCATGGCCACCGGCATCGTCGGCGCGGCGGTGACGGTGCTGGGCATCATGGCCGCCCCGATGATGCTCAAGAGCCGCTATGACGCGCGCCTGTCGGCGGGCGCGATCGCCGCCGGCGGCACGCTCGGCATCCTGATTCCGCCCAGCATCATGCTGGTCGTGATGGGCCCGGTCATGGGCGTGCCCGTCAACCTGCTCTACTCGGCATCGTTCGGTCCCGGCTTCCTGCTCGCCGGCAGCTACATCATCTACACGCTGGTCCGCAGCTTCATCAACCCGGCGCTCGGGCCCGCCATGACCATGGACGAGCGCAAGGCCGCCTACGACGCCATGACGACGGAACGGGTCGGCGCTCCCGTGGTGGGGCTGGGCCTCGTCTGCTTGATGGTGATGGTCTATTTCGTGGCGGACGCGGCCTTCGGCCGGCTGGGCGTGCCGGCGCTCGCCGTCGGCGTCGGTCCGCTGGCCGTGTCGGGCGCGGCGCTCGTGCCGGCGATGGCCACGGCGTATCCCTACGTCCGCAGCCCCTACTTCCGCGCCATCGTGCTGGGCATCGCGCCGCTGGCCGCGCTGATCGGGTTCACGCTCGGGACCATCGTGGGCGGGCTCGCGACGCCCACCGAGGCCGCGTCGTGCGGCGCGTTCGGCGCCACCCTGCTCGCCCTGGTCTACGGCCGGCTCGACCTCAAGGCGGCCACCAACGCGGCCATGGGCACGATGGTCACGGTGGCGATGGTCGTGTTCCTGGCCATGGCGTCCAACGTGTTCGGCGCCGTCTTCACCAAGCTCGGCTCGGCGAACGTGATCACGCAGTCGCTGCTCGGGCTCCCCATGGGAGACTTCTGGAAGCTGACCCTCATCATGGCGATCTTCTTCATCCTGGGATGGCCGTTCGAGTGGCCCGTGATCATCCTGGTCTTCCTGCCGATCGTCATGCCGGTGATCGAGAAGCTCCAGTTCGGCCTGAGCAAGCTGGACCTGCTGATCTGGGTCGGCGCCCTGACCGCCGTCAACATGCAGACGGCCTACTTCGAGCCCCCCGTCGCCATGTCGGCCTACTACCTGCGCAACGTGGTGCCGGAATGGAACCTGAGCATCATCTTCAAGGGCATGGCCGACTACATGGTGATCCAGGTCATCGTCCTCGCCTTGCTGCTGCTCTTCCCGCAGATCGCCCTCTGGCTGCCGCACGCCGTGCGATAGGCGGCGCATCCTCCCCGACGAAAAGAGAAGGGCGGCCGAAGCCGCCCTTCCCGCCGTCCCGACCCTGCCCGCCCGGATCCGCGCGGCTACTTGGGGAGGGGGTAGTAGTGGTCCGCCTGGAGGGCGTAGGGCGGGAACATGAAGCGCTTGGCCGGCACCACCTTCTTGGCGTAGGCCCGCTGCGAATCGTAGACCTTCTTGAAGAACGGGTTCTTGGCCGATTCCGCCGCGGCGAACTCGTCCCACGTCTTGAGGAACGCTCGGTTGATCTCCGGCGGCGTGGTGAGGAGCTTGACGTTGTGCTTCTCCACGAACTCGGCGATGGCCTCCGCGTTCATCTTCTGCCACGTCGCCCACCAGCGCAGGAACGTCTCCGCCGAGGCCGACCGGATCGCCTCCCGCTGCTGGGCCGTCAGGCTGTCCCAGAACGTCCTTGTTGATGGCGAGCTCGGCCACCGAGGCGCTCTCGTGCATGCCCGGCGTGTAGTGGTACTTCCACACCGTGTGCAGGCCGAGGCGAAGGTCCTCGACGCCGCCGACCCATTCGGCGCAGTCGATGGTGCCGCGCTCGGCGGCGGGCAGGATCTCGCCGCCCGGCAGGTTGACCACGGCCATGCCCATCTTCGAGTAGAGCTCGGCCACGATGCCGGTCTGGCGGCACTTCATGCCCTGGAAGTCGGCGAGGTCCTTGATCGGACGCTTGAACCAGCCGAGCGCCTGCGGGCTCGGCGGGATGCTCGGCATCGCGACCAGGTTCATCTTGAGCTCCTTCTGATAGAACTCGTTCCAGAGCTCGATGCCGCCGCCGTCGTAGAGCCAGCCGATGAAGTCGATGGCATCCATGCCGGCGATGCCGGCCGGCGTGTTGGCGAACAGCGTCGCCGCCTTGTTCTTGCCGAACCACCAGTAGGAGATGCCATAGGCCCCGTCGATCACCTTCTTGTGGGTCGCGTCGAGGATCTCGAAGGGCGGCACGATCGCCCCACCCGGCAAGGCGTCGATCTTGAGCTGGCCGCCGGTCAGCTTGTCGACCCGGTCGGCGAAGAACCTGAAGGCGTCCTGCGTCGTCGACGACGGCGGAACCGCCGACTGCATCTTGAGCACCCGCGGCTGCTGCTGGGCGAGCGCCGGGCCGGCGAACGCCACGGTGGCGGCCGCCGCGACCAGAACGGCTCTCGTGAACGCGGTGATGTGCATGAACGCTCCTCCTCAAATGGTGATGGGCATAGCCAACGTCGACGCGATCGAGAGCCGGCGCCCTCCAGCGCACAGGAGCCGCGGCGGCGCGCGCGGCCACTCCCGGCCGGCCTGAGCGGGATGCTAGGGACCCGCGCCCCCGCTGTCAACCGGCGAAAGGAGGTTCAGCGCCCGCCGGCCGAGAGCCGTGGCGGGCCAGCGGCGAGGCACGACGTTCACGGGCGACGGTGGCGCCGCCACCAGAGGCGGATGGCGCCGAGGGCCACGAGGCCGGCGGCGCCGTTCGCGAGGAAGGCGGTGGAGACGCCCCAGCGCTCCGACACGGCGCCGACCAGGAAGGCGCCGATGGGGAACACGCCGCCCGTGAACAGGACGTAGATGCCCATCAGCCGCGCCCTCAAGGCCGGCGGCGCCTCGAGCTGCAGCCGCGTGTTGCACCCCGCCATCAGGATGATGCCGGCGAACCCGGTGACGGCGAGGAGCGGCGCGGCCACCCAGAAGTGCCGCGCCGCCGACAGGCCGACGAGGGCGCCCAGCGCCACTGCCGCGGCGGTGAAGAGGGCGGCGGGCGGGAGCGGGCGCGCCGCGCCCACCGTGAAGGCGCCCGTCACCGCGCCCACGCCGAGCCACGCCATGAGGAAGCCGAAGCCCTCCGCGCCCAGCCCGAGCACGGTCCGCGCGAGGAGTGGCACGTACACGGTGAAGTTGAAGACGAAGAGGCTCACCACCGTGACGAGGGACAGCACCAGCACCACGAGCGGCGTCCGGGCCGCGTAGACGAGCCCCTCGGCGATCTCCTCCACGATGCTCGCGCTCCCGCGCGGCACGGGGCGGCTCGTGTCGCGCAGGACGAGCAGCGCGCCGATGACGGCGGCGAAGCCCACCGCGTTCACCGCGAACGCGGGCGCGAGGCCGAAGCGGCCGATCAGGAGGCCGGCCGCCGCCGGACCCACGATGCGCGCGGCGTTGAAGGCGGCGGAGTTGAGGGCCACGGCGTTGCCGAGGTCGTCGCGGCCGACCAGGTCGAGGACGAAGGCCTGGCGCGCGGGCTGGTCGAACGCGCTGGTGATGCCGACCACGAGGCCGAGGGCGCACACGTGCCAGTACTCGACCACGCCGGTCGCCACCAGCACGCAGAGGCCGACGGCCTGGGTGGCGTAGGTGGCCTGGGTGACGAGGAGCACGCGCCGCTTCGGCAGCCGGTCCACGATGGCGCCGGCGGGGATGGACAGGAACAGCACCGGCGCGAACTGGAGCGTGCCGATCAGGCCGAGGCGCAGCGGGGAGCCGGTGAGCGACAGCACCAGCCAGGACTGCGCCACCGTCTGCACCCAGCCCCCGATCTGCGCGACGAGCTGGCTCGCGTAGAAGCGCCGGAACTCGGCGTGGTTCAGCGCCCGGAGGCCGGGCGGGAAGGTCACGGGACGATGCTGCGGGATTGTGAATGAGTGCCGAGACGGCCCTGCGTGTGTACGCAGCATCGCGGTGTTGACCCGCCCGGCGAAGTCGAAATCAGCATTCCTTCACAACTGCGGAGCGAGCGGCCGGGCTCAGCCGCGGCCCGACGCGAGGGGCGGCGGCCCCAGCTTCGCCCCCGCGTGGCCCGTCAGCTCGAAGAGCGTGGCGACGAGGGCCTCGATGGCGGCGTGCGCGGACGGATCGGCGAGCCGGCCCTCCGCGAAGTGGGCGGACTCGAGGTAGACGCTCGTGGGCGCGACGAGCGCGCCGAACCAGGCGAGCACCTGGCGCAGCTGCCCGTCCACGCCGAGGTAGTGGTGGAGCGTGGCGCCCATCGCCACGATCCCCACGGGCTTGCCGCGGAGCGCGTCCACCGGCGCCAGGTCCAGCAGGTTCTTGAGCGCGCCGGTGAAGGAGCCTCGGTACACCGGGCTCGCCAGGACTACCGCGTCGGCGCGCGCGAGCGCTTCCACCACGAGCGCGCTGTCGTCGTGAAGCGCCTCGAGCGGACGGCCGTCGGCGAACGAGAGACGGTGGTCGGCCAGGTCGAGAAGCCGCGCGGTGGCCCCGGGCCGCGCCGCCGCCACCTCGACGAGGTGGCCCATCGCCTGGCGCAGCCGGCCCGGCGGCGTGACGCTGCCCACCACGGCGACGAGATCGGCCATGCGGATGCTCAGGCCGCGGGACGGTTGCGGTCGCGGCGCGGCCGACCTCGGCGCGCACGCGCGGGATCAGCTCGCGCCCGTAGTCCACGGCGTCGGCCAGCGGGTCGAACCCGCGGATCAGGAGCGTGGTCACGCCGAGGTCGTGGTAGTCGAGGAGCGACTCCGCGACCTGCTCGGGCGTGCCGACCAGCGCGGTGGTGTTGCCCTGACCGCCGGCGGCGCCGGCGATGGCGGTCCAGAGCCGCTTGTCGTGCACCTCGGCCTGCCGCGCGAACTCCACGAGACGCTGCGCGCCCACCGCCTCGGGAGCGGGCGCCGCGCGCTCGCCCTGGCGGGCCCGCACCCCGGCGAGGATGGCGCGCGCCCGATCCCACGCCGCGCCCTCCGTGTCCGCGATGATCGGCCGGAGCGACACGGAAAACCGCGGCTCGCGGCCCAGCGGCCGCGCGACGGCGCGCACCTCCGCGATGCGCTGGCGGATGGCGGCGAGCGGCTCGCCCCAGAGCATGTACACGTCGGCGTGCCGCGCGCCGATCGCGTGGGCCGCCGCCGACGCGCCGCCGAAGTAGAGCGGGATGTGCGGCCGCTGCGCCGGCTTCACCTCGGAGAACGCGCGGGCGACGCGATAGAACTCGCCCGCGTGGTCGAACGGACGGTCCTCCGTCCACATGCGGCGCAGCACCGCGAGGTACTCGTCGGTGCGGCGGTAGCGCGTGTCGTGATCGAGCCAGTCGCCGTCGCGCGCCTGCTCCGCGTCGCTGCCGCCGGTGATGATGTGGAGCGATACGCGCCCGCCCGTGACGTGATCGAGCGACGCCGCGCTGCGGGCGGCGAGCGTCGGAGCCACGAAGCCGGGCCGGTGGGCGATGAGGTAGCCGAGGCGCTCCGTCCGCGACGCGGCGTAGCCGGCCACCACGAAGCCCTCGGCGGAGGTCGACGTGTAGCCGACCAGCACCTTGTCGAAGTCGGCGCGCTCGTGGGCGATCGAGAAGTCGCGCACCCACGCGAGGTCGATCTCGCCGCCGATCACGTGCACGGCCGCGCCGTCCGCCCCCTCGGGCTTCACTCCGATCATCCCGACGATCTCGATGGGCATGTGGCGCGATGGTACCGCTCGCCCTCCCGGCCATCAAGGGGACACCGCGACTTCGGCGCCAGGGCATCATCGCGGCGGCGCGGGCGGGAGCAGGTAGCCGACGAGCAGGACGTTCAGGTGGACGAGCAGCAGCTTGTTCCACGCGAGCGCGGCCTCGAACGCCGCGCGCGGATCGGCCGAGCCCCGCCTCGAGCACGCGCGCCAGCGCCGTCTGCGTCAGGCTCATCGTGCTCACCATGAAGCGCGCGGGCACGCGGCCGCCCGGCCCGTGCGCCCGATGGCTGTGGGCGAGGGCCACCGCGAGCAGGTAGTACGAGAAGTCGTGGGTCAGGGCGGCCTCCGCCGTCTCGCGCAGCCATCGCCCGAGGCTGTGCTTGCGGCGCTCGAGCCGTGCGGTGTCCGGCGCGCCGTCGGGGCCGAGGAAGAAGCGCGCGGTGGCGGGGAAGCGCAGGAAGTGGTCGTAGATGGCGCTCGTGAGGGCGGTCTCCTGGGCCAGGACGATCGGCGCGGTCTCGCGGATGCGGGCGAGATCGGCCTCGTCGAGCCCGACGAACTCCATCGCCTCGCGGACGAATCCCTCCATGTCCGCGCCCGGGTACTCGCGCTCGTCGCCGCTCACGCTCGACCGCGCGTCCTACACCAGCGGCCAGGGATAGCGGGCGCCGCTCCGGTCCTTCGGAAAGCGCCGCTCGCGCACGAGGCCGCCGATGCGGCGCATCAGCGCCTTCTGCTCGCCGGGCTCGAGCAGCTCGCCGAGGTCGGCGGGCAGGCCGGCCGCGCAGAGCCGCGCGAGATCCTCGATGGGCGCGGCGGGAATGGCCTCGCCGGCGAAGTCCCAGATCACCGTGCGGAGCTTGGGCTCCACGTGGAAGGTGAGGCCGTTGTCGATGGCGTACACGTCGCCGTCTGGCCCGAGCAGGCAATGGCCGCTCTTGCGGTCCGCGTTGTTGGAGGCGAGGTCGAAGAGGCAGATGCGCTGGAGCCGGTCCCGCAGCTCCGCGCGTTCGAGCATCGTGAAGTAGTGCTGCTCGAAGTCCGCGTCCACGAACCGCTGGAGCGAGCCCGCCCCGTACGGGCCCTCGCGCGGCACCGTGAGGGGGACGACGCCCCAGCCGAGCGCCTCGGAGAACCGGTACGCGGCGATCTCGCGCCGGAAGAGCTCGGGCGGAAAGTCCCAGAGCGGGCGCTCACCCCGCCCCGGCTTGTACACGGCCAGGCCGGTGGCGCCGTCGAGGGCGACCTCCACGAGGAACGTGGCGTTGCTCGCCCACGGCATCCGGCCCTTGACGGTGATCTCCCCACGCGTCAGGAGATCGTGGACCGACGGACCCGCGGGCGCCGCTTCGCCGGGCTCCATCTATCGAGCCCCGCGCATCAGACTAAATCCGAGCGGTGGGATTGTAGAGGCCCGTGGCGGTGACCGTATTCTGCGAGGACCATTAGTGAGCCTCGCGCATCAGACTAATGCCGCGCGGTGGGACTGTAGAGCCCGTGTCGGTGACCGTATTCTGCGAGGGTCATCGGGCCGGGATCAGGACCGGACGACGTGCCCGTTCGACCGGGGGCACACGTGGCCGTCCGGGTTCATGGGCTGGCTGCAGATGGGACAGATCGGGCGGCCCGCCTTCATGAGCTGCGTGGCGCGGTCCACGAAGGCCGCGGCCTGGCCGGTGGTGATGCGGAAGCGGGCGGTGGCCGGCTCGTCGCCTTCCTCCTCCACGAACTCGCTGACCTCCACCACGATGCGGTCGCTCGCCTCGTCGTAGCCGAGCCCGATCGACGCCACCGCCCACGCCGCGTCGAGCGGCTCGATCAGGTCGAGATCGGAGGGGCGATCGTCGCGCGCGGTCGTCGTGCGCGCGAGCAGGCGTCCGAGGTACTCGGCGAGGGCCCGCACCTGCTCCTTCTCCGTGCGCAGGGTGACGATCGTGGAGGACTCGCGCGCCTGGAGATAGAAGACGCGCTCGCCGGCCGGCCCGACCGCGCCGGCGGTGAAGTGCTCGGGGGCGTCCAGCTCGAAGGAGCGGCTCGGGCTCATCGGCCCCCCAGCAGCCCGGCGAGGTCGCCGTCGACGGAGTTCACGGTGAGCACGCCCACGCCGTCCCGCCGGTAGCTGATCGCGCTCACCGACGCGGGCGCGATGAAGATCCGCTGGAACAGGTCGAGCGGCGTGCCGAGGGCGTGGGCCACCGCGGCCTTGATGGGGTCGGCGTGGGACACGGCGACCAGGACCTCGCCGCGATGGCGCGCGACGAGGCGGCCGAGGGCGCCCGTGATGCGGCTCTGCATCTCCACGAACGACTCCCCGCCGGGGAAGCGGAAGCCGCTCGGGTGCCGCTGGACGGCCGCCCACTCCGGCTTGTGGCTCGCCTGCTTGAGCGAGAGCCCCGTCCAGTCGCCCACGTCGAGCTCGACCAGGCCCGGCTCCACGCGGACGGCGCGGCCGCGCTCGCGCGCGAGCGGCGCCGCCGTCTCGCGCGCGCGCTCCAGCGGCGAGGCGTAGATGGCGCCGAGCTTCGTCACCGCGGCCAGGCGCTTCACGAGGCCGTCGGCCTGGCGCTTGCCGTCGTCGGAGAGGTGGAGGCCGCGCGAGCGGCCGGGGAGCTTCACGCCGGTGGTGGGCGTGAGGCCGTGGCGGATCAGGAGGACGAGCGTGGTGTGGTCGGGCACGGGCCGAGTTTACCAGCCCATGGCCCGCGCGGCGCGCCGCGGATCCGCGCCGCCCCACAGGATGCCGCGCGCGCGATCCGCCACGATGGCGCAGACGCCCGCCGTCCCGAGCGACAGCTCGGGCAGCCACCGCACCTCGTGGCCGAGGGCGGCGAGCGCCTCGCCGGCGGCCGCGCCCACACCGCGCTCGACGTCGAGCCGGCGCGGATAGTACGGGTGCGGCTCGAAGCTGCCCGGGAAGCTGTGGGTGACGAAGCGCGGCGCCTCGACCGCGTCCTGGATCGGCATCCCGAACACGACGTGATTGAGGAACACCTGGAGCATGCCCTGGGCCTGGAGGTCGCCGCCGGGCGCGCCGAACGGCATCACGAACCGGCCGCGGACGAGAGCGAGCGCGGGGTTGGGCGTGAGGCGCGGGCGCTTGCCCGGCCCGAGCGCCGCGGCGTGGCCCGCGACGGCCCACGACTGCGATCCGCGCGCGGACGGCACGAAGCCCGTGCCCGGGATGACCGGGCTATCCCACGACACGTCGCTCGGCGTGGCCGAGCACACGTTGCCGTGACGGTCCACCGCGCAGACGTAGGACGTGTCGCCGGGCAGCGTCGCGGGCGCCGCGCTCGGGCGGGGCAGGTCGGGCGCGGGGGCGCCGCCCGCCACGTCGCCGGGCGGCGGCATGCCGGGGAACGCCCGGTCGTCCCTGATGAGGCCGCGCCGCATCGCCGCGTAGGCGGGCGACAGCAGCGTCTCGATCGGCACCGGAACGAACCGCGGGTCGCCGTAGTACCGGTCGCGGTCGGCGAAGCAGAGCTTCATCGCCTCGGCGACACGGTGGACGTAAGCCGGCGTGTTGTGGCCGAGGGCGGCGAGGTCGTCGGCCTCGAGGAGCGCGAGCATCTGGAGCAGCACCGGGCCCTGGCACCACGGCCCGCACGAGAGGACCTCGATGCCGCGGAACGTGTAGCGCAGCGGCGCCTCGATCTCGGCGCGGTGGCCGGCGAGGTCCTCGGCGGTGAGGAGGCCGCCGTTGTCCCGGTGGTAGCGGATCATCTTCTGCGCGAGGTCGCCCCGGTAGAAGGCGGCGCGCGCCGCGGCGAGCCCGGCGGCGCGGCCGTGGCGCGCGGCCGCGCGCTCCTCGTCGGCCATGTGCTGGAGCGACGCGGCGAGGTCGGCCTGCACGAACAGCTCGCCCTCCTGCGGGGGGCGCCCGCGCGGGAGATAGATGGCGGCGTTCTGCGGCCACCGGCGGTACGTGTCCTCGTTGCGCCGGATGTACTCGGCCATCACCGGATGCATCGTGAACCCCTCGCGCGCGTAGCGGATGGCCGCGGCGGCGGCGTCGCCGAAGCCGATCGTGCCGTAGCGCTCGAGCGCGAGGATCCACGCGTCGGGCGCGGCGGGCACCACGGTGCGCAGCAGGCCCAGCGGGATCGTGCCGCCGTGCTCGCCGGTGAAGGTCTCGAGGCGCGCGGCGCGCGGCCACGCGCCGAGCCCGGCGATGGTGACCGCCTCGTCGCGGTCGGCGAGGTAGACGATCATCGGCGCGACGCCGGCGACGTTCACCTGGTCCGAGTGCAGCACGCCCAGCGCGATGCCCGCGGCCACCGCGGCGTCCACCGCGTTGCCGCCGGCCTCGAGGATCGCGTGCCCGGCCTGGGTGGCGAGCCAGTGGCCGGACACGATCATGTGGCGCGCGCCTGTCACTTGTGGCTGTAGCGGCATGGGGACTCTCCGGATGGGGCTGGTCGTGCGACCGCGGTGGGTAGTGTGCCACCACGCTCCACGGCTTGCCTAGCGCGTGGAGTGGCGACGGGGCGGCGGGAGGACGCGCGGATCGGCCTTCCGTGGACGGCGGTCGCGCCGGGGCCCGACCAGGAAGCGCTCGGCGACCGCCTCGAGCTTCGCCAGGTCGAGCGGCTTTTCCAGGAACGCGTCGAAGCCGACGGCCCAGGCGCGGAGCAGGGACGTCGTGTCGGTGAGCCCGCTGAAGGCGACGAGCCGGGCGTGGTCGCCGTCGGCCCTCGAACGGACCCGGAGCGCGAACTCCCAGCCGTCCATCAGGGGCATCATGAGGTCGCACAGGATCAGGTCCGGACACGCCTGGTCCATGGCCAGCAGGGCCGCCGCCCCGTCTTCGGCGACCCGAACCTGTGCGCCACGCTGCTCGAGCAGCGTCCGTGTCAGCTCGCGCGTTTCACCGCTGTCGTCGACCACCAGGATGCGAACGCCGCGTAAGGGCATCATTTGTCGCCGTGGCGACCCCGTCGGATACTGCCGCCCGTGAGGCTGCCGACCCTGACTTGGAAAGCAGCTTGTATACCACCCCGACACCGTGACGTTTTTGGTCAGGCCGGACACGGTCGACACGCTTCGCCAGCCGAACCTGGAAAGAAAACCGACGAGCCGGCCCGACCGCACACGGTCGAGATGAACCATCACGGACATGGGGTCGCTTCGTCCTACCCCGCCGGGCATACCCAAAACTCCCAGGCATGCACATTTGTAGGCGCCGCCGGCACGATCATGTTGTCGCGGACCCTGGGTATCGATCCGCACATCGACGGGTGGTCGTGAGTCGTCAGGGGTCCACGGGGCACTCCGTCGTCGGTTGACGTGGGTCCGCGGCACCGGGGACAATGCGGACCCATGCCGTCGGGGCCGACCCGGCGCGCCCACTCCAAGACGGGAGGACGAGATGACCGTGACAGCCGCCACCTACAAGGACGTTGGCGTGACCATCGAGGGGCACGTCGGCCAGATCGAGATCCAGCGGCCGCCCCACAACTACTTCGACAACGCCCTCATCAACCAGATCGCCGACGCCCTGGAGGCCTTCGATCGCGACCCCACGTGCCGGGCGGTGGTGCTGTGCGCCCAGGGCAAGTCCTTCTGCGCCGGCGCCGACTTCGCGAACCGGCCGGCGACCGGCGCGAACAACGAGGGCGGCGCGTCCAAGCACCTCTACAAGGAGGCCACGCGCATCTTCCGGACGAAGAAGCCGATCGTGGCGGCGGTGCAGGGGGCGGCCATCGGCGGCGGCCTCGGCCTCGCGCTGGCCACCGACTTCCGCGTGACGTGCAGCGAGGCGCGCTTCTCCGCCAACTTCAACCGCCTCGGCTTCCACCCCGGCTTCAGCCTGACCTACACGCTGCCGCGGCTGGTCGGGCAGCAGAAGGCCAACCTCCTCTTCTATACCGGCCGCCGCGTGACCGGTGACGAGGCGGTGGCCATGGGCATGGCCGACGTGCTCGTGCCGCTCGCCGAGGTGCGCGCCGCCGCCACCGCGCTCGCCACGGAGATCGCGCAGTCCGCCCCGCTCGCCGTGCAGGCCACGCGCGAGAGCGTGCGGCGCGGGTTCGCCGACGGCGCCGAGCGGGCCACCGAGCGCGAGCTGACCGAGCAGGAGTGGACGCGCAAGACGTTGGACTTCAAGGAAGGCGTGAAGGCCTGGGGCGAGCGCCGGCTGCCGAATTTCGAGGGCCGCTGAGGCGGGAGGGGACGGCGATGCCGAAGAAGGAGATCATCCAGGTCCAGATGGCGGCGTCGAACCCGAACCTCTCCGCGGCCACGCGCTTCGGCAACCTGGTGTTCGTGGCCGGGCAGACGGGCCGGCATCCCGTCACCGGGGAGGTCGGCCACGACATCCGCGAGCAGACGCGCAACGTGCTCGAGCGCATCAAGCTCGTGCTCGAGGCGGCGGGCACGTCGCTCGACAACGTGCTCACGGTGACCACGCACCTGACCAAGCGCGAGGACCTCGCCGCCTACAACGAGGAGTACGCGCGCTACTTCCCCACGTCGAAGCCGGCGCGGACCACCGTGTCGGCCATGCTCAACTCGCCCGAGCTCCTGGTGGAGATCACGGTCACCGCCGGTATTCCCAGTTGAGCCGCGCGGGGGCCCCGAAGCGCACCGACCGAGTCAGCTCGAGGAGGACGTCATGAAGGATGGGCTCCGGTTCGTCGACTCCGACATGCACATCATGGAGCCGCCCGATCTCTTCGATCGCTACCTGGATCCGGCCTTCAAGCACCGCGTGATCGTGCCGGTGGGGGCGGACGGCAAGCCCAACCGGGGGCCGTCGGGGCTGATCGTCATCGACGACGAGCCCACCTCCGACATGGATCTCCAGCAGTACCGGAAGCGCGTGCGTCCCGCCTCGAGCCAGAGCACCCAGCTCCTGTCCGGCTCGCGGATCTTCGACACCGGGCGGCTGGACTTCGCGATCACGCGCGACTACGACGCCGAGGCCCAGGTGATGGGCATGGCGATGGAGGGCGTGGACATCGCGGTCAACTATCCCACCGCCGGCCTCGCGCTCCTCGCCCGCAACAACATGGACCCGCGCCTGTCCCTCGCCATCTGCCAGGCCTACAACAACTGGATCCACGAGTTCTGCAGCCACAGCCCGGATCAGCTGAAGTGGGTGGCCATGCTGCCCGTGCACGACGTGCACCTCGCCTGCCGCGAGCTGGTGCGGTGCGTGCGGGAGCTGGGCGCCGTCGGCTCGTTCATCCGACCCAACCTCGTGAACGGCCGGTACTGGCACTCCAACTACTGGGACCCGCTCTACACCGTCCACGAGGACCTGAACGTGACGTGGGGATTCCACGAAGGGGTGAGCGCGCCGTACTCGCGCATGATCGAGCTGTACGGCGAGAACCGCTTCTACCGTCACGTGGCCAGCCACTGGATCGAGATGCAGCAGGCGATGATCGCCATGATCATCGGCGGCGTGTTCGAGTTCCACCCGAAGCTCCGCGTCGGCTTCCTCGAGGCGCAGAACTCGTGGGTGCCCGGGCTCCTGTCGCGGATCGAGTGGGACTATCCCCAGTACCGCGACTCGCACGCGCCCTACCTGTCGTTGACCCCGCGCGAGTACTTCCGGCGCAACTGCTGGGCGGCGGTGGAGGGGAGCGAGCCGGAGATCGAGGCCACGGCCGGGCTCATCGGCGCCGACCGCATGTGCGTGTCGACCGACTACCCGCACTTCGACTCGAACTTCCCCCACGTGTCGGAGAACCTGCTCAAGAACGTGCCGCGCGAGATCGCCGCGCACATCTTCATGGGCGGGGCGCACCTCTACGGCCTGACCGACGCCCATTTCGTCAAGGCCGACGCCGCGGTGGCGGCCCGGAAGGCGGCGGGCGGCACCTGACCGACCGGGGGCGACGCGGGCGGTCGAGCTGGCCCCGGCCTGCGCGACCGCCCGCGCGTTCCGTCACTTCGCGGCGTGACCGTTGGTTGCCCGCGCGCAGTGCGCGCAGCAGAAGATCGCGCTGCCGTCCTCCACGCCGTGCCCGATGACTCGACAGCCGCAGTGCGCGCACGTCGGCGCCAGGGCCTGGATCGCGCACTCGAAGCAGTCGTAGGTTCCCGATATGCCCCGCACGCGGATCTCGAGGGGCGAGTCGTAGTGGTTGCCGCACACGTCGCACCGGTGTTCCAGCGTACGGGGCGCCTCGCGCTCGCGTGGCTTGGCCAGCGGCGTGGCGCCCTCACTGATCGCATGGGCGACGCCGGTGGCGAGCCCGGACAAGGCGCTCATGATCGCGTCTCCCCGACGATGTCGTAGCGCATCGATACCTCCTGGGTTCGAATTCGCGCATCCGGGGGCGCCGAGCGCGCCCCGGCTCGCTCAGGACTGTCGACCGCATCGACCGTGCCAGGCCGGAGGCGGCGCGTGCCGCGCGGAAACGCCCGCGCGATCGGGCGGTTCGGGGCGCGGGCCGGGCGACGAGGGGATGGGGTGCGGCGGCCCGGTCGCGTCAGGCCGACCGGGTCAAATCGGTCGCCCTGCACGCGACCGCGGTCGCCCCGCTCAGGCGTCACCGCGGCCGCGGCGTATCAGGCGTGCTACTGGCGGGCTTTCCAGCGTTGCGCCTTGTTGTGGAGCGTCTTGGGGGTGGTGCCGAGGATCTCCGCGGCGCGCGTCTTGTTGTTGTTCACCGACTCGAGCGTCTTCAGGATGAGGGCGCGCTCGCCCTCCTCGATGGTGGTGCCCACGGGCAGGGCCACCACGAGGGGCTCCGTGCTGACCTCCTGCGTGGAGGGCAGGGAGAGCGCCTCCGGCGCGATCCGCTCCGACTCGCACGTCACCACGGCGCGCTCCAGCACGTTGCGCAGCTCGCGCACGTTGCCCGGCCACGCGTGGGAGTCGAGGAGCGTCATCGCCGCCTCCTCCACCCCGTGCACGCGGCGCCCGTAGCGCTCGTTGAACTCGGCGATGAACGCCTCGACGAGCAGCGGGATGTCGCCGCGGCGCCGGCGCAGCGGCGGCACGGGGATGTGCAGCACGTTCAGCCGGTAGTAGAGGTCCTCGCGGAGCGATCCGTCCTTCACCGCGATCGCCGTGTCCTTGTTGGACGCCGACACGACGCGGACGTCCACGCGGATCTCGGACGTCCCGCCCAGCCGGCGCACGATGCCCTCCTGCAGGATGCGCAGGTATCGCGCCTGGAGCGTGGGCGACATCTCCGTGATCTCGTCCAGGAAGAGCGTGCCGCCGTCCGCCAGCTCGAAGTAGCCGGCGCGCCGGTTCGCGGCCCCGGTGAACGCGCCCCGCTCGAAGCCGAAGAGCTCGCTCTCGAGCAGCGTCTCCGGCACCGCCGAGCAGTTCACGGCGACGAACGGCGCCTTGGCGCGCGGCGACAGCTCGTGGATGGTGCGCGCGACCAGCTCCTTGCCGGTGCCGGTCTCGCCGGAGATCAGCACCGGCGCGAGGCTCTCCGCGGCCATCTCGATCAGGCGGTTGACCTCCTGGATGAGGGGGCTCTTGCCGAGGAGCCGCGGCATCGCCCGGCTGTCCGCGCGTCGTGGGCGCGCCGCCGCGCCGTCCGCGCCGCCGTCCCCGTTGCCCACGGCGTTCTCGATGAGACGCCGCAGCCGGCCGAGGTCGACGGGCTTGATGAGGTAGTCGTACGCGCCTTCCTTCATCGCGGACACCGCGGTCTCCACCGAGGCGTGCGCGGTGAGGAGCACGACCACCGCCTCCGGCACGGTCTCGGCGAGCGGCTTGACCAGCTCGATGCCGTCGAGTCCCGGCATGACGAGATCGGCGACGACGACGGATGGGCGGAAGCGAGACGCTTGCTCGAGGGCGTCGGTGCCGTTCGCGGCCTCCGCGACCTCGTATCCCCAGCGTGAGAGCAGCGAGGCCAGCCCGGTTCGGGCCGCCCGATCGTCGTCGGCGACGAGGATCCGCTGGCTCATGTGATGCCTCCAGTGTTCAACGGGAGGCCGCAGGTGGCCCTGCGCTGGTGGGGCTGCAAGGCCGATGCCGGGGGGCGCGCGAGACCGTGGCGGTCTCCGAAGGCACGCGCCACGGAGAGTTGCGCCGCCCTGGCTCCGCCGGGCCGCCGCGGGTGGGCATCGGAGATCCTCCTAGAAGGACACGCGAATGAAATTCTTGCCGTGCAACGGTTCCAGGGGCTGTCCGGCGCGGCTCTCGGTTCCGTCCGCGCAGTGACGCTCGGACGGACGGACGCCGCAGGCTACGAGGGCCGATCCTCCCAGCGCAGCCAGCGGCCGTGGGGATGGCACGAGCCGAGCACGCGGTGCGACGCGCGTCCGGCTCGCCACGAGACGAGCTCGAGGCGCGGGTCGGGCCCGGCGAGCCACTCCGCGGAGACACGGTGGAGGTCTCGCCGGGCCCCGTGCGCGGCGAGCAACGCGGACAGGCGCTCGCGGGCCTCGGCGGTGAACTGGTTGATGGTGTGCGTGTGGAAGACGCATGCCGTCATGCCCGCGGGCACCGCGTCGAGCAGGTCTGGAAGCCGCGCGAGGC
Source organism: uncultured Candidatus Rokubacteria bacterium (assembly GCA_963758635.1). Lineage (GTDB taxonomy): Bacteria > Methylomirabilota > Methylomirabilia > Rokubacteriales > CSP1-6 > CAVWWD01. Next base: position 347,907 of record CAVWWD010000006.1, on the reverse strand, counting down.
CGTCGCCGGCGACGAGGCGCGGGCGCGCCGCGCGCGCGATCTCGATGGCGCCGCGGAGCGCGGCCCGGCGCTCGTGGTGCTCGGGCCACACGAGCGCGACGAGCCATCCCGCGTCGTCCGGATCGTCGAGGTCCGGCACCGCGAGGTCCACGCCCACCGCCAGGCCCACCCGCGGCATCACGCGGGGGAGCGGCGGCCGATCCGCGCCGCGGAGCTCGCACGCGAGCTGCACCGGGGAGCGAGGATCGCCGTAGCTCACGCCATCGCCGTAGCGGTAGCCGTAGCGATCCCACATCAGGTTCAGCCCGGCGCTGGTCCCGATCTCGAGGAGGGCGAGCGGCGCGTCGCCCGCCTCCCGCGCCACCGTGACGAACGCGGGGAAGAGGTACGCGCAGCGCCCGACCTCGTTGGTTTGCACGCGGCGCGTGGCGAGGAGGCGTCGCACGGCGGCGGCGTGGTCGCGGCAGAACTCCCGGAACGCGGGATACGCGCCGTCGGGCGCCGCCGCCGTCTCCGTGAGGCTCGGGTAGAAGAGCGCGAGCGGCGCGCCGGCCGCGCCGAGCAGGAGGAAGTGGACGGCGGCGAAGAACAGGTTCGGCGTGGGCTGCCCGGGCGGCGCCTCGGCGGCGAGCGCGAGCATCTCCGCGTCGCCGGCGACGGACCGCGCGAGGCGCTCGTAGAGCGGCGACGAGCCGCGGCACTCCGAGTCCGCGAACCGCCGGAAGCGCGCGGCCAGCGCGTCGGTCACCGGCGGACGGCGGCGAGGCGGGAGAGCCGGTGCGCCACGCGGCGATTGTACGCTGGTGATCGCCGCGGATTTCGGCGATGCTGGGCGGGAACCCAGCACGTCGCCGGGTTGACCTGCCCGCCCGTCGGGCGCCGGAGGCTCGGCGCAGGCGCCCCGACGGCTCATGGAACGGAGAACGCCCATGCGGAGCATCGACATCCACGCTCACCTGATGCCGCAGTGCCTGTGGCGCGCCGTCGATGCCGGCCGCGACTGGTACGGCGTGCGCCTCGAGCCCGGCGACGGCGGCGGCACGATCGTCGCGGGCGGCAAGCGGAGCCGGCTCACCTCGCCCAAGGTCCGCTTCACGCCCGAGGAGCGCCTGCGCGACATGGACGCGCAAGGGACCGACGTGCAGGTCGTGTCGATCCACATGCCGCTCGTGGGCTATCACCTGGACGCGGCGCAGGGCCGCCAGCTCGCGCGCGACGTGAACGACGAGATCGCGGCCATGACGCGGCAGTGGCCCGAGCGCTTCGCGGGGCTCGCCACGCTGCCCGTGCAGGACGTTGGCGCGGCCATCGACGAGCTCGACCGCGCCGTCCACGTGCTCGGCCTCAAGGGCGCCGAGCTGGACACGCTCGTCAACGGCGACAACTGGGACGAGCCGCGGTTCCTCCCGCTGTTCAAGGCCGCCGAGGCGATGGGCGCCGTCCTCTTCTTCCACCCGCAGCCGCAGCACAACTTCATGCTCTCGCGCACCGAGAAGTACGGGCTGAACAACAGCATCGGCGTCATCGTGGAGGACGCGATCGTCGTCGCCATCCTCATCCACGGCGGCATCCTCGAGGCCTGCCCGGACCTCAAGGTGTGCGTGGCGCACGGCGGCGGCCCCGCGTGCTTCGGCATGGGCCGTCTCGACCATGGCTGGCAGGTCCGCGCCGAGGCGCGGGAGCACATCAGCCGTCCGCCCAGCTCGTACCAGTCGCAGCTCTGGTACGACACCGTGGTGGGCAGCGAGCCTGCGCTCCGCTTCCTGATCGACGCCGTGGGCATCGACCGCATCGTGCTCGGCAGCGACTGGCCGTTCGTCGGATGGGATCCCTCGCCGTCGGGATGGATCAAGGGCCTCCGGAGCCTCAGCGCGGACGAGAAGGAGCGCATCCTCTGGCGGAACGTCGAGAAGCTGCTCGGCCTGTAGCGCGGCCGCCCGCGGCATGAGCCTGCCCCGGCCGGTCCGCCTGCTCGGCCGGGTGGCCCGGTTCGGCGGTCTCGAAGTGGACGGCTACTGCGTGGGGCGGGGCGTGTAGCCGAGCGCGTGGTCGAGGTCGACCTGCGGCGCCGGGCGCTCCGAGGGCGGGCCGTAGCCGCCGCCGCCGGGCGTGCTGATGAGGACGCGGTCGCCCTTCTTGATCAGGTGCTGCGCGCGATGGTTGATCGGCACGTCGTTGATGCGCACGTCGCCGAGGCCGCCGTCGTCGCCGCCCGCGAACCCCGGCGCGGCGAACTTCGTGCGCTCGGCCATGAAGCTCAGCAGGATCGGCGTGTCGGATTCCGACTCCATCAGGATGTCCTGGCCGAGGCCGCCGCGAAACCGTCCCGCTCCGCCCGAGCCGGCGCGCAGGCGCTTGGCGTGGAAGAAGAGCGGGCTGTTCCGCTCCGCCACCTCCACCGGCGTGGACGAGATGTTGCTCGGCCACGACGTCGCGCTCTCGCCGTCCTTCACCGGGGTGGCGCCCATGCCGCCGTTGAAGAAGAGCACGTTGGTGTACGGCCGATGATCCGCGCGCACGCCGGACTGGGTGACGGCCCAGAGCGGCGAGCCCGCCCCCGCCATCACGCGCTCGGGGATCACCTGATGGAGCGCGCCGAACACGACCACCGGCACGTAGTGCCCGGTGTTCGAGCGGCTCACCACCGCGGCGGGGAACCGCGGGTTCAGGAGGCAGCCCTCCGGCGCCTCGACCCGCACCGGCCGGTACATGCCCTCGTTGTTCGGCAAGGTGGGCAAGAGCGCGCAGCGCACGGCGTAGGCCGTCATCGCGTAGGTGTACGCGAGCACGCAGTTGATGGCGCGCGGCTGGGCGGGGGACGTCCCCGCGTAGTCGGCCACGATCTCGTCGCCCGCCACGGTGAGAGCGAACCGGAACTCGTACGGCTCGTCGACCCCGTCGGTGCGGAGCGCGTAGCGGTACGTGCCGTCGGGCACGGCGCGGATGGCCGCGCGCATCGCGCGCTCCGTGCGGCCGAACAGCTCGCCGGCCAGGTCGGCGAGCCCGTCGAGGCGGTAGTCGTCCAGCAGCCCGAGCACGCGCCGCTCCATCAGGCCGTTGGCGCCCACCTGCGCCCAGATGTCGCCCAGGGTCTGATCGGGCGTCCGCACGTTGGCGCGCAGGAGCGACACGAGCGTGTCGTCGGTCCGTCCCTCGCGCACCAGCTTCGACAGCGGGATGTGGAAGCCTTCCTCGAACACCTCGCGCGCCTCGATGGCCCGCACGCGCCCGCCGATGTCGGGCATGTGCGAGGTGGTGGCGGAGAAGGCGACGAGGCGCCCGGCGTGGAAGATCGGCTTGAGCACGCAGACGTCGGAGAGGTGCCCGGTGCCCATCCACGGGTTGTTGGTGATGAGCACGTCGCCCGGCCGCATCCCGCCGGCGCCCATCCCGGCGAGGAAGTGGCGGACGGTGGCGGGCAGCGTGGCGATGAACGACGGGATGCTGCCGGTGTTCTGCGCGAGCGCGGCGCCCCGCGCGTCGGTGAGCACGCACGCGAAGTCGTTGGCCTCGTTGCTGAGCGTGGAGAAGGACGTGCGCACGATGGCCTTCGCCGCCTCGTCGACGATCGAGATGAGCCGGGTCCAGAGCACCTCCAGCGTTACCGCGTCGAGGTTCACGCGTCCCGAGCGTCCCCTCCCGGAGGGCGGGGTGAGGGGCGTCGCACGTCCTCACGCGACGCTGCTCCACTCAGGTCCACGATCAGGTTGCCGCTCGGCGCCACCGTCGCGCGCGCGCCCGGGCCCACGACCAGCGTCGAGCCTTCCTCCTCGACCACCGCGGGCCCCGTGAACGACTGCCCCACCCCGAGCCGCGAGCGGTCGTACACCGTCGCCTCGACGAAGCCGCCCGCCTCGGGGAAGTACGCGCGCCGTCGCCCCTTCACGGCGTCGCCGGGCTCCCGCGCGCCGCCCGCCCGCTGCGCCACCTCGCTGCCCGACACCGGGGCCCGCCCGGCCACGCGGATGTTGATGAATTCCACCGGCACGTCGGGCGGCGTCAGCTCGAACTTCTCGCGATACGCCGCCTCGAAGGCGGCGGTGAGCGCGCGCCGCGCCCCCGCGCCCTCGTACGGGCCGTCGGGGAGCGGCACCACCAGGTCGAAGCCCTGGCCGAGGAACCGGCCGTCGGCCAGCCGCTGCCAGGTGGCCGTCTCGAGCTTGAGCCCGGAGTCCGCGAGCACGGCGCGCGCCTCGTCCTCCAGCCGGCGGAACGCGGCCTCGAGGACGGCGGGATCGTCGCGGTCGAGCCGGATGCCCACGGTGGCCACGCGATCGACGCGCGCGGGCGCGACGAGGAGCCCGAGCGCGGAGGCGACGCCCGCCGAGGGCGGGCAGATCACGCGGGAGAGGCCGAGCTTCCGGGCCACGCCGTGGGCGTGCACCGGCCCCGCGCCGCCCGTGCAGAGGAGCGCGTAGCCGCGCGGGTCGCGCCCGCGCTCGGCGATGTGCACGCGCGCCGCGCTCGCCATGCTCTCGTTGACCACGTCGTGGATGCCCCAGGCGAGCTGGTCGCGCGTGAGGTCGGCCTGGCGCGCCACGCGGTCCAGCGCGGCCCTTGCCCCGTCCATGTCGATCGTCATCGTGCCGCCCGCGAAGTAGCCGGGATCGAGGTAGCCGAGCACGAAGTCCGCGTCGGTCACGGTGGGCTCGGCGCCGCCCAGGCCGTAGCTCACCGGCCCCGGCTGCGAGCCCGCGCTCTGCGGCCCCACCTTGAGGAGACCGATCTCGTCGATCCGCGCGATGCTGCCGCCGCCCGCGCCGATCTCGATCAGCTCGACGGTGGAGATCGCGGATCGGGAAGCCGCTGCCCTCCACGAACCGCTTCTGCCGCGCCGCCTCGAAGCTCTGGGCGACGAGCGGCTCGCCGCCCTCCACCAGCGAGAGCTTGGCGGTGGTGCCTCCCATGTCGAAGGCGAGGAGGTCCCCGCCCGCGTCCTCGCGGCCGAAGAAGGCGGCGGCGAGCGCGCCCGCCGCCGGCCCCGACTCGAGCATGCGCACCGGCGCGCGCCGGGCCTCGGCCACGTGGGTGAGCCCGCCGCTCGACAGCATGAGCAGGAGCGGCGCGGCGATGCCCTGCGCGGCCACCTGAGCGGCCATCAGCTCCAGATAGCGATGGGCCAGCGGCTGGATGAACGCGTTGGCCACCGCGGTGGAGGTGCGCTCGTACTCGCGGATCTCCGCCGCCACCTCGTGCGACGCGGTGACCGCCACGCCGGGATGCGCCGCGGTGATCACGCGCGCGGCCTCCGCCTCGTGCGCGGGGTTCGCGTAGGCGTGGAGGAACACCACCGCGATGGACGCGACGCCGGCGCGGACGAGCTCGCCGGCCCGCGCCAGCACCTCCGCCACGTCGAGCGGATCTCTGACGCTCCCGTCCGCCTTGATCGCGTTCGGTCACCTCGAGGCGCAGGTGACGGGGGACCAGCGGCTCGGGTCGCGCGATGTTGACGTCGTAGAGCTCGAACTTCCGCTCGCGGCCGATCTCGAGCGTGTCGCGGAAGCCCGCGGTGGTGATGAGCCCGGTGGGCGCGCCCTTGCGCTCGATCAGCGCGTTGGTGAAGAGCGTGGTGGCGTGCACGACGCGCGTGAAGCGCGAGGCGGGCAGGCGCTCGGCGGCGAGGATCGCCGCCACGCCGGCGGCCACCGCGCGGGCGGGGTCGTCGTGGGTGGTGAGCACCTTCCGGCTCCACTGCCGGCCCGCGTCGTGGTCGTAGACGACGAGGTCGGTGAAGGTGCCGCCGATGTCGATGCCGAGGGAGCAGTTCATCGAAGGGGGCGCGCGCCGGGGCCAGCGACGGTCGCCGGGGCGGACACTAGCAACCACGGCGGGCCGCCGTCAATGGCCCGCCGCCCCTCGGAATGATACCGTGGCGTCGTCTGCCCGTCCAGGGAGGAGGAAGCCATGAGCGAGCCACGAGGCCCCGATGCGGAGCTGACGCGCGCGCAGGCGACGCTCCGCGATCTCTGGGAAGAGCATGTGCGCTGTGAGTTCGCCACGCGCGACACCGAGACCACGCTCGCCACGATGGTCGAGGACGCCTACGTGAACCACGTGCCGGTCCTGACCGGCGGCGTCGGGCGCGACCGGCTGCGGGAGTTCTACTCGAGCCGGTTCATCCCCCAGATGCCGCCGGACACGGAGATGACGCCGGTCTCCCGCACCATCGGCACCGACCGGGTGGTCGACGAGATGGTGTTCAAGTTCACGCACACGATCCCGATGGACTGGATGCTCCCCGGCGTGCCCCCGACGGGCAGGCGCGTCGAGATCCCGCTGGTCGCCATCGTCCACTTCCGTGACGGCAAGCTCGCCCACGAGCACATCTACTGGGATCAGGCCTCGGTGCTGGTGCAGCTCGGCCTGCTCGACGCGAGCCGCCTGCCCGTGGCCGGCGTCGAGACCGCACGCAAGGTGCTCGACCCCGGCCTGCCGTCGAATGAGCTGATGACGCGGGCGAGCCGATGAAACGGGGCGCCGCTCAGCCGTTGTCGAAGGGCCCCCCCGCGGGGTCGTCGTCGTCGCGTCGGGCCCATTGACAGCGACCAGGGGTCTGTCCGACGCTTGCCGTCGCCATGGCGCAGGGAGTCTCGAGAGCACGCCCGCGGGGCCAGGTCGCGATAGAGGCGGTGGCGCTCGTCATCGCCAGCGGGCTGATCGTCGCGCTCGCCGTGCGCGTCGGCCGGAACCTCGCCGGCGCCGCGGAGTTCGCGGCGCTCGTGGCCGGGATCGGCATCGGCTACCTCGTGTCCGACTTCTTCACCGGCTTCGCCCACTGGTTCGGCGACTCGTTCTTCGAGGAGGAGTCGCCGGTCATCGGGCCCGTCCTCATCCAGCCGTTCCGCGAGCATCACCGTGATCCGCTCGCCATGACCCATCACGGGCTGCTCGAGCTGATGGGCAACAGCGCGCTCGTCCTGTCCCCGGTGCTCGCGGCGGCGTGGTGGTGGCGCCCGGGCGGGGCAGGGTGGCCGGGCGTGCTCGTAGGCTCGGCCCTCGTCACCTTCGCGAGCGCGGCGCTGCTGACCAACCTCTTCCATCGCTGGGCGCACGCCGCGCCGAACGTGCCCGCCCTCGTGGCGCGCCTGCAGGCGTGGGGCGTCATCCTGGCGCCGGACCACCACGCCACCCATCACGCGCCGCCGCACCTCATCGGGTACTGCGTGACCAGCGGATGGGTGAACCGCTTCACGGACGCGGCCGGGGTCTTCCGCGCGCTCGAGCGCTTCGGCTCCGCGTGCGGGCTGCCGCTGACGCGCGCGCGCTGAGGAGCACGCCCGCGTGAGCACGCGGCTCGGCGCCGGCAGGGGCCGGGCCTTCGGCTCCGGCTGGATCAGCGGCGTCCTCTCGGTGATGCTGGCCGGCCTCGCCTACGGCGGCGTCCTCTGCCTGCTCTTCCCGGACGCGCTCACCACACCGGCGGCGCGGCCGCTCGACCCGATGGGCCTGGTGCACGCGCTCATCTTCGACCCTCGTGTCGGCACGCATCGCGACCCGGCCTGGCGCTGCCCGAGGCGAACGACCTTCGGGCGACCGAGCTCGCCTGGCCGTGCAGCCACGCGCCTCGGCGCGCGACTGAGCGAACCTTCCGGTCGTGGCCTCCGGGCACCGGCGTGACAGGCGTACGCCCGAACCCGCTCGGCCTCGGACGCTGAGTACGCAGTGCCGGTCTTGATCGGATAGAAACCGAGGCCGACTAAACGGTGGACTGCTATCATCCCCGCAATTGTCGGGCCGCCGTCCTTCAGTCGTGCTAGCGGCTAGCGGCTCGCGGCCTGCTTGGGGAGAGCATGCGCTGCCCGAGGTGTGCGAAGGATGTGCAGGAAACCGTCAACTTTTGCCCAAACTGCGGACGGGGTTTGGGCGACCGCTCTACGGGCTCGCCGCCCAATCCAAGTGTTGCAAAGATCCATCTGGGCAAGACCGCTCTCGAAGGCGAGCGAAAACAGGTGACAGTACTGTTCGCGGACATCAAGGGCTCCTTCGAGCAACTTGCCGGCCGTGATCCTGAGCACGCACGTTTGCTCCTCGATCCAGTGCTCGAACGGATGATCGAGGCGGTGCGGCACTTCGGCGGCACAGTGAATCAGGTGATGGGTGACGGCATCATGGCGTTGTTCGGAGCGCCACTCGCTCTCGAGGACCACGCGGCCCGAGGATGCCTGTCAGCTCTCCGCATGCAAGACTCCATCAAACGTTATGCGGCAGAGCTCAAAGCACGGCTCGATATCGAGGTACAGATACGCGTCGGTTTGAACACGGGCGAAGTCGTGACGAGAGCGATGGATAGCGACGTACATCAGGAGTATACCGTGGTAGGGGAGACGACCCATCTTGCCGCGCGCATGGAGCAGATCGCCGAGCCGGGAACCATTTACCTCACCGAGGAGACGCATCGGCTCGCCTCCGCCGCGGTGGAGTGTGAACCGCTCGGCCCCAAGCGTGTGAGGGGTCTTTCGCGTCCGGTGCGGACGTATGTGGCGGTTCGGCAGCGGCCGTTGGAAGCAAGGCTTCCGCGCCGAATGGCTCCGCTGGTAGGGCGGGAGCGTGAGATGGGCGCGACGGTCATGGCCATGATGAGGCTGCAAGCCGGCCATGGCGGGATCTTGTTCGTGACGGGCGACGCCGGTGTCGGCAAGTCGCGCTTGGTCATCGAGGGGCTGGCCCATCTTTCTCGCGTCGAGGTCCGAGTGCTCGAGGGCCGGGCCCTGTCGTACGGACAGCAGATCAGCCACTGGCCATTCATCGAGATGGTCAAGGCGTCAGCGCAGATCGCCGAGCACGACAGCCCGCACGAAGCATGGGTGAAGCTGCAGCGGCGGGTGGGGAGCCTCTTTGGTGACGAGGCCGGAGGAGTACTGCCGTACCTCGCCACGTTTCTGGCACTGGAAGTCCCCGAGCCCTTCCAGGCGAAGGTGCGCTTTCTGGACGCCGAGGCGATGGGACAGCAGGTGTTCCTTAGCCTTCGGAGGCTGTTCCAGAAGCTCTCGGAGGAGCGCCCGCTGTTGCTGTTGGTGGAGGATCTGCAGTGGGCCGATCAATCCTCCACTGAGTTGATCGAGCACCTGTTCCCGCTCGTCGCCACCCATTCCATCCTGGTCTGCATCACGAGTCGACCCGATCCGGGGGGGCCCCCGTCCCGGCTCGTGGCGCTGGCCCGAGAGCGGCACGCGGATCGGTTCTGCGAGATCCCCCTGGCTCCGCTGACGGACGAGCATACCGTCCAGCTCGTGAGCAGCCTCGTGGATGGCGCGGAGGTGCCGGCGAAGCTGCTCGACGCGCTACAGCAGAAGGCGGAGGGGAACCCCTTCTTCGTCGAGGAGGTGGTGGCCACCCTCATCGAGACCGGAGTGCTGGTCCGACACGCCAGGACCGGCCAGTTCGTCGTGACGCGCGCCGTTGAAAGTATCAGCATCCCAGACAATCTCCAGGGCCTGGTGATGGCGCGCGTGGATCGCCTCGACGAGGAGGCCAAGGAGGTTCTGAAGACCGCGGCGGTGATCGGCCGGCGGTTCCTCTATCGGGTTGCGCGCGAGGTGACTCAGGCGCGGCAGGACCTGGACCGCCAGCTTGCGCGACTCGTCGACGCCGAGCTCCTGCGCCGGGACGAGCGGCTCTTCGAAGTAGAGTATCTATTTCGACACGCTCTTGTTCAGGAGGTCGCTTATGAGTCGCTGCTTCTCGAGCAGCGACGGCGGCTGCACAAGGCAGTCGGCGACAGCATAGAAACGCTCTTCTCGGAGCGGCTTGAGGAATTCTACGGGTTGCTTGCGTACCACTTCACCCGCGCCGAGGTGTGGTCCAAGGCGAAGGAGTATCTCATTTTGGCCGGGGATCAGGCTGGGCGTCTCGCCGGCGATTCCGAGGCGCTCGGCTACTACCGACGAGCGTTCGATGCCTACGAACGCGCATCCGACCAGACATGGGCACCCCGCGAACGCGCGCTCCTCGAGGGGCGGATGGGAGAGGCGCTGTTTCGTCGCGGCGATCATGAGCAGGCCGAGGGGTATCTCCAACGGGCCCTTGAGAACCTCGGGGCGGGGCGCCTTCCTGCTGGCCGAAGCGCGGTGACGCTCGCCATCGTCAAAGCCGCCGCACAAGGAGCAGCGCAGTGGCTTTGGAGGCGGCTAAACCCGACAACCTCCAGGCGGGATGCCGAAACTGCCGGAGAGCTTTGCCGCATCTACGAGATGATGGGTTGGATCCATTTCTATTCGAACCAGCCTCGTACCCTGCTCGCGGCGGTGTATCACTTACAGGCCAGCGCGTCTGGGGGGCTCACGGGCACGACGTCCCAGGCGCTGGCGGGTATCGGATGCCTCTGCGATCAGCTCGCACTGTATCGCATCGCGGGGAGTCTCAATCGGCGGGCGATGAAGCTGGCGACGGCGTCGGACCACCCGTTGGCGCTAGGGTACGCATACCTCGCTGCGGGAACTCATGGCCACTACCGGGGCAATTGGGATGAAGCTCTCGGACTGCTCGACCGTGCCGCTGACGCTTTCAAGGTGTTAGGTCACCTGAAGGGTTGGGCGCAGGCGACTCTGACGACGGATCTCGTTCTGTTCATGCGTGGAGAGTTTAGTCAGAGTCTGAAGCTCATCCACGAACTGATAGCGACCGGCCGGGACGCCGGGGAGAAGCAGATTCTCGGGTGGGGTTTGGCGGACCTCGGGATGGTGGCGATGTGCAGCGAAGGCCCAACGGACGAAGTGGTCGATCATCTGAAGCAGGCTCGGCGCATGCTTCGGCAAGTACCCGACTTCTACTCGTTGGTGTTCGCCGCCGGCCTTCTCGGTCAGAGTCATGTGGAGCGTGGTGAGATGGAGCAGGCACGTGATGCGCTGGACGAGGGACGCCGACTTGCAGACGCGCACAGTGTGCACGGGTCGTGGCTGACGCCACTGGTCCTCGGCGCAGCGCAGTGGGCGTTGATCACGTTCGAGGCCTCGGCGGCCCCACGACGGGAGGCCGAGGGCAAACGTGCGCGACTGGCGTGCGCGCAGGCCGTCGAGCACGGGCAGCGCTTCCCCGATGGTCGCGTGGGCGCTTTCCGACAGCGAGGCACACTGGAGTGGCTTCTCGGACAGCAAAATGCAGCCGAGAGTTGGTGGGCGGAGAGCCTTCGCGGCGGCGAACGTCTTGGCGCGCGATATCAAGTCGGCCTTACGCTGCAGGAATCGGGAAGGCGCATGGGCGACGAGACCAGGCTGCGGCGGGCACTGATGACGTTCGAGGAGATCGGCGCCCAGCCAGCGAAGGTTCAGACCGAAAGGCTGCTGGAGGGCGTGCGGGCGCGACCGACAGCGCGACCATGACCGAGTTGGCGGAAGCCAAGCAAGCCACGACTGTCGGCCACCATACGCACGGCCGCCAGCATCGACCACCGATTGTGGTCGTCACGCCGATGATTCGAGTGTGGATGGTTTTCGTATCAGCCTTTCTGATCCCGATCCCCGCGGCGGCGAGCGACTCGGTCTGGGAGGCGCTGCGCGCGCCGGGCAGCGTGGTTGTGCTGCGGCACAGCTACGCGCCCGGCACGTTCGATCCCCCGGACGCCCGGCTCGACGACTGCACGACCCAGCGCAACCTCGACGCGAACGGCCAGGCGCAGGCCCGGCGGGTCGGCGACGCGTTCCGTCGCCAGGGCATCGCGGTGGGCCGGGTGCTGTCGAGCCCGCGCTGCCGCTGCATCGACACCGCGCGCCTGGCCTTCGGCCGCGCGGAGGCGTGGGCCCCGCTCGGCGGCTCGCTTCGCGACCCGGCCCTCCGCACCCGTCAGCTCGCCGAGATCCGCGCGACGCTCGACGCCCACAAGACCGGACCTCCGCTCGTGCTCGTCACGCACGGCAGCGTGGTCAGCGACCTCACGGGCCTGGGCGTGCCGATGGGCGCGTTCGTCGTGCTGCGGCGGGCCGTCGGCGGCTTCGACGTGGCCGGACAGCACATGGTCGAGTGACCGCGAGCCGTGGCATCATCCCTTCAGGGATCGTGAAGGAATGGCGAGACAGCACGCCGCGTGTTCGCAGAGTCACGGTGTTGGGGCGCTCGCTGGAGTCGAAATCTGCATTCCTTCGAAGAGGAGCCAGGAGGCCCACATGGTGACGATCGAACCGACCGGACAGATCCTGGGGGCGCGCGTCAGGGGCATCGACCTGTCGCGGCCGCTCGGCGACCGGGACTTCGCGACGATCCTCCTCGCCCTCGGCGAGCACGGCGTGCTGCACTTCCCGGCGCAGCGCCTGGAGGCGGTGGAGCTGCGCGACTTCTCGCGGCGCTTCGGACGCATCCAGGCCACGCTCACCGGGCGCCATCACGAGCCGGGGCTGGCCGAGGTGGGCATCCTGTCGAACGTGATCGAGAACGGCGAGCCGATCGGCATCACCGACGCGGGCCAGGACTGGCACACCGACATGTCCTACAACCCCACCATCGGCTTCCTGAACGTGCTCTACGCCGTGATGGTGCCCGAGCGGGACGGGCAAGTGCTGGGCGCCACCCTGTTCGCCAACACGCGCGCCGCCTACGCGGATCTCTCACCCGCGCTCAAGGCGCGGCTCTCCGGCGCCACCGCCACGCACGACTTCAACAAGTTCTGGGAGAAGATGCGCACGCGCCCGGGCAGCTACCGCGCGCCGATGACGGAGGAGCAGCGCCGGCGCCGGCCGCCGTCCGTGCACCCGGTGTTCCTCACGCATCCGATCAGCGGCGAGACGGTGCTCTACTGCAACCCCGGCTACGCGATCCGCATCAACGAGCTGCCCGAGGCGGAGAGCGAGCGCGTCCTCGACGAGCTGTTCGCGCACCAGCTCCAGCCGAAGTACCTGTACACGCACCGCTGGACCGTCGGCGACGTGCTCATGTGGGACCACATCGGCACGCTGCACAACGCCGTCGCCGACTACCGGCCGGAGGAGCATCGACTGATGAAACGCTGCCAGGTGATGGCCGACCGCGTCTTCGACCCCGCCTTCGTCAAGGACGCCCTCGCCGCGGGCGGCGTCGCGCCGGGAGCGCTCGTCCGATGAGCGGCGCGCTCGCCGGCATCAAGGTCGTCGACGTCACCAACAACCAGGCGGGGCCGTCGTGCGGGCAGATGCTCGCGTGGCTCGGCGCCGAGGTGGTCAAGGTCGAGGAGCCGGGCAAGGGCGACGCGGCCCGCACCGTGCTCCGCGACCGGCCGAACGAGGACAGCCTCTTCTACCTCACGTTCAACTCGAACAAGCGGAGCCTCACCCTGGACCTGAAGCACCCGCGCGGCAAGGAGGTCTTCCGCGCGCTCCTCGCGACCGCCGACGTGCTCCTCGAGAACTTCGGCCCCGGCGTGCTCGAGCGCCTCGGCTTCGCGTACCCGGCGCTCCGCGAGCTCAACCCGCGCCTGGTCTACGCGTCGATCAAGGGGTTCGGCTCCTACGGCCCGTACAGCGACTACAAGAGCTACGAGCCGATCGCCCAGGCCATGGGCGGGGCGATGAGCGTCACCGGCTTCGCCGACGGCCCGCCCACCTACGTGTGGCCGTCCATCGGGGACTCCGGCACGGGCATGCACTGCGTGATCGGCATCCTCGCCGCGCTGATGCAGCGTCACGCCACCGGCGTGGGCCAGCAGGTCGAGGTGTCGATGCAGGACGCGGTGGTGAACCTGATCCGCGTGAGCCTGCGGGATCACCAGCGCTTCGGCCGGCCCATGGGCCGCACCGGCAACCAGCTCGGCGCCGGCGTGCCGGGCACGATCTACCGCTGCCATCCCGGCGGGCCGAACGACTACGTGTTCGTGTTCGCCCAGCAGCAGATGTGGCACCCGCTGCTCCGCGCCATGGGCCGCGAGGACCTCATCGGCGACCCGCGCTACGAGGTGGCCGAGGCGCGTTCGCAGCGGAAGGCCGAGGTCGACGCGCTCGTGGAGGCGTGGACCCTGCAGCGCACCAAGCACGACGCCATGAAGGCCCTGGGCGGCGCTGGCGTGCCCTGCGGCGCCGTGCTCGACACCGGCGAGGTGCTCGAGGACCCGCATCTCCGCGCCCGTGACATGATCGTCGAGGTGGAGCATCCGGTGCGCGGGCGCTTCACGACCGTCGGCAACCCCATCAAGCTCTCGGCCTCGCCGACCCGGATCACCCCGGCGCCGCTCCTCGGGCAGCATCGGCGCGAGGTCCTGCGCGAGCTGGGCTACGACGACGCCGCGATCGACGGCCTCGCTGCCGACGGCGTGATCTGACGGAACGCCCCAAGGAGGCCGCGATGACCCGCTACGTGTTCAGGAACGTGCAGCTCCTCGACCCCGGCCACGACCGGCTCCTCGGCGGCCACGAGGTCCTCGTCGAGGACGACACCATCCGTGAGGTCTCGAGCCGTCCGCTCCCCGTGGCGGGGGCGACGGTGATCGACGGCGGTGGGCGCACGCTGATGCCCGGGCTCATCGACTGCCACGTGCACGTGTACCTGAGCGAGGTGAACATCCGGAACCTCGAGAACGTGCCCCTCACGCTGATGACCGCGCGCGCCGCCGTGCTCATGCGCGGCATGATCGACCGCGGCTTCACGACCGTCCGCGACACCGGCGGCGCGGACTGGGGGATCAAGGCGGCGGTGGAGCAGGGCCTCCTGCCCGGGCCGCGGCTCTTCATCTCCGGCCGCGCCATCGGGCCGACGGGCGGCCACAGCGACCCGCGCCGGCGCACCGACGGCGACGCGCCGTGCCGCTGCTGCAACGCCATGGCCTTCACGCTCGAGCTGGCCGACGGGCCCGACGAGGTCCGCCGGGCCACGCGCGAGCAGATGCGACAGGGCGCCGACCAGATCAAGATCATGATGTCGGGCGGCGTGGCGTCGCCCTTCGACCCGCTCGACAGCCTCCAGTACACCCCGGCCGAGGCGGGGGCCGCCGTCGAGGAGGCGCGGGCCTTCGGCCGCTACGTGTGCGCGCACGCCTACACGCCGGACGCCATCACCCGCGCGATGCACGCCGGGGTGCGGACGATCGAGCACGGCAACCTCATCGACGAGCCCGCGGCGCGCCTCATGGCCGAGAAGGGCGCGTTCCTGGTCGCCAACCTCGTCACCTACTACGTGATGAAGGAGCGCGCCGCGCAGTTCGGGATGACGCCGGAGATGCTCGCCAAGAACGATCTCGTGCTCGAGCACGGCTACCGCTCGCTGGAGATCTGCAAGCGGGCCGGGGTGCCCGTGGCCTACGGCAGCGATCTGCTCGGCGCGCTCCAGGACGAGCAGAGCCGCGAGTTCCTGATCCGCGGCGAGGTCATGAAGCCCATCGAGGTGATCCAGGCCGCCACCACCGTGGCCGCGCGCGTGCTGCGGCAGGAGGGGCGCCTGGGGACGATCGCGCCGGGCGCCGCCGCCGACCTGCTCGTGGTGGACGGCAACCCCCTCGGCGACCTCGGGCTCTTCCAGGACCAGGGCGCGCACCTCGCCGCCATCATGAAGGGCGGCCGCTTCCACAAGAACCGGCTCGGCTGAGCCGCGCCCCCGCCGCCGGCCGCGGTCACGGAGCGGCCGGCAGGGTCGACAGCGCGTCGAGGTCCTCGACCGCCGTGATGACGCGCGCCATGACCGCCTCCCACATCGCCACCGCCCGGTCGTTCACCGCGGGCAGCATGGCCACGTTGATGACGAAGATGCCCAGCATGGTGGCCAGGTTCCGCCGGTAGTCGAGCTCGAGATCCTCGAGCGAGTAGCCCCGCGCTCCGCCGGCGAGAAGCTCCTGGTGGTAGGCGCGCTGAAGCTCGCCCTCGAGGGCGCGGCGCTCGGGCGTGGGCAGCGAGGTCGTCACGAAGTACGTCAGGTCGTAGCTCGCCCAGCCCTGGTTCGGGCTCTGCCAGTCGCACACCGTGAGGGGGCGATCGGCCGCGGCGCCGAAGAACAGGTTGTCGAGCCGGTAGTCGCCGTGGACCAGCGTGAGCGGCCGGTCGGGCAGCTCGTCGAGCGCGGCGAGGATCCGCCGGCCGAGCGTGGGTCCGGCAGCCACGAGCGAGGGCGGGGCGAGGCTGCCCGCGCGGGCCAGGCAGGGCTCCCAGCACGCGTCGTACGCCATCGCCATCGCCCCGCGGACGAGGTCCGGCCCCTGGCCGAGCCACGGGAGGTCGCCGAGCCGGGGCGATTGCCACCAGCGCGCGTGCAGGCGCGCGAGCCGCTCGACGGCGAGCCGGGCCTGGGACGGACTGCACCCGCCGATCTGGTCGCCGAACGCGCCAGCGCGAAGATCCTCGAGGAGGATGAGCGACACGCCGGCGTCGGGGTCGTAGGCCGTCAAGTAGCAGCCGGGCGTGTCGATGCCGGCGTCCCGCCCGAGGTCGGCGTAGAAGCGGACCTCGCGCTCGTAGAGGCCGTAGAGCTGGCCGACCTGCCGCGAGCCGGGATCGGCCGAGGGCAGCTTGACGATGCACGTGCGGGGCGCCGCGCCGGGGTCGCCGTCGTAGGCGATCTCGAGCCGCGCGACGACGCCGATGAAGCCGCTGCCTTCGCCGACCGGGCGCGCGCGCACGGCCCCGACCCGCCCGCCGGACAGGTGGCCGGCGTGCGCGGAGCGCGCCGGTGAGCCACTCGGGCGTGATCTCGTCGAGGGTGCCGGGAAGCGGCACGCGGCGAACGTCATCCGGTCGACTATGATAGCTCGGCCTGCATGACCACACGCTAGCGTCGGCATCATGGGCCTCCACGTCCCCGGCATGAGCTGGCGCGAGATCCGTGACAGCGCCGTGCTCGCCGAGTCGCTCGGCTACAGCTGCCTCACCATGGGCGAGTCCTGGGGCGAGGACGCGTTCACCTCGCTCGCCCAGCTCGCCGCCGTCACGTCGAAGATTCGCATCGGCACCAGCATCGTGCCCGTCTTCGCCCGCTCACCCGCCAACGTGGCGATGACCGCGCTCAACCTGGACCGCATGTCCGAGGGCCGCTTCTTCCTGGGCCTCGGCACCAGCGGGCAGCTCGTCGTCCAGGACCTCCACGGGGAGCGCTTCGACAAGCCGCTCACGCGCATGCGCGAGTACATCGATATCGTGCGCAAGGCGGCGCGGGGCGAGGCCCTCGACCACGACGGGCCGGTCTTCCGCACCAAGCGGTTCAAGCTGCGCGTGGCGCCGTACCGCCCGACGCTGCCCATCTACATCGCCGCGCTGTCGCCGCCGAGCCTCCGGCTCACCGGCGAGCTCGCCGACGGCTGGCTGCCCATCTTCCTCGCCCCGTCGCGGATGGCCGCGGCGGTGGCCGAGCTTCGCGCGGGCGCGGAGGTGGCGGGGCGCTCGCTGACGGACGTCGCGATCTCGCCGCAGGTGTCGATCTACGTGACCGACGACGTGCCCGGCGCGCGCGACCGCGAGCGGCCGCACATCGCGTTCTACATCGGTGGCATGGGCGTCTTCTACCACCAGTACATGCACCGGATCGGCTTCGGGGCCGAGGCCGACCGCGTGCGCCAGGCGTTCCAGGCCAAGCAGCGCGACGAGGCGGCGCGCCTGGTGACCGACGAGATGGTGGACGCCATGACCGTCATCGGCCCGCCCGCGGCGTGCCGCGCGCAGATCCAGCGCTACTTCGACGCCGGCGTGCAGGAGGTGCGGCTGGTCTTCAACGAGCCGGGCAAGGCCGAGTACCTCGCCGCCCTCCGCGCCGTGGCCCCGCGCCCCCTGGGGTAGAATCGGGAACATTCTGAGCGAACAGGAGAGTCCACTGTGGCGCGAGTGAACGACAACTACCTCAAGCTGAAGGCCAGCTACCTCTTCAACGACATCGCCAAGCGGATCCGCGCCTTCACCGACGCGAACCCGCAGGCGCAGATCATCCGCCTCGGCATCGGCGACGTGACGCGGCCGCTCGCCCCCACCGTGGTCCGCGCGCTGCACGACGCGGTGGACGACCTGTCCCGCCCCGAGACCTTCAAGGGCTACGGGCCGGACTTCGGCTACGACTTCCTCGTGGAGAAGATCGTCGAGCACGAGTACGGCGCGCGCGGGGTGAAGGTGGCGCCCGACGAGATCATCGTGTCCGACGGCACCAAGCAGGACAGCGGCAACATCCAGGAGATCTTCGCCACCGACTGCGTGGTGGCGCTCACCGACCCCGTCTACCCCGTGTACGCCGACACCAACGTGATGGCGGGACGCACGGGGCCGGCCGACGCCCAGGGCCGCTACGAGGGCATGGTGTACCTGCCGTGCACCGCGGACAACGGCTTCGTGCCCGCGCTGCCCTCGCGGCCGGTCGACATCATCTACCTCTGCTACCCGAACAATCCCACCGGCGCCACCGTGACGAAGGCCCAGCTCCAGGCGTGGGTGGAGTACGCGCACCAGCACAACGCGGTCATCCTGTTCGACGCCGCCTACGAGGCGTACATCCGCGATCCCGATATCCCGCACTCGATCTACGAGGTGCAGGGCGCGCGCGAGGTGGCGATCGAGTTCCGGAGCTACTCGAAGATGGCCGGCTTCACCGGGGTGCGCTGCGCCTTCACGGTGGTGCCGAAGGAAGTGAAGGGCCGCGCCGCCGACGGCAGCGAGGTGAGCCTGCACGCCCTCTGGTGCCGGCGCATGTCGACCAAGTACAACGCCGCGCCCTACATCGTCCAGAAGGCGGCGGCCGCCGTGTACACGCCGGAGGGCCAGCGCCAGGTCCGCGAGTCGGTCGACTTCTACATGGAGAATGCGCGGATCATCCGCGAGGGGCTTGCCGCCGCCGGCCTCACCGTCCACGGCGGGCGGAACGCGCCGTACGTCTGGCTCCAGACGCCGAAGGGCGTCACGTCGTGGGAGTTCTTCGACAAGCTCCTGAACCAGGCCCACGTGGTGGGCACGCCGGGCGCCGGCTTCGGCCCGAGCGGCGAGGGCTACTTCCGCCTCACCGGCTTCGGCGGCCGCGCGCAGACGCAGGACGCCGTCGAGCGTATCCGCACGCGGCTGAGCCTGTGATCAGGCGGGTTGACCTGCCCGAACCTCGGGCGCCGGAGCCCTGCGCAGGCGCCCCGAGGACAATCCAATGATCACCCAGGAACGCTTCGCCCGCGGCATGACGTTCGCGGAGTACGTGACGTACGCCGGCAGTCCGGAGAATCTGGCCCGCGAGGGCTTCGGCGGGCGCTACCTGCCCGACGCCGGATCGGTGGGCGGACCGCGCGCGGACCAGAGCGCGTTGCTGCGCGAGCGCTACGCCCGGGCGCGGCTCAGCGACGAGCAGACCGCGGCCATCCACTGGCTCGCCGCGCGGCCCGGCGGCCCCGCCAAGCTCCTGGTCATCTCCGAGGACTGGTCGTCCGACTGCCGCCGCGACGTGCCGGTGCTGGCCCGGCTCGCCGAGGCCGGCGGCATCGAGATGCGCATCTTCAACCGCGACGGCAAGAAGATCCTCGGCGCCCGGCGCCCCGATCCCGCCGCGTACCCGGACGGCAACCACGACCTGATGCTCGAGTTCCTGAACGACAAGAACGGCGGCGCGTGGGCCTCGCTGCCCGTGGCCGTGTTCTACACCGCCGATCTTCGCGAGCTGCACCGCTACATCGAGTACCCGGCCATCTACCACAAGGACCGGATCCGCGGCCACCAGCAGGCGGCGCGTCCCGGCGAGAGCGCGGAGCAGGCCGCCGAGCGGTCGCGAAAGGAGTTCGCCGCCCTCCAGGCCTCGCCGTTCTTCGACCTGTGGGCGTGCGCGGCGGTGGACGAGATCCTGAGCGCGCTCCACGAGAAACTGGTGGTGGGGTGAGTCGGGCCGCGCCCCTCCGGAGCCCGGAGGTGCCGGCGATGTCGGTGCCGCGATCCACGCGGGCCGCAGTCGGCGAGGCCCTGGGCGCGGTGGTGCGCGACCTCTCGCTCCCGCGTCTCGCCGTCCGCTGGTTCAGGGGCGCGCGCGCCCATCGGGGCGAGGGTGACGCCGCGCTCTCCGCCCTCGGAGCGCGCCTCCACTCCGGCCTCAAAGGCGCGGCGGTACCGAGCGAGCCGCCCGTGATCTGGCTGCGCGCGTCCCTGCGCCCCGCGCTCGCCGCGCTCGTCGCGGCGCACGAGGCGCGGCACCTCTGGCAGCAGCGGACGCTCGCCGAGAGCGATCGCCGGCGCTGGCACGAGCCCACGAGCGAGCGCGACGCCGACGACTACGCCTGGCACGGCGCCATGCCGGAGCCCCTCAAGGTCCGGGCGCGCGCCGCCCTCGTGGGACGGCCCCTCGCCCGCCGCTTCGGCTTCCTGCCCGGCCTGCCCGACTGACCGCGCGGATCGCCGCCCGCCGCCGAACGCGCCGGCGCGTCCCTGCGGCCCGCGCGCCCGCTCAGTTCTTGAGCGTCACGTCCTCGTAGGACGGCCACGGGCTCATCCACACGTCCGTGATCGTGTGCTTGGCCACGCGCGCGCCGACGCCCATGAGCGCGCGCAGGTCCATGACCGGCGCGAACATCACGCGGTCGATGGTGAGCTGCTGGATCTTGTGAAGGATCGCCTCGCGCTTCTTCGGGTCGCGCTCGCGCGCCTGCTGCAGGAAGAGGTCGTCGATGTCCGGGTAGCCGCCGTAGGCGTAGGCCCCCTTGGACTGGATGAACTGCTCGACGCGGCTGGCCGCGTTGCCGGAGTTCCCCACCGCGGTCATGAACACGCCGCGGACCTTCTTCTCGCGCCAGGACGCGTAGAACGCGGCGCGCTCCATCGGACGCATCTTGAGCCGGATCCCCGCCGCGTTCATGTACGTCAGCGCCGACTCCGCCACCGTCGGGAAGCCGGGGATGGGCACGAACTCTCCGGCGTCCAGGCCGTTCGGGTATCCGGCCTCGGCGAGGAGCTGCTTGGCCTTCTGCGGGTCATAGGCGGGCGGCTCGACCTGGAGCGCGAACTCCATGACCCGCGGGACGATCACGCCGGCCGGGGGGCAGTGCCCGAGGCACGCGGCCTCGTTCATCCGCTTGCGGTCGAGCGACAGGTTCACGGCCTGCCGCAGCCGCTTGTCGTGCCAGGGCGACTTCGGGTCCCACTGCTCGGCGAACTCGATCCAGAAGATCGAGGCGTGCTTGGACGCGACGAGCTGGAGCCGGCTGTCCTTGGCGATCACGATGCCTTCCTGCCCGTCGTAGGCCGCGCCGATGTCCGCCTCGTTGTTCTGCAGCATGGCCAGCCGGGTGGAGCCGTCCGGCACGCTCTTCATGACCCAGGTCTTGATCGCGGGCACGCGCCGCCAGTAGGAGGTGTTGGCCTCCACCACCACCTCGACCCCCGGCTTATGGGAGACGAACTTGTAGGGCCCCGCCCCGATGGGATGCTTGAGGAAGCCGTCCGGGCCCACCTGCTCGACGTACTTCTTCGGCACGACGATCCCCGCCGCCGTCGCGGTGGTGCCGTAGAACGTCATGAAGTCCGGCCACGGCTCGTGCAGGTGGAAGCGCACGGTCAGCGGATCGGCGGCCTCCACCTGCCGGACCCGCGCCTTCATCTCCGACGCGCCCGCCCCCTTGTAGCGCTCGAAGCTGAACTTCACGTCCTCGCTGGTGAGGGGGTCACCGTTGTGGAACTTGAGGCCGCGCCGGAGCTTGAACTCGTAGCTGCGCCCGTCCGCGCTCTCCTTCCACGACTCGGCCAGGCTCGGCCCCATCTTCTGGCCTGGGTAGGGGCGCACGAGCGCGTCGTGGATCGCGTAGAGGACGCCGAACGGCGTGATCTGCGGTGGGGCCGCCGACGGGTCGAACCAGCTCGGCGCGATGGTCACGTGGAACGCGATCACCGCCTGGCCGGCGGGCTGCTGGGCCGCCGCCGGCGCCGCGCCGGCGAGCCCGGTGGCGACAACGAGCAGCGAGAGCGCGATCGACTGCCACGAGAGTCCGCGGAATGGAAGCATGGGTTCCCTCCCTGCCAACGTCGCCCGATTCAGGGCGCGGTGGCGTTACCGGTCTCCCTCCATGTGTCCCTGGGACGTGCAACTGCCCGGCGGGCTCACTTGCGCCCCCGTGGTGTTCATCGAGATGTGGTCGCCCGACACGGAGCCTACCAGGCTGATGCTGGCGACGCCGGTGTTCTGCCCGTTGGTCGTCGTGATCTGTCCGGATCCGGTGATCTGGCCCGTGGGCATCACCGTGCCGGTGATCGGGCCAGACCCGGTGATCCCCTGGCTCGAGAACGACATCGTGGCCTGGACCTGGGTGACGACGGTGACCGCCTCGGCGCCGGGCGCGCCGGCGAGCGCGAGGAGCGCGACGAGGACGAGGAGAGCGGTGCGCATGGACAGACGAATGCTCACGTCGGCGGGCGGCATGCCGGATGCTAGACGTGGCTGACGCAGTTTGTCAAGGCGAAGGGCCCCTCGCTTCGGCGTGATATCCTGCCCGCTGTCCGGCGGGAGGCCGCGCCGGGCGAGGGAGGATCGCGCATGCCCATGCCCCGCTACCGATCGCACCGCACCACCCAGGGTCGAAACCAGGCGGCGGCGCGCGCCCTGTGGCGCGCCACCGGCACCGCCGAGGCGGACCTCGCCAAGCCCATCGTCGCCATCGCCAACTCCTACACGCAGTTCGTTCCCGGGCACGTGCATCTCAAGCCGCTCGGGGACCTCGTGGCCGAGGAGATCCGGCGCGCGGGGGCGGTGGCCAAGGAGTTCCACACCATCGCGGTGGACGACGGCATCGCCATGGGCCACGAGGGCATGCTCTACAGCCTGCCCTCGCGCGAGCTGATCGCCGATGCCGTCGAGTACATGGTCAACGGGCACTGCGCCGACGCCCTCGTGTGCATCTCGAACTGCGACAAGATCACGCCGGGCATGCTGATGGCCGCGCTCCGCCTCAACCTGCCCACGGTGTTCGTCTCCGGCGGGCCCATGGAGGCGGGCAAGGTGGCGGGCTCGGGCGCCATCATCGACGCCGTCGACGCGCTGGTGGCGGGCGGCCGCCGCGACGCGAGCGACGAGGAGCTGCTGGCCGTGGAGCGCGCGGCCTGCCCGACGTGCGGCTCCTGCGCGGGCATGTTCACCGCCAACTCGATGAACTGCCTGACCGAGGCCCTCGGCCTGGCCCTGCCCGGCAACGGCAGCCTGCTCGCCACCCACGCCCGGCGCGAGGCGCTCTTCCGCGAGGCGGGCCGGCGCATCGTGGATCTGACGCGCCGGCACTACGTCGAGGGCGCCGCGGACGTGCTGCCGCGGGCCATCGCGAATCGCGCCGCCTTCGAGAACGCCATGTAGCATGGACATCGCCATGGGCGGCTCGACCAACACGATCCTGCATCTCCTCGCCGCGGCCTTCGAGGGCGACGTGCCCTTCACCATCGGCGACATCGACCGGCTGTCGCGGCGCGTGCCGCACCTCTGCAAGGTCTCGCCGTCCACCAACCGCTACCACATGGAGGACGTGCACCGGGCGGGCGGCGTGATGGGCATCCTGGGCGAGCTGGACCGCGCCGGCCTCCTCGACACGTCGGTCCGGAACGTGCTCGGCGAGACGCTCGCCGAGACCCTGGCCCGGTGGGACGTGGCCGGGCGCGCCGGCGACGAGGTGCGGGACTTCTACCGCGCCGCGCCCGCGCGCGTGATCAGCCTGCGCGCGTTCAGCCAGAACTCGCACTACGACACGCTCGACCTCGACCGCGCGGCCGGGTGCATCCGCGACGTGGCGCACGCCTACAGCCAGGACGGCGGCCTCGCCGTGCTCCGCGGCAACCTGGCCCGCGAGGGCTGCATCGTGAAGACGGCGGGCGTGGACCCGTCGCTCCTCACCTTCCGGGGCCGCGCGCGGGTCTTCGAGAGCGAGAACGACGCCGCCGACGGCATCAAGGGCGGCGCGGTCAAGCCGGGCGACGTCGTGGTGGTCCGCTACGAGGGCCCGCGCGGCGGCCCCGGCATGCAGGAGATGCTGATGCCCACGAGCCTCATCAAGGCGATGGGCCTCGCCACCTCGTGCGCGCTCGTCACCGACGGCCGCTTCTCCGGCGCGTCCTCCGGCCTCTCGGTGGGGCACGTCTCGCCCGAGGCGGCGGAGGGCGGGGAGATCGGCCTCGTCGAGGAGGGCGACGAGATCGTGATCGACATCCCGCAGCGGACGATCACGCTGGCCGTGGCCGACGACGAGCTCGCGCGCCGCCGCGCGGCCATGCTCACGCGGGGCGCGGCGGCGTGGACGCCGCGCGAGCGCAAGCGGCAGGTGTCCCGCGCGCTCCGCGCCTACGCCGCGCTGGCGCGGAGCGCCTCGCACGGCGCCGTGCGCGACCCGTCCCTCGTCGAGACGCCGGCGCGGCCAGCCTAACTCGCTAGCCAGCATCGCACAGATCTACACGCACGTCCTGAACAGGCCGCTTCAGCGGGCCGGTGCTCGCGTCTGCTCGCTCCGGCCGCTGAGCGCCGGCGTTGGGCGGACAAGGGCACCGAGCGCGGCAGGCTTGACGCACGTATATACGCGAGTCTCAGACTCTCAACATGAAAGCAACCCGCGCCAAGATTTTCCAGAACGCGGGGAGCCAAGCCGTCCGCCTCCCAAGGAGTGCCGATTTGCACCGCCGGGCGAGGTTCTAGTGCGCCGTGAAGGCCGCCGTGTCATCCTCGAAGCGGCCGACGAGTGGTCAGACGAATTCCGGACCTGCCTGGGCGCTTGGCGCGGAAAAATCCCCCGTCCAAAGCAGAAGCGCCTGCGTGACCTTCGCGATCCCTTCGCCTGATGCCCGAGTATATGCTCGACACGGACACGGTGAGCTTTGCCCTCCGTGGCCACGGGACGTGCTCGGTACCCGACTGCTCGAACACCGGCCCTCGCAACTCTGCATCAGTTCGATCACTCTCGCCGAGCTCACGGTTCGGCGCCGAGACGAGACGCTCACGCCGGCTGGCACCGCCTCGTAGCGCAACCTTCGGCGAGCCGATGGAGGTCGCTGCCTTCGATCAGAGGGCCGCGGACCGCTTCGCTACTGTCGCGGCGTCACTGGCCCGACGCGGCACGCCAATCGGGACGTTCGACACTGCTCATGGCCGGCGCACGGCCCTCTCGTTGCGGCCTGACGTTCGTGACGAACAACAGCGCAGCATTCCGCCGCGCGTGCCAGGACTCAGGTACCGAAAACTGGCTGCTGAGCGGCCTTGGGCTGCCCGAAGCAACAGGCTCGAGCAGAGTCTCAGCGGAGACCGTCGGCGCGGCCGGCGACACCCGGCGCAACCGGCGCAACCGGCTCAGGAGAGAGACCATGGACTTCGGAGCGGCGATCTTCTTCACCGACTACTCGATGGGCCCGGCCGAGCTCGGCCGCGCGCTGGAGGAGCGCGGGTTCGAGTCCGTGTGGGCGCCCGAGCACTCGCACATCCCGCTGTCCCGGACCTCGCCGTTCCCGCAGGGCGGCGACCTGCCCAAGAAGTACTACGACGTGATGGACCCGTTCGTCACGCTCGCCGCGGCGGCCGCCGCCACCACGCGCCTGCGCGTGGCCACCGGCGTGTGCCTGGTCGTCCAGCGCGACCCCATCCAGACGGCCAAGCAGGTCGCGAGCCTCGACCAGGTCTCGGGCGGGCGCTTCCTCCTGGGCATCGGCGCGGGGTGGAACGCGGAGGAGATGGCCGACCACGGCACCGACTTCACGTCGCGCTTCGAGGTGATGCGCGAGCGCGTGGAGGCGATGCGCCTCATCTGGACGAAGTCCAAGCCCGAGTACCACGGGAAGTTCGTCGAGTTCCCGCCGATGATGACGTGGCCGAAGCCCGTGCAGAAGCCGCACCCGCCCGTGCTCGTGGGCGGCGCGTTCCCGTACGGCGCGCGCCGGGCCATCGCCTACGGCGACGGCTGGGTGCCCCACGCCCGGCGCCCCGCCTACGGCGACGTGCTCGGCAAGCTGCCCGAGTTCCGCGCGATGTGCGCCGGCGGCCGGGCGCGACCCCGCCACGCTGCCCATCACCGTGTTCGGCGTGGCCGAGGACCTGGACCTCATCAAGCGCTACGGCGACGCGGGCGCGGCCCGCATCGTCTTCAACCTGCCGCCGGCCAAGGCCGACGAGGTGCTGCCGCTGCTCGACCGCTGCGCGGCGCTGATGCGCCAGGCGCAGCGCTGACGTGGCGGGCGCAACGCCGATGCGGCCGGGAACGCTGATGCGGCGCCCGCGGGCCTGAGCTGACCTCCGTCGAGACGCTGTCCGCCGCGGAGGCGCGGCGCATCGCGCTGGCCTCGCAGGGGTTCGGCGACGCGCGCCCGCCGGCGCGGGCCGAGGCCGCCGACATCCTCGGGGCCGTCGAGCGCCTCGGGCTCCTCCAGATCGACTCCGTGAACGTGCTCGTGCGCGCGCACTACCTGCCGCTCTTCTCCCGGCTCGGCGCCTACGATCCCGCGCTGCTCGACCGGCTCGCCTACGAGGGCCGGGACCGCGCGCTGTTCGAGTACTGGGGGCACGAGGCCTCGCTCCTGCCCGTGAGCGCGTACCCGCTGCTCCGCTGGCGCATGGAGCGCGCGGCGCGCGGGCTCGGCATCTACGGCCAGATCGCGCGGTTCGGGCGCCGGCGGCGCGCCTTCGTGCGAGGAGGTGCTCGCCGAGGTGACGGAGCGGGGGCCGCTCGCCGCCTCCGAGCTGTCGCGGGGCGGCCGCGCGCGCGGCCCGTGGTGGGGCCGCAGCGTGGGCAAGAAGGCGCTCGAGTGGCTCTTCTGGGCCGGGCTGGTGACCACCGCGACCCGCCGGAGCTTCCAGCGCGTCTACGACCTGCCCGAGCGCGTCCTGCCCGCGGCCGTCCTCGGCGCGCCCGTGCCCGCCGAGGACGAGGCGCAGCGCGCGCTCCTGCGCACGGCCGTCGCGCGCGCTCGGCGTGGCGACCGCGCGCGACCTCGCCGACTACTTCCGCCTGAACATCACGGAGGCGCGGCCGCGGCTGGCCGAGCTGGTCGAGGCGGGCGACCTCGTGCCCGCGCGCGTCGAGGGCTGGCGCGAGGCGGCCTACCTCCACCCGCAGGCGCCCAGCCCGCGCCGCGTGCAGGCGCGCGCCCTGCTCGCGCCGTTCGACCCGCTGGTGTGGGAGCGCCAGCGCACCGAGCGCATCTTCGGGTTCCACTACCGGATCTCGATCTACACGCCGGCGGCGATGCGGACGCACGGCTACTACGTGCTGCCGTTCCTGCTCGGCGATCGGCTCGTGGCGCGCGTGGACCTGAAGGCCGACCGCGCGGCCCGCGTCCTCCGCGTGCCCGCCGTCGCACGTCGAGCCCGGCGTGGCCGCCGCGCGCGTGGCGCGGCCCCTCGCCCGGGAGCTCGCCACGATGGCGGAATGGCTCGGCCTCGACGGTGTGGAGGTCGGACGCCGCGGGAACCTGGGCCGCGCGCTCCGGGACGCGTCCGACTAATGAGCCCCGCGCATCAGACTAATGCCGAGCGGTGGGATTGTAGAGGCCCGTGGCGGTTACCGTATTTTGCGAGGATCATGAGCTACGCACCTGGCTTCGTCCAATGAGCGGGGAAGTCATCAAAGCTAGCCACCGCTTCGCCGTCGACGAAGAGCGTATAGTACGGTTCGGCAGGGAAGTCATTGATCGTCAGCCTCAGCTCGTGGCCCTGCGCGTGCGTCTGATACGCAAAGAAGAGGTCCTTCTGCTTGTCAAACTCCGAAAGGTCCTGCCAGACCAGCGGCTGGGACGTCAGCGCAGCTAGCCCTCCATCGTCAATCATTGTTGCTCCTGCTCTCACCATGTGAGGCGCTTCAGGTTTGTCTTCCCGGGCCAAGAGGCCCACCCCGTGATGCGTATCCGCTCTATTCGCCCGATCAAATTGGATCGGCACTAGCCGCGCAACGCGCGCGCCGCGCATCGAGTATCATCGCCCCATAACCACGCGTCATCAGGGAGGATCCGCCATGTCCACCAACGGTCACACCGAGGCGCGGAAGCTCCGTGCACGCCTGAGCCATCCCATCGTCGATGCCGACGGCCACTGGGCCGAGTACCTGCCGCTCATGCGGGAGGAGTTCAAGCGGATCGGCGGGGACACCGCGGTGGAGGCCCTCGACCTCGCGAGCGCGCGCATCCCCAACTCGCTCAGCATGTCGGTGGACGAGCGCCGGCGCCGGCGGATCGGGCAGGAGGCGTTCTGGTTCCTGCCCACCAGGAACACGCTGGACCGCGCGACGGCGATGATGCCGCGGCTCATGTACGAGCGCCTCGACGACCTCGGCCTCGACTTCTGCGTGGTCTACCCGACGAACGGCCTCGGCTACTATCGCCTGCCGCCGGAGAAGCTCCGCCGCGCCCTCTGCCGGGCCTACAACGTGTTCACCGCCGAGCAGTTCCGTCCCTACGCGGACCGCATCATCCCCGCCGCCATCATTCCCATGTACTCGCCGGAGGAGGCCATCGAGGAGCTGGAGTTCGCCTCGCGCCAGCTCGGCCTGCGCGTGGTGATGATGGGCGGCCTGATCCGCCGGCCCATCCCGGCCCTCGTCCAGGAGCATCCCGACGCCGCGCGCTTCGTGGAGTGGTACGACGTGATCGGCATCGACAGCGAGCACGACTACGACCCGGTGTGGGAGAAGTGCCGCGAGCTGCGCATCGCGCCGAGCTTCCACAACGGCGCGCGCTCGATCCTGCTGCGGAACTCGCCGTCGAACTTCTGCTACAACCACATCGGGCACTTCGCCTCCGCGGGCGAGGCGATGGCCAAGGCGCTCTTCTTCGGCGGCGTCACGCGGCGCTTCCCCGAGCTGAACTTCGCGTTCCTCGAAGGCGGGGTGGGCTGGGCCTGCTCGCTCTTCGCGGATCTCATCGGGCACTGGGAGAAGCGGAACCGGGACGCCCTGGACAACACGAACCCCGCGTCGCTCGATCGCTCCATGCTGCTCGCCCTCGCCGAGAAGTACGGCCAGCCGTTCGTGGCTGGACGCGGTGCGGCGCGGCGTGGGGCTGGACGACAACGGCAACGGCACCGGCGGCGTCGCCGACCTCGACGACTACTCGCGCTGCCAGATCACGCGCAAGCAGGACATCCGCGATCTCTTCGTGCCGCGCTACTACTTCGGCTGCGAGGCCGACGATCCGATCAACGCGTGGGCCTTCAACCGGAAGGCGCTGCCCATGGGCGCCCGCCTCAACGCGCTGTTCAGCTCCGACATCGGCCACTTCGACGTGCCCGACATGACCGAGGTCGTGCCCGAGGCCTACGAGCTGGTCGAGCACGGCCTCCTCACCGACGACGACTTCCGCGACTTCATGTTCGCCAACGCCGTCCGCTTCTGGGGCGAGGTCAACCCCGACTTCTTCAAGGGCACCGTGGTCGAGAAGCAGGCCGCCGAGGTCCTCGCCCAGCCCCGCTAGCCCGGCAATGCCGGGGCCTGACCCGCAACATCGGGGTCAGGTCTTGATCCGCGACATCCACACTGGGTGGTGTCGCATTTCAAGACCTGGCCCCGATGTTGCGGTGTCGAGGCCCTTTCCTGGTGTGTCGCGTCGCCGGGGTCGGTTCCATTCGCGCAACCTCCATGTCCGGCGTCCGCCCCGAGCCCGCGAAGAGGGGTTGACAGGAGCCTGTAGTTAGCCGTACCTAATACGGGTCTGACTACGTGGCCTAAAGCCAGCAATAGCGATCCAGCCAGCCATCGCGCGCCTTGAGCGGCACCCGCCGCGCGAAGCCAGCCACCGCACGGAAACGAGTCCCGGGACGGGAGTCCCGATCGAGGAGGCTTGCGCGATGACGCTGTCCGCAGTGGTGGCGACGCTGGCGAAGGGTGGTCCGGTGATGGTTCCGCTGGCGGTGTGCTCGGTGCTGTCCCTGGCCGTCATCCTCGAGCGCGCCGCGTTCTGGTGGCGGGCCCGCGGCGCGGAGGCGGTGGAGCGGGCGCTCCAGCTCGCCGCCTCCGGCAAGTGGGACGACGCGATCGAGTGCGCGCGCGGCTCGCGGGCGCCCCAGGCGCGCGTGCTCGCCGCCGGCATCGAGCATCGCGACGACGGCCCCACGCTCGCCATGCAGGCCGCGGCCAAGCACGAGACGGCGCGGATGCGGCGGGCGCTGCCCGTGCTGGACACGATCATCACGCTCTCGCCGCTCCTCGGCCTGCTCGGGACGGTCACCGGCATGATCGCCGCGTTCGGGATCATGGCCACCACCGGCATCAACCAGCCGACGCCATCACCGGCGGCGTCGCCGAGGCGCTGATCGCCACCGCGGCCGGCCTCGCCATCGCCATCGTCACGCTCGTGCCCTACAACTACTTCCTCGCCCGGAGCGAGCAGGCGCTCGACGAGATCGAGGGGCAGGGGACGCCGGCTCGAGCTGATCCTGGCGGACGGCGGGTGAGGCCGGCGCGGTGAAGCTGACCGCGCCGCGAGCCCCGGAAGGCGCGGATCGAGATCATCCCGATGATCGACACCGTGTTCTTCCTGCTCGTCTTCTTCATGATGGCGAGCCTGGCCATGGCCACGTACCGCGGCATGCCCGTCAACCTGCCGCGCGCGGAGAGCGGGCAGGCCACGCGCGACGACAGCGCGGCGATCACGCTGGCCCGGGACGGCGCAGACCTACCTGAACCGCGAGCCCACGACGAGCCGACGGCGCTCGGCGGCCGCCTGCGCGGCCTGCTCGTCCGCGAACCCGAACCTCGTCGTGATGATCAACGCCGACGGCGACGTGCAGCACCGGCGCGTCGTCGAGGTCGTGGACGTGGCGCGCACCGCCGGCGTCGCAAGCGTGGCGATCGCCGTCGTGCCCGGGGAGGCCGCGCGCCGGCCATGATCCGAGGGGCGCGGGGCCATCGTGACCGTGGCGGCGCTGGCCGTCGGCTCGCCGTCCTCGCCCGCGCCCGCCGCCGGCGCCGGCCGCGCGGGTCACCGTGGAGTTCGTCGACGCCCGAGCGATTCACCGACGTGAAGGAGACGCGCCCGGCGCTCGGAGCCGGAGCACCGCGCGCATCCTCGCCGAGCTGGACGCGGTTCCTCCAGCGAGACGGCCGGTCGCCTCCTGCCCGAGGACCGGCGCTCGAGGTCCGCGTGACCGACCTCGACCTCGCCGGCGAGTTCGAGCCGTGGCGGGGCCCGCAGTTCGAGCACACGCGCTTCATGCGCGAGGCCTATCCGCCGCGCATCGACCTCGAGTTCACGCTCAAGGACGCGAGGCGGCGCGTCGTCGCCGGAGGGCAAGCGCTCGCTCGCACGATCCGCTCTACCTGACGCGCTCGGTGCGCGTGGCGAGCGACCGGCTGCGCTACGAGAAGAGCCTGCTCGAGGACTGGCTCCGCCAGGAGCTCGGCCGATGAGCCGCGGGCCGCTGCGGCGGTGCCCCGGATTCCTCGGCTGGCCCGATCTGGGCCGTCGCTCGGGGCCCATGCCGCGGCGTCTGACGACGGCGGCGACGTCGTCGGCCTCGTCGCCGTCCGCGCCCCGCCTCCCGCCGCCGGCGCCCATCGAGGTCGTGCGGGTCGAGCCGCCGCCGCGCCCGCCCCCGCCCGACCGGCGCGCCGCAAGCCGGTCGCGCGGCGCGAGAAGATCGATCGCGCCCGCGCGTGGTCACGCCGCCGGTGGAGCAGCCCCAGTCGGGCCCGCCGGCCCTGCTGACGGGACGCGCCGCGGCGCGAGGCCAGCCGTCCGCCCCAGAGACGTCCGACACGACCCAGCGCTTCCTCGCCGGCGGAGGCTCGTCGAGCTGGGCGATCTCCAGCGGAGCCGCGCACGCGGGCAGCGGCAAGCTCTTCTCGACCGGCGACCTGCCCATGGCGGCGGCGACCGGGTAAGGGGAGCGGCGCCGCGGGAGGCCGCGCAGACGCGCCTCCACGGGCAATCCCACCGACCTCACGTCGTTCGCGCGCCCGCTGGGCGGGTACCAGACGAAGCCGCGATACCCGGATGCCGCGCGACGGCAGGGCATCGAGGGCGAGACGCTGCTGCGCTTCCAGGTGCTGACCACCGGCCGCGTCGCGGCGATGACGGTGACGCGCTCCGCGGGCCAGCCCGGACCTCGACCGGGCCGCCATGGACGCGGTGAAGACCTGGGTGTTCGAGCCGGCGCGACGCGGAGAGGAGGCAGTCACCGTATGGGTCACGTTGCCCGTGCGCTTCAAGCTGCAGAGCGGGCTCGGCGGACGACTGATGACGACGGTCGAGCGGCGCGCTCGTCGGGCGATCGGGCAGTCCTGGCGCTCGGCGTCGCTCTGCGTGCCCGTAGGGACGGGACGGGTGGACGCCCAGTCGATCTGGGACGACCCCGCGTTCCATCTGCTCCGCCAGGCAACGGACGCGCTGAACGACAAGAACTTCGCGCGGGCCGGCGAGCTCGCGAGTCAGGCCATCGCCCAGATGCCGAACCATCCGCTGGCGTACTACGTGCGCGGGCAAGCCGCCGCGGCCCAGTCCAAGTGGGACGAGGCCGCCGCCGTCGTTCGGCAAAACGGCCGAGCTCTACCCGGGCTCGTTCGCCGCCCAGCGTGACCTCGCGGCGTCGCTCGAGCACATCGGCAAGCCGAAGGAGTCCGCCCAGGCCTACCGCGCCGCCATCGCCCTGCGCGATCAGGAGGAGCTGCGCCTGCGCATGGCCCTCATGCTCGCCGACAACGGCGAGGAGCCCGCGGCGATGGCCGAGCTCGAGAAGCTCGCCGCCGCGCGACAGCAAGAGCCCCGCGGTGTGGTCCACGCTCGGGCCGGCTCTCCGTACGAGTCCGGTGAGTGGGCCGAGGCGGAGAAGTCCTACGCCAGGGCGGTCGGCCCTCAAGGACGACGGCCGCAACTGGTTCAACCTGGGCGTCATCCGCGTGCGGCTCCAGGACCTTCCCGGCGCGCTCACCGCGTTCGAGCACGCCGGCGAAGCACCCCGACGGTGAAGACGCAGGCGCACCGTCGAGGCCGGTCGTGTCCGCGAAGCCATGAGCCGGGAGAGCGGCGCCGCCCGGCAGCTCCGGACCCCCGGGCAGTACTCCGTTCCCACGGGACCGGGACGTTGATCCTCGAGAGGCCGTTGCCCCGCGGGCGGTCGCTTTCCACGGTGGGCGGTTGTTTCCATTGCATTCCCATATGCGCTCACCTTGCCTTCGGCTCGTCTCGTCTCGCAAAGCAGTGCACCGCGCCAGCCAGCCTGGGAGTCGACGCATGTTCGCCAGCCCGGCGCCCCGCAGTCCAGAACCGGGAGGAACGTCATGCGTCCACTCCGTCGCTCCGATCGCGAAGTCCGCGTCGCCGGCGCGAGCAGCGTCTCCGTAGCTCGCTCGGCCGCGCCCTCGGCCTCGGCCTGATCCTCACCTCGGGAACGGCGTTCGCCCAGGACAAGCCCCAGGAGGAGGTCCCCCTGCTCGGGCCTGGACGTGAACGCCCAGCGGCGCGAGTACCGCATCCAGGAGCCGAGCCTCTTCAAGATGCCCGACCTGGTCAAGGACACGCCCGCAGTCGATCACGATCATCCCGCGCGAGCTGATGCGCGAGCAGGCCGTCTTCAGCATGCGCGACGCGCTGCGCAACGTGAGCGGGCTCAGCCTGAACGCGGGCGAGGGCGGCACCCAGGGCGACAACCTCACGCTGCGCGGCTACTCCGCGCGCAACGACATCTACCTGGACGGCGTGCGCGACGCCGGCTCGTACACCCGCGACGTGTTCAACCTCCAGTCCATCGAGGTGCTGAAGGGGCCCTCGGCCACCATGTTCGGCCGGGGATCGACGGGCGGCGTCATCAACCAGGTGACCAAGACGCCGGAGCGCGAGCGGTTCTACGACATGTCCGGCACCATCGGCACCGGGCCCGTGGGGCGCATCACGCTCGACTTCAACCAGCCGATCACCGAGCAGGTCGGCCTGCGGCTCAACGCCCTCTTCTACCAGGGCGAGGTCGTCGGGCGCGACGAGGTGGACTTCCAGCGCTTCGGCCTCGCCCCGTCGGTGGCCATCGGGCTCGGC
Organism: uncultured Candidatus Rokubacteria bacterium; assembly: GCA_963758635.1. Taxonomy (GTDB): domain Bacteria; phylum Methylomirabilota; class Methylomirabilia; order Rokubacteriales; family CSP1-6; genus CAVWWD01. The sequence continues at coordinate 314,122 of CAVWWD010000006.1, read as the reverse complement.
AGCTCCACGCGCCTGACCATGACCTACCTCTACCAGCGCGAGAACAGCACGCCGGACAACGGCCTGCCGTACCTCTTCGGCGAGCCCGTCGACGTGAACCGCAACAACTTCTATGGGCTGCCCGAGAACGACTATCAGAAGACGACGGTTCACATCGGCACGCTCCGCCTCGACCACGAGTTCAACCAGCACCTGAAGCTCCGCAGCACGCTCCGCTACGCCAACTACCACCTGGACCAGGAGGCGGTGGCCCCGCGCATCGTGGGCGCGCCCACCCCGGCCACGCCGCTCGAGAGCATCCTCGTCAACCGCGGCATCGTGGCCCGCGACCGCGAGGACTCGATCTTCGCCTTCCAGACCGACCTCGTCGCGCGCTTCGACACCTGGTTCATGAAGCACACGCTCACCGCCGGGCGTCGAGTACGACCTGGAGACAGGCGACGTCAGCAACTTCACGATGACGGGGGTGCCGCAGGCGACCCTCATCAATCCGAACATGTTCCCGGACATCTCGACGATCCGGAAGACCCTCAACACCAAGGCCAACACCACCGCGAACACCGTGAGCTTCTACGTGGTCGACGAGATCGCGCTGCTCTCGTGGCTGAAGGTCCTGGGCGGCGTGCGCTTCGACCATTTCCAGGCCGACTTCGAGAGCCGCGCCTCCGCTCACCGGCAACACGACGAAGTTCGACCGCACCGACGACGTGCCGAGCCCGCGCGCGGCCCTCGTGGTCCAGCCCAACGCGATGCAGACGTACTACTTCGCGTGGGGCACGTCGTTCAACCCGTCGGCGGAAGCCCTCACGCTGGCCGCCAACACCGTGGACACGGACCCCGAGCGCACGTACTCCTACGAGATCGGCGCCAAGTGGCAGCTCATCAAGGACCGCCTCAGCGTCAACACCGCGCTGTTCCGCATCGACAAGACCGACGCGCGCACCGCGGAGCCGGGCTCGGTCGTGCAGACGCTCGACGGCAAGCAGCGCTCGCAGGGCTTCGAGCTGGAGGTGGTCGGGCGCCCGCTGCCGGACTGGAACATCTTCGCCAACTACACGTATCTGGACACCGAGGTCCTCGAGTCCAAGGACGTGCAGGGCGGCGTGCCCGTGCAGGGCAAGCGGCTGATCGCCGCGCCCGAGCACAGCTTCAGCTTCTGGACGACCTACGACTTCCTCAAGTACTTCCAGGTCGGCGCGGGCGTGACCTACGTGAGCGAGCGCGCGGCCAACACCAGCAACACCAACACGCTGCCGTCGTACGTGCGGGCCGACCTGACCGTCGGCCTTCTTCCCGTGGAAGAACACCGAGTTCCGGGTCAACGTCCTCAACATCAGCGACGCGCGCTACTTCGACCACGTGTACCAGGCCCACACGCCGCCCGCGCCGGGGCGGACGATCCTCTTCACCGGCGAACTTCCGGTACTGACGTGCTCGTCCACGTTCCCGCCGTCCTGACCGAGGCCCAGGTGGCGCGCTGCCGCGAGCTCATGGCGCGCGCCGCCTGGGTCGACGGGCGCGTCACCGCCGGCCACCAGTCGGCCAAGGCCAAGGACAACCTCCAGATCCCCGAGGGGAGCGCGGAGGCGCGGGAGATGGGCGAGATGATCGTGCGCGCGCTGGAGGCGAGCCCGCTCTTCATCACCGCCGCGCTGCCGCTGCGCGTGTTCCCGCCGCTGTTCAACCGCTACGACCCGGGGATGACCTTCGGCGCCCACGTCGACAACGCCGTGCGCCAGATCCCGGGCACGCCGTTCCGCGTGCGCACCGACCTGTCGGTGACGCTCTTCCTGACGCGCCCCGAGGAGTACGACGGCGGCGAGCTCGTCGTGGAGGACGTCTACGGCGCGCACGCGGTGAAGCTCCCCGCCGGCGACCTCATCCTCTACCCGGCGACGAGCCTGCACCGCGTCAACCCCGTCACCCGCGGGAGCCGCTGCGCCTCGTTCTTCTGGATCCAGAGCATGGTGCGGGACGACGGCGAGCGCGCGCTGCTCTTCGACCTCGACATGGCCATCAACCAGGTCAACCGGGCGGTGCCCGACCACCCCTCGGTGGTCGCCCTCACGAGCTGCTACCACAACCTCCTGCGTCGCTGGTCCGACGCGCGTCCTAGCCTGTCAGAGGGACGCGGGAGCCCGCGGGATCTCCTGCCACTGCGCGGGGTCGTGACCGTAGATCACGCGCGCGCCGTGGCGGTCGCGGAGGTCGCGGAGCTGGGCCAGCGAGCGCGACATCTCCTTCGCGTCCCAGAGCACGTTGGGCAGGACGTCGCGGTCCATGTTCTCGCGCGTGTAGCAGGCGTCGGCGGTGAGGACCAGGTCCGGGCCCTTGCCCTCGCGGATCCGCAGCGACTGGTGGCCGGGCGTGTGGCCGATGGTGGGGAACAGCACCGCCTGGCCGTCGCCGAACACGTCGTGCTCGCCGTCGATCAGGCGATAGTCCAGCGGATGGTCGAAGTCGCGGGCGCTCGGCGCGTAGCCGGGAAAGGCGCCGGCGGGGGCGCGCGCGGCGTCCATCTCGCGCTTCTGCACGAGGAAGGCGGCGCGGGGGAAGAACTCGTTGCCGCCGCAGTGGTCGAAGTGGAAGTGCGAGTTCGCGACGAGCCCGACGTCGTCCGCGCCGAGGCCGAGGAGCGCGAGCTGGCTGGTGACGTCGTCCGCGGCGCCGGACCGGATGCCGAAGCGCGCCGCGCGCGGCGCGCCGAGCCGCCCCACCGGATCCACGCGCGCGTCCCGATGGATACCGGTGTCGAAGAGGAGCGTGCCGCGCGGGTGGACGACGAGCCAGCAGGGGATCGGCACCGTCCAGCGCGGCCGCGTGGTGCCGTCGGCGAAGAACGAGGTCGCGTCGACGTCGAGGTAGCCGCCGGTCAGGGCGTGGATGCGCATGCCGTCGCCGTCAGCCCTCGTCGTCCCAGAAGCTCTCGGAGAGGTAGCGCTCGCCGCCGTCCGGGAAGATGACGACGGTGGTGCGCGCCGCCGTGGCCTCGGCGACGCGGAGCGCGGCCACGAGCGCGGCGCCCGACGAGACGCCGACCAGCAGCCCTTCCTCGCGGGCCAGGCGCCGCGTCATCGCGTAGGCCTCCTCGGTGGTGACGCTCTCGCGACGCTGGGCCAGCTCCGGCTCGAAGATCGGCGGCACGATGGCCGTCGCCATGTGCTTGAGGCCCTCGATGCCGTGGAGGCCGTCGTCCGGCTCCACCGCCACGCGCAGCGTGCTCGGGCTCGCGCGGCGCAGGAAGCGCGAGACGCCGACGAAGGTGCCGCTGGTGCCGAGGCCGGACACGAACACGTCGAGCGCGCGGCCGTCGAGCTGCTCGAGGATCTCCGGGCCCGTCCCGGTCTCGTGCGCGCGCGGGTTGGCGAGGTTGGCGTACTGGTCCACGTGGGCGAAGCGGGTGGGGTGGGCGGCCGCGAGCTCCGCGGCCTTCCGCTGCGCGCCGTCCGAGCCTTCGCCCGCGTCGGTCTCGATCACCTCGGCGCCGTACGCGCGGATGATGCGCTTGCGCTCCACGCTGGCCGACGCGGGCAGGCACAGCGTCACGCCGAAGCCCAGCGCGGCCCCGAGCATGGCGTAGGCGATGCCGGTGTTGCCGCTGGTCGCGTCGAGCAGGCGGCGGCCGGGCAGCCACCCGCGCTCGAAGGCGTCCAGCACGATGGCGCGGCCGGCGCGGTCCTTGACGCTCCCGCCGGGGTTCGCGGCCTCGAGCTTCACGTGGACGCCGAGGCCCGCGCGCGGGATGCGGGCGAGCGTCACGAGCGGCGTGTGGCCGATGCGGTCGAGCACGGGATGCTCGATGACCTGGCCGGACGGGCGGGTGGGCGACGTGGCCCCGGTGCGCGACATGGCGACGATCTCCTCTCGGTGCTTCCGACTGTAGCACTTGAGAGGGCGGAGTCGCGCCCGACCGATCCCTCCCGCGCGACGCCCGCTTCCGGGCGCGCCTTGACACCGGTCCGATGGCCCGGCGAAAATACGCGCGCTCGTCGGGATCTACCGGATTTCCCCTTGGCATCCAGGAGGATCGACTCCATGCGGATCCGCTCCCTGCGTCTGGCCATCGGCGTCGCCGCGCTCCTGCTGCTCGCGGCTGCCCCTATTGCTGCGCTCGCCCAGGACAAGGACACGCTCGTCATCGCGCTCGACACGCTCGGGGCGCAGGTGATGGACCCCATCCTCGACACGCGCGCGCCCCACGCGCACTACCACGCGCCGGTGTGGGACTCGCTCGTGGGGTTCGACCTGGAGAAGGGCGGCGTCGGGCCGGGCGTGGCCGAGAAGTGGGAGCGGGCCGCCGACGGCAAGAGCTGGACCTTCCACCTTCGCAAGGGCCTGAAGTTCCACAACGGCGACCCCGTCACCGCCCACGACGTGAAGTTCAGCCTCGAGCGCACGATGTCCCCGGAGTCGATCGCGTCCGGCGCGGCCGCCCTCCGGCGGGCGATCGACCGCGTCGAGGTGGTCGACGATCACACCGTGCGCGTCCACACCAAGGGCGTGATCCCGTACTTCGCGGCGAGCCTGTCCCGCGCGGTGTTCATGGAAGGCTCGGTCATGCCGAAGAAGTACATCGAGGCGGTCGGCGCCAAGGGCTTCCGCGACAAGCCGGTGGGCAGCGGCCCCTGGAAGTTCGTGCGCACCGTTCCCGGCGATCGCATCGAGTACGAGGCGGTGCCCGGCCACTGGCGCGGCACCCCGCAGTTCAAGCGGCTCACGCTGCTCCTCGTGCCCGAGCAGTCGACGCGGCTCGCCATGGTGCGCACGGGGGAGGCGTCGATCGCGAGCATCGGCCCCGAGGCCATCAAGGAGGCCCGCGGCGGCGGGATGCGCGTGGTCAGCGTGCCCGGCACCATGCAGGCGATCTACCAGTTCTGGGGACTCTATCGGCCCGAGGTGAAGGGCTCGCCGCTCACCGACGTGCGGGTGCGCGAGGCGCTGTCGCTCGCCATCGACCGCCAGCAGATCATCGACCACGTCATGGTGAAGGAAGCGCGGTGGCCGATGCCGTTCGCCACCTTCCGCTACTCCTCGGACGTCGACGTGCCGCGGTGGGAGGCCTGGTCCAAGCAAGCCCTCCGCTACGATCCCGCCCGCGCCAAGCAGCTCCTCACCGAGGCGGGCCACCCGAACGGCTTCAAGCTCACCTTCCTCAACACCGCGCTCCCCGGCACGCCGTTCATGATGCAGATCGGCGAGGCGGTCGCCGGCTTCTGGGAGAAGATCGGCGTCAAGGTCGAGATGAAGACGGTGGAGTGGGGCGCCTTCAACCCGATGGAGCGCGGCGACCAGAAGGGCCTGGTCGGCAACGCGTCGATGTACCGGACGGCCGGGCGCCCGGAGCCCGCTCCCCGGTTCGTCGGGCCGTTCACGTCCACGGGGGCGCAGCACCTGCTCGGCGATCCCAAGGACTGCCCGGCGGCGTGCAAGGAGGCCGACGGCGCGTACGAGGAGGCGGTGTCGGAGAAGGACGACGCCCGGCGCATGGCGGCGACCAACCGGATGCTGGACGTCGTGGCCAAGAGCTGGATGACCGTGCCCATCGTCGAGGGGATGGGGTACTGGGCGGTGAACCCCAAGCGTGTCGGCCAGTTCAAGCCCATCCCGGGCCGTCACGAGCTGGGCGACGTGTCCGAGCGGATCCCGCGCCCCGAGCAGCGGCCGTGGAACTGATGGCGGGCGGCGTGAACGGCGAGACGGCAACCGCGGACAGGAGGCCCGCGGGGGAGGCGTAGCCTCCGCGGCCACACATGCAGCGGTTCGTCCTGCGCCGTCTCGCTCAGAGCGCCGTGCTGCTCGTGGTGCTGGCGCTGGTGGTCTTCGCGATGGCCCGGCTGACCGGCAATCCCGCCGACCTCCTGCTGCCGGAGGACACGTCCCGCGAGGACCGGGAGCAGCTCCTGAAGACCCTCGGCCTCGACCGGCCCGCGCACGAGCAGCTCGGCCTCTTCCTCGCCGGCGCGGTGCGCGGCGACCTGGGCCAGTCGATCCGCTACCGCAAGTCCGCCGTCGAGGTGTTCTTCGAGCGCCTCCCGAACACGCTCGCCCTCGTCCCCCTCGCCCTGGTCAGCGCGGTGGCCCTGGCCATCCCGCTCGGCGTGCTCGCCGCCGTCTACCGTGGCACCATCGTCGACCGCGCGTCGGGCGTCCTTGCCGTGCTGGGCATCGCCACGCCCTCGTTCTGGCTCGGCATCGTGCTGATCTACGTGTTCAGCATCCAGCTCGGCTGGCTGCCCTCCGCGCGCATGGGCGGCCCCGCGCACTACGTGCTGCCCAGCATCACGCTCGGCGCCTTCCTCGTGGCCGGCATGATGCGGCTCGTGCGGTCGAGCGTCCTCGAGGTGCTCGAGTCGGAGTTCGTGAAGCTCGCCCGCATCAAGGGGCTGCCGCGGATGGTGGTGATCTGGAAGCACTGCGTGCGGAACGCCCTGATCCCGGTGGTGACGCTCTTCGGGGTGTTCTTCGCGCTGCTCGTGACCGGGGCGATCGTGACGGAGACCGTCTTCGCGTGGCCCGGCGTGGGCCGGCTCGCCTACGAGGCGGTGATCTTCCGGGACTATCCGCTGCTGCAGGCGATCATCCTCCTGAAGGCGGTGATCGTCCTCGGCGTGAACCTGGGCGTGGACATCCTCTACGCCTACATCGACCCCGGCGGGTGGGACGCTCGCGTAGTGCGGTGGGGGGTGTGGGGGTGGAGCGGCGCCGCTCCCCCCCACCGATGATGGCGACGGGCGGCGCGCGCATGACGATGGGCCTCGAGGCGGCGTCCGACGCCGTCGCCACCCCGGCGTCCCGGATCGATCTGCGGCGGCTCCCGTGGGTCCCCGCGATCATCCTCGCCGTGCTCGTGCTCGTGGCGCTCCTCGCGCCGTTCATCTCGCCCCACTCGCCCACGGAGCAGTCGCTGCCCGACAAGCTGAAGCCGCCCGCGTGGCAGGAAGGGGGCAGCGCCAAGCACCCGCTGGGCACCGATCTCCTCGGTCGCGACGTGCTGAGCCGCCTGTTCCACGGGGCGCGGGTGAGCTTGACGGTGGCGGCGGCGGCGCTGCTCGTGGGCGGCGGCATTGGGCTCGCCGTCGGGATCGCCTCGGGCTATGCCGGGGGCCGGCTCGACGGCTTCCTCATGCGCGTGGTGGACGCCACCCTCACGTTCCCGACGATCCTCATCGCCCTCCTCCTCGCCGTGAGCTTCGGGCAGGGCCTGCGCACCATGGTCATCGCCATCACGGTGATCCTGTGGGCGCGCTTCGCTCGCGTCGTGCGGGGCGAGGTGCTCACCGTGAAGTCGCGCGACTTCGTGGCCCTGGCGCGCGTGCGGGGCTGCTCCAGCCTGCGGATCATGGCCGTGCACATCCTGCCGAACGTGATGAACACGTTCATGGTGCTGCTCAGCCTGCACATCGGCTTCGTGATCCTCCTGGAGGCCTCGCTGTCCTTCCTCGGCGCCGGCATCCCGCCGCCCACCCCGTCGTGGGGACAGATGGTCGCCGACGGCCGGAGCCACATCGCCGGCGCGTGGTGGCTGTCGTTCCTGCCCGGCACGGCCATCCTGCTCGTGGTGCTCGCGTGCAACCTGTTCGGCGACTGGCTCCGCGACTGGCTGGACCCGCGCCTGAGACAGCAGGTCTGACGGGGCCGCGTCAGCTCCTGCGTCCACTGCAGTTCCATATGCGCTCGCCTCGCCTGCGGCTCAGCTCGCAAAGCGTGGCCCGGCCTCGCCGATGAGCCGCCCGGCGGGCGGCGTCGTCCTCGAGCTTCGCGACCTGCACGCCCAGCTCAGCACGCGCTGGGGCGTGGTGCGCGCGGTGGACGGCGTGAGCCTCACGGTGCGCGAGGGGGAGACGCTCGGGCTCGTGGGCGAGTCGGGCTCCGGGAAGACCATGACCGCGCTCGCCGTGCTCCGGCTGCTGCCCGAGCCGGCCGGGCGCATCGTGAGCGGACAGATCCTCCTCGAGGGCGAGGACCTCGTGGTGAAGACCGAGCGGGAGATGGAGCAGGTGCGGGGCCGCCGCGTCTCCATGATCCTGCAGGACCCGCAGACCTCGCTGAACCCCGTCTTCAACGTGGGGAACCAGATCGTCGAGGCGCTCCGCGTGCACCGGCGGGACCGAGCGGTCGGGCCTGGGCCCGACCGAGCGGTCGAGTCTTGGCGTTCGGAGGGCCGCGCGGGCCTCTGGCGGCGCGCCGAGGAGCTGCTGGAGCGTGTGCGTGTCGCCGCCGCGGCGGCCCGCCTGCGCGCGTTCCCGCATCAGATCAGCGGCGGGCACCAAGCAGCGCGTGGTCGGGGCCATCGCCATCTCGTGCGAGCCGCGGCTGCTCATCGCGGACGAGCCCACCACCGCGCTCGACGCGACCATCCAGCTCCAGTACCTTCGGCTGCTCAAGGAGATCCAGACGCGCACCGGGCTCGCCATGCTCTTCATCACCCACGACTTCGGCATCGTGGCGCGCATGTGCGACCGCGTGGCCGTGATGTACGCGGGGCGCATCGTGGAGACCGGGCCGATCCGCGCCATCTTCCGGAGCCCGAGCCATCCCTACACCGCCGCGCTGCTGGGCTCGGTGCCGCGGATGGAGGCGCGCACCGAGCGGCTGCCATCGATCGACGGCCAGCCGCCCTTGCTCCACGCGCTGCCCGCGGGCTGCCGCTTCGCGCCGCGGTGCCGGTACGCCGAGGGGCGCTGCGAGGAGTACCCGCCCGCCTTTCCCGTGGGCCCCGACCACGAGGCCTCGTGCTGGAGGGCGCAGCCGTCGTCGTGAGCGAGCCCCTGCTGCGCGTCGAGGATCTCCGCAAGCATTTTCCGGTCACGCGTGGGCTGCTGATGTCGCGCACCACCGGCCAGGTGCGCGCCGTGGACGGCGTCGGCTTCACCATCGGCAAGGAGGAGACGCTCGGCCTCGTCGGGGAGTCGGGCTGCGGCAAGACGACCACCGCGCGCCTCGTCCTGCGCCTCGAGGAGCCGACGAGCGGCCGCATCCTCCTGGATGGGCGCGACATCCAGACGATGCGCGGGCCGGAGCTCCGCGAGTACCGGGCGCGCGTGCAGGCGGTGTTCCAGGACCCGTGGTCGTCGCTGAACCCGCGCATCCGCGTGGGCGCGACCATCGCGGAAGGCCTCACCGTCACGCAGCGCCTCCAGGGCCGGGCGCGGCAGGAGCGCGTGATCGAGGTGCTGGGCCAGGTCGGCCTCGCCCCCGAGGCGGCCACGCGCTACCCGCACGAGTTCTCCGGCGGCCAGCGCCAGCGCATCGCGCTGGCCGCCGCGCTCGCGTCCTACCCGGAGCTGATCGTGCTCGACGAGCCGGTGTCGGCCCTGGACGTGTCGATCCGCGCGCAGATCATGAACCTCTTGAAGGACCTCCAGGCGCGGCACCGGCTGAGCTACCTCCTGATCGCCCACCACCTGGCCACCGTGCGCTACGTCGCGCACCGCACCGCCGTCATGTACCTCGGGGAGATCGTCGAGCACGGCTCCACCGAGGCGCTCTACCGGGAGCCGCGTCACCCGTACACCAAGGCGCTGTTCGCCGCCGCGCTCCCCGCCGATCCCGACGCGCCCGAGGAGGACAACGTGCTGAGCGGCGAGGTGCCCTCGCCCATCGATCCGCCCGCCGGATGCCGGTTCCACCCGCGCTGTCCGTTCGTGATGGAGGCGTGCTCGCGCGTCGCGCCCGTGCTCAAGCCCATCGCGCCCGACCATCTGGTCGCCTGCCACCTGTACTGACTCCAATCCCCTCTCCCCTCTGGGGAGAGGGCCAGGGTGAGGGGCGGTCGCCATGTCCCCGCGCGGGGCCGACTGGTACTCGAGCCGGACGCCACAGTACTTACACCGCACGGCGTCGGCGTCGTGGCCCCACGCGAGCAGGCCAGGCAGGCCCTGGTCAGGGCCGGCCCCTGGCTGGCCCGGGCGCGTCAACGCAGCACGGCGGCGTCGGGGAATCGCCGCCGCAGCAGGTCGCGAACGATCTCGTGGAGCACTCGGGCGAGCGCCGGCGTTCCATCCTGCCGCGCCGCCTCGCGCCAGGCCGCGTGCAGCTCGTTTCGGCGGCGCGCCAGCTCCGCGTCCACGTCCACCGCCCACTCGGCGGGGGACTCCACGTCCGCATAGTCGCCACGGCCGCGGCCGTGGTGCGCCACCAGCAGGTAGCGCAGCACCGCGTCGCGCGCGAGCCGCTCGAGCGCGGCGGGCTGGAACTGGATCGCCGCCCGGCCTCCGGTCGCCAGCTTGAACGCGCCGCCGAGCGCGTACCCTCCGAGCGCGCCGGCGATGGCGCCCACGATGGCCCCGCCGCCGAGCGACAGCCCGCCGGTCAGCACGTCGGCGCCGAGCCCCGACAGGAGCCCGGTCAGGACGCCGCCGGCGACGGCGCCCGTCGTGGGGTTGATCCCCTCGAGGCCCTCGAGCGCGGCGTCCTCCAGCCGTCGCTCCACTCGCGCCTGGCTCGCGCCCGAGAGCTGGTGCAGCGCGATGAGCCGGTCCATGAGCCGTCGCGTGCGCCCCTGCACGCGATCGAACAGCGCACCCATCGCGCGCTCGCGGTCGCCGCGCGACAGGGCGCGCAGGTCGTCGAGCCGCTCGCGGATCCACGACGTCCCGGCCTCCTCGCCGAGCGGCTCGCGGTCGGTGGCGGTCTCGGCCAGGTACTCGGCGATGGCGTCGATCGACCGGGCGAGGACGTCCAGGTTGCGGGCATTCCAGGCCGCGCACAGCCGCGCCATCGCCGCGCGCTTGTCGCCCGCGAGCAGGTCGATCACGCGCTCCAGCACGACGCTCTCCTCGACCCAGCTCCGGCTGAACGCGTCGAGCGACAGCACGTCGCGCACCACCGGGAACCCGGCGAGATGGCCCCGCCAGCGCGCGACGGCGTCGCTGCCCTCGGGACCGAGCTGGTTCAGCAGGACGAGGAGCGGGCGGGCCATCCACGCGAGGAGCTCCAGCTCGGGCCGGAGATAGCCAGCGCCCTCCGGGTCCTCCGCCGCGTTCACCAGGTAGAGCACGACATCCGCCTCGTCCCGGACGTTCCGGACCGCCTCCTGGCTGCACCACAGCGGCCGGTTGACCACGCGGTCCCACACCTGGTGCAGGAACCAGCCGATCGGGTCGCGCTCGCGGCGCAGCCGCGCCATCAGCCGCACCGAGTCGCCGAAGCCCGGCGTGTCCCAGAGGAGCAGCCGCGCGTCCGGCGTCTCGATGAGCGGGTGCGCCTCGGCGATCGTGGTCACGTGCGGCTGGTCCCGGACCTCGCCGATCTCCCGGCGCAGCAGCGTGCGCGCCAGCGAGGTCTTGCCGACGTTGGTGTGCGAGATGAGGCTCAGCGTCACGGTCGTCATGCCGCCGCCAGCTCCATCGGCTCCACGTCGAGGTCGCGCAGCAGCCGCTCCCACGCGGCGCGCCGCTCGCGCACGCGCGTGGCGGACCCGACGCGCGCCCCGTACGTCGCCGTCTCCAGCACGACCGTGAGCTGCCAGCCCGCGCGCTCGACGCGCTCCCGGAGCTCCCGGAGGAACTCGCCGTGCACCTCCGCCTCCGGCGTCTGCGCCAGGGCGAACACCACCGCGACCCGGCCCCCGGCCGGCGCGCCGCCCAGATCGACGGCCTCCGGCCCGTCGCCGTACGCCAGGCGCGCGCCGTCGCGGATCACGGCACGGGCTCCCGCCTCCTCCTGCAGGGTCGCGTGCAGCCGCTCGCGGAGGCGGAGGTCCGGCATCCCGCCGTAGTAGACGATCTCCACGAGGGAGGCGGCCCCGCGCCCGGCATGCAGCGCCCGGCGCGCGTACGCCGCGTCGATCTCCACGGGAAGCCGGCGCGCCACCCGCGCGGCGGCGATCGCGGCGACGAGCGCCAGCGCCGCGCGCGGCGCGACGACGAAGAGCCCCAGCGTCACCGCCCACAGGTGGATCCACGGCGCCGCCGGACCGTCACCCGCCGGCCCGCGCAGCGGCGCCACGTCCGGGATCGGCACCCCGAGCACACGCGACGCCGGCCCCAGCACGGACCCGAGATACTGCCGCACCGACGACGCGTCGAGCCACGTGCTCTCCCACGTGGCGCGGTACTCGAACGCGATGCCGGAGGCGTACAACCCACCGATGGCCCCCGCCGCCATCGCAGCCGCCGCCAGGTGCAGCGCCGACCGCACGCGGGCGGTGGCGAGAGGCGCGGCCGCGGCGAGCCAGAGCCGGTGGAACCGGCCGACGGCGTCGGCGACGGCGGGCGAGGGCGCGCCGCCGCGGAGACGCCGCGCCATCTCCGACACGCGGGCGCTCTCGAGGCACCGGGCCATCCACGCCAGGCGTGGGCGCCGGCCCCGGGCCCGGGCGACCACGCGCGCCACCGACCGCGCGAGGAGCGCCGCGTAGACCGCGAGGTTCCAGCCGAGGATCCCCGCCAGGGGGAAGGCGAGCACGCTCACGTGCCGGTGGGGTCCCAGGAGGTTGCTCGCCGCGCCGAGGGCGGCCGCGACAAGGAGCGTCCCGACCACCACCACGCCGCGCGAACGCGGCGGGTCGAGCACCGCGGCGAGCCGGGGCGCGTCACGCTGGAGGGTGTCGCGCAGGAGCGCCGCGCGGGCGCGCAGCCGGGCGCCGTCGTCGGGGGCCACCGCCGCGTCGTCGAACACGCGGCGCGTGGCGGCCTCCCGGACCTGCGGGGACAGCAGAACGCCCTCCCCGTCGGTCTCCTCGACGGCCCGGACGAGCAGCAGCGTCCGGGCCTCGCGCTCGGGAAGAAGCATCTGACGCGCGTTCGTGGTCGCTGCCGAGTCCATACGGGCATGCCCGTCGCGGCGCGCGCCCTCGGGGTGAGGACGGGTCGCCCCTCCACGAGGGTACTTCAGCGGGGTCGATCGGTAGTGACCTATCCCCTCTCCCCCGATGGGGGAGAGGGCCAGGGTGAGGGGCGGTGACACGACCGCCGAGTTTCCAGGAAGAGAGCGCTCCGAGTCTTGACAACCCCGCCGCCCCCGACCACCATCGCCCCCGACATGATCACCGGCGAGCTGAAGAGCCAGATCGACCGCATCTGGGACACCTTCTGGTCCGGCGGCATCTCGAACCCGTCCTCGAGGTCATCGAGCAGATCACCTACCTGCTCTTCATCCGGCGCCTCGACGACCTCCACACGCTGGAGGAGAACAAGGCAGCCCGTCTCAAGCAGCCGATCGAACGCCCCATCTTCCCTGAGGGCGACGACTCGAAGAGGCCGCCCCCACGCCGACCTGCGCTGGTCGCGCTTCCGCAACTTCCCGCCGGCCGAGATGTTCGCCGTGGTGGACGAGCACGTCTTTCCCTTCCTCCGCACCCTCGGCGGCAACAGCACGACCTACGCCGCACCACATGAAGGACGCGCGCTTCACCATCCCCACGCCGGCGCTCCTGGCCCAGGTGGTCGACCTGCTCGACAAGGTCCCCATGGACGATCGCGACACCAAGGGCGACCTCTACGAGTACATGCTCGGCAAGATCGCCACCGCCGGTCAGAACGGCCAGTTCCGCACCCCGCGCCACATCATCCAGCTCATGGTGGAGATGACCGCGCCCAGCCCGAAGGACGTCATCTGCGACCCCGCCTGCGGCACCGGCGGCTTCCTCGTGGCCGCCGGCGAGTACCTCCGCGACCACCACCCGGAGATGCTCCGCGACGCCAAGCTCCGCGCGCACTTTCACGAAGGCGCCTTTCCACGGCTTCGACTTCGACAACACCATGCTCCGCATCGGCAGCATGAACATGTTGCTGCACGGCGTGGAGAACCCCGACATCCGCTACCGCGACTCCCTAGCCCAGGACCACGCCGGCGAGGAGGAGCGCTACACGCTCGTCCTGGCCAATCCGCCCTTCGCCGGATCGCTCGACTACGAGAACACCGCCAAGGACCTCCTCCAGATCGTCAAGACCAAGAAGACCGAGCTGCTCTTTCTAGCCCTCTTCCTCCGCCTTCTCAAGCCCGGCGGCCGCGCCGCCGTCATCGTGCCCGACGGCGTGCTGTTCGGCTCCAGCAAGGCCCACAAGGCGCTGCGCCAGATGCTCGTCGAGGACCAGAAGCTCGACGCCGTGATCTCGCTGCCCGGCGGCGTGTTCAAGCCCTACGCCGGCGTCTCCACGGCCATCCTGCTCTTCACCAAGACCAACTCCGGCGGCACCGACCACGTCTGGTTCTACGACTGCGAAGCCGACGGCTGGTCGCTCGACGACAAGCGCACCCCGCTCCTCCCCGAGGACAAGCTCGGCCCCGCGCCCAGGACGCCGCTTAGCGAGGAGGAGCACGCGAAGAACAACCTGCCCGACGTGCTCGCCCGCTGGGCTCGAGCGCGACGGAGAGGAGCGGGACGCGCCCGCGACCGCCCAGAGCTTCTGCGTGCCGAAGGCGGATGTCGCTGGCGCGGGGCTACGACCTCAGCGTGAACCGGTACAAGGAATGGTCCACGCCGAGATCGACGCACCGCCCCCCGCGTGAGATTCTCACCGAGCTCGCGAAGTTCGAGGGAGATCCAGCAGGAGCTCAAAGAGCTCCAGGAGATGCTGAGATGAGTGACGACGCCTCTAGGAGGCAGCTACCGGATGTACCGATCGATGTCGACTGGCCGAGCTACTCACCAGCCGCACGACGGGTATGCTCTACTCGTCAGCTGGCACATCAACCACGCATGTTCGTACGTCGCGCCGTTGTCATCGAGTCGCAAAGCGTTCGCGAGCTGCGCAGAACGACAGCTGCAGCCGGTTACGTTCTGCTACTGCCCAGTGACGAAGCGCTCGGATCGTGCAAGCATTTCGCCGGATGAGCTTCCATAGCGGGCGTTACCTTCAGCGACATCGCTTGCATCCGACCTGATCGACACGAGCACGATGCTCGATAGCTCGTTCCATCTTCCTCGATCAACCAGATGGTGGACCGTACGCGAAGTCGCGAGCCGTAGAGCGACCCTCACTCGAGCGGCATATCGATGCCAACTTGCGACCTTTCAATTCCGCTTCCTCCGTTGCCGAGCAGCGGCGGATTGCGGAGGTGCTGGACCGGGCGGAAGCCCTGCGGGCCAAGCGCCGCGCCGCCCTCGCCCAGCTCGACACCCTCACCCAAGCCCTCTTCCTCGACCTCTTCGGCGACCCACGCGACGAAACCGAAGCGTGGTCGGAAACGGCGCTCGGAGCGTGGCCGAAACGTGCTGACGTCCGCAAGGGCACGAGTCGTTGATGGCAAGAGCAACCACGCTGTCGTGCCGTATCTCGCGTATCAATGTAGCGCAGACCGGACGCTCAACTTGTCGCATCGTGAAAGCAGATCGCGCCGCGACTGAAGAGAGATCCAACGCATATCGTTGAAGCGGACGATTTTCTCTGACAGTGAGGCGATCATGACAAGCTGGGTCGCGGGCGCTTTGTGAATGAGACTTCCGCGGCATGCATCCATCAGCAATCACGTGATGCCGCGTACGCCTGACCACCGACGCAGCTCGATCCCGTATTCCTGAACGGCTGTGTAAGCAGCCAGCAGGCAAGCGGTACTTTCTCACGGTCTGCGCAAGCAGACTACCGGGATCGCCTCGATCAACATGACAGCAACTTCGGGGCTCTCCCCTTCTGTCGCCATCCACTTCGTCTCCAGCGCGAGTTCGCCCGCAGTGTCGCAGCGATCGAGCGACTCAAGAGTGCCACCAGGAGTCCCTCGCCCAGCTCGACGCCCTCTTCGCCTCCCTCCAGCACCGCGCGTTCCGGGGAGAGCTGTGACGTGACCGGCTTCGCGCCCGCGCTTCACCATCACCCACGCCATCACCGCGGGGCTGACAGCGATCGAGCGGGCGCGGGGGTTCCTGGAGGCGGCGACGCTCTCGGCGGAGTGGGTGCGCCGGATGAGCCAGCGGGCGCTGCTGCTGGAGGCGCACCACACCACTCACATCGAGGGCACTCAGCTCACCATCGAGGAGTCCGAGCGCCTCTGGGCGGGTGACCAGGTCCCGGGCGCAAGCCCGACGACGTGCGGGAGCTGCTGAACTACCGCGGGCGTTCGATCTGGTCTCCGAGTATCTGGAATCCGGCGAGCCTGTCGACCGAGGGGCTGATCCGCGAGATCCATCGCCGCCTGGTGGAGGAGGTGCGCGGCGGGCGAGGGCGGCCCCGGAGCCTACCGCACGGTACAGAACTACGTGGTGAACAGCCGGACCCGCGAGGTGACCTACACGCCGCCGCCGCCAGAGGACGTGCCGCCACTCATGCGGGACTTCGTGGCGTGGCTCCGCGAAGAGTCGGCCGTGCACCCCGTACTGGTCGCGGGCGTCGCCCAGTACCAGCTCGTCCACATCCACCCGTTCCTGGACGGGAATCGGGCGAGACCTCGCGCGCTGCTCTCCACGCTCTGCCTCTACCGGGCGGGCTACGACTTCAAGCGCCTGTTCACGCTGCAGCGAGTACTACGACCGGGACCGGAACGCGTTCTACCAGGCGATCCGGAGCGTGCGCGAGCAGGACATGGACCTGACGAGCTGGCTCGAGTTCTTCGTCGCGGGCCTGGCCACCCAGCTCGCCGAGGTCAAGGCGCGAGGCGAGGCCGCCATCAAGCGCGATGTCGTCGTCAAGATCCACCGGCTCAACCCCCGCCAGGAGAGGGCCATCGAGCAGCTCCAGGAGTCCCGAGCCTCGACATCCGGACGTTCCAGGACCTCTGCCCGGACGTGAGCCGCCGCACCCTGCAGCGAGACCTCGGCTTACTCGAGAGAAAGGGGCTCCTGCGCACGAAGGCGAGACCAACAACCTCGTCCTATCTGCTCCGAGAAAAGCTGTGACAGGCTTGCGACACAACTTGCGACATGCTCGCGACACAGCTTGCGACAGGACCGTCGTGACGAGCCTGTTCAGCCTTCCTCGCAGGCCGAGTGGCCCAACGTTCACGAGGCGGCCGACCGGGCCGCCGAGGCGGCTCACCCCGATCCCCGCACGGCCTGCTTCTACGCCCGCCGGGCGCTGGAGCTGGCGGTGGCCTGGGCCTACAAGGCCGATCCCGCCCTCCACCTTCCGTATCAGGACAGCCTGAGCGCCCTCCTCCACGAGCCGAGCTTCAAGGCGGCCGCCGGCGAGGCCGTGTTCGGCAAGGCGCGCGTGATCAACCAGCTCGGCAACCGGGCCGTTCACGGCCAGCGGCCCGTCGAGCCCGCGGACGCGGTGGCGGCGGTGCGCGAGCTGTTCCACGTGGGCTACTGGCTCGCGCGCACCCACGCGCGCGGGGCGAGACCCGCGCCGGGGCTCGCCTTCGACCCGGCGGCCCTGCCGCGCACCGCGTCCATCCCGCGGCAGACGGCCGAGCAGCTCCAGGCGATCGAATCGGCCCTGCGCGAGCGGGACGAGAAGCTCTCGACGCTCCTGGCCGACCGCTCGGCGCTGGACGAGGAGCTGGCGCGGCTGCGCGCGGAGGTGGCCGCCGCGAAGAAAGCCGCCGCGGCCGCTGCCCGACACCCATGACTACTCCGAGACCGAGACACGCGACCTGCTTCGTCGACCTCCTGCTGAAGGAGGCGGGGTGGGCGCTGGACCAGCCGCGGGATCGCGAGTTCGAAGTCACCGGCATGCCCAACGCCCCGGGCAAGGGCTTCGTGGACTACGTGCTCTGGGGTGACGACGGCCTTCCGCTCGCCGTGGTGGAGGCCAAGCGCACGAGGAAGTCGGCGCTTATCGGCCAGCAGCAGGCCAAGCTCTACGCCGACTGCCTGGAGCGGCAGTACGGCCGCCGCCCGATCGTCTTCTACACGAACGGCTACGAGCACTGGCTGTGGGACGACGCCAGCTACCCGCCGCGCGCCGTGCAGGGCTTCCTCGAGAAGGACGAGCTGGAGCTGGCCATCCAGCGGCGGGCGAGCCGCAAGCCGCTTCTGGACGCGCCGGTGGACGGCGCCATCGTGGAGCGCTACTACCAGACGCGCGCCATCCGCCGGATCGCCGAGGCCTTCGAGCGCGACCGGGAGCGGAAGGCCCTCCTCGTCATGGCCACGGGCGCGGGCAAGACGCGCACGGTCATCGCGCTCTGCGACCTCCTGATCCGCTGCAACTGGGTGAAGCGCGTCCTGTTCCTGGCCGATCGCGTGGCGCTGGTGAAGCAGGCGGTCAACGCCTTCAAGCGGCACCTGCCGGACTCGGCGCCCGTGAACCTCGTGACCGAGCGGGACGGCGAGGGGCGGATCTACGTCTCGACCTACCCGACCATGATGGGGCTGATCGACGAGGCGCGGGACGGCCGGCGGCGCTTCGGCGTGGGGCACTTCGACCTCGTCGTGATCGACGAGGCGCACCGGTCCGTGTACCAGAAGTACCGGGCGATCTTCGCCTACTTCGACGCGCTGCTCGTCGGGCTGACGGCCACCCCCAAGGACGAGGTGGACATCAACACCTACACGCTCTTCGACCTCGAGCGCGGCGTCCCCACCGACGCCTACGACCTCGCAGGACGCGGTCAACGACGGCTTCCTCGTGCCGGCCCAGGGCGGTCTCGGTCCCGATCAAGTTCCAGCGCGAGGGGATCACCTACGACCAGCTCTCGGAGGAAGAGAAGGAGCGCTGGGACGAGGTCGAGTGGGACGAGGACGGCGGCACGCCCGACCGCGTCGAGGCCGAGGCCGTCAACAAGTGGCTGTTCAACCAGGACACGGTGGACAAGGTGCTCGAGCACCTGATGACCCGCGGGCAGACGGTGGCCGGCGGCGACCGCCTCGGCAAGACCATCGTGTTCGCCAAGAACCAGGCCCACGCGGAGTTCATGGCCCAGCGCTTCGACGCGAACTATCCCCGCTACAAGGGCGCGTTCGCGCGCGTCATCCACAGCGGGCTGCCCTACGCGCAGAGCCTGATCGACGACTTCTCGAACCCGGCCCGGCCGCCGCACATCGCCATCTCGGTGGACATGCTCGACACCGGCATCGACATCCCCGAGGTGGTCAACCTGGTCTTCTTCAAGCTCGTGCGCTCGAAGACGAAGTTCTGGCAGATGGTCGGTCGCGGCACCCGGCTGTGCCCGGACCTCTTCGGCCCGGGCAAGGACAAGGCCTTCTTCTACATCCTCGACTACTGCCAGAACCTGGAGTTCTTCAGCCAGAGCCCGCCCGCGACGGAAGGGACGCTCGGCGAGTCGCTGGGGAAGCGTCTCTTCAAGACCCGGCTGGAGCTGATCGGTCTCCTCGACCGTCCTCCGGCCGACGCCGCGCCGGCGGCCGCCGGGTGCGTCGCCGAGCCGCCCGCCGCCTACCGCGCCACCGGCCTGCTCCGCGCGGACCTGGCCTCGCTGCTGCACGCCGAGGTGGCGGCGATGAACCTCGACAACTTCGTCGTGCGCCCGAAGCGCCGCCTGGTGGAGAAGTACGCGCGCCCGGAGGCGTGGGCCGCGCTCGCGGAGGAGTCGCTGGCGGAGCTGGCTCACGACGTGGCGGGCCTGCCGTCCGAGCAGGAGCCCGAGGACGAGGAGGCCAAGCGCTTCGACCTGCTCGTGCTGAACCTTCAGCTCGCGGTGCTGCGCGCGGAGCCGGCGTTCCGACGGCTCTCCGAGCAGGTGAAGGCGATCGCCGGGCTCCTGGAGGAGCAGGCCAGCATCCCGATGGTCCGGCAGGAGCTGCCGCTGATCCTGGAGATCCAGGAGGACGCGTGGTGGCAGGACGTGACGCTGCCCATGCTGGAGGGCGCCCGCAAGCGCCTGCGCGCCCTGGTCAAGCTGATCGACAAGCAGAAGCGCCGGCCGATCTACACCGACTTCCAGGATCAGATCGGCGGCGAGGTGGCCGTGGACCTGCCCGGCTTCGCCGCGCCGGACGGCTTCGAGCGCTTCCGCGCCAAGGCGCGCGCGTTCCTCCGGCAGCATGCCGACCACGTGACCATCCGCAAGCTGCGCACGAACCGGCCGCTGACGGAGTCCGACCTGCGGGAGCTGGAGCGCGTGCTGGCCGAGAGCGGCGTGGGCGAGGCCCGGGACATCGAGCGCGCCCGGACGGAGTCGCAGGGGCTGGGCCTCTTCGTCCGGTCGCTGATCGGCCTCGACCGGGAAGCGGCCAAGGAGGCCTTCGCCGGGTTCCTGTCGGGCCGCACCGCTACGGCCAACCAGATCGAGTTCGTCAACCTGATCGTGGACCACCTCACCGAGCACGGCGTGATGGACGCGGCGCGGCTGTACGAGTCGCCGTTCACGGACGTGGCGCCCCGGGGGCCGGATGGGATCTTTCCGTCTCCCCAGGTGGACGAGCTGGTCGCGGTGCTCCAGCGGGTGAAGGCGGCGGCGCTCGCGGCGTGAGGCGCCACTCGAAGAGCGGGGTAGACTTCGGCGAGGAGTTCCTGTGGATGGACGGGGAGCCACGTTCCTGGGCACGACCCTCACCGTGCTGATCGCCGCCGCGCTCGTCTACGCGGCCATCGCCGGCGTGATGTACGCGGGCCAGACCTCCATGCTGTTTCCGACCGGCATGGTCCCTGGCAGCCCCGCCGTGCTCCCGGCCGGGGCCGAGCGACTCCGGCTCGCCACGAACGACGGCGACACGCTGGCCGGACTTCGCCTGCCTGGGCCGGGCGAGCAGGCCCCGCTGGTCCTTGGCTTCGGCGGCAACGCCTGGAACGCCGATCACCTCGCCCTGTTCCTCCGAGAGCTTTCGCCCGACGCGGAGATCGTCACGTTCCACTACCGCGGCTACGCGCCGAGCACCGGCAAGCCGAGCGCCGCGGCCCTGATGGGCGATGCGGTGGCTATCCACGATGCGCTCGTGCCCGCGGCGGGCAGCCGCCGCGTCTACGCGGTCGGGGTGAGCCTCGGCGCCGGGGTTGCCGCCCATCTCGCCCGCGAGCGCGGGCTCGCTGGGCTCGTCCTGGTCTCCCCGTTCGATTCCCTCGCGGCCGTGGCGCAGGGGCACTACTTCTGGCTGCCCGTGCGGCTCCTGTTCCGCCACGACATCGACGCCGCCGCGGCGATGGCCGCGCACGAGCGCCCGACCGCGGTGATCCGCGCAGAGCGCGATACGGTCATCCCGCCGCGCCGCACCGAGGCCCTCCTTCCCGCGATCCGGCGCCTGGTCCGGCACCAGGTCATCGCCGGCGCGGACCATAACGACCTCTACGACCGCGTCCGAGTTCGCGGCGGCCTATCGCGAGGCGTTCGCGGCGGTGCGAGCCGCCGGCGACTAGCCTCGGTCCTCGCCCGGCCCGCCCGGCCGCGGGCACGCGCCCCGCCGGCGCGGTTTGAACGGCCGCGAGGCATCCAGTATCCTGGCCCCGGCAACGCACACCGTCAGCGGTCGGGTCGAACGGCCCGCGTCCGGGGGCCGGGGCCCGAGGGAGGAGAGCACATGAGCGCTCACAAGTCGCCCGAACAGATCCGCTCGAGCCTCGATCATCCGATCATCGACGGGGACGGCCACTGGGTCGAGTTCGACCCCGTCTTCGCGGAGCGGATGCGGAAGGTCGGCGGCGACCGGGCGGCCGACGGCTTCCTGGCCGCGATGCAGACCACGCGCGACGCGCTGAGCATGTCGGTCGAGGAGCGCCGTCGCCGTCGCATCGCCCAGCCCGCCTTCTGGAGCCGCCAGGCCGAGAACACGCTGGATCGCGCCACCGCGATGATGCCGCGGCTCCTGTACGAGCGCCTCCCCGAGATCGGCAGCGACTTCGCGATCATCTATCCGACGGCCGGGCTCAGGGTGCCGCGCATCTCGGACGACGCCACCCGGCGCGCCGTGGTCCGCGCCCACAACATCGTGACCGCGGACTACTTCCGCGACCTCGGCGATCGGATGACGCCGGCGGCGATCATCCCGATGCACTCGCCGGAAGAAGCTATCGCGGAGCTCGAGTTCGTGACGAAAGAGCTCGGGTCCAAGGTGGGCATGTTCGGCAGCGGCATGTCGCGCAAGACCGCGGCGGCGGCCGCCGCGAACGCCGACCCCGACTCGGCCCGCCTCGCCGTGTGGTACGACGTGCTCGCGCTGGACAGCGATCACGACTACGACCCGGTGTGGGCGAAGTGCCAGGAGGTGAAGATCGCGCCCACGTTCCACAGCGCGGGCAGCAACCAGGGCCTGCGCCTGTCGCCGACGAACTTCGTCTACAACCACATCGGCCACTTCGCCGCGGCCGGGCACGCCGTGTCCAAGGCCATCTTCCTGGGCGGGGTGACCCGTCGCTTCCCCGCGCTCCGGTTCGCGTTCCTCGAGGGTGGGGTGGGCTGGGCCTGCCAGCTCTTCTGCGACCTCATGGAGCACTGGGAGCGGCGCAACGCGAAGGCGCTCGAGCGCATGGACCCGCGCAAGCTCGACCGCGACCTGCTCATGCGCATGGTCGAGAAGTACGGCGACGCGGACATCGCGGCCGTTCTCCACGCGCGCGACGGCTGGCCGGACAACGACGCGAACCTCACGGGCGGCGTCGCGGACATGGACGACTTCTCGGCGTGCAAGATCACCCGCAAGGAGGACTGGGTCGACCTCTACGCCAAGCCGTTCTACTTCGGCTGCGAGGCCGACGACCGGTCGAACGCGTGGGCGTTCAGCGGCAACAACCCGTTCCGCGCGAAGATGAACGCGATCTACAGCTCGGACATCGGGCACTTCGACGTGATCGACATGCGGGATCCGCTCCCCGAGGCCTACGAGCTGCTCGAAGACGGGCTGATGACCGCGGACAACTTCCGCGACTTCACCTTCGCCAACGCCGTGCACCTCTGGGGAACGCAGAACCCGAAGTTCTTCGAGGGCACCGCGGTCGCGCGGGCCGCCGCCGAGGAGCTGGCCCGGACCCCGGCGCAGACCGTCGCGAAGTAGTTCGAGCGCCGGCCGCGGCCGGCGGGCGCCTCGTTCCCGGGGGCGCCCACCGGCCGTGGCCAGCCCATCCCGTCAGCTCTCCACACCTCCCGTCCCGGACGCACCACTCCGGGTTCCGATACGCCCTTCGTCTCATTGCCCCGGTGTGTTACCGCCCCTACATTGCCGGCGGACCGAAGGGAAGGAGTGCCGACCATGGCGACGGCAGGAGGCGAAGCGCGGGCCGGTGCGCGACTGGCGGCAGCGACGCTGGCGATCGCGGTCACGATGGGAGCCACGATCGCCGGGGCCCAGCACTGGGGCTACTCGGGCGAGACGGGACCGGAGCACTGGTCGAAGATCGATCCCAAGTTCGCGATGTGCGCGCTCGGCCGGAACCAGTCGCCGGTCGATCTCGCCGGGCTCGTCGAGGCGAACCTCAAGCCGCTCAAGATCGACTACCAGGCGGGGGCGGCCGAGATCCTCAACACCGGGCACACGGTGCAGGTGAGCTACGCCGCGGGCAGCCGCCTGGCCGTCGATGGCCGCACGTTCGAGCTGAAGCAGTTTCACTTCCACGCGCCCAGCGAGAACAGGATCGGCGGAAAGCAATTCCCGCTGGAGGCTCACCTCGTGCACGCCGACGGCGACGGGAACCTCGCCGTGATCGCCGCGATGTTCCAGGAAGGCGCCGCGAACCCGTTCCTCGCCCGGCTGTGGGAGAGGATGCCGAAGACGGCCGGCGACAAGAGCTCGCTGGCCGCCGGTCTGAACGTGTCGCAGATGCTTCCCTCCGGGCGCGACTACTACCGCTACAACGGCTCGCTCACGACCCCGCCGTGCTCCGAAGGGGTGTGGTGGGTCGTGATGAAGAAGACCGCGAGCGCTTCCCGGGCTCAGATCGAGCACTTCTCCCGGACGATGGGATTCGCGAACAACCGCCCGGTCCAGCCGGTGAACGCGCGGCCCCTGCTTCGGTGACGGCGGGCACGCGCCACGCGCGTCGGCCGGGCAGGCCCTCGCCTGCGGGCCGCCCGAGACGCGGGCGTGGCTGCCCGAACGGATGACATCTCCCCAACCACGGCAGAACACCGCGAAGCTCCACATGCCGGTGACGTAGCCTCGCATGAACCGGATGGCGGTGGCGGCGCGGCGCCCTCGCGCGCATGCGTGAACGGCGAGCAGCACCGTCAAGGCCACCGGGGAACGGTGTGAAGGGGCCGGACAGGTCCGAGCCGAGCCGGTCGGCCAGCTCGGTCACCGTCACCACGAGCGTCATCGCCGAGAGCATGCGGAGCGGCAGGTCGAGCGCCCACGGCCGCGGCGTCGTCCGCTCGCCCGTCGACGACGGGCAGGAGGTACGGCATCACCGCGAAGCTCGCGCACGCGGCGAGGAGCGCGGGCCACGGCCCGAGGTGCACGCGGCGGCTGTAAACACCGGGCTCAGACCCTCGCGCAACACGGTAGCCGGTGCCGTCGCCGAGGAACTGACGGACGGCCGCGCAGCATCGGCGCCTGACCCGCGGCGACCTCCGGCGGGCGCCGCGCCTCGTCGCGAGCGGCGCTTGCGGGGCTGCTGCCTACCGCCCGTCGAGTTCCTGCAGCGCCGCCTCGATCGCGCGCTTGAGCGGCGGCACGTCCCGCTCGATGATCGTCCACATCTGTGGGATGTCGAGCCCCAGGTAGTCGTGCACGACCACGTTCCGAAAGGCTCCGATTGCCCGCCAATCGACTTCCGGCCGCCGTTCCCTGAAGGCATCGGATAGCCTTTGCGTGGACTCGGCCAGAACCTGCAGATTCCGGACCACTGCGTCCTGAACCATGGTGTCACTCAGGAATGCAGCGCGGCCGCTCGCGGTGTAACGCGCGATTCGCTCGATGCACTCGCCGATGTGGATGAGGTAGAGCCGATCGTCCTTCACAGGGCGATGGCTTCGTGAACCACACGGTCCCGGATATACCAGTGAAGCGCGCCCTCGGTGAGCACGTCGACCCGACGCCCCAGACACTCCTCGAGGTCGGCGATCAAGCCGGCGGGAAAGAACGCACTGGCGTCCGGGCCCGCGTCCACAAGCAGATCGATGTCGCTGTCCGGACCTGCGTCGCCGCGCGCAACGGAGCCGAACACGCGAACATTGCGCGCTCCGTGGCGAGCCGCGATCTGCAAGATCGCTTTGCGCCGCTCTCCGAGCAACTCTTCTAGGTCCACTGTCGTTCCCCGTAGATGCCAAACAGACTGCAACTGTCGGCAGGATCTTACCAGCAACCGAGAGCCCGTGCCGTGACGTGACGGCGCCGTCATCGCACCCGCGTGCCGTAGCGCTCCGTCCACCAGAGGACGGCACCCTGGACCGGCAGGACCACCGCGCACGCGAGCAGCAGGCCCGCCGCCCGGCCCAGCGGCACCATGGCGACGGCGGCCACGAAGCAGAACATGGCGAAGCTCCACATGCCGGTGACGAACCCTCGCATGAAGCGAATGGCGGTCGGGGCTCCTTCGCGCGCGTGCGTGAACGCGAGGAGCACCGTCAACGCCACCGGGAACGGCGTGAACGCGCCGGACAGGTCGGGGCCGAGCCGATCGGCCAGCTCGGTCACCGTCACCACGAGCGTCATCGCCGAGAGCATACGGAGCGGCAGGTCGAGCGCCCACGGCCGCGGGGTTGTCCGCTCGCCCGTGACGACGGGCAGGAGGTACGGCATCACCGCGAAGCTCGCGCACGCGGCGAGGAGCGCGGGCCACGGCCCGAGGTGGGCGCGGAGCACGAGGAGGGTGAGCGCGGTGAAGGTCGCCCAGCTCGCGACGAGGCAGAGCCACCACGGGGCGCGCGTGGCCGCCCACGCGTAGGCGAGGCCGGCGGCGGCCACGGCCACGAGCGCGGCCAGCGCTCCGCGCGCGGCCTCGGCGGCGAACACCGCGCCCTGCTCGATCGCGAAGAACAGCAGCGCCGGCCCGGTGACGATGGGCAGCGCGGTGAGCAAGCCGGCCCGCCGCGGCCCCCAGCGCCGCGCCGCGAGCGACATCGCCGCCACGAGCGCCGGCACCAGCACGAGCTTGAGCGCGAAGACCATCGCGCTAGCCTACGTGCGGCGCCTCCACCGAACCATGCCATTTTTCCGCCCGCCCGCCGAGCGCTTCGCGCGATGTTGCGCGAGTGCCTGACCCCGATGTTGCGCGGGGGAGCATCCCAGGCGGCGGGCGCTCCTTCGTCGCGGCGCGATGGAAACGCGGTAGCATCGGCGCGGAGGAGATGCCCATGACGAGCGCCGCGGCCCTGTCCATGGCCGAGTTCGTGCAGGAGGTGCGGAAGCGCTGCGAGGGCGCGCCGGATCCGCGCGAGATGGGGCGGTTCCTGGCGGCGTCCCGGATCGAGCCCGACTCGCTCGATGCGTTCGTCCGCTTCGCCCCCGGCCGCTACACGCGCCACCTGGTCCACAAGGACCGGGACGTGGAGATCCTCGTGCTGTGCTGGGCGCGGGGCGCCGTCGCGCCCATCCACGGCCACGAGGGCGAGTACTGCTGGGCGCGGGTCGAGCGCGGGCGGCTCGCGTTCAGGAACTACCGCGAGACCTCGCGGACCCCGCTCGGCCTGGAAGCGCTCGGCGGCGTGGTGCACGGCGGGCCGGGACACCTGGACGGCCCCGCCGACATCCACTCCGTGGAAAATCCCGCGAGCCTCGGCGAGGACGCGGTGAGCGTGCACGTCTACTGCCGGCCCGTACGACGAGTGCGACATCTACGACACGGAAGGCGGCACCGTGCGCCGCGTCCGGCTCTCCTACGACTCGGTCCCGCCGCACCTCGCCGCCGCGGGCGTGACGGGGCCAGCGCCGGGATGACCGATGCACGCCGCCACGCGGCGGCGCGTGCTCGGCGCGCTCTTGCTGGCGCCCTTCGCGGGTGGCCGCGCGCACGCGCAGGGTCCGCCGGGCATCGCGCAGCCGCCGGCGCCGTCGCGGACGGCCTTCCTCGCGCGCGCCCGGGAGCTCCGCGACGCGGCCGTGGCGGCGGGAGACCAGCCGTACGGCGCCGTCCTCGTCCGTCAGGGCCTGATCGTCGGAGAGGGCCGGAGCCAGGTCGTCGGCCTGATCGATCCCACCGCCCACTCCGAGCTGATGGCGGTGCGCGACGCCGCGCGCCGGCTCGGCACGCGCGACCTGTCCGACTGCGATCTCTACTCGTCGGCGACGCCGTGCCCGATGTGCCAGGGCGCGCTCTACTGGGCCGGCGTGCGTCGCATCCACACCGACGCGACGCCCGAACCGGGAGTGCCGCCGAAGCTCGGCTGCTGACGCCTGCTTCCCGCCGAGTCTGAACCGGAGAGGTTGCACCGGGTGCATCGCAGACCCTCGCGCGAGGGTCTGCCCGCCGATGTTGCGTGGAGCCGGACCGCGAGCGGCCCGGCCGTGGGATACTCTCGCATACGTCGCGGGGCACCCGCCCGCCGCCTCGAAAGGAGACCGTCATGGCCCGCATCGTCACCGCGCCCCGGCTGCAGGACGCCTACACGGAGGCTCTTCCCACGTCGCAGGCGCTGGCCGACCGCGCGCGGCGGATCTTCCCCGACGCCGTCACCCACGACAACCGGCGCATGCAGCCGTTCCCCCTGTATATCGATCGCGCCGAGGGCGCCTACAAGTGGGACGTGGACGGCCGCCGGTACGTGGACTACTGGATGGGGCACGGCGCGCTCCTTCACGGACACAATCCCCCCGCCGTCCGTGACGCCGTGCGCGAGCAGGCCCTCCGCGGGACGCACTACGGCGCGTGCCACGCGAAGGAGGTGGAGTGGGGCGAGTGGGTGTGCCGGCTCGTGCCGAGCGCGGAGCGGCTGCGCTTCACCGCCTCGGGCACCGAGGCCACGCATCTCGCGCTCCGCCTCGCCCGCGCGGCCACGGGCAAGCGCCACGTGGTGAAGTTCGCCGGCCACTTCCACGGCTGGCACGAGGGCCTGGAGATCGGCGTGCGCGCGCCCTACACGGCGGAGCCGGAGGCCGGGCAGCTCCCCGAGGTGGTGGACCTGGTGACGGTGCTGCCGCCGAACGACATCGCGGCGGTCCGCGCGCGCCTCGCCGCCGGCGACGTCGCCGCGGTGATCATCGAGCCGACGGGCGGCCACTTCGGCGTGGTGCCGGCGCCGCCGGCCTTCATCGCCGCGCTCCGGGAGGAGACGCGGCGGGCCGGCGCGGTCCTGATCTTCGACGAGGTCGTCACGGGCTTCCGCGTGGCGCCGGGCGGCGCGCAGGAAATGCTCGGCGTGAGGCCCGACCTCACCACCCTCGCCAAGATCGTGGCCGGCGGGCTGCCGGGCGGCGCGGTGGCAGGGCGCGCCGACGTGCTCGCGTACCTCTCCACCAAGGCCGATCCGGAGGAGAACCGCCGCGCGAAGATCGCGCATCCCGGCACGTTCAACGCGAACCCGCTGTCGGCGGCGGCGGGCGTGGCCATGCTCTCCACGGTGGCGGACGGCCAGGCCATCCGCTTCGCCAACACGCAGGCGGCCAAGCTCCGCCACGGCCTCAACGAGATCCTGGCCCGCGAGGCGGTGGCCTGGAAGATCTACGGCGAGCACAGCGACTGGAAGGTCTTCTTCGGCGCCGACGCGCCCCCGAGGGACGGCGCGGACCAGTCGGTGGACGGCATCGACTGGCGGCGGCTGGACGGCAAGCACGCGGAGGCCACGCGCGCGCTGCGGCAGGCGCTCGTGCTGCAGGGCGTGGACTTCAACGGCGGGCGCGGGCTCGTGGGCACCTGCCACACCGACGACGTGCTGGCCGAGACGCTCGACGCGTTCGCGACGGCCGTGCGCGCGGTGAAGGAGGAGGGCCTCGCCTGACCGCGCGGTCGCGGCCGGCATCGGGGCGGGACTTGTCGCGGCGATTCTGCTATCGTGCTCGACCATGAGTGACCTCACGCCGGCTGTTCGCGCCGACCTCGCACCCACGGGCAAGCTCCGCGCCGCGATCAACTACGGGAACTTCATCCTCGCCCAGAAGGACCGCGCCACCGGCGAGTCGCGCGGCGTGGCCGTCGACCTCGCCAACGAGGTGAGCCGGCGGCTCGGCGTGCCGCTGGAGATCATCGCCTACGACAGCGTGGCCATCATGGGCGACGCCGCGCCCAGCGGCGTCTGGGACATCGCGTTCCTCGGCTCGGACCCGGCGCGCGAGGCGCTCATGGGCTTCACCGCGGCGTACCTCGAGATCGAGGCGACGTACCTCGTGCCGGGCACCTCGACGCTCCGCACCGCGGCCGAGGTGGATCGCGAGGGCCTGAAGGTGGCCGCGCCCGCGCGCGCGAACTACGAGCTCTACCTGAAGCGGAACCTCAAGCGCGCCGAGCTCGTGTCCGTCCAGGGAGGCGACGCGGCGTTCGAGCTCCTGGCGACGGGCAAGGTGGACGCGCTCGCCGGCCTCGTGCAGGCGCTCTCCGGCCTTGCCCCGAAGCTTCCCGGCTCGCGGCTCGTCGAGGGGCGCTTCATGGGCGTGCAGCAGTCGATCGCCGTGCCGAAGGGCAAGGACGCCGGGCTCGCCTATCTCCGTCGGGTCGTGGAGGACGCGAAGGGTTCCGGGCTCGTCGCCCGCGCCATCGAGAAGACGGGAGCGAAGGGCGTCTCCGTGGCGCCCCCCGCCAGGTAGTCGGGCGAACCCTTCTCGCAGCCCGGCCGGCGCCACCGACGCGGCCGTCCGCCGTCGCCGAGCCGTTAGCCCCCGTAGCGTCACCAGCCCAGCTGGGCCGCCTTGGCCCGTAGCTCTTTCGCTCTTTCACCGTCCCGGCCACCGCCGCGATCGGGGCTCTCGGCAGCATGCTGGCGACGCCGCGCGACTGGCCAGCGAGCCCGCCTACTGCAATCTACCCTGTGGTCCTAGGCTTCTTGACCATGCTAGGTTGTTAATACTGCGTAACACACGGGAGACGGGGATGCGCGCGACCAAGCTGATCACGATCTCGCTGCCCGCGGAACTGCTCGACGAAACGCAGCGCGTGGCCCGGCAGGAGGACCGGAGCCGCAGCGACCTCATCCGGGAGGCGCTTCGCCAGTACCTAGCCTCCCGCCGATGGCAGCGGCTGCGGCGGTGGGGGGCGGAGACCGCTGACCGACTCGGCTTGAAGAGCGAGAGAGACCTCCAGCGCCTCCTCGACAAGGTGCGGGCCGGCCGTCGCCGGGCCGCCCGGTGATCCGGGCCGTCGCCGACACCAATGTCTATGTCTCGGCCATCGTCTTCGGCGGTACCTGCGAGGAGGTCCTCGTCCTCGCGCGAGCGGGCCTCGTCGACCTGTACGTCTCTCCGGAAATCCTGAGCGAACTCCGGGCCGTGCTCCGACGGACGTTCGACTGGCCGCCTGCCCATGTCCGGGAGGCGCTCGCCGAGGTGGCCACGATCGCCGCGCTGGTGAGGCCGACGCGCAAGCTACAAGACGTGACCTCCCACGAACCGGATCACCGGATCCTCGAGTGCGCGCTCGCGGCCGGCGCCGATTTCCTCGTGACCGGTGACAAGCGGCATCTTCAGCGCTTGAAAGTGTTCCAGGGAATCCGGATCGTCTCCCCACGGGCGTTTCTCAATGCTCTGACCGGCGACCCGGGACCGCGACCTTCGTGAATACT
Organism: uncultured Candidatus Rokubacteria bacterium; assembly: GCA_963758635.1. Taxonomy (GTDB): domain Bacteria; phylum Methylomirabilota; class Methylomirabilia; order Rokubacteriales; family CSP1-6; genus CAVWWD01. The sequence goes on along the minus strand of CAVWWD010000006.1, from coordinate 283,768 downwards.
GCGCCAGGCCGGCCGCGCCGATCCGTCGAACCGCCCGGCCGTCCCCGCCGAACCGCCGGCGTCGTCCGTCAGCGGCTCCCCAGCAGGTCCTCCATGGTCCCCGGGTCCACGGGCTTCGCCACGTGGGCGTCGAATCCCGCGTCGAGCGCGCGGCGGCGATCCTCGGCCTGTCCGTAGCCGGTGAGGGCGACGAGGCGGGTGCCGCGCGTCGCGGGCAGGCTTCGCGCGAGCCGGGCCAGCTCGTAGCCGTCCATGCCGGGCAGCCCCACGTCCACGAACGCGACCTCGGGACGGAAGGACTGGAGCATGAGGAGACCGGTCGGGCCGTCCTCCGCGGTCTTCACCTCGTGCCCGGCCATCGTCAGGAGCAGCCGCAGGCTCTCGCGCGCATCCTCGCTGTCCTCCACGACCAGCACCCGGCGCGGCGACCGCGCTCCGGGAGCGGGGAGCGCGCCGCGGGGCGGCCGGTCGCCGTCGCCCTCGGACGAGGAGCGGGAGCGTCATCGTGAACTCGCTCCCGAGGCCCGGCCCGGCGCTGGCCGCCGCGACCGTGCCCCCGTGCAGCTCCACGAGCCGCTTCACGAGCGTGAGCCCCAGGCCGAGGCCGCCGCGCGCGCGGTCGATCGCCTGCGGTCCCTGCACGAACACGTCGAACGCATGGGGCAGCAGGTCGGGCGCGAAGCCCTTGCCGGTGTCGCGCACGCGGAGCACCGCGCGGTCGCCCGCGCGCTCGACGCGCACGCTGATGCGGCCGCCGGCCGGCGTGTACTTGAGCGCGTTGTCCACGAGGTTCGCGATCACCTGCTCGATGCGCGCGGGATCGGCGTGGATCGGGACGCCCGCGCCGTGCACGGTCACCTCGTGCTCTTGCGTGCGCCCGGCCTGGGCGAGACCGTCCACCGAGCGGCGCGCGAGCTCGCCCAGGTCCTGCCGTCCGAGCCGCAGGTCGATCTTCCCCGACGACACGCGCGCCACGTCCAGCAGGTCATCCACGAGGCGGGTGAGGTGCGCGGTCTGGCGCCGCACGATGTCCACCACGCGCCGCGCGCTCTCGTCCGGGGTCACACGCTCCAGGACGGCCACCGCGTTGGTGAGGGTGCCGAGCGGGTTCCTGAGCTCGTGGCCGAGCATGGCGAGGAACTCGTCCTTGGCCCGGGTGAGCGCCTCGGCCTCCGCGCGTCGCGCCTCGCCCTCCGCCTCGACCTGCTTCCGCTCGGTGATGTCGAGCGACACGCTGAGCACGGCCGTCTCGCCGCGGTAGGCGATGGTCTCGGCGTTCACCACGAGCTGCCGCAGCTCGCCGCTCCGGATGCGGAACGTCGCCTCGACGTCGCGGGCCTGGCCCTCGGCGCGCAGGCGCCGGACGATCTCCTCGCGCTGGGCGGGCACGCCCACAGCCCCAGCTCGAGGCGCGTCCGCCCGATCATCTCCTCGCGCGCGTAGCCGCAGACCCGGGAGCGGCCTGGTTGACGTCCAGGTAGCGGTCGTCCTCGAGGCGCGTGATGGCCATCGGGAGCGGGTTGCCGTGGAAGAGGCGGGCGAACCGCTGCTCGCTCGCGCGCAGCTCCGCCTCGGCGCGGGTCCGGTCGGTGATGTCCATCATGGCGTTCAGGATGCACGGCGCGCCGTCGATGGTGACGATGTCGGCGGCGATGATGATCACGCGCACGTCGCCGTCCTTCGTGCGCAGGCGGGCCTCCACGTTGCGGACCGCGTTGCCGGCGCGGAGCGCCACCAGCCCTTGCTCGCGTTGAACCGGGTCCACCCACAGGCCCAGCTCGAGCACGGTGCGCCCGATCATCTCCTCGCGGGCGTAGCGGGTGACGCGACAGAAGGCGTCGTTCACCTCGAGGATCCGGCCGTCGGCGAGGCTGGTGACGCAGAGGAAGGTGGGGCTCAGCTCGAACGCGGACTTCAGCTTCGCGTCGAAGCCGAGGTCCATCAGCGGCCTCGGGCGGGCGACGCCTCCGCGGCCCGTCGCGCGGCGGCGATCCAGGCATGCAGGCGCGCCGACGTCACCGGCGTCTCGCGCACGATGACCCCGAGGTCCGCCACCGCGTCCTCCACCGCGTTCGCGATGGCCGCGGCGCCGGGGATGGCCCCGCTCTCGCCCACGCCCTTCACCCCGAGCGGGTTGATCACCGAGGCGTGCTCGGTGAGAGCCACCGGGATCGACGGCACGTCGTCGGCGCGCGGGATCGCGTAGTCCATGAAGCTCCCGGTCAGGAGCTGCCCCGCGTCGTCGTAGACGATCTCCTCCAGGAGGCCGGCCCCGATCCCCTGGACGGCGCCGCCCTGGAGCTGGCCCTCGACGATCACGGGGTGGATCGCGCGGCCGGGATCGTGCACGACCGCGTAGGCGAGGAGCTTCACCGCGGCGCTTTCCACGTCCACCTCGACGGCGGCGACGTGCGTCCCGAACGCCCACGTCACGGTGTCGGGATAGAAGTACGTGCACGCGTGGAGCCCCGGCTCACCGGTGGGCTTGAGCGCCTTCGACCGCACCGCGGCCTGGGCGAGCCGGCCGAGGGGGATGGTCCGGTCCGGCAGCCCGGCCACGAAGGCGCGTCCCCCCTCGATCCGCACGTCGGCGGGCGCGCACTCCAGCATCTCCGCGGCCACGATCGTGGCGCGTTCGCGCACGTCCCGGGAGGTCTGGGCCACCGCGGGACCCGCGTTGGCCATGACGCGGCTGCCGCCCGTGCCCATGCCGAAGGGGACGAGCATGGTGTCGCCCGCGGTGACGATCACGTCGTCGAAGGCCGCGCCCAGCTCCTGGGCGCAGATCTGGGCGAGCGTGGTGGCGTGGCCCTGGCCCTGGGCGGCGACGCCGATGAGCACGTAGACCTTCCCGGTGGCGTCCACGCGCACCGTCGCGCCCTCGAACGGCCCGAGCCCGGTACCCTGCGCGTAGCAGGCGATCCCCACGCCGAGCCGCCGCGGCCCCGCGGGCTGCGCGGCCTGGCGCGCTCGCCACTCCCGATACCCGAACAGCTCGAGCGCGCGGTCGAACGCGGCGGGGAAGTCGCCCGGGTCGTAGGCGATCGGCACGCCGTCCTTGTAGGTGAGGCCGGAGCGGTACGGCATCTCCGCGGGGCGCACGAAGTTCTTCCGCCGGATCTCGGCGGGATCGAGGCCGAGGCGCCGCGCGCCCAGGTCCATCAGGCGCTCCATCACGAACACCGCCTCCGGACGTCCCGCCGCGCGGTACGCCATGTTGAGCGTCTTGTTGGTGACGACGCTGGTGCCCGTGCTCCGGTAGTGCGCCACGCGGTACGGGCCGGGCAGGTGGTTCACCGTGTTCAGCGTAAGGCCGTTGCCCTGGGCGGGGTACGCGCCCACGTCGGCGAGGAAGCTGTCGTCGATGGCCGCGATGGTCCCGTCGCGGCGGAACCCGATCCGGGCGCGGTGCACCTGGTCGCGGTCGTGGCCGAGGGCGGGGAAGTCCTCGCGGCGCGTCTCCACCCACTTCACGGGACGGCCCAGGCGGAGGGCCGCGGCGGCGACCAGGGCCTCCTCGGGATACGGCGCGCCCTTCGGGCCGAAGCCGCCGCCCACGTCGGGCGTCATCACGCGCATCTCCTCGGCGGCGCGCCCCAGGATGCGGGCGACGGCGTCGCGGATCGCGTACGGGTTCTGCGTGGAGGACCAGAGGACGAGGCGGCCGGTGTCCGGGTCCGCGTACGCGAGGGCGCCGCGCGTCTCGATGGGCACGCCGGCCAGCCGTGGATGCCGGAGGGTCTCCTCCACGACCACGTCGGCGCGCCCCAGCTCGGCCTCGGCCTCGCCGATGGATCCTCGCACGTGGACGGCGCCGTTGTCCGGCCAGCCGTCGTGGAGCCGCGTGGCGGACGTGAGCGCGGCCTCGGGCGTGGTCAGCGCGGGCAGGGGATCGTACTCGACGGCAACGGTCTCGAGCGCGTCGGCCAGTCGGTACGGATCGTCGGCCACCACGACCGCGACAGGCTCGCCCACGTAGCGCGCGACCTCGCGGGCGAGGACGGGGGCGGCGAACGGGCGGCCCTTGTGCGCGCCGTCGGAGCCGGCCAGCAGCGGCCGCGCCACGTCGGGCAGGTCGGCGGCGCTCCACGCCGCGCGCACGCCCGGCCGGGCCAGCGCCTCGCGCACGTCCACCTTCACGATGCGCGCGTGGGCGTGCAGACTCCGCACGACGCCCAGGTGCAGCGCGCCATCGCGCGCGATGTCGTCGAGGTAGCGGCCGCCGCCGACCAGGAGGCGGCGGTCTTCCTTGCGGCGCGGGGACGCGCCGATGCCGGTCGATGCGGTGGGGTGTCGGCCGATACCGCCGACGTCTTTCCGATCCGCTTCGCGAGAGCTGGTCTCCACGGCGGGCAGTGTACTACCGCTCCGCGGCCATTCGCGGGCGGAACGGGGGCAGACCGGTGTGGGCGACGAGGCCCCCGTCGGCCACGAGCGACGCGCCGGTGACGAACGAGGCGTCCGGGGAGGCGAGGAACACGATGGCGGCGGCGATCTCGTCCGCCTCGCCCATGCGGCCGAGCGGCGTGACGCCGGCCTGGGCGCGCCGGATCTCGTCCGCGCGGTCGCCGCCCAGGAGGATGGGCGCGCGGGTGTCGATGGTGCCGGGGCACACGCAGTTCACGCGGATCCCGTGACGCGCGTTCTCGATCGCCGCCGAGCGCGTGAGGTTGATGACGCCGGCCTTCGCCGCGTTGTAGGAGGAAAGCCCGTAGTCTCCGGCGGTGCCCGAGATGGACGCGGTGTTGACGATGGCCCCGCCACCCTGCGCGCGCATGACGGGCAGGCAGTACTTCATGCCGAGGAACACGCTGGTCAGCGTGACCGCGAGCACGCGGTTCCAGCCCTCGAGGGTGATCTCGTCGAGCGGCGCCACCTCGGCGAGGCCGGCGTTGTTGACCATCACGTCGAGACGGCCGTACGTGTCCACGGCGAGCCGCACCGTGGCCTGCACGCCCTCGGGGTCGGCGGCGTCCATCTTGAGCCACGAGACGCGGCCGCCCGCCGCCGCGATCTCGCCGGCCACCGCCTGCGCGCGCTTGCCGCTGATGTCGGCCACGACCACGGCGGCGCCCTGCCGCGCGAACCGCCGCGCCGTCGCCGCGCCGATGCCCGCGCCGCCGGCGGTGACGACAACGACCCGGTCTGTCATTCCCCTCTCCCCTCCGGGGAGAGGGCAGGGTGAGGGGCGGTCGACACAACCTCGTGCGTTGTCACGCCGCGCCTTTCCCTCTCCCTCTTGGGGAGAGGGCAGGGTGAGGGGCGGCAGACACGTCCGCTCGGGACGCCGGCCCCCTCACGCCTTCCTGAACCGGTGCACGCCCGCCGCGTCCACGAGACGCTCGGCCAGCCCGTCCGCCTCCAGGTAATGGAGGTGCGCTAGCGTCTCGCCGATGGCGAAGCCGAGCTGGTGCGTGTCGAGCTTGCGCCGGAACAGCACGGGCACCAGCTCCGAGGCGGTGCGCGGCTCGGCCACCGCGGCCATGGTGTCGGCCAGCCGCTCCTCGTGGTGGTGGCGGAGGTAGTCCAGGCGGACGTGGAGACGGCGGAAGGGCAGCCCGTGCGAGGGCAGCACGAGCGTGTCCTCGGGGAGCGGCCGGAAGCGTCCGAGCGAGACGAGGTAGAGGCGCAGGGGGTTGGCGTGCGGCTGGTCCGGCCACACGCTCACGTTGGTGGTGATCTTCGGCAGCACCTGATCGCCGGAGATGAGGACGCCCGCCTCCTCGCAGTAGAGGCACGCATGCTCGGGCGCGTGGCCGAGCACCGTGAAGACTCGCCAGCCGCGCCCGCCGATCGTCACCGTGTCGCCCTCGCGCACGGCGCGGAACTCCCGCGTCACGGTGGGGACGAGCTGGCGGTAGTGGTTGCCACGCTCGCGGAACGCCTCGACCTCCGCCTCGCCCACGCCGTTCTTCCGGTAGTGGTTCATGCGCTTGTCGGAGTCGTTGCCGCCCATGCCCTGCCAGGCGAGCTGGCACATGAGCCACTCCGCCTGCGGGCACCAGACCTGGACGCCGAAGCGCCTGGCGAGCCAGTCGGCATTGCCGATGTGGTCGGGGTGGAAGTGGGTGACGAGCACGCGCACGATCGGACGCTCGGCCAGCTCGGTCGCGAAGAGCTTCTCCCACAGCTCGCGCGTGGGCGAGAGGCCCACGCCGGTGTCCACGACGGTGACGCCGCCCTCGTCCTCCAGCAGCCACAGATTGATGTGGTCCAAGGCGAAGGGCAAAGGCATCCGGATCCACTGGATGCCCGGCGCGACGGTGATGCTGGTGCCCCCGGCGGGCGGCTCGGGCCAGGGATGCACGAGGCCCTTGGCCTCGGCGGCGAGAGGATGGCGTTCCGGTTCTGGGCTCATTGCGTCATCATGCCACAAGAGCCCCGACCGGCGTGCTCATGCCACCGCCCCTCACCCTGCCCTCTCCCCAAAGAGGGGAGAGGGGAACGTGTGAGCGACTTGACGGGGCGCGGTGGGTGTCCCAGGATCTCCGCGAGTCCAGAGCGCATCTCGACCAACCGAAGGAGACACACGCATGGTCGATCTGCTGATCCACGGGGGCCTCGTCGTCGACGGCACCGGCAACCCGGGCTTCTACGGCGACATCGCCGTCGAGGGCGAGCGTGTTCACGTGCTGCGCGGCGACACGCGCGCCATCGAGGCGGGGCGCCGCATCGACGCCACCGGGCACGTGGTGTGCCCGGGATTCATCGACATGCACGCGCACTCCGGGCTCGTGATCCTCGCCGAGCCCGAGCACGAGGCCAAGGTGCGGCAGGGCGTCACCACCGAGCTGATCGGGGTGGACGGGAACTCCTACGCGCCGTTTTCCTCGCACGACGACTTCCTGCGCTTCGTGCAGATCAACTCGGGCCTCGACGGCAACCCGCCGCTGCCCGGCCGCTGGTCCACCGTCGAACAGTACCTGGACATGTTCAGCCAGCGCGTGGCCGTCAACGTGGTGTACATCGTGGGCAACTCGCCGCTCCGCATCGGCGCGCTCGGCTGGGACGACCGGCCGGCCACGCGCGACGAGGTGGCCAACATGCGCGCGCTCCTCCGCACGGCCATGGAGGAGGGCGCGTTCGGCATGTCCACCGGCCTGGACTATCCGCCGGGCAGCTACGCCGACACCGCGGAGCTCACCGAGCTGTCGCGCGAGGCGGCGCGACTCGGCGGCATCTACCACACCCACGTGCGCTACAGCCTGGGCGACCGCTTCCTGGACCCGTTCCGCGAGGCCCTCGACATCGGCCGGGGCAGCGACGTGCCCGTGCACATCACGCACTTCTACCATCGGACCACGTCGCCGGGCGGGGCGAGCCGGATGCTCGACCTGGTGGAGGGCGCGCGGGAGTCCGGCCTCAACGTCACCTTCGACAGCTACCCGTACAACCTCTCGTCCACGCGCCTCACGATCCTGCTGCCCCAGTGGACGCACTCCGGCGGGCCCGAGACGCTGACCGAGGTGCTGCGCGACCCGAGGAACCGCGCGAAGCTGCGGGCGGACATGGGGCCGCGCGCCAGCTCGTGGGGCGACATGTGGCTGACCAACTTCCGCAAGCCGGCCAACCATCGCTTCGAGGGACGCTCCATCCAGCAGACCGCGGACATGCTGGACCGCGATCCCGTGGACGTGGTGTGCGACCTCCTGGTGGACGAGGCCCTCGAGGTGTCCTACGTCTCCGCCGGCGGCAACCTGGCCACGCTGCCGAAGTTCGTGAGCCACCCACTGTCCATGGTGGGCAGCGACGCGCTCCTGATCGGCGACTTCCCGAGCCCGCGCACCTACGGGTGCTTCCCGATCATCCTCTCCGAGTTCGTGCGGGAGGAGCGCTTCATGGCGCTGCCCGACGCCATCCGCAAGATGACCTCGTTCCCCGCGCAGCGCCTGGGCCTGCCCGACCGGGGCCTCCTGCGCGACGGCTTCAAGGCCGACGTGGTCGTGTTCGACCCGAAGACGGTGAAGACGCCGGCGACGCGGACCCAGCCCAAGCAGTTCCCCGTGGGCATCGACTACGTGATCGTCAACGGCAAGGTGGTGGTGGACGGCGGGCGGCACACCGGCGTGCTCGCGGGCCGCGCGCTCCGTCGCGGGCGGCCGTCGACGTGAGCCCGGGCATGGAGCGCGACCTCGTCGGCTACGGGGAGCGGCCGCCCGTGGTGGGATGGCCGGGCGGGGCCCGGGTGGCCATCAACCTGGTGGTGAACTACGAGGAGGGCTCCGAGAACCGGCACGAGGACGGCAACGGCCGGCGGGAGATGCTCGCCGAGGCCCCGTCGCCGGTGCCCGCGGACGCGCGCGACCTCGCCAACGAGTCCATGTTCGAGTACGGCAGCCGCGCCGGCGTGTGGCGGCTGCTCCGGATCTTCGACAAGCACGACGTGAAGAGCACGTTCTTCGCGTGCGCGGTGGCGTTGGAGAAGAACCCGGCGGTGGCGCGGGCGATCACCGCGGGCGGCCACGACGTGCTCGGTCACGGCGACCGCTGGCAGGAGCACTTCCTGCTCGACCGCGAGGCCGAGAGCGCGGCCATCGACCGCGCCGTGGCCTCGATCACGCGCACCACCGGCCAGGCGCCGGCCGGCTGGTACTGCCGCTACGGCCCCAGCGTGAACACGCGCGAGCTGGTCGCCGCCTCCGGGCACTTCCTCTACGACTCCGACGCCTACAACGACGACCTGCCGTACTACACGCGCGTGCACGGCCGGCCCTGGCTGGTCGTGCCCTACGCGCTCGACACCAACGACATCCGCTTCTGGCGCGGCGGCCTCAACCACGGCGAGGACTTCTTCCGCTACCTGCGCGACGCCTTCGCCACGCTCTACGAGGAAGGCGCCACGTGCCCCCGCATGATGTCGGTCGGCCTGCACTGCCGGATCGCCGGCCGCCCCGCCCGCGCCGCCGGCCTCGACCGCTTCCTCGCCGAGGTCCGCTCGATGCCCCGCGTCTGGTTCGCCCGCCGCAGCGAGATCGCCCGCTGGTGGCTCGACCACGCGCCCCCGTCCTAGACTAGTGGCAACGCGAACGCCTCGGGCGCAGCAGCTCGACGGCGGGGTGGCGGGTGGCGCTCAGAGCACCTTCAGCTCGGGCCAGTCAAGGGCATATCCAACGGCGCGCTTGACCTCGGTGTGCCGGGCGCTCGGGAGGACCCCGACTAGCTCACCGACGCGATCCAGCGGGATCACGTGGATGTTGTCGAGGTTGGCGACTGAGGGCCGGCCAAGCCCCTCCCGCCGCCCGAGCGGAACCTCCTGGGGAATGTCCCTCACCGTGGTGGTGATCTCGGCGACGACGACCTTCGTGAGGTACTCGTAGGCCGGGGTTCGCGTCAAGAGCAGGACCGGGCGCCGACCGATTGGGTCGGGAAGGTTGGCCCACCGAATCTCATACTGTCTCACTGGCAACGTCGTGGGCGAGATCGAGACCGCGGGGGCGCCTCCCAGACCGCCGCGTCGAGATACACCTCCTTCGCCGAGTCCGGCTGGCGCGCATACGCCTGCGCGGTGGCGTGTTCCTCGAGTTCCCACAGAGCCCGCCGGATCGCGGCACGGATGAACTCGGACCGGCGCCGAGAACGGGTCGGGGCGACGCGCTCGAGCTGCGTCGCCATGTCCTTGTCGATCTCGATCAAGAGCTGCTGCTTCATATGGACGAGTATATACCCGACCCGCGTTCTCACGATGGTGCCGATGCGCCAGTGCTCGGCGTGGAAGAGGCGGCGGATCTCGGCGTACTGCGCTGCGGGGATCACGCCTGGCCTCAGCGGCGGGCGCGCAGTCGCGGCGCCGCGAAGCAGGTCCTCTGCCGGGTCCAGGTTTACTGCGCCCCTCACAACACGAGGACTCGCAAACACCCACCCTGGGGCGAGGACGGCGGCGCAAGCTCCCGCGCGGGACTACCCCGTCGCGGAGTTCGCGCTTTGCGTGCGTTGGTGATTGCGCCTCGCGACTTGTTGTGCCGTGCACGCGCTTACGCGCGTCACTCGATCACCCGGTCGGCGCGCAGCAGGATCGACTGCGGGACTTTCAGTCGGAGCGCCTTGGCGGTTTTCAAATTGATCACCAGCTCGTAGCGGCTCGGCCGCTCCACCGGCAGGTCGGCGGGTCGCGTGCCGCGAAGGATCCGGTCGACGTATTCGGCCATTCGTTCTCCCGTCCCACCGGCGACGCTGTAGGAAAGCAAGCCGCCTGCCTCGACGAACGTGCGCATGATGGATGCGCTCGGAAGGCGATGCTCGAGCGCGAAGTCGGCGATACGCTGGCGGGCGTTGTGGAGGAGTACGCTTCCCGCGACCGAGAGGGCTTGCGCCCGGAACGCGACGATTTCCGAGAACGCCCCTTCCAGGTCCTCGGTCTTTCGTACGACGTGAAACTGTGGCTCATAGCCGAGCTGTCTGACCGCTGCGTCAACCTTCAGGTCAAGCGGCGCGCCCCGGAACGTCTTGGTTGTGGGCCGGCTGGGAGATCCAGGAGAGGCGCTTAGCCGCCGGTGCGATCTCGCGCAGGAACTCGTGCCGCTTGATGGAAACCTCCATGCCGGTATAGGCTGCCACCCCGGTGGCGTTTCGGCCCGGCTTGCTGGAAGCTCTCAGGACCTCGCCGAATCTGCTCGAAACAGACATCGAGCGCCCGAAGGAAATCGGCCCCGAGACCGACTGAGCGCAGTTCGTACCACAGCGCCGCCTGCTCGATATCGGCTTCAGCAGCTGGGCGGACGATGAAGCCTCGCGCGTCACTCGCCACGCTTCAGGCGCACGTATAGCCGGGCCCGGACTACCTCCCAGGGTTCCCCTTCATCGGGGTGCTGCGCGAGATCTTCCAAGCGCCGATCGAGCTCTGCCTTCTGCACGTCCGTGAGCGCGATGTCTGCCGACTGGTATCCCGCAAGTCTTCAGCAGCAGCTGGATGTCGTTCGGCCACCGCCAGTAGGCTTTGATCTATCTGAAATATCGCCTCGAAGTCCAAGTTCGCATGCGGAACAGCACTTGAATCTCCCTTCACCTGATGACTGGGCAGCAGAGAGCCAAGCCCACGCGACGGTTGTATGAACTCGGGGAGATGACCACAGCGGGGCGATGGCCCGCTTGTTCGTGGCCCGCTTGGGGGTTGAACTGAAGCCAAATAAGGTCCCCGCGCGCGGGCACATAGGCCGCCACTACCACGCCTCGCGGCCGACTGTGCTCCCCGTCGCGATCTCGCCGTGCAGGTTTCGCCGGCTTACTTTGCGGAGGAGTAGGTTCAGCGAATACCTGCGCACCCGGAGTGGTCGGACCAAGAGTTGCCCATTCTCAACCGACAGATCCACAGTCACTCCTTCCTCCACCTGAGCCTCGGCGGCAAAGGACCGCGGAATCCGCAATCCGCAGGCTGTTTCGATGTACTGTAACTCGACTGCGGCGCGGCGGGTCCGCGCGGGAGCTTGCGCGGAAAGACGGTGACCGACCAGCTTCGGCGCCACCGCCCGCTCGCTATCGACTTGGACGCGCTCGCCTCGGGCCTTCAGCCGGAGGGCCGGGCGAGGTCGGCCTTGGTGTACGGGATGCTGAACGTGGCGTCGGCAGGGAGGGCCGGAACGGTGGCTTCCCAGGCGTCGTAGCGGGCGCGCATGGCGGCCAGGCGCGCGGGCTCGCGGCGGACGAGGTTGGCGCGCTCGCGCTGATCGCGTGAGAGGTCGAAGAGGAACTCGTCGCCTTCCAGCGAGAGGTACTTCCACGGGCCGGAGCGCATCGCGCGCTGGTCGCGGAACTTCATGCGCCAGAAGAGCTCGCGATCCACCGGGGCCTCGGGCCGCTCGAGCACGGGCAGGAGGCTCATGCCGTCGAGCGGATAGTCGGGATGCGGCGCCGCTCCCGCTGCCTCGAGGAACGTCGGCACCCAGTCCATGGTGATCGCGAGCTGCGCCGTGACGCCGCCGGGCCGGATGCGCCCGGGCCAGCGGACGATGTACGGCACGCGGATCCCGCCTTCCAGCAGGTCCATCTTCTTGCCGACGAGCGGCCACGTGTCCGAGAAGCGCTCGCCGCCGTTGTCGCTCGTGAACACGACCAGCGTGCTGTCCGCGGCGCCGGTGGCGGCGAGCGCGGCGAGGATGCGGCCGATGCCCTCGTCCATGTGCCGGACCATCGCGAGGTACGTGGCCACCGAGCCGCCGTCGGTGTGGGAGATGCGCTCGAGGCCGCGGGCCAGCGTCTCGTCGGCGCGCGTCTCCCACGGCCAGTGCGGCGCCGTGTAGTGCACGGACAGGAAGAACGGCTCGCGCCGCCCGCGCTGCCGCTCGATGAACTGCACCGCCCGATCGGAGATCAGGTCGGTCAGGTAGCCCTCGACGTGCGACTCCTTCTCGCCCTCGAAGAGGTCGTGGTTGCCCGCGGAGTCGCGGTGCGTGAAGTAGTCGAGCCCGCCGCTCATCGGGCCGAAGAACTCGCCGTAGCCGCTCTTGAGCGGGCCGAAGTGCGGCAGGAAGCCGAGGTGCCACTTGCCGGCCAGCGCCGTGGTGTAGCCGGCGTCGCGGAGGATCGAGGGCAGCGTGGGATGCGCGGGCGGCAGCCCCAGCTCGGCGTTGCCGCGGTGCCGGCTCGCGATGGGCTCGTCGTTGCCGGCGCGCAGCCGGTACTGGAAGCGGCCCGTGATGAGGGCGAAGCGCGTGGGCGAGCACACCGGCGAGTTCGAGTAGCCGTTGGTGAAGCGCAGGCCCTCCGCGGCCAGCCGGTCGAGCGCGGGCGAGCAGGGCTCCCGGCCCCCGTAGCAGCCGAGGTCGGCCCAGCCCAGGTCGTCGGCGAGGATGAACACGAAGTTCTGGCGATCGCTCACGCAAGGCTCCTTTTCGACGAGCGGTGGATCGAGCGCCGCCGAGCGTCGCGCCGTGACCACTGACGTCCGGCGCGCGCATCGTGCCGCGCGCCGAGCATCGGCCATCGCGCCGCGGAGCGCAAGGAGGGGGTTCCCCCGCTTGACTTGCCCCGCGGTCGAAGGCGATTCTCGCCCTGCTCGAAGCCACGGTGTGCCGCCGATTTCGACGGCGTGGCGCTGCGGAGCCGCCGCCGCGCCGCGCGACGAGGAGCCAGCATGGCCTTTTTCAAGTCCAGATGGCGTCAGGCGAAGGAGAGCCGGCTCCAGGCCCTCGGGCGCGCTGACGCCGCGGCCCTCACCCGCCTCGGGCTCGACCGCCAGGCGGTGGAAACGCTCGAGGGGAGCTTCCGCGGCACCCTCGTCTATCCCACCTCGCCCGGTTACGACAAGGACCGCCAGGAGTCGAATCCGGCCTTCCAGGCCTTTCCGAAGGTCATCGCGTACTGCGAGGTCCTGGACGACATCCGGCAGTGCCTCGACTGGGCCCGCCAGTACGGCTGGAAGATCGCCTGCCGCTCGGGCGGCCACAGCACCGCGGGCTTCTCCGTCAACGAAGGGCTCGTGCTCGACATGAGCAGCTACGACTACGTGATCGTGGACCAGGCGTCCCTGACCGCGCGCGTGGGCGCGGGGGCCAACTTCGGCAAGGTCAACGCCGAGCTCAACGGCTACGGCCTGCACGTGCCGGGCGGAGGCTGCGAGGACTTCTACGTGGGCGGTTACATGCAGGGGGGCGGCTACGGCTTCACCTCCCGCGCCTTCGGCATGAACTGCGACAACGTCCTGTCCGTGCGCGTCCTGACCCCGGACCGCGGGCTGGTCATCGCCGACGAGAAGGACGCCGCCGACCTCTTCTGGGCGATCCGGGGCGGCACCGGCAACAACCTCGGGGTGCTCATCAACGTCGTGTACCGGCTCCACGAGCTGCCGTCGGTGTGGGGGTTCGGCCTGCGCTGGCGCCTCGATCACGCGCCGGACGCGCTGGTCGCGATGCAGAAGGGCTTCATGCGCACGGGCGCCTCCGACCGGCTCGGGTACATGACCATCGTCACCGAGCAGAAGGACGGCCCGTGGCTGCTCATGCGCGGCATGTACGTGGGCGCGCGCAACGACGGCCTGAACGAGCTGAAGCCGCTCCTGCAGACCCCGGGCGTGCAGCCGCTCCAGATCGACGAGGTCGGCTCCTACTACGCGCTCAACCAGAAGCTGCTGGAGTATCCGGACGGGATCCCGCCCGTGGACGTGGTGCCCATGGAGGACAAGCAGGCCGGGTACATCGCCAGGCCGCTCACCGCCGCGGACTGGGGCCGCATCATCGCCTACTACATGACGCGTCCCAGCGTGGACGACATGATCGTCATCGAGCCCTACGGGGGCACGATCAACCGCTATCCGCGGACGGGCAACGCGTTCATCCACCGCGACGTGGACATGGACCTCTTCATCGACTCCTTCTGGTTCCATCCCGAGGAGCGGGATCGGGCGGTGGCCTGGCTCGACGGCTTCGTGGCCCTGATGCAGCCGTACTGGAACGGCTCCGTCTACCAGAACTATCCGCGGCGGACTCTCACCGACTATCGCCGGCAGTACTGGGGCGACGTGTTCGGGAAGCTCCTGCAGGTGAAGCAGCGCTACAACTCCACGACGCTCTTCGACTACGAGCAGAGCATCGCGCCCGCTCCGGCCGGCGAGGCGCCGCGCCGGTGACGCGGCGGGGGCGCACCGGCGAGCCGTCTCCGCTCCGCCAGGCGCGGGACGAGCAGGCGACCACGCTGGAGATCCTCCGCCTGATCGCCAGCTCGCGCGGGGACGCGGGGCCGGTGCTCGAGGCGATCATGCGCCACGCGATCCGCCTCTGCGACGGCCTCTTCGCGAACGTGTTCCTGGCCGAGGGGGGCCAGGTGCGCCTGGCCGCGTCGAACTTCGCCGAGGTCCCCGGCGTCGATCCCGCCACGGTGGCGGCGGCGAACGCCGCCTACCCGCTCCCCCTCGTCGCGTCGAACCTGCCCGGCCGCGTGATCCTCGAGAAGCGCGTCTTGCACTTCCCCGACGTGGAGACCGACCCGAACGTGACCGACCTGACCCGGCGGTTCGCGCGCGCGCTCGGGTTCCGGGCCGGGCTCTTCGTGCCGATGGTGCGGAGCGACCGTGGCATCGGCGCCATCGGGGTCGCGCGGGCGGCGCCGCGGCCGTTCTCGGAGCGGCAGATCCACCTCCTCCAGACCTTCGCCGCCCAGGCGGCGATCGCGGTGGAGAACGCCACCCAGTTCCACGAGCTCGAGCAGGCGAGCCGGCACAAGTCCCAGTTCCTCGCGAACATGAGCCACGAGCTGCGCACGCCGATGAACGCCATCATCGGCGTCACGCGACATGCTGCACGAGGACGCCGCGCGTCGGGGCCGCGGAGAGCGTCGAGCCCGCTGGAGCGGATCACGCGCGCGGCCCACCACCTGCTCGCGCTCATCAACGACATCCTCGACCTGTCCAAGATCGAGGCGGGCCGGATGGAGCTCTACCTCGAGTCGTTCGCGGTCGGCGCCCTCGTCGCGGACGTGGCGAGCACGGTGCGCGCCGCTCGCCGAGAAGAACGGCAACGAGCTCTCGATCGAGTGCGCGCCCGGACCTCGGCTCGATGCACGGCGACCCCACGCGCATCCGTCAGGCGCTGCTCAACCTCGCCAGCAACGCCGTCAAGTTCACCGAGCGCGGGCGGGTCACCCTCGCCGGCGCCCGGGTCGCGGGCGCGGACGGCGACTCGATCGTCGTCCGGTGTCGGACACCGGCATCGGGATGACTCCGGAGCAGATGGCGCGCCTCTTCCAGGCGTTCTCCCAGGCCGAGGCGTCCACCACGCCGCAGGTTCGGCGGCACCGGGCTCGGCCTCGCGATCAGCCGCCAGCTTCTGCCGCATGATGGGCGGCGACATCACCGTCGAGAGCGCGCCCGGCCGCGGGAGCACCTTCACGCTGCGCCTCCCGGCCCGGGTGACCGCGGGCGTGGCGGCGGCGGCCGACTAGGCCTTCGGTCGACACCGCTGGAAACGCTGCGTGGGCCGGCCTGCCATAGTTGACGCCATGGCGCGCATCCCTCTCAAACGAAGGACCACGCCATATCAGGCGCGCAAGGCCCACCCCATCGTCGATGATGGGCGTCTGCGCGAGCTCGTGCTCTATCTCGCGTCGATCTCTCGAGAGCGACACGGGTTCGGGCTCGTGAAGCTTAACAAGCTCCTCTTCTTCGGTGACTTTCGGCCTAGTCTGCGCTCACGGGCAGGCCCATCGACGAGCAGGATATAGGGCGCCTATGCCTGGTCCGCTCCACGACATGGTCCGCTCTCGTTGGCCCGGACATGGAACGTGAGAGGGCAGCCATATCGCGTCGGCTGCCTGCCACGGCTTGCCAACACGGGCTTCGCATTGAGCGAGCCCTTCTTGAGCTGTTCAGCCCGAGGAGCTCGGCTCGTGATCACGGTCGAGCAATGGTGGGGCAGATCGGCCGATGAAATCAGTGGTCTCTCGCATCGCTTCGTCGGATGGGGCCTGCCCGAGCGTGGTCGACACGATCCCCGTGCCTGCGCTCGGCGGCAAGCGTCCTCCCTCACGAGGTGGAACGCCAAGGGCCTGAAACTGGCGGAGGTGGCACCCCGATCGCTGCGGTTCGCCGCGCGGAAGCTGGTCCAGCTCGCCGAGAACATCGTTCGGCCTGTGCGCCGGGCCTCGGAGACCTCTCCGAGCGCCACGCGATCGACGGGAGCTGGACCCTCGACGGGATCCAGATCCCCCCGACGACGTCGATCGGATGATCGCCAAGGCGCGGGAGGAGATGGATAGGAGCGAAGAGCTCCTGCACGCCGCGATCTGAGCCGCCCACGCCGCCCGCGGATTCCGCGAGCCGCGGGCGTCGCGCCTCTTCGCCGGGCCTCCTCAGCGGTCGCGGTCGATCAGCACGCGGCGCAGGATCTTGCCCGACGCCGACTTCGGGATCTGGTCGATGAACTCGAGGTGGCGGATGCGCTTGTGCGGAGCCACGCGCTGGGCCACCCAGCCCATGATGGCGTCGCCGCCGGTGGCGCGGGAGGCGTCGTCGGGCTTCAGCACCACGTAGGCCTTGGGCACCTCGCCCGCCTCATCGTCCGCCTTGCGCACCACGGCGGCGTCGAGCACCGCGGGATGCGTGAGGAGCAGGGCCTCGAGCTCGGCGGGCGCCACCTGCAGGCCCTTGTACTTGATGAGCTCCTTGGTGCGGTCGACGATGAAGAAGTAGCCGTCGGGGTCGACGTACCCACGTCGCCGGTGTGGTACCAGCCCTCGCCGTCGATGCAGGCCGCGGTGTCCTCGGGCGCCCCAGGTAGCCCTTCATGATCTGCGGGCCCGCGGATCAGGAGCTCGCCCTCCTGGCCCGCCGGGCACCTCCGCGCCGCTCACGATGTCCACGATCTTCACCTGGTGTTGGGCACGATGCGCCCGGCCGAGCCCGGCCGGAACGGCGCGTTCGCGTGGGGCTCAGATGCGTCACCGGGCTCGCCTCGGTCATGCCGTAGCCCTGCACGACCGGGCAGCCGAGCTTCGCGCTGAGCTCGCGCGCCATGTCCTCGCCGAGCGGCGCCGCGCCGGAGAAGACGAGCCGCACGCTCGAGAGGTCGAACTGCGCCACCATGGGGTGCTTCACCAGGCCCGAGCACGATGGGCGGCACGAGCGGCAGGACGGTGGCCTTGTGCTTCTGCACGAGGCCGAGGAACTCCGCCATGTCGAACCGCGGCATGACCACGATGGTGCCGCCGCCGGCCAGGCCGAGCATCATGATCACGACCATGCCGTAGATGTGGAAGAACGGCAGCACCGCGATCATGATGTCGCGCTCGCCGAAGCGACTCGAAGTCCTCCATGCCCTCGCACTGGCAGAGGTTGGCCACCAGGTTCCGGTGGGTGAGCATCACGCCCTTGGGCAGCCCGTGGTCCCGCTCGAGTACGGGAGCACGACGATGTCGTTCGCCGGATCGATCGCGCACCGCCGGCGGCGCGTCGCCCGCCTGGAGCAGCTCGCTGAACGGGCGCGCGCCCGCCGCCTCGCCGAAGACGAAGACCTCCTCCACCCCGCTCTTGCGCCGCCGCCTCCCTGGCCTTGTCGAGGAACGCCGGCACCGTGACGAGGAAGCGCGCGCGGCAGTCCGAGAGCTGCTTGGCCAGCTCGTCGGCGGTGTAGAGCGGGTTGGCGGTGGTGGTGACCCCGCCGAGCGAGGCGACGGCGAGCATGACCACGCCGTACTCGGGCAGGTTCGGGCTGTAGATCGCGAACACGTCGCCCTTCCTGAACCCGCGCGCGGCGAGCCCCGCCGCCACGCGGCGGACGCCGCCCGCGAGCTGGCCGTAGGTCAGCGTGCGTCCGGTGGGCCCGTCGATCAGCGCGGGCTTGTCGCGGAGCCGCGCCGCGTGCCGGAGCACGTACTCGGTGATCGAGACGTCGGGATGGTCACGTCCGGGCTGGTGGAGTTCATGCGTGCTCCCTCGCTGGGAGGTCGAGACGATCCTGAGGTGGGCAGAGACTATCCTCCGGCGCGCGCCGGTCAAGCGCGAGGTGCTGTGCGTCCAGGCCTTCCCCGAAGCCTACGGCTGACGCTTGAGGTTCAACGTCATGTTCCGCGCGGTCGCATGTTCACGCCCTGGCCGGACATCTCGTCCCCTGCGCACCGTCAACTCGGCCTTATGCGGCCGTTGGGCCTGGCGAAGGAGAAGACATCGCCGCGGACGGTGCCCTGGATGTCGTTCCGCTCGCCTCGAAGGACGAGCACCCCCGTGACCTTCGGCCCCGCTGCTCCGCTGCTCCGCGATCAGCTCCGCCTCCATGGACCATCCCTCCGAGGAGGTCGTCGGGGCCGCCTTCCTCGCCAGACTCCGTTCACGTCCACGGTCACGAGCGTGCCCGCGATCCAGTCGCCTTTCTGCGCGCAACCCGAGCCGGCGAGCACGAGCACACAGGCGAGCAGCGCATGCCCGGCGTCAACTACATGTGCGGGCCGCGACGCTTCCGGCGCCGGCGGGGCCCGCTGTGGCCAGGACGAGGGCGAGGAGCAGGAGGGGGAGGCGCACGCGCGCGCGAAGGGGGCGGGGAGTAAGCGACACGCGCGGATCCTGGAGGCTGGCGGCCCGTGACGGGCGCAACGCGCGTTGAACGTCTCGCGCTCGCCATCGCCAGACGCTACATCGAGCGTGCGCGCAAGGTCAAGGGAACGACCGTCCTCGAAACCAGCGCCACCGAAGCAAAAGTCGGCCGGCCTCCGTCCATGGGTCCCAAAGGGCCGCTGGGATGGCACGCCGTCCCCACGTGGCCGCCCGCCCAGGCGCGTCCTGCTCGTCACGGTGCAGCACGGGCTACGGACCTGTCGGGGATCGCCGGGAACTCGACAGCTTCGCCTGGCGAACTTTCGGCAGCATGCTCCGCAACCCAGCGGAATACAGCGCGTTCCTCCCTGGCGATGCGCTTGCATCAACGACGGGCGACATGGATTTCAGAAGCGGCGAAGCGGGGCGCCAAGGGGAGAGGGCGATGAAGGCACCCGGACTCGAGACCGATGCAGACCATCGAGACAATCTTATGCAGGCCGCGGAGCATACCGGCTCGGGAGATGCCGCCACCGAGGGCGAGGTCGTGCCGGTATCGATCCTCTTCGCCGACCTTCGCGGGTTTACCGCCATGGCCGAGGACGTGGCGCCACGACACATGGCCGCCTTTCTGAACGATTACCTCACCGTCATGATCGACGTGATCATGGCGAGCCATGGCGTGGTCCAGGACTTCGTGGGGGACGGGATCCTGGCCGTGTTCGGGGTGCCGACGCACGATCCGGACCATGCGTGGCATGCCGCGGTGAGCGCCGTCGAGATGCAGGCCGCTCTTCGTCGACGCGACGGGTGGTCGGAGGCGGAACGGCGGGTCAGGCAGCCGATCGGCGTGTCGATGCACAGCGGCCAGGTCTTCGCCGGCCCCGTGGGATCGCCGCGAAAGTGGAAGTACGGCGTGGTGGGCGACACCGTCAACGTCGCGTCACGCCTCGAGGATCTCAACCGGTACCTCGGCACGTCCATCCTCATGAGCGGCCAGATGCAGGCCTTGCTGAGCGATCGGGTGGAGGCGCGCCGGCGAGGATGGTTCCCGGTCCGCGGCCGGATCAACCCGGTCGAAGTCTATGAACTGCTCGCCCTGCGCGCTTGAGCATGGGCTCGTTCCCAGCGACCTTGCCCCTCTCATATCGGGGGACTACCATGGCCAATGGATGCCGCCACTGGCCGATCTGGTCGGAGAGAGCGCGGGAATCTCGGCCATCCGAGCCCAGATCGGCAGGCTGCTCCAGCATCAGCGGTCCTCGGGACGCCTCCCTCCGATTCTCATCCTCGGCGAGACCGGTACCGGTAAGGGCTTGCTCGCCCGCGTCATCCACCGCGCCAGCGTTCGCGGAAGCAAGCCGTTCGTCCCGATCAACTGCGCCGCCATTCCGGATACGCTGCTCGAGGCGGAGCTCTTCGGGTTCGAGCGAGGGGCATTCACCGACGCCCGCCAGGGCAAGCCAGGGCTCTTTCAGAGTGCCAATGGCGGGACTCTCTTCCTCGACGAGATCGCGGCGATGCCGGTCTCGCTGCAGGCGAAGCTGTTGACGGCGCTGGAGGACCGGACGGTGCGGCGCCTTGGGAGCACACGGGCCGAGCCGCTGGACGTGTGGATCCTGGCTGCGACGAGCGAGGAGCTCGGTGCGGCGACTCGGGAGCGCCGCTTCCGCGAGGATCTCTATCACCGCCTGTCGACCATGCCCGTCGTGCTGCCGCCGCTTCGCGAGCGTCCCAGCGACATCACCCTGCTCGCCGAGCATTTCCTCAGCAAGCTGTGCGCCGAGTACGGGCTCGCGCCGAAGCGACTCGCGCCCGATGCGAAGGCCGCGCTCGAAGCCCATGCCTGGCCGGGGAACGTGCGCGAGCTGGCAAATCTCATGGAGCGCGTCGCGATGCTCGTCGAGGGTCCGTCGATCAGCCGGGCGGACCTCGACCTCCGGGGCCACGCGCCGGCGCCGGCGAGAGACGTCATCGTGCCGCGTGACGCCGATCGCTCGTTGCGCGAGAGCGTCGGTGACTTCGAACGCGCGCGGCTCACGGGGGCGCTCGAGGCGGCGGCGGGAAACCTGTCCCGGGCGGCCGCGCTCCTCGGCATTCCTCGCAACACGTTCCGCTACCGGCTCGAGAAGTACGGACTGAGACCGGATCCGGCGCCCGCGCCCGGGGCCCGGGGAAGCCGGCACGTCGACACGGCCGCCGTCCGTCGGCCCGTCGCCTTCCTCTGGGCGGAGATCGAGTCGCCGCCGATGTCCGCCTCGCGCGGCCCAGGTCAGCCACGCGCTGAACGTCGCCCTGGACAAGGTCCGGGCGTTCGGCGGCGTGCCCGCCGAGATCACGGACACTCGCGTGGTGGCCGCTTTCCCGCCGACGTGGCGGACGGGGCGAGCCGGGCGGCCCACGCTGCGCTCTCCATCCAGCGGGCCGTCGGACCCGCCGAGACGGCGGGCCCCATCGCCATGTCCACGCGGGCCGCCATCCACGTCACCGAGTGCCGGACGGGGCCGGGCCCAGCGGGAGAGCCGCTCCACCCGGCCGATCAGGCGGAGGCCGTCGCCGAGGTGAATCGTCTCGCCTCCGGCATCGCCCCCGGCACCATGCTCGTCACCGCCTCGGCGGTGCCCTTCGTGACGGGGCGGCCGGGCCTCTCGGGCGGCTCGAGCGCGAACGTCTCGGATGTCCAGGGACCACCGCGCCCGAATCAGGTCCTCGTGCTCAGCACCTCGCCCGTTTCTCACCGGCCCTCGATCGCCGTGCTGCCCTTCCGCGACCTGAGCGGGGACCCCGGCCAGGAGTACTTCGGCGACGGCATCACCGAGGACATCATCGGGGCCCTCTCGCGCATCCGATGGCTCTTCGTCATCTCGCGCACGTCGACGCTCGTTTATCGGTCGAAGATCGCGGACCTCCGACAGATCGCGCGCGAGCTCAACGTGGGCTACGTCGTGACGGGCACGGTGCGCAAGGCGGGGTCGCAGCTGCGGGTCACCGCCGACCTGATCGACGCTCGCGCCGGCAACACGATCTGGGCCGACCACTACGACGGCGCGCTGGCCAACGTCTTCGAGTTCCAGGATCGGATCACCTCGCGGATCGTCGGCACCCTCGAGAGCACACTGCGCATCACCGAGGCGCAGCGGGCCCTCCAGAAGCATCCCGACAGCTTCGACGCCTACGACTGCGTGCTGCGTGCCTTCACGCTGCTCTACCGCCTGTCCCCCGACGAGTTCCTCCAGGCGGGCGAGCTCCTCGCGAAGGCCATTGCCCTCGACCCGAACTTCGCCGCCGCGTACGCCTGGCGCGCGTGGTGGTATCTGTTGAAGTTCGGCCAGGGCTGGTGACCGCCGCCGAAGCCGCCACCGAGAGGCCCGAGGTCGGCCGGATGGCTCAGGCGGCGCTGGACCGCGATCCCGACGACGCGTGGGCGCTCGCCGTCAGCGCGCACGCCGCCTCGTTCATCGACAAGGAGTGCCCCCGCGCGCTGCAGCTCTTCGAGCGGTCCCTCGCGCTCAACCCGAACTCCCAGATGGCCTGGGGCCTGAGCGGCATCACCCTCTGCTACGTCGGCGAGGCCAAGGCGGCCCTCGATCGCGAGGCCTACGCCCTCCGCCTGAGCCCGTTCGACCCGCTCGGCTTCTACTTCACCGGCGTCTCGGGTTTTGCGGCCATGCTGTGCGGGAAATACGACGAGGCGCTCGCCTTCGGCCTCCAGTCGCGGCGCGAGAACCCGCGGTGGTCGGTGAATCTCCGCTTCCTGGCCGCGACGCTCGTCCATCTCGGCCGCCTCGCGGAGGCGCGGGAGATGGCGCGCGAGTTCTTGCAGATCGATCGGGCCTTCACACTCTCCGGCTTCCGGCAATGGTATCCGCTGCGGGAGCCGGAGCTCGGCGCCTACATCGACGCTCTCCGGCAAGCCGGACTTCCCGAGTAGCCGGCGTCAGCAGCGAGCCACGCGCAAGGAGGACACCATGGCCAAGGTCGAGACGGAGTTTCTCCGAAAGAACTGGAACCTCGATTTGCGGGCGGAGCTGTACAAGGCGGAGTTCTTCGCGACTCCGACCTGGAAGGACCCGAAGCGGCGCGACGGCATGGTGGATGCCTGGAACGACAGCACGCGCGGCGAGGTCGAGGATCTCCTCTCCCTCAGGAAGGTGCGGGACGAGCACGTGGGCGCGATCTCCCAGGAGCAATACGCGGCGACCATGATCGGGTACTGGTACGAGCTGCTGAAGTTCACGCCAAGCGAGCGTCCGCGAACCAACGAGCTGCTCCACGCGTGCATCTATCTGGCCGGCTCCGTCGCCACGTACTTCAAGGCGCGGTTCAATCGCGTGCGGCCCTCGATCCTCGCCCCCGATCTGTCCCCGCCGATCCCCGTGCCCGGGCTTCCGTCCTACCCCGGGGGTCACTCGACGCAGATGCACCTCATGGCCCTGGTGCTGACGGAGCTGGCGCCGCGGGACGCCGAGCAGAAAATTCGCGCCCGGGCCCAGGAGGTCGCCCTGAATCGCGAGCGGGCGGGCCTCAACTACTCGAGCGACACGACGGCCGGTTGCGGGCTTGCCGTGCAGATGCTACGAAATCCTGAAAGGGATTGCCCGAAGTTCATGACCGCCCTGGGAGAAGCACGGGCCGAGTGGGAGCGGCCGTGAGCCTGCTCCTGAACATCCTGGCCAGAAGACGGAGGAGACCATGACAGCCACAGCTACTGCGACCGCCACCGCCACGGCCACCGCCACCGCGACGGCTACCGCCACCGCCACCGCCACGGCCACGGCGACCGCCATGGCAACCGCCACCGCCACGGCGACCGCCTTCGCGCTGAGGATGGCGGGGATGCACGTCCTCCCGGAACGTCGAGCGACCGAGATCCCGTGGGTATTCTGGGATCCCGACTTTCGTGCCGAGCTGTACAAGCAGGAGCTGTACGCCTCCGCAACCTGGACCCACAACCGGGACAACCTGGTCCGTCCGTTCATGCCCGACCTCATCGACAGCGAGCTCGACACGCTGCGTCGCATGAAGGACTCGAGACGGGACCACTTCGGAAAGATCAGCCGTGAGCAGGAAGGCTCCGTCATGGTCGGATACTGGTTCGACCAGTTGCACTTCTCGCCGACCTCGCATCCCCTCACGACCGAGCTCGTGGTCGCCGGCCTGCACCTGGCCGGCTCCGCGGTGATGTACTTCAAGGAGCGCTTCAACCGGGTCCGGCCCTGGCTCCTCGATCCCGATCTGGCCCCTCCGATCCCGCTCCCCGGCCACCCCGCCTATCCGAGCGGCCACTCGACCCAGATGTACCTCATGGGCGCGATCCTGAAGTATCTGCGCAGTGGGCGCGACGACCACATGGACCGCGCTGAGAACGTCGCCGTCAACCGTGAGCGAGCCGGTCTCCACTATCCCAGTGACACTGTCGCGGGGAGGGATCTCGCCACGAAGCTCTTCGGGATCCTCAGAGACGAGTGCCCGCTCTTCCGGGCCGCGCTGGACCGGGCACGACGCACCGAGTGGCTCAACGGCGTGCCGCAGGCGGGGCTCGGCGCCGGAGCGGCGTTGCCCAACCCCATCGACGGTTTGAGGAGGCAGCCGCGGGCGCTCCCCGAGGGCGGCTTGAGGAGAGACATAGAGCTGCGCGCGATGGAGCTGATCCCGAAGAATCCTCCGAGGCGCTTCCACTGCCCGGCCGGAGAGCTCTTCATCGAGAATGACGCCCTATGGTGGCAGGTCGCGTCGGGGCCGCGGCAGGAGCTGGTCAGTGCCGCGGCCGGGCCAGTCGTCGACTTCCGGCTGAGCCCCGACACCAGGAAAGTCGCATATGCCCGGAAGCGTCAGGACGGTGACGTGTCCTTCTGGAGCGTCATGGACCTCGGCAGGAGGGAGCGGATCGAGGGCAACGAGGTGCAGCTGCGGATGGGAGCCGTGTACTGGGGTCGGGACTCGAACGGATTCTACTACTCGGCTGTCCCGACGCTCGGAGGGGAGCCGGCGTACCCGCCAGGCAAGCAGATCCGGTACCGTTCCATCTCCCAGGCCGCAGGGCGGACGCCGGACGATCCGGTGGAGTTCACGAACCCTGAATGGCCGAACTACGCCGACTACGGCATCTACGAGATCGATCGGAACAGGTTCATCGCCTATCGAGTCCAGGGATCGGCCGAGATCCCGCTCGCCGCGTATCTCGTGGACCGCCGAGACGGCGGGACGGTGACACGCCTGTTCTCGTCCAGCGAGGGAGTGCTCGGGCACTTCATCACGGTCCACGAGAACCGGGCCCTATTCAGGGCGAGCACCTGCGACGGGCAGACCGCCAACAACTTCGCCGTGATCGCCGTCGATCTCGATGATCCGAGGACGGAGCCCACTCGTGTTGTCGCCCCGGATCCCCACAACGTGCTGATCAGGGCGCAACGGGTCGGGTCCTTTCTGGCCCTTCAGTACCTCACGCCGCCCCTGGAGAACGAGGTGCGGCTCATTAACCTGGAGAACGGGAGACGTCCACACGTGGAGGCCCTCGGACGCTGGGGCCCCGGACGACCACGGCACGCTGTCGGAGTTCACGGGCAATGAGGATTCCGGCAGGGCCTATTTCACCTACGAAGGTATCGCGACGCCGAGGCAGACGCTCACCGTCGACTTGAGCGACCAATTCGCGATCGCCCCACTTGGTCGCGAAGCGCTACTCTGCCGGGGGGGCAACGACGTGAAGTATGAGCGGCATGAGTTCCGGAGCGCAGACGGGACGCAGGTGCCGATCCAGCTGATGACCCGCCGTGGCACGAAACCGGCGTTCGTGTACCTCTACTACTACGGCGCGATCGGTGCCCCCACGCTGCCGACGTGGGACGAGAAACCGATCTTCCAACTGGTCCTCGAACTCGGGGGCGCGGTGGCCATCGCGAACGTCCGTGGCGGCGGTGAGTTCGGCCTCCGGTGGCAGGACCAGGACATCAGGCTCCACCGTCGCGCGACGCTCGAGGACATCGCGGGCGCGGCGGAGCGGTTGAAGCAAGAGTTCCCCGATACGCCCATCGTCGCCTCGGGACGGTCGTACGGTGGGATGCACACCCTGGCCGCTATGGTCGAGGCGCCGCAGGCCATCGATCTCTTCGTGGCCGAGATGCCGGTGAGCGATCCTCCCGGGTTCCTGGAGAACGGGGTCTTCGGCCGATCCGCGTGGGACGACTTCGGGTTCCGCCACAACGCGGCGGGAGACCTCCAGCAGTCTCCCCAGGACATGGAGGTGCTCCAGGCTTGGTCCCCCGCGCACCACGTGGCAGAGCTTCGCAGTAGACAGATGCTACTCAAACCTTTGCTGCTCGCCACCGGGCGGCTGGACGATCGTGTCGAGCCCTACCAGACCTACGGCATGGCCGCGGAGCTGCAGGAGCACTATGGCCCAGACGCGCCGGTCTTCCTCGCCGAGCGGTCGGATGAAGCCCACAGTGCCCGCACGCACGTGGACGTCCTGACCTTCATCGCCGCGCAACTGAACATCCGGCAGCTGACGCCGTTGATGTGAGCGGTCAACGGGGACGTGAGCCGAGGGCGCCCGACCGCCCCCGGCTCACGGTCTCTTCCCCGCGGATGCGACGGAGCTGACGGGATCTCCGCGCCGGAGGTGTATGCTCTCGGCGCTGACGCGATTCAACGACGAAACGGAGATCGTCATGAGCCCGCGCCCCGACATCCGACTGACCCCCGAGGAACAATCTGCCTTCTTGCGCGACGCGCCCAAGGCCGCGCTGGCCACCGTGGACGAGGACGGCTTCCCCCACGTGGTGGCGATGAACTTCGTCGCCCGCGACGGCGCCATCTACATGACCTCCTACGCGAAGGCCCAGAAGGTCGTGAACGCCCGCCGCGAACCCGAAGGTCGCGGTGATGATCGAGACGGGCGGCGAGTACGCGGAGTTCCGCGGCGTGATGATCCGCGGGCGCTGCGAGATCATCGAGGACCCGGCGCAGGTGGAGACGGTCATCCGGGAGAGCGCGGGCAAGCGCGCCGGGATCGGCGTCGCGCCCCCGCCGGGGTCGGGGGCGCTGGCGAGCGCGCCCAAGCGCGTGGTCCTCAAGGTGACGCCGGAGAAGATCGCGAGCTGGGACCACCGCGAAGCTCGGCGGGCGCTACTGAGGTCATGCGAAGCGCGACCATGACCAGGCCTCGGCGCATCGGCACGTTGCTGGCGCTCGCCCTCGCCGCCGTCGCGCTCGTCAGCTGCGCCGGGACGACCGGGCGCGGCCGCGCCACGCTCGTCCCCGTCACCGACTTCCAGACCGTGGCGGGCACGTGGACGGGGCTGGTGCGGCAGGGAACCTCGGCACCCGACGACTGGGTGCAGCTCACGATCCGCGGCGACGGCGCCTACGAGGCGGCGAGCGCGCCGGCGATCGGCGCCTTCAAGGAGGTCGGCACGCTGCGGCTGGACGGCGGCGCCCTCAGGTCCTCCGGCCCGTACGGCAGCGCCGTCTACCGGCTCTACTATCAGGGGGGCGCGCGGATCCTGGTCGCCGACTACATGTCCAGGGACGGGACGGCGTACTCCGCCGAGCTCACCATCGCCCGGTAGCCGGGTGTCGAACCGCACGTAGGACACGCCGGCCGATCGAGTGACCGCTCCGTCCACGGACCGCCTCCTCCTCGCCAGCGCGATGATGGGGCAGTTCATCACCGGCTTCGCCTCGCGCATCTTCGCCGTGGCGCTGCCCACGATCTCCGTCGCGCTTCACGCCGACATCATCGAGATCGCGTGGGCGCTGATCGCCTACCAGATCGCCGGCATCAGCCTGTCGGTGGTCTTCGGGCGCATGGGCGACATCCGCGGGCGCTCCACCATCTACGCGCTGGGCTTCGCCATCATGGGCGTGAGCTCGCTCGCCTGCGGATTCGCCCCGAACGTGGTGTGGCTCATCCTGTTCCGGCTCGTCCAGGGCATCGGCGCCGCGATGATCGCGTCCGCCACCCGCGTGCTCGCGCTGGAGGCGATGCCGTCGGCCTCCGCGGGCCGCGCCAACGGCTACATGACGATGAGCTTCCACGGCGGCCTCCTGCTGGGCCCGCCGGTCGGGGGCTTCCTCATCGACCTCCTGACGTGGCGCTGGGTGTTCTTCCTGCTCGTGCCCGTCGGCGGTGGCCGGCGTGCTCCTCACCGTGCTGCGGGCGCGCGGCCAGCCGGCCCGCGCCGACCGCCGGGCGCCCATCGATCACGCCGGGGCGGCGCTCCTCGTGGTGCTGAGCGTGTTCTTCACGCTGCTCCTCGACCAGCGCGTGGCCGAGCTGCTCGGCGCGGGCCAGCGCGGCCTGCTCCTCCTGGGCTTCGCGATCACGCTCGCGGCCTTCTTCATCCAGGAATGGCGCGTGGTCGATCCCATCGTGAACCTGGCGCTGTTCCGGATCCGGATGTTCTCGTTCAGCGTCCTGAGCCTCCTGCTGACCTCGACGACCTACAACGCCGTCGGATTGCTCATGCCGTTCTACATGCAGGACGTGCTCCACCTCTCGGCGTCGGCCATGGGGCTCGTCTTCCTGTCCGCCCCCGTCTTCACCATCGCGCTCGCCGCCGTCAGCGGCCGCCTGGCCGACCAGATCGGGCCGCGCATCCCCACGTCGATCGGCGTTGTCGTGACCGCCGCCTCGTTCGCCGTCGGGATCCTTCTGCGCCCGGACTCGCACTGGATCCTGCCGTCGCTGGTGATGGCGCTCGGAGGCATCGGCACCGGGTTCTTCAACACGTCGAACCAGATGGCGATCGTGGGCTCGGTCCCGCGCGAGTACCGCGGCTTCGCCACCGGCATGGTGCAGATGGTGTTCGGCACGGCGTCGCTCCTCGGCACCGCGCTCACCGGCGTGCTCCTGACCGCGCTCTTCCGGCTCTACTCCGGCGTGCCCGACGCCACCGCGAGCGCCGCCGCAGACCCCCACGCCTTCGTGGCGGCCATGCGGACGATCTACGGCGCGTGCCTGGGCGTCCTGGCGGTGGCCCTCGTGTGCTCATTCCTGCGAGGCGGGAGGAGGATCGAGTCGGCGCGCGTTCCCTGATCCCGCTCGGGCGAGTGGCGCCGCCAGGGCTGCCTGGCGCGGATCGCCCCGCGAAGAAAAGACCCGGCCGCTGCGGTTCCCGGGCCCTTGGAGCGGGGAAGTCCGCGGATTGCCGAGGCCGCCCCCGTGGCACCGCCCTTGCGTGGCCTCGTGGTCGTCGCCCCGCGCGGGCGACGAACATACCGCTCAGGGAGGGTCATATGGGGCTCGATCCAGTCTGCGGGATGGAAGTCTCCCCGGTCACGGCCGTCGCACAGTCTGAATTCGAGGGCGTGACGTTCTACTTCTGCGCCGAGGAGTGCAAGCGGCGGTTCGACGCGGATCCGATCGCGTACGTCGACGAGACGGACCTCGCCGAGGCCCGCGCGCGCCGCGCCGCCGAGCGCTAGCCGGTCAGGCGTGCCGGCGTCGAGGCCGGCGCCGAGGATGTCGTCGACCAGGCCGTACGGCCGGCTCCGGTCGGTGTTGGCGAGGTGGGCGCTGATGCGGTTCCGCGCCGCCGAGGTGAGGTAGAAGCGCTCGTAGAGCAGGTTCCGCCCGGCGAGCCCGGAGCCCACGAAGTCCCACGCGAGGCGGAAGAGCGCGGCGCGGGCCTCGGCCCCGACGCCGTTGGCCCCGTGGAGGAACTCGTCGATCAGCGGGCGCAGCTCGGCGTCGTCGAGCTGGCGCCGGCTCGGCGTGGCCAGGAGGTTGTGGCTGCCGATCAGCGTGATGATCTCGGCCACGCGCGGGAACCACGTGGCCAGGAGCGAGCGCATCGGCGCGAGGGGCCGCCGGTCCGGGCACCAGACGCCGTCTCCCACGTCGCGCCCGTGCTCCGCGGACAGCAGCACCGCGCTCCGCGTGGTCTCCACGTAGCTCAGCAGCTCGCCCAGCATCTCCTGCGTGGCCGCGCTCTGGTCGTTGATCGCCTCGGCCATGCGCGCGGCGAGCCCGTAGGAGAACTCCAGCTTGGTGAGGGCCCGCACCGTGGTCTGGTTGGTGAGGTTCTCGACCACCTCGGTCTGCCGGATGACGTTGTAGACGTCCACCGACCCGTCGATGAACACGCGCTCGCGCGGCACCTCGACGTTGTCGAAGATCACGAACGCGTCCTGCTCGTCGAAGCGCGAGGACAGCGGCCGGTCGAAGGGATGCGCGCCCGGCGCGGCTGCGCTGTCGCGGCACAGGAAGATCAGCCCGGGCGTGTCCACGGGGATCGAGAACGCCAGCGCGTAGGCGGTGGCGTCCGCGGGCATCGGCAGCGCCGGGTACACGGCGATCTCGTCGGCGTACGGCGCGAGCGTGGCGAGGATGCGGGCGCCGCGCACCACGATGCCGTGCGCGGTGTCCTCCACCTTGTGGAGCGGCACCCCGCTGCCCACGATGCGCGCGTCCGTCGCCTTGTCCACGGTGGGATGGATGATCGTGTGGGTGAGCGACAGGTCCTCCCGGGCGAGCCGGCGCTGGAAGCGCACGAGGTTCTCCGCGCCCTCCGCGTTCACGCCGCCGGGGCCCGCCCACGCCCCGCTGCGGGAGGCGAAGGAGGCGAACTTCACGTTCATGTAGTCCGGCGTGCGTCCCATCAGGCCGACGGTGGCCTCGGAGATGCGCGCCAGCGCCCGGTTGCGGCGCTTGAGGTCCTCGACCGAGCGAGGGCGTCACGTGGCTCACGCTGGTGGGCTCGCCCGTCTCGGGATCGGCCACGAGGCACTCGCCGGCGTAGCGATGCTGGCGGTCGAAGACGCCGGCCAGCGTGCGCGCGGCCTGGGCCAGCGCGGGATGCGCGGTGACGTCGTCCACGCGATCGCCCCCGACCCAGAGAGTGCGCCTCGTCTTGCGCAGGCCGTCCAGGAACTGCTCGCCGGTGCGGGCGCTCATGCCGGGATCGTGCCCTCGCGGCGCGGGCACGTCAAGCGCCCCGGGACGGAGATCGGGTAGAGTAAGCGACGTGCCGCGCCTGCCCACGTCCCGCCGCGCCGTCGCCCGTCGCATCTCGTGAAGGGCGGACATTGCTCGTGACCGTCGCCGGTGCGCGGTTCGGCATCGTCTTGCTTCCCGAGTCGCTCGCCGACTTCGGCGAGCTCTGCCGCGAGGCCGAGACGACGGGATTCGACCTGCTCGGCGTGGCCGACTCGCAGTCGGTATTCCGCGAGATGTACGTGGCGCTCGCGGTGGCGGCGCGCGAGACACGGCGCGTGCGCCTCGGGCCGCTCGTGACGAACCCGCTCACGCGGCACCTGGTCGTCACGGCGAGCGCCATCTCGAGCGTCGACGAGCTCTCGGGCGGGCGCGCGATCCTCGGCCTGGGCTCGGGCGACAGCGCCATCTTCACGCTGGGGGCGCCGCCGGCGACGCTGGCCGGCCTCGAGGACGCCACGCTGACGCTGGGGCGCCTCACCAGCGGCGCCGCGGTGGACCGCGGCGGGCGCCGCTGGCAGGTGCGCCGCTCGACCCGCCGCGTGCCCGTGTACCTGGCCGCCGAGGGCCCGCGCACCCTGGAGCTGGCCGGCCGGGTCGCCGACGGCGTGATCGTGGGGCTCGGGCTCACGCCCGAGGTGGTCGAGCTGTCGCTGGCCGCGATCGAGCGCGGCGCGCGCGCGGCGGGCCGCCGCCTCGACGACCTGGACGTGTGGTGGTTCGCCAAGACCAACGTGGCCGACACGCGCGCCGCCGCGGTCGAGCCGATCCGGATGGCGCTGGCGGCCAGCGCGAACCACGCGTTCCGCTTCACGCTGGACGGCAAGGGCGTGCCGGCCGACCTCCACGAGAAGATCCGCGCGCTCCAGCGCGAGTACGACGCGCATCACCACGAGATCGCGGGCGCGGGCAACGCCGACCTGACCGACCGCTGGGGGCTCACCGAGTTCCTCGTGGATCGCTTCGCCATCGCGGGCACGCCGGAGGACTGCGTGGCCCAGGTGCGTCGCGCCATGCGCGCGGGCGCGCGCCAGTTCGTGGTCACGGGCTTCGTGCCCGATCCGCGCGCGTTCATGCGGCGCTTCATGGGCGACGTGGCGGCGCGCGTGGCGTGAGCCCCGAAGCGCAGGCGCTGGCGATGCTGGTCGCGGCGGGCGCGGCGGGCGGGCTCGTCACCGCCGTCGTCGGCGGCTCGTCGCTCATCACGTTCCCCGTGCTCCTCGCCACCGGGCTCCCGCCGGTGATCGCGAACGCGTCGAACCAGGTGGCGCTCGCGCCCGGGAGCCTCTTCGCCGTCCTCGCCGACCGGCAGCGCATGCCGCCGTGGGACCGATCGCTCCTCGGCCTGGCCGCGACCGCGATGGCCGGCACGGTGGCGGGCGCGGCGCTGCTCCTCGTGACGCCGGACAAGGCGTTCACCACGCTCGTGCCCGTCCTCATCGGCGCGGCCACGCTGCTCTTCGCCGCCGCCGAGCGCATCCGGCGCTGGAGCCTTGGGCGGACGGGGCCCGCGGCGTCCGGGGCGGAGTGGCCGCGCGGCGCCACGCTCCTCGTGTTCTTCCCCGTGACCATGTACGGCGGCTACTTCGGCGCGGGGATGAGCGTGATGCTGCTCGCCATCCTCTCCGCGGGGTTCTTCGACGACCCGCGCACCGCCAACGTGGTGAAGAACTTCCTCTCCGGGCTGGTGAGCATCGTCGCGTCGATCGTGTTCATCGTCCAGGGCGCCATCGCCTGGGGCCCCACCGCCGGCATGATGGTGGGCGCCATGGCGGGAGGCTTCGCGGGCGGGCGGCTCGCGCGCGCGCTGCCCCCGGCCCTGATGCGCGCCGTCGTGATCGCGGTGGGCGCCGCGCTCACCGTGGTGTACGCGCGCCGCTACTGGTGGGCCTGACCGATGGCCGCCCCGCTCCGGGTCGCCGGGATCGAGGTGAGCCACTGGCACGCGCTCCAGGACGCGGCGTACCTCCGGAACCTCGTGGCCATGCCCGACACGACGCTGGTCGCCGTGCAGGACCCGAGCCCGGAGATCGCGTCGGAGCGCGCCGCCGCGCTCGGCGGGCCCCGCGTGTTCACCGACTACCGGCGCATGCTGGCGGAGACGCGGCCCGACTTCGTGATCGCGCTGGGACGGCACTCGACGATGGCGGAGACCGCGCATCACCTGCTCGAGGAGGGCTATCCGTTCCTGATGGAGAAGCCGATGGGCCTCGACGCCGCCGAGGTGCGAGGCGTGGCCGACAAGGCGGCGGCGAAGCGCGCCTTCGTGGCGGTGGCGCTGGCCCAGCGCTACCAGCCGTGGGTGGCCCGCGCCCGTGAGCTTCTTGCCGCCGGCCGGTTCGGGCCCGTCTCGCACGTCTACTTCCGGCTGAACCGGCCCACGTCTGGCCGCTACCCGGCGTGGGGCTCGCCGTGGATGCTGGATCCCGCCGTCGCGGGCGGCGGGTGCCTGCGCAACCTCGGCACCCACGGCTTCGACCTGTTCTGCCACCTCACCGGCGAGGACGCGCGCGTGACCGGCGCCCAGGTGAGCGCCCGCGCGCTTGGCCACGCGGTCGAGGACTACGCCTCGGTCCTGCTGCAGTCGCGGAGCGGCGTGCTCGGCACCATCGAGGTGGGCAACACCTTCCCGCGCAACGGCACCGACGGCGAGTGGAAGATCGCGGGGCGCGACGCCATCCTCGCGTTGAAGGACGACACGATCCGGCTGGAGACGGCGGACGGGACGGAGACCACGCCGGGCCAGCCGCCGGAGCCGCTCTACGTGACCGCGCTCCGCGACGTCCTCGACTGCTTCCGCCGCGGCGCGCCGCCGCCCGCGGGCGTGCGGGAGTGCGCCCGCGCCGCCGTTCTCATCGACCAGGCCTACGCGCTGGCCCGCGCGTCGTCCCCGGCGTCGTTCCCAACCTCGGAGGAGAAGCCATGAAGATCGGCATCTGTGTCCCGCACTACGGCCGGCCCATCGAGACCGAGCGGATCTACGAGCTCGTGCTTCGCGCCGAGGAGATCCGCCTCGACTCGGTCTGGGTCACCGACCACGTGACGGTGCCCCGCGACACCGCGCTGATCTATCGGGAGGACATGCTCGACCCGCTCGCCATGCTGCCGTGGCTGGCCGGGGTCACCGATCGGATCGCGCTCGGGACGAGCGTGGTGGTGCTGCCGTACCGCTCGCCGCTTCCCGTGGCCAAGCTCCTCGCCAGCGTCGACGTGCTCTCGGGCGGCCGGCTCATCGTGGGCGCGGCGGTGGGCTGGCTCGAGGGCGAGTTCGACGCCCTCGGCGTGCCGTTCAAGGAGCGCGGCAGCCGCGCCGACGAGGCGCTCGAGATCTTCCGCTCGGTGTGGACGCAACCGTACCCGGAGATCCACACCGCGCGGCACCACGTGTCCGGCATGCGGATGTCGCCGATGCCGCTCCAGAAGCCGCGCCCGCCCATCCTCATCGGCGGCGCCAGCGAGGCGGCGTACCGCCGCGTGGCGCGTCTGGGCGACGGCTGGCACGCGTCGAGCATGAACCCCGCGGCGTTCCGCGCGGGCGCGCTCGCGGTGGGGAACCTCTGGAAGGAAGCCGGGCGCGAGGGATCGCCGGAGCTGACGCTCCGCGTGCCAATCCTGATCGACGGCGTCCATCGGCCCGCGGTGGATCCCGCGCTGCTCGGGACCCGCCACGCCCTGCGCGGCGGCCTGGGCGAGATCGCGCGCGACCTCCGCGCCTATCGCGCCGCCGGCTGCAGCCACGTGGCGCTCGAGGTGAGCTACAGCACGTATCCCGCGATCATGGAGACGCTCGACATCGTCGTGGAGGAGATCCTCCCCGCCCTCGCCCAGCGCTGAGAGCGCAGCGGCCCGCCGGCTCAGGGCCGGGTCGAGCTCGTCGATCCGCGGCGCGCCTCGACGATGTCGGCGGTCTCGAGGCCCTCGGTGAACCGACCGTAAGCCTCCGCGACGAGGCGCCGCGCCTCCTCCCGCTTGCCCTGGCGCTCCCAGACGCGGCTCAGGCTGACCACGGCCCGCAGCTCCCAGGATCGGGTGCCCTGACCGCGCGACGTCTCGATGGCCTCGCGGAATGCTGCCTCCGCGGCCTCCGGGGCGGCATCCCGCGAGGTGAGCAGCAGCTCGCCCTCTGAGCCGATGCAACTCCGGTGTCCAGAGACGGGCTCCCGTCGCGTCGGCCAGGGCCAGAGCCTCGGCGACGGTCTCGAGCCCTTCTTCCGTGGCGCCGCGCTTCAGGCAGGTGCCGGCCAGGAGCCCATGGAAGGCCGGAACCCAGAGCACGTTTACCGCGCGATACTCGTTGATTCCGCGGCGGATCCGGTCGATGCTCTCCCGGTCCCCCTGGCCGCCGATCCAGGCTTCGAAGATGCGCCCGTATGCCAGCCACTGGGGAACCCGTGCTCGAGAGACATCGCCAGCAACGATTCGACGAGATCGCTCATCGTCGCGCTGTCGCCGATGAGATAACGGAGGAGATCGCGAAGGGGAAGGCGTTGACGATGCTTCCCGGATGGCCGAGCTCTCGGGCGAGGGCCATGCCGGAGCGGCTGCGTTCCATGGCCTGCGTCGGATGGCCGAGCATCCACAGGGCCACGGACGAGTGCATGCGGCAGCAGACTCCCGGGTCGTGACCCCCGTACAGGAAAGCCAGGGATCGGTGCAGATCCTTGTCGTAGAGGGCGATGCCTTCCTCGGTGTGCCGGCGCGTCGCCTCTGGGTCGCCCACCCAGAGCGTCGTCGGCGACATCGCGTGATGGGCCTCCAGCCGGAGGGCGGGGTCGTCCAGGCGCTCGCCGAGAGCGATCAGATCCTCGGCGATCCGGCGCCCCGCCGCGTAGTCGCCCTTGCCGGTCATGGTGAAGAGCCACAGGCCCCACGTCGCCTGGAAGAGCTCGGCCGGCTGGCCGATCGCCTCGCCCAGCTCGGATGCCCGCCGGTATGTGCGCCCGACCTCCGCCGCGCCGAAGCCCCGCGTCATTTGCAACGCCGGCCCCAGGGCGAGGAGGAGCTGTAGCTCCTGCCGCTCCCGCTCCGGGCCGGCCGGCCACCGGGCCAGGAGGTCGAGCGCCTGGGTGTAGTAGGAGATGGCCTCGTTGTTGGCCGAGCGCCGGAGCGCCTTGTCCCCCGCCCGGTGGAGATACGTGACCGCCTTGTCGGCGATCTCGCCCCGCACTGCGTGTGTGGCCAGTCGATCGACCTGTTCGTCCAGCCGCCCCGCGTGCAGGCGCTCGATGGCCTCGACGATGCGCGCGTGCAGCGCGCGCCGGCGGTCCCCCAGGAGGCTCCCGTAGGTCACCTCGTGGGTGAGCGCGTGCTTGAAGGTGTACTCGAGAGTGGGAAAGAGCGCGGTCTCGTACAGGAACTCCGCGGCCTGCAGCCGGTCGAGGCGAGTGCCGGAGCGCGTCCCGCGGCACGCCGGCGATGGCCTCGAGCACGTCGAAGGGCACGTCGGTGCCGACGACCGAGGCGGCCTGGAGCACGCTCTTGTCCTCGGAGGTCAGCCGGTCGATCCGGGCGGCGAGGAGGGCCTTCACGGTGGCGGGCACCTCGATGGTGTCGAGCGACCGCAGCAGGCGGTAGCTCCCGCGCTCGCCCGTCAGCACTCGCGTCTCTACCAGGGCGCGAACGCCTTCCTCCAGGAAGAACGGCGTGCCCTCCGTGCGCTGGATCAGGAGGGTCTTCAGCGGCTGGACGGTGGCGTCGTCCCCGAGGAGGGCGTCGAGCAGCTCCCGCGCGCTCGCGGCGGGCAGGGGCTCGATCCGGAGCTGCCGGTAGTAGCTCTTCGAGCCCCAGGCGTGCTGGTACTCCGGGCGGTAGTTGACCAGCATGAGGACGCGCGCCGCCGGCAGCCCCTCCACGAGGGCCTCCACGAGCGCCTGCGTCTCCGCGTCGATCCAGTGCAGATCCTCGAAGATGACGACGAGGGGCTGGTTCTGGCTCTCGCGGAGGAGTAAGCGCTTGACGCCGTCGAGGATCTGGCGGCGCCGCTGCGGCGGATCGAGGCGCTCCCAGCTCGGCGCGTCTCACGGCGACGTCGAGGAGCCAAAGGACGGCGGGCAGGAACGGCTCGAGGCCTCGGTCGAGGGAGAGGAGCCGGCCCGTCACCTTCTCTCGGACGGTCCGCGCGTCGTCCCGCGCGTCGATGCGGAAGTACGTCTTCAGCAGGTCGATGATCGGGAAGTACGCCGCCGCCCGGCCGTAGGACACCGAGACGCTCGCGAGCACGAAGCAGCCCTGCACGCGGTGCGAGAGCGTGAACTCGTGGTAGAGGCGCGACTTGCCGACCCCGGGCTCGCCCACGACGCCCACCACCTGTCCCCGGCCGGCCTGCGCGTGCTCGAGGGCGTCGTGCAGCTGCTGGATCTCCACGGTACGGCCGACGAATCGCGAGAGACCCCGCGCCGCCGCCGCCTGAAAGCGCGAGCGGACGGTGGAGGCGCCGAGCACCTCGTGCACCTCGATGGGCCCGGCAAGGCCCTTCACCGGCGTGGGGCCCAGCGAGCGCACCTGGATGTGCCCCTCGGCAAGGGCCAGGGTGTCGGGGGTCAGGAGGATCGAGCCGGGGTCGGCGAGCTGCTCCATGCGCGCGGCCAGGTGCGTGGTCTGCCCCACCGCGGTGTAGTCCATCCGGAGGTCGCTCCCGACGGCGCGCACGACGACATCCCCGGAGTTGAGGCCGACGCGGATGCGCACGCTGATGCCCTGCGTCCGGCGCACTTCCTCGGCGTGGCGCTTCACCGCTTCCTGCATCCGGAGCGCGGCGTAGCAGGCCCGGACGGCGTGATCCTCGTGGGCGAGCGGGGCGCCGAAGAGGGCCATGATCCCGTCGCCCATGACCTGGTTGACGGTGCCCTCGTAACGGTGCACGGCGGCCATCATGAGCTCGATCACCGGGTCCAGGATCTTCCGCGCCTCTTCCGGATCGCGGTCGGCCAGGAGCTCCATGGAGCCCTTCAGGTCGGCGAAGAGCACGGTGACCTGCTTGCGCTCCCCCTCGACGGCGGCCTTCGAGGTGAGGATCTTCTCCGCGAGGTGGCGGGGCGTGTAGCTCTCGGGCGCCGGCGCCGTGGCCACCGCCCCGCCGAGCGGTTGCCCGCAGCCGTTGCAGAAGCGGCTAGCCGGGGGATTCACCTGGCCGCAGGCGGCGCACACCGCTTCCAGCCGCGCGCCGCAGCCGTTGCAGAAGCGGGCGCCGGAGGGGTTGTCCTGGTTGCACTGGGGG
Organism: uncultured Candidatus Rokubacteria bacterium; assembly: GCA_963758635.1. Taxonomy (GTDB): domain Bacteria; phylum Methylomirabilota; class Methylomirabilia; order Rokubacteriales; family CSP1-6; genus CAVWWD01. Next base: position 245,665 of record CAVWWD010000006.1, on the reverse strand, counting down.
CAGCGCATGACGACGACGCCTCAGTCGATCACGCGCGGCGGCGTTTCGAGCTCAAGTAGCACGCGGCATTTGAATCGTCGCGCACATAGTCGGGCGCGCGAGTAGGTGGCTGCCAGTGCACGCTCGGCCGCGCATGGCGCTTCAGACGCTGGTGCCGTCCCTGGGCCACGGGATCGGCGGCCGGAGCCCGAAGCGAGAGCGGCAGCCGTGGTCCCGCTGCTGGAGAGCGCGCCGGAGGGCGGGCGGGATCGTCCGCGTCCGGGCCCCGACCTCGGTGACGCGCCCGTCGGCGTCGTGCCGCATGACCACGCGGGTGGCGTCGCAGGCCAGGCGCTGTGACGTTCCCGCGGGAACGTGCTGGCCGCCTTCCTCGAGGACGGACTGCCCGGGCTGGCTGGCATCGGCCAGCACCGGCGCATCGACGTGGACGACGACCTGGTAGCGCTCCGCCGGCGCGCCGGGATCGAGGCCCTGGTGGAGGGCGACCTCGGCGAGGAGGCCGAGCGCATCGGCCTGCTGCTGCTCCATGGACGGGGCCTCCACGGTCTCGTTCATGAAACCCACGGCGGGTGTCGCCGCCCGCCGCCGCTGGTAGAGGGTCTCCCGGGCGGCGTCCAGCGCCTGGATGAGAAGGGCGCCGACCTCGGGCTCGAGCCGGCCCTTGAGGATGAGCATGCCGTCGTCCGCGGGGAAGAGGTAGAGGGACCGGCTGCGGTGCCGGTGCCGGGCTTCCTGGGCCTCGACGTGCTGGTCGATGCGCCGCCAGCCGCGCACGATGCGCTCGACGTGCTCGGCGGTCCCGGCGCGGCCCACCCGATAGAGGCGCTCTTCGGTCTCCGGGCGTGGCGACCCGTGTAAGGGCGCGCACCTTGGAGTAGGAGAGCTCGCCGCGGGCGAGGGCCTGGGACAGGAGCGGGAGGGAGCCGAGGGCGCGGGCCACGCGGACGTGCTCGCGGGCGGCGCCGGGCTCGAGGCCGATGCGCCAGGAGAGCCACTCGGCGCAGGACTTGAAGCCGGTGTTCCAGCCGCCGCGGGCGTCGAACTCGCGGATCAGCTCGAGGAGCCGGGCGGTGGCGGCCTCGAGGTGCGCCGGCGAGCTCGGCGATCTCGTCACCGACGCCGATCGAGCGCGGCGACGTTCTCGTGAGTAGGAATGAAGTGCGGCCGATCGGAGCGCGGTCTGCATGGCCGAGTCCCTCCGCGTGAATCTCTGGAGCGACTCTACACCCTGGATTTTTGGCTCCCCGAAGCAGTCACGAGGTACCGCACCGGGCCGCGAATGATTTTCGCTGGAACGTCGGCCAGCGACGCAAGCAAGAGCCAGCGCTGCACGCTGGCGAGGTATTCGCGAGATGCCGGCAATGCGCGAGAACGGCTGGCCGAAAGTCCGTCAAGCGAAGTTGACGTGTGCCGGCCGCGAGCCGGCGCAACCTGGCCAGAGCGGCAGGAGCCGGCGGCGGTCTCAGGCTCGCCAGATCGTCCACGCCCCGATGAGGATGAAGCCGACGCCGGCGGCGTAGCTGAGGTATCTCGGCTCGACGCGGCTCGAGATCGCCGCGCCCGCGAGCACGCCGATGGCCGTCGCGGCGACGAGCGCCGCGGACGCCGCCGCGAAGACCATGAGCAAGCTGGCGCGCTCGCGCGAGGCGAAGAGCATGGTCGCGAGCTGGGTCTTGTCTCCGAGCTCGGCCAGGAACACGATGCCGAACACAGTGGCGAACGATCTCAGGTCCATCAGTCCTCTTCCGTCGCGGCGCGGAACACCCTGCTCTGAGGGGCCACGCCGTCACCGTCCCGGCCGCCACTCGTAGAGGATGTCCGGGCACCTCTCCTCGTTGCCGGAGCCGTCTCCGAAGGCGATCGCCTCGAATCCACGGCGCTCATAGAAGCGGCGAGCCCGCTCGTTGCACTGGAACGTGTAGAGGCGAACGGGCGGCGGGAGCTCGCGCAAGGGCGAGGTCCAGCAGCCGGCTGCCGATGCCGCCGTCGACCCACTCGGGCAGCAGGTAGAGCTGGTCGATCCAGCGGCAGTCCGTGCCGCTCGAGACGGCCAGCATCCCGACCACCGAACCGTCGGCGACCGCCACCGTGGTGCGCCCCGCCGGAAGCAGGCGCCGGCGGATCCAGTCGCGAACGTCATTGTCGGAGTGAGCCAGGGGCGCGCACGCCACGAGCTCCTTCCGGGATCGGAGATACACGTCGGCCACGGCGTCGGCGTCTTCGATGGTCGCCGCCCGGAGATCGACGCGTTCCGTGCCCTCGGGCGGCAAGACGCCACCTCGGCGGGTCAGTGCCCGAAGGTCGGGGTGCCGAGCCAGCCGGTCTTCGACACGTCCAGCATGACGCCGTCGGGGCCGGTCCACTTCACCTCGACGTTGCCGGTGGTGCTGGCGCCGACGCCGAGCGCCGCCTCCACGTCGTGGCGGCGGCGCGATCCCGCCGCGGTGAGCCGGTCCGCGATGGCCTCGAGGCTGTCCACCTGGAAGCCGATGTGGTGGATGCCGGAGAAGGCGCGGCCCCGCTCCACGCCGGCGGCCTCGTCGGTCTTGAAGTGGAGGATCGCGAGGTTGATGTCGCCGTCGGTGAGGAAGACGCCGCGCGTGCCGGGGTCGTTGACCTTGCCGACCTCCTTCATGCCGAACGTCTCGACGTAGAACTTCGCCGTGGCCTCCACGTCCTGGGTCGAGAGCGCGATGTGCTTGATCTTCGGCATCGGTGATCTCCTTGGCGTGCGGGCGTGCCGCCGCGATCAGCGAGCCCGGACGGTGTCGAGGGCCTTCCAGTCCAGATCCACGCCGTGGCCAGGCCGATCGGGGGCCACGGCGAAGCCGTCCTCCAGGCGCAGCGGCTCGGCCAGGAAGCGGTCGAGCCCGAAGCCGTGGGCCTCCAGGTACGAGCGGTTCGGCACGGCGGCCAGCAGGTGCACGGTCACGTCGTGGGCGCCGTGCGACGTCACGGGCAGGTTGAACGCCTCGGCGAGGTGGCAGACCTTCACGAACGCGGTGACGCCGCCGCAGTTGGTCACGTCGGGCTCGGGATAGGTGACGCCGCCCGCGGCGATGAGCTGCCGGAACTCGTAGAGCGTGTGGAGGTTCTCGCCGGCGGCGATGGGCAGGCCGCCCTCGCGCACGATGCGCGCGTGGCCGGGCACGTCGTCGGGGATCGTCGGCTCCTCCAGCCAGACCGGCGCCGAGTCGGCCAGCGCCCGCGCGGCCCGGATGGCCTCGTCCACGCTCCAGCGCATGTTGGCGTCCACCATCAGCGGGAACTCCGGGCCCAGGTGCTCGCGCATCGCGCGCACGCGCTCCACGTCCTGCCGGAGCGACGGCCGGCCGACCTTCATCTTGATGGCCCGGAACCCGCGGGCCAGGTTGTCGTCGGTCTGGCGCAGGAGCGCGTCCAGCGGGAAGTCGAGGTCGATGCCGCCGGCGTAGCACGGTACGCGCGGATCGAAGCCGCCGAGCACGCGCCAGAGCGGCGCCTCCTGGCGCCGGGCGCGCAGGTCCCACAGCGCGATGTCCACGGCGGAGATCGCGAGGCCCTGGGACCCGCCGCGGCCGCCGTAGTGGAGCGCCCACCACATGGCGTGCCAGATCTCCTCGATGCGCTCGGCGTCGCGCCCGACGAGGAGCGGCGTGAGGTCGCGCGTGAGGATCGCGTGCACGGCGGCGCCGCCCGTGCCCACCGTGTACGTGTAGCCGAGCCCCTCGGCGCCGTCGGCGTCGCGGATCCGGACGGTGATGAGCTCGAACGCGCGGATGGTCCCGTGCGTGCTGTCGGACAGCGGCACGGGGAGCGGGATCAGGTAGTGGTCGGCCTGCACGTCGCGGATGTTCATCGACGCCTATGCTACTCGATGGCCGGCGGCCCGACGAGCCCCGGCGTCCGCCGGCGGGTCGCGGGGTCAGCGAAGGCGTCGCGTGCGCTATGATGGCGCGCGGAGCGATCGCGTGGCCATCTTCCTCATCCGTCACGGCGAGACGCTGGGCAACGCGGCTCGCGTGGTCCAGCGTCCGGACAATCCGCTGTCGTCGCGCGGCATCGCCCAGGCCGAGCGTCTGGCCGCGCGGCTCGCCGCCGAGGGCGTCGCGGCCATCCTCGCCAGCGACCTCGCGCGCGCGGTGGCGACGGCGGAAGCGGTCCGCGCGGCCACCGGGGCGCCGCTCCGGTTCGACCCTCTCCTGCAGGAGCGGAACTTCGGCGACATCCGCGGCACGCCCTACGCAGAGCTCGACTTCGACATGTTCGCGCCGGCCTACGCGCCGCCCAACGGCGAGAGCTGGGAGGTGTTCCATGCCCGGGTGGACCGCGCGTGGGAGCTGGTACGGCGCGCGGCGGGCGCCACCGCCGGGAACCTCGCCGTGGTGACGCACGGGCTCGTGTGCCGATCGCTCGCCGAGCGGCACCTCGCGCTGCCCGCGGGCGAGGCGGCGCCGGAGCGGTGGGAGAACACCTCGCTCACCATCATCGACGGCGCGACGCCGTGGCGCGTGCGCCTGCTCAACTGCGGCACGCACCTCGACGGCCTCGCCGATCCGACCGCGGGCGCGGCGTGAGGCCGCCCGCGGCGCCCGCCCCGTAACCGTCGCCTGTTCCCTCCGTGACCGACCCGCGCGTGCTCGTCGCCGGGCTGCTGCTCGTCGACAGCCTCTACTACATCTTCGCGCGCCTGCTGCTGCCGCTCCTGCCGCCGGCGGCGGGCGCCATGTACATGCTCCTGATCGGCGCGCTCCAGATCGCGGTGGTGCTGCGCGGGCGCATCGACTGGTCGGTGCTGTGGCGCCATCGCTGGCTGTTCCTCGCCGTGGGCCTCCTGGTCGGCGTGAACACCAACATGGGCTTCGTGGCCGTGCAGTACGTGGACCCGGGCACGGCGTCGCTCCTGTCGCGCACGTCCATCCTGTTCGGCGTGGGGCTGGGCGTGCTGTGGCTGGGCGAGCGCTTCTCGCGGATGGACGCCATCGGCACGGCGGTGGCCGCCGGCGGCGTGGTCGTGATCAGCTTCCAGCCCGGCGACTACTTCCGGTGGGGATCGCTGATCATCATCGTGTCGACGGCCCTCTACGCGATCCACTCCGCCCTGGTGAAGCGCTTCGGCGGGGAGATTCCGTTCGGCGAGTTCATGCTGTTCCGCGTGGCCTCGGTGGGCGCGGTGCTCGTGCTGCTCGCCTCCGCCCAGGGCGCGCTGGTGTGGCCCACGCCCGTGGCCTGGGCGTGGCTCTTCGTGGCGGCGGCGGTGAACGTGGTGTTCAGCCGCGCCGTCTACTACCTGGCGCTGCGCCGGATGGACATGAGCTTCCTCACGATCCTCCTGACCCTGACGCCCGTGGTGACCTGGCTCTGGTCGATCTTCCTCTTCGGCAGCCGCCCGGCGCTGGCGGAGATCGCCGGCGGGCTCGCCACCCTCGCCGGCGTCCTCCTCGTCACCGTCAGCCGCGCCGGTCTCCTCTTCCCCCGCGTCCGCCCCTGAATCGGGGTCAGGCACTTGCGTTGCGTTGCGTTCGCGCGAGTGCCTGACCCCGATGTTGCGCGATGTTGCGCGCGGCGGTCAGGCGGGGGACTTCACGAAGTCCTGGACGCGGCGCCAGGCGTCGGCGGAGGCGTCGGCGAACTCGGTGAACTTGCGGTCGAAGAAGCTGTGCGGGGCGCCGGGGTAGACCGTGGCCCGGTGCTTCACGTTGGCCTTCTTGAGGGCGGCGTCGAACTCGTCGACGTCCTGCTGCGGGATGCCCTCGTCGGCGCCGCCGAACAGGGACAGGACGGGGCACGCGTAGCGCGACGCGGCGTCGATGGGCCGGGGCCGGTCCGGCCAGCGCTTGAGGCCGAGCGGCCAGCCGTAGAAGCCGATGACGCCCGCGTAGCCGAGGCCGCTCGCGGCCTGGAGATACGAGAGCGCGCCGCCGAAGCAGAAGCCGACCGAGAAGATCTGCCGCGCCCCGCCGCCCGCCGGGCTCTTGAGGTGCGCCACCGCGGCGGCGATGTCGGCCTGGAGCTGGTCCGGCTTCGTCAGCGGCACCTGGCTCATGAAGTCGAACTTGTCGCTCCGGTCCTCGGACGGCGCGGTGCGCGCGAAGAAGTCGATGGCCACCGCGTCCACGCCCACCTCCGAGAAGCGATCGGCCAGCTCCTTGTAGTACGGGTGCAGGCCGCGCACGTCGGGAATCACTACCATGCCCGCCCCGGTGGGCGAGGCCGCGCGCGCGGCGTGGGCCATGAACTTCGTGCCGTCGGACGAGGTCAGGTAGAGGTCGCGGGCATCGGCCGAGCCGCCCGCGATGGGGCGAATGGGGGGACGGGAGTCATTGTCGACGCACATGATGGTCTCCTTCGATCTCGGGGGTGGCGTATCTTGCGACGGTTACGCGGGGCCCTCCTGGCCCGTCACTGCGGCTTCGTCCGCCGCTCCGCCGCGGCGAACGCTAGGACGCGCTCCGGTCCGCTTGCTCGATCCTGGCCCAGGTATCCCGGAGCGTCACCGAGCGGTTGAAGACCAGCGTGCCCGGAGTGGAGTCCGGATCGAGGCAGAAGTAGCCGGTGCGCTCGAACTGGTAGCGGCTCTCCGGCGAGGCCGCGGCCAGTGACGGCTCCACCTGGCAGCCCTCGAGCCGCTCGAGCGAGGCGGGATTGATGTCCGCCTTCCAGTCGCCCTCGTCGCTGTCGCCGCCCGGCACCGGCCGCGCGAAGAGGTGGTCGTAGAGGCGCACCTCGGCGGGGATCGCGTGGGCCGCGGACACCCAGTGGATGGTGCCGCGGACGCGGCGGCCGTCGGGCGCGTTCCCGCCGCGCGTGGCGGGGTCGTAGGTGGCGCGCAGCTCCACCACCTCGCCCGTGCGCGGGTCCTTCCTCATGTCCGTGCACTGGATGAAGTAGCCGTAGCGCAGGCGCACCTCCGCGCCGATCGACAGGCGGAAGTACTTCTTCGGCGGGTCCTCGCGAAAGTCGTCCCGCTCGATGTAGATCACGCGTGAGAACGGGATCCGCCGCGTGCCCATCGAGGCGTCTTCCGGGTTGTTGACCGCCTCCAGCTCCTCCACGTGTCCTTCCGGGTAGTTCTCGATGACGACGCGCAGCGGCCGCAGCACCGCCATCACGCGCGCGGCCCGGCGGTTCAGGTCCTCGCGCAGGCAGTGCTCGAGGAGCGCCACGTCGCTCAGGGCGGCGCGCCTGGCCACGCCGACGCGCTCGGAGAAGTCGCGGATCGACTCGGGCGTGTAGCCGCGGCGGCGGAGCCCGGCGATGGTGGGCATGCGCGGATCGTCCCAGCCCGCCACGTGGCCGTCCTCCACCAGCTGGAGGAGGCGCCGCTTGCTCATCACGGTGTGGGACAGGTTCAGCCGCGCGAACTCGATCTGCTGCGGATGGTAGATGCCGAGCGTCTCGCAGAACCAGTCGTAGAGCGGCCGGTGGTCCTCGTACTCGAGCGTGCAGATCGAGTGGGTGATGCGCTCGAGGGAGTCCGACTGCCCGTGGGCGAAGTCGTACATCGGGTAGATGCACCAGCGATCGCCCGTGCGGTGATGGGTGGCCTTGCGGATCCGGTACATGGTGGGATCGCGCAGGTTCAGGTTCGGCGACGCCATGTCGATCTTGGCCCGAAGGACGCGGCTGCCCTCCTCGAACTCGCCGGCGCGCATCCGGCGGAACAGGTCCAGGTTCTCGGCCGCCGAGCGGTTCCGGTACGGGCTCTCGCGCCCGGGCTCGGTCAGCGTCCCGCGGTGACGCCGGATCTCCTCCGCGGACAGGTCGTCCACGTACGCGAGGCCCCTCTCGATGAGGACGACGGCCCAGTCGTGGAGCTGCTCGAAGTAGTCGGAGGCGTAGTACTCGTGCGTTCCCCAGTCGAAGCCCAGCCAGCGCACGTCGCGCCGGATGGCGTCCACGTACTCCTGGCTCTCCTTGGTGGGGTTGGTGTCGTCGAACCGCAGGTGGCAGCGGCCGCCGTGTTGCTGGGCGAGGCCGAAGTTGATGCAGATGGATTTGGCGTGGCCGATGTGCAGGTACCCGTTGGGCTCGGGCGGAAAGCGCGTGACGACACGCCCCTCCCAGCGGTTCGTCCGCATGTCCTCCTCGACGAGGGCGCGGATGAAGTTGCTGGTCGGCTCCGGGGCCGGCGTCGACGTCATCGGTAGCGGTAGCCCCTCGCGTCGGTGGCGCCGCCGTCCCGGTAGTTGACGATCCGGCGCGGCGAGGCGTGGGTGCCGAGGAGCCGCATCGTCCGGTCGCCCACCACGCGGAACGCGTGCGGGGTCTCGGGCGGCACCGCGATCGTGTCGCCCTTCTCGAGCCGGATCGGCCGGTCTTCCTGGCCCTCGACCCAGGCCTCGGCCGTGCCCTCGAGGATGTGCAGGATCTCGACGTACGGATGCGAGTGCATCGGCGCGGCATAGCCCGGCTCGCACGTCTGGATGCCCGTGCGCACCGGCGTCGTGCCCTCCTCGTTCCCGATGATCGGCTGGTAGGTCGAGTCGGGGCCGAACTTCACGACCTCGGTCTCCGCGAGACGAACCACGGTGATCTCGCCCATGTCGGTGCCCTCCTGTGGGGCATCAGTATAGGCCCCGAGGTCCTCTCCCGGTAGCCCCGGCGCCTCCTTGCCGGGCGAGTAGGCGTTTCGTGCTACCGTACCGAATCCCGGGAGGACCAGCGACATGCCTGAGCCGATAGATGCGTACTCGGACGACTATGCGGCCGAGAGAGCGGCCTTTCGTCGGTTGCTTCCTGCGTTGGCCAGGAGCCACGGAGGGCAGTTCGTCGCGATTCATCGCGGTCAGCCTTGGGGCTTCGATGCCTCCCGCAACGAGCTGGTTCGTCGATTCTTCACGCAGAACGCACGCGGGACGGCGGTGTATATCGGCTTCTTGGGTCCAAAGCCCGTCGTACGGGTGCCGACGCCCTCCATTCGTCGACGGTCCGGCTAGAGAATCCGGAGGTGCCCGCCTATAGTTCGCCCCTGGATGATTTCCTCCCGGGCCCATACGTCAGGTTGCGAGTCAAGAACGGCGACGATCACAGAGACCTTCTCGGACTGCTTGACACGGGTTCCGACCAGACCACGATACCGATACACGCCGCCGAGGCTCTGGGCCTGCAGGAACTCAGCGACGATATCGTGGTCCGTGACGCCAGTGGCGGTGAGGAAGACGGACGGCTGTTTCTGGCGGATGTGGAGTTTCAGGACGTGCCGATTCCTCCGATCGTCGCATTCCCGGTTGCCGGAACCAGGTACCCTGTGGCGTTGATCGGGCGTGACGTGCTGAACGACTACATTGCCACCTTTCGAGGCCCGGAGCTCACCTTCGACGTCGCTTGATCTCGCCTCTTCCTGGGACGGAGGCGGTGTCGGTGGAGGGCGAAGTCCCGGAATTCATCGTGATGGGCCTCCTGGCCGAGGCGCCTCGGCCCCCATGCGCCCGCGTCAGCCGATCGCGCGACGCGCGCGCAGCCGCGCGATGGCGGCAGCGTCGTAGCCGAGCGCGCCGAGGATCTCCTCCGTGTGCTCGCCGATCGACGGGGCGCGACGCGGCTTCGCCTTCTCCACGCCCGTCATCTGGATGGGGCTCATCACCGTGCGCAGCCCGGGGATGCCCGCGTCCTCGAACGGCACCAGCGTCCCCGTCGCCGCCATCTGCGCGTCGCCCGCCAGGTCGCCCAGCCGGGCCACGACCCCGAACGTGATGTCCTGGGTGCGGAGCGCGACCTGCCAGTCCGCCCAGTTCCTGGTGGCGAACAGCGCGTCCAGCACGGCGACGAGGGCCACGGAGTTGGCGAGGCGCGCGGCCGCCGTGGAGAAGCGAGGATCGCGGGCGAGCTCGTGACGCCCGATCGCCTCGCAGAGCCGCGGCCATTCCCGCTCCTCGCTCAGGAGCGAGAGCATGAACCAGCGCCCGTCCCGGCACTGGTAGATGTTGGCCAGCGCGTTGCGCGCCTGGTCGCGCGGGCGGCGCTCCATGAACTGGGCGCCGCAGAGCGCGGCCTGGATGAAGCAGGCGTTGGCCCAGGCGCCGTTGGCCATGAGCGAGGACGACACCTTGCTTCCCTGGCCCGTGCGCTCCCGGTGGTAGAGCGCCATCATGATCGCGCCGAACATGGCGAGCGCGGTCGGATGGTCGCCCATGCCGGGTACGGAGCCCGGCGGCATCCCGCCGGTCGGGCGCATCAGCTCCATCAGGCCGGAGCGGGCCCACCACGCGTTGCTGTCGAAGCCCGGCTTGTTGGCCTCCTCCCCGGTGTCGCCGTAGCCGGTCAGGGATGCATACACGAGCCGCGGGTTCCGCGCCGTCAGCTCCTCCCACGTGAGGTGGAGCCGGGCGAGCGCGCTCGGCTGGAGGTTGGTCAGGAACACGTCGGCGCGCTCGACCAGCGCGTACAGCACCTCGCGCGCCTCGGGCACGGACAGGTCGAGGGCGAGGCTCCGCTTGTTGCGGGCGTCGAGGAGCCAGCAATAGTCGACGTCGCTCTGGGGCATGCCCGGGCGGCGGGCGAGCGCCCGGTACGGATCGCCGCGGCCCGGCGGCTCCACCTTGATCACGCTGGCCCCGAAGTCGGACATGATGGTGGCGGCGGCGGGGGCGGCGATCCAGCTCCCCACGTCCAGCACGCGGATCCCCTGGAGCACGCTCATCGGCGCGTCCTCAGCGGCGCGCGCCGAGCAGGCGCTCGGCGTCGCCGGTCTTCTCGACGCCGCACGACCACGCGCGGCGGATCGGCGTCAGGTTGAGCGGGAGGTCGAAGTTCCTGCGCACCTTGAGCTGGTTGTCCCAGAGCTCGGCCGCCTCGTTGTAGCAGCGGAGGGCGTCCGTCAGCGCGGTGCGGAGCGCGCCCCGCTCGAGCGCGGGAAGGACGCCGCCCACCGCCAGCCGCGCTTCGGTCATCCTGGTCATGTAGTCCTCGTGAGCCGGGTCCTCGGAGAGCAGGTCGGCGATGGCCCGGAGCGATTCCACCGCGCCGCGCACGCTGGTTCGCGGCTCGGGGGGCGGCGGCGCCTTGGGCCGGAAGCGCTCGGGCACCTGGTCGGGGTCGTTGGTGATGTGCGTCTCGCCGGCCTCGTCCGTCCAGCGGTAGAGCCTCTGGCCGGCCGCGTCCGTGACGCCGATCGCCAGGGTCGCGGCCAGCGCGACCCCGGCGAGGCGGGCGAACGGATCTGCCTGCGGCTTTCGGGGATTCATCGTGGCCTCGAGGGGCTGCCGAGTCGGCTCCACGGCGAGCGTAGAGGGGGGCATCGGGCCCGTCAAGCAAGGTATACGGGCGCCCGCCCGCCCGGGGTTGCGTGCCGCCCGGCGCCCGCGGTGACCCCGGAGCCCTGTGCTATCCTTGGTCGAGCCGCCCGCCCGGTCCGAGTCCGTGACGTTCGGCGTTCCCCCCGTTCTCGTGGTCTCGGGGCTCCGATGACGAGCCGGATGGACCCGGATGAGCGGCGGTGTCCCGATCGACATCGGCGCGATCCGTGCGAGAGTGGCGGAACTGGCAGACGCGCTGGACTTAGGATCCAGAGGGTCAATCCCGTGGGGGTTCGAGTCCCCCCTCTCGCACCAACCCTCAGCCGGGCAGCGGTGATCCCCGGGCGGCGCGCGACCGGGCCGCTTGAGCCGCGCATCATCACAACGTCAGAGAGGACGCATGAAAGTCGAGATCGAGGAGATCGGCGCCTGCAAGCGGCGGCTGCAGGTCGAGGAGACCCCGGACGTGGTCCGGGAGGCGTGGGAGCGGGCCTTCAACCGCGTCCAGCGGGAGGCCAAGCTGCCCGGGTTTCGCAAGGGCAAGGTGCCGCGGAGCATGATCAAGATCCACTTCGCGGACGACGTCAAGCAGGAGGTGGCCCGCAACCTCATCCCCGACGTGTACCGGCAGGCGCTGGCCGAGACCCAGATCAAGCCGGTGGAGGAGCCGGACCTGCAGGAGGTCCGCCTCGAGGAGGACGCCCCGCTGTCCTTCTCGGCCGTCGTGGAGATCAAGCCCGCCATCGAGCTCGGCGAGTACAGCGGCGTGGCGGTGAGCCACACCCCCAAGCCGTTCGGCGAGAGCGAGGTGGACGAGGCGCTCTCCCAGCTCCGTGAGCAGCACGCGGAGTTCCGCGCCGTCGAGCGCGCCGCCGACCTGGGCGACCTCGTGATGGTCGACTACACGCTGACGCCCGAGGGCATGGAGCCCCGGAGCGAGACCGGCTACCCCATCATGCTCGGCCAGGGGCAGGTGATGCCGGAGCTGGAGGAGGCCATCATCGGCCTCGTCCCGGGCGGGACGCGCCAGGCGCGGGTCCGGTTCCCCGACGATCACCGCACGGAGGCCATCCGCGGCAAGTCCGGCGACGCCACCGTGACCGTGCGCGAGGTGAAGGAGAAGGTGCTCCCCACGCTCGACGACGACTTCGCCAAGACGGTGGGCGCCTTCGAGACGCTGGAGGCGCTCCGCGGCGAGGCCCGGAAGGAGCTGGAGGCGCGCCGGGAGCGCGAGAACCGCGCCGGCCTCGAAGAGGCGGTGGCGGAGGCCCTCCTCACCGCGCATCCGTTCCAGGTCCCGGAGGCCCTGGTCCTCCGCCAGGTCGGCCACGCCATCGAGCACGCGCGCGAGCGCGTGCGGCGCCAGGGCGTGGACCCCGACAAGCTCCCGTGGGACTACAAGAAGCTGCTGGAGGAGATGCGGCCGGGGGCGGAGAAGGCCGTCCGCCGCACGCTCCTCCTCGAGGCCATCGCCGAGAAGGAAGGCCTCATGCCGGGCGACGCGGACGTGGACGCGGAGGTCGAGCGCATCGCCCAGGCGAGCCAGCGGCCGGCCCCGGCGGTGCGTCGTATGATGGAGCAGAGCGGTGACCTGGACAGCCTGCGCTTCTCGATGCGAGAGCGGCGGGTGATGGACCTCTTGATCGAGCGGGCCCGGGTCACGGCCTGAGTTATATTACTGCCGCCATGGCAAGGAGACGTCCGATGGGTCTGGTTCCGATGGTGGTCGAGCAGACGCCCCGCGGCGAGCGCGCGTTCGACATCTTCTCCCGCCTCCTCAAGGAGCGGATCATCTTCCTCCCGACGTACATCGAGGACGAGATCGCCAACCTCGTGATCGCGCAGATGCTCTTCCTCGAGGCCGACGATCCCGACAAGGACATCAACCTGTACATCAACTCGCCGGGCGGGTCGGTGACCGCGGGCATGGCCATCTACGACACCATGCAGTACGTGAAGCCCGACGTGTCCACCATCTGCATGGGGCAGGCGGCCTCGATGGGCGCGCTGCTCCTCACCGCGGGCGCGAAGGGCAAGCGCTTCGCGCTGCCGCACGCCCGCATCATGATCCACCAGCCGCTGGGCGGCGTGCAGGGGCAGGCCACCGACATCGACATCCAGGCCCGCGAGATCCTCCGCATGCGCGAGGAGCTCAACCGCATCCTCGTCCACCACACCGGGCAGGACATGACCAAGATCACCAAGGACACCGACCGCGACTTCTTCATGACCGCGGAGCAGGCGAAGGAGTACCGCATCGTCGACGAGGTGATCTCGTCCAAGCCGACGCCGCGGTCGGTGCCCGACACGGCGGTGGCGGCGAGGTAGCGGCGTCCCATGGCGCGCACGCGCGACAGCGGCGGCAGCGGCGGCGCGCTGAAGTGCTCGTTCTGCGGCAAGAGCCAGAACGACGTCCGCAAGCTCATCGCCGGCCCCACGGTGTACATCTGCGACGAGTGCATCGAGCTCTGCAACGACATCATCGCGGAGGAGTGGGAGGAGGAGAAGAGCCGGGAGATCCGGAGCCTCCCGAAGCCCTCGGAGATCAAGACCGTGCTCGACCAGTACGTGGTCGGGCAGGACCGGGCCAAGAAGATCCTCGCCGTCGCCGTCCACAACCACTACAAGCGCATCGAGGCCGGCTCCGAGGCCGGGGAGGTCGAGCTGCAGAAGGCCAACATCCTCCTCGTGGGCCCGACGGGCTCGGGCAAGACGCTCCTCGCCCAGACCCTCGCCAAGATGCTCCAGGTCCCGTTCACGATCGCCGACGCGACCACGCTCACCGAGGCCGGCTACGTGGGCGAGGACGTGGAGAACATCATCCTCCGCCTCCTCCAGGCCGCGGACTACGACGTGGAGCGCGCCCAGCGCGGCATCGTCTACATCGACGAGATCGACAAGATCGCGCGGAAGAGCGAGAACCCCTCGATCACGCGCGACGTGTCGGGCGAGGGCGTGCAGCAGGCGCTGCTGAAGATCCTCGAGGGCACGGTGGCCAACGTGCCGCCCCAGGGCGGCCGCAAGCACCCGCACCAGGAGTTCATCCAGGTCGACACCACCAACGTGCTGTTCATCTGCGGCGGCGCCTTCGTGGGGCTGGACAAGATCGTGGAGAACCGCGTGGGCCGGAGCGGCATGGGCTTCGGCGCCGACGTGAAGAGCCGCGACGACCGGCGCGTGGGCGACCTGCTCCTGATGGTGCAGCCCGAGGACCTGCTGAAGTACGGGATGATCCCGGAGTTCGTCGGGCGCCTGCCCGTGGTGGCCACCCTCCACGACCTCGACGAGGCCGCGCTCGTCCGCATCCTCCGCGAGCCGAAGAACGCGATCATCAAGCAGTACCAGAAGTACTTCGAGCTCGAGCGCGTGCGCCTGAAGTTCACCGACGACGCGGTCGCCGCGGTGTCGCGCGAGGCGATGAAGCGCGGCACCGGCGCGCGCGGCCTGCGCGCGGTGCTCGAGGAGGTCATGCTCGAGATCATGTACGAGCTCCCGTCGATCCCGGGGCTCAAGGAGTGCATGATCACGCGCGAGGTCATCCTGAACAAGGACCGCCCCATCCTGATCTCGGAGCAGAAGGAGCAGTCCGCGTAGAGCAGGTCCCCCTCTCCCTTCCAGGGAGAGGGCCGGGGTGAGGGTCGGTCGACCTACGAACTCCCGTCTTCGTCCGCCCTCGTGCTTGTGCTACCGCCCCTCACCCTGCCCTCTCCCCCAGAAGGGGGAGAGGGTTAAAAGGTCACGGGCAGCGCGCTGAGGCCTCGCAGGGTCAGGCTCTGGCGGTGCTCGGGCTTGTCGGTGGCCAGCGCGAGCTTGGGCATCCGCTGCGCCAGCGTGTTGATGGCGGTCGCGCCCTCGATCCGCGCGAGCGGCGCGCCCAGGCAGAAGTGGATCCCCCACCCGAAGGCGATGTGCCGGTTGTCGCCGCGCGTGATGTCGAGCCGATCCGGCTCGGGGAACTGCGCGGGATCGCGGTCGGCGGCGCCGATGAACGGCATCACCATCTCGCCCTTGCCGATGGTCTTCCCGCCCACCGTCACGTCCTCGCTGGGCACGCGCGCGGTCCGCTGCACGGGGCCGTCGTAGCGCAGCAGCTCCTCCACCGCGCTGCCGATCAGGGACGGGTTCTCGCGCAGCCGGCGGAGCTCCGCGGGGTGGCGCAGGAGGGCGAGGCTCCCGTTGCCGATGAGGTTCACGGTGGTCTCGTGGCCGGCCACGAGGAGCAGGATGCAGGTGGCGAGCAGCTCGTTCTCGTTGAGCTTGTCGCCCGCCTCCTCCGCGGCGATGAGCCCGGAGAGCATGTCGTCGCGCGGACTCTGCCGGCGCTCGGCGATCAGCTCGCGGAAGTAGCCGGCCAGGGCCTGGCGCGAGTCGATGCTTTGCTTGGCCACGTCCGAGTCCGGGGGCAGCAGGATCCCGTCCAGGCCCCGCGCGATGTCGAGCCCCCAGCCCTTGAAGCGGTCACGGTCGGCGACGGGAACGCCGAGCATCTCGCAGATGACGATGACGGGCAGGGGATAGGCGAAGTCCTCGATCAGGTCCATGGCGCCCTCGCCCTGCACGCGGTCGAGGAGCCCGTTCACGATGTCCTGGATGTGGGGCCGGAGCCCGTCGACCACGCGCGGGGTGAACGCCTTGCTCACGAGCCCGCGCAGCCGCGTGTGGTCCGGCGGATCGCGGTCGAGCATGGACAGCCCGATGCCGGGCGGGGCGTAGCCGAGGCGCGCGGCGATGTAGCTGGCGATCGCTTCCTTGCCGAAGCGCGGATCGCGCAGCGAGGCCACCACGTCCTCGTAGCGGGTGAGCACCCAGAAGCCCAGCGGGCTCCGGTGCACCGGGTCCTCGGCGCGGAGCCGGTGATAGGTCGGGTAGGGGTTGGCGACGAACTCCGGGTCCATCAGGTTCAACGACACGTCGGCCATCGGCGCCCTCCTGGAGGTCTCGGCCTCGACTATACCGCGCGCCGCGTCATCACCCCGGGATTCTCGCGTTGGGAGCGTCACGGCGTGTGCTGTTGCTACCGCCCCTCACCCTGCCCTCTCCCCCGAGGGGAGAGGGTTTTCAGGATCGGACGGCGCCGGGGCGGCCGTCCTCCACGACGAACGAGGCCAGCGTGTCGATCTCGCTGCGCGGCTGGGTCACGCTGCGCAGCGCCCGGAAGTCCGCCCGGAGGCGCCGGGACGTGACGTCGACGCGCACGTAGCCGCGGCGGGTGCCGTTCGCGAACCGGACGTGCGGGTTGTCGCCGAGCACCATCTCGAGGAGCGTCTGGCCCACCGGGAAACGCGACGTGATCGAGGTGCCCGCGAGCTCCGTGGCCACCACGGGCGAGCGCGCGTCGTCGAAGTCGGGCCGGAGGTCGGTCACCCAGAACGAGTGCACGTCGCCCCCGATGACGACGGGGTTCGACGGCTTGCGCGCGCCGAGATAGTCGAGGAGGCGCCGGCGGGCCAGCGGGTAGCCGTCCCAGCCGTCGGTCCAGAACTGCTGGCCGGTCCCCGGGTTGCGGTCGAGCTGGGCCATCAGCGTCTGCTGGCCGACGACGTTCCAGCGCGCCTGGGACCCGTCGAGGCCAGCCTCGAGCCAGCGCTCCTGCGCCATGCCGAGCATGGTCTGGCGGTGGTCGAGGCGCTCCGCGCAGTCCTCGACGGTGGTCGAGCCCCCGCGGCCGGGCGGCGCGCACGGCTGGTACGTGCGGTATTGACGGTCGTCGAGCAGGTGGAACTGGGCGAGGTTGCCGAAGGCCACCCGCGAGAAGAGCCGCATGTGGGGCCCGGTGGGCGCCATCTCCCGTCGGAGCGGCATGTGCTCGTAGTAGGCGCGGTAGGCGGCGGCCCGCCGCGCCAGGAACTGCTCGCGGGGCTGCAGGTCCTGGGAGCGATCGTCCGCGTAGTCGTTGGCGACCTCGTGATCGTCCCACGTCACCACCCACGGGCACGCGGCGTGCGCGGCCTGCAGGTCGCGATCCGTCTTGTACAGCGCGTGACGCGCGCGGTAGTCCTCCAGCGTGCGGGGCTCCGGCGCGCCGAACTTGCGGACCGTCTCGCGGCTCCTGGCGGACTCGTAGATGTAGTCGCCGAGGAACACGACGAGGTCGGGATCGTCGGCGACCAGATGGGGGTAGGCGCCGAAGTAGCCCTGCTCCCAGTGCTGGCAGGACGCGAAGGCGAAGCGGAGGCGGTCGGGCACGGCGCCGGCGGCGGGCGCGGTGCGCGTGCGGCCGATCGCGCTCACCTCGCCGCTCGCACGGAACCGGTACCAGTACCAGCGACCCGGCTCGAGCCCCTCCACCTCCACGTGCACCGCATGCGCCCAGTCCGGAGAGGCCACCGCCGTGCCGTGCCGCACGACGTTCGCCATGCGGTCGTCGGTGGCGACCTCCCAGTCGACGGGCACCGTCTCCCGCGGCATGCCGCCGCCCGGGATGAGCGGCGCGGGCGCCAGCCGCGTCCAGAGGACCACGCCGGTCGGGAGCGGATAGCCGGACGCCACCCCGAGGGTGAAGGGTGAGCCACCGGACCAGGCCGGCGCGCCGAGGGGCCCCGCCGGCCGCGCCGGCGGCTCGTCTGCGAAGCTCGTCCGCGTCGCGAGCCCCGCCGTCGCGAGGGCGAGCGCCCCGCCCAGGAACCGTCGCCGGCCCATCGTCCGGCCGGACGGTACCCCTCCCGCAGGTCGTGAACCGCGTCCGCGGGCCGCGCTCATCGGAATTACCCCGGGGATCGCTTGCTAGACGAGGGTCAGCACGGCCTTGCCCGGGAAGCGCCGGGCCATCAGGTCCTGCGCCACCGCGGAGATGTCGGTCCACGGCCGTTCCACGCTGATATGCGGCGCGAGCTGGCCGGCGGCCACCAGGTCGGCCAGGCGGGCGAGGCCCTGCGACGCTGGCTGGCCGGCGAACTCGGTGAAGAGGTAGAAGCCGTAGAGCGTCGTGCGGCCCGTGACGAAGAACTGGCGCGCGTCGAAGGTGACCTCGCTGGTCGCCGACACGCCGAGCGTGACGCAGACCCCGCCCGCGGTCAGCGCGCCGAGCGCTCCGCCGAGCGTGCGGCCGCCCACCGACTCGATGACCACGTCGTGCTTCGGGCTGGCCGGGATGTCGTCGCCGACGATGACGTCGTGGGCGCCGAGCGCGCGGACCGTCCCCGCCTGATCGGCCCGGCGCACGCTCGCGGTGACGTGCGCGCCGGCCAGCCGCGCGAGCTGCACGGCGAAGTCGCCCACGCCGCCCGTTGCGCCCGTCACGAGCACGCGGGATCCGAGCGCGAGCCCGCCGCGCGCCAGCGCATAGAGCGCGGTGAGCCCGGCCACCGGGAACGTCGCGGCCTGCGAGAAGGTCACCTTGTCGGGCAGCGCCGCGAGGTGGCGCGTGGGCACGGCGACGCGCTCGGCCCAGGCGCCCTCGTTCAGGAGGCCGACGACGCGCGCGCCGACCTGCGGTCCCGACCCGTCGGCCGCCGCCGTCTCGACGACCCCGGCCAGGTCCCAGCCGGGACGCCAGCCCGCGGCGGCCTGGCCCGAGCGGCGCACCTCGCCCCGGTTCAGCGAGATGGCGTGCACGCGCACGACCGCTTCGCCGCGGTCCGGGGCGGGCAACGGCACCGGCTGGATGGCGAGGCGGCCGGGCGCTTCGGGAACGACCACGACGGCGCGATTGGTGCTCATGCTGATCTTCCTCCTGGTCTGCGAGGGTCCGAGGGACGTCGAGGCCGCGCTTCACCGCCCGACAGGCTAGCACAGGCTCCGCCCGTCCGACGACGGCCCCGCGCGACGTGGAGTCGATCAGTTCGGTGGAACCGCTCGAATCGGCCGCCTCAGACTGCGACACGACCGACGCGCCGGCGCGGCTTGTGGGGTCGGTCGCCGTGCACTACGCGCGGGAAGCGCTCGCGCGAGTCCAAAGGAGGCCCCATGCGCTTCGGACTGATCGTCGCCAAGCAGCACCCGCCCGGCGTGTCCATGGTCGAGCGGTTCCGCGAGCACGTGGACCAGGTGCGCGCCGCGCGCGACGCCGGGTTCGACATCGTGGTGATGGGCCAGCACTACCTCTCCACGCCGTTCCAGGAGCTGCAGACGCTGCCCGCGCTGGCGCGCCTCGCCGCGGAAGCCGGCACGATGCGCGTGGGCGCGACCGTGCTGCTGCTGCCGCTGCTGAACCCGGTCGACGTGGCCGAGCAGGTGGCGACCCTCAACGTCATCACCGAGGGCCGCTTCGTCTTCGGCGCCGGGCTCGGCTATCGCGACCAGGAGTACGAGGCGTTCGGCGTGCAGGCGAAGGAGCGCGTGCCCCGCCTCGTCGAGAGCCTCGAGGTGATCCGGCGCCTGTGGACCGAGGACGAGGTGACCCACCACGGCCGTTTCTACCGGCTCACGGGCGCGCGGCTGGCCCTCAAGCCCGTCCAGAAGCCCCACCCGCCCCTCTGGTTCGCGGCAAACAACGACGCCGCGGTGGCGCGCGCGGCGCGCATGGCCGACGCGTGGGTGATCAACCCGCACGCCAAGCTCTCGATCCTGCGCGAGCAGATGGCCATCTACCGGAAGGCGCTCGCCGACGAGGGCAAGCCGTTCCCCGCCGAGCTGCCCATCATCAAGGAGCTGTACGTGGCGCCGGACCGTCGCGCCGCGCTCGCGGAGTGCCGGCCGTTCCTGGAGGCGAAGTACAACGCCTACGCGTCGTGGGGGCAGGACAAGGCGCTGCCGCGCGGGGACCACTTCGACCTGGCCTTCGAGGAGCTGGTGCGCGATCGCTTCGTCATCGGCGATCCCGACGACTGCGTCCGCGAGCTCCGGCGCTACGTCGACGAGCTGAGCGTGAACACCTTCATCTTCCGCATCCAGTGGCCGGGGATGGAGCAGGCGAAGGTCCTCCGCACGATCCGCCTGCTCGCCGAGAGCGTGATGCCCGCGTTCCGCTGACGCGCCTCCGCGCGCGGCGGGGGCGGCGGGGAGGCACCGGGGGTCGCGGAACCACGCCGCACGCGTCCGCTGCCCCGCTGGGACTGGGCTCCATCCGGCCACGTGGCGTCCGTCGCCGGATGGAGGGGAAGGGCCCCGCGACCCCCGGTGCCTCCCCGCCGCCCCCGGCGTTCCGCTGACGGAGCACGCGGCGGGAGCGGTGGGGGGGCGGAGGCCCGGGGTCGCGGGGTGCTTCCCCTCCAACGGGCATCGGACCCCGTGCGCCCGGATGGAGCCCAGTCCCAGCGGGGTAGCGCACGCGTGCGACGTCGCCCCGCGACCCCGGGCCTCCGCCCCCCCGCCGCGTGCCCTGGCGCGGCGTCACGCGCCCGGGGCGCGCGGGGTGTCCGGAGCGAACAGGGCCTGGAAGGGGGAGGGGCCGCCCTCGCGCCAGTGGTCGGGGAGGATGCCGACGGCCTCGATGAACCGCTGCCAGCCTGAGACGAACGCGATCGTCATGCCGAGGTCCAGGATCTCGTCGTCGGTGAAGTGGTCGCGGAGCCCGGCGAGGAACGCGGCGTCGATCGCGCGGTGGTCGCCGGAGAGCTTGTCGGCGAAGCGCAGCGCGGCCTTCGTCCGCTCGGGCAGGTCGGAGGCCTCGTAGTCGGCGAGCTTGGCGACCAGGTCTTCCGTGGCGCCCCGGCTCACGGCCGAGGACGAGCGCGCGAGGCTTCAGTGGACGCAGCGGTTGTTCCACGCCAGCCGCACCCGCACCAGCTCGAACAGCGCGGGATCGATCGTGGACTCGCCGCCGTAGATGTACCGGATGAAGCCCCACGTGGCGTCGAGCAGGCCCGGACGGCGCGCCATGGTCAGGAAGAGGTTGTCGTCGTCGTAGGCGTTCTGCCGCCAGCGTTCGAGCCGGCGCTGGAGCTGCTCGCCCAGCTCGGCGGGGTCGGCCTTGGGAAGGAATCCGCGCTCGTTGGCCATGTGCGCTCTCCCGGCGTGTCTCGTGATGGAGGTAGAGGGAGGCGGCCGTGACGCCGCACGCGGCGCTACGCCGCTACCGAGCGCGCAGGGCCTCCGCCGCCCGCGCGATCTGGCCGGCGTGGTCCTCGGCGTGCTCACCCGCGAACCCCGCGATCATCTCGATGGACATCTCGCCCCGCTCCGGGTGCCGGCCCGACCGCGTCCAGTCCGCGTCCGGCAGCCTCGACAGGAGCCCGGCGAGCTGCGCGTGCTCGGAGACCAGCATCTCGAGCACCTGCTCGAGCGGCTCGGGGCGCGCCACGGCGTCGCGCCGGACCGGCTCGTCGTCGTAGTCGCCGAACACGGGATCGCGCTCGTAGAGCAGCCGCTTGATCCGCAGGCCCAGGCACAGCACGGCGACGTTCCGCGCGTGGGCCAGCGTCTCGTGCACCGACCACTCGCCGGGCGCCGGCTCCTGCCGCGCCGTGCCGGCCGGCACCGCCCGCACCGCCGCCGCCACCGCGGCGGCCGACGACCGGATCCTCTCGATCACTCGCTCGTGCTCGCCCGTCATGCGCTCTCCTCTCGACGGCCTGCTCGTTCGCCCCTCACCCTGCCCTCTCACCGTCTGCTGCACCTTCACGGCGCTTTCACCCACGTCTTCTCCAGCGGGAACACCGCGTCGGCCACGGGACGCCGGCTCACGTAGAGCTCGGCGCGCACCTGGTTGGTGCGGTGCGTCTCGGGCGCCTTCGCGTTGATCGACACCGGCACGTAGGCGGTGTGGCGGCCGCGGAAGACCGGCGCGGGCTTGTAGGCCCAGTGGCCGGTGGACGCGCCGTCGAGCAGCGTGATGGCGCCGAGCGAGGCGCCGTCCGTCCCGTCGTACTCGTACTCGATCGCGAGCAGCACCGTGTCGGGCGCCTGGCGGGCCACGCGCAACGAGAGGATCGCCGCGGGAGCGCCGGGCGCCGGCGGTTCGGCGGGCGCCGGCGGCAGCGGGCCCACCACGAGCGCGCTGCCGCGTCCCGGGATCAGCCGCTCGCCGTGCTCCTGCCACCAGGCGGACCAGGCGCGCGGCGTGTCGAAGCGCTCGCCGGTGATCTTGCGCAGGCGCGCCATCTGGGCCTCGGCGGTGCCGCCGCCGGGGTCGCGCGGATCGAGGCATTCCATCCACACGATCCGGTCACGCACGGCGCGACGGCGGCCGGCCAGACGCGCCGCCTCGTCGGTGAGGCCGGCGCGCGGCATCTCGACCCACAGGTGGTGGTCGCCCGCCCACACGAGCGCGCGGGCGAGGTCGCCCTCGACCCGGCTCGCGCGTACCCAGCTCCGGCCCTCGTAGTACCAGTAGAGCGCGGCGTCGACCGGCGTGGACGGGCCGGACGTGTCCACCACGAGTGGCGGGCGCGGACAGCCGGCGAGCGCGGCCGCGAGGACGAGCGCGAGCGCGAGCCGCCTCAGCACGGACGGGCGTGGCGTGCGCTCACCCGCGCTCCATGGGCAGCGCGGGGTCGGCCGCCCACTCCGACAGCGAGGCGTCGTAGACGGCGACGTCCTCCTTGCCGAGCAGCGCCAGGACGAACGCGTCGCTGGACGCGGCGATGCCGCCGCCGCAGTACGTGATGACGCGCCGGTCGCCGAGCGCGCCCGCCGCGGTGAAGCGCTGGCGCAGGACGTCGTCGGGCAGGTAGGCGTGCGTCTGCGGGTCCACGAGGCCGCGCGCGGCCACGTTGACGCTTCCCGTGATGTGGCCGGGGCGGCCGTAGCTGGCGCCGCCCGTGCCCGCGTGCTGCTCCTCGCTGAGGGCGTTGACCAGGCACGTGGCGCGATCGCCCACGCCGGACAGCACCTGGGCCCGGTCGGCGATGAGGGCCGGCCGCGGACGCGCCGTGAACCGCCGGGCCGGGCGCGCGCCGTCGTCGGTGGCGACCGCGCGGCCCTCGAGCGTCCACTTCTTGAAGCCGCCGTCGAGCACGGCGGCCGTGTCGAAGCCGAAGGCGCGCAGCATCCACCACACGCGCGCCGCCCACATGTTGACGGCGCGGTCGTAGAGCACGACGCGCACGCCGTCGCCGACGCCGTGCCGCCCCATCGCCTCCTCGAACCGAGCGGCGGACGGCATCATGAAGCGCAGCGAGGAGCTCGTGTCGGAGATCTCCTGCTGCAGGTCCACGAAGCCCGCGCCCGGAATGTGGCCCTCGGCCCACTTCGCCCGGCCGGACTCCACGGTGAAGCCGCCCGGCGTATCGGGCGCGGGGTTCAGGTACACGGTGCACTCGAGCACCCGCACGCCGGGATCGTCCAGATGCCCGGCGAGCCAGTCCGTCGATACGAGGTACTGCGGGTTGGCAAAGGCCATTGAGCGGCTCCTCGCGACGGCCCGCGGCCGCGGGCCGGTGACAGGGGTTCGCGTTCCCGGCACCGATGCTCCTCTGCCGCCGCGGCCGCGTCAAGGCTTGATCGACGCAGCGGAACGTGCGCGCGCCGTCACACGGGGCCGTGGCCCGGAGGCCGTGGGAGGGCGTCACGCTGGGGCTGGGCGCGCGGCCGTGGGCCGGGTGGCGCTGAGGTAGAATCCCCCGGATGATCCGGGCCCTGAGCGTCCTCGGAGCGCTTCTCCTGTGCGCCACGGCGCCGGCCATGCGTACGGCACGGACCTGTCCGCGGAGGATCGGCGCGACCTCATCGAGTATCTGAAGACGCTTTGAACGCGGAGCGAGGGGAGGGCTTCGAGATGGCCACGATCGAGGAACCAGGTACGCAGCCGCCCGGGGTGGACCCGCGCGCTGCTGGCGAGGATCAGCCGGAGGACGACAAGCGCTACCTCCAGCCGCTCCTCCTGGTTGTGCGCCGCGACCAGGCCGAGCTGTTGCGCTGCTCGGGCCGTTCAACGTGACCGCCGGGTTCGGGGCCATCGTGGATCGGCGTCACGGAGACCGCCGGCGCCGGACCGAAGGGCGGGCGCCGCTTCAGCGCCGACGCCGGGAGCGGCGCCGGCGCACGTGGGTCTCCGCGGTGCTGGCCGCGGAGGGCGCGGTGGTCGTGCGCGTGTAGCTCAGCGGAAGGCCGGCGCGATCTCCTTGATGAAGCGATCCAGGTCCCGGCGCCACTCGTCCATGGGACGGAACATGGACGGGATGAAGACCGTCTCGCCGCCCGCCGCCTTGACCTGCCGGAGCTGCTCGCGGATCTGATCGGGCGTGCCGGCCAGGCACGTGTCCCGCGCATCGGAGGCGTGCCGGCCCATGCGCCGCATGATGCCGTCGGCCAGCTTGTCCACCTCCGCGGGATCGTCGGTGATGAGCAGCGCCATGTTGACCGAGCGCTTGATGCTCTTCGGGTCGCGTCCCACCGCCTTGCAGTGCTCGTCGAGGATCGCGCCCTTGCGCGCGAGCACCTGCGGGCCGCCCCAGACGTTCCAGTGGTCGGCGTGCTTCGCCACGATGCGGAGGGTGACCTTCTCGCCGCCGCCGCCGATCATCAGCTCGGGGTGCGGCGACTGCACGGGCTTGGGATCGAGCGGCGCGTCGGAGAGCTGGTAGTAGCGGCCCTTGAACGTGCTGCGCTTCTGCGTCCACAGGGACCGGATGACCTCGCAGGCCTCGTCCAGCCGCTCCAGCCGCTCGCGCATGGTGAGGAAGGGGATGCCGTACGCCTCGTGCTCGTTCTGCTGCCAGCCCGCGCCCAGGCCCAGGAGCAGCCGGCCGCCGGTGATGATGTCCACCTGCGCGCCCATCTTCGCCACCACCGCCGGATGCCGGTAGGTATTGCCGAGGACGATGGTGCCCACGCGCATGCGCGGGACGAGGGCGGAGAGCGCGCTGAGCGTGCTCCACGCCTCGAGCATCGCCCCCTCGCGCTCCTTGGTGTTGGGCATGAAGTGGTCGGTCACGCACGCGATGTCCCAGCCCGTGGCCTCGAGATGCTTCCAGAGGTCGAGGACGCCGGCCCACGTCTGGTTGCCCATGCTGGTGAAGATGCCGAAGCGCATTGGAATCGTCTCCCTCGGGCCGCTGCCTTGTCGCGCCGCGGCCGCGCCACACGATATCACTCACTGTCCGGCGGCGGCATCCCGCGGGCCCCGCCCCTTGGGCGATCCTGTAGAATCGCCGTCATGCCTACCGACAACCGGAAGCTCGAGATCGTGACCGACGTCCCGAAGCGCGCCATGGTCGTCTTCGCCCACCCCGACGACGCCGAGCTGGGCGCGGGCGGCGTGGTGGCGTGCTGGGTCGCCGCGGGGTGCGAGGTGTCTTACGTGCTGTGCACCAACGGCAGCGCCGGCACCGCCGACCGCTCGCTGACGTCCGCCCAGCTCGCCGAGCGCCGCGCCGCCGAGCAGCGCGCCGCCGCCGACTTCATGGGCGTCAAGCACGTGGCCATGCTCGGCTATCCGGACGGCGGCCTGGAGAACACGCGCGAGCTGCTGGGCGACGTCGTGCGCGCCATCCGCCGCTACCGGCCGGACACCGTCCTCACCCACGACCCGTTCCGGACGAAGGGCTTCCAGCACCGCGACCATCGCGCCGCCGGCATGGCCACGCAGGACGCCGTGTACCCGTTCGCGCGCGACCACCTGCACTTCCCGGAGCAGATCACCCAGGAGGGCCTCGAGCCGCACAAGGTGCGCGAGCTCTGGTACTGGGGGCCGGACGAGGCGGAGATCATCGTGGACGTGACGGCGGGCATCGACCGCCAGATCGCCGCGGCGATCCGTCACGCGTCCCAGATCCCCGGCTTCAACGTGCCGGAGGGCGAGACGCTGGGCACGCGCATGAAGCAGCGCTCGGCCGAGCTCGCCGACGGCTACGGCTTCACGTACGGCGCCTCGTTCCGGCGTCTCATCGCCCGCCGCTAGCCCGACGGGGCCCCTCGCGGGGCGGGCGCCGGCTCGTCGGAGGTCGAACCGCCGGCTTGCGGCAAGCCCGCCCCTTTCAGGGTCGTCCCGGGATCATCCGGCCGGATCCTCGCTTCACGACGGCGGTGACTTCCGCCACGCGCCGCCCGAGGTCGCGCGCGGACGCGAGCTCCTTCTCGTCGATCCCGGGCGAGTCGGGGCCGGTGGTGGCGCTCGCACCGAAGCCTTCGCCGCCGCTCACGATGATCATCTGATTGTTGAGCATGGCGGCGAGGATGGCCAGGATCGTGAATTCCTTCCCGGCGGAGACGGACGCGCCCGTCGAGAACGCCGCGCCGACCTTGTCGCGCATCTTGCGGTCCCTGAACAGGTCGAACTTCAGCGACCAGTTGTCGAAGAAGGTCTTGATCTCTCCCGACATGTTCGCGAAGTAGACGGGCGACCCGACGATGACCGCATCGGAGGACGACAAGTCGCTGGCGTCGACCTCGCCGACCCGTTTCAGAACGACGCTCGTGGCCGGGACGGCCTTCGCCCCCTCCGCCACTGCCTGGGCCATTTTCTCCGTGTTGCCGGTGGCCGAGTGGTAGACGACCAGGACGCTGACGGGTTCTCGATCGGCAGCGCTGGCCGGGCCGCCGTGGACCGCGGCAAGCAGCGCGGCCAGGACCGCCAGGAGCACCCCAGCACGTCGCGGGAACTCAGGCCCGTTCACGACGGGCAACCCAGCCGTCCTGCGGAAGGCGGCGGATCACGCCGACTCCGTCAGCTCACCGTCCGCCTTCTCCAGCCAGAACCGCATGTCCATGTCGCGGTACATCGTCGTGGCGCTGGTGACGTGCTCCTCCGCCTGTCGGAGGTTGCCTGTCCGCCGGTACAGCGTGCCGAGGCCGAGATGGCAGTGGGCGACCAGCGGCCGCATGCCGAGCGCTCCGGCGAGCTCGAGCGCAGCGAGGTGGTTGGTCTCGGCGGTGGGCACGTCGGGCCGATCGCGGTGAGCGGCGACCGCGCCGAGCAGACGCAGCGCATGGGCCTCGTGCCCGCGCTGCCCGTGCGCGCGGGCGCGTTCGAGGGACTGCCGTGCGAGCTGGTCGGCCTCGTCGAGGCGCCCCATGGATAACCAGACCCCGGCGAGCGGGATCGCCCCGATCAGGTGGTCGGAAACCAGCTTCATCGACCATGACTGGTCCGCCACCTTGCGCAGCAGAGGGATGCCTTCGGCCTCGCGGTTCACCAGCGCGTACGCGGCACCCAGCGATGCGGCGATCCCGTGGAAGATGAGGGCGGTCAAGCCGAACTGATGGCAGATGCGCAAGCCACGCTCGAGAGGGGCGATGGCGGCGGCGCGTTGCCCTGCCGGACGTGGACCATTCCCACGCCCATGCACGCCATCATGACGCCCATCGGGTTGCCCATCGTCTCGACGAGGCGCAGCACCGCCTCCGTCCGCCGCGCCGCTTCCTCGAACTCACCGAGCTCGGCGAGCGACCACCCCAGGTAGGCGGTGCTCGACGCGACGAGCGGCGCGGCGCCTAGAGGGAGGAGGACATCTCTCCCGCCGCTTCGAGCGCGTCCGAGACTGTCGCGCAGCGCTGCAGCGGCCTGCCGGTAGTCGCCCTGATCGTGATGCAGGCGAGCGCGCTGCGCCTGGGCTTGATGGCCCAGCGCCGTGTCGCCGGTCGACTCGGCGATGGCGATCGCCCGCGCGTTGGGGTTCCAGCGCATCGTCGGAACGCCCCAGCATCCAGAGAGAGACGCTCAGCGCGTGAGATGCCTTGCCGATGCGATCGTCGTCTCCGAGGCGCTCGCTCAGCGAGGCGGCCTCGCGCGTGAGCCGTTCGCCCCGCTCGACCTCCCCGAGCTGGTGGATGGCCGTACGCAGATCGAGGCGGACGTCCACCATCTGCTCGACGGTCTGGCGGCTCTCGGGCAGATGCGCGGTCGCGGCGAGGGCGTGCTCCAGATGCGTGCGCGCATCGCTCAAGGCCCACCGCGCCAGCGCCTTGCCGCCGGCCTCTCTGCCGTAGCGCAGGGCCTGCTCCCACAGCTCCGCGCGCACGGCGTGATGGGCGAGCCGCTCGGCCTCGTCCGCGGGACGGTCGCCCTGGACCCGCTCGATCTCCTCGACGATCCGGGCGTGGATCGCGCGCCGCCGCTCGGTGAGCAGGCCGCCGTACGCCACCTCCTGGGTCAGCGCGTGCTTGAACGTGTACTCCGGCTCGGGGAACAGGCGCGTCTCGTACAGGAACTCGGCGGCTTGCAGCGCGGCGAGCTGGCGGCGCACGTCCTCCTCGCGCGTATCGGTGAGCGCGCGCAGGAGCGCGAACGGGACGTCCTTTCCGACGACGGCGGCCGACTGCAGCAACTGCTTCTCGGCCGCCGGGAGCCGGTCGATCCGCGCGGCCAGGATGGCCTGGACCGTGGCCGGGACTTGCACGTCGCCGAGTGATTGCCCGAGGCGATACGCCCCGCGCTCCCCGACCAGGACCTTGGTCTCCGCGAGGGCCTGCACGCTCTCCTCGAGGAAGAACGGGTTGCCCTCGGTTCGCCGGATGAGCAGCGTGCGGAGCGGAGCCAGCTCGGCGGCGTCCCCCAGCAAGGCCAGCAGCAGGCCCTCGGCCCCATCGCGCGGGAGCGG
This sequence comes from uncultured Candidatus Rokubacteria bacterium, assembly GCA_963758635.1. Classification (GTDB taxonomy): domain Bacteria; phylum Methylomirabilota; class Methylomirabilia; order Rokubacteriales; family CSP1-6; genus CAVWWD01. The sequence continues at coordinate 217,092 of CAVWWD010000006.1, read as the reverse complement.
ATCGACTCTGAGCTGCGCGTAGTAGGTCCGGCTCCCCCAGCGATGCTGGTATTCGGGGCGATAGGTCACCAGGAGCAGGATGCGGGCGGCGGGGATCGCGTCGACGAGCACGTCGAGCCAGGCCTGGGTCTCGGCGTCGATCCAGTGCAGGTCCTCGACGTGCAGCAGCAGTGGCTGGATCTGGCTCTCGCGGACGAACAGGTGCGTCAGCGCTTCGAGGGTGTGCTGCCGGCGCTGGCGAGGCTCGAGCGCTTGCCACCGCGGGCTCTCGACGGGAACGCCGAGGAGCGCCTCGAGGGCCGGCGCGGCCGGCCAGAGGTCTTCACCGAGCCCGGCGAGCCGTGTCCCGATTCGCCCGCGGATCTCCGCGGGGGTGTCGCGCTTCCCCAGCCCGAGGCAGACTCGCCAGCAGGGCGGCGGCGGCCAGGTAGCTCGTCGCCGCGCCATGGGACGATGCGCCCGCCTCGAGGACCCGCCACCCGTCGAGCCGCGAGGAGTGGGTGAGCTCGAACGTGAGGCGCGACTTGCCCACGCCCGGCTCGCCCACGACCGCGGCCACCTGGCCGCGCCCCTGCCCGACCTGCTCGACGGCGCGCAGGAGCTGATCGATCTCGGCGTTCCGGCCGACGAACGGCGAGAGCCCGCGCGCGACGGCGGCGTGAAGCCGCGAACGCACGTCGCTGATCCCTGACAGCTCGTAGGCTTCAACCGGGCCGGACAGTCCCCTGATCGCGATGGGCCCGAGCGAGGCGACCTCGACGAACACGCCGGCGAGCGCCCGCGTCTCCGCGGTCAGGAGCGTGGTGCCGGGATCGGCGAGCTGCTCCATGCGCGCGGCGAGGTGGGTGGTCTGACCCACCGCGGTGTAGTCCATGTGAAGGTCGGAGCCGATCGTTCGTACGACCACGTCGCCGGAGTTCAGGCCGACGCGGATCCGCAGCGCGATGCCCCGGTCCCGCCGTATCGCCTCGGCGTGACGCTTTACCGCCTCCTGCATGCGCACCGCCGCGTAGCAGGCGCGCAGCGCGTGGTCCTCCAGCGCCAGCGGCGCCCCGAACAGCGCCATGATCCCGTCGCCCATCACCTGGTTCACCGTGCCCTCGTAGCGGTGGACGGCCTCCATCATCAGCTCGAGGACCGGGTCGAGAAGCCTCCGCGCCTCTTCCGGATCGCGGTCGGCGAGCAGCTCCATCGAGCCCTTGAGGTCGGCGAAGAGCACCGTGACCTGCTTGCGCTCGCCTTCGAGGGCCGCCTTGGAGATGAGGATGCGCTCGGCGAGGTGTTTCGGCGTGTACGTGTCGGGCGACCGGAGCCGAGTCTCGGCGACGTTCGTCAACGGCGCGGCACACTGGCCGCAGAACTTGTTCTCCGGAGGATTGCTGGCCCCACACGACGCGCAGACGGCCGCCAAGGGGGTGGCGCACTGTCCGCAGAACTTCATGCCGGCTGGGTTCTCAGCCTGGCACCGAGGACACTTCACACCGACACCTCCAACCTCCGAGAGCGCGAGCGCGGGCCCAGTCGATTCGGCGGCTTGATCGCGAGCGCGACGCGGATCAGAACGTCGGGGGCCGGGGCCGCCTTACGTCACTGACCGAATCCGGCCCTCGATCCAGCGACATTCTCGCATGGCGAGGCGTGCGAGTGCTTCCCGCGGGGGTGACTGGTGCCCGGCCTCCCTCAGGATTCACGATCATCGCGTCGTGTACTGCTCCACGCGCAGGCGGGCCGACCACCGCCAAGGGAGGGCCTCGGTGCCTTGCCGCTTGATCTTGGACCGCCAGGCTTCACTCAATGACCTTATCGGTTCGGAGGAGAAGCGACGCCGGGATCGTGAGGCCGAGCGCCTTGGCGGTCTTGACGTTGATCACCAGCTCGAACTTGGTGGGTTGTTCGATGGGGAGGTCCGCCGGTTGGGCGCCTCTCAGGATCTTGTCAACGTAGTGCGCCGCGCGCCGGTAGATGTCAGGCAGGCTGGGCGCATACGCCATCAGACATCCGGCCTCGACGAACTCGCCGAGTTCGAAGATTCCCGGCAGCCGGTGCCGCAGCAACAGATCGGCGATCCGCTGTCGTTCTCGAAAGAATCCCGGACCCTGCAGCCCGATCACGGCACCCACGCGCTCACGCTTGAGCGCCTCGAACGCGGCTTCGAGGGTGCGCGGAAGTTCCATGTCTTGCGTGATGTCGACGGTGTGAAGCTGCACGCCGAGAGACCGGGCGGCGGCGTCGATGTCCTGCAACTGACGTTCGCGAGTGGGATGGTTCGCGGCGACGAGGACCCCGATCCGAGTCGCCGTGGCTGCGACCTCCCTCAGCATCTCCAGGCGCTTGGTGTTCAATTCGAGGCCGAGATAGGACAGGCCGGTCATGTTTCGGCCCGGACGCGTCAGGGTGACCGCGAATCCCAACCGGATCGGGTCGCTCACGCCGGCGAAGACGATGGGAACCGTCTGCGTCTGCCTTGCTTGGGTAGCAGCCTCGGCGGGATTGGCGATGATCAGGTCGACGTGGGCGCGAACGAGATCTGCCGCCAGGCTCCTGAGCGCCACGCGGCGCTGCTCCACGGAACCCGACGGCCCGGTGCGATATTCCATCGCGATGTTCTGTCCCTCGATCAGGCCAGCCTCGCGGAGCCCCTGGCGGAGCCAGGCTCGCTGGGGGCTCGCCCGCCACACCATCCCACAACCACCCGATGCGCCAGATCTTGCCGGGCTGCGCCTCGGCGGCGAGAGGCGCAACGAGTAGCAGCAGGGCGAGGACGGTCGACACGGCTGACGCATACGGCACCGCGCATCACCTCCAATCTTCAGCGCGCGCGAGCGGGTAGAGCCGAGGATTGCCGGCGTCAGGGATGACCGCGGCCACGGACGCCAGGATCGTCCGGCTGAGGAACACGGCCCACATGTCAGGTCCCAACCGCTCGCGGCGCGACCGCTAGAACGAGAGGTCAGCCGCGAGTCACGCCGACTCGCCTGGCGATCTTCCTGCGGAGTGAGGTGCGGCGCGGCGGCTGGAGCGCCTTGTTCGGCAGTCCTCCTTTCCCACGCACCGCTCTCGTAGTGTTGAGGACGCCGCGAAGCGCCTCATTGACTGCCGCCGCCGATGGGAAAGCAGCCGCGACCTCTGGTTCGAGCAGAACGAGGTTGCTTCCTTTGCGCAGGCGGGCGACGTACTTCCCCCGAATGCCGCCTCTCATCGACGCGAAGTCGTACTCGGTTCTGAGGTCACCCTCTGTTTGCTTCGCCTTGCTCATAGAATTCTCGTTCGCGCCTCGTCGCTCGGCGGGCGCTGATGATACGGATGGAGTCCTCTCGCTCTGTGTGAGCCACAACCACGACGCGCCCCCGGTGGGACGCGCCGATCGTCAGGAAGCGTGCCTCGACCTCGGAGTGAGCGTCGTCTGTGAACGTCGTCGATAGGGGATCCTCCAGAACGCTGGCCGCTTCGCTGAAACTAACCCTATGCTGTTTTAGATTCGCAGCGGCCTTGTCCGAATCCCATTCGAACTGCACCGAGCAAGTATACGATCCGGCTACGCGTCGGTGCTGGCGAAGTAGAGCCGCGGGTCGGCGGCGCGCACGCGCGCCTCGGGCAGACCCAGCTCGCGCCGCACGATGTTGGTGCCCTCCACGAGCGACACGCACTTGTAGTACGCGATGCGCCGGCTGAGCCCCTCGCGGCCGAAGCCGCAGTCGGTGGTGATGACGAGGCGCTCCGGCGGGATGTGCTCGAGGGCCTTCCGGATCAGCCGCGCGACGTGCTCGGGCGGCTCCACCACCGTGTTGCAGTGGTTCACCACGCCGATGCCGATCTTCTTGTCGGTCCGGTATTTCGAGAAGAGCGCGAGTTCCTTGCCGTCCGAGCTCGCGGCCTCGAAGGTGATCACGTCGCCGTCGAGCCGCAGCAGGTACGGCAGCGCGCGCTCGTAGCTGGGGGGCTCCCAGTACACGCGCTGCTGGTTGGGATTGCCCCAGCAGGTGTGCACCCAGATCTCGGCGTCCACGCCGGCAAGCTGGCGGTTGAACGCCTCGGTGAGGAACTCGAGGTCCTCGTCGGTGCAGTCGGGGCGCGTGGTGCGGCCGTGGTGCGGCGGCTCCTCGATCTGGATCAGGGGGCACCCCGCGGCGGCCAGCTCGCGGAGCTCGGCGTTCATGATGTCGCAGAGGTCCAGGATCATCGCGCGGTCGTCCGTGTAGTGCTCGTTCCACAGCATGCTCGCCAGCGCGGGGGCGCAGATCGTGCCGAACTTCACGGGACGATCGGAGAGGCGCTGCGCCACCTTCCAGAGCGCGGCGAACTCGAGCGGGCCGCGCGTGAGCTTCCCCCGCACCACGCCGGGCTGGTAGGCCTCCTGCACCTCCCAGAGGATACGCCCGGGACGGAGGCCGTGCCGCGACATCCACCCGCGCGAGGTGTCGCGGTGGCCGTCGATGCCGCCGAGGCGCTCGATGGGGTAGAAGAACCAGGACTTGCCGCCCACCGCGAGGTCGAAGCGGGTGTCGCCGTCGGTGACGATGTCGAGGCCCGCGGCCTCCTGCGCGTTGATCACGCAGGCTACCGCGTCCATGTACTGCTCGCGGAAGATCGAGTCGCCCAGCGCGGACTTGAACGACCGCCCGTGCAGGCTCTCGTCGAACCAGAGCGGACGAGGGTAGGATCCGGTGATCGCGGTCGGCATCGTGAGGTTCTGCGTGACCTTCAGCATGCGCGCCTCCCTGGGGCGGCTGGCCCCGAGGCACCGGTATAGCACACCCCTTGCGACACCGGCCGGGAGGGCAGAGGATGGGAGCCGTCCGACCGTGATTCGACGGCCGATACGACCCGACCCAAGGAGGCCCGCATGAGCCTGACTGCCCGCCTGAGCCAGACACTGTCCGAGACGATTGCCCGATCGATCAGCCGGATTCGACCAGGTACCCTCGCCGGCTTCGTCGCGAGCCTGGCCTTCGTGACGGCCGCCGTGCTGCTGCCGGCGCCGCCGGCGGCGGGCGAGGGGACGACGACGAGGTCATCGGCGGCACCCGAGGATCCCGCCTACTCCGCTGGCGTCAAGGCCATCAAGGCCAAGGACTACGCGGGCGCCATCCCGCTCCTCGAGGGCGTGGTGGCCACAGACGGCAAGAACGCCGACGCGCTGAACTGGCTCGCCTACGCGACGCGGATGAACGGCGACGCGGCCAAGTCGATCCCGCTCTACGAGAAGGCTCTCGCCGTCGATCCGAAGCACAAGGGCGCCCACGAGTACATCGGCGAGGCGTACCTGACCCTCGGGAACCTCCCCAAGGCCAAGGAGCACCTGGGGCGGCTCGACTCGCTCTGCTTCCTGCCGTGCTCCGAGTACCGCGATCTCAAGAAGGCCGTGGCGGAGTACGAGTCGAGCGGCGGCAAGGTCAAGCCCACGAGTTCGCGCTGACCGCGGAATCCTGCGGCCGCTTCCACGTCTTCGTCCCCCGGAGGAGCTTGTCGTGAGCTGGGAACCAGAGGTCGATGAGCTGAAGCGTCGCCTGGAGCTTGCGCGCCGCATGGGCGGGGCGGAGAACGTCGAGCGCCAGCACAAGGCCGGGCGCCTCACCGTGCGCGAGCGCGTCGACGGCCTGCTCGACGCGGGCTCGTTCCACGAGACGGGCGGGCTCGCCGGCAAGGCCACCTACGCCGACGGCGCGCTCGAGAGCTTCCTGCCCGCCAACTCCGTGCTCGGCGCTGGGCGGATCGGCGGCCGCCGCGTCGTGGTGTGCGGCGACGACTTCACCGTGCGCGGCGGCGCGGCCGACGCGGCCATCCACGCCAAGCAGGTCTACGGCGAGCGGATGGCCCGCGAGCTGCGCCTGCCCATCGTGCGGCTGGTGGACGGCACCGGGGGCGGGGGCAGCGTGAAGACGTACGAGCAGACGGGCCGCACCTACGTGCCCGGCAACCCCGGCTGGGACCTGATCGTGGCGATGATGTCCGAGGTGCCGGTGGTGGCGGCGGCGCTCGGGCCGACGGCCGGGCTGGGCGCCGCGCGCGTGGCGCACGCGCACTTCTCGCTCATGGTCCGCGGCGTCTCGCAGGTGTTCGTGGCGGGGCCGCCGGTGGTGGAGCGCGCCTTCGGCACGCCGGTGGGCAAGGAGGAGCTGGGCGGCGTCGAGATCCACGGCGGCAACGGCACCGTGGACAACGTGGTGGACTCGGAAGCCGAGGCCTTCGACCAGATCCGCCGCTTCCTCGGCTACCTGCCGTCGAACGTTTGGCAGCTGCCGCCGCGGTCGGCGCCGGAGGACGACCCCGGAGCGCCGCGACGAGGCGCTCCTGTCCTTCATGCCCCGGAACCGCCGCCGCGGGTACGATCCGCGCGCGCTCGTGGGCCACGTGGTCGATCGCGGCTCGTTCTTCGAGATCGGCCGCACGTGGGGCGGCTCGCTCGTCACCGGCCTCGCGCGGCTTCATGGCTATCCGGTGGGCGTGCTCGCGTCCGATCCCAAGCACGCGGGCGGCGCGCTCACCGCGGACGGCTCGGAGAAGCTGACCCGCTTCGCCGACCTGTGCGACACGTTCCATCTGCCGGTGGTGCACTTCGTCGACCAGCCCGGCTTCCTGATCGGCACGCCCGCCGAGCGCGCCTCGACCATCCGCAAGGGCGTGCGCGCGCTCGCCGCCGTCTACCAGGCGACCGTGCCGTGGGTATCGATCATCGTGCGCCGGGTGTTCGGCGTGGCCGGCGCCGGCCACGGCAACGTGCAGGCGCTGAACCTGCGCTACGCGTGGCCGTCGGGCGACTGGGGCTCGCTGCCGCTCGAGGGCGGGATCGAGGCCGCGTACAAGCGCGAGCTGGCCGCGGCGCCGGACCGCGCGCAGCTCATGCGCGAGATCGAGGCGCGCCTGAACGCGGTGCGCTCGCCGTTCCGCGCCGCCGAGGTCTTCAACATCGAGGAGATCATCGACCCGCGCGACACCCGCCCGCTGCTGACCGACTGGGTGTCGCTCGCCTACGAGATCGAGGCCACCCGGCTCGGCCCGAAGACGCGCGGCCACCGCCCGTAGCGCGCCGGCCCGCCGGCCCAAAGCGCTCCGCGACCCGAGCCACGATCTCGCGCCGCCGAGGGAAGCGGGCTATGGTTGACGCATGGCCCGGCTCAAGGCGAAGAAGCGCGCGCGGCTGCCGGACCGGGCCTTCGCGTACATCGACTCGCGCGGCCGGCGGCGGCTGCCCATCCACGACAGGGCGCACGTGAAGAACGCCCTCGCCCGGTTCAGCCGTGTCGCCTTCGAGGACGACGCGGCCCGCGACGGGGCCCGCAAGCGGCTGCTGAACGCGGCGAAGAAGTACCGCATCGTGCCGGTGGGCTTCATCACCGGGCAGCTCCGCACCGAGCGCCGTGACGCCACCGCCGGACGCCTGGTCATCGAGCTGGGCCAGAACCCCGCCCCCGGCGAGATCGAGCAGCGGCTGCGGACGGTGCTGCGCGATCCGAGCCTCGCCGTGCTGCACTGGTCCGACGCGGCCGGCGCGTACGTGGACGGCGCGGGCACGCCGGTGCCGCTACCCGCCGACGGGAGCGGGCGCGGCGTGACGTACCTCGAGCGCCGGGGCCGACAGATGACCGCGATCGTGCACGATCCCGCGCTCCGCGACGATCCCGCGCTCGCGGAGAGCGTGCTCGCCGCGGTGCGCTTCGTGGTGGAGAAGGAGCGGCTGCACGCCGAGCTCGAGGCCACGGCGAGCGACGCCGCCACGCTGCCCACCGGCTTCGTCACCCTCCTCATGACCGACATGGAGGCGTCGACGGCCCTCGTGCGCAAGCTGGGCGACGGCTACGGCGCCCTGCTGAACGACGTGCGGGGCGTCGTCCGCACCGCGGTGCTGCAGGCCGGCGGGCGCGAGATCGACGCGCGGGCCGACGAGTTCTTCGGCGTGTTCGAGCGCCCGGCCGCCGCCCTCGAGGCGGCCGTGGCCGTCCAGCGCGGCCTCGCCGGGCGAGCCTGGCCCGACGGGCTCGAGGTGCGCGTGCGCGTGGGGATCCACAGCGGCCGCCCCACGCTGACCGACGTGGGCTACATCGGGCTCGCCGTGCACGCCACGGCACGGCTCTGCGCGGCGGCCCACGGCGGGCAGATCGTCGTGTCCGCGGCGACGATGGCCGCGGTCGGGAAGTCCGCGCCGGCGCGCATCCGCTTCCGCAGCCTCGGGCGGCACCGGCTGCCCGGACTTCCGGACGCCGAGATGCTCTTCCAGGCCACCGCGCCGGGGCTACGCGCGAGCTTTCCGCCGCCACGAGTCCGGCGCGCCTCCGCGGAGCGCGGGCGGCGCGGCCGCGCGCGGGGGGCCGCGGGCGCTTCGCCGCGTCCCGCCGGGCGTCAGCTGGAGCTTCCCCAGCTCCCCGGCTGACCCGGCCTTCGGGCGCGGCGAGCACGGCGCCGTCCGTCTCGCCGTCCGGAGTGCTAGAGTGTCGACCGCCGTCCCGCTGCGTCGGAGCTCACGTCCGGAGAAGGAGGCCAGCGCGCATGAACACCGTGAGGCTCGTGGTCCTGGTCGTGTGGAGCGTGATGTGTCTGCGCGGGGTGGCGATGCTCCCGTGAGCCCGGGCACGCTCTACGTGGTCGCCACGCCGATCGGCAACCTCGAGGACATCACGCTCCGCGCGGCGAGTCCTGCGCGAGGCCGACGTCGTCGCCGCCGAGGACACGCGCCGGACGTGCTCAGCCCTCGTCGCGATACGACAGCCACGCGCCCGTCACTCGCTACTTCGAGGACAACGAGCGGAGCACGGGCGAGCTGGTACTGGGCGCGCTGCGGCGACGGCCGCTCGGTAGCGCTCGTCACCGACGCCGGGACGCCCGGCATTTCCGATCCGGGCGTGCTGCTGGTGCGCCAGGCGCGCGCGGCCGGCCCTCGCCCGTGGTACCCCATCCCCGGGCCCCTCCCGCGGTGGTGACCGCGCTGTCCGCCGCGGGCCTGGCCGCCGATCGCTTCGTCTTCGACGGCTTCCTGCCTGTGAAGCCGGGCCGCCGCATCCACCGGCTGCGAAGCCCTGCGCGACCTCGACCCGTCACCGGGTCTGCTACGAGTCGCCGCATCGGCTGCTCGTGGCCGCTCGAGGCCATCGGCCTCAGGTGTTCGGCGACACGGAGATCATCGTCGCGCGCGAACTGACCAAGCAGTTCGAGGAGATCGTGCAGGGCACGCCGGACGCGCTCCGCGAGCGCTTCGGCGCCGCGCCCGTCCGCGGCGAGATCACGCTCCTGATCCCCGCGCCGCCCCCGCCGGCCATCGGCCCGAGCCAGACTAGCCCCCGGCGCGCCGGCGCGAGCCCGGCAAACGCCCTCTCGCGCCCCGCCGGTCCTGCTTTCCTGCCGCCTCGCCGCCGGCACGCTCGTCGCGCCCCGACCCGAAGCGTCGGGGAGAGGCAGGGTGGCATGGGGGCGAGTGTAGACCAGGGCGGTCCGCCGGGCAGCGCCCGGTGGCGTCACCCGCGTCATCCTCGTATACTAGTAGGCCATGCGCATACCCCGCGCGCTCACGATCGCCGGATCGGACTCCGGCGGCGGGGCGGGGATACAGGCGGACCTGATGACGTTCAGCGCGCGCCGCGTGCTCGGCATGTCGGGCGGTCACGGCGTGACCGCCCAGAATTCCGGGGGCGTGCAGGGCGGTGGAGACCTCTCCCCCGCCCTCGTGGCCAGGCAGATCGAGTCCGTGCTGTCGGACTTGGCGCCGACGCCGTCAAGTCGGGATGCTCTCGACGGCGGCGATCATCGAGGCGGTCGTGACCGACGTCGCCGCGCACCGGCTTGACCACCTGGTGGTGGATCCCGTGATGGTCGCCAAGTCCAGCGGTGCCCGCCTGCAGCCCGACGCGCGGAGCCTCGATCGGCCGGATCCTGCCGCTGGCCCTGGTGGTCACGCCGAACCTGCCGGAGGCCGAGGCCCTGACCGGCATGCCGGTGACCACGCCGGAGGACATGGAGGAGGCGGCCCGGCGCATCCACGCCATGGGCCCCCGGAGCGTGCTCGTCAAGGGCGGGCACCTGAAGGGCGACGCCGTGGACGTGCTCTGGAACGGAAAGGCGCTGACCACGTTCTCGGTGCCGCGTGTCGACTCGGTGAACACTCACGGCACCGGCTGCACCTACTCCGCCGCCATCGCCGCTGGCCTCGCCCGCGGCAACGTCCTGCGCCGAGGCCGTCCGCGAGGCCAAGGCGTACGTGACCCGCGCCATCCAGGAAGGCTTCCAGGCCGGGCGCGGCGTGGGCCAACTCCGGCACTTCGTCACCGAGTGGTGAGGACGCGATCGGCGATGGCTGAGGAGCTCGAGCACGAAGACGGCAAGATGTCGTTCCTGGAGCACCTCGGGAGCTCCGCACCCGCATCATCTGGAGCCTCATCCCGACGCTGATCGGGCTCCTGGTCGCCTTCCGCTTCTCCGACCTGCATCATCAAGTTCATCTCGCGGCCCTTGACCAAGGCGGGATCGACGCTGGTGTTCCTCTCGCCCACCGAGGCGTTCTGGACCAGCATGAAGATCTCCATGGTGGGCGGGCTCGTCCTCGCCATGCCCGTCATCCTCTGGCAGGTGTGGGCCTTCGTGGCGCCGGGCCTTCACAAGCACGAGCGACGCTACGCCGGGCCCTTCGTGATCGTCGGGTCGCTCCTGTTCCTCGCCGGCGCCTCCTTCGCGCTGCTCGTCGTGGTGCCGTTCGCGATCACGTTCCTCGTGGGCTTCGGCCAGCAGCAGGGCATCAAGGACATGATCTCGGTGTCCAACCACGTGGACTTCGTGCTGAAGTTCACGCTGGCGTTCGGCCTGGTCTTCGAGCTTCCGCTGATCCTCACCGTGCTATCGATGATGGGCATCGTCACGCCGCGCTTCCTCTCGAAGAACCGGAAGTACGCGATCCTCATCAACTTCGTCATCGCCGCCGTCCTCACGCCGACCCCGGACATCCTGAACCAGAGCCTGATGGCCGGCCCGCTGTGCCTGCTGTACGAGATCGGGATCGTGTCGGCGTGGATCTTCGCGCGGAAGCCGAAGAAGCCCGTCACCGCGGAGGCGGAGGCGGCGCGCGGTCGCGCCGGGAGACGGGGCATGAGCCCACTCGAGTTCACGTCGCTCGACCTGCCCGAGCCCGTGCTCCAGGGGATCCGCGACGCGGGGTTCGCCGCGGCCACGCCGATCCAGGAGGCCGCCCTGCCGCTGGCCCTGAAGGGCAAGGACGTGGCCGGCCAGTCGCAGACGGGAACCGGGAAGACGGCGGCGTTCCTGATCGCCGCCTTCACGCGCTGCCTGCGCCACGCCGCGCCGGCGCGAAGCGGCGCCGCCGCCCCCCGCGCGCTGATCATCGCCCCCACGCGGGAGCTGGTCGTCCAGATCGAGGCCGACGCCGAGCTCCTCGGCGCCCACACCGGCCTCCGCATCCAGGCCGTCTACGGCGGCATCGACTACAACAAGCAGCGCGAGGCGCTCCGCGAGGGCTTCGACGTGCTCGTCGGCACGCCGGGGCGGCTCATCGACTACCTGAAGCAGCACGTCTGGTCGCCCGGCCAGGTGGAAGTGCTGGTGATCGACGAGGCCGACCGGATGTTCGACATGGGCTTCATCGCCGACCTGCGCTTCCTCCTGCGCCGGCTGCCCCGGCCGGAGCGGCGGCAGTCGTTCCTGTTCTCGGCCACGCTGTCCTTCCGGGTGATGGAGCTCGCCTAGGAGTTCATGAACGACCCCACCCAGATCACGATCTCCCCCCAGCAGAAGACGGCGGAGAAGGCCGAGCAGGTCCTCTACCACGTGGGGCGCGACGAGAAGTTCTCGCTGCTGCTCGGGCTGCTCAAGCGCGAGGGCGGCAGCCGCATGCTGATCTTCGTCAACACGCGCGAGGAGGCGCGGCGGCTCGAGGACCGCCTGGGCCGGAACGGCTGGCAGGCCCGCGCCCTCACCGGCGACGTGGACCAGAAGCGCCGGCTCCGCATCCTCGCCGACTTCAAGGAGGGCGCGCTGCCGGTGCTGGTGGCCACCGACGTCGCGTCGCGCGGCCTCCACATCGAGGGCGTGAGCCACGTCGTCAACTAGGACCTCCCGCAGGACGCCGAGGACTACGTGCACCGCATCGGCCGCACCGCGCGCGCGGGCGCCGCGGGCAAGGCGATCAGCTTCGCCGACGAGTCGAGCGCGCTCGGGCTCGAGCCCATCGAGAAGTTCATCGGCCAGAAGATCCGCGTGGAGTGGGCAGAGGACGAGTGGTACCTGCCCGAGATCAAGCCCACGAGCGAGGAGCGCCGCCGCTACGCCGAGGAGCGCCGCCAGCGCATGGCCGCGCGCGGCGGGCGGCCGGGAGACGGCCGCGGCGACGGATCGCGCGGCGGCGGCGGCGGACGCGGCAGTCGGGGCGGCGGTGGCCCGGGCGGGGGCCGATCCGGCGGCCGTCCTCCCGGCCGGGGTCGCTGATCCTCCTCTCGCTGACGCCGGAGGAGCGTTCGCTCGCGGCCTCCCTCGCGGGACGCATTCGTGACCTCTACTACACGCCGGGCCCCGGTCTGGTGTCACCGCTCGACGCCGGCCTCTACCGGGGCAGCTTCGTGATCGTGCCAGGCGACCGGCCGCCGGTACGGATCACGTCTCTCGTCGTCCCCGCGTACGGTGGCGAGCTGAGCCGCCTCCGCCTCGAGCCGTTGCCGGGCCTTCATGAGGAGATGCTCGGCTCGTTCTTCGAGCCGGGTCGACGCGGCTCGGTCTACGCGATGCCCGCCGACCGGGGCCCGGCGCGGCTCGCGCCGGCGGATCGTCCCGGGTGGAGCTACGAGGGACCGTCGCTCCTGCCGAGGCTGGCCACGATCACGCGCGTGCGGATCCTCGTTGAGCGTGTCACGGGAGTGATGGGTGACCGGCCGTTCGCATGGACGGTCGACCGAGGTCTGATCCTGACGGGCCCCGGCGGGGACGAGAGCCTCTTCCTCGCCGAGCCGGACTATGGCGAGGCCGCCGCGTTCCTTCCGTCGCTTGGGCCCTGGCGCGCGCTGCTCGACCCCGCGACGCCGCTGACGCCGGGCGCGGCGCCGCGCGAGCTCCTCGGATATGGCGACCGTGAGGGCGCTCTCAACGTCCGCGTGGACGTCGAAGACCTCGTCCCGGCGGGATGACGGTCAGCCGCGAGCCGATGGCAGATGCGAACCTCCGGCCCGCCTCGACCGTCTGTGTTCACCAGGGCGGACGAGTCGAGATAACGAGGCTTAGCGAGACGCCTCACGGAGCGAGGCGAGCGCACGACTGGCGCACCGAGAGGGCCGACCGCCCATCGGGGGGCCGAGATCGAGCAGACTCACCGCGAGGCGACGTTGCCCGTCCCGCCGCTATCAGGCCATCGAGCACGGTGGACCGCGCGGCGGTGGGGGCCAGGACGGCGACGCGCCGGCCCCGCTCCTTGACCTCCAGCGTCGCGCCCTTCTTCACGGGCGGGCGGACGAGCTAGAAGCGGCGGCGGCCGCTCATCGCCTTCTTTCGCAGACGGAGCGACTTCGGCGTGATCTCGAGCAGCTCGTCCTCGCGGACCCATTCCAGGTTCTGCTCGAGGCTCATGGTGCGGGGTGGAGTGAGGCGCACGGCCTCGTCGGCGGTCGACGCGCGCATGTTGGTGAGCTTCTTCTCCTTGGTGATGTTGACGTCGAGGTCGTTGTCGCGCGCGTTCTCGCCCACCACCTGGCCCTCGTAGACGGCCTCCCCCGGGGACAGGAAGAGCACGCCGCGCGGCTGGAGGTGGTCGATGGCGTACGCGGTGGTCCGGCCCGCGCGGTCGGCGACCATGGCGCCGTTGGCGCGGTGGGGGATGTCCCCCTGCCACGGGGCATGGCCGTCGAAGATGTGGTTCAGCAGCCCGGTGCCGCGCGTGTCGGTGAGGAACTCCGTACGGTAGCCGATGAGGCCGCGCGAGGGCAGCCGGTACTCGAGGCGCACGCGCCCCGTCCCGTGGTTCACCATGCGCGTCATCTGTCCCTTGCGGGGGCCGAGCTTCTGCGTGACCGCGCCGATGAACTCCTCGGGGACGTCCACGACGAGGTGCTCCATGGGCTCGAGGGTCTGCCCGTCCTCCTCGCGCGTGATGATCTGCGGCTTGCTCACTTCCATCTCGTAGCCCTCGCGCCGCATCATCTCGATGAGGATGGCGAGCTGGAGCTCGCCCCGCCCGGACACGCGGAAGGTGTCGGGCGAGTCCGTCTCCTCCACGCGGATGCCCACGTTCGTGCGGCGCTCCCGCCACAGGCGGTCGCGGAGCTGGGTCGAGGTGACGAAGCGGCCCTCGCGCCCGGAGAAGGGCGAGACGTTGGCCGAGAACAGCATCGACACCGTGGGCTCGTCGATGTGCATGACGGGCAGGGCCACCGGGGTGTCGCCGTCGGCCACGGTCTCGCCGATCTCCACGTTGTCGATGCCCGCGACGGCCACGAGGTCGCCCGCCGACGCCTCCGCCACCTCCACGCGCTTGAGGCCCTCGTAGCCGTAGAGCACCGTGACCTTGGCGTGCTCCACCGACGCGTCGCGGTGGACGATGGCCACGCGGTCGTACTGGCGGATCCGGCCGTTCACGATGCGCCCGATCACGAGCCGCCCCACGTAGTCGTCCCAGTCGAGCGAGGTGGCGCGGAGCTGGAGGCCGTGCCCCTCGTCGAAGCGCGGCGGCGGGATCGCGGTCAGGAGGGTGTCGAAGAGCGGCGCGAGCGTGCGCTCGTCGTCGCCGAGGGCGCGCTTGGCGATGCCCTTCCGGGCGTCTGTGTAGAGCACCGGGAACTCGAGCTGGTCCTCGGTGGCGTCGAGGTCGATGAACAGGTCGTACACCTCGTCCAGCACCTCGGCGGGGCGGGCGTCCTGGCGGTCGATCTTGTTGATCACGACCACGGGGATGAGCTGCGCCTCCAGCGCCTTCTTGAGGACGAAGCGTGTCTGCGGCAGGGGGCCCTCGGCGGCGTCCACGAGGAGCAGCACCCCGTCGACCAGGGTGAGGGTGCGCTCCACCTCGCCGCCGAAGTCGGCGTGGCCCGGCGTGTCCACGATGTTGATCTTCACGTCCCGGTAGTGGACGGACGTGTTCTTCGCCATGATCGTGATGCCCTTCTCGCGCTCCAGGTCGATCGAGTCCATGACCCGCTCGGCCACGTGCTCGTTGGCGCGGAAGATCCCCGACTGCCACAGCATGGCGTCCACGAGGGTGGTCTTGCCGTGGTCGACGTGGGCGATGATGGCGACGTTGCGGATGTCCGGGCGCTCCAGCATGGATGCACTGTAGCACGCGCGCCGAAGGTGGCGAAGCCGGCGCGGGCTCGGGCATAATGACGCATCCTCACACCGAGGGAGGTCCCATGACGCGCACTCGATTCCTCGCCACGGCCATCGCCGTGCTCGGTACCCTGGCCCTCACCGTCGTCCCGGCGCCACGCATCGACGGCAAGAAGGTGACCACGCCGGCCGCGGAGGCCCAGCCCGCGGACCCGAAGGCCGCCGACCCCAAGACCGCAGATCCGAAGGCGTCCGACGCCAAGAAAGGAACCCCTCGCGTGAAGCAGTCAGCGATCATCACGATGGACAAGGGCGGCGAGATCAAGATCGACTTCTATCCCGCCGACGCGCCGAAGACGGTCGAGAACTTCGTCACCCTCGCCAAGAAGGGCTTCTACGACGGCCTCGTCTTCCACCGCGTGGAGCCGGGCTTCGTGGCCCAGGGCGGCGATCCGAAGGGCAACGGCACCGGCGGGCCCGGCTACCAGATCAAGGCCGAGTTCAACAAGCAGAAGCACGTCCGCGGCACGGTGGCCATGGCCCGCTCGCAGAGTCCCGACTCCGCGGGCAGCCAGTTCTACATCTGCTTCAAGCCCGCGCCCTTCCTCGACGGCAACTACACGGTGTTCGGCATCGTCACCTCCGGGATGGAGGTGGTGGACGGCATCAAGATCGGCGACAAGATGAAGTCGGTGAAGATCGTCGAGGCCGCCGAGTAGTGGCCTGGTCGCTCCTCGTCCGGAACGGCCGGGTCGTCGACGGCTCGGGCGCGCCCGCGGTGGCCGCGGACGTCGCGGTGGAGGGCGACCGCATCGTCGCCGTCGGCCCCGGCCTCCGCGGCGAGGCGGCGCGCACCATCGACGCCGCCGGGCTGATGGTGGCGCCGGGCTTCATCGACATCCACTCGCACTCGGACCTCGTGCTGGACACCTGCCCGTCGGCGGAGTCCAAGGTGCGGCAGGGCGTGACCACCGAGGTGGTGGGCATGTGCGGCTTCTCGCCCGGCCCCGTGGCGCCGGCGCGCGAGGAGCTGGTGCGGGACTGGATGGGCGGCATCGGCAACAAGCCGCGCATCACCTGGCACTCCTTCGGCGAGTACCTGGACCACGTGCGCGCGCTGGGTCCGTCGGTCAACATCGTGCAGTTCGTGGGGCACGGCGCCCTGCGCCTGGCCACGGTGGGCGCGGACAACCGGCCGCCCACGCCGGATGAGCTTCGCGACATGCAGCGCCTGCTCGCCGAGGGCCTCGACGCGGGCGCCTTCGGATACTCCACCGGCCTCGTCTACGCCCCGAGCGTGTTCGCGGCCACCGACGAGCTGATCGCGCTGGCCCGCAGCATGGCCGGTCGGAACGGCCTCTACTTCTCCCACGTGCGGGGCGAGGCGGCGACGCTCGAGCCCGCGTACGTCGAGGCCATTCGGATCGCGGAGGAGGGCGGGGTGCCCGTGCAGATCGCCCACGTCAAGGCCTCCGGCCGCGAGAACTGGGGAAAGATGGAAGCGGCGCTTCGCATCATCTCTGACGCTCGCGCGCGCGGCGTGGACGTGACGGGTGACGTGTACCCGTATCCGGCAGGCAGCACCAAGATGGACAGCCTGCTCCCGGGCTGGATGCAGGACGGCGGCATCGCGAAGCTCCTCGAGCGCCTGGCCGACCCCGCGGCGCGCCGCCGGGCCATCGACGACTGCCTGGTGGGCGGCGAGCTCTGGCGGACCACCTCGGGCGCGCTCGGCTGGGACGAGGTCATGATCGCCACGTGCTCGCGCCCCGAGCTGGCGGGCAAGACCCTCGCAGAGCTGGCGCGGCTCACCGGCCGCGAGCCCGCGCACGCCATGATGGACCTCGTGCTCTCCGAGCGCGCCGGCGTCTCCATGATCAGCTGGGGCCAGAGCGAGGACAACGTCGCCCGGGTGATCGCCGATCCGCACACGATGATCGGCTCGGACTCGCTCTCGCTCCACGCGGGCCCCGGGCCGCACGCGGGCAAGCCTCATCCGCGGAGCTACGGGACGTTCCCGCGCGTGCTCGGCGAGTATTGCCGCGAGCGGAAGCTCGTCTCGTGGGAGACCACCGTGCACAAGATGACGGGGAAGCCCGCGGCCAAGCTGCGCCTGCGCGACCGCGGCCTCGTGCGCACGGGCCACGCGGCGGACCTCGCGCTGTTCGATCCCGCCACCGTCCGCGACGAGGCGACGTTCCCCGAGCCGCACCGCCATCCCACCGGCATCCCGTACGTGATCGTCAACGGGAAGGTCGTGGTGGACGGCCCGCGCTACAACGCCGTCCCCGCCGGCCGCGTGCTCACGCCGTAGCCGCGCCGCCGCGCATGGAGCAGCCTGAGCAGATCATCGGTCGCGCCCGCCCGCCCGAGGTCCGGCCGGGTTGACGGTGGGCCGCGCACGGGCGGCCCGAACGGCGCCGCCGGCGGAGATCGGCGCCAAGCTCCGCGTCTGGGTGGTGTTCGCGGGCCGCGTGAAGTTTGGCGATGGACGGGCCGAGCTGCTCGAGCGCGTGGCCGCCCTCGGCTCGTTCAAGAAGGCGGTAGCCGAGGTCGGCATGTCGTATCGCGCGGCGTGGGGCTACTTCCGCGAGCTGGAGGAGGCCGCCGGCGTGCGGTTCATGGAACGCCGTCCCGGTGGCGGACCCGAGGGCGGAACGCGCCTGACCCCGGAGGGCCGGCGCTTCCTCGATCGCTACCAGCGCTTCCGCCGGGGCCTCGACCGCGAGGCGGCCCGCCGCTTCAAGAGCTCGTTCGGGGCCTGAGGGAGGCCCGGGCCGCTCCCTATCTCCCCGATACACTGCGCCGCTCGCAGCATATGCGGCGCGCCCGCGGACCGAGACGGGTAAGCCTACGATGACACCGGCAGGAATGCTCACGGGCTCTGCAAGGCGCCGGGATATCCCACCGCCCTACACTGACCGGGCGGTGCAGGGTTCCCGATAAGTAGTAGTTCGGCCGACTAAGGAACCTTCATCGCTCGATGGAGCGATGCCCCATGCCGGTCGAGCTCTGAGGATGCGATCGACCGGTCACGAACGGCCACCGTGTACAAAGGAGACCTCGGATGCCAACCGTCTGGGAGAATTCTCATGTCGATCGACTTCAGACCTTGTTCGACCGTAAAGGTCACGTGCAGGTCGCAGTCCAACACGTACGTCGTGCGATCGAGCCACTCATCTTGCCAGACGCCGCGAAGGTTCTCACCGCGATAGCGACCGACGTCATGATGCTGTCGAGAGCCGCAATAACCGAGCGGACGTGAATGAAGCCTGTGTTGCCCTCCGGACGGCCATTAGGTTGCTCGAAGCGGTCGACCCGAACCTCGACGGATAGCCTCCGTGGTTCTCGCGGGGCCACCACGACCATGGCGCGCGTGACGCAGCCCAACTGCGCGATGAACGCGACGGTGGCGTCGCGCTGCTCCGCCACCGCGCGTTATCGCGAACGTTAGGCGCCCCGAGCGACAGGTAGGTCCGGCAGCTCGGAAGCTTAATGCTTCCAGAGCCTTCCAAGTAGACTTCCTAGCGCGATGGACCTCGTCGAGATCCTCAAGCGCCCCGAGGGCAAGACGCTGAGTTCAAGCGCATCTTTCCTCGCCCGGATGGCGCGCTCAAGACGATCGTCGCCTTCGCCAACACCGCGGGCGGGACGCTGCTCGTCGGCGTCGAGGACCGGAGCCGGCACGTCCGCGGAGTGCGCGACCCGCTCGATCTGGAGGAGCGCCTGGCCAACCTCGATCAGCGACCACATCAGCCCTCGCCTCGTGCCCGGACATCGAGATCCTCCCCTGGCGCCGCACGCAGGTGCTGGCGGTGCAGGTGCATCCCGAGCCCGGGCCGACCGCACTACCTCAAGCGGGAGGGGCTCGCCGGCGGCGTCTACGTGCGGGTGGGCTCGACCAACCGGCGGGCCGACGCCGAGCTGATCGAGGAGCTGCGCCGCTTCGCGCGGGGCGAAGGCTTCGACGAGCAGCCGATGCCCGGGCTCGACTCGGAAGCCCTCGACTTCCGAGCCGCTTCCGAGTCGTTTGCCCCCGTCCGCACGCTCGCCCGCCGGGACCTGGAGACCCTGCGGCTCGCTCACGGACCACCAGGGTCGCAAGGTGCCCACCGTGGGCGGCATGATTCTCTTCGGCCGAGGACCGCGAGCGCCACTTCCCGGACGCCTGGATCCAGGCCGGCCGCTTCGACGGCGCTAACAAGAGCCGCATCCTCGACCGCGCCGAGATCCGCTCCCTCCCCGTGCGCGCCATCGAGGAGGCGATCGCCTTCGTCCAGAAGCACGCCCTGCACGGGGCCGAGATCGGCCCCGTGCGCCGCAAGGAGCGCTGGAGCCTGCCGCCCGCGGCGGTGCGCGAGGCGGTCATCAACGCGGTGGCGCATGCTGACTACGCCCAGCGCGGCGCTCCGCTCCGCCTTTCGATCTTCGACGACCGCCTCGAGGTCGAGAACCCGGGACTCCTGCCCTTCGGCCTCACGGTCGAGGACCTTCCGCGCGGCGTCTCGAAGCTGCGCAACCGCGTGATCGGCCGCATCTTCCACGCGCTCGGCCTGGTCGAGCAGTGGGGCAGCGGCATCCAGCGCATGACCGCCGCCTGCCGCGAGGCCGGGCTCGCGGCGCCGGTGTTCGAGGAGATCGCCACGCGCTTCCGGGTCACGATCGCGACCGCGCAGGTCGGGCCGCCCCCTGCTCGACCCCGACCGACCAGGCCATCCTCGCGAGCCTCGCCGGCGGCCAAGGGCCGGCTCACGAGCGAGATCGCCGAAGGCGATCGGTCTCACGCCGCGGGCCACGCGCACCCGGCTCGCCCGCCTGGTCGGCCGCGGGCTGGTGCGCGAGATCGGCACGGGGCCGCAGGATCCGAAGCGGCGATACTTCCTGGCCGATCGAGGCCCGGCATGAAGCTCACCCTCCAGCAGCTCGAAGCCCACCTCCTACAAGAACTACATCCTGTCCCTGATGTTCTACAAGCGCCTCTGCGACCAGTGGGAGTGCGAGGCCGACGACGCCATCGCCGAGCTGGAGCGCCAGCAGGGCCGCGCCTTCACCGAGAAGGAGAAGGCGGTCTTCCGCAAGCGCGGCGAGCACCGCTTCCAGATCCCGGACGGCTCGCGCTGGGGCGACGTGAAGGCCGCCTCCACCAACCTCGGCGAGGTGCTCACCAAGGCGATGCGCGCCGTCGCCGAACGCCAACGACGAGCTGCGCGGCGTCTTCACCGTGGACTGGAACCAGCCCGCGCCCGACGGCTCCGGCAAGCCGCTCATCCCGAACGAGGTGGTCCACGCGCTCGTCCAGCACTTCGACGAGCACGACCTCTCGAACAAGAGCGTCCCGCCCGACGTGCTGGGCCGCGCCTACGAGTACCTGATCAAGCAGTTCGCCGACGACGCGGGCGCGAAGGCGGGCGAGTTCTTCACGCCGCCGGAGGTCGTGGACACGCTCGTGCGCATCCTCGAGCCGCGCCCGGGCGACACGATCTACGACCCCACCGCCGGCTCGGGCGGCATGCTGGTGCACTCGGCCGACTACCTGCGCGAGCAGGGCCACCACGCGACCAGCGCCCGCTACTTCGCGCAGGAGATGAACTGGGGCAACGCCGCCATCGGCAAGATCAACTCCGTCCTGCACGGCCTCGAGGCCGACATCAAGGCCGGCGCGAGCACGATCACCGACCCGCAGTTCCTCGAAGACGGGCGGGTGAAGAAGTTCTCGCTGGTGCTCGCCAATTTCCCGTTCTCCGACGAGTTCTGGTGGCTGAAGCCGGAGCAGCAGA
Organism: uncultured Candidatus Rokubacteria bacterium; assembly: GCA_963758635.1. Lineage (GTDB taxonomy): Bacteria > Methylomirabilota > Methylomirabilia > Rokubacteriales > CSP1-6 > CAVWWD01. Next base: position 196,075 of record CAVWWD010000006.1, on the reverse strand, counting down.
CCGACGACAAGAAGAAGAAGGACAAGCTCAAGAAGGAGATCTTCGGCAAGGAGGGCTTCAAGGACCCGTTCGGCCGCTTCGGCCGCGGCACCGGCTTCAACGCGCCCCCGGCCGGCTACGGCGACTACGCCTTCATCCTCCACATCCTCGCCTCGCTCACCGACGACGGCCGCGCCGGCATCGTCTGCCCGCAGGGCGTGCTCTTCCGCGGCCAGCCGGAGGTCGAGGAGGAGACGGGCGAGCTCGACGACGACGGCAACCCGAAGATGAAGCGCCGCAAGGCCGACGACGAGCACCTGATCCGCAAGGCGCTGCTCGACTCGCGGCTGATCGACGCCGTGATCTCGCTGCCGCTCAACGTCTTCTACGGGGCCGGCGTGCCCGCCTGCCTGCTGATCCTCCGCAAGCAGCGCCCGGCCGAGCGCCGCGACAAGGTGCTGCTGATCTACGCCGCGCGGCACTACCGCGAGCTTCCGCGCAGAACGAGCTCGCCCGCAGGACGTGATGCGGATGCTCGTCCACTACCACGCCTACGGCGACGCGGCGAAGGTGCCGGGCCTCGTGGCCGAGCACAGCCGGGCGCATCCGCAAGCAGATCGATGCTGCGCGAGGAGGAGGAGAGTGGGCGCATCGAGGCGGAGTATCAGCCGCAGGCCGACAAGCTGGCGGCGCTGGACGCCGAGCTGGCCGAGGCACGCAGGCGCAAGGCAGCGGCGAAGACGAAGCAGGAGAAGGCGAAGCTGCCGGCGCCATCGCAAAGATGGAGAAGCAGCGCGAGAAGCTCGCCGCCAAGCTGGCCGAGCGCGACGAGCGCATCGCCGAGGCCCGGCGCCGCGCCGAGGACGACCGCAAGGACGTGGCCGCGGTGGGTGAGGAACTCGTCGCCCTCTACGCCGACCCCGACGAGCTGCTCAAGCACGCCCGCGTCGTCGGCCTCGACGAGATCGAGGAGAACGAGTTCAACCTCAACATCCCGCGCTACGTGGACACCTTCGAGCCAGAGCCGCGGGTGGAGGTGAAGGACGCGCTGAAGGCGCTGCGCGAGGCGGAGGCGGCGGCGAAGGAGGCGCGAGGCAGAACTTGCTCGAGCTGCTGACGAGGGCGGGTTATGCGACACTGACTGCTACGTCGCGACTGCATGCTCCGATGGGCCGATGTCGCTGGATCGAAGCTCGCGCGTCGGTGAGTCAACGCGGATACCGTCGATGAAGAACGCCGAGAGTCCGTCATATCGTCGAGATCGGCATCGTCGGTGAGAACTTCGCGAGGGATCTCCAGTTCGCGCCCGGCGAGCATTCTCAGGGAAGGCTCGGGCTGTCGCGTTCGAGTCGGTGACGACACTCTTCGCGCAAGATCGACGCCTTGGCCGCGAACGGGAATCGGCTGTGCGTTCGTCGACGCTGCATCGGTCGACGTGGGCTTGCGGCTCACCGAGTCTGCATCGTGCTGTCGATCCGTCGACCGACCGGTGCCGCGCTTTCTTTACTGCACTTCGATCTGCTCGTCGACGAGGTCCGCGGTCGACGCTGCGCACGAGGAACGACGCTTCGACGGGCGTCGACCAGCGCGTCCTGACGATGTGTTCACGGCGGTTGCTTGTGCCGTCCGAGCCCGACGAGCAAGCCGCCATCGCCCGCATCCTCGACGCCGTGGACACGGCGCTGGAGTGCACCCGCGCGGCGGTCGAGCGGGCGCGGGAGCTCGAGCAGCCTTGTTGCACGATCTTCTGAGCAGGGTCTCGCGACGAAGCGCACCGACGAGCAGACGGTCACTCGTCCGACTGGACGATTCGCGCGGACGTTGGCGAGGTGGCACGAGTTCGGATCAGAGTGGTTCACGCTCGAGCGAAGACGTGTCGGGCATTCAAACGGTCGAGCTGCCGTACCTGCGGGTCGCCAACGTTCAGCGATGCGGCATCTGATCTGTCTCGACGATCAAGACGTGAGGCGTCGTGCGGACGAAGTTCGATCAGCTCGCGTCTTGAAGCGTGGACGATCTCTTGATCGATCGAGGGCATGCGAATCCGACATGCGATCGGAGCGGTGCGATCATCGGCACGAGCCAGATGCGTGAATGACTGTGTCAGAACCATCATCTTTCGCCTGCGGACGAACGGCGAAGTGCTGACGCCCGAGTTCGCGTGCTCGTGGCTCGAACTCGACATCGCGCAGCGGTTCTGGAACGCGTGATGCGCAACGACGTTCCAGCCTGGCATCGACAAATCAAGCACGCAGGCTGCAAGCGTCTTCGATTCCCGTCCCGTCCGACCGGACGAGCAGCAGCAGATCGTCGAGATTGCTGCAGTGCATCGAAGCGCAACGTCGATGCGCTGCTGACGAAGCAAGCGGCGGCTCGAGCGAACTCAAGAAGTCCCTGATGCACGACCTCCTCACCGGCCGGGTCCGCGTGCGACGAGATCGAAGGCAGCCGCGTCATGAGCGAGTACGGCTACGTCGAGCAGCCCATCCTCGGCTGGCTCTGCGGCGAGCCGAAGGCCGAAGTACGGCGACGCGCGGCCTCGGCTGGACCTATCGCGACGAGGCGGCGATGGCGGCGTTCGACCGGCCGCTGGAAGACCCGCTGGTCGAGAAGCTGCTGGTCGCGGCGATCCTGCGGATCAACCCGGAGGTGAAGACCGAGGCGCAGGCGAAGCTCGCCGTGGCGGCGCTGCGCAAGGCGATGTCGCATCCGGACAAGCTCACGGCGAATCGCCAGACGCTCGACCTGCTGCGCGACGGCGCGAAGGTCGTGCTCAAGCCGGGCGAGGATGCGAGGACCGTCACTTCATCGCGTTCGATCCGGCCGCCAGCACCTCAACGACTTCACCGCGACCAACCAGTACCGCGTGCAGGGCGTGAAGCAGTGCCGCGAGGACACGGTGCTGCTGGTCAACGGCATCCCGCTCGTGATCGCCGAGTACAAGAGCTACGTCGCGAGCGGCAAGGACTGGCGCGAGGCGGTGCACCAGCTCCACCGCTACCAGCGCCAGGCGCCGCTGATGCTGACGCCGAACGTCTTCTGCGTCGCGGCCGACGAGGACGAGTTCCGCTACGGCACCGTGCTCTTCCACGACGCGAGCAAGGACGACATCGAGCGGCACCTCGACTCGTGGGGCCGCTGGCTGAGCCTCTACCCGGAGCAACACGGCTGCTGGAACGAGCCGGAGGCGGCCGACCCGGACGATCCGCTGGAGGTGCCGGTGCAAGGGCCTGCTGCGCCTCAAGCCTGCGCATCTGCTCGACTTCCTCCAGCACTTCATCGTCTTCGAGACCAAGAAGGGCACGACGACCAAGAAGATCGCGCGCTACCAGCAGTTCGAGGCGGTGAACGAGCTGGTGGACCGCACGGTGTCGCTCGTCGGCAAGCCGGTGGACGCCCAGGACCGCACCGGCCTCATCTGGCACACGCAGGGCTCGGGCAAGTCGCTCACGATGATCTTCGCCGGCCAGAAGCTGCGGCGGCACCCGGCGCTGAACAACCCGACGGTGCTGATCGTCGTGGACCGGCGCGACCTGAAGACGCAGCTCTCGGACGACTTCGACGCCTGCGACTACCCGAACGTCGAGAAGGCGCTCGGCGTCGAGGACCTGAAGCAGAAGCTGCGCACCGACTGGCGCGGCACGCTGGTGACGACCATCCAGTCCTTCCAGAAGATGGGCGACCTCGCCCCGCTCACGCGCGACAACGTCATCAGCATGGTGGACGAGTGCCACCGCTCGCAGAAGGGCGACGGCACGGAGAGCTACGCGATGACCATGCGCGTGAAGCTCGCGAACGGCTTCCGCTTCGGCTTCACCGGCACGCCGATCGACCGGACGATGCAGAACACGCATCGCGACTTCGGGCCGCTGAAGGACGGCGTGCAGGAGCGCTATCTGAGCTACTACGGCATCCGGCGCGGATCAAGGACGGGGCCACGCTGGAGGTGCATTACATCCGCGACAAGGTGCCGTTCGAGGTGGACGAAGAGGCGCTGAGCGTCGGCTTCGAGCAGATGTGCGCCGAGATGGAGCTGGAGGACGAGGAGGCGAAGGACTTCGTCCAGCGCCAGCGCTCGCAGTGGAAGGAACTGGCCCGCCATCCGGACCGCATCGAGATCGTGCTCGAGAGGATGCTGAGCCACTTCCTGGAGCACCCCGACCCGAACGGCTTCAAGGCGCAGCTCGTCGCCGTCGACCGCAAGGCCTGCGCGCTCTACAAGGACGCGCTCGACGCGAAGCTCGCAGGCGCGCGGCCTGCCGCCCGAATGGTCGGACGTGATCATCTCCGCGGCCCAGAACAGCGAGCCCGAGGTCGAGCGCTTCGAGTACGCGAAGGAGAAGCAGGACGAGCTGATCGACTACTTCAAGCTCACGCCGGCGGAGTGGGAGGCCTGGAACCGCGAGCGGCACGGCGAGGACCGCAGCAAGTGGCGGCCGCCGCTGAAGATCCTGATCGTCTGCGACCGCCTGCTCACCGGATTCGACGCGCCGGTCGAGCAGGTGATGTACCTCGACAAGCCGCTGCGCGACCACAACCTGCTGCAGGCCATCGCGCGCACCAACCGGCCGCTGCCGCGATGAAGAAGCGCACCGGCGTCGTGGTGGACTACTTCGGCGTGTTCAACAACCTGGAGAAGGCGCTCAACTTCGACGAGAGCATCCGCGAGGAGTCGCTGATCGACTGGGACGCGCTGAGGGCGACGGTGCCGGGCGAGGTCGCGCGGTGCATGGAGCTCTTCGAGGGCATCACGATCGCCGACACGCGCGAATGCCTGCTCGCGGCGCTTGCGGCGCCTGCGCGACCCGGAGGCGGCCAAGAACTTCGAGCACAACTTCAGGAGCCTCGAACGGCTGTGGGAAGCGGTGGCGCCCGATCCCTGCCTGTACCCGCACCGTTACCAGTACAACTGGCTCTGCGGCATCTACGTCGCCCACCGGCGGCGGCAACGCGGCAGCAAGGACACCTACGGCGAGCTGTCGGCCAAGACGCGGCAGCTGATCCAGGAGAACACGACGTTCGTCGACATCGCGGAGTCGCTGCCGGTCTTCAAGATCGACAAGGACTACGTCACCAAGCTCGACGAACTGCCGACGCCCGCGGACAAGGCGGCGGCGCTGGAGGCCGATCCTCACCGGCGAACTGCCGAAGACGACCCGAGCTTCATCTACCGCCAGCTCGGCGAGCGGCTGCAGCGGGTCAAGGAGCGCAAGGACGCGAGCGACGAAGCGGCGGCGAAGCGCCTGCGGGAGCTGCAGGAGATCGCGGCCGAGCTCGCCGCGACGAAGCAGGAGCCGGACGCCTCGGCCTGACGCAGCCCGGCGAGTACGGGCTGTTCACGATCCTGCGCGCCCATGCTCCCGCCGCCGACGAGACCTATCGTCGCCGACTGCGCGCGGCGGATGGTCGCGCACCTGCGCAACGAACCAGCTTCTTGCGCCGGGCTGGAGCAACTCGATCGGCGGCCGGATGCGCGTCGAGCAATCGCTGCTGGCGGAGTCGTGGAATCCGCCGTACGCGCAGCTCGGCTTCGACCGCGGATGCCGAGGACCCGCCGTTCCTGAAGCCGGCGGTGAGCGAACTCGCGAAGGCGGATGGGACGAGCTGACGCCATGAAGGTCTGCGACCCAGCACCAGATCCGGCTCGGCGGCCGCCGAGTCGACTACCGCGTGTCCGCTCGAAGGCCGCCCGCAAGCTGCGCGTCCGGGTGGGTCCGAACGGCGTCGAGGTCGTGCAGCCGACCGTCGCGCAACGGCGAGGACGTGTCGGCGTTCCTGACCGCAACGGGCGCTGGATCCTCGATCAGCTCGAGCGCGCGGAGCGGCTACGCAGCGTGCGGCGTGCCCGCAGCGCGCGGTCGGCGAGATTCTCTTTCGGGGAGAGCCGACGCGGTTCGGATCGAGACGACCAGCGCGCGCGCGCAGGCAACGCTGGTCCGCTTAGTCGATGGCGAGATCGTCGTGTCGCGCGGGGCCGCGGTCGCGAACCCCGGTTGCGCGCAGCCTCGAGAACTGGCTGCGGCAGGAGGCCCGCGAGGATCGAGAGCCACCTGGCAGTCGATCACGGCTCGCCTCGGCCAGCGCCCGCAGCGGGTCTACGTGATGGGCCAGCGCACCAAGTGGGGCAACTGCTCGGCGCGCAGGAACCTGTCGTTCAACTGGCGGCTCATCCTCGCGCCGGACTTCGTGCTCCGCTACCTCGTGACGCACGAGGCGGTTCATCTCGCGGTTCCGGACCACTCGGCGAAGTTCTGGCTGACGGTGCAGAGCCTGTGCCGGGAGACGGAGAAGGCGAAGCAGTGGTTGTGCGCTCACCAAGCGCAGTTGCAGGTCGACTTGGGCGGGATCCTGGAGGGGGCGGTCGAGAGCGGGCGTTCGCCCGACAGACGTTGAAGCGTCTGCTTCGTCGGTGCAGACAAGAGGAGGATGAGCGCATGCGGACCTTCAACATCGTGATCGAACGCGACCCGGATACGAATCTGTACGTTGGATACGTACCCGGCTGGCCTGGTGCGCACAGCCAGGGGGGAACCCTGGACGAGCTAAGGCGCAACCTCGATGAGGTCCTTGGCATGCTTCTCGAGGATGGCGAGCCGAAGCTCGAATCCGAATTCGTCAGGGGCCAGAGGATCCAGGTCGCGTAGTGGCGAGGCTCCGCTGCGCGTTCCTCAAGCCACGCGAAGTCGTGGCGTTGCTTGAGCTTCTCACTGCCGAGCGTCGGCCAGCCGGGACGCCAGCGCGCGTAAATGGGCGAGCGTCTGCGGGCTCAGTATGGCCGCGAAGCCCGCCGGGTCCGACCGCCCGCGCTCGAGCGCGGCCAGCATCGCCGTCACGTCGCCGCCCGTGCCTCGGGTGAGGTCGGCGAACACCTCCCCGGCCAGCGCGTACACCTCCTGCGTCAGCTCGGGCGAGGCGGCGAGCCGCTGCAGCGCGCGGTCCTGCTCGGCGGCGCCCGGGGAGCCGGCGATGGCGCCGGCCCGGGCGCCGGGATCGAGGAGCATCCGAAGGGTCTGGGCGAGCGCGTCCGCGGACGCGGGATCGAGCGTCTGCGCCGGGCTCGAGGAAGCGACGACGGCGAGCACGGCCAGGACGCGCGGAGACGACGGCGGCGCGGCGCATGTCAGCGCGGCTCGATGCCGAGGCTTCGCACCACGGGCACGAAGAGCCGATGATCGCCCGAGGTGAACCGGACCTTCGACAGGTGCAGGTCCACGCACACGTCCTCGTGGGCGAGGTAGGTGTTCACGTGCTTCTGGTTGATCGTGGCGCCGTCGTACCGCTCGATCATGTACTCGGCGAAGGCCAGGGCGTCGGTCTCGGAGGACTGCACGCGCACGTCCCTCATGATCGGGCTCCGGGCCAGGCGCTCCTGGTAGCGCGTGCGACAGCCGCGCGCGCTGGCCGCCGCGGGCACCTTCTCGAGGAACAGCGAGAGGTGCACGGTGCGGTCGGCGCTCTCCGCCGACACCATCCGGGTGCCCCGCTCGGTGCTGATCTCGTCCCCGGTCACCGTGAAGCCCGAGAGGTCGAGCGCCCCTGCCCACTGGTAGCCGGGCAGCGAGAGCGCGGTGCGGCCGGATCGCGCGGGCGCCGCCGCCGCCGGGCCGCTCTGCTGGCGGGCGGTGGCCATCATCGCGAGGGCGGCCTCGCGCTCGGGGCCCGCCTTCGTGCGGTGGAAGATGGAGAAGACCACCAGGAGCTCGCCCGTGGCGACCGCGCCCTGCGTGATGTAGGGATAGTTGCCGGCGGTGCCGCGTGACGCTCGTGTCGGACAGCGTGAAGCGGAACCCGCGCGCGCTCGGCCCGGAGATCGGCTCGAGCACGAGCGCTTTCTCCTCGGACCTGGGCAGGAGGTGCTGTCCGCTCTCCTCGACGATGCGACGGAGCGTCTCGGGCGACGTGAAGCTGCGATCGCCCCGGGGATCCCACACGGGGGTGACCGTGACCAGCAGGTCGTCGGCGCCTCCGGCCACCACCGAGATGTTCGGGGGACGCCCGCCCGGAGGCTGCGTGACCGAGTCCTTCCAGGCCGCGGGCACGTCGATCTCGAGCGAACCGTGCCCGCGGATCTCGTAGGAGCGGGTCGCCGGCGGCTGGGCTGCCACCCCCGGCTGGGCTGCCACCCCATGGGCCGATGCGAGGATCGCGATCGTGGCCATCACCAGGCTCGTCATGGTGTTCTCCCCACGAGGACGAACAGCAAGAGCCTTACCAGATCCGACAGCAATGAAATCACCAACCTCCGAGGCGTCGACGGTTGCCGCGCTGACAGCCGGTGTCAGCCGCGGCCGCCCTGTGTCGCGGGCGGTGGGTGAACGGCCGTGACCGGCGAGCCCCAGTACCTCTACCTCACGACGACTGGACGCCGGAGCGGCCTGCCGCGGGAGATCGAGATCTGGTTCACGCGCCGCGGCGAGCGCTACTACCTGGTCGCCGAGCACGGCGAGGAGGCCGGCTGGGTGAAGAACCTCCGCGCCCGGCCCGCGGTGCGGGTCCGGGTGAGCGACGTGGAGCTTCCCGCGCAGGCTCGCGTCGTGGACGCGGTCGTCGAGCCCGAGCTTGCCGCCGACGTGCGCGCGCGTTCGGAGGCGAAATACGGCTGGGGCGACGGGCTCGTCGTGGAGATCGTGCCGGACGCCGCGCCGGGCCGGTAGCCGCGGGCGCCGCGCCGCGCGCGCGATCGTCCATCATCGTGACCGGCCGTCTTGCGCGCGGTCGCGGGTCGTTGACTATGTCTCGCCGGGCAGAGTATCCTCCATCCCCGTAACCCGTTACGACTCTGTCCCTCCTGGAGGTCTCACGTGCGTCGGTTCGAAATGTCGCTTCCTCGCAGCGTGGACGAGTGCGTCAAGGCCCTGGCGGCCGGCGGCGCCGGCGCCAAGGTGGTGGCCGGCGGCACCGACCTGCTTCCCCAGATGAAGAACGGCGTGACCAAGCCCCAGCTCGTCGTGGACCTCTCGGGCATCGCGGCGCTGCGCGCGATCGAGGCCGACGCGAAGGGGCTCCGGATCGGCGCCGCCGTGACCGCGCGCCAGCTCGAGCGCGACGCCCGCGTGCAGTCGGGCTACACGGCCATCGCCGAGAGCGGAGCGCTGGTCGGCTCGATCCAGGTGCGCAACCTGGCCACGCTCGGCGGCAACCTCTGCAACGCCGCGCCGTCGGCGGACATGGCGCCGCCGCTCCTCTCGCTGGACGCGGAGGCCGTGATCACCGGGCCGAAGGGCCAGCGCCGGGTGCCGATCGCGTCCTTCTTCACCGGCGTGCGCCGGACCGTGCTCGCGCCGGAGGAGCTCCTCGTGGAGCTGTTCGTGCCCGCCCCGGGCCCGCGGAGCGGCGGCAGCTACATCCGCCACACGCCGCGGCGCGAGCTGGACATCGCCGTCGTGGGCGTCGCCTCCCAGGTCACGCTGCAGAACGGCAAGTGCACGAAGGCCCGCATCTCGCTGGCCGCGGTGGCGCCCACGCCGGTCCGGGCCACCGCCGCCGAGCAGGCGCTCGAGGGACAGGCGCTGACCCCGGCGGCGATCGAGCAGGCGGCCGAGCTGGCCGTGGGCGCGGCGCAGCCGATCAGCGACCAGCGCGGCTCGGCGGACTTCCGCCGCCACCTCGTGCGCGTGCTGACCCGTCGAACCCTCACCCGCGCGCTCGAGCGCGCGAGCCGCTGAGCCGGAGGACGCGATCGTGGCGAAACAGGTCCTGAGCTTCACCGTCAACGACGAGCCCGCCGAGGTCCTGGCCCGGCCCTACGAGACGCTCCTCGACGTGCTCCGCGAGGGGCTCGGCCTCACCGGCCCCAAGGAAGGCTGCGGCACCGGCGACTGCGGGGCGTGCACCGTGCACCTGGACGGCGAGCCGGTGGCGAGCTGCCTCATGCTGGGTCTCCAGGCGCGGGGCCGCAACGTGCGCACGATCGAGGGACTCGGGAAGATGGGCGCGCTCACCCCGCTCCAGGACGCGTTCGTGCGGCACGGCGTGCCCCAGTGCGGGTTCTGCATCCCCGGCGTGCTCATGGCCGCCGCCGCCGTCATCGCCGAGCACCCGCAGCCGACGCCCGAGGAGATCCGCTACGGCATCGCGGGCAACCTCTGCCGCTGCACCGGGTACACCAAGATGATCACCGCCATCACCGAGGCGGCGGCCGCCGCCCCCTCGCAGAGGACGAATGGGCGAGACGACACTCGGGTACGCAGCGCGGTGTTGCCCGCTCGCCGACGCCAAGATCCGCATGCTTCACACCTGGAAGAGGTAACGCCATGGCGACGATGAAGACCACGCGCGACGTGAAGGGGGGAGTCGGTCTGGCCATCCCGCGGGCCGACGGCGCCGAGAAGGTGACGGGCAAGGTCGAGTACGTGGCCGACATGCAGCCCAAGGGGCTGCTCCACGCCAAGCTCCTGCGGAGCCCGCACGCCCACGCCCGCATCAAGCGGATCGACACGAGCCGGGCCAAGGCTCTGCCCGGCGTGCGCGCCGTCATCACCGCCGCCGACATCCCGCAGCTCAAGAAGAAGGCGCCCACGCGCGCCCACGCCGTGCTCGCCATCGACCGCGTGGTGTTCGTGAGCCAGCCCGTGGCCGCGGTGGCCGCCGACGAGCTGGCCATCGCCGAGGAAGCGCTCGACCTCATCGAGGTCGAGTACGAGGTGCTGCCCGCGTCCATCGACCCGCTCAAGTCGATGCAGCCGGGCGCCCCCGGCGTGGCCGAGGCGGGCACCGAGGCCGACACGAGCGAGGCCATGGCCCACGGCGCGGTGGCGGTGGCCAAGACCGCGGAGGCCGCGCCGGCCAAGGCGGCCAACGTGTCGCAGCAGAACAAGCTCGCGCGCGGCGACGTCGCCGCGGGCTTCGCCGCCTCCGACGTGATCCTCGAGAAGACCTACCGCGTGCCGATGGTCCACCAGGGCTACCTCGAGCCGCACGCGGTGCTGGCGCAGTGGGACCAGACCGGCTTCCTCACGCTCTGGGCGAGCACGCAGGGCTCGTTCAACACGCGCTCGGAGGTGGCGGAACATCCTCGAGATCCCCGAGAGCCAGATCAAGGTGATCCCGGTGGAGTGCGGCGGCGGCTTCGGCGGCAAGATCCGCGCGCTCTGCGAGCCCATCACCGCCGTGCTCGCGCGCGTCACCGGCCGGCCGGTGCGCTACGTCATGACCCGGCGCGAGGAGCTCGAGGGCGGCATGCCCGCGCCCCAGGTCATCATCAAGCTCAAGGCCGGCGTCAAGCGCGACGGCACGCTGATGGCCATCGAGGGCGACACCGTGCTCGACACCGGCGCCTTCTCCGGCACCGTGCTCGCGGTGAGCGGCGTCTTCCTCGCCAGCCTCTACAAGTGGCCGGCGTTCGAGATCCGCGGCATCGAGGTCCTCACCCACAAGCCGAGCGTGGCCGCGTACCGGGCGCCGGTGGCCCCGCAGACCATCTTCGCGATCGACTCCCACATGGAGCAGCTCGCGCGGCTCATCGGCATGGACCCCGTGGAGTTCCGCGCGCGGCACCTCATGGCTCCCGGCGATCCCATGGCCAACGGCCAGCCGTGGCAGTCGAACGGCGCCAAGCAGGTCCTGGATCGGATCGCCCAGCACCCGCTCTGGAAGGGCCGGAAGGCGTGGGCGGCGAGCGGGAACAAGGACGGCCACGGGCTCCGCGGCACCGGCCTCGCCCTCGGCGGCTGGCTCGGCGGCCTCCAGCCCACCAGCGCGACCGTCCGCCTGAATCCCGACGGCACGCTCGCCGTGCTCACCGGGCAGGTCGACATCGCGGGCACCAACATCGCGCTGGCCCAGATCGCCGCGTCGGCCTACGGCGTGGACCTCGACCGCGTGAAGATCACCACCGGCGACACCGACGTGGCGCCGCTCACCGGCCTCAGCGCGGGCAGCAAGACGATCTACACCGTGGGCACCGCGGTGATGCAGGCCGCCGAGGACGCGCGCCGGCAGACGCTCGAGATCGGCGCGGGCGAGCTCGAGGCCTCCATCCACGACCTGGAGATCGTGGGCGACCGCGTCACCGTGCGCGGCATGCCCGACAAGGGTGTGACGCTCGCGACGATCGGCAAGAAGGGCAACCTCTACATGTCCAAGGTGCAGCCCGTGCTCGGCACGGCGCGGCCGAGCTTCACCCAGCAGGCCCCAGCCTTCTGCGCCCAGCTCGCGCGCGTGGAGGTGGACGCCGACACCGGCGAGGTGACGCTCCACGACTTCGTGGTGGTGCAGGACGTGGGCAAGGCCATCAACCCCCTCGGCGTCGAGGGCCAGATGCAGGGCGGCTCGGTGCAGAGCCTGGGCATGGCCATGACCGAGGGCCTGCTGTTCGACGACAACGGACGGCTCACCAACCCGAGCCTGCTCGACTATCGCAAGCTCACCGCCGCGGATCTCCCGGACATCGAGACGATCATCGTCGAGGTGCCCGCGCCGTCCGGCCCGTTCGGGGCGCGCGGCGTCGGCGAGCCGCCGATCGTGCCCGCCCCCGCGTGCATCGCCAACGCGGTGGAAGACGCCACCGGCGTCCGGCTCACCGAGCTGCCGATCACGCCGGAGCGGATCGCGCTCGGCATCGTCGCGGCGAAGGGCAACGGGGGGGCGAAGCGGTAGCCGTGGACCTCAAGGACAAGGTCGCCCTCGTCGCCGGCGGGACCGGGCTCCTCGGCACGGCCATCGCCCGGGCCCTGGCCGGCGCGGGGGCGCACGTCGCGATCACCTACCTCGAGCGGCACGACGCGGCGAAGGAGGCGTGCGCCGCGGTCGAGGCCCTCGGGCGGAAGGCGTGGAGCGTCACGCTGGACCAGACCGACGGCGAGGCCATCTCGGCCGCGGTGAAGTCGGTGGTGGCGCAGACCGGGCGCCTCGACATCCTCGTGAACAACGCGGGCTGGAACATCCCGATCCCGTACCCGGACCTGGAGGCGCTGGACGCCGCCGTCTGGGACCGGCTCTTCTCGACCAACCTCCGCGGACCCTACCTGATCTGTCGCGCGGCCGCGCCGCACCTCAAGGCGAGCGGCGCCGGGCGCATCGTGAACATCGCGTCGGTCGCCGGCCTGAACCCCGGCGGCAGCAGCATCGGCTACGCCACGAGCAAGGCCGGCCTCATCCACCTGACCCGGTGCCTCGCCGTGGCGCTGGCCCCCGAAGTGTCCGTGAACTGCGTGGCCCCCGGCCTCATGGAGGGCACGCGGATGACCTCGCGGCTCCGCCCCGAGACCGTCTCGGGCGCGCTCTCGCGCGCCGTCCTCAAGCGCAAGGTCGACGTGGAGGACGTGGCCGCCCAGGTCGTGGCGTTCTGCCGGAACGACAGCGCCACCGGCCAGGTGCTGAACATCGACGCGGGGGTCTTCTTCCACTGATCCTCGCGCGCCGACCATCGCGTCGCGTCGAGCTCGCCTCGAGTTGCCGCTCGCCTCCCGGTTTACAGGGTGACGAGGTGCCGCTTCTCGGCCCCGATGACCGCGCTCGCGGACACCGACGCGTCGAACGTCACGAAGCGCCCCCGCCGGTGGACGGCGAGCGCGAGGAGATAGGCGTCGGTCAGCTGACGCGGCCCGTGGACGCGGCCGGCATCGATGGTGCGCGGCTCCAGCAGACTCACGTCATCGGGCCAGAACTCGTGGTGTGAGCTCCGGGTCGCCTCGCGGAGGCGCTCGACGACGGGACGAACGCTCAGCGCGTTCGGGTAGCTCGGCTGCGCCATGACGCGCACGCACCCGTTCTGGGTGATCGGGCACGACGCCCAGCCGCTCCTGATATTCTCGCCGAGCCAGTGCCGCGCCCGATCGTGCAGCGAGTGGTCGGCATCCAGCAGCGCGACCAGGACGTTGATGTCGAGCAGCGCCCGCATCAGTAGGCGTCGTCGTCTCGCAGCCCGTCGATCGTCTCGTTGGTCACTATCCCGCCGCGCCGCGCGAACGGGCGAAAGCCGTACAAGGCCTTCGGCTCCCTGACGGCGCCCGTGATGGGCTCCCCGCCGAGCGCTCGGCGGGCGAGCTGGGAGATCACCTGGCCGGCAGTCTTCTTCTCGCGGCGGGCCAGCTCCTTGGCGGCCCTGAGCACGTCCTCGTCGATGTCGAGCGTGGTGCGCATGCATCTGATGCTAGAGCATCAACTGGGCCGGGTCAAGCCCCCGCCGGGCGGAGACACGCGCGGTCCCGGGGGGCTCGGGGTGAGACTCCTCAACCCGAGGGCGGGCCGGGTGGCGGCGGCGCGCTGGACCGCGCTGGCGGCCAGCCGTGGTGGGTGCGCCAGGCCGCGGGTGGGACGCCGGTCGCCTTCTTGAACGCGCGGCTGAACGCCGCCTCGGAGTCGTAGCCCACCTGGAGGCCCACCGCCGAGACCTTGGTCTCCCCATCGGCGAGGAGGCGGGCCGCCACCTGCATCCGCCACCGCGTGAGGTACTGCATCGGCGGCTCGCCGACGAGATGCGCGAACCGCTCGGCCAGCGCGGAGCGCGAGAGGCCGGCCTCCCGGGCGAGGCCCTCGAGGCTCCAGGCGTCGCCCGGCCGGTCGTGCAGGACCGCGAGCGCGCGGCCGACGGTGCGGTCCCGCAGGCCGGCCAGCCATCCCGTCTGCTGCTCGGGAAGCGCGGCGAGGTGACGGCGCACCACCTCCACGAACATCAGCTCGCTCAGGCGCAGCCGTACGCACTCGCTGCCCGCGCGCCTTTCCTGCGACTCCGCGATCGTGAGCTCGATGAGCCGGCCGAGCGGGTCGCCGGCCGCGAACGCCTGGCGGACGGGAAGCACGCGAGGCAGCGCGGCCAGCAGCGGGTTGAACGGATGCACGTCGCAGCCGAGGAAGCCGCACACCAGCTCGAGCCTCTCTGGGCCGTCGCCGCCCTCCACGATCGTGAAGGGCAGGCGCCCCGCCACCATCGCCTGCATGAATGCGAGGACCTCGGCGGTGTCGGGCCCGCCGCGCATGCCCGGCGCCATCGACATGACGTACGCGTCGCCGTGGGGAATGACGAGGACGTCGCCCTCGGTCAACCGCACCGGCGCGTCGTCGACGAGCGCCCCCCAGCACGCGCCGCGCGTCACGACGTGGTACGAGATCACGTGCTGGGCGCGCGGAAGCGTGACCGAGGACAGCCGCGACGTGTCGGGCACCTCGATGACCCACGGCGCCCGCGCCTCGACCCGGAAGAACACCGCGCCGGTGAGCCGCACCGCGCGCAGGACGTCGGAGAGCGGGTCGATGCCCGCCGCGCCGGTGGACGCCGGAGCAAGCGCGCCGGACGGTGGATCAAGCGAGCACTCGGGGCTGGATGATCGAGCAGGAGAAGCGGATGGCCCGTCATGGTGTCGGGTCACGCGGCAATCATACACTGCCGCGTGACGCGCGCCCGATCGTGACGCGCGACGATGGGCTCGAAACCGATCGAAGGCGGAGGAGGACAGGGCCATGCAGACGGACATCGAGAAGTTCCAGCTCTCGGCGGCGGCCGCGGAGATGTACGAGTCCACGTTCGTGCCCGCGCTCTTCGCGGAGTGGGCGCCGCTCCTCGTCGACGTGGCGCGCGTCGCGCCCGGCCAGGCGGTCCTCAACGTCGCGTGCGGCACCGGCATCGTCGCGCGCACGGCGGCCGACGCGCAGCGCGGCGACGGGCGCGTGGTCGGCGTCGACCTGAACCCCGCGATGCTGGGCGTCGCCCGGCGCGTGCGCCCGGAGATCGACTGGCGCGAGGGCGACGCCGCGAGTCTCCCGTTCCCGGACGACTCGTTCAACGTCGTGCTCTGTCAGATGGCGCTCATGTTCTTCCCGGATCGCGTCCGCGCGCTCCGCGAGATGGCCCGCGTCGTGACGGAGCGGGGTACCGTCGGCCTCGTCGTGCCCGCCGCGCTCGCCGCCCAGCCCGCGTACGCCCCGTTCGTCGAGATGGTCGCCCGGCACGCCGGGCCGGACGCCCTCGCGCTCCTCGGCGCGTACTTCGCGTGCGGCGACCCGGACGAGCTCGGGCGCTGGATCGAGGCCGCGGGCCTGCGCGTCGTGGCCAGACGCACGCACCTCGGGCACGTCAAGTGCCCCTCCATCGACGCGTTCGTCGCCACCGAGGTCGAGAGCACGCCGCTCCGGGAGCGCATGAGCGACGACGTGTACGCGCGGATCCGCGACGACGCGCGCGCCGTGCTGCGCCCGTTCGTCGTTCCGGGGGGCGCGGCGGAGATTCCGCTCGAGGGCCACCTCGTCACCGCGGCCCGCGGCTGACCCGAGCCCGGCGGCGGGCCTCACCACGCGTCGACGGCAGGGCGCGGCGTCCTCTCCGAGAGCCGTCGCGGGCTCGCGTTTGACTCTGCTGCGCCGAGCATAATATGCTCGCCGTCGCCGCGAGGGGACGGCGCGGCGAGCGGCGATGCGCCTGGGCGGCAACGACTACACGCTGCGCGAGCTCGGAGGAGCCTTCGGCGACCTCGGCACGCTCGTGCCGTTCCTCGCCGGCTACATCACGATCACCGGCATGGACCCCGCGGGCCTGCTCCTCGGGTTCGGCGTGTTCGGCGTGGCGACCGGTCTCCGCTACCGCACCCCGATCGCGGTGCAGCCGATGATCTTCCCGAACTCGAGCACCTGGCACCGCGCCAGGAGGAGCGGAGCATGAACCGTCGCGCATCTACCCGTGCCACCCGCCGAGCCGCCCTCGGGTTCCTCGCCGCCCTCGTTGTCCTCGGCCTCGGGTGGAGCGGCGCCCGCGCCCAGGCCCCCCCCTCGCAGATCGTCATCCTGTCGACGACGACGAGCACCCAGGACTCCGGGCTCCTCGACGTGCTCGTCCCGATGTTCGAGAAGAAGACCGGGATGACGGTGAAGACGATCTCCGTGGGCACGGGGCAGGCCCTGGCCCTGGCCGCGCGCGGCGAGGCCGACGTGACGCTCGCGCATGCGCCGAGCGTGGAGAAGAAGTACGTCGAGGACGGCAAGATGCGGAACCGGCGGCTCGTCATGTACAACGACTTCGTCGTGATCGGCCCCGAGGACGATCCCGCGAAGGTCAAGGGCGTGAAGGCCGACGAGGCGATGCGCCGCATCGCCGCCGCCCAGTCGCGCTTCGTCTCGCGCGGGGACAAGTCCGGCACCCACGTCCTCGAGCAGTCGCTCTGGAAGGCCGCGGGCGTCGAGCCGAAGGGCGCCTGGTACATCGAGTCGGGGCAGGGGATGGGGCAGACGCTCGGCATCGCCAACGACCGGCGCGCGTACACCTTGACCGACCGCGGGACGTGGCTCGCGTTCCAGAAGCGGATCACGCTGCCCATCCTCGTCGAGCGCGACCGGCCCCTCCTGAACATCTACTCGGTGATGGAGGTGAACCCGGCGAACGGGCCCCGCGTCAACCAGGCGGGCGGCAAGGCCTTCGCCGACTTCATGCTGTCGCCGGAGGTCCAGGGGGTCATCAAGACGTTCGGCGTGGACAAGTACGGCCAGGCGCTGTTCGTCCCCATCGCCGGCAAGAAGGACGAGGACTTCTAGACCCCCGCGATGGGCCTGATCGCGGAAGGCGTCGTCCAGGCCTTCCGGCTGCTCCTCGCCGGCGATCCGGAGATCTGGGCGGTCACGCTCCTGTCGCTCCAGATCTCGTGCGGGGCCACGCTGCTCTCGCTCGTGGTCGGGATTCCCGCGGGCACCGTGCTGGCGCTGGCGCGGTTCCCCGGCCGCGCGCTGGTGATCAGCGCCGTCAACACCGGCATGGGCCTGCCGCCCGTGGTCGTCGGGCTCTTCGTGACCATCCTGCTCTGGCGGAACGGAGCGTTCGGCGCCTTCGAGCTGCTCTACACGCCGGCGGCCATGGTGCTGGCCCAGCTCGTCATCGCCGCGCCGATCGTGACCGGCCTCACGCTGGCCGCCGTGCAGCAGATCCCGGCGCGCTTCCGGCTGCAGCTGCTCGCCCTCGGCGCCTCGCGCCCGCAGATGGTGTGGGCGCTCCTGAAGGAGGCCCGCTTGCCCATGCTCGCCGCGGTCATGGCGGGCTTCGGCGGCGTCATCTCCGAGGTGGGCGCGTCCATGATGGTCGGCGGCAACATCAAGGGCTCCACGCGCGTGCTCACCACCGCGACGGTGCTGGAGACGGGCAAGGGCAACTTCGACATCGCGATCGCGCTGTCGCTCATCCTGCTCGGCATCACCTTCCTCGTGAACTGGGCCCTCACGTCGATCCAGCAGCGCCGCCGTCCGGGCTAGCCTTGCGAGCTGAGGCGGCGGGGCCGCGCGGCCGGGATGGCATAATCGGGGCGCGATGACGCCCTTCCCCTGCCGTCCCATCCCCGCGCCGCGCCCCCCGATTCACCCGTGACCGCCGAGGCGCTCGCCGCCCTCCGGCTGTCCGTGCAGGTAGCGGTGGCGGCCACCGTGCTGAACGCGCTGATCGGGATCCCCCTGGCCTACGTCCTCGCCCGGCGGCGCTTCTGGGGCCGGAACATCGTGGACCTGCTGGTGATGCTGCCCCTGGTGCTGCCGCCCACCGTGACCGGCTACTACCTCATCGTGCTGCTCGGCCGGCGCGGCTGGCTCGGCGCCCCGCTGTACGCCGCCACGGGCTGGACGGTGGCCTTCACCTGGTACGCCGCCGTGATCGCCGCCACCGTGATGGCCCTGCCGCTCCTGGTGCGGACGGCGCGCGCGGCCATCGAGTCGGTGGACGTGAACCTCGAGCGCGCGGCCTACACGCTCGGCCGGTCGGAGTGGGCCACCGCGCTGTCGGTGACGCTGCCGCTGGCGAAGAACGGGATCATCGCCGGTCTCGTTCTCGCCTTCGCGCGTGCCCTGGGCGAGTTCGGCGCCACGCTCATGCTCGCCGGCAACATCCCCGGCCGGACCGCCACCGTGCCGCTCGCCATCTACACCGCCGTGCAGACCGGCGAGAGCGGCGAGGCGATGGTGCTCGTGGGGGCCCTCACCGTGCTCTCCTGCGTGGTCCTGCTGGTGGCGGGGCGGCTGGGCGCGAGGCTGGCATGAGCGGACGCGTCCACGCGCGCCTCATCAAGGCGCTGCCCGGCTTCACGCTGGACGTGGCCTGGGACGCGGACGATCCGGTGGTCGCCCTGTTCGGGCCATCGGGGGCGGGCAAGACGCTGACGCTCCAGTGCCTGGCCGGGGTGGCCCGGCCGGACTCGGGCCACGTCGAGGTGGACGGGCGCGTCTTCTTCGACAGCGCCACCGGCGTGGACGTCCCGCCGCAGCAGCGCGGCCTGGGCTACGTGTTCCAGGGCTACGCGCTCTTCCCGCACCTGAGCGTGGCCGGCAACGTGGGTTTCGGGATCGCCCACTGGCCGCGCGAGCGCCGGCGCGCGCGCGTCGGCGAGGTGCTGGAGCGCCTCGGGCTCGCGGCGCTCGCGGAGCGGCGTCCTCGCGAGCTGTCCGGCGGGCAGCAGCAGCGGGTGGCGCTCGGACGCGCGCTGGCTCCCGATCCCGCGCTGCTCCTGCTCGACGAGCCGCTGTCCGCGCTCGACGGGCCGCTCCGTCGCGCCGTCCGCGCCGAGCTCGGGCGGATCATCCGCGACTTCCACATCGCCACCGTCCTTGTGACCCACGACCTCGCCGAGGCGTTCGAGCTGGCCGATCGCATCGTCGTCTACGATGGCGGCCGGATCATCCAGGCCGCGCCCAAGTCCGAAGTGCTCTCGAGCCCGGCGTCGGGCCAGGTGGCGCGGCTCATCGGCATCCGGAACATCCTCGCCGGCGTCGCCCTCAAGGCCACGCCGGAGATCGTCCAGCTCCGCTGGAAGGGGTACCTGCTCGAGGCGATCAACTCGACGACGCGCCGGTGGCGGCCGGCCGCCGAGGCGCCGGTGACGTTCTTCGTCCGCCCCGAGTACGTGCGCCTCGTCCGGAAGGATCGTCTCGCGCCGCGTCCCGACCCGCACCACATGAACCTGATGGAGGGGCGCGTGGTGCGCGCGCTCGATCAGGGCACGTCGTACATCCTGCAGTTCCTCGTGGAGGCGGCGCCGGGCGGTGATCAGCCGCCGGCCCAGGGCGACTGGGACCTGGAGATCGAGGTGCCGCGGCTCGTGTACGAGATGCTCGACATCGCCCACGACGCGCGCTGGCAGGTGTCGATGCACCGCGGAGCCATTCACGTCCTGCCCGGGACATGACGGAGACGGCGGCGCCGCCGTCCGTGGTCGCGATCGAGGCCGTCACCGTGGCGCGCGACGGCCGGGTGGTGCTGGACGCGCCCGCGCTGGCCGTGAGCCCGGACGAGGTGCTCGCGGTGATCGGCCCCAACGGCGCGGGCAAGTCCACGCTGCTCAGGATCCTCGGCCTCCTCGAGACTCCCGCCACCGGGAGCGTGCGCTTCCTCGGGCTGCCGGTGTCGCCCGCGCGGGCCCTGGACGTGCGCCGCCGCACGGCCGCGGTGTTCCAGGAGCCGCTCCTCGCCGATGCCACGGTGCTCGACAACGTGGGCATGGGCCTCCGCTTCCGCGGGACGCCGCGAAGCGAGATCGCGCGGCGCGCCACGGAATGGCTGGAGCGGCTCGGCATCGCCGGCCTCGCGCGCCGCCAGGCCCGCACGCTGTCCGGCGGCGAGGCCCAGCGCACGGCCCTGGCGCGCGCGCTCGTGCTCGCCCCGGACCTCCTGCTCCTCGACGAGCCCTTCTCCGCCCTCGATCAGCCGAGCCGCGAAGCGCTCATCGGCGACATCGGCCCCATCCTCCGGCGCCGCGGCATGGCCACCGTGCTCGTCACCCACGACCGTGCCGAGGCTCTCGCCCTCGCCGACCGCACGGCCGTGCTCTTCGCCGGCCGCATCGCCCAGGTGGACGAGACCGCGCGCGTGTTCCGGTCGCCCGCGTCGGAGGAGGTCGCGCGCTTCGTGGGCGTCGAGACCATCCTGGACGGCGTCGTCGTCTCGATGGATCGGGACGTGGCGGTGGTCGAAGCGGGCGGCCACGTGATCGAGGTGGCGGCGCCCGCGCGGGCGGGGGAGCGCGTGCGCCTCTGCCTGCGGCCCGAGGATGTCACCATCGTGATCGGGTCGGCGACCGACGGCGGCCGGAGCGCGCGCAACCGGATCGCCGGGCGCGTCGCGCGGATCGTGCCCGCCGGGCCCCACCTCCGCGTGGGGATCGACTGCGGGTTCGAGCTCTCGGCGCTCGTGACGCGCCGCTCCGTGGAGGAGATGCGCCTCGGGCCGGGATCGGAGGTGGTCGCGCAGTTCAAGGCCACCGCGCTCCACGTGCTTCGGCCCGCTCCGCCTTGACACCCCGCCAGAGCGGGGGGTATAAGCGGGGGCAAAGCAAGAGGCAGCCCGGAGCCGGCGAGAGCGGCGCCGGGGTGGGACCCTCGCTCGGATGACCGCAAGGAGGGATGCATGCCCGATACGGACGCCCTGATCGAGCGGCTGTCGGCCGAGAATGACGAGTTCCGCAAGCTCCGCGAAGAGCACCGGAGCTACGAGCAGGAGCTCAGCGCGCTCAACGGGCGCGGGTTCCTGTCGGCCGATCAGCACTGGCGGGTGAGCGAGCTGAAGAAGCTGAAGCTCATCGCCAAGGATCGCATGGAGGTGATGATCCGGCAGGCCCGCGCTGCCACCCCCGCCTGACGCGCGCCGCGCGCCTTCCGGTCCTTCCCAATGGTCCCGTCCCGAGAGAGGGCGGGCTTTCGCGGCCTCTCTCACCTCACACCTGCCGGTGATGCACGCATGGTGGACGTGTCCGCCAAGGCCGAGACTGTCCGCGAGGCCGTGGCCCAGGTCACCCTCAAGCTCCAGCCCGCCACCCTGTCCGCCGTGCGCGCCGGCCAGATGGCCAAGGGCGACGTGCTCGGCGTGGCGCGGACCGCCGGCATCATGGCGGCCAAGCGCACGCCCGACCTGATCCCGCTCTGCCATCCACTGCGCATCACGGGCGCGGACGTCACGTTCGCCCTCGACCGCCGCCGCTCCACGATCACCGTGGAAGCTCGCGTGCGCACGGTGGACAAGACCGGCGTGGAGATGGAGGCGCTCACCGCCGCCGCGGTGGCGGGCCTCACCGTGTACGACATGGTCAAGGCGGTGGACCGTGGCGTCGTCCTCACCGGCCTGCGCCTGCTCCACAAGTCCGGGGGCGACGTCGGGAACCTGGCGCCGGCGCGGGACGGGCCGGCCGCGGAAGATGGCATGAAGGCCGCGCTCATCCACAGCGAGGCGTGGCGGCGCTTCGACTACGGTCCGGAGCATCCGCTCCGGATGGAGCGGCTGGGGCTCACGTGGCGGCTGATGGAGGCCTACGGGCTGACCGCGCTCCCGCGCGCCCGCGTCATCGCGCCCGAGCCCGCCGACGTGACGGAGATCGCGCGCTTCCACGACGCCGAGTACATCGAGGTGCTGCGCGGGCTCGACGCCGGACAGTGGATGCCGGACGCGCCCCGGTACGGCCTCGGCCCCGGCGACAATCCCATCTTCCCCGGGATCTGGGAGGCGGCGCAGCTCGTCGCGGGCGGCTCCCTCCTCGCCGCGCGCCTCGTGGCCGAGGGCGAGGTGGACCGCGCGTTCCACTTCGCGGGCGGGCTCCACCACGCCATGCCCGACCGCGCCTCCGGCTTCTGCTACGTCAACGACGCCGTGCTCGCCATCATGGCGCTCCGGCGCCGGGGCTGGCGCGTGGCCTACGTCGACATCGACGCGCATCACGGCGACGGCGTGCAGTGGGCCTTCTACGACGACCCCGCCGTGCTCACCATCTCCACCCACGAGCGCGGCGACCGGCTCTTCCCCGGCACCGGGTTCGTGGACGAGCTCGGCGAGGGCGAGGGCCGCGGCTTCTCCGTGAACCTGCCGCTCCAGCCGTTCACCGACGATGCCGTGTACCGGCCGGCGTTCGAGGCGGTGGTGCCGCCGCTGCTCCGCGCGTTCGCGCCCGACGTGCTCGTGCTGCAGCTCGGGATCGACTCGCACCGCACCGATCCCCTCACGCACCTGGCGCTCACCGTCCAGGGCTTCGACGCGGTGGTGCGCCGGCTCCTCGAGGCGGCGCCGCGCGTGGTCGCGCTGGGCGGCGGCGGGTATCACCTCCCGAACGTGGCGCGCGCGTGGACGGCGGCGTGGGCCGCCCTCAACGGCGTGACGCTCGACGCCGCCCTGCCGGCGGGCTCGCACGCCGACATGCGCCGCCTCGGCCTGGCCGTCATGTCGCTCTGGGACCCCGAGGCCGAGCTGCCGCCCGACACCCGGACGTCGGCGGAGCAGTACGCGGCCCGCCAGGTGGAGAGCCTCCGGGAGAAGGTCTTCCCGATCCACGGCCTGTGAGCCGACCGGTCACGGCCCGTACCAGGATTGGGAATCCGCGTCGACGAATTGCGGAGGGCAAGGGCAGAGCAAACCGCCAAGTTGGCGGTTGATTCCACAGCATTTTTGGATGCGCTCGCCTCGCCTGCGGCTCAGCTCGCAATGCAACGTGGCCGTGGCGAAGCCCGTCAGTTATCCGTATGCTGGCGGACATGCGCTTCGGCCTCTTCTTCCAGGCGTCGGAGTCTCCAGGCCGCACCCACGCCGAGCGATACGCGGAGATGCTCGACCTCATCGCGTTCGGCGAGTCGCTGGGGTTCGACGTGGCGTGGCTCGCCGAGATCCACTTCGGCGGCGCCTTCTCGCTGCTGCCGCAGCCCCTCATGGCCGTCCCGGCGATCGCGCAGCGCACGCGGCGCATCCGGATCGGCACCGCGGTGACGCTGCTGCCGCTCCACCACCCGCTCCACCTGGCCGAGCAGGCGGCCATGGCCGACATCCTGTCGGACGGGCGTCTGGAGTTCGGCGTGGGGCGCGGGTCGATCCCCACGCAGTTCCACGGGTTCCGCGTCCCGGTGGCGGAGAATCGCGCGCGCTTCGACGAGGCGCTGGAGATCATCCGCCTCGCGTGGACGCAGGAGCGTGTGACCTACCAGGGGCGCTTCTACCAGGTGGAGAACCTCCGCGTGGTGCCGAAGCCCGTGCAGCAGCCGCACCCGCCCATCCGTGTGGCCGTGCACACCGCGGAGAGCTTCGAGCACATCGGCGGCCTCGGGCTGCCGATCTACTCGGGCACCACGACCACGCCGCTGCCCCAGCTCCGCGAGTACATGGCGCTCTACCGCGCGCGGCTCGCCGCCGGCGGGCACGCGTGGGGCGGCGACCAGATGGCGCTCATGTTCCCGGTGCACGTCGGCGCGGGGCCGGCGGCGGCGCGGGAGGCGATGCGGCCGGGCGTCCTCCAGTACTACCAGAACCTCCAGGTCATCTTCTCCGACCTGCCCCCGACAGTGACCGATCACCTGCCGCGCCTGCGCATGATCGAGGAGAACCTGGCCAACCTGCCGTACGAGAAGTTCTGCCGCGACCAGGGCATGTTCGGCGACGCCGCGGAGCTGGTCGACCGGCTCCAGGCCGCCCGCGACGAGCTCGGGCTGTCGGAGATCATCTGCTGGTTCGATCAGGGCTCCCGGCTGCCGCGCGAGGAGGTCGAGCGCTCGATGCGGCGCTTCGTCGAGCAGGTGGCGCCCAAGCTCTGATCCGCCGCACGATGCCTCGTGCCCGCATCTCGGTGTTGCGTGGTGTCCTCATTGCCCAGGTTGGAGCTCGCCGGTGAGCCGCGTCGAGCCGGCGGGCGTGTTCGTCCCGTTCCCCGCGAAGGACGTGGAGCGATCGATCCCCGAGCGGTTCGAGTCGGTGGCGGGACGCTCGCCGGATCGGGTGGCCGTTCGTGACGCGTCCGGCGCCCTGACGTACGACGCGCTCAACCGGGACGCCAACCGGGTGGCGCACGCCGTGCTCGACGCCCTCGGGCCCGGCGAGGGCTCGGTGGGCCTCCTGCTCGAGCAGGGCGCGCCGGCGATCGCCGCGATCCTCGGCGTGCTGAAGGCCGGCAAGTCCTACGTGCCCCTCGACGCCGCGGCGCCGCGCGCGCGCCTGGACGCGATCGTCCAGGAGGTGGCGCCGCGCCTCGTCGTGACCCGGGCCGACCGGACCGCGCTCGGGCGCGCGCTGCTCGGCGACGCGGGCGCCACGCTCGATCTGGACGCCGCACTCGCCGGTAGCGCAGCCACAGATCCGGGGCTGGCGATCCCGCCGGAGGCGCTGGCGGAGATCGTCTACACCTCCGGCTCGACGGGGCGGCCGAAGGGCGTGATGCAGAGCCACCGGAACCTCCTCCACCACGCCATGCGCGTGGGCAACCGCTTCCGCATTGCCGCCTCCGACCGCATGACGCTCCTCGCCGCGCTCCACACCGGCCAGGCCCGCACGGTCATGTACCGCTCCGTGCTCAACGGCGCCGGGCTCCACGTCCGCGACCTCAAGGCCGCGGGCCTGACCGGGCTCGCCGACTGGCTCCGCGACGAGGGGATCACGATCTTCTCGTCCAGCGCGAGCGTCTTTCGCGGCTTCGTGGACACGCTGGCCGACGGCGAGGCCATCCCGACGCTGCGCCTGATCCGGGTGGGCAGCGAGACGGTCTCCGCGCGCGACGTGGAGCGCTACCGCGCCCGCTTCGGGACGCACGCGCTCCTCGTCAACGCGCTGTCTTCCACGGAGACCGGCGTCACCCGCATCTTCTTCATGGACGACACGACGCCCCTGTCGGACGGCGCGGTGCCGGTGGGCTACCCCGTGGACGGCATGGAGGTCCTGCTGCTCGACGACGACGGCGCCCCCGTCGGCCCGGGCGAGACCGGCGAGATCGTGGTGCGAAGCCGCTACCTGTCGCCGGGCTACTGGGCGCGTCCCGACCTCACCGCGGCCGCCTTCGCTCCCGATCCCGGCGGCGGCGACGCCCGCATCTACCGGACGGGCGACGTGGGGCGGCTCACGGCGGACGGCTGCCTGGTGCATCTCGGGCGCAAGGACTTCCGCGTGAAGGTGCGCGGACATCGCATCGAGCCGAACGAGGTGGAGCACGCGCTCCGCGGGCACGCCGCGATCAAGGACGTCGCGGTCATGACGCAGCCCGACCACGCGGGCGAGCCGCGCCTGGTCGCCTACGTCGTTCCCGATCCGTCGGCCGCGCCGACCGTGCGCGATCTTCGCGAGTTCGCCCGGCGGCGCCTGCCCGGGCCCATGGTGCCGAGCGCGTTCCTGCTGCTCTCCGCGCTGCCGCTCACGTCGAGCGGGAAGGTGGACCGCCAGCGGCTGCCCGCGCCGGCCGCCGTCCGGCCCATCGAGGCCGGGCCGTACGTGGCTCCCCGGACGCCCGTGGAGTCCGCGCTCGCCGACCTGTGGGCGGCCGCGCTCGGCATCGACGCGGTCGGGATCCACGACGAGTTCCTCGACCTGGGCGGCGAGTCGCTCTCGGCGATGCGGCTGCTCGCGCGCGTCCACGAGGTGTTCCATCTGGGCGACGCGCCGGTGCGCGCGCTGCAGGAGGCGGCCACGATCGAGCGCATGGCCCTGGCCGTCACCGAGCGCCTGGCCCGCTCGCTGACACCGGAGGAGCTGGCGCGCGCGCTCGCCGAGGACCTGCCCGAGGGCCCGGCGCCGTCGGATGCCCGGGCGCGGGACGGCGCGCCTCCGGCAGGTCCCGCGCTCGGGCGGCTGAGCTGTCGGCCCGGGCCTCAGGTCGCCGGACCAGCGACGGGGGCCGCGCCCGCGGCCGGCCCGGCGCTCGTCCCGATCACGGCGTAGAGGGGATCGCCGTCCCGGGGGCTCCGGTCGAGGGCCTCGACGCGCGTCCAGTTGCCGGCGGCGCGGAAGAAGCGCTCGACGAGCGCCACGTGCCCCTCGTCGTCCAGCGCCTGCCACGCCGCGATCACCTTGGTGGGAAAGCACCGGTTGGAAAACGTGACGACGAGCGGCGCGCCCGGCCGCAGAACCCGGCCCGCCTCGCGCAGCACGCGCACGGGGTGGACGAGGTAGTCCACCGACACGCAGATGGCGCCGCCGTCGAACTCGCCGTCGGCGAACGGCAGCGCCGGCCGCTGGTTGAGGTCGTGCACCACGAACGCGTGCAGGCGCGGATTGGCGCCCAGCTCGACCTCGTTCATCCCGAGCCCGACCACGCGCCGGTACTCGACCTCGGGCGGCAGGTGGCTGACCCAGCTCGACATGAGGTCGAGGAGGGCGCCGCCGCGCGGGAAGCGCTCGCGGTAGAGCTGGGTGACGGCGGCGATGGCGCCGTCGTCGATGTGGGTGACGAGGCGGGGCGTGTCGTAGAAGATCTCGTCCGGCGTCTCGTCGACGCGACGGAACGCCTCGGGCGGGAGCGCGAACTCGGGGTCGGGCACGTGCGGTCCTTTTCACGTCGATTCAAGGCGGGGGCGGTTGGTTTCCAAGGCATTTCCAGCTAGTTTCCACGGCAATCTCAGCAGTTGTTTCCAAGGCATTTCCATATTCGCTCGCCTCGCCTTCGGCTCGGCTCGCAAAGCCATCACAGGAGGCCGTCATGGACCGGATCACCGTATTGAGCCCGCTCGGGGTCAACCAGGTCAAGGCCCAGCCGATCGCGGCGCGCCTGGCCTCGCTCGAAGGCATCCGCCTCGGCGTGCTCAACAACGCGAAGCCGAACTCCCTCGAGCTCCAGCACCGCGTGGTCGAGCTGATCGGCGGCCGGCACCGGATCACCCGCGTCGTCACCAAGCAGAAGCCCAGCGCCGCCGTCGGCGCGGAAAAGATCGACCTCTACGCCACGGAGGTGGACGCGGTCGTCACCGCCATCGGCGACTGAGGGTCGTGCACGTCGTGGTGTATCCACGACTCGGTCGAGCTGGAGAAGCGCGGCATTCCCACGGTGACGATCTGCACGGAGGCGTTCCTCGGCCTCGCCCTCGACGAGGCGCGGAGCCTCGGCATGCCCGACCTGCCGCTGGCCATCATCGAGCATCCGATCGGCGGCGAGGCGATGAGCGTGATCCACCAGCGGGCGGACGACGCGTTGCCCCAGGTGATCGCCGCCCTCACCGGCGCCGCCGACCGGCGCGCCGGCGGCTCGGCGTCGAAGGAAGCCGGACCCCTCGTGTTCGCGAGCGCGGACGAGGCGCTGGAGGCGTTCCACGCGCAGCGCTTCACCGACGGCCTCCCCGTGGTGCTGCCCACGGAGGACCGCGTGCGCGCCATGATCGCCGGCGCCGGCCGCCCCGCCGGTGAGGTCATCGCGGTGATCCCGCCGCGGTGGGCCGAGGCCACGGTGGAGAACGTGGCCATCAACGCGGTGATGGCGGGCTGCCTGCCCCAGCACATGCCGCTGCTGATCGCGGCGATCCAGGCCGCGGCCGAGCCCGAGTTCGGCCTCTACAGCGTCCAGGCCACGACGCACCCGTGCGCGGTGCTGATGCTCGTGTCCGGGCCCGTCGTCCAGGAGCTCGGCCTCAACTGCGCGCACGGCGCCTTCGGGCCCGGCTTCCGCCCGAACGCGGCCACGGGCCGGGCGCTGCGCCTGGTCCTGATCAACGTGGGCGGGGCGCTGCCGGGCAGCGGGGATCAGTCCACCCACGGCTCGCCCGCGAAGTTCAGCTACTGCGTGGCCGAGAACGAGGCGGCCACGCCCTGGGAGCCGTTCCGGGTGACGCGCGGGTTCGCCCTCGGGGACAGCACGGTCACCGTCTTCTCCGGCGAGGGGCCGCACAACATCAACGACCACATGTGCACCTCCGCCTACACCACGCTCCGCGTGGCCGCCGATACCATGAGCACCATCGGCCACAACAACGCCGGCTCCGTGATCCGCGGCGACGTCCTCGTGGCCTTCGGCCCCGAGCACGCTCACACCATCGCCTCCGGCGGTCTCAGCAAGACGGACGTCCAGCAGTTCCTCTTCGATCGCGCGCGCAATCGGGTGGGGCTCCTCAAGCTCCGGGCGATGTACAAGGTCGAGAACTGGCCCGTGTGGGTGGACCCGAACGACGACGACGCGCTCTGTCCGATCGTCGGCAGGCCGGAGGACATCCACGTCGTCGTCACGGGCGGGCCGGGCAAGCACTCCGCGTTCATCCCGACCTTCGGCGTGTCCCGCTCGGTGACCCGGCGGATCGAGCGCCCGGGACGCTGAGCGCGAAGACTCTGTCCGCTCGCCGCGACGCTCCTGGGAGCCACGGAGCCCCCACGCTGGCAGCCGGCGCCGGCCGCTGGCGCGTGCTGTTCCTGACCGGCCTGCCGTGGGACTTCCGCGACGCGCGGCGCCAGCAGCTCGCGGCGCGGCTTGCCCGGGCGCCGGAGGTCGCGGGCGTTCTCCACGCGGCGCCGTGGGATCGTCGGTGCGCGCTCGATGCCGTGCGCCGGGGGCTCGGCCTGCGGCCGGCCCGCCGCGTGGTGCCGGGCGTGGTCTCGACGGGCGCCTTGCCCGCGCACGTGGCCGACGGGCTCGCCGCCCCGGTCCGGCCGCTCTACCGTGCCGCGCGTCGCTGGCTCGATCGGCGTCACCTCGGCTGGCGGGGCGGCGTCGACGTCGTCTACATCACCCACCCGATGCACGCGGCGCTGCTGGACGAGTGTCCCGACCCGGTGCTCACCGTGTTCGACTGGACGGACGACTTCGCCCGGTTCGGCTCGCTGCCGCCGGCCGAGCGCGCGGCGATGGCCGCGGCCACCGACCGCCTCCTCCGGCGCGTGGACCTGGTGGTGGCCGTCTCGCGCGCGCTCTGCGACCGCGCGCGGGCGGCCGGGCGGCACGTGGAGTGGCTGCCCAACGCCACCGACCTCGGCGCGATCGGGGGCGACCCGCTCGCCGGCCCGGACCCGCTCGCCGGCATCCCGCGGCCGCGCCTCGGCTACGTCGGGCAGATCGCGAACCGGCTCGACTACGCGCTGCTCGACGCCCTCGCCGGCGCCGAGCCCGGCTGGTCGCTCGTGCTGATCGGCCCGGTGTGGCCGAGCGACCGGGCCGCCGCCGACGCGCTGGCCCGGCGCCCGAACGTGCACCTCCTCGGGCCGCGCGAGCACCGAGAGCTCCCGAGGATCCTCGCGGGGCTCGACGTCTGCCTGCTCCCGCACACCGTGGACGCGCTCACCGAGACCATGGATCCGATCAAGCTCTACGACTACCTCGCCAGCGGGCGTCCCGTGGTGAGCACCCCGGTGGCCGGCACCGCCCGGTTCGCCGACGCGATCGCGCTGGCGGCGTCGCCGCCCGCCTTCATCGAGAGCGTGCGGCGCGCGCTCGCGGCCCCGGACGAGGGCGCGGAGCGGCGGCGCGCGCTGGGCGCGGCGAACTCCTGGGACGGCCGAGCCGAGGAGCTCCTGGGCTACCTCCGCGCGGCGTGGGCGCGGAAGCGCGCGTCCGGCGCGTGACCGGCCCGCCGCGCCGGCCGCGGTGCTCGGTGGTGGCGGTCCGGGCGCGGCGGCCGGTAGAATGCCGCGTATGAAGATCCTCTCCGTCGAGCCGATCGTCGTCGACATCCCCATGCGCCAGCCGGTGCGCGGCGTTCACGGCGTCGCCGCCGTGCAGCGGAGCGTCCTCGTGCGCGTGACCACGGACGAGGGCGTCGAGGGCTGGGGGAACGTGGATCCCACGCCCGGCTACTCGCTGATGTCGGCCGAGGAGATCCGCGAGACCATCGCAGGCCTGGCGCCCGCGCTGGCGGGTCTCGATCCCCTCAACGTTCGCCGCGCGCTTGCCGTGATGGACGCCACGGTGGCCGAGCGCTACGAGGCGAAGGCCGGCGTCGAGATGGCGCTGTTCGACCTCAAGGGCCGCGCCGTCGGCTTGCCCGTGCACTCGCTCCTGGGGGGCCGGGTCCGCGACGAGGTCACGCTCAACGCGTGGATCGGCACGGTGCCGCCCGAGCGCGCGGCGCGCGAGGCGGTGGAGTGGCTCGAGCGCGGCTTCACCACGGCGAAGATCAAGATCGCCGGCTCGGGGCCGGACGGTCCCGATCGCGTCGCCGCGGTGCGCGCGGCCGTGGGCACGCGGATGGCCCTGCGCGTGGACTTCAACGAGAGCCTCGCGCGCCACGAGGCGGTCGACGTGATCCGTCGGCTGGAGCGGCACGATCTCACCCTGGTCGAGCAGCCCATCCCGCGCGACGACATCGCCGGCCTCGCCGAGATCCGGCGGGCGATCCGCGTGCCGCTCATGGCGGACGAGAGCGTCACCGGCGCGGCGTCGCTCGTGGACATCATCCGTCGCGAGGCCGCGGACATCGTGAAGGTGAAGGTGATGAAGCAGGGCGGGCTGCTCCGAACACTCCAGATGGCGGAGTGCGCGGCCGCCGCCGGGCTCCGCGTGGTGATCGGCCACGGCTTCGGCCTCACGCTGTCCACGCTGGCCGAAGCGGCGGTGGCCGCGTGCAGCGAGGCCATCATGCCGGGCTGCGAGGCCGTGGGCCCCCTCAAGATGGCCGCCGACGTCGTCGTCGACCCGGTCGGCCTCGATGCGGGCGTCATCGTGCTGCGCGAGGCTCCGGGTCTCGGCGCCTCGGTCGACCCCGCCGCCCTCGCCCGTTACCGCGTCGCCTGAGCTCTCCTCCGCGCCCGGCGCGCCTGAACGCGGCCCGGACGGCGTGTCGTGCTCGCGACCCCGAGTGCCAGCAGACCGACGACGTCCAGCACCGCGCGAACGACGTGCGAGCGATCCCAGCGAACGCGGAGCGCGCCATCCAGGCGCCGGCCCGGAATCGCCGAGCGCGTGCTCCGCACGGTCGGGGCGAGCGACGGGAGCATGCGCGTGTGGGACGCGGCGAGCGGGACGCTCCTGCGCGAGGAGAACATCGACGTGGCGCGCTCCAGCATCTATGCCGCCTGGGCGTTGCCGGCCGGAATCTTCGTGGCGACCGACTCGAGCGGCGAGGCACGCGTGTGGGATCGCGCGCGGGGAGGCGATCCCCTCGTGCTCCGCGGCCACGCCAGGGCGGTCACGGCGGTCGCGATCGCCCCGGACGCCGCCGCGCTGGTCACGGGCGACGACGACGGCAGCGTGCGCCTGTGGGACCTGGCCAGCGGACGGCAGCTCGCGGTGTACCCGGGTCAGCACAACGGCGTGTCCGCGCTGGCCTGGAGCCCGGACGGCACGCTGATCGCCAGCGTCGCCCGAGACGGCGCGGCCCGGATCTGGTACGCGCGCGCCACCGAGCTCAAGACAGCAGCGCGGCGGCGACTGCCGAAGCGCCTCATCCCGGAGCGCACCGACGGCGTGACCGCCTGAGTCTAGACCCGCTGGCTGACGATGTAGCGCTTGTTGTACGTGTAGGGCCGCACCTCGGGCTTCCAGCGGCCGATGTCCGACGTGTCGTTCCAGAGCTTGGACATGGGCAGGTCGGGATTCTCGACCTCGTAGGCGGCGAGGTAGCGCGGATCGCCCGGCGTCTCCGTGCGCAGCGTGCGGTAGCGGACCACGTTCACGCAGCCGGGCAGCTTGAGCAGGAGCGGCACGTGCTCCGTGTCGTAGAGCTCGTTGAACAGCGCCTCGCGGTGCGGCTCCACGTCCATCATCACCCAGAAGACGTAGGGCGTGGAGTGCGTGAGCTGCGGGCTCGATCCCACCCACTCGTAGACCGTCCGATGACGGTTCATGGTGTGAGGCCGGATCTTTGTCGGCCACTCGCCGGACTCGCCCGCGGCCTTCCACGCCGGGCTGTCCACCACCTGCGGCCCGTCCATCTCGTACGCCGCGACGTAGCGCGGGTCCGTCGGCGACGGGTTCTTGAAGCGGGCGGCCCGGCGCACGCCGGGCACCGCGGCGAGGGCGGGCACGTGCTCGCGATCGTAGACGGTGTTGAACGCGGTCTCGTGGTCGTGCGCGACGTCCATCCGGACCAGGTAGAGCGCGGGAGCGGCCATGGTGGGTCTCCTTGTCAGGGCGTGAGCATCGGGTCAGCGCGTGAGCATCGAGCGGAGTCGTTCGATGGTGTCCTCCGCCTCGGCGACGAGCGTCCGGACCAGCTCGGCCGCGGGCAGCGGCCGGCCGAGCGAGCCGGCCTGACCCGACCACGCGGAGAACAGGTCGGGCGAGCCTTCGCGCGCGCTCGCCTGGCGGAGCGGCGCGGTGAGCTTCGCCTGCGCCGGGAACGGCAGGAGCGGCCACCGCTCGCGCTCCGCGGTCTCCGTGAAGGCGTTGCGGACGCCGCGGGCGGGCTTTCCGCTGAAGGCGAGCGTGATGGTGGTCTCGTCGCCGTCCATGCCGAGGACGGCCTTCTTGTGCGCCTCGGGCGCGCCGCTCTCCGGGCAGACCACGAACGCCGTGCCGAGCTGCGCGGCCTGCGCGCCCAGCGCGAGCACGGCGGCGATGCCCGCCCCGTCCATGATGCCGCCAGCGGCCACCACGGGGACGCGGACGGCCCGCACGACCTGGCGCACGAGCGCGAGCGTGCCGGTCATCGCGTGCTCGGGGGAGCCGAGGAACGTGCCCCGGTGGCCGCCCGCCTCGCCGCCCTGCGCGATGACGAAATCCGCGCCCATCGCCTCGAGCCGTCGCGCCTCCCGGACCGACGTGGCGCCGCAGCCCAGCCGGATGCCGAGGCCACGGAACCTGGTGACGACGCCGGCGGGCAGGTCGCCGAGGTGCACGGTGAGGACGGGCGGCCGGACGTCGCAGACGACTTCGATCTGCTCGGCGAAGTCCGGCGCGTAGGGCGGCGGCACGCGCTCGGGGGCGGTGAGGCCCAGCTTGACGAACATGCCACGCGCGGCGTCGATGGCCGCGCGCTGCGCCTCGAGCGGCGGCTCATCGGGGAGGGGCGCGGCGAACAGGTTCAGGTTGAACGGGCGGCTCGTCCGGGCCCGCACCGCGGCGGCGTCCTCGCGGATCGTCGCGGGCGGCGTGTACGCGTGCCCGAATGACCCGAGCGCGCCCGCCGCGCTGACCGCCCCGACCAGCTCGGGCGTGGTGGGCCCTCCGGCCATCGGCGCCTGGACGATCGGATACTCGATGCCGAGGAGATCGCAGAGCGGGGTGCGCAAGCTGGCCATCACGGAACCTCCGGCCGCCTCGGGCCGCGATGAGGCCGCAGAGGCACAGATTCTAGCGCCATTCTTGACTCCTGGCCCGGCGGCGGCCGAAGATGGCGGCGTGCGGCGCGGGAACGAGCGCGGGATGGGGCTGATCGAGGTCGCGATCGTGCTGGTCGTGATCGCGATCGCCGGGTTCCTCTTCGCCCGCTACTTCGGCTCGACCTCCACCACGGTGCAGAAGCTCCAGGAGGAGAAGCCGCTCGCCCACACCAGGCTCGCCACCGACCGCGCCACCCTGGCCACGCTCACCGGCCTCGTGCGGACGTATCAGGCCCAGCACGAGAAGTGGCCGCCCGACAAGGCCACGGTGCTCGGGCTCCTCGCCGGCCCGCCGCGCTTTCAGTGCGCGGGCAACGACATCGACTACGACCCCGCCACCGGAGCGATGCGCCTGCTCGTCGACGACACCGCCCGCTGCTGAGCGGGCCCGGCAGCTCCCGGGATCGCGTTCAGCCCTTGGCGACGATCTCGCTCGCGAACGCCTCCAGGGCCTCCCAGTCGTAGGGCCCCTCGCGGAAGGCGATGTTGAGCCGCGTGCAGCCGAGGGCCCGGAACGCCTCGACCATCTCGCGCGCGTCCTTCACCGTGCCGCGCAGGTGGCCGGTACGCGCGGCCCGCTCCCCGCTCGTCCCCCAGTGGCTCGTGAAGATCTCGTCGGCGCGGGCGGCGCCGCGGGCGTCGGCGCCGAGGTAGAAGCCGAGGTTCACCGTGCGCATGATCGTCTTCGGGATCCCGCCCTTCCTTCTCGCACCACTGGTCGAGCACGGTGCCCTTGTGCTTCCACTCGTCGGGTCCGATGTAGGCGCCGTTCCACCCGTCCGCGTACTTGGCGGCGGCGCGGAGCGTGCGCTTCTCGCCGCGCCCGCCGATCCAGATGGGGATGCGGGGCTGGAGCGGCTTCGGATTGTTGGGGGCGTTCGTCACGGTGAAGTGCTTACCCGTGAAGTCGGCGCGCCGCTGCTCGGGGTCGAGCAGCATGCGGAGGATCTGCGCGTACTCCTCGAGCATGTCCTCGCGCGGGCCGATCGTGGGGAACGCGTAGCCGTAGGCCGTGGCCTCGATCGCGTGCCAGCCCGCGCCCAGGCCACAGTCCACGCGCCCGTTCGAGAGGTGGTCGATGGTGGTGAGGGACTTGGCGAGGAGCGCGGGGTTCCGGTAGACCACGCAGTAGACGCCGCTGCCGAGGCGGATCTTCGTGGTGTCCATGGCCGCCGCGGTGAGCGTGGCGATGGCCTCGTAGCAGTCCATGTCGCCGCCGCGGGGCGGCGACTCCTGGAAGTGGTCGGAGACCGAGAACCAGTCGAAGCCCTTGGCGTCGGCGAACTTCCAGAGCTTCCGCATCTCGCCGATGGGCCCGCCCATGTGACCGATGTGGATGCCGAACTTCATGGTGACACCTCCGTGGGATGGTCCGGCCCGAGGGCCCGATCGTAGGCGATGGACTTGGCCGTGACAAGGCTTACTATCGAGCGCACCACGTTCCCCGGCCGAGGAGGGCCCGATGATCGTCGACATCCACGCCCACTATTTCCCGGGCAACCCCCCAGATCGAGTCCGTCAGGAAGAGCCTCAAGAACCGTCCGTGATCGTCGGGTAGCCTTCCCAGCCGCTCCCGTTTAAAGGACCGTCTTGACCCGTCTGCGCTTCGACGTGGGCTCGCTGATCGAGATCGACCTCCGCTCGCTGGCGCTCTTTCGGATCGGCGTCGCGCTCGCCCTGCTCGTCGATCTCGTCTCGCGCGTGCGCGACCTCGACGCGCTCTACGGGGTCAGCGGCGTGCTTCCGCCGGAGCTGGCGCGCAGGCTCTGGGACCTGCGAGTGGCGGCTTCGCCCTTCACCTGGGTAGCCGCCTGGCCCTCATTGCTGTGGATCGGAGTCGCGCTGCTCGCGATCGCGGCGCTGTGCCTGGCTCTGGGCGTGACTCCGCGCCTCGCCGCCGCCGCCGCCTGGGTGCTGCTCGCGGCACTACAGGATCGCAACCCGGCCCTGTACATGGCGGGCGATCGCTACCTGCTACTGATGCTCATGTGGTGCATCTTACTGCCCACCGGGGCCCGCCTGTCCCTGCGTCCCGCGCCGCCCGGCGTGACGCGCATTCGATCGTGGGCGGGAGCCGGTTTGCTGCTGCAGGTGGTCCTGGTTTACGTGCTCACCGGCCTGAAAAAGACCGGACCCGAGTGGTTCGACGGTACGGCGCTGTGGTACGCGCTGAACCAGGAGGAATACGTTACGACTGCGGGTCGCTGGCTGCGTTCCCAGCTGGCGCTCATCGGGCCGCTCTCCTTCGCCGTCAGGTGGGTGGAGATCGTCGGACCGTTGCTCGTGCTCTCGCCCTGGCGCAACGGAGCCGCACGCCTGACAGCGGTAGGGCTTTTTTGGTCCTTGCACCTAGGCCTCCAGCTCTGCCAAGCGATTGGCGTATTCCAGCTCGTGGGGCTCGCAGCTTGGCTGGCCTTTCTACCCTCGACCATATGGGAGCTGCGCGCAGCGCGCCACGGAGCTGGACGCGAGGCGCCGAGTCGCGGCGAACAGCGCGCCCTACCCGCCAGCTGGTCAGAGAGACTCGCCCTGGTGCCCCTGGCCTATCTGATCGTGCTGATCGCCTACGCAGTCACCGGCCTGGTCGTCCATGGCACGCCCCACTACGCGGTCCCCGCATCAGTGCACAGGGTCGCCGTTCTCCTGCACCTGCAAGAGGGCTGGGCGATGTTTTCGGTCATTCCGCGCGACCGGCTCCGGGTCGTCGTGCCGGGGCAGCTGGCGGATGGTTCGGAGATCGACGTGCTGCGCCGTGCCCCGCTGGACTGGAGCAGGCCTTCGGATCTTCAGTCGGCGCAGCGCGGGTTTCGCTGGACCAACTACCTACTTCACATCAGGAGGGGGATTCACGACCCGGCCTTCCAAGCGAC
Source organism: uncultured Candidatus Rokubacteria bacterium (assembly GCA_963758635.1). Taxonomy (GTDB): domain Bacteria; phylum Methylomirabilota; class Methylomirabilia; order Rokubacteriales; family CSP1-6; genus CAVWWD01. The sequence continues at coordinate 159,370 of CAVWWD010000006.1, read as the reverse complement.
CCATCCGGCCCTGCTCGAGTATCTGTGTCGAGAGTGGAATGCTCGCAACGAGCGGGAGCGCCGGCTGGAACGTGTCTCACTGGTGATGGTGAGAGATGTCATTCCAACCCCCGGCTCAGGGGAGGCACCGAGCGACCGCCTTCTGCTCGCCACGCTCGACTGCCCGCCAGCCAGGTCAGTCTTCGCACCGCGCCATCCGCAATCCTCTCTGAGTCTTTCGGCAGCCTTCCCACAAGAAACAGCGTCCACCCTGGCTCCCAGGATGGGCGCTTCTAACTCGGCAGAGAGGCGATGGACTTGGCCGTGACAAGGCTTACTATCGAGCGCACCACGTTCCCCGGCCGAGGAGGGGCCCGATGATCGTCGACATCCACGCCCACTATTTCCCGAAGGCCTACAACGACATCCTCGTGCGGATCGGCGGGAAGAGCCTGCCCGAGGCGGCGCGGGCGCTGACGGCGCGGCCCATGCGCGAGGACGACGGCTCCGGCATCCCGGCGCGCCTCGCGCAGATGGACGACGCGGGCGTGAGCATGCAGGTGCTGTCGCCGGCGGCGAGCCCGCCGTACGCGGAGAAGGAAGCCGACGCGGTGGCCGCGGCGCGGCTGATCAACGACGCCTACGCCGAGCTCGCCGCGCAGCATCCCGGACGCTTCGCCGCCTTCGTGTCGCTGCCGCTGCCCCACATCGACGCGTCGCTCCGCGAGATGGAGCGCGGCCTCGACCGCCTCGGCATGCTCGGGGTGTCGATGACGTGCTCGTGCTTCGACCGCTCCACCGCCGAGGCCGAGTTCGAGCCGCTCTACGAGGAGATGAATCGCCGCGGCGCCGTCCTGAACTACCACCCGATCCAGAACGGCATCTGCTCGCCGCTCATCAACGACTACCGCTTCACCGTGTCCGTGGGCGCCTCGCTCGAGGACAGCGCCATCGTGCTCCACCTGATCGCGCGGCACACCGCCGCGCGCTTCCCGCGCATCACCTACGTGATCCCGCACCTCGGCGGCATCATCCCGATGCAGCTCCAGCGGCTCGACAACCAGGCGCCGCGGCAGCACCCCGACCTGCCCGAGCGCCCGAGCGTGACGGCGCGCCGCTTCTACTACGACACGGTGGGCCACGGCTCGCACGCCGCGCTCCTCTGCGCGTGGAAGGCCTTCGGGGCCGAGCGCCTGGTGGCGGGCAGCGACTATCCCGTCCTCATGGCGTTCGAGACGTACCGGCAGACGTTCCACTACGTGCGCGAGTGCGGTCTGCCCGCCGAGGACGCGGACCGGATCCTCGAGCACAACAGCCAGATCGTCCTCGGGCTGCCCCACTGAGGACGCCCGGAGGAGACGAGCCATGGTCGAGTGGACGCGACGCGCCGATCGAGAGCGCGAGCAGGAAGCGCGCAGCGTTCCCGGTGGGGGTGTCGGGGGGAGCGGCGGTCGCTCCCCCCGACGGCCAATGATCTACATGGTCGAGATGGCGCTGCTGGATACCGCGCGGCGCGCGGAGTGGGATGCGTGGTACGTCTCGCATCAGCACCGGCTCCTGTCGATCCCGGGCTTCCGCGCCAGCCAGCGGTTCGAGGCGATCCATTCCGCGGAGTCTCCGTTCGTCGCGCTCCACGAGGTCGACTCGGGAGACATCTTCACCAGCCCCGCCTACCGGGCCAAGGCGGGACCGAGCAACACCGGCGAGTGGCAGACGAAGATGGGCAACTGGCACCGCAACCTCTTCGCGGCGGATCACACGCCCGACGTGCCCATGGACGCGCGCCTCGTCGTGGTGGAGGACGGCGCGCGCGTGCCCCCTCACGTGTCGGTCGCGTGGACGGACGCGGTGGGGCTGGATCGGAGCGTGCCCCGGCGCGGCCTCGGCGTGTTGCCGCGGCTCACCGCCGAGCCACTCGCCGGCCAGCCGGGGGTTCGCGTCCTCAAGCCCATCGGGCCTCGGCTCACGCCGGCGGGCTGAACCCGCGCGGAGCCCGAGGCGCCCGGGCGGGTAACTTCTTCTCGGCGTCGCCTTCCTCGCTGCGCCTCTGCGCCATAAGTCCATGAAAGACCCGACGATTCCCTGGGCCCGGCCGTGGCACCCCGCTTGCTCCAGACAGGAAGGATGGCCGGGTTCGAGGCTGCCCCACCTGACCTGAAGCCGCTGCTCTCCGAGCGCATCAGCGCGCTCGGCCTCAAGCTCGAAGGGTCGCCCATGGAGCGCTACGTCGGCGAGCTGTACCGCGAGCTCGCCCGGCAAGGGCCTCAAGCACTTCCGGCCCCCGACGTACCTGACGGACGAGTGGGGCTGCCCGTCCGAGGAGCCGATCATCGGGATCCCCTTCTATCTCGCCGACGCGAAGCTCACGCGGCTCGAGCAAGAGATCGACGAGGTGGAGGACGCGCGCGAGATCCGCATGTACCTGCGCCACGAGGCGGGGCACGCGTTCAACTACGCGTACAAGCTCTACGAGACGCCCGAGTGGCGGGAGCGGTTCGGCCCGTTCAGCCGCCCGTATCGAGAGCGCTATCGGCCGGTGCCGTTCGACCGGCGCTTCGTCCGCCACATGGAGGGCTGGTATGCGCAGAAGCATCCGGACGAGGACTTCGCCGAGACGTTCGCGGTGTGGCTGACGCCCGGCTCGCGGTGGCGACGCCGCTACCGGGGCTGGCCCGCCATGGGCAAGCTCACCTACGTCGACCGCACCGCGCGGGCGCTCGGCGACACCGAGCCGCCGGTGCGCCTGGCCTCCACCGACATCACGGTGGAGGAGATGAACATGACGGTCGAGGAGTTCTTCCGCCAGCAGCAAGGCCAGCCGGAGCCCATCGACGTCACGCTCGAGCACGACCTGCGCGACCTCTTCGGACGCCGCCGGCGGGGCGGCCGCCCGGCGGTCGAGTTCCTCCGCGAGAACCGGTCCACGCTCGTGAACAAGATCGAGTACTGGACCGGCGTGCGACGGAGCGTGGTGCGGTCCCTCGTCGACCGGATCGAGGACACGGCGGCGCGCAGCGGGCTCACCCTGGCCGCGGGGTCGGACGCCCCCGCGCTGGTGGAGCTGACGACGTACGCCACCACGCTGGCCATGAACCACCTCACCCACGGCAGCTTCTTTCCGCGCGCCGCCCGGCGCCGCCCGCGTCTGCGAGGAGGCGACACCCATGCGGATCGTCATCGCGCACGGGCTTGACGAGGCCATCGCGCGCCCCCGCGGGGGCGCGCGCGGCGCCCGCAAGTCGGACGTGCAGGAGATCGCCGCCGCGCTTCGGCGCGCCGGGCACGAGGTGGCGGGCGTCGCCGTGGGCGGGTCGGAGTCGCTGCGCGCCCTCGCCGAGGTCAAGGCCGACCTCGTCTTCAACCTGGTGGAGTCGTTCGGGGGCGACGACACCAAGGAGCCGCACGTCGCCGCGGTCTACGACCTCCTGGGGCTCCGCTACACGGGCTCGGGCCCGCTCGGCCTGACGCTGGCCATGGACAAGGCCGTCGCCAAGAAGATCCTGAGCTTCCACGAGATCGCCATGCCACGGTTCGCCGCGGTCTGGCGCGGGCGGCTGGACTGGGCCCAGGACATCGACTTCCCGGTGATCGTCAAGCCGGCGAGCGAGGACGGCTCGATCGGGATCGGCTTCGACGCCCTCGCGCGCAACATCAAGGAGCTGATGGAGCGGATCGACCAGCTCCACGCCGAGTTCGACCATCCCATCCTGATCGAGCAGTACATCGAGGGGCGGGAGATCTACGTGGGCGTGATGGGCAACGACTCGCCGGAGGCGCTGCCCCCGGTCGAGCTCGACCTCTCCCACCTGCCCAAGGGGACCCCGCGGATCGCGGGCACCGAGGTGAAATGGGACGAGGGCTCGCGCGCCTACCGCGGGAGCAAGGTGCGGGTGCCGCGCCTGCCCGCCGCGGTGGCGGAGACGCTGCGTCGGGCCGCGGTCACCGCCTTCCAGGCCCTCGGCCTCCGCGACTACGCGCGCGTCGACTTCCGGCTCGCGCCCCGAGGCCAGGTGTACCTCATCGAGGCGAACCCCAATCCCTACCTGCATTCCGGCGCGGAGTTCATGCGAGGCGCCCGCGCGTCGGGGCGCACCTACTCCCGGACGATCCTGGACATCGTCGAGCTGGCGAGCGCGCGCAACGGAGCGCCGGGCGGGTCGTAGCCCACGCCGGCGCACGCCGTCGATCGGGGGTATCATCCCCGCGCGGAGGAACCGACCTATCCGGACGACCTAATCGAAGACCGACGGCAGGAGGTGGACCATGACGTCCAGGGATCCATCCTGGTGGGAACGATCGGCCAGGGCGTCATGATGAGCGCCGACGACGGCGAGAGCTGGACGCGCGCCAGCGTCCGTCAGGGGATGCACTCCGACGGCATCGTCAAGGCGCTCTCCGCGGACCCGTGGCGTCCCGGCCACGTGTACGCGGGCACGGATCAGGGCCTCTACGCGAGCGACGACGGCGGCGGGAGCTGGCGCCGCCTCGACACGCCCATGAACGGCGCGATGGTGTGGAGCATCGCCGTCGATCCCGCCGATCCCGACGTGGTGTTCGCCGGCACCGGCACGCCCAGCCCGCCCGGCATCTACCGCTCGACCGACGCCGGGAAGACGTGGCGGCAGCTCGCCGTCGACATCGCCCGGGACTGCCCCAACGTCGGGATCCCGCGGCCCACGGGCATCGCCATCGATCCCGCCGATCACCGCCACGTGTGGGTGGGCCTCGAGGTGGACGGCGTCCGGCACAGCGCCGACGGCGGCGCCACGTGGACGAAGGTGAACGGCCAGATCCCCAACCAGGACGTGCACAACGTCCTCGTCGTGGCCGGGCCGCCCAAGACGGTGTTCACCGTGGTCAACGACGACGTGTGGCGCAGCACCGACGACGGCGCCACGTGGCAGCCGGCGCGCGCGCGCGAGGTGTTCCCCTGGCACTACCCGCGCGGCATCGCCGTCAAGCCCGACGACCCGAAGACCGTGTACGTCACCGTCGGCGACTCCACGCCGGGACGCATCGGCACCGTGATGCGCTCGCGCGACGCCGGCCTCACGTGGCAGAGCCTGGGCCTGCCCGTGCAGCCGAACTCCGCGGTGTGGACGGTGACCGTCCCCGCCGGCGCGCCCGACGTCGTGCTCGCGGCCAGCCGCTACGGCTATCTCTACCGGAGCGACGACGGCGGCGAGACCTGGCGCAAGCTCTGGCGCGAGTTCGGCGAGGTGTCGTCGCTCCTGTGGGTGCCTCGCTCATGAGGGCCGGGTATCGCGCGTGGGACGCGGACACCCACGTCAATCCGTCCGCCGAGGTGCTCGACCGCTACGTCGATCCGGCCTTCCGCCCGCGGCTGCCCGAGCTGGCCGCGCACCGCTCGCCCTCGGGGGCGATGATCGGCGGCACGCCGGACAGCCACCAGTACCGCGTGGCCACGAAGTTCTACCGCCGCGTCCTCGGCCAGGCCGGCCCGCACGACACGTTCACGGGGCGGGGGACCCACTGGCGAGGCAGCAAGCAGCCCCGCGTGGGCGTCCAGGACGACCAGGCCGCGAACCGCGTGCTCGACATGGACGACGAGGGCGTGGACGCGCACTTCCTGGTGCCGACCTCGTGGGTCAGCGTGGTGGGGCTGCCGGACGTGGAGCTCGAGGTCGGGCTGATCCGCGCGTATCACCGCCACGCCGCCGATTTCTGCGGGCAGTCCCCGGGACGCCTCAAGACCGGGATCGTGGCGTCGTCGCGCGCCGTCGACGAGGCGGTGCGCGAGATCCGTCGCTGGGGCTCGTCGAGCTGGGCCGTGGCCGTGCTCCCCGTGCTCGGCAAGGACACGCCCATCGACCATCCGGACCTCGAGCCCATCTGGCAGGCCGCGGAGGAGCACGATCTCGCCGTCGTGCACCACAGCAACACGTGGAACCCGCCGTACTTCCCGGGCTACCAGGACCTCTGGGACAACATCTTCCTCGGCCGCCTCGCGTCGCATCCGTGGGGCGGGATGCGCTTCATGGCCGCCTTCATCGGCGCCGGCATCATGGATCGCCATCCGAGCCTGCGCGTCGGCATCCTGGAGTGCGGCTTCAGCTGGCTGCCGTTCTGGGCCCGGCGCATGAACGAGCAGGCGGCGTACGTGGGCGGGGTGGCGCCGCTCAAGCACGCGCCCGCCGAGTACCTGACGAGCGGGCGGTTCTTCTGCACGATCGAGCGGCACGAGGGCGAGGACCTCTTCAACCACGTGACGAGCATCCTCGGCGACGACGTCCTGATGTACGCCTCGGACTATCCGCACTCCGAGTGCCAGTTCCCCGACTCCGTGGACAACATCCTCGGCTGGTCGAGCCTCAAGCCGGACACGACGCAGAAGCTCCTCTGGGACAACGCCGCGCGCTTCTACAAGCGCACGTGACGTTCACGCCGCGCCGGGCGCGTCCGCGGGGCCCGGCGCGGCGACGAACACCTGGTGCGTGTCGCGCATCTGCGTGTGGAGGCGGATGGTGAACCCCGCGCGCCCGAGGAGCCAGCGCCAGTCCGCCGGCGTGTACTTTCCGTGCACGGGGAAGAGCCGGAACGCGCGGCCCTGGGTCTCGGGCTCGCCCTCGCTCACCGTCTCGCGCCGGTAGCGGAGGTACGCCTCCAGGGGCAGGCGGATCCAGTCGTAGAGCAGGAAGGTGCCGCCCGGCGAGAGCACGCGCCGGATCTCCGCGAGCACCGGCAGCGGCTCGTCGAAGACGTGCAGGACGGACGTCATGGCCACGAGGTCCACGGAGCCCGCGGCGTGGGGCAGCGGCGCGCGGGTCACGTCGTGGAGCGCGAGCCGGGCCGGGGCGCCGGGCCACGTCAGCCGCTCGGCGTGGGCGATCATGGCCGCGGTGACGTTGTAGCCGTGGAGCGACGCCGCGGGATGCCGCTGGGCCACGTCGCGCAGGAAGAGCCCCGGCCCGCATCCCAGGTCCAGGACGACCGGCGCGGCGGGCAGCCGGGGCGCGACGTGCCCGGAGAAGATCGACCAGAACGCGTCGCCGTAGCGCTCCGCGTGCGTCTGGACCATGCGCTGCAGGAGCTCGTCGTCCGAGCCGCCGCCGATCGACTGATGGGTCGCCATCGGGAGCCTCCGTGAACGGTCTGGTATGATGCCGCGCGTGTTCAGGCTCGCGGTGGCCGTGCTCGTCATCGCCGGCTGCGCGATGCCGGCGGCGCGGGCGGGCGACATCGACGCCTCGCTCCGCGAGGCTGTGCACGGGATCGACGTCCCGGGCACCGGCGCGAGCATCGTGGTCACGAGCTTCCGGCCGTCCGGCGCCGGGCCGTTTCCGTGGATCGTGTTGAGCCACGGCACCGCCGTCACCCTCGAGGATAACCGCGCCATCGGCCGCTCCCGCAACACGTGGCTCGCCGCGCAATGGGTGCGCCGCGGCTACGCCGTCCTCGTGCCCGTGCGCCGGGGCTACGGCGCGAGCGGCGGCAGCGAGAACCTGGGCGATTCCTACGGGAGCTGCGCGCGGCCCGACTTCCCCCGCGCCGGCGAGGGCGCGGCCCTGGACCTGCTGGCCACCGTCCAGTGGGCGAAGGGGCACGGGGACCTCGACCGGCGGCGCTTCATGCTGGTCGGGCAGAGCGCGGGCGGCTTCGCGTCGATCTACACGGCGTCGAAGCGGCCCGAGGGCCTCCTCGCCGTGCTCGCGTTCGCGCCCGGACGCGGCGGCCGTCCCGACACGCACCCCGGCCAGCCCTGCATGCCCGAGCGCATGGCCGAGCTGTTCGCGTCGATCGCCCCGCGGATCGCCGTGCCCGTGCTGTGGTTCTACGCGGTGAACGACGAGTTCGTGGGGCCGGCGGCCCAGCGGCTCTGGTTCGAGAGCTTCCGCGCCGCGGGCGGCCGCGGCGAGCTCGTCGTGATCCCGCCGTTCCCCGAGCGGCGTGGCCACGGCGTGTTCACGTCACCGGCGGGCGAGCCGCTCTGGACGGCCGCGGTCGCCGGCTTCTTCCGCTCGCAGCGGATCGGCCTGCCGTTCTAGCACATTGCCTCACGGGGCGATTCGGCCTCTCGCGCCGGCCCGAAACCAGCCCAACGGAGCATAGCATCCGCGCGGGGCGCGCCGGCCCGGCTCGGGACGCGGTCCGGGGACCCGAGGCTTGATTCGCTCCGCCGGTGGCGGTAGTCTCGGTCCGGCTGGCAATTTTCCCAAAGGGGGAGCACACATGCGACGGGGTCGCCGTCTCCTTTTGCTCGCGTGTAGCCTGGCCCTGGCCGCGGGGTGCGCGAGCTCACCGCCCCTCCTGGAGGGATCGATCAAGACCGCGCCCAGCTTGAACCCCGACGTGCAGGGCCGTCCGTCGCCGATCCTCCTGCGCGTCTACGAGCTGCGCTCCCTGGCCGCCTTCAACAGCGCCGACTTCTTCTCGCTGTTCGACAAGGAGGCGGAGACCCTCGGCGCCGAGCTGGTGGGTCGCGAGGAGTACAGCCTGCAGCCCGCGGAGACGAAGCCGTACCGGCGGCAGCTCCAGCCGGACACGAAGTTCATCGGCGTCGCCGCGGCCTTCCGCGACCTCGACAACGCCAAGTGGCGCCAGGCCGCGCCGGTGCCGGCCAGCCGGAAGGTCTCGATCACCGTGGGCCTCGACGCCAGGTCCGTCACGGTGGCCGTGAAGTGAGCCGAACCGCCGGTGACGTGAGCTCCTCTCCCGCGACGTTGCGCCGGGCCGATCGATGAGCTGGGACAACCGCGTCCTCTGGTCGGAAGGGACCTTCCTCCAGCCGCAGCACCTGCAGCAGCACGACCGCTTCCTCGAGACGTACGTCGAGCTCCGGACGCGCGGCCTCCGCCCGCACTCGTGGGGCTTCCTCGAGGTCGCGCTCGACGAGTCCCTGCTGGAGCTGGGCAAGCTGGCCGTGCGGAGCGCGCGCGGGATGCTCCCCGACGGCACGCCGTTCGACTGCCCGGGCCGCGACCCGCTGCCGGTGCCGCTCGACGTGCCCGCCACCCTGCGGGACGCCCTCGTGAGCCTGGTGCTGCCCGTGCGGCGCGAGGGTGTCGACGAGGCCGATCTCGGCAACGCCTCGCCGGACGGCCTTGCCCGGTACAGCGCGGGCGAGCTCGAGATCAAGGACAGCAACGCGTCGTTCGATCGCACCGCGCTCATCCAGGTCGCCCGCCTGCGCCTGCAGCTGCTCAAGGAAGGCGACGTCACCGCCGCCTACACCGGGCTCGGCGTCGCGCGCGTGGTGGAGCGCCAGGCCGACAACCGCGTGACCCTCGACCGCCGGTACGTGCCCCCCATGCTCGACGTGGGCGCCGACTCGACCCTGGCCGGCATCGTGCGTGACGTCCACGGCCTCCTGCACCAGCGCGGGGACGCGCTCGCCGAGCGCCTGTCCCAGCCCGGTCCGGGCGGCGTCGCGGAGATCGCGGACTTCCTGTGGATCAAGACGATGAACCGGTACGAGCCGCTCTTCGGGCACCTCGGCCTCACCGCGCCGCTGCATCCGGAGCGGCTCTACGCCCTCTGCCTGGAGCTGGCCGGGGAGCTGTCCACGTACACGCGGGAGAGCCGCCGGCCGATCCAGTACCCCGTCTACCGCCACGACGACCTCGCCGGCTCGTTCGCTCCCCTGGTGGCCGACATCCGGCGCTCGCTCTCGATGGTGCTCGAGCGCAACGCGATCATGATCGAGCTGCAGGAGCGCGCGTACGGGCTCAAGCTCGCCCTCATCGCGGATCCCGAGCTCCGCCGCACCGCGCGCTTCGTGCTCGCGGCCAAGGCGCAGCTCCCCGCGGAGCGGCTGCAGGTGACCTTGCCCACCCTGCTCAAGATCGGGCCGGGCGAGCGCATCCGCGACCTCGTGAACCTGAACCTCCCCGGCATCGGGCTGCGCACGCTCCCGGTGGCGCCGCGGCAGATCCCCTACCACGCGGGCTTCAACTACTTCGAGCTCGAGCGCGGCACCGAGCTGTGGAATCAGGCCGAGCAGTCCGGGAACCTCGCGATGTTCCTCTCCGGCGAGATCCCCGGCCTCGAGCTCGAGTTCTGGGCCGTGCGCGGCTGATGCCCCTTGCAGAATGCGGTAGCCGCCACGGGCCCCTACAATCCCACCGCTCGGTATTAGTCTGATGCGCGGGGCTCATTGATGCCGGACGATCCCTTCCGCGAGGCGGACGACGACCGCACCGTTTTCATGCCGACCCCGGGCGGGCGCATGGCGACGCCCGCGCCGGTGCCCGTGCGCCCGGTCGCCCCCGAGCCGCCGGAGCGCTTCGACGGCCGGGCCGTCACGAGCGGCCTCAACCCGCTGGTGGCGGCGGCGAACCCGTTGCTCAACGTCATTCCGCAGCTCCGCGGCTCGCTCGAGCACCCGAACCCGAACGGGCTGCGCGACAGCCTCGCCCAGGGCGTCCGCGAGTTCGAGGCCCGAGCGCGGGCGGCGGGCGCCTCCACGGAGACGGCGATCGCCGCGCGCTACACCATCTGCACGCTGATCGACGAGATGGCGGCGAGCACGCCGTGGGGCGTGTCGGGCGCGTGGGCCCAGCACGGCCTCCTCGCGCTGTTCCACGGCGAGACCGGGGGCGGCGAGAAGTTCTTCCAGCTCCTGGCCCGGCTCGCCGAGAACCCGCACGCCAACATCGACCTGCTCGAGCTGATGTACGTCTGCCTGCAGCTCGGCTTCGAGGGTCGGTACCGGATCATCGACGGCGGGCAGCGCCAGCTCGAGGCCATCCGGCGCCGGCTCCTGGCGATCATCCGCAAGGAGCGCGGCGAGCACGAGCGTGACCTGTCGCCGTCGTGGCAGGGCGCGGGGAAGATCGTGGAGTCGCGGATGGCCTGGCTGCCCGTGTGGGTGATGGCCGCGGTGGTCGGCGTGGTCCTCGCCGCCGTCTACATCGCGCTCACGCTGAGCCTCTCCAGCATGTCCGACCGCATCGCCGCCGATGCCGCCATGCTGCGGATGCCGCGCCGGGCGAGGTGCCGCGGGCGGCGCCGAAGAAGGCGGCGGAGCCGCGCCTCGCCGGGTTCCTCGCCGAGGAGATCCGCCGCGGCCTCGTCGCCGTGGACGACCGCGCCGACCGGAGCACCGTCACGATCGTCGGCGACGGGCTGTTCAAGGCCGGCGAGGCCAACGTCCGCCCCGAGGACCTCTGGCTCATCAACCGGATCGGCGAGGAGCTGACGAAGGTGCCGGGCAAGGTCGAGGTGATCGGCTACACGGACAACCAGCCCATCCGCACCCTGCGCTTCCCCTCGAACTGGGAGCTCTCGAAGGCGCGCGCCGACTCGGTGTCCCGCCTCATCGCGGCGCGCATCCCGGGCAGCCGCATCGGCTCCGACGGGCGTGGCGAGGCCGACCCGGTGGCCCCGAACGACACGCCGCAGGGGCGGGCGAAGAACCGGCGCGTGGAGATCACGGTCTACGTGCCCGCGGGCGGCGCCGCCGAGGCCGCGCCGGCCGGGAGCTCGCGCCGGCCATGAGGTGGCTCTTCGGGCTGCTCTTCCGGCGGTGGCTGTTGATCCTCATCCTCCTCATCGCCCTCGCGCTCCTCGTGTGGTGGGTGGGGCCCACCGTCGCGATCAACAACTTCCACCCGTTCGAGTCCGAGACGATCCGCTGGATCCAGATCGCCCTCCTGTTCCTGACGCCCGCCGTGAAGATGAGCTGGACCTACTTTCAGAAGCGGAAGGCCGACGCCGCGCTGGCCGACGGCCTCGTCAAGCCGGAGGCGCAGCCGGACCCGGCCCGCGGCGAGGTGGCCCAGCTCCGGCAGCGGTTCGAGGAGGCGCTCGCCCTCCTCCGCAAGCGCCGCTTCGGGACCGAGCGCCCGTCCCTCTGGACGCGGCTCGGCGCGATGGGCTCCAAGCAGTTCCTCTACGACCTGCCCTGGTACGTGTTCATCGGCGCGCCGGGGTCCGGCAAGACCACCGCCCTGGTGAACTCCGGCCTGCGCTTCCCCCTCGCCGACCGCTTCGGCGTGGAGGCGGTGCGCGGCGTCGGCGGCACCCGCGACTGCGACTGGTGGTTCACCGACGACGCGGTGTTCCTCGACACCGCCGGCCGCTACACGACCCAGGAGAGCCAGAAGGAGGTCGACGCCGGGGCCTGGAAGGGCTTCCTCGACCTCCTGAAGAAGTCGCGGCCGCGGCGGCCCATCAACGGCGTGCTCGTCACGGTCAGCGTGGCCGACCTGCTGCAGCAGGGCGCGGGGGAGCGCCAGGCGCAGTCCGCGGCCATCCGCTCCCGCATCCGCGAGCTCTACGACAACCTGGGCGTGCGCTTCCCCATCTACGTGCTCGTCACCAAGTCCGACCTGCTGGCGGGCTTCAGCGAGACGTTCGCGACCATGGGGAAGGAGGATCGCGCGCAGGTGTGGGGCTTCTCGCTGCCCTACGCCGACCGGGGCGCGCTCGATCCCGCCCGGCTCGGCGGCTACCTGGAGGCCCTCGAGCGCCGCCTCTACGACCGCATGCCCGAGGGGCTCGAGGAGGAGCGCGAGCAGGGACGGCGCAGCCTCATGTACGGCTTCCCGCAGCAGTTCGCCCTCCTGCGCGAGCGTCTCGTCGACTTCGTCGAGGCCACGTTCACACCGAACCAGTTCGAGTCGGCCGCGCTCCTCCGCGGCGTGTACTTCACCAGCGGCACGCAGGAAGGCAACCCGATCGACCGCGTGATGGGCGCGCTCGCGCGTGACCTGGGGCTGGAGCGGCGGCTCCTGCCCGCGCTGGCGCCGTCGGGCCGGAGCTACTTCCTCACCCGGCTGCTTCGCGAGGTGCTCTTCCCCGAGGCCGGCCTCGCCGGCCTGGACCCGCGCGTCGAGCGGCGGCGCGCCTGGCTCCAGCGCGGCGTGATCGCGGCGTCGCTGGTGGTGCTGGTCGTCACGCTCGGGGCGTGGTGGATCAGCTATCGCAACAACCAGGCGTACCTGGCCGAGGTGGCGAGCCACCTCGAAGAGGTGAAGAAGCAGGTGGCCGCCGTCCAGGGCGGTGGGCGGAGCGACCTCGCCGCGCTCCTGCCCGCGCTCGGCAGCGTCCGCACGCTCGCGGAGACCGAGGCCACCCAGGGCGGCCGCGTGCCGTGGTCGTATCGCTTCGGGCTCTTCCAGGGCGGGAAGGTCGAGGCAGCGAGCCGCGTCGCGTACCGCCGCATGCTCCAGGACGCGTTCTTCCCGACGATGGTCGCCCACCTCACCCGGCACCTCCGCGACCACCCGCCGGACCGGTCGGACGAGGCGTACGACGCGCTCAAGACCTACGCGATGCTCTACGAGCCGAAGCGCTTCAACAAGGAGACGGTGTGGCGCTGGTTCGAGGCGCGGCGCGACCAGGTCTTCCCCGGGGCCGGGCCCGAGCAGCAGCAGGCGCTCAAGACGCACTTCGACATGCTCTACGAGCGCGGCTGGGTGGATCCCGCCGTGCCCAAGGACGACACCCTCCTCGCCAACGTGCGCGCCGTCATCGGGCGCGACGCGTTGCCCAAGCGCATCTACGCGCGGCTCAAGCACGAGCCCGCCGGCGACCTCCGCGACTTCGTCATCGTGGACAAGGTCGGGCCGAAGGCCATGCTCGTGTTCGAGCGCAACTCGCGCGCGCCGCTGACCAAGGGCGTGCCCGCGCTCTACACGAAGGACGGCTTCTACAAGCACTTCGTCAAGCGCGTGGACGTGGTCGCGGTGCAGATGGCCGAGGAGGAAGCGTGGGTCCTCGGGACGGAGAAGGGATCGGTGGCCGGCGTGGTGGCGGCCCCCGCCGTGGCCGAGGGTGTGCGGCGCTACTACCTGGAGGACTATCGGGCCATCTGGCGGGAGTTCATCAACGACATCGGCATCATCCGCGACCGCGACCTCCGCAAGACCATCGACATTGCGCAGACGCTGTCCTCGCCTGACGGCCCGCTCAAGCCGTTCGTCAAGGCCATCGACCGCGAGGTCACGCTGTCCGTGCCGCCCGAGGGCGACCCGGGACTGGCGGGGACGATCACCGACAAGGCCCAGCAGGTCGTCGGCAAGGCGCGCCAGGCCGTCATGGGCGGCGGGGGCGCCATGCTGATCAAGAGCCTGGTCGACGACAGCTTCGAGGACATCCATCGACTGGCCGGGGCGGGCGGGAGCGGGCCCGCGCCAGTGGACGTGATGGTCCAGCAGATGGCCGAGGTCTACCAGTTCCTCTACGCCTTCAAGCTGGCGTCCGATGCCGGGCAGCAGCTGCCCGGGGTCGAGAGCTTGAACAAGCTGCGCGCGGAGGCGGCTCGGCTCCCGGAGCCGATGCGCACGATGATGCAATCGATCGTGGAGGGCGGGGCGCGCTTCCATGGCGATCGGCTCCAGACGCAGAAGGCGGACGAGGCGCGCCAGCTGCAGGAAAAGGCCGCGACGGATGCCCGCCAGCTGCAGGAGAAGGCCGCGGCGGACGCCCGCCAGCTGCAGGAGAAGGCCGCGGCGGACGCCCGCGCGGAGCTGGACAAGCGCATCGCCGACGAGAAGGCGGCCAAGGACAGGGAACTGGCGGAGTCGAGGCTTGCCCGGGAGAAGAAGGCCCAGGAGATCCGGGTGGTCCGCGAGCGCATCGACGGCGAGATGCGGGCGCAGATCGCCGACTTCTGCGTGAAAGCGATCGGCGGGCGCTACCCGTTCGTCCGCACGAGCGGACGGGACGTGACGCCCGAGGACTTCGCGCCGGCTCTTCGCGCCCAACGGCATCCTCGACCAGTTCTTCCAGAAGCAGCTCGCTCCCCACGTCGACACCACCCAGGCCACGTGGCGGTTCCGCGACGTGCAGATGGGGCAGTCGGCCGTCGCTCGTCGAGTTCCAGCGCGCCCAGGTCATCCGCGACGTCTTCTTCCGCGGCGGCGGCAACACGCCGAGCATCCAGCTCGAGCTCAAGCCGAAGGAGATGGACGCGTCGATCCACCAGTTCACGCTCGACGTGGACGGCAAGGTGGTCCGCTACGCCCACGGCCCGCAGGTGGCGGTGCGCGTGCAGTTCCCGGGGCCGAGCGGCCGCAGCCAGGTGCGGGTGTCGCTGTCGCCGCCGTCGAAGTCCGGCTCGAGCGAGCATGACGTTCGACGGCCCGTGGGCGCTCTTCCGCATGTTCGACGAGGTGAAGATCGAGGAGACCAGCCAGTACGAGCGGTTCGTCGCGTCGTTCACCCACGACGGCCGGCGCGCCGTGTTCGAGATCGTGGCGTCGAGCGTGAAGAACCCGTTCCGCCTGCCGGAGCTGAGCCAGTTCCACTGCCCGACCCAGCTGTGATGGCGGAGTCGAGCCAGGACATCCCGGGCTGGTACGGCAAGCTGCCGGGGCTCGGGGACTTCGCGAGCCGGCGGCTGCCCGACGAGTTCATCCGGCCCTGGGACGCGTGGCTGCAGTCGGTCATCCACGTCTGCCGCGGCAACCTGGGCGAGGCCTGGCTCGACTGCTACCTCACGATGCCGATCTGGCGCTTCGTGCTGCTGCCCGGTGTGGTGGAAGCGAGCGGGTGGGCCGGCGTGCTGATGCCCAGCGTGGACCGCGTGGGACGCCAGTTCCCGCTGACGCTGGTGACGACGCTGTCCTCCGAGGCCGGCCCCGCGCACGCGGTGTTCGACGGCGCGGAGTGGTTCGCCGACATGGAGGACGCCGCGCTCGGCGTGCTGGACCCGAACCGCGGCCCCGACGACCTGGACCGCGCCCTCGCGAACTGCGGGTTCTCGCCGCCCGCTCCCGTGGATCAGGACGGCGCGAGCGGCTTCCTGCGCCGGCTTCCCTCGACGGACGCGTTCCCCCAGGTGGCGCAGGCGGAGGGCCTGAGCGCCTGGAGCGCGCAGGCGGGCTGGAAGGCGCTCTGGTGGACGCGGGGCCGCGTCGACGGCGACCCCCTCATGCTCACGAGCGTCGCGCTACCCACGGCCGAGGAGTTCGGCTGGCTCCTCGCCGGCGCCGCGACCGCGCCGCCCCGCCTCCTCGAGCTCGAGACACCCCCCGCCGACCTCGACCTCTAGAGCCGGCAGCTGAGAAGGGTCCAGCTGCGAGGCGGCGCCCGCTGGCCGCACGCGAGGCGTACGTTCTGTACGTTGAGCGTGCGGCCGAGGGCGCCAACGAAGCAGATGGGCCCTTCTCAGCTGCCGGAGCGGCGGTGGCGGGAGGTGGAGCGAAGCTGCTTGACCTGGGCCTCGTACGCCTTGAGGAAGGCTTTCCCGAAGGCGACGTTGAAATTCTCGCGCGCCTCGCCCGCCACCTCCTCGTAGCGCTCCACGAAGAGGTCCCACTGCTTGGCCTTCCGGTTCATCGGCAGGACGCTGTCCAGGACGGAGGGATCGGACAGGCGCTTCTCCAGCTCCTTGGGCGTGAAGCGCGCGAGGACGTCGTCGAGCGCCGCGCGCATGCCGGCGAGGAACCCGAGCTGATGCGCGCGCAGGTCGTCGTAGGCCTCCTTCATCGCCCGCACGGGCGGCAGGAAGCCCGGCGCGTGCGGTGCGAAGAGGTGCGTCAGGGCGGTCTCGACGTTGGGGGAGAACTTCAGCGGGTTGTTCTCCACGGGCATGATCATGGTGACGTCCGCGCGCATCTCGCCTTTCATGAGCGTCCGCGCGCGCAGGAGATCGACCGTGCCGTGCACCGCCTCGCGCAGCAGCTTGCCGAGCATGTCCATGATCTCGGGGGTCAGCGCCTTCATCACCGGCGCGTCGGAGATGCCCGCCCCGTGCAGGAACGCGTGGAGGAGCGCGGCGTCTCCTGAGGCGCCGGCGGCCGCCGAGCGGGCCGTCGGGTCCTTCCCGCCCAGGGTCGAGTGCGGCGCCGCGGCGCCGCTCGTCCCCGGGCCAGGGCGCGAGGGCACCACCGTGGTCGCGGCCGACGCCGGCGGGGCGGCGCCGGGCGTGGAGATCACGGGCCCCGCGTTCGGAGGCGCCGCCGACGGGAAGGGAGGCGGCGGAGGCGCCGGGGGCGCGGCTGGCTCAGCCGTGGCGGCAGGCGGCGTCATGACCGGCGCCGGCGGCGTGGGAGCGGGCGGCGGCGGGAAGGGGCTCGGCGCTGCCGGCCGTGCGGGCAGGCGCCACGTCGGGAAACGGCGCGGGCGCCGGCGGCTGGAACGGGCTCGGGGCCGCGGCGGGGACCTGGCCGGGCCTCGGCGGCACCGGAGGCGCGGCGGGACGGACTCGGCGGGGGCGCCGCGGGCGGCAACGGAGCGGCCGATGGCGGCAGCGGACCCGGCGGCGCCGCGGGAGCCGTGGGCTGCAGCACGGCGAACGCGTCCGTCGGGAGCGGCCCGCGCGAAGGCGGCGCCGGAGCGGATGGTCCCGCCGTGGCCGGCTGGTGCCGCACGGGCGGGGCGGCGGGCGGGGGCGCCTGGAACGGCGCGAACGCCGGGTCGTGCTTCGCCACTGGAGGCACGTACGCCGTGCCGACCTCGGGCCCGTGGTCGGGCAGGGTGGGCTTGGGCGGCGGCCGCACGATGCCGAGCATCACGTCGATGGGATCCACCACGCCCGGACCGGGGTCCTGCTGGGGGAACGGAAAGGCGGGGCGCTGGTCCTGTCGCGGAGCGGCCGGAATGCCGGAGGGAGGGATCCCGGCCGGGCCGCCAGGCATGCCGGACGGGTTCAGGCCCAGCACCTCGTCGATGCTCAGCTCACGCCCCTTGATGCCCGCCAACGGATCCTGCCCGGGCAGGGGAATCGGCGGCGCGGCGGGCGGCGCCTTCACCGGCTCCAGATCGACGAACGGATCGGGGCCCTTTGCCCGAGAACCGCCCGGGAACATCGCCAGCGGATCGTCCTTCGACTGCGGAGGCCACGCCTGCTCGGCCACGGCCATCGGCGCCGGCGCGACGGCGATCAGCCTGGTCTCGAGCAGGTAGCCGCCGACCTGGATCTGGTTGCCGTCGCCGAGCCGTGCCTGGATCCCGAAGCCCAGCGGCTGGCCGTTCAGGACGACCGGATTCTTGGTCCCGTTGTCGGTGATGATGAAGCCGCCGGCCTGGTAGGAGATCGTCGCGTGGGTGCGGGAGATGAACAGCTCGGGGTCCTGCAGGACCAGCGTGCTGCTCCTTCCGCGGCCGATGGTCCCGCCCGCCTCGCCGAACTGGGCGGTCTGATTGCCGGGCACGGGCTGCCCCTTGAAGGAGACCACGCGGATCACGAGCATGCTGCCCTACCTCCCGGAAACGCTGTCGTCGCCGCGTCGGGCGCGGCCGCTTCACCCGATGTGCCCCGTTTCAGCCGTGGGGCCAATTGTACTCCGCGGGCCCCGTCCTGGGCATGTCCCCGGGAGCTGTCCGACTCCGGCGCTCCTTGACCGGGGGAGGTCACCGGCGCAGTATCGCTCCACCGCCGTGAACCGTGCGGGTCCACGCCGTCGAGGCGCCGAGCCTGCACGCCGGGCGAAACGCCGGGCCGGGCCGAAAGGAGAAGCCATGAGCGGGTCGGAGACGCCGACCAGGCCGCTGACGTTCGAACGGCTGCCTGAGCTACGGAGCAAGACCGAGGCCATCTCGACGATGCTGCGCGAGCGCCTCACCGCCCACCTGGAGACCCTCCGGCCCATCCTGTCGCCCGAGCGTCTCTTCGGAAAGGGCGGCGCGGCGAAGACGGACGCGCCGCTCGCCGATCGCGCCCTCGGCCAGATCCAGCAGAGCTTCCGCCAGCTCGCCACGCGTCCCTTCGACCTGTCCGCGGAGTTCGACCCGTACTGGCTGTCCCTCGTGGGGAACCGCGTCGCGCTGTACCCGTGGGAGTACACGCACGACGCGACGGACGGCCGCGAGACCCGGACCATCACGATGACGTCGCCCGTCCGCTGGGTGATCGGCTTCTCGTCCGGCTACACGCTGTCGCAGTTCCGGCAGGCCGTCCTCGGCAAGGGGGCGCGGAGCCCAGAGCAGGTCCGTCAGTTCGTGGTCAACACGCTGGTCACCCAGCTCGTGCTTACCCACACGCCGGGCCTGGTCCCGCTCCTCGGCGATCTGCGCTACGAGGTACAGACCGAGGCCGCGCCGGACCTGCCGAAGCTTCCGTTCACCACCGTCGTGGCCGGCGTCCCCTCCTTCCGGCCGTCCGACGACGTCATCCTGACCGCCACGAACTTCTCCGGCGTGCCCGCGTTCATCGAGCTGATCGACATCGAGGGGATCCCGCGGCTCCACGATCCGCTCCGGGCCCGCCTCGAGGAGCAGGCGGCGAGCCGCGCCGCCCGCTGAGCCGATGGCTGTCGCCGCCCCGCCGCATTTTCGCGACGCCAGCGACTTCCCCCGCGCGCGGGAGGTGTTCGCGCGCGCCAGCTATACGGAGGACGGCATCCGCAAGGCCCTCGGCGTCACGGAGATCCTGTGGGTCCGGCCCGTCGACATCCCGCTTCACCTGCGACGCACGCGCGCGGCGACGCCGCTCGACACGCTGATCCGCCTGTTCTTCCTCGGCGAGCCCGTCGACGTGGCCGCGGCCCGCCGGGCCGTCGAGCCCATGGCGCTCGAGCGCTGGGCGGAGGCGAGCCTCGTCGAGATCGAGGGCGATCGGGTGGCGCCTCGCGTGAAGGCGCTGCCGAACGAGGGCCTGCTCTTCGTGGCCGACATGCCGGCCCGCATCCGCGAGGCGGGCGCCGACGACTTCGTCATGGGGTTCAGCAAGAGCTCGCAGATCATCGGGCGGACGATGGTGCCCACCAGGGGGCGCCGGGCCCTCGACCTGGGCACCGGATCGGGCGCGCTCGCGCTGCTGGCCAGCCCGCGGTACGAGCAGGTTCACGCCACGGACAAGAACCCCCGTGCCGTCGGCTTCGCCGAGTTCAACGTGCGCCTCAACGCGGCCGGCAACGTGGCGTGCGTGGCCGGCGACCTCTTCGAGCCCGTCGCCGGCCACCGCTTCGACATGATCATCAGCAACCCGCCCTACGTCATCGCGCCGCGGACGCGGTACCTCTTCCGGGACAGCGGGGTCCGCGGCGACGAGTTCTGCCGCGCCCTGGCGCGCCTGGCCGCGACCTATCTCGAGGAAGGCGGCTACTGCCAGTTCATGGCCAACTGGGCCCATCGCGCGGGGCAGCCCTGGGAGGAGGTGATGGCCCCCTGGTTCGAGGGCACCGGCTGCGACGTGATCGTGTGGGGGGCGGAGACCCAGGACGCGCCCAGCTACGCCACGAACTGGATCCAGCAGACCGAGGCGGACAAGCTCGACCAGCTCGGGCCGCTGTTCGACCAGTGGATGAGCTACTACGAGGCCGAGGGGATCGAGGAGATCACCTACGGGCTCATCTCGATGCGGCGGGCCTCCGGCCGCGCGAACCGGATCCGGTTCGTGAAGGTCCCGAAGAACTTCGCCGCGCCGGGCGGCGAGCACGTCCTCCGGCGCTTCGTGCTCGAGGACTACCTCGCGACCATCGCCGACGACCGCCAGCTCCTGGACGAGCGCTTCCGCCTGTCGCCCGACCTGCGGCTCGAGCAGCACTACGTGCCGAAGGAGACCGGCCTCGCCGCGGTGTCGACGCTGCTCCACCTCGCCCGCGATCCCGCCTACTACTCGATGCAGGCCGATCCCACGGTGGCGACGCTCGTCATCTCCCACCGCGGCGAGCGCCAGCTCCGCGACGTGCTCGAGGAGATGGCCCGCAACATGGGCATGCCCTTCGACGAGGTGGCGCCCGGCGGGCTCCCCGTCGTGCGGCGGCTCGTGGAGAACGGCTACCTGCTGCCGCGATCCGTGCCGGACTGACCGGGCGCCGGCGAGCCGGCGCGTGTGGTGTTCCAGTTTCGGACAGAACTGTCGTTCCCTCTCCCTTCTGAGTCTCTGAAGAAATGGCGAGGCGGCCACGCGTGTGTACGCGGGATCGCGGTGTTGGCCCGCACGGCGAAGTCGAAATACGCATTTCTTCACAACCTCTTCTGGGGAGAGGGCAGGGTGAGGGACGGTCGCGCAAACACGCGGAACGTCTCCCCGTGAGGTAGCGCTACCCACCCTCACCCCAACCCTCTCCCTGGCCGGGAGAGGGAGAGACGCGAGCATTGGCGCCTCGAGCTGCGGCACGACCCCGGCGAACGGTCCCGTCAGGAGAATTCCAGCGAGAAGTCCCCGTCCTTCACCCCGAGCGCGATGGCGCCGAGGGGCCGGCTCTCCATCGCCCGGGTGAGGTACTCGGTGCTGATGCGCGGGAGGATGGTGTTGGTGAGGAGCGCGTCGATCATGCGCCCGCCGCTCTCCACCTCCGTGCAGCGGGACACCACGAGCTTCACCACGGCGTCGTCGTACGTGAGCGGCACCTTGTGGTGCTCGCCGATGCGGCGCACGATGCGGTCGAGCTGCAGGCGGACGATGTCGCCGAGGATCTCGTCGGCGAGCGGGTAGTACGGGATCACGACCAGCCGCCCGAGGAGCGCGGGCGGGAACACCTTGCGCAGCGGCTCGCGCACGGCGCGGGCGAGGGCCTCGGGCTCGGGTTTGAGCGCGGGGTCCTTGCAGAGGTTCGCCACCAGGTCCGTGCCCACGTTCGACGTGAGCAGGATCACGGTGTTCTTGAAGTCGATGTAGCGGCCGTCGCTGTCCTCCATCCACCCCTTGTCGAACACCTGGTAGAACATCTCGTGCACGTCGGCGTGCGCCTTCTCGACCTCGTCGAGGAGGACGATGCTGTAGGGCCGCCGCCGCACCGCCTCCGTGAGGACACCGCCGCGCTCGTAGCCCACGTAGCCGGGCGGCGCGCCCTTGAGCGTGGAGACGGTGTGCGCCTCCTGGAACTCGCTCATGTTGATCGTGATCACGTTCTCCTCGCCGCCGTAGAGGGCCTCGGCCAGCGCCAGCGCCGTCTCCGTCTTGCCCACGCCGGAGGGGCCCACGAGGAGGAACACGCCGATGGGCTTGTTGGGGTTGTCCAGGCGCGCGCGCGAGGTCTGCAGGCGCCGGGCGATCATCTCGAGGCCGTGACGCTGCCCGATCACGCGCCCGCTCAGCGTGTCGGCGAGCCGGAGGATGGCCTCCGCCTCGTTCTTGACCATCCGTCCCACCGGGACGCCCGTCCAGTCCGCCACCACCGACGCGACGGCCTGCGCGTCCACGCTGGGCAGGATGAGGGGACTCTCGCCCTGCAGGCTGCCGAGCTTGCCCTGGAGCTCGCGCAGCTCGGTGAGGCGCGTCTCCCGCTCGGCCGGCTCCTTGGCCTCGTCGCGGAGCTGGCGGCGCAGCTCGAGGATGCGGTCGACGAGCGTCTGCTCCTCGCTCCAGCGCTGCTCGAGGACGCCGAGGCGCTCCTTCTCGGTCGCGAGCTTGCCCTCCGCGTCGGCCCGGCGCGTGCCCGTGTCGAAGCCCGCCGCGTCCTCGCGCTCGATGATCGCCAGCTCGGTCTCGAGCGCCTCCCCGCGCCGGCGCGAGTCCTCGACCTCGGGCGGGGTGGCGTGCTGGCTCACCGCGACACGCGCGCACGTCGTGTCGAGCAGGCTCACCGCCTTGTCGGGGAGCTGCCGCGCGGGGATGTAGCGGCGCGAGAGCTTGACCGCCGCGTCGAGGGCCTCGTCGAGGAGCTGCACCCGGTGGTGCTTCTCCAGGGTCGAGGCCACGCCGCGCAGCATGAGGAGGGCCTTGTCCTCGTCCGGCTCGCCGATCTGCACCACCTGGAACCTCCGGGTCAACGCCGGGTCCTTCTCGATGTACTTCTTGTACTCGCTCCAGGTCGTTGCCGCGATGGTCCGCAGCGTGCCCCGCGCGAGCGCGGGCTTCAGCAGGTTGGCGGCGTCGCCGGTGCCCGCCGCGCCCCCCGCGCCGATGAGGGTGTGCGCCTCGTCGATGAACAGGATGATGGGCTTCGGCGAGGCTTGCACCTCGTCGATCACCGCGCGGAGCCGGCTCTCGAACTCGCCCTTCATGCTCGCGCCGGCCTGGAGCAGGCCCACGTCGAGCGCCCAGAGCGAGACCTCCTTGAGCTGCGGGGGCACGTCCCCCTTGGCGATGCGCAGCGCGAAGCCCTCGACGGCCGCCGTCTTCCCGACACCGGCCTCGCCGGTGAGGATCGGGTTGTTCTGCCGGCGCCGCATCAGGATGTCGATGACCTGGCGGATCTCCTCGTCGCGGCCGGTGACGGGATCGATGGCGCCGGCGCGCGCCCGCGCGGTGAGGTCGGTGGCGAAGCGCTTGAGCGCCTCCTGCTTGCCCATGGCCGCGGCGGGGATCGCCCCGCCCCCCTCCGCGCCCTCGGCGGGCGCCGTCGCCGCGAAGCCGTCCGACGCGCCCTGCGCGTCCTCCGGCGAGCCGCCCACGATGCGGGCGTACTCGTCGGTGAGGGCCTCGACCTTCACCTTGGCGAACTCGCGCGAGATCCGGAGGACCACCTCGCGGAGGCGCTCGTACTTGAGGAGGCCGATGAGCAGGTAGCCGCTGCGCACCTGCGTCTCGCCGAAGAGGAGCGTCCCGTACATCCACGCTTCCTTCACCGCCTCGGGCACGTGCTCGGAGAAGTCCTCGATCCCCGACGCGCCGCGCGGCAGCCGCTCGAGCGTGGCCTGGAGGTCCGCGACGAGCCGTCCCGAGTCCACCTCGAAGTGGCGCAGGATGCGGTGCAGGTCGGAATCCGGGAGGTGCAGGATCTGGAAGAGCCAGTGGGCGAGCTCGATCCGCGGGTTCCCGCGCAGCTTGCAGAACGTCACCGCGCCGTCCACCGCCTTGTACATCAGCGGGTTGAGCTTGCCGAACAACGCCGCGCGGCCGATCTCCGCCATGGTCTCTCCTAGGCTGCGGCGAGCGGACGCTCGCGGAGCCGCATGCGTTCCGGGGCCAGGATGAGGTCGTCGGCATCGGTGGGGCTGGGGCGCGCGCCGAGCCACGTCGTCCACCCGAGCCGTCCCTGCACGCCGAGCTGGATGCCGGGCACCTCGTCGCGCGCCAGCACCAGCTGCACCTCCCAGTCGAACTCGTACCCGACGTAGTTGCGGACCCAGTCCACGAGCCGGTCGAGGCTCTGCGCGCCGGGGAGGAAGTCCTCGTACCGGTCGAGGCGCATCGGCCCGAGCACGGCGCGGAACCGCGTCTGCGCGTCTCGCACGCGGCGGCCCACCACGATGCCCTGGCCGAGGATCGAGCTCGGCCGTTCCTCGGGGCCGAGCACCGTCCGCTGGTCCACGGGCAGCTCGAGCCAGCCCAGCGTGAACTGGTCGACACGCGCGGGCAGCCGGAAGTAGCCGGCGAGGATGGAGGCGAGGCCCTCCGCGTTCTTCGCGCTCCGCGAGAGGTGGCCCACGAAGAAGAGCTTCGCGTGATCGGGCACCGCGTCGCGGGACCGCATGGCCGGCGAGGCATACCCGGCGAACGACCCCACGTAGCGCGCGAACCGGTCCTGCGTGGGCCGGTCGTGCTGCACGGTGGGGCGGGACTCGGCCCACGCGCGGTAGAAGAAGAGCCCGAGCCGATGGTGGAACAGGTCCATGAACCGCAAGAGCGTCGGGTCGTCGTGGTGGAGCAGCCGGGCTCGCGTGTACTCGGTGAGATGCAGCGGCAGGGGGCCGTTGGGGCCGAGCAGCCCGAACACGCGCTGCTCGAGGCGCGGCGGGCCGCCGCCGTCCTGCTCCTCGAAGGCCGACACCGTCGAGGGCGCGAAGGCCATCGACGCCTCCTGGGACAGGCGCACGGGCTCCTCCGATGGCCGCACGCCCATGCCGAGCCGCGGCAGCTCGGGGTGCACGCCCTCGATCCGCCTGAGCGCCTGGAAGAGGTCGAACGACCACGGCGCGGCGGCGAGGGCCTCGTAGAGGGCTAGGCGAGCTGCCGCGTGGCCATCCGTGGCGGCCATCGCTTGATCTCCCCCCGGGTCTCGGACACGAGCACGAGCTCGCTGAACGTGTTCATCGACGCGAGCCGCCCGAACACCTGCTCGAGCACCGCGCCGAGCAGGTACGCGCTGCCGCCGGCGAAGGCCGTCTCGTCGACGGTGAGCTGGACCTCCAGGCCCCGGGCGAACACGATGGGCCCGGGCACCGGCAGCCGCCGGGTGCGCGGGCTGACCACGACGCGCCGGACCCCGAGGGCCTGGCGCCGCGCCGGCGCGTCGGCGCTGTCGGCGTCGGCGAGGTCCGCGTACAGCTCGAGGAACTCCCGGAGCGCGGTGGCGCCCTGCGCCTGGTCGAGGTCGGTCACCGTCAGGTAGTTCAGCGACAGGTGGTTGATGAGCCGCCACGAGATCTCCCCGTCGGGCACGCCGGAGCGCGGGCGCGTCGGGCCGCGCAGGCACCGCACGCCTTCCACGGGCGCGGAGGCGTTGAGGCTGAAGTCGGAGGCGCTGCCCACCGGCATGAGGAGCGGCAGGTCACGGTTGGCCGCGAGCACCTCGATGGCGAGCTGACGGATGCGGCCGGAGTACGGGGCCTCGCGGGGATCGACCAGCGACAGGGACACCTCGGTGCCGATGTACCCGGTCCGCGCCCCGTCCCGCCGCTGCTGCTCGGACAGGGCTCGCGGCTCGCGGCGCACCGAGAAGTAGCCGCCCGCGGAGGCGCGGTCGGCGTCCACGGAGGAATAGAACGGCCGGAACTCCTGCTCGGTGTCCGAGCCCTCGCCGTAGCCGGTTACGCGCTCGACCGAGTACACCTCGAAGTCCATCGGCCGCGTGCGGTCCACCACGACGTGCTGCTCCGCGTACTGATCCGTCACGTGGATCCGGTCGCCCCGCCGCGGGAAGAGGTTGATGGCGGGCGTGCAGTGCAGCGTGAAGCTGCCACGGTCCACGAGCGAGGCCAGCGTGGGGTCGCCGCGCCCGAGAGGCACCGCGATCTCGATCTCCTGACCGGGCTGGCGGGCGAACGCCTTCTGGAGGCCGGTCAGCTCGATGAAGCGGTAGCGGTCGGGGAAGGCGAAGTACTCGTGCAGCAGCCGGTAGCCGCTGAGCGAGCGGTTCGTGTACGGCAGGAGCGCCTGCTCGGGCGCGAAGCCGCCGGGCTGGATGGCCTGCCGGCCCTGCCACTCCGACCACGCCACCGGACGGCCGGGCGGCGTCACGAGGACGCCGAGCCCGCTGCCGAGGAGCAGCTCGTAGAGCTTGAGCGCGCCGTCGTCGCTCCCCGACAGGTAGAGGGTCAGGCGGTCGAGGGCGACCTTCTGCACGGGAAGCCCCGCCGGGGTGCGCAGGCGGAGCCGCAGCACCCCGCGGATCGGCTCCCGGATGGGCAGCGAGGTGAGGGGGAGGTCGGGCGCCTGCGGGACGTAGCGCGCCTCCACGACCTCGATCGGCCACAGCGTGACGTCGTGCGCGGTACGGAACTGGCACGGCGTCACCTCGCCCCGGGGGATGTGCCCGCGGATCTCGGTGCCGCGCGGCAGCAGGAAGCCGGTGGCCAGCGCGGGATCGGTCAGGATGGGGATGAACTGCGCGATTACCATGGCGGGCGTGGGCGCGAGGTAGTGCGGATACACCACGTCGAGCAGGTGCTGCGCGAACCTTGGGAACTCCGAGTCGAGCTTCAACCGGACCCGCGCGGACAGGAAGCTGAACCCTTCGAGGAGGCGCTCGACGTAGGGGTCGGCCACCTCCGTCGCGTCGAGGGCCAGCCGGGCCGCGATCTTCGGGAAGCGCGCGGCGAACTCCGCGCCCATCTCGCGGATGTACTGCAGTTCCTGCGTGTAGTAGCGCAGGAGCCGCGGATCCATCTAGAGAGCCCCGCGCATCAGACTAACGCCGCAAAGGTAGGATTGTAGAGGCCCGTGACGGTTAGCGCATTCTGCGAGTCTCACTATAGAGCCCCGCGTATCGGACTGACGCCGCAGAGGGGGGATTGTAGAGGCCCGTGACGACTACCGTATCCTGCGAGGCTCATCAGCGCCCCTCGGCGATGTGGACCTCCCCGCTCTCGAGGTCCAGGTCGGTCTTGAGCAGGAGCTCCAGCGGGTAGGGCTGCGCCCAGAGCGACGCCGCGATCTCGAACGAGAACACGTTGTGGTGTTCGACGGGGTCCACCGACGTGAGGCCGCGCACGGTGAGGGTCTGCGGCAGGATGCGCGGCTCGAAGCGAATGATCGTCTGCTTGATCAACTGCTCGAGCTGCCCGATGTCGAGGCTCGAGATGACCTTGCCCGACAGCGGCACCAGGCCATAGTTGATGGTCGACGCCTCGGCGAGCGGATGGCCGGTGAAGTCCATTTCCGCGGAGAGGTTCGTGGTGTTGAACAGCCAGGACAGGTCGCGCAGCACGTAGGCCCGCAGCTGGGAGCGGCTGATCACGCGAGACTCGCGGCCCTCCAGCTTGTGGCGCGGGTCGTCGTCGGTCAGGCGGTCGAGGAGGGCGGGCTGCAGCGTGTCGCGTGCGCCGACCTCGACCATCTCACGCCGCCGGGATGGGTTGTGATGAAAAGCTGATTTCGACGTCGCCGGGCGGGGCCACATCGCGGTTCTGCGTACACGCGCAACGTCGTCCCGTCATTCAGGCACTCCCCGGAGGTCGATGCGCCGGACGTTGAGGAGGCTGTACTCCTCGGTGTCGGTCGCGAGCATCCGCTGCCCGCGCCCGTAGAACGTCTCGGGGGCGACCTCGTCCCACTCCGTCTTCCGCGCGAGCTGGATGAGACCGTCGCCGGAAGCCTCCGAGCCCGGGTAGCGCGCGGGCAGGAGGGCCGCCGTCTGGCCACCGTTGGCGAGGGTCAGGGTGGCGGGCGCCCACACCTTGTCGCGCAGCGCGGAGGGGGCCTCGATCGTCACCGCCTGGATGCGCTCGAACGGCACCCAGTAGTAGCGGCCGTCGATGATCGCCTCGCACACCGGTCCCACCCGCGGGTCGGCGTCGGCGATCCACTCGAACTCCTTGCCGTCGACCGCGCCGGGCACCGCCACCGCCTGCTCGAACGCCTCGGCGCGGATCGTCTTGGCCCTGACCGCGGCGTCGGGCCCGGTCGTGGCCAGCGCCTGGAAGAGGAGAGCCAGCCACGGCAGCGGCTCGCCGAGCACGAGCGGGGTGCGCGTGCCCGCGAACACGTCGCGCCGCAGCTCCTCGCAGCTCACCGCCGCGCCGTAGACGTGGACGAGGGCGAGGGAGCCGGCGTCGAGGTCGGCCAGCACCTTGAGCTGATCCCGCGCCCGGTCCCAGTCGCCGAGCACGCACAGGAGCTGGAAGAGGAAGACGCG
Source organism: uncultured Candidatus Rokubacteria bacterium (assembly GCA_963758635.1). Taxonomy (GTDB): domain Bacteria; phylum Methylomirabilota; class Methylomirabilia; order Rokubacteriales; family CSP1-6; genus CAVWWD01. The sequence goes on along the minus strand of CAVWWD010000006.1, from coordinate 131,357 downwards.
GTAGCCCGAGTTGCCGGGGTCCTTGCGGACCTGATCCTGCAGCTCGGTCAGCGCGTCCTTCACACGGCCGTCACGGAGGCTTTCCTCGGCAGGCATGGCAGGGGATCCTGGCGCGTCGCCGGCGCCGCCGCGGGCCGATTCCCAGCCCGGGCGGCGCCGGCCGTGCGCGGAGAACCTACAGCTTCTTGTTGGCCTCGACGTCCCAGCCCATCTTCGGCGTGCCACCCTTGCCGCCGCCGGCGAGCTGCTCCACGTAGTCCACGTTCACCTTCGCGAAGTTGAGCGAGACGTTCTCGGTCAGCCGGTCGTTGCTGCCCGAGCCCCCCGTCGACACGGAGGTGATCATCACGTCCGTCAACTTGATCACGAGGTACTCGAGGGGGTTCTCACCGGCCTTCCGCACGGTGAGCTTCGCCTCGGGGTAGTGCTTGCCGTTGCAGCACGCCAGCATGAGGTCGGGGGACGACAGGTCGATGTACTTCGTCAAGGACAGGTCCTGCACGTTGACCTTCCCCGTGCCGAGACCGCCTCCGACGTGACCCGAGCCCGGCTGGTTCATGCCCCAGCTCCACGCGAGCACGTCGATCTCCCCCTTGTGCACGGCATCCTTCGCCTCGCCCTTCACGTCACCGATCTTGATGAAGATGTCCACTGCCATGGCGCCCCGCCTCCTTTTGGTCGTCCTGCTTGTTCAGGGTTGCGTGCGGCTCCCGACCGCGCGCTGACTGCTCACTCCGCGTTGCAAATCATCCGCCACTCTTCACCGACGGAAGCTTGGAGACCAGGCGCAGCGACACGCTCAAGCCCTCGAGCTGATAGTGCGGCCGGAGGTAGAACCGCGACCGATAGTAACCGGGATTGCCCTCGACCTCCTCGACCGTCACCTCGGCGGCGGCCAGTGGGTACTGGGCCTTCGTCTCTTCGCCCGCCGAACCGGGGTTGCTCAGCACGTACTGCGTGATCCAGTTGTTCAGCCACGTCTGCATGTCGTTGCGCTCGCGGAAGGAGCCGATCTTGTCGCGCACGATGCACTTGAGATAGTGCGCGAAGCGGTTGGCCGCGAAGAGGTACGGCAGCCGCGCCGACAGGTTGGCGTTGGCCGTCGCGTCGGGATCGGTGTACTCCGCCGGCTTCTGCAGCGACTGCGCGCCGATGAACGCGGCGATGTCCGTGTTTTTCCTGTGCAGGAGCGGCATGAGGCCGGCCTTGGCGAGCTCGGCCTCGCGGCGGTCGCTGATGGCGATCTCCGTGGGGCACTTCATGTCCACGCCGCCGTCGTCGGTCGGGAAGGTGTGCACGGGCAGGCCCTCGACGGCGCCCCCCGACTCCACCCCGCGAATGCGCGAGCACCAGCCGTAGAGCTTGAACGATCGCGTGATGTTCACGGCCATGGCGTAGGCCGAGTTCACCCACGTGAACTTGTCGTGGTGGGCGCCCTCGGTCTCCTCCTGGAAGTCGAACTCCTCGACGGGGTTGGCCTTGCCGTAGGGATAGCGGCCCAGGAAGCGGGGCATGGCGAGGCCGATGTAGCGCGAGTCCTCGGAGTCGCGGAGCGAGCGCCACGGCGCGTACTCCGGGGTGCTGAAGATCTTGGTGATGTCGCGGGGGTTGGCGAGCTCCTGCCAGCTCCCCATCTGCATCAGGGTGGGCGAAACGCCCGCGATGAACGGGCAGTGTGCCGCGGCGCCGACCTGCGCCATCGAGCTCAGGAGCTCCACGTCGGGCGGGGTGTGGTCGAACGCGTAGTCGCCGACGATGGCCCCGAACGGCTCGCCGCCGAACTGGCCGTACTCGGCCTCGTACACCTTCTTGAAGATCGGGCTCTGGTCCCAGGCCGTGCCCTTGTAGCGGCGGAGGTTCCGGGCGAGGTCGGCCTTGGAGATGTTCATCACGCGGATCTTCAGCATCTCGTCGGTCTCGGTGTTGTTCACCAGGTAGGCGAGACCGCGCCAGGCGCCTTCCAGCTCCTGGAAGTCCTTGTGGTGCATGATCAGGTTGACCTGCTCGGACAGCTTCTTGTCGAGCGCGGCGATGATCGACTCGATCGTCGCGATCACGTCCGAGGAGATCACCGTGCTCTGCGACAGGGCCTGCTCGGCGAGCGTGCGGACGGCGGTCTCGACCGCTTCCTTGGCGGCATCGGAGCGCGGCTTGAACTCCTTCTGGAGGAGCGACCCCAGCTCTGAGACCTCGACCCCCTTTGCCTGGCCGCCGGACTGTTCTTGTGTCGCCATGGCCTGCCCTCTCCGCTACGCCGGGGGCCCGGCTTCCGCCGCGGCCTCGGGCTTGGGGGTGGAGGCGAGCGCCTGGAGGAGCGCGGGATCCTGCAGCAGCTGCCGGATCAGCGACTCGGCGCCGGTCTTGCCGTCCATGTAGGTGAGCAGGTTCGACAGCTGCTGGCGCGCCTCGAGGAGCTTGCGCAGGGAGTCGACCTTCCGGGCCACCGCGGCGGGCGAGAAGTCGTCCATGCTGTCGAACGTCAGATCGACCATCAGGTTGCCGTCGCCGGTGAGGGTGTTCGGCACCTGGAAGGCGACCCGGGGCTTCATGGCCTTGAGGCGCTGGTCGAAGTTGTCGATGTCGACGTCGAGGAACTTCCGGTCGGCCACGTCGGGGAGCGCCTCCGCGGGCTTGCCCGACAGGTTGGCCATGACCCCCATCACGAACGGGAGCTGGATCTTCTTCTCCGCTCCGTAGAGCTCCACGTCGTACTCGATCTGGACCCGGGGCGCGCGGTTGCGCGCGATGAACTTCTGGCTGCTCGCTCGTGCCATCTCGTACCTCCTTGGGGCGTGAGCCCTACTTGGTCTCCGGCTCGCCGGTCAGCCGCTCGAGGTTGGCCAGGCTGTCGGGCAGCAGATCCTTCACGATGTCCATGAAGTTCTTCGTCATCAGCCGCTGGGCCCGCCGGATGAACAGCGGCGCGGGGTTGGTCGGCTCGTGGCGCTCCAGGTAGCGGCAGACCAGATCGAGGGCACGGATCGCCTCCTGCCGGCTCCGGAGCTCGCCCTTGATCACCGTTGGGCCGCCGTTCGTCTCCTCCTCCGAGCCCTCGCCGGCGGCGTTGCCCACGCCCAGCGCCACATCGCAGGCCTCGATGAGGCTGCCGAGGGTCTGGGTGAGCGGCTTGAGGTCCACGGAGCGCTCGGCGCCGACGCGGTCGGCCACCAGCGTCTGGATGGCCGTGACGTGGTCCTGGCCCTCGCGGAGCGCCGTCGGCACCGTCCGGTCCTCGGCGAACGCGGCGGCGATCAGCGCATGCACCTCGTGGAGCGGCCTGGTCGGCCCGGCGTCGGCGGTCGCGACCGGCACGAGCCGGCCCAGCGCGATCTCCACTTCGCGGGCCTGGAGCCGCCCGTGCACGCGCGAGCTCACGAGGTCGCTGTCGCGGATGTCCTTGACGAGGGTCTCGAACGTCGGCCAGGGGAGTGAGCGCGTTGAGGCGCTCGGTGGGGTCGTTGTCCATCTCCGCCTCGAGCAGCGGATGGACATTGTCCCAGTAGCGCTCGAGCAGCCCGTGGACGAGCCCGAGCCCAACGGTGAGCCCGGTGATGCCCTCGGTCCGCACGAGACCTCGCGTCAGGTAGATGGCTGCGCGGAGATCCTTGCTGCGCCCGAGAATCGCCTGCGAGAGCTCGACGACCTGGGACCACTTCGGCTCCTCGCCCGGCTTGACGGCGTCGCCGATGCTCTGCTCGGGCTTGGCCCGCGCCGCCTCCTCGAGCTCGAAGAACGAGAGGTCGTGCTCGAGGTTCGGCCCACAGGGGGGTGCTTCGCTGGCTTCCTGCAAAAGCGTATCTAGGTTGACGATGGCCGTCCCCTCGGTAACAACCCGCTAAGACCCGCTCGCCGAAGCTATCCCCCGGGGCCCTACCCTGTCAAGGGCGCAGATTTCTGCACACATAGGGCCCGCTGGGCCCTTCACGCATGCATCGCGGGTGCCGGGCCGCGGGCCACTGCGCCGGCGCCGAAACCAGCGAATCTCGGGAGAGCCCGGTCAGGAAGGATCCCGTGCGGCGGAAGAATGCCGGAAGTCCAGCGAGCCCGATCCGGGCATGGCGCCGCCGTCACGGGTCAGGCGGCGCGGGCCGTCACCACATAGCCCGCCACCGGCCGTCCGACCTCGTGCCGGAGGGTGGCGGGAAGGATCGAGACGGCCGTGAAGGCGGCGAGCGCTTCGCGCAGATAGGCCGCCGCGTGGCTGTAGCGCCCGTGCACGTTCAGCCGGTAGCCCTCGGGCGGGGCATCGCCCTCCTCGTCCGCGCTCTCCACCGTGAACACGAGGAGGCCGTCGGGCCGCAGCGCCCCAGCGGCGGCCGCGAGCACGGGAGCGAGGTCGCCGAAGTAGACCAGGGTATCGGCGACCAGGACGAGGTCGAAGGCCCGCGCGTGGCCGGCGAGGTACGCGGTGAGCTCCGCCGCCACGAGCTCGTCGTACACGCCGCGGCCGCGGGCCCGGGCCAGCATGGAATCGGACAGGTCCACGCCCGCGAGGCGGCGGGCATACGGCCGGAGGACCGCGCCGCACAGGCCGGTGCCGCATCCGGCATCGAGCACGTCGAGCGCCCGGCGAGGGGATCCGGCGGCGGTGGCGAGGGCCTGGCGGGCGAGCTCGGGTCCGCGATACCCGAGATCGCGCAGGTGATCGTCGTAACCCTCCGCCATGTCGTCGAAGATCCGCTGCACGTAGCCGTCGGACGCGCGCGCCGGCACGTCGTGCCCCGAGCACGCCGCGAGCATATGGAGCGCGATCGGGTTGCCTGGCTCCTGCTGGAGCCACGCCTGGAAGACGCCAATGGCCTCGGCGCTCCGTCCGGCGCGGTAGAGGGCGCGGCCGAGCCCCTGGTACGCGCCGATGCTCGGCTGGATCTCGACGGCCGCGAAGAAGGCGGCGATCGCCCCGTCCAGGTCACCCCGCTCGCGCAGCGCGTTGCCGAGGTTCAGGTGTGCGGTGGCCGACCGCGGCGCCAGCTCGAGCGCGCGGCGATGCTGGGCCACCGCCTCGTCGAGCCGGCCCAGGGCCCGGAGCGTGGCCCCGAGATTGCTGATGGTCGGAGCGTGATGCGGGGACAGCTCGAGCGCGCGCCGGTAGGACGCGGCGGCCTCTTCGAGGCGGCCCAGCTCCTTGAGCACGTTGCCGAGGTTGGTGTGCGCGTCGGCGTAGTCCGGCGCGGCCCCGACGGCCCGGCGGATGAGCGCGACCGCCTCCTCGCCCCGGCCGCGCTGGTGGCTCAGGACGCCCAGGTAGTGGAGCGCGTCGGGGTCGCGCGGCCGCGCGACGAGGACGCGCCGGTAGACGTCCTCGGCCTCGTCGAGCCGGCCCGCGCGGTGATGATCGATGGCGCGCGCGAGGGCGTCGGGGTCGCCGGGAGGCGCCGCCGGAGTGCCGGGTCTCTTCGCTCGCTTGCGTCCCATCGGGCGCGCCCGCTCACCGATGGTCTCACGGATCGCTGCCGCGCCGCGGGCGCGGCGCCCTTGACGCCGCCGCGTCTCGCGGCCCAGAATGCCCTTCGTGGCGTGACGGTCACGGATCGGGCATCTTCCCCTCGGGTCGGAGACGGACATGACGACAGGCACCGCCAACCGATCGCTGATGGTGATCGACGACGACCCCGACATCCGCGGCATGCTCCAGCACCTGTTCCGCGAGCGCGGCTACGACGTGACCACGGCGGGCGACGGCGAGGAGGGCCTTCGCCTGAGCAACGAGCGCCGGCCCGACCTGATCATCCTCGACATCTTCATGCCCCGGATGAGCGGGCTCGAGGTGCTGGCGAGCCTCAAGCGGTCCCAGCCCGACGTTCCCGTGATCGTGGTGTCGGCGGGCGGCGCGGACGTCCTCGACCAGGCCTCGCTCGCGATGTTCTCCCGCATCCGCACGGGCGTGGGCCGGCTCGTCCACAAGCCGCTCGACCTGAAGGAGCTGGCGGCGGCGGTGGACGAGCTCCTGGCGCGCGCGGACGGGTGCGCGCAGGCCGCGGGATGACGTCCTCCCGCGATCGGGCGGCCTGAGGCGGCCATGGCCCGCGTCTTCGAGCTGACGACGCCGCTCGGCAAGGACGTGCTGCTGTTCCGCGCCCTGCGCGGCCGCGAGGAGCTGTCGCGGCTGTTCGAGTACGACCTCCTCGCGCTGTCCACGGATCCCGCCATCGCCCCGGGCAAGCTGCTCGGCCGCGACGTCTCGGTGTCGGTGGAGCTGGCCAACGGCGAGCGCCGGCACATTCACGGGTACGTCACGCGGTTCGCCGCGGGCGCGATGGTCGGGCGCTACTACGAGTACCGCATGCGGGTGCAGCCGTGGCTGTGGTTCCTCACCCGCACGGCGGACTGCCGGATCTTCCAGGACAAGACGCCGATCGAGATCATCAAGGACGTCTTCGCCGACCACAAGGACGTGGCGGTGTACGAGGAGTCGCTCACCGGGACCTACGCCAAGCGCGAGTACTGCGTCCAGTACCGCGAGACCGACTTCGCCTTCGTGAGCCGCCTCATGGAGGAGGAGGGGATGTACTACCACTTCGAGCACCAGGCCGACCAGCACGTGCTCAAGATCGTGGACGCCTCCGCCGCCCACGTGGCGATTCCCGGCCGGCCGACCATCGCGTTCTATCCCCCGGGCCGGCAGGTGCGGGTCGACCCCGAGTACATCCACCACTGGGTGCCCACGGAGGAGTTGCAGCCCGGGGAGGCCGTCACCGACGACTACGACTTCACCAGGCCGAAGGTGGAGCTCGAGGTGAAGGCGCGCCTCGCCCAGCCGCACGAGCGCGCCCGCTACGAGGTGTACGACTGGCCCGGCGAGTACTACGAGATGGCGGACGGTGAGCACTACGTCAAGACGCGGATCGACGAGTTCCACACGCAGTTCGACCGTGCCGAGGCCGAGTGCAACGTCCGCGACGTCGTGGTGGGCCACCTCTTCACGCTCACCAACGCCCCCCGCGAGGACCAGGCCCGGGAGTACCTGATCGTGAGCGCGCGGTGGGACATGCGGGACAACGCGTACGAGACCACGTCCGAGGAGGCGGTGACGTTCTTCTGCGGCTTCAACGCGCTCCAGAGCAAGCAGCAGTTCCGGCCCGCGCGCCTCACCCCCCGCCCCACCGTGAAGGGCACCCAGACCGCGATGGTGGTGGGGCCGGACGGCGAGGAGATCTACTGCGACAAGTACGGGCGCATCAAGGTGCTCTTCCACTGGGACCGCTACGGCAAGGGCGACGAGAACAGCTCGTGCTGGATCCGCGTGTCCCAGAACCTCTCGGGCAAACGCTGGGGCATGGTGTTCATCCCGCGGATCGGCCAGGAGGTCATCGTCGACTTCCTCGAGGGCGATCCTGACCGGCCCATCGTCATCGGGGCGGTGTACAACGGCCTCGAGATGCCCCCGTATCCCCTCGCCGAGCACAAGACCAAGACGGTCATCTTCAAGTCGAACTCGAGCCTCGGCGGCAACGGCTTCAACGAGATGCGCATCGAGGACAAGAAGGGCGAGGAGCAGGTGTTCGTGCACGGCGAGAAGGACCTCGACGTGCGGATCAAGAACGACCGCCGCGAGTGGATCGGCAACGACCGGCACCTCGTGGTGAAGCGCGACAAGGTCGAGGAGGTGACCCGCGACGAGCACATCGTGGTGAAGCGCGACCTCATCGAGGAGGTCAAGCGCGCCCACAACCTGAAGGTGGGCGGCGACCAGGCGGTCAGCGTCACGGGCACGCATTCCTTCACCGTCACGATGGACGTCGGGGAGGCGTTCAAGGCGAACCACCACGAGCAGGTGACCGGCAACTACACGCTCCAGGCGATGCAGGCGGTCCTCCAGGGGACGGTAGGGCTGACCATCTCGTGCGGGGGGAGCTTCATCACCCTCTCTCCCGCCGGCGTGCAGATCGTGGGCCCCACGGTCCTCATCAACAGCGGGGGAGCGCCACTGCCACCCACGCCCGTCCCGCCCATGGGCCCGATGGCCCCGCTGGTGGCGGAGATCGCCGACAACGCCGAGCCCGGGAGCATGGACGAGTCGTACCGCCGCCAGCGGGAGGCCATGACCGCGGCGGAGCTCAACGCCAAGAACGCGCCGTGGCACGATCCGGAGTCGCCGGACGCGAAGAAGAAGCCGCACTGGATCGAGATCGAGCTGATCGACGAGCAGGGGAAGCCGGTCGCCGGCGAGCACTATCGCATCACGCTCCCCGACGGCACCACGCTCGCGGAGGGACGGCTCGACATGAAGGGGCGCGCCCGCGTCGACGGGATCGACCCCGGCATGTGCAAGGTCACCTTCCCCGACCTGGACGGCCCGACCTGGCGACCGGCCTGACGCCGGCCGGCCGCTGCGCCCGTCCTCGCGACGGCGCTCCGCGCTCGCCGGCCGCGGCGGCGGCGCCTCCGCGACGGGCGGCGCCGCGCGCGTCTGCTATCATCGCTGAACCGTGTTCCTCATCGGCATCGACGTTGGTGGCACCTTCACCGACCTGACCGCGATCGACGAGACGACGGGCCGGGTCGTCGTCACCAAGGTCCCGTCCCAGCGGCAGCGCGAGGCGGGCGCGGTCCTCGCCGGCCTCGCCGCGCTTCACATCGCGAGCGCCGACGTGCGGCGTGTGGTCCACGGCACTACCGTGGGCACCAACGCCGTGCTCGAGCGGCGCGGCGCGCGCGTCGCCGTCCTCACCACCGCCGGCTTCCGCGACCTCATCGAGATCGGGCGCACCAAGCGCAACATCCCCGCCTTGTTCGTGCCGACGTTCGTGCGGCCCAAGCCCGTGGTGGAGCGACGCCACCGCTTCGAGGTGGCGGAGCGCCTCGCCGCCGACGGCTCGGTGCTCGTGCCGCTCGACCCCGCCAGCGTCGACCGCGCGCTGGACGCCGCCCTCGACGCCGGCGCGGAGGCGGTCGCCGTCTGCCTCCTCCACGCGTACCTGAACCCCGCGCACGAGCACGCGGTGGCCGATCTCGCCAAGGGCAAGCGCCCCGGCTGGCCCGTGTCCTGCTCGGCGGACGTGGTGGCGGAGTACCGCGAGTTCGAGCGCTTCTCCACCACGGTGCTCAACGCCTACCTCCAGCCCCTCATGGACGCCTACCTCGGCGGCCTCGAGGACCGGCTCCTCGCCGCCGGCTACACGCACGGCATCCTCACCGTGGGCTCCTCCGGCGGCATGATGACCACCGATACCGCGCGGCGCCTGCCCATCCGCACGATCTTCTCCGGCCCCGCGGGTGGCGTGAGCCAGGCCTGTCACGTCGGCGCCGCGGCGGGCACCCCGAACGTGATCACGTACGACATGGGCGGCACCTCCACCGACGTGTGCCTGGTCAAGGACCTGCGGCCGATCATGACGTTGGACAGCATGGTCGGGGCCTTCCCGGTGAAGGTGCCGCAGATCGACATGCACACGGTCGGCGCGGGCGGGGGCTCGATCGCGTGGCTCGACGTGGACGGGAGCCTCCAGGTGGGGCCGCGCAGCGCCGGGGCGTCGCCCGGCCCCGCCGCCTACGGCCTCGGCGGGACGGAGCCGACCGTCACCGACGCCAACATCGTCCTCGGCCGGATCGGCGGGCGCCGGCGGCTCGGCGGCAGCATCGTGATTGATCCCCCACGGGCGCGGGAGGCGGTGGCCGGCCTCGCCGCGCGGCTCGGCGGGATGGGCGTGGAGGAGCTCGCCGAGGGCATCGTGCGGATCGCGGTGGCCCGCATGACCTCGGCCATCCGCGAGATCTCGATCCAGCGCGGCCACGACCCGCGCGACTTCACGCTCGTCGCCTTCGGCGGCGCGGGACCGATGCACGCGGTGGCCCTCGCCGAGGAGATCGCGATCCCCCGCGTCCTCGTGCCCCGCCACCCCGGGAACTTCTCCGCGCTGGGGCTCCTCGCCTCGGACATCAAGCACGACCACGTCCGGACCCGCCTCGGCGCGCTCCGCGAGCAGGGCGCCGTGCTCGCGGCCGTCTACGACGAGATGGAGACCCTGGCCCGCGGCCAGCTCGAGCGCGAGGGCTTCGACCCGACCGCGCAGCGTCTGCTGCGCACGCTCGACCTCCGCTATCGCGGGCAGGCGTTCGAGCTGAACCTGACCGTCGGGGCCGGGCTCGGAGGGCCCGCCGCGCTCGTCGCCGTCGAGGACGCGTTCCACCGCGAGCACCGCGCCGTCTACGGCCACGAGAACCGTGCGGCCACCGTGGAGCTGGTGAACGCGCGGCTCACCGCGTTCGGCCTCGTGGCCAAGCCGGCCACCGACCGGTACCGGAGCGCCGCCGTCGCCCTCGACGACGCGCTGGTCGAGCGGCGGCCCGTGCGATTCCGGGGGGACGCGCTGGACTGCCCGGTGTGGGAGCGCGACCGGCTGCCCGAGGGCGCGCGCCTGGCCGGGCCGGCCATCGTCGAGGAGTTCGGCGCCACCACCGTCCTGCCGCCGGGCTGGACGGCGGCCCTCGACGAGCACGGCAACCTGCGGCTCGAACATTCGTGAGGGAATGAGGAGGCAGCTCCGCGTGTGTACGCAGAAGCGCGATGTGTGCCCGCACGGCGAAGTCGACATCGGCATCTCTTCACCGCCGGTGGAGCGGAGCCCGGCGACATGATCGACCCCATCACCCTCGAGGTCCTCCGCGAGGCGTTCGTCTCGATCGTGCGCGAGATGCGGATCACGCTGGTGCGCACCGCGTACTCGTCGATCCTCTACGAGGGCGAGGACTTCTCCTGCGTGCTCATGGACGGCGACGCCCAGATCGTCGCCATGTCCAAGGGCCAGGACCATCCGCTGCACATCGTGCCGATCGCCTGGTCCATGCGCGCGGTGCGCGAGAAGTTCGGCGACGACGTGCACCCCGGCGACGTCTTCCTGCACAACGATCCGTACACCGGCGGCACCCACCTGAACGACGTGGCCATGATCTCCCCGCTGTTCGCCCCGGGGCGGGGCGGCCGGCCGGAGCTCTTCGTCTTTCCCGTGGTGCGCGCGCACTGGGGCGACGTGGGCGGCATGAGCCCGGGCAGCCTCTCCGGCAGCGCCACGGAGATCTTCCAGGAAGGCGTGCGCATCCCGCCCATCCGGATCGTCGACCGCGGCCGGCCCAACGACGCCGCGCTGGACCTGATGTTCGCCAACATGCGCGGGCTCCGCGAGCGCAAGGGCGACTTCGACGCCATGGTGGGCACGTGCCGGAAGGCGGCGGAGCGCATCGAGGAGCTGGCCGCGCGGTACGGCGCGGCGACGATGCGCGAGGCGGTGGCCGAGCTGATGGACCGCGCCGAGGCGCGCATGCGCCAGGCCATCGCGCTCCTGCCCGACGGCGCCTACGCGTACGAGGCGCACCTGGAGAGCGGGCGCGAGCGGCTCGAGCCGCTCACCGTGCGCGCGCTCGTCACGGTGGCGGGCGATACCATCACCGTGGACCTCACCGGCACCTCGCCCCAGACCCTGGGGCCCACCAACGTCGGGCCCGCCATGGCGCCCACCGGGGCCTTCACGATCGTGAAGTCGTTCCTCGATCCCGGCTCCGACGTGAACTCGGGCGCCTTCCGTCCCCTCACCGTGATCACCCCGCGCGGGACGATCGTGAACGCCGATCCGCCCGCGCCGTGCGGCGGCATGGTCGAGGTGAAGTACTGCGTGGAGACGGCGGTGATGGGGGCGCTCGCCCAGGCCCTCGACGGCCGCGTGACCGGCGACCTGAAGGGCGGCGGCAACCACTGCTACGTGGGCGGGCCCGACCCGCGCACCGGCGAGACGTTCATCTTCTACGAGTACCCGGCGGGCGGCACGGGCGCCCACGCGGAGGGCGACGGCAACAACACGGTGCGCGCGTGGACGGAGAGCGACATGACCACGCTCCAGCCCATCGAGGCGGTGGAGCAGCTCTATCCCGTCCGCGTGGAGCGCACGGAGATGCGCGAGGACTCGGGCGGGCCCGGCCGGTTCCGCGGCGGGCTCGGCCTCTCGCGCCAGGTGCGGATCCAGGCGTCCGGCACGCGGCTGTCCGTGCTCGCCGAGAAGTCCGTGCTGCCGCCGTTCGGCGTGAGCGGCGGGGCCGCGGGCGCGACCAACCATTTCTGGGTGCGCCGGGGCGACCGGCCGATCGAGCCGTCGCCGCTGCCCGGCAAGGTGGGCGGCTTCCCCCTCGAGGCCGACGACGTCCTGATCATGGACAGCTCGGGCGGCGGCGGCTTCGGCGACCCGCTCACGCGCTCGCTCGACGCGCTGGCCGCCGACCTCGCCCAGGGCTACGTGACGCCGGCGGCGGCGGAGGCGGTCTACGGCGTGGTCCTGCGCGACGGCGTCATGGATGCGGCGGCCAGCGCGCGCAAGCGCGCCGAGCTCGCCGCGGCGCGCCCGCGCGTGCGCCTGGCCGTGGCGTCCGACCTCGACACCGAGCGTGGGCGCGCGCTCCGGCTCGACACGGACACGGCCGCGCGCCTCGCCGTCGGCGCGGGCGCGGTGGTGGAGCTCGTGAACCCTCGCGGGGCGCCGCTCCGCGCGTGGGTGTCCGAGCTGCGCCCGGGCAACGGCAGCGTCGCCGAGGTGCCGCCCATCGCGCTTCGCATGCTGGCCCTCGACGAGGGCGCTGAGGTCGAGATCCGCGCCGTCCACTCCGGCGTCCTGGGCACGACCTCGTAGGAGCGCGTCGACCGGCGCGCCAGCGACGCGCGGAGGCGCCGGATCGGGAAGGGCCACTGAACCAGGCCGCGACCATGTTCCTCGGTGACCGAATACGAGCGGCCGGACGCGTCGTCGAGCCGGTGGCGCATCTTGACAGCCTGATTGCGAGGCATCATGATGCCTCCATGAGAACGACGCTGACGCTGGATCCGGACGTCGCCCGGATGGTCGCCGACGAGGCGCACCGCCAGCGAAAGGCCGTCAAGCAGGTCGTCAACGACGCCTTGCGCCGCGGCCTGGCGCCTCGCGCAACCCGGGCGCGCCCTCCTGCCTATCGAGTCCGACCCCATGCGGCCCGACTGCGGCCCGGGCTCGACCGGGGCAAGCTCAACGCTCTGGCGGATGACCTCGACGACGGCGCGGTCGTCGCGAAGCTTCGCGCCGGCCGGCGCCCGTGATCGTGCCCGACGTCAACCTCCTCCTCTACGCGCATGTCGAGGGGTTCGCCGAGCACGGTCGGGCGCGCCGATGGTGGGAAGGCCTCCTGAACGGCGATCGCGAGGTGGCCATCGGCGCTCCCGCCCTGTTTGGGTTCGTTCGTCTCGTAACCAGTCCGCGCGTCTTCGACCGCCCGCTTCCGGTGGCCGACGCGCTGGAGCGTGTCGAGGAGTGGCTGTCCCGGCCGCACGTTCGCTTCGCCCTCCCGGGCCCCCGCCATCTCGAGATCACGTTCGGCCTGCTCCGGGAGCTGGGCGCAGCCGGCGGCCTCACGACGGACGTGCAGCTCGCCGCGCTGGCCATCGAGCATCAGGGCGAGGTGCACTCGAACGACGCCGATTTCGCGCGCTTCCGCAGCCTGCGCTGGGTCGATCCGCTCCGCTGACCGTTGCGTGGCGGCAGGGCAGGCGACCGATCGTGCGCGCGCGGTCAGCAATCGGCGTGGCGCCGCGGGCCCGGGTCGGGCCACGACCGGCTCGAGTCGATCAGGTCGTGGTTGGGATCTCGATGGTCACGGTGGCGCCTTTGCCCTCGCCGGCGCTCGCGACCCTCACGCGTCCGCCATGCAGCTCCACCAGCTGCCGCGTGATGGACAGTCCCAGGCCGAGGCCACCGCGAGAGCCCGTCGGCGAATCGGCGCCGCGCCAGAATCGGTCGAAGATCCGCGGGAGGCGGTCACCGGCGATACCGATCCCGGTGTCCGAGACGTGGATGGCGGCGGTGGCGTCTTGCCGCTCGACGTGCACGGCGATGGCGCCGTCGGCGGGGGTGTACTTGACGGCATTGTTCAGAAGATTCAGGACGCACTGCCGGAGGCGGTCGGGGTCCGCGTGGACGAACACCGGCTCGGCCGGCTCGTGCGACTCGAGCGCGAGGCGGCGCTCGGTCGCGCTCGGCCGGATCGTGTCGACCGCCTCCCTCACGACGGCCCGGACGTCGATGCGCTCCCGCGCGACCGACAGGGTGCCGGCGAGCATGGCGGACATGTCGAGCATGTCGTCGACGATGCGCGTCATCGCGTTGCCGTTCCGCGCGATGCTCAGGAGCGCTTCCCGGGCGGGCTCGGGCGGCAACTCGGCCCGCGTGAGCATGGAGGCCCAGCCGACGATCGACGAGAGAGGGGTCCGCAGCTCGTGTGACAGCGCGGCGAGGAAGGCGTCCTTCGTGCGATCGGCGGCAACGGCCGCGTCTCGCGCGTCCCTGAGGGCGTTCTCACGGGCCGTCGCCTCGCGCACGCGATCCAGCATCCCGAGCATTCGCTCCGTATCGGACCGCCCGTCCTGCACGACTGCGGCGCCCTCGTAGAACACGTTGTGCGGACAGAGCGATTCACCGACCACCACCATCTTGTGGGTCCGGAGCACGTGGATGATCACGTTCGCCGGCCACTGCCCTTTGCGATAGAGGCAGAGGCCGCTGGCCGGACCCGACGCGAAGAAGTCGTTGACGAGCGCCTCGTAGGCGAGCAGCGCCTGGAGCGAGTGCCCGGAGTCCAGGGCCCACGTCGGCTCTCCCGCCATGCGGCTGCCGGCGAACCCGCTCCGCGACGCGTAGCGGGCCAGGGTCCGCCAGATGCCCAGCATGGCCGTCGGACTGAACGTTCCCGGTTCGCCCCCGACGTCAGGTAAGTCTCGCGACCGGTCGCGACCGCGAAGGCCCCGGCGTCGCGATACCGATCCAGATCGATGCCCGCCGCCTCGAGACCCTCCTCGACGCTCTCCGTGAAGTCACGGTCGCCGACCGCGATGCACCATTCTCCGCGCTCGAGGCCGTCGACGAAGTAGGGGACGGTGGCGCGGACCCGCTCCCGCGGATCGTCATAGACGAGACAGAGATGGTCGTGACGTCGGACGCCCTCCTTGATCTGGCGCGCGAGCGTGGTCTCGTCGCTCATGTCGTCATCTCTGAGGTCGTGGCGTGTCTTCAGAGCATGGCGTCACGGATGGACGTGATGAGCAAGCACGTGCATCCCGTCTCGCTCCACACGCGACGATCGACGGTACCGGCTTCCACCCGGCGGTAGTCGCCCGGGCGAAACGTGTGCTCATCGACGATCAGCTCACCGTCGAGCATGTGAAGCTCTTCCACCCCGCCATGCCGGTGCGGCGGATAGTCGCTGCCGGGCATGAGCCGCACCAGCATGCTGACGCGGTTCCTCTCCTCGTCGGTCGCGAGCAGCTTGCAGGCGATTCCGGGCGCCACGTTCTTCCATTCCGGGCTCTCGGGCCGGCGGGGAGCGGGGAGGAGCGGCTCGGCGCCGGTCTCCGCGGCGACCCGTTGCGTGATGCGCTCCCACAGCGACGCCGTCGGCCGCAGCACGTCGGTCGGCCAGGAGACGAAGGACTCGACGACCGGGCGCAGCACGTCGAGCTCGTTCGCGCACTCCGGACAGCCGGTCAGCTGCGTCTCGGCGACGCGCGTCTCGTCCGGGGGCAGGGCACGCAACGCATATAGCAGCACGCGATCCGAATGGTCCATGCCATGGTGGGGCGATGGTGACGTCATGCTTGTCCTGCTTTCTCGCCGAGCGCCTGCCGGAGCTTCGCGAGCCCCGACCTGATCCGCGTCTTGACCGTTCCGAGCGGCTGGTTCAGCCGTACCGCCGCTTCGGAATAGGTCACATCCGAGAAGAACGCCATCTCGATCGCCGCCCGCTCGTCCGGGGTGAGCACCCTCAATGCATCTCGCAACAGGCGCCCCTGGTCCTTGAGATCGAGCGCCTCCAGGGGGCTCGTCTCGGAACGGCCGGGAAGCGCGGCGTCCCCCTCCGGAGAGACGCGCTTCTTCCGCTGGTCGAACCGGAGCCGGTCGATGGCTCTGGACCGAGCCTGATTCATGATCCAGCCGAGGACGGTCCCGTCGGCCCGGTCGTACGTCGGCGCGCGTCGCCACACGTCGTGAAAAACGTCGACCGTCAGCTCCTCGGCGGTCTGACGGCTCCGCGTCATCCGGAGCATCACGGTGAAGACGATGCGATGCGAGCGCTCGTACAGCGCATGAAGCGCGCGCTGGTCACCGGTGGCGACGGCCTGGACGAGCGTGACCCATTCGCCTTCGGCGACCGCCGGTTGGCTCCGGTCCGCGTACAACAGGTCGCCGAGCGTCGTGGCCTCGTCATCGGGCAGATTCTCGTGAGAAGGCGTGTCCGCGGCCACGCCGCGAGCATGCCAGCGCTCGTCGAGGCCGTCAACGAGGTGACCGCCGGGCGCCCAGCCGTTGCTCATCGGCTCGGACGTATCCAGAGGCCATCATGCATGGAGTACAACGTCAAAACGCGTCGCCCGGATTTCAGGTCGTCGCGATTCGGCCGAATGGCGCCGGGCCGGGGATGGGCGTCGAACGGAATCCGGGCGCCGGTGGCCGGCGCCCGGAGGGGTGGCCGGATGACCGCGGCGTCCGGCTACCGGTGGTAGCGGCCGCGGTCGTCGTCGTTGCGCACGAAGTGCTGGATGTTGCGGGCGGCCGCGTCCTGGGCGCGCTCGATCCGGTAGCGCTCCACGCCGGTGACGCGGCCGTCGGCCTCGGCGCGGGCTTCCAGGCGCGCGATCTGGTGCTGCTCGCGCGTCAGGACCCGGAGCTCCTCGCGGGTCAGCCGGCCCACGGCGAGGCCGCGCCGGATCTGCTCCTGCTGGACGTGCTGCCGCTGGTCGATCCGGTCGAACCGCGCGTCGGCCGTGGCGTTGGTCGCGAGGCCGCCCACCAGACCCACTCCGCCGAGCGCTACCAGCCCGATCAGTGTCTTTTTCATGGCATCCTCCGCTGTGAAGGCGCTCCGTGCGACCGAAGGCGTCTGGTTCACTTCCTCTCTTCACCGCGTAGGACGCTCTCGGCGGACCGAGCATTTACAGGAGCGGGACCGGGCCCCGGCCCCCCGGGCGCCGGCGCTCAGCCGAGGCGGAAGATCGCGCGCGGATTCAGCTCCCCGATCCGGTGCATCTCCTCGGCGCCGAAGCCGGCGCGCCGGAGGCTCCCGAGCGGGTCGTGGTCGGCGGGCGGGAACGAGTCGTCGCTGCCGATCAGGAGCCGGTCGATCCCCACGCGCCGCTCCAAGTAATGGAGCGCGGCGGGGTCGTGCACGAGGGTGTCGTAGTACATGCGCCGGAGGTAGGTGGACGGCGGGGCCGCCGCGGCGATGCCGGTGGCCGCGCGGTCGCTGCGCTCGTGCATGCAGTCGAAGCGGCCGACGAGGTACGGCACGGCCCCGCCCCCGTGGGCGAGGATCAGCGTGAGCGCGGGGAACCGGTCGAGCACGCCGCTTCCCACGAGCGAGCCCACCGCCAGCGTGGTGTCGAAGGGGTACTGGACGACCTGGTTGAGGGCGAAGCGGCGCGTGCGCGGCGTGGGGTTCGGCTGCGCGGGATGCAGGAACACGGGCACGCCGAGCTCGACCGCGGCCGCCCAGTACTCGTCGATCGCCAGCTCGCCGAGGTTCGTGCCCTCGACGTTGGTCGCCGCCACCGCGCCGACGGCGCCGAGCTGGCGCACGGCGTGGTCGAGCTCGCGCGCCGCGCGCGCCGCGTCGGGCAGCGGGCCGGAGGCGAGGAGCGAGAACCGGTCGGGATGGCGCCGGCACACCTCCGCCAGCGATTCGTTGAGGAGACGGTGCCAGGCCGCGCCCGCCTCCGGTGGGAGCCCGTGGGCGAAGATGTCCGTCCACGCCGAGAGGATCTGGCGATCGATCCCCGCCCGCGCCATCCCGTCCATGCGCGCGGTCGGGTCCTCGACGAGCTTCGGAAAGAACGGCCGGACGGCCAGGCCGTGGGAAAAACGCAGCGCCGGGCAGGGGGCGTCGCCGTCGACCACCGCGATGCCGAGGCGGGCGCCTTCCGTCCGGAGCCGCTCCACCAGGGCCGGCGGCATGTAGTGGGCGTGAACGTCGATGGGCATCGGCTAGGCCCGCGGCACGCCGGGCCGCGGCGCCGCTCGACTCCACGAAGCACCCGATGCCCACGCGTTCCCGACGACCGCGGTCACCGCGGCTACTGTAAGCTAGTTCCGCGGTGGCGGTCGCCCGACCTGCCACCGCGCATCCGACTCCGGCGCGCGGAGGACGTGGGCGATGAAGCGGCGAAGCATCCAGCCGACGACCGTGTCCGAGCGCGGCACCGTGCCCCTGGCGATCTCCTCCCATGCGCGGAAAGGGCCCCCCATGTCACACGTCTCCCGGTACCTGCTCGCCGGCTCGCTCGTCCTGCTGCTCACTGGTTGCGCGACGACGGGGCGCGACGACGCGTCCGCGTGCCTGGACGTGGTGGCGGGCGGGCTCCGCCCCATCGCCACCGATCGCGCGGAGCGCTTCCTCGGCAAGGTGCACGAGGCGACCGCGCGCTGCCGGGGCGGAGACCGTGCCGTCGCGTGGCGCGCCACCCCGTGGACGGACTGGCAGAACTACTGGGCGACGGCCGACACGGCGAGCCTCGTGCCCGGCTGGAGCGTGCGCGGTGGCCACCTGGGCCCCAACGGGCGGGGCATCGACGGCGCGCTGCTCGACCTCGAGTACCAGCGGATCGAGCTGATCAAGTTCAACCTCTTCGACAACAGCGGGAGCTACCAGGACTACGTGAGCGGGCGGGCCGGCGTGGACGGCCGCGCGCTGAAGGTGTGGAGCGAGATGCGCCTGCCGAGCGGCCATCCGGACTACGCGTCGGTCGGCGGAGACGGCGAGCAGCGCTGCCAGGGCGACCTGATCCGCTTCCGCACGCTGACCGGCATCTGCAACGACATCAAGAACCCGCGCATGGGATCCTCCGGGACGCCGTTCGCCCGCAACGTGGAGTTCGCGGCGACGTTCCCCGAGCTCGGCCGGGACGAGCTGGCCCGCAACCGGCACGGCGAGCGCCTCAGCCTGCTCGCGCCCGATCCCCAGGTCATCAGCAGGAAGCTCTTCACGCGCGCCCAGGCCGGACCCGACACCTGCCACGACGGCCGCGGCCTGCCCGGCTCCTCGCCCGACGCGCGCTGCGACTACAAGAAGGCGCCCTTCTTCAACGTGCTCGCCGCCTTCTGGATCCAGTTCATGACCCACGACTGGTTCTCCCATCTGCGGGAGGGCGCCAACGCGCCGGAGATGATGCCGGTGGGATGTCCGCCGGCCGTCGCCGGCCAGCTCGGCTGCCGGCCCGACGACCGCATCGACCGCGCCTCCGTCGCCGAGGACGGGCCGCCCCCCACGTTCACCGCCGGCGGCCGGACCCACCTCGCCCGCGCGTACAAGACGTCCAGCAACAACGTGACCGCGTGGTGGGATGCCTCGCAGCTCTACGGCCACGACGACACGTCTCGCCGCCGCGTCAAGCGCGCGCCGGACGACCGCGCCAGGTTCCTGATGGTGCCCGCCGGTCAGCGCGCCGGGGCGGGCGAGCGGCTCGGCTACCTGCCCGTGCTCGACGCGTCGGACCCGATGAATCCCCAGTGGGCGGGCCAGGAGGCGGCCGCCTTCCCCGACAACTGGTCGATCGGGATGAGCTTCTACCACACCGTCTTCGCGCGCGAGCACAACCGGTTCGTCGAGGCCTTCCGCGCGCAGGCGGCGGCGACGCCCGACGCCGACTCCGGCCTGCGCAACCCGGCGCGGCCGCGGGAGCGTCATCCGCTACCGCGACGTCACGGCGGACGAGCTCTTCGAGGTGGCGCGCCTCGTCGTCTCGGCGGAGATCGCCAAGATCCACACGACGGAGTGGACGCCGCAGCTGCTCTACGACGAGCCCCTCTACCTCGGCATGAACGCCAACTGGCACGGCCTCGTCCAGGGCAAGGACCGGGTGAAGGCGGTTCTGGAGAAGATCACCGTCCAGAACTTCGGCACGTCCACCGACGCCAAGAAGGCCGGCCAGTGGTACTCGGTCTTCGCCTCCGGGGCCGGGATCTTCGGCCTCGGCAGCCGGGTCTACGAGGAGGACGCCGTCTTCGCCGACCTACGACCCGGCGAAGGCCGACCGCTGGACCATCGAGAACCTCGACCACGTCAACGGCGGCATCAACCACTTCGGCTCGCCATTCAACTTCCCCGAGGAGTTCGTCACCGTGTACCGGCTGCATACGATGGTGCCCGACCTCATCGAGCTGCGCCGCTGGGACGACGACCCCAACCTGATCCGCCACAAGGTGCCGGTGGTGGACACGTTCCGCGGGCGGGCCACCGGCGCCATGCGGGAGCGGGGGCTGGCGAGCTGGGCGCTGTCCATGGGACGCCAGCGCCTGGGCCTCCTCACGCTGCAGAACCATCCGCACTTCCTGCAGAGCCTGGAGCTGCCGCGCCTTCAGAGCGCGACGGGAAAGATCGACGTCGTCGCCCTCGACCTCATCCGCGACCGCGAGCGCGGCGTCCCGCGCTTCAACGAGTTCCGCCGCCAGTACGGGCTCCAGCAGCTGACCTCGTTCGACGACTTCATCGATCCGCGCCTGGCCCGGGGAACGCCGGAGCGCGCGGAGCAGGAGCGGCTGGTCGGGATCCTCCGCGAGGTCTACGGGCAGCATCGGTGCGACGCCTCGAAGGTGATCACGGCCGCCCAGCGGAACCCGGACGGCACGCCGATCAACGACTGCCTCGGGCGGCCCGACGGCAGCCTGGTCGACAACGTCGAGGACGTCGACACGGTGGTGGGCTGGCTCTCCGAGTTCGCGCGGCCCCACGGCTTCGCCATCTCCGAGACGCAGTTCCAGGTGTTCATCCTCAACGCCTCGCGGCGCCTCTTCAGCGACCGGTTCTTCACGTCGAGCTTCCGGCCCGAGTTCTACAGCCACCTGGGCGTCCGGTGGGTCACCGACAACGGGCCCGACGGCACGGTGATGGAGCGGGGCCGGCCGAACGGCCACGAGATGGAGGTCTCGCCGCTCAAGCGCGTCCTCCTGCGCACGGTTCCCGAGCTGGCGCCGGAGCTCGCCTCCGTCGTCAACGCGTTCGACCCGTGGGGCCGCGACCGCGGCGAATACTACACGCTCGAGTGGAAGCCGCGGAAGGGCGCCGAGACCGATCCTGCCTTCCGCGAGAAGTAGCGAGGAGGGGCGCATGCTCGACGACACGCGCTTCTCGATGTACCGGCAGACCGTCGCCTTCTTCACCTGGCTCGGCTTCCGCGACCAGAAGGTGTACCCGCTCGAGGCGCCGGTGCCGGGCGCGGTACGCTTCCGGCCATACGCCACGGCCTTTCCGGATATGCCGATCGCCCGGCTCTACGACGCCGAGGACTTCCCGGCGTCCGACGATCCTGCGCCGCGGCTCAAGCGGATGAAGCGCGCGCACAAGCTGTTCGCCACCGCCGAGGCCATGGCCCCGGCCACGACGCCCCCCGTCCCCCAGGACGAGGCGGCCTTCCTCGACGTGGTCTACCCGGCCTACTTCCGGAAGGCGTGGCCCCGGCCGCCCTGCGCGCCGCGTGCGCTCGTCGCCCCGGGCGCCAACGTCGTCGCGGAGATCGCCGTCCGGGGGCCCTTCGCCTCGTACCTGCGCCGCGCCACCGGGGACAACGTCCAGGCGCAGCGGGCGGCCTCGACGGACCAGTACCTCCTCGACCTCTCCTGGCTGCTCGCCTATCCCGCGCAGCCTGGCCTCATGCCGCCCGGCGGTACCGCGGTCCTGGACGTTCGCGGCCGCGCGCTCGAGACGATGGCCATCCATCGCGGCGCGGGCCAGGTCGCCCGTCCGGGCGCGCCCGACTACCTCCGGGCGCGGGCCGCCTTCCTGGCCGGCATCAACGAGGACCTGACCACGTTCCGGCACAATCTCTCCACGCACCTGTCGACGCTGACCGCGTTCGCGCTGGCGTCGAACAACCGGCTGGGGCCGGCCCACCCGGTGCGGCGGCTGCTGCACCATGCCTTTCACACGGTGCTGATCGGCAACCGCGAGGTTGCGGAGTTCCAGCTCTCGGGGTCGAAGGGCTTCTCGGCCACGATCTTCTCGCACGACGCTGCCGTGCTGGCGCGGATGGCCAACGACTACCTGGCTCGCTTCGACGTGTGGGACTTCGAGCCGCCCGCGCAGTTCGCCCGCCGCGGCACGACCACCACGCCCTTCGACTACCCGTACCGCGACAACGTGCTGCAGGTGTGGGAGGCCACGCGCGCGTACACCGACGCGTACCTGCGCGTCTACTACGACGGCGACGCGGCGGTGCGCGCGGACCGCGAGGTGGGCGAATGGGCCGACGAGCTCGAGCGGCTCCTCCCGAACGGCGTGCGCCGGCCCGCCGACGGCCTCTCCCGGGACTGGCTCGCGCGGCTCTGCGCGACGCTGCTCCACCTGTCGGTCGCCGAGCACGATGTCCTGAACAACCTCGTGTGGGACTACTCCACGATCGGCTGGATCATCCCCACGGTGGCGCCCGAGTCGGGCGCGCCGATGGACTGCCGGCGCGCGTTCGACCTCGTCGCCACCATCATCGGGACCTGGAAGCCGTACAACATGCTCCTCACCGCCAGCGTCCCGTCCCTCGCGCTGGACCCTCGGGGCCGCGCCGTGATGCAGGAATGGATCGACCGTCTCGGCGCCATCCAGCGGGACATGGAAAGGGCGGGGACGCGTCCCGACCTCACGTACCCGAAGGGCTGGAACGTCAGCATCTCCAATTAGTCGAGCCCCGCGCATCGGACCAATGCCGAGCAGTGGGACTGTAGAGGCCCGTGGCGGTTCCCGCATTCTGCGAGGGTCATCAGGGCTCGGGGCGGGGACCCGCGGCGGCGTGCTATAACCCCGTCGACGGCTCCGGCGTGGCGGACCGCGACCCACCGCGGGCGATCGCGCGCGCCAGGCCGACAGGGAGATCGGCATGGACCTCGGACTGACGGGCAAGGCCGCGCTCGTGACGGGCGGGAGCGCGGGGATCGGCAAGGGCATCGCGCGGGCGCTGGCCCGCGAGGGCGCGGACGTGGCCATCTGCGCGCGTCGCCGCGACGTGCTGGAGGCGGCGGCCGCGGAGATCCGCGCCGAGACGGGGCGCAAGGTCGTGGCGATTGCCGCCGACCTCACGCGCACGGAGGATGCCGAGCGGTTCGTGACGGGCGCGGCCGCGGAGCTCGGCCGCGTCGACATCCTCGTGAACAACGCGGGGTCCGCCGCCGGCGGCGTGCTCGAGGTCCTCCCGGAGGACGCGTGGATCCAGGGGCTCCAGCTCAAGTTCATGGGCTACGTGCGCTGCCTGAAGGTGGCGCTGCCCATCATGCGGGCGCAGGGCGGCGGCCGCGTGGTGAACCTCATCGGCAACGACGGCGTGAAGGAGTCGTACTGGGAGATCGTGCCCGGCGCGGCGAACGCCGCCGGGCAGAACCTCACCAAGGCCCTCGCCGGCCAGTACGGTCGCCACGGCATCACGTTCGTCGCGGTGAACCCCGGTCCCGTGCGCACCGAGCGCTGGGAGGGGCTCGTCCGCGCGATGGCCCGCGACATGAAGCTCTCCTACGAGGATGCCGACCAGCTCGCCCCGCGGAGCATCCCGCTCGGGCGCATCGCCGAGGTCGAGGAGGTGGCGAACCTCGTCGCGTACCTCGCGTCCCCGCTCGCGCACTTCGTGAACGGCTCCATGATCGAGATCGACGGCGGGCAGCAGAAGCCGCTCATGGACGCGGCGCGGGACGCGCGGTGAAGGTAGGCTTCCACCTCACGCCGTTCTGGAGCCCGACCGACCGTGGGCCCACGCGCATCATCGACGAGGCCGTCGAGGTGGTCGCGGCGGCCTCCCGCATGGGCTACGGCTGGGTGTCGATCGGCCAGCACTGGGTCTCGCATCCCACCGTGTGGCCGCAGCCGTTCCCGATGCTCGCGCGGCTGGCCCCCGAGACCGGGGCCATGCGGCTCAAGACCTCCGTGCTGCTGCTCCCCATCCTGAACGCGGTGGAGACGGCGGAGAGCGTGGCCACGCTCGACCACATCTGCCACGGCCGCCTCGATGTGGGCGTGGCCATCGGCTACCGCGAGCGCGAGCTGGAGGCGGCGGGCCTCGCGCGGAGCGACCGCGTGGCCAAGCTCACCGAGTCCATCGAGCTGATGAAACGGCTCTGGACGGGCGAGGAGGTCACGTTCGCGGGACGCTACACCAGGCTCACGGCGGGGCGCATGGGGTTTCCGCCGTACCAGCGCCCGCATCCGCCGCTCGAGATGGGCGCGCAGAGCATGGGCGCGACCGAGCGCGCGGCGCGCATCACCGACGGCGTGTTCTTCGGCCCCCAGGTCGCGTGGCGGGACGTGGGCAAGCTTGCCCAGGTGTTCCGGGACGCCCGCGCCACCGCGGGCGTGGCCACGCCGGGCTTCGTGGGCGCGTCGCGGAGCCTCATCGTCGGACGCTCCCGGGAGGAGGCGCACGCCGCGGCGCGCGCGTACCTGGAGCGCACGTTCGCCATGTACCGGACCTGGCAGATGCAGGAGCGGAGCATGGTGGAGCTCCAGCTCGACTTCGACCGGTCGCTCGACGACTGGACCATCAACGGCTCGCCGCAGGACTGCGTCGAGACGATCCGCCGCGGCGCCGAGATGGGCCTGGACCGCATCGGCGTGACCATCTACAGCCTGCCGCGCGAAGCGCGTGCGCGGATCGACTACCTCCAGATGATCGCCGACGAGGTGCTCCGGCCCGCCGGAGCCCTCGCCTGAGCGCGGCCGCCGTGGCAGCCGGCGGCTCACCTCGAGCCCGATGTCGACGCATGAGCGCGCGCCCGGCCGGGAGCGCATGACGTGCGCGTCGTCCGCGAGGTCGCCATGGCCGCATCGCCCGCGGCGGTCTGGACCTTCCTGTGGGACGTGCCGCGCGTGGTGAGCTGCGTGCCCGGCTGCGTGGAGGCCCGGGAGGTCGAGGCGCAGCGCCGCTACGCCGCGCGCATGAAGCAGCGCGTCGGCCCGATCAGCCTCGACGTGCCGCTGGACGTGGAGATCGTCGAGGCCGCGGCGCCGCGGCGCCTCGTGCTCCGCGCCACTGGCCGCGATCGCCTGGTGGGCGCCGAGATCGTGATGCGCGTGACGCTCGACTGCGCGCCCGGCCCGGAGGGCGCGGCGCTCCGCATCGAGGCCGACGGCCAGGTGCTGGGCAAGCTCGGCGCGCTCGGGCACGGCGTCATCCAGCGGAAAGGCGAGGAGGCAATCGACGAGTTCGCGGCCCGCGCGCGCCGCGCGGTGACGGCGTGAGCGGGCTGCCCCCGTTCGTCCTGCACCGGCCCGCGAGCGTCGAGGAGGCGAGCCGTCTCCTCACCGAGCACGCCGGCGAGGCGGTGCCGTACGCGGGCGGCACCGAGCTGCTCCTGCTGATGAAGGCGGGCCTCGCGCGGCCGCGGCGGCTCATCGACGTGAAGCGCATTCCCAACCTTGCCGCCATCGTCGCCGAGGACGGCGAGCTCGCGATCGGCGCCGTCACCCGTCATCGCGACGTCGAGCGGTCGGCGGCGGTCCGCGCGGCGTGCCCGCTCGTGGCGGACGTGGCCCGGCACGTGGCGAACGTCCGCGTGCGCAGCGTGGGCACGGTGGGCGGCAACCTGGCCTTCGCCGATCCGCACAGCGACCTCGCCACGCTGTTCCTGCTCTTCGACGCGCGCGTCCGGCTCCAGGCTGGCGCGGCGATCCGCGAGCTGCCGCTCGCCGACTTCGTGGTGGGGCCCTACGAGACGGCGCGCGGCGACGACGAGATCCTGACCACGGTGCGCCTGCGTCCCTGGCCGTCCGGGGCGACCGGCGCGTACCTGAAGTTCGGCGTGCACGAGCGGCCCACCCTGGGCGTCGGCGTGGCGCTCGTGCCCGACGCCGCCGGCCGCATCCAGGACGCGCGGGTGGCGGTGGGCTGCGTGGGCCCGCGGCCGGAGCGCCTCGGCGCCGTCGAGTCGGCGATCCGCGGCCTGACCGCCGGCGAGGTCGAGCGTCGCGCCGCCGACCTCGGCGCGCTCGCCGCCGAGCCGGTGCGGCCGGTCGACGACCTCCACGGGTCGGCCGAGTACAAGCGCGCGATGACGCGGGTGTTCGTCGGGCGCGCCCTCGCGCTGGCCGCCGCGCGCGCGCAGGGCCAGGGCCCACGCGTCCACTACCCTCACGCGGTCGTCGTCTGACGGGGTCGGCCGTGAGCGGAGGCCACTCGTGAGCGAGCGGGACGCGCCAGGGGCCGCGACCACCGCCTGCACCGTCAACGGGCGCCCGGTGGAGCTTGCGGCGCCCGCGCACGCGCTGCTGCTGGACGTGCTGCGCGACCAGCTCGACCTCAAGGGCGCCAAGCGCTCCTGCGACCTCCAGGTGTGCGGCGCGTGCACCGTGCTGGTGGACGGCGACCCCGTGAGCGCGTGCACGTACCTCGCCGTGGAGGCGGCGGGCCGGGAGATCCTCACCGTGGAAGGGCTCGGATCGCCCGGCGCGCTCCATCCGCTCCAGTCCGCGCTGATCGATCACGGCGGGCTCCAGTGCGGGTTCTGCACCGCGGGGATGCTGCTGAGCGCCAAGGCGCTGCTCGACGAGGACCCCGCGCCGACCGGCGAGCGCGTGGCGCACTGGCTGCGCGGCAGCCTCTGCCGGTGCACGGGCTACAAGAAGATCCTCGAGGCCGTCCTCGCCTGCGGGACCGGCGGGGCGCAAGGGGCCGGCGATGGCCGAACCGGCGACAGCGGGGGCCGGCCTTCACCGCCGGAGGATGAGGTCGAGCCCGCCTCGGTGGAGCCGCTCCGCGTCGTGGGCCGGTCCGTGCCCCGGCTCGACGGCGTGGACAAGGTCACGGGACGCGCGCGCTACGTGAGCGACCTCGTGCTGCCCGGCATGCTCCACATGGCCGTGCTCCGCTCGCCCCACGCCCACGCGCGCATCGTGCGCGTCGACTCGGCGGCGGCCCGCGCGCTCCCCGGCGTCCGCGCCGTCATCACCGCAGCAGACCTCGGGTTCTGCGATCCCTACTACGGCCCCGCGTTCCGCGACCGTCCGATCCTGGCCGTGGACGTCGCGCGCTACGAGGGCGAGCCCGTGGCCGCGGTCGTCGCCGACACGCTCGAGCTCGCGGAGGCCGCGCGCGAGGCCATCGACGTGGAGTGGGAGCCGCTCGCCGCCGTGACCGGCCTCGAGGAGGCGCTCGCCCCGGGCGCGCCGCTCGTCCACACCGGCACGCCGCTGGCCGGCCACTTCGCCGACCTGTCGAGCCTGCGCCCGATCCCGGGCTCGAACGTCTGCCACCAGTTCGACTGGGAGCGCGGGCGCGGGGCCGCCGGCTTCGACGAGGCCGCCGTGATCGTGGAGGGCACGTACCGCTTCCCTCGCGTGCAGCACTACTCGATGGAGCCCCACTGCGCCATCGCCGCCTGGGACGACGAGGGCGGCCTCACCGTGTGGGCGGGCACGCAGAACCCGTACTCGGTGCGGGTCGAGCTGGCGAAGATGTTCGACGTGCCCCAGAGCCGGATCCGCATCGTCGTGCCGCTCATCGGCGGCGGCTTCGGCGGCAAGGCCTACGCCAAGCTGGAGCCGCTGGTGAGCGCGGCGGCGCGAATCACCGCGCGGCCGGTGCGCCTCGCCGTGTCCGCGGACGACGCGTTCCGCACCGTCCGCCGCTGCGACGCGCGCGTGACCGTGCGCCTGGGCTTCCGCCGCGACGGCTCGATGGTGGCGGCGAGCTGCCTCGCCGACTTCGACGTGGGCGCCTACGCCGACATCGGCCCCCGCGTGGTCCAGAAGGGCACGTACACCGTCACCGGGCCGTACCGGGTGCCGCACGTGCTGCTGCACGGCAACGCGGTGTACACGAACACGACGCCGGGCGGCGCCTTCCGCGGCTTCGGCGTGCCCCAGCTCGCGTGGGCGGTGGAGTCGCTCGTGGACGAGGCGGCGCGGCGGCTCGACCACGACCCGGTGGAGCTCAGGCGCCAGAACCTGCTCGCCCACGGCGAGGAGTTCGCCCCGGGTGAGACGCCCATCGACGGCAAGTTCGAGGAGAGCCTGTCGCGCGCCGCCCGCGCCATCGCCTGGACGCAGGCCGCCGCCGCCGACCGCGGGCGCGGCGTGGCCATGATGATGAAGGCCTCGATCGCCCCGTCGGTGTCCGAGGCCATCGTGCGGCTCTTCGCCGACGGCAGCGTCACCGTCCTCGCGAGCACGGTGGAGATGGGCCAGGGCGCGCGCACGGTGATGGCGCAGATCGCCGCCGAGGTGCTCGCGGTGCCGCTCGCCCGCGTGCACGTGGCCGCGCCGGACACCGCGATCACGCCGTACGACCAGAGCACCACGTCGAGCCGCTCCACGACGATGACGGGCCGCGCGGTGATGGAGGCCGCGGAGGAGGTCGGCCAGCAGCTCCTCCGGCTGGGCGCGGCGCGGCTCGGCGCGGCGGCGGCCGCCCTCCGGCTGGAGGACGGCCACGTGGTCACGGCCGACGGGACCGCGCGCGCCGGGTATCCGGACCTCTTCCGCGATCGCTTCGGCATGGCCGGCGGCGAGCTGATCGGGCGCGGGATCGTCGCCCCCGGCCGCACCGGCGCGCCGCTCGGCGGGAGCACGCCGTTCTGGGAGATGGCGGTGGGCGCGGCGGAGGTGAGCCTGGACCGCGAGACGGGCGCGGTGACCGTGGAGCACTACGTCTCGGTGGCCGACGTGGGCCGGCGCATCAACCCGCTCCTGTGCGAGGGCCAGGACGAGGGCGCGGTGATGCAGGGTATCGGCCACACGCTCTACGAGGAGATGGTCTACGAGGGCGGACAGCTCCTGAACGGCAACCTCGCCGACTACCGCGTGCCGCGCGCCGGCGACGTCCCGCCGCGCATGTCATGCCGCTTCGTGGAGAACGGCGACGGCGCCGGCCCGTTCGGGGCCAAGGGCGCGGGCGAGGGCAGCCTGATTCCCGTGAGCCCCGCCGTGGCCAACGCGCTCGCGCGCCTGGCCGGCGTGCGCCTCACCGAGCTGCCGCTGACCCCCGAGCGCGTGTGGCGCGCGCTCCGCGGCGCGGGGTGAGGCCGCCTATCCCTCGGGCTCGACCGGGCTCTTCCTGAGCTGGTCGCAGAAGGTCGTCGCGGTGAACACGAGGCTGCGGAATCCCCCCTTCGTGTACAGGCTGCCGTACCGCCGTCGGACGGCGGGGGCTTGCCTCTCAAGCAGGTCCAGCACCGCGACGAGCGGGACCGCGCGCTTCCCCGGACGCGAGAACATGTCATCGATGATCTGGAGCATCCGGAGCGGCCGTCCATTGTGGATCTGAGGATCGAAGCCCGCGAGATCGCTCAAGGAGCGCTGAAGCCGATACCGGCGCGCCTCGAGGATCCACCAATCGTGGCGTGCCGCGGACCGGGTCGCGACGGCGAGGCCGAGCTCGAACGGCATGTTGAACCGGGGGACGCCCTTGACCAGCCGGACGCTGCTCAGGTCGTGGATCGAGTACCGGCACCGGCGGATCAGCTGGAGGATGCGGTCGAGTCGGCCCTGCTGGGCTGGGAGCTCGAGCGCCGTGCGGGGCTCGAGCCCTTGGCCGCAGGTGCCGGCGATCGCCGCCAGGAACAGGGGCTCGTATGGGCGGTCGTACGGGACGTTGAGGAAGACCTGAAGACGGATCAGGGGATCAGGATTTGCGCGTGCGGCGCTTGGCGGGCGCCTTGCTCTTTCGCGCGGTGGCACGGCCGCGCCGAGCCTTGGCCGAGCTTGTCTTGACACCGTACATGCGCTTGAGCCCGTACTCTCGGATGAACGCCTCGACGGCGGCGTGGATCGCTCGCTGTTCCGCGGCCGGGACGCCGAGCACGCGGGCGATCGTGCTGGGCTTCGTCCAACCCGTGATCCTGACCGGTCGCGTCGCGGGCTTCGTCCTCATGGCCCACACATTGCCGACCGCCGCCGGGCGTGTCAAGGCGTGGAGACGTCCGGCGCCCGAACCGATCAGCTCAGGGCTGACGCGTCGATCGCGGAGACGTGGGCGCTGATCACCTTCCAGCCCACGTCGGGAAAGCGCACCCAGGTCTGGCTCTGGCGGCCGATCCGGTCCTGGCCGCGCACCTTGAACTCCAGGTTCACGGTGGCGACGTCTCGGCCGAGCGTGAGGATCTCGAGACGGCGGCGCGATTCCTTGGTACCGGGCCCGGGCGGGCGGCGCACGCGATGGGCGTGGATCTGGTCGAAGCCGTAGCCGTGCTCGTTGAAGGCGTAGCGGATTGTGTGCGGGCTCTGCCAGAAGGTGCGGTCGAGCACGGCCACGTCCTTGTCCACGAGAGCCTGCTCGTAGCGCTCGAACAGCGCGCGTACCTCGGCCACGACCTCGGGGATGTTCGGGGTCAGATCGGTCATCGCGCCTCTCCCATTGCCTTCGCACGTCGGCTGGTCATCGCGCGTCCGCCATCGCCAGGGCGATCCCGACGAGCAGCGCATCCGTGCCCGCGCCGCCCACGATCGACAGCCCCACGGGCAGGCCGTCGACGGTGGCGCCGGGCAGGCTCACCTGGGGCACGCCGGTGAGCCCGCCGTGGGCGCAGAGGCAGAGGATGCGATCCCGCACCGGCGCGAGCGCCGAGATCGCCTGGCCGCGGAGTGGCGCCGGGCACGGTGTGGTGGGCATGCAGAGGACGGTCCCCGCGCGTAGGAGATGCGCCATGCGCGCCCGCGCTTCCTGACGCATCAGCTCTGCCCACGCGCGCTCGCTCTCCGGGATCATCGAGCCCATCACGAGACCGCGCGCCACACCGAAGGCGACGCGCGGGTTCACGCGATCGAGCCACTCGCGGAACGTCTGCCAGGCCTCCCAGGGCTGGAGCGTGCGCTGGGCGCGCGCCCACACCGACAGCCCGGGCGGCGCGATGACGTCCTCGCGGACGTCTCCGGCGAGCTTCCCGAGTCGCTCCACCATGGGGCGCAGCGCGGCGGTGACACCGGGGTCGGCGAACCCGAACGCATCGGTCGCCACCACGAGACGCGCGGGCCGGGCGGCGGCGATGGCCTCGCCGAGCATCGCGCTCGACACGCGGGCGAACGTCTCGGCGTCGCGCGCGAACCAGCCCGTGGTGTCCGAGCGCGGCGCCTGCGGGAGCATCCCGTCCAGCGGCAGGCGGCCGTGCGTGGGCCGGATCCCGAAGAGGCCGCAGAAGCTCGCGGGCACCCGCACCGAGCCGCCGGTGTCGGTGCCGAGCGCGGTGTCGCAGAGGCCGGCGGCCACCGCGGAGGCCGAGCCGGACGACGATCCGCCGGGCACGCGGCCCGGCGCGCGCGGGTTTTCCGGCGTGCCGTGGAACGGGTTCTCGCCGAGGATCCCGAGCGACACCTCGTCGGTGATGGTCTTGCCGATCAGCGTGGCGCCGGCGTCGAGGAGCCGCGCCACCGCCCACGCGTGCCGCTCGGGCACGGGGCGGTCGCGGGGCCAGTCGGGATTGCCGCCGCCCGTGACGTGGCCCGCCACGTCGAAGAGGTCCTTGGCGGCGAAGGTGAGGCCGGCGAGCGGGCCCCCGGCCTTCCCCTTGATGCGGACCGCGGTGCCGGGGACGAACGCGCCGACCGGATCGCTCATGGCCGGGTCAATCGACGACGGCGATGACCTCGACCTCGACCAGGAGGTCGGGATGGGCGAGGCGGCGAACCTCGACGGTGGTGCTGGTGGGCAGCGCGCCGAAGTACTCCATGCGCACGTCGACGTGCTTGAAGAACTCCTCGATGTCGGTCACGTAGGTGTTCGACTTGACGATATCGGCGAGCGAGGCGCCCGCCGCCTCCAGCGCGGCCTTGACGTTCTCGCCGACCTGGCGCATCTGCGCGCGCATGTCGCCCGCGCCCACCACGTTGCCCTCGCGGTCACGGGCGAGCTGGCCGGACACGAAGATGGTGCGGCGGCCCTCCACCACGACCACGTGGGAGTAGAGCACGCGGCCGCCGACCACGCGCTTGGCGAGCGATTCGGGCTGGATGTTCCGTCGGGGCATGCGTCGGTCTCCTCCTTTCTCGTTCGGCCCGGTCAGGCGATCCTGACCAGCTTCTGCAGGCTGCGCAGTCCCGGCGGCTGCGGGGTGTCCCGGTAGCGGTTCTTCCAGTTCGTGAACGAGACCTCGCCCACGTAGATGTCGCCGCGCGAGTCCACCGCGAGCCCGTGGGGCGACATGAACTGCCCGGGCTCGAGGCCGGCGGGACGGGCGCCCAGCCGCGCCAGCATCTCGCCGGCGTGGCTGTAGATGCTGACCCGCGGGCCGATGTTGGGCATGTCGTAGTTCACGCCCATCCCGCCGCCGATCTCGCCCACGTAGAACCGGCCCGGCGCGCCGGGCTCGAGGAAGAGGCCGGACGGCCGGTGCATGTTGCTCCACTGGCCCTCGAACCGCCCGTTGCCGTCGAAGACCTGCACGCGGTGGTTCTCGCGGTCGGCGACGTACACGCGGCCGTCGGCGTCGCAGCAGATGTTGTGGGCGATGTTGAACTGCCCGGGGTCGGTGCCCGGGCTCCCCCCAGGAGAAGAGCAGCTTCCCGTCGGGCGAGTACTTGTGGACCCGCGAGTTGCCGTACCCGTCGGAGACGTAGAGGTCGCCCTGGGGCGAGAGCGCGGTGTGCGTGCAGCGGTGGAAGGGCTGGCCGCTCATGTACGGCGCCGGCTTGCCCGGGATGCCGATCGTGAGGAGCACCTTGCCGTCGAGGGTGCAGTGCCGCACGGTGTGGTCGCCGTCGTCGGTCAGCCACGCGGTGTCGTCGGGCGCCATGTGGATGCCGTGAGCGCGATGGAACACGCCCTCGCCCCACGAGCGGAGGAAGTTGCCGTCGCGGTCGAACACGGCCACCGGATGCTGGCCGCGGTTGAACGCGTACACGCGGTCCTGCCGGTCGACGCCCACCGCGGCCACGTCGGCGTTGAACTCGCGGCCCGGCGGCAGCTTCGCCCAGTCGTCCACCACCTCGTAGCGGTACGCGCCCGTCCCCAGGATCACCGCCATGCCGTCGCCTCCTCGATGCGTCGTGCGATACGGCGACCATGCTACCCCGCGGCGGCGCCGGGCTCCAGATCGGCGACGAGGCAGGAGACCTCGCGGCGGCGCCGTGTGACAGCGCCGATGTGGGGTAAGATCGCCCGCGGAAGGCCAGGCCAGTGCTGAGTCCCGAACAGAACCGGACGCTCACCCAGGTGGGCGCCGGCACGCCCATGGGCGAGCTGCTCCGGCGCTACTGGATGCCGGTCGCC
Organism: uncultured Candidatus Rokubacteria bacterium; assembly: GCA_963758635.1. Taxonomy (GTDB): domain Bacteria; phylum Methylomirabilota; class Methylomirabilia; order Rokubacteriales; family CSP1-6; genus CAVWWD01. Next base: position 98,194 of record CAVWWD010000006.1, on the reverse strand, counting down.
GCGGTCGCCGAGCTGGAGGACCATCCGGTCAAGCCCGTCCGCCTGATGGGCGAGGACCTCGTGCTCTACCGCGACCGGTCGGGCCGGTACGGCCTCGTGGACCGGCACTGCCCGCATCGACGCGCGGACCTCTCCTACGGCTGGGTCGAGGACTGCGGGCTGCGCTGCCACTACCACGGCTGGCTCTGGGATCGCGACGGGCGGTGCCGCGAGCAGCCGTTCGAGGAGGCCGCGCATCCCGAGGCGCGCTTCAAGGACCGCGTGCGCATCACGGCCTACGCCGCCGAGGCCAAGGCCGGCCTGGTGTGGGCGTACATGGGGCCGACGCCCGCGCCGCTCGTGCCCACGTGGGAGCCGTTCACGTGGACCAACGGCTTCGTGCAGATCGTGTTCACGGAGGTCCCGTGCAACTGGCTCCAGTGCCAGGAGAACTCGATCGACCCGGTGCACTTCGAGTGGCTCCACTCGAACTGGTCCCGCGTCCTCAAGCAGACGAGCGGGGCGCCGCCGCCGCGGCACCTGCGCGTGGGCTTCGACGAGTTCGAGTACGGCTTCGTCTACCGGCGCGTGCTGGAGGGCCAGGCCGAGGGCGACGAGCTGTGGACGGTGGGACGCACGTGCCTCTGGCCGAACTGTCTCTTCACGGGCGGGCACTTCGAGTGGCGCGTGCCGATCGACGACGAGCGCATGCTCAGCGTGGGCTGGTTCTTCGACCGCGTGCCCAACGAGATGGAGCCCTTCACGCAGGAGCGCATCCCGTACTGGACCAGCCCCATCACCGATCCGCGCACCGGCCGCTGGATCACCACGCACGTGATGAACCAGGACTTCACGGCGTGGGTGGGCCAGGGGGCGATCGCGGACCGCACGCAGGAGCATCTCGGCGAGAGCGACCGGGGGATCATCATGATGCGCCGGAAGCTCCTCGCGGAGGCCGAGCACGTGGCGCGGGGCGGCGAGCCCAAGGCGCTGATCCGCGACCCCGCGGCGAACGCGTGCGTGCGGCTGCCCATCATCGGCCGCGAGGCCTTCGTCAACGGCTACTCCGCCGTCGAGGAGCACAAGCGCCGCGAGCGCACGCCCGGGCTCGCCCTCGGCCGCGAGTTCCCCTTCCTGACCGGCCAGCCCGAGGAGATCCGCGCCGCCTACCGCCGCGCCATGGGCCTCGACGGACCGGTTCAGGGGCGCGCGACGGGGGCGGGCTCCGAGCGCTCCGGTCCGGGCTCGCGGACGCGGCGCAGAGGGCGGGCAGGCCGTGCGCGACGCCGGTGAGGGGCCAGCGCGTCATGAACGCGTTGGCCGCGGCGTAGTTGCCATGGCCGGGGTTGTCCATCCCCGACGACGATGACACGTGCTTCGCCGACCCCGCTCGGCCGCGTCCCACCGCTCGGCGTAGCGCGCCCCGGTCTTAGCTCGGTCGTACGTACTCGGATCTGATCACTGATTCTGGGCGTGGCCTGAAACCTCCCGAGGCCGCGCCTCGCCGGCGCGTTCACGCGTCGCCCGCCCCTGTCACCTCACACCCACGTGTAGCCGCAGGATGCGGCGCACCTCCTCGATGGTCCGAGGATGGCCCTGGGTGGAGTGGCTCGACGGACGCACGACGAGCTCGGACTCGACTTCCTCGATATGGGCGCTCGAGTACGCCACGACGCCATCATCGAGCTTCTCGAGGGGCCCGTCCCCCTGCACCGCGATGATCGAGTGAGCTTTGATGGAGGGCGCCACGCGGATCTCCTGCAGGCCCTGGATGAAGTTGTTGCGCGGCGACATGTTGTCGACGGCCGACGGAACTATCGCGGGCCCCCTCACGGCATTCGCATTCCGGATGAGGTCCGCCTGAATCCCGGTGAGGGCGGTCGGCAGCGTCACGAGCCATCGGATGACGTTGGTGATGACCTGGCGTGCTGCGATGAAGCTCCCCCGGTGCGGGGTGCAGATGAACACCACGCGGGAGACCCCGTGAAGGGGCTCGACGAACAGCCCCCGCTGCAGGAGATCGCGGCTCGCGTCGGACAGCTGCAACTCCGCGAGCGGCTTGCGCGCGATGGCGTTCCAGATCCGATCGCCGCTGCTGATGGCCTGCATCTTGACCAGGAGGCCGCCCTGGCTGTGCCCGATCAGCACCATCCGGCGAAGGGCCGGGTCCTTGCCCTCGGGGTCGAGGTGCGCCAGCGCTCCGGTCAGCGTCTCGCGCAGCAGCATCGCCGACAGCGCGACGGGGGCGCCGGACTCGTACTGAAAGAACCAGAACTGATAGCGGGCCCGGATCTCGGGGTCGGCCAGGAGACGGTTGAACATCTCGGCCCAACGGACCACGCTCGACTGCGTGCCGTGCACGAAGACCACCGGGATGAGCCCGGGCTTGTACGGGGTCGTGGAAACCAGCGGCGGCCGCTCATAGCCGGCGAGCCGACCCAGGAACCCGAACGTCTCGATCTGGAAGATCGGTATGCCAGTGAAGGTGTAGGCCAGGGCGGCCGTCGGCTCGCTCTCGAGCGGCACCCGCTCGCCGGCGATCGAGACCGACTCCGCGTCCCAGGCCAGGTGGAGCTCGAGCGCGGCCGTGAGCGGCCGTCCCTGCACGAGGGCCTGGCGAGCCTCGGGGATGCGGAGGAGGGCGGTCGCCGAAACCTTCAGCCGCGGCGCCACGAGGTCGCCCGGCCTGGAGGGATCGATGAGCCGGGTCGACGCGGCGAGCGGGGTCCCGAGGCCGGGCCAGCGGTACCGCATCGCCATGCCTTCTACCTTCAGCTCCGCGATCGGAATAAACCCATACAGCTCCCGGTTTCCCGCCCGCAGGGCGGCGCGGTCGAAGGCCACCTCCATGGGCCCGAACGGCAGCGTGAACGCCCCCCCGCGCGGCGCGAACTCCGCGCCGTCCTCCGACGCAAGCCCTCCCGCGAGCGCCCAGTTGTACAGGTCCGCCGCGAGCCGCAGGCGCGGGTCGAAGCGCCCTGGCCCTTCCCCTGCGCCTTCGGGGAACAGGAACGCGTAGGCGTAGATGGCGGCGGCGAGCTTGTACTCGGGCCTGGCGGCGGCCTGCCCGTGGAGGAAGGCCAGCTCGGCGAGGGCGAAGAGCAGGTCGGGATCGCCACCTGTGCGCCGCATGGTCCCGTGCAGCTCGGCCAGGGCCTCCTCCGGGCGCGCCCCGAAGGCATCGAAGAGCCCCTGCTCGTAGAGCACGTTGCGCGTCTCCCAGCTCGGCTCACCCGTCGTGACGGCGCTCCGGGCGAGGTCGGCCTGGACGACCTTCGCATCGACGCGCGCGGCGCTCACCGTGCCCGCGCAGGCGGCCAGGGCCATGCCGAATGCGGCGAGAACGACGATGCGCAGGTGTCGTGTCGTCTTCATGGGGTGGCCTCGTGAGCTCGTGGGTGCACCGCGCCAACCATCAGAACCGCGCTCCAAGAGGGCCTATCGCACTGCGGTGGGGCGACTCGGCAGCCCCGCTCGGATGCGCTGAGAAAAGTCTGGCGCGTGGTCGGCAGCGCGGGCGGCGGCGTTGACGTGCGACCGCTTCTTGAGCTCGTCGAAGGGGAGGTCGCGACCGAACCGCCCGGACTCGTACACGTACTCGGGCGCGTAGCCGCTCAGCAGGATCTTCCACGAGAACGGAAGGTGACCCGGATTCACCTGGGTGTGCGCGAGGATCACGTTCGTGCAGTTGGTCGTCAGCGTGTTGTAGAACTCCGGCTGCTTCTGGAGGCCGTTGATCGCGCGCATGTACTCCAGAAAGACACGGCGCCCATTCTCGATCGGTCCCTGGGTGCGGAAGACATAGACATCCTCGGGCGGATCCTTCCGATAGTTCGTTCGGACGCGGATCACGTCGCGCTCGTCCGCCACGATGTAGACGAGCTCGTACTGCCGGAAGAAGCCCCCGAGGGTCGAGTAGCCCTCGCCCCGCTCCTTGCGCGCCTCGATGGAGATGGCGAGGTAGTCGGCGCCGAACCCGAACGTCAAGAACACGTGGGCGATGGCCGGCCCCATCCAGTACACGGCGACAAGGTCGACCTCGTCGAGCCGGCGAAGGTCGAACGTCCGGTCGTAGTAGCGCGGCGTGAAGTCGTTCTCGGACCGGTAGTCGAAGTTCCGGATGTTGTGGACGGTGACCAGGTCGCCGTCGATCGTCGCCGAGGAGAGCACGGCCACCTCGGGCTGCCACACGCGGTCGTTGGAGGGTCGGATCGTCGACCACCACCCGGTGACCAGCGCCAGCGCCCCCGCGAAACCCACCACGGCCGCCCAGCGCCAGCGGCGGACGAATAGCGACACGAGGACGGCGAGGCCGATGACGCCCACGGTCGCGGCCAGCGCCGCGCGAGCCCGCGGACTGCCCGGACCGGCGAAGAAGACGACACCGGCGCTCCAGGCCGTCGCGACGGCGACGACCAAGCCGATCACCAGCAGTCCGACGAATCGTCCCGTTCGGCGCGCCCTCACCGCGGCTCCACCCCTTCGACGGTCTTCGCCTGGTTCGGCAGCATGAGGGTGGCGGACGTCACCGGCCTATAGACACGGGGCATGGTTGAGGAAGGCTAACACACTCCGCGACCCCGCACGTTCGGGCGGGAGGGAATCCAGGGGCGCCGGAGAGGGTGTGGGCGTGGAGCAGACGGCCGGGGAGCGCTCGTGGCGACGATGAGGACGCGATCCTACCGAATCGCGCGCGAGTTACATGTCGAGGCCGCCGTTGACGCCCCAGACCTGGCCGGTGACGTAGGAGGAGGCGTCGGCGGAGAGGAAGTGGACGACGCGGGCGATCTCCTCGGGCTTGCCGAGGCGGCCCACCGGGATCTGGCCGATGATCTTCTCGATCACCTTGGGCGGCACGTGCTCGAGCATCTCGGTGGCGACGAAGCCCGGCGTGACCGTGTTCACGGTGAGGCCGATGCCGTCGGGGTCGGTGAGCTTGCCCGCCTTGGCGAGGAGGAAGGCGGCCTCGCGGGCCAGGGTCTTGGTGAGGCCGAACAGGCCCGACTTGGACGCCGCGTAGTTGGCCTGGCCGATGTTGCCCATCTCGCCGATCACGCTCGACACGTTGACGATGCGTCCGCTCCCGCGCTCGGCCATGTGGCGGAGCGCGGCCTGTGACAGGAAGAACGCGCCGGAGAGGTTCACGTTGAGGACCTTGAACCAGTCCTCGTCGGACATGCGAAGCACCGTGCGGTCGACGGTGATGCCGGCGTTGTTGACCAGGATGTCGAGCCGGCCGTGCGCGGTGATCACCTCGTCGATGGTGCGGCGGCAGTCGGCCGGCTCGCCCACGTTGCCCTTGTGGATGCTGACGGGCGTCAGGTAGGTGGACGCGAACTCGCCGCGGAACTTCTCGGCCGCGGCGTCGTTGCCGGCGTAGCCCGCGGCGAGGGTCGCCCCCTGGCTGGCGAGGCTCCGGCAGATCGCCGCGCCGATGCCCCGGGTGCCGCCGGTGACGAAGGCCACGCGGCCCTTGAGCTTGTTCCCCACGCGGGTGCTGATCGTCTCTTCGCGCTCGGTGTCGATCGCGCTCATCGTGTCCTCCTCGAGCTGATGATCGGGACGGCGAGGGTCAGCCGTCGTAGGAGCGGCGGCCGGCCGCGCGGAACCAGAGCCGGATCAGGTGGCGCTTCCGTGACTCGTCGTCCTTGAACTCGCTGCGGTAGTGGGCCATGGCCGTGCCGCCCGCCGTCCCGCTCATGCCGCGCCTCCCGCGAGGTTCGATCCGGCCCCTCCACCCGGTGGACCGTCGAGGGCCCAATCATGGCACGCCCGGCGAGCGGCCGCACCGGGAGGCCCGGGGCGCGGTACCATGTGGGCGCCGCGCGAGCCGTTCCGCGCGCATTCCCGAGGCAAGGAGACGAGCGATGGCGACGCGAACAATTCGCTCCGCGACGACGGCCGAGGTGTACCTGGAGCTCCTGAAGGACCGCGGCATCGACGTGTTCCTGGGCAACGCGGGGACGGACTTCGCCTCGCTCGTCGAGGGATTCGCGCGGGCCGAGGCGGAGGGACATCCGGCGCCACGCCCCCTCGTGGTCCCCCACGAGTTCGTCGCCGTCTCCATGGCCCACGGCTACTACCTGGGCGCCGGCCGGCCCGCCACCGCCATGGTCCACGTGACGGTCGGCACGGGCAACGCGTCGACCGCGCTCATCAGCGCCTCGCGCGCCAACGTGCCCATCCTCATGTCGGCCGGGCGGACGCCCATCACGGAGGAAGGGCTGCCGGGCGCGCGCGACCTCCACATCCACTGGGCGCAGGAGAGCTTCGACCAGGCCGCGATGGTGCGCGAGTACGTGAAGTGGGACTACGAGCTGCGCACGCCGGTGCAGCTCGAGTCGGTGGTGGACCGCGCGCTCGAGCTGATGCTCGCCGAGCCCCGCGGGCCCGTGTACCTCACGCTGCCGCGCGAGGTACTCGCGATGCGCCACGACGCCGTCACCATCACCTCGCCGGCGCGCCGGCAGGTGCGGAGCGAGCGCTTCCCCGACCCGGCGCGCATCGACGAGGCGGCGCGGATCCTCGCGCGCGCCGAGGCGCCGCTCTGCCTCGTGTCCGCGGCCGGGCTGGATCCTCGCGCGGTGGCGGCGCTGGTCGACCTCGCGGAGGCGGGCGGAATCGCCGTGGTCGAGGCCGATCCGATCTACCTGAACTTCCCCCACGACCACCCGCTGCACCTCGGCTATAACCAGTCGGGCACGGCGAACCCCGCGCTGGCCGGGGCCGACGCCATTGTCGTCATCGAGGCCGACGTGCCGTGGTATCCGGCGCTCGCCAAGCCCGCGGCGGGCGCGCCCGTCATCCACCTCGGCGTGGACCCGTTCTTCTCGCGCTACCCGATGCGGAGCTACCCGTGCGACGTGCCGATCGCGGCCACGCCCGCCGCGGCGCTGCCGCTCCTCGCCGAGGCCGTCCGCCGGCATGCCGGCCGCGGCGCGACGGAGCGGCGAGCCGCGCGGGTGGCCGCGGAGCACGCCGCGCGGCCGCGCCGCGTGGGACCGAACCGCGCTCGACCAGTCGGCGAAGCCGACCATCGGCTTCGCGTGGGCCGCGCGCTGCATCGGCGACCTCATGGACGAGAGCACCGTCGTCGTGAACGAGTACCCGCTCGACCGCCGCTTCGCCGCCTTCACCCGGCCCGGCACGTACTTCGCGTCGCCGCACTCGAGCGGTCTCGGCTTCGGGCTCGGGCGCCGCCCTCGGCGTGAAGCTCGGCCGGCCCGAGGCCACCGTGATCGCCACCGTGGGCGACGGCGCGTACTTCTTCGGCGAGCCGCTCTCGTGCCTGTTCGTCCAGCGCGCGCACGATCTTCCCGTGCTCACGGTGATCTTCAACAACCAGCGATGGGAGGCGGTGAAGTCGGGCGCCCTCGCCGTGCATCCGGACGGCGTGGCGAAGACGCGCGGCCGCTTCCCGCTCAGCGACCTCACGCCCTCGCCGCGCTTCGAGGAGATCGTCCGCACGGTCGATGGCCACGGCGAGCGCGTGGAGACCCCGGCCGAGCTGCCGGGCGCGCTCAAGCGCGGGCTGGCCGCGGTGCGGGACGGGCGGCCCGCGGTGCTGAACGTCCTCTGTCAGCGGGCGGTCTGACGCGGTGCACCGGTGAGCGTGGCCGCCGACGAGATCGTCTACCTCGTCGACGACGACGACTCCGTGCGCCGGGCCCTGACCCGGCTCGTGCGCTCGGCGGGATTCGACGTGGAAGCCTTTGCGTCCGCGGAGGCTTTCCTCGCCGCGAAGCTCCGGGACCAGCCCGCGTGCGTCGTGCTCGACGTGCGCATGCCCGGCCAGAGTGGTCCCGAGCTCCAGGACGCCCTGCGTCAGGCCGACCGCGAGATCCCCATCATCTTCCTCACCGGGCACGGCGACGTCGTCACGAGCGTGCGGGCGATGAAGAGCGGCGCCGCGGACTTCCTGCAGAAGCCCGCGTCCGACGACGTGCTCCTGAGCACGATCCGGCGCGCCCTGGACCGCGACCGTCAGGCGCGGTCCGAGCGGGCCGAGCACGACATCATTCGCGCGCGCGTGGACTCGTTGACGCCGCGCGAGCGCCAGGTCCTCGCCCTGGTCGTCGTCGGCCTGCTCAACAAGCAGATCGGCGCGGAGCTGGGCGCCAGCGAAAAGACGATCAAGGTCCACCGCGGTCGCGTCATGCACAAGATGAGGGCCGGCTCGCTGGCCGAGCTGGTCCGGCTCGCCGAGAAGGCGGGCATCCCTCCCGACGCGGCTCCCGAACGCTGAACGTCGCTCGGAGTGTGTCCTATCGGTCGCCGGAATCCGTTCTAGGGTGAAGGTCCCACACGACCAAGGTCTCATTGACCGTCTCTCCCCGCGCCGGTTGAATCGTCCGTGACGGGACCCGCCGGCGCCGTGCAGGACAGACCGGCGGGGAACCCCGTCCGGATCGAGGGCCTCGCGGCCGTGACCGGAAGGCTCTCCTCCATCGAGGTCCCGTGGACCAGCGTCCCATCGTCTACGTCGTCGACGACGATCCTTCGGTGCGTCGGGCCCTGGTCCGGCTGATCCGGGCCGCGGGCTTCGACGCGGCGGCCTCGGAGACCGCGCCCGACTTCCTCGCCTCGGACCACTCGCGCCGGCCCGCGTGCCTCGTGCTCGACGTGCGCCTGCCCGGCATGAGCGGCCCCGAGCTGCAGCGGCGCCTCGCCGTGGCGGAGCCCGATCTGCGCGTCGTCGCGATCACCGCCCACGGCGACGAGGGGCTCCGGCGTCAGATGATCGAGACGGGCGCGGTGGCCTTCCTCTCGAAGCCGTTCGACGACGGGGAGCTGCTCGAGGCCATCGATCGCGCCCTGGGTCCCTGCTCCTACCCCGCCTCCTGACCGACGGCCGCGCGGCGTACGGCCAAGGTCCCATAGGACGACCCCGCCACGGGCGGCAGCATCATGGGCCCGGAGGACGGCAAGATCTCCGAGGCGGAGTTGCGGAGCGGCAGCGCCGTCCGCGACCGCGGCATTGACATGCCGCCGGGCTCGCGCTATGGCGTACTCGCGAGGATCCATCGAGAGGAGGGTCATGAGGGAGCCGGGATCGATCCGGCGAGCGGTCGCCGGTGTGCTGCTGGGCGGCTCGCTGGCCGCGGGCGTCATGGGCGTGGCCGCGCCCCCGGCCACGGCGCAGACCGTGCGCGACGTCTTCCGCTCCGTCACGCCCTCCGTGGTCGTGATCCGCGCCCGGGGCGGCGACGTGACGGCGGCCGGCCAGACGCGGTTCCTCGAGACGGGATCCGGCGTCCTCATCTCCGCGGACGGCAAGGTCATGACGGCGGCGCACGTCGTGCACCTGATGGACGAGATCTCCGTGGACTTCCTCGGCGGCGAGACGGTCGCGGCGCGGGTGATTGCGTCGGAGCCCGCGGCCGACCTCTCGCTGCTGCAGCTCGAGCGCGTGCCCTCGGGGGCCAAGGTGGCCAGGATGGCGGACTCGGACACCGTCCAGGTGGGCGACCAGGTCATCGTGGTCGGCGCGCCGTACGGGCTCTCCTATTCCCTGAGCGTGGGCTACATCAGCGCGCGCTGGGCCCCGAACACCGTGTACAAGACCATGCCCCTGGCCGAGTTCTTCCAGACCGACGCCGTCATCAACACCGGCAACTCGGGCGGGCCGCTCTTCGGCATGAACGGAGAGGTCGTCGGTATCGTGAGCCACAACATCTCCAAGGGCGGGGGGAGCGAGGGCCTCGGCTTCGTCGTCACCCTCAACACGGCCAAGCAGCTCCTGCTCGAGAAGCGTTCGTTCTGGTCGGGGCTCGAAGGGGTGGTGCTCAGCAACCAGGTGTCCGATCTCCTGAACCTCCCGCCCCGGACGAGCGGATTCATGGTCAAGACAGTGGCGAAGGACTCCCCGGCCGACCAGATCGGCCTCCGCGGCGGCACGATGCTCGTGAACATCGCCGGGCAGGAGGTGCCGCTGGGCGGCGACATCATCCTGACCGTCGAGGGGATGGCCGCGAGCGCGCCCAACCTCGGGAAGATCCGGGACGCGCTGAACCGGATACCCCCCGGCTCCCCCTTCAAGGTCGAGATCCTGCGCGCCGGCCAGGTGCTGGAGCTGTCCGGCCGCGTCCCTTGACGCCGGCCCCGGGCGCGAGCCCGGGCCCATCCGGCGCGCTCTCACAACCAGAGGAGACTTCCGTGATCCCATGGCTCGTGCTGCTGTCGATGTCGCTGTTCCTCGCCGCCCCGGCGGGAGCGGCGGAGGACACCCTGCAGAAGATCAAGCGCACCAACACGATCACGCTCGGCTATCGGGAGGCGTCGCGCCCGTTCTCGTTCGCCGGCGACGGCGGCCGGCCCACCGGCTACTCGGTGGACCTGTGCACCCGGGTCGCCGCCGCCATCGGCAAGCAGCTCGCGCTGCCGTCGCTCCAGGTCAAGTGGGCGAAGGTCACGGTGCAGAACCGGATCCCGTCCGTCGTCAACGGCGCGATCGACCTCGAGTGCGGCTCGACCACCGCCTCGCTGTCCCGTCAGGAGCAGGTGGACTTCAGCCTGCTGACCTTCATCGACGGCGGGAGCCTCCTGATCGTGGAGGCCTCGGGGGTGCGCGGCGTGGGGACGCTCGGGGGCAAGCGGGTCGCCGTCATCCCCGGCACGACCACGGAGACCAGCCTCAACACGGCCATGAAGAAGCTCTCTGTCACGGCCACGGTGGTGCCCGTAAAGGACCACGACGCCGGCGTGGCCGCCCTCGACAGTAACGCCGCCGACGCCTACGCGTCCGACCGCGTTATCCTGATCGGGATCGGGCGGACCTCGAAGAGCCCGGAGAAGCTCACGCTCAACACCGAGCTGTTCTCCTACGAGCCCTACGGGCTCATGATGCGGAGGAACGACGCGGCCTTCCGACTGTCCGTCAACCGCGCGCTGGCCGCGCTGTACCGCTCGGGGGAGGTCGCGGGGATCTACGAGCGGTGGTTCGAGTCGATCACCACGGCGGGCCCGGTCATCGGCGCCATGTTCCTGATCAACAGCCTCCCCGAGTGACCGGTCGCCGGCCGCTGGTGACGGGCCGGGCGTGCTGCGCCCGCCGTCACGGCGTCCGGTAGCGCAGGGCGGTGAAGGTGATGAGCCCGACCCCCGTCTCCTGGGCGGCGCCGATCGGCGAGCGCGGGATACCCTTCTCGGGGGCGGTGACGTCAGTCAAGTGCGTGCGCATGAAGATCTCGCTCTCACCGGCTCACGCCCGCGAACCGGCCGGTGCCCCCCGTGATCGTGAAGCGTCCCCGGCACCCCTTGGTGAGGACGCCCGCGCAGGTCCAGCGCCCGTAGATCTTGTGCTCCTCGCCCCGGGCGATCGTGCAGTAGCCCTCGGCCTCGAAGGACTGCGCGAGCGGATCGATCGTGAAGCTGCTCGGGCAGACCATCCACGTCCCGTCGAGGGCGTCCGCGCCCGACTCGACGTAGAGCGTGCCCTGCAGCGCGCCCATGACGAGGGCCCGGCGCTCGCCGATCTCGAAGAAGAACCCCTGGCCACGAACGGCGGAGACGAGACGGGCCGTCGCCTCCTCACCGTGCGCCCCTGGCGCGGCCGTGAGCATCGTTCCGCCGACGAGCATCAGTGTCACCAGCACCGCCGCCATGCGCGCCATGGACTCCTCCTTCCGGATTCGGGCCCCGTGCGCCCCGGGTCCTGCCCCGCCGCTCGCGATCCCGCCCTCCGTCCCGTCGCAGTGTCGGGACGGCTCAGCGCGCGATCTTGCTGATCTTCGAACCCTGCAACCCCATGCCCGCCATCAGGCCCTTCTGGCCGAAGATGAACGCGTAGATGTCCTCGTGAACGGTGGTGGTCGTGACGGCCTTGGCCTTCCCCTCGTCCAGGATCACGATGCTGGGCCCCACGCCGAGCTCGAACCCCCCGGTCTTGTCCAGCTGCGCCAGCGCCGCGTCGTTCATGAAGAGCAGGGCGTAGCCGAAGGACTGCACGCCGGCCTGCAGGCCGTAGGACGCGGCCACCGTGTTGTAGTAGCCCACCGTCTTGCCCTGGCGCCGGAGCGCCCCGTCGCCGTACTGGGCGCCGAACATGAACCCGGCCTTGACGATATTCGGGAACACGAGGACGGCCTTTGCCTTCTGCGCGAGCTCGCGTGCGCTGGGCACGGCGGCGACCAGCCGGGCGACGGCGGCCTCGGCGTCGCGGTTGATCTCCGCCGCGGACGCGGCGAGCACGGGCGTCGCGGACAACGGCGTGGCCACCAGGACCGCGAGCACAAGGACGAGACCAGCTCCGAGACGTGTGCCGCGCATCATGGGCTCCTTTATCTGGCCAGGGGGATGGTGCGGGCCAGGTCGTAGTTCAGGAGGGCCCGGAGCTTGTTCTCGACCTGGTACAGCCGCGCCACCTTCGTGGCGGGCAGCACCTTCTGGAAGCGCGGCAGGTAGGCCTTCAGCATGGAGACGTACGAGGACTCCATGGACAGGTAGTCGCCGAGGAGCTTCGCCGCCGTCTCGTCGCTCATGGTGCCATACGCCTTCGTGTAGTCGTCGATGAGCTTCAACATGCGGTCGTAGTGGGTGACCATGTCGCTCTGGTACGCGTTGTAGACGGGCCAGAACCCCTTGGCCTCGCCCTCCGTCAGCTCGAGCACCGAGGCGACCACGACCTTCTTGTCCGTTCGCGCCTTCTCACGGAGCAGCTCCATGTTGTCGGCCGGCTTGTCCTGGGCCGCGGCCGGCCCGCCGAGCATGCCGGCGAGCAGTGCCGCGATCGCCAGGGCGCCCACTGATCCACGTCGCATCGTCTGTCCTCCCTCTCAGGCTGCCGCTATTTTTGGTTCATGAACTCCAGGATCGTGCCGCGGTGCTCGTTGACCAGCTTGGTCGCCGCCGTCGTGAGGAGCTGGCGGTCGCATTCCGACTGCAGGAGGAGCCGTGTCGGGATCTCGGCGATGCGCTCGCGCACGTCCCGGACGGTCTCTGGGCTCCGGCTCCGCCTTGCAGGCCGGGGGCAGGTCGCTCAGGTCCGCCGCCCACTTGGCGTCGGTGTGCCGGAGCATGGCGACCCCGACGGTCTTCTTGTCCGGGACGATGGCCTCGAGCTCGCCGATCTGCTGACGCGCCGATGATAGGCGAACTCGCGCCCGTCGTCATCGACGACGTCGGCGGGGCGCGGCGGAGCACGAAGCGTCAGCGCGCGCCATCAGGATCAGCACGACCGTTCCCCACAGGGCGACCAGCAGCACCCGGTCACGGCGCCGAGCTGCACGCTGCCGATCCGGATCCTTCCGAGCGCGTAGCCGATGGCGAGCGTGAGGAAGAGGGCGAGCCCGGGACGCTGCCCCCGGACGGTGGCGATCCAGTTCATGTGTCCTCCTGGGCCCAGGAGATGGCTCGACGACGGCAGAATGCCGGAATCATCGCCGCCGACCATGAGACCTTCGTCCCATGGCTTGCTGGTCCATCCTGAGGCGACGGTGAGGTCGGCATGACGCGGATCCTCGTCGTGTTCGCGATCCTGATGCTCGTCGGTCCGGCGGCGTCGCTCGCCGCCCCCCCGATGTCCAGCCCGCCCTCGGCACCCTCCGCCGGCGCCCCCGCGGAGCGCCCGCCCGAGAGCGTGGCGCCAGACGAGCTCGGCCGCGGCAGCCCGCGTGGGACCGTGCAGGGTTTCCTCCAGGCCACCGCGACCTACGACTACGCGCGCGCGGCCCGGTACCTCGACCTCCGCGGCCGGCCGCTGGCCGACATCGCGAAGGGACCGGAGATGGCGCGCCAGCTCCGGGTCATCCTCGACAACACGCGCATCGACCTGGCCGCCCTGGCCGACGAGCCCGAGGGCCGCCGGGAAGCGGGCATGCGGGGCGGCGTGCAGACGGTGAGCCGGGTCGAGCTGGACAACGCGACGATGTCGATCCAGCTCGAGCGGGTGCCGCGCGACGACGGCCTCCTCATCTGGCAGTTCTCGCGGGAGACCCTCCGGCACGTTCCCAACCTCCACTGGCGCTTCAGCTACGGTCTGGTCGGGCGCTGGCTGCCTCCCGTCTTCGTCGAGACGCGGATCCTGGGGCTCGCGCTCTGGCAGTGGATCGGGCTGCTGGTGCTGGCCGGCGTGTCGCTGCTGATCGCCTGGGCGGTGGTGCGGCCGGGGCTGCCCCTCACGCGACGTTTCCTCTCGCTCACGCGATTCGCCCCCACCGACGACCCGGCGTTGGGCAAGGCGGTCGGGCCCCTCCGGACGCTGCTCGCCCTGGCCATCTTCCGCATCGGCCAGCCCGCGCTGTCGCTCCCGGTGCTGGTCCTGCCCGTGGTGTCGGCCGCGCAGCAGATCCTGCTCGTCGTCGCGTTGACCTGGATGGTGCTGCGCTTCGTCGAGGTGACGACCCTCCACGCCCGTCATCGCGCGATCGGCCGCGGCGACAGCCCCACGCTGATCGACCTCATCCAGCGCGCGGCGCGGATCCTCGTCGTCACCCTGTCCGCGCTGCTCCTGTTCGAGGCGGTCGGGGTCCAGCCGACCACGCTGATCGCCGCGGTGGGGGTGGGCAGCATCGGCATCGCGCTGGCCGCCCAGCGGACGGTCGAGAACCTCTTCGGCGGGCTCGTGGTGATCGGCGACCAGCCCGTCCGGGTGGGCGACTTCTGCCGCATCGGCGAGCGGCAGGGTACGGTGGAGCGGATCGGGCTCTGGTCCACGCGCATCCGCACCCTCGAGCGCTCGGTGGTCTCGGTGCCGAACGCGCAGTTCTTCACCCTGCACGTGGACAACCTGCAGCGACGCGACCGCCTGCTCTTCGAGACCAGGCTCCGGCTGCGCTACGAGACCACGCCGGATCAGCTCCGGGCGGTGCTGGCCCGGATCCGGGACGCCCTCTCCGCCCACCCGCTGGTGGACCCGGATCCGGCGCGGGTCCGGCTCGTGGGGTTCGGGAGCGACGCGCTGCAGGTGGAGGTCTTCGCGTACCTCCGCACCACCGACTACGAGAGGTTCGTCGCCGCGCGCGAGGAGCTGTGCCTCGGGTTCATGGACATCGTGGCCGCGGCGGGGACGGCCTTCGCGCCGCCCGCGCAGATCGCCCCCGTGGCGAGCCGGTGACGGCCGGCCCGCAATCGTGAGGCGCGGGAGCCCGCGTCCGGCGTAGCGGACAGCGCGCGGGCCGGTGGCGCGTTGCGCACGTGCTTGACCCCGTCAGGCGCCGCCGTCGCGCAGGGAGCGCTCGGCCTCCCAGCGGCGGCGGTCGCGCTCGAGAGCGAGGCCGGTGGCCCCGAGCAGCTCGACGTCGTCGACAGGCTTGGAGAGGAAGTCCACGGCCCCGGCCTTCATCGCGCGGACGGCAGTGGGGACGTTGGCGTGCCCGGTGATGAAGATGACCGGGATGTCCCGGCCCGATGCCACGAGGTGCTCGTGGAGCTCGATGCCGCCTTGCCCGAGCATGCGCACGTCGAGGACGACGCACTGGGGCCCGTCGTGCTCGGACCGCTCGAGGAACTCCTTCGCCGAGGTGAACGTCTCCACGCGGTGGCCGGCCGCGCGCAGCAGGCGGTCGAGCCCGCGGCGCACGGACGGATCGTCGTCCACCAGGAACACGATGGGCTCGACGGCCGTCATCGCAGGTGCGCCGCGGCCGCGGGGAGCCGGAAGTGGAAGGTCGCCCCGCCGCGGCTGTTCGCCTCCGCCCAGATCTTGCCCCGGTGCGCCTCGATGATCGTCCGCGCGATGGCGAGGCCCATGCCCATGCCCGTCTTCTTCGTGGTGTAGAAGGGCTCGAACACCATCTGCTGGGTGCCCCGCCGGAGGCCGGGGCCGCAGTCCTCCACGGATGTCACCACCGCCGCGTCGCTCTCCGCGCGCGTCCGCACGATGACCGTCCGGTCACCGCCCACCTGCTCGGCGATCGCCTCCATGGCGTTCAGGAGGAGGTTCAGGAGCACCTGCTCGAGCTGCACGCGGTCGGCGTTCACGGGCCGGGCGGCGGCGTCGAGGTCCATGACCACGGTGACGTTGCGGATGACGGTGTCGCTGGCGAGGAGCTTCACCACCGCGCGCACGATCGCGTTCAGGTCCAGGTGATACATCTCGGACTCGCCCTTGCGAAGGAGGCCGCGCAGCCGCTCGATCACGTCGGCGGCGCGGCGGTCGTCCTCGACGATGTCGCGCAGGATGGCGCGCACGGCCGCGAGGTCGGGCGGGTTCCCGTCCACGATGCGCTGCGCGGCCTGGGCGTTGCTGAGGATGCCGGTCAGCGGCTGGTTGAGCTCGTGGGCGAGGGACGCGGTCAGCTCGCCCATGGTCGTCACGCGGGTCACGTGGGCGAGCTCCTGCCGGCTCCGCTGCGCCTCCAGCTCGGCGCGCTTGCGCTCGGTCACGTCGGTGTTCGACACCACCGCGCCGCCCTCGGGTCGGTGCAGGGGAACCACGGACATCGCGTACCAGCGCTCGTCGGCGCTCGCGTACTCCAGCGAGAACCAGGCCTGCGCCCCGGTGAGGACGGACTCGATCCCCGCCACGGCGTCGGCGGCGTGCGGCTCGCCCCGCCCCGCCGCGTCACGGCAGACCTCGAGGTAGTTCTGGCCGATGCCGATCTCCCGGTGCGCGCCCTGGCTGAAGTCGGGCGTGAACCGCTCCCACACGCGGTTGATCTCGATGACCTGACCGCGGCCGTCGAGCACGGCCACGCTGGAGTTCAGCGAGGCCAGGATGGCCGACTTCATCAGCTCGCTCGCGCGGAGCGCGTCCTCGTTCTCCTTGCGCGCGAGCGCGCTGGCCAGGACCTCGGCCACGAGCTTCACGCGCGCGGCGGCCTCCTCGGACCAGCCCTGCTCGCGTCCGACGGTGGCGAGCACGAGGCCGCCGATGACCCGGCCTCCCGCCACGAGGGGCAGGGCGAGCGCGGAGGCGATGCCGAGCACGCCCAGGAAGATGCGATCGCGTGCCGCCTCCTCGGGGAGCTGGCCGGGGTCGCGGAAGGTGACGGCCCGCTCCTGGACGAGCTGTCCGACCGACCACGGCAAGAGCGCGCCCACCTCGGGCGTGGGCATGTCGGGCAGGCCGGGCGCGGCCCACCCGTGGCTGATCGCCAGGCGCGGCGCCTCGTCGGCGCGATGCAGGAGCATCACCCGGTCCACTTCCAGGAAGCGGCCCAGACGCTCGAGCCACGTGTGGAAGGCCTCGTCCATGCGGTTCGACGGCAGGTGGACGAAGGCGCCGGAGAGCCGCGCGAGCATCTCCTCGAACCGCAGGCGCTCGGCGAGGGCCTGGCGGTCGCGCCACCGCTCCTGGAGGAGGCCGGCGAGGGCGAGGATCGGGATCGTGCTCACGGCGAGGGAGATCTGCAGCACGAGGATGCTCTCGCGCGTGGGCGGCGAGGCGAATCCCGCCTGGCCGTGGGTCGCGCCCCAGATGATCATGAGCGACGACACGACCATGACCAGCGACGCGCCCGCGGGACCGAAGCTCACCGTCCCCCACAGGATGAACGGGATGAAGAACGCCACCGGCGTCTCGAGCGAGCCCATCGCGGGGCCCGCCCCGGGGTGCGGGCCGACGGCGAAGAACAGGGCCACGCCCCCCAGCGCGGCGGCGAGGAGGAGCGCCTCGAAGCGTCGGACCGGGCGCGCCCGCGCCACCCGCGTCCACCCGTCCCGGGCCACGAACACGATGGCGGGCACGAGCACGAGCTCGGTGAGGACGTTCGAGAAGAGCCGCGTCTGGAGCACGAGCCAGTACGGCTCCTGGCGGAGCGTCGTCACCGCGGCGGCGTCCACGAACGAGGACACGAACGGTCCCAGGATGCCGGCGCCCAGCACGAAGGCGGACACGCGGGGCAGGGTGTCGAAACGGGCCGGAGCGTCGCTCAGGATGCGCACGGCCGCCGCCCCGACCACGGCCTCCAGGCAGTTGGTGGCGTAGAGGGTGAGCACGAGCGACGCCGGCGAGATCACCGGCAGCTCGGCGACCAGGTGCGCGGGGAGCGCGGCGGCGAGGTAGATCCACCACCGGCGCGGCGGCGCCAGCAGGAGCGTGGCGGTGAGGATCGAGTTGGGCGGCCACAGCACCGACGGGGTCGCGGGCGGCAGGCGGAGGATGAATCCGATGTTCGCGCCGATGAAGTAGCCGACGCAGACGGCGAGCGCCGCGCACGCTACTGCCCGGGCCGAGGGCACGTGTCCTTCGTCCTGACGCATCAACCGATCGCCCCGGGGAGAACGGTAGCACAGGCCGTTGGGGGCAGAGCGGCCCGCCACGGGCCTCCGCGGTTGTTGCGGGACGCCGTGCTGAGGCGGTCCCCGTTGAGCGCGTTCGCCTCGCGCGCGTAACCCTGCGGGGAGACGGTGGCGACGCCGACGAACGGCGTGCAGCCGCCCGCGGCCAGCAGCAGGACGGAGGCGGCGGCGAGGGGGATCCATCGACGCCCTTCGCGCGTCACGCCGCGCCGTCGCGGGAGGCTAGCGCGTGGCCGGTCTGAGTTCCCCGGACAGCGGCGTGCCCGAGCCCGATCCGATCGTCCCGCCGCCGCGGAGGAACCGCCGGCCGTCTCGCTCGAAGAGCGTGAAGGTGCCGCTGCCACGCTCCCCCTCCATCGCGAGCTTGCCGTCCTTGACGCTGAACATGCCCTTGCCGCTGAACACGCCGATCGTGCGGGCGATGGAGAACTCGTAGGCGCCGCTCTCGGCGATGGTCATCTGGACCCAATCGCCGGCGTCGTCGCGCGGTCCGGCGAGGCCTCTCACGTTGCCCGCCCACTTGCCCGCCACCATCTTGATCTCGGTGATGGGGACGGCCGTCGCCGGGGCCGACGACGTGGACGTGGACGTTGAGGACGACGCGCACGCGGCCAGGGTGGCCACGGCCACGAGGAGGGCGGCGACGCGCATGGCGACCGGGTCCAGGAAACGCGCGCGTTCCCGGGCCGGCGTCATTGCGGCTTCACCATGAACCGGGCGCGCCGGTTCTTCACCCAGCACGATTCCCTGTGCTCGGCGCACGACGGACGAGACTCCCCGTAGGAGATGCGGGTGAACCGACCCGCCTCGATCCCCTGGGCCACCAGGTAGTTGAGGGCGGAGGCGGCGCGCCGTTCCCCGAGCGCGATGTTGTACTCCTCGGTCCCGCGCTCGTCGCAGTGTCCTTCGACCAGCACCAGCAACCGGGGGTTGGTCTTGAGGTACGCGGCGCCGGCGTCCAGCGTCTTCGCGTCGCCCGGCCGGATCTCGGCCTTGTCGAACGCGTAGAACACGTCCCTGAGGTTGTCGCTGGCCGCGAACTCGGCGGGTGGCGGCGGCGTGGCGGCCGGCGCCGCGGGGGGCGCGGCGGGCGTCGGAGCCGGAGCGGGCGCCGGCGCCGGCGGGGCGGCGGCCGTGGGCGGTGGCGCCGGCGTGGGAGCGGGCGCCGCGGGCGCCGGAGCGGCGGCCGTCGGAACGAGCGGGCGCTTCGGACAGCCCGTGATCATGAGCGTGAGGGCGAGGAGGCACATGACATGTGCCGTCGCTCGAATCGTCGTGTGCATGAGGGGTCGTATCCTCCCTGCCGGCGTGTGGTCTCGTTCTCGACGCGCTGGTGGTCGCTTGCTCTGGCTCGTGTGGCTCCCCGTTCCACCATGACCACGCGATTTTCGAGCAGACCCGCGACGTAACGCAATAGGTCCTTCAGCCTAGCCCCCAGGAATCGGTCAGACCGCAGTCAGTGCGAGCGGTCGTGCCGAGCAGTCAGCCCGGCAGTCAACAGCGGAGCGTAGGGGGGCGGTGGGGAGGGACCTGGGGTCGTGGGGCCCTTCCCCTCCATCGGTCAACGGACCCCGCGCGCCCGGATGGAGCCCAGTCCCAGCGGGGCAGCGGACGCGTGCGGCGTGGTCCCACGATCCCAGGTCCCTCCCCGCCGCCCCGCCCACGCGCGAGGGCGAGCCGCGAGAGCAGGGGCGCGGGGAGGGAGCCGCGGCGCTAGGCGACGGGGATGCTGGGGGATCGCGCCCCCGGATCGGCGCCCACGCGCTGCATCATCCGCACGAGCTGCGCCACCGACTCGGCCTGCATCTTCCGCATCACGCGGCCGCGGTGGACCTTCACGGTCTTCTCGGCCGCGCCCAGCTCGGCGGCGATCTGCTTGTTCAGCAAGCCCGTCAGCACCAGCGTGAGCACCTCGCGCTCCCGGGGCGTGAGCCGCGCGAGCCGGCGCGCCACCTCCGAGTGCTCCGCCTGTCGCGCGAGCCCCTCGCGGCTCCGGGCGAGGGCGCGCTCGATCGAGCTCAGCAGGGCATCGGCCTCCACGGGCTTCGGCAGGAAGTCCACCGCACCCTGCTTCATCGCCTGCACGCTCGTGGGGATGTCGCCGCGGCCGGTGATGAAGACGATCGGCACCGTCTCCTGCCGCTCGCCGAGCTTCACCTGGAGATCGAGCCCGCTCAGTCCGGGGAGCCGCACGTCGAGGACGAGGCACGAGGGAGCGCGGGGGCTCCGGTGGTCGAGGAAGGACTGCGCGGAATCGAAGGTCTCGGCGTTCATGCCGGCGGCGTCCACAACGCGCGCGAGCGAGCGGCGGACCCGCTCGTCGTCGTCCACGATGTACACGACCTCGTCACCGCGCATGTCCGCTCCGGTCGGGCCGGCCCGCCGCCTGGAGCGAGCCCCGCCTCGTGATCTGGGTGTCGCCGGCCGGCATCATGATGACCGCCTGGGAAAGCGCGAGCCTATGAGACCTTGGTCCTAGGTAATCGCTCCCACATGCATCCGGATAGATCGGCAGCGCTCGGCGGCCGACGCACGGCTTCGGCGGTCGCGTGGAGGTTTGTGGGACACTTCCCGCCGGGGCCGTGACGCGGTGGCCGGCTCGGCGCGCGACGGCGCAGCGGTCTCTCAGGGAGGACATGCGATGACGGACGCGCGGCTCGACCAGCTCGGCATCAACACGATCCGGACCCTGTCGATGGACGCGGTCCAGCAGGCGGACTCGGGCCATCCCGGGACGCCGATGGCCATGGCCCCCGTGGCCTACTGCCTGTGGCAACGGTGGCTCCGCTTCGATCCCGCCGATCCCATCTGGCCGAATCGGGACCGCTTCGTGCTCTCCGCGGGCCACGCCTCGATGCTCCTCTACTCGATGCTCCACCTGGCCGGCGTCCGCGCCGTGAACCCGCAGTACGAGCGGCTCGGCGAGCTGTCGGTGACGCTCGACGACATCAAGCGGTTCCGCCAGCTCGATTCCAAGTGCCCCGGGCACCCCGAGTACCGCTGGACCTCCGGCGTGGAGACCACCACGGGACCGCTCGGCCAGGGCACGGCCACCAGCGTGGGCATGGCCATCGCCGGCCGCTGGCTGGCCGAGCACTTCAACCGCCCGGACTTCCCGATGTTCGACTACGACGTGTACGCGCTCGCCGGCGACGGCTGCCTCATGGAAGGCGTCACCAGCGAGGCGGCGTCGCTCGCCGGGCACCTGGGGCTCGCCAACCTGTGCTGGATCTACGACAACAACCGCATCACGATCGAGGGCAACACCGCGCTCGCGTTCAGCGACGACGTCGCCACCCGCTTCATCGGCCACGGCTGGAACGTGACCCGCGTGGGCGACGCCAACGACCTGGAGATGCTCGACCGGGCCTTCCGCACCTTCAAGGCGACAGATGACCGGCCGACCCTCGTCATCGTGGACAGCCACATCGCCTACGGGGCGCCGCGCAAGCAGGACACGTCGGCGGCCCACGGCGAGCCGCTCGGCGAGGAGGAGATCCGCCTCACCAAGAAGAACTACGGCTGGCCCGAGGACGCGAAGTTCCTCGTGCCCGACGGCGTGCGCGAGCACTTCCAGGCCGGGGTGGGGCGTCGCGGCGGCGAGGCCCGCGCGGCGTGGATGCGCCTCTACGAGGACTACCGGCGAAAGCATCCGGAGGCGGCCGAGCACCTGCTGATGATGCAGCATCGCGAGCTGCCGCCGGACTGGGACACGGACGTGCCGGTCTTCCCCGCCGACGCGAAGGGGCTGGCCACGCGCGACTCCTCGGGGCGCGTGCTGAACGCCATCGCCCCGCGCGTGCCCTGGCTCGTCGGCGGCGCGGCCGACCTGACGCCGTCCACCAAGACGCGGCTCACCTTCGCCGGCGCGGGCGACCTCGAGGCCGGCGCTCCCGGCGGGCGCAACGTGCACTTCGGCGTCCGCGAGCACGCCATGGCCGCCGTGCTCAACGGCATGTCGGTCTCGAAGGTGCGGCCGTACGGCGCCGGGTTCCTGATCTTCAGCGACTACGCGCGCGGCGCCATCCGGCTCGGCGCCCTGATGGAGCTGCCGGTGATCCACGTGTTCACCCACGACTCCATCGGCCTCGGCGAGGACGGGCCCACCCACCAGCCCGTCGAGCAGCTCGCCTCGCTGCGCGCGATGCCGCACCTGATCGTGATCCGTCCCGCCGACGCGTCCGAGGTCGCGGAGGCCTGGCGCGTCATCATGCCGCTCCAGCACGAGCCGGTGGCGCTGGTCCTGAGCCGCCAGGCGCTGCCCACCATCGACCGCGCGAAGTACGGCAGCGCCGCGGGCGTCAGCCGCGGCGCGTATGTCGTCGCCGACGCGCCGGGAGGCGCGCCCCAGGTGCTGCTGCTCGGCACGGGCAGCGAGGTGGCGCTCTGCCTCGCCGCGTTCGAGCGGCTGGCCGCGGAGGGCGTGCGCGCGCGCGTGGTGAGCATGCCCTCGTGGGAGCTGTTCGAGCGGCAGAGCCCGGCCTACCGCGACGAGGTGCTGCCCCCCGCGGTCGCCGCGCGCGTGTCGGTGGAGCAGGCGTCCACCTTCGGCTGGGAGCGCTACACCGGCCGCGACGGGACGCGGATCGGCATCGAGACGTTCGGGGCCTCGGCGCCCCTCAAGGAGCTCCAGAAGAAGTTCGGCTTCACGCCGGAGGCCGTCGCCGCCGCGGCGCGGGCGCAGGTGGCCCGGGCCGCCACGGGGCGCTGACCGTGTCGGGCGCCACCGGGCTCACCGCGCGGCCGGAGTGGAGCGCGCTCCGCGCGCACCACGAGAAGCTCCGCCACGTCCACCTCCGCGAGCTCTTCGCCCAGGACGGCACGCGCGGCGAGCGGCTCGTCGCCGAGGCCGGCCGGCGTCTACCTGGACTACTCGAAGAACCGCGTCACCGACGAGACCCTGCGCCTCCTGCGCGCCCTCGCCGAGGCGGTGGGGCTCCGCGCGCGGATCGACGCCATGTTCCGCGGCGACCGCATCAACGTCACCGAGGACCGCGCCGTGCTCCACGTGGCGCTCCGCGCCCCGCGCGGCGAGTCCATCGTGGTGGACGGGCGCGACGTCGTGCCGGACGTCCACGAGGTCCTCGACCGGATGGCGGACTTCTCCGCCCGCGTGCGCAGCGGCGCGTGGACGGGGCACACGGGGCGGCGGATCCGGAACGTCGTCAACATCGGGATCGGCGGATCCGACCTGGGCCCGGTCATGGCCTACGAGGCGCTCCGTCATCACAGCGAGCGGAGCATGACCTTCCGGTTCGTCTCGAACGTGGACGCCACCGACCTCGCCGAGGCCGTGCGCGACCTCGATCCCGCCGAGACGCTGTTCATCGTGGCCTCGAAGACGTTCACCACGATCGAGACCATGACCAACGCGCAGAGCGCGCGCGACTGGTGCCTCGCCGCGCTCGGCGACCCGCGGGCCACGGCCCGGCACTTCGTGGCCGTGTCCACCAACGCCGGCGAGGTGACGAAGTTCGGGATCGATCCCGCGAACATGTTCGGGTTCTGGGACTGGGTGGGCGGCCGCTATTCCATGGACTCGGCGATCGGCCTGTCGACGATGATCGCCGTCGGGCCCGACGCGTTCCGCGACATGCTCGCGGGCTTCCGCGCGATGGACGAGCACTTCCGCGCCGCGCCGTTCGACCGGAACCTGCCCGTGATCATGGGGCTCCTCGCCCTCTGGTACACGGACTTCTTCGGGGCGGAGACGGTGGCGGTGCTGCCGTACGACCAGTACCTCAAGCGCTTCCCCGCGTACCTCCAGCAGCTCACGATGGAGTCCAACGGCAAGCGCGTGACCGTCGACGGGGCGCCCGTCGACCACGACACCGGCGCCATCTACTGGGGCGAGCCCGGCACCAACGGCCAGCACTCGTTCTACCAGCTCATCCACCAGGGCACGCGGCTCGTCCCGTGCGACTTCATCGGCTTCGCCCGGAGCCTGAACCCGCTCGGCCGTCACCACGACCTCCTGATGGCCAACGTGTTCGCCCAGGCCGAGGCGCTCGCCTTCGGCAAGACGCGCGAGGAGGTCGAGGCCGAGGGCACGCCGGCGCGGCTGGTCCCGCACCGCGTGTTCCCGGGCAACCGGCCGTCGAACACGATCCTGCTCGACCGCCTGACGCCGGCGGCCCTCGGCGCGCTCGTGGCCCTCTACGAGCACAGCGTGTTCGTCCAGGGCGCGCTCTGGAGCATCAACTCCTTCGACCAGTGGGGCGTCGAGCTGGGCAAGGCGCTCGCCGGCCGCATCGCCGGCGAGCTCGAGGCCGGCGCCGCCGATCGCCTGGGCCACGACAGCTCGACCAACGCCCTGATCCGCCGCTACCGCGCGGGCCGCGCCCGATCCTCCTGATCGCATGACGGCGGGCCGCGGCGTGTTCCTGGCCGGGGACATCGGGGGGACCTCGACCCGGCTCGGCCTCTTCGAGGTGACGGGCGGACGCCTGAGCCTCGTGGCCGGCGAGCGGTTCGCGAGCCGGGAGCACGCCGGCCTGGCGCCCATCGTCCGGCGCTTCCTCGACGCGCACGGCCACGCCGTGGAGCGTGCGTGCGTCGGCGTGGCCGGCCCGGTCATCGGCCGTCACGTGGAGACGCCGAACCTGGCGTGGGACGTGGACGCCGACACCCTCGCGCGCGAGCTGGGCCTGGCCCGCGTGGACCTGATCAACGACCTCGAGGCCAACTCCCACGGCATCTTCACCCTCACGCCCGAGGACTGGGTCGTGCTCAACCCGGGCGACGCGGGCGCGCGGGGCAACGCGGGGATCATCTCCGCGGGCACGGGACTCGGCGAGGCGGGGATGTACTGGGACGGGCGTCACCATCATCCGTTCGCCTGCGAGGGCGGGCACGCGGACTACGCGCCCCACTCCGACGTCGAGATCGACCTGCTCCGCCACCTCCGCGCGCGCTTCGGCGCCCACGTGAGCTGGGAGCGGGTGGTCTCCGGGCCGGGCCTGCTGAACATCTACGAGTTCATGCGGGACACGGGGCGCGGGTCCGAGCCGCCGTGGCTGCGGGAGGCCATGGCGGCGGGCGATCCGTCCGCGGCCATCGCCGAGGCGGCCCTCGCCGGACGGAGCGAGCTGTGCGACCGCGCGCTCGACCTGTTCGTCTCCGCCTACGGCGCGGAGGCGGGGAACCTCGCGCTCAAGGTCATGGCCACGGCCGGCCTCTACGTCGGCGGCGGCATCGCGCCGAAGATCATCGCGCGGATCACCGCGGGGACCTTCATGGAGGCGTTCACGGCCAAGGGCCGGCTCGCCGACCTCCTCGCCGCCATCTCCGTCCGCGTGATCGTCAACGACCGCACCGCGCTTTTCGGGGCCGCCCGCTGCGCCGCCGTGCGCGACGGCCTCCTCGCTCCCGGCGCCCTGTAAGCTCGCGCCGCGCGCGCCGAGCCACCGTCGCTTGCTGGCGTGCGGCAGGTCGAAGCGGGCAACGACGGGCTTCGCAAACCCGTCGCCCTGAGATCTTGGGGATTGAGAATTCTTAAGTAACACTTTAGGGTTCTTATCCGCCGCCGAGCGCCACCTGCGGGCCGTGGCTCCCGGTGTGCAAGCCCTGGCGTGGCGCGAGTTCGTCCAGGGGGTATGACAGGCCGTCGCCACCGGACCGCTTGATCCCCTCCATCGCGCACGGCTAGCCGCGCTCGCGATCGATCCGCGGTTCGTTCCCGCGCTCGTGAATTAGGCCGACCTGTACCGGGCGCTGGGGCGGGATGTCGATGGCGAGCAGGCCCTGGACCGCGCGCTCCAGGCGGCGCCCGACGGCCCGGAGGCCCTCCATGCCCTCGGCCTGCTCCGCACGCGCCAGGGACGGCGGGGCGAGGGCGTCGAGCTCCTGCGCCGCGCCGCCGCCGGCCGGCCCGAGTCGTCGCGCTTCGCGTACGTGTACGCGGTGGCGCTCCACGACACGGGCGAGCCGCGGAAGGCGATCACGGTGCTCGAGGGCGCCGAACGGCGCCGCCCGGCCAGCCGCGACGTGCTCACCGCGCTCGTGGCGTACCTCGAGGAGCGGGGGGACACGCGCGCGGCCGCGCGCTACGCCGAGCGGCTCGCCGCGCTCTCGCCCGGCAACCCCGGCCCGCGCGCCCTCGCAGATCGCCTCTCGCGCCCGCGCGCCCGCTGAGAGCTCCAGGGCCTCCCGGGCAAAGTTCGAAGCTTCGAGCGCGGGCTTCGCCCGCGCAACCTGTCCTGCGGGGAGGCAGGGAGGAGCGCGCCGTCAGGCGCGCGACTACCGTCGGAGGGGGGCGAAGCCCCCCGCCGAGATTATATCCTTCGCCGTCGCGGGCGGCGACGGCCTTGCCGCCATGGAGCCAGAGCACCACGCCGAGATAGGTGAGGGCGAGCGGGGCCCCGATGACGAACCAGCGGAGCGCGATGCGGAGGCCGGCCTCGTCGCCGCCGGCCGTGTACGCCGTGATGGACAGCGCGTCGCCGCCGGTGGCCCGCAGCATGACCGGGAAGAACGAGGCGGCGCTCGCTCCGATGACGCCGAGCAGGAAGACGCACGACCCCGCGAACGCACCGAGGAAGGCCCCGCGCGTCAGGCGCAGGAAGACGGTCACGATCTCCCGCCACGGCAAGGACGGCCGCGAGCGCGGCGAGCCCGCGCCGGCCCATGCCGAGGAAGAGCGACGGGTTCACGAGGTGGCTCGCCGCCGTCACCACCGGCCACAGCACGGCGACCGCGACCCAGAGGCGGCGCGCCGCCCGCCGGCTCCGCTCGTGCACCGGACCGTCGGTCTTCCACGCGAGGAACAGCGCGCCGTGCGCGGCCAGCGCGACGAGGGCGAACACGCCGGTGAGGATCGTGTACCAGTCGAGGATGCCGACCGGGTCGCGGGCGGTGAAGTCGGTGAAGAGCGCGAGGCTGAACCACCCGTCGCGCGTCCAGCGGGACGCCGCGCATGAGGTTGCCGAAGGCGGCGCCGAAGAACACGGCGAGGAGCGAGCTCGCCGTGGCGAACACGAAGTCCCATGCCGCGCGCCACAGCGGGTCGGGCAGATGGCTCCGGAACTCGATCGCGATGCCGCGGCACGAGCAGGCACCAGAGCACCAGGATGATCGCGAAGTAGAACCCGGAGAACCCGGAGGCGAGCACGCGCGGAAAGGCGACGAAGAGGATGCCGCCCGCGGCGAGGAGCCACACCTCGTTGCCGTCCCAGTAGGGGCCGATGGCCGCCAGCACCTGCCGGCGCTCCCGTCGGTGTGCGCGACGAACAGGCGAGAGGCTGCCCGCGCCGAGGTCGAAGCCGTCGAGCACGACGTAGAGCGGCGAGCGATCAGCGCGGCGATCGCGTACCAGAGCTCAACCATGCGCGGTCCCGGCGCCCTCGCGCGCGCCGGCTCGAGCGGCCCGGCCCGTGGGCGATCTCGCGGCCGACGAGGAACAGGAAGAGGAGGCCGAGGACGAGGTAGAGGCCGCAGAACCCGATCAGCGTGAAGAGCACGGTCCCGGAGTGGACGGTGGGCTCGCCCCGTCGCGCGGTCCGCAACAGCCCGTAGATGAGCCACGGCTGCCGGCCCAGCTCCGCCGTCATCCAGCCCGCGGTGTTGGCGATGTACGGGAACGGGAAGGCGAGCATGAGGATCCAGAGCATGGGCCGGCTGCGCTCGAGCCGTCCGCGCCAGGACAGGAGCACGGCGGCGAGCGCCATCGGCGCGATGAAGAGCGTGCCGAGCCCGGCCATGATGTGGAACGCGTAGTAGAGCAGCTCGATGTTGTCGGGCCAGTCCGTCTCGCGGGAAGGCGTCGAGGCCCTGCACCTCGGCGTGGAACGTCCCGTACGCGAGGAAGCGAGAGCACCCCGGGATGACGATCGGGTTGTCGAGCCGCCGCTCGCGCACGTTGGGCTGGCCGATGAGTTGAGCCCGGCGCGCGGCCCGCTCTCGAAGCGGCCCTTCCATGGCGGCGAGCGCACCGGCTGGTGGCGCGCCACGAGCTTGGCCTGGGCGTCGCCGGTCGGGAACGCGACGAGCACGCTCGCCACCAGCCCGGCCGCCGCGCCCACGCGCAGGAACAGCCGGGCCGCCTGGATGGCGCCCGCGCAGCGCGTAGAAGGCGCCCACCGCGGCCATCGACGAACGACGCGGTGACGACGGCCGCGACCATGTTGTGCGCGTACTGCGCGATGGCCCACGGGTTCAGCACGAACGCCCAGAAGTCGACGAGCCGGAGCGTGCCGTCGGCGGCCGACCGCGTGGCCCACCGGGTGCTGCATGAAGGCGTTGGTCGCGATGATGAAGTAGCCGGAGAGCCAGCTCCCGACGAAGAGGGCGACCGCGGCGAGGAAGTGGCCGACCCGTCGAGAGCCGCCGCTCGCCCCACACGAGCAGGCGACAGGAAGCTCGACTCGAGGAAGAAGGCGAAGAGCCCCTCCATGGCGAGGGTCTGGCCCGATCGACGCTGCCCGCGTACCGGCGAACTCCGCCCAGTTGGTCCCGAACTGGAACTCCATCGGGATGCCGGTGACGACGCCGACGGCGAAGTTGATGCCGAAGATGCGGATCCAGAAGCGGGCGGCGTCGTTCCAGTGCTCGAAGCCGGGCCGGAGGCCCACCGCCTTCATGACCACGATGAGGAGCGCCAGCCCCATCGTGAGCTGGGGGAACAGGTAGTGATAGACGATGGTGAACGCGAACTGCAGGCGGTGGAAGACGAGCGCGTCGTCCGCCGTCACAGCACGATGCGCAGGAGCTGCTTCACCAGCTCCTCGAGCGACACCATCGTGAGGAGGAGCGGCGTGACGGGCAGGAGCGTGATCACGGCGAGCTGGACCACGGTCTCCTTCGAGAACGGCACCACGCGCAGGCCCTGGACGAGCTGGAAGCTGTTCCCGAGGTCGGCGAGGGACTGGACGTCCGCGCTGCCCACGAACACCTCGTCGCGCGGGGCGCCGCCGCGGAGCCACTTGTCGTCGAACTCGCGCACGTAGCGCTGGGCGAGCACGCCGTACTCGCGCAGGCCGACGCGCCGGGTCGCGGCGAGCCGGGGCACGAACAGCAGCAGGGGCCCGAGGACGAAGATCAGGAGGAACACGGGGACGATGGCGATCTCCACCTTGAAGTCCGGGAGCTGCTTGCCCTCGAAGAAGATCCGGTTGGCGAGATTCCCCGCGAGGAGCGCCCCGTGGGCCATCAGGAGCGGCGCGAACGCGACCACGGTGCCGGAGAGGAACCCGAGCCCGGCCGCGCGATCGGGGTGCGTGGGCACCAGCCGGAGCTCGCATCGCGACACCAGCCAGAGGAAGCGGATCCAGAGGACCAGCCGGTAGTACCAGCGCATGAGCATGAAGTAGAAGAGCGGCATGCTGACGCAGAGGAACCACCAGCCGGCCGGGGTGAGGGTGCGGCCGGCGTCCCCCGGCGCGCCGTACCAGGCCGACACGTGGAGCGCGATGTAGTTCGGCCAGAGGTACAGGATGCCGACCGCGTACACGATGACGATGAGGATCACCTCGGCCGTCACCGAGTTCCGCAGCCGGAGCGTCGAGGCCACCGCCGCGTCGAAGCGCTCCCGGGACGCGTCGGCGATGAGCCCGCGCTCCAGGAACTGCCGGGCGAGGGGGCGCATCCGCTGGTGGACCACCAGCTCCGCGACGATGAGGAACGGGATGACGACGAGGAAGCGGATGTGCAGCTCGATGTCCTTCAGGAAGGGCACGCTGACCGCGTCCCCCCACGCCTTGCCGCTCAGCGCGGAGAGGACGAGCAGCGGCAGCCACACGAACATCGAGATCGCGACGATCCGCCGGCGCAGGAGCTCGAGCGCGTCGCCGGTGAGATGCGCCCGCCGGATCATCTGGAACAGCGGCCCGCCGAGGACCACCGAGAAGTCGTACGCGTCGTCCCCGAGGAACCGCGCCGGCGTCGTCCCGGGGGCCGCGCCCGTCCTTGGCCCGCTCGCGTCGCTCACGATAGCGTCTCCTTCGCGTTGCGTGGTGGGGGCCGGCGAGCGATCCGCGCCGGTCTCGTGCGGGCCGCATGGTATCCCGCGCCCGGGCTGGACGTCACCAGCGAATTCCCGCGAGGCGCGGTCCCGACTCCCGTCGCGTGCGAGCGCAATCGGCTCATGGCGCGCTCGGGGGCAGGGCGGAGAGCCGCCGCACCGGCGACAGCACCAGCCACACGAACCCGAGGAGGAGGCCGAGCTCCGCGACGACCAGCGTGAGGGGAAGCCCGATCACCCCGCCGAGGGCGCCGCCCATGAGGGCGCCGATCGGCATCGCGCCGCCCGCCACGACGCGCATGGTGGCGTTGACACGGCCGCGCAGCCGATCGGGCACCAGCGCCTGGCGCACGCTCACCGCGCCGACGTAGTACACGACGATCGCCATCCACTGGGTGAACTCCGACCCCACCACGAGGGGCAGGGCCAGCCGCGGCACGAGCACGGCGAGCGGCACCGCGAGCCCCGTCACCCCGAAGACGAGCTGGGCCCAGATCATGGTGGCCCCGGGGCCGAGCCGCCGCGTGACCGGGCCCGTCACGAGCGAGCCGGCGAGCGCGCCCACGCCGCCGGTGGCGAACACGAGGCCCACGCCGAGCGAGTCGAGCCCGAGGTCGCGCGTCATGAACAGGACGTACACGGCGAGGAACATGCGGCCGAACAGGTTGGTCGTGGCCGAGCAGCCCGCGAGCACGCGGAGCACCCGGTGGGCGGCCACCGTGCGGAGGCCCTCGGCGATCTCCGTCATCACGCCGGGGCGGTCGCCGGAGGCGGGCGCGGTCCGCTCCGCGAGCCGGATGCCGCGGAGGAAGAGCGCGGAGACCAGGAACGAGAGCGCGTCCACGAGCACGGCCACCGCCGCGCCGAGCGTGCCCACCAGCGCGCCGGCGAGCCCGGGCCCCACCACCTGCGCCGACGCGGAGGTGGTCTCGATCTTGCCGTTGGCCTCGACCAGCTCCTCGCGGGCGACGAGCGACGGCATCAGCGACAGGTACGCCACGTCGAAGACCACGCCGAGGGCGCCGGTGCCGAGCGCCACCACGTAGAGGAGCTCCATCCGGAGCGATCCGGTGAGCGTGGCCGCGGGGATCAGCAAGAGGATCGCCGCGCGCCCGACATCCGCCGCGACCATGATCGGCCGTCGCGGCAGGCGATCGACCCACACGCCGGCGAAGAGCCCCACGAGCAGGATCGGCGCGGACCCCGCGGCGGAGAGGAGGCCCATCTGCCACGGGGTGGCGCCGAGGGAGAGGGCGGCGACCAGGGGCAGCGCCACCATCGTCACCTGGGAGCCAACGTCCGACACCGCGGACGCCGCCCAGAGGCGCAGGAACCCCGGATGGCGCCAGAGGCTCCGGGCGCGGGGCGCATCGGCGCGGGAGTCGGGGGCGGACACGGGCGTCGCGGGGCCGAGCGGACCGGGCGCTACGCGTGCACCCGGCGGATGCGCGCGCCCAGGGCCTGGAGCTTGCCGTCGATGTCCTCGTAGCCGCGGTCGATCTGCTCCACGCTCCGGATCACCGTGCGGCCCTCCGCGCAGAGCGCGGCGATGACCAGCGCGATGCCGGCGCGGATGTCGGGGCTCGGGATGCCGAGCGGCTCGCCGTGCAGCCGGCTCGGGCCGTGGACGAGCGCGCGGTGCGGGTCGCAGAGCACGACGCGCGCGCCCATGCCGATGAGCCGGTCCACGAAGAACATGCGGCTCTCGTACATCTTCTCGTGGAAGAGGACGGTGCCCGCGGCCTGGGTGGCGGTCACGAGGGCCACGCTCATGAGGTCGGCGGGGAACGCCGGCCACGGCCCGTCGTCGATGCGCGGGATGGCGTTGCCGTAGTCGGCGGTGACGGCGAGGGTCTGGCCGCCGGGCACGATCAGGTCGTCGCCGTCGGCGCGGACCTCGACGCCGAGGCGGCGGAACACGGAGAGCGCCATGCGCATGTGCGGGACGCCGGCCTTCGCGATGGTGATCTCGCCGCCGACCGCGGCGGCCAGCGCCACGAAGCTCCCGACCTCCATGAAGTCGGGCCCGAGGGTGAACTCGGCGCCGTGAAGGCGCGGCACGCTGTGGATGCGGAGCAGGTTCGAGCCGATGCCCTCGATGCGCGCGCCCATGGCGGTGAGGAGCTGGCACGTCTCCTGGACGTGGGGCTCGCACGCCGCGTTCTGCAGCACCGTGGTCCCCTCGGCGAGCACGGCGGCGAGCACCACGTTCTCGGTGGCGGTCACGCTCGCCTCGTCGAGCAGGATGTCCGCGCCGCGCAGCGGCCGGCCGCGCAGCACGATCTGATCCTCGACGGAGACCGTCGCGCCCAGCGCGGCAAGGCCGAGCACGTGGGTGTCGATCCGGCGGCGGCCGATCTGATCGCCCCCGGCGTGCCCGAGCCGCGCCTCGCCCTCGCGCGCGAGCAGGGGCCCGGTGAGGACGACGCCGCCCCGCACCCGGCGCAGCAATTCGGCGTCGGGGCAGGTGGTGGTGATGCGGCCGGCGCGGAGCGTCACGGTGTGGGCGTCGTGGCGGTCGACCTCCACGCCCAGGCTCTCCACCAGGCTCAGCATGGTGCGGACGTCCGCGATGTCTGGCAGGTTCCGGAGACGCACCGGCTCGTCGGTGAGGAGCGCCGCGCTGATCAGCGGGAACGCGGCGTTCTTGTTGCCGCTCGCCGTGACGACGCCGCGGAGCGGCGCCCGGCCCTCGATGACGAACTCATCCATCGCCGCGGGTCCTTTCCCGCGAGGCCGTCGCGCGGGCCGGCCTCCGTGGCGCCCGGCCGGCCCTGAGCTGTCGCGCGAGGTCGTAAGATCGTTCAAGACCGACGCCGCCCGATCTGGCTTCCTTGTCGTGCATGGGGGTCCATCCCGCGGCGGCCCCCGGGGCGCCGCTTCGGTGGAGGTAGAGTACGACTACCGGAGAGATCGTCGCCTTCCTTCTGTTCGCCGTGGTGGCCGCGGTCACCCCTGGGCCCAGCAACGTGATGCTGACCGCGACCGGCGCCGCCGTCGGCGTGGCCCGCGGGATTCCCTGCCTTCTCGGCGCCGCCACCGGCATGGGCGTCATGATGCTCCTCGTGCCGCTGGGCCTCGGCAGCCTCGTGCTCGCGAGCCCGCTGGCGCTCAAGGCCCTCAACTGGGGCGGCGCCGCGTTCCTGCTCTGGCTCGCCTGGAAGATCGCGACGGCGCGCGGCGACGAGCCGGCCGGCGCCGGCCGCCCGGTCGGGTACGCGGGCGCCGCCTTCCTCCAGTGGGTCAACCCGAAGGCGTGGCTGGTCGCGGCCAGCGCCGCGGGCACCTTCCTCCACGCGGGGGCGGGGAGCGCCGCGACGCAGGCCAGCCTCCTCGCGGGGCTGTTCGTGCTGGCCGCGCTACCGAGCGGCTTCGTCTGGCTAGCCTTCGGCGCCGGGGCGCAGCGCCTCCTGCGGAGCCCCCGCCGCCGGCGCGCGTTCAACGTGGCCATGGGCGTGCTCCTCGCGCTGTCGATCGCGCTCATCCTGACCTAGCGAGCGGGAGAGAAAACTCGCAACGTCGGGGTCTGACCCCGGTGTTGCGTGCGGGGCGCGTCGCCTATACTGCGCTCCATGCCTGCCGACCATTTCCGTCTCGAGCGTCGTGATGCGAGCGTTCACCTTCCGGGCGCGGCGTCGCCCGTACTCACGGTCTGCACCCCGCGCATCGTCCGCGTGTCCGTCGGGGCGAGCCCGCCCGCCGAGACTTCGTTCGTGGGCCGGCGGACGTGGGCGCCGGCAGCGTTTGACCTCGCCGGCGGCCAGCCGGCCGGCATCTCCACCAGCGACCTGCGAGTCGAGGTGGCAACCGACCCCGTGCGGCTGACCTTCGCCGGCGCCACCGGCGAGTGGCTGCTGCGCGAGCCCCCCGACGGCGGCACCACGGTCGAGCGCGCCGGCGCGGGCGGCGCGCGGGTCCGTGCCCGTTTCACGTTCTCGGGCGAGCAGCACTTCTACGGCCTGGGCCAGGGCGGCGGCCGGCTGGACCGGCTCGGCCAGACGCGCCAGCTCTGGAACTCGCATCTCGGCCACGGGCCGGGCTCCGACATCGGCATCCCGCTGCTCGTGTCGAGCCGCGGCTGGGCGCTCTTCTTCGACAGCGCGGCCGACGCCACGATCGCCGTCGGCCGCTCGGACGACGGCGTGCGCATTGACTACACGGCGGCGGCGGGCGGCCTCACCTGGTACTTCCTCGTCGCGCCGGACCTGCGCGGGCTCATGGGCGAGGTGGCGGAGCTGCTCGGCCGGGCGCCCCTGCCGCCCCGATGGGCGCTCGGTTTCCTGCAGTCCACCCGGCACTTCCACGACACCGACGAGCTCCGCCGCCTGCCGCGAACGCTCCGGGAGAAGCGGATCCCGTGCGACGCGCTCATCTTCCTCTCGACGTACGGCGAGGCGTTGGGCTGGAACCGCGGCGTCGGGCACCTGGAGTGGCAGCCCACGCTCTGGCCGGATCCCGCCGCGCTGCTCGCCGAGATGCGCGCGCAGCGCTTCGAGGTCATCACCCACGAGTACCCGGTGCTGCACGAGGAGTCGCCGCTGCTCCCGGACGCCGAGGCGCGCGGCTACCTCCTGACCACCGGCTACGAGCGCGGGACCGGCGGCGTCGCCAACTACCGCCAGGGCCAGCGCCACATCGACTTCTCGAACCCGGCCGCCCGCGCCTGGTGGTGGGGCGCCCACCAGGACCTCGTGCGGCTTGGTGTGGGCGCCTGGTGGCTCGACGGCGGCGAGGGCCCGCCGGAGACGGCGACGCTCGCGGGCGGAACCGGCACCGAGCTCCACAACATCTACGACCGGCTCCGTCACCGCGCCTTCGCGGAGGGCGAGGCGGCGACGCGCCCCGACCAGCGCGCGTTCCTCCTGTGCCGGTCGGGAGCGGCGGGCATGCAGCGCTTCGGCTCCTCGACCTGGTCCGGCAACGTCAACAACGACTTCCCGACGCTGGAGGCGCAGGTCCCGCTCGGCCTGAACACCGGGCTGTCCGGCGTGCCCTACTGGGGCACGGACGTCGGCGGCTTCTTCCATCCCGTCCCGGAGACGCCGGAGCTCTACGCGCGCTGGTTCCAGATGGGCGCCTTCAGCCCCATCTTCCGCTCGCACGGCTGGGTCTGGCGCGAGCACGTCCCGTGGGCACACGGCCCCGAGGTCGAGGCGATCTGCCGCACGTACGTGGAGCTGCGCTACCGCCTCCTGCCGTACACGTACACGCTGGCGTGGCAGGCGCACACCCTGGGTCTGCCCCTGATGCGGCCGCTCGTCCTGAACTACCCGGACGATCCGCGGGCGTGGCAGCTCGACCACGAGTACCTCTGGGGTGACGATCTCCTGGTCGCTCCGGTGACGCGCGAGGGCGCCACGGCGTGGCCGGTCTATCTCCCCTCGGGCGTCTGGTACGACTTCTGGACGGGCGAGCGGCACGAGGGGCCGGGCGGGATCACCGTCGCGGCACCGCTCGACCGCCTGCCCCTCTTCGTGCGCGCCGGCGCGATCCTGCCCCTGGGCCCGGTCGTGCAGCACACCGGCGAGCGCCCGCTCGACGAGGTCACGCTCGAGATCTACCCGGAGGGCGCCTCACGCTTCGAGCTCTACGAGGACGACGGCCGGACGAACGCGTACCGCCGCGGCGCGTACGCGCTGACGCCGATCACGTGCACGGAAGAGCCTGGCCGGATCACGGTGCGCGTTGACCCTCCGACCGGCGAGCAATCCGTCGTCCCGGCCGGACGCCGCTACGTTCTCCGCTTGCGGTGCTCGCAGCCGGTCCGCGGTGTTCGTGACGACACGGGGCCACTGGAGCGCATCGACGCCCGCGACACCGCGCCCGGTTGGTGGATCGACGACCCGGGGCTGCTTTGCGTCCGAACCGGGCGCCGGACCACGATGACCGTCATCGTCGCCTGCGAGCCTTCCCGCTCGCGGCGGCTCAGCTCTTGAAGTACCAGGTCTCCGTGTGGGCGATGTGGGGGTTGTCGCTCACCGCGCTGTTCCAGAGGCGCTCGGGCACGTTGCCCACGTTGTTCTTGATGACCCGCACGCCCTGCGAGGCGGGCGAGTTCGAGACCACGGGGATCAGCCACAGCTCGTCCAGCGCGATCTTCCACACTTCCTTGGCCAGGCGCGTGCGCTCCTGGTCGGGCACGCCGAACGAGCGCCGGTAGGTCGTCATCAGCTCCTGCATCCGGGCCGGCGGCTGCTTGCCCTGTTTCCCTGCGCTCGAGTACCAGACGCCGTACTGGGGACCGAGCGGGCTCTGGTCCTGGGAGGGGAAGATGAGCGGCTGGTGCCCGTAGATGTTGTCCGCGCCCCACTGCGTCTCGAAGTAGATCTGGTGCTCGTTGGCGCGCAGGCGCGCGGTGGCGAGGCCGCGCTCCATCTCCTGCACCTCGCCGCGGATGCCGATCTTCTTCCACTGCTCGACGACCATCTCCGCGATGCGCGTGAACGGCAGGAAGCCCAGGTACGTGGTCAGGGCCAGGCGCAGCCGGCCCGTCCCGTCGGCGCGGAGGCGGTAGCCCTCACCGTCCTTCTTGGTGAGGCCGAGGGCGTCCAGCATGTCGTTGGCCTTCTTCACGTCGTACCCGACGTGGAGCGTCTTGTACTGCGCGCCCGGGAAGTACAGGGTGCGGTCGCCCGGCGCCGCCGAGGCGGCCTGGCCCAGGCCGAGCACGAACGTCTCGTTGATCTGCGAGCGGTCGATGCCGTGGGAGAGCGCGATGCGGAAGTTGCGGGTGCTGAGCCACTTCGCGATCTCGGCGTCCTTCTCGTAGCTCTGGTTGCAGAAGAGCCCGACGTCCGCGCCCTGGTCGGAGGGATCCAGGTGGACCTTGTAGCCGCCCTTCTGCTGGTTCTCGATCAGCACCGGCAGCTTGCTGATGTCGATGTGCCGCGCCTGCGAGTCGTACTCGCCGGCGATCGCCCGCAGGTTGATCACCTCCAGGTTCTCGCCGATGCTCATCCGGATGCGGTCGATGTAGGGGAGCTGGTTGCCGTCGGTGTCCACCCAGACGCTGTACGGATTGCGCTCGAGCGCCCACGTCGGCGTGTTGATCGGCGAGGTCGTCTTCCAGGGCGTCACCACCGGCAGGTCGGGGTTGCGGCACGCGTCGTTCCGGTTCTTGAACAGCAGCACCCACGTGTCGAACTTGAGGTCGGCCTGCTTCTTGGCGAGGTCGTCCTTCGACGCGTACTTGGGGTGGAACTGCTTCATGTAGTGGGCGGGCGCGAAGCCGCCGAACGCGTCGCGGCCGAACCGGGCGTGGTGCCCGATGCCCCACACGGAGGCGAGCACGGTGGGCAGCGCGTAGTAGGGCTCGGGCGCCACGAACTGCACGGTGGCGGCGTCGACCTTCCGCACCGCGATCGGCTTGCCGTTGATGGTCATGACGGACAGCGGCGTGGGCACCAGCTCCTTGTTGCCGTAGACGTCCTCGAACCAGAACACGAAGTCGTCGGCGGTGAAGGGCTGGCCGTCGCTCCACTTCATCCCGCGGCGGAGCTGGATGGTCGTGACCTTGCCGTCGGGGCTGACCTCCCAGGCCCGCGCGATGTTGGGGACGAGCTTGGTGCCCGTGTAGTCCCAGTACAGGAGCTTGTCGTTCTGGGCGGCGCGGTGGCCGTTGGACGTGTCGGAGGGCCCGGTGAAGCCGCGCCGCCACGTCCCGCCGTACTTGCCGATCTCGCGGAGCGGCTTCACCACGAGCGGGTCCTGGCCGATGCGCTCCGCCACGGCGGGAAGCTTGCCCGCCTTCACCAGCTCGGCGAGCTGCGGCGCTTCCTTGAACGCCCTGGGGAACCGCGCGGGGTCGGTGACGACCTCCGCGCCCTCGAGCTTGCCGATCAGGCTCGCCCCCGGCTTGCCCTGCGCGGCGGCCCGTGACACGAGGCCGTCGGGCAGCTGCGCCGCGGCGAAGGCCACGAGGCCGGCCCGCAGCACGGCGCGGCGCGAGGGATGGAGGCGCGACGGCTCCGGAGTCTGCTCCACTTCGTCGTGGTCGCTCATGGGCCCGTCCTTTCGGGGTGGCGTGTGACCGGCCACAACCTAGCAAGCGCCTCGTCGGGGTGTCAATCCAGCCCGGACACTGGGGCCATCGGTCCGGGCGCGCGCGGGCCAGCCGGGCGGCGATCGCGAGGTCAGTCGGGAGCCGGCCAGAGCATGAAGCCGGCGGCGACGAAGTCGCGGTCGAAGCCGAGCACGTGCCGGCAGGCGGTCGCCTCCATGACGGCGAAACTCACCGCGTCGGTGTACGTCACCGGGCGCGGCGCCAGGCGCTCGAGCCAGCGGCGCGCCGCCTCATGATCTGCGGCGGTCGGGTAGTGGACAGTCACGCTCGGGCTCGCGTCGATGCGATCGAGGGCGCGTAGCGCGGGCGCGACGCCGGCCCGGAAGAGGGTCAGACGATGCGACTCGGCGATCACGAGATTCGTGGTGACGAGGGGAATCCGCCGCCGGAGCGCCTCGCGGAAGAGCCGGTCGGCCTCGGCATGGTGCTGATCGCGCCGGCTCCGGAGCGCGATCCAGGCGCCGCTATCGACGAACAGACGCCGTGGAGCGGCGGCGGCGTGCGCGGTACGGGGCCGGCGACTCGGCAACGAACGTCTCCTCGAGGTAGCGGTCGAAGCGCTCGCTGAGGTCGGGCGGAAGCCCGTCGATGTCCCCGCTCAGCTCCAGCAAGGGATCCTCGCCGGGGTGCCGGGTCAGGGCGCGGACAGCGGCGCGAATCGCCTGGGACTTGGTCCACCCACGGCCGCGGGCCCAAGCCTCCAGCCGTGCCAGATCCTGCTCATCGAGGTAGACCTGAAGAGGCCGAGCCATGATCAACGAGTCTAGACGATCATGATCGTCTACGCCACAGGATCATGAGGGGCATCGATCGCGTGCGTGGGCGCGGTGCGCCGTTCCGGCAGGTCGGCTCCCACGTGGCGGACCAGTCTGCGGCGTGGGCGCGGCGCTCAGCAAACGCCACGATCCCGTCGCCCACGGCAGGCGCGGAGCCGATCCGCTGAGAGATCGTGAATGAATGGCGAGACGGCACGCCGCGTGTCCGCAGAATCGCGGTGTGAGCCCGCTCGCTGAAGCCGAGATCCGCATTCTTTCACAACCTCTGAGGGGAGACCTTGTGAGCGACGACACGGTCGCAGTAGGATCTCCCCGGCATCCATGCTGACCTACGTCGTGCGCCGCCTCCTCCTCGCCCTCCTCACCACGTGGGCCATCTCCGTCCTCGCGTTCGTCATCATCCAGCTCCCGCCCGGCGACTACATCACCGCGTACATCGCCCAGATGACGGCGTCGGGCACGGTGGTGTCGCAGCAGCTCGCCGACACCCTGCGCGAGCAGTACGGCCTCGACAAGCCGGTGTGGGTCCAGTACCTGCGCTGGATGAGGCTGGCCGTGCGCGGCGAGTTCGGGCAGGCGCTGGAGTGGGGCAAGCCGGTGTCGGAGGTGATCGGGGATCGGCTGTGGCTCACCATGGCGCTCTCGATCGGCGCCATCCTCGTGACGTGGGTCCTCGCGCTGCCCATCGGCATCTACTCCGCCGTGCGCCAGTACTCGATCGGCGACTACCTGGCCACGCTCGTCGGCTTCATCGGCCTGGCCGTGCCGAGCTTCATGGTCGCCCTCGTCCTCATGTACGTGGGCTTCCGGTACTTCGGGGCCAACATCGGCGGCCTCTTCTCCGACCGGTTCGTGGAGGCGCCGTGGAGCCTGGCCAAGGTGTGGGACCTGATCAAGCACCTGCCGCTGCCCGCCGTCATCCTGGGCCTGGCCGGCACCGCGCAGCTCATCCGCATCATGCGGGCGAACCTGCTCGACGAGCTGGGCAAGCCCTACGTGATGACGGCGCGAGCCCGCGGCCTCTCCGAGTGGCGTGTGATCCTCAAGTACCCGGTGCGGGTGGCGCTCAACCCGTTCGCGAGCACGGTCGGCTACCTCCTGCCGTACGTGGTGTCGGGGAGCATCATCGTGTCGCTGGTGCTGAGCCTGCCCACGGTGGGGCCGCTGCTCCTGCGCGCGCTCATCGCCCAGGACATGTTCCTGGCCGGCACGATCGTGCTCCTGCTCGGCGTGCTCACCGTGCTCGGCACGCTCCTCTCCGACCTCCTGCTCATGTGGATCGACCCGCGCATCCGGATGGAGGGCCGGCGATAGCCCTCGCGGGGACGGCGGAGGCGGTCGCGCCGGACGCGCCGGCGGGGGCCGACGCGGAGGAGCGCGTCTCCGTCGCCACCCAGTGGCAGCTCATGTGGTGGCGCTTCCGCCGGCACCGCCTCGCGCTGGCCGGCACCGTGGTGGTCGGGCTCGCCTACGCGGTGGTGCTGTTCGCCGACTTCCTCGCCTACGCGAGCCCGACGGCGTCGGAGGCCCATCGCTCGCTGCTGCCCCCGCAGGCGATCCGCTGGTTCCACGAGGGCCGCTTCGCCCCCCACGTGTACGGTCTCACCGGCCATCGCGACCCCGCGACGTTCCGCCGCGTGTACACGCCGGACCCGGAGAAGAAGATCTGGCTGCGCTTGTTCGCGCCGGGGTTCGAGTACGCCCTGTTCGGCGTGATCCCGGCCCGCCGCCACCTGCTCGGCGTGAGCGAGGGGCGCGTCGAGGAGTCCCTGTTCCTGCTCGGCACCGACGAGCAGGGACGTGACGTGTGGTCGCGCCTCATGTACGCCACGCGGACGTCGTTGACCATCGGCCTCGCCGGCGTGGCGCTGAGCCTCGTCCTGGGCGTGCTGCTGGGCGGCATCTCCGGCTACATGGGCGGTGTGATCGACACCGTCATCCAGCGGGTGGTGGAGATCCTGCGCTCGATCCCGACCATTCCCCTCTGGATGGGGCTCGCCGCGGCGCTGCCCCAGGACTGGACGGTGCTCCAGGTCTACCTCGCCATCACCGTGATCATCTCCCTCGTCGGCTGGACGGAGCTGGCGCGCGTGGTCCGCGGCCGCTTCCTGTCGCTCCGCGAGGAGGAGTTCGTGACGGCGGCCGAGCTCTGCGGGTGCAGCCGCACGCGCATCATCCTGAGCCACCTGGTGCCGTCGTTCCTGAGCCACATCATCGCCGCCACCACGCTGGCCATCCCGGCCATGATCATCAGCGAGACGTCGCTCTCGTTCCTGGGCCTCGGGCTCCGCCCTCCCGCCATCAGCTGGGGCGTGCTGCTCCAGCAGGCGCAGAACATCCAGTCGCTCGCGATCTCGCCGTGGCTCCTCGTGCCCTCCCTGCCCGTGATCGTGATCATCGTCGCCTTCAACTTCATGGGCGACGGCCTCCGCGACGCCGCCGACCCCTACGGGCACTAGCGATGGAGGCGCCAGGGACCGCCGACCCGATCCTCGCCGTCCGTGACCTGCGCACGTACTTCTTCGCCGAGGAGGGCGTGGTCAAGGCGGTGGACGGCGCGAGCTTCGACGTGCACGCGGGGCGCACGCTCGGCATCGTCGGGGAGAGCGGCTGCGGCAAGAGCGTGACCGCGCGGTCCATCCTCCGCATCGTGGAGCGGCCGGGGCGGATCGTGGGCGGGGCCGTCCGCCTCCGCCGCGCCGGCGGCGGCGAGGACGACCTCGCGCAGCTCGACCCGCGAGGGCCGGAGATCCGGCGCATCCGCGGAGGCGAGATCGGGCTCGTGTTCCAGGAGCCGATGAGCTCGTTCAGCCCCGTGCACACCGTGGGCAACCAGATCGTGGAGACGATCCGGCTGCACCTGGGCGCTCGACCGCGCGGCGGCGCGCGCCCGGGCGATCGAGCTGCTGCGGTTGGTGGGCATCCCGCGGCCGGAGCGCCGGATCGACGAGCACGCGTTCCAGCTCTCGGGGGGGCTCCGCCAGCGGGCCATGATCGCCACCGCGCTCTGCTGCGGCCCGCGCATCCTGATCGCCGACGAGCCCACCACCGCGCTGGACGTCACCACGCAGGCGCAGATCCTGGCCCTCCTCCGGGAGCTGCAGGCGCGCGAGGGCATGGCGATCGTGCTCATCACCCACAATCTCGGCGTAGTCGCTGAGCTGTGCGACGAGGTCGTCGTCATGTACCTCGGCCGCGTGGTGGAGCGCGGGCCCGTGGACGCCATCTTCCACGCCCCGCGACATCCCTACACGCGTGCGCTGCTGCGGTCGATCCCATCCGTGCACGCGCCGGTGCGCACGAAGCTCCCCGCCATCGCCGGTTCGCTCCCGCATCCGTACCGGCGCCCCGCGGGCTGCCCGTTCCACCCGCGCTGCCCGGAGACGATGGCGGGCACGTGCGAGCGCCACGAGCCCGAGCTCACCGCGCTGGCCGGCGAGGACCAGGCGGTGAGCTGCTTCCTGCATCATCCGGTGGCCGCGCCGTGACGGCGGCCGTGCCGCTCCTCGAGGTGCGCGACCTCCGGAAGGAGTTTCCGATCCGGCGCGGGCTTCTCCGCCGCCGCGTGGGCGAGGTCCGGGCGGTGGACGGCGTGAGCTTCCACATCGACCGCGGCGAGACGCTGTCGCTGGTGGGGGAGAGCGGCTGTGGGAAGACGACGACGGCGCGCTGCATCCTGCGCGCGATCGAGCCGACCGCGGGCCAGATCATCTTCCGGCGCGGCAACGGCACGTCCGTGGACGTGGCCGGCTTGCCCTCGCGGCACATGCGGCCGCTCCGGCGCGAGATGCAGATGGTCTTCCAGGATCCGTACTCGTCGCTGAACCCGCGCAAGACGCTGCTCGAGATCGTCGGCGAGCCGCTCCTCGTCAACGGCGTGGGCACGCGGGCGGAGCGCGTGGAGCGTGTGGCCGAGCTGCTGCGCCTGGTCGGCCTCCGCCCCGAGTTCATGCGCCGCTTCCCCCACGCCTTCAGCGGAGGCCAGCGCCAGCGCATCGGCATCGCCCGCGCGCTGGCGCTGTCCCCGAGCCTGGTGGTGGCCGACGAGCCCGTGTCCGCCCTCGACGTGTCGGTCCAGGCGCAGATCCTGAACCTCCTCGTGGACCTCCAGGCCGAGCTGGGCCTGACGTACCTGTTCGTGGCCCACGACCTCTCGGTGGTGAAGCACGTGTCTGACCGCGTGGCCGTCATGTACGTGGGCCGCATCGTCGAGCTGGCGCCCACCGAGCGGCTCTTCACGGCGCCGGCGCATCCGTACACCGAGGCCCTGCTCGCCGCCGTGCCGAAGCCGGACCCCCGCCTGCGCGCGGGCCGCGTCGTCCTGGAAGGCGAGGTGGCCGACCCGGCGAGCCCGCCGCCCGGCTGCGCGTTCCACCCCCGGTGTCCCTACGCGATCGAGCGATGCCGCACGGAGGCGCCGCGGCTCGAGGCGGCGGGTCCGGGCCAGCTCGTGAGCTGCCATCGCGCGGCGGAGCTCACCCTGCGCGGTGTCGGGCACGTCGCCGGGGGCCGGTGATGGCCGACACGGGGCGCGTGGCCGAGGCCACGGTACGGGTGGACGCGGGCGCCGTCCTCGGCCCGCTCCGCCGCATCTGGACCAGCTTCGGCTTCGACGAGATCAACTGGACGTCCACGCCGATGGGCAAGCGCCACCTCCGCACCATCCGCGCCTTCGCCGGAGAGCCGTACTACGTGCGCTCGCACTACATCTTCAACAGCGGCATCGGCTGGTCGCTGCCCCACTGGGGCGCCGGCAACGTGTACCACGAGGACGCGGACGGGCGTCCCTTCTACGACTTCACCATCGCCGACCAGGTGTACGACGCGGTGGTGCAGGCGGGCCACCGCCCGCTGGTGGAGCTCGCGTTCACGCCGCGCGCGCTCGTCCCCGAGGGGGCGGAGCGCGCCTTCGCGTTCGAGCCGAGCCCCACGCAGTGGAGCCCCTACGAGGCGGGCCTGTGGGCGATGCCGCCGCGGGACAACGCG
This sequence comes from uncultured Candidatus Rokubacteria bacterium, assembly GCA_963758635.1. GTDB lineage: Bacteria > Methylomirabilota > Methylomirabilia > Rokubacteriales > CSP1-6 > CAVWWD01. The sequence continues at coordinate 54,255 of CAVWWD010000006.1, read as the reverse complement.
AGGTGGGGCGCCCTCGTGCGCGCGCTGGTCGAGCGCTGCGTGGCGCGCCACGGCGCCGCCCACGTGCGCGGCTGGCTCTGGGAGCTGTGGAACGAGCCCGACATCTCCTACTGGCGCGGCACGCCCGAAGAGTTCCACGCCCTCTACGACGTGACCGCGGCCAGCGTGAAGGCCGCGCTGCCCGACGCGCAGGTCGGCGGCCCCGCCACCACCGGCGACCTCGGCCCCGGCCGCCGCGGCGCCGAGTTCCTGCGCGGCTTCCTCGCGCACTGCGCCCGGCAGGGGACGCCGCTCGACTTCGTGTCGTTCCACACCAAGGGCGCGCGGTACACGCCCTGGCGCGTGTACGGACCCCTCGGCGGGCCCGCGCCCACGCGGCAGTCGCCGTCCAGCCTCAAGATGCTGCGCGAGGTCCGCGCCGCGCTCGAGGCGGTGGCCGCGCATCCGCGGTTCCGCGACCTGCCCTGCATCGTGGACGAGTGCGACGCCTCGGTGCCCGCCCACTGGGGCGTCTACGACAACGCCAACTTCGCGTACCGCAACACGGAGTACTTCCCGGTGTTCCAGTGCAAGCTCATGAAGAAGCTCCTCGACCTGGACGCCCTCGGCGCCGCCCGCGTGCACCAGGCCACCACCTGGAGCTTCTACTTCGAGGGCGAGCGCTTCTTCGAGGGCACGCGGAGCCTCTTCACCGCGCAGGGCGTCGAGAAGCCGGTGCTGAACGCGTACCGCATGCTGAGCCGGCTCGGCCCGGTGCGTGTGGCCGCGGAGTCGACCGCCGCGTGGTCCCTGACCCGTCTCGACGAGGGCGACGCGGACATGCCGGAGGAGGTCGATGCGCTGGCCGCCCGCGGAGATGACCGGGTGAGCGTGCTCGTGTGGCGCCACCGCGACGACCAGTACGCGAGCGATGCGGAGGCGGCGCCGGTCACGCTCCGGATCGAGCGGCTGCCGTGGACGGGCGACGTGCGCGTGCGGCACTTCCGCATCGACGCGCGGCACAGCAACAGCCATACGGCGTGGCGCGCGCTCGGCTCTCCCCAGGACCCGTCCCCGGCCGAGCTCGCGGTGATCGCGGAGCGTCAAGGGCTCGAGCGGCTCGAGCCCGACCGCGTCCAGGGTGCGAGCGCCGACGCGCTCGAGCTCCGCCTCCGCCTGCCGCTGCCCGGCGTGTCGCTGATCGAGATCGGCCCGGCCTGACGCCGGCGCCGGGCCGTGGGCGCCGATGGAACCGGGCGCCGGGCGGGGGGTAGACTCGGGACGACGTGATTGCGGCCATCGTCTCCGCGCTCCACGTGCTCGCCCTGGCGCTCGGGCTGCCCGCCGTGTTCCTGCGCGGGCGCGCGCTCAAGGGCCCGCTCGACACCGACGGCCTGCGGCGCCTCTTCGCGGCCGACGCCGTCTGGGGCGTGGCCGCCGTCCTGTGGCTGGCGACGGGACTGCTCCGCGCCTTCGGCGGCCTCGAGAAGGGAACCCAGTTCTACCTGTCGTCGCCGCTCTTCTGGACCAAGATAGGGTTGTTCGTGAGCGTGGTGGCGCTGGAGATCTGGCCGATGGTCACCTTCATCGCCTGGCGCGCGCGGCTCCGGCGCGGCCTCGCCGCGGACACGTCCAGCGCCCGCGCGCTGTTCGTGGTGAACCACGTCGAGATGGCGCTGGTCGTCCTGATCGTGTTCACGGCGAGCTTCATGGCGCGCGGCTGGTGACGCCCGAAGGGCCTCCTCACGACCCTCTCCCCTTCGGGGAGAGGGCAGGGTGAGGGGCGGTCGCCCTACCTCACGAGAATGTCCGCCCTCGAGGTAGTGCCACGGACCCTCACCCCAACCCTCTCCCTGTAAGGGAGAGGGAGAGAGGCGGCCCGAGGCCGGGCGTTAGGACGGTGAGAGGCGGCCGCGCCTCCTCAGCGCTCCTGGTCGCACGCCGCGCACGGCGGGCGCGGGGGGCCGGCGGGCCGGGCGAGCACCTGCCGCACGACGTCGTTCAGCTCGGACAGCGTGAAGGGCTTGCCGAGGCTCGGCACGCCGCTCTGGACCAGGAAGTCCGCGGCGTCCGTCGTGAGCAGGTCGCCGGTCACGAAGATCACGCGGCGGGCCAGGTCCGGATGCCGCTCCGCGAGGTCGCGGTAGAAGGCGGGCCCGTCCATCTGCGGCATCCGCACGTCGCTCAGGATCAGGTCGAACGGCTCGGCGTCGAGGCGCAGGAGCGCGGCCCGGCCGCTCGTCGCCGTCTGCACCTGGTAGCCGGCGTGGCCGAGCATCTCGGCGAGCATGCCCGCGACGTCCGGGTTGTCGTCCACGATCAGCACGCGCGCGCGGATCGCGGGCGGGCCCGCCGGTTGCCCGGCGGCGCAGGCATGCTCCGGACCAGCCTCGCGCGCCCGCGCGCCTGTCTCGTCGACCTGCCACAGGGCGCCTACGAGCGCCCACGGCACCTCCGACGTGCCGAGGAACGCGTTGGCGCCGGCCTCCCGGGCCACGCGGCGATGCTCGTCGTTGGCGTAGATGCTCACGAGGACGACGCGGGGCGCGTTCGGCCGGGCCTTCAGCCGGCGCGTGGTCTCGAGGCCGTCGATGCCCGGCATCTCCACGTCCATCACGACCACGTCGGGCAGGAGGTTCGCCGACTGCACGATCGCCTCCGCCGCGGTCCGGGCCCGGCCGACCACGAGGACGCCCGGCTCGCCTTCGAGGATCCGGGCCAGCGTGTCGAGGAACGCGGGATCATCGTTGACCAGCAGCACACGCATACGCTTTCGCCTCCTTCGGGATGTCTCGGCCGGGGCCGTCCGGAACGGCGGCCTCGCCCTCAGGGGCGAGGCAACATCGCGGAGATGGCCGTCGTGAAGTCGAGCTTCGAGAGGAAGCCGTCGGCGCCGACGTGCTCGCCGGCCCGCCGGTACTCGCCGCTGTCGTGCATGGTGAGCAGGAGGAGCCGAGGCGGGCGGGCGCGCGCCTTGATCCGGCGCGTGGCCTCGATGCCGCCCATGCCCGGCATCGCGATGTCCATGAGGACCAGGTCGGGCAGGAGGCGCTCCACCTCGACGAGCGCCTCCTCGCCGGAGCGCGCGGTGCCCACCACCACCACGCCAGGCGCGGCGCCGAGCAGCAGCGAGACCGACTTGAGGAAGTCGCTGCTGTCGTCGACGATGAGGATGCGTGTGTTCGCCATGGCTCGCTGTCCGGCGCGGTCGCGGGGGACAATTCGAGACTACGGACACCCAGGGAGCCGGCCTAGTCGGGGGGTTCCTGAGGGCGGGCCTCAGGGCAGGCCCGAGGGCCGCGGGGGGCGGCGGCCGCCCCCGAGGAGGAATCAGGCGCCGGGGTCGATCAGCCCGGTGCGGACGGCGAACCGGACGAGGCCCGCAACATCGCGGATCTCCAGGCGCTCCATGATCTGCGCGCGGTGGGTCTCGATGGTCTTGATCGACAGCTTGAGCCGGAACGCGATCTCCTTGGTGGAGAGGCCCTCGGCGATGAGGCGCAGGACCTCGCGCTGGCGTGGCGTGAGCCGGTCGGCGGGCTCCGGCTGCGCCGTGACCCGACGACGGTAGTCGGCGATCACGTGCCGCGAGATGGCCGGGCTCAGGTAGGTCTCGCCGCGCGCCACCTCCGCGATGGCCTGCTCGAGCTCGAGGAGGTCGGCGTCCTTGAGGAGGTATCCGGTGGCCCCGGCGCGCAGCGCCTGCAGCGCATACTCCTCGCTCGCGTGCATCGAGAGCATGATCACGCGGGTCTCGGGATGCTCCTTGACGATGCGCGCGGCGGCGTCGAGGCCGTTGCCGCCCGGCATCGCGATGTCCATGAGCACCACGTCGGGACGCAGCTGGTCGACCAGGGCGACCGCCTCGGCGCCGGTGGCCGCCTCGGCGACCACCTCGATGCCGGTCACCGTCGCGAGGAGGGAGCGCACGCCCGCGCGCACCAGCGCGTGGTCGTCGGCGAGCAGGACGCGGGTTGTCATGGGCGCCCCGCCTCCGGCGTGGTCGGCCGGCCCGCGGCCGGAAAGCGCGCGCGGATCTCCGTGCCCGACGGCGAGGAGCTCATGATGACCTGCCCGCCCGCGAGCTCGACGCGCTCCTCGAGACCGAGGAGACCCAGGCTCTCACCCCGCGCGGCGCGGCCGCGGGCCGCGGCCACGTCGAACCCCACGCCGTCGTCACGCACGACTAGCTCCAGCGCGCCGTCCCGCTCGATCAGCGCCACCTCCACCCGGCGCGCCCGCGCGTGGCGCACCACGTTCGTGACCGCCTCCTGGACGACGCGGAAGCACGTGATGGCCAGGTCGGGCGCGGGCTCGTGGTCGAGCCCGTCCACGGTCACGCTGGCCGCGAGCCCGGTACGCTGCGCCTGGGCGTCGACGTACCAGCGGACGGCGGACGCCAGCCCGAGGTCGTCGAGCATCGAGGGGCGGAGGTCGAGCGAGAGCTGGCGCACGGCGCCGAGAACGCGGTCCACCACGGCGAGGCAGTCGTCGAGGCGATGCGCGGCCGCGCCGGGCGCGACGTCGCGCCGAAGCATGAGCAGGTTGATCCGCACCGCGGTGAGCGCCTGCCCTACCTCGTCGTGGAGCTCGCGGGCGAGGTGACGGCGCTCGGCCTCCTGGACGTTGAGCAGGCGTCCCGACAGCGTCTGCAGGCGCGCGCCCGTGGTCTGCGCCGCCTGGAAGATCTGGGCGTTCCTGATGGCGATGGCCGCGGTGTCGGCCAGGCCCATCAGCACGGCCTCGTCCCGGTCGGTGAAGGCCCGCGGCGACCGGTTGTCGACGTAGAGCAGTCCTTCCACGCGGTCACCGCTCCGGATCGGCGCCGCCATCTGGGTGACGATCCCCTCCGCCTCGATCACCGGCAGGGTCTCCTTCGAGAAGCGGGGATCGAGGAGCCAGTTGTCGGTGCGGAAGGACTGGCGGGTGAGGAGGACACGCCCGCCGAGCCCGCGGCCCGGCGTCACGCGGATGGATCGGTAGCCCTCGAAGCGCGCGTTGACCCAGTAGCGGAAGACCATCTCGCCCGACTCCGGATCGGCCAGCGCGATGCGCGCCATGTCGCTCCGGCAGAGCTCGCGGGCGCCCTCGACGACCCGCTGCAGCACCACGCCCAGGTCGAGCGACGAGTTCAGCGTGCGCGCGATCCGCGCCGCGAACTCGGCTTCCTGGCGTCGGCGGCCCGCCTCCTCGTGGAGCTGCGCGTTGGCGAGGGCCACCGCGGCCTGGTCGGCGAAGGCCTGGGCAAGGGCCGTCTCGGCTTCGGAGAAGGTCCGGCGCTCCGGGAAGCCCAGGAGGAGGATGCCGATCGAGCGGCCCCGGTGGCGGAGCGGCGTGCAGAGCGCGGCGCGGATGCCCGCCTCCGTCAGGATGCGGCGGCGCTCCGCGCTCATGGTGAAGCTGTGATCCTCGAGCACGTCCGTCGACCAGCAGGTGCGCTCCTCCTCGAGGGCGCGGCCGATGAGGCCGATGCTGGTGTCGACGGAGAGGCCGGGGGGCAGGCGCGTCACGGCCGGCCCGCCGAGGGCGAGCGGCGCCAGCGAGTGGTCGGGCCGGAGCAGGCCGACGCCGGCGGCGGCGCAGCCGAAGAGGGCCACGACGCTGTCGACGACCTGCGCCCCCACCGCGGCCACGTCGAGGATCCCGGTCAGGGTGCGGGCGACGCGGGCCAGCTCCTCGGCCTCGCGCCGCCGGGCCTGCGCGTCCTCGTAGAGCGTGGCGTTGCGCAGGGCGAGCGCGACGGGCACGGCGACGAGACCGAGCACGGATAGGTCGTCCTCGGCGAAGGGCGCCGCGCCGGCGCCGACGCGGGCCACCGTGATCGCGCCGATCAGCTCGTCGCGCACGAGCAAGGGCTGGCTCATCACGTGGCGCAGGCCGCGCGTCACCGCCGCCGGCACCGCGTGAGGCCAGGCGGAGTAGTCGTTGACGAGCAGGCCCTGCCCCCGCTCGGCGCACCGGCCGGTGACGCCCTCGCCGAAGGCCAGCTCCACCCGGAGCGCGTCGGCGTCGGTCTGGAGCCAGGGGAGGAGCCGGTCGCCGGACCGCAGGTGACCCGCCGCGGCGCCGGAGAAGAGCGTGGCCAGCCGCCCCAGGACCAGCCGCAGCAGCCGGTCGCGGTCCAGCTCGGCGATCAGCTCGCGCTCGAGGGCGGCGAGCGCCTCGATCCGGTCGGAGCGGCTCGGGACGACACTCACGATTCGTAGATACTACAGAACGTGACGGGATTGATGCGGCTCCGCATCGGCGCTCGCCGGACCCGGGACGGCCTGCGTGCCCACGCGCGCTGGCTGGCCGCCGAGGTCGTCGCGCGCGCCGCCGCCGGCCGGCCGGGCGGGGAGGAAGGCGGGCGGCAGCTCATGGTCCTCTCCGCGCTCTTCCCGCCGCGGGTCGCCGCCGGCACCTACCGCGTGCTCGCGCTCGTCCGCCACGGACCCGCCGCGGGCTGGGACGTGACGGTCGTCACCGGGCCGTCCCCTCCGGCCACCGAGGCGGGCGCATATCTCGCCGCGGCCGTGCCGCCGGACACGCGCGTGGAGCGCTACCCCGAGCCTCGGCTCACGCCCGGGCGGCTGTTCCCGCGCATCGACGGCTCGCTGCTGCACGGCCTCGCCGCCTTCGAGACCGGCCGGCGCGTGGCGGCGGAGGCCCGGCCCGCCGTGGTGCTCGCGACCGGCCCGAGCTTCCAGACGTTCCCGGGCGCGCGTCTGCTCGCGCGGGCCCTCGGCTGCAAGCTCGTCCTCGAGTACCGCGACGAGTGGACGGAGTGTCCGTTCGACTTCGTCACCCACGGCCGCGCCGATCGATGGTGGGAGCGGCGGTGCCTGCGGGCCGCCGACGCCGTGGTGTTCACCACGGCCTCGCAGCGCGACCACCAGCTCCGCGTGTTCCCCGAGCTCGACGCCGCGCGCTGCCACGTGATTCCGAACGGATGGGACGGTGACGAGGCCGAGGCGGCCGGCGGCCCGGCCGGGCCCTCCGATGGGTCCCGTCCCCTCACGGTCTCGTACGTGGGCGCCCTCGGGTCGTGGACGCCGCCGACGGCGTTCCTCGCCTCCCTCCGCGCGGTCGTCGAGCGGCGCCCCGATCTCGCGAGGCTGCCTCAAAGTGCGGTTCGTCGGACAGCGGTCGCCCGAGACGCTGCGCGAGCTGCAGGCGTTTCCCCATCGCGACGTGCTCGACGTGGTCGACCTCGTGCCGAAGCCCGTCGCCTCCGCGATCATGCGGGACAGCGCCGCGCTGCTCCTCCTCAACGACAACGCGGAGATGGCGCGCTACATCCCGAGCAAGCTCTACGAGTACATCGGGGCGGGCCGCCCCGTGCTGCTGTTCGCGGATGGCGGCGAGACGGGGGCGCTCGTCCGGGAGATCGGCGCCGGGCTCGTCGTGCCGCGCGGGGATCCCCGCGCGCTCGAGGCGGCACTGGAGTCGATCGCCCGCGGGGAGGCGGCCGCCAGGCGGCCGGGCGCGATCGAGGCGTGGCGGCGACGCCACACGCGCGAGCAGCTCGCCCGCGACACCTTCCAGCTCCTCGACCGCGTCGTCGCTGGGCCTTGCCGTCGTGAGGGTTCGGGGGGAGCATTGCCGTGACGGACCGAGAGCGCGCGACAGCCGCAACCCACGACAGCCGGTAACCCACGACAGTCGACAGGAGGACACGATGGCCATCGAGTCCGTGAACCCGGCGACGGGAGAAGTGGTGGAGAGGTTCGAGCCGATGACGCCGGCGGCCCTCGAGCGCCTGGTCGAGGGCGTGCACGGCGCCTTCCTCGAGTGGCGTGGGAGGTCGTTCCACGACCGCGCCGAGCCCATGCGCGCGGCGGCGCGCCTGCTGCGCGAGCGGCGCGAGACGTACGCGCACACGATGGCGGTGGAGATGGGCAAGCCCATCCGCCAGGGCGAGGCCGAGGCCGACAAGTGCGCGTGGGTCTGCGAGTACTACGCGGAGCAGGCGGAGGCCTTCCTCGCCGGGCAGCCGCGCGATACCGACGCGTCGCGGAGCTACGTGCGATTCGACCCGCTCGGCGTGGTCCTCGCCATCATGCCGTGGAACTTCCCCTTCTGGCAGGTCTTCCGGTTCCTCGCCCCCGCGCTGATGGCCGGCAACGGCGCGGTGCTCAAGCACGCGTCGAACGTGCCGCGCTGCGCGCTCCAGATCGAGGAGGTGCTGCGCGACGCCGGCTTCCCGCGGGAGCTGTTCCGGACCGCGCTGGTGACGTCCGCCGGCGTGGCCCCGCTCATCGCGCATCCGCGCGTGGCCGCGGTGACCCTCACCGGCAGCGATCTCGCCGGCCGCCAGGTGGGCGAGCAGGCCGGCCGCGAGCTGAAGAAGACGGTCCTGGAGCTGGGCGGAAGCGATCCGTTCATCGTGCTCGAGGACGCCGACCTTGACGCGGCGGCGCGCGTGGCCGCGGACGCCCGGCTCGTGAACGGCGGCCAGAGCTGCATCGCGGCCAAGCGCTTCATCGCCGTGGAGCCGATCGCGGAGCGCTTCCTCGAGCTGTTCGCCGGCGAGCTCCGGAAGCGGCGCATGGGCGACCCGCTGTCGCGCGACACCGACGTCGGCCCGCAGGCGCGTCACGACCTGCGTGACGAGCTCCACCAGCAGGTGGAGGAGTCGCTCCGTCGCGGGGCGAAGCTCCTGCTGGGCGGCGAGATCCCCGCCGGGCCCGGCGCCTTCTACCCGCCCACGCTCCTCGCCGCCGTCGAGCGCGGCATGCCCGCGTTCGACGAGGAGACGTTCGGCCCCGTGGCCGCGGTGATCCGGGCCAAGGACGAGGCGGACGCCATCCACCTGGCCAACGACTCGCAGTTCGGCCTCGGCGCGTCGCTCTGGACGGGCAACCGCGAGCGGGCCGAGCGGCTGGCCGCGCGCATCGAGGCGGGCTCGGTGTTCGTCAACGGGCTCGTGAAGTCGGACCCGCGGCTGCCGTTCGGCGGGATCAAGCGCTCGGGCTATGGCCGCGAGCTCTCCGAGTACGGCATCCGGGAGTTCGTGAACATCAAGACGGTCTGGATCGCCTGATCCGCCGGCTGGCCCGGCCCGGTGATCCGCTGGCGCTGGCTTGTCGAGACCGCGGGCGCGGTGTCGCCGGACCCCGCGCGTCTTTCGCCCATCGGCCTCCCGCCGCCGGGACGGCGCGTCCCTGGATCTACGGGAACGTGATCGCCTCGGCGAACGGGGTCGTGACGTGGCGGCGGGCCGGCCCGGACGACGACCCCGTCCGCGCCATCGCGGGCGGGGACTTCACGCGACCGGGCCGGCGTGCCGACCTCTGGCTCATGCGGCAGCTCCGCGCGTGCGCGGACGCGGTGGCGTTCGGCGCGCAGACGCTCCGTGACCAGCCAGACCTGGTGGGCGCCGCCGACGACGTTGGCGGCGAGCTGGACGCGGCGCTCCGTCGGTTCCGGGACGGGCAGGGCCGCCCGCGCTTTCCGATTCACGTCCTCTACTCCGGGTCCGGCGCCCTCGACCTCGGACTTCCGATGTTCAACACGCCCGGCCTGCGGGCGATCGTCGTGACCACCTTCGCCGGCGCGCATGCCCTCGGCGCTCGCGGCAGCGAGGCGCGCGGCGTCCACGTCCTGCAAGCGGGCGAGGAGCGGGTGGACGCCGGCCGGGCTCGTTCGGGCGCACGAGCGTCTCCTCGCCGAGCACGGTGTGCGTCATCTGGATTGCGAGGGCGGCATGGTCACGCTCGAGGCGCTGCGGGCCGCGGGGCTCCTGGACGAGCTGTTCGTCACCCGGACCGACGTCGAGATCGACCGGGACGCGCATCAGGACATCCGGCGTGTCCTGCCCGTCGAGGACGCGGAGCTCATCGGCGAGGGCCGGACGCCCGCTGATCCGGGGTACCGCTTCGAGCGGTGGCGGTTCAACCGGCGCTGAGAACGCGCCGCGGGCTCACGCGCCCAGCTCGCCGCGGACGCGCGCGCGGTCGAACCCCGCCGCGGCGAGCGCGCGAACGATGAGCGCGACGTGCTTCTTCGTGAGGTCCTGCGGGCCGTGGCCGGGCAGCGTGATCTTGACGCCGCCCGGTCCCGCGAACTGGACGTGCCCGGTCATGCGCCCGGGAGCGCGTGGAAGCCGTTCGCGAGCAACCAGGCTTCCATCTGCCGTCGCGTGACCTGACCGGACATGCGGCCGAGCCTCCTCGCGCGGTCGACCGCGGCGCGCGCTCGCTCTGCGACGTTACCACGCGACGGAGCGCAACGGTTGACGCGACGGGCGCGCGGCAGTACGCATGACGGGAGGAGGACCCACTCATGCCGCAGACGCTCTCCGCCGAGGCCCGCGCGCTGATCGACCGCCCGAACTTCGCCCACCTCGCCACGCTGATGCCCGACGGCTCCCCGCAGAGCGTGCCGGTGTGGGTGGGGCGCGAGGGCGACCGGCTCGTCGTCTGCACGAGCGAGGGCTCGCTCAAGGGACGCAACACCCGCCGCGATCCGCGCGTATCGCTGTCGATCGTGGACTTCCGCGATCCCTACGAGGAGCTCCAGCTCCGCGGCCGCGTGGTCGAGCGGCGGCCCGATCCGGACCTCGCCATCATGGATCCGGTGTCCCACAAGTACATCGGCAAGCCGTTCCCGATGCGCGGCTACGAGGGACGCGTGGCCCTCGTGATCGAGATCGACCGCGCGCGCTACGCCAAGCTTCCCTTCCAGCACACGCCGCCCGCCCCGGGCTAGGGGCGGCCGCGTGCGCCGCGGGACGCGCTACAAGTCCACCTGCAGGCCGAGCTGGACGGAGTAGGCGTTCTCCGCGCCGGCGCCGTAGGTGTCCGTGCGCTTCCAGTTGCCTTCCGCGGTCAGCTTCGCCGGCATCTCCCAGATCTTCATCTTGTAGCCGGCGCTCGCGCTGCCGCCGACGGTCTGGTCGAGTCCGTGCGCTGCACGTACGCCTTGATGCTCAGGTCCAGGTTGGAGGCGGCGCCGGCGCCCTTGTAGGTCAGGTCCACCGCCGCGTTCCAGCCCGTGATGGTCTGCGGCGGGCCGGTCGTGGCCTTGGCGGCCGGCGAGTCGTCCTCCTTGAAGAGGCCGCCGACGGACAGCTTGACCTTGATGGGCTTCCAGTCCGCGGCCGCGAATAGCTTGGCGCCGCCCTGGTGCTTCGACGGGACGAACTGCACGTCGGCCGCGCCGAACGTCAGGTTGCCCAGCTTCTTGAACTCCAGGTGCTTGTTGGCCATGTTGGCGGCCCACGACGCGGGCTGATCGCCCACCCGCGCGTCGTAGAGCGCCTTCATCCCGAAGGCGCCGCCGACCACGACGACGGGTACCACGATGTAGAGCACCCATTCGTTGTCGTCGACCCAGATGCCCAGCGGCGATTCCTTCCAGGCCTGCTTCAGCGTCGCCGTGATGGCCGCCTCGGCGTCCCGCGTGAGCTCTTCCAGCGCCTTCTCGCCGACGGCCTGCGCCGCGCCGAGGGCGTCGGCGGCCGGCGCGGGCTTCCACGGGAAGTGCTTCTTGAAGAGCTTCTTCGTCTGCTCGTCCACCGCCTCGTTGACGGCCTTGACGATTTCCTTCTCGCGCTGCTTCAGCGCGCGGCCGACGCCGGCCGCGCCCGCGGTCTCGAAGCCCATGAGGTCCAGCACCAGCACCAGCGTGTCCGCGAACGCCTCGGGAATCTGCTTCGAGTCCTTGCCCATCGTCCGTCTCCTTCCTGGTGGGCCCGGCACCTGGTGAGCCCGGCGCGCGGTCCTGGTGAGCCCCGCACATCAGACTCATGCCGAGCGGTGGGACTGTAGTGGCCCGTGGCGGTTACCGCATTCTGCGAGGCTCCTAGGCGGTCACCTCGCGGCCGAGGTACTCCACCGCGCGCTGCACGCCGCCCGCTCCGTGCGGGATGCCGAGCGCGGCCAGCCCCATCTCGATGGCGCCGAGCGCGCCGATCGCCATGGGCGCGTTGACGTGGCCCATGTGCGCGATCCGGAACGCGCGGCCCGAGAACGGCCCGATGCCCATGCCGAGGACCACGCCGCACTTGTGCCGGCAGTAGTCCAGGAGCGGCTGCGGGTTCCGATCCGGCGTGAGGACGCACGTGATCGAGTTCGCGCGCTCGCCCGGCTCGGTGGCGTTGATGGCGAGGGCGCCGCCCTCCCCCCAGCGGGTCACCGCCTGGCGGGTGGCCTCGGCGAGCAGCGCGTGGCGCCGCGCCGCGTGCTCGAGCCCCTCCGCGAGCAGCAGGTCGAGCGCCTTCCGGAGCGCCGAAGAGCAGGTGCTCCGGCGGCGTGCCGCCGTACTTCTGGTAGTGCGCCTCGCCCTGGCGAAACGTCCAGTCCCAGTAGCGCGTGCGCAGGTCGGCCTTCTGGTGGGCGGCGTGCCCCCGCTCGTTGGTGGCGACGAAGGCGAGGCCGGGCGGCGTCATGAGGCCCTTCTGCGAGCCGGCCATGGCCACGTCGATGCCCCACGCGTCCATCTCGAACGGCATGCAGCCGAGCGAGGCGACGGCGTCCACCATGAGGAGCGCGGGATGCCGGGCCGCGTCGATGGCGCGGCGGATCGCGGGCAGGTCGTTGGCGACGCCGGAGGCGGTGTCGATCTGCACGACCAGGATGGCCTTGATCTCGTGGCTCGCGTCGGCCTCGAGGCGCTGGCGGACCGCGTCGGGGTTCACCGCGCGCCGCAGGTCGCCCTTCAGCACCTCGACCTTGACGCCCATCATCTGCGCCATGTCGCCCCAGCCCGCCGCGAAGAGGCCGCTCTCCAGCACGAGCGCCGTCTCGCCGCGGGAGAGCACGTTGGACAGCGCCGCCTCCCAGCCGCCGTGCCCGTTGGCCGCGTAGATGTAGACACGTCCCGACGTCCGGAACACCTTCGGCATGTCCTCGTGGAGCGACTTCGTGATCCCCAGCATCTCGCCGGAGTAGATGTCCATGGCCGGCCGGTGCATGGCGCCGAGGACCGCGTCGGGGATGTTCGTGGGCCCGGGGATGTTCAGCTGCTCGCGACCGTTGGCGACACTCATGGGCGCCTCGTCTCCTTGTGGGGGTCCGACGTCGGGGGCTCCGCCCATCGTGCCAGCCGGGCGGGGGAAGGTCAATTTGGCCCGGCGCCCGTTTCACCCGACGCGGGGGTGGGGATGCGTGGGCGGCGGGATTGCGCGGCGGGTGTGATAGGAATGCCGGGATGTCCACACCGGGCGCGGACCCTCCCCGCATCGAGCAGGCGGCCGCCCGCTTCGCGCGCGACCCGTTCGCTCGGAGCATGGGCGTCGCCATCGCGGCGCTCGATCACGACCGCGCGACGCTCGCCTTGCCCTACCGGGCCGAGCACATGAACGCGGTGGGCGTGCTGAACGGCGGCGCCAGCGCGTCGCTCCTGCTCATGGCGGGCGCCCTGGCCGCGTGGACGGGCGTGGACCTCGAGGCCGACCTCCACCTGGGGTGCGTCGACCTGGCGGTGCAGTACCTGGCGTCCTCCACCGGGGAGGACGTGGAGGCCACCGCGCGCGTGCTCCGTCGCGGGCGGGACCTGGCCTTCCTCGACGTGGACGTGCGCTCGCGCGCCGGCGCGCCGGTCTGCCACGGCCTCGTGACGTACCGCACCGCCGACCACGGCGGGCGCAGCCCACGCCGGGCGGCCCGACACGCGCCGCTTCCCGCGCCCGCGCCGGCCGGTCCCCCCGAGCCGAGCCGGCTCTTCCGCGGCTACGTCGCCAAGCTCGGGATGACGCCCGCGCACGAGGAGCCCGGGCGCGTGCGCCTCGACGATGCCGTGCGGCCCCGCGCACGTGGACGAGCAGGGACACATGCACGCGGGCGCGGTGGCGTCGATCGTGGACATCGCCGCGGTGGCCGCCTCGTGGTCGATGGTGACGCGGCGTCCGGGCATCCGCGGCTCGACGATCGCCATGCAGGTCAGCTTTCCCGACACCGCGGCGACGCCCGTCGTGGCCGACGCCCACGTCCACGAGCGCGCGGAGGCGCTCCTCTTCAACACCGTCCACGTCACCGCCGCGGGCTCGGGGCGGCTCCTGGCGCTCGGGCAGGTGAGCTATCGCCTGCTGGAGCCCTGGCCGTAGGCCTCGCGCCTGGCGAGCTAAACGAGCCTGTCCCTCGGCGCAGCATCCGCGGTCACTCGATGACCCGCTCGGCTCGCGACTTCAAGGGCAAGCGGCCAGTCAGTGGTCGTGCGGGCGCTGGTGCTCCTTCTCGCACTCCTCGCAGAACGGCACGCCGTCCTTCGCGGCCTCCTCGAGCACGGCGACCTGCTGCGCATCGTCGACCTCGACCGAATCGTCGGCGGCGGGCGGAGAAGCGGGGGGCTCGGAGCGGGGATGATGCCGGGACGGCGGCAAGCCGGTGGCGCTCGGCCGGGGCGCGGCGGCGGGCGGCGCCTCCTTGACGCCGAAGGACGCGGAGCGGGCGATCACCGATCCGAGCAGGCACACGGTCCGCCGCTCCACCAGCGCCGCCACCTGCTCCACCACCTGGTGATCGGTCAGCTGGAGCGACGTCAGGTCCTCCTGCCCGGCGATGCGTCTGAGCGTCTCGATGTCGCCGGACTGGAACACGTACGCGCGAAGACGATCCGCCGCGGCGGCCCGGCCCGCGACGTCCAGGCAGCGGAGCCCGCGCTTGGCGTCGCCGATCGCGGTGGGCTCGCCGTGTCGCAAGGAGCAACGGGCCGCGTTTTCCGGGCAACGCCGGATCTCGACGACCGCGTACGGGACCAACTGGTACTCACTCACAGCGTGGCTCCATCGCCGCTCCGTCCGTGGCCACCGTGCGGGTCAGCAGGCGGTCGCCGTGGAAGCGGAACTCGATCAGCGACGATCCGTCCTCGCCCTCGGTGAGGTAGCTCGCAATCGGGCCGAACACCTGCGCCAGCTCGTCGGGGCGGCACGTCGGCAGGTAGACGCGCAGCACGCGCGGGTCGTAGAAGCGGAAGAGCAGCGAGCGGCCGGCCTCGTCGCGCACCTTGAGGAAGCGGCGGAGGTGCCGGCGAAGGATGGTGGGATCCTGGATCGTGACGAACACGCCCCAGCTCCGGCCCCAGCCCTCGTCGAGGAGCCGGTCCGTGAACCAGTGCCCGGGCAGCAGCTCGATCATGTGCGGCGCGGCCTGCTCGAGCCGGCGCGAGAGGCGGCCGGCGTAGAGACAGAGGAACTCGAGCCGCGACTCGACGAGGAGCGGATGGATCCGGCGGTCGCGCGCGAGGTCGAGCAACGCCCAGACGCTCGTTGGCGTTCGCGCGCCGGCCGGCCACAGGACCGAGGTGATGCGCGCCCGCGACGAGGTGTCCATTCACGCCAGGCCTCGATTCCCGCCCCGCTGGCCGGCTCAGGCTCCGCCGACCACGCCGCGGCCGGAGAGCGCCGCGATCTCCTCGGCGCTGAGGCCGGCCTCGGCGAGGATCTCCGCGGTGTGCTCGCCCAGGTCCGGCACGTCGCGACGCACGCCGGTCTCGTGGCCTTCCAGGTTCACCGGCGTGCCCACGATGTGCGTCAGGCCGCGGCGCCGGTGCTGGATCGGCATCGCGAGCTCGAGGTGCTTCACCTGCGGGTCGGCGAAGACCCCGGCGATGTCGTTGATCGGCCCGCAGGGGATTCCGACCTCCTCGAGCAGGTCGATCCAGTGCGCCGACGGCTTCGTCTTCGTGACCTCGGAGACGGCGGCGTTGACGCGCGCGCGATCCTTGCTCCGGCCCTGAGGCGTCTTCCACTCCGGTACCTCGAGCCAGTCCGTCCTGTCCGCCGCCTTGCAGAACACGTCCCAGAGCTTCGGGGAGGACGCCGCGATGTTGATGGGCTTGTCGGCGGTGGGGAACACGCCCATCGGGATGTTGACCGGGTGATCGTTGCCGGCCTGCCCGGCGACCTCGCCGTCCATGAGGTAGCGGCTCGCCTGGAAGTCCAGCATGAAGACCTGCGCCTCGAGGAGGCTCGTGTGCACGTAGCGGCCCCGGCCCGTCTTCTGCCGCTCGTAGAGCGCGAGCATGACGGCGAACGCGAGCAGGTTGCCCGCGGTGAGGTCGTCGATCGGGATGCCCACCCGCATCGGCCCGCGTCCGGGCTCCCCGGTGATCGACATGAGCCCGCCCAGCCCCTGCGCGATCTGGTCGACGCCCCCGCGCTTGCCGTACGGCCCGGTCTGGCCGAAGCCCGAGATAGACGCGTACACGAGCCGAGGGTTCACCGGCTTGAGGTCGTCGTAGGCGATCTTGAGCCGGTGCTTCACCTGCGCCCGCATGTTCTCGACCAGGACGTCCGCCGTCTTCGCGAGCCGCAGGAAGGCCGCGTGGCCGGCGGGGTCCTTCAGGTCCAGCGCGATGCTGCGCTTGTTCCGGTGCAGGTTGACGAAGTCGAACCCGTCGCGGGATCCGCCGAAGCCCTCGTTGGCCCCCGGCGGCTCCACGCGGATGATGTCCGCGCCCCAGTCCGCGAGGTGACGCACGCAGGTGGGCCCGGCGCGAGCCAGCGTCAGGTCCAGGACGCGCAGGCCGGTGAGGGGAAGCGGATCGACGGCGGGGAGCTTGGCGCGGGACGGATCGTCGGCCACGGGTGTCCTCCGAGCGCGAGGTGGTGTCGAGCGGCGCCGGCGCGCCCGTCGGGCGCGCTGGCGCTGGACCAGTTCTCGTGAGGATCGGCTGCCGCTCCGGGCGTGTCAAGTGTGGCGCTCCTCCTCGACGGGGGCGCGAATGAATGGCGCGGCGACCCCGCGTGTGGACGCGGAATCGCGGTGTTGGCCCGCACGGCGAAGTCGGAATCCGCATTCCTTCACAATCGCGACGGGGGCGCGCTACTCCGCGCTGGTGAGCATGAGGTGACGGGCGACCCGGTCGAGCGTCCAGACCTCCGCGCGCGCCCGGAGGACGGCCAGGAGCTCGCCGTAGTCGCCCGGCGAGCGTTCCGCGCCGGCGTCCACCGTGAGCGCCACGAAGTGGCGGCGCCCTGCGGCGGTGAGCAGGCGCTCCCGCCACGCCTCCCATCCCTCGCGTCCGGCGCGCAGGTCGCCGTCGTCGTGGGTGATCGGGATGGTGACGATGCCTCGGTGCAGGCGAGGGCGACCGCGGGCGAGCGTGGCGCCCGGCACGGCGATCCAGTCGAGGCCGCGGGCGGCCAGCGTCTCGTCGGAGGGCCGGCGGGCCCCGGCGGACAGCCGGTAGCCTCTGATCGTCGCGCCCCGGCCGCGGCACGCGGCCAGGCCCGTCCACGCGGCGTCGCTCCCGCGCAGGCGACTCCACGACGCCGTGAGCCGGTTTCGGAGCGCGGCGGGGCGCCAGGGGTGACCGCCGGAACCGCCCGCGGCCGGAACGCGCGGACGGAAGGCCACGGCGTGGCCGGCGCGCCGGATCGCCTCCCGCGCGTCGTCGGCCAGGTCCGGACCCACGCAGTACGTGGCGGCGATGCCGAGCGTTGCCTCCGCCTCGAGCATGCGCGCCAGCGCCCGGGCGTTTCCCGTCCCGTCGACGTCGTGGCACACGCACACCAGCGGGCCCAGGTCGGCGAGCTCGCGCACGCGCGCCGGCATCGCCACGCGGGCCCGGTTCGCCGCGACGTCGAAGCGCCACCAGGGCCCCCGGCGCTCGGGCGCGAAGTGGGCGCGCGCGTGAGCGTCGTCGAGCCGCCCGATGCCGTCCCCGCCCGTCGCGCCCGGGGTGCGACGGCGGGCGAGCGCGCGGCTCGGCAGGAGCACGCGGGCGGCCCCGCGCTCGACGGCGAAGGCCATGACGGCGTTGAGCAGCATGCGGCTCACGCCGGCCGGCGCGCCGGCGTCCGCCCGGCATGCCGTCACCATGACGCGGTCGCCGCGCGTGACGAGGCTGGCCGCGGCCAGCCGCCCGCCCCCGTCGATCGAGCCGCCGTGGCGGACGACGACGATCTCGCGCAGGCGGTCGGGATCGCTCACGCCGCAGAGGCGCCGCGCGAGCCGGAGGCCGTCGGCCCCGCCCCTCGGCAGCACGAGCACGTCGTGCGGGACCACGCCGGCGTCCGCGTCGCCGAGCATCTCGAGCCGGTCGTCCGCCACCTCGCCGCGGCAGGTGAGGGTGGCGCGCACCGCGGGCGGGCCGTCGTCGGTCGACCGCGCGTCGTCCAGGAGATAGCCGTCGAGCGCGCGGTGCAGGTAGCTCGAGATGTCCGGCTCGGGCACGCCGTGCTTGCGGAACATGGCGGTGAGGATCGTCACCTGCGACGCGAGGGGCACGTGGGTGGTGAGCCGCGCGAACTCGCGATGCACGCGGTGCAGGTACAGGCACTCGCGCACCGGCTTGAAGCGCGCGCCCCGCTCGGCCATCGTCCACGGAAAGTCGTAGTCGTCGCAGCCGTGCGGGCCCAGGCTCTCGTCCATCCCGCCGGCGGCGAGGGCGAGCGCGCGCCGCCAGCACATGAGGTGCTTGACCGGCGAGCCGGTCCGGGCGAAGTCGGCGAGCGCGAAGCGCCGGCTCGGCCAGACCGGCGAGCAGGCCGCGCCCGCGGCGTCGATGGACCGGCGGGACGTGTGGAAGAAGTCGACGCGCGGGAAGAGGCGGATGTTCCGCTGCAGCACCTCGACGGCGTCGGGGGCCAGGAGGTCGTCGCTCAAGAGGATGCACACGAACTCGGTGTCGGCGCGGCGCATGCCCGTGTTCAGCGCGGCGCCGAGGCCGTGGCCCTCGCGCATGACGACGGCGATGCGCGGGTCGCCCGCCGCGGCGACGATCTCCGACACCGCGGCCGGCGTGTCCGGCGCGACGAGCACGAGCAACCTCCAGCCGGGCGAGGTCTGCGCGCGCACCGACGCCACCGCGGCGGCGAGGAACTCGGGCTTCTGGTCGCGGCACGGCATCAGCACGGTGATCGGTGGCCGCGGAGCGCGGGCGGTCATGGGACGAGGCCGCGCTCGATCAGAACGGTTGCGATCGCGCCGGCGACGGCGGCGTACCCCGCGGGCGTGCAGTGCCCGTCTCGCGGCCAGTAGAGGCGCTCGGCCGGGCCGGCGGCGCGGAGCGCGGCGATCGTGCCCACGAAGACCGCATCGTGGCGTCCCGCCCACGCCGCGAGGCGGCGCTCGGGGTACTCGTGGCGGGGCCCCCACGGGCCGCGCTGCGGGATGCCGACCAGGACGAAGCGCGCGCCGTGGCGCGCCGCCTGCTCGCGCATGGCGCCCAGATCCGCCTCCAGGCGCCGCCAGTCCGCCTCGTGGGCGCCGTCGGCGCGGTAGACGTCGTCGGGCCGGAGCGGGCTCGCGCGCGCGCGGACGCGCGCGACGGCGCCGCCCAGGAACGCGCGCACCGCGTGCGAGCGCTCGGCGAGCCACGCGGCGAGCGCGCCCAGGCGCGCGCCGTCGCGGGTCCGCAGCCGGCCCGCGTCGTCGACGTACACGGCGTCCGTGCCGAGCGCGGTGTCGAGCACGTCGTTGGGGAGCACGGCGACGAGCACCAGATCCGGCTCGAACCGGACACCGTAGCGCTCGAGGACGCGGGCCTCCAGGGCCGGGAAGTATCGAGGCAGCCCGAGCTTCACGATCTCGACGCGGCGCGGAGCGCCGCGCGGGTTGAGGCGCCGCTCGAGCTGCGCCAGGTACGTGTCCTCGAAGGCCGCCCCCACGCCGTAGGTGAAGCTGTCGCCGACCGCGACGACGCGGAACACGCCGGGAGGCTTCGCGGCGTCGTGCTCGACGTCGCGGAAGCCGAGGCTGTTGTGACGGTACTCCGCCTCGAACTCGCCCGAGCCCGCGCGGGCGCGGACGACGCTCCCCGGCCGCTTCTTGAAGGGCAGGTGCGGGTCCGCGACGTTGTCCCCGTACTGCTGCTCGAGCGGCGGCGCGAGTCCGGCCAGCCGCGCCGCGCCCTCCAGCAGCGCGGCGGACAGCACGGCGACGACGAGGGCGACGAGGACGGCCCGGCCCAGCGTCGCGACACGCATGTGATCGATCATAGGGTAAGGGTTCGCGATCGGCGCAAGGAACGCGGCGGCCCCGTGCGCGGCATCCGAGCCGTCGTGGGGCGTCGCTTGACACATTCGCCGCCCGCGGGCAGAGTTGCCTGAAGGTTCATTCAGATCCTGATCGCGGCTGACACGACGTTCCTCCGGTGGGCACGGTGACGACACTCGATGTTGACGTCCTCCGGTGAGCTCCCGGATGGTCATGTCGTGGCCACACCCGACGATGTCCCGCACGCGCGAGGGGGACGCCCCGATGCCCGCCGACCAGACGATGCCCGGCCTCGAGACGCGGTTCGCGGCGCTCGCCGCGGAGCTCGAGCGGGCCGCCGCCGACCTCCGTGACGGCCGGGAGGTCCCGGACCTCGCGCGGCTCGACCAGGAGGGCCAGCGTCTGGCCGAGGCGCTCCGGGTCGAGGCGGCGCGGCTCGGCGTGGAAGCGCGCTCCCTGCAAGAGCTCCGGAGCGCCCGCGATCGGGTGAGCCGCATCGAGGCCGCGGTGGGGGCGCTGGCCGGCCTCGAGCACCGGGACCGGGTAGATTCGCCCCAGGTGGCGCTCGTCCGGCAGCGAGGGGAGGATCTGCGTCGCCGGCTGACGGAGGGTGCGCCGGTCTCCCTCGCTGACGCCGAGCCGGTCGTCGCGCTCGTGGAGCTGATCGAGCGGGGCTCGTCAGCCGCGCTCAGCGACGAGGAGGCTGCCGATCTCGCGGCGACGATCGCGCGCGGCCTGGGCGCTGCCGTGGCCGCGTCCGCGCTGCGCGGCGCGCTTCGTCTGCCCGCGCGGGCCCCGGGCGAGGTCGTGGCCTCCGTCGCGCCGGCGAGCGCCCCGGCCGTCTCGCCGCCGGCTCCCGTCGTCGCGCCGCCGCCGCCCGTGCCGGCCACACCGGAACCGCCGGCGGCGCCCGCGCCATCGCCGTCGGCCGAATCGCCGGGGCGGCCGCGCGCGGAGCCGGCCGCCGTGTCGCCATCTCCGCACGAGGACGTCCTGCGTCGCGACTTCTGGAGCGTGCTCGCCTCCGAGCGGCGCGGCCTCGCGTATCAGATCGCCCGTGTGCTCGATCCGCCTCCGGCGCCGCCGGCAGTGGTGAAGGCCGCGGTGCTGGGCCTGGAGATCCAGGCGCCCACCGGGGAGATCGCGGCCGTGCTTCGCGAGACGTTCGCCGCGATCATCGGCGGCGGCGCCGGCGGGGGCGCCGGACACGACCGCGCCCGCGCGCTGGTGCTGGGCGCGGCGGCGCTCCGGCCCGCGCTGGTCGCATGGCGCACGCGCGCGCCCGAGGTGCTGCGGGCGGTCGAGCTGCCGGGCGCCCTGCAGACGCTCGCCGAGGTCGTCCTCCGCGCGGGAGAGCGACTCAACGGATCGTTGCCCTCGCGCGTGACCGGGAGCACGAGCGCGGCGGAGTGGGAGGCCCGGCGCGACGCGCTGGTGGAGGACACGCGCGGCTTCCGCGCCCGCGCCTCGGCCCGCGCGATGGCCTCGCCTCAGTCCCGCGACATCTGGCGGACGCTGACCACGCCGGGCGGGATCGTGCACCGGCTCCTTCCCGCCGACGCCATCGACGCCACGCACCTGGCCGTAGTCCACGCCGCGGTCGAGGGGCTCGAGCCGGAGATCGAGATCGAGGTGGCGGATCGCGCCGTGCGCATCATCCATCCGAAGCCGCTCGCGGGCGCGGCGCGCGAGACCATGATCGACCACGTGCTGCAGGCGGCCACCCTGGGGCGCCGGTGGATCGAGCTCAACGACGTGCGGCCCGCCGCGGGCGAGCACGTGGAGCGGTCCATGACCGACGCGCAGCATGAGATCGCGGCGTCGATGCCGGCCGCGCTCGACGAGCTCGCGCGCCTGGAGGCGCACGACGACGCGCCGATCCGGGCCGCGGCGCGTGTCCTGCGGGAGGCCGTCGAGGGCGTGCGCGCGCTCGTGTCCGCCGACGGGCCCGCCGCGGCGACCGAGGCCTCGCCCGTCGAGCTGCTCGGCGCCGATCTCCTGCTCACGGACCTTCCGCTCGGCGAGGCGCTGGAGCCGGAGGCGAGCGCGGACGAGGTCCGCGCCGCGCTCGCCGCGCTCCTGCGGGATCCGGTGGACTGGTCCGCCGCGTACCGGCGTCACGCCGCTCGCGGCGACGCGATGGCGGCCGGCCGCATCCTCAGTCGTCTCGAGCGGACCGCCCGCGAGGAGGCGGGGGCGCTCCGCGAGGCCTCGCGGGCCGAGCTCGACGCCCAGCGCACGGAGCTCGCGCGCGCGCTCGACGAGGCGCAGCGCGCGGTGGAGCAGGGCGCGGCGCAGGGCTGGCTCGGGGAGGCGGAGCGCGCGGAGATCGACGCGACGCTCGTCGCCGTCGAGCTCGCGGGCGACGCCGTCGCCCGGGGCGGCCGGGCGCACGCCGACCTCGCGACCGTCCTGGAGACGCTCGCGGCGCGCCGCGGCGAGGGCGGGGCGGCCGCCGAGAGCGCAGCCGTGGACGTGTTCGATGAGTTCTTCCCCGCCGCGGTCGCCGCGCTGGAGCACTCCCCCGAGGTCGGAGCCGGCGCCGACCAGCGAGTGCGCGGGCACATGGTCGCCGCGCGTCCGTTCGCGGGCGTCGACGCCCGGCGCCCGCCGACCGAGCCGGAGCGGCAGGCCGGCGAGATGCTCTCGAGCTGGTACGAAATGAAGCGCCGGCGCGAGCTGGACCCCGACCACGCGCGGATCGTGCTCCACGCGCTGGGCTTCCCGTCGCTTCGCGTCGAGCCGGGAGGCCCGGGCCGGCAGGCGAGCCTCGAGGTGGTGGGCGAGCCCATCCGTGACCGGGCCCGCGTGCCGCTGGACGCGTTCGGCTCCTTCGCCAACGGCCGCTACCGCATCCTGGGCCTGTGGGACTGGCCGTCGGACGACGAGCTGGTGGGCCGGCTCGGCGACACCGCGCGCCAGCCCGCGACGGTCGTGTTCTTCTTCGGGCGCATGGGCGTCCAGCGCCGCAGCGACCTCGCGCGCCTCGCCCGGGCGCGGCGGCGTACGTTCGTCGTCGTCGACGAGCTCGCGCTCCTCTTCCTCGCCCGGACGCAGGGGCCGCGGCTCGCCACGCTCTTCCGCATCACATGCCGTTCGCGCACCACGAGCCGTACGTGACCACGCCGGGCCTGGTGCCGCCGGAGATGTTCTTCGGCCGCGAGCGCGAGGCCGCGCTGATCGAGCAGGGGCTGGGCCCGTGCTTCGTCCACGGCGGCCGGCAGGCCGGGAAGACCGCGCTCCTCCGGCACGTGGAGCGCACGCACCACGCGCCGCTCGCCGGCGCGATCGTCCGCTGGATCGATCTCAGGCTGGACCCCGTCGGGTCGCCGTCCACGAGCGAGGATCTCTGGTCTCGGCTGGCCCGCGAGCTCCTCGATGCCGGCGTGCTCAAGCGCCGATTCCCGCTGATCCGGCCGGAGCGGGTCGCCGAGGCCGTGAAGCTCTGGCTCGATCAGAGCCTGAACCGGCGGATCCGGCTGCTGGTGGACGAGGCGGACCAGTTCCTCGAGCAGGATGCGGAGGAGCACTACCCGCAGACGACGCTGCTCCGGGACCTGATGGAGGAGACCGAGGGGCGATTCAAGATCGTCTTCGCGGGCGGCGCCGGCGTCTTCCGCGTCTCCCGGCTGCGCAAGCATCCGCTGGCCGGGTTCGGCGCGTCGATCGCGCTCGGCTCGCTCGCCGACGGCGGCGAGGTGCGCGCGGCGCGAGCGCTCGTGGAGGAACCGCTGAGCCTCCTCGGGTACCGGTTCCGGCCGGGCTCGGTCGCGCGGCTCCTCGCGCACACCGGCCACGATCCGGCGCTGATCCAGCACTTCGGATGCTCGTTGCTCCGCCACGTGTCTGCGCCGGCGCCCGAGGGCGGGCCGCCGCACTGGATCACCGCGGAGCACGTGGACGCGGTGCAGGCCGGGCGGGAGTGGCGGACCGCCGTGCGACAGCACGTCGCGGCGACGCCCGCGCTCGACCCGCGCTACGAGGTCGTCGCCGGAGCGCTCACCCTCGGCGCGCTGGAGGGCCGGGCCCCTGTGGACGCGGGGGCGTCGGCGGAGTGGCTCCGTGAGCAGGCGGCGGCGTGGTGGCCGGAGGGCTTTGCGTCGCTCGGAGAGGACGAGTTCGAGGCGGTGTTGGAGGAGATGGCCGGCCTGGGCGTGCTACGCTCCCGCCCGGACGGCCGCTACGCCGTCCGGAACGCGCGGGCCCTGCTCGCGATCGGGACGGCTTCCGAGGTCAAGGCCACGCTCTCGCGCGACGGCAGGGCGCCACGGCGAGCGGCGCCGCTTCCGGGCTGAGCCGGGCGGTTCGAAAGGAGCGCACATGCCAGCAGACGAGGTCTTCCGTCGCCGGCAAGAGGTGACGGATTTCGAGGACGGCAAGTGCTGGATCCGCATCACGCTCAGCGACATGCCGACCAAGCGGTGGGTCGACACGTTCATGTCGTTCCCCGACCGCGTCGCGCTCGCCGACGTCCGCGTCGAGAGTGGGGGCATCAATCTCGTCACCGCGGCGGACACCATGATCCAGGAGGTGCGGCGGGTAGACGAGATCATCAAGGCCACCAACGCGACGGTGGCCGACGAGATCCGGGCCGCCCTGCGTCGCGACACGGAGCGACGGCGGCGCATCAAGGAGCTCAACTCCGAGCTGGGCGCCGGGCTGTCGTCCTGATCGGCGCGCGCCGGCCGGCGCGTCCCGGCGCGCGCCCCGGCACGGAGGCGCCACGGCCGGCGGCGGCGCGCTGAGGCGAGGGGGCAGAACGTGATGCCGCTCGGTCCCTACGCCGAGACCGTCCTCATCCACATCGGCATCAACATCATCGTGACCCTGAGCCTGTACTTCCCCCTGGCCGTGGGCCAGCTCTCCATCGCCCAGGTCGGGTTCATGGCCATCGGCGCGCACCTGGCCACCGTGCTCACCCTGCGCCTCGACGCGCCGTTCGTGGTGGCGCTCGCCGCGGCCGCCCTCGTCTCCTGGCTCATCGGCGCCGTCATGGGCCACGTGTTCCGGCGCCTCCAGGGCCTCATCCTGGCCCTGGCCACGTTCGCGTTCATGGAGATCGTGCAGGTGTTCTTCCTCAACTTCCGTCCCACCGGGGCGGCCCAGGGGTTGAAGGGCATTCCCCCTTCGACCGAGCTGTGGCACGTGTGGGCGATCGTGGCCGCGCTCGCGCTGTTCTTCCTTCGGGCGCGCCGCTCGCGCTTCGGCCGGGCGATGATGGCGATCAAGGACGACGAGGTGGTGGCGCGCGCCCTCGGCATCGACGTGGCGCGCGTCAAGACGATCGTCTTCGCGGCCGGCGCGGCGGTGGCCGGGATCGGCGGCGGGCTCTACGCCCACCACGCGCAGTTCATCCAGTACAGCGACTTCGGCGCCGACAAGGCGATGAGCATCACCACCTACGCCGTCTTCGGGGGCATCGACTTCTGGCTCGGGGGGATGCTCGGCGCGGCCATCCTGTCCTACATGCCGGTGCTCCTCCAGGTGTTCGACCACTGGCGACTGGAGGTCCACGGCGCCATCATCCTGAGCGTCATGGCGCTCCGGCCCCAGGGTGTGCTGGCGCGTGGCCTCGTCGACGACCTGCGGCGCCTTCGGCAGCGGCTGCGACGCACGCGGGCGCCCTCACCGGAGGATCACGCGCGCCGCGCCCCCGCCGGCCGCGGCTGACCGCGATCACGCGAGGCCGCCGGCCGGCGAGACGTCCGCGCGGCCTCAGCCGCCGATGTTGGCGCCGCGCGTCTCCACGTAGACGGCGTAGAGCGAGGTGCTCCCCGTCATGAAGAGGCGATTCCGCTTGCTGCCGCCCCAGGCCACGTTCGAGATGATCTCGGGCATGCGGATCTGGCCGATGCGCGCGCCGTCGGGCGCGAAGACGTGCACGCCGTCGTAGCCGTCGCCGACCCAGCCCATGCCCGCCCAGACGTTGCCGTCCTCATCGCAGCGGATGCCGTCGGCGAAGCCGGTCTTGCCGCCCATCTCCATGCTCGCGAAGGCGCGCGGGTTCCGGAGCCGCTTGCCGTCCACGTCGTAGACCCAGATCGCGCTCTTCGCCTGCGGGTAATGCGAGAGGCCGGTGTCGGCGACGTAGACGCGCCGGAAGTCCGGCGAGAAGCACAGGCCGTTCGGCTTGAACGGCTCGTCGGCGACCTTCTCGATCTGGCCGGGCCCGTCGATGCGGTAGATCGCTTCCTTCTGGACGGGCTGCGGCGTGCTGGACTTGAGCCGCTCGCCCTCGTAGTTCATGAGGCCGCCGTAGCCGGGATCGGTGAAGAGGTACCAGCCCTCGGGATGCGCGGCGCCGTCGTTCGGCGCGTTCAGGCCCTTGCCGTCCGGGGTCCGGTCGGCCAGGATCGTGTAGCTACCGTCCAGCTCGTACCGCCCCACCCGGCGCGTGCCGTGTTCCATCGCGACCTGACGCCCCTGGTAGTCGAAGAAGTTCCCGTTGGAGTTGTAGGCCGGATAGCGGAACCGGCGCGACACGTGGCCGTCCTCCTCGATCCATCGGAGCTGCTCGTTGTTCGGGATGTCGCTCCAGATCAGATAGCGTCCCACTGGATTCCATGCGGGTCCTTCCGCCCACATGGTGCCGCGGTAGAGGCGCACGATCGGGGTGTTGCCCAGCTTGTACTTGAAGCGCTTGTCGAGCTCGATCACGTCCGGGTTCGGGTAGCGGGCGATCGGGCCGTCGGGATCGTACTTGTCGATGAAGTTCCGGGCGAAGGCGGCCGGCGCCATCGCGGTGATCGTCGCCAGGCCCGTCACCGCAGCCAGGAAGCTGCGGCGACCGGTGGAGGAGGGCTCCTTCCTCTGTGTCGGGCGGGCTGCGTCCACGAGCTCGATCTCCCGTACGCGCTCCATCGTGTGCATCCTCCTTTCGGGTTCGTCCGCTCACGCGAGCGAGCGAGGCGGGTCCGCCGGTTGCGGCGGCGCCGCTCCGATTCTATCTCCCGGCGGTCCGCGCCTCACCACGGCGCGCCGGCGGCCCGTGACGGCGCGGCCGATTCCGTGGCCCGTGCGCCTCGTCCCGGGCGAGCGCTCCGCGTCAGCGGGTGGTCCGCCCGCGCGCGACCAGGAAGACGCCGGCGGACGCCACCGCGAAGCCCAGCAGCGCCAGCGCGGTGAGACCCTCGCCGAAGAGCACCCAGCCGAGGAGCGCCACCGTGCCCGGGATCAGGTAGAAGTTGCGCGGCGACGCGGCCGGCGGTGCCGCGGTTCAGCATGTAGTAGGGGGAGGGGGGGGAAGCTCCACGGAGTAGAGTTGAGGACTCGTGAGGGTGGCACACCATGTCGAACGTAGGAAGGTGGTGCTGGACCTGTGGACGCACTCCGAGGGCGCGATCAGCAACCTCGACGTGGACCTGGCGGGCAAGGTCGAGCAGCTCGCGCGAGGGCGCGGCGCCTGAGCTGGCCGGGCCCGTCGTGCAGTAGACTGATCGGCATGGACTCCCTCAAGGACGCCTACGATCGTGATGGGTTCGTCGTCGTTCCCGATCTCCTCGGGCCGGAGGCGCGGGAAGAGCTCCGCGGCGTCATCGCGGATCTGGTGGCCGCCGCGGCCGCGGTCGACACCCACAGCGCGGTCTACGATCTCGAGCCCGGGCACACGCGGGCCGAGCCCCGGGTGCGGCGGATCAAGACCCCGCACAAGGTCCATCCCGCCTTCGACGCGGTCGTGCGCGCCGCGCCGGTGATCGCCGTCCTCACCGAGCTCCTCGGGCCCGACCTGCGGCTCAAGAGCTCGAAGCTCAACATGAAGGCCGCGCGGTATGGCTCGCCCGTCGAGTGGCACCAGGACTGGGCGTTCTATCCCCACACCAACGACGACCTGCTCGCCATCGGCGTGATGCTCGACGACATGGAGCTCGACAACGGCCCGCTCTGCGTCGTGCCCGGCTCGCACAAGGGGCCGGTCTGGAACCACCACGGCGAGGACGGCCGTTTCTGCGGCCTGGTCGATCCGGCGGACATCGAGACGGAGATCGCGAGCGCGGTGGCGCTGACCGGCCGGGCCGGCAGCATGTCCTTCCACCACGTGCGCGCGCTGCACGGGTCGGCGCTCAACACGTCCGACCGGAGCCGCAACCTGCTGCTCTACGAGGTGGCCGCCGCCGACGCGTGGCCGCTCCTCGGCGGCGGTGACATCGACGAGTTCAACGCCCAGATGCTGAGCGGCCGCCCGACCGTGGAGCCGCGCATGACCTCGGTGCCGGTGCGGCTGCCGCTCCCGCCCGCGGCCCGGCAGGGCTCGATCTACGAGAACCAGGCGGGCGCGGCGCGCTTCTACTTCGAGAAGTCGAAGGTCTGACCCGCCGCGCGCGAGCCGCCCGGTCTCGCCCGGACGGCCCGGCGCGGCGCGCATGCCCCTCAGCGCGAGCCGGCGGGCTCGTGCGTCTTCAGGAACGTCCGGACGTGCTCGACGACCTTTCGGATCGTGTCCTTCGACTCCTTCCACGGGTAGATCGACGCCTCGGCGTTGGGCGCGAGCTCCACGATCTCCATCGAGATGGCGTACGGGTGCGGCGGGATGTCGTCGGGCAGGACGAGCATCGGGGTCCGGCACGAGCGCAC
The DNA here is from genome assembly GCA_963758635.1 of uncultured Candidatus Rokubacteria bacterium. Lineage (GTDB taxonomy): Bacteria > Methylomirabilota > Methylomirabilia > Rokubacteriales > CSP1-6 > CAVWWD01. The sequence goes on along the minus strand of CAVWWD010000006.1, from coordinate 25,840 downwards.
GAAGTCGCGCGTCACGGTGAAGACGAAGTCCGCGGGCGAGCGGTACATCTTGTGCAGGAAGCGCTCGACCATCGGCATGGTGATCTCGGGCCGCCGCGCGCACAGCGCCGGGCCCCAGTTCGTCGTGTTGTTGTTCCAGAAGATGTCCGGGTCTTCCGGCCGGTGCCCGCTCGGCTGGCTCAGCACCGCCGCGACCACGCGCGCGGGCGCCCGCTGGAGCAGCTTGAGGATGAACGGCCCCCCGATGCAGTTGCCGAGCACGAGGAACCGGTCGATGCCCAGATGGTCCATGAGGCCGAGCTGGTCGTCCGCGTGGGCGTCCCATGGCCGGTCGATCTCCAGCGGACCCGAGGACTGCCCGGTGTTGGCGTTGCGCAGGTCCATCGAGATGCAGCGGAAGTCGTCCTTGAGCTCCTCCATCGGGTTGAAGTACGCCCCGGCCGTCCACCAGGCGATCGCGGAGTTGAGGCCGCCGCCGGGGATCAGCAGCAGGGGGAATCCGGACCCGGTCTCCTCGTAGTGGATGCGCACGTCGCCACGCTCGTAGAAGGGCATGCTGTCCTCCTCCTGTCGCGAGTAGCCGGTAGTGTAGCGTTTTGCCTCGCTGGGCGCTCGGCTCGTTGAAGCCCCGATCGCCATGGCACCAAGGGCCTATGGATGGCCCGCCCGGCGCGGCCTAGAGTCGGGCGGTGACGGCCACGAGGCCCCTCGACGGCGCGTCCCGCTGATCCGCCTCGGGCCGCCACGACTTACGAGAGGGAGGTCAGCCATGTCCAGCTCCAACCGCTCCATGCCTCGCCGGCCGAATCACCGCTTCGGAGGCCGGCTGCTCGTCGCTCGCGCTGCTCGTGGGCATCACGAGCGCCTGCTCGACGGGGGGGTCGCTGAAGGATTCGTGGAAGGACCCGCAGTTCACCACCGGGCCGCTCAAGAACGTCATGGTGTTCGGGATCGCCCGCAACCAGGGCACGCGGAAGGTCTTCGAGGACAGCTTCGCGCAATCCTTGAAGGCGCGGGGCACCCCGGCGACCGCGAGCTATCCGGTCCTGCCCGAGGCCGGCGTCATCCCGAGGGACCGGATCCAGCAGGCCATGACCCAGTCGGGGTCGGACTCCGTGCTGGTCACCCGGATCCTGCGCGTCCAGCGGGCCGTGCTGGTCACGGCGGGCCGCGGGGCGCCGGACTACTACCGCGACGACTTCCAGGGATGGTACGCGCAGACGCTGGTCGTCCGAGCCGCCGCCGATCGAGCAGTACGACGTGCCTGACGCTCGAGTCCACGCTGTGGGACATACGCACCGGCAAGGCCGTGTGGAGGGGCACGAGCGAGACCACCGCCCGGGGCGACACCGCCGCCGTGACCGCTGATCTGGCGAACCTGCTCATCGCGCGGATGAAGGCCGACGGGGTGATCTGAGCCGGGCCCGCGCCCGATCGCGCGGAGCGGGGCCGGCCCGCTTGACGGCCGATTCGTCCGTGGTGTAGCAAGAAGGGCAAGCGCCGGGCGTTCCGGGGCTGTCCGTGCAGCTCGGAAAAGGGTCGGTCGGAAACGCCCGACCTCTGAGCACGTCACCCGAGGACTGGTCTGATCGGCGTGCTCACGCTCGAAGGTGAGCGGAAGGGAGCAGCGCATGGCACGCGCCGGCTACCGTATCTTCGACGCCGACACCCACATCATCGAGCCCGTCGAGCCGATCGAGGCCTATCTCTCGGCCGCCGACACGGCGAACCTGACGGCGCTCGGTCCGGTCGTGGGCCGCGCTCCCGGCAAGGGCGGCGTGTCGCGGTATCGCGTCGGCAAGCGTCCCGAGCTCGCTCGCCGGCTCGGCTCTCGCGACCGCGTGCCGCCCGCCGAGGCGATCAACCGCGGCCTGAAGGACGGCGGGACGCCCTGGGACGTGCGGTGGCAAGGGCCGCCGTTCCCCGACGACCGTGTCAACTTCGACCCACACGCCCGGATCAAGGACATGGACATCGAGGGCGTCGACGTGAACATGGTCCTGCCCTCGGGGGGCCTGGCGGCGTTCTCGGGCCTCGATGACGTGGGGGTCGAGATGGCGATGTACCGGGCGTACCACCGCTTCCTCAAGGACTACTGCGCGCCGTACCCTGGCCGGCTCACGAGCGTGCTCCACGTGTCGGTCCGCGACGTTGCCGCGTCCGTCGCGGAGATCCGCCGCTGCGCCAAGGAGACCTGGCCCGTCGGGGTCTTCCCGGTGTGCCCGCCCCAGATGACCCTCGACGATCCCGACTGGGACCCCATCTGGGCGGCGGCGCAGGAGCACGACTTGACCGTGGTGATCCATTCCTTCACGATGTCGGTCCCGTACCCGCCGGGATTGTGGGACAACTGGGACAACATGTTCCTCGTCCGCTCCGCCAGCCACGTGTGGAACGCCCAGCGGAACATGGCGGCGCTCATCGGCTCCGGCGTGCTCGACCGGTTCCCCGACCTGCGCATCACCTCGCTCGAGTGCGGGCATGGCTGGCTCGCGTTCTGGGCGTCCCGGCTGGACGAGCAGGCCGAGATGAGCCAGCACGCGCTCCCCCGCCTCGAGCGCAAGCCGAGCGAGTACATCCGCGGCCCGCAGTACTTCCAGAGCATCCAGCTGCACGAGGGCGAGCTGTCCCTGCGCCAGGCCATCGAGGCCATCGGCGAGGACACGCTGATGTTCGCGACGGATTACCCGCACTCGGAGAGCTGGTTCCCGAGGTCGGTGGACGCCGTGCTGCAGTGGACGTCGATCCCCGACGGCGCTCGGCAGAAGCTCCTCTGGGGGAACGCCGTGCGTTGCTACCGGCGCTACAGCGGATACACCTCCGCGGTCGCCGAGGCGGCGCCCGCCATGCGCTGATGTCCGCGTACCGTGTCGTCGGCCAGGCCATCGGACGCGTCGACGGCCGCGACAAGGTCAGCGGCGAGGCACGGTACACCGCCGACGTGACCCTGCCCGGCATGGTCTGGGGCACGGCCCTCCGCAGCCCGCTGCCGCATGCGCGCATCCTCGGCATCGACACGGCGCGGGCGCGCGCGCTCCCCGGCGTGCTGGCCGTCCTGACCGCCCAGGACGTGCCGGACGTGCTCGTCGGGCGGCGGATGTTCGACATGCCGCTCCTCGCCCGCGACCGCGTCCGCTTCGTCGGCGAGAAGGTCGCGGTGGTGGCGGCCCTCGACCCGGACATCGCGGAGGAGGCGCTCGCCCTGATCGACGTGCAGTACGAGGACCTGCCCGCGGTGTTCGACCAGCTCGAGGCGGTCCGGCCGGGCGCGCCCGTCGTGCACGAGGACCCCGGTGCGTACGAGGGTGCGCCGGCCGAGCGCCCGCACCCGAACGTGCAGTCGGTCCTCCGCTTCAAGCTGGGCGACGTGGACGCGGGATTTCGCGAGGCGGACCGGGTCTTCGAGCACACGTTTCGGACCCAGCTCGCGCACCATGGCTACATCGAGCCCCACGCCGGCGTGGTGGCGATCGACGCCGAGGGCCGCGTGCAGGTGTGGGCATCGAACAAGATGCCGTACCGGCTCAAGGAGCTGCTCTCGCACGCGCTCCGGCTCCCCAAGGAGCGGATCCGGGTCAACCTCACGCCGATCGGCGGGGACTTCGGCGGCAAGGGCTCGCTGATGGACCTGCCACTGGCCTATCACCTCGCGCGTGTCACCGGGCGCCCGGTCAAGATGCTGATGCGCTACGCCGAGGAGCTGATGGCCGGCAACCCCCGCCATCCCTCGGTGATCACGATGCGCACCGGCGTCACGAGCGACGGGCGCATCGTGGCCCGGCGCGTGACGGCGCACTTCAACAGCGGGGCGTACGCGGCGTTCAAGCCGGCGCCCACCGTGAACCTGGGGGGCGCCGGCATGGGCGCCGGCGTCTACCGGATCCCGCACCTTCTGATCGAGTCGTTCTGCGTGTACACGCACTCGATCCCGTGCGGCCACGCGCGGTCGCCGGGCGAGCCGCAGATGGTCTTCGCCGGCGAGTCGCACATGGACATGATCGCGCGGGACCTGGGGCTCGACCCGGCGGAGTTCCGGCGGCGGAACCTGCTCGGAGACGGGGACCTCCTGGCGAACGGCCATCACCTCGAGCACGTGCGGGCCAAGGAGACGCTCGAGGCCGCCCTCGCCGCGACGGACTGGGGCGCGCCGAAGCCGCCCTGGGTCGGTCGCGGGGTCGCCATGACCCATCGCCACATCGGCGTGGGCTTCACGAACGCCCACGTCCGGCTCGAGACCAAGGGCACGGTGACGCTCGTGATCGGGCTGCCCGACACCGGCACGGGCGCGCACCTGGTGCTGCGCCAGGTCGTGGCGGAGGTGCTCGGCCTCACCGTCGAGGAGGTCGAGATCGAGCTGGCGTCGACGGACCTCTTCGAGACCGATTCCGGCGTGGGCGGCAGCCGCGTGACGCACACGGGGGGCCGCGCCGCGTACCACGCCGCCGAGCAGCTGAAGGAGCAGATCGCCGCAGAGGCGGCGAGGCTCGGCGCGCGGGATGCCTCGCTGGCCACGATCGCGCAGGCGGCGGCGCGCGACGGGCGGACGCTCGAGGCCGGGCACTTCTACGACGCGAAGTCGCACGCGGCCGTCACCTCGTTCACCGCCCAGGCCGCCGAGGTCGCGGTGGACCCCGAGACCGGCCAGGTCACGGTCCGGCGCTTCACGACCGCGCACGACGTGGGCACGGTGATCAACCCGCTCGGGCACCAGGGGCAGATCGAGGGCGGGCTCGTCCAGGGGCTCGGCTTCGCGCTCAGCGAGGAGCTCCGGACCGAGGACGGCCGGATCAGCACGCTGAGCCTCGGCGACTTCAAGCTGCCGACCACGCAGGACATCCCGCCGCTGACCACCGTGCTTCTCGAGGACCCCGTGGGCCCGGGGCCCTTCGGGGCCAAGGCCATCGGCGAGGGGAGCATCAGCGCGGTGGCGCCGGCCATCGCCAACGCCGTGGCCGACGCGTGCGGCGTGCGCGTCCAGGACCTGCCCATCACCGCGGAGAAGGTGTACGTCGCGCTCCGGGAGCGAGGGTGATGCCCACGATCCGCCTCACCGTCAACGGCATGCGCCAGGAGGTGGAGGTCCCCACGTACCGCACGCTGCTCGACTGCCTCCGGTACGACCTCGGGCTCACGGGGTCCAAGGAAGGGTGCGGCGTGGGCGTCTGCGGCGCCTGCACGGTGCTGCTCGACGGCAAGATGATCAGCGCCTGCATCGCGCTGGCGTCGTTCGCGGACGGCCGCACGGTCACCACCATCGAGGGGCTCGCCGAGGACGAGCGCCTGCATCCCGTGCAACAGGCGTTCATGGACATGGGCGGCTTCCAGTGCGGCATCTGCACGCCCGGCCAGGTCATGGCGTCCAAGGCGCTCCTCGACGAGGTGCCGCACCCGAGCGAGGCCGAGATCCGCGAGTGGATGCTCGGCAACCTCTGCCGCTGCACGGGGTACTACAAGATCGTCGAGTCGGTGCGCGCGGCGAGCAGGGCGGGCCGGCCCTGAACGCGTTCGAGCTCTCCGCGCCGCGGACGCTCGAGGAGGCCCTGGCCGTGCTCGGCGCGCGCGGCGACGACGCGAAGGCGATCGCGGGCGGCACCGCGCTGGTCACCATGATGCGCCAGCGGCTCGTGCGGCCGGAGTGCCTGGTGAGCCTGCGCGACGTGCCCGGGCTCGGCGGGATCGAGACGAACGACGGCGCGTGCCGGCTGGGCGCGCTCGTCACGCATCGGGAGGCCGAGGTCTCGCCGCTGATCCGGACGCGACTGCCCGTGCTCGCGGAGACGTTCCGGCGCGTGGGCACCGTGCGTGTCCGGCACATGGCGACGGTCGGCGGGGCCCTGGCCCACGCCGATCCGAACCAGGATCCGCCCGTGACGCTCCTGGCCCTCGACGCCACCGTCGAGATGCAGCGAGCGGGCGGGCAGCGCGCGCTGCCGCTCGACGGCTTCTTCCGCGACTACTACGAGACCGCCCTCGCGCCCGGCGAGCTGGTCACGGCCGTCACGGTGCCGGTCCTGCCGCCGCGGAGCGGCGCCGCCTTCGTGAAGTTCCTGCCCCGCACCGCCGACGACTACGCGACGGTGGCGGTGGCGGCGGTCGTGATCCTGGAGGCGGACGGCACACGCTGTCGCGAGGCGCGCATCGCGCTCGGCTCGGCCGGCGCGACGCCGCTCCGCGCCCGGGCCGCGGAGGCGCTCCTGGCCGGGGAGCGGCGGGCCGAGGACCTGTTCCGCGCCGCCGGCGAGGCGGCGAAGGCGGAGACGGACCCGCTGAGCGACCACCGCGGGTCGGCGGAGTACAAGCGCGAGATGGCGGCGGTCATGGTCGGGCGCGCGCTCGGCCAGGCGTGGGAGGCCGCGGAGCGCTCCGCGCGGGGCCGGTAGGAGCGCCCGAGCGGTGACCTTCACGCAGGAGTGCGTGGTCCCCGTGGAGCGATCGCGGCTCTGGGATCTCCTGATGGACGTGCCGCGGGTCGGCCGCTGCGTGCCCGGCGTGGAGTCGGTGGAGGCGACCGACGGGGGCGTCTATCGCGGCGCGCTCAAGGTCCAGGTTGGGCCCATCCGCCTGGCGCTCGAGGGCACGATCACCGTCGAGGAGCGGGACCGGGACGCCTGGCGGGCGCGCATGCGCGCCGAGGCCAGCGACCGGCGGCTCGGCGGGGGCATCCGCGCACGCATGAGCGTGACCCTGGCCCCGGCCGAGACGGGCACATGCATGCGGATCGACACCGACCTCGCCATCCTCGGCCGCATCGGCGAGTTCGGGCAGCCCATCATCCGGAAGAAGGCGGACGCGCTGCTGGGAGAGTTCGCGGCGAACATGCGGTGCATACTGATGGAGTCATGATCAGGGCTACCGCCCTCGCCGCCGGCCTTGCCTTCCTGGCCACGACCGGCTGCGTGTCGTTGTGGACGTACGACAAGCCGGGCATCGACGACGGCGAGACCCGGCGCGACATGGACCAGTGACAGGGGTCGGCCCGGGCGCCGCGCGTGCCGCGGCCCTTCGTGCTGACCGGCGCCGCGATCACCAGCGTGCCCTACGAGGACGTGGACCGGGGCGAGTTCGACGCGTGCATGCGGCGCAAGGGCTACACGCGCATCGTGCCGTGACGCTCAGCGGTCGCGCGCCCAGTCGAACCATTCGACGATCCGGAGCACGCCGGGACGGGACATCGGATTCGTCCAGAGCGCGGCGCCGGGTGGCTGGGTGGTCCGCGCGGAGAGGGCTCTGAGGTACTCGATGGTGACGACGGCGAAGTAGCCCGACGCGCCGCCGTGGCCGCGCTCGCTCAGGATGGCCAGCGTGCGCGGGCCCACCCACGTCAACGTCTCGCCGCTCACCGGATCGCTGGCACGCTCGGTCGCCGGGCCGAGCTCACGCGCCACCGCCGATCGCACCGCGTCGTAGCCGGCGGAGCGAAGTTCATCTGGTAGCCCTGCAGGCCGTCGGTCTGGGACGGGAACGCCCCGGTGCGCAGCTCCGGCACGATCGGCGGTGCCGCGCCGTGCTGCCGGCGCGCCGCGGTGAGCGCATCGAGGTGCCCCGCCATCCGTTCGAGACCTGCTGCGGTCCCCTGCGTCAGGCCCCACATGCGCCGGTGGGCCAGGAGGCCGGTCACGACGCGGCGGGCAGGATCGAGCGCATGCCATTTGATCTCCGCGTAGAAGAGGATGAGGGTCACCCGCTGGTGCTCGGAGAGCCGATAGCCGACGCACTCCGGCTGCTCGACGAGGGCCACGTAACCCGCGACGTTGGCCACCAGCTCGCCCTGCCCCGTCGCAGCCGGGCAGCGAGACGATCGCCGTGCTGTCCCAGGGCGTGCCCCATGGGCGGTCGCGGAAGCCGCCCGGCTCCTCGGCGTGCGCCGCCGCCGCGAGCAGCAGCGTCACGCACGCGATCGCGATGCCACGACGGATCCCGCTCGTCCTCATGGCCGCGGTTGTACGCCGAGGCCGTGAGACCGTGATGCCCGAGAGCGTGAAAATTGCGTGAAGGTCCGGGCCGGGCGCGGTCACCACGCGCGCGCAATGCTGCTATAGTCCCGCCGTCGGTCCTCTCGAGACATGGCGCGATTCAGACTCACACTCCTCGGCGGCTTCGAGGCCACGCTGGCTTCCGGCGCCGCCCTGTCCATCCCCGCCCGCAAGACCCGCGGCCTTCTCGCGTACCTCGCGCTCCGCCGGGGCCGACGGTCGACGCGAGCGGCGCTCGCCTCCCTGCTGTGGGGAGACCGCAGCGAGGCGCAGGCGGGACAGAGCTTGCGCCAGGCGCTGGCGGGTCTGCGACGGGGGCTCCCGCGGACGCGGCCGCCCGTGCTCGTGGCCGATCACCAGGCGGTCGCGCTCGACGTGTCCGCGGTCGACGTTGACGTGCTGCGCTTCGAGCGTCTCGTCGGCGCCGGCAAACCAGCCGCGCTGGTGGAGGCGGTGACCCTGTACCGCGGTGACCTGCTGGAAGGCGTCCGGTTGCGTGAGGCGGGCTTCGAGCAGTGGGTCTCCAGCGAGCGCGATCGGCTCCGCGGCCTTGCCGTCGATGCGCTCGAGCGCCTGTCGCGTCACCGGCTGGACGATCGAAGCGTGGAGACCGGCGTCCAGGCCGGCCTGCGCCTTCTCGCCTTCGACGGCTCGCAGGAGGCCGTGCACAGGGCGCTCATGCGCTTCTACCTGGGGTCCGGGCGGCGCACGGCCGCGGTCAAGCAGTACGACCGCTGCGCCGAGATCCTGCGGCGCGAGCTTGGCGTCGAGCCGGATACCGCCACTCGCGCGCTACGGCGCGAGGCTTCCGCGGCTCCGTCTCCACCGCCGGCGCCGCGATACCTATCGTGCGTGCCGCGCGCCCGCGGCCCGTGCCGAATCCGCCACCCGGCTCGTCGGGCGCGAAGCCGAGCTCGCCGAGGCGCGACGGGCGCTCGAGGCGGCACGCCAGGGGCGCGGTGGCTTCATCGCGGTGTCCGGCGAGGCCGGGATCGGCAAGAGCCGCCTCGTCGCGGAGCTGACGGCCTTGGCGGCGCGCCGGGATGCCGGAGTCGTCGAGGCGCGTTGCTTCGAGGGCGAGCAGATCCTGCCCTTCGCGCCATGGGTGACCGTGTTGCGCCATGAGCGTCTTCAGGCGGCGCTGCGCGACGTGGTCGAGGCCGACGCGCGGGGACACAGGGAGCTGGCGCGGCTACTGCCCGAGCTCGGCCGGGGCGGCGCCGATCCGATCGGCGAAGGCGACTTCCTCCGCATCTTCGAGGCCGTCGGCCGGGTGGTGATGAGTGCCGCCGCCAGGCATCCGCTGCTGCTCGTCCTGGAAGACCTTCACTGGGCCGACGACATGAGCGTCCGCCTGCTGGACTTCATCGGTCGCCGGTGCGGCGCCTCACGGCTCTTGCTCGTCGCGACCATGCGTACGGAGGAGGTGATGGACCGCGGGCCGGCGCGACGCTTCCTCGAGACGGACGGGGACGCGGAGCGGACGACGCTGCGGCTCGCGCCACTGTCCGCGCCCGAGACGCGTGCCCTCGTCGAGCAGCTGGCCGGAGCACGCGCATCAGCGGGTGACGTGGCGCGGCTCGGCGCTCGCGTGTGGCGGCTCAGCGAGGGCAATCCGTTCGTGGTTGTCGAGACGATGCGCGCCATCCCGGCGGCTCGGCGTCTCGACGCGATGGAACGGCTGCCGCTGGCCGATCGCATCAGGCAGATCGTCCTCCGGCGGCTGGATCGGCTGAGCCCGCGCAGCCGCAAGCTCGTGTCGGTGGCCGCGGTGATCGGACGTGAGATCGAGCCGGCGCTGCTGCGCCGCGCCGCGGGCGTCTCCGAGCGCGCCTTCGCAGACCAGGTGGAGGAGCTGACGCGCCACCGCATCCTGCACGCGGCCGGCGACGGCCTCGCGTTCACCCACGACTACCTCCGCGAGGTGGCCGACGCGGAGCTGCTGGCGCCCCGCCGGCGGCTCCTCCACGCCGCGGTGGCGCGCGCGCTCGAGACCCACGATGCGGGGCGGCTCGAGCCGCACTGGACCGCGCTGGGCGCGCATCACTCGGAAGCCGGCGCGTGGGCGGAGGCGGCAGGCGCTCTGCGCCGGGCGGCCGCGGTCGCCGTACGGCGGACCGCATACGAAGACGCGGCGGCCCTGCTCGATCAAGCGGTCGCGGCGGCCGACCGGCGGCCGGGCACACGCGAGGCGACGCAGCTCGGGATCGACCTCCGCTTCGAGCTGGCAGGCGCGCTCGGGCCGCTCGGTGAGTTCGAGCGCATCGAGGCATGCCTCGGCGATGCCGCGCGCCTGGCACGGGGGCTCGACGACGAGCGTCGCCTCGCGTGGGCGAGCGCCTACCAGGCCGGTCTGCTCTGGCAGACGGGCCGGCCCGCCGAAGCCTGCGAGGCGGCGGGGCGAGCCCGCGCCACGGGCGAGCGCCTCGCGGACTTCCCGCTGGTGATGAACGCCACCTTCCATCTCGGAGTGACGCACGCCCTCTCCGCCCGGTACGCGGTGGCGGAGGCCTTCCTCGAAGAGCTGCGGCGGGACATCGACGGAACCCCGGAGCGCTACGGCCTGGACATGTTCCCGGCCGCCGCGTGCCGGTCCTGGCTCGCCTTCATTCGACCTCGAGTGCGGCGCGTTCGACCGCGGCCTCCCGCTCGCCCAGGAGGCGCTCCGTCTGGCCGAGGCGTTCGAGCATCCGTTCACCATCGGCATCGCGTGCTGGGTGCTGGGCATGCTCCACGTGACCCAGGGTCGGCACGAGATGGCCATACCGGTGCTCGAGCGGGCTCTGAGCCTCGCGCACGACTCCCGCATCCAGATCCTGCGGCCCATCGTGACGGCGCTCCTCTCGCGGGCGTACGCGGTGACCGGCCGGCCCGCCACGGTCGACCTGGGCCTCGGCGAGACCATGCGCTTCTGCCGACCCGGCACGATCTACCACGCGAGCCTGCGCATAACCCAGGGCTGGACGCACCTGGCCGTGGGCCGCATCTCCGAGGCCGCCGCCGCCGCCGAGGAGGCCCTCGTGAGCGGCCGACAAGGACAGCTTCCGCTGATCGAGGCGTCGGCACTACGGATGCTCGGGACGACGCTGGCGCTCCGCCAGCCACCGGACGTGGATGGGGCAGAAGCGCGGTACCGGGAGGCGCTCACGCTCGCGGAGCGGCTCGGGAGCCGGTCGGCGACGGCGGGTTGCCGCTTCGATCTCGGCAAGCTCTACCGCCAGGCCGGGCGGCCGGAAGCTGCCGAGGAGCTTCTCGCCGCTGCGCGGTCGATGTACCTCGACATGGACATGCCTCGCGCGCTGGCCGCGGCCGAGGAAGAGCTCCGGTTGCTGAAGGCGACCCAGGCAAGCGCCTGAGCGGCCGGTCAGCGGGTCTCGATCCGGCCGAGCAGTCGCTCCCGCTCCGCGTCGGGGAGTGTCGCGGCCAGGAGGTCCAGGATCGCGCGGGCCTGGGCGGCGACGGTGGGCGTCTCGAAGAGGTTGGACAGCGGCAGCTCGACGCCGAGGCGTCCGGTCAGCCGGAAGAGCAGGCGCGTCGCGGCGAGGGAGTGGCCGCCCAGGTCGAGGAAGTCGTCGTCCACGCCGACCCGGTCGAGCTCGAGCGCGTCGGCCCAGGCGTCGGCCAGCGCCTCCTCCAGCCCGGTCCGCGGAGCCACGTAGGCGGCCTCGAGCGGCGGGCGACTGCGCCCGGGGTCGGGGAGCGCGGTCCGATCCACCTTGCCCGCGGGCGACAGCGGCAGCGCGTCGAGGAACACGAACGCGGAGGGGATCATGGACGCGGGCAGCGCGGCGGCCAGCCGGCGGCGCAGCGCGCTGACGGTGGGCGCCTGCCGCGGCGCGCACGCGACGTAGGCGACGAGGCGCGCGTCGCCTCCGGCGTCCTCTCGCGCGACCACCGCCGCGTCGGAGATCGCCGGGTCGTCGCGGAGCGCGGCCTCGATCTCGCCCGCGCCCACCCGCTGCCCGATCTTCGTCAATGCCCGCGGATCTTCGTCAGGAGGTCCGTGCGTCCGAGCTGGAGCAGCCGCCCGTCCGGCAGCATCGTTCCCACGTCGCCCGTGAGGTAGATGCGCCGCGCCCCGCCCGCGGGATCGGCCAGGAACACGGCGCCCGTGCGCTCGGGATCGCGCCAGTACCCCGGAGAGAGGAACTCGCTCCGCACGACGATCTGCCCGTCGCTCCCGGGCGCGACCGGGCGTCCGCCGCCGTCGAGGATCGAGAGCTCCACGCCGGGAAGCGGGAAGCCCACGGGGACCAGCGGCTTGCCCTCGCGATGATGCACGTAGCCGTCGGGGCTCGCTCCCGCGTCGATCCTGAGGTGGCAGATCAGGCCCGCCTCCGTGGAGCCGAGGTCGTAGAGCAGCGTGCAGGCCGGGAAGACCTCGCGAAACCGCGTCACGTCCGCCGGATGGAGCACCTCGCCTCCGGTGTAGACGAGGCGCAGGCTCGGGAAGCGCTGGCCGGGCGCGATCTCGCGCAGGAGCTGCCGGAGCATCGAGGTCATGAGCTGGGCCACCGTGATCGCGCCCCGGCGACTCCACGCAGCCCCCCTCCCCAACATCACTCATCACTCCCACCTGATCGCGCCCTCGGCGATCTGCGCGGGCAGCGCGCCGGCGCCCTCGGCGCTCGCGCGATGGAGCGATGCGCCGCTGGCGAGCGCGCCCAGCAGCCCCCACACGCCGCCGGCGTAGACGAGCGGCATGGGGCACAGGATGCGGTCCTCCGGGGAGAGCCCGATCTCCTCGTGGTAGAGCCGCGCGAGCTGGAGGAGGTTCCGGTGGCTCTGCATCACGCCCTTCGGCTCCCCGGTGGAGCCGGCGGTGTAGAACACGTAGGCGAGCGCGTCGGGCGCGATGGCGATCCGCGGCGGCCGCTCGTCGAGGGCCGGGGAGAGCGCGCTCACGTCGAGCACGGCGGGACCGGGTCCGCCGTCGCCGCGGCTCTCGATCACGGCCTCGACGAGAGCGACCGCGCGCGGGCGTCGCGCGCCGTCGGTGAGGAGCCGGCGCGCGCCCGTCTCGACGAGGATGCGCGCGAGACGCGGGTCGGGCTGAGCGGGATCGAGCGGCACGCACACCTTGCCCGCCTTGAGCACGCCCAGGTGGGTGGCGATCTGGTCGAGACCGGGCCCGAGGAGCAGGGCGACGGGCTCGTTCTCCTCGCCGAGCGCGTCGCGGAGCGCGTGGGCGACGCGGTTGCCCGCCCGATCGAGCTCGCCATACGTGATCGACGCCCCGCCCACGCGCGCGGCGAGCCGGCTCGCGTGCCGGCCCGTCTGCTGGTGGAACCGGCGGGCGAGGGACTGCTCGACGTCCGGCGGACCGAACGGGAGGAACGGCTCCGGCGGCAGCCCGGACGACGGGGAGGCGGACGAGCGCGGCGCGTGATTCAACGGACCCTCAGTATAGCCGGCGTCAGTGGCCGCGGACGCGCACGACGGCCGCTCGCCGCGTCGGCGTTTCGGCTGCCGCGCCGGCCGATCCCCGTATCGAAGATTGGACGCTGACACCTCGCAGCGCTGGACGCGAACATGATGTGGTGCGAGGGAGAGGATACAATGCGCCCCGTGAGAACGGTGCTGACCTACGCCGACTACGTGGCGCTACCCGATGACGGGCGGCGCTACGAGATCCTGGCCGGCGAGCTCGCGGTGACGCCGGCGCCGGGCCGACGCCACCAGACGGTCGTGGGCGAGCTGTTCAGCCTGCTGCACGCTCACGTGAAGGCGCGGGGGCTCGGCCAGGTGTTCGTCAGCCCGTTCGACGTGATCCTGGACGACACGTCCATCGTGCAGCCCGACATCGTGTACGTCGCGGCCGAGCGCCTGGGCATCGTCGCGGAGCGCGGGGTGGAGGGGGCGCCCTCGCTCGTCATCGAGGTCGTCTCTCCGTCCACGCGCCAGCGGGATCGGAGCGTGAAGTTCCAGCTCTACGCGCGCCACGGGGTGCCGCACTTCTGGATCGTCGACCCGGACGCGCGCTCGATCGACGCCCACGTGCTCCGGTCGGGCGCCTATGTCGTCGGCGCCCGGGCGGCCGGGGACGACCCGTTCTGCGCCGAGCCCTTCCCCGACCTCACGATCCCCCCACTGACACTCTGGGCGTAGCCTCGGGGGCCGGCCCGACTTCCATGGTGACAGTGCCCGAGGCCGCGAAGCGTGCTCGGTGCAATCCGGAAACGGTTCGGCGGTGGATTCGCTCGGGTCGGCTGCGATCGCAGAAGGTCGGGACACAGCACCTGATCGACGAGGCCGACCTGCGCGCGCTCGTCCCGAAGTCTGCGCCATCCTTGCCCGTGGCGTGGCGGAGGACGATGACAGGGGAGCCGATGCCGGACGTCGTCCGGGCCGTTCGGCGGACGAGAGAGGGGCGCTGAGCTGACGGCGCCGATCTCGCGCCCGCCGCCCTCGTAACGGCCTCGCGACGACTCGGCGGGCGAAGACGTCGACGCGGAGTACGTGGCTGGCACGGATCCTGGGATGCTCGCTCTTCACCATCGACGATCGTCTCCGGCGGGGAGCCGCGCGAGTTGTCGAGATCGTCGACCGGCCTCGACTAGAGGGCGTCTCGGACAGGGACCGGCTGCCGGCGACGCGAATCTCGATCACGACGTTTCCGCCCCTCGGCAGAAGGTCTCGCGGACGGCGAGGGCGCAGAGCACGCCGCCCACGCCGCAGGCGATCAGGGAAGTCAACGCCAGGCGAAACGCCTCGGGCGCGTATACCCGCGCGCCCGCCGCGGTCTCGCCGGTCCAGGCCAGGTCGAGGAGCAGGCCGACCAGCGGCTGGAACAGCGCGCCGGCGCCGGTCACCATCCCGTTGACGAACCCGATCGCCGTGCCGCTGAGCCCGGCGGGATGGTTCTCCTTGACGAGGGCGAAGCCGACGATCTGAGCCGATCCCAGGAAGCCCGTCGCGAAGCACAGGGCGCCGAGCGCGACCACCGGCAGGTCCCTGAACCAGACGATCGCGGCGAGCGCCACCGTCTCCAGCGCGATCCCGGCGAGGAATGGGGGCTTGCGCCGGCCGATGCGATCGGACAGCCACCCGAAGAGCGGCGCGCCCGCGCCCCAGCCCACGAAGAGCATCGAGGTCAGCGTGGCGGCCGTGGCCCGCGGGAGCCCGTACGCCGCTTCGACGAACGGCACGCCCCAGAGACTCGCGAAGCCGAGGAGGGGCGCGGCGGTGGCGAGGCCGGCGAGCGCGATGAGCCAGGTCTGCGGGTGCCGCGCGACGACGCCGAGGCCCACCAGGGCCCCGAGCATCCCTCCGCGGCCGCGCCACCGGTCGCGCACGGTCGTCCACGCCGCCGTCGCCAGCGCCACACCGCCGATCGCCAGCAGCAGCATGGTCGTGCGCCAGCTCGACGCCTCGACGGCCAGGCGTAGCGGGGCCTGGCCGAAGACGCCACCGGCCATGCCCATCGCCATCGCCCAGCCGGAGAAGACCGCGAAGCGGTTCGCGGGAAACCACTGTCCGGCCACCGCCATGGCGCCCACCAGGCTGAAGGCGGCCGAGGCGCCGACCAGGAACCGGCCGATGGTGACCGCGGTCAGCGTGGTGCCCGTCGCGAAGAGCACGCAGCCGGCCGCGCACACCAGGCCGGCCCCGGTCATCAGGCGGCGCGGCCCGAACCGGTCGAGGAGGACGCCGACGGGGATCTGCATCCCGGCGTAGCCGTAGTAGTAGACGCCCGACAGATGGCCGAGCACGGCGCCGCCGACGGCCAGCTCGCGCATCAGCTCTTCGACCATCACGCTGGGCGCCACGCGGAGCACCCACGCGTAGAAGAAGAACGTCGCGCCCGTCAGCCAGCCGAGAAACGGCAGGAGCCGGGGCGCATCGCTCGTCGTCATCGCGGCGGTCGGTCTCGCGGGCTAGAGTCGGGACGCGCTCGACGCCCGGGTCAGGCCACGGCCATAGATCTCGCGCATGGGCGGGGCACACAGCGTGAAGACCGTCAAGGCGACGAAGGCCACACCGGGCAGCGTGAGCACCGCGGCGGCGCCGAACACGTCGGCGAGACGGCCGGTGGCGAGGTTGCTGAAGGCCATCACCCCGCCGCTCGATCCCCAGTAGAGCGCGATGATCCGGCCGCGGACGTGATCGGGGGTGGCGATCTGGAGCAACGTCGTCGCCAGCGCGAGGAATATCGACTGCGTCACGCCGACGGCGGCCGCCGCGACCAGCGCGCCCGGCGCGGAGGCGGAGAAGGCCAGCGGCACCAGCGTCAGCCCGCTCAGGATGCTCGTCGCGAAGAGCAGATACCCGCGGTGGACACGGTGCGCGAAGCCCGCGAGCAGGAAGGCGCCGGCGAGCGAGCCGGCGCCGATCGCCATGACGAGCAGGCTATACGCGGTGCCGGACGCCCCCAGGGTGCCCGACGCCAGCACGGGCAGGGCGGCATCGTAGCCCATCGTGAAGGCGCAGTGAAGGAAGACGAGGACGATGAGCGACCACACGACGGGGGTGTGCACGGCGTAGCGGACCCCCTCGGCGAACTGTGCCGCCGCCGTATGGTCCGTGCCGCTTCGCTGGTGTGGAACTTCTCCCAGCGCCCAGACTTGCCAGACGGCAAGGGCGGAGAGCGCGGCCGCCACGAGGAAGGCGCCGGCGCCACCGCCCACGTGGAGCAGTGGCGCGGCCAGGAGCGGCCCCAGCAGCCGTGCGCCGTTCAGGTTCGCCTGGAGCAGGGACACCGCGTTGAGCAGGTCGCGCTCCGGGACGAGGCCCCCGAGCATCGCCTGCTCCACCGGTGTGCTGGACGAACGGGAGGCGCCGTGAATGAAGGAGAACACGACGAGCGGCCAGGCGCTCTGGCTGCCCGTCCATGCGAACCACGCGAGCCCGAGGGTCGACAGGAGGCCGATCGCGTTCATGACGATCAGCATCGTGCGGCGGTCGTAGCGGTCGGCGAGGACCCCCGTGAACGGGGTGATGACGAGCGAAGGGAGGAAGGACGCGAACACCACGAGGCCGACGGTGCTGGAATGCTGGTGCAGGTCGAACGCCACCCAGCCCCGCGCGGTGAGCGCGGTCATGTAGGCGACGCCCGACAGGATCGACGCCGTCCACAGCCGTCGAAACCGCCGGTGGTGAACGGCGGCGAAGATGCCCGTGCGATCTGCGCCGGCCAGGACGTGGGTGGACATCCGCCCTAGGCTGTCTGGCTCGGCCCCTCGTCGAAGGCGAACCCGGCCGCGCGCACCTGGCGTCGCATCTCCTCGATGGCCAGCGCCACCTGCGCGGGATCGCCCCGCACCCCGAGCTCGACGTGCCGGCGCGTCGCATCGGGTCCCATGGACGGCAGGCTGAAGGCGCGGAGCTTGTCGAACGACTCCTGGACCGATTCCATCGCCGGGATGAGGGTGGACTCGCCGGTTCCGTAGACGACGATCGAGGCCTCGGCCCACCGATCGCGATCGAACAGGTGCCGGTAGTGGGTATCCAGCACCCACTCGATCATGGGCCAGGCCATCTGAGGGAAGCCGGGCACGAAGTGATGCCGCTCGGTCGTGAAGCCCGGGATGCGGTTGAAGGGATTGGGGATGATCTCGCACCCGGCGGGAAACTCTCCCATGCGCAGGCGCTGGGGCGTCATCTCGCCGCCGAACCGGGCGCTGATCTCGCGCTCGGCATCCGGGTGCAGCGTCAGCGGGACCCCGAGCGCATCGGCGGCGCTCTGCCGCGTGTGGTCGTCGGGCGTCGCCCCGATACCACCGAAGCTCAGCACCACGTCGCCGGAGGCGAAGCTGCGCCGCAAGGCGGCGGTCAGCCGGGGCGGGTCGTCGCCGTGGTATTCGGCCCAGGTCAGCCGCAGCCCCCGCTTGGCCAGGGCGTCGATCGCGAACGACAGGTGCTTGTCTTGCCGCTTGCCGACGAGGAGCTCGTCGCCGATGACGATCACGCCGAAGGCCATGCACGCTCCTTTCGCCCGGGGTCGAGCGCGTACGCCTCGCGCGGGCTGGGTCCGTCGGCGGTTGCCGGAGAGGTCACGGTGTCCTATGCGGTCGCGTGGCGGCGCCGGGCTCGCGGCGCTGGGTCCGCTCGATCAGCCGTCGCGGGTGCACGCCGTCCACGTAGCCATCGCAGCGGGATTCTAGCGCGATCTCGGCAGACCTATGCGGCGAGCGCCTCGCCCACGAGCGTGAGTCAGTTCTCCTCGTCGGCCGGCATCGCGGACATATGTGGTGACCCCGGAGGGTCTTGCAACCTTCGCGCCTCGCCCTCTCGCCGGGGTGAGCATGGTCGCGTAGTCCAGCCCACCGGGTCGTCGACCCTGCGGGTTGGTCCATAGCCGTCCTACTCAGCACGTGCGGGCTCCACGACCTCTGGGGTAGACTCGCGCCGGCATGCTCGTTCCAGCCGCAAGGGTCTTCGACGTGATGGACCGTCGCGCCTTCCTCGGCGCCCTCGGCCTCGTTGCCGCGCCGCTCGCCGGTGGGGCGCAGATGGGGAGAGCGTGGCGGATCGGGTTCCTGTTCGCTAATTCGCCTGACATCGACACGGAGACGACGGGACGCACGCCCGGCGTCCTGTTGCTGGGAGCCGGCGCACGTCGAGGGAGGGCATGACCGTGAACGATTCGGATCTGGAGCTGCAGCAGTACCTCTTCGATCTTCAAGGCTATCTGGTGATCCCCGACGTCCTGGGAACGACGGAAGTGGCCGAGCTGAATCGTTTGATCGATGCGCAACGGCTTCCCAGCCCTCGCGAGCGCATCCGCTTCGGCTCTGCCGCCGGTCTCCACGGACCGGATCATGGCTTTCTCAACTGGGGCGAGCCGTTCTGCCGCCTGCTGGATCACGAGACGATCCTGCCCATCCTTCGCCTTCGGCTCGGGGACTGCTTCCGGCTGGACCGTCTCTACGGGATCCGCATGCACAAAGGGCAGACGATGGGGGCGATGCACGCAGACTATGGAGCGTCGGCTCGCAACTCCTTCAGCCGGCCGGGGGAGCGCTTTCACTTTGCCCCCAACGGCATCTACGAGGGGTTCGTGGTCGTGGCCTGGAGTCTCGCCGACGCCGGACCGGCCTACGGCGGCTTCTGGTGCATTCCCGGGAGTCACAAGAGCAACTTCAAGGTGCCGCGGCAGATCCACGAGGCTCCGGAGGGGGCCGCTTGCGTCGTCACTCCGGAGATACCGGCAGGGTCGCTCGTGCTGTTCACCGAAGCGGTGATGCACGGAACCGCTCCGTGGAGAGCGGACCACGAGCGCCGGACACTGCTCTACAAGTATTGCGTGTCCCACATGGCGTGGTCGCGGGCGCGGGTCCTTGCGCCACCCGATGTCCCGCTCACCCCGCGGCAGCACGCGCTCCTCACCGAGCCGGCGGATCCACACACGTTCGTTCCCTCACTCTTCAGCGACGGACCGGCCATGGAGCGGTAGGGTTGCGCCCGGCTCCGCGCGGCGCGCTGCGTGTTACGATGGGCGGCGCCGTGTGGCTCGTCCTCCCGCCCCGACCTGCGACCGAGGGCGCAGCAACGATCACCACACGAGCTCGCGTGGGTCCCTGGCCTTTCCGTCGGATTGTCACGACACTCGGCCCTCAACGTGAGGCACAGAGCTTGAACGAGCAAAAGGGGGAGGCGTCAATGGCGACATGGTGGCGCACGTTGCGAAACCGTCCGCTCCGAACACGACTCACCGCGGTCCTCGTGGTCTCCGCCTTCAGCGGCGTCGTCGCCGCAGGCGCGCTCGCGCAGAGCGGCAGCAAGCTCATCGGGAAGCTCGAAGGCCCGGAAGTCGTCACCGACGCCTCCAAGTTCCCCAAGGCCTTCAAGGAAGCGCCGCAGCTCGCCGCGCTGGTGAAGGCCGGAAAGCTGCCGCCCGCCGCCGAACGTATCGGGCAGGATCCGCTCGTGATCAAGCCGCTGAAGGAGATCGGCAAGTACGGAGGCGCGATGCGGGCCGGCTTCACCGGCCCCGCGGATTTCTGGAACGGCTTCCGCTGCTGCTCGGGCCCGGACCATCTGATGTTCTGGGACTACACGGGTGACAAGGCCGTCCCCAATCTCGCGAAGGGCCTCGAGATGCAGGACAACGGGCGCGCGTGGCTCGTGCACCTGCGCCGCGGGATGAAGTGGAGCGACGGCAAGCCGTTCACCGCCGACGACTTCGTGTTCTGGTTCGAGGACATCTACCGGAACAAGGACCTCGTCCCCACGCCGACGGCGGTCATGGCCATCAACGGCAAGCAGGGCGTGATCGAGAAGGTCGACACGTACACCGTGCGTTTCAAGTTCCCGGAGTCCTACTTCATGTTCCCCGACGTGCTCGCGGGCTCGACGGATCTCGCCGGCCAGTGGGGCGCCTACCGGGGCATGGGCGGCTTCGCCCCCGCGCACTACCTGAAGCAGTTCCATCCGAAGTACGTCAGCGCGGACGAGCTGGACAAGCGGGCCAAGGAGGCGAAGTTCGACAGCTGGGTGCGCATGTTCCTCGCGAAGAACGACTGGGCGCTCAACCCGGATCTCCCGGTGCTCTCGCCGTGGAAGACGGTCACGCCGATCAACACGCCGACGTGGACGCTCGAGCGCAATCCGTACAGCGTCTTCGTGGACACGGCCGGCAACCAGCTCCCCTACATCGACAAGGTCGTGCTGACGCTCGCCGAGAACCTCGAAGTGCTGAACCTGCGCGCGATCGCCGGCGAGTACGACTACGCGTCCAGGCACGTCGACCTCGGCAAGCTGCCCGTCTTCCTCGAGAACCAGCAGAGGGGCAATTACAAGGTCTACCTGGACCCCGGCGACTACTGTGACCTGATCATCAAGTTCAACCTGAACTACGACGCGGATGCGGAGATCGCGAAGTGGCTCAACACCGCGGATTTCCGTCGCGCGCTTTCGCTCGGCATCAACCGCGATCAGATCAACGAGACGTTCTGGCTCGGCACGGCCACGCCGGGCTCCGTGGTGCCGGTGGACAGCAACAAGTACAACCCGGGCCCGCAGTACCGGAAGCTCTGGGCCACGCTCGACGTGAAGAAGGCCAACGAGATGCTCGACAAGATCGGGCTCTCGAAGAAGGACGCCGAGGGCTACCGGCTCCGCAGCGACGGCAAGGGCCGGCTGCGCATCGAGATCATGACGCTCGGCGGCCAGTTCGTGCAGTACACGCAGATCTCCGAGATGATCCGCGAGCAGTGGAAGAAGATCGGCATCGACCTCCAGGTCCAGGAGGTCGAGCGCAGCCTCGCCATCAAGCGCGCCGCCGCCAACGAGCAGCAGCTCTCGGCCTGGAACAACGACGGCAGCGAGCACCTCTTCACCTTCCCGACCCACGTGTTCCCCTTCACGGTCGACGACGTCGCCTCCTCCGGGCCGCTCTACGCGAAGTGGTTCCGCTCCGGCGGCACGCAGGGCAAGGAGCCCGAGCCGCGGATGAAGGAGCTGATGGACAAGTGGAAGAAGGCGTTCGGCGTGCCGGAGAAGGAACGCGTCCAGCTCGGCAAGGACGTCTGGCAGCATCGCCGCCGAGGAGGTCTTCATCATCGGCGTGGTCGGCCAGGGCCCGGCGGCGATGGGCGTGCGCGTGGTGAAGAACAACATGGGCAACATTCCGTCGCGCATGTACAACAGCCCGGACGGCAAGACGCCGGGCATCTCGCGGCCGGCGACGTTCTACTGGAAGAATTGACGTCCATGGGACAGCCGAGGTTCAAGGACCTGAGGACGTAGAGAGGGCGCGACGGTGCTCGCCTACATCGGCCGTCGCGCCCTGCTCGCCGTCTTCACCGTCTGGGCGATCTCCGTCCTCTCGTTCGCGATCATCCAGCTGCCGCCGGGCGACTACGTCACGTCCTACATCGCGCAGATGGCGTCGATGGGGAGCGTGGTGTCGGACGAAGAAGCAGAGAACCTTCGCATCCAGTACGGCCTCGGGCAGCCGATGTACATCCAGTATCTGAAGTGGATGAAGCTCGTGGTGGTCGGCAACTTCGGGATGTCGATGGAGTGGCGGCGCCCCGTCACCGAGGTCATCGGCGATCGGCTGTGGCTGACCGTCGTCGTCGCCGTGGCGTCGCTGATCCTCACGTGGGTCCTGGCCCTGCCGATCGGCATCTTCTCCGCGGTGCGCCAGTATTCGGCGGGCGACTACGTCGCCACGTTCATCGGCTTCATCGGCCTCGCGGTCCCGAACTTCCTCCTCGCGCTGGTGCTGCTCTATTTCGGATTCATCCTGTTCAACGCGCACATCGGCGGGCTGTTCTCGCCGAGCATGCAGGACGCGCCATGGAGCCTGGCGCGCGTGTGGGACCTCGCCAAGCATCTGCCGATCCCCGCGCTGATCCTCGGCCTCGCGGGCACCGCGCAGCAGGTCCGCATCATGCGCGCGAACCTGCTCGACGAGCTCCGCAAGCCCTACGTCGTCACCGCGCGCTCCAAGGGCCTGTCCGAGCTGAGCGTGATCCTGAAGTATCCCGTGCGCATGGCGCTCAATCCGTTCGCGAGCACCATCGGCTACACGCTGCCCTACATCGTCTCGGGCAGCATCATCGTGTCGCTCGTGCTCGGGTTGCCCACCGTCGGCCCGCTGCTCCTCAAGGCGCTGATCGCGCAGGACATGTTCCTCGCCGGAACGATCGTGCTCCTCCTCGGCGTGATGACGGTCATCGGCACGCTCCTCTCGGACATCCTGCTCGTCTGGATCGATCCGCGCATCAGGCTCGAGGAGACGTGATGACGACGACGCCCGACGCCGTCATCGAGCCGACCGGCGCCCCCGTCGACACCGCGCGGTCCGCCACCGAAAGCGCGCATCTTCGTCGCCTCGCAGTGGCAGCTCATGTGGTGGCGGTTCCGGAAGCACAAGCTTGCCCTCCTCAGCGCCGTGGTCGTCATGGGCTTCTACGCCGTCGTGCTCGGCGCGGACTTCCTCGCGTACGCCGACCCCAACGACTCGGAGGCCCAGCGCTCGCTGATGCCCCCGCAGCGTGTCTACCTGTTCGACGGCTGGCGCTTCGCGCCGTACGTCCACGGCTTCAAGGGTGAGCGCGATCCTGCCACCTTCAAGCGCGTGTACCGGCCCGACCCGAGCGTGAAGGTGCCGATTCGCTTCTTCGCCCCGGGCTTCGAATACACGTTCCTCGGCGTGATCCCGAGTACGCGCCACCTGATCGGCGTCGACGGCGACGCCAGCCGGACGATCTTTCTGCTCGGCACCGACGTGCAGGGCCGCGATCTCTGGTCGCGCCTGATCTACGGCACGCGCATCTCGCTCACGATCGGGCTCTTCGGCGTTACGCTGAGCCTGCTGCTGGGCGTGATCCTCGGCGGCCTCTCCGGCTTCTCTGGCGGCGTCACCGACACGATCAT
Source organism: uncultured Candidatus Rokubacteria bacterium (assembly GCA_963758635.1). GTDB lineage: Bacteria > Methylomirabilota > Methylomirabilia > Rokubacteriales > CSP1-6 > CAVWWD01. Next base: position 2,540 of record CAVWWD010000006.1, on the reverse strand, counting down.
CCAGCGCACGATCGAAATCCTTCGGTCGATTCCCACGATCCCTCTGTGGATGGGTCTGGCCGCGGCGATGCCGCGCGACTGGACGATCCTGCAGATTTACTTCGCCATCACCATCATCATCTCGCTGCTCGGCTGGACGGAGCTGGCCCGCGTGGTGCGCGGCCGCTTCCTGGCCATGCGCGAGGAAGACTTCGTCGTCTCCGCGCGGCTCGTCGGCTGCACGCGCCCCCGGATCATCTTTGTCCATATGGTCCCGTCGTTCATGAGCCACATCATCGCGGCCACCACGCTCGCGCTCCCCGCGATGATCATCAGCGAGACCGCGTTGAGTTTCCTCGGCCTCGGCCTGCGCCCGCCCGCCATCAGCTGGGGCGTCCTGCTGCAGCAGGCGCAGAACGTGCAGACCGTGGCGCTCTCGCCGTGGCTCATGCTGCCGGCGGTGCCCGTGATCGTCGCGGTCATGGCGTTCAACTTCCTTGGCGACGGGCTCCGGGACGCCGCGGATCCATATGGACGATAGCCTGCTCCTGTCCGTTCGCGGTCTGAAGACGTACTTCGCGCAGGACGAGGGCACCGTGCACGCGGTCGACGGCGTCAGCTTCGACATGGCGCAAGGCGCGACGCTCGGCATCGTCGGTGAGAGCGGCTGCGGCAAGAGCGTCACCGCACGGTCGATCCTGCGCATCGTCGATCGCCCGGGTCGCGATCATCGAGGGCTCGATTCACTTCCGCCGATCCTCACGCAACGGCAGCGGAGCGCAGATCGTCGACCTCGCCACGCTCGATCCGAACGGCGCCGAGATGCGCGCGATCCGCGGGGCCGAGATCGCGCTGATCTTCCAGGAGCCGATGTCGTCGTTCAGCCCCGTGCACACGATCGGCAACCAGATCATCGAGGCGATCCTGCTGCATCAGCCCGTCACACGCCGCGAGGCGCGCGCCCAGACCATCGAGATCCTCCGACGGGTCGGCGTGTCGACGCCTGAGGAACGCGTCGATCAGCTCTCCAACCAGCTGAGCGGCGGCCTGCGCCAGCGCGCGATGATCGCGATGGCGCTCTCGTGCAAGCCGACGCTCTTGATCGCGGACGAGCCGACGACCGCTCTGGATGTCACGACGCAGACACAGATCCTCGAGCTGATGCGCCAGTTGCAGAAGGAAGACGGCATGGCGATCATGCTGATCACACACGACCTCGGCGTGATTGCCGAGATGGCCACCGACGTCGCGGTGATGTATCTCGGCCGTGTCGTCGAGCAGGCGCCGGTCGATGCGATCTTCCACGACCCCAAGCATCCCTACACGCGCGCGCTCCTCCGGTCGATCCCGCGCATTCGCTCCCGCACGCGCGAGCGGCTGACGCCGATCGCCGGCTCCGTGCCTCACCCGTACGACCGGCCCACGGGCTGTCCGTTCCATCCGCGGTGCGCGAACTTCATGGCCGGGTAATGCGATCGGGAGACGCCGGCCCTGCAGCCCGTGGGCAGTCACCACCTGGTGAGCTGCTTCCTGTACCCATGAGCGCGACCGAACCGCTCCTGCGCGTCTCAGGACTGCAGAAGCTGTTTCCGATCCGGAAGGGCTTCGTGCGACGCACGGTCGGGCACGTGCGCGCGGTGGACGGTGTTGACTTCCACATCGACGAGGGCGAGACGCTCGGTCTCGTCGGCGAGAGCGGCTGCGGCAAGACGACGACGGCGCGCTGCATCCTTCGCGCGATCGAGCCGACGGCGGGCCGCATCACCATGCGCGTCTCCGACGGCTCGAGCGTGGAGATCGGCTCGCTGGGCGGGACAGCGCTGCGCGCGCTGCGGCGAGAGATGCAGATGATCTTCCAGGACCCGTTCACGTCGCTGAATCCCCGCATGACGCTGCTCGACCTCGTGGGCGAGCCGTTGCTCGTGCACGGGATGAAGAGCCGGCGGGAGCGGGAGGAGCGCGTGGCGGATCTGCTGCGCCGCGTCGGGCTGCGGCCGGAGTACATGCGGCGCTTTCCGCACGCGTTCAGCGGCGGCGAGCGCCAGCGCATCGGCATCGCGCGGGCGCTCGCGTTGCACCCGCGACTGGTCGTCGCGGACGAGCCAGTGTCCGCGCTCGATGTCTCAGTCCAGGCACAGATCCTGAACCTGCTCCTCGATCTCCAGGCAGATCTCAAGCTGACCTATCTCTTCGTCGCGCACGATCTGAGCGTGGTCCGCCACATCAGCAATCGTGTGGCCGTGATGTACGTGGGACGGATGGTCGAGCTGGCGGAGACCGACGCGCTGTTCAACGCGCCAAAGCATCCGTACACGGCGGCGCTGCTCTCCGCGGTGCCGGAGCCCGATCCGCGTACGCGCAGCAAGCGCATCGTGCTCCAGGGCGAGGTCGCGAACCCGGCCTCACCGCCGAGCGGATGCTATTTCCATCCACGCTGTCCGTATGCGGTCGAGCGATGCCGAACTGAGACGCCGGCGTGGCGGGAGCTCCCCTTCCGTCGCTTCGTGAGCTGTCACCGCGCGGAGGAGCTGCAGCTGGCGGGGGTGGACTGACAACGGGTT
>CAVWWD010000005.1:0-802192 GCA_963758635.1 uncultured Candidatus Rokubacteria bacterium | reverse complement strand
TCCGCATCCCCTCGACGAGCGCGTCGTTCAGCACCTTGTCGGCGCCCCAACCTCGCTCCAGCAGGATGTTGGTTCCCTCGACGATCTCGTCCGCGAGACCGTCGTAGAGGTCGTCGTGCATCTGCGCGACGAGATCGGCGTCGGTCAGCGATTTGAGATCGAGGTCGTCGTCAGCCATTTCTATGTGTTCCATATCGTGGAACGATGCTGTATCGTGGAATTCTAGGAGATCCTGGACGATGGTGCAATCGCTCGAGCGTGCGTTCGATCCTGACGAGGTTGCGCAGCGACCCGCCGGCGTCACCGCCATCGCCGAGCGCGTGCGGCTGCCGAGTCGACCGTCGCGCGCCTGCTCGCGACGCTCGAGGACGTGGAGGCGGTCGAGCGCTTCGACGGAGCTCGCTGGCGAATCGGTCCAGGTGTCGCAGCCCTCTCCTCCGCGGCATCCCCTGAGCGCAGCCTGATCTCCATCGCCGGTCCCTTTCTCGCAGATCTCGTCGCCGAGCTCGGCGAGGACGCCGGCCTCGGCCTCCCCGACGGGAACGAGATCCTCTACGTCGACCAGGTCGAGTCCGACAACCCGGTGCAGGTGCGCGACTGGACGGGAACGCGCGCGCCCATGCATGCGGTGCCTTCGGGCCTCGTTCTGCTCGCGGAGTGGCCTGAGGACGCCCTCGACGCGTATCTCGCCGGCGAGCTCGTCGCACTCACGCGTCACACCGTTACCGACCCGGCGCTTCTGCGCGCGCGACTCGCCGAAGTGCGTAAGGCCGGGTACGCGTGGGGCCTCGAGGAGTTCGCCGAGGGCATCGACTCCGTCGCCGCACCGGTGCGAGACGCCCACGGCAAGGCGATTGCCGCCATCCACGTCCACGGTCCTGCGTACCGGTTTCCCGCGACGCGACGCGAGGCAGCCGTAGCGTTGCGTCTCATGGCCGCCTGCGCGGCGGTCAGCGCTCAGCTCGCCGGCGTCTAGATCGAATTCGTCAGCGCCGACGGTCCGTAGACACAGCTGCGCACAGGCGAGTACGGTACGCGCGAAATCGACAAGGGGAGAGGTTTCATGTTCAGAACGCCGGTCCGGCGCGTCGCGTTGCTCAGTGCGTGCGTCGCCGTCTTCAGCTTCGCCGCCGCCGCGGCAATTGCTGCGACGTCTACTGACGTCCAGGCCAACGAGCCGCAGGTGCAAGGCGACCGGACCCGACGACACGGCCGTCTTCCCCACCAACAAGCAGAACGAGCCGACGATCGCCGTCAACCCTATCGCTGCAACTACCTCATCGCAGGGGCGAACGACGAGCAGCGCCAGCCGCCTTGCGGCCCCGGCCTGGTGCGCGGCCCGGTTGTGCCCGCCAGCGACTGCTCGTTCTTCCCGACGTCGGCACATCGGGCATCTACACCTCGTCGGATGGCGGCGCGACCTGGACGAACCGCGGCCTGCTGGACGATCAAGACTTGTGGAAGGCGACGCCCTGTGTCACGACGGCGACCCGGTCATCGTCTACGGTCCGAAGCCGGACGGGAATGGCGTTTTCTCCTACGCGAACGGCGTCCGCGCCTACTATTCGACGCTCGCCTCCTACAAGCCCGGCCGCAGCCCGTACCCGCCGAACAAGGCGCCCGAACTGCTCGCCGTCTCCTACTCGGATAACAACGGCTCGACCTGGAGCGCGCCGGTTATCGCCACGATCGAAGAAGAACCCGAACGATTTCAACGACAAGGAGGCGATCTGGGTCGACGACCTCGCCGGCAGCCCCTTCTTCGGGCGCGTCTACCTGAGCCTGGACCGAGTTCCGCTCGGCGCTCCAGTCCCGTCCGAGCCGGTCATGGTCGCCGTCTCGGCCGACGGCGGCAAGAGCTTCTCGTCGCCCAAGCAACTATCGCCGGCCGGCAACAACGGCACGGGCAACGGCCGCCAGGGCTCGGCCGTCCGCAGCGGCCCCGACGGCAGCGTCTACGTCGCCTTCGAGCAGGGGCCGGCGCAGGTGGTCGCCATCTCGCGCGACGGCGGCAATCAAGTGGTCGCGCCCGATCACGATCGGCCCGGTCGTCGACCTCGACGACCCGATCCCCGGCTCCAACTTCCGGACCAACAGCTTCCCGAGCATCGCCGCCGACCCGGGCGCCGGCACTCGACCCTGTACGCCGCCTGGGTGACGCGCACGCCGACTGGGGCCGGATTGTCGTCGCGACCTCGACCGACAAGGGCCTGACCTGGAGGCGCGCTCCAGACCGTGAGCACGGCGGCGGAGGGCTACGCGTTCTTCCAGGGCCTCGACGTGGCCCCAACGGCCGAGTCGACCTCGCCTACCAGGCCCGATCGCCGCCGAATCCGCACCTATGGGACCGGCAACGCCGCGATCGACAGCTGGTACGTGACAAGCCGATAAGCGGCGGCTGGACGGCCCCGGCGAAGGTGACAAGGCCCGTCCGATCCGGCGGCGAGCGCCCAGAACAACCTGGCTCGCCAGTTCTTCGGCGACTACAACACGCTCGTCTCCGACAACGCCCACGCCTGGTTGATCTACACGGACGCGCGCGACGGTTGCGGCTGCCCGCCGTGGACGTGTACCAGCGCTTCATCGCCGGCACCGCGACGGTCCGCGGCGACTTCGCCGACCGGATCGCGGCGCGCCTGGGCCAGAATCCCTACGCCCACGAGCCGGGCGAGAAGCCGGCTCCGCCGGAGCACTGTCCCGCAGTACGGCAACACCGACGCCTTCGTCAGCGTTATCACGCCGTAGCTCGACGACGTGAGGGGGCTCCGGTCCTGGAGCCCCCTCGCGCTCGGACTCATTCCCGCTCGAGCGCCTCGGCGAGGAGTGTCGAGACGTCTGCGACGCGAAGCTCGCCCCCGGTCTGCCGCATGCCGTCGTCGAGCATGACGGTGCAGAAGGGGCACGCGACGGCGAGCGTGTCGGCTCCGGTCGCCGCGGCCTCGCGGGCGCGTTCTTCGTTGATCTGATTGCCGCGCTCCTCCATCCACATGTGGGCGCCGCCCGCGCCGCAGCAGAACGTGCGCTTCCCGCTTCGCGCCATCTCGAGCGGCCTGCCTATCGACGCAACGAGATCGCGTGGTGCTTCCAGCACGTCGTTGTGGCGGGCGAGGTAGCAGGAGTCGTGATACGTGATCGTGGTGTTGCCGCGTACCGGTGACAGCTTCCCCGGTCCACGAGGTCCGCGAGCAGCTCCGAGTGGTGCACGACCTCGTAGCGACCGCCGAAGTCGGGGTACTCGTTCGCGAGCGTGTTGAAGCAGTGCGGGCAGCTCGCGACGATCTTCGTCACGCCCGCGTCGTTCAGCGTCTCCACGTTCGCCTGCGCGAAGGCCTGGAACAGGTACTCGTTGCCCGCACGGCGGGCGGGATCTCCGGTGCACGACTCGCGCGGGCCGAGGATCGCCACGTCGAGCCCGGCGGCGAGGAGCAGCTTCACGGTCGAGATCGCCGCGGTGCGTGCGCGCTCGTCGTAGGCGGCTGCGCAGCCGACCCAGTAGAGGATTTGCGGCGGCCGGTCTCCGGGCTCGAGGACCCGCACGCCGAGTCCTTCGGCCCAGGCTGCCCGCTCGGTCTGTGGCTTCCCCCACGGTTCGAGCCGCGCTCGACGTCCCGCAGCATCGTCTCCGTCTCCGCGGGGAGGCGCGACTCGACCATGACGAGGTTGCGGCGTAGGTCGACGATGTGGTCGATGTGCTCGATCGAGACCGGGCACTCGTGCACGCAGGCGCCGCACGTCACGCAGTCCCATACGACCTCGTCCGTCACCGCGCTCGGGACGAGGGGTGACAGCTGATCTCCGGCGAGCGCCGCCTGTCCCTCCGCGAAGAGCTGGTCGCGGATGCCCATGATGAGCAGCTTCGGCGACAGGGCCTTTCCGTCGCGTACGCAGGGCAGACGTCCTGGCAGCGGCCGCACTCCGTGCACGACATCGAGTCGAGCATCTGCTTCCACGTCAGATCCGCCACCGTGCCGGCACCGAAGCGCAGCGCCGTCTCGTCCTCCGCCTCGAACTCGAGCTTCTCGAGCCGCCCCGGCGCCTGCGTGCGGCCGAAGAAGACGTTGATCGCCGCCGTCGCGATGTGCAGGTGCTTCGAGTGCGGGAGATACGCGAGGAAGCCGAGGATGATCAGCACGTGTGCCCAGACGAAGACGCGCTCGAGCACCCCCGTCGTCGTGTCGTCCGAGAACAGCTCGGAGAGCGTTTCGGAGACCGGTGACCAGCTTGCGGGCCAGGGGTTCAGGTCGAGCGCGATCTGCGTCGCGTGCCAGAGGAGCAGCGTCGACGCGATACCTGCGATCAGCGCGAGGATGAGGTCGGCCTCTCCGAGGTGGGAACCCTTCAACCGCTCGGGCCGCTGCACCTTCCGGATCACGAGGGCGGACGCCACGCCCACGAGGACGAGGACGGCGAAGAGGTCGACCATGAACGCGTACCAGCCCTGCTGCTCGAGCCAGCCGAGTGGCGAGCTCGAAGGCAATGAGTGCTCGTTGTCGACGATCGCGAAGGCCGCGATGAAGATCGTGGGGAAGAGCACGACGAAGCCCCAGAAGATGAACGCATGCACGAGGCCCGGAACCAGTCGCTGCAGCAGCTTCCGCTGGCCGACCACGATCGTCGTCTCGTTCGCGAGACGAATCGGGACGTCGGACAGACGGTTCACCGGCATTCCCGAGCGGACGAGCCGGTAGAGGAACAGTGCGCGGCGGGCGAAGAGCCAGCCGGCGACGGCGACCGCGACGACGAGCGCGACCGCGGAGGCGACGCTCGCCGTCGTGCTCAGCTCGCCCTGACCTTTCTCAGCTCGGCCGAGATCGCGGGGACGACCTCGTGCAGGTCGCCGATGACGGCGTAGTCGGCGCTCGCGAGGATCGGGGCTTCCGGGTCGGTGTTGACCGCGAGGATCGCCTTCGCGCCCTTGCATCCGGCCATGTGCTGGTGGCGCCGGAGATCCCGCACGCGATGTAGATGTCGGGAGCGATCTTCGTCCCTGTCTGCCCGACCTGATCCGTGTGCGGGCGCCAGCCCGCCATGGTCACTGCGCGGGAGCAGCCGACGGCGCCGCCGAGCAGTCCGGCGAGCTCCTCGATGATCCCGAAGCCCTCTGGAGAGCCGGCGCCGCGACCGCACGAGACGACGACCTTGGCCTCGGCGAGCGACACGCCGCCTGTTGCGGCGCTCACGCGCTCGCGGACACGCACGACCAGGTCGGCGTCCTCGAGCGCCGGCGTGAAGCGCTCGATCTGCGCAGGCTCGTCGGAGGCCGCGTCGGCGGCGATCGCGTGCGGCTGGACGGTCATGAGCCGCGGCTCGCCGTGGAGCTGCGCCTCCTCGAGCAGGCTGCCGCCCCAAGCGGACCCGCGTGACGCTGCCCTCGTTGGCGCTGATGCAGTTCGCGGCGAAGGGGAGATCCCTGATCGCTGCGACGTGGGCGAGCACTTCGTTGCCCCGCGCCGTTCCGGCGGCGACGATCGCCGACGCTGAAAGCCGCTCGGCGAGCTGGACGAGCGCGCGAGCCGTAGCTGCGGGGGCATAGCTCGCGAACGCGTCGCCGTCCGCGAGATGGGTCGTCTCGACGCCGGAGACGCGAATCTCGGCTCCGGCGCAGAAAGCGTGCACGGGCTCGCCGAGGGCGCGGGCGAACGCGAGCGTCTTGTGCGGACAGCTACTGCTCAGGGGATAAGTCGCGCCGTCACACTCGGAAAGGGGCAATTGCACGCGCGCGTCGAGCCAAAGGGCAATGCCAATGTTATCACGATGGAGGCCTCCGGCACCGCCAAGATCGAAACGCTCATGGCTGCGTTCAACGCTATCGCCTGGATGGCAGCTAATCTAGCATCGTCGCAGACGAGCATCTTTGTGATCTAGCTACAGCATTCTCTTTTTCCGGTTGGCCCGCCAACTGGAAGGATCAACCCCGCTTGACGATTAGATTAGGCCTCAGCCGACGGGTCGGGGTTCTCGACCGCATGCGGAGCGTCGGTGCGGCAGCTGCAGCTGTCGCCCGCAGCGAGTTCCGCCGTTTCGTCGCCCACGATGACGCGGACGGTGCTGGTAGCCACATGCATATGCTCGACCGGCCGGGAGCGTGGGCGGTGGGTCGGGCCTAGTACGGTGGACGGAGGGATCTGATAGCGCAGGAAGTCGATACGGCTGCCTAGGCCGCGGGTCCAAGGCTTTTCCAACGGGCGGGGTGTTCACCGCCAGCACCCTCGCCGCGGCGTAGAACGCGAATGCGCGGCACTGGACCCGTGCCCCCGCCGACCAAAGCAGCGGCGCTGAGCCCCAGCGCCTGGGCGAGCCGCGCTCTATGTCAGAAATCATCGAGGATGAGATGCCGCTGCGCGCGGCCAGCAGCCTCTGCCGGCTGTTTGCGCGCGCTGATAGCGGAGGGCGTCGGCTTGGAAATCGTCTTCCTCCGCTTTGTCATCGTGGGCTCCATGCGTTGCATCGCCGGCCTAATGCCGGATACTTCCACGACTCCGGGTCAGCGTGATCTGCACAGCAGTCAGCGAAAGCCACCTCGACTAAGCTTGACTGCGCGAGATCCGTACAATTTCAAATGCGATGTCTTCGGGTGAGAGATCAAAACGGGCAGGCACCCGCTACCAGCATGGCGCACGGAGACCCGGAGCAGACCTTTGGTATCTCAGTTGGCTGAGGCGGCCGAACTGAACGTCGAGTGTCATGCCGTGTCCTTCAGGAATCCACTGCCGAAGTGTTACGCCGTAACCGTTTTTTCGACGGTGCGGTTGATGGGGCGGCACCTCATCTGCGCGAGGCCGAAGACTTCCCCTGAGGGCCTGCCCGCTACAGCCGGTGCGCGCCGCAGCGACGCGCCATGGTAGTCGCCCAGTGTCGGGCCGTTGCGCGCCTTGCGGCTGGAGACCTTGGGTCGCTGTACCTGCGCTGCGACATCTGCCACCGATTTGCGCTGCTGCAGCTCGGGGCGCACGAGCTGCGCGACGTGGACCTTCGCACCAACGTGGCCCCCGCACTGGCTCCCTAAAAAGGGTTGTGTGGTTAAGGGCGCTTACGCCTGTCTCGCCAGCGCCTGCATGACCTCTGTCCGGTGCTCGGCCGCCAAGCGGCAGATGGTGGCGAGGTCGCCTACGAACTTTTGCGCTGTGCCTGGGGCCACTACCATCGCCGGCAGCGCTGGAGTTGGAGCGACCTCGTAATCGATCACGGCATGGCGGGCCCGTCTTCCGCCCGCGCCGAGCTTGCGTACATTGTAGCGCACCACGGCCTCGGAGGGATGGGAGGCGTAGCAGACCAAGTGAATCGCCAGGGAACCGTCAGCCGCTGCAGCGGCTTTGGATCGCGCGCTTTCCTCGGCCGCGAAACCACGCTGGCGCAATGCAAAGGCGATCAGCGCCGCCGCGGCATCGTCGATTTCGCCGCGCCCGCCGATGCAGCGGAACTCCGTCGTGCCGGCGCTGGCCACAGCCGACGCCTCGACGGACGCAGCGCGATTTTCATCCCCGACGCTCGTTTCGCTCTCGAGGAAGTCGAGAACATGGTCAGTTCCATCGACAATGGCGGCGGTCTGGTCCGCGGTCAGTCGGCCGAGCGCGCGGTCGGCTTCGGCAAGTACCAACATGCGTCCCAGCGCGTCGTCCAGTCCCCGTTCGTCGCCCTTCTCCTCGATCTCCTTCAGTGCCACCGTGCAGGCGTCTATCACCGCCTTGCGGATCAGGCGGCGGTAGACCTGCTGGTAGGGCGCGAGCGCCGGCTGGGCGCCCAGCAGCACCTGCAGGAACTGCAGGTGCTGCACATGTGTGCCCAGCACAAGAAGACAGATGGTGAGAGGCGTCGACAGCAACAGCCCGACCGGCCCCCACAGCATGCCCCAGAAGATCGCCGACAGAATCAGCGCCAGGGGCGTCACCCCGGTCGACTCACCGAACAGCAGTGGCTCGACCACTTGGCCGATCAGGATGTCGAACGCAATGATGACGGCGAGTACCAGAAGAGGCATCAGCCATCCCGGCATGACGGCGATGGCGACCACGGTCGGCAGCAGTGCACCTAGCGCCGCGCCAACATAGGGCACGAAGCGCAGCCCGCCGGCGAGCAGGCCCCACAGCAGAGCATTCGGCATGCCGAGAATGAACAGGCTCACGCCCACCAGCACTGCGAAGCCAAGGTTGGTGAGAAGCTGCAGCGAGAGCATCCGCGCGATGCGCGCGGCGGCGTCGCCTACCGCTTCTGACGTCGCATGGACGTCGGCTCCAAGCAGGCGGACGAACTTGTCGTTCAGATGATCGCGGTCGAGCAAGATGAACACAGCTAGGATGATGACGATGCCGATCGACAGCAGCGGATGCACAAGCGGCGCCACGAAGGTCACAACAGTCGATAGGCTGGAATCTCCGCTTTGCACGCGCACCGTCGGCTGGGCGGGACCGGGATCGAATGACAGGTCCTGGGCGAGCGACGCCGTCATCGCCAAGAACCGGCTGAGCGGTCCGCCGCCTTCGGCTAGCTGCCGCACATCCACGATCTTCTGGTGCAGGTTGGTCTGGTAGCTTGCCAAGCTGCCGGCGACCTCGGCGAGCTGCGTCATGACCAGGACCGCGAGTATGCCGAAGCCGGTCATCGCGCCCACCACCGCGAGCGTCACCGACAGGGACAGCGGTAATGCGCTCCGCAGCCAGCTCACGACGGGATTGAGCACGAACGCCAGCAGAACGGCGACCGCCGCCGGTATCAGCACGTCACGGCCAAAGTAAAGCGCCACGATTGCCGTTGCGCTGAGGAAGGTGACGGCAACCGTGCGTGCCAAGCGCGCGTCACCGGGATCGGCGAACGTCGGCAGCCTCATCGTGCCCCGGCTCCGCGCACGAGGTCGTGCACGAACCCCAGCTTGTCGATGGCGGGCGTCGACAGAACAAAGGGGTAAAGGTCGGGTTGGCCCATGGCGCGGTTCAGGCTGTTGACCGCCACGGTGAGCGGCAGCCAGCTCTCGGTCAGCCGCACCATAGCCTGCGCCCGGTAGGGGTCGAAGTCCACCGAGGCGTCGAGCTCGTCGCCCTTAGTGACGGCCGGCCGGGTCGACAGGCCGAAGGCGCGGGCGGTCTCGAGCGTGTCGACGATGTGCAGGTAGTGCGCCCAGGTCTCGGCGAAGTCCTCCCAAGGATGCATGGTGGCGTAGGCACTGACGAAGCGCGATTGCCAGTCGCCCGGCGGGCCCTGCTTATAGTGGCGTTGCAGCGCCTGACCGTAGTCAGCCTGTTCGTCGCCGAACAGCGCGCGGAACGGCTCGAGCTTACCGCCGTCCCGCACCAGCCGATCCCAGAAGTAGTGTCCGACCTCGTGCCGGAAATGGCCGAGCAGCGTGCGATAGGGCTCGTGCATCGAGACCCGGCTCTGCTCGCGCCGCACATCGTCAGCCTCGGCCAGCGCAATGGTGATGAGGCCGTTATCGTGTCCCGTCATCACCCGCGGCGCTCCTGACTGCGGCAGGTCTGCCAGGACGTCGAAGGCGAGCCCCGTCTGCTCGTTCTCCGCCTTGGTCACCAGCGGCAGCTCGAGACGCAGCAGGGAGTAGAACAGCCGGTTCTTGGCGCGCCCGATCTTGCGCCAGCCGTCCACATTGGCCTCGATCGACAGGTCTGGAATCGTGCGGTTGTGGCGGCAGGACAGGCAAAGCGCGTCGGCCGAGGATGCCTCGACCAGCCAGTTGCAGGCCTCATGCTGGGCGTTGGCGCAGAAGCGGAAAGGCGTGCCGGGCGCGGCCAGCGCCTTCCAGACGTCGCCGTCCGGCTCCACCGCCGACAGCGTCGCGGCGAGCGGCAGGTAGCCCAGGCGATGCCGGCATTTCTCGCACAGCGTGTTCTCGAAATGGAGAACCTGCTGGCAAGCCTGGCACTTGAACAACTTCATGCTGTCTCTCAGGTCGATGGTGCGCCGAGCTCTTCCAGTCGAACCTTGGCCAGCGGCGCGAACGCGCCGTCGGGATAGCGCTCGAGGTAGGCGCGGAACATGTCGGGATTGTCGCTGTCCTTCATCGTGTCCCAGTAAGCGAGCTCGACCGCGTCAGCTTCGGGCTCCTTGTCCGCCGACCCCGCCTCCTCCAGAAGCGCGCTGCGGCGCGTCTCGGCCAGGGCGGCGAAGGTGCCGTCGGGATATTTCTCGAGGTAAGCCGCAAACTCCGCGGCATCCTGGCTGTCCTTGATCGACTCCCAGAAAGCCAGCTCGAATTCGGCTTCTTCGGCGGTAGGCGCGGTAGGCGGCGCTGCGTGCGGCGATGCGGTCCGGTTCTGGCGCGGCGGTCGGCTTTGCGCGAGGGCCGCGCTCGTCGTCGGACTGGCGGCGCCGTCGGCACGAGCCGCGCACGCGAAAGGCGCGGATCGGCTGTTCGATGTTCTTGACGCTCTGCTCGCCCAGATCCTCGAAGGCGAAGCGGCCCATCTTGCGCACATGGTCGCGCACGCCGCGCGAGATGCAGATGCCGCCCGGCCTCGGCCAGGATTTCCAGCCGCGCGGCGATGTTGACGCCGTCGCCGAAGATGTCGCCGTCCTTGACCATGACGTCGCCGACATTGATGCCGATGCGAAACCGCAGGCGGTGCTCGTCCGGCAAGTCCTCGTTTGCCGCGGCCAGCGCGTCCTGGATCTTCACCGCGCAGTCGACAGCTTCGACGACGCTGGCGAACTCCGCCAGCACGCTGTCGCCGGCCGTGCCGGTGATACGGCCATGGTGGGAATTGATCGAGTTCATCGACGATCACGCGGTGGGCGGACAGGGTGGCCAGCGTTGCCGCTTCGTCGCGCTCCATGTGGCGGCTGTAGCCCTCGACGTCGGCGGCGAGGATGGCGACCAGCTTGCGTTCCAGGCGCGGCGCTTCCACGCGGGGCTCCTAGTCCGTCCGGTTGGTGAAGCGGGCGTTGCCGAGGCCCGTGCCGATGGTCATGACGCCCCAGTGGCTGACGTCCTTCATGTTCGGAACCTCGCTCAGGCCCTGCACGACGGCATCGTTGTGGATCTGGATGAAGACGTCGTGACCGCCGATCCGCGGCAGGCGCTTGCCCAGCGCGACCGCCAGGTTGAAGCTGTCGCCTTCCCAGTTGCCGGGCAGGTTCTGGCCGCCCTTCAGGATCGTACCGTGCTCGTCGATCAGGCCGGGCAGCCGATGCCCATGAACGGGGCGAGCTTCACCTTCTCGCCCTCGGCACGCTCGATCAGCTTGACCAGCATGTCGGCGATGCGGTCGATCGCCTCCTCGCGTTCCGGCTTGTCGTCAAAGTGCCGCCAGTGCTGGCGTTTCCATACATCGGCCTCGGCAACGCTGCCGCGCTTGTCGGCATTGAGCTCGACGATGCCGACGCGCACGTTGGTGCCGCCGATGTCGGCGGCGAGGATGGCGTCGTGGCCGGCCAGGATCCAGGACGGAGCGAGCTGCACGCTGCCGATCAGGCCGGCTTCGTCGGGATGATTCTGGATAGGGGACAGCTCCACCGCGATGCCGGCGCCGGTCAGAAGGAGCGAGGCGCGGCCCATGGCCAGCTCGCCGATGCGGCTGGCGATCAGGCCGCCGCCCAGCACGATGCGCTCGGTATCCTTCCAGCTCGCCAGCCTCATGAAACGACGCACCACCGTCGCCAGCTCGGCGGCGAATTCCTCCACCACGGTATGGACGAGGGCGGCAGACTTCGGATCGTCGCTCGCCATCATCTTGTCGAGCTTCGCCTTGGAGACATCCTCCATCGGCGTGTCGCCCAGCGGATCCTCGCCATGCTCCTTCAGGCGTTCGCGCCAGTCGGCCAATATCGCCCGGAAGGCACGGCGGCTGGCCCGATCGCCGACGAAGCCATCGTCGTCGCGCAGTTCTTCGTTATAGGTATCGACGATGACGGCCGGAAGCGCCCGCCCCCCGTGGGCAAGGGGGGTGTGCGGCCGGGTATCGGCATCGGCTTCGTTCGAGTTGCTCAAGACCAGCTCCCTAGCAATCGGCGTTCACCTGACTCCTCCGCCACTTCGGTCGGCACCATGAATTTGGCAATCAGCACGCAATGAGCAATCTTTTCTCGCGGCACAGGTCAAACGTCGGGCTGGTTCGGATCGTTGCGGCGGCGCGACGGCGCGGTATTACGACCTGATTGAGCTCGGGTCTGGATGAAGTTCCGCCCTTGAAAGCAGGCAAGGAGGCACGATTGCCGAGATCGGCCGGTCGTTATCTGGGATCGCCGCCGTCGATCGCGTTGCGCAGCCTGCCCGAGGCGTTGCGCTTCGGTGCACTGCATGTTTGGAGTGCATGCGCATTGTTGTCAGTTAACAAAGGGCAGGAAGCCAATCGGCTTCCTGCCCTTTCTGCTTGGTGGAGAATACGTGCCTAGGCCGCCAAGTCGTGCTCGCGGCGCATGCGCTCGATCTCGGCCTCGCTCGGCCGATAGGCTGGCGCCTTGGGATCAAAGCTCTTCCAGCCTTCCTTGCGATACTCGGCGCCGCGCAGCGCCGGATCGATCGGCTTGAAGCGATCGAGGATGGCCTGGATGCGGGAAGCGTCCTCGTCCGGTACGCGAGCGCTCACCAGCGTGCCGCCCCGGCGCACGGACTCGGAATAGACATGAGCGTCGTCCTTGGACACACCGGCATCGACCAGCGCTCCGACCAGGCCGCCCGCCGCCGCACCCGCAGCTGCGCCGACGGCAGTGGCCGCCAACCAGCCCGCGGCAACCACCGGCCCGAGGCCGGGAATGGCCAGCAGGCCGAGGCCGGCGAGCAGGCCGGCGCCGCCGCCGATCGCACCGCCGATGCCGGCGCCCTTCGCGGGTGCGGAGACTTCATCGACGTCGGCGTATTTGTCGCTAACGTACTTGTTGGCCACGAGGCTCACCTCGCTGGTTGGCACGCCGGCGGCCTCGACGGCGGTGACCGCATTGCGGGCCTGGGCGTAGGTGTCGTAAACGCGACTGACTGTTTGCATGACTGGATCCTTCTATGAACGGTTAGGGCGAAGTCTGGAAAACGACGTTGCCCTTGTAATCGATCGCGACTTCGCCGGACTTGCCGTCGTGCTTAGCGACGCCGCGCCACACTCCGTTGTCGTCCTTCTTGAGCTCGGCGATCTCGGTGGCGCCGTTGGCAACCGCGCGGTCCTTCGCCTGGCCTTCGGTGAAACTGTTGGCGCCCTTCAGAGGAGCGCCCGCGTCGGCCTTGGCCGGGGCGTAAACGTCGGCTTTGCAGGCTTCCATGAAAGCCGCCTGGTCAAACTTGCCGTTGGCCGGCATCTTCGCCTCGCGCACGCGCATTGCCGCGGCATAGCGCGTAGCTTCGGCGTCGGACAGCACGCCGTCCTTGTTAGTGTCGGCTTTCGTCCACATCGCCTGGCATTCGCCGTCAGTCGCCGCATACGCAGGCAACACCGTAGAGGTCGCTGCCAATGCAGCAACCATGAGCAATCTCTTCATCTTTTTCACCTTTTTGGGAATAACGGGGCCGCACGCGAGCCCTGCTGTTCCTAGTCAACAGCCGAGAGGCACGAAGGTTGCGCCAGGACGCTCACGGCGGGAGGGCCTTCGCTCTTAACTTCCGCCGCAATTTGCACCAAGAAAGCCGCTTTGCAGACGCATTCGGCATGGAAGCCGGCGCCTCGGTCGAAAGAGCCGACGGTAGCGCCCGCCCGAGGGCATCTCGAGTAGCACCTCGGTCCGGCCTTTGCGCGCAGGGCGCATCAAACTTGCCAGGCAACGTGTTCGACCACGCCATCGTTGGGCTTGCTCACCCCCAGATAAGGAAAAGGCAATGAGCAGCACGACTGACAAGTTGAAGGGCACGGCCAATCAGGTCGCCGGTAAGGTAAAGCAGGGCGTCGGTGAGGCTACCGATGATCCCGCACTGAAGGGCGAGGGCAAGGTACAGGAAGCCAAGGGCGACCTGCAGAAGGCCGTCGGCAAGGGCAAGGACGCCCTTAAGAAGGCGGCCGATCTCTAGCTGTCCCCGCCGCGCGAAACGGAGGGGCGCCAGCAGGCGCCCCTTCGGCTGCGCCGCAGCAGGCAGCGGATCGATCACATTCCAGCTTCAGACTATCGGCCCACCTTCAAACTATCGGCGCGACTTGCCGCCACGTTCGCCCTGAGAAGCTTTCGTAACTGTCTCGCGCATCTCGGTGTCGTTGATGTCTCCGTCATTGGTCCTCATCGTTGAGGATGATTTCCTGGTCCGCCAGAGTGCAGTCTTCCTTCTGAAAGAAGCAGGCTTCGATACGCTGGAGGCTGGCAGCGCTGATGAGGCCGTCCCGCTCCTCGAAGCCCGACAGGACATTAAGGTCGTCTTCACCGACATCAATATGCCGGGGAGCATGGACGGGCTGGAGCTTGCCCAAGCCATTCGTCACCGCTGGCCGACGGTCGAGCTTGTGCTGACATCTGGCTACGCGCGCGTTCGAGACGACGATATGCCTGAGCGCGGGCTTTTCCTCGGCAAACCCTATGAACCGACTGAGTTGGTCGGGATGGTCCGGTCCTTAATCAGCTAGGACGTGCGGCACTTAAAGCGGAGGGCGACGCGGTTCCCACACCTTGCCGCCCTCGCGCTCGTCGACCGGCACACCCAGATGCACAGTTGGAGGCTGATTGCTTGTTAGCCGTTCGACTGGGAGAGGCCCCGCTCGGCGTAGGTTGGTTCATGCCGATGCTTCCCGGTCATCGCGGGCGTGGTCATGCCCATGCCGCGCTGAGGGCTACCCTCAGCAATGGATATCGACACTTCTGCGTCCGCAGGCCGCTCGAGAAAGATGAAACGGTCTAGTGTCGCTTTCGTCAGCTGAGTCAGCCTGATGACGAAACCTGCCAGGTGATTGGCGAAAGCCCGTCCTGCGCCACGCTTCAAGCTGAAGCGCCGCCAGGAGATTGTGCTCGATCTCTGCGGCTTCGGTTAGAAGATGGACGAGCCTGTCGCGGCCGCCTCTGCGCGGCCGCCGCCCGCCTAGTCGGCGGCCTCCACGACATGGCCCTGCTTAAGCTTGTGGCCCGTGAAGCTGCGGGTTTCCGGCGGGGGGAGCCCGCCCTGCTTGATTGCCGCCAGGAGCTGCTCCTTGCGCGCCTTCAGCGTACCGCCGAGGGCTTCCATGTCGACGTCGCCCTTGCGCGCCTGGGCGAAGAAGCCTTCGCCGGGCTTCTCCTCTTCCTTCACGTGATGCTTGATCATCTCGGAAAGGACCGTGACCTTGGCGTCGTAGAATTCGTCCTCGGGGTTGCCCTGGGCGATTTCGGCGATCAGCACCTTGGCGCCGTCGTGCTCGACATAGGCCTCGTGCTCGAGATCGTCCTCCACGGCCTCCTTGCAGGCCGGATAGAAGATTTCCTCCTCGATGGTCGCATGCACCGTGAGCTCGGTGCAGATCTCCTGCGCCAGCTTCTGCTTGCGGGCGTTGTCCTTCGCTTTCTCGAACTGTTCGAACAGGCCCTCGACCTTGCGATGGTCCGCTTTCAGCAGCGCAATGGCGTCGGCTGTGTCTTTGCTCGGCATGGGTATCTCCTGATTGTGTGGAAAGAGCGTACTTTGGCAACGCTCCCTGAAGCTCAGGGGTTGCTGGCGATGACATGTCCACACGAATGGCGGGCACCCCCGACCCGAGTGCTGGGCCAGCGAGACCGCCATCGACATGAATCGGCGTCAGGCGGGTTGGCTGGTGTTCCCGCTCACCGACTGTTTGATGTCCTTGGTGACGGATTGCACGACCTTGTCGGCGATCTCGCCAACCTTGCCGCCGAGATCCGCGTTGCTGGCTTCTGCCTTCAGGACGTCCGCCGCGCTGGCGAGGGCATCACGCCCGGCATCGACGGCGCGGGCGCCGGCGGCGCCGATCATGTCCTTTTCGGCCTTCGACAGCGGCAAGGCCGCCCCTAACGCCGCCCCGAGCGCCGCCCCGAGGGCCGCCATCAGGATGGGCTGCTCTTCGAGAAGGTGCGACAGGCTCTGCCGGGTCTGATCGGCCAACGTCGCGGCCTTTTCCTGGGCGGTGTCGGCGAGGCCGGCGGCCTGGTCACGCCGGTCGTGCATCTCGCGACGGCCCGCCTCGATCCCGCTGTCGACCTTGTCTTTCACCGCGGCATAACCCTCGCTGGCCTGGTGCTGGACCTCGCCGACGGTGTCGACGACGCGGTCGCCCACGGCGCTGGCGGCATCGCGGACCGCGCCCGTGACCGAGGAGGTGGCCGAGGAGGCAGCACGCGAGGCGGCGGATGCCACCGTCGCTGCGGCGCTCGACGCCGTGGCGGCCGTGGCGGAGGCGGCGCTGCGCGCGGCGCCGGCCCCGGTGGTGGCGGCGCTCTTCAACGTCGAGCTGGCCACCCCCATGACATCGGAGCCCGTGGTGCGCGTCAGCAGCATGGTGAGGCCAGCGCCGATCAGCAGCGCGGGGACGGGATTGGCCCGCGCCTGCTCGGCCAGGGTCTTGATCAGCGAGAGGCCGCTGTCTTTCACCAGGGCGATGGCTTCGGTGGATAGCGCCGAGGGAGCGAGGCCATCGCGCAACTGGCCGAGCGTATCGGCGAGTTCGACGCGGCTGGCATCGGCCTCCCGTTGCAGGCGAGCGGTCGAGGTCATGTCACGGTCTCCTTCATCATGCGGCCGTCGCGCGACAGCGAGGTCAGGGTACGGTCGGGAACCAGCTCCTCCGGGTTGAGCCGCTTCTGGCCCATCAGGAAGAGCACCAGGCCGATGACGGCAGCGCCCCCGGCAACCAGCAGGATGGCGGCGGGTGGGGACAGGCCGGCGGCGATCAGCACGCTCACAAGCGCCTGCAGCAGCATGCCGAGCGCCGCGATCAGGAAAATGGCCCCGACGGCCATCAGGGCGAGGCCGATGCGCAGTGCCGCGAGCTTCTCGGAAACCTCGGCGCGCGCCAGCCGGAATTCGGTCTGGACCAGGTCGGCCGACTGGGCGATGGCGGCGGTGAACAAGGTCACGACGCCGGGACGGCGAGGAGTGTTGAGCATCATGCCTGCTCCGCCTTGCTATCGCTGCTGGCACCGTTGCTCTCGGACGGGGCCGCAACACCGGCCTTGATCAGCCGCGAAAGAGCGAAGCCCACCAAGGCGGCGCCGGCGATCATGGCGACGGGCTGCGAGCGGCCGAACTCCACGGCCGACGTCATCAGGTCTCCGACTTTCTTGTCCGCGAAGGTCGGTCGCCAAGCGGTCGATCTTGGCGCCTGCGCCGCGCACATAGTCGGCGATGGCAGGCGATTGCTCGGCGACGCTGTCGGCGATTGTATTGGCGGTGCGGCCGAGACCGGCAACGGCGTCCGCCCCGGCCTGCTTCGACTTGTCCGCCACCTCTTCGACCTTCTTGCCGACCGCCTCGCCCACGGCTCGGGCAACGCCCGTTGCCTGATCCATTGTCTGCTGAGTGCTGTCCGTCATGTCCGCCTCCGCGTCTGTTCTTTTTGTGTGAGGAACGAGACGCTGAAGACTAAGGTTGCTGCAGCCGAGCGATTACGATCCGGCGGTCGCTGAGTGACGCTGCATCGTCGCCGTGTCGAGTTGCACGCTGTTCCATCTAGGACGTCCGACACCATCTGCTCGTCGAGCAACGATGGACTTGTCGCCTCGTTCTCCTGGTGCCGACACACAGCAAAGCAACAGACAGCGAAGTACAGGGGAACAGCAGCATGCCCACCAAACGGCCCGCCAAGCGCACGGCCCGCGCGACCAATCGGGCGCCAAACCGCCACCCAGTCCCTCCCGGCCGACGCCGGACGTCTCCAAGGCCGCCAAGCCAGGCCCGTCGCTGCCGCCGATGCTGCCGCGCACCTCGGGCCAGGTGACGCCCAACGACAAGCCGCCGTCGCCGCCGCAGGAGACCGACAAGACGCTCGATCTGCATCCCGACACGCTGGCGCCCGGCGAGCAGCTGACGACCAATCAGGGGGTGTCCGTCAGCGACGACCAGAATTCGCTGAAGTCGCATGTGCGCGGGCCGACGCTGCTCGAGACATCCTGATGCGCGAGAAGATCACGCATTTCGACCATGAGCGCATCCCCGAGCGGGTCGTGCATGCCCGCGGCGCTGCCGCCCACGGCTTCTTCCAGGTCTATGAGAGCCAGCCCATCTCACCATGGCGGCGCCGCTGCAGGACCCGGACGTCCAGACGCCGGTCTTCGTGCGCTTCTCGACCGTGGCGGGCTCGCGCGGCTCGACCGACACGCCGCGCGACGTGCGCGGCTTTGCCGTGAAGTTCTATACGCCCGACGGCGTGTGGGACCTGGTCGGCAACAACATGCCGGTGTTCTTCATCCAGGACGCCAACATGCCCGCTGGGAAAGCCCGCGGAGACGTCCCCGGGTCGCGGGCGCGCGAGCGTCGTCTTGAGCAGCCCCTCGACGAGGGCGCTCGCGGGCAGGACGGCGAGCCAGAGCCACCAGCGGCGGCGGGCGTCCGGGGACAGCGCGAGCAGGACGAGGCTTGCCGGCAGCAGCACGCGCCACGACCCTCCGGAGTTCACGGCGTGGGCGACCCCGTTGGCTCCAGTCCGGCGTCGCGGCCAGCATGGCCTCGCGGAGCCCGCCCTCGCCCGGCTCGTCGGCTGGCGGCCACCACCGTGAGCACGGCGAGGACGGCGAGGGCGGCGAGACAGGTGGCGCGCCAGCGGCTCCGGGAGTGCGTCGTGGAGTCTGGCCCGCTCCCGGCCTCGCCGGCCTGATCGATCACGGCGACATTCTACCCCTCATCGACTCAGCCGTCGGACGATGGCGTCGGCCAGCCGCTCGGCCGCCTCGGGCGCCAGGGACAGGAAGAGCCCGGGCCTGTTCACCTCGACTTCCATCAGGAGGAAGCCCTCCCCCGTCTCCACGCCGTCGATCCGCGCGTAGAGCGCAGGGGCGGGAAGGAGGGAGAGGATGCGTCGTGCCACGGTGAGCGCGGCCTCCGGCGCGGGCGCGGCGACGCGATCCACCGTACCTCGCCTGGACGCGAAAGTCGTCCGGCCGCGGGCGACTTGAGCACGGCGTGCGTGAAGTCGCCCTCCACGAAGATCAGCGACCATTCGCCGCGCGTCCGGATGTCCTCCACGAATGGCTGGACCATGGCGGGCTGACGCACGCGTCCCTCGGCGAGAGCCTCCACCGCGGCCGCGTCGCCGCCAGCCTCCACCAGCATGGTGTCGTGGCCCAAGCCGACACCAATGGCTTCACCACCGCGCGTGTCCAGCCCCGCGCCGCGAGCACCGCGGGCAGCTCGGTGTCCGGCCTCCAGCCGGACGGTGGGCACCACGTGGACGTCCGCGGACGCAGGTCGATCAGGTACTGCTTCGTCAGGTTCCAGCGCACGAGCGCGGGTGGGTTCCAGATGCGCACGCCCGCACGCTCCCAGCGATCGAGCCAAGCCGCGAACGCCTCCAGCGCGAAGTGGTAGTCCCAGTTCGAGCGCAGGACGACGGCGTCGAAGCCGTCGAACGAGGCGTCAGGCGCGTTCCACGGTCTCGCCGTCACCCCGATCCCGCGCTGCTTGAGCGCGCGCAGAGAGCTCGTCGCTCGCCGAGACCTCCGGCCAGCGGAGGCACGTCACGAGGCAGATGGCCGTTCATCGACATTCCAGCCCGGTCCGCAGGCGCTCGAGGTTCTCCCGCATGACGGACAGGTAGTCGCGGCCGGCGGCGGCGGCCTCGCGGGTGAGGCCCTCCACGGGATCGAGCACGAGGATGCGCGCGCCGACCTCGCGCGCCAGCGTCTCGGCCAGGCGCGGGCTCACCAGCGTCTCCACGAAGACGTAGCGGGCGCCCTCTCGGCGCGCCGCGCGCACGGTGGCGGCGAGATCGGCGGGGCTCGGCTCGGACTCCGGGCGGCCGCCGGTCACGGCGATCTGGCGCAGGTCGTAGCGCCGGGCGAGGTAGGTGAACGCGCCGTGCGACACGACGAGGCTCCGGCGCGCGCACTCGCGGAGGCCTTCCCGGTACGCCTCGTGGAGCGCGCCGAGCTTGTCGGTGAACGCCCGCGCGCCGTCCGCGTAGGCGGCCGCGCTGGCCGGGTCGGCCCGCTCCAGCGCGGCGCGGATGGTGGCGACCTGGGCCTGCGCGAGCACCGGATCGAGCCACACGTGCGGATCGACCGGACCGGCGCCGGCGTCGCGTCGCCGGGGCCGGCGATCAGGTCCAGCCCCGCGGTGGCATCCACCGCGGCGACACCTCGTCCCGCGATGGCCTGGAGGAGCCGGTCGGCGGATTGCTCGAAGCCCGCCCCGTTGTACACGAACAGGCGGGCGCGGCGCACCTGCGCCACGTCCTGCGGCGAGGGCTCCCAGTCGTGCGGCTCCACGCCGGGCGGCACCAGCGAGACCACCTCGGCGCGCTCGCCCGCCACCTGGCGCGAGAACTCCCAGAGCGGATAGAAGCTCGTCACCACGAGGGGCTTCGTCCCGCCGGTGGGTGCGGGGCTCCGCTCGCAGGCGGCGAGCGCGGCGAGCGCCACGAGGCACGACGCGGCCAGCGCGCGCCGCCGACGCGAACGAGCGCCGGGCGCTCACGCGCGCCCGATCTTCACTGCGGCGGCGAGGGCGGAGAGCGCCAGGCCGAACGCGCAGACCACCGTGGCCCCGGTCGGGAAGGTCGAGGGCGGCCGACGCCACGATGGCGAGAACGCTGACGACGGCGCCGAAGCCCCACCCCACGAGGAGCCGCGGGCCGACCCCGCCGCCGGTGAGGATGCCGGCGAGGGCCGGCACGATGAGGTACGAGAACACGAGCAGCACGCCGGCGATGCGGACGGAGCTGGTCACGACCAGCCGAAGGACGCGTAGAAGAGGAAGTCCCACGCGCGCACGGCGAGGCCCTCGCGGTACGCGCGCGGCCGGATCGGTCGAGATCAGGAGGAACGGGCGGCGCCAGAGCCAGTGGACGGCGCCGATCGCGGCGTAGAGCGCCGCCACCTTCAGCACCTCGGCGCCGCTCACGCTCAGGAGGCTGCCCACGAGCATCCCGCGCAGGTGCTCGGCGCCGTGGGGCGAGCGGTCGGCGAGGAGCACCGCCGCGCCCGCCGACACCGCGTACACCACGCCGATCACCGCCTCCTGCGAGACGCGCCGCGCCCGGCTCCGGGTGAGCGCGAGGACGAGGGCGCCCAGGATCGTGAACGAGAGGCCCGCCGCGTACGACTCCCACGTGTCCATCGCGTAGCCGCCGAGGAACGCCGCGGTGGCGCCGAGGGCGGCGATCTGCGCGAGCGCGATGTCCACGAACACGACCTCGCGGGCGATGACGTGGATGCCGAGGTACGCGTGGATGCCGGTGAGGACGAGGCACATGGAGAACGGGACCCACATCAGCGCGAGGAGGTCGGCGGTCACGGCGCGCCCCCCGCGCTCAGCGGAGGCCCTCGGCGAGGGCCATCACGTTGGCCTCGGACGAGGCGATGTAGGCGTCGGGGCCGCTCACCGCGCCGAGCTTCGCGTTGCCCACGACGAGCCGGGCGCCCGTCTCCTGCGCCACGCGCGCGGCCAGCTTCTGGTCGCTCCAGGGCTCGACCAGGATCACCTTGACCTTGTCCTCCCGCATCTGCTGGATGAGCCGCACGAGGTGAGCGGGCGATGGAGGGATGCCCGGACGCTCCTCGATGGTGCCGGCCTGCGCGAGCCCGAACCGCGCGAGGAGGTACGTCCAGTCGTTATGATACACGACGACTTTGCGCCCCTCGCCGGGGCGAGCGCCTCGCGCCAGCGCGTCATCGCGCGCTCGAGCCGGGCGAGGAACTCGCCGCGCTGCCGCTCGAAGGCGGCGCGATGCTCGGGCGCCACGCGCGCCAGCCCCTCGAGGATGTTGGCGGTCACGATCGGCGCGAGGCCGGGATCCAGCGTGTAGTGCGGGTTGCCCGACGGGTGCACGTCGCCCATCGAGCGGTCCACGCGCGTCGACGGGACCTCCAGCACCGGGACGCCGCGCGAGGCGTCCACGCGGCCCGAGCCGCCGGGCACGGCGCGGGGGTTGTTCGCGCCCTGGATCACGACCTCGGCCCACTGGTCCAGCTCGAGGCCGTTCAGCACCACGAGGTCGGCGTTCCGCACCTTGACCATGAGGCTCGGGCGCACCTCGAGGTCGTGGGGGCTCTGGGCGGGCCGCGCCAGGGCGTCCACCTCCACGAGGGCGCCGCCCACCGCCTCGGTCAGCGACTTCAGGTCGGTGATCGTCGCCACCACGCGCACCCGGCCGGCGGGCGCCGCCAGGTCGGCCCCCGCAGCCAGAGTGATCAACGCGATCCCTGCTGCGAGCATCGGTCGTCGCATGCGCGTGTCTCCTCTCAGAACGGATGCGCCGGATGCGCGCCCAGGATGAACGTGGCCTGGAGCAAGAGCTCGTCGACGATGCGCCCGCTGCCGCCGTGGTCGCCGAAGAGGTCGCGCTTGTCGCGCTCGGTGTGCTTGTAGGCGAGGCGGAAGCGCAGGAACTCCGACGGCATGAACGTGACGTACGGCTCCACCGCCCATTCGCGGCCGCGCGCCACCGGGAACTCCGTCCAGTCGTAGCGCACGCCGAACGCCCAGCGCCGCCACGGCTGGAGCTCGGCCCACGCGTACCAGCCCCAGCGGTCGCGCGTGCGGCGCTCGTCGGGCGTGTCGGCGATGCCGTCGCCGTCCACGTCCTCCCCGGACACGTTCACGCGGCGCGTGGAGAAGATCGCCTCGCCGCCCAGCGTGAAGAGCGGGTGGCGCCAGCTTTCCGGCGTGTACTTGTACTTGAGGTCCACGCCGACCAGCGTGCTACGGTGGCGCTCCGGCGTCTCGCCGCTCGCCACCGAGGCGCCGACCTGGATGGCGCCGAGCGTGTCGAGCTCGAAGAAGGTCCGCACGCGCCCGGTCAGGAGCGGCTGGTTGAGCTTCCCGTAGCCGAAGGCCTCCTCGTTGTCGCCGTTGAACACGCCGGCCAGCAACTCGAGGAAGAACGGCAGCGGCGCGACCCACGTCAGCTCCACGCCGCGCTCGACCAGGCCCTCCTCCCCGAAGAAGCGCGTGAGCACCGAGGGCTGGTCCACGAAGGGCCGGTCGTGGGCGTGGATCTGGTTGAGGAGCCCGAAGCGGTTGCGCATCTGCCCGAGCTTGACCTGGGTGCCGAAGGGCAGCGTCAGGAGCGTGAGGTGCGCCTCCGCGAGGTTCACCGCGATCTCGCCCTGGTCCTCCTCGCCCGCCTCGATCCGGACCTCGGCGCGCGCGTAGGGATCGACCTGGCCGAAGACGGCCAGCTCGATCTCGCGCGGGAAGAAGCGGTTCTCACGTCCGGCGAACGTGCCGGCGTTGGCCTTGTCCACGTTCCGTTGCCCGAAGTTCGCCACGAAATCGCCGGCGATCCCCATGTCGAAGAGGAGCTGACCGGGCCCGCGGCGCTCGTAGAGCGCGAAGGGCTCGCGCGGGCGCGCGAGGTCCGCCAGGCTCGGCGCGCCGGCGGCCGGCGGCGCGGCCGTGGCCGCCGCGCCGGGCGCCGGCGTGGGTGTGGTGGACGGAGCGGCGGCCGGCGCCGGCGTCTCCGCGGCCGGAGGCTCTCGCCGAGACTCGATCGCCTGCAGCCGCTCGGTGAGGGTCTCGAGCTGCTTTCGCATCTGCTCGATCTCGCGCTGCAGGGCCTCCACGTCCTGGGCGATGGGCGGGGGAACCCACAGCGACGTGACCACGAGCAGGCAGAGAGCGATGGCGATCCTCGCGGAGAGCTTTCCTGGACGCATGCGCGCCTCCTCTTGGGAGATGGGTGGGCCCCGGGCGCGAGGCGCCGGTGGCCGTGGTGAAGCGATGCTGCGGAGGAGGAAGCTAGGCGGTCGGAGGCGAGCGGGAGTCGGGGCCGCGGAGAACCGGGGCCGAGGGGATGGACTCGGCGGCCACGAGCTTGACCCGGGCCGGCGCCGCGACCACGCCGGCGGGCGACGCCTCCGGCACGGAGACGGCGGCCGAGCGCGCGGCGAGGTTCTCGAGGACGTGCGCGGTGTTGTAGAGGCCCGGGCTCACGTCGGTGTGGACGTGAGCGGGCACCGCGCCGCCCACGACCACGAGCAGCGCGAGAAGAGCCAGCGCCCAGGGCGGCGCGGCGCTCCGTGGGCCTCGGATGAACGCGTTCATCTGCCGATCATCAATACCCGACCATCGCCTCGCCGGCAAGCGCCGTCCTCCGATGGTGGTTGCGCGAGGGTCTGACCCCGGTGTTGCGCACCCGGCGTTGCGCAACGAGGGGGTCAGACCCTTGCGTTACGTCAGCGCATGTTGCCGGTGTGGCCGAGGGAGTAGCGGCCGGGCTGGGGCCACACCGTGAGGCCGTGGGGCTCGCGACCAACGGGGATCTTGGTCACGTTGCCCGTGGCGGTGTCGATGGCGTACACCACGTTGTCGTAGCGGCCGGCCAGCCAGAGCGTCTTGCCGTCCGCGCTGACGTTGCCCATGTCCGGGCTGCCGCCGCCGGGGATCGGCCACGTGGCCTCGATCTGCCGTGTGGCGAAGTCCATGACGGAGACGCTCCCCGGCCCGCCCGGCGGGCCGCCGATGTGCGAGGAGCCGCGGTTGGCGATGTAGACCTTCTTGCCGTCCCGGCTCGGGTAGAGGCCGTGCGTGCCCGTGCCGGTCGGAATGAAGCGCTCCTCCTTGAACGTCTCGCCGTCGATCAGGTAGACGCCGCCCCGCTTCATCTCCGCCACGAAGAACGTCTTGCCGTCGGGCGAGACGCGGATGTCCTGGGGCATGCCCTTGCCCGACAGCACGAGGTAGCCGAGCACCTTCCGGTTGATCCAGTCGACCTTGACGAGGCTGCCCTGGAACTCGCACGTCGCGATCAGGTACCGGCCGTCGATGGAGAAGTCGGCGTGGTTCACCCCCGCGCACTTCGGCACCTTCACCGAGCCCTGGAGCTTGAACGTGCGGGGATCGCGGAAGTCCAGGCGCTTGTACGCCTCGGCCACCACCATGGCGAAGCGCCCGTCGGGCGTGAAGTACATGTTGTACGGGTCGTCGACGGGGATCGCCTTGCCCGGCTTGGCGGTGGCGGGATCGATGGGGGTGAGGCTCCCGTCGGTGCGGCCCTCGGCGTTGTTCGTGACCCAGAGGGTCTTGAGGTCCCACGACGGGACGACGTGCTGGGGGTTGATCCCCACCTTGAACTTGTCCACGACCTTGAGCGTGGCGGGATCGATCACGTACACGTCGTGGGACTTGACGTTGGGCACGTACACGCGCGGCAGCGCGCCCGCCGCCGCCGGGGCGACGCGGCCCGCGCCGGTCTCGCTGTAGAGGTTGGCCGGGTCCGCTACCGGGGGCATGCCCGGGACGGTCTCCACGCGGCCGGCGGGCGCGGACTGCGCGGCGGCGGGCGCGGGGCCGGTGGACACGACGTAGCCTCCGCACAGGACCCCGGTGGCGAGCAGGGCCGTGAACGCGCGCGCGATGCTCATGGTCTTCCTCCGTGAGCGTGGCATGCAACCGCCCCTCACCCTGCCCTCTCCCCGGAGGGGAGAGGGGGTTCGGACGGGCGGTGAGCCGCTCGGTGATGCGTCGATGAGCGGGATGCGGATCGTCACGACTTTCCCTGCACGGTGATCCGCGTGATGACGAGGTTGGGGGGAACGCCCTTGAGGGTGACGCGGACCACGTCGCCCGCGGCCAGCCCCTTCAGGGCCTCGGGATCGCTGACGCGGAAGCCCATGGTCATGGACGGCATGAACCCCGCGATCTGCTCGTGGGTGAGGACGACCACGCCGATCTCGGGCACGGTGGCGCGCACCACGCCCTCGGCGTTGAACGTCTGCTCCACGCCCGGGGGCAGGGCGCGCTGGCGCGCCTGGGCGAGCTCCCGCTCGAGCTGCGCGGCCTGCCGGCCCCACGTGGCCCAGCCGATGAGCAGCCCGACCGCGAGGGCCACGTTCACGAGCAGCACGACGCGCCAGAGCTTCATCGTGTCAGTGCACGTGCTCGGTGGGCGGCGGCGCCGGCGCCTCGCGCGCGAGCTGCTGGAGCTCGGGCACGAGCGCGCCGGGATCGGCCCATCCCTTGCCCTGGGCGGGGATCCAGCGCGCCCGGACGTAGCCGCCGCGGTCGATCAAGAGCTCCATGTGCTGGGGCGCCGGGCCGGGCCGGAGGCCGTCGGGCTCGAACGTGCGCGCGAAGAGGGAGTACGCCCGCGCGATCTCCGCGCTCCCCTCGGTGACCACGGGGAACATGATCGGCGGGACGGCGCCGAGGCGTCCCAGGATCCCGTCGCCGCCGTCGAGCGGCGCGGCCAGCACCTCGACGCCGATGCCACGCAGGCTGTCGTAGGCCGCGGCCAGGCGCTCGAGCCGCGGGCGCGACGCGGGCAGCGAGAACAGGACCAGGAGCACGGGCTGGCGGCCGCGGAAGTCGCGCAGCGTGCTCTGGACGGCGGGGCCCACCGAGTACGCGAAGTCGGGCGCGGCGAGCCACGGGCGATCCGGCTCGACGCGCGGCGCGAGACCCCGTGCCCGCTCCGAGCTGGCCAGGGCGCGCACGAAGTTGATCAGGTCC
Organism: uncultured Candidatus Rokubacteria bacterium; assembly: GCA_963758635.1. Taxonomy (GTDB): domain Bacteria; phylum Methylomirabilota; class Methylomirabilia; order Rokubacteriales; family CSP1-6; genus CAVWWD01. The sequence goes on along the minus strand of CAVWWD010000005.1, from coordinate 775,749 downwards.
CAGCGCTCCTCCGTCGTGAGCCGGTCGTCGAACGCGGGCATCCCGGCCGCGGGAATGCCCCGCGAGATCCACCAGAAGATGTCGCCCGCGGTGTGCTGGCCGGTGTGGGGCGCGGTGAGGTCGGCGGGCCGCTTCGCGAGGCCGGCCGCGCCCGGGCCGTCGCCCTGGCCGCCGGCGCCGTGGCACGTGGCGCAGTGGGCCGCGTAGAGGTCGCGGCCGGCGGCGATCGAGAGCGCGGTGTAGGCCACCTGCGGCCGCACGTAGGTCGTGGGGTAGGCGTCCACGGACAGCGGCGGCAGCGCCACCCAGAGCCCGAGCGCGATCGCCGCGACGCCGCCGGTCAGGAACCCGGCGCGCCAGCGCGCCAGGAGCACGCCCGCCGCCGTCGCGATCACGCCGAGGAGGGCGATCTGCGAGCCGATGAACAGGCGCGTCTTCACGCCGGGCTGGGGCGCCATCGCGTCCCAGTCGAGCCGGAACGAGAAGGGCCAGCTCACGACGTTGTGGCGCCCGGGCGGCGTGGTGGCGAGGACGCTGACCACGGCGAGGATGGCCAGGCCGAGCGCCCACTCGATCGTGACGAAGCCGGCGAGGCGCCGCATGGCCGGGCGCCCCACGGTGGCCGCCTCACCGCCGAGCGCGGGCAGGAGCCGCCGGCGGTTCACCGCGGCCACGACCAGGATCGCCCCGAGGAGGAGCACCTTGAGGCCGAGCAGCCGGCCGTAAAGTGTCCCGATCAACGCGGGCACGTCGCCCACCTGCGTCCACGTGGTCCACACGCCGGTGGCGACCAGGATCGCGATCAGCGGCAGCGCCAGCGCGGAGAAGCGGCGGAGCGCGACGACGGCGACGGGCCGGCTATCCGCCCCGTCCTCCGTGCTCGCCTCCCGCAGGAGCAGCGCCAGCGGCAGCAGCGCGCCGAGCCACGCGCCGGCCGCGACCAGGTGGAGCGCGTCGACGAGGGCGGCGACGAGGCTCGCCGTCTCCACGGCGGCGGCGTGGCCCGCCCAGGCCAGCGCCCCCGCGCCCAGCCCCGCGAGGACCGCGGCCTCGCCGCGGAAGGCGGCCCAGTCGGCCGTGCCCGTCTCCCGCTGGCGCGAGAGGAGGAAGGCGACCAGGAGCAGCAGCAGGCCGTGGCGCGCCAGCCACACGGCGCCGAACTGCGTGGTGAAGAGCACCCGTCCCCACTCTCCAGCATCGAGCGCGGCGGCCGGGCGGCCCGCCGCGTAGGCGACCTGGTACGCGAGGACGGCGAGCCCGGAGGCCAGCAGCAGCAGCACGAGCACGCGCGTGCCGGCGAGGCAGCGGGTCTCCCATCGGCGCGCCGTGGCCGGGCGGTGGGGCCCGGCGAGCAGGAGCGCGGCGAAGGTCCCCACCAGGAGCAGGCCGGGGGCCAGGTTGATCCAGCGCAGGATGCTGCCGAGCGCGGTCACCGGGCGGGGTCGGCCTTGATCGTGAACGGCAGGCTCGAGTCCACGATGTGGCCGTCCACCGAGAGGACGCGGAAACGGACGACGTAGCGCCCGGCGGCGAGCGCGGGCAGGGAGACCTCGAGCCGCCGCGGATCCTCGGCGCTCACCGCGCCGTTGCCGGCGTCCACCCGCGCGCCCGCCGCGTCCCACACCGACACGGTCGAGTACGCGGGCTCGAGCCGCTCGTTGAACCAGAGCTGGACGCGCTCGGGCGCGCGGGTGAGGGTGGCGCGCCCGGCCGGCTGCGCCTTGACGAGGACGGCGTGCGCGAGCGCGGCCGGCGGCAGCGCGGAGAGGGCCAGGGCGAGCGCGGACGCGATCGGAAGCCTCACTCCCCGTGCGCGTCCTTCCGACCGACGCCGGCGCGCGGCGGATCAGCCCGCCGCGTCAGCAGCATGGCGACGACGAGCACCAGCAGCACGGCGGCCAGCGCGAGCCCGCCCATGAGGAGGGCGGTGGCCATCGGGGACATCTCCGTGCGGAGGCCGTCCGGATGGTCGGCGATCGCGCGACCCCGCGAGCGTGACGACGGCGGGGGCGACCAGGGCGAGCGCGCACGCGATGCGTCGGCCGGCGGACATGGCCCTCATTATAATGAGCCGCGTGCGGCGCGCCGTCCTCTTCGACGCCGGGAACACGCTCCTGCTGCTCGAGCACGCGGCCATCGTCTCGCACCTGGCCAGCCGCGGGCACGCGGTGAGCGTGGCCCAGGTCGAGGACGCCGAGCTGCACGCCCGCGTGCGCCTGGATGACCACCTCGCCGCCGGCGTGTCCACCGAGAGCCTCGACACGCGGGCGCGGTACTTCCGCTACATCCTCGAGCCGCTCGGCATCACGCGCGAGGATGAGGTCGCGGCCATCTGGGACTGGCGCCAGGAGTACAACCGGCCCGCCGGCCTCTACACGCGGCCGGACCCGGACGCGATGGCGGCGCTCGCGCGGATCAGGGCCGCCGGGCTCGTGGCCGGCGTCATCTCCAACTCGAACGGCCACGCAGAGTTGCTCCTCGCCGGCGCCGGCCTGGCATCCGGCGTGGACTTCGTCATCGACTCGGGGATCGTCGGCGTGGAGAAGCCCGATCCGCGCATCTTCGCGCTCGGCCTCGAGGCCGCGGGGGTCACGCCTGCCGAAGCGGTCTACGTCGGCGACCTCTACTCGGTGGACGTGCTGGGCGCGCGCGCCGCGGGGCTCGACGGCATCCTCCTGGATCCTCGCGGCTACTGGGGCGACCGGGGATGCCTACGCGCCACCGGCCTCCTCGATGCCGTGCGGCTCGCGCTCGGATAGTCGTTCAGAGGTGGCGTTCGAGGTCGCTGGTGCAGTGACTCTCAGTCCGGAATCTCAGTCGGAAATCACTTGCGCGCTCGATCCGGAGCATATACTCGTAAGTAGGCATAGTAACTATAATCGCGGCGCGAGGAATCCGGCAATTCGAGCGGCAATGACTGCTGGAGCCGACCACCCTCGCGTCACGGCTCGAGCGCTACGTTGCCGGGGAGGCTGGCGTCGGGGCGTTGCCTCGTCGGTCGTTCACCGTGCTTCGCGAGGCGCTCTACATGGGCCAGCTGGAGCGTGGCGCCGCTGCTGGACTGCTGGGAGTCGGCGAGCGTCAGGCCCGCAACGTCGTCGCTGACCTGATCGAACGTGGGCTCCTGGTCTCCGAAGGCCCCCGCGCACCGCTCCGGCTGGGGTTCCCCGCCGTGGCCGTGGATGCGTGGTTCCCGCGACTCTACCCCGAGCCCTGAGCCTCGGTTGGCGCCTCGTCACCCCCGCGGGGACGGGGCGCGGGGTCAGGTCGGGAGCGTCACGTCGCCGTCCGCCTCGTTCGAGGATAGCCGTCTCGGGTTGCCGCCCGCCGATCCATCTTGATGTTGCCATGCTGACAGGATCGAGTTACCCTCGTGGCATGGCGGTCTTGCGTGGGATCACGATCAAGCTCTCCGAGACCACGCTGCAGCGCCTTCGGCAGGAGGCGCGAGCGACGGGGCGGAGCGTGGCGGCTCTCGTCCGAGAGCGCGTCGAGGCGTCGTCCGGGAGCAGCGGGCGCTCGGTCTTCGCCGTGACCTCCGACCTGGCGGGCAGCGTCGCGGGCAGCCGAAGGGCCGCGACGAACGCACGACGCCGGTTCGGGCGATCGTGACGACGATCTGCGACACGGGTCCTCTCGTCGCATTCCTCAACGGCAACGACCCCTATCACGACTGGGCCGTCACGCTCTTGAAGCAGGTCCAGCGTCCGATGCTGACCTGCGAACCGGTGCTCACCGAGGCGGCCTACTTCCTTCGTGAGGACGGCGTGCCCGTCGATCCACTGTTCGAGCTGCTCGAACGCGACGCCCTCCGCCTCGACTTCGACATGTCGGCGCACTGGCCACGCCTGCGGACGCTGATGGCCCGCTACAGACAGATGGATCTGGCCGACGCGGCGGTCGTCGCGATGACGGAACTGCGCCCCCGGTGTCAGGTCCTCACGGTCGACCGAAAGGACTTCAGCGTGTACCGGCGGAACGACAGACAAGCGATCGACTTCATCGCGCCCCCGCGGCGTTGAACGGTCCCCGCGAGCGTTGAACGGCCCCCACGAGTCAATCGTCAGGCTCGCAACGTCGTCGTGGGGACCGACGTCAGGTCGGGAGCGTCACGTAGGGGTAGGCGCGGAGCGCGTCGTAGACGAGGCGCATCATCTCGTCCAGCGCGGGCCGGGTGCGGGCCTCGAAGCGCAGCGTGAGGTAGGGGTTCGTGTTGGAGGCGCGGACGAGACCCCATCCCTCGGGGAAGAGGATGCGCGCCCCGTCGATCTCGATGGCCTCGTAGCGCCCCCGGAAGACGCGCGCGAGCTCGTCGACCACCTGGAACTTCTTGTCGTCCGGGCAGGGGGCCTTCAGCTCCGGCGTGCCGTGCAGGTGGGGCAGGGAGTCGAAGTGGGTCGAGATCGGCGCCGAGCTTTGGGCGGCCAGCTCGAGCACCCGGACCGACGCGAGGATCCCGTCGTCCACGCCGTACCAGTTCTCGCCGAAGAACATGTGCCCGGACACCTCGCCGCCGAGCAGGATCCCGTCCTCGCGCATCTTGCGCTTGAGGAGCGAGTGCCCCGTCTTCCACATGACGGGCTCGCCACCGTGCCGGCGGATGTCGTCGATGAGCACCTGCGAGGACTTCACGTCGAACACGACCTTGGCGCCGGGATGGCGGCGCAGCAGGTCGCGGGCGAGCAGCGCCAGGATGAGGTCGGCCTCGTGGCGCCGGCCTCGCTCGTCGATCACGCCCACGCGGTCGGCGTCGCCGTCGTAGGCGATGCCCACGTCGGCGCCCGTCTCGCGCACGCGCTCCACGAGGTCGCGGACGTTCTCCTCCATCTCCGGGTCGGGCAGGTGGTTGGGAAAGCTCCCGTCCGACTCGCAGTGCAGCTCGATCACCTCGCAGCCGAGCCGGCGCAGCAGCTCGGGCGCGAAGCTCCCCGCGATGCCGTTGCCGGCGTCCACCACCACGCGGAGCGGCCGGGCCAGCGTCACGTGGCGGAGGATGGCCACGAAGTAGTCCTCGCGCGGGTCGCGCGTGGTCCGCGTGCCCGCGCCCCGCTCGAAGTCGCCGGCGCGGATCGCCGACAGGAGGCCCTGGATCTCTTCCTCGGTGAGGGGCGCGGCGGCGGCGTGCACCATCTTCACGCCGTTGTCGGACACGGGGTTGTGGCTGCCGGTGACGGTGGCGCCGCCGTCGAGCTCCCAGTGCGCCACCGCGAAGTACATGAGGGGTGTGTGGTTGACGCCGATGTCGACCAGGTCGACGCCGGTGGCGAGGCAGCCGGCGGCGAAGGCCTCCTTGAGCGGCGGCGACGTGAGCCGGTTGTCCATGCCGAGGACGACGGTCCGGCCGCCGCGCCGCCGGACCAGGGTGCCGTAGGCGCGGCCGACCCGCTCGAACACGTCGGGGGTGACGTCGATGCCGACCTTTCCGCGGACGTCGTACGCGCGGAAGATGTACGGGTTGAGCTCGGTCATGGGCCGGTTCGGCGGTCCTCCCCGCGTCAGATGACCGCGATGGCCTCGACCTCGATCAGCCAGCCCGGCTGGGCGAGCGCGGTCACGCCGACCAGCGTGGAGGCGGGCCCCTTCTTGCCGAAGAACTCCTCGCGCACGGGCACGAGGTCGGCGCGGTGGCGCACGTCGGTGAGGTACGTGTTGACCTTCACGATGTTCGCGAGGGTGCCGCCGCCCGCTTCCACCTGGGCCTTCAGCGCCTGGAACACCATCCGCGCCTGCGCGGCGAAGTCGCCGGGGTGCGCGGGCTGGCCCTTGTCGTCGTAGGCGACCTGGCCGGCGATGAACAGGATGGTCTGGGCGCCCGTGACCTTGATGCCCTGCGAGTAGGCGGGCGGATCGAACACACTCTTGGCGGCGTAGCGCTCGACGGTGGCGGCCATGGCGTTTCTCCTCGTGTCGGCAGGAATGTGACGAAGCGATGACGTGAGTGCCGTGTGCTATCGTTCCCCTACGCTAGTGGGCGCTCGGCACTCAAGTCAATCCCCACCATGCAGGTCAAGCGCAATTCGCGACCGCTCTGCGACGAGGAGACCGCGCATGGACGAGGCGCTGAAGGAGACGACGAAGCGAACGGCCCGGATGCTGTTCCACACGCTGCCCGACGGCACCGGGTTCGAGACGTGGAAGAAGCTCGACCGCGACCTCGCGCGCGAGCTCTCCGTGTTCTTCACGGGCAAGCTCTACAGCCGCGAGGTCATCTCGCAGACGCAGCGCGAGCTGTGCGCGGTGGCCTCGCTCACCGTGCTCCACCGGCCGAAGGAGCTGCGCGCGCACGTGCACGCCGCGCTCAACGTGGGGGCCACCCGCGCCGAGGTGACCGAGGTGATCTTCCAGCAGGTCACCTACGGCGGCATGCCGGTGGTGGTGGAGGCCATCGAGGTGCTCAAGGCCGTGCTCGAGGAGCGCGGCGAGTGGCAGTGACGCGGCCCGCTCTCCACCCCGCGCTCGCCGCGGCGGTGGAGGCCGCGCGCGCCGCGGGAGACGTCGCGCTCCGCTACTGGCGCGACGGCTTCGAGGTAAGCGTGAAGGCGGACCGCACCGTCGTCACCCAGGCCGACCGCGAGGCGGAGCAGGCCATCACCGGCGTCCTCCGCCGCGCCTTCCCCGACCACGGCTTCCTCGGCGAGGAGTTCGGCGCGCAGGGCGCCACCGACCGCCGGTGGATCATCGACCCGATCGACGGCACCGCGAACTTCGTGCGGCGCATCCCGCTCTGGGCGACCCTCATCGCGCTCGAGGAGCACGGCGAGATCACGACCGGGGTGGTCCTGAACCCGGTGAGCGGCGAGATGCTCACCGCGCGCCGAGGCGACGGCGCCTTCGCGGGCGACGAGCGCCTGCGCGTGTCGGCGTGCGACCGCCTGGGCGACGCCCTGCTGCTGCACTCGGGCCTGAATCTCGTCCGCCGCACCGCCTACTGGCCGGGCTTCGTGGACCTGGTCGACGCGGCCGAGCGCACGCGGGGCTTCGGCGACTACTACGGCTACTGCGTGGTCGCCCGCGGGCAAGCGGAGATCTACGCGGAGCTCGACCTGAAGATCTGGGACTGGGCGCCCATGAAGATCATCGTGGAGGAGGCGGGAGGGCGCGTCACCGACTTCGCCGGCAACTCGACGAGCCGGGACGGCAGCATCCTCGCCACCAACGGCGTGCTCCACGCGGATGCGCTTCGCTTTCTCTCTCTCCCTCTCCCCTCTGGGGAGAGGGCAGGGTGAGGGGCGGTCGCTCGATCTCATGCGCCTGAGCGCCTTCCGTGCCCTCCGGCCCCCGGCCGCGCTGGCCGCGGCCGTGGCCTCGCCGCCCTATGACGTCGTCACGCGCGCCGAGGCGGTGAAGCTCGCCGCGGGCAACCCGCGGAGCTTTCTCCACGTGGGCCGGTCGGACATCGACCTGCCCGAGGACGTGGACCCGCACGATCCGCGCGTGTACGCCACCGCGCGCGAGAGCCTGGACCGCTTCGTCGCCGACGGCACGCTGGTGCGGGAGCGCGAGCCCGTTCTCTACGTGTACCAGGAGGAGATCGGCGGGCGCGCGCAGATGGGCGTGGTGGGATGCGTCCACGTGGACGACTACGAGCGCGACGTGATCCGGAAGCACGAGACGACGCGCCCGGACAAGGAGGACGACCGGACCCGCCACATCCTGACGCTGGGCGCGCACGCAGAGCCCGTGCTGCTCACGTATCGCGATCAGCCGGGCATCGACGCGCTCGTCGCCCGCGCGACGGCGGCTCCGCCGCTCTACGACTTCACCGCGCCGGACGGCGTGCGCCACCGCGCGTGGCACGTCGCCGCGCCGGAGGCGTTCGTGGAGGCGTTCAGCGCGCTGCCGGTGGCCTACGTGGCGGACGGGCATCACCGCTCGGCCAGCGCGTGGCGGGCGGCCCGCGAGCGCGCGCGCTCGGGGTCGGGGGCCGCGCCTGGCGCGGGAGCCGCGTGGTTCCCGGCCGTCCTCTTCCCGGCCAGCCACGTGCGGATCCTGGCCTACAACCGCGTGGTCGCCGATCTCGCGGGCCAGAGCGCGGCCGGCTTCCTCGATCGTCTCCGGGCCGTCGGAACGCTGTCCGCCGCCGGCACGCCGGAGCCGCCCCGCTCCGGCTCCTTCTGCTTCTACGTCGACGGGAGGTGGCACCTCCTGGAGCTGCCCGAGGAGTCGATCGACCGCGGCGATCCCATCCGGTCGCTCGACGTGTCGCTCCTGCAGGAGCGCGTGCTCGGGCCCGTGCTCGGGATCGGGGATCAGCGCACGGACCCGCGGATCGACTTCGTCGGTGGCGGGCGCGGCACCCGCGAGCTGGAGGACCGCGTCGACTCCGGGAGGTGGACGCTCGCCGTCTCGATGTGGCCCACCACCGTCGCGGAGCTCATGGCCGTGGCCGACGCGGGGCAGGTGATGCCGCCCAAGAGCACCTGGTTCGAGCCGAAGCTCGCCTCCGGCCTCTTCGTCCACGAGATCGGCTGACCGGCGGCGCGGGAAGGTCTCAGGCGCGGAAAAGCGTGACGTCCGTGTCTTCGCCCCGTTGAAGTGCCGTTCCTCTCGCTCGACGACGCAGTCAGCTCGGGCTAGCGATGATCTCTACCGTAGGACTCTCTGAAAATCCGGCCCAGCGTTGCGTGGCCGCCCCGCCGAAGCCGAGCTGGGCGCCCGGCGCGGCGTCTCGCCGGCCGGCTACATCTTGTGGGTGGCGAAGAACTCCTTCGCGCCGCGCTTGATCTCCTCGGGGCTAGGTCCTGCTTGTGGGTGGCCAGCGACCAGAAGTGGCCGGAGGGGTCGCTGACCGTGCCGAACCGGTCGCCCCAGAACATGTCGGCGACCGGCTGCTCGACCTTCGCGCCGCCTTCACCGCCCGGTCGAAGGCGGCGTCCACGTCGTCGACGTAGATGTACAGGCCGGAGGGCCGGCCCGGCAGCGAGGTCGGCGCCAGGCAGCCCGTCTTCGGATTCTCCTCGCTCAGCATGATCGGGGTGCCCCAGGCCCGGACCTCGGCGTGCATGATCCCGCCGTCGGGCGCATCCAGCCGGTAGGTCTCGGTGGCACCGAACGCCTTCTTGTAGAACTCCATCGCCTTGCGAGCGTCCGTGACGACCAGGGACGGAGTGACCGCGCCGTAGCCGTCGGGAATCGGCTTCACGTGTCCGGACATGATCCTGCCTCCTCGGAATGGATTCGTCGTGCTCCTCGTCCGTAGGCTGCGAAAGCGATGCCATTCGCGCAGGGCGGCCGGTTGCTCGGCGAGGAGGACACTTGGCGCGCGTTGCGAGCGGACAGTCGGCGGCACTGGTCGGAACGACCCGGTCACGCGAACGAAATACACGCCGCGGCGGCCGACGACGGGGGGCGGCCAGGCCGCGTCGATGTCGCGTCCATCGCCGCGGTGTTCGTGCGCGACGGGCGGGCCCACCCGCGGTGGAGGCGCGGGACTTCGTGCCCGGCCGGTTCGAACACTAAGGACTCGCTGCGCGGCAAGGTGCCAGGCGATCGGGACGGTCTGATCCAGGTCTTCCTCGCTCGCCTCGAGACCGTCGAGGCCAGCTTCCTCACGTCCGAGGCGGGCACCTACCGCGCTGCCCGGCTCCGGCTCGCCGCGCCGGAGGCGTGACGCCCGGGCCTCAGGCCCAGACGGTCTCGACGCCCGACTCGGCAAGAGCGGTGTCGGCGGTCACGAGGCGGCTCCCGGTCACCCGAGCCGCGGCCACGATCATCCGATCCATGGGGTCCCGCAGGCCGGACAGCGCTCCGAACTCGATCCCCTGATCCACGTCGAACGCGAGCACACGGTAGGACGGGTGCCCGGCCAGGGCCTCGAGGACCTGCGCCACGCCGATGCGGAGCCGGCCGCGCTCGTGAAGCAGCCAGATCTCGACGAGCGCGATCGCCGGCACGAAGCACGTCGATCGCCCCGCGTCCGCGGCGGCGAAGGCGCGGCGGGCCGCTTTCCCGAGGCGCTGGGGCGCTACGAGGTGCCAGACGAGCGCGTGCGTGTCAGCGACGAGGTTCGCCACCCGTGCGCGTGCGACGCAGCAGCGAGGCCGAGAGCGAGCCCCGCGCGTCCCTGAAGTCGTCGAGCGTCGGGACCGCCCCGCCACGGAGCAGGCCGGACAGGGAGCGAGGACGGCGCCGGGCGGCTCCGGCGGGCCGGCGGCCCCGGAGCCCCTCCCGGATGAGATGCTCGGCCTGTCCCGACAGCGACCGATTTTCGCGGCGAGCGAGGGATGCGAGGCGTTGACGGACGGTCCCGGTCATTCGGATCGTCACGATCGCATTCCGCATGTCTTCGAATGTATGCGGATCGAATCCTCGGTCACGATCGGGCCGCTCCGCGGGGGCCGGCGGCCATCGTGCCGCCGGGAAAGAAACGGCCGGCGTCAGGCGCGGCCGGCCGCGTCCATGCTGACCTCGAGGAGATCGATCATCCGGTCCATCTCGCCGGTCGAGACGTTCAGGGCGGGCATGAACCGGAGGGTGGTCGGGCGCGGCGCGTTGATCAGGAGCCCGTGCTCGAGCGCCGCGCGCACGATCGCCGGCGCGTTCGGCCGCCCGCCAGCTCCAGGGCGAGGAGGAGGCCGCGGCCGCGCACCTCGCCGTGCCCGCGCGCGGCGGAGAGCGTCGCGGAGGCGCTCGGCCAGGTAGGCCCCGGTCTCGGTGACACGCGCGAGGAACTCCGGCGCGCCCACCGTCTCCACGACCGCGCAGCCCACCGCGGCCATCAGCGGGTTGCCGTTGAACGTGCCGCCCTGGTCGCCGGGCTGAAAGCAGCTCACCGCCTCGCTCGCCACGAGCGCGGCAAGAGGAACGCCGCCGCCCAGCCCCTTGCCGAGCGTCATGATGTCGGGGACGACCCCCGCGTGCTCGCAGCCGAACATCCGGCCCGTGCGGCCGATGCCGGTCTGGATCTCGTCGGCGATGAGGAGGACGCCGCGCTCGCGGGTGAGCGCGCGCACGGCGGAGAGCCACTCGTCGCGGGCCGGGATGACGCCGGCCTCGCCCTGGATGGGCTCGACCATCACGGCGACCGTGGCCGGGCCGATGGCCGCCGTCACCGCGCCGAGGTCGTTGAGCGGCACCTTCCGGAAGCCCGACACCTTCGGCTCGAAGAGACCCTCCCACGCGGGCTTGCCCGAGGCGGACATCGTGGCGAGCGTGCGCCCGTGGAACCCGCCGTGGGTGGTGATGATCTCGGCGGCGCCGCCGCGATGCAGGGCCCCCCACTTGCGCGCGAGCTTGATCGCCCCCTCGTTGGCCTCGGCGCCGCTGTTGGCGAGGAAGACGTGGCCGAGACCGCTCCGCCGCGTGAGGAGGGTGGCCAGCCGCGCCATCGGCTCGTTGTGGTACGCGGGGCTGCAGTTGATGAGCTCCGCGCCCTGCGCGCGGAGCGCGTCCACCACGACGCGGGGCGAGTGCCCGAGGCAGTTCACCGCCCAGCCCTGGACGAAGTCGAGGTAGCGGCGCCCGTCGCGGTCCCAGAGCCACGAGCCCTCGCCGCGCACCATCACCACGGGCGGCCGCTCGGTGATGGGCATGACCCGGGACAGGTCGTAGCTCGCCTGGGGCGCGCAGCGCGTCTCGGTCGTCATCGCGGCTCTCCGATCGCGCCCGCGCTCACGGCGGCAGGCTGCGGGTAGGGGTGGTCGAGGATCTCCATCTGCCGGTCCGGGTTCCTGGGCGGCCCGAAGCCGAACTGGCGATAGAGGTCGTGAGCGTCGCGGGTGGCCAGGCTCCAGCGGCGGAACCCCTGGAGGTCGGGATGGGCCATGACCGCGGCCATGATCCGCCGGCCGACGCCCCGCCCGCGATGCGACGGCAGCACGAAGACGTCGCTGATGTAGGCGTAGGTGGCGAAGTCCGAGATCACGCGCGCGAGGCCGACCTGGCGGTCGCCGTCGAACGCGCCGAAGCAGAGCGAGTTCGCCACCGCGCGCGCGACCACGGCGCGCGGGATCCCCGCCGCCCAGTACGAGCGGGTGAGGAACCCGTGGATCACGTCCAGATCCATGCGGGCGGCGTCCGTGGTGACGACGATGTCCCCTGCGTGCTCCATGACCCAAGCCTCCTTGTTCCGGGATCAGGCGCGGGCGCGCCGGGCCGCCCGGCCGCGGGCCAGCGGCGCCCCGAGCCGGCGGGCCAGTCGCCGGGCCGCGGCCGCGCCGGGCGTGGCGACGAACACCGTGTCGTCGCCGGCGAGGGTGCCCACGCACCTGGGCCAGCCCCGACTCGTCGAGGACGCGCGCCACGGGCTGCGCGCCCGCGGGCGGCGTGCGCAGCACGAGGAGCGCGCCGGCCCGCCGCACCTCGAGCACCATGCGGGCGAGCGTCCGGTCGAGGGCCTCCCGGCGGCGGGCCCCCGGCACGAAGCGCGAGGGCTCGGAGGGCGCGGCGTAGCCCGTGGGGGTGCGCGCCAGCCCCAGATCCCGCAGGTCCCGGGACAGCGTGGGCTGCGTCACCGCGAAGCCGCGCCGCGAGAGCCGCCGCCGGAGGTCCACCTGCGACCGCACCGTCCCCCCGCGCACCAGCCGCAGGATCTCCTCGCGACGACGTGATGGATGTTTATTCATGTCTAGGCATTAATATGCATCCGGAGCGTCCGGCCTGTCAACCCCGGCGTGGACGGCGCCGCGAGCGGCCGCGTCAGCGCTCGGGCTTCTTCCAGATGCCGCGGTCGTGCATGAGGCGCACCTGCCGCTTGATCACCTTCTCGCGGTACTCCGCGTGCGTCATCGGCGCGCGCTTGAGGTAGAGGTTCTTCGGGTAGATCGGCTTCTCGTAGAGGATCTGGTAGAGCTCGGTGCGCAGGTCCTTCATCCAGTTGTCCCACTGCGCGCGGGCCCGGTGGTCGCGCAGGGCCTCGATGTCGATCACGCCGCCCACGTAGGTCGAGCCCGCGCCGTAGTCCTGGCGGCCGACGATGCGGCCCTTGTAGTCGATGACGAACGATCGCCCGCCGAAGGTGTCGATGGGCGTCGTCTCCTCGGGGAACAGGTAATACGTGCCCATGTTGGGGGCGACCACGTACATGTTGTTGTCGAGCGCGCGGGCGCGGCTCTGGATCTCGAAGATCTCGTTGCCGGTGGCAGGGTGCGGGTAGGAGGCGCGATAGACGACCTCGGCGCCGTTGAGCGCGAGGGCGCGCGCGTTCTCCGGGTACGAGCCCTCGTTGGCCATCATGATGCCGAGGCGCCCGATCTCCGTGTCCACCACCGGCCAGAAGGCCTGCAGGGTGCGGCCGTACTTCTCCACCCACCAGTCGTAGACGTCGTGGGGGCACACCGAGTGCTCGACGGGGAAGAGGGGCGAGACCTTGTAGTGCTGGAGGATCACCTTGCCCCGGGGGTTGATGATGAAGCCCACGTTGAAGAAGCGGTCCTTCCAGTCGGGATGCCGCGCCTTGGCCTGGGCCACGACGAAGGCCCCGTACTCGCGGGCGATCTTGCCGAGGGCGTCCGTCTCCTCGCCGGGGATGTCGATGGCGCACTCGCGGGCGAAGGTGGCGTGGTCCAGGTCCAGCACCTCGTCGTTGAAGGCCTGGAGGGCCCCCTCCGGGAAGGCGATGAGCCGCACGGGCAGGTCCAGGCTCGACAGCCAGGACGCGGCCTTCACGAGGTGGGTCAGGTGGTCCAGGTTGACCTGGATGTCCTTCCGCCTGCGGATGCCGCGGACGGTGGGGATGAGGCCGACGGCGGTGTAGGGCTTCACCATGGGTGCGCTCCTTGTGTGTGGGGTGGGTTGGCGGCACGGTGCCAGTCTGGAGCGCGGGGGTGGTCGCCGTGGCATTTCGCTATCTGGGACGGGCGTCGACTCGGGCGGGCCTGCCCCTGGGGGTGGTTTCCACCGCATTTCCCAGGGGACCCGCGCCGTCTCGATCGGGGCTCCCCCCTGGGGGTTGTTTCTACTGCATTTCCCTATGCGCTCGCCTCGCCTTCGGCTCGGCTCGCAAAGCCACGGCTTGCAGGCACCCCGGGACTCGTATAAGGTATCGGCCAATTCGGGGCCGGAGACGGTAACGGGTCGTCGCCGATGACCACGCGCCGTCCACCCCGACCCGTCCTGATCCGATTCGACCGAGGTGCCGGTGCTCGAATCGCGCTCAGCAGAGCCGCTGTCGCTTCGCCGTCGCGCGCGCTCGGGACTCTCGTCCCGCTCGATCCCGCTCCGCCCATCGAACGAGGAGGCGTCCATGTCCCGATCGACCTGGCTCCGGTGTGTCGCCGTCCTGCTGTCCGCACTGCTTGGCCTCGCGCTCTTCGGCCCGCCCCCCGCGGAGGCGCAGAAGAAGAAGGTCCTGAACATCGCGGCCAAGGAGCCGGACACCCTCGATCCCCACATGAGCATCCTCGGCCAGACCCAGGCCATCAAGCGGTTCATGTACCGGGGCCTCACGCAGGTTCGCCATCAAGGACGGCAAGGTCATCACGTCCGAGGTGGAGCCGGACATCGCCGAGAGCTGGACGACCTCGGCCGAGGGCACGATCTGGACTTTCAAGATCCGCAAGGGCATCCAGTTCCACAAGGGGTTCGGCGAGCTGACGGCCGAGGACGTGAAGTTCAGCTTCGACCGGCAGATCAAGCGGACGCCGGGGACGCGGTTCGCCGAGGTTATCGAGACGATCAAGTCCGTCGAGGTCGTCGACCCCTACACCGTGCAGTTCGCGCTCAAGGCCTTCGACCCGATCTTCCTGCTGCGCGTGGTCGGGTACCAGGCCGGCTACATCGTGTCGAAGAAGGCGGTCGAGAAGTTCGGCGAGCAGTACAAGTGGAACCCGGTGGGCACCGGCCCCTTCGAGTTCGAGCGCCACTCCCCGCGGGAGAAGGTGGTCATGAAGGCCTTCGACAAGTTCCGCGGCGGCCGGCCGCAGATCGACGAGGTCCACTGGTTCGACGTGCCCGAGGACTCGACCAAGCTCATCGGGCTCGAGAAGGGGACCTTCGACCTGCTCTACCCCGAGGCGGTCACCGCCGACTTCGCCGACCAGGTCAAGAAGATGGGGGCGGTCATCGACCGGCGCGGCCCCGGCGGGCAGGAGCGCTTCTACATCAACATGACCAAGCCGCCCTTCGACGACATCCGCATGCGCAAGGCGTTCATGCACGCCATCGACCGGAAGGCGATCAAGGAGACGATGTATCCGGGCGGCCTCGCGCGCCTCGCCGTGAGCTGCGTGCCCCCGGGCTACTTCGGTCACGTCCCCATGCAGTTCCCGGAGTACAACCCCGAGCTGGCCAAGAAGCTCATGGCCGAGGCCGGGCATCCGAACGGCCTCACCATCAAGCCGTACTTCATCAGCAAGTCGTTCTTCTACCCCAAGGTGCTCACCCTCACCCAGGAGCAGCTCAAGAAGGTCGGGATCAACCTCGAGCTGCAGATCGTCGAGCACGCCACCTACCACGACAACATCCGCAAGAACCTGAACCCGTTCGTGCTCTACGGGGGCACGCGCCTCACCGACGCGGATCCCTGGATGTCGCTCTTCTTCGACGGAAGCGAGATCCCCAACCCCGCCACCGGCAACAAGGGCACGAACTTCGCGCACTACAAGGGCGTCGACGACCTCCTCGCCGCCGGCCGCGTGGAGCGCGACGTGAAGAAGCGGGCGTCGATCTACGCGGAGGCGCAGAAGCGCATCGAGAAGGATTTGATCTGCCTGCCCATCAGCGACGTGCCGAACCAGTGGGCGCGCAACCAGAAGCGCGTCACCACCCCGTTCGATCCCGAGTACGGGGAGTTCTCCTTGCACTACAGCTACAACTACCCGGAGATGCTCAAGATCGTGAACTGAGCGCGCGATGGCCAAGTACATCGTCCGCCGGATCCTGGTGGCCATCCCGATGCTCATCGGGGCGATGAGCATCGTGTTCCTCGCCATGCGCGTGCTGCCCACGGACCCGTGCATGGCGATGATGGGCGATCAGGCCTCCTCGGAGGCGCTGGCCGACTGCACGAAGCACCTCGGGCTGGACCGCCCGCTGGTGGTGCAGTACGCCGACTACATCTGGCGCTCGGTGCGCTTCGACTTCGGGACGTCCTTCCGGCAGGGCTACCCGGTGAACGAGTACATCGCCCGCATGTTCCCGCACACGTTCGTGCTCGTCACCGCGAGCGCGATCATCGCCGCGCTCGTCGGCATTCCCATCGGCATCCTGTCCGCGCTCAAGCGCCGCAACCCGCTCGTGGACTATCCGCTGCGCATCTTCGCTCTGCTCGGACTCTCGATGCCGGTGTTCTGGCTCGGCATCCTGCTCCTCATCGTGTTCTCGCTCCACCTCGACGTGTTCCCCCTCATCGGCGGGGGGGACCTGGACGGCGTCCTCGCCATGATCCGCTCCGGCGAGATGTTCACGAACCCGCGGGACTTCCTCGCCCTCGTCGGGGACGTGCTCCACCACCTCGCCCTGCCCGCCTTCGCGCTCGGGCTTCACGCTCGCCGCCACGGTGAGCCGGCTGTCGCGGTCGGCGATGCTCGAGGTGATCAGCCAGGACTACATCCGCACCGCCCGCGCCAAGGGCCAGATCGAGCGGACCGTCGTCTACAAGCACGCGCTCCGGAACATGATGGTCCCGCTCCTGACCATCATCGGGATCTTCGTGGCCATCGCGCTGACCGGCACCGTGCTCACCGAGACGGTGTTCACGCGCCCCGGGCTCGGCAAGATGCTGGTGGACGCCATCGGGGCGCGCGACTACCCGCTCGCCCAGGGCGCCATCACCGTCTTCACCATGACCATCATCTTCGTGAACCTGCTCGTCGACATGGCGTACGCGCGTCGTCGACCCGCGCATCACCTACCGGTAAGCGGAACAGGGGAGCCATCGATGGCCATCGTTCGCCGCGCGGGGTCCGCCGACCTCACCCTGACCACCGTCGACCACGAGGCTCGCGACCAGCAGCGCGGCCGGATGCGCCGGATGATTCCGATCGGCATCGGCATCGCTCTCGCGGTGGCGATGGTCGTGATGGCCGCCGCCGCGCCGCTCCTCGCGCCCCTGAGCCCGTCGGCCCAGTACGCGGACGCCGTGCTGAAGGGGCCCGGCGCGGCCGACCGGCACTGGCTGGGCACCGACGAGTTCGGCCGGGACATCCTGAGCCGGATCATCTGGGGCGCCCGCGTCTCGCTCGAGGTGGGCCTGGCCTCGGTGGTCTTCGCCTTCGCGATCGGCGTGCCGCTGGGCATTGTCGCCGGGTTCCGGGGGGGCCGCGTCGAGACCACGATCATGCGGGCCGCGGACATGCTGATGGCCTTCCCCACGCTGCTGCTGGCCCTGATCATCGTGACCGCGCTCGGCGGGTCGCTGATCAACGAGATCATGGCCATCGGCGTGGCCCTCACGCCGAACTTCGTGCGGCTGGCGCGGAGCCTCGCGCTGACCATCCGCGAGCAGGACTACATCGTGGCCGCGCGCGCGCTGGGCAGCGGCCAGCTCCGGCTGATGGCCCACCACGTGTTCCCCAACACGCTCTACGCGCTGGTCGTGGTGGCCACCCTCTACATCGCCACGGCGATCCGGACGGAGGCGAGCCTGTCGTTCCTCGGCCTCGGCATCCCGCCGCCGACCGCGAGCTGGGGGAACATCCTGAGCGAGGGGCGGCAGTACATCAAGTGCTGCCCCTGGATCACGACCTTCTCGGGCCTCGCCATCATGGTGACCGTCCTCGCCTTCAACCTCGTGGGCGACGCCCTCCGCGATCTCCTGGATCCGCGTCTGAAGGGCGAGTAGCCGCCGGCCATCCCGCGAGCCGGAGCCCCGCCGGCTCGAAGCGCCGGAAGTCCGCGGGATTGGAGGTGGCGAGGGGCGCCTCCGCCCGGAGCGCCACCGCCGCGATCATGCAATCGACGAGCGAGTGGCGCCGCCGCCCCGCGACGTTGAAGAGGCTCGCGGTGACAGCGGCGTCGGCGCTCGCGAACGGAAGCGGCTCACCGACGATCCGGGCGACGAGGCCGAGGTCTCCGGGGGCCACGGGACCGCACAGGAACTCGGCCCAGCCGATCGCGCTGATGCCGATGGAGTCTCCCGCCCTGAGCCAGCGCCTCACGGCAAGGTCCTCCGGCGATCCGTGGACGAGAGCCCGGATGAGGAAGCTCGTATCGAGGAGGATCACAGGGACCGCGCGAGGCGACGGGACGACGCGCCCCGGCGCTCCGCTCGCGCGCCCCGCCCCCAGGCCGCGGCCCGGGCCGGCGTGAGCCGCAGCGCCCGCTGAACCTGATCGAGCGCGGCGAGCGGCTCGCTGGCCGCGGCGGGAGCCTCGCCCGAGGCGGCCAGGATCGCCCGCCGCAACGCCTCGGACTTGGATACCTTCCAGCGCCGAGCCAAGGTCTCGAGCGTCCGGATCGTCGCCACGTCGAGCGTGTACGTCGACTTGATCATCGGTATGGCCATAGCGTGATGGTATGGCCACCCCCATGCCCGGTCAACGTGAAGGGTCGCCTTTGCGTCCCTCCCCTTCAGGCGCGAGAAGCCCGCTCAGCGTGAGGCCGATCCCCGCCAGAAGGGCCGGGGAGCCGGCGCGCGGCCGGTCACGCGCGGCCGCGACGGCGGCCCAGCGCCATTGCGGCCATCCCGGCAAGGACGAGCGCCGCCGACCACGGAGCGGACGCCGGCCGCACGAGCGACGCGAGGTCGCCGGAGCCGCTCAGATAGGCGTACAGGAGGCCAGGCAGCAGGCCGAATCCGTCAGTCTCCCCAGAGAAGGGATCTCCCAGCGTGCCATCGCTGTTGACCGAGGTGCAGTTGACGAAGGTGCCGCGGTCGCAGCGGATGCGCTCGGTGATCGAGCCCGAGAACCGGAAATACTCGTCGAACTGGATGCCGGAATCCAGGTCCTGCGTGATCGAGAAATCGTTGTCGGTGCCCACCAGGATCAGGTATTGCGCCGCTGGCGAGCTGCTGCCCGATGCTGAGCCCCTCGAACTTCTCCGGGACACGCGGTTGCCAAAGGCGGCCAGCGTGTCCGCGGCCGAGATCCATGAACGGGCGTGGCCTCCTTCGTGACGAGCACGACGCCCGCTGGGCAGAGGATCAAGGGCGTCCCCGGCGGGCAGCGTCATGCGCGCTCACGTCCGTCGCTCCGGCGAGATCGATCTTGAACACCTTCTTGTTCGGCGGGCGTCAGCTCCGAGTCCACGCCCGACGCCGCGGTTGTTGCGCTCGAGCACCAGGAACTCGTGGTCGTTGATGGCCACGAGGGCGGAGATGCCGCGCCCCTGGCCCGCGCCTTCCATCTTGTACGCGTACTGCGCGACGGCCTCGCCGGTCGCATTGTCGAACTTCACGATGCGCGCGTACACGCCGTCGCCCCCGCCCTCGTCGAGCATGGCGCTCTGGAGCATCGCGTAGGTGAACTTGCCGTCCGGGCTCACCGCCAGGCCCTCGAAGCCGCGGTTGGTCCGCTTGCCCGCGGTGTTGCCCACGTCGCTGGCGAAGTTGTTGCTCGCCCGGCGCCGTTCGCGGGACCAGGTTGGCCGGGCGTGGTGAAAGCCCGGTGGAGCGTACCGTCGCGGTTGAACTCGTAGAGCGACGGGCCCGTATTCGTCGGACACGAGGAAGCGCCCTGTCTTCGGCACCACCACGAATCCCTTCGGGGTCGAAGGAGCGCCCGAGGTTGTTTGCCGGCGACGGGGCGATGCCGTTGAACGGAATGGTGCCCGCGGCGTTGGTGAAGACGATCGTCTGCACGACCTTGAAGTTCGAGATCGCGCCGGTCGCGGCGTCCACGTCGATCGTGAAGCGCTGCACCCGCGTGTCGTAGGAGAGCGTGCCTCCGCCGGGGCCGCGGTCGCCGAGGGCCCACCACTCGTTCCGGTTGGGGTCGTAGTAGATGTCGGAGAAGTACCCCAGGCGGTCGCCCCGCAGGTCCACGGTGTCGCCGGGCAGCGCGAGCCCGTTGACGAAGACGGGCGTGGCGAGAGCGGGCGCGCTCCAGAGCAGGGTTGCGGCGAGCACGATGGCCTTGGTCAGCGACGTCATGTCGAGATTCCTCCCCGGACCGATCTGGATGACGGCGTCGATCGTCGGCTGCGGACGGCACCGTACCAGGCGCTCGTGACGGGGTGATGACGAATACGATACGAACGCGGTACGGGAGCCGGACCCGCTCGCGCCGCCCAGGTCCGGGTGGGGCGGACCGGCTACGAGCCGATGGTCAACCTCGGGGACGGCGCCCGGCGCCCGGCCCGGGGTCCCGGTCGGCGGGGCGAGGGCCACGCTCGCGGGCGGGGCGGCACGCGGCGCGAGGCGTTTCCGGGGCGGCGGTGCGGATCAGCCGCTCCACGTGGTCGACCCGGTCCCGGATCTCTCCGATCGCGCCGAGCAGGTCCTCGTTGGGACCTCCCCGATCCGCTTCCGCCCGGGCCTCGTCCTTGGCCGATTCAAGGTTGTTGATGACGACGACGAAGACCGCCTGGACGAGCATCTCGGCGGCGTCGAAGAGGGCGCGATGGCGCTCGGCCAGCGATTCGGAACGTCTCGAGGCCGATGAGCACGGCGGTCAGCACGATCACGGCGAGCACGACGTTCTGGAAGCGGCCGCTCTCGGCCAGCCGGCGGGCGACGCGATCACTCCGTCCTCCTTTCGCCGCGGCGGGCGGCGCATCGCGACCGTACCCGAGCCCCCGCGGCGGCGCAAGGCGACGGTGATCGTCCGAGCGCCGCGGAGCGCCGGCGGGTCGACCCTCGCGCCGGGAACGTGCTATGAGTGTTCAGCCCGATCGACTCGCTTTCTCGGCCGCGGGATCGCCGCCCGCGCCGGACGCCACGAGGCTCTGTGGAGCAGGCCGCTCACGCCACCGTCCGCCATTTCCGCCAGATCCTGCTGTGGCCGCTCGAGCTGATGGCGGCGGACGGGGCGGCGGCGGCGCCCTGGCAGCTCCTGACCGAGGGCGACTTCGGCCCATGCTGGCGCACGGTCGAGGACGAGTTCCCGAGCGACCCCGCGCTCTTCCAGGAGCGCCACTACGGCGAGTTCGTGACGTTCCTCCCCTACGTGCAGCGGCTCCTCTACGGGGAGGGCGCGGCGCGCGGCATCCGGCACGGCGAGTCGCCGATCCGCGTGTTCCGGCGCACCGACGTGGCCAAGGTCAGGCTCCAGTGCCCCGGGGACGCCGACGCGGTCGTCCTGGACGTGGCTCACGTGGACCTCTACGCCTTCTACGACGTGGACGTGATCATCCTGGCCGTGGAGCTGGCGGGCAGGGAGCCTGCCCCTCGGTCAGGTGCAGGACCTCCTGTACCGCATCGGCCGCGCGTATCCCACGCACTGGGGGCCCGACGGGCAGGGGGGCCACTGCGTGACCCGGGCGGAGTGGCTGGCCGAGGACGGCTCGGTGCTGGCGGTGTCGGACTACGAGAAGCGCGAGAAGTTCCTGGCCCACGTGTGCCGCTATCGCGCTCCCGCCATCGCCGCGCACTGGGAGCACCTTCTGACGCCCATGGTCCCGCACCACTCCGGGCAGCGGGGCGCGCTCCGCTACCGGCCGATCGAGTACCACCGGATGCCGCTGCTCGCGTACCTCGCGGTCGACCGGCCGCGCGCGCTCAGCCGCGCCGACTTCGTCCGGCTCGGGCTCGTCACCGCGCCGGGCGCGCCGGGCGTGCTGCCGTTCTCGGAGCGGCACGTCGCGGACTTCGAGAGCCGCTACTGCTACGACCGCTACTGGGACGACACGGCCGAGGGCGGGACGCGCTACCTCTGCTCGGGCGAGGCGCTGGTGATGGTGGGCGGCGCCGCGGACCCGTACTTCGTGGACCGCGAGATGGGCCTCCTCGCCCACTTCCGGCACCAGCACTTCCTCCTGTTCCTGGTCCCCCACTTCCACAAGGCGGCGCTCGTGCTCCTCGCCGACCGGCTGGTGGACGCGGTGAACCGCCTGGACGTGCCGGACGCGGAGTCGGTCAAGCGCTTCAAGCGCCGCATCCGCCAGATCAAGGAGGTCTTCCTCCGGTTCACGCACCGGTACTGGTTCCACGAGATCTCCGACCAGGCCCAGGCGAAGGCGCTCTACCGCATGTGCCAGGACGCGCTGGCCACCGAGCGCCTGTTCACGGAGGTGCGCGACGAGATCCAGGACATGAGCGAGTACCTGGACAGCGACTCGCTCCGGCGCCAGGCGAACATGGTGATCCGGCTCACGGTGGTGACGGTGGTGGGGCTCATCGGGACGATCACCACGGGCTTCCTGGGCATGAACCTGCTCGCCGCGGCCGACGCGCCGTGGGGCACGAAGCTCGGCTACTTCGCGCTGGTCCTGGTGCCGACGATCACGCTCACCGCGTGGTCCATCGCGCGCTCGCGCCGGCTCTCCGACTTCCTCGAGGCGCTGTCCGACGAGCGGCTGCCCGTGCGGGCGAAGCTCGCCGCCCTCGCCGACGTCTGGCGGCGCCGCCGCGGGTCGGCCGAATGAGCCCCGGCAGCCTCCGGATGCCCTTGCCTGAGCGGCTGGGACTGTAGACGGCCCGTGGCGGTTACCGCATTCTGCGAGTGTCGTTGCGGCGACGGCGAGCATCACGGCGAGCGCGCCGCCACGGACGGACGAGCCGCGCGCGGCGCGGCCGGCAGCGCGGGGCGCCCGGCCGCGTCAGCCCTTCACCTTGGGCAGGTGGCGCAGCGCCTCGTTGACGCTCGAAGCGGGGTACTCGTAGTCCTGGAGCTTCCCGGCCAGGTACGACTCGTACGCGGACAGGTCGAGGAAGCCGTGGCCGCAGAGGTTGAAGACGATGGTCCGCCGCTTGCCGTCGCGCTTGGCGGCCAGGGCCTCGTCGATGGCGCCGCGCACGGCGTGGGCGGCCTCCGGCGCGGGCAGGATGCCCTCGGCGCGCGCGAACTGCACCGCGGCCTGGAACGTGGCGATCTGGGCCACCGCGCGCGCCTCGATCACGCCCTCGTCGTAGAGCTTGCAGATGAGCGGGGCCATGCCGTGGTAGCGGAGCCCGCCCGCGTGCATGGGGGCGGGGATGAACGTGTGCCCGAGCGTATGCATCTTCACCAGCGGCGTGAGGCCGACGGTGTCTCCGAAGTCGTACACGTACTTGCCCTTGGTGAGGCTCGGGCACGCGGTGGGCTCCACCGCGACCACGCGGAGCTTCTTGCGCTTGCCCGCGAGCTTGTCGCCCACGAACGGGAAGGAGAAGCCGGCGAAGTTCGAGCCGCCGCCGATGCAGCCCACGATCACGTCGGCCTCGGCGTCGGCCTTCTCGAGCTGCTTCTTCGTCTCGAGCCCGATCACCGTCTGGTGCATGAGGACGTGGTTCAGCACGCTGCCCAGGGAATACTTCGTGTCGTCACGCGTGGCCGCGTCCTCCACCGCCTCGCTGATCGCGATGCCGAGGCTCCCCGGCGACTCCGGGTCCTGCTCGAGCACCTTCTTGCCCGCCTGCGTGTCCGGGCTCGGGCTCGGCACCACCTGCGCGCCGAACGTCTCCATGAGGATGCGCCGGTACGGCTTCTGCTGGTACGAGACCTTCACCATGTACACCTTGCACTGCAGGCCGAAGAAGCTCGTCGCCTGCGCGAGCGCCGAGCCCCACTGGCCCGCGCCGGTCTCGGTGCTGAGCCGGGCCACGCCCTCCTTCTTGTTGTAGTAGGCCTGGGCCACCGCGGTGTTCGGCTTGTGGCTGCCCGCGGGGCTCACGCCCTCGTACTTGTAGTAGATGTGGGCCGGCGTATCCAGCGCGCGCTCGAGCCGGTGAGCGCGGTAGAGCGGCGTGGGCCGCCAGAGGCGCAGCACGTCGCGCACCTCGTCGGGGATCTCGATCCACCGCTCCTGGCTCACCTCCTGCTTGATGAGCTCCATGGGGAAGAGCGGGGCGAGGTCCGCCGGCCCGATGGGCTGGCCCGTGCCGGGGTGCAGCGGCGGCGGCAGCGGCGTCTTCAGGTCCGCCTGCACGTTGTACCACTTGGTCGGCATCTCCTTCTCGGACAGGAGGTACTTGGTGGTCATGTCGGCGGGCTTGCGAGCCATGGGTGGCCTCCTCCTGCTCCGCGGTTGGCGTGGGTTCTCGGCGCGAAAACGGGGCCACAGTACCCCGGGCCCCGCGAGGGTGTCAATGCGACCGCCCGCGCGAGGGCCGCGGGCGGCGATGCTCAGGGAAACAGCGAGCGGAGGCGCGCCGCGAACTCCGGGCTCTGGATGAACACGTCGGCCTGCTGTCGTCCGGCTCGTCACGCGACCGTCCAGTCGCGGGTCAGCTCCCGCACGCGCGCGAGGAGCGCCGGCTGGTCCATCGTCGTCAGCCGCTGGCCGGCCACCACGTGGCGGCCGTGCACCCACGCGTCGGTCACCGCCTGATGGGACATGGCGTAGACGACGCTCTTCACCAGGTTCACCGGCGGATGCAGCGACGGGTGACCGAGGTCCACCGCGACCAGGTCGGCGAGCATGCCGGGAGCGATGCGCCCGGTGGGCAGGCCGAGCAGCGCCGCGCCCTCCGCCGTGCCCATCTCGAGGGCCACCTGCGCGGGCAGCCGCGTGCCGTCGAGGTGACGCACCTTCTGGAGGAGGGCGGCCATGCGCATCTCCTCGAAGACGCTCAGGCGGTTGTTGGTGCAGCCGCCGTCGGTGCCGAGCCCGATGCGGACGCCGAGGGCCTGCATCTCCGTGATGCGCGTGATCCCGTCGCCCAGGATCATGTTCGACGACGGGCAGTAGGCGAGGCCCGCCCCGCGCTCCGCCATCAGCCGGATCTCCTCGTCGTCGAGCCAGACGCAGTGCACGCCGATGGCCCGCGGCCCGAGGACGCCGAGCCGGTCGAGGTAGCGGATGGGCGTGGCCCCGTGCTCGGCGAGCGTGCGCGCGCCCTCGTACTGGCCCTCCGCCACGTGGATGTGAAAGCGCGTGTCCGCCGCCTCCGCCACCTCGAAGCCGGCGCGGATCATCGCGGGCGACGCGCCGTGGGGGCTGTGCGGCGCCGGCTGCACCGTGATCGTCGGGTCGCCGGCGTGGGCGTCGATCAGCTCGCGCACGCGGCGGGCGGCGTCCCCGGGCGTCTCGCGGTAGCGCGCGGGCGCGCCGTCCCAGTCGTACATGGCGCGCGCGAGGACGAGGCGGATGCCGGTGTCGCGCGCGGCCTGGATCACCGCCTCCGCGTTGTCGTTGCCGCCGTCCTGCAGGTAGAAGAAGTCCACGCAGGTCGTGGCCCCGTGGCCCAGCATCTCGGCGAAGGCGAAGGCCGCCCCCAGGTAGATGCCGTCCCGGTCCAGCCGGGTCGAGTACGGGTAGAGGACGCGGTCCCGCCAGGCCATGAAGTCGAGGTCGTCGCCGAGGCCGCGCAGGAGCGACTGGAAGGTGTGGCAGTGCGCGTTGACCGTGCCGGGCAGGAGCGCCTTGCCGGGGAGGCGCACGACGTCGTCGGCGAAGGCGGCGTCGCCCCACGCGGGCGGGAAGGGGCCGACGTCGGTGATGCGCCCGCCCTCCACCGTGACGGCCCGCCCGGCCTCGAACCGCCCGTCGACGAGCACGAGGTCGGGGACGAGACGCATCGGGCCGGCGGAGACGCTCAGCCGTTTCCCGCGGCGCCCGTCCGGCCCCGGATCAGCCAGGCGTGCACGCGCGCGCGGAGATAGGTCGGCTTGAAGGGCTTGGTCACGTAGTCGTCGATCCCCGCCGCGAATCCCGCCGCGGTGTGCTCGGCCTCCACCTGGCCGGTGAGCATCACGACCGGCACCTGGCGGAGCTTCGCGTCGGCGTCGGCGCGGAGGGCGCGGCAGATCTCGAGCCCGCTGCGTCCGGGCAGGTTCCAGTCGAGGAGGACGAGATCGGGGCGGGCCACGTGGGCCACGGCGAGCGCGGTGTCGCCGTTGGCGGCGATGACGAGCCGGAAGCCCTCGGGCTCGAGGGTGGCGGTGAGCAGCTCGATCATGCCCGGATCGTCGTCCACGATGAGCACGGTCATGGCGCCCGACACCGCGGCCGCGCCCGCGGTCGCGGTGTCGGCGGCCCGGATCGCCGCGGCGGCCTCGGCCACCCGTCCGTTCAGCTCGATCACCTGCCCCTCGAAGGCCGCGAACACGTCCACCGCGCTCCCCGCGGCGGCGACCCGGCGCCGGCACGTCTCCACGAGTCGGTCCAGCGCGTCGTCGCTCCGCTGCGGGTCGTGATGGTACAGGGCGAGGCGCTCCACGCCGGCGGCCACCGCGAAGTCCACCACGCGCTCGGCGGGGGAGTGCCCCCAGTGGCGCTTGTGGGCGTACTCCTCGAGCGTGTACTGCGCGTCGTGGACGAGGAGCTGCGCGCCGGTGAGGAACTCGATGTGACGCTGGTCCTCACGGTGCACGGGGCCGGTGGCGGGCGCGTCGGCGTGCAGCGAGTGCGGCTCGTGATCGGTGGCGTACACGAGGCTGGCGCCGCCCGTCTCGAGCCGGTAGGCCAGCGCGAGGCCCGGATGGTTCAGGTACCGCGTCGTGACCTGCACGCCGCCCAGGGTGAAGGCGCCCTCCTCGAGGTCGTGGTAGCGGATGGTCGCGCCCATCTGGGCGAGGGTGACCGGGAAGTACTCGTACTCCATCTGCCCGGCCAGCGTCGCCTCGATCCGCTGGCTCAGCCCCTGGGGCGCGTACACGTCCCACTCGTTGTCGGGGACGAACAGCGGCGCGAAGAACGGAAACCCCTGGATGTGGTCCCAGTGCGTGTGGGTGAGGAGCAGGTGGGCGCGGAGCGGGCGCGGCCCCGCCGTGACCAGGTGCTGGCCCAGGTCGTGGGCGCCGGTGCCGCAGTCGAGGACGATCAGCGTGCCGTCGGGCGCTTCCACCTGCACGCACGACGTGTTGCCGCCGTAGCGGACGGTGGCGGGGCCCGGTCGCGCCAGCGACCCGCGGGTTCCCCAGAAGCGAATCCGCATCCCGCGCTCACCCCCCCGCGTGTCGTCCGGGACGCAGGCGAGGCGCCTGCCTAGCCCTTGACGCTGCCGGCGGTGAGCCCCTCCACCATGTACTTCTGGAGGTACATGTAGGCGGCGATGACGGGGACCGTGGTGAGCACGGCGCCCGCCATGAGGTAGCCCCAGCCGTACACGTCGCCCGTGATGAAGCTGGCGAGGCCGACGGGCAGCGTGCGCAGGCGCCCGTCGGTGATGAACACCAGCGAGTAGAGGAACTCGTTCCACGCCTGGGTGAAGGCGTAGAGCGACGCGGCGAGCACCCCGGGCGCGGCCAGCGGCAACACGATCCGGTAGAAGGCGCCAAAGCGGGTGGCGCCGTCGATCATCGCCGACTCCTCGAGCTCCTCGGGGATGGACTCGAAGTAGCCCATGAGGAGCCACGTGACGAAGGGCACGGTGAAGCTCGGATACGTCGCGACGAGCCCCCAGAGGCTGTTCGAGAGGCCGATGTTCTTGATCTGCGCGTAGAGCGGGATGAACAGGATGGACGGCGGCACCAGGTAGGTGATGAGGGTGGCGCTCGCCATGAACCCCCGGCCGAGGAACTTGAGCCGGGCGAGGGCGTACGCGCCGATCGTGCCGATGGCGGTGGCCACGAACGTGCTCGCGATGGAGACGATCAGGCTGTTGCCGTACCAGGACACGAACTCCGTCTTGCTGATGAGCTGGCGGTAGTTGTCGAAGATCACGGGGCTCGGCCAGAACATCGACACGAGGCTCCGCATCTGGTCCTCGCTCTTCAGCGAGGTGACGATCATCCAGTAGAAGGGGAACAGCACGATGACGGCGAGGATCCCGAGGACGGCGTAGGAGATCCCGCCCTCGACGATGCTCGCCCGGCGGGCGCCCGCCCGCGCCGAGGTCACCGCTTCCGTCCCTTGCCCATGTAGCGGGCGAGGACGACGATGGTGAGCGCGAGTCCGGGCAGGAGGTAGAGGGCCACGGCGATCGCCTCACCGAGGCGCTGGGCGCCGAAGGCGGTCTCGTAGGTGAGGACGGGCATGACCATGGTGGCGCCACCGGGCCCGCCCTTGGTCAGCACGTAGACGATGCCGAAGTCGTTGAAGGTCCAGATCGTCGACAGCAGCATCACGATGATCATGATGTTCTTGAGGCTCGGCAGCGTGATGTGCAGGAAGCGTCGCAGCGGGCTCGCCCCGTCCACCGCCGCCGCCTCGTAGAGCTCGGCCGGGATGGCCTTCATGCCGGCGAGGAAGCTGATGCCGAAGAAGGGGAATCCCCGCCACACGTTGACCGCGATCACCGAGGCCATCGCGGTGTTCGGCTCGGAGAGCCAGCCCACGCCCTGGGGCAGGATGTGGAAGACGCGGACGAGCATGTAGTTGAGCACGCCGAGGCTGCCGTCGAAGATCCAGAGGAAGTTCAGCGCGGAGACCACGGTAGGCGCGACCCACGGGATCAGGAGCACGCCCGTCCAGAAGCTACGGAAGCGCACGCGCGAGGTGAGGACCAGCGCCATCAGCATCCCGAACGCGAGCTTGAACCCCACCGACGAGAACGTGAACAGGAAGCTGTTGTAGACGGCGCGCCGGAAGAAGCCGTCCTCGTAGAGCCGGACGTAGTTCTCCATGCCCACGAAGACCGGCGGCATGCCGACGAGCTTGTGGGTCATGGAGAGGTAGACGGCGTACAGGAACGGATAGCCCACCAGCGCGAGGACGGCGAGCGCGATAGGGGCAACGAACAGGTAGCCGAGCCGATAGTCGGGCCCGAGGTACTGGGCGAGCCCTCCGCGGGGCCGGCGCGTGGACGAGCCCGGTCCCGGGCTCGACTGCGTGCGGCGGGAACGGCGGCCATGGCGGCCTCGCCTACCCCCGGCTCCGGATCTTGTGGATGTCCTCCACCCGCTTGTGCGCTTCCTTGATGCGCGGCCTCGGGCGAGAGCCCGCCCACCACCACGCGGCCGGCCATGTCGCAGAGGATGTACTGCGCCTGCACCTCCACCGCCGCCGGCGTGTACGGGCCGGGATAGCCGATCCAGACGCCGCGCAGCAGGTTCTGGAGCATGCCCTGGAAGTTCGGGTCGGTCTTCCAGTACGGGCTGTCGGCGCGCGCCTTGTAGACGGGGCCGGCCTGGCCGATCGACGCCTTCTTGAACTCCTCGAAGCGCTTCTCGTCCTCGACCCAGCGGATGAGGTCCTCGCAGAGGTCGGCGTGCTTCGACGCCTTGAAGATGCCCCAGTTGTAGCAGCCGGCGCCGACGAAGGAGCCCGCGGGCCCGCCCGGGGTGAGGAGGACCTGGGTCTTGTCGGCGAGCGCGTGCTTCTTGTCGACCAGCGCGTAGTAGAGGCTCGCCCCGTTGTTGGTGGACACGAGCTTGCCGGCGAGGTACGCCTCGTTGTTGGACACGTCGTTCCAGCCCATGACGCCGGGCGGCTGGATCTTGTGCTTCTGGATGGTGTCCACCGCGAACTGCAGGGCCTCGACGTTCTGCTTGAGGAAGCTCGTGCCGAGCGCGGGCTTGCCGTCCTTGTCCCACACGCCGCCGCCGTAGTTCCAGAGGATGTTCTGCATGAACCCGTTGCCGTCGTCGCAGCGGTTCAGCGTCTGGCCGAGCCCCCAGATCTCCTTGGACGGGTCCTGGCACTTCTTCGCCATCTCGAGCACGTCGGGGTCGTACGTCTTGGGCATCTTCACGCCCTTGGCGTCGAGGAGGTCCTTGCGCACGAAGAACCCGCCGGGGAAGGCGAGGCGCGCCACGCCGAAGTACTGGCCGCCGATGTTGGTCACGCGCTCGGCGTACGGCAGGAGGCCGCCGCGCGTGCCCGCGAGGTCCTTCACGAGCGCGGACACGTCGCGCAGGGCGGGCTTGTAGCGAGCCGGGCCCTGGTAGTTCATCTCGGCGATGTCCGGCGGGTTGCCGGCCTCGATGGCGGCGACGAACTTCTGCTCGCGGTCGCCGAAGGTCGCCCAGTCCGTCTCGACCTGGACCTTGCGCTCCTTCGCCCACTCCTCGACCTGGCGGGCGAGGATGTCGTTGCTCTTGGTCACGAAGCTCTTGAAGAGCCACACCCGGAGCTTGGGGCCGCCCTGGGCGTGGGCCATGCGCCGGAGCACGCCGAGCCCGGCCGCCGTGCTGCCCGTGACGACAGCGGCCTTGCGAAGGAATTCCCGGCGGGCGATGACGCCCCCGTCGAGCTGCTCAGCGAGCTGCCGAAGCCGTTGGTCCATGTTCTCCTCCCTTGGAGATCCGAGCGGCAGGCGCGCCGTCGTCGGGACGACGACGGTGCCAGAGTGAGGATCCCGCCGCGTGGCGCCGGGTTGGGCGCCCGGATTGCGCGCCATCGTACCGCACCCCGCGGACGGGGGGCAAGGAGTGGGGGCTCGTCGGGCGGCTCGAGGGCTACAGCACGTGCAGGAGCGGCCGCGCGGTCAGCGTCTCCGCGTCCCAGAGCCCCGTGTCGGCCAGCCATGCCGTCGCCAGGGCGGCGTCGGCCGTGGACATCACGGCGAGCGTCCGGCCGCCCGCGAAGAACCCGCCGAAGGCCATGTGCCCGGCCCCGCGCGCCTCGATGAGCGCGAACGAGGCCATGTCCACGTCGGGCGCGCGGCCCTCGACGATGGTCACGGCGCGGGAACCGTCGGTGACCAGCGGCGGGACCTGCCAGGGCTCCAGGAAGTGGCTGAACGCGGTGAGCCGGTACTCGCTCCACACCTTGCCCACGAAGTAGGGATCGTCCTCGACCATGCGCGTCACGTCGCGCTCGGTGTCGCCGCGGTAGAACACGTCGGCGGTCTTGCCGTCCGGCGCCGGCCCGCCACCGATGACGGCGCCGGCGCTCCGGAGGGCGAGCAGCCGGTCGAGGTGCGCCCGGCGGTGCGGCTCGCGCAGGGTGAGGTAGTCGTCCACCGTGCTGACGCCGACGTGGCAGAAGATCATGGTCGGGCCGTCGCGCTACCGGATGGCGGGCGGAGGCGGGGGCGGTGGCGGGGGTGGAGGCGCGCCAGGCGACGACGGCGCTCGCGGGACGGGCGGCGGGCCGCCGGCCGCGGGGGCGCCTCCGCAGCGATACACGTCCGCGTAGATGGCCGAGACGTCCTCCGCACGGAACGAGATGACGGCGGCGTTGCCCCCGGCGCGGACGATCTTGCGCCGGAGGTCCTTGACGGAGTCGTCCCGCATGCTGCCGATCCGGGTGCAGCCCTGGGCGTGCGCGGGCTCGGTGGTGAAGCCGCACCTGGCCCATGGCGTGGCGCTCGTCGTCGGCCGAGGCGGCGCCGGCCCCGGCGAGGAGGAAGACGGCGAGCGCGGGCAGCGAGCGGTGGGGACGGATCGCGGCGGCGCATGCCCGCACTGTAAACGCGATCGCGGCCGTTCTCAACGGCGCGGGTAGACTCTCGGTGGGCGGTTGTTTCCACTGCATTTCCATGTACGGTCGGCGGTTGTTTCCACTGCATTTCCATATACGCTCGCCTCGCCTGCGGCTCGGCTCGGCCACTGCATTTCCATATACGCTCGCCTCGCCTGCGGCTCGGCTCGCAAACCTCAAGTCACCCAGCCACCCGCGAATGGCACGACCTGGCCCACGAAGAAGTCCGCGTCCTCGGAGGCGAGGTACACGGCGAGCCGGGCGGACTCCTCGCCGCGGGCGAGCCGGCCCGCGGGCACGTTCTTCACCATGCGCGCGAGGGCCGTGGGGTCGGCGACGAGGTCCGGCGGGAAGTAGGTCGGGTTCTCGACGTAGTTCTGGGCGATGGCGTTCACCTGCACCCCGTCCTTCGCCACCTCGCGGCCCACCGCCCGGGTGAGCCCGTTGACCCCGGCGCGCGCCGCCGAGTAGGCGGCGTAGCGCGCGAGGCCGGGGATGCCGGCCGCCGACGAGATGTTCACGATCTTGCCGCGCCCGGCCGGCCGCATCACGCGGAGGGCCGCGCGCAGGCAGAAGAACGGCTCGTCGAGGAGGCGCGCCATCATCTGGCGCCACGCGTCGTCGGTGATCGTCTCGGTGGCCGCGCCCGAGGGAGGGAAGGCGTTGTTGTTGACGAGCACGTCGAGCCGGCCGAACCGCTGCACCACCTCGCCCACCATCCGGTCCGCCTCGCTCGAGCGCGTGAGGTCGGCGGTGAGCCCAAGCGCGGTCCGCCCGAGCCGCTCGGCCACCGCCACCAGCGGCGCCAGCGTCTGGGCCTCGCGGTCGTGCAGCGCGAGCGTCGCGCCCTCCCGCCCGAACTCCTCCGTGAGCGCCGGCCCCATGAACTGGCTGACGTTGGTGATGAGACAGACCTTCCCGGTGAGCTTCATGCCGCCTCCTACCGTCCCGCACGCTGACCGCAGCGGTGAGCCTAGACCGGCTCCGGGCGCCCACGCAAGCGGATGCGCGTAGTAAGATGCGATGACACCGCGCGTATTCGCAGAGGGAGGCCGAACGATCGCCGCCGACGGACTGCTCGAGTCCTTCACCAGACGCTACCCGTTCTCGCTGGACGAGTTCCAGCGGGAGGCCATCCAGGCCATCATCGACGGGCGCTCGGTGATCGTCTCCGCGCCGACCGGGGCGGGCAAGACCCTGGTCGCGGAGTTCGCCATCCACCGCGCGCTCGCCCGGGGCGGCCGGCTCGCCTACACCACGCCGCTGAAGGCGCTCTCCAACCAGAAGTACGCCGACTTCTGCCGCCAGTTCGGCCCGGCCAACGTGGGCATCCTCACCGGCGACGTGAAGGTCAACGCCGGCGCCTCCATCGTGGTGATGACCACCGAGATCCTCCGGAACATGTTCTACACGGGCGGGCTCGCGGGCCTGGAGACGGTGGTGCTGGACGAGTGTCACTACATGGGCGACGAGGGGCGCGGGACGGTGTGGGAGGAGATCATCGTCAACGCGCCCAAGGACGCCGCCCTGGTCGCGCTGTCCGCCACCGTGGCCAACATCGGGGAGATCGCGGACTGGATCTCCCTCGTGCACCGGCCCATCGTGGCCATCACCCATCCCCACCGGCCGGTGCCGCTCCAGTACCTGGTCGCCGACCTGTCCGGCGAGCTCCACGCGTACGCGGCGGTGCGCGCGGGGCGCGTGCGCCTGCTCGGCGAGGAGGGCGGGCGGCGCCTACGACGACAAGGGCCGCTGGTACACGCGCCGGGTCGTCGATCCCACCGTGATGATCGACGAGCTCGAGGCCCGCGGCTGGCTGCCCGGCATCTACTTCATCTTCAGCCGGGCGGGCTGCGAGCGGGCCATGGAGACGGTGCTCGCCGAGGGGAAGCCGCTGCTCACGCGCGCGCAGCGCCAGGAGCTGGACGCGGCCATCCGCGAGGCCATCACGGAGACGCCGGCCATCGCCGAGTCGCCGCTCAACCAGACCGTGTTCCAGGCCCTCGGCATGGGCGTGGGGCTCCACCACGCGGGGATCCTGCCGAGCGTCAAGCGCCTGGTCGAGACGCTGTTCGAGCGCGGCCTCTGCCGCGTGGTGTTCGCCACCGAGACGATGTCGCTCGGCATCCACATGCCGGCCAAGAGCGTGGTCCTCCAGTCGCTCACCAAGCGCACCGACCGCGGGTTCCGCAGCCTCACCCACAACGAGCTGACCCAGATGGCGGGGCGGGCGGGGCGGCGCGGCATCGACCCCGAGGGGCAGTGCGTGATCGCGCTGGACGTGCGCGATGGCGTGGACGAGGTGCGCCGGGTGGTGGACGGCGAGCCGGAGCCCGTGCTCTCGCAGTTCAAGCTCGGCTACGGCTCGGTGGCGCTGCTCCTCGGCAGCGGCAGCGACCTGGCCACGATCCGCCGCATCGTGGAGTCGTCCTTCGGGCAGTACCAGAACATGAAGCGGATCCGGTCGCTCGAGGCGGAGGTGGCCTCGCTCGAGGCGGACGGCGTGGCCCACGCGTTCGCCGCGCCCTGCGGCGACTTCTCCCGCATCGGCCGCTACCGCGCGATCCGGCGCGAGGTGGAGGCGGCGCGGGCGGCCCGCGGCCCGGGTGGCCGTCACGGGCCGCGCGCGGTGGCCGAGGCCGAGCCCGGGCGGTTCGTGCTCGTGCGCCGGCGCGACGGCCAGGCCCTCGGGCTCCTGTGCCGCGTGGACCAGCGCCGCCACCGGCTCATCGCCAGCGTGCTGCTGCCGCACGGCGACGTGGTCCAGCTCAAGGCCGGGCACGTCAAGCGCGTGTTCTGGGCCACGCCCCCCGTGCCGATCCCGCGCGACTGGGAGCGCCGCACCCCGAGCCTCCGGACGCACCTCGAGGCTCTGTCCATCCCCGAGCTGGTGGAGCGCGAGCGGCGCCAGGGGCCCGAGGCCTCCCTCGGCGAGATCGAGTGCCACCGCTGCCCGTGGAGCTCCCAGCCGGCGTGCGACCAGGCGTGGCGGCGCCTCGAGCGGATCGAGGGCCGGATCGGCCAGCAGAAGGAAGCGCTCGACACCGTGCGCAACGCCTACTGGAACGAGTTCTGCCGAGTGGTGGACGTGCTCGGAGAATTCGGCGCGGTGCAGGATGGTAAACTCCTCGCCAAGGGTCAGCTCATCGCAGGGCTCCGGCACGACAACGAGCTCCTCGTGGCCGAGATGGTGGAGCGCGGCGTGCTCGGCGACACGACTCTGGCGGAGGCCGCCGCGCTGTGCTCCTGCCTGGTCGAGGAGTCGCGCTCCGGGGACAGCGCGGTGGCGCGGCTCTTCCTGCGCAAGCGGCCGAAGCTCCGGCGCAAGCTGGGCGACCTCGAAGCGGTGGCGCGGAGCGTGTTCGAGGCCCAGCGCCTCCGGCACCTGCCGATGCCGGTGGGCGTGTCCACCGGGTTCATGGCCGCGGTGTTCCGGTGGGCGTCGGGCGAGAACGACTGGGCGAGCATCGTCGAGGAATCGTTCGGAGGACACGAGGGAGACCTGATCCGCGCCATGCGCCGGCTCATCGACGTGCTGCGGCAGCTCGGCGAGGCCCCCGAGGTCGATCCCACCCTGGCCGCCATGCTCGGGCGGGCGGCGCGCGTCGTGGATCGGGGCATCGTGCTCGAGTCGGCCCTCATCTGATGCCACGGCGGTCCTGGGCGCGCGCGGGCTGGCTGGTGAGCCTCGCGCATCAGACTAATGCCGAGCGGTGGGACTATAGGGGCCCGTGGCGTTACCGTATTCTGCGAGGGCCACTGGTCGCCGCCGTCCTCGCCACGGGATGCCTGCTCACCAGCGAGGTGGTGGAGCGCGTGGGGCAAGGGCCGCGCGCCCAGGAGCTCTTCTACTACCGGACGTACATGGTCAACGGGCGCGACCCGAGCTTCGACGAGCGGCGCAAGTGGGAAGACGCGCTCGACGAGCGCGTGACCCGCTACCTGCGCGAGCATCCGGAGGTCGAGCAGGCCACGCGCTACAGCGACTTCCGCTTCTGGCGCCAGGTGGTGGTGGGCAGCACCCGCGGCGAGGTGCGGGCCCTCCTCGAGGAGCCTGACGAGCAGAGCACGGATCCCGCGCTCATGGGCGCGATGGCCCAGCAGCACTGGCCCACGATCCAGCGCCGGGCCAAGGAGGCCTGGGTGCTACCCGCCGGGCTGGGTGCTCTACTTCGACGACAAGGCCGTGGTCGAGGTCACCCGCAAGCGGAACCCGTACGTGCCGGTCGATTAATCCCGTCTCGGCTCCACCTCTCGATCCCGCGCGGGGCCGGCTCCGCGCCGAGGAGCTGGCATGATCCGATCCACGATGGCGGTGACGAAGCACACGCCCCGCGCGGCCCGCGGGATGGTGGTGGCCGAGCATCCGCTCGGCGCCGAGGTGGGCGCGGGCATCCTCGCGCGCGGCGGCAACGCCGTGGACGCCGCAGTGGCCACCGCGTTCGCCATGCCCGTGGTCGAGCCCTTCATGTCCTCGCTGGCCGGCGGCGGGAGCTTCCTCGTCCACATGGAGCGGCGCGGCGAGACGGTGGCCATCGACGCCAACGTGGAGGCGCCGGCGGCCTGTCACGAGGGGTGCTATCCGCTCACCGAGGGCATGGGGCAGGGGCTCTTCACGTGGCACCGGGTCGTGGACGACGCCAACATGTTCGGGCCGCGCTCGGTGGCCGTGCCGGGGTCGGTGGCCGGCCTGTGTCTCGCGCTCGAGCGGTACGGGACGATGGACCTCGCCGACGTCCTCGCCCCGGCCATCGCGCTCGCCGAGGACGGCTTCCCGGTGGACTGGTACGTGAGCTTCACCACCTCCGTGTACTGCCGGGAGATCGCGCAGTTCCCGGAGACGGCGCGGACGTACCTCCGGGACGGTCACTACGTGCTCCGGCCGCCGGGCATGGCCGACACCGCGATCGACGGCGACGTCCTCCGCCAGCCCGACCTCGGCCAGAGCCTCCGGCTCATCGCCAAGGACGGGCCGGCGGCGTTCTACCGCGGCGCGATCGCCCAGGCCATCGAGGAGGAGATGCGGCGGACGGGCGGCTTCCTGACCCGGGACGACCTCGCCGGCTACGCGCCGCGCGTGCTCTCGCCGCTCCGGGGCTCGTACCGCGGGGTCGACCTCGCGTTCCTGCCCGGCGCCACCGGCGGCGCGACCGCGCTCGAGATCCTGAACCTCCTCGGAGAGTTCCCGGGCGCGCGCGTCGGGTACGCCACCGCGTCGGGCCTTCACCTGCGCGCGGAGGCGGTGCGGCGCGCGTTCGAGGATCGGTTCCGCTTCCTGGGCGACGCCCTCCGCGTGAGCGCGCCGTGGAACGGGCTCACGTCCTCCGGCTACGCCGCCGCCCTGGCCCGCGTCATGAAGCCGGCGGGGCCGCGAAGCGCGGCCGCGCCGCCCGACCCCTGGGCCTTCGAGGCCGCGTCCGGGTCCGCGGCCCGCGGGCGCGCGCCGCGCGGCGCCGGGCGACGCGGCGACACCGCGGATTGCACCACCCACATCTGCGCGATCGACCGCCAGCGCAACATGGTGTCGTTCACCAACACCGCGGTGTCGCTCTTCGGCTCGCGCATGGTCGCGCCGGGTACCGGCATCCTGCTCCAGAACGGCATGATCTGGTTCGACCCCGAGCCCGGCCACCCGAACTCCGTCGCGCCGGGCAAGCGCCCGCTGGTGAACATGGTGCCGGTGCTCGCGTTCCGGCGCGGCGAGCCGCTGTTCGCCCTGGGCGCGCCGGGCGGCCGGAAGATCGTGTCGGCCATCCCGCAGGTCGCGGCCAACATGATCGACGGCAAGGGCTCGCCGCAGGCGGCCATCGAGGCGCCGCGCGTGCACACGGAGGGCGGCGAGCTCTACGTGGACGACCGCGTGGGCGAGGCGTCGCTGGCCGCGCTCCGCAAGATGAAGCACGCCGTGGTGCCCCGGCGCGTCGCGCTCGGGACGTTCTACTTCGCGCGGCCGATCGCGATCCGCATCGGGCGCCAGGGCCTCGAGGCGGGCCTGGATGCCATGAGCGCGGCCGCCGCGGCCGGCGTCTAGGGTACCGGAGGGACCTGACCCATGGCCGAGATCCACCTGACCGCCGCCTTCTCCACCGTGCCGCCGCCCGAGCAGGAGGCCATCAAGCGCCTGATCACGGAGACGGTCGAGCAGATCGCGCAGGACGACCGGAGCTTCACGCGGGCCAAGCTGGTCTTCACCGAGTCCGACGAGCGGTGCGGGCTCACCGCCGAGCTCGACGGGGTGAAGCGCGAGGGCGTGCCGCTGGCCATCGACATCGACCAGCTCGAGGACGCCCAGTCCGGCGCGGGCGCGCGCGCCCAGCTCAAGGAGGCCATCCGCCTCTACTTCCGCCGGGTGATGGGCAAGGCCTGATCCGGCCGCGCGATGAGCGGCCGTCCGACGCGCACCCTCATCGTCAACGCCGACGACTTCGGGCTCACGGAGGGCGTGAGCCGCGGCATCCTCGAGGCGCACGCCCGCGGCATCGTGACCAGCACCACGCTGCTGGTGAACCGGCCGATCCCCGCGGAGCGGCTCGAGGAGCTCGGCGCGAGCGGCCTCGGCGTGGGCCTCCACGTGAACCTCACGCTGGGCGCGCCGGTGTCCGACCCGCGCCGCGTCCCGTCGCTGGTCGACGCCGAGGGGCGCTTCGTGCGCGACCCCGCGGCGGTGGCGGCGCGCGTGGCGCCCGACGAGGCGCGCATCGAGATCGGCAACCAGGTCGACGCGTTCCGGACGCTCGTGGGCCGGTTCCCGACGCACCTCGACAGCCACCACCACGTGGCGCGCGCGGCGCCCCTCTTCGATCTGATGATCTTCTTCGCCCGCGCGCTTCGGGTGCCGCTCCGCGCCCAGGACGCGGAGGCCCGGCAGGCGATCCGCCGCGAGCGGCTGGCGCGCCGGATCACTTCGTGGGGGACGCGGGCGCCGAGCCGTACTGGACGCCCGAGCGGGTGCTCGAGCACCTGGGCACGCTGCCGGGTGGCGTCACCGAGTGGATGACCCACCCGGGCTACTTCGACGACGACCTCGCGTACAGCCGCTACGGCCGCCAGCGCGAGACGGAGATCGCCGGGCTCACCGACCCGCGCGCACGCGAGGCCATCGAGCGCGAGGGCATCCGCCTCGCGCACTTCGGCACGATGGGCGATGCGTGACGGCGGCGGAGCTCGATGGGCCGGTGTATCCGATCCGGGACAACGCGAGACCCCCGCGATCCCTCCGGAAGATGAGGGACACGATGATGCAGATCGATGCAAAACGTAGCACCGGGCGCAACCCAGCCGCAACCTGATGGCTCGCTGAAAGGGGACTAGCCTTCACCTCTTCTTTCGGTCGCGGCACGACGGCGCCGATCCGGTCGAGTCGGCGCCCCGGACAGGCTTACCAGACAAGGGGATGTCCGGGCTCGGTCAGCAGTGCCCACCTGAAGGGCGCGAGCCTTGAAGACTGCCGCACTTGGAGGGCGCGCATCTCGTGGACGCCCACCTGGAGCGAGCGTACTTCAGGAGCGCCTGCTTGAAGGGCGCGGTGCTCTCGGACGCCCATCTGCAACACGCGAACCTCGCGGACGCCAAACTGGAGGGCGCAGAGCTCTTGCGCGCCAACCTAGAGGGGGCCCAGCTCTGGTTGGCTCACCTACAGGACGCGCGCTTTGAGCATGTCCGCCTGAAGGGCGCCCGCCTGGAGGGCGTGGATCTATCAGGCGTCAAAATCGGCCTCACGTGGTCTCAGATCGAGTCAGCGAAAAGGGATAAGGACACGAAGCTCCCCGCCTATCTCGACCGCCAGACGTGATCCCCAGCTCCACCTTGCGGCGCTGCGCGTCCGGGGCGATGAGCGCCCTCGCCTGATCGCCATCGCCACGTTCGCCGTCGAGGGCGTCGCCCTGGCGATTCGTGATTCGGATGGCCCGCGACTGCACGGCGCGAGGAACGCGCCCGCCGTCGTTGATGACCCGGCGTGCTGCCCGCTGACTCGCTGCGGCGTGCACAGCAACGGTGGTGTGTGCAAAGATGCGGCGCCCGCTCCACCTTCCCCTCACCGCACAGGAGACCGACATGACTCGCCTGGTTCGTGGACTGGCAGTGTCCGTGGCCGCGCTCGTCGTCCTGCTGGATGTGCCTCGCGCTGCCGAGGCGTCGCTGATCGGCGACTCGGTGACGTGCTCGACGGTTCAGATCCCGTTTCAACTCTTCCATTGCTTCTCACCTACAGCAACCGTGACCGCTGGTCCGGCTCCCGAGTTCATCGTCGGCTTCCCGCTTACCAATGAACTGACGTTCTCCGTCGACGTTGCTGCGGCGTCCATCACCGTGGAGGCCCTCGGGAACCTCGGGAGTTTGGGCGAGGAATGGACCATGATCTTCGGTGATCTCGATAGCTCCGCCGGGGACCTCGTGGGCGTGGGTCTCGTAACGTCCGGGGGCGTCGTTGGCCTTGACGCAAGTGATGTGTCGTTCACGGCACACTCAGTCACGATCAATCCCAACCACACTGACTTTTGGGACCTTGGGGACACCGCCGTCATCTCGTTGATCTTCGAGAATGCCGCCCCGGTTGCGGCGCCGACCACGCTGCTGCTCGTCGCCGCCGGGCTCGTCGGCGTCGGCGCGTGGCGTCGGCGTCGGTAGCTCAGTAGCGCCCGCCGCCCGGCGCGAGGCCCCGGCCGCGGGCTGGTACTCGCGGTCCTCCGTCTCGATGGTCCTGCGGCAGCAGACACGCCTGTTGGTGCCGCTCCCGGCTGCGACCGAGGCGCGCCCGTCGATACAAGGCAACGCCTCGTCGAGAAGGCGTGCCCGGATGTCGAGGCGCAGCTCGTCCACTGCGGCCAGCGCGCCGCCCCTGATCGCGGGGACGCGGCGATCTTGCGGCTCGTCGGTGAACTGCTCGATCCACTCCTCGTCCATCGCCTGACTGCGCTCCCACGCCGCCCCCTGACCAACGGACACCTCGCTCTCGACCCGCACCTCCTGGCCGCCGTCGTCGCGCTAGTTGGCGCGCCACAAGTCGCGTTCAGGATCGACCAGCAACGGCGTCGAGAGCGGGCCGTCGTCCCGTCTCGGCGCGCGCCCGGCGTGGCTCTGCGCTACGACTTCGGAGGCAACCGCACCGCAATCCCCGCCTTGCACGCGCACGCGAGCGCGACCACCTTCCGCAACCCGGGCGCAACCAACCTCAGGGACGCCGGACAGGTCCGTAGCGATTCCGCGCTGTTCGCTTCTGCTGTATCCGATCCGGAACGTTGACACGAGGATCACGCCGGTCGAGAATCCGACCATGATTTCCGAGCACGCCTTCCTTGCTGCGATGCTGGCGCTCGTCGCGCTGGAGACCACCGTCGGGCTGTACTTCGCCTATCGGGGACTGCGCCTGCTGAGCCGGCTCGAGCGCATCGAGGGCGTGACCGCGGCGGTCTACCTCGAGGTCCGGAAGGCTCTCACGCAGTCGCGGTAGAGTCTGCTACTTCCGCCCCACCTCCTGCACCGCGCGGTCGCGGTACTCGAAGTTGAAGACCTTCG
Source organism: uncultured Candidatus Rokubacteria bacterium (assembly GCA_963758635.1). Classification (GTDB taxonomy): domain Bacteria; phylum Methylomirabilota; class Methylomirabilia; order Rokubacteriales; family CSP1-6; genus CAVWWD01. The sequence goes on along the minus strand of CAVWWD010000005.1, from coordinate 735,030 downwards.
ACGCCGGCAGCAGGTCCTTGTACTTCAGGTAGCCCAGCTCGGACGCGAAGCGCTGCATGGAGTCGAGCACGCTCGCGTCCATCTCGAGGTTCGGGTCGAGCACGTGGGCGCGGGCGCGCTTGATCACGTCGGCCTTCGCGCCGGTGTACTTCACCATGACCTCGATGTTCCGGTCCTGCTTCCAGCCGTCGCCGAGGGCGAGGTCGCGCACGGCGTGGAGGTACGCCTGCATCACGGTGTGGGCCAGCTCCGGGTTGCTCGAAGCCCAGTCGCGGTTCCAGAAGATCGCGGTGATCGGGCCCGCCTGGGCGCCGGCGGCCTTCGGCAGGGGGCGGAGGGCGACGCCCTTCTCCTCGGCCAGCGTCGGGAACGGCTCGGACAGGATCGCCGCGTCCACGGCGCCGGACTCGAACGCGGGGACCATGTCGGGGAACGGCATCAGGCGTACCTGGACGTCCCTGATCGAGAGCCCGTCCTTGCGGAGGGCCTGGTCGAGCATCCACTCCACGGCGGCGCCGCGGACGTTCAGCGCCACCGGCCGCCCCTTGAGGTCGCGGATGCGCTTGACCTCGCCTGCCCCACGTCGCCTTGCGCACCGTGAAGTAGTCCTCGAGGTAGCCCGAGTGCAGCGGCGCCACGAACTCCACCGGCAGGTTCCCGGCCACCGCGTTGAAGACGGCGGCGCCCATGCCGGCCCCGCCGACGTGGAGCTGCCCCGTCGCCACCTGGGACAGGATCTCCGGGCCGCCGGCGAGGCGCACGGTCTCGGCGGCGATGCCCGTCCTGGGCAGGTGGCGGTCGGCCAGGAGGAACAGCGCGGCGAACGAGTCGGTCGGGATGTAGCCGATCTTGACCACCGGCCGCCCCGACTGCGCCGCGACGGGGCCGGCGGACGCGAGCGCGAGGGCGGCGAGCAGAACGAGCGCGCCGCGGCGCGCGAGGGTCGGGACGGTGATCGAAGCCATGGAGTCTCCCTGGTTCATCGCCAGCCGGCGTCGTCCTGCCAGGCCAGCGCGCGCTGCTGCACCGCGCGCAGGCCCCGGGTGAGCGTGAGCCCGATCGCCCCGATCACCGCGAGGCCCGCGAACATCTCCGCCGTGAGCAGCATCTGCCACTGGCGGAACACCAGGTGGCCGAGGCCGCTCTTGGCCGTGACGAACTCTACTGCGATCACCGTGATGAGCGCCAGCCCCAGGCCGAGCCGCAAGCCGGTCAGGATGGCGGGGAGCGCGGCGGGCAGCAGCACCTTGCCGAAGAGGGCCAGCGGGCCCGCGCCGTAGCTCTTGCCCACCTCGATCAGCGTCGGGTCCACCGCGCGGACGCCCGCGGCGGTGCTGATCAGGATCTGGAAGAACGCGGTGACCGCGCCGGTGAGCACGAAGGCCGGCTCGCCCACGCCGAGCGCCACGAGGAACAGCGGGAGCAGCGCGATCTTCGGCAGGGGATAGAGGAGCGCCACCGGCGCCTCGAGGAGCGCGCGCAGCGGCCGCCAGAGGCCCATGCCGAGACCGAGCGGCACGGCGAGGGCGGCGGCGAGCGCGAAGGCCGCGCCGAGGCGCCCGAGCGTGACGCCCACGTCGGCCCAGAGGGCGCCGCCGGCGAGCCCCTGCGCCAGGGTCGCCGCGATGATGCTCGGCGCGGGGAAGTAGCGGGGCGAGAGCCACGCCAGCCGCGAGGCGGCCTCCCAGACGGCGAGGAGGGCGAGCGGCAGCGCCGCGGCCATCAGGCGGCCTCCGCGGCGTCGCGCGCCCACGGGAGCACGCGCGCGCGGAGCGCGGCCAGCGCCCAGTTCGAGAGCGCGCCCAGGGCGGCGATGGCGGCGAGCGCCACGTACATGTCCTCCACCTTGAGGACCTGCCAGGAGAGCCAGAGGAACGAGCCGAGCCCGCTCGTCGCGCTCACCATCTCGGTGGCGATCACCACGATCAGCGTGTAGCCGAGACCGAGCCGGAGCCCGGTGAGGATCGCCGGCGCCGCCGCGGGCAGCAGGACCTTCGCGACGAGCGCCGCGCCTCGGGCCCCGTAGTGCGTGGCCGCCTCCACGATCGACCGGTCCACCTGGTGCACGCCCGTCATCGTCGTGTACGCCACGAGGAAGAACGAGGTCACCGCGCTCGTGAGGACGAGGGCGGGCTCGCTCGAGCGGACGACGAAGGACAGGAGCGGCAGGAAGAGGATGCTCGGGATCGGATAGACGACGGCGAAGACGGGATCGAGGCCCCTTCGCGCCGCCCCCGACATGCCCATGGCCATGCCCACGGCCACGCCGGGAACGGCGGCGAGGAGGAACGCCGCGCCCACTCGGCCCAGCGTGATCCACGCGTGACCGGCCAGCGTGCCGTCGGCGGCCAGCGTCACCGCGTGGCCCGCCACCACCGAGGGGCGCGGGAAGAAAGCGGGGCGGACGAGTCCCGCCGCGCCGGCCGCCTCCCAGAGGACGAGCGCGAGCGCGGGCAGGGCAAGCGCCAGCGCGACGCGCGCGCCCCGGCCGCCGGCCCGCCTCACGGCGCGGCCTCGCTCGAGGCCCGTACCACCTCCTCGCGCAGGTCGGCCCACACCTTCTCGAACAGCGCGCCGAACTCGGGAGAGGACCGCGCCTCCAGGCCGCGCGGGCGTCCCAGCGGGACGGGGAAGATCTGCTTCACGCGCCCGGGCCGCGCCGTCATCAGCACGATGCGGTCGCCCAGGAGCAACGCCTCCTCGAGGGAGTGGGTGACGTAGATGACCGTCTTTCCCAGCCCCGACCAGATCCGGAGCAGCTCCTCCTGCAGGATCGCGCGCGTCTGCGCGTCGAGCGCGGCGAGCGGCTCGTCCATGAGCAGCACCTCGGGGTCGTTGGCGAGGGCGCGGGCGATGCCCACCCGCTGCCGCATGCCGCCCGAGAGCTGGTGCGGGTACGCGTCGGCGAACCCCCCGAGCCCGACCAGCGCGAGCATCTCGCGCGCCCGGGCCTGGCGCTCCGCGCGGGGCACGCCGCGGTTCTCCGGGCCGAACTCCACGTTGGCCTGCACGGTGCGCCACGGCAGCAGCGCGTGGTCCTGGAACACCATGGCGGTGAGCGGCGCGCCGGGCCGCTCGGCGCGGATCTCGGCGTGGCCCGTGTACTGGCGCGCCAGCCCCGCGCAGACGCGCAGCAGCGTGGACTTGCCGCAGCCCGACGGGCCGACCAGGCAGAGGAACTCCCCGGCCTGCACGTCGAGGGAGATGCGATCGAGCGCGGTCACGCTCCGCCCGCGGGCCGCGTAGGTGACGCTGAGCTCGCGGATGGAGACCTTCGGGAGCAGGCCGGCGGCGGGCACGCGATGTACTTACCCCAGACGCCGCCCCGCCGCAAACTCCGGGGCCGCGGGAAGATCTTGGATCAAATGGGCAAGAGGCGCACCGGCAGCAACTCGCGGCTCAGCGGATTGACCATGAGACCGAGCGTCTCGAGCGTGACCGCGCCCAGCAGCAGGGCGTCGTTGGCCGCTCCAAGTACAACGGGTGACGTGGCGGTCCGTCCGCCGACGGAGATGCGTGCCTCGGAGACTCCCCGGGCAATGGTCGTCCCGTCAGCCATCCCGAACTCGATCGTCCGCTCGGCCCGAAGTCCGACGCGACGCCAGACCGCCTCGGGAAGGACGGTGTATACGGCGCCGGTGTCGACCAGGAAGCGCACGGAAACGGACCGGCGGCCACTGCGGCTGACGATGCCATTGACGTGCGTGACGCTCATGGAGCGGAGCCTACGAGCGATTCCCCCGGTCGACAAGTGTGTCTGAATGTGGACGCTGGTCGACTCATTGCAGGCGCTGCAGGCGCTTCGGCGGGGGCTTCCGGGCCGGCTTCGGCTTGAGGACGGCGTCCAGCGTGCGCGTGATCCGCGTCTCGTCGGCGGAGCCGTGGATGCGGGCCACCATCTCGCCTCGCCGGTCGACCACCACGGTGTACGGCGTGCCGCGGAAGCCGAAGCGGTTGGCGATGCGCAGGCGCGGGTCCAGGCCGGCGGGGTAGGTGGCGTGGTGCTCCGTGAGGAACCGGCGGGCGTCGGCCTCGGTGTCCTGGATGTGGACGGCGAGGAACTCCACGTCGCGATCGCGGTAGGCCTGGTAGACGCGCTCCAGCCCGTCCGCCTCCGCGGCGCACACCTTGCACCACGACGCCTGGAAACGGAGGACCAGCGCCTTCTTGCCGAGGAGGGTCCGGGAGTCGAACGGCTCGCCGCCGTTGAGGAGCTTGACGTTCACCGCCGGCGCCGCGGGCGCGGCCGCGGCGGGGGCGGCGAGCGTCAGGACGGCGAAGGCGACGATGGCCGCGCGCATGCGCATAGTATAATTCGCCCCGCGATGAACGATCTCGAGCACGAGCTGCGCCGGGTCGTCGAGGGCGACGTCCGGTTCGACCGCTTCTCCCAGCTCCTGTACTCCACCGACGCGTCGATGTACCAGATGGAGCCGATCGGCGTGGTCATCCCGCGCCACGCCGGCGACGTGCAGGCGGTGATCGAGGTCGCCAACCGCCAGAACGTGCCCGTGCTCCCGCGCGGCGGCGGCACCTCGCTCACCGGGCAGACCGTGAACCGCGCGGTCGTCCTCGACTTCTCCCGCTACATGAACCAGGTGCTCGAGGTGAACGAGGAGGAGCTGTGGACGCGCGTCCAGCCCGGCGCGGTGCAGGACGAGCTGAACCGCCACGTCCGGCCCCAGGGCCTGCTCTTCGGCCCCGACACCTCCACCTCGGACCGCGCCACCATCGGCGGCATGCTCGGCAACAACTCGGGCGGCTCGCACTCGATCGCCTACGGGCTGACCGTGGAGCACGTCATCGAGATCACGACGCTGCTCTCCGACGGCAGCGCCGCCGTGTTCGGCGAGGTGACGCCCGACGAGTTCCGGGCCAAGATGCGCCTGCCCGGGCTCGAGGGGCAGATCTACCGCGAGGTGGACCGCATCCGCGAGCGCTACCGCGCGGACATCCGCACCGGGTATCCGAAGCACTGGCGCCGGGTGTGCGGCTACAACCTGGACGAGCTCGTGAAGGACCGGCCCCTCAACATGGCGCGGCTCATCGTGGGCTCCGAGGGCACGCTCCTCACCGTGGTCGAGGCGAAGATGCGGCTGGTGCGCCGGCCGAAGAGGACCGCGCTCGACGTCATCCACTACCACGACATGCAGGAGGCGCTCGAGTCCTCGCAGTCCATCCTGGAGACCGACGCCTACGCGGTCGAGCTCACCGACAAGATGATCCTCGACCTCGCGCGGAACAACATCGAGCACCGCCAGCGCATGGGCTTCGTCCAGGGCGATCCCGCGGCCATCCTCATCGTGGAATACGCGGGCGACACCGACGACGAGGTCCGCGCGAAGGTCGAGGCCCTGGAGGCGCGCCGCGCCCGCGAGAAGTGGGGCTACGCGGCCACCCAGGCCCTCGACCCCGCGGAGCAGCAGTCGATCTGGAAGCTCCGGAAGGCGGGCCTCGGGCTCCTGTTCGGGGTCAAGGGCGACGCCAAGCCCATCGCCTTCGTCGAGGACACCGCGGTCGATCCCAAGCACCTCGCCACGTTCGTGCCACGCTTCCGCGAGATCATGCTGAAGCACGGGGCGGAGGGGGCGTACTACGGGCACTGCTCGGTGGGCTGCATCCACATCCGTCCCGTGATCGACCTCAAGACGACGCGGGGCCTCGAGCAGGTGCGCGCGGTGGCCGACGAGATCTTCGACCTCGTGCTCGAGTACGGCGGCGCCATCTCCAGCGAGCACGGCGACGGGCGGGCGCGGAGCCCGTTCCTCGAGCGCGTGTTCGGCCCCACGCTGTTCCAGGCCTTCCGCGAGTTCAAGTCGGCCTTCGACCCGAAGAACCGCATGAACCCGGGGAACCTCGTGGACAGCCCGGGGGTGACGGAGAACCTCCGGTACGGCGCCTCGTACACGACGTGGGAGCCGACGACGCTGCTCGACTTCTCCGACCAGGGCGGGTTCGCCCGCGCCGTGGAGAACTGCAACGGCGTGGGCGTGTGCCGGAAGAAGCTCGAGGGCACCATGTGCCCCTCGTACATGGCGACGAGGGACGAGGAGCACTCCACGCGCGGCCGCGCCAACGCGCTCCGCGCCGTGCTCTCCGGCCGCGTGCCGCAGGCCGAGTTCGCGGGCAAGCGGCTCTTCGAGGTCATGGACCTCTGCCTCGAGTGCAAGGGCTGCAAGGCGGAGTGCCCGTCGAACGTGGACATGGCGAAGCTCAAGTACGAGTTCCTCCACCACTACTACCAGGCCAACGGGCTGCCGCTCCGCAACCGGCTGTTCGGCCGGATCGGCACGCTCTCGTGGTGGGGCTCGCGGCTGGCGCCGCTCTCGAACTGGATCGCCGCGTCCGCGCCCAACCGGTGGCTCATGGAGCGGATGGTGGGCGTGGACCGGCGCCGTCCGCTGCCCCCGTTCGCCCGCGAGACCTTCACCGACTGGTTCGATCGCCGCCGCGCCCCGGCCGCGGCGCCGCGCGGGCGCGTGGTGCTCTTCAACGACACCTTCGTGACCTACAACACGCCCCACGTCGGGCGGGCCGCGGTGGAATTGCTGGAGGCGGCGGGCTACCGGGTGGAGCTGGTCGACCGGAAGTGCTGCGGGCGGCCCATGATCTCGAAGGGCATGCTCGGCGAGGCCAAGGCCAACGCCGCGTGGAACGTGGCCCGGCTTGCCCCGCTCGTGGCCGGAGGCGCGGCCGTGGTGGGGCTCGAGCCGTCGTGCCTGCTCACGCTCCGCGACGAGTACGTGGACCTCCTCCGCACCGACGAGGCGCGCGCGGTGGCCGGCTCGAGCTTCCTCCTGGAAGAGTTCCTGATGCGCGAGCGGGCGCGGGGCCTCGTCATCTCGTGGAAGCCGGGAAAGCGCCGCGCGCTCCTCCACGGCCACTGCCACCAGAAGGCCATCGCCGGCACCGCGCCGACCGTGGCCGCGCTCGCGTGGGCGGGCTTCGAGGTGAGCGAGGTCGATTCGGGCTGCTGCGGCATGGCCGGCTCCTTCGGCTTCGAGCGCGAGCACTACGACATCTCCGTGTCGCTCGGCAATCGCCGTCTCGCGCCCGCCGTGAAGGCGGCGACCGCCGACACCGAGGTGGTGGCGCCGGGCATCTCCTGCCGCCAGCAGATCGAGCACCTCGCCGGGCGCCGCGCCCGGCATCCCGCCGAGGTCCTGCGCGACGCCGTGGAGGGCCTGAGCGCGAGCGAGGCCGGCCGGTCATAGCCAGCCCGGGCCGTCCTCCGCGCCGGCCCGCGGCCGGGCGCCCGGTCGACGGCAACCGCCGACTCCCCGACGGCAACCGCCGGCTCCCGGACGTCGCCGCCCGCCCCCCCGAGGCGCCCGAGGCGTCGCGCTCGTCGTTCTTCGCCCTCACTCCCGACCGCGTGCTGAGCGCGGTGGAGGTGGGCGGACTCAGGAGCACGGGCCGCTGCCTGCCGCTGCGCGCCTTCGAGAACCGCGTGTACGAGGTGGAGCTGGAGGACGAGCGCCGACTCGTCGTGAAGTTCTACCGGCCGGGCCGGTGGTCGCGCGAGACCATCCTCGACGAGCACGCGTTCCTCGCCGACCTCGCCGCCGCCGAGGTGCCGGTGGCCGCGCCCATCGACCTCGGCACGGGCTCGACGCTCGCGGAGAGCGAGGGCATCTACTACGCCGCGTTCCCCAAGGTGCGCGGCCGCTGGCTGGACGAGCTGGACGCGGAGAACCGCCGGCGCATCGGCCGCACCATCGGCCGCATGCACGCGGTGGGCGCGGCGCGTCCCGCGTCCCATCGGCTGCGCCTCGACGTGGCGACGTACATCGAGCGCCCGGTCGAGGTGCTCGTGGCCGGCGACTTCATCCCGGGCACGCTCGGGCCGCGCTACCGCGACACCGCGCTGCGCATCGCCGACGCCGCGCGCGACGCGCTGGCCGGCGCGCCCGTCCAGCGGATCCACGGCGACCTGCACTGGGGCAACATCCTCTGGGCGTCGGACGGGCCCGTCCTCGTGGACTTCGACGACTGCCTGATGGGCCCGCCCGTCCAGGACCTGTGGCTCCTCGCGCGCGGCGACACCGAGGAGGCGCGCCGGGCCCGCGACGAGCTGCTCGAAGGCTACGAGGTGTTCCGCGAGTTCGACCGCTCGACGCTCGAGCTCTGCGAGATGCTCCGGGCCATGCGCATCGTGCACATGTCGGGCTGGATCGCGCGCCGCTGGGACGACCCGTCGTTCCCGCACGCGTTTCCGAACTTCCGCGATCACCGGTACTGGATGCAGGAGTACGAGGCGCTGGTGGCGATCGCCGAGGCGCTCGCCTGACAACCGAGGAGGGGACAGTGGCGAAGATCCCGAGCGTCCTGCACGAGCACATCAACACGGCCTTTCCCGCGAACGTGTGCCTGATCGGCTCCGTCCTCCCGGAGGGCTTCGCCCAGGTCACGCCGCGCGGCAGCACCATGGTGTTCGACGACGAGCACATCGCGCTGTGGGAGCGCGGGAAGGGCTCGACGAGCGCGAACTTGAAGGACGGCACCAAGGTCACGGTGTTCTTCCGGAAGCCGGCGCTCCGAGAGTCCGGCGTGCTCCCGAAGGGCGGCATCGCGCGCTTCTACGGCACCGCGCGGATCGAGAAGGCGGGTCCGGCCTACGAGGAGGTCTGGCGGCGGCTGGTCCAGCCCGAGAAGGACCGCGACCCGGACAAGAAGGGCTACGCGGTGCTGATTCGCGTGGACCGGGCCGAGGACCTGGACGGTCAGCCGCTGCCGGCCTGATATCACCATGGTGCGGGCGCCCGGGCTTCGCCCGCCCGCACCTGACGTCGCCTCTCCCGCGTGCGCGGGCGCCCGGGCTTCGCCCGCCCTATCACCGGGTGCGGGCGCCCGGGCTTCGCCCGCCCGCACCTTGCGTGAATCCATTGGGGTCCCGGACATGAGCCAGAGCGACGTGCTTCTCGAGCAGACGCGGCAGGCGCTCGGCCGCGAGCGCCGGGCGACGTATCGGCTGCAGCTCGGCTCCGGGCTCCGCTTCGACGACGTGACCGCGCTGATCCCCTATCTCGTCCGGCTCGGCGTGAGCGACGTGTACCTGTCGCCCTGCTTCCGGTGCGGGCCGGGGTCGAGCCACGGCTACGACGTCACCGACCACGGCTCGTTCAATCCCGACGTGGGCGACCCCGACAGCTTCGCGCGGATGGCGCGCGCGGCGGCGGCGGCCGGCCTCGGGCTCGTGCTCGACGTGGTGCCGAACCACATGGGCGTGCTGGGCGACACCAACCCGTGGTGGATGGACGTGCTCGAGAACGGACCCGCCTCGCGGTATGCCGGCTTCTTCGACATCAACTGGACGCCGGCGAAGCCCGAGCTCCTGGACACGGTGCTGCTCCCCGTGCTGCCCGATCAGTACGGCAAGGTGCTCGAGGGCGGCGGCCTCGCGCTCGAGTTCGCCGACGGCGCGTTCTTCGTCCGGGTGAACGACGCCCGGCTGCCCGTGGCCCCGGAGACCTATCCCCGGATCTTGACCCGCGGCCTCGACGCCCTGCGCGAGCGGCGGCCCGACGACCCCCATGTCGACGAGCTGCTCAGCGTCCTGACCGCGCTCGACCACCTGCCCGGTCGCGCCGAGGCCGACCCGGCGCGGCGCGAGGAGCGCGCTCGCGAGAAGGAGGTCGTCAAGCGGCGCCTCGCCGCGCTCGTGAAGGAGTCCGGCGAGATCCGCGGTCTCGTGGACGACGGCCTCCGCGCGTTCCAGGGCCAGGCCGGCGATCCGCGGTCCTTCGACCTGCTCGACGCGCTCCTCGGTGCCCAGGCCTATCGCCTGGCCGACTGGCGCGTGGCCGGCGACGAGGTGAACTACCGGCGCTTCTTCGACGTGAACCACCTGGCCGCGATCCGCATGGAGACGCCCGAGGTGTTCGAGGCCGCGCACCGCCTCGTGTTCCGCCTGGTCGGCGAGGGGCTCGTGAACGGGCTGCGCGTCGACCATCCCGACGGGCTCTACGCGCCGGCGGAGTACTTCGCGCGGCTCCAGGAGGGGGCGGTGGCCGCAGTGGCCCGGCGGCTCGAGCCCGACCTCCCACCCGCCCAGCTGGACGAGCTGCTGGCCCGCCACCGCGCCGCCGCCGCGGCCGGGGGCGACGCCGCGCGGCCGCTCTGGATCGCCGCGGAGAAGATCCTGATCGGTGACGAGCCACTGCCCGAGTGGTGGCCGGTCGCGGGCACGACGGGCTACGACTTCCTCGCCTCGGTGAGCGGCCTCGGGGTGGATCGCGGCGCCTCCCGCCAGATGACGAGCGTCTACACGCGCTTCGTCGGGCCCCACGCCGCCGTGGGCCGACGTGGCGTACGCCGGCAAGCGCCTCATCATGCAGACGACGATGGCGGGCGAGATGAACACGCTCGGCTGGCACCTGGCGCGTCTCGCCGCGCGGAACCGCCGCTCGCGCGACTTCACGCTGCCCGCCATGGTGCGGGCGGTGCGCGAGGTCATCGCGTGCCTGCCCGTGTACCGCACCTACGTGGGCGACCAGGGACCGGAGCCGAGCGCGCAGGACCGGAACGTGGTCCAGCGCGCGGTCGCCGAGGCCAAGCGTCGCAACACCGTGGTGAGCGCGTCCGTGTTCGACTTCCTCGCCGACGTGCTGCTGCTGCGCCAGCCGGACGGCCTGCCCGACGCCGACGCGCGAGGCGTGGCGGCAGTTCGTCGGACGCTTCCAGCAGGCCTCGGGGCCGGTGACGGCCAAGGGCGTCGAGGACACGGCGTTCTACGTGTACCTCCGCCTGGCGTCGCTCAACGAGGTGGGAGGCGATCCGGGACGCTTCGGCGAGTCGCCGGCGGCGTTCCACGAGCGGAACGCGCGCGCGGCACGCTCGCTGGCCGGAGTCGCTCCTGGCCACCACGTCGCACGACACCAAGCGCGGCGAGGACGTGCGCGCGCGCCTCAACGTGCTGTCGGAGGCGCCGGCCGAGTGGCAGGCCGGGCTCCGCCGCTGGCGCGCGCTCGGCCGCCGGGCCCGTCGCGGCGGCGCGGATCCGGCGGGGCCGTCGCGGAACGACCAGTACCTCCTCTACCAGACCCTCGTCGGGGCGTGGCCGACCGGCGACTGGGACCGCGAGCGCGAGGGCTTCACGGCGCGGATCATCGCCTACATGGAGAAGGCGTCGCGCGAGGCCAAGGTCCACACGTCGTGGATCAACCCCGACCCGGCCTACGAGCAGGCGACGCGCGACTGGGTCCGGGGCCTGCTCGCCGAGGGCAGCGCGTTCGTGGACGAGTTCCGCCCGTTCCAGGCGCGGATCGCCCGGCACGGCATGGTGGCCGGGCTCGCCCAGACCCTGCTGAAGCTCGGCGCCCCCGGCATCCCCGATCTCTACCAGGGCGCCGAGCTGTGGGACCTCTCGCTGGTCGATCCGGACAACCGGCGGCCCGTCGACTTCGCCGCGCGGGCGCGCATGCTGGACGAGCTGACGGCGCGGAGCGCCGCGGCCGGCGACGACCTGTCGGCGCTCGTCCGGGAGCTCCTCGAGAGCTGGGAGGACGGCCGCGTCAAGCTCCACCTGGTCCACCGCGCGCTCGCGTTCCGTCGCGCCGAGCCCGCGCTGTTCGTGGCGGGCGACTACCGGCCCCTGGCCGCGGAGGGTGAGCGCGCCGAGCACGTCGTGGCCTTCGCGCGCCGGCTGGGCGGGCGGGCCGCGATCGTGGCCGCGCCGCGCCTGCCCGCGCGCCTGACGGGCCTCGGCGGCGCGCTTCCGATCGGGCCCGACCCGTGGCGGGACACCCGCGTGGCGCTCGCCGACGTCGCGCCTCCGGGCGTGTATCGCGACTGGATCACCGGCCGGCGCATCGAGGTCGAGTCCGGCGCCGAGGGGCCTGGCATCCGCGTCGGGCGGCTCTTCGCGGAGTTTCCGGGCGCGCTGCTCCAGCTCGAGGCGCAGGCGTCGTGAGCGAGACGCCCGACCCGAGGGCGAAGCCCGCTGGCGACCGCGGCCGCGGCGCGACGGGCTCCCCGCCGTCGCTGCGCACGCGTCCCGGCGCCTCGTATCCCCTGGGGGCGACGTGGGACGGCGCCGGCGTGAACTTCGCCCTCTTCAGCGAGCACGCGACCGGCGTCACGCTCTGCCTGTTCGAGGGCGACGCGCGGGAAGAGACCCGCCGCGTGCCCATGGTCGAGCAGACCGACCAGGTCTGGCACGTGTACCTGCCCGACGCGCGTCCCGGTGACCGCTACGGCTTCCGCGTGGAGGGCCCGTACGAGCCGGGCGCTGGCCACCGGTTCAACCCGGCCAAGCTCCTCATCGACCCCTACGCGAAGGCCTTGACCGGGCCGGTCGAGTGGCACGACGCCGTCTTCGGCTACCCGGTAGGTGAGGGGCCGGACGCGGACCTCGTGGCGGACCCGCGCGACAGCGCGCCCTACGTGCCGAAGGGCGTGGTGGTGGACCCCGCCTTCACGTGGGGCGACGACCGGCCGCTCCGGACGCCGTGGCACCGGAGCGTCATCTACGAGGTGCACGTCAAGGGGTTCACCGCGCGCCATCCCCAGGTCACGCGCGCGCTCCGCGGCACGTACGCCGGCCTCGCCTCCGAGCCCGCGGTGGCCCACCTGGCGCGGCTCGGCGTGACCGCGGTGGAGCTCCTGCCCGTGCACCACTTCGTGGCCGAGCGCCACCTGGTCGAGCGCGGCCTCACCAACTACTGGGGCTACAACTCGATCGGCTTCTTCGCGCCCGCACGCGCCCTACGCGGCCGCGCCCGGCCAGCAGGTCGCCGAGTTCAAGACCATGGTGAAGACGCTCCACCGGGCGGGCATCGAGGTGATCCTCGACGTGGTCTACAACCACACCGGCGAGGGCAACCACCTCGGCCCGACTCTGAGCTTCCGCGGCATCGACAACGCCGCCTACTACCGCACGGCGCCCGAGGACCGGCGCTACTACATGGACTACACCGGCTGCGGCAACACGCTGAACATGACGCACCCGCGGACGCTGCAGCTCCTCATGGACAGCCTGCGCTACTGGGTGCTCGAGATGCACGTCGACGGATTCCGCTTCGACCTCGCGTCCGCCCTCGCGCGCGAGTTCCACGACGTGGACCGCCTCTCCGCGTTCTTCGACGTCATCCACCAGGATCCCGTGGTCTCCCAGGTCAAGCTGATCGCCGAGCCCTGGGACCTCGGCGAGGGCGGATACCAGGTGGGCAACTTCCCCGTGGGCTGGGCGGAGTGGAACGGCAAGTACCGCGACACGATCCGCCGCTACTGGAAGGGCGACTGGGGCCAGGTGGGCGAGCTCGGCTACCGGCTCGCCGGGTCCAGCGACCTGTACGAGCGTGGCGGCCGCCGGCCCTACGCGAGCGTGAACTTCGTGACGTGCCACGACGGCTTCACCCTGGCCGACCTCGTCGCCTACAACGTCAAGCGCAACGAGGCCAACGGCGAGGACAACCGGGACGGCCAGGACGAGAACCTGTCCTGGAACTGCGGCGTGGAGGGGCCCACCGGCGATCCCGCGGTGCAGGCGCTCCGCGAGCGCCAGATGCGCAACTTCCTCGTGACGCTGCTGCTCTCGCAAGGCATCCCGATGCTGTGCGGCGGCGACGAGATGGCCCGCACCCAGCAGGGCAACAACAACGCCTACGCCCAGGACAACGACATCTCGTGGTTCCACTGGCCGCCGACCCGCGCCGGCCAGCGCCAGATCGACTTCACGCGCCGGCTCGTCGCGCTCCGCCTCGAGCACCCCGTGTTCCACCGCCGCCGGTTCTTCCAGGGCCGGCGCATCCACGGCTCCGAGGTCAAGGACCTGTCGTGGTTCCGCCCCGACGGCAAGGAGATGACGGAGGACGAGTGGAGCAACTGGTTCAGCCGCTGCGTGGGCCTCCGCCTCGCCGGGGACGCCATCGAAGAGCTGGACGAGGCCGGCGCGCCGATCGTCGGCGACACGTTCCTGCTCCTCGAGAACGCCCACTTCGAGTCGATTCCGTTCGTGCTGCCCGCGCATCGCGCCCGCGTCCGGTGGGACCTGGTGCTCGACACGCGCGCCTGGGACTTCCATCCCCGCGGCCAGGGCTTCCACGCCGGCGATCAGTACCCGCTCGAGGGGCGCTCGATCGCCGTGCTCCGGCTCCGTCCCTCGCGCAGGCGAGGATGAACGCGGCCGGCGCGTCCGCGGGCGTCCGGCGACGCCACGCGATGCCGTTCGGCGCCGAGGTCCTCGCCGCCGGCGGCGTGCGCTTCGCGCTCTGGGCTCCGGCGCCGCGGGCGGTGGACCTGGTGCTGGGCGACGGCCGCGTGCTGTCGATGCCGCGCGAGGCCACGGGCTGGGCGCGGCTCGACGTGGCCGGCGCGGGCCCGGGCACGCGCTACCGCTTCCGCATCGACGGCGGGCTCCACGTGCCCGACCCGGCCGCGCGCTTTCAGCCCGGCGGCGTGCACGGCGAGAGCGAGGTCATCGATCCGGAGGCCCACGAGTGGCGGGACGGCGGCTGGGGCGGCGTGCCCGCCGAGGCGCTCGTGTTCTACGAGCTGCACGTGGGCACGTTCACCGCGGCGGGGACGTTCCACGCCGCGGCCGAGCGGCTGCCGTACCTCTCCGACCTGGGCGTGACGGCGGTCGAGCTGATGCCGGTGGCCACGTTCCCCGGATCCCGCGGCTGGGGCTACGACGGGGTGCTGCTCTTCGCGCCGCACCCCGCCTACGGGCGCCCCGAGGACCTCAAGGCGCTGGTCGATGCCGCGCACGCGCACGGCATCGCGGTGGTGCTCGACGTGGTCTACAACCACCTCGGCCCGGAAGGCAACTATCTCGGCGCCTACGCGCCGGCCCTGATCGCGAGCGGCCGCGACACGCCGTGGGGCGCCGGGCTCGCCTTCGACGGCCCGGCCGCCGAGGTCGCTCGCCGGCTCGTGGTGGACAACGCCCTCTACTGGCTCGAGGAGTACCACCTGGACGGCCTCCGCCTGGACGCCGTGCACGCGATCCACGACCGGTCGCCGCGTCACGTCCTGGACGAGCTGGCCGAGGCCGTGCGGAGCGGGCCCGGCGCGCGCCGCCACGTGCATCTCATGCTGGAGAACGACGACAACGACGCGCGCTGGCTCGAGGCGCGCCGCGAGCGTCCGCCGGCGTACCGGGCCCAGTGGAACGACGATTTCCACCACGCCGCCCACGGGCTCCTGACCGGCGAGCGGTCGGGCTACTACGCGGACTACCATCCGCCGGCCCCGTCCCTCGCTCGCTGCCTCGCCGAGGGCTTCGCGTACCAGGGCGAGCGCTCGGCGCGCCGTGGACGGCCGCGGGGCACGCCCTCCGGCGCGCTCCCCGTCACCGCGTTCGTCCAGTTCCTGCAGAATCACGACCAGGTCGGCAACCGAGGGCTGGGCGAGCGTCTGCACGCGCTGGCCCCCGAGGCGGGCGTGCGGGCGGCCGCCGTCGTGCTGCTCCTCACGCCTGCGCTGCCGCTCGTCTTCATGGGCGAGGAGTGGGCGGCGCCCGAGCCGTTCCTCTACTTCAGCGACCTCGGCCCCGACCTGGGCCCGTCGGTCACCGAGGGCCGGCGGCGTGAGTTCGCCGCGTTCGAGGGGTTCCGTGACGGGGCCGCGGGCCGCGTTCCCGATCCCCAGGATCCGGCCACCGCGGCGCGCTCGGTGCTCGACTGGACGCGGATCCGCGAGCCGGCCCACCGGGCGCACCTCGACCTCTACCGGACGCTGCTCGCCCTGCGCCGGAGCGAGATCGTGCCGCTCGTCGTGCGCGATCCGCGCCCGCGCGCCCGCGCGGTGGCCATCGGCGCCGCCGCCGTGGAGGCGGAATGGGTCTTCGAAGGGCGGAGGACGCTCCGGCTGGTCGCCAACCTCGGCGCGAGACGCCGTCCCGCACGCCGGGCCCGGCGCGGGCTGGGGGCGCCGCCTCCACGCGACGGGACTCGATCGGGAGGAATGGACCGTCCTGCCGCCGTGGAGCGCGGCGGTCTACCTGGCCGAGACGGGCGGGCGAGGGGACGCGGCCGTGCTCACCCCAGGCGGCTCGTGATGGCCGCCGCCGTCTCCCGCGCGCGCACGGCGCCGCGCTCGGCGAACCGGGAGCAGAGGCCGGTGTACTGCGCGGGGTCGAGGAGCGCCTCGACCTGGTCCGGGCGGAGGCGCGCGCTCACGTGCGGGTCCTCGGCGAGGAGATCGCGGAACGGCCGGCTCTTCGTGACGGAGCCCTGCGCCGCCTCGTAGACGGCGTCGTGGGCGCGCTGGCGCCCGATCTGCTTGCCGAGCTCCAGCATGAGGGCCTCGGCCATGATGAGGCCGCCGGAGAGGTCGAGGTTCTTCCGCATCCGGTCCGGGAACACCTGCAGGCCCTCCATCAGCACGACCAGCCGCTGGAGCATGTCGCCGGTGAGCTCGCACGACTGGGCGAGCGCGCGGCCCATCATCACGCTCGTGGTGCGGTCGGCCTCGTGCTCGGTCTGCATGGCCTCCAGCGCCAGCGGCACCAGGGCGCGGATCTCCGCCGCCGCCGCGATGATGTCCTGCGAGAGCTTCGGGTTCCGCTTCTGCGGCATCGTGCTGCTGCCCACCGTGCCCTCGGGGACGGGCTCCTCCACCTCGCCGAACTCCTGCTTCATCAGCGTGTAGATCTCGCGCCCGATCTTGCTGCCGGTGGCGGCGAGCAGGCCGAGCAGCGTGACGTACTCCGCCTGGTGATCGCCGATGGTGCGGGCGGGCACGGCCATCGCGCGCATGCCGAGGCGCGCGGCGATGCCGTCCTGGGTGGCGAGGCCGGCCTCGCCGAGCGAGGCCAGCGTCCCCGCGCCGCCGCCCAGCATGGCCACGAACACGCGGCCCTCCGCGGCCTGCAGGCGCTCGGCGTGCCGCGCCAGCTCGTCGATCCACACCGCCACCTTGAAGCCGAACGTGGCGGGCACGGCGTGCTGCCCGTGCGTGCGCCCGGGCAGGAGCGCGTCCTTGGTGCGCTCGGCGAGGCCGGCGAGCGTCCGGAGGATCGTGGCGAGCTGGCGCAGGAAGATGTGATGCGCGCGGCGGAGCAGCAGGAGCTGGCCCGTCTGCGTGATGTTCTGGGTGGTGGCGCCCCAGTGGACGTAGCCGCCCGCGTCGCCCTCGCACGCGCGGTCCAGCGCCCAGATGAGCGGCACGAGCGGATGCCCGGTGCGCGCGAGCCCGGCGTGGACCGCGTCCAGGTCGATGAACTCGAGGTGCGCCTTCCTGGTGATCTCGCGCGCCGCCGCCTCCGGGATGATGCCGAGCTCGGCCTGGGCCTGGGCGAGCGCGGCCTCCACGTCGAGCCAGGCCTGGAAGCGCGCGCGCTCGGTGAACAGCGCCCGCACGCCGGGATCGTCGATGCGCAGCGAAGTGGGCTCGTCCTGCATGACGGGAACCTCCTGGAAGGAATCGCGACGCCGCGAGTCTATCACCGGGTGCGGGCACCTCATCCGGCCCGGCGGCAGCGAGGACCTCGACGCTCACTGCCCGGGGATGGTGCCGCGGCGGGGAGTCGACTATCATGCGGAGCGGCGGTCACTTTCCGACGGAGAGGACATCATGGCCGAGAACACCGCGCTCCCCCTCGCTCGCTTCAGCGTCCTCGACCTCACGCGCGCCCGCGCCGGGCCCACCTGCGTGCGGCAGCTCGTCGACTGGGGAGCGACGGCGATCAAGATCGAGATGCCGGGCGGGCGCACGGGCGACGGCATGGGCGGCAACCGCCACGGCTTCGACTTCCAGAACCTGCACCGGAACAAGAAGGGCATCACGCTGAACCTCCGCGACCCGGAGGCCGTGGCCATCTTCAAGAAGCTGGCCGCGAAGGCCGACATCGTGGTCGAGAACTATCGGCCCGACGTGAAGCGGCGGCTCGGCATCGACTACGAGCAGCTCCGTCCGATCAACCCGCGCCTGATCTACGGCAGCATCTCCGGCTTCGGCCAGAGCGGGCCGTACCGCGACCGGCCCGGCGTCGACCAGATCGCGCAGGGCATGGGCGGGCTCATGTCGATCACCGGCCTCGAGGGGCAGGGGCCGGTGCGCGTCGGCATCCCCATCGCCGACCTGTGCTCGGGCATCTTCCTCGCCCAGGGCATCCTGGTCGCCCTCATCGAGCGCGAGATCACGGGGCAGGGCAAGTGGGTGCACACGTCGCTGCTCGAGGCCATGCTGTCGATGCTGGACTTCCAGGCCTCGCGGTGGCTGATGAGCGGCGAGCGCGCGCCGCAGGCCGGCAACAACCACCCCACGGGCATCCCCACCGGCGTGTTCGAGACGTCGGACGGCCACATCAACATCGCGGCGAGCGGCGAGGACCTCTACACGCGCTTCTGCAAGGCGATCGAGCGCGAGGACCTCCTGACCGACCCGCGCTTCGCCACCTCGAAGGCGCGGCTCAAGAACCGCGACACGCTGATGGACCTCCTCATGCCGGTGACGCGGAAGAAGTCGAGCGCGGACTGGATCAGGATCCTGAACGACGCCGGCGTGCCGTGCGGGCCGATCTACCACATCGACGAGTCGTTCAACGATCCCCAGGTGCGGCACCTCGAGATGGCCCAGAAGGTGCAGTCCAAGGCCCTGGGCGAGCTGACCATCCTCGGGCACCCCGTCTCGCACGGCGCCCGGCGCCCGGCGCTGCGGGCGTCCGCGCCCGAGCTCGGCCAGGACAACGAGGAGGTGCTCGGAGCCCTCGGCTACACCACGGACCAGATGGCGGACCTCGCCAAGCGCGGCGTGATCTGAGCGCGTCGCGCCCGGAGACATCCATCGCATGAGACTTTCGCCTCGCCTACGAGATGCAGCGGCCGGTGGTCGACGACCACGCCGTCGTCGAGGAGACCATCGAGCAGTGCGTGCGCGCCGACGAGATGGGCTTCGACGCCGTGTGGTTCGTCGAGCACCACTTCCTCACCGGCTTCTCCGGGTCGCCGTGCCCGGAGGTCATCTTCGGGGCGCTCAGCCGGCTCACCAAGCGCATTCGCCTCGGCTTCGGCGTGGTGATCCTGCCCTACCACCACCCGGTGCGGGTGGCCGAGCGGGTGGCCATGGTCGATCACCTCTCCGGCGGGCGCGTGGAGTTCGGCACCGGGCGCTCCGCGCCCTACGAGCAGACCGGCATGGGCATCGACCCGCGGGAGACGCGGGGGATGTGGGAAGAGTCGCTCGAGATGATCCCGCGGGTCTGGGAGGAAGGGCTCTTCGAGTGGAAGGGCCGGTACTGGAACGTGCCGCCGCGCGAGGTGCGCCCGAAGCCGTACCAGAAGCCGCACCCGCGCATCTGGGTGGCCGCGCTCCAGCCCGCCACGTACCAGCTCGCCGCGGAGAAGGGCATCGGGGTCATGGCGCTCTCCGTGGCCGCGCCCTCGTACCTGGCGCCGCACATCAAGGAGTACAAGGAGCGGGTGCGGCAGGCGAAGCCGGTGGGCAAGTTCATCAACGACCAGTGGCTCAGCTCCACCATGGCCTTCTGCGACGCGGACGGGCCGGCGGCGCGCGAGCTGGCCGCGAAGTCGCTGCGGACGTTCTTCGGGCCGGACCGGCCGTACCTCAAGGACCAGACGCATCTGTACGAGCAGCTCGTCGAGTCGTGGGGCGGGGTGCCGGATCACCTGCGCGCGAACTTCTCCCGGTACCTCAAGGGCGACGGGCCGACGGGCGCGCCCGAGGTCGATCTCTCCGGGGGATCGGGGCAGATCGCCTCCGCGCTCTGGAACCAGATCGACGCCGAGACGCTCGCCCAGCGGGGCGTGCTCGTGGCCGGCGATCCCGAGGACTGCCTGCGCGCGATCCGCATCCACGAGGAGGCGGGCGTGGACGAGCTCCAGTTCCTCATGGCGACGGAGACCGTGCCTCACGAGCGGGTCATGTCGTCGATCGAGATGTTCGGCAAGCACGTCATCCCGAAGCTCAAGAAGTAGCCCCTCGCCGCGGTCGCGCCGGTGGCGGCCGGACCCCAGGCGGGGCCCGCCCGCCACCGGTTTTCCCCCATCGAACGCTCGTCATGGTTGGTGGGGCGCGCCCGCCCGCGCTGATAGAGTGGACGGAAGGCCCATGCGCATGCTCTCCGCCGCTCGAACCATGGCGCGCCCCTGTGCCGCGCTCGTCCTGTGCGCGCTCGCGCTGATCGGGGCCGGCTGCACCAAGAGCCCCCAGGCCCAGCGCGACGAGGCGTACGCCGCCGGCCAGCGCTACCTGAAGGACGGCAAGCTCAGCGAGGCCATCGTCACGTTCCAGACCGCGCTCCAGGCCGACAAGGAGCACGTCCCGACGCTCCACGCCCTCGGTCAAACCTTCGCACGGAAGTTCTGGTTCTTCGACGCGACCCGGGAGCTCGGACGGGCGCACCGGCTCGCTCCGCAGTCCCTGCCCATCGCGGTCGACTATGCCCGCGCCCTGGTCGAGGTCGGCGACTGGGACGCCGCCACCGCCGCCGCCGACGAGATCCTCGCGAAGGATCCGCGAAGCCCCGACGCGCTGTACGTCCGGGCCGCCGCGCTCCTCGGGCGTCAGAAGGCGGCCGAGGCCCTGTCGCTGCTGGCCGCCGTACCGGAGCCTCAGCCCGCGGAGCTGGAGCTGACTCGCGCCCAGGCCCTGCTCCAGCTCGGGCGGGTCGACCAGGCGGTGGCCGCGCTCGAGCGATCGCGCGCGCGGAATCCTGCCGATGCGCGGAGCCTGGCCGGCCTCGGCGCCATCGCCTTCGATCGGAAGGACTACGCCGAGGCGGCGCGTCTGTACCAGGAGGCCAAGCGGCTGAGCCCCGACGATCCGCGGGTCCTCGTCGGGGTGGCGATGACGCAGGCACGGCTGGGACGCGTGGACGAGGCCATCGCGGCGCTCGAGGTGATCCCGCCGCGCGCCCGCAACGCGGTGCTCGTGAACGCGCTGGCGCTCTACTACATCGAGGCGGGCCGCGCGACCGACGCGGTGGCGGTGCTCGCCCCCGTCGTCACGCAGGTGCCCAGCCACGTCCAGGCCCGGTTCCTCCTCGGCGTCGCGTACCTGAACGCCGGATCTCCGGAGGATGCGCGCCGGGCGTTCGAGGAGCTCGCCAAGCAGACGCCGGCCGAGCCATCCGTCCAGCTCCGTCTCGCCCAGGCCGAGACGCTGACCGGCCGCCCGGCCCAGGCGCTGGCCCGGCTCGACACGCGATCCATGGCGGCCACGCTGGACGGCGTGTCCGAGTACCACCTCGTGCGCGGTCACGCCCTCGTGCTGCTGAGGCGCCTGGACGAGGCGCAGCGCGCCGCCGAGACCGCGCGGCGACTGGCGCCCACGACACCGCAGCCGCATCTGTTGCTCGGCGAGATCCGGCTGCAGCGGGGAGATACGGCGGGCGCGCGGGAGTTGCTGGGGCGGGCCGTGGCGCTGGATCCTTCCTTCGAGCCCACGCGCCTCGCCCTCGGACGTCTACACCTCGCGGCGGGAGAGTCCGGCGCCGCGCTCGCCGAGTTCGACGCGGCCGTGAAGGCGTCGCCCCGCTCGCTGGCGGCGGCCCGCGAGAAGGCCCAGGCGCTCGCCGCAGCCGGCCGCGCCGACGAGGCCGTCCGCTTCCTGGAGGATGCGGTCAAGTCGGCCCCGCGCACGCGGGGGCTCCACGCCCTGCTCGGAACCTACCGCTACGCGGCGGGGCGACTGGATGCCGCCGCGGAGGCCTTCCGGAAGGAAGCGGAAGTGTCTCCGGGAGGGGTCGAGTCGCACCTCGGCCTGACCGCCATCGCGCTGCGGCGGAGCCGCGAGGACGAGGCGATCGGGCACCTCCGCGAGGTGGTGGCGAAGCAGCCCGCCCACACGAGCGCCGTCCTGCTCCTCGTCAGCCTCTATGCGCGCCAGGGGCGGACCGACCTCGCGTTGCCCGTCCTGGAGGCGGCCAGCAAGGAGAGTCAGCGGGCCCCGGTGTTCGCCCTCATGCTGGGCGAGGCATACGTGAGGACGGGACGCCACGACGCCGCCATCGAGCTCATGGGCGAGGTGGCGCGCGAGCGTCCGTCCCTCGAGGCGGCCCGGCTGATCCGGGGCCGGGCCCTGATCGCCAAGGGGGATGCCGGCGCGGGCCTCAAGGACATCGCGGCGGTGGCCGCGGCGAATCCCGGCTCGGAGCAGGCGCAGTACTACCTCGCGCACGCGCACGTGGCCCTCGGCCGCACCGCCGAGGCCCGCGCGGCGTACGAGGCCGCGCTCAAGCTCGACCCGTCCCTGGTCGCCGCGCGCGCCGAGCTGAACGCGCTCACCGGGCAGCCGCCGGGCGAGGCGGAGCGGCGGCAGACCGCCGCGCTCCAGGCGGCCATCGAGCGCGAGCCGAAGAACGTGGAGCTTCGCGAGTCGCTGGTCCGGATGCTCCTGCTGCAGCGCGACCTGTCGCGAGCTCAGGCGGAGATCGATCGCATCCTCGCCGTCGCCCCGCGGCACGTCGGCGCGAACGTCCTCGCTGCGCGGATCGCCCTCGATCAGGGCAAGCCCGATCGGGCGATGACCCATCTGGAGGCTGCGGTCCGGTCGAATCCGTCGCACGTGGAGGCGAACCTGCTCCTGGCGCGGCTCTACGAGGCGCGCGGGCGTCCGCAGGACGCCGTCGCTCGCCTGGAGGCAGCCCTCGCCATCGATCCCGGGCGGATCGAGGCGCGGTACCGCCTCGGTCACCTCTACGCGCAAGAGGGGAGGGTCGAGGAGGCGTCGGCCGCCGCGCTGGAGCTCGAGCGTCTGGCTCCCGGGAAGGCCGAGCCCGCGCTGCTGAAGGGTCGCGTGCTCCTCGATCAGAAGAAGCCCCAGGCGGCAGTCGCGCCCCTGGAGTCCGCGGTCCGCATGAGGCCGGATCTTCCCGAAGCGCACCGGTGGCTCGGCCAGGCCTATCAGGCGGTGAACCAGACGGAGCGCGCGCGCGCCAGCTACGAGAAGGCGCTGGCGCTCGACGCCTCGGACGTTGTCGCGCTGAACAACCTGGCGTGGATCGTGGCCGAGGTCCGCCGCGCGCCGGCCGACGCCCTGCCGCTCGCGAAGCAGCGCCGCGAAGATCGCGCCCCGCTCACCCGACGTGCTCGACACGCTGGGCTGGATCCACTACCGGCTCGGCGCCTACGCGAGGCCGAGAAGGTGCTGTCCGAGGCCGTGGAGCGCGGCCCCGCCAACGCCATCGCCCACTATCACCTCGGGCTGACGTATCAGCGGCTCGGCAAGAAGAGCGACGCCGTGTTCGTCCTGCGCCGGGCGGGTCAGCTCGATCCGGCGCTCGCCGAGAGGGAAAAGCTCGGCGCCACGATCAAAGAGCTCGGCGGCTGATGCGAGCCTTCCCGCTCCGGGGGAGATGTAGGGGGGAGTATGTAGGGGGAGATGTAGGAAAACCTTACAAACAGGCCGGGGTAATTCCTATACAGCATCATAAGTACCTGTAATACTGCCCTTCGAGATCGTGGCACGTATTTCGCTCCTTCTTTCTAGCGATTCGATGCAGCTCAACGAAACTCGGATCGCACTCGGAGGAGGAGCGCTCTTGAAGCCAGCCAGGTTTATCGGATGGGCAGTGGCCGCGACGATGGTGCTGGGTGTGGCGGTGCCGGTTCCGGCGGCGGTGATCACGTACACGACCCTGCCCGGATCGACGCAGGCCGGTCTTCCCGTCAACGTGTCGGCGCAGTTTACGACCGGGACGAACTCGCTCCAGGTCGTCGTGAACAACCTCCAGGCCAATCCGACCAGCGTCATCCAGAACCTGAGCGACCTCGACTTCGTCATCAGCACGGGACAGACCGTGGTCGGCACGGGCGGCGGCATCGACTCCAGCTCCGGCTTGGAGCGAAGTGTCGGAAAGGCGGGGAAGGGCAACGACAATCCCTTCAGTGACGGCTCGCTCGTGGCGACCGGCTGGGGGCTGCGCGAGAGCTTCTCGTTGCCGTTCGGGCTCGGCACGGGCTTCACCCT
This sequence comes from uncultured Candidatus Rokubacteria bacterium, assembly GCA_963758635.1. Lineage (GTDB taxonomy): Bacteria > Methylomirabilota > Methylomirabilia > Rokubacteriales > CSP1-6 > CAVWWD01. Next base: position 711,156 of record CAVWWD010000005.1, on the reverse strand, counting down.
GTGCTTGATCTGCCCCGCCGGCGGTACCGAGGTCACCGCCCCGACGGGGCCGCCCGAGCACACCATCATCGGTCCGCCGGCGGGCTCCAACTTCTACACGAACGCCAACGGCAGCATCGCTAACAACGACTCGCACAACCCGTTCCTGTTCGGGCCGGTCACGTTCAACCTGACCATCGCCGGCCTCACAAGCGAGTCCACGATCACCGGTGTCGTGTTCTCCTTCGGCACGACGGCGGGCAACGATACCCCGGGCACGCGGGTGCCCCTGCCGCCCTCCGTCTTGATGGTCGGGCTGGGGACCGTCGTCGCGGCGGGCGTCTTCATCCGCTCGCGGCGGCGTGAAGCGCGCCCCGGCGTGAGCCCGGTCGCCTAGCCTTCCCGGCCGCTGTGGAGCCAGCGCGCGGCAGTCACCGCCCTCTCACCCACGAGAGGGCGCTGGCGCTCGACGGCTCGGCTGTCGTCGCGCTCGAACAGCCCGGGGTGGGTCGCGCCTGAGGTCCGCTGAGCGCCCGCCGAAACTCTCCCCCTCGTAAACGAGCTCGCCGGCCGACGCACGCTCTCCCCGTCCGTTGACGCTTGTTGGCAAAACCTTGCTGACAATGGCGAGGCAGTTCCGATCTGTCCGCACAAGTACCTGGAAGCCCGACCCGAAATCTCTGGCACGTGTTTCGCTTAGTCCTCCTTCTGCGAGACAAGCAGCACGACAAGACTCGAACCCGGAGGAGGGTGCGCTTTGAGGCGAGGCAGGATACTCGGATGGGCAGCGGCCGCGACGATGGTGCTCGGCATGGCGGTGCCGGCACCCGCGGGGGTGATCACGTACACGACGCCGGCCGGGTCGACGCACGGAAGCCTTCCGGTCGACGTCTCGGCCACGTTCACGACCGGGACGAACTCGCTCCAGATCGTCGTGAACAATCTGCAAGGCAATCCAACCAGCGTCATCCAGAACCTGAGCGATCTCGACTTCGTCATCAGCTCGGGACAGACCGTCGTGGGCACGGGCGGTGGCATCACGTCGAGCTCCGGCACGTCGCGCTCGGTCGGGAAGGCCGGGAAGGGCAGCAACAACAATCCGTTCACCGACAACGGGTCCGTGGCGACGGGCTGGGGTCTCATCGAGAGCTTCTCAGTGCCGTTCGGGCTCGGCACCGGCTTCACCCTGTGCGTGATCTGTCCCGCGGGTGGCACGGTGGTCTCCGCGCCGACGGTCAACCCAGAGAACACGATCATCGGCCCGGCGGCCGGCTCTGGCTTCTACACGAACGCCAACGGCAGCATCGCCAACAACGGGCCGCACAATCCGTTCCTGTTCGGGCCGGTCACGTTCAACCTGACCATCGCGGGGCTGACCAGCGCCTCCACGATCAGCGGCGTGGTGTTCTCGTTCGGGACCGCCACCGGCGCCGACACTGAGGGCTGCGTCCAGGGCGACTGCGGCACGCGACCACATCGGTGCCCATGCCAGCCTCCCTCCTGTTGATCGGGCTGGGGACCGTCGCGGCGACCGTCGTCTTCGTCCGCTCGCGGCGGCGTGAAGCGCGCCGCGACGTGAGCCCGGCCGCCTAGCACCGTCCCGTCGATCGAGGCCGTTCGCAGGCTCGCCGGCGCCAGCCGGCCGCTCGCGTTGCCCGGCGTCCCTTCTGCGCCCGTGGTCCGAGCCCTCCAGGCCCGCCCGGGCGCGTGCTATTCTCGGACACCGATGCGCGCCAACGGCCTCAAGCGGAAGCTCGCCGAGGGACGACGCGTCTGCGGCGTGCTCGCCGACGTGTCGAGCGAGGACATCGTCGAGCTGTTCGGCCACCTCGGGTTCGACTTCGCCATCCTCGCCTGAGAAGAGGAGGCCAGATCATGGGCCAGCGCAAGCGCATCGGCGTGATGGTGCCGTCCACCAACACCACCTGCGAGGCGGACTTCCAGATGGTCGTCCCGCCGGGCGTCACCGTGCACGGCCAGCGCCTCTGGCTCACCAACGACGCCCTGGGCCCGGAGGGAATGGACCGGATGAACGGCGAGATCGAGAGCGGGGCGCGCTACCTCGCCACCGCCCGCGTCGACGCCATCTCCTACGGGTGCACCACCGGCAGCTTCTACAAGGGGCCGGGCTGGGACCGGGAGATGGTGAGCCTCATCTCGCGGACGGCGGGCGTGCCCGCGGTGGCCACCACGCCGGCGGTGGTCGAGGCCCTGCGCTTCTTCGGGGCCCGGCGCATCTCGGTGGCCACGCCGTATCCCGAGTGGAACAACCGCCAGCTCCGCGCCTATCTCGACGCCGTCGGCCTCGAGGTGCTGAACCTCGAGGCGGAGCCCGAGGCCGCGTGCGCGGGCAACCAGGGCATCAACGACCAGGATCCCGCGGTGATCGTGGAGTTCGCCGCTCGCGCGTGCCGGCCCGACGCCGACGCCCTCCTCTGCTCCTGCACGGCGTGGCGGTCGGTGGAGGCGGTCGAGGAGATCGAGCGAAGGACCGGCAAGCCCGTGGTCACGTCGAACCAGGCCGCGATCTGGGCGTCGCTCCGCGCCCTCGGCATCACCGCGCCGATCCCTGGCTTCGGGCGTCTCCTGCGAAGCCTCGGCGGGGTCGCCGCGGCCGCCTGACGCCGGCAGCGGCGGCTGCGGCGCTATCGGGCGCGCTGGACCAGGTAGATCCCGAGCGCGACCGCGGCCGCGCCGGCGAGGTCGGCGGCGCTCGCGCGCTCCTGGAGCAGGGCGGCGCCGAGCAGCAGGCCGAACACCGGGTTCAGGAAGAAGTAGGCGCTGGCCCGGGTGGCGCGCCCGCGGCTGAGCAGCCAGAGCCAGATCAGCATGGTCACGCCGGAGACCATCACGACCATGTAGGCCTGCGCGATGAGGAGGTCGCGGGTGATGCGCACGTCCCAGACGGACTCGAGCGTGAGGGCGGGCACGAGGAGCAGCAGGCCGCCGAAGAGACACTGGCCGCCCGAGACCACGACGAGGTTCGCGACGAACGTCCAGCGCTTGAAGAGCACGGTGGCGACGACGATGAAGACCACGGCGGCCAGGAAGACCGCCATGGCCGCCGGGGGGTTGGTTGGCCCCCCGCGGCTCCACATGACCCACGCCACGCCGGCCCCGCCTGCGGCGAGGCCGACGGCCTTGGTCCACGTCAACCTCTCGCCGAGCGCCCACGGCGCGACCAGCGCGAGGAGCAGGAGGTTGCTGCTGGCGAGCACAGCGCTCACCCCGGCGTCCAGGTACTGGAGCGTCAGCGCGTTCACGCCCAGGTAGAGGGCGTTGCTCAGCACGCCGAGGAGCGCGATGCGGCGCCACTCGAGCCAGCCGTCGGGCCACTGCACGCCGGCCACCCACGCGGAGGTGAAGAGGACGATGGCGGCGAGGAGGAATCGCGAGGACATCAGCAGCAGCGGCGGGCAGTCGGCGAGCGCCGATCTTGATGGCCACGAACGACGACGCCCACAGCGCGGAGAAGCACGCGGCGGCCAGGGCGTAGCGCAGGCCCGGCACGCTCGCGTTCGCGCGGCCGAGGTCCGGGGAGGTCATCGTGGCCACGGCGCATTGTCACCCAGGCCGAGACGGAGGGAACGAATTCATGCGGAGGGGCGAATGATCACGGTGCTGACGGACGACGGACAGGTGGAGGCGCCGCGGGCGGAGGCGGCGGGCCAGGGGCTGTGGCTGCCCGCCGACGATGCCCTGGCCCTGACGGGCTGGGCGGTCAAGCCCGAGGGGCTCTGCAAGGGATTGGTCTGCGTGCCGCTGCCGCCGGGCCGCGAAGGCGAGATCGTCCGTGGGGGCCGGGTCGACGTGGCCGCGCTCTGGCGTCTCCTGGGCAAGCCCGTCGTGCGGAGCAACCGGGGCGACGCCTGGGTGCTCGGCGAGGGCGCCCAGGAGCGCGCGGCCGCCCTCGCCTCGCTCGAGGCCCCGGACTTCACGCTGCCCGACGCCGAGGGGCGCATGCATTCGCTCTCGGACCACCGGGGCAAGAAGGTGCTCCTCGTCTCGTGGGCCTCCTGGTGAGGGTGCCGGCGCGACCTGCCCGTGTGGCAGGCGCTCTACGAGGAGCTGGCCCATCTTGGCTTCATGGTCGTGGCCGTGGCCATGGACAGCCGTGAGGGCGCGGCGCTGCCGTGGATCGAGGCGGCCCGGCCCACCTACGTCAGCGTCATCGATCGCGACCATCGGCTGGCCGAGCTGTACGGCATCGTCAACGTGCCGCAGGCGGTCTGGATCGACGAGGCGGGGCGCATCGTGCGTCCGGCCGAGCCGGCCGGCGCCTACGAGGGGTTCCGGAAGATGAACCGCGAGACCCGGGAGGTGCCCGAGGCGGTGGCGCAGACCACCGCGCACGCGAAGTCCACCTACCTGGACGCGATCCGCGACTGGGTCCGGCGAGGGCCGGAGAGCCCGGCCGCGTTCGCGTCCGACGCCGCGCGATCGCGCCTGCCGCGGCCCACCGAGGGCTCGGTGACGGCGCACGCCATGTTCCGGCTGGGCCAGCACCTGCTACGGCGGGGAGAGACGGACGAAGCCGCGCACTGGCTCGCCGAGGCGAGCCGCCGGCATCCCGAGTCGTGGTGCATCTGGCGCCAGCAGGCCGGCCTGAACGAGCTGGGCCTCGCCGCGCAGCCGGAGTTCTGGGAGCGCGTGGACGCGCTCGGCGAGTCGCGCTACTACGCGCGCGTGGACCTGCCGGGGATGCCATGAGCCTCTGCGACGGCCTCCGCGTCATCGACGCCGCGAGCTTCATCGCCGGCCCGGTGGCCACGACCATGCTCGCGGACCTGGGCGCCGACGTCATCAAGATCGAGCCGCCCGACGGGGACCTCTACCGCCACCGCACCGGCGGCCCCGGCGTGGCGGACAGCCCGTACAACTACCGCTGGATCGTGGACAACCGCAGCAAGCGCGGCCTCGCCCTCGACCTGCGCCAGCCCGCGGGGCGGGACGTGCTGTGCCGCCTCGTCGCCCGCGCCGACGTGTTCGTGACCAACTCGCCGCTCGACTCGCGCGAGCGCCTGCGCATCCGCTGGGAGGATCTCGCGCCGCTCAACCCACGGCTCGTCTACGCGTCGGTGACGGCGTACGGCGAGCAGGGCGACGAGGCGGCCAAGGGCGGGTTCGACGCCACCGCGCTGTGGGCGCGCACCGGGCTCATGGACCTGGTGCGCGCCTCGCCGGACGCGCCGCCGCCGCGTTCCTTGCCCGGCATGGGCGACCATCCCACCGGCGTCAGCCTGTTCGCCGCGATCATGACCGCGCTCTACCGGCGCGAGCGCACCGGGCAGGGCGGCATGGTGTCGACCTCGCTCATGGCCAACGGGCTCTGGTGGAACGCCATCCAGGTGCAGGCCGCGCTCTGCGGCGCGCGCGTCGAGCCGCGCCCGCCGCGCGAGGAGGCGGCGAGCGCGCTCGCGAACCTCTACCGCTGCGGCGACGGACGCTGGTTCCTCCTGAACGTGCTCGCGGAGGACCGGGACTGGCCGCGAGTTCCTGCGCGCGATCGAGCGCCCGGACCTGGCCGGCGACGCGCGCTTCGCCACCACGCCGGCCCGCCGCGCCAACGCGCGTGCGCTCGTGCCCGTGCTCGACGCCGTGTTCGCCACGCGTCCGTGGGCGGAGTGGCGGGCCGCGCTCGACAAGCACGGGCTCACCTTCGGCGTCGTGGGCACGGTGGACGACGCGCGCGACGACCCGCAGATGGTGGCGAGCGGCGCGCTCGTTCCCATCGACGACCCGCGCGCCGGGGCGCGCCTCACCGTGGCGAGCCCGGTCTGGCTGGACGGGGAGGCCAAGACGCCGCCCCGGTTTCCGCCCGGGCTCGGCGAGCACTCGGTGGAGGTGCTGCGGGAGGCGGGCTACACACCGGAGGAGATCGATCGCCTGCTCGCCGCCCGGACGGTCGTCCAGGGCGACGGGAAAGACTAGGAGAGAACGCGCCCGCCCCGAACGGGCGCGCCCTCTCCCGTCCCGGGCCGCTGGGTTACCAGCTCCAGTAGCCCTGGACCCACACCCACTGGTAGCCGTTCCACTGCCACGACGCGGGCACCCAGATCGGCTGGCTCGGCGCCACGTACACGTACGGATTGTAGTGGCGGTGTCCCGGATGGTAGTGCCGGTGCTGGATCTGGATCTGGACCCTGGGCTCCGTGATGATCCGGTAGTCGCGGGCGTCCCGCCAGTCTTGATGGCCGTACCCCTGCCGGTAGTAGCCATGGTTCCCCGCCCAGGCCTCCGCGGGCACGAGCGTCGGCACGGCCACCAGAGCGGCGAGCGCGGCGAAGTAGATCAGCTTTCGTAGCATGTCTGGCCCCTCCTCCTTGGTTCGAGTGCCGGCCCGTCCTGCTGCGGCCCTGCTCGACCCAGAGGCATACGACGTGCCAGCGCGAGAGGGCGCGATTTCGCGCGGTTACCCGGTTCGCATCGCGTCAGGGGCGGGCGGAGCGCCCGGGCCCGCGCCGGCCCGAGTCGCCATTCGGCCCGGTCCCCGTGATCCCGGCGCGGCGCGCGCGGATCTTCGCTCACCGCGGCGCGTGCGCTAGACTCCCGGATCGTGAGCGCGACCGCGGCCCCGGGGTGGTGGCGTGACCCCGCGTCGCGGTGTCTCGGGGCGAGCGCGCTCCTGCATTCCTTCGGGATGGTGGGCGAGCAGGTCGTCCTCGGCTGGCTCGCGCTCGAGCTCACCGACTCTCCCTTGATGGTGGGCGTGGCCCTGGGCCTCCGGATGCTGCCGCTGCTGCTCTTCGGCGTGCCCGCCGGCGTGATCGCCGACCAGGTCGATCGCGTGCGGCTGATCGAGCTGACAGGTGCCGCGCTGGCCGGAACCACGGGCACGCTGGCGCTGCTGGCGCTGATCGGGCGGCTTTCCATCGAGCCCTTGCTGCTCTTCTCGTTCCTCGGCGGCTTGGCGCGCGCCTTCCACCAGACGGCGCGGCAGGGCTTCGCGCACGACGTGGCGCGCTCCGGCCGTCTCGTCGAGACCATCGCGCTCGTCGGCTTCTCCTCGCGGGTGGGCGGCCTCGCCGGGTCCCTGGCCGTCGGCGCGCTCCTCGCCCGCTACGGCCCGGGCGCGGCCTACCTCGCGGTGGCCGCCGGCTACCTCGGCTGCGCCGTCGCCGTGCTCCCCGCGCCGCCGCGGCCCAGGGACGAGGCGGCGCGCGCCGGCTCGGTGCTGGCCGGCGTGGTCGGCTTCCTCGCGATGGTCCGGCGCGACCCGACGCTCTCCTCGCTGATGGCGCTCACCGCCGCCGCGGAGATGTTCGGCTTCTCGCACCAGGCGGTGCTCCCGAGCCTCGCGCGCGACGTGCTCCACGTGGGGCCGGGCGGCCTCGGGGTCCTGACGGGCGCGCGTCAGGCGGGCGGCGTGATCGGCGTGGCGGTCGTTTCCCGGCTGGGCGCGGCGCGCGGCCACGGCGTGGCGTTCCTCGCCGTGCTGATCGGCTTCGGCGCCACCGCTCCTCATGCTGGGCCTGGCGCCGACGTTCACGACGGTGGCGCTGATCCTGCTGGCGGTGAACGCGCTCGGCGCGACGACGGATGTCCTCGCCCAGACGCTCATCCAGCTCGCCGTGCCCAGCGGGCAGCGCGGGCGGGCCGGCGGCGCCTGGGTCGTCGCCATCGGCATGGCGCCGCTCGGCCAGTTCCAGGTGGGCGCGCTCGCGTCGATGCTCGGCGTGGGCGCGGCGCTCGGCGTGAACGGCCTGGCGCTGCTCGCCATCGCCTGCGCCGCCGCCCTCGCCGTCCCGCGTCTCGAGAAGGCCCCGACCTGCTTCGTCTGGAGGCGCCCTCAGAGCACCGGCGGCTCAACGTCGGCAGCCCGATGTACGCCGACTGTCGCGTGCCTTCGGGCGCCTCCTCGCAGCTGGACCCTTCCAGCCGAGGAGGCCGAGCCCGAGCCCGATGAGAGCGAGCGAGGCGGGCCCGGGATCGCCGAATCCGCGTGTCGTAGGGGTCCAGATGCGTCGGAGTGATCTAGCGGATCGCGAGGGAGGTGGGGTCGATGCCGCGTCGGCCGTAGCGGCCCATGAAGCGCAAAAGGCCTCGGCTGTAGGGGCGGAGCGTGCCCGCGCCGGAGGCCTGCAGGGCGATGTGGCGCTCGATGTGGTTCTGGGCCGCGCTCTTGAAGATAGTGGTGCCGCTCGACATCCAGTCGCGCCCGGCGCGAAAGAGCGCCGCCATCCGCCCGTCGTAGAACGTCGCGATCAGATCGAGCCAGGCCGCCAGCATCGCCGTCTGCGCGGCGGCGTACGGCCGGAGCGCCGCTTCGATTTCCGCAGCCGCGGGCGCCCGCGCCGATTTCGCGAACGGCCCGAGCGCGTCCGCCACGAGCTCGGCCGAGCGTAGAGCCAGGAACACGCCGGGCGAGAGCATCGGGTCGACGAAGCCGAACGCGTCACCGACCATCACCCAGCCGGGGCCGAGGCCTCGCTGCGAGATGAGCTGGTAGTTGGCGTACGTCGCGACGGACGTCACGCGCTTGCTGCCGCCGCCGATCGTCGACAGCCACGCGTCCGCCTCGATCGCCCGCTCGAGCCGTTCGGCCGGGCTCGCGCCCAGGCGAGCGGCATCGTCCCGGCCCAGCACGATCCCGATCGAGAGTCGGTCTTGCAGGGGGATGCACCAGCTCCAGCCGGCCTCGAGCCGCCGGATCAGCACCTGACCGGGTGCATCGTCCCAGGAGAAATTCTCGAAGTGGGCGAAGTGCGCGACGTCCTTGCGCGGTCCGAACCGGGCGGCGATGTTCAGGGCGCGCGCGCCGAGGCGCGCCCGTCCGGTCGCGTCGACGACGAGGTCGGGTTGCCGGCCTTCGAGCGACGGCGCGGCGGCCAGGGTCTCGGGGGCGAGCCCGAGCTCGCGCCCGTTGTCGTTCATCGGCGTGAGCCGTGCGTGAGCCACGACGCGCTCGACACCGCACGCGATGGCGCGCGCGAGCATCGCGTCGTCGAATCTCGGGCGCGGAATGTTGTAGGCATACGGGAACACGCCGGGCGCGAACCGCGCGAACGAGAAGCTGAAGCGGTCGGCCGGCGACCAGATGAAGGACACGCCCGGCTTCACCCGGCTGAAGCTGGCGGTGTCTTCCTCGATGCCGAGCCGCTGGAGGATCGGGACCGCCGCCGGCACGAGCGATTCGCCGACAAGGAGCTCGGGCCGACGACCGTCGTCGAAGAGGGTGACCCTGGCGCCCTCACGCGCCAGCAGAAGCGCCAGGGCGGCGCCCGAGGGACCGGCCCCGACGATCGCGACCCTCATCGGCGGATCTTGCCGCTGGGGGTTCTCGGGACGGTGTCCACGACCGTGAACTCGAGCGGCACCTTGTACGAGGACAGCTCGCGCGCGCAATGCGTCTTCAGGGCGTCGACGTCGCAGCCGGCCGGCTCCATCACGATCTCCGCGCAGGGAACCTCACCCATATGCGCGTGCGGCCGGCTGAACACACGAGATTCCTTGATCCCCGGGAACCGGTTGATGCATTCCTCGACTTCCTCGGGAAAGAACTTCAGCCCGGCGACGAGGATGAGGGCTTTCTTCCGGCCTTTCAGGTGGAGGGCTCCCGACCCGTCCAGGAAGCCGAGGTCGCCGGTGAGGAACCAGCCGTCGTTCTCGACCTGCTCGCGAAGACGCCACGGCGAGTAGTAGGCGGAGAAGAGCCCGTCGCCCCGCACCGCGATCTCGCCGATCGTCTCCGTGGGCAAGCGTGCGCCTTCGTCCGAGTAGACCGCGACGGCGTAGCCGGGAACGGGGCGGCCCACCGAGGCGGGGGGCAGGCCCTCCGTGCCCAGGTTGATGCACGGCAGACCCGCCTCGATGATGCCGTAGGCCTGGCCGACCGGAACACCATAGACGGACTCGAAGCGCTCCATCACCGCGGTCGAGATCGGCGCCGCGGTGGAGAGGGTGACGCGAATGCTCGAGAGCGGCTCGCTCGGCCCGAGATTGGCCATGCGCTCGAAGTGCAGGGGCGCCGCGTACAGCACGCTCGCGCGGAGGCGGCGGGCGCCGTCCACGATCGCTTTCGGCAGGGTGTCGGAGCACAGCAGGACGTGGGAGCCCGCGCGGACGTACGCCGTGATCGTGACGGCGAAGTGATAGGCGAGGGGCAGCACCCAGAGGATGCGATCCTCTTCGCTGAACTTGAGCACGCGATCGGACGCCTCGACGCGCGCGGCGGTCGCTTCGTGGGACAGCACGACGCCCTTGCTCCGGGCGGTCGTCCCGGACGTGAAGCGGATGAACGCGGCGTTCAGCGTGGCGAACTCCGGCGGGGCCTCGGCGCCGTGATCGATCCACTGAAACGCATAGCCGTCGCACTCGCCGCCCTTCACGACCGCGCGGCGCGCCGACACGTCCGCGTGGCCGGGCGCGCTCGGCAGCGGCGCCGCCTTCGGCGACGAGAAGCAGCCGTTCAGCTGCACCTCGCGGATGATCTCCGCGATCTCCGTGGGGGTGAGGTTGCTGGCGAGCGGGACGAAGCACGCGCCCGCGGCGAGCAAGCCGAACGCCGCCGGCAGATAGGTGAGATCGTTCGGGGCCAGGAGCCCGATCCGCTGGCCGGGCTCGACCCCCTCGGCCTTGAGGAACGCGGCGACCCGCTCGGCTTCGCGGGCGAGCTGGCCGTAGCTCACGGATCGGCCCGACCGCACGTCGGTGATCGCTCGCCGCGGCGAGTGTCGCGCCGCCGTCGTGAACAGGATCTCGGCGAGGTTCATCGAGCCTCCGCGCAGCGCGCGACGGCCCGACCGACGGCCTCCCCGGCCGCCAGGCACGTGCCGATCACACGCGCCGAGCCCAGCGCTTCGTGCGTAGCGCTCATGCAGCGGCCGGCGACGAAGAGGTTCTCGACGTCGCGAGCCTGAAGACAACGAAGCGGAATATCGTAGTGCGCCCGGTCGTCGAGCCACTCGTACGTGGCGCCGAGACGGCCTTCCTCCCAGAGCTCGATGGGCCAGCTCGCCCGGGCGACGCCATCGTCGAACGCGCGCCCGCTGAGCACGTCGTCGCGCGTGAGCTGGTAGCGCCCGATCACGCGCCGGCTCTCGCGCACGCCCACCTGCGGCGCCGCGTGAGAGACGAACGCCCGCGAGAACCCGGGCAAGGTCTTCAGGAACTCCGTGACGGCCAGGGCGCGCTTGCGGCCTTCCTGCTCCGCGACGGTCAGGAAGTCGCGGCTCGCCGGCAGCTCATCGGTGATGCCGCTCAGGGTGAGCTTGCAGACCATCTCGCCGGGCTGGAGCGACGGGCCCAGGGCGAGGTTCGCCGCGCCCTTCGGCAGGCGGCCCTCCTGCTCGGCGGTCACCAGAGAGCGCAAGAGCGCCACGCGCGGCCCCGACCCGAGCGCCTCGGTGTCGACGCGCTGGAGGACGAAGACCAGTGACGGCAGCTGGCGCTCGGCCAGCGGCGTCGTCGCCGTGGCCGCGCCCGCGAGATGCGCCACGGCGGCGTCGCCGCTCGCGTCCACGACGGCCCGCGCGGCCAGCTCCAGGACGCGCTCCCAGGTGGCGACGCGCACCGCGTCGACGCGGCCCGGGCTGGTCTCGACCCCGGTGAGGAACGTGTGGAGGTAGACGTCGAGCCCCGGGGCGGAGGCGGTGAGCTCGTCGGCGAGACAGGCGAACGCGAACGGCGTGTACGGCAGGACGTGCGTCCGGCCCCGACGGAGCGGCTCGCCGCAGCCGGGCATCGCGGCGAGCCGGCGCGCGAAGTCGTCGGCGAACCCCGCGTTGAGCGGCTCCGGCGGTCCCGCGGCCGAGGTCAGATAGAGGCCGCAGATCGTGCTCACCATGCCCGCCGTCGCCATGCCCCCGAGAAACCCGTAGCGCTCGACGAGGGCGGTCCGCGCCCCCGCGCGCGCGGCCGTCACGGCGGCGGCCAATCCGGAGGCGCCGCCGCCGACCACGACGACGTCGTAGCTCAGCGGGCCGCTCGCCATCCCATCCCCTCGCGGATCGCCTCGATGATGCGCGTCACCTCCTCCACCTTCATCGCACCCTCGACCCAGGATACGACGAGGTTGTTCGTGACTCCGCAACGGTTGAAGAATACGCCGATTCCCGGCCGGGGCAGCACGGACGGCGCGTGGTACGCGTTGACGACCCGGCGGCCGAAGAGCTTCTCCAGCGCCGGCGGGAAGTCCGCGAGATCCGCGAAGTTGAACGAGAACGTCTCGCGAGTTGCGGTGCCGGGCAGATCGCGCAGCATCCGCGAGAGCGGACGGTACTTCAGAAATTCCATCGCCACCGCGTTGGCGTCGACCTGTCCGTCGCGGAGGGCGTCGGTCATCTGGCCGCGCAGCGCTCGGGCGAGCCGGCCGAACGTCGGCCGTCTCCGAGGGCTTGAACCGCGCGAAGTGAAAGGCCAGCACGTTGCCGAAGGTCGCTCCGGGCTCGCCCTTGAGCCGCAGGTCGACGGAAACGGGGAGGAGAAACGGCCGGTCCGGGAGGCCGCGCCGGCCCCACAGATCGGCCATGGCACGGCCGACCACGGCGAGGCGCCACCAGACCTCGCGTGTCGAACGAACGGCGTCGAGGGTTTCAACGTCGCCGACGAAGCTCGCCCGCTCGAGGCGCACCCGTCCGGGCGAGGTCAGCCCCGTACCCGGTGACACCGGCGCCTCGGGGACCAAGGTCCGCATGTACCGCTGGCTCTGGCGCCCGAGTCGTCCGCGCTCCTTCAGCGGACGGGGATCCGGCTCGGCGACGAAGACCGGCGGTGTGTCTCCCCAGGGCGCGCGCCCTTCGGTCTCGTCGAGATGGGCCAGATGCGCGAGCAAGTTCTGTCCGCCGCGCGGGTCCATGAGCGGATGGAACCAGGTGACGACCAGGGTGCTCGGCGCCCCCGCCGCATCGGACGCGCCGTGGAGAATCGCGAAGCGCAGCGGCGGCTCGCGGCGCGGATCGATCGCGGCGTTGAGCTCGGCTTCGAGCTCGCGGCCGAGTGTCTCGGGGGCGCCGAGGCGCTGGTGCCGCACGGGCGGCGCGGCCAAGGTCGCGCGCGCGCCGGCGGCCCAGTGAAGCGGCCCCCACGGCAGCCGGCGACGCAGACGGGCCGACGGCCACGGGCAGAAGTCGAGGAATCGCTCGAGGGCCCGCTCGACGCGCCGGGGGTCCAGAGGCCCATCGCACTGTACAACCATGATCGTGTTGTTGCTCACGCGCGCGGGCTTCCAGAGGGCCTGCATCGCGAGCAGAACGAGATCGGCGCCGCGAAGGGGCAGCCGGCGGACGCGGGACGTGCTCACGCGCCGCGTCGACAGATGTAGGCCGCGAAGGCGCGCGCGGTTCTGATGTTGTCGGTGACGAGATCCTCGTCGGGCATCCAGAACCCGTACTGAGCCTCGATGAACAGCAAGACCTTGAGCAGCGCCATCGAGTCGAGGCCAGCCATCTCGAGATCGTCGTCGGGCTTCACCGGACGGGCCCGAGCCATGATGTTGGCGTTGATGAAATCCGTCACGGCTTTCGCGACCTCTTCGGGATCGAGCCGGGAGAGATTCCCGGTGGACATGATCGAATTCAATATCCTCAGACGGCTCGCTTTGCAAGTTCTACGAACGGCGAATCGCGGTTGGAGGGGACACAAAAGAATCGGGGGCGGCCGATGTGGCCGCCCCCGGTGTTTCCGACTGGATCGCCTGCCCGAGAGCTACTTGCGGCTGCGACCCTTCCAGCCGAGGAGGCCGAAGCCCGCGAGCCCGAGCCCGATGAGCGCGAGCGAGGCGGGCCCGGGGATCGGCCGGATCCGCATGATCGCGAGGAAGGAGTTGTCGAACGTCTCCATCGCCCACGCCTGACCGTTCTCGAAGTCGATGGCGACACGGTGCAGGGGACTGTCTGCGCACTGGAAAACGGTGAGCGTCCCGGTCACCGAGACAACCTCGCTGCACGCCGGGGTCGGAGCAAGCGAGAACTCGAGGAGGTACAGAATGCCGTCGGACGTGAACTGCTGAGCGCCGAAGTCACTGGCGTCGAAGGTGAAGATGTCGTCGCAGGCCGAGCCCAGCGGGTTCGGCGCGGCGCAAGCGCCGGGGTTGCCGGGGAAGTTCGGCGTCTCGATGAACGTGATCGGGATCGTGTTGGTGTCGTCGGCGAAGGTGGGATTGGCGTCGATCGTCAGGTTCGTCGTGATGTTGACGCCGTTCAGGTGGTTGCTCTCGTTGTCGATGACCCGGTTCAGGTGGTCGGTCCGCGTGATCACGACCCACCGATTGTCGTCTCTCAGGATACCGTCCGGGCTGAAGTCGGGCCCCGAGGCCGCGCTGGGGCTCGTCGAGTTGTCGTACGTGGTGAGGATGAGGGAGCTCCGACCCAGGACCCCCGACTGGTCAGCGCCGACCGCACTGGCATTCACTCCGCCGTTGGCGCAATTCGACGCGCCGCCGCCGTTGTTGCCGTCAGGGGAACAACCCCAAGAGATCGTGCTGTAGGTGCCAAGAGGAGCGCCGCCGCCCTGGAGGTTGGCGAACACGAGCCCGCCATGGCCAGGATCGCCTCCCACCGGCCCCGCCCCGCCGGGCCCGCCTGTGCCGCCGATCAAGGTACCCGTGCCGAATTCGAACCCGCCCTCCTGCCGCCAGTTGAAGTCGACGGCTTCGCCGGCCACGGCGTGACCGATCACGAGTGCGGCCGCCAGAGCCAGCACCCATCCCCTGCTTCTCTTTGTCAACACTGCCTCCCGATTTCGTTTAGTGACGTGCACCCGCTACAGATTCGCCTGCCGGGCTGCGCGGTATCGCATGCCGGCGGCGACGCGAGCGATATGTGCAAGACCTGGGCCTTCTCACGCGTGCCAGGATTTTCAATGCCTTGCCGGGCCTCGTCGAGAGTCCGAGCGCACACGTGCCAAGAATGTCGACGGACCCGCGGCGCGAGACCGACGTGATGCGTTGGCCCGTGGCCGTCGCCACTCGCGCCGCGCGACCCGCTCAGCGCGCGGGCGGATCGACGATCGTGGACTCCACGAGCGTGCGGAACTGGTTGCGGAGGGCGACGCGATCGAAGTCGGACACCTGCACCATGTAGATCGCGATGAGCTTCTCGCGCGGATCCACCCAGAAGAGCGTGCCCGCGTTGCCCGCCCAGCCGTACTCGCCCACCGAGCCCGCGATGCCGGCGATGCCTGCGTCGCGGCGCACCTGGAAGCCCAGGCCGAAGCCGAGTCCCGGCGTTTCCACCGGGATGGTCCCGAGGTGGTCCGAGGTCATGAACTCGACGGTCTTCCGCCCGAGGATCCGGGCGCCGCCCAGCTCGCCGCCGTTCAGCAGCATGGTGGCGAAGGCGAGGTAGTCGGTGGCCGTCGACACGAGCCCGCCGCCGCCCGACTGGAAGCGCGCGGGCGCGGTGGGATCGAACCGCGGCGTCATCGGCGGCCCGCCGGGGCGCTGCCACGGCTGCGCCAGGCGGCCCACCTTGTCCGCCGGCACCTGGAAGAAGCTATCGCGCATCCCGAGCGGCCGGAAGATGCGTTCCTCGAAGAAGTCGCCCAGCCTCTTGCCGGACACGACCTCGACGAGGCGCCCCAGCACGTCGGTGGACACGCTGTACTCGAAGCGAGTGCCCGGAGCGTGGACGAGGGGAATGGCCCCGAGCTTCGTCACCATCTCGGCGACGCTGTCGTCGCGGCTGCCGACCCGCGCGTCGCGGTAGAGCCGGCCCACGGGCCCGTCGTTGCGGCCGCCATAGGTGAGCCCCGACGTGTGGCGGAGCAGGTCCTGGACCGTCATCTGCCGGCGCGGCTCGACCAGCTCGACCGTCTTCGCGCCGCTCGCGTCGGTCTTCTCGACCGCGACCTTCATCTTCGCGAGGTCGGGGAGGTACTTGCCCACCGGGTCGGACACCTGGAGCTTGCCCTCCTCCACGAGCATCATGACGGCCACGCTCGTGATGGGCTTGGTCATCGAGTAGATCCGGAACAGCGCGTCGGGCGTCATCGCCTGGCTCGCCGCGCGATCGCGGAATCCCAGGGCCACGTGGTGCGCGACCTGGCCACCGCGGGCGATCAGGATGACCGCGCCGGGGACCATGCCGGCCTCGATGTGCTCGCGGGTTACCGCGTCGATCCGGGCCAGTCGCTCGCGGGAGAGGCCCACCGATTCGGGCGACGCCGCCATCGACAGGCCCACGCGCGGCTGGGCCGCCGCGGGCGCGACGGTGAGCGCGAGCACGAGCAGGGTGAGGAGTCTGGTTGTCATGTCCGATCCTCCGGCAGGGGGTGAGCCGCGTCGCGGGGCGGAAGCGGGGCCGTCGGGCGCCGTGCCGGTCAACCGCCGAGCTCGTTCCTGACGATCTGCGCGCCCTCGCAGAGCGCGGAGAGCTTCTGCTTCACCACCCAGCGCGGGGTTTCCCAGAAGCCGCAGTCCGGGTTGACCCAGAGCCGCTCGGCGGGGACGTGCTCGAGGAGCGCGCGGATCCGCGCGGCCACGTCGGCCGCGGTCTCGGCCTTGAACGCCTTCACGTCGATGACGCCCGCGCCCAGCTCCTTGTCGCGCGGGAAGTCCTTCAGGCGCGCGAGGTCGTCCATGCCCCGGTTGGCGAACTCGAGCACGATCTGCGAGGCGCGCAGGTCGCCCAGGGTGGGGAAGACGTTCCGGTAGTCACGCACCGCGCTGAACGGCCGGCCGTAGAGGTTGCCGAAGCACACGTGGACGGCGATCTTGGCCTCCACGCCTTCCACGGCGCCGTTGACGCCGCGGGTCACGTCGTGGACGGACCCCGAGTACATGCCGTGGTGCGGCTCGTCGATCTGGATGAACTGGGCGCCCGCGGCCACGAGGGCGCGGCACTCCGCGTTGACGATGCCGACGACGTTGGCGAGGAGCGTGTCCTTGTCCGCATAGCCGCCGCGGAGGCGGAGGGGCACGAGGAGGGTGTAGGGACCCGGCACCGTGGCCTTGAGCGGCCGGCTGGTGAGCGAGCGGGCGAGCGTGAACTCCTCGACGATGCCGAGCCCGCGGGGGGCGGCGATCTTCTCGATCACCTCGAAGGGCGTGTGGGTGTCCCAGAGCGGCGGCCCGAGCTGCCGCGGCGCAGGCAGCGGCCGGATGCCGGTGAGGCGCTCGTAGAAGCCGACGATGAAGCGCACCCGCATCATCTCGCCGGTGCTGAGCACGTCGATGCCCGCGCGTTCCTGGTCCAGCAAGGCCGCCTGGGTCGCGTCCTCCATCAGCTCGCGGAGGTCGAGCGGGCCGAGCCGGCCGGCCTGCATGGCCTCGCGAGCGAGCGAGAGCCAGCCGGGCAGCCCGTGGCTCCCCACCACGGACGTCGCGAGCTTCATCGGGAGCGTCGGGTTCACGCGGGATCCAGCCGCCGGGTCAGCCTGGGGTCACCCTGGCGTCCGCCTGGGGTTACCTGGGCTCGCCCCGGTGACCAGCGCCACCTTCCCCGCCAGCGTCACTCCATCCCTCCTCGATCCCCGATGGTGTCCTGCGGGATCGCGTTGCGCGAGTGCCTGACCCCGGGGTTGCGCCTCCGACCCCGTTGCGCGAGTGCCTGACCCCGGGGTTGCGCGCCGGGCTATTCGAGGTCGAGGGGGTCGCGACGGGGGCCGACGGTGCGCATGGTCTCGAAGCCGTCCTCGACCATGTCGCAGTAGAGCTCCACGCGGTTGCCGTCGGGGTCGGGGAAGTAGACGCTCCGCGTCACGTTGTGCTCCGCGGTGGACTCCACCGCGAAGCCCATCGCCTTGAGCTCCTGGTAGGCCGCGCGCAGCTCCTCGAAGCTGCCGAGCTGCCAGGCCATGTGGTGCATGCCCGGCGCGCTCGCGGCGGGCGGCTCGCCGCTGGCGACCTGGAACAGGGCGAGGTCGTGATGCTCCTTGCCGAAGGAGAGGAACACCGCACCCCGCTCCAGGTCCTCGTGCGCGACCTTGAGGCCGAGCGCGCGGGTGTAGAAGTCCCTCGAGCGGGCGGCGTCGCGGACCTTCAGGACGACGTGGCCGAGCTTCCTGGCCTGGATCATGTGTGCCCTCCCGGGTGTGAAGGAATGCGGATTCCGACATCGGCGAGCGGGTCAACACCGCGACCCTGCGTACACGCGGAGTGCCGGCTCGCCATTCAGTCACATCCCCCCTCCTCGGAAGTGGGGGACTGGCGGAGATCGCTCGGCCATTATAATCGACCGGACCATGACGACTCGATCTCTCGACGGCCGGTCGGCGATCGTGACCGGCGCGGCCACCGGGATCGGGCGGGCGACCGCCCGGCTCTTCGCCGGGGCCGGCGCCCGCCTCACGCTGGTCGACACCCGCCGCCCCGAGCTGGAGGAGACGCTCGCCCAGGTGCGCGCGGCGGGAGGCGACGGCGCCCTGGTGGTGGCCGACCTCGCCCGGCCCGAGGACTGCGCGGAGGTGGTGGCGGCGGCGATGCGGGCGCACGGCCGCCTCGACGTGCTGTTCAACAACGCCGGGGTCGGGACGATGGTGGTCGGTGGCACGGTGGAGACGATCCCGCTGGAGAAGTGGGACCTCGCGCTGGACGTGAACGTGCGCGCGATCTACCTCGTGAGCCGGGCGGCGGTGCCGCATCTCCGGGCCGCCGGCGGCGGGTCCATCGTCAACACGTCGTCGGTCTCGGCGTTCCGCGGCTCGCGAGGCCGGCCCAGCCACGCATACGCCGCGTCCAAGGGCGCCGTCCTCGCCCTCACCCGCGCGATGGCCGCCAGCTACGGCGCCGACCGCATCCGCGTGAACGCGATCTGCCCCGGCACGATCCGCACCCGGCTCACCGCCGACATCGTCGAGGGGGTGGAGCGCGAGACGGCGGCGGGACGCGGCATCCCGCTGGGGCGGGTGGGGGAGCCCGAGGACATCGCCCGCTGCGCGCTCTTCCTGGCGTCGGACGACTCGTCCTGGATCAGCGGCACCGAGATCGTGGTCGACGGAGGGGCGCTCGCCGCCTCGACGTGACGCCATTCCCTTGACAGGGCGGAGCACGGGCCCTAAGGTACGGGCCACAAGACCGTTCTGCAGCGATTCGTTCCTGGATCCGGCCCCACGATCCCTCCCGACTCGGAGGTGCGCCATGATCCGATCCTCTTGGCTGTCGATCCTCGTCGCCCTGACCTCGGCCCTCCTGACCGCCGGTCCCGCCGACGCCCAGCAGCGCCCTGCCGACGCCCAGCAACGCCCGCGTTCCGGGGGCGAGCTGGTGTTCCTCGTCCCCTCGGAGCCGCCGTCGTATGACGGCCATCGCGAGGGCACGTTCGGGATGGTTCACCCCTTCGCGCCCTTCTACAACACGCTCCTGCGCATGGACCCCACGGACAAGACGGGCACGCGGCCCATCGGGGACCTCGCGGAGTCGTGGACGATCGCGCCGGACGGGCTCACGTACACGCTCAAGCTCCGGCAGGGGGTCAAGTTCCACGACGGGAGCGTGATGACCTCCCGCGACGTCAAGACGAGCTACGACAAGATCGTGTTCCCCGGGGCCGGCCTGATCTCGATGCGCAAGGGCGCCTACCACGCCGTGGAGGCCATCCAGGCCCCCGACCCGCACACGATCGTGTTCCGGCTCAAGTGGCCGGAGTCGTCGTTCCTCACCAACCTCGCCTCGCCGTACAACTGGATCTTCAAGGCCGACATCCTCGCCAAGGACCCGCGCTGGCACGAGACGAACGTCATGGGCACGGGCGCCTTCAAGTTCGTCGAGCACGTGAAGGGCTCACACGTCGTCGCGAAGAAGAACCCCGACTACTGGGACAAGGGCAAGCCGTACCTGGACGGGTACCGGGCGATCTTCATGTCGTCGTCGTCCGCGCAGGTGGCGGCCATCCGCGCCGAGCGGGCCCACATCCAGTTCCGGAGCTTCAGCCCGGCCGACCGCGACGCCCTGGTGGCCGCCCTGGGGCCGAAGATCACGGTGCAGGAGAGCCCGTGGGACTGCATCTCGCTCGTCGCCTTCAACCACGAGAAGAAGCCCTGGGACGACAAGCGCGTCCGCCGGGCGCTCACCCTTGCGCTGGACCGCTACGAGGGCTCGAAGAACCTGTCCCGGATCGCCGTCGTCAAGGAGGTCGCGGGGATCCAGGTGCCGGGCACGCCGTGGGCCACGCCGCCCGCCGAGCTCGAGAAGCTCGCGGGCTACGGGCGGGACATCGCGGCGAACCGCGCCGAGGCGCGCCGGCTCCTGCGCGAGGCCGGGGTGCCCGACGGGTTCTCGTTCACGTTCAAGAACCGCGGCATCCCCCAGCCCTACGAGCCGGTCGCCATCTGGCTCATCGACCAGTGGCGCCAGATCGGCCTGAACGTCAAGCAGGAGGTGATCGAGGCCTCCGCCCACGTCTCGTT
Organism: uncultured Candidatus Rokubacteria bacterium; assembly: GCA_963758635.1. Taxonomy (GTDB): domain Bacteria; phylum Methylomirabilota; class Methylomirabilia; order Rokubacteriales; family CSP1-6; genus CAVWWD01. The sequence goes on along the minus strand of CAVWWD010000005.1, from coordinate 690,894 downwards.
GATGCGGCGGGGGGACTTCGACGTGGCGAGCGACGCCAACTGCGGGTTCGTCGTGGAGCCCGACACCGATCTCCAGAAGTTCCAGTCCACCGGGATCTCGGACAACAACTACGGCCGCTACAAGGACCCGGTGTGGGACGACCTGTTCATCCGCCAGTCGCGGGCGGCGGACCCGGAGGAGCGCAAGCGCCTGCTCCGCCTGCTGGAGAAGCGGCTCCTCGACGAGGAGGCGCACTACATCTACACGCTGCAGTGGCACCGGATCGTCGCGCACAACTCGAAGGTGCGCGGCTGGATCGTGACGCCCAGCCACTTCCTGAACCAGCAGCTCGACGGGGTGTGGCTCGCGGAGTAGCCGCTCGAGCCGGACCCGGCCGGCGCTCAGCGGCAGTAGGGGAGGACGCGGTCGCCGAAGAGCTTGATGGCGCCCTGGATCTTGTCGTGGGCGGGCCCGCCGGAGTGGGCATGGCGGAGACGCAGGAGACAGTAGCTGGCGCCCGTCACCTCCTGCCAGAGGCGGAACTCGCGCACGCACGCCTCCGGATCGCCGAGGATGATCCGGTTCGGGGCCAGGCTCTCCAGGGTGAAGGGCGCGTCCGGGGGCACGTTCTTGAACTCGGCGAGCCGGTGCTCCCAGTAGTACCGGTAGGCGGCCATCACCTCCGGACCGTACACCGCCTCCGCCTCGGCGCGCGTCGAGGCGACCCACGCGTCGCGCATCAGCACGATCTCGGCGGGCCGCCCCGCCTCCCCCGCGGCCTGGCGGTAGGCGTCGATCAGGCGGCGGGTGTTCTCGAGCGTCGTGCTCGGCGTGCCCACGAAGCCGTCGGCCATGCGGCCGGCGCGGCGGGCCGCGGCGGGGACGCTGCCGCCGAACCAGAGCGGCGGCCCCGGCCGCTGGATCGGCCGCGGCGTGATCTGCACGTCCTCGAGCGTGTGGTGGGCGCCCCGGAAGGAGAAGCGCTCGCCCGCCCAGCAGCGGCGGAGGATCTCCACGCCTTCCTCGAACAGTCCCACGCGATCCGCCATCGACACGCCGAAGGCGCGGAAGTCGGTCTCCTGGTAGCCGATGCCCACGCCCAGGACGAGGCGGCCCTTCGACACGATGTCGAGCGTGATGGCATCCTCGGCGACCCGGACCGGGTGGTGGAGCGGCAGCAGGATGACCGAGGTGCCCACGCGCAGCCGCTCGGTGCGCGCGGCCACGGCGGTGGCGACCACGAGGGGCGAGGGCAGGAAGCCGTCACGATCCTGGTGGTGCTCGCCGAAGAAGCAGGAGTCGAAGCCGCTCGCCTCCGCGAGCTGCGCCTCGGCGATGACCTCGTCCACGCAGCGGTCCAGGTGCTCGCCGCGCGGTGGATTCGCGATCGAGCTGTAGAGGCCGAACTGCACGAGCGCCTTTCAGTCGAGGCGACGCGATGCCACGACGGCACGGCGCGTGGACGCAGAATCGTGGCGTTGCCCGCCCGGTGAGGTCAAGGTCCGCATTGCGTCACAACTTGGTCAGTACAGGTTCACGAGGGACTGGGCGTTGCGCGCCTCCAGGGCCTCGAGCGTCATGGCCCCGTTCGTCTGGTCGTAGAGCATGCACGGCATCGAGGGGAGGGCCTCGAGCCCGGGCCACCCCGCGGGGTCCCAGAGCCGGCCCCGGCGGAACGAGCGCGCGCAGTGGAGGAACACCTCCTCGACCTCCACGCCGATGGCGAGGAGCGGGGTCTTGCCCTTTGCTGCAAGCGCGCCGAGCAGCTCGGGCTCCCGCGTGATGACGGCCCGCCCGTTCACGCGGAGCGTGAAGTCGTTGCCGGGCACGAGGAAGATGACGCCGACGTGCGGGTTGGCCAGGATGTTGCGCATGCCGTCGAGGCGCTTGTTCCCCGGCCGGTCGGGGATCACCAGGTGGTGGTCGTCGAGGACGCGGACGAACCCCGGGGCGTCGCCCTTGGGCGAGACGTTGCAGTGGCCGGCGGCGTCCGACGTGCCCAGGAGCAGGAACGGGGAATGCGCGATGAACGAGCGGGCGTGCGGGTCGAGCGCGGCCAGCTCCTTGCGCCGGGCCACCTCGCTCGGCTCGCCGCCGACGATACCGCGCAGGGTCTCCACCGAGGTCACGAGATCACGGAACATGGCGATCCTCCTTGGTCGGCTCTCCGGAGCACTCTATCCGCCGCGCCTTCTACCCGTCAAGCCGCGGACGCCGATCGGCCCGCCGAACCGGGGCCGGCTGGCGCGGCCCGGTGTAGAATCGCCGGAGTCGCCGCGTCCCACATGATTGGAGAACATCGATGAGCAAGAAATCCGTCCCCCGGCGTCCCCGCCGGCGCGCCGCCAAGCCGGCGCCCGCGGGCAAGCCGGCGCCCGCGGCCAAGCCGGCGCGCGCGGCCAGGCCGGCATCGCCGCGCCGGGCTCGCGCCGCCGTCGCCGAGGCGCCGCCGCCCCCGCTCCCCATGGAGCTTGCCGTTCCCCCGCTCGTCCTCGCGGACCCGTCGGGGCCGATCGACATCCTGCCCGCCGACGACGCGCCGCCGCAGCTGCCCGACGGCCTCGCGCTCGCCACGCCCGAGGTCGAGCACGCCGCGCGCGGCGTGGTGGTGGTGCCCGAGCGGCCATGGCCCACCTCGCGGCGCGCCATCTTCTTCGACGTGGAGAACACGAGCCACGTGCCGCACGTCGAGCGGGTGATGCGCCAGCTCGCGCTGGACCGCGTCGGCTCCCGGACGGACTTCGTCGCGGTCGGCAACTGGCGCGTCATCGGCTACGAGATCGCGCGCCTCCTGTCCCGGCACGGCGCGCACCTGGTCCACAGCGCACCCGCCACCGGCGTCCGCGACTGGAGCGACTTGCGCATCGCGGTGAGCGCGGGCGTCTGGCTCGGCACGGCCCGTCCCGGGGATCGCATCCAGATCGTCTCCGACGACCGGGCGTTCGACGCCGTCGGCGACGTGGCCACGGCGCTCGGGATCGACTTCCAGCGTCTGTCCTACCGGATGCTCTCAGGATCTCCCGCCGTGCCCGAGCCCGCCGCGCCCGCGCCAGCCTCGTCGGCGCGGTACCGGGGTCGGCGGCGCGGACGCTCCCACGGGCGGCCGATGCCCGCGCCCGCCTCGGCGCCGCGGCCGGCGGCCGAGCCGCGTCCGGCGGCGCCCGCGCCGGCGCCGGCCCTCGCCCCGGTGGCCGCGGCCAGCAGCGCCGAGCCCCACACCGCCGAGCCCCACACCGCGCCCCACGACGAGATCATCCACGTGATCCGCGAGCTGGTGCAGCAGGCGCGCGGGCGCGCCATCCTGATCGACACGCTGGCGCGAGAGCTGAAGCGGCGCGGCTTCGCGCGGACGCCGGGATCGCCCCGGCTCATCACGCGGCTCCGGCGGATCCGCGAGCTGTCGGTGAGCCCGAGCGGGATGATCACGCTCACCGGCGAGACCCCCGCTGCCGCCGCTGCCGTCCCGATCTCGGCCGAGGACACCGCGCCCCAGAAACCGGACGAGGCGAAGCGAGACGAGGCGAAGCGAGACGAGGAGACGCGAGACGAGGAGACGCGAGACGAGGAGAAGCTGGACGAGGAGAGGCTGGACGAAGACGAGGCGCAGCCGATCCTGCCCCCCGAGATCCAGCCCTCGCGTCACCGCCCGCCCAGGCCGGAGGTCGAGGAGGAGGACGACGAGGCGCCGGGCCCCGGCAACGAGAAGACCGCCGCAGTGGCGGCCCGCGCCGCGACGGCGTCCCCGGCGGCCGCCAAGGCGCAGGACCGCCGAGGGCCGCGCCGCCGCCGCCGCGGCGGACGGGGCCGCCGCCCGGCCGCCTGAGGAGGGTCGGCGTCCCGCCGAATGCCGGCGCGCCCGAGCTGCCGGCCTCGCGGGTGGCGCGTCGGGATGACGTCTGGGCGTGTCAGGCCGCGCTGCGGTCGACGAGGCCCTCGGGCGACGCGCTCCAGCCCGTGAGCGTGCGCTCGGCGTGGTGCAGGCGCCAGCTCAGCATCTTCTGGGCGTAGGCGAGGACCCGCGACGCGTACGCGGGATCGCCGGCCACGTTCCGGAACTGGCCGGGGTCGGCCTCGAGGTCGAAGAAGAGCGGGGGCAGCGCGTCGAAGTGGACGTACTTGTACCGCGCGTCCTGGATCACCGCGAGCGAGCACTGGTCCACGTGCAGGCCCAGCGCGCGCTCGCGCACGTCGCCGAAGTAGGTGCGGAAGTCGAACTCGTAGTGGACCTCCCGCCGCCAGTTCTCCGGCGTCTCCCCGCGCAGGAACGGCGCGAGCGACGTCCCGTCCGAGGGGCGGGGCACCCGCGCGCCCACCCACTCGAGGATCGTCGGCATCACGTCGATCGTCTCCGTGAACGCCTCCACCACGCGGCCGCGGCTTCCGTCCGCCTCCGCTACGGGGTCGCGGATCACCAGCGGGATCCGGAAGCTCTCGTCGAAGTAGCCCAGCTTGCCGAGCAGGTGGTGGTCGCCGAGCTGCTCGCCGTGATCGCACGTGAGGACCACGAGCGTGTCGTCCCACTGTCCGGTCTCGCGCAGGAAGGCGATGACGCGGCCCACGTGCTCGTCGACCTCGCTGATGAGCGCGTAGTACGCGGCCCGCATCAGCCGCACCTCGTCCTCCGACATGGCCGAGCCGAGCCCGCGCCCGTCGCGGAAGAACTTCGACTGCTTGACCGCCTTCATGTAGTACGCGAGGAGCGGATGCTGCCGGCCCTCCGCCTCCGCGGAGGCGGCGCGGACGGGCGCCGGGACCGTGGCGGGGTCGTAGAGCGCGTGGTAGGGGGCAGGGGCGATGAACGGCGGGTGCGGGCGGTAGTAGCCGAGGTGCAGGAGCCACGGCCGCGTCCGCTGACCCGAGAGGTAGGTGAGCGCGCAGTCGGTGGCCCACGCGGAGTCCGACAGCTCGGCGGGGATGCGCGAGGGCGAGCGCGTCGCCCCGGCGCCCGGTCCGTCGGCGGGCAGCCAGATGTCCTCGGGATCGTCGGGCACGGCGTGGCCGCGGGCGCGCAGCCAGCTGAAGTACGGCGCCTTCTCCGGCTCCCACGGGCCCACCGGGTGCCAGCCCGGCATGAGGGCCCCGAGGTTCCGGAAGCGCGGGTCCTCGGGCGGCGTCACCCGCGGGTCGGGCGTGGTCGTCGTGTAGCCGACCAGGGCGGGCTCGTAGCCCGCCCGCCGCATCTCCCAAGCGAGATTGGTGTGGCGCGCGTCCATCGGCACCGAGTTCTGCACCACGCGGTGGTTCATCATGTAGAGCCCGGTGAGCAGCGAGGCGCGCCCAGGCCCGCACGGCACGGCCTGGGTGAAGTGGTTCTTGAACGTCACGCCCGCCGCGCACAGCGCGTCGATGTTCGGGGTGCGTACCGTCGGGTGGCCGAGGTAGGACAGGCACTCGGCCCGCCACTGGTCGACCACGATCAGGAGGACGTTCTTCCGTCGTCCGGACGCCTGGGGCATGGGATTCCCTCCGTCGCGCGGCCGCGCTCTCGGCGCCGGGCCGTCGCCCGCCGGGAGTATAGCGCGGGGGCGGCCGGGCTCACGGCGCCGGCGGGCGCGCCACCGCTTCCCACACCGTCTTCGGCTTGTCGTAGCGGTCGATGGTCGAGTGCTCGCGGATGTCCCTTTGACGAGGCGCGCGACGCTGTGACACGATCGCGGCCGAGGAGACCGAGCTCATGAGCCCATCGCCCGGCGCCTTCCACGACATGGAGCATCACACCGCCGACTGGTCCACCACGCGTCCCGTCGTGTCCGGCACGCAGGGCGTGGTGGCGTCCGGGCATCCGCTGGTGTCCATGGCCGGCATGCGCATGCTCCTGGCCGGGGGCAACGCGTTCGACGCCGCGGTGGCCGCGGGCTTCGCGGCGGCGGTGGTCGAGCCCACCGCGTCCTACACGCTCTGCGGCGAGTGCGTGGCGATGATCCACGACGCGCGCCGGAGCGAGGTCCGCGTCCTCAGCGGCCAGGGCGTCGCGCCGGCGCTGGCGACCATCGACGCGTTCCGGAGCCGCGGGCTCGATCGCATCCCCACCGGGCCCGGCCCGAAGGCCGAGCTGTCGTTCACGGTGCCGGGCGCCGTCGACGGCTACCTGACCGTGCTCGAGACCTACGGCACCCGCTCGGTGTCCGAGGCGCTCGCCCCGGCCCTCCAGTACGCGGAGCGCGGCTTCCCCATGTACGAGTACATGCACCGGGTGCTCGGCGCGGCGGAGACGCGGAGCCAGTTCGACCTCTACCCGCCGGGGGGCGCCGCGGTCTTCTTCCCCGGCGGCCGGACGCCGGCGCTGGGCGAGCTGTTCGTGCAGCCGGCGCTCGCGGCCACGCTCCGGCGCCTCGTCACCGCCGACGCGGGCGCGGGCGGCTCCCGCGCCGCGGGCATCGCGGCGGCGCGCGAGTGCTTCTATCGCGGGCCCGTCGCCGCCGCCATCGGCGCGTTCTCTTCGCTCTGGGGCGGGCTGCTGCGGGCGGAGGACCTCGCCGGCTTCCGCGCGGGCATCGAGGCGCCGGTGCGCGTGACGTTCGCCGGTCGCGAGATCCTCGGCCCCTCGGTGTGGACGCAGGGGCCCGTCCTCATGCAGGCGCTCGGCATGCTCGACCCCGCCGACCTTCGCGGGATGGGGCACAACTCGCCGGCCTACATCCATCGCGTGGTGGAGGCCCTGAAGCTCGCGTTCGCGGATCGCGAGCGCTACTACGGCGACCCTGAGCGTGCCTCCGTGCCCGTGGCCGAGCTGCTGGCGCCCGCGTACCTGCGAGGGCGCGCCGCGCTCATCCGCATGGATCGCGCGGCGTCGGAGGCGCCCGCCCCCGGCGATCTGCGGGGGCACGGGATGCCGGTGAACGGCGCCGCGATGCGGCCCGCGCTCGGCGCGCCGGCGGAGCCGGTGCCCGACGGCACCACGCACATCGCCGTGATCGACCGCGACGGCAACATGATGGCGCTCACGCCGAGCGGCGGGGTGTTCAGGAAGTCCGCGTTCGCGCCCGAGCTGGGTTGCACGCTCAGCACCCGCAGCGAGATGTTCGTGCTCGAGGAGGGCCACCCGAACGGTCTCGTCCCGGGAAAGCGGCCGCGCACCACCCTGATCAGCTACCTCATCTGCGAGGACGGCGTGCCCACGGTCACGATCGGCTGCCCGGGCGGCGACGACCAGGCCCAGGCCGATCTCCAGATCGTGCTCAACACGCTGGTGTTCGGCATGAACCCGCAGCAGGCGGTGGAGGCGCCCCGCTTCTCCACGCAGACGCTCGTCAACTCGTTCTATCCCCGCGCGTACCGGCCGGGGGAGCTCAACGTCGAGCCGGGGATCCCCGAGACCACTCGTGCCGCGCTTCGGGACCTGGGCCACGCGGTCAACGAGATCGGCGCGTGCGGGATCGGCGCGGTGGTCACGCGCCGCGATCCCGCCACCGGCGTGCTCCTGGCCGGCGCCGACCCCCGCCGCCCCACCTACGCCCTGGCCTGGTAAGGCGCACCCAAGTCACCAGCGGGTTGCCGGGGGGCGGGCCCCGCCGGCTAGCACCACGCGCGCTCCCCCGCGCCGCGACGGCGCCGCCGGTTCGGCGTTGCGGCGCGAGTGCCTGACCCCGAAGTTGGCGTTGCGCGAGTGCCTGACCCCGAAGTTGCACCGCCGACGACGGCGCCGCCGGTCGGCGTTGCGCAAGTGCCTGACACCCCGAAGTCACCAGCGGGTTGGCGGGGGGCGGCGGGGCGGCACTCGGGGTCGAGGGGTGCTTCCCCTCCAACCGGCGTCGGACCCCGAGCGCCCGGATGGAGCCCAGTCCCAGCGGGGCAGCGCACGCGTGCAACGTCACCCCGCGACCCCGAGTGCCGCCCCGCCGCCCCTCTGCTGGCGCGCCGGTCCGGAAGAGGCTACGTCAGCGCGTAAAGCCGTAGAGCCGGGCGCAATTGTCCCAGAGGATCTTCTTTTTAGATCGCTCGGATACGCCCTCCAGCTTCGTGAACTCCTCGATGGCCACCGGGAACAGCCCGTCGGAGTGCGGGTAGTCGGTCGAGACGACGATGTTGTCGTCGCCGATGGCCTCGATGACCTGGGACAGCGGCTTCTCGTCCGAGTCCGTGGCGATGAAGCACTGGCGGTGGAAGTACTCGCTCGGCATCCGGCTGATCTGCACCTCCGACCCCGGTCCGAACTTCTCCCACGCCTCGTCGAGCCGCCACAGCCACCACGGCAGCCACCCGCACGTGCCCTCGAGGAACGCGCAGCGGAGGCCGGGGTGGCGCTCGAGCACACCGCCCGCGGCCATGCTCGCGAAGGCCATCATCAGCTCCACGGGGTTTCGGCCGGCCACGCCGATGACGCGGCCGTTGGGCGTGTCCAGGTAGCGGCGCGCGAGGTCGGCCTCGAGCGACGACTGGCCGGTCGGGTGGAACCCGACGGGCACGCCCAGCTCCTCGATGGCGCTCCAGAGCGGCTCGAACGCGGGATCGTGGATGTGGCGGCCCGCGATCGGGTTGGGGTTGCCGATGACGGCGACCGCGCCCAGCTCACGCACCGCGCGCCGCGCCTCCGCGATCGCCCCCGGGATGTCGTGGAACGCGAGCTGGGCGGCGAAGCGGAGCCGGTCGGGCCGGAACTGGCAGAAGTCGTGCGTCCAGTTGTTGTGGGCGCGGGCCAGCGCGGAGGCGACCTCGGGCTGGTGGTCGTCGTGCATGAGCACCTGCCGGCCGCGCGTGCCGTAGAGCACGCCCACGTCGATGCCCTCGATGTCCATGGCCTGCACGTGCGACTCCGGGTCGTAGCCGCGGGCGTGGGCGACCTCGTAGTGAGGGTGCCGGGCGAAGGCGCGGCGCTGGAGGTCCTTGCCCACGGCGGCGGTGCGCGCGCGCTTGGACATCTCGGCCAGCTCGAGCGGGCCGATCTTGATCACCGGCTGGTTGGAGGCGCCGTCCGCGCTCCGCACGAACTGCGGGGCGAACTTCCGGAACGGCGGGTCCAGGTACTTCTCCCAGAGCCCGTCGGGCTCCATGGTGTGGAGGTCGCTGTCCATCACGCGAAAGCCGTTCTTGGCCATCGTCGCTCCTCTCTCGCCGTCCAGCGGTGGTCGTCCCGCCCCGCCGCGCGGGAGACCGGTCCGGCCGGTCTCCGGCGGACGAGCGGGAGCGGTCCAGCGCGAGCGATCAGAAGCCGAGGGGGTCGGTCACCCGGACCCAGCGCCCGCCCTTGACCACGGCGAGGAACGACGAGCTGGCGCCCTGGTGCTTGTTGGGGCCGAAGCTCACCTCGGGCCCGTTGAAGATGTCGCGGTAGCCCTTGACGGACTCGAGGCCCTTCACGAACGAGTCCAGGCTCAGGTCGGCGCCGCCCCGCTCGAGGCCGACCACCGTCAGGTCGGCGGCCACGTGGCCGTACACCGCGCCGATGTTCGGATCCACCTTGAAGCGCTCCTTGTAGCGGTCGAACCAGCCCTGGGCGGTCGGGCTCAGGGTGTCGCGGTACGGCATGTCGGTGAGGCCCATGGCGTAGAGGCCCTCGGTGACGCCGCCCTGGGCGCCGGCCACGAAGAGGTCGTAGCTCGCGGCGGAGCCGAGGAAGTCGACGTCGGTCCAGCCGATCTTCCGCGCCGTGGCGAAGGGCACGATCGAGTCGCGGACGATGGTGCCGAGGACCACGAGGTCGCAGCCCGCGGCCTTCAGCTTGGTGACCTGGGCGGTGAAGTCCTGGTCGGTCGGCTTGTGGGTGGTCGTCTCGGCCAGCTTGATCTTCATGTGCGCGACCTGGGCCTGGACGCCGTCCAGCACCTCCTTGCCGAAGTCGGTGTCCTGGTACATGGCGCAGACGGCCTTCTTGCCCTTCTTGGTCACGAAGTAGTTGATGCCGGCCCGCACCTGGTCCACGTAGGTGGCGGCGCCGTAGAACTTCAGCTTGTGGAAGGGCTCGAACATCGAGCGGGCGGCGGAGAGCGGGAAGAGGTTGGGCACGCCCGCGTCGAACTGCTCCTTGAACAGCGCGTTGTTCATCGGGGTGCCGAGCCCCGCGACCATGGCGAAGATGTTGTCGCGGTTGATCAGCTTGTTGCCGGCCTGGACGGCGCGCGGGACCTGGTACTGCGTGTCCTCCACGACCAGCTTGATCTTGCGCCCGTGGATGCCGCCGCGGGCGTTCACCTCGTCGAAGCGCATCCGCACCGCGTTGGACGACGACACGCCGTAGGTGGCGGCCGGTCCCGACAGGTCGGTGTGCATGCCGAGCACGATCTCGCCCTTGCTGACGCCGCGCGCGCTCTGCGCGTCCACCGAGCCGGCCAGGGCCAGCGCGGCGGCGAGCACTCCCACTCGAAGCCACATCGTCATGCGTTCTCCTTTTTGGTTTGCCGTCGGGGCGCCTTCGCAGGGCGGAGGATCCCGACGGTCGGGGACTCGGTCGATCCGTCCGACGCAGGTCAACCCGTCGCCCGTCTCATCGGTTCCCGAGCCTAGGCTTCCGCGTACATCGCGTCGATGAGGTTCTTGTACTTCACGTTGACGAAGGCGCGGCGGAGCTTCATGGTCGGCGTCAGCTCCTCGTCCTCCGGGGTCAGGATCTGCTCGATCAGGCGGAACTTCTTCACCGTCTCCACGCGGGCGAGCTGGCGATTCACGCGCTCGATCTCGCCCCCGATCAGCTCCTGCACCGCCGGCGCACGGCAGAGCGAGGCGAAGTTGGTGAAGGGGATGTTCTTCTCCTGGGCGAACTGGGCCACGATCTCGTGGTCGATCATGACGAGGCACGTGAGGAACTTCCGCTTGTCCCCGATCACCACCGCGTCGGAGATGAACGGCGAGAACTTCAGCTGGTTCTCGATCTCCGACGGCGTCACGTTCTTGCCGCCCGCGGTGATGATGATGTCCTTCATGCGGTCGGTGATGGTCAGGAACCCGTCTGCGTCGAGCCCGCCCACGTCGCCGGTGTGGAGCCAGCCGTCCACGACCGTCTCCGCCGTCTTGTCCGGCTTGCCGTAGTAGCCCAGGAACACGTGCGGCCCGCGGAGCAGGATCTCGCCGTCGGGCGACAGCCGCACCTCGGTGCCGGGGCGGGCGGTGCCGACCGTGCCGAGCTTGATGCGCTCGGCGGGCATCGCGGTGGCGAGGCCACAGTTCTCCGTCTGGCCGTACACCTCGCGCAGGTCGATGCCGAGCGCCATGTACCACTTGATCAGCTCGGGGGCGATGGGCGCGGCGCCGGTGGCCGCGCCGCGAGCCCGGTGCAGGCCCATCGAGCGCTTGAGGTTGTCGAGCACCAGGAAGTCGGCGGCGCGGTGGAGGAGCGGAGAGCCCCGCGGCCCGGGCGCGTCCCCGCGAGGCGGTGCTCGGCCACGCGCATGCCGACGCCGATGGCCCACGCGTAGGCGGCCCGCCCGAGCCACGTCGCCTCCTGCATGCGGAGCGCCACCGCGGAGTAGAACTTCTCCCAGATGCGGGGCACCGCGAAGAAGAGGGCGGGGGCGACCTCGCGGATGTTCTCGGGCACGGTGTCCACGCTCTCCGCGAAGTTCACGGTGGCGCCGGAGCGGAGGGGGTTGAACACGGTGAACGTGCGCTCGGCGATGTGGCACAGCGGCAGGAACGAGAGCTGCTGGTCGCCCGGCCGCAGGTCGGTGATGAAGTCGGAGTAGTCGAGCTGGAAGAGGATGTTCCGGTGGCTCAGCATGGCCCCCTTGGGCGGGCCGGTGGTGCCGGAGGTGTACACGAGGATGGCGAGGTCGTCGGGCCGCGCGATCTCCACCATGCGGTCGAAGGCGCTCGGGTGCTCGCGCTCCCACGCCGCGCCCAGCTCGAGGAGCCCGGCGAAGGGCATCACCTGCTCGTCGGAGAAGGCGTGGAGGCCGTCCATGTCGTAGACGACGATCTTCACCACGGTCGGGCAGCGCCGCCGGGCCTCGAGGGCCTTGTCGAGCTGCTCCTCGTTCTCCACGAACAGAAAGCGCGTGCCGCTGTCGTTGACGATGTAGGCGACCTGCGAGGCGGAGTCGGTGGTGTAGATCCCGTTGGTGACGCCCCCCGCGGCGAGGGTGCCCATGTCCGTGTAGAGCCACTCCGGGCAGTTGTCGGCGAGGATGGAGACGACGTCGCCGGGCCGGAAGCCCAGCGCGACGAGGCCCAGGGCCACGTGCTTCGCCCGGTCGCCGTACTGGCGCCACGTGATGGCGCGCCACACCCCGAGGGCCTTCTCGCGCATGGCGGGGGCGTCGCCGCGCAGGCCGACCACGTGACGGAACAGGCGCGGCAGGGTGTCCTGGCCGAGGACGGTGCAGGGCGGCGCGTCGGGCCGGGCCGGCGCGGGCGTGACGGCGATGCTCATGACGTGATCTCCCCGGGTCCCCGGTTGCTCCGGCGACGCTCGCGGCGGCGCGCCGGCCTCAGCGCCACGTCTTCTTGCGCTTCCAGCGGCGCGTGCCCCGGACGCTCTCCTCCTTCGCGCCGAGGTAGAACTCCTTGATGTCGTCCTTCTCGCGGAGCTGGTCGCACGGCCCTTCCATGACGATGCGGCCGACCTCCAGGACGTACCCGTACTGGGCGGTGTGCAGCGCCATGTTAGCATTCTGCTCCACCAGCAGCACCGTGACGCCGCGCTCGCGGTTGATCCGCCCGATGATCTCGAAGATCTCCTTGACGAGCTTGGGCGAGAGCCCCAGCGACGGCTCGTCCAGGAGCATCATCTTGGGCCGGGCCATCAGGGCCCGGCTGATCGCCAGCATCTGCTGCTCGCCCCCGGACAGCTGGCCCGCCCGCTGCTCCGACCGCTCGCGGAGGACGGGGAAGTAGCCGTACACCATCTCCAGGTCCTCGGCGACGCCCGCGGCGTCCCGCCGGGTGTAGGCGCCCATCCGCAGGTTTTCCCGCACGGACAGGAACGGGAACACCTCGCGGCCCTCGGGCACGTGGGAGAGCCCGAGCCGCATCACCCGGTCGGGGTCCCGGCCCGCCACCTCCTGGCCGTCGAAGACCACCGTGCCCTTCTGGGGGTCCATCACGCCCGACACCGTCTTGAGGATGGTGGTCTTGCCCGCGCCGTTGGCGCCGAGGATGGTGACGATCGACCCCGCGGGCACGGAGAAGCTCACCCCGCGGATGGCCATGATGGGCCCGTAGTAGGTCTCGATGTTGCTCACGCTGAGGAGGGCGTCGGGCATGGCGTCCTCCCTCATCCGCCCAGGTAGGCGCGGACGACCTCCGGGTGCTCCTGCACCTCGCGCGCCGTGCCCTCGGCGATGGGCCGCCCGTCGTTCAGCGCGAGCACGCGGTCGGACACCGCGGACACCAGGCTCATGTCGTGCTCGACCATGAGCACCGTGATCCCGAGGAGCGCGCGGATGTCCTGGATCCAGAACGCCATCTCCGCGGTCTCCTCCACGCTGAGGCCGGAGGACGGCTCGTCGAGGAGCAGCAGCGACGGCTCGGCGCAGAGCGCGCGGCCCACCTCCACCACCTTCCGGACGCCGTAGGGCAGGTTGACGATCAGGCTGTCCCGGTACGGCTGCAGGTCGAGGAAGTCGATGACCTTCTCCGCGGCCTCGCGGTGGGCCATCTCCATGGCGCGCACGCGTGGCAGCCAGAGGAGCTCCTGGAGGAACCGCGACTTCCGATGGGCATGGCGCCCGAGCAGCAGGTTCTGCAGCACGGTGGCGTGCTCGAACAGCTCGATGTTCTGGAAGGTCCGCGCGATGCCCCGCCGGGCGATCTCGTGCGGGGGCACGCGGGTGATGTCCTCGCCCCGGAAGAAGAGCCGGCCCTGCGTGGAGTCGTAGATGCGGCTCACCAGGTTGAAGATCGTCGTCTTGCCCGCGCCGTTCGGCCCGATGATCGTGAAGACCTGGCCCGCCTCCACCTCGAACGTCACGCCGTCCACGGCCCGGATCCCGCCGAAGTTGATGGCGAGGTCCTCGGCGCGGAAGAGCGCGGTCACCGCAGGCGCTCCGAGCGCATGTAGGTCTTCTGGCGCTTGAACGTGGCCCGCTTGTAGAGCGGGAACATGGAGAAGTAGAGCTTGAGCTTCATGAAGCGCCCGTAGATGCCGAGCGGCTCGAAGAGGATGAACAGCACCAGGATGAGGCCGAAGATGCCCGCCTCGAGCCCGGGCTGCTTCACCAGGCGGTCCACCGCGCCCGCCACCGCGTTGCCCGCGTCGGCGCCGAACACGGAGGCGACCCGGCCGAGCCCGGCGGGCAGCGAGTCGCGCGTCTCGGAGATGAGCACGGGGAGCATGGCCACGAACACCGCGCCGTAGATGGCGCCGTGCAGGCTGCCGAGGCCGCCGACCACCACCATCAGCAGGAACTGGATCGAGAGCAGCACGGTGAAGATGTCGGGCGCCAGGTAGCCCACCTTGTGGGCGAAGAGCGCGCCGGCGGCCCCGATCAGGCCCGCGGAGTAGGCGAAGGCCATCGTCTTGTACGCGGCGAGGTTGACGCCCATCGACTGCGCGGCGATCTCGCTGTCGCGGATCGCGACCCACGCGCGCCCGGTGGGCGTGCGCAGCAGGTTCTGGGTGAGCCAGAGGGCGCCGATGAGCATGGCCAGACAGAGGAAGTAGAACGCGTCGTTCCGCGCGAACGACACGCCGAAGACGATGGGCTTGGCCACCGCCTTGCCCTTGAGGCCGCCCGTCACCGTCTCCCAGTGGGTCAGGACCTCCTGGATGATGAGCGCGAAGGCCAGCGTGGCGATGGTCAGGTACACGCCGGTCATGCGCAGCGCGGGCAGGCCCACCAGGATGCCGACGGCGGCGGTGATGGCGGCGGCCAGGACCATCGAGACCACCCAGGGCAGGTGGAGGTCCTGGACGAAGTAGACGTGGGCGTAGGCGCCGATGCCCAGGAACGCGGCGTGGCCCAGGCTGACGAGGCCGGTGTAGCCCGCGAGCACCATCAGCGAGACGCCGCAGATGCCGTAGATGAAGACGAGGCTCACGTCGACCAGGTAGTCGGGAACCACCCAGGGCAGCACGAGGCATCCGGCGAGGAGCGCCGCGTACCACTTGCGCTGGACGCCGTCGCGGAAGAGGCCGAGGTCCTGCACGTAGGAGGTCCGGAAGACGAAGCGCACGGGGCCCCTAGACCTTCTTCCGTCCCACCGAGCCGAACATGCCCTGCGGGCGGATCGCGAGCACGACCAGCAGCACCACGTAGGCCGCCACGTCCTTCACGCCTTGCGGCAGGTAGGCGCCGGAGAACAGCTCGATGAGCCCGATGGTGATGCCGCCGGCGAGCGCCCCGGGGATCGACCCGAAGCCGCCGAGGACGGCGGCGGCGAACGCCTTGAGCCCGATGAACCCCAGGTTGATGTCGATCAGCGAGACGGGCGCGAGCAGCACGCCGGCGATGGTGGCGACGCCCGGCGGAGATGGCCCAGATGAGGGAGAACACGCGCTTGACCGGGATGCCCATGTAGTACGCGGCGAGCTGGTTCTGCGAGGCCGCCTGCATGGCCACGCCCACCCGCGTGTGCGTGAAGAACACGTAGAGCCCGGCGCACAGGATGACCGTGCCCACGATGATCGACACGTACTCGTGGCTCACCGCCACGCCGCCGAGCCGGGTGGCCTTGGCGCTCCACGGCGTGGGCAGCGTGTAGATCTCCGAGCCCCACGTCATCGAGGCGAAGCTCCGGAAGATGGCGCCGAGGCCGATGGTGAGCATGACCACCGCGAACTGGGGCTGGCCGATGACCCGCCGGAGCACCACGCGGTCCAGCGCGGCGCCGAAGAGGGCGACGAGGGCGATGGCGAGCGTGAACGCGGCCCAGTAGCCGAAGCCGTACCAGACCACGAACATGTAGCAGCAGAACGCGCCGAGCATCATGAAGTCGCCCTGGGCGAAGTTCACGAGCTCCGTCGCCTTGTAGATGAGCACGAAGCCGAGAGCGACCAGGCCGTAGATGCAACCGACGGCGAGCCCGTTCAGCACCAGCTGCAGGACGATGTCCAGCGCTACCCTCGCTCAGGCCGGCGCCGCGTGCATGCGGCGTGGCGCACGTCGTCGTGATCGAGCCCGCAGATCATGCCAGCGGGGGCGCGGGCCGTCAACCGGAAGGCGCTCCCGCGCCGCCCCGCCGTTCTCCCTCGTGCAGGACGATGGCCGCCGCCATCTCGGCCACGGTCGGAGACTGGAGCAGGGTCTTGAGCAGGACTCCAGCGCGACGCCACCGCGCCGGGCGCGATCCGGCGGCCAGCACGACTGGCCGCCGAGCTGGAAGCAGCGTCCGGATGCCGCCGTCCTGCCGCCTTCATCGCCCCACGAGCGTCGATGGCGCGCCGTAGCCAGGCGTCGTCGACCTCGGCCACGTCCAGGCGAGCACTGGCCGGCATCGGCGACGCCTCCAGGTCCGCGACGTCAGGAAGTCCCGGCGCGGCGCCCGAGGTGCCGCAGACGATCGCGCGCCGCTTCACCGATCGATCGTCCGAGCGCGGCCTCCGGGAACTCCACGAAGCGCCCGCCCGGGTGGGCCGCGCGGGCGCGCCGCGCCCCCTCCGCGGCGGGAACAGCGCTCGCCCCGCTCACGCCTCGAGGTACACCGGGCTCGTCCACGCCTGGGCTCCGTCCTCCTGGGTCACGCGGATCCAGTACGCGTGCCGGGCGCCACGGGGCGGCGTGGGGTCGGTCACGTCGAACCGGATCTCCGGCGTCTGGTCGCGCGCGGGCAGGCGGCGCATGAACACGCGCAGGTCCACGCCGCCCGCGGGGAAGGTGCGCGTGTCGCCGCCGGCGAGGTCGGCCAGCGGCACGTCGAGGTTCAGCACCGGGGTGCGGAAGGCCAGCACGGCGCCGGCGGGGGCGTCCAGCGTGAGGTCCACGCCGTCGTCGTCGCCGGTGGTGTTGGAGATCCAGCGGACCTTGGCGTCGCTGAGCGAAGCGATGCCCTTCTCCGGGTTCTCCATGGCGAACGGCACCGCGTCGAGGATGCGCCCGGCCGAGAGCTCGCAGTGCCCGTCCCAGACCGTGAGTCGGTCACGGCCCCGCACGCGCGATCCCGCCCACGCCACGCGGTAGCGGCGCGAGCCCTCGACCGAGGCCGCGGAGTACGGCGACGCCGTTCCGATCCGCTCGAGCCCGCGGAACACGTCCACCCGCTCGATGGGGCCGGTGCCCGCCACCCGGCCGGCGATCCGCACCGGTCCCGTGACGCGTCCCTCCGCGCCCATCGGCAGGCCGGCCACGGTCAGCTCCACGTGGATCCGCTGGGCCGCCGTCGTGGCGTAGCAGCGGCGGCGCCTGATGGCGTCGAACACGGCGTCGCGCGTGAGGGCGTCCGAGAGCACGCAGGTCAGGCCGCCGTATGCGCCGAACGTGGACGCGCCGGGGTGGCTCGCCCCCGGCCGGCCCTTGTGGCCGTCGGAGTTGGCCACCACCCCCACGGTGTGGCCCTGCCGGAGGGCGTCCTCGAGCAGCCACTCGAAGCGCCCCCAGTCCGAGTAGATCTCGACCACGTGCTCGAGCGCGGGGTCGTGGAAGCCCACGATGTCCGCGTAGCGGCCGCCGATGTGGGGGATGAGCATGACGTCGTCCCGCCCGGACAGCTCGCGGAACAGCTCGGTCACCGGGAAGCAGTCGGTCGCCGCGTCCGACATGTCCTCGACCTCGGCGTGCGACGAGCGGTGGAGCGAGGCCACGTCGCCCCGGTACATCACGTTCCGGTCGCCGCCGCCCGGGGTCATGCCCGACCACTCGTAGCCCACGAAGATCACGCAGCGGCCGTCCTGGTGGAAGCGGTCGATCTCGCGGCGCAGGCGCTGCCATTCCTCTTCCGTCACCTGGAAGTCGTTGGCCTGGTGGCACATCATGTCGAGGAGCGCCACGTCGCGACCGAAGGCGAAGTACTCCTCGATCGTCCCCGTGCCGACCGTCGCTCGCGTTTGACCGTGCAGGTCGCCCCAGAACGCGCGCGTCTCGCCGGCGGCGAGGGTCCGGATCAGGTTGGACTCGACGCGATGGCCGGCGTGGCTCGCCGCGATGCGCGCCTCCGCGCCGGCCGCGCCCAGGCGGAGCCCGGCGAGGCGGGCCACCGCGACCTCGCCGCTCCGCCACGCCACGCGCGCGGGCAGCCCCTCGACGCCCGGGGCGTCCAGCGCCACCTCGCCGTCGAACCGCTCGCACGGGTTGCCCCACAGGTCCTCGGCCTTCACGAGCGCGTCGAACGGCTCGCCGGGGCGCACGGTGGTGGGCGCCACCGTGACGAGCCGGTGGAAGCCGCCGCCGACCACGTCGAGGCGCGGGGACGCCTCGAGCACGGTGTAGAGCTCGGTCCCGAACGGATCCACGAAGAGCCGCCACTCGCAGCCCCGCTCCCGGAAGGTCTGGGCCCGCGAGCCCGGGCCGCCGCCGCTCGTGTCGCCGATCGTGACGTGGATGCGGTCGCCGGCGGAGAGCGAGCCGTCGGCGATCGACACGACGAGGCACTTGAACCACGGCCGGACCTGGCCGCGAGGCTCGAAGGCGAGATCGGCCACCGTGGTGGCGGCGCGGCTCTCGAGGCGCACCGTGGTGTACTCCGCGGCCGCGGGGCGCGTGAACTGCGGGCGCCCCCAGTCCGAGGCGAAGCGCGAGGCGATCTTGAGGCGCGCGCGCTCGTCGTAGCCGTAGGCGCCCACCTCGTAGGTGATCGTCCACGTGCCGTGCTGCCCGGCCACGACGGGCGCGTCGGGGGTCATCCAGGCGCGGCCGATGAAGCGGGGATCGGTCTTGATGGGCATCGCTGGACTGCCTTCCCGGGACGGCGCTCGCCGCGGCCGTCCGCCGATCCGGGTGGGGGCTACCTGACGGGGGCGACCACCACGTCGGTGGGCTTGCCCTTGAGGAAGCTCTCGACGTTCTGCACGGCGCGCAGGAGCCCGTCGCGGACCACCTCGGGCGTCTGTCCGGCGTTGTGCGGCGAGCAGATGACGTTCGGCAGGCCCAGGATGGGATCGTCGGCGGCGAGCGGCTCCTGGTGGAACACGTCGAGGCCGGCGCCGAGGAGCCGGCCCTCGCGCAGCGCGGCGATCAGCGCGTCGCGCTCGACGAGGGCGCCGCGGCCGGTGTTCACGAGGATGGCGGTGGGCTTCATCAGGCCGAGCTCCTTCCGTCCGATGAAGCCGCGCGTCTCGGGCGTCAGCCGGACGTGGAGGCTCACCACGTCCGCTGCGCCGAGGATCTCGTCCTTGTCGGCCGGCCGCGCCCCGGCGGCGCGGATGCGGGCCTGGTCACCCAGGGCGCTCCATCCCAGCACGTCCATGCCGATGGCGCGGCCGAGCGTGGCCAGGCGCGCGCCGATCGAGCCCATGCCGAACACGCCGAGGGTCTTGCCCAGCATCTGCGTGAGCATCTCGCGCGGCCACTTGTTGCCGCGCATCTCGCGGTCGAGCGTGGTGATCTTCCGGCCCACCGCGAGCATCAGGGTGAGCGCGTGCTCGGCCACCGCGAAGGCGTTGACCCCGGGGGTGTTGCACACCGTCACCCCGCGCATGCCCGCGGCGTTCAGGTCGACGTTGTCGGTGCCGGTGCCCCACACCGAGACCAGCTTGAGGTGCGGCCGGGCCGCGAACACCGCCTCGCTGAACCGGGCGTGGGCCCGGATGTTGATCGCGATGCGCGCGCGGTCGATGCGCCGGATCAGCTCGTCCGGGTCGTCGGCCCCGCGCTCGATGAAGACGCGCACGTCGCCGAGCGCCTTCGCCCGCTCGTGGGCCGCGCTGCCCTGGAAGACGGACGGGAAGTCGTCGGGGACGACGATCACGACTGGCTCGAGAAGATGGCCTGCGCCGAGGACACGCCGGCGCCGGGCTCGGAGCGATAGCCCAGGTCGCGGAGCGTCATCTCGATGGCCCCGAGCGTGGGCAGCACGTACATCGGGCTCGACGTGATGCCCATGTGGCCCACGCGGAGCGTCGAGGCGCGGATCTTGTCGAGCCCGGTGCCGATCAGGATCCCGTGGCGGTCGCGCATGTGGGCGACCACCGCGGCGGGATCGATCCCCGCCGGCGCCCGGAAGCAGGAGACGGTGTTGGAGGCGATGGCCGCTTCCGGGAACATCTCGAGCCGCATCGCGGAGAGCCCGGCGCGGAAGGCCGCGCCCGCCACCGCGTGACGGCGGAAGCGGTGCGGCAGCCCCTCCTCCTGGATCAGGCGCACCGCCGCGCCCAGCGCCGCGGTGAGGTGGGTGGGGATCGACACGGGCTGGCGCCGCGCCGCCCCGTCGGCCACCTGGCCGCCGCGGGAGGCGGGGATCCACTGCTCCTTCCATCGGAGCAGGTCGTAGACGAGCGACGAGGCGCGCTGCTTGCGCCGCTCCATGGCGTCCCACGCCGCCGGGCTCACGGAGACGAGCGTCATGCCGAGCGGCGCGGCCAGGCACTTCTGCGAGCCCGTCATGTTCAGGTCCACGCCCCACTCCGCGGTGCGGACGTCGATGCCGGCGAGCGAGGAGACCGTGTCCAGGAAGAACAGCGCGCCGTGGCGCTTGACGAGCGGCCGACGTCCTCGGCGGGGTAGGTGGCGCCGGTGGAGGTCTCGTTGTGGACCATCGTCACCGCCTTCGGCCGCACGCGCTCGATCTCCCGCTCGAGCCGGGCGAGGTCGATGGGACGGCCCCACTCCACCGCGAACTCGGTGACCTCCGCGCCCACGCGCGTCATGATCTCGCGCATGAGCACGCCGAACACGCCGGCCACGATCACGATGACGCGGTCGCCCGGCTCCATCACCGACACCGCGCCCGCCTCCAGCGACGTGCGCCCCGAGCCCGGCATGATGATGACCTCGCCCGGGCCGGCCTGGAAGATGTCGCGGAGGCCGAGGGTCACCGGCTCCAGCACGTTCACGTCGAAGTTCGTGTCGTACTGGATGGTGGCCGGCTGGTTCATCGCCTGGATCACCGGGAACGGCAGCTCGGTCGGGCCCGGGATCATGAGGATCGGGCGGCTCTGCGTCACTCCCCACTGCGTCGCGTCCATGGTCGCTCCTGGCCGGCTCATGCCGCGTTGGCGCCCGCGCGGTGGAGCCCTGCTGCGCCACGCTGGATGAGATAGAGGTTACGGAGGTACACCACGAGGCCGGCGGCCTGTCCGACGATGAAGACCGGATCGAGGCGGTAGATGGCGTAGATCAGCATCGTGAGGCCGCCGCCGATCGAGAAGAGCCAGAACGAGGTGGGCACGATGCTCTCGCCCTTGCGCTCCGAGGCCACCCACTGGACGAGGAAGCGCATCGAGAAGAACGCCTGCCCGAGGAATCCCACCGACAGCCAGAAGTGCTCCGCGCTCATGTCGTCCGAGCCTCCGTGTTCGAGTCCCGGCGGAGCGATCCCGGGCCCGGGATGTGCGTCCGTGCCCGCGCGGGCACGGGAGCGCCGTCGCGGCGGCGAACGGCGCGATGAGTCACGTTACCGGAGTGCCCCGGGGGCCGCAAGGAGATTTCCGCCTCAGCGCCGTCGCGCCTCCTCGAGCGCGCCGCGCACGGCGTCGCGGAAGGCCTCGAGGGGCTGCGCGCCGACGAGGCGCCGGCCGTTGATGAAGAAGGTCGGCGTGCCGCGCACCCCGGCGGACTTGCCCTCGGCCACGTCCGCCTCCACGGCGCGCCGGAAGCGCCGGCTGTCCAGGCATTCGGTGAACGACGCGCGATCGAGCCCGAGGCGTCCCGCGTAGCCGATGAGCTGGTCGCGCTCGAACGCGGGCAGGGCGAGGAACAGGAGGTCGTGGTACTCCCAGTACCGGCCGCCCGCGCCCGCGCAGCGCGCCGCTTCCGCGGCGGGCCACGCGCGGTCGTGGAAGTCGAGGGGGAAGTCCTTGTAGACGATCCGCACGCTCTCCGGGAACTCCGCCATGATCTGACCCAGCACCTGCTGGGCGCGCTTGCAGTACGGTCACTGGTAGTCGGAGAACTCGACGATGGTCACCGCCGCCGTGGCCGGACCCCGGCTCATGAGGGGATCCATGGTGATCGCGGCGGTGGGCGCGGACGGCTCGGGCTGGGCGGAGCACCCGGAGATCCAGAGCCCCACGACGAGGAGGGCGGGGAGGAGCGGCCGGGTCACGCGGCTACGCCGCCCGGCCTTCTTCGAGCGAGGTGATGATGTAGGTGCCGCTCTTCGCGTCGCGCTCGAGGGTGACGATGCGCTGCTTGGCCGCCTCCTCGAGGAGCTTCGAGAACGTCGAGTAGCCGTAGTACGTCTCGTTGAAGGCGGGGTTCTTCCTGATCATCGTCTGCTTGACCATCGAGCCCCAGAGCGTGTCCTTGTTCTCGCGCTGGAGCGCCTGCACCGCCTCGATGAGCTGGGCGAAGGCTTCGGCCTTCTTCTCGGGCAGGCCGCGCAGCGCGGTGGTCTTCTTCGACTCGCGGATCAGGTCCTCGTAGAAGATGAACTCGTCGCAGTTGCCGACGAGCAGCTCGGAGGACGAGGACTTCACGCCCAGCCCGATCACGAAGCGGTCGTTCTCCCGGAGCTTGGACACGAGCGGGGAGAAGTCGGAGTCGCCGGAGACGAGGGCGAAGGTGTCGACGTGCTGCTTGGAGTACGCGAGGTCCATGGCGTCGACGACCATCCGGATGTCCGCGGAGTTCTTCCCGCTGTAGCGGCTCTGGGGGACGTCGATCAGCTCGATGGCGTGCTCGTGGAACGGGCGCTTGTACTCGAGGTAGCGGCTCCAGTCCGCGTACGCCCGCTTCACCATGATCTTGCCCTTCTCGACGAGGCGCTCGAGGACCAGCTTGATCTCGAACTGCTTGTACTGGGCTTCCTTCACCCCGCGCACGATGTTCTCGAAATCGATGAACATCGCGAGCTTCCGGTCGTCGCTCATGACGGAGCTCACCCTCCCGGACGCCGTGCCGGCGCCCGCCACCATTATAGGTGGCGGGCGCGGACGGGACCAAGCACGCGCGGGTGTCAGGGTAGGTGGCTTTGCGAGCCGAGCCGACGGCGAGGCGAGCGCATATGGAAATGAAGTGGAAACAACCGCCTAGCCCGGGACGGCGCTAGCGGCGAGGGACCGGGGGGCAGGGCCCACGTAGTGGGCACGCGGGCGGATCAGGCGGTTGTCCGCGAACTGCTCGAGGGCGTGAGCGCACCAGCCGGCCACGCGCCCGGTGGCGAAGATCGACGTGCAGAGGTCGGGCGGGATGCCGAGGGCGTCGTAGACCACCGCGGAGAAGAAGTCCACGTTGACGGGCAGGCTCGTCCGCGCCCGCATCGCCGCGTAGACGCCCTCGGCGACCTCGTGGAGCCGGGTGCGGCCGGTGGCCCGGGCCGCCTCGCGGGCCATGCCGCGCAGCACGCGGGCCCGCGCGTCGTCGACCTTGTACACGCGGTGGCCGAAGCCGGGCATCCGCGCCCGGGGGTCGCCGCGCTCCTGGCGCGAGAGCCCGGCGCGGGCGCCGAGCCGCGCCTCCACGAAGGCCTCGGCCCGCGCGGGGTCGCCGATCTCCGCCAGCATCAGCAGCACGTCCTCGTTCGCGCCCCCGTGGCGCGGCCCCTTGAGCGTGGCGATGGCGGCCACGACGGCGGCGTGGAGGTCGGCCAGGGTGGCCACGGCGACGCGGGCCGCGAAGGTGGACGCGTTGAACTCGTGGTCGGCGTGCAGCGCGAGGGCCACGTCCATCAGCCGCGCCGCCTCGGGATCCGGCTCGCGCCCCAGGAGGACCCGGAGGACGTGCGCGGCGTGGGAGCCCTCGGCCCGGGCGGCCAGCGGCTCGCGTCCGCTCCGGATGCGGTGCCACGCCGCGACGGTGGCGGGCACCAGGCTCATCAGCCGGATCGACTTGCGCACGTTCGCGTCCCGCTCGTTCGATTGCGCGTCGGGGTCGGACCCGGCGGCGAGGGACACCGCGGTGCGCAGCACGTCGAGCGGGTGCATGTCGCGGGGCAACGTGCGCAGGAGCGCCAGCACCGGCGCGGGCACCTCGCGCGCCGCCGCGAGCGCGCCCTCGAAGGCCTCGGCCTCGGCGGGCGTGGGCAGCTCCCCGAACCACAGGAGGTGCGTGATCGCCTCGAAACCGACCACGCCGGCGAGCTCGCCGATCTCATACCCGCGGTAGTAGAGGCGCCCGGCCTCGCCGTCGACCGTGCAGACGGCCGAGCGCGCGGCGATCACGTCCTCCAGCCCTGCCTTCCACGTGCTGTCCATGGTCTGGTTCCTCCTTGGCTGCACCGTACATGATTTATATTGATTTTACTAGACGGTACTTCATCAGACTGGATGGGGCCCGCAAAACGCTGCTAGAATCGGGACATGGTGGTCGTCGACGGCGAGGAGTACCTCACGGTAGACGAGGCGGCGGGCCTCATGGAGGTGAAGCCGGCCACGCTCTACGCGTACGTGAGCCGCGGCATCCTCAAGAGCTACCGGCAGGGGATCAAGCGCCAGCGCCTCTACCGCCGGTCGGAAGTGGAGGGGCTGCTCCGGCTCGCTCCCAGCGTCGCCCCGGCCGCGGACGGCCGGAGCGCGGCCGAGATCCCGCTCGCCGAGTCCTGGATTCGCGAGTGAAGACCCGGCCCTCCGGCGACGAGGCGGCGCGCACCCCCCCGGGCCAGGTGCTCACGACCAAGTGGCCCGTCCTCACCTACGGGCTCACGCCCCGGTTCGATCCCACGACGTGGCGGTTCCGGTGCTTCGGCCTGGTCGAGCAGGAGGTGAGCTGGACCTGGCCGGAGTTCCTGGCCCTGCCGCGCGCCGAGGTCACGTGCGACATCCACTGCGTGACGCACTGGTCGCGCCTGGACAACCGCTTCGAGGGCGTCCCGTTCCGCGAGATCCTTCGCCGGGCCCGGGTCACGCCGGGCGCCACGCACGTCCTCGTCCACGCCGACCCGGACTACACGACGAACCTCGCGATCGAGGACCTCCTCGACGACGACGTGCTGCTGGCCACGAAGCACGACGGCCAGGACCTCACGCCGGAGCACGGCGGGCCGCTCCGCCTCGTCGTGCCGAAGCTCTACTTCTGGAAGAGCGCGAAGTGGCTCCGCGGCTTCGAGTTCCTCGACGTGAACCCGCCCGGGTTCTGGGAGCTGAACGGCTACCACATGCGCGCCGATCCCTGGCAGGAGGAGCGCTACTCCGACCAGGAGACGCGGGCGATGCAGGTGATGCGCGCGGAGGCGGCGCGGAAGCTCCGCGGCCGCGTCGACGGTTCGCTGCCGGAGGGAAGCGTCGCCCCCTTGGGGTCAGGCGGCCGGGGTCAGACCCCCAGGAACGACCGGACCGCGGCGGCGAAGGCCGCGGGCTGGTCGCCCGGCACGGTGTGGCCGGCCTCGGGATCTCCACCAGGCGTCCCTCGCGCAGCGTGTCCATCATCCGCTTGGCGATCTCCGGCGAGAGGATGTCGCTCTCCGCGCCGCGCACGACCAGGGTGGGGCAGGCGATCCGCCCGAGCGGCCCCCAGAGGTCCATCTCCTCCCGCCGCCCGCCCGACCGCATCATCTCGCGCAGCGCGCGGTCGTACTTCCAGGCGAGCGTGCCGTCGGGCAGACGCTTGAGGCCGTGCGTCACGCGGTGGCGGAGCTCCGCCTCGTCGTAGCGCGGGTTCGCCCGCCGGATGTACTCCATGGCCTGCTCGACCGACTCGATGCGCTCCGACGCGCCGGCCATCATGCTGCGCACGCGCTCCCGCCCGGGCAGGTGGATGTCCGGCCCGATGTCCACGATCACGAGGCGGTCCACTCGCGCCGGGTGCGTTCCCGCGAAGGCGATGGCCACGCGCCCGCCCATGGACAGGCCGAGGAGCGTGAACGTGTGAAGGCCGAGCGCGTCGGCCACCGCGCCGAGGTCTCCCGCCATCGCCGCCGTCGAGTAGTCGCCGTCGGCGGCGGGGTGGCTGTCGCCGTGGCCGCGCTGGTCGAGGGCGATGACCCGGAAGGCGTGGCCGAGATCCGGGGCCAGCCGGTCCCAGGTGCGCGCGTGCCCGGTGATGCCGTGGAGCAGCACGATGGGCCGCCCCGCGGGATTCCCGGACTCGACGTAGTGGAAGGTGAGGCCGTTGGCCGACACGGTGCCGTCGCGGAGATCGCTCTGTGGGCTCATGGCCGCGAGTCTAGCACCGCTCGCGCGCTCGAGCGGCCGCGCCGGGCTCATGACCCCTCGCAGAGTGCAATAACCGCCACGGGCCTCTACCGTCCCACCGCTCGGCATCAGTCTGATGCGCGGGTGCTCACGAGAGAGACAGCCCCCGGAGGAAGTCGGCGCGCGCCTGGGCGCCGGCCATGAGGAACGTGATGTCGCTGCCGCCCAGGATGAACCGGGCCCCGAGCCGGATGTACCTCTCCATCGAGGGATTGTCGTAGATGCCGCCCATCCCCGCGTGCTTGCCGTGCGCGCGGCACGCGGCCACGACCTCCCGGTACGCGTCGACCACGCGCGGGTCGTCGTACTTGCCCGGGATGCCCATCTCGAGGGTGAGGTCGTTGGTGCCGATCAGGAGCACGTCGACGCCGGGCACCGCGGCGATGGCGCCGGCGTTCGCGATGGCCTCGGGCGTCTCCAGCATCATCACGAGCAGCGTCTCGCGGTTCACGATCTCGGTGGACTCGGCGCGGGGCACCGGGCGGAAGCCGAGCTGGGCCATGGGTCCGCCGAGCGAGCGATGGCCCATCGGCGGGTACTTGCAGTTGTCCACGAGCCGGCGCGCGTGCTCCGCGGTGTCGACGTGGGGGAACACGATGCCCATGGCGCCCGCGTCGAGGAGCCGCGTGGCGAGGTAGTGCTCGTAGCCGGGCACGCGGACGAGCGGCGCCACGCCCGCGTCGTGGCAGGCCACGGCGATCTGGGCGGCCACGTCGATGCCCATCGTGTTGTGCTCCATGTCGATGAAGGCGAAGTCGTAGCCGCACGCGGCGAGCACGCGCCCGATGTCCACCGTGCGCGCCTGCCTGAGTCCGAGGCCGAGCGCGAGCTGCCCCGCGGCCAGCCGTTCTTTCACCGTGTTCCGTAGCGTCGCCATGTCAGGCCTCCTCGGACTGGTTGTGAAGGAATGCGGGTTTCGGTTTCAGCAAGCGGGCCAACACCGCGCTTCTGCGGACTCGCGGCGTGCCGTCTCGCCATCCATTCACGATCTCGGACGAGGTCGTCGTCACGGGGCCGGAGTCTAGGCACCCGCCCCGAAGCTGTCAACGCGCGTCGAGCCCGTTTCGCCGCGCGCGATTGCTATACTGCGGCCGCATGCGGGGAACGTCGCGGGGACGGCTACGTCTGGTGCGAGGCGGCGGCCCGCCGATGGTGTACCAGCTCACGATCGCCCTCCGCGCGATCCGCCCGCCGATCTGGCGTCGGTTCCAGGTCCCGGCCAGCACCACGCTCGATCGCCTCCACCTCATGGTCCAGCGTGTGATGGGATGGGAGAACTACCACCTCCACGAGTTCGTCGTGGGCGGCCGCCGCTACGGCACCAGCGCGCGCGAGTGGAAGGAGTTCGAGGACGACGTTCCTGAACGAGCGCCGCTTCACGCTGGCCGACATCGCTCCCGCCGTGGGGACGGAGATCGAGTACACCTACGACTTCGGCGACGGCTGGCAGCACGACATCCGCGTGGAGAAGATCCTGTCTCCCGCGCCCGGCCAGCATTACCCGGTGTGCCTCGCGGGCGCGCGGGCGTGTCCGCCCGAGGACTGCGGCGGCTACCCCGGCTACACCGACCTGGTCAAGGCGATGGCCAACCCACGCCACGCCAGGCGGCGGGAGCTGATCGAGTGGCTCGGGGAGCCCTTCGAGTCGGAGCGCTTCAGCGCCGAGGCGGTGAGCCGCGACCTCCTGCGGTTTCGCCGGAGGGCGCGCAGCCGATTGACAGGTCTGCGCGCCGGGAGGACCCTCGACGGTACGTAGCCCTGCAGCCAGGCGCCCGGCGCACCCAGCCACGGGAGACGATCTCCGAGACGAGGTGGACATCGATGCTCCTCCGGATACTGGTGGCGGCGGCCCTGCTGGTTCCCGTCGCGTTGTGGGGTGCGGCGACCTGGGCTGCGGACTCCGCGCGTGACCGTGGCCTCGCGGCCCTCCACAGCATGGCCGGATGTTTCCTCGTCGACTACAGCTACGTCGAGACGGACAGCCTGGCGCCGGGCTACACGCGCGATCCCCGCGTCTACGACGTCAACCGCGACAAGTCGGCGAAGGAGTGGATCACTGTCGAGCCCGTGTCGGCCCGCCGCGTGCGCCTCCAGCGCATCCTGTTCCTGGCCGGCCTCGACGGCGTCGTCCGCGCCGGCACCGCGATCAAGCACCAGACCGAGGACTGGGAGCTCGACGCGCCGTTCCTGTACGACTTCGTGAGCCCCTACGTGTGGCACGTGAAGGATCTCCGCGCCACGCCGGGTCTCTGGACGAGGCGGGTGACCAACCTCGACGAGGGGCCGCGGTATCAGTGCGCGGCGCGCTGGTCGAGCGACACCGCGTATCCGGAGTGGACGTGCGCGAACTACGCGCCGGTGCCCGGCCGCGAGACGCGCGACATGCGGCGCTCGGACTACAACGCGCTCCAGCGGACCACGCGCATCGTCGCCTACGGCGGGAGCTGGCTGGAGCGCCAGGACAACGTCAAGACCATCGACGGCCCGGAGGGCCGCCGGCCGCTCGTGCGTGAGCTCGGCAAGACCTGGTACGTGAAGCTCCCCGACGCCGAGTGCGCGACCGCCCAGTCCTTCGCCCGGCCGCGCCAGGCGTTCTGGGCCCTCCTGCGCGAGGTGTGGGACGAGGTCCTCGCCGGCGCCGCCCCGTTCGCCGAGAAGACGCCCCCCGGCCAGCCCCCGCGCTTCGTGAAGATGCACGAGATCGAGGACGACGCGATCGCCCGCGACCTGTCGGATCCCGCCACCCGGGCCGCCGTCCGCCGCCGCATCCTCGACACCATCGAGGCCTACCGCCCCCGATAGGCAGGCCGCGCAGCCCCGAAGCCGCCGCCGCGGCAGGCGGACACCCGCGCTGCCGTGGTCGCCCCGAGACCCAGGCCGCCGGGGGGGGCGCGCGCGTTGCCGTGGCCGCCGCCTCGAGGCCAGGCCCGCAGGGGGCGGGCGCCCCGCTGCCGTCGCCCCCCGAGGCCAGGCCTGCAGGGAGCGGGCGCCCCGCTGCCGTCGCCCCCCGAGGCCAGGCCCGCAGGGGGCGGGCGCCCCGCGTGCCGTCGCCCCCCGAGTGCCAAGCCCGCAGGGGGCGGGCGGGCGAAGCCCGGGTGCCCGCCCCATGGTGTTAGACTCGGCGGCGACCCGATCTCGCCCAGGAGGAGCGTCCATGGCCACCCACGCGATCACCGAGCTCGCCATCATCCTCAGGCCCGAGGACGACGTTGCCATCGCCAAGCGTCCGATCGCCGCCGGCACCGTGCTGGAGGACGGCGGACCGTATCGAGGCGCGGCAGGACATCCGGCCCGGCCACAAGGTGGCTCGCCGCGCGCGCGGAACGGGCGAGGCGGTCCGGCGCTACGGCCAGGTGATCGGCTTCGCCACCTCGGACATCGCGGTGGGCGACCACGTGCACACGCACAACCTGGGCATCGGCGAGCTGTCCGCCGACCGCTACGAGATCGGCGTGGACGTCACGCCGGTGGACTTCTACCCGCCCGAGAAGATGCGTCACTTCGACGGCTACAAGCGCGACGACGGGCGGGTCGGCACGCGCAACTACGTGGCGATCATCTCCGGCGTGAACTGCTCGGCGAGCGTCAGCCAGTTCGTGAAGGACCGGTTCCGGGACGTCCAGAAGGACTACCCGAACATCGACGGCGTGCTCGCCATCACCCACAAGTCCGGCTGCGGCACCAAGCTCTTCGGCGAGGACCACATGGCCCTCCAGCGTGTGCTTGCCGGCTACGCGAAGCATCCGAACGTGGCCGCCTACATCCTGGTCGGCCTGGGCTGCGAGACGAACCAGGCCGCGGTCATGGTGGACAAGCAGCGCATGGCCGCGCCCGGCCACCCGGAGCGGAAGCCGTTCCTCGTGAACATCCAGGAGGCGGGAGGCATCCGGAAGACGGTGGAGACGGCGGTGGCCGAGGTGGCCAAGCTGCTGCCGTGGGCCAACGAGGCGCGGCGCAGCAAGCAGCCGGTGTCGGAGCTGACCCTCGCCACCAACTGCGGCGGCTCGGACGGGAGCTCGGGCATCACCGCGAACCCCGCGCTGGGCTGGGCGCTGGACGAGCTGGTGCGGTACGGAGGCACCGGCGTCCTCGCCGAGACGCCGGAGATCTACGGCGCCGAGCACCTCCTGATCCGTCGCGCCATCAACGAGGGCGTGGCCAAGAAGCTCATCGACCGCTACAAGTGGTGGGAGTGGTACTGCCGGGGCATCGACGCGATGGACAACAACCCCGCCCCCGGCAACAAGGCGGGCGGCATCACCACCGTGTTCGAGAAGTCGCTGGGCGGCGTCACCAAGGGCGGCACCACGCCGATGATGGACGTGTTCCAGTACGGCGAGCCCATCAGCACCCGCGGCTTCGTGTTCATGGACACGCCGGGCCACGATCCCGTCTCGATCACGGGGCTGGTGGCCGGCGGTTGCAACATCATCTGCTTCACCACCGGCCGCGGCTCGGTATTCGGGTGCAAGCCCGTGCCCTCCATCAAGCTGGCGACGAACTCGTTGATGTACCGCCACATGGAGGAGGACATGGACATCAACTGCGGCGTCATCCTCGAGGGCACGCCGCTGCCCGAGGTGGGGCGTCAGATCTTCGAGGAGATGGTCGCGGTGGCCTCGGGCAAGCGGAGCAAGAGCGAGCTGTCCGGGGTGGGCGAGGAGGAGTTCGCGCCCTGGATCATCGGCCCGGTGATGTAAGGCCCGGGTCCGCGCGGGCCGCCGGTCAGGCGAATCGCGTGGCGCGGAAGCTCGCGAGACGCGGGTCGGGCTCGCCGCCGAGGATCTCCGCCGCGGCCACTCGGCCCCACAGCGGACCCAGCGTCACCCCGCTGTGGGAGACCACCACGTAGAGCCCGGGCCGGCCGGGCACGGGCCCCACGATGGGATGGCGGTCGCGGGGCATGGGCCGGGGACCGACGCGCGTGGCCTCGACGGCCGCCCCGGCGAGGGCGGGGAGGTAGCGCGCGGCGACCTCGACGGAGCGCTCCGGGGTCCAGCCGTCGCGCGGCGCGCGGTCGAGCACGAGGTCGTGGACGTCCTCGGCGAGGACGATCCGGCCTCCGCCGTCGGGCCGGAAGTGGACGCCGGGCGCGTGGATCGGGCGCGAGAGCGCGGTGGCCACGGGCGTGGTGTACACGAGCCGTCCCGCCTCCGCGGCGACGGGCAGGCTGGCCGCGGCCAGGCCCGCCACCTCGCCGGCCGCGGCGCCGGCGCAGTCGACCACCACGTCGGCCTCGAGCCGGGTGCCGTCGGCGAGGACGACGCCGCGGACCCCGTCGCCGGCCATGATCAGCCCGGTCACGCGCTGGCGCGTGATCATTCTCGCGCCTCGTCGCGTGGCGGCGGCGAGCAGCGCGCCGATCATCGGCACGACCTCGACCCAGCTCTCGTGGGCCGGGTACACGACCTCCTCCACGGAGGAGGCGAAGGACAGCTCGGGCTCGATCTCGAGGGCCTCGCGCGGCCGCAGCACCTCGAACGGATAGCCCCACGCGCGCAGCCGGTCCGCCGTCCGCCGGAGGTCCATCTGCGCGTCGGGCGTCTCCTCCCACAGGAGGTTGCCGGTGCGGTGGAGCCAGCGGCCGCCGAGCTCCTCGGCGAGGCGCTCGTGCTCGGCCATGCTCGCCACGTTGAGGTCGTGGTACTCGCGCGGTGTCTTCCCGAACGAGTTGGTCCAGGCGAAGCTCGCGCCGGAGGCGCCGCTGCCCGGCACGCCCGCGTCGACCACGGTGACGCGCGCGCCGGCCGCGGCGAGACGATGCGCCACGCACGCGCCGACGACGCCCGCGCCGACGACGATCGCGGAGGACGAGGCGGATGCCGGCATGTTGCCGCGCATAGTGCGCGATGGGGTCGGGGCCCGTCAAGGGCGCGATCGCGGGGACGGCGGGGGCTCGCTTGAGCGGACACGCCGGGGATGCTACGGTCATCGCCGATGACGACGGTCTCGCGTGACAACTCCAAGGCCATCTACCAGGGCATCAAGGCGGCGGGCATCCGCTTCCTGACCGCGCTGCCCGAGACGTGGCTCGTCTACCTGCTGCAGCTCGCCGACGACGATCCGGAGATGACGCTGATCGAGGTCGCCAAGGAGGAGGAGGCCATCGGCATCGCGGCCGGCGCCTACCTGGCCGGCCGCCCGAACGCGCTCCTCATGCAGAACCACGGCTTCCTCGCCAGCGTCAACGGGGTCGTGTCGCTGGCCATGCTCTACCGCGTGCCCCTCGTCATGCTGATCGCGCACCGCGGGCACTGGGGCGAGCCCTACCCGTGGCACACCCAGGGCGGCATCGTGACGGAGCCGGTGATCCGCGCCCTCGGGCTGCCCTTCGAGTACGCGCGGGACCCGCTCAAGGTGGGCCGGCAGATCCAGGAGGCGCAGACGCTCGCGTGGTCGTCGCTCTCCCCGGTGGCCCTCCTGCTCACCCGCGACCTGATGGAGGACTGAGTGCTTACGGACCGTGCGGGTCCTCGCCGCCGACGGCGGCACGTGGTGGTGGGGGGGCATGGGGGCGGAGCGGCGCCGCTCCCCCCCATCACATGAAACGGGCCGACTGTCTCGCCGCGCTCTATCCGGAGCTGGGCGACCGGCTGGTCGTGACGATCATGGGCGCGTGCGCGCAGGAGCTCTACGACCTCGGCCATCGCGAGAGCTTCCTCTACCTGGAGCACTCGATGGGGCTGGCGTCGTCGGTCGGGCTCGGCCTGGCCCTGTGCCTGCCCGGGGAGCGGGTCGTGGTGCTGGACGGCGACGGGTCCGTGCTCATGAACCTGGGCGGGCTCGCCACCCTCGCGCGCTACCAGCCCGCCGGCCTCACCCACATCGTGTTCGACAACGGGAGCCTGCTCTCGACGGGCGGCTTCCCGTCGCACACCGCGGCGGGCATCACCGACCTCGCCGCCATCGCGCGCGGCGCGGGCTGTCCGCGCGTGCGGGAGGCGAGCACGGTGTATCAGTTCATGGAGGCGGTGGGGGAGGCGTTCGAGTCCCCGGGAATGTCCACGATCGTGGCGAAGGTCGAGGCGGTGGGCCCCGATCGGTTCGAGATCGACCTCAGGCTGCCGGAAAACGCCTTTCGCTTCCGGCGCCACGTGCTCGCGCGGCCGCCGGCGCGGTGACGGCGCGCGCCGGGCGCGCGGGGAAGAACTCCGCGAAGAAGCTCCGCCAGAAGCCTCCGGGCGCGGGCGTCGGCGCGGTCACGCCGAGGAGCGGCGCCGAGCGGAAGCGCGCTCGCCAGCGGTACGCGAAGCTGTAGAACGGCAGGAGGTTCCTCGACAGCACCCGCCCGTTGAACACGATGTCCAGCGGCAGGTGGAGCGCCATCCCGAGGAGGTAGCCCCAGAGCCCGACCCAGCCGGTGACCCACGCCAGCGCGGCCAGGACGACCAGGAGCTCGTAGGAGTGAAGCATCAGCACCACCCGCTGGTGGCGCTGCTCGACGTAGTGCCGCAGGAACGCGCCGGGCGACAGCTCCCGCCGGCGCTCGAAGACGACGTAGTCGATGACGTGGTCGACGTCGATGAGCACGCCGCCCGCGGCCACGCCGGCGGTGAGGGCGAGCGAGCCGCCGAGGGCGTGCACGGCTCCGCACGCCAGCGCGGTGCAGACGAGGTGACCGCCCGGGCTCATGCGCGACCGCGGCCGCGGTTGATCGAAGAGCCGGCCCGCGCCCTAGACGCGACCCGCACGACGCGCCGCGACCCGCACCACGGCCACCCGGCAGACGGGGAGGAGCCAGCCGAAGGGCACCACCAGCGCCGTGGCCATCAGCCACACGCTCTGCCGCCGGTACCACGGGCGGGGGTCGGTGAGGTGGTCCCTCCAGGCATCCCGCACGATGTCGCTGAGCCACTCCATTGCCGTCTCCTCTCGAGTCTCGATGTGCCGACGCGGGGGAAGGCAGCAAGGCGGGTGCCACGGCGTGACTCCGTCCAACTGAGTGATTAGACAGGACGACGAGGCACGGATCGGTCAATTTAACGGCAGGGTCGGGCCCAAATCTGGAAGGGGGAGCGACAAAACAGGAAACCGCACGAGCGGGCTACGACTGGACGACCGTCACCACCAGGCCGATCGACGCGAGGACGTTGCCGACGCGGACGCACTCGGTCTCGGGCCCCACCTTCACCACGGCCTTGCCGGTGGTGTGCACCTGCCAGGCGATCTCCCAGCCCTTCTCCTCGCTGCACGCGATCGCCTTCATGAGCTGGCGCACCACCTGCTCGAACGTGTGGCAGTCGCAGTTGTGCAGGATGGTCATCCACGGCGGCGCCACCGCCGACTCGACGTTCCTGGACGTCCTCCACCTCCGGCGTGGCGAGCGGGGTCTCGGCCATCAGTAGGGGAGCCGGCCTTCGCCGAGCGTGGCGTGGTTCCGCTTGGGGACGAGCACCTTGCGCACGTAGGAGCAGACCGTTTCCCCGCGCTGGTTGGTGCCCACCGTCTCCACCGTCACCACCCCGCGGTCGCCCTTGCGCGATTCCGCGAGCTCGAGCACCCGGGTGCTCGCGTAGAGGGTGTCGCCGATGAACGTGGGCTTCTCGTGGCGCAGCCGGTCCACCTCCAGGTTGGCGATGGCGCGCCCCGAGATGTCGGCCACGCTCATGCCGATGACCAGGCTGAAGACCAGTGGCCCCATCACCACCCGCCGGCCGTGCTGGGTGTGCGTCTCGGCGTAGTGCGCGTCGGAATGCAGCGGGTGCTGGTTCATGGTGAGCAGCGCGAACCACGTGCAGTCGGCCTCGCCGATCGTGCGCCCGGGCCAGTGACGGAACTCCTGGCCGACGGCGAAGTCGTCGAAGTAGCGGCCGTAGCTCATGGGCGGAGGCGTCAGGCGCTGTCCGCCACGAGCGCGGCGGCGTCGCGGTAGTAGCGCTCCACCGGGAACTCGGTGGTGTAGCCGTAACCGCCGTGGATGCGCATGGACTCGAGCGTCACCAGGGCCGCCGTCTCCGCGGCCTCCGCGCGCGCCATCGCCGCGCCCGCCATGTCCGCGGCGTCGGCGGCGAGGCGCTCGGCGGCCCGGCCGGTGAGGAGCCGCGCCGCGGCGATGCGGCTCGCCATGTCGGCGAGCTTGAGCTGGATGGCCTGGTGATGGCAGATCGCCTTGCCCGAACGTCGTGCGCTGCTGCGAGTAGCGGAGCGCGGCCTCGAAGGCGGCCTGGGCGACGCCGACGGCGACGGCCGCCGCGCCGAGCCAGCGGACGCTCTCGACGCCGGCCCAGTCCCACGTCTCGAGCTGGGCCGCGGCGGGCGCGACCGCTCCACGCAGCCGGAGCGTCGCCGGCTCGAGCCCTCGGAGGCCGAGGGCGGGCCGCGGCGGCCCCACGCTGACGCCGGGCGTGTCCGCGGGCACGATGGCCGCGAACCCGTGCGGCAGGCGGATCACGAACAGGCCGCCGAGCGCGCCGCCGTTCACGGAGACCTCTCCGTCCAGCGCGAGGCCCGCCGGCGACGCCACGCCCGTCACGCCCGGCTCGGCGACGGGCACGGCCAGGGTCTCGCCCCGGGTCAGCGGGGGCAGCCAGCGCTCGCCCACGCCCGCGCGAGCCACGCCGCGGGAGGAGGCCAGGTGTCCGGCGAGCAGCATGCCGAGCGCGCCCCAGCCGCGCGCGACCTCCTCGAGGATCATGACCGTCGTGGGCAGGTCGAGCTCGAGACCGCCCGACCGCGCGGGGGCGAGGGCGCCGAAGACGCCGAGGTCGGCGAGCCGCGCGCGGAGCGAGGATGGCAGCGCCCGGCGAGCGTCGTGCTCCTGGGCCGCCGGCGCGACCTCTTTCTCGACGAACTGGCGGACGGCGAGGACGATCTGCCGGCGCTCCGGGCTCTCGTCCTGGCGGGAG
The DNA here is from genome assembly GCA_963758635.1 of uncultured Candidatus Rokubacteria bacterium. Taxonomy (GTDB): domain Bacteria; phylum Methylomirabilota; class Methylomirabilia; order Rokubacteriales; family CSP1-6; genus CAVWWD01. The sequence goes on along the minus strand of CAVWWD010000005.1, from coordinate 655,040 downwards.
ACGAGGCCGCCCGCGCGCTCGCCGTGGCGGCCGATGAGCTGGCGCGCGATCAGCGTCTTCTGGATCTCGTTGGCGCCCTCGCCGATGATCATCAGCGGCGTGTCGCGATAGTGCCGCTCCAGGGTCCCGGCCAGGAGCTGTCCGGACGGGCCGGCGAGCGCGAGCGCCTCGTGCGCCACCTCCTGCGCCGTCTCCGACGCGTAGAGCTTGGCCATGCCCGCCTCGAGGTCGCAGCGCTCGTTCCGGTCCTTCATCGCGCCGGCCCAGGAGGTGAGGAGCCGGGCCGCCTCGACGCGCGCGCCCATGCGATGGAGCCGGCGCGTCACCTCCGCGCGCGCGGGCCCGCGCCCCGTGACCTCGAGGGTCTCGTCGAGGACGGCCTGGGCCACCCCGACGGCGCGGGCCGCGATGTTGATGCGGCCCGTCTCGAGCCCGGACATGACGTGCTTGAAGCCGCGGCCCTCGACCAGGCCCACCAGGTTGGCCGCGGGGACGGGGAAGTCCTCGAAGGAGAGCTCGACGGTGTCCACGCCCTTGTAGCCGAGCTTGCCGATCGACTTCACCACCTCGAGCCCGGGCGCGCCCTTCTCCACGATGAAGCAGGACATGCCGCGGTGCGGGGGATCGGCGCGCGGATCGGTCCGGGCGAGGAGCGCGAAGGTGTTCCCCTCGCGGCCGTTGGTGATGAACATCTTGGATCCGGAGAGGAGGTAGCGGTCGCCGTCGCGGCGGGCGACGGTGCGGAGGGCCTGCACGTCCGAGCCGGCGTGCGGCTCGGTCAGCGCGAGGCCGCCGCGCGCCTCCCCGCGCGCGAACCGGGGGAGGAAGCGGGCCCGCTGCTCGTCGGTGCCGTTGTCCAGCACGATGAGGGCGGCCATCGTGTGGCTGTTGATGACGCCGGCCAGCGACATGAAGCCGCGGCAGATCTCCTCGATGACCTGGGCGTAGGTGCTGACGGAGAGGCCGAGCCCGCCCCACGCGCTGGGGACGAGCGCCCCGAAGAGCCCGAGCTCGCGCATGCGCGCGACCAGGGCGTGCGGGTAGGCGTCGGCGTGCTCGAGGTCCGGCGCGGCCGGCCGCACCTCGCGGTCGACGAACTCGCGGACGGCGGCGACCACGGGATGCAGGGGGCGGCGCGAATCGCTCACGGTGGACCTCGCGGGTGGGGTCGGGTGAGGCGAGACTAGCAAGAGGCCCCCGCGATTTCAAGGCGACGGCGGCCGGGGCCGCATGAACGCTTGCTCGCGGGGCGATGCCCGGTATCCTGGGACCAATGGACAGCCCGCCGGCCCGCCCGCGTCCGGACGACGTCCCGCTCACCATCGCCAGCTACAACATCCACAAGGCGCGCGGCCTCGACCGCCGCGTCGACCTCGCGCGCATCGCCGACGTCATCGCCGAGCTCGACGCCGACGTTGTGGGCATCCAGGAGGTCTACCGGTCGCAGGCCGAGGCGCTCGCCGAGCGGCTGGGGCTCCGCGCGATCATGGCCGTGACCCTCGAGCGCGCGGACGGCTCGTACGGCAACGCCGTCCTGACCCGCCTCCCCGTCCGCCACCACGACACCTTCGACCTCACGCGCCAGCGGCGCGAGCCCCGCGGCGGCGTGCGCGTGGACATGCTCGTGGACGGCCGCGACCTCCACCTCTTCAACGTGCACTTCGGGCTGCGCGTCTGGGAGCGGGCCGAGCAGGTGGAGATGCTCGTGCGCCAGCACGTGCTGCGCGAGGAGCTGCCCGGGCCGCGGATCGTGGTGGGAGACCTCAACGAGTGGTTCCCGGGCGCGGTGGGCCGGACGCTCCGGCGCCAGCTTCTCGGCGCGCGCGTGCGGCGGACGCATCCCTCCCCGCTGCCGCTCTTCGCGCTGGACCGGATCTACTGGGATCGAGCGCTGCACGGGGACGGCGTCCGGGCCCACCGGAGCCGGCTGGCCCGCGTCGCCTCCGACCACCTGCCGATCGTGGCCCGGCTCCGGCTCCCGCGCCTGGTCGCCGCGCCGCACGCCGGCTGAGCGCCGCGTGCCGACCCGGCGTTCGGGCCGGCTCTCACCGCCGCCGGGTGAACTCGCCGAACATCGGCACGCCGCGGAGCCGGTGCGTGCCCGACAGCGTCCGCTGATCCGCGGACAGCCGGTACTCCAGCACCGCGCCGCTGGCGAGGATCGCGCGCAGCACGCCGTCCGGCCCGATCGTGCCGACCGCGCGCTCCCACCCCTCGCGCGGCACGTCGGCGGTGGCCCCCCACGCGTAGACGAGCCACGCGCGACGGCCCTCGACGCGCTCCACGGCGAGGAGGGCGGGGACGGGCCAGGTGGCGGGGGCGAGCACCGTCTCGTCGCCGATGCGCGTCTGCACGGCCCCCCACTCGCCGGTCCACGTGCCGGAGAGCGCGGCGAGCGGGCGGGGGACCTCGGGCCCGGGGGCGACGATCCTCACGTCGGGCGGCAGGACGGCGGGCCTGCCCGTGGCGCCGCACGCCGCGGCAAGGATGGCCGCGAGCGCCGACAGCGCGGCCCACACCCGTCGCGGCGGCGCCGGGCTATCTCGGTACGCGGTTGATTCCACGGCATTTCCATATCGCTCGGCTCGCCTTCGGCTCACCTCGCAATGCCATCATGCGCTCGGCTCGACCTTCGCTCGGCTCACCTCGCAAATCAACTGCCCCAAGTCAACCCGCTGGCGGACGACCCGTTGCGGTCGTTTCCAGATCATTTCCATATCCGCTCGGCTCGCCTTCGGCTCACCTCGCAAGGCTATGGGCGCGCCGGCTCCGCCCCGGCGAGGTCGGCGGCGGCGCGCAGCAGGGTGTTGGCGCCGTGCTCGATGTCGTCCATCCCCGTGAACTCCTCCTCGCAGTGGCTGCGGCCGCCGCGGGACGGCACGAAGATCATCCCCGTGGGCGTGATCGCCGCCATGTACTGGGCGTCGTGGCCGGCGCCGGACAGGATGCGCCGGTGGCCGCAGCCGAGCGACGTCACGGCGCGCTCGATGGCGCCCACCACGTCCGGATCGAAGTCGGTGCGCGGCACGCGCCAGTAGTGGTCGAGCTCGTAGCGCACGCCCTCGCGGCGCGCGGCGTCCCGCGCCACGCGGTCGACCATGCCGAGGGCGCGGGTGATCTGCGTCTCGTCGGGGTCGCGCAGGTCGATCGACAGCGACACGCGCCCGGGGATCGCGTTCGGGATGTTGGGCGTCACGTCGAGACGGCCGACCGTGCCGACCATGTCGCCGCCCACGTGGCGCACCAGGTCCCGGACGCCACGCACCACCTCGGCGGCGGCGACGAGCGCGTCGTGGCGGATCCGCATCGGGGTGGGGCCGGCGTGGTCCTGCACGCCGTGGAGGGTGAGCCGCGACCACGCGATGGCCACGATGCCCTCGACGATGCCGACGGGGATCGACTCCTCCTCGAGGATGGGCCCCTGCTCGATGTGCAGCTCGAGGTAGGCGCGCAGCGGACGGGGCACGCACGGCTCCGGGCCGAGGTAGCCGATGCGCTCGAGCTCGTCGCCGAGCCGGATCCCGTCGCGGTCGCGCGCGTTGTAGGCGTCCTCGAGCGGGATCTTCCCGGCCATGACGCCCGAGCCGATCATCGCGGGCTGAAAGCGCGCGCCCTCCTCGTTGGTGAAGATCGCCATGCCCACGGGATGCCGCGTCCGCACGCCGGCGAGGCTCCGGATCACCTCGAGGGCGCAGAGGACCCCGAGCTGTCCGTCGTACTTGCCGCCGGTGGGCACGGAGTCGGCGTGCGAGCCCATGAGGACGGGCGGCGCCCCTGGCTCGCCGCCGCGGACCCCGAAGATGTTCCCCATCTGGTCCACGGTGACGGTGAGCCCGGCGCCGCGCATCCAGTCCACCAGGAGGTCGCGGCCCCGGCGGTCCTCGTCGGTCAGGGCCAGGCGCGTGAGCCCGCCCGCCGGCGTCTCGCCGATGCGGCCGAGCCTGACCATGGTGTCCTCGAGCCGCTCTCGATCGATCCGCATCGTCGCCTCCCCCCGCCGCGCGGGCCTACTGCTGCTCGTCCTGCTCCTGCTGCTGGATGGCCGCGGCCATCGCGACGTTGAAGCCCGTCGCGCGCCGTCGCTCCGGGATCTCCTGGAACACCGGCAGGTCGATCTGGGCGACCTCCTCGTGGAGCGTGGACACCGCCTTGTCCGCGGACGGGCGCGTGTAGACCTCGGCGGTCAGCGTCTCGCGCGCGTTGCCGCGGAAGATGCCCTTGTTCGGCGGCACGTCGTCGTAGTGGCGTCCGTGCCCCACGACCACGTAACGCTCGTCGACGGCCCGGTTGTGGGTCGGGTCGAACGGCACCCATCCGCGATCCGGCGAGTACACCTCGAGCCAGGCGTGGCTCTGGGCGGCCTCGCCCGCCAGCGGGTCCACGTGGAGGTAGCCGCTCACGTACCGGCACGGCACGTGCGACAGGCGCAGGAGCCCCAGCATCACATGGGCGAAGTCCTGGCAGACCCCGGCGCCCAGCTTCAGGAAGTCGTCGGTGGTGGAGTCGTAGCGAGTGACGTTCTTCTGGTACTCGAAGCGGCCGGCGAGGGCGCCGCCCGCGGCGCCGACGAGGTCGCCGAGGGTGTCGCCCGCGCCGCGCCGCACCTCCTGGTGGAGGTCCGACAGCGCCGCGCTGGGCCGCACGGGGCCGGCGAGCTGCATGAAGTCGTAGAGGGAGGGCGGCACGTCCGCGAGGGGCACGGGGTCGGCGAGCCCGGTGGCCGCCGGCGCGGCCGGGTGGGTGCGCACGAGGGCCCGGCCCTCCACGGCGATCCGGTTGTGGTACTGCGTCACCGTGAAGTGGTGGACGGCGTTGTCGTTCCAGTCACGGTAGCGCGCGATCGTGCTCGGGGGGCCCACGGCGAGGACGAACGACGCCAGGGTCTGGTGCTCGGTGGTCTTCGGCTGCATCCGCAGCTCGATGAACGACTCGCGGATGAACGCGTCGTAGTCGAAGGACAGGTGGTGCTCGATCTCGAGGATCATGGGCGGCTCAGTTCCCGAAGTAGAGCGTGGAGATGGCGTCGTGGGTCTTGCCCACCTCGGCGAGCACGTGATCGAGGAAGGGCACGTAGCTGGCCTGGGCCGCGACCTCGTCCTCCTGGTAGGTGAGCGCGGCGGCGAGCCGGCCGATGAGCCGTCCCGGGGGGGTGGGCGCGGTACCGTTGCCGAGGCGGTCCAGCCCGTCCTTCACCGCCGAGACGCCGGCGTGGAGCGAGCGCGGCGAGCGGGGGTCCCAGAAAAGGAAATGGAGGATGTCGAGCGGCTCGAGCCGCGGCCCGGAGACCTGGCGGTAGTTCTCGAGCGAGGAGAGCGCGCGGAGGAGCCCTCGCCAGCGCGTGTGGACGAGCGGGTGGTCGAGCGCGGGCTCGGGCTTCATGAGCGACGGGAGCTTCACGCGGAGCACCGTCGCGGTGCGGAACACGCGCTCGATCGACTCGCCCAGCTTGAGGAAGAGCCAGCCGGGATCGCGCGTGAGCGTGTGCTCGATGGCGCCCACGGTGGCGAGGATGCCCCGCTGCGCGCCGGACAGCGCGGCCCGGATCGCCGGGGTGTCGCCGATCCGGCGGCGCCCGTGCGCCTCGAGGTCCTGGTACGTCTCGTTGAGGTTCACGAACACCTCGACGGTGAGGGCCTCACGCACGGTGCGGGCGTTGTCCCGCGCCTTCTTGAGCGAGAAGTGCACCGACCCGGGATGCTGGGCGGACAGCGACAGCGCGGCGAGCGACGCGGCGGCGAGCCCGGCCGCGCGCACCGGGCGCTCGGACACCGCGCCGCCGGGGGCGGGGAAGATCTCGGCGAGGCACTCCCACTCCGCCCGGGCCAGGTCCTCGTCGAGGCCCAGCACCTCGGTGGAGAGCTCCTCGGTGACCAGGAGTAGCCGCGTGGTGTTCTCCGCGCGCTCCAGGTAGCGTCCCATCCAGTACAGCGCGTCGGCCACCCGCGAGAGGATCATGGCGAACAAGCCCCGCGCATCAGACGAATGCCGAGCGGTGGGATGGTAGGGTCCCGTGGCGGGTACCGCATGCTGTGAATCATTCGCGCGGCGCCAGCACCCAGGTGTCCTTGCTGCCGCCGCCCTGAGAGGAGTTCACCACGTACGAGCCGGGGCGGAGGGCCACGCGCGTGAGCCCGCCGGGCAGCACGCGGATCCGGTCGCCGTAGAGGATGAACGGCCGGAGGTCGATCCGGCGCGGCTCGAACTGTCCCTCCACGTGGGTGGGATGGGACGACAGCTCGACCAGGGGCTGGGCGATGTAGTTGGCGGGGTTCCCCCGGACGCCGCCCAGGTACGTCTGGATCTCGTCCCTGGTCGCGAAGGGGCCCATGAGCATGTTGTAGCCGCCGGCGTCGCCCGTTGTCTTGATCACGAGCTCGGCGGCGTGGTCGAGGATGTAGCGGAGGTCGTCCTCGCGGAAGCCCAGGTACGTCGGCACCTGGGGCAGGAGCGGATCCTCGTCCAGGTAGTAGCGGATCAGCGCGGGCATGAACGCGTACACGGACTTGTCGTCGGCCACGCCGGCGCCCGGCGCGTTGGCGAGCGCGACCGTGCCGTGGCGGTACGCGTTGATGAGCCCGGGCACGCCGAGGAGGCTGTCGCGCCGGAAGGTGAGGGGGTCGAGGAACTCGTCGTCCACGCGCCGGTAGATCACGTCGATCTGTCGGCGGCCGTGGGTGCGGCGCATGAACACGCGGCTGCCCTCGACGAGGAGGTCGCGCCCCTCGACGAGGGGCACGCCCATCTCGCGCGCGAGGAACGAGTGCTCGAAGTAGGCCGAGTTGTGGATGCCGGGCGAGAGCACCACCACCACCGGCTGCTCGCTCGCCCGCGGGGCCACGTAGAGGAGCGTCTCGAGGAGGAGCGTGGGGTAGTCCTTGATGGGCCGCACCGGGTAGGCGGCGAAGAACTCCGGGAACACCCGGTTCAGGAGCGTGCGGTTCTCGAGCACGTAGCTCACGCCGCTCGGCACACGGCAGTTGTCCTCGAGCACGAGGTAGTTCCCGCGCCCGTCCCGGACGATGTCGGTGCCCACCACGTGGGTGAACACGCGGCGGGACGGCACGAGGCCGCGCAGCTCGCGCTTGTACTCCTTGCGCGAGAACACCAGCTCGGACGGCACGATCCCGTCGCGCAGGCACTTCTGGTCCTGGTAGATGTCGAGCAGGAACAGGTTCAGCGCGGTGATGCGCTGGACGAGGCCGTCCTGGACGTGCTTCCACTCGCCGGCGGGGATGATGCGGGGCACGAAGTCGAACGGGAAGATCCGCTCGAGGCCCTCCTCGGCGCCCGACACCGTGAACGTGATGCCGTGGTTCATCAGGGCCAGGCGCTGCAGGCGCTCGCGGCGCTCCACGTCCTCGCGCGTGAAGGACTCGAGGATGCCCACGAGCGGCGCGTAGTGGGACCGCGGGGCGCCCCCCTCGAAGATCTCGTCGAACCCGGTGGGAGCGGTGACCCAGTTCATGGCCGCGTGGCGAGGTGAGCCGAAGGCGAGCCGAGCGCAAACGAAAATGCAGTGGAAACGACCTCCGCGTGCCCGCGGAAGCGCGGTGCTGGCCCGCTCGCCGATGTCAGAATCCGCACGTCTTCACGACCTGTGGCTTGTGAATGAATGGCGAGGCGGCCCCGCGTGTGTACGCAGAATCGAGGTGTTGACCCGCACGGCGAAGTCGAGATCGCATTTTCTTCACAACTACTCTGGGGAAAGGTATGCGGAATCCCGCGAGCGCGCAAGCGTCGGGCGCGCGGTCCCGCCGACCTCGCGTGCTACACTCGCCGCGCGATGGCCGAGCGACGCTCGTATCGCCACCTCACGCCGGACGCGGTGCGGTTCTGTCCGCTGTGCGGCGGGCCGCTCGCGCTGGAGCCCGTCGGTCCCGACGAGAAGGCCGAGATGGTCTGCCCGGCGTGCCCGTTCGTCTACTACCTGGACCACAAGGTGGTGGGCGGCACGATCCCGATGGACGTCGACGGGCGCATCCTGCTCACGCGGCGGGCCATCCACCCCGGCTTCGGCAAGTGGACGTTCCCCGGCGGCTTCGTGAACTGGGGCGAGGAGGTCGAGGCGGGCGCGGTCCGCGAGACGCTCGAGGAGACCGGGCTCGACGTGGCCCTCGAGGGGCTCGTCGGCGTGTACTCCTATCCGGGCACGCCGCTGGTCATCGTGGTCTACCGCGCGCGCGTGCTCGGCGGGACCATCACGGTGTGCCACGAGAACGACCGCGTGGAGTGGGTGGCCCGCGACGAGATCCCGTGGGACGATCTCGCGTTTGCCTCCACGCGCTCCGCGCTGAAGGACCTCTTCGACGCGATCCCGCCGCGCTGAGCCCGCCGCTCCAAAGTTATGGGGAGCGCGGATGTCGACTTCGCCGTGCGGGCAACACCACGATTCTGCGTACGCCCGCGGCGCCGTCTCGCCATTCTTGACAACCGCTCAGGCGCCGGGCGGCCGGGTCTTCCGCACCGCGCGGTCCAGGAAGCGGCGGAGGTCGGACACGATGAAGCGCTCGTGACGGCCCTCGGCGATCTTCTCGACCTCGTCGGAGGCCTCCACCCGGAACAGCACCCGGCGGCCGTCCGTCTCGAGCACGGTGGCGCGGGCGCGCACGCGCATCCCGACGGGCGTGGCCGCGAGGTGACGCATGTCGACCATGGTGCCCACGCTGCCGCCGCCCGGCGGCAGGTGCGGGGAGAGCGCCTTCGACGAGACGTTCTCGAGCAGCGTGATGACCCACGGCGTGGCGAAGACGTGGACGCCGGGGTTGCCCATGGCGTCCGCCGTGCGATCCGCGGTGACGGTGATCTCCATCTCGGCGGTGAGGCCGGGGGCGAGTCCCTCGCTCATGCGGCAGCCAGTATACTCGACCGGTGCCCGTCGTCCTCGCCGCCCTCGGCTCGCTGATCATCTCGCTCGACGCCTCGGTGAACATCGCGCTCCCCGCGATGGCCGCCGCCTTCGGCATCGGTCCCGCGGAGATCCGATGGGTGATCATCTGCTACGTCTTCACCTATGCCGTCACCGGCTTCGGGGCGGGGATCGCCGCCGACCGGCTCGGGCCGCGCCCCGTGTTCGTGGCCGGGCTCGGGCTCTCCGCGGTGAGCTTCCTGTCGTACGCGCTTGCCACGAGCTATGCCGGCGTCCTGGGTCTCCGCGTGCTGCAAGGCGTGGGCGGCGGGCTCGTCTACGGCACGGCGCCCGCGCTCGTGACGCTCTCGCTGCCATCCTCGCGCCACGGCCGTGGCCTGGGCGCGCTCGCCTCCGGCATGGCCGCCGGCCTCACCGTGGGCCCGGTGGCGGGCGGGATCCTCGTGGAGTGGGGCTGGCCGTGGGTCTTCACGTACCGGGCGCCGTTCGCCGCCGCGGTCGGCCTGGCCGCGCTCGTCCTCCTGCCGCGGCTCCGCGGGGGCGGGCGGTGGCGGCTCCCGCCGCGCGCGGAGTGGATGCGCTGGCCCGTGCTCCAGTCGCTGCTCCTCGCCGGTCTCGCGAGCTGGGCCCAGTTCGCGGTGTGGCTGCTCGCGCCGTTCTACATCGTGACCATGCTCGGGCTGCCCGCGCGGCACGGCGGGCTCGTCTTCCTGCTCACGTGCCTCGGGACGACGCTCGGGGCGCCGGTCAGCGGCTGGATCACCGACCGGCGCGGCGCGCGCGCGCCGATGATCGCCGGGCTGATCGTCGAGGCCGCGGGGCTGGCCGCCCTCGCCGCGTGCGACGCGGGCACGCCGGTCCCCGCGGTCGGCGCCGCGCTCTTCCTGGTCGGCCTCGGCGTCGGGACTTTCCAGGTGCCGAACCTCGCCCAGGTGATGGCGGCGTTCCCGCCGGCGCGGCAGGGCGCGGCGGGCGGGCTGGCCTTCATGGGACGCACGCTCGGCGTGGTCGCGGGCGTGCAGGTCAACGCCAGCGTGTTCGGCGCGCTCGAGCGCTCGCTCGGCTTCATGGGCGCGTTCGGCGCGGCGCTGGCCACGTCCGCGGCGGTGTGCGCGCTCGCCGCCGCGCTCGCCACCATTCCCGCGCAGCGCCCGCCTCGCCGCGGGCTATCATGATCACCATGGGGCGGGCACCCGGGCTTCGCCCGCCCGCCCCGGGCGTGCGAGCATCGCCCGCCCATGGGAGGATACCCAATGCTTCGCTCGCCCCGGGGCGCGTCGATGGCTGAGCGGGTCGGACGGCGCCTGATCGCGGCGGCGCTCGCCGCGGCGGGGCTCGGCCTCATCCCCGGGCTCGCGGCGGGGGAGTCGAGCGGGCCGGTCGTCGCCCCGCCGTCGCGGTCGGCGGCGCCGACGGCAGAGCAGGAGTACAACCGCGGCCTCCGCGCCCGCGCGAGCCGTGACTGGCCGGGCGCGGTCGGCGCATTCGGCAAGGCCATCGAGCTGCGCCCGGCGTTCCCGGAAGCGTGGAACGAGCTCGGCTACGCGCTCCGCCACCAGGGCCGCTACGACGAGTCGGTGCGGGCCTACGACGAGGCGCTCAAGCTCAAGCCGCGCTACCCGGAGGCGCTCGAGTACCTGGGCGAGGCCTACGTCAAGATGGGGCGGCTCGACGACGCGCGACGGATCCTCGAGCGCCTCCGGCCGCTGGATCGCGAGCGCGCGCGCGAGCTCGCCGAGGAGATCCAGAAGGGGAAGTAGCGAGCCCCGCGCATCAGACTAATGCCGAGCGGTAGGACTGTAGAGGCCCGTGGCGGTTAGCGCATTCTGCGAGGATCACTAGCCCGGGCGATCAGGCCGCGCGCCAGCCGGAGGCCACCGGCGACGGAGCGGCATAGAGACGCTCGAAGTACTCGCTCACCATCCGGTCGGAGGAGAAGCGCCGGGTGGACATCTCGATGGCGGCCCGCATCATGCGGGTCCACCGCGGCGGGTCGGCCCAGGCCGGTAGCACCTCGTTGTCCAGCGTGTCGTAGAGGGCGGCGCCGTCACGCTCGTCGGCGCCGGGCCCGGCGTTCTCTCCGCGCCCGATCGCCCAGCCCGTGAGGCCCGGCTCGTAGCCCTCCGGCCACCAGCCGTCGAGCACCGACAGGTTGAGCCCTCCGTTCATCGCCGCCTTCATCCCCGACGTGCCGCTCGCCTCCAGCGGACGCCGCGGGTTGTTGAGCCACACGTCCGCCCCCCGGGTGAGGAGCCGGCCCAGGCCCATGTCGTAGTTCTCGAGGAAGGCGATCGAGCGCGGCCATTTCCGCGCGGTGGCCACGAGCCGCGCGACCACGTGCTTGCCCTCGTCGTCGGCGGGATGCGCCTTGCCGGCGAAGAGGAGCTGCACGCGCCCGTCGCCGAGGAGCGCGGCGAGGCGCGCGGGATCCCGCAGGATCAGGTCGGGGCGCTTGTAGGTCGCGGCCCGTCGCGCGAAGCCGATGGTGAGCGCCCCCGGATCGAGCCGCACGCCGGTCCGCCGCTCGACCTCGGCCACGAGCTCCGTCTTCATGTCCCGGCGCGCGGCGGCGAGGGCGTCGTCGCTGCCCGCCGCGGCCACGCGCGGGTCCTGCCACGTGCCCACGTGCACGCCGTTGGTGATCGCGATGATCGGAGCGGCGTCCTCCACGTGGGCCCACATGGCCCTCGCCGTCTCGCCATGGAGCTGCGCGACCGCGTTGGCGAGCTTGGCCAGGCGGAGGCCGGCCACCGTCATGTTGAAGGGGTCGCCCCCGATCTCGGCCAGCTCGGCGGGCACCAGCTCGCACGAGGCCCCGAGCCGGCGCAGCTCGGACAGGGGGTGCACCTCGTTGCCAGCGGGCACCGGGGTGTGGGTGGTGAACACCACCCGGCTCCTGACCCCGCGCCACGCCTCGGCGAAGGCGAGCCCCGCCTCCATGCGGTCGGCGATCAGCTCGAGCCCGGCGAAGACGGCGTGCCCTTCGTTGAAGTGGTAGATCTCGACGGGCAGGTGCAGGGCCGCGCACGCGCGGACGCCGCCGATGCCGAGCAGCATCTCCTGGGCGATGCGCGCCTCCGGCCGCGTGTCGTAGAGACGCCGCGTGATCCACTGGTCCCGGCGGTCGGTGGGCTCGAGCAGGTAGAGCGGCGCGATCGGGAAGCCCTCCACGCGCCACACGCGGCACTCCACCTCACGGGCGCCCACGCGGACGCGGACGCGCGCGCCCGTGTCGGCGAGGCCGTCGCGGGGCCAGGCGTGCCACTCGTCGCGGGGGAAGCCATCGGGCCCGATCCGCTGCACGGTGTAGCCCTCGGCCCAGCGCAGCCCGACGCCGATCACGGGCAGCCCGAGGCCGCCCGCCGACTTCATGAAGTCGCCGGCGAGCACGCCGAGGCCGCCCGCGTACGAGTGGAAGTCCTCGTGCAGGCCGTACTCCATGGAGAAGTACGCGACGTGGGGGTGAGCGCGGCTGCTCAAGAAGGCATCGTCCCGTTGGGCGATCGCACTAATGAGCCCTGCGCATCAGACGAGTGCCGAACGGTGGGACTGTAGACGCCCGTGGCCGTTACCGTATGCTGCGAGGGTCATTAGCCGCAGAATGCGGTGGGGAGCCCGCTCGGGTCAAGATCCGCGTGACGACGTTGAGACGCGACGGCGGTCCGGACATAATCCGGTCGTGCCCCGGGCCGCTCGTGTCTTCGTCGTGCTCGCCGTGCTCGCCGCGGCCACGGCCGGATCGGTTCTCGGCGCGCTGCCGGCGCGGGCGCAGGACGATGCCTTCGACGTGCGACGCCTCTCGCCCGAGCAGCGGCGCCGCGTGCTCCGGGGCGACGTGATCTCCTACGCGGTCGCGGAGGGTTCCGAGCGCGACCTCACCGTGGGCCTCGCGATGTTCGTGCCCGTGCCGCCCGCCGTCATGTCGCCGTCGCTTCGCGGCGGCGAGCTGATCGAGCGGGACCCCGGCATCTCGGCCTACGCTTCGATCGCCGAGGCCGCGGGCCCGGCCTCGTTCGCGGCGATCCGGTTCGGGGCGAGCGAGGTCGCGGAGGCGCGAGCGCTCCTCGACGCCGAGCCCGGCTTCCGCTTCAACCTCTCCGCCCGGGAGCTCGAAGCCCTGCACGCGGCGCGGAACGAGGTCGGGCCGGGTGGCGCGTCCGCCATCCTCGAGCCAGTGTCGCGTGTCTACCGCCGGCTCCTCTTCGAGCGCTGGCAGGCCTACCGCAGGAGCGGCCTCGACGGCCTGGCGCCCTACGCGCGGCGGGGCGCCGCCACGGATCCCGCCGCGGAGCTGCGGAGCGGGGCGGCCGACCCGCGCGTGATCGCGCACCTCGTGCCGCGCCTCGGGGAAGCGCTCCAGCGGTACCCCGCGGTGCCTGTCGCGCCCGCGGCCAGCTACTTCTACTGGATCCGCCGCCTCCTGCAGGGGCGGCCGGCGGTGGCCCTGGTCCACCTCGTCACCGACGCCAGGCCCGAGCTGATCCTGTACGTCGAGCGCCACTTCTACGTGGGCCACTCCTACAACGTGAGCCAGACGATCAGCGGCGCCGTTCCCTTCGAAGGGGGCAGCCTCATCTTCGCCACCGCCCGCGTGTCCACGGACCAGGTGACGGGGCTCGGAGGGGAGCTCAAGCGGACCATCGGCCGGAGCCAGCTAAGAGGCGAGATTCTCGACCGTTTCGAACGTATCCGTGCGTTCGTCTCCACCAGGCCATCGCGGCAGGAGAGTCCGTAGCCCCTGTCAGTCCCGAGGCGTCCAGCGCGTGGTGATCAGCCGCGCTCCCCGCTGCCACGTGACGTACGCCCACGCCCACTGGAAGAGCACGACGAAGCGGTTCCTGAACCCGATCAGGAAGGCGATGTGGACCAGGAGCCACGCGAGCCAGGCGAGGGGGCCGGAGAGGTGGAGATCGCCGATCGTCGCCACCGCCGCGGCGCGGCCGATCGTCGCCATGCTCCCCTTGTCCCGGTAGCGGAAGGGTTGCGTGTCGAGACCGCGCAGGCGGCGCCAGACGTTGTCGCCGGCTCGGCGTCCCTGCTGCATCGCCACGGGGGCCAGGCCGGGCAGGAGCGTTCCGGCCGGCGTGGTGAAGGCGCAGAGATCGCCGGCCACGAAAGCGTCCGGATGGCCGGGCACGGAGAGGTCCGGCTCCACGGGCACGCGCCCGGCGCGGTCCAGCGGCACGCCGAGCGAGCGCGCCAGCGGCGAGGCGGCCACGCCGGCGGCCCACAGGACGGTCCGCGCGCGGATCTGCTCGCCGCCGATCCAGACCGCGTCCGGGGTGAGCCGGGTCACGAGGGCGCCGGTGCGGACCTCGACGCCCAGCCGCGCCAGCGACGCGGCCGCGCTCCGCGACAGCCCGGCGGGGAACGCGGACAGGACGCGCTCGCCGCCCTCGAGGAGGATCACGCGGGCCTGCTTGGGATCGATCACGCGGAAGTCGCGGGCGATCGTGTGGCGGGCGATCTCGGCGAGGGCGCCGGCCAGCTCGACGCCCGTCGGCCCGCCGCCGATGACCACGAACGTGAGCAGGGCCCGGCGCTCTGCGCCGTCGGTGGCGCGCTCGGCCGCCTCGAACGCGAGCAGGATGCGGCGGCGGATCTCGATCGCGTCCTCCAGGGTCTTGAGGCCGGGAGCGAGGCGCTCCCACTCGTCGTGGCCGAAGTAGGAGTGCCCGGCCCCCGGGGCGAGCACGAGGGCGTCGTAGTCGAGCTCGCCCTCGTCGAGCGCCACGCGCCGGGCGGCGAGGTCGATCTTCTCCACCTCGGCGAGCAGGACCTTCACGTTCCTGGCCTTGCGGAAGATCGAGCGGAGCGGCATCGCGATCTCGGCGGGGGACAGGGCCGCCGTCGCCACCTGGTACAGGAGGGGCTGGAACAGGTGGTGGTTGCGGCGGTCCACGAGGGTCACGCGCACCGGCTCGCGCGCGAGGACGCGCACGGCGGCCAGGCCGGCGAAACCGCCGCCGACGACCACCACGTGAGGCCGGGCGGCGGACACGCTCATGGCCGGTATCGTACCGCCGGCCGGGCGGCGAACGCGGGGCACGCGGGGCCGCCCCGGTCGCGTATAATCCCCGCCATGACGACCACCCTCACGTCCAAGCGTCACTCCGTCGCCGATCCCGCTGACGCGATCGAGCTGTGCTACGAGAAGGGCTGGACGGACGGGCTGCCCGTGGTGCCGCCCACCGAGGCGCGGGTCCGGGCCATGCTGGACGCCGCGGAGCTCGGTCCCGACCACCAGATCGGCTTCATCACCAACCGCCAGGTCTCGATCCTCGCCGAGAAGGTCGCGATCAACGCGGTGATGGCCGGTTGCAAGCCGGAGTACCTGCCGGTGGTGGTGGCGGCCGTCGAGGCCCTCTCCGACCCGAAGTACGGCTACCACGGGCCCGCCACCTCGACAGGTGGTGCCGGCCCGCTCCTGATCGTCAACGGCCCGATCGCGCGGAGGCTCGACTTCAACTGCGGCGACAACCTGTTCGGGCCGGGGTGGCGCGCCAACGCCACGGTGGGCCGCGCGGTGCGGCTCATCATGCGCAACGTCATCGGGACGCTGCCCGGCAAGCTCGACCGCGGGACGATCTGCCACCCCGGCAAGTACTCGTACGTCATCGCGGAGAACGAGGAGGAGAGCCCGTGGACGCCGCTCCACGTGGAGCGGATCGGCTGCCGGCCCGACCAGAGCGCGGTCACGGTGATGGCGGCGCTGGGCCCGCACCAGGTCTACAACCAGCTCTCGGCCACGCCGGACGGCATCCTCACCACCTTCGCCGACACGATGCGGCTGCCCGGGCAGATCGGCCAGCCCAACTACTGCCTGACCATCGGCGGCGAGCACATGAAGACGATCGCGGCCGGCGGGTGGACCAAGGCGGACATCCGCCGGTTCCTCTTCGAGAACACCAAGGCCAGCGTCGCGCACCTCAAGCGCACGGGGCGCATGCCGGGCGCGATCAAGCCGGACGACGAGAGCGCCCAGCGCGCGCTCGTCCACACCGCGGACGACTTCCTGGTGGTGGCGGCGGGCGGGCGCGCCGGCTCCTTCTCGGCCTACATCCCGGGATGGGGCAGCCGCACGTCGTCGGAGGCGGTGACGAAGATCATCAACGAGAGGGGGTCATCATGAGCATGGAGATCCTGGATCCGACCGTCGATGCGCGCCAGCAGCCGCTGACCTACGTGGCCCGGCCGGACTCGCTGGCCGGCAAGCGGATCGGGCTGGTCGAGAACACCAAGTACAACTCCGACAAGCTGCTCCAGAAGATCGGAGCGCTCCTCGTCTCGGAGTACGGGGCGGCGGAGACCAAGATGTGGCGCAAGAAGAACGCGGGCGTGCCCGCCCACGACGAGATCATCGACGAGGCGCGGCGCGGCGTCGACGTGGTGGTGGCCGGCGTCGGCGACTGAGGGTCGTGCTCGTCGGGCAGTGTGCTCGACGGAATCGTGTTCGAGAAGGTCGGCATCCCCGCGGCGTCCATCATCACCGACGTGTTCGAGTCGACCGGCCGCGCCATGGCCCAGGCGTGGGGCGTGCCGAACTACAAGTACCTCGCGATGCCCCATCCCATCGCCAACCTCACCGAGGCCGAGCTCGACCAGCGGGCCCGCGCCATCGTGCCGGAGGTCGTGAAGCTCATCCTCCAGGGTCAGGAGTAGCTCGGGGGGCGTGACGCCCGCGGAGCCCACCTACCGACCACCGTGGTGGCTCCGCGGGCGGCACGCCCAGACCCTCTGGGGGCCGCTCCTCCGCCGCACCCCGAACGTTCCGCTGAGACGCGAGCGCCGGGACACGCCCGACGGCGACTTCGTGGACCTCGACTGGCTCGAGGCGGGCCACGGCCCGCTCGTGGTCGTCCTGCACGGGCTGGAGGGAAGCTCCCGCTCCCACTACGTCCTCGGGCTCCTGGACGAGATCCGCGCGCTCGGCTGGCGGGGCGTCGTCCTCAACTTCCGCTCGTGCGGCGGCGAGCTGAACCGTCAGCCGCGCCTCTACCATTCGGGAGAGACCTCGGACCTCGACTGGCTCGTGAAGGGTCTCGTCGAGCGTGATGCCGGGATCCCGCTCGCCCTCGTCGGCGTCTCGCTTGGCGCCAACGTGGTCCTGAAGTGGCTCGGCGAGCTGGGGGACCGCGCGCCCGCCCAGGTGCGCGGGGCCGTCGCCATCTCCACGCCGTTCGACCTGGCCGCGTGCGCGGCCGTCCTCGACCGCGGCCTCGCGCGCTCCCTCTACACCGCCCACTTCCTTCGCGCCATGAAGGCGAAGGTGCGGGCGAAGGCCGGACAGCTCGCGTCGCGCGTGGACCTGTCGGGCGCGCTCCGGGCCCGCACGTTCGCCGAGTACGACCGCGCGCTCACCGCGCCGCTCCACGGCTTCGAGGACGAGCGCGACTACTGGGCCCGCTCGAGCAGCCGGTCGTTCCTGGCGCGGATCAGGCGTCCCTGCCTGCTCGTCAACGCGGAGAACGATCCGTTCGTCCCCGCCCACTCGCTGCCCCGCGCCGAGGTCGCGGGCTCGCCGTGGCTCCGCGCGGAGTTCGTGAGCCAGGGGGGGCACGCGGGGTTCATCGAGGGGCCGGGCGGCCGCCGCTCGTGGGCGGAGCGACGAGCCGTGGGGTTCCTGCGGGAGGTCACCGGCGCCGGAGCGGCCGTGGCGGCGCGGCGGGCGCCGCGCGGATAGATCCTCCACCGGCCGCGCGGCGCGGCGATCGACACCGCGGCGCGCGGCTGCTAGGATGCCCGTCATGCCCGCCGACCTCTACGGACTGCCCGTGTCCACCTCGTCGCGCGCCGCGCTCGACCACTACGACGCCGGGGTGCGCGGCCTCCTGTCCTTCGACGCCGGGACCGCCGCGGCGTTCCGCGCCGCCACCGAAGCGGATCCGGACTTCGCGCTCGCGCGCGCCGGTCACGCGCTCGCGCTGTTCCTGGACGAGCGCCCGGCCGAGGCGCGCGCGGCGATCGGCGAGGCGAAGGCCCGCGCGGCGGCGCTGCCCGCGCGCGAGCGGCAGCACGTCGAGGCCCTCGACCTCATGCTGGCGGGACGGGTGCCGGAGTCGGGCGCCCTCATCGCCGAGATCCTCAAGGACAGGCCGCGCGAGCTGCTGCTCGCCCAGCGGCTCTTCTTCTTCCAGTTCTGGCAGGGCCGCTCCGCGGACATGCTGGCGCTGACCAGCTCGATCGTGGATGCCTTCGACGGCGACTCGTTCGTCCTGGGGCTTCACGCCTTCGCCCTCGAGGAGAACCGGCGCTTCGCCGAGGCCCGGCCGCTCGCCGACCGCGCCATCGCGCTGAACCCCGAGGACGCGTGGGCCGTCCACGCCCTCGCGCACGTGCTGTACGAGACGGGCGACAACGACCGCGGCGTGGAGATCCTGCCCCCGCGCGTCCAGCCGTGCCGTCGGCTCGGCTACTTCCGGAACCACCTCGCCTGGCACATCGCGCTCCTGCACCTGGCCGCCGGGCGCTACGAGCACGCCGAGCGCATGTTCCGGAGCGTGTTCGCCGCGCTGCCCATCGACATCGCCTCGGACCTGCACGACGCGGTCGCGCTCGCCTGGCGGCTGGACCTCTTCGATCGGCCCGATCCGGGGCGCTGGGGGCACGTCGGGGCGCGCGCCGCGGCCCGCGCCGACCTCGCGCTGCTCCTCTTCCACGACGTGCACGTGGGCATGGCCCTGGCCGCGTCGGGGGACTGGGCCGCCGCCGAGGGGCAACTGGAGCGCTTGCGCCAGCGCGGGCAGAAAGGCCGGAACCGCACGCTGCCCGAGGTGGCGGTGCCGCTCCTCGAGGGCCTCCACGCCTTCGCGCGCGGGGACCACGCGGGGGCGGCGGCCCGCATCGCGCCCATCGAGGACCGGATCAGCGAGATCGGCGGCAGCCACGCCCAGCGCGAGGTGTTCCACGACACCCTCCTCGCCGCCACGCTCCGCGCCGGCCTCGTCGAGCAGGCGGCGCCGCGGCTCGAGCGCCGGCTCGCCAGGCGCCCCAACCCGGGCACTACTGGACGACGGTCGCGCGACCGGCCGGGGGAGCCTGAGCGCCATGGACTGGCGGGCGATCGGCGAGGAGACGGTGGACCTGTGCCGCCGCTACCTGATGCTGGACACCACGAACCCTCCGGGCAACGAGACGGAGGGCACGCGCTTCATCGCCGGCGTGCTCGATCAGGACGGTATCCCGAGCGAGACGGCGGAAGCCGTGCCGGGGCGCGGCAACCTGATGGCCCGTCTCCGCGGCGACGGATCGCTCCCCGCCATCGTCCTGCATCACCACATCGACGTCGTCTACGCCGACCGGCGGTACTGGAGCGTGGATCCCTTCGGCGGCGTCATCAAGGACGGCTACCTCTACGGGCGGGGCGCGCTGGACATGAAGTCGACGGGCATCCTCCAGCTCGCGGCCGTCCTCGCGATCAGGCGGGCCCGGGTGCCGCTCACGCGCGATCTGGTGCTGCTGGCCACGGCCGACGAGGAGGCGGGCAGCCGCCACGGCGCGCAGTGGGTGGCCGACCACCGCGCGGACTGGATCGCCGGGTCCGAGTACTCGCTGTCCGAGCTGGGCTGCATCGAGACGGGGCCGGAGCTCCGCGCGCCCTTCGGGGGCATCCAGATCTCCGAGAAGACCGGGCTGCCCCTCCGGATCGTCGCGCACGGCGCGCCCGGGCACGGGTCGATGCCGTGGGCGGACACCGCGCCCAACCGGCTCGTGCGCGCGCTGTCGCGGCTCCTCGCCGCCGAGCGCGCGCCGCGCGTGCTGCCCGAGGCGCAGGAGTTTTTCACGCGGCTCGGCTCGCTCCTGCCCGACGGGCAGGGCGCGGGGTACGACGACCTCGAGCGGTCGCTCCGCGATCCCGCCTTCCGCGCGCGCTTCCTGTCGCACCGGCACCGGGCCGCGATGGTCGCGACCACGTTCGCCCTCACCATGCTCAAGGGCAGCGAGAAGAGCAACGTCATCCCGCCCGAGGCGGCGGCGCAGATCGACTGCCGCATGCTCGCGGGCGACGATCCCGAGGAGATCCGCCGCTGGGTGAAGGACGTGATCGCCGACGACGCGGTCGACGTGGAGATCGTCGGCACGCCGAAGCAGCCGAACATGTCGCCGCCCGACACCGAGATGTACAAGGCCATCGCCGACACGCTCCAGCGGCGGGCCCCGGGCGTGGTGGTGGCGCCGGAGATCCTCGTCGCGTTCACCGACAGCTGGGTGTTCCGCCGGGCGGGCATGCACGCCTACGGGTGGAGCCCGTTCATCCTCGACGCGGGCGAGACGGGCCGCATCCACGGCAACGACGAGCGGATCTCGCTGGAGAACCTGCGCGCGGGAGCGCGGAGCTACACGGAGATGCTGCTCGCGATGGCGGGCGCCTGATGCCGGCCCGGCGCCGCGCTCGGTCCGCCGGCCTCACCATCCGGGTGGGCACCGTCCGTGACGTGCCCACGATCCTCGCCTTGATCCGCGGGCTCGCCGAGTACGAGCGTCTCCTCCGCGAGTGCCACGCCACCCCGGCACAGCTCCGGCGGCACGGCTTCGGACGGCGCCCGTACTTCCACACCCTGATCTGCCGGCGGGACGGCCGAGCGGTGGGCTTCGCGCTCTACTTCTTCACGTACTCCACGTTCCTGAGCCGACCCACGCTTTACCTGGAGGACCTGTTCGTGGTGCCGGAGGAGCGCGGTCGCGGCGCGGGGCGGGCACTCCTCGGCGCGCTCGGTCGCATCGCGGTGCGGAAGGGGTGCGGTCGACTCGAGTGGGCGGTGCTGGACTGGAACACGCCCGCCATCCGCTTCTACAAGAAGCTCGGGGCGGGGTTCCGCAAGGAGTGGATCCTTACCCGTCTCACGGGCCCCCCCCTTCGCCGCCTCGCCCGGGCGTAACGTCTGCGTCGGCTATTCGAGGAATGACCGGAGCATCCAGGCCATCTTTTCGTGCTTCTCCAGCAGGCCGGTGAGGAAGTCGCTCGTGCCCGCGTCGCCGAGCTTCTCCATGGCCGTCGCGAGGTCGCCGCGGAGGGTGCGGACCACGGCCTCGTGATCGGCCACGAGGTTGGCGATCATCTGGCGCGCGTCGGGGTACTGTCCGGGGTGCTCCTTGAGCCGCGCCTGCTTGACGAACTCGGCGAGGGTGCCGATCGCGTGCCCGCCGAGCGTGCGCGCCCGCTCGGCCACCTCGTCCACGACCTCGTTCAGCGCGTCGTACTGGGCCTCGAAGAACTTGTGCAGGTCGTTGAACTGCGGGCCCACCACGTTCCAGTGATAGTTGCGGGTCTTCGTGTACAGCACGTACTCGTCGGCGAGGAGCGTCTCGAGGATCTTCTGCGCTCCGTCGCGATGGTCGTCGGTGATGCCGATGTTGGGCGTCATGTCTCGTTTCTCCTTTCGTGTTGAGACGCGTCGGCCCGGCCCATGGCTTCAGGCTGGGCGGGACCGGCGGGGATCACGCGCAGTGTGCCCGAGCCTCTTCCGGGACGCAACGTCGGCGGAATCGGGCGCGGGCTAGACGAGCCTCGCGCACCAGACTAATCCCGAGCGGTGGGACTGTAGGGGCCCGTGGCGTTACCGTATTCTGCGAGGGTCACTAGACGGCGGACACGGCGGGGGGCACGCGGTGCGCCCACGGGGCCGCCGCCTCGAACGCGGCGGCGGCGCGCAGCACGTCCGCCTCGCGCCGCCGGCGACCCACGATCTGGAGACCCACGGGCAGACCCTGACGCGTGAAGCCGCAGGGCACGGAGATCGCGGGCAGACCGGTCAGCGTGATCGCGTACGTCAGGTAGGCCCAGTGGATGTACGTCTCGAGCGGCTTGCCGTTGATCTCGGTCGGGTAGGGCTGCTCGACGGGGAACGGCGGCACCGAGGTCGTGGGGAGGACGAGGAGCTCGTGGCCTTCCATGAAGGCGCGCACGCGCTGCCAGAGCCGGGTGCGGAGCTTCTCGGCGCGGGCGATGTCGCGGACGCCGAGCGAGAGGCCCTGCTCGATGTTCCACACGAGCCCCTTCTGCATCTCGGGCTTCCAGCGGGGAGCTTGTCGGCGTGCATGGCCACCATGGTGACGCCGCGGCTGGCGAGCACGATCTCGTGGACCTCGGAGAAGTCGGGGCTCGCCGCCTCCACGCGGGCGCCGAGGGCCCGCAGCACCCGGGTGGCCTCCTCGACGGCCCGCACGTTGTCGGCGTCCACGGGGAGGAGGCCGCCAAGGTCGGGCGTCCACGCCACGCGCCAGCCCTTGATCGACGGCGCGCGCACCGCCCGCGGGAACTCGCGCGTGTCGACGCCGTAGGAGATCGGCGCGCGGTCGTCGGGGCCGGCCACGACGGAGAGCATGAGGGCCACGTCCGACACCGTACGCGCCATCGGCCCGGTGACGGACAGCGAGTCCCAGCCGAGCTCCACCGGGTGCTTCGGCACGAGCCCCGGCGTGGTGCGGAAGCCGACGACGCCGCAGAACGCCGCGGGCATCCGGAGCGAGCCGCCGAGGTCCGAGCCCTCCGCGATCGGGCCCATGCCGGTGGCGAGCGCCACCGCGGCGCCGCCGCTCGACCCCCCGCACGTGAACGCGGGGTTCCAGGGATTGCGCGTCGGTCCGAACACCGCGTTGAAGGTGTTGCCGCCCGCGCCGAACTCGGGCGTGTTGGTCTTGCCCACGACGATGGCGCCCGCCGCCTTGAGGCGCTGGACGATGAGCGCGTCCTCTTCCGGCACGTCGTGCTCGTGGATCTTCGAACCCCACGTCGTGCGGATGCCCTTGGTCGGGGTGAGGTCCTTGATCGACACCGGCACGCCGTGGAGCGGCGGGAGCGCGGCGCCGCGCCGGAGCGCGGCGGTGGCCCGGCGCGCTCCGGCCAGCGCCGCGTCGCGCGCGAGGGTGCACGTAGGCGTTCAGCGCGGGATTGACCGCGTCGATGCGCGCGAGGACGGCCTGCATGACCTCGAGCGGGGAGGTCTTCCGCGCCCGGAAGAGGCGGCCCAGGGCCGTGGCGGGCGTGAAGCAGAGATCGCGATCGCTCACCGCGGGCTCCGGCCGCGTCGGGCTACTTCGAGAGGACCTTGCGCGGGTCGAGGGCGTCGCGCAGGCCGTCGCCGAGGTAGCTGATGCTGAGCACGGTCAGGAAGATGGCGGTGCCGGGGAACAAGGCCCAGTGCGGGGCGAAGTCGAGGTTGTCCTTGGCGTCGAAGAGGATCCGGCCCCAGGAGGGGATGTCGGGCGGGAAGCCCAGCCCGAGGAACGACAGCGTGGACTCCGCGATGATCGAGGCCGCCACGTCGATGGTCCCGGCGACGATGACCGGGCCCATCGAGTTCGGGAGGATGTGCCGGGCGATCTGGCGCATCGGGCGCGCGCCCGAGGCCGCGCGCGGCCTCCACGAACTCCTTCTCGCGCAGCGACATGAACTGGGCGCGGACGAGCCGGGCCACCGGCATCCAGCGGAAGCCGCCGATGACGGCGACGATGAGGACGAACACGCCCGCCTCGGGGCCGAGGACGCCCTTCAGGGCGTCGCGGAACAGATAGATGATGAGGAGCAGCAGCGGGAGCTGGGGCAGCGAGAGGAAGAGATCGGTCACGCGCATCAAGCCGTGGTCCACGATCCCTCCCGCGTATCCCGCCGCCGCCCCGATGATGGTGCCCACGATGATCGCGATGAGCATGGCGACCAGGCCCACCGCGAGCGAGATGCGTCCCCCGTAGAGCATGCGCGCGAGCAGATCCTGCCCGAGGTCGTCGGTGCCGAAGGGGTGCTGCCACGTCGGCCCCTTGAGCTTGTGCTTGAAGTCGATCTCGTTGATGGGCACGCGGTAGACGAGCGGGCCCGCCACCACCGCCAGCACCATCACGGCGAGGATCGCCCCGCCCATGGCGGCGAGGCGGTGGCGGCGGAAACGCCGCCACGCGTCGGCCCAGAAGGACACGGGAGCGCGCGAGCGCCCGACGACGTCCTCCGCGGTCAGCACCTGGCCGGGAAGGGTCCGCGTGGCCATCAGCGGTACGAGATCCGCGGGTCGAGCCAGCCGTAGAGCACGTCGATGACCAGGTTGAAGACGAGGACCAGGCACGAGGTCACGAACGCCACGCCCATGATCACCGGCGTGTCGTTCGACTGGATAGCGCTGATGAGGAGCGAGCCGATGCCCGGGACGCGGAAGATCTGCTCGGTGACCACGGCGCCCGCGAAGAGCGCGGGGATCTGGAGCCCGATCAGCGTCACCACCGGGATGAGGGCGTTGCGCACCACGTGCTTGACGATGGTGACCCGCTCGGACAGGCCCTTCGAGCGCGCGGTGTTGACGTAATCGAGGCGGATCACCTCGAGACAGGACGCGCGCACGTAGCGGGTCCACGACGCGCCCTGGGCGAGCCCGAGCACCGCCACCGGCATGATCGCCTGCTTGAACACCGCCCACGCCCACGCGAAGCCCTTGGCGTCGATGTCGGCGCGGTAGATGAAGGGCAGCCAGTCCAGGTAGATGCTGAAGAACAGGATGAAGAGCAGCCCGGTGAAGAACGTGGGCAGGGAGAAGCCGACGAACGCGAACGTGGTCGCGATCTGGTCGAAGATGGAGTACGGGCGCACCGCCGATAAGACGCCCACCGGGAGCGCGATCAGGATGGCGAGGATCTGGGCCGAGCCGATGAGGAAGATCGTGGTGGGCAGGCGCTGCAGGATAAGGGTGTCGACGTTGACCCGGCTCACGAACGAGAAGCCCCAGTCCCCGCGGATCATGGACGTGAACCAGCGCGCGTACCGGATGGGCAGGGGATCGTCGAGGCCGAACTTCGCGCGCAGGTTCGCCCGCACCTCCGGCGGCACGTTCGGGTTGGTCGCGAGCTCCTCGAAGGGATCGCCGGGGGCCAGCGCGAGGATGGTGAAGAGGATGACGCTGATCCCGAGCAGGGTCGGGAGCAGGTTGAGGAGCTGCCGCAGGATGTACTTGGACATGTGACGCGAGGGGCCGGGGCGGCCCGGCCCCTCGTCAGCGTCCCTCCGTCAGGCTTCCCGGTGCCAGTTGCGCAGGTTCCAGAAGTTCGAGTCCCAGCCGGAGATGTCGGTGTTCTTGAGCTTGTGGGACACGCCCGAGATCACCATGCGCCACAGCACGGGGATGACGACGCCATTTTGGATCACGAGGTCGTTCATCTTGATGAAGTGGGCCGCACGCTTGACCGGGTCCATCTCGCCGTCGGCGGCCTTGTAGGCACGCTCGTACTCGTCGTTCTTCCAGCGCGTGATGTTCCGGCCCTGCCACTTGTTGTCCTTGGAAGCGATCTCGGCGGCGGTGAACTGGTTCATGAACACGCCGGGATCGGGCCGTCCCATGGTCGTCGTGTACATCTGAATGTCCGTGTAGAACTTCGTGTACGTGTCGGGATTGGCCACGTCGGACGAAAAGAATACGCGAGGCCACCACCGACTTGATCTCGATGTCGATGCCCGCCTTCTGGGCGGCCTGCTTGACGATGGCCTGGGTCTTCTGTCGCGGCTGGTTGATCGAGCTCTGGTAGACGAACTTGAGCTTCTGCCCGTCCTTGGCGCGGATGCCGTCGGCCCCGCGCTTCCAGCCCGCCGCGTCCAGGATCTGGTTAGCCTTGTCGACGTTGAACTCCCACTTGGTGTTCTTCGAGTAGAAGCGGGAGGGCGCGTTCAGGAAGTTGGCGCTCGTCCGCCCGAGCCGCCCGTAGATCTGCTCGTGGATCGACGCGCGGTCCACGAGGAGGCCGAGGGCCTGTCGCACCGCGGGATCGGACAGCGTCGGGTGGGTGGTCTTCAGGCTCGACCGCTCGCCGTCCACCTCCTTCCACGGGTCGGTGAAGTTGGCCTGGATGTGCTCGATGTTGCCGGCCTCGGCGATGTCGATCCTCCCCTTGCCGCCCTGCTCCATCCGCTTGAGGATCTCGTCCTCGACCTGCACGTTCCAGCAGAAGTCGTACTCGCCGGTCTGGATGACGGCACGCGTCGCGGAAACCGAGTCGCCGCCGCCCTTCATTTCGAGCGTGTCGAAGAACGGCCGGTTGGGCACGTGGTAGTTCGGGTTGATCTCAGCCCGGATGGAGTCGCCGGGCTTGAAATCGATGAACCGGTACGGACCGGTGCCGACCGGCTTGAGGTTGGTGGGCGCCTCGCGCGACTTGCCGCCCTTGAAGCCTTCAAAGAGGTGTTTCGGGATGACCTGCCCGGTCGAGCCGGTGAGCGGCTCAGCCCAGAACGACACCGGCCGCTTGAAGACGACACGGGCGGTGTGGGAGTCCACCTTCTCGACGCGCTCGACATCGCTGAAGGTGCCGATCGTGGTCGCCGCGGTGGCGGGATCCACCGCGTACTCCCAGTTGAAGACGACGTCGTCGGCGGTGAAGGGCTTGCCGTCGTGCCACTGGACGCCGCGCTTGAGCTTCCAGGTGACGGACTTGCCGTCCCGCGCCACGCCGCCGTTGGCCGCGCTCGGGATCTCCGCGGCGAGGATCGGGACGAGGTTGCCGTCCGGATCGAAGGCGGCGAGCGGCTCGTAGAAGATGCGCGAGCCGTCCTGGTCCTTGGTGCCCACCGCGAAGTGGGGATTGAGCAGCGTGGCGGCCTGCCACCAGAGCACCTTGAGCGCCCCACCGCCGCCCCGCTTGGTCGGGTTGAAGGTCGACCGGGTCTGCGCCTGGGCGACGCCGGCGCTCGCGAGGATCTGGCTGGCCATCGGGGCGGTGAGTCCCAGCCCCACCATCATCTGAACGAATCGCCGCCGGCCCAGCCGGCCGGCCTTGACGTGATCGATCAGGGTCCTGATTTCGCGTTCTTCCATGCAGGAGCCTCCTGGGGAGTTGGCGTCACGATGCGGAGCCCTGACGCCGGATGGTCACTTATAGACTTCGAGGAACAAACTGTCAAGACATGGCGCGGGTTTCCGGGGCGTGGACGCTCGGGCGTGCCCCCGGCACCGGGCGCCAGGTCCCGCGGTTCTGGGGTCGTCGTCTCAGGCCTTGTGCCAGTACGCGAGTCGCCAGAGCGTCGAGTCCCATCCTGACGGGTCGAAGCGCAGCCGGCCCGTGGCGGCGCCGACGCCGTTTCGCCAGAGGACGGGGATCACCACGACGTTCTGCGATGAGCAGATCGTTCATCCGGATGAACATGAGCGGCGCGCTTCACCGGGTCCATCTCGGTCTCGGCGGCCCGGTACAGCCGGTCGTACTCCTCGCTGCGCCAGCGGCGTGATGTTGCGCCCCGCCCACTTGTTGTCCTTCTGCGAGACCTCCCACGACGTGAACTTTCGCATGCCGGACTGGGGGTCGACACCGGTGCCGGCGTTGTACATCTGCAGGTCCGTGGAGAAGTGCGAGTAGGTGTCAGGGTTGGCCGGGTCGGAGGCGAAGAAGACGGAGGCGACCACCGACTTCAGTTCCAGGTCGATGCCGGCTTTGGTCGCCGCCTGCTTCACGATCTGCTGCGTCTTCTGCCTCGGCGCGTTGATGGAGGTCTGGAACACCATCTTGAGCTTCCTGCCGTCCTTGGCCCGGACTCCGTCGGCGCCTCGCTTCCAGCCCGCGGCCTCGAGGATCTGGCTGGCCCGGTCGACGTTGAACTCCCATCGCGTGTTCCTCGAGCTGTAGACCGAGGGCGCGTTGAGGTAGTTGGCCGTGGTCTGCCCCTGGCGACCGTAGATCTGCTCCTGGACCGCCGCGCGGTCCACGAGCAGGTTCAGGGCCTGGCGGACGGCGGGATCGGCGAGGAAGGGGTGGGTCGTCTTGACGCTGGACCGCTCGCCATCCACCTCCTTCCACGGATCGGTGAAGTTGCACTGGATGTGCTCGATCCCTCCGGTCGCCCAGAGCTCCACGCGGCCCTTTCCCCCCTGCTCCAGGCGGCGGAGCACCTCGTCCTCCACCTGCATGTTCCACGCGTAGTCGTACTCGCCCGTCTGGAGCACGGCGCGCGCCGCCGACACGGCGTCCCCGCCGCCCTTCATCTCCAGCGTGTCGAAGAACGGGCGGTTGGGCACGTGGTAGGCGGGGTTGATCTCGGCCCGGATCATGTCTCCGGGCTTGAAGTCGACGAAGCGGTAGGGGCCGGTGCCCACCGGCCGCGTGTTCGCGGGGGCCTCGCGCGACTTGCCGCCCCGGTACGCCTCGAACAGGTGCTTGGGAATCATCTGGAAGTTCCCGCAGAAGGCGTAGTGCCAGAACGGCGTTGGCTGCTTGAACGCGACCTTGACCGCAGACGTCCGACAGCTTGTCGACGCGGGCGATCTCGCGCGTGGCCCCGAGCCACACGCTGGCGCTGGCGGGGTCGGCGGCGAACTCCCAGTTGAACACGACGTCATCGGCGGTGAAGGGCTTGCCGTCGTGCCATTGCACGCCCTTCTTGAGGTTCCAGATCACCCACATCCCGTTCCGGTCGAGCCCCCCGTTGGCGACGCTCGGCACCTCGGCGGCGAGCACGGCGATGGGGTTGCCGTCGGGGTCATGGGCGGCGAGGGGCTCGTGGAAGATGCGCGAGGCGTCCAGGTCCTTGGTGCCTGTTCCGAAGTGCGGGTTCAGCAGGGTCGGCGCCTGCCACCAGAGGAGGCGGAGCGGCCCGCCCCCGCCGCGCCGCGTCGGGCTGAACCCGGCCGTCCTCGACGGCTGGGCGTGCGCTTGGCCCGCGCCGGCGAGCAGCTGGGTCGCCATCGGCGCGGTGAGGCCCAGGCCCACCATGGTCTGCACGAACCGGCGGCGTCCCAGCCGTCCGGTCCTCACCTCGGAGATCAGCTCGCGAAGCGCATGCTCATCCATCGTGACCCTCCCAGCGATGGCGTGGAATCGACGCCCGGCCGGCGCCGGTGTCCACTAGATATGCGCCTACTGCTATGCAGTCAAGCGCGCGTCCTGGGATTCGGTCAGCCAGTCGGCGAGGCCCTGCAGGTCGGTGAACTCGCGATCGGGCCGCGCGGCGCCCGCCCGAGGCTGCTTCTTCCGGTTGATCCAGGCGACGGGAACGCCGAGCGCGTGAGCGGGGACCACGTCGTGGAAGTAGCTCTGGGCGACGTGGAGCCAGGTGGCGCCACCGATGCGCGTCTTTGCCTCGATGAAATGACCGGGCGCCGGCTTGTAGGAGCGCACCTGCTCGGCGGTGACCACGATCTCGAAGAACGCGCCGAGGTGCCGGCGGCTCCAGACGAGAAGGCCGTCGTCCACGTTGGAGAGGATACCGAGGCGGTAGCCGGCGCCGGCGATCCGACGGAGCGCGCGGTTCGTGTCGGGGAACGGCAGCCAGGCCGGCAAGCTCTCGGCCAGGAACCCGGCGTTCCCGTCCGGCAGGGGCCAGTCGAGGCGGGCGGCGACCCGCCGTGCCGTCTCGGTGAGGACCTCCCGGTAGCCGCGGAACGCCTCGGCCTCCACCACGGGCTCGATCTCGGCGTGGAGCGCGACCGCGGCCCGCACGTCGACGGGTCGCGACCGGCGCGTGGCCGCGGCGAACGCCGAGGCGATGCCCGCCTCCCAGTCGATCAGGGTGCCGTAGCAGTCGAAGGTGATGACGTTGTATAGGCGGCTCATGGCGTTTCGACCCTACCACAGGCGGCGGCGTCGCCTCGCGTGGGGCGCATCTGTATACTGCCGCCATGCGATGGCCCGCCGGCCTCCTGATCGTGCCGCTCGCCCTCGGGACGGCCGCGCCGAGCCCGGCGGCGAGCGCGGGGGGCGATCCGGCCAAGGCGCTCGGCCTCACGCGGCCCGCCTCGGCGCGGCCGACGCCGAGACGTCCCGGTCGGCACCGCGGACGACGCCACGCTCCGCGTGTCGGACTTCAAGGGCAAGGTCGTCTTCCTCAACTTCTGGGCCACGTGGTGCAAGCCCTGCGAGGAGGAGATGCCCGGGCTCGAGCGCCTGTACCAGCGGTTCAAATCGCAGGGCCTGGTCGTGCTCGCGGTGTCGCTCGACGCGGACGGCGCATCGGTGGTGCGTCCATTCGTGGCGCGGCACAAGCTCACGTTCCCCGTCGGGCTCGACCCGCGCCTGACGGTGAGCGGCGCGTGGGGCGTGTGGGCCCTTCCCACCAGCGTCATCATCGACCGCTCCGGCCGGCGCGTCCTCGCCGCGAACGGCCCGCGCGAGTGGGACGGCCCCGGCGCGGCCGCCCTCTTCGGCGCGCTCCTCAAGTGAGCCCTCCTCACGTGAGCCGTCTCCGGTCATGAGCGAGTCGCTCGGGGTACTGGTGGCGTTCTCCGCGGGACTGTTCTCGTTCCTCTCGCCGTGCGTGCTGCCCCTGTTTCCCTCCTATCTCTCGTTCATCACCGGCATGTCCGTGGACCGGCTCACCGCCGACGCGGACGCATCCGAGCGGTCGCGCGTGCTCGGTCACTCCGCCGCGTTCGTGGCCGGCTTCACCGTCGTGTTCGTGAGCCTTGGCGCTTCGTTCAGCGCGGCCGGGCAGTTCTTCTTCGACTACCGGGACGCGATCCGCATCGGCGGCGGGCTCCTCATCGTGGTCTTCGGGCTGTACATCGCGGGCGTGCTGCGCATCGGCGTGTTCGGCCGCTACGCCCAGGTCTCGCTCAAGAACAAGCCGGCCGGGTTCCTGGGCTCGTTCGCGGTGGGCCTGACGTTCGCCATCGGGTGGACGCCGTGCGTCGGGCCCGTGCTGGGCTCGATCCTCACCCTCGCCGGCAACGACCGGACGGTGCAGCAGGGCGTGGCCCTGCTGCTCGCGTACTCGGCCGGGCTCGGGGTCCCGTTCCTCCTCTTCTCGCTGGCCCTCGGGCGGTTCCTCCGGTTCTTCAAGGGCTATCGCCCGTTCATCCCCACCGTCGAGCGTGTCGCCGGTGTGCTCCTCGTGGCCGTGGGCGCGCTCGTGGCGAGCAACTACTACGTCGTCCTCAACTCGTGGGCCATCAGCCTCACGCCGGACTGGCTGCTCAAGCGCCTGTAAGGTAGTCTCTGCCGCATGCGCGTGCGTGTGCGGGTGCCCGCGACCTCCGCGAACCTCGGACCGGGATTCGACGTGCTCGGCCTCGCGTTGTCGCTTCACAACGAGGTGACGCTCGAGGAGGCCCCCGGCGTGTCCGTCGCCATCGAGGGCGAAGGCGCGGGACGCCTCGACACCGGCGCCGACAACGTCGTGGCGCGCGGCGCGCGCATGGCGTACGAGGCGGCGGGACGCCCCTTCCGCGGCCTCCGCCTCTCGTGCGTGAACCGGATCCCGACCAGCCGCGGGCTCGGATCGAGCGCGGCGGCGTGGGTGGCGGGGATCGCCGGCGGCAACGCGCTGCTCGGCTCGCCGCTCGACCGGGCGACCGTGCTCCGTCTCGCCGCCACCGCGGAAGGTCATCCCGACAACGTCACCGCCACGCTCCTCGGCGGGCTCACCGTGTCCTGCTGGACCGGCACCGAGGTCGCGGCGGCGACGGTGCCGGTGCCCGCCGGGCTCGCCTGGGTGGTGCTCGTGCCCGACGCCGAGGGCTCGACGGCCGAGGCGCGCGCCGCGCTGCCCGACAGCTACGCGCGGGCCGACGCGGTGTTCAACCTCCAGCGCGTCAGCCTGCTCCTCGCCTCGCTCGCTGCCGGACGCGCGGACCTCCTCGGCGTGGCCATGGACGACCGGCTCCACCAGCCGTACCGCTTCAAGCTCTTCCCATGGCTCGTCGACGTGATTCCCGCCGCCGTGCGCGCGGGGGCGATCGCCTGCGCGCTGTCCGGGGCGGGGCCGTCGCTCCTGGCCGTGACGCGGGAGCCCGGGGCCACGGTCGCGCAGGCGATGGAGGACGCGCTCCGGCGTGCCGGTCAGCCCGGCCGCGCGCTGGTCCTCTCGGTGGACGCCGCGGGCACGATCGCCGAGGCGCTCGACGAGCCTGCACGCGGGTGACCGTCGAGCTGTCGCCGCGCCTTCCCATTCAGAAACTCACCGTTGTAGAAGAGGAGATACCGCCATGCCGAGTTCCGACCGCGCCGGCGCCCCGACCTTCGAGAACGTGCTCTACCGGACCGCCGGCCCGATCTGTCACATCGTGCTGAACCGCCCCGAGAAGCTCAACGCGGCGAGCGACCAGCTCGTGGAGGACGTGAACGACGCGCTGTTCGAGTTCGACGCCGACCCCGCGCTCCACGTCGCGATCATCTCCGGCGCCGGCCGCGCGTTCTGCTCGGGCGCGGACGTGAAGCAGCGGCAGCTCCGCACGCGCGAGGAGCTGCGCCGGCTCGGCGGCCCGGCGGGCCGGCGGTCGCGGGACAACGGCCTCGGGGAGACCGTGAACTGGAAGCCGGTGATCGCCGCCGTCCACGGCTACGCGCTGGGCCTCGGCTACATGCTGACGCAGTCGTGCGACCTCGTCGTGGCCGCCGCGGGCACCAGGTTCCAGATCCGGGAGGTGCAGCGCGGGCTCGGCGGCGCGCAGCACTGGGTGGTGACCTGGTTCTGGACGGGCAGCCGCTTCGCCAACGAGATCGCGCTGACCGGCCGCATGTTCACCGCCGAGGAGGCGCTCCAGCACGGGATGGTGAACCGGGTGGTGCCCCAGGATGAGCTGATCCCGGCCGCCGAGGCCCTCGCCGCGCAGATCATCGAGAACCCGCCGCTCGCCGTCCGCGCCAACGTCCGGGTGATGCGATGGTTCGCCCAGGAGATGCAGCGCCAGTCGAAGCTCTACACCCAGGGCCTGGGCCTGCACCTCACCGAGGACTTCCAGGAGTCGGCGAAGGCCTTCGTGGAGAAGCGGAAGCCGGCCTTCAAGGGGCGGTGACGCCGGTGCGCATCGAGGGCGTCGAGGCGATCGCCGTCGACATCCCGCTGACCCGGAACTTCGGCGGGAGCACGTACGCCGTCCTGAAGCGGTCCGCCGTCATCACGCGGATGCGCACCGACGCCGGTCGCGTGAGCGAGGTCTACAACGGGGACAACCGCGAGGACGTGGCAGACGCTGTGGGCGAACCGTCCGCCGATCAAGGACGGTCTGA
Organism: uncultured Candidatus Rokubacteria bacterium; assembly: GCA_963758635.1. Taxonomy (GTDB): domain Bacteria; phylum Methylomirabilota; class Methylomirabilia; order Rokubacteriales; family CSP1-6; genus CAVWWD01. The sequence continues at coordinate 622,267 of CAVWWD010000005.1, read as the reverse complement.
TGGACGTCCGTCGGGCCGGGCTTCGGGCTCGTCCTCGACGAGGCGCTGGTCAGGCGATACCGGGTCGGCGTTTGACTCTCGTGGGCGGCCGGGAGTATCACTGAAAGCGCTCCTCCCGCGGTTCAGCGGGAGGCAGTCGAGGCGGGCGCCCGGCCGCCGCGGGCGGGCCAGGGGAGGCGCCCCCGTTTCCGGCCGTCCCATCCCGGGACGCCGGCCATTCTGATGATGCGTCACGGACGCGGAGGTGGATCATGGCTCTGAGGATCAACAGCGAGGCTCCCAACTTCACGGCGGATACCACGCAGGGGAAGATCACCTTCCACGACTGGATCGGCAGCGGGTGGGCCATCCTCTTCTCGCACCCGAAGGACTTCACGCCGGTGTGCACCACGGAGCTCGGCTACATGGCCGGGCTCAAGCCGGAATTCGACAAGCGCAACTGCAAGATCATCGGCCTCAGCGTGGACCCGGTGGCCGACCACCAGAAGTGGTCCAAGGACATCGAGGAGACGCAGGGGCACGCCGTGACCTATCCGATGATCGGCGATCCCGACCTGAGCGTGGCGAAGGCGTACGACATGCTGCCGGAAGGCGCGGGCGCCTCGTCGCAGGGTCGCACCGCCGCCGACAACGCCACCGTCCGCTCGGTCTTCCTCATCGGGCCGGACAAGAAGGTCAAGGCGATGCTCACGTATCCGATGAGCACCGGCCGCAACTTCGACGAGGTGCTGCGGCTCCTCGACTCCTGCCAGCTCACCGCCAAGCACAAGGTGGCGACCCCGGTGAACTGGAAGCAGGGCGGCGACGTGATCATCGTGCCGGCGGTCTCGGACGACGAGGCCAAGCAGACGTACCCGGCGGGCTGGAAGTCGCCGAAGCCCTACATCCGCATCGTCCCGCAGCCGAAGTAGCGCGTCCCGGGCGTCACGGCGGCTCGACGGGGCCGCCGTGACCGCCGTTTTCCCATCGGCGGGCTTGACCCGTCGCCGCGGCCACGAGTACCATGGCCGCACGGTGGTCAAGAGCGATCGCTGGATCAAGCGGATGGCGCTCGAGCACGGCATGATCAAGCCGTTCGAGGAGCGCCAGGTCCGGCAGGGCGGCATCTCCTTCGGCGTCTCCTCGTACGGCTACGACCTCCGGATCTCCGACGAGTTCAAGATCTTCACCAACATCAACAACACGATCGTCGATCCGAAGGCCTTCGACCCGCGCTCCTTCGTGGACTTCCAGGGCGCGGTCTGCATCATCCCGCCCAACTCGTTCGCGCTCGGCCGCTCCGTCGAGTACTTCAAGATCCCGCGCAACGTGATCACACTGTGTGTAGGGAAATCGACGTATGCGCGGTGCGGCATCATCACGAACGTCACGCCGTTCGAGCCGGAGTGGGAGGGGTTCGTGACGCTCGAGGTGTCCAACACCACGCCGCTGCCCGCGAAAATCTACGCCAACGAGGGCATTGCGCAGGTGCTATTCTTCGAGTCAGACGAGGCGTGCGAGGTCTCGTACGCCGACCGCAAGGGGAAGTACCAGGCACAGCAGGGGATAGTGCTCCCCACGGTCTAGGGGGTCGCCCCCTCGGGGAGCCGGGAGGACAGGTCCATGGCAGAGCAGAAGAAGAAGGAGACGAGACCGAACAAGCCGGCGGAAGGGGATGACGCCTCTTCGGGCGGCAGCGCGGAGCTGACCAAGAAGGGTAAGAAGATCAAGGAAGACCTGGACAACCTGCTGGACGAGATCGACGACATCCTCGAGGAGAACGCCGAGGAGTTCGTGAAGAGCTACGTCCAGCGTGGAGGCGAATAGCGGTGCCCATCTACGAGTACCGGTGCGAGTGCGGGGCCGAGTTCGAGAAGCTGGTGGACAGCCGCACCGTCGTGGCGTGCCCGACGTGCGACAGCCCCAGGGTAACCCGGCGCCTCTCGATGTTCCGGGCGATGGCCGGCACCCGCGCGAGCGATGGGCCGGCGGCCGGCGGGATGGGCGGCGGCTGCTGCGGAGGCGGCTGCGGGTGTCACTAGGGGCGATCGTCCCCGCCGAAGGAGCGTGAGGGGGCCCCCGCGGGCCCCCTTTGACTTCCCGCCGGACCGCCGGAGCGCAGGACGCGCATGCCGAGAAGCGTCAGCCAGCCCGCCTCTCCCGTCTCGTACCTTTCCGTCCTCGACGCCGACGGAAACCTGGACGCTGCCCTCGAGCCGAAGATCCCCGCCGATGAGCTGCTCCGGATGTACCGGGCCATGGTGCTCGGGCGCCGCGTGGACGAGCGGATGGTGCGGCTGCAGCGTCAAGGCCGCATCGGCACGTTCGCGCCGATCAAGGGCCAGGAGGCCGCGCAGGTCGGCAGCATCAGCGCGCTGCGTCCCACGGACTGGATGGTGCCGTCGTTTCGCGAGACGGCGGCGATGCTCTGGCGTGGCTGGCCCATCGAGAAGATCCTGCTGTTCTTCGCCGGTCGCCTCGAGGGCGCCCAGCCCGAGCCGGACCAGCGCGACCTGCCGATCACGATTCCCGTCGCCACCCAGCTACCGCACGCCGTCGGCATCGCCTACGCCGCCCAGTACCGGGGCGACGACGCGGTGGTGATGGTCTACTTCGGCGACGGCGCCACCTCCGAGGGCGACTTCCACGAGGCCCTCAACTTCGCCGGGGTCTGGCACGTGCCCGTCGTCTTCGTGTGCCAGAACAACCAGTGGGCGATCTCGGTCCCGCTCAAGAAGCAGACGCACTCGCGGACGCATCGCGCAGAAGGCCTTCGCCTACGGCTTCCCCGGGAGCCAGGTCGACGGCAACGACATCCTGGCCGTGCACGCGGCGACGCGCGAGGCCGTCGACCGCGCCCGCGCGGGCGAGGGCCCCACCCTCATCGAGTGCGTGACCTACCGGATGAGCGTGCACACGACGGCCGACGACCCCACCAAGTACCGCTCCGAGGAGGAGGTGCGGGCGTGGGAGCGGAAGGACCCGCTCACCCGCTTCCGCGCGTACCTGGAGGGTAAAGGACTCCTCGACGAGACGGTCGAGGCCGCGGTGGACGCCGAGATCTCCGGGGCCGTCCGACGCTTCGAGTCGGTGCCGCCCGCCGATCCCCTCGTGGCCTTCGATCACGCGTACGCCGAGCGGCCCGCCTCGCTCGAGGCACAGCGGGCGGAGATGATCGCGCGACTCGGCGAGGGCGGTGCCGGGCCGACCGCCGAGCCCGCCACCTCCCCCGAAGACGCCGTGCCCATGCGCGGGCAGCGCCAGCCGCGGCGATGAGCCCGCAGGGGCCGGCGGCGACGCGGAGACGCCGATGACCAAGCTCAACATGGTCAAGGCGCTGAACCTCGCGCTCCTGCAGGAGATGGACCGCGACCCCGACGTGATCATCCTCGGCGAGGACGTCGGTGTCGACGGCGGCGTCTTCCGGGTCACCGACGACCTCCAGCGGAAGTTCGGTTCCCAGCGCGTGATCGACAGCCCCCTCGCCGAGGCGGCCATCGTCGGCGCCTCGGTCGGGATGGCGATCTACGGGCTCAAGCCCATCTGCGAGATCCAGTTCTCGGGCTTCGCCTTCCAGTGCTTCCACCAGATCGAGAACCATGCCGCGCGCTACCGCATGCGGACGATGGGGCGCTTCCACTGCCAGATGGTCGTCCGCATGCCGTACGGCGGCGGCGTCCGCGCGCTCGAGCACCATTCGGAGAGCGAGGAGCAGTTCTACGCGCACATCCCCGGCCTCAAGATGGTCGTGCCCTCGGCGCCGCGGAACGCCCGCGCGCTCCTCGCCAGCGCCATCCGCGATCCCGACCCCGTCGTCTTCTTCGAGGCCAAGGCGCTCTATCACGCGGCGCGCGAGGAGGTGCCCGACGAGCCGGAGACGCTCCCGATCGGCCAGGCGCAGGTCGTGCGCGAGGGACGCGACATCACGCTGGTCGCCTACGGCGCCATGGTGCGGGTGGCGCGGGAGGCGGCGGAGACGCTCCACGAGGCCGATGGCGTGGAGGCCGAGGTGATCGACCTTCTGACCCTGTCGCCGCTGGATCGGGCGACGATCGCCGCGTCCGTGCAGAAGACCGGCCGCGCCGTCGTCGTCCACGAGGCGCCGCGGAGCTTCGGCCCCGGAGCGGAGATCGCCGCCAGCATCATGGAGGGCGCGTTCCTGTTCCTGGAGGCGCCGGTGGCCCGGGTGGCCGGCTACGACCTGCCCTTCGTCGGGTTCGCGCGCGAGCGCGCGAACCTGCCCGACGTGGCGCGCCTCGTGACCGCGGCCCGACAGACCCTCGCCTTCTAGCGGAGCGCGCTCGCCGTGGCCGCCCGCACCTTTGCGTTGCCCGACCTGGGCGAGGGCCTGACCGAGGCCGAGATCGTCCGGATCCTCGTACGGGAAGGGGAGGACGTCGCCGAGGACGCGCCGCTCCTGGAGGTGGAGACCGACAAGGCCCAGGTCGAGATCCCGTCGCCGTTCGCGGGACGCGTGGAGCGCATCCACGTCCGGCCCGGCGAGACGGTGAAGGTGGGGGCGCCGCTGGTCAGCTTCGGGGACGCCGAGGCGCCCGCGACGCGGCCGGCGCCCGTGCCGTCCTCCACGCGGGCCGGCGCGCCGGGCGCCGTCGGCACGGGCAGCGCGGCGGCCGTTCGGGAGCACGCCGACGGTCCGCCGCCCGCCACGCCGGCGACGCGCCGGCTCGCGCGTGAGCTCGGCGTGGATCTCCGCTCCGTCCGCGGCACCGGCCCCGGCGGGCGCATCGGCGACGAGGACGTGCGCGCGGCGGCCGCAGGCTCCCGCGTGGCCGCTCCGTCCGCGGCGGCGGCCGCCCCCGCGGGCCCACCATCATCGGCGACCGCCGTCCCGCCGGCGCCGGCTGCCGCGGCGTCCCGGCCGCTCGCCGCCGTCGGCGTGGAGCCGCCGCCGCTCCCGCGCTTCGAGCAGTGGGGGCCGGTCGAGCGCGTCCCGCTGTCGCATCTCCGCCGCACCATCGCCGAACGCATGACGCTCTCCGCGACGCTCGTCCCGCACGTCACGCACTTCGACCGCGCCGACATCACCGAGCTGGACGCGCTCGTCCGGGACAACGTCGAGGCGGCCCAGGGCCGAGGCGTCTACCTCACCCTGACCAGCTTCCTCCTCAAGGCGGTGTCCCTGGCCCTCCGGGACCATCCCACGTTCAACGGGAGCCTCGACGCGGCGGCGGGGGAGATGATCCTCAAGCGCTACTGCCACGTCGGGGTGGCCGTCGCCACCGAGCGTGGGCTGATCGTCCCGGTGATCCGCGACGTGGACCAGAAGCCCGTGCTCGAGCTGGCGCGCGAGCTCGCGGCGCTGGCCCAGCGCGTCCGCGAGGGCAAGGCGGGCCTGGACGACCTCCGCGGCGGCACCTTCACCATCACGAACACCGGCGCGCTGGGCGGCACCGGGGCGATCCCCATCATCAACTATCCGGAGGTGGCGATCCTCGCGGTCGCGCGGGGACGCCACGAGGCCGTGGTCCGCGACGGCGGGATCGTGCCGCGCTTCTGCCTGCCGCTGTCCCTCACGTTCGATCATCGGGTGGCCGACGGGGCCGACGGCGCGCGCTTCTGCGCGGACATCGTGCGGCGCCTGGAGCACCCGCAGCAGCTCCTGCTGGGCCTGTAGCGCCATGGTGATGGGCGATCTCGTCCGGGAGGTCGACGTCGTCGTGGTCGGCGGCGGGCCGGGTGGCTACTCGGCCGCCTTCCGCTGCGCCGAGCTGGGCCTCGAGACCGTGATCGTGGACGCGGCCGGGCGCCTCGGCGGCGCGTGCCTGCACGAGGGCTGCATCCCGTCCAAGGCGCTCCTGCACGTGGCGGGGCTGATCGCGGAGGCGGAACGGGCCCGCGACTTCGGGGTGGACTTCGGGCCGCCCCGCGTGTCGCTCGACGCGCTCAGGAAATGGAAGGCCGACCGGGTGGTGGGCCGGCTCGCGCGTGGCCTCGCCGCCAGCGCCAAGGGCAAGGGCGTGGAGCTCGTCGTCGGCCGCGCGGTGTTCGAGGGATCGCGGCAGCTCCGCGTCGAGGGCGAGGAGGCGCGCCGGATCGGCTTCGTGCACGCGATCATCGCCACGGGCAGCCGGCCCGCGCCGCTTCCGGGCGTGGCGTCCCTCGGCGATCGCGTGATGGACTCGACGGCGGCCCTCGAGGTCGCCGACGTTCCCGAGCGGCTCCTCGTGATCGGCGGCGGCTACATCGGGCTCGAGCTCGGCCAGGTCTACGCCGCCCTGGGGAGCGCGGTGACGCTCGTCGAGATGACCGACGGGCTCCTGCCCGGGGCCGACCGTGATCTCGTGACGCCGCTGGCCCGGCGCGTCGAGCGTCAGTTCACGTCGGTGCGGATCGGCACGCGGATCGCCGATCTCCGCGAGCGGGGCGCGGAGGTCGAGGCCCTCCTCGGCGGCGGCGAGGTGGCGCGCTTCGATCGCGCGCTCGTGGCCGTGGGCCGCCGCGCCGTGTCCGATGGCCTCGGTCTGGAGGCGACGGGCGTTCGCGCGGACGATCGCGGCGTCATCCGCGTGGACGAGCGCGGCCGGACCGCGGACCCGCACGTGTACGCCGTCGGAGACGTCACCGGAGAGCCCATGCTTGCCCACCGTGCGATGCGACAGGGCGTGGTGGCCGCCGAGGCGATCGCCGGCCGCGCCGCCGCGTTCGACAACGTCGTCGTCCCCGCGGTGGTGTTCACCGACCCGGAAGTAGCGTGGTGCGGTCTCACCGAGGCCGCCGCGTCGCGGGCCGGACGCGCCGTCCGGATCGCCCGGTTCGCCTGGGCCGCCTCGGGCCGAGCGGCCACGCTCGGTCGCGCGGACGGCGTCACGAAGGTGCTCGCCGACCCCGACACCGGGCGTGTCCTCGGTGTCGGCATCGTGGGGCCGGGCGCGGGCGAGCTGATCGCGGAAGGCGCGCTCGCCGTGGAGGCCGCGCTCCTCGCCGAGGACGTCGCCGCGACCATCCACGCGCATCCCACCCTCGCCGAGGGGCTCATGGAGGCCGCCGCGCAGCTCTCGCGCTGAGCGGGCGCGCGTCGGCCCGATCCCGGCTGGCGGCCACTGATATACTTCGAAGCGCAATGGACCTGAGACAGCTCGAGATCTTCTCGAAGGTGGCGGAGCTCGGGTCCTTCTCGCGCGCCGCGGAAGCCCTGCACCTCACCCAGCCCACGATCTCCGAGCACATCCGGACGCTCGAGGACGAGGTGGGCGCGCGCCTCCTCGACCGCCTGGGGCGCGGAGCCAGTGTCACCCGCGTGGGGCAGGTGCTCCTGACGTACGCCCACCGTTTGCTCGCGCTCCAGAAGGAAGCGCGGCAGGCCGTGGACAGCTTCCAGGGCAAGATGACCGGCGAGCTCGTCGTCGGGGGAAGCACGATCCCGGGCGAGCACGTCCTGCCCATCCTCGTGGGCCGCTTCAAGGAGAAGTACCCGGACATCGCGGTGTCCCTCCTGATCGGCGGCAGCCAGATCGTGGTCGACTGGGTCGCCGACGGGCGCGTCGAGCTGGGCGTGGTCGGCGCTCAGCTCGCGAACCGGCACGTCGAGTACCGCGAGCTGATGCCGGACGAGGAAGTGGTCGTGGTGAGCCCCGGCCATGCGTGGAACGGCAGGAAGCACGTCACGCTGGCCGAGCTGCTCACCGAGCCGCTGCTCATCCGTGAGCGCGGCTCCGGGACGCGATCCGCGCTGGAAGGAGCGCTGGCCGGCGCCGGCGTGGGGCTGTCGAGCTTCCGCCTCGCCGGCGAGATGGGCTCGAATCAGGCCATCAAGCTCGCGGTGAGGGCGGGCGTCGGGGTCACCGTGATGTCCCGACGGGCCGTCGAGGAAGAGTGCCGCCAGGGAACGCTGTGGAGCCTCCGGGTGAAGGAGTTGAAGATCACGCGGGCGTTCCACCTGTGCACGCATCGAGAGCGCACCCGCTCGCCGCTCGCCGAGGCCTTCCGCGTTTTCCTCGAAGCCGAAGCCCTCTCTTCCTGACGCGTCCCCTCCTCCGTCCGCGCCCGGCACGCAGCCTCGATCGTGCCTGCCGATGGTCGCCGAAGCCGGTATCGGATGAATCGATTGGACTTCCTTCCTGCGGCCGATATCATTTCGCTCCGATCGTCGTCATCGCTCCGACGCAAAAGGAGGACCGTTCACATGAACCGGCGTTCGTTTCTGACCATCTCCACCACGGCGGCAGGCATCGCGGCGTCTCGCGCCGTCGGCCTGGCCCCAGCCGCGGGCGCGCAGCCGAGGATCTTCGAGCCGCGCCCAGGCACGTGGCGCACGTTCGAGGTGACGACCCGGATCGAGGTGGTCCAGCCCGCGGGGGTGGCCCGCGCGTGGGTGCCGATTCCGGTGGTCACCGGCGAGTACCAGCGCGGCGTCGAGAACCGCTGGACGGGGAACGCGCGAGTCATGCGCTCGGTGACCGACGCCAAGTACGGCGCGGGCATCGTGTACGCGGAATGGGCGGAGGGTGAGGCCGCGGCCGTCCTCGAGGTGGTGAGCCAGGTGCAGACGCAGGACCGCGCGCTGGACTGGACGAAGAAGACGCCGGTCGCGGAAGGCGCGGCCACGCTCCGGCAGTGGATGCAGCCGACCGACCTGATGCCCACCGACGGCATCGTGCGGGAGACGGCCGTCGAGATCACGAAGGGCGCGAAGACCGACGTCCAGAAGGTGAAGGCGGTCTACGAGTGGATCCTCGCCAACACCTACCGCGAGCCGAAGGTGCGCGGCTGCGGCGTGGGTGACATCAAGGCGATGCTGGAGACGAAGAACTTCGGGGGCAAGTGCGGCGACATCAACGGCCTGTTCGTCGGCCTCGTCCGATCGGTGGGGGTGCCCGCCCGCGACATCTACGGCATCCGGCTCGCGCCATCCGCCTTCGGCTACAAGGCCCTCGGCGCGGGGAGCGCCAACATCACACGCGCCCAGCATTGCCGCGCGGAGGTGTTCCTGAAGGACCACGGCTGGGTCGCGATGGACCCCGCGGACGTCGGGAAGGTCGCCCGGGAGGAGACGTCGGAGTGGCTGAAGATCGACCACCCGATCGTCGAGGCGGTGCGTCCGAAGCTCTTCGGCGGGTGGGAAGGCAACTGGCTCGCGTACAACGCGGCGCACGACGTGGCGCTGCCGGAGGCGACCCAGGGGGGGCGCGTCGGCTTCTTCATGTATCCGCAAGGGGAAACCGCCCAGGGCCGTCGCGATCCGCTCGACCCGGACAACTTCCGGTACACGATCACGGCGCGCGAGCTCAAGGCCTGAGGTGCGTGCAGGCCGCGCGGGGGCGGCGCGGGCTCCGCGGCCTCCGCGGCATGCTGGTGGCGCTGGCGGCGATCACCGCGGGCGCCGTCGTCCTGGCCCCGGCCGCGCGCGCCGAGCCCTCGCGCTTCATCCCGTGGCGGGGCGCGACCCCGGCCCTGTCCCTCGCGGACCTCGACGGCCGGCGTCACACGCTCGAGGACTACCGCGGCAAGGTCGTCCTGCTCAACTTCTGGGCGACGTGGTGCGAGCCGTGCATCGAGGAGATGCCCTCGATGCAGGCGCTCGAGCGGCGCCTTGCCGGCCGCCCCTTCGCGATCCTCGCCGTGAATCACGGAGAGTCGCGGCCCAAGGTGGCCGAGTTCACACGGCGGCTGACCCTCGGGCTCCGCGTCCTCCTGGACCCGAACACGGATGCGCCGCGCGCCTGGCGAGTACGCGTGCTGCCCGCCAGCTTCCTCGTGGACGCGACGGGGCGAGTGCGCTACAGCGTGATCGGCGAGATGGACTGGGCGGGGGAGGGGGCGGTGGAGGCCGTCCGTCGGCTGCTGCCCTGAAGGAGATCTGAATGGACGGCGAGACGGCACGCCGCGTGTCCGCGGAATCGCGGTGTTCGCCCGCTCGCTGAAGTCAGGATCCGCGTTCTTTCACAACCTCTGGACGAGAGGACGGCGGAGCACGTCTAGGGCGCGGGGTCGCGCCCGGCGACCTCGGAGCGTTTCAGGAACGCCACCAGCTTCTGTCGGAGCTCGGGCGGCAGCTTCGTCTCGCGCAGGCGCTTCGCCGCGTCGACGGTGCCCTTGTAGGTGTTCAGGAACGCGATGCAGGGCGCGCAGCCCTCGAGGTGCCACTCGAGCACCTCGGCCGTGGCCTTCGGCAGGAGTCCGTCTACGTATTCCGCCAGGAGCTCGATGCACTCCCGGCAGTCCAGGTCCGACGGTAGACGTTCCATCCGGTCCTCCCTGAGCGGCTCACGGCCGCGCCTGACCCTGACCCCCGCAACCTTAGCACGGCCTCCGACACCCGTGGCCTGCTTGTTGAGAGTGTCACCCGGCTGGCAACGGTTCCACCGTCCGTCGTCGTCGGGAAATCAGGCCGGTGCGGTTGACGATCGGGAGGACCACCCCTATCATGAGCGAAATCGCTCGGCCGCCCTCCCGATCCGGGAAAGGAGTCCTGCATGACCGAGTCCCCCCAGCCCGCCGAGCCCCAGGAGCGGCGCGTCGAGGAGTTCGTCGCGGCCTTCCGCTCGCTCCGGAGCGAGGTGCAGAAGGTCATCGTCGGTCACGACGACGTGATCAACCAGGTCCTCACCAGTCTCTTCGCGGGCGGGCACGTGCTCCTCGAGGGCGTTCCCGGCCTGGGCAAGACGCTGCTGATCCGCACGCTCGCCGAGTCGCTGGACCTGTCGTTCTCGCGGATCCAGTTCACGCCCGACCTCATGCCCGGCGACATCATCGGGACGAACATCATCGTCGAGGACGCCGACGGGCGGAAGCACTTCCAGTACCAGCGCGGGCCCATCTTCGGCCACATCCTCCTCGCCGACGAGGTGAACCGGGCCACGCCGAAGACGCAGTCGGCCCTGCTCGAGGGCATGCAGGAGGGATCGGTCACGGTCTCCGGGACCGGCCACCTCCTCCCCTCGCCGTTCTTCGTGCTCGCGACGCAGAACCCGATCGAGATGGAGGGAACGTATCCCCTGCCGGAGGCGCAGCTCGATCGCTTCCTCTTCAAGCTCCGTGTGCGGTATCCCGCCCTCGAGGAGCTGACCGAGATCATCGACCGTACGACCCGACCGCGCGAGGTCTCCGTGCAGCGTGTGATGGCGGGCGCCCAGGTGCTCCGCTATCGCGAGCTAGTCCGCGAGGTGCCGATGGCCTCGCACGTCCGCGACCTCGCCTCGACGATCATCCTGGCCAGCCACCCGGCGTGGGAGCGTGCCCCAGAGGTCACCCGGCGGTTCGTCCGCTACGGGGCGAGCCCGCGGGGCGCCCAGGCGCTCGTCCTTGGCGCCAAGGTGCGCGCGCTGTCCGAGGGGCGCGCGAACGTCAGCCGCGATGATCTCCGTGCCATCGCGGCGCCCGCCCTCCGACACCGGATCATCCTGAACTTCGAGGGAGAGGCCGAGGGCATCGACAGCGAGCGCCTCATCGAGCAGCTCATCGAGGCCGCCGAGGAGCTCAGCGCCACCGGAAAAGACGCGTTCGTCCGGTAGCCGAGCGCACGCTCTTCACCGCGAGGGAGACGGCACGATGCCCGACACGCATGTGCTCCATCGTCTGGTCCGGCAGGTCATCCGAGAGGTGCGCCTGCGGCGGGCCGAGTTCTGGGGGCTTCGCGGCCTCTTCATCGGAGCGGTCGCCGCGGCGATCCCGCTCCTCGTGCGCGAGCGGTTCGGGACGGCGGCCTTCGTGGCCGCGGGTGGGCTGCTGATCGCCGGGGCCCTCATCGGCGTGCTCGTCGGATACCTGCGCCGCGTGTCCCCGAGCGAGGCGGCGCGCCTCGCCGACCGCGGCTTCGGCCTCCAGGATCGCGTCGCCACCTCGCTCGAGTGGGCCGAGCATCCCGAGCGCACGCCGCTGGTCGACGCGCTCGTCGCCGACACGATCGCGCGCGTGTCCACGCGCCCGGAGCGCCGGATCATCGCGCGCCACTGGCCGCGCGAGGCCCGGTTCGTCCCGGTGCCCCTGGCCCTGGGCGTCGTGCTCGCCCTCGCCCCGCCGATTCCGTTCCCGAAAGGCGCGCTGCCGAACTTCATCGCGTCCACCGAGGACGACGAGGAGACGCCCAAGGAGCGGGCCGGACAGCTCGAGACCGACGCGAAGCAACGCGCGACCAAGCGCGAGGACGTGCGCCGGTCCGAGATGCAGGACCGCACGCTCGCGCCCCGCGCGGGCGGCGGCGGGCCCACCCAGCCCGGCGACCTCGCCGCGGTGTTCAAGGACACCGCGCTGGGCGGCCGGAGCCCGGACTTCAACTCGTTTCTGAAGAAAGGCGACGACCGCATCCGGATGCTGGAGCAGGTGGACAAGATGCCAGACCTGCAGCGTGACTTCACGCAGACCCAGCACCGGATGGTGTTCCAGAAGTCCAAGGAGCTCCGCGGGGGCCTCCGCCCCGATCAGGTCTCGCCCGAGAAGCTGCGCGAGCTCCTGGGCGAGATGGAGCGGCTGGGCCGCAAGGGCGGGCCGGGCGGCACGCAGGCGCCCTGGGCGGGCGACGTGTCCGAGGGCATGGAAGCGCTCGAGGGCGGTCAGAGCGAGCGGGCCATGGACGCCATGGAGCGCGCGCTCTCGAAGATGCGCTCGATGGAGGACAAGGGCCGCGACGGCAAGGGGCTCCGCGGCGGCCGCGAGAACGACCGGCGCGGCGGCCAGCGAGGGAAGGGCTCGCAGGGCGCCGGCGGCATGGGCGAGGACGGAGAGTTCCCCGAGGGCGAAGGGCTCTATCCGGGCAAGGGACGGAGCGCGACGCCGAAGGGCGATCCCACCCAGCGGCTGCGCGCGAACCCCTTCGACGTAGGCGTGGAAGGGGAGTCGCGCTCCGGGAAGAAGGACGGGTTCGACACCAACCTGCTCGGGCGTGGCGCGAACGTCCCGTCGCGCCTGCAGTACCTCGGCATCGTCGGGCAGTACCGGAAGATGATGGAGGAGGCCATCGCGCGCGAGCAGGTGCCGCGCGACTACCAGGCGCAGATCAAGCAGTACTTCCAGTCACTGGACGAGCGCTAGGCGTGCCGCTCGCCGTCCGGGCGCAGTCCCTGCTGTCCACGGACTTCCTGGCGCAGCTCGAGCGTCTCGCGCTCCTGTCGCGTCGGAGCTTCCGCGGCCGGGTGCGGGGCGAGCGCCGGAGCCCCCGGAAGGGCAACAGCGTCGAGTTCTCCGACTTCCGGCCCTACGGTGTGGGTGACGACCTCCGCTACGTGGACTGGAACATCTACGGCCGGCTCGACCGCCTCTACATCAAGCTCTTCGTCGACGAGGAGGACCTCTGCCTGAACCTCCTCGTGGACGCTTCCGCCTCGATGAGCTTCGGCGTGCCGTCCAAGCTCGCCTTCGCCGCCCGGCTCGCCGCCGCGCTCGGCTTCGTGGGTCTGGTGAACCTGGAGCGCGTGGGCGTCGCCGTGCTGCGCGAGAGCGTGGCCGAGGGCTGGAGCCCGAGCCGCGGGCGCAACCAGGCGCTGCCCCTCATGGACTTCCTCGGCCGCGTCCAGCCGAGCGGACGCACCTCGCTGAACGAGGCGCTCGGCGCCTTCGCGCGGCGAGCGCGCGAGCCCGGGCTGGCCGTCCTCGTCTCCGACCTCCTCGACGCAGGCGGCTACGAGCGTGGTCTCAAGGCCCTCCTGGAGCGGCGCTTCGACGTGCACGTGATCCACCTGCTCGCCGCCGAGGAGATGAACCCGGACTTCGGCGGAGACCTGCGGCTGCTCGATGCCGAGACCGGGGAGCTGCGGGACCTCACCCTGGACGGCGAGGCCCTCCGGAGCTACCGGCAGCGCCTGCGTGAGTTCCTCGAGCGCGCCGAGACGTTCTGCCGCGGGAACGAGATCAGCTACCACCGGGTGATCACCGACACCCCGGTCGAAGAGTTCATGCTGAGACAGCTGAAGGGATTCCTGGTCGCATGAGTTTCCTCTCTCCGCTCGCGCTGCTGCTGTCGACGCTCGCCGTGCCGCTCCTGCTGCTGTACTTCCTGAAGGTCCGGCGGCGGCCCCGCACCGTGTCGAGCCTGCTCCTCTGGGAGTCGGCCCTCCGCGACCGCGAGGCCTCGGCCTTCTTCCAGCGACTGCAGCGCGACCCCCTGATCCTCTTGCAGATCCTCGCGCTGATCGCGCTGTCCCTCGCGCTGGCGCGGCCCACTGTGACCGTGATGGGCCACGGGGCCAAGCGCATCGTGGTCGTGCTCGACAGCTCGGCCTCCATGAAGGCCACCGACACCTCGCCGACGCGCTTCGTCCAGGCCCAGCGCGCCGCGCTCGGCCTGGTGAGCCGGCTCGGCGAGGGCGCCGAGGCGATGGTCATCGAGGCGGGCATCCAGCCCAAGGTGCTCGCGCCGTTCACGCGGGACCGCGACCGGGTCGTCTCCGCGATCCGCTCCGCGCACCCCCGTGACATCCCGAGCCGGCTCGAGGACGCCGTGCGGACCGCGCGCTCTCTGGTGGGCGCCGACCCGCGCGCCGAGGTGCACGTGTTCACCGACGGCGCGCATCCCGACGCGCTGCGGGGCCAGGCCGAGGACGCCCGCGTGCGCTGGTCGGGCGTGGGCACCCGCGGGCGCAACGTGGCGATCACGAGCATGGCGGTGCGCCGGAACTACTTCGGGTCGTTCGACTCGCAGGCCTTCCTGTCGATGGCGAACTTCTCGACCGAGCCCCAGCGCTTCACGCTCACGCTGCGGCTGGACGACACCCTCATCGCCGAGAAGGAGCTGATGCTCGAGCCGCAGGTGCGGCGGGCCCTCGTCCTCCCGTTCAGCCATCCGGGCGGCGGGGTGGTGCGGGCGCGGATCGACGTGACCGACGACCTGACCGCCGACAACATGGCCTTCGCCGTCATCCCGCCGCCGCGGGCCATCGCGGTGCTCCTCGTGAGCGCGGGGAACATGTTCCTGGAGAAGGCGCTCAAGAGCGATCCGCAGGTCAAGCTCGAGGTCCGGACGCCGGACGCCTACCAGGGGGGCATGGATGGCTTCGATGCCGTCGTGATCGACAGCGTCAACCCCACGAAGGTCGGCAACGGGCGCTTCGTGCTCGTGAACGCGGTCCCGGGGGACGTCCCGCTCGAGGTGCTCGGACGCTTCGACTCGCCCGTGATCATGGACTGGGATCGGGCGCATCCGATCATGCGCCAGATCGACTTCGCCAAGGTGACGATCGAGGACGCGCTGCGCGTGCGCCCGCTCGCCGCGGGAAAGACGCTCGTCGAGGCCGCCGGCGGCCCGCTCATCTACCTTCTGGAGGAGCAGCAGCGCAAGGCCGTCTTCTTCGGCTTCGATCTCTTCAAGAGCGACTTCCCGCTGCGCGTGGCCTTCCCGCTGATGCTCTCGAAGAGCCTCCGCTGGTTGCACCCGGCGGGCCTCGATCAGGAGAGTCTCCAGCTGCAGGCGGGGCAGCCGATCCTGCTCCCCGTCGAGCACGGGGTGTCCACCGCCACGGTGACGACGCCGTCGGGGCACACCGTGCAGGCGCAGGTCACGCGCGGGCTCGCGAGCTTCACCGACACCGACGAGGTCGGCGTGTACCGCGTGGTCACCTCGCGCGGCGAGACGAAGGTCGCCGTCAACCTCATGAACGCCGAGGAATCCGAGCTGACGCCGCGGCCCGTCCCCGCGTTCGTGGAGGGGGCGCGCCCCGAGGCGGCGCCGGTGCCCGTGCCGCGAGAGCTCTGGCCGTTCTTCGTGATGTTCGCCATCGCGGTGTTCATCGTCGAGGCCCTGCTCTACTGGCGGCGCCAGACCGCGGGTCGGCTCTCCGTTCCGCCGACCCGCGCCGACCGCTGGGCCCTGGGCATGCGGGGCGTCCTCGTCGCCATTCTCATCGTCGCGCTCGTCAGGCCGGTGATCCCGCGGTGGGTCGATCAGCTCAACGTGCTCTTCCTGCTCGACGTGTCGGACAGCGTGAGCCTGGCCGCGCGGGAGAACGCCTATCGGTTCGTCGCGCAGGCCGCGGGGGCCATGCAGCCGCGCGACCAGGCTGGCCTCATCGTGTTCGGCGAGGAGGCGGTGGTGGACCAGCCGCTCCGCTCGGGCGCGAAGATCGAGCGTCCCGCAGGCGAAGGTGGGCGGGCGGGGCACGAACCTGGCCCAGGCCCTCCAGCTCGCGCTCGCCACCGCGCCGCCCGGCCACGCGAACCGCTTCGTCCTGCTCACCGACGGCCGCCAGAACGCGGGCAACGCCCTCGCCGTGGCCCAGGCGGCCAAGGACGCCGGCGCCGACATCTTCTACGTGCCCGCCCCGCTCACGTTCAAGCAGGAAGTGGTCGTGGAGTCCATGGTGCTGCCGTCGGAGGTGAAGTACGGCGAGCCGTTCCAGGCCAAGGTGGTGGCGTGGAGCCAGGCGGAGACGCAGGGGCGCCTGGCGCTCTTCCGGAACGGAGAGTTCCTGGGCTCCCAGGTCGTGCGTCTCACGCCGGGCAAGAACGTGTACACGTACCGGCAGTCGCTCGAGCACAGCGGGATCCACGTCTACCAGGCGCACATCGAGGTCGAGGGCGACACGATCGACGAGAACAACCGCGCGCTCGGCACGATCGTGGTACGCGGCCGGCCGACCGTGCTGCTCGCCGAGAAGGAGCGCGCCCAGGGTCAGAGCCTGGCCTCGGCCCTCCGCTCGCAGCACATCGACGTGGACCTCGTCGAGGCCGACCGCATTCCGAAGGACGTCGCCGGGCTCCAGAAGTACGACGGCGTCATCCTGTCCAACGTCTCCTCGCTCAAGCTGAACAAGAAGCAGATGGAGAGCATCCGGGACTACGTCCGCGATCACGGCGGCGGGCTCATGATGCTAGGCGGCGAGGAGAGCTTCGGCCTCGGGGGCTACTACCGGACGCCGCTCGAGGAAGCGCTGCCCGTGACGATGGAGGTCAAGCAGAAGCTCGAGATCCCGAGCCTCGCCGTCGTCCTGTCCATCGACCGCTCCGGCTCCATGGCGATGACCACCGACAGCAAGGTCACCAAGCTCGACATCGCCAAGGAGGCGTCGCACCTCGTCGTCGACCTGCTCGACGACCGGAACGAGGTGGGTGTGATGAGCTGGGACACCGAGTTCATCTGGGACTCCCCGGTGCGCCCGGCCAAGGACAAGCAGGCCATCCACACCGCCATCTCCACGATCAAGGCGGGCGGGGGCACGGACGGCTATCCCGCGCTCAAGGAGTCCTACCAGGTCCTGTTCGATCGGCCCGCGCTCCTGAAGCACGTCATCTTCCTGTCCGACGGTCAGATGACGCGTGGGGACTTCTCCGGCCTCCTCCGGCGGATGGCGAAGGACAAGATCACGGTCTCGACGGTGGCCATCGGCAAGGACGCCGATGCCCAGCTCATGTTCGACGTCGCCAAGTGGGGCCGCGGGCGCTTCTACTACACGGAAGACGACAGCACGATCCCGCGCATCTTCACGCTCGAGACCCAGCTCGCGTCGAAGTCCTCGCTGGTCGAGCAGCCCTTCAAGCCCAGCGTGGGCGCGCCGGGCCACGAGGCCATCCAGGACATCGAGTGGAAGGAGGCGCCGCCCCTGGGCGGGTACGTCGCCACCTCGCTCAAGGGCACGGCGGAGATGGTGCTGATGACGCACCAGGAGGACCCGCTCCTCGCGACGTGGCGCTACGGGCTCGGCCGTTCGGTGGCGTTCACGTCCGACGCCAAGGCGAAGTGGGCGGTGCTGTGGCTCCGATGGGGCGGCTTCAACAAGTTCTGGTCGCAGCTCACGCGGTGGACGCTCCGGAGCGGCACCCGCACCGACACCGTCGCCACCGTCAGCCAGGCCGACGACCGGGGCGAGGTCGTGGTCGACGCCATCGACCCGAAGGGCGAGTTCATCAACTTCCTCGACTCCCAGGTGGGTGTCGTCTCGCCCGACAAGCAGCGCACGGTGGTCGAGCTCGAGCAGGTGGGTCCGGGCCGCTACCGGGGCCGGTTCCCCGCTTCCCAGGAGGGCGCGTACCTCGTCGGGATGGCGCAGCGCCGCGGGGACCAGATGGTGGGGTCACAGCTCGCCGGACTGGTGGTACCGTATTCCAAGGAACTCCGGGACCTCGGGGTAGACGAGTCGCTCCTCCGCGAGCTGTCCGAGCTGACGGGCGGCGGCGTCGCGGGACAGCCCCGGGATGCGTTCCTGTCGGCGCGGCGGAAGTCGCGGCTCACGCTGGACATCTGGCCGTGGCTCGTCGGGTTGGTTGCCGTGCTGCTGATCCCCGAGATCGCGCTCCGAAGGGTCGGCCCCGGTCTCGTGACCGCGCTGTGGACACGGCTCGTGACCAGGACGCCGAAGGAGGGCCGGGACAATGGGACTCCGCGACAGACGGTCTAGCCTCGCAATCCTCGGGACGCTGTTCCTCGTCCTCAGCGCGGGCCCGGCGCTCGCCGCCGTCAAGGCGCGCACCGTCCTGGTCCTTCCGTTCAACACGGCGGGCCTCGGACGGGAGGAGCAATGGGTGGGCGAGGGGATCGCCCAGTCGCTCGAGCTCGCCCTCGTCCACGTGCCGTCGCTCGTGCAGATCGACCGTGGGCGCCTCCGGCAGATGTCGCTGCCGGAC
Source organism: uncultured Candidatus Rokubacteria bacterium (assembly GCA_963758635.1). Classification (GTDB taxonomy): domain Bacteria; phylum Methylomirabilota; class Methylomirabilia; order Rokubacteriales; family CSP1-6; genus CAVWWD01. Next base: position 603,781 of record CAVWWD010000005.1, on the reverse strand, counting down.
GCCTGGGACGAGCAGAACGTCGCGCAGACCGCCCGGAGCGTCCGCGCCGACGTGGCGGTCTACGGCGAGGTCCGGCGCGCCGGCGGCGAGCTCGCGTTGCAGCCGCGTTTCGTCGAGATCAAGGGCGAGCGCGCGGACCGCGGCACGCTCGACGCCGTGACCGTGCCCGAGGGGCAGCTCCTGGCGAGCTTGCCGGGCGTGTCCGTCGCCTACCTCCGCGCGCTCAAGGTTCCGGCGACGGAGGCCGAGCTCGCCCGGGTCCAGAAGTCGGCGAGCCCCACCCGTTCCCTCCGGGCCTTCGAGAGCTTCGTGCGCGGCCAGGCCGCCGCGCTGCGCGGCAACCAGGAGTCCAACGAGGCGGCGGTCGAGCTCCTGAGCCGCGCCGTGGAGATCGATCCGCAGTTCGTCGTGGCCCAGTTTTCGCTGGGCAGCGTCCACCAGGCGCTCGGCAATCGCTGGAAGGCCGCGGCGCAGTTCCGGGCCTCCACCCAGCTCGACCCGAGCTACCCCGAGCCCTACAAGGCGCTCGGCGATCTGCTGCTGATCGTGCCCCGTCGCCTGTTCGAGCAAGCCGTCGAAGCCTACACCAAGGCTCTCGAGCTCCGGCCCTTCTACGCCGACGCCTACGTCGGTCTCGGCGAGGCACAGGCCTCCAAGGGCAACGTGGACGGAGCGATCACCGCGTACCGCAAGGCCCTGGACTTCAACCCCATGAACCCACGCGTCCACGTGAGCCTGGGCAAGATCTACTACGCGGAGAAGGGGCTCTACTACGAGTCGGTGACCGCGTACAAGAAGGCCATCGAGCTCGATCCGATGTTCCTCGACGCGCGGATGGGCCTGGCCGAGGTGTACGAGGACAAGGGCCTCTACCCCGAGGCGATCGTCGAGTACAAGAAGGTGGTCGAGCTGGACGCCAAGAACACCGGCGGCCTCTACAACCTCGCCCTCGTGTACGAGAAGGTCGACGCCAAGGAGGCCATTGCCCTCTGGGAGCGGTACATCCAGCTCGCCAGCGCTCTCCCCTCGGAGAAGGACTGGGTGGACGTGGCGCGCCTGCACCTGCGCAAGTTGAAGTCGCAGCAGGAGAAGGGCAACTAGTGAGCCCCGCGCATCAGACTATGCCGAGCGGTTGGACTGTAGAGGCCCGTGGCGGTTAGCGCATTCTGCGAGGGTCATTAGCCTCCGCTCGGGGCGGACGCGATCGCGTCCACGGCGCCGGCGCGACCGCCGTCCTTGACTTGCCCTCCGTGCTTCTCTAAGGTTGCCGGGTCATGAGCGGCCTCCGGAAGGACCCGACCCGCGGTCAATGGGTCCTCGTCCGACCGCCGCGAACGGGCCCGCCCCCCGCGAGCGCGTGTCCATTCTGTCCCGGCAACGAGAGCGCGACGCCGTCGGAGATCGCCGCGTACCGAAAGGAAGGCTCCGCGCCCGACGGCCCCGGCTGGTCCGTCCGCGTCATCCCCGAGGCGGATCCGTACTTCCGCATCGAACTGCCGCTCCGGCGCGAGGGCGTCGGGCTCTACGATACGATCCCGCCACGCGGCGCGACGGAGCTGATCGTGGAGAGCCCGCAGCACGACGCGTCACCCGCCACCATGGGCCACGCCCAGTGGGAGCAGGTGCTCTGGATGTACGGCGAGCGCATCGGCGACCTCAAGCGCGACGTGGCGATCCGCGACATCCTCGTGACGCGCCGCTACCGTCATCGCGGCTCGCGGATCAGCCACCCGTACTCGCGTCTGACCGCGATCCCGATCATTTTCGATGAGACGCGGCGCAAGCTCGACGTGTGCCGCGAGTACTTCCAGTACAAGCGGCGGTGCGTGTATTGCGACATCATCCGGCAGGAGGTGGCCGCGGAGGAGCGCATCGTCCGCGTCACCAGCCACTTCGTGCTCCTCGTGCCCTACGCCTCCCGCTCGCCGTTCGAGGTGTGGATCCTCCCCCGGCAGCATGCGTGCGCCTACGAGGGGGCGATCGGTGGTGAAGCCCTCTCCGACCTCGCCGCCGTCCTCACCGGCTACTTCAGGACGTTGTCCGAGCGGATGGCCGATCCCCCCTTCGAGATGATGCTCTACACCGCGCCGAACCAGGGAGCCAAGGTGCTCCCCGGCGAGTGGGCGACCATCGCCGAGGACTACCACTGGCACGTCGAGATCACCCCGTCCCCCGACCGGTTGACCAGGATTGGCGGGATCTACGTCAACGACACCCCGCCCGAGGACGCGGCGCGGACGCTCCGGGACGCCTGGGTTTCAAGTACCTGACCGCACAGGCGGTTTTGGGCCGCCTCGATCAACGGCTCCGGCTTGACACGCGCCGATCGCCCTGGCAAACTCCGACTCTGATGGTCGCCGACCGAAATGGTCGGATACAATGGCCGGCAGGGAGAAGAGATCAGGGATGCTGAGATTCACCAAGCGCGCCGACTACGGACTGATGGCCGTGCACTACATCGCGGCTCAATCGCCGGACGGCGCGGTCAGCGCCAAGCGTATCGCCGAGGAATTCAAGATCCCCGGCGAGCTCCTCGCCAAGATCCTCCAGAAGCTGGCGAAAAAGAGCCTGATCGTCAGCCACAACGGTCCCAAGGGCGGCTACGTGCTGGCCCGGCCGCAGGAGGCGATCACCGTCGGGGAGGTCGTCAGGGCGCTCGAGGGTCCGGTGCGCATCGTCAGTTGCTTGACCACGGACGACTGCCCGCAGTACGAGCGATGCAACCTGCGGGGGCCCGTCCAGAAGATCCAGAAGAGCATCAGCAGCCTGCTGGACACGATGAGCCTGGCCGAGCTGGTCGCGGAGCCCCTCGTTCCGGCGCCCGTGACCCGGCTGAGCCACATTAGATAAGGAGAGGCAGAACCATGGCCGTCAGGTTCCCGATCTTCATGGACAGTCAGTCCACGACCCCCGCGGATCCCCGCGTGGTCGAGGCCATGCTGCCGTACTTCACCGAGCGGTTCGGTCACCCGGCGAGCCGCAACCACTCCTTCGGCTGGGAGGCGGAATCCGGCGTGGACCGCGCCCGTGAGCAGCTGGCCGGCCTGATCGGGGCCCGCGACGCGAAGGAGATCATCTTCACGTCGGGTGGCACCGAGGCCATCAACCTGGCTCTCAAGGGCGTATCCGAGATGTACCGGGAGAAGGGCAACCACATCGTCACGACCCGCATCGAGCAGCGCGCGGGCCTCGACGTCTGCAAGCGCCTCGAACGCCAGGGGTTCGAGGTGAGCTACGTGGGCGTCGGACGGGACGGCCTCGTCGACGTGGAGGCGCTCCGGGCCGCCATCACGCCGAAGACCATCCTGCTCTCCGTGATGTTCGCGAACAACGAGATCGGGACCGTCCAGCAGGTGGCGGACATCGGCAAGCTCGCCAAGGAGAAGGGCATCATCTTCCATACCGATGCCACCCAGGCGGTCGGCAAAGTCCCGGTCGACGTGGAGGGCATGGGCATCGATCTGCTCTCGTGCACCGCCCACCTGCTGTACGGGCCGAAGGGCGTGGGCGCGCTGTACGTCCGCCGCAAGGGGCCGCGGGTGCGCCTGTCCGCCATGATGGACGGTGGTGGACACGAGCGCGGCATGCGCTCCGGCACGATCCCCGTGCCTCTCGCCGTGGGCTTCGGGCGCGCGGCGGAGATCTGCCGCGAGGTCATGCCGGAGGAGAGCAAGCGCATGGCCGTTCTCCGGGACCGCCTGCAGGAGGCCATCCTGTCCAAGGTCGATGAGGCGTTCCTCAACGGACATCCCGAGCGCCGTCTCCCCCACAATCTGAACGTGTCGTTCGCCTACGTCGAGGGCGAGTCCGTGCTCATGGGGCTGAACAAGGAAGTCGCCCTGTCCTCCGGCTCCGCCTGCACGTCGGCGACCCTCGAGCCGTCGTACGTGATCTCGGCGCTGGGCGTGGACTCCGAGCTCGCCCACTCGTCGATCCGCTTCGGGGTGCATCGGTTCACCACGGAGGACGAGGTGGACCACGTGGCGGGACGGACGGTGGAGGTGGTGCACCGGCTGCGTGAGATGTCGCCGCTCTACGAGCTGGCGAAAGAGGGCGTGGATCTGAAGTCCATCCACTGGAAGGCCGAATAGCGGCGACGGGGAGGCGAGCCAACATGTCCTACAGCGAGAAGGTGGTCGATCACTACAGCAACCCCCGCAACGTCGGGTCGTTCGACAAGAGCACCCCGGGCGTGGGGACGGGGCTGGTGGGTGCGCCGGAGTGCGGCAACGTCATGAAGCTCCAGATCAAGGTGAACATCGAGACGGGGGTCATCGAGGACGCGAAGTTCAAGACGTTCGGCTGCGGCAGCGCCATCGCCTCATCGAGCCTCGCCACGGAGTGGCTGAAGGGCCGCACGGTGGACGAGGCGGCGAAGATCAAGAACACCGACATCGTCAGCGAGCTGAAGCTTCCGCCGGTGAAGATCCACTGCTCCGTGCTCGCCGAGGACGCGATCAAGGCTGCCCTCGCCGACTACAAGGACAAGTGGACGGCGTCGGAAGCGCCCTCGGGCGCGGCGCCATCCCAAGCCTAGGACGCAGCGAACGGGGAGGTAAAACGACATGGCGCTGGCGTTGACGGAGAAGGCGGCGACCCAGGTGAGAAAGCTCCTCAAGGAGCAGAACCTGGAGAACGTTTATCTTCGAATGGGTGTGAAGGGCGGAGGCTGCTCCGGCCTGTCGTACTCGCTGGAGTTCGATAGCGAGGTCGGCAAGCACGACAAGAAGTTCGAGATCGATGGCGTCCCTGTGGTCTGCGACGCCAAGAGCTACCTCTACCTGAACGGCATCACGCTCGACTACGTGACGGAGGGGCTGACGGGGGGCTTCACCTTCGTCAACCCCCAGGCGAAATCGACGTGCGGCTGTGGAACCTCGTTCACGGCGTAGGACGGGGGTGGCGTAGCGCGTCGGGCGAGAGCCAGACCCCAGAGTTGTGAGACGGGCCCCGGCGGGCCCGTTCTCATTTCGGGCGCGGCTGCCCGACCGACAGTGACGATATGGACGACTACTTCTCGGTGTTCGGCCTTCCGCGGAAGCTCGAGGTGGACGCTGCCGCGCTGCAGCGGCGCTTCTACGAGCTGTCGCGCGCGCACCACCCGGACTTCCATCAGGCGGCCCCGGCCGACGCGCAGGCCCAGGCCTTGAACGCGTCCGCGGCGGTGAACCGGGCCTATCGCGCCCTGCGTGACCCGCTCGCCCGGGTGGACTACCTGATCCGCCTCGAGGAGGGCCGGGACACGCGCGAGGGCGCGGAGGCGAAGCCGCGAGCGCCGCGGGAGCTCCTGGAGGAGATGATGGAGATCCAGGAAGCGCTGCTCGAGGCGAAGGCCGGCGGGCTCGACGGCGAGACGCGGGCGCGGCTCGAGGCCGAACGCCGGCGCCTCGTGGAGTGGCGGGAACGGGAGGATCGGTCGATCGTGGGGCGCTTCGCGGAGTGGGACCGGGCGGCGCCCGGCGACCGATCCGCGCTCCTCGAGTGGTTCACGGCCCGGCTCGCCGCGCGCGCCTATCTGCGCACGGTGATCGACGACCTGGGTGAAGCCCTGGGAGAGGACACGGACACGCATGTCTCGCATCGTCGGCATTGACCTCGGGACCACCAACAGCCTCGTCGCCTGGGTCGACGGCGGCGTGCCGAAGGTGATCCCGGACGCGGAGGGCCGGCCCCTCCTTCCGTCGATCGTGGCCTACACGCCCGAGGGGGTACTCGTCGGCGAGGCGGCGCGCCGGCAGCTCGCCCGGCGGCCCGCCGAGACGATCTACTCGGTCAAGCGGTTCATGGGGAGGGGCTACGAGGACGTCGTCGCCGAGCTCGCTCACGTGCCCTTCTTGGTGGAGCCGGCCGCCGAGGTCGTGCGCCTGCGGGTAGGGGATCGCGCGGTGACGCCGCCGGAGGTGTCGGCCCACGTGCTGCGCGCGCTTCGGACCCAGGCCGAGACGTTTCTCCGCGAGCCCGTCGAGCGGGCGGTGATCACCGTGCCCGCGTACTTCAACGACGCCCAGCGCCAGGCCACCAAGGACGCCGGCCGCATCGCCGGGCTCGACGTCGTGCGGATCGTGAACGAGCCCACGGCGGCGTCGCTGGCGTACGGTCTGCACAAGCTGGCGCGGGGCGTGATCGCGGTGTACGACCTCGGCGGCGGGACGTTCGACGTGTCGATCCTGCGCGTGGAGGACGGCATCTTCGAGGTGCTGGCCACCAACGGCAACACGCACCTGGGCGGGGACGACTTCGACCGCGCGCTCGTGGACTGGCTCCTCGGCGACATCCGCGCCCGGCACGGCGTGGACTTCTCGAGCCGGGCCGAGGAGCGGCAGGAGCTGCGTCTGGCTGCGGAGGCCGCGAAGTGCCGGTTGTCCTCCGAAGTGCGCACGGCGCTCACGATCCCCTTCGACGGCTTCACCTACCGCCGGGACATCGCCCGCGCCGAGGTGGAGGCGCTCATCGCGCCGCTCGTGGACGCGACCCTGGGCCCCTGCCGGATGGCCCTCAAGGACGCCGGGCTCCGCGCCGACCAGATCGACGAGGTCGTTCTCGTCGGCGGGTCGACCCGTGTCCCCCTCGTGCGTCAGCGCGTCGAGGAGGTCTTCGGTCGGACGCCCCGCAGCCAGCTCAACCCCGACGAGGTGGTGGCGCTCGGCGCCGCCGTGCAGGCCCAGATCCTCGCCGGCGGCATCACCGACATGCTGCTCCTGGACGTGACGCCGCTGTCGCTCGGCATCGAGACGATCGGCGGCATCGTGAGCGTGCTCATCGCGCGCAACACGACGATCCCGACCGTGGCCAAGGAGATGTTCACGACCTCCGTGGACGGCCAGACCGTCGTCGACCTGCACGTGCTGCAGGGCGAGCGGGAGCTCGCGCGGGACAACCGATCGCTCGCGCGCTTCGAGCTCCGCGGCATCGATCCCATGCCCGCCGGCATGCCGAAGATCGAGGTCACCTTCCTCATCGACGCCAACGGCCTCTTGCAGGTGCGCGCGCGCGAGCTGCGCACGGACAAGGAAGCCACGATCGAGGTGCGACCGACCTACGGCCTCACCGAGGCCGAGGTCGAGCGCATGGTCGAGGAGTCGTTCGAGCACGCGGAGGCCGACGTGAATGCCCGGCTCCTCGTCGAGGCCCGCACGGAGGCGGACGTCGTGGCCAACCACGTCGAGCGCGCCCTGGCCCAAGGAGCGGCCCTCGCCGACGCCGATGAGCTGTCCCGCATCCGTGAGGCCCTCCGGGCCCTGCGCGAGGCGCGCCAGGGCGAAGACCGCGACCTCATCCGCGAGCGGACGACCGAGCTGAACCGCGTGACCGAGCGGCTCGCCGAGGCGATGATGGACAGCGCCCTCAGGGAGGCCCTCGCCTCACGGCGGGCCGATCGCATCCTGGGGTCCTCGTGATGGCCAGGCATCGGGTGACCTTCCTGCCGCTCAACGTGACCGTCGAGGTGGACGAGGACGCCTACCCCCTCGCCGACCACGGGCGTCCGGGCTCGCTGCTCGACATCGCCCTGGCCAACGACATCCACCTCGAGCACAACTGCGGCGGCAGCTGCGCGTGCACGACGTGCCACGTGATCGTCCGGGAAGGGGAGGCGAACCTGTCGCCGATGGAGCCGGACGAGGAGGATCGCCTCGACACCGCGGAAGGCCTGACGCTGCACTCGCGGCTCGGCTGCCAGGCCGTGGTCAAGGGCGACGTCGTGGTCGAGATTCCGAAGTGAGGGAGCCCGCGCCATGAGATGGTCGGACGCCGAGGACATCGCGATCGCCCTGATGGAGACGTTCCCGGACACGGATCCCCTCGGCGTGCGCTTCACGGACCTGCACCGGTGGGTGACCGAGCTCCCCGGCTTCAACGACGATCCCAAGGCCTCGAACGAGGGGATCCTCGAGGCGATCCAGATGCGGTGGGTCGAGGAGCACCGGGACCGGTGAGAGGCTCGGCCTCACCAGCTGACGACGTGGTCGCTCTGGAAGATGAGGTCGAGGAGCGCCGCGTAGTCGAGGCCGCCCGCCCCGAGGGTGAGCACGCGGGCGGCCGCGGGGAGGCGGGGCGGCGGGGCGTCGTCGAGCAGCACCACGGTGATCTCGGTGTCCGGCCGTGCCGCGCCGGCCTCGATCGCCGGGCCGGCGACGCCGGCCGAGTCGGACCGGAGGAGGTGCAGGTGGCGGGGCATCAGAACACGATCGAGCGCGTGGTTCGCTCGAGGAGCGCGGCCACGTCCGCGGGGCCCACCGGAGTGACGGGATGCCCTTCGGCATTCCAGTCGGGGTCGGCCGGGATGGCGTCCGCGGCGACGTGGATGCGGACCCCCATCGTGCGGAGGGAGCCGCGGACCTTCGCGATGTCGTCGCCGTCCACCAGATCGTCGGTGTCGGCATCGAGCAGGTGCGCGGCGGGCCCGCTCAGCACCACGACGACGTCGATGTCGCTGGCCGCGACGCCGAGCGCGATCCTGAGCGCCTCGCTCGCGCGGTGGGACACGCGCGGATCCTCCGAGACGATCACGAGCACCGAGGGGCTGGCGGCCACGCGGCGGCCGTCAGTTGAGGGAGAGGAAGCGGTCCGTTCCGCTGATCACGTCGCCGAGCACGACGAGGCCGCAGTTCGTGGCCCGGTCGGACAGCGGCCGCCGGCGCTTCTGGCAGCCGTAGGCGCACACGAAGAGCCTGGCGCCGCGGTCGGCCAGCCCCTGCACGAGGGGGTGCTCGACGGCGGCGACCGCATCGTCGATCAGGTACAGGTACACGGAGAGGCCGCGATCGAGGGCCGCGGAGGAGAGGCCGACGGCGGTGGCGAGGTTGGCGTGCTCGGGCGCGGTGGAGAGCATCAGTCCGAGCTTGCGTCCGGCGAGCGTCATGCCGGCGTCAGCGTAGCATCGCGAGGAGGACGAGGTCAATGAGCCGACGAGTCTATCTCGATCACAACGCATCGACGCCCCTGCACCCCGAGGCGCTGGACGCGATGCTTCCGTATCTCACCGAACGCTTCGGCAACCCCTCGAGCGTCCACGGCTTCGGCCGCGAGGCGCGTGAGGGCCTGGACGCGGCGCGCGAGCAGATCGCGTCGTTCCTGCGCGTGAGCAAGGAGGAGATCGTCTTCACGTCCGGCGGCACCGAGTCGGACAACCTCGCCGTCAAGGGCGTGGCCACCGCCCGACGTGGAGGGCACATCGTGACCTCCGCCATCGAGCACCATGCGGTGCTCCGCGCCTGCCAGGCGCTCGAACAACAGGGCTTCACGGTGACGTACCTACCCGTGGATGGCCACGGCCTCGTCGATCCCGACGACGTCCGGCGCGCGGTCCGGCCGGAGACGATCCTCGTGACGGTCATGCACGCGAACTCCGAGGTCGGCACGGTCCAGCCCGTCGCGGAGATCGGGCGCGTCGCGCGCGAGCACGGGATTCCCTTCCACGTGGATGCCGTTCAGACGTTCGGCAAGCTCCCGCTGGACCTGGACGCGCTCGGCATCGACCTCCTGTCGTTCTCCAGCCACAAGATCTACGGGCCCAAAGGCGTGGCGGGTCTCTACGTGCGCCGGGGCACGAAGATGGTGTCGGTCCAGCACGGCGGGGAGCACGAGCGCCGGCGCCGCGCCGGCACCGAGAACGTGGCGGGGGTCGTGGGCTTCGGCAAGGCGGTCGAGGTCCGCGCCCGCGACATGGCCGCCGAGGCGGTGCGGCTCACCGGCCTCCGTGACCGCCTCTGGGAGGGCGTCAGCGCCCACGTGCCCGAGGTGCGGGTGAACGGGCACCCCACGCATCGCCTGCCCGGCACGTGCAACATGTCCTTCCACCGGGTGGAGTCCGAATCGGTCGTTCTCGGGCTGGATCTGAAGGGAATCGGAGTGTCGGCCGGGTCGGCCTGCACCTCGGGGAACGTGGAGCCCTCGTACGTGCTGGTGGCGATGGGCATCCCCATCCCGTGGGCGATGGGGGCGGTCCGGTGCTCCCTCGGCCGGGGCACCAGCGTCGAGGACATCGACTACGTGGTCGACGCCGTGGAGACGCTCGTGGCCAAGCTCCGGAGCGCGTCGCCCGTGCGGGCCTAGTGACCCTCGCAGGGTACGGTAACCGCCACGGGCCTCTACAGTCCCACCGCTCGGCATTCGTCTGATGCGCGGGGCTCACTAGTGCGCTACAGCCAGACGCTCATCGATCACTTTCGCAATCCCCGCAACGCGGGGATGATGCGGAACCCGGATGGCGTCGGCGAGGCCGAGGATCGGGACTGCATGGATCTGGCCCGTGTGTACCTCCGCATCCGCGGAGGGCGAGTGGAGGAGGCGCGATTCCAGACCTACGGGTGCGGCCCCACCATCGCGACGTCGAGCGCGGGTACGGAGCTGATCGCGGGCCTACCGCTGTCCGAGGTCGAGGAGTTGCCCGCGGGCCGCGTCGAGGCCGCGGTGGGCGGCCTGCCCGACGACCGTCGACACGCCGCCGAGGTGGTGAGCGCGGCCATCCGGGCTGCGGCTCGGGACGGGCGCGTACGGGCGGAAGCCGGGCGCGCCACCAACGACGAGGGAGGAGCAAGCCGTGTTTGAACGCATGAAGCGGGACGTGCGAACCGTCCTCGAGCGTGACCCCGCGGCACGGTCGGCGCTCGAGGTGGTCATGTGCTACCCGGGTGTCCACGCGATCTGGTTCCACCGAGTGGCCCACCGGCTCTGGCAGTCAGGGTGGGCGACGCCGGCGCGGCTCCTCTCCCATCTGAACCGGTTCATCACTGGCGTCGAGATCCACCCCGCGGCCAAGCTCGGCGACGGTCTCTTCATCGATCACGGGATGGGCGTGGTCATCGGCGAGACCGCCGAGATCGGGGAGAACGTGACCCTCCTTCAGGGCGTGACGCTCGGTGGCACGAGCCTTCGCCGCGAGAAGCGGCACCCGACCCTGGGCGACAACGTCGTGGTCGGGGCGGGCGCCAAGGTCCTCGGGTCCTTCACGATCGGCGAGGGCAGCCGGATCGGCGCAGGCTCGGTGGTGGTGCGGGAGGTGCCCGCCAACTCGGTCGTGGTCGGCGTGCCGGGCCGGGTGACCTTCCGTGACGGCCAACGCGTGACGGGGGAGATCGACCTGAACCAGGTGGACTTGCCAGATCCGCTCGCCCGCGCCGTCGAGCACCTGATGGATCGCATCCAGTCGCTCGAGCAGGAGCTCGAGGCCCTGCGCCAGTCCGTACGCTCGTAGGACGACGGGGTCCATGATCGACAGGGAGCGCGCGTGGCGGATCCTCACCGAGTTCACGCTGTCCGACAGCCTCCGCAAGCACGCCCTGGCCGTGGAGGCGGCGATGCGCGCCTACGCCGAGCGCTCGGGCGCCGACCCCGAGGCGTGGGGCGTCGCGGGAATCCTGCACGACTTCGACTACGAGATGCATCCCACGGCGCCCCGTCACCCGCTGAAGGGCGCGGAGATCCTCCTGAGCCGCGGCGTCTCCCGCGAGATCGTGTACGCGATCCTCGCGCACGCCGACTACTCAGGGTGCCCGCGCGCGTCTCTCCTCGACCGGGCGCTGTACGCCTGCGATGAGCCGGCCGGGTTCGTGACCGCCTGCGCGCTCGTCCGGCCCGGCCGCGCCATCGCCGGCCTCGAGCCAGCCTCGGTCGTGAAGAAGCTCAAGGACAAGGGCTTCGCGCGCACGGTGAACCGGGCCGACGTGTACCGCGGCGCCGAAGAGCTGGGGGTGCCGCTCGAGGCGCACCTCGCCTTCGTCATCGGCGCCCTCACCGGCGTCGCCCCGCAGATCGGCCTCGGGGGCCCGGCCGCGTAGCCCTCTCCATGCCCGGATCCGCGACGCAGATCCGGACCGTCATCCACGTCGACATGGACGCGTTCTACGCGTCCGTGGAGCAGCGCGACCATCCCGAGCTCCGCGGCCGGCCCGTCATCGTCGGCGCCGATCCAGGGGGGCGGGGCGTCGTGTCCGCCGCCTCGTACGAGGCGCGACGCTTCGGCGTGCACTCGGCGATGCCGATCGGCCGTGCCGCGCGCCTGTGCCCCCACGCGGCGTTCCGTCCCGTCGATCACGACCTGTACGCCGCCGTGTCCCGCCAGATCATGGCGATCCTTGCGGAGTTCACGCCGCTGGTCGAGCCCGTGTCGATCGACGAGGCCTTCCTGGACGTGACGGGGAGCCGCCGGCTGTTCGGATCCGGGCGTGCGATCGCCGTGCGCGTCAAAGCCCGGATCCGCGACGAGATGAGCCTGCCGGCGTCGGTCGGGGTCGCGTCGAACAAGTTCGTCGCGAAGGTCGCATCCGACCTGGAGAAGCCCGACGGGCTCGTGGTCGTCCGGCCCGGGGACGAGGCCGGTTTCCTCTCGCCGCTGCCCATCGGCCGCCTCTGGGGTGTCGGCCGCGTCACCGGGACCCAGCTCGAGGGGATGGGCATCCGAACGATCGGCCAGCTTGCAAGGACACCCGTCCCGGCCCTGACGGCCCGCTTCGGCCCGGGCGCCGCGGGGCTGATCGCCCTCGCCGAGGGGCGCGACGACCGTCCGGTGGAGCCCTTCGCGCCGCCCAAGTCGATGGGCGCCGAGGAGACCTTCGGCACAGATCATCGGGACCTCGCGCGCCTGCAGGCGACCCTCCGCGAGCAGGCCGAGCGTGTCGCCCGCGAGCTCCGCGGCGAGGGCTATGCCGGGCGCTCCGTGACCCTGAAGCTTCGCTTCAGCGACTTCTCCACGATCACCCGGCGCCACTCCATCGAGCCCACCCAGGACGGACTTCGCATCTACGCGGAGGCCCGCGCGCTCCTCGATCGCGTCGAGCTGGTGATGCCGGTCCGGCTGATTGGCCTGTCGGTGTCCGGGCTCGGCCCGGCGGGGCAGGGGCAGCTGTCGCTCCTCGACGCCGGCGCGGTGCGCCGGGAGCAGGTCGCCCGGGCGGTGGACCGGATCGCGGAACGGTTCGGGGCGGGGACGGTGCGCCCCGCGAGCCTCGCCGACAGGAAGCATCGCCGCCGCTGAGGCGGCGCCGGCGCCGGGCCCGTTGCCTTGTCCCTGACCTTCGGCTAGACTGACTGAACCGCGGTTCAGTTTTGCGATCTGTCGGGCCCGCGCCGGTCCCGAGCCACTGGAGGGAGCCATGGAACGTCCCATCGCCTACGACAAGCTGGCTCGCGAGGACCGCTTCGTCCGGATGCGGGCCCGCGACGTTGCCCAGGTCAAGGTCGACCAGGGACTGCCGCCGTTCCCTGACCTCTCGAGCCGTGAGTCCATCAAGGAGCGGGCGCACGGAATCATGGTCGGCGAGATGCAGGCCATGGAGGGCGCGGGGCGCACAGTCTGCGATTTCCCCGATGCGCCATGGGAGTTCACCATGGACATGGCGCGGCAGGTGTGGGACGAGTCGCGCCACCTCGAGATCTACCTGCGGCTCCTCGAGCACCTCGACGGCTATCCGGGCGAGTTCCCGGAGACGACGATCCTGTGGCGATGCGCGTGCGCCGAGGACGCCGCCGCGCGTGTCGCGGGGGTGAACCGCGGGCTCGAGGGGCTCGCCTGCGATGTCTTCAACCAGCTCGTTCACATCGCGCGCAAGATGGGCGACCCGATCATCGAGCGCGCCGTCGACTTCGTGCTCGCCGACGAGATCACGCACGTCCGGATGGGATCGAAGTGGCTCACCAAGCTGACCGAGGGTGATCCCGAGCGACGTCGCCGCGCCATCGAGTTCCAGGAGAGCATCGACGAGCGATTCAACCTGGGCGGCGTCCGCCAGGATGGCGACCACGAGCAGGTGCTGATCTCGATCGCGACCGAGGCCCGTCAGCTCGGCGGCTTCACCGACGAGGAGATCCAGCGCCTGATCAAGACCACCCAGCGATCGCAGGTGTACTGACCCACGCGATGGCCTCGGAAGCCCTTCGCCACCCACGCCTCGGCCACGACTGAATGTATCCTCTCGACGGACATTTCCCGGTCGACCAGTCGGCGCGGGTGATCCGCAACTATCGCTACGCCGCCGAGCGCATGATGCGGATCCTCGGCGGCTGGCTTGCCCTCACGCCCGAGCTGTCCGCGAAGCTCCTCATGGGGCGTCACGTGTGGGACAACGCCCAGCACGCCGACGCATTCGGCAAGCGGTTGCCGGAGCTGCGCGCGCAGGCCCAGGTCTCGGAGCCCTCGAATCCCGCCTTCGTGGCGTTCATGGACGTCGTGGAGGAGCCGGAGGCACCAGGCCAGACGGTGGAGCGGCTGGTCGGCGTGTACCGGGTGCTGAAGCCGCACCTGCTCGGTACCTACCAGCGCCACCTCGACCTCGCCAACGAGGTGTACGAGCCGCCGACCCGACGGGTGCTCGCTCGGGTCATCGATGACGAGCGGCGCCACGTGGCGGCAGGTGAGCTGGTCCTCCGGCACCTCCTCGCGGGACGGCGCCCGCGAGGATCGGGCGCGGGCGTGGCACGCGCGCCTTGCCGGTCTGCTCGCCACGGCCCGCGGCGTCACCGGGGACGAGCTCGCCGCGCCGGGTGGGGCGCCCGTGTTCGCCGAGAGCCTGAGCGATGCCGGGGACGCGGCGGAGTTCGTCCGGCTCGAAGCGCCCAGGGAGCGCTGGCCGATCCCGGAGGAGCTCACCGTTACCGTCGACGCCATGGTCGCCGCCCTCGTCGCCGATGGGCTGGATGGGGCCGCGCCGTGGCTCGCCGCGCGGGACCGCGTGGGGACCCGACGCGATCGACACGATCGGGGGCGAGCGCCTGTCGGCGCCGCGCATGGTGGCCTGCGCGCGCCTCGGCGCCCACTGGGTGGTGAAGCTCCGGCTCGACGCCCCTGACGGCTCGGTGGCGTTGGCGCTGCGATGGGGTCTCGGCGTCGAGGGATGGCGCGTTCGTCGCCATCGAACGTCTCCCCGTCCGGACGCCGTCCGCCCCGCCTGAGTCCGTGCTGCGCAGCGTCCTCGTCGCCAACCGGGGAGAGATCGCGCGCCGGATCATTCGCGCCTGCCGCGCCCAGGGCGTCCGATCGGTCGCGGTGTACTCCGAGGCGGATGCCGCGTGGCCGCACGTGACCGATGCCGACGAAGCGGTCCTCATCGGTCCGCCGGCCGCGCGTGACAGCTACCTCAGCATCGACCGCGTCCTCGCCGCCGCGCGCGAGCGGGGGGTCGAGGCGATCCATCCCGGCTACGGGTTCCTTTCCGAGAACTGGCGGTTCGCCAAGGCGTGCGAGGAGGCCGGGTTCGTGTTCATCGGGCCGTCCTGGACGGTCATCCAGCAGATGGGCGACAAGATCGGTGCCCGGACCGTGATGGCCCGGGCCGGCGTTGCCGGTGGTGCCGGGCAGCGACGGCGCCCTGGATGGCGTCGAGGCGGCGGCCGAGGTGGCGGCTCGCGTCGGCTACCCCGTCATGCTCAAGGCGGCGGCGGGCGGGGGCGGTATCGGCATGGCGCGAGTGGCCGACGCCGCCGCGCTGCCGTCGGCCTTCGCGACCGCGCAGCGCCGAGCGCAGGCCGCCTTCGGCTCGGGAGCGCTCTTCGTGGAGCGTTACCTGGAGGCGGCGCGGCACGTCGAGGTCCAGGTCTTTGGCGACCGCGGGGGCGGCGTCGTGCACGTGCACGAGCGGGAGTGCTCGATCCAGCGGCGGCACCAGAAGCTCGTCGAGGAGAGCCCCGCGCCGGCGCTCGCGCCGGCCTGAAGGCGCGGCTCACCGCGGCCGCGGTGGCGGGCGCGCGCGCGGTTGGCTACGTCAACGCGGGGACGCTCGAGTTCATGGTGAAGGGCGAGGAGTTCTACTTCCTGGAGATGAACACCCGCCTCCAGGTGGAGCATCCGGTCACGGAGGCGGTGACGGGCCTGGACCTGGTCGAAGCCCAGCTACGCGTGGCGGCCGGAGAGGCGCTGCCGTGGCGCCAGGAGGACATCGTCCAGCGCGGCTCGGCCATCGAGTGCCGCATCTATGCGGAGGACCCGGCGCGGGGCTTCCTGCCGTCGCCCGGGACGGTGGCGCGGCTGCGCGTGCCCGAGGGACCGGGCATCCGCGTCGACGGCGGCATCGCCGAGGGCGTGACGGTTTCCGTCCACTACGACTCGCTCCTCGCCAAGCTCGTGGCGTCCGGGGCGACCCGCGACGAGGCGATCGTGCGCATGCAGGAGGCGCTGGACCGGTTCGAGGTCGACGGCGTCAAGACGGTGATCCCGTTTCACCAGCGCGTGATGCGGAGCGATGCCTTCCGATCCGGGCGGGTGCACACCCAGATGGTCGAACAAGGAGCGTTCAATGCCTGAAGAGGTGAAGGCTCACATCACCGGGGTGGTCTTCCAGGTCACGAGCAAGGCGGGGGACGCCGTCAGCGCCGGCGATCCCGTGATCGTCCTGGAGTCCATGAAGATGGAGATCCCCGTCGAAGCGCCCCGGGCCGGCGTGGTGAAGGAGATCCTGGTGACAGAGGGCCAGACGGTCCAGGAGGGCGACACCATCGCGGTGCTCGAGTGAGGCCGATCGGGCCCGATGGGCGGGAGGGCGCGTCATGAGCGTGGAGCTGATCCGCGGACTCTACGACTACCACCGCTGGGCCAACCGCCGGCTCTTCGAACGTCGCCAGCGGGCTGGGCGAGGCGGCGACCCGCGACATGGGGAAGCAGTGGAGCGTTCCCACGGTCAAGGCAATGTTCGTCCACCTCTATGGGGCCGACGCCATCTGGCTCGCGCGGTGGACGGCGGCATCGCCGGGTCGCATCCGCGGCGACGCCGACTTTCCGGCGCTGGACGCGCTCCGGCCGGCGTGGGACCTGCTGGAGGGACAGCAGCGGGCGTTCGTGGAGGGGCTCACCGAGGGCGACCTCGCGCGTGTGGTGGAGTATCGGAACGCCGAGGGGCAGCGCTCAAGGCGCCGCTGGGACCGCTGCTGCACCACGTGGTCAACCACGCCACCCACCACCGGAGCGAGGCCGCGACCATGATCACGCTGATCAGCGGGTCGCCGCCCGACACCGGCATCGCTACCTACCGGACGACGGTGGCGCGGATCTGAGCGCGGGCGAGTGACCTCGCAAAATACAGTAACCGCCACGGGCCTCTACAGTCCTACCGCTCGGCATTAGTCTATTGCGCGAGGCTCACTAGTTCTCGACGAACGCCTTCAGGGCCCGACCCCGGAGCGGGTGGCGGAGCTTCCGGAGGGCCTTGGTCTCGATCTGGCGGATGCGCTCGCGTGTCACCGAGAAGCGCTTGCCCACCTCTTCCAGGGTGTGCTCACCCTCGTCACCGATACCGAACCGCAAGCGCAGGATCTCCTTCTCCTTCGCGGAAAGGGTCGACAGCGCCCGCTCCACCTGGTGAGAGAGGTCCTGGGTGATCAGCGTCTCGTTCGGCGACTCCGCCGTCTTGTCCTCCAGGAAGTCGCCGAGGTCGGAGTCCTCGCCGATCGGCGTCTCCAGCGACAGCGGCTTCCGCGACGACTCGAGGATGAGTCGCACCTTGCGCGCGGGCACACCGGTGCGCTGCGCGAGCTCCTCGGGCGTAGGCTCTCGCCCCATCTCGTTGACGAGCGACCGGTTCACCCGCGAGATCCGGTTGAGCGTCTCCACCATGTGGACGGGGATCCGGATCGTGCGCGAGTGATCCGCGATCGCCCGCGTGATGGCCTGGCGGATCCACCACGTCGCGTACGTGGAGAACTTGAACCCGCGCCGGTACTGGAAGCGGTCCACCGCCTTCATCAGGCCGATGTTGCCCTCCTGGATCAGGTCCAGCAGGGCCAGCTCGCTCCCCAGGTAGCGCTTCGCCACCGAGACGACGAGCCGCAGGTTTGCCTCCATGAGCTCCCGCTTGGCCTGCCGGACCACGCGGTCGTGCTGCTCGATCTCGCTGATCAGGCTCGACAGCGGCTTCCGTGCGAGCCCCACCTCGGCCTCGAGCGCGCGCAGCTCCTTGCCGGGCTTGAGGCCGCGGATCCGGTCCGCCTGCCGGCGCGCCGTGGCGATGAGCTCGTCGACCAGCGCGGGCTTCAGGGGAAGGTTCTCGAACTTGTCCTGGATGGCCGCGCGATTCTTGGCGATCCACTTGTGGTAGTTGGCGCGGGTGGTCGGGCCGCGCCGCTTGTCCCCGAGGGCGACGGTGAGACGCTCGATCTCACGGGTGAGACGGCGCACCCGCGCGCACGCCGCGAAGAGTGGGCGGACCTCGGCCGGCCCGGGTTCTCCACCCTCGGGCAGCAAGATGATGTCGTCGATCGCCGCTTCGCTCCGGCGCGCGCGATCCACCAGCGCCAGGAACTGTGCGACCGCGGACGGAATGCCTCCGAGCGCTCGCCGGAGCTTGATCTGCCCTGCCTCGATCCGCCGGCCGATCTCGACTTCCTGGGCGGCGGTCAGCAGCGAGACCTTGCCGATCTCCTTGAGGTAGATCCGGACGGGATCTTCGGCATCCGGAGCGGACGGGCGGAGTGCCTCTGCCGAAAGGGCCGGCGTCTCTTCCATCTCCACGGGGCCGTCCGGGTCCTCGTCGGCGACGCCGACACCCCCGCCGGACGACCGACGTGCAAGGCTTGCAGCCCGTCGCTTCACCTGGGGAGAGGCCGACCACGGAGTAGCAGTTGCCGTCTCTTCTGCAGCGCTGGCTTCCCTGAAAGTCATTGGCGGTTCCCCGGATCTACGCTCTGGCCACCTGGCCCAGAGCTTGTGCACGTCCTAACAAGCGGTTAGACGGCGATTTGCCCTCCATGGATGCAAGAAGCAGCCCGTCGACCGATGGAACCACCGAGCGGGTTGCGCTGTTCCCGGAGCGACCCGTACGTGCGCGTGCTAGAAGGACGAGAGAGTGGGAACGCCTATTCGGTTCCGAGAGGAAGGAAATCGGGAGTTGGACGAAGGGCTTACTCCGCCGGGACGAGAGTCAGGTCAAAAGTAATCACCACTTGGTCCTCTACCGCCATGAAGAGGCGCCGGGGCGGGGTGATCCCGAAGTCCGTCATCTTGAGAAACGCGTCGCCGCGCACCCAGAGGCCGGTCCCATCCCGGCCTCCCTCACGGCTGCGGACCCGGCCCAGGAAGGTCATCGGGCGCTGGACGTCCCGGATGAACATCTGCCCGTGGATCGTCAGGAGCACGTCGGCCTTGTCCGTGATGTTCGGGAAGGAGGACTCGGCGCTCTCCACCTGGAAGCGGATCCGGGGGAACCGGTCCGTCTCGATCGTCTTGCGGAGGTCCCGGTCCCGGCCGTCCACGCCGGTGCGCAGGGTCGATGCCTCGACGGTGAGGGACCCGGCGACAGGCTGGCGGAGGTCCGCCGGGTCGAACTTGAACTCGCCGCTGACCGCCTCGGAGCGCCCCGAGAAGTCGCCCATCCGGAACTTGACGGTGAACATGACCTCGCTCTTGCCCGCCAGGGGCCTCCACGTCTTCGACTGGGCGGAGGCTGGCTCGCTCCCAAGGAGGAGTGAGCCCGTGACGCCCAGCACCAGCGCCCATCTGGCCACCGTCGACATGCAGCCGGGCATACCACGGGGTTCCGGTACCGTCAACCTCGGGTCGGAAATCGATTGACAGGGCCACCTCGGCGTTCTATGGTCTGAAACGCCAAATGTCACAGATACTTACCATCTATGCAGCGATCGTGGCCCGGCCGGCCGTCGTCTCGAGGAACGGCGGCGCGGGGCAGACCCCGCCACAGGCAGCGTGAGCACCGTCGCCCCCAGCGCCTCGTATAGCCTCACGGTCCGTCTGGAGATCCGGAACAAGCCCGGCATGCTCGGACGCGTCACCTCCGCGATCGGCAAGGCCGGTGGCGACATCGGCGCCGTCGACCTGGTGGAAGTGACCGGCGCGCGCGTCATGCGCGACATCACGATCAAGGCCAGCGACAGCGACCACGGCCAGCAGATCCTCGACACCCTCCGGCGCATCGCGGGCATCAAGGTGGCGCACGTCTCGGATCGCACCTTCCTGATGCACCTGGGCGGGAAGATCGAGATGAAGAGCAAGGTGTCGATCCGGACCCGCGACGACCTGTCGATGGTCTACACACCCGGCGTCGCGCGCGTCTGCCAGGCGATCCAGGCCGATCCGAGCCGAGCGTTCACGCTGACGATCAAGCACAACACGGTGGCGGTGGTCACGGACGGCACCGCGGTCCTCGGCCTGGGCGACATCGGGCCCGAGGCGGCCCTGCCCGTGATGGAAGGCAAGGCCATGCTCTTCAAGGAGCTGGCGGGGGTGGACGCCTTCCCGGTGTGCCTGGCCACCAAGGAGCCCGATCGGATCGTGGAGGCGGTGAAGCTGATCGCGCCCGTCTTCGGCGGCATCAATCTCGAGGACATCGCCGCGCCCCGCTGCTTCGAGATCGAGGAGAGGCTTCGGAAGGAGCTGGACATCCCGGTGTTCCACGACGATCAGCACGGCACCGCGGTGGTCGTGCTCGCCGCGCTGCTGAACGCGCTCAAGATCGTCAAGAAGGACCTGCGCCGGCTCCGCGTGGTGGTGGCGGGGGTGGGCGCCGCGGGCACGGCGACGATCAAGATCCTCCTCGCCGTCGGCGTGCGGGACATCGTCGGGGTGGACGAACACGGCACCATCCACCGCGGCCGCGCCGCCGGCATGGATTTCATGAAGCGGTGGGTCTCCGAGGCGACGAATCCGCGGAACGTCGTGGGACGTATGGCTCACGCCGTCCGGGGGGCCGACGTGTTCATCGGCCTGTCCGTGCCGCGCGTGCTGACCCCACGCGAGGTGCGGAGCATGGCGCGTGACCGCATCGTGTTCGCCATGGCGAACCCGGTGCCCGAGGTCCAGCCGGAGGACGTGGAACGCTCCGTCGCGGTGATGGCCACGGGGCGGTCGGACTACCCGAACCAGATCAACAACGTGCTGTGCTTCCCGGGTTTCTTCCGCGGCCTCCTCGACTCGCGGGCCCGCGGCGTCAACGACGAGATGAAGATCGCCGCCGCCCGCGCGATCGCCGCGTGCGTGAGCCGGAGCGAGCTCGGGCCCGAGTACATCATCCCGAGCGTCTTCAACAAGCAGGTGGCGCCGGCGGTCGCCCGCGAGGTGGTGCGGGCGGCGCAGCGCACGGGCGTCGCGCGGCGCCGTCGCCGTCCCGACCACGACGTGTGGGCCTGAGCGCTCACCGGCCGCCCACGGGAGGCTCATGTGATCGCCAGACGCGCCCAGGAGATCGAGCCCTTCCTCGCCGTGGAGGTGTTCCAGCGCGCCGAGCAGCTGGAGGCCCAGGGCGCGGACGTGATCCACCTCGAGTACGGCGAGCCGGACTTCGACACGCCCCCGGTGATCCGCGAGGCCGCCGAGAAGGCCCTGAAGGACGGGCGCGCGCGCTACGTGAACACGCAGGGGCTCCTGCCGCTCCGCGAGGCCATCGCCGAGCACTACCTGGCGCGCTACGGGGTGACCGTCTCGCCCGAGCAGATCGTGGTCACGGCGGGCACGTCGCCGGCGATGCTGATGCTGTTCATGACGCTCCTCGAACGCGGGGACGAGGTCGTCCTCTCCGATCCCCACTACGCGTGCTACCCGAAGTTCGTGAAGTATGCGGAGGCCGTCCCGCGCTACGTGCCGGTGGCCGAGGACGACGCGTTCCAGTTCCGGCCCGCCGCGGTGGCCGAAGCGCTCACGGAGCGGACGCGGGCCATCCTGATCAACTCGCCGGCCAATCCGACGGGAACGGTGCTGGGTCCCGAACGCATGGATGCTCTCGCGCGGCTTGGCCCGTGGATCGTCTCCGACGAGATCTACCACGGCCTCACGTACGAAGGTCCCGAGCACTCGATCCTCGAGTTCACGGACCGCGCGTTCGTGCTCAACGGCTTCTCCAAGCTCTACGCGATGACGGGCTGGCGGATCGGGTACGTGATCGCGCCCCTCGCGTTCATGCGCGCTCTGCGCGCCGCCCACGGCAACTTCTTCATCTCGACCAACGAGTTCGTGCAGTGGGCGGCCCTGGCCGCGCTGCGAGAGGCGGGAGAGGACGCGGCGCGCTTCCGCCGCGTGTTCGACCAGCGGCGGCGCGTGATGGTGGCGGGCCTCCGGCGGATCGGGTTGGGCGTCGGCGCGCCGCCCACGGGGGCCTTCTACGTGCTCGCCAACGCGCGCCGCTTCACCCGTGACTCCCTGGCCTTCGCCTTCGAGCTCCTGGACCGGACCCACGTCGCCGTCACCCCGGGCATCGACTTCGGGGCCAACGCGGAGGGCTACGTGCGCTTCTGCTACACCAAGTCCACCGAGCGCATCGAGGAGGCCCTGTCGCGCATCGGGCGCTTCCTCGAGACGCGGCCGCCCCTGGGCGCCCCATGAGCGCGGCCTCCTGTCACATGTGCGAGCGCCTGGCCGGGGAGGGGGAGCTCCACATCGCGGACCTGCCGACGTCGCGCGTGTACTTCAACGAGGACCAGTTCTTCCCGGGCTGGGTCTTCGTGGTGCTGCGCCGACACGTCACCGAGCTCTACGATCTCGACGCCGGGGAGCGCTCCGCCCACATCGAGGACGTGAGCCGCGTCGCCGCCGCGCTCGCGGCGGTGTACGCGCCGGTGAAGATGAACTACGAGCTCCTGGGCAACCAGGTCGCGCACATCCACTGGCATCTCATCCCGCGCCTCGCCGCCGACCCGGATCCGCAGTGGCCCGTCTGGCGGACACCGCACGACCCGACGACGTTGCCCGCGGAGGCGCAGCGCGAGCGCATCGCCGCCATCCGCCGGGCCCTCGCGGCCCGCGGCTGATGATCCGCGCAGAATACGGTAACCGCCACGGGCCTTTACAATCCCACCGCTCCGCATGAGTCTGATGCGCGGGGCTCATTAGCTGGACGGGCAGGGGAGATGGCGGAGTCGGAAGCGGCACGGAAGGCGCGGGCGGCCCGGATCCTGACCCTCCTCGACCGCGCGTACCCCCACGCGGGCATCGAGCTCGCGTTCAGCACGCCGCTCGAGCTCCTGATCGCCACGATCCTGTCCGCGCAGTGCACCGACGAGCGCGTGAACATGGTCACCGCCGGCCTCTTCCCGCGCTACCGCTCCGCCCGGGACTGGGCGCGGATCCCCGTGGAAACGCTCGAGCGGGAGATCTTCTCCACCGGGTTCTACCGGGCGAAGGCCAGGTCCATCCTCGGGATGGCGACGGCGCTGGTGGAGGGACACGGCGGCGAGGTGCCACGCACGGTCGAGGAGCTGACCGCGCTCCCCGGCGTGGGACGGAAGACGGCCAACGTGGTCCTCGGCAATGCGTTCGGCATTCCAGCGATTGCCGTGGACACCCACGTCACCCGGCTCTCGCAGCGCCTCGGCCTGACCAAGGCCGCCGAGGCCGAGGAGATCCACGACGCGCTCTGCAAGATCTTTCCCCGGCCGAAGTGGACGAGCGCCACGCACCTGCTCATCATCCATGGCCGGCGGACGTGCTTCGCCCGCACGCCGAACTGCCCGGCGTGCGCGGTCCGCGCCCTCTGCCCGTGGCCCGGCAAGACGATCGCCGGCGCCAAGGCGGCCCGCCCGGCGGCGGGGGCCGCCCGTCCGGGCCGCGCCCAGGGCGGGGCGGCCGTCAAGGCCGCCGCTCCGAGGCGACCGCCCCGCCCCGTCCGGGGCTCTCGGGGTTGACACCGGCAGGCGTCATCTCTATGATGACGTGTTGCCGATTTCGGATTGACAATCCACACGTTGGAGAGGCCGAGAGGGCGGGAAACATGTCGACGGTGATGGCGAAGGAACACGAGATCGATCGCAAGTGGTTCCTGGTGGATGCCGAGGGGCGGGTGCTCGGCCGGCTGGCGACGCAGGTCGCCACCATCCTCCGGGGCAAGCACAAGACGACCTTCGCGCCCCACATGGACGTGGGCGATCACGTGGTGGTGATCAACGCGGAGAAGGTCCACCTCACGGGACGGAAGCTCACGGCGAAGACCTACCGCTGGCACTCGGGCTACATCGGGGGCCTGCGCGAGGTGACGGCCGATCGGATGCTCCGCACCCATCCTGAGCGCGTGATCGAGTGGGCGGTCCAGGGCATGCTCCCGAAGGGGCGCCTGGGCCGGGCCATGGCCAAGAAGCTCAAGGTCTACCGCGGCGGCGAGCATCCCCATGCCGCGCAGAAGCCCGAGCCGCTCCCGGCGAGCGGACGGTCGGCATCGTAGAGGACGGCATCCACTATGGCTTCGGCGACGATGTTCTACGGCACGGGGCGGCGCAAGACGTTGGTGGCGCGGGTGTGGCTCAGGCCCGGCCCCGGCACGATCATGGTGAACCGGCGGCACTTCGAGGACTACTTCCCGCGCGAGACGCTGCGCATGATCATCTGCCAGCCGCTGCAGCTCACGAACACGCTCGGGCAGTTCGACGCCAGCATCAACGTGGGCGGCGGCGGGCCGACCGGCCAGGCCGGCGCGGTCCGGCACGGGATCGCGCGCGCCCTCCTCGAGTTCGACGACAAGCTCCGGCAGACGCTCAAGCGCGCAGGATGCCTCACGCGCGACCCGCGGATGAAGGAGCGCAAGAAGTACGGTCAGCCGGGCGCCCGGTCCAAGTTCCAGTACTCCAAGCGGTAGCGCGAAGGAGAGGCCGATGTTGCGCGTCGCCGTTGCCGGAGCGAGCGGGTACATGGGGGCGGAGTTGCTGCGATTGCTCTCCGTCCATCCCAAGGTGCAGCTCACCGCCGTGACGTCGGAGCGTCTCGCGGGCGAGAAGCTCGCGAGCGCGTTCCCGCACCTGCGCGGGCTCTCGTCGCTCGTCTTCCAGGACGTGGACGCCGAGCGCCTCGCCGCCGACGCGGACGTCGTCTTCCTCGCGCTGCCCCACATGGAGTCGCAGCGCGCGGTGCCGGTGCTGCGCGGGCGCGGGCGCAAGGTCGTCGACCTGTCGGCCGACTACCGGCTGCGCGACGCCTCGCTCTACACCACGTGGTACAAGGCGCCCCACATCGACGCCGCCGGGCTCGCGGAGGCGGTCTATGGGCTGCCCGAGCTCCACCGGAAGGCGATCGCGTCCGCCTCGCTCGTCGCCTCGCCCGGCTGCTACCCGATGGGCTCGATCCTCGCCACCGCGCCGCTCCTCAAGAGCGGGCTGGGGGCGGCGGACGGCATCGTGATCGACGGGAAGTCCGGCGTCACGGGCGCCGGCGCCCAGGGCCGGAAGGTCGACCCGATGTACCTCTACACCGAGCAGAACGAGAACGTGCTCGCCTACGGGATCGCCACCCACCGGCACACGCCGGAGATCGAGCAGGAGCTCTCCGCGCTGGCCGGTCGGACGGTGGTGGTCGGCTTCACGCCGCACCTCCTGCCCCTCAACCGCGGTCTCTTCACGACGGCCTCGGTGCCGCTGACGAAGAAGGTGGGCACCGCCGATCTCGTCGCGCTCTACCAGGAGTTCTACGCCGGTGAGCCGTTCGTCCGCGTGATGCCGGACGGCGAGCGCCCGACCACCCGCCACATCGTGGGGTCGAACTTCTGCGACGTGGCCGTGGTGGCGGATCCGCGGACCTCGCGCGCGGTGTGCGTATCGGCGATCGACAACCTCGGCAAGGGCGGGTCGGGCAACGGCGTGCAGAGCCTGAACATCATGATGGGGTGGGACGAGCGGACTGGCCTCGAAGCGCCCCCCGTCTACCCGTAGCCTCCATGCCGGAGATGCAGTGGCTCGAGGGGGGCATCACCGCCGTTCCCGGCGTCCTCGCCGCTGGCCTCGCCGCCGGCATCAAGGCGAGCGGCCGCAAGGACCTCGCGCTGGTGTACTCGTCGGCGCCCGCGCGCGCCGCCGCCGTTTTCACCTCGAACCAGGTGAAGGGCGCGCCCGTCCTCGTCTCCCAGGAGCACATGCGCGCGCGGAAGGCCCAGGCCATCGTGGCCTCGAGCGGCTGCGCGAACGTGTGCACGGGGGATCAGGGCGTGAAGGATGCCCGCGAGATGACGCGCATCGTCGGCGAGCTGCTGCGCGTGCCCGCGCAGCACGTGCTGGTCGCGGCCACCGGCGTCATCGGCCAGCCGCTGCCCATGGACAAGATCCGCTCCGCGCTGCCGAAGCTCGTGAAGGCGCTGTCCCCGCAGGGCAGCCGGAACGCGGCCGAGGCCATCATGACCACGGACACGGTGGCCAAGGAGGCGGCGCTCCGGGTCGAGGTGGGGGGGCGCCCGGTCACGATCGGCGGCATCGCCAAGGGCGTGGCCATGCTCGAGCCGCACCTGGCGACCATGTTCTGCTTCCTCGCCACCGACGCCGCGATCACCGCCGACGCGCTGCACGCCGTCCTCCGCCGCGCGGTGGACCGGAGCTTCAACCGCGTCACCGTCGACGGGGATCAATCGACGAGCGACACCGTGGCCGTACTCGCCAACGGCCTCGCCGAGAACGCCCCCATCGAGCGGGGCGGCCGGGGCCTCCGCCAGTTCGAGCAGGGGCTCTTCGCGGTCGCGGAGAAGCTCGCCCACATGCTCGTCAAGGACGGCGAGGGCGTGAGCAAGGTGGTGGAGATCCACGTGCGCGGCGCGCGCAGTGGCAAGGAGGCGCTCGTCGCCGCGCGGAGCATCGCGAACTCGCCGCTGGTGAAGACGGCCATCTACGGGGTCGATCCCAACTGGGGGCGTCTCATGATGGCGCTGGGCAAGTCTGCGGCGCGGGTGGTGCAGGACCGGGTTGCCATCGCCATCGGCGGCGAGCCCGTCGTCCAGCACGGCACCGGCGTGCCCGGGATGCGGGTGGACCGCATCCGGGAGATCATGGGGGGCGCCGAGTACACGATCGTGATCGACCTCGGACAGGGGCGCGGCGAGGACCGCGTGTGGACATCGGACCTGACCGAGGAGTACGTTCGACTGAACTCGAAGTACACGACCTGAGGCGAAGCGCAGTCCAACCACGCACGATCCCGCGCTTCGGTCCCCGCTCGCGCGAGGCAGCGCTCGCGCCGGGGAAGCGCGGCCCCTGTCTCGGGGCGCCGCCGCGCGGGATCGGAGGCGAACCGAACAGGAGACGGCATGGCCACGTTGACGATGAAGGAGCTCCTGGAGGCCGGGGTCCATTTCGGCCACCAGACCAAGCGGTGGAACCCGAAGATGCAGAAGTACATCTTCGGCGAGCGCAACGGCATCTACATCATCGACCTCCAGAAGACCCTCAAGAAGTTCCGCGAAGCGTACGGCTTCATGCGCGACCTCGCCGCCCAGGGCGGCACCGTCCTCTTCGTGGGCACGAAGAAGCAGGCGCAGGAGGCGGTCTTTGAGGAAGCCATGCGGTGCGGCATGTTCTACGTGAACCACCGCTGGCTCGGCGGCACCCTGACGAACTTCGCGACGATCCGGCGGTCGATCACCCGGCTCAAGAAGCTCGACGAGATGAAGGAATCGGGCGAGTACGAGCGCCTGCCCAAGAAAGAGGTGCTCGGCCTCGAGCGCGAGCGCGAGAAGCTCGAGCGCGCGCTCGTCGGCATCAAGCAGCTGGAGCGGCTGCCGTCGGCCGTCTTCATCATCGATCCGAAGAAGGAGAGCATCGCGGTCGAAGAGGCCCGGCGCCTCGCCATCCCCATCGTCGCCATCGTCGACACCAACTGCGATCCCACCGGCATCGACTACCCGGTCCCCGGCAACGACGACGCCATCCGCGCCGTGCGGCTGATCACCTCGCGCATGGCCGACGCGGTGAACGAGGGACGCGGGACGCTCGCGAAGGAAGAGGCCGAGGAGGCCGCGGCCGCGTCCGACCTGCCCGTGGTGACCGAGGACGAGATGGCGCAGCCGGCCGAGGCCGGCGCCTGATTCCCACGAAGGAGTTGTGAGGGAATGCGGATGTCGGAGTCAGCGAGCGGGCTCATACCGTGATTCTGCGGACTCGCGGGCGTGCCGTCTCGTCACTCATTCACGATCTGAAGGAGACAGCGGACGATGGCATCGGCGGCTGAGCAGGTGAGGGAGCTCCGGGACCGGACCGGGGCCGGCGTGATGGACTGCAAGACCGCGCTCGACGCGACCAAGGGCGACATGCAGGGGGCGGTCGAGTTCCTGCGCAAGAAGGGCCTGGCCGACGCGGCCAAGAAGGCCCATCGCGACGCGCGTGACGGGGTGGTGGCCTCCTACATCCACCCGGGCAGCAAGGTCGGCGTGCTGGTGGAGGTGAACTGCGAGACGGACTTCGTCGCCCGCACCGACGACTTCCAGCAGCTCGTCAAGGACGTGGCCATGCAGGTGGCGGCGGCGAGCCCGACGTACGTCGCGCGCGAGGCGGTGCCCGCCGCGGTGGTGGACGCGGAGCGCGAGATCTACCGTTCCCAGATGGCGGACCAGAAGAAGCCGCCCCAGGTGCTCGAGAAGATCGTCGAGGGGAAGCTCGAGAAGTTCTACGCCGAGCAATGCCTGCTCGAGCAGCCGTTCATCAAGGACTCCACCGGCAAGACCCGCGTGAAGGACCTCGTGGACCAGGCCACCGCCAAGATGGGCGAGCGGGTCGTCGTGAAGCGGTTCGCGCGGTTCCAGGTCGGCGAAGGCGCCTAGACGTGTCGTCCGCGAGTCCCGCGTATCGCCGGATCCTCCTCAAGATCTCGGGCGAGGCGCTGGCGGGCTCGCGGGGCTACGGGCTGGACCCGGAGATGACGGCGCGCATCGCCGGCGAGATCCGGGACGTGGTGGACCGTGGCGTGCAGGTGGCGGTGGTCATCGGCGGCGGCAACATCTTCCGCGGGATCGCGGCGAGCGCGGGCGGCATGGACCGCGCGAGCGGCGACTACATGGGGATGCTCGCCACCGTGATCAACGCGCTCGCCCTCCAGGACGCGGTGGAGAAGGTCGGCGTGCCGACGCGAGTGCTGTCAGCCATCGAGATGCGCGCCGTGGCCGAACCCTACATCCGACGCCGAGCCATCCGGCACCTCGAGAAGGGCCGCGTGGTCGTCTTCGCCGCCGGCACCGGCAACCCGTTCTTCACCACGGACACCGCCGGCGCCCTCCGCGCGGTGGAGATCGGCGCGGATGTGATCCTCAAGGCGACCAAGGTCGACGGCATCTACACCGCCGACCCCGAGAAGGACCCGACCGCGACCAAGCTCGAGACCATCGGCTACATCGAGGTCCTCAATCGCGGGCTCGGGGTGATGGACACCACGGCGATCTCGCTCTGCATGGACAACAAGCTGCCGATCGTGGTGTTCGACCTCACACGGCCCGGGAACATCGTGAGGATCGTGAACGGCGAGGCGGTGGGATCGGTCGTCTCGGCCGACCCCTCCCCGCCCCCCAGGGGGTGACGACGATGCAGGCGGTCCTGAAGGACATGGAGACGCGGATGCAGGCGGCGCTGGATCTGCTCGTGCGCGAGTTCACGGGCGTGCGCACGGGTCGCGCCAACGTCGCGCTCCTCGACCCCATCCGGGTCGAGGCCTACGGGGCCGTCCAGCCGATCAACCAGCTCGCGACGGCCTCGGCCCCCGATCCCAAGACCATCGTCATCCAGGTCTGGGACGTCAAGCTCATGCCCGCGGTCGAGAAGGCGATCCTGAAGTCCGACCTCGGCCTGACCCCCGCGAACGACGGCAAGGTGATCCGCCTCGCGATCCCCGCCCTCACCGAGGAGCGGCGCAAGCAGCTCGCCAAGACCGTGGGCAAGCTCGCCGAGGATGCGCGGGTCTCGGTCCGCAACGTCCGCCGCGAGGCCAACGACAAGCTGAAGGGCATGGCGAAGGACAAGAAGGTGTCCCAGGACGAGGAGCGGCGCGGTCACGACCAGATCCAGAAGACCACCGACCGCTTCATCGCGAAGGTCGACGAGCTGGCGAAGAAGAAGGAGACGGAGATCCTCTCGATCTAGGAGCCCCGCGCATCAGACTGATGCCGAGCGGTCGGACTGTAGGGTACACTCGCACCCTATGGCCCTTCACGAAGGCGGGGGCGTCACCGGGGCCGAGCTCTCCCGCTTGCCGGACCACGAGCTTCGAGAGCGCATCCGCGCTCGCGCCCTCCCCCGGCATGTCGCGATCATCATGGACGGAAACGGCCGGTGGGCCACGCGCCGGGGCCTCCCCCGGGTGGCCGGCCACGCGAACGGCGTCAACGCGGTGCGCGAGAGCGTCCGCGCGGCCGGCCAGATCGGCCTCGAGTACCTCACGCTCTACGCGTTTTCGTCGGAGAACTGGCAGCGCCCCTCCGACGAGGTGTCCACGCTCATGAACATCCTCGAACGGTCCATCGATCGCGAGCTGCCCGAGCTGATGGAGAACAACGTGCAGTTCCGGGTCGTCGGTCGCGCCGACGGCGTGCCCGGCGCGGTCCAGGGCCGCATCCAGCGCGTGGCCGAGGCCACCGCCGGCAACACCGGGCTCATCCTCGTGATGGCGTTCAACTACGGCGCGCGCGACGAGCTCGTCGACGCCTTCCGACGCCTCGCCCAGGAGGTGCGCGCGGGAACCCTCGCCCCCGAGGAGATCGACGAGAAGCGTGTGGCCTCCGCCCTCTACACCGACGGCATCCCGGACCCCGACCTCCTGATCAGGACCAGCGGCGAGATGCGGGTGTCGAACTTCCTGCTCTGGCAGATCGCCTATACTGAGCTGCTCGTGACGCCGACCCTCTGGCCCGACTTCGGCGCCCGTGATCTCTTCCTGGCCATCGCCGAGTACCAGCGGCGACATCGCCGGTTCGGGAAGGTGTAGCGCCGCGTGGTCGGTGTCTCGCTCTCGCCTCCGATGGAGACGGTGACGTTGCGGACCGCCGCGCTCGCCAAGCGCGCGCTCAGCACGGTCGTCCTCCTGCCCGTGTTCGTCTGGGCCGTGGGCTACGCCCCCGC
This sequence comes from uncultured Candidatus Rokubacteria bacterium, assembly GCA_963758635.1. Lineage (GTDB taxonomy): Bacteria > Methylomirabilota > Methylomirabilia > Rokubacteriales > CSP1-6 > CAVWWD01. The sequence continues at coordinate 573,070 of CAVWWD010000005.1, read as the reverse complement.
GTGGGTGTTCATCGTCATGGTGTGCGCCATCGCCGGCCTCGGGCAGTGGGAGTTCTCCGACATGTTCCGGCGCAGCGGCGTTCCCTCCGGCTCCGCGGTGGCGATCGTCGGGGGCGTGGCCGTCACGGCGAGCTTCGCGATGCCGGGGCTGGCGCCGATCGCCCTCACGCTCGTGGTCCTGGGCGTCCTCGCCTCCGGCCTGTCCGTCCGCGGAGGCGCGCCCCCGGCGTGGCAGCCGGCCGCCATCGGCGTCGCCGGCGTCGTCTACGTGAACTGGCTCATCGGCCACGCGCTCTCGCTGCGGCACCTTCCCGCCGGGCTCGACTGGGTCCTCCTGCTCGTGTGGGTGACGTGGGTGGGGGAGACCACCGCGTACGCGGTCGGGTCCATCCTGGGACGGCACAAGCTCGCGCCGACGATCAGCCCGGGGAAGACCATCGAAGGGGCCGTCGGGCAGCTCGTGATCTCGCCCATCGCCGCCCTCGTCGCGCAGCCGTGGTTCGGCCCGGCGCTCGGGACCCTGGAGGCGATCGGGATCGGGCTCGTGCTCGGCATCGTCGGGCAGGTGGGCGATCTCGTGGAGTCCGCGCTCAAGCGAAGCCTCGGCACGAAGGACACGGGCCGCGTCATTCCCGGGCACGGCGGGGTGCTGGACCGCATCGACGGGCTCCTCTTCAACACGCCGGTGCTCTTCTATTACGTGGCCTGCACCCGTGGAGGCCCCGCGTGAAGCGTCTCATCCTCCTCGGCGCCACCGGGTCCATCGGCCGCCGCACCCTCGAGCTGGTGGACCGTTTCCCCGAGGACTTCCGCATCGAGGGGCTCGCCGCGCGCGGCTCGGATCCCGAGCGCCTGGCCGAGATCTGCCGCCACCACCGGCCGCGAGCCATCGCCCTCACTGATCCTGCCGCCGTCGACGCCGTGGCCCGGGCGCTCTCCGCGCCGCGTCCCGAGATCCTCGCCGGCGAGGCGGGGCTGGTGGCGCTGGCCGCCCAGGTGGACGCCGACGTGGTGCTGTCCGCCATCGTCGGCGGCGCCGGGCTCCTGCCCACGATGGCGGCGATCCAGGCCGGCAAGGCCATCGCGCTCGCCAACAAGGAGACGCTGGTGATGGCGGGCAGCCTCATGACGGCGGCGGCGCGCGCGCGCGGAGGTCCCGCTCCTGCCCGTCGACTCCGAGCACAGCGCGATCTTCCAGTGCCTGGTCGGCCACAACGCCGACGAGGTCCATCGCATCCTGCTCACCGCCTCGGGCGGGCCGTTCCGCCGCACGCCCCGGGCCGAGCTCGACGGCGTCACGGTCGAGGCCGCCCTCCAGCATCCGACGTGGAAGATGGGCGCGAAGATCACCGTCGACTCCGCGACCCTGATGAACAAGGGCCTCGAGGTGATCGAGGCGCGCTGGCTCTTCGACGTCACGCCCGAGCAGATGCAGGTGGTCGTCCACCCGCAGTCGATCATCCACTCGATGGTCGAGTACCTGGACGGATCGGTGATCGCCCAGCTCGGCGTGGCCGACATGGGCATCCCGATCCTCTACGCGTTCACGTATCCCTAGCGGCTTCCCGTGTCCGGGCGACGCGGCTGGACTTCACCAGGGTCGGATCGCTCACCTTCGAGGATCCCGACGTCGACCGCTTCCCGTGCCTGGCCCTCGCGCGGCGCGCGCTGCTCGCCGGGCGGCCTGGCGCCGGCCATCCTCAACGCCGCCAACGAGGTGGCGGTGGCCGCGTTCCTCGAGGGCCGCATCGGGTTCATGCGCATCCCCGCGCTGATCGAAGACGCCCTGGAGCGGGCGCCCGGCGCGCCCCTCGACCACGATCGAGGCCTGCGTGGACGCCGACGCCGAGACCCGCCGCCGGGTCCGCGAGCGCGTGGCGGCCGCGGATCGCGTCGTCGTGACGCCCGGGCGAGGATAGCCACGTGACCACCGTCGTCTCCTTCATCATCGTCATCGGTCTCCTGATCCTGATCCACGAGCTCGGACACTTCGTGGTCGCCCGCCTGTCCGGCGTCGGGGTGGAGCGGTTCTCCATCGGCTTCGGCCCCGTCCTCTGGCGCTACAAGGGGCCGGAGACGGAGTACTGCCTGTCCGCGATCCCGATGGGCGGCTACGTGAAGATGATGGGCGACGACGAGAACCCGATAGAGGCGGGCGGCACTGGACACGTCGATCCGGCCAAGGCGTTCCACGCCAAGCCGCTCTGGGTGCGCTTCCTCATCGTGTTCGCCGGGCCGGGAATGAACTTCGTGCTCGCCGCGGTGATCTTCGCCGTGGTCTTCATGACCGTGGGGCGGCCGGTCATCCCCGCCACCGTCGGGCGCCTTACCGAGGGCGGCCCGGCCGCCGCGGCCGGGCTCGTGCTGGGCGAGCGGATCGTGAGGGTGAATGGCCGCGCCGTGCCAGTACTGGGACGACGTGCTCCGGGTGGTGCAGGACGGCGGCGGCGCCCCGCTCCGGCTGACCGTGGCCGGGCGCGACGCCGAGCGCGAGGTCACGGTCACGCCCGTCCGCACGAAGGGGCGCGACCTCTTCGGCGAGGACAAGGAGGTCTGGGACCTCGGCGCTCGCCCCTACGAGCCGCCGGCCATCGGCGACGTGGTCGCCGGGCTATCCCGCGGCGAGCGCCGGGCTGCGCGGGGGCGATCTCGTGGAGAGCGTCGAGGGCCGCCCGGTGACCTCGTGGGAGGATCTCGCCGAGGCCATCAACAAGCGGGCGGGCCAGCCCACGCGTCTGTCCGTGCGCCGCGGGAGCGAGACGCTCGCGGTGACGGTGACGCCCGTCGCCGTGAAGGACCGCGGCCCCGACGGCAAGGAGGTCGAGGTCGGCCGTATCGGCATCAGCCGCAACGTGGCGACGACGTACGCGCGCTCCGACCCGCTGACCGCGCTGTGGGAAGGCGCGACGTACACGGCGCGAGGTCACCGCGCTCACCGCGGTCGGACTGTACAAGATCGTCGTCGGGCAGCTCGATCGCTCGAACATCGGCGGGCCCATCCAGATCGCGGTGGCGGCGGGCGAGCAGGCGCGGCAAGGCATGGCCGCCCTCGCCTTCTTCACCGCGGTGATCAGCGTCAACCTGGCGCTGCTCAACCTCCTGCCCGTTCCCATGCTGGACGGCGGGCATCTGCTGTTCTTCGCTGCGAGGCCGTGCTCGGGCGCCCCTTGTCCACGCGCAAGCGCGAGGTCGCCCAGCAGGTCGGCTTCGTGCTGCTGATGGCGCTCATGGTGTACGCCGTGTACAACGACCTGGCGCGCAACAACGTCTTCGGGTTCTTCAGATAGCCACGAGAGGAGACCGCATGGGCCAGTACGACTGTCACGTCTTCGTGTGCACCTCGGGGGACACCTGCCCGGGGCAGGCCGACGTTGAGAAGTTCGTGAAGGTGCTGCGCGCCGGCGTCCTGACCGCGGGCAAGCAGGCGGAGGTGCGCATCAACAAGGCCGGCTGCTTCTCGCAGTGCGGCCACGGGCCCATGATCGTGATGTATCCGGACAACGTCTGGTACCACGGCGTTCAGGAGTCCGACCTGCCGGAGATTCTCGAGTCGCACATCGTCGGCGGGAAGCCGGTGGAGCGTCTCGTCTACGATCCGGGCGTGCGCGGGGCCAACAAGGTCAAGGACGCCCACGATGATCTAGCAGTACGGTAACACGGGTCTACCCCCCGGCATTAGTCTGATCGCGCCTGCGCTCTCGATGCGCTGGTCACGCAGTCTCATCCCCACGCTGCGGGACGATCCCGCCGACGCGGAGGCGATCAGCCACAAGCTGATGGTGCGCGCGGGCCTCGTCCGCCAGCTCGCGGCCGGGATCTACGTGTACCTGCCCGTGGGCCAGCGCACCCTGGACAAGGTCAACGCCATCATCCGCGAGGAGATGAACGCGATCGGCGGGCAGGAGATCACGATGCCCGTGCTCCACCCCGCCGAGATCTGGCAGCAATCCGGGCGGTGGGAGGGCATCCCGGAGATGTTCCGGCTCCGCGACCGCCACGGCCGCGACATGTGCCTGGGCATGACCCACGAGGAGGTCATCGCCTGGCTGGCCGCGCGCGAGATCCGCTCCTACCGCGACCTCCCGCAGATCTGGTACCAGATCCAGACCAAGGAGCGCGACGAGGCGCGGCCGCGCTCCGGGGTGCTCCGCACGCGGGAGTTCCTGATGAAGGACTCCTACACGCTCGACCCCGATCTCCCCGCGCTCGACCGCTCCTACGCCGCGCACGACTCCGCGTACCGCAAGATCTTCTCCCGCGCCGGCGTCCTCGTGCACGTCGTGGAGTCGGACACCGGCATGATGGGCGGCCTGGGCTCCCACGAGTTCATGGCGCCTTCCGCCGCCGGGGAGGACGACGTGGCGATGTGCGCGGCGTGCGGATACGCCGCCAACGTCGAGCTCGCGCGGGGTGTCCCGTCGGCGGCGTCCCGAGGGCGGGCCGTCCACGACCGAGGAGGTGCCGACGCCCGGTGTCCGGACCATCGCCGAGGTGGCCGCCCGACTGAGCATCGACGCCGCGGCCACGATGAAGTCGCTGGTGTTCATCGCACCCGAAGGGCCGGTGCTGGCGCTGGTCCGCGGCGACCACGCGCTCCACGAGCGCAAGCTCGCTCGAGCGTTGAAGGCCGAGGCCCGCCCGGCCCACGCGGAGGAGATCGCGGCCGCGCTCGGCGTCGCGCCGGGCTCCATCGGCCCGGTGGGGTCCGCGGGGTCAGCCGGATCCTCGCCGACGAGTCGCTGCGCCAGGGCCGCTACACGGCCGGAGCCAATCGGGACGGGTTCCACCTGCGCGGCGTCACGGCCGGCCGCGACTTCGCGTGCGAGTTCGCGGACCTGCAGACCGCCCTGGCCGGGGAAGGGTGTCCGCGCTGCGGCGCGCCGCTCGCCGTCGAGCGCGTGATCGAGGTCGGGAACATCTTCAAGCTCGGGACGACGTACTCCGTGCCCCTCGGGGCGACCTACCTGGATGAGCAGGGCCAGCAGCAGCCCGTGGTCATGGGCTCATATGGGATCGGGCCGGCCCGGATCGTGGCGGCAGCGATCGAGCAGCGCCACGACACCGACGGCATCGTCTGGCCCTGGTCGATTGCGCCCTTCCACGTCGAGATCGTTCCCATCGCGGTCAAGGATCGGGGCAACGTCGAGGTCGCGGAGTCGCTCTACGAGGAGCTCGGGGCGGCGGGTTTCGAGGTCCTGCTCGACGACCGGGACGAGCGGGCCGGGGTCAAGTTCAAGGACGCCGACCTCCTCGGCTGTCCGATCCGGGTCGTGATCGGTCAGGCCTATAGCAGAGAGGGAGTGATCGAGGTGCCGGGAGCGGGGGACCCGCCGGGAGGTCAAGGTACCCCGGGACCGGGTCCTCAAGACCATCCAGGAGGCCGCCGAAACGCTCAGGAATTCGTGAAGAAATGGTGGGGTCGCCTTGCGGCGTCCCTGAGCCGTGTGCTAAAGTGTCGCCAAAAGTGGGCTCTGCCCACTTTTTTTTCTAGGAGTTGAACGCGTGGACCAGGGGCTCAAAGACCCAGGCGGCCGGCTCTCGCGCCTCGAAGCCGTCCTGGAGCCCGTACTGGCCTCCCACGGGCTGGCCCTGGTGGATCTGGAGTTTCTGCGGGAAGGCCGGCGTCCGGTGCTCCGGCTGTTCGTCGACAAGGCGAACGGGGTGAGCGTCGGCGAGTGCCAGCGGGTGAGTCACGAGGCTGGAGACGTGCTCGACGTTGCCGGGTTGATCGAGGGCGCGTACGACCTCGAGGTGTCGTCGCCCGGTCTCGACCGGGAGCTCCGCAAGGACCGCGAGTTCGCGTGGGCGATCGGGAAGGACGTGCGCTGCTGGCTCCGCGAGCCGGTGGACGGGCGCACGGAGATGGTAGGGGTGCTCGTGCAGGCCGGACCGGAAGACCTGACCCTGCGTGACCCGGACGGGGCGGTGCGAACGCTGGCGCGCCGGCTGGTGGCGCGGGCTCGGCTCGTTCCGGACCTCAGGATGCGCAGGTAGAGGTGGCGGACAGTGACCAACAAAGAGTTGATCTACGTCATCCAGCAGATCGGCAACGAGAAGGGGATCGGCACCGAGGTCCTCTTCGAGGCGCTGGAGTCCGCCCTCCTGTCCGCTTCCAAGAAGACCATGGGCGTCGCCGACAACGTGCGCATGCACCTGAACCGGCAGACCGGCGCCCTCCAGGTCTTCGGCCGCAAGAAGGTGGTCGAGGCCGTCACCGATCCGAAGCTCGAGATCTCGCTCGCCGAGGCCCGCGAGCTGAACGACGAGGCGCAGCTCGACGACGAGCTCGAGCTGGAGATGGCGCCCCAGGAGTTCGGGCGCATCGCCGCGCAGACGGCCAAGCAGGTGATCCTGCAGCGCGTGCGCGACGCCGAGCGCGACGCCATCCACGCCGAGTTCATCGACAAGGAAGGCAAGATCGTCCGCGGCGTCGTCCACCGGATCGAGAAGCGGAACGTGATCGTCGAGCTGGGCAAGGCGGAAGGCGTGATCGTGGAACGGGAGCAGATCCCCGGGGAGCGGTACAACCCCGGCGACCGTGTCCGCGCCTACCTGCTCGAGGTCAAGAAGACGGCCAAGGGCCCGCAGATCATGCTGTCCCGCACGCACCCCGGCCTGCTCGCGCGGCTGTTCGAGGGCGAGATCCCGGAGATCGCCGAGGGGATCGTCCAGGTGAAGGGCGCGGCCCGGGAGCCGGGCGAGCGCGCCAAGGTGGCGGTGGCGTCGACCAAGCGGGACGTCGATCCCATCGGCGCCTGCGTGGGGCTCCGCGGCACCCGGATCCAGGTGATCAGCCGGGAGCTCCGCGGCGAGAAGATCGACATCGTGGAGTGGTCGCCGGACACTGCCACGTTCGTGGCCCGCGCGTTGTCGCCGGCGAAGGTGGCCTCGGTCACGGTGGGCGAGGCCGAGAGCGATGAGGAGCAGCGGTCGGTGCTGGTCATCGTGCCCGACAACCAGCTGTCGCTCGCGATCGGCAAGCGCGGCCAGAACGCCCGCCTCGCCGCGAAGCTCACCGGCGTGCGCGTCGACATCAAGAGCGAGGGCGAGCTGGAGGACGAGCGCCGCCGCGAGGAGGAGGAGCGCGCCCAGGGACGGGAAGCCCTGGGCGAGATGCCCGGCCTCGGTCCGGAGCTCGTCGAGCAGCTCATCGAGACGGGCCTCTACTCGCCCTCCCGCATCGTCCGCGCGGGGCTCGCCGCCCTCGAGACGGTGCCCGGTGTCGGCGAGAAGCGCGCCCCCGGCATCCTCGCTGCCGCCGAGCAGTGGCTGGTCGATCACCCCATCGTGAGCCGCGTGACCGTCACCGAGGCGGTCGGCGAGGGGGACGCGGCGGCCGCGGAGTCGGGGGCCGAGGTGGCGCTCGCGGAGGATCCGGAGCGTCCGACGGCGGAGTGACCGGGGCGCCCCAGCGGACCTGCATCGGGTGCCGGCAGGCGCGAGCGAAGGCGGCGCTGGTTCGACTGGTACGAGGTCGTGACGGGCAGGTCGAGGTCGACATGGACGGAGTCAGGCCGGGCCGGGGCGCCTACGCGTGCCGGTCGCTGTCGTGCCTGACGCAGGCGCTGGCGCGAGGTCGGCTCGATCACGCGTTCCGGCGGTCGAGCATGCCACCCGCGGACGGCGCGGCAGGCATCCTCGAGCGACTGGGGGACACAACGGGCGGCGAGTGAGCAGTTGGAGACGCGGGACGGAGCGGCTCGACCGCTCCCCCGTCAGACCAAAGCGAGGAGACGAGGCTGTGGCAGGAAGGCTGAAGGTCATCGAGCTGGCGAAGGAGCTGGGGGTCACCAGCAAGGATCTGATCGTTGCCCTCGAGGGCATGGGCCAGAAGAGCGTCCGTGCCATGACTCCGCTCGACGCCTCCACGGCGAACGAGTTGCGGGTCAAGCTGGGCCGCGGTCGCGAGCTGCCGGTCGAGGCCAAGCCCAAGCGCGTCCCGAAGCCGAAGACCGGGGCGACGCCCGAAGAGGTCGCGCCCACCGACGGCGGATCGCAGATAGAGATCGGGGCGAAGTCGGCCCGCAAGGGGGCGGCGAAGGTGACCAGGCCCGAACCCCTCCCCGCGCCGGTGCCGGAGGTGATCAAGCCCGCCGCGACGATCTTCCGCCCGACGCCTGCTCCTCCTGCTCCGCCGGTCGTCGAGCCGGCGCCGGTGGCGGTACCTCCCGCGCCCGCGCAGCCGATCGCCCCCGAGCCCGTGCGTTTCGATCCGGCGCGCCCCGCGGTGGTGCCGATCAGGCCGGCCGCCGCGGCTCCGCCCGCGGCACCGGCTGTGCCCGTCCCCGCGGCTCCCGCTGCCGCCCCCGGGGTGCCCGTCGCGCCCGAGGTGAGGCCTGCCGCTCCGGCTCCGGTCACGGTTCCGCCGCGGCGGGTGATCCTGCCCGCGGCGCCGGTCGTGCCGCCGCGGCCCGTGCCGCCGGCGCCGCCTCTGCGCCCCACGGGTCCCGTGCCTGCGCGCCCGTCGCCGGTCGTGCCCGCGGCGGCCCGGCCCGCTCCCGCACCGGCGGCGGCCTCGGCCCCCGCGCGCGTCCCCGTCCGTCCGCCCGTCGAGCCCGCGCCGCCCGCGGAGGTCAAGCGCGAGCTGATCAAGCTCCCCGAGTCGGTCACGGTCGGCGAGCTCGCCGCGGCCATGCGCAGGAAGTCGGGTGAGGTCATCAAGGCCCTGCTCGACCTGGGCGTCATGGCGACGCTGAACGAGGTGCTGGATCCCACCGCGGCCAAGCTGGTCGCGGACAAGTTCAGCTTCGACGTGGAAGTGCGCTCGCTCGAGGGAGACCTCCTCGAGGAGGAGGAGTCCGATCCGACCCAGCTCAGCCCGCGGCCGCCGGTGGTCACGGTGATGGGGCACGTCGACCACGGGAAGACCTCGTTGCTCGACGCGATCCGCACCACCAAGGTCGCCGAGAAGGAGTTCGGCGGCATCACGCAGCACATCGGGGCCTATCAGGTCGACACCAGCCACGGCAAGGTGACCTTCCTCGACACGCCCGGCCACGAGGCGTTCACCGCGATGCGGGCGCGCGGCGCCCAGGCCACCGACATCGTCATCCTGGTGGTGGCGGCGGACGACGGCGTGATGCCCCAGACCGTGGAGGCGGTGAACCACGCCAAGGCGGCGTCGGTGCCCATCCTGGTGGCGGTGAACAAGATCGACAAGCCGGGCTCCGACCCGGACCGGGTCAAGCGCGAGCTCTCCAACCACGGGCTCGTGCCCGAGGACTGGGGCGGGCAGACCATCTTCGTCCACACGTCGGCCAAGCGCGGCGACGGCATCGCCCAGCTCCTCGAGATGACCGCGCTCCAGACCGAGATCCTCGAGCTGCGCGCCAACGCGAACCGGTCGGCGCGCGGCGTGATCGTGGAAGGGCGCCTTGACCGGGGCCGCGGCCCGGTGGCGACCGCGCTGATCCAGTCGGGGACGCTCAAGGAGGGCGACGCCGTCGTGGTGGGCTCGCAATCCGGCCGCGTCCGCGCCATGTTCAGCGACCGCGGCAAGAAGGTGCAGAAGGCCGGCCCCGCGGACCCGGTGGAGATCCTCGGGCTGTCCGGCGTGCCGCAGGCCGGCGACACCCTCCTCGTGGTGTCGGACGAGCGCAAGGCGCGGCAGATCGCCACCGTGCGGGCCGAGCGGGACAAGCTTCGCGGCAAGTCCGCGCAGCGCGTGACCCTGGAAGAGCTCCACAAGCAGATCGAGGCCGGCGAGGTCAAGGAGCTGCGCCTCATCCTGAAGGCCGACGTGCAGGGATCGGTCGAGGCCCTCACCGAGTCGCTCGAGCGGCTGTCGACCGACGAGGTGAAGCTGAAGGTCATCCACGGGTCGGTGGGCGCGGTGAACGAGTCCGACGTGATGCTCGCCTCCGCCTCCAACGCCATCGTGCTGGGCTTCAACGTGAAGGCCGACCCCAAGGCCCAGAGCCAGGCGCAGGCCAACGGCGTGGACGTGCGCAGCTACAACGTCATCTACGACGTGATCAACGACGTGCGGGCGGCGCTGTCCGGCATGCTCGCGCCCGAGATCCGCGAGACGGTGCTCGGCCGCGCCCAGGTGCGGCAGCTCTTCCCGATCACGAAGCTCGGGATGATCTGCGGGTCGATGGTCACCGAGGGCAAGATGGTCCGCAGCGCGCGCGTGCGCGTGAAGCGCGGTGAGACGCTCGTAGGCGAGGGGACGGTGACCTCGCTCAAGCGGTTCAAGGACGACGTGCGCGAGGTGCTCCAGGGGCTCGAGTGCGGCATCGGCGTCGATGCCGTGCGCGGCATCCTGGCCGGCGACCTCATCGAGGCCTTCACGACCGAAGAGGTGGCGCGGACGCTGTGATCGGCGCGGAGACCCGCACGGGTCTCCCCGCTGGTCCGGTCCGCGGTAGGGCATGGCAGGCGCGCGGGTCGTCCTCGGCACGATGGACCTCCATCTCCCGGACGTCGGCTCCCTCAAGGGAAAGCGCCACGCCCTCAAAGGTCTCCTCCAGCGCGTCCGCCAGCGCTTCGAGATCTCCGTGGCCGAGGTGGATCACCAGGACGCGTGGCAGCTCGCCACCGTGGCCCTGGCCTGCGTCTCCGGCGACGCGCGCCACGCCAACGAGGTTGTCTCCAAGGCGATGGACTTCATCGAGGACAACGTCGACGGCTACGTCAGCGACGTGCACCTGGAGGTCCTGTAGCGCCATGCAGGGCAAACGCCTCGAGCGGGTCAACCAGCTGATCAAGGAGGAGATCTCCACCGTCCTCCATCGCGAGCTGAAGGACCCGCGGCTCGGCTTCGTCACGGTGACCGAGGTGGACACCAACGCGGACCTGAAGCAGGCCAAGGTCTACGTCTCGGTGCTGGGCACGGACGAGCAATGGGTCAAGTCGTTCAAGGCCCTCGAGAGCGCACGCGGGTTCGTGTGGGCGTGGCTCAGGCGTCACCTGGATCTGCGCGTGACCCCGGAGATCTCCTTCCGGCCCGACCGCTCGATGGAGCACGGTGCCCGCATGCAGGCCCTCCTCGCCGGGCTCCGACCGGAACCAGGTGACCGCGGCCAGGGCGGGCGGACCGATGACTGAGAGCGCACCGGAGCGGTTCGAGGCGCCGCCGCGCGCCGTGCTGGAGACGCTCTCGGGCGCGCCTCGCGAAGTGCTGCTCCTCGGGCACGTGCACCCCGACGCGGACGTGCTGGGCACGCTGTTCGCTCTGGGGCTGGCCCTCGAGGGCGCCGGCTGGTCCCCGACCTTCGCCGGCCCGCACCCCGTGCCCGGCGTGCTGAGCTTCCTGCCCGCGTCCGCCCGCTACCAGGTCTGGACGGCCGCCCCCCGCCACTTCGGGGTGATCGTGCTCACCGACTGCCCGAACGACCGGCGCACCGAGGGGCTGCTCGAGCAGGCGCGGGGACCGAAGAGCCAGGTCCTGAACATCGACCACCATCCCGACAACCGGCGCTACGGCACCGTCGACTGGATCGACCCGGCGGCGGCGGCCACCGGCGAGATGGTCTACCAGCTCGTGGTCGCGCTCGGCCGGCCGGTGACCCGCGACATCGCGCTCAACCTGTTCACGGCCATCCACACCGACACGGGCTCGTTCCGCTACTCCAACACCACCGCGCGGACGTTCCGCATCGCCGCGGAGCTCACGCGGGCGGGGGCCGAGCCCGCGCTGGTCACGGACTGGCTCTACCAGCGGCGGCCGCCGGGCACCCTCAACGAGCTCGGCGAGGTGCTCCGCCGGGTGGCGGTATCGGACGATGGACGGATCGCCTGGCTCGGCGTGCCGCGGGGCCTGGTCTCGGACTCGCTGGTGTCGTCGGAGGACCTCGTGAGCTACCCGCGCTCGCTCGAGGGCGTCAAGGTCGCCATGCTCCTCCGCGAGGAGGGGCCGAGCGCGGTGAAGGTGAGCCTGAGAGCGAAGGGCGACGTGGCCGTCAACCGGATCGCGGGCCGCTTCGGCGGCGGCGGCCACGAGAACGCCGCGGGGTGCACCGTGCCGGGCGGCCTCGACGACGTCGCCCGGACCATGCTGGCGGCCATCCGCGAGGCGCTCCCTCCCGAATGAAGGCGGGTCCGTCCACGCGCGGGCGCGCCGCGAGTCTCCGCTCGGGCGTCCTTCCGGTCGAGAAGGGCCGTGGGGTCACGTCGTTCGAACGTCGTGGCGCTCGTGCGGCGGCTCCTCCGCGCGGGGAAGGTCGGACATGCCGGCACCCTCGACCCGGACGCCACGGGGGTCCTCCCGCTTCTCATCGGCGAGGCGACCAAGCTCATGCCGTACCTCGCGGATGCCGACAAGGAATACGTGGCGACGGCCACGCTGGGCGTCGCCACCGACACCCAGGACCTCTCGGGCGCGGTCGTGGCCACGCACCCGGTGCCCGCGCTGGACGAGGCGAGCCTCACCGGCATCCTGGCCCGCTTCGTCGGCGAGATCGACCAGGTGCCCCCGATGTACTCGGCCATCCACCACGAGGGCCGCCGCCTCTACGAGATCGCGCGGGAAGGCGGGAGCGTCGACCGCCGGGCTCGCCGCGTGGTCGTCCACGGGATCGCGCTCGAGGGTGTGTCGCTGCCGGACTTCACCATGCGCGTCCGGTGCGGCAAGGGCACGTACGTGCGCACCCTCGTCGCAGACGCGGGTGCGGCGATTGGATGCGGCGCCGCGCTGTCCCGGCTGACGCGCACGCGCGTCGGCCCCTTCGCGCTGTCCGACGCGGTGCCGTGGGCCGAGCTCTCGACCTGCCGCGACGCGGCCGCCCTGTGGTCTCGGCTCCTGCCGCCCGACGCGGCCCTCCAGGGCCGTCCGGCCCTCACGCTCGTCCCGGCGGCCACCCGCGCGTTCACCCACGGTCAGGCCGCCGGCGCACCTCCTACGGCCGACGGCATCGTCCGTGTCTACGGCGCCGACGGCGTCTTCCTCGGCGTCGGCATCGCCTCGGCGGGGACGGTCAGGCCCGAACGGCTCCTTCATGCGGATCCTGCGCGGACTTCCGTCCTTCCCGCCTGAGCTGGCGCCCTCGGTGGTCGCCCTGGGCTCCTTCGACGGGGTCCACCTGGCGCACGCCAAGATCCTCACCACCACGGTCGAGCGCGCGAGAGCGCTCGCGGTGCCGGCGCTGGTCTGCACGTTCGATCCGGCCCCGGCGATCGTGCTGACCCCGGAGCGCGCGCCCGCGCCGATCGCCACCCTCGAGGACAACCTGGCGCAGATCGCGGCCCACGGCATCGACGCCACGCTGGTCATCCCCTTCACGGCGGAGTTCTCCCGGATCGAGGCGGAGACGTTCGTCGCGGACGTGCTCGTCAAGACGCTGGGCGCGAAAGAGGTCGTGGTGGGCTTCAACCACACGTTCGGCCGGAGCGCCCGCGGGACGGCGGCGCTCCTCGGCGAGCTCGCCCGCGGGCACGGGTTCGTCGCCCACGTCCTTCCGCCGCTGCAGGTCGCGGGGCAGACGGTGTCGTCGACGGCGATCCGCGAGGCGCTCCGTGAGGGCGACGTGACGGCGGCGGCGAGGTTCCTCGGGCGCCCCTATGCCATTCATGGGCCCGTGCTGCGCGGCGCCGGCCGGGGGCGCACGCTCGGCTTTCCCACCGCCAATCTGAGGCCCGACCTGCCGCTCATCCTCGCCGCCGGCGTGTACGCGTGCCGCGCGCGCTGGCGCGGCGGGGACGCGGCCGGCGTCGTCAACGTGGGCTACCGCCCGACCTTCGACGAGCACCAGTACTGGGTCGAGGCCTTCCTGCTCGACTTCTCGGGAGACCTGTACGACCGGACCCTCACCGTGGAGTTCATCGAGCGGATCCGGCCCGAGCAGAAGTTCTCATCGGTCGACGCCCTCAAGGCCCAGGTCATGGCCGACATCGAGACCGCGCGCCGGATCGCAGGACTGCCTTCGTCTCCGGCCCCCGGGGCGCTCTCGTGAGCCCGGGGAACCCTGTCAAGCCATTTGAGAAGAGTGCGCACGGTAACATCGCCAATGGCCCGACGATCCTCGCTCGGTAACATTTTAGATGGCGCGATACGGGAACTTTACAGCCCTGGCACGCCATGTTAGGCTCCCTCCGGACGGCTCGATTTCACCGGTAGTTCCACTGAACCCGTCTCGGGGGGGCCGCGGTCGAGGCCCTGGGGACGTGGCGATTGGGGGGGGATCCCCCGGAAGGAGTGCCCCATGCGTCTGTCCGTCGAGAAGAAGAAGAGCCTGATCGAGCAGTTCAAGGTCCACGAAGGGGACACAGGCTCGCCCGAGGTCCAGATCGCACTCCTCTCGGAGCGGATCAACGGCCTCACCGACCACTTCAAGACCCACCAGAAGGACCATCACTCCCGCCGCGGCCTGCTCATGCTCATCGGCAAGCGCCGGGGGTTGCTCGAATATCTCCGGAAGAAGGACACGGAGCGCTACCGCTCATTGACCGAGAAGCTCGGAATCCGCAGGTGACGGGGGCCCCGCTCCCGATCCTCGCCCACCGGGCCCGGCGGCGCCGGGCACCACACATTCCCGCATCGCATCACGCTGGAGGACGATTCATCGTATGACTCACTCTGTCCAAACCCAGATCAACGGCGCCACCCTGTCCATCGAGACCGGCAAGGTCGCCAAGCAGGCGGACGGCGCGGTCGTCGTCCGCTGCGGCGGCACCATCGTGCTGTCCACGATCGTCGCGACCAAGACCCCCATGGAGGGCCGCGACTTCCTGCCGCTGACCGTCGAGTATCGCGAGAAGGCCTACGCGGGGGGCAAGATCCCCGGCGGCTTCTTCAAGCGTGAAGGCCGGCCCGACGAGAAGGAAACCCTCACGTGCCGGAACATCGACCGGCCCATGCGCCCGCTGTTCCCGAAGGGCTTCCGCAACGAGATCCAGATCATCAACCTGGTCGTCTCCGCGGACACCGAGAACGATCCGGACATCCTGGCCATGATCGGCAGCTCGGCCGCGACGTCCCTGTCCGGCATCCCCTTCGACGGGCCGCTGGGCGCGGTCCGGGTCGCCCTGGTCGGCGGCGCCCTCGTCGCCAACCCGACGTACGCCCAGCTCGCCTCGTCGCCGCTCGAGATCGTCATCGCCGGCACCGAGGACGCCATCCTCATGGTGGAGTCGGGCGGCAAGGAGATCCCCGAGGACAAGATGCTCGAGGCGCTGGCCTTCGGCCACGAGCAGTGCCGGCAGATCGCCCGGCTGCAGAAGGAGCTGCTGAGCCGCGCGGCCAAGCCGCGATGGCCGTTCGACGCCGGCGCGGGCCACGACGCCACGCTGGAAGCCCGCGTGAAGGAGCTCGCGACGGCCAAGGTCGTGCAGGCCCTGGGCATCCACGAGAAGCAGGCGCGCGCCGACGAGCTGGCCGCGGTGGCCGAGGGCGTGTACCGCCACCTCGTCACCTCCGAGCACGCGCCCGACGACGCCGCCACGCGCGCGAAGGTCGGAGCCTACTTCGAGAAGGTCGAGAAGGCGGAGGTCCGCCGGCTGATCGTCGAGCGCGGCATCCGGGTGGACGGGCGGAGCGTCAAGGACATCCGGCCGATCTGGTCCGAGGTCGACTATCTGCCGCGCGCCCACGGCTCCGCGCTCTTCACCCGCGGGGAGACGCAGGCCCTGGTGGCGGCCACGCTCGGCACCAAGAACGACGAGCAGAAGATCGAGTCGTTCGAGGGCGACTCCTACCGCCGCTTCATGCTGCACTACAACTTCCCGTCGTTCTCCACCGGCGAGGTCAAGCGCTTCGGCGGCGCGGGCCGGCGCGAGATCGGCCACGGGGCCCTCGCCCAGCGGGCGATCGAGGCGGTGCTGCCGAGCCACGACGAGTTCCCGTACACCCTGCGCATCGTGTCCGAGATCCTCGAGTCCAACGGCTCCTCGTCCATGGCCACGGTGTGCGGCGCGTCCATGGCCCTCATGAACGCGGGCGTGCCCCTCAAGGCGCCGGTGGCGGGCATCGCCATGGGCCTGGTGAAGGAGCCCGACAAGGTGGGCATCCTCACCGACATCATGGGCTCCGAGGACCACTACGGCGACATGGACTTCAAGGTCGCGGGCACGGAGAAGGGGATCACCGCGCTCCAGATGGACATCAAGATCGGGGGCGTCTCGATCGACATCATGCGCGAGGCCCTCGCCCAGGCGCGGGAGGCGCGGCTCGCCGTCCTCGCCAAGATGGCCGAGACGATCAAGGAGCCGCGGGCCCAGCTCGCGCCCCACGCCCCGCGGTTCGTCACGATCAAGATCCGCCCGGAGAAGATCCGCGAGATCATCGGGCCCGGCGGCAAGGTCATCCGGGGGATCCAGGAGAAGACGGGCGCCAAGATCGACGTGGAGGACGACGGCAAGGTCACCATCTTCTCGTCGAGCAACGACTCTGCCCAGGCCGCCCTCGGCATGATCCAGGACATCTGCCGCGAGGTGGAGCTGGACCGGATCTACGTGGGGAAGGTGAAGAGCATCAAGGAGTTCGGCGCCTTCGTCGAGGTGATCCCGGGCACGGAGGGGCTGCTCCACATCTCGCAGATCGCCGACAACCGCATCCGCACCGTCGGGGACGTACTCACGGAGGGCGATGAGGTGCTGGTCAAGGTGATCGAGATCGACACCAACGGCAAGATGCGCCTGTCCCGCAAGACGGCCCTCCGGGATCAGCCCGCGCTGGCCGACAAGGAGAAGCTGAAGCTGGGCGCCGCGGCCCGCGCCGACGGGTAGGAGGCGGAGCTCCGCGGTGAGCGAGCAAGCCCAGTACCGCCGGGAGGTGCTGCCGAGCGGCATCCGGATCGTCACCGAGGCCATGGATCACGTGCGGTCCGTGGCGGTGGGGATCTGGGTGGAGACCGGCTCCCGCATGGAGCCGCTCGAGCGCGGCGGCATCTCCCACCTCATCGAGCACCTGGTCTTCAAGGGCACCGCCTCGCGGAGCGCCGAGGACATCGCCCGCGCCATCGACTCGGTGGGCGGGCACATGGACGCCTTCACGGCCAAGGAGCACACCTGCTTCTACGTGACGGTGCTCGACGAGCACCTCCCGCTCGCCGTGGACCTCCTGTCCGACATCCTGATGCGCCCCCTGTTCGCCGCCGAGGACGTGGAGAAGGAGAAGTCGGTCGTCTTCCAGGAGATCAAGATGGTGGAAGACACGCCCGACGACCTCATCCACGACCTCTACGCCGAGCGGGTGTGGCGCCAGCACCCCCTCGGGCGGCCCATCCTCGGCGCGTGGGACGTGGTGCGGGCGTTCGAGCGCGACACGATCCTCCGACACTTCGAGGAGGCGTACGTGCCCTCGCGCATCGTCGTGGCGGTGGCCGGTCACGCCGAGCACCGGCGCGTGGTCGACCTCTTCCGCGAGCGCTTCGACGGCTTCGCCCGCCCCGGCGTGGCCCCGGGCGAGGTCGTGCCACCCGTGCCGCATCCGGGCGTGCATCTCGTGCCGAAGAAGCTCGAGCAGGTGCACCTGGTCGTGGGCTTCCCCGGCGTGTCCGACGTGTCACCGCAGCGCTACGCGCTCTACCTCCTGAATGACGTGCTCGGGGGCAGCATGTCCTCCCGGCTGTTCCAGGAGATCCGCGAGCGCCAGGCGCTCGTGTACTCCGTGCACTCGGGCACCCAGGCCTTCCGGGACGTGGGCGAGCTCTACGTGTACGCGGGCACCGACCCCGGGAACTTCACGAAGGTCCTGAAGGCCCTGATGAAGGAGATCCGCGCGGTCAAGAAGGACGGGGTGCTCGCCGAGGAGCTCCGCCGGGCCAAGGACCACCTGAAGGGCAACCTCATGCTGTCGCTCGAGTCCACCTCGAGCCGCATGAACCGGCTGGCCAAGCAGGAGCTCAGGTTCGGGTCCTTCCAGTCGGTGGACGACCTCCTCGCCGTGATCGACGCGGTGCCGCTCGACGAGGTGCAGGCGCTGATCCAGCAGGTGCTCGACGAGGACCAGCTCTCGCTGCTCGCGCTGGGCCCGGTGGACCGGCGTAGCCTGCCGCGCGAGCTGGCCCGGCGCTCATGATCCTCGCAGCATGCGGTAGCCGCCACGGGCCTCTCCCGTCCCACCGCTCGGCCGTGTCGGATGCGCGGGGCTCACGAGGGTCCCTCGCAGAATACGGTAACGCCACGGGCCTTTACAGTCCCACCGCTCGGCATCAGTCTGATGCGCGGGGCTTGTTAGTGCGAACCGGCGCGCGGCGGCCCGGCGCGCCGGCCCGGCGCGCGCGCGGAAGGTCTCCGATGATCGAGCGGTACAGCCGGCCGGCGATGGCCCATCTCTGGGGCGCCGAGGCGAAGTACGAGGCATGGCTCGCCGTCGAGCTCGCGGTGTGCGAGGTCTACACCCGCCGCGGCGTCATCCCCGCCGAGGCCCTCGCCCGCATCAAGGCCCGGGCCCGCGTGGATCCCGCCCGCATCGACGAGATCGAGCGTACCACCCGGCACGACGTCATCGCGTTCCTGACGAACCTCGAGGAGTCCATCGGCGCCGACTCGCGCTTCGTGCACATCGGCATGACGTCCTCGGACGTGCTGGACACCGCGCTCGCCCTCACGCTCCAGAAGGCGTGCGAGATCCTCCTCGGCGACCTCGAGCGATTCCGCGACGCGCTGCGCGCGCTCGCCGTCGCCCACAAGCACACCCTGTGCGTGGGGCGGAGCCACGGCGTCCACGCCGAGCCCATGACGTTCGGCCTGAAGGCCGCGCTGTGGTACGCGGAGGCGGGGCGGAACCTGGAGCGGCTGCGCCGGGCGCGCGAGACGGTGCGGGTGGGGAAGATCTCGGGCGCGGTGGGCACCTTCGCCCACATCGATCCGGACGTGGAGGAGGAGGCGTGCCACCTCCTCGGCCTCGAGCCCGCGCCGGTCTCGAGCCAGATCGTGCAGCGGGACCGCCACGCCGAGCTGTGCGCCACCCTCGCCATCGTCGCCGCCTCTCTCGAGAAGGTGGCGGTGGAGATCCGATCGCTCCAGCGCACGGAGATCCTCGAGGCCGAGGAGCCCTTCGAGGAGGGCCAGAAGGGCTCGAGCGCGATGCCGCACAAGCGCAACCCGGTCGGCGCGGAGAACGTGAGCGGCCTCGCCCGGCTGGTGCGGACCAACGCGCTCGCCGCGCTGGAGAACGTGGCCCTCTGGCACGAGCGCGACATCAGCCACTCCTCGGTGGAGCGCGTGATCCTGCCCGACTCGACCATCCTGCTCGACTACATGCTCCACCGGATGACCGGGCTCGTGCAGGGCCTCCGCGTGTACCCGGAGCGCATGCGCGAGAACATGGAGCGGAGCTACGGGCTCATGTTCTCGCAGCGGGTGCTCCTCAAGCTCACGGAGTCGGGCCTGCCGCGGCAGGAGGCGTACGAGCTGGTCCAGAAGAACGCCATGCGCGCGTGGCGCGAGCGGACGGCCTTTCGCGACCTGCTCTCCGCCGACCCCGACGTGCGGGCCCGGCTGGGCGACGCCGCGCTCGACGAGTGCTTCGACGCCGCCTGGTACGTGCGGAACGTCGACGCCATCTACAAGCGGGTCGGACTCGGTTGACGGTCCGGGGGAGCGATGACCCACAAGGCGCGAGTCCTCGTGCGCCTCAAGGAGGGGATTCTCGACGTGCAGGGCGCGACGGTGCAGCGCGCGCTGGGCGGCCTCGGGTTTCCCGGCATCCGCGAGGTGCGCGTCGGCAAGGTGGTGGAGGTCGAGGTGGACGGCGACACCCCGGAGACGGCGCGCCGCCGCGTCGAGGAGATGTGCGCCCGGCTCCTCGCCAACCCGGTGACCGAGGACTTCACGGTGGAGATCCTCTCGCCGGCGACGACTCCGCGAGGACGAGCGTCCTGACGCGCCACGGCTCTTGCGGTGGATCGGGCGAGAAGGTAGAGTGAGGAAGCCGTGAGCGAAAGGAGGGCTCGATCCACTCCATGAGATTCGGTGTCGTGGTGTTCCCGGGCACGTGGAGCGATTGCGATTTCCACCACGTCATCTCTGAAGTGCTGCGGCAGCCCGTCAAGTATGTCTGGCATCGCGAGTCGGATCTGTCGGACATCGACTGCATCGTCCTTCCCGGCGGCTTCTCCTACGGCGACTACCTGCGCGCGGGGGCCATCGCGGGCCGCTCGCCGGTGGTGGAGGCGCTGCCGGAATTCCTCGATCGCGGCGGCCTCGTCCTCGGCTCCTGCAACGGATTCCAGATCCTCTGCGAGTCCAAGCTCCTGCCCGGCACCCTCATGCGCAACGAGTGCCTCCAGTACCGGTGCCAGTCCACGTTCCTCCGCGTGGAGAACGTCGAGACCCCCTTCACGCGCGGGATGCGGCCGGGCCAGGTGCTGAAGATGCCCATCTCGCACGGTGAGGGGAAGTTCTTCGCCGACCACGCCACCCTCCAGAGCCTTCGCGACAGGCGCCAGATCGTCTTCCGCTACTGCGCGGAGGACGGCCGCGCCACGAAGGAGGCGAACCCGAACGGCTCCCTCGACAACATCGCCGGTATCGTCAACGAGGCGGGGACGGTGCTGGGCCTCATGCCCCATCCGGAGCGCGCGGCGGAGGCGGCGATGGGCGGCACCGACGGCCTCCTGATCTTCCAGGCCTTCCTGGGAAGCCTGGTCGAGGACGGTACGTTCCTCAAGCGGTGAAGCGGCGGGGGGCGGTGGGGCATGGGCCCCTCCGGGTGTCGGTCGGCGGCGGGGGCATTCGTGCAGGACGACGGTGGACCCTGAGCAGACCATGGGTCCGGTGAGCCTGTTCATGCGTGGGTCACGTTAGGGGGCGGAGTGGCAGGGGCGAGCCGAAGGTCACGCAGGATCTGGCTCTCGCTCACGGCCTTACGGCCGAAGAATACGATCGCATCATCCGGCGGCTCGATCGCGAGCCGACCTTCACCGAGTTGGGCCTCTTCTCGGCCCTCTGGTCCGAGCACTGCGCGTACAAGCACTCCCGGATCTTCCTCCGGCGGCTCCCCACCCAGGCCCCCCACGTCCTCCAGGGACCCGGGGAGAACGCGGGCATCGTCGACCTCGGTGACGGTCTCGCTCTGACGTTCAAGATCGAGAGCCACAACCACCCGAGCTTCATCGAGCCGTTCCAGGGCGCGGCGACGGGGGTCGGCGGGATCCTCCGCGACATCTTCACGATGGGCGCGCGCCCGGTGGCGATCCTCGACTCCCTGCGCTTCGGCGATCGAGCCGAGCCGGCCACGCGCCGGATCATCGACGGGGTCGTGTCGGGCATCAGCTGGTACGGCAACTGCTTCGGCGTGCCCAACCTGGGTGGCGAGGTGAACGTCGCCCCTGAGTACGCGGGCAATCCCCTCGTCAACGCCATGGCCGTCGGGCTCGTTCCGCACACGGCCATCTACCGGGCCCGCGCCGACGGCGTCGGCAACCCGGTGTTCTACGTGGGGGCCAAGACCGGCCGTGACGGCATCCACGGCGCGGCCATGGCCTCGGCCGGCTTCGACGAGGGCGCGGAGGCGCGGCGGCCCACCGTCCAGGTGGGGGACCCCTTCACGGAGAAGCTCCTGCTCGAGGCGTGCCTCGAGGCCATGGGCAGCGGCGCCGTCGTCGGCATCCAGGACATGGGCGCCGCGGGCCTGGCCTGCGCGTGCTCCGAGATGCCGGCCCGGGCGGGCACGGGCATGGAGGTCGAGCTCTCCCGCGTGCCCCAGCGCGAGACCGGCATGACGCCGTACGAGATCATGCTCTCCGAGTCCCAGGAGCGGATGCTCCTGGTGGCGGCACGGGGCCGGGAGGGCGAGATCCGCGCCGTGTTCGCGAAGTGGGACCTCGACGCCGTCGAGATCGGCACGGTCACCGGCGACGGAGTCCTGAAGGTGCGGATGCGCGGCGAGGTCGTCGCCGAGGTGCCGGTGCGCGCGCTCGCCGACGAGGCGCCCGTGTACGACAAGCCCCGCGCGCGCCCGGCCGGCCAGGACGACCTGCTCGCCTTCGACCCGCTCTCGCTGCCCCCGGGGCCCGACCCCGAGGCCGCGCTCCTCGCCCTGGTCGGCGCACCGGGGATCGCCTCCAAGGAGTGGGTGTACCGGCAGTACGACCAGCAGGTCGGCATCAACAGCCTCGTGCTGCCCGGCTCCGACGCTGGCGTGATCCGCATCAAGGGCACCACGAAGGCGGTGGCGCTCACCACCGACTGCAACGCCCGCTTCGTCTCCCTGGACCCCCGGGCGGGGGCGGCGATGGCGGTGGCGGAGGCCGCGCGCAACCTGGCCGTCACCGGCGCGCGACCCCTCGGCCTCACCGACTGCCTGAACTTCGGGTCGCCCGAGCGGCCGGAGATCCTCTGGCAGTTCAGCGAGGCGATCGACGGCATCGCGGAGGCGTGCCAGGCCCTGTCGATCCCGGTGGTCGGCGGCAACGTGTCCTTTTACAATGAGACCCTCGGCCGCGCCATCCTGCCCACCCCGGTGATCGGGATGGCCGGGCTCATCGAGGACGCCGACCTCCGGGCCACCCAGTGGTTCAAGGAGCCGGGCGATCGGGTGGCCCTCGTGGGCCCCGACGCGGTGAGCCTCGGAGGCTCCGAGTACCTCTGGACGCTCCACCGGACCCTGGCGGGCCGCCTCGCCCCGCTCGATCTGGCCGTGGAGCGCGCAGTCCAGGGGGCGTGCCGCGCGGCCATCGGCGCGCGGCTGGTGCGCTCCGCGCACGACTGCGCGGAGGGTGGCCTCGCGGTGACGCTCGCGGAGTGCTGCGTCAGCGGGCCCGCGCCGGTGGGCGCGGAGGTGGACCTGCCGGTGGACGCGGCGGCGATCGCGCTGGCGCTCTACGGCGAGGGCCCCTCGCGGGTGGTGGTGTCGGTACCGCCCGAAGGCGAGCGCCACTTCGAGCGGCTCATGGGAGAGTTCGCGGTGCCGTGGCGGTGGCTCGGTCGGGTGGGGGGCGAGGAGCTGGTGATCCGACGGGGCGGCGAGCGCGTGGTGAGCGTGCGGGTCGAGCGGATCGGCCACGAGTGGAGGACGGGATTTGAGCGACTGGTCGCCTGACGAGGACGTCTCGGAGCGGGACGACAGGTTCCATGACGAGTGCGGCATCTTCGGGATCTGGAACCATCCCGAGGCCGCCAACGTCACGTACCTGGGTCTCTACGCGCTCCAGCACCGCGGCCAGGAGTCGGCGGGCATCGCGGTCACCGACGGCCAGGCCTTCCACGTGGAGCGCGCCATGGGCTGGGTGGCCGACGTGTTCAGCCGCGAGCGGCTCAAGCGGCTGCCGGGCACGCGCGCCATCGGCCACGTGCGCTACTCCACGGCGGGCAGCTCGAACCTGCGCAACGCCCAGCCGATCAGCGCCAACACCAGTCATGGCAGCGTGGCCATCGGGCACAACGGCAACCTGATCAACGCCGAGCAGCTCCGCCAGGACCTCGAGCGCGACGGCGCCGTGTTCCAGTCCTCGTCGGACACCGAGGTGATCCTGCACCTCCTCGCGCGGGCCGAGGGCCCCTCGCTCGTCCAGCAGCTCCCGCGGGCGCTCGCCCACGTGAAGGGCGCCTACACCCTCCTGCTCCTCACCCCCACGTGCATGGTGGGCCTCCGCGACCCGTCGGGCTTCCGCCCGCTGTCGCTCGGCCGGCTCGGCGACGGCTGGATCCTCGCCTCCGAGACGTGCGCGCTGGACCTCCTCGAGGCGGAGTTCGTCCGCGACGTGGAGCCGGGCGAGATGGTCGTCATCGACGACACCGGGGTCGCGAGCTACCGGCCGTTCCGCCCGCAGGAGCGCCTGCAGTGCGTGTTCGAGTACATCTACTTCGCGCGGCCCGACTCGGTGCTGTGGGGCCGGAACGTGCACACCGTCCGCAAGGCCTTCGGCCATCAGCTCGCCCGCGAGCACCCCGTCGAGGCCGACCTGGTCATCGCCGTGCCGGACTCCGGGGTCGGCGCCGCGCTCGGGTACTCCGAGGAGTCGGGCATTCCCTACGACTCGGGGCTGGTGCGCAACCACTACGTCGGGCGCACCTTCATCGAGCCCAGCCACGGCATCCGGCACTTCGGCGTGAAGGTGAAGCTCAACCCGAACCGCGAGGTCCTCGCGGGGCGCCGGGTGGTCGTGGTCGACGACTCCATCGTGCGGGGCACGACCAGCCGCAAGATCGTCAAGATGATCCGCGCCTCCGGGGCCACCGAGGTGCACGTGCGCATCTCGTCACCGCCCATCCAGTGGCCCTGCTACTACGGGATCGACACGCCCACGCGCAAGGAGCTGATCGGCTCTAGCCACGACGTGAGCGAGATCCGTCGCTACCTGGGCGCGGACACGCTGGGATACCTCTCGCTCGAGGGCACGCTCAAGGCGACAGGCAACGATCCCAACCAGTTCTGCCACGCCTGCTTCAGCGGCCAGTACAAGGTGGGGTTCGACACCGGGGAGCAGTCGCAGCTCCGGCTGTTCGATCCATGAGGACGGCGTCCACCACCAAGCCTCCCGATCGACGCCTCGAGGCGCTCCACCCCGCCACCCGGGAGACCTGGCGTGCCTAGGTCCGCGGTCGCGCTCCGCATCGGCGTGCTCGCGTCCGGCCGCGGCTCCAACTTCCGCGCCATCGTGGAGGCGGTCGAGGCCGGCCGGATCCCCGCCGTCGTCGCCCTGCTGGTCTCGGACCGGCGGGGGGCGGCGGCCCTCGACATCGCCCGCGCGCACCGGATCGAGACCGTCGTGCTGGAGCCGGCCGAGCACCCGACCCGCGAGGCCTACGACAAGGCGCTGATCGCCGCGCTGGACGCCCGCGAGGTCGGGCTCGTCTGCCTCGCCGGCTTCATGCGCATCCTGGGCGCGACGTTCGTGGCGCACTTCGCGGGGCGGCTCCTCAACGTGCACCCGTCGCTCCTGCCGGCGTTCCCGGGCCTCTCCGCCCAGCGCCAGGCGCTCCAGCACGGCGTGAAGGTCTCGGGAGCCACCGTGCACTTCGTCGACGAGGGCGTGGACACCGGGCCGATCGCGCTCCAGGCCGCGGTCCCCGTCGCCGCCGGCGACACCGAGGAGAGCCTCGCCGCGCGCATCCTGGCCGAGGAGCATCGGATCTACCCGGAGGCGGTGCGGCTCTTCGCCGAGGGACGCCTCCGCGTCGAGGGAGGCCGCGTGGTCGCCGGCGAGGAGCAGCCATGAAGATCCGGCGGGTCCCGCGCGAGGAGCAGCCATGAAGATCCGCCGGGCGCTGATCAGCGTGCACGACAAGACCGGCGTCGTCGATCTCGCCCGGGCCCTCCGCGGCCTCGGCGTGGAGATCGTGTCCACGGGGGGAACGGCGCGGCTCCTGCGCGAGGCCGGCCTCGCCGTGGTCGACGTCTCCGAGTTGACCGGGTTCCCGGAGATGCTCGACGGCCGCGTGAAGACGCTGCACCCCAAGGTCCACGCGGGCATCCTCGCCCGTCGCGCCGTGCCCGAGCACGTCGCCACGCTGGACGCCCACGGCATCCGTCCCATCGACCTGGTCGTGGTGACGCTCTATCCCTTCGAGCGCACGGTGAGCCGGCCCGACGTGTCGCTCGAGGAGGCCATCGAGAACATCGACATCGGCGGACCGAGCATGATCCGCGGCGCGGCCAAGAACCACGAGAGCGTGGCCGTCGTCACCGATCCGGGCCAGTACGGCGCGGTCCTCGATGAGCTCGCCCGGAGCGGCGGCGCGCTGTCCGAGGAGACCCGGTTCCATCTCGCCGCCGAGGCGTTCACCCGGACCGCCCGCTACGACGCGGCCATCGCCGCCTATCTCTCCGCGCGTACGGCGGAGGCCGCGCCGGGGGCCGAGGCGTGGAGCCCGCGGCTTCCGCTCGCGGCCGAGCGCGTCCAGGGGCTCCGCTACGGCGAGAACCCGCACCAGTCGGCGGCGTTCTACGCGGCCCCGGGCGCGCGCGTCGGCCTCGCCGCCGCGCGGCAGCTCCACGGGCCCGAGCTCTCGTACAACAACCTGCTCGACTGGTCCGCCGCGCTCGGGCTCCTGCTGGAGTGGGACGATCCCGCCGCGGTGGTGATCAAGCACACGAACCCGTGCGGGGTGGCGGTGGGCGCCTCGGTGGGCGAGGCCATGGGCCGGGCCAAGGCCTGCGACCCCGTGTCGATCTACGGCGGGATCGTCGGGGTGAACCGGACGCTCGACATGGCCGTGGTGAAGGAGCTCTCCGGCGTGCTCCTGGAGGTCCTCTTCGCCCCCGCCTTCGCGCCCGACGCGCTCGAGGAGCTGCGCCGGACGAAGAAGAAGTGCCGCGTCTTCGCGCTGCCCTGCCGCCGCGAGGAGTACCCGGCCCGGATGGTCGAGATGCGGAGCGTCCTCGGCGGCCTCCTCGCCCAGGACGCCGATCTCACGGACCTGGACGCGAGCAGCGCTGCGCGTGGTCTCCCGCCGCGCGCCCACCGACGAGGAGATGACCGCGCTCCGCTTCGCCTGGCGCGTGTGCAAGCACGCGAAGTCGAACGCCATCGTCCTCGCCCGCGCCGACCAGGTCGTGGGGGTCGGGGCGGGCCAGATGAACCGCGTGGACGCAGCACGGATCGCCGTGATGCGCGCGCGCGAGGTGGGGCTCGAGACGAAGGGCACGGTCTGCGCCTCCGACGCGTTCTTCCCGTTCCGGGACGGGCTCGACGTGGTGGCGGCGGCGGGCGCGACGGCGGCGATGCATCCAGGCGGCTCGCTCCGCGACCAGGAGGTCATCGCCGCCGCCGACGAGCACGGCATGGCGCTCGTGACGACGGGCATCCGCCACTTCAAGCATTGATGGAGCGCGTGTTCTCGCTCAGGGAGCTGACCCGGCTCCTCCGCCTGACCCCGAAGCGCTCGTCGCAGCTCCGGCGGATCGGCCTGCTCCGGGACGAGGCGACGGGCTATCGCTTCCGCGACCTCGTCGCCGCGCGGGTGGCCGCGCAGCTCCTCCACGAGGGCGCCACCGTGCGGCGCGTCCGCGAGGCGCTCGAGGGCGCCCGCCGGCTCGCCCCCGGCTCGGACAGCCCGCTCGCCGAGCTCCGCCTGTCGGTCGACGGCGCGCGCATCGTGGTGGAGCAGGACCGGCGGCGCTTCGACGTGCGCACCGGCCAGGCCCTCCTGGACTTCCCGGGCATCGAGCTCGAGCGCGAGGCCCGCGAGTCCCTCGCGTGGGGGCGCGTGCGCCCGATGATCCCGCCCAGCGACGCGGCCGAGGTGTGGTTTGCCCGCGCGTCCGAGTGGGACGGCGACCCCGAGCGCTGGGAGTCGGCGGTGGAGGCGTACGAGCGCGTGCTGGCCATCGATCCCGGGTACGCGGCGGCGTGGAACAACCTCGGCCTGCTCCAGCACCGAATGGGCCACTACGAGCGGGCGCGAACGTGCTACCGCGCCGGGCTCGACGCCGACCAGACGTGCCCGCAGGCCGCGTTCAACCTGGGATCGCTCTCCGAGGACCTCGGCGACCTTGCCGCCGCGGTCGGCTGGTACCGCCGGGCCCTCGAGATCGACCCCGACTACGCCGACGCCCATTTCAACCTGGCCGGCGTCCTCGGCAAGCTCGGGCGCAACGACAGCGCCTCGCTCCACTGGCGACGGTACCTCGAGCTGGACCTCGGGAGCCCCTGGGCCCAGATCGCCCGCTCGCACCTGGAAGCCACCGAGACCGAAGGCGAGGGCCCGCCCCCACCCCCGCGGAGACGCCCGCGATGAGGGTGTTGCTGGTGGGCGGCGGGGGCCGGGAGCACGCGCTCGCCTGGAAGATCGCGCAGAGTCCCGAGCTCACCGAGCTCGTCGCGGCCCCCGGCAATCCGGGCATCGCGCGCCACGCGCGCTGCGTGCCCGTGCGGGACGACGCGCTCGACGACCTCGTCCGCCTCGCGCGCGAGGAGCGGATCGACCTCACCGTGGTGGGACCGGAGGTGCCGCTGGCCCTCGGGCTTGCCGATCGCCTCCGCGCCGCCGGCGGCGCGGTGTTCGGGCCCGGCGCGGCGGCCGCGCGCATCGAGTCCTCCAAGGTCTTCGCCAAGGACCTGATGGCCCGCCACCGGATCCCGACCGCGAGCTTCCGCACGTTCACGGAGGCCGCGCCGGCTCGCGCGTTCTGTCGGGAGCTGGGCGCCCCCCTCGTCGTCAAGGCTGACGGTCTCGCGGCCGGGAAGGGCGCCATCGTGTGCCGGACGATCGAGGAGGCCGACCGGGCCCTCGCGCTCTGCCTCGAGGAGCGGGCCTTCGGGGTCTCCGGAACGGCGGTCGTCGTCGAGGAGTTCATGGAGGGGGAGGAGGCGTCCTTCTTCGTGATCGCCGACGGTCGATCGGTCCTCCCGCTCGCCACCGCCCAGGACCACAAGACCGTCTTCGACGGAGACCAGGGCCCGAACACCGGCGGGATGGGGGCGTACTCGCCGGCGCCGGTGGTCGACCCCGACACCACCGAGCGGATCATGGCGGAGATCGTGCGGCCGGTCCTGGCCGCGATGGCCGCGGAGGGCGCGCCCTACGCGGGCTTCCTGTTCGTGGGCCTCATGCTCGGTGCGAAGGGGCCGCGCGTCGTGGAGTTCAACTGCCGCTTCGGCGACCCCGAGTGCCAGGCCATCATGCCGCGCCTGGACCAGGATCTCCTTCCCATGCTCGCCGCGGTGGCGCACGGGGAACGGCTCCCCGCGACGCTCGCCTGGAGCCCGGACGCGTCGGCTTGCGTTGTCCTCGCCTCGGGCGGCTATCCCGGCCCCTATCGGACCGGCATCCCCATCGAGGGCCTGGACGGGCAGGGGAGCCTTCCCGACGCCAACGTCTTCCACGCGGGCACGGCCATCAAGGACGGCCGCCTCGTCACCGCCGGCGGCCGCGTCCTCGCCGTCCAGGCGCTCGGGACGGACATCGCGACCGCGGTCGAGCGCGCCTATGCGGCGGCGCGCCGCGTCCGCTTCGAGGGCGTCCACTACCGCCGTGACATCGGGGCCCGCGCCCTCGCCCGCACGGGATGAGCCGCGCGCGCGCGTTCCCGGCCGTCCCCACGCGCACGCTCGTGGTGGACGCGGCACGGCCGGACCCGGGCGCGCTCGCCGAGGCCGCATCCGTGCTCCGCGGCGGCGGGCTCGTGGCCTTTCCCACCGAGAGCTTCTACGGCCTCGGGACGGCGGCGCTGGCGCCCGACGCGGTGGCGCGTGTCTTCGAGGTGAAGGGCCGGCCGGAGTCCAAGCCGCTCCTGGTGCTCGTGGGCTCGCCGGAGGACGCGGTCCCGCTCTGCGGCGAGATCGGCGAGGGCGCCCGCGAGCTGATGCGCCGTCACTGGCCGGGCCCGCTGACCCTCGTGCTCCCCGCCGCCGCCGGCGTGCCCACCGCGGTCACCGCCGGAACCGGCACCATCGGCGTGCGCGTGCCCGGGCATCCGGTCGCGCTGGGCCTGGTCCGCGCCGCGGGCCTGGCCGTGACCGCGCCCAGCGCGAACCCGAGCGGCGAGGCGCCGGCCGAGACGGCGGCGGCGGTCCGCGGCTATTTCGACGGGCGGATCGACCTCGTGCTGGACGGAGGCCCGACCAGCGGGGGCACGGGCTCCACCGTCGCGGACTGCACGGTGTGGCCGCCGCGGATCCTCCGCCAGGGCCCGGTGCGTCTGTCATGAAGCCCACTCGCCCTATCCAGGCCCTGTCATGAAGCCCACCCGCGCCATTCCGGCCCGATCATGAAGCTCACCGGTGTCATCCAGGCCGGCGGCCGGAGCACGCGAATGGGCGGCGAGCCCAAGGCGCTGCTCGAGCTCGGCGGGGAGCGGATCATCGAGCGCGTGCGTCGGGCCCTGGACCAGGTCACCGACGACATCCTGATCGTGACCAACACCCCGGACCTCTACGCCTTCCTCGGCTTGCCGATGGTCCCCGACGTGTTCCCGGACTGCGGCTCCCTGGGGGGCATCTACACCGGGATCAAGGCCGCGGCCGGCGACGCCGTGCTCACCGTGGCGTGCGACATGCCGTTCCTCTCCCCCGACGTGATGCGACTGTGCTCCTCACGCGCCGGCGAGGCCGACGTGGTGGCGCCGCTGGTGGACGGCCAGTGGGAGACGCTCCACGCGTGCTACGCGCGGTCGTGTCTCGACCCCATCGAGCGCCGGCTGCGCGCGCGGCGGCTCAAGATCACGGGCTTCTTCGACGACGTGCGGGTGCTCGCGGTGCCCGTCGCGGAGGTGGCGCGGCTCGCCCGCCCCGACGTGGTGTTCATGAACGTCAACACGCCGGAGGAGCTGGTGCGCGCGCGCGCGCTCCTCGCCGAGACGGGCGGCTAGAGCGGGGCTCATTCGTGGAGCGGCGTCCGGAAGACCTCGGCCTCGCGTCCATCCAGGACATCAACGGGCTGGCTCCCGAGCTGGTCCAGGCCTGCTATCTGCAGCTCGTGCCCCGCGGGCTCCTCGACCGGCTCGGCATCGACCCCGTGACCCTCGCCGGCCCCGCGGGCGAGCGCCTGGTGCGCATCACGTCGCCCGCGGACAAGTCGTGGGGCCGTGTCGAGGTGCGCGCCTCGCGCGACGACCGCGATCCGCTGCTCCTGATCGACGTGGAGATGTCGCCGCTCGCCGTGCCGGAGCTGGCCTTCGTCCAGATCACCGACCCCGCCGGTCCCCGCTACGCCATCGACCGCGACCTGGACGGCCTCGACACGCTGTACGGCACGATCTCCCGCAACGTGCCCGAGGAGCTCCGCGCCATGAAGGACGGGCTGGCGCCGGGCCAGATCCGCCGCGGACTCCGGATGCTGGGCGGCGTGCTCGAGAGCATGGAGCGGTTCTGCCGGCTGATCGGCAGGGAGATCTACCTGATCGAGCCGCTCTTCTACCACTCCGCCATCCTGTACGAGCGTCAGGGCTGCGGGTACCTGATGGGACGCGAGATCATGGATGAGATCCAGGCGGGCTTCTCGCCGGGCGGCGCGCTGCTCGACCGGCTCGACGACGCCTCCGCGTTCCGCGCGCCCAGCGCCGCGCAGACGGTGCGGGGACGGAGCTGGGCCCTCCACGACGGCGTGGCCGAGGGGGCGTGGGGCGGCGTGAAGATGTACAAGGCGGCGGGCCGGCGCCTGTCCGTGAACACGTTTCCGGGCTCCGTCTACTGATGGTGCCCTCGAGAGGAGCCCATCCGTGGTGACCAGGATCGATCACATCGAGATCGTGGTGCAGCACTTCGACGAGTACGTGGCGCTGTTCCGGGCCCTCGGCTTCCGCGAGCTCACCCGCACCAAGCACCACGGCGATTCCGTCGAGTTCCAGCTCCCCGGCGACAACCAGCCGATCTTCGAGCTCCACCGCGTGAGCGGGGAGGAGAACATCGGGGTCAACCACATCGCGTTCCAGGTGCCCGACGTGGCCGCCGCGCATCGCGACCTGGCCGCCCGGGGCGTGTCGATCCCGAGCGGCCCGCACCTGGTGCCGTCGACCGGCCGGACCAACCTGAACTTCCGCGACCCCGACGGAT
Source organism: uncultured Candidatus Rokubacteria bacterium (assembly GCA_963758635.1). Classification (GTDB taxonomy): domain Bacteria; phylum Methylomirabilota; class Methylomirabilia; order Rokubacteriales; family CSP1-6; genus CAVWWD01. The sequence goes on along the minus strand of CAVWWD010000005.1, from coordinate 541,751 downwards.
GGCGCATGCAGATCGTGGACGCCCACCGCCGCGCGCCGGATCCGAACGCGACCCACTGACCGGGACGGCCGCCCCCGCGCCGCCGCGGCCGGACGGTATACTACGCGCGTGCCGAAGCCCTCGAGGAAGCCGGCGCACGCGCGCGTGCGCAAGCCCATGCCGGGCAAGCCCCCCAAGGTCGAGGTGCCGCAGACGGTGTACCGCCGCCGGCCCAAGCATCCCCGGCCGCCCGGACGCGAGCCGTGACGGTGTCGAACCGCGGCCGCGTGCTGATCGTCCACTACCACGAGATCAGCCTCAAGCGCGGCAACCGCCCCCTGTTCCTGCGTCGGCTGCAGGAGAACCTCGCCCGGGCCATCGCCGACCTCGGTCCCGCGCCCGTGATCCAGCTCCCCGGGCGCATCGTGCTGGACCTCGAGGGGCATCCCGCGCCCGAGGCGGTGCGGGACCGCGTCGACCGCGTCTTCGGCGTGGCCAACCTCGCGCTCGCCCGGCGCACCGCGCCCACGCTCGACGCGCTCCGGCGCGCGATGGACGAGGCGATCGAGGGGCGCTCGTTCGCGTCGTTCCGGATCACCGCGCGCCGGCAGTTCAAGACGTTGCCGCTGTCGTCGATCGAGCTGAACCGACAGCTCGGCGCCCACGTGCAGGGCAAGACCGGCGTGCGCGTCGATCTGGAGAAGCCGGACCTCAACGTCCGCGTCGAGGTGCTGCCCGACCAGGCCTTCGTGTACGCCGACCGGCGCCCCGGGCCGGGCGGGCTCCCCGTCGGCGCGAGCGGCACGGTGGTCGCGCTGCTGTCCGGCGGCATCGACTCGCCGGTGGCGGCCTGGCGCATGATGAAGCGCGGCTGCCGCGTCGTCTTCGTCCACTTCCACAGCGTGCCGTACCTGCCCGACCTGTCCATCGGCAAGGCCCGGGACCTCGCCGAGCGGCTCACCGGGTGGCAGTACGCCTCGCGTCTCTTCCTGGTGCCGTTCGGCGAGATCCAGCGCGAGGTGGTGCTCTCGGTGCCCGCGCCCGCGCGCGTGGTCGTCTACCGCCGCCTCATGGTGCGCATCGCCGAGGCGATCGCCGCGCGCGTGGGCGGGGCGGCCCTCGTCACCGGGGAGAGCCTGGGCCAGGTCGCGTCGCAGACGCTCGAAAACGTCGCGTGTATCGACGCGGCGGCGGGGCTGCCGATCCTCCGGCCGCTCATCGGCATGGACAAGCTCGAGATCACCGCCGAGGCGCGCGCCATCGGCACGCTCGAGATCTCCAACGAGCCGGACGCCGACTGCTGCTCGCTGTTCGTGCCGAAGCATCCCGGCACGCGGGTGGGTCGGGACGAGGCCCTCGCCATGGAGGCCCGCCTCGACGTGGCCGCGCTCGTGGCCGCGGGCGTCCAGGCGGCCCGCGAGGAGACGTTCGACTTCCCGCGCGGGCACGGCGCGTACCCGCGGCGGACCCAGCCCGCCGCGCCGGCGGTCGTGACGGGCGGCCACGCTCCCGGCGCCGGGGCGCCGTGATCCTCGCCCGCCGCGCCGTGCGAGTCGGGGCAGGCGAAGCAGCCAGGCCACGGACTCGTCGCGCGTGAACGGTCAGCGTGACGGCGTGACGGGCTCGGTCGCGTACCGCGCCGTCCGCTGGATCTCACGGACCCTCGTCGCGCTCTTCTACCACCGGGTCGAGGTCACCGGGCTCCGGCGCCTGCCCCGCACGGGACCCCTCATCGTGGTGGCCAACCACCAGAACGCGCTCGTGGACGGCATGCTGCTCCTCGCCACGATCCCGCGGCCCCTCGTGTCCCTCGCCAAGGCGCCGCTCTTCCGGAACCCGCTGATCGGCCCCTTCCTCAAGGCGCTCGGCGCGATTCCCGTGCACCGGCGCCAGGACACCACGGAGCGGTTCGACCCGGACGCGAACGCGCGGATGTTCGACGCCGCCACCGCGACGCTCTCCGCCGGCGGCGCCATCCTCATCTTCCCGGAGGGGGTCAGCCAGCCCGAGCCTGCCCTGATGCCGCTCAAGACGGGGGCGGCCCGCATCGTCCTCGCCGCGGAGAGCGCCGGCCCCGAGGCGCTCGGCGTGACCGTGGTGCCGGTGGGGCTGGTCTTCGACGAGCCGGGCACGTTCCGAACCGGCTGGGCGGTGGTGACGGTCGGCGCTCCCGTCGTGACCGCCGACTGCGTCGCCCTGTTCCGGCAGGAGCCCGTCGAGGCGGTCCGCCGCCTCACCGACCGCCTGAGCGACGCGCTCGCGCGCCTCATCGTGGAGGCCGGCGACCGCGAGACGCTTCGCCTGGTCCAGGTGGTGGAGTCGGTGTGGCGCGCCGAGGCAGGCGGGGTGGACCGGCCGGCGGACATCGCGGCGTGGCGCCGGCGCGTCGCCCGCGCGCACCGGTACCTCGCCGAGCGCGAGCCCGATCGCATCGCGCGCCTGCGCGGCGAGGTCGAGCGCTACGCCAAGGCGCTCGAGCTGGCCGGGCTGGGCCGAGGGCGGTCCGCGACCCACCCCGTGCGCGTGGGCGCCGCCACGCGCTACGTCCTGCGCGAGAGCCTGGCCATCGTGCTGGGCCTGCCCCTGGCCGCGTGGGGGCTCGTCGTCCACGCGGCGCCCTACACCATCGTCCGGTGGGCCATCCGCCTCGTGCGGCCCGAGCCCGACGTGGAGGCCACGTACAAGATCGCGGGCGGCCTCGTCGTCTATCTCGTGTGCTGGGTCGTCGGAGGGCTGGATCCTGGGCCGCCTCGCCGGCGCGTGGGCGGTGGGCCTCTTCGTCGCCTTGCTGGGCCCCAGCGGGTTCTTCGCGCTCGGCTGGACCGACCGGGTGGGACGGATGGCGCGCGAGACGCGCCGGGTCGCGCGGCTCGTGACCGGCCGCGACCTCCGGGGCGTCATGGCCGAGCGACGCCGGGCGATCATGGACGAGCTGACCGCGCTCTTCGCGCTGGTGCCCGAGCCCGTGCTCGCCGACGGCCAGAGCGGTCGCGGGGGGCGAGGAACCCGTGAACGTCCGCGCGATCGTGGCGTGGGCCCTCTACGACTTCGCGAACTCCTCGTTCGCCGCCGTCGTCCTCGGCACCATCTACGCGGCCTATTACGCCATCGAGGTCGTGGGCAACGACGCCGGCGCCGGCGACCTCTGGTGGGGCCGCGTCATCTCCGCCTCGATGGCCATCGTGGCCCTGACCTCTCCGTTCCTCGGCGGCGTCGCGGATCGTGCCGGGGTGCGGCGCCCGCTGTTCATCGGCTTCACCGCGCTGGCCGTGGGCGCGACCGCCCTCCTGTCGACGGTCGAGCCCGGCATGGTGGCGTGGGGCTTCGTGCTCGCCGTGCTCGGCAATGTCGGCTTCGAGGGCGCCCTGGTCTACTACAACGCCTACCTGCCGCAGCTCGCCCCGCCCGCCTACCAGGGCCGCGTCTCCGGCTGGGGGTTCGCCGTCGGGTACGCGGGCTCGATCGTGGCGCTGCTCGTCGCGCTTGCCGTTCGTGCGGGCCGAGGCGTTCGATGCGGCCTTCCTGTCGACGGCCGTCCTCTACGGTGTCTTCGCGCTCCCCGCGTTCTTCCTGCTGCCGGCCGCGCCCCGCGGGGCACGGTGTCCGTGCTCCGCGCGGCGCGCGAGGGCGCGGCGGAGGTGGTCGCGACGGCGCGCCGTCATCCTCGGCCACCGGGAGCTGCGCCGCTTCCTCGGCGCGTTCTTCATCTACGAGGACGGGGTGAACACCGTCATCGCGTTCTCGGCCATCTTCGCCGCGCAGACGCTCGGCTTCCCGATGGACCGGCTCATCGTCCTGTACATCGTGGTCCAGGTCTCGGCGCTGGTGGGGGCGCTCGCCTGGTCGTGGCCCACGGACCGGCTCGGCCCCAAGCGCGTGGTCATGATCACGCTCTGCCAGTGGAGCCTGGTGGTGATCGCCGCGTGGTTCGTCCAGACGCAGGGGCAGTTCTTCGTCCTCGCCGTCTTCGCCGGGACAGGTCTCGGCGCCGTGCAGGCCGCCAACCGCACGTTCCTCACGTCGCTCATCCCGAAGGGGAAGGAGGCCGCGATCTTCGGGTTCTACACGCTGTGCGGCAAGACGGCGGCGGTGATGGGGCCGCTCGTGTTCGGCGGCATCTCCCACGCCGCCGGCGGCAACCAGCGGGCGGGCATCCTCGCCATCGGCGCCTTCTTCGTCGTCGGCCTCGTGCTCCTGTCGCGGGTCCGCGCCGGCGGGCCCACCCACGTCGTCGCGGGGATGCCGGAAGGGACGGCCCCGTCGCGAGGCTGACATATAATGCGCGCTAGCGAGCGCCCCAGGTCGCGGTGGAGCTTCTGGTCGCTGCCTCGGGCTCCTCGTCGTACGGGATCGAGCTTTCGGAGCTCGGGGAGCTCCGGCGGGTAGGGAGCGACGCCGACCCCGGGCCCGCGAGGCTTCACCGCTCGCCTGCTGCTCCGCTAGTGCCTCCAGAGCGGACCGGGCGAGGACGAGGTCGGGACGCCCGTGCCGCTCGACCGTCGATCCGCGGCTCGCGGCGCGGAGCAGATCCGGGTCGCCCTCGTCTTCGAGCTGCCGCCCGTGCTGCGTCCCGTCGCGGAGGCCGATGGTCGCGCTGCCGCGCGCGGACCGTCTCGGCCCGCCGCGCGCCGGGCCCGCCGTCCCGCCGCCACGACCTGATCGCGGCACGGTGACGCTCGGACGAGCGTACTTCTGGGGTTCTCGCCGGCCGAGCGACGGCGGGCGCGGCGCGCGGACGTCGTCTACCAGGAGCGCGTGGACCTCGCGCGGGCGCGCGTGCCCGTCGCCACCGCCCGCGGCTGGCGGACCGAGGAGCGCGTGCTCGTCTTCGGCGTGTTCCTGGCTGGCGCGGAGGTCCCGGGCGTCTACACGCGGGCCGGCGCCGCGATCACCGGCCGCGAGGCCGTCTTCGTGCCCCTGGTGATCCGCTGATTCTCGCCCGGAGGCGCGGCGGCCGGGGCGACGAGGCGCACGGTGCGGGCGGGCGAAGCCCGGGCGCCCGCACCTGGTGATTTAGAGCGCGCGGAGGGCCACCGTCACCGGGGCGCGGGCGGCGCGGATGGCGGGCAGGAGCCCGCCCGCGGCGCCGATGAGGAGCGCCCACCCGAGCCCACGGGCGAGGAGGCCGGGGGTGACGCGGAAGTCGAACGCCACCTGGGAGAAGGTGTTGAAGTTCAGCGTCGAGACCGACGCGCCGTCGCAGTAGACCCAGGCGAGGGCGCCGCCCACCGCGCCCCCCACCGTGGCGAGGACCATGGCTTCCACCATCACCGAGACCACGACCGACACGCCCCCGAACCCGATGGCGCGCAGCGTGGCGATCTCGACCTGGCGGCTGGCCACCGCCGAGTACATGCAGTTGAGCGCCCCGAACGTGGCGCCCACCGCCATGAACGCGGCCACCGTGTAGCCCAGGACGTTGATCAGCGTGGACAGGACCTTCGCCTGCCTCGCGTAGTACTCGGGCTCGCGCACGGGGGTGATGGACAGGCGCCGGTCGCGGCGGATCGCCTCGGCGAGCTCGGCGAGGCCGGCCGGCGACGGGTCGGCGAGGGTCGCGGTGACGGACTGGAACCCCGTCCGCCGGAACGCGGACATCGCCACCTCGGCGTCGGCCCAGATCTCCGACTCGTGGACGTCGCCCGCGCTCTCGAACGTTCCCACCACCGTCCAGTCGCTGTCGCGGAACGCGATGCGGGAGCCCACGACGAGGCCCTCGAACTGCGCCGCCGCCTTCCTGCCGACGATCACCTCGCGCAGGCCGCCGGAGAATCGCCGGCCCTCGACGACGCGCACCTCGTCGCGGATGTCGAACGCCGCGGGCTGGACCCCCCGGAACGGCACGTTGTTGGGATGGCTCTCGCCCTTGCGCGGCAGGTCGACCATCACCACGAGCTCGGCGGAGGCCAGCGGCCGGCCGCGGGCGTCGCGGCCGACGGGCGGCAGCGCGGCGAGCAGCGTGGCCTGGTCGCGGGCCACGCCGCTCGACAGCTCCGCGTCCGAGCCCGCGCGCAGCATGATCACCCGCTCGGGGCGCCCGGTGCTCGCCAGCGTGTGGCGGAAGCCCTCGGACATGGCGAGCACGGAGACGAGGACGCCCACGACCCCCGCGATGCCGACGACGACCACCAGCGAGGTGCCGGCGCGGCGCGGCACCGTGAGCAGGTTGATCATCGTGATCCGGACGACCTGGCGCATCGGTCTAGCCCCGCGCATCAGACTGACGCCGAGCGGTGGGACTGTAGAGGCCCGTGGCGGTTACCGCATGCTGCGAGGGTCATTACCGCCGGCCCGCCAGCGCCTCGACGATGCGCAGGCGCCGCGCCCGGTACGCGGGCGGCAGCCCCACCGCGAAGGCGAGGCCGACGACGAGGGCCGCGGCGACCGCCCAGGTCGTGCCGGTCACGAAGAGCGGGGGAAAGCGCCCGCCCGTCGCGCCGTTCAGGACGGGCATGACGGCGACGGCGCCGCCCATCCCGATGCCGCCGCCGATCAGGAGCAGCAGCCCGGCCTCCGCGAGCACGAGCAGGGTGACCCGGGCGTCCGAGAAGCCCAGCGTCTTGAGGATCGCCAGCTCGGGGATGCGCTCGCGCAGCGACTGCGCCATGGTGTTGCCGGTCAGGATCAGGATCGTGAAGAAGACGGCGGCGAGGATCCGCGTGACGAGCATCCCGATGTCGCCGATCTGCCGCGCGAACCCCACGGCGAACTCCTTCTCCGGCTGGGTCTTGGTCTCGTCGGGAGAGTTGGCGAAGATCCGGTCGATCTCCGCGGAGACGGCGCGCGCCTGGGAGGAGTCCTCGACGCGGACGATGTACCAGCCCGTCTTGCCGCGGCCGAGCGCGCGCGCCTCGTCGAAGTAGGCGACGTTGATCAGCACCATGTCGGTGTTGCCGCGCACCGCGGGGTCATCGGCGTCGATCACGCCCACGAGGTCGAACTCCCAGTTGAGGTCGCCGTCGGCGCGCGCGTGGATCTCCGAGGCGATCGGGAGCTTTTGGCCCACCGTCCAGCCGAACCGGTCGACGAGCCGCTTGCCCGCCACCGCGCCGGTCCGCGTGGCCGCGAACGCCTCGAGCTGCGCGGGGTCGATGCTGAACTCGGGGTACATGGCGAGGTAGCGGCGGGGCTCGACCGCGAACACCGGGAACGCGTTCGACTCGTTCTGGTACCGGGCCCCGAACCAGTCGGCGTGGGCGACCCCGACCACGCCCGGGACCTGCTCGATCCGCCGCAGGTAGGCGATGGGCAGGGGCTCGATGATCGAGTAGCGCGCGGTGGTCAGGAGCCGCTTGTCGTCGGCGCTCGCCGCGCCGGACTCGAAGGCGACGCGCACCGACTGGAGCAGGCCGAACAGCAGGAACGCCACGATGATCGACGCCAGGGTGAGGACCGTGCGGGTCTTCCGGCGGAAGAGCCCGGCCCAGAGGAGCGGCAGGTACTTCACGGGGCGCTTGCGGCGGCCAGCGTGCCCTTGTCGAGGTGGAGTGAGCGGCGCGCGTGCTCGGCCGCCTTGGGGTCGTGGGTGACCATCACGATGGTCTTGCCGTGCTCCTCGTTCAGCATCCGGAGGAGGGCCAGGATCTCGTCGGCGGTGGCGCGGTCGAGGTCGCCCGTCGGCTCGTCGCAGACGAGGAGCGTGGGGTCGGACACGATGGCGCGCGCGATGGCCACGCGCTGCTCCTGGCCGCCGGAGAGCTCCTTCGGCTTGTGCCGCGCTCGGTCCTGGAGGCCGACCAGGGTGAGCGCGATGGCGGCGTGGCGCCGGCGCTCCGCCGCGGACAGGTCGGTGAGGAGCAGGGGAAGCTCCACGTTCTTCTGCGCGGAGAGCACGGGCAGGAGGTTGTAGGACTGGAAGACGAAGCCGACGTTGGCGGCCCGCCACCGCGAGAGCTCCCCGCTGCCGAGCTGGTCGATGCGCAGGCCGTCCACGACGATGCTGCCGCCGCTGGGCCGGTCGAGGCCGCCGATCAGGTTGAGGAGCGTGGTCTTGCCGGAGCCGGAGGGGCCCATCAGGGCGACGAAGTCCCCCACGGGGATGTCGATGTCGACGCCGTGGAGGACCTCGATGGTCTCCCCTCCGCGGTGGTACGCCTTCGTCACGCCGCGGATCTCGACGAGCGTTCCCACGGAGGAGCTCAGCCGGCGCGGCCGACCGTGACCGTGTCGCCGTCCTTGAGCGACGCGGGCGGGGACAGCACGACCTGCTCGCCGTCGCGGACGCCGGTCAGGAGCTGGCGCTGGCCGCCCACGAGGGGGCCCAGCGTGACGGCGCGGCGCTGGACGCGGTCCGCGGCATACACGAAGACGACGCTCTGCGTTCCCTCGGTGCGGATGGCCTCGGCGGGCACGAGCACGCCCGCCGGCCGCGCCCCCGCCGCGGGGGTGCCCGGCGCGCCCGCGGCCCCGAGGAACGACACACGCACGCCCATGTCGGGCAAGATGCGCGAGTCTTTCTTCGCGATGGCGATCCGCACCTTGACCGTGGCCTTGTTCCGGTCGGCGGTGGGGATGGTCGCGATCACCGAGCCCGGGATCTTCCAGTCCGGGTACGCGTTCAGCACCGCCTCGACGCGCTGGCCGGGGACGACGCGGTTGATGTAGGCCTCGTTCACGTCCACCTGGATCTCGAGCGAGTCCATGTCCACGATGGTGCCGATGCCGGTGCGGGTGAAGCCCCCGCCCGCGGAGATGGGCGAGATCATCTCGCCGGGCTGCGCGGCCTTGGTGACCACGACGCCCGCGAAGGGCGCTCGGATCACCGTGTTGTCCATCTGCACCTGGGCCACGTCCACCGACTCCTGCGCCACCTTGATCTGCTCGCCGGTGATGGCGAGCCGGGCACGGAGCATGTCGCGCTGGGCGCGCGCGGCGTCGATCGACTGGGCGCTCACGAGCTCGCGGCGGTGCAGCTCCTCCTGGCGGGTGTAATCGCGCTCGGCCTGGACGAGCTGCGCCTCCACCTCCGCGACCGCGGTGCGGGCCGCGGCGAGCTGGGCGCGGGCGAGGGCGAGCTGGGCGCGCGCCTCGGTGTCGTCGAGACGGGCGAGCACGGCGCCCTCCTCGACCCGCATGCCCTCCTCGAGGAGCACCTCGACGATCTTGCCCGTGACCTTGGCGGAGACGGTGGCCTGGCGGCGGGCGGTGACGTAGCCGCTGGCGTCGAGCACGGTGGCCGCGCCCGGGGCCTGGGCGGCGCCGCGCGCCACCGCCGTGCGCACGGTGAGGGCGTCGGACTGCGCCCGGGCGAACCAGAGCGAGCCCGCGACGGCGGCGAGCAGCACGAGGCCGGCGATCGCCGCCCGACGATAGCGGCGGCGGCCGGTCGCGGCCGTCCTGTCGATCCGGAGCTGGTTGAGGAGTTCTGATCTATCGGGCACGGCGTGGCTCCCTGAATACCCATTCAGTGTGCCACACCGGCCCCGGGCCGTCCCGCCTACTGCCCCTCGAAGTTGCTTCCCTTGGCGGAGAAGAGCACGTTGAACGTGGTGAGGCTGCCGTAGCAGCGCGTGATGTAGCCCTGCAATTCCAGCTTGGCCTCGTTCGGCAGCTCGGGCTGGCTGTTGACCTTCTGCTCGAGCACCCGCAGGCGGTCCCGGATCGCCACGAGCTTCTTGAAGAACACCTCGATCGGGATGTCCTTGGACTGCGTGTCGGCCTTGCCCGGGATCATGCGCAACGTGCCGCCCGTCCACCGCCGGGCCATCTCGAGGTCCACGTCGATCCAGCCGTGGTCGCCGAGGACCTCGCTCACCGCCTGGCGGATCCGGTCCAGCTCCGGGTCGCCGGCCCGCTGCTCCGCCTCGAGGCCGTCGTAGGCGAAGGCGACGCGGCGCGTGTCGCCGCCCCGGAACACGATCACGTACTCCGTGGGCTCGAGCGCGACCACGCGCCCGACGCCGAACTGCACGTGCCGCACGATGCTGCCCACGCCGAAGCGCGGGCCGCTCTTCGCGTCCTCGCTCATGGAGATCCTCCTGGGGGTTGTGAAAGAACGCCGATCTCGACTTCGCCGCGCGTGTCGACATCGCGCTTCTGCGTAGACACGCGGAGCCGTCTCGTCATTCGTTTCACGAACTCCTTGCCGGATGCGATGATAGCCGCTCCGCCCTCGCGGCACTAGATGTGGGGGCTCCTTGACACTCGTCCCCGACAGAGCGTAAGGTTGGCCCGCCATGGCTTCCGTCGCGCTCGGCGCCGATCACGCGGGCTGGGAGCTGAAGGAGGCGCTGAAGGCCTGGCTCATCGATCAGGGCCACCAGATCCTCGACTTCGGCACCCACTCTCCCGACTCCGTCGACTACCCGGACTACGCCGCTCAGGTCGCCGAGGCGGTCGCGGCGGACAAGGTGGAGACCGGCGTGCTCGTCTGCGGCACCGGCATCGGCATGGCCATCGCCGCCAACAAGGTCCCCGGCGTGCGCGCCGCCACCTGCGGCGACCTCTACACGGCGCGGATGAGCCGCGAGCACAACGACGCCAACGTGCTGGCCCTCGGAGGCCGGCTGCTTGCTCCCGACGCGGCCGTGGAGATCCTCGCCACCTGGCTCGCCACCGCGTTCCAGGGGGACCGCCACCGCCGCCGGCTGGCCAAGATCGCCGAGCTGGAGGGACGCTTCAGCGGAGGGCGCAGCGCATGATCCGCGGCTCCATCGAGCAAGTCGATCCCGAGATCGCCAAGGCGATCCGCCAGGAGACGGAGCGCCAGGCGCGCAACCTCGAGCTGATCGCGTCCGAGAACTTCGTGTCCGACGCCGTGCTCGAGGCCGTCGGCTCCGTGCTCACCAACAAGTACGCGGAAGGCTACCCCGGCCGGCGCTACTACGGCGGCTGCGAGGTCGTCGACGTCGCCGAGGAGCTGGCCATCGCGCGGGGCAAGCAGCTCTTCGGGGCCGAGCACGTGAACGTGCAGCCGCACTCCGGCTCGCAGGCCAACATGGCCGTCTACTTCACGCTGCTCAAGCCGGGCGACGTGGTGCTGGGGCCCAACCTCGCCCACGGCGGGCACCTCACCGCGGGCAGCCCGATGAACTTCTCGGGCAAGCTCTACCGGATCGTGCCGTACGGCGTTCGCAAGGACACCGAGCTGATCGACCTGGACCAGGTGCGCGACCTCGCCCGCGAGCATCGGCCGAAGCTGATCATCGCCGGCGGGTCGGCCTTCCCGCGCGCCATCGACTTCGTTCCGTTCCGGCAGATCGCGGACGAGGTGGGCGCGGCCCTGATGGCCGACATCGCGCACCCCGCGGGCCTGGTGGCGGCGGGGCTCCATCCCTCGCCGGTGCCCCACGCCGACTTCGTCACGACCACCACGCACAAGACGCTGCGCGGCCCGCGCGGCGGCATGGTCATGTGCCGGGCCGCGCACGCCAGCGCGCTGGACCGGGTGGTGCTGCCCGGCATCCAGGGCGGGCCCCTCATGCACGTCATCGCGGCCAAGGCGGTGGCGTTCCGCGAGGCGCAGACCCCCGAGTGGCGCGCCTACCAGCAGCAGATCGTCAACAACGCGCGCGCCCTCGCCGATGCCCTCATGGGCCGCGGGTTCCGCCTCGTGTCCGGCGGGACCGACACGCACCTCATCCTCGTCGACCTCACGCCCCGCGGCATCACCGGCAAGGACGCGCAGGAGGCGCTCGACCGCGCCTGGATCACCGTGAACAAGAACGGGATCCCGTTCGACACCAAGGGCCCCACCGTCACGAGCGGCATCCGGATCGGCACGCCCGCCGTCACCACGCGCGGGATGAAAGAGGCGGAGATGGGGGAAATCGCCGCGCTCATCGATCGCGTGCTCGGGGACCTCGGCAACGCCGCGACCGAGTCGGTGGCGCAGACGCAGGTCCAGGAGCTCACCGGACGCTTCCCGCTCTACGCGGAGCACCTGCGGTGAGGTGCCCGTTCTGTGGCCACACCGAGGATCGGGTGGTCGACTCGCGGGTCGGCCGCGAAGGGGAGTTCATCCGGCGGCGCCGCGAGTGCCTGAAGTGCCATCGCCGGTACACCACGTACGAGTACATCGAGGACGTCCTGCCGCACGTGGTCAAGCGCGACGGGCGGCGCGAGCCGTTCGACCGTCAGAAGCTCCGCGGCTCCATCCTCAAGGCCTGCGAGAAGCGCTCGGTCGGCGTCCCCGCGGTCGACGACGTCGTCGGCGAGATCGAGGGACGCCTGCACGAGCGCGCCGAGAAGGAGATCACGAGCAAGGAGCTGGGCGAGCTCGTGATGGAGCACCTGCAGAAGCTCGACCAGGTCGCCTACGTGCGCTTCGCCTCCGTCTACCGGCAGTTCAAGGACATCAACCAGTTCATGGACGAGGTGAAGGGCCTGCTCAAGGACGGCGACAAGGGCAAGTCCGCCAAGCCCGCGAAGGTCCCCGCCCGACGGTGAGCTCGGAGGGGGGCTGCGCCCCCCTTCCGACGGTCGTCGCGCGCCTGACGGCGCGCTCCTCCCTGCCTCACCAGGTGCGGGCACCCGGGCTTCGCCCGCCCGCACCCGCGGTCTTCGTAGCATCGAAGCCATCTGCTCTACGCGAGCGCTTGGCGTTCGATCGAGAGCTCGTCGGCACGGGGAGACGGCTCATGTGAGAGACGTCTTGGCCGGTGCGTCGGACCTTCGGGTTCGGTAGCGTGGTCGTCGATGCGATGTGTTCCGGGGGGGGTCCGGAGATGGTGCGGCCCTGCCGGGATGGGGCCGACAGGGCCGAGCGCCAAAGGGGGCGCCTTACTTCTTCTTCTTCTTGGCGGCCTTCTTCTTCGCCATGATGTCACCCCCCTCCCGATCCCCGCGCGTCCGGCGGTTCTGGATTGATCCGGACTCTACGAGGCGGCGCGGAGGCGTGTCAAGGAGAAAATACCTTCGGCGGGGTTCCTGAGCCCTCGGGGACTCAAGATGTGGGGGTCGGGAGTCAGCTCGTCTCGTGGGCCGAGGAGCCCTTGCGATGCTCGCGGCGCTTCACGAACTCCTCGTTGAGGGCAACGCCCTTCTTGCACAGCGGGCACGCGTCCGGCGGGTAGGTGGGGAAGTCGCGGCTCACGAGGCTGAAGATGGGCTTGCCGTCGATCTCGGTCTTGCGCGTGCGGCGCCAGAGGGCGCCGATGCCCATGACCTGTCCGCCCAGGCCCTCGACGAGCTCGGAGAGGAGCCGCACGGTCTGCCCCGAGCTCACCAGGTCCTCCACGACGAGGACCTTCGAGGTGGGCCGGATCAGCCGGTGGAACTCCACGGGAAGCGTCACGCGCCGGCGGCCACCGCTCACGCCCTTCGTGCCGTACATCACGGTGGGCCGCGACGGGTGCGCGCGCGCCACGCAATGCGAGAGGATCAGCGCCCCCGGCCCCGTGGACAGGACGACGTTGATCGGCCACGGCGCGAAGTGCTTGGCGATGACCGCGCCGAGCCCCTCGGTGAACGACGGCTCGGTCGTCACCAGGGTCTTCTCGATGTACTCGCTCGTGTGCTGGCCGGAAGGGAGGAGGATGTGGTCGTTGGCGTGGTAGGCGCCGGTCCGCTTGAGGATCTCGAGGTGGATCTTCTCGCGCACCTCGGTATCCACGAGCGTGTCCTTGCGGGCTGGGGGAGCCATGACACCTCCTGCGTCGGTGGTCGCGCGGGTCGGCGAGGGCGTCGCGCGAGGCCAGCATGGCGGCGGGCCCGCGGAGTTGTCAACTCGAAAGATGCCCGACGCGTCGCGCCGGGACCCGCGTGATACACTGAGCGCCGCCATGCGCATCCTGGCGCTCGAGAGCGCGACCCTGGCGGGTGGCGCGGCGCTCCTGGACGGCGACGTCGTGGTCGGCGAGAGCCGCACGAACATCGCGCTCACCCACTCCGAGCGGCTGATGGTCGCGGTCGACCGCCTGCTCGGCGATGCCGGGTGGACCGTGAAGGACCTCGAGGGCCTCGCGGTGTCGGTCGGGCCGGGGTCGTTCACCGGGCTCCGCGTGGGCATCGCCACCGCCAAGGGCCTGGCCGTCACGCTCGGGCTGCCCGTCGCGCCCGTGCCCACGCTCGACGCGCTCGCCGCCATCCTGCCGTTCGCCGACGCGCCAGTCTGTCCGCTCCTCGACGCGCGCAAGGGCGAGGTCTACTGCTGCCTATACCGGTGGCGCCGCGACCGCATGGTGCGCGAGTGGGAGTACGAGGCCCTGCCGCCGGAGATCGCGGCGGCGCGGCTCCCCGAGCCGGTGATCGTGCTGGGCGACGGCGTGACGTCGTGCCGACCGTATCTCGAGTCGCGCGGCGACTCCGTGCGGATCGCGCCCCCGGCGCAGCGGCTGCCTTCGCCCGCCGCGGTGGGCCAGCTCGGCCGCGCCCTGCTCGAGGCCGGGCGAGCGGTCGCCGCCTCCGCCCTCACCCCGTTCTACCTCCGGCCCTCCGAGGCCGAGCTCAAGGCGCGTCGTGGCTGAGGTGGCCCCGGTCATCGACCCGATGGCCGTCGACGACCTCGACGAGGTGCTCGCCATCGAGCGGCTCTCGTTCCAGACGCCGTGGTCCCGCGGCGCGTTCCGCTACGAGCTCACCCAGAACCGCGTGGCCCGGTGCCTCGTCGTGCGCGAGGGGCGCGTCCTCTCCGGCTACCTCTGCCTCTGGGAGATCGGCCGGGAGGTCCACATCACGAACCTCGCCGTCGATCCCGCCCGTCGCCGCCGCGGGCTGGCCCGGCTGCTCCTGGGCAGCGTCCTCGAGGACGCCCGCAGCCGGACGCTCGACATGGTCTTCCTCGAGGTGCGCCCCACCAACGAGGAGGCCCTCAAGCTCTACGAGAGCCTCGGCTTCCGCGTCATCGGCCGGCGCAAGGGGTACTACTTCGACACCGGGGAGGATGCCCTCGTCATGGAGGCGCCTCTGCAGGCTGCCCCATCCGGCGGGCGAAGCTAGGCCCGGCTGGGGAACCGATCCGCCCTCCCGGAGGTTCTGGTAACGGTCGTATGCGATCCGCCGCCGGAGCACTGCTGGCCCTCTCCGTCATCGCCCTCGCCGCCCCGGCCTGGGCGCAGGCCCCGTCGGCCGCCGAGCTCGCGCGCGGCAAGTACGTCTTCGGCGCCACCGGGGGCTGCGGCTGCCACACGAAGCCCAAGGATGCCGTCAACGCCGGCGGCCGCCGGTACGACGGCCCCTTCGGCACCGTCTACGCGACCAACATCACGCCCGACCGGGAGACCGGGATCGGCTCCTGGACGGACGACCAGATCATCACGGCCATCCGGGCCGGCCGCCGGCCGAACGGCGACCGGATCCTCCCCGTGCACCCGTACACCGTCTTCAACGGGATGGCCGCCGAGGACCTCAAGGCGGTCACCGCGTACCTGCGCACGCTGCCGGCGGTGAAGCGGCAGAACCAGCCGAAGCGGATCACGGTGCCGCTCTTCGAGAGCGTGTTCCTCCCCGCCTGGCTCGCCGCCTTCGCCCCCCGCGAGACGCCGCCGCCCACCGCGCCCGCCACCGGCGTGGCCCGCGGCGAGTACCTGGTGCGGGCGGTGGGACACTGCGGCGAGTGTCACACCCCGCGGACCATGACGATGGCCACGGACAACTCCCGCTTCCTCGCCGGCAACGCCAAGGGCCCCGAGGACTCCGAGGTGCCGAACATCACCCCGGACAAGGAGACCGGCCTCACGTGGACGGTCGACCAGATCGCCGAGTACCTGAAGACCGGCAACAAGCCCGACGGCGACGTGTCGGGAGGCCTGATGGGCGAGGTCATCAACGGCACGACGGCCGGGTACAAGGACATGACGAAGGCCGACCTGCTCGCCATCGCCCACTACCTGAAGTCGATCCCGCCGGTGAAGAACAAGATCGGGAAGTGACAACCCGTGCAGTGCACTCTCACAGGGGAGGGGACATGAGACAGCCAGCGGTTCGCCGAGGCGTGGTGCTCTGCGGTTTGATCGCCGTCGCGCTGGCCGGATGCGCGGGCGGCGAGAAGAAGACGGCCATGGTCGGGTCGGGCGACATCGTGGCCGATCGCCAGCGCTTGATGAAGCTGAACGGCGCGAGCTGGGCGGACGCCCAGGCGAAGGGCAAGGCCGGCAACTTCGAAGCCATCGCGGTGAACGCCGAGACGATGGCGATCAACGCGCAGCACATCCCGTCGATGTTCCCGCAGGGCTCGCTTACCGAGAAGTCGAAGGCCAAGCCGGAGATCTGGCAGAAGTGGCCGGAGTTCGAGGCCGCGTCCAGGGCGATGGTGGTCGAGTCCGAGAAGCTCCGCGACGCGGCCCGCAGCAAGGATCAGGCGGCCGTGCAGGCGGCCATGCAGAACTTCGGACGCAACGCCTGCGGGGCGTGCCACACGCCGTTCCGCGTCCCGCCGCCCCAGCAGCGGTAAGGCACACGCGCCCGGGTCGCCGGAGCGCCGCGCGTGTCCTCGCGGCGGCCCGGGCGTGACGTTCCCGTCCAATCGGAGGAGGAAACGATGATGCGAACGCTCTGCCTGGTGGTCTCGATGACGGTGGTCGCGGCCGCGGCCCCCATGCCGGTCGCCGCCGACACCGCCCCCTACAAGCTCCTCCCCAACTACTCGCGGGCGACCTTCAAGTCCGACGCGCCGCTCGAGACGTTCGTCGGCAACACCGCGGCCGACGGCGTCCAGGGATCGATCACCCTGGACCCGGCCCGCCCGCAGGACGCCAAGGGCACGGTGCGCGTCGACCTGAACGCCGTGAAGACGGGGATCGAGCGTCGCGACGCCGACATGCGCTCGAAGAACTACCTCGACACCGAGGTGGAGGCCAACCGCTGGGCCGTGTTCGACGTCAAGGGCGTGGACATCGCGGGCCCGCTCCAGCCCGGGAAGGACACGCCGGCGAAGGTGCGCGGGACGCTCACGATCAAGCAGAAGCCCGTCGACATCGTGGCCGACGCCACCGTGACCTACATCAAGCTCACGCCCGAGCAGGTGGAGGGGCAGAAGCGCTTCGGGTTCGCGGGCGAGAACATCAAGGTGCGCGCGAAGCTCGGCACGACCTTCACGAACCACGGCATGCAGATCCCGCAGCTCCTGTTCCTGAAGGTGGCCAACGACATCCAGCTCGAGACGGACCTCACCTTCGTCCGACAGTAGAGCCCCGCGCATCAGACGAGGGCCGATCGGTGGGACTGTAGAGGTCCGTGGCGGTTACCGAATTCTTCGAGGGTCAGTAGCCGGCGGGGCGGGGCCGGCGCGTCTGCCGGCCTCGCCCCGGTCCCGGTGGCGCGCTCCGCGGCGCGCGCGCCGCCGCGCCCCCGCCGCAGCACCCCCCGCGGTCTTGACATTCTCCAGGGGCGAGGCCAATGTACGGCGAGACCGGCGAGGATCTCGTGACCTTGCACGCACTTCTCCGGTAGAGGTCGTGAAAGGAATGCGGAGTTCGGCTTCAGCGAGCGGGCAAACACGGCGCTTCTGCGGACACGCGGCGTGCCATTGCGCCATTCATTCACGATTTCGACAGAGGACCTGAATGTTGCCATCCCATCAGTGGTACGGGATCGTTCCTGGCCAGCTGATCTTCCTCGCGATGATCGTCGTGGCCCTGGCGCTGTTCGCGCGGCGCGCCGCGTATCTCGTCCGGCTCCTGCTGACGGGCAAGCCCACCGTGCGCTGGGACGCCGTGCCCGCGCGCCTGCGCGGCGTGATGGTGTACGTGCTCGGGCAGCTCCGGCTGATCAGCGGCGATTTCGCGCCCGGGGTCATGCACGCGGTGATCTTCTGGGGCTTCATCGTCCTCACCCTCGGCACCGTCGAGTACTTCGGCCGCGGCTTCGTCGAGTGGTTCGGGCTGCCGTTCCTGTCCGACACCCCCGGCTACCTGATCCTCCAGGACGTCTTCAGCGTGGCCGTGATCCTGGCCGTCGGGTACGCGGCGTTCCGCCGGCTGGTCACGCGCCCGCGGCGGCTCACGCTCACGCCCGAGGGCCTGTTCATCCTGGCTCTCATCTTCGGCCTCATGGTCACGGACCTCGCCGCGGACGCCGGCCGGATCGCGCTGGCCCCCGCCCCCCACGACCACTGGGCCTTCGCGGCCAGCGCGCTCGCCCGCCTGTTCGCGGCGCTCTCGCCGGTGGCGCTGACCGGTGTCTTCCACGTCTCGTGGTGGCTGCACGGGGCCCTGCTGCTGGGCTTCCTCGTCTGGCTGCCGTACTCGAAGCACCTGCACGTGCTCGCCGCGCCGTTCAACGTGTTCTTCGCGCCCTTGCCGCCCAAGGGCCGGTTCTCCACGCCGGACCTCGAGAACTCCGAGACGTTCGGCGCCGGGGCGCTGAGCGACCTCACCTGGAAGGACCTGTTCGACCTCTACAACTGCACGGAATGCGGCCGGTGCACCTCGCGGTGCCCGGCCAACATGAGCGGCAAGGAGCTCGACCCGAAGATGCTCATCCTGAACCTCCAGGACTACCTCCTGGAGGGCGCGGCCCACCGCGCCGCGGCGCCCGCCCAGGGCCAGGCGGGCAACGGGCACGCCGCGCCGATGGTCGGCGGGGTCATCAAGGACAACGTGCTCTGGGCCTGCACCATGTGCCGCTGGTGCGTGGAGGCCTGCCCCGTCTTCATCGAGCACGTGCCGAAGATCGTCGACATGCGGCGCTGGCTGGTCCTCACCGAGTCCCGCTTCCCCGCGGAGCTGGCCCCCACGTTCCGCAACCTCGAGAACAACGGCAGCCCCTTCTCGATGGCGTGGCAGACGCGCGCGGACTGGGCCGCCGACCTCGGCGTGCGCGTCATGGCCGACGTGGCGGAGGCGGAGTACCTCTACTGGGTGGGCTGCTACGGCTCGTTCGACGAGCGGAACCGCAAGGTCGCGCGGGCGTTCGTCAAGCTCTTGCAGGCCGCGGGCGTGGACTTCGCGATCCTCGGCAACGAGGAGAAGTGCTCGGGCGAGCCGGCGCGGCGCCTCGGCCACGAGTACCTCTACCAGACGCTCGCCCAGGGCAACGTGGAGACCCTCAAGCAGTACCGGTTCCAGAAGATCGTGACGGCCTGCCCGCACTGCTTCAACACCATCAAGAACGAGTACCCGGACTTCGACGGCCGCTTCGCCGTGATCCACCACAGCGAGCTGCTGGACGAGCTGGTGGCGTCGGGCCGGCTCCGCCCGGTGCGCGAGGGCGCGCGGCGGGTGACGTACCACGACGCGTGCAACCTCGGGCGCTACAACGACATCTACGACCAGCCGCGCCGCGTGATCGCCTCGATCGGCCGGCCCGAGATGGTCGAGATGGAGCTGTCGCGCTCGCGCGGCATGTGCTGCGGCGGTGGCGGCGGGCGCGCGTGGATGGAGGAGACGGAGGGGCGCCGGGTCAACCAGGTCCGGGTGGAGCAGGCGATGGCGGTGAACCCGGAGGTGCTCGCCTCGGCCTGCCCGTTCTGCCTGACCATGTTCGAGGACGGCGTGAAGGCCAAGGACGTGGGCGACCGCATCAAGACCCGCGACATCGCCGAGCTCCTGGCCGACGGCCTCGAGCCGGAGGCTCCGCGATCGCACGCCTGACGCTGGTGAAGGACCTGGCGCTGCTCGTTCCGCGCCTGGCGCGGATGGTGGCGGCGATCGTGCGCGACCCCGATGTGCCGAGTGCGGCGAAGGTGGCGCTGGGCGCGCTCGCCCTCTACCTGGCGAGCCCGATCGATCTCATCCCGGATCTGATCCCGTTCCTGGGGTACGTGGACGACCTGCTGCTGGCCGCGGTCGTGCTGGACGGGGTCCTGGGCCTCGTGGACCGCTCGATCCTGCTCCGTTACTGGCCGGGCAGCCCGAGCTCCCTCGAGGCCACCGCCCGCGTCGCCCACCGGCTCTCCCGGTGGGTCCCGCCGCGGATCAAGGCCCGCATCTTCTCCCGCTGACGCGGGCCCGCCGCCGGACGGCGGTCAGGCGGGAACGGGATCGGGCAGGTCCAGCGTCGTCACGCGCCGGAGCTCGCGCCGGTCCATCTCGTCGGCGAACGGCGTCGCCCGGTGCATCGCAACGCGCCACCGTGTGGACGGGCGGTGGCGCCGGGCCGTGCTAGGATGCACGCGGGTTTGGCGGGTCTCGTGGAGCCGCGCTTTCGCCGGGAGGGTCCCAAGTGACGATCGTGCTGCTGGTGGCATTCGGCCTCGCCGCGCTCGGCCTCGCCGGCTGCGAGTCGACGAAGCCGGCGAAGGGCGACGACGCGACCGCGCAACCGGCCCCCCCGCTCCCACCCCGGCGGCCCCCGCTCCCGCGCCTCAGGCCCCAGTTCCGGCCCCCGCTCCCGCCCCGGCGGCTCCCGCTCCCACCCCGCCGGCGCCCGCGCCGGGGCCGTCCGAGCAGGCGCCGATGGAATCGGCCCGCGCGGTCTTCATCAAAACGTCCCTCGCCAACTTCCGCGCGGCTCCGGGGACGAGCGGCCGCATTGTCGCCGTCCTCCGGAAGGGCACGCGCGTCGACGTCCTCGAGGCGCGCAACCAGTGGTATCGCGTCCGCCTGGCCGACGGCCGCGAGGGCTGGGTGGCGGAGTCGGTGACCGCTCCCGCTCCCGAGTGACCGCGGTCGGCGGGGCCGGGAGCCGTAGCGGCGTCCGGGTCGGTCAGCGGAGGACGCCCGCGCCTCCCTCGCGCAGGACGGCCTCGAAGGTGGTGCAGAGCTTGCCGGGCTTGAGCAGGATGCCGTCGGGCACCGCGACCTTGCCCAGGTCGTGCAGGTAGCCGGCGAGCCAGAGCGCCTTGAGCGTGTCCTTGTCCACGCCGAGCGCCGTCGCGTAGCGCCGGAGCCGCTCGCAGTGGCCGCCGGTGTAGGGGTCGTGGCACGGACCCCGTGTCGGGGAAACTCCCCGGCACGGGCGGAGACGCTGGACGCGGCTACGGGCTGTCGGGCGCCGGCGCGGGAGGATCGGAGGCGGGCAGGAGGCTCGCGCGCAGGGCGACGCGGAAGAGCTCAGCGCGCGTCCGGAGGCCGAGCTTCTCGCTGAGCCGCGCGCGGTAGGTCTCCACGGTCTTCACGCTCAGCGACAGGCGGTCGGCCACCTCGCGATTGGTGTGGCCCTGGGCGACCAGGGTCAGGACCTGGCGCTCCCGCTCGCTCAGCACGTCGGGCCCCACCGGGCGCGGCCCGGGCTCCTCGGGCGCCACCGCGGTGGTCGTGGCGCCGGCCTCGCGCGTGAGGTGCACGACGGTGCGCCCGCGGTGCACGGCCCGGATGGCGGTGAGGAGCTCGGCCCCCTCGACGTCCTTCACGATGTGGCCGGAGGCGCCGGCGGCGAGGGCGGCGCGCGCGTACGCGACGTTGTCGTGCATGGTCAGGATGAGCACGCGGGTGCCCGCGCTGCGGCGCCGGAGCCGTTCGATGGCGTCGATGCCCGACAGCTCCGGCATCGAGATGTCCACGATCGCCACGTCCGGGTGCGTGTCCTGCGCCTGGCGGAGGGCCTCGAGGCCGTCGCCCGCCTCGGCGACCACGCGCATGTCGGGCTGGGCGTCGATGAGGGCGCGGAGGCCCGCGCGGAGGACGGCGTGGTCGTCGGCGAGGAGGATCCGGATCTTTCTCATGCGCCCTCCAGGAGCGGCACCTCGGCGAGGACACGCGTGCCCGCGCCGGGCACGGAGCTGATCGCGAGCGTGCCGTCCAGCAGGAGGGCGCGCTCGCGCATGCCGTGCAGACCCATGTGCCCCCCGTGTTGAGAGTCGGCGAGCACCGCGCCCACGTCGAACCCGTGCCCGTCGTCGCTCACCGCCATGGCCACCGAGGCGGCGCGGCGCTCGATCACCACGCTGGCCGCGCGGGCGCCCGCGTGCTTGGCCACGTTGGCCAGCGCCTCCTGCATGATGCGATACAGGGCGGTCTCCACCGAGGCGGGGAGACGCTTGCCCACGCCAGAGGCCCGCACGTAGACGGCGATGCCCCGCGATTTCTGGAACTCCGTCGCGTAGCGCTCGGCGGCGGCCAGCAGGCCCAGGTCGTCGAGGACCGAGGGGCGCAGCCCGCGCGCGAGGAGGCGGACGTCGTCGAGCGCGCTCGCGGCCACCCGGTGCAGGGCCTGGGCCTGCCGGCGCGCGTCCCTCAGCGTGCGCGCGCTCCGGAGCACGTCGAGCCCGACGAGCAGGGAGGCCAGCGACTGCGCGGTGTCGTCGTGGAGCTCCCGCGCGATGCGGCGCCGCTCCTCCTCCTGGGCGGTGATGGCCTGGTTGAGGAGGCGCGCGCGGATCTCCGACGCCTGCTTCCGCTCCGTGATGTCGGAGACGACGCCGTAGGCGAGGGGCTGGCCGGCCTCGCTGTCGATGGTCACCGCCCGGCTGTGCAGCCACACCCACCGCCCGTCCTTGCGGCAGAAGCGGTACTCCACGTCGTAGGTGCCACCGCCCTCGAAGAGCCCGATCCACCCCTCGTCGATGGCGCGCTCGTCGTCGGGATGGACCCGCTCGCGCCAGACCTGCCGGCCGCGCGCCGCGAACTCGGCCGCGGAGAGGCTCGTGACGGCCTCGATGCGCGGACTCACGAAGAGCGCGCGCCCCGCCTGGTCGATGCACCACGCCGCGTCGGGGGTGTTGGCGAGGAGCGCCCGGTGGCGCGCCTCGCTCGCGGCCAGCGCGGCGGCCTGGGCCTGGAGCGCCTGCTCCGCCCGCTCGCGGGCGATGACGAGGGCCGCGATGTCGGTGGCCCGCTCGATGAGCCGCTCCTCGACCGGCGTGGGCCGCCGCGGCGTCCGGTAGTAGACCGCGAAGGTCCCGAGCACGTTGCCGTCGCGGGCGAAGATGGGCGTGGACCAGCAGGCGCGGAGGCCGTGGGGAAGGGCGAGGTGCCGGAAGGCGTCCCACCGCGGGTCGATCCCGATGTCCTCTGCCACGACGGGGCGCCCCTCGTGGGCGGCGGTGCCGCACGAGCCCACGTCCGGGCCGATCTGGATGCCGTCGATGGCGGCGACGTACTCGGCGGGCAGGCTGGGCGCCGCGGCGTGGCGGAGGCGCCCGCCGCCGGCGTCCCGGAGCAGGAGCGAGCAGACCGCGCCGTCCGACAGCGTCTCGACGGCGGCGCACAGGGCGTCGAGCACCTCGGAGAGCGGCGCGCCCGATGCCGACATCTCGAGCACGTGCTTCTCGCTGGCGAGGAGCGTCTCCGCGCGCTTGCGCTCGCTGATGTCCACGAGGAGGCACTGGAGCGCGGCGGGCCGGCCTTCGGGGTCGCGCACCACGCGCACGGTGTCCCGCACCCAGACGACGCGGCCGTCCACGGCCACCATCCGGTACTCGAGGGTGTGGTCGCGGCCCTCGCGTGTCTCGACGAGGCAGCGGTCGACGGTGCGGTCGCGATCGTCGGGATGGAGGTGGCGCGTCCAGAAGTCCGGCTCGTCGAGCCACTGCTGGATGGGGTAGCCGAGGATCGTCTCGGCCGAGCGGCTCACGAACGAGAAGCGGAAGGTCCGGGCGTCGGCCTCGGCGACGATGGCGTCCATCCGGTCCACGAGGTCGCGCAGGCGGTGCTGCGACGCCTCGGCCGCGGTGCGCGCAGCCTGCTCGCGCGCGAAGAGGCGCGCGTTCTCGATCGCGATGGCCGCCTGCTGCCCGAACGAGATGAGCGTGGTCAGCTCGTCCGCGCTGAAGCGATGCGGGCCGCGCGTGAACACCGCGAGCACCCCCTGGAACCGCTTGTGCGCGACGAGCGGGATGCCCACGAAGGAGTTGAGCCCCTCGGCTCGGGCCGTCTCGCGATTGACCAGGCGGTGGTCCGCCATCACGTCGTCCACGACGAGCACCTCGGCTTCCGCCCACACGTGGCCCACCAGCCCCTCACCCATCGCCAGCTGGTGCGTGCCGCTGCCGGGCACGCGGAGGTTGACCTCGGCCCGCAGCACGAGGCGGTCCTCCTCGAGGCTCCAGATGCGCGAGATCGAGTCGGGGACGAGCCCGGTCGCGGCCCGCACGACGGCCTCGAGCACCTCCGAAAGGTCGAGCGAGGCGGTGACCAGCTGCGCGATCTCGGCCAGGCTCTCGTAGGGGGCGGCGATGTCGTTGCGCTCGGTCATGGGACGTCGGGCACAGGGTCACAGAACCCGTCGCACCGGTCAAGCGGTCCGGCGCTGTCGGGGCGGATCAGGACGGGGAAGGCGAATGCGGGCGGATCGCGTCGTGGCGCAGCGCATGATCGGCGAGGACCAGGGCGGCCATCGCCTCCACCATCGGCACCGCGCGGGGGAGCACGCAGGGATCGTGACGCCCGCGGCCCTGGATCGTGGTCTCCTCGCCGAGGACGCTGACCGTCCGCTGTTCGCGCAGCACCGTCGCGGTGGGCTTGAAGGCCACGCGGAAGCAGACGGTCTCGCCGTTGCTGATGCCGCCCTGGACGCCGCCGCTCCTGTTCGTGCGGGTGCGGACCCGGTCGCCTTCCATGTAGAACTCGTCGTTGTGCTCGAGGCCGGTCAGGTCGGTGCCGGCGAAGCCCGAGCCCACCTCGAACCCCTTGCTCGCGGGCAGGCTCATGACCGCGCGGGCCAGGTCGGCCTCGAGGCGGTCGAACACCGGCTCGCCCCACCCGGGCGGGCAGCCGCGCGCCACCGCGCTGACGACGCCACCCAGGGAGTTGCCCTCCTTCCGCGCCGCCTCCACCGCGGCGATCATCCGCTCGGCCATCGCGAGGTCCGGGCAGCGGATGGGCGTCTGCTCGACCTGCTCGCGGGTCACCTTGTCGCCGTCACAGTCCACGACGAGGCGGCCGACCTTGGAGACCCAGGCCACGATCTCCACGCCGTACCGGTGGGCGAGGAGCTTCCGCGCGATGGCGCCGGCGGCGACGCGGCCCGCGGTCTCGCGCGCGCTGGTGCGGCCGCCCCCGCGCCAGTCGCGGATGCCGTACTTCGCCACGTAGGTGTAGTCGGCGTGGCTCGGCCTGTACTTCTCGCGCACCTCGCGGTAGTCGCCCGGCCGCATGTCCTCGTTGAGGATCGACAGGCTGATCGGGGTCCCGAGCGTCTGCCCCTCGAAGACGCCCGAGAGGATGCGCACGGTGTCGGACTCCTTGCGCTGGGTCACGAGCGCGCTCTGCCCGGGCGCGCGCCGGTCCAGGTCCGGCTGGATGTCCGCCTCGGACAGAGGCAGGAGCGGGGGACAGCCGTCGATTACCGCGCCGATGGCCGCGCCGTGGGACTCGCCCCACGTGGTGACGCGGAAGAGCTGGCCGAACGTGTTGCCCACGCCCCGTATGGTAGCAGAGCGGCGATAGCGCCTTGCGGCGCTGCCGTCCGCCGGAGTAGGCTGCCCACCGAGTCGTTGCGAGGGACGACATGCACGGTGGGCCTCGACGGGCTCGTGAATGAATGGCGAGGCGGCCCCGCGTGTGTACGCAGAATCGCGGTGTTGGCCCGCACGGCGAAGTCGGAATCCGCATTGCTTCACAACCTCGACGGGAGGGAGGACGAGATGGCGGAGCTGACCCGGCGGTACGTGGTGATGGCGATGGCCACGGAGGGCCCGTTCGACACGGCCGACCCCGAGGCGCCTTTCGTCCTCAAGCCCTGGAAGGACCCCGCCGCCCTGCATGCGCTCGAGGCGTACCGGAGCCGCTGCTATCCCGAGCTCGCCCGGGAGATCGACGCGTGGATCCGGGTCATCCGGTCGGGGTCGATGATCCGTGGCGGCGTCGGCGCGCGCAACGAGCCGTATGCGGCGACGGCGGTGCGACCGCGGCCGGCGCGATCCAAAGCGAAGTCGAAGGTGAGGGCCGCCAAGCGCCCGACGTCGAAGAAGAAGAGCCGATAGACGGGTGGATCTCGAAGCGCTACGCCGAAAGCTCGACGGCGGGCTGTCGCGCCGGCCGCGAGTGAGCCTGGACCCCGCCGACCTCATTCCTTCCGCCGTGCTGCTGCCCATCACCGACCACGGCGGCCCGCACGTGGTCTTCACCAAGAAGTCCGACGCGGTCCCGCACCACAAGGGCCAGTTCTCGTTCCCCGGCGGTGTGTGCGAGGCGGGCGACGCCTCCCGCGTGGAGACGGCGCTCCGCGAGGCGTGGGAGGAGATCCGGCTGCCGTCCGAGGCCGTGGAGGTCCTGGGCCTCCTCGACGACACCGCGACCCGCGCGACGCCGTTCATCATCACCCCGGTGGTGGGGATCGTGCGCGAGCCCGTGCGGTTCGAGCCGGACGGCCGCGAGATCGAGCGCGTCATCGAGGTGCCGCTGACGACGCTGCGCGACCCTGCCATCTTTCACAGCGAGGTCTGGGAGCGCGGCGGCGAGCCGCACGTGGTGTACTTCTTCCAGGTCTCGAAGGACGACGTGGTGTGGGGCGCCACGGCCCGGATCCTGCGCCAGTTCCTCGACCTCCTGGACGAGTCGGAGGCGACCACGTGAGTGGACGACGGGGCGGTGGAGCGGGAGCGCCCCACGCGTGAGGCCGTGGATCCCGGGCTCTGCGCCGACTGCGTCGAGGCCCGGCGCGTGGTCTCGGCGCGCGGCTCGGTCTTCTGGCGGTGCGGCCGCGCCGAGCGTGATCCCGCCTTCGCGCGGTATCCCCGGCTGCCCGTGCTGCGGTGCGCGGGCCACCGGCCGAGCGGCTCCGGCCCGCTGACGGAAACGGAGGCGCGCGGATGAGACCCCTTCGCCCGATGCTCACCGGGCCCGGCCGGCCGCCGCTCAGGGCATCCAGAGGTAGAAGAAGCCGGGCGTGGCGCCCAGGAGCGGGGCCAGCCGTGTGAGGGCCGTCTCCGCCGAGGGTGTGGTCGAGTAGTAGTTCGTGCGGTACTCGCGCGGGCGGTGGTACATGACCACGCGGGCCTCGGTGAGGCCGGCGGCCTTCCGCGCCATCTCGATGGCGTCGTCCATGTAGCCCAGCCGATCGACCAGGCCCAGCTCACGCGCCTGCTCGGCCGTGTAGATGCGGCCGTCGGCGAAGCCTCGCACCCGCTCGGCGGGGATCTTGCGCGCCTCCACGATCAGGCCCACGAAGCGCGTGAACATCTCGTCGATGACGCCCTGGAACACGGCGCGCTCCTCGGGCGTGAGCTGGCGGAACGGCGAGCCCGCGTCCTTCATCGCGCCCGACTTGATCGAGAGCGGCGCCACCCCGATCTTCTCGAGCAGCCCCTGCGCGTTCAGGGTGAGCATCACCACGCCGATGCTGCCCGTGACGCTGGTGGGGTGGGCGAGGATCTGGTCGGCGGCCAGGGCGACGTAGTACCCGCCCGAGGCGCCGACGTCGACGATAGCCGCGATCACCGGGATCTTCCGCCGCGCCTTGAACTCCCGGATCTCTCGATAGATCACGTCGGACGCGGTGATGGTGCCGCCCGGGCTGTTGATGCGGACGATGAGGGCCTTCACGCGGTCGTCCTTCTCGGCGCGGCGCAGCTCCTCGCGGACGCGGGCGAGGAGCGGTACCCGGGGCGGCGGCGTGGTGAGGGAGAGGCTGACGGTGTCCTCGGAGAGGACGCCGGAGAGATCCATCAGGAGGACCTTCGACGGGCCCTCGCCCTCCACGGTCTCCTCGTCCAGCGGGCGGATGCGCGGCGAGAGGTCCACCGAGATCACCGAGCATCCGGCGAGGAGGACGGCGGCGAGCGCGACGAGAGCGGCTCGAGACATCCAGGCGGGGGGCATGGCGTCAGTATAAGCGTGGGCCGGCGAGGCACAAGGCGTGGGCACTCCGGTCGACTGGCGGTACGGTCGGCGGTTGTTTCCACTGCATTTCCATATACGCTCAGAGGGTTCGAGGTTGGTTCCACTGCATTTCCATATGCGCTCGGCTCGCCTTGCTCACCGAGCGGTCGGCTCGCACGGCCATCTCGCGCATGCGGCTCGCACTCGCCTGCCTCGGCTCGCCCGGCCACTACAATGTGGCCACCGTGCCGCGCGCCTACCGCGTCGTGCAGGTCGACGTCTTCACCGAGCGCCCCCTTGCCGGCAACCCGCTCGCCGTCGTGCTCGACGCGCGCGGCCTCGCCGACGGCGAGATGCAGGCGGTGGCGCGCGAGATGAACCTGTCGGAGACGACGTTCGTGCTGCCGGCCACCCGGCCGGACTGCGCGGCGCGCGTGCGCATCTTCACGCCGGCGCGCGAGGTGCCGTTCGCGGGCCATCCCACGGTGGGCACGAGCTGGGTCCTCGCCACGCGCGGGCTCTTGCCCGCCGGCGCGGGGCGGATCCTCCTGGAGGAGGGCATCGGGCCCGTGCCCGTCACCCTGGAAGGCGATCCCGCCGCGCCGCGGTTCGTCTGGATGAGCCACGGCGAGGCGCGCTTCGGTCCCGAGCGGTCCGACCGGCCCGCGGTGGCGCGGGCGCTGGGGCTCTCCGCCGCCGATCTCCTGGCCGGCGCGCCCATCATGGTGGGCTCGACGGGATCGGCGTTCCTCTACGTGCCCCTCCGTGACCGCGCGGCGGTGGACGGCGCCCGTCTCGACGTGTCCGCCATCCTCGCCTGCCTCGGCGAGGCGCCGCGGGTGGGCGTGTTCGTGTTCGCGCCCGACTCGCCGGCGGATGCGGAACCGGCGCGCGCATATGCGCGCATGTTCGCGCCTCACACCTCGGGCGTGCCCGAGGATCCCGCCACGGGGTCGGCGAGCGGGCCGCTCGGCGCGTACCTCGTGCGCCACGGCCTCGTGCGATCGCGCGGGGCGGTGGCCCGGATCGTCAGCGAGCAGGGGACGCGCATGGGTCGCCAGAGCTTCGTGCACATCGAAGTGGACTCCGCCGCGACGGCGATCCGCGTCGGCGGCGCGGTGGTGCCGGTGCTGGAGGGAGCGCTCACCCTGCCCGACGCCGGGTGAGCGGCGGGGCGGCGGCGCGCCCCGCCGCGAGCGCGTCCACGCTCGCGGGCGGTCAGCGCGGCCGGAGGGTCAGCGCTGGTGGTACTCGGGGACGATGTCCTCGGCCACCTGGGCCAGCCGGTCCAGCATGCGGTCCGACGGGCACAGCGGCCGGAGGATGAACTTCGACACGCCCGCCTTCACGTACTCCTCGATGCGCTCGCGCAGCACGTCGGAGGGGCCGAACGCCGTGCAGCGCCGCATGGTCTCGTCGTCGACGCGGCCGCGCTGGATGTAGGGGTCGGCCTCCGCGCGGGCCGCCTCGGCGCTCGCGCCGAGGTTGTAGCTGATCAGCGTGCCGAAGTGGTCGGCGGGCACCTCGCGTCCCTCGGCGTGCGCCCACTCCTGGACGCGCTCGACGCCGACGCGGGCCTCCTCGGGCGTGATCAGGGACGGCATCCAGCCGTCGCCCAGGCGCGCCGTGCGTCGCATCGCTGCCTCGCTCTTGCCCCCGATCCAGATCGGCGGCGGGCTCTGCCACGGCTTGGGGAAGACGCGGATGCGATCGAGCTTGAAGAACTCGCCCTGGTAGGTGACCTCGTCCTCGGTCCAGAGCATCCGGATCACCCGGATCGCCTCGTCGGTGCGCCGTCCGCGCTCCCGGAACGGCACGCCCGAGGCCTCGAACTCGCGCGGCAGCTCCACGCCCACGCCGACCGCGGGGAAGAAGCGCCCGTGCGACAGCCAGTCGAGCGTGGCCATCTCCTTGGCCGCCACCACCGGCGTCCGGTACGGGAGCACGATGACGCTCGGCCCGAATTTCAGCGTGGTGGTGCGCGCGGCCATCGCGGCCAGCGTGGTCATCACCTCGGGCACGGGCACCGGGGACGAGAGCCGGTCGGAGAGCCAGATCGAGTCGATGCCGCGCGTCTCGCACAGCTCGGTCAGCGCCCACGCGAAATCCGCGCCTGCGCGCCCCGCCGGCCACGGGCCCGGCATGATGCCGATCCGATATTTGATGTCCATGGCCGGAGATCGTACGAGGGGGTCCGGGCATCGTCAAGCCGCCGGTCGCCCGCGCGCGGCCAGACCATGTCGATCTGACCGGGCCCGCGTGGCGCCGGCCAATTTCGATTTGACAGGCCCGCGCGGCGCTGAATAAGATGAACCGCGGTTCAGTCACCCGCCATGCGTGACCCTGACAGGCCCCAGCAGATCATCGAAGCCGCCGTGCGGATCTTCGCGCGGAAGGGCTACTACAACTCCCGGGTATCGGACATCGCCCGCGAGGCCGGCCTCGCCGCCGGCACGATCTACCTCTACTTCAAGACGAAGGACGACATCCTCGTCACGCTCTTCCGCGAGAAGATGGCCCACTTCGTGTCGTCGCTCCGGAAGGCCATCGCCGCCGAGCCCGACGCGGTGGCCAAGATCCGCCGGCTCGTGCGGCTCCACTTCGAGATGCTGGAGGGCGATCCGGAGCTGGCCGAGGTCGTCCAGGTCGAGCTCCGGCAGGGCCAGAAGTTCTTCCGCGGCGCCTCCGCCCACGAGATCTCGTCCTACTTCGCGCTGATCGGCTCGGTGCTCGAGGAGGGCGTGGCCCAGGGGCAGGTGCGGCCGGAGCTGCCGATCAAGGTCGCGACCAAGGCGCTGTTCGGCGCCATGGACCAGATGACCACGTCGTGGGTGCTCGGCAAGCGCGCGTACCGCCTGGCCGACACGGCGGAGACCGTGGCCGACATCTTCCTGCGCGGCGTGGCCGCGCGCTGAGTCCGCGGACCTCGCGGGCGACCGGGACGAGCCCGAAGGAGCGCGGCCGATGCCGTACGAGACCCTGAGCCTCGAGCGCGAGGAAGGTGTCGCAGTCGTCACGCTGAACCGCCCGCCCGCCAACGCGATCAGCGAGAGCCTGATGCGCGAGCTCGACGCCGTCCTCACCGAGATCGAGTCGGACGACGCCGTGCGCGCGCTCATCGTCACCGGGGCCGGCGACCGCATCTTCTGCGCGGGCGCGGACCTGGGCTCCGCGTTCTCGGGCGGCAACGTGACCGATTTCATCCGGTTCGGCAACGGCGTGCTCCGCCGCATCGAGCGGTTCCCCAAGCCGGTGGTGGCGGCGATCAACGGTCACGCCCTCGGCGGCGGCACCGAGATCGCGATGGCGTGTCACATCCGCATCCTGAAGGAGACGGCGCGGATGGGGCAGACGGAGTCGAGCCTCGGCATCATCCCGGGCTACGGCGGCACCCAGCGCCTGCCGCGCCTGATCGGGCGCGGCCTCGCGCTGGAGCATCTGCTCCTCGGCACGCAGATCCCCGCCGCGGAGTGCCACCGGATCGGGCTCGTCAACCGCCTGGCCAAGGAGGGCGCGACGCTCGACGACGCCAGGGCCCTTGCGCGCGAGCTCGCGAAGCGCGCGCCCATCGCCACGCGGCTCATCATCGAGGCGGTCGACGACGGCATCCACGCGCCGATCGACCAGGCCCTCGAGATCGAGGCGCGCGCCTTCCAGAAGGTGATCCGGACCGAGGACGCCGCCGAGGGCATCCAGGCGTTCTTCCAGAAGCGGGCGGCGAACTTTACCGGCCGCTAGCGAGGACCATTCATGAGCGGGCTCACCGGACGCACACGCTGTTCAAGGTCCGTTTCCGTTCGCGGATGACGCGGGCCGGCGCATGGACCTCGGGATCGCGGGGAAGGTGGCGCTGGTGACGGGGGGCGCGCGGAGCCTCGGCCGCGAGGATTGCCTGACGCTCGCCGCCGAGGGCTGCCGCGTCGTCGTGTTCGACCTGAACGCCGAGGGCGCCGCGGAGACGGCGAAGGAGATCACCGCGGGCGGCGGCGTGGCCGCGAGCTACGAGGTGGACATCACCGACCGGGCGCGGCTCGCCGACGCGGTGGCGCGGGCGGAGCGCGAGGTGGGGCCGGCGGACATCCTCGTCAACAACGCGGGCTGGATCTACACGGTGGCCCAGCTCAAGGACATGGACGACGCGGCCTGGGACCAGAACCTCGCCATCAATCTCACCGGGACCTACAATGTCACGAAAGCCGTCTTCCCGGGGATGCGCGAGCGCCGGTGGGGGCGGATCGTGTGCATGGCCTCCATCGCCGGGCTCATGGGCGGGTTCGGCCAGACCGCGTACTCGACGGGCAAGATGGGCGTGATCGGCTTCGCCCGCTCCGTGGCCCTCGAGGGCGCGCGCTCCAACGTGACCGCGAACGTGATCGCGCCCGGCATCATCGGGCCGAACGCGAACCTCTCTCCGATGTACGACCGGATGGTCAAGCGCGTGGCCATGCAGAAGGAGGGCGAGCCGTCCGACGTGGCGAGCGCCATCGCCTTCCTGTGCTCGGAGCGCGCCCGCTACATCACCGGGGCCGTGCTCACGGTGACGGGCGGCATGGATCTCTTCACGTTCTAGGGTGTCGACACCAACAGGAGGGTGATCCGATGGCGACGGTGAAGGAGACCTTCGACAACATGGGAAGCAAGTTCCAGCCGGCCAAGGCCGCGGGCGTGGACGCGACCATCCAGTACGACATCACGGGCGACCAGGGCGGGACCTGGCACGCCGTGATCAAGGACGGCGCGTGCCAGGTGAACCCGGGGGCGGGGACGAACCCGAACCTCTCGCTCACCATGTCGTCGCAGGACTGGCTCGACATGGTCGACACCAAGAAGCTCTCCGGCCAGATGGCGTTCATGTCGGGCAAGCTCAAGATCAAGGGCGACATGGGGCTCGCCATGAAGGTGGGCTCGCTCTTCGCAGTCTAGAACTCTCGAGGGGGGGCCCGGCCCCCCCTCTCTCGTGCCGCGGATGGCGGACTTCTGGCTACCGCATGGCCGGCAACCGTCTTCTGGCCTGGTTCCAGGGCATGTCCATATGCGTTCACAAAATGGCCGGCAACCGTCTTCTGGCCTGGTTCCAAGGCATTTCCATATGCGTTCACAAAATGGCCGGCAACCGTCTTCTGGCCTGGTTCCAAGGCATTTCCATATGTCGGCTCGGCTCACAAAGCAATGCCGCAGAGCGTCATCACGATGTAACATGACCCCGATGCTCCCCCACACGAAGGCATATCCCCGGAGGCGTGCATGAAGGACGAACAGTTCACGATGACGCTCGATCCCCCCCGCGTGTCGCCGGAGGTGCTCGCGCGCTGGCACGAGGAGATCAGCCGAAACTTCCTGCGCATGAAGAACTTCGGCGAGATGGTGATGAACCCGAAGGAGCCCGAGGTCGGGCCCACGCCGCGCGAGGTGATCTACAAGAAGAACAAGTCCCGGCTCTACCGGTACGCCTCGCGGCGGACGGTACGGACGCCGCTGCTCTTCGTGCCCAACCTCGGCATCAGCCGGCCGTATATCTTCGACCTCATGCGCGGCGGCTCGTTCGTCGAGTTCATGACCGGCCAGGGCTTCGACTTCTACCTGGTCGACTGGGGGATCTTCGGACCGGAGGACAATGGCCTCGACGTGACGGAGGTCGTGACCTCGCTCCTGCCCCGGCTCGCCGCCAAGGCGCTGCAGTCGTCCGGGGCGCGCGAGATGTCGGTGCTGGGCTACTGCATGGGCGCGCCGCTGTCCGCGAGCTTCCTCGCCACGCATCCCGAGTTCCCGGTGAAGAACTTCATCAACATGGCCGGCCCGTTCGACTTCTCGCGCGTCGGGCTCTTCGGCCAGTGGCTGGACGCGCGGTACTTCGACGTGGACCGCTACGTGGACACCCTCGGCAGCATTCCCGCGGACATGGTCCGTCTGGGGTTCAAGCTCCTGAAGCCGACGATGGACCTGTCCACCAACCTGAACCTCTGGTGGAACCTGTGGAACCCGGAGTACGTGTCCGGCTTCAACGCGCTCAACAAGTGGGCGAACGAATACATGCCGTTCCCCGGCGAGTTCTTCCGCCAGTGGGTGAAGGAGTTCTACCAGCAGAACCGGCTGGTCCAGGGCGAGCTGCGCCTGGGCGACCGTCCCGTCGACCTCCGCCGCATCACGTGTCCCGTGCTGGCGGTGGGGGCGCGCGAGGACAACATCGCGCCGCCGGGCTGCGTCAAGCCGCTCATCGACGCCGTGGGCAGCACGGATCGCGAGTACATCGAGCTCCCGGGCGGGCACATCTCGCTCATCGCCGGGCGCGGCGCGTCGGTGCACTGCTGGCCGAAGGTGTCGTCCTGGCTCCAGGCCCGGTCGTAGAGGAGGGACGGTCATGGTGGACGCGGCAGGCACGGACCTGATGGAGATGTGGCGGCGCCAGATCGACGAGGGCACCCAGGCCTGGCTCCGCATGGTGGGGCAGCCGCCGATGGCCGGCGCCCCCGCCGCGCTGGACCCGCAGGCCTTCTGGAAGCCCTTCATGGACCAGGGGATCGCCGCGTGGTCGAAGGTGATGACGCAGGGCCCCGCGTCGCCCGAGCTGATGACCCAGTGGAAGCAGTTCCTCGACCAGTGGATCGCCGCCTGGTCGCGGGCCCTCGAGCAGGCGATGGGCACGGAGAGCTTCGCGAAGCTCCTGGGCAAGCAGCTCGAAGGATTCCTCGCCGGCGCGGGCCCCGCGAAGAAGGCCGCCGCGGAGCAGCAGGAGGCCGGGCTCGCCGGCCTCGGCATGCCGTCGCGCGCGCAGGTGACGGGTATCGCCCAGCAGATCGTCCAGCTCGAGGAGAAGATCGAGGGCGTGGAGGACCGCCTCGACGCCGTCCTCGCCCGGCTCAGAGCCTCGGGCAGCAGACTAATGCCGAGCGGTAGGACGGTAAGGGCCCGTGGCGGTTACCGTGTTCTGCGAGGGTCATGAGAGGCCCTCGGCGCGGGACCGCGGCCCGGGGCGCGATGATCGGGCTCACGATCGACCAGATCGAGGAAGGCGACGAGGCGGAGATCGTCCGCGTCGCCGCCGAGCGGGACATCGCGGGCTTCGTGGACGCGGTGGGCGACGACAACCCCATCCACTCCGATCCGGCGTACGCGGCGGACAGCACGTTCAAGGAGCGGATCGCTCCCGGCATCTGGACGGCCGGGCTGATCTCCGCCGTGATCGGGACGCGGCTGCCCGGCCCCGGCACCATCTACGTGTCCCAGGACCTCAGGTTCCTGCGTCCCGTGAAGCTCGGAGACGCCATCCGGGCCCGCGTGCAGGTCATCGAGACCAGCCGCGAGCGGAACCGCGTGCGCCTCCGCACGGTGTGCCGGAACCAGCGGGGCGAGGAGGTCCTCACCGGCGAGGCCCTGGTGATGCCGTCGCGGACCCCCGTGGTCTATCGCCGGCCGCTGGACCTCGTCGGCCTGTGGACGGCGTGGGCGCTCGAGCCGTGGGCGTGGGCGATGGACGGGGCCGCGGTCCTCGCGAGCTTCGCCGCGGCCGCCGAGCCGCCCGGGCCCCCGCCGCAGCGCGCCTAGCGTTCCGCGGCCATCCGCGCCGGCCGCGCCTGCCGCGCCGGCCGCGCCGGCCGCGGCCTTGTCGCCCCTGACGCAGGGTGTTAGACTTCGCCGCGTATGGCGTACGTCATCAAGCGGTACTCCAACCGGAAGCTCTACGACACGCAGGAGAGCCGCTACGTCACGCTGGAGGAGCTCGAGGAGCTGATCCGCGCCGGCAAGGAGATCTCGGTGGTCGACGTGTCGACCGGCGAGGACCTCACGTCGGTGACCCTGGCTCAGATCATCCTCGAGAAGGAGCGCAACCACCGCACCTCGCTCCCGCCGTCGTTCCTCCATCAGCTCATCAAGCACGGCGAGGTGTGGCAGGACTTCGTCCAGAAGTCGTTCCGGTCGAGCCTCGAGTCCATCATCACGAGCCAGCGGGAGGTCGACCGGGTGGTCCGTGAATGGGCCTCGCGCGGGGGCTGGACGGTGCCGC
Organism: uncultured Candidatus Rokubacteria bacterium; assembly: GCA_963758635.1. Classification (GTDB taxonomy): domain Bacteria; phylum Methylomirabilota; class Methylomirabilia; order Rokubacteriales; family CSP1-6; genus CAVWWD01. Next base: position 506,252 of record CAVWWD010000005.1, on the reverse strand, counting down.
ACGCCCCGGAGCCGGCGGCTGACGCCAAGCCGGACAAGCCGGCCGACGGCGACAGCCTCAAGGACGAGGTGGTGGCGCTTCGCGAGCAGCTCCGCGCGCTGGAAGAACGCCTGGAGAAGCGCCGGGAGAGGTGAGGGAGCCGTGCGAATCGCGGCCTGGCTCCTCGCGTTCGCGATCTCCGTGGCCGGCGTCGCCGAGGCCCAGCCGCTCGGGCAGATCCTCCGCGACTCCGCGCGTTTCGACCGGCGCCCCGTCCTCGTCCACGGCACCGTCGGGCTCATCGAGCCCGCGGCGGGGGGCCGCCAGGGGTTCCTGCTCATAGAGGCGGGCGCGCACGTGCGCGTGCTCGCGCCACCGCAGCAGGCGATCCGCTCCGGCGACCGGGTGGAGGTGGAGGGCACGTGGAACATGGTGGGCAGCTACATCGACGCGTTCCGCGTGTCGATGCGGTGATGGCGTCCGGTCGGGTCCGGCGGCTCGCCGCGCTGATCGTGGCCCTCGCGCTCGCGGCGGGGAGCGGCGCCGGGCCGGCCGCCGCCGCGCCGGAGAACCCGAGCGATCCGGTCAGCGTGGGCGTGCTCCTCTCCGATCCCTGGCGGTACAACGACACGCGCGTGGCCGTCGACGGCGTCACCGGGCCCCCGCAGTACCGGCAGGTGACCGTGCTCGGCAACCCGCCCTACCAGGACGTGGTGCCGATGTTCCTGCTGATGGACGGGCGCGCGGGCGTCTGGGTGGTCGCGATGCCCGTGGGCAGCGTACGCGCCGGGGGCCGGGCCGCCGCCATCCCTCCCGAGGGCACGCGAGCGCAGGTGCACGGCCGTTTCCGGGCCGCCTCGCTCGCCATCGAGATGGATCAGCTCGTCGTCCGCTGATGACTTTCACCGGGTACGGTAACCGCCACGGGCCTCTACCGTCCCACCGTTCGGCATTGGTCTGATGCGCGGGGCTCAGTAACGATGCGGGCGTAGCGTCACCGGCGACCATGCGGAGGTGACCATGGCTCACGACACGCTGGCGAAGATGTTCTGGGACCGCGTCGGGAAGAGCGGGGACAAGCCCGCCCAGCAGTGGAAGCGCGGGGGCGCCTGGCAGACCGCGACCTGGCGCCAGGTGGGCGACGCGGTGCGCGAGGTCGCCGCCGGCCTCATCGGCCTCGGCCGCAAGCGGGGCGATGCGGTCGCGATCCTCGCGGGCGGCCGCCCCGAGTGGGTGCAGGCCGACTTCGCCATCTTCTCGATCGGCGGCGTGACGATCCCGATCTACCCGACGTATCCGTCCGACCTCGTCCAGTACATCGTCAACGACGCCGGCGTGAAGACGCTGATCGTCGAGGACCCCACCCAGCTCGCGAAGGTGCTGGAGGTGCGCGGGAAGATGAGCGGCCTCGAGCAGATCGTGGTCCTCGACGGGCCCGACCTCAAGGAGCCCGGGGGCCGGCTCCTCACGTGGGCGGCGCTCCGCGAGCAGGGACGACAGGGCCTCGCCGCCGTCCGGGAGGAGCTGGACCGCCGCATCGCCGAGGGCAAGCCGGACGAGACGGCCACCATCGTCTACACGTCGGGCACCACCGGCCCTCCCAAGGGCGTGGTCCAGACGCACGGCAACCACATGGCCGCGCTCGGCTCGTCCGGCCAGACCATGGCCGTCGATGAGGCGGACGTGCACCTCCTGTTCCTGCCCCTCGCGCACTCGTTCGGGCGGCTCGAGAGCTTCACCGGCGTGTACCGGGGGCTCACCACCGCCTTCGCCGAGAGCATCGACAAGCTGCGCGAGAACCTCCCCGAGGTGCGCCCGCACTTCATCTGCGCGGTGCCGCGCGTGTTCGAGAAGGTGTACGCGGGCGTCCTCGCGCGCGCGGAGGCGGGCTCGCCGCTCAAGCGGAAGATCTTCCACTGGGCCGTCTCCGTGGGCCAGCAGGTCTCGAAGCTCAAGCAGGCGCGCCAGCCCGTGCCCGGCCTGCTCGGCCTCAAGTACCGGATCGCCGAGAAGCTCGTGTTCGGGAAGATGCAGGCCGCCCTCGGGGGCCGCCTGCGCTTCGCCGTCTCCGGCGGCGCGCCGCTGTCTCCGGAGATCGCGCAGTTCTTCCACGGGGCCGGCGTCCTGATCCTCGAGGGCTACGGCCTCACCGAGACGTGCCCCGTCCTCACGTTCAACCGCCCCACCCACTTCAAGTTCGGCTCGGTCGGACAGCCGCTGCCCGGCCTCGAGGTGAAGATCGCCCCCGACGGCGAGATCCTGGGCCGCGGCCCGAACATCGCCCGAGGCTACTTCAAGAAGCCCGACGCCACCGCCGAGGTGTTCCTGTCCGACGGATGGTTCGCCACCGGCGACATCGGGCGGATGGACGAGGATGGGTTCCTCTTCATCACGGACCGGAAGAAGGACCTGATCATCACCGCGGGCGGCATCAACATCGCTCCGCAGAACATCGAGAACCTCCTCAAGGGCGACCCGTTCATCAGCCAGGTGCTGGTCTACGGCGACAAGCGGCCGTACCCGGTGGCCCTCATCACGCTCAACCCGGAGGAGCTCACCGCCTTCGCCAAGGCCGAGGGCATCGCCGTGCCGGACGCCACGGCGCTCTGCAAGCATCCGCGCGTGGTGGGGCGGGTCTCGAAGATCGTGGAGACGCGGAACGCCGATCTCCAGTCCTACGCGAAGATCAAGAAGTTCCAGATCCTCCCCGAGGACTTCACGGTCGACAACGGCATGCTCACGCCCACCCTCAAGGTCAAGCGCAAGGTCATCCGCGAGACGTACGAGTCCGTGATCGACGGGCTGTACGCCTGAGGCATGACGGCGGAGTCCCGGCGCGTGCGCGCGGCCCTGCTCCACGGTCCTCGCGCGCTCACCGTCGAGGAGCGGGCGGCGGCGTCCCCCGGCCCCGGGGAAGCGGTGGTGCGGGTGATCGGCTCGGGCCTGTGCGGCACCGACTACCGCATCTGGAACGGCGACCGTCCGGTACGCTACCCGCTCGTCATGGGGCACGAGATGGTCGGGCGCGTGGTGGCGACGGGGGCCGGCGTCGACAACGTCCGCGCCGGCGACAAGGTCGCGGTCGAGCCCAACTACGCGTGCGGCCACTGCCCGCTCTGCGTCGAGGGCAACCGGAACCTCTGCCTCCGCCGCGTCACCGTGGGCATCGACGAGGACGGTGGCTTCGCCGACGAGGTACGGGTGCCCGCGCGCCTCTGCTGGCCCGCGCCCGCCCACCTTGCCGACGACGCGCTCCTGTTCGCCGAGCCGCTGGCCGTGGTGGCCCGCGCGGTCCGTCGGGGCGACGCGCGTCCGGGCCAGTCCGCGGCGGTGGTGGGGGCGGGGACGCTGGGGCTCCTCGCCGTCCAGGCGCTGCGCGCCAGCGGGCTTCGCGTCCTCGCGGTGGGACGCACGGAGCGGCGGCTCGACGTGGCCCGGAAGGTCGGCGCCGAGGCGGTCGCGACCACGCTGGGCGGTGGCCACGGCGAGGCGGCCCGCGCCTTCTCGGGGCGCGAGGGCGTGGACCTGGTGATCGAGACGGCGGGGACGGCCGCGGCCGTCGAGCAGGCGGTGGAGCTGGCGCGCCCGGGCGGGCGGATCGTCCTCACCGGGCTCCCCCACGAGCCATCGCACGTGCACTTCTTCCCCGTGGTGCGCCGCGAGCTCGCGATCCTGGGCTCGATGATCTACCAGGACGAGTTCCCCGAGGCGATCCGCCTCCTCGCCACGGGCGCCGTGACCACGGGGCCGCTTCTCACTCACCGCGTCGCGCTCGACGCCATCGCCTCCGCCTTCGAGGCCCATCGCGCCCCGGAGTCGATCAAGGTCGCGGTGTTCCCGTAAGCCATTGAGGCTCGCGGGCAAGACCGCGGTCGTGACCGGCTCGACCAAGGGCATCGGTCTCGGCATCGCGCGCGCCTACGTGCGCGAGGGCGCGCGCGTCGTCGTGAACTCCCGCACCGAGGCCGACTGCGCCGCCCTCGCCCGCGAGCTGGGGCCTACGGTGGTGCCGGTCGCCGCGGACCTCACCCGCGCCGACGACGTGCGCCGCCTGGCCCGCGAGGCCGAGGCCGCGCTGGGCGCCGTGGACATCCTCGTGAACAACGCGGGCAAGACGGTGGTGGCGCCCACGGAGTCGCTGGCCGAGGCCGACTACCGCTACGGGCTCGAGCTGAACCTCACGTCGATCTTCCTGCTCACCCAGGCCCTGGTGGGCGGCATGCTCGCTCGCGGCCGTGGCACGATCATCCACGTGAGCTCGATCACCGGGCGCATGCCCTTTCCCCAGCGCCTGGCGTACTGCGTGCCGAAGGCCGGGCTCGACATGATGACGAAGGTCATGGCCATCGAGTGGGCGGCGCGCGGCGTGCGCGTGAACGCGATCGCGCCCGGCTACGTGGAGACCGAGATGATCCGCGACCTCTCGGGCCGCGGCCTCCTCGACACCGAGCGCCTCGTGCGGCGGACGCCGATGGGCCGGCTGGGCACCGCCGAGGAGATGGGGGAGATCGCCGTCTTCCTGGCCTCGGACGCGGCCGCCTACGTCACGGGGGAGATCCTCACCGTCGACGGCGGATGGTCGGCGTACGGGTTCGTCTGAGGCGGCTACGGCCACGTGTAAACGAATGGATACACCCCTCCGTCCCAGCGTCCGTATGCGACTGACCGTCCTGGCCCTGGCGCTGGCGGTGGCGGGGTGGGGGTGCGGCACCGTCCCGCCGGCCGCGCCGGTCGCGGAGGCGCCGCCCGCCGGCCTCGCGCCTCCGCCCACGACGCTCGGCGAGACCGACCGCATCGTCCACGTGCTGAGCCGGCTCGGCTACGGGCCGCGCCCGGGCGACGTCGAGCGGGTGAGGGCCATGGGCCTGGCCCGCTACATCGACGCCCAGCTCCGCCCCGAGAGCATCCCCGACGCGGCGGCCGAGCAGGCGCTCGCCACGTACCGGACGCTCTCGATGGCGACCTCCGACCTGCTCCGCGAGTATCCGCGCGTCTCCCCGAGCGACGCCCAGCGCCGGCAGGCCCTCGACATGAGCCCACCGGCGCTCCGCGAGACGCCTCCGGCCGACCGCGCGCCGGGCCGGATCGTGGCCGAGCTGCAGGCCGCGAAGATCGCCCGGGCGGTGACGAGCGAGCGCCAGCTCCAGGAGGTCATGGTCGACTTCTGGTTCAACCACTTCAACGTGTACGCGCAGAAGTCCAGCGTGCGCTGGATGGTGACCAGCTACGAGCGCGACGCCATCCGCCCGCACGCGCTGGGGCGATTCGCGGACCTCGTCCTCGCCACCGCGCGGCATCCGGCGATGCTCTACTACCTCGACAACTGGATCTCCGTCCGGGCCGACCTGCCGTCGGGGCCCGCGGGGGGCCTGAGGGCCGGGCTCAACGAGAACTACGCCCGCGAGCTGATGGAGCTGCACACGCTGGGCGTGGACGGGGGCTACACCCAGGAGGACGTGGTCGAGGTCGCGCGCTGCTTCACCGGGTGGAGCATCGAGCGCCCGCAGGAGGAAGGCCGCTTCGTGTTCCGGCCCCGGGCCCACGACCGCGGCGGCAAGCGGGTCCTCGGGCACGTGATCGCCCCGGGTGGCGGCGAGCAGGACGGCGTCCGCGTGATCGAGATCCTCTCCCGCCATCCGTCCACGGCGCGGTTCGTGGCCACCAAGCTGGCGCGGAAGCTCGTCAGCGACGATCCTCCTCCCGCCGTGGTCGAGCGCGCCGCCCGCACCTTCGCCCGCACCGATGGCGATATCCGCGCGGTGGTGGAGTCGATCGTCACGTCCCGGGAGTTCTTCTCCGACGCGGCTTTCCGCGCGAAGGTGAAGACTCCGCTCGAGCTGGTGGCCAGCGCCGTCCGCGCGCTTGGCGGCCAGCTTCCGGAGCCGGTGGGCGCCGGGACCGCGGCGACGCTCGAGCGTGCCCTCGTCGGGGGCGGCGCGGCGACTCTCGCCCGGGCCGTCACCCGGCTCGGGCAGCCGCTCTACGAGGCGCAGCCTCCCACCGGGTACGCCGACCGCGCCGAGGCCTGGGTGAACGCGGGCGGGCTGGTCGGCCGGATGAACTTCGCCGCGGCGCTCGCGGCCAACCGCCAGCCCGGGGTCCGCGTGGACCTCTCGACGCTCACCCGGAGCCTCGAGGGACAGGACCCCGACCAGGCGCTGGAGCGGGTCGTGTCGCGGCTGCTGCCGGGCGGGGTCTCGGCCGAGACGCGCGCGACGATGGCACGCCGGCTCGCGGCGGGCGGGGAGGGCCGGTCGGCGCCCGACCTCGCGCGCGTGGTCGCGCTCGCCATCGCCTCGCCGGAATTCCAGCGGCGATGAGCGCGCTCGGCCGGCGCGCGTTCGTGAAGGCCGGCGCCCTCGCGCTCCTCGGTCTGGGCACGGTGCCGCCGTTCCTGGTGCGGGCGGCGGCCGCCACGCCCGGCCGGCGCGTGAAGACGCTGATCGCCATCTTCCAGCGCGGCGCCGCCGACGGCCTCAGCATGGTGGTGCCGTACGGCGACGCCTCCTACTACGGCGCCCGCGCCACCATCGCGATCCCGCGCCCGGGCCCGCCGGGCGCGGAGGCGGCCATCGACCTCGACGGATTCTTCGGTCTCCATCCCGCGTGCGCGCCGCTGCTGCCCGCGTGGCAGGAGCGGCGCCTCGCCGCGGTGCACGCCTGCGGCTCGCCCCACGCCACGCGCTCGCACTTCGACGCGCAGGACTACATGGAGACGGCGACGCCCGGCGTGAAGAGCACGCCGGACGGCTGGCTCTCCCGCGCGCTCTCGGCCACGCGGCCGCCGGCGCCGTCGAGCTTCCGCGGGGTCGCGATCGGCCCGGTGCTGCCCCGGAGCCTGCGCGGGACCGCCGCGGCGCTGGCCTTTCCCGCCGTCTCGGACTTCGAGGTCGGGCGCGAGGGACAGCAGGCGGCGGGCGGGATGCGGCGCGACTTCGAGGCGCTCTACGAGCGGAGCGCCGCGGGCGCGGTGGGCGCGGCCGGGCGCGAGGCGTTCGAGGCCATGCGCGCGCTGCGCGCCGCCGAGCCGGAGCGCCAGGCGCCGGCCAACGGCGCGGTCTACCCGCGTGGCCGGCTCGGTGAGAGCCTGCGACAGCTCGCGCAGCTCATCAAGATGGGCGTGGGCCTCGAGGTCGGGTTCGTGGACGTTGGGGGCTGGGACACCCACGCCGCCCAGGGGGCGGGCGCGGGTCAGCTCGCCTCGCGCCTCGGCGATCTCGCCCAGGGGCTGGCCGCCTTCGACCTGGACCTCGGCGAGCGCATGTCCGACGTGCTCGTGCTCACCATGACCGAGTTCGGCCGTACCGTGCGCGAGAACGGCAACCGCGGCACCGACCACGGCCACGGCACGGCGATGCTCACGCTGGGCGGGACGGTGGTGGGCGGACGCGTGCTCGGGCGGTGGCCCGGCCTCGCGCGCGAGCAGCTCTTCGAGGGCCGCGACCTCGCCGTCACCACCGATTTCCGCCATCTCTTCGCCGAGGTCGCGGACCGGCACCTGGGCGTGCCGCGCGGGGCGGGGATCTTCCCCGGCGTGAGCGTGGACCCCGCCTCCTATCCCGGAGCGCTCATGTAGAATCGCGCAATGTGGTTCGCCCTGGCCGTCACCGCCGCGCTCTGCCAGGTGCTGCGGAACACGGTGATGAAACGGCTGGGGCACTCGCTGGACGAGTACATCAACGTCTGGGGCCGCTTCACCTTCCTGCTTCCGTTCGCCGCCGCCTTCGTCGCCTGGAACGTCTACGGCCGCGGGCGCCCCCTCGAGGTGAAGCCGGGGTTCGCCGCCGCCTGCGCGGTGTTCGCGGTCTGCCAGTGCATCTCCACGCTGGCGCTCTCCAAGGCGCTCAAGCTCTCGCAGATCTCGATGGTCACCGCGCTCTGGAAGGTGAGCCTGCTCATCCTCCTCGGGCTCGGCTACGTCACGCTCCGGGAGCGGCCCACCGCGCTGGGCATCGCCGGCGTGCTGCTGTCGATGGTCGGGGTGTACCTGCTGAACGTGCACCGCGCCCGCATCTCGCCGTGGGCGCCGCTGGCCGTGCTCTTCACCGACCCGGGCATGCGCTACACGCTCCTCGCCGCGTGCTTCTTCGCGCCGTCGGTGGTGACGATCAAGTAGGCGATGCAGCTCTCCGACCCGTACATGGGGACGCTCGGCGGCTACGTGGCGGCGAGCCTCCTGATCACGCCGCTGGTGCTCTACACCTCGTGGCGGCGCTTCGCCGAGGTGCCGCGGCACTGGAAGGCGTTCCTGGGGCTGGGGTTCTTCGCGTCGCTCACGACGGTGACGCAGGGGATCGCGTACCTGCTCACGCTGTCCTCCTACGTCGAGGCGGTGAAGCAGGTGGAGATCCTCTTCGCCCTCGGCGTGGGCGCGGTGTTCTTCGGCGAGCGGCAGACCGTGCGGGAGATCCTCCCCGGCGCGGTGGTCATGCTCGCGGGGATGGTCCTGCTGTCCCTGGCCGGCTGATCCGAGCGGGTGCCGATCCTCAGAGGTCGGGGCGCTTGCCGTGGCAGACGCGGACGACGGTCTTGATCCCGCCGCGCACGTTGAAGTCGCCCACCACCTCGATCCAGCGGGGCCGGCCCGCGGCGACGAAGTCGTCGAGGATGCGGTTGGTCACGTCCTCGTGGAAGGCGCCCTCGTCGCGGTACGACCAGATGTAGAGCTTGATCGACCGGAGCTCCACGAGGTGCTGGTCGGGCACGTAGCGGATGCGGATGGTGGCGAAGTCCGGCTGGCCGGTCACCGGGCAGAGGCAGGTGAACTCGGGGATCTCGAGCGCGACCTCGTAGTCGCGGTCGGGATGCGGGTTCGCCACCACCTCGAGCGCGCGCGCCGGCCGGGTCGGCATGGGCCGACGCTACGCGAGGGCGGCGGGCAGCGTCAAGGCGTCGCGGGACGGGCGCGCCAGACCGCGGCGCGGATGCCGTCGACGGTCGCGGCCGGCGCCTCCTCGACCAGGAGCACCTCGACGCCCCGCCGCTCCACCGCGAAGGCCCGGCCCGCCTCCGTCCACGTCACGAGGGTGCCGCCCCGCGGGACGCCGCGGCGCGCCAGCTCGGGGTGGCGCTTCTCGACCACCCCGGAGAAGTGCAGGGCCAGCGCGTTCGCCTCCGTCGCGCTCTCCATGACGATGACGGCGACGATGGCGAACCGGCCTCCCGCCTCCTGCCACACGCGGAAGCGGTCGCCGCGCCAGCCCGTGGCGGCGTGGCGTCCCGCCGCGTCGCCCAGGTGCAGGCCGAGGACGGCGCCGAGGCCGAACTCTCCCAGCTCGTCCTCGATCACGTGGGTGAAGCCGGGAAGCTGGGCGTCGAGGCTCGGCAGGGCGATGGCGACGGGGTCCCGCCGCGTGTCGAGGTACTGCTCGGGGTGGAGGATCTGGGCGCTCGAGCGCGGCGGGTCGCGGTAGAGGCTCGCCGCCGCCGACCACGGGTTCCGCTTGCGCCACGCGTGCACGAAGCTGAGCCCCTCGACGTAGGGGAAGAGCAGGAGGTCCCGGAGGAACGGCGGGGCGCGCTGGATCACCGGCCCGAGCGAGCCAGCCACGATCTGGCCGCGGATCGCGTTCACGTCGGGCAGGGAGGCGAGGTCGGCGCCCGAGGCCGACATCATCGACGTCGAGCATCACGCCCACCGCCTCGCCCTCGATCAGCGCCTGGCGGGCGAGGACGCGATCGCCTTCGCCCTCGACGGGCGTGAGGAAGGCGTCGAGGGAGATCTGCCGGTCCTGGAGGGCGTGCACCAGCTCGTGCAGGAGCGCGGCGGCGCGCTCGGCCGGGCCCAGCCAGTCGCCCACCACCATGGTCTTCGCGCGGGCGTCGTAGTAGGCGGCGATCTGCTCCTCCATCAGGTCCACGAAGAGCCGGCGCAGGTCGAAGTCGGGCGGGATCACGCCCCAGGCCACCATCGACTTCCGCTCGGCTTCCAGCCGGGTCGGCGTGTACCGCCGGGCCAGCTCGGCGTCGATGAACCGCCGCGTCTCCTGCCGCGAGCGGATGGCCAGCGGCGGCGCGGGACCGGCGCCCGGGGTGCCCTTGATGGTGGCGAGACGCCGGAAGAGCGCCTCGACGGTTGCGTCGGGCGGCGCCGCGGTGGGCTGGGCCGTCGCGGGAAGCGCGCGCGGCCCGCCGGCCAGGATGCCCCACACCACCAGGATCGGGAGGAGCCGGACCGCGTGGCGGACGAATCGCATGACGGATCACCGTCGGGTGGCCAGCCACATGCCGGCCACCACCATCCCGCTCGACGCGAGAAGCGCAGGGGTGAGGGGATCGCGCGCCAGCGTGGCCGCGAGCAGCACGCCCCAGAGGGGCGAGGTGAGCGCGCAGGCGGCGAGCGCGCTCGGACGATACACCTGGAGCTGCCAGGCGTTCACGATGAAGTTGAAGCCGGCCACGATGGGGCCCTGATAGAGGAGGCTGGCGGCCAGCGACCACGTGTAGCGCGTGGGCTCGGCCCGCTCGAGCCAGAGGCTGGCGGCGAGGAAGCACGCGGTGCCGATGGCCGCCTGCCCCAGGAGGAGCTTCACGGGGTCGAAGCGCTGGACCGCGCGGGCCGTGTACACGGTGCGCTCGCCGAGGAGGAACGCGCTCACCATCACCACGACGTTGCCCATGAGCGTGCCGCTCGAGAAGGACAGGTCCCGCCCGAAGAGCAGGAGGATGCCCGCGTAGGCGATGGCGATGCCGCCGATCTTCGCCGCGGACATGCGGTCGCCGGGCACGAAGAAGTGGGCGAGCACGACGGTGTGGATCGCGTAGGAGTTCAGCAGCACCGCCCCGTGGGCGGCGGTGGTCAGGTCGAGCCCCACGTTCATCAGGCCGATCTGGACGGCGAAGATCAGGCCGAGCGACACGATGGCGCGCCCCTCGCCGGGGCGCAGCCTGAGGAGCCCGCTCCGCCGCGTCCAGAGCGCCCACGCGAGGATCGTGAGCCCGCCGAGGGCGAAGCGCATCGCGGCGAGGCGAAGGGGCGGCGCGTCGGCGAGCGAGAGCTTCACCACGACGGGGTTGCCGCCCCACAGCGCGGCGAGGAGGAGCGCGACGAGCGCGCCCGGAACGTCCAGGGAGCGGATGGCGGACACGAGGGGGTCAGCGCTCGGCCGACGCCTCGAGCCGTCCGGCGACGCGATCGCGCGGCGGCGCCCCGGCCATCACGGCGGCATGGTAGCATGTGGCCTCCATGAAGATCGGCCTCGTCGGCCTTCCGAAGAGCGGGAAGACCTCGCTGTTCAACCTCCTGACCGGTCAGAGCGTGGCCACCTCCTCGTTCGGGGGGACGCGCGGCGAGCTGCACGTGGGCGTGGCGCGCGTGCCCGACACCCGCGTCGACCGCCTGTCCGCGCTGTTCACGCCGAAGAAGACGACGTTCGCGAGCTTCGAGGTCGTGGACCTCGCGGGCATCGAGAAGGGCGAGCGCCAGGGGCTCGACGCGCGCGAGTTCAGGAACGCCGACGCGCTGCTGCACGTGGTGCGCGCCTTCCCCGACGCCGCGGGCGCCGCGGCCACCCCGCGCGCCGACATCGTCGACCTCGAGACCGAGCTGATCCTCGCCGACCTCGAGGTGGTGGAGCGGCGGCTCGAGCGGCTGGAGGTGTCGATCCGGAAGAAGAAGGTGGACGCCGAGGTGCGGGAGCAGGCCGTCCTTTCCACGCTCAAACCCACCCTCGAGGCGGAGACGGCGATCCGCGCCGCGGGCCTCTCCGAGGACGACCTCCGCGTGATCCGCGGCTTCACGTTCCTCTCGCAGAAGCCGATCCTGCACTGCTTGAACCTTTCCGAGAAGGACATCGCGCGGGGCGGGACCCTCGCGCAGAGCTTCGACCTCGAGGAGGTCGCGCGCCGGCCGGGCACGCGGCTCGGCTGGGTCTCAGCGGTGATCGAGGCCGAGGTGGCCCAGCTCGCCGGCGAGGAGCAGGCGGCGTTCCTCGCCGACCTGGGCCTCGCCGAGCCGGCGATCGTCCGCGTGCTCCGCGACTGCTACGACCTGCTCGGGCTCATCTCGTTCTTCACCGTGGGCGAGGACGAGGTGCGCGCGTGGTCGGTGCCGCAGGGCACCCGCGCCCAGGACGCGGCGGGCGCCGTCCATTCCGACATCGCTCGCGGATTCATCCGCGCCGAGGTCGTGGGCTACGAGGAGCTCGTGGCCGCCGGCGGCTCGATGGCCGCCGTCCGCGAGCGCGGCCAGTTCCGCCTGGAAGGGAAGGACTACGTCGTGCAGGACGGCGAGATCTGCCACTTCCGCTTCAACGTCGCGAAGTAGCGGCCTCGCCATCACCTTGCGGAGGGCCTCGTTCGGCGTGGAGGGATGACGGCGGCGCAGCGCGCCAAGTGCTTGATCGCGCGTCCGCGGCGCGCGCCGTCGCGGCGGACGTGGGCCCAGCCGGGCGCGGGAGTGTCAGCTCTCGACACCGTGGATGTCAGGCGCGCCGGCTCACGGGTTCACGCGGAATCGATGCCCGCGGCCGACGCGCTCACGCGGGCGGGATGCCGGCCAGCTTCACCTCGCCGCCCAGGGACTTCACCAGCTCCACGAGCGTCGCGTCGGAGTGGCCGGTCGGCAGGACGCAGCCCGCGCCCAGGATGAGACCGGCGCCCTCGCACTGCGCGATCGCGTCCTGCGCCTCGGCGCGGGCGTCGGGCGGGGGACTGTCCTTCAGCGTGGTCCACTGGTTGAGCCCGCCGATCACGGCGCCGCGCACCATGGCCTTGCCCTCGGACAGCGTGGGCCCGGCGCGGCGGTCGTCCCAGTTCCAGGCGTCGGCGGGGAGCGCGGCGAGCCGATCGAACATGAGGCGCTCGCCGTGGCAGTGGAGCACGGTCAGGATCGAGCGCGGACCGACCGCCTCCAGGATGCGGCGGTCGTAGGGCTCGCCGAACCGCGCGTACTCCTCCTCGGTGTGGAAGTCGGCGCTCGCCGCCTGGATGGAGTAGAAGAAGCCCTCCGCGCCTTCCTTGAAGCACGCCTCCGCGAAGGCCAGGATGGTCTCGGTGATCGCCTCCAGCGCGTCCACCACCGTCTGCGTGTTCTCGACCAGGTCGTACTTCAGGCGATCGCCCGCGAGCTTCCGCGCCAGCGACAGCGGGCTGAACACCGTCGGCATGACGGGGCCGTCGGCGCGGCGATCGACGACGCAGCGGAGCACCGACTCCAGGTGGGTGCCCCAGCCCGACGACGAGATGTCGACGGGCCGGACGCGCTTCCAGTCCTCGGGCGCGTTGATCCCGTGGCGCGCGCACGGGCGGTGGCCGTCGGGCGCGACCTCGTCGCTCTCCACGCAGCCCCAGTCCTCGACGGCGTAGCCGCCGGCCGGCGTCACCTTGAGGAAGTCCGACCCGTAGCGCTCGTGGAAGCGCAGCGTGGACTGGGTCAGCGCGGCGGGCGATCGGTCGGTGCTCGGGAAGTGGCGCCAGAACGCGTAGGGCGGCCGGTCGGTGGGCTCCCGCCGCAGCGCCGCCGCGATCCTCTCTCGCTTCGTCATCGGCCTGATGTCCTTTCGCTTCGGGGGTGTGAAGGAATGCGGATTGCGGCTTCAGCGCGCGGGCCGACACCGCGCTTCTGCGGACCCGCGCCGTGCCGTCTCGCCATTCATTCACGATCCCGTTCGAGGACGCAGCCACACGCTGCCGTCGCGGATCGCCGGGCGTCCGCCCGCCACGCGCGCCCGGAAGGGCAGCCGCGCGCCCTCGGCCGTCGCTTCCGCGGGATAGCCCTCGATGGCGAGCGTCGACGGCATCGGGACCATCGCCCGGAAGCTTCCCGTGACGCGCGACACCCCGGAGGGGCTGGCGCCGGCGCGGTGGAGCGTGCGCGACACGCCGAGGGCGAGCGTGGCCGTGCCGTGCAGGATGATGTCGGGCAGCCCGGCGCGGGCCGCCACCGCGGGGTCGGTGTGGATCGGGTTCCAGATCCGCGCGCACTCCGTGTAGACGTGGGCGAGCCCGGCCGACACCGTCACCGGCTCCGACCACGCGGGCGGGGCGTCCTCGTCCGCGTCCGGGGCGCCGGGCAGGGCCGCACCCTCCGGCTCGCACTCGACGCCCAGGTACACGCTGCCGTACTCCGTCACGCTCAGCACCTCGCCCGCGGCGTCGACCGCCTCGTAGCGGCTCAGCACGTACGCGCCCGAGCGGCGCGGCGCCACGGCGACGACGGCGGCGCGCAGGGCGAGGCGATCGCCGGCGCGCGGAAGGCGACGAAGCCGGAGGTCGTGGGTCGCGTGCACGCCGCGGAGCGCGATGGCCTCGGGGAGCTGCGCGCGCATCTCCAGGGCGAGCGGCCACTCGTAGCACACCGGGAAGAGGGGATGCGCGAGGATGCCGACGTCGCGCCGCGTGTCGAAGTACCCGGCGTCGGTCTCGCCGAGCGCCGCCGCGTAGGCCATGAGCCAGCGCGCGTCGATCGTCGCCACGCGCGGGCCCACGCCCGCGCCCACGAGGCCGGCGGGGAGCTTCATCGCGGGTCCGGGTCCCGCGGGAAGTTCATGCAGTCGACGAACACGTCCTGGAAGTCGGGGTGCGCGGCGAGCGAAACGTGCTCGATCCGCCGCGCCACCTCCTCGGCTCGCGCGCGCTCGGCCTCCGACACCAGCGCGAGCTGGGCGCCCAGCGCCGCCGCGTTGCCCACGTAGCGGATGCGCGCCTCGGGCACGGCGGGGACGAGGCCGATCCGGAGCGCGCTCCGGATCGACAGGTAGTTGCCGAAACCGCCGGCCAGCATCAGCTCCGACACGTCATCGGGCGTCATGCCGGCCACACGGAGGAGCATGGCCGCCCCCGAGGCGATCGCCCCCTTGCAGAGCTGGACCTGGCGGACGTCGTCCTGACCGAGCACGATCTCGTGGGCGGCGCCGTGCTCGCCGGCCCGCGCAAGGACGATCACGCGGTCCTCCCCGCGCATCTCCACGCGGGAGCGGAGCGGCGCGGGCAGCCGCGCGCGGCCGTCCACGTCGATCAGCCCCGTCCAGTCGATCACGCCGGCGTCCAGGAGCACGGCCACGGCGTCCACGATGCCCGAGCCGCAGATGCCCTGGGCCGCCGCGTCGCCGATCGTGTGGAGGCGGAGGTCGCCGTCCTCGATCCACACGCGGTCGATGGCGCCCAGCGCGCCCCGCATGCCGTGGCGGATCTGCGCGCCCTCGAGCGCGGGGCCGGCGGGAGCCGAGCAGCCCCACAGGCGCTCGCTCGAGCCCAGGAGCACCTCGCCGTTGGTGCCGATGTCCACCGCGATCCGCCGCTCCGGCGTGTCGCCGATGCGCGTGGCGAGCGCCACCGCCACCGCGTCGGCGCCGAGGAAGCCCGCCACGAGGGGCAGGAAGCACACCCGCGCCTCCGGGTGCACGCGCAGGTGGAGCTCGCGCGCCGCGCGCGTCACCGGCGCGCGCACCACCGGGGCATAGGGCGCGAGCCCCACGTGGGTCGGGTCGATGCCGAGCAGGATGTGGTGCATGCACGTGTTGCCGACCACGACGACCTTGTAGATCCACTTGGCGAGGACGCCGGTGTCCGCGGTGAGCTGCTCGACGTGCTGGTTGAGGAGCCCCACGATCCGCGTCTGGAGCCGTTTCAGATTCCCGGGGTTCCACTGCGCGAAGGCGATGCGCGACATGAGGTCGCCGCCGAACACCGCCTGCGGGTTCAGGCTCGAGACCGACCCGAGCTGCTCCCCGGACTCGAGCTCCATCAGCGTCGTGACCACGCTCGTGGTGCCCACGTCCACGGCGAGCCCGAACTTCAGGAGCGCGGTGTCGCCGGCCTCGACGGCGATGACCGAGCCCGCGAACGTGGTGACCGTGGCCTGGCCGGCGTACTCGCGGAGCGCCTGCGGCAGCCCCTTCAGCACGTCCCCGGCCACGGGCATGCCGGGCCCGCCGAGGGCCGCCTCGAGCGCTTCCAGGTCGGAGGTCTGCTGGTGCTCGTCCTTGGACAGGGTGACCGCGACCATGCGCTTGTCGACGCCGGCCGCGATGGTCACGCGGCCGGCCCCCGGCGCCGGCCCCGGGCCCAGGATCTGGAAGCTCCGCTCGTCGAGCGGGGGAGCCACCTGCACCGTGATCGCGGCGGTGACCGGGCACTGGCAGGACAGGCGGTAGCCTTCGCGGACCAGGTCGTCGCCGAGCTGCAGCTCGTCCATCACGGTGGGCGGGGGCGCCGTGCCGGCGACGAACTTGACGCGACAGGACGTGCAGCGGCCGCGGCCCCCGCAGGTGGCGGTGATGTCCACGCCGGCGCCGTGCGCCGCCTTCAGGATGCTGGTGCCGCTTTCGACCTGGAGCGTGCGGGAATCGGGCAGGACAGTGAGGGAAACGGTCGCCATCCGGCGTGAGGATACCATCCCGGAAGAGCCGCGCCGTTCTTGACTTCGCGACGGCCTTGCCGGATAGTTCGGGCAGCATTTCAAGGGGTTCCGGGAGGTCCGGTGCTCGGCTACGCGATCTACCGCCTTGCTTGGCTGGTCCCGACGCTGCTCGCGATGGCGCTGGTCACCTTCCTGGTGATGCACGCCACTCCCGGGAGTCCCCTCGACCCCGTCGCCGAGGGGGCCAACCCGCTGTCTCCGGAGGCGCAGAAGAACCTGGCCAGGGCCTACGGGCTCGACAAGCCCCTCTACGAGCAGTTCTGGATCTTCCTCACCAAGATCGTGCGCGGGGACTTCGGGCAGTCGTTCATCTACCAGACGCGGACCGTGTCGGAGATCATCGTCGACACGTTCCCGGTGTCGCTGCTCCTCGGGAGCCTCGCCCTCGCGATCGCGGTGACGGGGGGCGTCGCCCTCGGGATCCTCGCCGCCGTCTACCAGAATCGCTCGTGGGATTACGTGTGCGTGAGCCTGGCCACGCTCGGCGTGAGCCTGCCGAACTTCGTCCTCGCCGTCTTCCTGATCGTGCTGTTCTCGTTCGTCATCCCGCTGTTCGCGACCGGCGGATGGGGCTCGCCCCGCGACTGGGTCCTGCCCGCGGTGGCGCTGGCCCTCGGCCCGCTCGGGATCATCGCCCGGTTCACCCGATCGAGCATGGTCGAGGTCATCCGCTCGGACTACATCCGCACCGCGCGCGCCAAGGGCCTCGCCGAGCGGCCCGTGGTCCTCAAGCACGTGCTCAAGAACGCGCTGATCCCGGTGGTGACCCTCCTCGGGCCCATGTTCGCGGCGATCGGCACGGGCTCGTTCTTCGTGGAGTCCATCTTCCGCGTGCCGGGCATGGGACGCTTCTTCGTCCAGTCGATGACCGGCCGCGACTACCCGATGATCATGGCGGTGGTGCTGATCTACGGCGTCTTCCTGGCCATCATGAACCTGCTCGTCGACCTCGCGTATGGGTTCATCGACCCCCGCATCAAGTACTGACCCGATGGGGCGACTGACGTGGCGACGCACCCAGCCGTCGAGGAGACGCCTGCCCGCGATCGCGGTGCCCCGCGTCCGGGGCACCAGCCTCTGGCAGGACGCCTGGCGGCGCCTGCTCCGCAACAAGCTGGCGGTGGCGGGCGGCAGCGTGGTGATCGTGCTCTGCCTCGTCGCCATCTTCGCGGACTGGGTGGCCCCGTACTCCTACACGAAGCCGAACTTCGGCCGCCTCAACGAGGGGCCGACGCGCGAGTACCCGCTCGGCACGGATCAGCTCGGCCGCGACATGCTCTCGCGCATGATCTACGGGGCGCGGGTGTCGATGCTCGTCGGCCTCGGCGCCCAGGTGATCGTGGTCGCCATCGGCGTGCCGATCGGCCTCGTCGCCGGGCTACGTCGGGCGGCCGGATCGACCTGCTGCTCACCCGCTTCATCGACGTGATGTACGCCTTCCCCCGGCTGCTGTTCGTCATCCTCATCATGTCGATGCTGGGGGCGGGGCTCACCAACATCTTCATCGCCATCGGCCTCACCGGCTGGGTCGGCATCGCCCGACAGACGCGCGCCCAGGTGCTCTCGATCAAGGAGAAGGAGTTCGTCGAGGGCGCCCGGGCCCTCGGCGCCGGCTTCATCCGCGTCATGACACGGCACGTGCTGCCCAGCGCGCTCACGCCCATCGTGGTGGCGGTGAGCTTCGGCATTCCCGAGGCGATCTTCACCGAGGCCGCGCTGTCCTTCATCGGCGTGGGCATCAATCCGCCCACCCCGTCCTGGGGGCAGATGGTCGGCGAGAACCAGCAATACCTGCGCTCGTACTGGCACCTCTGCGTGTTCCCGTCGATCGCCATCGGGATCACGATGCTCGCGTTCACCTTCTTCGGTGACGGCGTCCGAGACGCCCTCGACCCCAAAATGAAGTAGGAGCCGAGCCGAAGGCGAGGCGACGGTTATGGAAATGCCGTGGACACGACCGCCGACGGCGGCCGCGAGGGTCATGGAAATGCCGTGGACACGACCGCCGACGGCGGCCGCGAGGGTCATGGAAATGCCGTGGACACGACCGCCGACGGCGGCCGCGAGGGTCATGGAAATGCCGTGGACACGACCGCCGACGGCGGCCGCGACGAACATCAACCCCGTCGTCCGATAGCGGACGCGGCAACCAAGGAGGCTTCCGTATGCGCATTCCCGACGAACAGCTCGAGCTCATGTCCGAGCGCCTGGCCGCCATCGGCCTGGATCGGCGCCACTTCCTCGGCGTGGTCGGCGCGATGGCCGCCTTCGGAGGGCTCGGCTTCTCCACTCGCCCCGCCGAGGCGGCGAAGCCGCAGCTCAAGCCCGGCGAGAAGCTCGCCCGGGAGCAGGTCTTCCGGATGGGGGGAGGGGGCTCCTGGCAGCAGGATCCCTCCAGCCACGACTACAACAAGAACCTGTACTGCTCCGGCGTGCCGTCGCTCTTCGCCGGACTCATGACGTTCAACGTCGATTTTGTTGCCGAGCCGTACCTGGCGAGCAAGGTGCAGAGCAACAAGGACGGCTCCGCCTGGACGTTCACGATCCGGAAGGACAGCCGCTGGTCCGACAACGCGCCGGTCCGCGCCCAGGACTTCGAGTGGTCGTGGAAGCGCCAGCTCGACCCGGAGTCGAAGGCGCCCTACGCGGCCTTCCTCTACGACCTCAAGAACGGCGAGGCGTTCAACAAGGGCACGATGAAGGACGCCGCCGAGGTCGGCGTGAAGGCCAAGGACGACTGGACGCTCGAGGTGACGCTCGAGGGCCCGCGCGGCTACTTCCCGGTGCTCGCCGCGTACATCGCGGCGCTCCCCGCCCATCGGGGCGCCGTGGAGAAGCACGGGGACAAGTGGACGGAGGCCGGCAACATCGTGTCCAACGGGCCGTTCATCCTCGAGCAGTGGGAGCATCACAAGCAGATGGTGCTCAGGAAGAACCCCCACTTCTTCGACGCGAAGAACATCACGCTGGACAAGGTCGTGATCCCGATCATCCCGCTCCAGGCGGGGGCGCTGCCCTACGAGAACAACGAGCTCGACATGACGTGGCTCCAGTCGGGCGACCTGAAGAAGCTCCAGTCCGACCCGCGCATGCAGAAGGACGTGTTCGTCTATCCGTACCCGGGCACCTGGTACCTCCTGCCGCAGGTCACCAAGCCGCCGTTCGACAACGTCAAGGTGCGGCGGGCGGTGGCCCACGCCATCGACCGCGAGAACGTGGTCAAGGTGAGCCAGGGCTTCGCCACCCCCGCGTGGTCGATGATCCCGCCCGGCTTCCCGGGCGCGCTCGACGACGCGAAGATCAAGGCCATCCAGAAGTACGACAAGAAGCTCGCGATCGAGCAGCTCAAGGGCACGCCGTTCGAGGGCGGCAAGAACTGGCCGAAGATCACGCTGTCGATGCGCGAGGAGGGGCTGGGCAGCAAGCCCCTTGCCGAGGCGGTGCAGGCCGTGCTGCTGGACAGCCTCAACATGAAGACGGATCTGGAGGTGCTCGAGCAGCGCGTGTTCCGCGAGCGGCTGTGGAAGCAGGACCTCCAGTTCGTGTGGATCCGCTGGTTCATGGACTACCCGGACCCGCACAACGAGTACTTCGACACGTTCTACGGCAAGCGCACGACGGGCAAGCGCCAGGCCTGGGTCAACGACGCCTTCGACAAGGAGCTGGAAGCCGGCCGGGACACGCGCGACCCGAAGAAGCGCCTGGACCACTACAAGCGGGCCGAGGAGCTCATGCAGCAGGACGTGGGCTACGTGCCCGTGGCCTGGGTCATCCGGTACGCGGCGGCCAAGCCCTGGGTCCGGGGCATCGAGAAGAACAAGCAGGGGCAGCTCGTGGTGGACGGCAACATCTACATCAACATGCTGCGCAACCTCTACATGGTCGAGAAGGGCTAGATCCCGCTCGCGGGGCCGGGGCCTGTCCGGGCTCCGGCCCCGCGCTTTTCCGTAGCGGCACGGCCACATAGGGCGCCTTGGCTTCGGACCGACATCAGGCGCTGACGGAGACCCTGTGACGACGCGGGCCGAGCCGATCACCCTCGACGACCGCTACCTCCGCGACAAGGGCCTCGTCTACCTCTCGGGCGTGCAGGCGCTCGTGCGTCTGCCGCTCGACCAGAACCGCCGGGACCGGAAGGCGGGGCTCAGGATCGGCACGTTCGTGTCGGGCTACCCCGGCTCCCCGCCCGACCTGCCGCCGTACGAGGAGCGGCTGGCCCGGTCGCTCGCGCCGCTCTCGGCGCGGGGCCGCCGCGCTCATGCCGATCTCGCCGCGCGGTGCGCCGACCTCGACGAGGAGTCGCGGCGGCTCGTGGCGATCCGGATCGCCGAGCTGATCGACTACCAGGACGTCCGCTACGCTGGGCGCTACGTGGACGCGCTGCTGCGAGGTCGCCGGCCGCGAGCGCGCGGCGCTGGGCACGACCGGCGCCATCACGCATGCGGCCATCCGGGGCCTCCACAAGCTCATGGCCTACAAGGACGAGTACGAAGTGGCGCGGCTTCACCTCCTGCCGTGGATCCGGCGGGACACGCGCCGGATCTTCACGTCGCCGACCCGCGTCACGTACCACTTCCATCCGCCGATGCTTCGCGCCCTCGGGATGGACAGGAAGCTCGCGCTCGGGCCGTGGTTCACGCCGGCCCTCCGGCTGCTGCGCGCGGGCCGGCGGCTTCGCGGCACGCCGCTCGACCCGTGCGGGCTCGCGCGGGTCCGCCGCGAGGAGCGCCGGCTGGTCCCGTGGTACCGGGACACGCTCGCGCGGGCGCTGGCGCGGCTCGCGCCGGACACCGCGGGCCGGGTCGCCGAGGTGGCGGCGCTCCCCGAGGACATCCGCGGCTACGAGGACGTGAAGCTCAGGAACGTCGCCGCGGTGAAGGCGAAGGCCGCGACCCTCCTCGCCGGGTTCGAGGGCGCCGCCGGCGCCGCGCATCGTGACCGCCCGCGCCGAGCGGCGGCGGTGCGGGTGGGCGCGCACCGAGGCCTCGATCGAGTACCACGACCGCGAGTGGGGCGTGCCGCTGCGCGACGACCGGCGCCTCTTCGAGATGCTGATCCTGGAGGGCGCGCAGGCCGGCCTCTCGTGGGAGACGATCCTGGGCAAGCGGGAGGGCTACCGGCGCGCGTTCGACGGCTTCGACGCCGGGCGCATCGCGCGCTACGACGCGCGGAAGGTGGAACGGCTCCTCGCCGATCCCGGCATCGTGCGGAACCGGCTGAAGGTCGCGTCCACCATCGGCAATGCCCAGGCCTTCCTCGAGGTCCAGCGCGAGTTCGGCAGCTTCGCCGCCTACGTCTGGGGCTTCGTCGGCGGGCGGCCCATCCGGAACGCGCGGAAGACGCTCCGCGGTGTGCCCGCGCGCACGGCTGCGTCGGACGCGATGAGCCGGGATCTCGCGCAGCGCGGCTTCCGCTTCGTGGGCTCCACCATCTGCTACGCGTTCATGCAGGCCACGGGCATGGTCAACGACCACCTCGTGGACTGCTTCCGGTACCGCCAGATCCGCTGACCGGGCGCTGCGCTGTGACCCTGCCGCGGCGCCGGAGCGGCGGACGGTCAGAGACGGCCGTGAGCGCTCTCGGACTGGGTGGGGAGCAGCGAGACGTGACTGTGGACGGCGACCCAGCGGCCGTCGCGGCGCGCGAGGACGAACGTGGCGCGGCCGTGGCGCATGAACGCCTGGCCGTCGGGCCCGGTGGCGTCGGACGACCAGCTCGCCGCCACCCATCCGGCGTCGCCGGCCAGCGCGCCCGCCGGATCGTCGAAGCGGAAGTTCCGGATGCGCGGCCACACGTTCTGCCATTGCTCGCGCACGATGTTGTCGAGCCCGGACACGGCGCGGGCCCAGGTCCCGAAGGCCACGGCGTCGGAGGCGAACATGCGACGGCCGCCGTCGAAGTCGCGGGCGCGCACGAGGGCCGAGAAGTCGTCGAGCCACGTCGAGAGATCGCTCGTGATGGGCATGGCCGCATTATCGCGGCGGCGTCGGGCTTGTCAATCCGGAGTCGGCGCGGCGGCACGCGGCTTGTCAATCCGCAGTCGAGCCGATATCCTCGCGCCATGACGCCGCTCACCCTCGACGCGCTCCGTGTCCTCGCCGCCGAGCGCGGCGCTCGCCCTGACCGACGCCGAGCTCGCGAGCCTGCTGCCCCTCGTGGAAGCGGGCCGCGTGCTCGCCGCCTCGCTCCCGCCGCTGGGCGACGGCGAGCCCGCCTCGCAGTACCGGATGCTCTAGCCCGCGGCGCATGGCCGACCAGGACCTCGTCTGGAAGTCCGCCGCCGAGCTCGCGCGGCTGATCGCGGCGCGCGACGTGTCGCCGGTCGAGGTCGTGCAGGCCTACCTCGACCGCATCGAGGCGCTGGACGGCAAGCTCCGCGCCTTCATCACGGTCACCGCCGACGCTGCGCGGGCGGCGGCCAAGGCCGCGGAGGCGCAGGTGACGTCGGCAGGCGCTCGCGGGCCGCTCTGCGGCGTGCCCATCGCGCTCAAGGACCTGGTGTCCACGCGCGGCGTCCGCACCACCGGCGGCTCACGCATCCTCGCCGACAACGTGCCGGCCCAGGACGCCACGGTGGCCGCGCGCCTGGCCGCGGCGGGCGCGATCTCGCTGGGCAAGCTCAACATGCACGAGTTCGCCTACGGGCCCGAGGGGCTGAATCCGCACTACGGAACGCCCTGGAACCCGTGGGACGCGACCACGCACCGCATGTGCGGCGGATCGTCGTCGGGCTCGGGGGCGGCGGTGGCGGCGGCCCTCTGCGCGGGCGCGCTCGGCTCGGACACCGGCGGCTCGATCCGCATCCCGTCGGCGCTCTGCGGGATCAGCGGCATCAAGCCGACGTACGGGCGGGTGAGCCGCGCCGGCGTGCTGCCGCTGGCGTGGTCGCTGGATCACGTGGGCCCGATGTGCCGGACCGCGGCCGACTGCGCCCTGCTGCTGGGCGCGATGGCGGGGTACGACCCGCGCGATCCCACCACCAGCGTGCTGCCCGTGCCGGACTACACGGCGGCCCTCACCGGCAACGTGAAGGGCCTCCGCGTCGGCGTGCTCCGCGCCGGCTTCCTGGACGCCACCGCGCCCGCCCTCGTCCCGGTGATCGAGGAGGCGCTCCGCGCGCTCGAAGGCCTCGGCGCCTCCGTGCAGGACGTGACGCTCGGGACGCTCGGCCTCGCCGCGTCCGCGGCCGCCCCGATCATCTCCGCCGAGGCCTACGCCTACCACGAGGAGTGGATCAAGGCGCGGCCCGCCGACTACGCGGACGACGTCCGCGAGCGCATCCGGGTGGGCGCCTTCGTGGCCGCGGCCGACTACCTGAAGGCCCAGCGGGCGCGCGCGGTGCTGCGCGACGAGGTCGACGCGCGGCTCGCCACGCTGGACGTGCTCGTCTCGCCCACCACGCCGATCGCCGCGCCCGCCGTGGGCGAGGCCGAGGCCGTCGTGGGGACCGGCCGGATGCCGGTGCGGGGGAGCCTCATCCGCTTCACGCGGCCGTTCAACGTCACCGGCCATCCCGTCGCGTCGATCCCGTGCGGGCTGACGCCGGACGGGCTACCCGTGGGCCTCCAGATCGTCGGGCGCCCGTTCGACGAGGCGACGGTCCTGCGCGTCGCCGACGCCTACCAGCGCGTCACCGACTGGCACGCCCGGCGGCCGCCCGTCGCCTGATGTCCGGGCCGCGGCCCGCTGGTCGCGTCCGCGCCAGCGGTCCGGCCTTGCCCCTCGCATGACGGCCGAGCCTCCGTCTCCGCCGGAGGACGACGAGCCCGTCTCCCTCCCCATCGAGGACTCGCTCGACCTGCACACGTTCGCCCCGCGGGACGTGCTGTCGGTGGTCGACGAGTACCTCCACGCCGCCGCCGAGCGCGGCTTCACCGAGGTGCGCATCATCCACGGCCGGGGCAAGGGCGTCCAGCGCGCGGCGGTGCAGGCCCTCCTGCGCGACCATCCGCTCGTCCTGCGCTTCTTCGACGCGCCCGCCGAGCGCGGCGGCTGGGGTGCCACCGTCGCGGTGCTCCGGGGCCGGTCGGCTGCCGAAGGAGACTCCGGCTAGGTGACGCGGGCCGTCCCCGTGCCATGGTGGCGGAGTATCATGTCCGCGAAGCTTGCTCGTCCGACGCATGAGCCCGGACCGGACGCCGCGGACAGGAAGCGCTCGTGTGCTCTGGCGCGCGATGTCGTGAGGGGAGGCCCCATGGACCGCCGGGACTTCTGCGTTTCGCTCGCTCTCGGGCCGTTCCTTGCCGTGAACGCGGCGTTCGCACAGCCGGCCCGCACGGCGCGCGTCGCGTGGGCATCCATGGAGCGCGCCGACCCAGCTTCGCCGTTCTTCGTCAGCTTCCGTCGCGGCTTGCGTGACCAGGGCTGGACCGAGGGACGGAACCTCGCTCTCGAGCCCTGGTGGGCGGAGGGCTCGGGCGAGCGCATGAGAAAGCTCATCCCGGAGATCGTCGCCAGCCGCCCCGACGTCATCGTTACCGCCGGCGGAGCGAGCTCCCGCCTGCTCGTCGACGCCGGGGTCCCGGTGCCGCTGGTGTTCACGTTCAGCGGGGACGTGGTGATCGGCAAGATCGCCGAGAGCTACGCCCGGCCCGGCGGGAATCGCACCGGGATCTCGTTCTTCTCGCTGGAGCTCGTGCCGAAACGCCTGGAGCTGCTGCGCGACAGCATTCCGGGGCTGAAGCGCGTCGCGATCGTCGGGTCGCCACACCATGCCGGCGAGCGGATGGAGGTGCAGGCCGCGGCCGACGGCGCCGCGAAACTCGGGCTCGACCATCAGTACTACCCCGTGGCGTCGGAGGCCGACCTCGTGGCGGCCTACGACAGGGCCGCGCAGTCGCGCGCCCAGGCGCTCCTTGCCTTCGCCGACGCGATCATGACCGCGCACGCGGGGCGCTTCGCCGAGCTGTCCCAGCGGCACCGCGTTCCGGCCTTGTCGTCCTGGGCGGTCTTCGCAGAGAAGGGCAACCTGATGACGTACGGGCCGAGCCTCGAGGAGTGCTATGTCCGCCTCGCCCACTTCGTCGACCGGATCCTCAAGGGCGCGAAGGCGGGCGAGATCCCGGTCGAGCAGCCGTCGAGGATCGAGATGGTGATCAACATGCGCGCCGCGAGAGCGCTCGGGGTCACCCTCCCGCAATCGGTGCTGGCCCGCGCCGACCGGATCATCGAATGAGTGGATCCGGCCAAGCGCATGACGGGGCTGATCATGACGCAGATTCTCCCCTTCGCCGACACGCGCGCGGTGAGTCTCCTCGGGCAGCGGGAGGCGGGTGTCTCTACGACGCGATGAAGTCGTAGGCGAGCGGGCACCAGCGCGCGTCAGCGGGCGAACGCCGTGAGCACGCGCATGCCCGCCGTTTCCGCGGCTTCCTCCACCGGCTGGGGTGCGAGCAGCGGGTAGTCGATGCCCGCCTCGTGGAAGGCGGCCAGCCGTTCGCGGCAGCGCGCCATCGGGCCCACGAGCAGGACCTCGTCGAGCATCCGATCCGTGATCGCAGCCTGGACGCCGGCTGAATCGCCGCGCGCCAGCGCCGCGGTCATGGCGTCCACCTCGGCATCGAACCCGGAGCGCCGGAACATCCTCGCGTAGAGCGAGCGGGGCGCGTAGCGCGAGAGGAACACGCGGGCCGCCTCGCGGGCCTCGTCCAGCCGGTCGGAGAGGAACGTCGGCACGAGCAGCGTCACCTGCATCGCGCCGGGCGCGCGGCCCGCGCGTCGCGCCGCGTCGGCCATCCGGTCGACGATCTGCCGGGCCCGCGCCGGCGTGGCCAGGTAGAGCATGAGGCCGTCGGCGATCTCCCCGGCCAGCGCGGCGGTCTCCAGCGCCACGCCGCCGAAGTGGATCGGGATCGGCCGGCGGGCCGCGCGGAACGCGACGTGGATGCCGGGCGAGGCCTGGCCCGCGAAGACGCGCCGGATCCAGTCGGTGGTCTCGCGGAGCGCGACCCGCGGCTCCCTCCACGGCAGTCCGAGGCCGCGGATCATGGTCTCGTTGTTGGTCCCGAGACCGAGGATGAGCCGGCCGCCGGATAGCTCGTCCACCGCCACCGCGCTGGCGCCGAGCAGCGCCGGGTGCCGCAGGTGCACGTTGGCGATGCCGGAGCCGATCGCGATGCGGCTGGTGGCGAGCGCGATGGCCTGGACGGCGACCATGACGTCGTTGGACACGCCCTGCTCCACGACGAAGACGGAGTCGAAGCCGCGCGCCTCCGCCTCACGCCCGAGGCGGGTGAGGGCCATGGTGTCGAGGTCGAAGGGATAGAGCGTGGCGCCGAGAGGGGACATGACCGGGAGTGTAGCGCGTCCGTATCGAAGATTGGACGCTGACAGCCTCGAAGCGTGACGCGACCATGGGCTCGTGCCATGGGGAGGCTACAATGGCGGCGATGAGAGCCGTGCTGACGTACGCGGACTACGTGGCGCTGCCCGATGACGGGCGGCGCTACGAGATCCTGGACGGCGCGCTCGCGGTGACCCCGGCGCCGGGCCGACGCCATCAGCGCGCCGTGGGCGCGCTGTTCCGTGTGCTCGACGGCCACGTCCGTCGTCACGGACTCGGCGAGGTGTACGTGAGCCCGTTCGACGTGATCCTCGATGACACGAGCATCGTCCAGCCGGACATCGTATACGTCGCGGCGACGCGCCTGGGCATCGTCGCCGAGCGCGGGGTGGAAGGGGCGCCCTCGCTCGCCGTCGAGGTCACCTCGCCGTCCACGCGTCAGCACGACCGCAGCACGAAACTCGGCCTCTACGCGCGCCACGGGGTGCCCCACGTCTGGATCGTCGACCCGGAGGCGCGCTCGATCGACGCGTACGTGCTGCGCTCCGGCGTCTATGCGCTGGAGGCACACGCCGCCGGGGACGCCCCCCTCCGCGCCGAGCCTTTCTCCGACCTCGAGATCCCCACGCCGACGCTCTGGGCATAGGCCCCGGAGGCGCGGTCGCGTCCGGCGCCGCTTGACAAGCAAGGACCGTCGGGAGCATGAACGGTTCGGGAGGACCATGCCATGACGCCAGTGCCGAACCGCCGCGACGTGTTGAAGGGAGTTGCCGCCACCGCCGCCGTCGCTCTTGCCGGGAGCCCCCGGCGGGCTCGAGCGCAGGCCGGCCGCGGCGCCCGCATCGATGGGGTGCTGAAGCAGGCGGTGGACGCGCGGGAGGTGCCCGGCGTCGTGGCCATGGCCGCGACGGACAAGGGCCTCCTCTACGAAGGGGCGTTCGGCCTGCGCGCGCTCGGGGAGAGCGCGGCGATGACGCCCGACACCGTGTTCCGCATCGCGTCGATGACCAAGGCCATCGCCTCGGTGGCGGCCATGCAGCTCGTCGAGCAGGGCAAGCTCAAGCTCGACGAGCCCGTGCCCGGCATCGACCCGACGCTGAGCGCGCCCCAGGTGCTCGAGGGCTTCGACGCCGCCGGCGCGCCGCGGCTCCGTCCGGCGAAGGGGGCGATCACCCTCAAGCGTCTGCTGACGCACACCGCGGGGTTCAGCTACGACATCTGGGACCCGGACACCGGGCGCTACTTCAAGGTCACCGGGATGCCCAGCCGCGCCACGGGCAAGGTGGCCGCGCTCCGCCAGCCGCTGGTCTTCGATCCCGGCGCTCGATGGCTCTACGGCATCAACATCGAGTGGGTGGGGCGGATCATCGAGGCGACCAGCGGGCAGGCGCTGGAAGACTACTTCCGCGAGCGGATCTTCGCGCCGCTGGGCATGAAGGACAGCGGCTACGTGACCACCACCGAGCAGCGGGCCCGCCAGGCGCGCCTGCACACGCGGCAGCCGGACGGCGGCCTCTCCCTGCAGCCGCTCGAGCCGGTGCCGGTCAAGGCCGAGTTCTGGTCGGCGGGCGGCCCGCTCTACTCGACGGCGCGGGACTACATGACGTTCCTGCAGATGCTCCTGAACGGCGGCAGCCTGAACGGGGTGCGCATCCTGAAGCCCGAGACCGTGGCTCTCATGAACCAGAACCACACGGGCAACATCCCGACCGGCGTGCTCAAGGCCGACATGAAGAACCTGTCGAACGACGTCGACTTCTTCCCGGGCGCCGACCTGCGCTGGGGGCTGGGCTACATGCTGAACCTCCAGCCCGGCCCGAACGGCCGGAGCGCCGGCACCGTGAGCTGGGGCGGGCTCTTCAACACCTACTACTGGCTGGACCCGGCCAGGCGCGTGACGGGGCTGATCATGACGCAGATCCTCCCGTTCGCCGACACGCGCGCGGTGAAGCTCTACGGCCAGCTGGAGGCCGGCGTCTACGACGCGATGAAGTCATCCTGACGCGCTCGCGCGGCGCACGAGGACGCGGCGCGACGTCGCAATCCCCTGTTCGGCGACAACCGCGTCAAGCTCGGCATCATGGCCTTCAACTGCAGCCTCGGATCGACCCCGACCATGGTCGACGAGGCCTGGCCCATGACCTGGCCGGACAACGTGGCGCTGGCTCAGCTGGCCGACGCGGCGGGCTTCGAAGCTCTCCTCCCCGTGGGGCGCTGGAAGGGCTATCCGGGCCCCAGCAACTTCAACAACCGCACGTTCGAGAGCTTCACCTGGGCGGCGGGGATCTCCGCGGTCACCCGGCGCTGCGCGGTGTTGGCCACGGTGCATGCGCCCCTGGTGCACCCCGTCGCGGCGGCGAAGCAGGCGGCGACGGTCGATCACATCTCCGGGGGGCGGTTCGTCCTGAACCTGGTGGTGGGCTGGAACCGGGACGAGTTCGAGATGTTCGGCGCGGAATGGCGCGATCACGATCGCCGCTACGCGTTCGGGGCCGAGTGGCTCGGGCTGGTGCGGCGGCTCTGGACGGAGGAGCGCGCCTTCGACTTCGAGGGAGAGTTCTTCCAGGGCCGTGGCCTGTGGAGCCAGCCGAAGCCGGTGCAGCACCCCGTGCCGGTGATGAACGCGGGCTCCTCGCCCGTCGGACAGCGCTTCTCGGCCGCGCACTGCGACATGAACTTCGTGATGCTGCGGCAGAAGGACGAGGCGAGCGACCGCGCCCAGATCGCGGGCCTCAAGACGATGGCGGCGGACCTCGGGCGGCGCTCGCAGTGCTGGATCCACGTGTACGTGGTGTGTCGGCCCACGGAGCGGGAAGCGCGGGACTACCTGGACCGCTACGTGCGACGGCACGGCGACTGGGAGACGGCCCGGAACATGCTCGCGGTGTTCGGGCAGGAGTCGGCCACTCTGGAGCCCGCGGTGCTCGAGGCCTTCCAGTTCCACTTCATCGCCGGGCACGGCGGCTACCCGCTGGTGGGCACGCCGATGCAGATCGTGGAGCAGATCGAGCGGCTGTCGCGCATGGGCGTCGACGGCCTGCTCATCTCCTGGGTGGACTACCTCGGGGAGTGCCGGCAGTGGATCGACGAGGTCCTGCCCCTCATGGAGCAGGCCGGCCAGCGCCGCGTTCCTTGACTCCGGGCGACACGGAGGCCTGACGATGTTGACGACGACGGTGGTCGGCAGCTATCCGCAACCGGACTGGCTCGTGGACCGCGGGCTCCTGCTCGCGAAGCGGGTGCCCCGCGTCCGGGAGCGCGGCATCTGGCGCATTCCCGAGCCGTTCCTGGAGGCCGCGCAGGACGACGCGACGATCGTGGCCATCCGCGAGATGGAGCGCGCCGGCATCGACGTGGTCACGGATGGCGAGATCCGGCGCGAGAGCTACTCGAACCGGTTCGCGACGGCGCTGGACGGCGTGGACGTAGAGAAGCCCGGGTGTCATCCGCGACCGCTCCGGGAACGAGACGCCGGTGCCGCGCGTGGTCGGAAAGATCCGGCGGACGCGCCCGGTGGAGCTACGGGACATGCAGTTCCTCCGGCGCCACACGGATCGGCCCGCGAAGATCACGATCCCCGGCCCGTTCACCATGGCCCAGCAGGCGCAGGACGAGTTCTACAAGGACGTCGAGGCGCTCGCCATGGACTTCGCCGACGCGGTGAACGCGGAGCTGCGCGACCTCCAAGCCGCGGGCGCCGACGTGATCCAGATCGACGAGCCGTGGCTGCGGAACGATCCGGAAGCGGCCCGGCGCTTCGCGGTGCCGGCGATCAACCGGGCCCTGGCCGGCATCACGGTGCCAACCGTGGTGCACCTCTGCTTCGGCTACGCGGCGGTGGTGCGGGGCCAGAAGCCGGCGGGCTACTCGTTCCTGCCGCAGCTCGCCGACTCGGTGGCGGCGCAGATCTCGATCGAGGCGGCGCAGCCGAAGCTCGACCTGGGGGTGCTGCGCGACCTCGCGGGCAAGACGGTCATGCTCGGCGTCATCGACCTGAGCGACGCGAATGTCGAGACGCCGGACGTCGTCGCGGCGCGGATCCGCGCCGGCCTCGCGTACCTGCCGCCGGAACGCCTGGTGCCGGCCCCGGACTGCGGGATGAAGTACCTGCCACGGGAGACGGCGGCCGGCAAGCTCCGCGCGCTCAGCGAAGGCGCCCGCCTCGTGCGCGCCGGGCTCTCGTAGCCGGACGACCGGGGCGTCGTGCGGCGGATGCGCGCGCCGGCGGCGGCGGCCGCGCGGCTACGAAACGTCCTGACTGATCGGATCGACCGGTTCGCTCGCTGACGATCGAGTCACTCGCGACAGGCGCGGTGGAAGGGAGAGTCCGCGTCGGCCGCGTACACGAACGTTCATGTCGACGACGAGCACTATCGCCCTTCCGTGGCCTGGTAGAGTGCGTCTCGGTCGGCCACATCCACCAGCGTCCCACCACTGTGAAACGTCGGCAGGTGAGGAATGTCCTCCGGGGCGCCTTGCGAGCGGAAGAGCAGGCGGAGCGCGGTCTCCACGAGATCGGACATCGTGCGCCCCTGCCGCGCCGCCTCGCGCTTGAGCTGAGCCATGACCGTGTCGTCGATGTTGAGCGTCGTCTTCATACGGATCATCATGCCTCGAATATGGAAATATGGCGCGATCGCGCCCGGGCGAGACCTCGGAGAGACCTCGACCGCGAGGAGTGCGCGCGGCCCGCTAGTCCTTCATCACCTGGGCGTAGGGCGGCTTGGCGGCGAGCCCGGTGCCGTCGGTGAAGATCTGCTTGATCTCGATGAAGTCGTTGAGGCCGTGGTAGCCGAGCTCGCGGCCCATGCCGCTCTGCTTGTAGCCGCCCCAGATGCCTTCCACGGGCTGGGCGTAGTTGTCCCAGATCCACACCGTGCCGGCGCGGATGCGGCGGGCCACCCGGAGCGCGCGTGGATAGTCGGCGCTCCACACGCCGGCGACCAGGCCGAAGTCGACGGCATTGGCCAGCTCCACCGCCTCCGCCTCGTCGGCGAAGGGGGTGACCGCCACCACGGGGCCGAAGATCTCCTCCTGGCCGAGGCGTGAGGCGTTGTCCACGGCGTCGAAGATGGTGGGCTCCATGTAGTAGCCGTGGTCGTAGTGGGCGCCGGTGAGCTTCTTGCCGCCGGTGACGAGGCGGAACCCCTGGTCCACCCCGTACTGGATGAACTCCTGGACGACCTTCTCCTGGTTCGCCGAGATGAGGGGCCCCATGTCGGTCGACGGGCTGGACGGCGGGCCCACCTCGATCTTCTTCGTCAGGTCGGCGACCCGGGCGAGGAAGCGGTCGTGGATGCCGCGCTGCACGAGGAGCCGGGTCGTGGCGCCGCACGCCTGGCCGGCGTTCCTGAACATGCCGAAGATCGCGGCGCGGGCGGCCGCGTCCACGTCGGCGTCGTCGAAGACGACGTACGGGGCCTTGCCGCCCAGCTCGAGGCTGACCCGCTTCACCTCCATGCCGGCCTGGGCGCCGATCCGCTTGCCGGTACCCGTCTCGCCGGTGAACGAGATCTTGTCGACCTTCTTGTTCGCGATCAGCTCGGCGCCGACGACGGTGCCCGGGCCGGGGACGAGGTTGATCACGCCCTTCGGCAGGCCCGTGTCGTGGATGAGCTTGACCAGCTCGTAGGTCGCGGCCGGGGTGTAGCTCGCGGGCTTGATCACCACCGTGCACCCCGCGGCCAGGGCGGGCGCGACCTTCCGCGCCGTCTGCGTCAGCGGGAAGTTCCACGGCGTGATCATCCCGACCACGCCGACCGGCTCCTTGACGAGGTTGATCACGGAGCCGGTCGGCAGCGTGAAGCTCTCGCCGTAGAGCTTGCCCGCCAGCCCGGCGTAGAACTCGAAGATGTCGGCGGCCGCGGCGACGTGCGGCGCCGCTTGCCGCATCGGCATGCCGACCTCGAGGCTCACCACACGGGCCAGCCGGTCCGCGTTGTCGCGCATCAGGCGGGCGGTGCGGAAGAGGGTCTGCTCGCGGAGCTTGTAGTTGTAGATCCAGTTGCCGGCGTTGCCGTCGAAGGCGGCGCGCGCGGCGTCGATCGCGGCCCGGGCGTCGGCCTGGGTGCCCTCCTCGGCCATGGTCGCGACCTGCGCGGACGTCGGCCGGATTCTCCCGGGAGAACTTACGGCCGCTCCCGGCCTTGCCCTCCTCACCGTTGATCAGGAGCGGACAGGACAGAGGCAGCTGGAGACCGTCGTTGGCCATCGCTCACTCCTTTGTGCGGGGGGACGTCAGGGCGTGGAGAGCCGGGAAGCCTCCTTCACGTAGCGCGCGATGTCGGCATGCGTGGCGAACCAGACGCCGGCGTGGCCGCGGATGTGCTCGATGAGCCGCTCCAGCAGCGCCACGCGCGAGCGGTGCCCGATGATGTGCGGGTGCATGGTGAGCAGGAACAGCCCGTGCTCGGCGTAGGCGCCGTCGAACTCCGCGCGTGAAGATCTCGAGCACCGACGACGGCGGCGTGTAGGGCCGGAGCCCCGCGAAGCGGTCCATGTTGAAGTAGATCGCGTCGTCCTTGATCCACTCCACGGGCAGCTCGACCATGCCGGTCGGCTGGCCCTCCTCGAGGATCTCGTAGGGGTCGTCGTCGGCCATCAGCGAGGAGTCGTAGAGGAGCCCCATCTCGCGCGAGATCGCCAGCGTGTGCGGGCTGAAGTCCCACGACGGCGTGCGGATGCCCACCGGCCGCGTGCCCGCGATCTTCTCGAGCGTGTCGGCGGCGCGGTGCTGCAGGTCGCGCTCGGCCTCGAGGGCAGGAGGCTGTTGCGCTCGTGGATCCAGCCGTGGATGCCCACCTCGTGGCCGGCGCCGGCGACGCGACGCTGCTCGTCGGGGTAGAGCAGGGCCGACACCGCGGGCACGAAGAACGTGGCGGGGATGTCGTGCTTGGCGAGGAGGCTCAGGATGCGCGGCACGCCCTGGCGGTTGCCGTACTGGCCCTGCGAGAGCTTGCCCGGCAACGTCTCGGCCTCACGCAGCGTGGGCGTCTCGTGATCGGAGTCGAACGAGAGCGCGACGGCCACGCGCGCGCCGTCTTTCCACGCCGCGGGCTTGAGGGAGCGCCCGGCCCGCACCTTGCCGACGATGCCCCGCCACTGGGCCTCCTGCCACTGCCACGGCTTGGCGTCCATGCGAAGCTCCTTGTGCTTCCGTCTCCCGCGGGGAGGCGGGTGGGGGCCCGGGCGCGGCCGCGCCGGGCCCGATCGGCCCGCGTCAGGCCCGATCGGCCCGGATCAGCTGCACGCGGTCCGTGAACGACTCGATGCGCTCGCCGTCCACCACGAAGGCAAAGGCGTCGCGGCAGCGTTCCGGCGCGTCCAGCACGAAACGGTCGAGGCCGGCCCGCGCCTCCGGCGTCATGCGCATGCGGCCCGTCCACTCCTCCCACGGGCGGACCTTCGTCTCCACGGCCTCGTCCACCACGGTGAGCCCGGCCCCGCGGAGGAGCGTCTCCCACTTCGCGACGCGGCACCGAGCGGACGTGCGAGGGGTCACGGAACTTCTCCACCTGGAGGATGAAGGCGGCGCACTCGTCGTCCTCGTGGCCCAGGATGTCCTGCAGGAGGAGCGACCCGGCCGCCTCGAGCACGCGCGCGATCTGGCCCAGGGCCACGGGCACGGCGGGGAAGTGGTGCGCGGCCTGCCGGCACGTGACCACGCCGAAGCTCCCGTCGCGGAACGGCAGCTCCTCCACGTCCGCGGCCAGGTAGCCGATGGACGCCATGCCACGGCCCGCCGCGAAGCCGCGCGCGGCACGGAGCATGGCCTCGGTCAGGTCGGTGGCGATGACGGTGGGCGTGAAGCCCGCGAAGGCGAGCGCGGTGTGGCCGCCGCCGGTGGCGATGTCGAGCACGCGCGCGGCGCCGCGGTGGCGGCCCCACGCGACCAGGCGGTCGAGGTCCGGGCCGCCGGCGTGGCCGGGGCTGTGCACGTAGGCCTCGGCGCTCGGCCCGAACTGCTCCTGGACGCGCGTCTTCTGTCCGACGCTCACGGAGCCTTGCGCTCGGCCAGGTGGCGCGCCAGGAAGTCCGCGTCGAGCGGCGTGAGGTCGAAGCGGCGCCCCGCCTCGTCCACGAGCTTGGCGCGATTCGCTCCCGGGTTCGCCTGGAGCTGCTCGTCGATCCACGTGATCGCCTGCTTGATCGGCGCCTCTCCCACGGCCATGGGGTCCTCCTTCCGGACCGCGCGCGGCGGGCCGTCGACGGCGCCAGTATAGACCGCGCCGCCCGCGCGACGCGCGCCGGGCTTGCGTCGTCGGGGGGCGCGCACGCGTGAGGCGCCGGCGCGGTCGCCGCGCTCCAGATGAGCGGCCACGGCCTCCACGGTGGCAAGGTCGAACAGCGACACGATCGACACCTCGCGGCCCAGCCGCGCCTGGAGCCGCGCGTGCACGCGGCCGAGCGCCAGCGACTCGCCGCCGAGGTCCAGGAAGCGGTCGTGGACGCCCACGCGGTCGATGCCGAGCGTGTTCGTGTAGCGCATGACGTTGTGGAGCACGTTGGCGCGCGTGTCGGCCACACCCTTGGGCCGGCCCGTCGTCCCCGACGTGTAATAGACGTACGCGTGGGCCGACGGCGGCACCGCCACGCCGGGCCGGGTCTCGTCGCCTCCGCCGGCGAGGATCTCGGGGATCGCCAGGCGCGTCGTCTTCGGTGCGGCCGCGGCGGCACGGGCGGTCCCGGCGGCGCCGGCGAGGATGGTCTCGGCTCCCGCCTCCGCCACGATCTCCGCCACGTGCGCGGGCTCGTGCCACGCCTCGAGAGGGACGTAGATCGCCCCCGCCTTGAGGGCGCCGAGGATGGCCGCGGCCAGGTGGAGGCCCGGCTCGATCCGCAGCACCACGGGGCAGCCCGTCGCGGACCGGCGCAGGAGCGCGTGGGCCACGCGGTTGGCGGCGGCGTCGAGCGTGGCGGAGCTCCACGTCACGCCGTCGATCGTGACGGCCGGCCGGTCCGGCGCGCGGTCCACCTGCTGCTCGAAGCGCGCGGGAATGGACCGGTCCAGGGTGGACCGCGGGAAGGGCTCGAAGGTGGGTCGCGGCGCCGGGAGCGGATGGCGCGCCACGCGCTACAGGTCGCGGACGAGCCGCCGGGCGCGGTCGACGCTCTTACGATAGGCGTCGAACGAGTTCACCATCTCCGGCCGCCGGCCGCGACCGCGCTTCATCGTGAAGCAGGAGAACGTGATGTCGTGCGACAGCGGGAAGTCGCGATACAGGCGACCGGCCACCGTCTGCGGCTTCTCGGACCGTGTGATCTCGAAGTCCTCGTCGCTGGCGGAGCGGCGGGATCCGCTCACCGTGCTTGGTGCGGACCCACTTCATCGTGCCGCCGAGGAGGTAGGAGAGGAACAGGCAGTCCACCAGCATCGACTCGGTCCAGGGAATCGCCTTCTGGTAGCCGGCCACGAACCGCGCGCCGGTCTTGGCGAGGAAGTTCTCCGCGGTGTCGGCCGTCACGAAGTCGCAGGCGCCGAAGATGTAGCCGAGCTGCGGGCTGGGGCGGCAATGCTCGGCGAGGGTGTCCAGGTGGATCACGCGATTGCCGAAGCCGACCAGCTTGCGGCGCTGCCCGTGCGAGGCGATGTAGCAGACCTGGAAGGCCCGGCGCCGACGCGCCTCGTCGAGCAGGAGCCCCAGGTCGTAGCTCGAGTAGAAGCGCCGGTAGACGAGGTTGACCCGGATGCCCTCCCAGGCCAGGGACTGCTTGATCGCCTTCAGGTACGGCAGCACCGAGGGCTCCTCGTCGAGGAGCTTTCCCTTCCGATTCCACATGGACTCCAGCGCGACCAGGCCGGGCATGGGCTGGTTCAGGCGGTGGCGGCGGCCGGCCCCGGGAGGGCGGGGCAGAGCCGAGAGGACGCCGCATTGATGGACTGGCGCTGGGGGTTCGTCATGAGTTGGACCGTGCTCGAGGACGGGCAGATGGTAGCACGGCGATAGAGGCCGGCAAGCGGGTTAGAAAGTACACATAGTCGAATGGTTACAGTTCACTATTTGATACTCCGACGACGCGCCGGACGGGGCGGAGGCCCCGATGAGGGGAGCGTCGAAGGCCTCGACGGGACCCCGCCGAAGCCGGCGCCGATTCTGGTGACCGGCTCAGTGGTAGACGCGGACCAGCCACACCCCGCGGTGGCACACCCACTGCTCGCCCGAGCCCGAGCCCTCCGCGCCCACGTCGATGACAGGACCCGAGGTCGTGAGGTTGGCTGGGCCCTTTCGCCACGGGGCATGCCGGTCGACGAACCAGGACAGCGGCGTCCGCTCGTCCCGGAGGATCCGGAGGCCGTCGGGCTCGTTGATCGACGCGACGCTGGCCGGGCATCGGAGCCGTCGCGGCTTCTTCCGCTCGACGACCACGATGACGACGAGTCCCTCCGCGACGTGGCGCTCGTCACGCCGGCACCAGAAGATGCCGCTCGAAGGATCATCGGCGGCCCAGTACCCGGCCACGTAGTCCCGAGGTCCGGTGCTGCAGCCGGCGACCCTGGCGAGGCGGACGAGCTCGCCATCCGCCGGCTCCGCCGAGGCCGGGCCGGGCAGCGTCCATGCCAGCGCCCACGTCACGGCCACCAGGGCGGCGATCCCGCCGCCGACGGCCCGTCCTGGCCTGCCGCTCCGAGCTGGGAGCTTCGTCAACGATATGGGCCCCCGGGGATTGGATGATCCATCACTGAGCCAATTGGCACTTTACAAGGCCTTGGCGGTGATGAAAATGGCTGGCATGGTGACGGCATGAAGATCCCTCTCGAGCGCGGTCCTCGCCGCGGCGCGATGATGCCGCTGGCCCGCCAGATCCAGCTCCACCTGGAGCGGCTGATCGGCCAGGGCGTGCTGCGGCCCGGCGTGAAGCTGCCCGCCACGCGCGAGCTGGCGCAGGAGCTGCGCGTCAACCGCACCACGGTGGCCACGGCGTACGAGGAGCTGGTGGCCGCGGGGTGGGCCCGGGCCCACGTGGGGCAGGGCACGTTCGTGGCCGACCACGCCCCCGAACGCGTCGAGACGCCCGCCGCGCCGGCCCCGCCGATCGGCTGGGCCGGTCTCCTCTCGAAGCAGGCGCAGGTCGTCGGTGCGGAGGCGCGCCGGCGTCAGGCCGCGATGCCCAGCGTGCGCCCCGCCTCCGGGACCATCTCGTTCGCGGGCGGCATGCCGGACAGCGCGCTGTTCCCCACCGACGGCTTCCGCCGCGTCCTGAACGAAGTGATCCGGACGGAGGGCCGCGAGCTCCTCCAGTACTACCCGTCCGGCGGCTACGCGCCGCTGCGTCAGTTCCTCGCCGGCTACCTCCTGCGCTTCGGCGTGGAGGCGCGGCCGGAGGAGATCCTGATCGTCAACGGCTCGCAGCAGGGCTTCGACCTCGTCGCGCGCACGCTCCTCGATCCGGGCGACTTCGTGGCCATCGAGCAGCCGAGCTACCCGCGCGCCATCCAGGTGTTCCGATCGTTCGGGGCCGAGCTCCTGCCGGTGCCCCTGGCAGACACGGGCTTCGCGCTTCCTCAGCTCGAGCGGCTCCTGGAGCGCCAGGGGCCGAAGTTCCTCTACTGCCAGCCGAGCGCGCACAACCCCACCGGCCTCACCATGCCCGTGGGAGCGCGGCAGCGGCTGCTGGAGCTGGCCGTGCGCCACCGCCTGCCCATCGTGGAGGACGGCTTCGACGGCGCGCTCTACTACGGCGAGCGGCCGCCGAGCCCGCTGAAGGCATCGGATGCCGCGGGGCAGGTCGTCTACATCGGCACGTTCTCGAAGATCCTCTTCCCGGGGCTCCGGTTGGGCTGGATCGTGGCCGCCCAGGAGCTGATCGAGCGGCTCGAGCTGGCCAAGCAGCTCGCCGACATCCACACGAGCCCGCTCATCCAGGCCGCCGTGTACCACTTCTGTCAGCGGCGCCTCCTGGAGCGTCATCAGGCGCGGATGCTGAAGGAGTACGCGCGGCGGCGGAACGCGCTGGTGGCCGCGCTCCGCGCGCACATGCCGTCGGGCGTGACGTGGACCGAGCCGCAGGGCGGCTTCTCGCTCCTCGTGACGCTCCCCGAGGGCCTGGACGCGGCGGCGCTCCTGCCGCGCGCGCTCGCGCGCGGCGTGGCGTTCACGCCTGGCGAGGCCTTCTTCGTGGACGGGGGCGGGGAGCGCGCGCTCCGGCTGTCCTTCTCGTCCGTGCCCCACGGCCAGATCGAGGACGGCGTGCGCCGCCTCGCCGACGTGGTGCGCGAGGCGCGGCGGCGGTCGGCCCCGGCGGCGCGCGAACGCGGGCTGGCGGTGCCGCTGGTATGAGCGAGCGCACGCCCACGTCGGGGGACGGCGCCGCGGTGAAGTTCGAGACGCGCGTGGCGCGCGGCGGCCGCGACGTGGCCTCGGCCAGCCGGCCCCTCGTGGCGCCCATCTACCAGACCAACGTGTACGTG
This sequence comes from uncultured Candidatus Rokubacteria bacterium, assembly GCA_963758635.1. Lineage (GTDB taxonomy): Bacteria > Methylomirabilota > Methylomirabilia > Rokubacteriales > CSP1-6 > CAVWWD01. The sequence continues at coordinate 467,222 of CAVWWD010000005.1, read as the reverse complement.
TTCGAGGACATGGAGACCGTCGAGTCGGTGTGGGAGGGAAAGGCGCCGGGCTTCGTGTACGGGCGCTACGGCACCGGCAACCACGCCATGCTCGAGGCGCTGGTCGCGGGCCTCGAGGGCGCGGAGGACGGCGTGGCCGCCGCCTCGGGCATGGGCGCCACCACCGCGGTGCTCCTGGGCCTCTTCCAGTCCGGCGATCACCTGGTCTCTGCCCGGGACCTCTACGGGTCGACGGCCGCGTTCCTCGACAAGGACGGCAAGCGCCTCGGCGTGGAGACCACCTTCGTCGACGCCACCGATCCCGCGGCCATCCTGGACGCGCTCCGGCCGACCACGCGCGCGGTCTTCGTGGAAGGCGTGTCGAACCCGCTCCTCCGCCTGGTCGACCTGCCCGCCATCGCCCCCGAGCTGGCGCGGCGCGGCGTGGAGCTGATCGTGGACGCGTCGATGGCCTCGCCCGCCGTGCTGCGGCCCATCGAGCACGGGGCCACCGTCGTCATGCACAGCCTGACCAAGTTCATCTCGGGCCACGGCGACGTGACCGGTGGCATCGTGGTCGGCCGGCGCGAGCCGATGGACCGCGTGCGCGAGGCGATGATCCGCGCGGGCACGAACCTGGGCCCGTTCGACGCGTGGCTCACCGTGCGCGGGGCACGCACGCTCGGCGTGCGCCTGGCGCGGCAGTCCGAGACCGCGCTCGCCCTGGCGCGGCGCCTGGAAGGGCACCGGGCGGTGGCGCGCGTGTACTACCCGGGCCTCGCCTCGCACCCGCAGCACGCGCTCGCGCGCCGGCTCATGCCGGGGCCGATGGGCGCGATGCTCTCGTTCGACCTCGCCGGCGGCGCGCTCGCCGTGGAGCGCTTCATGGCGCGCACGCGGCTCATGGAGTTCGCGCCGAGCTTCGGCAACGTCGCCACCACGTGGACCTATCCCGCGCGCACCTCGCACCGGCGCGTGCCCGACGAGGACAAGGCGGCCCTGGGCATCGGCCCCGGCCTCGTGCGCGTGTCGGTGGGCCTGGAGGACGCCGGCGACCTGATGGGAGACCTCGACCATGCCCTTGCTTGAGACCGCCGCCCCTCGCCTGGCGCCGGTGACGCTCGAGGGCCGCGTCGTCCGGCTGGAGCCCCTGGTCCACGAGCACCTGGGCCCGCTCCTCGCCGCCGCCTCGGGCCCGCGCGACACCTACGGCTTCACGACGGTGCCCGGCACCGCGGAGGAGATGTCGGCGTGGGCGAAGACGGCCTTCGCCGATCGCGACGCCGGCCGCGCCATGCCGTTCGTCACCGTGCAGCGCGCCACCGGCCGCGTGGTCGGCAGCACGCGGTTCGGGAACATCGAGTTCTGGCCGTGGCCGGCCGGCAACCCGCTCCAGCGCGGCGCCGACCGTCCCGACGTGGTGGAGATCGGCTGGACGTGGCTCGCCGCCGACGCCCAGCGCACCGCCGTGAACACCGAGGCCAAGCTCCTCATGCTGACCCACGCGTTCGAGAGGTGGCGCGTGCACGGGGTGCGCCTGCAGACGGACGCGCGCAACGAGCGCTCGCGCAACGCGATCCTGAGAATCGGCGCGCGTTTCGACGGCGTGGTGCGCGTGTCGCGCGTGGCGTCGGACGGCATCATCCGGGACACCGCGGTGTTCTCGATCACCGAGGCGGAATGGCCGGAGGCGCGCGCGCGCCTCCAGGCTCGGCTCAGGTAGGACGCACGCGCAGCTCACACGAGAGAGGAGAGGAACCATGGAGACAGGGACGCTCAGGTTGAAGGTGGGGCTGGCCGAGATGCTGAAGGGCGGCGTGATCATGGACGTGACCAACGCCGACCAGGCGAAGATCGCCGAGGACGCCGGCGCCGCCGCGGTGATGGCGCTCGAGCGGGTGCCCTCGGACATCCGCCGGGACGGCGGCGTGGCCCGCATGTCGCCGGTGAAGAAGATCAAGGAGATCCAGCAGGCGGTCAGCATCCCGGTCATGGCGAAGTGCCGGATCGGCCACTTCGTGGAGGCGCAGGTGCTGGAGGCCCTGGGCGTGGACTACATCGACGAGTCGGAGGTCCTCACGCCCGCCGACGAGCACTTCCACGTGGACAAGTTCGCCTTCAAGGTGCCGTTCGTCTGCGGCTGCCGTGACCTGGGCGAGGCGCTCCGCCGGATCGGCGAGGGCGCGGCCATGATCCGCACCAAGGGCGAGGCGGGCTCCGGCAACATCGTGGAGGCGGTGCGGCACATGCGCGCGGTGATCTCGGGCATCCGCCGCCTGACCCTCCTCGGCCCCGAGGAGCTCATGGCCGAGGCCAAGAACCTCGGCGCGCCCTACGAGCTGCTGCGGAAGATCGCGGCGGAGGGCAAGCTGCCGGTGCCGAACTTCTCCGCGGGCGGCATCGCCACGCCGGCCGACGCCGCGCTCATGATGCAGCTCGGCGCCGAGGCGGTGTTCGTGGGCTCGGGCATCTTCAAGTCGTCGGACCCGTCGGTGCGCGCGCGCGCCATCGTGCAGGCCACCACCCACTACAAGGACCCCGACGTGCTCGTGAAGGTGTCGGAGGATCTCGGCGAGGCCATGCCCGGCATCGAGACCTCGAAGCTGAAGGAGTCCGAGCTGCTCCAGACGCGGGGCTGGTAGGGGCGGACATGGCCATGGAGCGCGGCACGACCAATGGCGCGGAGGCGCCCTCCGGGGCGGCCGCGCCCGTGACCATCGGCGTGCTCGCGCTCCAGGGCGATTTCCACCTGCACCGGCAGGCCCTCGATCGGGTGGGCGTGGCCTCCGTCGAGGTCCGCAAGCCCGTCGAGCTCGAGGGCGTCGCCGGGCTCATCATGCCCGGCGGCGAGAGCACCACGCTGCTCAAGATCATGGACGCGTGGGACTTCGTGCCCGCGCTGGAGAAGTTCCACGCGTCCGGCCGTCCCATCTTCGGCACGTGCGCGGGGCTCATCCTGCTCGCGCGCGACGTGGAGAGCCCGAAGCAGCCGTCGCTCGGCTTCATCGACATCACCGCGGAGCGGAACGCCTACGGCCGGCAGAAGGAGTCGTTCGAGACCGAGCTGACCGGCGACCTCGGCGCGGGCCCGCGCCCGATCAAGGCGGTCTTCATCCGCGCCCCCCGCATCCGGCGGATGGGCCCCGCCGTCACCCCGCTCGCCGAGCACCGCGGCGAGTGCGTGATGGCGCGCCAGGGCTCGGTCCTCGTGGCCGCCTTCCACCCCGAGCTCACCGACGATTCCACCGTGCACCGCTACTTCGTGGAGATGGTGAAGGCCGCCCGCCCTGCGGCGGCGCCCGCCGCACCGCGCACCCGGTAGCCGGCGGTCGCCTCGCTTGCGGGGATCCCCATCACGGCGGAGGGGAATGCCCCTGATCGTGGTGGACGCCGCCCCTGATGACGGCTTCCAGTCGTTCTCGAATGCGGCTGCCCAGGCGTTCGAACGGAAGCGCGGTGAAGATCTCGCGGAGCACTTCCTCGTCCGTGCGGAGCAGCCCGTCGGACACGACCCACTCGGCGATCCGGCGGAGGTCGCGGTCCGTGTATCGGTCGATCGAGTCGTGCACCGGAACGCTCGGCCTCGGCCCACGCTCTCGCGCGACGGGACGCGGCGGCGGCTCGCCGGCATCGGCGGGGGTCACCGGCGGCGGCGCCTCGGGCGCGTCGGCGTCGAGCACGTCGGCCGCACGAGTGGCCTCCTGGTAGGCGGCAACGGCGCGCTCGGTCTCCTGCTCCCGGGCGTAGAACCAATCCGTCGACCAGATACGCAGGAAGCGCCAGCCGAGGCGGTGCAGGTGGGCCTGCCGGAGCCGGTCGCGGTCGCGTGCCGTGGCGCTCGAGTGGTACGACGCGCCGTCGCACTCGATGGCCAGGACCGGCCGGCCGGGCTTCGTCGGGTGCATGGCGACCAGGTCGATGCGGTAGCGGGATGCGCCGAACTGCGGCAGTGTCCTGATGCCGAGAGCCTCCAGGCCGTCGCGAACGTCGGCCTCGAAGGGATTGAGAGGCACCTCGCCGGCGCGCTGCTCGTCGGGAAGGCGCCGGCCGCCGCCTTGCGCATACTCGAGATAGGCCTTGAGGAGCCGCACCCCCCGGCCCCCGGCACGTTCGACGTCGACCTCGTCGTGCGAGAAGGAGCTCATGACGCACATCCGGCGCTTGGCCCGGGTGACGGCGACGTTCAGGCGCCGGTAGCCGGCGTCCTGGGTCAGGGGCCCGAAACGATGCGGGAGGTCCCCGTTCGCCGCCTTGCCGTAGCCGATGGACAGGATGATGGCGTCGCGCTCGTCGCCCTGCACGGTCTCGAGGTTCTTGACGAAGAAGCGCTCCTCGCGGTCGAGCGAGAAGAAGTCCGCGAGATCGGGCCGGAGGTCGAGGGCCCGGTCCAGCGCGGCCTGGACTCGATTCGCGTGCTTGATGCCCATGGTGATGACGCCCAGCGATTCGGCCGGCCGCCCATCGGCATGCGCCAGCACCTCGCGGACGACCGCGTCGACTTCCCGCGAGGCGCTCTCTTCCTGCCCACCCAGCGCCGGATCGTGCGGCACGAGAACGTGGCGGATCGCCTGGTGCGCGCGGGCGCTCGGAAACGTGATGAGGCGGCCATCGTAGACGTGCCGGTTGCTGAAGGTGATGAGCCGTTCGTCCTGGCTGCGGTAGTGCCACTCGAGGAGCCAGTTCGGGAGGAAGGCCCCCAGCGTGTCGAGCAAGCTCTCGAACCCCCCGATGGCCGCCACGGCCGCCGCCGCGGCGGCGTGCCCGTCCCCGTCGTCGAGAACCTCGTCTTCGCCTTCCACGACGGTCGCGAAGAACGTCGTGGGAGGTAGCTGGTGGCGGTCACCGGCCACGGTGACCTGGTCCGCCCGGTAGAGCGCGGGGATCGCGTCCTCCTGAAGGATCTGGCTCGCCTCGTCGAAGATGACGAGGTCGAAGTAGCGCCTTCCGCCATCGAGCAGCTGACTGACCGACAGGGGGCTCGCCACCCAGCAGGGCGCGATGCGCGTGAGAACGTCGGGCGCCCGGGCCAGCAGCGCGCGCAGCGGGATGTGCCGCGATCGCTTCGCCGCCTCTCGCCGGACGAGATCCGCTTGGTCGAAGTGCTGGTTCATCGCCGCGATGGCCCGCTCGGCGTGGAGCCGTCGCACGCGCTGGGCGTTCAGCCGGCCGCGCTCGCGATCCAATCGGACGAAGGCGTCGACGACCTGATCGTGCGTGCGGCCGTTGAACGAGGCGAGGCCGGGGTCGGACGCCAGCGCCTCGTCGAGCGCCGAGTGCAGCCAGACGTGCTCGAACCGCGCGGTCCAGTGAGCGGGGTCCACGCCGTTGTCGCGCAGGTCGTCGAGGAAGCGCTGCAGGCCAGCCTCGACGAGGAGCGCCCGCGTGGCGTGGATGGCGGGCAGGAGGTACGGTGTCCGGCGGTCCTCGGCGAGCGCACGCAGCCGCGGCGCCACGTTCGCGAGAGGCATGCCGGCGAACGGGCCCGCTTCGGTCACGCCGCCGAGCGTCGTCGTCGCCGCCGTCAGGCGGTCGAACAGCGGGGAGAGCTCCTGCGCCGAGGCCGCTTCCACCGGGGCCGCCGAGGCCGGGCCGAGCGCATGCCAGCGGCGAAGCACGTCGTCGGCCTCCAGAGCCTCCTGGCGCAGGACCTCGGTTGGCGCCGGCGCGGTCCGCAGCGCGAGCAGGCGCGTCCGGGAAGCACGGTACGCCGTGTTGCTGACGAATGCCCAGGCGCGGTGCGCGCGACTCCCGATGGCGGGCGCGAGCGCGCGGGCGAGCTCCGCCGGCCGCGCCAGGAAGATCTCCTGCGCATACCGCTCCCGGACCCGGCGGACGTCACGCAGCACTTCGAGGAGCTTCCCCACGTCATCGAGGCTCTGGGGCGGCCGGATTCCGAGTTGCCGCGCGACCTGGTCGAGCGCGCGCTCGAACGACGGCCAGAGCTCGGAGGCGGCCTGGGCCAGGTCGAGCGCTTCCTGCGCGTGGCGACCATTCTCGATCCGGGCGTTGTTCCAGGGCGAGGGGTCGGTGCCGAGCAGCAGCCCCGGAGTGGCGGCGCCCTCGAGGATGGACCGCTTCAAGCCTTCCGCCCGCTCGGACGTGAGCGCGGTCAACGCGTCGCCGCGGAGCCGGACCGTCGACCGTGCCGGCGCGGGGAGGCGTAGCAGCATGCCCATCATGCGGTTGACGGCGAGGCCCGCGGGCGGGCGAGGCGCGTTCAGGCGGCGGGCGTGCTCGTTGAGCTGCCGGCGCCGGGCTTCGAAGTCTCGGTGTACCGCCTCGGCGTCGTCGACCGGCATCGCGCGACGTATCTCGTCCAGGACCTCCGCGATCCGCGCCATGACCACCTTCCTGGGCACGGAGGCGCCGTGAAGGTCGAGCACCAGGTGGCCGAGCCCCACGTTGTCGTGGGTGAGCCGCTTGATCACCGCCTCGAGCGCGGCGCGTTTCTCGGCCACGAAGAGCACGCGCCGGCCCTCGGCCACGCTCTGCGCGATCACGTTGGCGATCGTCTGGCTCTTGCCGGTGCCCGGCGGACCCTGCACCACGCCGTTTTGCCCCTTGCCGATCAGCGCGATGGCGCGGTGCTGAGTGGAGTCGGCGTCCAGCACCAGGTAGTCGTCGGACACGGGCTGCTCGTCGAGCTCGGCGGGCTCGACGTCGGTCACCGCCTGCGCCAGGCCCTGTCGTGACGCGGCATGCCCGGCCACGGCGGCCACGAGCGCGCTCGCCGCGATGGTCTCGCCGTTTCGCTTCAAGTCCTCGACCATGGCCATCTTCGCGAACTGAAAGTTGGCGAGGATGGCGCGGCGGCTCACCGTGAATCCAGGCACCGAAGCGACGGCGCCCTCCAGGTGCGCGAACACGCTTTCCCGGTCGATTCGCCACTCTCCCGATTCGCTCTCGGTGGCGCCCTTGTCCAGCACCGCGACGGCATCGACGCGGATGCCATGGAGCTCCTCGAGCGCGTGCACGAGGACGGGGTTCAACTGCGGCTCGCCCGTGAGCGTGAGCCTGAGCTCGTCGCCCTGCCGGCCCCGCGCCTCGATGCGGGCGGGCAGCAAGAGGATCGGCGCCGCGTACGGCCGCCCGCCGTCGGCGGCCGGCCAGGTTGCCAGGCCAAGCGCGAGATGCAGCGTCTCGATGCCCCGCTCTTCGAGGTTGGTCAGGGCCTTGCGCTGCAAGGCCACGAGGGTGCTGCGGACCCTCCGCCGGGCCCCGTCTTCTGCCTGGGCGCTGGCGGCCGCCTCCGAGGCCTCCGAAGGCGCGGCCGCCGTCGCCAGACGCTCGACGGCGCATGCCTCGCCCGCCAGCAGGCGATCCACGACGTTGGTGTCGGGGCTCAGACCGAGGGTGCCGACCTTGAGGTCGCGGAAGAACAGGAGAGCATTCGCCCGCGAGTAGTCGATGAGCCTGCGCATCCAGACGGCGCGCGCGGCATCGACGCTGCGCCGGCGCTCTCCGCTCGGGTCGTCGGGCTGAGGTTCCGGCATCGGACCGGGGCGCGCCTAACCGGCTCCGCTCACGCCGTCGCCCACTCGGCGGACAGGAGCGCGGCCTGCTCCAGCACGGTCTGGGTCGCCTTCTCCTGCTTGTCCGGCGGGTAGCCGTGCTTGCGCAGAATCCGCCTGACCAGCACGCGAAGCTGCGCGCGGACGTTCTCGCGCAAGGTCCAGTCGATGGTGACGTTGCCGCGCACCGTCTCCACCAGCTCGCGCGCGATCGTCCGGAGCGTGTCGTCGCCGAGCACCTTGACCGCGCTGTCGTTCGTCTCCAGCGCGTCGTAGAAGGCCAGCTCGTCCTCGGACAGCCCCAGCCGCTCGCCACGCGCGTGGGCCTCGCGCATGTCCCTGGCCAGGCCGATCAGCTCCTCGATGACCTGCGCCGCCTCGATGGCGCGGCTCTGGTAGCGGCGGATGCTCTGCTCGAGCATCTCCGAGAACGACCGCGTCTGGACCACGTTCTTCCGCCGCCGCGTCGCGATCTCGCCCCTCAGGAGCTTCTGGAGCAGCTCGACCGCGAGGTTCCGGTGGGGCATGCCGCGGACCTCGGCGAGGAACTGGTCGGAGAGGATCGAGATGTCCGGCTTCCGAAGCCCGGCCGCCGCGAAGATGTCCACCACGCCCTCCGGGGCCACGGCGCGGGAGATGATCTGGCGGACGGCGTGGTCCAGCTCCTCCTCGGGGCGGGCCTGGCCCGGAGCGCGCTTGCTGAGCCCCGCCTGCACGGCCTGGAAGAAGGCGACGTCGTCGCGGATGTCGAGCGCCCGCTCGTGCGGCACGGCCAGGGCGAAGGCCTGAGACAGCTCGCGCACCGCGCGCACGCAGCGGTCCTTCGCCTGCTGGGCCAGCACGTGCTCCTGCGCGGCCGGCAGCAGCGAGAGCCGCTCCTGCGGCGTGCCCGTCGTCCACTTCGACGCGGTCGAGGCCGTGAAAGAGGGCGCAGCACACGTCGTACTTCTCCAGCATCAGGGCGACGGCCTCTTCCTGGTCCAGCGCCGTGCGCCCCGTGCCGCCGCTCTCCGTGTAGGTCGCCAGCGCCGCCTTCAGCTCGTGCGCGAGCCCCAGGTAGTCCACCACCAGCCCGCCCGGCTTGTCCTTGAACACGCGGTTCACGCGCGCGATGGCCTGCATCAGCCCGTGGCCGCGCATGGGCTTGTCCACGTACATGGTGTGGAGGCTCGGCGCGTCGAACCCGGTGAGCCACATGTCGCGCACCAGCACCACCCGGAGCGGGTCGGCCGCGTCGCGGAAGCGCTTCGCGAGCGCCTCGCGCCGCGGCTTGTTCCGGATGTGCGGCTGCCATTCCAGCGGATCGGAGGCCGAGCCGGTCATCACCACCTTGATCGCGCCCCGGGCGTCGTCGTCGTGCGCCCAGCCCGGCCGGAGCCGCACCAGCTCGCGGTAGAGCTCGACGCAGATCCGCCGGCTCATGCAGACGATCATCGCCTTGCCGTCCATCGCCTCCAGGCGCCGCTCGAAGTGCTCCACGATGTCCCGGGCGACCAGCCCGAGGCGCTTGTCGGCGCCGACCACCGCCTCGAGCTGGGCCCACCTGGTCTTGAGCTTCTCCTTGCGCTCGACCTCTTCCCCCTCGGTCGCCTCCTCGAAGTCCGGGTCGATCTTCGGCCGCTGCCCCTCGTCCAGCGCCAGCCTGGCGAGCCGGCTCTCGTAGTAGATCGGCACCGTGGCGCCGTCCTGCACCGCGCGCTGGATGTCGTACACGCTGATGTAGTCGCCGAAGACCGCGCGCGTGTTGGCATCCTGCAGCTCGATGGGCGTGCCGGTGAAGCCGATGAAGGACGCGTGGGGCAGCGCGTCGCGCATGTGGCGGGCGAAGCCGTCCACGAAGTCGTACTGGCTCCGGTGCGCCTCGTCCGCGATCACCACGACGTTGCGCCGCTCGGAGAGCACCGGATGCCGGTCGCCCTTCTCCTCGGGGAAGAACTTCTGGATCGTGGTGAACACCACGCCGCCGGCGGCCACCGAGAGCAGCTCCCGCAGGTGCGCGCGACTCTCAGCCTGCACCGGCGGCTGGCGCAGCAGGTCCTTGCAGCGCGAGAAGGTGGCGAAGAGCTGGTCGTCCAGGTCGTTGCGGTCGGTCAGCACGACGAGGGTCGGGTTCTCCATGGCCGGCTCGCGGACGATGCGCCCCGCGTAGAACGCCATCGTCAGGCTCTTGCCCGAGCCCTGCGTGTGCCACACCACGCCGATGCGCCGGTCGCCCGGCGCGCCGCCCGGCCTTCCGCCCGACTCGTAGCGCCCCGGCTCCTCCTGCCACTGCGCGGCGGCCCGCCGCAGCTCGGCGGCCCGCAACGTCTCCGTCACGGCCACCTGCACGGCGTGGAACTGGTGATAGCCGGCCATCTTCTTCGCGAGGCGGCCGCTGCCGTCGTCCTCGAACACGAGGAAGTGGCGGACCAGGTCGAGGAAGCGGCGGCGCTCGAAGATGCCTTCGACCACCACCTGCAGCTCCGGCAGGCGCGCATCGGCCAGGCCTTCACCGGCGACGGTGCGCCACGGCTTGAACCACTCGCGGCCTCCGCCGAGCGTGCCCACGCGCGCCTCCACGCCGTCGGACGCGACGAGGGCCGCGTTGGTCGCGAAGAGCGAGGGGATGTCCGCCTGGTAGGTCTGGAGCTGATGGAACGCGCTCCAGACGGTGGCATCCTCGGTGGCGGCGTTCTTCAGCTCCAGGACCGCGAGCGGCAGGCCGTTGACGAAGAGCACCACGTCCGGCCGGCGGACGTGCTTGTTCTCCGCGACCGTGAGCTGGTTGACGGCGAGCCAATCGTTGCCCGCGGGATCCTCGAAATCGACCACCCGCGCCTGCGCGCCCCGGATGCCGCCGTCCGCATCCCGGTACTCGACGGTCACGCCATCCACGAGCAGGCGGTGCACCGCGCGGTTGCGGGCGATCGGCTCCGATCCCTCGGGCCGCGTGAGCTTGCGAAAGGCGTCGTCCAGCGCCTCGGCCGGGAGCGCGGGGTTGAGCCTGGCCAGCGCGTGGCGCAGCCGCTGCGCCAGCACCACCTCGCCGTAGTCGCGCGCTCCGCTCCGCCGCCGGGCGATGTCCGGGCCGTGCGCGACCGACCAGCCGATGGCCTCCAGCCAGGCGAGCGCGGCGTCCTCGACGGTGGACTCGGAGAACCGGCTCACGGCGCCACCCAGTGCGAGACCGGCTGCAGTTCCTGACGAGATGGGGACCGGATACTCACTGTACTTGAGTATTTTTACTCAGTGTCCTGAGTAGCTGGCGCGGTTTCGACGATGGATGAAGGGAACGCGTTCATGCCGTCGTGACGGCTTCCTGAATGTCCTTGAGGGTACGGCCCGCGGCATCCTGCCATTCGAGTCGCCCGTTGGCCGACCGGCCCAGCAGGACGCCGGCAGCCGTCGAGGGAGAGTTGAAGATATAGTCCTGGGTCACGCGATAGCTTCCGCCCGAATCCTCGAGGACTCGCTGAGCGACCAGGGATCTGCGGAGCTCTGAGAGGTACGCAGGGATCGAAGGCACCTCGTCCTTGACCGCCTGCGACCTTGCACGCACGACGAGCCCTCGGCGCCATCGACGCCTCGAGCTTCGATGCCTTTGCCTCGCAGGAGTAGGTCGCGGATGGTCGAGCTGCCGACTTTCGCCTTTTCAAAGAAGGTCACGCCCACGACAGGCAGGCACAAGAGCAGGTCGGCCAGGAATCCCTCCGAGTCCGCAATGTCGGCCTCGGAGAGTGTCGGCGTCTGCGGTACGTTCCCATTGTCGAGCTCCGCTCGCTTTGCCTCGCTGGCGAGGGTGACCAGTCGCGCTTCGAGATGTTGAACGTGCGCCTTGTTGAGGGTCTGGTCCTTGCTGGTGAAGACCACTGCATGGGTCCAGAAGTCCTTCGCCTTGGCGTGCTGGTCGAGGCGGGACAGCACGCCGTCTCCCTCACCAACGTAAACGCGCGGGAGCTGTCCCGTCGCGCCGAATCCCCACAGGATATAGACGCCGGTGCGCACGAGTTCGGGACGATGGCGTACCTCGGCGAGTTGGGAGCGGGGAAACACCAGACCCTGCCCCGTCCAGTTGGATTTCTCGACGATGCGCAGCGCCTCGGGCTCGCCGGAGGGTATGAAAATCCGAACGGAGTAGCCGCCGCGATCCTGTCATGGAGTCACCTCGGCGAGGAACTTCTCCGCGTCCTTTACCCGGAGCTCGCCGCGCGATGAGCTTGGGCAACAGAGTGTCGCGCAGGGCGGCGAGCGCCCCGGTGTCGCGGCGACATGCGGCGACGCGCCCCATACACAGTTTCGCCGTCCGTTCGAATGCTTCGATCAGGGGAAGCGGTGGACGATACCATCAGGCAAGCTGAGTATGGACCCAGCCTGAGCGCGCTGATGGCTCTTCGACGTACCAGTGATCAGGCCCTCTATAGCTCGCCTGAAGTCAGTCGACCGTGCAAGGCAGTACACGAATGGCGGTCCGATGGGATGTCGGGGCCGCAGTACCAGGAACTCAGTCGAGCAGACCGCGCGTTGGTCCGCGCCTCACATCGACGAGCCACACCCGTTCGATCTCCGGGTTGAGCTTGGACAAGAGGACCACACCTGGCGGAACGCGGAATTTCAAGCTCTTGATCGTTTCGCCAAGCTCTTCTCTTGGCCACGGGCCGTCGTCGAAGGCGGGAATACTGAAGTGGTGGAACAAGACATCAGGGGACTCCTGTGGGTTCTCCTGATCGCGTAGAAGCTCTGCGACATGATCCACCGGAACCACCTGCCACCCCTCGGGGATCTCGCCGAGCTCGGAGTCGACGAGACGGGCGGGGAAGAGGTCGGCGAGGCGCTTCGGGAGGCCGGGATCGCGGCCTGCGGCCTTGGCACGGACAGGGTCGAAGTCCACGAACCACGACTTGAAGAGCGCCCGCGCCATCGCCTCCAGCGTCTCGCTCATCCGCCGGTTCAGCTCGATCTTGTCGTCCAGCGTGCCGAGGATGTGGGCGATGGCGCGTTGCTCGGTGATTGGTGGGAGCGAGATCCCAGAGCCGTCGCTGTCGACGAGGCCGAGGTACGGCGCCATGTCGAGTGGACCCCTTCATGCCGCGAAGCTCGTCTGTGAATTCCGGCTCCTTGCTCCAGTACCGCACGCAACCTCGACAAGACGACTCGATGCTCGGCTGGCCAATAGCTCGATGGGCGAGTATACGAACGGTGGCATTCACTGGCTATGACGAAGGCAGTTGGACCGGTCTTGTTGCCCTTCGTCGTGACGATGGCATCGCCAGGCCGCGCAAGCTTGGAGCGAAATAGGCTGTACTTGGCGCGATCCGCTCCACGCCGAAGGCGATCTAGCTGTCAGTGACGTGCCGATCACGCAGAAACATTGTCAGACCGTCCGCCACCTAGAGCGCGTTCTTTGCGCGGTAGCCCTTTCCTAACCCCAAGTATCACTCCAGAATGCAGTCCGCGAAGACGGTGCCGCTCGATGGTTCACCACACTGTAGCCGTTGGTCGAAGGCTACACTCTGGGACAGGTCCTGCAGCTGTTATGTGCGGGCCCCACGCAGCGCCCCCGTCGGTACGATGGTCGCCGTCGCTCTCGTACCGTGGCGTGGCGTCGTGCGCCGAAGGGCCTGCTAGACGCGATCTGACCGCTATGGCAACGCGCATTGGCGCACTACCCGCACAAGCCGATCGCGCGCGCCGAGTGGTCGAGCTCCGGCTGGTGACCTGAGCTCGCGGATGGCGTCTGAAGACGCACCATGAGACTGGGCGTCGTACTTCTTCCCAGTGTACAGCGTCCTGGCGAGACGGCATGGCTCGGCGAGCATCTGCCGCAGATCGGACGAACGCGCGCATATCTCGTATGTTGACCCTGACGGCCCTCTTGCTACGCAGCACGCTCGAGAGCATGGCGTCGCCGCTCGCGTCGGTGAATCGCGTAGGGAAGGTATCGCCGGCCGCCCCGGCTTGAGGTCACAAATGTGATCTCAAGGCTCGACCTCGTCTTTCGGAAGCGGGCAGGGAACTGCTCGCTGTTGAGCCTGACGGTTTGGATCAAGCCCGCGTCTCGACGATCCGATCTTGATCTCGCAATCTGCGACTTCAAGACTTGGGCTCCTCTGGCGCGGCATGGAACCCGATCCGCTTCCGAGCGGGCGCGGGCGGTTCCATGAGCTCGCGGATGGCCTGAAACACCACCCTGAACTGCGCGTCGTACTTTCTTTCCAGGGCGGCGAGCTGGCCAGCCAGATCGGCATGCGATGCGAGCATTTGCCCGAGGCGGACGAAGGCCCGCATGATCTCGACGTTCACGAGAACGGCACGCCGACTGCGGAGCACGCTCGAGAGCATCGCGGCCCCGTGTTCCGTGAACACATTGGGCGCTTGCGGCGACCGCCCCGCCCGACCGAGCCTTGAGGTCACAAATCTGCGACCTCAAAGCTTCGACCTCCTCCGCGCTCAACTTGAACATGAAGTCGCCGGGAAACCGGGCCCGATTGCGCGTCACCTGTTCTGTTCAGACGCCTGGTGGAGACGCCGTAGAGCGCCGGCAGGTCCAGCGTCCAGCATGACGCGGTGCCCGCGCACCGTATGGCTAGCTCGAGGCGATGCGCCGACCCGAGCGGAACGCATCGGCGCCTACCCGCCATACCCGAGCTCCTTCAGGTTCGCGGCGATGGCGGCGTCGAGCTTCGCGGCCTCCGCCTGCTGCTCGCGGAGCGTCGCGGCGAGGCGCTGCATCTTCTCCGCGAACGGCTCGCCGTCGTCCTCCTGCGCCTCGGCGCCGACGTAGCGGCCGGGCGTGAGCACGTGGCCGTGCGTGCGCACCTCCTCCAGCGGCGCGCTCTTGCAGAAGCCGGGCACGTCGGCGTACGCGCCGGCGCCCTTCTCGCCGCGCCAGGCGTGGTAGGTGGCGGCGATGCGGGCCACGTCCTCGTCGGTCAGCTCGCGGTGGGTGCGGTCCACCATGCGGCCGAGCTTGCGGGCGTCGATGAAGAGCACCTGGCCGCGGCGATCGCGGAACTTGCCGTTCTTGCGGTCGCGGGCGAGGAACCAGAGGCACGCGGGGATCTGCGTGGAATAGAAGAGCTGGCCCGGGAGGGCGACCATGCAGTCCACGAGGCCGGTCTCGACCAGGCCCTTGCGGATCTCGCCCTCGCCCGACTGGTTGGACGACATGGAGCCGTTGGCGAGCACGAAGCCGGCGACGCCGGCCGGCGCCAGGTGGTGGACGATGTGCTGCACCCAGGCGAAGTTGGCGTTGCCGGCCGGGGGCGCGCCGTACTGCCAGCGCTTGTCGTCGCGCAGGCGCTCGCCGCCCCAGTCGGACACGTTGAACGGGGGATTGGCCAGGATGAAGTCGGCCCGGAGGTCGGGGTGGCGGTCGTCGTGGAAGGTGTCGCCGTGGGCGATCTGGCCGTCGATGCCGCGGATGGCGAGGTTCATCTTGGCCAGGCGCCACGTGGTGTAGTTCGACTCCTGCCCGTAGATCGAGATGTCCGCCCGCGCCTTGCCGCCGTTGCCGTTCCCGCTGGCGTGCGCGCGGATGAACTCCACGGACTGCACGAACATGCCCGAGGAGCCGCAGCAGGGGTCGTACACGCGGCCCCGGTAGGGCTCGAGCATCTCGACCAGGAGCTTGACCACGCAGCGGGGCGTGTAGAACTCGCCGCCCTTCTTGCCCTCGGCGCTCGCGAACTGGGACAGGAAGTACTCGTAGACGCGGCCCAGCACGTCCTTGGCGCGGCTGGCCTCGTCGCCCACCTTGACGTTGCTGATCATGTCGATGAGCTGGCCGAGCCGCTGCTTGTCCAGCGCCGGGCGGGCGTAGTCCCTGGGCAGCACGCCCTTGAGCGCCGGGTTGTCCCGCTCGATGCCGGCCATCGCGTCGTCCACGAGCTGGCCGATCGTGGCCTGCCTCGCCTGCGCCTTGAGGTGCGCCCAGCGCGCCTCGGGGGGCACCCAGAACACGCTCTGGGCGCGGTACTCGTCGGGATCTTCGGGATCGGCGCCCTTCGCCTTGTCCGCGACGAGCCGGGCGTGCTGCTCCTCGAACGCGTCGGAGATGTACTTGAGGAAGATCAGGCCCAGGACGACGTGCTTGTACTCCGCCGCGTCCATGCTGCCGCGCAGCGCGTCGGCCATCTGCCAGAGCTGGGCCTCGTAGCCGACGGTGGCGCCGGTGGCCTTCGCTTCTTGCGCGCTCTTCTGTCGCCTGGCCATTGGCTGTTCGTTCGCCTCGCGGGCCCTGGGATCACGTTCGTCGCCGGGCATTCTATGCCGCGCCGGCACTGCGCGTCCACGAGCGGCGCGCGGCTGCAATCTCCGCTTGACAGGTTTTCCGCGAGGCCTCGCCCAGGCACTCGCGGCGTCTCGCGGATCCCCTCCCAGCGCGCCGCATCGGCGCCACGAGCGGCTTCCGCGCAGCCAGGTGACGGCGAATGATTCGCGCGATGCGCTCCGCTCGTCCTGGCCGCGGCCAGGGCGCCCGAAAACCAGGGTGTAGAGTCGCGCCAACACCACGGGGAGGCTCGTCATGCTGGATCATTCGCCCGCCACCATCGCCCGCCTGGACCGCGTCGCCGAGCTGGGACGCCTCGGTGACGAGATCGCCACGCTGTCCGCCCACCTCGAGGCCGCCACCGCGCGCCTCCTGGACCTGATCCGGGAGTTCGACGACCTCGGCGGCTGGCAGGGACACTACGCCTCCTGCGCCCAGTGGCTGGCGTGGCGCGCGGGCATCGACGCGGGGACCGCGCGGGAGCGCGTGCGGGTGGCCCGGGCCCTCGGGGGTCTGCCGCACCTGGCCCAGGCTTTCGCCCGTGGCGAGCTGTCGTACGCGAAGGTCCGCGCCCTCACGCGCATCGCCACGCCGGAAACCGAGGAGCGCCTCATGAACGTGGCGCTGGCCGCCACGGCGCACCACGTGGAGCGCATCGTGCGCGGCTGGCGGCGGGTGGACGGCAAGGTCGAGGCGCAGGAGGCGGCGGCGCGCCATCGGGGCCGGGCCGTCTACATGCACCAGGCCGAGGACGGCATGGTCATCATCCGCGGCCGGCTGGAACCCGAAGTGGGCGCGCTGGTCATGCAGACCCTGGAGGCGGCTCGCGAGGCGCTGTACCGGCGGCGGCGAGCCGGCGAGGCCGTCCAGCCCGTGGACGACCCGCAAGCGGAGGCGCCGACGTTCGGCCAGCAGCAGGCCGACGCGCTGGCCCTGATCGCCGAGACGGCCCTGCACCACGGCCTCGAGCCCGGCGCCGCGGCCGAGCGCTACCAGGTGGTGGTCCACGTGGACGCCCCGGTGCTGGCCGACGCGGACCAGCCCGGCCAGTCGGTCCTGGAGGACGGCCAGCACGTTCCCGCGGGAACGTCCCAGCGCATCGCCTGCGACGCGACCCGGGTGATGATGCGCCACGACGCCGACGGCCGGGTGGTGGAGGTGGGCGCCCGGACGCGGACGATTCCGCCCGCGATGCGCCGCGCCCTCCAGCACCGCGACCACGGCTGCCGCTTCCCGGGCTGCGGAACGCGCTTCACCCAGGGCCACCACATCCGCCACTGGGCCCACGGCGGCCCCACGACGCTGTCCAACCTTACGCTGCTATGTACCCGCCACCATCGGGCGGTGCACGAGGAAGGCTACGAGGTCGAGCGGCAGGCCGACGGCGGGCTGAGGTTCCGCCGCCCGGACGGGCGGCTGCTCCCCGAGGCGCCGCCGCCGGTCCCCGTCCCGCACGACCCGCTCGGAGAGCTCCGCGCCCGGCACGAGGCCCAGGGCCTGTGCCTGCACCCCTGGACCGTCTGCGGCAACTGGCACGGCGACCGCCTCGACCTGAGCTACGCGCTCGCCGTGCTCCGCCCGCTGGATCCCGGAGAGCTCTCTGGTACTCGCGCTGGCGGGTGATTACGGCCTCGGTCGAATTCGCACCTGGCCGCGCAGAACGACACTGAACGTTCGGATCAGTTCGTCCCCAGTCGCAGTTCCCGGCCCACCGCCCGAGTCTTCTCGCCGGCCAGGACCCGCCGTACCGCCGCCAGCTTGAACTCCTACGTATAGATCCCAAATCGTCGTCCCGGCATCCGTCCTCCCGCTTGGACGACTTTCCGTTGTTTCCGTGTCTCACTCCAGGGGTGCGGTCAGTCAGCGCCATAGCCCGGGCGTTCCCGCGGGAACGCCCGGACGCCGCGGAGACGCGTCACGTCCGCGGCGCGGGGCGGACCGCCTCTCTCCACGCGTCCTCGAACCCGCGGAGGAGCGACGGGTACACGAGCCAGCGGCGGAACGGGTCGATGAGCGCCATGTACGGGCGCGTCAGCGGGCCCACCGGGCGGACGTAGATCGCCCAGTGCACGCGGTAGCCGCCGGGGGCGGGCAGCATGCCCATGAACGAGAAGGCGTGCACCGTCCGGTTGACGATCTCGCCGAGCGCCTCGTCCTCGAAGGCGTAGACCAGGCGGAAGATGCCCCACGGGCTCCCGGGAGGCTCGAGCGAGCGCTCGCGCTCCGCCGGGCTCAGCCGATGGACGTAGGAGCCGGGAGGGATGCCGCCCGGGTGCGGGCGATCGAGGCGCAGCGCGGCGCCGAGGAGCCCCCGGAAGGCGAACAGGAGGCGCACCGCGGCCGGAGGGCGCCAGGGCCGATCCACCACCAGCGCGCGGAAGTCCTTCAGGCGCCGCCCTGGGCCGCCGCCCTCGAGTCGAAGCTCCCACACGTCGTGCAGCGGTACGTCCGCGAGAAAGCCGTGCACGTGCCAGGGCTCGCGGCGGAACTCCTCGGGACGGATTCGCGCGGGCGGGCGGGCCGTGCTACCGGCGGGCGGCGCCGTAGCGGTTGTCGACGTAATCGTCGAGGAGGCGCAGGAACTCGCCGACGATGCCGTCGCCCTTCAGCGTGAGCTTGAGCTTGCCGTCCACGAACACGGGCGCCTTCGGCTCCTCGAACGTGCCGGGCAGCGAGATGCCGATGTGGGCGTGCTTGGACTCGCCCGGGCCGTTGACCACGCAGCCCATCACGGCCACGCGCAGCTCCTCCGAGCCGGGGTAGCGCTCGCGCCAGACCGGCCGCTGGTCGCGAAGGTACGTCTGGATCTCCTCGGCCATCTCCTGGAAGAACGTGGAGGTGGTCCGGCCGCAGCCCGGGCACGCGGTGACCTGGGGCGTGAAGCTCCGGATGCCCATCGACTGCAGGATCTGCTGCGCGACCTGCACCTCCTCCGTCCGGTCGCCGCCGGGCTTCGGGGTGAGCGACACGCGGATGGTGTCGCCGATGCCGTCCTGGAGCAGGATGGCGAGCCCGGCCGTGCTCGCCACCACGCCCTTGGTGCCCATGCCCGCCTCGGTGAGGCCCAGGTGCAGGGGATAGTCGCAGCGCGCGGCCAGCTTCCGGTACACGTCCACGAGGTCCTGGACGCCCGAGACCTTGGCCGAGATGATGATGCGGTCGTGGGCGAGGCCGCACGACTCGGCCAGCTCGGCCGAGCGGAGGCCGCTCTCCACCATGGCGTTCATGGTGACGTCGCGCGCGTCGAGGGGCCTCGGGAGGCGGGCGTTGTCGTCCATCATCCCGGTGAGGAGCTGCTGGTCGAGGCTGCCCCAGTTCACGCCGATCCGGACGGGCTTGTCGTGCTCCAGCGCCACCTGGATGATCGCGCTGAAGTTCTCGTCGTGGTGCTTGCCGCCGACGTTGCCGGGATTGATGCGGTACTTCGCGAGGGCGCGCGCGCACGCGGGGTACTTCCGGAGGAGGACGTGGCCGTTGTAGTGGAAGTCGCCGATCACGGGCACGTCGACCTGCGACACGATGGCCGGCACCGCGGCGGCCGCCGCGTCGTTGTTCACGGTGACCCGGACGAGCTCGCTGCCCGCCTCGGCGAGGGCGCGCACCTGGGCGGAGGTGCCGTCGACGTCGGCGGTATCGGTGTTGGTCATGGACTGGACCACGATCGGGGTTTCGCTTCCGACGCGCACGCCCGCCACGTCGACCGTGACGGTGCGTCTCCGCTGTATGTCGCTCATGGTTCTCCCTGCCGGATTCCGACGTGACGGACGGCGCTCACTATAGCACGCGGAACGGTGGCCAGGCCGGGAGCCCGATGCGTGCTATGTGTGCGTCGCACCTGATTGTTACGGGTGCTTGACACCGACTTCACCCGCTGGCATAGTCTGGTCCGACCAGCCGACCGCACCAGCTTTCCAGCCGATTCGAGGGAGGAAGGACGCATGGCTCACTTCACGTGCGAGGTCGTCTACCGCGGCATCTTCCAGAAGAACCTTGCCGCGCGCATCTGTCGCGGAATCGTGCTCTCCGCGCGCAAGGCCGGTCGCTGGGGGATCGCGTTCGGGCGGTACGGCGACAGCCCGCAGCGCAACGGCATCCCGGCCAAGGACTTCGCCATCGTGGCCGACACGCAGGAAGAGCTCGAGCAGAACATGGCGCGCTACGAGCCCAAGGAAGTCGACGTGACCATTTGCGTCGACGACACCCTCGGCAAGGGCGTCGAGTCCTGGGCGTGGTACGGGCTGCAGCCGATCAACCAGCTCACGCTCCCCAACGGGACGCTCCTCCTGACGTCGCTCCAGAGCCCCGAGGCCCTGCTGAAGGACATCCACAAGAAGGACGCGCCGTACAACATGGCGCTGATCCGGGCCAAGGCGTCCTTCTCGGGTCTCTGGGTCTTCAAGGAGGACCACACCGAGGCCCGCATCCTGGGCGCCCTGGCGAAGATCGAGCCCCAGTTCCTGTCGCTCGACGCCGTGTGCCAGGCCATCACGGAGGCGGAGTGGGGCACGGAGCTCAAGGTCGCCTCGGCGCGCAAGGCCTATGAGCGGCTCGAAACGCGTGCCGTGAAGCCCACCGAGGGCAACCCGGAGACTCCGTTCTCGTTCGAGAAGCCGAAGTGGTGGGAGATGCGCGAAGGCGTGACGATCCCGGCCATCCCCCTGGGCAAGCCCATGGAGGGCGGCGGCGGGTACGTGCCCGAGCGCAACCCGTACTTCAAGAAGTTCACGACGCGGACCATGCGGCCGGTGATCGACTTCGACAAGTGCGTGAAGTGCACGCTCTGCTGGCTCCAGTGCCCGGACTCCTGCTTCGACGTGACGCCCGACGGCCTCTACGACGCGAACATGGAGTCGTGCTGCGGCTGCGGCGTGTGCGAGGCGGTGTGCCCGGCCAAGGACTGCGTCACGATGGTCAACGAGGCGGCCTTCGAGGACAACGCGAGCCAGTGGGAGATGTGGCGGCAGAACAAGGACGGCTACAAGACGTGGATGACCGACAAGATCACCAGCACGGCCCACGTGGTGCGCTCCCACGGCTTCCGCTTCCGCGGCCAGTACGAGAAGGAGCTGGTCGCGGAGCGCGACACGGGCGGCATCGAGATCACGGACGGGATTCCCGGGGAGAACGCCCGGCTCAAGAAGACGGCAAGCGACCCCGCGTCGTCGATCGTGACCGGCGTCCCCGAGGCGCCCGGCGCATAGGAGGCAACCCGACATGGCCGTCGAGACCACGCAAGGGAAAGCGGCAGCCACCGACGACACGGAGATGCTCATCTCCGGCAGCGAGGCCTGCGCGGAAGCGCTGACCCTCGCCGACCTGCGACGTCGTCACCGCGTATCCGATCCGTCCCTACGACACCGTGATGCAGGCCATCGCCAAGAAGATCGCGAACGGCAAGCTGGTGGCCGAGTACATCGTGGCCGAGGGCGAGCACAGCCAGTTCGAGATCGTCAAGCACGCCTCCACGGTGGGCGCGCGCGTCTTCTGCGGCTCCTCCGGCGTGGGCTGGATGTACGCGATGGAGTGTTTGACCGTCACCCCGCCGCTGCGGGTGCCCATGGTCTGCATGGTCGGCAACCGGGCGCTGGACGATCCCGGGGCCTTCGGCGTCGAGCACAACGACGCCCTCGTGGTGCGCGACCTCGGCTGGCTGCTCATCTGGGTGGACACCGCGCAGGAGATGCTCGACACGACGCTCCTCGCGTACCGCATCGCCGAGGACCGGCGGGTCTTCCTCCCGATCGCCATCTCCGCGGACGGGGCGTTCCTCACCCACTCGCAGACCATCGTGCAGGTGCCGACCCAGGCCAAGGTCGATCGCTTCCTGCCGCGCTACGACCGCGGCGACCTCCAGCTCCATCCCGACAACCCGATCACGGTGGCGCCGCAGGCCAACGAGGACTGGGTCATCGAGATCCGCCGGCAGAACAACGAGGCGATGACGCGCGCCTACACCGTCATCGACGAGGCGTACGCGGACTTTCGGCGCGTGTTCGGCCGCGGGCCCGAGAACCCGTGGTTCGAGGAGTACATGACCGAGGACGCCGACGTCATCCTGATGGGCATGGGAACGATCTCCTTGCCGTTCAAGGTCGGCATCCGAAACATGCGCGCCCAGGGCAAGAAGGTCGGCCTGATCCGGCCCCGCTGGTTCCGGCCGTTCCCGACGGAGCGGATGGTGACGGCTCTGCAGGGAGCCAAGGCGGTGGGGATCATCGACCGGGACTACTCGTTCGGGTCGCCCTTCGGTTCCGGGGTGGTCGCCAACGAGGTCCGCGCGGCGCTGTACAATGCCGACCGTCGGCCGCCGCTCGTGTCCTTCATTTGCGGCCTCGGCGGCCGCGAGGTGACGCTGGAGGACGTCTACAAGGCGACCGACATCTGCTACGAGGCGGCGAAGACGGGCAAGTCCCCGCTCAAGACCACGTGGCTCGGCGTGCGGGAATAGGCGAGCCCGAGCGAGAGAGCATATACAGGACCCATGGCCGAGAACCTTCACGAACGCGACGCAGGTGCTCACGCCCTTCCGGGGCGTCAAGAGAGTCACGATCGAGGAGTACTTCACCTCCGGCCACCGCACCTGTCAGGGCTGCGAGTCGGCGCTGGTGATGAAGCTCATGGTGAAGGCGGCCGGCCCGCGCACCATCGTGCTCGGCGCCACCGGCTGCATGTACGTGGCCAACACCACGTACTACACCACGCCATGGGTGGTGCCGTGGATGCACACCCAGCTCGGCTCGTCGGGCTCCGCGGCCCTCGGCACCGCGGCCGGGCTCAAGGCCCTCATGAAGAAGGGCAAGATGAAGTCCGAGCCGATCAACGTCATCGCGTTCTGCGGCGACGGCGGCGGCGCGGACATGGGGCTCGGCGCCATCTCGGCGACGCTGACGCACCGCGAGTACAACTCGCTGATCCTGATGTACGACAACGAGTCCTACGCCAACACCGACATCCAGCTCTCGGGCTCCACCCCCTACGGCGCCAACACCACCTTCAGCCCTCCGGGCACCGTCAAGCGCATCATCCACACCCGCTGGAAGAAGAACATGGCGGGGATGCTCGCGGCCGGACACCCCGAGTGCCGCTACGTCGCCACCGTCGACGCGTCCTACGCGGTGGAGATGATGAACAAGGTCCGCAAGGCCCTCAGCATCGGCGGGCCCACCTTCATCCACTCGCTGGACCCGTGCCCGAAGGGCTGGGACTACGACCCCATGCTCTCCCACGAGCTCGGCGAGCTGGCGGTGGAGACGGGGATCTTCCCGCTCTACGAGGTCGAGGACGGCGTGGTGCGGCACTACGGCAAGTCGAAGGCCATCGCCGACGGCCGTCCCCGCAAGCCGGTGCGCGAGTACCTCTTGAAGCAGGGCCGGTTCGCGCACTTCATCGAAGAGGACCTGGAGTACTTCCAGTCGAAGGTCGACGAGATGTGGGACAAGTGGGAGATCCCGGGAGTGGTGCCGTTCTGGAAGGAGAAGCGCCCGGCGGTGCCCGCCCCGTAGCCGTACGGACCGGCCGGGTCCCCGATCCGCGGGGGCCCGGCCACGACCCTCTGCGGTCGTGGCGCTTCAGTCGGCTCTCCGTGAGTCGGCCATCGGCTGGGCTGTCGTGGTCCCCCGGAAACTCGTCTCGACACGAACGGAGGGCATGACATGACACGTCAACGCCGACTCTTCACCGTCCTCCTCGCCGTCCTCGTCCTCGCCGGCTCGATGCTGGCGAGTCCGCTCGTGGCCGAGGCGGCCTGGGAACCCACCAAACCGATCGAGTTCGTGATCCCCGCGGGCACGGGGGGCGGCGCCGACCAGATGGCGCGGCTCATCGCGGGGATTGCCGAGAAGAACAAGCTCTCCCCGCGTCCGATCATCGTGGTCAACAAGTCGGGGGGCGCCGGCGCGGAGGGCTTCCTGCACGTCAAGGGCAAGAAGGGCGACGCCCACACGATCATCATCACGCTGTCCAACCTGTTCACGACCCCGCTGCACACCGGGGTGCCGTTCGCGTGGAAGGACCTCACGCCGGTGGCGCGCCTGGCCCTCGACCAGTTCATCCTGTGGGTGAACGCCGAGACGCCCTACAAGACCGCGCGCGAGTACCTGGCCGCGGCCAAGGAGAAGTCCGGTGCCATGAAGATGGGCGGCACCGGCTCGGCCCAGGAAGACCAGATCATCACCATCCAGCTCGAGCAGGCGGAAGGGGCCAAGTTCACCTACGTGCCGTTCAAGGGCGGCGGCGAGGTCTGCGTGAACCTGGTCGGCAAGCACATCGACTCCACGGTGAACAACCCGATCGAGTGCGTGAGCCACTGGAAGGCCGGGCGCGTGCGCCCGCTCGCCGTGTTCGACACCGCGCGCATCGCCGACCCGGACTGGAAGGACGTCCCCACGGTGAAGGAAGCCCTCGGCACGGACATCCACTACCTGATGCTGCGCGGCATCTTCGGCGCGCCCGACATGCCCAAGGACGCGGTGGAGTGGTTCCAGGGCTTCCTCCGCAAGGTGTACGACTCCGCCGGAGTTCAAGGACTACCTGTCGAAGGGGGCGCTCAAGCCGTCGTGGCTCACCGGCCCCGACTACGTGAAGTGGCTGGAGGGGACCGACCAGCTGCACCGTGACCTGATGGCCAAGGGCGGGCTCCTCAAGAAGTAGCCCGGCGCGGCCGATGCGCGTCGCCGATCTCATCACCGTGGTTGGGCTGGCCGCCATCGGCATCCTGGTCATCGTCGACTCGCTCCGGCTCGGCATGGGGTGGGGCTCCGACGGGCCGCAGAGCGGGTTCTTCCCCTTCTGGCTCGCCGTGCTGCTGCTCCTGTCCGCGGGGGTGATCGCCGCGCAGACGCTGTCCCACCCGCGGGGCGGGCCGTTCGTCCGGCGAGAAGCGCTGGGCCCCGTGCTCAAGATGGCGCTGCCCGCCGCCGCCTTCGTGGTGCTCGTGCAGGCGATCGGCCTCTACGTGGCCGCCCCGCTCTACATGGGCTTCTACATGCGCTGGATCGGCCGCCACTCGTGGCCGGCGACGCTGCTCACGGGCATGGCGTTCTCCGTGATCACCTTCGTCGTGTTCGAGAAGTGGTTCCTGGTCCCGATGCCCAAGGGCCCCCTCGAGACGTGGCTCGGTTACTAGGCCCGGCGCATCGCTCCGCACCCCTCTCCCCGCGAGGGGAGAGGGGCAGGGGTGAGGGGCGATAAGTTTGGGCGTCGAGAACCTGCTGCTCGGACTCCAGATCGCCTTTCAGCCGTTCAACCTCGGCGTCGCGATCATCGGCGTGACGCTGGGAACGGTGATCGGCGTCCTCCCCGGCCTCGGCGGAGCCAACGGCGTCGCGATCCTGCTTCCGCTCACGTTCACGATGCCGCCGACCTCCGCGATCATCCTGCTGACCAGCGTGTACTGGGGCGCGCTGTTCGGGGGCGCGATCACCTCGATCCTGTTCAACATCCCGGGCGAGCCGTGGTCGGTGGCGACCACCTTCGACGGCTATCCGATGGCGCGCCAGGGCGAGGGCGGGCAGGCCCTCACCGCCGCCTTCACCTCGTCGTTCGTGGGCGCGCTCTTCTCGGTGGTGCTCATCACGCTGTTCGCGCCGCTGCTCGCGGAGGTCGCGCTCAAGTTCGGGCCGCCGGAGTTCTTCGCCATCCAGCTCCTGACCTTCTCGTCGTTCATCGGGTTGGGTGGCGGCAACGCCGTCAAGTCGCTCGTGTCGATCCTCCTCGGCTTCCTCCTGGCCTCGGTGGGCCTCGACATCGTCACCGGCAGCCTGCGGCTCACCTTCGGCTTCACCGATCTCATGAAGGGCTTCGATTTCATCGTGGCCGTCATCGGGCTGTTCGGGATCGGCGAGATGCTGCTGACGGTGGAGGAGGGGCTGTCCTTCCGCGGCGCGAAGGCGCGGATCAACCCCCGGGTGGTCTGGCAGACGTGGAAGACGCTGCCGCGCTACTACCGCACCTTCATCCGCAGCTCGGTCATCGGCTTCTGGATGGGCTTCAAGCCGGGCGGCGCCACCCCCGCGTCGTTCATGAGCTATGCGTTCGCCAAGCGCTTCTCGCGCAACCCGGAGCGCTTCGGGAAGGGCGAGATCGAGGGCGTGATCGCCCCGGAGACGGCAGCGCACGCCGCGGGGGGCGCCGCGCTCCTGCCGATGATCACGCTGGGTATCCCCGGGTCGCCGACCGCCGCCGTCATGCTCGGCGGGCTCATCATCTGGGGACTCCAGCCCGGCCCCATGCTCTTCAAGGAGCGGCCGGACTTCGTGTGGGGCCTGATCGCGAGCATGTACACCGGCAACGTGATCGGCGTGGTCATGGTGCTGGCGTTCGTGCCGCTGTTCGCGGCGATCCTGCGCATCCCCTTCGCCATCCTCACGCCGCTCATCGTGTGCGTGTGCGCGATCGGCGCCTACTCCGTGCACAACGCCATGATCGACGTGTGGTACATGCTGATCTTCGGGGTCATCGGCTATGCCTTCAAGAAGCTCGACTACCCGCTCGCCCCGCTGGTCCTCGCCCTCGTCCTCGGCGACCTCGCCGAGAACGCGCTCCGGCAGAGCCTGATCATGTCGCAGGGCTCGCTCGCGATCTTCTTCACGCGGCCCATCTCGGCCGTCATCAGCGCGGTGGCCGTGCTGTTCTTCGCGCTGCCGGCGATCGCGCCGCTCCGGCGCCGGTGGCGCGCCGCGGCGGCGGCGCGCGCCCGGGAGACGGCATGAGCTCCCGCGCCGGCGACGGCGGGCGCCCCGCGGGCCGGCCGGCGCCTCTGGCCAGCGCGGTGGACCTCGAGCCCGTCCGCTCGACCCGCATCTATGAGGAGATCGTCAAGCAGGTGAAGGTCCTCATCGCCGAGGGGAAGCTCAAGTCCGGCGACCGGCTGCCGCCGGAGCGCGAGCTGGCCGAGAAGTTCATGGTGAGCCGCACGTCGGTGCGAGAGGCGCTGCGCTCGCTGGAGAGCCGCGGCCTCATCGAGATCAGGGCGGGCGAGGGCGCGTTCGTGCGCGACATCTCCCTCGAAGCCTTGATCGAGCCGCTGGCGCTGGTGATCCTGCCCCATCGCGAGGGCGTCGGGGAGCTCTTCGAGGCCCGCCGGCTCCTCGAGCCCGCCATCGCCGCGCTCGCCGCCCGCCGGGCCACCCCCGACGAGATCGCGGAGATGGAGCGCATCCTCGAGGAGCAGGCCAAGGAGGTCACCCAGGGGGGCACGGGGCTGTCCCAGGACGCGGCCTTTCACCGGGCCCTCGCCCAGAGCGCCCACAACCGCGCCATCAGCCGCATCGTCAACGCCCTCATGGACCTGCTCGCCCAGAGCCGTGAGGAGTCGCTGCACACGCCCGGCCGGCCCACCCGCTCCCACCAGGACCACGTCCGGGTGCTCGATGCGCTCCGCCGCCGTGACGAGATGGGAACGCACCGCGCCGTCCTCGACCACCTGATCGAGGTGGAGAAGCTCGTGATGGGCCCGAGCGGGGGAGAGGCGAGCCGCGCCCGGTCGGGCACGCCGGCGCCGGGCCGCCGGCGCCGAGGCGGGTGACTCACCGCATCCGGGGGCGGCCAGCGAAGTGTAAGTCCGCGTCGAGCAAGAATAATCGTTTGACTTCTCGCACCCCCTCCCTTAACATCGCTCGATAATCAGGTCGCCGTTCTGGACCTGTCTTTTCTGTCCCGGTAGAGGACTCAGCCGGAGGGGCCGTTTCGGATGGCGAGGACTACCACGCGCAAGGGCGCGCCCGCGAGAGCGGCTCGCGTCGGGGGTCCACGTGCGGACACCCGCGGCCCCAAGTACGTCTACTCCTTCGGCGCGGGGAAAGCCGAAGGATCGAGCGCGCTCCGCGACCTCCTCGGCGGCAAGGGCTGCGAGCTCGCCGAGATGACCAACCTCGGCATCCCGGTTCCTCCCGGCTTCACGATCACGACCACGGCGTGGCGCGCCTACGAGACGGCGGGGAAGACCTACCCGCCGGCGCTCTGGCCTCAGGTCGAGGCCGGCCTCCAGCGGCTCGAACGAGCGGCGGGGGCCAGGCTGGGCGACGCCGAGCGGCCGCTCCTGGTGTCGGTGCGGTCCGGCGCGCGCGCGTCGATGCCCGGCATGATGGACACCGTTCTCAACCTGGGCCTCAACGACCGCACCGTGATCGGCCTCGCCCGCCGCACGCGCAACGAACGCTTCGCCTGGGACTGCTACCGGCGCTTCCTCACGATCTTCGGCGACGTGGTCCTCGGGATCGAGCGCCGCGCGTTCGACGAGAAGCTCGACCAGGCGAAGGCTCGCGCCGGCGTCCAGACCGACGCCGAGGTGCCCGCGCCGATGCTCCAGGAGCTGGTCGCGGACTTCAAGCGTCTGATCGCGGAGCGGACGGGCGGCGCCTTTCCCCAGGACCCGGCGGAGCAGCTCCGGCTGGCCGTCAAGGCCGTGTTCGACTCCTGGTTCGCGAAGAAGGCGATGGACTACCGGCGCATCCACCGGCTGCCCGACGACTGGGGCACCGCCGTCACCGTGATGGCCATGGTGTTCGGCAACCTGGGCGAGCGCTCTGGCACCGGCGTGTGCTTCAGCCGCGACCCCACCACGGGCGAGCGCCGCTTCTTCGGCGAGTTCCTGGTCAACGCGCAGGGCGAGGACGTCGTGGCGGGCATCCGCACCCCCGAGCCGCTGTCCGCCCTCGAGCGGCGGATGCCCGAGGTGTACCGGAAGCTCGTCACGATCAAGGACCGTCTCGAGAAGCACTACCGCGACATGCAGGACATGGAGTTCACCGTCCAGGACGGCACCCTCTACCTCCTGCAGACGCGCGCGGGCAAGCGCACGGCGGCCGCCGCGGTGCGGATCGCCGTGGAGATGGTGGCGGAGCGGCTGATCGACCGCGACACCGCGCTCCTGCGCCTGGAGCCCGAGCGGATCAACGAGCTCCTCCACAAGGTCGTCGACCCGGACGAGACGTACACGCCCTCGACGAAGGGCCTCGCGGCCACGCACGGCGCCGCCGTGGGCACCGTCGTGTTCCATCCCGACACCGCGGTGGAGAAGGCGCTCCTCGAGCAGGACGTGATCCTCGTCCGGGCGGAGACGTCCCCGGAGGACGTCGCCGGCATGCGCGCGGCGCAGGGGATCCTCACCTCCCGCGGCGGCCTCACGTCGCATGCCGCGGTCGTGGCCCGGGGCTGGGGCAAGCCGTGCGTCGTCGGGACCAGCGACGCGGTCGTGGACGAGGAGCGGCGGATCCTCGAGATCGGCCGCGAGCGCATCCGCGAGGGGCAGTGGATCACGCTGACCGAGAAGGGGGAGGTCGTCACCAAGCGGCTCCGGCTCGTGCAACCGCCGCTCTCGAAGGAGTTCAAGGAGCTGCTGGACTGGGCGCGCGAGGTGAGCACGACGCGGGTGCGCGCCAACGCCGACACGCCGGAGGACGCCGCCAAGGCGCTCGAGTTCGACGCCGAGGGCATCGGGCTGGTGCGGACCGAGCACATGTTCTTCAAGCCGGAGCGGATCTCGATCGTCCGCGAGATGATCATGGCCGCCGACGTGTCCGAGCGGCAGAAGGCGGTGGACCGGCTGCTGCCCTTCCAGCGCGAGGACTTCGTGGGCATCTTCACCGCGATGGACGGCAGGCCCGTGACCATCCGGCTCCTCGACCCCCCGCTCCACGAGTTCCTGCCCAAGTATGCCGACGTGCTCGAGGAGTACACGCGGCTCGACGCGCGCGGGTTCAACCCCGCGCGGCACCAGGAGCTCCAGGCGATCAAGGATCGGCTCGAGGCTCTCGCCGAGTCGAACCCCATGCTGGGCCACCGCGGCTGCCGGCTCGGCATCACGTTCCCCGAGATCTACGAGATGCAGGTGCGCGCCATCATGGAGGCGGCGTGCGCCGTGGCCCGCCGCGGCGTCCGCGTCTCGCCCGAGATCATGATCCCGCTCACGGGGACGATGGCCGAGATGCGCCTCACCGGCGACATGACCCGCCGGGTCGCCGACCGCGTGATCGCGGACACCGGCGTCACCGTGCCCTACACGGTGGGCACCATGATCGAGGTGCCGCGCGCCTCGCTGGTCGCCGGCCAGCTCGCCGAGGTCGCCGAGTTCTTCTCGTTCGGGACCAACGATCTCACCCAGATGACGTTCGGCTACAGCCGCGACGACATCGGGAAGTTCCTGCCCTTCTACCTCGAGAAGAAGCTCCTCCCCGCCGACCCGTTCGCGGTGCTCGACCAGGAAGGCGTGGGCGAGATGATCCGCATCGGCATCGAGCGCGGCCGGAAGACCCGGCCCACGCTCAAGGTGGGCATCTGCGGCGAGCACGGCGGCGAGCCCTCGTCGGTGGAGTTCTGCCACCGCGTCGGCATGACCTACGTCTCGTGCTCGCCCTACCTGGTCCCCATCGCCTGGCTCGCCGCGGCCCAGGCTCGCGTCAAAGAAATTGCTTTGCGAGGCTGAGCCGAAGGCGAGCCGAGCGCATATGGAAATGAAGTGGAAACAACCCCAGGGGGCCGCCGCGACCGAGAAATCGCGGCTCGCAAGAGCCGCGACTCGCAAGAAGTCGCCAGCTCGCAAGACTGCACAGACTCGCGGGCAACCCGCCAACGGGGAGACCCGCCGCCATGCGTGAGCTCGCCGGCGTCTTCATCCCCGTCCCCACGCCCTTCCGCGGCGACGGGATCGCCGTCGGCGGCCTCCGCGCCAACATCGCGCGCTGGAACGACGCGCCGCTCGCCGGGTACGTGGCCCTGGGCTCCACGGGCGAGTTCCCGATGCTCTCGGAGGCCGAGCGCGACGCCGTGCTGGTGGCGGCGCGTCAGGCCATCCCGCCCCATCGGGTCATGATCGCGGGCACCGGCCACGACTCCACGCTCCTCACGATCCGGCAGACGAGGCGCGCGGCGGAGATCGGCGCCGACGCGGCCCTCGTGATCACGCCGCACTACTTCACCCGCGGGTTCGGCCCCGCGGCGCAGGTGCGGCACTTCCTCGCCGTCGCCGAGGTGTCGCCGATCCCGGTCATGATCGAGAACGTCCCGGTGAACACGGGCATCAACCTCGAGCCGGACACCGTGGCCCGCATCGCCGAGCACCCGAACGTGTGCGGGATCAAGGACTCGTCGGGGAACATCCCGCAGACGGCGCAGACCATCCACCTCACCCCGAAAAGCTTCCACGTGCTCGTGGGGTCGGCGGCGGCGCTCCTGCCCGGGCTCGCCATCGGCACGTCCGGGGGGATCCTCGGGCTCGCCGCCATCGCGGCGCGCGAGTTCTGCCAGGTCTACGCGCTGGCGCGCGACAACCGCTGGGAGGAGGCGAAGGAGGTCGCCGCCCGCATGATGCTGGCCGATCGCGGCGTCGTCGCCCGTCACGGCATCGGCGGCCTCAAGGCCGCCCTGGACCTCCAGGGCTTCTACGGCGGCCCCTGCCGCGCCCCCCTCGGAACGCCGGACGGCGACGCCATCGAAGACATCAAGGAGGCTTTGGCATCGGCAGGTCTACTTTGAGCGGACCGAGCGCTTCGATCGGGGATGAGCCACGCGGGTTGTCCGGGGCAGTGGCTCTTGCGAGGTGAGCCGAAGGCGAGCCGAGCGTATATGGAAATGCAGTGGAAACAACTACAGGGGGTCGCAGCGACCGAGCACACGCGGGTCGCTTTTGAAGTGAAGACAAGAGATCTCGCATGAAGGAGGCCTTGCGGTGAAACTGTCAGGCGCGCGGATTCTTCTGGAGTCGCTGAAGCGGGAAGGCGTGGACATTGTCTTCGGGCTGCCCGGCGGCGCGGTCCTTCCCATCTACGATGCGCTCTACGACTTCGAAGGGCTCCGGCACATCCTCGTCCGCCAGGAAGCCGCGGCCGGGCATGCCGCGGAAGGATACGCGCGCACCACGGGCAAGGTCGGGGTCTGCATCGTCACGTCCGGGCCCGCCGCCACCAACCTGGTGACGGCGCTGCAGGACGCGCTGATGGACTCGATCCCGATCGTCGCGTTCACGGGCCAGGTGCCAACGCACCTCATCGGCAACGACGCCTTCCAGGAGGCGGACAACGTCGGCATCAGCCGCTCCGCCACCAAGCACAACTACCTGGTGAAGGACGGCGCCGAGCTGGCGGGGATCGTGAAGGAAGCCTTCCACATCGCCGCCACCGGCCGCCCCGGGCCCGTGCACGTGGACCTGCCCAAGGACGTGCTCGTGAAGGAGTGGCCCTTCGAGTACCCGGAGAGCGTGCACCTGCGCTCGTACAACCCGACGTACGAGGGGCACCCCGGCCAGATCAAGAAGGCCGCGCGCTCGCTGGTGCGCGCCAAGCGCCCCGTGCTCTACGTGGGCGGCGGCGCCATCTCCGCGGACGCCTCGCCCGAGCTCCGCGAGCTCGCCGAGCTCACCCAGGTGCCGGTGACGCAGACCCTCATGGGGCTGGGCGCCTTCCCCATGGCCCATCCGCTGTCCCTCGACATGCTGGGCATGCACGGCACCTACTACGCGAACATGGCCGTGCACCACTCCGACGTGCTGGTGGCGGTGGGCGCGCGCTTCGACGACCGGGTGACGGGCCGGGTGGACGCCTTCGCGCCCAAGGCGGAGATCATCCACATCGACATCGACCCCTCGTCGATCTCGAAGAACATCAAGGTCAACATCCCGATCGTCGGGGACTGCAAGCGCGTGCTCGCGCGCCTGGTCGAGGCGGTGCGCGAGGAGCTCAAGAGCTACCCCGCCGGCGTGCTCCGCGAGACGCGGCGGCAGTGGGCGGAGCAGGTGGCGGAGTGGAAGCGCGACCAGCCGCTCCGCTACGAGTGGGACGACAACGTGATCAAGCCGCAGCACGTGGTCGAGGAGATCTCGAACCTCACCAAGGGCGAGGCCCTCATCGTCACCGGCGTCGGCCAGCACCAGATGTGGGCGGCCCAGTACTACCGCTTCACCAGCCCGCGCTCCTGGTGCACGTCCGGCGGCCTCGGCACCATGGGCTACGGCCTGCCGTGCGCCATGGGCGTGCAGGCCGGCCATCCCGATCGCACGGTCATCAACATCGACGGCGACGGCTCCTTCGTGATGAACAGCCAGGAGCTCGCCACGTGCTTCGAGGAGCGCCTGCCCGTGAAGACCGTGATCATCAACAACTCGGGCCACGGCATGGTGCGGCAGTGGCAGCGGATCATCTACAAGGAGCGCTTCTGCGCGATCGACTTCCACGGCAGCCCCGACTTCGTGAAGCTCGCCGAAGCCTACGGGTGCACGGGCATCCGGGCGACCAAGCCGAGCGACGTGATGCCGGCGCTCGAGCGCATGATCGCCACGCCGGGGCCGGTGGTGCTCGACGTCTGGGTGGACAAGGACGAGTGCGTGTTCCCGATGGTGCCCGCGGGCGGCGCCAACACCGACATGATCCTCGCGCCACCCAGTCGCGAGGTGCGGGAGCGGGCCATGAAGTCACAGACGGGCTTCTAGGGCGGAAAGGAAGGACCGGGTGAGCGAGGAGGAGCAGCGGAAGCACACGATCGCCGTGCTGGTCGAGAACAAGTTCGGCGTGCTGTCGCGGGTGGCCGGGCTCTTCTCGGCGCGCGGCTACAACATCGAGAGCCTGTCGGTGGGCGAGACGCCGGACCCGACGGTCTCCCGGATGACGCTCGTCGTCCGGGGCGATGCGTTCGTGATCGAGCAGGTGATCAAGCAGCTCCACAAGCTGATCGACGTCATCAAGGTGACGGACCTCAGCGAGGAAGACCACGTGGAGCGCGAGATGCTGCTGATCCGGATCAACGCCGAGCCGTCGGCGCGGAGCGAGATCCTGCGCCTCGGCGACATCTTCCGGGCCAAGGTGGTGGACGTGACGCCCACCACGTATACGCTCGAGATCACGGGCGAGGAGCAGAAGCTCGACGCCATCGTGGAGCTCCTGCGCCCGTTCGGCATCCAGGAGCTCGTGCGCACGGGGAAGGTGGCGATCGCGCGCGGCCAGAAGACGCGCCTGCGCAAGGTCGAGCCGAAGCTCGGCAAGCCGCGCGCGGCTGCCGCGCCGCCCGACCCCAGGGTCGTCGGATTCGCAGACTGACGGGACACGGAACACCACTCACGCGAGAGACGGGGGACAGACCATGCCGGCCAAGATCTACTACGACCAGGACGCCGACCTCGGCCTGCTCAAGGGCAAGAAGGTCGCCATCATCGGATACGGCAGCCAGGGCCACGCCCACGCGCTGAACCTGAAGGACTCCGGCCAGGACGTCGTCGTCGGCCTGTACAAGGGCTCCAAGAGCTGGCCGCGCGCGGAGAAGGACGGGCTCAAGGTGATGCCGGTGGCGGACGCCGCCAACGCGGGCGACGTGGTCATGATGCTGCTGCCCGACCAGACGCAGCGCCAGGTCTACGAGGACGCGATCAAGGGCGCGCTCGGCAAGGGCAAGACGCTCATGTTCGCGCACGGCTTCAACATCCACTTCAACCAGGTGGTGCCCACGCCGGACGTGGACGTGTCGATGATCGCGCCCAAGGCCCCCGGCCACGTGATGCGCGACCTCTTCACCCAGGGCCCCGGCGTCCCCGGCCTGGTCGCGGTGTATCAGGACGTCTCGGGCAAGGCGCGCGACATGGCCCTCGCCTACGGCAAGGGCGTCGGGTGCACGCGGGCGGGCGTGATCGAGACAACGTTCAAGGAAGAGACCGAGACCGACCTCTTCGGCGAGCAGACCACGCTCTGCGGTGGCGTCTCGCACCTGATCAAGGCCGCCTTCGAGACCCTCGTCGAGGCCGGCTACCAGCCCGAGGTGGCGTACTTCGAGTGCATGCACGAGATGAAGCTGATCGTCGACCTGTTCTACCAGGGCGGCCTCGCCTACATGCGCTACTCGGTGTCCGACACCGCGGAGTACGGCGACTACACGCGCGGCCCGCGCATCATCGACGACCG
Organism: uncultured Candidatus Rokubacteria bacterium; assembly: GCA_963758635.1. GTDB lineage: Bacteria > Methylomirabilota > Methylomirabilia > Rokubacteriales > CSP1-6 > CAVWWD01. Next base: position 432,606 of record CAVWWD010000005.1, on the reverse strand, counting down.
GGCGCGCGCCGAGATGAAGAAGATCCTCAGCGAGATCCAGTCCGGCCAGTTCGCGCGGGAGTGGGTGCTCGAGAACCAGGCGAACCGGGCGGGCTTCCTCGCCATGCGCAAGCGCGACGCCGACCACCAGATCGAGGAGGTCGGGGCCCGGCTCCGGAAGATGATGTCGTGGATCAAGCCGCCGAGGGAGTGACGAGCGGCCACGCGACGGTGGCGGGCGGGCGCGGCGAGCGGCCGCGCCTGCCGCTGGCCCGCGAGGGCTGGCCGTTCGTGCTGGTACCGCTCGGCGCGGCGTGTATCCTGGCCGTCATGGGGCGGCGCCGCTCCGCGCTGGGCCTTCGCCGCGGCGGGCGCGGCGTGCGCCGGTTTCTTCCGCGATCCCGAGCGCACGCCTCCCGCGGTGCGAGGGGCGGTGCTCGCGCCCGCGGACGGCCGGGTGGTGGGCTTCCAGGAGACCGACGATCCGTGGGTGGGCCCGGCGGTGCGCCTGTCGATCTTCCTGTCCCCGCTCGACGTGCACGTGAACCGCGCGCCCATCGGCGGCGTGGTGCGGGACGTGACGTACGTGCCCGGCCGCTTCGTGGCCGCCTTCCGGCCGGAGGCGTCCGACGAGAACGAGCGCTGCACGGTGGCGCTCGAGGGCGACGCGGGCCGGGTCGCGGTCACGCAGATCGCGGGGGTGGTGGCACGGCGCATCGTCTGCCGCGTCCGTCCCGGCGACACCCTGGAGGCGGGGGAGCGGTACGGGATGATCCGGTTCGGATCGCGGACCGACGTGCTGATGCCCCGGGGCGCGCAGATCCAGGTGGGCGTGGGCGACCGCATGCGAGGAGGCGAGTCGGTGATGGCGGTGCTCCGGTGAGGCCGACACGCGGTCACGGAGCGTCGCGCGTAGGCAGCCCGCATGGCGATGAGGCGGCGACACGTCCCCGGGGAAGGGTCGCGCGGCGCGCGCCGCCGGCTGCAGCAGCTCCGGGAGCACCGGCGCCGCGGCATCTTCCTGCTTCCGAGCCTGCTCACCACCGGCAACCTCATCTGCGGCTTCCTCGCCCTGGTGCTCACCGCGCAGGAGCGCTACGTGGAGGCGGCGGTGGCCATCTTCGTGGCCATGGTCATGGACATCCTGGACGGGCAAGGTCGCGCGGCTCACCAACACCACCACCCAGTTCGGCGTGGAGTTCGACTCGCTCGCCGACGTGGTCTCGTTCTGCGTGGCCCCCGCGTTCATGCTCTACGCGCATGTTCCTGGCGCGGCTCGGCCGGGCGGCGTGGCTGGCCGCGTTCCTCTTCGTGATCTGCGGCGCGCTGCGGCTGGCCCGCTTCAACGTGTACTCCGGCGTGACCGACCGGCGCTTCTTCGTGGGCCTGCCCACCCCGGCCGCGGCCGGCATCGTGGCCTCGACGGTGTTCCTGCTCGCCGGGCGACGAGATCGAGCGCTGGCAGGCGGTGGCGGTGGCCATCGGCACCTACCTCGTCGCGCTGCTCATGGTCTCGACCTTCCGCTACCTGAGCTTCAAGCAGATCGACTTCGCCCGCGCCGGCGGCCGGTCGGCGTCCTCCTCCTCGTCGTGCTCGCCGTGCTCATCGTCGCCACGCATCCGCAATGGTTCCTGTTCCTGCTCTTCTCGGCCTACGTGCTGAGCGGGCCCGCGCGCCCCGTGTGGGCGCGGCGCCGCGAGGCGGGCCGTGGCGGAGCCGACCGGGCCGCCAAGGGACTCACGCAAGGCGGACAGCGCCACTGACGGCAGCCGGCGCACAGAAAGGACAGACACATGGACCGCGTGATCATCTTCGACACGACGCTGCGGGACGGCGAGCAGGCGCCCGGCTTCTCGATGAACACCGCCGAGAAGCTCGAGATGGCCCGCCAGCTCGCGCGGCTGAACGTGGACGTCATCGAGGCGGGCTTCCCGATCTCCTCGGACGAGGACTTCGAGGCCACGCGCGAAGTGGCCCGGCAGGTCGGCACGCTCGAGGGCGCGCCCATCATCTGCGGGCTCTCCCGCGTGGGGCTGATGGACATCGACCGGTGCTGGGAGGCGGTGAAGTACGCGCGGCGCCCCCGCATCCACACGTTCGTGGCCACCTCCGACATCCACCTCAAGTACAAGCTGCGCAAGAGCCGGGCCGAGGTCCTGGAGGCCTCGGTGGAGGCGGTGACGCACGCCCGCGGCTACTGCGAGGACGTGGAGTTCTCGCCCGAGGACGCCTCCCGCTCGGACTTCGACTACATGTGCGACGTGCTGGAGGCGGTGATCGACGCCGGGCGCGGGCACGATCAACATCCCCGACACCGTGGGCTACGCCATCCCCGCGAGTGGGTGCGAGCGCATCGCGCGCATCCGCGAGCGGGTGCGGAACAGCGCGCGCGCCGTGCATCTCCGTCCACTGCCACAACGACCTCGGCCAGGCGGTGGCCAACTCGGTGGCCGCGGTCATGGGCGGGGGCGCGGCAGATCGAATGCACGATCAACGGCATCGGCGAGCGCGCGGGCAACGCCTCGCTCGAAGAGATCGTCATGGCGCTCAGCACCCGCCGGGACTACTTCGGCGTGGAGACCCAGGTGCGCACGCGAGGAGATCTTCCGCACCTCGCGGCTCCTGTCCCACATCACCGGCGTGCACGTCCAGCCCAACAAGGCCATCGTCGGCGAGAACGCCTTCGCCCATGAGGCGGGCATCCACCAGGACGGCGTGCTCAAGGAGAAGCTCACCTACGAGATCATGCGGCCCCAGGACATCGGGCCGGGCCACGAACAAGCTCGTGATGGGCAAGCACTCCGGCCGCCACGCCCTCGCCGCGCGCCTGAAGGACCTGGGCTTCGACCTCGACGAGGGCGCGCTGGGCAAGGCGTTCAAGAAGTTCAAGGACCTCGCCGACAAGAAGAAGGAGATCTTCGACGACGACCTCATCGCCATCGTCAAGGACGAGATGGCCCACGTGCCCGAGACCTACAAGCTCGACTACCTGCACACGATCAGCGGCACCGGCATCATCCCCTCCGCCACCGTGCGCATGAAGAAGGACGAGGCGGTCTTCCAGGACTCCGGCGTGGGCGACGGCCCCGTCGACGCGGTGCTGAACGCCATCGACGCCATCACCGGGCTCAAGGGCCGGCTGCAGGACTACCAGCTCCGCTCGGTCACCTCGGGCAAGGACGCCCTCGGCGAGGTCTCGATGAAGGTCGACTTCGACGGCACGCTGGTGTTCGGCAAGGGCAGCTCCACCGACGTGATCGAGGCGAGCGCGCGCGCGTACGTGAACGCGCTGAACCGCCTGAGCCGTCCCTCCCACGTCCCACCGCTCAAGGAGATCGGTCCCTGATGACCCTCACAGAATGCGGTAACCGCCACGGCCCTCAGTCCACCGCTCGGATTAGTCGATGCGCGGGCCAATAGATGGCCACGCACCGGATCGCCGTGCTGGCCGGTGACGGCATCGGCCAGGAAGTGACGCCGCAGGCGCAGCGCGTGCTCCAGGTGGTGGCGAAGGCCACCGGCGTCTCCTTCGAGTTCGAGCCGGGGCTGTCGGCGGGGCGGCCATCGACGCCACCGGCGGGCCGCTCCCCGACGCCACGCTCCGCCTGTGCCAGCAGGCCGACGCCATCCTGTTCGGGGCGGTGGGCGGGCCGAAGTGGGATAGCCGGCCGCAGGAGACGAAGCCGGAGCGTGGGCTCCTCAAGATCCGCAAGGAGCTGGACCTGTTCGCCAACCTCCGGCCCGCGCGCTGCTTTCCGATGCTGGTGGATGCGTCTCCGCTCAAGCGCTCCGTGGTGGAGGGGACGGACCTCATGGTGGTGCGCGAGCTGACCGGCGGCCTCTACTACGGCGAGCCGCGCGGCCGCGAGGCGTCCGCGGACGGCGGCGAGCGCGCCGTGAACACGATGGTCTACACGACCCGCGAGATCGAGCGGGTGGCGCGCGCCGCCTTCGACGTGGCCATGAAGCGTCGCCGGCGACTGGCCTCGGTGGACAAGTCCAACGTGCTGGTCGTGTCCCAGCTCTGGCGGGACGTGGTCACCCGCGTCGCCGCCGACTACCCGGCGGTGGAGGTCGAGCACGTGCTGGTGGACAACTGCGCGATGGCGCTGGTCAACCGGCCCACGCAGTTCGACACGATCGTCACCGAGAACACCTTCGGCGACATCCTGTCCGACGAGGCGGCCATCCTCGCCGGCTCCATGGGCATGCTGCCGTCGGCGAGCCTGGGCGGCCGGGTGGGGCTCTACGAGCCGGTCCACGGCACCGCGCCGGACATCGCGGGGAAGGGGATGGCCAATCCCATCGCCGCCATCCTGTCCGGCGCGATGCTCCTGCGCTACTCGCTGAACCGGGGCCCCGACGCGGACCGCATCGAGGCCGCGGTGCTGAAGGTGCTCGAGGAGGGATACCGCACGGCCGACATCCGCGCCGAGGGCACGCGGTCGGTGGGGACCACCGAGATGGGCGACCTGATCGTCCGCCGCGTGGAAGGGAGCTACTCGTGAGCCCCGCGCATCAGACTCACGCCGAGCGGTGGGACGGTAGAGTCCGTCGCCGGCTACCGCATTCTGCGAGGGTCATTAGGACCGTGGCCGCGGGCGCGCGGGTGGCGGTGGTCGGGGCGACGGGCGCGGTCGGCCAGACCACGCTCAAGCTCCTCGAGGAGCGGAAGTTCCCGGTGCGCGAGCTGCGCGTCTACGCCTCGGCCCGGTCGGTGGGCAAGTCGGTCACGTTCGCCGGCGAGACGCTCCGCGGTGGAGGCGATCGGGCCCGACGCATTCCGCGGCGTGGACATCGCGCTGTTCTCGGCCGGGTCGGCCCAGTCGCGCGAGTACGCGCCGGTGGCGGTGCGGGCGGGCGCGGTCGTGGTCGACAAGTCCAGCGCGTTCCGCATGGACCCGTCGGTGCCGCTGGTGGTGCCGGAGATCAACGGCCACGCGGTGGCGGGCCATCGCGGCATCATCGCCTGCCCGAACTGCACGACCATCGTGACGGTCATGCCGCTCCGGCCGCTCCACGCGGCGGGCGGGCTCCGGCGGGTGGTCGCGACCAGCTACCAGGCGGTGTCGGGGGCGGGCGTCAACGGCGTGGAGGAGCTCCGGAGCCAGACGCTCGCGTGGGCGCGCGGAGAGAGGCCGGTGCCACGGCACTTCCAGCACCAGATCGCGTTCAACGTGATCCCGCACATCGACGCGTTCGGCGACAACGGCTACACCGGCGAGGAGATGAAGCTGGTCAACGAGGCGCGGAAGATCCTCGAGCTGCCGGACCTCGCGATGTCGCCCACCACAGTGCGCGTGCCCGTGTTCACCGCCCACTCCGTGGCCGTCAACGCGGAGACCGAGCGCGCGGTGTCGCCCGCCGAGGCGCGCGAGGCGTTCGCGGCGTTCCCGGGCCTCTCCGTGTGGGACGATCCGGCCCAGGGCCGCTACCCGATGCCGGTCGTCGTCGAGGGCCAGGACGACTGCTTCGTGGGCCGCATCCGCCAGGACCTCTCCCACCCGAACACGCTCAACTTCTGGGTGGTGGGCGACCAGCTCCGCAAGGGCGCCGCGCTGAACGGGATCCAGATCGCCGAGCTCCTGCTGCGCTGAGCGATCGGCCATGAACGGCGAGCTGGCATGCCGCGTGTCCGCGGAAGCGCGATGTTAGGCCGCTTGGACAAGCCGAAATCCGCGTTCGTTCACAACGGCTGAGCCCGCGGTGCCCGTCGTCCGGCTCACGCTGGCTTACGAGGGCGCCGACTTTCACGGCTGGCAGGTCCAGCCCGACCGCCCCACCGTGCAGGGATGCCTCGCCGCCACGTGCGCCCGCATCGTCGGCGCGCCCGTCACGGTCGTGGGGGCGAGCCGGACCGACGCGGGCGTCCATGCGCTGCGCCAGGTCGCGAGCGTCACCGGCCCGATCCGTCTCGAGCCGGCGCGGCTGGGCCGCGCCCTGAACGCGCTCCTGCCCGCGTCGATCCGCGTCGTCGACGCCCGGCTCGCGCCCGACGGGTTCGACGCGCGCCGCTCCGCGCTGGGCAAGCGGTACCTCTACCTGATCGACCGCGGCGCCGTGGCCGACCCCTTCCTCCGGCGCCACGCCTGGCACGCGCCGTACCGGCTGGACGCCGTCTCCATGCGCACGGCGCTGCCCGCGCTCCTCGGCAAGCACGACTTCTCCGCCTTCTGCGCGGCGCCCGGCCGCGAGCGGAGCCCGATCTGCACCGTGCGCTCGCTCCGCGTGATCGCGCGCCGCGATCGTCTGGCCGTGCTGCTCTCGGCCGATGCCTTCCTGCACCACATGGTGCGCAACGTCGTCGGCAGCCTGGTCGAGGTGGGCCGCGGGGCCCGGCCCGCCCCCTGGCTCGCCGAGGTCCTCGAGGGCCGCGACCGTGGCCGGGCCGGGCCCACGGCGCCCGCGCACGGGCTCGTCCTGGTGAGGGTGCTCTATCCCGCCGCGTGAGCGGACACGGCCGAGCGCGGCGCCGTCTCGGCGGGGGACCCTTGCTTTTCGCGCGGGCGCGCGGGCACGATAGGCGCATGCGCACGTACGTCTCGCTCCGGAACGGGAGCGTTCGCGAGGTCACCGCCGAGGTCGTCGGCGAGCAGCCGCTCACGGTCTACGTCGACGGCGAGCGGTTCCTCACGCTCCTGTGCTCGCCCTTTTCGCTCGAGCCGCTGGTCCTCGGGTATCTCTGGATGGAGAAGGTGATCTCCGGCCTTCACGACATCGTGTCCCTGGACGTCTCCGAGGTGGACGGGCGCGCCGACGTGCGGCTCGCCGCGCCGGTCACGCTGCCGACGGAGCGCATCCTCACCTCCGGCTGCGGGGGCGGGATCACCTTCCGCATCGATCCCCGCCTGTTCCCCCGCCTGCGCTCGACGCTCCGCGTGCGCCCGGACGACGTCTGCGCGCGCGTCCGCGATCTCCAGGCCGCGTGCGAGCACTACCGCGCCTCGCGCGGCATCCACGGCGCCGCGCTGTCCGACGGCGAGCGCCTCCTGATCGTCGCGGAGGACGTGGGGCGCCACAACGCGGTGGACAAGATCAAGGGCGAGGCGCTCCTGCGCGGCATCCCCACCGAGGACCGCATCCTCCTCTCCACCGGCCGCATCTCGTCCGAGATGCTTCTGAAGGCCAGCCGCATGGGGGTCCCCCTGGTGGCGTCGCGCACCTCACCCACCGAGATGGCGGTGACCCTCGCCGAGCAGCTCGGCGTCACCGTCGCCGGCTACGTGCGCTCGGACGGCCTGAACTGCTACGCGGGCACCGCGCTCGACCTCGACGCGCCCGCGTCGCTCGCCCCGGCGGCGAGCGCCCCGTGACCGATCTCGCCGAGCTCCGCGCGGAATGGGATCGGGCGCTCGCTCGGCGTCCCGCGCGCGCCAGGGCCCTCGCGTTCTGGACGCCCATCCTCGACGGCTGGCTGACCTGGCCGGCCGCGTCGCTCGCGCCGCTCGCATGGACGGCGAGCCAGTGCCGCGAGCGCTGGGAGCGCGGTGTCCCCCTGATCGTGGAAGCCCCGCCCGATCTCGCGCGCGAGGCGCTCGACGCGCAGATCGGACCCGTCCTCGAACGACTGGCCGCGGCGGGGCACCTGGACGCGCTCCGGCGCTTCGCGGAGACCTGGGACGCGGGCGGCCTCGGACCCGGCGACCTGTTCCTCGGCGCGGGCAAGGGGGGGCCTGCTTCCATCGAGGAGCGCATCGGCGTGCCCGCGCCGATCCTCTCGTTCCTCGCTCAGGCCGGCCTCCGCCCGGGACTCGACGCGTACTTCTCGCGCGTGCGCGCCATGCCCGAGGGAGTCTGGCCGGCGCGCCCCTGCCCGTGGTGTGGCGGTCCGCCGGCCTTCGTGGAGCTGGTGGCCGGCGGCCGGCGCCGGCTGTCCTGTCACCTGTGCGGTGGCGCGTGGGCGGCGGCGGCTCCGGGCTGCGCGTTCTGCGGTACGGTCGAGCCGGGAGCCGTGGTGGCCCTCACCGACGAGACCCTGGAGGACGGCGACATCGTCGAGGCCTGCCGGTCGTGCCGGAGCTACCTCAAGGGCGTGGACCGCCGGCGGCGCTTCACCGCGGGCTCGGCGCTCGTGGAGGACTGGAGCACGCCCGACCTCGATGTGCGCGCGATGAGCCGGGGCTACCGCCGTCCCACGCCGTCCCTGGCTCACCTCCTCGACGACGCGGCCGGGGGCGCGTCGCCCGCGTCATGAACGCCGTCCTGTTCGACGTTGCCCTCACCGCCTACATCCTGGCCGCGGTGGCCGCCGCGGCGTCCCTGGCCGGGCGCCGCGAGGGGCTCATGCCGTTCGTGGACCTGGTGGCAGGGGCGGGATGGGTCTGCCACACGGTCTCGCTGGCCATCCGGTGGGTGGAGACGGGCCGGCCGCCGATCCTGAGCCTCGCCGAGGCGGTGTCGATCATGATCTGGACCCTGGTGGCGTGGCTTCTGTGGGCCGAGCGCCGCTACCACGCCCGCGTGCTTGGCGTATTCGTGCTGCCGGTGGTCCTGGTCCTGGGACTGCTCCTGCCCACGGGGCTCCGCGCCATCGCGCTCCCGCCCACGGCGCCCGCGCTCTGGACCGTCGCCCACGTGAGCCTCGCCCTGGTGGGGCTCGCCGCCCTCGTCGTGAACTTCGCGGGGGCCCTCATGTACCTCCTGCAGGAGCGCCAGCTCAAGGCCAAGCGGCCCGGCACGTGGTACTACCGGCTGCCCTCGCTCGAGACCCTCGACCGGCTGACCTACCGGACACTCACCGTGGGCTTTCCGTTCCTCACCGCGGGCATCGTCCTCGGCATCGTGTGGTCGCGGCACCTCGGGGGCGCGCCGTTTTCCCTCGATCCGCTCGCGCTCTTCTCCGTGGTCATGTGGCTGGTCTACGCGGTGACGCTGTCCGGCCGCGCCGTCGGACGCTGGCAGGGGCGGCGCGCCGCCTGGTTCGCCGTGGCGGGCTTCGGCACGCTGCTGCTCACGCTCGGCGCGGGCGTGCTGATGCGGGGCAGGCACGGACTGTGACCCCGGCGCTCTTCGTGGGCTGGCCGGGGACGGGCAGGCACGGACTGTGACCTCGGTGCTCTTCGTGGGCTGGCCGAGGACGGGCAGGCACGGACTGTGACCCCGGTGCTCTTCGCGGCCGGCCTCAGCCACCACACCGCGCCGATCGAGGTGCGCGAGCGGCTGGTGCTGGAAGAGGACAAGCTCCGCGAGGTGCTGCTCGACCTGGTCGGCCGCGGGGTGGCCGCCGAGATCGCGGTGCTGTCCACGTGCAACCGCGTGGAGGTGTACGGCGCGGCCGACGTGCCGTCGGAGGCCCGCGCCGCCGTCTTCCGCCAGCTCGGCGCGCAGCGCGGCGTGCCGCTGGCCGTTGCTCGAGCCGCTCCTCTACACGAAGCTCGAGGAGGACGCGGTCGCCCACATCTTCCGCGTCACCGCCAGCCTGGACTCCATGCTGGTGGGCGAGCCGCAGATCACGGGGCAGGTGAAGGACGCGTTCCTGCTCGCCCAGTCGTGCGGCACCGTGGGCACCGTGCTCCACGCCGTCATGGCCGCGGCCTTCAACGTCGCGAAGAAGGTGCGGACGGACACCGGCATCGGCCGGCACGCGGTGTCGCTCTCGTTCGCGGCGGTGGAGCTCGCGCGCAAGATCTTCGGGAGCCTCGAGGGCAAGACCGTGCTCTTCCTGGGCGCGGGGGAGATGGCCGAGCTCGCCGCCCGCCACATGAGCGAGCACGGCGCGCTGCCGCCGTACGTGGCCAACCGCACGGCGGCGCGCGGGGAGGCGCTCGCGCGCGAGCTGGGCGGCACCGCCGTCCCCTTCGACCGCTTCGCGCGGCTGCTTGGCGACGTGGACATCGTGATCGCGTCGACGGCCGCGCCCGAGCCCATCGTGCGTATCGCCGACGTGCAGGCCGCCCTCGCGCGGCGTGGGCGGCGCCCGCTCTTCCTCATCGACCTCGGCGTGCCCAGGAACGTGGCGCCCGAGGTCAACGACCTCGGCGGCGTGTTCCGCTACGACGTGGACGACCTCCAGGCGGTGGTCGAGTCCAACCTGCGGGAGCGCCAGCGCGAAGCCCAGCGGGCGGAGCGGCTGGTGGCGCGCGAGGTCTCGCGCTTCGCCGCGCGCCTCCGGCAGCTCGACGTGGTGCCCACCATCGTGTCGCTCAAGGACAAGCTCGAGTCCATCCGCCAGGCCGAGCTCGAGCGCGCCCTCGCCCGGCTGCCCGGGGCCACGCCAGAGACCCGACAGGTGCTGGAGCAGATGTCCCAGTCCATCGTGAACAAGGTGCTCCACGCGCCGATCGTGAAGCTGAAGGACTCCACGCGCGCCGGCCAGTCTCGGCGCTGGACGGAGACGATCTCGGAGCTGTTCGGCCTCACCCGCCGGGACGACCCGGAGCAGGGACGGTGAAGCTCCGGCTCGGCACACGCGGCAGCCGGCTCGCCCTGATCCAGACGGAGGAGGTCGCCGCGGGCCTCCGCGCCGCCGGGGCGGAGGTGGAGGTGGTGATCATCCGGACGTCGGGCGACGAGATGCCGGAGGCGTCCCTCGCCGACTTCGGCGGGAAGGGGCTCTTCGTCCGGCGCATCGAGGAGGCGATCCTCGACGGCCGCGTGGACGCCGGTGTGCACAGCCTGAAGGACATGCCGAGCGCCGTGCCCCCGGGCCTCTGCCTCGCCGCGTTCCCGCCGCGCGAAGACCCCGCCGACGCGCTGGTCAGCCGGAACGGCCGGACCCTCACGGACCTGCCTGCCGGCTCCGTCGTGGGTACCGGCAGCCTCCGGCGGAGCGTGGCGGTGCGGGCGTTGCGGCCCGACCTCCGGGTCGCTCCGATCCGGGGCAACGTCGACACCAGGCTCCGGAAGCTCGACGAGGGCCTCTACGACGCGGTGGTGCTGGCGATGGCGGGCCTCCGCCGGCTCGACGCGGGGCTCGACCGCGCGCGCCCGCTTCCCGTGGACGCGTTCCTGCCCGCGCCCGGGCAAGGCATCGTGGCGGTGGAGGCCCGCGCCGCCGACGCGCGTGCGCTTGAACTTCTGTCGAGGGTGGACCACACTGACACCCGAATCCAGGCCGAGGCCGAGCGCGCGTTCCTCGATCGCCTCGGCGCCGGCTGTCACACGCCGGTGGCGGGGCTGGCGCGCCGGCGCGGCGAGGCCCTCGTCCTGGACGGCCTGGTGGCGACCCCGGACGGCTCGAGAGTCCTCACGGCCTCGGTCACGGGATCGCCGGCGAACCCGAGAGCGCTCGGATACGAGCTCGCCGACGAGCTCCTCGGGCGCGGGGCGCGGGCCATCGTGGAGGACACTGCTGAGAGTCGGTGAACGGAGCGGCGCCGCGGACGTGATGGGGCCGCTGACGGGCCGCACCGTCCTGGTCACGCGCGCGCGCGAGCAGGCGGGCCGGTTCCAGGCCCTCCTCGAGGAGCTGGGCGCCCGCGTCGTGGCCCTGCCCACCATCGCCATCGAGCCGCCGGCCTCGTGGCAGCCCCTGGACGAGGCGCTCGACGCCATTGGCACCTACCGCTGGCTGATCTTCACGAGCGTCAACGGCGTGGCCATGGTCCAGCGCCGCCTCGGCGCGCGCGGCCAGGACGCCGGCGCGCTCGCCGGGCCGCGCGTCGCCGCCATCGGCCCCGCCACCGCCGACGCCCTGCGGCGTCTCGACCTCACGCCCGACGTCGTGCCCGACGAGTTCATCGCCGAGGGCCTGGCCGCGCGGCTCCGCGGCCTGGTGGGAGCAGGTGACCGCGTGCTGCTCGCCCGGGCGGCCGAGACGCGCGACCTGCTGGTCCGCGAGCTCGAGGCCATGGGCGCGCGCGTGGACGAGGTGGCGGCCTATCGCACGCGCCCGGCGGCCGAGCATGCCGACGCGGTGCGCGCCGCGCTCCGGAGCGGCGAGGTGGACGCGGTGACCTTCACCAGCTCCTCCACCGCGCGCCATTTCGCTGCGCTGTTTCCGCGCGAGGAGCTCGGCCGGCTCATGGCCGGCGTCACCGTCGCGTGCATCGGGCCCGTGACGAGCGCGACGGCGGCCGAGCACGGCCTCGCCACCCACGTGATGCCCACGGACTACACGATCCCGGCCCTCGCCGGCGCGATCGCCCATCACTTCTCAGAGAAAGGACGTTGAGCATGCCCTTCCCCGTGTACCGGCCCCGGCGCCTCCGCGAGTCGGCGCTGCTGCGCAAGATGGTGCGGGAGACCACGCTCTCCGTGGACGACCTCGTGATGCCGTACTTCGTGGTCCACGGCCGCGGGGTCCGCGAGCCCATCTCGTCGATGCCGGGGCAGGCGCAGCTCAGCATCGACGAGCTCCTCAAGGAGTGCAAGGACGTTGCTTCGATGGGGATCCCCGCCGTGCTCCTGTTCGGCCTGCCCCACGAGAAGGACCCGCGCGGCAGCGAGGCGTACGCCGAGGACGGGATCATCCAGCAGGCGGTGCGCGCGGTGAAGGACACCATTCCCGACCTCCTCGTGGTCACCGACGTGTGCCTGTGCGAGTACACGAGCCACGGCCACTGCGGCGTGGTGGAGGACGGGCGCGTGCGGAACGATCCCACGCTCGACCTCCTCGCGCGCACCGCGGTCTCGCACGTGGAGGCGGGCGCGGACATCGTGGCGCCCTCGGACATGATGGACGGGCGCGTGGCCGCGATCCGCGAGGCGCTGGACGAGGCGAGCTACCAGGAGACGCCGATCCTCGCGTACTCCGCGAAGTACGCCTCGGCGTTCTACGGGCCGTTCCGGGAGGCGGCGGACAACGCCCCCCAGTTCGGCGACCGGCGCGCCTACCAGATGGACCCCGCCAACGCGATGGAGGCCATGCGCGAGGTCGCCCTCGACGTGGACGAGGGCGCGGACATCGTCATGGTGAAGCCCGCGCTGCCGTACCTCGATGTGATCAGCCGGGTCAAGGCCGACTTCGGGATGCCGGTGGCCGCGTACTCCGTGTCCGGCGAGTACGCGATGATCCGCGCCGCCGGCCAGCTCGGGTGGCTCGACGAGGAGCGGGCCATGATCGAGGCCCTCACCGGCATCCGTCGCGCCGGGGCCGACATCATCATCACGTACTTCGCCAAGGACGCGGCCCGCGTCATCGAGCACGGACGCATGTGAGGGTTTCCGCCAAGGGCGAGTACGCCATCCGGGCGCTGCTGGACCTGGCGCTCCACGACGGCGAGACCCTGTCGCCCATCCAGGACATCGCCGCGCGCCAGCGCATCCCGCAGCGCTACCTCGAGCAGGTCCTGCTCCAGCTCAAGCGCGTAGGCCTGCTGCAGTCCAAGCGCGGCTCCGCCGGCGGCTACCGGCTCGGCCGCTCGCCCGAGCGCATCACGGTCGGGGACGTCCTGAGGGCGGTGGAGGGCGCGCCCGAGGGCGGCGACGTGCTCCGCCCGCGGGGCCGGGCGACGGGGGGAGATCCGGCCGCCGAGCTCGGTGACCTCTGGCGCGAGGTGGCCGACGCGGTGGCCTCCGTGGTCGACCGCGTGACGCTCGAGGATCTGCGGCGCCGCGCCGAGGACCGGCGGAGCGCGGCCCGGCCCATGTACCACATCTGACCTGATTTGCGAAGCGAGTCGTAGGCGAGCGGAGCGCATACGGAAATGCCGTGGAAACGATCGCCAAGCTCAGCCCGACCGCGTCGATGATGCCTTCCCGCGTGGGGTCGTCCCGCGGGAGCGCTCTTTTTTTGCGATCGTTCCTCACTTCCCGATAGGAATGGATGGCATGACACAGACACGACTCGGGCAGGGCCGCTCCGTGGTCGCCGCATCCGTCCTCGAGGTCGTCGGCGGCACGCCGCTCGTGCGGCTCAACCGTCTGCCCCGGGAGGGCGGCGCCGCCGTCCTCGCCAAGATGGAGTCGCTCAACCCCGGGGGCAGCGTGAAGGACCGGATCGCCGTCGCGATGATCGAGGACGCGGAGCGGCGGGGCGCGCTCCAGCCGGGCGCCACCGTCGTCGAGCCCACCAGCGGCAACACCGGGATCGGGCTGGCCATGGTGTGCGCGGTGAAGGGGTATCGGCTGATCCTCACCATGCCCGACGACATGAGCACGGAGCGCCAGCGCCTGCTCGCGCGGTTCGGGGCGGAGATCCATCTCACCCCGGCCATCGAGGGCATGACGGGCGCCGTGTTCGCGGCCCAGGAGATGCTGCGCGAGCATCCCGACTGGTTCATGCCCCAGCAGTTCGAGAACCCGGCCAACCCGGAGGCGCACCGGCGCACGACGGCGCTCGAGATCCTCGACGCGACCGACGGGCGCCTGCACGTGTTCGTGGCCGCGGTGGGCACCGGCGGCACCGTGACCGGGGTGGGGGAGGTCCTGAAGGAGCGCGTGCCCGGCGTGCGCGTGGTCGGCGTGGAGCCCGCGCGCTCGCCCGTGCTCGCGGGCGGCAAGTTTCGCCCCCACGGCATCCAGGGGATCGGCGCGTCCTTCGTGCCCGGCATCCTGAACCGCTCGGTCCTCGACGAGGTCATCGCGGTGCGCGACGAGGACGCCATGGCCACCGCGCGCCGGCTCGCGCGCGAGGAAGGCCTCCTGGTGGGAATCTCGGCGGGCGCGAACGTGTGGGCGGCGTGTCAGGTCGCGGAGCGGCTCCCCGCCGACCGGATCGTGGTCACGGTGCTGTGCGATACTGGCGAACGCTATCTGAGCGTGCAGATCTAATGACCCTCGCAGAATACGGTAACGCCACGGGCCCCTACAGTCCCACCGCTCGGCATTAGTCTGATGCGCGGGGCTCATTCGTCATGAGTGTGAACGTCTACATCCCGACGCCGTTCCGGCGCGCCACCAACAACCAGGCGCAGGTGTCCGTGGATGCGGACGACGTCGGCGCCCTCCTCGACGGGCTCGAGACGCGCTTCTCCGGCCTGCGTGGGCTGATGCGGGACGACACGGGCGCGGTGCACCGTCACGTCAACATCTACGTGAACAGCGAGGCCATCGAGTCGCTCCGCGGCCTGGACACCGTCCTGAAGGACGGCGACGAGGTCTCGATCATCCCCGCCCTCGCCGGCGGGAGCGCGGGCCCGTCCGTGGATGCACGACACGGTCGAACGAGGCCCGCGGCCCGGGCGCACGCGGCGGACGGGCCAGGCCCGGGTGCCCACAGCGGGAAGCCCCGCGTCCCGTGACCATCCTGACTCCGGACGAGCTCGAGCGCGCCCGCACGCAGGCCGCGGCCGAGTACCCGGCGGAGTGCTGCGGCGTCATCCTGTCGCGGAGCGGCGAGCCGCCCCAGCGCATCTTCTTCCCGTGCCGGAACGTCCAGGACCAGCTCCACGCCCGCGATCCCGAGCGGCACCCGCGCGACGCGCGCACCGCGTACTACATCGATCCGCGCGACCTCCTCAACATCGGGCGCCGCGAGGCCGAGGGCTACCGGGTCGCGACCATCTACCACTCGCACATCGACGCGGGGGCGTACTTCTCGGAGACGGATCGGAAGAACGCCCTCATCGACGGCGACCCCGCGTATCCGGACGCCGTATACGTCGTCATGTCCGTCCTGAGCGGACGCGTGGACGACGTCCGGGCGTACGTCTGGGACCCGGCGCGCCGCGAGTTCACCCCCACGCCGCTGTCGACGGAGAGCGTGACGCCGTGACCGACGCCATGGGACGCTCCGAATCGCTCTTCGCCGCCGCCCAGTCGCTGATCCCGGGCGGCGTCAACAGCCCCGTGCGCGCGTTTCGCGGCGTCGGCGGCACGCCGTTCTTCGTGGCGCGCGCCGAGGGGGCGCGGATCACCGACGTGGATGGGCGCACGTACATCGACTTCCTGGGGTCGTGGGGGCCGCTCATCCTGGGCCACGCCGCGCCCGCCCTCGTGGAGGCGCTCACCGCCGCCGTGCGCCGGGGCACGAGCTACGGCGCCCCCACCGGCGGCGAGGTCGAGATGGCCGAGGTGATCAGCCGCGCGATGCCCGCGGTGGAGATGCTGCGCCTCGTCTCGTCGGGGACGGAGGCGGCGATGAGCGCCATCCGGCTCGCCCGCGGCGCCACCGGTCGCGACGCCATCGTGAAGTTCGACGGCTGCTATCACGGCCACGCCGACAGCCTGCTCGTCAAGGCGGGCTCGGGCGGCGCCACGTTCGGCGTGCCCGACAGCCTGGGCGTGCCGGCCGCGCTCGCCGCCCTCACGATCGCGCTGCCGTTCAACGACCTGGACGCGGTCCGGCGCACGTTCGCCGCGCGCGGTGCTGCGATCGCCGCGGTCATCGTCGAGCCCGTGGCCGGCAACATGGGGGTGGTGCCGCCCGCGCCGGGCTTCCTCGCCGGCCTCGCGGAGATCACGCGCCAGCACGGCGCCCTCCTCATCTTCGACGAGGTCATCACCGGCTTTCGCGTGGCGCCGGGCGGCGCCCAGGCGCTCTACGGGGTGCGCCCGGACCTCACGTGCCTGGGGAAGATCATCGGCGGCGGGCTTCCCGTCGGCGCCTACGGCGGCCGGCGCGACCTCATGGAGCGTGTCTCGCCGCTCGGCGGCGTGTACCAGGCCGGCACGCTCTCCGGCAACCCGCTGGCGGTCGCCGCGGGCCTGGCGACGCTCCGGGCCCTGGCCGACCCCGCCGTGTACGCGCGGCTCGAGGCGCTGGGCGCCCGGATGGCGCGCGGCCTCGAGGACGCGGCGGCGCGCGCGGGCGTGCCCGTCACCGTCAACCGCGTGGGCTCGATGCTGACCGCGTTCTTCACCGACGCGCCCGTCACCGACTACGCCTCGGCGCGCCGATCCGACACCAAGCGCTACGCCCGCTACTTCCACGCCATGCTCGAGCGCGGCGTCTTCCTGGCGCCGTCGCAGTTCGAGGCCGCCTTCGTGTCGCTGGCACACACCGAGGCGGACCTCGACGCCGCCGCGGCCGCCGCCGCCGCCTCCCTGCGCATCGCGTCGTCGTGAAACGCTATTGACACCTCGTTTTTCCACGTGATACGGTTCACAAGGTTTTTTCGGCCCGGTACGCTTACGGTCCGCTTGTCGGCAGTCCCCTGAGGTGAACGATGACGAGACGGCACTCCGCGTGTACGCAGAATCGCGGTGTTGTGCCCGCTCGCCGACGTCAAAGTCTGATTTCCTTCACGACCTGTGAGGTGAGTCTGGCGTGGCGCAGTCGTACGTGAGGAGTGGGCGCGAATGAGCGGCATCGATCGCCGGGCGTTCTTCAAGATCGTGGCCACGGGAGGGGCCGCGGTGACGGCCGGTGGATGCAGTCCCGCCGCCGAGACGCTCCTTCCCTACGTCTCTCCCCCCGAGAACATCGTTCCGGGCGTGGTCGCGCACTTCGCGACGGTCTGTCGCGAGTGCCCGGCGGGCTGCGGCGTTCTCGCGCGCAACCGCGATGGCCGGATCGTCAAGCTCGAGGGAAACCCCGATCACCCGGTGAACGCCGGCGCTCTCTGCATCCGGGGCCAGGCCGCGCTCCAGGGGCTCTACCATCCCGACCGCTTCCGCGGCGCCCTCGCCGGCGGCAAGCCGGTGGCGTGGGCGCAGGCCGAGAAGCAGGTCACCGACAAGCTCGCCGCGCTGGTCGGGGCCAGGCAGGGGCAGAGGATCGCCCTCGTCACCGGGATCGAGACGGCGACGCTGGCCCGCCTCATGGACGACTGGGTCAAGGCGCTGGGCGCGCGTCCGCGCATCGCGTACGAGCCGCTCGCCTACGAGCCCATCCGCGCGGCGAGCCGCATCGCCTTCGGCCGCGACACCATTCCCGACCACGCGATCGACGAGGCCAGCTACCTCGTCTCGTTCGGCGCCGACTTCCTGGAGACGTGGCTGTCGCCGGTGGGGCACGCGTACGACTTCGCTCGGATGCACGCCTTCCACCGCGGGAAGGCCGGCACGTTCGTGCACGTCGAGCCGCGGCTGTCGATGACGGGGGCCAACGCCGACCAGTGGGTCCGCAACGCGCCGGGAACGGAGCGGCTCCTGGCCCTCGCCATGCTGCGCGTGATCGTCGACGAGGGGCTGGTCGCGCCGGGGGTGGACGGCAAGTCCCTGGCCGCCGCCGCGCAGGGCGCCGACGTGGCCGCGGCGGCGAGCGCCTCGGGCGTGCCCGCGGAGACCATCAAGCGCATCGCGCACGATCTGGCCGCCTCGCAGGGGGGGCTGGCCGTGGGCGGCGGCGCCGCGGTGACCGGGCGTGACGCCACCGACATGCTCGTGGCCATCAACCTGCTGAACGTTGCGATCGGCGCCGTCGGCAAGCGCGTCAGGCTCGTCGGAGAATCCGCGTTCGCCAAGGCGAGCCCCTACGCCGACATGCTGGCGCTCACCCAGGCGATGGCCAGGGGCGAGATCGAGGTGCTGATCCTGGGCGACGTGAACCCGGCCTACGCCATGCCGCCAAAGGCCGGCTTCGCCGAGGCGCTCGCCAAGGTCCCCATGGTGGTCAGCCTGGCCGCCCGGCCCACCGAGACGGCCATGCGCGCCCACGTCGTCCTGCCTGCGCTCCACTGGCTCGAGTCGTGGGGCGACTACGTGGCCGGTTCCGGCACCGCCCTCATCCAGCCGACGATGGGTCCGGTGGAGATCGACGGCAAGCCGGTGGAGGCGAAGTCGACCGGCGACATCCTCCTCGTCCTGGGGCGGCGCGCCCTCGGCAGCGAGGACGGCAAGGGGCCGCTTCCGTGGGCGAGCATGGAGGCTCTCCTGAAAGAGGAGTGGAAGGCCGTCGCCCGGCAGGTGGCGCGCGACCGGCCCTTCGGCGACTTCTGGGAGGAGTCGCTCCGCCGGGGCGGCTCGTGGCGCGAGGCGTCCGCGGCCGCCGCGGTCGCGCTCCGGCCCGAGGCCGCGCGTCCGGCGGCGGCGCCCGCCGCGCTCGAGGGCAGCGGCTCGCACGCGCTCATCGTCTACCCGTCCTCCCGGTTCTACGACGGGCGCTCGGCCGACCTGCCGTGGCTGCAGGAGGCTCCCGACTCGATGACCCAGATCTCCTGGGATGGCTGGGTCGAGGTGCCCGCGGAGACCGCGAAGCAGCTGGGCGTGGGTCGCGGCGATCTGGTCAGCCTGACGTCGCCGCACGGCAAGATCGAGCTGCCGGCCTACCCGTCGGAGTCCCTGCATCCCGGCGCGGTCGCGGTGGCCATGGGGCAGGGGCACACCTTCGCCGGCGCCTACGCGAGCGGCGGCGCGATCAAGGACCTGACCGTCAACGTGGGCGCCAATCCGCTCGCGCTGCTCGGCGCTCCGGCCGAGGCCGGCTCGGGGGGCTTCCCGTATCTTCAAGTGAAGGTGGCGCTGGCCAAGACGGGCGGGCGGCGGCCGCTGGCCATTCCCCAGGCCACCCACGACCAGGACGATCGCGAGCTGGCGCAGCACGTCGGCCTCGCCGCCGCCCGCGAGCTCGAGCTCCGCGGCGGCGCGCCCGAGGACGCGAGCCACCCGACCATGTACCCGGCGCTCAAGTACCCCGATCACCGCTGGGGGATGACGATCGACGTGGACCGCTGCACCGGCTGCCAGGCCTGCGTGGTCGCGTGCCAGTCGGAGAACAACGTCCCCGTGGTGGGCAAGGCGCAGGTGGCGTACGGCCGCATCCAGCACTGGCTGCGCATCGAGCGCTGGCAGGAGGGCCCGCCGGACCATCCCGAGAACATGTTCCTGCCCATGTTCTGCCAGCACTGCGAGGTGGCGCCGTGCGAGCCGGTGTGCCCGGTGTACGCGGCGTACCACACGCAGGAGGGGCTGAACGCCCAGATCTACAACCGCTGCGTGGGCACGCGCTACTGCGGCAACAACTGCCCGTACCACGTGCGGAAGTTCAACTGGTTCTACTACAAGTGGCCGGCCCCGCTCGACCAGCAGCTCAACCCCGAGGTCACCGTCCGCCAGCTCGGGGTCATGGAGAAGTGCACGATGTGCGTGCAGCGGATCCTGAAGGGCAAGGATGCCGCCCGTGACGGGAACCGGCCGGTGAAGGACGGCGACATCCTCACCGCCTGCCAGCAGACGTGCCCGGCGCAGGCCATCACCTTCGGCGACCTGAAGGACGAGAACGCGGCGGTGAGCAAGCTCTCGCGGTCGCCGCGCGGCTACCACGTGCTCCACGAGCTCGGCACGCGGCCCGCCGTGACCTATCTCAAGAAGGTCGTGCGCGCCGAGGGCGGCGCCGCCGAGAAGAAGGGGCACTAGCCGTGAGCGTCTCCCCGAGCGCCCCTGCCCAGGCCACCTGGGCCGACGTCAACCGCGACGTTCGGGCGGACGGTCAGCCTGCCCGGCAACCAGTACTTCGCCTGGATGTGCCTCGTGGGCCTCACCCTCGCCGCGGGCTTCTTCGCGTGGTCGTATCAGGTCTTCGTGGGGATGGGCGCGGCGGGCAAGCGCACGCCCCAGATGTGGGCGATGTACATCACGACGTTCGTGTTCTGGATCGGCATCGGCCACGCCGGCACGCTGATCTCCGCCGTCCTCTACCTGTTCCGCGCCAAGTGGCGCACGTCGGTGTACCGGGGCGCCGAGGCCATGACGGTGTTCGCGGTCATGACCGCCGGCCTGTTCCCGCTGATCCACGCCGGACGCATGTGGTTCGCGTACTGGCTCATGCCGTACCCGAACCAGCGCTACCTCTGGCCGAACTTCAAGTCGCCGCTGGTGTGGGACGTGTTCGCGATCTCCACGTACCTCACCATCAGCGTGCTGTTCTTCATCGTGGGCCTCGTGCCCGACATCGCCGCGCTGCGCGACCAGTCGACCGGCATCAAGAAGAAGATCTACGCCGTGCTCTCGCTGGGCTGGGAGGGCTCGGACGTCCAGTGGCGCCACTACCGGCGGGCCTACGGCATCTTCGCCGCCATCTCCACCCCGCTCGTGCTCTCCGTGCACAGCGTGGTGTCGTTCGACTTCGCCATGGCCCTCGGTGCCGGGCTGGCACTCCACGCTGTTCCCGCCGTTCTTCGTCGACGGCGCCATCTTCTCCGGCTTCGCGATGGTCATCATCCTGCTCCTGCCCATGCGGGCCGTCTTCAACTGGTACGCGCTACATCACGGACCGGCACCTGGACGCGATGGCCAAGCTGATCCTGGTCACGAGCCTCGTGCTGACGTACTTCTACGCGTGCGAGGTGTTCACCGCGTGGTACAGCGGCGACCACTTCGAGCGCGCGTCGGTGTTCGCCAAGGCCACCAAGCAGTACGCGTGGGCCTACTGGACGATGTACTTCTGCAACAGCGTGGTGCCGCTCGTCCTGTTCTCGAAGCGGCTGCGCGTCCACACGCCCACGCTCTACGTCGTCTCGATCCTCGTGCTGATCGGCATGTGGTTCGAGCGGTTCAACATCATCGTCCCCGGGCTCGGCCACGACTTCTATCCCTACACGTGGGGCACCTACTACCCGACGGTGACGGACTCCACGATCATCGTCGGCTCCTTCGCGTTCTTCTTCATCCTCTTCCTCGGGTTCATCCGGGTGATGCCCTCGCTGTCGATCGTGGAGGTCAAGGAAGTGCTCCCGCACCCCATGAAGCACGCCCACCACGGGGGGCATCACTGATGGCGGCCGGCTCACGCGTCCTCGGGGTCTTCGCCCACGTCGACACCACCCTCGACGCCATCCGCCAGCTCCGCGCCAAGGGCTTCTCCGACCTCACCGTGTACACGCCGGTGCCCATCGAGGAGATCGAGGAGGAGATGGAGAAGGGGCGGGCGCTCTCGAAGGTGCGTCTCTTCAGCATCGCCGGCGCCCTGACCGGCACCGCCACCGCGTTCTTCCTGACCATCTGGACCTCGCTCAAGTGGGAGCTCGTCACCGGTGGCAAGGCCCCGGTGTCGATCCCGCCCTTCATCATCATCGCGTTCGAGCTGAGCATCCTGCTGTGCGGCCTCGCCACGCTCCTGTCCGTGCTGGTGCTCGGCAAGCTCCCGAAGCTCTCCCCATCGCCGACCTATGATCCGCGCTTCACGCTGGACCGCTTCGGGGTCGCGGTGTCCTGTCCGCCGGACCGGGCCGACGCCGCGGGATCGCTGCTCACCGCGGCGGGCGCCGAGGAGATCCGGCGATGATGAAGTACGTCTTCGTGCTGGTGGTGGTCGTCGCCGTCGGCGGCGCCGCCGGCCTGCTCGGGATGAACGTCGCCATCCGCTGGGTCGACAACATGACCCAGACCCCCAAGGTGATGCCCGGCGAGCGGGCGTTCGCGATGCCGGTGGGCAGCGTGCCGCGCACGGGCGGCGAGCTCTACTACCCGAAAGAAGAACGCGAGGCGGCGGCGCAGCGGAAGAACCCGGTGCCCACGAGCCCGGAGTCGGTGCGGAAGGGCGGCGAGCTGTTCATGGTGTACTGCACGCCCTGCCACGGGACGTCCGGCAAGGGCGACGGCCTGGTGTCGGCCAAGTTCGTGCCCCCCGCCGACCTCACCAACCCCGACCTCCAGAAGGGCCGCACCGACGGGTACTGGCAGAGCTACATGAGCGCGGGGGGCGCGGTCATGCCCTCCTACGCCGAGGCGCTCTCCGCTGAGGAACGCTGGCACGTCGTGAACTTCCTGCGAACCCTGGCGGCCCAGCGATGAGCGTGGTGACCGTCCCGGGCGCCGCCGCGGGCGGCGCGCGCGGATCGCAGATGGTCCTCGGGGTCCTGGCCCTCGCCGGGGCGGCCGCCTTCCTCCACGGGATCTTCCAGGCCGACGCCACGCGCGCGTGGGGCATCTACCTGGTGAACCTGCTGTTCTGGTCGAGCTTCGCCATCACCGGGCCCGCGATCGCCGCGATGATGCAGCTCACCGAGGCGCGCTGGTCCCCGACGGTGAAGCGGATGGCGCTCACCACCTCCGGGTTCCTGCCCGTGTCCTTCGTGCTCCTCCTGGTGCTGCTGGCCTTCGGCATCGGCACCCTGTACCCGTGGGTCAACGACCCGCAGCTCGTCGTGAAGAAGAAGGAGTGGCTCAACGTGCCCTTCTTCGTGCTGCGCACGGGCATCGGCGCGGCGCTCCTCTACTGGGTGGCGTGGACCTTCACGCGCGCGGTCTTCGCGGAGGCCACGCCCAACGAGCCCGCCGGGATGGGCCGCCGGAACCGCCTCGCCGGCACGCTGCTGGCTCTGTATGTGATCGTCCTCTCGCTGTGGGGGTTCGACCTCCTGATGGCGCTGGACCCGGCGTGGTACAGCGGGCTCTTCGGGGGCTACTACGTCGTCACCTCGCTCTATCCGGGCTTCGGCCTCGTGACCTTCCTGACGATCCGGGCCAACGCGCGCGGCCTCACCAGCGTGTCGCCGTCGGCCATCCAGGACGTGGCGAAGCTGACGTTCGCGATGTGCGTGATGTGGATGTACTTCTTCTTCTCCCAGTACCTGGTGATCTGGTACGGCAACGTGCCGGTGGAGACGCGCTTCTTCCTGCGGCGCTTCTTCGCCGACCCGTGGCGCACGCTCGCCTGGGTGATCCTCATCGTGGGCGCGCTCGTGCCGTTCTCGTACCTCCTCAAGCGCCTCACCGGCCGGCCGCCGACCGCCCACAAGCCCCTGATCGTGATCATCTTCATGGGGTGGACGGCGATCTTCCTCGAGCGGATCATGGTGGTGTTCCCGTCGATTTCGAAGGCCAACGTGTGGCCGATCGGGATCGCCGAGCTCCTGATCACCGCCGGCTTCTTCGCGCTGTTCGTCCTGATGCGCGGGCGGTTCCTCGACCGGTACGGGCCGCTCCTCCGCCAGGAACGGTAGCCCCCCGCTCCCGCGGCCCGTGCTCCCGCGGCGCGCCGCCCGCGATACAATCGGGTCGTGATCTCGGTCGAGGAAGCGCTCGAGCAGGTCCTCTCGCGCATCGGCCGCGTGGGCGAGGAGCGCGTGGGGCTCATGGACTCGCTCCACCGCGTGCTCGCCGAGCGGGTGGTGGCCAACCGCGACCTCCCGCCCTGGCCCAACTCCTCGATGGACGGCTACGCGCTCCGCTCCGAGGACGTCCGCGAGGCCGCGGCGACGCGTCCGGTGCGCCTGCGCGTGGCCGGGCGCGTGCCCGCGGGGAACATGGCGGACCGCCGGCTCGAGCCCGGCGAGGCCTACCGCATCTTCACCGGCGCTCCGCTCCCCGACGGGGCGGATACCGTCGTGCCGCAGGAGGACGTGGGGCTCGACGGCGAGGACGTGCTGGTGCCGCGGTCGGCGCCCGCGGGCGACTACGTCCGACCCCGCGGCGAGGACATGCGTCCGGGTGACGTCCTGCTGGAGCCGGGCCGGGTGATCGGGGCCGCCGACATCGGGGCCCTCGCCACCGTCGGGCGCCACCAGGTCCGCGTGATGCGCCGGCCCACCGTGGGGATCCTGTCCACCGGCGACGAGATCGTGGACCTCGGCGGCCGCATCGAGCGCGGGCAGATCCCCAACTCGAACACGTACTCGCTCACCGCCCAGGTGCTGGAGGCGGGCGCGGTGCCGGTCAACCTGGGCGTGGCGCGCGACCGGCTGGAGGACATCCAGGAGCGCCTCACGTGGGGTCTCGGCTGCGACCTGCTCGTCTCGTCCGCCGGCGTGTCGGTGGGCGACCACGACTTCGTGAAGGAGGCGCTGGCCCGGCTCGGCGCCGAGCAGCACCTCTGGCTGGTCAACATGCGGCCGGGCAAGCCGATCACGTTCGCGAGCATTCCCGCCTCTCCGCCAGGCAAGGGGACGGTGCCGGTGTTCGGCCTGCCGGGCAATCCGGTGTCGGCGATGGTGACCTTCGAGCTGTTCGTGCGGCCGGCGCTGCTCCGGCTGGGCGGGCATCCCCGGGTCACGCGTCCGACCGTTCGCGCGCGCGCGATCGAGGACATCCCGAACCCGGGCCGGCGGCGCGGCTATCTCCGCGTGACGCTCGCGCGCGACGGAGACGGGCTCGCCGCCCGCCTCACCGGCGACCAGGGCTCGGGCATCCTCCGGTCGATGGTCGCGGCGGACGGGCTCGCCGTGGTCGCAGGCGACACGACGATTCCCGCCGGTGGCTGGGTCGACGTGATCGTGCTGCGCGACTGATTGGCAGGGGCGGGCCCGCCCGGCCCGGCGTCTCCGCGTCACTTCCGGAGGTAGAGCGTCCAGAGCGTCGCGTAGGCGCCGGCGAGCATCGCCAGGAACGCCACCAGGCTCCCCACCGAGAGCGTGGCCGAGTTCGTGAGCCCCTGGGTGATGTTGCACCCCTCGGCGACGAGCGCGGACGCGCCCATCAGGAGCCCGCCGCCGAAGATCTTCACCAGGCTCCAGCCGGGCGGCAGCTTCCAGCGGAACTCGCCGGCGCGCCACGCCGCCACCCACGCGCCCACCGGCACGCCGAGCAGCATGGCCATGCTCCACGTCACCCGGTTGGGATAGCCCACGAGGGGATACGTCAGCAGGTGGCCGGTGTTCGAGGCGAAGGTGATACCCACGGGTCGGTCGCCGAAGCTCAACGTCCACCAGCCCACCGCGATCAGGACGCCCACGGCCACGCCGGTGAGCGGCCACGGCCACTTCCCGTGCTCCGGCTCCCTCGCCCCGCGCGCGATCCACGCCCCGCCCGCCACCGCGAGGACGGCGATCACGATCCACGGCGAGAGGCCGAGCACGCTCGCGAGGGTGGGGGAGCCGCCGCCCGCGTGCGCGATCGTGAGGCCCGGCGCGGCGAGGGCGGCGCGCACCGGCGCCAGCACGCCCACGGCCGTCGCGGTGGCGCCCATGGCGAAGCCGAGCAGCACGACCCACGCGCCGATCGCCCCTTCGCCGACGCGGTACCACGTGCTGCCCGAGCAACCGCCGGAGAGGATCATGCCCACGCCGAAGAGGAGCCCGCCGAGCACGTTGGCGGCCCAGCGGAACGGGCGCACCGGCACGTCGACCAGGCCGGTGGCGATGAGGACGTGCACGCCGACGATCGCCACGAGGAGGGCGAGCACGTACGCGCGCATGATGCTCGCGTCGCCCATCAGCGCCAGGTTCGAGATCGCGCGAGTGAGACAGAAGCCGCCGCGCTGGAGAACGAAGCCGAACGCGAGGCCGGTGAGCAGCGCCGCCGCCCAGAAGGGCCACGCGGGATCGTCCATGGGGCGCATGCTAGCACCACCCTCGGCGCCGTAACGCCCAGGAAATTTGACTTTTCTTCGAGGCGAGTGCTACGGTCCGACTGCCGTGAAGGGAGCGTGACTTCCGCCAGGCCGTCGTGGAGTTCCAGCGCGTCGTCGACGCCTACCCGAAGAGCCCTCGAGCGCCCGACGCGCTGCTGCGGATCGCCGCGTGCCACGAGCGCCTCGACGACGGGGCGCGCGCCCGCGCGACGCGGGAACGCGTGGTGCGCGAGCATCCGGGCACGGAGGCGGCGACGCGCGCGCGCCGCCTGCTCGCGGGCCGCGCCGGTGAGCGCAGCGCGCGCTGAGCGGCGCCGGTCGTTCCGTCCGATTCTTGACGCGATCACCGTCGAAGGTATACTGAGGCGCGCTGTTCCAGGAGCGCCTCGAGCGAATTCGACGACAAGCGTATGAATACGGACACATCGGGAGAACGCCGCGTCTTCCCCGTCGCTACGACGACGGCGCCGCGGCTCGTGAACGCGTCGAGCGACGAGTTTCCCGTCCAGCTGCGCGACGTGACGGGGATGCCGTCCGCGCTGTGGCTGCGCGGGCGCATCGACGCCGGCGACGCCCTCGCGGTGGCGCTCGTTGGCGCGCGGCGCGCCACCGCGTACGGCCTCGAGCAGGCCGAGCGGCTGGCCGGCGATCTCGCGCGGCGGGGCGTGACGATCGTGAGCGGGCTCGCGCGCGGCATCGACACCGCCGCTCACCGCGGCGCGCTGCGCGCCGGCGGCCGCACGATCGCCGTGCTCGGCACGGGCGTGGACGTCATCTACCCGCCGGAGAATCGCCACCTCGCCGGGGAGATCATGGAGCGGGGCGCGCTGGTCTCGGAGTTCGCGCCGGGCACCCGCGGGCTGCCGTATCACTTCCCCCAGCGCAACCGGGTGATCGCCGGGCTCTCGCTGGTGGTGGTCGTGGTCGAGGCGGCAGAGAAGAGCGGCGCGCTGATCACCGCGGGCTGGGCCGCCGACCTCGGCCGCGAGGTGATGGCCGTGCCGGGACGCGTCACGTCCCCCGCGAGCCGCGGCTGCCACCGCCTGATCAAGGACGGCGCGATCCTCGCCGAGGACTGGGAAGACGTGGTCAACCAGCTCCCCTCCCAGTGGCGAGCCTGCGTGACCGTGACTCCGGCCCGCCGCGCGCGGAAAAGTCGCGCCACGCGCCGCCGTGCCAACAGCGGGAAGCTCGCGACCGAGACGACCACGGTCAACATGCCGACAGGCATGTTGATGATGGTGATGATCGAGACAAGGGCCACGTGCTGAGGGCCATCGGCGACGACGAGGCCGTATCCATCGAAGACATCATCGAGCGCAGCCGGATGAGCTCCGGCCGCGCCTCCGCGCTGCTGCTGACGCTGGAGCTCGAGGGAACCGTGCGACAGCTCGCCGGCAAGCGCTTCGCCCGCGCGGGCGGCGCGTGAGGGAGCGTACGAACGTGGCCAAGCGGTCGTTGGTGGTGGTGGAGTCGCCCGCGAAGGTCAAGACGATCCAGAAGTACCTGGATCCCGGCTTCATCGTGAAGGCCTCGATGGGCCACGTGCGCGACCTGCCGAAGTCCAAGCTGGGCGTGGATACGGCGAAGAAGTTCAAGCCCGCGTACACGGTGGTGCCGGCGAAGCGCAAGGTGCTCGACGAGCTCAAGAAGGCCGCGGCCAAGGTGGACGAGCTCTACATCGCCACCGACCCGGACCGGGAAGGCGAGGCGATCGGCTGGCACCTCGCCGAGGAGCTGGGCGTGGCGAAGGCGCACACCCACCGCATCCTCTTCAACGAGATCACCGAGCGGGCGGTGCGCGCGGCGTTCGAGCACCCGGGCAAGATCGACAAGAAGAAGGTCGACGCCCAGCAGGCGCGGCGCGTCCTCGACCGGCTCGTCGGCTACAAGCTGTCGCCGCTCCTCTGGGAGAAGATCCGCCGCGGGCTCTCGGCCGGACGCGTCCAGTCCGTGGCCGTCCGCCTCATCACCGAGCGCGAGCGCGAGATCCTCGCCTTCGTTCCCGTCGAGTACTGGTCGCTCCACGCCCGGCTTCGCGCGCAGGCCTTGCCCGAGTTCGAGGCGACCCTGCGGGAGATCCGCGGGGAGAAGGTGAGCCTGCCGAGCGAGACCGAGACCCTCGCGGTGATGACCGCGCTCCACGGCGTGGAGTGGCGGGTGAAGTCGGTGACGCGCGGGGAGCGCCGGAGGAACCCCGCCGCCCCCTTCATCACCTCCACGCTCCAGCAGGAGGCGGGCCGGCGCCTGCACTTCACGGCCAAGCGGACCATGATGCTCGCCCAGCAGCTCTACGAGGGCATCGAGCTGGGCGACGAGGGCGCGGTCGGGCTCATCACCTACATGCGCACCGACGCGGTGCGGGTCTCGCAGGACGCCCAGGCCGAGGCGCGGGAGTGGGTGCAGGCGCGGCTGGGCGCGGAGTACCTGCCCGCGTCGCCCCCCGTCTACCGGTCGAAGAAGAGCGCGCAGGAGGCCCACGAGGCCATCCGGCCCACGTCGGTGGCGCGCGAGCCGAAGGCGATCACCCGCTTCCTCACCAAGGACCAGCTCGCGCTGTACCGGCTGATCTGGGAGCGCTTCCTCGCGAGCCAGATGCTCCCCGCCGTCTACGACACGATGGCCGTGGACATCGTGGCCGGGGAGACCCTGTTCCGCGCGGTCGGGTCGAGCCTTCGCTTCGCGGGCTTCACCGCGGTGTACGTGGAGTCGCGCGAGGAGTCCGACGAGGTGCCGGAGGACGAGGCGGAGATCGCGCTGCCCCCGCTCGTCGAGGGCGAGGTGCTCAAGCTCCGCTCGCTCGATCCCAAGCAGCACTTCACCCAGCCGCCCCCGCGCTACACCGAGGCGTCGCTGGTGAAGGCGCTCGAGGAGCGCGGGATCGGACGGCCGTCGACCTATGCGCAGATCCTGTCCACCATCCAGGACCGCGGCTACGCGCGGCGCGAGCGGGCGACGCTCTTCCCCACCGACCTCGGCATGCAGGTCACGGACATGCTGGTCCCGCACTTCCCCGAGGTCATGGACGTCGAGTTCACCGCGCAGCTCGAGGAATCGCTCGACAAGATCGAGGAGGGCGACGCGGACTGGGTGGAGACGGTGGCGGCCTTCTACAAGGAGTTCGCCAAGGACCTGGCCCGCGCCGGCCGGAAGATGGAAGACCTGAAGGAAGGCGTGAAGACGGGCGAGGCGTGCCCGGACTGCGGCAAGGGCCTCGTCGAGAAGTGGGGCCGGTACGGCAAGTTCCTCGCCTGCTCGGCGTATCCCGACTGCAAGTTCACCAAGGACCTCGCGGGGGCGCGGGAGAAGCCGCCCGACGAGCCGTGGGACGAGAGCTGTCCGACCTGCGGCAAGCCCATGGTGGTCAAGCACGGACGGTTCGGGAAGTTCGTGGCGTGCTCGGGCTACCCCGAGTGCAAGACGACCAAGCCGGTGCCCCTCGGCATTGTCTGCCCCCAGGAGGGATGCGGCGGGCAGCTCGTCGAGCGGCGGTCGCGGCGGGGCAAGACCTTCTACTCGTGCGCGAACTATCCGAAGTGCACCTTCTCGGTCTGGCAGCGTCCCGTGGGCGAGCCGTGCCCCACGTGCGGCGCCCCGTTCCTCACCGAGCGCTTCCTGCGCGGCGGGAAGACGGTGCGGGCCTGCGTCAAGGAAGGCTGCGGCTACAAGGCCGAGCTGGAGCCCACCGTCGCCTGAGGCGCTGGTCGCTCAATGGCTGGTGCTCCCGCCGATCCCATCGCCGCCTTCCTCGAATACCTCGCCAGCGAGCGCCGCGCGTCACCGCACACCCTCCGGAGCTACGCCGGCGATCTCGCGGGCTTCGTGGAGTTCCTCGACCGGACACGCGTGGCCGGGCCCGACGATGGTGGACGCACGCGTCGTACGAGCCTACGTGGCGAGCCTGCACCAGCGCGGGCTCGCTCGCGCGTCCATCTCGCGCAAGCTCGCCGCGGTCCGGAGCTGCTTCCGCTTCCTGGCCCGGCGCGGGTTCGTGGCGTCGAACCCGGCCCGCCAGGTGCGGGCGCCGCGCGTGCCCGACCGCCTGCCGTCGTTCCTGCCCAAGGACGAGTCCAAGGAGCTGCTCGACCGGGAGCCGGCCGACACGCCATCGGGCCGGCGCGACCACGCCATCCTCGAGCTCCTCTACGCGAGCGGCATCCGCGTGGCGGAGTGCTGCGGCCTGGACGTGGCGGACCTGGACCGGGGCCGGGGACGATCCGCGTGCTCGGCAAGGGCGGACACGAGCGCGTGGTGCCGGTCGGCGACGCGGCCCTCACGCGCCCTCGATGCATACGTGTCGGCGCGCGCGTCCACGGGCGGCGCGCTCTTCACCAACGATCGCGGCGGACGGCTGACGACGCGGAGCATGCACCGGATCGTCGGCCGCCAGGCGCGCGCGGCCGGCATCGTCCGGCGCGTGACGCCGCACACGTTCCGCCACACCTTCGCCACCCACATGATGGGCGAGGGCGCGGACCTGCGCCTGGTGCAGGAGCTGCTCGGCCATCGCCGCCTGTCCACCACCCAGCGCTACACTCACGTGAGCCCGGAGCGCCTGATGACGGTGTACGACGCGGCGCACCCCCGCGCGCACCCCGCGGCGGGCCCTGCGTGATGGCGCGATCCGATCCGGGCGGCGAGGCCACGCCGGCTGCGCGCCACCACGGTGGTCTGCGTGCGCCACCGCGGCAGCGTGGCGCTGGGCGGCGACGGCCAGGTGTCGATCGGCCAGACCGTGGTGAAGGCCTCCGCGCGCAAGGTCCGGAAGGTCTACCACGGTCGCGTGCTCGCGGGCTTCGCGGGGACGGCGGCCGACGCGTTCACGCTCTTCGCGAAGTTCGAGGCCAAGCTGGAGGAGTATCGCGGGAACCTCCCCCGCGCCGCGGTGGAGATGGCCAAGGACTGGCGGATGGACCGCGTGCTGCGCCGGCTCGAGGCGCTCCTCGTGGTCGCCGACGCCGACGTGTCGTTCATCGTCTCCGGCACCGGCGACCTGATCGAGCCCGACGACGGGCTCGTGGGCATCGGCTCCGGCGGCCCGTACGCGCTCGCCGCGGCGCGCGCCCTTCGCGCGCACTCGACGCTGGACGCCCGGGGCATCGCCGAGGAGGCGCTCCGGATCGCCGCGTCCATCTGCGTGTACACGAACGATCACATCACCGTCGAGACGCTGCCGTGAGCGCGCTCACCCCCGCCCAGATCGTCGCCGAGCTGGACCGCTACATCGTCGGCCAGGACCGCGCCAAGCGCGCGGTGGCCATCGCGCTCCGGAACCGCTGGCGGCGCCAGAACCTGCCGCCCGAGCTGCGGGACGAGGTGGCGCCGAAGAACATCATCATGATCGGCCCCACCGGGGTGGGGAAGACGGAGATCGCGCGCCGCCTCGCCCGCCTCGCCCAGGCGCCCTTCCTCAAGGTCGAGGCGTCGAAGTACACCGAGGTGGGCTACGTGGGCCGGGACGTGGAGTCGATGGTGCGCGACATCACCGAGCTGTCGGTGAACATGGTCAAGGCCGAGATGGCGGCGGCGGTCCGCGACAAGGCGGAGGCGGCGGCGGAGGACCGGCTCCTCGACCTCCTGCTGCCGCGCCGTGCCGGCGAGGCGTTCGTGTCGAGCACCATCGAGGAGGTCTCGCAGGACGCCTCCCGCGACGCCACGCGCGAGAAGCTGCGCGCCCAGCTCCGCGCGGGCCGCCTGGACGACCGGATCATCGAGATGGACGTGGCGGCGAGCGGCGGCCCCATGCGTCGAGATCTTCTCCGGGCACGGCATGGAGGAGGTCGGAATCAACATCAAGGACATGCTCTCCCAGCTCATGCCCGGCGGCCGGACCCGCCGGCGCCGGCTCAAGGTGTCGGAGGCGCGCCGGCTCGTCACCCAGGAAGAGGCCCAGAAGCTGGTGGACGCGGACGAGGCGGTGGCGCAGGGCATCCAGCGCGTGGAGAACTCCGGCATCATCTTCCTCGACGAGCTCGACAAGATCGCGGGGCGGGAAGGGGGCCGGGGCCCCGACGTGTCCCGGGAGGGGGTGCAGCGGGACCTCCTGCCCATCGTCGAGGGCTCCGACGGTCACGCACCAAGTACGGGATGGTGCGGACGGACCACGTGCTCTTCATCGCCGCCGGCGCGTTCCACGTCGCCAAGCCCGCCGACCTGATCCCCGAGCTCCAGGGCCGGTTCCCCATCCGTGTCGAGCTGGAGCCCTTGACCCGGGCCGACTTTGTCCGCATTCTTGGCGAGCCGGAGAACGCGCTGCTGCGCCAGTACGTCGAGCTGCTGAAGACGGAGGGCGTGACGCTCAGCTTCACCCCCGACGCCGTCGAGGCGATCGCGGAGATCGCCTCGCTGGTCGAACCAGCGGGCCGAGAACATCGGCGCCCGGAGGCTCTACACGATCATGGAGCGCCTGCTCGATGAGATCTCGTTCACGGCGCCGGACGGAGTCGGGCCGGACCATCGTCATCGACGCCGAGTACGTCCACCGCCCGCCTCGCCGACGTGGTCAAGGACGAGGACCTCTCGCGCTACATCCTGTGAGCGCCGGTCGCAGACGGGACCCCAGTCGGAGCGGGTTGCGGTGGCAATGAGCGCGACACGTCCCGCCATGCGAGTGCGTTGCCGGCGGGGCCACGAGTCGGAGCGGGTTGCGGTGGCAATGAGCGCGACACGTCGCGCCACGCGAGTGCATTGCCGGCGGGGACACCGGTCGGAGAGGATCGAGGTGGCCATGAGCCCGGAGTGTCCCGCAACGCAAACGAAGAATGCGGTGGGGGGGCATGGGGGAGGAGCGGCGCCGCTCCCCCCCATCTAATGGACAGTTCCAGGGCGGAAGTGCTGCTGGAGGCGCTGCCCTACCTGCGGACGTTCCGGGGCAAGACGCTGGTCATCAAGTACGGCGGCTCCGCCATGGAGCGCGCGGAGCTGAAGGAGCAGTTCGCGCGCGACGTGGTGCTCCTGAACCTGGTCGGCATCCGGCCCGTCATCGTGCACGGCGGGGGCCCGCAGATCGGCGCCCTGATGAAGCGGCTCGGCAAGGAGCCGACGTTCGTGGGCGGGATGCGCGTCACCGACGTGGAGACCGTCGAGATCGTCGAGATGGTGCTGGTCGGCAAGATCAACAAGGAGATCGTCGGGCTCGTCAACCTGCACGGCGGGCGCGCGGTCGGGCTGTCGGGCAAGGACGCGAACCTGATCCAGGCCACCCGGCGGTTGCACCGGACGGAGACGGGCGAGCTGGTGGACATCGGCCTCGTCGGCGAGGTGCAGGCCATCAACCCGCAGGTCATCCGGCTCCTCGAGGAGCAGGGGATGATCCCCGTCATCGCGCCGGTCGGCGTCGGGGCGGCCGGCGAGACGTACAATATCAACGCCGATCTCGTGGCCGGCGAGGTGGCGGCTGGCCTCAAGGCCGAGAAGCTGATCCATCTCACGGACGTTCAGGGCATCCTCGACGAGAAGCGAACTCTCGTGTCGACGCTCACCCGCGAGGCGGCGGCGCGGCTCATCAAGGCGAACGTGATCGACGGCGGGATGCTGCCGAAGGTGGAGTCGTCCCTGCGCGCGCTCGAGGGCGGCGCCGCGAAAGCGCACATCATCGACGGACGGGTGCCGCACGCCATCCTCCTCGAGGTCTTCACCAACGAGGGCATCGGCACCGAGATCACGCTCTGACCCCTCAAGAACCGACGTGGGGGGGAGATCGGGCGCCGGAAGGAAGTAGGCAGGCGGGTTGACCGCCCGACGGCGACGAGAAAGGAGAAAACACGGTGGACACCAAAG
Source organism: uncultured Candidatus Rokubacteria bacterium (assembly GCA_963758635.1). Taxonomy (GTDB): domain Bacteria; phylum Methylomirabilota; class Methylomirabilia; order Rokubacteriales; family CSP1-6; genus CAVWWD01. The sequence goes on along the minus strand of CAVWWD010000005.1, from coordinate 398,857 downwards.
AGCTGCTCCAGCTGTCGGACCGGCATCTCATGGCCTTCACGAGGCGCTTCCCCCTCGCGCTGGTGCGCGGGGAGGGGGCGCGCGTCTGGGACTCCGACGGCAAGGAGTACCTCGATTTCACGGGCGGCATCGCCGTGACCGCGCTGGGCCACTCGCACCCGCGCGTCGTGGGGACCATCCGCGAGCAGGCGACCACGCTGATGCACGTGTCGAACCTGTTTCACGTGCCCCAGCAGATCCACCTCGCGAAGCTCCTCTGCGATCACTCCTTCGCCGACCGCGTGTTCTTCTCCAACTCCGGCGCCGAGGCCAACGAGGCGGCGATCAAGCTCGCGCGGAAGTGGGCCAAGGAGCACGGGGCGAGCGACCGCGGCGACATCATCACGATGCGCGGCGGCTTCCACGGCCGCACGCTGGCCACCGTGACCGCCACCGCCCAGGAGAAGTACCACCACGGGTTCGAGCCGCTCCCGGGCGGCTTCAAGTACGTCCCGTACAACGACCTCCGCGCGCTGGAGCGCGCGATCGACAGCCGGACCGCGGCCATCCTGGTCGAGCCCGTGCAGGGCGAGGGCGGCGTCGTCATCCCCGACGACGGGTACCTGCCTGGCCTCCGCAAGATCTGCGACGCCGCCGGCATCCTGCTGATGCTCGACGAGATCCAGACCGGCATGGGGCGGACGGGGCGGCTCTGGGCGTACGAGCACTCCGGCGTCACCCCGGACGTCATGACGGTGGCCAAGGCCCTCGCCAACGGCGTGCCGATCGGCGCCACCCTCGCCACCGAGGAGGTCGCGTCGGCCTTCAGCCCGGGGACGCACGGGAGCACCTTCGGCGGCAACCCGTTCGCCACCGCGGTGGGGCTCACCGTGCTCACCACGCTGCTCGAGGAGAAGCTGCCCGAGCGTGCGGCCCGCACGGGCCGCGCCTTCCGCCAGCGGCTCGACGCGATCAAGTCCCGCCATCCCCGGCACGTCAAGGACGTGCGGAGCCTGGGCCTGCTCCTCGGGGTGGACCTGACGCCGCCCGTCGGCGACATGGTCACCGCCTGCCGCGAGCGCGGGCTGCTCACCCTCACCGCGGGCGACAACACGCTGCGCTTCGCGCCGCCGCTGGGCGTCGAGGACGCGCAGGTCGAGCAGGCCTGCGGCATCCTCGACACGGCCCTCGCGGCGCTCGGCTGAGCGAGCCCATGCGGCACTTCCTCTCCATCCGGGAGCTCGATCGCGACGCGGTCGGGCGTCTCTTCCGGCTCACCGCGGACCTCAAGGCCAAGCAGAAGGCCCGGGACCGGGCGACGCCGCTCGCGGGCCGGACCATGGCCATGATCTTCGAGAAGCCGTCGCTCCGGACGCGCGTCACCTTCGAGGTGGGCATGGCCCACCTGGGGGGCAGCGCGGTGTACCTGGCCGCCCAGGAGATCGGCATGGGCAAGCGCGAATCGGTGCCGGACATCGCGCGCAACCTCTCCCGCTGGGTGGACGTGATCGCGGCGCGGGTCTTCTCCCACCAGACCGTCGAGGAGCTGGCCCGGCACGCCACCGTGCCCGTGATCAACGGGCTCTCGGACTTCGAGCATCCCTGCCAGGCGCTCGCCGACTTCTTCACGCTGTGGGAGCGGGGCGTCGACCTCTCCCGCACCCGGCTGGCGTGGATCGGCGACGGCAACAACGTGTGCAACTCGGTGCTGTTCCTCGCCGCCCTCACCGGCACCACCGCGGTGGTGGCCTCGCCCCCGGGCTTCGAGCCCACCCCCGACGTGCTCGACGCCGCCCGCGCGATGGGCGCCCGGGTGAGCCTCACGGTGGAGGCGAAGGACGCCATCGAGGGGGCCGACGTCATCTACACCGACGTCTGGATCAGCATGGGCCAGGAGGCGGAGCGTGAGCGGCGCCTCGAGGCGTTCCAGCGCTACCAGGTGAACGAGACGCTGATGGGGTTCGCGAGCCCGAACGCGCTGGTCATGCACTGCCTGCCCGCGCACCGCGGCGAGGAGATCACCGACGGCGTCCTCGACGGCCCGCGCAGCGCCGTGCTGGACCAGGCGGAGAACCGGCTCCACGCGCAGAAGGCGGTGATCCTGGAGCTGGTCGGCGGGGAGGCCGGCGCATGAAGATCGGCCAAGAAGGTGGTGCTCGCGTACTCCGGCGGCCTCGACACGTCCGTCATCCTCCGCTGGCTGATCGAGACCTACCAGTGCGAGGTCGTCGCCTACTGCGCGGACCTGGGGCAGGGGGAGGAGCTGATCCCCGTCCGTGACAAGGCGCTCCGCACCGGCGCCACGAGCGTCCACATCCGCGACCTGCGCGAGGAGTTCGTCCGCGACTTCGTGTTCCCCATGCTGCGCGCCAACGCGGTGTACGAGGGCAGCTACCTGATGGGCACGTCGATCGCGCGCCCCCTCATCGCCAAGGCGCAGGTGGAGGTGGCGCAGCAGGAGGGCGCCGACGCGGTCAGCCACGGCGCGACGGGGAAGGGCAACGACCAGGTGCGCTTCGAGCTGACCTACGCGGCGCTCGCCCCCGAGCTGACGGTGATCGCGCCGTGGCGCGAGTGGGACCTGGACTCCCGCACCGCGCTCATGGACTTCGCGCGCCGCCACGACATCCCGGTGCCGGTGACGGCGGAGCGCCCGTACTCCACGGACCGGAACCTCTTCCACATCTCGTTCGAGGGCGGCATCCTCGAGGACCCGTGGGCCGAGCCGCCGCCGAAGATGTTCCTGCTCAGCAACTCGCCGGAGTCGGCGCCCGACGTCCCGGTCTACGTCGAGATCGAGTACGAGACCGGCAACCCGGTGGCCGTCGACGGGCGACGCCTCGAGCCCGTCGCGCTCCTCGAGACGCTGAACCGGATCGGCGGGGAGCACGGCATCGGCCGGGCGGACGTGGTGGAGAACCGCTACGTGGGCATGAAGTCGCGCGGCGTGTACGAGACACCGGGCGGCACCATCCTGCACGCCGCGCATCGCGCCCTCGAGTCGATCACGCTCGACCGCGAGGCCCTGCACCTGCGCGACTCGCTCGTGCCGCGCTACGCGGAGATGATCTACTACGGCTACTGGTTCAGCCCCGAGCGGGAGGCCGTCCAGACCCTGGTGGACGGCATCCAGCGGGACGTCACCGGCACGGCGCGGCTCAAGCTCTACAAGGGCACGGTGACCGTGGCTGGTCGCAAGTCGCCGCGATCGCTCTACCGGACCGACTTCGTCACGTTCGAGGCCGATCGCGTGTACCGGCAGCAGGATGCCGAGGGCTTCATCAACCTCAACGCGCTTCGCCTCAAGATCCGCGCGCTCCGCGACCGAGGGGGGGCGTAGTCCCCGACTCCATGCGGGTTCACGTGGCGCTCACGCCGGCGGAGTTCGGGAGCGCGAGCCTCGCCGGTCGCGCCGCGCTGGTCGTGGACGTCTTCCGCGCGACCACGAGCGTGGTGGCCGCCTGCGCGGCGGGGTGCCGCGCCGTGATCCCGGTGCCCGACGCCGATCGCGCCACTGCGGTCGCGCGCGGCCTGCCCCCCGGGCAGGCGCTCCTCGCCGGTGAACGGGGCGGGGAGCCGATCGACGGCTTCGACCTCGGCAACTCGCCGCTCGAGTTCGTGCCGAGCCGCGTGCGCGACCGCACGATCGTCCTGACCACGACCAACGGGACGCGCGCGATGCTCGCCGCCGCCGCCGCCGCGGTCGGCGCGGTCGCCGCCCTCACCAACATCGAGGCGGCGGCGCAGTGGGCGGCGGAGCAGGGCCGCGACGTGACCATCCTGTGCGCGGGCGAGACAGGCGAGCTCTCCCTCGAGGACACCGTGTGCGCGGGGCTCCTGGTCGACCTCCTCGTGGCCGGCCGGGCGGCGACGCAGGTCTCCGACGGGGCGATGGCGGCGCGGCGCGTCGGCCAGCACTACGGGGCCGACCTGTCACGCCTGCGCGAGGACTCGACGTGGGCTCGCACGCTCGATCGCGCGGGCCGCGCCGCCGACCTCGCGGCCTGCATCGCGGTGGCGTCCGTCGACTCGGTGCCGCTCCTCGCCGAGGGGGTTGTCGTGCCGGATCCGCGCGCGGCCGGGGCCGGCGCCCCAGGACGGCTCGACGGCCGGGAGGCGCGGCGGTGAACCTTCCCATCGCCCTCACGCTCGTCCGGATCGTGCTCGTGCCGCTGCTGATGGTGTTCCTGATCTCCTCGGAGCGCGTGAACGTGCTGATCGCCGCCGTGATCTTCGTGGCGGCGTCGCTCACCGACTGGCTGGACGGCCGCATCGCGCGGCAGCTCAACCAGGTGACCAGGCTCGGGACCCTGCTCGACCCCGTGGCCGACAAGCTGCTCGTCGCCGCCGCCGTGGTCTCCCTCGTGCACATCGGCATGGTGGAGGTGTGGATGGCGGTGGTGATCATCGGCCGGGAGCTGGCCGTGACCGGGCTCCGCGGCGTGGCTCTGTCGATGGGCATCCTGGTGCCCGCGTCCATGCTCGGCAAGTGGAAGACGGTCACGCAATACGTGGCCGTCACCATCCTGATCGTGGAGAAGGGGGTGCCGCCGGAGGCGTGGCCGTTCCACGTGGTGTCCACGCTGGCTCTCTGGGTCGCGCTCATCGTGACCGTACTGTCGGGCGCCCACTACTTCTACGGCTTCTTCCTCCGCACGGAGACGGGAGACCTGGTGAAGGAGAAGGAGCGGTGGCCCTGACCCTCCTCGCGGTCGTCGCCGCGTATCTCGTGGGCGCCATTCCCGTCGGCGCCGTCGTGGCGCGCGCGCGGGGCGGCGTCGACATCCGCCGTCACGGCAGTGGCACCATCGGCGCCACCAACGTGCTTCGCACCCTCGGGCCGATGGCCGGCGCCCTCACGCTGGTGGGGGACATCGTCAAGGGCTACGGCGCGGTGGCGCTCGCGCGGGCGATCGATCCGTCCGGGGTGGGGGCGGCCGCCGGCGCGGTGGCGGCCATCGTGGGGAACTGCTGGCCGGTGTACCTCGGGTTCAAGGGTGGCAAGGGGGTCGCGACGGGCTTCGGGGCGTTCCTGGTGCTGGCGCCGCTCGCCACCGCGCCGGCCGCCCTGGTCTGGGTCATCGTGACGGCGAGCTTCCGCTTCGTGTCGCTGGCGTCGATCCTGGCCTGCGTGGAGCTGCCCATCGGGGTCTTCCTGCTCGGCTACCCGCTGGCCGCGGTCGGCGCCGCGGTGGCCGCGGGCGCGATCATCGTCCTGCGTCATCGGCCGAACATCGAGCGCCTCTTCGGCGGCACCGAGCCGCGCCTCGGCGAGCGCGCCGTCTCATGACCGGTCGCGACGCGCCCGCGTCGATCGCCATCGTGGGCGCGGGGAGCTGGGGCACCGCGCTCGCCGTCCATCTCGGGCGCCGGGGCAACCCGGTGCGGCTGTGGACGCGCGATGCCGACCGGGCCGATCAGATCCAGGCGCTCGGGGCGAATCCGCGCTACCTGCCCGACGTGCGGCTTCCCGCGCGGGTCATCGCGACCTCGCGCGCGGCCGACGCGCTGGCCGACGCCGGCCTCGTGATCGTCGCGGTGCCGTCACGGTTCCTCGGCCAGGTCGCGGGCCTCGTGGCCCCCTCGGTGCCACGCGCCGCCCTGGTGGTGTCCGCCACCAAGGGCATCGAGCGGCGCCGCACGCTCCGGATGTCCGAGGTCCTCGGCGCCGCGCTCCCCGGCCGGCCGGTCGCCGTCCTGTCCGGCCCCTCCTTCGCGCGCGAGGTGGCCCTCGGCAAGCCCGCCGCCCTCGTCGTGGCCGCGGCCGACGCGGACGCCGCCCTCCGCGTGCAACGCGAGCTGGCCACGCCGGAGTTCCGCGTGTACACCAACCGCGACGTCGTGGGCGTCGAGATCGCCGGCGCGCTCAAGAACGTCATCGCGATCGCCGCGGGCCTGTCCGACAGCCTCGATCTGGGCGACAACGCGCGGGCCGCCCTCATCACCCGCGGGCTCGCGGAGATCGCGCGTCTCGGCGTGGCCCTGGGCGCATCGCCCCGGACCTTCGCCGGCCTCGCCGGGCTCGGCGACCTGCTCCTGACGTGCACGGGGGGGCAGAGCCGCAACAGGAGCCTCGGCCTCTCCGTCGGGCGGGGGAGGAGCCTGGAGGAGGCCGAACGCGCCACCCCGATGGTCGCCGAGGGCGTGGAGACCGTCGCCTCCGCGCTCGAACTCGCCGGGCGCGTCGGGGTGCCGATGCCGATCTGCGAGGCGGTCTCCGCCGTGCTCTTCGGGGGCCGACCTGCCGCCGCCGCGCTGGCCGCCCTCCTCGCGCGGGAGCCGCGGCCCGAGGAGGACCCGGTCGTCACCCTGCCGTCCGCGGACGCCCTGTCCCCGCAGGACACCTGAATGAATGGCGAGACGGCCCCGCGTGCGTACGCAGAATCGCGGTGTTGGCCCGCTCGGCGAAGTCGGAATCCGCATTCCTTCACAACCGTGCAGGAGACCTGAATGAATGGCGAGACGGCCCCGCGTGTGTACGCAGAATCGCGGTGTTGGCCCGCTCGGCGGAGTCGGAATCCGCATTCCTTCACAACCACGCAGGACACCTGAGCGCCGTGCCCGAGCTCCGCAAGGATCCAGTGGTCGGTCGGTGGGTGATCATCTCCACCGAGCGCGCCCGGCGGCCGTCGGACTTCATCGGCCACACCAGCGGCGCGCCGGCGACTCCCGTGGTGCGGCCCGCCAGTTGCCAGTTCTGTCCCGGCAACGAGCCGAGGACGCCCGACGAGGTGCTCGCCGTTCGAGATCCGGACACGGGCCCCAACACGCCCGGCTGGACCCTGCGCGTCGTGCCCAACAAGTTCCCCGCCCTCCGGATCGAGGGCGAGCTGGAGCCCTCGGGGGAGGGGATCTACGACCGGATGAGCGGGGTGGGAGCCCACGAGGTGATCATCGAGTCGCCCGACCACGCGGCGTCGCTCGCCACCCTGCCGGCCGAGCACCTGGCCGCCGTGCTGGGGGCGTACCGGGATCGGATCAGGGACCTCGCCCGTGACCCCCGGTTCGAGTACGTGATCATCTTCAAGAACCACGGGGAGCGGGCGGGGGCGTCGATCGAGCACCCGCATTCCCAGCTCATCGCCACCCCGACCGTCCCGATCATGGTCGAGGAGGAGCTGGAGGGGGCGCTCCGCCACTTCCGGATCAAGAAGCGGTGCATCTGGTGCGACGTGGTGAGCCAGGAGCGCCGCGACGGAGGCCGGGTCGTCCTGGACACCGGCGAGTTCGTCGCCCTGGCCCCCTTCGCGCCGCGGTTCCCCTTCGAGACCTGGATCCTTCCCGCGGATCACGCCTCGGCCTTCGAGGAGATCGAGGCCGACGGGCTTGCCGCCCTCGCCCGGCTGCTCGGAGACGTGCTGCGCGGTATGAACCGCGTCCTCGGCGACCCGCCGTTCAACTTCATGCTCCACTCGCGTCCGCTCAAGACCGGGGCCCTGGACCACTTTCACTGGCACCTCGAGATCATCCCCACGCTCGGGCGGATGGCGGGCTTCGAGTGGGGGACGGGGTTCTTCATCAATCCGACGCCCCCCGAGGTGGCGGCGAAGTATCTGCGCGGCGAGGTTCCCGAGGCGTCCGTGCGTTGACACCATGCGAGGCCTTTGTTACAGTGATCCGCGCTGTTCGGCGGCGTGTCGTTCGTGCGGGAATAGCTCAGTGGTAGAGCACAACCTTGCCAAGGTTGGGGTCGCGGGTTCGAATCCCGTTTCCCGCTCCATTGAAACCGATTCGGGGCCCGCGTCGCGGGACCCTTGGGGCGTACAGGGCGGCGTAGCCAAGTGGCTAAGGCGGAGGTCTGCAAAACCTCTATTCAGCGGTTCGAATCCGCTCGCCGCCTCCAAGCCTCCAGGGTGCTCGCCGTCGTGCCGGGGTGGCGGAACTGGGAGACGCAGCGGGCTTAAAACCCGCTGGCCCTGCCCGGGCCGTGGGGGTTCGATTCCCCCCCTCGGCACCAGGAGCGCTGGCCGTGAACCCTAAGGCTCATAGGCCCACGGAGGGCGTCAACGTGGAGACGATGAAGGTGGTCCGAAAGACCTTCACGATGTTGAGCGAGAAGGGCACGCAGGTGCTCGACATCACCAAGCAGATCCGCGACATCCTGCTGAGCGCCGACGTGAAGGACGGCATCATCCTCGTCAATTCGCTCCATACCACCTGCGCGCTGTTCGTGAACGAGTTCCAGGGCGCGCTGGTGGAGGATCTCAAGTCGATGGTCGAGCGCCTCGTCCCCGAAGGGGGTTACCGCCACGACGATCCCCGCTACTCCGACTGCGAGCGCGGCAACGCCGCTTCCCACCTCCGCGCCGCGCTCCTCGGCCGCAGCGTGGCCGTGGGCGTGACGGGCGGAGAGCTGGCCCTCGGACGTTTCCAGTCGATCATCTTCGCCGAGCTCGACGGCCCCCGGTCCCGGACGATCGACGTCCAGATCATGGGAGTCTAGCGCCGCCCTCGCGCCGCGCCCCGGTCGCTGACGCCCGGGTCGACTCACTCGCCGCCGACGGTCGCGCCACCGGGCTTTCGGTCAGCGCCTCCGCCGTCCTTGCCGTCGCTCGACCAGCCGCCCAGATACGCCGTGACGCCCTTGTCGATTGCGCTACACTGACAGATCGGTATACACGACGGCATAGTTACGAGGGGATCGCATGTCCTGGTCGCTCAAGAAGAAAGCCCAGGCCCTCCTGGCCACCGAGGAAGGCGCCGTCCGCAAGGACTGGGGCGGACGGATCTCCGTGGCCCTCGTGTATCCGAACACCTACGCCCTGGGCATGTCGAACCTGGGCTTCCAGACGATCTACCAGCACCTGAACGCGCTCCCGGACGTGGTCTGCGAGCGCGTCTTCTTTCCCGACCCCGAGGACGTGGACGAGCACCGGCGGGCCGGGGTCGCGCCGTTTTCCCTCGAATCGCTCCGGCCCCTCGCCGACTTCCACCTGGTCGGTTTCTCGGTGACCTACGAAGGCGACTACCTGAACGTGGTGCGCCTGCTCCAGCTCTCAGGGATTCCCACGCGGGCCCGCGCGCGCGGGCCCGAGCATCCGCTGATCCTCATGGGCGGCGTGTGCGCGTTCTCCAACCCGGAGCCGCTGGCCCCGTTCATGGACTTCGTGGTGGTCGGCGAGGGGGAGGAGCTGGTCGGCGAGATCGTCGCCGCGTACCGGAGCGAGTACGCGGCCGGCGACCCCGAGGCGCGCGGGCGGCTCCTCGGCGCGCTCGGGCGTCTGCCCGGCATCTACGTCCCGGAGGCGTACGACGTGTCCTACGCCGCCGACGGCACGATCGCCGCCACGACGCCCGTCGGCCCCGACGTGCCGCGGATCGTGACCAAGCGCCGGCTGCGTGACGTGAACCGCTTCGAGACCATCTCGGCGGTGAAGAGCCCCAAGGCCGAGTACGGGCACATGCAGCTCCTCGAGGTGGGCAAGGGGTGCGGCCGCGGCTGCCGCTTCTGCCTCGAGGGCCAGATCTACCGGCCCGTGCGGCATCGGAGCCTGGAGTCGCTCCGCGCCTCCGTGGCTGCGCTCGCGCGGGACGCGGGCGAGGCCGGCGGGCCGCGGCGCGTGGGACTGGTCGGCGCGTGCGTGTCCGACTACCCGTGGATCGGCGAGCTCATGAAGATGCTCGAGGAGCACGGCCTCGAAGTGTCGATCTCCTCGCTGCGCGCCGACAGCCTGACCGAGGACCTCGTGGCCTCGCTCGCCCGTGGCGGCCACCGGACGCTGACGATGGCACCCGAGGCCGGCACCGAGCGCCTGCGCCGGGCCGTCAGGAAGCCGATCACCGACGCGGACCTCCTGGCCGCCTGCGACCTCGTGCGCCGCTACGGCATCCCGAACCTCAAGTGCTACTTCATGATCGGGCTCCCGACGGAGACCGACGAGGACGTGGAGGCCATCCCGCGCCTCGCCGCGCGCCTGCTCGAGCGGCTCCAGGTGCTGGGGCCGGAGGGGCAGCCCTTCGGCAAGCTCACGCTGTCCATCTCGTCCTTCGTGCCGAAGCCCTGGACGCCGTTCCAGTGGGCCCCGTTCGTGGAGCCCCGGGGCCTCGAGGGCAAGCTCCAGATCATCAAGCGCGCGGTAGGGCGGTTGTCGACCGTCCGCGTGTTCCACGAGAACCCTCGCGAGGCCTCGCTGCAGGCGCTGCTCGCGCGCGGCGACCGTCGGGTGGCGGATTTCGTCGAGCTGGCGGCGAGCCTCGAGGGCGACTGGCGGCGCGCCCTCCGAGAGTGGGACGGCGATCCCGCGTTCTACACCCGCCGCGCCCGGAGGCTCGACGAGGTGCTGCCGTGGGACCACTTCGAGGTGGGCGTGAAGAAGGCAGGCCTCGTCAAGGAGTGGGAACGGGCCGAGATCCCGGCTGCCGTCGCGGCCGGTCAGGAGGTGGGGCCATGCCTCGCGTGAGAGTGGCGGCCGCGGCCGACGTGCCCGCCGGGGAAGGGCGCGTGATCGACGCCAACGGGCGGAGCCTCGCCGTGTTCAACGTGGACGGCGCGTATCACGCCATCGACAACGCCTGCCCGCACCGGGGCGGCCCCCTGGGCGACGGCGACATGGACGGGCCGCTCGTCGCCTGCCCATGGCACGGCTGGCGCTGGGACGTGACGACGGGAGCGAACGCCAACAACCCCGCGGTCAAGGTCGCGTGCTTCCCGGTGAGCGTGGAGGCCGGCGAGGTCTTCGTGGAGCTTCCCTGACGGTCATGATCGTCGATCGCCTCCGGCGCCCGCTCCGCAACCTGCGCCTGTCCGTCACCGACCGGTGCAACCTCCGCTGCGCCTACTGCATGCCGGAGGAGGAGTACGCGTGGCTGCCGCGCGAGGACGTCCTCACGTTCGAGGAGATGTCGATGCTCGTCGACGTGTTCACGAGCCTCGGCGTCGACAAGGTCCGGCTCACCGGCGGGGAGCCGCTGCTCCGGCGCGACGTTCGAGCGCCTGGTGGGGATGCTCGCCGCGAAGCCGGCGATCGGCGACCTCGCCATGACGACCAACGGCGTGCTCCTCGCGGACCGCGCGCCGGCGCTCTTCGCGGCCGGCCTGCACCGGCTCACGGTGAGCCTCGACACGCTCCAGGCCGACCGGTTCCGTCGTCTCACCCGTCGTGACGACCACGCCGACGTGCTCGAGGGCATCGAGGCCGCGCGGCGCGCCGGCTTCCAGCGCGGACTCAAGCTCGACACCGTGGTGATCCGCGGCGTCAACGACGACGAGATCGCGGACCTGATCGAGTACAGCCGCGGCGTCGGCGCGGAGGTGCGGTTCATCGAGTACATGGACGTGGGCGGCGCCACTGGCTGGTCGATGGACCAGGTCGTGTCGCGAGCCGAGGTGCTGGCCGCCCTCGAGCGCCGCTACGGAGGGATCGAGCCGCTGCGCGAGGACGGCTCTGCGCCGGCCGATCGGTTTCGCCTCGCCGACGGGCTCGTGTTCGGCATCATCTCCTCCACGACCCAGCCGTTCTGTCGCGCGTGCGACCGGAGCCGCCTCACCGCCGACGGCACGTGGTTCCTCTGCCTGTACGCGACCCTCGGCACCGATCTCCGCGGGCCGCTCCGCGCCGGCGCGTCGGCGGCGGAGCTGGCCGCCCTGATCCGGCAGGGCTGGACTGCCCGCGACGATCGCGGGGCCGAGGCGCGGCTCGCCATGCCCCGCCGCGGCCCCCTCATCCAGATCGGCGCGCTCAAGCTGGACCCCAGGCTGGAGATGCACACGCGCGGGGGCTGACCCTCCTCTCCTTCCGGAAGGGCCGCGCACCTTCTGCACGCCCCTTCCGGGGAGACTGCGGGATGTGTATGTAGGTGCCCAAAAAACTGCAGAGCCGTAACTGGCGCGCGCTGTAAGTGCCTGCCCCATGCGGTTTCGTGGTTGGCGTGTGGATTGCTCAGAAACTCCGCGACTCCCAGCTCACGCAGTCGCAGTAAGGACATGAGCGACAAATCGACCCGGTCCGCGCCAATTGTTGCCGTCGCCGCGACGTTCACGGCGGAGCCCGTAGGGGATTCCCTGTCCTTCTGGATGGAAGCGCTCGACCTCGGCGTTCGGGTGGAGTTCGCCGCCTACAACCAGGTCCTCCAGGAGCTGCTGAACCCGTCCAGCCTGCTGTCCACGAACGCGGGCGGCCTCAACGTCGTGCTCGTGCGCCTCGAGGACTGGATGGCCGCGGCCGGGCAGGGAAGCGCGGCGGACGCGGCGGCCCGGACGCTCGGCGAGCTCGAGGCCGCCGTGTCCGGGTTTGCGGCGCGAGCGCGCTCGCCCCTGGTCGTGGGCTTCGCGCCCGCCTCGCCGGCGGCGCTCGCCGATCCCGCCCGCGCGGCCCACGTCGCCGCCCTCGAGCGCCGGTTCGCCGAGGGCGCTCGCGGGCTCGCCGGCGTGTCGGTGGTGCCCTCGGCCGAGGTCGCGCGCGGGCTCGCCGCGGAAGCGATGCACGATCCCCAGGGGCTCGCGCTCGGACACGTGCCCTACACGCCGGCGGGGTTCGCCGCCCTCGGCACCGCGCTCGCGCGCCGCGCTCATGGCGCGCTCGCGCGCCCGGCGAAGGTCATCGTGCTCGACTGCGACCAGACGCTGTGGACCGGGGTGTGCGGTGAGGACGGCGCGCTCGGCGTCCACGTGGACGCCCCCCGCGTCGCCCTCCAGGAGTTCATGCTCGGCCAGCACGAGGCGGGACGGCTCCTGTGCCTCTGCAGCAAGAACGCCGAGGCCGACGTGCTGGAGGTCCTCGATCGGCATCCCGGGATGCGGCTCCGCCGGGAGCACTTCGTGTCCTGGCGCGTCAACTGGAAGCCGAAGTCCGAGAACATCCACGCGATCGCCGAGGAGCTGAACCTCGGCCTCGACAGCTTCGTCTTCATCGACGACGACCCCGTCCAGTGCGCCGAGGTGGAGGCCGCGTGTCCGGAGGTCCTCGTCCTGCCGTTGCCCGCGCCCGCGGAGATTCCAGCGTTCCTCGACCGCGTGTGGTCGCTCGACCGTGGCGCGCTGACCGCGGAGGACCGGCAGCGCACGACGCTCTATCGCCAGGAGGCGGCGCGCGCGCGGCTGCGCGATGCCGCCGAGACGTTCGAGACGTTCCTGGCTGGCCTCGACCTCCGTGTGGACATCGGCGCGATGACGCCGGCCCAGGCCGCGCGGGTCTCGCAGCTCACGCAGCGCACCAACCAGTTCAACACCACCACGATCCGCCGGTCCGAGCGCGAGGTGCTGGGGCTCGACGCCGCGGGCCTCGAGTGCCTCACGGTGAGCGTCGCCGACCGCTTCGGCGACTACGGGCTCGTCGGCGTGGCGATCTTCTCCCCGGCCGCGCCCGCGGTTCGTCGTGGACAGCCTGCTCATGAGCTGCCGGGCCCTCGGGCGGGGCGTGGAGCATCATGTCCTCGCGCACCTCGCCGAGCGCGCCGCCGCGTCCGGATGTCGGGTCGTCGACCTCCCGTTCTCGCCCACCGCGAAGAATCAGCCGGCGCTCTCGTTCCTCGCCGAGGTCGGCGGACCGTACCGCGAGGAGACGACCGCCGGGCTTCGCTTCGCGATCCCCACCGAGGTGGCCGTGGCCGCGCGGCCCGCGCGTGGCGAGCCCGTCCCGTCCGAGGCGGCCGACGAGGCCGCGGCCGAGCGCGCTCCCACGGCCGGTCGGGCGCCCGCCACGCTCCGGCGCATCGCGAGCGGGCTGCACGACGCCTCCCACGTGCTCCAGGCCGTGGAGCGGTGGCGGCAGGCACGGCATGTTCCGGCCGCCGCCGGGCCGGCGAGCGCGCTGGAAGACCTGCTCGGCGCCGCGTGGGCCCGGCAGCTGCGCGTCGCGCGCGTGGCGCCCGAGGACGACCTGTCGGGGCTCGGTGCGGGCCCGGACGAGTCCCGCGCCGTGGCCCGCTGGCTGGCCGACGCGCTCGATGTGGAGCTGACCACGGAGGCGGTCGCGGGCGTGCCGACGGTCGCGCGACTCGCCGGAGCGATCCGGGAGCGCGCGGGCGGGCGCGATCTCGAGCGCGTGGCCGCGCTGGTGGCGGAGGTCGATCGGCTCTCCGACAAGGAGGTCGCGGCGCGCCTCGTCGACCGGGGCCTCGCCTCGCGTGCGGCCGCCGCGGAGCTCCCGGAGCGTGCCGAGCTCTACCGCTGCCTCGGTTTCGAGCGCGGCGTGGCCCACGCCGGCACCGAGGTCGTGTCGTCGGGCCGGGGGCGCTGGGCGAGGCTGCCCGTGCCGACCGCCGATCTCGCGGTCCGGTGCCCGGACTTCGGCTCGCTGCAGACGCACGCGCGTCGTCTCGCGCGCCTGTCCGGGGGCGATCCGGCGGCGATCGAGAGCCGGCTCGCGGATGCCGCCGCGGCGGGCGTGCTCGTGGCGCGCCGCGACCTCGCCGACCGCTGCCGCCGCGCGCTGGCCGCGGACGCAACGTCGGAAGCGGGCGCCGGCCCGCCGATCACCACGGTCGGCATCCTGACCTGCGATCGCGTGGAGGCGCTCGGCCGTGGCCTCGCCAGCTACATGGACAACTGCCGCGCCCACGGGCGCGCGGTCGAGTTCGTGGTGAGCGACGACTCCCGATCGCCGCGGGCGAGAGCCGAGTACCTGGACGTCCTGCGGTCGCTCAAGACGCGCTACGGCGCCCGCGTGTCCTACGCGGGAGCGCCCGAGAAGGACGCCTGCGTGCGGCGCCTCGTCGACAAGGGCGGCGTGCCCGAGGACGTGGCGCGCTTCGCGTTCGGACAGGGCGTGCCCGGGCCCACCATCGGCGGGAACACCAACGCGCTCTTCCTGCACGCGGCGGGGGAGGTTTTCTTCGAGACCGACGACGACACGGTGTGCCGGGTCGCGCCCCATCCTGCGCGCGCCTCCGGGGGGCTCGGGCTGTGCGGCTCGCGCGACCCCTCGGAATACTGGTTCTTCCCGGACCGGGCGGCCGCCGAGGCGCACACGCCGCGCGAGACGCGGGACGTGCTCGCGCTCCACGAGGAGCTCCTCGGGCGCCGGGTGGCCGACATCGCGCGCGGCGTGGCGGACCTCCACGTGGACGGCGCCGATTCGGCGGTGGTCGAGCGGCTCGAGCGCGGCGGGGGCGTGGTCCGCGCCACCTTCCACGGGCTCCTCGGTGACTGCGCGTGGGGCGCGCCCTTCGGGTTCTGGCGCGCCCCCATGGGCTACCTCCTGATGCCGGACGCCTCCCACCGGCGGCTCGTCGGATCGGAGGCGTCCTATCGCGAGACGTGCGCGAGCCGCGAGATGGCGCGCGTCGTCCCGCGCCCGACGCTGTCCGACGACACGTTCGGGATGTCGACGTTCATGGCGGTGGACAACCGCGTGGTCCTGCCGCCGCGCGTGCCTCTGGGCCGCGCCCACGACGTGATCTTCACGAGCATGGTGTGGATGTGCGTGCCCGGGAGCTTCATCGGCCACCTGCCGTGGACGCTGCTGCACGCGCCCGCCGAAATGCGCCGCTTCTGGCCCGGGGAGATCTTCCGCTCCGCCAGCGGGTTCGACAGCGGCAAGCTGATTCTCGCCTGCCTGCACGGGTGGGACGGCGCCCGCGTGGCGGGCGACGAGCGGCAGCGGCAGCGCGCCCTGGGCGGCCACCTGCGCGAGATCGGCGAGCTGCGTCTCGCGGATTTCGAGCACTACGTGCTCGAGCAGCACGTGCGGGCGACCCGCGGCTTCGCCGCCGCCGCCGAGGCCGCGCTCGACGCCCACGAGAGCGAGCCCGCGTTCTGGGCCGACGACGTACGGCGCTATCTCGACCTCCTCGCGCAGGCCCTGACCCGGCCCGACTACCTGACGCCCCTGGACCTCCTGGACGGCCGCTCTCCCGAGGACGCACGGGCCCTCTCGCGCGAGCTGGTGCGGCAGTTCGGCGAGCTCCTCTGCTGGTGGCCGGACATGGTGGACCTGGCCCGCGCGTGGCGCGCGGACGGCCACCCGCTGGCGGTGAGCGTGTGAGCGGCGTCAACGGCGTGCTCGGCTGGTCGTCCGACCGGCGGGCGCTGGTCCGTGCCCTCCTCGCCGAGCGCCCGCCCGGCGGGGGCGCCCTGCCGGCGCCGCCGCCCGGCCGGCAGGCCGCGACGGCGCCCCGCGACGAGGTCGAGTCCAAGCTCGCCGCGATCTGGGAGGAAGCGCTCGCCGTCCGGCCGGTGGGCATCCGTGACAACTTCTTCGACCTGGGCGGGCATTCGCTCCTGGCCGTGCGGCTGTTCGCCGGCGTCTGGCGGACCTTCGGCCGCGAGCTGCCCCTGACCACGATCCTGCAGGCGCCGAACGTGGAGGCGCTTGCGAACCTCCTGAGGCAGCCGCGTGAGATCCCGTCGGCGCTGGTCCCCATCCAGCCCGCGGGCGCCTCCCTACCGCTCTTCTGCGTCCACCAGCACAGCGGGCAGATCTTCTGCTATCAGGCCCTGGCCCGGCGCCTGGGGACGGAGCAGCCCGTCTATGGGCTCCGGCCGGAGGCGAGCCACCTCCGCTCTCGGCTGGACCGCATCGAGGACATCGCGGGGCGCTACGTCGAGGCGATCCGCGGGCTCCAGCCCGCGGGGCCATACCACGTCGCGGGCTACTGCTTCGGCGGCATTCTCGCCTACGAGATCGCCTGCCAGCTCCACGCCACGGGCCAGCAGGTGGCGCTCCTGGCCCTCGTCGAGGCGGAGCGCCCGGACGCGGCCCGCGGCCTGCTCGCGCGGGCGCAGCGCGCGGCCCGGCGGGTCGTGGTCGAGCTGGACACGATCGCGCACGCGCCGCGCGAGCACCGGGCCGGCTTCGTCCTCACGCGCGCGGCCTACGCGGCGGGGCGGGCCCACGAGCGTCTGGCGGCGCCGCCGCGCGCGCCGAGCGAGCCGGCGCCGGGCGACTCGCCGGCCGAGCGCGAGCTGCGCGCCATCGCCGCCGGGCACGAGGCAGCCATCGCCCGCTACGCGCCGCGTCCGTATCCGGGGCGGGTCACGCTCCTGGTGCCGGGGCGGCGACACGACGGGCGCCACCACGGCACCTCGGACCTCGGCTGGGCCGCCCTGGCCCGCGGCGGGCTGAGCGTCCACGAGATTGCGTGCGAGGGCGCCACGCTCGTGAACGAGCCCGACGTGGCCAGCCTCGCCGACGCGCTCCGCGGCTGCCTCCACACCGCCCGCCGCTAGGACACGGACGGGCTTGCACCAGCAACGGGCCTCGTCCTCAGACCTCTGTGGCCGCAGGGTGCGGGCGGGCAAAGCCCGGGCGCCCGCACCTCGTGATAGCCTTGCCGCCATGAGCACGCCTGCGGAAAGCGACGCGCCGAAGGTGGACGTGAGCGAGCGGGGCGCCGGAGGCAAGACCTCGACGCGCCGCCTCTACATGCAGCTCCAGGCCTTCACCGGCGCGCCCGACCCGAAGCCGCTCGCGGCGGCGATAGAGGCGAGCGGGGTCGAGGCCGTCCTCTACGCCGACGTGAACGACCCGCGCGGCGTGGCCGTGCTCGCTTTCGGCGCGGACGCGGCCGCGTTGTTCTCCGGCCTCCGCGAGCTGCTCAACGCTGAGCCGTTCGCCGCGCTCACCCACCGGCCAGAGCTCACCATGCTCGGGCGCACGTATGCCTCGGGGCACGAGCCGGACCTCGACGACTGGCTCCTCCACCGGCCGCGCCGCACCGTGCTGAACGCCGCGTGGCCGTGGGGGATCTGGTATCCGTTGCGCCGCTCGGGCACCTTCGCGCGGCTGACCGCGGCGGAGCAGGGGACGATCCTGCGCGAGCACGGGGCCATCGGTCGGGCGTACGGCGAGGCGGACCTCGCGCACGACGTGCGGCTGGCCTGCCACGGGCTCGATCAGCACGACAACGACTTCGTGATCGGGCTGGTCGGCCGGGAGCTGCAGCCGCTGTCCCACATCGTCCACGCCATGCGCGCGACGACCCAGACGTTGCAGTACATCGAGCGCCTCGGGCCGTTCTTCGTCGGGCACGTGGCGTGGCAGAGCCGCGCGGCCCAGGGAAGCGCTCCCTCATGAGCCCCGCGCATCAGACGATTGCCGAGCGGTAGGATTGTAGAGGCCCGTGGCGGTTACCGTATTCTGCGAGGCTCCTAGCGCCCCACGTTCGCGCGTGGCCGTCAGGGCCGCGGGCGCCGCTCGCCGTAGCCGACCAGCTCGACGTAGCCGAGGCCGGCGATCGCGCGGCCGGCCTGGCGGCCGGCCACGGTGACCGCGCCCTCCCAGTAGCGGACGCCCACGTCCAGCTCTTGATCCGGGACCCGCGGCGTCAGATCCAGCGTGAGATCGGCGGGCGCCCAGCGGAGCCGCCACCCCGCGGGATAGCGGACGCCGGACCGCGGGCTGGTCCACGCGCGCGTCACGTCGACCACGACGTCCTGGGCGCCGAGGGTGGACGTGCGTCCGTCCGGGTCGACGAGGATCCCGCCGCTCCACGGGCTCGCCGATCCGTCGGGCCGCCGGAGCCGGTAGAGCATCAGGTCGCGGCCGTCGTCGAGCTGCAGCGCGAACCAGTCCCAGCCGACGAGGTCGGCGGCGAGCGCGTTCGAGCTCCACTCCCGGTCCATCCACGCCTGCCCCTCGACCTCCACGCGCTCCGCGCCGGCCTGCACGGTGCCGCGCGCGGACAACCGGGTGAGGGAGTAGTAGAACGACGCGTTGCCGGGCTCCGGCCCCTTGCGGCTCCAGCCCCGCTCGCCGGGGAATGCGGGTGGCCGGGTGGCGTCCAGCGCGAGGTCGATCCCGGCGTCCGCCTCGGCGGCGCGCAGGCGCATTGCCGTGCGAGCCGAGCCGGAGGCGAGGCGAGCGTCACCGGTGGCCAGCGGGCGGCCCGGCTCGCCCTCGGCTGCCCAGTCGTCGACCCACACCCGGAATGGCTCGGCGCGGGCGCCGGCCAGGCCGAGCGCGCCGCGTCCGGAGCGGCCGAAGGCGAGGAAGCGGCCGCCGCGCACGTCGGTGAGGGCGAAGTGGGCCATGTAGAGCTGGTGCGCGGCCCACGGCGATTCCCGCCGCGCCGGCGCGGGCGTCAGCGCCGTCCGGAAGAAGGTGAGCTGGAAGCCGAACTCCCGACCATCGCGCGCCCGGAGATGGCCGGTGTAGTACCACCACTCGGTGCGGAACGCGGGATGCGGGCCGTGGTCCGCGGGGAAGGCGAACTCGCGGGGGCCCTCGGCGCGCGCGTACCCCGCGGGGACCGCGCCGAGGGCCTCGACCACCGAGACGCTCGCGCGGATCCCTCCGCGCGGCGCGCGCGTCGGTGGGCCGGACAGCGCGAGAAAGGCGATGAGGCCGATGGCGACGACGGTCGCGGCGAGCGCGGCGGCGCGCCGGCTACTCATCGCGGAGCGCCTCGGCGGCGGGCGCGCTCGCCATGCGCCACGCGGGGTAGAGGCCGGCGAGCACGGCGGCGGCCACCGCGATGCCCAGGCCCTCGAGGAGCACGCGCGGCGAGAGGTCGAGCGGCATGGTCCAGCCGAAGGACCGGCGGTTCACGACGTGGATGAGGGCGGCGGCGAGCCCGATGCCCACGGGCAGCGCGAGGAGCCCCGCGAGCGCGCCCATGAGCGCGGTCTCGCCCGTCACGATCCGCCAGACCTGCGCGGGCGCGCAGCCGAGGGCGCGCAGCGTCGCCATCTCGCGCGTCCGGTCGAGCTCGAGCGCCATCAGCGCGCTCACCACGCCGAGGAAGGCCACGGCGACGATGGCCAGGCGGAGCACCGAGGTGATCGCGAAGGTCCGATCGAAGATCGCCATCGACGCCTCGCGCAGGCCGCGATTGGAGCGGATCAGGAGCTCCTCGCCGCCCGCGGCCCGTCGCAGCGCCTCCACGAGCGCGGGCACGTCCTGGCCGGGCGCGGCCTCGAGGGCGAGACCGGACACGGCGCGGTCCTCCCAGTGCCGCTCGAACGTGGCGCGGGCCATGGCGACCACGCCGGCCGGCGAGCCGTAGTCGTAGAAGACGCCGGCCACGCGGAAGTCCTCCTCGCCTCGGTCGGTGCGGAGGCGCACGGTGTCGCCGGCGCGGATCCCGTGGCGGTTGGCGAAGGGCTCGGAGACGACCACGTCGCCGGCGTCGAACGCGCCCCACACCGACGCGGCGGGCGCGTCGCGGAACCGGAAGCCGGGCCGGCGACCCGAGGCGAGGCCGAGGGCGAGGACGTTCACCGGGCCGCGAGGGCTCGGCGCGACCACGGCGCGCGTGGTGCTGGCGCCGGCCACGCCCGGGGTGCGGACCAGGCGATCGAGGACCGCCGGCGGCAGCGTCGCGTCGCTCCGGTTGCCGATCAGGCTCGGGGGAGAGACGTAGACGTTGGCGCGGAGGGTGCCCTCGAGCCAGCGCGCCACCGCCTCGCGGAAGCTCGCGATCATCAGGCCGACCCCGACGGTGGCGGCCACGGCGACCATCAGCGCGGCGATGGCCACCGCGGTGCGGCTGAGCGCGGCGGCGATGCCGCGCGTGGCGAGCCGGCCGAGGATGCCGAGGCTGGCCTCCGCGGCGAGGGCGATCGGGCGCAGCAGGACCAGGAGCGCCGCCGGGGTGAGGAGGGCGCAGCCCAGGACCACGGCGAAGAGCCCGCCGAGGCTCGCCGCCGTCCCCGTGGGCGCCGCCATGACCGCCGCGCCGAGCGCGAGCACGACGACGCCGGCCGCCGCCACCCACGGCACGGCGCGGCGGGCGCGAGCCTCGAGCGTGGAGCGGAGGAGCGCGGCGCGCGGCCGTGCGCCCGTGGCCTCGAGCGCGGGCGCGAGCGCGGCGAGCACGGTGGCGCCGATGCCGAGGGCGGCGCCGCGCGCGAGGTCGGCGGCGGTGACCGACACCTCGCGGACGGCGAGCACGAAGTAGAGGTCGTTGATGGTGCGGCTCACCAGCGCGAGCAGCGTGTGCGCGAGCGCCAGGCCCAGGACCATGCCCAGCCCCGTGCCGATCAGCCCGACGACCAGCGCCTCGGCGCCCACCAGCCGGAACACCTCGGCGCGCGTGACGCCCAGCGCCCGGAGAGTGCCGATGAGGGCGCGACGCTGGACGACCGAGAACGTCATCGTGTTGTACACGAGGAACATGCCCACGACGAGGGCGAGGAGCGACAGCGCGGCGAGATTGAGGGAGAAGGCGCGCGTGAGCCGCGCCGCCGAGTCGGCGCGGGCGCCCGCCGGCGTGATCTCCACGCCCGCGGGCAGCCGGGCGGCGATCCGCGCGCGAAGCGCCTCGCCGGCCGGCCCGGCGGGCAGGAGGAGGTCGATGCGGGTCAGCCGTCCTGGCGTGCCCGAGAGCTCCTGGGCCGATGCCACGTCCACGACGACGACGTGCTCGAGCGCGCGGGCCGAGAGCGCGTCCTCCGGGTCGATCCATCCCGCGACGAGCAGGGCGCGCGTGGCGCCGGCGACGCGGATCGGCAGGCGGTCGCCCAGGGTGAGACCGAGCCGCGCGCCCATCGCGCGGGTCATCAGCGCCGCGCCGGGCGTGGTGAGCACTTCGCCGAGGGCGGTGAGCGGCGTGCCTCCGCCCCCGCGCTCCAGGTACGGGCGGAATGGCGTCTCGGCGATCGGATCGACGCCCAGCAGGTGCAGCACCACGCCGGGCCGCCCGGGCGCCGTGACGTTGCTCGACACGACCGGCGCGGCGAGGCGCACCTGAAGCCGGAGGCGCAGGTCCACGTACACGGCATCGGCCACGCCCGACGGGCCGCCAACGATCTGGTCGGTGGCGCGTCCGGTGACTGCCTCCGTGGCGAGCTCGAAGGCGCGACGGGCGCTGCCGTTGGCGAGGTCGATGGCCACGGTCACCGCCACGCCGAGCGCGATGCCCAGCACGGCCAGGGCGAACTGCCACGGATGGCGCGCGATGTGGCGCTGGCTCGCCCGCCCGAGGATCATCGGCCGCCCGACGGCGCCCGCGGCTGCTCCACCAGACGCCCGTGCTGGACGGTGAAGACGCGGTCGGCGGCGCCGACGACCTCCCGCCCATGAGTGACCATCACGAGCGTCTTGCCGCGCTCGCGCGCGAGGCCGTCCAGCAGGTCCAGCACCTGGGCGGCGGCCTCGGCGTCGAGGTTGCCGGTGGGCTCGTCGGCGAGGATCAGCGGGGGGTCGTGGGCCAGCGCGCGCGCCACCGCGAGCCGCTGCTGTTCACCGCCCGAGAGCCGGTCGGGAAAGCTGGCCGCGCGGTCGGCCAGGCCCACGCGGGCCAGGAGGTCGTGGGCGCGGGCGCGGCCCGCGGCGTCGGCGCGGCCGTTCAGCTCGAGCGGCAGCAGCAGGTTCTCCTCGACGGTGAGGAGGGGAATCAGGTTGAACGACTGGAACACGAACCCGATGTGCCGGCGCCGCAGCCGGGTGCGCGCGGCGTCGGACAGCGCGCCGAGATCCACGCCGTCGACGAGCACCGTGCCCGAGGTGGGCAGGTCGATGCCGCTCACGAGGTTCAGAAGGGTGGACTTGCCGGATCCGCTACGGCCGAGCAGGACCACGATCTCGCCGGTGTGGATGACCGCGTCCACGTCCCGGAACACCAGCCGCTCGCTCTCGCCCTCCCGGTAGACCTTGGTGAGGCGGCGCAACTCGACGGCGGGCGGAGCCATGGGCGCAGTGGATTGTACCGTGCGCGATCGTCACCCCGCGCGGCGACCGACGACCGCCGCAGGGGAGGGGGCACAGCCCCGCTCCGAGCTACTTCGAGAAGACTTTGAGCCCGGAGCCGATCTTGGCGTCGGACAGGCCGCCGCCGGTCAGGCCCTTGAGGAAGCGGTCGAGCTGGGCCGACGCCGGATGCGCGTGGGTGACGACGGCGAAGCCCGCGGCCGCGAGGCCGAGGGCGCGGCGGCGCGTCGTGGCGGTCACGGCCGCGCTCACGCCAGCGGCGCGGGCAGGTCCGACCGGCCCATCAGGAAGGTGTCGACGCCGCGGGCCGCGCTCCGGCCCTCCGCGATGGCCCAGACGATCAGCGACTGTCCGCGCTGCATGTCGCCCGCCGCGAACACGCCGGGCACGCTGGTCATCCACCGCGCGTCCCGCCACACGTTGCCCCGCTCGGTGAGGCGGACGCCGAGCTCTGCGATCATCCCCGGCCGCTCGGGCCCGACGAAGCCCATGGCGAGGAGCGCCAGGTCGCAGGGCAGCTCGCGCGCGGACCCCGGCACCTCCGGGAACGAGACCCGGCCGCCGTCCCGGACCATCTCGACCTGCGCGAGCTCCAGCGCCCGTACACGCCCGCGGTCGTCGCCGAGGAAGCGCCGCGTGGACACGGCGTAGACGCGCTCGCCGCCCTCCTCGTGGGCCGACGACGTGCGGTAGACGTTCGGCCACTGGGGCCACGGATTGTCCGCGGCCCGCGTGTCGGGCGGGCGGGGGAGGATCTCGAACTGGTGCACCGAGCGCGCGCCCTGGCGGTGCACGGTGCCGAGGCAGTCGGCGCCGGTGTCGCCGCCGCCGATGATCACGACGTGCTTGCCGGCGGCGCTGATGGAGGACGCGTCGGGAACGTGGTCGCCCTCGCAGCGGCGGTTCTGCAGGGTCAGGAAGTCCATCGCGAAGTGGATCCCGTGCAGCTCGCGACCGGCAATGGGCAGGTCACGCGGGGCGCACGCCCCGCCGGCGAGCAGGAGCGCGTCGAACTCGCGGCGGAGCCCGTCCACGGGCGTGGTCACGCCCACGTGGGCGCCGGCCACGAACCTCACGCCCTCGGCCTCCATCTGGGCGAGGCGCCGGTCCAGCACGCGCTTCTCCATCTTGAACTCCGGGATCCCGTAGCGGAGGAGCCCGCCGATGCGATCCGCGCGCTCGAACACCGTCACCGCGTGGCCGGCCCGCGCGAGCTGCTGGGCCGCGGCGAGGCCGGCCGGGCCGGAGCCGACCACCGCCACCTTCTTGCCCGTGCGGGCGGCCGGCGGCTCGGGCCGGATCCAGCCCTCGGCGAACGCGCGGTCGATGATCGCGAGCTCCACCGCCTTGATCGTGACGGGGTCGTCGTTGATGCCGAGCACGCACGAGCCCTCGCACGGGGCGGGGCAGAGCGTGCCCGTGAACTCCGGGAAGTTGTTGGTGGCGTGCAGCCGGTCGATGGCCTCGCGCCACCGGTCGCGGTAGACGAGATCGTTCCAGTCGGGGATCAGGTTGCCGAGCGGGCAGCCCTGGTGACAGAAGGGGATGCCGCAGTCCATGCAGCGCGCGCCCTGCTTGGCGAGCCTGTCCCCGGGCCAGGGCAGCATGACCTGCTGCCAGTCCCGGAGCCGCTCGGCCACCGGCCGGTACGGCTGCTTGTCCCGCTTGAACTCGATGAACCCGGTGACCTTACCCATGTGTTGGGTGCGGGCACCCGGGCTTCGCCCGCCCGATCATCAGGTGCGGGCACCCGGGCTTCGCCCGCCCGCACCTTGCGTCAACGGCGGGGGAGGCCGGAGAGCGCTCGTTGGGCCCGCGCGCCCGGGTCATCCGTGCGCGCTCGCCATGACCGCCTCCTCCACCGATTGCCCGGTCTCCTGGGCCTTCTTGATGGCGAGGAGCACGCGCTTGTAGTCGTTCGGCATCACCTTGACGAACTTCCGCTGGCTGTCCGCCCAGTTCACGAGGAGCTGCGCGGCCACCGGGCTCTGTGTGTAGCGGATGTGCCGCGACAGGAGGTCCTTGACGATCTCCACGTCGTCCGTTTCCACCAGGGGCTCGAGCGAGACCATGCCCTGGTTGCAGCGGGCGCGGAAGTCGCCGTCCGCGTCCAGCACGTAGGCCACGCCGCCTGACATCCCCGCGGCGAAGTTGCGTCCGGTGCGGCCGATCACCACCACGCGGCCCGAACGTCATGTACTCGCAGCCGTGGTCGCCCACCCCCTCGACCACGGTCGCGGCGCCGCTGTTGCGCACGGCGAAGCGCTCGCCCGCCACGCCGCGGAAGTAGGCCTCGCCCCCCGTCGCCCCGTAGAGCACCACGTTGCCGACGAGGATGTTGTCCTCGGCCACGAACGTCGCCTCGCTGCGGCGGGCGCACCACGATCTTCCCGCCCGGAGAGGCCCTTGCCGAGGTAGTCGTTGGAGTCGCCCTCGAGCGTGAGCGTGATGCCGCGCGGCACGAAGGCGCCGAAGCTCTGCCCCGCCGAGCCGGTGAAGTGGATGCGGATGGTGTCGTCGGGCAGGCCGGCGGCCCCGTACCGCGAGGTGACCTCGTAGCCCAGGATCGTGCCCACCGTCCGGTTGACGTTGCGGATGGGCAGGCGGATGTCCACCGGCTCGCGGCCCTCGAGCGCGGGGCGGCACAGCGGCACCAGCGTGGTCATGTCGAGCGACCGGTCCAGGCCGTGGTCCTGCTCGACGACCCGCCGCGTGGCGACCTCGGGGCCCACCACGGGCTGGTAGAGGATGGCGGACAGGTCGAGGCCCTTGGCCTTCCAGTGGTCCACGGCGCGCCGCACGTCGAGCCGGTCGGCGCGGCCGATCATCTCGTCCATGGCGCGGAAGCCGAGCCGCGCCATGAGCTCGCGCACCTCCTCGGCGATGAAGCGGAAGAACCGCTCGACGAACTCGGGCTTGCCGGCGAAACGCGCGCGGAGCTTCGGGTCCTGGGTGGCGATGCCCACCGGGCACGTGTTGAGGTGGCACACCCGCATCATGATGCAGCCCATCACCACCAGCGGCGCCGTCGAGAAGCCGTACTCCTCGGCGCCGAGCAGCGCGGCGATGACCACGTCGCGCCCCGTCTTCATCTGGCCGTCGGTCTGGACGGTGATGCGGTCGCGCAGCTTGTTGAGCACCAGCACCTGCTGGGTCTCGGCGAGGCCCAGCTCCCACGGCACGCCGCCGTGCTTGATCGAGGTGAGCGGCGAGGCGCCGGTGCCGCCGTCGTGGCCGGAGATCAGCACCACGTCGGAGTGGGCCTTCGCCACGCCGGCGGCCACCGTGCCGACCCCGACCTCGGCCACGAGCTTCACGCTGATGCGGGCGCGCGGGTTCGCGTTCTTGAGGTCGTGGATGAGCTGCGCGAGGTCCTCGATCGAGTAGATGTCGTGGTGCGGCGGGGGCGAGATCAGCCCCACGCCCGGCGTGCCGGCCCGCACCTTCGCGATCCACGGGTACACCTTGTGGCCGGGGAGCTGGCCGCCCTCGCCGGGCTTGGCCCCCTGGGCCATCTTGATCTGGAGGTCCTCGGCGTTCACCAGGTACTCGCTGGTCACGCCGAAGCGGCCGGAGGCCACCTGCTTGATCGCGCTCCGGCGCCAGTCGCCGTTGTCGTCGCGGACGTAGCGCGCGGAGTCCTCGCCGCCCTCGCCGGTGTTCGACTTGCCGCCGAGCCGGTTCATGGCGATGGCGAGCGTCTCGTGGGCCTCCTGGCCGATCGAGCCGTAGGACATGGCCCCGGTGGCGAAGCGGCGCAGGATCGTCTCGACCGGCTCCACCTCGTCGAGGGGCACCGGCTCGTCCGCCCACTTGAACGTGAACTGCCCGCGCAGGGTGCAGAGGTGCTCGCTCTGCTCGTCCACCGCGCGCGTGTAGTCCTTGAAGATCGTGTACTGGCCGCTCCGCGTGGCGTGCTGGAGCTTGAAGACCGTGTCCGGGTTGAAGAGGTGGTACTCGCCCTCCCGCCGCCACTGGTACTCGCCCCCCCACGCCAGCTCGGGCTCCCCCACCGGCCGCTCCGGGAACGCGCGGCGGTGGCGGGCCAGGACCTCCTCGGCGATCACGTCGATGCCCACGCCACCGATGCGCGAGGCGGTCCACGTGAAATAGCGGTCCACGAACTCGCGGGAGAGGCCGATGGCCTCGAAGATCTGGGCCCCCCGGTACGACTGGATCGTGGAGATGCCCATCTTCGAGATGACCTTCAGGATCCCCTTGTTGAGGGCCTTGAGGTAGTTCTTCATCGCGGTCTGGTGGTCGAGGCCGGGGAGGAGGCCCTGCCCGATCATGTCGTCGAGCGTCTCGAAGGCGAGGTACGGGTTGAGCGCGCCCGCGCCGTAGCCCAGGAGGAGCGCCATGTGATGCACCTCGCGCGCCTCGCCGGTCTCGATGATGAGCCCCACCTTCACGCGCAGCCCCTCGCGGATCAGGTGGTGGTGGACGCCCGACGTGGCGAGGAGCGCGGGGATCGGCGCCATCTCCACGTTGACGCCGCGGTCGGACAGGATCAGGTACGTGGAGCCGTCGCGCACGGCCTGGGCGGCGCGGCGGCAGAGGTCCTCGAGGGCCCGCGCGACGCCGGCCGCGCCCTCGCGCACCGGGAACAGCATGGGCACGGTCGGTGGTGCGGAAGCCGGGGAGGTCGACGTGCCGGATGCGCGCGGTCAGCTCGTTGTCGAGCACCGGCGTCTTGAGCTTGATCTGCCGGCACGCCTCCGGCGTGGGCTCGAGCAGGTTGCCCTCCGGCCCGATCGTGGTCGAGATCTGGGTGACCAGCTCCTCGCGGATGCCGTCGAGCGGGGGGTTGGTGACCTGGGCGAAGAGCTGCTTGAAGTAGTCGTAGAGCAGCCGGTCGCGGTTCGACAGCACGGCGAGCGACGTGTCGGTGCCCATCGAGCCGATCGGCTCCTCGCCGCCCGTGGCCATGGGGGCGAGCAGGATGCGCAGGTCCTCGTGGGTGTAGCCGAAGGCGAGCTGGCGGTGGAGCACGGTGTCGTGGTCCGGCTCCGGCACGCTCGGGGGGTCGGGCAGGGACTCCACGGGCCGGCTGTAGGCCTTGAGCCACTCCCCGTAGGGATGCTGCACGGCGAACGCGCGCTTGAGCTCCTCGTCGTGGATGATGCGCCCCTGCGCGGTGTCCACGAGGAAGATCCGCCCGGGGTGCAGGCGCTCCTTGATGAGCACGCGCTCCGGCGGGATGTCGAGCACGCCGACCTCGGAGGCCATGATCACGAGGCCGTCCTTGGTCACGTAGTAGCGGGAAGGCCGAAGCCCGTTCCGGTCGAGGACGGCGCCGATCACGGTGCCGTCGGTGAACGCGATGGAGGCCGGCCCGTCCCACGGCTCCATCAGGCAGCCGTGGTACTCGTAGAAGGCCTTCCGCTCCTCGGACATCGACTCGTGGCCCGCCCACGGCTCGGGGATCATCATGAGCACGGCCAGGGGCAGGGGACGCCCGGCCATCACGAGGAACTCGAGCACGTTGTCGAACGTCGCGGAGTCGCTGCCCCCCTCGATGACGATGGGGAAGATCTTCTCGAGGGCGGGGCCGAGCAGGCCGGAGCGACACAGGGACTCGCGCGCGTGCATCCAGTTGATGTTCCCGCGGAGCGTGTTGATCTCGCCGTTGTGGGCGATGTAGCGGTACGGGTGCGCGAGCGGCCACGACGGGAACGTGTTGGTGGAGAACCGCTGGTGGACGAGGGCCAGCGCCGACTCCACCAGGGGGTCGGTCACGTCGGGGAACATGGTCTCGATCTGGTCGGCCGAGAGCATGCCCTTGTAGATGAGCGTGTTCGACGACAGGCTCGGCACGTAGAAGTACTTGCGGTCGTCGAGCCGCGCGCGCGCCACCGCGTGCTCCGTGCGCTTGCGGATCACGTAGAGGATGCGCTCGAACGTCGCCCGGTCGGGCACGCCGGGGGCGCGCCCGACGAACACCTGGCGCATCCGCGGCTCGACGGACCGCGCCGTGGGGCCCACCGGGTCGTCGTCGGTGGGCACGTCCCGCCAGCCCAGGATCGACTGCCCCTCCTCGGCCACCATGCGGGCGAGGATCTCCTCGCACGCCTGCGCCTGCTTCGGATCGCGGGGAAGGAAGACCAGCCCGGCCCCGTAGTGCCCGGGCGCGGGAAGGGCGAAGCCCAGGCGCCGCGTCTCGCGCTCGAGGAAGGCGTGCGGCATCTGGATGAGGATGCCGGCGCCGTCGCCGGTGTTGACCTCGCAGCCGCAGGCCCCGCGGTGGAGCAGGTTCTTCAGCACGGTGAGGGCCTGGCTCACGATGGCGTGCGACTTCCGCCCCTTCATGTCCACGACGAAGCCCACGCCGCACGCGTCGTGCTCGTGCCGTGGATCGTACAGGCCCTGCGCCGGCGGCAGCCCTGGTGTCGTCAATGTTTCTCCTCTCTCACGTTCCACGCCACGCGGTCGCGATCCGACCTCGCGCACCGCGCGCTCCGCGGCCTCACGCGTTACCGTGTCCACCTCTCTCACCTTCCACCAGCGGTCGCGATCCGACCTCGCGGCCCCACCGCGCGCTTCCGCGGCCTCACGCGTTACCGTGTCCACCTCTCGCTTCAGGTTCCGCGAGACTACACCACGGAAAAGCATTAGCCAAGCGCAAAGAGAAAAAACACTGCATCAGGATCTCTAATAGTGATAGTCTCGGCGCCGTGCAGATCGAGACCCTCAAGCTCTACTGCGACGTGGTGCGGCTCCGGAGCGTCTCGCGCGGCGCCGCCGCCCACGGGGTGACGCAGTCGGCGGCGAGTCAGGCCATCCAGCAGCTCGAGGCCGAGGTCGGCGTGATGCTCCTCGACCGGTCGCGCCGGCCGTTGTCCGCCACCGGCGAGGGGCGCGGCTTCTACGAGGCGTGCCGCACCCTCATCCAGGGCTTCGAGAAGACGCGCGCCGACCTCGTCGCCGCGCGCCAGCGGGTGGAAGGCACGGTGCGCGTCGCCGCCATCTACTCGGTGGGCCTCCACGACATGAGCCGCCACATGCAGCCGTTCATGTCCATCTATCCGCACGCGCGCGTGCTGCTCGAGTGCCTGCACCCCCACAAGGTGGTGGACGCGGTCATGAACGACGAGGCCGACCTCGGCATCCTCTCGTATCCTACGGCGACCCGGGCCCTCGGCGTCATCCCGCTCCGCTCGGAGCCGATGATCCTCGTAGCCCATCCCCGCCATCGCCTCGCGCGCCGGCGCATGGTGCAGCCCGCGGACCTCGCCGGCGAGAAGTTCGTGGCCTTCGACCGCGCGCTGGCCATCCGCCGCGCCATCGACCGCGCGCTCCGCCACGCCGACGTCAGGGTCGAGGTGGTGATGGAGTTCGACAACGTCGAGACGATCAAGCAGGCGATCGGCATCGCGGCGGGGATCAGCATCCTGCCGCGTCCCACCGTGGTGAAGGAGATCGGCGTGCGCGCCCTCGTCGGCGCGCCGCTCGCGCTGCCTGGGCTCGTCCGGCCCATCGGCATCATCCACCGGCGGGGGCGGCGCTTCACCCCCGCGGTGGCCCGCTTCATCGACCTCCTCAAGAAGGCCGACGACGCCGCCGCGCCGGACACCACGGCCCCGCGGTCCGCGCGCGGATGACCCTCGGCGCCCGCGCCGCGCCGCCTCCGTATGCGCTCGCCTCGCCTTCACGGAGGGCGGTTGTTTCCACTGCATTTCCACGTGCGCTCGCCTCGCCTTCGGCTCGGCTCGCAAGGCTAGGCCGGCGCCGCTCCGGGCCTCGCCCTCGCTGGCCGTGCCGCCACGATTCGCTGCCCTCGCGCCCCTCGCCGCCCCCGACTACCGCCGCCTCTGGCTCATCGGCCTCTGCCTGAACACCGCGCGCTGGGTGGACCTGCTCGCCATGGGCTGGCTCGCGCTCACGCTCACCGGCTCGCCCCTCATGGTGGGCATCGCCGCCTTCTGCCGCTCGGTGCCGCTGCTCGCGTTCGGCCCGTTCGGGGGCAGCCTGGCCGATCGCCTGCCGCGGCGGCGGCTGCTCCTGACCGCGCAGGCGCTGGCCCTGGCCGCCGCGCTCGGGCTGGCCGCCCTGTTCGGCCTCCACGGCGGCGCGTACTCCGGCCTCGTGGCCATGGAGATCGTGCTCGGGCTGGCGTGGGCCATCGACTTCCCGGTGCGCCGCACCGCGCTGTTCGCGGTCGTGGGCTCGGGCGGCGTGACCGGCGCGATCTCGCTCGAGACGTTCTCGATGCAGATCGGCAAGCTCGTCGGTCCCGCGGTGGCCGGCCTGCTCCTCGGACGCGTGGGCGCGATCGGCTGCTACGTGGCGCTCGCCGTGCTCTACGTGACCGCGATCGCCCTCACGCGGGGCCTTCCCGGGGGCATCGGATCGGGCGTGGCGCCGGCCCCGGCCCGCGCCGCGGACGGATGGCGGGCCGGCATCGAGGCGGTGTGGAAGCGGCGGCCGGTCCGCGTCGTCCTCATCATCACCGTGATCATGAACGTGCTGGTGTTCCCGTATCAGCAGATGCTCCCGGTGTTCGCGCGCGATGTCTTCCATGTCGGCCCCGAATTGCTCGGCCTGATGGTCGCGGCCGACGGCCTCGGCGCGCTCCTCGCCGCGCTCGCCGTGGCCGCGCAGCGTGGCTTCGGCCGCCACGGCCAGGTCTTCGCGGGCGGCTCGATGCTCGCCGCCGTCCTGCTGCTCGGCTTCACCGCCTCGCCGTGGTACGGGCTCTCGGTCGTGCTGCTCTTCGCGATGGGCCTGGCCGAGTCGGGCTTCGCCACCATGCAGAGCGCCATGGTCCTCCTGGGCGCGCCGCCGCACATGCGCGGCCGCGCCATGGGCATCCTGTCCGCGTGCATCGGCACCGGCCCCTTCGGGACGGTCTGGATCGGGATCCTGACCAGCCGGATCGGCGCGCCGCTCGCCGTCGCGGTCAACGGGCTCGCCGCGCTCGTGCTCATGCTGCCCGTGGCCTGGCGCATGCTGAGCGGCGGCGCGCGGCCGTCCGACGTTGAAGGGCGAGCCGAGCCGTAGGCGAGGCGAGCGGATATGGAAGTGCAGTGGAAACAACCGCCCCCGCCGAGGGCGACGGTCGGTGGCCGGATGGTCAGACCACGGAGAACCTTGCGCAACCGTCGGGCTTTGAGTAGCATGACCCTTGGGCTCGGACGTTCAGGAGGGATCCCCCCGGCTGGTCCCGTGTAGCTCCGGGGATACTGCGTCTCGATCCGGGTCACGAATCGAAAGGACAGAGGCCATGAGCGACACGATGGCGCCCGTGCCCACCGCCGCCAAGCCACGCCGGACCCTCACGCGAGCGGTCATCAGGTTCGCGGGCGACTCAGGCGATGGCATGCAGGTGACCGGAGAGCAGTTCACGACGGAGGCGGCGTGGGCCGGCAACGACATCTCGACGCTGCCGAACTTCCCCGCCGAGATCCGAGCGCCCGCGGGCACGCTGTTCGGCGTGTCGAGCTTCCAGCTCCAGTTCGGGAGCCAGCGGGTGTACACGCCGGGCGACCAGCTGGACGCGCTCGTGGCCATGAATCCCGCCGCCTTCAAGGTGCACCTGCCGGACCTGAAGCCGGGCGGCCTGCTCATCGTGAACACCGCCGCCTTCGAGGACCGGAACCTCACCAAGGCGGGCTACAAGTCGAACCCGCTCGAGGAGCCGGGGCTGGCCGAGAAGTACCGCCTGCATCCCGTCGACATCACCGGGCTCACGAAGAAGTCGCTCGAGGACCTGCCGCTCAACGCGAAGGAGAAGGACCGCTGCAAGAACTTCTTCGCGCTGGGCCTGGTGTCCTGGATCTACACGCGCCCCCTCGATCCCACCCTCGACGCCATCAAGAAGCGGTTCGCGAAGAACCCCACGTTCGTGGAGGCGAACATCCGCGTCCTCAAGGCCGGACACGCCTTCGGCGAGACGGCGGAGATCTTCGGCGAGCACTACGGGGTCGACGCCGCGGAGATGGCGCCGGGGACGTACCGCAGCATGACCGGCAACCGCGCGCTGGCGTGGGGGCTCCTCGCCGCCGCGGAGCGCACGCAGATCCCGATGGTCTTCGGGGCGTACCCGATCACGCCGGCGTCGAGCATCCTGGAAGAGCTGGCCATGCACAAGCGGTTCAAGGTGCGGACCTTCCAGGCCGAGGACGAGATCGCCGCCGCCACCGCGGCCATCGGCGCCTCGTTCGGCGGCGCCATCGGCGTGACGGCGTCGAGCGGTCCGGGCATCGCGCTCAAGGGCGAGGCCATCGGCCTCGCGGTCACCGCGGAGCTGCCGCTCGTGATCTTCGACATCCAGCGCGGGGGGCCGAGCACGGGGCTGCCCACGAAGACCGAGCAGGCGGACCTCATGCAGGCGCTCTACGGCCGCAACAGCGAGTCGCCCGATCGTCGTCCTCGCGCCGGCGACGCCCGGCGACTGCTTCTTCATCGCGTACGAGGCGGTGCGCATCGCCATCAAGTACATGGTGCCGGTGATGGTGCTCTCCGACGGCTACCTCGCCAACGGCTCGGAGCCCTGGCTCATCCCGGACCCGAAGACCCTGCCGGAGATCCCCGTGGCCTTCCGCACGGATCCCGAGGGTTTCTTCCCGTACCTTCGCGACCCCGCGACGCTCTCGCGGCCGTGGGTGCGTCCCGGCACGCCCGGGCTCGAGCACCGGATCGGCGGCCTCGAGAAGCAGGACGTGACGGGCAACATCTCGTACGACCCGGAGAACCACGAGCACATGGTGCGGACCCGGGCGGAGAAGGTCCGGCGCGTCGCCCAGGAGATCCCGCCCACGAGCATCAACGGCCCCCACACCGGCGACGTGCTCGTGGTCGGCTGGGGCGGGACCTACGGCACCATCACGGCCGCGGTCGAGGAAGTGCAGATGGAGGGCGCGCGCGGTGGCCTCGATCCACCTGCGCCACCTGAACCCGCTGCCGCCCGACCTCGGCCAGATCCTGCGCCAGTACCGCAAGGTGCTCGTGCCGGAGATCAACAGCGGGCAGCTCGTCCGCGTGCTGCGGTCCGAGTACCTCGTCGACGCCGTGGGCTACAACCGTGTGCGGGGGGTGCCGCTCATGACCCACGAGCTCGTCGACGCCATCAACCAGCTGCTGGAGGCCACGCGGTGAGCACCATCGAGAACGCGGCGAGCACCAAGCCCGGCGGTCCCCGGTACACCAAGAAGGACTTCGAGTCCGACCAGGACGTGCGCTGGTGCCCGGGATGCGGCGACTACGCCATCCTGAGCGCCATCCAGAAGGTGATGCCGGACCTCGGCATCCCGCGGGAGGACATCGTGTTCATCTCGGGCATCGGCTGCTCGAGCCGGTTCCCGTACTACATGAACACGTACGGCTTCCACACCATCCACGGCCGGGCGCCCGCGGTGGCGACCGGGTTCAAGCTCGCGCGCCCGGACCTCAAGGTGTTCGTGGTCACGGGCGACGGCGACGGACTCAGCATCGGCGGGAACCACCTCCTGCACGTGCTCCGGCGCAACGTGGACGTGACGATCCTGATGTTCAACAACCGGATCTACGGGCTCACCAAGGGCCAGTACTCGCCGACCAGCGAGCTCGGCAAGGTGACGAAGTCCACCCCGGCCGGCTCGGCCGACCGGCCGGTGAGCCCCTGCGCCTTTGCGCTCGCCGCGGGCGCCTCGTTCGTGGCGCGCACGGTGGATCGGAACATCCCGCACATGGAGGAGGTCGTGCGGCGGGCGTCGCACCACAAGGGCGCGGCCTTCGTCGAGATCCTCCAGAACTGCAACGTGTACAACGACCTCGCGTGGAACCTCCTCTACGACCGGGAGCAGAAGGTGCACCACGAGCTGCGCCTCGAGCACGGCAAGCCCCTCACGTTCGGGCCGGCCGACGATCGCCGCGGGCTCGTGCTGGAGGCGGTGAAGCCCAAGGTGGTGCGGGTGGCCGACGTGCCCGAGAGCGCGCTCTGGGTGCACGACGAGACCGATCGCGCGACCTCCCTCATCCTGGCCCAGCTGTGGGCGCCGGAGTACCCGATCCCGCTCGGCGTGCTCGCCAACGAGGCGGACGCGCCCATCTACGAGCAGATCGTGCTCGACCAGGAGCAGAAGGCCATCGCGAGCCGCGGCCCGGGCGACATCGCGGCGCTGCTCCGCTCCGGAGAGACCTGGACGATCAAGTAGGCGCGGCCGCTGCCGCGCCCGCGTGAAGCACCGACTGCCGGTCCCGGTGACGGGACCGGCGGTCGCATTTCGAGCGACCGCTCACGCCCCCGAGGCGGGGCCACGAGGAGGGTAGTGGACACAGCCAGGCCGGCCGACCGCGCCGCCACGCCGTCGCTCCTCCGCGAGCTCAAGGCGATCGTCGGGGCGCGCGGCGTGGTCGCCTCCGTGGAGGGGCGGCTCACCTACGAGTGCGACATGCACACGTTCTTCAAGGGCGCCCCCGACGTGGTGGTGCTGCCGGAGAGCGCGGCGCAGGTGGCCGACGTCGTCCGGCTCTGCCGTCGCGAGGGCGTGCCGGTCGTGCCGCGCGGCTCGGGGACGGGGCTGATCGGCGGGCGCGATGGCCCCGCGCGGCGGCGTGATGGTGGCGACCACGCGCATGAACCGCATCCTCGAGATCGACCTGCCGAACCGCTCCGCCACCGTCGAGCCCGGCCTCATCAACCTCTGCGCTCTCCGAGGCGACCCGGCCCCGCGGCTACTACTTCGCGCCCGACCCGTCGAGCCAGATGGTGTCCTCGATCGGCGGCAACGCCTCCACCAACGCCGGCGGCCCGCACTGCCTCAAGTACGGCATCACCGTGAACCACGTGCTCGGCCTGCAGGTCGTCACGGGCGCGGGCGAGCTGGTCTGGCTGGGCGGCAAGACCCGCGAGCGGCCGGGCTACGACCTCACCGGCGTGGTGGTGGGCGGCGAGGGCACGCTCGGGCTCGTCACCGCGGTGACCGTGCGCCTCATGCACGTGCCCGAGGGCGTGAAGACCGTCCTCGCGTCCTTCTCGAGCATCGAGGACGCGTCCGAGGCGGTCTCCGCGATCATCGCCGACGGCATCATCCCCGCCGCCCTCGAGATGCTCGACGAGGTCATGATCCGGGCCATCGAGGAGGGCGTGGGGGCGGGCTACCCGAAGGGCGCGGCCGCCGTGCTCCTGATCGAGCTCGACGGCCCGCGCGAGGAGATCGAGGCCCAGTCGCGCCGCGTCGAGGCCATCTGCCGCGAGCGCCTGGCCCTCGAGATCCGCGTGGCGAAGAACGACGCCGAGCGCGCGCTCCTCTGGAAGGGCCGCAAGGAGGCGGCGGGCGTGGTGGGCCGCCTCACGCCCGGCCTGGCTGCTCCAGGACGCGGTGGTGCCGCGGTCGCAAGCTGCCCCAGATCATGCGCGAGATGCTGGCCATCGCCGCGCGCCACCGGCTGGTGTTCGCCAACGTCTTCCACGCCGGCGACGGCAACCTCCACCCGATCATCTGCTACGACGACCGGGTGCCCGACGAGCTGGCGCGCGCCAAGCAGGCCAACGAGGAGCTGCTGCAGGCGTGCCTCGCGCTGGGCGGCAGCGTGACGGGCGAGCACGGCGTGGGCCTCGACAAGGCCAAGAACCTGCCGCTGCAGTTCGCCGACGCCGACCTCAACTTCATGGCGCGGCTGCGCCGCGTGTTCGACCCCGACGTCGATCATGAACCCCGACAAGCTCCTGCCGTCGCATCCCGCCTGCGGCGAGGGCTTCCGGCCGGCGCGGCCCGGCGCTGCCGAGCGCCCGCTGCGCCGACGGCACCTGGGATGCTGAGCCACTGTGGCGTCTCCGTGGCGGCGCTGCGCGACGCGCTGTCGAGATCGTCGGGCGCGGCGCACGTCTCCGACGACGCCGGCGTCCTCGCCGCGCACGCGGTGGACGGCGTCACGCCGCGCTGGTGGCCCGGCCGGGCGACGCCGAGAGGTGAGCCGGCTCCTCGCCTGGCCTCGGCGGAGCGCCTTGCGGTGGCGCCGCGCGGCGAGCGGCTCGAGCGTGGCGCTCGGCGCCGCCCCGCGCCGGCTCGACCTCGTCGCTCGATCTGCCGTGCTCTCGCCGCGATCACGAGCTACGTGCCCGAGGACATGGTGGCCAGCGTCGAGGCGGGCGCGTCGCGCTGGCGCGCTCGCGGCGCGGCTCGGCCAGCACCGCCAGCGCTGGCCCGTCGATCCGCCGGGGGGCGGGGCGCAGCGTCGGCGGCGTGCTCGCCACCGGGGCCAGCGGGCCGCTCCGCTTCCGCTACGGCACCGCGCGCGACCTCGCTGCTCGGCGTGCGCTTCGTGCAGGCGGACGGCACGATCACGTGGGGCGGCTCCCGGGTGGTGAAGTCGGTGACGGGCTACGACGTGCCGAAGCTCCTCGTGGGCTCGCTGGGCACCCTCGGCGTCCTCGTCGGAGGCGACGCTCCGTCTGCATCCGCGTCCCGCCCGCCGAGGCGCTCGTGGCTGATCCGCTTCGCGTCCGCGGAGGCGGCCGGCGGCTTCCTGGCCGCGCTGCTCGATACCGCGATCGAGCCCGCTCGCGTGGCGCTGCTCGACGCCGCGCGCGCTCGCCGCGACTCAGCGGCCGCGCGCCGCTGGCCGTCGCGGTGTCCATCGAGAGCGTGCCCGAGGCGGTGGCGAGCCAGGGCGCGGCGCTCGCGCGGCTGGCCGCGGAGCACGGTGGCGTCGGCGGCGGCGCGCCGCCGCGTCTCTGGTCCGGCCTTGGCGCGACGCTGGCCGCGCCCATCCGGCTCAAGCTCGCGGCCACGCTGCCGCGTCTCGCGTCCTGGCTCGCCGAGCGTCGCGGCGCCGCGCCTCGGCGCTCGGCCTCGCGGCCGATGGCGGCGGATGCCGGGACCGGCATGGGATCGTCGGCCTCGCGCGGAGCCCGACGGCGGACGCGCCTCGACGGTGGCCTCCTCCGGCCGGTCCGCGACGGGCTCGCCGCCGAGGGCGGCAGCCTCGTCGTCGAGCGCGCGCCGCGCCGCGCTGAAGCGCGGCCTCGACGTCTGGGGCCCCGTCGAGCCCGGACGCGCTCGCGCATCATGGCGCGCCTCAAGCGCGAGTTCGATCCGGAGGGGATCCTCAACCCCGGCCGCTTCGTGGGCGGCCTGTGAGAGAGCCCAGCCGCCGCGCCGGCGCAGCTCGGCGCCTTCGACGCGCAGGATCCGCCCACGATCGACGGGCTGCGCGCCTGCGTGCACTGCGGGATCTGCCTGCCCCAGTGCCCGACCTACCGGCTGCTCGGCGAGGAGATGGACTCGCCGCGCGGGCCGTGTCTACCTGATGCGCGCGGCGGCCGAGGGTCGGGCCGAGCTGACGCCGAGCCTCGCGCGTCACCTCGACCTCTGCCTGGGCTGCCGCGCCTGCGAGACGGCGTGTCCCTCCGGCGTGCCCTTCGGCCACATCCTCGAGGCGACGCGTGGCCAGCTCGAGCGCGCAGGGCGTCCGACCGCCCGAGCGACGGCAGCGCACGCTCGATCTCGCCCTCCGCACGTTCCCGGACCCGCGGCGCCTCGGCGCGCTTGATGGGCGCGCTGCGTCTCTACCAGCGATCGGGCCTGCAGGCGGCCGGTGCGCGGGCTCGGCATGCTCCGCCTCGCGTCCGGAGCTCCAGGCGCATGGAGGCGCTCCTGCCCGCGCTCCCGGCGGCGGCGCCGCTGCCCGCGCTTCACCCCCGCGCGCGGCGACGCGGCGCGGGCGGGCCGCGCTCCTCCTCGGCTGCGTCCAGCGCTTCGTCTACCCGCACGTCAACGCGCAGACCGCGCGCCTGCTCGCCGCGGCGGGCTGGGACGTGGTGGCGCCGGCCGCAGCAGGGCTGCTGCGGCGCGCTGCACCTGCACGCGGGACGGCTCGACGAGTTCCGCGCCATGGCGCGCGACCTGATGGCGACGCTTGGCCGTGACGTGGACGTGATCGTGACCAACGCCGCGGGCTGCGGGCTCGGCGCTCAAGGAATGCGCGTCACTGGCTCGGCGACGACGGCGCGGTGGGCCGGCTGCCGCGCGGTGCGCGACGTCACGGAAGTGCTCGCCGAGGCCGAGCTGCCGCTGCGCGAGCTGCCCGGCGACGGTGGCCTATCACGACGCCTGTCACCTCGCCCACGGGCAGCGCGTCCGCGCCGAGCCGCGCGCGCTGCTGCGGCGCATCCCCGGCCTCACGCTCGTGGATCTGGCCGAGAGCGATCTCTGCTGCGGCAGCGCGGGGATCTACAACCTGCTCGAGCCGGAGATGGCCGGCGAGCTCGCGCCGCCGCAAGGTCCAGCGCATCCGCGAGACCGGAGCGCGCGTGCTGGCGGCCGGCAATCCGGGCTGCCTCATGCAGATCGCGCGGCAGTGCCGCGAGGAGGGTCTGGCCGTGGAGGTCGTGCACCCGGTCGAGCTGCTCGGCCGCGCCCTCGCCGAATGAGCACGCCGCGCGGCGCGGCAGCCCGAGGCTTATGATGTCGCGCATGACGAAGATCCGCGTGAAGGACCACGTCGAAGCTCGCCGCCGACCAGATGGCGAGGATCGCGCTGGCCACCACCGAGCGGAGCCAGCTCGACCTCTACTGCGTGGGCGCCGGGCCAGTCGCAGCGCGTCCACACCCACGACGACCAGGACAAGATCTACTACGTGCTCGAGGGGCGCCGGCCGGTTCACGCTCGGCGGCGAGGAGCACCGGCTCGGGGCGGGCGAAGCGCTCGTCGCCGCCGCCGGGGTCGAGCACGGCCTCGTGAACGATGGTACCGACCCGCTGCTGGTGCTGGTCGTGGTGGCGCCGCCGCCGCCGCACATGGAGCGCGGGTGACGCCGGCCGCGCTGATGACCCCGCCGGCGCGCGCCTCGATCATGATCACCTGCCTCGGCGATCTGTTCTTCCCCGAGGTCGGCGAGGCGATGGTGCGGCTGCTCCGTCGGCTCGGCGTCACGGTGGACTTTCCCGCCGGGCAGACGTGCTGCGGGATGCCGCTCTTCAACTCCGGCTATCACCGCGAGGCGGCGGAGGTGGCGGCGCGCACCGTCGAGCTCTTCGACGGCCTCCGAGCACGTGGTGGTCCCGTCCGGCTCCTGCGCGTGGATGGTGAAGACCGAGTACCCGGGCCTCCTCGCCGGCGACCCGAAGCGGCGCGCCGCCGCGGAGTCGCTGGCCGGGCGCACGCGGGAGCTCTCGCAGTTCCTCGTCGAGGTGCTCGGCGTCACGAGCGTGCCGTCGCCGTTCCGTGGCCGCGTGACCTACCACGACTCCTGCCACCTCCTGCGCGGGCTCGGCGAGTCGCGGTCGCCGCGCGCGCTCCTCGCGCGGCGTGCCCGGCGTGGAGCTGGTCGAGCTGCCCGGGGCGGACGAGTGCTGCGGCTTCGGCGGATCCTTCTCGGTGCGGCTGCCCGAGGTGTCGACGGCCATCCTGGACAAGAAGCTCGCCGAGCGTCGAGAGCCACAGGGGCCGACTGCCTGGTCGCCTGCGACGCGGGCTGCCTGATGCAGATGGGGGGCGGCCTGTCGCGCACGCGGCTCGCGCGTGCGCGCGCTGCACCTGGCCCAGGTGCTCGCCGGCGAGGACGGCGCGGGCTCGATGAGCGAGCGACACGCTCAGCACGCCGTTTCCCGCACGCGCGCGCGCTCGGCGCTCCGGACGCGCTTCCTGCAGGAGGCGCTCACGATCGCCACCACGAAGTTCATCGACCTGCGCCGCGAGGCCTTCGCGGGCTTCCCGGCAGGCGAGGCCCTCCGCGACCAGGCCGCGCCGGATCAAGGAGGCCACGCTCCAGCGCCTGGACGAGCACCTC
Organism: uncultured Candidatus Rokubacteria bacterium; assembly: GCA_963758635.1. Lineage (GTDB taxonomy): Bacteria > Methylomirabilota > Methylomirabilia > Rokubacteriales > CSP1-6 > CAVWWD01. The sequence goes on along the minus strand of CAVWWD010000005.1, from coordinate 358,636 downwards.
GAGCGGCTTGCCGACAACGTCGAGCGCCTCGGCGGGCACGTGCACTGGGCGGCGACGGCCGAGGAGGCGCGGGAGATCGTGCTCCGGCTCTGCCGCGACCGCGGCGTGCGGACGGCGGTGAAGTCGAAGTCGATGGCCACCGAGGAGATCGACCTCAACGAGGCGCTGGAGCAGCCGGGCGTCACGCCGATCGAGACCGACCTCGGCGAGTACATCATCCAGCTCGCCCGCGAGAAGCCGTCGCACATCATCGCCCCCGCCATCCACAAGACGAAGGGCCAGGTGGCGGAGCTGTTCTCGCAGGCGCTCCACGGCGCAGTTCCCGGCCGATCCCGAGGTGCTGACCGCGGTGGCGCGCAAGGAGCTGCGGCAGAAGTTCCTCGAGGCCGACATGGGGATCACCGGGGCCAACTTCGCGGTGGCCGAGACGGGCACCGTCGTGCTCGTGACCAACGAGGGCAACGGCCGCATGGTCACCTCGCTGCCGCGGATCCACGTGGCGGTGATGGGGATGGAGAAGGTCATCCCGTCCATGACCGACCTCGTGGTCTTCCTCGCCCTCCTGGCGCGGAGCGCCACCGGGCAGAAGCTCTCCTCGTACACCACGCTCGTGCGGGGGCCGCGGCGGCCGGGCGAGCTGGAGGGGCCCGAGGAGTTCCACCTGATCCTGCTCGACAACGGGCGCATCGCGCCAGATCGCGGGCACGCTCCGCGAGGCGCTCTACTGCCTCCGCTGCGGCGCCTGCCTGAACGTCTGCCCGGTGTACCGCCAGATCGGCGGCCACGCCTACGGCCACACGTACCCGGGGCCCATCGGCATCCTCCTCACCGCGATGCTCAAGGGCACGGAGTCGGTGAAGGACCTGGCGCACGCCTCGTCGCTGTGCGGCGCGTGCAAGGACGTGTGCCCGGTGCGCATCGACATCCCGCGCATGCTGGTCGAGCTGCGCGAGCAGCGTCGAGCACGAGCGGTCGCGCCGGCGGGCGAGCGCGCGCTGTTCCGCAGGCCCGCCGGCGGCTCATGGCCTCGCCCGCGCTGTTCCGGCTCGGCGCGCGCGTCGGACGCCTGCTCCAGCGGTCCGTTCGCTCCGCGAGCGGCCGGCTGCGGCGCCTGCCGCTCTTCTTCGGACGGTGGACGGCGACGCGCGACCTGCCGCCGGTGGCGCCGCGGACCTTCACGGAGCGGTGGGACGAGCTGGAGCATCGGCGCGGCCGTGACCACGCGCGGCCGAGTTCCTCGGGCGGGTCCGCGCCGAGATGCGGAAGACGCCCGCGCCTCTTCCGCCGCGGCCGACCGCCGCGCGCCCGGCATCCGGCGGAGGCCGCGGAGGCGGTGCGCCGCGCAGATGGCCGAGCGCTGGCCCGAGGCGCTCGCGCGCTTCCAGCAGGAGTTCGAGCGCGTCGGCCGGCGTGTTCCACCGCGCGCCGACGCCCGCCGAGGTGCCCGCGCGTGATCCGCGCCATCGCCGCGCGAGCGCGGCGCGCGCGACATCGTGACGTGGGATGCCGCGGCGCTCGGCTTCGACCTCGGGCCGGCGCTCACCGGCGCGAGGGCCTCGCGGTGCCCGCGCGCCGCGGCCGCGGAGGAGCGCGGCCGCGCCAGCGCCATCGCGAGCGAGGCGGCGCGGGCGCACCTCGGCGTGACCGGCGTGGACCTGGCGCTCGCCGAGACGGGCACGCTCGTCCTGCGTGTCCGGCGCCGGCCGGCCGCGCTCGACCTCGCTCCTGCCCGAGACCCACGTCGCGGTGTTCGGGCCGGGACGCGCTCGTCGAGTCGCTCGAGCAGGTCGGCGTGCTCCTGGAGGCGCTCCACGTCGATCCCGACGCGCTCGATGTCGGGGGCGATGATCAACTTCATCACCGGGCCGTCGCGCACGGCCGACATCGAGCTCACCCTGACCCGCGGCGTCCACGGGCCCAAGCACGTGCACGCGGTGTTCGTGGAGGCTCGTGAGCTGCCGCGGCCGCTATCACCGGACCCGGGGCAGAGGGACCACGAGGTGGACGCGCTCCTGCCGCGGCTCGCCGACTCTGATGCGAGACCATGATCGACCGCCATCGCCAGGCCGCGGCGCTCGCGCGCGACCTCCGGGCGCGAGCGCGGAGCGGGTCGCAGGCCGCCGGCGGCGCGCTGATCGACCGGCGGACTGGAAGGCGCGAGCCGAGCGCCTCGACGGCCTCGGCATCGAGGTGCGCGCAGCCGTCGAGGCCATCGCCGAGCTGGGCGGGGTCGGTCAAGGACCTCGAGATGGGCCTGGTGGACTTCCCGGGCCGCGTGCCGAGGCATGGCGACACGCCCGTGAACCTCTGCTGGAAGCACGGCGAGGACGCGGTGCGCTTCTGGCACGGCTTCGACGAGGGCTACGCGAACCGGAAGCCGCTGCCATGACCGCCGTGCCGGGCTGCGATGCCTGTTCGACCTGTTCGACACGCTGGTGCTCTTCGAGCGGGAGCGGCTGCCCGAGATCACCGTGAACGGCCGGCACCGTGCGCTCCACCGCCGGGCACCTGCACGAGGCGCTCCGGCCGCTTCGCCCCGCACGTGCCGCTGGCCGACTTCGTGGCGGCGCTGCGCGCGGAGCTGGCAGGATGCCGAGCGCATCCGGAACGAGACGCACCGCGAGGTGGCCGCGCCGGAGCGGTTCGGCAGACGCTGTTCCGCCGCCTCGGCGCTCGATCCCGGCGGCGCTGCCGCCCGAGGCGATCCCGACGCTGCTCGCCACCCACATGCGCGAGCTGTCCGGCGCCATGGTGTTCCCCGACCACCACCGCGCCTCCTCGACGGCCTCCGGCGCCGCCACCGGCTCGCCGTGGTGTCGAACTTCGACTACACGCCCACCGCGCGCCACGTGCTGGAGCGGGAGGGCGTCGCCGACCTCTTCGATGCCATCGTGGTCTCGGACGAGGTCGGCTGGCGCAAGCCTGCGCCCGATCATCTTCGAGCGCGCGCTCGGCCAGCGCTGGGCGTCCGGCCGGCGGAGGCGCTCTTCGTCGGCGACCGCATGGATCTCGACGTGGCGGGCGCGCAGGCGGTGGGCATGCAGGCGGCCTGGATCAACCGGGCCGGCGAGCTCGTGCCCGCGGGCGCGCGCCCGCCGGAGTTCGACATCCGGGACCTCGGAGAGCTCGCGAGGATCCTCGCGGCTGAGGAGATGCCTGCAGCCGATCCGGGAGCGTCCGCGGGATCGAAGTGGAGCGACGCGAGGCCACACGCGAGATGGCGGAGACCCGGCCAGCGACAGAGCCCGTCGCAGCGGACGGACGCACGCGGAAGGTGATCATCATCGGGTCCGGGCCGGCGGGCTACACCGCGGCCATCTACGCCGCGCGGGCCAACCTGGCGCCCGTCATGCTCGCGGGCGCGCAGCCCGGCGGCCAGCTCGATGCTCACCACGCTGGTCGAGAACTATCCCGGCTTCGTCGACGGCATCGACGGCCCGCCCCTCATGGACACGCTTCCGCAAGCAGGCGGAGCGCTTCGGCACCGAGATCATCGCCGACGACGTGACCGCCGTGGACTTCGGTGCGGCGGCCGTTCCGCGTGACCGCCGGCGACGTCACGGCCTCGAGGCGCACACGGTGATCGTCGCCACCGGCGCCTCGGCCAAGCTCCTGGGCCTGCCCGGCGAGTCGAAGCTGATGGGCCGCGGCGTCTCGACCTGCGCGACCTGCGACGGCTTCTTCTTCAAGGACCAGAACATCATGGTCGTGGGCGGCGGCGACTCCGCGCTCGAGGAGGCGCTCTACCTGTCGCGGCTGGGACGGCAGGGTGCAGGTGGTGCATCGCCGGGACACGCTGCGCGCCTCCAAGATCATGCAGGAGCGCGCGTTCAAGAACCCGAAGATCGGCTTCATCTGGGACACGGCGGTGGAGGACGTGCTCGACCCCGCGCAGGGCAAGGTCACGGCGGTGCGCCTCAAGAACCTCAAGACCGGCGCGCGGTCGGAGGCCGAGGTCGACGGGCTGTTCATCGCCATCGGGCACGAGCCCAACACCGGCATCTTCCGCGGCCAGCTCGACGCTGCATCCGAACGGCTACATCCGGGTGGAGCCGGGCACCACGCGCACCTCGGTGCCCGGCGTCTTCGCCGCCGGCGACGTCCAGGACTTCACCTACCGCCAGGCGGTGACGGCGGCGGGCAGCGGCTGCATGGCGGCCCTCGACGCCGAGCGCTACCTGGAAGCCAACCACGCCGAGCGGTAGTCCGCACACGAACACGTCGGCGCCGGGACGTGCTCGGCGCGCGGCGCGACGGAGGTGACGCTCGAGCGCGCGCAGGACGGTCAGGTCGTCGTGGTCTGACGCTCGGGAGCGGGCGCGGCTCAGGTTCCCGACGCGCGTCGCCGCGCCCAGCTCACGCAGCATCGCGATGGCCGAGAGGTACGAGAGCTTCCCCGTGCGCGGGTTCTCGGACGGGACGTTCTCGACCTCGATGCGCAGCCGGCCGAACTCGCCCTCGATCGCGATCCGGTGCTGGTTCCGCGTGAGGCCGGGCACCGCGTGCACCTTGATGCGGGTGCGCTCGGGGCCGATCCCGGCCAGGGACAGCGCGGCCACCACGTTGACGTTGGCGGGAAAGGCGCGCACCGCGTCGGTGGCCGTGCCCTCGAAGATCAGCGTCTCCTCGTGGATCGCGTCGAGGTCGATCTTCTGCTCGACGATCCACGGGGCGCCGGCGAGGCCGCGCGGTGGCTTTCGCGTCTCCATGGTGACGGCGGTGATGGCGCCCTCACGGGCCCCCTTGACGCCGTCCAGCCCCGCGATGGCCCCGGACGGGACCAGGATGCGACACCCGTGCTTCTCGGCGAGCCGGGCCCACTCGTCGAGCACGCCGACCAGCCCGCCCACCGAGAGGACCATCAGGTCCCGGCCCGCGGCGAGGACGGTGGGGCCGAACTCCCGGAGCGCGGCCTGCGTGGCCGCCTCGACGACCAGGTCCGAGCGCTCGACGAGCTGGTCGAGGGGCAGCGCGGGATGGCCCGCGGCGCGGGCGGGATCGCGCACGGTGACGCCGGCCAGCGCGATGCCGGGGATGCCCGTTGTCGCCGCGCGCGCGATGGCCTGGCCGATCACGCCCATGCCCACGATGCCGATCTTCACCATGCCTTCCGCCTCCTGCGGCCGGGCGCGAACGCTCCGCTGCCGCGGCCAACGCCCCGAGACTACCCGACGGGGGCCCTTGCGGGTACTGCTTTGCGAGCCGAGCCGCAGGCGAGGTGAGCGTATATGGAAATGCTCTGGAAACAACCGCACACCGTTGACATGCAGTGGAGACTACCGCAAAGCGCCGAGCCGCAGGCGAGCGGAGCGCGCGTGCTAGAATCCTCCCGGAGCAAGTGCTGCGTGACTCCATCGCCCCGCCTCAAGGCGCCGCTCGAAGCGCTGTATCGAGGCTTCGACTGGGCCGCCCGCGCCGCCGAGGACGCGATCCGCTACCCGATGCGCTACCCGGAGCCAGCCGATCGCGAGGTCGTGGCGCTCCTCTCGTCGTGCCTTGCCTACGGCCGCGTCGATCTCTTCGGCGCGCAGCTCGAATGGCTGCTCGCGCGCCTCGGCGCCTCGCCCGCCGCGTTCGTCCGTGGCTTCGCGCCCGGCGGCACGGGGCCAGGTTCGACGGCTTCCGCTACCGCTTCAACCGCCCGCGCGACATCGTGGCGTTCTGCCTCGCCACGCGCGACCTCCTCGCGCGCCACGGCTCGCTCGGCGCGTTCTTCGCGGCCGGGTTCTCGCCTGGCGACGGCACGGTGGGGCCGGCCCTCGAGCGCTTCGTCGGCGGCTTCCTCGACCGTGACCTCTCCGCCGTGTTCCCGGGCAACCGGCTGTCCTACGGCTACCGGCACCTCTTCCCGCGGCCGTCCACGGGCGGGCCGTGCAAGCGGCTGCACCTCTTCCTGCGCTGGATGGTCCGCCGCGAGCCGCCGGACTTCGGGCTGTGGCGCGACATCCCGACCGCCGCGCTGCTGATACCGGTGGACACGCACATCGAGCACATGGCGCGCGCCGTGGGGCTCACGCGGCGGCGGAGCCGGAACTGGAAGATGGCCGAGGAGATCACGGCGCGCCTGCGCGCGCTCGACCCCGACGATCCCGTGAAGTACGACTTCGCGCTCTGCCACAAGCGCATGTCCGGCGACTGCCTGGGCCGCCGCGACGCCGTCGTGTGCGCGCCGTGCGGCCTCCGGGTGGTCTGCCGCCACTGGCGAGGGCGCCGCGCGTGAACCCCCTCGCCGCCGCGCTGGCCGGCGCCCTCCTCGTGGCCCTGATCGCCGTCGTGTGGGCGCTCCTCGCGACGCGACGGCAGGTCGAGGCGCTCCGCCGCGAGGCGCCGGCCGCCGCGCTCGTCGGCGTCCTCCAGCGCGAGATCGAGGCCGTCCGCACGGAGGGGCGGGCGGCGCAGGCCTCGCTCGTCCAGGACCTCGGCGAGCTCTCCCTGCGCCTGAAGGAGGACGCGAGCGAGCTGCGCCTCGGTGTGGCCGGCGAGCTCAAGAGCGTGAGCGCGGAGGTCGCGCGCCAGCTCCAGGAGGGGATGCGGCTCATCTCGGGCAGCCAGACGGCCATCGGCGAGCGGCTCGATCGCGCCACGCAGGTCGTGGCCGAGGTGCACGGGAGCCTCGGCCGCCTCGGCGAGGCGACCCAGCGCGTGGCCGAGGTGGGCCGTGACCTCCGCGGCCTCGAGGAGGTGCTGAAGGCGCCCAAGATGCGCGGCGGCCTCGGCGAGACGCTCCTCGCCGAGCTGCTGGGCCAGATGCTTCCGCGCGAGCACTACGCGCTCCAGCACGCGTTCCGGAGCGGCGACAAGGTCGACGCCGCCGTCCTCGTGGGCAGCCGCGTCGTCCCCGTCGACGCGAAGTTCCCGCTCGAGAACTTCCGGCGCATGCTCGCCGAGCCAGAGGAAGAGCGGCGGCGCCTCCTGCGGCGCGCCTTTGCCCGCGACGTGCGCACGCGCGTGGACGAGATCGCGCGGAAGTACATCCTGCCCGACGAGGGGACGTTCGACTTCGCGCTGATGTACGTGCCCGCGGAGAACGTCTACTACGAGATCATCATCAAGGCCGACGGCGAGGACGAGTCGATCGCCGCCGCCGCCCTCGAGCGCCGCGTGGTGCCGGTGTCGCCGAACAGCCTGTACGCGTACCTGCAGGTGATCATCCTCGGGCTCCGCGGGCTGCGCATCGAGGCGAACGCGCTCGAGATCCAGGCCGACCTCGCCCGGCTCGGCGGCGACCTCGCCCGCGTGCGCGACCACGTGCAGAAGCTCGGGGCCCACCTCGGCAACGCGACGAAGCAGTTCGGCGACGCCGAGCGCGCCCTGGATCGGTTCCAGGACAAGCTCGAGGCCATCGAGCGCAAGGGGGAGACGCATCGCTGCCGCGTGCGGACGGGCCGCTCACCGGCCTGCGCTCGGGCGAGCCGGAGGCCGGGGCCTGAACGCTGTGTTAAGATGATCGAGACTCTCCGTCCCCTGAGGGATCCATGACTGACATTCAGTTCCAGGTCTACGGCATCAACCTTCTCGTCCGGCTCCTCGCCGAGGCCCCGGCCGACGTTCGCGTGCACTGTCCCAAGGGCTCGCCGATCCGCTACGGCGAGGTGGTGGGACGCGGCGACGGGTTCGACGAGGGCGCCAACGCCTTCCGCGAGATGCCGCCGCTGCGCTCCGTCGTGGCCTTCGAGGAGAATCCCGAGGAAGTGGAAGGGCACTACTTCTACATCGCCGGCGAGGAGCATCGGGTCATCCGCCTCGACGCCGTCATCCTGTCGTTCCCCCTGGAGTGACGCCTCCGCCATTGGCCGCCGCCGCGCCGAGGGCTTCTCGATGAAGCCGGCGCTCGCCAAGCTGCTCGCCGCCATCGATCCCGACGAGGTCGTCGAGCTCACGCGCGCCCTCGTCCGCATCCCGAGCGTCTACCGCCCCGCCGACCCCGCGGCGAACGAGTCGCGCGTGGCCGCCTTCGTGGAGGACTGGCTCCGGCGCGAGGGGTTCGCGGTGGAGGTGCAGCCGGTCGTGCCCGGACGCCCGAACGTCATCGGCAGTCTCGGCGAGAAGACGTCCGGCCGGAAGAGCCTCCTCCTCGAGGGCCACACCGACGTCGTCACCGAGGGCGATCCCGCCCACTGGTCGCGCGCGCCGTTCGGCGGCGAGCTGATCGACGGCCGCGTCCATGGGCGCGGGGCCGCGGACATGAAGGGCGGCCTTGCCGCGGCGATGGTGGCCGCCGCCGCGTTCCGCCGCGCCGGGATCGACCCACGGGGCAAGCTGGTGGTGGGTGCGCTCGTGGACGAGGAGGACCGCATGATCGGCGTCCGCCACTTCGCGGCCACGCCGGTGGGCCGCGAGCTGGACGCCGCCATCATCTGCGAGCCCGAGGACAACGAGATCTGCCTGGAGCAGCGGGGCGTCGTGTGGGCGCGCGTGCGCGCGCGCGGCAAGATGGCTCACGGCGCCATGCCCGAGGCCGGCCTCAACCCGATCGCGTGCCTGGGCGTGATGCTGCGGGAGGCGCCCGGCCTGGAGCGGCGTCTGCGCCGCCGCTGCGAGCGGAGCCGCTACCTGAGACCCCCGACGGTCACGCCGACGATCGCCCAGGCGCCGCCGCCGGGCGTGGGCGTGGCGCAATCGAACGTCATTCCCGCGGTGGCGGAAATGACGCTCGACGTGAGGGTCACGCCCGGCATCGACGGCGACGGGCTCCGGGAGGAGCTGGAGGCCCTCTGTCGGGCCGGTGAGGCCCGCTGCCCCGGCGTGAAGGTCGAGTGGGAGCCCGTGAACCCGTTCCGGCTGCCGACCCGGGTCGACCGGTCGGAGCCGATCGTCCGCGCGATGGTCTCCGGCGTGAAGGCGGCCACCGGCCGAGCGCCGCGCTACGGCGGCGTGCCGGGCTCCACGGACGGCACAATTCTGGTGACGGAGCTGGGGCTTCCCATCGTCACCTGCGGGCCGGGCAACCGCCTCATCCCGCACCAGGTCGACGAGTACGTCGAGGTGGCCCAGCTCGTCGATGCGGCGCGTATTTACGCCGCGTCGGCTCTGAACTACCTCCATGCCGCGGTGAGCTGACCCGGAGACCTAGGTGCCGGAGAGGGACACCGGCGAGCGTCCACGCCTCCGCTCCCTGGAGGCCTTCCCCGTTGAGCACGAAGGCCAGCGGATGATCGGCCTCCGCGATCCCGCCGGCTTCACCGAGGAGGTCGTCCTCCTACCGATCCCGCTGCTCGACCTCGTCTCGCTGTTCGACGGCGAGCACTCCGTGCCCGAGATCCAGTCCTTGCTCGAGCGGCGTCGCGGGCAGGCGCCGAGCGCCGACCAGATCGCCGGCATCGTCGACCGGCTCGACGCGGGCGGCTTCCTGGACAGCAGCGCCTTTGACCGCCGGCGGCAGGCCATCGAGGAGACCTTCAGGCGGAGCCGGGTGCGGCCGGCCGCGCACGCGGGCGGCGCCTACGCCGGGGACCCCCAGGGCCTCGCCGCCCAGATCGACGGGTTCTTCGCGCATGCCGACGGCCCGGGGCCGGGACGACCGTCCGGGGCGCTCGCGCCCCGCGGTCTCGTCGCGCCGCACATCGACTTCCATCGCGGGGGGCCGACCTACGCGTGGGCCTATCGCCCGCTGACGGACGCCGCCGAGGCCCCCGACCTCTTCGTGATCCTCGGCACCTGCCACGCGGGCATGGCCGATCCCTTTGCCGTCACGCTCAAGAGCTACGACACGCCGCTAGGGCCGGTGGCGGTGGACCACCCGTTCGTGGAGGACCTGGGCCGGCGCTTCCGGGGCGATCTCCTCGCGTCCGAGGGCGCGCACCGCGCCGAGCACTCGATCGAGTTCCAGGCCGTGATGCTCCAGCATCTCTACGGGACGCAGCGGCCGTTCACGATCGTGCCGGTCCTCGCCTCGTTCCTCCACGAGGCGGTGTGGACCGGACGCGATCCCGAGGCCGACCGCCGGGTGCCGCGTTTCGTGGACGCGCTGCTCGAGACGATGGCGGCCTCGCCGCGCCGGATCTGCCTCGTCGCCGGCGTGGACCTCGCGCACGTGGGCCCACGCTTCGGCGACCGCGAGCCGAACAGCGCCGGCGGGCTCCGGGCCGTCGAGGCCGCCGATCGGTCGATGCTCGACTCCGTGATGGATGGCGACGTCACCGCGTTCTACACGGGGGTGGCCGCGGACGGCGACGCGCGGCGCATCTGTGGGCTGTCGCCGCTCTACACGTTCCTCCGCGCGCTGCCCGGCGTGCGGGGCCGCCTCCTGCGCTACAGCCAGTGGCCCGATCCCGAGGGCGCGGTCACGTTCTGCGCCGCGGCGTTCCCGTGACCGCGCCCTCCGATCCGTCCACCTGGACGCTGCCGCGCCTGGCCATCGACGCCGACGGGGCCTGGCTCGCCGAAGGCGTGGAGGTGACGCACCCCGGGATCCTCGCGAACCTCCGCTCGAACCTCCGCCAGGACGACGCGGGCGCGTACCTGCAGGTCGGCCCGGTCCGCGTGCCGGTCGAGCTGGCCGACACGCCGTACGTGGTGGTGCGGGTGGAGATGGCCGACGCGGCCGCGACGGTGATCCTGAACGACCTCTCGCGGGAGCCGCTCGACCTGGACACGCTGGCCTTCGGCCCGGGGGACATCCCGTACTGCCGGGTGCTGGATGGCCGCTTCGAGGCGCGCTTCAGCCGGGGCGCGGCGTGGGAGCTGTTGCAGCACGTCGAGCACGACCCGGAGACCGGCACGACCGATCTCGTCCTGCCCGGCCTGCGCCGGCCGATCCCCGCCGTGGACCGTCCCCGCTCGTCGCGCCCGGCGCCCTAGTGACCCTCGCAGAATGCGCTAACCGCCACGGGCCTCTACAGTCCTACCGCTCGGCATTAGTCTGATGCGCGAGGCTCACTAGCCGTCCAGGAGCCGCTCCGCCGCGCTCACCAGCGCGGGGACGGAGTCGGCGATGTGCTCGTGGCGGGGATCGGCGGAGGCGCCCTGCCGCCAGCGGTTGTGGAGCTGCTGGACGACCACCGCGGTCTTCCACTGCGCGAACGCCTCGTACCAGCGCACGCGCGAGGGATCGAGGCCGGTCAGCGTAGCGTAGCGGGCGACGACCTCCGCCCGCGCCGGCAGCCCCATGGCGCGCATCCCGTCGTGGCTGGCCCGTCGCACGGCCGGCGGATCGGACGGGTCCGGCCAGTAGTTGAGGAGCGTGCCCAGGTCCACCAGCGGATCGCCCAGCGTCGTCATGTCCCAGTCGAAGACCGAGCGGACCCGGTCCGGGTCGCCGGGGTCGAAGGCGCAGTTGTCGAGCTTGAGATCGTTGTGGACGATCGACACGCGCGGCGCCGCGGGCAGCGAGCGCTCGAGGCGCTCGCTCACGCGCGCCATGGGGCCGCGCACGCGAGGGTCGGACAGTCCCTCCGCCAGCTCCCAGCGCCTCCGCCAGCCCGCGACCTGGCGAGCCACGAAGCCCTCGGGCTTGCCGAGGTCCGCCATCTCCGCGGCGGTCGGATCCAGGCCGTGCAGCTCGGCCATCGCGTCGACCACGGCCAGCCCCACCCGGCGGCCGACCTGCGCGTGGGTTTCCATGGAGGCGGGCATGGCGCCGCGGATGACCTCGCCGGCGCGCCGCTCCATCACGAAGAAGTCCGCGCCCGCCACCGCGGGGTCGTCGCAGAAGACGTAGGCGCGCGGGGCCCGATCGAAGTGCCGCCAGAGCCGCGAGAGCACGCGCCACTCGCGGCGCATGTCGTGCGCGCCCGGGGCGATGGCGCCGAAAGGCGGCCGCCGCAGCACCAGCTCGCGGTCGCCGAAGCGGAGCAGGTAGGTGAGGTTCGCGGCGCCGTTGGTGAACTGCCGCGCACCCAGGGCGGGGGCGGACGCGAGCTCGGGGAGCCGCTCGCGGAGGTACGCGTCGATCCGCGGCCAGTCGAGCTGGTCGCTCTCGCGGACGTCCTCGATCCCGGGGCCGTGCGCGTCCGCGGACATGGCCGCGCTCCGCCCCTACCGCGCGGCCCGGCGGGCCTCGGCCAGCGCCGCCAGCATCTCGTCGTGGATGCGGCCGTTCGAGGCCACGGGGGCGGGGGCGTCGGGATCGAGGGCGCCGCCGCCGCGGTCGGTCACGCGGCCTCCGGCCTCCTCGACCAGGAGCGCGCCCGCGGCCACGTCCCAGGCGCCGAGCACGAGCTCCCAGAAGCCGTCGAGGCGGCCGGCGGCGACCCACGCGAGGCTGAGCGCGGCGGAGCCGATGGCGCGCACGGCCCGGCCGCGCAGCGACAGGAGGTCGTGCTCGGGCAGGTTGGTGTCACGATCCTGTCGGATGGTGTACGCAAAGCCGGTGGCGAGGACGCTCGCCTCGAGCCTGCCCGTGTCCGAGACGCGGAGCGGCCGGCCGCCGAGGTGGGCGCCCCGGCCGCGCTCGGCCACGAAGCACTCGTCGCGCGTGGGGTCGTGGACGACGCCGAGCACGGTCCGGCCGTCGACCTCGAGCGCGATCGACACCGCGAAGACCGGGATGCCGCTGGCGTAGTTGGTGGTGCCGTCGAGCGGATCGACGATCCAGCGGCGGCCCGCGGACCCCGCGAGGTGGCCGGCCTCCTCGCTCAGCACCGCGTCGCCGGGGTAGTGGGCGCGCAGCGTCTCGACCACCGCGGCCTCGGCCCGCCGGTCCATGTCGGTGACGAGGTTGGTGGGGCCCGTCTTGAACTCCACGTGGCGCGGCCCGCCGAGCTGGCCGACGAGGAGGGCGCCGGCCCGGCGCGCCGCCGCCACCGCGACCTCGCGCGCGTCGGGAGCCATCGGCCGCCGAGCGTAGCACAGCGCTTCCTTGACAACCACCGCGGGGTGCCGCCAGAGTGAGGCGCCGCCGACGGCGGCAGGAGCGAACGATGGCCCATCCCCGATCTCCCGACGAGCCGACGGGCGTGGTGAACTGCGTCGTCTACGCGGGCGGCCGCCGCGTGGCCGACGTCGCCATCCCCGCCATCAGCGACGCGCTCGAGCAGCCCGGCCACTTCGTGTGGCTCGGCCTGCACGAGCCGGACGAGAAGCTCCTGCGCGAGGTGCAGGAGGAGTTCGGCCTCCACGACCTCGCCATCGAGGACGCGCTCCGCGCCCACCAGCGCCCCAAGATCGAGCAGTACGGCGAGACGATGTTCATCGCGCTCCGCACCGCGCAGCTCGGGCGCGACTCGCGGCGGATCGAGATGGGAGAGACCCACCTGTTCGTGGGGCCGCGCTTCGTGGTGTCGGTGCGCCATGGGGCCTCGCTCTCCTACGCGGAGGTGCGGGCGCGGGCGGAGGCCGTGCCCGACCTGCTCGCCAAGGGACCCGGCTTCGTGCTCTACGCCATCACCGACTTCATCGTCGACCAGTACTTCCCCGTCGTGGACGGGCTCGAGGAGCAGCTCGGCGAGCTCGAGGACGACATCTTCCAGGAGACCCTGAGCCGCGAGCCCGCCGAGCGCATCTACCGGCTGAAGCGCGACCTCCTGGTGCTCAAGCGCGCGGTCTCGCCGCTCGTGGACATCTTCAACCGGCTCATGCGCTTCGACCTGCCCCTGATCCCCGAGGACACGCGCCCGTACATCCGCGACGTGTACGACCACGCCGTGCGCCTCAACGAGATGGTCGACACCCTCCGCGAGCTCACGACCTCTGCCCTCGAGGCCCACCTGTCGGTCATCTCGGTCACGCAGAACGAGTCGATGAAGAAGCTGGCCGCGTGGGCCGCCATCATCGCCGTGCCCACCATGATCGCCGGCGTCTACGGCATGAACTTCAAGGTGATGCCCGAGCTGGACTGGTGGCTGGGCTACCCGTTCGCGGTCGCCGTCATGGTCGGCGCGTGCGGCTACCTGTACGCGCGGTTTCGCCGCGCGGGGTGGCTCTGAGCGCTCGCGCGCCCGTCCTCGCGCGCTGCGCGCCTCGTATACTGGTGACCGTGTCCCCCGCTCGCCGGCTCGGCCGGTATCTCGCGCGCTACCGTCACCGCTACATCACGGGCGCGGTGTGCGTCGCGGGCGCCACCGCCTTCTCGCTCGGGATCCCGTGGACGGTCAAGAGCGCGATCGACGCCATCGCCGCGCCCGCGCCGCCCCACGGGCTCGCCGCGTACGCGGCGGTGATCGTCACGCTCGCCCTCGCCCACGGCGTGGCGCGGCTGGGCTCGCGGTTCGCCATCATCGGCGCCGCGCAGTGGGTGGAGCACGATCTCCGGCAGGATCTCTTCGAGCACCTCCAGCGGCTGCCGCCCGCCTTCTACCAGGGCCAGCGCACGGGCGACCTGATGTCGCGCGCGTCGAACGACGTGTCGGCCATCCGGAGCCTCGCCGGCTTCGGGAGCGTCATGCTCGTGCAGACCACGCTGTCCTTCGCGGGCGCCCTGGTGGCGATGTGGCTCATCGATCCCTGGCTCACGCTGTGGGCGCTGTCGCCGTACCCGGTGCTGCTCCTCCTGTCGAAACGGTTCAGCCAGCTCGTGGAGGCCGAGTCCTCCGCGGTGCAGGACCAGCTCGGCGCGCTCTCCGCCCGCGTGCAGGAGAACCTGGCCGGCATGGCCGTGGTGCGCGCGTACGCGCTCCAGCGGCGGGAGACGGCGGCCTTCGGGGCGCTGAACGGCGAGTTCCTCACGCGGAGCCTCCGGCTCGCGCGCACCCAGGCCGCGTCGTGGCCGCTCATGGGGCTGATCTCCGGCGCGGGGACCCTCGCCGTCCTGTGGGTGGGCGGCGGCGCGGTGGTCGAGGGGCGCATCACGCTGGGCGCCTTCGTGGCCTTCAACGGGTACGTGGCGTACCTGGCGTGGCCGACCATCGCGCTCGGGTGGACGCTCGCGAGCGTGCGCCGGGGCTTCGCCTCGATGGCGCGGATCGGCGAGGTCCTCGACGCGCCGGCCGGCGCGGCGGCGCCGGAGCAGGCCGAGGCCCTCCGCCCCGGGCCGCCGATCGCGGGGGCGATCGAGTTCCGGGACCTCGTCTTCGGCTACGACGGGCGGCCTGCCGTGCTCGCCGGGGTGTCGTTCCGCCTGGAGCCGGGCGCGCTCGTCGCGGTGGTGGGGCCCACGGGCAGCGGCAAGTCCACGCTCGGCCTGCTACTCTGCCGCCTCTTCGAGCCGCCCCCCGGCGCGATCCTGATCGGCGGCGTCGACGTGCGCGACATCCCCCTCCGGGCGCTTCGGCGGGCGGTGGGCTTCGTCCCGCAGGAGCCGTTCCTGTTCTCGCGCTCGCTCCGCGACAACCTGCTGCTCGCCGACGACCGCGCGGGCGACGACCGCATGCGGGCGGCCGCGCGCGCCGCCGGGCTCGCCGAGGAGGCCGACGCCCTCGCCGAGGGCTGGGACACCGTCGTGGGGGAGCGCGGTCTCGCGCTGTCGGGCGGCCAGCGCCAGCGCGCCGCCCTTGCCCGCGCGCTCGTGAGCGATCCCACCTTCCTCGTGCTCGACGATCCCTTCGCCTCCGTGGACCCGGGCAAGGAGGCGGAGATCCTGGACGCGGTGCGCACGGCGCGGCAGGGGCGAACCACGCTCATGATGACGCACCGGCTCCGGGCCGCGCAGGAGGCGGACTGGGTCGTCGTGCTCGCCGCCGGGCGCGTGGTGGAGCAGGGGCGGCACGGCGACGTGCTCGCGGCGGGCGGGGTCTACGCGCGGCTGTGGCGGAGCCAGCAGCTCGAGGACGAGCTTGCCCAGGCCTGAGCGCGAGGAGGACGAGGTCCTCGGCCGCGCCTACGACGCGCGGCTCATGAGGCGGCTCTGGGAAGTGACGCGTCCGCACGCCCGGCTCGTGATCGTCTCGCTCGTGCTCTTCCCCCTGGTGTCCGCGGTGGAGCTGCTCCAGCCCTACCTGATCAAGATCGCCATCGACGACCACATCCTCACCCGGGACTGGTCGGGCCTGGGCGGCCTGGCCGCCGTGTTCCTCGCCACGCTCGTCGCGCTCTACGCGCTCCGGGCTGTCCAGGCCTACGTCATGCAGCTCACCGGCCAGCGTGTCATCCACGACCTCCGCCAGACGCTCTTCGCCCACCTCCAGCGCATGGACGCGGCGTTCTTCGACGGCAACCCGGTGGGGCGCCTCATGACGCGCGTGATCAACGACGTTGAGGCCATCAACGAGCTGTTCGTGAGCGGCGTGGTGGTGGTGGCGGGCGACGTGGTCACGCTCCTCGGCATCACCGCGATCATGCTCTGGATGAGCTGGAAGCTCACCCTCGTGGCGTACCTCCTGATCCCCCTCCTCCTGCTCGTCGGGGGGTACTTCCGCCTGCGCGCGCGCGAGAGCTACCGCCGCGTGCGCACGCAGCTCGCCCGCCTCAACGCGTTCCTCCAGGAGGCGCTCCAGGGCGTCAGCGTCACCCAGCTCTTCGCCCGCGAGCGGGAGGAGGCGCGGCTCTTCGGCGGGCTCAACGCGGACCTCCGCGCCGCGCAGTTCCGGTCGACCCGGTTCGAGTCCGCGCTGTACGCGGGCGTCGAGGCCATCGGCTCGGCGGCCATCGCGCTGCTCCTGTGGTACGGGGGCGGGGAGGTGGTGACGGGCGCGCTCACGTTCGGCGCGCTCACCGCGTTCCTGGAGTACACCACGCGGTGCTTCCTGCCACTGCGCGACCTCGGCGCGAAGTACGCGGTCATGCAGGCGGCCATGGTGTCGGCGGAGCGGATCTTCGGGCTGCTCGACACGGAGCCGATCATCGTCGGCGGCCCCGCGCGGGCGCCGGCGGCGCGGCGGCCGGGCACGCCCGCGGTGGAGTTCCGCCACGTCCGGTTCGGCTACCGCGAGGGCCTCCCGGTGCTCCGCGACTGCTCGTTCGTGATCGAGCCCGGCGAGATCGTGGCGCTGGTGGGGCCGACGGGCGAGGGGAAGACCACGATCGCGCGCCTGCTGATCCGCGCCTTCGACGTGGAGCAGGGCCAGGTCCTCGTGGACGGGATCGACGTGCGCGAATGGGACCTGGAATCGCTGCGCCGGCACGTGGGCCTCGTGCTGCAGGAGCCGTTCCTCTTCGCGGGCAGCGTGCGCGACAACCTCTCCGTGATCAGCGCGGAAGCGGAGGACGCCGGGCGACTCGCCGCCGCGCTGGCCGCCGCCCACGCCACGAGCGTGATCGACGCGCTGCCCGGCGGTCTCGACGCGCCGGTGCGCGAGCGCGGCGCGAACCTCTCGCAGGGACAGCGCCAGCTGCTGGCCATCGCGCGCGCCCTCATCTATAATCCTCGCGTTCTCGCCCTGGACGAGGCCACGTCGAGCGTCGACGCCGAGTCCGAGGCCCTGATCCGCTCGGCGATGAGAGCGCTCCTTCGCGGACGTGCCAGCCTGGTGATCGCGCATCGGCTCTCCACGGTGCAGAGCGCGGACCGCATCCTGGTGCTCCATCACGGCGAGATCAGGGAGACCGGCAGCCACGCCGCGCTGGTGGCGGCGGGCGGGCTCTACGCGCGCCTCCACGAGATCCAGCGTGGCCGGGGCGACGCGTGAATCGGTTTTACCGTGCGGTGTTCGCGATGGTGCGCCGCATCCCGAGGGGACGCGTGATGACGTATGGCCAGATCGCCGCCCTCCTCGGGGCGCCGCGCGCCGCCCGCGCCGTCGGCTACGCCATGCGGCACTGCCCCGAGGGCGTGCCGTGGCACCGGGTGGTGAACGCCCAGGGAGGCATCAGCCTGCGCGCGAACGTGGACGGGATGGTCACGCAGCGGATCCGGCTCGAGCAGGAGCGCGTCGTGATCCGGCGCGGCCGTGTCGCCCTTCCTCGATACCGGTGGCAGGGCCCGCCGCGCAGCCGGCCGCTGGCCCTCGCCGCCTTGCTGCGCCTCTGACTCGCGAGACCACGCCATGCGCCTCGGACTGAACCTCGGCTACTCCGGCTCCGCGGCCGGCATCGACCTCTCCCTCGTCCTGGAGGCGGACCGCCTCGGCTATCACTCGGTGTGGTCCGCGGAGGCCTACGGCTCCGATGCGGTGACGCCGCTCACGTGGGTGGCCGCGCGCACCGAGCGCATCCGCGTGGGCACGGCGATCATGCAGATCGCCGCCCGGACACCCGCGCTCACCGCGACGACGGCGCTGACCCTCGACCAGCTCTCGGGCGGCCGGTTCCTGCTCGGCCTCGGCGTCTCGGGCCCGCAAGTGGTGGAGGGATGGCACGGCGTGCCCTTCGGCAAGCCGCTCGCGCGCACGCGCGAGTACGTGGAGGTGGTCCGCACGATCTGGCGCCGCGAGAAGGCGGTGGAGTTCACGGGCGCGTACTACCAGATCCCGTACCGGGGGGCCGACGCGACCGGGCTCGGCAAGCCGCTGAAGTCCATCCTCCACGGCCGCTCCGACATCCCGATCTACCTGGCCGCGATCGGGCCGCGGAACGTCGCCCTCGCCGCGGAGATCGCCGACGGCTTCCTGCCGATCTTCTTCTCGCCCGAGCGCGCCGGCGTGTTCCGCGAGTCGCTCGACGCGGGGTTCCGCGTGGCGGGCGGCGGGAAGTCCCTCGCCACCTTCGACATGGCGCCCACCGTGGCGGTGGTCCCGGGCGACGACGTCGCGGCGTGCCGGGCGGTGGTGAAGCCGCAGCTCGCGCTGTACGTGGGCGGCATGGGCGCGCGCGGCAAGAACTTCTACAACGAGCTGGTGTGCCGGTACGGCTACGAGGCCGACGCCCGCCGGATCCAGGACCTCTACCTGGGCGGGCAGCGGGATGCCGCGGTGGCCGCGGTGCCCGACGCGCTCGTGGACGAGGTCGCGCTCTGCGGACCGCGCGAGCGCATCCGCGACCGGCTCGATGCCTGGAATGCCTCGGGCGTGACGACGCTGATCTGCGCGGCGCGCCGTCCCGAGGCGGTGCGGCTGATGGCGGAGCTCGTCCTGTGACCCCGCGGCGCGGGCGGAGGACACGGTGAAGCCCGCGGCGCAGCGGGTCCGCGACGCCCTCGCCGCCTTCGGCCTGGACCGGCAGATCGTCGAGCTCGCGGTCGACGCCCGCACGTCGCAGCAGGCCGCCGACGCGCTCGGGGTCCAGGTGGCCCAGATCGCCAAGTCGCTCGTGTTCACGGTGAACGGCAGCCCCGTGCTCGTCATCGCCTCGGGCGTCAACCGGGTGGACGAGGCCAAGCTCGGCGCGCTCGCCGGCGGCCGCGTGCGCCGGGCCGACCCCGAGACGGTCCGGCAGGCCACGGGCTACGCGATCGGCGGCGTTCCGCCCGTGGCGCACCCGTCGACGCTGCCCGTGTACATCGACCGCGACCTCCGCCGCTACGAGACGATCTACGCCGCCGCCGGCGTGCCGGAGTGCGTGTTTCCGCTGACCGCGGAGGAGCTGGTGCGGATCACCGGCGGGCGCGAGGTGGACGTGCGCCAGGAGCCGGCGGAGCGACCGTGAACAAAATGGCGAGACGGCACGCCGGGTGTTCGCAGAATCGCGGTGTCATCTCTCTCGCCGAAACCCACGTGCGCGTTCCTTCCCAACCCGCGCCCAAAGGGGGCGGGGCGATGACGCGCGCCTCGGGGGAGTCGCCGTGGCGCTGAGCATCGTCCCGCTCGCCGCGGAGTCGCTCGGCGTGCGCTCGGTTGCCACCTACGTGGAGTGCGGCGACACGCGCGTGCTCATCGATCCCGGAGCGTCCCTCGGGGCGAGCCGCTACGGGCTGCCCCCCGCCGAGGAGGAGTGGGAGGCCCTCCGGCGCGCCAACGACCGCATCAGCGCGTACGCGGCGCGGGCCACGTGGCTCTTCGTCAGCCACTACCACGAGGACCACTTCCGCTACGACCCGTCGCTCTACGAGGGCCGGTCGGTGTGGGCGAAGGACCCGCGCCGGATGATCGTGCCGCGCCAGGCCGGGCGCGCGTCGGACCTCTGGAAGGGCCTCGAGCGGCGGTGCCGGATCGACGCCGCGGAGGGCCGGCGCTTCGAGACGCCCGACTGCGTGCTCCAGGCCTCGCCGCCGCTGGCCCACGGGCTCGAGGGCACGAGCCTCGGCTACGTGGTGGCCCTCACCGTCACGGACCGGCGGGAGGGCACGCGCTTCGTCCACGCCTCCGACGTCCAGGGCCCGCTCTCGCCGGTGGCTGCCGCCTACCTCGAGCGCGAGCGCCCGAGCGTGCTCTACCTGTCCGGGCCGCCCGCGTACCTGGAGTCGCAGGTCGGCCGCCCGCTCATCGAGCAGGGGATCGAGCACCTGCGGCGGATCATCGACCGCACGGGCTGCCGCGTGATCCTCGACCACCACGCCCTGCGCGGCGAGCAGTATCCCGAGCGCTTCCGGGCCCTGTGGGAGACCGGCCGCGTGGTGACGGCCGCCGGCTTCCTCGGCCGGGCCGACGAACCGCTGGAGGCCCGCCGGCGCACGCTCTGGGGCACACGACGCAAGCCGGCCACGCGGATGGCGCGGCGATTGAGCGGGACGACCTCCGCCGGTAGGATGGAAAGGCGCCCGAGGCGCGCAGAGGGATCGTGAATGAATGGCGAGACGGCAGGCAGCGTTGGCCCGCAGAGTCGCGACGTTGGCCCGCTCGCTGACGCCGAAAGCCGCGTTCTTTCACACCTCAGAGGGGGGGATCGTGGGAATGAGCGAGCAGACGACGCTGGGCGTGGGAGATCGAGCGCCGGGCTTCACGCTGAGGACGGTCGGCCTCAAGGAGGTCAGCCTCTCGGACTACGCGGGGAAGAACGTCGTGCTGCTGTTCTACCCGCTGGACTGGACGCCGGGGTGATCGACGTGCATGCCCGCCTTCGATAGACGCGTGAAGGACTTCGAGGCGGCGAATACCCAGGTGCTGGGTATCAGCACGGACAGCCCCTTCAGCCACGAGAACTGGGCGCGCTCGGTCGGCATCTCGAACTATCCGCTCCTGTCCGACCTCCAGCGGTCGGTGGCCAAGGACTACGGCGTGTACTGGCCGGAGTGGAACGCCAACGTGCGCGCGACCTTCATCGTCGACGGCAACGGCATCGTGCGGTTCGTCGAGCGCTACGGGCGCGGCGAGCTCCCGGAGCCCGACAAGATCCTCGCCGAGGTCAAGAAGCTCTGACGCGGCAGGGGCCGGCGCCGCCGGGCGCCGGCCGGCGCGCCGGGCCGGTCAGCCTCTTCGTTTGACGGGGCCCGAGCGCCTCCGTATGATAGCGCGGCGCTCATGGCAGACTTCGTCCTGCTCCGGCGCGTCTGGGTGCCGCGCCCGCGTCCTGAGGTCTTCGCCTTCTTCGCCGCGCCGGAGAACCTGCCCGCCGTGAACCCGCCTTCGGCGGCGCTCTCCTGGCTCGCGCCGCCGCCCCCCGTGCTTGCCGCCGGCGCCGTGCTCGACTTCTCCGTGCGCGTCCTCGTCGTGCCCGTCCGCTGGCGCGTGATCGTCCGCGAGTTCGATCCGCCGTACCGGTTCGTCGACGTGCAGCTCCGCGGGCCCTTCCGGCGCTGGGAGCACCTGCACCGCTTCGTCGAGGGGCCCGCCACCGCCGACATCGCATCGGACGGCGCGACGGGCCCCGGGTGGTCGGACGGGGCGGGCCCCGTGGGCACGTGGGTGATCGACCGCATCACCTACGGCCTTCCGCTCGGCCCGCTGGGCGATCTCGTGCACGCGGTGGCGGTCCGGCGGCAGCTCGCCTCGCTCTTTGCGTACCGCGAGCGTCGGATCCGTGAGCTCCTCGGCGGGTGAGGCGCGCGGGGCCGCACGTGGCTGACGGCGGCCGGGCTCACCGTGAGCGGGTGACGCCCACGCGCGGGCACAGCGCGGTCACCGGACACGTCGAGCAGCGCGGGGAGACGGGCTGGCAGACGTTCTGCCCGAAGGCCACCAGCAGGTCGTTGTAGCCGATCCAGTACCGCCGCGGCAGCTTCGCGCGGAGCGCCATCTCCGTCTCCTCCGGCTCCTCCGTGCGCACGTACCCGAGGCGGTTCGAGATCCGGTGCACGTGCACGTCGACGCAGATGCCTGGCTTGCCGAAGCCCACGGTCACGACGAGGTTCGCGGTCTTCCGGCCCACGCCCTTCAAGGTCAGGAGCCCGTCGATCGTGTCGGGCACCTGTCCGCCGAAGCGTTCGAGGACGTCGCGGCACACGCCGTGGATCACGCCCGCCTTCGTCCGGTAGAAGCCCACCGGGAAGATCGCGCGCTCGATCTGCCAGGTCGTGAGCCTGAGCATCGCGTCCGGGGTGTCGGCGAGCGCGAACAGGCGCTCCGAGGCGGGGCCGGTCGTCTCGTCCTTCGTGCGCAGGGAGAGCAGGCACGCGATGAGCACGCGGAAGGGATCACGGCGGCGATCGGCCACCTCGGCGAGGGCGGTGGGCCGCCAGCGCGGCGCCTCGCGCCGCAGGCGCGCGATGACGCGTCCGATGGCAGGCGCGGGCCGCGAGGCCGTCGGGCGGGACGGTGCGTGTGACCGCGACGGACCTCGAGGCCGAGGGCTCACGGCCGGCCCGTCAGCGACTCGAGCAGCTCGCGCGCGTGCTTCACGTCCTTGACCGCCCAGTCCGCCGGGTTGCTGGGCTCCTTCTCATCGAGCACCAGCCGGAGCTCCCGGCGCGCCTCCTCGACGCGCTGGCGCTTGACCAGCGTGCGGGCCAGCCCCACGCGGAGCCCGGTGAACCGGGGATCGATCCCCAGGCCCTTCCTGAACATCGCCTCCGACTTCTCGAGGTCGCCTCCGGCGAAGCCCGGCACCTCGTAGTAGACGCTGCCGGCCAGCGAGTAGACGGCGGGGAACGTCGGGTCGAGGTCGAGGGCGGCGGCCATCTCCCGCTTCACGGTGGGAAGCAGGAACAGCGAGCGCATCACGCCCTTGGTCTGCCCCCAGCGACCGGCGTTGGTGGCGACCCAGAAGTGGGCGAGCGCGTTCCGCGGCGCCAGCTCGGCGGCACGCACCGCGGCCTGCCGGCCGCGATCGTAGGCCTCGAGCTTCGCTTCCGTCGTACCGGCGCGGACGTCGCCCCAGATGAAGCAGATCTGCGCGTAGGCGAGGAGGTTGTCCAGGTGGGGGTCGGCCTTGACCGCCTCGGTGAGCCCGGTGTACAGGCGGTCCAGGCGCGGCAGGTCCTCGTGGTAGCGCGTGGAGAAGGCGCGCGCCTCGGCGGCGAGGGGGACTGCGCGAGCGCGGGTCCGGCGGATGCTACGACCAGGACGAGAGCGACGGACAGCGCGCGCACGGTTCAATGACCCTCGCAGAATACGGTAATCGCCACGGGCCTCTACAGTCCCACCGCTCGGCATTGAGTCTGATGCGCGAGGCTCACTAGATGCTACGGGGGCGCCGGAGGACGGTCAACTTGATCGCCCGCCCGGGCCCGCGTATGGTGGGCGCCATGGGACTGTTCGAGCCGCTCGGGCTGGATCACGTGGTGCTGCGCGTTCGCGACCAGGCGGCGTCCCAGCGGTTCTACACCGACGTGCTCGGCTGCCGCGTCGACCACTTCAACGAGCGGATCTCGCTCCTGCAGCTCCGGTTCGGCGAGGCGCTCATCGACCTCCTGCCCGGGCAGCGGGGCGAAGCGGGCATGGACCACTTCTGCCTGTCGATCCGCTGCGCCGACCTTCCCGCCCTCCGTGAGGCGCTGGTCGCCGACGGCATCGCGCTGGAGGGCCCGGTGGTGGAGCGCCGCGGCGCGTTCGGCACCGGGCCGTCGCTCTACCTCCGCGATCCCGACGGCTACCTGATCGAGCTCAAGCCGCGGTAGTCCGTTTCAGCAGCGCGCGGCCGCGCTGGCGCCCAGGAGCCTCAACAGGCCGGGCGGCACGTCGCGTCGGCCGCGCCGGTGCCCAGGAGCCTCAACAAGGCCTGGCGTCACGTCGCATCGGCCGCGCTGGTGCCCAGGAGCCTCAACAAAGCCTGGAGGATCTTGGCGGGAGGCACGGCGCCCCCCTGGGTGGCGGTCTGAAGCAGACAGCCCTCCGCCGCCCCCACGACGACCGCCGCCGCCGGGCCCGGCTCGAGGTCGGCGCGGAACGCCCCCGCGGCCTGACCCTCGGCCACGATCTCCTCGACCGAGAGCCGGATCTGCTCCCGTAGCCACGCCATGGTGAGGCGGAACACCTTGTCGTCGCGGGCGCGCATCCAGCCGCTCAGCACCAGCCCCGAGAACTGCGGGTCGGACTCGCCGAGGGCGCCGAAGAGCACCTCCAGCGCGCCCTCGAGCTTGACGACCGGCGCGCCGCGGCCCGACGCGATCCGGTGCAGCTCGCGCACGATGGGCAGGCCGCGCTCCTCGATTGCCGCCGCCGGGGACGGTCGCGGCCGGGGCCGGCTGACGGAGGCGCGAGGCGCGGGCTGGGCGCGCGGACGCGAACGACGGGCCCCCGCGCGGCGGGCCTTCGTCACGCGACGCCCATCACTAGTTCTGGACTTGCTGGAACGAATCGACGGTCACCCGGTACCGGCGCTCGCTCCCCGAGGCGAGCATGCGCAGCTCGAAGGACGAGCTCGTCTTGGGCCCGACCGTGCCGGTGACGTAGCCGCGCGCCCGGCTGACGACCTTGCCGCTGTCGTCGAGGCCCTCGGCGAGGACCACCACCCGCTCGTAGGTGGTGCCGGTCCCGTTCCGCACCTCGCCGAAGACGAGCATGCGCGAGCCGCCCATGCGCTCGGTGGTGAAGCTCACGCTGAGCCCCGAGCCCGACTGCGGCGTGTAGACCTGGGCGGGCGCGGGGGACGCGCCGGCGCCGGCGAGGGCGGCGACAGCCAGGAGGACGACCGCGACGCGAGCGAGCGCCCGGAGGATCATTCGTAGCGCAGCGCCTCGATCGGGTTGAGCAGCGCCGCCTTCCGCGCCGGGTAGAAGCCGAAGAACACCCCGACCGCGCCCGAGAAGGCGAACGCGATCATGATCGCCTCCGGGCTGATCAGCGTGCGCCACGCGGCCAGGTACGCGAGCGCGTACGCGCTGCCCAGCCCGAGCCCGATCCCGATCACTCCGCCGATCAGCGAGAGCGTGACGGCCTCGACCAGGAACTGGAACAGGATGTCGCGGCCGCGGGCGCCCACCGCCATCCGCAGGCCGATCTCGCGGGTCCGCTCCGTCACCGAGACGAGCATGATGTTCATGATCCCGATCCCGCCCACCACGAGCGACACCGAGGCGATGGCGGCGAGCAGCATCGTGAGCACCCGGGACGATTCCTCCTCGGCCTGGAGCATCTCGGAGAGGTTGCGGAGCCAGAAATCGTCCTCCTGGTATCCCTGCAGCCTGTGGCGCTGGCGGAGGAGCAGCTTGATCTCCTCCTCGGCCGGCTTCATGTTCTCCCCGTCGCGGATCCGGATGGAGATGGCGTTGACCGAGCTGGGCAGGGGCTGCGTGGGTCCGAGGACGCGCTTGTTCGCGGTGGTGATGGGGATGACCACGAGGTCGTCCTGATCCTGGCCCCAGCTCGACTGCCCCTTGCGCGACAGCACGCCCAGCACGGTCAGCGGGACGCCGCTCACGCGGACCACGGTGCCCACGGGGTCGCCGCCGCCGAAGAGGTTCTCGGCCACCGTCTGCCCGAGCAGGACCACCTTGGCCGCGGACTCCAGCTCCTCCCGGCTGAAGTACCGTCCGGACTGGGCCGGCCACTGCCGCGTCTCCTCGTAGTCCGGGGTGGTGCCCTGGATCGTCGTGGACCAGTTCATGTTGCCCCACACCACGGTGTCGCGGCCCCGGACGCTGGGCGCGGTGGAGTGGACGGCGGGGATCTCCCGCGCGATCGCCGCCGCGTCGTCCTGCGTGATGGTGGGGCGCGTCCCGTAGCCGAGGCGCACGCCGGTGGCGGCGGAGCTGCCCGGCAGCACGATGATGAGGTTCGAGCCGAGGGCCCGGATCTGCTCGGCCACGCGCGCCTGGGCGCCCGCGCCGACCGAGACCATGGCGATGACCGCGCCCACGCCGATGATGATGCCAAGCATGGTGAGGATGCTGCGCAGCTTGTTCACGCGGAGCGCGCGGAGCGCGATGCGGGCGCACGCGAGGACGTTCACGCCGCGTCCTCCTCGGCGGGCGTGGCGAGGGCGGCGGCGGCCTCCGCCTGCGCGTCGCGGGGGCGCGCCTGGGGCTCGTCTCGGCGGAGCTTGCCGTCGCGGAAGGACAGCGTGCGCCGGGCGTACTCGGCGATGTCGGACTCGTGGGTCACCAGGACCACCGTCATCCCGCTCCCGTTCAGCTGCTGGAGCAGGGCCATGATGTCGACGCTCGTGCGGGTGTCGAGGTTGCCGGTGGGCTCGTCGGCGAGGATCAGCGCGGGGTCGTTGACCAGGGCGCGGGCGATCGCCACGCGCTGCTGCTGGCCTCCGGAGAGCTGGCTCGGATGATGGTGCTCGCGGTCGGCCAGGCCCACCGCGGCGAGCGACGCGCGGGCGCGCTCGTGACGCTCCCGGCTCTTCAGGCCGCCGCTGTACATCAGCGGGAGCTCCACGTTCTCCAGCGCGGTGGCGCGGGAGAGCAGGTTGAACCCCTGGAAGACGAAGCCGATCTTGCGGTTCCGGATCGCGGCCAGCTCGTGGAGCGAGACGGTGGAGACGTTCCTGGCCGTCCAGCAGGTACTGGCCCGAGGTCGGGGTGTCCAGGCACCCGAGGAGGTTCATGAAGGTGGACTTGCCCGATCCGGACGGGCCCATGACCGCCACGAACTCGCCCGCCTCGACGGCCACGCTGACCCCGCGCAGCGCGTGCACGGTGTGGGGGCCCAGGTGGTAGTCCTTGACGATGCTGCGGGTCTCGATCAGGACGCCGGCCATCTCGTGAGCCCCGCGCAATAGACTAATGCCGAGCGGTGGGATTGTAGAGGCCCGTGGCGGTTACCGTATTCTGCGAAGGTCACTCGTGAGCCCCGCGCAATAGACCAATGCCGAGCGGTGGGATTGTAGAGGCCCGTGGCGGTTACCGTATTCTGCGAAGGTCACTCGTGAGCCCCGCGCAATCAGACTAATGCCGAGCGGTGGGATTGTAGAGGCCCGTGGCGGTTACCGTATTCTGCGAAGGTCACTCGTGAGCCCCGCGCATAGACAATGCCGAGCGGTGGGATGTAGAGGCCCGTGGCGGTTACCGTACCCTGGAGGGTCATCGAGCCCGAGCGGACCCGGGGGCCGCTGGCCGGCGCGGACGAGCTCGGCCGCCCCGCGCCCGAGGCGCCGCCGGTGGCCGCGCTGATCACGACCTCCTGGCCCTCCTTGAGGTCTCCTCCGAGCACTTCCGTGTACGTGCCGTCGCTGATCCCGAGCCTCAACGCCACCGGCGCCGGCTTGCCCGTGGGCTCCAGGACGTAGGCGCGTCCGCCCGCGCCTTCCGCTCCGGCGCGCGCCGGCTGGCCGGACGGGAGCTGCGCGTAGACCGCCTGCTGCTCGGGCGTGAGGATCGCGCGGATCTTCTGCCGCGTCTCCTCGCGGATGCGCGTGGCCGCGGTGCGCCGCTGCTTCGGGTCCACCCGGGAGAGCTGCATGAACGCCGTGCGGCTCTCCTGCAGGATCGGCTCGAGCTTCTTCTGCTGCTCCTCGGTGAGCTTGAGCTCGCGGACGAGGCGGTCGCGGATCTCCTCGATCGGAGGCAGCCCGCCGCCCGGCCGGCGCTCACCGCCCGGCTGGCCGGGACCCGCGGCCTGGGTGGGCCGGGCCGGCTCCTCGCCGGGCGGCCGGAAGCGCAGCGCCGTGTTCGGGACCTTCAGGACGTTGTCGCGGGATTCCACGACCACGCGGACGTTCGCGGTCATGCCGGGCAGGAGCTTCTGGTCCGGGTTGTCGACGCTGATCACCACGTTGTACGTCACCACGTTCTGCACCGGCTTCGGGGCCTTCCGGATCTGCACCACGCGGCCGGGGAAGACCTGGTTCGGGAACGAGTCGACGGTGAACGTGACGGACTGGCCGTCCTGCATGCGCCCGATGTCGGCCTCGTCGACGTTGGTGTCGATCTGCATCTTGGTCAGGTCCTGCGCGATCGTGAAGAGCGTGGGCGCCTGGAGGCTGGCCGCCACCGTCTGCCCCACGTCGACGTTGCGCGAGACGACCGTGCCGTCCACGGGGGCGCGGATGGCCGTGTAGGTCAGGTCCACCTCGGCCTGCTGCAGCGCCGCGCGCTTCTGGCGTACCGTGGCCTCCGACGCCTTGAGCTGGGCCTCCACCACGCGGTGCTGGGCCTCGGACGACCGGATGGCGGAGGCCAGGGCCTGCTCCTGGGCGCGGCTCGACTCGAGCTGGGCCTCGGCGGAGTCGTGCGCGGCCTGGGCGGAGTCGATGTCGCTGCGGGCGATCAGCTCCTTGCGGAACATTTCCAGTCTTGCGGTCGAGGTCGCGCCTGGCGTCGAGGAGGGCTACCGCGGCCTTCGCCGTCTGGGCCTTGCCGGAGGCGGCGGCGGCCCGCGCGTTGTCGGTGTCGGCGCGGGCACGCTCGACCTGGGCGCGCTGGTTCAGGACCGCGGCCTCGGCGACGTCCACGTCGGCCCGGGCCTGGCTCACCTTGGCCTCGAAGCTCTGCGGGTCGATGCGCGCGACGAGCTGGTCGCGCTTGACCTGGGAGTTGAAGTCGGCGAAAAGCTCCCGGATCTGGCCGGAGACCTGGGAGCCGACCTGCACGGTCACCACCGCGTTCAGGTTGCCGGTGGCCGAGACCGCCGCGGTCATGGGGCCGCGGGCGACCGCCTGGGTCCGGAAGCGCGGGGCGGTGCCGGTGCTCTGGGTGTAGAGGTAGGCCCCGGTGAGCCCCCCCGCGGCGACCAGGATCAGCAGGGCGGTCAAGAGCCTACGCTTCATGCCAAGTCAGACGTTGGTGTGGGAGGGCATATTCCGGCTGCCGCGGGCCGGCCTGTCCAGTCTAGCGCCGACCCGTTGCGCGCTCCAGCCTCGCGATGGCGATCCGGAAGTCGGCGAGCGCCTGAGCCTCGGTGGACTGCGCCTGGGTGAGGGCGAACTGCGCGTCGGTCAGCTCGATGATGTTGCCGACGCCGGCGTCGAACCGGCCCTGGAAGAGCCGGAAGTTCTCCTGGGCCGACTCGACGGCTTTCTGGGTGGCGCCGATCCGCTCCTCGGCCTCCACCAGCCGCACGTAGGCGCCCTCCACGTCCTGCCAGATCGTCAGCTCGGTGTCGCGGACGCGGGCCTTGGCCGCGTCGACCGAGGCCTTGGCCTCCTTCCAGCGGGCGATCTTGTTGCCGCCGTCGAAGATGGCCCAGCGCATCTCGACGCCGACGACCCAGTCCCCCGCCTCCGTGTACGTGGCGGTCCTGTCGGTCGTCGCCGTGCTGCCCCCGACGGACGTTGTGCCGAAGAAACCCGGGAAGAAGTCGCGGAACGCCGCCTTCACGTTCGCCTCCGCGGCGTCCGTCTGGTACTTCACCGCGCGGTACTCGGGCCGGCGGCTGAGCGCCTCCGAGACCAGAGTGTTCTGGTCGAGGGTGAGCTTCTCGTACGTCAGAATGTCGCGTCACGCGCGTGGGGGCGTTGACGGCGATGCCCATCGCGGTGTTCAGCGCGATGCGGGCCAGGCTCACCGCGTTCTGCGCGCGGATGAGATCCACGCGCGCGTTGGCCACGTCGACCTCGGCCCGGGTCACGTCGGACTTCGGCCGCGTGCCCACCTCGAAGAAGCCCTTGGCGCTGCGCAGGTTCAGCTCGGCCCGCTCCTGGGCCTGGGCGTTGACGACCACCAGCCGGCTCGCGAACAGGAGGTTGAAGTACTGCTCCTTCACGGCGAGCACGATGAGGTCCTTCTGCAGCTCCACGTCCTCGCGGAACACTCCCGCGCTGGACTTCGCCGATTGCGTGAACGCCCACGTCTTGCCGAAGTCCCAGAGGAGCTGGGAGAGGGTGATCCGCCCGCTCCCCACCGTCCGCAGGGTCTGCGGGGACGCGTTCGGCATGGGAGGCGGATTGATGATCCGCGTGTCGGCGTTCTGGTGGGTCCCCTCGGCGGCGGCACTCAGCTGGGGCAGCATGGGTGACAGCGCCTGGTTCACGCGCTGGAGCGCAGCCACGTAGTCCCCGATCCGGGCCTGGATCTGCGGCTGGTTGTCGAGCGCGATGGTGACGGCCTCGGGCAAGGACAGCTCGCTCGTCGCGATCTGGGGCGGGACCGGGAAGGTCAGTCCCGGGGGAGCCGGGAGGGGCCGCCGCGGCGCCATGGGGTCGCTCGCCGTCGGCTGCGCCGCCGCCACCGCGGGCAGCGCCGCCACGACGAGCAGCAGGCCGGCGAGAAGCCGGTGAAGGGAGACGGACGTCATGCGATTTCTCCTTGTGGCGTGAGGGCGCCCTCCGGCGCCGGCACCTCGCGGGGGAAGCGCTCCTCGAGGATCACGTACAGCGTCGGGATCAGGATCAGGGTGAAGACGGTGGCGACCTGATCGCCGTCGGCGAGACCGGACACGACCTCGACGCGCTCGCCGTCGGCGAGGCCCACCGCGATCGGCACCGCCTCGGCCACGCCGGCGCGCACGACCATCACCGTGGGCTTCGCCTTGCCGATGCGGAGGGCGTCCACGGGAATCGTGAGCGCGCCCTTCCGCGTCTCCACCAGGAGGTCCACGCGCGCGAACATGCCGGGCTTGAGGCGCCCGTCGCCGTTCGGGATGTCGACCTCGAGCCCCATCGTGCGCGTCCGCGGGTCCAGGTTGTGGACGATGCGCGCCACCACGCCGCTGAAGACCTGGTTGGTGTAGGGGTCCACGCGGAGCCGGACCGGCGTCCCCGCCTTCACGCGGGCGATGTGCCGCTCGGGCACCTCCACCTGGACCTTCACGCTCGCGATGTCGTGGATGACGAGGATGCCCAGCGAGGACGTGTTCGTGCCCGAGGACTGCGCGCTCACCGCGGCGCCCTGGTCCAGGTTCTTCTGGGCCACGTAGCCGCTGAGACGGTACGCGACGAGCATCCCGATCACGACGAGCAGGCCGACCAGGGCGATGCCGACGCGGTAATGCCTCAGCGCGCGCATGTCTGCTCCGGCCCGCTCGGCCCGTGGGGCCAAGCCGGCGTCGTGATGGACGTCAACGGCAGGTGACCGGTCGGCGTGGCCGCATCATAGCGTGGCTCCCGATTGTATGTGCCGGCTCGGGACAGTCAAGTCTAGGCCGGCCCGTCGCGGGGCCTTCCGCACTTTCTGCACTCCATATGCGGTGTGCTAGGCTTACGCCATGTCCCCCGGGTAGTGGCCTGGGGCGGCCCCATCTCCCCCATTCGTCGGCCAGGCTCGATCGTCGGCCCGTGAAGGAGCCCCGCATGTCGCTCGAGGCGCGGCCCGCCAAGGTGGGACGCTGGACCGAGGCGGCCCTGCGCGTCCTGCGCGAGCGCTACCTCGCCCGCGAGGACGGCGAGGTGGTGGAGACGGCCGAGGAGATGTGCTGGCGCGTGGCCCGCGCCATCGCCGCGGCGGAGGGCCGCTTCGGCCGGAGTCCCGCGGCCATTGCCGAGATCGCCGCCGCGTTCTACGAGGTGATGGTGGACGGCGCGTTCCTCCCCAACTCGCCGACCTTGATGAACGCGGGGAAGGACAACCAGCTGCAGTACTCCGCGTGCTTCGTGCTGCCCGTCGGCGACTCGATGCCCGAGATCTTCGAGGCGGTGAAGTCCGGCGCGATCATCCATCAATCGGGTGGTGGAACCGGATACGCGTTCTCGCGGCTGCGGCCGAAGAACGACGT
Source organism: uncultured Candidatus Rokubacteria bacterium (assembly GCA_963758635.1). Taxonomy (GTDB): domain Bacteria; phylum Methylomirabilota; class Methylomirabilia; order Rokubacteriales; family CSP1-6; genus CAVWWD01. The sequence continues at coordinate 327,098 of CAVWWD010000005.1, read as the reverse complement.
GGTGAAGTCGACCGGCGGGCGCGCGTCGGGGCCGGTCTCGTTCCTGCGCGTGTTCAACGCGGCCACCGAGGCGGTGAAGCAGGGCGGCATGCGGCGCGGCGCGAACATGGGCATCCTGCGCGTCGACCATCCCGACATCCTCGAGTTCATCGACTGCAAGCTCGACGGCGGCATCACCAACTTCAACATCTCGGTGGCCGCCACCGACGCGTTCATGGACGCGCTCGCCGCGGGCACGGACTACGACCTCGTCAACCCGCGCACGGGCGCGGTAACGGGCCGGCTGTCGGCGCGCGACGTGTTCGATCGCATCGTCCGCGCGGCGTGGCGCACCGGCGATCCCGGCATGGTGTTCATCGACCGCATCAACCGGAGCCGCGCGAACCCCACGCCCGAGGTCGCGCAGATCGAGGCGACCAACCCGTGCGTGGTCGCCGACACCTTGATCGGGACGGATCGCGGCCTCGTGCGCATCGACTCCCTGGCCGCCCGCCACGCGGAGGGTGGCGTTGCCGTGCAGGTGGACGGGCGGCTCGTGCCGTCGCGTCTGCTCGTGTGGGAAGGCACCCACGACGTGCCGCTCTCCGCCTATGCGCTGGGTTGCCTGCCCATCCAGCGGGCGTTCGCCACCGGCGAGCGCGACACCGTGACGGTGCGGACGAAGGCCGGCTACGAGCTCACGTGCACGCGCGATCACCGGTTCATGACGGACCGCGGATGGGTGGCGGCGGCCGACCTGCGCGTGGGCGCCGATCGCGTCTGGATCCAGAGCCACCCCGGCGCGTTTGCCACCGACGATCGGCTCCCGTTCCCGCATGCGTCGGAGTTCGCCGGCCGCAACGGGCGCGTCTACCGGCACGACCTGCCGGCCCGCTGGAGCCGTGACCTGGGCCTCGTGCTCGGCTGGCTCGTCGGCGACGGGTGGTTCCGGGCTGGCGACGCGAACTGCGCGGTGGGCTTCAGCTTCGGGCCCCGTGACGGGGACGTGCTGCAGCGGCTTCGCGCCATCACGAACGCGTGGTACGGCCGGCGGGCGCCACGGGCCCACGAGCGAGCACGGGGCGTGCGGCACCTCATCTACCGTGGCAAGTTCTTCGGCGACTTCTTCCGCGCGCCTCGGCGTGCGGCCCGTCCACGCCTCCGAGAAAGTCGTGCCGGCCAGCCTGTTCGCGGCGCCGCGGGAAGCCGTGGTGGGGTTTCTGCAGGGGCTGTTCACCGCCGACGGGACCGTCCGCGACAATCCGAAGGCCAACAGCGCCTGGGTGGCCCTGACCTCGAAGAGCCGCGAGCTGCTGCGCGGAGTCCAGAGTCTCCTGCTCAACCTGGGGATCAGGAGCTCGCTCATGGACCGCTCGCGCGCGCCCCGAGCCGCCCTGTTCGCATACGAGTCGGTGGACGGAACACGCCGCGCCTACGCGTCCGACGGCGTGCTGTACGAGCTGGGCATCTTCGGCGCGTCGCGCGACATGTTCCGCCGGGAGATCGGATTCCTGAACGCCAAGCAGGACCGGCTGAACGCCGTCCGATTCGAGCGGTTCTACCGCCAGAAGGACAGCGATCTCGTCGTGGCCGTGGAGGCGGCGGGCCGGCGGCCCGTGTTCGACCTCACCGAGCCCCAGAGCCACTCGATGATCGCCAACGGGCTCGTCGTCCACCAATGCGGCGAGCAGCCTCTCGCGCCGCACGACGCGTGCACGCTCGGGTCGATCAACGTCGCGCGGTGCGCGCGGCCCGACGGCGACGGCTGGACGCTCGACTGGGACGAGCTGGAGCGGGTGATCCGCCTCGGCGTGCGCTTCCTCGACGACGTGCTGGAGGTGAACCCGTATCCGCTGGCCGAGATCGACGCGACGGTGAGGGCCAATCGCCGCATCGGGCTCGGCGTGATGGGATGGGCCGACCTGCTGTTCACGCTCGGCATCCCCTACGACAGCCCGGCCGCCCTCGACCTCGCCGAGCGGCTGATGGCGTTCATCTCCGAGAAGGGCCACGACCAGTCCGCCCGCCTCGCCGAGGAGCGCGGGCCGTTCCCGAGCTTCCCCCGCTCGATCTACCGCGACGGCCGGCCGCTCCGGAACTGCACCGTCACCACGATCGCCCCCACCGGCACCATCTCGATGATCGCGGGCTGCTCCTCCGGGATCGAGCCGGTGTTCGCCCTCGCCTTCGAGCACCGCGTGAAGGGGCCCGACGGCGAGCGCGTCCTCACGTTCTCGAGCGACGCGTTCGAGCGGCTCGCGCGGGCGCGCGGCTTCTGGTCCGAGGGGCTCATGGCCGAGGTGGTGCGCCGGGGCTCCGTGCAGGGCATCCCCGGCGTGGACGAGGCGGTGAAGGCGGTGTTCAAGACGGCCCACGAGGTCGACTACGTCTGGCACGTTCGCCATCAGGCGGCGTTCCAGCGCCACACCGACAACGGCGTGTCGAAGACCATCAACCTGCCGAACCAGGCCACCGAGGACGACGTGGCCCAGGCCTATCTCCTCGCGTGGCGCGAGGATTGCCTCGGCATCACGGTGTTCCGCGACGGGTGCAAGGGCGCGCAGGTGCTCACCGCGGGGCTCACGGGCGCCGCCGCCGAGCCGGGCCTCCTCGCCGAGCGCGTGGTCAAGCCGCGGCCCCACAGCCTCACCGGGCGGACGTACCGCATGGAGACGCCGATCGGCACCGCGTTCGTCACCGTGAACGACACCGCGGGCGGTGAGCCGTTCGAGGTCTTCGTCCAGGTGGGCAAGGCGGGCTCGGACACGATGGCCGTGGCCGAGGCGCTGGGCCGCCTGGTCTCGCTCGCGCTGCGGCTGCCGTCGCCGCTCTCGGCGCGTCGCCGCGTGGACGAGGTGGTCAGCCAGCTCGCCCACATCGGCGGGGGTCAGCCCACCGGCTTCGGGCCGTCCAAGGTGCTGTCGCTGCCCGACGCGCTCGCCCGGGTCCTGCGCGAGCACATGGGCGACGACGGCACGGACACGCCCGTCCGCGTCTCGTCGCTCCGGCAGATCGGGGACCTCTGCAAGGAGTGCGGGCAGGCGACGCTCGTGTACGAGGAAGGGTGCAAGAAGTGTCTGTCCTGCGGCTTCAACGAGTGTGGCGGTCAGGCAAGCCAGCGTAAGACCGTAGGGACGCGACGGTCAAGCGCCGGTCATGTTCTCCGGGGGTGACTACGAGGAAGTGCGGCGGTGGCTCACCAACTTCGTCCTCTCGCACGCCCGGCGTGAGGCGCTCGGGACGGAGGCGGTCGTGGAGGCCGACGGCCCGCGTGAGGGCCGGAGCTACGGCATCCGTCTGCGCCTGGGTGACCGCGTCCTGCCGCCCGCCGGCCAGGACCCGATCGAGATCCCGTTCACCGAGGCGCAGGAGCAGCGCGGCAGCCTGGCGTGGTGCCAGGCCCTCGCGGCGCGGGTGAGGGCGCTCGCGCGTGATTTCGCGCAGGCGGAGCGGGGAGCGCGGCGCACCGCGTGACGCGCGGGGCGGCGGCGGCCCCGCGCTGGTACGCCCCTGGCGACTGGAACGCGTTCTTCGGCCTCGCGCTCGACAACCTGACCCAGCTGGTCATCCTGTCGAGCCTCCTCATCGGCGTTTTCAAGTTCCCGTCCGACCTCGTCCTCTACGTCATGGTGCCGGGCACCGCGGCCGGCGTGCTGCTGGGCGACCTGATCTACACCGCGCTTGCCATCCGGCTCATGCGCCGCACGGGCCGGGCGGACGTCACCGCGATGCCCTTCGGCATCGACACGCCCTCGCTCTTCGCCATGGTGTTCGGCGTGCTCGGCCCGGTGATGGTGCTGACCCGCGATCCCGTGCTCGCGTGGAAGATCGGGATGGGCGTGACGGTGGCCATGGGCGCGCTCAAGCTCGTGCTCGCCGCCGCCGGTGACTGGGTCCGCACCGCGGTGCCGCGGGCCGCGCTGCTCGGATCGATCGCCGGCGTGGCCATCCTGCTCATCGCCTTCCTCCCCACGCTCAAGCTCTTCCAGGACCCGCTGGTGGGGCTGGTCTCGCTGGTGATCGTGCTCGTCTCCCTCATCGGGCGCGTGCGCCTGCCCTCGGGGGTGCCGGGGGCGCTCGTGGCCGTCCTCGCCGGGGCGGTGATCTTCTGGGGCCGGTGGCTCTTCACGGGCGAGGGGCATGTGACGGCGGCCGCCGCGTCCGGGCTGCACGTGGCGATCCCGTGGCCCACGCTGGCGTGGATGGACACCGCCAGCGCCATGCTGCCCTACCTGCCGCTGGCGCTGCCGTTCGCGCTCGCCACCGTCATCGGCGGCATCGACACCACCGAGTCGGCGATCGCGTCCGGCGACGAGTACCGCGCGCGCGACATCCTGCTCACCGAGGCGGTGGCCACGGTCGTGGCGGGCACGTGTGGCGGGGTCATCCAGAACACGCCGTACATCGGGCATCCCGCGTACAAGGCGATGGGCGCGCGCGCCGGCTATACCCTCGCCACGGCCATGGTGATCGGCGTGGGCGCCGCGCTCGGGTTCGTCTCGCTCCTCGTGAGCCTGCTCCCCGAGGCGGCGGTGGCCCCGATCCTGATCTTCATCGGGCTCGAGATCACCGCCCAGGCGTTCCTGGCCTCGCCCCCGCGTCACGCCGCGGCGGTGGCGGTGGCGTTCATGCCCGCGGTGGCCGCGCTCGTGCTCATCGAGGGGAACCTGCTCCTTGGCGGGGTCGGCAAGACCGCCGCGGATCTCGCCGGCGAGGGGCGCGCCACGTGGAACGCGCTCCTCGTCCTCGGCAACGGCTTCGTGGTCACCGCGCTCCTCTGGGCCACGGCCGTCGTGTGGATCATCGAGCGGAAGCTCGAGCGCGCGGCGGCGACGCTGGCGATGGCGAGCCTCGCGACGCTCTTCGGCGTCATCCACTCGCCCCTCGCCACCGGCGCGGTGTTCTGGCCGTGGACGGCCCCGGGCCGGCTGCCGTTCACGATCGCCGCGGGATACGGGATCGCGGCGGCGCTGGTCCTGCTCGTGGGGACGTGGGATCGCCCGGGGAGACCGGGCGCCGACGATAAGGAGGGTCACTAGCCGCTGATCACCTCGAGCATCTCGCGGTCGCTCTCGAACTTCAGCTCCTCGACCTTGGCCGCGGCGGCCCGGGCCCGCTCGGCGTCCTCGATCTTGGCGACCTCCGCAAAGGTCACGGGCCGAGCGCCCCGCGCCTGGAGCAGATCGACGAGCCGCGCCTCGACCGCCTCGGCCTGCGCCGCGGGGCGGGTCTCGCGCTGGGCCAGGTAGGCCGCGACGTGCTTGATCCCCGTCTCCGCGTCGAGCCGCGCCCGCCCCACCACGCCGTCGCTGGCCCGGCGCGCCCAGCCCACCACGAAGACACCGGGCATGGCCGCGCCCGTGGCCGCGTCCCGGACCTGGTAGGCCGCGGCGGGGTTTGTCTCGGCGCCGGGCACGGTCACGTACATGCCGTCCTTGTACGGCAGGCCCGTGTCCTCGTCGACGCGGTCGCCGACCGCGAACACCACCGAGTCGCACGGGATGCGCGTCACCTCTCCGGTGCCGGCCGCGCTGATCCGCTCGCCGCGCCGCTCGAGCCTCGTCTCCTCGACCTCGAGCGCGACGACGCGGCCGCCCTCGGCGATCACGCGACGCGGAGAGGCGAGGAAGCGGAAGCGCAGGCGCGTGCGCGCGGGCGGGTGAGGCTCGGGCCGCGCCGCGAGGTCGCGCAGCAGCTCGTCCGCGTCCTGGCCGGCCGCGGTGAGACGAGGCCGGATGCGCTCGATCTCCTCGCGGTAGGCCTGGCGGTCGAAGCCGTCCTCGATGTCCTCGAACTCGCGGTCGTCGTAGGCCTTCTCGAACGGCCCCCGGCGGGCCACCGCGATGACCTCGTCGGTGTCGCGGTAGTGGATGCAGTAGTTGGCGATGTCGACCATCACGTTGCCGACGCCGACCACGGCGACCCGGCGTCCGAGCGGGAACGATTGCTCGGCGAACGGCGGCAGCCGGTTGTAGTGGTACACGAGGTCCTTGGCGTGGTACACGCCGGGCAGCCGCTCGCCCTCCACGCCCAGGTACTTCGTGCCCTGCGCGCCGATGGCGAAGACCAGCGCGTCGAACCCCGCGCCGCGCAGGTCCTCGAGGGTGAGCGCGCCGCGCGCGCCGAGCGTCACGTGTCCGAGGTATCGGACGCGCGGGTCGCTGAGGATCTTCTGGAACTGCTTCCGCAGGCCGCCCTTCATCTTGTACTTGTCGAGAAAGATCCCGTACTCGGCGAGGCCGCCGGGCTTGATGTCGCGGTTGAGGAGCAGGACGCGGCAGCCGGCCGCGGCGAGGGCGCGCGTGGCGAAGAGACCGGCGGGCCCGGCCCCGATGACGGCGACGGCGTGGACACGCTCGGTGGTCATGCGAGGTGCACGATAGCACAGCGTTCCGTGTGTCGATCGTCGCCACCCGCTCGTGATCCCCGGCGAGCGTGCGCGCGGACGGCGGTCGTGAAAGCGCTTGACCCCCGGAACGGCGCGGGTCTACTCTGCGCCGTTGTGAAGGCTGTCACGATGCTCGAGATCAGGAGGACGATTCCATGAGCACCTCACCACGCGGCATCGCGGTCGCCGTCGCCGGGATCGCGCTGCTTCTCGTGGCGGCAGTGGCATGGGCCCAGGCCCCGACTGGTCCCTGGGTCGCTCCCGCCGCAGACAAGGCCAAGAAGAATCCGGTCGCCGGCGGCGCGAAAGCGGTCGAGGCCGGCAAGAACGTGGCGCAGGTCAACTGCGTGTCCTGCCACGGCCCGGGCGGCAAGGGCGACGGGCCCGCGGCGGTCGCCCTCAACCCGAAGCCTGCCAACTGGACGTCCAAGGCTGTGCAGGACGAGTCCGACGGCGAGCTGTTCTGGAAGATCTCGAACGGCCGCGGCGCGATGCCTCCGTGGAAGCACCTGCCGGAGAACGACCGCTGGTCTGTCATCCACTTCATCCGATCATTGAAGAAGTAGGCGCAGCAGTCGGAGAACATTACGATTTCAGACTCCCGGTCCCACCGATCGTCCCTGGGGGTCCGGGCTCGCGCGGTTCCGGCGCGGGACGTTCGACGTCGTCGTCACCGACCTCTCGCTCCCTGAGCGCTCGGGCCTCGAGGTGGCCAGGCGGTCAAGCGGCTGCGTCCCGGCACGCCGGTGGTCCTGATCTCGGGCTGGGGCCACCTCCTCGATCCCGCGCGGCTGCGCGAGAGCGGGGTGGACCTCACCCTCGTGAAGCCGTTCCGCCTCGACCGGGTGCTCGCCGTGCTCGAGGACGCGCTCCGCCTTCGCCCCGCCCGGTAGCGCCGTGATCCCCGTGCCGGCGTCGCTGTCCGTCATCGACTACCACACCGAGGGCGAGCCCATGCGCCTGGTGGTCGACGGCGCTCCGCCGATCCCCGGCGCCACGCTGATGGAGCGGAGCGACCACCTGGCCATCCACGGGCGCGACCTCCTCGGCTTCCTGCTCCACGAGCCCCGCGGTCACGCCGCGATGTGCGGCGCGCTCTTCACCGAGCCGGTCGACCCGCGCGCGCATCGCGGGGTGCTGTTCATCGAGCCCCTGGGCCCCGTGCACATGTGCGGGCACGGGGCCATCGCCATCGCGACGATGCTGGTGGAGACGGGGGCGGTGCCGCTCCGGGAGCCCAGCACTCCGGTCGTCCTCGAGACGCCGGCGGGCCTCGTGGAGTGCGAGGTCGCGACGCGAGCCGGCCGGCCGGTGTCGGCGACGATCCGGAACGTCCCGTCCTTCTCGGTGCTGCTCGACGCCGCCATCGAGGTGCCCGGGCTGGGCCGGGTGTCGTTCGACCTCGCCTACGGCGGCCACTTCTACGCGATGGTGGCGGCACGCGATGTCGGCCTCGCGCTGGAGCCGAAGGACGCGGCGCGCATCGTCGCGGCCGGCGAGGCGGTGCGCCGGCGCATCGAGGCCGAGGTGCCGCTGGTCCATCCCGCCATGCCCGATGCCCGCGGCCTCCTGTACATCCAGTTCTACGAGCCGGCCCGCCGGCCGGACGCCTCGCTGCGGAACGCGGTGGTGGTCGCTCCGGCCGGGCTCGACCGCTCGCCGTGCGGCACCGGCACGTCGGCCCGGCTCGCCAACCTGCACGCGCGGGGGCGGCTCGCGGTCGGCGAGGCGTTCGGGCACGAGTCGATCATCGGCACGCTGTTCACGGCCCGCATCGTCGCGCTCACGAGCGTGGGCGGGACGCCCGCCGTGGTTCCCGAGATCACGGGCCGCGCGTGGCCGATCGCCCGGTCGACGCTGCTCCTCGGCCCGGCCGACCCGTTCCCCGGCGGCTTCCTGCTCTGACCCCGCGGCGCCGTCATATCGGTGACGGCCCTGACTACATCTCGTGCTTCATCCTGCTCTGCTTCCTCGCCGGGCTCGCCGTCGTGCACCCGGTGGCGGCGGCGTGTTCCTTCGTGGTGCTCGCGGGCTCGGCGCACCTCCTCTGGCGCGCCCTCGCCTGATTTCACCATGGGGCGGGCGAAGCCCGGGTGCCACCGTGCGTCCGGCCGCATGCGGGCGGCCGGGCGAAGCCCGGGTGCCGCCGTGAGTCCGGCCGCCGGGGGCGGGCGGACCGCGCGCGAGCCCGGGTGCCACCGTGAGTCCGGCCGCAGGGGCGGGCGGGCGAAGCCCGGGTGCCACCGTGAGTCCGGCCGCAGGGGGCGGGCGAAGCCCGGGTGCCACCGTGAGTCCGGCCGCAGGGGCGGGCGGGCGAAGCCCGGGTGCCACCGTGAGTCCGGCCGCAGGGGCGGGCGGGCGAAGCCCGGGTGCCACCGTGAGTCCGGCCGCAGGGGCGGGCGGGCGAAGCCCGGGCGCCCGCCCCATGGTGTTGACAGCATCCAGGCCCCTGATTATGCTTCCGAAAGGCTATGGATGACCTAGCGGTCCTGGTGCTGAATTACACCTACGAGCCGCTGCACTTCACGAACGCGAAACGGGCGATCACCCTCCTGCTGAGCGGTAAGGCGGAGAGCGTCGAGGCCTCCCCCCGGATCGTCCGGTCCCCCTCGCGGTCCTTCCCGCTGCCCGCGGTCATCCGGCTCGCCGTGTACATCCGCAAGCCGTTCCTGGAGCGCGTGGCCTTCAACAAGAAGAACATCCTCCGCCGCGACGGGTACATCTGCCAGTACTGCAGCCGGCGCGGCGACAAGCTCACCGTGGACCACGTCGTGCCGCGCTCGCGGGGCGGCCAGACGACCTGGACCAACGTGGTCGCGGCGTGCCTGCGCTGCAACCTCTTCAAGGGCAACCGCACGCTCGACGAGGCGCGGCTCCGGCTCATCCGCGAGCCCGTGCACCCCCAGTTCCTGTTCTCCGTGCACCTGCTCCGGCATCCTCACGCCACGTCCTTCCTGGACTCGTGGCGGAAGTATCTCGTGGCCGTGCCCTCCGGGCTGTGAACGTGGACCATTCGCGAACGGGCTCCGCGGACCGCCCCGCGTCCGCGAGTGCCGTGGACTGACGGGTGTTCACGCTGGCCTCGGAGTTCGCCCCGGCGGGGGACCAGCCGCGGGCCATCGATCGCCTGTCGACCCTGCTCACCGACGGCGAGCGCCACTCGCTCCTGCTCGGCATCACGGGCAGCGGGAAGACGTTCACCCTCGCCAACGTGATCAACCGGCTGCAGCGGCCCGCGCTCGTGATGTCGCCCAACAAGACGCTGGCCGCCCAGCTCTACAGCGAGTTCAAGTCGTTCTTCCCGGAGAGCGCCGTCGAGTATTTCGTCTCGTACTACGACTACTACCAGCCCGAGGCCTACATCCCGCAGTCCGACACCTACATCGAGAAGGACGCGCTGATCAACGACGAGATCGACCGCATGCGCCACTCCGCCACCACGTCGCTCTTCGAGCGGCGCGACGTCGTGGTCGTCGCCTCGGTCTCGTGCATCTACGGCATCGGCGAGCCGGAGACCTACCGCGGGCTGCACGTCGCGCTCGAGGAGGGGCAGGTGAAGAGCCGCGACGAGATCGTGCGCGATCTCGTCGCCGTCCAGTACGAGCGGAACGACTACGACTTCCGCCGTGGCACGTTCCGCGTGCGGGGCGACGTGGTGGAGATCTACCCCGCCGCCGCCGAGTCCGAGGCCCTGCGCGTGGAGCTCTGGGGCGACACCGTCGAGCGGCTCCTGACCCTGGACCCGCTCAAGGGCACGACCACGGGCACGGTGGACCGGGCGCGCGTCTATCCGGCCAGCCACTACGTGACGCCGGCCGCCCAGCAGGAGCGCGCGTACGTGACGGTGTCCGACGAGCTCCGCGAGCGCCTCGCGTTCTTCCGGAAGCGCCAGCGCCTCCTCGAGGCCCAGCGGCTCGAGCAGCGCACGCTGTTCGACATGGAGATGCTGCGCGAGATCGGCTACTGCCACGGCATCGAGAACTACTCGCGGCATCTCTCGGGCCGGAAGCCGGGGCAGCCGCCGGCCACGCTGATGGACTACCTGCCCAAGGACGTCATCGTCATCATCGACGAGTCGCACGTGACGGTGCCGCAGATCCGGGGCATGTACGAGGGCGACCGCTCGCGCAAGGAGGCGCTGGTCGAGTATGGCTTCCGGCTCCCGTCCGCCTTCGACAACCGGCCGCTCACCTTCGACGAGTTCGAGGCCGTCGTGGGGCAGTGCCTGTACGTCTCCGCCACGCCCGGTCCCTACGAGCTCGGGCGGACCGGCGCGGTCCGGGAGGCCACCGGCCTGCCGTTCACGGGCGGCGCGGTGGCGGAGCAGATCATCCGGCCCACCGGCCTCATGGACCCGGTGATCGTCGTGCGGCCGGCGAGCATCCAGGTGGACGACCTCATGGCCGAGGTGCGGGCGCGCGCGGAGCGGGACGAGCGGGTGCTCATCACCACGCTCACCAAGCGCATGGCCGAGGACCTCACCGAGTACTACCAGCAGAACGGGCTGCGTGTCCGCTACCTGCACTCCGACATCGACACCCTCGACCGCGTGGCCGTGATCCGCGACCTCCGGCTCGGGAAGTTCGACGCCCTCATCGGGATCAACCTGCTCCGCGAGGGGCTCGACCTCCCCGAGGTCTCGCTCGTCGCCATCCTCGACGCGGACAAGGAAGGCTACCTGCGCTCGGCAACGTCGCTGATCCAGACCGCGGGTCGCGCGGCCCGCCACGTCAAGGGCGAGGTGCTCATGTACGGCGACCGGACGACGGGCTCCATGCGCGAGGCCATCGCGGAGACGGAGCGGCGGCGGCGCGCGCAGGGCGAGTACAACACCGCCCACGGCATCACGCCGGAGTCGATCAAGAAGTCGATCCGCGAGCTGCTGGAGACGGTGCCGGAGCGCGACTACTACACGGTGGAGATCCCGAAGGCCGCCGCGCGAGAGTTCGAGAGCCCGGCCGCCCTCGCCGCGGAGATCGCCTCGCTCGAGGCGGCGATGAAGGAGTCGGCGAAGCGGCTCGACTTCGAGCGGGCGGCCGAGCTGCGCGACCGCATCAAGGCCCTGCGCCGCGTCGACCTCGAGGTGCGCGGGACCTGACGGCCCGCGACCCGATCATGCGCCGTCACATCGCGCTCCGGCTGGTCCACACGCCGCCCGCGGCGGGAAGCGCCCCGTCGCTCGCGGCCGCCGCGTGATCTTCAAGTGGGCTCTGGCGTTCTTCGTGCTGACCTCGCTGGTGCTGTTCGTCCTGACCAAGGTGATCGCCTTTCTGAACCCGCCGCGTCCGGGGCGACCGGAGCCGCGGCTGCTCGTGAAGACGCGCCGCGCCCTGCGCTGGTCGCTGTGGGCGCCCGCCCTGCTCGGGCTGGCCATCCTCGTGCTCACGCTGTGGCGCGCGTGAGGCATCGCGCGACAGGAGACCGACCGGCATGAGCCTCCCCCCCGAAGAGTTCCGTCTGCACCTCGAGCGGTCGGCGGCCACCGCGGGCCTCCGCCTGCCCGACCTCGTGCTGCCCGACGAGCACGATGTCGTGCTGCGGCGTATGCGCTTCCACTACCTCGACTGGGGCACGCGGGGCCGGCCCCCCGTGCTGTTCCTCCACGGCGGCGGGTTGAACGCTCACACGTGGGACCTGGTGTGCGCGAGCCTCAAGCTCGAGCGGCACTGCATGGCCCTCGACCAGCGCGGTCACGGGGAGAGCGAGTGGTCGCCCGAGATGGACTACACGACCGAGAGTCAGGTGAGCGACCTCGAGGCGTTCGTCGACGCCATCGGGCTCGAACGCTTCGTCCTCGTCGGCATGTCGCTGGGCGGCGTGAACGCGATGGCGTGGGCGGGCCGGCACAGCCGGCGCATCGCCGGCCTCGTCGTGGTGGACGTCGGCCCGGAGGTCCGCACCGCCGGGGTTCGGAAGATCGCCGCGTTCACCTCGGAGGGCGCGCCGCTCGCCTCCGTGGACGAGTTCATCGAGCGAGCGCTCGCCTTCAACCCGCGACGCGACCGCGAGTTGCTCCGCCGAAGCTTGCTCCACAACCTGAGGCGAATGCCGGACGGGCGGTGGATGTGGAAGTACGACCAGCGGCATCGCGGCAAGGTCGATCCGGATGCCCAGGCCCGCCGTCGCGACCTCCTGTGGTCAGCGGTGGACACCATCGAGTGCCCCACGCTGGTGGTGCGCGGAGCGGAGAGCGACGTGTTCCACGACGAGGACGCCGAGCGCCTCGCCGGCCGGCTCCGTCACGGCCGCTGGGTCCGCGTCGAGGGCGCCGGGCACACGGTGCAGGGGGACAACCCCGCCGGCCTCCTCATGCCCCTGCGCGCCTTCCTCGAAGAGGTCGCGCCCGGCGCCTGAGGCGCGGCCGGCGCCTCGCCGCACCGTGACGAGCGGGGGCCGCGTCAGGACCCGCGCGCGCCCTTCTCGTACGCCACCGACGCGGTGAGCCGATCCTCCGGGATCTCGTAGTAGCTACGGAGGACCGCCTCCGAATCGGCGCACAGCCGGTAACCGGCCTTCTCCAGCGAGCCTCGAGCCTTGTAGTTCCCCGCGTAGGTGCCCACGACGATCCGGCGTGCGCCTCGCGCCTGGCGCTCGAGGTGCTCGCGCAGGACGGCGCCCACGCCCCGGCGCTGATGCTCCGGGAGCACGTAACCGTGGCGGAGGAGCGCGGCGTCGCGGACGCGCTGGAGGGCGCCGACCCCGACGAGCGCGCCGTCGACGAGGACCCCGTACCACGCGAGCCGCCCCGCCTCGGCCTCCCACTGGGCCGCCGTCATCTCGGGGCCGTGCACCGCGTCGGGGGGCAGGAAGTCCCGGTACCATCGCGCGGCCGTGTTGATCACGGCGAGCGCGGCGTCGCGGTCGGCCGGCGTCAGGGCGCGCACCTCTGGCGGAAGCACCGGACCAGTATCGGGCAGGACGTCTCCGATCGGAAGGGGCGTCCTGGCGCGATCGCCCCGTCGGGCGGCGCGGCAGGATATACGAGTCACGCTCGTGATATCCTCCCCCCGTGGCCAAGCGTCTGGTGGACATCGACGACCGGGCCCTGGCGGCGGCTCGAGCCGAGCTGGGAACGCGCACCCTGAAGGACACCGTCAACGAGGCCCTCCGGCGCGCGGGGGCGCGTCGCGACCGGCGGGTCGTTCGGGCCCTCGAGACGCTCGCCCGGGCCCGGCTGCGGGATCGGGCGTCCGCGTGGCGCTGACCCACCTCGTCGACACCAGCGTCCTCACGCGGCTCGGCCGCGCGGCCGTGCGGACCACCCTCGAGCCACTCGCGGCCGCCGGCCAGGTGGCTCGCGCGGGCATCTCGGACCTCGAGATCGGCTTCTCCGCCCGGAACCTCGCCGAGTGGACCCGCCTGGCCTCGGCGCTGGAGGCCTTCCCGCTCATAGAGACCGACGCCGCGCATCTCCGGCGGGCGCGTCAGGTCCAGCGCCTGCTCGCCTCCCGCGGACTCCGGGGGCGCAAGGTGCCCGACCTCCTCGTCGCGGCGGCCGCCGAGATCGGCGGCCTCGCCGTACTCCACTACGACGCCGATTTCGACGTGATCAGCCGCGTGACGGGCCAGCCCTGCCAGTGGGTGGTGCTGGCCGGTAGCATCGACTGACCCGGCGACGGAGAATGCGGGCATGACCCTCGAGGAGAAGCTCGACCGGGTGCCCGATCGGCCCGGCGTGTACCTCTACAAGGACACGAAGGGCCAGATCGTCTACGTCGGCAAGGCGGCGTCGCTCCGAAGCCGCGTACGCTCGTATTTCCAGGACTCGCGCGCGCGGGACCCGAAGACGGACGCCCTCGTCGCCCAGATCCGCGACCTCGACTACATCGTCACCGACAACGAGCTCGAGGCCCTCATCCTCGAGTCGAACCTGGTCAAGAAGCACCGGCCCCGCTACAACATCATCCTGCGGGACGACAAGCACTATCCGTTCCTCAAGCTCACGACCGACGAGGCGTTCCCCCGCCTCGTGGTGGCGCGCCGGGTGCAGAAGGACGGCGCCGCGTACTTCGGGCCGTTCTACCCGGCCACGGCCATGCGCGAGACGCTGCGGCTCGCCCGCCAGCTCTTCCCGCTGCGCACCTGCCGCATCAAGATCGACGGCGGCCTCGAGCGGCCGTGCATCCAGTACTTCATCCACCGCTGCAACGCGCCGTGCACGGGGCAGGAGACCGCCGAGGGCTACGGGAAGACGGTGCGCGACGTTCGGGCGCTTCCTGGAGGGCAAGGACGACGACCTCGCCAAGGAGCTCACGCGGGAGATGGAGGCGGCGGCCGCCGACACGAGGTTCGAGCAGGCCGCGGTGCTGCGCGACCGCATCCAGGCCCTCAACACCGTGCGCGAGCGGCAGAAGATCATCTCCACGGAGGAGACGGACCAGGACGTTGTGGGCCTCGTCCGCCAGGGCGGGGACGCCTGCGTGCAGCTCTTCTTCGTGCGCAAGGGCCGGCTCCTCGGGCGCGAGTCCTTCTTCTTCGACCGCGTGGGCGCGTCGAGCGACGGGGAGATCGTGGGCGCGTTCGTGCGGCAGTTCTACGGCAAGAGCGTGGCGCCGCCGCCCGAGGTGCTCCTGTCCGTGGAGATGGCCGACGCCGAGCTCACACTGGAGTGGCTCCGCCAGCGCCGCGGCGGCCGCGTCGACGTGCAGGTCCCGCAGCGCGGGCGCCGCCGCGAGCTCGTGGCCATGGTGGAGGAGAACGCCGCGCTTGCCCTCCAGAACCACCTGCTCGCGCGCGAGAACCGCCACCAGGCCGTCCAGGCCGAGCTCCAGCGGGCGCTCGGCCTGCCCGAGCCGCCCAACCGCATCGAGTGCTTCGACATCTCGACCATCCAGGGCAGCGAGACGGTGGCCTCGATGGTGGTGTGGGTGGCCGGCGAGATGAAGAAGGACGAGTACAAGCGCTACAAGATCCGGACGGTGACGGGCACGGACGACTTCGCCTCGATGCAGGAGGTGCTCACGCGACGCTACTCGCGGGCCCTCGAGGCCGACGGCGTGCTTCCCGACCTCGTCCTCCTCGACGGGGGGCGCGGGCAGCTCAGCGCCGGGATCAAGGCCCTCGAGGGCCTCGGCCTCGACTACGTGCCGATCGCCTCGCTCGCCAAGCGCGCGGAGGAGGTGTACACGCCCGATCGGCTCGCCCCGCTCGTGCTGGACCTGGGCTCGCCCGCCCTGCACACGCTGCAGAGGATCCGCGACGAGGCGCACCGCTTCGCGATCACGTACCACAAGAAGCTCCGCCAGCGCCGGACGATCAGCTCGATCCTCGACCAGATCCCCGGCGTGGGGCCGACCCTCCGCACGCAGCTCCTGAAGACGCTCGGCTCCGCGCGAGGTGTCCGGGCGGCATCGGTGGGCGAGCTCGCCGCCGTGCCGAAGATCACGCCGAAGCTCGCGCAGCGGATCTATGATTTCTTCCACCCGGCTCCGGAGGCGCCGGCGGAACCGTCCGGCCCCATCGAAGGTTAGACGTGGTGAATTCCGCTCGCGAAAGGAGGTGACCGCATGAAGATGCTCGTGATGGCGCTCGCGCTGGTCGGCCTCGTGGCCGGCCCCGCCTTCGCCTTCCAGTGCCCGCTGCTCCTGAAGCAGATCCAGGACGCCACGGCCGGGAAGACCGACGCGAACTCCAAGAAGGCCATGGAGCTCGCCTCCGAGGGCGAGAAGCTGCACAAGGAGGGCAAGCACGCCGAGTCGGTGGCCAAGATGGAGGACGCCGCCAAGGCGATCAACCTCGCGCTGAAGAAGAAGTAGCCGCGTCGCTTCCCCCGGGGACCGGCGGCTCGGCGGTCCCCGGGGAGCCGTTGCGCCCCCGGTTCCTTGCGTCCTCGTCGTAACCGCGGTTAGAATCGGCCGAATATGGCGCCCGACGACCGCTCCGACCGGTACCCGTTCCAGGACATCGAGGCGAAGTGGCAGCGCGCCTGGGAGGACGCCGGGCAGTTCAAGGTCACCGAGGACCCGTCGCGCCCGAAATACTACTGCCTCGAGATGTTCCCGTATCCCTCCGGCCGCATCCACATGGGCCACGTCCGCGTGTACGCGATCGGCGACCTCATCGCCCGCTACAAGTGGATGCGCGGGTTCAACGTGCTCCACCCGATGGGCTGGGACGCGTTCGGGCTGCCCGCGGAGAACGCGGCGATCGACAACGGCGTGCATCCCGCGGTGTGGACGTACGAGAACATCGCGAACATGCGCAGCCAGCTCCGCCGCATGGGCATCTCCTACGACTGGGACCGCGAGCTCGCCACCTGCGACCCCGAGTATTACCGGTGGGAGCAGCTCATCTTCATCCGCATGTTCGAGCGCGGCCTCGCGTACCGGCGGCGCTCCACCGTGAACTGGTGCCCGGGCTGCCAGACCGTGCTCGCCAACGAGCAGGTCGAGGACGGCCGCTGCTGGCGCTGCGACTCGGAGGTCGAGCCGCGCGACATCGACGGGTGGTACTTCAAGATCACCGACTACGCGGAGGAGCTGCTCGAGTGGTGTGACCGCCTCCCCGGCTGGCCGGAGCGCGTGCTCACCATGCAGCGCAACTGGATCGGGAAGAGCGAGGGCGCGGAGTTCGACCTGCCGGTGGCGGGCCGGCCCGGCCTCGCCGTGCGCATCTTCACGACGCGGCCCGACACGTCGTTCGGCATGACCTACGCCGTGCTCGCGCCCGAGCACCCGCTGGTCGATCAGCTCGTGACCGACGGCGCGGAGCGCGCGCGCGTGGAGGCCTTCCGGCGCGAGGTCGCCGCGGAGTCGGAGATCGAGCGGCTCGCCGCCGACCGCCCCAAGCGCGGCTTGCGCCTGGCCACGCGCGCGGTGAACCCGTTCACCGAGCGGGAGATCCCGCTGTTCATCGCCGACTACGTGCTGATGGGCTACGGCACCGGCGCCATCATGGCCGTGCCCGGCGAGGACCAGCGCGACTGGGACTTCGCCACCCAGCACGGGCTGCCCATCGTGCCCACGGTGGCGCGGCCCGCGGACTGGCCGGAGACGCAGGCGTACACCGGCGACGGCGTCAAGATCAACTCCGGCTTCCTCGACGGCCTCTCCGTGGCCGAGGCCAAGCGCAAGGCGATCGACTGGCTGGTCGCCAAGGGGCTCGGGCTGGCCAAGGTGAACTACCGCCTGCGCGACTGGGGCATCAGCCGGCAGCGCTACTGGGGCGCGCCCATCCCCATCCTCTACTGCGAGCGGTGCGAGATGGTGCCCGAGCGCGAGGACCGGCTGCCCGTGGTGCTCCCGCGCGACGTGCAGATCAGCGGCAAGGGCGGCTCCCCGCTCGCCAGCGTGGCCGGCTTCGTCCACGCCACGTGTCCCCGGTGCGGCGGCCGCGCGCGGCGCGAGACCGACACCATGGACACGTTCGTCGAGTCCTCGTGGTACTTCCTGCGCTACTGCTCGCCGAAGTGGGAGGGCGGGATGTTCGAGCCCGCGGCCGCCGCGTACTGGATGCCGGTGGACCAGTACATCGGCGGCATCGAGCACGCCGTGCTCCACCTGCTCTACGCGCGGTTCTACACGAAGGTCCTGCGGGACCTGGGCCTCGTCAACGTCGACGAGCCGTTCTCCGCGCTGCTGTCGCAGGGCATGGTCATCAAGGACGGCGCGAAGATGTCCAAGTCGAAGGGCAACGTGGTGGACCCCGACGAGCTGATCCGTCGCTTCGGGGCCGACACCGCGCGGCTCTTCTCGCTCTTCGCCGCGCCTCCCGAGAAGGACCTCGACTGGAACGACCGCGGCGTCGAGGGCGCGTCCCGCTTCCTGAACCGCGTGTGGCGGTTCGTGCACGGCCGCGCCGCGGAGATCGCCGGCGCTCCCGCGCTCGATCGCGCGGCGCTCTCCGGGCCCGGCCGCGCGTTCCGGCGGGTGATCCACGAGACGATCCATCGCGTGACCGAGGACATCGAGAAGGACTTCCACTTCAACACCGCGATCAGCGCGATCATGGAGCTCGTCAACGCGCTCACCGAGTTCGAGCGCGCGTCGCTCGACACCGTGGGGGCGGGAGAGCGCCAGGCCCTGCTGCGCGAGGCGGTGGAGACCACGCTGCTCCTGCTCGGCCCGGTGTGCCCGCACATCACCGAGGAGCTGTGGTCGGCGCTCGGGCACCGCGAGAGCCTGTTCACGCGGCCGTGGCCCGCCGCCGACGCCGCGGCGCGCGAGCGCGAGGAGGTCGTGATCGTCGTCCAGGTCGACGGCCGCGTCCGGACCCGCCTCACCGTCGATGCCGGCGCGGCGGACGGCGAGGTCCGCGACCGCGCCCTCACCGACGAGAAGGTGCGCCCCTGGATCGACGGCCGCGAGGTGGACAAGGTCGTGGTGGTGCCCGGGCGGCTGGTCAACGTCGTCACCCGGCGATGACGGGCGCCGGACGCGGCCGGCCCCGCGGCGGGGAGCGGCTCGCGGCCCTCCTCGCGGCCGTCGCGCTCGCCCTCGGCGCCTGCGGCTACAGCTTCCAGGGCAACCTGCCGTCCCACGTCAAGACCGTCGCCGTGCCGATCTTCGTGAACCGCACCCAGGAGCCCGCCGTCGAGAGCACGATCACCGCCGCGGTGGTCGACGCGTTCTCGAGCGCCGGCCGCCTCAGGGTCGTGCCCCTCGCCGAGGCCGACTCGGTCCTCGAGGGGGAGATCGTCGGCTACGCGCTCCAGGCGCTCGCCTACGATCGCCAGCTCAACATCCAGGAGTACCGGCTCCTCGTGACCTTGAACGTGCGCTTCCGCGACGTGCGGCGCGGCGGGTTCCTCTGGCAGCAGGACGGGCTGCAGGAGCGGGGCGACTTCCGCGTCGTCGGCCAGGCGGGCACGGCGAGCGCGACCATCGGACGCGAGGAGGGCGCGGTGCGAGAGGCGGCGGCGGTGATCGGCCGCCGGATCGCCGCCCTCGCCATCGACCGGTTCTAGCCGCCCGATGGACCACGGGGCCTTCGTGAAGCTCGTGGAGCGCGGCGATCTTCCGCCCGTGCTGCTCCTCGCGGGGCCCGAGCCGCTGCTCCTCGACGATGCGCTCGCCCGCGTCACGCGCGCCCTGTTCCCGGAGGGCGCGGACGCCGACGCTCTCGCGCGAGGTCCTGGAGGCGCGCGAGGCGGGCGCCGAGGCGATCGCGCGCTCCGCCCTGACCATGCCGTTCCTCGCTCCGCGGCGCCTCGTCGCGGTGCGGGGGGCCGAGGGCCTGGGCCCCAAGCAGGCCGAGCCGCTCGTGGCCTACGTCGCGGCGCCGAACCCCGCCACCGTCCTGCTGTTCCTCGTCGAGCAGGAGCTGCCCGGGAGCCACTGGCTGGCGCGAGCCGTTCCCGCCGCGGGCGTGGTGAGCCTGCCGCGTCCGGTGGGGCGCGCGGTGGTGAGCTGGCTCCGCGCGCGCGCGGCCGCCGACGGGCTCGAGCTCGGCGAGGACGCGGCGAGCCTGCTCGTCCAGCTCGTGGGGGACGACCTCACGACGCTCTGCGGCGAGGTCGAGAAGGCGGCGGTGGCGGGCGGGGCCCAGAACCGGCGCGTGACCGTCAACGAGGTGCGCGCCGTCGTCGGCGAGCACCGCCTCCGGCACGTCTTCGACCTCACGCGCGCCCTCGAGCGGCGCGATCGCGCGGGAGCGCTCGCCGTGCTCGGCCAGCTCCTGAACGCCGGCGAGGAGCCGCTCGCCATCCTCGGCATGATCGTCCGCGAGACGCGCGCGGTGTGGCAGGCGTCGGACGCGCTCCGGCGCGGGCGGCCCGCCGACGAGATCGGGCGCGCCCTGCGGCGACCGCCCGCGGGGGTGGCCGCGGTGATGACGCTCGCGCAGTCCACGCCGGCCGAGGCGGCCCGGCGCCGCCTGGAGCTGTGCTGGGACGTCGAGCGGCGCCTCAAGTCCGGGGGCGCGCCCCGCGCCGAGCTGGCGCTCCTCGTCTCGGAGCTGTGTGCCCCTTTTCCACGCCCCGCAGCCAGCTTCGGCCCAAACGGGTGACATCGCGCGTGTGCGGCCTCGCGTCTTTTTTCCACGCACCGCAATCAGCTTCGGCCCCGCGGGTGACATCTCGCGTGTGCGTCGTCCCGCCCTTCTTCCACGCACCGCCGTCAGCGCCCGCTCCGCGGGTGACATCGCGCGTGTCCGTCCTCGCGCCACGCTGGCGCCCCTGTCCCCCCCTCGCGTGACCGGTCGGCGACGGCGCGGCCTCGGCGCGTTCCTCCTCGCCGCGGCGACCACGCTGGCCGTGGGCCCCGGCCCGGCGTCCGCGCTCTCTGCCGGCTCGGCCTCGGTGGAGATCGGGCTGCCCGAGGGCACGCCGCTGGCGGGCTACGGCGGGTTTCCGCGGCGCGCGTGGTTCCCGCGCCTGTTCGGTGGCGGGCCGGCGTTCTGGTTCCGGCCGTCCAGGGGCGTTCACGACGCCCCGCGCGCGCGGGCCCTCGCCGTCGAGGGCGACGCGACGCGCGTCCTGTGGCTCACCGTCGATCTCGTCGGGATCGATCCGGCGCTCACCGCCGAGCTGCGGGAGCGCCTGGCGCGCGCGGGCCACGAGTACGCGGCGGTGATCGTGTCCGCGTCGCACACCCACTCGGGCCCCGGGGCCTTCGGGCGCTCGGCGCTGTTCTCGCTGATCGCGCTGGACCGGCTCTCCGTCGACGTGCGCGCGCGAATTCTCGACGGCCTCGAGCGCGCGGCGCGCGAGGCGGAGGCGCGGAAGGCGCCCGCCCTGGTCGGATCGGGACGCGTCGACGTGACGGGGCTGGCCCGGAGCCGGGTAGGCGCGCCGCTCGACCCGGAGCTCGCCCTGGTCAAGGTGGTCACGACGGACGGCCGGCCGGTCGCGATGCTGTGGAACTACGCGATCCACGGCACGGCGCTGGGGAAGGCCAACCGCCTGATCTCGGGAGACCTCATGGCCGACGCCTCGGCGCGCATCGAGCGGCGGCTGGACGCGCCCGCCCTGTTCGTGAACGGCGCGGTGGGCGACGTGAGCCCGGTGCGCCACGGCTGGAGCGGCGTGCGCGAGGCCGGCCTCGCGCTGTCGACCGCCGCGCTCGCCGCGTGGGACCAGGTGGCGCCGGAGGCCGAGGCGCGCCTCGCCGTGCTCGCGGGGCAGGCGACGCTGCCGCCCGCCGCGGTGCGCGTGCGGAACTGCCTGGGCCGCCTGGTCCCGCGCTGGCTCTACGTCGGGCTGGGCGACGCGCTGCGCCCGCCCATCGAGCTGGTGGCCGGCGTGCTCGGGCGCACCGCGTGGGTCACCATCCCGGGGGAGCTACAGACGCGCCTCGGCCAGGACATCAAGGCGTCGGGACGGAGCCGCTTCGCGGGCGTGCTCGTGGCCGGCGTGTCCAACGACTACCATGGCTACTTCCTCGCGCCGGACGCGTTCGACCGGCCGAGCTACGTCGCGTGCGCGAGCCTCTACGGGGAGCGAGGAGGGGAGACGATCCGCGACGCGGCCATCGCCCTGCTGCGCGGCCTGGCCGACGGCCGCCGGGGCGGCTCGTGAGCCCCGCGCATCAGACCAATCCGAGCGGTGGGACTGTAAAGGCCCGTGGCGGTTACCGCATTCTGCGAGGGTCATGAGTCCGACCGATGCATGAACAGGCTCGGCGGCCCAGCGGCCTGCTCGAGGTCCACGGTCATGCGCGATGATGCGGGCTGGTCAGTTGAGCGTGCGGGCGAGCGTGGACTTGCGGCGGGCGGCGGTGTTGCGATGGAGGACGCCGCGGCTGACCGCCTTGTCGATGGCCCGCATCGCCGCGCGGACCGCCGCGGTCGCCTCGGGGCTGGCCGGGGCGCCAGCGGCCTTGGACTCCACCGCGGCCCGCGCGCTCCGCGTCGCCGTGCGGACGTTGCTCCGGATGGAGCGGTTGCGGACTCGCCGCTTCTCGCTCGTCTTTATCCGCTTGATGGCGGATCGGGTATTGGCCACGGTGATGCTCCTCCTTGGCGTGATGAACTTCGGCGTGATGTTCTTCGAGCCGACCCCTGACGTTACTGGGCGATGCTGAGGGTGTCAAGGAGTTTGTCCCTTCCGGAGCGCCTCCGATGAGCGACGGCTCGCGCGAGGCGAACGCGGGCGTGATGTCGGCGGTGGGGAGCATCGGGCTCGCCACGCTGGCGAGCCGCGTCCTCGGCTACGTGCGGGACATGGTGGTGGCGCGGGCCTTCGGCGCCGGCGCGGCCACCGACGCCTTCTTCGTGGCGTTCCGCATCCCGAACCTCCTCCGGCGGCTCCTCGCCGAGGGCGCGCTGTCCACCGCGATCATCCCCGTCTTCACCGAGCACCTCGTCCGCGGCGGCCGCGACGCCTTCGACCGGATGCTCCGCGCCGTGCTCGGCGCCGGCACGCTCACCCTCTGTCTCGTGACCGCGCTCGGGATGGCGCTGGCGCCGTGGATCGTCGCGGTGATGACGCCGGGCTGGACGACCGATCCGTCGCTCCTGGGCCTGGCCGTGCGTCTGACGCGGCTGATGTTCCCGTACCTCATCCTGGTGGGGCTCGCCGCCCTCGCCGCCGGCATCCTCAACACGCACCGGCGCTTCTTCACCGCGGCGCTCGGGCCCGCGGTGCTGAACGTGGGCATGATCGCGTCGGTGCTGCTCCTCGCCCGCCACTTCGAGCCGCCCGTGATGGCCCTCGCCGTGGGCGTGCTCGTGGGCGGCCTCGGCCAGCTCCTCGTGCAGGTGCCGGAGATCCGCCGGCTCGGCCTGCCCCTCACGCCCTCGGGGGAGTGGCGCCATCCCGCCCTCGTGACCGTCACGCGCCGGCTGGGACCCGCGGCCTTCGGCCTCGCCGCGGTGCAGATCACCGTGCTCGTGAACACGTTCCTCGCGTCCCTCCTGCCGCGTGGCGCGATCTCGTTCCTCTACTACGCCGACCGCGTGATGGAGTTCCCCCTCGGCGTGTTCGGCATCGCGCTGGCCACCGCGGTCATGCCCGGCATGTCCGCGCAGGCCGCGCGGGGCGACCGGCGCGGGCTCGCCGAGACGGTGGGCTTCGCGCTCCGCCTCTCCGCCTTCGTCGCCGTGCCCGCCACCGCCGGCCTCCTCACCCTCGGGCGGCCCATCGTGGAGCTCCTGTTCCAGCGCGGGCAGTTCGCCGCCGCCGACGCCGCGGCCACCGCGCAGGCCCTCGCCGGCTATGCCGTCGGCCTCCCCGCCTTCTCGGCCACGCGCATCGTGGCCCAGGCCTTCTACGCGATCGGCGACACGCGGACGCCGGTGCGCGTCGGGTTCCTCGCCGTCGCCGCGAACGTGATGTTCGCGCTGGTGCTGATGCGGCCGCTCGAGCACGCCGGGCTCGCGCTGGCCTCCTCGCTGTCGTCCTACGTGAGCCTGGCCGGTCTCCTCTGGATGCTCGGTCGCCGGGTCGGCCCGCTCGACGGGGCCGCCCTCACGTGGTCGCTCGCGCGGACGCTCGCGGCCAGCGTGCCGCTCGCCGCCTGGTGCCTCTGGCTCGCGCCGGCCGCAAGCGGCATGCTCGGCACGCTCGGCGTCACCGCGGCGGCGATCGCGGGCGGCCTCGCGCTCTTCCTCGTCACGGCGGCGGCGCTGCGCGCGCCGGAGATCGCCGACCTGCGCGCGATGCTCCGTCGCGGCGACCGCGCTGACCCTCGCAGAGTGCGGTAACCGCCACGGGCCTCTACAGTCCCACCGCTCGGCATTGGTCTGATGCGCGGGGCTCACGCCTTGCCTTCGCGCTGGAGCGGGTGATAGACTTCCCCATGCCCCTGCCGTACGAAGAGCGCGCCCTGGCCGTGGCCGGCCGCAGCAGTCGAGAGCGCCACCGCCGGGGCGTCGTCACGTCCGGCCCCGCGCGGCCGGCGCCCGCGCGGTCCCCGCACCCAGGCTCCCCGCCTCGACCCGCCACGCAGCGTCCGTGATGGCGGAGGTGGCGGAGTTCCTCGGGGCCCTCCAGGTGGAGCGGGGGGCCTCCCGCAACACCCTGCTCGCCTACCGTCGCGACCTCGCCGACTACGAGCGCTTCCTCGCCGGACGCCGCTGCGGCGTCGGCGTCGCCTCGATGACCGACGTGACCGAGTACCTCTCCTCGCTCCGGCGCCGCGGGCTCGCGGCGCGCTCGGCGGGCCGCCGTCTCTCGGCGATCCGCGGCCTCTACCGGTTCCTCGTCGAGGAAGGCGGGCTCGCGCGCGATCCCACCGAGCACGTCGAGCGGCCGCGCGCGACGCGGCGGCTGCCGCGGACGCTGTCGGTGGACGACGTCGTCGCGCTCGTCGAGAGCCCGGACACCACGCGGCCCGACGGGCTCCGCGACCGCGCGATGCTCGAGCTGCTCTACGCCACCGGCATGCGCGCGTCCGAGCTGACCGCGCTCCGCCTGGACGACGTCAACGTGCCCGCCGGCTACGTCGTCTGCACGGGGAAGGGCAGCCGCCAGCGTCTCGTCCCGGTGGGCGCGCAGGCGCTCTCGTGGCTGCGCTTCTACCTCGGCACCGCGCGTCCTGCCCTCGTGCGCCGCGCCGATCCGGGGACGGTCTTCCTGAATCCACGGGGCCGGCCGCTCTCGCGTCAGGCCCTCTGGGGCATCCTCAAGCGCGCGGCGCGACGCGCCGGCCTCCGCGTGCCCGTCTCGCCGCACACGCTGCGCCACTGCTTCGCGAGCCACCTGCTCGAGCGCGGCGCCGACCTGCGCTCGGTGCAGGCCATGCTCGGTCACGCGGACATCTCGACGACGCAGATCTACACGCACCTGCCGTCGGCCGCGGTGCGCGACATGTACCGGCGATTCCACCCGCGAGCGCGCGCCGTCGGCCGGGCGCGCGCGGTGTCCGCCGCGGGGGGACGCTGACCATGGCCCGGCCCGGCAGCGTGTACCCGCAGGTGGAGCCGGGGGCCGCCGGCCTGATGAGTCGTGTGGTGGCGTGCGCCCCGCGGACGCCGCTCGCCCGCGCGCTCGCCCTCGCGCGCCGCGACCGGCGCCCGGACCGTGCTGGCGGGGCGCCGGTCCGCGGCGCGGCGCGACGACATCGAGCGCGCGGTGGCGTGGGGGCTCGGCGCGCGGCCCCTGTCCGACGTGGCCTGGCCCGACCTGCCCGTGGTCGGTGGGGAAGTGACGGAGATCGCGGTGCGGCGCATCCTCGCCGACGGCGCGCCGATGGTGCTGGTGCGCCGCGGCCGGCGCGTCGCGGGCGTGGTGGACGCCGCCGACGGGGCGATGGCGCGACCGGCCCTGTCCGTCGCGCATCGGCTCGACGACCTGGGCGACGCGCATCGCTGGCTCCTCCGCGTGGCCGCCAAGATCGCGGAGAGCGAGGGCGTCTCCGTCCGCGCGGTCGGTGGCATCGTGCGCGATCTCCTCCTCGGCCGTCGCGCCGCCGGCGTCGATCTCGTGGTGGACGGTGACGCGCACGCGTACGCGCGCCGCCTCGCCGCGGAGATCCGCGGGCAGGCGCGCGCGCACCCGCGCTCCCGCGCCCTGTCGATCGACGGAGGGACCAGCCCCGACGGCGATCCGCTCGGCCGCGTGGAGGTGGCGGCGCCGCGTCGCGAGCGCTACGCGGCGCCGGGCGCGCTCCCCGAAGTCCGGCCCGCGTCCCTCGACGAGGATCTCGCACGGCGGGATTTCACGATCGACGCCATGGCGCTGTGCCTCTCGCCAGGCTCCGGCCGGCTCGTCGACCTTCCCGGCGCCCAGCGCGACCTGGCGGGCCGCCGCATCCGCCCGCGGCATCCGCTGTCGTTCGTGGAGGATCCCTCGCGCGTCTTCCGCGCCGCCCGCTGCGCGGCGCGGCTCGGCTTCCGCCTCGACCCGCTGGCCACGCGATCCCTGCGGCTGGCCCTCGGCATCCGCGCGTACCCGGCGCTGGCCGGCGCGCGCCTGTGGGCCGAGCTGGTCGAGACCGCCGCCGATCCCGCCGGCTGGTCCGCTCTGCGTCGCCTCGCGCGATGGGGCGCGTTCCGTCTCTGGGACGCGCGCTACCGCGTGACCGGGGGCGTGACGGCCCGGCTCGACGCCGCGCGCCGTCTCGCCGACCGGGCGCGACGCGCCGGTGCGGCGCTCGACCCGGCGGAGCTCGCCTGCGTGGCGCTCCTGCTGGACCAGCCGCCCACGGTGGCGCGACGCTGCCTGGACCGCCTCGACGTGCCGGGAGCCCGCGCCGCCCGGATCAGGAGGGCGCTCCGCGCCGCGCGGCGGGTCGGCCGTCAAGACAAGAAAGGAGAGTTCCGGTGACGCCGAAATTCGTGTTCGTGACCGGCGGGGTCATCTCGTCGCTCGGCAAGGGTCTGGCCGCCGCGTCGATCGGATCGCTCCTGGAGGCGCGCGGCTATCGCGTGACCCTCCAGAAGATGGATCCGTACATCAACGTCGACGCGGGGACGATGAGCCCCTACCAGCACGGAGAGGTCTACGTCACCGACGACGGGGGCGAGACGGACCTCGACCTCGGGCACTACGAGCGCTTCACCTCCGCGCGCATGACCCGCGACAGCAACGTGACGACGGGCAAGGTGTACGGCACGGTGATCGAGAAGGAGCGGCGCGGCGACTACCTGGGCCGCACCGTGCAGGTGATCCCCCACATCACCGACCAGATCAAGGCCTCGATCCGGAAGGTGGCGGCCGACGTGGACGTGGTGATCGTCGAGATCGGCGGCACGGTCGGCGACATCGAGAGCCTGCCCTTCCTGGAGGCGGTGCGCCAGCTCAAGAAGGACGTGGGCAAGGACAACGTCATCTACGTGCACCTGACCCTCGTGCCCTTCATCCAGGCCGCGCAGGAGCTCAAGACCAAGGCCACCCAGCACTCGGTCAAGGAGCTGCGCGCGATCGGCATCCAGCCCGACGTGCTGCTGTGCCGGACGGACAAGGACCATCCGCTGACGCCGTCGATCAAGTCGAAGATCGCCCTCTTCTGCGACGTCGAGGAGGACGCGGTCGTCGCCGCCCGTGACGTGGACACGATCTACGAGGTGCCGCTCGCCTTCCACGAGCAGGGCCTCGACGAGAGCATCCTGCGGCTCCTCGGGCCTGCCCGAACGCCCGGCCGACCTGTCCCGCTGGGAGGAGATCGTCCGCCGCGTGAAGGCGCCGCGCCGCCGCGTGCGCATCGGCGTGGTCGGCAAGTACATCGAGGTGAAGGACTCGTACAAGAGCCTCTACGAGGCGCTCGACGCACGGGGGCATCGCCAACGAGGCGGCGGTGGAGATCGCCTGGGTCGACGCCGAGCGCCTCGAGCGCGAGGGCCTGCGCGGCCACGTCGAGGGCCTCGACGGCCTCCTCGTGCCCGGCGGCTTCGGCGACCGCGGGATCGAGGGAAAGATCCAGGCCATCCGGCACGCCCGCGAGCAGGGGGTGCCGTACTTCGGGATCTGCCTCGGCATGCAGTGCGCGGTGATCGAGTACGCGCGGCACGTGTGCGGGCTCGAGGGCGCGAACTCCACGGAGTTCGTGCCGGCGGCGCCGCACAACGTGATCGACCTCCTGCCCGAGCAGCGGGACGTCGCCCTCAAGGGGGGCACCATGCGGCTCGGCCTCTATCCCGTCGCCCTCGAGGAGGGCAGCGCGGCCTCGCGCGCCTACGGGCAGGGCGTGATCCAGGAGCGGCACCGTCACCGCTACGAGGTGAACAACGACTACGTCGAGCTGCTGGCGAAGAACGGGCTGCGCATCTCCGGCATCTGGCCCGAAAAGCAGCTCGTGGAGATCATCGAGCTGCCCGACCATCCGTGGTTCGTGGCCGGACAGTTCCATCCCGAGTTCCTGTCGCGGCCGTGGCAGCCGCATCCGCTGTTCGCCGCGTTCGTCCGGGCCGCGCTCGATCATCAGGGGGCGCCGTGACGGGCACACGCGTCGTCAGGATCGGCGGTGTCGCCGTCGGCGGCGGCTCGCCGCTCGCCGTCATCGGCGGCCCGTGCGCGATCGAGAGCGAGCGCCACGCCCTGATGGTGGCCGAGCGGCTCCAGCGGATCACCGACTCGGCGGGCGTGCCGTTCGTCTACAAGTCGTCCTACGACAAGGCCAACCGGTTCTCCGTCCGCTCGTATCGCGGCCCCGGCCTCGTGGAGGGGCTGCGGATCTTGAGGAAGGTGAAGGCGGTCACCGGGCTCCCCGTGCTCTCCGACGTGCACGACGTGTCCGAGGTGGAGCCGGCGGCCGAGGTGCTCGACGTCCTCCAGGTGCCGGCCTTCCTGTGCCGCCAGACCGACCTGCTGCTGGCGTGCGGGCGCACCGGTAAGCCGGTGAACGTGAAGAAGGGGCAGTTCGTCGCGCCGCGCGACATGTCGAACATGGTCGACAAGGTCCGGTCCACCGGCAACGAGGGTATCCTGCTCACCGAGCGCGGCACGAGCTTCGGCTACAACAACCTGGTCGTGGACTTCCGGGGCCTGCCCATCATGCAGGCGATGGGCTATCCGGTGGTGTTCGACGCCACCCACTCCGTGCAGCTCCCCGGGGGCGAGGGCACGCGCTCGGGCGGCGAGCGCCAGTACGTGGCCGCCCTCGCGCGCGCCGCCGTCGCGGTGGGGGTGGACGCGCTCTTCATGGAGATGCACGAGGATCCCGACCGGACCCTGCCCGACGGGCGGCCGCTGTCCGACGGCCCGAACATGCTCCGGCTCGACGACCTGCCGCGCCTGCTCGACGAGATCCGGGCGATCCGCGCGGGGCTGGGCGGGTGATGGCGCCTCGAGATCTCCTCGCGCTCGCCCGGCGCGTGCTCGGCCTCGAGGCGGAGGCCATCCGCGCCGTGGCCGAGCGGCTCGATGCGCGCTTCCTCGACGCCGTCGACCAGCTCTACCGGTGCCGCGGGCGGGTGATCGTCACCGGCATGGGCAAGTCCAGCCACGTGGGGCGGAAGATCGCGGCCACGCTCGCGTCCACCGGAACGCCCGCCTACTTCCTCCACCCCGCCGAGGGCGTGCACGGCGATCTGGGGATGGTGGCCCGTGACGACGTCGTCCTCGCGCTGTCGAACTCGGGTGAGACCGGCGAGGTGCTCGCCCTCCTGCCCGTGATCAAGCGCCTCGGCGTTCCCCTCGTGCTCCTGACCGGCGATCCGGCGTCGTCGCTCGCGCGGCAGTCGGACGTCGTCGTGGACGTGGGCGTGCCCGAGGAAGCGTGCCCGATGAACCTGGCCCCGACCTCCAGCACCACCGCCGCCCTCGCCATGGGCGACGCCCTCGCCATGGCCCTCCTCGAGACGCGCGGGCTCGGTCCGGAGGACTACGCCGCCGTGCACCCCGCGGGCAGCCTCGGGTGGAAGTCGCTGTTCAGGGTCTCGGACCTGATGCACACGGGCGACGCGGTGCCCTGCGTGGCCGACACCGCGACGATGAAGCAGGCGATCGAGGAGATGACGTCCAAGCAGCTCGGCATGACCACGGTGACCGACGCCGAGGGCCGGCTCGTCGGCATCCTCACCGACGGCGACCTGCGGCGGCTCCAGCTCGCGGGCGGCGCGCTGCTCGACCGGACGGTGGCCGAGTGCATGACGACGAACCCTTCGCGCGTGGGCCGCGACGAGCTCGCCGTGCGCGCCCTCGACGCGATGGAAGCGCACGAGCCCCGCCCCATCACGAGCCTCGTCATCACCGACGCGCTCGGACGCCCCGAGGGCGTCATCCACCTGCACGACATCCTGCGCGCGAAGATCGTCTTGTGACCCCGCAGAATACGGTCACTGCCACGGCCCTCTACCGTCCCCCCGCTCGGCATTACCGTCTCATGCGCGGGGCTCACTAGCCGTGGCCGCGCGCCCTCGCCGGACGCTCGCCGCGCGCGCGGCCCGGGTCAAGCTCCTCGTCCTCGACGTTGACGGCGTCCTCACCGACGGCGGACTCCTGTACGGCCCGTCTGGCGAGGAGTGGAAGCGCTTCGACGTGCAGGACGGCCTGGCCCTGGTCGAGGCGCGGCGCGCCGGCCTCGAGCTGGCCGTCATCTCCGGCCGCGCCTCGCCCGCGGTGACGCGGCGCCTCGCCGAGCTGGGCGTGACCGAGGTGCACCAGGCGGTCTCGGACAAGGGCGCGGTGCTCGCCGCGACGATGTCCCGGCTCGGCGTCGCGGCGCCGGAGGTGGCGGTGATGGGCGATGACCTCCCGGATCTCGCGCCGATGCGTCTCGCGGGCCTCGCGCTGGCTCCCGGCAACGCGGTGGCCGAGGTGCGGCGCGCCGCCGACTGGGTGGCGAGCCGCCACGGCGGCGCGGGAGCGGTGAGGGAGGCGGTAGAGTTGCTCTTGAAGGCCCGGGGGGCCTGGCCACCGTCGAGAAGTTAGACACCGAGCCCAAAACCGGCGTCAGTCTTCTCGTTGCGCCGCCGCCGCATCGTGTGCTAGGGTGGTATTGATTTTGCATACCAGGTTCGTCGCGCGCGTTATCCTCATAGGTGTGGTCCTCTTCGTGGCGACCATCGTCACCATGCTGGTCGCAAAGGGGCGGGCCACGCGGTCGGAGGTCGCCCAGTCGGAGCCGACGAAAGCCGATTACCGGGTCAAGGAGGTCCAGCTCCGCGAGGAGGGGCGTGACGGCACCAAGTGGCAGCTCGACGCTGCCCAGGCCGAGACGTTCGAGCAGTCGGGCAAGACCATCCTGAAGAAGGTCCGGATCGGCATCGAGAAGGGCGGCCAGACCTGGACGGTCACGGGAGACGAGGCGGAAATGGTGCAGGCGAGCAAGGACGTGGAGCTGCGAGGCAATGTCGTCCTGGTGTCGAGCGACGGTCTCCGGCTCGAGACGACGCGGCTGTCCTGGCAAGGCACCGAGCAGCGCGCCTGGACCAACGAGCCCGTCACCTTGTACCGCCCGGGCGCGGTGGTGAAGGGTGGCGGACTGGAGGCGTTCGTGGACAAGCAGATCACGACGGTGAAGGGTCCGGTGCGCGCGGTGTTCGACGCGAAGGCCGGCCGATGAGCACGCGCGCGATGGCCGGGCTCGCGGTGGCACTCGCGGCGGCCCTGACGCTCGCCGTGGTGGCGCCCGACGAGGCGAGCGCGCAGTCGTCCACGCCGCGTCGCCCCGCGGCCTCGAGCCCGACGGCGCCCAGCCCGGCGGCCTCCGGACCGTCGCGGCCGGCCGACGCGGGTGGCAAGGCGGGCACGAGCGAGCCCGCGGCCACCGGCAAGCAGGCGCAGCCGGTGACGGTCGATGCGGACCAGCTCGAGTCGCTCCAGAAGGAAGGCCTCGTCATCTTCACCGGCAACGTCGTGGCACGTCAGGACGGCTCCGTCCAGTACGCGGACCGCCTGGAGGTGTACCTGGACGCGTCGGGCGATCGCATCGTGCGGACGGTGTCCACGGGGAGCGTCCGCATCATCACCAAGGACTGCCGCACCGGCACCGCGCGCCGCGCCGAGTACTACGACGCCGAGCAGCGCGTGATCCTGATCGGCAACGCGCGCGTGTGGCAGGACGACAACGTGGTCACCGGCGAGCGCATCACGATGTACATGGCCGAGGACCGGAGCGTGGTCGAGGGCGGCCGCCAGGAACGCGTGAAGGCCGTCTTCCACCAGAAGCGCGACGACCAGCCCAAGCCCCCCGACGGTGCCCCCAAGCCCGCCAAGACATGCTCCTGACCGAACGGCCAGATATCGGAGCTGTCCCGCGCGGGTCGTCCGCGGCCGGGGGCGCGGGGGCGCTTCGGGCCGCAACGCAGTCGATCCCATGCGAACGCCAAGCGCCACCATCTGTCCATAAGCGTGCAGTCGATCATCGATCCCGCGCGAAGCCCAAGCGCCACCACGTTTCCCTAAGCGTGCATTCGCATGGAAGGCCTCATCGCCCAGGGCTTGATCAAGCGGTTCCGCAGCCGGCTGGTGGTCGACCGCGTGAGCCTCGACATCCACCGGGGCGAGGTCGTCGGGCTGCTCGGGCCGAACGGCGCGGGCAAGACCACGTCGTTCTACATGATCGTGGGGCTGCTGCGGCCCGAGGGCGGGCGCATCTTCCTCGAGGGGCAGGACATCACGGATCTCCCGATGTACATGCGCTGCCGGCAGGGCATGGGCTACCTGCCGCAGGAGTCGTCGGTGTTCCGGAAGCTCACGGTCGAGGAGAACCTGCTCGCCATCCTCGAGACCCTCGACCTCAACGAGACCGAGCGAAGCGAGCGCCTGCGCGAGCTGCTCGACGAGCTCGACCTCGCGCCGCTGGCCCGCCACAAGGCCTTCACGCTGTCGGGGGGCGAGCGGCGGCGCCTCGAGATCACACGCGCGCTCGTGACCCAGCCCCGATACCTGCTGCTCGACGAGCCCTTCACCGGCATCGACCCCATCGCCATCGGCGACATCCAGGAGATCGTCGCGCGGCTGAAGGAGCGCGGCATCGGGGTCCTCATCACCGATCACAACGTCCGCGAGACGCTGGCCATCACCGACCGTGCCTACATCCTGTACGACGGCCAGATCCTGGCCGCCGGCACCGCGTCGGAGCTGGCCCAGAACCCGCGCGTCCGCGAGATTTACCTCGGTGAGAAGTTCTCCCTGTGAGCGGAGCGAGCTCGGACGAGCCGCGAGGGGAGGAGCAGCGACGATGGTCCGGATGAGAAGCCACCGGCCAGGAATGACATCTGCCTCCCACGCACGAAACGTTGTGGTGGGGGGGCATGGGGGAGGAGCGGCGCCGCTCCCCCCCATCTCGAAAAAGGCTTGAGCCATGCGACTTGCCTTGCGCCAGACCCAGCGGCTCGTCATGACCCCGTTGCTGCAGCAGGCCATCCAGCTCCTGCAGCTCTCCACCCTCGAGCTGAAGGAGGTCGTCGAGCAGGAGCTCAACGAGAACCCCCTGCTCGAGGAGGTCACCCCCGACAACAGCCCGGACGCCCCGCAGGAAGAGCAGGTGGCCGAGCAGATGGAGCCCATGACCGCGCCGGGGGTCACGGAGCCGGTGTCGAAGGAGACGAGCACGGTCGAGGAGGAGCGCGCCTCCGACCTGCCCTTCGACCTGACCTCGGCGATGTGGGACCAGCACGACGAGCGTACCCCCGTCTCCACCGAGGAGCGGGAGGAGATGCCGTTCGAGAACCTCGGCAGCCGTGAGACCTCGCTCACCGAGCACCTTACCGAGCAGCTCCGGCACGCCACCGACGACGAGACGATCATCGGCATCGGCGAGAGCATCATCGGCAACCTGGACGACGACGGCTACCTCCGCGCCGAGGTCGGCGAGATCGCCGGGCTCGTGGGCCAGCCCGCCGAGGACGTGGCAGAAGGTGCTCGCGCTGGTGCAGGGCTTCGATCCCACCGGCGTGGCCGCGCGCAGCATCCAGGAGTGCCTGCTGCTCCAGATCCGCGCCGATCCCGATGCCCGACCCGGTGACGGTGGAGATCCTCGAGCGTCATCTCGACGACCTCGAGCGCCGCCGGTACGCCGAGATCGCCCGGGTCATGAAGCTTCCGGTGGACCGGATCATGGAGTCGATCGAGGAGATCCAGGGCCTGGAGCCGAAGCCGGGCCGCCGCTTCGCCATCGTGGAGTCGCGCTACATCTCGCCCGACGTGACGGTGCAGAAGGTGGGCGGGGAGTACGTGGTGATCCTCAACGAGGAAGGCATCCCGCGCCTGCGCGTGAACTCGCTCTACCGGTCGCTCCTGCGCGGCTCCGCCGGCGAGGACAAGTCGTTCGTGGAGCAGAAGGTCCGCTCCGCCCTCTGGCTCATCAAGAGCGTGGAGCAGCGGCAGCGCACCCTCCGCAAGGTCGCGCACAGCCTCGTCAAGTTCCAGCGCGACTTCCTCGACAAGGGCCTGACGCACCTGCGTCCGCTCGCCCTCCGCGACGTGGGTGAGGACATCGGCATGCACGAGTCCACGATCAGCCGCGTGACGACCAACAAGTACGTGCAGACGCCGCAGGGCCTGTTCGAGCTCAAGTACTTCTTCCACAGCGGCATCCCCTCGAGCAACGGCGAGGTGGTGTCGTCGGTGTCGGTGAAGAAGATGATCCGGGACCTGGTCGAGGCCGAGGACTCCGGCAAGCCGCTGTCCGATCAGGACGTGGCGGGCGCGCTGCACGCGAAGGGGCTCAACATCGCTCGGCGCACCGTGGCGAAGTACCGCGAGGAGCTGAACATCCTGCCGTCCCACCAGCGGCGGCTCGTCCCCCGGAAGCGCTAGTCGGTCACGCCGCCATGCAGCTCATCATCAGCGCGCGCGGCCTCACGATCTCGACGACCTACAAGGACGCCCTCTCGCGCCGTCTCGCCAAGCTCGAGCGCCTGACCCCGAAGCCCCTCGAGGCGCGCATCGTGCTCTCGCGCGAGAAGCATCGGCGGACGGCGGCGTTGAGCCTGGTGGCCAAGCACCACACCTTCCACAGCGCGGAGACCGACGAGGATCTCGCCGTCGCGGTGGACCTGGCCGTGGCTGCGCTCGCCCGCCAGGTGCGCCAGGCCAAGGACCGGGCGCGCGCTCACAAGGCGCGGCGCGCGGGGGTGCGCCGGCCCCTTGCCCCCGCCGCGCCGGCGACGCCACCCGCCGTCCGCGACCTCGTGGTCCGGCAGGTCGCGCCGAAGCCCATGTCCGTCGAGGAAGCGGTGGAGCAGTTCCGGCTCGGGCGCGAGCAGTTCCTGGTGTTCGAGAACGCGCGCACCGAGGCCGTCAACGTCCTGTACCGCCGCAAGGACGGCGGCCTCGGCCTCATCGAGCCGGTCGCGTGAGCCTGTCCCCGGTTCCCATCGAGACGGACGCGCTCCGCTTCGTGATCATCACGGGGCTCAGCGGGGCGGGGAAGAGCTACGCCATCAAGTGCCTCGAGGATCTGAGCTACTTCTGCGTGGACAACCTGCCCACGACCCTGATCCCGACGTTCGTCGAGCTGTGCGGCCACTCCCACCGCGACATCCGCAAGATCGCGCTCGGCGTGGACGTGCGGGAGGGCGCGTACCTCGACCACCTCCTGGAGATCCTCCAGGAGCTCCGCGGGAAGGGACACGTCCCGGAGGTCCTGTTCCTGGAGGCGTCCGACGAGGTGCTGGTGCGGCGTTACCACGAGACCCGCCGTCGCCACCCGCTGGCCGGCGACGGCAACGTGGGCGACGGGATCCAGGCCGAGCGGAAGGCCCTGGCGTACCTGCGCGAGGTGGCCGATCGCATCATCGACACCACCGGCCTCACCGTGCACCAGCTCAAGGAGCAGCTGATCAACATCTACGCCGCGCCCCGGGAGGCCGGCGTGCTCACGGTGTCGCTCGTCTCGTTCGGCTACAAGCACGGCATCCCCTACGACGCCGACCTCGTCTTCGACGTGCGCTTCCTGCCCAACCCGCACTTCGTCTCCGGGCTGCGCGCGCTCGACGGCCGGGACGCGCCGGTGGCGGACTTCGTCTTCTCGCACGCGGAGAGCTGCGAGCTCCTCGACCGGCTGGGCAGCCTGGTCGAGTTCCTCCTCCCGCTGTACCGGCGGGAGGGCAAAGCCTACCTATCGGTGGCGATCGGCTGCACAGGCGGCCGGCACCGGTCGGTGGCCGTGGTGGAGGCGCTCCGAGGACGCCTCGAGAAGCTCGGGTTCCCGCCGCTCGTCCGCCACCGCGACCTCGGCCGTGAGTGAGCGGCGGTCGTTCCTCTTCGGCATCCACAACCACCAGCCCGTGGGCAACTTCGAGTCGGTCGTCCACGAGGCGACCGTGCAGGCGTACGACCCGTTCCTGCGCTGCCTCGCCGACGTGGACGACCTCGCCATCACCGTGCACTGCTCGGGCGGCCTCCTCGCCTGGTTCCGCGAGCACGCCCGCCCCACCTTCGACCGCCTCGGGACGCTGGCCGCCGCCGGCCGCGTGGAGCTCCTCACCGGCGGCTTCTACGAGCCGGTGCTGCCGATGCTGCCGGACTGGGACAAGGTCGGCCAGATCCAGGCCCTGACCGAGTTCCTGCGCCGCGAGCTCGGCGTGCGCGCCCGCGGCATGTGGCTGGCCGAGCGGGTCTGGGAGCCGCATCTGCCGCGCGCCCTCGTCGAGGCCGGCGTCGAGTTCGTCCTGGTCGACGACCAGCACTTCGCCCTCGTCGGCTTCGACCCGGAGACCCTCGGCGGCTACTACCTCACCGAGGAGCAGGGGGCGCGGCTCGCCGTGTTCCCGATCAGCCGCCGGCTCCGCTACCTGGTGCCGTTTTCGGATCCCGGGGAGAGCGTGCGCTACCTCGCCACGCGCGAGGGCGCCGGCGCGGTCACGCTGGTCGACGACGGTGAGAAGTTCGGCGTCTGGCCCGGCACCCACGCCCTCTGCTACAAGGAGCGATGGCTGCCGCGCTTCTTCGAGGCGCTCGCCGCCGCGCCCGGGCTCGCCGTGACCACGTTCTCGCGCTACCTGGACGGCGCGCCGGCGACCGGGCGCGCCTATCTGCCGACCGCGTCGTACACGGAGATGGGCGAGTGGTCGCTGCCCGCCGCCGCCGCCCTAGACCTCGAGGAGACCGCGGAGCGCCTGCGGGCGCTGCCCGACGGCGAGCGGCTCGTGCGGCTCCTCCGTGGAGGGTTCTGGCGGGGGTTCCTCGTGAAGTACCCGGAGGTGGGCGACGCCTACTGGCGCATGCTCCGCCTCTCGCACCGCGTGCGCGACGCCCTCGCCGCCCGGCCCGGCGACCCCGCGCTCATCGAGGCGCGCGAGCTTCTGTGGCGAGGGCAGGCCAACGACGCCTACTGGCACGGGGTGTTCGGCGGCTGCTATCTGCCCCACCTGCGACGGGCCGCGCGCACTGCCCTGGCCGGCGCGGAGGCGCGCCTGGTGGCCGCGGGCGCCCTGCCCGCGCGGATGACGGAGGAGGGGGACCTCGACGGCGACGGACAGGTCGAGGTGCGCGTGCGCAGCGCCGAGCTCGCCGTCACTGTCGAGCCGGCGGCGGGCGGCACCCTGACCGAGCTGGTGTTCTTCCCCGCGGGCGTGGACCTGGCCGACGTGCTCGCGCGGCGCCGCGAGGTGTATCACCGCCAGCTCAGGAAACGGGATGCCCCGGGTCAGCGGACGGATGGCGTGCGGAACATCCACGACGCGCCGGAGGCCAAGGAGGCAGGCCTCGCCGCGCGGCTCGCCGAGGACGCGTTCCGGCGCGCCTCGCTGCTCGACGGCCTGTTTCCCCCCGGGCCGGCGCCCCTCGACGCGCTCCATCCGTGGCCGGCCGCGCGCGTGGCGCTCGGCGCCCTCCGCATGCGCCACGCGGTGGCCGAGACCACCACGCACACCGAGGTCCGTCTGGCCCTCGAGCCCGCCGGCGACGTGCCGCTCGCCGTGGACAAGCAGGTGAGCATCGCGCACGTCGGCGCCGGCGTGATCGCGCGCTACCGGCTCCGCTGGAGCGGAGCCGAGACGCTGCGCGCCCGCTGGGCCGTGCAGCTCAACCTGGCTCTCACCGCGGGGGACGCCCCGGGACGCTTCTACCGGCTGCCCGGGCAGCCGTCCCTTGGCAGTTGCGGCAGGCGCGAGGCCGCGCGCGACCTCGCCATGGTCGACGAGTGGCTGGGAGCGGAGGTCGATGTCGGCTGGAGCCGGCCCGGCGACCTCGGCTGGGCGCCGGTGGAGACCGTGTCCCTCTCGGAAGCCGGCTTCGAGCGCATCTACCAGGGCTCGGCCATCCTCGTGGCCTGGCCGATCGAGCTCGTGCCCGGCGCGGACTGGGAGGTCGAGCTGTCGCTCGTCTGCCGGCGCCGCGCTCCCTCCATATGATTCGCCTTGAGGCCTCGGAGTCCCTGTGCTAACGTGCCGTGACTGCGTGCTAAAACGGTTCGGCTCACCCCGCGGGAGCCGGGGAGGAGGGCTCGATGGCGCGTGAGGAGTACCTTTTCACGTCGGAATCGGTCACGGAAGGGCACCCGGACAAGATCGCCGATCAGATCTCGGATGCGGTGCTCGACGCCATCATCGGCCAGGACCCAACGGGTCGCGTCGCCTGCGAGACCCTGGTGACCACCGGCCTGGTGGTCGTGGCCGGCGAGATCACGACGTCCTGCTACGTCGACATCCCGGGGCTCGCCCGGGAAACCATCCGACAGGTCGGCTACACACGCGCCAAGTTCGGGTTCGACTGCGACACCTGCGGCGTCATCGCCGCGATCGACAAGCAGTCGCCGGACATCGCGATGGGCGTGGACAACCTCGGCGCAGGCGACCAGGGCCTCATGTTCGGCTACGCCTGCCGCGAGACGCCCGAGCTGATGCCGCTGCCGATCATGCTCGCCCACCGGCTCGTGCAGCGCCTCACCGAGGTCCGCCGGAGCGGCGTCATCGACTACCTCCGGCCGGACGGCAAGAGCCAGGTGTCGGTGCGCTACGTCGACGACAAGCCCGTCGGCGTGGAGACCGTCGTCATCTCCACCCAGCACAGCCCGGACGTGACCATCGAGCGGATCCGCGAGGACGTCACCGAGCACGTGATCCGGCCGACGCTGCCGCCGGAGCTGGTAGAGAAGGGGAAAGTCACCTTCCACATCAACCCCACCGGGCGGTTCGTCACCGGCGGCCCCATGGGGGACACCGGGCTGACCGGGCGCAAGATCATCGTCGACACGTACGGCGGCTCCTGCCCGCACGGCGGCGGCGCGTTCTCCGGCAAGGATCCGACGAAGGTCGACCGCTCCGCGTGCTACATGGCCCGGCACGTCGCCAAGAACATCGTCGCGGCGGGGCTGGCCGACCGCGCGCAGGTGCAGGTGGCCTACGCGATCGGCGTGGCCGACCCGGTGTCGATCATGGTGGAGACCTTCGGCACCGGGAAGGTGCCGGCGGCCCGCCTCGAGCAGCTCGTGCGGCGCCACTTCGACTTCACCCCGGCCGGCATCATCAAGTACCTGAACCTGCGGCGCCCCATCTACAAGAAGACCGCGGCGTACGGACACTTCGGACGCAGCGAGCCGGAGTTCTCGTGGGAGCGCACCGACCGCGTCAAGGACCTCCGGGACGACGCCGGTATTTGACCGTGATGGGGGGAGCGCGCGCCGCTCCCCCCCGTTTCCCCTGACGATCTCTCACGAACCCCAGTGTCACGTCACGGCCGCCCGATCGACCGCGCTCGGTGGCCGTGCCGCGAAAGGAATGACGTCATGACCGCCCTCGCGTCGCGCTCGCCGTCGACCGCGCGATCGGCCGCCTCGGGCTAGGGGAGCGCGCGCGTGGCCAACAGACGCCGTCCTCGTCCCATCGTCTTCCTGCTCCTCCTCTTCCTCGCCATGGCCATCTTCGGCCAGGCCGTCCCGCTCTACACGGACTGGCTCTGGTTCCAGGAGGTCGGCTTCTCGCAGGTCTTCACGATCACGCTCACGCTCCGGGGCTGGCTCGTGCTCGGCCTCGCCGCCGCCGTCTTCGTGTTCATGTTCGCCAATCTCTGGCTCGCCGCGCGGTCGGCGCCCCCGGACGTGCTGTGGGAGCTGGAGGACCAGCTCGGCTTGCCCGGGCGCGCCATCCTCGAGCCGCTCGTGCGCCGGCTGCTGCTCCCCGTCATCGGGGTGATCGCGATCCTCGCTGGGGTGCGGGCGAGCGGGGCCTGGGATGTCCTCCTCCAGTACGTCAACGCCACGCCGTTCGGCCGGGTGGATCCGCTGTTCAACCGCGATCTGGGGTTCTACATCTTCGAGCTGCCGTTCCTGCGGCTCCTGTACGGCTGGGCGATGACGCTGGTGACGGGCACGCTCGTCCTGAGCGCCGCCGTCTACGTGCTCCAGCGGAGCCTCGTCCTCACCGCGCGGGGCCCGCGCCTGGCCAGCGGCGCGCGTACCCACCTCCTGGCTCTCGGCGCGCTCCTGCTCGCGCTGCGCGCGGCGGGCTTCTGGCTGGACCAGTTCGATCTGCTCTTCTCCCCCCGCGGGGCGGTGTTCGGCGCGGCCTACACGGACGTGAACGCGTCCTTGCCCGTATTGCGTGTCCTCATGGTGCTGGCGCTCCTGTGCGCACTGGCGTGCCTCGTCCAGTCGCGCCGGCCGGGCTGGCTCTTCCTCGTCTCCGGGCTCGTGGTGCTGGGGGTGGTGTGGGTGGGCGGACTCGGGGTGTACCCGGCGCTCCTCCAGCGCTTCCGGGTCACGCCCAACGAGCTCGTGGCGGAGCGCCCGTACATCCAGCACAGCATCCGGATGACGCGCCAGGCCTACGGGCTCGACCGCGTGGCCGAGCAGGACTTCGCCGCCGACGAGCGCCTCACGCCGGAGGCCCTCGACCGGAACAACCTCACGATCAAGAACATCCGGCTCTGGGACCACCGGCCGCTGCTCACGACGTACGGCCAGCTCCAGGAGATCCGCACCTACTACAAGTTCCTCGACGTGGACAACGACCGCTACACGCTGGGCGGGGAATATCGCCAGGTCATGCTCTCCGCCCGCGAGCTGAGCCACCGGCACCTGCCCGGCCAGGTGCAGAACTGGATCAACGAGCACCTCACCTACACGCATGGCTACGGGCTGGTGGCGGGCCCCGTGAACCGGATCAGCCGCGAGGGCCTGCCCGAGTTCTTCGTCCAGGACATCCCGCCCAAGGTCGCGGGCGGCTTCCCCGCCATCACGCGGCCGGAGATCTACTACGGCGAGTCCGGCAACGAGTACGTGTTTGTCCGCACCAAGTCCCAGGAGCTCGACTACCCGGCGGGCGATCAGAACGTGTACACCCGCTACGAGGGGCGGGGCGGCATCCCCGTCAACTCGTTCCTGCGCAAGCTCGCCTTCGCCGCCCGATTCGGCGACATGAAGGTCCTGCTCTCCGACGACCTCCCGGCGGAGGCCCGGGTGATGGTGTACCGCGACATCCGCGCGCGCGTCCGCCAGCCCGCGCCGTTCCTGCGCTTCGACCGCGACCCCTACCTGGTGATCGGCGAGGACGGGCGTCTCTACTGGATGGTCGACGGCTACACCACCACCGACCGCTACCCCTACGCGCAGCCCGTGCGCGGCGTCGGCAACTACATCCGGAACTCGGTGAAGGCCACGGTCGACGCCTACCACGGCACCGTGACCTACTACATCGCGGATCCCGACGACCCGATCGTGCGCACGTGGGCGAAGGCGTTCCCGGGTCTGCTGCGGCCCCTCGCCGACATGCCCAAGGACCTCCAGAGCCACATGCGCTACCCGGAGGACCTCTTCACGATCCAGGCGCAGATGCTCGCGACCTACCACATGGAGGACCCGCAGGTCTTCTACAACAAGGAGGACCTCTGGACGATCCCGCGCCGCCAGCAGGAGGGCCGCGAGCGCGAAATGGAGCCCTACTACACCATCATGCGGTTGCCCGGGGAGGCGCGGGAGGAGTTCGTGCTCCTGAACGCCTTCAACCCGAGCCGGCGCGACAACATGATCGCGATCATGGTGGCGCGGGTCGACGGGCCCAACTACGGCAAGCTCATCGTGTACACGTTCCCCAAGCAGAAGCTCGTGTACGGACCGCGCCAGATCGACGCGCGCATCGATCAGGACCCCGTCATCTCCCAGCAGCTCGCCCTCTGGAACCAGCAGGGCTCGCGGGTGCTCCGCGGCTCGCTGCTCGCCATCCCCATCGAGACGTCGCTCATCTACGTCCAGCCGCTCTACCTGTCGGCCACCGAGCAGGGCGCGCTCCCCGAGCTGCGGCGGGTCATCGTGGCGTACGGCAACCAGATCGCCATGGAGCCCACCCTGGAGCAGTCGCTCCAGCGCATCTTCGGTGGCCGCATCCGTGGCGACCAGACGCCCGCCGCCCCCGGGACCCCGGTGGCCGCCACCCAGGCCCCCGCGCCCGCCGCCGGCGGCGCCCTGGATGCGACGGCCCGGGCCGCCGCGGAGCGAGCCCTGGAGGCCTGGCAGAAGTCGCAGGAGGCCCTCAAGCGCGGCGACTGGGCGGCGTACGGCCAGGAGCAGAAGCGGCTCGAGGAGGCTCTGCGCCAGCTCCGCTAACGAGCCCCGCGCATCAGACTCACGCCGAGCGGTGGGACTGTAGAGGCCCGTGGCGGCTACCGTACCCTGCGAGGGGTCATTTAGCCCCGCCGGCGCGTCCGGGCCGGGCGCGGGCGCTTCGCGAACTGCCGGCGATTCGCGGGCGGGATATGTAGACTCGTGGTGTGCCACCGGTCCTCGTCCCCCCGATCGCCGCGGAGGGCGTCAGCGTCCAGGCGAAGCGCGGCCGCGCCGTCCGGCGCCGCGTCCGCTGGATCGTCCTCGGGGTCTTGGCCGGTCTCGGCCTGGCCGTGGCCGCGGTGTGCGCCGTCGAGATGCGCACGTCCTGGCTCCAGGCG
This sequence comes from uncultured Candidatus Rokubacteria bacterium, assembly GCA_963758635.1. Lineage (GTDB taxonomy): Bacteria > Methylomirabilota > Methylomirabilia > Rokubacteriales > CSP1-6 > CAVWWD01. The sequence continues at coordinate 284,646 of CAVWWD010000005.1, read as the reverse complement.
TGGCGCCTCTCCCGGCTCGCCGGCGGGCTGACCTTCCGCGTCGAGCCCGGCCTCGCCGGCGCCCCGCCGCTGCCCGCCACCGGCCCGCACGACATCCGCCTGGGCTACGCGCGGCTGCCCGCGCTCATCGAGCGCGCGGCCGGCGCGGGCTTCAAGGTCGAGGCGCAGGCGCGGATCTCCGAGCGCCACGCCGAGGTGCTGGCCTGGGGCGTGCCTCCCATCTATCAGGAGAAGAGCCAGGCCGGGCTGCGGGTGCTCGACCGCGCGGGACAGGTGCTCTACGAGAGCCGCTATCCCGAGCACGTCTTCGATCGCTTCGAGTCCGTGCCGGCGCTGGTGGCGAACACGCTCCTCTTCGTGGAGAACCGCGTGCTCCTCGATCCCGCCCATCCACGGCGCAACCCCGCCGTGGACTGGCCCCGCCTCGTCAAGGCCGTGGGCATCAAGGCGGTCAACGTGATGGGCCGCGACAGCCGCGACATCGGCGCGAGCACGCTCGCCACCCAGATCGAGAAGTTCCGACACTCACCGGACGGGCGCACGCACTCCGCGCGCGAGAAGCTCTCGCAGATGATCGCGGCGAGCCTGCGCGCCTACCAGGGCGGGCCCGACACCACCACGGCGCGCCGCCAGATCCTGGTCGACTACCTGAACACGATGCCCCTGGCCGCCGCGCCGGGGCACGGCGAGGTGCACGGGCTGGGCGACGCCCTGTGGGCCTGGTACCGGCTCGATCTCGCCGAGGCCACGCGCGTCCTCTCCGACCCGACCCGCGCGTCGCGGGAGGTGCGGGCGCGGACGTACCGGCGCGTGCTCGGCCTCGTCCTGGCCGCGCGGCGGCCGTTCCACTATCTGGTGGAGCAGCCGGGCGCGCTCGAGCAGCTATGCGATCGCTACCTGAGGCGGCTCGCGCGCGCCGGCGTGATCGACGCGGACCTGCGGGAGGCCGCCGCCGGGCTCCGGCTCGATCCGGTCCGATCGACGGCGATGGAGACCATCGACTTCGCGGAGCGCAAGGGCGCCACCCTCCTCCGCTCCCGCCTCGTGACGATGGTCGGGGCCGGCACGCTCTACGATCTGGACCGCCTCGACCTCGCCGCCGAGAGCACGCTGTCCGCCGCCGCCCAGGACGCGGTGACGCGCGTGCTGCACTCGCTGCGGGATCCCGCCGCGGTGGCCGCCCGCGGGCTGCGCGGGTTCCACATGCTCGAGCGCGGCGACCCCTCGAGCGTGATCTACAGCTTCACGCTCTACGAGCGCGGGCCGGGCGGCAACCGCGTGCGCGTGCAGACGGACAGCCTCGACCAGCCCCTGGACCTGAACGCGGGCGCGCGTATCGACCTGGGCTCGACCGCGAAGCTGCGCACGCTGGTGAGCTACCTCGAGGCGGTGGCCGCGCTCCACCAGCGGCTGGCCGGCCTCGAGCCGGAGGCGCTCCGCCAGTCCGAGGTGCACCGCCGCGATCGCCTGGGCGCGTGGGCGATCGAGCACCTCGCCACCGCGCGCGACCGCGGGCTCGCGGCGATGCTCGCGGCCGCGATGGCGCGCCGCTATCCCGCCCATCCCGGGCAGTTCGTCACGGGCGGCGGCGTCCAGGCCTTCGGCAACTTCGATCCCGAGGACGACGGGCGCATCATGTCAGTGGCCGAGGGCTTCCGCCGGTCGGTGAACCTGGTGTTCATCCGGCTGATGCGGGACATCGTGGATCACTACGTGTACGCCCGACCTGGCTCCATCGGTCGCATCCTGGACGATCCCGGCGACACCCGGCGCGAAACGTATCTGGCCCGCTTCGCCGACCGCGAGGGCGCGGAGTTCATCCGGCGGTTCTACCGCAAGTACCAGGGCAAGAGCGCCGACGAGGCGCTGGAGACGCTGCTCGGGAGCGGCCGGCAGGGCGCCGCATGCGCTCGCCGCCGCCTTCCGCGCCGTGAACCCCGCGGGCGACGCGCCGACCCTCGGCGCCGTCCTCGCCGCGCGACTCCCGGACCTGCCGGTGATCGAGCGTGCGGCCGACCTCCACGCCCGCTACAGGCCCGGCCGCTTCTCGCTCATCGACCAGGGGTTCATCGCGCGCATCCATCCGCTCGAGCTGTGGCTGGTCGCCTACCTGCGCCGGCGCCCCGAGGCCGATCTCGCGGAGATTCTGGGCGCGAGCGCGGCCGAGCGGCAAGAGGTGTACGGCTGGCTCTTCAAGACCCGGCACCGCTACGCCCAGGACCGGCGCATCGCGAGCCTGCTCGAGCTCGAGGTGTTCCTGGAGCTGCACCGCGGCTGGCAGCGCCTCGGCTATCCGTTCGTCTCGCTGACGCCGTCACTCGGGACGGCCATCGGCAGCTCGGGCGACCGCCCCGCCGCCCTCGCCGAACTGATGGGCATCATCGTCAATGACGGCATCCGGCTGCCGACGGTGCTCGTGGAGCGGCTGACCGTGGGCGCGGGCACGCCGTACGAGGCGCGGCTGGCCCGGATCCCGGCCGAGGGCCGGCGCGTGATGGCGCCCGAGGTCGCCCAGACCGTGAAGCGCGCCCTCGCCGACGTGGTCGAGCAGGGCACGGCGAGGAGCCTGGGCGAGGCCCTGCGCGGCGACGGAAGGGCCCGGCACGTCGCGGGCGGTAAGACCGGCACCGGCGATCACCGGTACGAGCGCTACGGCGCGGGGGACGGCTCATCGACTCGCGCGTGGTGAGCCGCGCCGCGACGTTCGTGTTCGCCATCGACGACCGGTTCTTCGGCACGGTCACCGCCTACGTGCCGGGGCGCGCGGCGGGCAGCTACGAGTTCACGAGCGCGCTGCCCGTGAAGCTGCTCGGGGGGCTGCTGCCCGCGCTCGCCCCCGTGCTCGATGCGCCGCTCGCCGCCCCACGGGTCGCCGCGACGGCGGCGGCGGAACCGGCCCCGGCCGGCACCTCGCATCGCTGATCGGCCCGGCGCCGCCGGCCCGGCCGGCGCGCTCGTCGCCGGCGCGCGGGCCTTCGCGAGGTGGGATCAGGTGCGGGCGCGCAGGAACAGCACGGCGCCCAGCCCAAGGAAGACGATGTTCGCCGTCCACGCGGCGAGCATCGGCGGCAGCAGGTCGGCCTTCGCGAACGACAGCGCCATGGCGTTGACGATCCAGTACCCGGCGGCGATGGCCACGGCCACGCCGATGCCCACGGCGCGGCCGCCGCTGCGCGGTGACAGGAGCGCGAAGGGGATCGCGACCAGGGCCATGATCACGTGGACGAGGGGGAACGATAGCTTCGCGTAGAGCTCAACGAGGTGCTTCCGCACCTGGTGGCCGCTCTCCTGGAGGTTCCGCACGTAGCTCCGCAGCTCGAGGAAGCTCATCGTGTCGGGCGGCTTCTGGAGCTGGGAGAAGTCCTCGATGGTCTCGGGCATCTGCACCACGGTGAGCGTGAACGGCATCGCCTCGAGCGTGCGGCCCACGACCTCGCGGTACGCGCCGTCGGCCAGCTCCCAGCCCTGCGGGGTCCAGCGCACCTTCCTCGCGTCGAGGCGGCTCACGAGCCGGAAGTTCGCGTCCACCTCGAGCAGCAGCAGCCCCTCGATGGACTGCTCCGCGGGGTCGAGGAGCTGGAGGCGGAAGAATCGCGTGTCCGACGACCGGTACCAGATCTGGCTGCGCTGCTGCAGGTGCTTGGGCTTCTGGCCCCGGATCTTCACCCGGTCAACCTCGTCGGCGCGGGCGTTGATCCCGGGCAGCGCCGCCTCCTGGAAGAGCACGGACCCGACGCTCAGCCCGGCGGCGATGACGAGGACGGGCAGGCACACCCGGTAGAGGCTGATGCCCGCGGCCTTGAGGGCGTCGAGCTCGCGCTGGCGCGTGAGGGACAGGAACAGGAAGACGGTGGCGATGAGCACGATGACGGGGAGCCCGCCGTAGAGCAAGCCGGGCAGCCGGAAGAGGAAGTGCTGCAGGATGTAGGTGAGCGGCGGCTTCACCCGGAGGAAGCGGTCGAGCACCAGCAGGAGGTCCACGGTGGCGAGGAGCACCACTCCCACCGCCGCCGCGATGCCGAGGAACTTCGCGTACTCCCGCATCAGGTAGCGGTCGATGATGAAGCTGGACGCGCGCCGGCGGGGCAGACGGAGGAGACCGCCGCACCGGGCCGTCCACCCCCGTGGCGCGGGCGGCCGCCATTCCCGGACGTTCTCCCACGCCACCCAGAACACCCGCCCGCCCGGAAGCCGGACACCCTTCAGCGAGAGCCGCAGCATCACCAGCCCGACGGCCCCGAACAGGATGTTGGGCGCCCACATGCCGAGGCCGGCGGGGACGCGGCGCGAGTGCGCCATGTTCTCGACGGACGTCATCACGAAGTAGTACGAGAGCACGATCCCGAGGCTGGTGGCGATGGCCACACCGCGGCCGGCCCGTTGGGAGCGCACGCCGAGAGGGAAGCCGATGATCACGAAGACGATGGCCGCGAACGGGAGCGACATCCGCTTGTGGAACTCCACGTAGTACGGCGTCACCTTCTGCCCGTCGGCGGCGAGGGCGCGGGCCCGGCCGAGGAGCTCGGTGGAGGGGAGGTCGCGCTCGGGCTTCTCGGCCTTGGACGCGCTCGACAGCGGCGACTCCAGGGGCAGGTTCATGTCGTAGAGCGTGAACACGGTGTGACGGAAGCGGCGGCGCGTCACCGGGTCGGTCTCGGTGACCTCGCCGTCGAGGAAGCGGAGGGTCACGCGCTTGTTCTCCTCGTCGGTGAGGAGACGGCCCTCGCGGGCGACGATCACGCGGAGGAGGGCGGGGTCGCGCTCGTCGGACACGATCAGGCCCTTGAGGGCGACCTGGGACGGGCTCACGTCCTGCACGTAGAGCGTGAACTGGCCGAAGGACGCGCTGAACGTGCGCTCCGTGATGCCGGTCGCCGCGCGCGTCTGGAGGATGCGGAAGAGCTGCCGCTGGAACATGCCCTGCGCCCACGGCGTGACGACGAGGGTGAGCGAGGCGGCGGCGAGCGACACGAGGACGGCGGCGGCAACGACGGGACGGAACAGGCGCAGCGGGCTCACGCCCGACGCCTTGAACGCGGTGATCTCGAGGTCGGCGGCGAGGCGGCCGCACACGAGGAGGACGGCGACGAGCAGCGCGATGGGTAACGCTTGCGTGAGGAACGCGGGCAGGATGAACACGAGGAGGAACAGCACGAGGTGGAACGGCACGCCCTTGGTGATGACGAGGTCGGTGAGGGAGTAGACGCGGTCGATGAGTAGGAAGAACGTGAACACGGCCACGCCGACGGCGAACGGGGGACCGAGCTCCTTGAGGACGTAGCGGTCGACGATGCGGAGCATCCGCAGCCATTGTACGATACCGTCGTGAACACGCCGCGCGCGTGGATAGCGGGCATCACCGCCGCCCTCGTCCTCGCCGCCGGGCTTTCCGCCCACGCCACCGATCGCCTCGAGCGCTTCCGTGACCTCGCGGCGAGCCGCCTCGCCCTCGCCCAGCTCGGCGCCGGCGACGCCTCGGGATCCGCGGTGACCGAGCTGTACGCCCTGGTGGACGAGGAGATCGTCGAGAACCTCGAGAGCGGCGGACCGTTCGCCGCGGTCGCGTTCATCCAGGATCGGCTCGATGCGTTCAGCGGCGCATGGGGCGGCGCGTCGTTCCAGGTGCTCCGGCCGCGCGGCGGCCGCGTCCGTGGCCCGTTCACCGTCGGCATCTTCAGCCTCTCCGGCGTGCCCGACAGCGGCGGCATGCGCATCTACGCGCGGAGCGGCGATTCCATCGGGCCCGTGCGCACGGTGACGCACGACGGTGTGCCCGAGGTGTCGGAGTGGCCGCCCGCCCGCGACGGCTCCGCGCAGTGGCTGGTGACCTGGCTCGGGCCCGCCGCCGGCCGCGGGAGCCGCCCGGTGCGCATGGAGCTGTGGCGCCAGCGCGGCGACGCCGACGCCACCCGGGCGTGGAGCAGCGCCGACCTCTTCCCCGACGGCCTCGCCGCCTCGCACGTGGGGCTCGGGCGCGGAGAGATCACGCTGCGCTACGAGCTCCGCTACCCGGGGTGGAAGCCGGGCTGCGAGGGCCAGACCGAGCACGAGGACCTGTACCGCGCCGCCGCCGACGGCGGCGCGCCCGTGCTGGCCCGCCGTCACGTGTGGAACGGCTGGCACCGCGACCTGGGCTCGGTCGTCTCCGCGTTCTTCTCCGCGCTCGCCGGCGGCGACGCCCGGCGCCTCGCCGAGCTCGTGCCGGACGCGCGGCTGCGGCAGCGGCTGCCCGCCGGCCTCCGTCCGGAGCCGGCGTGCGAGGCCCAGAGCCCGGACATGCCCGGACTCGTGGTGGTGGCGGCCACCGACGAGCGCCTCGCCGGCGCTCCGGACGGCCGCGCGCTGCGCCCGTCGACGAACGGGCACGGCCCCGCGCCGTGGTCGCTCTGGTGGACGCGCGCGGCGAGCGGGGCGTGGCGCCTGTCGGCCGCGCAGCCCGTGCTACACTGACGCACCGTGACCGACATCGCGGACCGCTACGATCCCTCCGAGGTGGAGCCGCGGTGGTATGCGGAATGGGAGCGTCGGGGATACTTCCACGCCGACGCCGACTCCCCGAAGAAGCCCTTCACGATCGTCATTCCCCCGCCCAATGTGACCGGCTCGCTCCACTGGGGCCACGCCCTCGTCATGACGCTCCAGGACGTGCTGATCCGCTACAAGCGGATGGACGGGCGGAACGCCCTCTGGGTGCCCGGCACCGACCACTCGGGCATCGCGGTGCACGTGATCCTCGAGCGGCAGCTGGAGCAGGAGGGGACGAACCGGCACGCCATCGGCCGCGAGGCCTTCCTCCAGCGCGCGTGGAAGTGGAAGGAGGAGTCGGGCGGCACGATCATCCGCCAGCTCAAGCGGCTCGGCGCGTCGTGCGACTGGTCACGCGAGCACTTCACGATGGACGAGCAGCTCTCGCGGGCGGTGCGCGAGGCCTTCGCGCGTCTGTACGAGGAAGGCCTCGTCTACCGGGACGACCGCATCGTGAACTGGTGCCCGCGCTGCCAGACCGTGCTCTCCGACCTCGAGGTCGAGCGCGAGGAGCGCGACGCGGACTTCGTCTACATCAAGTACGGGCCGCTCACCCTCGGCACCGTCCGGCCCGAGACCAAGGTGGGCGACACCGGCATCGCCGTGCACCCGAAGGACCGCCGCTACCGGAAGTACGTGGGTCAGACGCTCGAGGTGCCCTCGGTGGAGGGGACCATCGCGATCCGCGTGGTCGCCGACGAGGCCGTCGATCCCCACTTCGGCACCGGGGTGATCAAGGTCACGCCGGGGCACGACCCGACGGACTTCGAGATCGGGCGCCGCCACGGGCTGCCCATCCGCACCGTGATCGGCTTCGACGGCCGCATGACGGAGCTGGCCGGGAAGTACGCGGGCCTGGACCGGTTCGAGTGCCGCCGGCGCATCGTCGAGGACATGCAGGCGCTGGGCCTGATCGACCGCATCGAGCCGTACCGTCACGCCGTCGGGCTCTGCTATCGCTGCAAGAGCGTGGTGGAGCCGCTCGTGTCCAAGCAATGGTACGTGCGCGTCGAGCCCCTCGCCGAGCCGGCGGCCCGGGCCGTGCGCTCGCGGCGCATGCGCATCATCCCGCGCTCGTGGGCGAAGACCTACTACCACTGGATGGACAACATCCGCCCGTGGTGCATCTCGCGCCAGCTCTGGTGGGGCCACCGCATCCCCGCCTGGTACTGCGACGGCGACGGCAGCATGCACGTGTCGCGCACCGACCTCACCGCCTGCCCTCAGTGCGGCGGGCCGCTGCGCCAGGATCCCGACGTGCTCGACACGTGGTTCTCCTCCGGCCTCTGGCCCATGTCGACCCTCGGCTGGCCGGAGCGCACGAAGGACCTCGAGACGTTCTATCCCACGTCCGTCCTCGTCACCGGGTACGACATCATCTTCTTCTGGGTGGCGCGGATGGCCATGTTCGGGCTGCACATGATGGGCGAGGTGCCCTTCCGCGACGTGTACCTGAACACCCTCGTGCGGGACGCCGAGGGCGTGAAGATGTCCAAGACCAAGGGCAACGTGGCCGACCCGCTCGACGTGATGGAGCGGTTCGGGACCGACGCCTTCCGGTTCACGCTCGCGAGCCTGGCCGTGTCAGGGGTGCGGGACGTGCGGATCAGCGAGGACCGCATCGAGGGCTACCGGAACTTCGCCAACAAGCTGTGGAACGCGGCCCGCCTCGTCCTCAGCAACCTCGACGGCTACGACCCGCGCCGGGCGCGGAAAGGGACGCCGTCCGTCGCCGACCGGTGGATCGTGAGCCGCCTCGCCGCCACGACGACGACGGTGCGCAAGGCGCTCGACGCCTATCGCTTTAGCGACGCGGCCTCGGCGGTGTACCAGTTCCTGTGGCACGAGCTCTGCGACTGGTACCTGGAGATGGCGAAGCGGAGCCTCTACCAGACGGCCGACCCGGTGGCGCGCGCGGTCACGCAGAAGACCCTGGTGGAGACCCTCGAGGCCACGCTGCGCCTGCTCCACCCGTTCATGCCCTTCATCTCCGAGGAGATCTGGCAGCGCTTGCCCCACGAGGGCCCCACGATCGTGACCGCGCCCTTCCCGAAGGCGGCGCGTCGGGCCACGGACCCCGAGGCCGAGGCGGAGATGGGGGCGGTGGTCGCGGTGGTGAGCGCGATCCGCGCGATCCGGAGCGAGAGCCGGATCTCTCCCGCCCTCGAGCTCCAGGTGACGGTGAAGCCGGAGAGCGAGGCGGCGCGGGAGCGCCTGACCGCGGCGGCGGGCCTCATTGGAGCGCTCGCGCGGGTGCGCCTCGAGGTGGCCCTCGACGCGGCGCGCCCGGCCCACTCCGCGCTCGCGGTGGCGGGGGGCGCGGAGGTCTACGTGCACCTCGAGGGCGCGATCGACCTCGCCGCGGAGCGCGCGCGGCTCGAGAAGGCGGTCGACCGGGCGGAGAAGGAGATCGCCTTCATCCGCGGCAAGCTCGCCCGTCCGGAGTTCGTGGAGCGCGCGTCCCCCGACGTGGTGGCCCGCGAGCGCCTTCGCCTCGACGAGCAGGAGACGGTCCGGGGAAAGCTCGCGGCAAGCCTCGCCGCGCTCGCGTGATGGGCCCCACGGCGGGAAAGAGCTCGCGGCAAGCCTCGCCGCGCTCGCGTGATGGGCCCCACGGCGGGACAGCTCGCGGCAAGCCTCGCCGCGCTCGCGTGATGGGCCCCACGGCGGGACAGCTCGCGGCAAGCCTCGCCGCGCTCGCCTGACGTGCTCCTCCTCCTCGAGGTCGGCAACACCAACACCGGCGTCGGCGTCCACGATGGCACGCGACTCGTGGCGTCGTGGCGCCTCACGAGCCGGCGCGAGCAGACGCCCGACGAGTACGGCGTCTTCATCGAGACGCTCCTCCGCGCGCGGGGCCTCGATCCGCGCGGCGTGACCGCGGTGGCCATCTCCAATGTGGTCCCGCCCGTGCAGCGCACGCTCGAGCGCGTGGCCGAGGGCTACTTCGGCGTGCCCGCGTTCTCCGTGCTGCCCGGTGTCAATGTGGACCTGCCCCTCAAGGTGGACGCTCCCCGCGAGGTCGGCGCCGATCGGGTGTGCAACTGCGTGGCTGCGCTGGCCCTCTACGGCGCGCCGTTCGTGGTGGTGGACTTCGGCACCGCGACGAACTTCGACTGCGTCAACGCGCGCGGGGAGTTCGTCGGCGGGGCCATCGCTCCCGGCCTCTTCACGGCCGCCGAGGCCCTCATCTCGCGCGCGGCGCGGCTGTCGCGCGTGGAGCTCGTCCCGCCGGCCACCGCGATCGGCACGAACACCGCGACGAACATCCAGTCCGGCGTGGTCCTGGGCTACGCCGCGCTCGTCGACGGCCTCGTCGCGCGCATCCGCGCCGAGCTGGGCGGCGACGCCAAGGTCATCGGGACGGGCGGCCTCGCCGCGCAGATGCGCGAGGTGGCGGCGAGCATCCAGATCGTGAACCTCGATCTGCGCCTCGAGGGCCTGCGGATGATCTGGGAGGCGGCCACGCCCCGGGCGTGACGCGCCGGTGCCGCCCGGATCCGGCAAGTGGGGTTGACAGCCTTCGACGGCCGCCCGTATACTTCACCCCTAAATACGGTATAGGAACGGCGGCAGCTCTCTAAATATCGGGTGTATCGGCGGGTGGACGGCTCGCTCGGATACCCCGATCAAGGGGGACACGGGATGGGCATGTGGGTCGGGCGGGGCCGAAAGGCCCGGGCGGCGTACGGCTTCGATGACATCGCGCTGGTGCCGGGAACGGTCACGATCAACCCCACCGAGGTCGACATCTCGTGGGAGCTGTGCGGGCACCGGTTCGAGATCCCGATCATCGCCGCCGCCATGGACGGCGTGGTGAGCCCCGCGCTCGCCGTCGAGATGGGCCGCCTCGGCGGCCTCGCCGTCCTGAACCTGGAAGGCATCTTCTCCCGCTACGAGAATCCCGACGAGGTCCTCGACCGCATCACCTCCGCGAGCCTGGAAGAGGCGACCCGCATCATCCAGGGCATCTACGGCGAGCCGATCAAGGAAGAGCTCATCCACAAGCGCATCTCCGAGATCAAGAAGGGCGGCGGGCCGGTGATGGTCTCGGCGATCCCGCAGCGCGCCGAGCGCTTCGCCAAGATCGCCGAGGAGGCGGGCGCCGACTTCTTCGTCGTCCAGTCCACCGTCACGACCGCGCGTCACTACGCCACCGAGTATCCGCCGGTGAACCTCGCCGACCTCAAGAAGCACCTCTCGATCCCGCTCATCGTCGGCAACACGGTGACGTACGAGGCGTGCCTGGAGCTGATGGACTGCGGCGTGGACGCCCTCCTGATCGGCGTCGGCCCCGGCGCCGCGTGCACGAGCCGCGAGGTGCTCGGGCTGGGCGTGCCCCAGGTCACCGCCACCGCGGACTCGGCGGCGGCGCGCGACTTCTACTACAAGAAGACCGGCCGCTACGTGCCGATCATCACCGACGGCGGCATGACGACGGGCGGCGACATCTGCAAGGCGCTCGCCTCCGGCGCGGACGCCGTGATGATCGGCTCGGCCTTCGCGCGCGCCGAGGAGGCGCCGGGCCGCGGCTACCACTGGGGCATGGCCACCCCGCACTCGAACCTGCCGCGCGGCACGCGCATCCGCGTGGGCGTGGCCGGCCCGCTCGAGCAGATCCTGTTCGGCCCCGCGTTCACCGAGGACGGCACGCTCAACCTCGTGGGCGCCATCCGCACGTGCATGGGGTCGATCGGCGCGCGAGACATCCGCGAGCTGCAGCAGACCGAGCTGATCATCGCGCCGTCGATCAAGACCGAGGGCAAGGTCTTCCAGCGGGCCCAGAAGCTGGGCTCGCCCCGGTAGCCGCCCGGCGTGGCCGGGCCCCGCTGCCGCGGCCGCGTCGGTGAGCCTCGGCGTGGCCGCGCGCCGATCAGGCGTCGACTCGACGCCGCCCCTCCGTGGCGTGGAGCCTTCCACGCGAGAGCGACCTGAATGGACAAGATCGCCATCCTCGACTTCGGCGGCCAGTACACCCAGCTCATCGCGCGGCGCATCCGGGAGCTCTCCGTGTACTCGGAGATCTTCCCGTGCACGCATCCGATCGACGGGCTCCTCGCCGGGGGCTACAAGGGCCTCGTGCTCTCCGGGGGGCCGTCGAGCGTCTACGACGACGGCGCGCCGCTCCCCGATCGCGCGCCTCTTCGAGGCGGGCATCCCCGTGCTCGGGATCTGCTACGGCATGCAGGCCATGGGCTACCTCCTCGGGCGGCACGTGGTGCCGGCCGAGCGGCGGGAGTACGGCCCCGCCCGCCTGACCCTCGAGGGCGCGGGCGAGATCCTCGACGGCGTCGTGCCCGAGCGCGGACCGCACGATCGCGGTCTGGATGAGCCACGGCGACACCGTGCTCCAGATGCCGCCCGGTCTTCGAGCGGCTCGCCTCGACTCCCAACTGTCCGGTGGCCGCGATGGCGGACCGCCAGCGTCGTCTGTTCGCCGTCCAGTTCCACCCCGAGGTGGCGCACACGCCCCAGGGCAAGACCGTGCTCGCGAACTTCGTGCGCGCCTGCGGGGCGCGGGGCGACTGGTCCATGGCGTCGTTCATCGACAGCGCGGTGCAGGGGATCCGCGACACGGTCGGCGACGACGAGGTCCTCTGCGCGCTCTCCGGCGGCGTCGACTCGTCGGTGGTCGCCGTCCTCATCCACAAGGCGATCGGGGACCGCCTCACCTGCCTGTTCGTGGACAACGGCCTCCTCCGTCAAGGCGAGGTCGAGGGGGTCGTCAAGACCTTCCGGGACGCGTTCAAGATCAAGCTCATCCACGTGGACGCAACTGACGCGATTCCTCGATCGACTTCGATGCTGTCACGGACCCCGAGGTCAAGCGGAAGACCATCGGCGCGGAGTTCATCGCCGTCTTCGATCAGGAGGCGAGGAAGCTCGGCCACATCCCGTGGCTGGCCCAGGGCACGCTCTATCCCGACGTGATCGAGTCGGTCTCGTTCAAGGGCCCCTCGGCCACGATCAAGACCCACCACAACGTGGGCGGGCTCCCGTCCGACATGCGCTTCAAGCTCGTCGAGCCGCTGCGCGAGCTGTTCAAGGACGAGGTGCGCGAGGTGGGTGCGCTCCTCGGCCTGCCGCCCGAGATCATCTGGCGCCAGCCGTTCCCGGGACCGGGCCTCGCGATCCGGGTGCTCGGCGAGGTCACCGAGGAGCGCCTGGCCGTCCTGCGCGCGGCCGACGCCATCGTCCAGGACGAGGTCCGCCGCGCCGGGCTGGAGCGGGAGCTCTGGCAGTCGTTCGCGGTGCTCCTCCCCGTGCGCACGGTGGGCGTCCAGGGCGACTTCCGCACCTACGCCGAGGTCATCGCGCTCCGGGCCGTGAAGAGCCAGGACGCGATGACCGCGGACTGGGCCCGCCTGCCCTACGACCTGCTCGCGACGATCTCCAGCCGGATCAACAACGAAGTGAAGGGCGTGAATCGCGTCGTGCTGGACATCTCGTCGAAGCCGCCTGCGACCATCGAATGGGAATAGCTTTGCGAGGTGAGCCGAAGGCGAGCCGAGCGAATATGGAAATGAAGTGGAAGCAACCCCAGGGGGCCGCCCCGACCGAGATGACGCGGGTCCGTAGACGTTGCTTTACAAGGTCCGTGCTCCCGAAGATGACCGGCTGACCGGGGAACTCATGCCGAACGACTTTGTCCACCTGCACGTCCACTCCGAGTACAGCCTGCTCGACGGCGCCGCCCAGCTCGACAAGCTCGTGGCCAAGGCGAAGGCGCTCGACTTTCCCGCCGCTGGCCATCACCGACCACGGGAACCTCTTCGGGGCCATCGACTTCTACGACGGTTGCCGGAAGGCGGGCATCAAGCCCATCCTCGGCTGCGAGCTCTACGTGGCCCCGGGCAGCCGCTTCGAGCGCTCGCCCCAGGACGGCGGCTACGAGGGCGCGAGCCACTGCACGGTCCTGGTCCGGAACGAGACCGGCTACCGGAACCTGATCCGGCTCGTCTCGCGCGCCTACCTCGAGGGCTTCTACTACAAGCCCCGCGTGGACCGCGAGCTGCTCGCCCAGCACGCCGACGGGCTCCTCGTCCTGTCCGGCTGCCTCAACTCCGAGGTGAGCCGGCTCCTCACCGACGGCGACGAGGCGAAGGCCCGGCAGGTCGCGGGCTGGTACCAGGAGGTGTTCGGCAAGGACTTCTACTTCATGGAGGTGCAGTCGCACGGGATCGAGGCCCAGTCGCGTGGCGACCGCGGGCACCGTGCGCATCGCGCAGGCGATCGGCGCGCCGCTCTGCGGCACCAACGACTCGCACTACCTCGAGGCCGGCCACGCGCGCGCCCACGAGGCGCTCCTGTGCATCCAGACCGGCACCACCATGAACGACGCCAACCGGTGGCGCTTCTCCACCGAGGAGTTCTACCTGAAGTCGGCGGACGAGATGCGCCGCGTGTTCGCCGACCTCCCCGAGGCCTACCGGAGCACGCTCGCCGTGGCCGAGCGCTGCGACCTGGGCCTGTCGTTCGGCAAGTTCCACCTGCCGCGCTACCAGGTTCCCGAGGGGCACACGCTCGACTCCTACCTGGAGGAGCTGGCCGGGCAGGGCCTCACCCGGCGCTACGGCCACGCCCCCGGCGACGCCGTCGCCGAGCGGCTCAAGTACGAGCTGTCCGTCATCTCCTCGATGGGCTTCTCCGGCTACTTCCTCGTGGTGTGGGACTTCATCGCCCACGCGCGGCGGCAGGGCATCGCGGTGGGGCCGGGGCGCGGCTCCTCGGCGGGCTCGCTCGTCGCGTACTGCCTGGGCATCACCAACGTGGACCCCATCCGCTACGGGCTCCTGTTCGAGCGGTTCCTGAACCCCGAGCGCATCTCGATGCCCGACATGGACATCGACTTCGCCGACGACCGGCGCGACGAGGTGATCCGCTACGTCGTCGACCGCTACGGGGCGGACCGCGTCGCCCACATCATCACGTTCGGGACCATGGGGGCCAAGGCGGTCATCCGCGACGTGGGCCGCGTGCTCGGCCTGTCCTACGGCGACGCCGATCGCATCGCGAAGCTCGTGCCGAGCTTCCCGCTCAACATCACGCTCGACGAGTCGCTGGAGAAGTCGCTCGAGCTCGCCCAGCTCGTCAAGCGCGACGCGCGGGTGGCCGAGCTGTGGGGCGTGGCCAGGACGCTGGAGGGCGGCACCCGCCACGCCTCCGTCCACGCCTCCGCCGTCGTGATCTCCGACGAGCCCTTGATGGAGCGCATCCCGCTCTACAAGGACCCGAAGCGCCAGGAGCTGATCACCGGCTACGCGATGGGCCCCATCGACAAGCTGGGGCTCCTGAAGATGGACTTCCTCGGCCTCCGGACGCTCACCGTCATCGTGGACGCCGTCGATCTCGTGAAGGCCTCGCGCGGCGTCACCCTGGACCCCGACACGATCCCCCTCGACGATGCCCGGACCTACCAGCTCCTGAGCGACGCGCGCACGTACGGCGTGTTCCAGCTGGAGTCGGCGGGCATGCGCGAGGCGCTCCAGCGGCTCCGGCCCGAGCGCATCGAGGACATCATCGCCATGGTCGCCCTGTATCGCCCGGGGCCCATGGACCTCATCCCCGACTTCATCAAGCGCAAGCACGGCGAGTCGAAGATCACCTACGAGCATCCGGCGATGGAGCGGCACCTCCAGGAGACCTACGGGATCATGGTCTACCAGGAGCAGGTCATGCGGCTGGCCGCCGACCTCGCCGGCTTCTCGCTCGGCGAGGCCGACACGCTCCGCAAGGCCATGGGCAAGAAGGACCGCGACCTCATGGCCGCCCAGAAGGCCAAGTTCGTCGTCGGCTGCCGCGCCAACCAGATCGAGGCGAAGAAGGCCGAGCGCATCTGGGAGCTGATCGAGAAGTTCGCCGGCTACGGGTTCAACAAGTGCCTGACCGCCGACACCGAGATCGAGATGGCCGACGGCACGCGCCGGCCGATCACGGACGTTCGGATCGGGCGATCGGGTGCTCACCAAGGACGGCGTGTTCCCGGCCCTCGGCGTGCGGCCGAGCGGCGTGCGTCCGGTCGGCCGGCTCCGTCTCGCCAACGGCATGTCCGTCCGCTGTACCCCGGACCATCCGGTGTTCACGCAGCGCGGATGGGTGGACGCGGAGGCGCTCACCGACGCCGACTTCGTCGCCGTGGCGCGACGGGTGCCGTGCGGGACCGAGCCGGTGGCCGCCCACCATCCCGCGCTCCTGGGCTATGCGCTGTCCGAGGGCTCCCTCGGCTACGAGAGCCATTTCTACCTCTACTCGTCGAGCGAGGCCGAGCTCGCGGACATGGCCGACGTGCTCGAGCACTTCCCGAACACGCGCGCCCGCGTGGAGCGCCGGTCGGGTGACAGCGCCGCCTCGGTCCGACCGGCCCGATGCGATCGCGCCGCCGCGTCGGAAGCGGTCCGATTCGTGCTCGAGACGTGCGGGCTCCGCGGCCGGACGGCGCTCGACAAGCGCGTGCCCGCGATCGCCGACCGCTGGGACCGGGAGGGGATCACCGCCCTCGTGGGCAAGCTCTTCCAGGGCGACGGCTGCATCCACGCGCCCACGCGATCGATCTACTACGCCACGTCGTCGCGGGGGCTGGCCGCCGACGTCCAGCGTCTCCTCTTGAAGCTGGACCTTCCGTCCACGATCCACACGAAGTCGTTCGCGTACCGGGGAGGCCGGCGGACCGGCTACACCGTGAACCTCACCGGCGGGCGCGCGTCGTTCGAGCGGTTCCAGGCGCTCGTCGGACCGCACCTGGTCGGCGACAAGCCCGGAGCGCTCGCCGCGCTGGTCGGCGCGTTCCGGGGCGCGCCCGGGCTCCTGGCCCGGGGCACCGTCGACGTCGTCCCGGCCGCGCTCTGTCTCGAGCCGGTGCGGGAGGCGGTGCTCAAGCACTACCCGTCGCTCGCCGCGGGCGCGCGCGCGCTCGGCATCTCCCACCGGCTCCTCTTCGGCGACACGCGCAAGCGCGGCATGCGGCGCGACACGCTGGCCTGGCTCGCCCGCCGCCTCGACTCGCCCACGCTCGAGAGCCTCGCCGATGCGCCCGTCGCCTGGTCGAGGCCGAAAGGCTACGCGCGGGAGGGCACCGAGGCGACCTACGACTTCGAGGTGCCCGGGGCGGCGAGCTTCATCGCCAACGGCATCGCCGTGCACAACTCCCACGCCGCGTGCTACGGGCTGGTCGCCTACCAGACCGCGTACCTCAAGGCGAACTACCCGGTCGAGTACATGGCCGCGCTGCTCACCTCGGAAATGGAGAAGACGGACAAGATCGTCCAGTACATGGACGAGTGCCGGGCCATGGGCCTCGCCGTCGTGCCCCCCGACGTGAACCTCTCCGGGTCGAAGTTCACGGTGGCGGGCGACACGATTCGCTTCGGCCTGGCCGCCATCAAGAACGTGGGCGCCACCGCGATCGAGTCGATCATCGCGCTCCGCGAGTCGAGCGGCCCGTTCACCGGCCTCGCCGACTTCTGCACCCGCGTCGACCTGCGCATGGTGAACCGGCGCGTGTTCGAGAGCCTCATCAAGGCGGGCGCGTTCGACTCGCTCCGGGCCACGCGGGCCAGCCTGCTCGCCGGGCTCGACCAGGCCATGGAGGGCGGGCAGCGGCGCCAGCGGGAGCGCGAGGAAGGGCAGGGCTCGCTGTTCGATGCGCTGGTCGCCGGGCCCGAGGCGGCGGCCGCGCCGGAGAGCCCGCTGCCGTCGATGCCGGAGTGGTCACACGACCAGCTCCTCGGCTACGAGAAGGAGGTGCTCGGCTTCTACCTGTCCGGCCACCCCCTGGAGCGCTACCGGGAGACGGCGCGCCAGCTCGGCAGTCTCTCCGTCACCGAGCTCGCCAGCCGCCCGGTGGGCGCGCGCGTCGCCGTGCTGGGCCAGATCGGCAGCGTCCGCGAGCGCGCGACGAAGAGCGGCAACCGCATGGCCTTCGCCACGCTCGAGGCCGTGGATGGCGCGGTGGCTCTCACCATCTTTCCGGAAGCGCTCAAGACCTGCGGGCCCGCGCTCCGCAGCACCGGGCCGGTCCTGGTCAAGGGCCGCATCGACGACACCGACAAGGGGCGGGTGCTCCTGACCGAGGAGATCCACGTGGTCAACGGCGAACCGGCGGCGGCCAACGGGCACCCGGGGCGGGGAGGAGACGGTGGCGCGAGCGCGCACGCCGGGAACGGCAACGGCAACGCGCACGCTCACACCTGCCGCATCCGGGTCCGCGCCGACGGGCCGCCCATCGAGGACCGGCTCGCCGAGGTGCGCGCGCTGTGCCAGGCGTATCCCGGCACGACCCCGCTGTTCCTCCACGTCCTCCTCGCCGATCACGAGGTGGTGGTGAAGGTGTCCGGCGGCGGCGTGAGCCCGGAGGCCGAGCTCGTGACCGGGGTGGAGCGCCTGCTCGGGCGCGGCAGCGTGATCGTGGAGTATGCCGGACGAGCTTGAGTTCGAGAAGCCGATCCTCGAGCTGGAGAACCGCATCGCCGAGCTCTCCGCCTCCGAGGATCCGCTCGCCGTCCGCGACGAGATCGCCCGCCTCGGCGACCGTCTCCGCCGCCTCCAGCAGCGCGTGTACGGGAGCCTCACGCCGTGGCAGCGCGCGCAGATCGCCCGCCATCCCAAGCGGCCGCACACGCTGGACCTGGTCCGGCTCCTGTTCGAGGACTTCATCGAGCTGCACGGCGATCGCGTCTTCGGCGACGACGCCGCCATCGTGGCCGGCCTCGCCCAGTTCGAGGGGGAGCCCGTCGCGGTGATCGGGCACCAGAAGGGGCGTGACACCCGCGAGAACATCGCGCGCACCTTCGGCATGCCGCATCCCGAGGGCTACCGGAAGGCGCTGCGGGTCATGCAGCTCGCCGCGCGGTTCGGCAAGCCGATCGTCACGCTCATCGACACGCCCGGCGCCTATCCGGGGCTCGGGGCCGAGGAGCGCGGCCAGGCCGAGGCGATCGCGCGCAACCTGCGCGAGATGTCGGCGCTCTCCACGCCCATCGTGTGCGTCGTGACCGGGGAAGGGGGCAGCGGCGGCGCGCTCGCCATCGGCGTGGGCAACCGCGTCCTCATGCTCGAGCACGCAATCTACTCGGTGATCTCGCCCGAGGGCTGCGCGGCCATCCTGTGGGGCGACGCGGCCAAGGCGCCGGAAGCGGCGCGCCTCATGCGCACGACCGCCGCCGACCTCCTCCGCCTGGGGGTCATCGACGGTGTCGTCCCCGAGCCGGTCGGGGGCGCCCACCGCAACTGGGAGCAGACGGCCACGAACCTCCGCGCCGCGCTGCGCGACCAGCTCTGGCAGCTCCGCTCGCGGTCGGCCGAGCGGCTCGTGCAGGAGCGCTACGAGAAGTTCCGCAGGATCGGAGTCTTCGAAGAAGCCGTCTGACCGCTCTTTGACATCACCGGGAGCGGATGCTAACGTAACTCCTGAATTTCATGTCCAAACTCCACCTGATCACGTACGGCTGCCAGATGAACGAGTACGACTCCGAGCGGGTCGCCGGCCTGCTCGGCCGCTCCGACTACGAGCTCACCGACCGGGCCGACGAGGCCGACGTGATCCTGTTGAACACCTGCTCGATCCGCGAGAAGGCCGAGGAGAAGGTGTTCTCCCAGCTCGGCGCCCTCAAGCACCTCAAGCGGAAGAATCCCGAGCTCATCATCGGCGTCATGGGCTGCATGGCCCAGCTCCAGCAGGAGCGCATCCAGGAGCGCGCGCCCTACGTGGACCTCGTGTTCGGCTCGCCGGCCATCGCGCGCGTCCAGGACCTGGTGGCGCGGGCCCGCGCGGAGCGACGCCCGATCCTCGACACCGGCGAGGGGCCGCTCGTCAAGATCCTCGCGCGACCCACGGAGGGCCCGCGGCTCAAGGCCTTCGTGACCGTGATGGAGGGGTGCGAGAAGCACTGCACGTTCTGCGTCGTGCCGACGACGCGCGGCCGCGAGCGCAGCCATCCGCCCGAGACGGTGGTCGAGGAGATCCGCGGCCTCGTCGCCGCCGGCTGCCGCGAGGTCACGCTGCTCGGCCAGACCGTCAACGCCTACGGGCGTGACCTCCACCCGGCCACCGACCTCGCCGATCTTCTCGAGCGCGTGAGCGAGATCCCCGGCATCGCGCGCATCCGGTTCACCACGTCGAACCCGTACAACCTGACCTCGCGGCTGATCCGCGCGCTCCGCGACCTGCCCAAGGTGATGCGGTATCTGCACCTGCCGCTGCAGTCGGGATCGGACCGGATCCTCGAGGCCATGAACCGGGGCTACACGCGCGGCGACTACCTGGCCCTCATCGAGGAGCTGCGGGCCACCGTGCCCGACCTCGCGCTCTCGACCGATCTCATCGTGGGCTTCCCGGGGGAGACCGACGCCGACTTCGAGGCCACCGTGGCGATGGTCGAGCGGGTCGGGTACGACAACGTCTTCGCCTTCCGCTACTCGCGCCGGCCCGGCACGCCGGCCGCGGCCATGCCCGACCAGGTGCCCGACACGGTCAAGGCCGCGCGCAACACCCGGATCCTCGAGGTCGCGGGCCGGGTGGCCGCGGAGCGGAGCCGGGCCCTCGAGGGGCGGGTGATGGACATCCTGGTGGAAGGCGCGTCGCGCCGGAACCCCGCGGAGGCCACCGGGCGCACGCCGTGCAACCGTGTCGTCAACTTCGATCCCGAGGGGCGCGACTTCCAGGGCGAGGTCGTCCCCGTCCGGATCCGTCAGGCGCTGCCGCACAGCCTGCGCGGAGAGCTCGTCGATGCGCCCGCCGTCGAGTCCGCGGCGTAGGAGGAGCCCGTCATGTGGGTCGAGATGAAGGTCAAGCAGCTCGCGCTGGATCCGGTCTCGAACCTGCCCGTGCTCGTCCTGTCCGACCACGAGGACAAGCGCTCGTTCCCGATCTGGGTCGGCATGGCCGAGGCCAACGCCATCGCCATCGAGCTCGAGAAGATCCCCACCGCGCGTCCGATGACCCACGACCTCATCAAGAGCATCCTCGAGTCCCTGAAGGCCCGCGTGCTCAAGGTGGTCGTGACCGACCTGCGCAAGAACACCTTCTACGCGATGATCCACCTGCAGCTCGGGGGCGCGGAGATCACCGTCGACTCGCGGCCCTCGGACGCCATCGCGCTCGCGCTTCGCGTGGCCGCGCCCATCTTCGTCAACGAGGACGTGGTCCAGCGCGCCCAGAAGGTCGAGGTCGCGGCGGAGGAGTCGAGCGCGGGCGGCGAGGACACGCCGAAGGTGGAGGAGGAGGCGAAGGTCAAGGAGTGGCTGGACTCGATCAAGCCCGGGGACTTCATGGAGCGCGGCAAGGACCCGGGAAAGCCCGAATGAGCGCCGGATGCGCGTCGCGCTCTTCACGAACAACTACCTGCCCTTCCGGGGAGGCGTCACCACCGCGGTAGAGACCCTCCGCCAGGGGCTCCACGGGCTCGGTCACGAGTCGTGGGTGTTCGCCCCGGCGCCGTGCGCCCCGTTCGCCGACCCGCCCGGCGTCTTCCGCTACCCGTCGATCTCCGCGCCCACGTACCCGGGCTTCGCGGTGCCGCTGCCCGTGTCCTGGTCCCTCGCCCGGACGGCGCGGCGCCTCGCCCCCGACGTGATCCACGCCCAGCATCCCTTCCTCCTCGGGCCCACGGCCCGGCGGCTCGCCCGCCGGCTCGGGCGCCCGCTCGTGTTCACGTACCACACGCGCTACGAGAAGTACGCGCACTACGTCCCGCTGCCCGAGCGCGTCGTGGCCGCCCTGGCCGTGCGCCTCTCGTGCCGCTTCGCCGCGTCGGCCGACCTCGTCGTGGCGCCGTCGGCGCGCATCGCGGACACGCTCGTCGCGCGCGGGGTGCGGGCGCCCGTGGCCGTGGTGCCCACCGGCGTGGACCTCCTACGCTTCCGTCCCGGCGATCGTCGCGCCGCGCGCGACCGGGTCGGCCTGCCCGGCGACGGGCCAGTGTGCCTCTACGTGGGGCGCCTCGACCGCGAGAAGAGCGTGGAGCGCGTGCTCGACGCGTTCGCGCTGGTCGCCGACGCGCTGCCCGACGCGCGGCTCGTGCTCGCGGGCCAGGGGAGCCACGCCGAGGCGCTCGCCCGCCGCGCACGGGGAGGACCGGCGGCGGCGCGGATCCACTTCGCCGGCGGCCGCGACCCCGCCGAGCTGCCGCCGTACTACCAGGCCGCCGACCTCTTCCTCTTCGCCTCGGAGACCGAGACCCAGGGCCTCGTGCTCGCCGAGGCCCACGCGTGCGGGCTGCCCGCGGTGGCGGTGCGGGCCTCCGGCGTGGAGGAGGTCGTCCAGGACGGCGAGACGGGCGTCCTCACCAAGGCCGACGCCGCGGAGATGGCGGACGCGGCCATCGCGCTGCTGCTCGACGCCGACCGCCGGCACGCCATGGCGGAGGCGGCGCGGCGCGTGGCCGAGCGCGACTTCTGCGCGGTCGCCCAGGTCGCCGCCCTCGTGGGCCACTACGAGCGCCTCTGCGGAATGTGAAGAATGGGGAGACAGCACCCCGCGTGCACGCAGAATCGTGGTGTCGGCCCGCTCGCCGGCGTCAAGATCCGCATTCCGCCCCAACCTGACTGCGGGACGGCATGATGGCGGAGGCCGGCCCCGCCGCCGCCCTTCTTCCGCGCGACATCCGCCTGACCTTCCAGCCCGACTGGGACCCCGGCGTCGGCGACCCGGGCCGCCGAGGCCTCCTCGCGCCCGACCAGCGCGTGCGCACGCTGGTTCGCGTGCTCGTCTCCTACCGGGAGGTCCGGTACGTCGTGCCGGACCGGGTGAGCCTCGACGGCGGCGCCGACGGCCGTCTCCTCGAGACCATCGCGCGGTTCCTCGAGCGGCAGACGTGGCTGGTCAAGGCGGTGGCGGTGCGGTGACGCCGTGATCTGGAACGTCGGGGCGGAGACGATGTCGCCAGCCTCACCAAGGAGGCGCTGCCGGTGATCCGCTACCGCACCGGCGACGTGACCGCGCTCGATCCCTCGCCGTGCCCCTGCGGGCGCACCACCGCCCGCATGGCCGGGTCAAGGGCCGCACCGACGACATGCTCGTCATCCGCGGCGTCAACGTCTACCCGTCCCAGCTCGAGGCCGCGCTGCTCACGCTCCCCGACCTCGGGCCGCACTATCAGCTGGTGGTGGATCGCACGCAGGCCTTCCCCACGCTCGCCGTCCACGTGGAGCCCGCCGAGGCATCGTCGGCGAGTGGGGCGGCTTCGACACCTCCCGCGCCGAGGTCGCGGTGCTCTCCGCGCGCGTGTCGGAGTGCCTGCGCCGCCATCTGGGCCTCAACCCCGAAGTCGCCATCGTGCCCCCGAAGACCATCCCCCGCAGCGAGGGGAAGGCCGTGCGGGTCGTGGAGAGGAGATGACCATGAGCGTCACGCAGACGGACGAGCGTCGCCTGCTCGAGCGGATCGAGGCCGGCGAGCGCATCGAGTCGCCCGACGACATGACCGAGGAGTACAAGCGGAGTCTCGTCCACCTCATGACCATGCAGGCCGACTCGGAGCTGGCGGGCGGCTTCGGCTACGTGCCGTGGATCATGAAGGCGCCCTCGATCGAGGAGAAGCACGTGGTCGCCCAGATCGTGAAGGACGAGGTGCGCCACGCCCACGTGATGTACGGGCTCCTCGAGGACCTGGGCGTGGACGTGTCCGCCCACATCGCGCGGCACGACTTCACGATGCGGCTCCCCGACGCCGCGGACATCGGCACCTCGCGGGCCGCCGACGACAAGCGCGTGAACATCTTCTACTACCCGATCGACCGGTGGTCGGACTTCGTCTTCTTCAATTTCTGCATGGACCGGGGCGCCGGCCACCAGCTCGAGGACGTGCGCCACTGCTCGTACGGCCCGTGGGTCCGCGCCATCGAGGGCATCTTCAAGGAGGAGAAGATGCACATCCGGCACGGCGAGCTGTGGGTCCAGCGCCTCGCCGGGGATCCCGCCACCCGCCCGGAGGCCCAGGCCGCGCTGGACAAGTGGTTCGTCCGCACCATGAACATCTTCGGCCGGCCCGGCTCGGCGAGGAACGCGGTCTACCGCAAGTTCCGCCTCAAGGCGCGCGACAACGACGAGGTCCGCCAGGCTTTCGCGAAGGAGGTCACCGGCCTCGCCGCGGCCGCGGGCCTCTCCGTGCCCGCGTGGACGCCGGTGTGGGAGAAGCTCCCCGAGGAGGCGCAGATCCCGGGCTGAGCCCGTTCCCGGGGCCGCGCGCGGGGGCGTGGTCGTCAGCGAGCCGCACGCTCGCTCGTGGCGTCCAGGGCCTCCGAGAGCGGCACCACGACGCGGAGCCCGGTGCCCGCCTGCGGGCGCGTGTCGATCGTGAGCGAGCCGCGGACGAGGCGCACGCGCTCGTCGAGGCTGATCAGGCCCAGGCCGCGGCGCCGGCGCGCCTCGGCGAGGTCGAACCCGTGGCCGTCGTCGTCGATCGTCAGGATCACGTCGTCGCCCGCGCGCGTACCGCCACCCGGGCGTGGCGCGCCCCCGAGTGCCGCGCGACGTTGCCGAGGCCCTCCTGCGTCACCCGGTAGAGACAGAGCGCGACGTCGGCCGGGACGGTCGTCAGGTCTCCGTCGGCGCGGAACGTCACGGGAAGAGCGTGCTCGCCCTCGAATCGTCCGCAGTAGCCGCGCAGGGTGGCGACCAGGCCCGCGTGCTCGAGCACGCCGGGGTGGAGCGCGTGCGAGAGGCTCCGGATCTCCTCGGCCGCCTTGACGGCGCGCGCCTCCAGACCCGCGATCTCGCGGCGCAGGTCGGACGCGGTGTCGCCGGGCAGCCGGCCGTCGAGCGTGCTCAGCGCGATGGCCATGGCCGCCAGCTCCTGGTTGACCCCGTCGTGCAGCTCGCGCGCGATGCGGCGGCGCTCCCCCTCCTGCGCGGTCAGGAGGCGCCCGGCGAGGGCGCGGATCTGCGCGTCGCTCTCCCGCGCCGCCAGCGCGCTCCGCTGTCGATCCATGGCGTTGGCGAACACCTCATGGAGGTGATGGCGGCCACGCACGCCGGGATGACGACCGACGAGTTCGCGCAGTCCGTGAAGGACTGGGTGGCTCGGGCCCGGCACCCGCGATTCCAGCGCCGGTACACCGAGCTCGTCTACCAGCCCATGCTCGAGCTCCTCGCCTACCTGCGCGCCAGCGGCTTCAAGACCTACATCGTGTCCGGGGGCGGGGCCGACTTCATGCGCGTCTTCGCCGAGGAGGTCTACGGCATCCCACCCGAGCAGGTCGTGGGCAGCGTGGGCGAGACGAAGCTCGAGGTCCGTGACGGCAAGCCGGTGCTGGTGAAGCTGGCGAAGCTCAACCTCATGGACGACAAGGCGGGGAAGCCGGTGGGCATCCACCGGTTCATCGGGCGCCGGCCCATCCTCGCCTTCGGCAACTCGGACGGCGATCATCAGATGCTCCAGTGGACGGCGGCCGGCGACGGTGCGCGATTCATGGGCATCGTCCGCCACACCGATGCCGAGCGCGAATGGGCGTACGACCGCCAGTCGTCCATCGGCCGCCTCGACAAGGCGCTCGACGAGGCGACCCAGAAGGGGTGGACCGTGGTGGACATGAAGCAGGACTGGAAGGTCGTCTACCCCTTCCAGAAGTGAGTCGGCGCCTCACCCGGGAGGACGGCAGACCAGGCCGTCCGCTCGAATGACCCTCGCAGAATGCGGTCACCGCCACGGGCCTCTACAGTCCCACCGCTCGGCACTAGTCTGATGCGCGGGGCTCACGAGTGCGCGCGCCGCCCCTCAGCGATCCGAGGCCGGCGCGAGCACGAACGGGGCCGGCCACGGCCCTCCCGAGGCGTCGAGCACGCGGACGCGCGCACGGCCCCGCGCCTCGGTCGTCCACTCCGCGAGCGCGCGCGCGGCCCGCTCGTCCCGCAGACGCTCGCGCGCGGCGCGCCGCGCCGCCTCGTCGTGCGGTCCCGGCCCGAGGGCCTCGTCGACCTCCGGCTCCGTCACGAACGCGAAGGCCTGGAAGCGCAGCTCGACGAATCGCCTGACCTTGACCTCGTCCTCGATCATCGCGCGGGCCCACGCGGCGTCGATGCCCGCGGCCTCGAGGCGGGCGGTGAGCGCGGCGCCGCCGGCGGCCTCCCATGCCCGGGCCGACTCCTCGGCGGGCACGGCCACCGCCAGCTGCTCGGCCTCGCGAACGGCCAGCCGGGCGTCCAGGTAGCGGTCGACCTCGGCGCGGGTGACGGGCCCCGCCGACGGCGTGAGCCCGAAGAGGCCGAGGGCTCGCGCCAGCGTCACGTCGCTCAGCGTGACGAGGGCGCCCCGCGTCGAGGCGATCGCCGCGTCCACGGACCGTCCGCTCTGGGCCGTGGCCGGCCCGGCGAGGAGCGCCAGGACCGCCCAGGCGAGGGCCGCCGCGGCCCGCGCGCCCATCAGAACGGGTTCCCCACCGTGACGTGCACCTGGGTGCGGGATTCGCCGGGGACGGGCCGGAGCGCATAGCCCACGTCCACCCGCAGGGGCCCGACCGGCGTCTTGATGCGCAGGCCGGCGCCCACGCCGGTGTGAAACGGGCCGGACCAGAGATCCTCGACGCGGGGCGTGACCGCCCCGGTGTCGACGAACACGGTGCCGCCGAGCCATCGCCAGATCGGAAATCGTGTCTCCAGGTTGAAGATCGCGAGCCCGTTGCCGCCGGTGGGGTTGCCGCGCGCGTCGAGCGGGCCGATCCGGTCCTCTCGGTATCCGCGCACGGTGGACGCGCCCCCCGCGTAGAAGCGGTCCTGGATCGCGAGCGCCGGGCTGCCCGCGTACGGCGCGGCGAGCCCGAGCCGCGCGGCCAGCACGACGGTGACGGGAGCGAGCCACGGCAGGAACCACCGGGTCTCCAGCCGCGTCTTGACGAAGTCGATGTCGCTCCCGAGCACGGCGCTGCCCACCTCCACCGAGACCCGGTGCAGGCTGCCGCGCGTGGGATCGAGGGGCTCGTCGCGGCGGTCGAGGGTGAGGATCGGGCTCACGCTCGCCACCAGCTCGGTCCCCTCCGTCACGTCCGCCTCGGCGAGGGTCGGATCCACGTTCGAGTAGCGGATGGACTCCACGCGATAGCGGAACTCGCCGCGGAGGCCTTTCACCCACTCGGGAAAGAGGTCGCGATGGGCGCCGAGGCGGACGCCGAACTCCGCCACGTCGTAGCCGATCCGCTCCGCCGAGCCCTGGAACGGGTTCAGCTCCACCCACCACGGCGTGCCCAGGATTCGCGGGATGCGGCCGAGGGCGTCGGTCCGCTGGGCGAAGCCGATCGACTGACCGCCCGCGCTCACGCGCTGGCGGAGGCTCACGCTGGCCGCGGTGCCGAAGACGTTGTCGTGGCCGATCTCGACGAAGCCGCGCGCGCCGTCCTCGGTTCCGTAGCCGAGCCCGAAGTCGAGGTGCCACGGCTTGCGCTCGCGGAGGGACACCTCCACGTCCGCGAACGGCGCCGGCGGCGGGCGGAGCGGGTCGATCGAGACCGAGGCGAAGGCCGGCAGCTCGCCCAGGCGACGCTGGCCCTCGAGGAGCCTTTCCGTGCTCAGGAGGTCGCCCTCCCGGAATGGCAGGTCGCGCCGGACCACCGACTCGCGCGTGATCGCGAGGCCACGCACGAGGATGCGGCCGATGCGCGTGGGCGCACCCTCGTCGGCGCGATAGGTCAGCTCCACGCCGGCGTCGCCCCGGCGCGACTCCAGGGCGACGGTCGCCCCGTGATGGGCACGGCCCGCGTAGAGACGCTCCATGGCGCGCTGGCCGGCGCGGGCGCGCTCGGCGTCCCACGCGTCGCCCGGCTTCAGGACGGAGGCGGCGGCGAGCAGCGCCGGGCTCAGCACGCTCGCGCCCAGCACCTGCACCGAGGCGACGCGCAGGCGCGGCCCCTCGGTCACGGGGATGGTGACGCGGACCTGGGTGCGGTCCTCGGAGAAGGCGATCTCGGTCGGGCCCACCGTCGCGTCCGGGTATCCCTGGGCGCGCAGGTGGGCGAGCAGCACGCGGACGTCCGTGTCCAGCGCCTCGGCGCGGAAGAGGCCGCGGTGGAACAGGCCGGGCGGCGCGGTCTCGATGACCTTGGCGAGCCGCGCGTCCGGCTCGGTCAGGTTGCCGGTGAAGGTGACCGACTCCACGCGGACCCGCGGGCCCTCCTCGATCGCGAAGCCGAGCACGTGGCTGCCGTCGCCCGCGGGAGGGACGACGGTCACCTGCGCGAAGTGATACCCCTGCTCCCGGTAGGCCGCCTCGATCTGCCGGCCGCTCGCCTGCTGCTCGAACTCGTCGGCTCGCCCGGACTGGGCGAACGTGAGCTGGGAGCGGAGCGCTTTCTCGGAGAGCGCGGTGCGCCCGCGGAACTCGACCTGGAACCTGGGCCCGGCGCGGACCTCGACCTCGAGGTCCACGCGGTTTTCCTCGGGCTGCCAGCGCGGCGCGCCGGGCGTCGCCCGCGCCTCGTAGAAGCCCTCGGCCCGCAGGTGGTCCTCGATGGCCCGGACCCCGTCGCGGACGAGCAGGTCGCGGTACCGGGCGCCCTCACGCAGCCGGGACAGCCGCGCCAGCTTGGACGGCGTGAGCCCGGGCTCGCCCGCGAACTCCACGTGCCCGAGGCGCGCGCGCTCGCCCGCCTCGAGGGTGACGGTGACGTCGCGCTCGTTCGGTGTGCGGCGTCTCCTCGGCGTGGACGACGACCTTCGCGCCCAGGAAGCCCTCGCGACGGTAGCGCGCGAGCAGGCTCCGGCGCACGCGGTCCAGCGTGCCCGGCGACGCGTCGTCGCCAATGGCCAGTCCCGCGGCGGCGGCCACGTCGGCGAGGTCAAGGCCCGTCTCTCCGTCCCAGCGGACCGTACGCACGAGGGGCCGCCGCATCACGTGGTACGCGAGGCGGATGCCCGCCGCGTCCGGGACCTCGTCCACGCGGATGGCCTCGAAGAGCCCGAGGGCCCACAGCCGCTCGACGCTGGCGCGCACGGCGGCGCGCGCGAGGGGCTTGCCCGCGAGGTCGCCGATGGCGCTGCGCACGCGCTCCTCGGGCAGCCGGTGCGGCGAGAGCAGGTCCACGCCGGTCACGACGGACGGCGCGGCGACGGCGGCGCTCGGAACGAGGGCCAGCGCGAACGCGACCGTCCAGAGCGCGGCCCGCAGGATCATCGGAAGCGCAGGCGGAAGATCACGTCGACGCCGTAGCCGCCCTCCGGATCGTACTCCGCGGAGAGGAACACGGGCTGCTCGAGCAGGCGGTACTCGAGCCGCACCTTCTCGCGCTGGTCTCCGGTCCGGCGGCTGGTGGCGCTCCGGTCGCGCTCGTCCTCCCACACGCGATACGGGTCGCTCTGGCTGTCGTCCGACGAGACCACGCTCACCCGGAGGCCGCTCTGGCTCGGATCGATGCCGAGCAGGCTCTGGGCCAGCGTCCGCCCTGTCTCGCCGAGCAGCACGTTCGCCGGCGAGTCCTTCAGCTCGGCCTTCGTGACGCCGAACGAGACCAGCGCCACCAGGTCGTCCGGCGGCAGGCGGGGCACCGAGCTCATCCGCACCGAGAGGTCGGAGAGGCGCCCGCTGAGCTGCACCGTGACCTCGTACTCGCGGATCCGGGACGTGGCGATCACGTCGAGGAACGGGTCGACCGCGCGCGGGTCGGCGAAGCGGACGGACGCGCTCGTCACCGTGAAGTCGTGCCCGCGGAACACGATCCGCCCGTCGCGGCTCTCGATGGCGCCGAAGACCACGGGCGCGCCGGTCGTGCCCTGGACGGTCAGAGCGCCGCCGACCCGGAGATCGGCGGTGCGCGTCCGCACGGCCAGGTTCTCGTCGAGCCGGACGCGGACGAGGAGATGGAGCCGGCCCTCGGAGACGGCGGCCTCCGGCCGCGGCCGCGAGAGCGCCATCGACAGCAGCGAGAGGTCGCGCGTGTAGACGCCGCGGACGAGGCGCGCTCCGCCCTGGAGCCACGCCTCGCCGCCGCGGCCGGACAGGTCCAGTTCGGCGTCCCAGGCGCTCGACAGCCCCTCGATGGTGACCAGCGAGACGCCGCGGGCGGAGACGTGGACCCGGTACGCGCCGATCGCGCGGCCGTCGAGCGCGGCGTCGCCGCGGGCCGTGAGGCGCCCGCCGCCCATGGTGGCCGTGGCCTCGCGGAGCTGGATCCCTTGCGGGGAGAGCGCGAAGCGCGCCTCGATGTCCCGCAGCGTCTCCGGACGGTCGCGGAGCAGCAGCCGGCCGCCCCGCACCGCGCCCTCGCCCGACAGCACCGGCGCGGCGAGCGCGCCCGACGCGCGCGCGGCGATCTCGAGCACGCCGCCGCCATCGCGGATCGCCGGCGAGAAGGACGGCAGCACGTCGAGAGGCAGGCGACCCTGCGCGCGGAGGTCGAGCCCGGCCGGGCCGATCCCGCCGGTCGCGGTCAGCGTGCCCTCGCGGGCGGTCACCTCGGCGCGCGCGAGCCGGAGGGCGCCGTCGGCGGCGATGGCGCCCTCCACGTTCGCCGCGAGCTGCCGCTCCGGGAATGCGAGCGCGCCCCGGAGCGCGCCGGCCCTGAGCGTCAGGTCCGCGCGGCCGCGGCCGAGCGTGAATCCGGACACGGCGAAGCCGTCCAGCTCCGCCTGCGCCGATCCTTCGACCACGGGCGCGACGGCGGGACGCGCCGTGAGCTCGAGGCTCGCCCTGCCGGTTCCGGCGAGGCCGAGCGCGGGCGGGCCCACGCCGGCGAGCCGGCCCGGCCCGATGGTGGCGCTGGCGCGCCCGCCCGCCGTCCAGTCCCAGACGCCCCGGGCGCGGATGGGCAGGTCGGCGGCCTCCGCGGAGAGCTCGGTCAGCTCGACGCGCGATCGGTCGAACGCGACGGCCGCGGCGACCTGGCGCAGCACGGTGCCGCCGACCTCCGCGCGGCTTCCGGTGACGGTCGCCGTGCCGCGCCACGCCTGGCCCGTGCCCTCCGCGCGCGCCGCCACGGCCAGCTCGCCCCGGCCGCGTGCCGCCGACGGCAGCAGGGGCCCCACGTCTTCCAGCCGGAGGGCCGGCGCGCGCGCCTGCGCGGTGAAGCGGAGGGCCCGCGACAGCCCATCGGGCGTGAGCGGGGTGCCGTCGGGCACCGACGCGGTGCCGTCGCCGGCGAGCCGGCTCGATCCCACCCGCGCCCGCGCGCCCTCCACGCGCAGGGTGCGCCGGTCGAGCCGCAGCGGGACGTCGACGTCGGCGACCGTCGCGCCCGAGACCTCGAGCGCCGGCGCCCGCAGGCGGGCGGTCGCCTCGATCGCGCTCCACGGCCCGCGCGCCTCGACGACGGCGGTGGCGGTCCCGGTGGCGGCCGGGCCACCCGCGCGGGACAGCCGGGCGAGGTCGGCCGACGCCTCGCCGCGGAACGCGGCCAGACCTGCGGCGCTCGCCCGTCCGGTGGCCACCAGCGAGAGGCCCGGCCACCGGGCGTCGAGACGCGACAGCTCGACGTCGCCGCCGCGCCCGCGCAGCTCGGCGCGCGCCGTGCCGCGGCCGACCTCGGCCAGCGCGCCGGGCAGGCGCGCGTTGTCCCACACGAATGCGACCTGCATCGGGTCGGCGCCGGCGAGCGTGCCGGAGCCGGTGATGGCGCCGGCCGGGCCCTCGAGGCGGAGCGACGCCAGGGTCAGCGCGCCGCGCTCCCATCGGAGCGTCACCGGGCCGTGGCTCGTCCAGGCCTCGCCGAGGAGCGCCAGCCCGGCGGGCTCGACGCGCAGCGTGCCCGCCGTGGTGTCGGGCCGATCGAGCGGGATGGCGAACTCGCCCTTCGCGGAAACTCGGCCCTCGACGAGGCCGGCCGCGCCGGGGCTCAGCTCCGCGAGGAGATCCTTCAGGCCCTGGTCGAGCACCTCGAGGCGCGCGTCGATCGTGCCACCCGCCGCGAGCTTCCCGCGCGCCTCCACGCGCGCTTTTCGCGCGGGCAGCGCCAGCTCGGCGGTGAGCTCGGCGCCGCGGAGGCGCACGTCGACCCGGCCCCGCCCGAGCCCGATCCCGCCGGCGGAGAGCCGGTCGAGCTGGACCGCTCCCGCAACGGACGCCTGGCCGCCCGCCGACGGTGATCTCGGCCTGCCCCTGCGCCGATCCGGAGAGGCCGAGCCCTGGGGGGACGCCGGCGACGCGATCGAGCGCGGCCGGTCCGAGCGACAGCCGTCCGCGACCGGCGCCGTCCCAGCCCCACGTCCCGGCGAGGCTCAGGGGGATGCCGGAGGCGCGGACGCGGAAGTCGGTCACCTCCACGCCAGCGGTCCCGAGGGCAAGCGCGGCGCCCACGTCCTCCAGGACGACCGGCGCCGAGGCGATCCGGGGGACGTCGAGCGCGAGATCCCACTTCCGCGCGCCCGCGCTCGCGGATCGGGCGGGAGCCAGACGGAAGCGCGCGGCCACCGGCTCCACGGCGCGCCCGGCGAGGACGAGCGCGGCGAGATCGAGCCGGCCGGTGATCTCGGGCGCGGCGAGCCGCCCGGACAGCTGCCCGCGGAGGTCGAGGCGGCCGGCCGCCGGGCGGAGCTTCGGGGCGACGACGAGGGCGGCGAGATCGCCGGTGAGCGACACGTGACCCGCGAGCGCTCCGTCGGCGCCGGCGCGGCCGTCGAGAGCGACCTCGGCGGCCTTCCACGTGAGACGGCCGCGCGTGACCTCGATCGCGCCGCCGGCGACGCTCGCGTCGACGTTCCCCCGGCCGTCGCGCAGGCCGCCGAGCGCCGGCGGCAACGTGATCTCGGTCACCGCGACCGCGAGGCGCGTTCCCGCGCCGGGGACGGGATCCACCGTGGCGCGGGCGGACAGCCGTGCCCCGCCGGCGGTCGCCTGGATCGCATCGAGGTGGAGCGTGCCCGCTTCCCACCGCGCGTCCACCGTGACGGTGTCCACGGCCTGGCCCGCCACGGCGACCGGCGCCGCGGACACGCGGCCACCGACGCGCAGCGCCGCGAGCGGACCCTCGGCGCGCGCGACGATCCGGGCGAGGCCGTCGACCTGGGCGCCGGCGCCCACCAGCCGCGCCACCGGCGCGAGGGGCAGGTCACCCGTCGCGCGCAATGCCAGCTCGGGCGCGGATCCCCACGGCTGGCGCACCTGTCCCTCCACCAGCACGGGCTGGTCGTGCCAGCGCCAGGCGAGCCGGCGCACCTCGACACGGTCGGCGTCGAGGCGGCCGCTCTGCTGCGAGGCGGCGCGCCTCCTCGCTGAGGCCCGCGGCGTCCACGCGCAGCCGGTCCGCGTCGAGCCGGATCTCCAGGCCGCCGCCCGCGATATGCGCGGTGGCGTCCACGCCGGTCGGCGGCGAGCCCGACACCGCCGCCGCGGAAGTCCACGCGGGCGGAGGTGGCGCGGATGGCGCCGAGACGCGCCTCCACCGGGCCCAGCGAGAACGTCTCGGGCAGGGGAAAGGGCGAGGCGCCGGTCGGCGGGCCCGCGTCGCTGTCGACCGCGACGTTGAGCGCATGCACGTCGATGGCGATCACGATCTGCCGATGCCAGACGCTGGAGACGGACAGCGACACGTCCACGCGCGAGGCGGCCAGGCGGCGGAGCGCGCTCGCGCGGGCGTCCGGCACGGCCACGTCGGCCAGGGACAGGCGCAGGCGCCACGGCTGGAGCCGCACGGCGCCGATCTGCACCGGACGCTCGAGCGCGCCGGCCAGGGCCGCCTCGATGCGCTCGCGCGTCAGCGCGGGGCCGAGCGCGGCGAGGATCAGCGTCGCGGCGACGACGAGCCCGACCAGGAGGACGCCGAGCGCGACACCGAGGCGGAGCCAGGACGTTCGTCTCATCGGAGAGCCGCTTCATGGTCTCGTGGAAGCATGCGGCCGGCAATCCGCAATGATCCGGATTCGCGCCGCGAGACCGTCGGCGGACGAGGTTCACGATCCTCCGCTGGCCGGCACGAGGCAATCGGACGTTGGTCGGACCCGACCGGAACGGCGCGCGGATGGCGTCTCGGCCGTCGGCGGCGCGCGAGGCGGCGACGCCCTTCGACGGCGAGCGGCGACGCTGGACAACGTGCCCCGGTTTCTGATACAGGCGGAGTGCCCCGCCGGCCGGACGTTTTTCCGGGCCGCGCAGGGCGGACTCGATCGACACGCGGAAGGAGCGAGGCGATGGCACAGGCGGTGACGTGGCCGGGCGGGGCGCGCTGCGCGGTGATGATGACGTTCGACCTGGACGGCGAGAGCCCGTGGATCCAGCGCGATCCCGCCCTCGCCGAGCGGCCGCTGCACATGTCGATGGGCGCCTACGGCCCGAAGACGGGCATGCCGCGCATCCTGGAGGTGTTCGACCGGTACGGGATCAAGACGTGCATCTTCGTCCCGGGCTGGATCGTCGAGCGCTACCCCGCGCTCTGCGAGGACATCGTCCGCCGCGGGCACGAGGTGGGGCATCACGGCTACCTCCACGAGAAGCCGTTCTTCATGAAGAGCCGGGAGGAGGAGGAAGAGCTGCTCGTTCGCAGCCTCGACATCTTCAAGCGGGTGCTCGGGGTGAAGCCGCTGGGCGCGCGCGCGCCCTCCGCGGACCCGAGTCGCCACACCATGGACCTCTTCAAGAAGCACGGGCTCACGTACCACAGCAACGCGCTCGACACCGATCTGCCCTACTGCCACCAGACCCCGCACGGGCCGCTCGTCGAGTTCCCGACCGCGTGGTGCAACAACGACGCGCCGTTCTTCATGTTCAGCTCGGTGCCCCCGGTGGGCAACGGGATCTGGAGCCAGCAGGACGTGTGGGAGATCTGGTCCGAGGAGTTCGAGGGCCTCTACGCGGAGGGCAGCTTCTTCAACTGGCTCGGGCACCCGCAGATCATCGGCCGGCCGTCCCGCATGCGCATGGTCGAGCGGCTGATCCAGAAGATCCTCGGCAAGGGCGACGTGTGGTGGCCGACGCCGGCGGCGCTGGCGGACTTCTGGCTGCGCCGCGAGGCCGCGGCGCGTCCGGCCTGATCGCCCGCGTCGTCGGGCGCCGGAGCGTCAGAGCTCGATGACCTCGCCTTCGCGCGCGGCGAAGCACCGGAGCGGCGAGAGCTGGGCGGCGATCAGCCGTTGCGCCACCTCCACCATGGCGCTGACCACGTCGTCACCGTGCATCGGGTCGTGGTGGAAGAGGGCGAGCTGTCGCGCGCGCGCCTTGAGCGCCACCTCGACCGTCGCGCTCAGCGACGAGTGGCCCCAGCCGACCTTCGCCGGGTACGCCTCGTCCGTGTACTGCGCCTCGCCGATGTAGAGGTCCGCGCCCTCCACGAAGCGCACGAACTCCTCGAGCGACCGGCCCTGGCCGGGGGAGCCGTAGCCGCGAGGTGCGGGCGGGCGCAGCCCGGGTGCCCGCACCCTGGTTGACAGCGGCGCCGAGCGATTGATATGTCTAGACAACCGCGGGGCGGCTCGGCCCCGGGGTGATCGCCATGAGCCATCGCCGCGCGACGCCGCGCCACGTCAGGATCGCCGACACGCTGCGCTCGCGGATCCGGCAGTCCGCGGGCGGGCCGCCGCGCCGGCTTCCCTCCGAGCACGCCCTCTGCTCGGAGTTCGGCGTGAGCCGCATGACCGTGCGGCAGGCCCTCGACGCGCTCCGGCTGGAGGGGCTCCTCTCGCGTCAGGTCGGGCGAGGCACGTTCACGACGCGGCTCGGGTCGCCCGCCGACGCGTCGAGCGGGTCCACCCACCGGCTTCGCGTCATCGGCTCCGTCGACGACATGCTCGCGCTGGGCGACGAGACCTGGTTCAAGCCGCTCCGGACCGGGCTCGCCCGCGCCCCCGTGGACGTGGCGCGTGCGCTCGGGCTCGCCGCCGGGGCGCCGGTGACGCGCGTGACCGGCGTGCGCCACGGCGACGACGGTCCCTTCGAGCACGTGACCGTCTACCTCCGCGAGTCGCTCGGACGGAAGCTCGGCCACGAGGACCTGACGCGCACGTCGGTCATCGGGCTCGTGGAGCGGCGCCTCGGCGTGGTCGCCGCCTACGTGGAGCAGACCATCGAGGTGGTGCGCTGCGCGCGCGGCATCGGCCAGCTGCTCGCGGTGACGACGGGCGCGCCGGTGCTGCGGTTCCGGCGCACGTACTTCACGGCGGGCGGGGAGCCGATCGAGCACGCGGTGATGGTGCACGCCACCGCGCGCTATCCCTACACGATGATGCTCTACCGGGCGGCCCGATGAGCGCGGCGGCCCTCGGCCGGGGCCGCCCCCTCTCCCCCTGCGCGGGGGAGAGGGGCAGGGGAGAGGGGGGGCCAGCGAGCATGCGCACGTGAACCGCGACAGGGGACCGCCCCGAGGAAAGGACGACGACATGGCGACGGTGACCGGTTCGGACATTCTCGCCCGCGCGCTCAAGGCGCAGGGGGTGGACACGCTCTTCTACATCATGGGCGGGCCGATGCTCGAGACCGAGGCGGCGATGATCGCGCTGGGCATCCGCGCCATCGACACCCGGCACGAGCAGTCGGCGGCGATGGAGGCGCACGCGCACGCGCGCCTCACCCGCCGTCCCGGCGTGTGCATGGGCGCCTCCGGCCCGGGCGCCACGAACCTCTTGACCGGCGTGGCGAACGCCTGGGTGGACGCGGCGCCGCTGGTGGCCATCGGCGGCTCCAGCCCCGCCGTGCAGCACGGCATGGACGCCTTCCAGGAGATCGACCAGGTCGGCGTCTTCAAGCCCGTGACGAAGTGGGCGCACCGGATCCTGGACGCGCGGCGGATCCCCGAGCTGGTCGGCGCCGCGTTCCGGCAGGCGACGAGCGGACGCCCGGGGCCGGTCTACCTGGACCTGCCCGGCGACATCCTGCACGACGAGCTGGACGACGCCGGCGTGACGTACCCGCCGGCGTGGAAGCCGGCGCCGCGCACGCTGGGCGATCCCGCCGCGGTCACGGAGGCCATCGGCCTCCTCTCCCGTGCCGAGCGTCCGCTCGTCATCGGCGGCAGCGGCGTGTGGTGGTCGGACGGCGCGGCGGCGTTCCGGGCGTTCGTCGAGGCCTCGGGCATCCCGTTCTACACGACGCCGCTGTCGCGCGGCACGGTGCCGGAGGACCACCCGCTGTCGTTCCTGAACGCGCGCGCCCGGGCGTTCGGCGAGGCCGACGTGATCCTCGTCGTCGGCACGCGGCTCAACTACGTCATCCAGTTCCTGCGCGCCCCGCGCTTCGCCGCCGGGCTCAAGGTGATCCAGGTCGACGTCGAGCCCACCGAGCTCGGCCACAACCGGCCGGCCGACGTGCCGATCGCGGGCGACGCGCGCGCCGTCCTCGAGCAGCTCACCGCCGAGGCCAAGGGCCGGCTCGATCCGAAGACGTACGCGGCGTGGGTGGCGAAGCTCCGCGTGCTCGACGCCGAGAAGCAGGCCGAGATGGACAAGGCGATGAGCCGGGACGAGACGCCGATCCATCCGCTCCGGCTCTGCAAGGAGGTGCGCGACTTCCTCCGGCGCGACGCCATCCTCGTCGTCGACGGTCAGGAGATCCTGAACTTCGGCCGGCAGTCGATCCCGACCTTCGTGGCCGGCCACCGCCTGAACTCCGGGCCCTTCGGCTGCATGGGCGTGGGCCTGCCGTTCGGCATCGGCGCCAAGGTGGCGCGGCCGGACGCCCAGGTGCTGGTGCTCCACGGCGACGGCTCGTTCGGGATCAACGCGATGGAGATCGACACCGCGGTCCGCCATCGCATCCCCGTGGTGGTGGTGATCAGCAACAACGGCGGCTGGACGGCGGACGCGCCGTGGGGCGTGCCTGCGCCCAAGCCGGGCCGGAACCTCGGCTTCACCCGCTACGACCGGGTGGCGATGGAGCTGGGGGCGCACGGCGAGTTCGTCGAGAAGCCGCTGGACGTGCGGCCCGCGCTCGAGCGGGCGTTCGCCTCGGGCAAGCCGGCGGTGGTCAACGTGATCACCGACCCGAAGGCGCGGGCCACCACGGTCCGATTCTCCGCGTACCAGACGTAGCCTTTTCCTCTCCCTGTCAGGGAGAGAGTGACTGGAAAATGGGTCACGAGCGGACCTTCGCCTCCCTCTCCCCTCTGGGGAGAGGGCAGGGTGAGGGGCGGTCGCAGGAGCGCGAGGATAGACACGATAGACGTCAACCGGTGAGGTCGTTCGATCGACCCTCACCCCGGCCCTCTCCCTGGAAGGGAGAGGGAGACCATGAGGAAGGGTTCACCATGGCCAAGGCGCTCGATGGCGTGAGGGTGCTCGATCTGACGCAGTACGAGGCGGGCCCGAGCTGCACGGAGCTCCTGGCGTGGCTCGGCGCCGACGTCATCAAGATCGAGCCGCCGGCGGGGGAGCCGGCCCGGCGCGGCCTGTCGGAGCGCCCCGACATGGACGCGTGGTTCTTCCTGCTGTTGAACGCCAACAAGAAGAGCGTCACGCTCAACCTGAAGTCCGAGCGCGGGCGCGCGATGTTCGCGCGCATGGTCGAGCAGGCCGACGTGGTGATCGAGAACCTGGGGCCCGGCGCGATGGATCGGCTGGGCTTCGGCTACGCGGCGCTCGCGAAGATCAACCCTCGGGTGATCGCGGCCTCGGTGAAGGGCTTCGGGTCCGGGAGCCCGTACGCCGAGTACAAGAGCTTCGAGTGGATCGCGCAGGCCATGGGCGGGCCCATGGGCATGACGGGCATGGAGGACGGGCCGCCCACGCGCATCGCCGCGGGCCTGGGCGACACCGGCTCGGGCCTCCACTGCGCCATCGGCATCCTCGCCGCGATCGTCCAGCGCCAGGCCACCGGCGTGGGGCAGCAGGTGGAGGTGGCGCAGCAGGACGTGGTGCTGAACCTCCACCGCATCCACCTTCGCGAGCATTACGTGGAGAACCGGCCCGCGCCGCGGCTCACGAATCGCTCGCGCACCGCCGCGCCATCGAGCCTCTACCGGTGCCGGCCCGGCGGGCCCAACGACTACGTGTACGTGCACGTGGCCAACCAGGAGATGTGGCGCGCGCTCTGTCGCGCCATCGGCCGCCCGGAGCTGGCCGACGACCCGCGGATGAAGACGTCCGCCGACCGCGTCCGCCACGTCGAGGAGGTCGATGCCGCGGTGGGCGCGTGGACGGAGAAGCAGACCAAGCACGAGGCGATGGAGACGCTCGGCGCGGCGGGGGTGCCGGCGGGCGCCGTGCTGGACTCCGGCGAGATCCTCGGCAGCAAGGACCTCCGGGACCGCGGCATGATCGTGGAGCTGGAGCACCCCACGCGCGGCCGGTTCGCCATGCCCGCCAACCCCGTGCGCATGTCCGCGTCGCCCACCGAGGTGACGGCGGCGCCGCTCCTGGGCCAGCACAACGGCGACGTGTACGGCGCCCTCCTCGGCCTGTCCGCCGACGAGCTGGCCGCGCTCAAGTCGGAGGGCGTCGTGTGACCGGCGCCCTCGCCGGCGGCTCACGCGAGCGGCGGGCCGGCCTCCGCGCCGACGGGGTGATCGCGTGAGCTTCGACGTCATCGGCCGCGCCACGAAGAAGCGCGACGGCGCCGACAAGGTGACCGGCCGGACGCGCTACCTCCACGACCTCGCCATCCCGCGCATGGCCCACGGCGCCATCCTCCGAACGCCCGTGCCGCACGCGCGGGTGACGCGCCTGGACACGCGCCGGGCCCGCGATCTTCCCGGGGTGATCGCCGTCATCACCGCGGCGGACGTGGAGCAGCACCCGTTCGGCTTCGTGAAGGACCAGCTCGCGCTCAAGGGCGGCCCGGGCGATCCGGTGGTCCGCAGCATCCGCGACGAGGTCGCCGCCGTGGCCGCGGAGACGCGCGAGATCGCGCGGGAGGCGCTCGAGCTGATCGGCGCGGACTACGAGCCGCTCCCCGGCGTGTTCGACCCCGCGGCCGCGCTGGCCCGCGGCGCGCCCCGGGTCCACGCGGGCCGGCCGGACAACCTGACGCCGCTGCGCTTTTCGTTCAGCGCGGGCGACGTGGACGCCGCGTTCGCCATCGCCGCGGCGAGCGTCGAGGGCGAGTACCGGCTCGACTTCGTGACGCCGGCGTGCCTCGGGACGATGGTCGCGGTGGCGGAGTGGGACCTCGAGGGCGCGCTCACCATGTGGTCGACCACCCAGGTGCCCTTCCTGTACCAGCGCGACCTCGCCGCCGCGCTCGGCATCGCAGGCGACCGGGTGCGCGTGCTGCAGCCGCCGGTGGGCGGGAACTTCGGGCGCGGGCTCGACCTCTACGCGATCGACGTGATCGCCGCCCTCCTCGCCCGCGCGGCGCGGCGGCCGGTGAAGGTCGAGCTGGACCGGATCGAGGAGTTCCTCGCCTGTCCGACACGCGAGCCCTGCCGCATCCGGCTGCGCACCGCCGCGGACGCGCGCGGCCGGCTCCTCGCCCGCGAGGCTCACGTCACCGTGGACAGCGGCGCCTACGTCTCGTGGGGCTCGACCACGCCGTACGTGATGCTCGCCACGGTGGCCTCGCTCTACCGCGTGCCCGCGGTGCGCTTCGACACGTCGGTGGTGTACACGCACAACCCGTCCTCGGGCTCGATGCGCGGCTACGGCAACCTCGAGTCGACGTTCGCGGTGGAGTCGCAGATGGACGAGCTGGCCGCGGCGCTCGGCATGGACCGGCTCGAGCTGCGCCGCCGCAACGTGACGCAGGCCGGCGACGTCACCCCGCAGGGGTTCCGGGTCACCTCGTGCGCGATGACCGAGTGCCTCGACGCGGTGGCCGCGGAGATCGGCGGGGCGCGGCCCCCGCGTCCGGGCTGGCGCCGCGGCGTGGGCTACGCCGGCATGTTCCACGTGGGCGGCGGCGCGCGCATCTACCGGTCCGACGGCTGCGGGGCCATCGTGAAGCTCGACGACTTCGGCAAGGTGTCGCTCATCACCGGCGCCTCGGAGATCGGGCAGGGCTCGGAGACCGTGCTCGCCATGATCGTGGCCGAGGCGCTCGGCGTTCCGCTCGCGCGGATCGAGGTGGTGAACTCCGACACCGCGGTGAAGCCGTGGGACGTGGGGGTCCACGCGAGCCGCACCACGTTCATCGCCGGCAACGCGGCCCGGCTCGCCGCGGCCAAGCTCCGCGCCGACCTCCTCGCCATGGCCGCCGTCGAGCTCGACGAGCCGGCGGACCGGCTCACCATCCGCGACGGGTGGGTGATGGTGGCCGCCGAGCCCCAGCGCCGCGTCGAGTACGACCGGGTGGCGCGCGCGGGGCACCTGCGCGAGCAGGGGCGGACGCTGGTGGCCGAGGCCTTCTACGACCCGCCGACGAGCATGCTGGACAAGGACCTCACCGGCAACGTCTCCGCCGCGTACGGGTTCGCGGCCCAGGCCGCGCTGGTCGACGTGGACGAGGCGACGGGCGCGGTCGAGGTGGTGAAGCTCGTGTCCGCCCACGACGTGGGGCGGGCCTTGAACCCGCTGGCCGCGGAGGGCCAGATCCACGGCGGCATCCACATGGGGCTCGGCTACGCCCTCACCGAGCGCCTCGTGGTCGAGGAGGGCCGCGTGCTGAACGGCAGCTTCATGGACTACGCCATGGTCCCGGCCGCGGCCATGCCGGAGATCGTCGTGCGGCTCATCGAGAGCGTGGATCCGGAGGGGCCGTTCGGGGCCAAGGGGCTCGGCGAGTCCGGGGTGATCCCGGTGGCGGCCGCGGTGGCCAACGCCGTCGACGACGCGGTGGGGGTGCGCATCCGCGAGCTGCCGCTGACGCCGGCGCGCGTGTTCGCGGCGATCCGGGACCGGGGCGGGGCGGCGTGAGCGTCGCGCCCTGGATGTTCCAGATCGTCGCCGAGACGCGCCCGCGCGAGCAGCTCGCCACGCTCACGCTCGAGCGCCTGCGCCGGACCCTCGCGCTCGCCGGCGCCAATGCCGCGTGGCGCGCGCGGCTCGGCGACGTGGATCCCGCCGACATCCGCTCCACCGCGGACTGGGCGCGCCTGCCCTTCCTCACCAAGGACGACCTGCGCGACGGCTACCCGTGGGCGCTCACCTGCGCGGGCCGGGGCAACGTGATGCGCGTGCACCTGTCCTCCGGCACCACCGGCAACCCCGTGCTCAACCCCTACACGCGCGCCGACCTCGTGCAGTGGGCCGAGGTGATGGCGCGCTGCTACGCGGCGGCCGGCGTCACCTCCGGCGACGTGATCCAGATCACCGCGTCGTTCGGCCTGTTCACCGGCGGCTTCGGCTTCCACTACGGGGCGGAGCGGATCGGCGCCACCACGATCCCGGTGGGCGCGGGGCGCACCGGGCTCCAGCTCATGCTGATGCGTGACCTGGGCGCGACCGTGCTCGCGGGGATCGCCACCTATCCGCTCCGGCTGATCGAGGTGGCGCGCGCGGAGCGCTTCGACCTGGGCACGCTGCGCCTGCGCGCGGCCATCCTCGGCGCCGAGGTCTGGTCGGACGACCTGCGGCTCCTGATCGAGCGGGAGCTGTCGCTCGAGACCTTCGACATCATCGGGATGACCGAGACGGGCGGCCCGGGCCTCGGCATCGACTGCCGCGCCCACGACGGCATCCACGTCTGGGAGGACCACTATCACTGCGAGATCGTCGATCCCGTCACCGGAGCGGCCGCGCCCCGACGGCGAGGAGGGCGAGCTGGTGGTGAGCACGCTCACGCGCGAGGGGCTGCCGCTCATCCGCTACCGGACACGGGATCTCACGCGGATTCTGAGCCGCGAGGCGTGCGCGTGCGGCCGCACGCACCTCCGCGTCGACCGGCTGCGCGGCCGCACCGACGACATGGTGATCTTCCGCGGCGTCAACTTCTATCCCCGGCAGGTCGAGTCGCTCGTGGTGGGGCGCCCCGGCCTCGGGCACGAGTACCAGATCGTGCTCGAGCGCGAGCCCGGGGGGGCCGACCGGATGACGCTGGCCGTGGAGGCGCGCGAGGCGCCGGACCCGTCCGTCCTGCGCGCGCTCGAGCGCGACCTCAAGGACTTCCTCACCTTGTCCCCGGAGATCCGCGTCCTCGGGGAAGGGGAGATCCCGCGCGCGCCCGGCAAGGCGGTCCGCGTCGTGGACCGGCGCACCGCGTGACCGCGCTCGACGCCCTGTTCGCGCCGCGCCGGGTGGCCGTCCTCGGCGCCTCGCGGAACCCCGCCAAGCTGGGTCACGTGCTGCTGGACAACGTGCTCCGCGGCGGCTTCGCGGGCGAGGTGTTCGTCGTCAACCCGTCCGGCGAGCCCATCCTCGGCCGTCCGAGCCTCGCCGACGTGGCCGACCTGCCGCGCGGCGTGGATCTCGCGCTCGTGAGCGTCCCGCCCGCCGCGGTCCTGCCCGCCGTGACCGCGCTCGCCGCCCGCGGCGTGCGCGCGGCGGTCATCCTCACGTCGGGGTTCGGCGAGGTCGACGACCGGGGCCGGCGCGAGCAGGCCGCGCTGCGGGAGACCGCGCGCGCCGGGGGCATGCGGCTCGTGGGGCCGAACTGCATGGGCGTGTTCTCGGCGCCGGTCGCGCTGAACGGGACGTACTTCTGGGAGCTGCCGCGCCTGCCCGGCGGCATCGCCGTCGTCTCCCAGAGCGGCGCCTACGGCGGGCTGATCGTGCGGCACCTGGGCGGGCTCGGCCTCGGCGTGGCGCGGTTCCTGTCCATCGGGAACCAGGCGGACGTGAGCGTCGCCGACGCGCTCGAGTTCCTGGCCGGCGATCCCGAGACGCGTCTGGTCGCCTGCTTCGTGGAGTCGGTCCCGGACGGCCGGCGCTTCGTCGCGGCCGCGCGTCGGGTCACCGCCGCCAAGCCGATGGTGGTGCTCAAGGGCGGCCGGACCGACGCCGGACGCCGCGCGGCGGGCTCTCACACCGGCTCGCTCGCCGGGGCCGCGGAGGTGCACGCCGCCGCATTCCGCGCGGCCGGCGTCGTCCAGTGCGGGGAGACGGAGGAGCTCTTCGACGCCATCCAGGCCCTGGCCGGCGGAGCCCCCCGGCCGAGCGACGCCAGCCTCGCCATCGTCACGGTGTCGGGCGGACCCTCGGTGGTCGCCGCGGACGTCGCGGAGGCCCTGGGAATCGCCGTGCCGCCCACGCCCGACGCCCTTCGCGATGAGCTACGCCCGCTCGTGCCTGCCTTCGCCGCGCTCGGCAACCCCATCGACCTCACGCCCCAGGTCGAGCCTCGACTGATCCCTGAGGCCGTGGAGCGCATCGTAGCGAAAATGCAGGTCGGTGGGGTCATAGCCATCACGGTTGGTCTCGACCTGGCGGAGCTGGCCTCGGGCCTCGTCGACTCGACGCGCGCCGCCGGCAAGCCTCTCGTCGCCTGCGCGGTGGACGCGCCCGGCGTCTCGGCCACGCTGGCAAAGGCCGGCGTCCCCGTCTATCCCACGCCGGAGCGTGCGGTGCGCGCCTTCCGGGCGCTGTGGACGGCGGGGCAGGGGCCCGAGCCCGTGCCGGCCGCGGTGCCTCCGCCCGTGCTTCGTGTGGAGCTGGAGTCCATCCTGGCTTCCGCCCACGGGCCGATGCCCTACGACCTGGCCCGCGAGCTCCTCGCCGCGTACGGCGTGCGCTTCTGCCACGAGGTGCTCGTGCACTCCGAGGACGCCGCGCGCGAGGCGGCGTGGCGGATCGGGTTCCCGGTGGTGCTCAAGACGGCGCGGCCGGACGTGCTGCACCGGACCGAGGCCGGCGGCGTGGTCACGGACGTGGCGAGCCTCGAGGGGGTGAGC
Organism: uncultured Candidatus Rokubacteria bacterium; assembly: GCA_963758635.1. Taxonomy (GTDB): domain Bacteria; phylum Methylomirabilota; class Methylomirabilia; order Rokubacteriales; family CSP1-6; genus CAVWWD01. The sequence continues at coordinate 240,589 of CAVWWD010000005.1, read as the reverse complement.
CGGGCGTGGGCGACCATCGCGGGCCACGTCGGCGGCGGGCCGGTGCTGGTGCAGGAGCAGGTGTCGCGCGGGCAGCGAGCTGCTCGCCGGGGGCCGGCGCGACGAGGGATTCGGGCCGGTGGTCGTGGTCGGGCTGGGCGGCTTCCTCGCCGAGGCGGTCGGCGACGTGTCGCTGGCCCTCGCGCCCGTGGCGATCGACACGGCGCGGGCCATCGCCCCGGCCGGGCTTCGCCGCCGCCTCGCGTCGGGGTACCGTGGCCTGCCGGGCTGGGAGGCCGAGCCGGTGGCGCGAGCCCTGGTCGGGATCGGCCGTGTCCTCGCCGACCATCCCCGGGTCCGCGAGATCGACGTCAACCCGCTCATCGTCCAGGGATCGGAGGCCGTCGCGGTGGACGCCCTCGTGGTCCTCGACTGAGAGACCTTGCGATCATTCGGAACGTGGCTTCGCGCGCGCACGCAGAAACGCGATGTGAGGGCGCGCGCCGGAGTCGAATTCCGCCATCCGTGAAACCGATGAGAGGAGACGCATCGTGCAGACGAGCCAGGATCGGATCCTCACCACCCACGTCGGCAGCCTGCCGCGGAACCCCACGCTCCGGGACCTCCTGGTGCGGCAGGACCGGGGTGAGGCGATCGATGAGGCGGAGCTCGCGCGCCAGGTGGAGCAGGCCGTGCGCACCGTGGTGCGTCGGCAGCTCGAGGCCGGCATCGACGTGGGCAACGACGGCGAGCAGCCGCGCGTGGGGTTCTCGACGTACGTCGCGCGGCGCATGCGCGGGTTCGGCGGGGCGAGCGCGCGGCCGCTGTCGCTCGACCTCATCGAGTTCCCGGACTACGCGGCCATGCTGAGCGCCCGGCGGCGCTCCGCCGCCCGCATCAACGACGCGCCGCAGGCGGTGGCCGAGGTCGAGTACGCGGACCTCTCCGAGGCCGAGCGGGAGTGCGACCTGTTCCGCCGCGCGGCCGAGGGCGAGACGCGGCGCTTCGTCGAGCCGTTCATGACCGCGGCGACCCCGGGCGTGGCCGCGACGATCCTGCTCAACGCGCACTACGACTCCCACGAGCGCTACGTGATGGCGCTGGCCCGGGAGCTGCGCAAGGAGTACGAGTTGATCCACGCCCGCGGCTTCGTGCTCCAGCTGGACGCCCCCGACCTCGCCATGGAGCGCGTGCGGTTCTTCCAGAAGCAGTCGCTGTCCCAGTTCCAGGACGCGGTCGCGCTGCACGTGGAGGCGGTGAACCACGCCGTCCAGAACATCCCGCCCGACCGGGTGCGGCTGCACGTGTGCTGGGGCAACTACGACGGGCCGCACGTCCACGACGTGCCGCTCGTCGACATCCTGCCGATCCTGTACCGCGCTCGGGTCGGCGGCCTCTCGCTGGAGATGGCCAACCCGCGCCACGCCCACGAGTGGAAGGTGTTCACGCGTCATCCGTTGCCCGCGGGCATGGTGCTCTTGCCCGGCGTCATCGACTCGACCACCAACTTCGTCGAGCACCCGGAGGTCGTGGCCGACCGCATCTGCCAGGTCGTGGACGCGGTGGGCGACCGCACGCGCGTCATCGCGTCGGTGGACTGCGGGTTCGGCACCTTCGCGGGATCCGACATGGTGGCCGACAGCGTCGTGTGGGCCAAGCTCGCGACCCTCGCCGAGGGCGCGGTGCTCGCGTCGCGCCGGCTCTGGTCCTGAGCGCGGAACCGCCCGAGCCGCGCGCGCACGCCACCTCGGGGTCAGATCCTCGCGCAACGCTCTGTGGCCAGTGGGCGCGAGGGAATGGTCCTTCTGCAGGCGTGGCGTGGTCGGGGGGTTCTCGGGCGTGCTCCGAGTTCTTGTACTTAACATAATCCCTCTTATCAGACTACATGGCGAGCTTGGGGACGGCGCCGGAGAGCTGTGCGTGGTGGCGAAGGCGCGCGGCGAGGTCGGCTACTTCGCGGGCGTGCTGCGGAGGCTCGCGAGGCGCGAGCGGATGTCGTCGGCGCGACGGCTGTCCGGGACGTCCTTCAGGATGCGCTGGTACGTGTCGATCGCGGCCTGACGCTGGCCGCCCAGCTCCTGGACTCGGCCCAGGTCCGCGAGGATCTCCTCGTAGAGAAAGTCCGAGGCCCCCCGGCCGGCCAGCGCGGCCTCGTACGCGGTCAGGGCCTTGGCGTAGTCCTTCTCCGCCTCCCACGTGTAGGCGATGCCAAGGGCGCAGAGCGCCTTGAGGCTTCCGGAGGCGCCGCCCGCGAGGGCCACCTGGTAGGCGCCGCGCGCCTTGGCGTACTGTCCCTCCGCGTAGCGGAGGTTGCCGAGCTGGAACCCGGCCTGCGGGACGACGCCCGAGCGCCCGTGAGTGGCGAGGATGTTCTCGAGCGCGGTCACCGCGCGTGCCCGCTGGTCGGCAGTGGCCGCGGGAGCCTGGGACTGGCGGACCAGCTCGTTGACCTCGACGTAGGCCTCGCGGGCGCGCGTTTCCTGGGCGCTGTACCAGGCCCAGCCGGCGCCGCCGAGCCCGGCGACGATGACCAGGGCCACCGCGCCGAGGACGATGCCGCGGATGAGCGGCGAGGCCGGGAGCCAGCTCATGACGGGCGGCCGCCGCGCGGCTCGGGCTCGGCGCCGGCCTTCGGCGCCGCCGGGCGCTCCACCCAGATCTCGCCCTTGACCGACGCGCCGTCGGCGGCGGAGAAGCTGCCCGTGCGCAGCGAGCCGGTGAGGACGCCCGACGGCAGGATCTCGACGCGCGTGGTGGCCGAGAGGTTCCCGCGCACCGAGCCGCCGATCACGATGGCGGCGGCGTTGATGTTGGCGTCCACTTGCGCGCCCTCGCCCACGAAGACGCGTCCGGTGACGTTGATCTCGCCCTCGAACGTGCCGAGGATGCGGAAGTCGCCCTCGCCGCTGATCTCGCCGCGGAAGGACAGGCGCGCGCCGATGAGCGCGGCGTCGCCGGCGTCGGCTCGGACCTCGCGGCGGATCGGCGCGGCGGGCCCGGCCTCCTCGTCCTCGGCGGATCCGCTGAGGCCGAGGTAACCGAGCGTCGATTTCACGACGCCCATGGACGAGCCGCGGCCGCGTGCCGGCGAGCGATCATGGTCCTCATGCTAAGAGGGTGACGCAGGTGAGTCAAGGAAAGGGCGCGCCGCCGCGCGTTTTTCCGGGTCAGCGCCGCCGGCGGAGCGGGATGGGTCCGCGTGGCGCGCTCGGGCCCGGAAGCCCGGTGGGCGGCGGCGCGGCGCGATGGAAATCGGTCGCGTCGTTGTCGGTCTTGCCGCCGACGGCGGCGCCGCACGCGCTGCAGAGGTAGTCGTACTTGTTGCCGGTGGGCAGAACGAGGAGGAGGCGCTTGCGCACGGGGGTCGCGCGCTGGCACTTCGCGCAGAAGAGGCTCTCGGCCTCGAACTCTTTGAACGAGTCGGCCATGGCCCGTAGTCTAGACGGGTGAGCGCCACGGCTCAAGCTAGCCTTGCATACCTTGCGGGCTTTGCGAGGAGCTGCAGCCGAAGGCGAGCCGAGCGGATAGGGTAATGCAGTGGACAGAACCGTGAACTAGAGTGCGGAAGCCGAGCCTGCCAAACGCGAAAGTGCCAAACCCGAAAGCGCCGCCCTCGCGACGCGCCCACCAGCGTGCCCGCCACTGCCTGGCCTGCGGCGCCCGGCTCGCCACCGTCCGCGAGGAAGGACGCGCGAGGCGGCGCTGCGCGCGCTGCGGCTACACGTTTTACGACAATCCCGTCCCCGCGGCGGGAGCGATCATCGAGCGCGGCGGGCGCATCCTCCTCGCCCGGCGCGGCGCGCCCCCGTACGAGGGCACGTGGGACATCCCGGGCGGATTTCTCGAGGCGGGCGAGCATCCGGAGCGCGCGCTGCGGCGCGAGCTGCGCGAGGAATTGGGTGCGGCGCCGCGCCGGCCGAGCCTGTTCGGATTCTTCAACGACACGTACGGGCGCGGCGGGACTCCCCTGCTCGCCATCGTGTACGCGGCGGGGCTCTCGGGCACGCCGCGGCCGCGCAGCGACGTCAGCGAGCTGGCGTGGTTCCCGCTGACCCGCTTGCCCCTGGCCCAGGTGGCGTTTCCGGGCATCCGCCGTGCCCTGCGTGAGTACGCGCGCCGCCGCATCGCCGCGCGGCGCCGGCCCGGTGGCTCGTGAGCGCGATGCGTGGGCGCGTCGGACTGGCCGTCGCCGCGCTCGCTTGCGTGCTCGGCCCCCTGCCCGCCGTCGCCCAGATCTACCGCTGGACCGACGAGACGGGCGCGGTCCACATGGCCGACGACCTGAACCAGGTGCCCGAGGCGTATCGCCGCCAGGCCGAGCGCGTGTCGCGCGGCCTCGATGCCGGCTCGTCGCGGCCCGCGCCGCCGCCAGCGTCGTCGGCGCGCGCCCGCGCGCTGGCGCCCCACGAGCGCTGGCGCGGGCGCACCTTCGCCGAGTGGCAGGAGGACCTCCGAGATCCCGCGCCGCGGGGCCGCGCCGCCGCGCTCTCCGCGCTCGCGTTCTTCGGCGAGGCCGCGGTGCCTCGCCTGGTCGAGGGCCTCCGCGACCCCGACCCCGACGTACGCGTGAGCGCGGCGCGCGGGATCGGTCAGGTGGGGCCGGCGGCGGCCGAGGCATCGCCCGCGCTCGCGCGCGGGCTCCGCGACCGGGAGCCGCGCGTGCGCTTCGACGTCGCGGTCGCGCTGGGCCGCGTGGGGGCCGCCGCGCGCGACGCCGTGCCCGCCCTGGCGCGCGCGCTGACCGATCCCGCGGGCGAGGTGCGGGTGGGCGCCGCGCTCGGCCTGGCCGGCATGGGGCCGGCGGGGCGGGACGCCGTGCCCGCCCTTGTCCAGGCGCTCCGCGACGGCAACGCCGTGCTCCGCATGAGCTCCTGCTCGGCCCTCGGGAGCATCGGCCCCGACGCGCGAGCGGCGGTGCCCGCGCTCCGGGCCGCGCTGCGCGACCAGAACACGTCGGTGCGCACGAGCGCCGCGTCCGCGCTGGGCGGCATCGGCCCCGCGGCCCGCGAGGCCGTGCCCGAGCTCCGCCGCCTCGCCGAGAGCGATCGCGCACACGATCTGGACACGTCGACCCGGGATGCGGTGCTCAGGCAGAAGGAAGGTGTGCTACGCGAGGAGCTCAGGGTGGCGGCGCGCGATGCTCTCCGCCAGATCGAGGCGCGCTAGATCGAGGCGCGCCAGGCCACGGCGCGCCGCCGCTGGTCAGTGGTCGGTGGAGCGAACCCCGTAGCTGGAGACCACGACGAGCTGTGAGCCCACGCCCTCGAGGTAGCTCGTGAGCTTCCACTCGTCGAGCACGCTCGCGATGCGGTCGGCCATCGAGGAGCCGTAGTAGTCCAGGAACTCACGATCGAAGAGGACGCGGTGCGCCGGCCGGCCCGCGCCGTTGAAGATGACGAAGGTCTGTCCTTCGCGTCGCGCATCCCACGAGGTCACCGTGGTGAAGTGACGGAACCGTTCCTGGATGTACGCCTGCACCGTGCGCACCGCCCGCGGGTTGCCCTCGCGGTGCGCGGCTCCGTCGAGCCGGATCACCGAGAAGCCGCGGGAGCGGACCTCGCGGTCCACCTCGGCGCTCTCGCGCCGCTCCGTTTGTCGGCGATTGTCCGCGCTCGACGCCTCGGCCCGGCGGCGCTCGCCTCGACGGCGATCCACCACCACGGCCACGTCGCGCCCGGAGAACTCCTTGTTGAGCTGATCCCACAGGTCGGGCTGGTCTCGCGCCACCAGGAACAGAAGACGGTCCATTCGCTCCCCTTCGCACGCGCTGATGTCGATCGGACGGCTGGCCGCACGATCCTACCCCAGAAGCGGGAAAACCCAGGGCCACATACTGCAGCTTTGGTGCCCACACCGAACGCCATGAGTTACAGATAGTTACACTGATCTCCGCCTCGCGTGTCACGGGATCGTATAGTTTCCCGACTCACCGTCAACACGCTTCGGAGCCAGTGACCCTCGCAGAATACGGTAACCGCCACGGGCCTCTACAGTCCCACCGCCCGGCGTTAGTCTGATGCGCGGGGCTCACTGGTTCGCCGATGAGATCCGGTGATCGGCTCGATGTCCGTCGCCTTGACCGGTCCCGCGCCCGAGGTCTACGGTAGGGCATTCCTTCCAGCTCACCGGGGTCACGTCGTTCGCACGACCACGAGGAGGTCAGGCCATGGCCGTCTACATGATCCAGGCGTCCTACACCAGCGGCGCGTGGGGAAAGCTCGTTCAGCGGCCGGAGAATCGCATGGAGGCGCTCAGGCCCGTCATGGAGAAGCTGGGCGGCCAGATCCTCGCCTGGTACTACTCCTTCGGCGAGTTCGACGTGATGCTCCTGGTCGACGTGCCCAGCAACGTCAACGCGGCCGCCGCGTCGATGGCGGTGGCGGCGGGCGGCGCCGTGAAGGGCATCAAGACCACGCCGCTCATGAGCCCGGACGAGGGATTCGACGCTCTGCTCCTCGCCCAGGGCGCGGGCTACCGGCCGCCCGGAGGCGACTCCCGTTGAGCCTGGCCCCGCCGGCGGCCGCCCCGCCGGCGGCGGCGGTGCCGGCGTTCGCCGCGCCCGTGGCCGCCGCGCCGGCGTTCACGCCGGACCTCGCGATCTGGACTGTCCACCGCGAGCTCGCGCTGCTCCTGGGCGCCGGCCGGGCGCTGCTGCTCCAGCTCGCTCACCCGCTCGTGGCGGCGGGAGTCGCCGATCACAGCCGCTTCGCGCGCGATCCCATCGGCCGGCTGCTCGCGACCCTCGGCCCGATGTACACGCTCGTGTTCGGCTCGCCGGCCGCGACGACGGCGGCGGCGGAGGGGCTCCGCCGCGTCCACCGGCGCGTGCACGGCGTGCTCACCGAGGGCGTCGGCGTCTTTCCCGCCGGCACCGCCTACGACGCCGACGATCCCGAGCTCCGGCTATGGGTGCACGCCACGCTGATCGATTCCAGCCTTCGCGCCTACACGCGGTTCGTCCGGCCCCTGTCAGCGCGGGCGGCCGCCGAGTACTACGCCGGGTCGTGCGAGCTCGCGCGCCGGCTCGACGTGCCGCCCGCGGTCACGCCGCCCACCCTCGAAGCGTTCGACGCCTACGTGGCCGAGATGCTCGCGAGTGGCCGGATCGCGGTCGGCGCGACCGCGCGGGCGCAGGCGCGCCTCGTCTTCCGCCCGCCCGCCGTGCCGGCGCTGCGCGTGATCGCCCCCGCGGTGGAGCTCGTCACCGCCGGGCTCTTGCCTCCCGCCGTGCGCGAGATGTACGGCTACGCGTGGAGTCCCGCCCGCGAGCGCGCGCTCCGCGGGGCCGCCGCGCTCGTGCGCCGCGTGCTTCCGCTGCTCCCCGCGCGGGTGCGCGTGGCCCCGCACGCGCGGCGCGCGGAGCGCGCCCGGATCTGACCCACTCGCCCGGCGTCGCCGGGCCTACCGCCCCCTTCGAGAGGAGCCCACGATGAGACGTGTCGTCGTCGCCGCCGTCGCCGCATGCATCGCGCTCGTATCGGGGCCCGGCCTGTCCGCGCAGAGCGGCGGGCTCGTCGAGGAGGTGGCCCTCGACAACGACTCCGTGCGGGTCGCGCTCCTCACGATCCCCGCGGGCGCGTCCTCGGGGATTCACCTCAACGCCGAGCCCGAGCTCGGCATCGTCGTGGAGGGCGAGCTCACGCTGGTGACGCGCGCCGGAAAGGAGCGGCTGCCCGCGGGCCGGGTCGTGTTCCTGCCGCCCGTCACCGGGCACGATGCGCGCAACGAGAGCGGTCGAGCGGTGAAGGTCTGGACGCTGAACCTGAAGCGGTGCGATTAGCGAGCCCCGCGCAGCAGATTATTGCCGAGCGGTGGGACTGTAGAGGCCCGTGGCGGGTACCGTATTCCGCGAGGGTACGAGCGACGGAGGGCGGGGACGACGCTCAGTTGTCGGACGCGCGCCGGACGACCGCGAACCCGACCGACTTCACCTGCTCTTGGACGGCCACGGAACGACGCCGCGGGGCCAGCCGCTGATCGCGCGGCTTGGGCTCGGCCCGTCGGCGCCGCTCGGCGAGACGGCGATCGAGGATGATCTGGATCTGCTCGTCCCGACGGAACTCCTTCGTCAGGTAGTCGTGCAGGTCCCGCTGATCGCGGCTCACGATGAACAGCAAAGGATCCAAGGGCCGTCCTCCGGGCGCGTCATGGGTCGGCGTTTCGGGCCCGACGCTCTCACGGGATCTGCGCTCCAGCACAGCGTAACCCCCCTCGTAAAACTCGCCCCAAGCATATCGAGCAAGATCCCGACCAACGCCGGTAAAAGCCATGAAATCACGCAGGTTGTGAGTTATACCCAAATCTTCCATATGGGATCTATGTAAAGTTTACCGACACGTTTTGCCTGATGGCGAAAACCCAGGCCGCCACCTGGAACGCATTGCGCCACCAAGCGAGGATCTCGGTCGGCCAGGGCATCGTCGCCGCTCGGAGCACCTGCCCCGAGGGTGCCGCGAGCCGCGGACGATTGCAAGGGAAGCGCGGGCGGCGATGCTCCGCGCGCCGCGCGGTCAGACGCTGTGGTAGGCGACCTCCCCGCGCTTGGTCACGCGCACCTGCGACGCGGCGCGGTCGCGCAGGCTGTCGGCGAGGCCGAGCTCGTCGAGCGTCTCGGGCAGGCTGCCGGGCCCGTAGGTCTCGAAGAGCTCCCGCTCGATGATCACGTTGCAGGTGGGACGGTTGCGGAGGTCGTAGGCGACGAACGTGTACTCGATCGGGTCGGCGGTCCAGAACGCCTCGATCCGGCAATGGGGAAACGCGCGGCCCAGATACGCCTTGACCGCCTCGATCGTGTACGGGTCCGCCGGCACGGCCTGTCGAGTCTTCATGTCGCCTCCCTGGGAAGCTTCGCCGCTCCGCCGCCGGGCCACGCTTCCGAAGGGTCGGGAAGAGCAAGAGGCGAACCAGTCGATTCAGGGTTGTACGATCGCGGCTTTGCGCGGCACCGGCCCCCGCGGGAATGACGCCCAGTGGGAACGCAGGTTCCGTTTGTGAGCAGTCCCGGGAGGGAAAGACGGGACGGCAGGCTCACATCAGATCGGAGGCGTCGATCCCGCGGGCAGCGAAGAGGCTCGCGAGCCGGCGCAGCGCTGCGGCCTCGATCTGCCGGATCCGCTCCCGGCTCACGCCGAGCCGGTGGCCGATGGTCTCGAGGGTCATGGGGGTCTCGCCGCCCAGACCGAAGCGCAGCGTGACGACCGTCCGCTCGTTGTCCGGCAGGTCCTGCAGGACGCTGGCAAGATCGCCGCGACGCCGCATCGCGGCGGCGAGCGCGGGCTCGGCCGGCCCGGAGGGATCCTGCAGCACGTCCTGCAGGCTGCCCTTGCCCTCCTGCCCCGCTGGCGCATCGAGCGAGAGCGGCTGCTGCCGCACCGCCTCCAGGTCCTCGATCTCCTCGATCGTGCGTCCCATGCGCTGGGCGACCTCGGCCAGCTCGGGGGGCCGTCCCAGCTCCTGCGTGAGCGCCGTGCGCGCCTTCGCATACTGGGTGAGGAGCAGCCCCACGTGCACGGGGAGCCGGATCGTGCGGGCCTGGTTGGCCAGCGCGCGCACGATGGCCTGCCGGATCCACCACGTCGCGTAGGTGGCGAAGCGCGCCCCGCGGTCGGGCCGGAACTTCCGCGCGGCGTGGAGCAGGCCCACGTTGCCCTCCTCGATCAGGTCGAGGAGGCTCAGGCCCCGGTTCGTGTACCGCCGCGCGATGCGCACGACGAGGCGCAGGTTCGCCTCGACGAGCCGGCTCTCGGCCTCGGCGTCACCGGCCTGGACGCGCCGGCCCAGCTCCTGCTCCTCGTCGCCGGTGAGGAGCTTGAAGCGTCCGATGTCCTCCAGGTAGAGACCGACCAGGGCGCGCGTCCGCTGCGCGGCCTCCGGCGCGGTGGCGTCGGCCAGCTCCGGCGCGCCCTCGGCGAGGAGGGTCTCGATCGGCTCCTCGGGCCCGTCGAGCGGCCCCGAGGTCTCGACCTCATTCATCCTCGTCCTCGTCGGCCACGGCCTCCGTGGGCTCGTCGCTCCGCGCGAGCATCATCGTGCCGTCGGGGAGGAAGAGCGAGGGGTCGTAGACCATGTCGCCGTGCCGGATCTCGAAGTGCAGGTGGGCGGCGCTGCTGCGTCCCGAGCGGCCCACGGTGGCGATGACGACGCCGGCCTCGACCTGATCGCCGACCGCGACGAGGTTCTCCTGGTTGTGCGCATAGACGGTGACGAAGCTGTTGGCGTGCTCGATCCTCACGAGCCGGCCGTAGGACCGGGCCCACCCGCTGAAGATCACGCGGCCCGCGGCGGCGGCCACGATCGGCGTGCCCATGTCCGCCTTGATGTCCAGGCCGGCGTGCCAGCCGCTCCGCCGCCGGCCGAACGGCGAGGCCACGGACCCGACCACCGGCCAGGCAAAGTCCACCGTGTGCGCGCCGACCTGCGGGACGCCGAGGAAGAGCCACGTGGGCACGCGGGCCGGTCCCACGCGGGCGAGCAGCAGGTCCGCCTCGGGCCGCGCGATCTCGAGGGACACGATGCGGTCCCGCGGCGCCACGCTCCTCGAGCATCCCGGCAGCTCGAGGCGCTGCCCGACGCGGAGCGTCGCGCTCCGCCCCAGGTGATTGGCCGCGACCAGGTCCTGCCGGCTCACGCCGTGGCGGCTCGCGACCCGCGCCACCGTGTCGCCCGAGCGGACGGTGTGCGCGCACACCTCGGCGGAGCGCGCGGTGGTCTCGGCCGCGGGTCGGATGGCCTTGGCGGGAGGTCGCGTGGTCTTCGCCGCGGGTCGGGTGGTCTTCGCCGGAGGGGATTTCGCTGTTTTCGTCTTCGATGTCTTCGCCGGCTTGGCGGGAGCCGACGGGGTCGTCTTCCCCGGCGCGGCGGTCCTGGAGGCGGTGGGCGGGCCGGACTCCGGCGCCGCGGGCGCGGTGCCGGGCGATACGACGAGCGCCGCGGGGAGCAGCAGGCCTGCGCCGATCACGCGCAGCCGCGCTCCCGTCCCGATCACGAATCGAACTCCGCGTAGCGGATGCCGAAGGCGCCGAAGCGGCCCGTCGTCGGCCGCCACGTGACCGAGACCTGCTCCACGCGGGCCAGCGGCGGGCCCTTGCCGAGGTCGCGAACGAGCTCGTCGATCACGTCGCGCGCGCCCTCGACGCGCACGCGGACACGGCCGTCCTTGAGGTTCATGACGTACCCCGCGAGCCCGAGCTGCGTGGCCTTGCGCTCGACGTAGTTCCGGTAGCCGACACCCTGCACCCGTCCCTCAACCACGATCTCGGCGGCGGCGCGGCTCGTCACGGTCACTGCGGCGGCGCCGTCGGGAGCCGGCACGGAGGAAGGGGAAAGTTGGTCGGGGCGACTGGATTTGAACCAGCGACCTCCTGCTCCCGAAGCAGGCGCGCTACCAAGCTGCGCTACGCCCCGACCTCGCGCGGCAGCGCCCGGGTCTCCCCGATCAGCTCTGCCACGCGTATTTTCCGATGAGCTTGACGAACATGCATCCCCCGCCGTCCGTCACCCGCATCTCGCCGCGGACCTTCTCGATCACCGACAGCTTCTGTCCATCCGCGGTGCCGACGGGCATCACCATGCGCCCGCCCTCGGCGAGCTGCTCGAACAAGGGCGGCGGCACCGTCGGCCCGCCCGCCGCGACCAGGATGCGGTCGAACGGCGCCTCGTCGGGCCAGCCGAACGTGCCGTTGGCCGTCCGCACCCACACGTTCCGGTAGCCCAGCGCGCCGAGCGTCTGGCGCGCGCGCACCGCGAGGCGGGGCAGCCGCTCCACCGTGCACACGCGCGCGGCGAGCTCGCCCAGCACCGCGGCCTGGTATCCGCAGCCGCTGCCGATCTCCAGCGCCTTCTCGGTGCCCGCGAAGCCGAGCAGCTCGCTCATCCGGCCCACGATGAAGGGCTGGGAGATCGTCTGCCCTTCCCCGATCGGCAACGGATGGTCGCCGTACGCCTGCTCGCGGAGCGCCGCGTCCACGAACAGGTGCCGCGGCACACGCCGCATCGCCTCCAGCACCCGGCGGTCCGTCACCCCGCGGGCCACGAGCTGCTCCTGCACCATCCGCTCGCGTTCCCGGCCGTACCGGCTCCCGCCCGCCTCCGGGGAGCGAATCACGCGCCCCGCTTCCGGAGGATGGCGTTGAGCCCGCCCTCCCACGCCGACATCCGCGCCAGCGCGCCGTGGTGCGTCAGGTCCAGGTGCAGCGGTGTCACCGACGCGAACCCGCGGTGGACGGCGGCGATGTCGGACGCCTCGTCGTCGTTCCACACCGGCGATCCCGTCCCGATCCAGTAGTACGCACGGCCCCGCGGGTCAGTCTCGCGGATCGCCTTGCCGCTGTAGACCCGATGGCCGAGACGCGCCATCCGTACGCCCTTCGGCGCTTCACGCGGCACGTTGACGTTGATCAACGTCTTCGGCGGCAGCCCCTCGACGAGGAGCCGGGCCGCCACCGCCCGCGCCACCTGTCCCGCCGCCTCGAAGCCCGAGCCGTCGGGCTCGACCTGCGAGACCGCCATGGACACCACCCCGAGCAGCGTGCCCTCCATCGCCGCCGAGACGGTGCCGGAGTACGTCACGTCGTCGCCGAGGTTGGCGCCGTGGTTCACGCCCGACGCCACCAGCACCGGCCGCTCCGGCAGCAAGCCCAGCACGCCGAGGTTCACGCAGTCCGAGGGGGTGCCGTTGACCGCGAACCACCTCTCGCCCACCGGCTCGGCGCGGAGCGGGCGGTGCAGCGTGAGCGCGTGCCCGACCGCGCTCTGCTCCCGATCGGGGGCGACCACGTATACCTCGCCGAGGTCGTCGAGCGCCCGCGCCAGCGCCGCGAGACCGGCGGCGTGGACGCCGTCGTCGTTGGTGACGAGGATCACGCCGCCCATGCGTTCATCGTCCGAAACAAAAAGCGCAGATCCGAGAATCTGCCGCTGGTGCTCCCGGAATTTGGTCGGGGCGACTGGATTTGAACCAGCGACCCCTTGACCCCCAGTCAAGTGCGCTACCGGGCTGCGCCACGCCCCGACCCGTTCCGCATTGTACGGACCGCCCCCCGGAAACTCAAGGCGAGAGCGTCACTTTCGCGTGTGCGCGAGGCGGTCGCGGAGGGCCTGCAGGCGCGTCCGGAGACGCCGGAGCGTCTCCTCGAGGACGGCCCCGCGGAGCCCCAGGTCCATCTGGCTGGCGCCCCGCGCCTCGGCGAGGAGGCGCTTCTTCGCGCCTTCGAGGGTGAGCCGCTCGTCGTAGAGCAGCGCCTTGATGCGCAGGACGAGGTCGAGGTCGCGCCGGCGGTACAGGCGCTGGCCCGCCGGGTTCTTCTTCGGGCGGAGGAGCTTGAACTCCGACTCCCAGTAGCGAAGCACGTAGGCGGGCACATCGGTGATCGCCTCGACCTCGCCGATCCGGTAGTAGAGCTTGTCAGGGATCGCCGGCTCGCTCATCGCGCTCCGCGCCGGGCGGGACAACGGCCCTACCGCTCACGGCTGGTTGAGCCGGAGCTTGAGCCCCTTGCTCGGCTTGAACGTCAACACCTTTCGCGCCGTGATCTCGATGCTGTCGCCGGTCTGGGGGTTGCGTCCCCGCCGTGACGCCTTCTGCCGGATGCGGAAGTGCCCGAAGCCCACGATCTTGACGTCCTCGCCGCGCTCGAAGCAGTTGAAGATGATGTCGAACAGCGACTCCACCACCGAGGCGGACTGCCGCTTGGACAGACCATGGGCGGCCACGGCATTGATCAGGTCGTTCTTGGTCAGGGCCTTCACCTCCTCTCGGGAGTAGTGTAGACGGCCTCGTCCGTCGTCGTCACCGCGCCGGGCCCTGCGCCACGAAGCCCGCGAGCCCCTTGCCGACGAGGTCGCGTCGCACCTCCGTGGCCTCGCTGCGGGAGGCGTAGGGGCCCACGCGCACCACGTGCTGGGGCCCGCGGTCGGCGTGGGCGGCGTCGCCGCCCACGCGGCGGATCTTCACGGCGAGCCCGTCCGCGGTCAGACGCTTCGACACCGCCACCGCGTCCTTCAGCTCGAGCGCCGGCTGCACCGCCACGCCGCCCCGCACGGCGCGCGCCGTGCCGCGGCCACGCAGCGCCGCGTTCACCGTCTCCGGCGTGGCCCCGGTCACGAACACCTCGTGCTGGTACGAGGGCGCGGGCGCCTCGCGCGCGACGGGCGTGACCGCCACCGGCATACCGGACCCGCGCAGCGTCTTCTGCAGGCGCTGGGCATTGTCCGCGTCCTGGAAGGCGCCGACCTGCACCCAGAAATCGCCGCCGCTCGACGGACGTGACACGGCGGTCTTCACGGTGGAGACCGGCTTCTCGGCCGGCGTCGCCGGCTCGGCGCGCGGCCGTCACGGGCGGCGTCCTGGCCGCGGCCGGCGCCGCCGTCTCGCGAGGCGCCGCGGTCTTGTCGAGGGCCCGCGCGGTCTTGTCGGCGGGGGCCGCCTTGTCCGTCGCCGAGGCGGGCGTGTCAGCGGTGGTGGGCTTGTCCGCCACGGGCACGATGCGGTCAGTCGAAGGCGTGCTCCGCTCCGCCACCGGCGCCGGCTTGTCGGCGGCGGCCGGCCGGTCCGTTCCCGCGACCACCGGCGCGCCTGCGGTGGCCACGCTGGGCGCGGGCGGCGCGGTCATGGTGGACGGCGCGGGGCGCGGCGGCTCCACCACGCGTCGCGTCTGCGGGGCGGAGCGGGTGTCCGATGGGGACATCCACTTGAGCGCGTAGGGCAATGTCAGGACGAGCGCGATGACGATCCCGCCAAGGAGCAGCCCGGCGCGGAACCAGCCGGAGGCGAGGATCGATCGGAAGGACCAGCGCTGTTCCTCTTCGTCGTCCAGGTAGTCTTCGGGACCCATGTCGGCGCCTCCCCTTGTGAGGAGATTTGTCAACTCCGGCGCCAGCTTAGCATAGCGATTTTCGAGCCCCAAAGTATTCAGTTCCGTCCGGTCGGCGTCGGGCCCGACACCCCGGTCCGCTGGAGCGCGATGTCGGCGAACCAGGCCTCGGTCTGCCCGCCCGTGTGGTCCGAGTCGGTCATGACCGCGACGCGGCCGAGGGTGGGCGCGGGGCGCCCGAAGAGCGCCTGGTAGTCGTCGCGCACGTTGCGCTCCTCGCGCACCCACTGGCCCGCGCGGGCCTCGCCGCTCTCGATCACGATCACGCGCACGTTCTGCCACTGGTGGTGCGTGGAGCGCACGCCCACCGGCGCGCGCGTGTCCCACACGTAGCCCAGCACATCGCTCGCCGCTCGCGCCGACGGCGAGCGCGGGAACACGAGGTACACCTGCGCGGCCTGATCGTCGGCCCGCGGGTCCCGCACGTCTGCGCGCGCGGGGAGGCGCACGACCTTCCAGGACCACGTCAGCACCGGGAACTGCGCGAGGTCCACGACCACGTCGCGATGGAGCGCGAAGGACGAGGCGTGGCTGGCGAGGCGGAAAGCAGACCGCCCGTCGTCGCGCGCCAGCTCGAACTGCGGCGCGTCCGGCGAAGCGCTTGAGGCTCCACGCCGGCGGCAGCTCCCCCGCCCCGAGGCGGCCGGCCACGACGCCGTCGCCCAGCGGGATGGCAACGGTGGGCCCGGGCCCTCCGCGCGGCACGACGATCGGCGCGCCGTGGCGTTGCCGCTCGGCATCACCCCGCGCGTCGTCGATCGTCGGCGCCTCGCGCGCTCCGGCGGTATTGGCCGCCGAGCCAGGCGGAGACGGGGGCGTCGGCGCAGGGCGCGGGCGCTCGGCCGCCGGAGAGGGGCCGCGCCGGCGTCTGCGGCTGCGCGGAGGTGGGGGCCGGCGGCCCGACGTGGGCGATGCCGGACCAGAGGAGCGCGCCGCCGAGGAGAGCGAAGCCGAGCCGGCGCACCCGTCGCGCTCGCTATCGAGCCCCGCGCATCAGACTAATGCCGAGCGGTGGGATTGTAGAGGCCCGTGGCGGTTACCGTATTCTGCGAGCGTCATTAGTGAGCCTCGCGCATCAGACGAATGCCGCGCGGTGGGACTGTAGAGGCCTGTGGCGGTTACCGTATTCTGCGAGGGTCATCAGCGCCTCGCGCGGCCCAGGGGCCGACCCGGCGCGGGCCGCACGCCCGCCTTCCGGAAGAGCAGGCGCACCGGCGATCCCGCGAACCCCTCGCCGTGCCGCAGCGAGTTCACGAGGTAGCGCTCGTAGGAGAAGTGGATCTTGTCGGGCAGGTTCACGCGGAGCGCGAACGTGGGCGGCGACACCGCGACCTGCTGCACCGAGTGGATGCGCAGCGCAACACCGCCCGAGGACATGGGACGCCGCTCGACCGCCTGGCGGAACAGCGTGAGGAGCGCGCCGGGCTGGACGCGACGCTGGGCCTCGGCGGCGACCTTGTCGATCTCGTCGAACAGCTCGCCCAGCCCCCGGTTCTTCAGCGCGGACGTGAAGGTGACCGGCGCGTAGTCCAGGAACGGCAGCCGGTCGTAGATCTGCCCGACGACGTCCGCCTTGCGTACCGACGCGGGGGGGACGAGGTCCCACTTGTTGACGGCCACCACCATCGCGCGTCCCGCCTCGTTGGCGTAGCCGGCGATGTGCGCGTCCTGGGCGGTCACGCCCTCGGAGGCGTCGACCACGAGCACCGCCACCTGGCATCGTTCCAGGCTCTTGAGCGCCATGACCACGGAGAGCTTCTCGAGCGCCTCGGAGACGCGGCCCTTGCGGCGGATGCCCGCGGTGTCGATCAGGACGTACGACCGGTCGCGGAACACGAGCGGCGTGTCGATCGCGTCCCGCGTCGTTCCCGGCGCCTCGTGCACGAGCACGCGGTCGTGGCCGAGCACGGCGTTGACGAGGGACGACTTGCCGACGTTCGGCCGCCCGACGATGGCGACGCGGGTGCCGTGGGGCGCAGGCTCGATCACGGGCGCCGGCGCCCGCTCGCGCACCGCCTCGAGGAGCTCGGCGACGCCACGCCCGTGCTCGGCGGAGACGGGCAGCACCGGGGTGAACCCGAGGCGATAGCACTCGCCGAGCCCGGCCTCCTGGGCGGCGCCGTCCACCTTGTTGGCGGCCACCAGCACCGGGCACCGGCTCTTGCGGAGGATGGCGGCGATCTCCGCCTCCACCGGGGTCACGCCCTCGCGCGCGTCCACCACCAGCACGATCAGGTCGGCCTCCTCGATGGCGTGGAAGACCTGGCCGCGCACCGCGGCCATCACGTCCGAGGTGGGTATGGGCTCGAAGCCGCCCGTGTCCACCACCGTGGCCTGCCAGCGCTCGAAGGCGACGGTGCCGTAGATGCGGTCGCGCGTCACGCCGGGCACGTCGCGCACGAGGGCCTGGCGGCGGCCCACGAGCCGGTTGAACAGTGTGGACTTGCCGACGTTGGGCCGGCCGACGATGGCGATGATCGGGCGGATCATGGTCGCGCTCGGCCGTTCCGCGCGCCTCGCGGCGCCTCAGCGGCAGCCGCGGCGCTCGCCGACGATGGCGGCGAGCAGCGCGGCGGGCTCGGGCGGGACGGGGCTGACGGGAACGCCGAGCGACCGCGCGAGGTCGGCGGGCGCGAGGTCGTCCAGGAAGACGCCGGCGCCGTCGCGCAGCGCCACCTCGGGCACCAGGACCTCGTCGCCGAGCGGGCGCCCGGCGAGCTGGGTCTGGATGTCCTGTCCGGTGAGCAGTCCCGCCACCTGGATGCCGCGGCCGAACCACTCGTTGGCGATGGGGACGACGCGCGTGGTGAGGCCGTCCACGGCCAGCGGCGAGAGCAGCCGCTCGAGGCGCGGCGCGAACATCTCCCCGCTCACGACGGTCACCGCGCGCGCCCGCGCGAGGGCCCCGGGGAGCCGGCGGAGGGCGCGGGGAAAGGCGTCCTCGAAGCGCCGGACGAGCCCGATGCCGTCCTCCGCGATGGGGAACCCTTCGTAGGCCGACGCCGGCGGCAGCGGCGCGCCCACCTGGAGGTAGACCTCGTCGGCGGCGAACACGAACCGCGTGCCGAGCGCGGCCCGGAAGCGCCGCTGCCAGCCGTGGACGGCGGCGAGCAGCGCCTCCGCCTCGGGCACGGTGAGCGTGCGGAGCCGCGGCAGCCGCTCGCGGTGGCGCGTGAGGCCCACCGGCACCACCGCGGTGGTCGTCACCGACGGATGGAGCCGCGCCAGGTCCTCGACCGACCTCTCGAGCTGCGGGCCGTCGTTCCAGTCCGGGCAGAGCACGATCTGCGCGTGCATGCGGATGCCCGCGCGGGCCAGGCGCTCCATGATCGGGAGCAGGTCGCGCTTCGTCCGCGGCTCGCCGAGCAGCCGGTGCCGCAGCTCGGGGTCGGTGGCGTGCACCGACACGTACAGCGGCGACAGGCGCTGCTCCTCGATGCGAGCGAGGTCCGCTTCCGCGAGGTCGGTCAACGTGATGTAGTTGCCGTGCAGGAACGACAGCCGGAAGTCGTCGTCCTTGACGTAGAGGCTCTTGCGCATGCCGCGCGGCAGCTGGTGGATGAAGCAGAACACGCACTTGTTCCCGCAGGTGGCGATGTCCGACGGCGTGGGCGGCCGAAGCTCGAGGCCGAGGTCGGGCCCGTCGCGGTCGAGGACGCGCGCGGCCGGCGCGCCGTCGCGGTCCACGGCCAATGAGAGGCGCGCGTCGCCCGCGTGGAAATGGAAGTCGATGGCGTCGCGGAGCGCCGCCCCGTTGATGGCCACGATGCGGTCGCCGGGCCGGAGCCCGGCGCGCGCCGCCGGGGTGTCGGGGCGGACGTCGGCGACAACCACCCCGGGGGCCACGACGACCCCCGGGGCCTCCTTGCCGCGGGTCCGCTCAGCCACGCTGCTCCACTCCCGCGGGCGGGTTGAGCTGCTTCAGGCCCAGCATCAGGTACTGCAGCCCGGAGACGATGGTGAGGAGGGCGGTGATCCACGCGAACACGCGCGGCACCTCCACGAGGTGCCGGGTGAACAGCATCGCGGCGAGGACGGTGGCCATCTGGAACGCCGTGGACGCCTTGCCGACCCAGCTCGGCGCAGGGTGGATGGTGCCGCCCGAGACGTGGATCACGAGCACGCCCACGCTCAGGATGAGGTCACGGCTCACCACCACGGCGGTGATCCAGAACGGCACCATCTTGAGGTACGTGAGCGTGACGAAGGCGGAGGTGAGCAGGAGCTTGTCGGCCACCGGGTCCAGGAAGGCGCCGAGCCGCGTCTGGCGCCCGTGGCTCCGCGCGATGTAGCCGTCGAGCATGTCGGTGAGGCTCGCGAGGCAGAACACGACCAGCGCCGCCTCCACCTTCCGGTACACCAGCAGGGTGACGAAGAAGGGGATGAGCAGGATCCGAAGGATCGTGAGCCAGTTCGGAAGTCCCATGACCGACCGCGACAATGACCGGGGGGATTGTAGCACCCCGGCCGGGCCGCCCCCCTCGAAAGCGCCGGACCGGCCGCGGCCGCGCGCCGGTCCGGCGTCGCGTCACGCCGGCTCGAGGTACGGCGCGAGCGGCCTCAAGAACCGCTGGGGCAGCTCGACCTCGATCCGGATGCCGTCGGCCTCGTCGCGACGCGAGATCACGCGCCCGCGCTCGTAGCACTGGGCGAGCGCGGTGCCGTCCTGGTACGGGATCTTCAGCGCCGCGCGCGACACGCGCGGCCTGAGCGTGTGCTCGATCCGGTCGAGTAGGTCCTCGATCCCCTGCCCCGTGCGCGCCGACACCGCCACGCCCTGGCAGTGGTCCACGAGCCGCTCGAGGGCGGGTCCGCCTTCCGTGAGGTCCGTCTTGTTGAGCGCGATGATCGTGGGCCGATCGGCGAGGCCGAGCTCGGCGAGGAGCGCCTCCACCGCGGCCATCTGCTCGTCGAGCCCGGGGTGGCTCGCGTCGACCACGTGCACGAGCACGTCGGCCTCCGTGAGCTCCTCGAGCGTGGCCTTGAACGCGGCCACGAGCTGGGTCGGCAGCTTCCGGATGAAGCCCACGGTGTCGGTGAGGATGAACGGCGCGTGCGGGCCGGCGGCGACCATGCGCGCCGCGGGGTCGAGCGTGACGAACAGCCGATCCGCCGCCGTCCGGTCGGAGCCGGTAAGGCGGTTCAGGAGCGTGGTCTTTCCGGCGTTCGTGTAGCCGACCAGCGCGACGACCGGGTAGCCGGTGGCCTTGCGCCGATCGCGCACGAGCCGGCGGTGCACGCGCACACGCGCCAGCTCGTCGCGGAGCTTCTGGATGCGGTGCCGGATGATCCGCCGATCCGACTCGAGCTGGGTCTCGCCCGGGCCCCGGGTCCCGATGCCGCCGCCGAGGCGCTCGAGGTGGCGCCACTGGCCGACGAGCCGCGGCAGGAGATAGGAGAGCTGCGCCAGCTCCACCTGCAGCTTGCCCTCCATCGTGCGCGCGCGCTGGGCGAAGATGTCGAGGATCAGCGCGGTGCGGTCGATCACCTTCATGCCGAGCGAGCCGCCCAGGTTGCGCTCCTGGATGGGCGACAGCGCGTCGTCGGAGATCATCAGGTTGGCGCCCTCGCGCTGCGAGAAACCCTTGAGCTCGTCGACCTTGCCCTTGCCGAAGTAGAGGCCTGGCGTGGGCGCCTTGCGCTCCTGGGTGACGCGCCCGACCACCTGGGCGCCCGCCGACTCCGCGAGCCGCGCCAGCTCGTCCAGCGACTCCTCCACCTCGAACCGTTTCTGGGTCGGCAGCCGCACGGCCGCCAGCAGCGCCCGTTCGCGAGCATTCACTGGGTGAGCCCCTCCTTGGTGACCATCTCGAGCACCTGTTGGGCCGCGCCCTCGATCCCTCCCGCGGCCTCGACGTTGATCCAGCGGATCTCGGGATCGCGCGCGAACCACGTCATCTGCCGGCGCGCGTAGCGTGTGGTGTCGCGGATCATCTGGCGGACGGCCTCGGCCTCCGTCATCGTGCCGTCCAGGACGGACGAGAACTGGCGGTAGCCGATGCCGCTCATGGCGGGCAGCGACGGTTGATGGCCGGCGGCGCGGAGCCGTTGCACTTCTTCCATCATGCCACCGGCCACCATGGCCCGCACGCGATCGGCGATGCGCCGGGCGAGGAGGGGCCGCGGCAGCGTGAGCCCGACCACCAGCGACCGGAAGGGCGGCGTGGCGTCGGCCCACGACGGGGCCGGCTCGCCCGCGTCCGCCCCCGCCACCTCGATGGCGCGGATCAGCCGCACGCGGTCGTTCGGGTGCAGGCGCGCCGCCGCCGCCGGCGCCACCCCGGCCAGCCGCGCGTGGAGCGCGGCGGCGCCCCGCTCGCGCGCCAGCGCCTCGAGCTCCGCGCGCAGGGCGCGGTCGGCCGGGGGGGCCGGCTGGAGCCCCTTGAGGAGCGCGCGCACGTAGAGGCCGGTGCCGCCGACGAGCACGGGCAGGCGGCCGCGCGCGTGGATGTCGGCGATGACGGCCAGCGCCTCGGCGCGCAGGCGGGCCACGTTGAACGTCCCGTCGGGATCGACGATGTCGATCAGGTGGTGCCGGAGGGCCGCCCGCTCCGCCGCCGTGGGCTTGCCCGTGCCGACGTCCATGCCGCGGTAGACCTGGCGCGAGTCGGCGTTGATCGCCTCGATCGGCAGGCGCGCGGCGAGGCGGACGGCCAGCGCGGTCTTGCCCGTGGCGGTGGGGCCGACGATCGCGAGGAGGGGTGGGCGGGTCATTTGGCTCTCAGTACGTTCGGCTCTCAGTGCGTACTACCTGGTTGGTGGTTGGTTCCACAGCGTTTCCATGTGCGCTCCGCTCGCCTGGCTCGCTTCGCAGTGCCGTACTACCTGGTTGGTGGTTGATTCCACTGCATTTTCCATATGCGCTCCGCTCGCCTTCGGCTCGCTCGCTGCGCACTGCACCACGTCCTTCTCAATTCCCGCTTGATCTCTCGGAGGGAGAGGCGGGAGACGATGGGGCGGCCGTGGGGGCAGAAGTAGGGGGTCGTGGTGGCGGAGAGGTCGGCGAGCAGGCGGCGCATCTCCTCGCGCTCGAGCGGGGCGGGCGCCTTGATCGCGGCCCGGCAGGCGACGAAGGCGAGCGCGCGGTCGAGGAGCGGCGCGGCGTCGCCCGCCAGCGGCGCGCTCACCTCGTCGAGGAGCCGCTCGATGAGCCGGCGCGGCTCGCGCGCGGCGAGCACGACGGGCACCGCGCGGATCAGGATGGCGTCGCCGCCGAACCCTTCCAGGACGAAGCCGAGCGACCCGAGCGTCTCGCGCCACTCGCCGAGGAGGCTCGCCTGGCCGCGCGGCAGGTCGAGGGCCTGCGGGAACAGGAGCTCCTGCGACGCGACGCCGCCCTGCCGCGTGTCCTGCTGGAGGCGCTCGAACAGCACGCGCTCGTGGGCCACGTGCTGGTCCACGAAGAACACCTCCTCCTCGCTGGAGGAGACGATGAACGTGTCCTGGAGCTGGCCCACCACCGCGCCGAAGAGGTCCGGCCCGCGCCCGGACGGCCCGTCGTCGAACAGCCGCCCCTGGGGACGGTCGCCCGCGCCGGGATCGGCGGCGTAGGCGGCGTAGGGCTCGGCGGCCAGTCCCGCGGGGCCCGGATCCGCGCCCCCGCCGGCCGCGGCAGCGCCGAGGCCGCCCTGGCGCTGCACCACGTCGCTCGAGCGGAGTGCGGCTTGCACGGCCAGGAAGAGCGCCTCCTGGACGAGGCGGGGCGACCGGAAGCGCACCCAGGCCTTGGTCGGGTGCACGTTCACGTCGACCTCCTGCGGGGGCAGGTCGATGCGGAGCACGGCCACCGGGAACTGGTCGCGCGCGAGCAGCGGCCGGTACGCGTCCATGATCGTCTGGGTCAGGAGCGTGTCGCGGACGGGCCGGCCGTTGACCACGAGCGTGATCTCGTCCCGGTTGCCGCGGGCGTGCTGCGGCGGGCCCACGAGCCCGCTCACCGCGAGCACGCCGCCGCGGCGCTCCACGGCGAGGAGCTTGCCCGCGAGGTCGAACCCGTAGAGCGCTCCCGCGCGGTCGCGCAGGTCGCCGGCTCGCGGCGCGGTGAGCACGGCCCGCCCGTCGTGGGTCACGGCCAGGTGCGCCTCGGGATGGGCGAGCGCGATGCCATGCAGCAGGCGCATGATCAGCGCCAGCTCGGTGCGTCCGCTCTTCAGGAACTTGAGGCGGGCCGGCGTGTTGAAGAACAGGTCCTCCACCTCGACCGTGGTCCCGGTCCGCCCCGGCGCCTCCAGGCGGTCGCGCACGATGCCGCCCTCGCCGCGCACGAGCGTGCCCGACGTGGCTCCGCGCGGGCACGAGGCGAGCGAGAAGCGGGTCACCGCGCAGATCGCGGGCAGCGCCTCGCCGCGGAAGCCGAGGGTCCGCACCGCCTCGAGGTCCTCCTCGCTGGCGATCTTCGACGTGGCGTGGCGCGTGAGGGCGAGGTCGATCTCCTCCGCGGTCATCCCGACGCCGTCGTCGACCACGCGCACGAGCTGCGTGCCGGCATGACGCAGGTCGATGGTGACGCGCGTGGCCTCGGCGTCGAGCGCGTTCTCGACCAGCTCCTTCACCGCGGAGGCCGGGCGCTCCACCACCTCGCCGGCGGCGATCTTGTTCACGAGCGTGTCGGGCAGCAGGCGGATGCGCGCCATCGACGTCACGCGCGCGCCCGGACCTGCCGCTGCCACTCGGCGAGCAGGTTGAGCGCCTCCAGCGGCGTCATGCCGGAGATCTCGAGCGCGGCCAGGTCCTTGAGGATCGGGTCGTGGGCGGGCGGGAACAGGCCGAGCTGGACGGGGTCCTCGGCCGATACCGACCCCGCCGCCGGCATGCCGCGGCGCTGGCTCGAGAGGTCGGCGAGGATCTCGCGCGCCCGGTGGATGACGGCGGGCGGCAGCCCGGCCAGCCGCGCCACCTGGATCCCGTAGGACCGGTCGGTCCCGCCCGGGCGCACCTTGTGGAGGAACACGATCTCGTCGTTCCACTCGCGCACGGCCACGTGGAAGTTCCGCACGCGCGGCAGCCCGTCGGCGAGCGCGGTGAGCTCGTGGTAGTGGGTCGCGAACAGCACCTTCGCGCCGCGGCCCCGCTCGTGGAGCTCCTCCGTCACCGCCCACGCGATGGCGAGGCCGTCGAAGGTCGACGTGCCGCGCCCCACCTCGTCCAGCAAGACGAGGCTCCGCGCCGTCGCGTTGCGCAGGATGCTCGCCGTCTCCACCATCTCCACGAGGAACGTGCTCTGCCCGCGCGCCTGGTTGTCCTGGGCGCCGACGCGGGTCAGGATGCGGTCCACCACGCCGACGCGCGCGCTCCGCGCCGGCACGAAGGCGCCGGTCTGCGCGAGGATCACGAGGAGCGCGGTCTGCCGCATGAACACGCTCTTGCCGCTCATGTTCGGCCCGGTGAGGATGACGACCTGGCTCGAGGATGGATCGAGCGCGACGTCGTTCGGGGTGAAGGGCGCGTCCCCCAGCGTCTCGATCACGGGATGCCGGCCGTCGGCGATGTCGATGACCAGGCTCGCGTCGACCACCGGCCGCACGTGGCCGCGCGTGTGCGCGATCTCGGCGAGGGCGCAGACGGCGTCGAGGAGGGCCAGGGCCCGCGCGGCGCGCAGCAGGGACTGGGCGTGCGCGCCCACCTGGGCCCGCACCTGGCCGAACAGCTCGAGCTCGAGCCGGGCGATCCGCTCCTCCGCGCCCAGCACGCGGCTCTCCTGCTCCTTCAGCTCGGTGGTGATGTAGCGCTCCGCGCCCACCAGGGTCTGACGGCGCACGTACTCGGGCGGCACGCGGGCGGTGTGGGCGTTCGACACCTCGATCCCGTAGCCGAAGACGCGATTGAACCGGACGCGCAGGCTGCCGATCCCGGTGCGCTCGCGCTCGCGCGTCTCGAGGGAGGCGATCCACTCCTTGGCGTCGGCGATGCCGTGGCGCAGCTCGCGGAGCTCCGGGCTCCAGCTCTCGCGGATCAGCCCGCCCTCCCGGAGGGTCGGCGGCGGCTCGTCGGTGAGCGCCTCGTCGAGCAGGCGCGCCAGCTCGAGGTCGACCGCCGTGTCCTCCCGCGCGGCCACGAGGAGCCCGGCGGCGACCGGGCCGAGGTCGTCGGCGAGGCCGGACAGTGAGCGCAAGAACGTCCGCAGGGCGACGAGGTCGCGGGCGTGCGCCACGCCGAGCGCGGCGCGGCTGGCCAGCCGCTCCACGTCGCCGATCGCCTGGAGGCGGCGGCGGAGCGTGGCGCGAAGCGACGGCGCCCCGACGAGCTCGGCGATCGCGTCCTGGCGCTGCCCGATCGCCGCGGGGTCGAGCAGCGGGCGCAGGAGCCACTGGCGCAGGAGCCGCGCGCCCATCGGCGTGCACGTCTCGTCGACGGTCGCGAAGAGCGAGCTGCCGCGCCGGCGGTCCTGCGCGGTCTCGAAGAGCTCGAGCGTCGCCACCGCGGTCTCGTCGAGTAGCATCGCCTCGCCGGTGTCGAGCCGCCCCAGGACCGCGAGGTGGCCGAGCGCGTCGCCCTGGGTCTCCCGCAGGTAGGCGAGGGCGCCCCCCGCGGCCTGGATCCCCGACGACATGGCGCCGACGCCCCAGGCCTCGAGCGGGGCGGCGCTGAACTGCGCGGCGAGCGCGTCCCGCGCGGCGCGGGCGCCGAACCACGCGGCGTCGACCCGCGTGACGGGGACGCCCACGGCCGAGACCCGCGCGGCGAGCGCCGGATCCGCGCTTGCGCCCAGCACGACCTCGGCGGGACGGCGCAGCAGCGCGGCCTCGAGGAGGCGCTCGCCCGCGCCCTGCTCCTCGCCCACGAGGAACTCGCCGGTGGACACGTCGGCCAGGGCCACGCCGAGGCTTGCCGGCCCGCGGTGGGCGGCGAGCAGGAAGTTGTTGGCGGCCCCGTCGAGGTACTGCGTGTCCGTCACCGTGCCCGGCGTGACCACGCGGACCACCTCGCGCCGCACCAGCTTCTTGCCGCGGCCCGGGGCCTCCATCTGCTCGCACACCGCCACCTTCCGGCCCGCGCGGATCAGGCGCGCGATGTACGTGTCCGCCGCGTGGTGCGGGATGCCCGCCATGGGGATGCCCTGGCGCGCGGTGAGCGTGATCGAGAGCAGGCGCGCGCCCTCCCGCGCGTCCTCCGCGAAGAGCTCGTAGAAGTCGCCGAGCCTGAACAGCAGCAGGTGATCCGGGTACCGCTGCTTCAGCTCGCGGTACTGCCGCATCATGGGGCTCGGCGGGGCGCCCGGCGAAGTGCTCGCCCCGGGCCCGGGCGGAATGCGCGACTCGTCGGTCACGACGCGAGGGCGGCGGAGAGGCGATCGTAGGTGGTGTCGAGGGCCTCCGGGAGGACGCGCGTGTCGCCGATGATCGGCATGAAGTTGGTGTCGCCGTTCCAGCGCGGCACCACGTGCACGTGCAGGTGCCCGAGCACGCCGGCCCCCGCCACCCGCCCCTGGTTGAGCCCCACGTTGAACCCGTCGGGCGTGTAGGCGGAGCGGAGGGCCCGCACCGCTCTCTGCACCAGCTCCATGCTCTCGGCCAGCTCGTCCGGGGTGGCGTCCTCGAGGCTCCCGACGTGACGGGTGACGACCGCCATCAGGTGGCCGGACGCGTACGGGAAGGCGTTCAGGATCAGGAATGCGCGCGCGCCACGACGGAGGATGAGGGCGCGACGGTCATCGCCCGCCTCGAGCGCGGCGCAGAACACGCAGGCGGGGCCGGGCGTTCCCGCGGTGGACACGTAGGTCATCCTCCACGGGGCCCAGAGACGATCCACTCGGTTATCGGCGAGCGAACGGACGGCAGCAGCGCATCAGCGGCTCTACGTGTTGACCAGCTCCCGCAGGCGCTTGCCGACCTTGAAGAACGGCACGCGCTTGTCCGGCACGCTGACCGCGTCGCCGGTCTTGGGATTGCGGCCCTTGCGGGAGTTGCGATGACGGATCCGGAAGCTGCCGAACCCACGGAGCTCGACCTTGTCCCCCTTCACCAAGGCGTCGGTGATGTTGTCGAAGACGGTGTTCACGATGAGCTCCGTCTCCTTCTTGGTGAGGTTGGAGAGCCTCGAGACCTCGTCGATCAGATCGGCCTTCGTCATAACCCGGCTCCTCCAATGGGCCCTTCGGCCCGACGCCGGACCCTCCCCGCTCGGCGAGGACCCTTGCCAGTTTTGGGGAACGCTAGCATGGGGTCGACGAGATTGTCAAGAAGGTTGAGGGGTTAGGAGGCATCCGGCCCCCCCTCCCTCAGTCCATCAGGTAGAGCGGCGTCCGGAGCGTCGGAAGCGCGGGAAGCAGCGGCGTCATCTTCCCCAGACCGAGCTCGTTCCGGACGAGGTCGATGAGCGAGATGCGGCGCCGCGGCAGGAGGACCTTGGGCCGCCCCTCGATGCCGGCGGCCTTGCCCGCGGCGAGGATGGCGTCCTCGAGGCCGCCGAGCTGGTCGACCATCTTGAGGCCCAGGGCCTGCTGGCCGGAGTAGATGCGCCCGTCGGCGAAGCGCCGCACGGCATCCCGGTCGAGCTTGCGCCCGGAGGCGACGGCGCCCACGAACTGCTCGTACACGTCGTCCAGGAGCGTCTGGAGGATCTGGCGTTCCTCCGGAGTCATCGCGCGCGACATGTTGCCGACGTCCTTGAAGCGTCCCGCCTTCACCACCACGTAGTCGACGCCCACCTTCTTGAGGAGCCCCTCGACGTTGGCCATCTGCATGACCACGCCGATCGAGCCGGTCAGCGTGCCGGGGTTCGCGTAGATCCGCTCCGTGGCCGTGGCCACGTAGTAGCCGCCGGAGGCCGCGACGGAGCCGAGCGAAGACATGACGGGCTTGCCCGCGGCGCGCAGGCGCTGGACCGCGGCGAAGATCTCCTGGGTTGGGGCCACCACCCCGCCGGGGCTGTTGATCCTGAGGACGACGGCGCGGACGGCGGGGTTCTCCTGGTGGGCGCGGAGCTCGCGGACGAGGTCGTCGGCATCCACGATGATGCCTTCGAGGGGCACCAGGGCGATGCGTGGGCCGCCGGGCAGGCTGCCGTCCTCCAGGACGGCCACGAGGATCCACAGGGTGACCAGGAAGAGGACGACCAGGCCCCCGATGAGCCCGAGGGCCAGGAGGACGGTGCGGCCGCGCCCCGCTCTCAGCGGCGCCCCCCCGTGCCCTTACTCCTCGTCGTCGTAGTCGTCGTCACCCCGCCGCTTGCGGCCCTTCTGGCGGCCGCGGCTCTCCGGCACCGGCTCCTCGATGGCCGCGGCGAGCTCCTTGAGGCTCAGACCGATGCGGCGCTCGGCCGGGTCCACGCGGATCACGAGCAGCGTCAGCTCGTCGCCCACGTTGACGATGTCCGCGGGCGTGGCGATGGGGCGGGACGACATCTGGGAGATGTGGAGCAGGCCGTCCACCCCGGGCTCCAGCTCCACGAAGGCGCCGAAGTCGGTCAGGCGCACGACCTTGCCGGTCACGCGCGAGCCCATCGGGAAGCGCTGGGCGACGCGCTCCCAGGGATCGGGCTGGATCTGCTTGAGGCCGAGCGAGATGCGCTTGTTCTCGCGGTCCACGTTCAGGACCACGGTCTCGATGGGCTGACCCTTCTTGAGCAGCTCCGAGGGGTGCCCGATGTTCCGCGTCCACGACATGTCGGAGATGTGGAGCAGCCCGTCCACGCCGGGCTCGAGCTCCACGAAGGCGCCGAAGTCGGTGAGGTTCCGCACCTTGCCCTGCACGCGCGTGCCCGTGGGGTAGCGCTCGTCGATGGTCGTCCACGGGTCGGCCTCGACCTGCTTCATGCCGAGCGAGATGCGCTTGGTCGCCTTGTTCACGTCCAGGACCATCACGTCGACGGGATCGCCCACGTTGACGATCTTCGACGGGTGACGGACCCGGCGCGTCCACGACATCTCGGACACGTGGACGAGGCCCTCGACGCCCGGCTCGAGCTCGACGAAGGCGCCGTAGTTGGTGAGGCTCACCACGCGGCCGCTGACCTTCGCGCCCACCGGGTAGCGATCGTCCACCTCGGCCCACGGGTCGGAGGACTTCTGCTTGTAGCCGAGGGACACCCGGCCGGTCTCGCGGTCGAAGTGGAGCACGACCACCTCGACCTGGTCGCCGACCTGGAAGATCTCCGAGGGATGGCCGATGCGGCCCCAGGACATGTCGGTCACGTGCAGGAGGCCGTCGATGCCGCCCAGGTCGATGAAGGCGCCGTAGTCGGTGATGTTCTTCACCGCGCCCGTGAGCACCATGCCCTCGGTGAGGACGGAGAGCGTGTGCTTCTTCTTCTCCTCGCGCTCCTCCTCGAGCACGGCGCGGCGGGAGAGCACCACGTTGCCCCGGCGGCGGTTGAGCTTGATGACCTTGGCCCGGATGGTCTGGCCGGTCATCGACGCCAGGTTCTTGACCGGGCGCAGGTCCACCTGCGAGCCGGGCAGGAACGCGCGCACGCCCACGTCCACCGCGAGACCGCCCTTCACGACCTCCACCACGCGACCCTCGACGGGCGTGCCGCTCTCGAACGAGCGCGACACGGCGTCCCACACCTTGATCTTGTCCGCCTTGTCCTTGGAGAGGACGATGAGGCCCTCGTTGTCCTCCTTGGCCTCGAGATACACCTCGATCTCGTCGCCGACCTTCGGCAGCCCGGTGTGCCGGAACTCCTCGATCGGGATCGTGCCCTCGCTCTTGTAGCCGATGTCGAC
Source organism: uncultured Candidatus Rokubacteria bacterium (assembly GCA_963758635.1). Classification (GTDB taxonomy): domain Bacteria; phylum Methylomirabilota; class Methylomirabilia; order Rokubacteriales; family CSP1-6; genus CAVWWD01. Next base: position 211,075 of record CAVWWD010000005.1, on the reverse strand, counting down.
GAGCACCTCGCTCCCCCGCACCTCGACGACGCGCCCGCGGACGACCTCGCCTTCCTCGATGTCGGACACACCCTTCGTGAACCAGTCCTCCATGCTTTCCTCGGGGGCCTGGCTCACCTCCTTGGGCGCGCCCGCGAGGGTCTGCTGATACCGGTTATCCCTGTCCATACGGCGTACACTTCCTCCTTGAGATGTATTCTCCGCGGGCAGGCTAGACTAGCTCAACCGCGTATCATCCACAACCTGCGTATCGGCCCGCCACCGACCATCCGCATCCAGCCGATCGGCCGTCCGCTCTCGCGCCGGGGTGGCGCCCGTCACGCCGCGTCCCGCAGCCGCGCGATGGCCTGCATCATCTCTCCCGCCGCCTCCCGGTAGCGGTCCCGGCGGCCCTCGGCCGGCCCGGCGTGGAACGTGAGCGGCGGCCCGAACCGCACCTCGACCTTTCGCGGGCGCGGCAGCATACGGCCGCGGGGCAGCGCGCCCCCGGTGCCCCGGATGTACACCGGCACCACGGCGGCGCCGCTCGCCACCGCGAGCATTCCCGCCCCCGCCTTCGCCTCCCTGAGCTCGCCCTCCGGGCCGCGCGTGCCCTCGGGGAACACGAGCAGCGCGTCGCCCCCCTGGAGGACGCGCAGGGCGTCCTTCAGGGCCCGCGAGTCCGATCCCTCTCGCCGCACCGGACGAGCGTTCAGGTTGTGGATGAGCGCGCCGAGCAGCGGGATCCGGAACAGCTCGGCCTTGGCCATGAAGCAGAGGGCCCGCGGGCAGGCGCCGCCGATGATCGGCGGATCGAGCACGCTCGAGTGGTTCGACACGAGCAGCACCGCGCCCGACGAGGGGACGTGCTCCGCGCCCCGCGCCTCCATGCGGAAGTACAGGCGCATGAGCGCCACCACCAGCGGCTTCAGGACGGCGTACAGCACCGCACCCGCTCCACGGCCTCGACGAGCCGCTCCACCACCTCGGCGGCCGGCAGCGCCGTCGAGTCGACGATGATCGCGCCGGCGGGCACCGTGGTCGGCGCGAGCGCGCGGCCGCCGTCCTGGTGGTCGCGCCGCGCCACCTCGTCGCGCACCGTGGCCAGGTCCAGCACGATGCCGCGCGCGGCCAGCTCCTGCTGGCGCCGGCGGGCCCGCGCCTCGGGCGCGGCGTCGAGGTAGAACTTCACCTCGGCGTCCGGACACACCACGCTGCCGGTGTCGCGCCCCTCGAGCACCACCCCGCCGTCCGCGGCGAGCGCCCGCTGGAGCGGCGTCATCTTCTCGCGCACCATCCGGAAGGCGGAGAGGACCGAGGTGAGCTCACCGATCTCGGGCGCGCGGATGAGCCGGGTGACATCGCGGCCGTCGACGAGGACGCGCTCGCCGTCCAGCTCGACCCGCGTGCGATCGAGCAACGCGGCGAGGCGCGGGCTCTCCTCGGCGGGAAGCCCGGCCTCGCGCACCGCCCACGCCAGCGCGCGGTACATCGCGCCGGTGTCGAGGAGCTTGAAGCCGAGGCGCCGGGCCAGCTCGCGCGCCGCGCTGGACTTGCCCGCCCCGGCCGGACCGTCGATCGTCACCACGGGCTCGCGGCGGCCGCCCGCTCTCATTCCGGAATGACCGCCCCCCGGTGGCCGGGCCGCCTCAACCCAGCCGCTCCCGCGCGCGCTTGATGCGGTCCAGCTCCTGCTCGAGCGCCGCGCCGTCGCCCGCGGCGAGGAGCCCCTCGAGATGGTCGAGCCCCTTGCGGAACGCGCCGAGGGCCTCGCCCAGGGCCTCGCGGTTGTCCTGGAAGATCTCTCGCCAGAGCGGCGGGCTCGCCGCGGCGATGCGCGTGGTGTCCTTGAGCCCGCGCCCGGCGATGTCGAAGAACGCGGGGTCCATCCGGATCACCGCGTCCACGAGGGCGTCGGCCACCAGGTGGGGCAGATGGCTCACCGCGGCCACCGCCCGGTCGTGCGACGCGGGATCGAGGCGGACGAGCCGCGCGCCCGTCGCCAGCCAGAACTCGCCGACCCGGGCGAGGGCGGCGGCGTCGGTTCGCGCGCTCGGCGTGAGCACCACGGTGGCGCCCTCGAAGAGGTCCGCGCGCGCCACCGCGTAGCCGGTGCGCTCGGAGCCCGCCATGGGGTGCGACCCGACGAACCGGAGCGGCCGGGTGGCGGCCAGCGCGTCGGCGCGCGCCACGATGCGCGCCTTGGTGCTGCCCACGTCGGTGATCATCGCGTGCGGCGCGGCGGCCTGCCACACCGCGGGGAGCATCGACTCCAGCACCGCCACCGGCGTCGCAAGCACGCAGAGGTCCGCCTCGGCGAGGCCCGGCCCGAGGTCGCTGGTCAGGAGGTCCACGGTGCCGTCGTCGCGGGCCGCCTCGAGGGCGGCGGGGTTGCGGGCCACCCCCACGATCCGTCGCGCGAGCCCACGCGTCCGCGCGGCCTTCGCGACCGAGCCGCCGAGGAGGCCCAGGCCGACGACGGCAAGGCGTTCGATCACGGGTGCCGGCCCTCGCCCGCGCCGCCCTCGGCGAGCAGGCGGCGCAGCGCCTTGACGAGGCGGCGGTTCTCCTCCGGCGTGCCGACGGTGATGCGTAGCGCGCTCTCCATCCCGAAGCTGGTCATGGGGCGGACGATGACCCCTGCCTTGAGGAGCCGCTGGAAGATGTCGGCGGCGTTGCGCCCCACGTCGACGAGGATGAAGTTGGCGCGCGACGGCGTGTACTTCACCCCGAGCGAGGCGAGCTCGTCGTAGAGGTAGTGGCGTCCGGCCTCGATGATGCGCAGGCACTCCAGCGTGTGCGCGTCGTCCTCGAGGGCGGCGAGCGCGGCGACCTGGGCGAGCGAGTTCACGTTGAAGGGGGCGCGGATCCGGTTCAGCAGCGCCACCGCGTCCGGATCGGCCACGGCGTAGCCGACGCGCAGCCCGGCCAGGCTCGCCGCCTTCGAGAAGGTGCGCAGCACCACGACCTTCCGCCCCTGCCGCATGTACTGGAGCGTGTCGGGGAAGTCCGGCCCCTGCGCGAACTCGTAGTACGCCTCGTCGAACACCACGATGGCGCGGTCGGGCACGCGGGCCATGAAGTGCTCGACCTCGTCGGCGGTGACGATGGTGGCGGTGGGATTGTTAGGGTTGGCGATGAACACCATCTTGGTGTCCGGGGTGAGCGCGCGCGCCATCCCCTCGAGGTCGATCCGCTGGTCCTTGAGCGTCACCACCACGCGGATGCCGCCCACCGCCTGCACGATCATGGGATAGACCACGAACGACGGGTGTGGCACCACCGCCTCGTCGCCCGGCTTGACGAACGCGCGCACGAGCAGCTCGATCAGCTCGTTCGACCCGTTGCCGAGCAGGACGTGGTCCGCGGTGACGCCGTGCCGGCGCGCGAGGGCGTCGCGCAGGTAGTAGCCGCTGCCGTCCGGGTAGCGGTTCAGGTGCGGGAGCGCGTCGATGATGGCCTTCTGCACGCGCTCGGACGGCGGCATCGGGTTCTCGTTCGAGGCCAGCTTGATCGCGTCGGCGATCCCCAGCTCCCGCTCCAGCTCCTCGATGGGCTTCCCCGGCTCGTAGGGGGCAATCCCCAGAATGTGGTCGTTGGCGAGGGATTCCCAGGGCGCGGACATGGAAGGCTCCTTCAGGCGGCCGGATACGATCCGAGGATCTTCAGGAACTGACAGCGCTCCCGAACCTCCTCGAGCACGGCCCGCACGTCATCGGTGTCGCGATGACCCTCGAAGTCGACGAAGTTCACGTACTCCCAGGGCCGGCGCTTCGTCGGCCGCGACTCGATCTTGGTGAGGTTGAGCCGGCGCGCCGCGATGGGGGCGAGGATGCTGTAGAGCACGCCGGGCTCGTTCTTCATCGAGAACACGATCGAACGTCTTGTCCCGGCCGGTGGCCGACATGGCCCGGCGGCCGATCACGAGAAAACGAGTGGAGTTGGAGGGGTTGTCCTCGATCCGGTGACGGAGGATGGGCGCGCCGTGGATGCGCGCCGCCATCTCGGAGGCGATCCCCGCCACGGTGGCGTCGGCGGCCGCCCGCTCGGCCGCGCCCGACGTCGAGGCCATCTCCTCGGTGCGCACGTCCGGCAGGTGCGCGGCCAGCCACTCGCGGCACTGGGCCAGCCCCTGGGGATGCGAGCACACGAGCTTGATCTCGTCGAGGCTCGTGGCCCGCGAGATGAGGTGCTGCGCGATGTCGAGCGTGAGCTCGCCGGTGATCAGGACGTCCGAGTCGAGCAGGCGGTCGAGGGTCACGTTGACGGCGCCCTCGGTGGAGTTCTCCACGGGGACCACGCCGAACTCCGCGCGGCCGCGCTCGACCTCGTCGAAGATGGCGGCGTTGGTGACGACCGGGACGAGGCGCGCCGAGGAGCCGAAGCGCTGCATGGCCGCCTGGTTTCCGAAGCTGCCCGGCGGGCCGAGGAACGCGACGGTCAGCGGGTGCTCGAGGGCGAGCGCGGCGGACAGGATCTCCCGCCAGATGGCGCGGATGCCCTCGGCGGGCAGCGGCCCCGCGTTGAGCGCGACCAGGCGGGCGAAGACCTGCGCCTCGCGCTCGGGGACGAAGTAAGGAAGGTCCTGCTGCCTCTTGAGCTCGCCGATGTGGAGGGCGGCCTGCGCGCGCTGATTGAGGAGGTTGAGGATCTGTTCGTCGAGGTCGTTGATCCTGGAACGCCAATCGTCCAGGTTCATAGGGACTCCTGCCTACCGGTTCGGTAACTGGCGCATTATAGGAGCCCGGTCCCCCCCGTGCAAGCGCTTCAAGCGCGCCACTTCCGCCCCGGTCAGCGGCCGGCTCGCCCCGGCGCGCAACCGGCCCAGCGGGATCGGCCCGAACCTCACCCGCTTGAGCCGTACCACCCGATGCCCCATGGCCTGGCAGTAGCGGCGGACCTCGCGGTTGCGTCCCTCCGTCAGCACCACGGTCAGCCACGTCGTGCGCTCGCCCGGGCGGAGCACGCGCACGTCCACGGGCACGGCGGGTCCGTCGGCGAGCGTCACGCCGCGCCGCCAGCGCGGCAGGTCGGCGGCGGCGACGCGACCTTCCACCTCCGCCTCGTACTCGCGCTCGATCTCGTAGCGTGGATGCAGGAGGCGGTTGCCGAGGTCGCCGTCGTTGGTCAGGATCAGCAGGCCCTCGGTCTCGTAGTCGAGCCGTCCGACCGGGAACACCCGCGGCAGGCCGCCGGGCAGGAGGTCGACGACCAGCGGGCGCCCCTCGGGGTCGCGGAGGCTCGTGACGTAGCCGCGTGGCTTGTGGAGGAGCACGTAGGCGAGCGGCTCGCGCGCGGCCAGCGGGCGTCCGTCCACCGTGATCGCGTCGGAGGCGGGGTCGGCCTGCGCCCCCGGCTCCACGCGCACCACGCCGTTGACGGTGACCCGGCCCTCGCGGAGGAAGTCCTCAGCCCCGCGCCGCGACGTCAGGCCCGCCTGAGCCAGGATCTTGCTGAGTCTGACCTTCACGGGGATTGTCGCCGTGCTGCGTCTGACCTTCACTGGCGTTGTCGCCCCCGCTCCGCGAAGCCTCCGGCGCGGCGGCGCGGGCGTCCTCGGCCGCGTCCCCCGCGGCGCCGTCGCCCGCCGGCGTGTCCGCGCCCGGCTCGGCCTCGAGCTCGCCCTGGGCGGCGGCCGCGGCGGTCTCGGGGATGACCAGCTCCCCGTCCACCTGTGGCAGCTCGGAGATGTCGCGCAGGCCGAAGGCCACGAGGAACTCGCGCGTGGTCTCGTAGAGGAACGGCCGGCCCGGCGAGTCCTTGCGCCCGCTGATACGGATCATGCGCCGCTCGAGGAGGTTGTCGAGGACGCCCTCGGAGTTCACGCCGCGCACGGCGTCCACCTCGGGCCGCGACACGGGCTGGCGGTACGCGATGATGGCGAGCGTCTCCAGCGCCGGGCGCGACAGGCGCGATCGCGTGCGGCTCCGCGCGAGCTTGACCAGCCAGGGCGCGACCTCGGGGCGGGTCACGAGCCGGAAGCCGCCGCCCACCTCCACCACCTGGAGCGCGCGGCCCGCGCCCTCGAGCTCCCGCCGCAGCGCCTCCACGAGCTCACGCGCCTCGGTGGGCGTGCCGAGCCCCAGGACCTCCTGGAGGCGCTCGGCTTCCACGGGCGCCTCGGAGGCGAAGAGGAGCGCCTCCACGACGTTCACCGACGGACCGGACGACGGAAACGTCACGCTCATGCGCCGAGGTCCCCTCGCTCCCTGAGCTCTGCGCGGCCGATCAGCTCGTCGGCCCCGCGCTCGATGACGATGTCGCCGAACAGCTCGGCCTGCCGCGCGCGCGCCTGCCCGAGGCGCACCAGCTCGAGGAGCGCGAGCAGGGTCACGATCCACTCCCCGCGCACCCGCTCCGCGCCCGCGACGGAGGCGAACAGGAGCGACCACGTGCTGCGCAGCAGGTCGAGGATCTCCCCCATGCGCTCGACAACCGAGATCGGGTTCGGCTCGACTTCCCGCGGCGCCTGCCGGCGCTGGTCGTCGATCAGCCGGTTCATCGCGCGCTGGAGAAGGTGGACGGACAGGTCCTCGAGCGGCACGTCCTCCGGCGGCGGCAGCTCGCTCGTGGTGCGCCCGAAGATCAGCGCCTGCTCGGCCTCGCGCACCCCGAGCCACGCGCCGAGGGCCTTGACGCGCGCGTACTCCTGGAGGCGGTCGGCGAGCTCCTGGCGGAGCTGCTCGCCCTCCTCGTCGAGGTCGTCGGTCTCCGTGCCGTCGGGCGGAAGCAGGAGCTTGGACTTGAGGTAGATGAGCGTCGCCGCCATCACCATGAACGACCCGGCCGTCTCGAGGTCCTGGAACTGCACGGCCTCGAGGTGCGAGAGGTACTGGTCGGTCACGGTGCGGATGGGCAGGCGCGCCAGGTCCAGCTCGTTGGTGCGGCAGAGGTGCAGGAGCAGGTCGAGGGGACCGACGAAGGACTCGACGCGGACGGTGAGGCCCGGCGGGGCGACGTCCCCCACGACCCCGCCGCTGGCGCTCGTCACGACGGCCGCCTCACCACGTCACCCTCGCCACGATCACGGCGTCAGCCTCACCGCGTCGCGGACCTCCTGCATCGTGCGGCGGGCCGTCTCGCGCGCCCGCCGCGATCCCTCGTGGAGCACCTCGACCAGCTCGGCCGGGCGCGCGGCGAAGCGCTCGCGGCGCTCGCGGATCTCGCCGAGGGGCGGGAGCATGTGGGTCAGCAGCACGCCCTTGCAGTCGAGGCAGCCGATGCCCGCGGTGCGACAGCCGGTCGCGCAGCTCTCCCGCGCCGCCGCCGGCGTGAAGATGCGATGGAGGTCGAACACCGGGCACACGTCGGGGTTGCCGGGATCGCTCCGCCGCTTGCGGGCGGGGTCGGTGATCATCGGCCGCACCTTCGCGGTGATGACCTCCGCGGAATCGGACAGGTAGATGGCGTTGTCGTAGCTCTTCGACATCTTGCGGCCGTCGGTGCCCGGGACCTTCGGGATCTGGGTCAGCTTGGCCTGCGGCTCCGGGAAGACCGGCTTCCACGTGCTGTTGAAGCGACGGGCCACCTCGCGCGTGAGCTCGACGTGCGGCACCTGGTCCACGCCGACCGGCACCCACTGCGCCTTGTACATGAGGATGTCGGCGGACTGGAGCAGCGGGTAGCCGAGCAGACCGTAGGACGGCGACTCGAGCCCGAGCTCGTCCACCATCTCCTTGTACGTCGGCACGCGCTCGAGCCAGCTCACCGGCGTGGCCATCGAGAACAGGAGGTGGAGCTCGGCGTGCTCCGGCACCAGCGACTGGATGAACAGCGTGGAGCGCTCCGGGTCCAGGCCGGCGCCGAGCCAGTCCGCGGCCATCTCGATCGTGGCCTCGGGGGCCTGCACGCTGTTGCCCGGGTCCGTGGTGAGCGCGTGCCAGTCGGCCACGAAGTAGAAGCACTCGTAGTCCGTCTGGAGCTTCACCCAGTTCTCCAGCGCGCCCAGGTGGTTCCCCAGGTGCAGCTTGCCCGTCGGCCGCATCCCCGACAGCACGCGCTCTCTGGTCATCGCTCGCTCGTGTCCATGGTGGCGCTCTGACTCTCCCAGGCCTTGGCCATGCGCAGGAAGACGTAGTCGGCGTAGAGGATGGCGAGCACGAGACCGCGCCAGCCGTCCAGGAAGCCCAGGCGGATAATGTACATCGACAGGAAGCGGCCGAGCGGCCGGAAGATGAGGTGGCCGAGCCGCACGCGCCGGCCGCGGCGGACCCAGTCGCGCGCGGCGAGCGTGGAGTAGCGGTTCGAGCGCTCCACGAAGTCCTCGAGCCCGCGGTAGGAGTGGTGGAGCAGCGGCTCGGACACGCGCTCCACGCGGCCGTCCACCTGCACCGACTCGTGCACGCCGTCGCCCGCGAACCGCCCGGCCCGGCGACGGAAGAGCCGGAGCTGGTGGTCGGGATAGAGGCCGCCGTGGCGCACCCACGCGCCCCAGAAGATGTTCCGGCGCGGCACCGAGTACCCATCGCCCGGGCCGTCGGCGTCGAGGATCTCCGTGACGCGCCGGCGGAGCTCGGGCGTGACCTGCTCGTCGGCGTCGAGCGACAGCACCCAGTCCCCCGCCGCGTGCTCCACCGCGAAGTTCTTCTGGGCGACGAAGCCCGGCCACGGGCGCACCCAGATCCGGTCGGTGAACTCGCGGGCCACCGCCACCGTCTTGTCCGTGGACTCCGCGTCGACCACGACGATCTCGTCGGCCCACGCCGCGCTCTCGAGGCAGGCGCGCAGCCGCGACTCCTCGTTCCACGTCACCACGGTCACCGACAGGCGGGTCACGTGGGCAGGAGCCGGCACGCCGCCTCGAACACCGCGTCGGGACCGAGACCGTTCATGGTCCCGTCCGCGCTCTGGAGCCCCGTGCAGCGCGCGCCGTAGGGGCCGTTGCGCTCGGCGCGCGTGGGGCCGAAGAGGCCGAGCGTGGGCGTGCCCACCGCGGCGGACAGGTGGAGCGGACCCGTGTCGCCCGCCACCATCAGCGAGCAGCGCCGGAGGAGCGCGGCGAGCTCGTCGAGGTCGGTCGGGGGCGCGAGCACCGGCCGCACGGAGAGGCCCTCGCCGATCTGGCGCGCCATGTGGATCTCGTCCGGGCCCCACAGGAGGAGCACCCGCGCCTCCGCCTCCGTCCCGAGCCGCTCGGCGAGCCGCCGGAAGTGCGCCACGGGCCAGCGCTTGCCCGGGCGGCCCGCGCCGGGGTTGAGCGCGACGATGCGATCGCTGGACTTGAAGCCGCGCTCGCCGAGGAACTCGCCGATGGTCCGGTCGGCGGCGGGGCGTCGCGGGATCTCGAACTCGGGCGCGGCGCGCGGCACGCCGAGCGGGGCCAGGAGCGAGAGGTACTGGTCCACCACGTGGACGGCGTCGGCGGGCGGCGTCACGTGGCGATTGGTGAAGAGCCAGCTCAGGTCGCGGCAGTGCGAGCGGGCGAACCCGATGCGCAGCGGCGCGCCCGTGTAGCCGGTGAGGAGCCCGCTCTTGAGCACGCCCTGCAGGTCGATGGTGACGTCGAAGCGGCTCGCGCGGGCGCGGAGCCGCCCGAGCTTGCCCCACACCTCGCGCGCGCCGGCCGGCCGCCACAGGACCCGGCGCCACCGCCGGGTGTCCACCGGGAGCACGCGATCGATGTCGGGGTGATCGCGGATGAGCGCGAGCTCGCGCGCCTCCACGATCCACGTGAGCCACGCCCCGGGGAGATGGCGGCGGAGAGCCCGGGCCACCGGAAGCGCGTGGATCACGTCGCCGAGCGCGGAGAGCTTCACGATGGCGATCCGCGGCCGGTCCGGGAGCGGGCGCGCGGTCACCGGTCGCCTCCGAAGCGCGCCACGATGTCGGCGATCAGGTCGCGCGTCGAGTGGTCCTTGGGGTCGCCGGCGATCGCCACCCGCCCGCCGGCGGCGCGGACGGTCTCCCGCTCGGGCACGCTGTCCTCCGTGTAGTCGGTGCCCTTGGCGTGCACGTCGGGCCGGAGCCGGCGCACGAGCGTGTCCACCGTGTCGCCCTCGAAGACGCAGACGGCGTCGACCACGGTGAGCGCGGCGAGCAGCTCCGCCCGCTCGACCGCGGGCATGATCGGCCGGCCCGGTCCCTTCAGGCGGCGCACCGAGGCGTCGTCATTGATCGCCACGAGGAGGACGTCGCCGAGCGCCCGCGCGCCTTCGAGGTAGCGGACATGCCCCACGTGGAGGAGATCGAAGCAGCCGTTGGCGAGGACGACACGCTTGCCCTGCCCGCGCCACGACTCGGCCAGGCGGACGGCGTCGTCAACATTGATCATCGCGGGGGGGTCAGGGCCTGCCGGAGCTCGTGCGGCGATACGGTCGCGGTCCCGCGTTTCATCACCACGACGCCGCCGGCGATGTTGGCCAGCCAGGCGGCCAGGAGCGGAGACGCGCCCGAGGCGAGGGCCACCGTGAACGCGCTGATCACGGTGTCGCCGGCGCCCGTCACGTCCGCGATCTGGTCGCTCCCGTGGATGGGCAGGAGCGTGACGGGCCCGTCGCGCTCGAGGAGCGCCATGCCCCGGCTGCCGCGCGTGACCAGAAGAAAGCGCGCGCCGAGGTCGCCGAGCACCCGGCGCCCCGCCTTCTCGATGTCGTGCTCGTCGGCGAGCTCCTGGCCGGTGAGCGCCTCCACCTCCGGCTCGTTGGGCGTGGCCGCGGTCACGCCTGGGAAGCGCAGCAGGTCGTAGCGGCTGTCCACGGTGACGATGGCGTCGCGCCGCCGCGCCAGCTCGAGCACGGTGGCGAAGACGCGCGGGCTCGCCGCGCCGTAGCCGTAGTCCGAGACGATGAAGGCGTCGGCGTCCACGCCCACCGCGTGGAGCCGCTCGATCAGCGCGTCCTCCGCGTCGGGCGACGGCGCGGCCTCCGGCTCGCGGTCCAGCCGCACCACCTGCTGGCGCGTGGACTCGTAGCCGCCGGCCATGATCCGCGTCTTCACTGGCGTCGGGCGGTCCTCGGTGGTGACGACGCCGCTCGGGTCGATGCCCGCCTGGGCGAACAGCCGCTTCACGTCGGTCCCGGGGCCATCGGATCCCACCCAGCCGACCGGCATGGCGACCGCGCCGAGCGCCTGCACGTTATGGGCGGCGTTGGCGGCGCCGCCCAGCTTCACCTCGCGCTCGGTGAAGCGCAGGATGAGCACCGGCGCCTCGCGGGAGATCCGCGCGGGCTTGCCGTAGAGGTACTCGTCGACGATGAGGTCGCCGACCACGACCACGCGCCGCCCCGCGACGCGCCCGGACAGCTCGACGAGCCCCCGCGCCGGCACCCGCGACATGGCGTCTAGTGACCCTCGCAGAATGCGGTCACCGCCACGGGCCTCTACAGTCCCACCGCTCGGCGTTAGTCTGATGCGCGGGGCTCATTGGTGAGCCCGCCGGGCCAGGACCCACTCGACGGCCTCGAGCAGATCGTCGGCGACGTGGTCCGGCTTGTCGGTCCAGAGGTGGCGCCGGTGCTCCCACTCGCCGCGGCCGTACCCGGTGAGCACGAGGACGCCCGCCGCGCCCACCGCGCGCGCGGTGGCGACGTTCCGACATCTTGTCTCCGATGACCACGGACGCGCCCAGGTCGAGATCGAGGTCCCGCGCGGCGCGAAGCAAGAGGCCGGGCCGCGGCTTCCGGCAATCGCAGTCGGCGCGGAAGGGCGGCTCGCCTTCGTCGGGATGGTGCGTGCACACGTAGAGCCCGTCGAGCCGCGCGCGGCCCTTCCCGAGCTGCCGGCGAGCCTCCTCGTTCACCGCCTCGAGCACGGCCTCGCTGAAGTACGACTTGGCGATTCCTGCCTGGTTCGTCACCACCACCGCCGGGAGGCCAGCCTCGTTCAGCCTCCGGACCGCCTCGGCGCTCCGCGGCAGGAGCCGGATCCGGCTGACGTGATTGACGTATCCCACTTCCTCGGTGAGGCAGCCGTCACGGTCGATGAACACCGCGGGTCGTCCGGGCATCGTGAGGCAGTGTAATGCCAGCCACCAGATTGATCAATGAAAATCCATGCTTCTGCGATCCTCTCGAAACGTCCCCGAGGGCTCACGGACGAACGAGCCGGCGATGGATCGTCGTGAAGGCGTCCACCTGGGCCGCGTAGGTGAAGGGCTCGGCGGATCGCCGCGCCGCCGCCGAGAGCCGGGTGGGATCGCTCTCGCGGAGCCGGTCGAGGCCGTCCGCGATCAGGGCGGGAGTCACCTCCCCGACGACCCAGCCGTTGTCGCCCGTCCTGATCAGCTCCGATCCGCCGGCTCGCGCGCTCGACAGCACGGGCACGCCGGAGGCCAACGCCTCGAGGTGCACGTTGCCGAACGGCTCGTACCGGGCCGGGAGCGCGACGACGTCGGCGGCGGCGTAGAGCCGCTCGACGTCCGGCCGAGCGCCGAGCCACACGACACGCCCGCCGAGGCCGAGACGCTCGGCGTCGCGCTGGTACGGCTCCGCGTGGCCCTTCCCGGCCACGGCGAGCCATGCGCGCGCATCACCGATCCGCGCCATCGCCTCCACCAGCGGGCCGAGCCCCTTCCGCTCGAAGCCGGAGCCGACGAAGAGCACCACCCACGCGCCCGACGGCAGGCCGAGGGACGCGCGCACCTCGCCGCCGAGGCGCGCGCGGGTGTCGGGGTGGAAGCGCTCGAGGTCCACGCCGTTGTACACGAGGGTCGCGCCGTCGCGGGGTGTTCCGTAGAGCCGCGCCATCTCGCGGAGGCCGGCCTGGGAGATCGCCACGACGTGTCGCGCCGACCGGAGGCTGAAGATACGCCTTTCCAGCCAGATGACTGTCCGGTGATACGGACTCGCACGAGCCCCGCGGCGGCCGGTGGCCTCGAGGTATCCGCGATGCGTCCCCTCCCCCGCCCGGTAGACGTTCCTGGGCGAGGCCGCGCTCGTGGCTCTGGAGGACGTCGTACGTCCCGGCGCGTCCCGCCCGGAGCGCGGCGAAGGAGAACGAGAGCAGACGAGCCAGGCGAGGGCCCTCAAGGACCGGGAGCCGTCGGATCGAGACGCCGGGGACCGGGCCCTGCGCGGCGGTCGTGAGGAGCTCGACCTGGTATCCGCGCCGGACCATCTCCGTCATGAGCCCGGCCGTGGCGGTCTCGACGCCGCCGTGGAACGAGAACGGCCGGCAGACGAGCCCGATCCTCACCGCGCGCCGGCGAGGCCCTGCAGCAGGGGGAGCAGCGTGCGGCGCGCGGTGGCGAAGCTGTAGCGCTCGACGCACCGGGCGCGCGCCCGCGCGCCGAGCGCCCGGGCCTCCGCGGCGTCGTCAACCAGGCGCGTCACGGCCGCGGCCAGCGCGGCCGCATCGCCCGGGGCGACCAGCGCGCCGCACCCCTCGAGGATCTCCGGAATCATCGACACCCGCGTGGACACGATCGGCCGTCCGAGCGCCATCGCGTCGAAGATCTTCGCCGGCACCTGGCCGCGCGTGTCGCTGGTGTCGCGCTGGGGCGCGGCGACCACGCTCGCCGCCTCGAGGAAGGCCGGCACCTCGTGCAACGGCACCGGCTCGATCACGCGGACCCCGGGATCGATCGAACGGAGCCGCCGCGCGGTGGCGCCGTCGGGGTCGGCGCCGACGACGCCCAGCACCACGTCCTTCCGCCCGATCGACGACACCGCGCGGCAAAGGTCCTCCACACCCTTGTAGCCGCGCGGCGTGCCGAGGAAGAGCACCAGGCGCTCGTCCTGGATGCCGAGGCGCTTCCGGGCCGGCGCGGGGTCGGCGGCGCCGGGCTGCCACGCGTCGGTGTCCCGCACGTGCGGGACGAGGAGGCCGCCGAAGCGCTCTTCCAGAAAGCGGGAGGCCACGGTGATCGCGTCCGCGGTGTGAGCCAGACGCTCCATCAGCCACGTCCACGGCAGCCCCGCGGGGTTGCCGAGGTTGGCGGCGCGACCCACCGTTCCCCAGAAGCCGCCACGGAGGAAGAAGCCGACCTCCCAGTCGTCGATGTCGAGCACGAGCGGACGCCGCGCGCGGAGACGCTTGAGGTACCCGGTCCCCGCGCTCGCCAGCCGCGGCTTGGAGGCGTAGATGAGGTCGCCGTCGGCGCGATCCAGCAGGGCCCGCAGCGTCGCGACGAAGCCCGGCCAGCGGCGTCCGGGCACGCCGACGTAGCGCACCCCCTCCGTGGCCACGGGCGCCCAGACCGGTCCGGCCTGGGGGCCGAGCACCTCCACCTCGCCGAGCGGCGACACGAGCCGGGCCAGGAGGTCGGCGCGGCCCGCCGCGTTGTCGGAGAGATCGAAGCAGAGGACGGAGATCTTCATGCCGGGCGGACGGCGTACGCGGCGCGGCACGTCGAGATCGTCATGGCACGGGCCGGGCGAGCGCGCGGGCGTAGAGGCCGGCGAGGCGCTCGGCGACCTGCGAGCCGGAGACATCCCGGGCGCAGAGGGCGGCCGCGGCCGCGCCGAGGCGCCGGCGGAGAGCCGCGTCCACGAGGAGGCGATCGATCGCGTCGGCGAGGGCGGACGGCTCGCCCGCCGGCACCAGCAGCGCGTTCGCCCCGTCGCGGAGCACCTCCGACACCACCCCGACCCGGCTCGCCACGACGGGCCGCGCCATCGCCAGGTACTCGAAGAGGACGCGTGACATGCCTTCGGACTCCAGCGCCGGGTAGAGCGCCACGTCGAACGCGGCGATCGCGCCCGGGATGTCGTCGACGAACCCGGCCAGCGAGACGCGATCGCCGAGGCCCGCCGCCGCCACCGCGTCGCGGACCTCGCCCTCCATGCGGCCCCGTCCCACGAAGGCCAGATGGAAACGGCGGCCGCGCCGCGCCAGCTCCGTCGCCGCCCGGATGGTCACGGCGTGGCCCTTCATCACCCGGAAGCCGGCCACCAGGCCGACGACGGGCACGCCGTCCGGCGCGGCGAGGCTCGCGCGGAACGGCCGGGCGTCGACTGCGGGGTGGAAGCGCGCGAGGTCCACGCCCCCCGGGAGCGCGACCACGCGCGCCGGGTCGACCAGCTCGGCGGCCACGTACTGGCGGCGGATCGCCTCCGTCACCGTGATCACCATCGAGGTGGCGCGCTGGTAGAGCCAGCGATTGAGGGCGTGCGGGCGAATCGGCTGCACGATGTGCCGCGTGCGGAAGAGGGGCCGCGGGGTCGGCGACAGCCGGTTGGCGAGGGCGGCGAGCCAGTGCTCCTTGCCCCGGTGCACGTGCACCACGTCGGTCGAGCGGAGCCAGCCCATGAGCCGCCGCAGGTCGACGGTGTCGTTCGCCGGGTGAAACCCGCTCGCGAAGGCCAGCGTCTCCTGCGCCGGCGCGCCCATCGCGCGGGCGCGCTCGATGACGCGCGCTTCGCTGCCCCGCTTGCACACGAGAGACACGCGGTGGCCGGCCCGCTCGAGCTCGGCGGAGATGCGCGCGGCCCAGTACGCGTCCGACGACCAGCCCTGACACGACATCAGATGGCGGATCGTCACGCGTCGCCCCGGGAGGCCCGGGCCGTGCCCGCCCGCTCGGGCGCCTCGGCGGCCGTGCCGCCGGTCGCGCCGAGGTAGATGGCCTCCACGTCGGCGGCATGGCGCTCCGGAGAGAACTCGCGACGAGCGCGCGCCCGGCCGGCCGCGCCCATCGCGCGGGCCCGCGCGGGATCGGCGAGCACGGCGCCGAGCGCGGCGGCCACCGTCTCCGGCCGGTCGTCGTCGAGCAGCAGGCCGGTCACGCCGGCCTCGACGGCGTCGGGGAGCGCGCCGACGCGCCGGGCGATGACGGGGCGCCCTGCCGCCATCGCTTCCAGCGCGGCCCGGCACGACTCGTCCGACCCCGCGCCCATGAGGACGAAGGCGTCGAGCGCGTGGAGCACGGCGGGCAGGTCGGCGTCGCGATAGCCGGTGAAGATCGCGCGCCCCGAGAGCCCGAGCGAGGTCACCAGCCCCTGGAGACGCTCGCGCGCCTCCCCTTTTCCCACCAGGAGGAGCCGCGCGCCGGGCGCCGCGCCGAGGAATTGCTGGAAGCCGCGGATGAGCGCGTCGTGGCCGCGATCGTGGGCGAGCCGCGCGACGCAGCCGATCACCGGGCCGGCGCCGGCGCCGACCTCGCGGCGCACGTCGGCCGCGCCCGCGTCCGAGACGAAACGGTCGACGTCCACCACGCCTCCCACGCGCCTCACGCGCGAGGATGCGACGCCCGCGCGACGGCAGCGCGCCTCGATCGGCTCGCTGACCGCGACCACGGCGTCGGCCCGGCGGTAGAGCGCGCGCGAGGCCCATCCCAGGCGCACGGAGCGCTGGTTGTGGAACGTGCGCACGAGGGCGGCGCCGCCGTGGCCGAGCGCGCCCAGCCAGTGGTCGTGGGAATGGTGGACGTGGACGACGTCCACCGCGGCCACGCGTACGAGGCGCCGGACGCGGGCCACGTCGCGGGCCAGGCCCACGGGGTCGAACCGCGGCTCGAGCGAGAGCCCGGCGACCGGCGCGATGCCCGCCTCGCGCGCCTTGTCCTCGAAGCGGTCGCCGGGGATCAGGCCCAGCTCGACGCGGTGCCCGCGCGCGCGCAGTCCCTGGACCAGCCGGATCACCGGATCGGCGCTGCCCGTCCACCACCGATTGGCCACGAGGTGGAGCACGCTCAGGGGGCGTGTCATGGCTCTCCGTCCAGGAGCTCCTCGTAGAGCGCGAGCAGCCGCCCCACCGAGGCGCGGTGGGAGAAGCGCTCCTCGGCCATGCCGCGGGCGCGATCGGCACGGCTCCGGGCGGCGGCCGGATCGTCGAGGACGGAGCGCAGAGCCCCGGCGAGCGCGGTCGGCTCGCCGGGGGGCACGAGGAGCCCGGTGACCCCGTCCGTCACCACCTCGGGGATACCGCCGATGCGGCTGGCGACCACGGGCACACCGGCGGCGAAGGCCTGCAGGAGCGACTGCGGCACGCCCTCCGTGCGCGTGGAGGCGAGCACGAAGCAGTCCATCGTGCCGAGGAGGGCCGGCACGTCGCTCCGGAACCCCGCGAAGGTCACCGCGTCCGCCACCCCCTTGTCGCGCGCCACGTCCTCGGCCCACTGCCTGCGGATGCCGTCGCCGACCAGCAGCAGCCGGGCCGATGGTACCGCGGCGCGGAGCAGGCGGAACGCTTCAAGGAGGTGGTCGTGGCCCTTGGAGCCGCGGAACATGGCCACCGAGCCGATGACGGGCGGGACGAGGCCGAGCGACCGCATCAGGGGGCCGCGCGCGCCGGCGCGCGCGGCCGCCTGCTCGGCCGTGAAGTCGGTCAGGCTGACGCCCGCCGGGATGGCGACCACGCGCTCGGGGCGCACGCCCGCCGCGACCACGAGCGAGCGAATGGCCTCGCCGCTCGTGACGACGCGATCGGCCAGACGCGTGTAGACGGGATTCCACCCCGCGCGGATCGGGATCGAGACGTGACGGGTGCGCACCACCGGGACCCGGGCGACGCGGGCGGCCACGCCGGCCACCCAGCCGTCGATCGAGCTGTGGGTGTGCACGATCGACACGTGCTCGCGGCGGATCAGGGAGACGAGCCGCCCGACCGCCGTCACGTCCCACGGCCCCCGCATGGCGACGTCCACCGCCTCGACGCCCGCGGCGCGCGCGCGCGGGCCGAGCGCGCCTCCCGCCTGCACGGCGAGGATGACGCGCCAGCCGCGCTCCGCGGTCCACCGCGCCTCGTCGAGGGTGCGGATCTCCTGCCCCCCGAGCCCGGTCGAGGACTCGGTGTGGAGCACCGCCCTCATGCGGGCACGATCGCCCGCGCGGACGCGGCCACCGCGTCGGCGTCGATCGCGCGCATGCACACGTGCTCGATCGGGCACGTGGAGCGAAAGCACGGCGCGCACGGCGCCGGCCCGGTCAGGACCCGCGAGGCGGCTCGCCCGCGCGGCGCGCTGAGCCGCGGGTCCGTCGGTCCGAACAGCGTCACCGTGGGCACGCCGAGGGCGGCGGCCAGATGCGCGACACCGGTGTCCCCGCTGACCAGGCAGGCCAGGCGCGCGAGCAGATGCGGGAGGAGCGCGGGACGGTCCCGTCCCACCAGCGAGACCGGCTTGGTCGCCGCCGCGGAACCCACGGATGCCGCGCGCGCCGCGTCCTCGGGAGCGCCCAGGACGAGGACGCGGAGGCCGGAGCGCGCCAGGCCGTCGGCGACCCGTGCGAACCGGTCGGCCGGCCAGAGCTTCGCTGGTCCGCCCGAGGCCCCGATGTGCAGGCCGACCGCGCGCGCGCCGGTCGGAAGGCCGGCGGCCACGAGGAGCGCTGCGACCTCGGCCTCCGCCGCGGCGTCGTGAACAGGCGTGAGCGCGGGTCGGCTGTCCTCCGCGTGGACGCCCAGGGCCTGGACGAGCGCGCGGTACTCGTCCACCTGATGCGGGCGGGGAGCGGGCAGCGGGAGGGCGTCGGTCAGGAGCGCGCCGCGCGCATCCGTGTCGAACCCGATGCGCCGGCGCGCCCGCCACCGCCGGGCGGCGAGCGCGGCCTCGAAGGACCCGGCGAGCACGATCGCGACGTCGGCGGGATCGGCGGCCAGGGCGCGCGCCACGCGCCTTCGGCGCGCGCCGTCCCGCGGGTACGCGACGAGGACATCGGCCACGGCCTGGCCGCGGAGGACCTCGGCCCAGCGTCCCACCACCACGATCCGGGCATCGGCATGAGCCGCGCGCAACGCCACGAGCGCCGGCATGGCCATGACCGTGTCGCCCAGCCAGTTGGGGGCGCGGACGACCACCGTGGAGGTCACGCCCGCGGCGATGCCCTCATCCGCGCGTCACCGCTCGGCGAGGGACGCCGACGGGACGCCGCGCAGGACGCGCACCCAGGCCTCGCGATTCCAGTCGAGCGACATCTTCACCGCGAGCACCCAGAGCGGCACGGCGGGCGGCGGGAGATCGCGCAGCCGCACCCAGTCCTTCTCCGTGGTGACCAGCCCTTCGGCTCCCACGGCGCGGGCGCGGACGGCAAGCTGCTCGAGGTCACCCGCCTCGTACCAGTGGTGGTCGGGGAACGTCACGAAGTCGGCCACGGCCACGCCCGCGCCGGCGAGCGTCTCGGGGAACCCGCGCGGCGAGCCGAGCCCCGCGAAGGCGAGGAGCCGCCGGCCCGCGAGCGCGGTGGGCGGCTGCGGCACGGGATCGTCGATCCGCCGCGCCTCGACGGGCTGGTACACCGCGCTCAGCACCGGCGCGGTCGCGCGGTGCTGGCGGAGGGTGAGTTCGATGGCCTCGGCGTCGGCGACGGTGGGCGGGTTGGTGATCACGATCAGGTGCGCGCGCTTCACCGCGGACAGCGGCTCCCGGAGCGTGCCGCGCGGGAAGATCCGGCGCGTCCCCCAGGGCGCCCGGCCGTTCACCACGAGCACCTCGAGGTCCTTCTCGATCGTGCGGTTCTGGAAGCCGTCGTCGAGGACGACCACGGTGGCCTGGAAGCGGTCGACGGCGACGCGCGCCGCCTCGTAGCGGTTCTCTCCGACCACCACCGGGATGCGCGAGAGGCGCTCGGCCAGCAGGACGGGCTCGTCGCCGGCCGCGCGCGCGGCGAGCCGCACGCCGTCGCGGTCGGCCACCACCTGCACGCCGCGGGTGTCGCGCCGGTATCCGCGGCTCACGACCGCGGGAGCGGCGCCAAGGGCCACCAGCGTGCGCACGGCCAGCTCGACCATCGGCGTCTTGCCACTGCCGCCGAGCGTGAGGTTGCCGATGGAGACGACCGGGCACGGAAGCCGTCCCGTGCGCAGGAGCCCCAGGCCGTAGAGATGGCGCCGTGCCACGAGCCCGGCCCGATAGCCCAGGCTCAGCGCGGACAGCGCGGCCGTCACCGGGCCCGAGCCGCCCTCGCTCCAGACGCGCTCGAGCCAGCTCCCGGGGTCGCGAGGTCGCTGATCCATCCTGCGTAGCTTAGCGCGACAGGCAAGCGGGCGCTCGGCGGTGAGCGCGGCGCCCGGTCACCGCAGGCCGGCCTGGCCCCGGGGGCCGTCGCCCCGCGCCAGCATCTGCTCGAGCAGGTCCATGGTGGCCCGGAGCGCGCCCTGGCGGCTGGCCACCGCCGCGCGCCCCCGCTCGCCCATCGCGCGCGCGCCGTCCGGGTCGTCGAGCAGGCCCCCCACCGCGCGCTCCAGCGCC
Organism: uncultured Candidatus Rokubacteria bacterium; assembly: GCA_963758635.1. Taxonomy (GTDB): domain Bacteria; phylum Methylomirabilota; class Methylomirabilia; order Rokubacteriales; family CSP1-6; genus CAVWWD01. Next base: position 191,034 of record CAVWWD010000005.1, on the reverse strand, counting down.
TCCCCGTCCTGGACTCGCCACGCCGCGCCGGCCTCGAGCAGGAGCGCGGCGCTGTCGCGGAAGTTCTCGGTGTGCGGGCCGAACAGGACGGGCCGGGCCCAGAGCGCCGGCTCGAGCATGTTGTGGCCGCCGTTGTCCGTGAGGCTGCCCCCGATGAAGACGACCGTGGCGAGGCGGTAGAGCTGGGCGAGCTCGCCCACCGTGTCCAGCACGACCACGGCGCGCCGGCGGCCCGCGCCGGGCAGCGCGGTGCGCCGGACCCCGTCGAGCCCGCGCTCGCGCGCCAGCCGCTCCACGTCCCCCGCGCGCTCAGGGTGGCGCGGCGCGAGGAGCAGGACGAGGCGGGGACGGCGCGCGCGCAGGCGCACGAACGCGTCGAGCACGACCTCGTCCTCGCCGCGGTGGGTGCTGCCCGCGATCCACAGGGTCTCGTCCGGGGCCAGCCCGAGGAGCTGCTCCCAGTCGACCCCCGCCGGGTCGGCCACCGCATCGGCTTTCAAGCTTCCCGTCACCACCACCCGCTCGGGCGGCGCGCCGAGCGCGAGGATGCGGCGCGCGTCCTCGTCCGACTGCATCCCGAACGCGGAGATGCGCCGGAGCACGCCGGCCAGCAGCCTGCGCACGAGCCGGTAGCGCCGGTACGAGCGATCGGAGACGCGGCCGTTGGCGATCATGCACGGCACGCCGCGCGCGGCGAGGGCGCGGATGAAGTTCGGCCAGAGCTCCGTCTCCATCGCGATGAAGAAGCGGGGCCGCACGGCGTCCACCACGCGGCCGACCGGCCCCGGCAGGTCGAGCGGGAAGTAGCGGTGGACGGCCCGCCCCGCGAGCCGCTCGCGCGCGACCTGCGCGCCGGTGGGCGTCACCGTGCTGAGCACGATCGACAGCTCGGGCCAGCGCTGCCGGATCGCGTCGACGAGGGGCACCGCGGTGATCGTCTCGCCCACGGACACGGCGTGGATCCAGCAGCGCGGCTCCGCGGGCAGCGTGTCGCCGCCCCGGCCCAGCCGTTCCCGCAGGTTCGCCCCGGCGCCGCCTCCGCGCAGCCGCCGGGCGAGCACCACCGGGACGTACGCGAGCAGGGCCGCGGTGAGGCCGGCGGAGTAGATGGCGTGGATCATCGCGCGGCCTCCGCGTCGATCCGCTCGGCGAGCGCGCCGAGGCTCGCCTCGAGGTCCTTGCGCGCGGCCTCCCTCGCCGCGTGGTCGGCCCGCGCCGGCACCCGCAGGGGCTCGGCGAAGCCCACCACCAGACGCGCTCCCGGCTGCGGGATGCGGAAGCCGTCCCAGGAGTGCAGGCGCCACTCCCGCGAGGCGCCCACGGCGACGGGCACGATGGCCGCGCCGCTCGCGGCGGCCAGCGCGACGACGCCGGGCTTGGCCACCTCCCGTGGCCCGCGCGGGCCGTCGGGCACGACGACCACGTCCGCGCCGTCGCGGAGAGCCCGGAGGAGCCGGCGGAGCGCGTCGGCGCCGCCCCGGCTTGACGAGCCGCGCACCACGTCGAGCCCGAAGCTCTGCACCACCCGCGCGACCATCTCGCCGTGGCGCGAGCGGCTCGTGAGCACCCGGAGGCGGCGGCCCCGGTAGAGCCAGGGCAGGAGGAGCACGCGCGAGTGCCACGTGGCGTAGATCACGGGCGCGCCCGAGGCCCAGAGCGGGCTCACCGCGCGCTCGTCGCGCCGGACGCGGAGGGTCCAGCCGAGCAGGCCGAGGGCGGGACGCGCCACCGCGGGGGCCAGAGCGTGCATGACGACGTTCGGGCACTCTCATGACGCGCGCGCGGCGCGGAGCACGGCGGCGGCGGCGCGGGCGGCCACGACCTCCTTGCCGAGCCCGTCGCGGATCTCGGCGAAGGCGCGGCGCTGCTCGTCCGCGGGCCCCGACGGCGCGAGGAGCCGTCGCGCCTCGTCGGCCAGCCGCGCGCCCGTCACGTCGTCCTGCAGCACCTCGCGCACGACCTCCCGGCCGCCGAGGATGTTCGGCAGGCTGGAGCGGGGCACGCGCGCGAGCAGGCGCACGGTCATCTCGGTGGTGCGCGACACGCGATAGCAGACGACCATGGGCGTGCCGAGCAGCGCCGCCTCGAGCGTCGCCGTGCCCGAGGCGATGAGCAGGAGGTCGGCCGCGGCCATCAGCTCGTGGCTGCCAAGGCGGACCTCGACCCGCGCGTCACCCGCCGAGGCGAGGAGCGCGTCCACGCGCGCGGCGTCGACGGTGGGCGCGCGCCCGAGCACGATGCGCGCGGCGGGGCGCTCGCGGCGAAGCCGCGCCGCCGCGTCCGCCATGGCGGGCACGAGGCGCTCGATCTCCTGCCGCCGGCTCCCCGGAAACAGTCCGATCACGGGGACACCCGAGGCTTCGCCGGCGGAGAGCATGATCGCGCCGGCGGAGGCGCCGGGTCCGCGGTCAGCCACGCTCCCCGTCGCGGAGGGAATCGACGAGCAGGCACTCCGCGTGTACGAAGGAGCGCGGTGTTCGCCCGCTCGCCGATGTCACGATCCGCGTTCCTCCACAACGAGGTCCGCGCCCACGCCGACCACGGCGATGTCGGCATCCGCCGCGATGCGGACGACCTCGGCCGGGTCGGCGAGGAGCACGTTGCCGCGCTCGACCGCGAGCACGCGGGCGCGTCCCGCCGCCATCACCTGGAGGGTGGCCGGCCCCACCGCGGGCACGTCGAAGCGGAAGTCGTGGGCCGGAGCCACCGCCTTCACGACCACCGCGCCGGGCCCGGCCAGGCGCGTCCCGCGGCGGATCGTGTCGTCGGTGCCCTCGGCGGCCTCCACCGCCACCGTCACCCCGCGGGCGCGCACCACCGTCTGACCGATGCCCTGGCTGGCCATCGTGCGTGCCAGCATGACGCCCGCGCGGACCTCCTCCCACTCGCTCTCGGTGGGCGGGCGCGAGGTCAGGCCGCGGGCGGCGAGGGAGCGCTCGGAGAAGAGATGGGGCCCGAGGAAGCGCCGCTGGTCCAGGACCTCGATGCCCATGGCGCCGAACGTGGCGAGGACCATCTGGGTGAGCGCGGAGTCGGAGAGCCCGCCGGCGGCGATGCGATGGCCGGCCTCGTCGAGCGCGTCGGCCCGGTCGAGGATGCTCTGCGCGGCGAGCTTGCCCGCGAAGAGGACGGCCTCGACGCGGCGTTCCTGCAGCACGGACAGCACGGCCTGCACATCGGTGAGGCTCGACGGGATCACCGTGTCGGCCTCGCCGTCCAGCGTGGGCGCGTGGTCGAATGCGAAGGCGAGGACGCGCCATCCCTGGCGGCGGGCCTCGGCGGCGGCGCGGGCCGGAAGCGTCCCGGCTCCGGCCATCAGGCCGAGCTGGCGCTCCACGGAAGATCTTCGGGCCAGGCCGTCTCGCCCCGGCCCTCACGGACCATCCGCTCGATCTCCAGCGCGACGGCCAGCGAGCGGAGGTCCTCGGCCTCCGGCAGCTCGACGCGTCCCGTCGCCTGGGCGGCGCGCGCCGCCGAGATGAGGTGGCGGATCTCCAGCTTGAGGGGGTTGTCCTTGTGCACGAACAGATGCTCGACGAACGACGCCTGCCGGTAGCGGATCGACTCCCGGTTGACCGTGTACTCCTGGGCGGCGCGGCGGTGGATCTGGATGTCCTGGTCCTGGTAGTCGAGCTGGATGTAGGCGTCGGGCTGGGTGATGGCGAGGGTGCGGATCTTCTCCTCGGTGGCGCGGCTCGCCGTGATCGTGGCCATGGCGCCGGTGTCGAAGAGGATCTGCACGGTGGCCACGTCGCAGACCCCACTGTGGACGGAGGAGCCCACCGCGGTGATCCTCCGCGGCTCGCCGTCGACCAGCCCCAGCACGATGTCGATGTCGTGGATCATGAGGTCCATCACCACCGAGTCGTTCTGGACGCGGGGGGCGAAGGGCCCGAGGCGCCGCGACTCGATGAGGATGGGGCGCTCGACGATCTTCCGGAGCTCCTGCACCGCGCCGTTGAACCGCTCGACGTGACCCACGTGGAGCACGCGGTTGCGCTGCCGCGCGATGCGGAACAGCTCCTTGGCTTCCTCGAGGGTCGGCGTCATCGGCTTCTCGACGAGGACGTGGACGCCCGCCTCGAGGAAGTCGCGCGCCACCGGGAAGTGCAGGTCGGTGGGCACGGCCACCGTCACCACGTCCACGCGGCCGGCGATCTCCCGGTGGTCGGAGAAGGCGCGGATGCCATAGGTGCCCGCCACCTCCTCCGCCTTCTTGACGTTGGTGTCGACGATGCCGACGAGCTCGATGTCCCACAGCTCCATGAGGGCGAGGATGTGATACTGCCCCATGTGGCCGGCGCCGACCACCCCCGCCCGGATCCGCGGCTCTCCGTTCCGCCTCACGAGACCGTCTCCTCGGCGCGAGCGTCCTCGGCCTCCGATGCGCCGCGGGCGGCCGGCACGATGCCTCGCTTGGAGCTCGCGACGAAGTCGGCCATGCGGGCCACGAGCGGCGTCCCGCCCATCTCCGCGCGCAGGCGTGCCACCGCCGCGCCCGCGGCGAGCCCCGACCGGTAGAGGATCCGAAACGCCTCCTGAACCTGCCGCCGCGACGCCCCGTCGATGCCGGCGCGCCGCATGCCGATGACGTTGACGGAGTGCCCGTGGGCCGGCACGCCGTCGGCGATGACGAACGGCGGCACGTCCTGCGTCACCTTGGAATGGCCCCCGATGTAGCCGAGGAAGCCCAGGCGCGTGAACGGGTGGAGGCCGCTCATCCCGCCCACCGTGGCCCGGTCCTCGACGAGGACGTGACCGGTGAGGGCGGCGTTGTTGATCATGATGACGTCATCGCCGACCACGCAGTCGTGGGCGATGTGGGTCGCGGTCATGAGCAGGCAGTGGCGGCCCACCGTGGTGTCGCCGCCCTCGCGGGTCGCGTGGTGGATCGTGACGTACTCGCGGATCACGGTGTCCTCGCCGATCCGCACGCCCGCCGGCGTGCCCGCGCGGAACCTCAAGTCCTGGGGCGGCGCGCCCACGATCGTGCCATGGCCGACCCGGCAGCGCGCGCCCACCGTCACGCGTCCCTCCAGGATGGCGTGGGCGCCGATCGTGACGCCGTCGCCCAGCTCCACGTCCGGACCGACGATGCTGCCCGGCCCCACCGATACGCCGGCGCCGAGCCGCGCGCGCGGGTCCACGATCGCGGTGGGATGGATCCCCCCGGCGGTTGTCGTCATCGTGTCGACTCGAGCTCGCGGACGCGCTGCTCCAGGGCGCGCACCTTGCGCAGGAGGTCGGGGAGCATGCGCTCCGCCGCCCACATCCGGCGCATCTCCGCGAACGGGCGGGCGGGCGTGCCGCCCCGCACCTGTCCGGCGGGGACGTCGCTCGTCACTCCGGCCTGGCCGACCAGGGTGGCGCCGGCCCCGATCGACACGTGGTCGGCCACGCCGACCTGGCCGGCGAGGACCGCGCGGTCGCCGACGCGGCACGATCCCGACAGGCCCACCTGGGCGACGAGGATCACGTCCGCGCCGACCTGGCAGTTGTGTCCCACCTGGATCAGGTTGTCGAGCTTGCTGCCGCGCCCGATCACCGTGTCGCCCAGCATGCCGCGGTCCACGGTGGTGTTGGCGCCGATCTCAACGTCGTCCTCGATCCGCACTCCCCCCACCTGCGGGATCTTGCGGTGGGCGCCGTCCTCGAACGCGTAGCCGAACCCGTCGGCGCCCAGGACCGCGCCCGGGTGGACGATGACGCGCCGGCCGACGCGGACACCGTCCTGCACGACGACGTGCGGATGCAGCGTCGTGTCCTCCCCCACCTCGGCGCCCACGCCCACGTAGGCCAGCGCCCCGACGCGGGCGTTCCGGCCCACCCGCGCGCCGGCCTCGATCACCGCGAAGGGCCCGATGGCCGCGGTGGGATCGACGACGGCTCCCGGCGCCACGTGGGCCAGCGGGTGGACGCCCGGGCTCGTGACGGGCTCGGGATGGAAGAGCCGGAGCAGCGCGATCATCGCGGCGCGCGGGGCGGCCACGCGCAGCACGGCGCAGGGCAAGCGCTGGGCGTCGGCGGGCGCCACCACCGCGGCGGCGCGTGTTCGCTCGGCCGCACGCTGGTAGCGCTCGCTGACGAGGAACGACACGTCGTCGGGGCCCGCCGTCTCGAGCGGCGCGACCCCGCGCACGGGGCGGCTCGCGTCACCGTCCAGCGTCGCGCCGAGGGCCGACGCCACCTCGCCCAGAGTGGTGGGGCGGGACACGCCCGTGCCTACTTCTTGCCCTTCTTGGCGTCGTCGTCGAAGACCCGGACGACCTCGTCGGTGATGTCGATCTCCGGCGCGCCCCAGATCACCGCGCCACCGCGCCGCTCGACGATCATCGTGTAGCCCCGGTCCTTGCCGATCTTCTGGACGACGCCGGAGATGTCGTTGAGGACGCGGGCGAGCGCCTCCTGCTCCTTCTTCTGCAGCTCCTTCTGGAGGTCGTCGACGAGCCGGCGGACGTCACGGACCTTGCGCTCGAGGTTCTCCTGCTTCTCGCGCCGGGCGTCGGCGGACAGGAGCTGCCCCTTCTTCTCGAGCTCGTCGCGGAGCTTCTCGGCCTCCACGCGCTGCCCGTCGACCTGCTTCTGCATGACGGCCTTGTCGCGCTCGAGGTTCTCCCGGGCGGCCACGCCGGCCGACGACCGGGCGAGCACGCGCTGAACGTCCACGACGCCCAGCTTGAGCGCGGGCCCCTGGGCCTCCGCTCGCAGCGTCCACCAGCCGCCTGCGGCCAAGGTCACGACGGCGACCGCCGCGCCCAGAATCTGCAGGACTGCTCTCCTCATCCTCGCGTCCTCCTGACCTCTCGTTGTCCCAGCCGCCCCAAGAGTACACCGCCGGGAATGGCGACGCCCCCAGGACCCGGCACCCGGTGTTACATGTTCGTGGGCCGCTCGATCGTTTCACGTTCGAGCGCGGACGAAGCCCGCGCCCCCTTTGCTTCTCGGGGGAGGCTTCGGAGGGGGCCATCGAGGCCCCTCCGATGGCTCAAAACGGCGCGCCCACCGAGAAGTGGAACTCCCCGAAGCTCTCCCCCTTCTTCCGGTCCACGTTCACGCCGTAGTCGACCCGGAGGGGCCCGAAAGGCGAGGCCCAGCGGAAGCCCACACCGAAGGCGTGGCGCACCTTGGTGAGGTCGACGGGGTCCCCCCCCGTGATGTCGGGTCCGAAGACGTTGCCCACGTCGTAGAACACCGCGCCCCGGATGCCGAAGAAGAGCGGTATCACGTACTCGACGTTGGCGAGCACCTCGCTGTTGCCGCCGATGCGCGTGCCGCTCGAGTCCACCGGGGACACCTGACGCAGCTTGCGGCTGCGGATCGAGTTGGGGCCGCCCAGATAGAAGCGCTCGAACAGGGGCACGGACTCCTCGCTCCAGCCCACGGCGTAGCCGACCGTTCCGCGCATGCCCAGGACGTGCCCGAACCACAGCGGCCGGAAGTACGCGACGGTCGCGATGGCGCGGACGAACTTCGAGTCGCCGAAGAAGAGGCCGGCGAAGTCGACGCCGATGGACGCGGACACCCCACGCGTCGGCTCGAACACGTTGTCGCGGCTGTCCCACGTGATGCTGCCCCCGATGAGAGAGGTGATCCGCGTGCCCTCCTCCTCGAGCAGGCTCGTGCTGGCGTTGTCGGGCACGTCGGAGATCTCGTCCTCGCTGAGGCGGTAGAACAGGTTCCACCGGGCGAAGTCCCCGAGGGGATGGCCGAGGCGGAGGTCGCCGCCGAGGGAGTTGACCGTGTACTCGGTGTACTCGCGGCGGTTGTTGTAGAGGTCGAAGCCGGCGGCGAGGGGCCGGTCGAAGAGCCACGGCTCGGTGAAGCCGATCGTCCCCTGCTGGGTCTCGGCGCCGGCGCGGATGCGCAGGAAGACCTCCCAGCCGCGGCCCAGGAAGTTGCGCTGGGACAGGTCGACGCTGCCGAGGAGCCCGTCGGCGGAGCTGTAACCGCCGCCGATCGAGAAGAGGCCGGTGGGCTTCTCGGTGACCTCGATGTGGACGACGATCTTGTCCTTGCTGCTCCCCGGCGAGGTGGTCGCCTTGACCGACTCGAAGTAGCCAAGGTTGTTGAGCTTCTGGCGGGCGCGCACGAGCTTGGCCGTCGTGAAGAGGTCGCCCTCGTGCATGGGGATCTCGCGCCGTAGGATCTTCTCCTCGCTGCGCGTGTTGCCCGAGATGTTGATGCGCTCGACGAAGGTCTCCGGCCCTTCCGCGATCTCGATGGTGATGTTGATGCGCCGGTTCGCGTTGTCCTGCACGGTGACGGGGTTGATGTCGGCCGACGCCCGCCCGATGACCCCGTAGAGGTCCTGGATGCCCCTCACGCTGTCGCGGAGCTTCCCGCGGGAGAAGACGTCGCCGGTGGACAGCTGGAGCCGGCGGCGGATCTCCTCCACGGGCAGGACGCTGTTGCCGGTGATGTCCATCCCGCCCACGCGGAACTGCGGCCCCTCCACCACGACGATGCGGACCACGACCCGCGCCCGCTCCCGATCCGGCTCGATGGTCGCCGACTCCACCCGCGCCTGGATGTAGCCGTGGTCGCCGTAGAGCTGGACGATGCGGTCCACGTCCTCGTCGAGCTTCTGCCGCTGCACGGTGCCGCGCAGGATGAAGTACTGGCGCTCCTGCGTCAGCATGATCTCCTTCACCTGCTTGGGGGTGAGCCCGCTCGCCCCCTCGATGACGATCTGGTCGATCGTCATGCGGCGCCCCTCGGCGACCCGGAACACGACGGTCACGTCGCCGTCGGGGAGGCGCTCGGCGTCGGGGGTGACCGCGACCTCGAAGTAGCCCTCCTCCTCGTAGGCCTCCTTGATCCTCTCGGCGGCGCGGTTCACCTCGACGGGGTTGTACACGCTCCCGAGCTTGAGCGTGATCTTCTCGGTGAGCGCGGTGGCGTCGAGCTTCTTGTTGCCCGAGAACTGGATGTCGCGGATGAACGGCCGCTCCACGAGGATGAAGGTGACCTTCAACCCGCCCTCGAAGTCCTCCACCCGGGTCTGGACGTCATCGAAGAAGCCCAGCGCGAAGACGGCGCGGATGTCCTCGGCAAGCCGGGTCGGCGAGAACGCCGTGCCCACCCTGGTGGAGATGCGCCCCAGGATGATCGCCTCCTGGACGCGGCGGTTCCCCTGGAGAGCCAGCTCCTTGACCGCGATGGGGGGCTGCGCGGAGGGCGGGGCCTGGGCGAGGGTGACGAGGGGGGTGAGCAGAGACAGAAGGGCAAAAAAAATCGGGAGAGAGACTCTCCCCATCACGATCGTGCGGACCGTCGAGCCGTCGGGCCGAGGCGGCGCGAGCCGCCGATCAGTGCTCCGCCAGAGCGAGCGGCGGCTCGGGAACCTGGGCTTCCCGGAAGACGAAATTCTCCCCCTCCACGTCCAATTCGAGCCGCGAGCCTTCAGTGACCTGTCCGCGGACGATGGCCTCGGCGAGTGGGTCCTCGACGTGCTTCTGGATGGTCCGGCGCAGCTGGCGAGCCCCGTAGGTGGCGTCGTAGCCCTTCTCCACGAGCAGCTCGAGCGCAGCTGCGGTCGGCTCGATGTGGATGCCCTTGTCGCCGAGCTGGGCGTTGATGCGCGCCAGCATCAGACGCACGATGCCCGTGATGTCGTCCTTGCTGAGCGCGTGGAAGACGATCGTGTCGTCGATCCGGTTCAGGAACTCGGGGCGAAACGCCCGCTTGAGCTCCTCGAGCACCCGCCCCTTCATCTTCTCGTAGGACGCGTCGTCCCCCTCGGGGAGGAAGCCCGGGCTGGTCCGCTTGCCCAGGAAGCTCGTGCCGAGGTTCGAGGTCATGATGAGGATGGTGTTCTTGAAATCGACCACGTGCCCCACGGAGTCCGACAGCCGCCCGTCGTCGAGCACCTGGAGAAGCATGTTGAACACGTCGGGATGAGCCTTCTCGATCTCGTCGAACAGCACCACGGAGTACGGCCGCCGCCGGACCTTCTCGGTGAGGAAGCCGCCCTCTTCGTAGCCGACGTAGCCGGGAGGGGCGCCGAGCAGCCGGGACACCGAGAACTTCTCCATGTACTCGGACATGTCGACGCGGATCAGCGCGTTCTCGTCGCCGAAGAGGTACTCGGCGAGGGCCCGGGCCAGCTCCGTCTTCCCCACGCCGGTCGGGCCCAGGAAGATGAACGAGCCCACGGGACGCTTGCTGTCCTTGAGCCCGGCGCGGGAGCGCCGGATGGCGCGCGCGATGGCGACGACGGCGTCGCGCTGGCCCACGATGCGCGCGTGGAGGGCTTCCTCCATCCGCGCGAGCTTGGCCGACTCCTTCTCCTCGAGCTTGGAGAGTGGGATGCCCGTCCACCGCGAGACGATGTACTCGATGTCCTCCTCGCTCACCGTCTGCGGGCCCTTGTTCTTGCGCTTGTCCCACTCCCGCTTGAGCTCCTCGTCCCGCCCGCGCAGGAGCTTCTCCTTCTCGCGCAGGGAGGCGGCCTTCTCGAACTCCTGGGCCTCGAGGTACATGTCCTTCTCGCGGACCACCCGTTCGACTTCCTTGCCGAGCTCCTTGATCTCCGGCGGCGGCATGAGGGCCATCAGCCGCGTGCGCGACGAGGCCTCGTCGATGACGTCGATGGCCTTGTCCGGGAGCTGGCGGTCGGTGATGTAGCGGTCGGCGAGCTTGACCGCGGCGTCGATGGCCTGGTCGGTGATCTTCACCCGGTGGTGGGCCTCGTACTTGTGCCGGAGGCCCTTGATGATCTCCACCGACTCGGTCACCGAGGGGGCGCGCACGATCACGGGCTGGAAGCGGCGCTCCAGGGCCCCGTCCTTCTCGATGTACTTCCGGTACTCGTCGAGGGTGGTCGCCCCGATGGTCTGGATCTCGCCGCGGGAGAGCGCGGGCTTGAGCATGTTGGACGCGTCGATCGCGCCCTCCGCCGCCCCCGCTCCGATCAGCGTGTGGAGCTCGTCCAGGAAGAGGACGACGTTCTCCGACTGGCGGATCTCCTTCATGACCGCTTTGAGCCGTTCCTCGAACTGCCCGCGGTACTTGGTGCCGGCCACGAGCGCGCCGAGGTCGAGCTGGAGGAGGCGCTTCTGGGCGAGGACGTCCGGGACCTCGTGGCTGACGATGCGCTGGGCCAGCCCTTCGACGATGGCGGTCTTGCCGACGCCGGGCTCCCCGATGAGGACGGGGTTGTTCTTGGTCCGGCGGGCGAGGATCTGGATGACCCGCTCGATCTCGGTCTCGCGGCCGATCACGGGGTCCAGCTTGTTCTCGCGGGCGAGCTGCGTGAGGTCACGGGCGAACTCGTCGAGGACGGGGGTCTGGGAGCGCTTCTTGGGCCGCGGGTAGTACTGATCGCCGAGCAGGGCCAGGGTCTCCTGGCGGACCTCGTCGAGCCGCGCGCCGAGCGACTCGAGGATCTTGGCCGCGATCGACTGGGCTTCCTTCATCAGGCCCAGGAGGAGGTGCTCGGTCCCGATGTAGTTGTGCCCGAGCTGGCGAGCCTCCTCGATGGAGAGCTCGAGGACGCGCTTGGCCTGCGGGGTGAACGGCACCTCGCCGAACGTGAGGGTCTTCGGGAACCCGGCGAGCGCGCGCTCGACCTCGGCCTTGACTGTCTCCAGCCGGAGGCCCAGGCGCTGCAGGACGGCGGTGGCGATGCCCTCCCCGTCGCGGATGAGACCAAGGAGGATGTGCTCCGTCCCGACGAAGTCGTGGCGGAACCGCCCAGCCTCCTCCCTCGCCAGAATGATGACCCGACGCGCTCGCTCAGTGAACCGTTCGAACACGTGTCTCCCTCGCTCCAGTAGGGGTTTAGGTAGTGTGAGGGCTCCGCCCCACGAACCTGACCCGAGTATACCTCCCGCCGCCGGACCTCTCCTAGCGGAATCTGCTATCGGACGCGCCGAACACGCCTATCTGCTTGATCCGGTGTCCCCCGGCCTCACGGCCACGGCAGCGCGCGACCCTCGACAAGCTGGTAGGCGCGGTCGGCGCGGCGCGCGAGATCGTGGTTGTGGGTGGCGACGACGATGGCGAGGCCCCGCTCGGCCTGCAGACGGAGGAACAGGTCCCAGATGACCTCGCTGGTCTTCGGATCCAGGTTGCCGGTGGGCTCGTCGGCGATGATCACGCGGGGCCGGCCGCAGAGGGCGCGCGCAATGGCGACCCGCTGCTGCTCGCCTCCCGACAGCTCGCCCGGGCGATGCCCCATGCGCTCTGCCAGGCCCACCTCGACCAGGAGCGCCTCCGCCCGCTCGCGCGCCTCGACGGGGGGCAGCCGCTGGAGCATGGCGGGGAGCATGGCGTTCTCCACCGCGGTCATCTCGCCGAGGAGGTTGCCGAACTGGAAGACGAACCCGACCTGGGTGCGCCGGAGCCTCGCGAGCTGGCTCTCCGAGCGCGAGAACACGTCCTCGCCGTCGAAGGCCAGGCGCCCGGCCGACGGATGGTCGAGCGCGCCCAGCAGATGGAGGAGGGTCGACTTCCCCACCCCGGACGCGCCGATGACCGCCACCGACTCGCCGGCGTTGACCGTGAGGGACACCCCGCGCAGCACGCGCACCGGCTCCGGGCCCGCGCGGTATTCCTTCTCGAGCTCCTCGGCCAGCAGCAGCGGCGGGCGCTCGGTCATGCCGGGCGGTCCGCGTGGCCCCCGTCACTCATAGCGCAGCACGTCGACGGGATCGAGCCCGGCGGCGCGGCGGGCCGGCGAGAGCGTCGCGAGGAAGGAGATGACGAGGGTGGCGCCGACGACGAGGGCGAAGTCCGATCCGGTGAGCTTCATCGGGAGGTGGCTGATCTGGTACACGTCGCCGGCGAGGCGGATGATCCGGTAGGTGTTCTGCACCCAGATGAGGAGCAGGCCGAAGGCGCTCCCCGCCGCGGTCCCGACGAGGCCGATCAGCATGCCGGCGGCGAGGAAGATCGAGGCGATGCTCGTCGACGTCGCGCCCATGGCCTTGAGGATGCCGATCTCCTTTCGCTTCTCGGCGACGAGGAGCACGAGATGGCCGATGATGGCGAAGCCGGCCACGAGCACGATGATGGTGACGATCACGAACAGCGCCAGCTTCTCGAGCTGGAGCGCGGCGAAGAGGTTCCGGTTCATCTCCATCCAGTCCCGGATCCAGAAGGGCCCGACCGCCGCCGCCGCGATCTTCCGGCCCACCACCTTGGCCTCGAAGGGATCGTCGAGCTTCACCTCGACGCCGGAGACGCGGTCGCCCAGCCCCGCGAACTCCTGGGCCGCGGCGATGGTGGTGTAGGCGAGCGACGAGTCGTACTCGTGCATGCCGACCTCGAAGAAGCCGGCCACCTTGAAGCGGCGCATCTTCGGCACGAGGCCGACCGCGGTGATGGCGCCCTGCGGGGAGATCACCGTCACGTGGTCGCCGGGCAGGGCGCCGAGGAGCCGGGCGAGCTCCCGGCCCAGCAGGACCGCGGGCTCCGCGGCGCGGTCGAGGGCCTCGAGGTCGCCCATCTTGATGTGGGTGGCCAGGGTCTTTCGCACCTCGGGCGAGGCGAGGTCCACGCCGCGCAGCAGGCCGCCGGTGGCTCCGCCGCCCTGGGCGGTGAAGAGCGCCTGCTGGAGCACGAACGGCGTGGCGGAGCGCACCCCCGGGATCGGCCGCACGCGGCCGGCGAGGGCGGTCCAGTCGGCCACGCCCCGGCCGCCCGACTCCAGCACGAGGATGTGCGGGTTGGCCGCGATGATCTTGTCCTTGATGCCGTCCTGGAAGCCGGTCATCACCGCGAGCACCACGATGAGCGCGCTCACGCCCAGGAACACCCCGCCGATCCCGATCCAGACGAACAACGAGAGGTTGCTGCGCTGGCCGCGCGCGCGGAGGTACCGCAGGCCCAGGAAGAGCTCGACGGGGAGCCCGCGCTTCATGTCACCGGCTCGGCCTCGGACGCTGCCCCCGGGCGGTGCTCGGGCCTCAGGTGGGGGAAGAGCAGCACGTCGCGGATGGAGGCCGAGTCGGTGAGCAGCATGGTGAGACGGTCGATGCCGATCCCCTCGCCCGCCGTCGGCGGCATGCCGTACTCGAGGGCGCGGATGTAGTCCTCGTCCAGCCACTGCGCCTCGTCGTCGCCGCGCTCGCGCTGGGCCTCCTGCTCCTCGAAGCGGCGCCGCTGGTCGATGGGGTCGTTGAGCTCGGAGTAGGCGTTGGCGATCTCGCGCCGCGTGATGAAGAGCTCGAACCGGTCGACGAGCCGCGGGTCCTCGCGCTTCCGCTTGGACAGCGGCGACAGCTCGATGGGGAAGTCGATGACGAACGTAGGCTGGACCAGCCCGGGCTCGATGCGCGCGTCGAAGACGGCCTGCCAGAGGTCCACCGGCTCCGCCTTCGCGCCGGCGGTGACGCCCACCCGCGCCGCCGCGGCGGCCAGATCGGCCAGGGGCGTGGCCGGGCTCACCGGGACGCCGAGCGCCTCCGACAGCGCGGTGAAGAAGGGCAGCCGGCGCCACGGCGGCGCCAGCGAGATCGCCTCGCCCTGATACGTCAGCTCGGTCCCGCCGAGGATGGTCCGGGCGAGGGACGACAGCATCTCCTCGGTGAGCTGCATGAGGTCGTTGTAGTCGGCGTAGGCCTGGTAGAACTCGAGCATCGTGAACTCGGGGTTGTGCTGCGTCGACACGCCCTCGTTCCGGAAGTTCCGGTTGATCTCGTACACCCGCTCGAGCCCGCCCACCACCAGGCGCTTGAGGTAGAGCTCGGGGGCGATCCGCAGGTAGAGGTCCATGTCGAGCGCGTTGTGATGCGTCACGAACGGGCGCGCGGTGGCGCCGCCCGGGATCGGCTGCATCATCGGGGTCTCGACCTCGAGGAAGCCGCGCGCGTCGAGGAAGTCGCGCAGCGCTCCGGACGATGCGGCTGCGCACCGCGAACACCTCGCGCACGTGCGGGTTCACGACGAGGTCCACGTACCGCTGGCGGTAGCGCGTCTCCACGTCGGTGAGGCCGTGCCACTTGTCGGGCAGCGGCCGCAGCGACTTGGCGAGGAACTCGAACTGCTTCACCGCCACCGTCAGCTCGCCGGTGCGCGTGCGGAACAGGTCGCCGGTGACCCCGATGAAGTCGCCGGCGTCGAGCTCGGTGAAGCGCGCGTAGGCGTCGCCGAGCGCGTCGGCGCGCGCGTAGAGCTGGAGCGGCGCCCGACTGGTCGCGCAGGTGCGCGAAGCAGGTCTTCCCGTGGTGGCGGAGGGAGATCACCCGGCCGGCCAGGCTCACCGGGCCCGCGTCCGTGAGCTCGGCCTCGCCCGCGTCCTTGAACCGCGCCGCCACCTGCCCGGCCCAGTGGGTCACGGGAAAGCGCGCGCCGAACGGGTCGATGCCGCGCGCGACGAGCGCGCCGAGCTTCTCGTGGCGCCGGCCGGATCAGCTCGTTGGCGTCGGGCGGCGGGGCCGGCGGTCTCGCTCACGCCCGTCCCTCCGTCCGGCCCCCGTCAGGGCGCGCCTGGGTCAGGAAGGCCCGGATGAAGGGCTCCACGTCCCCGTCCATCACCGCGTCGACGTTGCCGACCTCCACGCCGGTGCGGTGGTCCTTGATGATCTGGTACGGATGGAACGTGTAGGTGCGGATCTGGCTCCCGAAGGCGATCTCCTTCTTCTCGCCCGTCAGCTCGGCGAGCTCCTCGCGTCTGCTTCTTCTCGTAGACCTGGTAGAGCCGCGCCCGCAGGATGCGCATCGCGGTGTCGCGGTTCCGGAGCTGCGAGCGCTCGTTCTGGCAGGCCACCACGATGCCGGTCGGCAGGTGCGTGATGCGCACCGCGGAGTCCGCGGTGTTGACCCCCTGCCCGCCGGGGCCGGAGGAGCGGTACACGTCCACGCGGAGCTCCTCGTCCTTGATCACGACCTCGACGTCCTCGACCTCGGGGATCACGGCCACGGAGGCGAACGAGGTGTGCCGCCGCTTGGAGGCGTCGAACGGTGAGATGCGGATCAGGCGGTGCACGCCGACCTCGCTCTTGAGGTAGCCGTACGCGTACTCGCCGTTGATCGTCGATGGTGGCGGACTTGATCCCGGCTTCCTCGCCGGGCAGCAGGTCGACCACCTCGGCCTTGAAGCCCGCGCGCTCCGCCCAGCGCAGGTACATGCGCAGGAGCATCTGCGCCCAGTCCTGGGACTCGGTGCCCCCGGCGCCCGGGTGGATGGAGACGATGGCGTCCTTGGCGTCCTGCGGCCCGGAGAGCGTGACCTTGAGCTGGAAGGCCTCGAGGGCCTCGCGCACGCGCCCGAGCCCCTGCTCGATCTCGGCGGCGAGGCTCTCGTCGCCCGCCTCGGTCGCCATCTCCCAGAGGAGGCGGGCCTCGCCGGCCTGCGTGCTGATCTCGTCGAACCGCGGTGACGAGCCGGGCGAGGGCGGCGCGCTCCTGCACCACGCCCTGGGCCTTCCGGGAATCGTCCCAGAAGGTGGGCCTGGCCATCTCCCCGTCGATCAGGGCGAGGCGGGCCTGCTTTCCCGGGAGGTCAAAGATGGCTCCGGAGGTCGTCCAGGCGGCGCTCAACGTCCGCGATGTCCCGCTTCAGCTCGCCGAGCATGACCGTGGAGACCTCCTCGAGAGTGCAGAGCCCATGAGCGTTGCCGCCGCCGCGAGGCAGCAGCCCCACGGCAGCCAGTCACCGTATCGCGTGTACATCGTCGGCCCGCGCCGGAGCGTCACCCGCCGCTCGAGCACGCCGCGCGCGCCGAGCGGCAGCCAGGACGTGATGCGCCCGCTCGGTTCGACGAACGCCGAGATGCCCGTGTTCGCCGCGCGGGCGATGCCGACCCGGTGCTCCACCGCCCGCAGCGGCAGCGTGGCCAGGTGCTGCCACGGACCGCTGGTCTCCCCGAACCACGCGTCGTTCGTGATGTTCGTCATGAACGCCGCGCCGCCGGCCACCGACCCGCCGGAACAGCTCGGGGAAGATCACCTCGTAGCAGATGACCGTGCCGAAGCGGCCGGCCTCGCAGCGGGAACACCGTCGCCTGCTCGCCCGCCGCGAAGTCCGAGATGAACTCCGCCCAGCTCCGGACGAAGCCGATCAGGCCCGAGAGCGGCACGTACTCGCCGAACGGAACGAGGTGCATCTTATCATACTTGGCCGTAATTCCCTGTCCCGTCAGGAGAAACGCGCTGTTCAGGAGGGCCCCGCCGGGCCCCGGCTGACGATCCACCGAGCCGACCAGGAGCGGTGTCCCGACCTCCCCCGCGAGGCGCGTGAGGCGGCGCACGCAGCTCTGGCTCGCCCCTGAGGAAGATCGGCGCCGCCGTCTCCGGCCAGACCACGAGCACCGGACGCTGAGCGCGCGGCCTCGCGGGTCAGGCGCTCGTAGCGGTCGAGGATCTCCGCGCGGCTCGCCGGATCCCACTTGATCGATTGCTCGACCGCGGGCTGGATCACGGCCACCGGCACGGACGCGGCGGCGTCAGCCGACCGGAGCGCGAGCACGCCGATACGCGATCGAGGCGCCCAGGAGCACGAGGGCGCCCGCGACGCCCGGAGCGGCCCGGCGCCACGGCGAGGGCCAGGACCGCGGCGAGCGCGGCGTTTGCCGCGACGACCACGAAGGAGACGCCGTAGACGCCGGCCAGGTCCGCGATCTGGATGACGGCGAGCGCCGAGTGCTGCGAGTAGCCGACGAGCCCCCACGGAAAGCCGTCCATCAGCCATCCGCGGATCCACTCCCCCGCCACCCAGAGAGACGGGCGCCATGGCCAGCGCCCGGCCGCCGAGAGCCGGGCGCCAGCCAGTGACAGCCCGAGGCACACGAGGCCCACGTAGAGGCCGCAGTACGCGGCGAGCGCGGCGATGGGCAGCCAGGACACCGGCCACGGGATCGCGCTGTAGTGCGTGAAGGTATGGTCGAGCCACGAGAGCAGCACGACGAAGAACGCGGTGCCGGCGAGCCAGCCGTCGCGGAGCGCCGCCCGCGGCGGGCGCGCCAGCGCCAGCGCGAACGCGGGCGCGAGGAACACCCACGCGAGCAGCCACCATCCCAGCCGTGGATACGCGAGCGCGCCGAGCACGCCGGACAGCGACGAGGACGGGCACGCGGACCCGCCCCGCGGCCAGCGCGTGGAGGCGCTCGGCCGCCCCGGACCCGGTCAAAAGCCCCGCGCCAGACGGTCGGCGAGCAGACGCGGCAGGCCGGCGCCGAGGATCTTGGCGGCGGTCGCGCGGTGGTCGTACGTCACCCGGCGGATCTCGACCTCGCGCCGGTCGACGTCCCAGATAGCGTAGGCGGCGCGCGGGTCTCGATCGCGCGGCTGCCCCACGCTGCCCACGTTGATGACGTAGCGGCGGCCGTGCTCGAGCGCGATGCGCACCGGCCAGGCCCGGAAGGCGGCGGCGTGGTCCGGGCCTGCCGGAGCCGAGCGACCACACCGCGGGCCGGTGCGAGTGGCCGACGAAGCAGAGCCGCGTGTCGAACGCCTCGAACACGTCGAACCCCTCCTCCGCCGAGGTGAGATAGTCCCACTCCTCGGGATTCCGGGGGCTGGCGTGGACGAGCGTCGCGTCCTCGACCGTCGCCGTGAGGGGCAGCGCGGCCAGGTAGCGGCTCGCGTCGCGGGCGAGCCGTTCGCGGGTCCAGAGGATCGGCCGCGCGCGCCGCGGGATTGAACCACGCCACGTCGATCAGCCCGACCGCGCCCCACTCGTGGTTGCCGGCCACCAGCCGCGGCGCCGCGGTCGCCCACCGCGTCCACGCACGCCCCGGGATCCGCGCCGTAGCCGACGAGGTCGCCAAGGCCGAAGATGGCGGTGGCGCCCTCCCGGTCCGCGTCGGCGAGCACCGCGGTCAGGGCTTCGAGGTTCGCGTGGACGTCCGAGAGGATCGCGTAGCGCATTGCGTGGGCCGGCCAGGGCTGTCGGGCTAATTTAGCCGGAAGGCGAGAGCTCTTTGTGCATGCGGTCGAGGATGCCGTTGATGAAGCGGCTCGACTCCTGCGTGCTGAACTTCTTGGCGACCTCGAGAGCCTCGTTGATCGCGACCTTGGGCGGGACGTCGCTCTCCCACAGGAGCTCGAAGATCCCGCCGCGCAGGATGTTGCGGTCCACCACCGCCATGCGCTCGAGCTCCCAGTTCTCGGCGTACTGGGCGATCAGCTCGTCGATCTTGCCCTGGTGGAGCTTGGCGCCGCGGACGAGGGACTCGGCGAACTCGCGCACCTCGTCGTCCACGGGGTGCCGCATCCAGAACTCGGCGAACGCGGGGCCCGGATCGCCCACGCCCTGCACGTCGAGCTGGTAGAGGAGCTGGAGCGCCAGCTCGCGCGACTTGCGGCGCCTACCCATCGGCGCGCTCCGGCGCGCCGGTGTCCCCGGCCCCGACGGCCGAGGCGCCGGAGCCAGCCCGCCATCTCGACGGCGGCGAGCGCCGCCTCGTGACCGCGGTTGCCCACCGAGCCGCCCGCCCGCTCCCACGCCTGCTCCTCGGTGAGCGCGGTGATCAGCCCGAAGGTCACCGGGACCCCGGTCGTCGAGCGCCGACCTGACGGATGCCTGTCGCCGCCTCGCGCGAGACGTGCTCGAAGTGCGGCGTCCCGCCGCGTGATCACGACGCCGACGCACACCACGCCGGCGTAGCGCCCCGTGCGCGCGAGCGCGCGGGCGGCCAGTGGGAGCTCGAAGGAGCCGGGCACCCAGTGCACGTCGGCGGCGTCGGCCCGGACGCCCTGCTCGG
The DNA here is from genome assembly GCA_963758635.1 of uncultured Candidatus Rokubacteria bacterium. Lineage (GTDB taxonomy): Bacteria > Methylomirabilota > Methylomirabilia > Rokubacteriales > CSP1-6 > CAVWWD01. The sequence continues at coordinate 171,385 of CAVWWD010000005.1, read as the reverse complement.
CGAGGCGCGGCGAGGGCGCCGTCGACCAGCTTCTTCGAGATGGGCTCGTTGAAGCGCGCGGCGACGATCGCGAAGCGCGCCGCCGGCGGCAGGCCGGCGGCGGCGCCCGGTCGCGGGTCGGGGGGCGCGTCCGGCCACGGCTCAGTCCGGGAAGAACGAGAAGAGGTGCCCCATCTTCTCGCGCTTGGTGATGAGGTAGCGGCGGTTCTCCTCGGTGGGCGGGATCTCGAGCGGCACGCGCTCGACGACGCGGAGGCCGTAGCCGCTCGATGCCGACGATCTTCTTCGGGTTGTTGGTCAGGTACCGGAGGTTCTTCACGCCGAGGTCCACGAGGATCTGCGCGCCGAGGCCGTAGTGGCGGAGGTCGGCGCCGAAGCCGAGGGCGTGGTTGGCCTCCACCGTGTCCTTGCCCCTGGTCCTGCAGCTCGTAGGCCTTGAGCTTGTTGAGGAGCCCGATCCCCCGCCCCTCCTGCCGCATGTAGACGAGCACGCCCCGCCCCTCGCGCGGCGATGATCGTCAGCGCCTTGTGCAGCTGCGAGCCGCAGTCGCACCGGCGGCAGCCGAAGACGTCCCCGGGCAGGCACTCCGAGTGCACGCGCATGAGGACGGGCTCGTCGCCCGACACGTCGCCGAGGACGAGGGCCAGGGTGACGCGGTCGTCCACCGTGGTCTCGTAGGCGATGACCTTGAAGTCGCCGTAGTCCGTGGGGAGGCGGGTCTCCGCGGCCCGCCGCACGAGCTTCTCCTTCTGGATGCGGTACTCGATCAGGTCCCGGATCGTGATGAGCTTGAGCCCGTGGGTGCGGGCGAGCTTGACGAGGTCGGGCAGGCGCGCCATGCCGCCGTCGTCGTCGAGCACCTCGCAGATGACCCCGGCCGGCGAGCAGCCGGCCAGCCGCGCCAGATCCACCGCGGCCTCGGTGTGCCCGGCGCGCCGGAGCACGCCGCCGGGCAGCGCGCGCAGCGGGAAGATGTGACCGGGGCGCGTGAGGTCCTGCGGCTGGCTCGCCGGGTCCACCAGGGCGCGGATGGTGACGGCGCGGTCGTAGGCCGACGTGCCGGTGGTGACGCCGCGCCGGGCGTCGACGGTGGTCGTGAACGCGGTGCCGAGCGGCGCCGTGTTGTCGCGCACCATCATCGAGATCTGCAGCTCGTCGAGGCGCTCTCCGGGCAGGGGCACGCAGATCAGCCCCCGGCCGTACTTCGCCATGAAGTTGACCGCCTCGGGGGTGGCGAGATCGGCGGCCATGACAAGGTCGCCCTCGTTCTCGCGGTCCTCGTCGTCGACGACCACGAGCATGCGGCCGGCGCGGATCTCCTCGATCGCCTCGTCGATGGTGGCGAATTCTCGCGCGGACTCGTCGATCACGGACCGTTTCCTCTCTGGCTCAAGACCCGCGCCACGTACTTGCCGATCATGTCCATCTCAAGATTTACCCGCCGGCCCGGCGCGCAGCCGGCCCAGCGTCGTCAGGGCCAGCGTGTGCGGGATGAGCATGATCTCGAACGCCCGCTCGTCGAGCGCTGCCACGGTGAGGCTCACGCCGTCCACCGCTACCGAGCCCCTGGGGATCAGCAGCGGGCCAGCGTCGATGCCTGCCATTCTATCCTGAGCCGCGCGGTTCGTCGTGGCGCTCCAGGGCCGCCACCATGCCCACCCCGTCGACGTGGCCCTGCACGAGATGGCCGCCCACGAAGCTCGCCGAGGCGCAGCGGCCGCTCGAGGTTCACGGCGTCGCCGGCGGCGAGGCTCGCCGAGGCCGGTCACGGCGAGCGTCTCCGGGCCCAGGTCGAAGCCGAAGTCGATCGGTCCCGCGCGTGACGACGGTGAGGCACGCGCCGTTGACCGCCACGCTGGCGCCCACCGCGCTGCCGTCGAGCGTGAGGCCGGCGCCGACACGACGAGGCGGGCGCCGTCGCGCGCGATCACCTGCCCGATCTCCTCGACGAGTCCCGGTGAACACCGCTCAGGCTCCGTCCGCGTCGCCCGCCGTCGTCGCGGCGCACGTCGGCCTCGAAGAGCCAGTCGTCGCCGACCTGCCGCACCTCGGCCGTCCGGCGAGCCGCGCCGCCGCATCGAGCGGCCGCCCCGGGCCCGCCGACCGCGGTGGGCGCCCCGGCGCCGCCCAGGAGCTTCGGGGCGATGAAGAACGCGACCCGGTCCACGAGCCCCGCGTCGACGAACGCGGCGGCGAGCACGCTGCCGCCCTCGACGAGCAGGCCCATCACCTCGAGGCCGAAGAGCCGGCGGCACAGATCCTCGAGTCGACCCGACCGTCGCGCGACCGGCAGGTCAGCACGGTGGCGCCGCGCGCGGCGATGCGCGGCCACGCGATCGGGGGGCGCCGTGTCCGCCACGGCGACCAGCGTCCGCTCGGGCCGTCCCGCCGGCGAGGACGCGCGCGCTGACGGCGAGCCGCGCGCCGCTGTCGACGACCACGCGGTACGGCTCTCGCGGCCAGGGCTCGGTGCAGGCGCACGTCGAGCAACGGGTCGTCGGCGAGCGCGGTGCCGATGCCCACGGCGACCGCGTCGGCCTCGCTGCGCAGCCGGTGCGCCTCCCGCCGCGCAGCTTCGCCGGTGATCCAGCGCGACGAGCCGTCCGCGGCGGCGATCTTCCCGTCGAGCGTCATCGCGCACTTGAGCGTGACGTGCGGCCGCCCCCGCGCGACCGCGCCGAAGAACACGCGGTTCTGCCGCCGCGCCTCGTCGGCGAGGCAGCCCATGCGCACCGCGATGCCGGCAGCGCGGAGCGCGCGGGACCCGCCGCCCTCGACACGCGGGTTCGGGTCAGCCACCGCGGCCACCACGCGCCGGATGCCGCCGCCCACGATGGCGTCCACGCAGGGGCCGGTGCGGCCGTGATGGTTGCAGGGCTCGAGCGTCACGTACAGGGTGGCGCCCCGCGCGCCCGCGCCGGCGCTCGCGAGCGCGTCGACCTCGGCGTGGGGCCCGCCCGCGCGCGCGTGGAATCCCTCGCCGACCGTCCGGCCTCCGCCACCACGACCGCGCCCACCATCGGATTGGGCGAGGTGCGGCCCGCGCCCGCCCTCGGCGAGCTCGAGGGCGCGCCGCATCCAGCGCGCGTCGTCGGACGGCGCATCGCCGCCGGTCCCGATGGGGCTCATGCCGCGGGGACGAGCGCGGCGGCGAAGGTCTTGGCGTCGAAGGGCTGGAGGTCGCTCGATCTGCTCGCCGACGCCCACGAGCTTGATGGGCAGGCCGAGCTGCTGGTGGATGGCCACGACGATGCCGCCCTTCGCGGTGCCGTCGAGCTTGGTCAGGACGAGTCCGGTGAGCCCCACCGCCTCGTGGAACATCCGCGCCTGGGCGAGGCCGTTCTGGCCCGTGGGCGCTTCCAGCACCATGAGCGACTCGTGCGGCGCCCCGGGGACCTGGCGCGACGACCACGCGCTTGAGCTTGGTCAGCTCGTCCATGAGGTTGGACTTGGTGTGCAGGCGCCCGGCGGTGTCCACGATGAGCACGTCGGCCGCGCGCGCGGTCGCCGCCTTGACCGCGTCGAAGACCACCGCGGCGGGATCGGCGCCCGCCGCCTGATGGATGACCTCGACGCCGGCGCGCTCGCCCCACACCTGGAGCTGCTCGATGGCCGCGGCGCGGAAGGTGTCCGCGGCGGCGACGAGACGCGCTTGCCCTGGCTGGACAGCGCCGCGGCCAGCTTCCCGCGTGCTGGTCGTCTTCCCCGAGCCGTTCACGCCGAGCATGAGGATCACCGACGGCCGCCCCGAGAGGTCCAGCGGCGCCTCGGCGGGTCGCGAGGGTCTCCTCGAGGAACCGGCGCAGGAGCGCGCGGACGTCCTCCGCGGCGGTGATCCGCCCGCGCTTGGCCTCCTCGCGCACCCGGCCCACGAACGCGGCGGCCACGGGCGCGCCGAGGTCGGACAGCGACGAGGCGCTCCTCGAGCTCCTCCAGCAGGGCCTCGTCGATCGGACGGCCGAAGCTGAACAGCTCGGTGATGTCAGTGTCGAGGAGTTCGCTGCGTCCGCTGCAGGCCTTGCTTGACGCGGTCGGCGAGCGAGCGGAAGAAGCTCACGATTGCGGTGGGGTCGCGCCGGGGGGCAGCACGAGCTGACGGATGACCGCTCCGCGCCCGCCCAGCGGCGGCAGGCCGCTCGCCGTTCAGCGTGAGCTCGAGGCCGCCGGCGTTGCCGACGGAGAGCACGAACACGCGCTCCGCGCGTCCACTCGCGCACCGCTCCCGCCTCGAGGACCTCCTCCATGGAGCGCCGCGGTCGCGCTGGACGCGGATCCAGGTGCGCTCGATCGCGCGGACGACTAGCTTCTGACCGCCGACGGCGGGCGTCGTCGCCGGCGCGGCCGGGGCCGTCGTGGCCGGGGGCGTCGCCGGCGTCTCCGGGCGCGGGGCGGCGGACGTTACGGAGCCGACGGCAGGCGGGGCCGCCGTCTGAGGCGTCGGCGGCGCGCCGGTTGCCGCAGGCGCAGTGCCCTGAGCGGCGCGCGGCGTCGGCGGACTTGCGGGCGTCACGGGCGGCGTGGCCGATCCGGCGGCCGGCGACGCCGCGGGCGTGGTCGGCGCGGCGCCCGCCGTCGCTGCCGACGGAGCGGGAGCCGCCACGGGGGCGCCCGTGGCGCCACGGTCTGCCGCGGTGAGCTCGGTCGGAGCGGCCGCCGGCGGCTCCGCCACCCTTCGCGGCGACGGGGTCGATGCCGGAGTGGACGTGCCGCGTCCGCAGCCCGAGGTTCACGGCCAGCAGCGCGCCGGCCAGGACCAGCAGCAAGAGCAGGCTCACCGCGATCGGGCTCCCGAGACGCGACGGCCGGGCCCGGCTTCCCAGCGCGGTGCGCGACGCGCCGATCGTCGGTGGCGCGCGCACGATCTCGTGATACCGCGCCAGCACGTCCTCGGGGCCGGCTCCGAGGAACTCGCAGTACGCGCGGATGAATCCCTTCACGAACACCGGCGCGGGAAGCTCGGCGGTCTCGCCCGCCTCGAGGGCCTCCAGATGGGGCGGCCGACCCGGGTGGCGCGGGCGATCTCGTCGAGAGAGACGCCGCGGCTCTCCCGGAGCTGCCGGAGTCGGACGCCGACCGGGCCGGAGGCGGCGCTCGGACCCGAAGTCCTTGGGGCTTCCTGGTCCGTGCGGCTCACCACGGGCAAGTGCCTTTCGCTGGCTGGACCCGGCGAGGGGGCGGTCCAGCAACGCTCCTTCGGGATCCCGTGCGCATGTGCCTTCCCTGCCGGAGTGTAATCTCGGGCGCCGGAAGAGGCAACTACCGAGCGAGGTTACGAGTCGGTCAGCTTGACCGAGACGAGGCGGCTCAGGCCCGGCTCCTCCATGGTGACGCCGTACAGCACGTCGGCCGCCTCCATGGTCCTCCGGTTGTGGGTGATGACCACGAACTGCGTGTGGGAGACGAGCTCCCGCAGCACGCGGAGGAACCGGTGGATGTTCGCGTCGTCGAGCGGCGCGTCGACCTCGTCGAGCACGCAGAAGGGGCTCGGCCGGAAGTAGAAGATGGCGAAGAGCAGGGCCAGGCCGGTGAGGGCCTTCTCGCCGCCGGACATGAGGCTCACCGCCTGCAGCCGCTTGCCGCGGGGCTGCGCCATCAGCTCGACGCCGAGCTCGAGCGGATCCTCCTCGCCCTCCTCGGGCTCGACCATCCTGAGCTCGGCCCGTCCGCCCTCGAAGAGCCGCGCGAAGATGTCCTGGAAGTGCCGGTTGATCTCCTCGAAGGCCTGCTGGAAGCGCTCCTGCGCGGTGCGCGTCATGCCGCGAAGCGCGCGGTCGAGATCCTTGATCGACCCGACGAGGTCGTCGTGCTGGGTGCGGAGGAACACCAGCCGCTCCTCGAGCTCCCGGTATTCCTCGTCGGCCACCAGGTTGACGGCGCCCAGCCCCTCGAGCTTGGCCGCGAGCTCGTCGTGGCGCGCGCGGGCCACCACGGGGTCACGCGTGGGATCGTGGAGCGCGGCGAGCGCTTCGGCGCCGTCCACTTCGTGAGCGCGCCGCGCCTGGTGGACCATCTCCTCGCTGCGCACACGGTCCTCCGTGGCGCCGACCTCGAGGCGGTGGATCTCGCCGGTGAGGCGGCCCCGGTCCTGCTCGCACGCCCGCGCCTCGCCCTCGATGGCCTGGAGGAGCAGCACCTCGTGCTGGTGCCGCTCGCTCGCCGCGCGAACGTCGCCCTCGGCCCGGTCGCGCTCCACCGCGGCCGCGCGCGCCGCGCCGTCCACGCGCTCGCGCTCGCCCGTGAGCTCGGTTCGGCGGGATCCGGTCTGGGCGAGCCGCGCCTCGGCCTGCGCGAGGCGCGACGACGCCTCCCGCTCCAGCTCCTCCAGGCGCTCGATGTCCCGGGCCAGGCTCCCCGTGCGCTCGGCGACCGTGGCCAGCTCCACGCGGAACTCGGTCAGCTCGGCGGCGACGCGGGTGTCATCCTCCTGGAGCGTCTCGAGCCCGCTGCGGATCTCGGCGGTGGAACGCTCGAGCGCGGACTGGCGCTCGACGCTCGAGGCGAGCGCCGCCACCACCTCGTCGAGCCGCGCCGTCGTCTCCGCCGCTTCCATCTCGAGCTGCTGGTCCTCGGCGGCGAGCGTGTCCAGGAGAGCGGCGGACGCGCTCCTCCTCGCGTGTCGCCGACTCGAGGTCCTTCTCGCTCGTGAGCCGCGCCGTCTCCTGCGCCTGACGCCTGGTCTCACGCTCGGCCTGGCGTCCGCGTAGCGCCGCAAGCTCGCCCTCGAGCTTGCCGGCGAGCGCGCTCCGCTCGTCGACCAGGCGGACGAGCCCGTCGATCTCCTCGGCGAGCTGGCGGATGGTGCCCTTCCTGCGCAGGATCGAAAGCTCCTGACCCTGCCGGTCGCCGTTCCGGCGGCCGCCCGTGAGCCGTCCCGTGGGCGAGAGCACCTCGCCGGCCGGGGTCACGTAGGTCGCGATGACGCCGTTCCGGCGCCAGAGGGCCTCGGCCTCGTCGAGGTGGCCGACGAAGCCGACGCGGTCCAGGAGATGGCGCACGAGCTGGGGTCGCGGGCTCGACGACCAGATCGAGCGCCCAGCGCACGCCGCTCGGCCCGCCGTCGCCGTTCGACCCCGTGGCCGGGTCTCTCCGTACGGGCCTGGGTCTCGAGCGCCGGCGCCGGCGTCGTGACCACTCGCGTTCGCCTCCAGGGCGGCAAGGTCTCGAGGGGCAGGAACGTGGCCGAGCCGGCCCCCTCGCGCTCGAGGAACGCCACCGCGGCGCGCGCCTCGGCGAAGCGCTCGAACACCACCCACTGGAGACGATCGCCGAGCACGCTCTCCACCGCCGCTTCGAGCCCCACCGGCACTTCGAGGAGGTCGGCGACCGTGCCCACGATGCCCGGCAGCTCGGTGCCCGCGGCGGCGAAGACGGCGCGCACGCCGGTGCCGTATCCCTCGCGCTCGCGCTCGAGGCGCTCGAGGGCCTCGTGCTGCGACTGCCGCGCGGCCAGCGTGACCCGCGCCTCCGCGAGCGCGGCCTGCACGCGGGCCCTGAGCTCGTCGCGCTCCTCGATGGTGCCACGCACCTCGTGCAGCTCGGCGCTCCAGCGCGGACACCTCGAGGTCGACACGGCGCTGGCTCTCCTCGAGCGACCGCCGCGAAGCGGAGGTGGCCTCGGCCTCGCCGCGCGCCGCGGCCGCCTCGGTGGACAGCCGCTCGCGCCGCCGGGTCGTGTAGAGGGCGCGCTCGGACAGCTCGGCCTCCTCACGGGCCAGCTGCGCCCGGGCCGCCGCGGTCTCCACTTCCTGGCGGCGGGACGCCTCGAGCCGGTCCCGGTGGGTGACGACCCGCGTCCGTGACGCCTCGACGTCCGCCTCGAGGTCCTCGATGCGCCGGGCGACCTGGGCGTGACGCTCCCGCGCTCCCGCGAGCGCGTCGATCTTCTCGCCGCGCTCGTCAGCGAGCGTCACGCGGCGCGCCGCGGTCACGCGGATCTCCTCACCCAGCCGCAGCTCTTCCTCGCCCAGCTCGGCGAGCTGGCCCGTGATCTGCTCGCGCCGGGCCACGAGGCGCTCGGCCTCGAGCTGCGTCTTCTGCACGGCCTGGCGGAGGTCGGCGAGCTGGTAGTCGCTCTCCTGGATGCGTCCGCGCTGGGTGGCCTCGCGGGCCCGGAGCTCGCCCAGGAGCGCCTCGTGCCGCGCCCGCTCGGCGGCGAGCCGCTGCATCTCCTCCGCCACCGCGCGCTGGCGATCGCAAAGCTCCACGAACTCTCCGGCGAGCATGGCGAGGGCCAGCGCCTGCTTCTCCTGGTTGAGCGCCTTGTACTGCTGCGCCTTCCTGGCCTGCCGCTCGAGGGAGCCGAGCTGGCGCTTGACCTCGTCCATCACGTCGCGGACGCGCTGGAGGTTCTGGCGGGTCGCGTCGAGCTTGCCCTGGGTCTCCCCGCGCTGCTGCTTGTAGCGCGCGACCCCGGCCGCCTCCTCGATGAACGCCCGCCGCTCCCACGGTTTCGCGGTGAGGACGTGGTTCAGGCGCTCCTGGTCCATGAGCGCGTAGGCCTTCGGGTTCACGCCGGTGCCGGCGAAGAGATCCTGCACGTCGCGCAGCCGGCAGACGCTCCGGTTGAGCAAGTACTCGCTGTCGCCCGTGCGGTACAGCCGCCGCGACACGGCGACCTCGCTCCACGGCACCGACAGCGTCCCGTCGTTGTCGAAGATGAGGCTCACCTCGGCGAGACCGATCGGACGGCGGGAAGCGGAGCCGTGGAAGATGATGTCTTCCATCCTCTGGCCCCGCAGGATCTTGGGGCTCTGCTCGCCGAGCGCCCATCGGATGGCATCGCCGACGTTGGACTTGCCGCAGCCGTTGGGTCCGACGATGCAGGTGATGCCGGGCAGGACCGACAGATCCGTCTTCTCTGCGAACGACTTGAAGCCCTGGATCGTGATCTGTTGGAGGCGCATGGGTACCGCCCGCTGCGGGCTTCTCACACGTACCACACGACCCGGAGGACCGCCAAGCGAAAAACACCAGCGATGGGGGGACGGCGACCCCCGAGGCACTAGGGACGGGAGCGGATCAGGCGCTCTTCAGGAGGCAGCAGCGCTTGTACTTCTTGCCCGACCCGCACGGGCACGGATCGTTACGTCCGACCTTCTCGCCGGTGGCCGTGCGCGCCTCGACGCGGGCCGCGGGCGCGGCGCCGTCGCCGCCCCGGTGTTCCTGCCAGCGCGGGGCGGCGGCCACGCGCACCGGCTCGGCCGCGACCTCCTCGCGCATCATGCGCACCTTGAAGAGCTGCTCCAGGACGACATCCTTCAGGTGCTCGACCATGTCCTGGAACATCTCGAAGGCTTCCTTCTTGTACTCGGTCAGCGGGTCCCGCTGGCCATAGCCCCGGAGACCGATCCCCTCCTTGAGGTGGTCCATGTTCAGGAGGTGGTCCTTCCAGAGCTGATCGATGCCGCGGAACTCGCCGTCCTCCCAGCGGAGCCCGAGGAGGATCCAGCGCTCGAGCCGGTGGAACATCTCCGCGCCCATCTGGCGCTCGCGCTCGCGGTACGCGTTCTCGGCGGCGGCCGTGACCATCTCCACGAGGGCTTCGTGCGAGCCGGCCTCGGCGACCTCGCCGGCGGGCACGCGCACGTCGAACTGGCGGAACAGGGCCTCGTTCAGCGCGGGCACGTCCCAGTCCTCGGGGTGGGCATCGGCGGCGGCGTAGCGCTCGACGATGGCGCCGGCGACGTCGCCGACCCACTCGAGGACGCGCTCCTCCTGGCTCTCGCCGTCGAGGATCTCGCGGCGCATCCCGTAGACGATCTCGCGCTGCTTGTTCATCACGTCGTCGTACTCGAGGAGATGCTTGCGGATCTCGAAGTTGCGCGTCTCCACGCGCTTCTGGGCGGTGCCGATGGCCCGGGTCACCAGCTTGTGCTCGATCGGCTCGCCCTCCTCCATGCCGAGGCGCTCCATGATGCGCTGGATGCGCTCCGAGCCGAAGATGCGGAGGAGGTCGTCCTCGAGCGAGAGGTAGAAGCGCGAGGAGCCGGGGTCGCCCTGCCGGCCCGAGCGGCCCCGGAGCTGGTTGTCGATGCGCCGCGACTCGTGGCGCTCGGTGCCGAGGATGTGCAGTCCGCCGAGCTGGACCACGCGCTCGTGCTCCGGGTCCGTCGTGCGCTTGGCCTCCAGCCAGGCCGCCTGCCGCGCGTCCGGCGGGGCGACGGCGGGATCCAGGCCCTTCTTCCGGAGGATCTCCTTGGCCAGGAAGTCCGGGTTGCCTCCGAGCAGGATGTCGGTCCCCCGCCCCGCCATGTTGGTGGCGATGGTGACCGCCTTCTCGCGGCCGGCCTGGGCGACGATCTCCGCCTCGCGCTCGTGGTACTTGGCGTTGAGGACCTGGTGGGTGATGCCCTGCTTCTTGAGGAGCTTGGACAGGTGCTCCGAGATCTCGATCGAGACCGTCCCGACCAGGATGGGCTGGCCCTTGGCGTGGAGCTCCTTGATCTCCGCGGTCACCGCGTCGAACTTCTCGCGCGCGGTCTTGTACACCACGTCCGGATGGTTGACGCGCGTGAGCGCCCGGTTGGTCGGGATCACGGTCACGTCGAGCTCGTAGATCTTCGCGAACTCCTCGGATTCGGTGGCCGCGGTGCCGGTCATGCCCGCCAGCTTGTCGTACATCCTGAAGTAGTTCTGGAGGGTGATCGTGGCAAGCGTCTGATTCTCGGACTCGATCCGGACGCCCTCCTTGGCCTCCACCGCCTGGTGGAGACCGTCCGACCACCGGCGCCCCGGCATGAGACGTCCGGTGAACTCGTCGACGATGATGACCTGGCCGTCCTTGACCACGTAGTCCACGTCCTTCTTGAAGAGGGCGTGGGCCTTGAGGGCCTGGTGGATGTGGTGGAGCAGCTCCATGTGGATGGGGTCGTAGAGGTTGTCGACCCCGAGGAGCCGCTCGCAGTGCCCGATCCCCTGCTCGGTGAGCGAGACCGCGCGCGACTTCTCGTCCACGATGTAGTCGCCGGGCGCCTGGGCCTCGATCTCGGAGAGCTTGCCCTCCACGATGGTGGCGGCGCGGGAGAGCTTCGGGATGACCCGGTCGATCTTGTAGTACTTGTCCGTCGAGCCCTCGGCGGGGCCGGAGATGATCAGCGGCGTGCGGGCCTCGTCGATCAGGATGGAGTCCACCTCGTCCACGATCGCGTAGGTGTGCTCGCGCTGGACCATCTCCTCCAGCGAGAAGCGCATGTTGTCGCGAAGGTAGTCGAAGCCGAACTCGTTGTTGGTGCCGTACGTGACGTCGGCCCGGTATGCCTCGCGGCGCGAGCACGGGCGGAGCGACGCGAGCCGGATGTCGGGAGAGACGTAGTCGGGGTCGAAGAGGTACGACACCTCGTGCTGGATCACCCCGACGCTGAGGCCGAGCGCGTGGTAGATCGGGCCCATCCACTGCGCGTCGCGCCGGGCCAGGTAGTCGTTGACGGTCACGATGTGGGTGCCGAGGCCGGGCAGCGCGTTCAGGTACGCCGGGAGCGTGGCCACGAGCGTCTTGCCCTCGCCCGTGGCCATCTCCGCGATCGTGCCCTGGTGCAGGATCATCCCGCCCATGAGCTGCACGTCGAAGTGCCGCATCCGGACGGTGCGACGCGCCGCCTCGCGGCAGGCGGCGAACGCCTCGACGAGGAGATCGTCGAGCTCCGCGCCGTCGGCGAGCCGCTTGCGGAACTCCCCCGTCCTCGCCCGGAGGGCCCCGTCGTCCACGGCCTCGAGCGCGGACGCCAGCTCGTTGATGGCCGCGACGGCCGGACGCATGCGCTTGGCGTCCCGCTCGTGCTTGGTGCCGAAGACCGCGCGGATCAGGGCGTTGATCACGAAGGCTATCTTAGCACCAGGCCTCGCGGCCAGGGACAGATGCGGGCCGCGCCGCCGTCATCCGCGTCCCCCCTGGCTGCCGCGGTAGAGCTCGCGCGCGTGGCGGCGCGTGGCGTCGGTGATGCGCTCGCCGCCCAGCATCCGCGCCAGCTCCTCCACGCGCTCGGCGGCCGCGACGCGGCGGACCGAGGTGCGCGTGACGCCCCGGCTCACGCGCTTGTCCACCACGATGTGCTGGCCGGCGCGCGCGGCGATCTGGGCGAGATGGGTGACGCAGAGCACCTGCCGGCCGACCGAGGTCTCCCGCAGCTTGTCGCCGATCACGTCGGCCACGCGCCCGCCGATGCCCGCGTCGACCTCGTCGAAGATGAGGACCGGCACGTCGTCGGCCGCGGCGAGGACGGTCTTGACCGCGAGCATCGTCCGCGACAGCTCGCCCCCCGAGACCACGCGGGCCAGGGAGCGCGGCTCCTCGCCGGGGTTGGCGGAGAAGAGGAACTCCACGGTCTCGGCCCCCCGCGCACCCACGCGGGCGCCGCCCGCCCTCGGCGCGAGCTCGCCGGGCCCGGCGGCCTCCCGCCGGAAGGCGACGGCGAAGCGCGCGTGCTCCATGCCGAGCCCGCGCAGCTCCTTCTGGATCAGCCGCTCGAGCCGCGCCGCGGCCTCCGTGCGGACCGCGGTGAGCGCGTCCGCCGCGCGGAGGGCCCGGCCCGCGAGGTCGTCGATGCGCGCCCGCCATCTCGGCGACGACCTCGTCGTGGCGGGTGAGACGCCCGAGCCGCTCGGCCACCTCCTGGCGGTAGCGAGCGATGGCGGCCTCGCTCTCCCCGTACTTCCGCTTCAGCTTGAGGATGGTGTCGAGACGCGCGTCGATCTCCTCCAGGCGCTCGGGATCGAGGGTGGCCCGGTCGCGGAGCGCGCGCACCCGACCGACGGCCTCCTCGACGTGGGTCGCGGCGGCCTCCACGCTCTCCGCGGCGCCCGCGGCGTCGGGATCCATCGCGCTCGAGCTCGCCGAGCAGGCCGGCCGCGCGCGCCAGGCGGGCCGCGGCGGCGTCGCGGTCGTCGTAGAGCAGCGCGGAGGCCTCGCGCAGGATGGAGCCGATGCGCTCGGCGTGCTGGAGGCGGCGGCGCTCGGCGCGGAGCGCGTCCTCCTCGCCATCCTCGAGACGCGCGGCGTCGATCTCGGAGAGCTGGAAGCGGTAGAGGTCTTCCTGGCGCGCGTCCTCCCGCGCCTCGCTCTCGACGCGAGTCAGCTCGGCCCGCGCCTCCGTCCATGCGCGCACGAGACCGCCGAGGGCCGAGACGTCCGGCGCGCAGCCGGCGAAGCGATCGAGCACGGCGAGCTGCCGCGCCGGCTCCATGAGGCGCTGGTGCTCGTGCTGGCCGTGCAGCTCGAGGAGGCACTCGCCGAGCCGATCGATCAGCGCCACCGTCGCCGCCGAATCGTTGACGAAGACGCGGTGGCGCCCGGATCGCGCGATCTCCCGCCGGATCACGAGGACGCCATCGGGCGCTCCGTGCCCCGCCCTTTCCAGCACCTCGGTGGCCGGGCTCGCCGGCGGGATCTCGAAGACCGCCTCGACCGAGGCGGCGGCGGCCTGCGAGCGGATCAGCTCGGGCTGCGCCCGCGCGCCCCCGATCAGGAGCAGGGCGTCGATCACGATCGACTTCCCCGCTCCCGTCTCCCCGGTGAGGACGTTCAGGCCGGGGCCGAAGGGCACGGTGACGTCTCTCGATGACGGCGAGGTTCCGGATGCGGAGCTCGGTGAGCATGGCCGCGCCCGCGATGCTACGTCGCCCGGGAGGTCGGCCTCAAGCGTATCGAGATGGAGACGGAGGGATCTACCGCTCGCCCCACTTCAGCTTGGTGCGGAGCACCGAGAAGAAGTGCTTCTGGGGCGGCCGGAGGAGCCGGATGCGGGCCGCGGCGGGACGGATCTCGACGATGTCCGAGCGCTTGAGCGCGAGGCTCACCTGCCCGTCGAGGGTGAGGGCCACGTCCTGGTCGGACAGGAGCGTCACCTCGATGGCGACGCCGCCCGGCAGCACGATCGGACGGTTGGTGAGCGTGTGCGAGCAGATCGGCGTGAGGACGACCGCGTCCATGGTGGGGAACACGATGGGCCCGCCCGCGGACAGGCAGTAGGCCGTGGAGCCGGTGGGCGTGGAGACGATGAGCCCGTCGGCCCGGTACGCGGTGGCCAGCTTGCCGTCCACCGCCACCTCCAGATTGATGATGCGGCTCATCGCGGACTTGGTGATGACCACGTCGTTCAGCGCGACGTACTCGGTCAGCCGCTCGCCCTGACGCACGACGGCGGCCGCCAGCATCATCCGCTCATCGATCACCATCTCCCCACGCAGGCAGGCCTCGAGGGCCGGGAACAGCTCTTCCACGGTGAGGGCGGTGAGGAACCCCAGCCCGCCGAGGTTGACGCCGAGGATCGGCACCCCGAGGTCGCCGACGAGGCGGGCCATGGAGAGCAGCGTGCCGTCGCCGCCCAGCACCAGCAGCAGATCGACGTGCCCCGGGCAGCTCGGGCTTGAGGACGACGGAGATGGCGCGATCCGGGCACAGCCCCGCGGTCTCCTTCTCGAGGACGGCGGTGACGCCGCGGGCCGCGCACCACTCGAGGAGCTGGGGAACGACCTGCCGGGCCTCCTCGCGGTCGGTCTTGGCGAGGACGCCGATACGCTTCACGCAGGCTCCTCCGCGGCGACCCGGTCGAGGAGCGCCCCGAGCTGCGCCGGGGTCTTCCCGGTGAGGGCCAGGTGCATGAAGAACTCGCGGTTGCCCTTGGGGCCCTTGAGCGGCGATGCCGTCACGCCGCGCACGTGCCAGGCGTGCAGGATCGAGTAGCGCGCGAGCCGCTCGAGCACGGCGCGGTGCTGGCTGGGATCGCGCACGACCCCCCCTTGCCGACCTGGCCCTTGCCCACCTCGAACTGCGGCTTCACGAGGATCACCGCCTCGCCGTCGAACGACAGAACGCTCTGCACGGCGGGGAGCACCTTCTCCAGCGAGATGAACGACACGTCCACGGTGGCCACCTGCGGGAGCTCGGGGAAGCTCTCCACGCTGAGCTGGCGCGCGTTCGTGCGCTCCATCACCACCACGCGACCATCGGCGCGCAGCGAGGGATCGAGCTGGCCCTGGCCGACGTCCACGGCGTACACGCGCTTGGCGCCCGCCTCGAGCAGGCAGTGGGTGAACCCTCCGGTGGAGGCGCCCACGTCGAGGCAGATGCGGCCGGCGGGCGCGATGCCGAACGTGGCGATGGCGTGGTCGAGCTTGTCGCCGCCTCGGCTCACGTACTTCTCTCGCGAGACCACCTCGACGCGGGCACGCGTGTCGATCGGCGTCCCCGCCTTGTCCACGCGCTGCCCGTCGACCATGACGGAGCCGGCCAGGATGAGGCGTGCCGCCTTCTCGCGACTCGGGGCCAAGGCGCGCTCGACGAGCAGGAGATCCAGCCGGAGCTTGACGGGGCGGGCGGGCGGTGGGGCGGCGGCCGCCGCCTTGTGGGGTCGCGTCAGCCGGGCGGCCTGACCCTTGGTCCTCGGCGCCTTCTTCACGCGTACCTCCTCACGACGGTCGGCGTCATACGGAGCCCTCCTGGAAGTTGGCGAACGGAGGCAGTATACCCCAAAACTCGCTGCTACGCGGCCCATTTACCGAGCATCCCCCGCCTAGCGAGGCTCGAACGGGTAGATCTGTCCAGGGCTCCTCCTCTGCACGCCGCTCTCTCGTGACTGTACAAACCTTGCATGACGGTCACATCGCGGATGCGCCGAACGGGAGCGACCGACGGGTCCACACGCACTTCCCGCGAGCAGGACACGAGCCTGTCCGGCGGTCAAAGCAGCTTGCCCGACCCGCGCTTGCCCGTCCCGACCATCCTTGGGCACGACGGGCATTCTGCCGGGCGGGGCTCGGGCGGGGCACGGGGCAAAAAGCCGCGCCGCCCACCGCAGGGAAACAAGCTGATGGGCCCGTAACCATGTGATTGAGCAACTTTCTTCTCCCACTTCCCCCGTGTGGCATGGCTCCTGCTCTAGGGGCCGTGGTCGTCATGAAGAACACGAGTGCGGTTCTCAGCCGCGACCGGCGGTCCGTGGGGGGCGGCCGGAAGTGCGAGTCGGCTGAGATGGTTCCTCAACCAGCTGCGAAAGGAAGGGACGCATGAAGAAGTCGCTGGCGGTGGTTCTCAGTGGTCTGATGGCCGTGTCCCTCTCGGCCACCACGGGTTCGGCTGACAACAGCTGCCCGGCCGAGGTGAGCACGGCGAAGTCGATGCTGCAGCAGAAGCAACAGGTGTCTCGCGTCCAGGATGTGCAGGCGCCGCGCTCGCTCGCCGGTGCTCGCATCCAGGAGGCTCCGCGGTCCTCGCAGGAGGCGCCTCGCTCGGTGCAGCAGGCTCCGCGCAGTCAGCAGGAAGCGCCCCGCTCCGCCCAGGAGGCTCCGCGGTCGTCGCAGGAGGCGCCTCGCTCGGTGCAGCAGGCTCCGCGCAGTCAGCAGGAAGCGCCCCGCTCCGCCCAGGAGGCTCCGCGGGTGAGCGCAGCAGGAAGCCCCGCGCAGCGCGCAGGAAGCGCCCCGTAGCACGCAGGAGGCGCCCCGCTCGGTGCAGCAGGCTCCGCGCAGTCAGCAGGAAGCGCCCCGGTCCGCCCAGGAGGCCCCGCGGGTGAGCCAGCAGGAAGCCCCGCGCAGCGCGCAGGAAGCGCCCCGCAGCACGCAGGAGGCGCCTCGCTCGGTGCAGCAGGCTCCGCGCAGTCAGCAGGAAGCGCCCCGGTCCGCTCAGGAGGCCCCGCGGGTGAGCCAGCAGGAAGCCCCGCGCAGCGCGCAGGAAGCGCCCCGTAGCACGCAGGAGGCGCCCCGCTCGGTGCAGCAGGCTCCGCGCAGTCAGCAGGAAGCGCCCCGGTCCGCCCAGGAGGCCCCGCGGGTGAGCCAGCAGGAAGCCCCGCGCAGCGCGCAGGAAGCGCCCCGTAGCACGCAGGAGGCGCCCCGCTCGGTGCAGCAGGCTCCGCGCAGTCAGCAGGAAGCGCCCCGGTCCGCCCAGGAGGCTCCGCGGGTGAGCCAGCAGGAAGCCCCGCGCAGCGCGCAGGAAGCGCCCCGTAGCACGCAGGAGGCGCCCCGCTCGGTGCAGCAGGCTCCGCGCAGTCAGCAGGAAGCGCCCCGGTCCGCTCAGGAGGCTCCGCGGGTGAGCCAGCAGGAAGCGCCCCGTAGCACGCAGGAGGCGCCCCGCTCGGTGCAGCAGGCTCCGCGCAGCCAGCAGGAAGCGCCCCGGTCCGCTCAGGAGGCTCCGCGTGGTGACATCTCCAAGGCGGCGTCGCTGGTGAAGGAGGCCGAGGCGGCTTGCAAGGCCGGCAACACGAGCCTGGCCAGCCAGAAGGCCAAGGCCGCGATCGAGATCCTGAAGTAAGTCGAGCGTCAGTCCTGCATCACCACCGGGCTCCAGGGCTCGCCCCTGGAGCCCGGTTCTTTTTCCGGAACGAGATCGCTGAATCACTGGGCGAGACGGCGCGCCGCGTGCCCACGGAATCGCGGTGCGAGCCTCGCCCGCTGAAGCCGAGCGTTCCTTCGCGACCTCGGAGTAGAATCCGCGCCATGCCCCGGGCGTGGTGGCGCGCCGCTCTCGTCGCGGGCCTGGCGATCCTCGGCGATGCCGAGGCGCGCGGGGCGGACATGCTGTCGGTCCAGGAGACGATCCTCCGCGCCAAGCCCGCCACGGTCCTCGTGATCTCCGAGGTGGGCGCCGAGATCACGCTCGACTGCGGCGCGGGCCAGGTCACCGTGACTCCCCCGCCCTTCCGCGAGACGGGCACGGGCTGGTTCGTCGACACCAGCGGCTGGGTGGTGACCAACGCCCACGTCGTGCAGCCCGCCCATATGCCGCCCCAGTGGCTGGTGAATCAGCAGGCGCAGCGGGCGGTGATGACTGCGTGCCTTCCCGACGCGCTGGCACGGCGCGGGCTCGCTCCGGGCGCGCGTCCCGACGCCGAGGAGCAGATCAAGCGCGAGCTGCTCGATCGCGTGATGCCGCGGGCGAAGGTGGAGCTGAGCCCGTCGGTCTCGCTGCTCATGTCCAACGGCATCCGGCTTCCCGCGAAGGTCGCGAAGTACAGCCCGCCCGTCGCCGTCGAGGCCGGGCCTGGCGCGATGTCCGGCCGCGACCTCGCGCTGCTCCAGGTGGAGGCGTCCGACCTGCCCGTGTTCGCCCTCGGGCTGTCGCGGACGCTGAAGATCGGCGATCCGATCCGGATCCTCGGCTTTCCGGGCGTGGTGCTGACCCACGAGCTCCTCAACGCCTCCGCCAAGGTCGAGGCCTCGGTGACGAACGGCGCCGTGTCCGGGTTCAAGCAGGACGTCCAGAACCAGCCCGTCATCCAGACCGACGCGCCCGCGGCGTGGGGCAACTCGGGCGGGCCGGTGATCAACGAGAAGGGCGAGGTGATCGGCGTCCTCACGTTCGTCTCGCTGGGGCCCGGACCGGAGGGCAGTATCGTCCAGGGCTTCAACTTCGTGATTCCGTCGGATGCCGTCCGGGACTTCCTCCAGGCCACCCCGGTCACGCCGAACGGCAAGAGCCCGTTCAACGACGCGTGGTTCTCCGGCCTCGCCAGGCTGTTCGCCGGCGACTACAAGGGCGCCGCGGTGGGGTTTCGCGAGTCCAACCGGCTCATGCCCGACCTGCCCGAACGTCAACCGGGCCCTCGCCGAGGCGGAGGAGAAGATCAAGAATCCGCCGCCTCGGCCATTTCCCTGGAGCGCCGCCACCGGCGCCGTCGTCCTCGCCGGACTGGGCGGCGTCGCGCTCGTCGCGGGGCGTCGCTGGCGGCAGAACCGGCATCGCATCGAGGCGTCCGAGGTGGTGCGCCTCTACGAGCGCGGGGCCGCGCCGGCCATCCTGGACGTGCGGTCCAAGCTCGTCTACGACACGAGCCCGTTTCGGATCCCCGGGGCCGTACACGTGTCGAGCGAAGACCTCGACCGCGGGACCGCGCCACCGTCGATCGAGCCCGGCCGGCCCGTGATCGCGTACTGCACCGCGAGGGACGAGCGCGCCAGCGCCGGAGCCGTCCAGCGGCTCCGGCGGCTCGGCTACGCGGACGTGCGGGTGCTGAAGGGCGGGCTCGGGGGCTGGGCGAACGCCGGACTGCCGCTCGAGTTCAAGCCCGTGACACGCGGCGGAGACCAGGGCGCCGCGGCCAGCGGCACCTGACGCCGGGCGGGATCCCGCGCGGCGGTTGGCCTGGACGCCGGCGGTGGCGAGTCAGCTCCGGCGTCCGGCCATGAAGTGGAAGTGCAAGTGGTACACGACCTGCCCGCCCTCGGGGCCCGAGTGGCACGCGATGCGATACCCGCGCTCGGCGTAGCCGGTCTGCTCTCCGAGCAGCTTCGCCACCTGGACGCAGTGGCCGACGACGGCGGTGTCGGTCGTCTCCAGCGCGGCGATCGATTCGATGTGCCGCTTCGGGATGATCAGCAGGTGCACGGGCGCCTTCGGGTAGAGATCCCGGAAGGCCATGACCTCGTCGTCCTCGTACACGACCTCGGCCGGCGATCGGCGCTCCACGATCCGGCAGAACACGCAGTCCGCGCTCACCGCTCCCTCGCTCTCGTGTATACTCGATCGCCGCGGCCTTCGACGGTCGCGACATCCGCGCGAAGGAGATCGTGATGGGGACGTGCCCGAAGTGCAAGGGACGCATCCGGAAGAACGGCAACCACGTGAAGCTCGGCTCGGTGTGGATGCACAAGCGCTGCCCGGCGCGGGCCGCCGCGAAGAAGGGCGCCTGACCGCCCTCGCGTCCGGCGCCGCGGCGGTGTGACCGCGCGCCGCGACCGATCCCCCGCCCCTCCCGGCGCCGCGCTGCCGCCCGTGTCCCTTCCCGACGTGCCCGTCCCGGACGCAGAGGTTTTCGCCGGCGGCGGTGTGTCTACGGTATCCTGCTCGCCGGAGCCGGCACGGCCGGCTCGTGCCGTGAACGAAGCACGCTCGTCTGCCCGCGGGCCAGGGAGCGCTCCATGATCACCCTTCTCCGTCCGCTCCTCCCGGCCGGCCTCGCTGTCGCCGTCCTCGCGGCCCTGCTCCACGCGGGGCCGGCCGGGGCCCAGGGATCGTCCGAGCAGATATTCCGAATCGAGTACAGCAAGGAGGCGATCCCGCGCGGCGGCTGGGCGGTCGAGGGCTACGTGCACAACGAGTCGCCGCGCTATCTCGTGAGCGGCGTGCGGCTGAAGGTCGAGGTGCTCGATGGGTCGGGCGCCGTCACGGGCGAGTCGCTCGGCTGGGTCTACGGCAACGTCACGCCGGGGGGCAAGGCGTACTTCGCGGTGCCGGTGCCCCGTCGCGGCGCCGACTATCGCATCAACGTCGTCTCGTTCACGCAGAACTCCGTCGACGCTCCCTGACCCGGCCAGCCTCCGTCTCACGCGCTCACGATCCGGGGCGGCGACGGAGGAGGTACCGGTGCTCGCCGTCCATGACCAGATCCTTCACCTGATTGTGGATGGTGGCGCGCATCACGACGACCCCGGTGGTGCGCCCGGGCCGGAGCTCGGTGATCGTCAGCATCGGGTAGATCGTGTCCCCCACGTAGACGGGCTTGAGGAAGGTCGAGGACTGTCCGAGGAACGCGACCAGCGCGTCGCCGATCACGTGCGGGAAGATCCCCGCCCCCGCGGCGGCCTGGGCGGCGACGAGCAGGCCGTGGGCGAGGAGGTCGCGGTGGCCGCGGGCCTGGCAGTACGGCCGGTCGTAGTGGATCGGATGGTTGTCGCCCGAGGCCGCCTGGAAGGCGGAGAAGTGCGCTTCGGTCATCGTGCGCGACGGGATGAAGAAGCGCTCCCCGACGCGGAGGTCGTCGAAGTAGCGCTCCTCGGCGGCGAGGCGATGCTGCTCCGGCGAGAACGCCTCCTCGCCCATGCCGGATCCGCTCGGGCTAACGAGCCCCGCGCATCAGACTAGTGCCGCCCGGTGGGACTGTAGAGGCCCGTGGCGGTTCCGCATTCTGCGAGGGTCATGAGCGGTGCTGCTCTCCGCGGAGCCGGAGGAGCACGTCGTTCATGAGCTGCGACTGCGAGGCCGCGATGTCCTCGCGCTCTCGGAGGTGCCGCTCGCCGAGCCCGCGCAGGTTCTGGATCTCCTCGCGGAGCTTCCCGCACTCGCTCTCCATCCCCTCGATCTGGTTCCGCAGCCGCTCGTTCTCGTAGACGAAGGCGCGTAGCCGCTCGCACTCCTGCTCCGCCATCTGGGCCGCGGCCTGCACGCGATCGTAGTCGTGGAGGATCGCGAGGACGGCGCTCAGCTGTCCCTGTCCTTCCTCCAGCCATCGGACGACCCGCGGTCGCGCCTCGTTGCTCGTGGCGACGCTCATTCGAAGCCTCCGTCGAGCCCCGCGAGCGGGGCGGTTGAGAAACGGGCCACATGATAGGACAACGCGCGCCGCTGCGCCACCGGGTCGCCCTCGAAGACGACGAAGGCCGGGACCCGCGTCCCGGCCTTCACGGCGCGGTGCCACATCCGGACATGACGAAGGCCGGGACTCCTGTCCCGGCCTTCACGATGAAGCGGCGACCTCGCGGGCCGCCGCGCCGCTCACATGGTGGAGGGTAAGGGATTCGAACCCTCGACCTCGGCGTTGCGAACGCCGCGCTCTCCCAACTGAGCTAACCCCCCGAAGCGAGCCGTATTGTACTCGGCCCCGCCGACGCTCACAAGCGCGGTTTGCGCGTCAGCTCCGTGGGGGATCGGGCGCGCCGAACGCGCTCCTGAGCGAGCCCAGGAGATCGACGGGGACGGGGAAGAACGTGGTGGTGTTCCGCTCCGAGGCGATCTCGCGCATGGTCTGCAGGTAGCGAAGCTGGATCGCGATCGGGTAGCGGGAGAGCACGTCGGCCGCCTCGGACAGCTTGGCCGCGGCCTGGAACTCGCCGTCGGCGTTGATGACCTTGGCCCGGCGCTCGCGCTCGGCCTCCGCCTGCTTGGACATTGCGCGCTGCATGTCCTGGGGCAGGTCGACGTTCTTCACCTCGACGGTGGCGACCTTGATCCCCCACGGCGTGGTGTGCTCGTCGATGATCCGCGTGAGCTCGGCGTTGATCTTGTCGCGCGACGAGAGCAGGTCGTCGAGCTCCTGCTGACCGAGCACGCTGCGCAGCGTGGTCTGGGCGATCTGGGACGTGGCGTAGAGGTAGTCCTCGACGCTGATCACCGCCTTGGCCGCGTCGAGGACCCGGAAGAAGATCACCGCGTTCACCTTCACCGACACGTTGTCGCGGGTGATGACGTCCTGCGGCGGCACGTCCATCGTGATCGTGCGCAGGCTCACCTTCACCATCTTGTCGATGAACGGCACGAGGAGGAGGAGGCCCGGCCCCGACCCGTCGCCGCCCGGGTTCACCACGGCGCGGGCCCGGCGGCCGAAGCGGAAGATCACCCCCCGCTCGTACTCGCGGAGGATCCGCACCGACGTCCCGATGACGAAGAGGGCGATGATCACCACCGGCACGATGCCGAACAGCATCTCGAAGCCCATGCCTGTCCCCCGATCTGCCGCGGCCGCGGGCTAGCGCCGCTCGCCGGCGTGAACCACCTTCAGGGTGAGCCCGTCGACCCCGGTGATGCGCACCGTCTCCCCCGCCGCCGCCGGCCCGTCCTCCGAGACGGCCCGCCACAGCTCGCCGTGCACCTGCACCTGGCCCTCGGGGTCGAGCGGCTCCCGCACGACCGCGGCCTCCCCGACCATGCCGACGGCGCCCGTGATCGGGCGGCCGTAGAGGGCGCGCATCCCGAACGACACCGCGAGGCCATGAGGGCGGCGGTGCTGCCGACGGTGGGGATGATCACGTACCAGGAGATCCGGAGGCCGGTCTCGGGCGCGTCGTAGAGCATGAGCGAGCCCAGGACCATCGCGACGACGGCGCCGATGGTCAGCACCCCGTGGCTCACCACCTTGATCTCGGCGATGAGCAGCGCGACGCCGAAGAGGATGAGGAGGAGCCCGGCCCAGTTGATGGGCAGGCTCTGGAAGGCGAAGAACGCGAGGATGATGCTGATGCCCCCGATGATGCCGGGCAGGATCACCCCGGGGTTGGAGAGCTCGAAGAAGAGGCCCAGCATGCCGACCATCATCAGCACGTAGGCGACGTTCGGGTCGGTGATCAGGGCGAGGAACCGGTCGCGGAAGCGCACCTCGATGCGCTTGACCGGCGCGTCCCTGGTGCGGAGCGTCACCACGCCCTTCGTCGTCTTCACCGTGCGCCCGTCGACCTTGGCGAGGAGGTCGGGCACGTTGTCGGCCACGAGGTCGACGATCTTGAGCTTCACCGCCTCGCGCTCGGTGGCCGACACGGAGGAGCGGACCGCCTTCTCGGCCCACTCCACGTTGCGGTTCCGCTCGCTCGCGATCGAGCGTGCGAAGGCCGCGGCGTCGTTCTCGACCTTCTTGGCCATCTCCTTGTCCATCTGGCCGCCGACGGCCACGGGATGCGCGGCCCCGATGTTGGTGGCGGGGGCCATGGCGGCGACGTGACCGGCGATGGTGAGGAAGACCCCGGCGGAGGCGGCGCGCGCCCCCGTGGGTCCCACGTACACGATGACGGGGACCTCGGCGTTGAGGATGGTCTGGACGATGGAGCGCATCGAGCGCTCGAGGCCGCCCGGGGTGTCGAGCTGGAGGACCAGGGCCTGCGCGCGCTCGGCCTGGGCGCGCTCCACCGCCATGCTCACGAGCCGGACGGTGACGGGGGTGATGGCCCCCTCGATCTCGATCAGCGACACGGGGGCGGGCGCGGCGGCGAGCGCCGACAGGACCACCCCCGCCATCAGGGCGAGGGTAAGCACGGCGACGCGCGGCGTCCGCTTCACTGGACGGTTCCTACCTGGGCCATGATAACACCCGGCGAAGAGGGCGCCGCCGGGCCGGTCAGGCGGCGAGCGCCATCAGCGAGAGCAGCTCGAACACCAGGTTGGCGGCGAGGAGGCTCGTGATCTGCCCCGGCCCGTCGTAGAGCGGCGAGACCTCCACGAGATCGGCGCCCACGAGGCGGATCCCCCGCAGGGCGCGGACGAGGACGAGGGCTTCCCACGAGGTGAGGCCGCCGACCTCCGGCGTGCCGGTGGCCGGGGCGTAGGCGGGATCGACCGCGTCGATGTCGAAGGAGCAGTAGACGGGGCCGCCGGCCAGGCGCTGGAGCCGCTCGGCCACCCACGCCGTCCCGCGCTCCTTCACCGCTTCGACGCGGATCGCCTCGAGGCCGTGCTCGCGGTGGAAATCGAAGTCGTCCTCGGCGTAGAGCGGTCCGCGGATGCCGATCTGGATCACGCGCCGGCCGTCGACGACGCCCTCCTCCACCGCCCGCCGGAACGTGGTGCCGTGGAAGTGCTTGGAGCCGAAGTACTCGTCCCAGGTGTCGGGGTGCGCGTCGAAGTGGACGAGCCCGAGCGGCCCGTGGCGCGCGGCGAGCCGCCGGAGGATCGGCAGCGTGATCGAGTGATCGCCGCCGACGGCGAGGGGGATCACCCCTCCCGCGACCAGCGGCTCGACCTCGGCCTCGATCGCTTCGAAGGTCCGCTCGATGGAGATCGGCACCACGTCGACGTCGCCGGCGTCGGCGACGCGCAGGCGCTCGAATGGGGCCACCCGCAGCACGGGGTTCCAGGGCCGGATCAGCGACGATTGCTCGCGCACCGCGCGCGGCCCGTACCGGGCGCCCGGCCGGTAGGAGGTGCCGCCGTCGTACGGCACGCCGAGCAGCGCCACGTCGAGCGCGGCCGGATCGCGGATCACCGGCAGCCGCATGAAGCTGGCGGGCTGGGCGTAGCGGGGCGAGCGGAAGGCGTCCGGGGGCGTGGGGTGCGTCACGACGGCTACAGCCGCTCGTGGATGGTGCGCAGGGCCTCGGCGAGGCGGTCCACGTCGGCCGGCGTGTTGTACACGGAGAAGCTCGCGCGGAGCGTCCCGGTGATGCCGAGCCGCTTCATGAGCGGCTGCGCGCAGTGATGCCCGGCGCGCACCGCGATGCCTTGCTGGTCGAGGAGGGCGGCCCCGTCGTGGGGATGGATGCCCGCCACGTCGAACGCCACCACCGCGCCCTTGCCCTCGGCGTGACGCGGACCGTAGACCGTGACGCCCGGGATGCCCGAGAGCCGGTCGATGCAGCGCTGCGTGAGCTCGCGCTCGTAGGCGGCCACGCGCTCCATGCCGAGCTTCTCGAGGTACTCGACGGCGGCGTGCAGGCCCACCGCCGCGGCGATGGGCGGCGTGCCGGGCTCGAAGCGCCACGGGAGGTCGTTCCACTGGGCGTGGTCGATCCAGACCTCCTTGATCATCTCTCCCCCGCCCCAGGCCGGCTCCAGGCCCGCCAGGACCTCGCGGCGCCCGTAGAGCACGCCGATGCCGGTGGGCCCGAGCATCTTGTGGCCCGAGAAGACGTAGAAGTCCGCCCCGATCCCTTCCATGTCGAGCGGCATGTGCGGGACGGCCTGGGCGCCGTCGAGGAGCACGAGCGCGCCCGCGGCGTGGGCCTGGCGCGTCGCCTCCACCACGGGGTTGATCGTGCCGAGCACGTTCGACACGTGCGCCATGGCCACCACGCGCGTCCGGGAGCCGAGCAGGCGCGCGTACGCCTCCATGTCGAGGGCCACGCCGTCCTTGACGGGCACGGCCCGGAGCACGGCGCCGCGATCGCGGCACGCCATCTGCCACGGGATCAGGTTCGAGTGGTGCTCCAGCTCGGTCACGACGATCTCGTCGCCCGGGCGGAGGGTGCGGCCGAGCGCCTGGGCCACCAGGTTGATGCCCTCGGTGGTCCCACGGGTGAAGACGATCTCCTCGCGCGACCGGGCGCCGATGAAGGCGCGTACCGCGTCGCGCGCCGACTCGTAGGCCTCGGTCGCCTCCTCCCCCAGGGTGTGGATGGAGCGGTGGACGTTGGCGTGGCTCCGCTCGTAATACCGCTGGAGGGCCTCCAGCACCTGCCGCGGCTTCTGGCTCGAGGCGGCGGAGTCGAGGAACGTGAGCGGATGACCGTTCACGACCCGGTCGAGGATGGGAAAGTCCGGCCGGCACCGCTCTCCGAGCGTCACGATGTCGCTCCCTTCCGCGCCAGCGCCCCCTGGAGCACGCCAAGGGGCAGCGCCACGCACTTCATCCGCGAGGGCCGGATGTCGGCCTCGAGCCGCTCGAGGACGTCGCCGATCGGGATGGCCGCGGCCTCGGCCACGGGCCGGCCCACCGCCAGCTCCAGCAGCACGTCGGCGGCGGCGGTGCTGACGGCGCAGCTGTCGCCGTGGTGCCGCGCCTCGGCGATCACGTCGCCGTCGAGACGGCACTCGATGCGGATCCGATCGCCGCACAGCGGGTTCACGTCCTCGAAGACGGCGTCCGGCGACTCCACGCGGCCCCGGAACCGCGGGCGGCGGAAGCGCTCGCGGATCACCGAGCTGTAGAGCGCCGCGCTCACTCGCCGATCTCCCCGCGCGCGGTGGACGCGCGATACGGCGGGAAGCGGTACGCGCTGTCCTGCGAGATCAGGCCGCCGTGGCCGAGCCCGGCCAGCTCCGCGTTGCCCGCGGGCAGGCCGGCGAGCAGGCGCGGCAGCACGAGGTCGAAGGTGGTGGCCTGCGAGAACATGCCGCACGTGGGCATGCCGACCACGGGCCGGTCGCCGATCCGCGCCAGGAACAGCAGGCTGCCGGGATGGGCGGGCACGCCGTGGCGCTCCATGCGTCCGCCCGCGCGCTCGATGCCGAGGAACACGGGGTCGAGCGGGTCGAGCGAGCTCGCCCCCGCGGCGATCAGGACCTCCGCGCCCTCCGCCACGAGCGCCTCGATGTCGGCGGCCACCGCCGCCGCGCCCCCGCCGGAATAGCGGACGCCGAGCAGGCGCGAGCCCAGCCAGTCGAGCTTCTCCCGGAGCGCGGACTCGAAGCGGGCGCGCTGGCGGGCGTCGAGGCTCTCCCGCGTCACCGCGCCCACCACCGAGGGCCGGAAGCGCTTCACCGTCACGAGGCCGGAGGCCGACCACGCGGCGGCCTCGGCGCGCTTGACCGTGGTCTCCGGGATCGCCAGCGGCGTGACCTTGGCCCGCGCCACCACCTCGCCGGGCTCGACGGGCTGGAGGTCCCAGAGCGTGAAGACCGAAATGCCGGACTGCGCGTTGACCTCGTGGAGGGCCCGGGCATGGACGCGCAGCAGGCCGCGGGCGGCGGCGACGAGCGTCCACTGGCCGCCGCTGTAGCCCTTCACCTCGACGCCGTCGCCCGCCGCGGCCTGGGACAGGCGCGCGCCCGCGGGCTCCTCGTGCAGGTCGCCGGGCTCGAGCTCGAGCAGGTGAAGCTCCGACCACGCGAGGTCGAGCAGCCGCCGCGCGGCCCCGGCGTCCAGCGTCTGCCCCTTGCGCACGGCGAGCTTCCCGTCGCCGTCGCGCACGTCGTTGCAGGCGATCCGGCCCTCGAGGGTCGCCGGCGTGGCGTCGGCGCGGCTGAGCGCGCGAGCCTTCATCTCGGGCCGACGCCCCGCTTCACCTTCTCGCCGAGCGGCAGCCCGGTGGCGCCGTGCTGCGAGGCGACGATCTCGGCCAGGATGGCCAGCGCGATCTCCGGCGCGGACTGGGCGCCGAGGTCGAGCCCGATGGGCGTGCGCACCCGCGCCAGGTCCGTCTCGCCCACGCCGTCCTCGCGCAGCAGGTTGAAGATGGCCGCGCCCCGTCGCGTGCTGCCGAGGAGCCCGATGTAGCCCACCGGCGTGGTGAAGGCGTGACGCAGGACGGGCATGTCGTACTTGTAGTCGTGGGCGACCAGCACGAGGGCGGTGGTCGGGATCAGCGGCACCTCGCGGACGAGGTCGGAGGGGATGCCGATCTTGAGCTCGTCCACGTCGGGGAAGCGCTCGGGCGTGGCGAAGCGAGGCCGGCCGTCGATCACCACGGTCCGGAACCCGAGCGTCCGGGCGAGCGAGGTCAGCGGCATCGCCACGTGGCTGGCCCCGACCACGAGCAGGATGGAGGGCGGCGCGACCACCTCCACGAAGGCCCGGACCCCCTCCAGGAGCATCGTGCGCGAGGAGCCGGTGAGCAGGCTGGCGCGCGCCTCGCCGGCGAAGCGGTCGTCCAGGAACGCGTCGCCGAGCGTCCCCTCGCGGGTCCCGGCGTCCGTCACGATGAGCTTCGCCCCCTCGTGGGGCTGGTCCAGGCGGGTGATGATGACGGCCCGGCCCCCGGCCTCGGCGTGGGCCCGCGCGCGCTCGTAGAAGGCCAGCGTGGGGTCGCCCGGCCGGTCGAGGGTCACGGGCTCGACGAAGACCTCGATGGTCCCGCCGCAGGTGAGACCGATCTCCCAGGCGTCCTCGTCGCCCAGGTTCAGCTCGAGCAGGCGCGGCGCGTTCTGGCCCAGGACGTCGGAGGACTCCTCGATCACCTGAGCGTCGACGCAGCCACCGATGGTGACGGATCCGAGGACGCGTCCCCCTTCGCCGACCAGCATCTTCGCCCCTTCTTTTCGAGGGGTTGTGCCTCGGGTATTCACAAGCGTCGCGAGGGCGACCTTGCCCTCCGTCCGCTTCAGGTCGGCGAGCTGGTCGAAGAGCTCTGACATGGTGGCTACCTCAGCGTGAGATGCCGCGCGAGGTCGCGCAGGCTCTGCAGGTTGTGAGCGGCCGCGAAGTGGTCCACGAGCGGGAGCGCGGCGGCCATGCCGCGCGTGAGCGGCTCGTAGGCCGGGTTGCCGAGCAGCGGGTTCAGCCAGATCAGGCGCCCGGCGCGCCGCTTGAGCGCCAGCATCTCGCTGGCCAGCTCCTCGGGCTCGCCGGTGTCCCAGCCGTCGGACAGGAGCACGACGATCGTCTGCCGGTTCACGAGGTGGCCCCAGGTCTGGTTGAACTCGCGGAGGGACTCCCCGATCCGGGTCCCTCCCGAGAAGTCGCGGACGTCCCCGAGGCGCCTGAGCGCGAGCTTGTACGACGCGCCCTTCAGACGGTCGGTGACGCGCGTCAGCCGGGTGGCGAACGTGAAGGTCTCCACGCGGCCGAAGACGTTCTGCAGCGCGTAGAGGAACTGCAGGAGGAAGCGGCTGTAGAGATCCATGGAGCCCGACACGTCGCACAGGAGGACCACGCGCACCTTCTTGCGCCGGCGCTCCCGTCGGCGCAGCTCGATGATCTCGCCCTTCATCATGTTGGCGCGGATGCTCCGGCGGAGATCGACGATGCCGCCCCGGCGCACGGGCCGCCGCCGTCGGCTCATCCGGCGGGCCAGCCGCTTGGCGATGAGCGCGGTGAGGCGCGCCACCTCGTCGAGCTGCTCGGCCGGGAACGTGGAGAAGTCCTGGTCCATCAAGACCTCGTTGGCGCTCACCCCGGGGACCTCCAGCGGGTCGCCGTCGTCCTCGACCTCCTCCTCCCACGCCTCGAGCGCGAGCGCCGCCTGGTTCTCGGCTGCGGCGTCCGCCGATCCGCCCCCCGCGTGCTCCGGCCGCGTCGCGTCCGGGGCCGGGCTCATGAGGCCGTCGACCCCCTGCCCCGACTCGGCGTGGAACCGCCAGAAGGACTCGAAGCAGCGGTCGAAGGCGGGCACCTCCTCCTGCCGCGAAACCAGCACCGCGCGGAGGGCCAGGTAGACGTTGTCGCGGTCCATCAGGTCGACGAGGTCGAGGCTGCGCAGCGCGTCCATCAGCTCCGACACCGTGACGCCGAGCCCGCTGGCCCTGAGCCGCTGGCCGAACGCGAGCATGGCGGTGCGGAGGTCGCGCGGAACAGCGACGCCCGCCACGGCCATCTGGGGCTACTCCGTGGTGAGGAAGCGCTTCATCCCCTCGGTCTCGAGCTGCCGGCGCACGCGCTTGATGTCGTCGGGGTCCTTGAGGATGCAGCCGAGGGTCTCGGCGACCAGCGCCTCGTCCAGGTGGTCGGCGTGCAGCGACACCAGCGCCTGGGCCCAGTCGAGCGTCTCGGCCACGCCCGGGACCTTGGCGAGCCGCACCGTGCGCAGCGTCTCCATGAAGCGCGTCACTTCCTTCGCCAGGCGCTCGTTGATCCCCGGAACCTTGCGCGTCACGATGCGCACTTCCTTGTCGAAGCCGGGGAAGTCGATCCAGAGGTAGAGGCACCGGCGGCGGAGCGCGTCGGACAGCTCGCGGATCCGGTTCGAGGTGAGGATGACGTAGGGGGGCTCGGTGGCCTTGATCGTGCCGAGTTCGGGAATCGTCACCTGGTACTCGGAGAGCACCTCGAGGAGGAACGCCTCGAGCTCCTCGTCGCCCCGGTCCACCTCGTCGATCAGGAGCACGGGGGCGGGACCGTTCGGCGTGAGCGCCTGGAGCAGTGGCCGGCGCACGAGGAACGGCTCGGAGAAGATCGCCGCCTCCTTGTGCTCGAGCGAGTGCGTCGTGCTCTCCTCCAGCTTGATGTGGAGGATCTGCTTCGGGTAGTTCCACTCGTAGAGCGTCTGGTTCGCGTCGAGCCCCTCGTAGCACTGCAGCCGGATGAGGCGCGTGCCGAGGACGCGCGACATCACCTTCGCGACCTCGGTCTTCCCGACCCCGGCGTGCCCCTCGATGAGGAGCGGCTTCCTGAGGGTCATCGCCAGGTGCACCGACGTGGCGATGGCTCGGTCGGTGACGTAGTCGCGAATTCTCCATCAACTCTTGGATTTTCTTGATCTCTTCTCTCATGGTGTCCCTAGTTTACACGGGTCCTGGACTCGGCCGGAGCCTCTCGTAGTCCTCGCGGGTGTCGAGGTCCGGCGGCATCGGGAGATCGAAGTGAGCGAGGGCGACGCGGGCGGGGTCGCGGACGATCACGCCGCGCGCGCCCTCGTCGCCGGTCAGCGCCAGCAGCTCCGGGAAGACCGACGCGGCGAACAGGACGGGGTTGCCGCGCGCGCCGCGGTAGGATGGCGCGACGATGGCCTGGCCCGTCTCCCGGGCCAGCGCGACCAGCCGAGGGATGACCGCCTCGGGCAGCGTGGGCTGATCGCCGAGCGCGATCACTGCGGCCGCGGCGCCCGCGCGGAGCGCGCGGATCCCCGCCACCACCGAGCCCGCCTGTCCCGCCTCGGGCGCGGGATTCACGGCGAGCCGCAGCGGAAGCCCGGCGAGCGCCTCGCCGATCGCGGCCGCCTCCGGGCCCGTGACCACGACGACGTCGTCGAGGCCGGCGGCGAGCACGCGCTCGACGGCGCGCCGGATCACCGGCGCGCCGTGCCAGTCGAGGAGGAGCTTCGCCTGGCCCATCCGCCGGGACAGCCCGGCGGCGAGCACGATCCCGGCCATCACGACGCCCGGGGCCGCCTTCCTGCCGCCTCACGCGGACGGCGTGGTCGTCGTGGTCTCCGTGCGCAGGAGCATGAACGATCCGAGTCGGTCGCCGCTAGCGCCCCGGCGATCATGGCGGCCTCCTGCGGTGGATCCGCGGGAAAAAGGCCCCGCGGAAGCCGATCCGCGGGGCCGTGGCCAGAGCAGGACGAATCACTTCTTGGTGGCGGCCTCGATCGCGCGACGCGCGAAGACCTTGAGGAGGTGCTTCTTGTAGTCCACCGAGCCCTGCAGGTCGGCCTGCACGTCCACTCCGTCCGGCGCCGTGTCGGCCGCGGCCTGGATGGTGGCCGCGTCGAGGCTCTTGCCGGCCAGGCCGGCCTCCACGCCCTTGGCGCGGACGGCCTTGGTGCCCGCGCCGGTGATGCCGACGCCCACCTTGCCCACCTTCGCCCCGTCCATGGTGAGGACGGCGGCGACCCCGACCACCGCGAACCGCGAGGCGGGGTGCGGGAACTTCAGGTACGCCGCGCCCACGTTCGGGCCGCAGACGGGCACGCGCACCTCGGTCAGGATCTCGTCGGGCGAGAGCGCGGTGGTCAGGAGGGCCTTGAAGAAGTCGTCGGCCTTGATCGTCCGCTTGCCCTTCGGCCCCTCCGCGACCATCTCCGCGCCGAGCGCGATGATCGCCGCCGGGTAGTCGGCGGCGGGGTCGGCGTGGGCGAGGCTGCCGCCGATCGTCCCGAGGTTCCGGACCATCGGGTCGCCGATCATGCCCGCGGCGTGCGCGAGCACGGCGCACTTCGACTTCACCACCGCGGAGGTCTCGATGGCGTAGTGCGTGGTCATCGCGCCGATCACGATGGAGCCGCCCTCCTCCTTGATGCCGGTGAGGCCGGGCACCTTGCGGAGGTCCACCAGGTGGGCGGGCCGCGCGAGGCGCAGCTTCATCGCGGGCAGCAGGCTGTGGCCGCCGGCCAGGAGCTTGGCGTCGTCCTTGTGCTTGCCGAGCAGGTCCAGCGCATCCTTGATGGTTCCGGGCAGGTGGTACTCGAAGGACGCTGGGTACATGCGTGACCCCCTAGTTCTTCGCTCGGGCGGCGTGTGCGGTCTTCCACACGCGCTCCGGGGTGAGCGGCATTGCCTCGATGTGGTCGACCCCGAGCCCCGAGAGCGCGTCCACCACGGCGTTCACGACCGCCGGCGTCGCCGCGATGGTCCCCGTCTCCCCGCCCCCTTGATGCCGAGCGGGTTGACGGGCGTGGGCGTCTCGGTGCGGTCCGTCTCGTAGAGCGGCAGCATGTCGGCCTTGGGCAGGGCATAGTCCATCATCGTGCCGGTGACGAGCTGGCCGGACCCGCTGTCGTACACCGCGCCCTCCCACAGGGCCTGGCCCACGCCCTGCGCGATGCCGCCGTGCACCATGCCGTCGACGATCATCGGGTTGATGACGTTGCCCACGTCGTCCACCGCCACGTAGCGGAGGATCTTGACCTCGCCGGTGTCGGGATCCACCTCGACGACGCACGCGTGCGCCCCGAACGGGAAGCAGAAGTTGGACGGATCGTAGAAGCTCGTCTCCTCGAGGCCGGGCTCGAGCCCCTCGGGATAGTTGTGGGGCACGTAGGCGGTCAGGGCCACCGCGCCGAACGGCACGGCCTTGCCCGGCGCGCCCCGGACCGAGAACTGCCCGTTGGTGTACTCGATGTCGCTCGGGGCGGCCTCCAGGAGGTGCGCGGCGATCCGCTTGCCCTTCTCCTTGATCTTGTTGACCGACATCAGCAGCGCGGTGCCCCCGACGGAGGCGGAGCGGCTGCCGTAGGTCCCCATGCCGAACGGGATGGCGCCGGTGTCGCCGTGGATCACCTCCACCTGCTCGATCGGCACCTGGAGCTCGTCGGCCACGAGCTGGGCGAACGTCGTCTCGTGGCCCTGGCCGTGGGAGTGCGAGCCCGTGTACACGCTCACCGACCCCGTGGGGTGCACCCGGATCTTGCCGGACTCGTAGAGGCCGGCGCCCGCGCCGAGCGCGCCCACCACCTTCGACGGCGCGATCGAGCACGCCTCGATGTAGGTCGAGAAGCCCACCCCGATGAGCCGGCCCTGCTTGCGCGCCTCCGCCTGCTCGGCGCGGAACTTCTTGTAGTCGAACATCTGGAGGAGGCGATCGAGGGCCTTGCCGTAGTCGCCGCTGTCGTAGGCCACGGCGACCAGCGTCTGGTAGACGCCGGAGAACTTCGGGATGAAGTTCTTCCGCCGCACCTCGACGGGGTCCATCTTGAGCGCCGCGGCCGCCGCGTCCACCATCCGCTCGAGCACGTAGCACGCCTCGGGCCGGCCCGCGCCGCGGTAGGCGTCGACCGCGGTGGTGTTGGTGAAGACCCCGGTGACCTCGCACTTGATCGCGCCGATCGTGTAGACGCCGTTCAGCAGGGTGCCGTAGAGGAACGTGGGCACCGCGGGCGCGAAGGTC
Organism: uncultured Candidatus Rokubacteria bacterium; assembly: GCA_963758635.1. Taxonomy (GTDB): domain Bacteria; phylum Methylomirabilota; class Methylomirabilia; order Rokubacteriales; family CSP1-6; genus CAVWWD01. The sequence continues at coordinate 137,842 of CAVWWD010000005.1, read as the reverse complement.
GAGAGGTACGCGCCGAGGTTGGCGGTGGTCTTGACGTGCAGGCCGAGGATCTTCCCGTCCTGCGACATCGCCATCGCCGCCTCGGTGACGTGGTCCCGGCCGTGGGCGTCGGTCATGTAGGCCTCGCGGCGGGTCGCCGTCCAGCGCACCGGCCGCTTGAGCTGCCGGGACGCCCACGAGCACACGACCTCCTCGTTGTAGAGGAAGATCTTCGACCCGAAGCCGCCGCCCACGTCCGGCGCGATCACGCGCACCTTGTTCTCGGGGATGCCGAGGACGAAGGCGCACATCAGCAGCCGGTGGACGTGCGGGTTCTGCGAGGTCACCCAGAGGGTCAGCTCGCCGGTGGCATCCTCGTAGCGGGCCACGCACGCGCGGGGCTCCATCGCGTTGGCCACCAGCCGCTGGTTGACGATCTTCTTCTTCACCACCACGTGGGCGCTCTTGAAGGCGGCGTCGACGTCCCCGCCCCCGAGCTCCCAGCGGAACGCGACGTTGCCCGGGGCGCCGGCGTGGATCTGCGTCGCGCTCGCCTGCGTGGCCCCCTCGGTGGCGGTCACGGCGGGCAGCTCTCCCCACGCCACCGCCACCTTCTCCGCCGCGTCGTTGGCCGCGTCCTGGCTGTGCGCGATGACCACCGCCACCGGGTCGCCCACGTGACGGGCGACGTCCGACGTGAGCGGCATGTGCGGCACCATGGCCAGGTCCTGCACGACCCCCGGGATGTTCTTCTCCTTGCGGAGGTCCCAGCCGCAGGGCAGCGAGTTGACGCCGGTCATGTCCTTGCCGGTGAACACCGCCACCACGCCGGGGTGGCTCTTGGCGGCCCGCACGTCGATCGACGTGACGCGGGCGTGCGCGTGCGGGCTCCGCACGAAGGCGGCGTACGTCATGCCCGCCAGCTTCACGTCGTCGGTGTAGTTGCCCTTTCCGGTGATGAAGCGAGGATCCTCGCGCCGCTTGATGCTCGCTCCGAACAGCCTGGCCGTCGCCATGATGGGCCCTCCCGCGCCGTCAGCGCTTCGCCATCTTCTCGGCGGCCCACTGGATCGCCTTGACGATGTTGTGGTAGCCGGTGCAGCGGCAGAGGTTGCCCTCGAGCTGGTGCCGGATCTCCTGCTCCGTGGCCTGCGGGTACCGCTCGATGAGCTGCACCGCCCACATGATCATGCCCGGCGTGCAGAAGCCGCACTGCAGCCCGTGCTTCTCCCAGAAGCCTTCCTGGACCGGATGGAGCTGCCCGTTGGTGGCGAGGCCCTCGATGGTCTTGAGCTGCGCGCCATCGGCCTGCACGGCCAGGAGCGTGCACGACTTCACGGCCTGCCCGTTCATGTGGATGGTGCACGCGCCGCACTGGCTCGTGTCACAGCCGACGTGCGTGCCGGTGAGCCCGGCGAGCTCCCGGATGAAGTGCACCAGGAGCAGGCGGGGCTCGACCTCGTGCGTGTAGGCGGTTCCGTTGATCGTCATCGTGACTGTCTTGTTCACCGCCGCTCCCTCCTGGGGATGAGGTGTGCGCGTCCTCGACGGTTCGAGAGTTCCAGGGCTGGCGAAAACGCCTCTGAACCTACGCCGGCCCTGGGAGCAATGTCAAGGGCTTGCGCGTCCAGAGAGCACCGTCCGGGCCGCGTCGGACAGCGGCGCGGCGGGGCGCGCGCCCACGTGCGAGATGACCTCCGCGGCGGCCAGCGAGCCGAGGCGCCCGCACGTGGCCAGGTCGAGCCCGCGGCTCAGGCCGAAGAGCACCCCGGCCGCGTACAGGTCGCCGGCCCCCGTGCTGTCGACGACGGCGGCCACGGGGTGGGCGTCGATCACGTGGACGCGGTCGCCCGCGACCAGCACCGACCCCCGGGGGCCGCGCGTGAGCGCCACGAGGTCGCACCGGCCGCGCACGGCCTGGAGCGCCGTGTCGAAGTCCGGGGTCCGGAACAGCGAGCAGATCTCCGCCTCGTTGGCGAACAGGATGTCGACGTGGTGCTCGAGCAGGTCGAGGAAGGCCTCGCGGTGACGGTCCACGCAGAACGGGTCGGACAGGGTGAGCGCCACCTGGCGCCCCGCGGCGTGCGCGGCGCGCGCAGCCACGCGGAACGCCTCCTGCGCGCGCGGCGGATCGAAGAGATACCCCTCGAGGTAGAGGATGCCGGCCCGGGCGATCAGCGCCAGGTCGATGTCGTCGGGGCCGAGCTCCACCGAGGCGCCGAGGAAGGTGCTCATGGTGCGCTGGGCGTCCGGGGTGATGAGGATCAGGCAGCGCCCGGTGGGCGGTCCCGCGGTCGCTGCCGGCGTGGTGTACGCGACGCCCGTCGAGCGCAGGTCGTGACCGAACACCTCGCCGAGCTGGTCGTCGCGGACCTTGCCGACGTACTGCGCGCGGCCCCCGAACGACGCCACGCCCACGATCGTGTTCGCGGCCGAGCCGCCCGAGACCTCCACGCCCGGCCCCATGGCCGCGTAGAGCTGGCGCGCGCGGGCCTCGTCCACCAGGTGCATCGTGCCCTTGGCGAGGCGCTCGCCGGCCAGGAACTCGTCGGTGGCGTGGCTCAGCACGTCGACCAGCGCATTGCCGATGCCGAGGACGTTGATGGGCTCGGACATGTGGGATCAGCGGGGGCGGCGGGGGGGCACGTGGCGATCGATGAGGAGGGCCAGGCGGCGGCGCGCGCGGGTGGACAACGCGTCCGGCGCGGTGATGATGGCGTTCGCCAGCGCGTCGCCGCAGCCGTGGGCGCACGGCGTGGCCACGCGCGGGATGACCCGGCGCAGGACCTCGCGCGCCGTCGTCACGTTCTTCATGAGGTTCGCCACCACCGCCTCCACCGTGACCGCGTCGTGCTCGGGATGCCAGACGTCGAAGTCGGTGGCCAGCGCGAGGGTCGCGTAGCAGAGCTCGGCCTCGCGGGCGAGCTTGGCTTCCGGCATGTTGGTCATGCCGATCACCGAGACGCCCCACCGCCGGTAGATCTCGGATTCGCCCTTCGTGGAGAACTGCGGGCCCTCGATGCAGATGTAGGTGCCGCCCCGGTGCACGGTGGCCCCGACCTCCTGCCCCGCCGACTCGAGCCGCGCGGCGAGGTCGCCGCACACCGGATGGGCCATCCCCACGTGGGCCACGATGCCGTCGCCGAAGAACGACGATACGCGGCGCCTCGTGTGGTCGTAGAACTGGTCGGGCACCACGATGTCGAGCGGGCGGATCTCCTCGCGCATGCTCCCGACCGCGCTGACCGAGATCACCGCCTGCGCGCCGAGCTTCTTGAGCCCCCAGATGTTCGCCCGGTAGTTCAGCTCGGACGGCAGCAGACGATGTCCGCGCCCGTGACGGGGCAGGAAGACCACGCGGCGATCCCCGAGGCGCCCCACGCAGTACGCGTCCGAGGGATCGCCGAACGGGGTTCGGAGCTTTACCCAGCGCACGCCGGTGAGCCCCTCCATCTCGTAGAGGCCGCTGCCGCCGATGACCCCGACGGTCACCTCGCCGGCCGACGCCGTCCGCCGGCGGGCCGTCACGCCGGCACGGCCTGCCGGGCGGCCAGGCGACCCAGCGTGCGCTCCGGGCCTGCCTCGGTCACCGTCACGTCGACGAAGCGCCGGGCGAGGCCGTCGGGCGCCTCGACCTGGACCTCGACGTAGTGTCCGGTCAGCGCCACCGCGAGCCCGGTGACGCGGGCGCGCGCCTCCAGCACGAGCGCGGTGTGCTCGCGGCCGACGAGCCGCCGGCGGAAGGCGAGGCTCTTGTCCCGCCCCGCCGCGCGCATGACGCGGCTGCGCTCGGCCACCGTGCCCGGCGGCACCCGGGCGGGGAGCCGCGTGGCCTCGGTGCCGCGGCGATCGGAGTAGGAGAACACGTGGAGGTAGGACAGCGGGAGCTCGCGCACGAGGTCGAGCGTGGCCTGGAAGTCCTCGGGCGTCTCGCCGGGATGGCCCACGATCACGTCGGCGCCGAGCCCCAGGTCGGGGATGTCGGCGGCGAGGCGCTCGACGAGCCGCCGGTACATGCGCACGTTGTACGGCCGGCGCATCAGGCGGAGCACGCGGTCGCTGCCGCTCTGGAGCGGCACGTGGAGGTGCGGCGCCACCACCGGAGAGCCGGCGACGACCTCGATGAGCGCCGGGCTCATGTACGCGGGCAGGATCGAGGAGAGGCGGAGCCAGCCGAGCCCCGGCGTCTCGACGAGCCGGCCCACGAGGGCGGCGAGGCTCGACCGGGGCGTGAGGTCCCAGCCGTAGTGACCGAGGTCCACGCCGGTGAGCGTCACCTCGGGATACCCGGAGGCCACGAGCGCGGCGACCTGCTCGAGCACGACCTCCGGCTTCTGGCTCCGGCTCGCGCCGCGCGCCGCGGGCACGATGCAGAACGCGCAGCGATGCTGGCAGCCGTCCTGGACCTTGACGAAGGCGCGCGAGCGGCCCGTCACCTTCGCGAGCGGGGCCACCGGCACGCGGCGCGCAAGGCCGATGGGCGCGACCTCCACCAGCGGAGCGGCGCCGGCGGCCCGCCCCCGAGCCAGCAGGGGCGCGACGAGGTCGGCCAGCCGGTACTTCTCCTGGTTGCCGAGCACCAGGTCCACGCCGGGGATGCGCGCCACCGCGTCGGGATCGGTCTGCGCGTAGCACCCCGTCACGACGAGCACGGCGCCTGGATCCTCGCGACGGATGCGGCGGATGGTCTGCCGGTCGGAGAAGTCGGCGCGGCTCGTCACCGTGCACGTGTTGACCACGCGCACGTCCGCCGGCTCGCCGGCGGGCGCGGCGCGGAATCCCCGCGTCTCCAGGAGGGCCAGGATCTCCTGGGACTCCACCTGGTTCAGCCGGCACCCCAGCGTCGAGACGGCGACCGTGGGGCGCGCGCGGTCGTTCGGCGCCGTCATCGTGCGGTGTCCGCCGGCACTCCCTCGGCGAGCTGGCCGCAGGCCGCGCCGATGTCCTCTCCCTTGCTCCACCTGACGGTGGCGGTGATGCCGTGCTCGAGCAGGCGCGCCTGGAAGGCGAGGATGCGCTGGAGCGGCGGGCGCTCGAACGCCGACCCGTCCCACTGGTTGAACGGGATGAGGTTGACCTTCGCCCGCATGCCCCGCAAGAGCTTCACGAGCCGGCGCGCGTCGTCCGGCGAGTCGTTCACGCCGTCGAGCAGGACGTACTCGAACGTGATGCGCTGGCGCATGGGCAGCGGGAATTGGCGGCAGGCGGCGAGCAGCGCCTCGAGGTCGAATCCCTTGTTTACTGGCATCAGGCGGTCCCGCGTCTCGTCGGTGGTGGCGTGCAGCGAAATGGCCAGCCTGACGCGGAGCCCCTCCTGCCCCAGCCGCTCGATCGCCGGCACCAGGCCCACGGTGGAGACGGTGATCCGCCGCGGCGAGAGCCCGATCGCGAGGGGGTCGATGAAGAGACGGAGCGAGCGTACGGTGGCCGCGTAGTTGGCGAGGGGCTCGCCCATCCCCATGTAGACGACGTGGGTGATGCGCGATCCGGCGGCGAGCGTCCGGCGCGCGGCCAGGAACTGGCCGGCGATCTCCCCCGCGGTCAGGTCCCGCTCCACCCCCATGGTGCCGGTGCAGCAGAACGCGCACCGGAAGCCGCAGCCCACCTGGGTGGAGACGCAGAGCGTGAGCCGGTCATCGTCGGGCATGAGCACCGACTGCACGCGGGCGCCGTCGGCCATGCGGACGACCAGCTTCTCGCTGCCGTCCTGCGACGGCGTGACGCGCTCGATCTCGGGAACGGAGATCGCATGTCCCTCGGCGACCCGTTCGCGGAAGTCGCGCGGGAGATCCGACATCGCGTCGAGATCGAAGACGCCCTTGCCGAAGATCCACCCCGCGAGCTGGCGCCCGCGATACCGGGCGGCGCCCAGGGACGCGGCGAGGTCTTCCGTCTCGGACGGAAGGAGATCGAGCAGGTTTGCACGCGACATACGCGCGCCAGGATAGCACAGCGCCTTCACCCTCCCGGGGGCGCCGGGTCGCCGGTGACCCTCGCAGAATACGGTAACCGCCACGGGCCTCTACAGTCCCACCGCTCGGCATTGGTCTGATGCGCGGGCTCGCCCGTAGCAGTAGGGGCTGGCGCGCGCCGACGTTATCCACCGAACCTGTGGGAGAGGTGTGGATAACCCGGTGGGTTCGCGATCCGCGCCTCAGGACGAACGCGGACTAAGCGCACCTTGCCCACTGGGCGAGCAGCCCGCCGGGGTGGGCGTGTGCGCTTACTCCACCAGGACCAGGTACAGGTCGAGCAGGTTGGTGCGCGTCGGACCCGTGGTCACGAGGTCGCCGGTGCGGGACAGCGCGGCGTGCGAGTCGTTGTCCGCCATGCGCCGCTCGGGATCGTCGCCGGCCGCTCGCGCGCGCCCCGCGCTCCCGCCGTCGACGATGGCGCCCGCGGCCGGCGTCGGGCCATCGGTGCCGTCGGTCCCCGCGGCCAGGACGACCACGCCGGGAGCGCCGTCGAGCTCGAGGGCGGCGGCCAGCCCGAGCTCCTGGCATCGGCCACCGGCTCCCCTCCCCGTTACGGTCACGGTGGTCTCTCCGCCGGCCACGATGCACGCCGGCCTCGGCACCGGACCGCGCCCGGCCCGGACGTCACGTCCGAGCCCGGCGAGCTGGCGCGCCACCTCGCGGGCCTCGCCCTCCAGGGACCGTGTGAGCAGGTGCGGGGTGAAGCCGAGCGCGCGGGCCCTGGCCACCGCGGCGTCGGTCACGAGCTGGTTGTTGCCGATGACGACGTTGTCGACGCGGTCGAAGGCGGGATCGTCCGGCTTCGGCGTCTCCGGCGCATCGCCGCGCAACCCGGCCCGGAGACGATCGACGACCGACGCGGCGACGCGGTCGCGCACGTCGAAGCGGGCGAGGATTCCCATGGCGACGGCGTAGGTCGACTCGTCGGGCGCCGTGGGCCCGGAGCCGATCACGTCCACGGGATCGCCGATCACGTCAGAGAGGAGCAGCGAGTGGACGCGCGCGGGTGCGGCGGCGCGAGCGAGCTGCCCGCCCTTGATCAGCGAGCAGTGCTTGCGGACCGCGTTCAGCTGTCCGATGGTGGCGCCCGCTCCGAGCAGGGTCCGCGTCAGCGCCTGCTTCTCGCCGAGCGTGATCGGCGGAGCCGGCGCGGGAAGGAGGGCGGACGCGCCGCCGGACACCAGCACGAGGACGAGGTCGTCGGGCCCCGATGCTCCGGCCAAGGACAGGATCTCTCGCGCTCCGAGGACGCCGCGCTCGTCGGGGACGGGGTGGCCCGCCTCCATCATGCGGATCCGCCGCGTAGGAACGGCGTACCCGTCCTTGACCACGACGAGACCGGCGTCGATGCGGTCGCCGAGGGCGCGCTCCACCGTGTCGGCCATCGCGCCGGAGGCCTTCCCGGCCCCGACGACGACGAGGCGACCGCGTGGAAGCGCGAGGCCTGCGAGCGCACGCTCCACGAGGGGACGGGTGTCGGCAGCGGCGAGGGCGGCGTCGAGGATGTCGCGGGCGGCGGCCCGCAGCCGGGTCAACGCGCGAGCTTCTGCAGGCGCTGGCCGGCCGGCCGGCACCAGCCAGTCAACGGGCGAGCTTCTGCAGGCGCTGGCCCGCCGGCCGGCACCAGCCAGTCAACGGGCGAGCTTCTGCAGGCGCTGGCCCGCCGGCCGGCACCAGCCAGTCAACGGGCGAGCTTCTGCAGGCGCTGGCCCGCCTCGATCAGCATGTCGTCGGTCTTCGGGAAGCAGAACCGGATCTTCGTCCGGCCGAGCTCGGGATGCGCGTAGAAGGAGGAGCCGGGCACGGTCGCGACGCCGATCTCCTTGATCAGGAACATCGCGAACTCGGTGTCGTCGGCGCAGCCGTGCTGCTTCATGAAGTGGGCGACGTTGGTCAGGATGTAGTACGCGCCCCTCGGCTTCCACGCCACGAAGCCCGCGGACTCCACCTGGCCGAAGAGCAGATCGCGGCGCGCCTGGTAGCTCTCGCGCAGGTACGTGTAGTACGCGTCGGGGAACCGGAGCGCGGTGACGGCCGCCTCCTGGAGCGGGTGCGGCGCTCCCACCGTGATGAAGTCGTGGGCCCGCCGGATCCCCACCGACAGCTCGGGATTCGCGACGGCGTACCCGATCCGCCACCCCGTCACCGAGTACGACTTCGAGATCCCCGAGATCGTGACCGTGCGCTCGGCCATGCCGGGCAGCGTCGCGATCGGGGTGTGGCCGAGGCCGTCGTACACGATGTGCTCGTAGATCTCGTCGGTGATGGCGACCAGGTCGTGCTCGAGGCAGAGGTCGGCGATGACCTGGAGGTCCGCCCGGGAGAAGACCTTGCCCGAGGGGTTGTTGGGGCTGTTGAAGATGATGGCGCGCGTGCGCGGCGTCACCGCCCGGGCCAGGCGGTCGGGATCGAACGAGAAGTCGGGCGGCTCGAGGGGCACCCAGATCGGCTCGGCGCCGGCGATGATGCATCCTGGCGCGTAGTTCTCGTAGAAGGGCTCGAAGACGATGACCTGGTCGCCGGGATTGAGCACGGCGAGGAGCGTGGCGAGCATGGTCTCCGTGGACCCGCAGCACACGGTGAGGTGGCGGTCGGGCTCCACCTCCATGCCGTAGAAGCGGCGGTACTTCTCCGCGATGGCCTGACGCAGGCTCGGCGTGCCCCAGGTGATCGCGTACTGATGGAAGTCGCCGTCGAGCGCGCGGTGCGCCGCCTGCACCAGCTCCGGCGGCGGCGGGAAGTTCGGCATGCCCTGGGCGAGGTTGATGCCGCCGTACTGGTTGTTGACGCGCGTCATCTCGCGGATCACCGACTCGGTGAACCCCTGCACTCGCTGGGAGATGCCGCGCATGCCCGACGCCCTACCGCGGCCTGTGCAGGACCGGGCTCAGCGGACTCACGCGCCCTTCAGGATCCGTCTTCATTCGCGAATGATGCGGGCCGCCCGCCCGCTTACGCGCCCCCGGCGATCGCGGGCACGATGGACACCTGGTCTCCCGCCTTCAGCGACGTCTTGACCCCGTCGAGGAAGCGGATGTCTTCCTCGTTGACGTACAGGTTGATGAACCGGCGGACGCTGCCGTTGGCCTCGAGGAGCCGGTCGCGCATGCCCGGATACTGGCGCTCGAGATCGTCGATCACGCCGGCGACGTTGTCACCGGCCGAGTGCACCTCCGCCGCGCCCTTGGTGACCGTGCGGAGCGGAGTCGGGATCCTGACGAGAACCTCCATCCGCCTCTCCTCCTGTCCGGCGCGCGAACACGACATCGCGCCGGGCCCGTTCGATTTCGCCTACTAGACACGCGCGCACGGGAAATGTCAACGCATCGCGTATGATCGGCGCACCGTGAACGCGCGCGAAGGGACGCGAGACAGGTCCGGAGCGTGACGGACGGCGCGCGCGGGCCGCGAGCGGCGCCCGGCCCACGGTCAGCCCTCGACCTCCTCGGGCGGATCCTTCCGCCGGCGCTGCTCCTGGCGTACGGGCTCGCGTTCGCGTGGACGGCGCTCGGGCGCGGGCTCCTCGTCTTCGACGATCATCCCGGCCAGCTCTACCGCGTGTGGCACGCCGTCACGCTCGGCCCGGCGCCGTGGCGCTGGAACCCGGGCTGGTGGGCCGGGTATCCGGAGCTCCAGTTCTATCCGCCCGGGTTCGCCTACCTGGGCGCGCTGCTCCATCTCGGGTCCGCGCGCGCTCTCTCTCCCGAGGCGGCGTACCAGGCGCTCCTCTGGTGCGTGTTCCTCCTGCCCGGCCTGAGCACCTACGTGCTCCTCGCGCGGGCGCTCGGCAGCGGGTGGCTCGCCCTTCCCGGTGCCCTCGTGGCCATGACGATCTCGGCGGAGACGCGCAGCGGCGTCGAGGAAGGGCTCCGCTGGGGCCTGGTGGCCGCGCGGCTCGGCTGGGGTCTGCTGCCGTTCCTCGCGCTGGCGCTCGTCCGGTGGATCGAGGGGCGGTCGCGGTCGCCCCTCGTGCCCGCCGTCGTCCTCGCGGCCATCGTGCTCGCCCACCCCGCGCACGCGCCGCTCGCCGCGGCCATGGTGCTCCTCGCCCTCGCCGTCGCGCCCGGCCCTCCCGAGAGCCGCGCGGTCCACGCCGGTCTCGTCCTGGGCCTCGGCGCGGGGCTGACCGCGTTCTGGCTCACGCCCCTGGTCAGCCGCTTCGACATGACGCTGCCGCTCGCCTGGGGCGACGCGTCGCTGTCCGGGCTCGCGCGCCGTCTCGCCGACTATCCGCTGCTCGCCGTGCTCGCCGCCGCCACCGCCGCGGCCTGGGTCGGGCACGCGCGCCGCGCCGACGCCGATCGCGGCATCGGCTGGCTGCTCGCCCTGGCGCCCGCGGCCGTCGGGCTGGTGGCCGTCTGACGCCCTCCTCGGCGAGCTCGGCGCGCGCTGGCTTCCCGCCGACCGCGTGGCCGACGGCGTGGTCCTGGCCCTGGTGCTCGGCGCGTCGGTGGGCCTCGCCGCCCTCGCGCGGCTCGTTCCCGCGCTGCCGCCGTGGGGGCTCGCGCTCGGCGCGATCGCCTGCGTGGTCGCGCTGCTTCCCGCCGGGCGCAACGAGCCCACGCTGTCGCTCTGGCCGGTCCGCGGCCAGTGGCCGACCTACGCGGAGGTGGTCGCGGGCACGCGCCTCGATGCGCTCTGGGAGGCGCTGCGACGGGCGCCGCCCGGCCGGGTCCTCTTCGTGCGCTCCTCGGTGCCGCTCGAGTACCGGCGGGAGTGGTGGCGTGCGCATTCACACATCACCGCGCTCACCCCGCTCCGCGCGGGACGCGAGATCGTCAACGGCACGTTCACCCACCCGTCGCCCGTGGCCGGCTTCGTCTACCGGGGCTCGCCGGTGGCGCCCATCACCATGCTCGTCGAGCAGCGGGACGGCGTGACCCTGTTCGGCACGGCGCTCGGCGTCCTGCGAACCGAGCAGTTCGAGCGACTGGCCGACGCGTTCCGCGTGTCCGTCGTGGTGGCGCTGGACGAGGACGCGGACCGCCTGGGATTCCTCGGCCCCGGCGGGCGCTTCGGCGAGGCCCGTCGCGTCGGACCCTTCCTGGTGTTCTCCTCGAAGGCGGCCGCGCCCCTGCCCCTGTGGTTGGAGCCGGACCGCGTGCGGGTCGAGGCGATGGGGACCGGACCGTGGATCGTCACCGGCATCGGCTACTCGCCGCTCTGGCGGGCGCGTGTCGCAGCCGGCGACCTCTCCACTCGCCGCGGGGTCACCGGCCTCCTCGAGGTGGAGCGCCCCCCCGCCGCCGGCGACGTGGAGCTCCGTTACGCCCCGAGTCTCCCCGAATGGGCAGGCCTCGCCGTGAGCGCCGCTTCCGTCCTGCTGCTCGCCGTCGTCGCCTACGTTGCGCGAGGGTCTGACCCCGCCGTTGCGCGGGGCGGCCGCTCCCCCTCCGAGTTCACACGAGCGGATCGTAGTTGAAGAACTGCCCCGAGGTCTCCAGTGGAGCCAGATGATGGCGGAGGGTGCCGGGGAACATCTCGGCGAGGCGCTCGGGGGTCCAGCCGGCGTCGTGGTGGAGGCTCCGCGCCGGCCGCATGTGATTGAAGAGCATGATCTCCTTGCCGCGCACGCCGAAGACCTGGCCGGAGATCTCCTTGGCCGCCTCGGAAGCGAGGAACACCGCGACGGGGGCGATGTGCTCCGGGCCCATCTTCTTGATCTTCTCGACGCGGGCCTTCTGCGCCTCGGTCTCGGTCGGGATGGTGCCGATCATGCGCGTCCACGCGAACGGCGAGATGCAGTTCGCGGTGACGTTGTAGCGGGCCATGTCCAGGGCGACGACCTTGGTGAAGCCGACGATGCCGAGCTTGGCCGCGGCGTAGTTCGCCTGGCCGACGTTGCCGACGAGCCCCGAGGTGGAGGTCATGTTGACGATGCGCCCCCACTTCCGCTCGCGCATGTGCGGCGACGCCGCCCGCGTCACCGCGAAGGTCCCCTTGAGGTGGGTGTTGATGACGCCGTCCCACTCCTCCTCGGTCATGTTGAAGATCATGCGGTCGCGGAGGATGCCCGCGTTGTTGACGACGATGTCCACGCCGCCGAAGTGATCGAGGGCGGCCTGGACGATATTGGCGCCGCCCTTCATGCTCGCCACCGAGTCGTAGCACGCGGCGGCCTGGCCGCCCTGCCCCTTGATCGCGTTCACCACCTCGTCGGCGGGAGTGGCCGTGGCGCCGGTGCCGTCCGCCGCGCCGCCGAAGTCGTTGACGATGACCTTCGCGCCGTGCCGCGCCATCAGGAGGGCGATCTCCCGCCCGATCCCCCGCGCCGCTCCCGTCACCACCGCGACCTTGTCCGCCAGCAGCATGAGTGTCCTCCGCCCTGTGAAGTGGCCCAGCGCCCTGGTCCGCCGCCGCCGCGCGGCCCGCGCAGGACGGCGCTCGCCTGGGCCGATCTTGGATGGCTCACCCTAGCACAGCTACGAGCGGCCGCGCCATCGAGCCTCGAGCGCGGCGGTGTACTCGGCGCCGAGGATGAACACCATGGCGGAGTAGTACACGAACATGCTGAGGGCCACGAGGGCCCCCAGCGTACCGTACAGCTGGTCGTACACGCCGAAGGTCAGGATGTACCAGCGGAAGACCTGCTTCGCGGTTTCCCAGAGCACGCTGGCGAGCAGCGCGCCCCACAGGGTGGGCCACGCGTCGACGGAGCGCGAGGGGAAGTAGCGGTAGGCGACGAAGAAGAGCACGGTGTTGAAGCCGAGCGCGATGGCGATGGTGAGGCTGCGCAGCCAGAAGCGCGGGATCCCCGGGGAGAAGACGAAGACCCGGAGCCAGGCCACGAGGTCGGTGACGGCGATGCTGAAGAAGAACAGCGCCCCCATCACGAAGATCATCAGGGTGTCGCTCGCCATGCCCTTGAAGATCCCGCGGCCCCGGCGCACGCTGAACACCTGGTTGAGGACGAACCGCTGGGCGCCGAACATCTGGCTCGAGAACACCACCAGGATGAGCGTGCCGACCAGCCCGGACAGGCTCCGCGTGGCGATGATGCGGGCGAGGATCTCCTTCATCTCGTGCCGGTAGACGGGCACGATCTGCCCGAGACGGTCGAGCACGGCCTGGCTCGCCGCCTCGCTGGAGAGCGCGAAGCCGGCCAGGGACACGAACAGGAACAGCGTGGGGATGAGGCAGATCAGGAAGTAGAAGGCGAGCCCGGCGGCGAGGAAGAAGCCGTTGTGGTTGTAGAACCCGCGGAGGGCTCCCCACCACGCGATGAGCATCGGCGGTCGCCGCGGCCGTGCCGGCGCGTCCGCTATCGCGGACGGGTCGCGAGGGCCATTGTCCCTGCGGGGGTCGTCATCGAGGGGCGGGCGAGCACGGCCCTACACGACGCTCTTGATCAGGCCCCCGTCCACCTGGACCACCGTCCCCGTCACGTACGACGCGCGCTCGGAGGCCAGGAAGACGACGACGGCGGCGAACTCCTCGGGCCGGCCGACGCGGCCGGCCGGGATGTCCAGGGCCCCGACCTTCATCTGCTCCTCCAGCGTGCGTCCCGCCGCCTTCGCCCGCTCCGCCTGATGGTGGAGGAACCGGTCGGTCATGATCCGCCCGGGCAGGACCATGTTCACGGTGACGTTGTCGGCGGCCACGTCGCCGGCGATCGTCTTGAAGAGGCCGGCGACGGCGGGCCGGATCCCGTTGGACAGCACGAGGCCGTCCACCGGCTGCTTCACCGAGCTGGACTGGATGGCGAGGATGCGCCCCCACTTCCGCGCGCGCATGCGGGGCAGGACGTCCCGGATGAGCCGGACGGTGGACATGTGCACCTGCTCGAAGGCCTGCGTCCACTGCTCGTCCGTCATCTGGTCGAAGTTGCCGGGCGGCGGCCCGCCGACGTTGCCGACGAGGATGTCCACGTCGCCGAGGGTCTCGCGCGTCCGCGCGACGGCCCGCGCGACGTCCGCGGCGCGGGACAGGTCGGCGGGGATGGCCACGACCTCGGCGCCGGTCTGCTTCCGCACGTCGGCGGCGGCCTCGTCGAGGGCGGACGCCGTCCGCGCGCACATGGCGACGCGCGCGCCTTCGGCGGCCAGGCCCAGCGCGCACGCGCGGCCCATGCCCTTGCTGGCCGCGGCCACGAAGGCGACCTTTCCTTTGAGTCCGAGGTCCATGCCGGGTCCTTTCCTGTGAGGGTCGGGTCAGCGAGCGCGTCGCGCCGCCGCGAGGGTGGCGAGGATGGGAACGCTCTCGATCTTCTCGTCGTCGAGGTCGTCCCAGTAGATCCCGCGCGGCCGCGGCAGCCCGGAGGCGCAGCGCATGGGGCCGGCGGCGGTGACGACCCAGTCGAGCACGATGTCGTGCGGCAGGGTCTCGATGGCGTGGGGCACGACCTGGATCGGGTGCACGGTGGTCACCACGGGCGTGCGCTCGCCGAGGAGCCCGCGCTCCCGCAGGAGGCCGTACTCGAGGTCCGAGTAGCCGCCGCCCTTGCCGACGCGGGCCCCCAGCCCGTTGACGGCCACCGAGCCGCACACCACCAGGTCGATCGGGCGCATCGCCTCGGGCGTGAGCGCGCGGCCGTGCGCCGCCGCCCCCTTGATGGTGGCGGCGCGCGACAGGTTCGCGCCGAGCCGCGCGGGATCGAGCTCGATGAAGCACTCCGCCGCGGCGAGCCGGGGCACGGGCATGTACACGAGCTTGCCCTCCCGGAGGGCGAGGCGGCGGACCGGCAGCTGCGCGGCGTCAGGGTTGATCTTGACCACGCGCGCGCGCTTCCACGCGGGAATGCCCGGCAGCTCGAGGGCGGCGCGCTCGGCTCCGGAGTAGTTGGGGATGCGCCCCTTGGCGCCCGGGAAGCGGGCGGCCCCGGCGATCTCCAGCGCGCGCCACACGCGCTCGCGCAGCTCCTGCTTGGACGCGCACGCACCCATGGGAGCGCTCACGCTAGCACGGCGCCACCGCGCCACGCAACGCGCGAGCGCCGCGCGGCGCGCCGACGCCGTCTCCGGCCGCCGGCGACTGGAGTAGAATCCGAGCGGAAGATGGCCACGCCGAGACGGATGCGGTGACGGGATGAGCGAGGACCAGGACGCCGTCGAGGCCGCGCAGACGCACTTCCAGCGCGGGTACGAGGCGCAGATGGCGGGCCGGCTCGAGGAAGCCATCGAGCACTATCGCCGGTCGATCGCGAGCCACCCCACCGCCGAGGCCCACACGTTCCTCGGCTGGACCTACAGCTTCCAGGGCCGGCACGAGGACGCCATCGCGGAGTGCCACACCGCGATCGCCGTGGATCCGGACTTCGGCAACCCGTACAACGACATCGGCGCCTACCTCATCGAGCTCGGGCGCGTCGACGAGGCGATCCCGTGGCTGGAGCGCGCCAAGCGCGCGCGGCGGTACGAGCCCCGCCAGTACCCGTTCTTCAACCTCGCGCGCATCTACGTGAAGCAGGACCGCCTGATGGAGGCCGTCCGCGAGCTCCGCGGGGCGCTCGGCGTCGAGCCGCGCTACGAGCCGGCCCGCCGCGAGCTGGTCCGCGTCGAGCTCCTCATCCGTCAGCGCAATTGAACCTCGCTCAGCGCTTCTACGCGAACCCGATCCTGTTCGGGCGCGATCCCGCTCCCCGGCTGCTCGCCTTCGTCCCCCGCGACCGCGTCATGACCTGCTACGCGCGGCGCGACGCGGGCGTCGTCACCGAGGCGCTCCCCTTCTCGCCGTTCATGCTCCTCGGCGACCCCGGCCTCCTCCGTGATCACGCGGAGCCCGCCCCGGTCGAGCGGCTCGAGGGCGACGGCGCGTTCGGCTGGCTCGCGACGTTCGCGTCGTGGGGCGCCGCCCTCCGTGCTCGCGAGCACTGTCGCCAGCTCACGGGCCATCCGTCCGGCGCGCCGGAGGCGCCGTACCGGTTCTTCAACGACCCCGTGCAGCAGTTCCTGCTCCGCACCGGCCGCACGTCGTTCCGCGGCATGGGCTTCGAGGACCTCCGGCGCCTCGCGCTCGACATCGAGGTGACGACGGCGCCGGGCTTCGAGTTCCCGAACGCGGGCCGAGGGGCGGATCGCATCGTGGCCATCGCCCTGGCCGACTCGTCCGGGTGGAGCACCGTGCTGTCGGGAGCGCGGGCCTCGGAGGCGCAGCTCCTCGCCGAGTGCGGGCGGCTGCTCCGCGAGCGTGACCCCGACGTGCTCGAGGGCCACAACATCTTCCGGTTCGACCTGGAGTACCTCGAGGCGCGGGCGCGTCGACACGGCGTGCCGCTCGCCTGGGGCCGCGACGGCTCGCTCCTGACCGGCCATCCCTCGCGCATGCAGGTGGCGGAGCGCACGATCGGCTACCGGCGGTACGGCGTCGCGGGTCGCCACATCGTCGACACGTGGCTCCTCTCCCAGCTCTACGACGTGGGCGCGCGCGACCTGCCGTCCTATGGGCTGAAGGACGTGGCGCGGCACTTCGGCGTGGCCGCGCCCGACCGGACCTACCTGCCCCCCGAGGACATCCCGCGGGTGTTCGCCGAGGACCCCGAGCGCCTGATGGCCTATGCGCGCGACGACGTGCTCGAGACGCTCGAGGTCTCGCGCCTCCTCTCCGCGCCGTACTTCGTGCAGGCGCAGGCCCTGCCCTTCGACTACGAGTCGGTCGTGCTGCGGGGCAACGCGACCAAGGTCGACGCCCTGCTGATGCGCGAGTACCTCTACCGGGGCCAGTCCGTGCCGCGGCCCGGGCCCCCGAGCGGAGTGGCGGGCGGCTACACCGCGGTGTTCTGCCAGGGCGTCGCCCGGGACGTGCTCCACGCCGACGTGACGTCCCTCTACCCGTCGATCATGCTGTCGCAGGGCATCGCGCCGTCCGCCGATCGCCTGGGCATCTGGAGCTCGCTGCTGGGCGACCTTCGCGAGTTCCGGGTCTCGGCCAAGCGGCTCGCCCGGACCGCCGCCGACCCGGGCGATCGGCTCCTGCTCGGCGCCCTGCAGCAGACCTTCAAGATCCTCATCAACTCGTTCTACGGCTACCTCGGGTTCTCGCTCGGCCACTGGAACGACTTCGAGGCGGCCAACCGCGTCACGCTCGAAGGGCGCCGCGTCGTCATGTCTCTCGTGGACCGGCTCCGCGAGCTCGGCGGCACGGTCATCGAGGTCGACACCGACGGCCTCTACTTCGTCCCGCCCCCCGAGGGGCCCGACGAGGACTCGCTCCTCGCGTCGCTCGCCGGCGCCCTGCCCAGCGGGATCGAGCTCGAGCTGAGCGGACGCTACGGGGCGATGTTCAGCTACAAGATGAAGAACTACGCGCTCCTCGACGACCACGGGAAGCTCCTGATCAAGGGCTCCGGCTTCCGCTCCCGCGGCATCGAGCTGTTCCAGCGGCAGTGGATGGAGGAGGTGTTCCGGCTCCTGCTCGACAGGCCGGCGGGAGGAGATCCCGGCCCTCGCGCGCCGCTGGGAGGAGAGCTTCCTGGCGCATCGGGTCCCGGTGCGGCAGTTCATGAAGACGGAGACGCTGCAGGAGTCGCCCGAGGCCTATCGCGAGAAGGTGGAGGAGGGAAAGCGGAACCCGGCGGCGCCCTACGAGCTGGCGCTGGCCGCCGAACGCTCGTACCAGGCCGGCGACCAGGTGTCCTACTACGTGGCGGGCGGCAGACCGGTGAAGGTGAGCGAGGCGGCCAAGCTGGCGACGGCGTGGGACCCGTCGGCGCCCGACGAGAACACCGCGCACTACATCGCAAAGCTCCGGGACCTCTACGAGAAGTTCCGCCCGTTCATCGAGCGCGACGGGCTCCGGGCTCCCACCGAGGACGACGCCCAGAACGGGCCCGTCCAGCTGACGCTCGACCTACAGGCATGAAGAGGCGCGACCTGCCGAGTTGACCGCGCGCGCTACCAGAACAGCGCGAGCTGCCGCGACCGGCCTCCCCCTTCTCGCTTCACGCGTTCCTCCCGGGTCAGGCCGCTCAGTCCGGCCTCGCGTCCGAGCCGCTCCATGAGCCGGTCCACCTCCTGCCGGTACTCCGCCGCCGCATACGCGCCGCCCGCGTAGAGCGCCACGTAGCGCTGAACCAGCCACGGCATCTCCCGCCTCAGGAAGTCGAGGAAGAACGGGCGGGTGGCGCCGCGGAGGAAGAGCACGTTCCAGATGACCTCGCCGGCGCCGGCGCGCGCCGCCGCCTCGAGCAGCCTTCGCAGGCCGGGCTCCCCGTCGGTCAGGTACGGCAACACCGGCATCACGAAGAGCCGCGCCGGGATGCCGGCCTGGTGGAGCATGGACAGCGCGCGGAGGCGGAGATCGGGGCGCGGGGCGCGAGGCTCGAGCTGCCGGAGAAGGTCCGCGTCCATGCGAGATCAAGGAGACGTTCACGATGAGCCGGGCGGCGGCGGCGATCTCGGCGAGAAGCGGCAGGTCTCGCGTGACCGAGGTGCTCTTGGTGGTGATCCCGACCTTGAGGCCGGGCACGCGGGCGATGGCCCGCAGCACCGTCTCGGTCACCCGGAAGCGTCCCTCGGCCGGCTGGTAGGGATCGGTGGCGGTGCCGATGGCGACTTCCTGGTCCGCGTCACGCGCGCGCCGGAGGGTATGGAGCAGGCGGGCCTCGTCCACGCTCTTGACGTAGATGCGCTCCTCGAACTCGCTGGGGTCGACGTGGCCCAGGTACTCGTGGGTGGGCCGGGCATAGCAGTACCGGCAGCCGACCTCGCAGCCGCGATACGGGTTCACCGTCCAGTCGAACGGCATCGATGCGCCGTTGAGGCGGTTCATGAGGTCCGTGCTCTCGAGCGCCTGGAACTCGGCGTTCCGGCGCTCGTCGACGACGGGGCCGATGCGTTTGGCGAAGCCTGGAGCGGGAACGCCGGGGCGATTCATGGATCGCAATATACTCCTCACATGATGAGTATACAAGCGCGAGAAAAAACCCCGGGAGGGTCGCCCCCGGGGTCTCTTGCCCGCTTCGGTCTAATGAGCCCCGCGCATCGGACTAATGCCGAGCGGTGGGACTGTAGAGACCCGTGACGGTTCCCGTATTCTGCGAGGTCATTAGCGGCGCCAGCCTCCGGCGCTCGATCCGCCGGGGCGCGAGCCACCACGATCCGATCGGGGCGCTCCACCCGTCCGCGCGGGCTGCGGCCGCGCCTCGTCGACGACCAGGTTGCGGTCGCGGAAGAGCCGTCCGTTCAGCATCTCGACGGCCTTCGCCGCTTCCTCCTTCGTCGCCATCTCGACGAAGCCGAAGCCGCGCGGGCGCCCGGTGAACTGATCGGTGACGATCCGGACGGACTCGACCGTGCCGGACTGCTGGAAGAGCTCTCGAAGGTCCTCTTCGGTGGCCTGGAACGATAGGTTGCCGACGAAAAGCTTAGCGGGCATCACGAACCTCCTGCCGCACCCAGAACCGCGAGCGTCACCCGCCCAGGCTCACCGGCGGCGCATGGGGCATAATGCCCCGGACACCAAGTCAATAGGGGCACTATGGTACATGCCCTGAAAACATGGCCCATACCCTACGTTCGTCAAATGGGGCTGTCAAGGAAATCCTTACGGTGGAAATGACTCCATTTCACACCCTTAGGATCACCTCCTTGAGATGAGTGGGGACGCCCTGACCCCCGTCCACCCGGATCTCGAGCCTGGGAATTGGCTGAGGCAAGGACGCGCACGGGGCGGGATCTCCCTCACGCGAGGGGTCACACGGCGTACGTCGTCGGGCCCATGCCCGGAGATCGCGCAGGGATCACGCGACGGCGGGAAAGCGCGGCACCTGGGTCCAGGAGAAGCGCGCGCTCGCCTGGTCTCCCAGCGCCATCACCTCGTCGTGGCACCCGCGCGTCTCGCGCGCGAAGGCGTCGAGGTCACGGCCGGCGAGGCGGCGTCCCGCCAGCTTGGCCGCGCCCTCGCCCAGGAGGGCACGCGCGCCCGCGGGGTTGCCGTTGGCGAGGTGCTGGAACCCCACGGCGACCTGGATCAGTCCCTGGATCGCGTCGCGCGCCTCGCCGTGGGCGCGCATCCAGTGCGGCTCGAGCTGCTCGTGCGTCTCGAAATAGAGACCACCGTCGAAGAGCGCCGCCGCCGCGGACAGGGCGACGGGCAGCGGCGCATGCGGCGGGTCGAGCGGGCGCTCGCGCACGACCGCCCAGCCGCGTCGCGCGCGCGCGCACATCTCGCCGCCGTGCGCGGCGTCCTTCGCGGCGAGCCCGTCGTCGCGGGCCTCGAAGAGGTCCACGGGGAAGCGCGCCGGCGGGGGCGCCGCCGCGAGCGCGCGCGGGTCGTCGCAGACCGCGCAGAGCGCGGCGAGAGCGGCCCGGGCTTCGGAGTCGTGGAGCGCGTCGAGGATCAGCTCGGCGAGGGTGTTGCGGAGCGACAGCGGCAACGGCACGCGCGGACTATAGCACGCGGGCGCGCCGGGGATCCGTGGGGTCAGCGCTGGCCCGCTCGACGCGCGTGCCGGCCAGGAGGTCGTGGAGCGCGCGACGGTCGGCGCGGAGCGCGGCCAGCGCCAGACCGAGCCCGAGGACGACGATGGACAGGACGAAGCCGCACTGGCGCCCGACGGCGACGGGAAGCGGCAGCGGGCTGCCGTCCCGCATCACCACGCGGACCGACAGCGCCATCTTGCCGAGCGTCTGGCCCCAGATCCAGTGCGACAGCACGGCGTACACGAAGCCGAAGAGCGCCGGGAAGGCCCACGTCGCGACGCCGAACACGCGGGAGGACTCCGCGCCGCTCCCGAGCATCGCCCGCGCCGAGGCCACCAGGGCGGCGCGCGCGACCAGGACGAGGCCGTAGTCCACGAGGAGCGCGACGCCGCGCCGCCAGAACCCGGCGGGCACGGGGACGGCCGCTGCCCCGGCGGTGGCCGGGCAGCGGGGGCACGCGGCGAGATCCAGGTAGAAGCAGCCGCATTCCGGGCACGGCGCGCGCATCGCGCGCGATCGTAGCACGCGGGTTCCGGCCTTCGACGGCCCGGTATAATGACGCCCATGATCTCGGTCAAGGACGCGCAGGCGCACATCCTCGCGCAGGTCCGCGCCGTCGCGCCGCCCGAGGTCGTTCCCCTCGCCCGGGCCCTGGGTCGGGTCCTCGCCGAGGACGTGCGCGCCACCATGGACGTGCCGCCCACCGACAACTCCGCCGTGGATGGCTACGCCGTGACCTCGCGCGACATCCCGGCCACGGGCCACGCCACGCTCGAGGTCGTGGGCGACTTGCCGGCGGGCACCGTGTTCGACGGCACGCTCGCCGCGGGCCAGGCCATCCGGATCATGACCGGCGCACCCATGCCGGCGGGCGCGGACACCGTCTACCCGCAGGAGATCGTCGAGCGGGCGGGCGCTCGCCTCACCGTGCCGCCGCTCGATCGCGCGGTGAACGTGCGCTACCGGGGCGAGGACGTGCGCGCGGGGGACGTGGTCGTCCCCGCCGGCGCCGTGCTCCGGCCGCAGGAGCTCGGGCTCGTCGCGTCGCTCGGGCTGCCGCAGGTGGTGGCGCGCCAGCGCCCGCGCGTGGCCATCCTGTCCACGGGCGACGAGGTCGCGGAGCCGGGCACCACGCTCAAGCCCGGCCAGATCTTCGACTCGAATCGCTTCTCGCTGTGGGGCCTCGTGGCCGCGGCGGGCGCCGAGCCGGTGGACCTGGGCATCGTCCCCGATACCTTCGACGAGCTGTCCGAGCGGCTCGCCGATGCCGCGAGCCGCGCCGACGTCGTGCTCACGTCGGGCGGAGTCTCGGTGGGCGACTACGACCTCGTGAAGTCGGTGCTGCGGGAGACGGGTGGGATCGAGTTCTGGCAGGTGGCGATGCAGCCGGGGCGTCCGCTCGCCGCGGGCCACATCGGCGGCACCCAGTTCTTCGGCCTTCCCGGCAACCCGGTGGCGTCGATGCTCACCTTCCACCTCTTCGTGCGTCCCGCGCTGTGGAAGCGCGCGGGGCGGCGCGAGCTGTTCGGGCCGCGCTTCCCCGCGGTGAGCGTCGAGCCCCTGCGCAAGCGTACCGGCCGCCGCGAGTTCAAGCGCGGCATCCTCGCCCAGACCGGCCAGGGCTGGGAGGTCCGGACGACCGGACCCCAGGGATCGGGAATCCTGTACTCGATGGTGCAGGCCGACTGCTTCATCGTGCTCGAGGAGGAGCGCGGCGACGTCGCGGCCGGGGAGACGGTCTGGGTGGAGCCGTTCGTGGTGTTCCGGTGACCGACCGCATCCGCACCGAGCTGATCGGCGACATCGCCGCCCTCGCCGAGGAGACCGTGACCGTGCGGGCGCGCGCCCTGCCCCACCTGGCCTACGCCGACCTCCGTCTCGAGGTGGCGGAGTCGAAGCACGCCTCCGCCGAGAACGGCGAGGCCAAGGGCGCGGGCGACGACTACGCGTTCGCCATGGGCCTCCGCGTGCTCGCGGGCGCGCGCGCGGTGGCGCCCGGCTACTACGGCCGCGTGCTCGGCGTGGCCGACCTGCCCCGCCTCGGCGAGATCCTCGCCGAGGGCCTCCGGACGGCGCATCGTCGCGCGCTCGCCAACGCGGAGGGCAAGGCCGACGCCCGGGGCAAGTTCGGGAGCCTCGGCGAGTGCCTGGCCGACACGCGCCTGGCCCCCGTCCGCGTCTGTCGCGACGTGGTCGCGGCCACGTTCGAGGTCGATCCCCGGGCCATGGCGCTCGACGAGATGGTCCGCTTCACCACCGACGTTTCTCGGCGCGTCGCCGGCGTCGACCCCGGGGTCCGCTACAACGCGATCTCCACCACGACGCAGCTCGCGCGCGAGCTGTTCGCCTCGTCCGAGGGCGCCCTGATCGACCAGTCCTTCGCCCTGACCCAGGGCTTCGGCTACGTGGTGGCGGGCGGCGACGAGGGCAGCCAGGAGCTCTACGACGTCGTCGGCCACCAGCGCGGCTGGGAGATCCTGACCGCGGGCATCGCCGACCCCCTCATGCCCGCCCCGCCCTTCGCCGAGTTCGCGCTGGCCCTGGGGGCGGAGGCCGCGGAGCTGGCGCGCGCGCCCGCGCTGCCCGCGGCCGCCGGCGAGGTCACGGTCGTCACCGACCCGCACTACAACACGCTCGTCTCCCACGAGATCGTGGGGCATCCCGTCGAGCTCGACCGCGGGCTCAAGATGGAGACGGCGTACGCGGGCCGGTCGTGGCTCCTCCGCGACCTCACGCGCCACGAGCTCGGCCGTCGCATCGCCTCGCCGCTCGTCAGCGCGTTCTCCGATCCGTCGCTGCCCGGCTACGGGCACTACGCCTACGACCACGAGGGGACCCCCGCCGCGCGTGTCGTCCACATCGACGCCGGGGTGTTCACCGGCTTCATGAACAGCCGGCAGACCGCGGCCGTCTTCGGGGGCGCGCCGAACGGGCACTGGAAGGCCACGGAGGCGTGGCTCGTCCCCCTCGTGCGCATGTCGAGCACGGTGTTCGCGGCGGGAGACGCCGACCCCGCCGACATCATCGCCGGCGTGGACCACGGCTACTACCTCGTGGGCCACAAGATCCCGTCGATCGCCGAGAGCCGCGAGAACTTCCGGATCTCCGCGCGCCGCGTCTACGAGATCGAGCGCGGCCGGCTCGGGCGGCTGTACCGGGACGGCGGCATCATGGCGGACACGCGCGCCTATCTGATGAACGTGGACGCGGTCGGCCGTGACTTCCGCCTCTACCCGATCCCCAACTGCGGAAAGGGCCAGCCCATGCAGACGCGGCGGCTCGGCAACGGCGGTCCCACGATGCGCACGCGCGCCGTGCTCACCGGGGAGCGGGCCCGATGAAGATCCCGGCGGCGCTCTGCTTCGTGGGCGTGCTTCTGGCCGCCACCGTGGCGCCGGCGGGAGATCCCGAGGTGCCGGAGCGCTACGTCTCGGTCGACGAGGCCAAGGCCATGCTCGACGCGGGCAAGCGCGTCGTGTTCATCGACGTGCGGGAGCGCGAGCAGTTCGACGACCTCCACATCCGCGGGGCCCGGAACATCCCGCTCCGCGAATTGCCCCGCCGTCTCGCCGAGGTGCCCCGGCAGGAGACGGTGACCCTCTACTGAGCGTGCCCGCACACGCTGGCCCGGGGGGCCAACAAGGTGCTGTACCAGGCGGGCTTCCGCAACATGGTGATCCTCGACGAGGGCATCCCCGGCTGGCGCGCCAAGCAGTACCCCACCGAGTCCGCCCCCGGGAAGAAGGGCTGATGCGCTCACGGCGGGGCGTCGCCGCCGGCGCGCCGCGGAGCGGGCGCGCGTGATCGACGCCGCCACCCTCGCGCGCGCGGTGGCCGCCGCGCACGAGCTCGTCTCCGCGCAGCCGGGCGTGCGGGAGGCCGAGGTGTTCGCCTCCGCCAACGGCGTCCTCCTGAGCCGCCTCAACTACAGCTCGCACATCCCCTGCAACGGCGTCGAGGAGCCGAAGTCCACCGAGACGCTCGGGCTCGGCATCCAGGTCGCGCTGGACTCCCCTGACGGCGTGCTCCTGGGCTTCGGCGCCGAGCCGAGCGACCTCTCGCGCGCCGGCGCGGAGCGGGCGTTCGCCAAGGCGCGGCGCGCCGCCGTGCGGGACCCGGAGTTCGTGTCGCTCCCCCGCCCCGGCGCCGAGCGGCGGGCGCTCTTCGACTACCACGACCCCCGCGCTGATGGCGGTCGGCGACGAGGACCTCGTGGAGGCGGGCTGGAAGGTGCTCCGCGGCGCGCTGGGCGCCTTCCTCGCGTCGTCCAAGCTGGCCGCGCTCGTCCCCACCGAGGCCGACCTGGCGCGGCTCGGCCTCATCGGCGGCGGCGACGTGACGATCCTGCAGGAGCGCATGGCGATCGCCTCGACCCACCTGCCCGGCGTCCAGACCGACGAGTCCACGCTCATGACGAGCGGCATCACCGCCATGGTGGAGACGCGCGATGCCAAGGGCTCGGGCTGGTCCACGGGGACGCGTCTGCACGAGTTCACCGACGAGGCGGGCGTGGACGCCGCGCAGGCCGCGGTGGCCGCCGTCGGCGGCGCGCGCGTGCCGTCCGGCGACTACACGGTGGTCTTCGGCCCGCAGCCCGTGACCGATCTCCTGTCGAACCTGGTCTTGCCGGCGTGTCACGCGAGCTCGTTCTACGCCGCGGCCACGCCGTTCGCCGGCCGGCTCGGCCAGTCCGTCGCGGCGCGCGAGCTCTCGCTCACCGACCATGGGGCCCTGCCCGGCCTCATGGGCTCGAAGGGCATCACCTGCGAGGGGCTGCCCACGGGCCGGACCGAGCTGATCCGCGACGGCCGCCTCGTGGGGCTCCTCACCACGTGGTACGACGCGCAGCGCCTGCTCCACGACCCCGCGGCGCGCGAGAAGCTGGGCGTGGATCCTGCCGGCGCCGCGTCCGCCCTGGTCGCGCGGAACGGTTTCCGCTACACCGGGATGGGGGGCCGCGCCTTCGACACCCAGCCCGGCGCGGCCGCCTCGAACGTGCTCGTGGAGGCGGCGGCGCCCCTCGGGCGCGACGAGCTCCTCGCGCGCGTGCGGGACGGGCTCTACGTGGGCCGCATCTGGTACACGTACCCGATCAACGGGCTCCGCGCGGGCGCGTTCACTTGCACCGTCGTGGGCGACTCCTTTATCATCCGCGACGGCCGCCTCGCCGAGCCGCTCGCCGCCAACGTGATCCGCATCAACGACGACGTGACGCGGGTGCTCCGCGACATCGTGGGCGTCGGCAAGCGCCCGCGGGGGACGCTCGTGTGGGCCGCCGACGAGGTCGTGTACGCGCCCGAGATCGCGGTGCGCGGTGTCCACGTCGACGCCATCGCGCACGCCACGGAGGACTAATGACCCTCGCAGAATACGGTAACCGCCACGGGCCCCTACAATCCCACCGCTCGGCATTGGTCTGATGCGCGGGGCTCGATAGCGTGAAACCCGACCGTCCACGATCCCCTCGCGCACGCCATGGAGGACTCGCGTGAAGCCCGACCTGCCGAAGCTCCACGAGATCGCCCGCGAGTGCCGCGTGCAGATCATCCGGATGATCACCCACGCCGGCTCCGGTCATCCCGGCCCGATCTACCTCCGCCTCACCCGCCAGAACCTCGAGCCCGTGCACGACGAGGGCTACCGCTTCCAGTTCGGCCGGGCCCATCCGCTCCGGTCGGGCAACGACGTGAGCATCCTCGCCTCGGGGGGGCCGCTCTGGAACTCGCTCGAGGCGGCGCGGACGCTCGCCGCCGAGGGCATCCACGCCGACGTGATCAACGTGTCCACGATCAAGCCGCTCGACGAGGAGACGATCCTCCGCTCCGCGGGCAAGACCGGGCACGTCGTCACCGTCGAGGATCACGCGCCGGCGGGCGGGCTCGGCGGCGCGGTGGCCGAGCTCCTCGGCGAGGAGATGCCGACGCCCCTCAAGCGCGTGGCCGTGAAGAGCTTCGGCGAGTCGGGGGACGCGAAGGGCCTCTATGCGAAGCACGGCCTCGACGCCGCTGGCATCGCGGAGAGTGTGCGGAAGTTCCTCGGCCGCTGAGGCCGGCGAGCGGGGCTCGCCCGCCCCTCACTCCGAGAGCTTGAGCAGGAGCCCACTGCGCCGCGCGTGCGTGATGGCCGCGGCGAGCGCCCAGTGGCCGAGGGCGACGTAGACGCACGCCAGGGCCAGCCCCTTCATCTCGGGATACGCGAAGCTCGACGGGAATCCGTACCCGGCCCGCATGGCGTCGAGGAGATACGTGAGCGGGATCAGCGCCGAGAGCGCCTGCACCCATTCCGGCAGGACCGACACCGGGTAGTACACGCCGGCCAACATCACGAGGAAGTTCACGGCGGCCCACGCCGAACGTCTCGGCGCGCGTGCCGAAGAGCAGCACGAGCGTGCACACGAAGAGGCCCACGGCGAGCGCGGTGAGGAAGCAGCCGAGCAGGAACACGGCGAGGCTCGCGACCCCCGAGCCGAGGAAGTCGAAGCCGAAGGCCCACGTCCCGATCGCCGCCATGAGGGCGAACACGGCGATCCCCCGCGCGACCCCGACCAGCCATGCGCCGACGGCGAGGTGGCGGATGCCGACTGGGGTCAGGAACTGGTGCTTCATCGACTTGGACCAGATGTCGAAGAGGACCGCGTAGGCCACGTCGAGCTGGCACACCTGCACGGCGGAGAGCGCCACCGTGCCGACCAGGATGAACGCCGTCATCTGCGGCGTGAGGTCGAGGAAGCGCGTGAGCAGCCCGTGCGAGAGCATGGCCACGCCGGGCCAGAACGTCAGCTCGAACAGGAAGAACACGTTGCGGCGGGCCATGATGACGTTCCGGTAGGCGAAGGCGGACGTCCGCACCCACTCCTGCCGGAGCGTCTCGGCGAGCGCGGGGGCCGCCGCCTCAGCGGGCGAGCTCAACGAAGACCTCCTCCAGGTCGGGCTCGCGCACCTGGCACTCGCGCACCACGACCCCCTGGTCGGCGAGCCACCTGAGGATCTCGGGCACCCGCTTGTCCGCGGCGTCCACCGTGCACTCGACGCGGTCGCCGCGCCGCCGCAGCTCGAGGACGCCGGGCATCCCGGCGAGGCCGGCGGGCTCGACGGGATCCAGGCGCAGCGCGATCACGTCGCCCAGCCGGATCTGCCGCTTGAGGGCGTCCGGCGTGCCCTGGGCGAGGATCCGGCCGCCCTTGATGAAGGCGATCTCGTCGCAGAGCTCATCGGCCTCGCGCATGTAGTGCGTGGTCAGGATCACCGTCGTGCCGCGCGTCCGGCGGAGCTCGGCGACCTGGGCGCGGATGCGGATCGACACGTCGGGGTCGAGGCCGAGCGTGGGCTCGTCCAGGAAGAGCACGTCCGGCTCGTTGAGCAGGGCCTTGGCGAGGGCCAGCCGCTGCTTGAGGCCGGTCGACAGCTCGTTGTACTCGGTGCGCAGGTGGGCGGTCAGCTCGAACCGCTCGAGCAGGTCGTCCACCCGCGCGGCGAGCGTCCGGCCGGACAGCCCGTAGAGGCGGCCGTAGAACCGGAGGACCTCGGGGGGCCGCAGGCTCCACACGAACGACGCGTTGCCGCTGGCCATGTTCACACGACGGCGCACGGCGAGGCTCTCGGCGACGACGTCGTGGCCCAGGATGCGCGCGGAGCCGCGGTCGGGCAGGAGGAGCGTGGCGAGGATGGACAGGAGCGTGGTCTTCCCCGCCCCGTTCGGGCCCAGGAGCCCGTAGATCGCTCCGCGCGGCACCTGGAGGTCGACGCCGCGGAGCGCGGGATTGACGCGCCGCTGGACCCACCCGCTCCGGAACGTCTTCTCTAGACCTCGCGCGTCGACGGCGAGCATACTCGGCCATCCTAGCACGCGCCCTCCCGCGCCCCCGGACGTGGGCCGCGTCGCATTTACACTCCCGGATCGATCTGATAGAACCTGGGCGTGGATCCCGCGTCCGACGTGCACGCCTGGCGCTGTCCCGCCGAGTCGCTCGGGCCCGGCCAGACGGCGAGCTTCCGTCTGGGGGCGATGCGCGCGCTCGTCGTCAATCACGAGGGCCGCTACCATGCTTACGTGAACCGCTGCCCCCACGCGGGCACGCCGCTCGACCTCTGGCCCAACGAGTTCTGGACGGAGGATGGCCGGTACCTGATCTGCGCCACCCACGGCGCGATCTTCGCCCCCGACACCGGCGTGTGCGTGGAGGGCCCCTGCCCCGGCGCCCGCCTGGAGCGGCTCGCCGTCTCGCTCGACGGGGACGCCGTGGTGGTCTCGCGGCCGTGAGCCCGGGCGACGACACCCCCAACGTCGAGGAGGCGAACGCGCGGTTCTACCGCACGCTCGAGGCGCGGGACCTCGAGGAGATGGACCGGCTGTGGGGGCACGGCGACCACGTCCGCTGCATTCATCCGGGCTGGGCGATGCTCTCGGGCTGGGAGAGCGTCCGGCGCTCGTGGGAGGCGATCTTCAAGGACAGCCGCGAGATGCGGTTTTCCATCGGCGACGTCGACGCGCGCGTGGACGGCGACATCGCGTGGGTCACGTGCACCGAGAACATCCTGTCCCAGGCCGGGGGCAACATCGCGGTCACGACGCTCCTGGCCACCAACGTGTTCGAGCGCCGCGGCGGCGTGTGGCTGATCGTCCACCACCACGCGTCCCACATCCTGGGCGGCGCCAACCCCGAGCCCGCCTGACCGCCGCCCGCGCGCTGCCCCCTACGCGGTAGCCCCGCGCAGAGCCGCAACAAGAGCGCGAGGGCGGGCGGCGGGGAGGCACCTGGGGTCGCGGGACCACGCCGCACGCGTGCGCTGCCCCGTTGCGGCTGGGCTCCATCCGGGCGGGCGGGGTCCGATGACCGATGGAGGGGAAGGGCCGCCTCGACCCCAGGTGCCTCCCCGCCGCCCACTCGCGGCGCGCTGTTGCGGCCGCGCAGAGCCCCTGCCCCGCGGCGCTCGAGCGCGGCGTCCCCGTCACCGGCGCCGCAGCAGGAGCTGCGAGCTTCCCTCGGCGACCACGACGTACTCGTGGGTCGATCCGGTCTCCGTGACGGCGATCGACGCGCGGTCGCCCTCCCACGAGAGCGTGACGCCCGGCAGGTTTCGCCACGGATAGCTCGCCGCGTGCAGCATCACGTAATCCGCCTTGTCGAGGCCCACCGGGAACACGAACACGAGCGGGCGCAGGGACATGTGGGGCACGTAGCGCTCGTGCGCGGACACCGAGGCCTCGGGCGGCACGCGGGCGAGCACGGCATGGGCGGCGCGGTCGTCGGCCGACGGGAGCCAGCGGGTCACCGCGAACTGGTTCACCGTCCGTGACGCCAGCGCCAGGCTGACGAGCATGGCCACGACGAGGACGCGCACCGGCCAGCGCCCCGGCCGGCGCGTGGCCAGGCGGTCGTAGCCGGCGATGGCGGCGAGGACGAGGAACGGCAGCACGAAGGCCTGGTACTGCGTGCGGTGGTGGAAGAGGATGGGGTCGCTGCTCAGGAGGTTCTGCAGGAGCGCGGGCGCCGCGCCCACCAGGTCGATCGGCGCCCGCAGCGGGAGGAACGCGAGCGGGGCGCCGAGGGCGGCGAGGTACACGAGGCGCCGGCCGCTCATCAGGTACTGGACCGTGCGGACGGGCTGCAGGAGCAGCGTCCCCACGATCTCTCCGAGCGACTGACCGTGGGCCGTGTACCGCCACAGGTGGCTGTAGGGCTCGTGGCGATACGACGGGATGACCCACTGCAGGAGCACGGCGAGCGTGGCGAGGGCGCCCAGCGAGAGCGCGGCGCCGCCCAGCCAGTACCCGTGACGGACAGCCAGCCAGGCGCCGACGCCGCCCACGGGTAGCGCCGCGTCCTCCCGGCACGCCAGCGTGAGCAGGAGCGCGCCGCCGAGGAGCCAGAAGCGCCGCGCCTCCGCGAAGGCGAGCGCGGCGAGCAGCAGCGGGATGGCGAGCGCGGCGGCGTGGAAGTCGCGCACGTTGATCCCGTGGAGCGACGGGTTCAGGAGGTAGAGCACGGCGAACGCGGCGGCCGGGCGCTCGTCGCCGAGCCGCCGCCGCGCGAGCGCGAACGTGGCCACGCCGCCGAGCGCGAGCGCCACCGACTGCGCGACGAGCAGGGCCACCGGCCCCGGGGTCACCCAGAAGATCGGGACGAGGAGATAGAGGATCGGCGAGAGGTGGTCCCCCCAGGCGTGCATCTCCGGCAGGCTCACCCGCGGCCCGCGTCCCGTGGCGAGGCTCCACACGAGCTGCACGTAGTAGCCGAGGTCGAGCGCGTGCGTGTCGAACGTCACGTGCCGGCTGACGGTGACGAAGGTGAAGACGCACGCGTAGGCGATCACGCCCACCGCCACCACCCGCCGCGGACGGAGGTCCGGCACGGGCGCCGGCCGCGCCCACAGCCGGAGCGCGAGCGCCGCGAGCAGGGCCAGGAAGATGTCCTCGGGTCGCGCCCAGCCCGTGGCGAGCGAGGCGAGGAGCGCGGCGGCGACGAGAGCGATCAGGAGGTCGAGGAGGGACGTGATCATCGCCGGCCCCTCGGAGGCGGCCCGCGATCGGGCCGGGAGCCGGACACTAGAGCCTCGAGCATCGGACCAATGCCGAGCGGTGGGATTATAGAGGCCCGTGACGGTTACCGCATTCTGCGAGGGACACTAGCCCTCCGGCGGCGGCAGGGTGTCGGGCATCCGCGCGTAGCGGCGGCTGATCGCCTGCAGGCGGCGCGAGCGCTTGAGCCCCGAGCGGTGGAGGAGGTAGCGCGTCACCACCCAGAGGATCTTGGTCCCGTACACGCACGAGTCGAGGAAGCTCGCCGAGGACGCCTCGGCGAAGTAGCGCACGGGGACGGCGATCTCGCCGATGCGGAAGTTCGCCGCCACCACCTGCGCGATGATCTCCTGGTCGAAAACGAAGCCGTCGGAGTTCATCCGGAAGTTGACGGTGTCCAGCACCTCTCGCGAGAACGCCCGGTACCCGGTGTGGAACTCGGAGAGCGAGAGCGAAAACGCGCGGTTCTCGATCCCCGTGAGGAAGCGGTTGGCCACGTACTTCCACCACGGCATCCCCTGCTGGACGGCCGAGCCCCCGCCGGCCAGCCGCGAGCCCAGCACCACGTCGGCGACCCCGGTCACGATGGGCTTGATGATCTCGGGCACGAGCGTCGGATCGTACTGGTAGTCGGGGTGCACCATCACCACGATGTCGGCGCCCGCGCGCAGCGCCTCCGTGTAGCACGTCTTCTGGTTGGCGCCGTAGCCGTAGTTCCGGTCGTGGACGAAGACCTCGAGGCCGAGGCCCCGCGCGATCTCGAGCGTGGCGTCGGTCGAGCCGTCGTCGACCAGGATGACGAGGTTGACCGAGTCCTTCGGCAGCTCCTCGTAGGTCAGCCGGAGGGTGCGCCCGGCGTTGTAGGCGGGCATCACCACGACGACCTTGGGCTGGCTCATGCCGGTCGCGCGGGCGCGGCGGCGCCGGGCGCCGCCGGCGCGCGCGCGCCGTCGGGCCGGCAGACGGCCACGAACTGGTAGGCGAGGCCGCCCTTCCAGCCGCGGGCCGTCGCCGCGGCGAGCCGCTGGACGGCGGCGAGCCAGCGCCCGTGCAGGCGCTCCGGCACCACCAGGGCGAGGGGCACCGGGGTCGCGGTGAGCTCACTCACCGCGAGGCCGGCGTCGCGGAGCATCTCGACGAACGTCCGCCGCGTGAAGTGACGGAGGTGCGTGCGGTCGAGGATGCCGCGGTCCGTGTACTCGAAGCGTCCGGCGAGCAGCGACAGCCGGATCCAGAGGTGCGCGACGTTCGGCACCGAGACGAGGACGACGCCGTCCGCGGCGAGGTGCCCGGTGAGGCCGCGAAGGACGCCGAGGGGATCGGACAGGTGCTCGAGCACGTCCCCGCACACGATGGCCTCGAACGGTCCGGGCAGCGCCGGCACGCCCTGCTCCAGGTCCGCCACGACGAGCGTGTGCGCGCGCCCGCCCGCGGCGGCGGCCTGCCGCGCGTCGCGCTCGAGCGCGGTGACGCGCCAGCCGGAGGCGGCGAGCCGCTCGGAGAGGAAGCCGTCGGCCGCGCCGACGTCGAGGACGCGCCGGCCCCCGCCCGGGCCCAGCCGCGCGAGCATGATCCCGTGGCTCGACCAGGGATCGTCCTTGATCTCGTACGGCCGTCCTCCCACGCCGCTCCCTCCCGCCGCCGCGGCCACCGATGGGCGGCGTGACCCGGCAAGGATAGCACCGGGCCGAACGCCGCCCGCGCCGTCCCTGCCGGTCGGCGCGGAGCCACCGTCCGCCGCGGCCATCGGCCCCGTCACTGCCGATTGGAGTAGAGCCAGCGGCCGCCGCGGACGGCGAGAAGGTGGACGCTGTCCGGAGGCAGATCGCGGGTCGCGCTCCGCTCGGGCGGCAGCGTGGAGATGAGGAACAGGCGCTCGGCGCCGCGCCAGCTCTCGGCGAGGCGCCGGCCGTCCCAGAAGATCGCGCGCGCCTCCGGGTACGTGGCGCCCACCGCGAGGTTCGACTGGCGCCCGTTCACGATCCGCACCGGCTCGCGCCCGCGCGGGAGGCCGAGGAGCCACGACGCGCTGTTCTCGAGCGGCCCCTCGTGCACGAGCACGTCACGGGGCCCGGCGCGCAGGGCCACCGCCTCGGCGAGGGGCCGGAGCGACCGGCTCTCCGCGAACGCGGCCACGCCCTGCACCGTGACGGGCAGCCCCGCCAGCATCACGGCGAGGAGCACGCCGAGCCCGATCTGCAGCCGCTCGAGCGCCAGCGCCGCCGCCACCGCCACCGCGCCCGCGCCGAAGATCAGGGCGAGCGTGCCGAGGATCGGGCGGATCGCCGCCGCGGTGGCGAACGGCGCGTCCTGGCCGCGCGCGGCCAGGTTCCGCGTGGCGACGTTGACGGTGGACAGCGCGTCGCCCGGAAGCGCGAGCCGCCCCTCGGACCCGAGGTACGCGGCGATGGCGACGGCGATCAGCGTGATGAGCGCGGGCACGAGCATCGCGCGCACGGCGGGCGGATCGCCGTCCAGCACGTCGTTCCAGAGCTTGGCCACGAGGAGCGCCATCGCGGGGAACGCGGGCAGCCCGTAGTGCGGAAGCTTGAACGGCGAGAGGGTGAAGACCCCGAGCACGAGGGTCGTCCACATCCCCAGGAGCAGCCACGCCCGCCGCTCCACCGAGTCCCATGGTCCCCGGAGCGCGCGCCACACCGCCCACGGCAGCGCCGCCGTCCACGGCAAGAACCCCACCGCGGTGACGCCGAGGAACTCCAGCGCGCCCAGGGGGACGTCCTCGTCGGGGAACACGCGGTGCTGCGCGATGTTGAGCGCGTGGTTGTCGACGACCGTGTACCAGAGGAACCCCGGGTTGGCGATCTCCATGGCGCCGT
Organism: uncultured Candidatus Rokubacteria bacterium; assembly: GCA_963758635.1. Classification (GTDB taxonomy): domain Bacteria; phylum Methylomirabilota; class Methylomirabilia; order Rokubacteriales; family CSP1-6; genus CAVWWD01. Next base: position 104,176 of record CAVWWD010000005.1, on the reverse strand, counting down.
ACCAGGGCAGGACCACGGCGGCGAGGACGGCGAGGCCGTGCCACGGGCGCCATTGGGCGAGCTGCGCGCGCTCCCCGGTCACGGCGAGGAACACCGCGACGACGAGGAGCGGCCCGATCGCCCCGAGGATGTCCTTCGCGAGCGCGGCCGCGCCCAGGCTCGCGTAGAACAGCGGGACCGCGCCCCGGCGGCCCACGCCGTACGCTTCCAGGAACGCCGCGAACGCGCAGACGATGGCCAGGACCATGAGGAGGTCCGGCTTGACGAGGCGCGCGTACAGGAAGAGCTCGAGGTTCGCGGCGACGATGAGCCCGGCGAGGAGCCCGAGGCGCGCCCCGCCCAGGCGGAGGCCGATCCACGCGGTGACCACGGCGACGCCCACCGCGGGGAGCACCGACGCGAGCCGCGCCACCGCGGGCGAGAGCCCGAGCGTGGCGAAGCCCGTCGCCATCAGCCAGTAGAGGAGCGGGGGCTTGTCGAAGTAGCGGACACCGTTGATGCGGGGCGTGATCCAGTCGCCGCCGGCGAGCATCTCGCGGGCCACCGCGGCGTGGAAGCCCTCGGGGGGATCGATGAACGGCGGCTGGTCGAGGCCGACGAAGAAGAGCGCGGCGGCCACCACCGCCACCGCGAGCAGGACCCGGGCCGTCATGCCGGCGGGAGGCCGTCGGGACGCGGCGTCAGCGTTCCACGCGGACGACGGAAGCGGCGGGGAGCCGGCTGAGGAAATGGGTGACGGCCCGCTCCATCAGCTCGCGATCCTTCGACTCGAGCGTGACCTTCACCTTGTACTCGGGGTTCGAGAACTCGGGGTACGAGCCCAGCTGGAGCCGCGGATGGTGGCGGAGCAGCTCGTTCAGGTAGTCGGCGAGCGTGCCCTCGCCCATGTCCACGAACACGCTGGTCAGGAAGAACGGCGTCTCCCGGAAGCGCTCGCGTACGGCGTCGAACTTCTGCCGGAAGATCTCGGGCACGCCGGGCAGGATGTAGATGTTGCGCGCCAGCACCACCGGGAACATGAGCTGCTCGGCCTCCACCAGCTCCGCCCCCTCGGGGATCAGGGCCATGCGCAGGCGCGCCTCGGTGACCGCGCCCTTCGCGTAGCGCGTGATCAGGGCGACCAGGCGCTCGTCCCGGACGACCGGCACGCCGATGGCCTGTGCCACGCCGTCCATGGTCACGTCGTCGTGGGTCGGGCCCACGCCGCCCGAGGTGAAGACCACGTCCGACGCCCGGCTCGCCGCCGCGACCTCGGCGGCGATCAGGTCGACCTCGTCGGGAATCACGGTGATCTTGCGAACCTCGACGCCGAGGGCTCGCAGTTCCCGGCAGAGGTAGGAGGCGTTCGCGTCCACCACCTTGCCGGACAGGATCTCGTTGCCGATGAGGACGATGCTCGCCGTCCTGGCCATGAGCGCCCATATGGTAGCACCGCGCCCGCGAGCCGGTGAAGCCGCCGCTCGCGGCTTGATGATAAGATTCCCCTCGCGATGACGCTTCGCCGCGGGAAGTGGCGCTCGTGACCGGCCCCGCGCCGGCCATCCGGCTCGACGGCTGGGCCCTGATCCTCGGAGCCTCCTCCGGCTTCGGCGAGGCCACCGCGCTCGCCCTCGCCCGCGCCGGCCTCGACATCTTCGGCGTCCACCTCGACCGCCGCGCCACGCGCGGCAACGTCGATCGCATCACCGGCGAGATCCGCGCGCTCGGCCGCGAGGCGCACTTCTTCAACATCAACGCCGCCGACGAGGAGCGGCGCGCCGAGGTCGCCACGGAGATGGAGCGCGTGCTGCGCGAGCGCGGACAGCTCGGCCAGGCGCGCGTGATGCTCCACTCGCTGGCCTTCGGCACCCTCAAGCTCTTCGTGAGCGATCCGATGAAGGAAGCCGTCACCAAGGCCCAGATGGACATGACCCTCGACGTGATGGCCCACAGCCTCATCTACTGGGCGCAGGAGCTGGTGGGGCGCGGCCTCATGGGCGAGGGCGGGCGCATCTTCGCCATGACGTTGTCGGGGTCGGCGCGGGTGCTGCCCCATTACGGGCCGGTGTCCGCGGCCAAGGCCGCGCTGGAGTCGAACATCCGCCAGCTCGCCGCCGAGCTGGCCCCGCTCGGGATCACCGCGAACTCGATCCGGGCCGGCGTCACCGCGACGCCGGCCGCGAAGGCCATCCCGAACTACGAGACGTTCTCCCGCCGTGCCGCCGAGCGGAATCCCCACCGGCGCCTGACCACCACCGAGGACGTCGCCCGGGCCATCGTGGTGCTGTCGCACCCCGACACCTACTGGATGACGGGCAACGTGATCGGGGTGGACGGGGGCGAAGAGATCGTGGGGTAGCGGGTGCCCGACTGGCTGGCCGCCGTCGCCCTCGGGCTCATCGAGGGCCTCACGGAGTTCCTGCCGGTCTCGTCCACGGGTCACCTGCTCCTCGCCGAGACGGTGGGCGGGCTCCCGCGCCAGACCGACGTCTTCAACATCGTGATCCAGTCGGGCACGTGCGCGGCGCTGATCGCGGTGTTCGCGGGCCGGCTCGGCGGCCTCTTCGCCCGCTTCCGTGAGCGGGACGCCCGCTCGTTCCTCGGCAAGCTCCTCATCGCCGTCGTCATCACCGGCGTGGGGCTGCTCGTGGTGCGCCGCCTCGGGTGGAGCCTGCCGAAGACCGGCGGCCCCGTGGCCTGGGCCACGCTTCTCGGCGGCGTCGTGATCCTCGCCGCCGAGCGCTGGCTGCGCGGCCGGCCGATGGCCGCCGAGGTGACGTGGGCGATCGCCGTGGCCGTCGGCATCGCCCAGCTCGTGGCGGGCATGTTCCCGGGCACCTCCCGCTCCGCCGCCACCATCCTCGTGGCGCTGGGCCTGGGGTTGAGCCGGCCCGCGGCCACCGAGTTCTCGTTCCTCGTGGGCCTGCCGACGCTGCTCGCCGCCGGCGCGTTCGAGGCGGCGCGGAGCCTGCGGCACCCGGGCGCCGAGCCCACGGACTGGGCCATGGTGGCGGTCGGCACCGTCGTCGCCGCCCTCGCCGCCCTCCTCGTCGTCCGCTGGCTGCTTCGCTTCGTCAGGACCCATACCTTCGTGGGCTTCGGCTGGTATCGCGTGGCCCTTGGCCTCGTCATCCTCATGTTCGCCGACAGGGGACATGAATGAATGGCGAACGGCACTCCGCGTGTACGCAGAGTCGCGGTGTTGGCCCGCTCGCCGACGTCAACATCCGCATTCCTCCACAACCTGGACAGGAGCGCTTGACCCTCATGAGCCGACAGGACGGACACGGAAGCTACGATCTCGTGGTGGTGGGTGGCGGCAACGCCGCGCTGTGCGCGGCCATCGCGGCGCGTGAGGCCGGGCGCTCGGTGCTCGTCCTCGAGAAGGCGCCGGAGCCGGAGCGCGGCGGCAACTCGTTCTTCACCGCGGGCGGGTTCCGCTTCGCCCACCAGGGCCTCGAGGACGTCCGCCGCGACGTCATCCCGGACGTGACGGAGTGGGAGGCCAAGTCCATCGAGCTGCCCCCCTACCCGGAGAGCCAGTACCTGGACGACCTCATGCGCGTGACCGAGGGACTGGCCGACGCCGACCTCGCGACGCACCTCGTGCGCCGGTCCCGGCCCACCGTGGTGTGGATGCGCGAGCAAGGCCTCCGATGGATCCTCATGTTCGGCCGCCAGGCCTACAAGGTCGGCGACCGGCACCACTTCTTCGGGGGCATGGCGATGGAGGCGGTCGGGGGCGGCCCCGGGCTCGTGCAGTGGGGGTACGACCGCGCCGCCGCCGTCGGCATCACCGTGCGGTACGGCGAGGGCGTGCGCGCGCTCAAGCTCGACGACGCGGGCGCCATCCGCGCGGTGGTGACCCGGGACGCGACGGGCTTCCATGAGATACCCTGCCGATCGGTCGTCCTCGCCGCCGGCGGCTTCGAGGCCAACCCGGAGTGGCGGACCCGCTACCTCGGGCGCGACTGGGACCTCGCGCGCGTGCGCGGGACGCGGCACAACACCGGCGACGGCATCCGCATGGCCCTCGAGGTCGGCGCGCAGCCCTTCGGGCACTGGTCCTCGTGCCACGCGGTGGCGTGGGACCTGGCGTCGCCGCCCTTCGGCGACCGCACGGTGGGCGACATGTTCCAGAAGCACTCGTACCCGCTCGGGCTCATCGTCAACATCCACGGCCAGCGCTTCGTGGACGAGGGCGCGGACTTCCGCAACTACACGTACGCGAAGTACGGCCGCGAGATCATCCGCCAGCCCCAGCGGGCGGCGTTCCAGATCTTCGACCAGAAGACCGTCGAGCTGCTGCGCGAGGAGTACCGCATCCGCCAGGTCACCAAGGGCGAGGCGAGCACCATCGAGGACCTCGCGCGCCAGCTCGACATCGATCCCGAAGGGCTCGCCCGCACGGTGCGCGAGTTCAACGCGTCGATCAAGGACGTGCCGTTCAACCCGGCCATCCTCGACGGCAAGTGCACGGTGGGCATCACGCCGCCGAAGTCGAACTGGGCGGTGCCGCTCGACTCGCCGCCCTACGTGGGCTTCGGCGTCACCTGCGGGATCACGTTCACGTTCGGCGGGCTGCGCGTCGACACCGGGGCGCGGGTGCTGGACACCGAGGATCGTCCGATCCCCGGCCTCTTCGCGGCGGGGGAGATGGTCGGCGGGCTCTTCTACCACAACTACCCGGGCGGCACCGGCCTGATGTCGGGCGCGGTCTTCGGCAAGACCGCCGGCGACTCCGCCGCCGCCTTCCTCGCCCAGCCCGCCGCCGCCCGCGCCTGAGTCAGCGCCGCCGGGTCACCTCGCGCGGGGAGGGGGCCGTCGAGGCCCCCTCCGATCTATGACCAGACGAGGTCGAACAGGCGGCAGGCGTTGACGGAGAGGCGGTACATGGTCTCCTCGACGGGGAGCCGCTTGATCTTCGCCACCTCTTCCGCCACGCGCGAGACGAGCCACGGGCCGGAGCCGGCGGCCTCGAACTCCCCCTTGTACGGCCACGGCGCGTCGCTCTCCACGAGGAGCGAGTCGAGCGGGACCATCTCCACCAGCTCGCGGTCGCGGTCCCGGTAGACCACCTCGGGCGTCACCGACACGAGGTAGCCGGCGGCCACGATGTCGCGGGTCACGTCGGCGGGCGCCTTGTGCCAGTGGAACACCGCGCGCTCGACGTGCGCGTCCCTGAGCGCCTCCAGCGCGTGGGCGGCGGCCGCGTGCGGCGCGTGCAGGATCACCGGCAGGTCGAAGCGGTTGGCGAGGCGAAGCAGGCGGCCCAGGCGCCCCCGCCCGCGCGTCATCAGCGGCACGGGGTCGGCGGCGCCCTCCAGGCTGTACCACGGCAGGCCCACCTCGCCGAGGGCGACCATGCGCGCGTGGTTCGCCAGCACCTGGGCCTCGACCTGCTCGAGGTCGGCGTCGCCGAGCGCGGTGCGCTCGGGGTGGAAGCCCAGCGCCGGCCACACCGCCTTGCTGTTGCCGAGCGCGGCCTCGAGCGTGCGGCGGTTGGTGGGCTCGTCGCAGCCCACCGCGATCACGCCCCACACCTCGTGCTCGCGGGCGCGCGCCAGCGTCCCCGCGACGTCGGCGAAGGCGTCGTCGTGCAGGTGACAGTGCGTGTCGATGATCATGAGCCGGCGACCACCATCTTGCCCACGAGCAGGGTGGGCGCCGACGTGCGGTCGCGGAGCACGAGGTCGTTGCCGACGCCTTCGATCGCCTGGAACATCTCGAGAAGGTTTCCCGCCACCGTGATCTCCTCCACCGGGTAGGCCAGCTCGCCGTTGTCGATCCACAGCCCGACGGCCCCCCGCGAGTAGTCGCCCGTGACCCCGTTGACGCCGAACCCGATCAGCTCGGTGACGTAGAGCCCGCTCTTCACGCTCGCGATGAGGTCGCGGGGGTCGGTGTCCCCGGCGGCGAGGAAGAGGTTGGTGGTGGACACCGACACGCCGCTGCCGTCGCGCGCGGCGTGGTGCGTGGATGGCAGGCCGAGCTTCCGCCCGCTGTAGGTGTCGAGGAGATACGAGGCGAGCACGCCGCGGTCCACGAGCGTGGTGCGGCGGATGGGCAGCCCCTCGCCGTCGAAGGGCCGCGAGCCGAGCGCGCCCGGCACGGTGCCGTCGTCGACGATGGTGACGGAGGGCGCGGCGATCCTCTGGCCGAGCCGCTTCATCAGGAACGAGGCCCCACGGTAGAGCGCGGGCCCCGACGCGGCGCCCGCGATGTGACGCAGCAGGCCCGCGGCCATGTCGGGGTCGAACACGACCGGCACCTCGGCGGTCTTGACCCGCCGCGCGCCCAGCCGGCGGAGCGCGCGCCGCGCCGCCGTCTGCCCGATCGACTCCGGCGTGTCCAGCCGCGCGCGCTTCCTGCTGACGTGATACCAGCCGTCGCGCTGCATCTCGGTGTCGGCAACGGCGACGGGCGATGCGGCGAGGCTGAACGAGGACGTGGCGTACGTGCCGGCGAACCCGTGGCTGGTCGCGTAGGCGTAGCGCGCGCTGCCGTCGGAGAAGTCCCCGCCCTCGGAGTTCTTGATGCGCGGGTCCGAGTCCAGGGCCGCGCGCTCGCAGCGCCGCGCCAGCTCGATCTTCTCCTCGGGGGCGAGGCCGTGGCCGTCGGGGTCGTGGAGGTCCAGCTCGGGGAGCCGCCCCGCCAGGTCGCCGGCGTCGGGAAGGCCGGCCAGCTCGTCGGGGCTCGTGAGACGCGCGAGGGACACCGCCTCCTCCACGAGCCGGCCGAGGGAGTCCCGGGAGAAGTCGGACGTGGACGTGGCGGCGACCGCGCCTCCCACGAACACGCGGAGCGCGAGGTGCTGCTCGCGCGCGTGCTTGACCGTCTCGACCTCGCCCAGCCGCACCTGCGCCGAGAAGGACTGGCTCTCCACCACGTAGGCGTCGGCGGCGGTGGCGCCGCGCGTGGTGGCCCGACCCAGCACCTCCTGGAGCAGGTCGATCATGCGCGCGAAGCTGGACCTCGATGAATGGCGATACGGCACTCCCCGTGTACGCAGAATCGAGGTGTTGGCCCGCTCGCCGGTGTCAAAACCCGCGTTCCTTCACAACACGGTCGGCCGGCGCCCCCGTCATACCTGGGTGCCGCCGACCGTCATGCCGTCGATCCGGATCGTGGGCAGGCCCACGCCCACGGGGACGGACTGCCCGTCCTTGCCGCACGTGCCGATGCCCTCGTCGAGGCGGAGATCGCTGCCCACGCGCGTCACCCGCGTGAGGGCCTCGGGCCCGTTGCCGATCAGCGTGGCCCCCTTGACCGGCGCGGTGACGCGCCCGTCCTCGATGAGGTACGCCTCGCTCGCCGAGAACACGAACCGCCCGCTCGTGATGTCGACCTGGCCGCCGCCGAAGTTGACGGCGTAGAGGCCGCGTGGCACCGAGCGGATGATGTCCGCGGGGTCGTCCGGGCCGGCGAGCATGAACGTGTTGGTCATGCGCGGCATCGGGGGGTGCGCGAACGACTCGCGGCGGCCGTTGCCCGTGGGCGCCGTGCCCATCAGGCGCGCGTTCAGCCGGTCCTGCATGTACCCGCGCAGGACGCCGTTCTCGATGAGCACGTTCCGGCCCGTGGGCACGCCCTCGTCGTCCACGTTGAGCGACCCGCGCCGGTTGGCGATGGTGCCGTCGTCCACCACCGTGACCAGCTCGGACGCGACTCTCTGGCCGACGCGCCCCGAGAACGCCGAGGTCCCCTTGCGGTTGAAGTCGCCCTCGAGGCCGTGGCCCACCGCCTCGTGGAGCAGGATGCCCGGCCAGCCCGGGCCGAGCACCACGGTCAGCGTGCCGGCCGGCGCGTCCACCGCTCCGAGCTTGATGATGGCCTGGCGCGCCGCCTCGGTGGCGAAGCGCCGCCAGCGCGCGTCTTCCAGGAAGAAGTCGAAGCCGACGCGGCCCCCGCCCCCGAAGCTGCCCGACTCGCGCTTGCCCGCGTCCTCGGCGATCACGGTGACGTTGAGCCGCGTCAGCGGGCGCACGTCGCCCACGGCGAAGCCGGACGGCGTCACGATCAGGATGACGAGCTCCTCGCTCGCGATCGTCGCGATGACCTGGCGCACCCGCGGGTCGGCGGCGCGCGCGGCGGCGTCCACCTGACGCAGGAGATCGACCTTCTTGCCGAGGTCGGCGGCGAGCGGAGGCTCGGCCAGCGCGTAGAGGTCGTGGGGCGCGCCCGGCGCGTCCACCGCGACGACCGCGCTCGTTCCCGCCCGCTCGGCGATGGCGCGGGCCTGGCGCGCGGCCTCCTCGAGCGTGCCGAGCGAGAGGTCGTCGGTGTGCGCGTAGCCGGTGCGCTCGCCGGATTGGGCGCGGACCCCCGCGCCCTGGCTCACGTGACGCGAGGCCTTCTTGACCGCGCCTTCCTCGAGCACCAGCTCCTCGTTCACGCGGTACTCCAGGAACAGGTCGGCGTGGTCGGCGCGCGCGAGGGTGGTGCCGAGCAGGCGCTCCATGCCGGACGTGGTGAGGCCGAAACGATCCGCGAAGAACTGTTCTGGACGGGCTAGCACTGTTTTTTCTCTCCGTGGGGTCGCAGGAGGAACCCATGGTAGCACCGGGCCTGAGAGCGTCCGCCAATTTAATCGGCGTCTCGCGCGCCCGCGCCTCCGTTCTCGGGCAGTTCTCACCTGGTTTCGTTTGCTCCTGTCTTTCGAGGAGTTGCGCGCCGCTCGTTCACGGCGTCTTCCGCGGCGGGCCGGACGTGCCCACGGTCAGAGCACCTGCTGGACGATCTCGTGAATGCTCCGGAGCCCGCGCATCAGCGACGGCCCCGGCACGAGCACGTCGGCGCCCGGCAGCTCGAAGATGCGCCCCGCGCGGACCGCGCTCACGTCCGCCCACCCGGGCCGCGCTGCGATCGACGCGGCGTCGAGCGGCTTGCCGCACCACGAGGCGAGGATCACCTCGGGGTCGCGGCGCGCGACCTCGTCCAGGTCCACGATGCGGCCGGCGGCGGCGCGCCGGTCGCGGAGCTCGGCGAACACGTCGCGTCCGCCCGCGAGCTCGATCAGCTCGGAGACCCACGCGATGCCCGCGATCGGCGGATCGGGCCACTCCTCGAAGTACACGCGCGGACGCATGCGGCCACACGCTGGAGAACTCGCGCACCTGCCGGATCTCGTCGCGCATGTCGAGGACGAGCGCCTCGGCCTCGCGCGCGCGGCCGAGCGCGCCGCCCACGACGAGCAGGCTCGCGAGCACCTCGTCGAGCGAGCGCGGGTTGGTGCACAGCACCGGCAGCCCGGCGCGGACGAGCTCGGCGGTCACGTCGGCCTGCAGGTCGGAGAACGCGAGCACGAGGTCGGGGGCGAGCGCCACGATGCGGTCGGCGCGGAACGTGGTGAAGCCGCCCACGTGCGGCAGGTCGCGCGCCTCCGGAGGATGGCGCACCGTGCCGGGCACGCCGGCCACGCGGTCGCCCACGCCCAGCGCGAAGCACGTCTCGACGTGCTCCGCGGCCAGACACACGACGCGCTGCGGATAGCCGGTGGCGGCCTTGCCGTACATCGCCGTCCACGATAGCAGACTCGGCCCGGAGGCGGCCGCGCGGCCGGTGCTATACTCGCGTCGCGCATGTCCACCCCGCCGTCCCCCGCCCTCGCGGCGACCCCGATGTCGGACGCTCCCGAAGCCCCGCGCCCCCGGGCGATCCTCTGGCGCTCGGTCACCGTCACGTGCTCCCTCGTCGTGGCGCTCCTCGTCGCCCTGCTGGTCGTGGGCCGCGACCCGTCGCCCATCGCTGGACTCGACGCGCCCGAGGCGTCCTTGACCCGCGTCGTCACGCGGACGCTCGACCTGCGCGAGGCCTTCGCCCGCGCGTCGCCGGTCCAGCAGACCCTGGGCGCGCTGCTCGGGGTCAACGACGCCGATCTCGACGACCCCATCGCCTGGTACACGGAGCTGACCGAGGACGAGTCGGCGCCGGGCAGCGGCGCGGCGGATCTCTACCTGGCCGTGCTGCTCGCCGAGGCGGGACGCGGTGCTGCGGCGCGGGCGCGCGCCGGCGCGCTCCACGGGCCGGACGCGCGGCGCGCGGAGTGGCTGCTCGCCGCCTACGGCGACACCGCCCAGGATCCCGAGGCCGCCGCGGACGCCCTCGCCGAGCTCCGGTCCTCGATGCCCTCGAACTGGTTCACCGACACGCTCGCGGCGCGGATCGCCGAGCGGATCGGCGACGAGCGAGGACGCCAGGAGGCGGAGGCGTCGATCCTTGCGCGCGGCCGGAGCCTCCTGATGCGCTGGCGCGTGCTCGTCCTCGCCGAGCTCGCGCTGCTGGTGTCCGGGGTCGCCGCGTTGCGGGCCGTCGTCGTCCACGGCGCCCCTGCCCTCGCCGGGGCGCCCCTGCCCGCGCGCTGGCCCGTCGCCGACGGGTACGGGCTGTTCGTGCGCGGCGCGTGCGGCTTCCTCCTCCTCGCCTGGCTCCCCGGCGCGCTCCTGTCCGGCCACGACATTCTGCTCAGCGCGGGCGGCTTCCTCGCCGGCGCTCCTGCCCTGGCGTGGCTCGCCTGGTACCTCGGGAAGCACGGCGAGTCGGTCGTGGCCACGTTCGGGCTGGGCGTCGCGCGCTCGCGGCTCGGTGGGCTCGTCGCGATCACCCTCGCGCTGGTCGCGCTCGGCACTCTCGGCGAGGCGCTGATCGGCGTCGCCGCGTCGTGGCTCGACTTCCCCAGCCACTGGGCGGACGGCCTGCCCGAGGATCTCCTGTGGAAGCCGTGGTGGCTGGTCGCGGTGGACAGCGTGGACACCGTGCTGTGGACGCCGCTCGTCGAGGAGGCGATGTTCCGCGGCGTCGGCTTCGCCACGCTGCGCCGGCTCCTGCCGGTGACGCCGGCGGCCCTGGCCAGCGCGCTGATCTTCGCCGCGGCCCACGGCTACGGCCTGGCCGGATTCGCCTCGGTGATGTGGAGCGGCATTCTCTGGGCCTACGCCTACCAGCGCACCGGGAGCCTGTGGCCCGCGATCATCGCCCACGCCTGCAATAACCTGCTCGTCACCGCGACCGTGGTCGGGCTCCTGCGGCTGTGAGCGACACGCACGGGAGCGCGCCGCGCCCGCTGCCTCCGCCGTTCGGCGCGGCCATCAAGCGCAAGGAGGACGAGCGCCTCGTCGTCGGCCGGGGCCAGTTCGTGGACGACCTCCGCGTGCCGGGCGTGGCGCACGCGGCGATCGTGCGGAGCCCGTACGCGCGCGCCCGTATCCGCGGGATCGAGGCCGGCCCCGCGCTGGCCCTGCCCGGCGTCGTCGCCGTGATCACCGCGGCGGACCTCCCCAACGTCTCCGACGCGGTGCCGCCGCTCGTGCCGTCGCCGTCGTTCCGCGTCCACCGGCATCCCGCGCTCGCCGCCGGCGAGGCGAGGCACGCGGGCGAGGCGGTGGCCGTCGTCGTCGCCGACGATCCGTACCGCGCCGCCGACGCCGCGGACGCGCTGGTGGTGGACCTCGAGCCGCTCCCCGCCGTGGTCACCGTGGACGAGGCGCTCGCGCCCGGGGCCCCCCGTGTCTTCGCGGACTGGCCGGACAACGTCGTCGGCGTGTCGGCGGCGAGCATCGGCGATCCCGGGCGCGGCTTCGCCGCCGCCGCCGCCGTCGTGGAGGCAGAGCTCCTGATCCCCCGGGTGGCGCCGATGCCCATCGAGCCGCGCGGGGTGCTCGCCCGCCCCGCCGGCCCCGATCTCGTGTTCACGGTCTGGACCTCGACGCAGGTGCCGTACGCGGTGCGCGCGGCGGTGGCGCGCGCGCTCGGCATCAGCGAGGAGCGCGTGCGCGTCATCGCCCCCGACGTCGGTGGCGGTTTCGGGGGCAAGGGCCACTGCTACCCCGAGGACGTCCTGATCCCGCTGGTCGCGGCGCGGCTCGGCCGGCCCGTGAAGTGGGTCGAGTCGCGGCGCGAGCATCTCTGGTCGTCGGCCCCGGACCGCGACCAGCGCCACCGGGCGCGGATCGGCGTCGGCGCGGACGGGGCGATCACCGCGATCGAGACGTTGTTCACGCGGGATCACGGCGCGTACCCGATGCTCGAGGACGTGATCGGGCGGAACACCATCAACCACCTCCCCGGCCCCTACCGCGTCGAGAACTACCGGGCGCGCGCCGTGAACGTCGTCACCCACAAGACGTTCTCGGCCGCCTACCGCGGCGCGGGCCGCCCGGAGGCGGCGTTCGTGCTCGACCGGCTCCTCGACCGCGCGGCGCGCGCGATCGACATGGATCCGGCGGAGCTGCGGCGGCGGAACCTGATCGCCCCCGGCGCGATGCCGTACGCGACGGGACTCACCTATCGCGACGGAGAGCCCATCGTGTACGACCCCGCCGACTACCCGGCGGCGTTCGATCGTCTCCTCGAGCGCTTCGAGTACGGGCGCTGGCGCGAGGAGCAGCGCCGCCGGCAGGACGGCCCGCGGCCGATCGGCATCGGCCTCTCCGCCTACGTGGAGGGCACGGGCATCGGCCCCTTCGAGGGCGCCGACGTGCGCGTCGACGGCCAGGGCACCGTGCACGTGCTGGTCGGCGTGTCCTCCCAGGGCCAGGCCCACGAGACGACGCTCGCCCAGATCGCCGCGGCGGAGCTGTCGGTTCCGGTGGATCGCGTCGTGGTCATCGGCGGCGACACCTCGGTGATGCGGCACGGCATGGGCACGATCGCGAGCCGCGTCGCCGCCGTGGCCGGCCCCGCGGTCGCCCGCTCCGCGCGCGAGGTGGCGCGCAAGGCGCGGCTCGTGGCCGCGGAGATCCTGGAAGCCGCGGCGGACGACGTGGTGCTGGAAGGCGGCCACGCCCACGTCGCCGGCGTGCCGGGCCGGTCGGTCCCGCTGGCGCGCGTCGCCTCCGCATCGGTGCGCAGCCGGGCGCTGGCGCGCGAGGGCGCGCCGGGGCTCCACGCCTGCGCCTTCTTCTATCCGGGCACCGTCACGTGGGCCTTCGGCGCCCACGTCGGCCTGGTCGAGGTGGACGCCGAGACCGGCGCGGTGCGCGTCCTCCGCTATGCCGCCGTCCACGACTGCGGCCGGCCGATCAATCCCATGGTGGTGGAGGGACAGCTCCACGGCGGGATCGTCCAGGGGCTGGGCGCCGCGCTCATGGAGGAGATCGTGTACGACGGCGCGGGGCAGCTCCTCACCGGCACGCTGATGGAGTACGCGCTGCCGACGGCGGGGATCGTGCCCGCGCTCGACGTCCTCGCGCTGGACCACGCGTCGATGATCAACGAGGTCGGCATCAAGGGCGTGGGCGAGAGCGGGATCATCTCGCCGCCCGTCGTCATCGCCAACGCCGTCGAGGACGCGATCGCCCGGCGCGGGCCCGGCCTCCGGACCCTTCCGGTGAGCGCGGAGCGGGTCTGGGAGGCGTGTCGCGCCGCGCGCTGACGCGCCGCGCGCTTACCGGGCCGGCTATCGAGCAACGGGCTCCTTCGGTGGCCCTGGGCAAGTGCGCGCTCGGGCGGGGGCGGCGGGGAGGCACCTGGGGTCGCGGGACCACGCCGCACGCGTGCGCTGCCCCGCTGTGACTGGGCTCCATCCGGGCGCGCGGGGTCCGATGCCCGACTGAGGGGAAGGGCCCCTCGACCCCAGGTGCCTCCCCACCGCCCCCGGGCAGCGCGCTGTTGCTGCCGTGCGCTCAGTCGAGCCGGATGTCGAGCCGGCCGGCGGCTTCAGCCGAGCCGGATGTCCAGCCAACCGTGGGCGGTGGCGCGCGCCCGCTCGTCTTCCCGGATGAGCACGGTGGTCGTGGCCGACTCGAAGATGCCCGGGCCCTTCACCTCGTGGTCGGCGCGGAGGGCATCCAGGTCGTACACCGGCGCCTCGATCCAGCGGCCGAGGTGGATGCGCCGGCTCCCCCGCGGGGCCAGCGTGCCCTCGCCCGTGACCGCGGGCTCCACGGGCAGCGCCGGCAGCACGCCGATCACCGCCACGCGGGCGTTGACCAGCACCACGTCCTGATCGGGCGAGCTATAGGTGTAGAGCTCCTCGTGGCGCCGGTGGAAGCGCGCCGCCACCTGGTCCAGGAGGTCCGCGGCGTCCACGTCGAGCCCATCGAGCGACACCTGGATCTCGAACACCTGCTCGCCGTAGCGCATGTCCACCGAGCGCCGGATCCGGACCTCGCCAGCCGGGGCGGCGCCGAGCCGGGCGCGGCCCTCGGCTTCCATCTCCTGGAACAGCCGCCGCAAGTCGGTGGCGGCGCGGTTCCGTCGCGTGGCCCGGGACGCGGCCGGCCCCGGCCCGCCGTCCAGCGCCGGCCCCGAGTAGGTGCGCACGAGCTCGTAGCGGAGATCGGTGGCGAGCATGCCCCATGCCGATAGCACGGCGGCGGTGCGGGGCACGACCACGCGGCCGATCTCGAGCATGCGGGCCACCTCGGTGACGTGGAGCCCGGCCGCGCCCCCGAACGAGAGCACGGCGAAGCGTCGCGGGTCCGCGCCCCGCCGGACGGACACGAGCCGGATGCCCTCGGCCATGTTGGTGTTGATCACGCGATGCACGCCCTCGGCGGCGGCGAGCAGCGACGAGCCGAGGGCGCGCGCGACCTGGGCCACCGCCTGCTCGGCGCGGGCCGCGTCGAGCCGCGCGCGGCCGCCGAGGAAGTTCGCGGGGTCGAGGTAGCCCAGGACGACGTTGGCGTCGGTGACGGTGGCCGCGGCGCCGCCGCGCCCGTAGCACGCGGGGCCGGGATCGGCGCCCGCGCTCTCCGGCCCCACGTGGAGGATCGCCCCGGCATCGACGTGGGCGATGGACCCGCCGCCCGCGCCCAGCGTGTGGATGTCGATGCTGGGGAGCGCCACGCGGCTGCCCGCCACCGACTTGTCGCCGGTGAGCTGCGGCTCGCCGCTCTCCAGGAGCGCGATGTCCGTGCTCGTGCCGCCCATGTCGAAGCTGATCAGGTTGCCGGGCGCTCCGTCGCCCCAGAGATCGGCGACGCGCGCGGCCCAGCGGCCGGCGGCGATCCCGCCCGCGGGCCCGGAGAGCACCGCCCCGGCGGCGAGGCGGATGGAGTCGTCGATGGTGGCCACGCCGCCGTGCGACTGCATGATCAGCACCTCGCCGGCGAAGCCCGCGGGCTCGAGCCGCGCGGCCAGCGCGCGCAGGTAGCCGGAGAGCGCGGGCCCGACGTAGGCGTTCACCACCGTCGTGCCGAAGCGCTCGTACTCCTTGATCTGCGGAAGGACCTCGGACGAGAGCGAGATGTAGGCGGCGGGCAGCCGGCGCGCGAGGAGCCGCCGCGTCTCCTGCTCGTGCCGCGCGTCCCGGTACGAGTGGAGATAGCAGACGGCGACGCTCTGCACGCCCTCCGTCCGCAGGCGCTCCACCGCCGAGGCCAGCGAGCGGGCGTCGAGCGCGGTGGCGCGCCGGCCGTCGAAGCGCATCCGCTCCGTCACGGGGATGCGGAGCGCGCGAGGGACGAGCGGCACGGGCGGCGGCATGCGCAGGTTGTAGCGGTCGTCCTTCAGGCCCTCGCGCATCTCGATCACGTCGCGGTGGCCCTCGGTGGTCAGGAGGCCGACGCGCGCGCCCTTCCGCTCGAGCAGCGCGTTGGTGGCGACCGTGGTGCCGTGGACGATGCGCTCGGTGTTGCCGAGGAGCGCGCGCGTGTCGGTGCCGAGCGCGGCGGCGAGTACCTCCAGGCCGTCCATCACGCCGATCGACGGGTCGGCGGGCGTCGACGCCGCCTTGGCGAACGTGACGCGGCCGTTGGCGTCCACCGCGACCAAGTCGGTGAAGGTGCCGCCGACGTCGATGCCGATGCGCAGCATCTCAGCGCGCTCCCTGTGTTGCCCCTGGGCGCATGCGCGCTCGGGCGGGGGCGGCGGGGAGGCACCTGGGGTCGCGGAACCACGCCGCACGCGTGCGCTGCCCCGCTGTAGCTGGGCTCCATCCGGGCGCGCGGGGTCCGCCGACCGAAGGAGGGGAAGGGCCCCGCGACCCCAGGTGCCTCCCCACCGCCCCCGGCCGGCCCGCTGTTGACCGCCAGTTCTCCCGCTCTGCCATGCTCTGCCGTTCTGCCATGCTCTGCCGCTCTGCCATGCTGCTGCCGTTCTGCCATGGTCTGCCGTTCTGCCATGCTTCTGGCCTGCCCGGCGGCTCCACTAGCGGGCTCCGGCGCGGCGGGGCTTCTTGCGGCGCGCGGCGCGGGGTGGTGGTGACGACGCCGTTTTCGCGGTCGCGCTGGCGGGCGGCGGGGTCGCGGCGGTGCGGGTTGCCCCAGCCGCCGCCGCCCATCGACTCGACGATGAAGTGGTCGCCGGGCATGATGGGCACGCCCACCTCCTTGGTCTTGAGCTCCCGCGTCCGGCCCTTCGAGACGAGGCGATAGCGGTGGGGCAGGCCGTCGCCGCCCCAAGGAGGCCGTAGGCCGAGTGGCGGACGCCGTCGCCCGCGGTGTTGCCGCGGGCGGGGGCGTCCGTCTCCATGTGGAGCTTGAGGACGGATCCCACGCCGCCGCGGTGCCGGCCGTCGCCCGCGGAGCCGGGACGGAACTCGTGGAGCTCGAAGAAGAGCGGGAAGCGGTTCTCCGCGACCTCCACGCTCCCGAACTTGATCCCGCCCGCCGCCTGCCCCTCGCCCGCCGTCTCCCACCCGTCGCCGACCGGAGAGGCGCCGCCGCCGCCGCGGGCGTGGAAGAGGTGCCAGATGAACGGGCGCCGGTTCCTCGGGTTCGTGCCGGTGATGGCGATGCGGAAGCGCCGCGACCAGCCCGCGATGGCGCGATCCGGGCAGCTCCGCGCCAGCGCCTTGATGATGGCCTCGGCGATCTCCTGCGCGCAGTGGTTGGTGGCGAGCGTGACCGGCGCGGGCGGGAACGGCCACACCACGGTGCCCTGGCGCGCCTTCACCGTCACGGGGCGGAACGTGCCCTCGTTCTTCGGCGTGCGCGGATCGAGGAGGTACGCGAGGGCCATGTGCACGGCGGAGATCGTGTTGGGGTACGAGGAGTTCACGAACCCGATCACCTGGTCGTGGGAGTCGGAGAGGTCCACGACGAGGCTGTCGCCGCGCTTGGTCACGGTGGCGCGGATCGCGATGTCGGTGATGCCGTGCCCGTCGTCGTCCAGCACCGACTCCCCGCGGAAGACGCCGTCCTTCCACTCCCGGATCGTGGCGCGCGCCTGGCGCTCGGCGCCGTCCAGGACCTCGCCCACCGCCTCCATGGTCGTGGGGACGCCGTACTCCTCCACGAGCTTCAGCAGCCGGCGCTCCCCCACCCGCGCCGACCCGATCATCGCCGCGAGGTCGCCCCGGAACTCGCGCGGCTGCCGGACGTTCGTGGCCACCATGTGGAGCACGTCGTCCCGCAGCTCGCCCGCGTCCCAGAGCTTGAGCGGCGGGATGCGCACGCCCTCCTGCCAGATCTCGGTCGCCGCCGGATTGTAGGCGCCGTGGGTGGCGCCCCCGATGTCGCTCTGGTGGGCCCGGTTGATCGACCAGAACACGAGCTCGCCGCCCACGAACACGGGCAGCAGCACGGTGAGGTCGGGGAGGTGGTTGCCGCCGTGATACGGGTCGTTGAGGAGGTAGAGGTCCCCCGGGCGGATCCGTCCGGCGAAGAACTCCCGCACAGCCTCGACCGCCCACGGTAGCGCGCCCACGTGGATCGGCACGTGCTCGGCCTGCGCGGCGAGCCGGCCGTCGCGGTCGAACACCGCGGTCGAGAAGTCGCGGCTCGAGTTGAGGATCTGGGAGTAGGCCGTGCGGAGCATCGCCTCGCCCATCTCCTGGACGATCGACTCCAGCCGGTACTGCACCACCGAGACCGTGATCCGATCGAGCGCCATCGTCGTTCAATCGCCTCCCCGGGAACCGCGTTCCGACGACGTGAGTAGATCATGGCCGCGGGCCGAACGGCAAAGGCCCGCCCGCCCCCGTGCTATCCTCGCGCCGTGTGGCCTGGCGAAGCGAGCCGCAGGCGAGCGGAGCGCACATGGAAATGAAGTGGAACACACCGTGAACCCTCCGTGACCTGAGGTGCGGAGCCGTCGCGATCTCCTCCTCGTGCTGCTGGCCGCGCTGGTCCTCGTGGCCATCGACCTCGGCCGCCGCATCCTCGGGAACAACGACGAGGCCCGCTTCGCCGTCCTCGGACAGGCCCTGCTCGACCAGGGCAACCTCCTCTTCCCCGAGATCGGCGGGCGCACCTACCGGAACAAGCCGCTGCTCCTCGCGTGGCTCGTCGCGGTGGTGTCGTGGCCGGCGGGGCGCGTCACGCAGCTCACCGCCGTGCTGCCCTCGGCGGCGGCGGCGGTGGCCACCGCGCTCTGCGTGTGGCGGCTGGGCGCGCGCCTGTTCGGTCCGCGGGCGGGGGTGCTGGCCGCGCTCGTCGCCCTGACCACGCAGGGCATCTACGTCCACGCCCGCATCCCGCTGCCCGACATGCTGCTCACCGCCTTCGTCCTGGCGAGCCTGTGGATGCTGTGGGAGATCGTGGACGGGGGCGCCACTCGCCACTGGGTCGCGTTCTACGTCCTGGTCGGCGCGGGGTTCTGGGTCAAGGGGCCGGCCGGGCTCCTCCCGCTGCTCGTCGCGGCGATCCTCCCGTGGCTCCCCGGCTTCGTCGGCGCGGGGCGGCGCCTCCGGCTGGCGCGTGGCGCGGTCCTCGTGGCCGTCCTCGTGATCCCGTGGTGGCTCCTCGGCCTTTCGTCGGACGCCTCCGCGACCAGCGACGTGTTCGTGTGGAACCAGCTCTTCTGGTACGTGCCCCGGCGGCTTCGGCTCTCGACGCTGACGATGCCGTTCCAGCACGCGCTCGGCAGCCTCTACCCGTGGGTCATCGCGCTCCCCGCCGCCCTCGCCCAGGCCATCGCGGCCCGGCGCGAGCGCGCTCCCGAGTCACGCGCGCTGGGCTTCGTGCTGGCGAGCCTCGGCCTGCTGTTCCTCGCCCTCGCGCTGTCGCAGGCGCAGCGGTACCGCTACTACGTGCCGCTGGGCCCGATCGCCGCGCTCCTGATCGGCTGGTGGTTCGGATGGCAGGGCGAGCCGCAGCCGAAGGCGAGGCGAGCGGATATGGAAATGCCGTGGAAACAGCAGGGCGAGCCGCAGCCGAAGGCGAGGCGAGCGGATATGGAAATGCCGTGGAAACAAGGCTCGGCGGTGCGCCCCAGCGGGCGGCTCCTCTCGCTGGTCTACGCGGGGGCCGGGGCGGTGGCGCTCGCGGTCGCGCTGACCATCGCCGCGCTGGGCCGCTGGCCCACCGAGGCGGAGCTGCCGGCGACCAGGCTCGAGCTGGCGGTGCTCGGCGCCTCGCTCGCCGTCATGCTGGGCGCGCTCGTCGTGGGGATGCGCGGCCGGCGCTGGCCGGGGCCGTTCGTGGCGGCGTGGGTGGCGAGCGCGGTGCTCGTGGTGGCGGCCCACCACTGGGATCTCGAGCGCTACAACGCGGCCAACGACTACCCGCGGGTGCGCGCCGAGATGGAGCGCCGGCTACCTGGCGCCGAGCCGCTGGTCGCGTGGGGCGTGCACGGGCTCGCGCTCAGCTTTTACCTGGAGCGGCCGGTCATCCAGGTGCAGAAGGGCGCCGAGCTCGCCCGGCTCGTCGCCGCCCACCCCGGCCTGGTCGCTCTCGTCGCGGACGAGGCGGAGGCGCGCGAGCAGGACACGGCGCCGCTCCGCCGTCTCTGGCGCGACCGCCTCGGGTCGCGGGACTTCTCGGTCCTGGCCGCCCGGCCGCCGGCGCCCTGACGCGTTCGCGCACGAGCCATGGTGGGCCGGCGCGTCGCCGCGGGGCCGAGCGGCCCCTGACTACTTGGCGCCGTCGAAGCGCTCGGTCTTGCCGATGCCGCGCTGGAACGAGAGGTACTGCTCCTTGGTGAGCCGCGGCTTCCAGGACCTCAGAAGCTCCTTCGCAGCGGCGGCGTCGCCCCACAGGAGGTCCACCGCCATCAGGGCGAGCTGCTTGGCCGGCTCCACGTAGGCCAGGCGCTGATCCACGATGGCGTAGTCCGCCCCGTGGCCGGAGCCGGTGGCGCCGCCCATGTAGGGATGCAGCGTCGGCATCACGTGGGAGATGTCGCCCATGTCGGTGGAGCCGCTCCGATGGCCGGCCTCGGTGACGTTGTCGGCCCCGAGGAGGGCGTGCGCGTTGACCTTGAAGTGCCGGGCCATCCCCTCGTGGTTGAAGAGCGGTAGGTACCCGGGCAGGGTCTCGATCTCCACGGTGGCGCCCAGCGCGAGCGCGCCGGCCTTGAGCGCGCGGTCCACGCGCACGTGCGCGTCGAGGATCGCCTCCACCGTCTTGCCCCGCACGTACGTCTCGATGCGCACGTCGGCGGGGATCACGTTCACCTGGCTGCCGCCGTGGGTGATGATCGGGTGGACGCGGATGTGGTCCTCGTCACGGAACGTCTCGCGGATGGCGTTGATGGCGGCGAGCCCGATCTGCGCGGCGTAGAGCGCGTTGACGCCCATGTGCGGCGCCCCGCCGGCGTGCGCGGCGCGGCCGATGTAGCGCACGGTCTTCACGATGCAGCCGTTGTTGGAGGCGGAGATCCCGGCCTTCTTCATCTCCGGCTGCGGCGTGGTGTGGATCATCATGGCGAGGTCCACGTCGTCGAAGTGGCCGAGACGCAGCAGCTCGGGCTTGCCGCCCAGGAACTCGAGCCGTCCCGCCCGGGCCTCGTTGACGCGCCACGCGACGTCGCCGTACTCCTCGGCCGGCACCGCGAAGAACACCACGCGGCCGGCGAGGTGGCCGAGCGCCTTGGCGTCCACCAGGCCCATGGCGGCGCCGAGCATCCCCGCCACCTGCGCGTTGTGCCCGCACGCGTGGGCCGCGCCGGTCGCGGGATCGGCCACCGGATGGCCGGCCACGACCAGGCCGTCCAGCTCGCCCAGCATCGCGAAGGTGGGCCCGTCGGCGGCGCCGCGGGCGTCGGCCCGCACGCCGGTGACGGCGAGGCCGGTCTTCGGAGACAGGCCGAGGCTCGAGAGGGTCTCCTCCACCACGCGCGCGGTCTTGAACTCCTTGAAGCCCAGCTCGGGGCTCTTGCGGATGGTCTCGCCGATGGCGACGATCTGCTCGGCGCGGCGGTCGATGGCCTCGCAGACGCTCTTCTTGATCTCCTCGCGCGTGGGCATGGGCGCTCCTCCCTGGAGTCGGTTCTTCGACGAACGCTTACCTCGAAGCCGCTGGCTCGGGGCGGCGGCGACGATCCGCCGCACCCGGGGGCAAATGATGGCGAGACGTCACGCCGCGAGTCCGCAGAATCGCGCGGTCAGCCCGCTTGCTGAAGTCGAGATCCGCCTTCCTTCACAACCCCGAGGGCGAGGATATCAGGCGGACCCGAGGGCGTCGAGGAAGGCCTGGACCTGCTCGGCCGGGCGCTCCGCGCTCATGATCGCGCCGATCACCGCCACCCCCGCGGCCCCCGCCGAGACGCACTCGCGCACGCGCGCGGGCGTCACGCCGCCCACGGCCATCACGGCCGGCGCACCGATGCGGTCACGCGGCCGAGCGCCTCGAGGCCCTGGGGCGGCCCGTAGCGGCGCTTCGACGCGGTGGCGTAGACGGGGCCGAACACGATGAAGTCGGCGCCGGCGGCCTCCGCGGCCTCGGCGTCGGCGACCGAGTGCACCGAGGCGCCGATCAAGAACGGGGGCGCGGCGAGCGCGCGCAGCGAGGCGACGGGCAGCGAGTGCTCGGTGCGCTGGACGCCGTCGGCGCCCACGCGCCAGAGCCACGTCCAGGCGGTCGTTCACGATCAGCGTCGCGCCGTGGCGCCGCGTGCTCTCGCGGAGCGTCTCGGCCAGGCCGAGCAGCTCCCAGGCGGGCAGGTCCTTCTCCCTCAGCTGGACCGCGCGGAGCCCCGCGACCAGGCATTCCTCGACCACGTCGGCGAGTGCGCGCGGAGTCGCCGCGCGGTCCGTGATCAGGTAGAGGCGGAAGGTCAGCTCGTCCACTCCGGCACGCCCTCGATCGGCGACGACGCCGTGGCGTAGAGCTTCTTGCCGATGCGCCCCGCCTTCGAGGCGAGCCGCCCGGCCTCGACGGCCAGCCGCATGGCCGTGGCCATCGCCACCGGGTCCTTGGCCCCCGCGATGGCGGTGTTCATGAGCACGCCGTCGCAGCCGAGCTCCATCGCGATGGCCGCGTCGGAGGCCGTGCCCACGCCGGCGTCGACGATCACCGGCACCGTCACCGCCTCCAGGATGAGCTTGATGTTGTAGGGGTTCCGGATGCCGAGGCCCGAGCCGATGGGCGCGCCGAGCGGCATCACCGCGGCGGCGCCGGCGTCCTCCAGCTTCTTGGCCATGACGGGGTCGTCGTTGGTGTACGGCAGCACCGTGAAGCCCTCCCGGGCCAGGGTGCGGGTGGCCTCGAGCAGCCCCATGACGTCCGGGAAGAGCGTGCGGGTGTCGCCGATCACCTCGAGCTTCACCAGGGTCCCCAGCCCCGCCTCCCGGGCCAGGTACGCGGTGCGGATCGCCTCGTCGGCCGCGTAGCACCCGGCGGTGTTCGGGAGCAGGGTGTATTTCGCGGTGTCGATGAAGTCGAGAAGCGACGGCTCCCCCTGCCCCGGTAGGCTCACGCGCCGGACCGCGACGGTGACCATCTCGGCGCCTGAGGCCTCGATAGCCTCGCGCATGTTCTCGAAGGACGGGTACTTTCCGGTCCCCACGATGAGACGCGACTTGAACTCCTTGCCGCCCAGCCACAGTGACGTGTCGTACATGACGTCCTCCTTATCCTCCGCCCATGGGTCGGACGATCTCCACCCGGTCGCCCTCGGTCAGCACGGTGCCGGCGAAGTCGGCCCTCGGGGTGATCTCGGTGTTCACCGCGACCGCGGTGAACTCGCGCTTCACCGACAGGTGCGCGAGCAGCCCGTCGATCGTGAGGCCGTCCGGGATCTCCATCGGCTTGCCGTTCACCGTCACGTTCATCGTCGCCCCGAAAAAAGAAAGCCGCACCCGGTGGGTGCGGCGGCTCTCGCGGTCTCTCCGCGTCGCGTTCCCTTCGCTGGAATTACCCAGTGCAGGTTCGAGGGGTCCCG
Organism: uncultured Candidatus Rokubacteria bacterium; assembly: GCA_963758635.1. GTDB lineage: Bacteria > Methylomirabilota > Methylomirabilia > Rokubacteriales > CSP1-6 > CAVWWD01. Next base: position 81,211 of record CAVWWD010000005.1, on the reverse strand, counting down.
GGCCGCACCCGGTTCTCAGGAAACCTCCCCCCGCGACGTGCGCGCATTATACCCCGGCCGTGATCTGGCGCGCGAGGGTCTCCGGGTCGGTGGTCGGCTCCTGGCAGGCGTAGCGCCGGCAGACATACGCGGTGGGGCGGCCGGCGACCGCCGTCTTGCCCTCGAGCAGCGGCAGTCCGGCGGTGGGCGTTCCCTCGCGGCCACCGGCCACGATGCGGTTCGGCTGGTAGCGGCCGAACACGACGTCGGCCAGCGCTCCCGCCGCCTCCGGACCCGAGCGCGCATCCGCTCCCGGCCAGACGAGCGCGACCTCGATGACGGGGCCGAGGTGGAAGTCCAGCGCGCCGAGGTAGCGCCCGAAGCCCGTGGGGTGGCGCGACATCAGGTCCGCCATGGGACGGAGCGCGCGGAGCGCGATCGCCTCGTAGCGGTCCTCGCCGAGGTGGGCGGCGAGGCGCAGCAGCCACTCGATGGCCATCGAGCCGCCGGACGGCACCGCGTTGTCGAACAGGTTGCGCGGCCGGACCACCAGCGCCTCCTGGTCGGCGCCGGTGTCGAAGAAGGCGTCGGCGCCCTCGTCCCAGTAGAGCGACAGCGCGGCGTCGGCGAGCCCGCGCGACCGGTCGAGCCAGCGCCGGTCGAACGTGGCCTCGTACAGGGCCACGAGCCCGAGCCCGACGCTCGCGTGGTCCTCGAGGTACGCGGGGATCTTCGCCTGGCCGTCCTTCCACGAGCGGAGCAGCCGTCCGCCCTCGGTCATGGACGTGGTGAGGAACTCCGCGAGACGCACGGCGGCGTCCAGGTAGTCGGCCCGGCCGAGCGCGCGGCCCGCCTCGGCGAGGGCGGCCAGCGCGAGGCCGTTCCAGCCGGACAGGACCTTGTCGTCGAGGCCCGGCGGCACCCGCCGCGCCCGGACCTCATGGAGCGCGGTCCGCGCCGTCGCGACGTGGGCGGCGAGCCGCGCGGGATCGATGCCGAGGCTGGCCGCCACCTCTCCGGGGTCACGGGGCACGTGCAGGATGCTGTGTCCCTCGAAGTTGGGCCCGTCGTCCACGCCCCAGAAGGCCAGCACGGCGCGCGCCGCCTCGGGGTCGGACACCGCGGCGCGGATCTCCTCGGGCGTCCACACGAAGAACTTCCCCTCCTCGCCCTCGGAGTCGGCGTCGGTGGCGGAGAAGAAGCCGCCCTCCTGGTGTCGCATCTCGCGGAGCAGGTAGTCGAGCGTCTCCTCGACGACGCGGCGGTACTCCGGATCGCCGGTGGCGAGCCAGCCGTGGAGGTAGAGGGAGGCGAGCTGGGCGTTGTCGTAGAGCATCTTCTCGAAGTGCGGCACCAGCCAGTGCGCGTCGACCGAGTAGCGGTGGAAGCCGCCGCCGACCTGGTCGTACATGCCGCCGCGGGCCATCTTCGTGAGGGTCGCGCGCACCATGGCGAGCGCGGGCTCGGCCCCGGAGCGCCGCCAGAAGCGGAGCAGCGCCTCCCAGATCATCGGCTGCGGGAACTTGGGCGCGTGCGCGAGGCCGCCGTCCCGGTGGTCGAACTCGCGGGCCATGGCCTGGTAGGCGCCGCGCAGCAGGTCCTCGGTGAGGAGCGTGCTCGACTGCCGGAGCCGCTCGCCCTGGCGGAGCGACTCGAGGAGCTCGCGGCCGGATTCCAGGATCTCGGCGCGGCGGTCGCGGTACGCGTCGGCGACCGCGCGGAGCAGCCGAGGGAACGCCGGGATGCCGTGCCGGTCCACCGGCGGGAAGTACGTGCCGCCGTAGAACGGCACGCCGTCCGGCGTGAGGAACACCGTCATGGGCCAGCCGCCGTGCCCGGTCATCGACTGGACGGCCTGCATGTAGATCTGGTCGACGTCGGGGCGCTCCTCGCGGTCGACCTTCACGTTCACGAACAGCTCGTTCATGAGCGCGGCCGTCTGGTCGTCCTCGAAGGACTCGCGCTCCATCACGTGGCACCAGTGGCAGGCCGAGTAGCCCACGGAGAGGAGCACCGCGCGGTCCTCGCGTCGCGCGCGGGCGAACGCCTCCTCGCCCCACGGGTACCAGTCGACGGGGTTGTGCCGGTGCTGGAGGAGGTAGGGGCTGCTCTCGCGGGCCAGGCGGTTGTCGTGCGCGGGCGTGGTCATGCGGTCTCCGGCGAGCGCGATCAGGCGAAGGGCAGCGCGGCGACCCGGGCGGGGAGCGTCGCCTCGCCGTCCTGCACGGTCACCGGGGTGCCGGGGGCGAAGTGCTCCCGGCGCACGTAGCCGAGCGCGATGGGCACGCCGAGCGCGAGGGAGCGGACGGCCGAGGTGATGCGCCCGACGTCCTTGTCGTCGGCGACCACGCGCGCGCCCGTGGCGGGCACGCGGTCCCCCTCGATCACGAGGCCGGAGAGCGCGCGGTTCACGTGCCCGCGGTACTTCACGCGGGCCACGACCTCCTGGCCGATGTAGCAGCCCTTCTGGTAGTGGACGAGCGACTCGAGACGGCTCTGCGTCTCCGGCATGATCACGGTGTCGTCGACGTCCACGCCGTACCAGGGCACGCCCGCCTCGACGCGCAGCACGTCGAGCGCGGTGTGGCCGGCGGGCACGGCCCCGGCTTCGGCCAGCGCCCGCCAGAGCGCGGCGCCGTGCTCCGGCGCGGTCCAGCAGTGCACGCCCGGCGGGGTGCCCTCCGGGCGGTTGATCAGGCGCGCGGGGACGCCGCCCAGCTCCGCCTCGACGTGCGCGTACGGCGCGGCAGGCACGGGCTGCCCCGCCAGCTTCTCGATCAGCGCCGGGGCCGCTGGCCCCTGCACCGCGAGCACCACGAACGCGTCGTCGGCCGGCTCGAAGTATGCCTTCTCCGAGATCAGGTACTTGTCGAGGAGCTGGAGCAGCGTGTCCGTCGTTCCGGCCGGCGCCTCGATCCACAGCCGGTCGGCGAGGGCATAGACGCTTAGCAGCGACATGACTTTGCCGTGCGCGTCGAGGAAGGCGGCGGCGCAGCCCTGGCCCGCGGCGAGGCCCTTCACGTCGTTGGTGAGCATGCCCTGGAGGAAGGCGGCGCGGTCGCGTCCGGTGGCGATGGCGCGGCCCAGCGGCGTGCGATCGACGAGCCCGGCCGACTCGCGGAGCGCGCGGTGCTCGGCGGCCACGGCGCCGTAGTCGGCGGGCACCGTGAAATCTCCCACCACGGTGAAGGAGCGCGCGAGCGCGCGGTGGACCTCGGCGAGGGGCAGATCGCGTGGCATCACCGGTCATTCTTGACGCGGCCACGCGCGGTGTCAACTTGCAGGCCCCGGAGGCGTCGGTGACAATGGCCTCCGTGCGCCTCCCCGCCGTGTCCGTCCGCCGCCGCTTCCAGCGGCGGCTCCTCGCGTGGTACGCCGCTCACGGCCGCGACCTCCCGTGGCGCCGCACGCGCGACCCGTATCGCATCCTCGTGTCCGAGATCATGCTCCAGCAGACCCAGGTGGAGCGCGTGCTGCCGAAGTACCGCGAGTTCCTCCGGCGCTACCCGAGCTTCGCGCGGCTGGCCGAGGCGCCGAGCGCCGAGGTGCGCCGCGTCTGGTACCCGCTCGGCTACAACGTCCGGCCCCTGAACCTCCAGGGCATCGCGCGCGAGACGATGGCGCGCTACGGCGGCCGGCTGCCCGACGAGCGCGGCGCCCTCCGCAAGATGCGCGGGATCGGCCCCTACACCACCGGCGCTATCCTGTCCTTCGCCTACGGCCAGGACGCGGCGGTGGTGGACACCAACGTGCGCCGGGTGCTCGGGCGCGTGTTCCTGGGCCCGCGCGGGCTCGAGCGGACGCGGGGCGACAAGGCGTTCTGGCGTCTCGCCGAGGCGCTGCTGCCGGCGGGCCGCGCCTATGACTACAATCAGGCCCTCATGGACTTCGGCGCCACGTGGTGCACCCCACGCTCGCCCCGCTGCGCGCCGTGCGCCATGAAGGCCTTCTGCCGGAGCTACGCCACCCGGGATCCGAGGACGAAGGGGCGGGCGGGCCGGAGGCCCGGGTGCCCGCCCCCGGTGAGCGACACGAAGGGGCGGGCGGGCCGACAGGCCCGGGTGCCCGCCCCCGGTGACACGTCGAATGGGCAGCCTTGACGGCAAGGTCGCGATCATCGCGGGCGGCGGCACGGGCATCGGCCGCGCCACCGCCGTTCGCTTCGCCGCGGAGGGCGCCCGCGTCGTGGTCTTCGGCCGGCGGGCCGAGCCCCTGGACGAGACGGTCGGGCTCATCGCCGCCGCGCGCGGGCACGCGACGGCGGTGGCCGGCGACGTCGCGCGGGAGGAGGACGTTGCGCGACTCGTGGAAGCGGCCTCCCGCGATCACGGTGGCGTCGACGTGCTCGTGAACTGCGCGGCGGTGCGCGTCCGCGCCCCCCTCACCGAGATCAGCGCCGCCGACTTCCTCGAGGTGCTCCGGATCAATCTCCTCGGCGCCTTCGTCCTGACCAAGGCCATGGTGTCGCCCATGCAGAAGCGGCGCGGCGGCAGCATCGTCCACATCGGCTCGGCGCTCGGCACCGTGGCCGCCCCGGACTTCGCCCCCTACGTGGCGTCCAAGGGCGGGCTCCACCAGCTCGCGCGGGCCGCCGCCGTCGAGCTGGTCCAGGACGAGATCCGCGTCAACGTGGTGGCGCCCGGCACCATCGACACCCCGATCGGCCACGGCGTGCCGGAGTTCCGACGGCATCTCCTCAAGCACCGCATCCCGATCGCCCGCGCCGGCCATCCCGACGACGTCGCGGGCATGTGCGTGTACCTCGCGTCGGACGCCGCCCGGTACGTGACCGGCGCCGTGTTCGCGATCGACGGGGGCTGGACGGCGTCCTGATGACTCTCGCAGAATCCGGTAAACCGCCACGGGCCTCTAGAATCCCACCGCTCGGCATTGGTCTGATGCGCGGGGCTCACTAGCCGCGGCCCGATCCGGATGCCCGACCCCGCCGCCGCACCCGCCCTGATCGAGGTCGTGGCCGCCGTCATCGAGCGAGCGGGCCGCATCCTCGTCACCCGGCGGCCCGCCGGGACACACCTGGCCGGGCTCTGGGAGTTCCCCGGCGGCAAGCCCGCGCCCGGCGAGAGCCCGGAGGAGGCGCTGGTCCGGGAGATCCGAGAGGAGCTGGGCGCGCGCGCCACGGTGGGCGCCATCCTCGAAACCGTCGACTGGACGTATCCGGACAAGCGCGTGCGGATCGCGTTCTTCCGGTGCGGCCTGGAGGACGAGCCACGCCCCCTCGAGGGGCAGGAGATGCGGTGGATGGCGCCGCAGGACCTCACCACGCTCGAGTTCCCCGCCGCCGACGCGACGCTGGTCGCCCGCCTCGCCGGAGGCGGCCCGCCGCGGGAGGAGGCCATCCCGCCGTTCGCCCAGCTCGTCACGTTCCTGCCGACCCGGAGCCTCGCCGCCACGCACGCGTTCTACGCGGACACGCTGGGGCTGCCGCTCGCCCTCGACCAGGGCGCCTGCCGCATCTACCAGGTGACGCCGGAGGCCTACGTCGGCTTCTGCGAGAGCGCGACCGCGCCGGAGCGGCCCGGCGACACGGTCACGGTCACGCTCGTGACCGACGAGGTGGACGCGTGGGCCGCGCGCCTGCGGGCCCGGGGCGTGGCCTTCGAGAAGGAGCCTCAGTCGAACCCGCGGTTTTCCATCTACCACTGCTTCCTGCGCGACCCGAGCGGCTACCTCGTCGAGATCCAGCGCTTCGAGGACCCGCGCTGGCCGCGCCCGGCCTCGCGCGCGGGCGGCCCCGGCGCTTGACTGGGCGGAGGGGCCCGCATAGGATCGCCTCGATTCGCCACCCCCTGCGTGCGGAGGGCTATCCAATGACGACCGCGATCGGACGATGTCTCCTCGCCGTGCTGCTGGTGCTCGGGCTCGCCGCGCCCGCCCTCGCCCAGAAGCCCGTGAAGATCGGCGTGCTCACGCCGCTGTCGCCGCCCGGCGACGCCAGCGCCGGCCAGTTCATCGTGCGCGGGGCCAAGATGGCCGCCGACGAGGTGAACGCGCGCGGCGGCGTGCTCGGCGGGCGGAAGATCGAGCTGGTCGTCGAGGACGACTCCGGCACGCCCGAGAAGGGGGCGGCGGGCTTTCGCAAGCTCGCGAGCCAGGACCAGGTCGTCGCGGTGATGGGGCAGTTCCACAGCTCGGTGATGGCGGCGGTGCAGAGCCTCGCCGAGCAGTACAAGATCCCCGTCTTCGCCACCCAGGCCTCGGCCCGCGGCATCACCGAGAGCCACATGCAGTTCACGTTCCGGACCCACGTGATCGACCCTGACCGCGTCGCGCTCTGGAACCGCTGGATCAAGCAGCAGGGCTTCAAGCGAGTGGCGATCATCGGCGAGAACACGGACTATGGCGTGGGGCTCGTCGAGGAAACGAAGAAGCAGTTCAAGACCATGGACGTGCAGGCCGAGCTGAAGACGGTGGTCTTCGACCGTGCCGTGGTCGACCTGACCCCCCAGCTCCTCGACATCAAGAGCTGGAAGCCGGACGTGGTCCTGAACGCCGGCGTGGGCACGCCCGTGTACCTGATCGTGAAGCAGGCGTACGACATCGGCCTGTTCCCGTCGGTGCCGATGCTGATCTCCTACGACCTGCCCGCCCGGCCGGAGTTCTGGAAGAACCTCGGCGACAAGGGCGCCTTCATCACGTTCATCGTCTACTACCACCCGACGATGAAGCTGACCGGCCGCGGCGAGGCCTTCCGCGCGAAGTACCGGGCGGAGTTCAAGGAGGACCCCGTGTACGGGGCCCTGAACGGCTACTCGCAGATCGTGCTGGTGGCCGACGCCCTCAACGCGGCGAAGAAGGACGGCGGCGCGGACGTCGCGGCCGCGCTCCTCGCCGGGAAGTTCGAGGGGTGGAACGGGACGATCAGCTTCTCGCGCGGCGAGGGACCGTACTGGCAGCAGTGGACGCCGCCGATGCTCTTCACGCAGTACACGAAGACGGAGATGCCCTTCGCCGACGTGAAGATCGTCTACCCGGCCGAGTTCAAGACGGGCGACTTCATGCTCGCGCCCAGGCGCTGACGACTCGCGGCTGACCGGGGGCGGCGGCGCCGCATCGCCGCCGCCCCTCCCGCATGCCCGACCTCCATCTCCTGTCCCAGTACGTCCTCGCCGGTCTCGTCATCGGCGTCATCTACAGCCTGATGGCGCTCGGGATCACGTTCATCTACAGCATCATGAAGATGATCAACTGGTCGATGGGCGAGTTCTACATGATCGGGAGCTACGTGCAGTACGCGGTCCTCGCCACGCTCTTGCCCGCCGATCGGTGGTACCTCGCCCTGCCCCTGGCCATGGGCTCGGTGTTCCTGCTCGGCCTCGTCATCCAGCGCTTCCTCCTGCGCCCGATGTACGTGGGCGGCGTGGAGCGTCGCGACGAGTACGCGACGATCGTCACCATCGCCCTCATGGTCTTCTTCCGGAACCTCGCCATCGTGGTCGGGGGCCCGAATCAGTACGCGCCGAAGGACTACGCGAAGCCGATCACCCTGGGCACGCTCCCCATCTCCGGGAACCGCTTCATGGCCCTCGTGGGCACGCTCGTGCTCCTCGGCCTCTTCTACCTCGTCATCAAGAAGACGTGGATCGGGCGCGCGTTCCGGGGCGCGGCCCAGAACCGGGTGGGCATCCAGACCGCGGGGATCGACGTGCTCCGCCTGGACATGCTGGCGTTCGGCGTGGGCGTGGCCCTCGCCGCCGCAGCGGGAGCGCTCCTCGCCCCCGACTTCCTCGTATACCCGGAGAACGGCGCGATCTCCACCTTCAAGGGCTTCGAGATCATCGTGATCGGCGGGCTCGGCTCGATCCTCGGGAGCGTCGTCGGAGGGGTGCTGCTCGGCGTGATCGAGGCGCTCGGCTCCGTGTTCATCTCCGCGGCCTACAAGGATCTCTACGGCTTCCTGCTCCTCATCGCGCTCCTGGTCTTCCGGCCCACCGGCCTCTTCGGCGAGCGCGAGCGCACGGTGTAGGGAGCGTGTGGAAGCCGCGTGTGGAACTCAACCGCCAATCACTCCCCTGTGCGGCGAACGCTTCACGTTGACCGGCCGCGGCGAGCGAACGCGAGCCAGCGGTCCGGTCGAACGTGTCGTCATGCCCCCTCGTCTCCGTGGTCATGCTGGGGCCCTGATTTCACCTCGGCCTGCTCGAGCCAGAAGCGCATGTCCATTTCGCGATACAGGGACACCGCGGCGGCCAGGTTCTCCTCCGCCTCCCTGCGGCTGCCGTTTCGCCGGTAGAGCTTCGCGAGGCCCAGGTGGCAGTGAGCGGTGAGCGGGCGCATGGCGAGGCCGATCGCGTTCCTCAGCGCCTCGCGATAGTGAGCGGCGGCGCGTGGAAGATCGTCCGGATCGGCGGTCCGAGCGATCTCGCCCAGAAGCCAGATCGCCCAGGCACGGTAGCCTCGATGGCCATGACGCGTGGCGGTGTCGAGAGCCGTCTGTGCGAGCCGAGACGCCTCGTCGATCCTTTCGGCGCAGAGGCAGGCTTCCCCCGCCCGTATGTGCGCCAGGGCCTGGCTCCACGTCGACGTGGACGAGACCGAGACTTTCACGCGCTCTACGAGCCTGGGAACGCGGTCGAGATTGCCGGCCAGGGCATGCGCGTAGGCCAGGTAGCCGGCGAACCACGTGAGAAAGAGTAGGATCCCGTTGGTCTCGGCGAGCTCGAGACCTTGTTCGGCGACGGTGACCAGCAGCGCCGGCTCACCCTGAAGTGCGTGCACGTAGGACAGGCTTCGATACGCGTACACCCGATCCAGAGCGCGGCCCCGAGCTTCGGTCAGCTGGACAGCTTCCCGGGCGAGCCGGACACCTCGATCAAACTCTCCGAGCTCGGAGTACGCTTGGGCCGCGATCGACCGCGACAGGACGGAGGCCGGCGCCCCCATGCCGAAGTGATCAGTCGCTAGATGCCCGGTCAGCGCGCCCACGTGCCTGGTGAGCATTTGTCCAGCGACCCGCCAGTCGCCAGTGGTGCAGTGGATCCAACCGAGGTGAACGCTCACCATGACGTTCCAGCCGGAAGTCGCCGACGGATTCGGCGGTGGTGAGCGCCTGGTTGCCCGAGTCGAGGGCGGCGTCGAGGTCGCCGGTGTTCATGTAGTAGTTGGCCAGGATCGAGAGCGCCTGCCCGAGGCGACGGCGGTCTCCGAGGGCCTCGGCCCGCGCCTTGGCCTCGAGCAGATGATCCTTGGCCCGCGCGAAGTCACCGATCTGCATCAACGCGTTCCGCAGTTCGAAACAAATGTCGACGACCCGCGCGCCGATCTCCTCGGTCTGCGTGACGTGACTGAGGGCCACCTTCGCCTGTTCGTACCATGCCGCGGCTTCGCGCAGGGCCGACCGCCCGAACGCCTTGGCCCCGGCCCTGTAGAGATAGTCCGCCGCCTTGTTCCAGACTCCGCCGCGGAGCGCATGGTGTCCCAGGCGCTCGACATGTTCTTCGAGCCGGTCGGCATGGACCTCCTCGAGGGCCGGGACCAGCCGCGCGTGGAGCGCGCGACGGCGCTCCTGGAGCAGGCTCGCGTAGGCCGTCTCTTGCGTCAGGGCATGCTTGAACGTGTATTCGAGTTCGGGGAAGAGCTGCTTCTCGTAGAGGAACTCGGCGGCCTGGAGCCGCGCGAGGCCATGCTGAAGGTCCACCTGCGGGAGGTCCGACACGGCCTGGAGCAGCGGCAGTGGCACATCCTTGCCAATGACCGCGGCACACTGCAGCAGCCGCTTGTCCGCCGGCGGCAGTCGGTCGATGCGGGCCGAAAGGACCGCCTGCACGGTCGGGGGAACCTGGATCTCGGCAACGTCCCGGGCGAGGCAGTAGTCGCCGCGATGTCCCGACAGCACCCCGGTCTCGAAGAGTGTGCGAACGCTCTCCTCGATGAAGAACGGGTTCCCTCCCGTCCTCTGGATCAGGACCTGGCCCAGCGCCCGGACGTCCGCGCCGGGCCCCAAGAGCGACTGGATGAGAACGTCGGCGGATGCCGAGGCGAGCGGGTCGATCTGCAGCTGGTGGTAGTACGTTTTGCCGCCCCAGTCGTGCCGGTACTCCGGCCGGTAGTTGAGCAGCAGCAGGAGACGGGCCGTCGGGACGCTCTCGACCAGGCCATTGAGGAATGCCTGCGTCTCGGAGTCGATCCAGTGCAGGTCCTCGAACACGACGATCAAGGGTTGGACCTGACTCTCGCGCAGGAGGAGACGCTTTACGGCGTCCAGGATGCGCTGCCGGCGCTGCGTCGCGTCGAGCGCCCGCCAGCTGGCGTCGCCAATCGGCAAGTCGAAGAGCTCGAAGAGTGCCGGCAAGATGGGCCGCAACGCTTCATCCAGGCCGAGGAGCTTCCCGGTGATCTTCTCGCGAAGACGGCGAGGCTCGTCTCGCGTTTCGATCTGAAAGTACCCGATGAGGAGATCGATGATCGGCAGATAGCTCGTGGCCTTCCCGTGCGAGACAGACCCGCTCTCCAGAACGAGCCAGCCGTGCGTGCGATGCGAGTGTATGAATTCCCAGTAAAGTCGCGACTTGCCGACGCCCGGCTCCCCGACGACGGCCGCGACCTGGCCATGCCCTTCGGCAGCCCGCTCAAGGGCCAGCCGCAACTGTTCCATCTCGGGATCGCGCCCGACGAACCGGCTCAAGCCGCGGGCCGCCGCGGCCTGGAACCGGGACCGCACGCTCGCGACGCCGGTCAGCTCGTACACCTCAATGGGATTCGGCAGTCCCTTGATCGTGGTCGGTCCAAGAGCAGTGACCTGGACATGATCCTCGACCAGCCTCAACGTGTCCGGCGCCACGACGATGGTCCCCGGCATCGCGATCTGTTCCATCCGGGCTGCGAGGTTGGTTGTGTGCCCGATGGCCGAGTAGTCCATCCGCAGGTCGCTTCCGATGGATCGGACCACCACCTCCCCGGAGTTGATGCCTACGCGGATCTGGAGTGGGACACCCTCGACGCGACGCACACTCTCCGCGTACCGCTTTACCGTCTCCTGCATCCGGACCGCCGCGTAGCAGGCGCGGACGGCGTGATCCTCGTGGGCGAGCGGCGCCCCGAACAGCGCCATGACCCCGTCTCCCATGACCTGGTTGACCGTGCCCTCGTAGCGATGGACGGCCTCCATCATGTGCTCGAGGATGGGGTCGAGCAGCATCCGCGCGTCGTCCGGATCACGATCGGCGAGCAACTCCATCGAACCCTTCAGGTCCGCGAAGAGGATTGTCACCTGCTTGCGCTCGCCTTCGAGCGAGCCCTTCGAGGTGAGGATCTTCTCGACGAGATGCTTGGGGGTGTAGGACTCGGGTGGACCAAACCGCCGCGCGTTCGGCGCCGCGGCGCCGGCGGGATGCGCGCACTCTGAGCAGAACTTCGCGGCCGCGGAAAGCTGGGCTCCACAGTTGGTGCAGGCCCGGGCCAAGGGCGCGGCGCATTCCTCACAAAACTTGGCGCCAGGGCTGTTCTCGTGCCGACACCTCGGGCACTGCATCGCGGCCCGTGCCCCTATCCCGACTTCCGAGTTCGGCTGCGGTGTTGCGAACTCACAACCATACGGAACAAGCCTCTGTGGATAGCTGTAGCTACCATTGGACGGAACCGTGTAACACGGTCTCGTCAGTGTATCGCGGCAGAGCTCGTCCCTGGTGCTCGGCCCGCGGAGTCAGTCGTGTGGGCGGCCGGCGACGAGGGCGGGGGCCAGCGCGGGCACGCGGGCGGCGAGGCGCTGGGCGAGCGCACGCCACACGCCGTAGAGGCCGGCGGGATAGCCCCGGGCCACTGCGATGACGAGCAGCGCGAAGACGACCATGCGCACCTCGCCCCACGCGCGCAACAGCTCCGAGAGCACCTCGATGAACACCGCGCCGATCACCGGGCCGGGCATGGTGCGAAGACCGCCGACGATCACCATGATCACCACCATGGCCATCTCGTTGAACTTCATCGGCGCCGGCGACAGGAGGCCCACGTAGTGGGCCTGGAAGCCGCCCGCGACCGCCGCGAACACCGCGGACACCGCGAAGGCGAACCGCTTCCACCGGAGGGTGTCGACGCCCATGACGGCGGCGGCCTCCTCGTCGTCGCGGATGGCGCGCAGGTAGACGCCGATCCGCGAGCGCATGATGCCAAGGGCGGCGAGCAGCGCGGCCAGGGCGAGGCCGAGGAACAGGTAGAAGTACGGGGTCGGGCGCGGCGTGTCGAACAGGAGCGGCGTCGCGAGACCGAGGTCGCCGCGAGTGATCTGGTACTCGACGGTGATGAGGAGCCGGACGGACTCCGCGAACGCCCAGGTCGCGAGCGCCAGGTAGATGGCGCGCATCCGCAGGCAGAGCGTGCCGAGCCCGTAGCCGATCGCCGCCGCCACCACCGAGCCCGCGACGATCCCGACCAGGATGGGCAGGCCGGTGTGCTTGACGAGGAGCGCCGAGGTGTACCCGCCGATGCCCGCGAACGTGTGGTGGGCCAGGGAGAACTGCCCGGTGTACCCGGCGAGGAGGTTCCAGCCGGTGGCGAGGATCACGTAGTACAGCGCGATCGTGGCCACGTGCGTGTGGTACTCGGAAAGCGCCCACGGCAGCCAGGCAAGCGCCACGTACGCGCCGGCGCACCAGGCGAGGGCTCGCGCTGCCGGCATCGGGCTCATGCGCCGAGGAGCGAGTCGCGGATGATGTCGCGGAGCTGATCGGCGAAGGCCTCGCGCGGGCCCTCCCGCCGCACCTGCCCGCGCTCGATCATGTAGAGGTAGTCGGAGATCTCCACCGCCTTCGTGATGTTCTGATCGACCAGCAGCACGGTCACCCCGCGGGCGCGCGCGGCGAGCAGCTCCTCGTATACCTGGTGCGCGATGACCGGGGCGAGGCCGGCCGAGGGCTCGTCCACGAGCAGCAGCCGCGGGTCCGTCACGAGCTCCTTGGCGAGCGACAGCATCTTCGCCTCGCCGCCGGAGAGACCGGTGGCCCGCAGCCGGCGCTTCTCGCGGAGCCTGGGGAACGCCGCGTAGGCGCGCTCGAGCATCCCTCCCACCCGCGCCCGGTCTTTCCGCCACACCCAGAGCCCGAGGAGCAGGTTCTCCTCGACCGTGAGCTGGGGGAAGACGTTCACGCCCTGCGGCACGTAGCTGATGCCGAGCCGCTTGATCTCGTGCGGTGCCAGGGTCTCGACAGGGCGACCGTCGTGGAGGATGCGCCCGCGGCGGGGATGGAGGAAGCCGAACACCGTCTTGAGGAGCGTGGACTTGCCCGCGCCGTTGGGCCCGATGACGCCGGTCACGCTGCCCGGCGCTACGGCGAGCGTCACGTCGTCGAGGACGTTGATCCCCTCCACGTAGCCCACCGAGATGCCGTCCACGTCGAGGAGGGCCACCGCGTCACCGGCCCAGGTACGCCTCGAGGACGAGGGCGTGGTTCGCCACCTCCTCGAGCGGCCCCTCGGCGATGAGCCGCCCCTCGTGCATCACCGACACGCGCGGGCAGAGCTGGCGAAGCGTGGCCATCTCGTGGGAGACCACGAGGCACGTGACGCCCTCCTCGCGGTTCATGCGCAAGATCGTTGCGAGGATCGTCTCCTTGATCGTCGGGTGCACGCCGGCGAAGGGCTCGTCCATCAGCAGGAGGTGCAGCGGGTGGAGCATGAGCGCGCGGGCGATCTGGAGCAGCATGCCCTGGCCACCCGACAGCTCCCGCGCCTGATCGTGGCGCATCCGGTCGAGCAGGACGAAGTCGAGCAGGTGGCGGGCGCGCTCCCGCACCTCGCCCAGGGGCCGCCGCCCGCCCCGGTCGCGCTCGGCGAGGGCGGGTACGAGGACGTTCTCCAGCACGGTCATGTTGCCGAAGAGCTTGGGGATCTGGAACGTGCGCGCCACGCCTCGCCCGGCGATCTGGTGTGGGCGGAGGCCGTCGAGACGCTCGCCGCGGAGCCGGATCTCGCCGGCGTCGGGCCGATAGAGGCCGGACACGAGGTTGACCGTGGTGGTCTTCCCCGAGCCGTTCGGGCCGATCAGCCCCCTCACCTCGCCCGCGCTCACGACGAGGTCGAGGCCGTCCACCGCCACCAGCCCGCCGAAGCGTCTCGTCAGGCCTCGCGTCTCGAGAAGCGGCTCGCCTGGCGCCGCCGGCGTCACGAGCGCGGCTTCCACTCGGCGAGCGCGCGCTCGTCGATCTCCACGCCGAGCCCCGGGCCGTCGAGGCTGAGGATGCAGCCATCCGCGTACTGGACGGGCCGGGCGGTCACGTCGCCGGCGAGGAGCAGCGGGCCGAACAACTCGCAGCCCCACGTGACCGGCGCCGCGGCCAGCGCCACCTGGAGGTACGCGGCGCTGCCGAGCGAGGTCTCGATCATGCAGCCGACGTAGCAGGTCATACCCGCGGCTTCCGCGATACGCGCGATCGCCATGGTGTCGAGAAGCCCCGCGGACTTCGTCACCTTGAGGCCGAGGATGGAGACGCCGCCGAGCCGGGCGATGGCGAGCGCGTCGTGCGGCGTGAAGCAGGACTCGTCGGCCATCACGGGGACGGTGACGCTCCTGCCGATGTGGGCCATGCCCTCCACGTCCCAGCGCGGCACCGGCTGCTCGACGAAGTCGAGCCCGTACGGCTCGAGGGCGCGGATGGCCCGAAGCGCCGTGGCCCGGTCCCAGCCCTGGTTGGCGTCGACGCGGAGCGACACGCCGGGGCCGAGGGCCTCGCGCAGCCGCCTCACGCGCTCGACGTCCGCCTCGACGCTCTTCACCGCCGTCTTGATCTTGAAGATGCGGTGCCCGTGGCCCGCCTTGTCGCGCGCCTCGGCGATCTCGCGGTCGGTGTCGCCGACGGCGAGCGACCAGGATAGCGGCACCCGATCACGCACGCGCCCGCCCAGGAGCCGGTGCACGGGAACGCCGAGGGCGCGGCCGGCGAGGTCCCACAGCGCCATCTCCACCGCGGCGCGCGCGAACGGGTTTCCCTGCACCCGGCGCGCCATCTCGATCCGCAGCGGCTCGATGGCCGCGGCGTCGCGGCCGGCGAGCCACGGAGCGATGTAGCGATCGATGGTGGCGGCGACGGACTCCGCGGACTCCTCGCTCCACGTCGGCCCGCCCAGGCAGGCGGCCTCGCCCCAGCCCACGATCCCGTCCGCGGTCTCGATGCGCACGAACACGAAGTTCACCGCCTCGAGCGTGGTGAAGGACATCTCGTGGGGCCGGCGCACCGGGATGTCAGCCCGGATCGTGCGGATGTCGGCGATTTTCATGTCTTGCGAAGCGAGCGGAAGGCGAGGGGTGCGCATCCGGAGATGCTGTGGAAACGACCGCCAACCCCATGGCGCTCGCTTGTCACGCTAGAACATGTTCGCTTCGACACGGCTTTGGCCGGTCGCGAAGCGATCCAGAGCGAGCGCGCTCACGTCCATGCTGGACGCGCGGCCGTCGAGGACGATCTCGGCCATGAGCCGACCGATGGCCGGGGCGTGCATGAAGCCGTGGCCGGAGAACCCGCACGCCACGTAGAGGCCGGGGACGCTCGGCGCGGGCCCGAGGATGCCGTGGTAGTCGGGCGTGAGGTCACGGATACCGGCGTAGGCGCGCATGACCTTGGCGTCAGCGAGCGGCGGCACGCGGCGCCGCGCCGCCTCGAACACCGCGCCGAAGGCGTTCCAGTCCACGGTGGTGTCGTACCCGGGCGTGTGGTCCTTGTCGGTGCCACCCATGAGCACCGCGCTCTTGCCCTGGCGGTGCACGTAGAAGCCCGTGTCGAGGTCCACCAGCAGCGGGAACACCTCGGGCAGGTCGGGCAAGGGGTCGGTGACGAGGACCTGGCGGCGGTACGGCCGCGACGGGACGTCCACGCCGGCGAGCGCGCCGACCTCGTGCGCCTCGGGACCGGCGCAGTCGATCACCACCGGCGCGTGGTAGGCGTGGGTGATCGTCCGCGCCCCGGTCACGCGCTCGCCTTCGCGGAAGAGGCCGATCACCGACTGCCACACGAGCACCTCGAGCCCGCGGTCGCGCGCCCGCGCGAGGAAGCCCTGGAGGAGGCTGTGCGGGTCGGCGGAGCCGTCGTCGGGGCAGAACGTGCCGCCGGCAAGGTCGTTCACCACCATGTGGGCGAGGTGCCGCCCGCACTCCTCGGGGCCGAGCACGTCGGAGGGGACGCCGAGCGAGCGCTGCAGGCGCACGCTCTCGTGCGAGCGCTCGAGCGTGGCGCCATCCGAGGTCACGAAGAGGGAGCCGTGGCGGACGAAGTCCACGCTCCGGCCGAGGATCGCCGGGGCGTCGGTGAAGTACGGATACGAGAGCTGGGTGAGGCGGACGTTCTCCTCCGTGGAGAACTGGAAGCGCACGCTCCCGGTGGCCCGGGACGTGGCGCCCGTGCCCACCTCGGCCTCGCGCTCGAGGAGGATCACGGTAAGGCGGGGATCGCGCTCGAGGAGGTGGTACGCGACCGACGCGCCGATGACGCCTCCGCCGATGACGATGGCGTCGGCGGTGACGGTCATGCCGGGCGCGGCGGCAGCCCGTGGCGCACGGCGTCGCGCACCATCCGCACCAGCGTGGTGATGTCGAACACCGGCAGCCCCGTGGCGTGCTGGATGTCCGCCCGGAACGGCGGCATGTTGGTGCACTCGAGCACGATGGCGCCGATCTCGGGATGGTCGGCCACGAGGCGCCGCGCCACCTTCACGTGCTCGGCCCGCGCGGTGTCCACGTCCAGCTCCATCATGTCGTCGAGGAGCACGCGCGTGAACTCCTTCTCCGTCTCGAGCCCGGCCACCCGCACGGGCACGTCGGGCCCGATGCCCGCTCCCGCGTAGTGGGCGGGCCGGAGCGAGGAGGCGTCCACGGTGATGATCCCCACCGCCTTCCCGGGCGCCAGCATGCGGTGCACGAGCGGGACCAGGAGCAGGCTCGACGTGAAGACGGGCACGGACACCGCGGAGGTCAGCTCGTGCTGGAACTTGGCGAGAAAGCCGCAGCTCGTGGTGATCGCGGCGACGCCCTCGCGCTCCAGGAAGCGGGCGCCCTCCAGGAAGCCCGGGAGCAGATCCTGGTGGCCCTGGCGCACCACGCGGTCGGGCGAGGCGCCGGTCACGCGGTGGTAGCGCACGGGGAAGTCGAACGTCTCGGCGTTCCCAATGTCGCCGGGAATCCGGGGGAACTGGGTGTCGAGCATCAGGATGCCGACGGAGAAGCCGAAGAGGTTGGGTCCACCGCGCACGCGCATCGCCGTGTCCTCCCTGGGAGAACGGTTCAGTTGAGCTCGGCCATCTTGAGGCGCGCCCGGCGGAGCTGGGCGCGGACGCGGTCGCCGTCCGGGGCGTTCGGCGCCTCTGCGAGATAGCGTTCCCAGTCGGCCACGCCCTGCCCGTAGTCGCCGAGCTGGGCGAGGGCGACCCCTCGATCCCGCCGCTCCGCCGCCGCCGCGGGATCGAGGGCGAGCAGGCGGTCGATCACCGCGATCACTCGGGCCCACTCCTCCCGGCGCCAGTAGATGCCCTTCAGGTTGTTGAGCATGCGGGCGAGGAGCTGCCGGCGCGACACCGGCGCGAAGGCGTCATCGGAGAGTGGCACGCGCTGCCCCACCGCGCGCTCGACGAGGTCGGCGCAGGCGTCGGGGGTGAGGATGGCGCCGCCGTCGAAGGGGTCGAGCAGGATCTGGGAGTCGGCGAGCCGCATCCGGGCCACGAAGTGCCCGGGGAGGCCAATGCCCTCGAGCGTCAGACCGAGGCGGCGGCCCACCTCGACGAGGACCAGGCAGAGCGTGATCGGGATGCCGACCCGGCGGTCCAGCACGTCGTTGAGGAAGCTGTTGCGCGGGTCGTAGTAGTCCTCGCGGTTGCCCGCGAAGCCGGCGTCGCCGAACAGGTACTCGCGCAGCCGGTGCAGGCGCCCGAGGGCGTCGCCCTGCCGGCAGCCGGCCGGCGCGGCCTCGGCGATGCGGTCGAGGCGGAGGAGCTGCGTCGGGACGTCGAGGTCCGGATACGCCATGCGCGCCATCACGAGCGCGGCGCGGGCCACGTCGATATCGGCCTCGGGCCGGTCCACCTCGCGAGCGAAGGCCGAGAGCGAGGCGTCCCGGCGCTCGTCCATCAGCAGCCGGGGGCGTGGTGGATGCCGGCGGTCCGGAGGGCCGCGGCCTGGAGCTCCTCGGCCAGCTCGAGCGTGCGCGCGGCGGCCCGCCGCGCCAGCGCCTGGTCCTCCGCGGTCAGCGCGTGGCGCAGCAGGAGCGTGCGCCCCAGCTCGTGGTGGAACCGCTCGTCGGGCTCGATCACGTCGCGGTAGAGGGCGGCGGTGACGGCGTCGCCGGCCTCGACGCAGAACTCGATGAACTGCCGGTTCTTCACCACCGCGATCGCCTCGCGGGTGAACTGTCCTGCGGCGACCCGCTCGACCGTGGTCTTGAGGCGGTCGAGGTAGGCGAAGAGCGGGCCGTACCCCTTGGCGAGGGGATCGAAGCCGCGCGCGTCGAAGCCCAGCTCGTGCAGGCGCTCGCCGATCAGGCGGTAGTGCCGGGCCTCGTCGCCCGCCTGCCGGGCGAACGCCATCTTCACGTGCACGTCGTCGGTGGTGCAGCTCCACCGGGTGGCGATCTCGGTGGCCTCCACCTCGTTCTTGAGCGCGACCTTGAGGAGGTTCGTCACCGTGAGATTGCCCTCGACCTCGGGCTTGAGCGTGGCCTCGGGGGCGAGGCGCCGCAGCAGCGCCTGGTTGCGCTCGTCCAGCTCCGCGACGAAGGCCTCGGGTGTCATGCCGCGAGCCCGGAGGCGAGGATCCGGCCGAGGTCGCGCGTGAGCGTCTCCCGTGTCACCACGCGGGTGCAGCGGTCGTGGAGCGGCTTCGTCGCTCCGGCGAGGACGTGGGTCGTGTAGCCCAGGATGGGTGTCTCCTTCCCCGCGGACTCGATGGCCGCGAAGACCTCGGCGTAGTCCCAGCCCGGGGTGGTGAGGTCGATCAGGACGAGCGACGGAGCGGGATCCCCGGCGAGGGCGGCGCGGATCTCGTCGGGCGCGCGGGCGAAGTCGAGCGGGGTACCGACCATGCGAGCAGTCTCCCGGATGCGAGCCACGAAGAACAGGTCCTTGACGACGGCGATCACGCGGCCGGGCATGGCGCGGGAATCCTCGGCCAGGCTCAGTCGTCCTGCTCCTGGATGCCCAGCCAGTACTTGTTCCACTCCGCGAGGTGGGTGAGCGTCGAGAAGTCCTTCATGCGGTCGAGGTAGACGATCCCGTTCAGGTGGTCCGTCTCGTGCTGGATGACCCGCGCGAAGAACTCCTTGGCCACGAGGTCGATGCGCTCCCCGTCCCGGTCGTAGGCCTCCAGGCGTACCTCGGTGGCCCGCGGGACCACTCCGCGCATGTCGGGCACGGAGAGGCACCCTTCCCACCCCTCGGCGAGCTCCTCGGTGAGCGGCGTCACCTTCGGGTTCACCAGGACGGTGAGCGGGATGCTGGGCGCGTCCGGGTAGCGCGGGTTTCCCGACACCTCGATCACGCACACCTGCTTGAGCACGTGCACCTGGTTGGCGGCGAGCCCGGCGCCGTTGTACTCGCGCATGGTCTCGACCATGTCGTCGATCAGGCGCTGCGTCTCGGCGGAGCGGATCTCGTCGAGCGGCACGGGCGCCGCGGGCTGGCGCAGCACGGGATGACCCAGGCGGGCGACCTTCAGGATGGCCATGCAGGCTCCTCTTGGGCGCGAATTGTAGCACGCCCCGCGCGGGGCGACTGAGCCCCGCGCACTGGACGAAGGCGAGGCGGTAGGACTGTAGAGGCCCGTTCGGTTACCGCATTGTGCGCGGGTCACTACGGCGACGCCGTCCACTTCCGGCCGTAGCCGTGCGGCACGTAGGCCTCGAGGTAGCGGAGCAGCGCGTCGACGTCGGGCGCCGGGTACCAGAGGTCGAGGTACTCCGCCTTGATGAAGCCCAGGTCGACGCCGCGCTGGAACTGCGCCCACAGCGGATCGAAGAACCCGTCGAGGTCGAGCACGGCGACCGCCTTGGCGTGGTAGCCGAGCTGCTTGAGGGTCATCACCTCGAGGATCTCCTCCATGGTGCCCAGGCCGCCGGGCAGCGCGACGAAGGCGTCGCCGCGCGCGTCCATGATGGCCTTCCGGTCCCGCATCCCCTCGGTCACGATCAGCTCGGACACGGCGCGCTCGCCGACGCCGAGGTCGAGCAGGGCCTTCGGGATCACCCCCGTCACCTGCCCGCCGTCGTCCATGACCGCGCGGGCGAGCGCGCCCATCAGGCCCACGCTGCCGCCGCCGTACACGAGCCGCCATTTCCGGCGGGCGAGCTTGGCCCCGAGCTCGCGGGCGGCGGCGAAGAACCGCTCGTCCACCAGGTCGCTCGAGCCGCAGAAGACGGTGACCGACTGGATCATCGCGGGGCGGGGCCGGCCCCGCCCCGGCGGCGCCGGTTGGCGAGCGCGATGGCCGCGTTCCGGCGCAGCCCGGCCGCGCGCGGGCGCAGCAGCGCGGTGCCGGCGAAGCGGCGCCGGAGCGCCTCGTCGTCCATGGCGGCGATCGTCTCCGCGCCCGGGTACGCGCCGGCGGGGACGAACGCGCTCTCCGCGCTCGGGGGCGCGTGGCGGTTCCAGGGGCACACCTCCTGGCAGCGGTCGCAGCCGAACTCCCATTCGCCCATGAGCGGCTGGAGGTCGGCGTCGATCTCGCCCCGGTGCTCGATCGTGAGGTAGGAGATGCACCGCCGCGAGTCGAGGACGTAGGGCGCGGGGAACGCGCCGGTCGGGCACGCGTCCAGGCACGCGCGGCACGTGCCGCAGCGGTCGGGCAGCGCGGCGTCCGCGTCCAGGGCCGCGGTGGTGAGGACGAGGCCGATGAGGAACCACGAGCCGAGGCGCGGGTGGAGCAGCATCGTGTTCTTGCCGGTCCAGCCGAGGCCCGCGCGCGCGGCGAGGTCGCGTTCGAGGAGCGGCCCGGTGTCGACGTAGGCGAGGCTCCGCGCGCCCGCCTCTCCGTCGATCAGCTCGGCGAGGCGCTCGAGGCGCGGCCGCATCACGTCGTGGTAGTCGCGGCCGCGCGCGTAGCGGGCCACGGGCGCCCACGACGGGTCGGCGTCCGCGTCAGGCCGGTGATAGTTGAGCGCGACGGTGACGACCGAGCGGGCGCCCGGCAGCACGCGGGCCGGGTCCAGACGCTCGGCGGCGCGCCGGCCGATGTACGCCATGGTCCCGGCGTGCCCGGCGGCCAGCCAGTCCAGGAGCGCCTCGCCGTGATCGGGCGGCCCCGCCGGGCCCACCGCGACCTCGTCGAAGCCCTCGGCTCGCGCGCGCGCCTTGACGGCGCGGGTAAGATCCGCGCCGGAGTTCATGCGGTGCGTGCCTGCACGAAGAGGGTCAGCTCCGCGCCGGAGATCATCGCCTGCGCGCCTTGACGAGCAGGTGGCTCCGCGTCAGCGTGCGCCCGCCCTCCTCGAGGAACGCGATGTAGCGGTACCAGCGGCCGTCCGTCTTCCAGCGGTCCTGGAGGCCGACCGCGGCGGCCAGCCCTTCCTCCACCGAGGCGAAGCGCCGCTCTTCCCGGTCCACCTCGAGCGCCTCCACGGCGAAGCCCGCGCGCCCGAGCGTCTCGGCCATCCGCGTCTCGTCGTAGGCGAACCGGGACACGCGCCCGGTCTCGCGCCACTGGTCGACGTGGAAGGCCACCAGCGCGAGGACCCCGTCACGGGGCAGCGCGGCCGCCGCCCGCTCGATCATGGCGTCCGAGGCGAAGAGGTGGGAGACGACGAGGCCGGGGGCATACGGCGCATAGTCCACGCGGTCCACGTCGGCCTCGTGGAACTCCGCGTTGGTGAGGCCCCGGGCCGCGGCGCGGCGGCCCGCCTCGGCGATCAGGCCCGCGTCGCGATCGAGGCCGACGACGTGGCGCGTCTCGGCGGCGAAGGCGAGCGCCAGGCGCCCCCACCCGCAGCCCACGTCGAGCATGCGCAGCTCGGCGAGACGCTCCTGGCGGATCAGCGAGAGGAACCGGGGAGCGATGCCGGCGTCCGGGCGGCCGCTCACTCGCTCGCGTCGGCCTTGAAGTACTTCGCCTCGGGATGGTGGAAGACGAGGGCGGAGACCGACGCCTCGGGGTCCATCATGAATCCCTCGGTCAGCTCGAGGCCGATCTCTGCGGGATGAAGCAGGTCGAAGAGCACGCGCTGGTCGGCCAGGTTCGGGCACGCCGGGTAGCCGAAGGACACGCGCAGCCCGCGGTAGCGCGCCTTGAGCTTGTCGGCGATGGGCAGGTCGGGCGCGTCGGGGAAGCCCCACTGCGTGCGCAGGCGCGCGTGCAGCATCTCCGCGAGCGCCTCCGCGGTCTCGATGGCCAGGGCGGAGATCGCGTGGGAGCGGAGGTACTGGCCCTCGTCCTTCCAGCGCTCGGCCAGCGCGCGGACGCCGGCCCCGCACGTGAGCGCGAACAGCGCGACGTAGTCCGGCTCGCCGGAGGCCGCGTCGCGGACGTAGTCGGCCAGGCACAGGCGCTCGCCCGCGGGCTGGCGCGGGAAGTCGAAGCGCCCCACCTCTTCCCCACCCTGGTAGAGCATCAGCCGATCGCCCGCGGCGCGCGCCTCGAAGAAGCGATACACCGCGTTGGCCTGGAGGAGCCCGCCGCTCATCGCCTCGCGCTGGAGGTCCTCGACCAGCCGCGAGGAGCTCCCGCGCCTTGGCGTCGCCCGCCTCGATCGCTCGCTCGACCGCGCCCTTGAAGCCCAGGTGCTTGCCGAGCAGCATCTGGAGATTGAGGTACGGGAAGACGTGGGCGAGCGGCACGTGACGGAGCACGTGCGGGTCGAGGTCCGGCGGCGCCGGCACCGGCACCGACCGCGACACGGCGGAGCGCGCCGGCGCCCCCGTCGCGGCAACGGCGGGTGCGGCCGCGACGTTGCCTCCGGCGCGGAGCGCCTCCTGCTGCGCGCGCACGGAGGCGACCAGGTCGTCGCGCGTGGTGGCGCTGAAGAGCCGGTTGGCGAGGTCGAGCCCGTCCATGGCGTCCTTGGCGTAGATGGTCAGGCCGCCGTACTCGGCGGCGATGCGGGTCGCCGTGAACTTGCGCGTGAGGGCGGCGCCGCCGACGAACAGCGGGATCTCCACGCCGGCCACGCGGAGGTCTTGCGCGGTGACCACCATCTGTTGCGCCGACTTCACGAGGAGGCCGGACAGGCCGAGCGCGTCGGGCTTGTGGGTGTGGCAGGCGGTGATCAGGTCCTCGGGCGGCACCTTGATGCCGAGGTTGATCACGCGGTAGCCGTTGTTCTTGAGGATGATCTCCACCAGGTTCTTGCCGATGTCGTGCACGTCGCCCTTGACGGTGGCGAGCACGATGGTGCCCCGGGTGGCGCTCTCCGCGCGCTCCATGAGCGGCTCGAGGTGGGCCACCGCGGTCTTCATCGCCTCCGCCGACTGCAGCACCTCGGCCACGATGAGCTGGTTGTCGTTGAAGAGGCGACCGACCTCCTCCATGCCCCGCATGAGCGGGCCGTTGATGATGTCGAGCGGCGCGGCCTCCGCGAGCTTCAGGTCGATGTCGGCGACCAGGCCGTCGCGCGAGCCCTCCACGATGTAACGGGCCAGCCGCTCGTCCAGCGGGAGGGCGGCCGCCACCTCGCGGGTCCGCGTGCGCCCCCGGAAGTGGGCGGCGAAGGCGGCCACCGGGTCGTCTCCGCGCATCTCGATGAGGTCCTCGGCGATGCGGCGCTCCTCCTCGGAGATCGACGCGTAGCGCTCGAGGCGCTCGGTGTTCACGATGGCGTAGTCGAGGCCGGCCTTCGTGCAGTGGTACAGGAACACCGCGTTCAGCACCTCGCGCCCCGCCGCGGGCAGGCCGAACGAGACGTTCGAGATGCCCAGGATGGTGCGGCACTCGGGGAAGCGGGCCTTGATGGCGCGCAGGCCCTCGATGGTCTCGACGGCCGAGCCCACGTAGTTCCGGTCGCCGGTGCCGACGGGGAAGACCAGCGGGTCGAAGATGATGTCGCGCGCGGGCAGGCCGTACTTGCCGGTGAGGAGCGCGTGGGAGCGCTCGGCGACGGCGAGCTTCCGCTCGCGGCTCACCGCCATCCCCTGCTGCTTGTCCTCGTCGATGCAGCCCACCACCACCGCCCCGCCGTAGCGGGTGAGGAGCGGCACCACCCGCTCGAAGCGCTCCTCGCCGTCCTCCAGGTTGATCGAGTTGACGATGGCCTTGCCCTGGCAAAGCTGGAGGGCCCGCTCGATCACCTGCGCGTCGGTGGAGTCGATCATCAGCGGGACCTTCACCTTGCGGGTGAGGCGGTCCAGGAAGCGCTCGACGTCCGCGAGCTCGTCGCGGTCCGGGTTGGCGAGGCACACGTCGAGGACCTGGCCCCCGCCCTTGACCTGGGCCCGGCCCACCTCGGCCGCCTCCTCGAACAGCTCCTGCACGACGAGGTCCTTGAACTTCTTCGATCCGATGACGTTGGTGCGCTCGCCCACGAGCACCGGCCGGTTGTCGTCGGCCGGGTAGAGGACCTCGACGCCGCTCACCGCCGCGGCCAGCGCGCCGGGGGACGTCGCGGCGCGTGCCCGCGCGCGAGCGCGGCCAGCTCGCGGGTGTGGGCCGGCGTGGTGCCGCAGCACCCGCCGATCGCGTTCACCCACCCCTCCTCCACGAAGCGCCGCATCTTGAGGGCCAGGCTCTGCGGCGTCTCCTCGTACTGGCCGTGCTCGTCGGGGAGGCCGGCGTTCGGGTAGCAGGTGACGAAGCTCGTGGTGAGCCCCGAGAGCGACCGCAGGTGGTCGGTCATGAACTCGGGCCCGGTGGCGCAGTTGAGGCCGATCGAGAAGGGATGGAGGTGCTCGATCGAGGCGGCGAGGGCCTCGATGGCCTGCCCGGCGAGCATCGTGCCCATGGGCTCGATGGTGCCGCTCACCATGATCGGCAGATCCACGCCGGCCTCGTCCAGGGCGCGCCGGAGCCCGATGGCCGCCGCCTTCACGTTCAGCGTGTCCTGGCAGGTCTCGAGCAGCAGCGCGTCGACCCCGCCGGCGATGAGCGCGCGGGCCTGCCGGTAGTACGCGTCCAGGACCTCCTCGAAGGTGACCCCGCCCGTGACCGTGATCGTCCGCGTTCCCGGCCCCATGGCGCCGATCACGAAGCGCGGATCGGCCTCCGTGAACCGCGCGTCCACCGCTTCGCGGGCCAGGCGGGCCGCGGCCAGGACGATGTCGTGGCAAAGATCCTGAAGGCCATATTCGGCGAGCACATAGGGCGCGGCGCCGAAAGAATTGGTGGAGATCAGGTGCGCGCCCGCGTCCAGGTAGGCCAGGTGGATGTCGCGGATCACGTCGGGCCGGGTGAGGTTCAGGTGCTCGTTGCAGCCCTCGTACTGCTCTCCCCCGAAATCGGCGGCGGTGAGGTCCCGCGCCTGGATCATCGTGCCCGTGGCGCCGTCCAGGACGAGCAACTGGCGGGAGAGCGTCTCGGCGAGAAGGCGCGAGCGCGCGGGGAGTGACGTCATGAAGGCATCTTAGCACCCGGGATGCGGGCATCCGGACGTCACCCGCGACAGTGCGGTCGCAGGTCGTTTCTACTGCTTGACCATGCCCCCCCTCTCCCCTGCCCCTCTCCCCCACGCAGGGGGAGAGGGGTTCGAACGGCATGGGGAGGGGTCGAACGGAACTGCGGCTGTGTCCGTTCAGCTGGTGACGGCGCCCTCGGAGGCGGTGGAGACCAGACGGGCGTACTTGGCGAAGACGCCGGTGGTGTAGCGCGGGCGGAGCGGCTTCCACCTGGCGAGCCGCTTCTTGATCTCGGCCGCGGACACCTCGAGATCGAGCCGGCGCTTCTTCACGTCGATGTTGATGATGTCGCCGCTCTTGATCGCGGCGATGGGCCCCCGGTCGGCGGCCTCGGGAACGATGTGGGCGATCATGAAGCCGTGGGTCGCGCCGGAGAAGCGGCCGTCGGTCATGAGGGCCACGGTCTCGCCGAGCCCCGCGCCCTGGAGCGCGCCCGTCACGTGCAGCATCTCCCGCATCCCGGGCCCGCCCTTCGGGCCCTCGTTCCTGATCACGATCACGTCGTTGGGCTTGATCCGGCCTTCCTTGACCGCCTTGAACGCGTCCTCCTCGCGCTCGAAGACGCGCGCGGGGCCGCGGTGGCTGTCCTTCTTCTGGCCCGAGACCTTGATCACGCAGCCGCCGGGCGCGAGGTTGCCGCGCAGGATGGCCAGCCCGCCCGTGGGCTTGAGCGCCCGGGCCAGGCTCCGGATCACCGGCTGACCGGCGGGCTCGCTCGCCGCGCGAACCTCCTCGCCGATCGTGCGGCCGGTGACCGTCCGCTCCTGCGCGTGCAGGAGCCCGGCCTCGACGAGGCGCTTGCCCACCACCGCCATGCCGCCCGCCTCGTGCATCTCGGGAGCGGTGTAGGCGCCGGACGGCTTGAGGTCCGCGAGCACCGGGGTCTTCTTCGAGATGCGGTCGAAGTCGTCGATGGAGAGCTTGACGCCGAACTCCTTCGCGGTGGCGATCAGGTGGAGCACCGCGTTGGTGGAGCCTCCGGTGGCCATCACGCCGGCGATGGCGTTCTCGAAGCTCCGCCGCGTCACGATCGACCGCGGCGTCACGCCCTTCCGGAGGAGGTCCATCACGAGCTTGCCCGCCTCGAACGCGACCTCTTCCTTGCGCGGATCCACCGCGGGCACGCCGTTCCAGCCCATGGGCGACAGGCCGAGCATCTCGCACGCCGTCGCCATCGTGTTGGCGGTGAACTGGCCGCCGCACGCGCCCGCGCCCGGGCAGGCGTGGTCCTCCACGTCCTTGAACTCCTCGAGCGAGATCTTGCCGGCGTTGTACGCCCCGAGGGCCTCGAACACGTCCTGGATGGTCAGGTTGCGCCCGCCGAACGCGCCCCCCTCGCCCGCGCAGCGGCCGAACATGATCGAGCCGCAGTAGAGCGTGAGGCTCGGGATGTTCAGCCGGCCCAGCACCATGCTCATGGCGGGGATGGTCTTGTCGCAGCCCGAGATCGTCACCAGGCCGTCGAACATGTGGCCGCGGGCGACCAGCTCCACCGAGTCGGCCACGACCTCGCGGCTGATCAGCGAGGCCTTCATGCCCTCGGTGCCCATCGTGATGCCGTCGGTGATGGCGACGGTGTTCACCTCGATCGGCGTGCCGCCCGCGGCGCGGATGCCCTGCATCACCTTTTCCGCGAGCTTTCGGTGGTTCCAGTTGCAGGGCATGGTCCCGATCCAGCTGTGGGCCACGCCGATCTGGGGCCGAGCCAGGTCCTCGTCGGTGAATCCGACCGCCTTCATCATCGCCCGCGCGGGCGCGCGGTCGGGGCCTTCGAGCAGCGTGCGGCTCTTGTGTCTCGGGTCCTGAGCCATCGGGTGTTCTCCTGGGGTGCGGGCGCCCGGGCTTCGCCCGCCCGATCACCGGGTGCGGGCACCCGGGCTGTCGCCCGCCCGATCACCGGGTGCGGGCACCCGGGCTGTCGCCCGCCCGCACCTTACGTTTATGTCACGGGGGTGCGGGGCGCTCGGCTACGCCTGCCCGCACCGCTTTCCGTCCGGCGCGCGGCGATTCTACAGCAGCTCGTGAAGGGGTGCCAGGACGTAACCGTCGTCGCGGAGGTGGCGGATCAGCGCGGGCAGCGCGTCGAGGAGCCGGCGGCCCGCGCCGGGCACGCCGTCGGCGTCGTGGAGGTCGAAGATCGCGCCGGGGGTGGCGCGGCGGCGGCAGCGCTCGACCTGGAGGGCCGCGGGCGCGGCGCGCTGGCCCTCCGGCTGCGCCGACCAGAAGACGCAGGGCGTCGCGAGCTCGCGGAGGACCGGGTAGAGCGCGAGGTTCGTGAGCCCCCACGGCGGCCGGAAGAAGCGCGGCGCCTGCCCCGACGCCTGGGCGATGGCGTCGTGGCCGCCCCGCACCTCGGCCCCGGTCGCGCGCGGGCCGCAGAGCCAGAGGCTCCGGTGTCCCAGCGTGTGGTTGCCGAGGCCGTGCCCCTCCTCGGCGATCCGCCGGGCCACGTGGCACGACTGCCGCGCGCGCCGCCCCACCAGGAAGAACGTGCCGCGCACGCCGTGCTCGCCGAGCGTGTCGAGCACCCTCGGCGTCGTCTCCGGGTCCGGTCCGTCGTCGAAGGTGAGCGCGACGGCGCGACGGTCACGCGGTCCGTGCCAGACGGCGCCGGGGGCGTACAGGTAGGCGCCCCACGTGTAGCTGGCCCAGAGGCCGGCCCCGGCGAGGAGCCAGGACGCCGCCCTCATGAGGCCAGCTCGCGCTCGCGACGCGCTCGTCCCAGCACCATCTCCACCATCGTGCCCGCGGCCTGCGGTCGCCGGTAGAGGCGGATGCGCTCGCGCATGTTCCGGAGGAGCACGGGATCGCGGAGGGCGGACACGATGACCCGGTGGAGCTGGGCCACGCTCGACGCCACCAGCGCCACGCCGGCCATGGCCGCGAACCGCTCGTTGCGCGCCTCCTGCCCGGGCAGCGACCCGAAGCAGATCACGGGCAGCTCGGCGGCCAGAGCCTCGGCGAGCGTCAGCCCACCCGCCTTGGTCACGAGGAAGTCGGCGGCGGCCATGAGCTGGCGGACGTTGTCCACGTGGCCGAACACCTTCACGCGCCCGTGGCTGTCCGCCGCCATCGCGCGCAGGCGGGCCTCGAGCGCTTCCTCGCGGCCCGTCACGACCACGGCCTGGAGCGGCTCCTCCGTCTCCATGACCTTCCGGGTCGCGTCCTCGAGGCGGCCGAAGCCCCCGCCCGATCCGTCCATGAAGAGGAGCACGGGCAGGCGGGGGGACAGGCCGAGGGCCAACCGCGCCGCCGCGCGCTCCGCCGGCTCGGCGAACTCCGCGGCCACCGGCACGCCCGTCACCGTGACGCGCTCGCGCGGCACCCCGCGCGCGGTGAGGTCGTGGGCGATCTCCTCCGCAGGCACGCAGTAGTGGTCCACGTCCGGGAAGATCCACTGCGTGTGGGCCACGAAGTCCGTGAACACGGTCGTGTGCGGGGGCACGGGCACGCCCCGCGCCCGGAGGGCGGACAGCGCGGCCACCGGCGTGGGATGGACCGACACCACGTGATCGGGCCGGAGGCGCTCGAGGAGGCGCCGCAGCTTGCGCATGCCCAGGCGGTTGACGCCCATCAGCAGCGGCGACGACACGCTGATCTGGTCGCTGAGCCAGTACGCGCCGCCCCAGAGCACGGGAGTCCGGCGGAGCACCGCGTAGTAGAGCGCGCGGCTCGCCCGGTCGAAGGACGGGTGGACGAGATCGCGGAAGTGGTCGACCACAGTGGCGTGCGCGCCCGCCTGCTCCAGCTCCGTCGCGAGCGTCCGCGCCACGAGGCTGTGGCCGGAGCCGTAGGAGGCGGTGAGCAGCAGGACCCGCGGGGCCGAGGGCGTCGGGGCGGAGGTCACGGAGCCGGGCTCGGACGCCTGGCGACGAGGACTCTGAGGCGGCCCGACTGGACCACCTCGCCGCGCTGGTTCAGGATCTCGCGCTCCTCGAGGACGAGGCCGCCCTCCTTCATGCCGCGCTTGGCCGCGGTACGGGAGCGGTTGTGGATGGTGTCACCCACGCGCACCGGATGGTGGAACGACCAGTCGACTCCCATGAAGGCGAGCACGGCGAGCGGCGTCCGGTTGGCGCGCCAGCCCAGTCCCGACGAGAGGGCCAGGGGGAGCAGGTCGGGGACGGCGCCGGCGTCGGCCGGACGCCAGGACACGAGCCCGGCGTAGAGCTCGACGTGCGCCTCCGTCACCGTCAGGCCCGGCGTCTCGACCGACGGGCCGATCTCCACGTCCTCGAAGAACTGCTGCGAGGACCCGAACAGGCGCGGGGCGCGGTCGTCGTGTCAGCCACGCCGGCGCTCGATCACGTGCGCGGTCTCTCCCTCCTGCACCACCTCGTCGCGCTGGTTCATCACGCGTCGCTCGACCTTGATGATCCCACGCCCGGGCGTGGTGGACTCGTCCTTGGCCGTGACGCGAGCGCGCACGCGGATCGTGTCGCCGATCTTGATGGGTCCCCGGAAGCGCCACGCGATGGCGGCGTGGGCGAGGCCCGCGCCTTCCGGCATCACGCGGCCGAGCAGCCCTTCCTGCATGGACAGGACGAGGAGGCCGTGGGCGATCCGCTCGCCGAACTGCGAGGACTTCATGTGCTCGGCGTCGGTGTGGAGGACGTTGTAGTCGCCCGAGAGACCCGCGAAGAGGACGATGTCCGTCTCGGTGACGGTCCGGCCGGGAGACTCGTACTCGGCGCCGACCTCGATATCCTCGAAGTAGTGGGCGCCGTGCGTGCTCGGCTGCGCTGTCACTCGACCTCCGTTACCGGGTGCGGGCGCCCGGGGCTTCGCCCGCCCGCACCTGACGTCACGTCATACGTTGGGGCGCGGGCGCCCGGGCTTCGCCCGCCCGCACCTGACGTGACGTCATGCGTTTGGACGACAGTGCGGCGACAGTAAACACTGCGCTCGGCGCGACGTCAAGCTTGACCGTCGGAATACGGGTACTTAGAATCGGACCGACCAGTCGGTCTACTCGAACGGCGGAGGGTGAGGGACAGATGGCGACGGCCGTGGCTCCCGCAGGGTTGTTCAGCGATCGACGCCTGCTCCCCGTCTGGGAGCGCGTGCAGGAGGGCGCGCGGCTCAGCCGCGAGGACGGGCTGCTTCTTTTCGAGACCGACGACCTCCACGGCCTGGGACGCATGGCCGACCTCGTGAAGAGCCGGCGCTACGGCGACCAGGTCTTCTTCGTGCTCAACCGCTACGTCAATCCCACGAACGTCTGCGTGCTCTCGTGCAGCTTCTGCGACTTCGCGCGGAAGAAGGGCCAGCCGGGCGCGTTCGAGAACTCCATCGAGGACGTCCTCGAGATGATCAAGCCGGGGACGCGCGAGGCGCACATCGTGGGCGGCCATCACCCGGACTGGCCGTTCGACTACTTCGAGCGGATGATCGCGGCCATCCACGCCGCGCGGCCGGAGACGCAGATCAAGGCGTTCACCGCCGCCGAGGTCGACTACTGGTGGCGCCGCTTCAAGATCGAGCCGCGCGAGGCGCTCACCCGGCTCAAGGCCGCGGGCCTCCACTCCATGCCAGGGGGCGGCGCGGAGATCTTCTCTCCTCGCCTCGCGAAGCTCCTCCACTACACGGGCAAGGCCGACGCCGACCGGTGGTGCGAGATCCACGGGATCGCCCACGAGCTCGGCATCAAGACCAACGCCACCATGCTCTACGGCCACGTCGAGACCAGGCCGGAGCGCGTCGACCACCTCCTGCGGCTGCGCGAGCAGCAGGACCGGTCGGGCGGCTTTCTGACCTTCATCCCGCTGTCCTATCAGGTGGGCAACACCAAGCTCGTGCCGCGCCAGACTCCGCCCACCGACGACCTGCGGACGATCGCCGCCTCGCGGCTGCTCCTCGACAACTTCCCGCACGTGGAGGCGTACTGGGTGATGCTCGGCGAGGAGACGGCGTCCCTGGCCCTGCACTTCGGCGCGTCCGACGTGAACGGGACCCTGGAGGACGAGAAGATCGCCCACATGGCCAAGGCGGAGAGCCCGGCCGGGCTGGCCCGCGATCAGATCCTCCGCATGATCCGCGACGCGGGCAAGACGGCGGTGGAGCGCGACGCCCTCTACAACGTCGTGCGCGTCTGGAGCTGACCGTGCTCGCCGGGATCCGCGAGGCGCGGGAGGCCGGCCGCCGGCTGGACCGCGCGCAGGGCCTCTGGCTCCTCACCGAGGCGCCCCTGGTCGACGTGGGCGCGATGGCCCAGCAGGAGCGCTTCCGGCGGATCCCCGATCGCCGCGTGACGTTCGTCATCGACTCGAACCCGAACTACACGAACGTCTGCGTCACCGACTGCCAGTTCTGCGCGTTCTACCGCAAGCCCGGCGACCCCGAGGCCTACACGCTGACGGTGGAGGAGGTCATGGCGAAGGTGGCCTTCGCCGCCGAGCGCGGGGCCACCACCGTGCTGCTCCAGGGCGGGCACAACCCGGGGCTGCCGCTGTCCTACTACCTGTCGCTGGTGCGGGAGACGCGACGGCGGTTCCCCTCGGTGACGCCGCACTACTTCACCGCCTCCGAGATCCGCACCGTGGCCGAGGTGTCGAAGCTCGACGTGCCCGAGGTGCTGGCCGCCCTCAAGGAGGCCGGCCAGAACACGCTCCCCGGCGGCGGGGCCGAGGTGCTCTCCGAGCGCGTGCGGCGGCGCATCGAGCCCAAGAAGGGCGGCCCCGCGGCCTGGCTCGACGTGCACCGGGAAGCGCACCGGCAGGGGTTCCGCTCCACCGCCACGATGATGTACGGGCACGTGGAGACGCCCGAGGACGTGCTCGACCACCTGGACGCGATCCGGGCGCTCCAGGACGAGCACGGGGGCTTCACCGCCTTCGTCCCGTGGTCCTTCAAGCCGGGCAACACGCTGCTCGAGAAGTGGATCAAGCAGTACAAGGGGCCGAGCGCCTACCTCCGCATGCTCGGCGTCTCACGGCTGTACCTCGACAACTTCCCCCACGTGCAGGCGTCGTGGTTCTCGGAGGGCAAGCGGGCCGGACAGGTGGCGCTGTCCTGGGGCGCCGACGACTTCGGGGGCACCCTCTTCGAGGAGAACGTCCACGCCGCCGCCGACTACGTGAACCGGACGACGGTGGACGAGGTCGTGACCCTGATCCGCGACGCGGGCTTCACGCCCGCCCAGCGCACGACCGAATACGAGATCCTCTGCGAGTATTAAATCGGGTCGACGGGCGGGATCGCGGCAATGAGCCCCCGGGCGTGGGCGAGGCGGTAGAGGCGCTCCAGCGCGGCGCGGCCCTCGTCACCGAGCTGTTTCGTGTACTCGTTGACGTACATCAGCACGAAGCGCCGGCACGTCTCCTTGTCGATGCCTCGCCCGTAGCGCATCGCGTACTCGAGCGCCTCGTCCACGTTGCCGTGGGCGAAGTCGATGGCGTCGCGAAGGGCCTGGGACAGCTTCCGGTGCATCGGCTCGCCGAGGTCGCGCCGCATGACGTTGATGCCCAGCGGCAGGGGCAGGCCGCCCGACTCTCGCGCCCACTCCTCGCCCAGGTCCAGGACCTTCACGAGGCCCATGTCCCGGTGCGTGATCTGTCCCTCGTGGATGAGCAGGCCGAGGTGCGCCTGGCCCTCCAGCACGGCCTGGGGGATCTTGTCGAAGGCAACCTCGATGATCGGCGGGTCCCCGCAGAACATCCGGAGAAGCAACGCCGCCGTCGTGTGGCTCCCGGGAATGGCCACGACCTTGTCCTCGATCTCGCTCCGCGGCACCGGCTCCCGGGAGACGAGGATGGGCCCGTAGCCCTTTCCCATGGAGGCCCCCGGATCCATCATCCGGTACTGGTCGTGGATCAGCGTGTAGGCGGCGGCCGAGACCGCGGTCACCTCGAGCTCGGCGGTGCGCGCCCGCCGGTTCAGCGACTCGATGTCCTCGAGCCGGTGCTCGATGGTGACGCCGGGGATGGCCACCTTCCCCGACGTGAGCGCGTAGAACATGAAGGCGTCGTCGGGGTCCGGGCTATGGCCGATGCGGATGACCTGCATGGAGCCTCCTCGGCGGTGGGGCGATGAGCAGGACGGCGACGCGCGACCGCATCCTGCGCGCCGCGCTCCGGACGTTCGCCGAAAAAGGGTATCACGGGGCGCCGGTGGACGACATCGTGCGCGCCTCCGGCACCTCCAAGGGCGCGGTCTACCACCACTTCCCCAACA
The DNA here is from genome assembly GCA_963758635.1 of uncultured Candidatus Rokubacteria bacterium. Taxonomy (GTDB): domain Bacteria; phylum Methylomirabilota; class Methylomirabilia; order Rokubacteriales; family CSP1-6; genus CAVWWD01. Next base: position 47,542 of record CAVWWD010000005.1, on the reverse strand, counting down.
AGGAGGCGCTGTTCCTCGCCCTCCTCGACGACTTCTCCGGCCGCCTCGCCGCGGCGGTGGGCACGGCCATCGACGGCTCGCACGGGGCCCTCGGCAAGGTCGAGGCCGCGCTGCGGGCGGGGCTCGAGACCTTCGGCCGCCATCGCGAGCTCGCGCGCATCCTCCTGTTCGAGGCGGCGAGCCTCGGGCCGACCTACCAGGCGAAGCGCGCCGAGGTGCACGGCCGCTTCGCCGCGCTCGTCCAGGCCCACCTCGATCAGGCGGTGGCCGAGCGCTCGATCCCGCCGCTCGACACGCGGATCGCCACGCTGATGTGGCTGGGCGCGGTCAACGAGCTGGTGATCCAGTGGCTGTCGCGCGGCGAGGACGAGCCGCTGGGCGACGTGGTCACCGCGCTCACGCCGATGCTGCTGCGGAGCATCGGGGCCGCGCCCCCCTCCCGCTGAGCGGCCTCAGCGAAGCAGGCCGTCGCCGGGCGAGGCGAACCCGAGCCGGAACTGACCAGCCTTGATGGCGCGGAGGATCGCGTCGGGCTGGCGAGCCGCGTCCACCTCGATCCACGCGCGGCCGAAGTGGTCGTCGCGGTGCGAATCGTCGGTGGCCACGCGCGGCACGCCCATCGCCGGCACGTCGTAGCGCGGCTGGTACACCCCGGTGTCGGTCACCTCCACCGCCTCGATGGGCAGGCCTTCCGAGCGCAGGGTCGCGATGCGGCGAAGCGCATCGTCCACGCTGAGGCCGTAGCGGGCGGGGTGGTTCAGGATGAACAGGGTCTCGCGGTCGCCCATCACCTTCCCCACGTGCTGCGACAGCGGAAGGAAGTTGAGCTCGATGCCGGTGAGGATCAGCATCCGGTCGTCGCCCGCGGGGATGCTGTACCAGTAGTCCTCGCCCACCCACGAGTCGTGATCGGTGATGGCGAGGAAGTCGTAGCCCATCTCCCGGTACCGGCTCACGACCTCGGCGACGGGCCGGCGCCCGTCCGAGAACGTCGTGTGCGCGTGGAGGTTGCCCTTCAGGATCGGCATGGGGAGGGAGCGGGCGCGAGACGACGTGACGACCGGCCGATGCTTCGGGTCGGCGTCACTCCCAGATCACGCTGATGCCGAAGCCGAACCAGCCGCTGATCTCGCGCTGGACGATGCCGTCGCCGCGCCCAGGCGGCGCCGTCCATCCCGAGACGCCGACCTTCTTCACGGGTCCGGTCTTCGGCCTCGCCGTCAACGGCTCCACGAACCCCGGCTCGTGCTGCACGCGGACGTCCTCGGGATAGAAGTCCGCCTCACGCGGACGCGTGACGTCGCGGGCCCCCGGGGACGGGGCGATGATCTCGAGGTTCCTGTCGGCGGGAGTCACGGAGGTCTGGACGTCGACAGGAGCTGGAGCCGTCGAAGGTTGCGTGGGAGGGGTTTGCGCGGTGGCGGGGCCGGCCAGCACGAAGCCGAGAACTCCTACCAGCAGGGTCGCTCGTGCGGGTGCCCTCATGGCGGTCATGGTCTCAGATCGTCAACTGCGAGGCAAGGGAAAGGATGACTCGCCTCGCGCGGGAACTGTCCCTCTGGGCCCTCTGGATTTCCAAATTCCTCACTGTTCGGACCCAAGAATGCCATGCTGCCCGGAGAATCTGGGCATTGCCTTTCCCAACGATTACCCCATACCATCTCGACAATGACGCGAACGTGGGGGTTCTACCCGGATGACGCGAGCGTATCAACCGCCCGGCTCGAGGCGGGCGAGCGCTTCGGTGAGATGGGTCAGCGCGGCGGGCTTGCGCACCACCTCGACCGCTCCCAAGCTCAGAGGCCTCCCTCACCTGGTCCTCGTCGGCATGACCGGAGAAGATCACGACGGGAAGCTTCGGGTGGCGGGAGCGGATGCGGGCGAGCGCGGCGAGGCCGCCGAGGCCGGGCATCACGAGGTCCATGAAGACGCCGTCGACCTTCGTGGTCTCCAGGAGCTCGATCGCCTCCGTCGCGTCCAGGCACACCAGCGCGGCATCTCCGCGAGCCTGGACGGCCTCTGCGATGACCTGCGCGACGGACGGCTCATCGTCAACGACGAGGATGCGCATTTTCCTATCCCGGCCCGAGTATCCCGGCCGTCCCGGCTCCCCGTCAAGGAGTAGTCGCTCCTCATGGCCTCGTCCGTTCTGGTCGTCGATGGTGACCCGGTAAGCCGCGATAACCTCGCCCGTCTCCTCCGGGACGGGACGTTCGGCGTGCTCACCGCCGCCACCGCTCCCGAGGGGATGGCGATCCTTTCGTCGCTTCATCCCCAGATCGTCCTCTTCGACCTGGACATGCCGGGCACCGACGGGTTCGCCCTGCTCCAGCAGATCCGGGTCGAGAACACCGACGCGGTGGTCATCGCCATGTCCGCGCTCCAGGACCCGGGGCTGGTCGTGCGCGCCATGCGCGCGGGCGCCGTCGACTTCGTCGGGAAGTCCGCGCTCGTCCGGCGCCATCGTCAACGCGGTGAAGGGCGCCTTGACCCGTCCCGACGCGGTGTCGCCCGCCGAGGTTGCGGCCAGCGCGGGGAACGGCGACCGCTTCTGGCCGGACCTCGATCTGCTGTTCAGGAACAGCGAGCGGATGCGCGCGGTGGAGAACATCGTCAGGCGGGCCGCCGACACCAACGCGACCATCCTCCTCCAGGGCGAGAGCGGCACCGGCAAGGAGATGGTGGCCAAGGCCATCCATTACATCTCCGGCCGGCGGGACCGCCCGTTCCTGAAGGTGAACTGCGCATCGCTCCCCGGCGACCTGCTGGAGTCCGAGCTCTTCGGGCACGAGAAGGGGGCGTTCACCGGGGCGCACCGGCGAAAGCCCGGCAAGTTCGAGCTCGCCCACCGCGGCACGTTCCTCCTCGACGAGATCGGCGAGATGCCGCTCGGCCTGCAGGCGAAGCTCCTCCACGTCCTCCAGGACGGGAAGTTCTTCCGCGTGGGCGGCAGCGAGCTGATCGACACCGACGTGCGCCTCGTCGCGGCCACCAACAAGGAGCTCGCCGCGATCATCCAGACCGGGCAGTTCCGGGAGGACCTCTACTACCGCCTGAACGTGGTGACGATCTCGGTGCCGCCGCTCCGGGAGCGCCGCGAGGAGATTCCCCTCCTCGTGAACCACTTCCGACGGAAGTTCTGCATGCAGTACGAGCGCGACTCACCCGACCATCTCGGGCGAGACGATGCGGCTTCTCCAGGAATACCCGTGGCCGGGCAACGTGCGCGAGCTCGAGAACATGATCAAGCGTCTCGTCGTGCTGCAGAACGACGCGCTCCTGCACGAGGAGATCTCGATGCGGCGGAACCGGCCCTGGCCGGGCGCGGCCATGGCCGGGTCCGTGGCGCCGCCCGGCCCCGTCCACGTGAGTCCGCCGCCACCTGTCCCGGCTGCGGGGTCCGCCGGATAGCGACTTCGGGCTCGGGCTGAAGGAGATCGCCAAGCGCGCGGCGCTCGAGGCGGAGAAGGCCGTCCTGAAAGAGGTGCTCGACCGCGTCAGGTGGAATCGCGCCGAGGCGGCCCGGCTGCTCAAGATCAGCTATAAGGCCTTGCTCTACAAGATCACCGCGGCTGGTCTCGACGGGAAGGCCGAGCGGAGGCTGAAGAGCAAGGTAGAGAACCAGCCCTAGGTATCGGATTACCCAATCCGCCGAAGTGTCTTCCTTCTTACGTTCATGCAGTTCTTTCATGGTGACGCACGGTGTCGATGGTCTGGCTGTCCAGTTGGCAGCCAAGCGCCGGCAAGCAGTGTCACGTCAACTGTCTTGATTGATTGAGTTGATTCACGACGTTCGCCTCTCGGGCCGGGTGTCGAGGTCCTGGCACCTCGCTTGCGGTGGACCCACAACGTTGACGGGACGAAGCACAAATTTTTCGTGAGCGTGATCTCGCGATAACGGGGGCTACCGATCATGCGGTCCGAGCAAAAGGAGCACGCCGTGAGCGACTTCGTCGAACCCGCGACCGGGGTCTTCATCGAGGACGCGTTCCGTCACCTGCTGACGCGCGAGGCTCAGCGCTCCACCCGTTACCAGGATTTCTTCTCGGTCTGTCTGCTGAAGCCCGACGCCCTGGGCACGGTCGACGAGGAGCGTCCGGCGGGTGGTGTCGAGGAAGATCGCCCAGATGCTCCGCTCCACCGACATGATCGGCCAGGTCGACAACGGGATCGCCGTCCTCCTGCTCCACACCGAGGGCGCCGATGCCGTGCGTGTGGCCGAGAGGCTTCGCGCGCACATCGAGCAGGTCGCGTTTCCCGGCCAGCCCGGCAACGGCGCCCGCCAGGTGACCTTGAGCGTGGGCGGGCGTCTCCTTCCCCCGCGACGGCTACAACGACACCGTGCTGCTCTCGCGCGCCCAGGCGCACCTCAGCGAGGCGTGCCGGCGCGGCGGCAACCAGGTCGTCTACGCCAGCGAGCCGCAGGGATAGGGACGCGATCCATGAGAGTCCTCGTGCTCGACGAGTCCCTCAAGGTGTCCGAGGCGGTCCACGCGATGCTCGGCGCGCGCGGCGCGGAGATGGCCTTCGCGTGCTCCACGCAGGAGCTGGACATCGCCCAGGGCCGGCATCCGCCCCGCCGACCTGCGCATCATCAACCTGGGCGGACGGCTCACGGCGTGGGAGACGTCGCGGCACCTGCGCGCGCTGGACCCCGCGGCGGCCACGCTGGTGCTCTTCGACGACGCGTCGGCCGCCGGAATCGAGCACGTGGCGAGCCTGCCCGGCGTGGAGTGCGCTCCGCGGCCCGACGCCGCCGGGCTCGAGGCCCTCGTCGAGCGCGCCGTCGCCCGCGGTCCGGGGCCCCCAGGCTCGCGACGGCCGACGACGCGACCGCGCGCCCGATCCGCTTCTCCGACATCGTCGGCGACTCCCCGCAGATTCGCGAGGTCTTCGCCAAGATCGAGAAGGTGGCGGTCGGCACCGCGAACGTGTGCATCGTCGGGGAGAGCGGCACGGGCAAGGAGCTGATCGCCCGCGCCATCCACGACAACAGCGAGCGGTGCGAGCGTCCCCTCGTCACCCTCGACTGCACCGCCATCCCCGAGGGGCTCATGGAGAGCCATCTCTTCGGCCACGTGCGCGGCTCGTTCACGGGCGCGGTGGAGAACCGGGACGGCGTCTTCTCGCTCGCCCACACCGGGACCCTGTTCATCGACGAGATCAGCGAGCTGCCGCTCACCCTCCAGGCGAAGCTGCTGCGGGTGATCCAGACGCGCGAGTTCGTGAAGGTCGGCGGCAGCAAGCCGATCCGCACCGACATCCGGCTCGTCGCGGCCAGCAACAAGGACCTGCGCCGCGCCGTGGAGGCCGGGGACCTTCCGGGAGGACCTCTACTACCGGATCGCGGTGGTGATGATCCAGACGCCGCCGCTTCGCGAGCGGCGGGAGGACATCCCGCGCCTCGTCGGCGCACTTCCTGGAGAAGTTCAGCGCCGCGCACCGCAAGCGGGTCCGCGCCGGTCAGCGCGCGCGCGATGGAGCTCCTCGTGAGCTATCCGTGGCCGGGCAACGTCCGCCAGCTCGAGAACTGCATCGAGCAGGCGGTGGTCCTGTGCGAGGACGACGTGGTCGACGTGGAGATCCTGTCCCTCGGGGAGACCGCGGCCCACCGGGAGGCCGACGCGTCCGTCCTGATCCGGTCGGGTCTGACCTTGCGCGACGTGGAGCAGCAGTATATTCTGCGCACACTACAGGAGGCCGGAGGCAACCGGACCCGCGCCGCCCGCGTGCTCGGCATCAGCCTCCGGTGCCTGCAGTACAAGCTCAAGGCCTACGCGGAGGGCGTCAGCCAGCCCGTCACCGTCGCATCGAGCCATCGAATCCCAGCACCTGCTAGGAGTGTGAGCATGATCAGACGCGCCGTCGTGGGGGGAGCATCGCTCCTGTTCGCGCTGTCGATGCTCGTCGGAGCGCTCGCCGGCCCGGCCGCCGCCGCCGACGAGGCGTACATCATCGGGCCCGAGGACATCCTCGAGATCCAGGTGTGGGACAACAAGGACCTGAACCACGTGGTGTTCGTCCGCCCGGACGGTAAGACCTCGCTGCCGCTCCTCGGCGAGGTCGACGCCGCGGGCAAGACGGTCCAGAAGCTCCAGGACGACCTCGTCATCCTCTACTCGAAGACGGTGCGTCAGCCGTCCGTGACGGTCATCGTCCGCGAGATCCGGAGCCGTCCCGTGTACTTCATCGGCGGCTTCGGCAAGCCGGGCCCCATGCAGCTCACCCGCGATCTCACGATCCTCCAGGCGCTCTCGCTCGCCGGCGGGGCGCAGCCGAACGCCGACGCCGAGAAGGGCTTCCTCCTCCGGAAGGACAAGCGGATCCCCATCGACTTCCGGAGGCTCCTCGAGAAGGGCGACCTCAGCCAGAACATGAAGCTCGAGCCGGGCGACTCCGTGGTCATTCCCCTGGCCGAAATGGTGTACGTGCAGGGCGAGGTGCGGACGCCGGGCGCGGTGAAGTACGCCAGCGACCTCACGATCGTGAAGGCGGTGACCCAGGCCGGTGGGTTCACGCCGCTCGCCGCGAGCGGTCGCGTCGATCTTCTGCGCAACGAGGGCGAAAAAAAGGTGCGTATCAGAGTCGACCTTGATAAGATGCTGCGGTCTCCAGAAGACAATCCTGACGTGCGGTTGAGGCCGGACGACATCATCTTTGTCCCGCAGAGAATCTTCTAGAAGCCCCCGCGCTTCACGGGGAGAGGAGCGAACGCTCCTCTCCCCATTGCTGTTTCTCCTGACCCTCCTGCTGGCCGCCGCGCCCGCCTGGGCCCAGGCACCGGGCTCAGGCGACACCACCGCTCCGTCGGGTCCGGGCGCCGCACCGGGTACGCCGGCGGCGCCGACCGAGCCGGCGGCTCCGACTCCCGCCCCGCCGACGCCTGCCGCGCCGGCTCCGGGACAGCCTGGCGTCGCGCCCTTCGTTCCGCCGTCGCCTCCTGCGCCATCGCAGAGCCACTTGCCCGCGGCCTTCCAGACGCCGCTCGGGGTCCCGACCGCCGTCTTCGAGCTGCATCCCGCGCTCCGGATCACCGAGGAGTGGAGCGACAACTTCTTCTTGACGCGCACGAACCGGGAGCAGAACTTCCGGACGATCGTCGCGCCGGGATTCACGCTCGCCATCAACGCTCCGCGCACCGTCGGCAACGTGAGCGCGAGCTTCGGGCTCACGTACGACACGGCGGACAGCGACGAGAGCATCAAGCTGTTCCCCGATCTCACCGCGTCGATCCGCCACACCTTCGGCCCGACTCTCACGCTGACCATCACCGAGTCGTTCGTGCGGAGCGACGATCCCCAGCTCGGGGATTCCTTCGGCCTCCGCCGCGAACGGCGCACGTTCATGAGCAATGGCTTCGGTGTTTCCCTCGACTGGGCCCTCGGGCTCTGGACCACCCAGGCGTACTACCGCAACTCGATCTTCCTCGAGGAGGAAGGCGGCGGGGAGCTCACGTGGGGCCACGTCCTGGGGGTGAACGCGAGCCGGCGCCTCGGCGCGCTCAACACCCTCCGGTTCGGCTACGAATTCTCGTACTTCCAGACGGACGGCTCGATCGCGAACGACCGTGACGGCATCGGCCACCTTGTGCACGCCTCGCTGAGCCGGCAGATCGGCGCCTTCGGCACCGGCGGAGTCTCGACGAGCCTCTCGACGAATTCGGACGACGACACCGTCATCTGGAACGTGTCGGTGTTCGGGGCCTACGGACTTCCGAGCGGGCTGTCGCTGTCCGGCTCCTTCGGCTACAGCCACCTCTTCATGCAAAACGGTGGCGACGACGAGGACACCTTCTCGGTCAACGCGACCGCGCAGCTACGCCTGGACCCGAGCGACCGCCAGCGTGGGCGTGTTCCAGGACTTCCGCCAGACCGGCGTCCAGGGGCAGGACTTCGGGCTCGTGCTCACGCGTTCGTACTTCGCGTCGTTCTCGTACCGGATCACGCCGACGATGGGCGTCTCGGCGAACGTGCGGTACAGCGAGAACGAGCCCACGGGCGCGGGCAACGTCCGCGCGCAGGACAACGAGAACACGCTCACCTTCAGCACTTCGTTCGACTGGCAGATCCTGCGATGGCTGTCGATGAACCTCCGATACGCATACACGGACTACCAGGGCTTCAACGGAGCCACCGAGAACCGCGCAACCGTGTCGTTCTCGGCATCGTTTTAGGGAGCTTCCCCCCTTCGAATCGGTGCACCCGGTTCGCCCCACGCAAGCGTTGCGTGGCGCTGTCGAGCGCAGAGAACCTGCTGATTCTCAACGAGCTAACGAATGGAGAACCGCCATACCATGCAGATTTGACAGAGACGGGAACTGCGCTGCCAAATCGCGGCAGCAATGTTCTCTCTACGTGTCTGGTCGACTACTCTTATGAATCAACTACTTACAGTCGCGTCGACCGGCAGAATCCTGGCACCCGGCTTGCTCACTTGGACCCCCCGGGAGACACGATGCTAAGGATTTTCCGGCATTACATACCTGGCCTGTCGCTCGGCCTGTTCGCGGGTGACCTCGCGATCGTCCTCGCCTCGTTCTTCCTCGTCAGCCTCCCCCCTCGGGCGTGGCTGGGCGAAGGGCCCCTCGGGCCCAAGGTCGCGCTCATGGCGGCCGTTGCCACCTTCATGCTTCACCTCGGCGATCTCTACAACGTCCGGCTGCCCCTCGGCCGCCGCGAGGTCATCGCTCGGCTCCTGACCTGCCAGGCCGTGGCCGCCCTGATCACGGCGGCCGTGGGCTTCGCCCTGCCCTCGCTCCGTCTCGGCCGGGCCGCCTTCGTCGAGATCGTGCTGCTCGAGACGGCCGGGCTCGTGGGCTGGCGCATGGCCTGGCTCGGGCGCTGGTCGCACGGGCGCATGCAGATCCGGGTGCTGGTGCTCGGCGCCGGGGCCATCGGGCGGGTCATCGCCGGCCTCGAGCAGACCGGGGCCCGGCCGTTCAAGATCGTCGGCTTCCTGGACGACAACCCGAGCGCGCCCGACACCGTGCCCGACCGCCATGCGCTCCTCGGCAAGATCAAGGACCTGGCCTCGATCGTGGAGGAGACGCGCCCGGACCTCGTGGTGGTCGCGCAGATGAACCGGCGGGGCAATTTCCCGGCGAAGGCGCTGCTCGACTGTCGCCTCCGGGGCATCCAGGTCGAGGACTGGCCGACCTTCTACGAGAAGGAGACGGGGAAGATCCTGGTCACCGACCTGCGGCCGAGCTGGCTGATCTTCTCCGACGGCTTCGTGAAGACGCCCCGCACGGAGATCATCAAGCGCACGCTGGACGTGACCCTCTCGCTGGCCGTCCTGCTCGTCGCCCTGCCCCTCATGGCCGCGATCGTCGTCGCGATCAAGCTCGAGTCCCGCGGCGCCGCCCTCTTCCGGCAGCCGCGCCTCGGCCAGCACGGCCGGGTGTTCATCCTGAACAAGTTCCGCTCGATGCGCGAGGACGCCGAGAAGGACACCGGCCCGGTGTGGGCGAAGGAGGCCGATCCGCGCGTCACGCGCGTGGGCGCCTTCCTCCGCCGCACGCGCCTGGACGAGCTGCCGCAGCTCTGGAACGTCCTCCTGGGCGACATGAGCTTCATCGGACCGCGGCCGGAGCGGCCGGAGTTCGTCTACCAGCTCCAGAAGCAGATCCCGTTCTACATGGAGCGGCTGTCCGTGAAGCCGGGCGTGACGGGCTGGGCGCAGGTGCGGTACGGCTACGGCGCCTCCGTCGAGGACACGCTCGAGAAGCTCCAGTACGATTTGTATTACATCAAGAACCTGTCGCTGTTCCTCGACCTCACGATTCTCCTGAACACGATCCAGGTGGTGCTCTTCGCCCGCGGGCGTTGACGCCGGCCCGATCCAGACCGACGAGAGGGAGCTCCGAGACATGGACAAGCTGATCATCGTCAAGCAGGTCGCCCAGTCCGTCCTCAGCCGACGGAAGAAGTGGGTGGCGCTGACCGTGCTGGTCGCGCTCGCCGTCTTCATTCCGATCGCCTGGATGGCGTCCAAGGAGCCGCCCCGGTTCCGGACGGCGGCCACCATCCTCATCGAGAACCGGCCCGACAAGACTCCGCTCTTCCAGGAGTTCTCGCCGTTCCGGCCCCTCGCCGTCCAGCTCGCCATCCTCCGCAGCCGGAGCCTGGGCGAGGCGGTCATCGAGACCCTGCCCCGCGCCTCGGTGGAGGACCTCATCGAGAACCCGTACTACCGTGACTACGTCCAGGAGCTCCAGAACACCATCCGACGCCTGCGGGGCCAGGAGATCCAGGTCGACAGCCCGCAGCGCCGCGCGCTGGCCGAGCTGCAGCGGGCGCGCGTGCGGTTCATGCCTTCGGGCGAGACGGGGATCGTCGAGATCCAGGCCGAGGCGTCGAAGCCCCGCGTGGCCCTCGACATCGCCACCACCTACATCGAGGTCCTGCTGTCGCGCACCCGCTCGTTCAACGTGGACGACAGCAAGGTGACCCGCGAGTACCTCGAGCAGCAGAACACCCAGGCCTCGACGAACCTGAACAACGCCGAGAACGCGCTCAGGCAATTCACGGTGGCCCGCGGCGGTGTCCGCGCCCCCGCGCGCAACCAGGAGACGATCGCCCGCCTGACCCAGATCGAGCAGAGCATCGCGGAGATCCAGGCGAGCAAGAACATGAGCCAGAACCGGCTCCAGGCGATGAAGACCAAGCTGGACGCCATGCCCGCGGCCCCCTCGGCGGCCCCGCGCCAGTCGATGGCCGCCGCGCCCCCGTCGGCGCGGATGCAGCTGCTCCGCGCCAAGCTCGCCACCCTCGAGCGGCAGCTCCTCGAGTACTCGGCCCAGTACACCGACCAGCATCCGCGCATGACCCTGACGCGCTCGCAGATCGAGGACGTGAAGCGGGAGCTCGGCGAGGCCGCGCGGGACACGCCCCAGGTGGCCGCGGCCTCCCAGGCGAGCACGGTGCCGATGCAGGACCGGGCGGCCTTCGCGGAGACGGTGGGCACGCTCGAAGCATCCGTGCTCGCCCTCGGCGCCCAGGAGGACGCGCTGCGCGAGCAGGGGGCGAGCCTCCGCAAGAACCTCACCGGGCTGTCCCGGGACGAGATGGAGTACACGCGCCTCAACACCGAGGTGGAGTCGAACCGGCGCCTCATGAACGTCCTGTCCGAGAAGCTCTCGGCGGCCCGCATCCGCGAGCAGGGCGAGATGAAGGTCGTCAAGATGATCGACCCGCCGAACTTCCCGGTGCCCGCGGCCAACGAGAAGCGGATGCGCATGATCGCCATCGCGGTGGCCGTCGCCCTCCTCGTCGGGCTCGGCGTTCCCACCGCCATCGAGTACTTCAACCGCCCGGTGGAGAGCGAGGAGGACGTGCGGCAGCTCACCGGCCTCCCCGTGCTCGCCGCGGTGCCGCGCGTCCACTCGCGGCGGCCCACGTTCACGCTGAACAGCACGTCGGTGGGCGAGGAGATGAAGCAGGAGGACTCGTTCCTCTTCACCGAGTCGTTCCGCCGGCTGCGGGTGGAGATCCAACTCCTCGGCCGCGAGATGCCGCTCCGTCGCATCCTGATCACGAGCGCGCTCCCCAGCGAGGGCAAGTCCACGGTGGTGGTCAACCTCGGCCTGGCCTTCGGCGAGGTCGGCAAGCAGGTGATCATCGCGGACGCCGACTTCCACCGGCCCACCCTGCACCGCACCCTCAAGACCCCCAACACGCGCGGCTTCAGCGACCTGCTCACCTCGGGCGGCGAGGTCACCGATGCGCTGTCCCACGTGGCGGAGGGCGTGCGCCTGTCGCCCCGCGGCGCCTCCTCGACCGCGCTGACGCGCAGCGGGCTCGGCTCGCAGCGGCTGGCCCAGGTGCTCGACCGGATGGCCGGCGAGGCCGAGTACGTGCTGCTCGACTCGTCGCCCGTGCTGCTGATCCCCGACAACCTCTACATGGCCGCCGCCGTCGACGCCGTGCTGCTCGTGGTGCAGGCCGGGGTCACGCGGCCGCGTGACCTGCTGCGGACCAAGGAGCTCTTCGAGAAGGTGGGCACGCCGATCATCGGCGTGGTCCTGAACCAGATCCCGCTCAAGCGGATGACGCAGTACTACAGCTACTACAAGCAGTACAAGGCCTACGTCTCGACCGACGGCGCCAAGGCGTAGAGGAGGCCACCACGTGACCGGTTGGATCGACACGCTCAAGCAGAAGATCGAGACGAAGCAGGCGCGGGTGACGATCGTCGGGATGGGCTACGTCGGCCTGTCCCTCGCCGTGGAGCTCGCCAAGGCCGGGCTCGTCGTGCGGGGCATCGACCTCGACCTCGAGCGAGTGAGCCGCCTGAACCAGGGCGAGAGCTACCTCGTGGACGTGAGCACGGAGACGCTCGCCCCGCTGGTGCGGGCGGGCACCCTCACCGGCACCACGTCGTTCGACGAGGTGGGCGACGCCGACGCCATCGTGATCTGCGTGCCCACGCCGCTCCGGAAGAGCAAGGAGCCCGACATCTCGTTCATCCTCTCCGCGGTGGACAGCCTCGTGCCCCGGCTCCGTCCCGGCCAGCTCATGGTGCTCGAGAGCACGACGTACCCCGGCACCACCGAGGAGGTGGTGCTGCCGCGGCTCGAGGCACTGGGGCGCACGATCGGCACGGACTTCTTCCTCGCCTTCTCGCCGGAGCGCGTGGACCCGGGCAACCGCCGGTTCACCACCGCCAACATCCCGAAGGTCGTGGGCGGGGTGACGAAAGCGTGCACCGATATCGCCGCCGCCCTCTACCGCCACGTGACCTCGAGCGTGTTCCTCGCCTCGAGCCCGCGCGTGGCCGAGACGGCCAAGCTCCTCGAGAACACGTTCCGGTCGGTGAACATCGCGCTCGCCAACGAGCTCGCCTTCGCCTGCCGGAAGATCGGCGTCGACCCGTGGGAGGTCATCGACGCCGCCGCCACCAAGCCCTTCGGCTTCATGCCCTTCTACCCGGGCCCGGGCATCGGCGGCCACTGCATCCCCGTGGACCCGCTGTACCTCTCGTGGAAGGTGCGACTCACCGGCTACGAGGCGCAGTTCATCGCGCTCGCCGACCAGATCAACCGGGCCATGCCCGCCCACGTGCTCACGCTCGTCGGCGACGCCCTCAACGACCGCGGCCGCTCGGTGCGCGGCGCGTCCGTCCTCGTCCTCGGCGTCACCTACAAGCCGGACGTGAACGACATCCGCGAGTCCCCCGCCCTCGAGATCGTCGAGGCCCTGCTGCAGAAGGGGGCGCGCGTCTCCTACGCCGATCCGTACGTGCCGCAGGTCACGCTCGATGGGCGCAAGATGACCGCGGTCGAGGTCAGCCCGGAGAGCCTCGCCGCCGCGGACTGCGTGCTGATCCTCACGAACCACTCGAGCTTCGACTACGCGGCCATCGCGGAGCGCGCCGCGCTCGTCGTGGACACCCGGAACGCGCTCCGCGGCTTCCGCCCGTCGCGCGCCGACGTCGTCACCCTCTAGGGGTCGGCCATGGCCATGGTGCTCGTCACGGGGGGAGCAGGCTTCATCGGATCGCATCTCGTGGACCGCCTGCTCGGGCAGGGCCTGAGCGTGCGGGTCCTCGACAACCTCTCGACCGGCTCGCTGCGGAACCTCCAGGCCGCCGCCGACCGGCCCCCCGCGCCCTCGCGGCCCGCGGGGGCGTCGGGGCCTCGCCTGGAGCTCATGATCGGCGACATCCGCGACGAGCGGCTCGTCCGCAAGGCGTCGCAGCACGTCGATTGCGTGTTCCACCTCGCCGCGCTCTCGGCGGGCGCGGGCGTGCCGTCCACGCCGGCGGAGACGCACTCCGTCAACGTCCAGGGCACACTCAACGTCCTCCAGGCCGCGACGGCGGAAGGCGTCGCGCGGGTGGTGATCGGCTCGTGCGCGTCGGTGTACGGCCACCCCGAGACGCTCCCGGTGAGCGAGGAGGCCGCGCTCGCGCCCGTCTCCGTCTTCGGGGCGTCCAAGCTCTCGGCCGAGGTGTACGTCCGCGCGTACCAGCACGCCCACCACCTCGACACGGTGATCCTGAGGTACTTCACGATCTACGGGCCGCGACAGAACGGCGTGAAGAACGGGGCGATGATTCCCACGCTCATCGAGACGCTCCGCCAGCGACGGCGGCCCGCGCTCCCCGGCGAGGGCCGCGCCGCCCACGATTTCCTCTACGTCGACGACGCCGTGGAGGCGACGCTGGCCGCGGCGTCGGCGCCCGGGACGGCGGGGCGCGCGATCAACGTCGGGTCGGGACAGCTCGCCTCCGTCATCGAGGTGCTGGACATCCTGAAGCGCCTGCTGCGCAGCGACGTGGTGCCGCGCATCCAGCGCGGACGGGCCGAGGATCACGCCCCCGCCCGCGCCGACATCGCGCTCGCCCAGCGGCTGCTCGGCCACGTGCCGCGGACCTCCCTGGTGGCCGGCCTGGCCCACGCCGTGCAGTTCGTGGCCGACCCTCAGGAGGAGCCCTGGCTGGCCGAGGTCGGCCCGCGCGAAGAGCGCGCCGACGCCTGAGCCCCGGACCGCCGTGAAGAACATCCTGACGTTCGACGTCGAAGAGTACTTCCATGCCGAGGCCTTCGCCTCGGTGCTGCGGCCGGAGGAGTGGCCCTCGCTCGAGAGCCGCGTCGTGGACAGCACCCAGCGCCTGCTCGACATCCTCGACGACGCCTCCGTGCAGGCGACGTTCTTCGTCCTGGGCTGGGTCGCGGAGCGCCAGCCCGCCCTCGTGCGCGAGATCGACACGCGGGGGCACGAGGTCGCCTGCCACGGGTACGCGCACCGGATGATCAACCGCCAGACGCGCCAGGAGTTCGCCGCCGACGTGGCGCGGGCCAAGGCCACGCTGGAGGACGCCACCGGCGGCGCCGTGATCGGGTATCGCGCGCCCACGTTCTCGGTGATGCGCGAGACCCTCTGGAGCCTCGACGTGCTCCGGGAGCTGGGCTTCCGCTATGACTCGAGCGTGTTCCCGATCGTCCACGACCGGTACGGCATCCCCGACGCGCCCCGGTTCGCCCATCGCGTCTCCGCCGGGGAGGGCGCCGATCTCGTCGAGCTGCCGCTGTCCACCGTCGTGATCCTGGGGCGGCGGCTCCCCGTCGCGGGCGGCGGGTACTTTCGCCTCGCCCCCTACGCGATGACGCGCGGAGCCATCCGGCGGCTCAACGCGCACGAGGGGCAGCCCGCCGTCGTGTACCTGCACCCGTGGGAGATCGACCAGGCGCAGCCGCGGCTGCCCATGGGTCGACTGGCTCGCCTACGGCACTCCGTCAACATCGACTCGACGGAAGACAAGCTGCGGCGCCTGCTCCGGGACTTCTCCTTCGGCCCCGCCGCCCAGGTGCTGGGCGAGGCCGGGCTCTTCGTGCCGGGAGGCCCGCGATGAAGATCGCGGCGGTGGTCGGCGCCCGGCCCAACTTCGTGAAGATCGCCCCGATCATGGCCGAGCTGCGCGAGCGGCCGGACGCGCGCCCGATGCTCATCCACACCGGGCAGCACTACGACGCCCGCATGTCGGAGGCGTTCTTCTCGAACCTCGAGATCCCCACGCCCGACGTGAACCTGGAGGTGGGCGCGGGATCCGCGGTGGCCCAGGTCGCCACGGTGATGGCGCGGCTCGAGCCCGTTCTCCAGGCCGCCGCGCCCGACCTCGTGCTCGTGGTGGGCGACGTGAACTCCACGCTGGCCGCGGCCCTGACCGCGGTGAAGCTGGGCCTGCGCGTGGCCCACGTCGAGGCCGGGCTCCGGAGCTTCGACCGCGAGATGCCCGAGGAGACCAACCGCATCGTGACCGACGCCGTGTCCGACCTGCTGTTCACCACGGAGCCTTCGGCCAACGAGAATCTCGCGCGGGAGGGCGTGGACGCCTCCCGCGTCCACTTCGTCGGCAACGTGATGATCGACACGCTCTTCCGCTACCGGGAGCGGGCCCGGCAGTCCACGATCCTCGAGACCCTCGATCTCGCGCCGCGGGGCTACGCCGCCCTCACGCTGCACCGGCCGAGCAACGTGGACGGGGACGCCGCCCTGGGCCGGATGCTCGAGGCGCTCTCCCGCATCCAGGCCGAGATCCCGCTCGTGTTCCCGGTGCACCCTCGCACCCGCCAGCGGCTCGAGAGCCGCGACGGCCGGGTGGCGGGCATGCCCGGCCTCCGGCTCGTCGAGCCCCTGCCTTATCTGGACTTCGTCCACCTGATGGCCAATGCCCGTTGCGTCCTGACCGATTCCGGAGGCATCCAGGAGGAGACGACCGCCATGGGCGTTCCGTGCCTGACCCTCCGGATGAACACGGAGCGGCCGATCACTGTGACGGTGGGCACGAATCGCGTGGTCGGCGTGGAGCCCGACGGCATCCACACGGCCTGGCGCGACGTGGCGGAAGGCCGCTGGCCCTCGGGGACGCTCCCCGAGCGCTGGGACGGCAAGGCCGCGGCCCGCATCGCCGACGTGCTCCTGGGTCGCGCGGATTAGGCCATGCAGATCCGCGCCTTGACGACGGAGACCGTGGAGTGGGACGCCTTCGTGCGGAGCGTCCCCACCGGCAGTCCCTTCCACCTGGTCGCGTGGAAGCGTGCGGTGGAGACGGCGTTCGGCCACCGGGCCCACTACCTGATGGCCACCCGGGGCAACGGCCTCGAGGGCGTCCTCCCCCTCTTCGAGCTCCGCGGGCTCTTCGGGGGCCGCGCCCTGGTGTCGGTCCCGTACGGGGTGTACGGCGGGATCTGCGCGACGAGCGCGGAGGCCCGCCAGGCCCTGCTCGACGCCGCCTCCGACCTCGCCCGACGGGTGGGCGCCCGCTACGTCGAGCTGCGCCACCGGGAGGGCCAGGAGGTCGACCTTCCGACCAAGCACCTCTACGTGACGTTCTCGCGCCCCATCTCCGCCTCCGACGAGGAGAACCTGAACGCCATCCCGCGCAAGCAGCGCCGGATGACGCGGCAGGGCGTCAAGCATGGCCTCCGCGCCGAGCTCGGCACCCAGCACCTCGACGCGTTCTACGAGATCTACGCGCACAGCGTCCACATGCTCGGCTCTCCGGTCTTCCCGCGGCCCCTGTTCGCGGCGGTCGTGCAGGAGTTCGGCAAGGACTGCGAGCTGCTCTCGATCTGGAAGGACGACGCGATGGTCGCGGGCGTGCTCACGCTCTTCCACGAGGACCGCGTGCTGCCCTTCTACGGCGGGGCCCGGCGCGAGGCGCTGCCCTACGCGGTCAACGACTTCATGTACTGGGAGCTCATGTGCCACGTGGCGCGCGCCGGCTACCGCGTCTTCGACTTCGGGCGCAGCCGCGAGGGCACGGGGGCCTACAACTTCAAGCGCCATTGGGGATTCGAACCCCAGCCGCTGCCCTACCAGTACGTGCTGCGCGCAGGGGAAACGCTTCCCAACCTGAGCCCGTCCAACCCGAAGATGCGCCTCGCCGTCGACACCTGGAAGCGGCTGCCGTTCGCCGTCACGAAGCTGGCCGGGCCCATCCTGACCCGCTATCTGCCCTGAGAGGTTGTGAAGGAATGCGGATCTCGACTTCACCGTGCGGGTCAACACGGCGGTTCTGCGCACATACGCGTGGCCACCGCGCCATTCGTTCACGAGCCGTGAGCGGCCGCCCGTGAACATCCTCATGCTCGGCCGATGGCTTCCCGTTCCGCGCCGCTCGCGCGACGCCTCCCGCGAGCTGCGGTTCGCCCGTCGCCTCGCGCGGGAGCACCACCTCACGCTGGCCTTCACGACCGACGAGCCGGATCCGAGCGGCGCCATCTCCGCGCTCCGCTCGGAGTTCCCGGACCTCGAGTTCACGGTGGCGCCGCGCGGCTGGCGCTGCCTCACCTCGACGCTCAGCGTCGCCACCGGCGGCTCGTGCACGCTGGCGTACTTCCGCTCGCCCGCGCTGTCCACGCGGCTCGCCGATCGCGTCAACGCGACCCGCTTCGACCTGGTCTTCGCCTCGGCGTCGAGCATGCTCCAGTACGCGCTCGCCATCGACCCCGCGATTCCCCTCGTCGTGGACTTCGCCGACATCGACTCGCAGTGGTGGCTGCGCCAGGCGAGCCGGCGCTCGGACCGGGGCGCGACGTTCTACCGCACCGAGGCGGCGCGGCTGCGCCTGGCCGAGGCGAAGGCCGCGAGCCGCGCGCGGCGCTCGATCGTGGCCAGCCCGCAGGCCGGGCGTACGCTCTTGTCCATGACCGATGCCGCGTCGGTCGGGCTGATCCAGAGCGGCGTCGAGCCGGACGCCGAGCTCGAGGCGGCGACGACCCCGCACGCCGCGCCCACCGTGGTCGTGTTCGCGCCGGCCGCGCGCGGCCGGACGGGCCGGACCCGGCGGGCCTGCCGTCGCTCGCCGTCTCCGTGCAGGCGCGCACGCCCGCCGCGCGCTTCGTGCTCGCATCCTCGCTCGTGCCCGCGGGGTCGGGCCGCTGGCCCGAGGGGCCAGGGGCGGAGTCGGCGGCGAGCGAGGATGATCCCGTCCGCGCGGCGCTTCGCGGCGCCGCGGTGGCGCTGGTCCTCGACGCCTCGCCCTGGGGCCCCTCGCCGGAGATCCTCGCCGCCATGGCGGCGGGCGTGCCCGTGGTCACGACGAGCGCGGGCGTCGAGGGCATTCGCGCCCGCCCCGGGCGCGACCTCTTCGTCGAGGACGAGGAGGCCGGCCTCGGCCGCCGCCTGGTCGAGCTGATCCGCGACCCCGAGCTGCGCGGCTCGATCGCGGCAAGCGCGCTCTCGCTCCTCGAGAGCCGGTACTCGTGGGACTCCGCTGTCGAGCGCATCGCCGCGTTGGTCGCGGAGGTTGGCGCGACGAGCCCCGCGCCGCGGACGGCGCCGCGCCCCGCGAACCCACTGGCCGCCGCGGCGTCGGTGTCCTGAGGACGGCCATGCGCATCCTCATGCTCGCGCATCGCATCCCCTACCCGCCCCATACGGGCGACAAGGTGCGCGCCTATCGCGTGGCCCGCTACCTCGCCGAGCGGCACGATCTCACGCTGGGCTTCGTCGTCGACGACCCGGCCGACCGCGAAGGGCTCCCCGTCCTCGCCCGCGAGATCGGGGACCTGGAGTACGCGTTCACCTGGAAGCCGTGGGCCTCGATCAAGAGCCTCGCCGCGCTCGCCACGCCCGCGCCGCTCAGCCTGGCGTACTTCGGGTCGTCCCGCCTGCGGCGCCAGGTGGCGCGGCGGCTCGGGGACGGCGCCTACGACCTCATCTACCTGTCGTCCTCGCCCACCGCGCAGTACGTCGAGGGGCTCACGGAGACGCCCGTCGTCATGGACTTCGTGGACGTGGACTCCGACAAGTGGACCCAGTACGCGAGCCGCATGCGCGGGCCGCTCGCGTGGGTGTACCGCTCCGAGGGGCGGCGGCTTCGCCGCTACGAGGCGCGCATCGCGCAGTGGAGCCGGCTGTGCGTCGTCACCACCGCCGCCGAGGAGGCGCTCCTCCGGTCGTTCGCGCCGTGGGCGCGTACGGCGGTGGTGGCCAACGGCGTGGACCTCGAGGAGTACGTGCCCGCCGCGCACCCGTGCCTCGACCCGACCATGATCTTCACCGGCGCGATGGACTACTTCCCGAACGTGGACGCGGTCGAGCACTTCTGCCAGGAGATCTACCCGCAGGTGCGGGCGGCGGTGCCGGCGGCGCGGTTCCTCATCGTCGGCCTGAACCCGGCCCCCGCGGTGCGGCGCCTCGCCGGCCTGCCCGGCGTCACCGTCACCGGCTCGGTGCCGGACGTGCGCCCGTACTATGGCGAATCCTCGATCTGCGTGGCGCCGCTCCGGCTCGCTCGCGGCGTCCAGAACAAGGTCCTCCAGGCCATGGCCATGGGCCTGCCCGTGGTGGCGACGCCCGCGGCCACGCAGGGCCTGGGCGCGCGGCCGGGCGAGGAGCTCCTCGTGGAGGGCAGCCCCGCCGGCTTCGCCCGCCGCGTGATCGAGCTGCTCCGCGATCCCGTGGGCCGGGCCGCGCTCGGGGCGCGCGGGCGCGCGTTCGTCGAGGGCCATCACTCGTGGCGCGCCTCGCTCGCGCGCCTGCACGACATGATCGAGGACGTGGCGGCCGCCCACCCTGCCGCGCGGCGGAGCCCGGCGTGAGCGCGCACCGCCTGACCGTCCGCACCGTCGAGACCGCCGATGCCTTCGCCGCGCTCGAGCCCGCGTGGAACGACCTGCTCCGGCGCTCCGGCCACGCCACGCCGTTCCTGTCATTCGACTGGTTCCGCTGCTGCTGGGGCGCGCTGCCGCCCGACCGGCCGCCCGTCGTCGTCCTCGTCGAGGACGCGGGGACGCTGGTCGCCATCGTGCCGATGATGCAGCTGACGCACCACGTGCGGCGGCTGCCCGTGCGCGGCCTCGCCATGCTGGAGTCGCCCGACACGCCGATGGCCGACATCATTACCGCCGGGCACCCGGAGCCCGTGGTGGAGGCGCTCCTCGACCACTTCACCCGCGACGGGCGCTGGCACTCGCTGATGCTCCAGCGGCTGCCCGCCGCCTCGCCGACGCTCAAGGCGCTCGAGGCGTGCCTGACCGATCGGCTGCCGTGGCGCCGCGTCGGCGTCGTGTCCTCCCCGTACCTGACCATCGAGGGAACATGGGAGGCGTTCTTCCGCTCCCGGAGCCAGCGCTTCCGGAAGACGATCCGCAACGTGGAGAATCGCCTGGAGCGGGCGGGCCGCGTGACGATCGAGGAGCACCGCCGGCTCGATCCTGCGGGGCCCGTCTTCGCCGAGGCGCTCGAGGTGGCGCGGCGGAGCTGGACCGCTGACGAGGGCGTGTCGATGGCCACGATGGCGCGCATGCCGGAGTTCTTCGCCGCCCTCACCCGGGTGGCCGGCGAGCGCGGCTGGCTCGCCCTCTGGCTGCTCCGGCTCGACGGCCGGCCCATCGCCATGGAGTACCAGCTCCAGGCCGACGGCCGCGTGCACGCGCTCCGTGCCTCCTACGACGAGTCGTACCGGGACCTCTCTCCGGGCAGCGCGCTCAACGTGGCCATCGTGCGCGCGCTGTTCGAGCGGGGCGACGTTGAGGAGTACGACATGGGGCCCGGCCTGAACGACTACAAGCTCCGGTGGGCGAGCGCGGTTCACGAGACCGTCACCGTGCGCGCGTACGGTCGGAGCGCATACGCTCGGCTCGTCCACGGCCTCGACGACGTTGTGGTGCCGGCGGCGCGCCGGGTCAAGCGCTGGCTCACCGACACGCTGGGGAAGAAGGCCGCCGCCGTGCCCGCCCGTCCCGAGGCGGTGGACCGATGAAGCTCCTCGGCGGTGTCGTCTTCCGCGAGGGGACGCCTCCTGCGGGGCCGCAACGGTGCCGCGACATGGCCGCCGCCGTTCCGGGGGCGGGCGTGGTGACCCGGCTCGACTCGGGACCGGCTAGCCTCTTCGCGGCGGGCGAGGGCGCGGCCCTCGGCAGCCGCGAGGGCCTGGTCGTGGCCGCCGACGTGGACGCGCTCGAGCCCGCCACCGCGCGCGGCGCGGCGGTCTCCCCGAGGGCCGAGATCACCGACCGCGTGACGCTCGTCACGCGACTGTACGAGCGACACGGCGAGGCGCTGGCCGAGCACCTCACCGGGAGCTTCGCGTTCGCGCTCTGGGACCCGTGGCGGCGCCGGCTGGTCGTCGGCGTGGACCGGTTCGGAGCGCGGCGCCTCTACTACGCCGAGACCCCGGAGGGGCTGGCCTTCGCCTCCCGCGCGAGCGCGCTCACGGGGATGACGGGCGGGCGCCGGGTCGACGCCACCGCCGTGTACCACTACCTGAACTTCGGCTACGTGCCCGCGCCGCACTCGATCTTCGCCGGCGTGCGCCGGCTGCCTCCGGGACACGCCGCCGTGTTCGAGCTGGGCGCGCTCCGCCGCCGCCGGTACTGGGACCTGTCGTATCCGGAGGAGCGGATGGACGCGGGCGCCGCGGCCACCCGCACCTGGGAGCTGGTGGAGGGCTCGGTGGCGGCGTGCCTGCACGACGCGACCACCAAGGACACCGGCGCCTTCCTGTCCGGCGGCACCGACAGCAGCACGGTGCTGGGCTTCATGTCCCGTCTGACCGGGGAGCCCGTGACCGCGCTCTCGATCGGCTTCCGCGAGGCGCGCTACGACGAGCTGGGCTACGCGGAGATCGCCGCGCGCCACTTCGGCAGCCGCCACGTCACCTCGATCATGGCCGCCGACGAGGCGCTGGCCACGGTCCCCGCGCTGGTGGAAGGGCTCGACGAGCCGTTCGGCAACAACTCGATCATCCCCACCTACGTGTGCGCTCGGCTCGCGCGCGAGCACGGCCTCGACCGCCTGCTCGCCGGCGACGGGGGCGACGAGATCTTCGGGGGCAACGAGCACTACCGTCAGGACCGGATCCACGACCTCTACCGCCGCGTCCCGGCGTGGCTCCGCCGGGGCGTGATCGAGCCAGCCCTGAGCGCGCTCCCGGACGGTCGCGGCTCGATCCTCGGCAAGGCGCAGCGCTACGCGGACCGCGCGAGCCAGCCCGCGGCCCGGCGCTACACCGCGTATCAGTTCTTCGCCGCGCAGGACCCCGAGGCGTACCTCGCCCCCGAGCTCGCAGCATCGGTGGATCCCGGCGCGTCGTGGCAGCTCGTCGGCGAGCACCTCGACGCGGCGCCGGCGACCAGCGAGCTGAACCGCCGGCTCTACCTCGACATCAAGACGGTCATCGGCGACAACGACCTCCTGAAGGTCACCCGCGCCACCGAGCTCGCGGGCATCGACGTGCGCTTCCCGATGCTCGACCATCGCCTCGCCGAGTTCACGGGCACGCTGCCCGCCGACTTCAAGGTGCGCGGGCTCGAGAAGCGCTACCTGTTCAAGCAGGCGTTCCGTCCGCTCCTCCCCGCGGAGATCATCGCCAAGCCCAAGCACGGCTTCGGGATGCCGATGAGCGACTGGCTGCGGAGCCATCCCGGCTTCCGCGCGCTCTCGCGCGACGCGCTCGGCGCCGCGGGGGCGGCGACGCGCGACTACGTCCGGCCCGGCGCCCTCGCCCGCATCCTGGATCTCCACGAGGCCGACCCCACCGCGTACTGGGGCGGGATCGTGTGGCGCCTGCTCATGCTCGAGCTGTGGCACGGCCGGCACGCCGCCGGGAGCAGGGGGGCGGCATGAGCGGCGCGGTGCAGGCGCTCGCCAGCGCGCTCCACGGCTGCGGCGCGACGCGGGCGCTGGCCAGGGTGGCCGGGCACGTGACGCTCGGCGCGGGACGGGGTCTGCGGCGTCGTGTCCCCGCCTTCCCCGTGCTCACGTACCACAGCGTCAACGACGACGGGGATCCGTTCTTCCCGGCGGTGTCCACCGCGGTGTTCGAGCGCCAGATGGCGTACGTCGCGGCCACCCACCGCGTGCTCACGGTGGAGGAGCTGGCGGATCGGATGGCGCGGGGCGACCTGCCGCGCGACGCCGTCGCCATCACCTTCGACGACGGCTACCGGGACAACCTCACGCACGCCGCGCCCATCCTCGCCCGCCATCGCCTGCCCGCCACGATCTTCCTCGCCACCGGCTTCATCGGCTCGCGCGAGGTGCCGTGGTTCGACCGGCTCGCGTTCGGGATCAAGCGGAGCCGCGTCGCCGAGGTGGACGCGCCGGGCGGCGGGCGCGCGGGGCTCGGGTCGCCGGCCGATCGCCTCGCCCTGCTCGAGCGGGCGACGAGCCGGCTCAAGACGCTCGCCGACGACGAGCGGCGGCGCGAGATGGACACCCTCCTCGAGGGCCTCGGCGTGGCCGGCGACCCGGGCATGAAGAGCCGCATGCTCTCGTGGGACGACGTCCACGCCCTCGCCGGGCTCGGCTTCTCGGTGGGAGCCCACACCGTCACGCATCCGATCCTCTCCCGGGTGTCCGACGCGCAGGCGCGCCGGGAGATCGAGGGCGCGCGCGAGGCGATCGAGGCGGCCACGGGCACGCGCCCGCGCGCCTTCGCCTATCCGAACGGCCGCCCCGCGGACTACACGCCCTCGGTGGTGGACCTCGTGCGCCGCGCCGGCTTCACGTGCGCGGTGACCACGCGCTTCGGCGTCAACACGCCCGCCACCTCGCCGTGGGAGCTCCGGCGCGGCGGCCCCTGGGAGACGCACCTGCCCACGTTCGCCCTCAAGCTCGCCTGGTATCGACTGGCCGCGGACGCCGCGGCCTGATGAGATCCTGAATGAGTGGCGAGACGGCAGGCCGTGTGTCCGCAGAATCGAGATGTGTGCCCGCTCGCCGAAACCGAAATCTGCATTCCTTCGCAACCTGATCGGGAGGACAGCGACACATGTGTGGAATCGTCGGATACGTGGGCGCGCGCGACGCGGCGCCGATCATCCTCGACGGGCTCCGGCGCCTCGAGTACCGAGGCTACGACTCGGCCGGCGTGGCCGTGCTCGACGGCGAGACGCTCGTGGTGCGGCGCCGTCCCGGCAAGATCGCCAACCTCGAGGCGCTCCTCGAGCGTGAGCCCCTGACGGGGTCGATCGGGATCGGCCACACGCGGTGGGCGACCCACGGGCGTCCCTCCGAGGAGAACGCGCACCCCCACACGGACTGCGAGGGCTCGCTGGTCGTCGTCCACAACGGGATCCTCGAGAACTACCTCGAGCTGAAGGCCCGGCTCCGGGCCGAGGGACACGCGTTCCGGTCGGAGACGGACTCCGAGGTACTCGCCCATCTCGTCGAGTCCCATCAGCGCCGCGGGGCCGGCCTCGCCGAGGCGCTCAGGCTGGCCCTGGCCGAGGTGAGAGGCGCCTACGCGGTCGCCGTGCTCGCCGCCGGCCCGGGCGGCGGCCTCGTCGCGGCCAAGCACGGGGCGGGTAGCGTGGTGGTGGGCTGCGGCGATGGCGAGACGTTCCTGGCGTCGGACATCCCCGCGCTGCTGCCCTACACGCGCGACGTGGTCATCCTCGAGGACGGCGACATGGCGGAGATCGGCGCCGGCGGTGTCCGCGTCTCGACCCTCGCGGGGGTGCCGGTCGACCGTCCCGCCACCCGCATCACGTGGGACGCCGCGGGGGCCCAGAAGGAGGGCTACCGCCACTTCATGCTCAAGGAGATCCACGAGCAGCCGCGCGCGGTGGTGGACACCTTCCGGGGCCGGCTCTCCGACGAGGAGGGCACCGCGGTGATCCCGGAGGCGCGGCTCACGCCGGAGCTTCTCCGGGACGTGCGCCGCGTGGTCTTCGTGGCCTGCGGCACCTCGTACCACGCCGCGCTCGTGGGGCGCTTCATGGTCGAGCGCCTCGCCGGGCTGCCCGCGGAAGCCGACATCGGCTCCGAGTTCCGCTACCGCGACCTGGTCCTCGGTCCCGAGGCGCTGGTCGTCGCGGTGTCGCAGTCGGGGGAGACCGCGGACACCCTGGGCGCGGTCAAGGCCGCCCGCGCGCACGGGGCGCCGGTGGTGGCGATCACGAACGTGGTGGGCTCCGCCCTCTCGCGCGAGGCCACCGGCGTCATCTACACCCATGCCGGCCCGGAGATCGGCGTCGCGTCGTCCAAGACGTTCACGTCCACGATCACCGCGTGCTATCTGCTCGCCCTGGCGCTCGGCCGGGGCCGCGGCTACCTCACCGCAGACGATGGGCGAAAGCGCATCGAGGACCTCCTCGGCATCCCCGCGCTCATGGAGGCGGCGATCGCCGGCGCCGACCACGTGGCCGCCGTCGCCCACCGCGTGAGCGGCCTCGAGGGCTTCCTCTACCTCGGGCGCGGCGTGAACCATCCCCTCGCTCTCGAGGGCGCGCTCAAGCTCAAGGAGCTGTCCTACATCCACGCCGAGGGCTACGCGGCGGGCGAGATGAAGCACGGCCCCATCGCCCTCATCGACTCCGACATGCCGGTCGTGGCCCTGGTGCCCCGCGACGCCGCGTACGAGCGCATGCTCGGCAACGTGCAGGAGGTCAAGGCGCGCGACGGCCGCGTGATCGCGATCTGCCATCCCGGCGACGCCCAGGTCCTGGCCCTCGCCGACGAGGTGCTGCCGGTGCCGCCGGCGCCCGAGCTCCTCGCGCCGCTGGTGAGCGTGATCCCGCTCCAGCTCCTCGCCTACCACGTCGCCCTGCTCCGCGGCCTCGACGTGGACCAGCCGCGCAACCTCGCCAAGAGCGTCACGGTGGAGTGAGAGTCCGCCCGACATGATGGTAGCAGCCCGCCCGGTGGCGTCGGTGGCAGGCGACGCCCCTACCATCCCCACGCGCGCCGCGGACCCGGCGGCGGGATGGGAGATCGAGGTCGTCAGGGGGTGGTCCGCCGTCCTCGACGCGGTCGGCGGCGCGGCCCGGCGCGAGTGGGAGCGTCTGGTCGCCGAGTCCGATCGCGTCGCGGTGTACCAGTCGCCGGGCTTCGTCCTTGCCTGGTACGAGGTCTACGAGCCGGCGTACGAGCCGCTCCTGCTGCTGGGCCGGTCGCGCGAGGGGGCGCTGGTGGGGGTGATGCCGCTGGCGCTGCCCCGTCGCGGCGGCGCGCGGCTCCACTTCGCCGGAGCCGAGCATTGCGAGTACACGGGCTGGCTCGCCGCCCCCGCGCTCGGTGACGAGTTCCCGGCCGCCTGCGTGGCTCGCCTCGCCGAGGCCGGGCTCTTCACCGCCCCGTGGCGCTGGCGGTGGCTCGCCCCGGGCGCGAGCCTCTCCTGGATCGCGCATCCCGCCCTCCGCGCCCGAGGCATCGTGGGGCGCGTGCGCGAGACGCAGAACCCGCTGGTGCGTCTGCAGTCCCCGGAGAGCACGCGGTTCTTCGACCCGCAGGGCAAGAACTTCAAGCGCAAGATGAACCGGCTCAAGCGGCTCGGCGAGGTGCGGCTCGTCCAGCTCGACGCGGGCACGCTCAGCCCGTCGCTGATGGAGCGGCTCCAGGCGACCTACGACGTCCGGCAGCTCGCGCGCTACGGCGTGGCGCCGTTCTCGGAGGATCCGCGCAAGGGCGAGTTCCACCGCCGCCTCCTCGAGCGCGCGCCCGAGTCCACCCTGCTGTTCGCGCTGATGGCGGGCGCCATGCCGGTGGCGTTCAACTTCACGCTCGTCGACCGCCGTCGCGCCATCTACTGCATGAGCCCCTTCGACTACCGGCAGCTCGCGGCCTCGCCGGGCAAGCTGATCGGCGACCTCGTCGTCGGCGGCCTCGCCGCGCGCGGGTTCGAGCTGCTCGACCAGACGCCGGGCGGCGACGCCTACAAGGAGGAGGTCGCGAGCGACCACGAGACGGTCCAGGGCCTGATGCTCTACCCGTCGCCGCGCGCGGCGCGTCGCGCCGACGTGCGCGATCGCCTGCCCGCGCTGGCCAAGCGGGCGGCCCTCGCGCTCGGGGTGGGCGCGGCCCGCATCGAGCGCGCCCGCGAGGCGATCGAGCGCGCCGGCGGCGTCGCCGGCCTCCTCCGGACCCTCCCCCGCGCGCTCGGAGGGTGGCTCTGGTCCCGGCGCTCCAGGCTCGTGTACCGGCTGGACCTCGACGCGAGCGCACCGGCGGCTCGGTCCGGCACGGCCGAGGCCCGGCCCGGCGCGGCCGAGGCCCGACCAGGCGCCGGCCGACCAGGGCGGCCCGACCAGGTGCCGCCGAGGCCCGACCAGGTGCCGCCGAGGCCCGAGAGGACGCAATCGAGGACTTTCTCGGCTACTCGGGGTCGCGTCCGGGGCTGTCCCGCCAGGCGATGATGAGCCGGGCCATCGAGCGCCTGACCGCGGGCGAGCACTGCGTGACCATCGTGCGCGACGGCGCCCTCGCCGTCCACGGCTGGCTCCGCCCCGACGCCGCCCTGCTGGACCCCTCCGAATCAGGGCCCCGCTACGGCCTTCCCTCGGCCAGCGCGGTGACCTACGACGTCCACACGGAGCCCGGCCCCGGGGCCCAGGAGCTGGACCGCCTTGGAGAACGGGGGCTTGTGGCCATGGCCGCACGGCACGGGGCGCGGCACGTTTTCTGCACCGTGGATGAGCATAATGTCCCGTCCCAGCGTGAGAAGGAGTCCGTGGGCTACCGAAAGGTCTCGCGCCTGGTCCACACCTGCCGGCTGGGGCGTGAGCGCAGATGGTCCGAGCCGCTCGCCGGCGACCGGCCCGACACCCTCCGGCGCCGATCGGGCGTGGGGATGGCGCGCGCCGCGTGCCGTGCCGCGTGCCTCTGGCTCTGGTCGACGGAGGCGTACGTCGTGTACGGCCTGGATCCCGCCGCGGCGCCACGGCCGGACCGCGGGCCCCTGTTCCGTGTGGATGCCCTCGAGGATTTCGAGTGCTTCCAGGGCGCGGATCGCTGGATGTCCCGCGAGCGCTTGCTCGCGGACGCGCGCGTCCGCCTCGCCGACGGTGAGCACTGCTGGACGCTGGTCGAGGACGGCGTGCTCGTGCACTACGCGTGGCTCCAGCTCGGCAAGGACAGCGTGCACATCACCGAGGTCGACGCCGTCTTCCGGTCCGCCGCGCCCGTGGCCGTTCTCTACGACGCACACACGGACCAGCGCGCGCGCGGGCGCGGTCTGCATCGCATGAGTCTCCGCCATCGCATCGACGCCGCGCGCGCGGCGGGCGCCACGCGCGCGATCAGCGGCGCGCTCGAGAGCAGTACGGCGTCGCGCCGGAACCTCGAGAGCGTGGGCTTCGAGGTCGAGCAGCGCCTGGTGCGGCGCCGCGTCCTCGGCGTCCGGAGGCCCGTGGTCGTCGAGCCGGGGCCCGCCCGTGCGTGAGGCGCTCTGGAGCATCGCGTCGGGCTGGGGCCTCTCGTACCTGGCCCAGCTCGCCTCGGGGCGCCTGCGGCCGGCGCAGCCCACGAGCGGCCCCCTGCATTTCATCGTCGTGGTGGCGAACCACTTCGAGCCCCTCTGGAGCGAGCGCCCGCTCGCCGACGGCCTGCGCATCCAGCAGCGCTGGTGCGACGAGCTGGCCGCGCTCGGCTTCGAGGACGCGGACGGGCACCCGTTCAAGCACACGTACTTCTTCCCCGCCGAGCAGTACCACGCGGCACTGCTCGATCCGCTCGTCGCGCACTGCGCTGCCGGCTTCGGCGAGGTCGAGGTGCACCTGCACCACGGCCTGGACGGCCCCGACACCGCCGACAACCTCGAGCGCACGCTCGCCGAGTTCAAGGAGCAGCTCGCGAGCCACGGCTGCCTGGGACGCGACCGCCGCACCGGCCAGATCGGCTACGCGTTCGTGCACGGCAACTGGGAGCTCGCCAACAGCGGCCAGGGCCGGCAGTGCGGCGTGGACAGCGAGATGGCCATCCTCGCGCGGACGGGCTGCTACGTGGACTGCACGCTGCCGTCGGCGCCCGATCCGTCGCAGGTCTCGGTCATCAACTCGATCTACCAGTGCGGGCGGCCCCTCGCCGAGCGGGCGCCCCACCGCCGCGCCGTGCCGCTGTCCGTCGGACAGGGCGAGATCACGCTGCCCATCCTGCTCCAGGGGCCGCTGCTGCTCGACTGGAGCCGGCGCGTCCGCGGCCTGCCCGTGCCGCGGCTGGAGAACGGCGAGCTCGGGGACGACTTCCCCCCGCGGTGGAGCGGTTCGACCTGTGGCGCCGGGCCAACGTGCACGTGGCGGGGCGCGCCGACTGGGTGTTCGTGAAGCTCCACACCCACGGCCTCATCGAGCGGCACCTCCGTCCGCTCCTCGGCGACCCGATGAAGCGCTTCCTCGACCGGCTGCTCGGCCGGTACAATCCGGACGGCCGGTACCGCGTTCACTTCGCCACGGCGCGGGAGGCGGCCAACATGGTCGTCGCGGCGGTGGCCGGGGAGCGCGGCGATCCGGGAGCCTTCCGCGACTACCGTTACGCCGCGCCGCGCGCGGCCGGCCGCCCGCCCGGAGTGGCCGCCACGGAGGGGAGCTCCGCGTGGATCTGAGGACACAGGCGATCAAGTCCACGGCCTGGTACGTGGGCACGCGGCTGTGGACGCAACTGCTCTCCTGGGCGGTCACCATCGTGCTCGCCCGGCTCCTCGCCCCCGCCGACTACGGCCTCTTCGGGATGGCGTTCTCGGTCATCGTGTTCCTCGAGATGTTCCACGAGTTCGGCCTCGGCATGGTGATCGTGCAGCGGCAGGATCTGACGCGCCAGCAGCTCAACACGATCTTCTGGGTCGTGATCGGCATCAGCCTCGTCACCGCGTCCGCCGGGTTCGCCGCCGCGCCGGCCATCGCGGGGTTCTACGCCGAGCCCCGGCTCACGTGGATCGTCCGGGCGCTCGGCCTCATGCTGCTCGTCAACGCGTTCGGCATGGTGTCGTACAACCTCCTGACCAAGGAGATCGACTTCCGCCGCCGGTCGCTCGGCGAGTCGGTGGGCGTGCTCGCGTCGACCGCGACGTTGCTCACCCTCGCCCTCCACGGCCAGGGGGTGTGGGCCCTCGTGCTCGGCGAGCTGGCGCGGACGGTGGTCCGGAACGCCACCGTCTTCGCGCTCTGCGACTGGCGGCCCGGGTTCGACTGCGCGTGGCGGGGCATGCGCAGCGTGTTCGGCTTCGGCGCCAATGTGGTTGGCGCGAGCTTCGTCGGCCACTGCACCGGGCTCGCCACGACGGCGGTGCTCGGGCGGCTGCTCGGCCCCGCCGCGCTCGGGCTCTACGCGATGTCGGCGAACCTCGCGAGCAACTCCGTCCAGAAGCTCTCGATGGTGGTCATCAACCAGATGTCCTTCCCGGTCTTCTCCCGGGTCCAGTCCGAGCCGGACCGGCTCCGGCGCTACTTCCTCACCATCTCCCGGTACACGCTCATGGCCGCCCTGCCGCTGCAGGTCGGCATGCTCCTGGTCGCCCACGACTTCGTCACGGTGGTGCTCACCGAGCGCTGGATGGCCATCGCGCCGCTGCTGCAGATCCATTGCCTCGGCTCCGTCTGGGGGATCCTCGGCGTGCCCGCGGCCACCGCCCTCAACGCCCGCGGCCGCGCCGACACGATGTTCCGATTCACCGTGATCTCGAGCCTTCTGCACGTGGTCGCCTGCGCCCTCGCCGCGCCCTTCGGCGTGACCTGGGTGGTCGCGGGCTGGGCGGCGAGCCATTGCCTGACGCGGAGCCTCCTCGTGGGCCTCGCCCTTCGCGAGCTGTCCGTGCCCGCGTCGCGGTACGTCGAGAATGCCTCGGCCCCCCTCCTGGCGACGGTCGCGATGGTGACGGGCGTGCTCGCGGTGCAGTTCGGGCTGCCGTCCCACGGCGCGAGCCCGGCCGTCACCCTCGCGCGGGACGCCGTCGTGGGCGCGATGTGCTACCTGGGCGCCCTCGCCCTCGCCGACCGCTCGATCGCCGGCGAGGTCCGGTCGGTGCTCCGCACCCTTGGCGCGAGCCGGGCATGAAGCGCGTGCTCATGGTCGTGCACCTGTATCCTCCCGGGACCGGGTCGAGCGGGGTGCTGCGCCCACTCAAGTTCTCCCGCTTTCTCCCCACGTGCGGCTGGACGCCGCACGTCCTGACCCTGCGCGAGTCCCGCTACCGCGGGAAGGATCCGAGCCTGCTCGCCCAGGTGCCGCGCGAGGCCGTGCTCCACCGCACGTGGGCGCTCGACAACTCCCGCGACCTCGCCTTCCGGGGCCGCTACCTCGGCGTCCTCTCGATTCCCGACTCGCACGTGGCGTGGCTGCCCTTCGCGGTGGCGCGGGGGCTCGCGGTGGCCCGGCGCGAGCAGATCGACGCGATCTACTCGACCAGCCCGCCGCCCACCTCGCACCTGATCGCCGCGGTGATCAACCGCGTGACGGGCATCCCGTGGGTGGCCGACTTCCGCGACCCGTGGATCGAGGACGGGATCCACCCGAAGCCGGGCACCCGGCGCTTCCGCGTCGAGTCGGCGCTGGAGCGGCGCGTCGTGGAGCGCGCCGACGTGGTGACGGCGACGACGGCGCACCTGCGTGGCGATTTCCTGCGGAGGTATCCCCAGCTGCCGCCGGACAAGGTCGTGACGCTCACCAACGGCTATGACGAGGAGGACTTCGAGGGGCTCGGCGCCGGAGGGGCGCCCGCGCGCTTCGAGATCATGCACGCGGGCCTCGTGAACCGGGAGTTCCGCGACCCGCGTCCCCTGCTCCGCGCGGTGGCGGGTCTCATCGCCGAAGGCGCCCTCCCGCGGCAGGACGTCCGCGTGAGCTTCCTCGGGATCGCGCCCTGGCTGCGGTCCGCGGAGTTCACCCACGACGTGCAGGCCCTCGCCCTCCAGGACGTGGTCGCCCTGCTCCCGCACGTGCCGCACCGCGAGGCCCTCGTGGTACAGGACCGGGCGGCGGCGCTGCTCCTCCTGCAGGCGTCGGACGACACCACCTCGATGATCCCGGCGAAAGCCTTCGAGTACCTGCGGCTCGGGTTGCCCATCATCGCGCTCGCCTACGAGGGCGCGACGTTCCAACGTCCTCAAGGGCATGGAGGCCTGCTTCGTCGTCCACCCCGAGGACGACGCCGGGCTCCGCCGGGCGATCACGACGCTCCATGCGTCGTGGCGAGCGAACCGCAGCGGGCGGCGGGCCACGCGAGCCATCTCGGCCTACGAGCGCCGGGCGCTCACCAGCGAGCTCGGTCGCTTGCTCGATCGCATCACGAGCCCGCGCGCTCGCGCGGGCCGAAGGTCCGAATGACGAGGAGGATGGTCATGCGCACAGTCGCGTGGGTGCTGGCAGGGCTCGTGAGCTTCGCGGTCGTCGCCGCGCCGCGCGCCGGCGACGCTCAGGAGCAGAAGCGCACGAGGGTCCACACACCGGAGGACGAGGATCCCAACAAGATCATGGGCGGCCTCAGCGTGAAGCCGCATGACATCGTGCCGCAGCTCATGCAGAGCGTCGAGATCGCGACGCTGGCGGGCAACGTCGTCAGGCAGGCCCAGTCGGAGGAGGACCTCAAGCGCGCGGCCGACCTGATCAGCAAGGCCTACGTCCTTCAGCGCGCGGCGCACGCCGGCATCGGATACCTGGACGGCCCGAAGCAGAAGCCCGGGAGCATGATCCCCTGGGAGTACCGCGCCATCACCGCGTCCCGGAAGAACCTGATCTCCGCCCAGAGCTACTTCCGGACCTCGCGGCTCACCGAGGTGCACCGGATCGAGAGCGGCATGGATCACCTGCGCGCGGCGATCGGCCAGACGCAGAGCGTCCTCGCGGTCCACCACTGAGCCACGTGGCCGCGTCGACGAGGCTGGGCGAGCCGAGCCGAAGGCGAGGCGAGCGGATATGAGGAGGACGTAAGAGCGATGCCGATTCGAGACATCGTGCTCACCGCCGTGGTCATGGGCGCCCTGCCGGCGTGCTTCTTGCGGCCGTGGGTCGGCATCATGGTGTGGTGCTGGCTCGGGTTCATGAATCCCCACCGGATGACGTGGGGCTTCGCGTACTCCATCCCGTTCGCCCAGCTCGTGGCCATCGCCACCCTCCTCGGGCTCCTCTTCGACCGGAGCCGCAAGCCCCTGCCGCGGACGCGCGAGGTGGGGTTCCTCATGGCCCTCTGGGGGATGTTCGCGGTGTCGACGATCTTCGCCTACTACCCGGCGAGCGCATTCGACTCCCTCATCAAGATCTCGAAGATCCTGGGCATGACGGTGGTCGCGCTCATCCTGCTCCAGGACAGCTACCGCCTGAGGTGGCTGCTCGTGGTGATCGGCGCGTCGTTCGGGTTCTTCGGGCTCAAGGGCGGCATCTTCGCGCTCGCCACGGGATCGCAGCACCACGTGCTCGGCCCTTCGGGCTCGTTCATCGCCGGCAACACGGAGATCGGCCTCGCGCTGAACATGACGCTGCCGATCCTGCTGTTCCTGTACAAGCACGAGGAGCGCCGCTGGCTCCGCTACGGCTGGCTCGCCATGTTCGTGATGAGCTTCCCCGCCATCCTGAGCACCTATTCGCGCGGCGCCCTGCTCGGGCTCGGCGTCGTGCTGCCCATGCTCTTCCTGAAGTCCAAGCAGAAGCTGGTGGTGCTCCTGCTCCTCGCCATCAGCATTCCCCTGGCCACGGCCATCCTGCCCGAGAAATGGTTCACGCGAATGGAGACCATCCAGACGTACGAGCACGACGGCTCGGCCCAGGGGCGCCTGCGGGCCTGGCAGCTGGCCATGCAGATCGCCAACGACCGCCCGCTCACCGGCGGAGGGTTCCGGACGTTCAGCCAGGAGCTCTACGCCTACTATGGCTGGTCCACGCGGACCGCCTTCGACGCCCACAGCATCTACTTCCAGGTTCTCGCCGAGCACGGATACCCCGGCCTTCTTTTGTTCCTCGGGCTCATCGCGTCAACGATGCTGAGCTTGCGCCTGCTCGTCAACAGCCAGCCGCGGGACCCGGCCAACGCGTGGATCCCGGACTGTGCCCGCATGCTGGAGGCGAGCATGGCGGGCTACCTGATCTGCGGCGCGTTCCTGAGCCTGTCGTACTTCGACCTGGTCTACACGCTGGTCGCGGCCACGGCGATCCTCAATGTGCTCGTCCGCCAGGCGCCGGCGACGCGCGAGGTCGAGGCGGCGCCCGCCCCGGCGCCGGCGCGGCGCATGGTACCGGTCCCGGCCCTCGGCCGGCGGACCCCGGCGAGGAGCTAGACGGCCATGTGCGGGATCGCGGGCATCTTCAACGTCGACGGGCGCCCCGTCGACGTCGCCCTGCTTCGCGCGATGACGTTGGCGATCAGCCACCGGGGCCCCGACGGGGACGGGTTCCACGTCGACGGCCCCGTGGGCCTCGGCCACCGCCGGCTCGCGATCATCGACCTCGCCACCGGCGACCAGCCGATGCGGAGCGCCGACGGCACGATCGCGCTCGTCTTCAACGGCGAGCTCTACAACTTCCGCGAGCTGCGGCGGGACCTCGAGGCGAGGGGCGCGGTCTTCCACACGACGTCGGACACCGAGGTGATGCTCCGCGCCTACGAGGCGTGGGACGTGGACTGCCTCGCGCGCCTGCGCGGCATGTTCGCCTTCGTCCTGTGGGACGGCCGCCGGCGGCGGCTCTTCATCGCGCGGGACCGCGCCGGCATCAAGCCCATGGTCTACGCGTGGGACGGGCGGCGCTTCCTGTTCGCGTCGGAGATCAAGGCCCTGCTCCAGGATCCGTCCCTGCCGCGGGAGATCCGCTGGAGCGCGCTCGGCGACTACCTCACCTATCACTACGTGCCGGGCGCGCAGAGCATCTTCTGCGGGATCGACAAGCTGCCGCCCGCCTCGTACCTCCTGCTCGAGGCGGACGGCCGCGGGCCCGAGGTGCGTCGCTACTGGGACCTCCGCTTCGCGCCCGACGAGACGCGCGCCGAGGCGGACTGGCGCGCGGAGCTGGCCGTCCGGCTCGAGGACGCGGTGCGGAGCCACCTGGTGAGCGACGTGCCGATCGGCGCCTTCCTGAGCGGCGGGCTCGACTCCAGCACCGTCGTGGCGATGATGGCGCGCGCGGGGGCCCGGCCCATCCGCACGTTCTCGATCGGCTTCAACGAGTCGGACTTCGACGAGCTCGCCTACGCGCGGCTCGTGGCCCGCCGCTTCGGCACCGAGCACTACGAGTTCGTGGTCAAGCCCGCCGCGCTGGAGATCCTGCCGCGCCTGGCCTGGCAGTTCGACGAGCCGTTCGCCGACGCCTCGGCCCTGCCCACGTACTACGTCTCCAAGATCACCCGCGAGCAGGTGACGGTGGCGCTGTCCGGCGACGGCGGCGACGAGGGCTTCGCGGGCTATCGCCGCTACGCGACGGCCATGGGGCTGGCCCGGCAGCTGGATCACGGGGCGGGGCGTCTGCTGCGCCCGCTCTACCGCGCCGCCGGCCGCATGCTGCCGGCGGGCGCGCGCGGCCAGCGCTACCTCGAGCTGCGCGGCGCGGCGTCGATCCTGGACCGCTACTACCTGATGATGACCGGCCACCGCGGCGCCGCTCCGGGCGCGCTCCTCACGCGGGAGGCCCGCGCCGCGCTTCCCCCGGCGCCGGGCGCGAGCGTGCTCCATCGCCTCGCCGCCGAGGGATGCCCCCCCGACGAGGTGTCGACCCTCCAGTACGTCGACGTGCGGCAGTACCTGCCCGACGACATCCTCACCAAGGTCGACCGGACGAGCATGGCGGTGTCGCTGGAAGCGCGCGTGCCGCTCCTCGACCACGAGCTGATGGAGTTCCTCGCCACGATGCCGAGCCGCCTCAAGCTGGCCGACGGCGCGGGCAAGGTGATCCTGAAGCAGGTGATGGCCGCGGACCTCCCGCCCGCGCTCCTGACGCGCCCGAAGATGGGCTTCGGGGTGCCGCTCGAGTCGTGGTTCCGCGGCGAGCTCGACTCGTACGCGCGCGACGTGCTCCTCGGGCCGGCGGCGCGGCAGCGCGGCCTCGTCGACCCCGTGGCGATGGAGCGCGTCCTCGACGCGCACCGCGCCGGCACGCGCGACCACGCGAGCGAGATCTGGGCCATGCTGTGCCTGGAGCACTGGGCGGGCACGTGGCTCGACCGGTCGCCCGCCTGATGCCGCACGTCGTCCACGTGCTGCACTCGCTCGAGGTCGGGGGGACCGAGAACGGCGCGGTGAACCTCATCGGCGCCCTCCCAGAGCTGACCCACACCGTGGTCTCGATGAACGGCTCGGGGCCTCTCGCCGACCGGCTTCCCGCCGGTGTGCGCGTGTTCCGCCTCGACAAGCGTCCCGGCGTGGACCTGCGGGCGATGGGCCGGCTGGTGGCGCTGCTGCGCCGGCTCCGGCCGGACATCGTCCACTCGCGAAACTGGGCCACCTTCGACGCCATCCCCGCCGCGAAGCTCGCGGGGGCGCCCGCCGTCGTGCACGGCGAGCACGGCCGGGACATCTCCGACCCCCACGGGCTCCGCCCGCGCCGCATCAGGATGCGCCGCCTCGTGTCGCCCATCGTGACCCGGTTCGTCACCGTCTCCGTCGACCTCCGGCGCTGGCTGGTCGACACCGTGCGCATCCCGGAGGCCAAGGTGGTGACGATCGTGAACGGGGTCAACCTCGACCGGTTCTCCGACGAGGGCCGCGCGGAGGGCCGCGCCGCCCTCGGCCTGCCCGCCTCCGCCGTGGTGGTCGGGACCGTGGGGCGTCTCGATCCCGTGAAGGACCAGATGGGGCTGCTCGAGGCCTTCGCGGCCATGCGGGACGAGGCGGCGCGCGCCGTCCTGGTGCTGATCGGCGACGGCCCGTGCCGGGCCGATCTTGCCGAGCGCGCGGCGCGTCCGGACCTCGCCGGCCGCGTGCGCCTCTACGGCGAGCGCCCCGACGTGCCGCGGCTCCTCCCCGGGCTCGACGTGTTCGTGCTCCCCTCGATCGCCGAGGGCATCGCGAACACCATCCTCGAGGCCATGGCCAGCGGCTTGCCCGTCGTGGCCACGCGCACGGGCGGCAACCCGGAGCTGGTCGAGGACGGCGTGACGGGCACGCTCGTGCCCGTGGGCGACCGGCCCGCCCTCGGCGCGGCCCTCGCCGCCTACGCGCAGGACCCACACCTCAGGAGCGGCCACGGCAAGGCGGGCCGGGCGCGCGCGGTGTCGGAGTTCGGCCTCGACCGGATGGTCGGCCGCTATCGCGACCTCTACTTGGGCCTGGCCCGGCGTGGGGTGGCCTGACCATGTGCGGGATCGCCGGCATCGTCCACGCCGACCGCGGCCATCCGGTCGACCGGGATCTCCTGCGCCGCATGACCACGCTGATGGCGCATCGCGGGCCGGACGCCGAGGGTCTCTCCGAGTGGCCGGGCGCAGCGCTCGGGCACCGGCGGCTGAGCATCATCGACCTCTCCACCGGCGACCAGCCCATGTACAACGAGGACCGCACGGTTGCGGTCATCCAGAACGGCGAGATCTACAACTTCCCCGCGCTGCGCCACGACCTCGAGGCCCATGGGCACCGGTTCGCCACGCGGTCGGACACCGAGGCCATCGTGCACGCCTACGAGGAGTGGGGCCTCGCCTTCGTCGCGCGCCTCGCTGGCATGTTCACGATCGCGCTCTGGGACGAGCCACGCCGCCGGCTCGTGCTCGCGCGCGACCGCGTCGGCAAGAAGCCCCTCTACTACACGCAGGACGGCGACCGTCTCGCCTTCGCCTCCGAGCTGAAGGCGCTCCTCGCCGACCCGCGCATCAAGCGTGACACCGACCCCGAGGCGCTCTCCGAGTTCTTCGCCTACGGCGCCGTCCAGGCCCCGCGCACGATCGTGGCCGGCGTGAGCCAGCTCCCGCCCGCGCACTACCTGGTCTGGGAGCGCGGACACTGCCGGACCGCGGAGTACTGGGACGTCCCGCAGGGGCGCGTGGACGAGTCGCGCAGCGAGGGCGAGACCCTCGAGGCCTTCGCCGAGGTGTTCACCGGCGCGGTGCGCCGGCGGCTGATGAGCGACGTGCCGCTCGGCGCCTTCCTGAGCGGCGGCGTGGACTCGAGCGCGGTGGTGGAGGCGATGAGCCGGCTCCTCGACCGCCCGGTGGTGACGACCAGCGTGTCGTTCGGCGAGCGCGCCTTCGACGAGGCGGAGCACGCGCGGGCGGTGGCGCGGGCGGTGGGCAGCGACCACCACGAGGTGCGCGTGCATGCCGACGCCGCCGACGTCCTGCCGCGCCTGGTCTGGCACCTGGACGAGCCCTTCGCCGACTCGTCGGCGCTGCCCACCTACTACGTGTCACGTGCGGCGCGCGAGCGCGTGACCGTCGCGCTGTCGGGCGACGGGGGCGACGAGGTCTTCGCGGGCTACCAGCGCCGCTACGGCCTCAATCGGCTGGAAGGCCGGCTTCGTCGCTGGCTGCCCGCGCCCGTCCGCGCCGGCGTGCTCGGCCCCCTGGGCCGCGTCTGGCCCAAGGCGGACTGGCTGCCGCGTCCGCTGCGCGCCCGCTACCTGCTGCAGAACCTCGGCACCACGTTCGAGCGCGCCTACTTTCAGGACCTGTCGCTCTTCCGGCCCGACCACCGCGCGGCGATCCTGTCGCCCGAGCTCCAGACGAAGATCGGCGCCTACGATCCCTTCGAGGCCGTGTCCCGGCACTTCGCGCGCGTGCGGACGCTCGACCCGCTGAGCCAGCTCCTGTACGTGGACCTCAAGAGCTGGCTCGCCAACGACATCCTGGTCAAGGTCGACCGGATGAGCATGGCGACCTCGCTCGAGGTGCGCGCGCCCCTCCTGGACCACGAGGTCATCGAGTTCGCCGCCACCGTCCCGTCCGCCCTCAAGTACCGCGGCGGCACGTCGAAGTACCTGCTCAAGCGCTATCTCGAGGGCCGCGTGCCGGCTTCGGTCATCCACCGGCCGAAGCAGGGCTTCCGGATCCCGGTGGCCGCGTGGCTCAGGGGCGAGCTGCGCCCCATGGGCGAGGACGTGCTCCTGTCCGCGGCATCCCTCGGGCGCGGCCTCCTCCGGCCCGCCCGCGTGCGCCAGCTCTGGAGCGAGCACCAGCGCGGGGTCTCCGACCACTCGGGCCAGCTCTGGGCCCTTCTCGTGCTGGAGCTCTGGCACCGCGCGTTCATCGATCAGCGCCCGGCGCCCAGCGGCCGGCCGTGACGGGGGCCTTCGAGTCCGAGTGGCGGACGCGCTTTGAGCGCTTCGCCAGGAAGCACGCCGACGACGCCTCGGTGTCGGGCTGGTCGCCGGCGGGCCTCGGGCAGCGCGTGCGGAGCTTCGGGAAGGTGCTCGACGCGCTCCAGCTTCCCGCACGCGCGGTGACCCTCGACCTGGGCTGCGGGGCCGGCACCTACGTCCGTCTGCTCGCCGGCCTCGGCCATCGAGCGATCGGCCTCGACTACTCGCTCCCCAGCCTGGCTCGCGCAGCGGACGCCGATCCCGACGGCGCCGGGCGCTACGTCTCGGGCGAGGCCTACGCGCTCCCCGTGGCCAGCGACGCCTTCGACCTCGTGGTGTGCATCGGCGTGCTGCAGGCGCTCGAGTCACCGGAGCGGGCGCTCGACGAGATCGTCCGCGTGGTCCGGCCCGGAGGCGCGCTGGTGATCGAGACGCTCAACGGGCGCGGCGCGGTGGCCCGCGCCTGGCACCCTCCGCGCGTGCGGACCTACGATCCGCGCGAGGTGTGCCGTTGGCTGGAGGACCGCGGCCTCCACGTCGTCAAAGTCACGCCCCTCTGCCTGCCACCCCGGGCCATGCCCGGCCTGGGCCGGCTGCTCGGCTCCCACGCCATGGGGCGCGCCCTCGAGGGGTCGCGACGGCTGGCCGAGCTGGCCGCCCACACGTTCCTCTTCGGGGCGCGGAAGCCCGGAGCCGTCCCCCCCGTAACGACTCGTGAATGGCGAGGCGGTCCCGCGTGTGTACGCAGACGCAGAATCGCGGTGTCGGCCCGCACGGCGAGGTCGAAGTCCGAAGTCCGCCTACCGTCACAATCTCTTACGCGTGAAATCGCTGCATGGCGACCCGTGCGCGGGTGCCATGGCTCGGGTCTTGCACGAAGTTCCTCCCCGGGTGTCTAATTTGTCGACAACAGCGAGGATCGCTCAATGAATATCGCAGTCTTCGGCATGGGCTATGTGGGTTGTGTCACGGCTGCATGCCTGGCCGAGTCAGGTCACAACGTCATCGGCGTGGACGTCAGCGCCGACAAGGTCGCGACGATCAACGCTGGGAAAAGCCCCATTGTCGAGGACAGGATCGAGGACATGCTGGCCCAGGCCGTGAGCCGTGGGGCGCTGCGGGCGACGACCGACGCCACGCGGGCCGTCCAGGAGACCGAGCTGAGTCTGGTGTGCGTGGGCACCCCGAGCCAGGCCAACGGGAGCCTCGATCTCGCCGCCGTGCTGGCGGTGAGCGAGCAGATCGGGGGTCTCCTGAAAGGGAAAGATTCTTACCACTGTGTGGTGTTCCGAAGCACCGTCCTTCCGGGCACCGTCCGGACGGCCCTGATCCCCGCCCTGGAGGCGGCGTCGGGCAAGCAGGCCAACATGGACTTCGACGTGTGCATGAACCCGGAGTTCCTCCGTGAGGGCAGTTCCGTGGCCGATTTCTATCACCCGCCCTTCGTGATCATCGGAGCGGAGACGACGAGGGGCGGCGACGCCGTGGCCCGCATGTACGCGGGCATCGAGGCGCCGGTGGAGCGGACGAGCTACGAGGTCTCGGAGCTGGTCAAGTACGCGTGCAACAACTTCCACGCCCTCAAGGTGACGTTCGCCAACGAGATCGGCGCGCTCTGCAAGGGCCTCGGGATCGACAGCCACCGGGTGATGCAGCTGTTCACCATGGACCGGAAGCTGAACGTCTCGCCGGCCTACCTCAAGCCCGGCTTCGCCTTCGGGGGCCCGTGCCTGCCCAAGGACCTGCGCGCGGTACTCCACAAGGCGCGCGAGCTCGATGTGCCCGTGCCGATGCTCGCCTCCGTGCTCGAGTCCAACCGCGTCCAGATGGAGCGCGTGGTCGACCGCATCCTCGCCGCCAAGGACAAGCGCGTGGGCGTGCTCGGGCTCTCGTTCAAGCCTGGCACCGACGACCTCCGCGAGAGCCCGATCGTGACCCTGATCGAGACGCTCGTGGGCAAGGGCTGCCAGGTGAAGGTGTACGACCCGGACGTGCTCCTGTCCCGCATCTTCGGCGCCAACAAGCGGTTCATCGACCGCGAGCTGCCGCACATCGGCGCGCTGCTCGCCGCGGACATCGACGACGTGCTGCAGGTCTCGGAGGTGATCGTGGTCGCCAAGGCCTCGCCGGAGTTTTCCACCGCGCTCGCCGCGCACGTCGGCACCAAGACGATCTTCGACCTGGTCCGCCTGCCCCTGCCCGAGGCGGTCGGGCGGCATCGCTACGAGGGGATCTCCTGGTGAGTCGAGCCCGCGCCGTCGTGCAGCCCGAGGTGCCCCGGCCGCGCCCGCCCGCCGCGGAGGCGCGCGCGCCACGCCGGCGCCTGCGCGTGCTGTTCGCCTCCAAGCGGTTCCTCCTGCCCATGGACACGGGCGGCAAGATCCGCACGGGCAAGATCCTCGAGCAGCTCAAGGACACCTTCGACATCACGCTGGTGTCGAGCGTGGAGCGCGCGCG
The DNA here is from genome assembly GCA_963758635.1 of uncultured Candidatus Rokubacteria bacterium. Lineage (GTDB taxonomy): Bacteria > Methylomirabilota > Methylomirabilia > Rokubacteriales > CSP1-6 > CAVWWD01. Next base: position 5,714 of record CAVWWD010000005.1, on the reverse strand, counting down.
GGACGATCGCTACCTCGGCGAGGTGGGCCGCCTCTGCCACGAGTTCCACGGGGTGCCGTGGACCGAGGTCCCCAAGTACACGCCGCGCTTCTACGGGAGCGTGCTGCGTCGGACCCTCTCGCGCTACCCGGTGACGGTGATCGGCGACTACTCCCGCCCGTTCGCGGCGAAGCTCGAGGAGCTGGCGGCGACGAATCGCTACGACCTGCTCGTCTGCGACTTCCTCCAGCCCAGCATCAACTTCCGCGGGATCAGCGGGTACCCCACCCTGCTCTTCCAGCACAACGTCGAGTCCGAGATCATGCGGCGCCACTTCGAGACGGCGAGGAATCCCCTGCTCCGCCTCTTCTGGCGCGACCAGTGGCGCAAGATGACGCGGTACGAGGCCCACGCGTGCCGCCGCTTCACCGGCGTGGTCGTGGTCTCGGAGACGGACGGCAAGCTTCTCCAGCAGGAGTTCGGCGTGCGCCACGTCTTCCCGATCCCCACCGGCGTGGACACGGAGTACTTCCGGCCCGCCCCGGCGCCCGTGACGGACGCCAGCCTCATCTTCACCGGGGCCATGGACTGGCTGCCCAACGAGGACGCGATCATCTTCTTCGCCGACCAGATCCTGCCCCGCGTGAAGGCGCGGGTGCCCTCGGTCACCCTCACCGTCGTCGGGCGCAATCCGTCGCGTCACCTCCGCGCGCGTCTCGGCCGGCACCCCGAGGTCACCGTCACGGGCTGGGTGGAAGACGTGCGGCCGTTCATCGAGAAGAGCGCCGTCTACACCGTGCCGCTCCGGATCGGCGGGGGCACGCGCATCAAGCTCTACGAGGCGATGGCGATGGGCAAGGCGGTGGTGTCGACGCCAATCGGCGCCGAGGGCCTCCCGCTCCGCCACGGCGAGCACGTCCTGCTCGCGACGGAGCCGGATGACTTCGCGGCGGCGGTGGTGGGGCTTCTCGAGGACCGCGGGGGCCGCGTGCGGCTCGAGCGCACCGCCCGCCGCTTCGTGGAGGAGAACTTCAGCTGGGGGCGCGCCGCGCAGGCCTTCGCCGACGCGTGCGACACGCTCGCCCACGTGTGAAGGACGCGACTCACCCCATGCGAGTCCTCGTGCTGAGCACGGTCTTCCCGAACCCCGTGCAGCCGTCCTTCGGCGTGTTCGTGCGGGAGCGGATGCGGCGGGTCGCGCGCGACGCGGAGGTCGTGGTCGTCGCCCCCGTCGCGTGGTTCCCGCTCGACCGCTTCGTCCGCGGGCGCGAGCGGGCGGCCATCCCGCGGGAGGAGGTCCAGGGGCCGCTCCGGGTGCTCCACCCGCGCGTGCTCTCGATCCCCCGGTTCGGCAAGTGGCTGGACGGCGTCTTCTACGCCCTGTCCCTCCTGCCGGTCCTGCGCTCGCTCCGGCGGACGTTCCCGTTCGACGTGATCGACGCGCACTTCGCCTTCCCCGACGGGCTGGCCGCGGTGCTCCTCGGCCGGATGTTCGGCTGCCCGGTCACGATCACGCTGCGCGGTAGCATCGTGCGGCTCTCGCGCTATCGCCTGCACCGGCCCCAGCTCCGCTGGGCCCTCGACCACGCCGCCGCCGTCCTGTCCGTGAGCGGGTTCCTGCGTGACGTGGCCGCCGGGCTCGGGATCGCGCCGGCCCGGATCCGCGTCGTGCCGAATGGTGTGGACACCGAGCGCTTCCGCCCGCGCGATCGCGCGGCGGCGCGGCAGGCCCTCGACCTGCCCGCCGACCGGCCCATCACGCTGTCCGTCGGCACGCTCGGCGCCCACAAGGGCCACTACCGCGTGATCGGCCAGCTGCCCGAGGTCATCAAGACGCATCCCGACCTGCTCCACGTGATCATCGGCATCTCGCTGCCCGGGTACGAGGGCCGCCCCGCGCTCGAGCGCCAGGTGCGCGAGCTGGGCCTCGAGCGCCACGTCATGATCGTGGGCGAGCGTCCCCACGACGAGATCCCGTTCTGGCTCGCCGCCGCCGACGTGTTCTGCCTCGCCACGCGCTCCGAGGGCTGGCCGAACGTGCTGCTCGAGGCCCTGGCGTGCGGCCGGCCCGTGGTGGCCACCCGCGTCGGCGGCGTGCCGGAGATCGTCACCGACCCGGCCTTCGGGATCCTGGTCCCGCCCGCGGACGACGCGGCTCTGGGGGCCGCGCTCCGCGACGCGCTGACGCGCTCGTGGGACGCGCCCGCCATGGTCGCCCACGCCGCCGCGCACTCGTGGGACCGCGTGGCCGCCACCGTGGTCGAGACGTTCCGGAGCGTGATCGCGCCGGCCGGCGGCGGGACCGAGGCGCGCGCGGACATGGCGGGCATCGCCCCGCGTGGCGGCGCCCGGCCGTGAATGCCCGCCTCGTCAACCGCGTGATTTTCCCGCTGCACGAGCGGCTCAAGGGCAAGCCCACCCATGCCGCCCTGCGCGAGGCCGAGCGCACCCAGTGGCTGTCCCGTGACGAGCTCCGCGAGCTCCAGCTCCGGCGGCTCCGGGAGCTCCTCGCCTTCGCCCACCGCGAGGTGCCGTACTACACGCGCCTCCTCGACGAGCACGGGCTCCGCCCCGAGCGCGTGGAGTCGCTCGACGACCTCGGGCGCCTGCCCTTCCTGACCAAGGACGTGATCCGCGCCCACGCCGCCGACCTCACGCCGCGGAGCTGGGTGGGCCGGGTGCAGGTCATGACGAGCGGCGGGTCGACGGGCGCCACCGTGAGCGTGCCGGTGGACATGCCGCGGCTGGCCGTGAGCGACGCCTTCCGCCTGCGCGCGCATCGCTGGTTCGGGGCCGACGTGGGCCGGCGCGAGCTGGCCCTCTGGGGCTCGCACATCGAGGCGACGAAGCAGGACACCCTGCGCGGCCTCCGCGACCGGCTCCTGAACTCGCGGCTGATCACGGTGTTCGAGCTGGGGGAGGACGCCCTCGCGCGCCACGCGGCCTTCCTCTCCCGCTACCGGCCGGAGAAGATCTTCGCCTACTCGAGCGCGATCGCGCTGCTCTCGCGCTATCTCGCGGCGCAGGGCTGGCGGCCCGACCCCGGCTGGCCGCGGGCGATCTTCGTGACCGCCGAGCCCCTCGACGACGCCGACCGCGTCGTCGTGGAGTCGGTGTTCGGCTGCCCGGTGTCGGTGGAGTACGGCGCGCGCGAGGTCGGCTGCGTGGCCAACGAGTGCCCGGTGGGCGGCCTGCACGTCAACGCCGAGGGCATGCTCGTCGAGGTGCTCCCCGCCGGCCCCGCGGTGGACGGCGAGGCGGGGGAGCTCGTCATCACGAACCTCCACTCGCGCGCGCTGCCGATCATCCGCTACCGCATCGAGGACGTGGCCAGCGGCCTCGACGAGTCGCCGTGCGCGTGCGGCCGGGCGCTGCCCCGGCTGGGCCGTGTCGAGGGGCGCCGGAGCGATTTCCTGGTCGCCGCGGACGGCCGCGTCATCCACGGCCGCGTGGTTTCCCACCTCTTCCGTGAGGACGAGGCCATCTGGCGGGCGGTCCGGGAGTTCCAGGTCGTGCAGGAGCGGCTGGACCTGGTCCGCGTGAGCATCGTGCCCGCGCCGGGGTTCACCGCCGCCGTCCGGGAGGCCATCGAGCGCGGGTTCCGCCGGCTCCTCGGCGGCGGCGCGGCCGTCGAGGTGCAGGCGCTGGACTCGATCCCGCGCCCGCCCTCCGGCAAGCGCCGGGTGGTCGTCTCGCACGTGGCCGACGAGCGGTTCCGCGCCCTCGTCGGGGCGGTCGGGGACCCGCGATGACGCCGCTCCTCGCCGGCCCGCTCCACGGCTGGGTCCTCGTGGCCGCGGGCGTGATCAGTTTGGTCCTCGCCGCGTGGGCCCTTGTCCAGCGACCGCGCGAGCGCCTGCACTGGAGCTTCGCCGCCGGCATGCTCGCCTTCGCCGCGGAGTCGGCGGCCCGGCACGTCCTCTCCGTGGGCAGCGTGGAGCCGGAGGACCGGCTGCTCTGGCTCCGCGTCGTGGAGGCGGCCGCGCTGGTGGTGCCGCTGCCGTGGGCGTTCTTCGTGATCGCCCTCGGTCATCCCGCCGGCGAGCGGCTGTCCACCGCCACGCGCTGGCTGCTCGCCGGGCTGGTCGCGGTGGCGCTGGCCGGGGTGGTCGGCCTCGTGACGACGCCGGCCTTCCAGGTCCCGGACCTCGTGGCGCCGTTCCACGCCGCCCGCCTCGACCGCGTCGCGCTGCTCGGGGTCATCGGCCAGATCCCGGCGATGATCGTGATCCTCGCCGGCCTCGAGGCGTGCCTGCGCACGCCACGCCGTGACAGCCGCTGGCGCGTGAAGTACCTGGCGCTCGGCCTCGGCGGCGTGTTCCTGGTCCGCTTCTACTTTCTGAGCCAGGTGCTGCTCTTCCACGTGCTCATGGCCGCGTTCCTCTCCACCGAGGCCGCCGTGCTCTGCGTCGGCAACCTCGTGATCGTCGCCTCGCTCGCCCGCGCGCGCCTGGACGACATGGAGATCACGGTCTCCCGGCAGGTCATGTACCGCTCGGTGATCGTGGTGGCGCTCGGGATCTACCTGCTCGTCGTCGGCAGCCTCGGCTGGCTCCTCGAGCGCCTCGGCATCCCCGAGGAGCTCCTGTGGGGATCGCTGCTCGTGTTCGTGTCGGCGCTGGCCGGGGCCGCCGTGCTGCTGTCCGAGGCGGTGCGCTGGCGGATCAGGCGGTTCATCGGGATGCACTTCTACCGGGAGAAGTACGACTACCGCCAGCAGTGGATCAGCTTCACCACCCGGATCGGATCCGAGCTGTCGGTCGACCGGCTCGCCCCGGAGATGCTGGTGTTGATCACCGAGGCGGCGGGCGCGGCCAAGGGCGTCCTCTACCTCGCCGACCCGCGGGACGGCCACTATCACCTTGCCGGCGCGGTGGAGGCGGATCGCGCGCCCGCCACGCTCGATCGCGCGGGCGCCCTGATCGCCGTGACGCAGGCGGCCGGGGAGCCCCTCGTCCTCGACGCGGGGCCGCCGCCCGGCACGGGCACGGTCGAGCGTGACCTGCTGACCCACCTGGGCGACGGCGCGGTGGCCGTGCCCATCCGCTGGCGCGGGCAGTGCACCGGGCTCATGCTCGTCGGCCCCGAGCGGACGGGGACCGCCTACGGCCTCGAGGACCGGGAGTTCTTCGCCACCGTCGCCGAGCAGATGGCGGGCGCCATCGTGACGGCGCGCCTGTCCGAGACGGTGGCCCAGGCGCGGGAGTTCGAGGCCTTCCACCGGCTGACGTCGTTCGTCGTCCACGACCTCAAGAACTCCATCACCGCGCTGTCGCTCCTGAGCCAGAACGCCCTCGCCCACTTCGACGACCCGGAGTTCCAGCGTGACGCGATCAAGACGCTGTCGCGCACGGTGGAGCGGATGCGCGGGCTCCTCGCGCGGCTTACGTCCCGGCAGGAGGCGGTGGCGGCTCGCGTGGAATCGGTGGACCTGTCCGCCCTCGCGCTGGAGGCGACCCGCCCGATCGACGGCGGCGGCCGCGTGAGCGTCACGAAGGACTTCGGCGAGGTGCCGCTCGTGCCCGGCGATCCCGACGCGCTCCTGAAGGTGATCCAGAACCTCGTCACCAACGCCGTCGAGGCCATCGCCGGCGCCGGCACCGTGACGGTCCGGACGTGCACCGAGGCCGGCTGGGCCGTGCTCTCGGTGACCGACACCGGGCGCGGCATGTCCAAGGACTTCCTCCAGCGGGACCTCTTCGCGCCGTTCCGCTCCACCAAGAGCGGCGGCTGGG
>CAVWWD010000004.1:0-375383 GCA_963758635.1 uncultured Candidatus Rokubacteria bacterium | reverse complement strand
TTTGTCACGTGTGCCCGCCCGCGGTGAAAGAAGTGGACGGCGGCCACCGGGACGCCTGGCGTATCCTGACCCGTGATGGAGTGGCTCCAGCCCGGTCTCGACTGGTTCGAGCGGCACCAGCTCACGCTCGTCCTGGTATCCGGGATGATCGACGCCACGGGCTTTCCCTTCCCCGGGCGTCTCGTGCTGGTGGTGGCCGGCGCCGTCGCGGACCGCTGGAGCGACCTGGGGCTCCTCGTCCTCCTCGGCACGGCCGGCCTGGTCATCGGCGACCACGCGCTGTACGCCGCCGGGGCGCTGGGTGGCACGCGCCTGCTCGCGTGGTACTGCCGGGTGTCGCTCGGCTCCGAGCGTTGCGTGGAGAAGACCACTGCCGCGTTCACGCGGTTCGGGGCGATGGCCGTGCTGTTCGGCCGCTTCTCGGTGGGCGTCCGGCTCTTCGCCGCCGTGCTCTCCGGGGCCGGCCACCTCCCGTACTGGCGGTTCCTCGCGTTCGACGTGATCGGCACGCTGGCGTACACCACACTCTGGATCGGCGCCGGTCACCTCTTCGGCACCACCGTGCTGGAGCGCGGACAGGCCGTGCGCCTGATCGTCCTCGCCGGGCCGGCGGTGATCCTGGGCGTCCTCGCCGTGCGCCTGACCCGCCGGCTCCGCTATGGCGCGGCGACCGGCGGCACGCTCTCCGCGGGCCGGACGGCGCGGCGCGGCCGCCGGCCCGCTGACCGCCACGGCTGACAGAGGAGGATCCCGACCAAGGCCGGGTACGTGGGCTGGCTGGAGTCGCTCGCCGCCCTGCCCCGTCCGATCGACGTCGTCGGTCACGACTGAGTCGTTCTTGACCGGCCCGACCGGTTTCCCCGGCCGGATCAGCCATGACGGCTCGTTCATGACCTCCCACGCGAAGATCTGATCCTTGAACGGCACGGAGGCCCGCACCAGCGGCTCGAGCACCGTATCGAAGAACAGCTTGCGCTTGTTGCCATCCAACGCGATGTCCTGACGACCGCCCCCGGCATTTCGCTGTCCGTCGCGTATGTGACGGGGGACCAGCAACCCAGGCGCACCCGGTGGCCCTGGCGAGGGGCACGGGGCCGGGGCCAGATGCTCCGCAAGCCTGCGACCTACCCCAACATGCAGAAGCCCTGGGCCTCGATGCCCAGCGCGGGGTTGAACTTCGAGCGGAGGTCGATGCATCCGTAACTTCGCAGGAACTTAGAAGCGCCCCCTCGGCAGATCGCGGCAAAACGCGGCGGTCCACGCACCCCCCGCGCACCCAGCTGGAGCCTGGAGATCAACGGTGACGCGCGAGCCGAGTGCCGCTGTCGAGGTGGGAGCGGCCTTGGCGCGTTCCAGGCCGCGCGCGGCTACGCGAGGGTTCCCGCCGCGCTCGACGCCCCGACGGGCTGGCGCTGCGCCCCGCGTCACCCCGTGACCCCTGACACCCGCGCCCGCCGTCGCGCCCTCTGGGCGGCGCAGGCCATCCTCGAGGGCTACGCGCTCAGCGTCCCCTTTGATGCCCCCCTCAGCCGCGTGCTCGACGCCATCGGCTGCGCCGAGCGTGAGGAGCCCGGCCGAGAACCCCGCGCCCCCCGATGCCTGACACGTATGTATGGGACGGCCCCGGCGGCGTCGTGATGATTGCGGGCCGCCTCGGCGACGTGTCGTCGGTTGTGATGCAAACGCCGCTTCCTATTAAAACCGTCAAGAAGGGGCGGCGGTGAGAGACTGCTTATCGTCGTACTGATCCTGGCGCTTCTCGAACGCCTGCAGACCAATTGCTTCTAGGGCCTGAGGAAGTCCGGACGCCACGGCATCGGCATGCAGCAACTGCTGCTCAACACGCTCAGGATGGCCTCGTCGGCCACCGCGACTCTGACGACGTTCCGATTTCGGCGAACGCGGTCGCTCCGATGCCAATGTCGGGAGCACCCGTAGAACTAGGCTCGCTTCGTCCGCCGTTCGACACGACTTCATCCCTCCAGGCTTGTAGCCCCCTCGGATCGTTGTTACTGGGAAGTGATCATACGCGCTAAGTGCTTAATCTGACGAAGTTCTTCAGCTGGCGATCATTTTGCACCGCAACAGTTGGGCATCCAATGCGGGCGCTGGGGTCCAGATCCAGAACCACGAACCAGGAGGATGCAACGTGGGACACCCGACGCGCGCAGCTACGAGGTGAACATCCCCCGGCGGGCTTCTCCCGCTGGGGGGGCCTCTGCAGTTAATTACTGTTCAGAACGGAATGGAGTAGATGAGATGAATCGAATAATGGTGAGAGCGCTGAACGCGCACACCGAGATGTCGAACGACCTGTCGCAATTGGCCGAACGCTACCGGAGCGAGCTGCGCGTCATCGACGAGCTCGAGCGCGAGTACCGGGAGCAGATGATGCAGGAGCGGGACCAGGTAATGGACAAGATCGAGCAGCTGCAGCAGGCCATTCGGGAGCACGAGGCTCGGCATCCCGACCCCGAGCCACTGAAGATGGCTCTGAATGCTTAGACGGACATGAAGAAGTTCCACGCCTCGTATATGTCGAACGCGAAGTGGCGGAGAGCTTGCGGCTCTCGAGCGGACTGGGCTGGCAGACGAGCCCTGTGTGTGGAGGTTTGTGGACTCAGGCTGACCACAGCATCCAGCCGACGGCCTGCGGCCGGAGCTGAGGCTGACTGTTAGGCGATAGGAGCAACAGCGATGTCACACCGATTTGTCGCGATAGACGTCGAGACAGCGAATGCGGACCTGGCAAGCATTTGCCAGATCGGCGTGGTCAGCTTCTCCAACGGCGAGGTCGCCGACTCTTGGAAGACTCTGGTAGATCCTGAAGACGAGTTCGACGCGGTAAATGTCTCAATACACGGCATCGATGAGCACTCGGTGGCAGGCGCGCCTCGCTTCTCCGATATCGTGGGCACGTTGCAGACCCGCCTCGGCGGCCATGTAGTCGTTTCGCACCTGCCATTTGACCGTGTCGCTCTTGGCAGAGCTCACGAGCGATATGGGATGCCGGCCCCTCAGTGCACCTGGCTGGACACCGCCCGGGTGACGCGGCGGGCGTGGCCCCAGTTCTCACAGCGGGGTTATGGGCTTGCTGACATTGCCTCGTGGTGTGGGATAGAGTTTCGCCACCATGATGCCGAAGAGGACGCCCGAGCCGCGGGACTTGTCCTGCTCCGTCTCTCGCTGACTCGGCTCTCAGCGTGGACGACTGGGTTGTCCGATCAACCAATCCGATCGATGGTAGCTCTATAGCTCTTCGATTACTCGGGAGGGCAGTCGAGACGGGCGGCTGGCCGGCGAAATCGTCGTGTTTACGGGGACACTTTCAGTTCCGCGGCGCGAGGCAGCCGACCTGGCGGCGGCCGCAGGCTGCGACGTCGTTGGTTCGGTAGGCCAAACGGTGACCCTTCTCGTCGTTGGAGACCAAGACATTCGCAGGTTGGGCGGTCACGAGAAAAGCTCGAAGCATCGAAAGGCCGAGAGTCTCATACAGAAGGGTCAGCCACTGAGAGTCCTTCGGGAAAGTGATTTCCGTACTTTGATCAACGCGACGATGTGACGCGCAGCGTACAAAGGCATACTCCGCTCCAGGGGGGCCTGGCGATGGAGGGACCGCGCGTCGCGAACACCGAGCCGAACACGCGGAGAACACCGACCGCCCGCCCCCGTGGCCCAAGGGCGTGTCCGGCAACCCGCGCGGCCGCCCACCGAAGGCCGTCGTCCATGACGTGCGCGCCCTCGCCCGCCAGCACGCCCCGGAAGCGCTCCGGATCCTCGTCACCCTCATGTGCAACGAGGACCCGCGCGTCGCCGTACGGGCCGCCGAGGCCGTCCTCAATCGCGCCTACGGCTCGCCCCGGCCGGAACTCGTCGACGCCGCCGCGCCGGGCGGCTTCACCATCGTGCTCCGGCAGTACGTGCTCGGCCCGACCGGCCGCGCCCCGAACGCGCCCCCGCCGGTCGTCCTGTCGGTCGACACCGAGGCGCCGGCGTCGCACGCGCCCCTCGCGCTCGACGCGCCCGAGCCGATCGCCGCCGAGGTGCGCGTGCGGGTGACGCACTTCACGGAGCGGCCGGACGCGTGACGCCGCCCGCTGAGATCACGCTGCCCGTCCTCGACCCGCGCGCCTGGCAGCAGGAGGTGCTCGCGGCGTGGAGCCGAGGGATCACGCGCCTTGTGGTCGTCGTGCATCGCCGGAGCGGCAAGACCTCCCTGCTGCTGGCGCTCCTGTCCATGGCCATGGTCCAGCGCGTCGGGACGTACTACTACGTCACCCCGACCTTCACGATGGGTCGGCGGAACGTCTGGGATGGGCTCGACCACGCCGGCCGGCCGATGCTCGACGCGTTCCCGGCCGAGCTGGTGGCGACGAAGAACGAGGTCGAGATGCAGATCACGCTCCGCAACCGGAGCGTCTTTCAGATCCTCGGCGCCGACCAGGCCGACCGCCTCCGCGGGACCAACCCCGGTGGGCGTGGCCTTCGACGAGTACAGCCAGATGCCGGGCGCGCAGGCGTGGGACCTGACGCGCCCGATCCTGGCCGAGAACGGCGGCTTTGCGCTCTTCGCCTTCACGCCGCTCGGGCGCAATCACGCGCACGCGCTGTACGAGCAGGCGCGGCAGAGCCCCGACTGGTTCACGACGCGCAAGACGGTGGACGACACCCGGCGGGATGCCCCCGGCGAGAGCGGGGAGCCGATCATCACCGCGGCGCAGATCGCGCAGGACATCCGCGAGGGGATGCCGAAGGAGTTCGCGGATCAGGAGTACTACACGAGCTTCACCGCCGCGATGCCGGGCGCGTACTATGCCCGGGACCTCGAGGAGGCCGAGCGCGCCGGCCGCCTGCGCCGCGTGCCGTGGGAGCCCAAATTGCCGGTGACGACCGCCTGGGACCTCGGCATCGACGACGTGACGGCGATCATCTTCGCCCAGGTGACCGGCGCGGAGGTGCGGCTCATCGACTACCTGGAGCAGAGCGGCGAGGGGCTGGCCCACTACGCGAAGCGCCTGCGTGAGAAGCCCTACCGCTACGCGGAGCACCTGTTGCCCCACGACGCCGACGTGCGCGAGCTCGGGACCGGCAAGAGCCGCGCCGAGGTCCTCCGGGCCCTCGGGCTCGCGCCGGTGCGGGTGCTCCCGCTCTTGCCGGTCGCCGATGGCATCGAGCAGGCCCGGCTGCTCCTGCCGAGGTGCTACGTCGACATCGACACCTGCCGGCCGCTGGTCCGGGCGCTGGAGTCCTACCGCAAGGACTGGGACGAGGCGAAGAAGACGTTCGCGCTACGGCCGCGGCACGACTGGGCCAGTCACGGGGCGGATGCGTTCCGCTACCTGGCCATGGGGCTCCGCCCCGGCCGGCTGGCGCCGCGGCCGCCCATCAAGATCGCCCCGCCGAGCTATGCCTTCACGCAGGGCCCCGCCCCCCAGGGTCGCGCCCCCCAGGGCCCCGCGCCCCCCGGCCGCTGGCGATCGTGATGGCCTACGTGGTCTCGGTCGTGCGGCGATTCACCGTGAAGGCCGACGGCCGCGTGTTCGACCGCGAGCTGTGCAAGGCCATCGAGTTGCCGGTTCGCCCCGTTCCGCGATGACTGGATCGACGGCGACGACGAGACGGGCGTCGCCCAGATCGACCGCGTAACCGTGCGCGCGCGGCGCGGGACCGCCCTGGGCTTCTCCGGCCGGCGCTGGAGGCGCGGACGCGCACCGAGCCCGAGGACCACTTGACCGCGGCACTTCAGGCGGGATGGGTGGACGTGGTCGCCGCGGCGCGCGGGGCCCTCAACGAGACGTAACACCAGCGCGCCCCCGTGCCCCGCCAGCGCGTCCAGGCGCTCACCCGCCATGGTGACCCCCGCCGCGTCCGAAGGGCCCTGGAAAACCGGAGCGGTTTTCTGGCAGCCTATGGCGGATGACCTGCGAGGCCTGCGGCACCCCGTTCCCGCCCGGCCCGCGCCGGGGCAAGCCCCGGCGGTGGTGTACCGACGCCTGCCGCCGCCGCGCTCGGCACACCGTGGACACGCGCCGGGCCCTGGCCGACCTCGACGCCGTGCGCGCGCGCCTGAGCGCGCCGGGCTACTTCGGCGAGGAGGCACGGCGGGAGCTCGTGCGCTTCCTCGACCGGCGCGGAGGCGCTCCAGGCGGCCGGGGCGGGCGACGCGGCGCCGCCGGTCCCCGACGGCTGCGTCGAGGTGCGCATCGGGCTCCTGGTGGCCCGCGCCCAGGTCGATGACCTCCTCGCGCTGGTGACGCGGCCGTGACCCTCGGCGGCTTCCTCGGGCTGGCGGTCATCATCGGGAGGCTGACGGCATGAGCAAGCGGCGCGGCATGGCGGCCAGCGGATCAGCTCGAGCTGAAGGAAGCGCCGTCCGCCAGCGCCGCCGGGCCGGGGCCCCGTCGTTCTCCCGCTCGGCCCTCGCAACTTCGCTATCGCGCAGTGGGTCCGCGACGAGGGCGGCGTGCCGGTCTACCGGATCACGCACAAGGACATCCGCGCCGCGTCCACGGCGGCCACGATGGCGCGGCAGCTGGAGGCTCGCGATGCTTGACCGCCGCGCCTTCCTCGGCACCCTCGCCCTCCTCGCCGCGCCGCGCGCCGCCGAGGCCCAGCAGACGGGGAAGGTCGCTCGCATGGCTGGGTGGCCGGCGCGACCGGTCGCATCCCGCAGTGCGAGGCCGTTCCGCCAAGGACTGCGTGATCTCGGCTATGTCGAGGGCCGCAGACCTTGCGATCGAATACCGAGGGTACGGGGGGAGCGCGAGCGACTCCCCGCTCTCGTGACCGACCTCGTTCACTCAAGGTCGATGTCATCGTGGTCCAGAACACACCCCCGCCCTCGCCGCGAAGCCAGCGACCACGACCCTTCCCATCGTCTTGACTTCTGTTGGTGATCCGGTTGGGATCGGACTCGTCACCAGCCTTCGGCGGCCGGGCGGCAATGTCACGGGCTTCTCCGTTGTCCCGCAAGACCTCGTCGGCAAGTTGCTGGAACTGCTCAAGCAGGCCGTTCCGGATGTGAGTCGGGTCGCCCTTCTCGTGCACGCAGACGACCTTTCCAAGAACGACAGACTCAAGGCCGCGGCTGTCGCGGCGCGGGCGCTGGGGGTGCAGCTTCAATCGTGGAGACGGAAGTCCCGCCGAGTTCGACCGGGCCTTTTCGGACATGACCAGGGCGCGCGCGGGTGCTCTGGCGGTGCTGCCAACGCCCTTGTTCACCGCTGAGCGAAGACGCCTCGTGGACCTGGCGGCAACGAACCGGCTGCCGACGATGTTCCCATACAGCGAGTTTGTCGATGCCGGGGGCCTGATGGCCTATGGACCGGACCTTGCTGACTTGTCTCGGCGCGCCGCTACCTACGTGGACAAGATCCTCAAGGGCGCCAAGCCCGGCGACCTGCCCGTCGAGCAGCCGACGAAGTTCGAGCTGGTCATCAACCTCAAGACCGCCAAGGCCCTCGGCCTGACGATCCCGCCGTCGCTGCTGGCGCGGGCGGACCAGGTGATCCAGTGACGCTCCGTGCCTGATCGCGTCCCGCCCTGCCCGCGCTGTGGCGCCGAGGTGCCCGTCCACCACCCGCGCCTCGAGCACCTCCGCATGTACGGCTGGCGGCTGTTCGCGGAGGCGTCGGCGGTGAACCACTGCGGCCACCGGCAGGAGTGGCTGCTCGTGCCCGACCTGGCCGGCGAGACGGCGCGCCTGGTGCCGATCCTCGGGGAGGCGGCGTGACGACCAGACAGGGCACTGTCGTGGTGCGGGGGTTGGGCGACATCGGCTCTGCGGTCGCCCATCGCTTGTTCGGCGTCGGGTATCCCGTGGTGCTTCACGACGATCCGATGCCCCCGACCACCCGCCGAGCGATGGCATTCGCGGACGCCGCGTTCGAAGGGCACGCCACCCTTGAGGGGATCGCGGCGGAACGCGTGCCTGATGCTGAGGGCGTACGGCGGCTGCTCGCGACGCGCTCTGCGATCCCCGTCTATGTCCACCCGCTTCGCCGTCTGCTCGACGCGATCGCCCCCGAAATCCTCGTCGATGCCCGCGTGCAGAAACACGCCAGCGCGGAAGTTCAGCGCGGCCTGGCGGGACTCACCATTGGGCTCGGGCCGGGTTTCGAGACGGGCCGCGTCTGCGATCTGGCGGTCGAGACGAGCTGGGAGGCCCTGGCGCGGTCATCCTGGAGGGGGCGCCGTTGCCGCTGGCGGGTGAGCCTCGCGCGCTGGCAGGAATCGCGCGAGAGCGGTATGTGTACGCGCCAGTCGAGGGCACGTTCCGGACGCGAGCGCAGATCGGTGACGCCGTGTCGCGCGGCCAAGAAATCGCATCAATCGGCGAAACCCAACTGCGCGTCCCCGTCGCGGGGATCCTTCGGGCCTGACGCACGACGGGGTGCCGGTCGCCGTACGGACCAAGGTCATCGAGGTCGATCCGCGCGGGAGCGCCGCTGAGGTGGCCGGATCAGAGAGCGGCCACGCCGAATTGCCGAGGGCGTCCTAGCGGCGCTTACGTCCGATCGCGGCCGCCGACTCCTCGACCATGCAGAGACCCGTTTGCACAACGCCCGGGCTCGCACATGAGCGGCGCCGACGTGCTCATCTTCCTCGGCTGGTGCGTCCTGCTCGCCTTCGGCGCGGGGCTGGTGGAGCGCTGAGTGGAGCGGCGGGCACGCCAGGCCGGGCGTGATTGACGCGCGCGTCTTGACTTATGGTGAAGCATAGTTCACCATGAGCCCGACTCCGAGACAGCTAGGGATGAAGCTCAAGGCGATGCGGACGGCGAAGGGCCTGAGCCAGGCGGCGCTGGCGAAGCGAGCGAGGATTACGCGTGAGTACGTCAACAAGCTGGAAGCCGGCCGCTACGATCCCACCCTCGGCGTGCTCCAGCGTCTTGCCAAGGCGCTCGGCGTGCCGGTGACGGAGCTGCTGTGATGGGCAAGAGGCTGCTCGAGGCCCCAGGGTGTCGCGAGTGACCGACGCGCCCCTCGAGGCCGCGAGCGCGCTGGTGCAACGCGTCTACGCGCTGCTCGTGGAGGCTCGCGTCACGCGCGACCGGCTGATCGCGCTGGAGGCCGCGGGTGCTACGGAGGTGGAGCGCCAGGTCTACCTCGGCCTGGTCGCCGCCCTCGAGGACGGGCTCCGGCGGACGCTCGAGGAGGCGCTGGCGACGCTCAAGGGGATGAAGGCTGACGCGGCGGAGGCGTGGTTGCGGCGGCAGATGGAGGGGCTCGAGGCGAAGTATGGGTTCTGGGCCCGAAGACCGCAAGGCGGAAGACGAGAGAAATGCGCTTCTTCGAGAACGGGCAACGTAGGCGGCTCGACGTGCACCGTCTCATCAACGGACTCGTCAGGTCACAGATCGGCGAAGGGAGCCGCCCATTTCGTGGGGTAGTTCTGCCGCCGGTATGGCGAAGCGACGGCGGCGCCTCCTTGCGCGCTCTGTCGAGGCGAGAGCGTCCGAGGCTACCCGTGCCGACTGTCTTCGTCGAGGTCCGATCCGATGTCGGGGCCGCGGTTGTTCTGGCATGGGGCGGCACTTCCGTTCGCGAGGGACGGCGTCGCCCAGACGTTCGATACGAGGCGAAGGAAGCTGCGGACGGGCTGCCTCCGTCGAGTCGTTGACTCCTGGGAAGGGACGCCCCACCTCAAGAGGCTCGGAATCGCTCGCGACACACCCAAACCGCCCAGTCCATCGAGGCACTTCGAGGGGGTTGGGCCAAGTCATGCACAGCTGCGTCCCGACGAGGCCGGGCGCCGCCTGAATTATCGCTGGACATGGCTACGCCGAGCCACCGAGCAGATCCGGCGGGCAGTTCGGTTGGCAGCGCTGCGGGACATGATCGCCGCGATCTACGCCCGGAAGTCCACCGACCAGCGCGTCGCCGACGAGGCGAAGTCCGTCACGCGCCAGGTCGAGCACGCGCGCGCCTACGCGACGCGAAGGGCTGGACGGTCGACGAGGCGCACGTCTACGTCGACGACGGCATCTCCGGCGCCGAGTTCGCTCAAGCGCCCGGGCTTCCTGCGCCTCATGAACGCGCTGAAGCCGCGCCCGCCGTTCCAGGTGCTCGTGATGTCGCGAGGAGTCCCGCCTCGGCCGCGAGCAGATCGAGACGGCCTACGCGCTGAAGCAGATCGTCACGGCGGGCGTGCGCGTCTGCTTCTACCTGGACGACCGCGAGCGCACCCTCGACTCGCCCGACCGACAAGCTGATGCTCGCGCGTCGCCGAGTTCGCCGACGAGATGGAGCGCGACAAGGCGCGCCAGCGCACCGACGACGCGATGCTCGAGCGCAAGGCGCGCGCCGGCCACGTCACCGGCGGGCGCGTCTTCGGCTACGACAACGTCGAGGTGCTCGACGCGCGACGGCCGGCGCGCAGCACGTCGGTCCGGCGCGTCGACGACGAGCAGGCCGCCGTGGTCCGCCGCATCTTCGCGCTGTCGCCGCGGCGGCGCGGGCTTCAAGCGCATCGCGAACGACGCTGAACGCCGAGGGCGCGCCGGCCCCGCGCCCGCGGCACGCGGCGCGGCCGCGCGGCTGGGCGCCGTCCCGTCCGCGAGATCTCCACCGCGATGCTCTACCGCGGCGTGGTGGTCTGGAACCAGCGCAGCAAGCGCGATCAGTGGGGCGGCAAGCGCGTACCGCCGCGGCCGGCCGAGGCGAGTGGCTCCGCCGTCGAGCGCCCGAGCTGCGCATCGTCGACGAGGCGCTCTGGCAGGCGCGCGCACGAGCGGCTCGCGGGCGCCCGCGCGCTCTACCGCCGGGCACGGCCGGGCCAGCTCTGCGGCCGGCCGGCGAACGGCATCGAGTCCAAGTACCTGCTGACCGGCCTCGCGGCCTGCGGCGGCGTGCGGCGGGTCGCTCGTGGTGCGCAGCGGCGATGCAAGCGGCGACCAGCGCCGGCACTTCTACGGCTGCAGTACCTACCACGCCGGGGGCGACGGTCTGCCGCAATCGCTGTGAGCCGCTCATGCGCCGACCGACGAGGCGTGCTCGATGCGATCGAGCAGGAGGTGCTCCACCCGACGTGTCGCGCGCGCGATCGAGAAGGCCCTCGCCGGCTCCGGCCGGCCCGACAGCGGAGCCCGCGCGCGCGGCCGCTCCAGGCGCGAGCTGCGCGAGCTCTCGACGGCCGATGGGCGCGCCTCACGGCGGCCATTCGTCTGGGCGGCCCGTTGGCCTCGCTCGTCGCGAGCTTCAGCCGCCGAGCCGCCGGCGCGCGTGCTGAGCGAGCGGAGACGCTGCGCCCGGCTGCGCGCCGGCCCCCGGCGGCTCCGCCGGCGTGGAGGAGCTTCGCGGACTGGCGGGCCTCTCCGCGGAAACATGACCGCGGGCGCGACCGATCGCTGCGCGAGCTGCTGAGGCGGCGCGTGGTCTCACCGCCGAGGGCGCAGGGCGGTTCTACGAGTTCACGGCGCGCGACGTTTGGTCGCGCTCCTGCGGGGTCAGCCCGCTACAAGTGGGTGGTGACCCCGGCGGGATTCGAACCCGCGATCTCGACCTTGAAAGGGTCGCGTCCTTGGCCAGGCTAGACGACGGGGTCACTTCCTTCTACGCGGCAGCGACGCTAGCGGATTCTATCACGCCACGCAGAACGCCCGGCCGATCCCCTCGCCCGCGGAGCGCCGTCCCGGCTTAGAATCGACGTGCCCGGACCCGGCGCCGGGCTCGCCGTGCCCGCATCACACCCAGGAGGATGCTCCATGCCGCAGACGGACCTCGCCTTCGCCACCGTGGCGGAGCTCTCGCGCGCCTTCGAGACCCGCAAGCTCTCCCCGGTGGACGTGATGGACACGCTCCTGTCCCGCATCGAGCGGCGCAATCCGGAGCTCCACGCCTTCATCGACGTCTACGGCGCGGAGGCCCGGCTGGGCGCCGAGGCCGCCGACAAGGCCATCCGCTCCGGCCACCGGATCGGGCCGCTCCACGGCGTGCCGGTGGCGCTCAAGGACCTCGTGGACATGGAGGGACGCGTCACGACCGGCGGGTCGAAGGTCTGGGCCAAGCGCGTGTCGGAGGTCACGGCCACGCTGGCGCAGCGCCTGATCACCGCGGGCATGATCGTGATCGGCAAGACCCACACCGTGGAGTTCGCGATGGGCGGCTGGGGGACGAACACCCACATGGGCACGCCGCGGAACCCGTGGGACCTGCGCACGCACCGGACGCCGGGCGGGTCGTCGAGCGGCTCCGGGGTCTCGGTGGCCGCCGGCCTCGCCCCCGCGGCGATCGGCACGGACACCGGCGGCTCGGTGCGGCTCCCCGCCGCGTGGTGCGGCATCGTCGGCCTGAAGACCACGGTGGGGCGCATCAGCACGTACGGCGTGCTGCCGCTGTCCAGCACGCTCGACACGCCGGGCCCCATGACGCGCTCGGTGGAAGACGCGGCGCTCATGTACCGCGCGCTGAATGGGCCCGACCCGGAAGATCCCCTCACCCACGTGTGGACGGCAGACGACGCGCTGCCCTCGCTGCGACGAGGCGTCGCCGGGCTGCGCCTGGCCCGGCTGCCCGAGGCGGAGCGCGAAGGCGTGGACAAGGAAGTGCTGGCCGCCTACGACGCCGCGCTCCAGACGCTGGCCGCGAAGGGCGCGGAGATCGTCAGCGTGACGCTGCCGCACCGCTTCGCCGACTACACGGCGGCCACGGGCCGCATCATCGGCTCCGAGGGGTATCGCTTCGTCGGTCACCTCGTGGACGACGCGGCGCTGCCCGTCGACCCGCACGTGCGGCCGCGGATCCAGCTCGGCCGCGGCGTCTCCGCGCGGGACTACCTGCTGGCCCTGGCCGAGCGCGAGGCGCATCGCAAGGCGTTCGCGAAGGCCACCGCGGGCGTGGACGCGCTCCTGACGCCGACCACGCAGACGCCGGCCATTCCCGTGGACGCGGTGGACCAGACGGGCACGCCCGCGCACTTCACGCGGCCGGGAAACTACCTCGGCATGTGCGGGGTGGCGCTGCCGGATGGGTTCACCGCGGGCGGGCTGCCCACGTCGCTCCAGATCCTGTGCCCGGGCGGCCAGGAGGCGATGGCGCTCCGCATCGCGTGGGCGTACGAGCAAGCCACGTCGTGGCGCGAGCGGCGGCCGCCGGAGCCCTGAGCGTGCCCGAGGCGCGCACGGTCTTCGACGCGTTCGCGGCCACCGCCGCGGCCGCGCCGGACCACGCGTTCCTCTGCGCGCCGCCCGCGGCCGATCGTGCCTACCATCCGGCGGGCGTCGAGTACTCGTTCGGGCAGGTGCTCGGCCACGTGCAGGCGCATCGGGATCGCTACGCGGCGGCCGGCTACGGCCACGGCCATCGCGTGGCGATCCTGATGGAGAACCGTCCGGAGTTCTTCTTCCACTACCTGGCGCTGAACGCGCTCGGCGTGGGCGTGGTCCCGGTGAACCCGGACTATCGCCACGACGAGCTCGCCTACCTCCTCGACCACTCCGACGCCGACCTCGCCGTGTCCCTGCCCGGCCGCATCGGCGACCTCGAGGCCGCCGCGCGGGAGCGGAAGGCTCCCCTGCCCGTCGTGAACGCCGAGGACGGTCCGCGCGCCTGCCTCGTCCGCGTCCGGCGCCGCGCGCGGGCCCGCCGGGCCTCGACACCGAGTGCGGGCTCCTCTACACCTCGGGCACCACGGGGCGCCCGAAGGGCTGCGTGCTGACGAACTTCTACTACCTGAACGCGGGCGCCTGGTATCGGGACCTCGGCGGGCGCGCGGCGATCGAGCCCGGGCGCGATCGCATCCTCAACCCGCTGCCGCTGTTCCACATGAACTGCCAGGCCGTGTCGGCCACCGCGGCCATGCTCACCGCGAACTGCCTGATCCTGGCCGAGCGCTTCAGTCCCCGGCGCTGGTGGCCCGACGTGGTGGCGACGCGGGCCACCGTCATCCACTACCTGGGCGTGATGCCGCCGCTCCTGCTGAACCAGCCGGTCGCGCCGGAGGAGAGCGCAGCACCGCGTGCGCTTCGGCTTCGGCGCGGGCGTGGAGCCGGAGCTGCACGAGCCGTTCGAGCGCCGGTTCGGCTTCCCGCTGATCGAGGTGTGGGGCATGACGGAGACGGGCCGGGTCTTCGCCGACCGCGTCGATCCGCGCCAGGTCGCCACGCGCGCGTTCGGGCGGCCGCACGGACGCCTCGAGGCGCGCGTGGTGGGCGACGGGGACGCCGCCGTGCCGCACGGCACGGAGGGCGAGCTGCTGGTGCGCTGGGGCGGGCCCGAGGGGCCGCGGCACGGGTTCTTCGCCGGCTACCTGAAGGACCCCGCGGCGACCGACACGGCGTGGGCCGGCGGGTGGTTCCACACCGGCGACGTGGTGCGCCAGGCCCCGGACGGCATGCTCTACTTCGTGGACCGGAAGAAGAACATCATCCGCCGCTCCGGCGAGAACATCGCGGCCGCCGAGGTCGAGGCCTGCCTCCAGGCGCACGCCGCGGTGGCGCAGGTGGCCGTGCTCGCCGTGCCGGACGAGGTCCGCGAGGAAGAGGTCATGGCGTGCGTGGTGCCCATGCCCGGCGCGGTCGCCGACCCCGCGCTGGCCGGCGCGCTCGCCGACTGGTGCCGCGACCGCCTCGCCTACTTCAAGGCGCCGGGCTGGGTGCTGTTCGTGGATCGCCTGCCGACCACGGGGACCCAGAAGGTCCAGAAGACGCAGATCTTCCCGCGCGGCGAGGATCCGCGACGGCGCCCGGGCGCCGTCGACCTCCGCGACCTCAAGCGCCGGCGTTGACGCCCGACGTGCGGGAATGGACGCGCTCGGATAGATGACCATGCGTCTCAGGCCGCGATGGGTGATCGTCTTCGTCCTCGTCGCCATCACCGTCGCGGTGGGATACGTCGCTCACCGGCCCGTCGCCTCCGCGGAGCATCGTGCTGGGCCACGGGCCAGAGCGGCGGCGCGCTACTCCACCTTCGGCGCCCAGTACGCCACGCGGCTCGGCGGCATCGGCCTCCGGACGGAGCGTCGTCCCGTCGAACGGATCTCTCGACAACCTCCAGCGCCTGATCCGCGGCGAGGTGGACGTGGCGTTCGCCCAGAGCGGGACGTACGCGCTCGCCGACGACACCGCGGGCCGGCTGCGCGGGATCGCGGCCATCTACCTCGAGCCGCTCTGGGTCTTCCACCGCGGCGGCCCGCGCGTGACGTCGCTCTCGGACCTGGCGGGGCGGCGCATCTCCATCGGCCTGCCGCAGAGCGGCACGGAGGCGGTGGCGATGGCCCTCCTGCGCGACCACGGCATCGACTCCGCAACGCCGGACGTGGTGCGGCTCAGCAACGCCGAGGCGCGGGCCGAGCTCAAGCGCGGGTCCCTCTACGCGTCGTTCTTCGTGGCGTCGTACCGCGATCCGGTCATCGAGGAGCTGGTGGCGCAGCCGGACGTGACGCTGCTCGGCTTCCGGCGCGAGACGGCGTACGCGCGGCGGTTCCCCGGGCTCACGCCGATCAAGATCCACGAGGGGCTCCTCGACATCCGCCGCAACATCCCGGCCAGCGACACGGTCCTGCTGTCGCCGGCGGCGCTCATCGTGTGCCGGGCGGACCTCCACCCGCGCGTCGTCGAGCAGATTTTGAAGATCGCCCAGTCGATCCACGGGCCGGGAAGCCTGATCGATCCGCCGCTGCGCTTCCCGAGCCGCGAGGGCGTCGACGTGCCGCTGCACGAGGCGGCGGAGGTGTACCTCTCCAGCGGCGAGTCGTTCCTCTCGCGGACGCTTCCTTACCCGTTGCTCCGCTGGACGTCGCTCGCGCGCCTGTTCGTGGTGTCGCTGATCCTCTGGATCCCCGCCGTCCGCTTCCTGCCCGAGGTGGCGCGCTGGAGGATCGATCGGCGCTTCAGCCGTCTCTACGGCCTGCTCCGGGACGACGGAGCGCCGCCTGGAAGTGGCGCGCGATCCGGAGACGCTGCGCGCGGGCATCCGCGAGCTGGAGCGGCTGCAGACCGAGGCCCAGGCGATCTGCGACGGGGTGCCGGGGAGCCGCCAGCCCGACTCGTATCACTGGCGCATGCACGTGGCGTTCGTCCGCTCCGAGGCCACGGCCCGCCTCCTCCTGCTGGAGAGCGAGGCGGCCTCGCGCGACCGCCGCCCGGTCTGAGCGTGCAGGTCGACCTTCGCGTGCCCGTGGGCGCGCCGGTGCCCGGCGTCGCGGACTTCATCACCCGCTGCGAGGACGCCGGCCTCGACGGCGTGGGCGTGCACGACCATCCGCACCGCGGCCGCGACGTGTACGTGACGCTCGCCCTGGCCGCGGCGCGCACGCGCCGGCTGCGCCTCTATCCCGCCACGTCGAGCCCGGTGGTGCGCCATCCGCTCCTCCTGGCCTCGGCGACGCACTCGCTGGAGGAGATCGCCCCCGGGCGCGTCCTCCTCACGGTGGCGCCGGGCTTCCTCGCCGCGCGGGCCATCGGCCGCCCCCGCGGAAGCGTGGCGCTCATGCGCGAGGCCGTCCTCGCGCTGCGGCGGCTGCTCGCGGGCGAGGCCGCCGAGTTCGAGGGCCGGACGAGCCGGCTCTCCAACACCAGCGCTCGGCCGACGCCGGTCTACCTGCTCGCGGCGGGGCCGCGGATGGTCGAGCTGGCGGGCGAGGTCGCCGACGGCGCCGTGCTCATGGTGGGCCTCCACCCCGATGCGATCCGCGCGGCGCGCCGCCACCTGGAGGCCGGGGCGCGCCGCGCCGGCCGATCGCTCGACGGCTTCCCGACCATCTTCATCGTCACGATCGCGCTCGACGGCGGCGCCGACGATCCGCGGCGCTGGCCCCAGCGCTGGTTCGCGCCCGGCCAGAGCTTCCTCACCTACCCGAGCGCCGCCAACCTCTACTGGCTCCGCCACGCGGGCATCGAGCTTCCCGACGACCACGATCCGACGACGCTCTCCGACGATGTCGCCGCGCGAGCGTGCGACGCGTTCGGCCTGTTCGGCCCGGCCGAGCACTGCCGCGACCGGCTGCTCCGCGCGCGCGAGGAGGCCGGCGTGGACCACGTGTTCCTCTTCCCCGCGCACACGCTGGAAGGCGGCGGCGACCTGCCCACGCGAGAGGTGGAAGCGTTCCGGCGGATCATCGGTCCCGCGGCGCACGCGTAAGCCGCCACGCACGCTCGCCGACCACAGGCAGCGCTTCGCACGCGGGCGTATCCTGACCGAAAGGACGCATGTCGCGCTCACGAGAGGAGAAGGAGATGCGAGGATTCCGAGCCGCGCGCCGGGTCGCCGTCGGGCGGTGGTCCCGTTCCGGAGCCTCCTGGCCCTGTGGTTGGGCGCCGCGCTCCTGGCGACGGGCTGCGCGACCGGCTACAACGGCGGCGCCGGATACGGCGACCTCGACAGTCCGGAGCGCCAGTGCCAGCGCAGCAACGGCGTGTGGCGCCCGCAGATCGCCAACGGCTACTGCGAGCTGAGCCGGTGACTCACTGCTTCACCGCTCCGAATGTCAGCCCGGTCACGATGTGGCGCTGCGCGAAGAGCGCCACCACCAGCACGGGCAGCGTGATCAGCGTGGCGGCGGCGGCCAGCGTGCCCCAGTTGATCTCCTCGTAGGAGATCATGTTGAACACCGCGATGGGCAGCGTGCGCGTGGAGCGCCCGGCGAGGATCACCGAGAAGAGGAAGTTGTTCCACGAGAACACGAACGACAGGATGCCCGTGGCCACGATGCCGGGCTTGACCAGCGGCAGCGCCACCCGCCAGAACACGCCCAGGTGCGAGCAGCCGTCGATCAGCGCCGCGTCCTCGAGGTCCGCGGGCAGGTCCTCGAAGAACGAGATCATGACCCAGATGATGATGGGCAGCCCCACGATGAGGTGGGTCAGGATCAGCGCGCCGTAGGTGTCCACCATCCGCAGCCGGCGGAAGAAGATGTACCAGGGGATCAGGTAGGCGATCCCGGGGATGATGCGCGCGACCAGGATGACCACGGCCAGCCGCGTGAGCTTCCAGCGG
Source organism: uncultured Candidatus Rokubacteria bacterium (assembly GCA_963758635.1). Taxonomy (GTDB): domain Bacteria; phylum Methylomirabilota; class Methylomirabilia; order Rokubacteriales; family CSP1-6; genus CAVWWD01. The sequence continues at coordinate 357,450 of CAVWWD010000004.1, read as the reverse complement.
GCGATCGCGTAGGCGGCGGGCAGCCCCACGGCGAGGCCCAGCGCCGTCGAGCCCGCCGCCACCACCAGGCTGTTCCACGTGTAGAGGAAGAACGGATACTTCGTGAACACCTCGCGGTAGCCCGCGGTGGTGACGCTGAAGCGCACGAACGACGGCGGCGACGCGGTGGCCTCGACCTGCGGCTTGAGCGAGAGCGTCAGCATCCAGTAGAAGACGAAGGCCGTGGGCAGCATGAACAGGCCGGCGAGGCCGTAGAACCCGGCCGTGGACCACCAGCGGCGCCGCGCGCCCCCCGTCACCACGTCGCGGTCCTCCGGATCCTGATCAGCACGAGCGACGCCCCCATGACGATCGCGAACAGCGCCACCGCCATCGAGGCGGCGTAGCCCATGTTGAAGTACGAGAAGGCCTGGTTGAACAGCAGGATGTTGATGGTCTCCGACGCGTTGGCCGGCCCGCCCTGCGTCATGACGAAGATGATGTCGAAGGTCTTGAGCGCGTCGATCGCCCGGAAGAGCACGGCCACCACCAGGGCCGGACGCAGCAGCGGCAGCGTGATGTGCCAGAACGCCTGGGCCGGCGAGGCGCCGTCCAGGTGCGCGGCCTCGTACGGCTCGCGCGGGAGGCTGGCGAGCCCGGCCAGCGCGATCAGCATGATGAGCGGCGTCCACTGCCAGAACGTCCACCAGGGCCAGCGCGTACAGCACGGTCTGGCTCGAGTAGGTCCAGCGGAACGGCGCGAGGCCGATCACGCCGAGGAGGTAGTTCAGGACGCCGAGCGTCGGGTGGTACATCATCACGAACACGAGCGCGATGGCCGTGGGCGTGGCCACCATCGGCAGGATCGCCAGCGTGCGCAGGAGGCCCCGGCCCCAGAACTCGCGGTTGAACACCAGCGCCATCGCCACGCCGAGCACGGTCTCCGCGGCCACGGCGATGACCGTGAAGTAGACCGTGCGCGCGACCGCCTCGCGGAAGCGGGCGTCGCCGAAGGCGATCTTGCCGTAGTTCTCGAGGCCGACGAAGCGCGGCGGGGTGAGGCTGGACGCCGTCCACTCCTGGAGGCTCATCCACACCGTGTAGGCGATCGGGTACACGACGATCACCGCCACGAGGGCGAGCGCGGGCGCCGGGAAGAGCCACCGGGCGTGCCGGTGCCCCCAGCGCGCGACCGCGCCGCTCGCCGGGCCCGGAGCCATCGCGGCGCGGCTAGCTCTCGGTGCGGTTGAGCAGGTCCTGGAAGTCCTTCTGCGCCTGGGCCAGCACCTGCGCGGCCGGCGCGCCCTCGATCGCCTTCTGGATGGCCACGCCGATGATGTCCCGGTACTCGGTGACCCCGACGATCTCCGGCAGCCCCTGCCGCCCGATCTTGAGCGAGGCCTGGTAGGCCTGGTACCAGTCGGCGGGCATCTTCGGCTTGGCCTTCACCTCCGGGCTGTCCCACGTGGACGTGCGGCCCACGCCGACGCCGGCCATCAGCTCGCGCACGGCGTTGGCCTTGTTCGTCGCCCACTGGCAGAAGAGGTAGGCCGCTTCCTTGTTGCGGCTCTGGGCGGACACCGCCAGGCCCGTGATGTAGATCGGCGAGAAGTGGCCGCCGGGCCCGGACGGGAGCACGGCGTAGCCGACCTTGCCCACCACCCGGGACTTGGCCGCGTCCTCGAACTGGCTCGCGAAGTTGACGCCGTCCATGTAGCAGGCCACCTGCCCCTGCATGAACGCCGCCGAGCACTCGTACCAGTTGAAGTTCACCACGCCGGGCGGCCCGTACTGGCGCAGGAGCTTCGCGTAGAGGTCGAGCGCGGCCACCTGCTCCTTCGTGTCGAGGAGGGCCTTGCCGTCCTTCACGTAGCTGCCGCCCATCTGGAAGAGGATGCTCGGGTACTGCGTGGCGTTCGCGTTCTTGAGGCCGCGGAGCACGATGCCGTGCACGGCGGGCGGCGCGTGGAGCTTCTGCACCAGGGGCTCGACGTCCGCGAGCGTCTTCGGCGGGGTGAGGCCCTTGGCCGCGAACAGGTCCTTCCGGTAGAAGAACACGTTGGCGTCGATGAAGGCGGCCAGCGCGGAGATGCTCCCGTCCGGCTGGGTCACGCCGGCGCGCGCGCCGGGCGAGAAGTCGTTCCAGTCGAAGTCCGGGCTGGTCAGCGACGGATCCTGGAGGAACTTGTTCAGCGGGTGGTACCAGCCCGCCTTCCAGAACCGCTTCTTCTCGACGTGGAGCGAGGTGAAGAAGCCGTCGATGCCGCCCGCGTTCGCGGCCATCTCCACCGTCATCTTCTGGCGGGCCTGGATCTCCGGCAGCGTCTCCCACTTCACCTTCATCCCGGAGAGCGACTCGAACTCCGGGATGTGCTTCTCGAGCACGTCGATGAACGGGTGCTTGGTCAGGAGCAGGAACAGCTCCTTGCCGGCAAAGCGCTTCCAGCTGAAGCCCTGCGCCCGCGCGGGCGTGGCGACGAAGGGTCCGGCCGCCGCGCCCGCGGCGAAGGTCCCCAGGAAGGAGCGGCGGGTCAGGCGACGAGTAGCCATCGGTCAGCCTCCTACGGCAGGGAGCGCTCCACCTGCGTGGTCATCGAGCCCATCGCGACCTCCGTGAAGGTGATGTGATGGCCCATGGTCTCACGCGGCCGGCTTTGAGCGGCGGGGCATCTCACGCGGGAGGCGCCACGCTCAGCCGAGAGCCGGCTGGGGCGAGATGCGGCCGTCCAGCGCGGCCCGCTCGTCCTCGGTGAGGAGCCCGCCGCGTTCAAGGCCGAGGAGACGGGCGACCGCGTCGACGGCGTGGGCCCACGTGGCGCCATTGACGAACAGCATGCCGGGGGTGTCCAGCGTCCCGCCCTGGTTGGCGAAGCCGAGCGCGACGCTGCGCCCCGTCGTGCCCAGCGGGTGCAGCACGCCGAGCAGCGTCGCGGGGCGCGTGTGGGTCAGGAACACCCGCGCGGGGACGCCCTCCGGGAAGACACGCGCCCGCACGTCGTCGCCCGCCATGTGGGCGGCCTCGCGCGCCGAGCGCGGAACGCGGAATCGCGCGGGCTCGAAGAGGTAGGTGACCGCGTGGGGCACGTCTCGCTCGGCCAGCCGGAACGACGCGCGCAGGGCCTCCGTGAGCTGGTAGGCGCCCACCGCGGACAGGATCACCCGGGCATCCCCCGCCCGATGCCCCGCCCACTCCAGGCGCACGCCACCGTCGCGGACGAGGCGTTCCGCTTCGTCGGGCGTGAACAGGTCGGGAATGGACGACGCCTTGGGAACGACCAGCGTCCAGATCTGGCCCTGCGTCCGGTAGAGCGCGTGGACGGCCGCCGCCGCGCTGTTGTGGTCGGCGACAAACACGACCCGCGAGACGTTGGCGGGCTCGCCCATGAGGACCTCGGCGAGCGACGGGTCCTGATGGGACTGCTCGTTCTTGCCGTTCTCCCAGGTGTGGGACGTGAGCACCAGCGGCACGGAGAGCCAGCCCGGCGGGCGCCCGGCGGCGGCCGCGTGGTCCGAGAAGATGATCTCCTGCCGGGCCGCGCCGTGCATCTTCGCCCCGAAGGCCTCGTACGTGACGACGATGTTGATCCCGCCCTTGTTGCCCAGCGCCGCTGCCGCCACCGCCTCCTCGTTCAGCGCGGTGATCACGGCCCCGAGCACGGCCTCGGGGATGCCCTCCTCGGGGGCGGTCACCCGGAACTTGAGGGCGTCGAGCGTCTCCTGCATCCGGTTGCTGCGCATCTCGTCGGGGTTGCCGACCCGCGGGCGCAGCCGGGGGTTGGCCCGCACGAGGCCGAGGTACTCGCGGTCGACCGCGGTCATGGGACAGCTCGTCGTCCAGCGGGCGCGGTCCGTGCGGTCCTCGGGGACGGGACGATACTGCGGATCGGGCGCGCGGTCGAGGCGGACCTGCCGGACGGCCAGCGGATGATCGCGCTCACGGGGTCGCCCCGCGGCGTCGTGATGCTGGAGCGCGCGCGCCGCCGCCTCGATCTCGGCCGCCGGGACCCACAGCTTCCGCGCGTGGACGTTGAAGCGCCGCCGCGCCTGGGCGTCCGCGCGGGGATTCCCGCCGAGCGGCAGGTTGTGCGCGAGGTTCGTTCCCGCGCCGTAGAAGCCCGCGCCCTTCGGCGCCACGGCCACGCCGTAGGGCAGCTTCACGGGATAGCGCGCGTCGCCCGACGCGACCGTCGCCGCGGCGCCCTCGAGCCGCCGCTCCATCTCCAGGATGGCCCACGCGAACGCGGCGGGATCCCTGCCGTCGAACACGATCGGGTCGAAGCCGTTCAGCCGGAGGTGCCGGAGGAACCACGTGATCCCGCCCTGCTGGGCCATCGTGGTCCGCTGATCGATCCGGCGCCCGTTCGCGATCATGATCGGCGCCACGAGCCCGCTGTCCTCCGCGCGCCACCAGCGGGGAGCCCAGTCGCTGCCCCGCTGCTCCTCGAACGCGCCGTCGCTCAGGAACGCGACGAGCCGCTCGCCCAGCAGCGGCATGTGCACGTACTGGAGCTCCACGAACCCGAGGTATCCCCCCTCGGCGAGCCCGCCCGCGGTGTGCGCGTTGACGTGGCTGCCGAGCGGGGAGTCCTGCGTGCCGTCCTCGGCCAGCCGGTAGGAGTAGAAGTCGCGGACGTAGCGGGTGAGGCCGGCGTCCGTCACGTCGTAGCGGGCGGCGTGCGCCGGGGTCATGTTGCCCAGGAGCAGGTTGACGGAGTCCACCGCGGCCACGCAGTGCCCCTGCCCCATGATCCAGCTCCGGGTGAGCCCGCTGAGGGCGTTGGCCGCCATGTAGCCGACGTAGGCCGGCACCATGTTGAGCGCGCCGCCGGTGTGGCCCTCCGGCTCGAGCTTGAAGTCTTCAGGCCGCAGCGCGCGGCCGTCCAGGTACACGCTCTGAGCGTAGGTCTCGTGGACGACGAGCCACATCGCGGCGGCGGCGATCCGGTCGGCGGCGTGGAGGACCTCGAGCGCCGGCACGCCGTCGCCGCGCGTGCCGGCGGCCTCGAGCGCGGCAACCATCTCGCGCACGCGCCGGCGCGTGGCCTCGCTGTGACGGATCGGGCCATGGCCGGTCGCCCAGCGATCGAAGGCGGTCGCGCTCAACGGCGTTGCCTCCTTCACGCGGATCGCTCGCCCAGGCGGCGCGCCGTCTCGAGCGCGATCACCTGCTCCTCGTCCGTCGGGATGACCCATGCCTCGATGCGCGCGCCTCCGGCGCTGATGCGCGCCTCCACGCCGGTCGCCCGCCGGTTGGCCTCGGGATCGAGCTCGAGGCCGCACCATTCCATCCGCTCGCAGATCGCGGCGCGCACCTCGGGAGCGTTCTCGCCGATGCCGCCGCTGAAGACCACCGCCTGCGCGCCGCCGAGGGCGGCCAGGTAGGCGCCCAGGTACTTCCGCGCCCGATGGCAGAACACGTCGACGGCCAGGCGCGCCCGCGCATCGGCGCCACGCGCCGCGACGAGGTCGCGCATGTCGCGGCTCGTCCCGGAGAGGCCGAGCAGCCCGGAGCGCTCGTTCAGCCATCGCTCCACCTCGGCCGCCGAGACCCCCTCGCGCTCGGAGAGAAACCCGACCAGCGCCGGGTCGATGTCCCCGGAGCGCGTCCCCATCACGAGGCCTTCGAGCGGCGTGAATCCCATCGACGTGTCGATCGAGCGTCCCCGCTCGATGGCCGCGGCCGAGGCGCCGTTGCCGAGATGGAACGCCACGAGCGTCGCCTCGGTCTCCGGCCGCCCGGTGAGCACGGCGTACCGGGCCACGACGTGCTGGTAGGACAGCCCGTGAAAGCCGTAGCGCCGGATGCCGTGGCGATCGGCGAGCTCGGCGGGGATCGCGTACCGGTAGGCCCGCTCGGGCAGGGACGCGTGAAAGGCGGTATCGAAGACCGCCACCATCGGCATCCCGGCGCCCAGCACGGCGCGGCAGGCGCGGATGCCCGCCAGGCTCGGCCCGTTGTGAAGTGGGGCGAGCGCCTCGAGGGCCTCGATCTCCCCTTCGGTCGCCGCGTCGATCAGCGTGGGCGCCACGAGCCGGGAGCCCCCGTGAACGACGCGGTGGCCGACGGCGTCGGGCGCCGGGGAGCCCGCGCGGAGCCAGTCCACGATCGACCTGACCGCCGCCTCGTGATCGACGATGGCGCCACGGGGCCCCCGATCCGGCGTCCCGTCCCGCTCGAGCGAGAAGGCGCTCGCGCCGCCGATCCGCTCCACCAGCCCGCGCGCGAGGACGCGCGGCGCGGCGGCGGCCGTGGCCGGCGGCGACACCGCGCACAGGCGGAACTTCACGGACGAGCTGCCGCAGTTCACGGCGAGGATGTTCATCGTGGCGGACTCCCTCCCGGCGAACGCCCCGTGCAACGGCAATGCCCACAACCCACGGCCACTGAAGGTGGAAGGACGGCTTCAGAGAAGGGGCGGAGGGGCGATCTCAGCAAAGGGTGGTGAGCCGCCGGGACTCGAACCCGGGACTCCCTCCTTAGAAGTGCGTGCGGGCCGTCCGGGACGGCTTCTACCAAGCGCTCGCCCGCAAGGGGTTAGCCGCGGCCCAAGGCCGTCGGGTACACGCCGAAGCTACCCGGTCGCTCTGCGCCGGGCACCAGAGGATCTTCGGGGGCCCTTGGCACTCTTCGCCGCGACCTCTTGGAGTAGTCGTAGAGCCCGGTTCACGGACGTACTGTCGGGAAACGCACGAGCTACGTCTGGCTCCAAGAGGATCAGGTTCGTTCCGGCCGCCGCCTGCTTGTAGTATTTACCCCGGGCACCGCCCTTCAGGCGGGCGAGATCGTACTCAGGCCTGAGGTCGTCATTGCCTTGCTTCGTCGATTCCCTCCTCATACTGTCCCTCCTCCCGGCGTGTTGCCCGTCGCGCGGTGATGATTCGCACACGGCCCTCGCGCGCAGCGTGCCCTACAAAGAGCACACGTTGCCGCCTGGAACGGCCGATCGTGATCTCGCGCTCCTCCTCCTGGGAGTGATCCGGATCCCAGAATGTGAGCGCTGTGGGGTCGAGAAACACGGACGCGGCCTCCTCGAAAGTGACGCGATGCTTCTTGACGTTCGCGGCCGCCTTGACCGGGTCCCACTCGTACGTCACGCCGGCAGACTACCACTGGCTTGAGGCTCCGCCGAAGTTCGGGCTGACTGCAACATCAGGATAACGACAATCATGCGGTACGCGCACCTGAGCCCTAACGATATGACAGCACTGTCGAACGGCGGGCGAAGCCGGTTCCCGAGGGTGCAACCGGCACGAGGCCGGCACTGGCGGGTGAGAGGGGAGACGCCTGGTGGTGGCGAAGTGGCTGAGATTGTATGGTGAGCCGTCCGGGACTCGAACCCGGGACTCCCTGCTTAAAAGGCAGGAGCTCTACCAACTGAGCTAACGGCTCACGTCGGGAAGTCTGTATGGTTATGCCTCACGCGTCAACCCTTCGGCGCATCACTGTGCCCGGATCCACGAGACGCGGGTGGTCGCCCGGCACCTCGGAGCCACAGCGCGGGTAGGACGGGACGCGGTCAGGCACGGAGGGCTCACTCGATCACCCGGTCGGCCTGCGCCAGCAGCGCCGTTGGAATTGTGAGACCGAGAGCCTTGGCCGTCTTGAGGTTGATCACGAGTTCGAACTTCGTCGGCTGCTGGACGGGCAGGTCCGCGGGCTTGGCGCCCTTCAGGATCTTGTCGAGGTAAACAGAGAGGCGCTCCGGGACCTCTCGCTCATCCTCGCCGTACGCCATGAGTCCCCCGTCGATCGCGTACGCCCCGAGCATGTACATCGCCGGGAGTCGGTGCCGGGCCGCGAGGTCCCTGATCTGGCGCCGGTGAGTCCAGGTGACGGGCTGGTACGGCACGGCAAGCGCGTCGACGCGCTCCTCGTGCATCGCCCGGAAGGCTCGGTCGATGTCCTCCGGGCCCTGCACCAGCCACGTGCGGAGGGTCAGTCCCAGCGCCTTGGCCCCATCCTCCAACGCGACCTGGTAGCTGGTCACCGGGGGGACGACGGCGGCGGAGCCGGCCCGGCTGAGCACCGCCACTCTGGTCACGGTGGGCGCCACCTGCTTCAGCAGCTGTAGCCGCTTCCCCATGATGGCCGGGTCCTGCCCGTCGGAGAGTCCCGTGACGTTGCCTCCGGGCCGGGCAAGACTGGCCACGACACCGATACCGACCGGATCGGTGACATTCCACATCACGATGGGAATCGTGGCGGTGGCGCGCTTGGCCGCGGCAGTCATCGGGCCGCCGCGGGTCATAAGGAGATCCATCTTGAGGCTGACGAGTTCGGCCGCCAGCTCCGCAGCCTTGGCGTACTGCCCTTGCGCGTACCGCCACTCCATGCCGACGTTCTGGCCTTCGACCCACCCATGCCCGCGCAGGCGCTCGCGCAACGCCGCCTGGAGGCCCTGCTCCTGCTCGCGCTCTCCCGAGCTCAAGACGCCGATCCGGTACACCTTCCCCGCCTGCTGTGCCTCGGCCCCGCGCGCCCAGGCAAGAACGGCGAGACTGCCCAGAAAGGCGCGCCGGTCGAGCATCGCGTGTCTCCTTGTCGGCGAGGCGGGCGAGCGTCGCCACCACCCACGCCGGTCCACTACTCGATCACCTGCTCCGCGCGGGCGAGCGCCGCCGGCGTGATTGTGAGGCCGATCACCTTCGCGCTCTTGCGGTTGATCACCAGCAGCCGCGCCGGTTGTCATTGGCGCGGCCCGCTCGCGTCCGAGGGGCGGGTGCTGGTGCGCCGCTACCGGTCGCCCGGGCGCCCGCACCCCGCGCAGGGTTCAGCGCGGCATCCGGGTGATGCTGAACGCGATGAGCGCCAGCACGGCCACGACGGCAAGCGCGAGGGCCTGGATGGGCCACGGCACGAGCCGCCGCGGGATGACCTGAAGGGCCAGCACCAGCGCCAGCACGATCACGCCGAACGCGAGCAGCCCGAACGCCTCGACCTCGACGGGAACCATCGCTACGCCCGCGGCCGCCGCGGCGGCGAGGGTTTTCCGCGCCGGGTGGGATCGACGCGCGGCGGCTCGGCGGCGCTTTCGCCGCGCGCTTCTCCTGATCGCCCCCGTTGGTCGGCGGGTCGGGAACGACGGCGAAGCCGCGCGAGCGGAGCATCGCGTCCACCGCCTTCTGCCGCCGTTCGACCCGTCGCCGCTCCGAGCCGGGCGCGGCGACCACGTGCCGCCGATCGCCGTGACGCCGGTCGAGGATGACGCGGACGTGCGTGTCCTCGCCGAACTTCCGCGCCGAGGAACTCGTAGAGGCTCTTGTGGTCCTCGGCGATCACGAACACGTGCCCCAGGGCCTTCAGCTCGCCGCCGGCCTGCTCCAGCCAGTAGCGCATGTCCATGTCGCGGAAGAGCGCGGTGGCCGCCATGAGCTGGTCCTCGCCCCGGACGCGATCGCCGGCGCGCACGTGCAGCCGTCCGAGCCCGAGCGCGATGCGGGCGCGCAGCGGTCCCATGCCCTGCTCCTCGGCGATGACGGCGGCCTGCCCGTACGTGGCCTCGGCGCGGCCGGCGTCGGGATGCTCGCCGCTCGCGGCGATCTCCGCGAGCAGGTAGAGCGTCCACGCCTGGTGCCCGCGCTCCTTGTGGGCGAGGGCCAGGTCGAGCGCCTCCTGCGCGCGGGCCCGCGCGGCGTCCACCTGGCCGGCGACGAGCAGGCCCTCGGCGTGGTTCGCCGTCCACAGGGCGAGGTAGGCCTTGACCCCCAGCTCCTCCGTCAGGGTCACCCCCTGCTCGAGGAGCTCCAGGCCCTCGGGCACGCGGCCGGCGTAGACGTACGCCAGGCCGAGCAGCGACGACGGGATCGGGCGCCACACGGTGAGCGCCTTCTCGCGGCTCGCCTCGAGGCTCCGCACCAGGAACAGGAGCGCGCGGTCCAGGTCGCCGTTGCGCAGGGCCACCAGGCCGGTCATGGTCCACGCGATGGTTTGCCCGTACGCGTGGTTCGCGGTGTCGGCCGCGCGCTGGGCCTGGTCGACGCAGGCGCGCGCCGCCTCGAACTCGCCCAGCTCGGCCAGCGCGAAGCCGAGCCAGCCCGCCGAGCTCACGTGCAGGATGCCGGTCTGCGCGCCGGACTCGAACCAGCGCCCGCCGTCGAGCATCTCGACGTTCTTCCGGAGGAATACGTCCGCCTCGCGGTAATGGCCCTGGGCGTGGTGGCTGTAGCCCATGTACCCGCGGGCCAGCGCCTGGAGCGCGATGTCCCCCGCCGCCTCGCCGATGGCCAGGCAGCGCTCGCCGTAGCCGATGGCGAGGTCCGGCTCGCCCTTCAGGTAGTGGTAGTTGCTCAGGTACGTGTACACGCGGGCCAGCCGCTGCTCGTCGCCGATGAGCTTCGCCATGTTCTCGGCCTGCTGCGACAGCGCGAGCACGCGCGAGAGCTGGCCCAGCTGCAGCATCGGCGGCCGCAGGTCCAGGCGCAGGTCGATCGCCTGCTCCGTCTTCTCGCGGCCGTCCGACTCGTGCGCGAGCGCGGCCAGGGCTTGCTCGAAGAACGCCGCGGCCTCCTGGTTCGCCGACCGCCCGCTCGCCTTGATGCCGGCCTGGCGGAGGTAGAGCACCGCCTTCTCCCACTTCTCGCCCCGGTAGGCGTGATGCGCGAGGACCTCCACCTGCTCGGACCGGCGCTCCGGATACAGCGTCTCCATCGCCTCGAGGATCTGCGTGTGGAGCGCGCGGCGGCGGTCCTGGAGGAGGCTCGCGTACGCCACGTCGTGGGTCAGGGCGTGGGTGAACGTGTACTCGATGTCCGGGAACAGGCCGCGCTGGAACAGGAACTCCGCGGCCTGCAGGCGGGCCAGGCTCTCACGCAGCGCGTCCTCGGGCATCTCCGCGATCCCGCGGATCAGCGCCAGCGGCACGTCCTTGCCGATGACGGACGCGGCGTGCAGCAGGCGCTTGTCCTCGGGGGTGAGGCGGTCGATGCGCGAGGCGAGCACGGCCTGCACGGTGGCCGGCACCTGGATGCCGGTGGGCGCGCGGTCCAGCCGGTAGGCGGCGCGCTCCCCGGTGAGCACGCGCGTCTCCACGAGCGTGCGCACGCACTCCTCGAGGAAGAACGGGTTGCCCTCCGTGCGCTCGATCAGGAGCTGCTTCACCGGGGTCATCGACGGATCGTCGCCGAGGAGCGCTTGCAGGAGGCTCTCGGCGCTGGCCGGCGCGAGCGGATCGAGCCGCATCTGGGTGTAGTAGCTGCGGCCGCCCCACCCGTGCTGGTACTCCGGCCGGTACGTGAGGGCCAGGATGAAGCGCGCGGTGGGCAGGCTCTCCACGAGGCTGTCCAGGAACGCCTGCGTCTCGGTGTCCGCCCACTGGAGGTTCTCCACCACCAGCAGCACCGGCTGCACCTGCGCCTCGCGGAGCAGGAGCTGCTTCACCGCCTCGAGGATGCGCCGGCGCCGGAGCGGCGGGTCGGGGTCCTGCCAGTCGGGATCGTCGACGGGCACGTCGAGGAGGGTCAGGAACGCGGGCAGCGTGGGGCGGAGCGACTCGTCCAGGGTGAGGAGCTTCCCCGTCACCTTCTCGCGCACCTTCCGGCGGTCGTCCCGGTCCTCGATCTGGAAGTACGCGCGCAGCAGGTCCACCACCGGCAGGTACGACGTGAGCTTGCCGTAGGACACCGCGCCGCTCTCGAGGATGAGCCAGCCGTGGGTCCGGTGGGAGTGCGTGAACTCCCACAGGAGCCGCGACTTCCCGACGCCGGGCTCGCCGACCAGCGCCACCACCTGCCCGTGGCCGCCGCGCGCGCGGTCGAGGGTCTGGCGGAGCTGCTCCAGCTCGGACTCGCGTCCCACGAACGGCGTGAGCCCGCGCGCCGCCGAGGCCTGAAGGCGCGAGCGCACCGGGCCCGCGCCGAGCAGCTCGTACACCGCCACCGACTCGGACAGCCCCTTCACCGGCACCGGCCCCACCGGCGACACCTCGACGTAGCCCTCGGCCAGGCGCAGCGTCTGGCCGGTGACCAGCGTGACGCCGGGACGCGTGAGCTGCTCCATGCGCGCGGCGAGGTGCGTCGTCTGGCCGACCGCGGTGTAGTCCATGTGCAGGTCGGAGCCGATCGAGCGCACGACCACCTCGCCCGAGTTGATGCCGACGCGGATCTGCACGTCCACGCCCTGCGCCGCGCCGCAGCTCCTCGGCGTACCAGCCCACCGTCTCCTGCATGCGGAGCGCGGCGTAGCAGGCGCGCACGGCGTGGTCCTCGTGGGCGATGGGGGCGCCGAAGAGCGCCATGATCCCGTCGCCCATCACCTGGTTCACCGTGCCCTCGAAGCGGTGGACGGCCTCCATCAGCCGCTCCAGCACGGGATCGAGGAGCTTGCGCGCTTCCTCGGGATCGCGGTCGGCGAGGAGCTCCATCGAGCCCTTGAGGTCGGCGAAGAGCACGGTGACCTGCTTGCGCTCGCCTTCGAGGGCGCCCCGGGAGACGAGGATGCGCTCGGCGAGGTGCTTGGGCGTGTAGCTCTGGGGGACGGCGTAGCGCTCGGTGGCCACCGGCGCCTGCAGGCGGACGCCGCAGAAGCCGCAGAACTTCTTCTCGGGCGCGACCGCGGAGCCGCAGTTCGGGCAGGCGAGCTCCAGGCGGGCCCCGCACTCCTCGCAGAACCGGATGGCGTCCCGGTTGTCGGTCTGGCACCGGGGGCACCTCACGGCCGTGTCCTCCGCACCGCTCTTCGCCCACTGACCACGCGGAGAAGCTTAGCCGCGGGGTCGGCGAGGGTCAACCGGCGCGGTGACCGGGTCCCTCGGCGGCTCCGTGGCCGAATCCCCAGCCGGTCAGCGCGGGGAACCACCGCGTGAGGGTGGAGTCCCGCACCAGGATGGTGTCGTCGCGCACCGCCCCCGTGGACACCAGCGACACGCCCACCCCGGCCAGCTCGGACAGGCGCTCGAGGTACTCGCGCGCCTTGGTGGGCAGGTCCCCGTACTCGCGCATGCCCCGCGTGGAGCTCTGCCAGCCCGAGAGCTCCTCGTACACGGGCTCGGCCTCCTGCCACATGCGCTCCTCCTCCGGGAACTCGGTGACGATCTCGCCGCGGAAGCGGTAGCCCGTGCAGATCTTCACGGTCTCGCAGGCGTCGAGGACGTCGAGCTTGGTGATGGCGATCGAGTCGAGGCCGTTGATCCGCGTCGCGTAGCGGAGGGCGACCGCGTCCACCCAGCCGCACCGCCGCGGCCGGCCCGTCACCGAGCCGAACTCGTTGCCCCGCCCGCGCAGGAGGTCGGCCACCGGGCCCGCCAGCTCGGTGGGGAACGGCCCCTCGCCCACGCGGGTGGCGTACGCCTTGGAGATGCCGAGCACGCCGTGGATGCGCGTGGGCGGCACGCCGGTCCCGGTGGCCGCCCCGCCCGCCGTGGTGCTGGACGACGTGATGAACGGATACGTGCCGTGGTCCACGTCCAGCATGGTGCCCTGCGCGCCCTCGAAGAGCACCGAGGCGCCGCCGTCGATCCAGCGCGACAGGATCAGCGCGGTATCGGTGATGTAGGGCGCGAGCCAGCCCGCGAAGCGGAGGTACGGCCCGAGGATCCCCTCCACCGAGAAGGTCTCGGCGTCGTAGACCCCGCGCAGGAGCCGGTTCTTCTGCTCCACGTTGTAGACGAGCTTCTCGCGGAAGAGCCGCTCGTCCAGGAGGTCCGCCATGCGGATGCCCACGCGCGCGGCCTTGTCGGCGTAGGCCGGCCCCACGCCCTTGCCGGTGGTGCCGATGCGCCGCGCCCCCGCCTGCGACTCCGAGGCCCGGTCGAGCGCGGGATGGTACGGCATGATCAGGTGCGCGTTCTTCGAGATGTAGAGGTTGGCGTCGAGCGACACGCCGCGCTGCACCAGCGACTCCATCTCGTCGATGAGCGACTGGGGATCGATCACGACGCCGCAGCCGATCACGCAGCGCACCCCCCGGTGGAGGATGCCGGAGGGGATCGACTGCAGCACGAACTTCTCGCTGCCCACCACCACGGTGTGGCCGGCGTTGTTGCCGCCCTGGTAGCGGACGACCACGTCCACGTGAGGCGCGAGCACGTCCACCACCTTGCCCTTGCCCTCGTCTCCCCACTGCGCCCCGACCACGACGATGTTAGGCATGCTCCGTCCCTCCAAAGACCGTGAAGTGTCGCTCCGGCTCCGCGAGGAGCGCCGGAGACCGCCTGGGTTCGCTCGACCCCCGTCTCGAGGTCGAGCACGCGGACCTGGTCCGGATCCCCGCCGGCCGCGCCGATGACCAGCGCCCAGCGCGCCCGCTGCTGCCGCGCGTGGGCCAGCGAGTCGTCGAGCCCGCGGCCGATGATATCGCGCGCCACCGCGGCGCCGAGGTCGCGGTAGCGGCGGGCCAGCGCGAGCGCCCGCGTCTTGTCCGGCGTGAAGTCGATCACGAAGAAGTCCGGCCGCGGCACCGGCGCCACCACGCCGCGCGACTCCATGGCGAGCAGCGCGCGGCCCACCTCGAACGCGAAGCCCGTGGCCGGACAGTCGTACCCGAACCGCCCCAGCATGTGGTCGTAGCGCCCGCCGCCCGCGAGCGATGCGCCGAGGCCGGCCACGTAGGCCTCGAAGTGCAGGCCCGAGTAGTAGTCGAACCCGCGCACCTCGCCCAGGTCGAGGAGCACGGAGTCGGCGAGGCCGTAGAGCCGCAGCAGGCGGTAGACCTCGGCGAGGTTCGCCAGCGCCGCCTCCGAGCGCGCGCTCTTGACCAGCCGCTCCGCGCGCTCCAGCACGTCGCCGCGGCCGTAGAGGGTGGGCAGCGCGAGCAGCAGATCGGTGACGGCGGCGGGCGCGGCCAGCTCGGCCACGTCGCGCTCCAGCGCCGACACGTCCTTGCGGGCCAGCGCCGAGCGCAGCCGCCGCGCCGTGGGCTCGGCCGCGCCCAGGTCCTCGAGGATCCCGCGGACGAAGTCGGTCTGGCCCACGTCGAGCTGGAAGTCCTCGAGGCCGAGGGCGCGCAGCCCCTCCACCGTCATCGCGATCATCTCGGCGTCGGCCTCGGGGTTCGGCAGCCCGATCAGCTCGACCCCGGCCTGGTAGAACTCCCGGTATCGCCCCACCTGCGGATCGTCGTAACGGAACACGTTGGCCACGTAGGCCAGGCGCAGCGGCCGCGGCTCGTCGCGCAGGCGGGTGGCCACGATCCGCGCGATCTGCGGCGTCACGTCGGCGCGGAGCGCGAGGAGCCGCCCGCTCTCGCGGTCCACCATCTTGAACATCTGCTCCTGCAGGTCGTGATCGGTGCCGAGCGAGAGCACGTCGAAGTACTCGTAGGCGGGCGTGACCACCTCGCGGTAGCCCCAGCGCCGGAACACGCCGAGGAGCCGCTCCTCGACCGCGCGCTTCTGCGCCGCCTCGTCGGGCAGGTAGAGCTTCACGCCCCGCGGGAGCTGCGTCTGCTGCGGCCGCCGGTCCATGGGTCAATGAGCCCCGCGCAATTGAGCAACGTAAGAGGGGCTGAGTTCACGAGGCCAGCGCCGACGGCCCGATCTTGCGAGAGTCATCAGCGGCTCCCGGGCAGCGCGTCCAGGTGCACGCGCGTGTTCATGCGATGGACGGCCGTCCAGTCGGGCCGGAACTCGAGCTCCGAGATGCCGGTGGCGGACACGGTGAGCGTCCACAGGCGATCGAGCGGCAGCCCGAGGGCCTCCAGGATCAGCACGCGCGCGACCACGGCGTGGGTCACCAGGCACACCGACTTCTCGTCGTGCTCGGCGCGCACCGCCTCCAGGCCGGCGAGCACGCGGGCCCGCACGGCGTCCAGGCTCTCCGCGCCGGGCGGGGTGATCTTCACCGGCGAATCGAGCCAGGCCTGGTAGAGCCCGGGATCGAGGGCGCGCGCCTCGTCCACGGTGAGGCCCTCCCAGCGGCCGAAGCCCATCTCCTTGAACGCCGCCTCGGAGCGGACGGCGTGGCCCTGCGCCCGGGCGATCGCCACCGCGGTGTCGCGGGCGCGCTGGAGCGGGCTCGAGTAGACGGCGGCGAGCGACTGCGCGCCGAGGGCGCGGGCGACGGCCTCGGCCTGGCCGCGGCCGGTCTCGGACAGCGGCGTGTCCGCCCAGCCCTGGTAGCGGCGCTCGCGATTCCACGCGGTCTCGGCGTGACGGACGAGGAACAGTCTCAGGCCCATGTCCGGCGGCTCATGGTTTCTTGGGGGGCGCTCGAGCGGCCGCGGCCGGCCGTCAGGCGCGCTCCGCGAAGACCTGCTGGGCGGCGCGCACCGCGGCGCCCCACTCGACCGGGTGGCCGAGCTCGTCCAGGACCTGCTCCAGGGCGGCCAGCGCCGTGATGACGTCGAAGTCGCCGACGTAGCCCATGTGGCCGAGGCGGAAGACCCGCCCCTTCATCTCGCCCTGGCCGCCCGCGATCGTGATGTTGTGCGAGCTGCCGTACGTGGCGAGGATCTTCTCGCTGTCCACGGCCGGCGGCGCCACCGCCGCGGTGAGGGCCGGGCTCGGCGTGGCCCGCGCGAACACCTCGAGGCCGAGGCCACGGACGCCGGCGCGCGTGGCGCGCGCGAGGCGGTCGTGACGGCGGAACACGGCGGGCAGCCCCTCGGCCTCCAGCATCCGGAAGACCTCGCGGAGCCCGAGCATGATGCCCACCGCGGGCGTGAAGCGCGGCTCGCCGCGATCGGTCGACTTCTTCTCGGCGAGGAAGTCGAAGTAGTAGCGCGGCAGCCTGGCGCTCTTCACGTGACCCCACGCCTTCTCGGACACGGCGCAGAACGCGACGCCGGGCGGCAGCATGAGGCCCTTCTGCGATCCGGAGACCACCACGTCCACGCCCCACGCGTCCATCTGGAGATCGGCGATGCCGAGGCTCGACACCGCGTCCACCACGAGGATGGCGTCGGTGCCGCGCGTGACCGCGGCGACGGCCTGCACGTCGTGGAGCACGCCGGTGGAGGACTCGCTCTGCTGCATGAGCACGGCGCGCGCGCCCCGGTGCTGGCGCAGGGCCTCGTCGATCCGCGGCGCGGGCACCGTCTCGCCGAAGGGCGCCGCGACGGCCACGACCTGGACGCCGTAGGCGCGGCAGATCTCCTCCCAGCGCTCGGCGAACTTGCCGGCGTGGAGCACGATGGCGGTGTCGCCGGGCGAGAGGGTGTTCGCGACCGCCGCCTCCATGGCGCCGGTGCCCGAGCACGCGAACGGGAGCACGTCCTGGCGTGGTCTGGAAGAGCCGCTTGAGCCCGGCGCGCACGTCCAGCGAGAGCGCCTCGTACTCCGGCGTGCGATGGTGGATCATCGGCTGCGCCATCGCGAGCAGCACGTCGCTCGGGCACGGGCGTGGGACCGGGCGCCATCAGGTAGTACTTCTTCATCGCGGCGGCTCCTGGGGCGCGGGCCATTCGAGGGCGCGGCGCAGGCCTACCGTATCAGAAGCGCGCGTGGCCGTGCAATTCGAGGCCGCTCCGGAGCACATCGGCCCCGCTCGTGGGGGCCTCCCTACGACGACCGGTGGCGCAGGCGGGGCTGACCGTCGTGACTCTTTACAGACCCCGGTGCGGGCCCACAGACCGCGCCTCTCAAACTCCGCTCCGGACAACGCGTCCTCAGCTGGCTTGGAACTTGCTTGAACATCGGGTCACCGATTCCCGATGCGTTCCACCATCTCCATTGTCGATCGACCGAACGAGAGCCTGCGCCGGCATCTCGACGTGGTCGCGGTCTCGGCGTCTGGACGCGCTCCCCTCACCCACGAGGACCTGCGGCGCGAGGTCCGGCAGGCCGGGGCGACCCTCGAGGCGCTCGGGCGTGGGGCCGGAGCACACGGTGGCCCTGGTGGGCGGCCAGTCCCCGGAGACGGCGGTGGCGCTCGTCGCGCTCACCACCCACGCGGCCTGCGCGCCGCTCAATCCCGCGCTCCGGGCCGGAGAGCTGGACCTCCTCCTCGCCGACCTCGACCCGAGCGCGATCGTGGTGGAGACGGGCGTCGTGTCCGCGGCGCGCGAGGTCGCGCGCTCACGCGGGATCGCCCTGATCGAGATGTCGCCGGGCGCGCGCGCCGGCGGCCTCACGCTCCACGCGGACACGCGGCCCACACCGCGACGGCCGGCGCCGGAGCGCGCCGCGATCCTCCTGCACACCTCCGGCACCACCGGGCGGCCGAAGCTCATCGCTCTGACGCGCGCCAGCCTGGCCGCGTCGTGCCGCAACATCGCTGCCGCGCTCGCGCTCGACGAGTCCGATCGCGGCCTCACCGTGATGCCGCTCTTCCACATCCACGGGATCATGGTCACCCTCGCCGCGCTCCGTGCGGGAGGCGGCATCGTGTGTCCGGGGCCGTTCAGCGCGGCGGGATTCTTCGACGCGCTCGCCGACCACCGTCCGACCTGGTACTCCGCCGTGCCCACCATCCACCGCGCCGTGCTGGACGAGCTCGGGCGACGCGGCCCGGGCGCCGCGCGCGGGTCGTTGCGGCTCATCCGTTCCTGCCTCGGCCGCGCTCGCGCCCGCCGTGGCCGCCGAGCTGGAGGAGGCCTTCGGGGTGCCGGTGATCGAGGCGTACGGGATGACGGAGGCGACGCACCAGATCGCCAGCAACCCGCTGCCGCCCGGCCGCGCGAAAGCCGGGATCGGTGGGCCTCGCCGGTCGGCACCGAGGTCGCCGTGCTGGACGAGCACGGGCGCCGGCTCGCCCGCGGGCGAGACCGGCGAGATCGCCATCAGGCGGCGACAACGTCGCCGCCAGCGACCCCGATGGCTGGCTCCGCACGGGCGACCTCGGGCTCCGCGACGCCGACGGCTACGTGTTCATCACCGGGCGCCTCAAGGAGCTGATCAACCGGGGCGGCGAGAAGATCTCGCCGCGCGAGGTGGACGAGGCCCTCGCCGAGCATCCCGCGGTCGCGCAGGCCGCGGCGTTCGGCGTGCCGCATCCCACGCTGGGCGAGGACGTGGCCGCCGCGGTGGTCCTCCGGAGCGGCCGGAGCGTGCGCGCCGAGGAGCTGCGGCGCTTCGTGGCCGAGCGGCTCGCCGCCTTCAAGGTGCCGGGGCCCATCCACGTCCTCGACGCCCTTCCCGCCGGGTCCACCGGCAAGGTCCAGCGCCGCGCGCTCGCGGACACGCTGGGCGCCGCCGGTCGAACCGCGGCGCGGGCCGCCCCGCGGACGCCGCTCGAGGCCCGCCTGGTCGCGCTCGCTACCGACGTGCTTCGCGTCCCGGACGTCGGTGTGGACGACGATCTCTTCGAGCTCGGCGCCGACTCCCTGCGCGCGGCGCAGCTCGCCGCGCGGATCCGGTCGGCGCTCTCGGTCGATCTGCCGCTGGTGCAGGTGTTCGTGGCGCGCACCGTGGCCGCCCTGGCCGCGGACCTGGACAGGTCCACGGCGGCGGGCGCGCGCGGCCCCGTCGCGGCTCTCGCGGCCGAGGCCGGCCCCGCCCCGCTGTCCTTCTCCCAGGAGCGCCTGTGGTTCCTGCATCAGCTCGCCCCCGAGAGTCCCGTCCACAACCGCCCGATGGCCCTCACTCTCGGCGGGGCGCTCGACGTGGCGGCGCTCGCCGGCGCGCTGTCGAGCATCGTCCGCCGGCACGAGGCGCTGCGCACGACGTTCCCCATGATCGACGGGCTTCCCGTCCCGACAGTGCTGGACACGCTGGAGGTCGAGCTGCCGGTGCGGGACCTCTCCGGCCTGCCCGCGAGCGAGCGGATGGCCCGCGCGCACGAGCTCGCCGCGGCCGAGGCGCGCCGGCCCTTCGACCTCGCCCAGGGACCGCTCCTCCGGGCCCTGCTCCTCTGCGTGGACGAGCGCCAGCACGTGCTGGTCGTGGTGGTCCATCACAGCGTCTTCGACGGCTGGTCGCACGGCGTCTTCGTCGAGGAGCTCGTCTCGGGCTACCGGAGCCTGACCGAGCGGGCGGCGCAGGCGCTTCCCCCTCTGCCCGTGCAGTACGGCGACTTCGCGCGGTGGCAGCGGCGGTCGCAGGACGACGCAACGCTCGCCGACGGCCTCGCGTACTGGCGCGCGCAGCTCGCCGGGTGCGCGGGGGCGGAGCTCCCGACGGACCGGCGCCGCCCCCCCGTCGCAGACGTTCTCCGGCGCGCGCGAGCGGCTCCGGCTGGGCCGCGAGCTGAGCGCCCGCGTCCGCGCGGCAAGCGTCCGCGAAGGCGTCACGGCCTTCATGACGCTCACCGCCGCGCTCCAGGCGCTCGTGGGTCGCTACGCGGGCCAGGACGACGTGATCGTCGGGACGCTGGTGGCCGGACGCGCCGTGTCGGAGGTGGAAGGCCTGATCGGGTGCTTCATGAACCTCCTCCCGATCCGCACCGACCTGGGCGGCGATCCCACCGGCCTCGAGCTGCTCGGGCGCGTGCGGGAGTCCGCGCTCGGCGCCTTCGCGCACCAGGGCGTGCCGTTCGAGAAGATCGTGGAGGCAGTGCAGCCCTCGCGCGACCCGAGCCGAACGCCGATCTTCCAGGTGGTGATCAACTACCGTGGCGAGCGGCGTCGCGCGCACGAGATGGCGGGGGTCGCGGTCGGCGAGGCCGACGTGGAGTGGGGCACCGTGCCTTTCGACCTCATCGTGGACGTGGCCGACACGGAGGACGGCTTCGACTGCGCCTTCGAGTTCAGCACGGACCTGTTCGATCGCCCGAGCATCGCGCGGCTCGCCACGCGCTTCCGGCGCCTCGTCGAGGGCCTGGTCGCCGACCCGAGCCGCACGGTGTCGTCGCTGCCACTGCTCGACGCGTCCGAGCGCCGCCGCCTGGTGGAGGAGTGGAACGCCACCGATCGACGCGTGGCCCTCGACCGCCGCGTCCCGGAGATCCTGGCGGAGTGGGCGGCGCGGACGCCCACCGTGGTGGCCGCCGTGGACGACCGCGAGTCGCTCGCGTACGCCGAGCTGAACGCGCGCGCGAACCGCCTGGGGCGGGCGCTGGTCGAGCGCGGGATCGGTCCAGATCGGGTGGTGGCGCTCCTTGGCGAGCGCGACAACGACCTCTTGCTGGCCATCCTCGGCGTCTGGAAGGCGGGCGGCGCGTACCTCCCCCTGGATCCCCGGCATCCGGCGGGCCGTCTCGCCGAGGTGCTGGGCCAGAGCCGAGCGAGCCTGGTGATCGTCGCGCCGGACCTCCGCCCCGCGATCGATCGCGCCCTCGCGTCGCTTCCCGACGGGCCGCGGCCAGCGGTCCTCACCGTGGCGGAGGCGCTCGCCGAGGGCCACGCGGACACGGACCTCCCCCCGCGCTCAGGGCCGCGGGACCTCGCCTACGTGATCTACACCTCGGGCTCCACGGGCGTGCCGAAGGGCGCCATGGTCGAGCACGCCGGCATGCTCAACCACCTCCATGCCAAGGTCGACGCACTGCGCCTCACCGCGGACGACACCGTGGCGCAGACCGCGTCGCAGTGCTTTGACATCTCGGTGTGGCAATTCCTGTCCGCGCTCGTCGTGGGCGGGTGCACGCGCATCGTCGGCGACGAGACGGCGCACGATCCGCGCCGCCTCCTCGAGCTCGTGGCGCGCGAGGGCGTCTCGATCCTCCAGGTGGTCCCGTCGCTGCTCGCGGTCACGCTGGAGGAGCCCGCCGCCGACGGGCTCGATCTGGCGCGCCTGCGCTGGCTCATCGCCACCGGCGAGGCCCTGCCGCCCGAGCTGTGCCGCCGCTGGCTCGGCCGGTATCCCACCATCCCTCTCGTGAACGCGTACGGGCCCACGGAGTGCTCGGACGACGTGACCCACCACGTGGTGAGGGCCGCGCCGCCCGCTGACGCGGCACGCGTGCCGATCGGCCGGCCGATCCTGAACACGCGCATCTACATCCTCGACCGCGGCGGCGACGTGGTGCCAGTGGGCGTGGCCGGCGAGCTCTGCGTGGCTGGCGTCGGCGTGGGCCGCGGGTACCTCCACGATCCCGTGCGCACCGCGGAGCGTTTCGTGCCCGATCCGTTCGGCGCGGTCCGTTTCTACCGGACGGGCGAACTCGCGCGCGACGTGGAGGCGGAGCGCTTCGTGCCGGACCCCTTCGGCGGTGCCCGTCTCTACCGCACGGGTGACCTCGCGCGCTACCTGGAGGACGGAAGCCTCGAGTTCCTGGGCCGCCTGGACCATCAAGTCAAGCTGCGCGGACACCGCATCGAGCTGGATGAGATCGACGCCACGCTCTCCCGCCATCCCGGAGTGCGCGCCAGCGTCGTCGTGCTGCGGGAAGACGTGGCCGGACAGCCGTCGCTGGTCGGCTACGTCGAGCTCGCGCAGGGCGCCGCGGCCACGACGGCCGAGATCACCACGTTCCTCCGGGACCGGCTCCCGGCCTACATGGTGCCCGCGGCGCTCGTGCTCCTCGACGGCCTGCCGCTCACACCCAACGGGAAGATCGACCGGAAGGCGCTGCCTGCGCCCGCGCTCGACTGCGCGGCCGGCTCGGTGCTGCCCCGCGACGGCGTGGAGACCGAGCTGGCGAAGATCTGGGAGTCCCTGCTGCAGGTGCGCCCGGTGGGGATCCGCGAGAGCTTCTTCGAGCTGGGCGGCCATTCCCTCCTCGCCGCGCGTCTCTTCGCCGAGATCGAGCGGCGCTCCGGCCGGCGGCTTCCGCTGGCCACGCTCTTCGAAGCGCCCACGGTCGAGCTGCTGGCCGAGCGGCTCCGCGCGAAGGGCTGGGCGCCACCGCGGTCATGCCTGGTCGCGATCCAGCCACGCGGCGGCAAGCGGCCGCTCTTCTGCGTGCACCCGCACGGCGGACACGTCCTGTGCTACCGCGAGCTGGCCGACGCCCTCGGGCCCGACCAGCCCGTGTTCGGCCTCGAGGCCCGCGGGCTCGACGGCCGCGACGAGCCGCACGCGAGCATCGAGGCGATGGCGGCGCACTACCTGGGCGAGATCCGGGCGGTCCAGCCGCGCGGGCCGTACGCGCTCGCCGGCTACTGCTTCGGCGGCACCGTGGCCTTCGAGATGGCCCGGCAGCTCGTCGCGGCCGGCGAGGAGGTAGCGCTGCTCGCCCTCCTCCAGACCTATCGCCGGCCGCCGCTGCCCCGCGGCCGCAGGGTCGCGCGAGACCTACGGCTGCGGGCGAGGTTCGAGCTGGACCACCTGCTCCGGCGCATGCCGGCCGAGCGCCCCGGCTACGTGCTCGGCCGGATGCGCGAGGCGGTGGCGATGGGCGTGGGGCGCGCGGCCACGTCCGCGCGGGAGAGGATCGGGGCGTGGCGGCAGATTCCGTCAGCGCTCGACGCCGCCGTCGAGCGCGTGGAGGCGGCCGCCATCGCGGCCGCGCGCTCCTACCGTCCAGAGGTCTACCCGGGGACCATCACGCTGTTCCGGTGGAGCGAGCTTCCCGCCCGGCACCACGGCGATCCCTGGCTCGGCTGGAAGGGACTCGGCGGCGGAAGCGTCGCGATCCACGAGCTGCCGGGGCCACGAGCCCACGCTGCTCGCCGAGCCCATGGTGGGAGACCTCGCCCGGCTGCTCGAGCGCTGCCTCCGCTAGACGCTGGCCGCTACCTCCCGGCCGCCGCTACTGGATGACGTGATCGGCGCGGCGCCGGACCGACTCGGGGATGGTGATCCCGAGCGCCCGCGCCGTCTTGAGGTTCACCGCCAGCTCGAACTTCGTGGGCTGCTCCACCGCCAGCTCTCCCGGCCGCGCGCCCTTGAGGATCCGATCCGCGTAGACCGCCGCGCGCCGGAACAGGTCGCGCAGGTCCGGGCCGTAGGACATGAGCCCGCCCACCTCCACCGCCCGCCGCGACGAGTAGATCGCGGGGAGCCGGTTGCGCGCGGCGAGGTCCACGATGCGCGTCCGGTAGATGAACGCGAGGATGTCGCCGAGCACGTAGAGCGCCTGGGCGCGCTCGCGGGTCGCCATCTCGAAGGCGCCCGGCAGCTCGTTGAGCGCGCGGATCTCCAGCGGGACCAGCGTCATCGCCGCCTTCTGCGCGGCGGTGGCGAGCGGCTGCGACATCAGCTCGCGATGCACCGGGTTCGACGGGTTCGTGAGCACGGCCAGGCGGGACAGGCCGGGGGAGACCTCGCGGAGGAGCTGGACCACCCGGCTGCCGAGCTCCACGGGCTGGTACGTGGCGAAGCCGGTAACGTTGCCCCCCGGGCGCCCGACGTTTGCGACCAGGCCGTGCGCGACCGGATCGGCGCCGACCACGAACACGATGGGGATCGTCTTGGTCGCGGCGGCGGCGGCCCGCGCGGGCTGGAGCGAGGTCGCCACGATCAGGTCCACCTTCGAGCGGACGAGGTCGGCGGCCAGGCCAGGGAGCGCCTCGAAGTCGCCCTCCGAGGAGCGCCACACGATGTCGAGGTTCTTGTCCCCGATGTAGCCCAGCTTGGCGAGGCCGGCCAGGAACGCCTCGAAGTTCGGCCCGTCCGCGGTCTCGAGCGCGTTGGCGATGACCCCGATGCGGTACACGCGCGGGCTCTGCGCGTCGGCCGGCGCGGGAGCGGCGACGGTCGCGGCGAGGAGCAGCAGCGTCCAGACGATGGGCCAGGGATTCATCGATGATCCGCCCCGCCGAGTATACGGGGTTCCCCCGTCCCGCCCCAGTCCCGTCCGCCCGTGGGCGCCGGCGGCGCTCCCATGTATCCTGGGGGCCGAAGGGAGCAATCGATGCGACACGCCGTGCTCGTCTCCGCGCTCGCCGCCTCTCTCCTCGCGCTCGCCGGCGCCGCGGCGGCCCACCACGGGTGGAGCAGCTACGACGCCGCGCGGGAGATGACGCTCTCCGGCTCCATCGCCGAGGCGGGCTACGAGCACCCGCATGGCTACGTGAAGCTCCAGACGCCCGGCAAGCTCTGGGTCGTGGTGCTGGCGCCGCCCACCCGCATGGAGAACCGCGGGCTGCCCCGGGCGATGCTGAAGGCGGGCGTGACGGCCACCGTGGTCGGCTACCCGCACCGCACCGACGGCGACGAGCTCCGGGCCGAGCGGATCACGATCGACGGCAAGACCACCGAGCTCCGATGACCGGCCGCCGGGCCCGGCGGCCGGCGCCCTGATGCATCCTCCGGAGGGCGCGGCCTGGCTCGTCTGGCTCGAGACCTCAGCGCTGGCCGTGGCCATGCGCCAGTGGCAGTGGCTCTACCCGATCGTCGAGATCCTCCACATCCTGGGCTTCATCGTCGTGGTCGGCGCGGGATTCTTCTTCGACCTCCGCCTGCTCGGGCTCGGCCGGGGCTTGCCGGTCAGCGCCCTCGCGCGTCACCTCCTCCGCTGGGCGCGCGGCGCCTTCGGCGTGGTGGCGCCCACGGGCGCGATGATGTTCGCCGCCCACGCCACCGAGTTCGCGGACAACCCGGCGTTCCGCCTCAAGCTCGTGCTGATCCTGGTCGCCGTGCTGAACGCCGCCGCGTTCGACCGCTGGCCGTTCCGCGGCGTCGCCGCGTGGGACACCGGCGTGGACGCCCCGGCCCGCGCCAGGCTGGCCGCCGCGATCTCGCTGGTGTGCTGGACGGGCGCGGTGAGCTGCGGGAGGCTACTCGCGTACTTCTGACGCGCGTCAGCCGCGCAGGCGGTCGCGCACGGGGATCGGCGCAGCACCGGCGCGCACGGAGCGGCCGAGCGCGGTGACGAAGATGGCGTCCTTGCCCGCGGCGTGGGGCGAGAAGAAGCGCACCACGTCGTCGTCGTAGAACGTGAGCCCGGTGGCGCCGAACCGCTGGGCGTAGGCGCCCAGGTAGAGGCGGCCGCCGATCAGCCCCGCCTCCAGGTTGGCCGCCCGATAGCCGCGGTTGCCGAAGCGCCCGAGCACTTGCCCGAGGTCGGCCAGGAAGAACACGGTGGCGCTCCCCGTGCCGCCGAGGGCCTGCTCCAGGCAGAGGAACGCGGAGTCGGCCCGGACGTCCCCCGCTCTCAGGAGATCGAGGGCGTGCTCGCGCGGCCGGTACGCGTACGCGCCCGCGGCCAGCCCGTCCACCGCGTGCACGGCCACGTAGAGGTCCACCAGCCCGTCCGGCACGTCCGCGGGCGCCGGCCGCGTCGCGTGGAACAGCGCGCTCGACAGCTCGGCCAGCGTGATCGCCTCGCCGGAGAAGCGTCGCGTCGAGCCGCGGGAGAGGATCGTGTCGCCGAGGCTCCGGCCCGCGGCGGCGCGCGGGGCGGGCAGCGCCACGCTGGCCGCGCCGGCCGGAAGCGCCTCGCCGGCCGGGCGCTCGCGCCAGTCCATCACCTCCGCCTCCGAGTCGAGCGAGGAGACGGCGTAGGCCTCGCGCAGGAGCGGCTCGTCGACCACGCGCGCGGAGAGCGGGATCACGCGGTGGGCGAGCGGGGCGACCACGGGCGCCACCGGCGCCGAGCCGCGGGGCGCGCCCACGGGCACGAGCACCAGCGCGCCCTCCGTGGCGGGGTCGAGGCCGAGGAGCCCGTTCACCTCCCGCTCGACGAAGCCGGTCACGATCCGCGCGGGCAGGCCCAGCGCCTTCGCCGCGGCGAGGAGGTTGGCGAGCATCGTCCCCGCGTCCCAGAAGAGGTGACGGTAGCCGCGCGCCCCGTACTTCCAGGTGTTGCGCCAGTAGAGGCCGGACAGCACGACGGTCGCGGCCGCGCCGGCGAGGTCGTCGTCGGCCGCGGCCACCGCGGGCACGGCCCGAAAATCGCCGTCGCGCAGCGCGCGGAGCGCGTGGTCGCCGGGCGAGTAGTGATGGACGCCCGGCGGCACGCCGTCGACGTCGCCGGCCACCACGTAGACCTCGGTCTGGTAGAGCGCGCCGGTGGACGCGGCGGCGCGGAAGTACGTCTCGCCGCCGCCCGGATAGCTCACGCGGCGGGTCACGCCGGCGGCGAAGAAGAGGAGCGCGGCGAGCCGGTCGCGGTCGAGCGGAGCGGCGGGCGGCGGCGATCCCGACAGCGCGGCGAACGTGTCCGGCTCGAGCGGAGGCAGGTCCCGGGAGAGCGCGATCGGCGGCAGGTCCGGGTAGATCTTGAACGGGGACGGCTTCACGTCCCAGTCGAGCTGCCGTCCCGACGCGCGCACCGACGCCGGGGAGTGCGCGGTGCGCCGATGGTACTCGAGCGACAGGTCGGTCTCGTCGTTCAGGGACACCGCGGCCCCTTCAGGGACACCGCTGGGCGTTCACGGACAGCGCGCCGAACGCGTACGGCGGGCGGAACACGCCGCGCTCGGTGACGATCGCCGTGATCAGCTCGGCCGGCGTCACGTCGAAGGCGGGGTTGTACACGGGCGACTCCGCGGGCGCGGTCTGCCGGCCGGCCACCCCGCGCACCTCGGCGGGGTCGCGCTCCTCGATGACGATCGCCGCGCCGGAGGCGGTGGACGGGTCGATCGTCGAGACGGGCGCGGCCACGTAGAACGGGATCCCGTGATGGCGCGCGAGCACGGCGAGGCCGTAGGTGCCGATCTTGTTCGCGGTGTCGCCGTTGGCGGCGATCCGGTCCGCCCCGGTGATGACGAGGTCCACCCGGCCCTCTCGCATCACCTGCGCCGCCACCACGTCGGAGATCACGCGGTGGGGGATGCCCTCCTTGACCAGCTCCCACGCGGTGAGGCGCGAGCCCTGCATCACCGGCCGCGTCTCGTCCACCCAGACCTCGCGCACGAGCCCGCGCCCGTGGGCGGCGCGCACCACGCCGAGCGCGGTGCCGTAGCCCGCGGTGGCGAGCGCGCCGGTGTTGCAGTGGGTGAGGATGCGCGCGTCCGCCGGCACCAGCGCGGCGCCGTGCGCGCCCATGCGCTGGTTGGCCGCCACGTCCTCGTCGAGCATCGCGCGCGCCTCGGCGAGGAGGCGGTCGCGGAGCGCGGCCACCGGCAGGTCGCGCCCGGCGCGTGCCACGCCGCGCATCCGCTCGAGCGCCCAGAACAGGTTCACCGCGGTGGGGCGCGTGGCGCCGAGGCCGGCGATGGCCTCGTCGAGGTCGGCGGTGAGCCCGGCGGGCTCGGTGGCCGCGCTCGCCCGCGCGGCGAGCGCCACGCCGAAGGCCGCGGCCACGCCGATCGCGGGCGCCCCGCGCACGGCGAGGGTGCGGATCGCGTCCGCCACCTCGCGCCAGTCCACGCACGGGCGCTCGACCTCCTCCACGGGGAGCCGGCGCTGGTCGAGCAGCCAGAGCCGCCCGTCCGCCCAGCGGATGGGCGAGATCATCGGGCGGCGTCGAGGCGGGCGCGGAGGTCGGGAAGCGGCAGGCCGGCCACGCGGAAGAGCTTGTCGCGCGACGCGTGGCCCCGCACCAGCTCGACCGACGACGGCGACACGTCGAGGGCCCGGGCCAGGAGCGCCGTCACTGCCTGGTTGGCGCGGCCGTCCGTGGGCGCCGCGCTCACGCGCACCCGCAGCGCCGTGCCCTGCCAGCCCACCACCTCGTCGCGCGAGGCCCGGGGTTGCACGCGCACCGCGAGGAGCGCCGGCTCAGACGGCGGTGTCGCTCGATTCGGCATCGGCGGCGGGGCCGCCGGGAAGCTCCCGGCCCCCGGCGAGGTCCTGCTCGATCAGCCGCTGGTACATCTGGAGCGTGGAGCGCAGCCCCTCGGCCACGTGACGGCGCTGGCGCTTCAGCGCGCCGATCTCCGCGCGCACCGCCGCCTCCTCGGCGCGCACGGCCTCGAGCTGGCGCTCCGCCGCGAGCGCGGCCTCTCGCCGGATGACGTCGGCCTCGCGGCGGGCCGTCTCCTTCATCTCGTCGCTCATCCGCTGCGCGGTGACGAGGGTCTGCTGCAGGATCTGCTCGCGCTCCTCCATGCCGCGCGTGCGCTCCTCCAGCGCCTCGAGCTGCTCCTTCAGGAGCGTGTTCTCCTTGAGCACCGCCTCTAAGTCCTCGGCGACCTCCTCGAGGAAGGCGTCCACCTCCTGGACGTGGAAGCCGCGGAACATCTTGACGGTGAACTGCTGCTGGCGGATGTCCATCGGGCTGATGCGCACGACCCGTCTCCTCTGGGCCCTCGACCCTGCTCAGTAGTGACTCGCAGAATACGGTAACCGCCACGGGCCTCTACAGTCCCACCGCTCGGCACTAGTCTGATGCGCGGGGCTCTAGAGCAGGGCGGGTAGGACCACGCGCTCCACGAACTGGATGGCGACCAGCACGATCAACGGCGAGAGGTCGAGCCCGCCCGTCTTCCACGGCGGCAGCATGCGGCGCACGGGCTCCAGCACCGGCTCGGTGACCCGGCGGAGGAAGATCACGATCTGGTTGCGCGGATCGGGGTTGACCCACGTCATGAGGGCCGCGATGATGATCACCCACGAGTACATGTTGAGGATCCAGCCGATGAAGTTGACGAGGTTGTAGCTGAGCACTATCGCCCTTTCCCGAGCTCGCGCGAGCGCTCGGTGGCCCGCTCCACCGCGCTGATGAACGTGTGCCGGACCGCGCCCTCCTCCAGCGCCGCGATGCCGGCGATCGTGGTGCCGCCGGGTGACGCCACCATGTCCTTGATCTGGCCCGGATGCGCGCCCGTCTCGAGCACGAGCTTGGCCGAGCCCAGGACGGTCTGGGCGGCGAGGGTCATGGCCGTGGCGCGGTCGAGGCCCATCTTCACGCCGCCGTCGGCGAGCGACTCGATGACGATGGCGACGTAGGCTGGCCCGGAGCCGGAGAGACCGGTGACCGCGTCCATCGCGTCCTCGTCCAGGACGACCACGCGGCCCACGGCCCGGAACAGCTCCTGGGCGGTCTCGAGGTCGCCGGGCGCGAGCCCCTGCCCGCGGGCGATGGCGGTGACGCCCTCGAGCACGAGGGCCGGCGTGTTCGGCATGACGCGGATCAGCCGCGTGGGCGGCGCCAGGTGGGCCCGGAGCGCGGCGGTCGGCACCCCGGCGGCGATCGAGATGACGAGCTTGCCCCCGGCGAGGCCCGGCGCCAGCTCGGCGGCGACGGCGGCGATGATCTGCGGCTTCACCGCGAGCACGATCACGTCGGCGGCGGCGGCGAGCGCGGCGTTGTCGGCGCACGCGCGGATGCCGTACTGCTTCACCATCTGCGCGAGCCGGTCGGCCCGGGGCTCGGTGACGAGGATCCCGTCCGCGGGCACGAGGCGGGCCTGGAGGATGCCCTTGATCAGGGCGTCGCCCATGTTGCCGGCGCCGACGAAGCCGACCCGCTTGCCCGCGATGCTCACGCTCGCGCCGTCCTCGCGCCGAAGATCGCGGTGCCCACGCGCACGATCGTGGCGCCTTCCTCGATCGCCACCTCGAAGTCCGCGCTCATGCCCATGGACAGGTGCGGCAGACCGAGCGCCTGCCCCAGCTCGCGCAGCTTCCGGAAGTGGGGGCGCGTGGCCTCCGCGTCGTCCGCGTGCGGCGGGATCGCCATCAGGCCCAGGACGCGCACGTTGCCGAGCCCGGCCGTTCCGTCGAGGAGGCGCTTGGCCTCGTCCACGGCCACGCCGCCCTTCTGCGGCTCGTCGCCCAGGTTCACCTGGAGCAGGACGCTCAGCGTGCGTCCCGCGGCGTGCGCCCGCCGGTCGAGCTCCACGGCGAGCTCGAGCCGGTCGACGGACTGGACCCAGTCGAAGAGGCGGGCGGCGTCCCGCGCCTTGTTGGTCTGGAGCGAGCCGATGAGGTGCCACGGCACCGGATGGCCGAGCGCATCGATCTTGTCACGCGCCTCCTGCACCCGGTTCTCGCCGAGCGCGGTCGCCCCCGCCGCCACCGCGGCGCGGATGCGCTCGACCGGCATGGTCTTGGACACCGCGATGAGCTGGACCTCGTCAGGCCGGCGGCCCGAGCGCTGGCACGCGCGCGCGATCGCCTCGCCGACACGTTCGAGATTCGCCCGGATCTCGGTTTCCGCGCTCACGGCGTTGGGATTCTAGCACGCCGCCTCACGGGCCGCCGGGGCCCGCGGGATGGCCGCCGCCGTCACGAGGCGCCCGCGCGCGCCCCGGCGGTACGAGAAGAAGAGATCGAGCCGGCACGAGGTGCAGAGCCGGAGGTTGTCCACGCCCGACGGGACGACGCCCGCGCCACGGAGCTGGGCCTCGTTCGCCATCCACAGGTCGAGCATCCACCGCTCCTCGCCCCCCGCGTCCTTGCCCCTTGGCGTCACCCACGACGCCCACGCGCCCGGGAACGCGGCGGCGAACGCGTCGATGACGGGGCGATCCACCTCGTAGCAGCACGGGCCGATCGAGGGGCCGACCGCCGCGACCAGGTCCGCGGGCCGGCTGCCCGCGGCCACCATCGCCGCCACCGCCGCCGGCACGACGGAGCGGACGGTGCCGCGCCACCCCGCATGCGCGATGGCCAGGCGCGCGCGCCGCCGGTCGTAGAGGACGACGGGCAGGCAGTCGGCGGTGAAGACGGCCAGCGGCAACGCGGGACGCTCGGACATCAGGGCGTCGCCCATGCCGGCGAACCCACCCTCGACGACGCGGACCACGTCGGCGCCGTGCACCTGCTTGAGAAACGCCGCGGCGACGCCGTCGAGCCCGGCCCGCGCGGCGAGCGCGGCCGCCTCCGGCGTCGCGAAGGGCGCGGCGGGGTTCTCGGGCGCGCGGTGCCCCGGGAAGTGACGGGTCGTGAAGAGGTGCGCCAGTCCCTCGCGCTCGAGCAGCGGCGACGTCAGGTAGGTGGGCGGCTCCGTCATGCGCGCGTCATTGTCTCACCCCCGCCGCCCCCGGTTCCCCACCATCGCCTCCGTCTGAACGCGGCGCCCGGTAGGACACGTCGGTCACGCGCGCGAGGGCGGGGCGGTGGGTTGGCACCTGGGGTCGCGGGACCACGCCGCACGCGTGCGCTGCCCCGCTGGAACTGGGCTCCACCCGGGCGCGCGTTTTCCGACGCCGGATGGAGGGGAAGGGCCGCCACGACCCCAGGTGCCAACCCACCGCCCCCACGCAACGCTACTGAACCGGCGTGACTTCGTTGCGCGAGGGTCTGACTCCGCTGTTGCGCGGCCACGCTGTTGCGCTCGCACCTGGGCGACGTCAACAGCGCGTCGCGGGTGGGCGGCGGGGAGGCACCTGGGGTCGAGGCGGCCCTTCCCCTCCTTCGGTCATCGGACCCCGCCCGCCCGGATGGAGCCCAGCCGCAACGGGGCAGCGCACGCGTGCGGCGTGGTCCCGCGACCCCAGGTGCCTCCCCGCCGCCCGCCCACGCGCGCCGTGAAGCGCGCGCCAGTCAACGCACCCGCGAGGCCCGCTAGTCCGCCTGGCGCCGGAGGAAGGCCGGCACCTCGAGGTCTTCCTCCACGCCGCCCTCGCCCTCCGCGCGCACGTCAGGCATCAGCCGGCGCCGCCAGCTCGGCGTCGCGGTCGGCCGCGAGGGCCGCGCCGGCATGTCCACGACCTTGCCCGACACCGAGGCCGACGACTCCTTGCGCTCGGTGAAGCCGGTCGCGATCACCGTGATGCGCACCTCGTCGTGCAGGCTCTCGTCGATCACCGCGCCGAAGATGATGTTGGCCTCCTCGTGCGCGGCCTCCTGGACGATGCGCGCCGCCTCCTCCACCTCGTGGATCGACAGGTCGCCGCCGCCCGTGAAGTTGATCAGGATGCCGCGGGCGCCCTCGATCGAGGTCTCGTCGAGCAGCGGGCTCGCGATGGCCTTCTGCGCGGCGTCGAGCGCGCGATGCTCGCCCTTGCCCGTGCCCGCGCCCATCAGCGCCATGCCCATGCCGGACATGATCGTGCGCACGTCGGCGAAGTCCAGGTTGATCAGCCCGGGGACGAGGATCAGGTCGGAGATGCCCTGCACCGCCTGCAGGAGCACCGAGTCCGCGACCTTGAAGGCCTCCAGGAGCGGCGTGCCGCGGTCCACCACGGCGAGCAGACGCTGGTTGGGAATCGTGATCAGCGTGTCGACCACGCCGCGCAGCTCGGCCATGCCCGCCTCGGCCTGCTGGGCGCGCCGGTGTCCCTCGAAGGTGAACGGCTTGGTCACCACCGCCACCGTGAGGATGCCGAGGTCGCGGGCGATGGCGGCCACGACGGGCGCGGCCCCCGTGCCGGTGCCGCCGCCGAGGCCCGCGGTCACGAAGACCATGTCGGCGCCGGCGAGGACGCGCGTGATCTCGTCGCGGTCCTCCTCCGCGGCGTTCCGGCCCTTCGTGGGGTCGGAGCCCGCGCCCAGGCCCTTCGTGAGCTGCGCGCCGAGCTGGAGCTTCACCGGCGCCGTCGACGCGCGGAGCGCCTGCGCGTCGGTGTTGGCGACGATGAAGTCCACGCCGGTGAAGCGCGCCTCCATCATCCGGTTGACCGCGTTGGAGCCTCCGCCGCCGAGCCCGATGACCTTGATCTTGGCCGTGTCGCGCTCCTCCGCCAGCTCGAATACCGGCCGCCGTCCCCGCCCGTCGACCATCAGCTCCTCCTTTTCATTGGCGTCATTGGGTTCATCGGCATCAGGGGATTCATCGGCATCAAGGCGAATCCCCATGTGATCAGAAGAGTCCGGACAGCCACTCGCGGACCCGCGTCATCAACGATCCGTCGCCCCCGTCGGCGGCGACGGCGCCCCGGTGGCCGCGCGCCCCGTAGAGCGCGAGGCCGACGGCGGTGGAGTAGATCGGGCTGCGCACGCCGTCGGCGAGCCCGCCCACCCCGCTCGGCATCCCGCGGCGCACCGGCAGGTCGAAGATCTGCTCGGCCAGCTCCGGCACGCCCTGCATGATCGACGTCCCGCCCGTCACCACCACGCCCGCCGCGGCCACGTCCTGGAAGCCGGCGCGCGCCACGTCCCGCGCCACCAGCGTGAAGATCTCCTCGACGCGCGGCTGGATGATCTCGGAGAGAATCTGCCGCGAGAACTGCCGCGGCTTCCGGCCGCCCACCGACGGCACGTCCACCGTCTCCTCCTCGCGCACGAGCGCGGTGAGGGCGCAGCCGTGCCGCTTCTTGAGGTCCTCGGCGTCGGCGGTGGGCGTGCGGAGCCCCATCGCGATGTCGTTGGCGATGTGATCGCCGCCGAGCGGCAGGATGCCCGTGTACCAGAGGGCGCCGTCGCGGAAGAGCGCGGCGCCCGTGGTGCCGCCGCCGAGGTCGATCAGCAGGATGCCCAGCTCCTTCTCCTCCGCGGAGACCGCCGCCTCCGAGCACGCGAGCGGCTCGAGCACGATGTCCTGCACCTGGAGCCCGGCGCGGTTGACGCTCCGGATCACGTTCTGCACGGACGTGACCGCGCCCGTCACCAGGTGCACCTCGACCTCGAGGCGCACGCCGGACATGCCGAGCGGCTCCTTGACGCCGTCCTGGTCGTCCACGATGTAGGTCTGGGGCAGCGCGTGGATCACCTCGCGGTCGGGCGGCAGGTTCACGGCCTTCGCCGCCTCGAGCGCGCGGTCCACGTCGGCCTGGCTCACCTCGCGATGCTTGCCCGAGACCGCGATGACGCCGCGGCTGTTGATCCCGCGGATGTGGCCGCCGGCCACCCCGGCGAGCACGGAGGAGATCTCGAGGCCGGCCACCTGCTCGGCCTCGGCCACCGCCTGCTTCACCGACTCCACCGTGGAGTCGATGTTGACCACCACGCCCTTGCGCAGGCCCTTCGAGGGCGCCATGCCGAGCCCGACGATCTCGAGCGACCCGGCCGCCGCCACCTCGGCGATCACGCAGCAGGTCTTGGTCGTGCCCACGTCGAGCCCTGCGATGAGCTGCCGTCCTCGCGCTCTCGACATCGTCGCTCCTAGTGGACCGCGGGCTTGAGGACGACCTGGTCGCGGAAGCGCAGGTCGATCGCGCTCACCGCCTCGCCGGAGGAGGCGAGCTGGGCGAGCACGCCCATCAGCCGCGGGATGCGCGCATCCCACTCCTCGGTGCCGATCCGCACCTCGACGCCGTCCACCGTGTAGAGGACGGGCCCGTCGTGGCGGCTCACGTCGACCTCGGAGATCTGGCTCGTCAGCGGACTGCCCGTGCGCAGGAGCATCCGCAGGAGCGCGAGGCCGGCGCTCACGCGGGCCGACGGCGCCCGGCCCTCGGCGGACAGGTCGCCGGCGTCGAGCCCGCTGATCACGGGCAGGCTCACCGAGACGGCACGGGACTGCGCCCCCATGGCCACGCCGTCCTCGTCGATCCAGTGCAGGTGTCCGCTGTGCACCAGCGTGAACGGCCGGCGCTCCTCGACCACGATGGCCACCCGGTTCGGCCACGACCGGACCACCTCGGCGCGCCGGACCTGCGCCAGGGTCTCCACGCCCATCCGGGCCGCCGCGGGATCCACGCGGAACAGGTTGTCGCCGCGCCCGATGCCCGAGGCGCGGATCACGTCCTCGGGGCTGAGCCGGCTCGTGCCCCGCACCTCGACCTCCGAGACCTCGAACCGCGGCGACGTCAGGAGGAAGCGCGCCCCGAGCCCGGCGCCCGCGGCGAGGACGACC
This sequence comes from uncultured Candidatus Rokubacteria bacterium, assembly GCA_963758635.1. Classification (GTDB taxonomy): domain Bacteria; phylum Methylomirabilota; class Methylomirabilia; order Rokubacteriales; family CSP1-6; genus CAVWWD01. Next base: position 322,269 of record CAVWWD010000004.1, on the reverse strand, counting down.
GCGCCCACCACGGAGAGGACGCCGACGACGAGCCGCCGGCTGCCCTCCAGGCGCCGGCGCCGGACGCGCCGGCGGCTCACGCGCTGGCCCGCGGTCAGGCCGCGGATCGTGGCGAGGTCCTCCAGCTCGCGCTCGACCCCGCGGGGGACAGCGCCGACAGCCGGGCCATCTGGTTAGCCCTCCCCCAGGATGCGGATCTCCGGCTCGAGGGTGATGCCGAAATGGTTCTTCACGCGCTCACGCGCGAGGTCCATGAGCGCGATCACGTCCGCCGCGATCGCGCCGCCGCGGTTGACGATGAAGTTCGCGTGCTTGGCCGAGATCTCCGCGCCGTTCAGCCGCTTGCCGCGGAGGCCCACCTTCTCGAGCATCTTGTGCGCGAGCTCGCCGGTGGGGTTCTTCCACACGCAGCCCGCCGAGGCGAGCGCGAGCGGCTGGCTCGACTTCTTCTGCTTGAGCCTGAGCTTGATGTCCTTGAGGATGTCGGCGTGAGGGCGCCGGTGCAGCCGGAGCCGCGCGCCGATCAGCACCGCCCCGGGCGGCGCGGCGAAGGCGCGGTACCCGAAGGTGCCCGTGCCTGGCTTGAACTCGCCGAGCGTGCCGTCGGGGTGCAGGAAGTACACCGCGGAGACGAAGTCGCCGATCCACCCGTCCGGGGTGCCCGCGTTCATCGCCACCGCGCCGCCGATGGTGGCGGGGATGCCCACGAGGCACTCGATGCCGCCCAGGTTCAGGCCGGCGGCCTCGCGGATGAGCGCGGACAGGCCCACGCCCGCGCCGGCCACCGCCTCCTCGCCGTGAAAGTCGGCGCGGCCGAGGCAGCCCTCCAGCCGCAACACCACGCCCCGGATGCCGCGGTCGCGGACGACCAGGTTGTTGCCGCCGCCGACGACCTCGACGGGCAGCCCCTCCTTCTCCGCGAAGCCGAGGGCGTGGCGGATGTCCTCCACGTCCTGCGGCACGATGAAGAAGTCGGCGGGACCGCCGATGCGCAGGGACGTGTGGTAGCTGAGGGGTTCCTTGAACCGCACCTCGCCGCGGATCTCTCCGAGCATGCCTATCTCCTGTTGGAGGGATCGTGGGGCAGCGCTCCGAGCCGGGTGACGAGCTCGCCACCCAGCTGCCCCACGTCCCCAGCGCCCAGGGTGAGGACGAGGTCCCCCGGGCGCGTGGACGAGACGAGGAAGTCGAGGATGCCCTCGCGGTCGCCGTCCACGTAGTGCACTTCCCGATGGCCGTGGGCGGCGATGCCCTCGGCCAGGTCTCGCGCGTTCACGCCCTCGATCGGCGCCTCGCCCGCCGCGTAGATGTCCATCACGAGCAGCACGTCGGACTGGTAGAAGGCGGTGAGGAACTCCTGCCGGAGGTGGAGCGTGCGTGTGTAGCGGTGTGGCTGGAACACGGTGATGACGCGCCGGTCGAAGCCGGCCTTGGCCGCGGCCAGGGTGGCCCGGATCTCGGCGGGATGGTGGCCGTAGTCGTCCACCACGAGGACGCCGCGGGCCTCGCCGCGGATCTGGAACCGCCGCTGGACGCCCGCGAAGCCGGCGAGCGCCTCCTGGATGGCCGCGAACGGCACCTCGAGGTCGAGGCCGACGGCCACCGCGGCGAGCGCGTTGAGCACGTTGTGCCGGCCCGGGATCTGGAGCGTGCCCTCGCCGAGCACGCGGCCGCGGTGGAGCACCTCGAAGCGCGAGCTGGTGCCCGAGAAGGCGAGCCGCCGCGCCGTGAAGTCCGCGCCCGACTCGAGCCCGTAGGTGATCACCCGCTTGTCCACCGCGGGGATCATCTGCTGGATGTTCGGCTGGTCCAGGCAGAGGACGGCGGCGCCGTAGAACGGCACCTTGTTCACGAACTCCTGGAACGCGGCGCGGATGGCGTCGAGGTCGGCGTAGTGGTCGAGATGCTCGGCGTCCACCGTGGTGACGACGGCGATGGTCGGCGAGAGCTTGAGGAACGAGCCGTCGGACTCGTCGGCCTCGGCGACCAGGAACTCCCCCTGCCCGAGCCGCGCGTTCGCGCCGAGGCCGTGGATGCGGCCGCCCACCACCACCGTGGGGTCGAGGCCCGCCGCGCCCAGCACCGCGCCCACCATGGACGTGGTGGTGGTCTTGCCGTGGGTGCCCGCGATGGCGATGCCGTACTTGAGCCGCATCAGCTCGGCGAGCATCTCGGCGCGCGGGATGACGGGGATGCCGCGCTGCCGCGCCACGTGGACCTCCACGTTGTCGCGCGCCACCGCCGAGGAGTACACGACCACGTGCGCGCCCTCCACGTTGGCGGGCTCGTGCCCGATCGCGACCTTGGCGCCCAGCCGCTCGAGGCGCTCGATGGAGTCGTTGCGCCGCACGTCGGAGCCGGTGATGCGGTAGCCGAGGTTCAGCAGCACCTCGGCGATGCCGCTCATCCCCACGCCGCCGACGCCCACGAAGTGGATCTGCTGGTAACGCTTGTACATGAGCCGCGTCGTCCTCCGTCTCCGGTCAGGCCGTGCTGGTGTGCTGCGAGATGTTCAGGAGCACGCCGGCGGCGAGCATCGTCGTCACCAGCGCCGACCCCCCGAACGAGATGAACGGCAACGGCAGCCCCTTGGTCGGGAGCGCGCCCATGACCACGCCCAGGTTGACCAGCGTCTGGGTGGCGAGCATGAGCGTGAGGCCGAGCGCGAGGTAGCTGCCGAACGGATCGGGCGCGCGCAGCCCCACGCGGAGGCCGCGCCACACGAGGAGCGCGAACAGCGCGATGACGACCGTCGCGCCGACCCAGCCCAGCTCCTCGCCGATGATGGCGAACACGAAGTCGGTGTACGGCTCGGGCAGGTAGAAGAGCTTCTGCTTCGACTCGCCGAGCCCGCGCCCGAGCCAGCCGCCGCTGCCGAGCGCGAGGAACGACTGGATGATCTGGAAGCCGCTGCCCTGCGGGTCGTCCCACGGGTTGACGAACGCGAGCATCCGGCGCCAGCGGTACGGCTTCCACGCGATGAGGGCCGCGACCACGGGGAGCGCGCACACGGCGATGGCGAGCATGTGCGACACCCGCGCCCCCGCGAGGTAGGCGAGCCCGAGCGTGAGCATCACCAGCGCGATGCTGTTGCCGAGGTCGGGCTGGAGCACGGTGAGCCCGGCCATGAGTCCGGCCACCACGAGGAGCGGCAAGAGCCCCTGTGAGAAGCTCCGCACCAGCTCCTGCCGCCGGGCCAGGAACGCCGCGAGGTAGAGGACGAGGGCGAGCTTGGCCAGCTCCACGGGCTGGAAGGACAGCGGCCCGGCCCGGAACCAGCGGCGGGTCCCGTTGATGGCCTGGCCGAACGGCGGCACGAGGACGAGCACCAGGAGCACGAAGGACAGCACCAGGAGCGGCACCACCAGCTTCTCGAGCCGCCGGTAGTCCACGCGCATGACCGCCCAGAGCGTGGCCATCCCGAGGAACGCCCAGAAGAGCTGCTTCTTGAGGAAGAACAGCGGGTCGCCGAACCGGTCGGCGGCGATGATCGCGCTGGCCGAGTACACCATCACCACGCCCACCGACACGAGGGCCAGGACCAGCCCGAAGAGCCAGAGGTCGGGGGCGAGCTTGCGCGGCATCAGCGGCCTCCGCCCGCGGCGGGCACGAGCGCGTTGACGACGGCCTTGAACACGTCGCCCCGGTGCTCGAAGTGGTCGAACATGTCGAACGACGCGCAGGCCGGCGAGAGGAGCACGACCTCGCCGGGCCGGGCCGCGGCGGCGGCCGCGCGCACCGCGCCCTCCATGGAGTCCGCGTCCTCCACGGTGGCCCCCGCGGCGCGGAGCGCGGGCCGGATCTGCCCGCGGTCCACCCCGATCAGCACGGCGTGGCGCACGCGGCCGCGCGCGGCGTCGCCGAGCGGCGTGAAGTCCTGGCCCTTGCCCTTGCCGCCGGCGATCAGGATCACGGGCTCGGCGAAGCTCTCGAGCGCCTTCACCGTGGAGGCGACGTTGGTGCCCTTGGAGTCGTTGTAGTAGACGACGCCCGCCGCCTCGCGCACGCGCTCGATGCGGTGCGCGACGCCGCCGAAGGCCACGATGGCCGCGCGGATGGCCGCGGGCGCCATGCCCGTCCACAGCGCGCACGCGGTGGCCGCGAGCACGTTCTCCACGTTGTGCTCGCCGCGGAGCGGGATCTCGGTGAGCGGGCACACCGGCTCGTCGCCGCCGTCCCGCCGCGCCACCACCCAGCCGTCGCGGACGAACGCGCCGCGCGCCACCGGCCGGAGACGGCTGAACCACGCCACGCGCGCGCGCGTGCGGGCGGCCAGCGCCGCCGTCGCCGGGTCGTCCGCGTTCAGCACGGCGTGGTCGCCGGGGCGCTGGTTCGCGAAGATCCGCGCCTTGGCTTCCACGTAGCGCTCGACCGAGCCGTGCCGGTCCAGGTGGTCGGGGGCGAGGTTCAGCACCGCGGCGACCCACGGCCGGAAGCGCGCCGTCGCCTCGAGCTGAAAGCTCGACGCCTCGGCGACCACGAGGCCGTGGGCGGGCGCATCGAGGGCCAGGCGCGACAGCGGCGTGCCGATGTTGCCGCCCACGAGCACGGGCCGCGGCTGCCCGCGCAGGATGTCGCCGGTGAGCGCGGTCGTCGTGGTCTTGCCATTCGTGCCCGTGATCGCGATGACGTCACCCTCCATGACCAGCCACGCCAGCTCGAGCTCGCCGATCACGGGCACGCCGGCGGCCCGCGCGGCCTCGAGCGGCGCCGCCTCCCATGGCACGCCCGGGCTCACGACGACCAGCTCCGCGCCCGCGAAGGCCGGGGCGGGATGGCCGCCCGCCCACAGGCCGACGCCCGCCGCCTCGAGCGCGCGCGCCTCCGCGGGCAGACGGTCGGCGGGCGCAGCGTCCGAGGCGAGGACGCGCGCGCCGAGCCGCCGGGCCAGGCGCGCCGCGGCCACGCCGCTCCTCGCGAGGCCGACGACGGACACCGTCCGTCCCTCGAGCCACCGGCGGAACGGCTCACCGCGCTCGGCCAGCGCGGCCATCGCGCCGTCCGTCCCCACTGCGTTCACAGGCGTTCACCGGAGCTTGAGCGTCGTGAGGGCGAGGAGCGCCAGCATGAAGGACAGGATCCAGAAGCGGACGATGATCTTCGGCTCGGCCCAGCCGGCCAGCTCGAAGTGGTGATGGAGCGGGGCCATCCGGAACACCCGCCGGCCGGTGAGCTTGAACGAGAGCACCTGGATGATGACCGAGCCCGCCTCGACCACGTAGATCCCGCCGATGAGGGGCAGCAGGAGCTCCGATTTGGTGAGGACGGCGAGCGTCCCGATGGCCCCGCCCAGCGCGAGGGAGCCCACGTCGCCCATGAAGACCTGCGCCGGGTAGGTGTTGAACCAGAGGAAGCCCAGCGCCGCGCCCACCAGCGCCCCGCAGAAGATCGTCAGCTCGCCCGTGCCCTTGACGTTCAGGATCCTCAGGTACTCGGCGGCCCGGAAGTTGCCCGTGAGGTAGGCGATGATCGCGAACGCCCCGCCCGCCATCACGATCGGCCCGATGGCGAGCCCGTCCAGCCCGTCGGTCAGGTTGACCGCGTTCGAGGCGCCCACGATCACGACGATCGCGAAGGGGATCCACAGCACGCCCAGCGTGAGCAGCCAGCCCTTGAAGAAGGGGATGGCCAGGCCGGTCGTGAAGCCGTCGGGTGGCCACACGTAGAGCGCGGCGAACAGCGCGCCCACGAGCCCGAGCTGCAGCCCGAACTTCCGGCGCGCCGAGATGCCCTTGCGCGTGCGGAGCTTGGCGAGGTCGTCCATGAGCCCGACGAGCCCGAGCCCGGCCGTCGCCGCCACCGCCAGCCACACGTAGCGGTTCGTGAGGTTCGCCCAGAGGAGCGTCGATCCCAGCAGCGCGGCCAGGATGATGAGCCCGCCGCAGGTCGGCGTGCCCGCCTTCAGCCGGTGGCGCTCCGGCGTGTCCTCCCGGATGGTGTCGCCGCCGTGCTGGAGCCGGCGCAGCCGCCGGATCAGCCAGGGGCCGAGCACGAACGAGATCACGAGCGCGGTCACCGTGGCCATCGCCGTCCGGAACGTGATGTACCGGAAGACGTTGAAGAAGATGAACTCGCGGCCGAGGGGAGCGAGGAGATGGTAGAGCATCAGCCATCATCTCCTCCGAATCGGGCCACCAGCGCGGCCACGACGCGCTCCATCCGCATGCCCCGCGAGCCCTTCACGAGCACGGCGTCGCCCGGGATCAGGCGCTTCAGCAGGAGCGCCATGGTGTCCTCGAACGTTCCGGCGTGATGGCACTCGGCGAGCCCGGCCTCGCGCGCGGCCTCCACGGCGAGGCGCGAGAGCGGGCCCACGCCGATCAGCTCGGCGGCGCCGGACGCCACCACGGCGCGGCCGGCCTCCCGGTGCGCGCTGTCCGCGATGTCGCCCAGCTCGAGCATGTCGGCGAGCACGACCACGCGCCGCCCGCGCACCGCCGCGAACGTCTCGAGCGCGGCGCGCAGCGACGTGGGGTTGGCGTTGTAGCTGTCGTCGAGGATCGTGAGCCCGCCGGCGCGGAGCCAGACGCAGCGCCCGGCGGCCGGGCGCGCCGCCTCGAGCCCGCGGACGAGGTCGGCCAGCGGCAGGCCGAGGGCGAGCCCCACGCCGGCGGCGGCCAGCGCGTTGCCCACGTTGTGCCGCCCCGCGAAGCGGAGCAGCGCCGTACGCCGCGCGCCGCGGGCCTCGAAGGTGACGGTGAGACCCTCCGCCGTCTCGACCGGGGAGCCCACCGCGCGCACGTCGGCGTCTTCCCGCGCGCTCACCGTGATCACGCGGGCGCGCGCGCGGGCGCGCATGGCGAGGACGCGCGGGTCGTCGGCGTTCAGCACCACCGCGCCCTCGGGCGGGATCGCGGCCACCAGCGCGCCCTTCTCCGCCTGCACGCCGTCCAGCGAGCCGAAGAACGCGGTGTGGGCGCTCGCGACCATCGTGACGACGCCCACGGTGGGCCGGCAGAGCGCGGCGAGCGCGGCGATCTCCCCGGGCTGGTTCGCCCCCAGCTCGAGGGCCACCGCGCGGTGCTCGGGGCCGAGGCCGAGGAGCGTCAGCGGCAGCCCCCACTGGTTGTTGAAGCTGCCCGGCGGCTTGAGCACCGGCCCGAGCGCCTCCAGCACCGAGGCCATCATCTCCTTGGTGGTGGTCTTGCCGTTCGAGCCGGTGACGGCGACCACGGGCAGCGTGAAGCGCTGCCGGTGCCAGGCGGCGAGCCGGCCGAGCGCGCGCGTGGTGTCGTCCACGAGCACCACGGGCACCGCGGGCGGCAGGTCGTCGCTCACGGCGTGGACCACGACGCAGGCGGCGCCGCGCGCGGCGGCCTCGCGGAGGAACGCGTGGCCGTCGCCGTGGTGGCCGTGGATCGCGAAGAACGCCTCACCCACGCCGAGGCTCCGCGTGTCGATCGACATGCCGGTGACGCGCACGCCGAGGTCGCCCGAAACGAGGGCGCCCTGGGTGCCGCGCACGATCTCCTCCACGGTGAAGACGGGCATGCGCCGGGCTATGGCCGTGCCTCCCGCCCCGGGCCCGCCGCGTGGAGGAAGCCGCGGGCGATCTCCCGGTCGTCGAAGGGCAGCACCTCCGCGCCGATGATCTGGTAGGGCTCGTGGCCCTTGCCGGCGATCACCAGCACGTCACCGGCGCGCGCCCAGCCGATGGCGTCGCGGATGGCCGCGCGCCGGTCGGCCATCGCCACGTGCCGCGCGCCCGCCCCGCCGCGCTCGACGCCGGGCAGGATCTCGCCGATGATCGCCTCGGGCCGCTCCGTGCGGGGGTTGTCCGAGGTCACCCACACGCGGTCGGCCAGGCGCGCGGCGATCTCGCCCATGAGCGGGCGCTTGCCGCGGTCGCGATCGCCCCCGCACCCGAAGACCACGGCCAGCCGCCCGTCGCCGGTGACGAGCTTGCGCGCGGTGCCGAGCGCGTGCTGGAGCGCGTCCGGCTTGTGCGCGTAGTCGACCACGACCAGGAAGGGCTGGCCCGCCTCGACCCGCTCGAAGCGTCCGGGCACGACCGGCACCGCGCCCACTGCCTCGCCGATCCGGCCCGGGGCCATGCCGAGCGCGACGCCGACGCCGATGGCGCCGAGCAGATTCATCACGTTGTGCTCACCGACCAGGGCCGACCGGAGGAGGACGCGGCCGGCTGGCGTGTCGGCCTCGAGATCGATGCCGTCGCCCGTGGAGGTGAAGCGGCGTGGGCGCACGTCGGCAGCGGACCGCATCGCGAACGTGAGGCGCGCGACCTCGAGCCCCGCGGCCATCGTCGGGCCCGCGGGGTCGTCCACGTTGATGACGGCGGTCCGGCCCGGCTTCCGCCCCGCGGCGAGGAGCGAGAAGAGCCGCGTCTTCGCCTGGCGGTACTCCTCCATCGAGGCGTGGAAATCCAGGTGGTCCTGGCTGAGGTTCGTGAACACCGCCACGTCGAAGTCCGTGCCGTCCACGCGCGACAGGGCGAGGGCGTGCGAGGACACCTCCATGACCGCCCCCGTCACGCCCGCGTCGCGCATCCGGGCGAGGAGCGCCTGGAGCTCCACTGCCTCCGGCGTGGTCTGGCCCGCCGCCTCCACGCGATCGCCGATCCGGTACTCGATGGTGCCGATCAGGCCCGTCATGTGCCCGGATGCTCGCAGCAGCGCCTCGACGAGGAACGCGGTGGTCGTCTTGCCGCTGGTCCCCGTGACGCCGACCAGGGCGAGCGCGCCCGACGGGTGGCCGTGGAAGGCGTCGGCTAGCCGGGCCAGGGCCTCCCGGCAGGACGGCACGATCACCCGCGGCGTGCTCGAGCCGTCGAGCGGATCCGGCGCCTCGGCCACGACGAGGGCCGCCCCGCGCGAGACTGCCTCGGGCACGTAACGCCGGCCGTCCTGCTTGAGGCCGGAGACCGCCACGAAGAGGGCCCCGGGGCCGACCTTGCGCGAGTCGTAGGCGATGGCCCCCACGCTGTCGGGAAGCCGGCCGAGGACCGTCTTCTGCGGGAGCGCGTCGATCAGGGGGGCGGTGGGCATGGGATGGCCGGTCATGGCCTTGCGACGGATTCGACCGCCGCCATCTTCGCGTGTGCCGTGGGCGCCGGCGCGGCCTTCGCCGGGGCCGTCTTGGCCGGCGCGGTCTTGCCGGGGCCAGCGGGCCCGGGGCTGGCCGGCGCGGGGCTGGCCGGCGCGGGGCCGGCCGGCGAGGCCAGGGTCAGACGGCAGGTCGCGCCGGCCCCCAGGGGCTCTCCGGCGGGCGGGGACTGGGCCACCACGATCCCGCGGCCGACGACCTCCACGGGGACGTCGAGCGGGGCCAGGACCTCGAGGGCCTGGCGCAGGGAGAGCCGGGCCAGGGACGGCATCACGCGCGGACGGCTCCTCGATGAGGCCGGCCTTGGCGGGCGCTGGGTCGGGGGGGGCGGTTGTTTCCACTGCGTTCGCGGACACTCGGTCCCGGTTAGCGGTCGTTTCCACTGCATTTCCATATACGCTCGCCTCGCCTTCGGCTCGGCTCGCAGGCCACTCGCAGAGCCACGCACGATCTGGACGGGCCGGCTGTCACGCGGCATCAGGTTCATGTGGCGGAGCGCCTCGCCGCCGATGGCGGCGAAGATCGGCGCCGCCGCCTCGCTGCCCCACTTCTCATTCTTGGGCTCGTCCAGCATCACGAGCATGGCGATGCGCGGATCCTCGGCGGGCACGACGCCCACGAAGGACAGCACGCCCGGGGCCCGAGAGTACCGGCGCGTGTTGGGATCGAGCTTCTGCGCCGTGCCCGTCTTGCCGCCCACGTCGAAGCCGGCGATGGCCGCGCGGTGGCCGGTGCCGCCGGCGACGACGCCGGTCATCATGCGCATGAGCGTGCGCGAGGTCTCGGGGCTGATGACCTGGCGGATCACCCGGGGCTCGAAGCCCTGCACCTCGCGTCCCTCGCTGTCCAGGACCGCGCGCACGATCTGCGGCTGCATGAGGCGGCCCTCGTTCGCCACCGCCGCGAACGCGGAGACGATCTGGAGCGCGGTCACCGAGATCTCCTGGCCGATCGACATCGTGGCCAGCGAGAGCCCGGACCACCGGGCGGGCGGCCGGAGCTGCCCGCGGCTCTCCCCGGGTAGGCCCACGCCCGTGGGGGTGCCGAAGCCGAAGCCCGAGATGTACTTGTAGTACCGCTCGCGGCCCAGCGAGAGGCCAACCTTGATCGTGCCGACGTTCGACGAGTTGGCGAGCACCTCGGCGAAGGTGAGCCAGCCCCACGGCTTCCAGTCGTGGATGGTGGCGTTGGCCACCTTGATCGCCCCCATCTCGCCGTAGATCCGGTCGGTGGGCCGCGCCACGCCCTCCTCCAGCGCCGCGGCGGCGAGGATCACCTTGAACGTCGAGCCCGGCTCGAAGGGATCGGTGACGGCGCGGTTCCGCCGCTCGGCGTCGGTGGCGGCGGCGAAGCTGTTCGGGTTGAACGTGGGCCGGATCGCGATGGCGAGGACCTCGCCGGTGCGCGGGTCCATGGCCACGGCCATGGCCGCCTTCGATCGGGTCCGGCGCCACGCCGCGTCGATCTCCTTCTCCGCGATGTACTGGAGCGTGGCGTCGATGGTGAGCACGAGGCCGTTGCCCGGCCGCGGCGCCTTCAGCACGATCGGCGCGGCCGTCACCTCTCGGCCAAGGGCGTCGCGCTCCACGAGCGCGCGGCCCTCCTGGCCGGCCAGCCGCTTGTCCCAGGCCTGCTCCACCCCCGCCAGCCCCTGCCCGTCCAGCCCCTCGAAGCCCACCACGTGCGCGGCCAGCTCCCGGTTGGGATACAGGCGCAGGCTCTCCTCGAGGAAACCGAGAGAGGGCTCCCCGAGGTCCCGCACCGCCTGCGCCGCGGCGGGCGAGAGCTTCCGCTTCACGAACGTGAACCGCTTGGCCGCGGCGAGGCGGCGTCCGAGGTCGTCGGCCGGCTCGTCGAGGATGGGCGCCAGCCGCCCGGCGAGGCGGCGGGCGTCGTCGATCCGGGCGGGGAGCACGAACAGCGACTCGGTGGCGGACGACACGGCGAGGACCTGGCCGTTCCGGTCGAGGATCGGCCCGCGCTTGGGCCGGAGCGGGACCGTCTTGGCGTGCTGACTGTCGGCGATCCTGAGGTACGTCTCGTGCTTGACCACCTGCACGTAGGCGAGCCGGCCGACGAGCCCGAGGAAGCCGATGGCGACCACGGTCGCCACCACCAGCGTGCGCAGCCTCAGGCGCTCTCGCCGGTCCTGATCTCGCATCTACCAAGCCCCGCGGATCAGACCAATGCCTCGCGGTGGGACGCCATCTACCGGGGTCGAGGCTCGCCGGGGCGCGCCCGCTCGACGGCGGCCGTGCGCGGCAGCGCCGCGCGGGAGATGCCGCTGCCGCCCGCCACGAACTCGCGGGCGAGGAGCACCTGGTCACGGCCCGGCGAGACCATGCCGAGCTCGGTGCGGGCCTTGCCCTCGATGCGGGCGTGCGACCGGAGCGTGGCCACCTCGACGCGCAGCCGCTGGACGCGCTCCTCGGCGGCGTCCCGCATCTGGCGGAGCGACTCCATCCGGTACGACAATTTCGTTTGGTGGACCTTCACCGCCAGCACCCCCACCACCCCGCCCACGACGAGCGCCGTGCAGGCGAGCGCCGCCATCATGGCGCGGCGGAGCCGGCGATCGGTCTCCCGGTGGAAGCGGGCGGCCTGCTGCCCGCCCATCATCATCCAAGGCGCCGAGGCGGCGCCGGCGTTCCGCTGATGCGTTGTCATGACGCCTCCAGACGCTCGAGGACGCGGAGCTTGGCGCTCCGGGCCCGCGGATTGTGATCGATCTCGTCGCGGGTGGGCTGGATCGGAGCCGGCTCCAGGGCGGCGTAGCGCTCACGCGGCGCCGCCCGGAAGGCCTGCTTCACGATGCGGTCCTCGCCCGAATGGAAGGAGATGACGCCGAGCCGGCCCCCGGCGGCGAGGAGCTCCTCCGCCTGCGGCAGGACCTCGGCGAGGCTCGGCAGCTCGTCGTTGACGGCCATGCGCAAGGCCTGGAACGTCCGCGTGGCCACGTGCGTCCGCGGCGGCCAGGCCGCCCGCGGCACCGCCCGCTTGACCACGTCGACCAGCTCCCCGGTGGTGGAGAGCGGCGCCCGGTCGCGCGCCTCGACGAGGCGTGCGGCGATCCGGCGGGCATGCCGCTCCTCGCCGTACTCGGCGAGCACGCGCGTGCAGCTCGTCGCGCGTGAGGGATCCGAGCAGGTCGGCCGCCGTCCGCCCCCGACTGGGGTCGAACCGCATGTCGAGCGGCTCGTCGCCGGAGAAGGAGAAGCCCCGGCCGGACTCGTCGAGCTGATACGAGGACAGGCCCAGGTCGAGCAGCACGGCCTCCGCCTCCCCCACCCCGGCGGCGGCGGCGTGGGCCGCGAGGTCGCGGAAGCTCCCATGCCGGAGCACGACGCGATCGCTGAAGCGCGCGAGGCGGCGGCCCGCCCGTCCGAGCGCCTCGGGGTCCCCATCCACCCCGAGGAGCCGGACGGCGGGATCCGCGCGCTCGAGCAACCGCTCCGCGTGTCCGCCCATGCCGATCGTCCCGTCCACCACCCAGCCCCCGCGGCGGGGGCGCAGCAAGAAGCTCACTTCCTCCGCCAGCACGGGGATGTGCGCGATCCGCTCCGCATCGTCCACCCGCGCCTCACACGCCCTTGGCGGCGAGCCGCTCGCGCACATCGTCGAGCCCGCCGCCGTCGTCGCGCTGGAAGTGCGCCCAGCGCTCCACGTCCCACACCTCGAAGTGATCTGTCATGCCGATGACGAGCACGTCCTTCACGAGACCGTTCGACTCGCGGTAGTCGGGCGAGATCTGGATGCGGCCCTGCGGATCGAGAGTCACGTCGAGCCCGCGCGAGAGGTATGCGTAGCGGTACTGGCGCGCGTCGCGGTCGAGCTTGGGCAGGGTCGCGATGCGCTGCTCCAGCTCCTCCCAGATCTTGAGCGGGTACACGTCGAGCGCTCGGTCGCTCGGGGCGATCACCAGCCGTTCGCCGAAGCCGTCGGCGAGCACCTCCCGGAACTTCGCCGGGATGCTGAGCCGCCCCTTCGGGTCGATCGTGTGCCGGAAATGTCCGCGAAACACTTTGTCCCCCGAGGGGGGCGACTCTCCCCCTCCATGCCCCTTTGCTCCACTTCATGGGAATTTCTCCCACTTGAGGGGGCATCGTAGTAGTTGCGTGGAGGGGTGTCAAGCAAAAATCTTGGAATTGTAAGAGGAATTTGGGGCTCGAGCCGTCAACCGCTGGTAGAGGTCAACCGCCTGGCTACCGCCGCTTGCGGGAGGGGGTCCGGGATACCCCCTGGGAGGTCGCCCCATACCCCCCGGGGGTCCCGGGGCAGAGGCCCGATACCCCCTGGGGGTCGGTCGGGTCAGCGCGGGGCGGGACGGTAGTGCGAGAGGGCCTCGGGAAGCCAGCGGACCAGGTTGGTTCCACGGCGGTCGGCGGTCGCAGGTTGGTTCCACGGCACTTCCATATCCGCTCGGCTCGCCTTCGGCTCCCTCGCACTACCACACGTAGTTGCGGAGGGAGACCTGCGTCTCCATGAGCGCGCCGGGGCCGGCGAGGCCGGCCTCGAGCCGGATGCGGATCGCGCGCACGCTCGCGGGATCCGTGGTGGGACGGTCGTGGGCGTCGAGGTAGTGGAGCTCGAGGCGGCGCACGCCCTCGATGATGGGCTGCGCGCCCGCGCCGGCGTCGCGCCGGAGCACGGCGCCGCGCAGGAGGAAGGTGACACGCTCGCGCGTCGGATCGATGGCGCCGTCGCCGTCCAGGTCGCGCTGGAACGCCACGCGCGTGGGCTCGGCCTCGACGATGGCGGGAAAGCCCGCGCCGCGCGGATCGTAGCCGGCGTCGCGCAGCTCCTTCGTCATGCGCTCGAGGGCCAGGCGCGTGGACTGCTGCGCCTCCACGCGCGCGGCGCCGAGCGCATAGCTGGACAGACCCGCGCCGAGCAGCGCGAGCGCGCCGGCCATGGCGAGGCCGAGCACGGCGAGGGCGAGGAGCAGCTCGACCAGCGAGAAGCCCGCCTGTCCCCGCGCCGCCCGCGTCATGCGACGAGGGTGGGGCGCGGGCGCGCGCGCGTCAACGTCTCCGGGCGGAGACGCGTCCGAACGGATACGTCGCGGGCGTCAGTCGAGCCCCGCGCATCAGACTAATGCCGAGCGGTGGGTTGTAGAGGCCCGTGGCAGCTACCGTATTCTGTGAGGATCGTCAGTCGAGCGCGGGGCGCCGCGCCGCCCACGGCTCGAGGCGCTCGAACGCGTGGGACGCGCGCAGCACGGTGGCGTCGTCGAAGCGGCGCCCGGCGATCTGCAGCCCGATGGGCAGGCCGTCGGCGGTGAACCCGCACGGCACCGACGCCGCGGGCTGGCCCGTCATGTTGAACGGGAACGTGTACGGGATCCACTCGTACGGCTCGACGGGCGTGCCCGCGATCTCCGTGGGGTTGTCGAGGCCGACCGGAAACGGCGGACACGCGGTGGTCGGCGTGAGGAGCAGGTCGTAGCGCTCGAAGAGCCGCCGCGGGTGCTCATTCCACGCGAGGCGCTCGAACCACGCCTGCACGTAGCGGGTCGGCGAGGCGCGCAGGACGCCGTCGGTGAGGGCGGCGAGGCCGGGGTCGATGTCGGCGCGGCGGTCGGGCAGCGCCGCCTCGAGCCGGGCGCCCAGGCTCCCGCAGAAGATCGAGAGGAAGAAGTCCTTGGGCGAGGGCCAGCCCGGCTTCACCTCCTCCACGCGGCAGCCGAATTCGCGGAAGCGGCGCGCCGCCTTCGCGCACGCCGACGCCACCTCGGGGTCCACCGCGGGCGCGTAGCCGGGGTTCACGCACCACGCCACGCGCAGGCCCTTGAGGCCGCCGCGGAGCGCCGCCACGTAGTCCGTGCGGTCCGCGGGCAGCGAGAACTGGTCGCGGTCGTCGGGGCCGGCGCAGGCGTTCATCATCAGGGCGGCGTCGGTCACGGTGCGGGTCATCGGGCCCACGTGCGAGAGGCTCCACGCCGCGCTGAACGGGTAGATCGGGATCCGCCCGAACGACGGCTTGTGCCCGAAGATCCCCGCGAACGCGGCGGGGATCCGGATCGAGCCGCCGCCGTCGGTGCCGATGGCGACGGGGCCGAGCCCGGCCGCCACCGCCGCCGACGCCCCGCCGCTCGATCCGCCCGGCGTCCGCTCGGTGTTCCACGGGTTGCGCGTGACGCCGAACAGCAGGTTGTGGGTGGCGCCGATCCAGCCGAACGTCGGCGTGTTGGTCTTGCCGAGCTGGATGGCGCCCGCCGCCTTCATCCGCTCCACCATCGGCGCGTCCTCGGCCGACACGTTGTCGGCGTAGAGCCGCGTGCCGAACGTCGTGCGGATGCCCTTCGTGGTGACGAGGTCCTTGGTGGAGAAGGGCACGCCGTGGAGCGGCCCGAGCCTGACGCCCTTCCGGCTGAGCGCCCGCTCCGCGGCGCGCGCGTCCTTGAGGGCCTGGTCCGCGGTGAGGGTGACGAAGGCGTTCAGGCGGGGGTTGAGCCGCTCGATGCGGGCGAGGACCGCGCGCATCACCTCGACGGGCGAGAGCTTCCGCTTCTTGAAGAGGCCCACCATCTCCGATGCGGGCATCCAGCAGAGGTCGTCGGCGGCCATTGAGCGGTCTCCTTTCAGCGCGCGCGGAGCGGACGGCTCGGGCGGAGCACGCGCCCGCGCTTCACGTCCCAGATGCCCCGCGCGGTGAGGCGCACCGACGGCAGGAAGTCCGCGGTGGCGAACAGCAGCGTGTAGAGCGGATCGTGGAACGTGTATCCGCGGGCGCGGAGGTGCGCCGTGAGCTGGCGCTCGGCGAGGGCGAGGTCGGGCAAGGACCGCGTGGACATGAAGCCGCCCACGGGCAGCGGCAGCTCGTAGATGATGCGGTCCTCCTCGGTGAGCACCACCCCGCCCTTGAGCTCCCGCACCCGGTTCACCGCGCGCGCCATCGCCGCCGGGCTCCGGCCGAGGGCCAGGATCTGGAAGTCGGTGGACTGCGTGGTGGCGAGCCCGTCGAGATCGGGCGCGAAGCCGGCGACGGCTCCGGTCGTGATCCAGCCGCCGCGCCGGTCGACGAGGGCGGCGTGGAGATCGCCGCGGGCCAGCGGCCGCTCCTCGAGCGTGGTGATGACCGTGCTCACCAGGCGCATCACCGGCAGGGTCGTGCCGGGGAGCGCGAAGTCCTCGGCGCTCACGCGCCACGCGCGGTCGAAGCGCGTCCCCGCCGGCGTGAAGATCCTCGCCCACGGCGGCTCCGGCACCCGCGCGGTGAGCCGCCCGTCGCGCGCCACCACCCGCCCCCGCGCGATCACCGTGCGCGGGCGCGGCTCGGCGAGGTCGTCCAGGAGCAGAACGTCCGCGTAGCGCCCGGGCGCGATGCCGCCCAGGTCGGCGTCCTTGCCGTAGTACGTGGCGGGGTTCAGCGTGACCATCCGGTAGGCCTCGAGGGCGGGCACGCCCTCCTCGAGGGCGACGCGCACCAGGCCGTCCACGAAGCCGTGCTCGACGATGAAGTCGGGCGTGCTCCCGTCGGCGGTGAGCATGAGCCGGCCGAGCGAGCCCGACTTCACGAACGGCACGAGCAGCGCGCGCAGGTCCGGGCGCAGCGAGGACTGGCGGAGCATGAGCGCGATGCCCTGCCGCGCCCGGTCGAGCGCTTCCTGCGCCGTGATCGGCTCGTGGTCCGACGAGATGCCCGCCGCGGCCAGCCCGGCCACGCGCTCGGCGCTCGCCCCCGCGGTGTGGCCCTCGATGCGCTTGCCCCGCGCCGCGGCCAGCGCGAGCCGCTCGAGCAGCTCCGGCCGCCCCGCGAGCACCTCGGGCCAGCGGGTGATCTCGCCCATCGCCGCCGACCACGGGTTGTCGAGCATGCGCGCGATGGCGCTCAGCGGGAAGCGGCGCCCCTCGTCCTCGCCGCGCGACTGTCCGTGCGGCCGCACCATCCAGTAGAACTTGAGCGGCCCGCGCGCCAGCGCCTCCACCGCGGTCTCGAAGCCGCGGAGCCCGCCGTTCCAGTAGAGCGGCAGGTTGTCGGCGACGATCGCGGTCGTGCCGAGCGGCAGGACGTGGCGGGCGAGCCCGGACGGCGTGGCGAGGTTCCACGGGTGCGCGTGGGGCTCGATGTACCCCGGGACGAGGGTGGCGCCGGCGGCAGCGATCACCTCGGTGCGGCGGCCGACCATGTCGTCGCGCGCGCCCACGTAGGCGATGCGCTCGCCCACGATGGCGACGTTCGCCGGATACAGCTCCCCCGTGTAGACGTTGAGGAGCGTGCCGCCCTGGACGTACCGATCGGCGGTGGACTGGCCGCGCGCCACCGCGGCCAGTCGAGCCCGCTCGCGCGCCCACATGCGCGCGATTATGGCGTCCGGAGCCGCGCGTCCGCAACTGGCGTGCCCGCTCGCCCGCGAGGCATGGTCACCGAGTCCGGAGCGGTGACGGCGGCGTATCCTTTCGGACACGCTTGACGGACCCGGAGCCCCGGGCCCAAGCTGGGCGGCGAGGAAGGCCCCGGGCGATGACCAGCGACGAGATCCAGGACCTCCGCCAGCTCATCACGGAGCAGTTCGCCGCCGTCCACGCCCACCTCACCCGGCACGACGAGCAGTTCGCCGCGTCCACGCCCACCTCACCCGCCACGACGAGCAGTTCGCCGCCTCCACGCCCACCTCGCCACGACGAGCAGTTCGCCGCCATGCACGCTCACCTCGCTCGCCACGACGAGCAGTTTGCCAGTCATGGGCGCCCACCTCGCTCGCCACGACGAGCGGCTCGACGGACTCGGGGTGCGCCTGACCCTGTTTGCGCGGGAAGTTCGCGGCGAGCTCGAGACGCTTCGCGAGCGGATGGAGGCCGGCTTCGATCGGGTCACGTCTCAGATGGACGGGCTCGCGGCAAACTACGAGCGCCTGCGCCAGGAATACCTGGTGATGTCGGCCCAGCTCGCTCGCATTGAGCTGAGCCTGCGCGATCATGGCGTTCGCGAGGGCGGGATCGAGCGACGCCTCGATCTGCTCACCGGCGAGGTCGCGACGCTGCGCACTCGCGTCGACGCGCTCGAGCAGCAGCGGCCGGGAGACTGATCAGCCGAGCTGCGCGAGGAGATGGCGCGCCGTCTCCCGGAACCGCTTCACGTTCTCGAGCTTGATGTCCTCGTAGCCGCGCACTTCGTCGGGCAGCTCGCCGAGCTTCACCGCGAGGTCGTGGGTCTCGGGCGAAAGGCGCGCCAGCGCCGTCTCGACCATGGCGCGATACTCGCCGGGCAGGGCCCGCTCCACGCGCCGCACCTCGGCCCGGCCGAAGGGATCGAGCGCGCTGCCGCGCAGGCCCTTCATCGCCCGCAGCAGCCGGAAGGCCGGGGTGAACCAGCTCCCGAGCTTGATCTTCCGCGTGAGGCCGAGGGCGCGGAGCAGCGGCGGATGCAGGTTCCACTGCACGCGCACCGACGGCCCGAACTGCGCCGCGATGTCCGCCTGGACCTCCGGGTCCAGGTGCAGGCGCGCCACCTCGTACTCGTCCTTGTAGGCCATGAGCTTGTGGAGCGCGCGCGCCACCGCCTCGGCGAGGCCGGTGCGTCCCGGCGTGCGCTGCCGTTCCACCTCGCGCCACGCGGCGCACGAAGTCCACGTAGGCGCGCGCGTACGCCGCGTCCTGGTAGGCGATCAGCTCGGGCACGCGCACCTCGAGGAGCCGGGCCAGCTCGCCTTGCGCGCCCACCGAGTCCACCAGGGCCCGCGCCTCCGCGGAGAGCACGCGCGGCGTCTCCACCCGCCCCGTCGCCGTGCGCACCGCCGCCTCGACGCGCGAGGCGTCCACGACGGCCATGCGCCCCCAGCGGAACGCGAGCAGGTTCATCTCGACCGCCACGCCGTTGAGCCGGATCGCCTGCTCGATGGCGCCCGCGGAGATGGGCAGCGCGCCCGCCTGGTAGGCGGCGCCGATCATGAGCGGGTTGGTGGCCATGTGGTCGTTGAAGAGCCCTTCCGACGAGGGCGAGCGCGTCCAGGTAGACGTTGTCGTCCTTCCGGCTCACGCGGTCCACGCCGATGAGCGTGCTGGCGAGCTCGGGAAAGTGCACGGTCGTGTCCACCACCATCTGCCCGGTGGGGATGTGGCTGGTCGAGACCACCGCGATGGTCCGGCCCGGCTCGGCCTTGTCGAGGTTCACCGGATCGACGGCCACGAGGAGGTCGAAGCCCAGGTACAGGTCGGCGCCACCCGCCGACACCTTGTTGGCGCGCTCGATGGGCTCGGTCGCGATGCGCAGGTCGGAGACCACCGGCCCGCCCTTCTGGCTGAGCCCGGTCTGGTCGAGGCCGCGCACGTGCTTGCCGTCCAGGAGCGCGGCCGTGCCCAGGATCTGGTTGACGGTGACGACGCCGGTGCCGCCGATCCCCATCATGTGCAGCGCGAAGCCGTCGGTCGGGACCTTGAGGACGGGCTCGGGCATCTCGGCCTCGAGCGGGGGCAGCCGGCGCTCCTTCTTCTGCGGCGGGCCCACCGGCTCCACGGTGAGGAAGGACGGGCAGTCGCCGAGGAGGCACGAGTAGTCCTTGTTGCACGAGGACTGGTGGATCTGCGTCTTCCGCCCGAACTCCGTCTCCACCGGCTGCACGGACAGGCAGTTGGACTTCTTGCCGCAGTCGCCGCAGCCCTCGCACACGCGCTCGTTGATGAACACGCGCGTGGTCGGGTCGACGAGCCGCCCGCGCTTGCGGAGCCGCCGCTTCTCCGCCGCGCACTGCTGGTCGTGGATCAGCGCGGTGACGCCCGACGTGGCCGCGAGCACCGACTGCGCCTCGAGGAGGCGGTCGCGGTGCCACACCTCGGTGGTCTCGGGCCACGCCGACGCCCTTGTACGTCTCGGGATGGTCGGTGGTGATGATGATCCGCTTGACGCCCTCGGCCTCCAGCCAGCGCGTGAGGTCGGGGATGGGGATGGCGCCGGCGGCGTCCTGGCCGCCCGTCATGGCCACCGCGCCGTTGTAGAGGATCTTGTACGTGATGTTCACGCCCGAGGCGATGGCGTAGCTCACCGCGAGCTTGCCGGAGTGGAAGAGCGTGCCGTCGCCGATGTTCTGGAAGAGGTGCGGCGTCTCCGTGAACGGCGAGACCCCGACCCACTGCGCGCCCTCGCCGCCCATGTGCGTGACGCCGATGATGCCGCGGTTCATGCCCATGGCCATGCCGTGGCAGCCGATGCCGGCGGCGGCCACCGCGCCGTCCGGCACGACGGTGGAGCGGTTGTGCGGGCATCCCGAGCAGAAGTACGCGGTGCGCGCGAGCTGGAGCGTGCGCGGCCGGCGCTTGAGCTCGTCCAGGTGCTGGATGCGCGCCTCCGCCGACTCGACGCGGACCTTGCGGCGCGAGCCGCCGGGCGATCACGCGCGCGGCCAGGTCGGAGTCCAGCTCGCCCACCGCGGGCACGAGCAGGCGCTCCTCCTCGTCCTGCTTGCCGACGATGCGCGGCCGCTCGGGCGCCCCGTACAGGATGTCCTTGGCGAACATCTCGAGGAACGCGCGCTTCTCCTCGATGACGAGGATCTCCTCCAGGCCCTGGGCGAACTCGCGCACGATCCGCGGCTCCATCGGGAACAGCATGCCCATCTTGAGGAGGCGGATCCCGTAGCGGCGGAGCGCGGCGTCGTCGAGGCCCAGCTCGTGGAGCGCCTGGCGCACGTCGTAGTACGTCTTGCCGCTGGTGAGGATGCCGAGCCACGCCCCCGGCGTGGGCACGGTGATGCGGTTCAGCCGGTTCTCCCACGCGTAGCGCCGCGCCATCTCCAGGCGGGCCAGGTGCAGCGTGCGCTCCATCTCGAGGCCGTACGGCGGGATCAGGTTCAGGTTGATCTGGTGCGCGAAGGGCTTGCCCTCGTACTCGACGACGGGCACGACGGGCACGATCCGCGACGGCGAGACCTCGGCCGTCGCCGTCTCGTCGGCCACGTTGGTGACGATCTTCACGCCCACCCACAGGCCCGACGCGCGCGACATGGCGAACCCGTGGCGGCCCAGGTCGAGGATGTCCTGCACGTTGCCCGGGAAGATCGTGGGCATCAGCGCGTCGTAGAGCGCGACCTCGGAGTGGCTGGGGAGCGTGGAGGACTTGGAGATGGGGTCGTCGCCGGCCAGCGCGAGCACGCCGCCGTTTCGCCCCACCCCCGCGTAGTTGGCGTGCTTGAACACGTCGCCGGTGCGGTCCACGCCGGGCGCCTTGCCGTACCACATGCCGAGGACGCCGTCGTACTTCGGCCGCGGGAACGAGTTCACCATCTGGCTGCCGAACACGGCCGTGGCGCCCAGGTCCTCGTTGAGGCCGGAGGAGAACACGATGTCGTGCTGGCTGAGGAGCTTCGCCTGCCGCTCGAGGGTCTGGTCGAACCCGCCCAGCGGCGAGCCGCGATAGCCGGAGATGAACGTGGCCGTGCGCAGCCCCTGCCGGCGGTCGGCGAGATGCTGGTCGATCGGCAGGCGCACCAGGGCCTGGATGCCCGACAGGTAGATGTGCCCCTCTTCCTGCACGTACTTGGAATCGAGGGAGAACTCACCGGTGCGCGTGGCCATGCGTCCCCTTTGGGCGGTTGGTGGTCGGGATCGAACGGACGGGCCCATGGTACGGCGGGACGCGGGGTTCGGGCAACCACCCCGGCCGCCTCGTCTTCGCCATATGGCGGGCGCCTACTTCGCCAGCAGCGGCACCAGGTAGGGCCAGAGGCGCTCGGCCATGATCCGCTGGCCCTGCGCCGTGGGATGGATGCCGTCGGCCTGGTTCAGGCGCGCCTGCGCCGCCGACCCCGTCGAGGAGGAACGGCATCAGCGGCACCCCGCGGCGCTGCGCCACGGAGCGGAAGACGCGCTCGAAGTCGTCCGCGTAGGGCTGACCGTAGTTCGGCGGCAGGCGCATGCCGGCCAGCAGCACCTTCGCGCCGGCGGCCTGGAAGCGCTCCACGATGCGATCGAGGTTGCCGCGCACCGCGGCCAGGATCGAGCCCCCGAAGCCCGTCGTTGGCCCCGAGGGCGACGATGACGACCTCGGGCTGGAGCTTGAGCGCCCAGTCCACCCGCCGGAGCCCACCCGCCGTGGTATCGCCGGACACGCCGGCGTTCACCACCCGGTAGCCGTACCCGCCCGCGGCCAGCCGCGCCGCGAGCAGCGCCGGATAGGCCTCGCCCGCCGCCAGCCCGTGCCCGGCCGTGAGGCTGTCCCCGAACGCGACCACGACGCGCTCGCGGGCAGTGACGACTCCCGGAACGGCCGGGAGCAGAGCCAGGAGGATCACACAAAGGACTCGAAGATGCCGCATGCACCAGTGTAGTCCGCCCTGTCCAGCGGGCCTCGGACGTTCCCGCGGGAACGCGCGGGCTATCCCGCTCGGTCGGGGCGTTGGGCCAGCGGGTGGAGCACGGCCAACGCGTAGCCCAGATCCAGGCGCTCACCGAGCCAGTTGCCGCAGACCGTCCACTTGTGCAGGCGAAGCGCACAGTGCGGGCCCGCATCTCCAGTGGGCTCCACTCCGGCCCGGGCGCCCGGCAGTCGCGGTCGCGGCCCTTGACGAGGCCCGCCCTGCTGCCCGACCATCCCGGGAGCGACAGCCCTTCGCGGTGATCCGGACGCGCAAGCGAGGCTGGCAGCACGATCGATCTCCGGAAACCCAGGTCGACCGGGCAACCCACCCTGCCTCCTCTCGGGCCCCTCGGGCAGCGGGAAGTCCACGCCCCTCGGCTCGGCCTCATCGGACGTCTGCCCCCGCCGGAGACCGTCAGTCTCGCGTCACGACCGGGATGCCGGCGCCTCCAGGCGGCGGGCAAGTGTCCGCAGCTCATCTGCATTGAGGTCCGACACGAGCGCGTAGCCGAGGTCGCCGGCACGCCACTGGATCACGTTGAACCCCCGGACGGTGAGCAGCGTCGGCGGCGACACGGCGCCGTTCCAGCCGGGCAGTCCGTCCGCGCGGAAGACGATCAGCGAGACGGTGTGCAGGCGCCGCCCGTACACGAAGACGGCCGCGCGCCGGTCCAGGAAGCGCTCGACGGCTCCCCCGCGCAGCGGGAACTCCCCGTCGCCGCCGAAGGTCACGATCGGCGCGAAGTCCAGCCGCCCCGCGAACCAGGGGCGCACGCGGTGGACGTCGTCGCTCGCGACCTCCAGGGCCCGCCCGGGCTCGAGGATCCGCAGGTGGTCGTTGACGGCCTCGCGCGCGATCGCACCGCCGTCGACCACTGGGGGCGCCACGGGCCGCACGATCACGACGGCCACGGCGACGGCGGCCACGAGGCCCGCGGTGGCGAGCGCGTGCCGGAGCCGGCGCCTGACGCGCACCGGCGAAGGCGCCGGATGCGCGGCGGCGAGACGCCGCTTGAGCCAGATGGGCGCCGGGTGCTGGGGCAGGCGCCGCTCCAGCACCTCGGTGAGCGCCTGCTCCGCCGCGTCCTCCCGCGCGCAGTCCTCGCAGCGGTCCAGGTGGGCCCGCACGGTCTCGTCTGCCGGCGGCTGAAGCCGCCCGCGCCGGTAGTCGAGCAGGCGCAGCCGCGTCTCCTCGCAGGCGTTCATCGTCCGCGATCCTGGAGACGCTGGCGGAGCGCGGTCCGCGCCCGCCAGAGCCTGGACTTCACGGTGCCGACCGGACAGCCCAGCACCTCCGCCACCTCCCGCTCCGTGAGCCCCTCCAGGTCCAGCAGGATCACCGTGCGGGCGTCCTCCGGCAGGCTCCCCAGCGCCTGCTCGACCTCCTCGGCCGCCAGCTTGCGGATGCGATCCACCTCGGCGTCGTCGGCCCGCCAGCCGGGCGGGGCCGCCTCGCGGGAGGACGTCACCGTGTCGAGCCCGCCCGTGATGGGACTGGCGCGCTCGTGCCGGTACGCGCTGAGGAACGTGTTGCGCAGGATCCGGAACAGCCACGCCTTGAGGTTCGTGCCCGGCGTGAACTGGTGCGCCGCCCGGAGGGCCCGCGCGTAGGTCTCCTGGACGAGATCCTCGGCGTCCGTGTCGTTGCCGGTGAGATAGCGCGCCAGGTTGTGGAGCGTGTCGGCATACGCCAGGAGATCCTGCTCCCGCGCGCCCTCGTCAGCCGGTGGCGCTCGCATCGGCCCAACCATAGCAGGGGCGGCAACGCAGGGTCGAGCGGCCCCGCTCTCTCTCGCAACGCGCGAGCACCGAAAACGTTCACTCGATGACGTTGTGGTGACGGCGCGAACGATCACCGCGCCGGCGCGTTAGCGGAGGTAGACGCCACGCCCGCCCCCGGGCCCGACCCGACAAGGAGAGAGCACGATGGCCCATCGAATTCTCGCCGCCTTCCTGGTTTCCCTGCTCGCGATCGCCGCCGACCTGGCCCACGGCCAGGCGTCCCCCGGACCCAAGGTCTACGTGGGCCTCTTCAAGGAAGACGTGGTGGCGGTGCTCGACCCCGCCGCGCGCCGCGTGGTGAGCCGGATCCCGGTGGCGCGCGGCCCGCACGGGCTCGTCGTCACCCCGGACGGCCGCAAGGTCTACGTGTCGAGCGACGGCGCCTCGACGGTGAGCGTGATCGACGCCGCCACCGACCGCGTCGTCGGCACGGTGGACGTGGGGCCGAACCCCCACGGCCTGGCGATGTCGGCGGACGGTCGTCACGTGCTGGTCTCCGCGTGGGGCGCCAACGAGGCGCTCGTCATCGACACCGCGACCGACCGCATCACGACCCGCGTGCCCGTGGCGCGCGCCCACAACGGCGCCTTCGCGCCGGACGGCCGGACGGCCTACGTCGGCTCGCAGCAGCAGGGGGCGACGGCGCTCGTGGTGATCGACCTCGCCCGCGGAGTCGAGCGCGCGCGCGTGCCGCTCGACCGCACCCCGCGGGCGCTCGACGTGAGTCCCGACGGCCGCTGGCTCTACTACACCGTGGCCGGCGACGATGCCGTGCACGTGCTGGACACCGCCACCAACCGCCCGGCCGGGCGCATCCCCGTCGGCGCCTCACCCCATCACGCGCCGTTCACTGCCGACGGCCGCCGTGCCCTGGTCCCGAGCCAGGGGCCGGGCGAGCTGGCGGTGGTGGACGTGGCCACCGCGCGCGTCAGCGGCGTGGTAGGCGTCGGCAAGACGCCCCACTGGGTCGCCGCGAGCTCGGACGGGCGCCTTGCCTTCGTCGCCAACGAGGGCTCCGGCAACGTCTCGATCGTCGACCTCGAGACCCGCACGGTGCTGGCGACGGTCGAGGTCGGCCAGGGTCCCCGGAAGATCGCGGTCCAGCCCGGCCCCGCCCGGGCCGCCGCGCCCGCCGAGGCGGTGGTGAGCCTCCAGACGGAGGACTACGCTTTCAAGCCCGACTCGGTCCGTGGCCTGCCCGGGCAGCGGCTGCGGCTGCGCCTGACCAGCCGGTCGAGCACGCTGCACAACATCACGGTCCCCGCGCAGGGCGTGGACCGGGACATCGAGCCGGGCGCCGTCGATCAACGTCAACGTCACCCTGCCGGAGGCCGGCGCGGTCGGGTTCTTCTGCAAGTTCCACGCAGCGCTCGGCCAGCGGGGCGAGGTCGTGGTCGCCCGCGCCGACGCCGGCCGCTGAGACCCGGCCCGGTCGTCCGGAGGGTCGCGCCGCTCGCGCCGCCCGTCAGGGCCCCCGACGCGCGAGCGGCGACGACGTGGCTCGAGGGCTGCGCCCCTGTCGCGGGCGCACCGCCGGCCCAGCCGAGGGCGGCTCCAAAAGCAACGCAGCATGGCGGTCCCTCAGCCCCGTAGTGATGACTTATCCGTTCGATGAGGAGCTGAACAGTGAGCTAGGCTGTGCGCGAGGCCGTCGCGATTGCGGATCCCGAACGCCGACCGTGCCGTCATCGATCCGGTGAAGCTGCATGGATACTTGCTTTCGTCGAGCCATCCGATCGGTCGTCTCAAGGCCACGTTCTTTCGAGCTCTCGGCTACTCGCCTGGCGAGTGGCGACAGCTCGAGGTGGACCTCCGGTCCCAGCACCTGTCTCGGGATGCAACGCTCGAGGCGCAGACCGCTTATGGGCAGAAATACTCGATCCGCGGTACCCTCACGGGACCATCGGGCAGGCCGGCGAGGGTGGTGAGTGTGTGGTTTGTCCGGACGGGTGAGGAGGTTCCCAGGTTCGTGACCGCGTACCCAGAGGATGGCTGATGACCTACTCCGTTCTCGATACGGTGGTGCTCGATCGGGATCTCGATGCTCACGGGTTGCGAAAGGGCGACCTGGGTGCCGTCGTCGAAATCCACAAGCCGGACGGGCTCGAGGTGGAGTTCGTTACGGCCTCTGGAAGGACGGCGGCGCTGCTCACGCTCAACACCCGGGATGTCAGGCCGGTCGCCGACGACGACCTCGTGTCCGTCAGAACCTGCCGTCGGTCGGCTTGACGGCGACGGCCTTGCGCCGGCCAGGCCGACGGCTTCGATCCGCTGATCGCGGCGGTGATGGGCCAGTCAGGTGCGCGGACTGGCCGGTACGCCTAACTAGGCCGCTCGACCCGTCGTGTAGCATGGCTCCGATGATCGAGGTGCGCGGCCTCTCGATGCGGCTTACCAGCGGGGGCCGCCCGGTGAGCGTGCTCGACGGCGTGTCGCTGTCGATCCCCGCGCGCCAGTTCGTCGCCATCTCCGGCCCGTCGGGCAGCGGCAAGTCCACGCTGCTCGGCCTCATCGCGGGGCTCGCCGTAGTCCGCCCCGTGGACGTTCCCGCGGGAACGCGCAGGCTAGCCGGCTCGGTCAGGACGCTGAGCCAGCGGATGGAGCACGTCGAGCGCGTAGCCCAGGTCCCAGGCGCTCGCCGAGCCACTACCGCAACCCCCTGAGAAGCGCCTTCGCCGCGACGAGGTCGGTGGTGTCGAATCCCTCCGTGAAGCGCCGGTAAACGGCGGTCAACAGCGTGCGCGCCTGGCTTGTCCTCGCTGTCGCCGCCAGAGTCGCGCGAGGCTCATCGCCGTCCGCAGCTCCCAGGCCAGCGCCTCCTGTCGGCGGGCGAGCTCGAGCGACTGCTGGAAGTGCTCCTGCGGCCACCACAGCGGCGTCCGGCGCTGCGTGCCAGCAACACGAGCTCACCCTTGAGGCGGAGCAGCTCGGCGAGAATCCAGCGCTCCTCGGCCGTGTCCGATCGTGCGAGCGCCTCGTCGACGACGACGAGGCCCCGCTCGGCCTGGCCGGCGCAGACGAGCCCCTCCGCCAGCGCGGCGAGACACGCCGTGTAGTACTGGACGAACCGCGCGGTACGGAGCTCGTCGACCGCTGCGCTGAGCATCGGCACACCGACATCGAGCTGATCGCGCTTGATGAGCAGCATGCCTCTGAAGCAGCGACCATACGTCTGCCACACGTCAGCGCCGTGGCGTTCGGCGTGATCGGCCCAGCATCGCGGCGTAGCGGTCCGCGGCGGCAAGGTCGCCGCTCGCGATGGCCACCGGGCATGCCGCCTGGCCCAGGACGTTGCACAGCGACAGCGCGTGCTCGTTCGCGTCGTCGACGGCTCCTTAACGGTTCGCATCGCCTGGTCGGTGAAGCCCTGGAGCCACAGCACGCGCGACAATGTGACGCGCGCGGTCACGCGCTGGTCGTATTGAAATCTCACGGCGTCAGACCTGTTCGGCGGGCCGACATAGCGCTCCAGCATGCGTTCGATATGGCGGCGCGCCCGCGGCTGCTCACCGAGGAAGTGCAGCACGACACCGAGCATTCGTTCGCCGACGAGCCGATCGGAGGTGGCGCTCGCCTTCGTCGCTACCGCCCCGAACCGCTCGGCGAGCGACAAAGCCTGGCGGAACTCTCCACGGTTGATGTGATGGGCCCAGAGTCCCCACAACGCACGCAGCTGATAGTCGGAGTCCTGAAGCTCCTCCGCCAGCCGCAGCGCGGTGGCCCACGCGGTCGCCGTCTCGCGCGCGGTCCCCGTCGTGTGCCCGAGCGACCAGCCGAGCGCGGCCTGCAGCGCGAGCTCCCGGCGGGGGTCGCGATGCTCCATCGCCATGAACGTCGACAGCGCGCGCTCGACACGCGCGCGACACTCGCCGGGCAGCGACAGCTGGTACCAGAGCGCGACGGCGGTGGTCGTCAGCGCGACAGCGAGGACGCCGTCTCCGTCGACGACCGAACGCCCAGTCGAGCGCCGCCCGCAGGTCATCGAGCCGGGGCCCGTACGTGGCCAGCCACTCGACGGTCGGCCGGTAGGCCACTCCGTGTCCGCGCGCTCGAACAGATCGCGGTGATACTCGGCGTGGCGCCGTCTGAGGCGCTCGACCTCCCCGCTCTCGGCGAGCTTCTCGCGCGCGTAGGCGCGCGTCGTCTCGAGCAAGCGATACGCAGGTCACCGCGCCACTCAGATCGACCGAGATGAGCGACTGGGCGACGAGGTTCGCGACGCCTTCGACGACGTCACCCGCGGCGAGCCTCGGGTCCGCTGCGATCGAGCGGCGGCGTCGAGCGAGAAGCTGCCCGCCAGGACCGAGAGGCGACGGAAGAGGACGCGTTCCGGCTCGGAGAGGAGCTCGTGACTCCAGTCGAGGGTCGCCCGCAACGTCTGCTGGCGCGCCAGCGCCGTTCGTTGCCCGCCGGTGAGCAGGCGGAAGCGATCATCGAGCTTCGCGGCGACCCCCTCGATGCCCAAGGCGGCGACGCGTGCCGCGGCCAGCTCGATCGCGAGGGGAATGCCGTCGAGCCGCCGGCAGATCGCCGCCGCGGTCGGTGCACTGCGCCGGTCGACCTCGTAGGCTCGTGCCACCGCCTGCGCTCGTGCCGTGAACAGCTGAACGGCCCCATGCCGTGAGCACATCGTCCATGTCGAGGTTGTTCTCGGCGGGGACGTCGAGTGACGGCACCCTGTACACGTGCTCGTCCGGCACGCGGAGCGGCTCGCGGCTCGTCGCGAGGACCCGAACCAGCGGGCACCCGCGACGACGAGCGACCGCGCCAGCGCAGCGGCGGCGTCGATCACGTGCTCGCAGTTGTCGAGGATCACCAGGACGTCGCTTCGGCGCGAGCGCCGCGGCGACCCGCTCGATCGTGACCGGCCCGGCGCCGAGGGGGATGCCGACAGCGGTGGCGGCCGTGACGGCGGCGAGCTCCGGATCGGCGATCGGCCCGAGATCGACGAACCACACACCGTCGGCATAGCGAGGCAGCAGCCCTCGAGCGGCCTCCGTCGCCAGTCGCGTTTTGCCGACGCCGCCCGTCCCGGTCAAGGTCACGAGACGCCGAACCGTGACCAGCTCCATCACGGTCTGGAGGGCGGCCTCCCGCCCGATCAGCTCAGACAGCGAGCGGGAAGGTTCGTCAGTCGTGACGCCGGAGCCGCATTCGCCGCCTCGGCCTCCCGGACCAGGCCGGCGAACCGGTAGCCCCGTCCGGCGACCGTCTGGATGAGGTTCCGGTCGGGGCCGAGGATCTTGCGGAGCGCCGACATCTGCGCATGGAGGTTGTGCTCTTCGACCACTCGGTCCGGCCACACGGCGCGCATCAGTGCGTCCTTGTCGACCATCGTCCCTCCGGCGTCGATGAGGACCACCAGCGTGTCGAACGCGCGCCCGCCCAGCTCCACCGGGCGGCCGTCGACGCGGAGCTCGCGGCGATGAGGGACGATCATAAAGCGGCCGAACTGCACGGACGCGGGACGTTCGGGGTCGGCTGACATATCAACGAACCCGCCGGGCCTCGCGAAGCGCCTCTCGCCGCGACCATGCCGGCGGTATCAGCAGGGGCAAAAGCCTGGGGCTGGCCTTGCACGGTACCGATTCTAAACCCATCTCTTCAGAAGTTTTTAGATCCATTCAGAACGCCGGCGCCTCCGCCCGAGGCCGCCTCGCGGCACTGAAACCGTAGCTTCAGAACGATTGAGGCCGCGGCAAAGACTGTTCAGACGGGATTCCGTATCGTGCGCTCCATGACAAACATCCAGTCGCAGCTCGCCACGTCTCTGCGAGCGCCGGAATCCCGAGCGCGGACGTTCGCATCGTAACGGTGCCGTCGTCACCAGCGCGTGAACGGAGGACAGACCGATGTCGGACGGATTGACCTTGAACGCCGTCGCCTTCTTGCGTTCGCTCGCCCTCATCACTCCCGCTCGGCATGATCGGTCGGTGCGAAGGCCGCAGCCCGAGCGAGCATCGACGGCGCGTTGCCCTCCCTCGAGAGCGCGACGGCCTGGCTCAATTCGCCGCCCTTGACGGCGGCCGAGCTCCGCGGACAGGTCGTCCTCGTCGACTTCTGGACCTCTACCTGCATCAACTGGCTTCGCTCGCTTCCCTACGTCCGCGCCTGGGCCGAGCGCTACAGGGCGCAGGGGCTGGTCGTGATCGGCGTGCACGCGCCCGAGTTCGCGTTCGAGAAGGCCCTCGAGAACGTTCGCCGGGCTGCGAAGGACCTGGACGGTCGGCTATCCGATCGCGATCGACAACGACCATGCGATCTGGCGAGCGTTCAGAAATCACTCCTGGCCGGCTCTCTACCTCCTCGATGGGCAGGGGCGGCTTCGACATCGTCACTTCGGCGAGGGCGAATACGAACGGTCCGAGAGGATGATCCAGCAGGTGCTGGCCGACACTGGAGTCGCCGGAGATCCCCCGTCACCTGGTGTCGGTCGACGCACGCGGGGTCGAGGCGGCGGCCGACTGGATCAACCTGAAATCGCCGGAGAACTATCTGGGCTACGAGAGGACGCGAGAAGTTTGCCTCGCCCGGCGGCGCCCGACCGGGCACGCCTCGCACCTACGCGCTCCCGGCGCGGCTGCATACTCAATCAGTGGGCGCTGGTTGGCGACTGGACGGTAGAGAAGCACGCGGCCGTCCTCAACGAGGCGAATGGGCGGATCGCGTACCGCTTCCACGCCCGCGATCTTCATCTCGTCATGCGACCGACGCGGGCGCTCGCCGGCCGTGCGATTTCGCGTGCTCATCGACGGACGGCCGCCCGGGGCCGCTCACGGACTCGACGTGGACGAGCAGGGCATCGGCACGGTGACCCAGCCGCGGCTGTATCAGCTGATCCGACAGCCGAAGCCCATCGCGGAACGTCAGTTCGAGATCGAGTTCCTGGACGCCGGCGTGGAGGCCTTTGCGTTCACGTTCGGCTGAACCGACACGAAGCGCAACGGAAAGGACGACCACCATGCGTCACGGTGAACGAGCGCCGCACACGTTCATGGCCCGCGCCACCCTCGCGGGCGTGTTGGCCCTCGCCCTGTTCGCGGTTCCCGGCTACGCGCCGATCGTTCCGGCGGCCGAGGCCCAGGTCTCGCGCCCCGCCGCTGAAGACAGCTCGGTCCGCCCGTTCCGCGCCAACGTTCCGGAGGAAGCCCTGGCCGACCTTCGCCGCCGCGTGGCGGCGACACGATGGCCCGACCGGGAGACGGTCACCGATCAGTCGCAGGGCATCCAGCTGGCGAAGCTCCAGGAGCTGGTGCGCTACTGGGGCACGAATACGACTGGCGCAAGGCGGAAGCGAAGCTCAATGCGTTGCCACAGTTCGTCACGACGATCGACGGCGTGGACATCCACTTCATCCACGTCCGCTCGCGCCATCCGAACGCGTTGCCGCTGATCATGACCCACGGTTGGCCCGGCTCGGTCTTCGAGCTGCTCAAGACCGTCGGCCCGCTGACCGACCCCACGGCCTACGGCGGACGCGCGGAAGACGCCTTCGATCTCGTCATGCCGTCGATTCCGGGCTTCGGATTCTCCGGCAAGCCGACGGGCACCGGTTGGGACCCCGACCGCATCGCAGCGGGCATGGGTGCGAGCTGATGAAGCGCCTCGGGTACACGCGCTACGTCGCCCAGGGTGGTGACTGGGGTGCGCCCATTTCCAGCGCGATGGCGCGCCAGGCGCCGGCGGGCTTGCTGGGCATCCACCTCAACTATGCCGGCGAGCGTGCCGCCGGAGATCGGCCGAGGCATGCTCGCCATTGGCGGATCCGGCACCCGCCGGACTGTCTGCCGCAGAGAACGCCGCATTCGAGGCGCTCAGACGCTTCTCGGCCAAGAAGGGGCAGGCTATCGAGGCCATCGATGGGGACACGCCCGCAGACCCTGGGCTACGGCCTGGCGGACTCGCCGGTCGGCCTCGCGCGTGGCGCTTCATGCTATCCGACTACAACGCGTGGCGACAGCCCCAGCGACTCGACTGATCCAAGGACGAGGTGCTCGACAACGTCACCCTGTACTGGCTGACGAACACCGCAATCTCTTCAGCGCGACTCTACTGGGAGGGCGACCGGCGAGAGCAATACGAGCGCTTCGGTGCAGAGGACAGCCGAGATCTCGCTCCCCGTTGCGATGACCGTCTTTCCCGGCGAGATCTACCGGGCCCCGAAGAGCTGGACGCAGCGCGCCTATCGCAACCTCGTCTACTTCAATGAGGTCGACCGGGGCGGGCACTTCGCAGCCTGGGAACAGCCGCAACTCTTCTCTGAGGAACTCCGCGCGGCCTTTCGATCGCTGCGCGAATCACGCTGAAAGGGCGAAAGGAGTCGTCATGAAAGCCACTCGAATCATGGTAGTCGCGGTGCTGCTCGCCACGACCGGCCTGGCGTTCCACGTAGCGCCGGCGCAGCAAGTGGGAGCCCGGCGCATCGATCTCCAGCGGCATGACCTGAGCGTCACCGGACGCGAGGTCGTCCAGACGATCGTCGAGCTCGCGCCGGGAACGACGGCCCCCAGGCACACGCATCCGGGCGAAGAGATCATCTTTGTCCTCGAAGGTACGTGGGAATACACGGTCGAGGGCAAGCCGCCGGTGACCCTCAAGGCCGGCGACGTCCTGTTCATCCCGGCCGGAACGGTCCACTCGGCGAGGAACGTCGGTACCGGCCGCGCCGCGGAGCTCGCCACGTATATCGTCGAGAAGGGCAAACCCCTGCTGACGGTGGTCGAATGACACAAGGACATGAGGAGGAGTGAGTGATGGGCTTCGACAAGGTCCTGTACACCCGCGGGACGGCCCCGGGCATCGCGGTCATCACGGGCGCGTCCTCCGGCATCGGGGCGGTGTACGCCGATCGGCTGGCGCGTCGCGGTCATGACCTGATCCTCGATCGCGCGCTATCGAGAACGCCTCGATGCGCTGGCCGTCCGCCTCCGCCAGGAGACAGGTCGTTCCGTCGAGGTCGTCCCGGCCGACCTGAGCCAGGAAGACGGACCTCGCCCGCGTCGAACAGGTGCTGCGGACGAACGCCGGCATCACCGCCCTCGTCAACAACGCCGGCGTCGCCATGAGCGGCGACCTGGCGAGCGCGGATCCCGACCGGCTCGAGTGCATGATCCAGCTCAACGTGCTCGCGCCTTCCCGGCTGGCACTCGCGGCGATTCCCGGCTTCGTCGCGCGCAGCCGCGGCACGCTCATCAACATCAGCTCGGTCCTCGCGCTCGCGCCGGAGCGGTTCAACGGCAGCTACAGCGGCACCAAAGCCTACCTGCTCAACCTGAGCCTGCGATTGCAGCAGGAAGTCGCCAACAAGGGCGTCCGCGTGCAGGTGGTCCTGCCCGGGGCGACCCGGACGGCGATCTGGGAGAAGGCCGGCACGCCGTTGGCGTCCCTGCCGCCCGAGCATCGTCATGGATGTGGACGACATGGTCGACGCCGCGCCTGGCGGGACTGGACCGCGGGGAGGTCGTCACAATCCCGTCGCTCCCCGATCTCGCGCAGTGGGAGGCGTACGAGGCGGCGCGACACACGATGATCCCGAACCTCTCACTCAGCACACCGGCCGCACGCTATGGCATCGCTGTCAGTCCCAGAGGAGGTGAACGTGAATCCTAGGAAGATCGCCTCTGCTCGCCTCCCGTTGCGACCCTCCTTCCCCTTCCCTCGATGCCGCCGTGATCCGTTTGGTACCGCGTCGGCCGGTCTACCGGCAGGACTCGAGAACCGTCCTCGCCGATACGAGGTCGGTGGTATCGAAGCCCTCGGTGAATCGGCGGTAGACAGCCGCCAACAACGCGCGCGCCTGGGTCGTCTTGCGCTGTCGATGCCATAGCCGCGCCAGGCTCGTGGCGCTGCGCAGCTCCCACGCGAGCGCACCCTGGCGGCGCGCCCACTCAAGCGACTGCTGGAAGTGATCTGCGGCGATCGTGGCGGCGTTCGGCACATCCTGCAGCACGACGAGCTCGCCTTTGAGGCGCAACAGCTCGGCCAGAATCCAGCGCTCCTCGGCTTTCTCCGATTGTGCGAGCGCCTCGTCGACGACGGCGAGACCCCGGACCGCCTCACCGGTGCCGGCGAGGCCTTCCGCCAGCGCGGCGAGAAACGCCGTGTAGTGAACGAACCGCGCGGCGCGAAGTTCTGCGACGGCGGCCCTGAGCATTGGCACGCCGACGTTGAACTCGTCGCGCTTGATCAGCACCATGCCCTTGAGGCAGCGACCGTACGTCAGCCACACGTCGGCCCCGTGGCGCCCGGCGTGATGGGTCAGCATCGCGGCGTAGCGTTCCGCCGCCACAAGGTCGCCGCTCGCGATCGCCAGCGGGCATGCCGCCGAACCCAACACATTGCACAGCGACAGCGCGTGCTGGATCGAGAGCGCGTCGTCGACGGCGCGCTGGACCGTTCGCATCGCCTGGTCGGCGAATCCCTGGAGCCAGAGGACCCGCGCCAAGGTCATTCGGGCGGTGACTCGCTGGTCGAACTTGAAGCGTACGATGTCCGACCTGTTCGGTGGACCGAGATAGTGTTCGAGCATGCGTTCGAGGTGGTTGCGTGCTCGATTCTGCTCGCCGAGGAAGTGCAGCGTCGCGCCGAGCATCCGTTCGCCGATGAGCGGAACCGCGGGGTCGCGCGCCGTTGTCGCCACCACACCGAACTGCTCAGCCAGCTGCAGGGCCTGGCGGAACGCTCCGTTGTTGACGTGTACGGCCCAGAGTCCCCACAATGCGCGCAGCTGATAGTCGGTATCCTCAAGTCGCTCCGCCAGCTCCAGCGCGCGTGGCCCACGCTTCCTCCGTCTCGCGCGCACGTCCCGTCGTGTACATGAGCGACCAGCCGAGCGCGGCCTGCAGCTGCAGCTCGCCATGCGCGTCGCGATCCATCATCGTCGTCAGCGTCGCGAGCGCGCGCTCGACACGCGCGCGACACTCGCCGAGCAGTGACAGCTGGAACCACAGCGGCACGGCCGCGATCGTTCAGCGCGACACCGATAGCCACATCGCCCTCCGGAGCGAACGCCCAATCGAGCGCCGCGCGTAGATCATCCAGCTCCGGCCCGTACGTCGCCAGCCACTCGGCGGTCAGCTGATCCCGCCACTCCGTATTGGCGCGCTCGAACAGATCCCGGACATACTCCGCGTGGCGCCGGCTGAAGCGCTCGACCTCCCCGCTCTCCTCGAGCTTCTCGCGCGCGTACGCTCGCGTCGTCTCGAGCAGGCGATACCACGTGACGGCAGCGCTCAGATCGACCGAGATGAGCGACTTTGCGACGAGGTTCGCCACGCATTCCACGACGTTGCCGCGCGCCGAGCTCCGGGCCCGCCGCGATCGCGACGAGCTCTTGGAGCGTGAAGCTTCCCGCCAGGACCGAAAGGCGCCGCAGAAGGACGCGCTCAGGCTCGGAGAGGAGCTCATGACTCCAGTCCAGTGTCGCCCGCAGCGTTTGCTGCCGCGGGAGCGCGGTGCGGCTGCCGCCGGTGAGGAGGCGGAAGCGATCGTCGAGCCGTGACGCAACCCCTTCCACGCCGAATGCCGCGATACGAGCGGCGGCGAGCTCGATGGCCAGCGGGATCCCGTCGAGGTGGCGACAGATGGCTGCGGTCGCCGACGCCAGCCGTCGATCGGGCACGTAGCGTGGCTCCAGCCGCCTGGGCGCGCGCCACGAAGAGCTTGACCGCGCCGTGTCGCAGCACGTCGTCCGCGTCGAGATTCTCTTCGGCCGGGACGTCGAGCGGCGGCACGCGGTAGACGTACTCCGCCGGCCGCTCGCAGCGGCTCACGGCTCGTCGTCACGACGCACACGCCGGGGCTGGCGCGCAGCAGAGCCTCGGCCATGTGCGGCGGCCGCGTCGATCAGGTGCTCACAATTGTCGAGCACCACGAGAACACGCCTGGCCGGCCACCGCCGCCGCGACGCCTTCGATCGAGACGTCGCCGGCGAGGGACGTGAGGCGCAGCGCGATGGCGACGGTCACCGGGACGAGCTGCGGATCGGTCAGCGGTCCCAGCTCCGCCAGTCCCGCGCCGTCGGCGAACCTCGGCAGCAGCTGACGCGCGACTTCGAGACCCAACCGGGTCTTGCCGATGCCCCCCGCACCGGTCAGGGTCACCAGGCGGTGGCCCGTGACGAGATTCACGACCTCACGGAGCGCAGCATCCCGGCCGATCAGATCGGAGACGGGTTCGGGCAAGTTCGACGCCGGCAGCGGCCGGCGTCTCCGCGGCGCCGCGAATCTCACCAGCGAACTGGTAGCCGCGCCCCGCGACCGTTCGGATTAACTCGCGATCGGCGCCGAGCGCCTTACGCAACGCGGAGATCTGAGCCTGGAGGTTGTTCTCCTCCACGATCCGGTCGGGCCAGACCCGGCGCATCAGGGCGTCCTTGTCGATGACGGAGCCGCCCGCGTCGATCAGGGCGATCAGCGTGTCGAAGGCGCGACCACCCAGCGCGATGGCCTTTCCTTCGGCCAGCAGCTCCCGGCGATGAGGCACGACCTTGAAGCGGCCAAACTCCAGGACCGCAAAGGGGTCGCGCTCGCCGGTCATATCATTCGAATTGTACAGCGGCGTTTCAGGACTCTTCAGGGCGATTCAGAACAGCCGAACTCGTTGTGACGGTCCATCACCCAGATCTGACGCACCATCAGCGCCCGCCCAGAACGATTCAGGCCGCGGCAAGGACTCATCAGACTCGCGCCGAGTACGGTGTCCCTGACGAGTCACCGAGAACGTCGTCCACGACATGGAGGCCGACGATGGCGAACCGCAGGGCGGGAAGCGACGGCGTCGAGCTCCCTCGCGCTCCACCGGCGCCTGTCCGCGGCCTCTCTTCGGAACTGCATTGATCCCCACAAGCGCAGCGAGGCTCGAAAGGAGAGACTGCAATGACCATGCTCATCAAGGAGTTGCTGGCGATGAAGCGCACAACGATGCTGACGATTGCGACTGCGACGTTGGCGCTCGCGGTCGTGGGTGGCGCGGCCTATTCTCGCGCAGGATAAGTACAGCTTGACAGTGCCGGGTGGGCTCGCGTTCTCGGAGTTCAGGGGATACGAAGACTGGGCGGTTGTCGCCGTTCACCACACCGAAGACCTGATCAAGGTCGTTGTCGCCAATCCCGTGATGATGTAGCGCCTATCGGGCCGGCATTCCCGGCAACGGCAAGCCCGTCCCCGATGGCGCCAAGATGGCGAAGGTCGAGTGGAGACCGAAGAAGAGCACCAATGCCCCCTACGACGTAAGGGTGCCGGGTCCTGTGTATGACCTCGACTTCATGCGTCAAGGACAGCAAGAGGTTCGCGGACGGCGGCGGATGGGGATATGCGGTGTTCGTCTATGACGCCGCGTCCGACATGTACAAGCCCGGCACTCTGACTCACCAGCCGCCGCAGGCGAACGACGCGAAGTGCGGGGTCGCGTGCCACACGATAGTGAAGACAAGAGACTACGTTTTCACGGAGTACGCGAAGCGGTAAACAGGAAGAGCGCAAAACCCGAAACTTCGCGGAGGTGGTGGCGCACGATCCCCTCCGCGCGAGGACGGAGATCATGAAAGTGGCCGGCAAGCGGGCGGCCGTGGTGGAAGGGTCCGTGGACCTTCAGCTCCGCGTCATGACGGGGAGGCCGGCGCCTCCAGGCGGCGGGCAAGTGTGCGCAGCTCATCCGCATTGAGGTCCGACACGAGCGCGTAGCCGAGGTCGCCGGCGCGCCACAGGATCACGTTGAACCCCCGAAGGGTGAGCAGGGTCGGCGGCGACACGGCGCCGTCCCCGCCGGGCAGTCCGTCCGCGCGGAAGACGAGCAGCGAGACGGTGTGCAGGCGCCGCCCGTACACGAAGACGGCCGCGCGCGCCGGTCCAGGAAGCGCTCGACGGCTCCCCCGCGCAGCGGGAACTCC
This sequence comes from uncultured Candidatus Rokubacteria bacterium, assembly GCA_963758635.1. Taxonomy (GTDB): domain Bacteria; phylum Methylomirabilota; class Methylomirabilia; order Rokubacteriales; family CSP1-6; genus CAVWWD01. Next base: position 284,246 of record CAVWWD010000004.1, on the reverse strand, counting down.
CCGTCGCCGCCGAAGGTCACGATCGGCGCGAAGTCCAGCCGCCCCGCGAACCAGGGGCGCACGCGGTGGACGTCGTCGCTCGCCACCTCCAGGGCCCGCCTGGGCTCGAGGATCCGCGGGTGGTCGGCACGGGCCGGCGTTAACGGCGGTGATCCCGGTCGTGACTCCGGTCACACCACCACCGCCGAGCGAACGCCCACGAGCTCGTATGCCTCGAGCCCGTCCGGCAGCCCCTTCACCGGGATCCGGCCCAGCGGCCTGACCTCGACCTCGTCCCCCGCGAGGGCCAGGGTCGCCGCGGTGAGCACGGTGGTGCCGGGGAACGCGAGCTGCTCCATGCGCGCTCCGATGTGGATCGAGGGGCCGACCGCGCTGTAGTCCCAGCGGAGGTCGCTGCCGACCGACCGCACAATGGCCTCGCCAGAGTTGATGCCCACGCGGATCTGGACGCCACGCCCGTGGCGCCGGCGCAAGCCGGCGGCGTAGCGGGCCACCGCCTCCTGCATCCGGAGGGCGGCGCGGCAAGCGCGCACGGCGTGATCCGGGCAGCTCACGGGCGCCCCGAAGAGCGCCATGATGCCGTCGCCCATGACTTGGTTCACCGTGCCGCCCGCACCGTGCACGCACTCCATCATCTGCTCGATCACGTCGTCGAGCACCCGGCGCGCCTCCTCGAGGTCGTCGCTCGCGAGGAGCTCCATGGAGCCGCGCATGTCTGCGAAGAGCACGGTCAGGTGACGGCGCTCGCCGCCACCTGACGGGACCGGCACCGCCACCTGCCGGCGGCGTGCCTGCTCGGCCAGCGCACGATCGATCAGCTGGAACAGCCCGTCGGGCTCTTGGCCCTTCTCGAAGTAGTCGAACGCGCCGAGCCGCATGGCTTCCTTGGCGGTCTCCCATCCCGGGTGCGCGGTGAGCAGGACAACGCTGGCCTCGGGGTCGCGCGCCTTCGTCGTCCGCAGCACATCGAGCCCGAGACCGTCGGGCATCCGGAGGTCGGTGACGACAACGTCATAGGTCTCGCGGCCGAGGGCCCGCGTCGCCGCCTCGACCGAGTCGGCCTCGTGGACCCTGTGACCGCGATGGCGGAGCAGCAGGCCGAGGGTGAGGCGGGCGGAGGGCTCGTCGTCGACGATCAGGATCGCTGCCATGCCCCGGGAGGAGTTCACGAACGATGCCACCACCGGCCTTCGGCGAACCTCGCGAATCGGTGGCGCGGGCACGCTTGCCGCGGGCCGTCGGTCGTTCCAGATCGGAGCGTCGCGTTCCGTTCTGGAACCAGATCGGACGGGGCGCTACCGGTCGATCCCGTACTCCTTGAGCTTCCGCCAGAGGGTCGTGCGGCCGATTCCCAGCACGTCGGCCGCGCGCGAATGGTTCCAGCCGCAGCGCTCGAGCGTCTGCACAATGTGCGAGCGCTCCGCATCGGCCAGGGTGTGCTCGCGCGCGAGCCCCGGCGCGAGCCCGAGCACCAGGGCGCCCGTCACGTGGGGCGGAAGGTCGTCGGGCTCGATAACGTCCCGCTGGGCGAGGATCGCCGTGCGTTCGATCGCGTTCTCCAGCTCACGCACGTTGCCGGGCCAGGGATAGCGGAGCAGCCGCTCCACGGCGGCCGGGGCCAGGCCGGAGACGTCGACCCGCTCGCTGGGCGGCGCGCTCCAGGAAGTGCTCGGCGAGGAGCGGCACGTCCTCGCGCCGCTCGCGCAGCGGCGGGAGCACGACCGGGATCACGTTGAGCCGGTAGTAGAGGTCCTCCCGGAAGCTGCCCTCGCGCATCAGCTGCTCGATGTCGCGGTTCGTGGCGGCCACCACACGCACGTCCACCGTGATCGTCTCGCGTGGAGCCGAGGGGACGGATCTCGCCGCTCTGCAGCGACGCGCAGCAGCTTCACCTGGAGCGCTGGGCGGCATCTCGCCGATCTCGTCGAGCAGGAGCGTGCCGCCGTCGGCTTCCTCGAACAGGCCGCGCCGGTGCGCGCTCGCGCCGGTGAAGGCTCCGCGCGCGTGGCCGAACAACTCGGACTCGAGGAGCGTCTCCGGGCAGGGCGCCACAGTTGACCGCGACGAAGGGTCCGCACGGCGCGCGCGCTGGCGTGATGGAGGGCCTTGGCGATGACCTCCTTGCCCGTCCCCGACTCGCCCTGGATGAGCACGGTGGCGCTCGGTGGGCGCGACCCGCCGCACCACGTCCACCACCTGCGCCATCCGCGCCGAGCCGGCGAGCAGGCCGGGCAGGCCGAGTACCGGTCCCGAACCTGCGCGCGGAGGTTCTCGTTCTCTCGCCGAAGGGCGTTCTCGGCCGAGCGCCCGGTCGATCCGGTGGAAGCAACTCGTCGGGCTCCCGGCCCTTCTCGAAGTAGTCGCACGGCGCCGAGCTGGATGGCCTCCTTGGCGGACTCCCAACCCGCATACGCGGTGAGGAGGATCACGTCGGCGTCCGGGCAGTGGGCGCGGCTCGCGCGTAGCACGTCCAGCCCATCTCCGTCCGGCATGCGCAGATCGCGTCACGACCACCTCGAAGACCTCGTCGACGAGCGCCTTCACCGCCGGCCGTCACGCCGTCGGCCTCCGTCACCCGATGGTGGCGCTTGCGGAGCAGCAGGGCGAGCGTGCGTCCGCGCCGACGCCTCGTCGTCGACGATGAGGATCGACGCCATCTCACGCCGCCGCGTCGATGGGCAGCACCACGGTGAAGCAGCGAGCCGTGGCCGGCCGTCGACTCCACGTCGATCCGTCCGCCGTGCGCGGCCAACGATGCGGCGAGCGATCGTGAGCCCGAGGCCCGCTGCCTGCCACGCTTGCGCGAGTAGAAGGGCTCGAAGACCCGCCGGCGCTCCTCCATCGGGATCCCACGGCCGGTGTCGGCGACGGCCACGGCCACCGTCGCGCCGTTCTCCGGGCCACCGTCGATGTCCAGGCGGCCGTGGCCCGTCCATCGCCTCCGACCCCGTTGAGGGCGATGTTGCACAGGACCTGCGTCATCTGGTCCGCGTCGTAGGGCACACGCGAGGAGCACCAGGGTGCACCCGCACGTCCGACAGCTCCACGCGCTCGCGCCCGGGCCGGTATCCTCCCGGATCAGCCCGGCCACGTGGTCCACGACGGCTCGCGCACGTCGCCCTCGAGCGAGCCTGGGCGTCGGTCGGGCGCGCGAAGAGGAGGAAGTCGGAGAGGATGCGGTTGAGCCGTCGCGCCTCCTTCTTGATGGCGGCCGAGCGTGCTCCGCCCGCTCCTCGGCGCGTCAGCGTCTCCTCGGCGCGCGAGCAGCGTCGTGGCGTTCACGATCGCGGCCAGCGGATTACGGATCTCGTGCGCGACCCCGGCGGCCAGCTCACCGGCCGCGGCCAGGCGCTCGGCCTCGGTGAGGCGGGCGCTGCAGGCGCTCCTGCTCCGTCACGTCGGCGACGAGCTCGAGCAGGAAGACCTCGCCGTCGGGCTGGCGCACCGGGGCGCAGCTCAGAGCGAGAAGCGGCGATCTCCGGGGCCCGGCGGTCTCGAGGCGCTCCGGCTCGCCATCTCGTTCCGGCGCGCGCAGCGGACACCCCGGACACGGGCTTGCGCTGGCCGCGGTCAGCACCTCGTAGCACCGACCGCCCACCACGGGCCCGAAGCTGATCCTGCATCCAGCGGTTGGCGTGGCGGATCCGGAAGTCGCCGTCGACGAGCTGGAGGCCCTCGCCGAGGCCATCCACCAGACGCTCGTTGAACTCCTTGAGCGCGGCGCGTCTCGCTGCGGGCGCGGTCGAGCACCATGATGATGATCGCGAAGGTGGAGAGGAAGTAGAACAGCATGAAGCGCGAGATGCATCGCCAGATGCGCCGCCGTGCCCGGCTCGGCCGGCGTCGTAGCGGCGACACCATCCGGTGCACGCCCCCAGAGGGCCAGGCGCAGGTGGCGAGGAAGCAGGCGCCGCGATAGCCGGGGCCGCAGCGGTCGCGGCCAGAACTGCGTGGCCGGCCAGGAGCTGGATGCTCCCCGTGCACGAGCCCGGCCACGCTCCGCGCCGGCCGTGCCGGCATCGGACAGGTCACCCGAGGCCCAAGTTGCGCCCAGCGCGGCCACACGCGCCGAGCGCGGCGTCGCGCCACCGGATCGTGGTAGTCGAACCGGAAGGCCAGCCCGCCCGCCAGCACGAGGAGGGTGGCGCACGACGAAGGCAGCATTGATCAGCGCTACCCAGGATCTCGAGACGCGGGAGCGAGGATCTGTCCGAGCGTGCAGGCCCTTGGCGAGGCTCATGAGCCCCCACGCCACGCAGCAGGTATCGGAAGAACCGCACGCGGTGCGACGAGTAGAGGTACGACAAAGATCAGGAACTGGATGGTGAGGGTCAGCGCCGAGACCAGGACCAGCGTCTTCGAGATGGGCATGGGGTGCGCAGGCTGCCTTCGATGATTCTACCGGTAGGGGCAAGATCCTTGCCAGCGCGATGCCTCCGATTTCCCTGCCGGGCGCGCGGTGCGCGCCGTTCCGAGACGGAACGCGCGTTTCATCGTGAAACGCTGATGACCCCTCGTTGCGATTCGTGTGAAGAAGTGAGACGGTCACGTCCATGCCGGAATCCGCCTAGCGTAGCCGGGCGTCCACTCCTACGTAGGCGCGGCGTTGTGCCGGTGTCGTCGCGCTGACGCGGCCCGCGCACGTTGGACCCGGAGCGTCCATCGTTGGTGTCAATCGCGACGGGGCACTCCTTCGTCGTCATGCAAGCGTATCCGCGCGGCGACGGCCGCGAAACGTCGCGCGGGTACGGTGGGAGCTGTCATGTACGAGCGTATCGTCGTGCTTCTGGACGAGACGGCGCGAGGCGAGCAGGCGCTCGGCTGGGTGCGGTATCTGGCCGGCGGCTCCGACAGCGTCGTGCACCTGCTGTGCGTGTGCCCGGCCGCGGCGATGGTCCAGGCCGGGGGGCGTGTCGTCGCCTTCGCCGACCAGCTCGAGGACGCCGCGCGCGCACGGGTCCTGTCGTATCTGGAACCCATCGCCGCCGTCCTGCGCGAGGACGGGCGGCGGGTCGTGACCCACATCCAGTTCGGAGCGGCGCGCGCGGCGATCGCGACCGCCGTGGCGCAGCTGTCCGCCGATCTCGTCGTGACCAGCGCCGGTCACGTCGGCGCCGTCCGGCGCGTCCTCCGGCATACCGCCGTCCCGGTGCTCGCGATCGGGCTCGGGTGCCGGCGATCCGCATAGAAGGGGCCCCCGATGCAGCTCAAGACACTTCTGAGGAGACCGCCCATCACGGCCGTCGAGGAGATGTCCGTCGATGAGGCATGGCGCACGATGCGGCGGCACGGCATCCGGCATTTGCCCGTGGTGCGCGGCCGCGTGCCCGTCGGCATGCTCTCCGAACGTGACCTCCGGCGGGCCGGCCCTTCGAGCGTGCCCTCGATCCGCGCGTACGATCTGGCCGAGCTGGCCGCCACGGAGACGGTAGCCCACGTCATGTCGCGGGACATGGTGGCGCTGCCCGCCGGAGACGTTGGTAGCCCTCGCCGCCCGGCTCGCGCGCGCGCGGCGCGCCGATGCGCTGGTGATCACCGAGGGAGGCGAGGTCGCCGGCGTCGTGACCCGGGCCGACCTGCTCGCGGTGCTGCGCGGGACGCTCGAGCGCCGGGAGGCAACCGGGCTCGGTCACCTGCTGGTGGGCGCGAGCCTTCGCGCCGGCTCCGGGCGCGCGCTCGCCGAGGCGGTGCGGCTCGCGACCGTGTCCGACGCCAAGCTCACCGTGCTCCACGTGCGAGACACCAGCCCCTGGCTCGCCCGCCTCGAGGGCGCGGCGGCAGAGCCCATCGTGTGGGCGGAGCGGGCGCGCCGATGCATGGCCGACGAGGTCGACGCGGTGGCGCCGGCCGGGACGGGCGTGCGGATCACCTTCGAGGTCGGCGAGGGCGTGATCGCGGCCGCGCTCGCCCGGCGCGCCACCGAGCTGGACGCGGACCTGATCGTGGTGGGCCGCGCGGACTCACGCTGGCCGTTCTCGTTGCTGGAGACCTCGGTGGCCGCGGAGCTCCTTCCCCTCGCGCCGTGTCCGGTCCTCGCCGTGCCAGCCGGCCCCCCCGCGGTGTCCCGCGATGAGGACCGCGGACGATGAGGGCCGCGGACGTCATGCGCCGGACGCCGCGGAGGCTCCGGCCCGCGGACAGCGTCGCCCGTGCCGCGCTCGTACTCGCGCAGCAAGGCGTGGGCACTTTGCCCGTCACCCGCGGGAGCGTGCTCGCGGGCCTCCTCTCCGAGGCCGACCTGGCCGCGGCGTGGCCTTCCGTGGCCACGACGCTGTCGGTGGGCGAGATCGCCGGCCGGCTGGACGAGACGAGCGTGGAGAGCGTGCTGGATGCTCGGGTGGTCGCCGTGGGCCCCCGCACCCCACTCGCCGATGCCCTGCGCCTGATGCGCGCGCATCGGCTGACGGCGCTGCCCGTGGTGCGTGGCGACGAGCTGGTCGGCCTCCTCGTGGAGGAGGACCTGCTGAACCTGCTGGCGTGGCGGCTGGAAGACGATGCTCCGCGGCCCGAACCGTAGGATCCTCGACACGCGCGCTCGAATCGTCGCCTCGGCCTCCGGCGTCGCAATGGGCAAAGCTGGAGGTGCACCATGGCCATCCGCACCGATGCCGCACTGCCCGATACGAGCACGGCCGAGCGAAATCTCTTCCCGCTCGTGGCCGCCATCCTGGCCGTCTGGTTCCTCATCGTGCTCGTCCTCGGCGCCGAGGGTGTCTTCGAATCCGCGCCGGGGAATCAGCCGCTGCCCGTCCTGGTCGCGGTCCTCGCGCCCGTGCTGCTGTTCGTGCTCGCATACCGTACCGTGCCCGACGTGCGTGCCTACGCCCTGGGCCTCGACCTGCGCCTGGTCACCGCGATGCAAGCCTGGCGCGTCCTCGGCGGGATGTTCCTGGCCCTCTACGCGTTCGGCCTCCTTCCCGGTGCGTTCGCCTGGCCCGCCGGCGCCGGAGACATCGCGGTGGGGGTGGCCGCGGTGCTCGTGCTTCGCGCCATGCTCCGCAACGCGCCGACGTGGCGCAGCCAGGTATGGTGGCTCAACGTGGCCGGCATCGCGGACTTCGTGGGCGCCGTCGGGACCGGCGTGCTGACCAGCAACCCGGCGCTCGGGCTGCTCGCCGGGGGGACGGCTCAGGCGTCGCTGGGCGCACTGCCGCTGAGTCTGGTGCCAACGTTCGCGGTGCCGCTGTGGACCATTCTCCACGTGGTTGCGTTCTTGCAGCTTCGCCGGCTGCGGCGGGCCACCGATGGTGCCCCGTAGTGGCGTGGTGGCTCGCCGGTGGCCGCCCGTGTGCTCGGGACGGCCGGACGTGAAGAAGTGGGTGCGCTCCCCTGCATGTCGAATTTGCCGGGCGCCGGACGACTCATAGGGGAGCATCACGACCCTGGAACCCGCGAAGAGAAGGAGAAACGCCTTGATGCCGAACGTCGAACCGCAGACGGAGCACCGCTGGCTGCAGAGAATGGTGGGAAAGTGGACCTCGGAGGCCGAGATGACGGGGGAGCCCGACAAGGCCGCCGACACGTGCCGGGGCGCGGAGCGTGTGCGTTCCATCGGGGACCTCTGGATCGTGGCCGAGGGCCAAGGCGAGATGCCCGGCGGGGGAACCGCCACGATGATCATGACGCTCGGCTACGACCCGCAACGACAGCGCTTCGTTGGCACCTGGATCGGCTCCATGATGACCCACCTGTGGATCTACGACGGCAGCCTCGACGACGGTGGCCGAGTGCTGACCCTGGAGGCTGAGGGCCCGTCGATGGAGGGTGATGGCACGATGGCGAAGTACCGGGACGCCATCGAGCTCGAGAGCGACGATCATCGCGTGCTCAAGTCGAGCGTCCTGGGCAGGGACGGCGTATGGCGGCACTTCATGACGGCCCGCTACCGGCGAACCGACTGACGCGGAGCGTTCTGAGCCACGATCCTCGGCCGGCCGTAGGCTGCCGTGACGGGAGCGCATTGACTTCGATCCGCTCGTCGCGGCGGTGATGGGCCAAGCCGAGGCCCTGTACGCGAACTGGCCGCTCGCCGCCTGACCTCCCCGCGTCACCCTCGACCCGTCGTGTAGCATGGCTCCGATGATCGAGGTGCGCGGCCTCTCGATGCGGCTCGTCAGCGGAGGCCGCCCCGTGGATGTGCTCGACGGCGTGTCGCTGTCGATCCCCGCGCGCCAGTTCGTCGCCATCTCCGGCCCGTCGGGCAGCGGCAAGTCCACGCTGCTCGGCCTCATCGCGGGGCTCGACCGGCCCACCGCGGGATCGATCACCGTGGCCGGCGTGGCGCTCGAACGCCTCAGCGAGGACGGCCTCGCGCGCTTCCGGCGCGACGCGATCGGCTACGTGTTCCAGGCCTTCCACCTCGTGCCCACGCTCACCGCTCTCGAGAACGTGGCGTTGCCGCTCGAGCTGGCGGGCGAGCCGCGCGCCCTCGAGCGCGCCGCCGCGCTCCTCGCCGAGGTCGGGCTGGCCGCCCGCGCCGAGCACTATCCGGTCCAGCTCTCGGGGGGCGAGCAGCAGCGCGTGGCGGTGGCGCGCGCGGTGGCGCGGCGGCCGCCCGTCCTCCTCGCCGACGAGCCCACCGGGAACCTGGACTCCGCCACCGGCGCCCAGATCGTCGAGCTGCTCGTCGAGCAGAACCGATCGCTCGGCAGCACGCTCGTGCTCGTCACCCACGACCCGAGCCTCGCCGCGCACGCCGACCGCACCATCACCCTCCGCGACGGACGCGTGACCGCCGACGTCGCGGCGGGCAACGGGACGCGCGCGTGATCCTGCGCATGGCCTGGCGGGAGACCCGCGGGGCGGGCCGCCACTTCGCGTATCTCGCCGCGTGCGTGTCGCTCGGCGTGGCCGCCCTGGTCGCGGTGGCCGGGCTCGGCGGCAGCGTGGAGCGCACGGTGGCCGGCTCGGCGCGCGCGCTCATGGGCGGCGACGTTGAGGTCCGCTCCACCCAGCCGCTCTCCGCCGCCGCCGAGACCGCGCTTCGCGACGCCGCCGGCCCGGCGGTCGAGCGCGCCTCGGTGATGGAGCTGGTGGGCATGGCGCGCGCCGGCGAGCGGAGCCAGCTCGTGGAGCTGAAGGCCGTGGGCCCCGGCTACCCGCTCCACGGCGCGCCGGTCACCGATCCCGCCCGGGCCCCTCGCGTCCCTCCTCGGCGAGGGCCGCGTCCTCGTCCACGAGTCGCTGCTGCTGCGCCTCGGCCTCGCCGTGGGTGACCGAATGCGCATCGGCGACGCGGAGGTCACCGTCTCTGGGCGCATCGTGGTGGAGCCCGATCGGACGGCCGGCGTCTTCTCGCTCGGGCCGCGCGTGCTCGTGACGGCCGGCGACCTCGCGCGCACCGGGCTCGTGCAGCCGGGCAGCCGGGTGCGGTACCGGACCCTGCTGCGCCTCGCTCCCGGCGGCGACGCCCAGGACCTCCGCGATCGGCTCGCCGCCGCGCTCCCCGACCCCGCGCTCCGCATCACGACGTTTCGCCAGGCCCAGCCGGGCCTCCGGCGGTTCTGGGACCAGCTCACCACGTACCTGGGCCTCGCCGGGCTCGTCGCGCTCCTCGTGGGGGGCATCGGCGTGGCGGTGAGCGTGGGCGCGTTCGTGCGAGGCAAGCTCGCCACCATCGCCATCCTCAAGTGCCTCGGCGCCGAGTGGCGCCGGATCCTCGCCGTGTACCTGGTGCAGACGGGCGCGCTCGGGCTCGCGGGAAGCCTGGCCGGCGCCGCGCTCGGCGCCGCCCTCGTCCCGATCCTCGCCCGGCTCGCCGGCACGCTGATGCCGCTTCCCCTCACGCCCTCGATCGCGCCGGGCGCGGTCCTGCGCGGCCTCGCCATGGGGCTGGGCGTGACCGTGCTGGCCGCCCTCTGGCCGCTCCTCGAGGTGCGCCGCGTCGGGGCCGCCTTCATCCTCCGTCGCGACACGGAGCCGCGACGCCCCGCGGCGCGCGAGCGCCTCGTCGCGCTGCCCATCGCCGCGGGGCTCGCCGCGCTCGCGTTCTGGCAGGCGGGCTCGCTCAAGGTGGGCGCGCTCTTCGTGGGCGGGTTCGCGGGCGGCCTCCTCCTGCTGTGGGGCGCGGCGCGCCTCGCGCTGCGTCTGGCCCGCCGCGTGCCGCGGGGGCGCGGCCCGCTCGCCTGGCGTCAGGGCCTCGCCAACCTCCACCGGCCCGGCAGCCGCGCCGGCGCGATCCTCGTCACCCTCGGCCTCGCCGTGATGCTCGTGATGGCGGTGGCCATCCTCGAGGCCAACCTGCGGGGGGACCTGGTCGCCGCGCGGGCGCAGCGCGCGCCCGCGTTCTTCTTCATCGACCTGCAGCCCGACCAGGTGGACGACTTCGGCCGCATCGTGCGGGAGACGAGCGGGGCAGCGCCCACGTTGATCCCGGTGGTGCGCTCGCGGCTGGCCGCGGTCAAGGGCGTGCCCGTCGAGGCGGACCGCGGGCGGCGCGACGAGCAATGGCACCTCACCCGCCAGTACGTGCTCACGTGGGCCGCCGCCCCGCCCGGCGACAACGTCGTGGTGGCTGGCCGCTGGTGGACCGCCGAGGAGGCCCGCCGCGAGCCCTTGATCTCCGTGGAGGAGGAGATCGCGAAGTCCCTCGGCGTGGGCCTGGGCGACGCCCTCACGTTCGACGTGCTCGGCGTGCCGGTGACGGCGCGGATCGAGAGCCTCCGGCGCGTCGACTGGCGCACGTTCTCCGCGAACTTCTTCGTGATCTTCTCGCCGGGCGCCCTGGACGGCGCGCCCGCGACCTACATCGCCACCGCGCGCGTGAGTCCCGGCGACGAGGCGCGGGTGCAGTCGCAGGTGACGTCGGCGCTCCCCAACGTGACGGCCATCCCGGTTCGCGAGGTGCTGGAGCGCGTGACCGGCATGGTGGACCAGATCGTGTTCGCGGTGCGCCTGGTCGCCGCCGTCACGCTCCTGGCAAGCCTGGTGGTGGTGGCGGGCGCCCTCGCCGTCACGCGGGCGGAGCGGCTCTACCAGTCCGTGCTCCTGAAGGCGGTGGGCGCCACGCGCGGGGCCATCGCGCGCATGTTCGCCGTGGAGTACGCGCTCCTCGGCGTGGCCGCCGGCCTCGCCGGCACCGCGCTGGCCGCCGTCCTCGCCGCCGGCGTGGGGCGCTTCGTGCTCGAGGTGCCGTGGGCGTGGCAGCCCGTCACCCTGGCCGCGGGCGTGCTCCTGTCCGCCGTCGCGGCCGTCGGCGTGGGCTTCCTCGGCAGCTTCCGCCTCCTCGGGCGCGCGCCGCTGGCCGTCCTCCGCGGCGAGTGAAGCTGCTATCCTCCTGATCGGGCGCTCGCGCGGCCAGCGGCGCCGAGATCTCTCCACGGGGGTTCGTGATGCGCTATCGCCCATTCGGACGGACGGGGCTGTCGGTGTCGGTGGTGGGCTTCGGCTGCTGGCCGATGGCCGGCGACCGCTACGGCGCGATCGAGGACGACGAGGCCGTGAAGGCCATCCATCGCGCGCTCGAGAAGGGCGTGAACTGCGTGGACACCGCTCCCGCCTACGGCGCCGGTCACTCCGAGGACGTGGTGGCGCGCGCCCTCGAGGGCCGTCGCCGCGACGTGATCCTCGTCACGAAGTGCGGGGTGAAGGCGGCGCCTCCCGGCCAGGTCGGTCCCCTGCGCGACGCGACGCGCGCGAACATCCTCCGCGAGATCGACGCCAGCCTGAAGCGCCTGCGCACCGACTGGGTCGACGTGCTGCTGGTCCACTGGCCGGACGCGCAGACGCCCTTCGACGAGAGCATGCGGGCGCTCGAGGAGGTCGTGGCCTCCGGACGCGCGCGCTTCGTCGGCGTCTCCAACTTCACCGGCGCCATGATGGCCGAGTGCCTGCGCACGCGCCGCGTGGACGTGTCGCAGGTGGGCTACCACATGCTCGACCGCCGCCAGGAGCAGGAGACGTTTCCCCTGTGCCTGGAGCAGGGCATCGGCGTGATGGGCTACGGCTCGCTCGGCCACGGCCTCCTGACCGGCGCCTTCACCGCCGCGACGACCTTCGATCCCGCGCGCGACTGGCGCGGCAACGGCGTGGCCTTCGGCCAGCCCATCTTCCGCGCCGAGAACTTCCGCGCGAACCTCCGCGTGGTGGACCGCCTGCGCGCCGAGGTGGCCGTGCCGCGCGGCGTGCCGCTCTCCCAGATCGCGCTGGCCTGGGTGCTCGGGCACCCCGCGGTGAGCACCGCGCTGGTCGGCGCCCGCACGCCCGCCGAGGTGGACGCCAACGACGCCGGCGCGGACATGGACCTCACCGCGGAGGAGCGGGCGAAGATCGACGGCATCCTCGCCGGCGTCGCGGGCCGCGTGCGCGAGTTCACCCCGCTTCGCCCCGCCATGGAGCCGTGGGGCGAGGAGATCGCACCACGCTGATCGACCGTCTCCGCGAGCTCTTTCCCGAGGCCTCGCACACCAGCCTCAAGCGATGGCTCGCCGCGAGGCGCGTGCGCGTGGACGGGCAGGTCGCGCGCGACGGGCGCGTGGCCGTCGCGCCGCGGAGCCGCGTCACGCTGGGCACGCCGCCGAACCTTCCCCCGCCCGGGCTGCCGATCCTCTACGAGGACGGCGACCTCCTCGTGGTCGACAAGCCCGTCGGCCTCCTGACGATCGCCACCGAGCGAGAGCGCGACCGCACCGCCTACCGCCTGGTGTGGACGTACCTCGCGGGCGCGAGCCCGCCGCGGCGCCCGTTCGCCGTCCACCGCCTCGACCGGGAGACGTTCGGGCCTGCTCGTCATCGCCAAGTCGGTCGCGGCGAAGCGGCGGCTGCAGGCGCAGTTCGAGGCGAGGAGCGTCGAGCGCGGCTACGTGGCGCTCGTGGAGGGGCTCGTGCGCGCGGACGCGGGCACGCTGACCATGCCCGTCATCACCGACCGCGGCGTGCGCGTCCGGGCGGCGCGCCCGCGGGAGAAGGGCGCGCGGGAGGCGATCACGCGCTATCGCGTGCTCGAGCGCCGCGCCGAGCGCACGCTCGTCGCGCTGGACCTCGGCACCGGCCGGCGGCGGCAGATCCGCGTGCAGCTCGCCGCGCTCGGCCACCCCATCGCCGGCGACCTGGAGCACGGCGGGCGCCGCGAGCGCCGGCTCTGGCTCCACGCCACGCGCCTGGGGTTCGTGCATCCCACGACGGGCCGCCCCGCGCGCTTCGAGAGCCCGCCGCCCGCCGGCCTGACCCCGCGGACCCGCGGAGTATAACCCCATCACGAGGAGAGCTCGCCCATGGCATCGTCGCCGTTCTCGCTGGAAGGTCGGGTCGCCATCGTCACCGGCGGAGGCGTCGGCATCGGCCGGTCGATCTCCGTGGAGTTCGCGCGCGCGGGAGCGGACGTGGTCATCGCCAGCCGCAAGATCGAGCACCTCGAGCCCACCGTGGCCGAGGTGAAGAAGCTCGGCCGGCGCGCGTTCGCGATGGCGGTGGACGTGCGCCAGGAGGACGCGGTGAAGGAGCTGGTCGCGCGCACCGTCCGCGACATGGGCCAGCTCGACGTGATGGTCAACAACGCGGGCGCGTCCTTCCGCGCGAACCCGGAGGACATCACGCCGAATGGCTGGAACACCGTGGTGCAGATCAACCTGAACGGCGTCTTCTTCGGCTCGAAGTGGGCGGCGCGGCACATGCTCCCGCGCGGCCGGGGCGTCATCATCAACATCGCCTCCACGGCGGGGGTGCGGGGCGCCGTGATGATGTCGCACTACGGGGCGTCCAAGGCCGCGGTCATGAACCTCACCACGTCGCTCGCCACCGCGTGGGGCCGGAAGGGCATCCGCGTGAACTGCATCGCGCCGGGGCCGGTGGAGACCGAGGGCTACCTCGAGGTGCTCCACCGCACCAACCCCGACGCCCAGCGCGTCTACGACTCGGTCGCGGCCCGCGTGGGCATCGGACGCTGGGGGAAGGTCGAGGAGATCGCCTACCCCTGCGTGTTCCTCGCCTCCGACGCGTCGAGCTTCCTGAACGGCGAGACCATCGTCATCGACGGCGGCCCGCCGCCCCAGCAGCTCGACGAGGCTACCTAGGTTTGCGAGCCGAGCCGCAGGCGAGGCGAGCGTATATGGAAATGAATTAGAAACCACCGCCCCCGGTCGCCCGCCGCTCCGCTAGCTCCGCGCTCAGCCAGGCCCGCCCCGCATCCGCCCGAGCGCCCCGCAGCGCCGCGCCTGGTCGAGCACCCCACCCGCCGTGACGGGCCAGGACCACGGGGCCGGACAGCCGGCGGCGTGGAGGGCCTCGGCGACCCAGCTGTTGCACGTGTAGGACAGATCGAGTACCGGCGGGTGGCCGCGTAGAAGCGGCTCAGCGGCGCGAGTCCCGGGCCCGGCCTCGATCGGCTCGCCCGCGGGGTCGCGCGCGTACGTCGCCGAGACGAAGCGCGCGAGCGCGTCCATCCCCGTCGCGAACAGCTCGAGGGCGACAGCTCGGCCCCGGCGAACTCGGCGGCCGGCGCGCGGTCGAAGCCCGCGACGTGGAGCGCGCTCCGCTCAGATCCGAACGCCGCCTTGATCGCCAGCCATCGCCCGCGTCCGGCGTCTCGTAGAACGCGCGATCGCCCCAGCCCACCTCGAGGAATCGGGCCGCCGGGAATCGAGCCTGCTCGGGCCAGCTCGCCCGTCGGGATGTCGGCGCGCGCGAGCACGATGCCCGTGTGCCAGCCGTGGCTCACGACGTGAACGGTGACCGTCGCCTCGCCCGGCCGCCGCGCGAGCGCCGGCTCGACGGCGACCTGGCCCGGGACCGGCGCAGCCCAGGCAGAGGAGCGCGACGCCCGCGGCCAGGCGCGGCGGCGCGGGATCGCACCGAGCGGCTTGCGCGTCAGCTCCAGGCTGGCGTCACCGCTCCGGCGGCGTCACGCCAGACGGGGACCCAGGCGAGCGCCACCAGCTTCACCGCGATGTTCTGCTTGGTGGGCGACAGGCTCACCGTCTCGAGCGGCGCGGTGAGCGGGTCGGCCCCGCCCGCCACCTTGTCGAGATCGGCCTTGAACTGCTCCGTCGAGCGCGGCGAGCTGGGCCTGGAGCGCCTCCAGGCTTTCCTGGGCGCGCGTGGCGTCCTGCCGCTCCTTGAGCACGCGCCCGGCGCCGCGCGCGGCCGTGGTGGCGCGGCCGAGCGTGGAGGCGGTGGCGGCCTTCCGGCCGAGCAGCGCGCCGATCAGCGTGGCGCCCACGGAGATCGCGGCCTGGAGCCCCTGCTGGGTCACCTGCTCGGACTCCCGCTCGCGCGCCTGCTCGGCGCGGCGGATGCGCTCCTGCAGCGCGGCCACCTTCGGCGCGTACTTGACCTTGAGCTTGTCGGCCACGGCGTCGCGCGCGGCGCGCGTCGCCTCGTGCAGGCGGGCGCGGAAGTCGCCCTCGCTCTCGTCGGCCCTCGACACGAGCTTGTCCGCGCGCTGCGGAGGAGCTCGACCTTCTGCGTGCGATAGAGCCAGCCCGCGAGGTCCCTGCTCCACGCCGCGTAGGACGCCTTCTTCGCCGCCGCCGCCGGCACCTCCGCGAACGCCGCGCCCGCCTGCAGGCGCCGCCTCGAGGTCGTCCAGCGGCACCGTCGTCTCGACCGCGTCGTCCCAGCTCGCCGCCGACCGCGCCGGCGCCGAGCCGCGCCAGCACGACGCACTCGCGCGTCACGTCCACACCCGTCTTCCGGTCCGCGAAGCGCACCGAGGCCGCGCCGAGCAGCATCGGCTCGTAGACGAGCGCCGCCCCCGCCGGCGGCGCGCCGCGCACGGGCACGAAGTGCTGCGGGATCTCGGGCGGCAACACCGGCCGGGCGGCGGCGGACGCGGCCGACGGGCCCGCGGCCGTGGCGCGGGCGGCCGCGCTCGCGGGCCGCCGCCGGCACGGGCGCGGCGGCCGCCGCGGGGCGGTCCGGCGGAGCGGCCCGGCGCGGATCGGTCAGGGTCTTGATCTGGGTCGCGGGTGAGCGGGCCCCGCAGATAGGACATGGCCCACCGCGTCTCGAACACCACGGGGCCGTCCTCGTGCACGTCGTGCATGAGGAACACGCGATTGCCGAGGCCGGCGATGGTGGCCTCCATCGCCTGGCGGTCGAAGCCGGTGGCGCCCGCCGCGGCGCCCTCGAGCCCCTCGAGGACGCGGGCCTTGTCGCGCTCGGTCTGCAGCCGGCCGATGAACCAGGTGCCGGCGTTGGAGAGCCCCTTGTAGTCGAGGTCCACGGGGTTCTGGGTGGCCAGGACCACGCCGAGCCCGAAGGCGCGCGCCTGCTTCAGGAGCGTGAGGAGCGGCGTCTTCGACGGCGGGTTCGCCACCGGCGGGAAGTAGCCGAAGATCTCGTCCATGTAGAGGATGGCGCGGAGGCTCGTCGTGCCCGACTGGGCGCGCATCCAGCCCAGCACCTCGTTGAGGAGGAGGGACACGAAGAACATGCGCTCGGCGTCCGACAGGTGGGCGATCGACACGATCGCCACGCGCGGCTTGCCCTCCGGCGTGCGCAGGAGCCGGGCCACGTCGAGCGGCTCGCCCTCCATCCACGCCCCGAACCCGGGCGCGGCGAGCAGGTTGTTGACGGCCATGGCCAGCTCGAAGCGCGCTCGCGACGGGAAGAACGACTCGAGGTCGAGCACGCCGACGCGGCTCATCGGCGGCGACTGGATCTCCTGGATGAGGGTCGGGATGTCGAGGTTGCGCCCGGCGCGCCAGGCCGTGTCCAGGAGCGTCGACACGAGCACGTGCTCGCGGCTCTTCAGCGGGTCGGCGTCGACGCCGGCGAGGCCGAGGAGGCTGGTGGCGGTGGTGGCCACGCGCTCGCGCAGGAGCTCGGCGTCCTCGCGCACCGCCGCGGGCGGGCACGCGAAGGAGGCCACGATCGACAGCGGCAGGCCCGCCGTGCTGCCCGGAGTGTAGATCGCGAAGTCCGCGGCCGCGCGGAGCCGGCGGATGCGCTCGCCGTCCTGCCCCCATCGACCGAGCCCGGTGCGCCACAGCTCCGCCTGCTGCGCGGCGTACGCCTCGGGCGTCAGGCCCTTCCTGCGGGCGTCGTCCTCGTTGATCCAGGGCGCGAAGTCCCCCGGCGAGAGGTCGGGGAACGTCAGCAGCAGGTTGGGCAGGTCGCCCTTCGGGTCGATCGCGATGGCGGGGACGCCGTCGAGCGCGGCCTCCTCGAGCAGCGAGAGGCAGAGGCCGGTCTTCCCGCTGCCCGTCATGCCCACGCAGACCGCGTGGGTGACGAGGTCCTTGGCGTCGTAGAGCAAGGGCTCGTCGCCGCGGCTCTTGCCCGCGCGCAGGTCATGGGGGCGCCCGAGATAGAAGACGCCCAGCTTCTCGAAGTCGCTCGCGGTGGGCATGCGCCGTCCTCCTCCGCGCGAGCCCGGCTACGGAGCGGACGCGGCGACGACCGGGGCCGCGGGCGCGTTGGGGATCCACACCCAGTGGTACGCGGCACGGACGCCGTCGCCGCGCAGCTCGTAGCGCCCGTGGGGATACACGACCGTGGTCTGGATGGACGCGGGCAGGGCCGAGGCCGCGCGCGCCGGCGCGACCGCCACGGTTCCCGCCGGCATCGCGGGCGCCGGACGCGTCACGGTCACGGCTCCGGCCGGCGCCGCGTACACCGGCCGCGGCACGACCACGGGCCGGGCCACGACCACGGCGGGCCGATAGGGGATCGGCGGCGGCACGAGCGGCGCGAGGACGGCGCCCAGCAGCAGGAAGGGCGCCGCGAGCACGAACCCGACGGTGGCGGCGACGCCCACGGCCACCGCGTGATGGCCGGCTTCCGCGGGCTTCGACCGAGGACGACGGCGGTCAACGTGACGGCGAGGACGAGCGCGATCAGTCGACGCATGACCTCTCCTCCCGGCTACGCGAAGTTCGGCAGGACGTGACGCGCCATCAGGTCGATCTGGGCGGGGTCGTCGGTCACCGGGCCCAGCACCAGGTACTCGAGCCCCGCGCCGACCAGGTCGGCGATGCGCGCGTTGATCCGGTCGATGCCGCCGATCATGTAGCACTCCTGCAGATGGTCCCACGAGCGGTGGCTGCCCATCGCGCGCATGAACGGCGCCCGCGACGCCTCGAGCGCCCGGTCGTGGCTCCCCGTGTCCACGAGGTGCGTGAAGTTGCAGTGCCCGAAGGTGAGCGTCTTCCGGTCCCGCCCCTTCGCCCGGGCGTGCTCCTGGAGCTGTCCCCAGTCGCGCTTGACCCACTCCTGCGTGCCCGAGCAGCGCGAGAGCCAGTTCCCCGCCTTCACGATGCGATCCATCACGGTGGTGGCGATCACCGGCACGTCGTGCTCGCCGGGATCGGGGACGCGCGAGCCGCCCGACACCCACATGTCCGGCAGCCGCGCCGGCCGCGGGTCGATGGTGACGTTGTCGAACTGGTAGAAGCGGCCGTGGTAGCTCGCGTGGGGCTCGGTCAGGAGCAGCCGGACGGCGTCGATGATCTCGTCCGTCCGCTTGCCGCGCTCCTCGATGCGCGAGCCCGTCACCTCGTACTCCCGCGCGTACCAGCCCGGCCCGACGCCGAACATGTACCGCTCCCCCGAGAGATGGCAGAGCGTGGACAGCTCCTTGGCGAGCATGACGGGATGCCGGACCGGGAGCACCAGGATCCCGGTGGCGATCTTCACCCGCGAGGTGAGCGCCGCCGCGTAGGAGAGCACGCCCAGGGGCTCCAGCCACGCGTTGCCGTAGAGGCCGGGGGCGGACAGCAGGTGGTCGATCACCCAGACGTCGATCCCGTGCTCCTCGCACTTCCGGATCGACTCGGCGATGCGCGGCACGTTCTCGGCGCCGCCGCCGCCGTCCGCCCACGCGTACGTCGGGATCCAGGCGCCGAACTTGAGCTTGGCCATGAGCGATGTCTCCTAGTCTGTGATCACGAAGCTCAGCCGGCGGTGGGCTTCGCGGAGGGCGCGCTCGGCGTCGGCGGGGGTGTCGGCGCGCGAGAAGATGAAGCCCAGGTACTCGGAGCCCTCCGGCAGGGGCACGAGCGCCTGCCCGGCGTGGGCGCTGAGCGTGACGTCCTCGATCGCCTCCACCGCGCGGGCGGCGTCGAGCCCGTCCACGCGGACGAGCGTGCCCGCGCGCGGGATGGGGATCATCATCACGCCCGCGGCGCGCCGGTCCCGCTCGAGCGACGCGATGGGAAGATCGAGGGCGTGCCGCAGGATGATCTCCTCCAGCGACATCCCGGTCCCGAAGGTGAGCGTCCGCGCGCAGAGGCCGCCGATCGAGCGCGCGGCCAGCTCGATGAGCCACGGGCCCGCCGTGTTCAGGCGCAGCTCGGCGTGGATGGGCCCGTCCTCGAGCCCGAGCGCGCGCGCGGCCCGCGCCGCGCAGTCCGCGATGGCCGCTTGCTGCGCCGCGGGCAGGCGCGAGGGCGTCACGTAGATCGTCTCCTCGAAGAACGGGCCGTCGAGCGGGTCGGGCTTGTCGAAGAGCGCCAGCGTGTGGAGGCGTCCGGCGTCGAGCAGCCCCTCGAGCGCCACCTCGACGCCGGGGACGAAGCCCTCGACGAGGATCTGGCCGGCGCCCTCGCCCAGGGCCTGCACCTCGGGCGTCCGCACGATGGCGGCGATGCGCGCCCACGCCGCGGCGAGCTCGGCGGGGTCGTCGGCGCGGATGACCCCTCGGCTCGCCGAGAGGACCAGCGGCTTGAGCACGCACGGATACCCCACGCGGCGCGCCACGCCGCGCGGATCGTCGTCCACGGCGAAGGCGGCGAAGGGCGGCTGGGGCACGCCCGCCTTGGCGAGCCGCTCGCGCATCTCGAGCTTGTTGCGCGCGGCCTCGACGGCGGCCACCGGGTTGGCCTTGAGGCCGAGCGCGCCCGCGACGGTCGCCGCCGTCACCGTGGTCACGTCGTCGACGGGCACCACCGCGTCGATCGGCCGCGCCCGCGCGTACGCGCGGATCTGGGCCTCGGCCGCGGCGGGATCGTCGAACGGCAGCGTGAGCAGGTGCTCCGGGAACTCGCCGGCCATCACGTTCGGCCGCTCCGACGCCACGACGAGGTCCACGTCGAGCCGCGTCGCGGCGGCCATGAAGTCCTCGGTGCGATACGTCGAGGTCGGGATCAGGAGCAGGAGACGCTTCGGGGCCGCGCACATCGCGCCTCATGCTGGCCCCATGCGCGGTAAGCTGTCAAGCGATCCACAGCCCGTCGCGCCCTGGAGGACGCCGCTCATGCACATCGGCATCATGATCGAGGGACAGGAAGGCCTCACGTGGGAGCGATGGCTCCGCCTCGCCGACGCCGCGGAGGATCTCGGCTTCGAGTCGCTCTGCCGATCCGATCATCTCACCGGGCTCGCCGGCGACGCGCGGCGGCCGTGCATCGAGACGTGGGCGTCACTGGGCGCGCTCGCCACGCGCACGCGCCGGATCCGCTTCGGCCCCATGGTCAGCCCGATCACCTTCTATCATCCAGCGCTGCTCGCGAAGATGGCGACCGCGGTGGACGTCCAGTCCGGCGGCCGCCTCGACCTCGGCATCGGCGCGGGGTGGAACGAGTACGAGCACCGGATGTACGGGGTGCCGTTCCCGTCCGTGAAGGAGCGCATGGACCGGCTCGAGTGCGGGGCGCGCGTCATCCGCGCGCTCGGCGCGGGCCAGCCGGTGACGCTCGACCAGCCGTACTACCCGCTGGTCGCCGCCCAGAGCTTCCCGCTGCCGCCCCACGGGCGCCTGCGCCTCGTGGTCGGCGGCCGCGGCGAGAAGCGCACGCTGCGCATCGCCGCCGAGTTCGCCGACGAGTGGAACGTGACGCGCCTGGATCCCGCGGGCTTCCGCGCGAAGCTCGAGGTCCTGGCCCGGCACTGCGCGGACGTGCGCCGCGACCCCGAGACGATCCGGCGCTCGCTGATGATCCCGCTCGCCATCGGCGGCGACTCGCGCGACGTCGCGCGCCGCATCGCCGCCGCGCGCGCGAAGTTCCCGTCCCTGCCCGCGGACGAGGCGGGCTGGCGGGCGGCGAGCTTCCTCGCCGGCCCGCCCGAGGCGGTGACGGCCGCGCTCACGACGTGGCAGGCGGCGGGGATGCAGCGGGCGCTCCTGCAGATGATCGACCAGGACGACATCGCCGCGCTCGAGCTGTTCGCGCGCACCGTCCTCCCCGCCCTCTAGTCGAGCCTCAGCGCATCAGACCAATGTCGAGCGGTGGGATTGTAGAGGCCCGTGGCGGTGACCGCATTCTGCGAGGGTCCTGAGCCGGCGGCGCCTCAGGAGCTGGGCGTCGTCGTCTGCACGAGCCAGCGGACGCCGACGAAGACGAGGACGAGCGCCACCCCCTGCAGCACGTGGTGGAGCGCGTTGTGGTTGAAGTAGACGCGATGCACGCCGACGCCCGCCTGCTGCAGGAGCGCCGCGGCCAGCGTGAGCACGAGCCCGGCCGCGCCGACCAGCGCCGGGGCCTCGGGGCGGCGGCGATGCGCGACGAGGAGGACGGCGAGCAGGAAGACGACGGCGGGGAGGTAGTGCCCCACCGCCACCGCGAAGGTCGGCGCCGCGCCGATCACGAACGCGTAGGCGACGAACCCGCAGGCCGCGGCGATCACGGCCCAGCACGCCGCCCCGGGCGAGAGGAGGACGGTCGCGCCCAGGCCCCACGCGGTGAGCGCGGTCAGGCCCACGGCGAGGAGCGCGCCCGGCCACAGCAGCAGGCCTCCGATGGTCCACGGGTCGAGGAAGAACCCGTGCACCGTGCCTCCGAGGACGGCAGCGAGCCCGATGGTCACGAAGAACAGCACGGCCCACGTGCGCGCGTCGGGGTGCCGCGTGGAGGTCCGGCCGATGAGCCAGGCGAGGATGGCGCACTCGATCCCGAGGGCGTAGTCGGTGAGGGCGACGCCCGGATCGGTCATGGGCCGCCCGCCCCGGGCGTGGACGACCGGCGCCGCGGCACGAAGAGGCCGGCCAGGAGCGTCGGCGCCGCCGCGCATCGCCCGGACATCACGGGGATCATGGGTGGCGGCCGTGGCATTGTCAATTGCGCCGGGTCCGCGCCGCCGGTAGCATGCTCCCTGATCATGTCCAGCCTGCTCGCCGGCGACGCGCTCATCGCCCTCGTCACCCTCACCACGATGGAGATCGTCCTCGGCATCGACAACGTGGTGTTCATCGCGATCCTCACCGCGCGCCTGCCCGCCGCCCAGCAGGGCCTCGCGCGGCGGCTCGGCATCGGCCTCGCCCTCGTCATCCGCATCGGCCTGCTCTTCGCGATCTCCTGGATGATGGGCCTCACCCGGCCGCTCGTGTCCGTGCCGGTCTGGGGCCACGAGTTCTCGGGGCGCGACCTGATCCTGCTCGGGGGCGGCCTCTTCCTGATCGCCAAGGCCACGTGGGAGATCTACGACAAGCTGGAGGTGGCCGACGCCGCGCCGGAGGCCACGGGCCGCGGCCACGGCGCGTTCCTCGCGGTGCTCGCGCAGATCCTCGTGCTGGACATCGTGTTCTCGCTCGACTCGGTCATCACCGCGGTGGGCATGGCCAACGACGTCACGATCATGGTCATCGCCATGGTCATCGCCATGCTGGTGATGCTGGTCTCGGCCCGCCCCATCGGGGCCTTCGTCGAGGCGCCATCCCAGCGTGAAGATCCTCGCCCTCGCGTTCCTCCTGCTCATCGGCGTCATGCTCGTCGCCGAGGGCATGGGATCAGCACGTGGGCAAGGGCTACATCTACGCGGCGATGGCGTTCTCGCTCTTCGTCGAGCTGCTCAACCTGCGCTACCGCTCCAAGCGCAAGCCCGTGCGCCTGCACCGGCGCCTGCGGGAGGACGAGCCGGGGCCGGCGGGTCGCTGAGGCGACCGCACTTCCATATTCGCTCGGCTCGCCTGCGGCTCACCTCGCAACGCTATGAGGCGAACGGGGCGCGCTACGCCACGGGCAGGCGGTCGCCCGCGCTGAACCACGCGGGCTCCGCGCCGCGGCGGAAGAGCTTGACGCGGGCGGTGCCCAGCGCGGTCGCGGTCCCGTCGATCACGCTCACGAGCGCCCCTTCCTCGAGCCCCACCACGGGATTGGCGTTCACCACGTGGTACTCGCGGATGCGGTCGTCCCGGGTCTCGCTGAACGCGGCCATCGCGGGATCGGCTTCCTTGTAGTGCGGGTTGATGTTGAAGCCGACGAGGCCCAGCGCGTCGAACCGGTCCAGCGCGACCACGTTCCAGTCGTTCGTCGTGAGGATCGTCGGGCCGGCCACGTTCGAGCCGGCGCTCGCCCCCATGTACGGCGTCCCCGCCCGCACCCGGTCCCGGATGGCGTCGAGCAGCCCTGTCTCCCGCAGCCGCTTGAGGAGCGCGTAGGTGTTCCCGCCGCCCATGAAGACGGCGTCGGCCGCGGCGAGGGTGGCGAGGGGATCGTGCCGCCAGCGCAGGTGGATCACGTCGAGCCCGGCGCCCTCGGGCGGCGGCGGGGCGAGGCCCGCCCGCACCCGCTCGAAGGAGAGCGCCTCGTCTCCCAGCGACGCCGCGGTGATGAACGCCACGCGCGGGAGCGCCCCGCCCGGCGCCTGGAGGAACCGGCGCACCTCGGCTCGGCCCTCCAGCCCGAGCGGCCCTCCCGAGTGGAGCAGCACGCGCATGGTCACGAATAAGCCCCGCGCATCAGACGAACGCCGAGCGGTAGGACTGTAGGGGCCCGTGGCGGTTACCGTATTCTGCGCGGGTCACGAGATCAGCCTCCGGAGCTGGGCCATCGAGCGCACCATGTAGTGCGCCACGCCGTCGATGCCGCCCGTGGGCGCGAAGAGGATGGCGGTCATCCCGACGCGACGGGCGCCGCGGATGTCGGAGTCGACGCTGTCGCCGACCATGGCGGCGTCCTCCGCGGTGATCCCCATGCGTCCGAGCGCGAGCTCGAAGAGCGGCGGCTCGGGCTTCCCGACCACGATCGGGCGCACGCCCGCCGCCGTCGCCACCGCCTCCACGATGGCGCCGCAGCCGGGCAGGAACTCGCCGCCCTCTACGGGCAGCCGCGCGTCGAGGTTGGGCGTGAGGAACGCCGCCCCCGCGGCCACCGCGCGCGCCGCCGCGGTCAGGCGCTCGTACGAGAAGACGAAGTCGTTGCCGACCACGACCACCGTGGCCTCGCGCGCGCGGTCCACCGGCACCACGCGGTGGCCGCCGTCGATCAGCGCGCACTCGACCTCCTCGCCGCCGATGACGAGCACGGCGGACGGGCCCCAGCGCGCGGAGATCACCTCGCCGAGGATCTCGAGCGGCGTGAGCACCTCGCCGGGCCGGGCCTCGATGCCGAGCCGCTCGAGCTTCGCGCGCATGGTCTCCGCGCGCGCGCGGGAGTTGTTGGTGAGGAAGGCGACGGCGCGGCCCTGCTCGCGCAGGAGGGCGAGCACGTCGGCCGCGCCGGGCACGAGCACGTCGCCCGTCCACACGCAGCCGTCGAGGTCGAACACGAAGCCCTTGAGCGCGCGGACGCTGCGCCGGGCGTGCGTCATGGGGTCGCGGCGGCTCGAACGTCTCGTCATCCGGCCTCCTTGAAGCGCCGCGCCGTTGGCGCGCGCGGACGGATACTATCACGCCGGCCGGCGCCGACCGCCGGGCCGGGCCGACCGCGAGACCGCCGGCGCGGCCCCCACGCGCGCGACCTGAGTCCGCCCCGCGCCGCGCTCTCCCGGAATCCCCGCGCCACCTCCCCGCGTCGGAACATGCATGGAGGAATCGGCCATGGAAGCGATCTTCGGCAGCGTGCTCGTCGGTCTCCTGACCCTCGGCCCCCTCGCGTGGCGCAACTTCCTCGATCGCCGGAACGACCAGGCGCTCATCGTGCACGCGCGCATCCACGCTCGCCTGCGTCGCCTGTTCCGCGGCGAGCCCCTGATGGCCATCGACGTGCGCCCGGCCATGCCGTGGCGCGCGGGCCGCGTGGTGCTCTCGACGCCGGCGGGCTGGGAGTTCCAGGTCGAGCAGGCGTGGGACGCGCTGCTCGCCGAGGTCCCGACGGATCACGAGCTCGTGATCAAGCCGGCCCGGCGGGCGGAGCGGCGCCACGCGGCCGGAGGCCCAGCTGCTCGTGGCGCCCTCGGCCGTCCGCTCAACGCGGCTACGCCTCGCGACGGCCGTCGGGCGCCGCTGCATCTGGACCTCCTCCGACCGCGTGGGGCTGGCTAGGAGGGGCGGGTGGCCTTCAGCGAGAACATGAGGGGCAGGCTCCCCGGCCCTGGGGCACGGCGGGATGCTCGGGCAGGCGCCATCGGCCGTCCGCGTCCTGCACCATCCACGGGAAGAACCGCCACGCGAGAAACGGGTACTCCTCCAGCGACTCGATGCGCAGCCCGGCGCGGCAGAGCGCGCCGATGATGTCCGCCATGGTGTGCAGCCACACGTGCTGGACGCTCTTCCAGGGCGCGTCGGGCGCCGAGTAGCAGCCGTCCACCTCCTCGCGCATCGGCTCGCGCCCGTGGAAGTACGGGTAGAGCAGTCGGAGCTCGGGCTCCTTCACGCGGTCGTCGAAGATCACCGTGAACGGATGCACCTCGGTGATCGAGAACGTGCCGCCCGGCTCGAGGAAGTGCGCGATGACCCGGGCCCAGCCGTCCAGGTCCGGCAGCCAGCCCAGCACGCCGATCGAGGTGAACACCACGTCGAAGCGGCCGTGGAGGCGCTCGGGCAGCGCGTACACGTCCGCGTGCACGAACGTCGCGGAAACCCCCATGCGCGCGGCGAGCGCGCGCGCCGACGCGATGGCCGTCTCCGAGAAGTCCACGCCCGTCACCGTCGCCCCGTGCCGCGCCCAGCGGAGGGTGTCCATCCCGAAGTGGCACTGCAGGTGGAGGAGCGACTTGCCGCGGACGTCGCCCGGCCCCGCGCGCACCACCGGGTCCAGGTCGCCGCTCCGCCCCGCCACGAAGCCCTCCACGTCGTAGAGCTCCGAGGCGAAGTTCACCTTCGCCCACGTGTTCCAGAGCTCGCGGTTGGCGTGGAGGAACTCGTCCATCACCCGATCCCGCCCATCACGCGACGCCCAGACGGCGCTCGGCCCCGGCGAGGCCGACGCGATACCGCCGGTCGCTCGGCTCGATCTCGACCGCTCGCCGGTACGCCTCGACGGCCTCCCGCGTGAGGCCGAGCCGCATCAGCGCCGCGCCCAGCCGCGCGTGCGCCTCGGCGTGGTCGGGCTTGAGCCGGATGGTCTCGCGGTAGGCGGCCACGCACTCGGTCCACTTGCCCTGCCGCTCGAGCGCCGCCCACAGGTAGAAGTGGCCCTGGGCGTCGAGCGGGCGGAGCCGGAGCGCCTCGCGGCACGCCGCCTCGGCCTCGGCGTACCGGCCCTCGGCGAGGAGCGCGGCGCCGAGGCCGCGCTGGCTGATCGCGCTGTCCGGCTTGGCGGCGACGGCCTGCCGGTACGCCTCGACGGCCTCGCGTATCCGGCCCTGCTCGCTGAGCAGCTCGCCCAGGTCGGCGAACGCGCGCGCGTAGTTCGGACGGAGCCGCGCCGCCTCGCGAAACGCCGCCTCGGCCGCGTCGAGCTTGCGCTGGAAGTAGAGCACCACGCCCAGGCCGCGCTGGAGCGCGGCGCCTTCCGGCCGGAGGACGAGCGCCTCGCGGTACGCCGCCTCGGACTCCGCGTACCGCCCCTGCCGCCCGAGGCCGAGAGCGAGGTTGCCGCGCGCGACGACGTCACCGGGGTTCAGCCGGACGGCCTCGCGCAGCGCCGTCTCCGCCTCCGCGTGGCGCCCCTGCCGGCCGAGCGCGATCCCCATCTCGACACGCAGGTCGGCGTTGTCGGGCGAAAGCTCCACGGCGCGGCGGAACGCGTGCTCGGCCTCGACGTTGAGCCCCTGGGCGGACAGCGCGAAGCCCAGGTCGGTGTGCAGGTGAGGATCGGTCGGGTCCAGCGCGATGGCCCGGGCGTGGATCTCGGCCTCCGCCGACCACTTGCCCTGACGGCGCAGCACCGCGGCGAGCTCACGATACGCGCCGAGCCGCTCGGGGGCGAGGCGGATCGCCTCGCGGAACGCGGCCTCGGCTTCCTCGTACTTGCCCTGGCGCTCGAGGACCCGGCCGAGGCCGGCGCGATAGCCGGGCCGGTGCGGATCGAGCCGCACCGCCTGGCGGAACGCGCTCGCCGCGTCGCGGTAGCGCCGGAGCCGCCAGAGCACCAGGCCGAGCCGGCCCGACACCCGCGCCCCGGGGGCGCCGAGACGGATCGCCTCACGGTACGCGCCCGCCGCGTCGCGCCAGCGGCGCTGGCGCCGGAGCGCGCCGCCCAGGTGCACCTGGAGCCGCGCCATGCGCGGAGCCCGCGCCGACGCCGCGGCGAAGGCGTCGGCCGCCTCCGCGTAGCGCCGCTGCGCGTAGAGGGTCAGCCCGAGGTCGTCGCGCGCGATGGCGTTGCCGGGCGCGAGCGCGAGCGCGCGGCGGAGCGCCGCCTCCGCCTCGGCGTGCCGGCCCAGGCGGCGGAGCGTGACGCCGAGCTGATGTCGCGCGTCGGCGCTGAAGGGCGCGAGCGCCACCGCCTGGCGCAGCGCGCGCTCCTCTTCCTCGCGGTGGCCCTGCCGCCGGCACACGGCGCCGAGGCGGAGCCACGCCAGCACGTGCGCGGGCCGGAGCGCCACGGCCTGGCGGAACGCGGACTCCGCGTCCGCCCACCGGCGCTGGCGCTCGAGGACCATGCCGAGCCGGAAGTGGGCGACGAACGTGCGCGGCGCGATCGCCAGCGCGCTCCGCGCGCAGGCCTCCGCCTCCCCGAGGTGGCCCTCGGCGAGCGCGCTCCGCGCCCGCTCGAGGAGCGGCGTCAGCTGGTTCACGGCCTCAAGGTAGGGAGACGGCCCGGGAGTGTCAAGGCAGCCGGGGCGCTACACTGGCGCGCATGGAACAGCGCGACCTCGGCACGAGCGGACTCACGGTGCCCGTGATCGGGATGGGCACGTGGCAGACCTTCGACGTGCGCAAGGCGGCCGCGGTGCAGCCGGTCGTGGACGTGGCCCTGGCGCGCGGCGCCCGGCTCTTCGACTCCTCGCCCATGTACGGCGCCGCCGAGCGCGTGCTCGCCGAGACCCTCGGGGCGCGGCGGGCCGGGGCGCTCGTGGCCACCAAGGTCTGGTCCTCGTCCGGGCGCGAGGGACGCGAGCAGATCCGCCGGGCGCTCGAGTGGTACGGCGGGGTCGTGGACCTCTACCAGATCCACAACCTGGAAGCGTGGGAGACCCACCTGCCCCACCTCGAGGAGCTGCGCGCGGCGGGAAAGGTGCGCGCGATCGGCATCACGCACTACAGCCCGAGCGCGTTCGGGCGGATGGCCACGATCATGGAGACCGGCCGCGTCACCGCCGTCCAGGTCCCGTACAACCCGCAAGATCGCGAGGTGGAGCGCGTGCTGCTTCCCCTCGCCGCCGCCCACGGCATCGGCGTGATCCTGATGCGGCCGCTCGGCGTCGGCCGGCTCGCGCGCGAGGCGCCGCCCGCGCGCGAGCTCGCGTTCCTCGCCGAGTACGGCCTCACGACCTGGGCGCAGGCGCTCCTCAACTGGGGGGTGAGCGATCCGCGGGTGAGCGTCAGCATTCCGGCCACGCGCGATCCGCGGCACGCGGAGGACAACTGCGCGGTGGGCGTGGCGCGTCGCTTCGACGACGCGGCCCGCGAGCGCGTGGCGGCGCTCGCCTCCCGGCTCTAGCGTTCACGCCGCGCGAATCAGGCGCGCGAGGGCAGGACGGAGGGGGAGGCACCGGGGATCGCGGAGCCACGCCGCACGCGTGCGCTGCCCCGTTGCGGCTGGGCTCCATCCGGGCGCGGCGATCTCCGCTGACCGATGGCGGGGAAGGGCCCCGCGACCCCGGGTGCCTCCCCCTCCGTCCCCCCTCCATCCGCTGTTGCCTCCTCCGCATGACGGACACGACCTTCAGTCCGCGAGCCGACGTCTCCTCCCACTGCTTGCGGTCCCCCCACCGCGATCGTCCCGGTCGAGCGGCCTCAGGGCAGATGCTTCAGGATCTCGTCGACGTAGACCGTGTAGGTGCGGGGGCGGCTGCGGGTGGCGTCGGCGGGGTCCACGTAGAGGATGGACGATCGGCCCTGGATCTCGGCGGGGAGGATGGAGACGCGGACGAAGCTGGTGTCCGCGTCGGGCGCCGCGACCGCGAGGACGGGCTCGCGGCCGCTCTCGAACCATGGATCGCCGGGACGCATCAGCGCGCGGCGGGCCGTCGCCGACGGTCACGGTCAGCGAGCCGCGGAGCAGGCTGCGGATGCCGCCGCCGCGGTGGCGGTGCGGCAGGGCGACGCCGGCCGGGGCGAAGTCGACGCGGTCGCAGCGGATCAGCCAGGCGTCCTCGCCGGACAGCGCCAGCGGATGCTCGAGCATGGCGCGGCCCTCGCCCACCGGCGGAGGCGGCTGGCGCACCAGCTCGAACCGGAGCAGTCGCGCGCCCGAGGCGGTTGTCACTCCACACGCCTCCCGGCGCCGTGCCAGGCATGGCCGGCGTCGAGCGGTCGTGCGGCGCCGGCGCTCGTGACGGTCGCCTCGCCGGTGGCGGCGAAGAGCACGCGCACCGCGGCGGGCAGCGAGAGGCCGGCGCCGGGAGCCAGGTCGTGCTCGATCAGCCGGAGCGAGCGCGCCACTACTCGCCGCGCAGCGTGGGGTCGAGGAGGTCGCGCAGCCAGTCGCCGGTGCGGCTCACCACGATCGACGTCATCATGAGCAGGATCCCGGGGAAGGTCGAGATCCACCAGGCCGAGTCCAGGTGCTCGCGGCCCTCCTGCACCATGCCGCCCCACGACGGCGTGGGCGGCTGGACGCCGAGGCCCAGGAACGAGAGCGTCGCCTCGAGCACGATGGCCCGGGCCAGCTCGAGCGTGGCGATGACTACCAGCGACGAGAGCACGTTGGGGACCACGTGCTTCCAGATGATGCGGAGCGCGCCGCCGCCGAGCGCGTGCACCGCGTCCACGAACTCGCGGTGGCGCAGGCCGAGCACCTGCGAGCGCAGGATGCGCGCGTAGGACACCCAGCCGGACAGGCCGATGACCATGATCAGCGTCGGGAAGCTGGGGCCCAGCACGGCGATGATGCCGATGGCGAGCAGGATGAACGGGAACGCGAGCTGGGCGTCGGCCACCGTCATGATCGCGGTGTCGACCCAGCCGCCGCGGAACCCGGCGACGAGGCCGAGGGCCGAACCCACGAGGCCGCCCACGAGCACGGCGGCGAAGCCCACCAGCAGCGAGACGCGCGAGCCGTACACCATCCGCGAGAGGACGTCGCGGCCCAGGTGATCGGTGCCGAGGAGATGGGACTTCCCGTCCGGCGCCTCCCAGGTGGGCGCCGCCAGCCGCGCGCGCAGCGACTGCCGCGTGGGGTCCTGGGGCGCGAGCCACGGCGCGGCCAGCGCCACCGCCGTGAGCAGGAGGACGAAGCCGAGCCCCGCCGCGGTCAGCCGACGCGCGCGCCGGGAGCGACGCCCCGCCGCCCGCGCGGCGGAGGCGACGGCGAGATCACCGGACGCGGATGCGGGGATCGAGGAGGCCATAGATCATGTCGATGACGAGGTTGACGACCACGAACATCGCCGCGGACAGGAACACCACGCACTGCACGACGGGATAGTCGCGGTTGTAGATCGACTGGATGGCGAGGCGCCCGATGCCGGGCCACGCGAACACCGTCTCCGTCACCACGGCGCCGGCGAGCAGGCCGCCGAACTGCAGCCCGGTGATGGTCACGATGGGGATCGCCGCGTTCTTGAGCGTGTGCTTGGCGACCACGAGGGTCTCGGCGAGGCCCTTGGCGCGGGCGGTGCGGATGTAGTCGGCGTGGAGCACCTCGAGCACGGCCGAGCGGGTGAGCCGGGCCACCGACGCCATCGCGAAGAGCCCGAGGGTCACCGCGGGCAGCACGAGCTGCTGCCACGTGCCCCGGCCGGACGTGGGCAGGAGCCCCGCCTTCACCGACACGAGCAGGATGAACAGGATGCCCATGAAGAACGTGGGCGCGGACTGGCCCACGAGGGCGAGGGTCATCGCGGCGTGGTCGATCAGGGTGTTGCGACGGACGGCGGAGAGCACGCCGATGGGGATGGCGACGACGATGGCGAGGCCGAACGCGGTGAGGCCCAGCTCGAGGGTCGCGGGCAGCCGCTCCACCACCACGGCGAGCGCGGTCGACTTGACCCGGATGGACTGGCCGAAGTCGCCGCGCAGCACGTTGCCGAGGAAGACGCCGTACTGCACGGGCAGCGGCCGGTCGAGGCCCAGCTCGGCGCGCACGCGGAAGATCTCGCTGCGCGGCGCGTCGGGGGGCAGCAGCAGCGGAACGGGGTCGCCCGGACAGCCGCATCACCACGAAGACGACGGTGGACACCAGCCACAGCGCGACGAGGGCGCGACCGACGCGACCGGCGAGGAAGACGAGGAAGGCGCGCATGAGCCACCGGGCCGGGGCGCGCGCTTCCGGCGCCCCGGCCCGGCCCCGGGCTCAGGCCCGGCGGAACTTGAAGTTGAAGCGACGGATCTCGAGCTGCTGCAGCGGGTCCGGCGTCCACTCCACGTGCTTCTGCAGGCCGTAGTCCTCGTAGGGCTGGACGACGGGAATCCAGGGGAAGTGCTCGAGGAAGACCTTGGTCATCTTCTTGTACGCGTCGCCGCGGAACTTCTCGTCCACCGAGAAGCGAGCGGCGGCGCCCAGCTCGTCGAACTCCGGATGCCGCCAGTAGTCCTGGGGGCCGCCCGGCCCGATCAGGCGCCAGACCATGCCGTCGGGATCGCGGAGCGTGGAGGTGGGATCCGACCAGTACATGCCCTTGAAGCTCTTGTCGCGCATCTTCTGCGACCGCACGGAGAACTCGAACACCTCGACCTTGGCGTTGACGCCGACGTCCTTCCACATCGCCTGGACGGCCTCGGCCATGGGCTTGTCCCCCGCGAGGTAGCCGGCGGTGGTCTCGATGAAGATCTCCTCGTTCTTGTACCCGGCCTTCTTGAGCCGCTCCTTCGCCTCCGTGGGGTTGTAGGCGAGCGCGGGCAGCGAGGCGTCGAAGTGGTTGTCGCCCTTGGCGATCATGCCGCTCGGCACGATGCCGCGGCCGCGCCACAGCTCCTTGATGATCAGCTCGCGGTCGATGGCCAGCGACAGCGCCTGCTTCACGAGCGGGTTGTCGAGCGGCGGCCGCTTCGAGTTCACGGCGAGGACGTAGAGGCCGCCGTAGAGCGCGCCGGCCACCGTGGTGCTCGCGTTGGCCTTCACGCGCTCGCCCTGGTCGGGCGGGAGCTGCGTGACGATGTCCACCTCGCCCTTGATGAGGGCGGCCACGCGCGGGGCCATCTCCGGCACGGCGCGGATGATCAGCCGATCGAAGTCGGGCTTGCCGCCCCAGTAGTCGCCGTTGGCCTCGAGCACCACGCGGTCGTCCTTGGTCCACGACACGAAGCGCACCGGGCCGGTGCCCACGGGCTTCAGGTTGAACGTCTCCGCGGTCACGCCCTCGATGTACTTCTTCGGGACCATCTGGCCGCCATAGAAGCCGAGCCGCGCCGGCAGCAGCGGGTCGGGCTTCTTGGTGTGGACGATGACGGTCGCGGGGTCGGGCGCCTCGACGCGCTCCACCGTGGTGAGGACGGTGCTCACGCGGTTGCCCTTGAGGCTGGTGTCCAGCGTGCGCTCGATGCTGAACTTCGCGTCGGCCGACGTGAACGGATCGCCGTTGTGCCACCTCACGCCGGAGCGCAGCTTGAACACCCATGCGGTCTGCCCCTGGAGCTTCCACTCCGTGGCGAGGCCCGGGGCCAGCTTGCCGTCGGGGCGGCGGCTCGTCAGGTTGTCGTAGAGGTTGAACGACACGCGGATGTCGTTCGACGAGGTGCTGAGGTGCGGATCCAGGTAGGCGATGTCGCCGCCCTGGCCCACCACCAGCTCGCGCTTCTGGGTGCTCTGGGCGTGAGCCGGGCGGGCCAGCGGGCCAGCCGCGGCGGCGGCGCCGGCGGCCGCGGCGCCCTGCAGGAGCTTGCGTCGCGAAAGCTTCATGGTCATACCCTCCGTGGATCGACGATTGGTGGTTCCTACGGTCAACGCTGACGGGCCCGGCCGGGTTCCGGCCGATGAAATCGTGTTGAGTTATAGAGCGTTTCCCGGGCGGAGTCAAGCCGGCGCCCTACCGGCACACGGCAGCAGATCGCGGCCGGGCAGCAGTTCCGTCGCCACGTCGATGCCTTCTGGGAGGCCTGCGAGCAGTGGGCCGATGCCCACCTGGACGGGGAGGCCGCGACCGACGCGGCCGAAAAAGGGGGCTCCAGGCGGCCGTCACGACGGAAGTCGTCGCGGAGATCGACCGCGCTCGTCGGCTCCGACGCCGTCGCGGAGTGGGACTTCGAGGCGATCGAGCAGGCGGCCCGCCGCGAGGCGCTGCGGGTCGCGGCGCGCGCCGTCGAGCAACGGATCAACGCGGACACCTCGGACGCCGGCGGCGGTCCGGCGCCGTGCCCCCGCTGCAGCGCCCCGGCGCGCTATGTCGACCGCCGGACCAAGACCGTGATCAGCGTCCTGGGGCCGCTGCGGATCGAGCGCGCGTACTTTCACTGCGGCCCCTGTGCGGCGGGGTTCTGCCCGCGCGATGCGGCGCTCGGGGTCACGGGGGCCTCGCTGTCGCCCGGGGTGCTGCGCATGGTGGGGCTCGTCGGCGCCCTCGTCAGCTTCCAGGAGGGCCACGAGCTCGTGCGGGAGTTGGCCGGCGTGGCCTTCCTCACCAAGCACGTGGAGCGCGCGGCCGAAGCCCTGGGGCGCGCGATCGCCCAAGACGAACGCGCGGTCGTGGAGGCGCCCGCCGCCACCGAGGCCGTGGCGCCACGCTGTACCTCGGCCTGGACTGCACGGGCGTGCCCATGCGCGCCTCGGAGCTGCAGGGGCGCCCCGGCGAGCCGCCCGACGGCTCGGCCAAGACGCGTGAAGTCAAACTCTCCACGGTCTGGAGCGCGGAGGGGCGCGACGCCGAGGGCACCCCCGTGCGCGATGCAGCTTCGGTCACCTACTCGGCGGCCATCGAAAGCGCCGCCCAACGCGACATCGACGCGACCCCCAGCGCCTTTGCCGCCCGGGTCGCGCGGGAGGCCCAGCCGCGCGGCTTCGACCGCGCCGCCCGCCGCGTGGTCCTGGGCGACGGCGCCCCTTCTATATAGAACCACGCGGCCGCCCGTGGCACAATGCCGGCGGTCTGTCACGCCCGCGTGACGGGTCTGGCGCCAGGACGCACACGCGCGATGTGACCCGCGTGGGCAGTTCCAGGGCCGCGCCACGTGGAAAATGTGAGAGAAGGAGTCCCCCAATGCCACACGCGGACGTGATCGTGATCGGAGGCGGCGCCAACGGCACCAGCACGGCCTTCCAGCTGACCCGGCTCGGCGTCAAGAACGTCACGCTGGTGGAGCGCCGCCAGCTTGCCGCCGGCGCCACCGGGAAGTCCGGCTCCCTCGTCCGCATGCACTACACCAACGAGACCGAGTCGCGCCTCGCCCACGAGAGCCTGAAGGTCTTCCACGACTTCGCCAACGTGGTGGGCGGCGACTGCGGCTTCGAGCGCGCGGGCTTCCTCCAGCTCGTGCCCGCCGGCTACGAGGCCGCCCTCCGGCGGAACGTGGCGCGGCAGCAGGCGCTCGGCATCAACACGCGCGAGGTGGGGACGGACGACGTCGCGCGGCTCGTGCCCGGCTGCCGCGTGGACGACATCGGCGCGGTCGCGTACGAGCCGGACTCCGGCTTCGCCGACCCGAACGCCACCGCCTACTCGTTCGCGGAGGCGGCGCGGCGGAACGGCGCGACCATCCGCACGCACTGCGAGGTGACGCGCGTGCTCGTGGCCGGCGGGAAGGTGGCGGGCGTCGAGACGACCCAGGGCCGCATCGACAGCCCGGTGGTCGTGGCCGTGCCCGGCGCGTGGTCGAGCCGGCTCCTGGCCCCGCTCGGCTTCGAGCTGGGCCTCCTGCCCCATCGCGTGCAGATCTCGGTGTTCCGCTGGCCCGCGGGCTGGCAGGTCCGGCATCCCGTCATCATCGACGCCGTGCACAAGTCCTGGATGCGGCCGGAGGGCGCCCAGGCCACGCTGATCGGCGTGGAGCTCGGCGTGCACCAGGCCGACGACGACCCGGACAAGTTCGACGAGGGCGTGGACGCCGACTACGTCGGGCTCTGCCGGGAGAAGCTCTCCGCGCGCATCCCCGCCTTCAGCCAGGCCACGATGCGCGGCGGATGGGCGGGCATGATCATGATGAGCCCCGACGGCCGGCCGATCATCGACCGCGCGCCCGGCGCCGACGGCCTCTACGTGATGCTCGGCGACTCGGGCACGTCGTTCAAGACCTCGCCCGCCATCGGCCGGTGCCTCGCCGAGTGGATCGTCGAGGGCAAGCCCGGGCTCGTGGACCTGGCGCCGTTCCGCGCCTCGCGCTTCGCCGAGGGCAAGCCCTGGCACGACGAGGACAACTACGGCCGCGAGCGCCTCAGCATCTCGCGGTAGCTGATCGCGCTCATCCCGGCGCGAGCCGCCGGGCCAGCTCGGCCGCGCGCGCGGTCCAGATCGGCACGTCGAGCGCGGCGAAGCCGTCCTGCGCCTGGCCCGCCGCGACCGCCGCCGCCGCCGCGTCGCCGACCGCGGACAGCGCCTCCGCCAGGTGGAACGCGGTGCGCGCCGTCTCGAAGGCGGCCTCCAGGGCCGCGAAGCGCTCGCGCGCGGCGCGCAGGTGGGTCACCCCGGCGGCCGGATCGCCGAGCGCGTGCGCGGCGCGGCCCAGGGCGCGCTCGGCCCAGACCTCGCCCCATTCGTAGCCGCCCTCGCGTCCGAACTCGCGGGCCTCGAGCGCGACGACGCGCGCCTCGGCGGCGTCACCCTTGAGCAGGTAGGCGTCGGCCAGGAACGCGCTGAATCGCGCATCGGTCGCCCGGGACACGTAGAGGCGCCGGACGTTGTCCCGGCCCTCGACCAAGGCGGAGACGGCCCGGTCGGCGTCGCCACCCTGCGCGTGCGCATAGCCCAGCGCGGACAGGGCGACGGCGGCGCTGACGGGGTCCACGGCGCGCCCGAGGGCGCGCTCGCCGTGGCGCACCGCCTCCTCCCACTCGCCGCGGCTGGCCAGGATGAAGCTCCGCACGGCGCCGAAGCTGTAGAGGCGCGGCTCGCGCAGTCGCTCGGCGATGGCCTCGACCCGGCCCACCGCCTCCAGCGCGGGCCCGAACTGGCCCAGGTACAGGAGGTGGTGGGAGAGCACCCAGTACGCGAGCCCGCGATAGTGCGTCTCGCCGGCCCCTTCGAGATGCGCCACGGCCTGGCGAGCGTGCTCGGCGCCCTCGCGGAACCGGTGGCCGCCGAGGTGCGCGCGGAAGGCCAGCAGGTGATGCCCGAGGCCGATCGTCGTCGTGTCCCGCGCCCGCGTGCCTTCCTCCACCGTGCGCCGGCCGAGGCGCTCCGCCTCCCCCGCGTCGCCCAGCTGCGCGTAGCTCATGCCGAGACGGAAGAGGTACGGCCCCGCGGCGGCGGGATCGCCGAGCGACTCGACCAGGTCGCGGTGCGGGGCCAGGAGCGTCAGCACCTCGCGAGGGCGGTTGCCCAGCGCGAGGAGGAACGCCTTGCGCACGAGCAGGTCGAGGCGAACCCGATCTCGCTCCACGTCCCCGAGCTCGTCCACCATGGCCAGGGCCCGGTCCAGCGAACGCGTCGCCTCGTCGAGCGCGTTCCTCCGCCGCGCCGTCTCGGCGAAGCGGGCGAGGTAGGCCACCGCGCGGTCGGCCACGCCCGCCTGGGAGAAGTGATGCGCGAGCCGATCCTCCAGGTCCGCGCGCGGCCCGCTCGCGGTCGCCTCCAGCGCCTCCCCCACCGCGCGATGGAGCGCGCGCCGCCGCGCCGGCAGCACGGCCTGGTAGGCGGTCTGGCGGATGCGATCGTGGGCGAAGTCGAGCCGCTCCTCCACGCCGTGCAGGATGCGCCGGCGCACGAGCTGCTCCACCGCCTCGGCGGTCTCCCGCTCGCCCATCCCGGCCGCCCGGCTCAGGAGATCGAGCGCCACCGGCTGGCCCGCGACGGCGGCCACCGTCATGACGTGCCGGATCGGCTCGCCGAGCCGCTGCATCCGCGCCTCGATCATCTCGCGGACGCGGTGCGGCACGCCTCCCTCCTCGATCAGCCCGGCCCCGCCGCGCTCGAGGATCTCCCGCACGGCCTCGACGATCACGAACGGGTTGCCGTCGCTGATCCGCCACACCCCCGATTGCGTGGAGACCGCCCGGCCCGCCCGCTCGCGGGCGCGGCTCAGCACGGCGACCAGGTCGCGCGTGCCCCGCTCGGACAGCGGCTCGAGACCGAGGCGCAGGACGCCCGGCGCGCCGGCCAGCTCGCCGAGCGCCATGGCGAGGGTGGGGGCGTCCTCCACGTCCTCGTCGCGCATCGTGACCGCCAGCAGGGCGCGGAGCCCCGGGAGCCGGCGTCCCGCGAAGGCGAGCCAGCGGGCCGTCATCTCGTCGGCCCAGTGCACGTCCTCCAGCATGAGCACGATGGGCTCGCGCGCGGCGGCGCGATCGACCAGCGCGAGGAGCGCCTCGAAGAGCCACGTGAGGTGAGCGGCGGCGCCCGCGGCCGGCGCCTCCGAGGGATCGGCCAGCTCGGGAAGCAGGCGGGCCAGGTCCGTCCGGGTTGCCGGCGACAGCTGGGCCAGCAGCGCGGAATCGGCGGCGAGCCCGCCGGCGCGGAGGCACTCGATGATGGGGCGGAACGGCAGCACCTGCTCGGTCTGGTGACAGTGCCCGAGCAGCACGCGCGTGTCGCGCGCCGCCGCCTCGACGCGCAGCTCCGCCAGCAAGCGCGTCTTGCCGATGCCCGCCTCGCCGGAGATCACCACGAGGCGGCCATGGCCTCGGCAGGCCTCGTCGAGCGCGTGTCGCAGGGCCACCAGCTCGGCGTCGCGTCCGATGAGCGGGATCTCGCCGGCCGGGCGGGGCGCCTCGTCCGGTCCCGCTCCCGCCGCCGCGCCGGCCGGCGCGGGCGGCGCGCAGGATCTCCAGGTACAGCTCGGTCGTCTCCGGCTCGGGCTCCGTGCCCAGCTCGCGCCGGAGCGCGTCGACGCACACCTGATACTGCCGGAGCGCCGCGGCGCGCCGGCCGTGCTCGGCGTGCAGGCGCATCAGCGCCCGGTGCACGGCCTCCTGCGCGGGATCCAGGGCGACCACGTGCGCGGCCGCCCGGGCCGCCGCCTCGTACTGGCCGTCGCGGAGATGATGGGCGAGGAGCCTGGCCGCGCCCTGGACGGCCATCTCGAAGACGCGCAAGCGCTCATCGCGTAGCCAGCCCTCGAACTGGCTCGACGCGGCATCCAGGCCCTCGAGCAGCTCTCCGCGGTGAAGCGCGGTCGCGCGCTCCAGGTCGCCGGGCGCGTCGCCGGCGGTCAGGCGCTCGAGCTCGAGGACATCGACCTCCAGCCCGGCGGCGTCGAGGGACACGCCATCCCCGTCGATCACCAGCGCGCCGGCGGCGCCGCGCCCGAGAGCGCGCCGGATCAGGTAGAGCGCGCGCCGGAGGCTCTGGGCGGCCTGGCGATCGGGCGACTCGCCCCAGAGCAGCGCCATGAGCTTGGCCCGCGGCTGGGGCCGACCGGCGTGCAGGGCGAGGAAGGCCAGCAGCGCCCGCGCTTTCTGGCTGGGCAGTGCGGCAGGCTCGCCGGAGCCCAGGTGGGCCCCGAAGCCGCCAAGCAGGGTGAGACGGAGCCGCGACGTCATCGTGGGGGTCTCGAGGGGCCACCGATTATTGCACGCGGCGTGATCGTCGCGGGGGCGTCGCCGCCCGCAGGCGCGCCGGGCGATCACGCCGCGATCACGCCATGGCGCGATGGTGGCTCCGCGCGGAATGGCCGCGACGCATCAGCCTTCACACCCTCAACCGCTGGAGGTAACGGCACATGGCACTCAGGATCAACGGCGAGGCCCCCAACTTCACTGCGGACACGACCCAGGGACGGATCGACTTCCACCAGTGGATCGGCACCGGATGGGCGATCCTGTTCTCCCACCCGAAGAACTTCACGCCCGTGTGCACGACCGAGCTCGGCTACATGGCCGGTCTCAAGCCCGAGTTCGACCGGCGCAACTGCAAGATCCTCGGCCTCAGCGTGGACTCGGTGAGCGATCACGAGCGGTGGTCCAGGGACATCGAGGAGACCCAGGGGCACGCGCTCACCTACCCCCTGGTCGGCGACCCGGAGATGAAGGTGGCGAAGGCCTACGACATGCTCCCGGCGGAGACGGCGGGCGCCGCGCAGGGCCGCACCGCCGCGGACAACGCGACGGTCCGCTCGGTCTTCGTGATCGGGCCGGACAAGAAGATCAAGGCCATGCTCACGTACCCGATGAGCACCGGGCGGAACTTCGACGAGGTGCTGCGGCTGCTCGACTCCTGCCAGCTGACCGCGCAGCACAAGGTGGCGACGCCGGTGAACTGGAAGCAGGGCCAGGACGTGATCATCGTCCCGGCGGTGTCGGACGAGGAGGCGAAGAAGCAGTACCCGGGCGGCTGGAAGTCGCCGAAGCCCTACATCCGGATCGTGCCCCAGCCGCGCTGATCGTCGAGGCGCCGCGCCGGGGGCCCTGGGGCCCGGCCCCTGGGGCCTCCGGCGATCACTGGAGTGAACGGCTCGAAACGAGCGAACCACTCGAAGGGAGGCTCACATGCGAACGCTCGCTGGACTTGCCGTCGTCGCGCTGGCCGTGGCCGTGGGAACCCCGGCCCTCGCCGCGCCGGTCGTCGAATTCGAGATCGATGGCACGGCCACCAACAACACGCGCGCCACCGCGCAGGCGATCCCGTCCTCGGCCTTCACGACGCCGGTGCCCGCGACGGTCTTCGCCCCGCCGGGATTCCCGACGGCCACGATCTCGGGCGCCGGCGGCGGCTCCGATGTCGACTTCTACTCGTTCACCGCGACCGGCGGCTCCGCGCTGTTCGACATCGACAACTTCCCGTTCAGCTTCGACACGGTGCTCTCGCTGTTCACGCCGAACGGCACCCGCATCGGCGTCGACGCCGACTCCGTCCCGCAGGATCCGGGAACCTTCAGCGGGCTCGATTCCTTCCTCGGGCCATTCCCCCTGCCCGGACCCGGCACCTACTCCATCGCGGTGTCACAGTTCCCCAACATCCCCAGCGCCTTTTGCGCGTTTGGCATCACCTTGACGCGCCCGGACGGCTTCAGCGGTGGCTCGGTTCTCGTTGGTTGCCCCCCCGGCGACTCCTCCTTTTCCGCTGGCGGCACCCAGGTCGGACTCGACTACACCTTGCACGTCAGCCT
The DNA here is from genome assembly GCA_963758635.1 of uncultured Candidatus Rokubacteria bacterium. GTDB lineage: Bacteria > Methylomirabilota > Methylomirabilia > Rokubacteriales > CSP1-6 > CAVWWD01. Next base: position 244,033 of record CAVWWD010000004.1, on the reverse strand, counting down.
GAGCCACCCCGGCGGCGTCCGTGCGTCGGTCCCCGCGCCGGCATCGCTCGCATGGGTCGGCCTCGGCGTCGCCATGCTGGCCCTCGTGCGCCGGCGGAGATCCTGACCATGCGGCGCGAATTGCGCAGCGAGCCGGAGGCGAGCGGAGCGCAGATGGGAATGCAGTGGAACCAACCGCCATCCCGAAGCAGTACGGGAGAGATGCCCGACCCGATCGCGCAACCACGGGCACGTACGCCCTGGTCGGGCGCGTGCGGATCGACGACTGGGCCAGCGCGCGGCGCTGAGCGGCGGGGGCCGGCGTCCCGGTCCCGGCTCACAGCGAGCCGCAGCGGTAGCGCACGATCACCCGCGCGCCGGGGTCCGCCGTCGAGCGCCGGCGGACGAGGCGCGCGAGCGAGCGGTAGCGCACGACCAGCTCGACGTCGCCCGCGTGCCGGCAAACCTCCCGCGCGAGGGCCTTGAAGACCCGCACCTCCGGATAGACGGGCACGTTGGTCTCGCCCGACGACCACCGCGACAGCGAGAGCTCGAGCCGGCCGTCCGCGCCGGGCTCCACGTAGCGCTCTACGGCCACCGGGAGCGCGGCCCGCCCCGCCTCGGTCAGGTAGATCACGCCCGACTTGAGATTCGCGGAGTAGAGGGCGGCCGACAGGTACGAGTCCCAGCAGTTCACGAAGCTCAGCGCGGGCAGGAGGCCGAATAGCAGGACCACGAGCGCGTGGAACACCCCGGGATCCACGGAGAGGATCCGGCTGGTCGACACGTCCGGCGCCCGCCAGAAGAGGACGAGGACGAACGCCGCCATTGCGACGTTCCACGGCCACACGACCGTGTTGACGCGGTGGCCGAGCGGCCCCAGGCACAAGAGAATGGTCGCGTGCATCAGCACCGCCGCCACCACCGCCACGTCCCGGAGCGGCTCCACGAGCAGTCCGACGCCGATGGCCGCCTCCCCGAGCGCCACCGCGGGCCCGCTCCACGCGACCGTCCTCGCGAGCCCGACCGGGAGCCGCTCGGTCATCGGCGCGACGAGCCACGGAAAGGTCACGCGCGCGAAGCTGGTGTTGACCTTCTGGAAGCCGCTCCACAGGTAGGTGGCCGCCACGATGGCCCGGCACGTGTCGAGCGCCGCGCCGGTCCACGGGTGGAGCCCGAGGGCCGCCAGCATGATCACGTACTGGTAGAACCACGGCTGCCATCGCGATTGATCCCAGAGGCTGAGCGCGCCGGCGAGCGCGACGAAGGCGAGCAGGCCTGGCGCGAAGGCCCCCGCCAGCGCGATCAGGCCCAGGAGAGCCCAGAGCGCACCGAACGCGACGACGTCGACCGGATACGGGATGCGGGGCAAGCGGCCGGACACCGGCACCAGCGGATAGGCGCGGGTCGAGACCCACAGCCCGGGCGAGAGCGCGAAGCCCGCCGCCATCGCCAGCGCGACCCATCGCGCCAGCTGATCGGCCTGGGTCACGATCAGCCCTACCTCATCGGCGGAAGAGGAAGCGGCCGAAGAAGCCCCGGTTCCGCGCGACGATCCAGTACCCGGCTTCGACCAGCCAGACGAGGGGCGGCGTCGAGAAGACCGCGGCGAAGCGGCGCCACCCCACGAGGCCCATCACGTGGAGGCTGGCCCGTCCGGCGCGGAGCGTCCGGCCGTCGGGAGTGATCACGTGGGCGGCGCGGGCGCACTGCCGCTCGAGCTCGGCCGTCATCGGCGGCCACGGAGCCTCCTGGTAGGGCACGGCGTGGACGCGATCACCGGAGTCTTGTCGCTTGACCCAAGCGACGGACCGTCGTCAGAGGTCTCAGGCGCCGTCCCACAGGAGCCAGGTCTGATCCGGCCGGGGCCCGGCGGGCGTCGCGGTGTCGCGGCCGGTCAATGCCCGGCTCGAGCCGTACCGTAGGTCGGCGCGGCCACGCCGTCGATCGCCACGTCGACGCACGCCGGGCAGCCCCGACTTCACCGCGCGCGCCAACGCGGGCTCGAGATCCTCGGGCCGCCTCCACGTGCTCGCCGTGGGCGCCGAGGGCACGCGCCAGCTCGTCGTAGCGGGTCGGCGAGAGCTCGCAGCCCACCGTGCGCTCCGCCCCGTACTGCTGGATCTGGAGCTGGTGCTCGGCGTTCCAGCGGGCGTCGTTGCCCACCACCGCCACGATGGGGAGGCGGTAGCGGGCCGCGGTGTCCAGCTCGAGGGCGTGGAAGCCGAACGTCCCGTCGCCGAGCGCGGCCACCACGGCGCGGTCCGGCGCGGCCAGCCGCGCCGCTGCCGCCATGGGCAGCGCGCTCCCGATGGACCCGGAAAGCCCGTTGATCAGCCGCGTCCGCGCCTCGGCCCCGGCCTGCACCCACTGGCCGAACTCGCCGCCGTCGCATACCAGGATGGCGCCGTCGTCGAAGAGCGGCTGCATGGCCGCACAGACGCGGAGCGGATGCATGGGCCGGCGCGTGGAGCGCCGCAGCTCGTCCCAGCCCGCCGGCTCGCCGCGGCGCGCCGCCATGACCCGGTCGCCCCAGTCGCGGCGCGCCCACGACCGGGAACGGGCGGCCGCGGCCAGCTCGACCGCCGCCCGCTCGGGCTCGGCGGCGATGGCGAGCGCGAGCCGCTCGGGGGCGGCCAGCGCGTCGGCGTCGGCGTCCACCTGGATGAAGCGGCACTCGCGCGCGAACGCGGGCGGCTCACCGAAGCGCAGCGAGTAGTCCATCCGCTTGCCGAGGAGCAGGACGACGTCCGCTTCGGCGAGGGATCGGGACGCGAGGTGGAGCCAGGGGTCGTTCACGCCGCGCGGGCTCTCCATCAGGAGGGCGGGAATCCCGGTGGCCTCCGAGAGCGCCTCCACCGTCCGCCATCGGCGGCCGCGGCCCATCGCGGGCCCCACGAGCACGAGCGGGCGCTCGGCCGCGGACAGCAGGTCGAGCGCATCGCGGATCGCGGCGCCCAGCGCGGCGGGCGGTTCGCCGGCCCCCGCCTCGCGCGCGGGAGCCGCGGCGGGCGCGTCGACCTCGCGTTCGAGGAGATCGGACGGCAGGCTCACGTGCACCGGCCCGGGCCGGCCGCTCTGCGCGAGGTGGAGCGCGCGGGCGATGTCGTCGCCCATCGCCGCGGCGTCCCGGGCGACCCACGCCGCCTTGGTCACGGGCCGGGCCGCGCCGACCTGGTCCATCTCCTGGAAGGCGCCGCGGCCGGCGAGGCCGAGCGGCGCGTGGCCGGACAGGAAGACCACCGGGGACTCGGCCATGCGCGCCCCGTAGAGCGCGGAGATCGCGTTCAGGTGGCCGGGGCCGGCGGTCACCAGGGCCACGCCGGGCTCCTCGGTGAGGCGGCCCCACGCGTCCGCCATGTGCACGGCCGCGGCCTCGTGCCGCGTGTGGATGATCTCGATCCCGCTGCCGATGCTCGCGTCGTAGACCGACAGGATCTGGTTGCCGGAGAGCGAGAAGAGGTGGCGCACGCCGGCCGAGGCCAGCGCGTCCACCACGAGCCCGGCCCCGCGCCGGCGCATGGCGTGGCCGCCGCTCAGCTGACGCGGCCGCGCGCCGCCACCGGCCACACGACCTCGACGGCGCCGTTCGCGCACCCCGTGGATCTCGTCGACCATGTTGGTGACGACGCAGCAGTGGTTCGGCACCACGTCGACCACGTCGCCCACCCGCGGCCGCTCCGGGCACGCCGAGAGGTCGACCACCGCGTGCTCCTCGGAGAGGTGCGCGATCGCCGCGTCCGGGTACTGCATGACGTGGCCGAAGCCCTTCATGAAGTACTGGTCGGACGTGAGGACCTTCGAGCCCGCGTCGAGCACGGCGCGATCCGCCGTGGGCCGGCTCACCACGGTGGTCCGCACCCGCATCGCGCACTGATCCCAGGTGGCCGCCCCCGACGTCACCGCCATCGCGTCGTTGTAGACGCAGGTCCCGGCGCGGTGCTCGGTGAGCATCGGGAAGCGCTCGATCGTGGTGAGGGCCGGCGTGCCGCCGCCGGACACGATGGGCACCGTGATGCCCGCGCTCCCGAAGATCGCGAGCGCGCGCTCGAAGAACACGCGCGTGTCGGGATCCTTGTTCGGAAACGTCATGAGGCCGCGGAACTGAAGGCGCGGCAGCCGCATGGCCGTCCGCGCCAGGTCCAGCGCCGCCTCCGGCGTCTGCACGCCGGTCCGGCCCATGCCGGTGTCGCACTCCACGAGGAAGCCGAGGTCCCGGCCGTGGTGCGACGCCGCCTCGGAGAGGCCGCGCGCCACCGTCTCGTTGTCGAGCACGACCATGAGCGAGCGCACGCGCGGGACCAGCGCCATCAGCCGCTCGCGCTTGGCCGCGCCCAGGATGTTGTAGGTGACCAGGACGTCCTCGGCGACGCCTGCGTCGACGAACACCTCGGCCTCGCCGAGCTTCTGGCACGTGATGCCGATCGCCCCCGCCGCCATCTGGAGCCTGCCGATGGCGGGGATCTTGTGCGTCTTGATGTGGGGGCGGTTGCCGAGGCCGTTCCTCGCGAGCAGGGCCTGAACGCGGCGGATGTTGTCCTCCATCACCGGCAGGTGCACGGTCACCGCCGGGGTGTCGAGGTCGTCGAGGGTGGTCATGGCTCTCCTTCGCGCGCGCCGCCCGCGAGCAGCGCCAGCGTCCGGTCGTGGAGCGCGCCGTTGGTGGCCACCGCGCGGTCGGTGGCGATGGTCGGCACGCCGTCCCAGCTCGTGAAGCGCCCGCCCGCCTCCTCCACGAGGAGCCGGAGCGGCGCCAGGTCCCAGGGCTTCACGTTCAAGCCGATGCCGATCTCGGCCCGGCCCTCGGCGACGGTGGTGAAGCAGAGGAAGTCGCCGAAGCCCCGCTGCCGCGCGGTGGCGTCGATCAGGCGGACGAACCCCGGCCACAGGTCGGGCCCGCGCAGCAGGGTCAGGCTCGGGTGCACGAGCATGGCGCGATCGAGCGCCGGCTCGGCCGACACGCGCAGGCGCGCGCCGTTCAGGAAGGCGCCGGCGCCGCGCCGGCACACGTGGAGGTCGCCGCTCACCGGCTGGTAGACGACGCCGGCCGTGACCTGCCCGCCCTCCTCGAGGGCGACGAGCGTGGCCCAGAACGGAATGCCGCGGACGAAGTTCCGCGTCCCGTCGATCGGGTCCACGATGAAGCGGGCGCCCTCGGGCCCCGACGCGCCCGACTCCTCGCCCAGGAAGCCGTGCCCGGGGAAGTCGCGGGCGAGCCGGGCGACGATCAGCTCCTCGGCCTCGCGGTCGGCGACGGTCACGGGCGAGCGGTCCGGCTTGAGGCTGGCCGTCACGCCACGCCTGAAGTGCGCGGCGGCCGCGTCGCCGCCGGCGCGGGCGGCCGCGATCATCGCCACCAGAGTCGCGTCCATAGACCGCGAGTGTACCCGGTGGACTCCTGAATCTCCGAACCAGCTCGCGCGGCCCGCGTGCTTGTGCCACCGCCCCTCACCCTGCCCTCTCCCCCGAGGGGAGAGGGTTGTGAGGTGAGAACCATCACCGTAGGCGGAGGACGCGGACCGGGCGCTCCACGTTCTTGAGGGGCTGGATGCCGAGGTCCTCGGCGGGGACGTCGTCGCCCAGGCGCTCGCGCGTCTCCGCGCTCACGAGGAGCTGGCCGCCCTGGGCGAGCGCGGCGAGCCGGGCCGCGATGTTGGTGGTGAGGCCGGAGGCGGTGTAGGTCCACCGCGTGCCCGCGCGGCCCTCGATCTTGGTGGCGCCGAGCAGCGCCGGGCCCGTGTTCACGCCGATGTGCATGGCGAGCGGGTCGGAGCGCGCGGCGAGCTCGGCGTTCAGCTCGCCGGCGCGCGCGTGGATGGCGTGGGCCGTCGCCACCGCGGCCCGCGCGTGGTCGCCCTCGTGGAAGATCACCATCAGCCCGTCGCCCGCCGTCTCGTTCACGTCGCCGCCGTGCTTGACGATCTCGTCCAGGAACGCGCCGAAGTAGCGCTCGACCAGCGCGTCCAGCGTGTCGGGCGCCAGCCGGGAGGACAGGCGCGTGTAGCCGGTGATGTCGGCGAAGAGCACCGAGAACGTCGGTTTCCCGCTTGTCGAGCGACGGCGCCTCCGGCGACTCCTCGATCAGCTCGCGCACGCGCTGGGGCACGAACTTGGCGAGGCTCGTGCGGATCAGGAGGCTCCGCTCGAGCTGTCGCGCGTAGTCGAGGACCTGCCGGTGGGCCTCGGCGTTGGCCACCGCCACCGCCGCCTGGTCGGCCAGCGTCTCGAGCGCCTCCAGGTCCTCGGCCGTGTAGGGCGCCTCCGAGCGCTTGGGCCCGAGGAGCAGGAGCCCGCGTGGCTCGTCCTGGAAGCGGAGCGGCACCGCCACCTCGGCGTCGAGAGCCTCCCAGGCGCGGCGCCCGGCGGGCCCCAGCGCCGCGAACCTCGGGTCGGCCGCCACCTGGTAGCGCGAGAGCGCCCCCGGCGCGGCGGCGAGGACCCGGGCGAGGTCGGCGTCCGGCGGGCCCAGGGCCAGCCGCGCGTCGCGCGCGTGCATGGCGGTCTCGATCGTCGTGGTGAGGCGCCGCGTGATCTCGTCGAGGTCGAGCAGGCTCCGCATCGAGCGCGCGAGGGCCTGGATGGTGCGCGCGTGGTCGGAGCGCTCGCGGAAGAAGGTCCGGTCCACCGCGCGCTGGACGCGATCCCGCAGCGGGTTGAAGGCGAGCACGAGCGCGAACATGAACGCGCCCGAGAACCACGGCGAGCGGACGAGGTCGGCCTGGGCGAGGAGCGCGTTCGCCCCCGCGATCAGGAGGGCGTAGGCGCCGGTGACGAGGGCGGCGAGCGCGGTGTACACGACGGAGCGCCGGATCACCACCGAGGCGTCGAAGAGCCGGTAGCGGACGGTCGCGTAGGCGATCGCGGCCGGATACAGGAGCACCAGCGCGGAGCCCACCTGCGGGTCCACCGGCCCCTGCCAGAAGTGCGTGAGCGGCGTCAGCATGAAGGCGAGCCAGCCGCCCAGCCCGAGCCCGATGCCGAGGAGCAGCACGGTGGTCTGCTGGTTGACCAGGGGCGACGCGGCGCGCCGCCGCGTGTCGAGCAGCGCCACGATCTTGATGGGAAACGAGATCACGGCGAGGCCGAACTGGAAGGAGAGGAAGGCGCGGTAGAGGCCAGCGTCGGCGAGGAGCGCGGGGGCGGAGAGGTAGACGGCGGTGAACACCACCGACACGGCTGCCGCCACGACGACGGCGGCGCGGTAGAGCCGCGGCGCCACGCGGTGGCGCTCGAGCCAGGCCTCGCGCGCGGGCGTGCTCGGGTAGGTCAGGAAGAGCACCCACCCGTGGATCGAGAGCAGCGTGGGAACGAACCCGGTCAGCGCCGCTCCGTAGCGGTGCGGGCTCAGGATGGCCTCGGGCACGGCCACGTTCGAGGTCGCCCAGAGGCACATGTAGAGGAGGAAGTTCCGGTTGGGGCGGGCCGTGGGGTTCTGGCGGAACACCGCCACGCCGGCGACCGAGCATGACGGCGGACACCGCGAAGTAGCCCGCGAAGTGATCGACGAGATGGCTCCGGGTGAAGGGACGCGGCGCAATGTCCACGACGAAGCGTCGGCCGTCGCGCTCCACGTCGTAGCGGATGGGCCCGGACGCCTCCGTCACGCGCGCGGCCAGGGTCATCGGAGAGCGGCCGTCCACCGCCACGATGCGATCGCCGTAGGCGAGCCCGGCCGCGCGCGCTTCCACCGGGAAGATCCTGTGGTCCAGCGCGATGAAGAAGCCGGGATACGGCCGGCCGACCTGCGCGGCCAGGCCCGCGGCGAGCGCGATCAGCACCGCCGCGCTCAGGCCGAGCACCACGGTGAGCCAGCGCGCGCCGTCCGGGCGCGCCGCGCGTCACACCGCGGCCTCGCGCCGGCGCATGACCGCGGCCACGTCGCCCGCCCTGGCGATGATCCGCACGTCGAGCGGCGCGGTCCGGTTCCGGAGGGTCAGCTCGTGCCGGGGATAGCTCGAGGCGTCCAGCCCGGCCCGGCGGGCCACGTCCTCGGAGATCACCAGCTCGCACTCGTACTGCTTGGTGAGCTGCTCGAGCCGCGCGGCCACGTGCACCGTGTCCCCCACCGCGGTGAGGTAGAGGCCCTCGCCGTAGCCCATGTCGCCCACCACGGTGGGGCCGGTGTGGATGCCGATACCCAGGCGCAGGGGCTCGGGCAGCTCGGCCGAGAGCTGCGCCGACAGCTCCGCCAGGGCGTCCTCCATGGCGCCGGCGGCGATCAGCGCCTGCCGGCTTCCCGCCTCCGGGCCGCTGTCCACGCCGAACAGCGCCATCACGCCGTCGCCGGTGAACTGGTTGGCCACGCCGCCCGCATGGTCGATCGCGCTGCCCACGGCGTCGAAGTACCGGTTCAGGAAGAACACGACGTCGTAGGGCAGCCGGTGCTCGGCCATGCGCGTGAAGCCGCGGAGATCGGCGAAGAGCACGGCGATCTCGATTTCCTGTCCGGCCCGGCGCGGCTTGGCGTCGGGCGCGAGGACGCGCGCGGGGGCCACGGCCAGGATCGGCGTCACGGCCACCGCGCGCACCGGGCGGAGCTGGCAGGCAAGCCGCACGTCGGCCGGCGCGCCCACGCGGTCGAGAACGCGCTGCTCCGCCGCGCTCGGCGCGGGCAGCCACTCGCGGCCGCGGCCCACGCGGACGCGGCAGGTCGAGCAGCGGCCCCGCCCGCCGCACACGGACACGTGCGGGATGCCCGCGTGCCGGCTCGCCTCGAGCACGGTGAAGCCCGCCGGCACCGTCACCTCGCGCGGGCCCGGGTACGCGACGCGCACGCGCCCGCGACGCCCGAGCGCCAGCCGCCGAGCGCCGCGCGCCACGAGCGCGCCGGCCACGCACGCGGCGAAGAGGGCCAGGCACGCGTCGGTGACGTCGCGGAGCCACGCCTGCCCGGAGGCGTCCGGGTGGTCCACGGCCTGCATGACCGAGGCGACCCAGCCCGGCTGGCGGGCCAGCGCCGACACCTCGCGCCCGGCCTCGGCGAATCCGAGGAGCGCGAGCACGGGCAGCAGCACGGCCAGGGACAGGAGAACGGGCGCCGCGCGCGGGTACCAGGGGCGGAAGCGAAGCCAGAAGTGGAGCCCCATGCACCCGTGGGTCCACGCCAGGCACAAGAGCACCGCCTGCTTCCAGCCCAGGTCGGGGCGCAGCTCCCACAGGATGAGCACCAGCCGCGTGTAGACGTTGATGGTGCCGAGGGCGTCGTGCGCGATCCGGTTGCCCACGATGTGGCCGATGAGGAGCGGCGGGATGCAGAGCCCCAGCAGGAGCTGGAGGGCCTCCCATGGAGGCATGGCCAGCGTGCGGCGACGGTAGATGGACCAGAGGGCGAGCGAGAAGTGGGTGAGGAGCGCGCCGTAGAGGGCCACCGTCCCGACGGGATTGCGCCAGAGGGCGAGGAACCAGAGCCGGCCCTCGTCCATGGTGTCGAGCGAGACGAGGCCGAGGGCGTGGTTCAGGTAGTGGGTCGTGACGTAGGTGAAGAGGATGAGGCCCGTGACGAGCCGGGTGCGTACGGCCGGCGATCCGGTTCCGAGCCGCATGCCGGCGTCTCTTCAGCCCGACGGACGCACGGACAGGTGCAGGCGTCCGGCCACGCGGAAGCCGTTCGGACCTCCGGGAGCCAGGATCACCATTTCGCCGGGCTCGGGCTGGAGGCCGGTCAGCGCGGTCACGTTCGCGGAATGGGTGACGAGCACCAGGTTCCCCGTGGCCGGACGCGCGGACACGCGCTCCCTGAGCTGCCGCGTCTGCGCGGGCTCGAGCGCGCGGTCGTGGAAGAAGGAGTCCAGCGCCGGCCAGGGCTCCACGGCGCCGAAGGCGAGCCGCGCGGTGTCGAGGCACCGGCACCACCGGCTCGAGAGCACGCGGCCCACCGGAACCCGGTGGAAGCGGAAGGAGGCGCCGATGCCCTGCGCCTCCTCGCGCCCGAGCGGCGAGAGCGGGCGCTGGGTGGCGCAGTCCTCGAGCCGGAAGCCCGGCGGATCGAATGCGCCGCCCGGGACGGGCACCGTGGAGGTGTGACGGATCAGCACGACGTGGCCGCCGCCGGCGAGCAGCGCCCACAGCGACTCCTCCGCGGTCGTGCCCCGCGCCGGCGACGCGGCGGCCAGCAGGAGCAACAGGGGGGCGATCCGGAGCATCGTGGCCGTCATGGGCTTTCGGGAATGATATACGGGCGGGGGACCGCTCTGGCCTCTTGACAGCGTCGGGGTCGCGGGTCTTCACTGTGGGCACGAGGGGCGGCCCACGGCCCCCCTCGTCGAGATCACCACACCCGGAAGGAGGCCACCATGGACACTCCACCGGACTCACAAGTGGCGTCACCGGAGCCCATCACGAGCTGAGGCCACGGCCTCGGCGAACGACCTCCGGTGACGCGCCCGGCGCTGTTCAAACGTCCCGACGATGCCGGGACCCGCAGCCATGCGCTGCGGCACAACCAGGGTGGCCGGGGCGGGAGCGAGCCTCCCGCCCCCCACCGCTCGCCCCCTCGCCTTCGCCCTGTAGATCGGCCATAGAAAAGATCCGCGTTTCGCGCTAGTCTCGTCCGAGTGTTGTCCGGTAGCGCTTACGTGCTATTGCACTCTGTCCCGATCGAGCTGAGCCTTCTCGAGCGGGCCTCCAAGGAGAGACGGGCGTTGCCCTCCAGATCTGTTTGGCTACCGAGCCTCGTCTTTGGCGTCATGGCCGTGGTCCTCAGCGGCTGCGGCAGCCTCTCCGGCGGCCTCAGCTCCGACACTCTCGCCCTCGCCTCCGCGACCACCGCGGCGACCGAGCCCGCGGCAGCGGATGCCGGCGAGCTCCTGGCGACCGAGCCCACGGGCCCCGATCCCGGCGAGCTCCTGGCGGCCGGGGTTGCGGAATCGGACCCGGCGCTGGTCCAGGAACCCGACGAGGCGATCGGCGCGGAGACGGAGACGGCGTCAGTGGCCGTCGAGGCCGACGGCGTTCCGGTGGCGCTCGCCGGGCCGGACGCTGAGGATCCCGGCCCCAGCCCGCTCGCCGACGCCTCGCCGCTGAGCCTGGTCGACACGCGGCTGGCGCAGACCGGGGACACGCCGTCCGGGGCCCGGAGCGCCGTCGACGATCCGGTCGAGGAGTACGACCCGCTGGAGAAGTTCAACGAGGTGATGTTCAGGTTCAACCTCAACGTGGACCGCTACGTCTTCAAGCCCGTCGCCAACGGTCTACAACGTGGTCATGCCGGATGAGCTCCAGCGCATGGTCGGCCGCGCCTTCGCCAACATCAACTTCGTCCCGCGCATGGTCAACAGCCTCCTGCAGGGCAAGTGGGAGGGGGCCGGCCGCGAGCTGGCGCGCTTCCTCATCAACTCCGTGGCGGGGATCGGCGGGCTCTGGGACATCGCGAAGCAGGAGCTGAACATCGAGCCCAGCAAGGCGGACTTCGGCCAGACCCTGGGCAAGTGGGGCACGCCCCCCGGGCCCTACCTGATCTTGCCGTTCATGGCTCCCCTCACCTTCCGCGACGGGATCGGCTACGCGGTGGACGGGGCGATGGACCCGCTCAGCTACGTGCTGCCGTTCATCTGGGAGCGGCTCGTGATGAAAATAATCGACACGGTCAACGACCGGTCGCTCAACCTCGATCTCTTCCAGGGCTTCGAGGAGACCACGGTCGACTTCTACAGCGCGGTGCGGAACGGGTACCTGCAGCGGCGGTACCGCCTGATCCACGAGGACTGACCGGGGTCAGCGGGGGCGCAGCCGGCCGAGCGCCCGCGCCTGCGCGCGCCGCTTCTTCGACAGCCGGCGGGGATTCCCCTTCTTCGGAGCCCCTGCCGGCGCGGTCCTCGTCCTCCTCTTCCTTGTCGCCTTCCGGCTCATCGCTCTGCGCCCGGGGGCCGCGAGAGGCGCTCCAGCCGGGTCAGGAAGTCGTCGGTGCCGATGGCGATCGCGCCGGCGCGCTGCGCCGCGCGCTTGACCTCGCGATCGTTCGAGACGACCGCGCCGCCGCCCTGCGCCATCCGCGCCAGCACCCGGTCGGCGGTCTCGCGAGCGCTGGAGAAGACCACGCGCACGCCCCATCCGCCGCTTGAGCCGGGGCCGCGCGCGTGCGTGCCGTCGAACACCACGGTGAACTCGTCGCCGCTGGCGCGCGCCGCCTCCGCCAGCGCGCGGCAGAGGGCGAGGCGTCCGGCCTCGAGGCTCTCGCGCTCCCGGGCGGCCATCTCCGGCGAGCGACGGATCACGTTGTAGCCGTCCACGAGCCAGCGCATCGCCCGCTCATTGTAGATCTCGGCCCGTGGGCCCGGTCCATGACGCCCTGCGTCTGAGCGGCGTTCGCCCGCCCGCGTCCGACCCCCCCCTCAGCTTTGGGAAGATCGGCACAAGCACTAAATAAGGGTTGACTCGGCTCCGCTGACCCCAATATGTTGGGCATCGTTCCATTTGAGCCCGCAATGCTTCCGTAACGGTCCAGGAGGGTCGCATGAAGATCTCTCGGCGGTTCACGCGTGAAGGCCAGAGCCCCTACACCGGACTGGAATTCGATCTCCGCGTCTCGGAGATCAAGAACCCGGATGGGTCGACGGTCTTCCGCCAGGAGGGGATCACGGTGCCCGCCGCGTGGTCGGCGGTGGCCACCGACATCCTCGCCCAGAAGTACTTCAGGAGGTCGGGGGTGCCGCAGGTCGGCTCCGACGGGAAGCCCGTCCTGGACAAGGACGGACGCCCCGTGCTCGGAGGCGAGCGGGACGCCCGGCAGGTCTTCCACCGGCTCGCCGGCTGCTGGACCCACTGGGGCGGGAAGCACGGGTACTTCGACACCCCGGCGGACGCCCAGGCCTTCCAGGACGAGCTGTGCCACATGCTGGCCGCCCAGGTGGCCGCGCCGAACTCGCCGCAGTGGTTCAACACCGGCCTTCACTGGGCCTACGGCCTCGCCGGCCCCGCCCAGGGCCACCACTACGTCGACCCGGACACGGGCGTCCTCACGCGCTCCAGCTCCGCCTACGAGCGCCCGCAGGTGCACGCGTGCTTCATCCAGTCCGTGAACGACGATCTCGTCAACGACGGCGGGATCATGGACCTCTGGACGCGCGAGGCGCGGATCTTTAAATACGGCAGTGGCAGCGGCACGAACTTCTCGGGCCTCCGCAGCGAGAACGAGCCGCTCTCCGGCGGCGGGAAGTCGTCCGGCCTGATGTCCTTCCTCAAGATCGGGGACCGGGCCGCCGGCGCCATCAAGTCCGGCGGCACCACGCGCCGCGCCGCGAAGATGGTCTGCCTCGACCTCGACCATCCCGACGTGATGGAGTTCATCCGCTGGAAGACGGTCGAGGAGCAGAAGGTCGCGGCCCTCGTGGCCGGCTCCCGTCTGAGCAAGCGCCGCCTGCAGGCCGTGGTGTCGGCCTGCCGCGCCGGTGACCACCTCGACGCGGATCCCAAGACCAACCCGGCGCTCCGCTCCGCCGTCCGCGAGGCCCGGGCCGCCATGGTGCCCGAGGCCTACATCCAGAAGACGCTCCAGCTCGCCGCCCAGGGCATCACCGACCTGGTCTTCCCCGAGTACGACACGGACTGGGACAGCGACGCCTACCTGACCGTGGCCGGGCAGAACGCGAACAACAGCGTCCGCGTGCCCAACAGCTTCTTCGAGGCGCTCGAGAAGAAGGGCGACTGGGCCCTCACCCGGCGCACCGACGGCAAGGTGTCCCGCCGCGTGCCCGCCGACGAGATGTGGAGCGAGATCGCCTACGCGGCGTGGGCCTCGGCCGATCCCGGCGTGCAGTACGACACCACGATCAACGAGTGGCACACCTGCCCCGAGGACGGCCGCATCAACGCGTCGAATCCGTGCGTGACCGGCGACACCCCGGTGGCCACCGCCGAGGGTTGGCGCCGCATCGACGAGCTGGTCGGCACGTCCGCCCGCATCATCGGCGCCGACGGCCAGCCGCATCTCGTGACGCGCATCTTCCCGACCGGCCGAAAGCCGGTGTTCACGCTCACGACGCGGTCAGGGTACCGGCTGCGGATCACCGCGGACCACCGGGTCCTCACGGTCGGGCGGGGCGACGTGGCGGTGAAGGACCTCACCACGACCGATCGGCTGTTCCTCCAGGGCCCTGGCTTCGGCCGCACCACCCTGCCCTCACACGTGGCGCTCGGCGTCGGCGTGGCGGTCGGCGACGGATGCCTCGTCAGCTCGACCGTCCAGGGTCGCGTCCAGCACCAGGTCATCCTGACCATGCATGCGAACGAGGCCGCGGTCCTCGCCTCCGTTGCCGAAGCGCTCAATGAGCAGAAGGCGCTCCTGAAGGTGGCGGGCTCGGTCGGCCGCAACGACGGTGTCGGCGTGACGAGGACCGGCACGGGAGCGCGGCTGGCCTTCGGCTCTCGCCCCGTCGTGGACATCTTCCGCCGGTTCGCCGTGCTCGACGAGGGGTCGGAGCGCAAGCGCTTCACCCCGGCGGTCTTCGACCTCGACCGGCCGGGGCTCGCCGCGGTCCTCCGCGGGCTCTTCACGGCCGACGGCACGGTGGCGAACTACGGGGAGAAGTCGCAGTACGTCTCGCTCGACTCGAGCTCCGAGGAGCTTCTCCGCCAGGTCCAGATCCTGCTGCTGTCCTTCGGGATCAAGGCCAAGATCTACGGCGATCGGCGCGGCAGCGCCACCACCAGCGTCCTGCCGGACGGACAGGGCGGAACGCGCGAGTATCCCGTGCAACCGATGTTCTCGCTCCGCATCAGCCGGTCGTCCCGCGTCCTGTTCGAGCGGGAGATCGGCTTCCACCCGGACAGCCCGAAGGCGGCGGCGCTGGCGCGCCTCAATGCCGAGGTGGCCGCGTACCGCGACGAGCTGACGGACGCGGTGGCGTCGATCGAGCCGGCTGGCGAGGAGGACGTGTTCGACCTCACCGAGGACGCCACCCACCACTTCGTCGCGGGGGGCGTCGTCGTCCACAACTGCTCGGAGTACATGTTCCTGGACGACACGGCGTGCAACCTGGCCTCGATCAACGTGGTGAAGTTCCTGCGGCCGGACGGGAGCTTCGACGTCGAGGGCTTCCGCCACGCCTGCCGGCTCTGGACCACCGTGCTCGAGATCAGCGTGCTGATGGCCTCGTATCCGAGCGCGCCCATCGCCCAGAAGAGCTGGGACTTCCGCACGCTGGGCCTCGGCTACGCGAACATGGGCACGCTGCTGATGCGGCAGGGCATCCCCTACGATTCCCGCGAGGCGGTGGGCATCTGCGGCGCCATCACCGCGCTCATGACCGGCGAGGCCTACGCCACCTCGGCGGAGATCGCGCGCGACCTGGGGCCGTTCCCGGGCTACGCGAAGAACCGGGGCGCCATGCTCCGCGTGATCAAGAACCACCGGCGCGCCGCGCACAACGCGCCCGGCGCCGACTACGAGGGGCTCACCATGACGCCCCTCGGCATCGATCCGCGGCACTGCCCGATGCCGCTGGCCCAGGCCGCCCGCGAGGTGTGGGACCGTGCCCTCGCCCTCGGCGAGGCCCACGGCTACCGCAACGCGCAGGTGACGGTGCTGGCGCCCACCGGCACCATCGGGCTCGTCATGGACTGCGACACCACGGGCATCGAGCCGGACTTCGCCCTGGTGAAGTTCAAGAAGCTGGCGGGCGGCGGGTACTTCAAGATCATCAACCAGAGCCTGCCCGAGGCCCTCGGCAAGCTGGGCTACACGCAGTCCGAGATCGACGACATCGTGGCCTACTGCGTGGGGCGCAAGACGCTCGCCGGCGCGCCCGCCGTCAACCACGACACGCTCCGCGCCAAGGGCTTCGACCAGGACGGCCTCGACCGGATCGAGGCCGCGCTCGCCGGCGCCTTCGACATCCAGTTCGCCTTCAACGAGTGGACGCTGGGCGAAGGCTACGCGAGCCGGCGCCTGGGCCTGAACGAGGCGCGCCTGGCCGAGTGGAACGGCAACCTGCTCCGCGCGCTGGGCTTCACGACGGCCGACATCGAGATGGCCAACGACTACTGCTCCGGCACCATGACGGTCGAGGGGGCGCCCCACATCCGGGCCGAGCACCTCGCCGTCTTCGACTGCGCCAACCGCTGCGGCAAGAAGGGCCAGCGCTTCATCGCGGTGGACGCCCATATCCGGATGATGGCCGCCGCCCAGTCGTTCATCTCGGGCGCCATCAGCAAGACCATCAACATGCCGGCCGAGGCGACCATCGAGGACGTGAAGCGGGCCTACGAGACGGGCTGGCGGATGATGCTCAAGGCCGTCGCCCTCTACCGCGACGGCTCGAAGCTCTCCCAGCCGCTCAACTCCACGTCGGACGAGGAGGACGAGGCCGTCGCCAAGGCGGACGTGGAGGCGGTGGCCGAGAAGATGGCCGAGCGCGTGGTCACCAAGTACCTGCGCGAACGCCACCGGCTGCCCGACCGGCGGGGCGGCTACACCCAGAAAGCCGTCGTGGGCGGGCACAAGGTGTACCTGCGCACCGGCGAGTACGAGGACGGAAGCCTCGGCGAGATCTTCCTGGACATGCACAAGGAGGGCGCGGCCTTCCGCTCCCTGATGAACTGCTTCGCCATCGCGATCTCGCTGGGCCTGCAGCACGGCGTGCCGCTCGAGGAGTTCGTGGACGCGTTCTGCTTCACGCGCTTCGAGCCCAACGGCATGGTCAAGGGCAACGACCGGATCAAGATGGCGACCTCGGTCATCGACTACGTCTTCCGCGAGCTGGCCCTCACCTACCTGGGCCGCACCGACCTCTCCCACGTGCCCGACGACGACCTGCGCAGCGACGCCCTCGGCACCAAGCCCGGACAGGGGCCCGTGGCCGCGGAGACCGTCCGGTCCGGTGCTCGCGCGGCCGGTCTCGCGCGCGGTGACGGCCCGGCCGGCGGCGCCGCTCAGCGGCGGCAGCGGCGCGGTCATCGACGCTCCGCGCGTCCTCACCGCGAGCGAGATCGCCAAGCTCAAGGGCTACGAGGGCGACCCGTGCGGCGACTGCGGGCAGTTCACGATGGTGCGAAACGGCACCTGCCTGAAGTGCATCACGTGCGGCACGACCACGGGGTGCTCCTGAGAAATCAACAGTCTTTGGGGCGAACGCGCCCGAAACGTGCGTGACACGTCCGTCAAAGAGGGAAACACCGCACCGTGGGACGTGTCTTGAGCACCACCGCCGTTCCCGGCACCGCCGTCTCTGACACCGCCGTCCCTGTCACGCCACACGCCACTGTCGACTCCGACACCGCCTGCGCCGTCGCGATCCCACGCTCGCCGCCCAGGTCGCGACACTCGGCGCCGAACAGGAAGCAGCCACCACGCAGTACGCCGCCGCGCTGACGGAGGCACGGACTGCGCACGGCGCGGCGATAGCCGCGCTGGCGGCAGATCGTGAGGCCCTGGCCGTCGACGTTCGCGTTCTCACCCGCGAAGAACGCCTAGGGCGAGGCGGGGTGCTCCGCCTTCCGCGCGGCTGTTGCGTCCGACGCTCCGCGCCCGCGGCGCTGCTGAGAGGGCTGGCTCACGTGCTCACGTGCGCTGCGGTGTTCTGCGATGTGATGTCCTTTCGCCGACGAGCTCGAGCCTGACGACCACCTACTGGCCCAGACGGGTGAGCGCGAAACGCAGCGGCTCTGGCGACACCTGGATCAAGCCGTCGAATGGTCCGTCCATTTCCACGATGAGGAAGACCGCGCCCGCGACCGAGAGCGCACAGAGGAGCAGCACGGTGAGCACGGTTGCATTCGCTGGAGCCTGCAATCCGAAGCTCATGAAGATGATCGTGAGCCAGAACACGAGAACAATGAGAAACGGCAAGGGGATCGAGGTGCCGCGCTCACCCAGCACCGCCCACCGCATTCTCAACAAGGCCTCGATTTGATCGAGGGCACGAGACTGCAGCAGCCGCTGCGCATCGTTCGGCGGCGCCAGCGCGCGAATCTGGTCGACGATCGATTCGCCCATTTCCACTGCCGGCACCCCGAGCTTGGCGCCCTGGGAGGGCCTCTGAGGCCAGATCGTCTCGATCCGCTCGGCAACGACACGCTTCAACGTCTCCCGGATATCCTTCGTCTCGGATCCATAGCGAGCCAGGACTCGATCGACGGCGATGACATCGGCGGCCGTGCTCTTGATCGCGGCGTTCAGACCGTCAAAGGCGCTCTTGGCCGAGGCGGTCATCAGCCCAAGGACCAACGCAGTCAGCGTGGCGACGAGCCCGATCCCGAGCTTCATGGTGTCCTGGGATTCAATGCGGACATGATGCTCGGGCAAGACCGCGCGCAGCCACATGCCGATCAGCGCACCCCCGAGGGTGCATATGGACACGACCGTGCCGATCCCGAGCGGCTCCATGGGGCCTCCTCGCTCACCAGCTCAATTGCCCTTGAGCCAGGTCTGCGTCTTGTAGAACATACTGAGGTAGCCGCGCACCTTGAGCTTGCCTTCCTCGGTCCAGACCTCGGCCTTGTACACTTTGCCGTCCTCGGGGTCCAGGATGGTGCCGCCCTTGTATCGTCCGTCGCTCAGGGCGAGGTCTCGGATGATGACAAGCCCGACGATCGGCTTGTCCTTGTCGGCGCCGGTGCAGCGAGTGCACGTCTTGGCCTTACCTTCCTTGTCGGTGGGCTCGGTCAAGCCCACGATCTTGCCGAAGAGCTTGCCGCCCTGCTCGTACAGCTCGACCTCGGAGACTGGTTTGCCGGTCTTCTCGTCGATCGACTTCCAGCGGCCCAGCGGCGCCTCGGCGGCCACGACGAGCGACCCCAGGCCCACGACCAAAGACAACACCATGGCCCCGAGCGTGAACGACGCGGCCTTCATTCCGGACCTCACCCTGGCCATCTGTCCCTCCCGTTTTGAGTTGTCCTAGAAGCGCGCCCGCAGGCGCAGACCCGCCACGACGGTCGTGTCCACGTTCTCCAGGCGGCCGGACGAGCCCAGCTTCTTTTGCAGAGCGGGCTCGATCACCTGCAGGTCGAGGGTCGCGTTCAGCCAACCCGTGATCGCGAAGTTGTAGTAGACCTCGAGCGCGTCCTCTCGCTCGAGCCCGAGCCGGAGTTGCTCGCGGAGGAAGCGTCACGAAGTCGCTCGCTGAACTCGGTGCGGGCCCAGCCCACCCCGAAGGTGTCCGCCGGGCGCCCCGGAATCACGCCCTTGCCGCCGATCCCCATGCTGTAGGAGTACTTGATGGGGTTGGCCTCGCCATCACTCGTCCCGAACGTGAAGAAGATCCCGATCCCGCGGGAGCGGTCGCCTCCCGGGTGCCAGAGGTACTGGTCGAAGCCGTAGAACATCGCCCAGGTGCTGCTCTCCCGGTTCGCGGGCTGGACCGGGACCAGGAGCTCTGGAAAGAACCGCTCCAGGATCCGGCGCAGGACCGGGCCAGGGTTGCCGAGCCGCGGGAAGGTCTCTGTGGCGATGAACCGCGCGAGGTTCCCAGGCTCCTGCGTGAGCGAAAGGCGCTCCTTGTCGCTCCACATGAAGCCCACCCGCTGGTTGCCGCGGAGGCCAAACGGTGCGACCGCGACCTGGGCGTTGGCGATCACCATCACTCCATCGTCGAAAGCATCCGTGATGTCGTTGTTCTTGACCGTGCCGCTGGGGTCGATCGCCAGCGCGGACAGCACCGCACCCTCCCACGGCACCACGATGACGCCGCCTCCATATGCCGAGATGGGCACCATGGCGAGGCTCATGGGGATGCTCAGCCCGGTGTTGAGGAACTGCGTGCGGTAGTCGCCCGCGAACTCGCCGGGGGCGTCGAGGGTGAAGATCTTGCCGGCGGTCACGCCGAACCTCGGGCTGAGGAACTGCGTGAAGGTGGCGTGCATGAGCCCGGTGCTCGGCTCGTTCGGGTCCGGGATGAGCAGCATCGTGTTCACCGGCACGATCGCGCCCGCCCGGTCGGACACGCTCTCGCCGAAGCTGCTCCCCGCGTAGACCTTGAGGAAGCCCCCCGGCCAGAGACCGAGCTTCCCGGTATCCACGTTCAGCGTGTAGTCGGCGTTGCCCCAGAACTCGGCGCCGGTGTCGCGGCCGCCCCCGAGCACCGCCTGGGGGGTCAGCGTCAGGTCCACGTCGAGCACGACGCCCTTCTTGCCCAGCTCGTCGCGGAACCCGCCCCAGCTGCCAGTGAGCCGCGGCCGGGACCAGAAGTCACCGCCCCAGGTGTCGGGGACTGCGACGGGCTGGGCGCGGGCCGGCGTCGACGCGGTCAGGACGAGCAGCCCGACCATGGTCGCACGCGTCAGCAGCTCGCGGATCGCTCGACCTCTCCCCGAGGTCGTGCCGTTGGATCCTGTCATGTCGACCTCCTGTCGTGGAAGTTGCTTCGCGGAGAGCACGTTGAGTCGACACTGGTCGGATTCACGGGAGCCCCGCCCGGATGCGCCGGGAGAAGTCGGGTGCCTTGTCCGCATCCTGCGCCGCCGCGTTGATCAGGCTGCGTCGCGCAAGCTCCTCGAACGGCAGGGTCTGATCCAGGCGCCCCCGCTTCGAGCCGCGCTGTCCCGCGGGCCAGTTCCGGCGTCACTTCAGGCCCGCGTGCAGACGCAGTATGCGCCGCACCTCCTCGATCGCGTGGGGATTGCCCTGGACGGAATGGCCCGACCGCACGACCAGCTCGGACTCGACGGGCGCGATGTGGGCGGCGGAGTACTTGACCACGCCGTCGTCTCCGTCCTCGGCCTTGCCGTCCCCTTCGACCGCGATGATGGAGTTGACCTTGACGGACGGGACGACCGGGATCTCCTGCAGCCCCATGAGGAAGGGATGTCCCGGCGACATGTTGTCGACCGCCGTCGGCACGAACCCGACTTTCGCGGCGCCCGGGTTCCGGTTGATGTCGGCCGCCACCCCGGTGAGGGTGAAAGGCAGGCTCAAGAGCTGCCGGGTGACATTGGCGAGCACGCGCCGCCCGGCCACGAAGCTGCCCCGGTGCGGCGTGCAGATGAATATGGCCCGCGTGACCATCGGCACCGGCTCGAGGAAGAGCCCGCGGCGGAACAGGTTGCGGGTCTCGTCGGACAGCTCCAGCTCGTCCAGCGGCTTTCTCGCCACCGCGTTCCAGAGCTGATCTCCGGTGCTGACGACCTGCATCTTGGTCAAGAGACCGCCCTGACTGTGACCCATCAGGACCATCTGGCGCAGGGCCGGATCGCGCCCCTCGGGATCGAGCCGCTCCACCGCCGCGGTCAACGCCTCGCGCAGGCGGAGCGATGACAGCGCGATCGGGTTGCCGGAATCGTACTGAAAGAACCAGAACTGGAAGCGCCTGCGTATCTCGGGGTCGCCGACCAGCCGGTTGTACATCTTCGCCCACCGGACCAGGCTCGACCCCGTGCCGTGCACGAAGACGGCCGGGATGAGCCCGGGACGGTAGGGGGTGGCGGAGACGAGCGGGGGCCGGTCTCGCATCAGCCCGCTGAGCCGGCCCAACAGGCCGAGCGTCTCGAGCTGGAAGACCGGCACGCCGGTGAACGTGAGAGCCAGGGCCGCCGACGGCTCGTTCTCGAGGGGAACCTGCTCGCCGGCAATCGAGACCGACTCCGCGTCCCAGGCCGGGTGGAGCTCCAGCGTGCCCGTGAGCGGACGGCCCTGCACGAGGGCGCGCCGGGCATCAGGGATCCGGAGGAGGGCGGTCACCGCAACCTGCAGGCGCGGCGCCACCATGTCCCGGCCGGGCTTCGAGCCGTCGATGGGCCGGGTGGAGGCGGCCAGCGGCGCACCGAGCCCCGACCAGCGATACCGCATCTCGAGCCCGTACACGTCGAGCTCCGCGACCGGGATGAACCGGTGCAGCTCGCGGTCTCCGGTTCTGAGCGCGGCGGGATCGAAGGCCACCTCGAGTCCCCCGAACGGGAGCGCGAGCGGGCCGCCACGGGGGACGACTTCCGCTCCGTCCTCCGACGCGAACCCCGAGGTCAGCGCCCAGTTGTACAGGTTGGCCGCGAGTCGGACGCGCGGATCGAAACGACCGGGGGGGCCTCCGCCCCTTCCGGGAAGAGGAAGGCATAGGCGTAGACGGCGGCCGCCAGGTGGTAGGCGCGTTTCCCGGTCGTCCGCCCGTGCAGGTACGACAGCTCCGCGAGCGCAAACAGCAGGTCGTCATTGCCGCCCGTCGCGACCATCTCCCGGTGCAGCGCGGCCAGCGCCGTCTCGGTGCCCTCGCCCGAGGTGGTGAGGAGACCCCGTTCCAGCAGGATATTGCGGCTTGGCCAGCTCGGGTCATGGGTGGTGATGGCGCTCCGAGCAACGTCCTCGTAGGCGACCTGGCGATCGACACGAACCGCCCCCACCGGGCCGGCGGCGCACGCACTCAGGATCAGGCACACGGCGCAGAGCAGGCCGACCCAGCGGCCGCTCGCCTGCCCCGTACGGGGGCTCCCGAGCGATCTCCGCTGCTCCTGGCCGTGCGCCGCACCCACCCCGGACATCGCGAACATCCCGCAGACGACGATCCGCGCCATTCGTGTCATCGCTCCCCCGTCCCTTTCCGTCGTGATCTGCATGCCTAGTTCGACTGCGGCTGCTTTGGCTTCTTCTTCATCTGGTCGGGCACCATGTTCTCCGGGAGGAAGATCGGCTTGTCCGACGGCCAGAACGGCAACGTGTCGGGCTGATAGCCCTTCGGGTAGTACCGGTCGGGAGGGATCTCCGCGTCGCGGATGGACTGCTCCTGGACGTCCTGGCGTCGATTGTTGCGGCGCGGGGATGACCAGCCCGCCGTGGGGGGCCATGTCGAACCGCGGCGACGCCATGTTGGGATACTTCGACACCACGCCGTCGCGCACCCAGATGCGGTCCTTGGTCATGTTCACCACCACCATGTCCGGCGCGCCGAACGCGAACGGGCCGTTCCAATGAGTGCGCACCTCGGCGACGAGCTCCGGCAGCACGTACTCGTCGTAGGACACGTGGGTGGCCATGGCCAGGCGCGGCTTCACCTGGTTGTAGAGGTGACCCGCCGCGTACGCCGGGTTGTGAGCCATGTCGATCGTGTTCCGCGCGATGAACGGCATCGCACCCATCACCTGCGCGGTGACGGCCACCACCTCGGGCTGGATCTCGGTGATCAAGAGGTCGCAGCCCTTGGCGTACTTGGCCGTGAGCGAGTTGGGCCGGCCGTCGCCCGTGTAGGCGACGCACATCCCATTCCAGTCCAGGCGGTAGGCCGAGGCGCCGTCGGTGACGTGGGACTGCCGCCAGTGCGAGATCTTGACGCCGTTCTTCTCATAGACGACGCCGCCGTCGTCCTTGAAGTCGAACTCCTTCAGCTCGATATCGAAGCCCTTTCCGATGGGAGAGGTCCCGAAGTTCTCCCGGTGCCAGTGCAGCATCTCCTTCATGTGCTCGACCATGTGCTTGATCCCGTGCTTCGCGGTGCGCCCGGACGGGCCGGTGAGGCGGAGGGGCTCGTGCCAGCGGCCGCCCCACGCGCCGAACACGTAGACATAGGGCACGGAGGCGAAGTGGTCCCAGTGCAGGTGGGTGATGAAGATGTCGTTGATCTGGTTCAGAGGAATCCGCGCGGCCAGGTAGTTGGCGATGGAGCCCGGCCCCATGTCGAAGATGAACCGGTCGCCATTGCCCAGCTCGACATAGACGGAGGTGCCCATCTGACCAGGGCGGGGCAGCGGAGAGCTCCCCATGAACGTGACGCGGATCTCGTCGGGCTGGACCTCCTCCGTGCCGGGGAACCAGTTGGCGGCGCTCTTGAGCCACGGCATGGGCGCGATGCCCTCGAACATCAGGCCTTCCTTCCAGCGTCCCAGGGGCTGCCCGCCGGTGGCGATCTTCGCCAGGATCTGCTGGATCGGCCTGGTAGCCGGCCGCCCCCAGCTTCTTGAGCGCCTCCGGCGTCAGGCCCGCTTCCGTCAGCTTGTGCATCAACGGCCCGGGCCACCAGAACCTCCTGCACCTTGCCCCAGGCGACATAGGCGATGCCGACGACGAGGATCAGCCGCGACACCGAGCGCGAGGATCTTTTTCATCTAATATCCGGGCGGCGGTGGCACTGGCATGTAGACCACGCCCGCTACTCGCATAGCCCGCCGTGTACCAGGTCGCGCCGCACTTGTAGTACGGCACGCCGCTCACCGGGAATCGGCGCGACGTTGCACGGCGGGGCGACCGGTGCGGGTGGCGCCGCGGCCGCCGGAGCGCGGGCGCCGCGGCGACGACCGTCGTCGTGGTTGGCTGGCTCGCGGCGGCGACCATCGCTACCGCCGACGATCGCCCCAGCCATGAAGCCGGCAGCCGCGTCGCCGCTGTCCCAGTTCGAGCAGTTGTAGCAACCGCCCGGAATAGTTGCTCTGGACGTTGGTCACGGTCGACGAGTCGGGTGCTCTGCATGCTCGTCGCCGTGGATTGCCGGGAGCCTGGTTCTGGCTGGACGTATCCTGGCGCTGGGCCTGATTCTGCGCTCGATGTCTCCTGGCGCTGGGCCTGGGACTCCTGCCGGCCCGCTTGCCCGGAAGACTGCGCGCTTTGCCGGCTTTGCTGCGCAGACGACTGCGCCGCGCTGGCCTGACCTTGCCGGCCGCTCGCCGCCGCCTGCTGCTGTCCCGCCACCGCCCGCGCTGGCCGCCACCGCCCTGCGCGGCTGCCCCGCCCCCGCGCTGCCCGCTGCGCCGCCCCGCGCTGCCGCCGCCGCCTCCGCGCTGCCCGCCACCCGGAGGAAAATCCCCCGCCCGAAGCGCTGCCGCCACGGGAGAAGCCGCCCCCCGCCCCGCCCTGCGCGGAACCACCACCGCCTCCTTTTCCGCCCCGCCTCCGCCACGCCCCCTCCCCCTCGCTGCGCATCCACCTCGCTAACGAGGCCCAGCATGAACACGCCCGCCACGAGTCCCGTCCCGACACGACGCCATGACGTGATCTTCATCACTTGGCTCCTTTATCCCCGGATGGCTTGCCGCCGCCGCCGATACGCGCGGAAGCTGCGCCGCGAACGCGACCTTCTGCGCCCCGTCCGGCGGCTTCGCCAGAAACATCGAATCCTCGACCGCGGGCGCGAGATTCCAGTCGGAGAACTGCGCCCAGAACTGCGGCTCACCCTTGGCCTGCCTGTAGGTGATCACGACACGCAGCGGCAGCGGCGTGTCGCCGTCGGCCACCCAGACCTGGAAATCCACCATGTCGGTGCGCGCGGCGAGATGATGGGCGGGGGCCCCGTGGATGCTCGTCCTCTCGACGTAGTCGATCGACCGCACGCGGTCGTTCAGCTCGGCAGGCAGCTGGCTCACGAAGGAGCGCGGCGAGCGGCAGCCGCATCCCGAGATCCCTGACGAAATAGACGATCGTGTCGTCCAAGCCGCCAGGCTGTGGCGTCGTCGCATAGACGTTGCTCGTCTCGTCGATCAGCACGATCTCCTTGCCGGTGAACACGGTCAGCGTCTTCGCCCCGTCGCTGCGCTCGCCTTCCATGCGCAGTCGGTCAGGCCGACTCAGCGTGACCTTGCGCATCTCGCAGAACTCGATCTTCTGCCCGGACTGCTGTACCGCGTCGTAGCCCCCGCGCACGCTGAACGCTGAAGCGCTGTGCTCCTCCGAGGAAGTCCGCCATGCGCATCAGAATGGCCCGTGCCTGCGCCTGCGACTCGGTCACTGCGGCTGCGGCCGGCGCCCGCTTGCCGGGTGCGGGCTGTTGCGCGTACGCGAGGCCAGCGGCCAGCAAGAGGGCGGCTGTGCCTGCGATCCAGAATGCCCGGTGCCACGCCTTGGTGTTTGATCCCATGGACTTTTGTTCCCTCCTTGCCTGTTCAGATCGGGTGATCCCCGCCCTCGAGCCGCCGCGTGCCGTCTGCTCCTGACCCTCCTTTTCCTCCCTGAGGAGTCGCCGCGCCCGGTCGGCTTCTGCTCGCGTCTCGGTCACAGGCTCACGTCCTCGCTCACATGCCGGGTGAGCGATAGCGCCCTCCTGCCAGCAGGGCGTCCACCGCGGGCATGAGATCGGTGACGAGGCTGCGCTTGAGGACGACGGCGTCGGCGCCGGCGCTCAGAGCGCTATCGGCCACCGTCGGTTCGTCGTGCACGGACAGCAGCAACACCTTCGAACCCGGCGCGCGCGCGCGGACGCGGGCCAGAAGGCCGCGCAGATCGCCGGCAGACAGCGACAGGTCGAGGACCACGACGGCGGGCGTCAGCCGGCCGGCCCCCTCCAGCAGGGACGCTTCGTCCGCGACCATGAAGACCGTCTCGAAAACCGTTTCGAGCAGCCCCCGAACACTGTCGCGCAGACCGTGATGCCGGTCTGCCAGTAGAACGCAGCGTCCCGTCTGGACCGTCACGCGACCAGACTAGGCCGCGGCCGGCCGCGGCTGTAACCGGAGATCTACGGGTTCAGAGGAAGGAAACTACGGGACCAGGCCGTGCCGGATCGCGAACCGGATCAGTGCAGCGGTGGTGTCGATGCCGAGCGACTCCATCAGCCGGTACTTGTGGTCTTCGACGGTGCGGGCCGACAGGCCGAGCGCCGAAGCGATCTCCTTGGCCGACTTGCCCTCCGCGAGCAGCTCCAGGATCTCCCGCTGCCGCGGCGTGATCGTCTCGACCGGATCCGCGTGTCCTTTCGCATCCCGCCCGGCCGTGCGCACCAGCTCCGCGGCCAGGTCGGGTGTGATGAAGGTGCGCCCCTGCAGCGCCGCGCGCAACGCCAGTATCAGCTCGGCGGGCGCCGAGTGCTTCAGCACAAAACCGGCCGCGCCGGCGGCGAGCGCGCGCCGCGCATAGGCCGCGTCCCGGTGCATCGTCAGGAACACGACCCGCACCTTCGGATTCTCTCGTTTCAGCAGTGCCAGCGCCTCGATGCCGTTCACATGCGGCATCGAAATGTCGGCCACGATCACGTCGGGGCGCAGCTCGCGCGCCGCCTTGACCAGGGCCCGGCCGTCCTCGACCATGCCGACCAGCTCGAACTCCTCCGCCAGCAGGCCCTTGAGGCCTTCGGCGACGATGCGGTGGTCGTCGGCGAGTAGGACGCGGGGCTTGCTCTTGCTCACGCGGGCACCCAGACGATCACGGATGTGCCCGTCCCGGGCGTGCTCTCGATGTGGAGTTGGCCATTCACGAGGCGCACCCGCTCGCGCATGCTGGCAAGGCCAAGGCTCGCGCGGTCACGCAACCTCGCCGGGTCGAAGCCCCTGCCGTTGTCCCTGACGGCGAGCTGCAGACCCCTGCCGTTCGACGACAGGAGCACGGTCACGGTGCTCGCACCGCCGTGGCGCGTGGCGTTGCTCAGCGCCTCCTGCGCCACACGGAACAGGCAGAGCGACACGTCGACGGGCAGTGCCTCCGGTACGCCGCGAGCGTCCACCTCCACCTGCAGCGCGCCCCGACGCGCGACGCGATCGCCCTCCGCCCTGAGCGCCTCGACCAGGCCGAGGTCGTAGAGCATCGAGGGGTGCAGCCGGTACGACAGCGCGTGCACGTCCTCGCTCAACTGCACCAGGTCACCGCGCATGGTCGCCACGATGCGGCGGTCCCCGCCGTCGCCTTGCTCCAGCCGGCCCGCGTCGATGGCGAGGCGCGCGAGCCGCTGGGTGAGGTCGTCGTGCAGCTCGCGCGCAAGGTGCCGGCGTTCGTCCTCGTGCGCGGTCAGCAGCCGGCCGCTGAGGTCCACCGCGTCGTCCTCGGCGCGCCGCCGCCGCGCGCGCTGGACGACGAGCGCGGTGATGAAGGCGGCCTGCAACAGGACGATCGCGGTCCCTGCCACGATCAGCATTCGGTGCTGCTCCCACAGGGACGGCGCTCGGAAGCGCACCTCGGCGCCGGCCGGCAGTCGCGCCTCAGGAATACCCCAGCGTTCGAGCTCCCGCCAATCGAAGACGGGCGCGCTCATGTCGAGGAAGGCGCGACGCTCACCGGCCGCCGCGCCTCCCGCGAGCATGCGGCGAGCGTGCTGCGCCGCGAGGAGGGCCTGCGTGCGCACGGGGACGTGCGGGCCGCCGACCACGCCTTCGCCGAGCTGGCTTTCGAACGTGCCGAAGATCGGCGCCTTCGTCACGGTCCGCAAGGCCGACAACGCCTGCTCGTTTTCGTAGGGCACACCGCTGGCATCCGCGATGAACCAACTGTACAGCAGGGCGGAATGCGGCGGGAGCGCGGCCACGCGCTCCCGCAGCTGCTCCAGCGTGAGGCCGTCGAGCCAGAGCAGGGTGACGCGATTCGCCAATGGCGCCAGGTCGCTCTGCTGCTGCTTCAGCCAGAAACGCTCGAGCGGCGAGGAGCCCATGATGATGCCGAGCGTCCTGGTGTCGGGCAGGACGTGGAGGATGCTCTCGACGATGCGTAAAATGTCGGTCCTCACGCCCACCAGAAAATCCCCGGCGCCGAGGTCCATACGGCGCCCGAGCCGCTGCTCGACGGCAGTGACGAGGAGCGGGACGTCCCGAAACAGCCGCTCCCGGTGGCGCAGATAGACATGCGTGGCGGGCGCGCCGAGCGTGACGATCAACTCTGGCGGCGAGCTCCCGTAACGTGCCCGGAGAAACTCGACGAACGGCCGCTCGTCCTCGGGTGGTCCCGTCTGCTCGGCGTTGAGTGACACCTCCTGGAACACGACCCGCTCGGGGACGAGCCGGGCGAGCTCGGTGCGAAATGCCGAGGCGAATGCGCTGAACGGCGGTAAATCGGGCCCAAACGAGTGAAACAGCAGCACCTGTCGGGGAGCCGCAGCCTCCGCGCCGGGCGTGAGAAGCGCGAGCAGAAGCAGCGCAACCCTGAACTGGCCGCGCCGCGGGACGGCGGCATGGTTCGATAGCACGACCAAGAACCCCCGCGTCTTCCTATGGCTGCTAGGGATTCAGCATCCGGCCGGCGGCTACCAAACCGGCTGCGGCGAGCCGGCTCGCCGCCACCCGCGCGGCGAAGGACAGGGCCGCCCCTGGAGTTACCCCGGTTTCATGGACGGTGAACGGCTGAGATGCACACGCAGCCGTAGGCGATCCCCGCTCGCGCCCGGTGGCGCGAGCGGGCCAGCGCGCCGTGGCAGATGAGCAGATTGATTTCGGGCCCGCGGGTCATGGCCGCCAAACCGTTCCAGGAATTCCAGCGGCTCGAACACGAGCTCCCGCGTGCCGTCGTGCCCCGCCGCTTCCAGCTCGAGTGCGACGCGCCCGTCGCGCCGCCACCGCAGGCGCTTCTGCGCGAAGGGCAGACGGCTGGTCCGGCTCAGCCGCGGCGGCGAGTCCTCACGACGAGCAGGGCGATACCGAGCGCGAGCAGCGCGCCCGACGCTGGCCCGGGCACGGCGGCGACGAACTGCCCGCGGATCGCACCGCCGGGGGCGTCCGAGGTGTGGACGTTCAGGTAGAGAGCGACGTCCGAGCCCGGCGTCGCGGCCTGCAGCTCGGCGAGGAAGTTCGCGAGCGTGATCGGCCCGTTGCCCTCGGTCAGGTCCCACTCGCTGGTGATGAGTGTCGTCCCATCGGGATTGCTCGTGAGCACGCTGTCGTTGTCCACGTCGTGGTCCGGAGCGAAGATGCCCCACACGACGCTTCCGGCGGCGCCACGCGCCTGGTTGTGGACGTGGAGATTGCTGACCACCTCGGCGCCGGTGTCGGGGCCGCCAAAGTTCACTGAAGTTGAAGTCGCTCGAGAACAGGAGCTGCATGGTCAGGGAGAAGTTCCCACCGCCGAGGTCGTTCAGCTGGAGATCGACCTGTGCAGTCCCCGTGGTGGTACCGGGCAAGCCGGGAGCGACCTCCTGCGTGTTGTCCATGTCGGCAGTGAAGATGGTGGCCGCACTCGCAGGAGACGTTCCGACGACCAGCAGCCCGAGGGCCAGGAGCGAATTTCGTGACAACTTCGCGACGGCACGCCCGATTGCGGATCTCATGAATCCTCCCACCCCGACCGCGACGACAGCTCTCAGCATGTCAGCCTCCGAGGTAACCCGTGGGACACATTTAGATCAGAGAGCCACGGGGGCCTACTACGCAAGTGTCGTTCCACAGTCCCATTGCACATGAAGTCAATGGCTTGGCGTCAATGCCGGCCAGCCCAGAACCAGAGATGTAAAGGTTCCCGACGTCTCACGTCGGGTTCGGCGATCCACGCGACCGTCGCCGGGGAGGCAATCGAAGATTCCCCACGAGCCGCACCGATCGTCCCCAGGGGACCCACGTCGGTCGCGTCCGGTGACGGCGGGTCCCCAGCGGTGCGCGCCGCTCTTCCACGTCGATCCGCCCGCTGCGCGCGATGAACACTCAGTCGCACCTGCCGATCGCGGTCTCGAGACCGGCCTACGTCTGCCCGCGATATTGCGTAAACTGTGGCCCATGACAACCCCGCACGGCTTCGTCGTTGGCGACACGGTAGAGCTTCGCGACTCGCCCACGGACACCGTCGGAACGGTGGTCGCCCTGATGCGCGAGGATCACGTGAAGGTGGAGTGGAACACCGGCGCCGGCTACAGCGGTAAGACGACGATGCTGTCTGGCCGCGCGCTGAAAAGGCGCGCCGCCTACTGACCGCAGCAGTCCTCCCACCACGACAGGACGGCCCCTGGCGGTAGCGCGGCCACCTCCGGTGACGGCTCGCCACGGGCATCTTGGCGTTGCGCGGCATTGGCCCGGCCCGCCGTAGGTGAAACAGGCCTCCGCCTTCCTCGGACTCGCACGAGACCCCACCGGGGGAGCCGTCCGTGGAAACCCGTGTGAGCCGGTGCCATGCGGCAAATCCTACTGGGTAATCTGGCAACCCATGGCGCCGGCTCGGCCACGACGGTGCCTACGTTTCCGACGGCGAGCGTTATCGGTACTGCTCTTGCACAGTCGCGCGCAGGCCGACGATTCGGGCGTCAGGGCGCAGCCTCGCGCCGAGCCTGAGGGCGATCGTCGGCCGGCTGCCGGGGGCCGTCAGCTAGACTGGAGCGGAGCCTCGCCATGGCCAAGCGTAGACGGAACCCCCGCGCCTCCGACGCCGGGCCCACGGGCACTC
This sequence comes from uncultured Candidatus Rokubacteria bacterium, assembly GCA_963758635.1. Classification (GTDB taxonomy): domain Bacteria; phylum Methylomirabilota; class Methylomirabilia; order Rokubacteriales; family CSP1-6; genus CAVWWD01. The sequence continues at coordinate 213,150 of CAVWWD010000004.1, read as the reverse complement.
CCATCGAGGAGCGATGGGGCGCCCTCCTGAGAAGCCTCGTCGAGGGCTCGGACGACGCCATCGTCACCAAGACCCTGACGGGCATCGTGACGTCGTGGAACGCCGGGGCGGAACGGGTCTTCGGCTACACGGCCGACGAGATGATCGGCCAGCCCATCACCAAGCTCTTCCCGACCGACCGTCTCCAGGAGGAGCAGGACTTCCTCAACCGCCTGGCTCGCGGCGAGCGCATCCAGCACTACGAGACGGTGCGCGTCCGGGCTGACGGCCAGGAGATCAACATCTCGGTCACGCTGTCGCCGCTGCGCGACAGCTCGGGCGAGATCATCGGCGCGTCGAAGATCGCCCGCGACATCACGGAGCGCCGGCGCGTGGAGGAGCGGCTCGCCCAGCTCCTCGAGGCGGAGCAGTCGGCGCGCGCCGACGCGGAGACCGCCAACCAGGCGAAGGACCGCTTCCTCGCCATGCTCAGTCACGAGCTCCGGAACCCGCTCAGCGCCATCCTGAACGCCGTGGCGCTCCTCGAGCTGCCGAGCCTGCCCGCGTCGCCGGCCGCCGGCGCGCGTCAGGTCATCAACCGCCAGGCGCGGCACCTGGGCCGGATGGTCGACGACCTGCTCGACATCGCCCGGGTGACCAGCGGCAAGATCGTGCTCGAGCTGGCGCCGGTCAACCTGGCGGTGGTGGCACGGCGGGCCATCGCCACGCTCCTCGCCGCCGCGCCGAAATCGCCGGGCCTCGTCACGCTGGTCGACGACGTGTGGGTCCTCGGGGACGAGACACGGCTCGAGCAAGTGTGGAGCAACCTCCTCGACAACGCCGTCAAGCACACCCCGAGCACCGGGCAGATCACGGTGGAGGTCCGGCAGGATGGCGGGCGAAGCCGTCTTCTCCGTGGGCGACACGGGCTCGGGCATCGCCCCCGAGCTGCTGCCCCACGTCTTCGAGCTCTTCGTCCAGGGCGAGCGTGGGATCGATCGGGCCCAGGGGGGCCTGGGACTCGGACTGCGCCTGGTCCAGCAGCTCCTGGAGCTGCACAAGGGCACGATCACCGCGGCGAGCGCGGGCGTCGGCCAGGGCGCGCTCTTCACGGCGCGGATGCCGGCGCTGGCGTCGCCCTTCGGGGTCCGGGCGGACGACGCGGAGCGGGAGACGGGAGAGCCGCAGCGCGCGCGACAGTCGCGGCGGGTCCTCCTCGTCGAGGACGAGCGGGACTCCCGCGAGATGCTGGGGCTCCTGCTCTCGTCCGTCGGCCACGAGGTGCGGGATGCCGCCGACGGGGCCACCGGCCTCGACGTCGCGAAGAACTGGAGTCCGGACGTGATCGTCGTGGACCTGGGCCTGCCCGGCCTCGACGGCTACGAGGTCGCGCGGCGCGTGCGCGCGCTCCCGGGCGCACGGCCCACGCTGGTGGCGCTCACCGGCTACGGCTTCGCCGAGGATCGCCGCCGGACGCGCGAAGCCGGGTTCGATCACCACGTGGTGAAGCCGGCGGACCTCCGGGTGCTGCTGGGCATCATCGACTCGGCCGGTCAGGGCCGGCCCTGGTGATCGGCCGCGCGCGGCTCGGGCCCCCGTCCGCCGCTCAGGGCCTCGACCCGACCAGCCTCCAGCTCAGCGGACCGGGCACCAGGAGGAGGTTGTCGTGCTCGTAGAGCGTGCCCCCGCCCGCGCCATTCACCCGCTCCCCGTCGAAGAAGGCGTCGAGATGGAGGACCAGGAGATGGTCGTCGTAGGACTTCGCTCCGTAGAGCGAGAGCCATTCGCCGGAGGCGTCCCCGCCCCGGTCCGCCACGCCGCTCTGCAGGCGAAGGAAGCGATGCTGCGTGACCCGCCACGTGGGTTCGCCGACGAAGGGCACCGACACCTCGATGGTGGCCGTCCCGCCGTTCCGGTCCGTGACCTCGACATCGTGCTGGGGCATGTGTCATGACCTCCGGTGCCGGGCCAGCGTCTTGCAGAAGATGACGCACGGATCCCCGGGCTTGTAGAAGTCCTCGATGCGGCCGACCGCCACGTAACCGGCCTCCTCGTAGAAGCGGCGCGCGCGCGCGTAGTCGGGCCGGCCGCTCGTTTCCAGCACGAGACGCTCACCGCCCTGCTCCAGGAGGACGCCCTCCGCGTGCGCCTGGAGCGCCCGCCCCACCCCCGTGCCCTGCGCCTCGGGATGAACGCCGATCCAGTATAGGTGCCACGTGGTGGCGGTCAACGGCGTCCGGCCGATGCAGACGAAGCCCCGCACCTTCCCCGCCACCTCCGCGGCAAAGCCTGGGTAGTCGTCGGGGGCGCCGGCCATCTCGAGCGCGATGCGGACCTCCTCCTCGGTGAAGACCCCGCAGGCGCGCAGGATCTCGTGGACCTCGCCGTGATCCGCCGCGGACAGCGCCCTCACGAGGACGTTCACGGGGGTGATCGTCACGGCAGGCCCAATCCCATCCGCCGGGCCGCGTCGAGCAGGATGCCCTGCACCAGCCGTTCATACGGAAGCTGCCCGCGCGACAGGAGGCACGATGTCGCTGTTGGCGGGATCCAGGCCCGGCAGCGGGTTGCACTCGATGAAGCAGGGTCGCCCCGCCGCGTCGAGGCGGAAGTCGAGGCGGGCGACGTCGCGGCAGCCCAGCAGCCGGAACGCGGTCAGGGCCAGGCGCTCGATGGACACGAGACACGCGACAGGCAGCCGCGGCGGCACGTGGTAGCGCACGCGCCGCCGCCAGTCGCGCTTGACGTCGATCGAGTACACGAAGGGCCGGGCGTCGCCGCCCGGCGCCGCGGCGATCTCCATGGCGCCGAGGACGCGGGCGCCGCTTCCGTTGCCCACGACGGCCACGGTCACCTCGGCGCCGGGCAGGAACTCCTCGACCAGCACCGGGCACCCGTAGCGCTCCCGAAGATCGCGGCAGCGTCGGGACGCGCCCGCGGCGTCGGCGGCGACGGCGTCGTCGCCGATCCCCTTGCTCGACCCCTCGTCGTTCGGCTTCACGATGACGGGGTAGCGCAAGGCGGCGAGCGCGGCCGGGTCAGCCTCGCCCTCGACGAGGGCGGCCGGCGCCACGGGCACGTCCGGAGAGACGATCCGGCGCGCGACGGCCTTGTCGAGGGTGACGGCCAGCGTGAGCGCGTCCGAGCCGGTGAACGGGAGCCCGAGGAGCTCGCACACCGCAGCGGGCACGGCCTCGCGGCAGCGCCGGCCCTGTCCCTCGGCGACGTTGAAGGCAACGTCGTAGCGTCCCTCCTCGAGGCGGCGCGGGAGCGCGCGGTCCGCGACCACCGGCTCCACCGACACGCCGAGGGCGCGCAGGGCCGCGGCGATCGCGGCGATAGTGCCGGGGGAGTCGTACTCCTCGAACTCGTCGTCCGCGGGCCCGGCGGGCGCCGCCGTCGGCCTCGGGTTGTGAAGAAGGGCGACTCTCACCCCGCCCTCGGGAGGCTCACGCGCGAGCGTGGCGGTAGCGCGTGAACAGGAGGTCGCGATCCTCCTGGGGGATCGGGTAGCGCTCGTCTCCCGCGGCGGCGCGCGCCCGGGCGAGGGCGAGGGCCTCCCGGCGGAAGAAGCGTCCCACCGCGCGCAGATCCTCCTGGATCTCCGCGCTGCGGGCGCGCGCACCCGGGTGCTCGAGCAGCTCGAGGGACAAGGCCTCGAGCGCCTCCCGCGACTCGCCCCGCAGCAGACCAGCCCAGCGCGCGGGGCTCCCCGCGGGCAGGCGCCGGAAGCCGATCACGCGCGAGTGCCGCGCCGCCACGAAGCGAGCGCACCGGTGGCGCGGGACGGGATGCCCGGCCCAGCGGAGCAGCCGCGCGAGCGCGGCGAACGCTTCGCGCGTGACCTCGCGCGACCGGAACGCCCCGTGGAGGTCGAAGCCGGTGAACGCCGCGGGCGAGGTCGTCAGGCAGAAGTAGGTCTCGACGCCCTCGTCGCGGACGCCGATGAACGGGTAGAGGAACGGGAACGCGCTCACCACGTTGCGCGGCGGGCGGAGGTCCTGGATCAGCCGGATCTCCGCGAGTGACGCGGCCAGGTCCGACTCGCAGACCTCCCACACGATGCGCGCGGCGGCGCCCACCAGCGCCCGGCGCTTGCGGTGCGCCTTCCTCCGGCCGATCGTCCGGTACTGGGCGAGCCGGCGCCGGAGGTTCGCGGCCTTGCCCACGTAGATCAGCGTGCCGTCGGCGTCGAAGATGCGGTAGACCCCGGGAGCCTCGGGGACGGCGGCGAGGAAGTCGGGGCCGAACTTCGCGTCGAACGCCCGCACGCCGCCATCCTCGCAGAAAGGCGGCCCGGACCGGCAGGCTTTTCCGGGCCGAACGCCCCGGCGCGCCCCGCCGCCGGCGACCGCTCTCGGGCGGGGAGCGCCCTCGGGCGGCTGCCCCGCTCAGGCGGGAGCGCTCTCCTCGCGCGCCTCGGCCACCTTCGCGGCGGGCGCGGCGCGCCGGCCCGAGCCGGTGAGCACGCGGAGCATGGCCGGCGACAGCCGGGGGTCCAGGGTGTCGCGGATGCCGTCGCCGAGCAGGTTGAACGCCAGCACGGTGACGGTGATCGCGAGCCCCGGGTAGAGCACCAGCCACCAATGGGGGACCAGGGCGGTGATGGCGTCGGCGAGCATGTTGCCCCACGTGGGGGTCGGCGGCGGCACGCCGACGCCGAGGAAGCCGAGCGCGGCCTCGATCACGATCGCCACCCCGAGGTGCGTGGTGGCGAGCACCAGGTACGGCGCGAGGCACTGGGGCAGCACGTGGAGCGTCATGATGCGGAGGGCGGACGCGCCCGCCGCGCGCCCGGCCTCGACGTAGGGCATCTCGCGCACGGACAGCGCCACCGAGCGGATGACGCGCCCTCCGAACGGGATGCGCGTGACGGCGATGGCGACGATCACGGCGGGAAGGCCGGTGCCGATGGCCATGGAGATGGCCATGGCCAGGATCAGGTCGGGGAAGGCCTGGAGCACCTCCATGATCCGCTGGCTCACGAGGTCGAAGCGCCCGCCGAGGTAGCCGCACGCCACCCCCCACAGCGACCCCACCGTGGTGCCGAGCAGCACCGCCAAGAACGCCACGAAGAGCGAGGTGCGCGCGCCGTAGATCACGCGCGAGAGCGTGTCGCGTCCGACCTGGTCGGTGCCGAACCACGCCTGCGCGTCGGGCGGCTTGCTCATGCGCAGGAAGTTGGTCTTGAGGGGCTCCTTCGGGGCGACCCACGGCGCGGCGAGCGCGATCACGATGACGGTCAGGCCCACGAGGCCTCCCACCGCGGACAGCGGGTTGCGGCGCACGAACGCCAGCAGCTCGCGCAGGATCGATCCGTCGGAGGGGGCCATGGCTCAGTAGCGGATGCGGGGGTCGAGCAGCGCGTAGGACATGTCCACGAACACGTTGACCACCACGAAGATGGCCGCGTAGAGCAGGACGAGGTTCTGCACCACGACGATGTCGCGCTCCACGATGGCCACCACGAGCGCGCGTCCGAGCCCGGGCACGCCGAAGGCCTGCTCGACCGCCACCGAGCCGCCGAGGACGAAGCCGAGCAGCACGCCGGAGATCGTGATCACGGGCAGGAGCGCGTTGGGGAGCGCGTGCCGGAGCACGACCGCGCGCTCCCGGGCCCCCTTGGCGCGCGCGGTGCGCACGTAGTCCTCGCGGATCACCTCGAGCAGGCACGAGCGGGACATGCGCGCGATGTACGCCCCCTGGGCGAGCCCGAGCACCATCGCCGGCCCGATGACCTGCTGGAAGTTCTGCCAGGGGTTCTCCCACACGTGGACGATCACGATCGGCGCCTTGTAGCCGAACCAGAACAGCAGCGCGAGCACGACGAGGAGCCCGAGCCAGAAGCCGGGCACCGCGATGAACAGCACGGAGATGGACCGGACGATGGCGTCGGCCCACCCGTTGGGCCGGAGCGCGCTCAGGACGCCCACGGGCAGGCCGACGAGCCACGAGACGACGAGGGCGAGGATGGCGATCTCCGCGGACAGCGGCCCGCGGTGCAGGATCATCGCGGCCACGGTGTCGCCGCGGAAGAAGGACTTGCCGAGATGCCCGGACGCGATGTCGCGAAGCCAGCGAACGTACTGCACGGGCAGCGAGTCGGCAAAGCCCAGCTCCTGCATCATCTGGGCCCGGGCGTCCGGCGTGAGCCTCGCGTGGCCCTCGTAGCCCAGGACGGCCACCAGCGGGTCCCCGGGCAGGATCCGGAGGACCACGAAGACGATCAGCGACACCCCGAGCATGGTGCCGAGGGCGAAGATCGCCCTCCGCAGGAGATACTTCGGCACGTCCCGCCCGGGTCGCCCCTGGCGCTAGGCCACCCAGACCTGGTCCCAGCGGACCACGTCGTAGATGCCGAAGTACGTGGACGGGTTCTGGCCGCGCACCTTGTTGTACCAGGCGTCGTAGATCTGCTCGTAGGCCACCGGGATGAGCGGCGGGTCCTGCTCGAGGATGGCCTCGGCCTGCCGCACCAGAGCCTTGCGCTTGTTGTCGTCGAGCTCGCGCTCCAGCTGCTTGGCGACGGTGTGGAACTGCTCGTTGGTCCAGCCGCCGTAGTTCTGCGGGCCGTCCTTGCCGTACCAGGCGGTGAAGTAGTCCGAGGGATCCATCAGCGTGGACACGATGGCGGTGATGCCGAGGTCGAAGTTGCCCGCCGCCGCCTCCTCGAACCACTGCGAGATCTGGACGACGCGCAGGTTGGTCTCGATGTTGAGGTGCTCCTTGAGCATGGACTGGATGGCCACCGCCCAGAGCTTGAACGTGTTGGCCTCGCGCACCAGGAAGTCCAGGCCCTTGATGCCGCCGGCGTAGCCGGCCTCCGCCATGAGCTTCTTGGCTTCCTGGACGGCCGGCCGGATGTCCTTCTGGTAGCCGAGCTTCTTCTCCAGCTCCGCCTTCGGCGTCGAGAACTCGTGGAACGGATACACGAAGCCGCCGATCTGCATCGGCGCGGTGTCCTTGACCACCTCGACGAGGGCGTTCCGGTCCATGACGAGGTGGATGGCCCGGCGCACCCGCGGGTCGTTGAGCGGCTTCTTCTTCAGGTTCGCGTACACGCACTGGATGACGCTCTGGTTGAAGGCCGCCGCCGTCACCCCGGGCATCTCCTTGGCCTTGCGCCACGACACCGGATCGAGCAGCCGCGCGTAGTCGACCTTGCCGGACAGGAAGGACGCGCCCAGCTCCGCCGAGAACGGCGGCGCGTGGTAGATCTCGAGCCGGTCCACGTAGGGCAGCCCCTTGTTCCAGTAGTTGGGGTTCCGCTCCATGATCCAGACTTCCTTGTCCTTCCGGGAGACGTGCTTGAACGGCCCGGTGCCCGGGTAGTTCATGACCTGGCGGAGGTTCGACTGGGTCTCATCGATCGTCTTCTTGCGCACGATGATGTTCCAGCCGCTCGCGAAGGCGCCGAGCATGAACGCGCGCGGCCGCGGCTCGCTCAGACGGAACTCGATGCGGTGGGGATCAGGCGCCACGATCTCGCTCACCGTGCTGAACAGCGGCGTGCGCGGGATCACCACGCCCTTGGGCGGGTGCGCGATGCGGTCGTACGTGGCCTTGACGTCCTCCGACGTGAAGTCCGCCCCGTCGTGGAACTTGACGCCCTTGCGCAGGTGGAAGGTGTACTTCTTGCCGTCGGGCGCGATGTCCCACTTCCAGGCGAGGTCCGGGATGATCGTCTGCCCGTCCTTCGGGTGCCGGCGGATCAGCGTGTCGTACATCGGGCTCTGGGCGCCGATGTTGGCGACGGTGCCGGACTGGTGCACGTCGAAGTGCACCGGCGCGGTGTGCACCGAGTAACGCAGCGTCCCGCCGCGCTTGGCCCCAGCCTCCGGCCGGATCGGAGAAGGCGTCTCCTGCGCCTCCGCGCGGCCGCGCAGCACCGCCGGCCCGACGCCTGCGGCGCCCGCGGCGGTGACGGCGGTCTTGAGGAACTGGCGCCGGTTGACGTTGGAAGGACGGGACGGAGGCTTCGTGGACATGTGTCGGCTCCTCTTCGATGAGCGCCCTGAACCGGGTGTACTGAGTGGCCCTTACATACACCGGCCGGACGCCGGATGGCAAGCGCCAGGCGCGGCCCCTGCCCGCTTCGCGGGCACCGTCAATGGCCGCCGAGCGCGGGGATCGAGACCAGCAGATGGAGCGACCCTCCCAGATCGTTCAGCCGGCGCAAGTCCCAGCGGACGAAGGCCTCGGCCTCCTCGTCGGTCAGGTCCGCGCCGGCCAGCGCGGCGCGGGGATCCGCCCGGAAGCGCGCCCGGAACGCCGCGTCCTTCTTGAGGCGGTAGAGGATCACGTTCAGGTCGTAGCGGCTCATTTTGAAATGGGGGGGAGCGGCGCCGCTCCGCCCCCATACCCCCCCACCACCTCGTGCATGCCGTTCACGGCGTGTCTCTCCGGTGCGGCTCATCTCGTGTCCCACTCCAGGGCGGCGAGGTCGATGCGGCCCATCTCGCCGAAGAAGCGCACGCGGGCGCGCGCGGGGCTGACCGCGCCGACCAGGACCATCCAGTTCAGGAGCTCGTGGGAGCCCGTCTCGTGGAGCTCCTTGGCGCTGAGCGCGCAGAGCGGCTCGTGCTCTCCGGCCTCGAGCCAGCGGACAACGCGCCGGTCGAACGCGGGATCGGACTGGCCCACGCGCGCCAGCGACAGCTCCGGGAAGTGGCTCAGCCCGCCCGTGGCGATCACGGCCACGTTCCACGGCCCCTCGGCCACGACGCGGGCGAGCAGCCGGCCGGCGGCGAAGCAGCGGCGCGCGGTGGGCTGCGGGGCCAGGAAGCAGTTCACCCAGAACGGCACCAGGGGCGGCGCGGGCTCGGCCCCGCACAGGGTCCCCACCGGGCTCAGGAACGCGTGATCGAGCGGCGCCGACCAGGACGCGGCCAGGTCGAAGCCCGCCTCCATCCCCTGCTCCAGGAGCCGGTTGGCCAGGTCCTCGTGGAGAGGGTAGCGGGCGGGCAGCCCCTCCAGCGCGCGGTCGAACTCGATCGCGTCCTCCTGGACCATGCGATCGACGAAGCGGCCCACGCGGACGCAGAGGGCGGGCACCGCGTCGAAGGAGAACACGTTGAGGTGGTCGTCGGCGATGACGACCAGCGCGTCGGGGCGCGCCGCGCGAAGCGCGACCCCCATGTCGCGCACGACCTCGATCAGCTCCTCGACCATCTTCCGGCCGTGGGGCCCCACGTTCTTGCCGTAGTAGTCGGGGTACAGCACGTGCGACATCGCGCCGGCGTAGACGATCCTGCCCATCCCTGAGCGCCTCCTTCGCGACCGGGCGCCGGCCCGCTCCGCTCGCCGCGTGATCACGCGGCGGGCTCGGGTCTCACGGGGGCGCAGCGCCGGTTTCCGAGTACAGTGGACACTACCATGACCGCGACCCGGTTCCCCGAGGCGCGCGCGGCGCGCGGCATGGTCGCCACGCCTCACCGGCTCGCCACCGAGGCCGGCGTCGCCGCGCTCCGGGCCGGCGGCAACGCCGTCGATGCCGCCATCGCCGCCGCCGCCACCGTCGCCGTCGTGTATCCGCACATGAACGGGCTCGGCGGCGACAACGTGTGGCTCATCCACGACGCGGCCGCCGGCCGGCTCCGCGCCCTCTGCGGCATCGGCCGGGCCGCCGCGTCCGCCACCATCGGGTGGTACGCGGCCCGCGGCGTCTCCGGGGCCATCCCCGCGCGCGGCGGGCTCGCCGCGGTGACGGTGCCCGGCGCGGTGGACGGCTGGTGGCGCGCGCATCGCTACAGCGTCGAGGAGATGGGCTCGCGGCTGCCGTGGCCCGCGCTCCTGCGCGACGCCATCGGGCACGCTCGGGACGGGTTCGCGCCCTCGGCGGGTCAGCGGCGGCCGCCCCCGCGCGAGCCGGACCTGTTCGGGGACGGCGCCGCCCCGGAGACGCGCGCGGCCCTCTGGCCGCTCTATCATCCTGACGCGCTCGCGCGCGGCCCGCTCGTGCAGCGCGACCTCGCCCGGACGCTCGAGGCCGTGCGGGACGGCGGCGCCGACGTCTTCTATCGCGGCGACCTCGGCCGGCGGCTCGCCGCGGCGGCGGCAGGCGCGGGCAGCCCGCTGGCGTTCGCCGACTTCTTCGAGCACCACTCGGAATGGATGGAGCCCGCTGCGCATCCCCTACGCGGCGGGCGAGGCGGTGAGCTTCCCGCCGCCGACCCAGGGGATGTCGGCGCTCGCGCTGCTGGGCATCGTGGCCGGCTTCGACCTCGCCGCCCTGCCCGAGGCCGACTACGTCCACCTGCTCGTGGAGGCCGTGAAGCTCGCCTTCGAGGATCGCGACCGCTACCTGACCGAGCCCCGCGCGATGCGGGTCCGCCCGGAGGAGCTGCTCGCCCCCGAGCGCCTCGCCGCGATGCGGGGCACGGATTTCCATGCGGCGCGCGGCCGCCCCGCCGGCCCCGGCGCCGCGCGGGGGGCGACACCATCGCCATCGTGACCGCCGATGGCGCCGGCAACGCGGTGGCGCTGATCCAGTCGCTCTACTACACGTTCGGGTCCGCGGTGCTCGCGGGCGACACCGGCGTGGTCCTGCAGAACCGCGGCAGCTTCTTCTCGCTCGACCCCGCGCACGTCAACGCGCTCGCCCCGCTCAAGCGCACGATGCACACGCTCATCCCCTGCATGTACCTCGAGGGCGGCCGCCCCCGGTTCGTGCACGGCACGATGGGCGGAGAGGGACAGCCGCAGACCCAGGCGGCGCTCCTCACGCGGGTGCTCCACCGGGGCCTCGGCCCGCAGGCCGCCGTCGAGGCCCCGCGCTGGCTCTACGGGCGCACGTGGGGCACGGCGACGCGGGCGCTGAGCGTCGAGGGCCGCTATCCGGAGGAGCTGGCGCGCGACCTCGCGGAGCGTGGCCACGAGGTGCAGGTCGGCGAGGAGTGGGACGACCTCTTCGGCCACGCCCAGTGCATCTGGATGGACCCGGCGGGCGCCGGCCTCGTGGGCGGCTCGGATCCCCGCGCGCCGGACGGGGGCGCCGGGCGCGCGGGCGCTCCTGAGCGTAGCCACGCGTTGCCGCCGGCCAGCGCCTTGTAGAGCTCGAGCCCGCACCGCGGAGATGTCGGAGCGGCTCTCGATCGGCAGGCCGGCGTTCGTCCACGCGCCCAGCCCACCCTTGAGGATCCTCACGTCCTTGAAGCCGAGCTTCCGGAGCCCGGCCGCCACCTTCGCGCTCGTGACCTCGTTCGGATCCGTGCAATAGGCGACCAGCGGCGCGGCGGTGTCCAGCTCGAGCCCCGACACCCCGCCCGACACCTCCTCGGGGGCGAGGCGAACCGAGTTGGGGATGCGGAACGGCAGGGCGTCGTAGACCTCGCTCCGCCGCGTGTCGAGGACCACCGGCGCCTTGCCCGACTCCAGCATCCGGATGACCTCCGAGGGCTGCACCCGGTAGCGGTTCTTCTGCCAGCGCAGGAAGAACTGCACGCCGTAGCCGCCCGCGCTCAGCACGGTGACGCCGATGGCCACCCAGAACCACGGGAAGGGCCGCGGCGGCGGGTTCTTCAGCATCTCCTGCGCCTCGTCGAGCTGGCGCTTGACGTCGGGCAGCTTCGGGATCACCGCGTCGGTCGCCTGGAACTGCTTGACCGCGCTCCGCCCAGTCCTCGGTGAAGTAGGCGCGCAGCGCGCCGAACCACACGTCGTTGAACCGGCTCTTGCCGTCCAGCTTCACCGGCGTGTCTTTCAAGAAGTCGCGGACGGCCTGCGAGGGGATGACGAAGTTGAAGCCCTGGACGATCGACCCCTCGGCCCCCGGTGTCAGCGACACGAACGTGAGGACGCCCAGGACCGCCCCCTTCGAGCTCACGGCGGGCCCGCCCGAGTTCCCCCACGAGGCGGGCGCGTCGGTCTGGATCATGGGCTGGTTGGCCACGTCTTCCTTGAATCCCGACACCGAGCCGCGGGTGATCGACGCCTCGACCGACGCCGACTTGTTCAGGAGCTCGTGGGTCAGCACGACGCCGGGAAAGCCGATGATGTGGATGGAGTCGCCGATCTGGACCGTCTTCGAGTCGGCCACCGTGAGGACCGGGATAGCCCTCGCCCTGCACCTTCAGCAGCGCGAGGTCGCGGCCGGACATGATCCCCGGCTCGGGGCTCACCGGCGGCGTGTACTTGCTCACCTCGGCCTTGAGCTTCACGCCGCTCGAGACGACCACGGTGACCGTCGGCGTCAGCTTCACCTTCGTGGAGGGGAAGAGCTGATCCAGGAGCTTCCGCTTGATCGCCTCTTCCTTGTCCGGATGCTCGCCGGGCGCGAGCCCGGCCTTGGCGAGCGCGGCGGGCAGGCAGGCCGTCGTCACCGCCTTCTGCGCCTGCTGGTTCACCAGCCAGCGCGGCGGCGTGTGCGCGGGCTGGACGACGTGGCCGTTGGTGACGACCCACCCGGCCTGGTCGACGAACCAGCCGGTGCCCGTCTCGCGGAACACCGGGGGCTTGACGGTCAGGGGGCCGGCGCCGCAGTCGAGCGTGACCTCCGCGTCCACCTCGGTGTTGACGAGGACGACGGCGGGCTTGGCGCGGAGCATGGCTTCCTGCACGGTGATCTGCGCGTGAGCCTCGGGCGCGCACAGCAGCAGCGGCGAGGGCCACCAGGAGGGAGAACGGGCGTACCATAGGCACCACCGCGGTCATTCTATACCACGAGGAATACGCCATGAGCCGCCAGATCGGAGAGGTGCCGACCAGGACGTACAAGCCCGGCGACTTCATCTTCCGCGAGGGCGACGCGGCCAACGGCGAGGCGTACATGGTGCACGAAGGCCGCGTGGAGATCCGCCGGCGGTTCGGCGAGGAGGAGCGCGTGCTCCGGGTCCTCGGCAAGGGCGAGCTGCTCGGCGAGATCGCGCTCTTCACGAACGCCCCCCGGTCCGCCCACGCCGTCGCCGGCGAGCCCGTCACGCTGATGGTCATCCCGTCGAACCGGCTGGAGCACCTCGTGCGCGCCAACCCGTCGCTCGCGCTGGCCCTCATCAAGCAGCTGGCCCGCCAGATGATCGAGGCCGAGGGTCGCCTGCAGCAGGCGGAAGCGCGGCTGGCGAAGCAGTCCTGAGGGTCAGGCGGGGAGCGTGAACGTGTCGGCGGCGAGGCCGGCGATGTGCCGGCCGATGGCGAGCGACGCGGTCGCCCCGGGCGAGGGCGCGTTCAGCACGTGGACGGCGCCCGCGGTGACGCTGATCTTGAAGTCGTCCACGAGCGAGCCGTCGGGCGACACCGCCTGCGCGCGGACCCCGGAGCCGCCGGGCACGATGTCCTCGGCGCGGAGGTCGGGCACGAGCCGCTGGAGCGACTGGACGAACGCGGCCTTGCTCATCGAGCGGTAGAACTCGTACATCCCCATCCGCCAGTAGCGGCGGGCCATCGCCCAGAACCCGCCGTACGTGAAGGTGCCGATCGTCTCACCCACGTTCAGCGTGCCCATCGTGTAGCCTTCGCGGGCGAAGGCGAGCACCGCGTTGGGGCCGGCCTCCACGTCCCCGTGGATCGTGCGCGTGAAGTGCACGCCGAGGAACGGAAACTCGGGGTCCGGCACAGGGTAGATGAGCCCGCGCACCAGCGAGCGCCGCTCGGGGCGCAGCATGTAGTACTCGCCGCGGAACGGGATGATGCGCACCTCGGGCTCGATGCCCATCAGGCGCGCCACCGCGTCGGAGTGCAGCCCGCCGCAGTTGACGACGTGACGCGTGTGGACCGGGCCGCGGGCCGTCTCCAGGACCAGGCCGGCGCCGTCCCGGCGGATCGCCGTCACCGCCGCGCTCGTCGTGACCTCGCCGCCGCGCTTCTCCACGAGGGCGGCCATGGCCTGGGCCACCTGCACGTAGTCCACGATGCCGGTGGCCGGCGACAGCAGCGCGCCGACGGCGCGGCAGTGCGGCTCGTAGTCCTTGACCGCCTCGCCCGGGATCATCTTGAGACCGGGCACGCCGTTGGCCGTGCCGCGCTGATGCAGGGTCTCGAGACGCGGCACCTCGGCCTCGGACGTGGCCACGATGACCTTGCCGCAGCGCTCGTAGGCGATGCCGTGGGTGTCGCAGAACTCCGTCATGAGCCGGGCGCCCTCGACGCACAGGCGCGCCTTGAAGGAGCCGGGCTTGTAGTAGATGCCGGAGTGGATGACGCCGCTGTTGTGGCCGGTCTGGTGCGTGCCGACGCGCGCTTCCTTGTCCACGATCTGCACGCGGGCCCGCGGGTGACGCTCGGTGAGCGCGATGGCGGTGGCGAGGCCGACGATGCCTCCGCCGATGATCGTCACGTCCGCGGGCGCTGGCACGGCCCGAAGCATAGCACGGCCGCCCTCGCCGTCATTCGCGCGATCGGCGCCCCAGGGTGGCGATCACGCTGCCGAGCTTGCCGAGGTCCACCGGCTTGGCGAGGGCCACGTCCACCGTCTCGCCGTCCGCGCACAGGTCCTCGGGAAGGAGCTTCCCGGAGAGGAGCACGACGCCGGTGCGCGGTGACCGCGACTTGACCGCCTGGGCGATGTCCAGCCCGCTGGCGCCGGGCAGGAGGAGGTCCGAGAGCACGACCTCCCACTCGGACGTGGCCAGCTCCGCAAGCGCGTCCGACCCCGAGGCGGCCACGGAGACGCGACAGCCCTGGGACTCGAGGAAGTCGCGCAGCAGGCTCCGGAGCGCCGGCTCGTCCTCGACCACGAGCACGGCGAGGCCCGGCGGCACCGCGGCATCGACGGCGCGGCGGGCCCGCGTCACGGTCATCGCGCCGGGCGGTGTGAGGCTCACCGTGGAGGCGCCATCGGCTTCCCGCCGCACCGAGATCCTCCCGCCGTACCGGGCCACCAGGTCCCGCGTGGCGAGCAGGTCGGGCGGGCCGGCATCCGCGGCGCCGACTCCGCCCACGTGGAGGATGGCGCCCCCCTCGGCGGTCGCCGTCTCCACGGTGATCTCGCCGCCGTCCGGCGTGGCGTCGGTCACGTCCACGAGGAGCGTCACGAGCAGCTCGCGCAGCGCGCTGGCTCGCGCGCGAACCAGCACCGGCGCGCTCGTCACGCGGCAGGCCAGGCGCAGGGCGGCGCCGGGCGCGCGGTCCAGGACGAGGTGGGGTCGCACGAAAGCGATGGCCTCGCCGACCGCGGTGTTGAGGTCCACCGTCCGCTCGGGCTCGTCGGCGGGCGGCTGCGCGAGCTCCTGCACGCGCTCGAGGAGGTCGGCGGCGTCCTGCGTCACCTTCTGCACGGACAGGAGCCCGTTGCGCAGCTCCGCGGCCTTGAGACGCCCCGCGTCCACCTGCCCCAGCATCAGCTCCACGCGGCCGAGCACCACGGCCAGGATGTTGTTGAACGTGTGGAACACGCCGTCCGTCACCTTGGCGACGACGTCGGCGCGCGCGATCTGCGCGCCCTGCGGGGCGAGGCCCCGCCCCTCCGAGACGGCTCTAGGCATCCTGTCCCTTTCTGATCCGCGGCGCCCCTCCGGGCGTCACGGGCAGCACGATGCGGAACGTGGTCCCCGCCCCCGGCACGCTGCTGAAGGTGATGCGGCCGTGGTGGTCCTCGACGATCTTGTGCGTGAGGGCGAGGCCGAGGCCGGTCCCCGCGCCCTTCGTGGTGAAGAACGGGTCGAATACCTTTCCGGCGGTGTCGGCGCCGATCCCGATCCCCGTGTCCTCCACCTCCACCTTGAGGCGCCACGCCGGGCCCCGGACGGGGCCGAAGGGATCGCTGCCGTGGAACCACCCCACGCGCAGCGTGAGGCGGCCGCCCGCCTCCATGGCCTCCAGCGCGTTCCCCACGAGATTCACGATGGCCTGGTACAGGTACTCGGCGTCGGCCTGGATGGGCGGGCAGTCGCGCGCGTACTCGCGATGGGCCTCGATGCCCCTGGTCTCGATCTGGCCGGCGTACAGGTCGAGCACGCGGTCGAGCAGCTCCGGTAGGTGTACGGGCTGGAAGGTCAGCCGCGCCGGACGCGCCAGCTCCAGCAGCCGCTCCACGATGGCGTTGATGCGCTCGAGCTCGTGGGGGACGACCCGCTGGTAGCGCTCGCGGAACCGCTCGTCGTCGAACTTGCGCGGCAGGAACCGGCTGAACGTACGCAGCGCGGTGAGCGGGTTCTTGATCTCGTGCGCGAGCCCGGCGGCGAGGGTGCCGAGCGCGGCGAGCCGGTCGGAGCGCCGCACCTGCTCCTCGAGCTCCCGCAGCACGCTCACGTCGCGGAACACGCCGACCACACCCAGCTCCTTGGCCTCGAGGCCGCGCAGCGGCGCCGTGCTCATCTCGATGGGCAGCGTGGAGCCGTTGGGCCGCCGCAGCGTGAGCGACACGTTGGGCAGGCCGTGACGGCTGGTCAGCGTCTCCATGAGGGCCTCGGCGACCTCGGGGCTCGCCGTGAACACCTCCGCGCAGTAGTGGCCCTTCACGTCCGGCGCGAAGAGGCCGGTCAGCATCTCCGCCGCCGGGTTCATCGTGCCGATGCGCCCGTCCAGGTCCAGGGTGACGATGCCGCTCGTCACCGATCCGAGGATGTTGTCGGTGTAGCGGTTCAGCTCGGCCACCTCCTCGAAGCGCTGCCGCAGCTCGGCGTGGGCGGCCTCGAGCTCGGCGCGCTGGTGGCGCAGGCGCGCGGTCATGTGGTTGAACGTGGCCGCGAGCTGGGCCAGCTCGTCCGACCCCACGGGGGGGATCCACTGGTCGAGCTCGCCGCGCGCCACCGCGGCGGCGCCGGCCGAGAGCTGCTTCACGGGGCCCGCGATGCGCCGCGCCACGAAGGCGGCGCCGAGCCCGCACAGGGCGAGCGTCACGAGCGACAGCATGGCGAGCTCGCGGCGCGTCTCCGTGATCTCCGCGTCCATCCGCCGCCGCGACAGACCCACGCGCACCGTGCCCCAGCGCTGCTGCTCCACGAACACGGGCACGGCGATGTCGTACACCGTCTGCCCAGCGGCCCGGCTGGTGGCTTCCTGGATGAGGAGCGCGCCGGCGCGGCCCGCGCGCGCGTCGACGGCGCCCTCGAGGCCGCGGCCGACCAGGTCCGGCCGGCGGCTGTGCGCGGCCACCCGGCCGTCGCCGTCGAGGACGATGGCGTACACCACGTCGGCCTCGCGGGCGATGCGCGTCACGTTCTGCTCGAGGGCGGTGAAGTTGTAGAGCAAGAGCGGCGTGGTCGAGGTGGCGGCGAGGCTCCGCGCGAGGACCTCGCCGCGCCGCTGGACCTCGGACACGATGGCCTCGCGCTGGCTGTACTCCACCACCAGCATGACGCCGGCCATGATGAGGACGAGCACGAAGAGCGTGCCGAGGAGGAGCTTCCGCTGGAGCGAGCTGAAGCCGAAGCGGAGCCACGGGGGGCGGACGAGCGCTCTCACCGCGGGGCCTCGAGCCACATCTTGCGCAGCGGGAGGTACGCGTCGCCGAGCCCGTTCACCTCCACGTTGCGCACGTAGGACTGGAACAGCCGCTCGTACGTGTAGTGCCACACGGGAATGATGGGCGCGTCGTCGACGATGATCTGCTCGGCGCGCCGGTACCGCTCGATGCGCCGGCCGAGGTCGGGCTCCTCGCGAGCCCGGAGGAGCAGGTCGTCCACGACGGGATTGGCGTAACCCGTCAGGTTGCGCGCGCCCCTCGAGTAGAAGAGCTTGTACAGGAAGTTGTCCGGATCGGGCACGTCGGCGTGCCAGGCGTAGACGAACATCGGGTACTTGCGCTCGCCGAGCGCCTTCGTGAACGTCGGCCAGTCGGTCTCGTAGCGCACGTCGGCGGCGATGCCGACGGCGGCGAGCTGCCGCTTCACCGTGCCCAGCTCCTGGTCGATCCGCTCCCCCCGCGCCGCCGACCAGATGGTGAGCGGCCCGATCCCGCGGCCGTCCGGATGCCCGCGCCCGCCTGAGGAGCTCGCGGGCCTCGGCGACGCTGTGGCCGGGCGCCCGGAGCCCCGGGTTGTAGCCGGGCATGCCCGGGGGCAGGATGCCGCGCGCGGGCTGATGGCGGCCGAGGAAGATCTCCTGGACGGTGCGCTCGCGGTCCAGGGCGTGCGCGATGGCGCGGCGCACGCGCGCGTCGTCGAGCCCGCGCATCCGGGTGTTGAGGCCGTAGAACCGCACCGTGAAGGTCGAGCGGCGCAGGTACTGGTAGCGCGGGTCCGAGGTCTTGTTCCGGCACGCCGGCGGCACCGGGCTCTCCTCGAGCTGCCCCTGCTCGAACTCCTGGCAGATCACGTCGTGCGCCTCGCCGGGGAAGATCCGGTACACGAGGCGGGCCAGGCGCGGCGCGCCGTCGAACGCGTCGGGGTTGGCGGCGAGCACGATCTCCTTCCCGCGCTCCCACCGGACGAACCGGAAGGGCCCGGTGCCCACGGGGTGGGTGCCGAAGGCGTCGCCTAGCCGCTCGACCACGTCCTTCGGGACGATGCGGGCGTGGCCCAGGGCGAGGAGCGACACGAAGGCGATCTGCGCCTCCTCGAGCGTGACCTGCACGGTGTGGCGGTCGAGCGCGACGAGGCCGGACACGCTCTTCGCGCGTCCTTCACGGAATTCCGCCGCTCCCTTGACGTGCCCGAAGAGGTCGGCGGCGTCCGACCGGAGCCGCGGATCGAGGATGCGCGTGAACGAGTACACGACATCGTCCGCGCTCACGTCCCGCCCGTGGTGGAACTTCACGCCCTTGCGCAGCGTGAAGGTCCAGGTGAGCCCGTCGCGCGAGGCGCGCCAGTACTGGGCCAGGGCCGGGCTGATGGTGAGCGTCTGATCGAACTGGACGAGGCCGTCGAAGATCTGCTGCGTCACCGCGCGGCCGTAGATGTCGTTGGTCCGGACAGGGTCCAGCGTGGCCGGATCGCCGCCGAGCGGACGCCGGTAGGCTCCGTTGACGACCGCCCGCGGACCCGGCTCCGCCTTGTCCTGCGCGTGAGCCGGGACCACGGGCATGGCGGTGCTGGCGAGGAGGAGCATGGTGACGCCGAGGCCTCGCCAGTGGATCATCGAGGGAGAGAAGGCCTCCTAGTCGCCGCCGGCGCCGCCGTCGGCGTTGCCGATGGCGGTGAAGATGTGGTTCGACTCCACCGCGCCGTACTCGATCACGGGAGCCACCAGCAGGAACGCGGACACGATCATGATCACCGCCCAGGCCTTCGCCATCGTTCGTCCTCCTCGGTCGGGTGTGTGACACCATGGGCCCTCCCCACGAGGGCCCGTACAGCGACGCAAAGGCTAAGCAAATCGGACGCCAGGCGAACGCCCGCTGCGTGTCGTGCAACTCCGCATCATCAAAAGCTGAATCGGCGCCGTCGCGACCATGCAAGATCCGCGGTCTGCACTGTGGACGCTGCACCGCGCGGCGTCGAGGGACGGCTGAGGCGTCCCGCGTCAGGCGCGGCGCGCACTTGGCCGGCATGCACCGCCGGTGGTGCACTGCACCGTCGCCGGTGACGGTCTATCGACGTGGCGGTGGGACCAGTCCCCACTTCGCGATCTTGCGGAGGAGGGTGTTCCGGTGCAGGCCCAGGATCATCGCCGCGTCCTGCTGGCTCCAGCGGACGCGCTCGAGGACCCGCTGGACGATCTGACGCTCGAAGTCCTCGACGGCCTGGGCGAGCGGCACCGCGGGCGCCTCGCCGTCCCGCAGCCGCCGCTCCCCCATGACCACGTCCATCGGGAGGTCCTGGAGCTGGATCTGGGGGGCGTCGACCAGCGCCACCGCCCGCTCCACGACGTTCTGCAGCTCGCGCACGTTGCCCGGCCACCGGTAGTCCTCGAGGGCGGCCATGGCGGAGGGCGCGACGCCCGTGATGCGCTTGCCGAAGCGCTGGTTGTAGCGGCGGATGAAGTGCTCGACGAGCAGCGGGACGTCCTGGCTCCGGCTGCGGAGCGGCGGCACGGCGATGGGCACCACGTTCAGCCGGTAGTAGAGGTCCTCGCGGAACCCGCCCGCCGCCACCGCGCGCTTGAGGTCCACGTTGGTGGCGGCGATGATGCGCACGTCCACCGGGATCCGCCGCGTCCCCCCCACCCGCTCGATCTCCCGCTCCTGGAGGACGCGCAGGAGCTTCGTCTGCGGCTCGGCCCGGAGGCTCGCGATCTCGTCCAGGAAGAGGGTGCCGCCCTGGGCCATCTCGAACTTGCCGAGCTTTCGCTGGTACGCGCCGGTGAACGCGCCGCGCTCGTGCCCGAACAGCTCCGACTCGATCAGCGACTCGACGATGGCGGCGGGATTGACGGGCACGAACGGCTTGTCGCGCCGCGGGCTCTGCCGATGGATGGCCTGGGCGATGAGCTCCTTGCCGGTGCCGCTCTCGCCCGCGATGAGCACCGTGGCGCTCGTGCGCGACACCTGCGCGATCATCTGGGCCAGCTTCCGCATCTCCGCGGACTGGCCCACGATCTCGTCGCCGTCCTGGCGGCGCGCGAGCTCGGAGCGCAGGAAGACCACCTCGCGCTGGAGCGCCCGCCGCTCGAGGGCCCGGCGCACCACGGCCAGGACCTCCTCCTCCTCGAACGGCTTGGTCAGGTAGTCGAAGGCCCCGAGCTTCATGGCGGTGACCGCGGTCTTCACCGTCTTCACCGCGGTGACCAGGATGACCTCGACCTGCTCGTCGATCACCTTCGCCTGCTCCAGCACCTCGAGGCCGTCCATGCCGGGCAGGCGGATGTCCAGCAGCACGACATCGACCTGGGTGGAGCGGAGGACCTCGAGGGCATGCGGTCCGTCGGGGACGTCGAGGACCTCGAACTCGTCCTCGAGGATCAGGCGACACGCCTCGCGCAGCCCCACGTCGTCATCCACGACCAGGACAACGGCGCGGACGTCCCGGAGGGGCTCGGCGGAGTCGCTCGGCATTGCGTCTCCTGCGGCCGGCCTCTTGCGGGAGAAGAGACGGACCGGCCGCCGGGGCTCAACTATAGGGGGACAGCCCGGGGGAGTAAACCAGCTTCTCGGGAGGTTGTCGGCTCGGCCGCGAGCGGCCGGGTCCGGGCCACCTGGAGCGCCCGCGGGGCCAGTCCACCGCCCATCAGTCGGAGCGCGGGCTCACGATCCAGCGTGCCAGCGGCCGTCATCGAGGGGGCGGTCTTCTGCCCGAACCGACGCCCGGGCCGGTGCCCGGTCCGGGCCGATCCTGCCCGAAGCCCGGCGGGTTGACGGTGCCCGGCCCGTCGACTACGTTGGGCGCGCCCATGCGGTATTTCGAGAGCCAGGTCGCCGAGATCCGGGACGACCGGGTGCTGCGGATCTACGGGGCGGCCCTGGCCGCGCTGCACGTCCTGACCTTCCTCTACTGGATCGACCAGCGGTCGATCGCCTTCCTGCACTCCCGGGCCGAGGCGATCTGCTGGCCGATCTTCCAGGAATGCGAGCGGCTCCGCGTGCTCGGCCCCTCCGGGCTGTCCTGGGCGCTCCTCCTGTATCTCCTGGGCGCGATCGGGGTCGGGCTCGCATTCCTGTCCGGACGCCAGGCCACGGCGGGGGCGTACTGGGGGCTGATCGGCCTGAACGTGGTGAAGGCCGCCATCATGCTGCTGGACTTCCGTCTCCGGATGAACCAGCACTACATGGCGTTCGCGGCGACCGCGGCGTTCCTGTTCGTGCCCGGCAAGCGCAGCGCGGCGCGGGTGCTCGTGGTGCTCTTCTACTTCTGGGCGGGGACGCTGAAGCTGAACTGGGAGTGGATCTCCGGCGCGGGGCTCTACCGGCCGATCTGGCTCTTCTCGGGCGCGGGGATCATCGCCGCCTGCGTCTACGTCATCGTGCTGGAGCTGGTGGTGAGCTGGGGCCTGCTCGCGCGGCGCGGCTGGATCTTCTGGCCCGCCCTTGGCCAGTTCGTCGTCTTCCACGTCTTCTCGTGGCCGGTGGTGGGCTTCTTCTATCCCCTCCTGATGTTCGCGATCCTCTCGATCTTCCCCCTGTGCCGGCGCGTCCCGGCCGGCGACCCGAGGCGTGGACGAGAGCCTGCTGGATGCGTTCTGGCGGGGCCGGGCGCCGTGGGGCGCCTACGCGATCGCGGCGGTGTTCTCGATCCTGCAGCTCACGCCGCACGCCTATCCCGGCGACCCCGTGCTCACGGGCGAGGGACGCCTCTACGCGCTGCACATGTTCGACGCGCGGCCGGTGTGCAACGGCTACGCCGTGCTCCGCCACGCCGACGGCGCCCGGACCGAGCGCGACCTGAAGCTCCCCCTGGACACGCGCATCGCCTGCGACCCGGTGGTCTTCTACAACCGGGCCCGCACGTTGTGCCGCCAGCGCGGGCCCGACACGTTCCAGGACCTCGACCTGCACCTCTGGGCGCGCCGGTCCACCCAGGCCGCGCTGCGGCCGGTCATCGCGCTGGAGGGCTTCTGCGGGCGGCAGATCCGGTACGACGCGTTCCGCCACAACTGGTGGATCCGGACCGACTGAGCCCGGGGGGCGCGGGACGAGACGCCCGGGCCGCGCTCAGACGGCGGCGTGCGCCTCGCGGGGAAGGCTCATCGTGAAGCTGCTGCCCTTCCCCTCGACCGACTCGACTCCGATGCGCCCGCCGTGAGCCTCGACGAGGCCGCGGACCACGGCGAGGCCGAGCCCGGCGCCCTTGTGATCATCAAATCAGGGGCTTGGCCGCCACGCCTGGACCCGGCCGACGACGAAAATCGTCGGCCGCAAGCGCGGGCCAGTGATGGCGAGTGACAGTGTCAACCAGATGTCGCCAGAGGCTTGCGCGGCCCGCGGTCCTGGGTGTAGATCGAGGGGAGCCGTCGACACCGAACCCCAAGGAGACCTTCATGATCTACGAGCTCCGGACCTACACGGTGCAGCCCGGCAAGCAGGCCGAGTACCTCAAGCACTCGGGCGAGACCGGGCGCAAGATCCGCGGGGACACGTACGGCAAGCAGGAAGGGTTCTGGTCTACCGAGTTCGGCACGCTCAACCAGCTCGTGCACCTCTGGAGCTACGCCGACCTCAACGAGCGGGAGCGCCTGCGCGGCGAGCTCGCGAAGAACGAGGCGTGGACCAGGGAGTACATCCCGAAGATCCGCCCGCTGCTCCTCGCCCAGGAGAACAAGATCCTCTCCGCGGTGCTGCCGCTCAATCCGCCCGCGGACACCGGCAACGTCTACGAGCTCCGCTGGTACCGGGCCCACGTCGGCAGCGCCGGCGAGTGGCTCGGCCACTTCAAGAACGTCATGCCCACGCGCGAGAAGTACATGCGCCGGGTCGGGCTCTGGCAGACGGACATCGCCCAGCTGAACGAGGTGGTGCACATGTGGGTCTACCGCGACCTCAACGAGCGGGCGGAGGCGCGGGCCAAGCTCGGCCAGGACCCGGAGTGGCAGGCGTTCCTCGCGAAGTCGGTGCCGCTGCTGGCCCACATGCAGGCCACGGTGCTGGTGCCCGCGCCGTTCTCGGCGATGCGATAGCTCGCGTGGCTTTGCGAGCCGAGCCGGTGGCTTTGCGAGCTGAGCCGCAGGCGAGGCGAGCGGATATGGAAATCCAGTGGATACGCCCGCTCACCGTGGGGGTCAGTACACCTCGTCGCGCTCGCCGAACTCGAACTGGTAGGTGGTCTCCTCGAGCTCCTGGGGCGTGACCAGGCCCTTGTCCTCGAGGAGAGCCTCGAACGTGGCGAGCCAGACCTCGTAGTAGGCGAACGCGCCGCCGCGCGCCTCGGCGGCGGCGACCTGGCGGATGAGGGTCTGGCGGAACTCCTCCCACGCGTAGGCGCCGCTCTCGTGCAGGGCCACCGCCATGCCGAAGACCCGCCCCTGCCACGGCTCGTCGAACACCAGCTCGCCGTTCTTCCTCGGGAGCGCCGCGGCGCCCTCCATGGCCGCGACCACCCCGTCCACGCTCAGCCCCTGCCCGCCGGTGGAGACGCCGGAGGGCGCGGCGGCGCACGCGTGCCCCCGCCCGAGACGCGGGCGGAGGTCGTCCACGGGCTGGCCGTCCGGGCGCGGCTGCCACGCCGAGGCCGTGAAGTGGAACGGCGCGAGCTCGGGCGGCGGGGGCAGGCAGCGGTCGGCGTCGAGCATCCGCTCGACGTGGTCGTAGATGGCCATCGCCATGGCGTCTCCGTTGACGGAGTGGAACCACTGGGCCTGGCCGTCGAACATCAGCAGGGCGACGTTGGCGAGCGCGCACGGCCCGAGGCAGCCGCCGATGGTCAGGTGCACCACGTTGCGGAGCCGCCGGCGCTCCCACTCCGCATGGAAGACCTCCGCGGGCACGGGCGCGAAGCCGTCCTCCACGCGGCCGCAGCAGCAGCCGCTGGCGCACACGAAGAGCTGGCCGCGCATCCGCGCCACGTTGACGGGGCGCCCGTCCGGGCGCGTTACGATATTGCGCCGCCGCGCGTACACGGATGCCGTCGCGGTCAGGGCGCGACGCGCGCGGACGGGGCCTCGACCTCGGCCACGCCGATCAGCGCGTCGCGGGTCACGAGCGGCACCAGCTCGGCCTCGCCGAGCCCCTCCGTCCCCGCCGGGCGCCGCGGCAGGACCATGTAGCGCATCTCCGCGCTGCTGTCCCACACGCGCACCTCGCGCGCCGAGGGGACGTCCACGCCGAACTCGGCCAGCACCTTCCGCGGCTCGATCACGGCGCGCGAGCGGTACGCGGGCATCTTGTACCAGGTGGGGGGCAGGCCCAGCACCGGCCACGGGTAGCACGAGCAGAGCGTGCACACGACCATGTTGTGCACGGCCGGCGTGTTCTCGACGACCACCAGCACCTCGTACCCCTGCAGGCCGAGCTCGGCCAGGGCCTCCCGCGTCCGGGTGAGCAGGCGCTCCTTGTACGCGGGGTCGGTCCACGCGCGTGCGGTGGCGCGCGCGCCGATCATCGGGCCGGTGTCGGCCTCGTAGCGCTGGATCACCCGGTCGACGGCCTCCGGCGACAGGATGCCCTTCTCCAGCAGGAGCGACTCGAGCGCGCGCACCCGCGAGACGACGTAGGGATCGACGTTCGGATGGTTCTTGCCCATGGCCCTCGCTCACCTCACCGGGTTGTGAAGGATTGCGGATTTCGACTTCGCCGTGCGCGCCAACACCGCGATTCTGCGTACACACGTGGGGCCGCCTCGCCATTCATTCACGAGCTCTTCCCGGGCAGGAGGTAGGCCTCCCAGAGATCGAGGTGGACGCGCTGGTTCGGCTCCGCCGACTCGCCCCAGAGCTCGCGGGCCTCGAAGCGCACGCTGTAGAGCGGCTGCGGCGCCTCGCCGAGGCCGTGGGCGTTGGTGTCGGGGAACACGTGGGTGCCGTGCACCACGTGGATGACGCCGCGCTTGCCTCGCGCGTAGCGCGGCAGCCGCGTGTGGCCCGTGGGATGGAAGTTCCGCGTGACGACGGCGTCGCCGGGGGCGAAGCGCGGCGTCCCCTGGCCCTCGCGCACCGCGCTCTGGACCCACTCGGCGTGGGGGACGCGAGGGGGAGGCGGCCCCGACAGGGCCGCGGCGGCGGGCAGCTCGGGCCGGGCCCGGAAGAACTCCGTCCGGGCCGCCAGCTCCTCGGCGCCGACGACGCCCTTCTCCAGGAAGATGCGGGTGATGCCGTCGAGCCAGTGCTCGTAGTAGCTCGAGGCCAGGTAGTGCGCGGGATCCATTCGCTCGATGCCGTGGCGGAACTCGTCGATGTTGTAGACGCCGCGGCGCCCGCCGGCGCGCATCATGGCCACGACCGCGGCCTCCCACGCGCCGTGGAAGACCGGCTCGTCCTGCTCGCGCTCCACGGGCCCGAACCCGTGCATGCCGCCGACGTCGTGCACGCCGTCCATGCGCCGCCTCCTCGCGCGATTGTAGCCGATCAGGATCCGGCCGGCGCCCGGTAGCCGACGACGCCGGCGCGGAGCGAGCGCCCATCGACCCGGGTGAGGGCTCGCACCATCGCGGGCGTGACGAGCGGCGTGTGGGGCAGCCCCACCAGGTGCTCGGGGATGAACCAGAGGTCGCCCTCGGTGACCGTCCAGCCCGGGTGCGTCCGGTCGAAGCGGCCCAGGTGCACGGGGCGCGAGAACGCGCGCAGGGTCCGGTCGCCGCGCAGGTTGATGTAGCTCTCGAAGTAGCTCATGGCCAGCTCGCGCAGCGTGCGATGCACGGGCGGCCGGAAGCGGAGCCCCGAGAAGTTCGACTTGCCGATGGCGCCCCAGTGGCCGCCGACGCGGAACACCGCGAGCACGTGGTCGGTGTCCTGCACCGCCTCCAGGTCGATGAGCAGCGGCGGGAAGCCCAGCACGCGGAGCGCCGCGGCGGCGAAGATGGCGCCCTCCAGGCAGTGCGCGGTGCCCTCGCGCAGCACGCGGCGCGGCGACCACGCGGTGGAGGCCAGGTGGTAGGGCATCGCGTCGAGCGCGCGCTGGATGCCCCACGGCGAGCGGAGCGCGCGGAGCCGGCGCAGCTCGCCCGGCGTCCACGGCGGGGCGGCGCGGGGAGCGCGCGTCACGAGGCGTCCTTGTCCTTGGGTTCGTCGTCGCCATCGCCGTCTTGCTTGCGCGGCGCGGTGACGGCGACCGCGAACACCAGCACGAGGACGGCGGTCACGACGAGGAAGATGGCGAGGCCGACCTGGCAGCCCGGGTCGCTCCAGGTCTTGCTGGTGAGCCAGCCGAGGACGAACCCGGCCGCGGTCAGCCAGATCTCCTTCACCATCCGGCGATCCGCGGGCCGAGAGTGCGGTGGCCCAGGATACACAGGCCGAGGCTCGTTCCGCAGTAGTGCCCTGCGTGATGTGGAAAGTCGGGACGCCGCCCTGCCGGCTTCTGCGCGGGATCCCACGTAGCACGCGGGGAAGAAGCGGCCCCGCACTTGGTTCCAAGGCCGCGTTGAGGCGTCCGGCCACACCGGTGGAATATCGTCCCACGCGCGGCGTTCTCCACGACGCGGACCGCGTCCGCTCCTGGACGCCAGCGCAGCGACTTCACCTCGGTTCCCGGGACGACAAGTCCCGCCTCGTAGGTCTGGAAGACATCAAGAGATGCTGGGCCGGGCAATCGGTGGCGACGATATTCTCGGATGGCATCGGCTCCCCTTGACTTCACACACCTCGTCAGTATCCTAGTGGAGCTCCTGCGCCGAAGTGGCGGAATTGGCAGACACGCGCATGATTCAGGGTCATGTGCCGGGCAACGGTGAGGAGATCCGAGTCTCCCCTTCTTCACCACTACTGACGCCGCAGCGCCGATCAGCGTATCAATTCTTGCGTGAGTCTCGCGTCCATCCCACGCCGATCAGTGTATGAGACGCCCTCCCTGCCGAGGGACGGAGACCCGCCGGGGGCCGACATGAAACTCTGCTTCATCTCTTACGCCAGAAACAGCAACCTCGACGGTCGCCTGGCGAAGTTCGTCCAGCGACTCGAGAAAATGCTGCCCGCGCATCTCCCCCACGGAACGAAGCCCGAGGACATCATCTTCTTCGACGCCCAGAGCATCGAGAACAGCGACGAGTGGATGACGAGGCTCGCTGATGCGTCGCGGCTCTGCAAGGTTTGCGTCTGCTTCTACAGCGTTCCCTACTTCACCAGCGAGTACAGCGGACGCGAGGTGCAAGTCTTCCTGCAGCGCGTCCAGTCGTGGAATCAGGTGCCGGCGAACGCCGGCAGGCAGGCGAAGGCGATCATCCCGGTCATCTGGGTGCCCTTCAAGGACGAGGAAGTGCCCACAGGTCCTCCAGCCGTATCAGTGGAGCAACGTCAGGCTGCCCGCCAAATATGTCTCAGACGGGCTCTACGCGCTCGCCTTGCTCAAGTCCCGCGCCGACGCATATAACACCGTGCTGATCGAGCTTGCAAAACAGATCGCGGCCACCGTGACCGCAATTCAGCTTCCCGATGGCGCGCCCATCGCATCCTTCGACGCCGTGGCCAGCGCGTTCCACGGCACGACTACACCCGTACGCTACGGGGCCTCAGTCATGATCCTCGCGGCGCCGAACGAGCGTGCGCTACCGTTTGGAGCTGGAAGCGCGTCGCTGTACACGATGATCGAAGAGGTGGCCAACCGCTCCACGCTGCTGTTTCGGGAGACGAAGCTCTCCGCTACCGCAGGGGACGAGATCAAGAAATCCATCGCAGCGCGAGAGATGCCCGTGCTCATCGCCGATCGCGCGTCGCTCGAGTCTCCGAACAACGCAGCACTAGTGGCATCGATCGCCGGCGCCCTCAACGCGTCGGGGACAGCCCTTGTGTTCGGTGCCGCCGTGCCCACCGCCGCCGACGCCGCCGCACAGCTTCGGGCCGTCGCTGCGCAGCGTCTTGCTCCGTGGAGCACAGGGGTGGGGGCCACAGGTTGCGTCGTGGCCACCGACCCAGCATCCTTCTCGGTCGGGCTCGAAAAGCGACTGCACAGTGTCCGGAAGGATCTCGTGGCGGCCGATCCGGCGGCGCGCGCGGTGCAGCCGGATCTTGAGGCCGGCGCCAACGCGCGCGGCATCAAGCTCGGCGCGCGACTCGTGCTCTCGGCGACCGGAGGATGATATCGAGGATGAAGATCTTCGTCGCCTCGACCACCAGCGACATCACGGCATACCGCGCCGAGGTAATCAAGCAACTGAGCCGCATCGACAACGTGACGCTGAGCGCAATGGAGTACCTCGGCGCCGACCCTACCCCTCCGAAGGAGGTCTCCCTCCAAGAGGCGCGGACGTGCGATCTCTTCATAGGCCTGCTCGGCCATCTGTACGGCTCCATCCCCCCCGGGGACGTCAAGTCGATCGCCGAGCAGGAATACGAGGCGGCCGCTGCCGCAGGACGGGCCACGCTGATCTTCGTCGCCCCCGACGACCTATTGGTACCGATCACCCTCCTCAGGCAAGACATGGCCCTCGCCAAGCAAGACGCGTTTCGCGCGCGAGTGCAGGACGAGCACGTCGTCGGGCTCGACTGGTCGACACCCGAGCTGCTCGCGGCTAGCGTCCAGTCCGCCGTCTACAACTGGCAGGCGAGCCACGAGACCCGCTCTGCCAGCCCCGAGTCCGTACCGGGCCGCATCATCACCTTCTATTCCTACAAGGGAGGAACAGGGCGCACGATGGCACTGGCCAACGTGGCCTGGATCCTCGCCACCCGGGGCAAGCGTGTGCTCACGATCGACTGGGACCTCGAGGCGCCCGGATTGCACCGTTACTTTGCCCCGTTCATCGAAGACAAGGAGATCGTGAACAGCCCGGGCTTGATCGACTTCCTCAACGACTTCGTGGAAGGCGCCCGGACCCACTCGGCTTCGACTTCGAAGGGTTGGTTCGAGTCGTACGCTCACCTGACGCGATACGCCAGCTCGCTCAACTGGGACTTTTTGGGCACGGGGACAGTGGACTTCGTGCCGGCAGGCCGCCAGGGGCCGTCGTACGGGATCAGCGTGACGACATTCAACTGGGGGGAGTTCCACGAAAAGCTCGGCGGCGGGGTCTTCCTGGAGGCGGTCAAAAGGAACCTCCGGGCCGAGTACGACTACATCCTCATCGACAGTCGCACCGGGATCTCCGACGCCTCGGGGATCTGCACGATCCAGATGCCCGACGACCTCGTGGTGTGCTTCACACTCAACGGGCAGAGCATCAAGGGGGCATCGGCCATCGCCGAGTCGGCCTTCCAGCAGCGATTCACGCCCGCCCGTGCGCCGGGCATCCGAGTGTGGCCGGTACCGACACGGGTGGAGCTGGCCGAGCGCGACCGGCTGGAGCGTGCCCGCGCCGAGATGCGCACCCGCTTCCAGAAGTTCCTGCACCATCTGGCCGCGAAAGACCGGCACGAGTACTGGGGATCAGTCGAGGTGCTGTACCAGCCGTACTTCGCCTACGAGGAGGTCCTCGCCGTGCTGGCCGAACGACGACAGCAGACGGGGTCGCTGCTACAGGCGTTCGAGCAGCTAACGAGCTATCTCACGGACCGCACGGTGACGTTGCTCGGGGACATTGACGAGGAGCGTCGCCGCATCGCCGTCAGCCCCTACGCCGAGGTGGGACCCTTCTACCTGAGCTACAGTCACCGTGACGTGGAGCATGCGGCGACGTTAGCGGCGGCCCTGCGGGACAACTTCGGCGCCGAAGCTGTTCTCTGGGATCGTGGCCTCCTGAAGGCGGGCGATGCGTGGGCGCAGACGCTGTCGGCGGCCATGAACCGCGCTCAGGCGATCCTCATCCTGCTCAGCCCCAACTACATGACAGGCACCCACAGCGTGCGGGAGGCCGCCTACGTCGCCGCGCGCGGGTTGCGGGTGGTACCGATCCTGCTCCCCGGTACTTCCTGGGGCGATGTGGAGTCACACGGTGGGGCCTTGATGCCGCTGCGGAATCTACAGGGCTTCGCGTTCAGTGGCGTGCCCGGCGCCGCCCTCTCCGAGGACGACGTTGCGCGGCTGATCGCGTTTCTTCGGGACAGCGCCTACCGGCCGAGCGGTCCCCTGCCCAGGACCAATCCCGACGATCCTCATCAAGGTCAGTTTGGAGGGCAAAGACAACAAGACGGCTTTACCCTGACCGGGACTGTCACGACGCTCCGCAACGACTGGTTCGAAGTCGAGCTCCGCGTGGAGCGCCTGATGCCGCCCGGTGGGGACGTTGGTGAGGTGGAATTTCATCTGCACCCGACGTTCAACCCGCCAATCCGCCGCGTCGCCGCCGCGCATGGCCCCGCGATCCTGAAACTAGAAGCGTGGGGAGCGTTCACGGTCGGTGCGATTGTCATTGAGACGCTCACAAAGCTGGAGCTCGACCTTTCGCAGATCTCCGACGCTCCAGTAGTCTTCGCCTCGAGATAACCCGACCGGCGCGCAGTTGGCGTCCGTACCCATGGGCGACATAGGCACGTCCTCGCTGCCCGCGATCCCGCACTGCCCACCCTGCACCTCGTCCGCCCGCGCTAGAGTACCGGGCTCACTAACTTTGGTTCCGCCGCCCGCGCGGCGGGCGCGCGGTCATGCGCGGAAGAACGGCTTGTCGCCCCGGATGGTCACCCGGTGGCCGTGCCGGCGCTGCGGGTAGTAGTCCCACATGGCGTGGTGCTGGACGCAGCGGTTGTCCCAGAAGGCGATCGAGTGGCGCGCCCACCGGAACCGGCAGTGGAGCTCCGGCGTCTCGACGTGACGGTAGAGGAACTGGAGGAGGGCGTCCGACTCCGCTCGCTTGAGCTGGACGATGCGCGTCGTGAACCCGCGGTTGACGAACAGCGCGCGCCGGCCCGTTACCGGGTGCGTGCGGATCACCGGGTGCTCGGCGCGCGGGTACGTGCGCCCGGTGTCGTCGAACCCGTAGCGCCCGCGGTACACGTGCTCGCCGTCGTGGATCGCGGTGAACCCGCACAGGAAGCGCTGCATCTCCTCGGAGAGCGTCTCGTAGGCCGCGTACATGCTCGCGAACAGCGTGTCGCCGCCCACCGGCGGCAGCTCCTCCATGTGGAGGATGCTGCCCATCGGCGGCTCGGGATCGCACGACACGTCGGAGTGCCAGTCCTCGCCGGCCACGCGCTTGGACTTCTCGTCGGCGTGGATGACGAGGATCTCCGGATGGCCCTCGAGCACGCCGGGCGCTGCGGGATGGATGTGCAGCTCCCCGAACCGGCGCCCGAACTCCTTCTGCTGGTCCACGGTGATGCGCTGGTCGCGGAAGAAGACCACCAGGTTGTCCATGAGGGCGTCGTGCACGGCGTGGAACGTGTCGGCGTCGAGGGGCCGCGCGAGGTCCACCCCGTGAATCACCGCGCCGATGTGGGGCGTGAGCCTTTCGATCTCGATCGTGGCCATGGCGTGTCCCCCTCTCGCGTGTGTCCGCGCGCCCCGTCGCACCGTACCAGGCGCCGCCGGATGCGCGTGGCGTCGCATCCTCGCCCGGTACGCTAGGCCCCTGGCGCGGAGAAGTCAATCCGCGCGGGCGGCACGCGAAGCGCGTCCGCTACACTCGCGCGTCATGCGACATGCTGCATCTTGTTGGCGAAGTCACGACCAGACGTTGGGGCGGGCAGGGGCCTCCCCTCGCGGCGGTAGAGATCCACGGCGTCTTCGACGATCCGGCACAGCTCGTCGAACACCGCCTTCTCATCCTCGCCGTGACAGCCCCCATAGATCAGCCCAGGCGAACTGCCGACATAGCAGTGATCCTCCTCGGACCATTCCACGATCTTCACGTATCGAGCGGTGTCCTTCATTTCTTCGCCTCCTCGATGGCCAGCTGAACGGCACGCACCTGGTAGTGCTTGGCGTCGTCGCCCGGCGACCCTGATATTGTTACTGGCCGCGAGACCTTCGGGTGAACGAAGTTTCGATGGCTGCCCTTGCCTCCCCGATCAACAAAGCCAGCTGCTTGCAGATCGGCTATCAATTCTCGGATCTTGGGCGGCACGCCTACGCGTCAATCCGTCCGGTCGTCAGTGCGCGTCAACGCTCACGTTGCCCGGCCGTTGCTCCCACAGTGCGGCGAACGGAGGCGAGCCCGCGGTCGGCTCAACGGCGAACTCGTGCGCGTCAAAGCTATGCCGTCTCGACCCGCGTGATCTCGCCGACGATCTCGAAGGGCATCGGCGGCCATTATGATCTGGCGTCGATCGGCACTCCAGCCCAAGCATGCGGCATCGTGCCTCCGCACCTGCGGCGGGACCGCGGAGATGTGCCGCGGAACGCCAGCTTCAGCGGCGGCGCCGAGCAACGCGAGGTGCCGTCCGCTGAAAGCTGAAGTCAGGGTTCGAGCCGTCACGCGACTTCCTCATTTCTCGACGACCTGGTCCGCCCGTGCCAGCACCGACTGCGGGATCGTCAGGCCGAGGGCCTTGACCGCTTTGATGTTGATGACCAACTCGAACTTCGTCGGCTCCTCAACAGGCAGGTCGGCGGGCGTGGCGCCCCTGAGGATCTTGTCCACGTAGGTGGCGGCGCGCCGATACACACCAGCAAAGTCGGCCGCATAGGTCATGAGGCCCCCGGCATCGACAAACTCCCTCAGTCCGTACACCGCCGGCAAGCGGTTCTTTGCCACCACGTCCACGAGGCGTCTGCGCTCACTGAAGAACATGCGGCTAGTCAACACAGTCAGAGCAGCCGCACGAGCGCTGGTCATTTTTGAGAGGGCCCCGTCGAAATCGGCAGGAGCTCGTGCCTCAACGAATTGAAGCTGCACCCCCAGCGCTTTACCGGCAAGTTCTGCCTTCTTCAGCACGGCTTTCTTCGAGTGTTCGTCGGAGGAATTTGGATCGTGGAGGACCGCGACACGACTGATCCCAGGAACGGCCTGTTTGAGCAGTTCCAGACACTTGCCGATCAGTTCTACGGTGCCGTTGGTCACCCCCGTGACATTTCCGCCCGGCCGCGCAAGGCTGGTGACGAGCCCGCTCGTAACCGGATCGCCAACACCGAGGAAGACGATCGGGAGGACGCTGCTCGCTTGCTTGGCAGCTAGGGCGCCGGGCGTGCCTCCTGAGGCCACGATGACATCAACTTTGAGCGCAACCAGTTCGGCCGCGAGAGCGGGGAGCCGTTCGGCCTTCCCCTCCGCAAATCGGTACTCGATCACGACGTTGCGACCCTCGACGTAGCCGAGATCACGCAGACCTTGGAGGAAGGCATCTCGCAAGTGGGGGGCCGCGGCTGGGGTGTCGCCCAGGTAGCCTATTCGAGCGACCTTGGCTGCCTGCTGGGCCTCAGCCGCAACCGGGCTGAGCAGCCCAAGGAGGGCGATCGCGACGATGCTGCTGCGGGCGAGCCTGAGCCCCATCACCTCGGCCCGAGCCTTCGAACGGGTCGGTGCCGCTCTCGGATCAGATTCACGTCCCTCTCCATCAGATGCTCGGCGCCCCTCGCCCCGGCGCCTGGGCCGATCCAATCCTCCGAGCGCCAAGGCGCGATGATACCGCGATTCCCACACCCTTCGCGGTGGGCTCGGCGTCCCACTGGCCCCCTTCACCCGGCGGCGGTTCCACGCGGCCAAAAGCGACCCGCAACCATGACTAGAATCTCCACGGGTTTGAGTCGCTTCCCCTGCGGCCGTCGTCGCGAGCGAGGACACATCGCCTTCCTCGGGCAACACCTACTTCTGAGGCATCACGCCCGGCGCGCGCCGACGTGGGGTAGCATGGGGCGCGGCCAAGGAGACGCCCCGATGCGATTCGGCTGGATCACGCTCGCGCATTCCCCGTCGCCCGAGGAGGATCACGCCGCCGTCGCCCAGCAGCTCGAGCAGGCCTGCTACGCGGAGGAGCTCGGCTTCGACGGCATCTGGCTCACCGAGCACAACTTCACCGGCGAGGCGGTCTACAGCGACCCGATCCCGTTCGCCGCCGCCGTGGCCGCGCGCACGCGGCGTGTGCGCATCGGGTTCGCCGTCATCCAGCTCGCGCTCCGCCATCCCGTCCGCCTCGCCGTCGAGCTGTCGCTGCTCGACAACCTGAGCCGGGGCCGGCTCGACGTGGGGGTGGGTCGCGGGTCCATCTACAACGAGTACGAGTTCATGGGCTACGGGCTCCGGAGCGACGACGCGCGCGAGCGCGCCGCCGAGGCCCTGGACGTGCTCACCCGCGCGTGGACGGAGACGCCGTTCGTGCACGAGGGCAAGTACTTCCAGGCCCGCCTGCCCGCCCTCCGCCCGCGCGTGTACCAGCGGCCGCATCCGCCGATCTGGCGCAGCGTGGTCACGCCCGCGTCGTTCCGGGAGTGCGGACGGCTCGCCGCGCCCATCATGACCGCGCGGATCCCGGCCGCCCGCATCCCCGAGCGCCTGGCCCTCTACGCCCAGGGCCTGGCCGAGGGCGGCCACCCCGAGGCCGACCGCGCACGCCTCCTGCGCGAGGTGGCGCTGTGGCGTCACGTGTACGTGGCGGACAGCCAGGCCCAGGCCGAGGACGAGCTGGCCGAGACCCTGCGCCACACGCGCCGCCACATGCACCACGCCCGCAGCGCGCACAACCCGCCGGACTTCCAGGTGGACCCGGCCATGCTGAACCCGTTCACGGACCCGGCGGTGTCGGAGGAGGACGGCGTGACGTGGTCGCTGGAGACGGGCGCGCTCTGCGGTACGCCCGCCCGCGTGAAGGAGCAGCTCGCGGAGCTCGGGGCGATCGGCGTCGGGCACGTCCTCTGCCAGCTCAGCTTCGGCTACCTGCCCCACGAGCGCATCGTGGCGTCGATGCGACGCTTCGGCGAGCAGGTCCTCCCCGCCTTCGCCGCCGCCGGCCCGCGCTGAAAACGGCGCGCCCCGCGCGGCGGACGGTCCGTCGCGCGGGGCGCGGGTGATCGACTGCGGTCGGGCTCGGCCCTACTGCAGTGGCGAAAACGCCGACGGCATGACGATCTTGCTCTGCTGGGTGAGGAACGTGCCGGGAGGCGCGCCCGGAGGCCACGCGCCCGCGTCACGCGCCTGCGCCCGCACCGCGTTGCGCTGGTCGAGGCTCTCGTAGGGCCAGACGTGCACCCACTTGTTGGCCGTGCCGAAGTCGCTGGAGCCACAGAAGGCGATCGGGGAGAACTTCAGCCGGCCGGGCAGCTTTTCTCCCCAGCGCTCGAGGATCGCGGGCAGCGAGCCCGCCTGGAAGGTGTACTGGCGCACCTCGAAGTAGGGCCCGAGCTTGCCCGGCTTCACCTCGGGGCAGAACGGGGCCGGGATCAGGATCTCGGATTTCATGGTCCTGATGAACTCCTGGATCTTCGGCGGCCAGTTCGCGTCCTTGGCGGCGGCGGCGCGGACCTTCTCGCGCTCCGCGTGGCTCTCGTAGGGCCAGACGTGGATGATCTCGTTGAGCGGCCCGAGCTCGGTGTGGAAGAAGCCGGCGAGCGGCGAGTACTTCTTCCGGTGCTCGTAGGCGTCGCCGAAGCGCTTCTCGACCTCGGCGAGACTTCCGGTCTTCACCTGATACGTGCGAACCTCGAAGATCATGCCCTGCCTCCTTGTGGGTGCGGTGAGGGACGCGTGGAGGACGCCACGTGACCTGCGAAAGCATGCCACGGCCCGGGGGCGAGGGAAAGGCCCCGTGGACGCCGCGGGCGACGCCTCCCGTACACTGGGCCGGACCGCGGGACGAGCGCGGGTCTTCTCCATTCCATCCGGAGGTGGCGCATGAGCACGGTCACGGTCAATCCCCCGAACCTCTGGCGGCTCGAGACGCCCGGCCACACCGGCTGGCCGCGCACCGCCCGCCCCGGCGACCCGAAGAAGTACTTCGTCGTGTCCGCCGACTCGCACGTCAACGAGCCCGCGGACCTCTGGCTCCGCCGCATGGACCGGAAGTACCACGAGCGCCTCCCGCGCGTGATCACCGACGACAAGGGCGTGCAGTGGCGCGTCACCGAGGGCCACCGGCCCGACCGCCTGCGGCTGTCCGACCTGGAGGGCGAGGACCTGCTGCGCTCGAAGGCGGGCGCCGACCCCGAGGAGCGGCTCCGCGACATGGACGCCGACGGCATCGACTGCGAGGTGCTGTTCCCGAACAAGGGCCTGTCGATGTGGGCCACGCCCGACCCCGCGTTCGCGATGGCGCAGTGCCGCGCCTACAACGAGTGGGCGTGGGAGACGTTCGGGCCGTACAACCACCGCATGTCGCCCGCCGCCGCCATCGCCACCGGCGACCTCCCGGGCTCCCTCGCCGAGGTGGAGCGGGTGGCCAAGCTCGGCTTCCGCTGCCTCACGCTCCCCTGCAAGCCGATCTGGGGCGCGCACGACGTCGAGCATCCGAACTACAACCTGCCCGTGTTCGACCCGCTGTGGGCGCTCGTGCAGGAGACGGGGCTGCCGATCACCTTCCACGTGTCGACGGGCCGCGATCCGCGCGCGTCCCGCGGCAACGGCGGCGCGGTCATCAACTACGTCTCGCACTCGCTGTCGCCCACGATCGAGCCGGTGGCGAACCTCTGCGCCTCCGGCGTCCTCGAGCGCTTCCCCGGCCTCCGCTTCGCCACCATCGAGGCGGGGATCGGCTGGCTGCCGTGGCTCCTCACCGCCATGGACGAGGCGTACCGGAAGCAT
Source organism: uncultured Candidatus Rokubacteria bacterium (assembly GCA_963758635.1). GTDB lineage: Bacteria > Methylomirabilota > Methylomirabilia > Rokubacteriales > CSP1-6 > CAVWWD01. The sequence continues at coordinate 176,299 of CAVWWD010000004.1, read as the reverse complement.
CACTTCTGGGTGCGCCCGAAGCTCAAGATGCTGCCCAGCGAGTTCTTCCGCGCCCACGGGTTCGCCTCGTTCCAGGAGGACCCGCCGGGCCTCGACCTCGCCGAGCGCTACGACCTGGTGGACTCGCTGATGTGGGGCAACGACTACCCGCACCACGAAGGCACGTGGCCGCACTCCGCCGAGGCCATCGAGCGGACGATGGGGCGGCTCACCGACCCGCAGCGCGCGAAGATCCTCGGCGGCAACGCGGCGCGCCTGTTCAAGTTCGTCTCGTAGCTGCGCGCGAGGGCGGGCGACGGGGAGGCACCCCTGGGGTCGCGGAACCACGCCGCACGCGTCCGCTGCCCGGTTGCGGCTGGGCTCCATCCGGGCGCGCGATCCCCGTTGCCCGGAGGAGGGGAAGGGCCCCTCGACCCCAGGGGTGCCTCCCCGTCGCCCTCCGCGACCCGCTGTTGATTCGCGATCCGAGCGCAACATCGGAGTCAGGCACTCGCGCAACGCGCAACACCGGGGGCAGGCACTCGCGCAACGTGTCGGAGGGCGGTCAGAGGAGCGTGCAGGCCTCCGCGAAGTCGAGGCGCGGCAGCTTGGCCAGGACCTTCGAGGGGTCGCCGTGGCCGACGTTGCAGAGGAAGTTCGACTTGATCCGCCCGCCCGGGAAGAACTCGGCGTCGACCTTCGCGTTGTCGAAGCCGGACATGCCGCCCACGTCGAGGCCGAGGGCGCGGGCGGCGATCATGAAGTACGCGCCCTGGAGCGTGCCGTTCCGGAACGCGGTGACCTCGGCGAGCGCCGCGTTCTTCGCGTAGTTGTCGGCCATCTCCGGGCGATGGGCGAAGAGCTTGGTGGGCAGGAACTCGTAGAACCGCAGGTCGGAGCCGATGATCACGGTCACCGGCGCCGCCTTGGTCTTGTCCACGTTGCCCGGGGCGAGCGCGGGCAGGAGGCGCGCCTTGGCCTCCGGCGTGCGGAGGAACACGAACCGCGCCGGGCAGCTGTTGGCGCTGGTCGGCCCGGTGCGCACGACCTCGTAGATGGCCCGGAGCTGGTCGTCGGTCACGGGCGTGGGGAGCCAGCCGTTCTGCGTGCGCGCCTCGCGCAGGATCAGGTCGAGCGCGGCGTCGTCGAGTGTGGGTCGCACCGAAAGGACCTCCCGTGGTGGAGTGAGTGGGCGCCCGCGTGACCCGCAGGGCCCGTGCACTATCGCAGCGCGCGCGGCGGGGTGTCAAGGCGGCAGCGGAGGTGGCGCCATGGATCTCCTGACCTTCTTCCTGTCCCAGCATGCCGCGGTGCACGCTCGCGAGGTGAGCGGCCGCGACTTCCCGGCCCAGCGCGTCTTCGGCGAGCTCGACGACGACCAGATGCGACTGCGTCCGGGGCCGGGGCTCAACTCGCTCGTCTGGCTCCTCTGGCACATGGCGCGGACGGAGGACGCCGCCGTCAACCCCGTCGTGGCCGGGCGGCCGCAGGTCCTCGACGAGGAGTGGATCCGCCGCATGAACGTCCCGTGGCGCATCATCGGCACCGGCATGACCGAGGACGAGGTCGCCGAGATGAGCGCGCGCGCCGACGTGGGCGCCGTGCGCGCGTACCGGACCGCGGTCGGCCTGCGCACGCGTGAGGTCGTCCAGTCGCTGTCCGCGCCGGCGTGGGACGAGGTCATCGGCGACGCGGACCTCGCGCGCGCCGGGACGGACGCGTTTCGCGACTGGACGCCCGGCGAGCCGTACCCGTGGCGCGGCTGGACGCGCGCCGACCAGCTCGCCAGCTCCGCGCTCCGGCACAACTCGTCGCATATCGGTGAGGCCGTCACCATCCGGGGGCTGGCCGGCCTCGGCCTCTGACGGCCGAGCGCGGCGCCCCTGGGCGCGGGGCCGTCGCCCGTGCGCGCGGGAGCTATAATCGCGCCGGAGGAATCGCCCATGGCCCACGAGATCACGGTGCTGAATCCCACCGGCTTCGCCCCGAAGGTCGTCCAGAAGGAGCTCGCGCCGCGGCTGCCCACGCTCGCCGGGAAGACCGTGTACCTGGTCGACTGCCGCTTCGACGACTCCGACGTCTTCCTGGGCCAGATGCGCCAGTGGTTCGCCGACCACATGCCCGGCGTGCAGGCCGTGGTCAAGCGCCTGTCGAGCGTCTACCTGAACGACGATCCCGCCACCTGGGAGGAGATCCGCGCCCGTGGCCACGCCGCGATCCTCGGCGTCGGCCACTGAAGCACCTGCGCGCCGGCGGTCGCCGCGCACGCGATGACGCTCGAAGGGACGTACGGCGTTCCCACCGTGGCCGTGCACACCGACAAGTTCGACCGTGTGGTGCGCTCGGTGGCGACGGTCGGCGGCATGCCCGCCCTCCGCCAGGTGTTCGTCCCGCAGCCCATCATGGGCAAGACGGCGGCCGAGCTCCGCGCCTACGTCGACGGCGCCGATCCCCTCACCGGCCGGCCCGTGATGCAGGAGGTGGTCGAGGGCCTGACGCGTCCGTTCGATGCCGGCGAGGGCGGGCCCATCGAGTTCGACCGTTCGACGCCGCGCCTCCTCGCGCCGGCCCCCGAGGAGCGCCTGCACCAGCTCTTCCTCGACAACCACTGGACGGACTGCCTGCCCATCGTGCTGCCCACCGAGGCGCGCGTGGCCGCCATGCTCGCGGGCACGCGGCGGAAGCCAGACGAGGTCGTCGGGCGCATGCGCTCGACGCACTTCCGCGAGCACTGGGAGTACACGGTGGAGAAGGTGGCCGTGAACGCGGTGATGGCGGGGGCGCGCCCCGAGTACTTCCCGGTGATCCTGGCCATCGCGTCCACCGGCGTCACCGCGCGGAGCAGCAGCTCGAGCGCGATGGCCGCCATGGCCGTGGTCGGCGGCCCCGTCCGGGCCGAGATCGGCATGAACGCGGGCGTCGGCGCGATGGGCCCGTACAGCCACGCCAACGCGACGATCGGTCGCGCGTGGGGCCTCCTGTCCCAGAACCTCCAGGGCGGCTCCGTGCCCGGCCTCAGCTACATGGGCAACCAGGGCAACAACTACGCGTACAACAGCGTGACGTTCGCGGAGAACGAGGAGCGGAGCCCGTGGGAGCCGTTCCACGTCCAGCACGGCCTCGCCCCCGGCGACAGCGCGGTGAGCGTCTTCTCCGGCTGCCGCTCCACCGCGTTCACCCTGGGCCTGCGCGAGCGCCACTGGCGCGCGCACGTCCGTCACCTGCTCCAGGGCATGGACCCGAGCGTGCCGCCCGTGCTGCTGCTGGACCCGATCGCCGCGCGCCAGTTCGTGGATCGGGGCGGCTTCACCAAGAAGGACGCGCTGATCGACTGGCTCCACGACACGGCGCGCCTGCCCGCGGCCGAGTACTGGGACTACCAGCTCGTCCAGAACTACATCTATCCGCGCGCCACGTTCGGCGAGGAGCCGTGGGCCTCCAAGCTCAAGGCCGCTGCCGACGAGCTGATCCCGATGTTCCGCCGCGAGGACATCCACGTGGTGGTCGTCGGCGGCGAGACCAACGGGTACTGGCGCATCATGGGCGCGACGTACCAGAAGACCGCCTCGGTCGACGCATGGCGCTAGCGACCGACGCAAGCGGGCACACGTCACGGACATGAGCAACGAGAACCCCGCAGCGCTGATCGAGGCGTACTACGACCGGGGCTGGACGGACGGGCTGCCGGTCGTTCCGCCGACGGACGAGTCGATCGCCGCGATGCTGGCCGGCGCCCGGCTCGAGGCGACCGACACCGTGGGCGCGATCGTGGAGCGCGGCGTCGTGGTTGGAGCGGAGAAGCTGGCGATCAACGCCGTGATGGCGGGGTGCCGGCCCGAGTACTTCCCGGTGGTGGCGGCGGCGGTGCGCGGGCTGTGCCATCCGGACTTCGCGTATCACGGGCCGGCGAGCAGCACCGGCGGGTCGGCCATGGTCCTCATCGTCAGCGGGCCCATCGGGCGGCGCATCGGCATCAACGCGGGCAACAACGCGTTCGGACAAGGGACGCGGGCCAACGCCACCATTGGCCGCGCCGTGCGCCTGGCCATGATGAACGTGATGAGCACGCGGCCGGGCCTGCTGGACCGCGCGACCCTCGGCAACCCCGGGAAGTACTCGTTCTGCTTCGCGGAGAGCGACACGCGCCATCCGTGGGAGCCGCTCCACGTCGAGCGCGGGCTCCGCGTCGAGCAGAGCGCCGTCACCGTCTACGCGTCGAACAGCCTCTGCCAGGTCTACAACCAGCTCGCCGCCGAGCCCGAGCCGCTCCTCCGCTGCTTCGCCGACGCCCTCTGCAACCTGGGCACGCCGAACCTCCGCGGCTTCAACCAGTCGCTCGTCGTCCTGGCCGGCGAGCACGCCGACGTCCTGGGCACGTGGAGCAAGGCCGAGGTGCGCGAGTTCCTCGTCCGTCACGCGCGCCGCACCGTGGCCGACCTGAAGCGGGCGGGGCGGCGGCCGGGCGCGGTCGAGCCGGGGGACGAGACCACGTGGAAGCACGCCTTCGAGCGGCCGGAGGACATCATCCTGGTCCGCGCGGGCGGCGAGGCGGGAAGCTGGTCGGCGTGCCTGCCCGGCTGGGGCAACAAGTGGACCCGCAGCGTGACCGTTCCCATCGAGCCTGGAGATCCACGATGAAGCTCTTCGATCCGACGAGCGATCCGATCCCGCGCGGCGTGACCCTCGCCCGCCGTCCCGCCGCTCTCGCCGGGCTCCGCGTGGGCCTGGTCGAGAACACGAAGTTCAACTCCGAGGCGCTCCTGCAACGGCTGGGCGCGCGCCTCGCCCGCGAGCACGGCATGACGGTGGTGACCGTGCACCGCAAGCGGTCGCCCAGCCACGGCGTCACCGAGGAGAGCGCGGACACCCTGCGCCGCGTCTGCGACTTCGTGGTGTCCGGCATCGGCGACTGAGGGTCGTGCAGCTCGAGCAGTGTGCTCGACGCGCTGATGTTCGAGGAGCGAGGGATTCCGGGGATCGCGGTGATCACCGATCCCTTCCGTCAGACCGCGGCCGCCATGGCCGCCACCTGGGGGCTGCCCGGCTTCCGGTTCCTCAGCACGCCCCACCCCATCGCCACGCTGGGCGAAACCCAGCTGGACGAGCGCGCCGCGTCAGCTCGCCCCGCTCGTCCTGGACCTTCTGCGCTCCTGACCGATCCCCTCTCCCTCCCAGGGAGAGGGTCAGGGTGAGGGTCGGGCGCACGAGCTCGCGCGCCAGGACGTGCGACGGCCCCTCACCCTCCCCTCTCCCCAGAGGGGAGAGGGATCCAGGAGCCCGTGCAGGTCAGGCGAGGACGAACGGCACCTTCGCCGCGGCGGCGACTCCGCGGAGCTGCTCCATCAGGTCGTCCGGCACCGGGATTCCCGCCTCGCTGCGCTCGGCGCGCGTGGCGAGCTCCGGGTCCCCCGCCACCATCACCGGCTGGCTGGGATCGGCGCGCTTCGCCCCCCGCAGCGTGTCGAGCACCTGGTCCAGGTCCGCCTCGAAGCCGCCATCGGGCCGGAACGCCTTCGGATCGATGGCGAGGAAGAAGTGGCCGATGTTGTGCGGGTCCGACGGCCGCTGCGTCCGGTTCCGGATGGGCGAGAACGAGGCGCCGGTGAGCGTGCCGGCGAGGATGTGGACGAGCACGGCGAGCCCGTAGCCCTTGTGGCTGCCGAGGTCGCGCGTGCCGCCCAGCGGCGTGATGCCGCCGTCCGGGCTCTCGAACACCTGGTGGAAGGCCTGCGTCTCGTCAGTCACCGCGCGGCCGTCGCCGTCCACGACCCAGCCCGCGGGCAGCGGCTGGTGGTTGAGCTTCTTCACCTTCACCCGCCCCGCCGCGACCGTCGTCGTCGCCATGTCGAGGATGAAGGCGGGATTGCGGCGGGCGGGGGCGGCGAAGGCGATCGGGTTGGTGCCCATGATCGGCTCGGAAGCGAACGTGGGCACGAGGGACACGCCGCGCGTGGACGTGGTCACCAGGCCGATCACGCCGCGCTCGGACGCGATCTTCGCGTAGCACCCTGCCGCGCCGAAGTGGTGTGAGTTCACGACGGTCACCGCGGCGACGCCCGAGACCAGGCACTTGTCGACGGCCAGGTTCATGCCGTGCACGCTCGGCGCGTGGCCGAGCGAGGCGTCGGCGTCGATCAGCGCCATGGCCGGCCCCTCGCGCACGGTGCGGAAGGTCGGCCGCACGTTGAGCCGGCCCGCGCGGAACTCGCGGTCGTAGGTCGGCAGCATGGAGATCCCGTGCGAGTCCACGCCGCGGAGATCGGTCTCCGTCATCACGTCGGCGGTGGTCTCGGCGTGGGCCTCGCTCATGCCCCAGGCGCGGAGCACGGACTGGAGCTGGCTTCGGATGAGCCGTTCGGGGACGCGCATGGTCGTGACTCTCCCTGGGCGGCGGCGGGCTCCCGGCCCGGCCGCGATGATCGTACCTACGTGAGCAGCCGGGGCACGGCAGGCGGAATGGAGGCGAGCACACGGTAGTTCAGGTTTCCGGCGAGGGCAGCCCGGTCGAGCTCCACCCAGCTCGGATGGCCGGCCGCGGCCGGGCTAGCGCCCACGGCGAGACCCTTTCCGGCGCGCGGCGCGCCCGGCCGTCCGTGCCGGGCGCCCTCCATCCACCACGTGTCGCTCGAGATGCCGGGCCACGATGACACGGGTCCGGGGCGACACCGCCTTCACCTCGCGGACGAAGACGGCGGCCTCGGCGAGCCGGATGTCCTGAGGCGCGCCGAGCGGGAACGACTGCTCGTCCCAGTGAGTGGCGAAGACGAGCCGGGGCCGCCCGAGCGCCCGCATGAGCCGACCCGTGTAGTCGTGGATCTCCAGGCGCTGCCGCGCGGCGGCGATCATCGCGATGTCCGGACGCAGCCCGTCCACCTCGCGCTCGATGAAGTTCATCGAGCCGAACCAGAGGATCTCGTGCCCGCCGAGGCGCAGGAGGTACGCGAGCGTTCCTCCCTCGACGTTGTTGTCCATCGTCCGGGGCCCGCGGAAGTCCGCGGGGATCACCCGGGAGTCGAAGTGGAGCTTGCCGCGGAGCGCCGAGTGCAGGCTGGGGATGACGCGCACCGAGAATCCGCCGAATGCGTAGTCCTCGCCGCCCCGCACGGTCAGGAGCCGGCTCGGGTCCACGCCACCGGCGCGCGCCAGGTTGGTCGTGCTCTCGGTGCCGATGACGACGGCGCCGGTCTTCCGCGCGATGTGCGGCATGTCCAGCGTGTGGTTGAAGTGCGAGTGCGAGTGGAGGATGAAGTCCGCGCGGCGCACGTGCGCGTCGATCATCGCGGTGTCCGGCGCGAGCGGGTCGTCGGGACCGTACACCGGGCGCCGGTCCCCGGGCGCGGACGGCGCGTCCTGCGAGCCGAAGCGGCCGCGATAGCGGAGCCGCGACAGGTAGGGATCGAGCAGGATCACCCGCTCGCCGTCGCTGATCTCCCAGCCGGCCGCGCCGAGGTGGGTCAGCTCCAGGCGGCCGGCGCCGCCTCGTGCGCCGGCGCGATGTGCGCGTGTCATGGATTCACCAGGCGCACATTATAGACAATCGCTAGCGCGGTCGGTCGGCTCGCGCCTCCCCGGGCCGGCCATCGGACGGCTCGCCGTCCGCGGCGTGACGGATACGCTCGACGACCGCGCCCGTCTCGGGATCGGCGTACACGCCGAAGGCGTCGGTCAGCGTGCCGCGCACGGCTCCGTCGCGCGTCTCGATGGCGTAGACGACGGCCATGTCGTCCGGATCGGAAACGCCCTCGAACCGATAGAAGGCGCGGATCACCAGATCCTCGGGCGCGAACGTCCGGCCGGCGCCGAGCGCGCCCCCTTCCAGCACCTGGAGACCATCGTCGACGGCGCGAAACCATCTGGTGAAACCCTGGCGGCCGAGCCCCGCGATCGCCTCGGCAACGGTCTTCGCCTCGATCGGCGCCAGCGGCGCGGGCGTGATCTTCCCGCTCTCGGAAGCCATCATGCTCGTCCTTTCTGGGCCGCTAGCGCTCCTGCCGCAAGGCCTCGATGCGATCCGTGGTGGCCGGGTGCGTGGCGAAGAACCCGCCACTGCTGCCGCCCTCGGTCTGGAGCAGCCAGTTCAGCGTGCTCATCATCGTCTCCGGCGGGCGGCCGGCCCGGCCGAGGATCGTCATCGCGTGACGATCGGCCGCGTACTCCTCCCGCCGGCTGTAGCCGCGGGCGATGAGCTGACCGGCGATCGGCGTGATGCTCCCGCTCCCCGGGATGATCTGGTCCAGGATCACGATCCCGATGCCGAGACCCGTGGACAGCGCCTGGGCCTTGGCCACGTGGCCGAGGTCGTCGTGGGCGAGCTCGTGGGCCATCACGCCGGACAGCTGTTCGTCGTTGGCCTTCTGGAGGAGGCCGGTGGTCACGTAGAACTTGCCGCCCCCGGCGCTCGCCGCGTTGATGTGCGGGTCGTCCATGATGCCCACGCGAACCTCCGAGGGGTTGCGCGCGTTGTTCATCCCCTTCAAGAGGGGAAGCATCACCCGCCGAAGCCGCTCCACCTCGGCACGATCGACCGCGCGTGTCGATGGCGCCGGCGTGGTCGTCGCGGTGGGCGATCCGGTCGGCCGGTCCGCGCCGGTTTGCGGCCGGGCGGTCTCGGTCGTCAGCGTGCAGCTCGACATGGCGGTGACCAGCGAGAGCGCGGCCGCCCCCCGCACGAGCACCCGCCACCAGGTGTCTCGATTCGCGTGTGAAGTGTTCACGTCGATTACCTCCGGAAGACCGCGGTTTCAACTGTCGTGCCAGCGGCGCGCGGGCCATCCGGCCAGGGAACACAAGGCGAACACGCGGAGAACGCGCGCGGACGACCACCTTTCCATACGCCCCGAATACCGGGGTGGTCGGCTTGACCGGGTACCAAGTGACGCACCGGCCGGGCTGACGCCGCGCGGCGCGACGAACGCGCCGCAGTGGAGCAGGGTTTGCGGCAGCACCGTTCGTGGCACATCCCTTGCTCTTTCACACAGGGCGGGCCGGCCCCGGCCGGTCCACGCGGCGGCCCATCGTGGTTCGGGCCGACCATGGAAAGGAGGTCACACGCGCCATGAAGCAGAACAAGAATCGGCCGATGGATCCGAAGCCGACCCATCAGCCCAGTCAGCCTCAGCAGCCTGGTCAGACGCGAGAGCCCCATCAGCAGCCTGGTCAGCCGAGCGCCGAGCCGAATCGCCGAGAGGATCGCGGCGAGCAGCGGCGCCAGGATCTGCCCCCGGGCGAGCGCCCGGGAGAGCGGAGCGATCGTGATTCCGGCGCCGGTCGCCCGGTACAGCTGGACGAGACGAAGCAGGAGCCGGTGAAGTAGCGGGCCACCTGGTCCGAACGCTCTCGTAGAGGTCCGGCGTCGCGTCCCATGCGCGACGCCGACGGCGGCGGGCGGGATGTCAACTCCCCTGGGCATCTCGCCCGCCGTGCTTCTCCAAGCGCTGGCACGCGAAATGCCGGGTGACGGTGACGGCTCCACGCAACCGGAGCGACGAGGGCAAACCCAGGACGAGAGGAGACCTCATGCTGTGGACGATCTTCGTCGTGTTGCTGGTGCTCTGGCTGCTCGGCGTCGTCAGCTCGTACACGATCGGTGGCTTCATCCACATCCTGCTGGTGATCGCCGTCGCCGTGGTGCTGATCCGCATCATCCGCGGCCAGCGGCCGGTCTGACCGGAGGCACGCCATGACCTACGTCGTCCACAAGCAGATCAAGCCGAGCGCCCTCGCCGGGATCTCGGACGAGCAGATCGCCCAGCACTGGGCCCTTTACGAGGGCTACGTCACGAACGCCAACGAGCTCCTCGAGGCGATCGAGCGGGCCGAGCCCGGCTCGCCGGCGTGGGCCGAGCTCAAGCGGCGGGCCGGCTTCGAGATCGACGGCGTGGTGCTCCACGAGTACTACTTCAGCAACCTCGCCGCCGAGGCCAAGCTCAGCCCGGGCAGCGACCTCGCCGCGGATCTCACCGCGGCCTGGGGCACCACGACGGCGTGGCGGGAGGACTTCGCCCGGACCGGCGCGATGCGCGGCGTGGGCTGGGCGATCCTCTACCACGATCCCGCCGCGCAGCGGCTCTTCAACTGGTGGGTGTCGAGCCACGAGGTCAACCACCCCGCGGGCTTCCATCCCATCCTCGTCATGGACGTGTTCGAGCACGCGTGGATGGTCGACCACGGCGCGAGCGGACGTGACGAGTACATCACGGCCTTCCTGGCGAACGTGAGCTGGGAGGTCGTCGAGCAGCGCTACAAGGACAGCAAGCATGGACGGTTCAGCGCGCGTTTCTAGCCAGCGCTCACGCCCCGCCCGCCGGGGCGCCCTCGTCGTCGTCATGACGCTCGCCGGCGTCCTGCTCGGGTGCGCCGCGCACGCGGAGACGGTCACCATCGAGGCCTCGGCCGCGCTCGCCGACCGCACCGAGGCCGCGCTCGACGGCGCCCTCGGGCGCGCCATCGAGACGACGATCCGGAGCGCCGCCGCGATGGGATTCACCATGGTCCGGTTCGACCGCGCGATCGTGCTCGACGACCGCGTCGTGGTCCGCATCGTCGCCAGCGACGGCGCCGAGACCGACGTTGAAGAGGCCGACGTCCCCGTGCCCGGACCGGGGCAGGGGCCGGGAACGCTCCTATGACCCCCGCGCGCTGTGTGTGCGGGGCGCCCCTGCCGCGCGGCACCGAGGCCCTGGGCTGCCTCGAGTGCGGCGTGCCGTGCTGCCCGTGCTGCGGCTGGTTCGTGGAGTCGGTGTGGTACTGCACGCGCTGCGCCGGCGCCTTCCTGGAGGTCCCGGCGGCGCGATGGAGGATGGACGATGCATCAAATCGTGCGTGAGGTGATGACGCCGAACCCCCTGACGATCTCTGGGACCTCCGCGGTGACCGAGGCCGCGCGGGTCATGCGCGACCACGACATCGGGGACGTGCTGGTCCTCGACGGCAGCCGCCTGGCCGGGATCCTCACCGACCGCGACGTGGTGGTCCGCGGGGTCGCCGAGGAGCGCGACCCCACGATGACCCGGGCCGGCGACATCTGTAGCCGGGTGATCACCACCGTCCGCCCCGAGACCGGGGTCGGAGAGGCGGTGCGCCTCATGCGGGAGCACGCCATCCGCCGGCTCCCCGTGGTCGACGAGGACGGCAGCGTGGTCGGCATCGTGTCGCTCGGCGACCTCGCCATCGACATCGACCGGCCATCCGTCCTGGCCCAGATCAGCGCGGCGCCCCCGAACGTCTGACCGCTACTTCAGGCGCATCTCCTCCAGCGCCGGCGACGGCACGAGGTGCATGACGTTGAGCGCGTGCTCGGCCAGGCGCGGGCCCACGCCCCGGAGCGTGCGGTAGTCCATGATGGGCACGAACATCGCGCGGTCGATCGTGAGCTGCTGGATCTGGTGCAGGATCGCCTCGCGCTTGGCCGAGTCGCGCTCGCGGGCCTGCTGCTGGAACAGGTCGTCGATGTCCGGGTAGCCCCCGTACGCGTACCCGCCCTTGGAGTAGATGAACGACTCCACGCGGGTCGCCGCGTTGCCGGAGTTCCCCACCGCGGTGAGGACGAGGCCGCGGAGCTTCTTCTCACGCCAGGAGGCGAGGAACGTCGCCCGCTCCATCGTGCGGAGCTTGGCGCGGATCCCCACCGCGGCCAGGTAGTTGAGGGTGGTCTCCGCCACCGTCGTGAAGGGCGGCGTGGGGGTCAGCTCCCCGGCGTCGAACCCGCGCGGGTATCCCGCCTCGGCAAGGAGCTGCTTGGCGCGCACGGGGTCGAAGGCGGGGGGCTGGGTCTGAAGCGCGAAGTCCATCACGCGGGGGATGATCACGCCGGTCGGCGGGCAGTAGCCGAGGCAGGCCACCTCGTTGATGGTCTTCCGGTCCAGGGCGTGGATCGCGGCCTGGCGCACGCGCTTGTCGGCGAACGGTGACTTGGGATCCCACTGCTCGGTCATCTCGATCCAGAAGATCGACGCGTGCTTGGACGGCACCAGGGTGAGGCGCGGATCGCGCCGGACGTTTTCCGCGTCCTCCCCATCGAGGGCGTAGGCCATGTCGATCTCGCCCTTCTTGAGCATGGCCACCCGCGTCGTGCCCTCGGGCACGCTCTTGAGGACGACGCGCTTCACGCTGGGCACCTTCCGCCAGTACTGCGGGTTGGCCTCCAGCACCACCTCCACACCGGGCTTGTGGCTCACGAACCGGTAGGGCCCGGCGCCGATCGGCGCCTTGGTGAACCCGTCGTCGCCGACCTGCTGCAAGTACTTCTTGGGCACCACGATGCCCGCGGCGGTGGCCGTGGTGCCGTAGAACGTCATGAAGTCGGGCCACGGCTCCTTCAGGACGAAGCGGACCGTGAGGGGATCGACGATCGTCGACTTGCCGGACCCGGGCGTGGAGCTCCTTCGAGCCCGCGCCCTTGTAGCGGTCGAAGCTGAACTTGACGTCCTCCGCCGTGACGGGATCGCCGTTGTGGAACTTCACCCCGGGGCGAAGCTTGAACTCGTACGTGAGGCCGTCCCGGCTCTCCGTCCACGACTCGGCGAGGCTCCGGCCCATGCGCTGGCCGCCGGGGAGCGGCCGGACGAGGGCGTCGTGCATCGCGTAGAGCAGGCCGAAGGGCGTGATCTGGGCAGGCGCCGTGGACGGGTCGAACCAGGACGGCGCGATGGTGACGTGCCACGCGATCACGACCTCGCCCGGGCCCGGCTGGGCGGAGGCCGGCGCCGCGGGGCCGAGGACGGTCACCGCGGCCAGCACCAGGAGGCAGAGGGCGAGCCGAGAGCCGGGACGAGCGAGGGGAACGGCGCGCATGTGCACCTCCTACCGCGGGTTAGATGAAGAAGGTGAGGTTCTTGGTGAGCAGCACGCTCTGGTCGAGCAGGATCTTGCGGCGGGCGATGCGCCAGCCCCCGTCGAGACGGCGGAGCAGGTCCTCCCGCTTGCCGACCAGGACGTCCGTCTCCGTCTCGACCCGGTTCCGGTAGACGAGGAACCGGCACTTCACGGAGACCTCGGCGGGCACGCCATTGGACAGCGACGCGTCGAGGATCTGGACGTTCGAGACCATGTGACAGATCCGGGAAGGCGGCTCCTCCGCCCAGTGCACGCCGGTGCGGATCTGCTGGACCCGGCGGACCAGCGTGTCCTTGCCGTCGTCGAACCAGTTCACGTCCACCCCTTCGCGGGTGAGCTCGCGATCGCGGGCGTCGGGGGGCATGTTGCGCCGCATCGGCATCCAGTAGCGGGCGTCCTCGGTGAAGAGGTCCAGCCACTCCTCGTACCGGCGCTCGTCGAGCAGCTCGGCCTCCCGGTAGAGGAAGTCGGACACCTCCTCCTTCAATAGGAGGCGCGCGAGGCCGGGCTCCATCAGGGGCTCAACGGCGCGGCGAGCTCGTTCCAGCTCCCCGCCTCCATGAGCTGGCGCCAGCGGCGGTAGAAGCCGCGCTGGTTGTTCTCGCTCGCCGTGCCCACCGGCACGTCCATGATCGTGCCGGGCAGGGCGAGGCCGTGGTCCTCGAAGCTCCGCGTGGCCCGCCCCAGGCCCATCTCGTAGTTGTACGGATACCGGCGCGCCACGGTGCCGCGGCTCGCCGCGTGCGCGTAGTTCCAGTTCTCCATGTCGTCCTGCTCGGTCAGGCCCGATGGCCCGGAGTAGCGCGTGTAGTACTGGCGGAGGAACTCCTTCACCTCGGCGGGGGCGTCGGCGTCGACCAGGTACCAGCGCCAGACCTCGGTCTGGTGGGGCCCGCGCGGATGCCACACCGCGATCGTCCGCGGCTGCCGCGCGAGCGGCGAGGCGTTCGGGAACACCGTGCCGGGGCCGCCGAAGAGCCGCCACTCCTCGCCGCGCCGGCGCTGGCGCTCCTCCTCGCAGCGCAGGAAGTACGCCGACACCGCCGGCGAGTGCTGGTACGCGGGCGCGATGGCGCCGCCCGGCGGCCGCAGGAACGCGATCATGGAATGGCCCAGCTCGGGGAACGACACGTCGAGCCAGCGCGACTCGTTGCGCTCCCGGTTGTCGCGGCGGCCGGTGCCGCTGGGCCCGAGGCCCACCATGTCCACGGAGCGGTGGCTCACCCCGTGGTAGCGGTCGCCCGAGAAGTTCTCGGCGGGGAACTTCCAGTTGCACGGGATCAGCCACTTGTGGACGCCGCCGATGACCTCGCTGCCGCCCTCGCGCCCGTCCCACGCGTCCACGAGCAGGTCGAAGTAGAGCCGATAGCCGCCCAGGTAGTCCAGGAACGGAGGCGCGGCGGGGTCCCACGTGGCCCAGATGGTCCCCTTGTGGTTCGTGAGCTGGGCGACCTCCACCAGGCCCCAGCCCGTCTTGTCGAGCTGCGGCCCGTAGGCGTCCTTGAGAAACGGCACGCCCACGAGGGCGCCGTCGGTGCCGTAGCTCCATCCGTGATACGGACACATGAACTCGACGGTGTTCCCCTCGTCGTAGCGGCAGACCTTCATCCCGCGGTGCCGGCACGAGTTGAGGAAGACCCGGATCTTCCCCGCGCGGTCGCGGCAGAGGATGACCGACTCCTCGCCCATCGAGGACGCGAAGAAGTCGCCGGGCCGCGGGATCTGGCTCTCGTGCCCCACCAGGAGCCAGGCGCGGGCGAAGATCTGCTCCTGCTCCTGCCGGTAGATCTCCTCGTTGACGAAGATCTCGCGGCTCACCATCCCCGCGTCGACGTTGACCAGGTGCTTGAGCTTTCCCGGCGCGCTGTCGGCCATCGCTCCCTCCGTCGCTCCCGGTGCGCCCCTACGACAGGCCGTAGAACCCCATGGCCCCGCCGGCGAGGATCTGGTGCTTGGTCTTGGCCGAGAGCTCCGGCCGCTTGGCGATCAGGTCGGGCGCGCCCGGGAAGAACCCGTCGGGATGCGGGTAGTCGGTGGCCCACAGGATCTTGTGCGGCCCGATGTAGTCGGCGAGGACGGAGAGGCTCCCCTCCACCGGCTCGAAGGAGATCCAGCAGTTGCGCTGGAACAGCTCGCTCGGGCGCGTGGTGAGCCCGGAGTCGTTGAAGCCGGCGTCGTCGAAGTGCCGGTCCATGCGGTCGAGCCACGGCGCGATCCAGCCGCCGCCGGACTCGAGGAAGGCGATGCGCACGCGCGGATAGCGATCGCACACGCCCTCCCAGATCACGCTCATGGCCGCCAGCATCATCTCCATCGTGTGCGAGATGATGTGGCGCGCGCCGCGCGTCTCGAAGCGGTCGACGCCGACCTGCGGCATGCCGCCGCTCGCGCCCTCGTGGAGCCCGATGGAGAAGTCGAGCTCCTGCACCTCCTGCCAGAACGGCGCGTAGTCCGGGTGGTGGAGCATGCGGCCGTTGTACGGGTTGGGGCGCAAGAAGCCCCCGCGCATGCCGAGCTCCTTGCGCGCGAAGCGCATCTCCTGGATGGCGAGGTCGATGGACTGCATGGGCAGCATGGCCACGCCGAAGAGCCGATCCGGGTACGGCTTGCAGTAGTCGGCGAGCCAGCGGTTGTACGCGCGGCACGTCGCGGCGGCGAGGCCGGGTTCCGTGATGGCGCCCGAGAAGAGGCCGAGGCTCGGGTAGAGGAACGCGGCGTCGATCCCGTCGAGGTCCATGTCCGGGATGCGCGCGTGGGGGTCGAAGCCGCCCTTGCGGCCCTCCACGTACTTCATCGTCGCGTCGTCCACCGTGCCCTGGCGGGCGCCGATGGCGCCGATGAGCCCGAGGCCCTTGGGGCTGCCGAGCACCTTGCCCTCCACGCGCAGCCGCTCCTTGCCGTCGGTGTCCACGATGAGCCGCGGCGCGCGATCGCGGTACGCGGGATCCATGTAGGTCTGCCAGAGGTCCACCGGCTCGAGCACGTGACCGTCCGCGTCGATGACGTTGTAGGTGCGCCCCATCGCGAGCCTCCTTGTCGTGCTCCGGACTCTCGTGCGTGATCCCCGCTCTTGCCCTGGCGCCCGGACCATTGCGGCCGCCCGCGGGTACGCCCGAGGGTAGCGCGATCGATGCCGGCAGGCCAGGGGGACGCGTGCGGCGACCGCTCCCCGCGCGACGGCGGTACGGCCGACCCGGTCAAGCTGACACACATCGCCCGGTGGCCTGACCGAGGCGTGGCGTACCGCGCGGCCGGGCGCGCGGATCGGCTGGGCACGGAACTTGCCCAAGGAACGTTCCAGGAGGAACGGACATGGCGCCGACCGTCGCAGACGTGCTCGTGGAGACGATCCAGGACTGGGGGGTCGAGGTCGTGTTCGGCCTCCCCGGGGACGGGATCAACGGGATCATGGAGGCCCTCCGCACCCGCCAGGACCGCATCCGGTTCGTCCAGGTCCGGCACGAGGAGTCGGCGGCGCTCATGGCCTGCGCCTACGCGAAGTTCACGGGCAAGCTCGGGGTCTGCGTCGCGACCTCGGGGCCCGGCGGCATCCACCTCCTGAACGGCCTGTACGACGCCAAGCTCGACGGCCAGCCCGTGCTCGCCATCACCGGCATGACGTACCACGACCTCATCGCCACCCATACCCAGCAGGACGTTCGAGCTCGACCGGCTCTTCACCGACGTGGCGAAGTACAGCGTGCGCGTGATGGGCCCCGCCCATGTCGAGAACGTGACCGATCTCGCGTGCCGCACCGCGCTGGCCTACCACGGCGTCGCGCACGTGACCGTGCCCGTGGACGTCCAGGAGATGAAGGCCGGCGCCTCGCGCTCGAAGCGCAACGTGCCCGGCCACACCTCCGACGTGTTCTCCCGGAGCGCCCGCCTGCCCGCCGACGCGGACCTCGATCGCGCCGTCGAGCTGCTGAACGACGGCAAGCGCGTCGCCATCCTCGCCGGCCGGGGCGCCCTCGGCGCCGGCGACCTCGTGGAGCGCGCCGCCGACCTGCTGGGGGCGCCCATCGTGAAGGCGCTCCTCGGCAAGGCGGTGGTGCCGGACGACAGCCCGTTCACCACGGGGCCGGTGGGTCTCCTGGGCACGCGCCCCTCGCAGGAGGCGCTCGAGGCGTGCGACACGCTGCTGATGGTCGGGACGTCGTTTCCGTACATCGAGTACTACCCGAAGCCGGGCCAGGCGCGGGCGATCCAGATCGACATTGACCCCGCCCGCATCGGTCTCCGCTATCCGGTGGAGGTCGGGCTCGTCGGCGACTCGCGGCGCACCCTCGAGACGCTCCTGCCGCGGATCGTGCCGAAGTCCGATCGATCTTTCCTCGAGACCGCCCAGCGCGGGATGGACGCCTGGCGCGCGCTCATGCGCGAGCGCGCGAGCCGCGAGGACCGGCCCATGAAGCCGCAGGTGGTGGCGCGCGCGCTCGGCGAGCGGCTCCGCGACGACGCGATCGTCGCGTGCGACAGCGGGACCATCGCGACCTGGTGGGCGCGGCACGTGCCCGCGCGGGGCACCCAGCAGCATTCGCTGTCCGGCAACCTCGCCACGATGGCCAACGGCCTGCCGTACGCGATCGCCGCGCAGGTCGCCTACCCGGACCGGCAGGTGGTGGCGTTCGTGGGCGACGGCGGGTTCTCGATGCTCATGGCGGAGTTCGCCACCGCGGTCAAGTACCGGCTGCCCATCAAGGTGGTGGTGGTGAAGAACGACACGCTCGGCATGATCAAGTGGGAACAGATGGTGTTCCTGGGCAACCCGGAGTACGGCTGCGACCTCCAGCCGATCGACTTCGCCATGTTCGCGCGCTGCTGCGGCGGCACGGGCTTCATGGTGGACGATCCGTTGCAGTGCGGCGCGGTCCTCGACGAGGCGCTGGCCACGCCCGGTCCCGTGATCGTGGAAGCGCGCGTCGACCCGTTCGAGCCGCCCTACCCGCCCAAGGTCACGGCCGGCCAGGTCTCGAAGCTCGCCACCGCGCTCGTGCGCGGAGAGCCGAACCGCGGAGCCATCGCTCTCACCGTGCTGTCGGACCGGGTGCGCGAGCTGATCTGAGACGGGGATCTGCGCCGGTGGGCCGGGCACGGGGCCCGGCCCGGAGGGTCAGAACTGGCGCATGAAGCGGCTGGCGTGCAGCTCCCACTCCTGGGCGATCACGGTCACCTCGTTCTGGCCCTCCAGGCGGACCGAGTCGACCGTGACGAAGCCGCCGCCGCCCTCGAAGCTGACGTGGTCGGCGGCCCGATGATTCATCTGCAGACCAAGCCCGCCGGGGCCGAAGAACGAGATCGCGGACTCGATCACGTCCTCGGATCCCCGTGGGGTGTGTGCGGCGATCCTTACCATGTCTCTCTACCTCCGCTCCGCGGACAGACTGGGGTCCATGTCCGGCACGCGAGCAAGAGGTGTACCAGCCGAAGGGAGGCTTCGAGGGCCTCCGCAAGAGGTAGTTGCGGCACCCGGGGGCTGTACTTTCGCGCCATGCGTACTATCGACACAGTAACAACGGCCCAGTCGCGAACAGGTGGCCGCGCCCCTGCCGCCACCATGCCCCCGGGCAGACACGCGACTTCGAGGGTAGCCCGAGGCTCCGCCGTCTCGGCTATGACGCGAGGAAGCCCTTGCCCTGGTCGGCGAGGCGCGACAGCAGCGGGGCCGGCGTCCAGAACGCGTCGCCGGTCTCGCGCTGGAACTGCGCCATCCGGTCGCGGACGGCCTTGAGCCCGATCTGGTCCGCCCAGAACATCGGGCCGCCGCGGTACACCGGCCAGCCGTAGCCGTACACCCAGATCACGTCGATGTCGCTCGGCCGGATGGCGATCTTCTCCTCGAGGATCTTGGCGCCCTCGTTCACCATCGGGTAGAGGAGACGCTGCAGGATCTCCTCGTCCGTGACGTGGCGCCGCGTGATCCCCTGCTCCGCCGACACCTGCACGATGATCTTCTCCACCTCGGTGTCCGGGCTCGGCGTGCGGTTCGCGTCGTAGGTGTAGTAGCCGGCGCCCGTCTTCTGCCCGAAGCGGCCGAGCTCGCAGATCCGGTCGGCCACCGGCGAGGTGACGCCGCGCCCCTTGCGGATCCGCCAGCCCACGTCGAGGCCGGCGAGGTCGCTCATGGCGAACGGGCCCATCGGGAACCCGAAGTCGTAGAGGACCTTGTCGACCTGGTGCGGCAGCGCGCCCTCCAGGATGAGCCGATCGGCCTGGATCCCACGCTGGTGGAGCATGCGGTTGCCGACGAAGCCGTAGCACACGCCGACGAGCACGGGCACCTTGGCGATGCGCCGGCCGATCGTCATCGCGGTGGCGATCGTGGTTGGCGAGCTCTTGACCCCGCGCACGTTCTCCAGCAGGCGCATCACGTTGGCCGGGCTGAAGAAGTGCATGCCGATCACGCTCTCCGGCCGCGCGGTGGCGGAGGCGATCTCGTTCACGTCCAGGGTGGACGTGTTGGTGGCGAGCACGGCGTCGGGCTTGGCGATCTTGTCGAGGCGCGCGAAGACCTCCTTCTTGATCGGCATCTCCTCGAAGACCGCCTCCACGACCAGGTCGGCGTCGGCGATGGCGCCGAAGTCGGTGGTGCCGCGGATGAGGCCCATCCGCTTCTCGACGTCCTGGGGCGTGAGACGGCCGCGCGCCGCGGTGGCCTCGTAGTTCTTCCGCACCACGCCGATCCCGCGGTCCAGCGCCTCCTGCGCCACCTCCACCACCGTCACGGGGATGCCCGCGTTGGCGAAGTTCATGGCGATGCCGCCGCCCATCGTGCCGGCCCCGATGACCGCGGCCTTCTTCACGTCGCGCGGCGGGGTGTCGGCCGGCACGTCGGGGATCTTGGCCGCCTCGCGCTCCGCGAAGAAGAAGTAGCGCTGGGCCTTGGATTCCGCAGAGGCCATCAGCTCCGCGAACAGCTCGCGCTCGCGCGCCAGGCCCTGGTCGAAGGGCAGGCTCACCGCCGCCTCCACCGCCTTGATGCAGTTCTCGGGCGCGCGGAAGCCGCGGGTCTGGCGGGCGACCGACTTGCGGAAGTTCGCGAACACCTCGGGCTTGCCGCGCACCGCGGCCACCTTGTCGTCGAGGTCGCGGATCTTCTTGAGGGGCCGCTTGTCCGCGAGCACCTTCTCCGCGAAGGCGCAACCGGCCGCGGTCAGGTCGGCGCCGTCCACGATCTCGTCGATGAGGCCGGTCCGGAGCGCCTCGTCGGCCCCGATCGGGTCGCCGCTGACGATCATCGAGAGCGCCTTCTCCACGCCGGCCACGCGCGGCAGCCGCTGGGTGCCGCCCGCGCCGGGGAGCAGGCCCAGCTTCACCTCGGGCAGCCCGAACCGCGCGCTCTTGACGCCCACCCGGTAGTGGCACGCCAGCGCCACCTCGAGGCCGCCGCCCAGCGCGGTCCCGTGGATGGCGGCGATCACCGGCTTCGAGCAGCCCTCGATCCGGTCCAGCACGCCGTGCAGCCCGGGCTCGCGGGGCGGCTTGCCGAACTCGGTGATGTCGGCGCCGGCGATGAACGTGCGGCCGGCGCACGTGATGACCACGGCGCCCACGGCGGCGTCGGCCACGGCCTGACGGATGCCCTCGTCGAGCCCCTGGCGCACGTGCTGGCTGAGCGCGTTCACGGGCGGGTTGTCCACGGTGAGGACGGCGACGCGACCGCGGCGGTCGAGGCTGACGGACTGGCTGATGGCTGTCATGACGGCTCCTCGCGAGGGGGGATGGGATCGGGCGCTATCATACCCGGCCCGTCGAGCGGAGTGGACACCTTGTTCGGCGCGTGCCAAGATCGCGCCCGCGTGACCCTCCGGCTCACGCGTGACCCCAACTCGTTCCGAGAGGAGCGCCCATGCATCGAGGCTTTCGCCCCGCTCTCGTCGCCGTCGTCCTGATCGCTCGTCGCGTCGCTCGCCGCCGGCGCGCCCGGCCGCTCACGCCCAGGCCCCGCGCCACGGCGGCGAGCTGACGTTCGTCGTCGGCTCCGAGATGCCGAGCTACGACGGGCACCGGGAGGAGACGTTCGGCCTCATCCATCCCATCGCCCCGCACTACAGCACGCTCCTGCGCACGGAGCCCACCGACCCCACGGGCACGAAGGTGGTCGGCGACCTCGCCGAGAGCTGGACGATCTCCGGCGACGGCCTCACCTACACGTTCAAGGTCCGCCGCGGCGTGAAGTTCCACGACGGCTCCACCCTCACCGCCCGCGACGTGAAGGCGAGCTACGACAAGATCGCCAATCCGCCGCCCGGCGTCACCAGCCCGCGCAAGGGGCAGTACACCGTCATCGAGGCGATCGAGGCGGCCGACGCCCAGACCGTGATCTTCCGGCTCAAGCACCCGTCGGCCGGCTTCCTCGCGAGCCTCGCCTCGCCCTGGAACTTCATCTACAAGGCCGACCTCATCGCCAAGGATCCGCGCTGGTACGAGTCCAACGTGATGGGCACCGGGCCGTTCACGTTCGTCGAGCACGTGAAGGGCTCGCACTGGGTGGGCAAGAAGTTCGCCGACTACTGGGACAAGGGGAAGCCCTACCTCGACGGCTATCGCGCCTTCTTCGTGCCCAACACCAGCGCGCGCATCGCGGCCGTGCGCGGGGAGCGGGCGATGATCGAGTTCCGCTCGTTCAACCCGGCGCGCCGGGACGAGCTGGTGAAGGCCATGGGCGCGAAGATCACCGTCAAGGAGAGCCCGTGGGACTGCCTGATGTTCGCGTGGGCCAACCACGAGAAGAAGCCGTTCGACGACCCGCGGGTGCGGCGCGCGCTCAGCCTGGCCCTGGACCGCTGGGACGGGTCGAAGAACCTGTCGAAGATCACGATCATGAAGGAGGTGGGCGGCCTCCAGGTGCCCGGCACGCCCTACGCGGCGTCCGAGGCGGAGCTGACGCGGCTGGCCGGCTTCGGCCGCGACATCGAAGCCAACCGGCGCGAGGCCCGGCGGCTCCTCCGCGAGGCCGGCGTCCCCGACGGGTTCTCGTTCGTCTTCACCAACCGCAACCTGCCCGAGCCCTACGAGCCCGCCACCATCTGGCTCATCGACCAGTGGCGGAAGATCGGCCTCAACGTGACCCAGAAGGTGATGGAGAGCGCGGCGTGGTTCAGCGCGCTGCGCTCCGGCGACTTCGAGATGAGCATCGCCGCGTGGTGCGGCTACATCGTGGAGCCGGACCTCGACCTGGCGGTGTTCCAGTCCACCGATCGCGCCGACGGCAACTACGGCCGCTACACCGATCGCGTCCTCGACGGCCTCTACGACCGCCAGGCCCGCGCCCGCGACCCCGAGGAGCGCAAGAAGCTGGTGCGCGAGTTCGAGAAGCGCGTCCTCGACGACCAGGCCCACGTGGTGCCGCTCCTCTGGTGGCACCGGATCATCCCGCACAACTCGCGCGTGCGCGGGTGGACGATCACGCCCAGCCACTACCTGAACAGCCAGCTCGACACCATCTGGCTGGCGCCGGAGTAGCCAGGCTGCGGCCGGAAGGATCCGGCTGCTGCCGCCCGTGTGGGCCGCCCAGGCACCGAGGAGCCTCGCCGCCTCACGAATCGACGACGCGCATCGCGGCCTTCGCCGCATCCGGACCCGGTCGCGCCCTCGGGTCACCGAGGCGCGGCAACACCCTGGCCACCCTCCCGCGCAACACCGCACCGCCTACGCGACTTTCGAGCGCACGTGGGCCAAGCGCTGCTCGGGCGTGGTGACGAGCCCTCGAGAAGGTGGCGACGAACTCCTCACGTTCTTTCGCCTCCCGACAACGCAGTGGAAAGCGCCGCGCAGCACGAACGTGATCGAGCGGCGCCATGAGGAGTTTCGCCGCCGCGTGAACACGCAGGGCTCGCCGCCAAGCGAAGACGCGGCGCTGGTCTTGCTCTCTAGCCTCGCGGCGAGCGGGCAGATCACGTTGCGCCGAATCGACGGCTGGCGGAAGATCGTCCCGGTGCTCAGCCAGCACACCGCAGTGGCGGCTTGATGATCAAACGCGCTCCGCTCGCAGTCGCCCTCGCCCTCGGTTTGCTCGCCGCGCCGTACGCCGTCCGGGGGCAACCGCCCGGGACACGTGCATCGCGTGGGGATCATCCACGTCAGCGGCCATCACCACGTGGTGGTGGACGGACTGCGGCAAGGGCTCCGGGAACTCGGGCTCGAAGAGGGTAAACAGCTCGTCCTGGACATCCGGGAGATCGAGGCCGATCCGAATGCGGCCGAGCAGGCGGCGAGGGATCTCGAACGAGGGAAAGTCGACCTCATCTACACGGTCACCTCGCAAGTCACGATCTCGGCAAGACGGGCGACGGCACGGACCCCTATCGTGTTCTACGTTGGGGCCGATCCGGTCGCGTTGGGGCTGGTGGAGAGCCCGGGGAAACCGGGCGGGCGGTTGACCGGCGTCCACGGCGTCACGCGCGACATCACCGCAAAGCGCCTAGCAGTCCTGAAGGAGATGATCCCGAGGCTCCGTCGGGTGGTAACGTTCTACAACCCCGGTGAGCCGCTCTCGAGAGAGAACGCCCGGCTCGGCCGGGACGCCGCGCGGCAGTTAGGCGTGCAGGTTGTCGAGCGGCACGTGGCCTCGATCGAGGAACTCCGCCTGAACCTGCAGGGGCTCAAGTCGCGAGAAGCGGACGCCTACTTCCACACGCCGGGCTTGCTGGAAACAAGCCAGGCGCTGCTGATCATCGAGGCCACAAGGGGCAAGAAGTTACCGACGATGTTCCATGAGCAAAGCTTGGTCGCCAAAGGCGCCCTTGCGAGCTACGGTACCAACTACCAACAGATCGGCCGTCTGTCGGCGAAGCATGTCCAGCGGATCCTGTCGGGGCGGCACCCGAAGGACCTACCGGTTGAAAACTACGACGAGGTCGGACTCGCCCTCAATCTCCGCATCGCGCGGGAGATCGGTCTCACGATCCCGCAATCGCTACGACTGCAGGCGGGTCAGATCATTGAATGACCGGAAGCCGCGCCGCTATTTCCACCGCAATCGGGACACCACCGGATGACCAGGGCATGCTGGAAGTAGTCGATGGCGACCAATCTACCCAGACGGCACGCCACAAGGCCGCAGCCCTCGGTCATACGCTGGCTGCTCGCTTCCGATCCTTCGATCCGCTGGCAGGTGATGCGCGACCTGACCGATGCGCCGGCGGACGAGGTCGCGGCCGAGCGCGCGCGAGTCGCCAGCGAGGGCGCGGGCGCGCGGCTGCTCGCCCGCCAGGCGGCCGACGCGCGATGGGGCGCCGCGGCGTGGAACCGCGGGTGGAACTCCACCATGCACGTCCTGATGCTGCTGCGGGACATGGGTCTCGATCCCGCGAGCGACCAGGCACGCTGCGCCGTGGGCCTCGTCCGCGACCGGGTGACGTGGCAGGGATGCGGCCCGCCGGAATGTGATGGCCATGCCTTCTTCCAAGGCGAGGTCGAGCCCTGTATCAACGGGCAGGTGGCGGCGGTCGGCGCCTACTTCGGCCAGGACGTCCGGGGCATCGTCCACCGGCTGCTCGGCGAGCAGCTGGCCGACGGTGGCTGGAACTGCGAGGCGCCCAACGGCTCGACGCGGTCATCGTTCAACACCACCATCTGCGTGCTCGAAGCCCTGCTCGAATACGAACGGTCCATCGGGAACAGCCCAGAGGTGACGGGCGCCCGTCTCCGCGGGCAGCAGTACTTGCTCGAGCGCCGCCTCTTCCGCCGGAGGTCGACCGGCGAGGTGATCGAGCGAGATCGCAAGGGCGGCTCCGCGTGGACGCGCTTCGCCTTCCCGACGTGGTGGCACTACGACGTGTTGCGGGGACTCGAGCACCTGCGCCGCGCCGGCGTCGTGCCTGACGAGCGCGTGGCCGACGCGATCGACCTGGTCACGTCGAAGCGCGACCACGACGGCAGGTGGCCGCTCGAGACGCAGCACCCCGGCAAGATGCCGATCGAGACGGACGAACGCGAGGGCCGGCCGAGCCGGTGGAACACCCTCCGCGCCTTGCGAGTGCTGGACTGGTATTCGAGACGAGACTGACCGCGCCTCAGCCCAGCTCGGCGATGACGGCCTCCAGCGCCGCGAGCAACGGCGGCGCACGCGGCAGGATCGAGGGTGGCCAGCGAGTCGCCGGGCGTGTGGTAGGTATCGAAGGGCGGTGGGATGCGGCCGTCCGCGCCCAACGGGCTCTCCGTGGGATTCAGCACGAACCGGCGCAGGGCGTCGGCCTCGCGGGCCGGCACGATGCTCAGGCCGTAGGCCGGAATGCCGGCGGCGGCGAAGGCCCGGTGGTCGCTCCCGAACACCGGGATGCGGCCGACCACGTGGTAGCTCTCGTCGGGCCGACGACCGAGCTTCTCCATCGCGGCGCTCACGGACCGGAGGAACGGCGTGGGGACGTCCGCGTCCCAGACGACCAGTGAATCGCCGATCCCGCAGAGCTCGAGGCTGAGCACGCCGACGATGCCGTCGAGTGGACGGTCCTGCACGTAGGCGCGCGCGCCGAGGTAGCCGCCCTCCTCCGCCGCCGGAAAGAGCAAGCGCACGCGGAGCCCGGCGGGCCGGCGGCGCGCGAGCCGCTCGGCCAGGTGGAGCAGGATGCCGACGGCGACGGCATTGTCGTTCGCCCCCGGGCTGTCGGGCACGGCGTCGTGGTGGGCAGCGAGGACGAGGATGCGGTCGCCCTCGCCCACGTCGACCTCGTAGTTCTCGCCGCGCCCCTCGACCGAGGCGAACGCATGCCGCGAGAAGACCCAGCCGCGGTGGGTCAGGTAGGCCGCGACCGCCGCCTCGCGCTCCTGGTTCGTGCGGCCCACGAGGAGCCGCGCGAGGGCCATGGGATCCGTCGGCCCACGGAGCACTTCGTCGAGCGGAACGGCCGATCCATCAGCCGCACGCCACGCGCCTGCCCGTCAGCCCGCCGGCTCACGGGTGGAACACCACCTTGATCGGGTCGCCGATGCGCTTCTCCGCCACCTCGAAGCCGCGGTGCACCTCGGCGAGGGGGAACGTCTGGCTCACGAGGGGCTGGGCCTGGATGCGGCCCGCGGCGAGCATGGCCAGCGCGCGGCCGACGCTGGTGCCGCCCTCCCCACGCTCGGTGTAGATCGTCAGGTTGCGGCGCACGGCGTCGCCCACGTCCGCGGTGATGGGCCCGTGGTAGAAGGCCACCAGGATGACGCGGCCGCCCGGCTTGGTCATCTTGATCGCCTGGTCGAAGGTGTCGTCCCCGCCCGCGCACTCGATCGTCACGTCCACGCCGCGGCCGCCCGTGGCCTCGCGGGCCACCGTCACCGGGTCCTGCTCGCGCGCGTTCACGATCACGTCGGCGCCCAGCTCCTTGCCGAGCGCCAGCCGCCCTGGCCGCGTGCCGGTGAGGATCACGCGGACCGCTCCGAGCGCCTTGACGAGCTGCACGGCCATGAGCCCGATGGGCCCGGGGCCGAGCACCGCGACGGTCTCCCCCGCGAAGTAGCCGCCGGCCCGCTCGAGGCCGTAGAGCGGGCTGCCCGCCGTCATCACCACCACCGCCTCCTCGTACGACACCTCGTCGGGGATGCGGTAGAGCGTGTTGACGTGGTTCAGCGCGTACTCGGCGAGCCCGCCGTTGGTGGTGAAGCCGTTGGCCCGGTGGCCGCGCCGCGCGTTGCCGAAGTTCAGGCACGCGGTGTAGAGCCCGCGGATGCAGTTCTCGCACCGCCGGCAGCCCATGTGCGCCTCGACGACCACGCGGTCCCCCACGCGGAACTCGTCCACCGTCTCGCCCACCGCGACGATGTCGCCGGCGTACTCGTGGCCGAAGATGAACTCACCGTAGGGCGGCATGTGCGGGAGGCCGCCGTGGATGATCTTCAGGTCGGTGCCGCAGATGCCACAGGCGCGCACGCGGACCAGGCAGTCCTCTGGCCCGACCCGCGGCACCGGCCGCTCGAGCAGCTCGAACCGGTCCGGGGCCATGAGCACGGTCGCCTGCATCGTCGTGGGTAGACTCATCGGGTCTCTCCTTCCTCGACTTGCCGGGCCACCGGAGCTCTCCGGAGCGACCCGCGGCGTCCGACGCCTCTCGGAGCGCTTGACCCGACAGAGTAGGCGGTCGCCCCACGGCGGTCAATCGGCGCCACCCGACTGCTGTGCCGTCCGGAGAGGGGCCGGACAGCGCTCATGGTCCGTGCTACGCTGCAAGCGGCCGCCGAGTAGACGAAAGGGACACGATATGGCGCGGAAGATGAGAGCCTTGGTGCTCGGCTCCACAGAACTCGCCCGACGGGCCGAGTCGCGGTCCGCTCGAAGAAGCCTTCCGCGAGGCATCGGTCGACACCGTCTCTGTTGCAGAGCCCCGCACTCGTGGAGCGCAGGCGGCGAGCGACCTCTCGGAAGCGATGCGCCAGGCCGACGTGATCGTCGCCGACGTGTCCTCGCCGAGCCCGGCCGTCTTCTATGAGCTGGGGATCGCGACCTCGCTAGGCAAGCCGACGGTGATCCTGCTCAGCACGCACGCCAAGGGCGACCTGCCCTTCGACATCGCGAGCTACAACATCGTCACCTACGACCCGACGAATCCGAGCACGCTGAAGCGGCAGATGTCGCGATTCCTCAGCTACCAGGCGTCGAAGCTCACCGAGTAGCCTCGTGGCGAAGCAGCCCAAGTACTGCTTCGTCGCAATGCCCTTCCGTCCCGAGCTGAATTTCTTCTACCTGTACATCCAGCGGCACCTCGAGGAGAACCACGGCCTCCGAGTCGCGCGCGGCGATGCCGCCGTCCTGACGAAGCCCCTGATGGACAAGATCCGGGACCAGATCCTCCGTGCCGACCTCATCATCGGCGACATCACCGGGGGCAACCCGAACGTCTTCTACGAGATCGGCCTCGCCCACGCGGCCGGAAAACCGGTTCTCTTCCTGACCCAGGATGAGCCGAAGGACGTTCCCGTCGACCTGCGGCCGTTCGACTCCATCCAGTACGACCTCGCGCGCGACAAGGAATTCCTGTCCGACCTCGACACGGCGATCAACGCCGCGTTCGGCCAGCAATACCAGATGCTCCTGGAGCGCGCGCGTGAGCTGCTGCGACGGTTCAATCGGGACACCGGGCTGGCCTGCATCGAGTCGTCGCCGGAGGAGTTCCAGACACGGGTCCGCCGCTCCGAACGGATGGGCGGGATCCCTTCGACCGACCAGGAGGGTCCTCTCGCGCAGTTCCTCCTCCCGAAGATCATTCTGGACATCACGGACGCTACGGTGCTCCGGAGCTACAACCAGTGGATGAGCACCACGTTCCCGTGAGGATGCGCCGGGCGTTGGCGCGGGTCACAGCCGCGCGCGGATGCGCGCCACCGCCTCCTCCGCGTCGGCGCGCGAGCCGAACGCGGTGAGGCGGAAGTAGCCCTCGCCGCTCGGGCCGAAGCCGGCGCCCGGCGCGCCGAGCACGTGGGCCTCGTTCAGCATCCGGTCGAAGAAGTCCCACGACGAGCCGCCACCCGGCGTGCGCAGCCAGATGTAGGGCGCGTTCCGGCCGCCGTACACGGTGAGGCCGGCCGCGGTGAGGCCATCCACGATGATCCGCGCGTTGGCCATGTAGCCGTCGATGAGCGCGCGCACCTGCTTCTGCCCTTCCGGCGTGTAGACGGCGGCCGCCGCCTTCTGGATCACGTACGGCGGCCCGTTGGACTTCATGCCGACGCGGCGTGTCCAGAGCGCGTTCAGGCTCCGCGCCGAGCCGTCCGCGCCCCGGCCCCGCGCCTCCTTCGGCACCACCGTGTAGGCCAGGCGCAGGCCGGTGAAGCCGGCCGTCTTCGAGAAGCTCCGCGACTCGATCGCCACCTCGCGCGCGCCGTCGATCTCGTAGATGGAGCGCGGCACGTCCTGGTCGGCCACGTAGGCCTCGTACGCCGCGTCGAACAGGATCGTGGCGTCGTGGGCGTGCGCGTACTCGACCCAGCGCGCGAGGACCTCGCGCGTCGCGACGGCGCCGGTGGGGTTGTTCGGGTAGCAGAGGTAGATCAGGTCCACGTGCCCGTCCGGCAGCGCGGGGCGGAAGTCGTTGTCCGCCGTGCACGACAGGTAGACGAAGCCCGGGTAGCGCCCGCTCTCGTCGGCCGGCCCCGACCGTCCCGCCGCGACGTTGCTGTCGGCGTACACGGGATAGACGGGGTCCATGAGGGCGACCACGCAGTCCGTCGCGAAGATCTCCTGGATGTTCGCGCTGTCGCTCTTGCCGCCGTCCGACACGAAGATCTCGTCGGGGCCGAGGCGGATCCCGCGCGCCCCGTAGTCGTGGGCGGCGATCTCGGACAGCAGGAACTCGTAGCCGGCGTACGGACCGTAGCCCTTGAACGTCTCGGCGCGCGCCAGCTCGTCGGTCGCGTCGTGGAGCGCGCGGATCGCCGCGGGCGGCAGGGGCTGGGTCACGTCGCCGATGCCGAGGTTGACGAGCCGGACGTCCGGGTGCGCGTCGCGAAAGGCCTTCGTCCGCTTCCGGATCTCCGCGAAGAGATAGCTCGCCCGCAGGCTCTGGTAGTGCTCGTTGACTTTCGGCATGGCGGGCCTCCCCGGGGCGCCTCGGATCAGTAGCCGCGGCGGAGGCCGCCGTCCACGTGGATGCGTTCGCCGGTGATGTACCGGGCCTTGGGCGAGCAGAGGAACGCGACCAGGTACGCCATGTCCGATGGATCGCCGAAGTAGCCGAGGGGGATCTGGCGGGCGAACTGCTCCCGGCTCTCCGGCGTGGGATGCAGGCGCTCGTCGATCTGCTCGCTGTGGATGCGCCCGGGCGCGAGGCAGTTCACGGTGATGCCGTGACGGCCCACGTCGCGGGAGAGCCCCTTCGCCCACGCATGGACGGCCGCCTTGGCCGGGCCGGCCGCGTTGGTGCCCGAGGGCTCGGACGAGCCGGTGACGTTCAGGATGCGGCCCCAGCGGCGCTCGATCATGCCCGGCAGGAGCGCCTGCGTGAGACGGCGGACGGCGCTGAAGTTGATCGCGAACGACTCGTCCCAGATGGGATCGGGCGCGTCCACCGCGGTGGGCCGCGAGCCGCCCGCGTTGTTCACCAGGATGTCCACGCGGCCCAGACGCGCGAGGGCCTCGTCGCGGAGCGCGGGGACCGACGCGCGGTCCGCGAGGTCGATCGCCCGCGCGTGCGGGCGCGGCCAGCCCGCGGCCTCGATCTCGTCCTGGAGCGTCTTCAGGAGGTCGCCACGCCGCGCGACGACCAGGCACGTCACCCCCTCGCCGGCAAGCACCCGCGCGATCTCCCTGCCGATGCCCACGCTGCATCCGGTCACTACGGCGGTACGGTCGCGAAGCTCGAGGTCCATGCGGCGGAGGATGGCGCGAGGGCGAGGGGCAAGTCAAGGCGAGGAGCGAACCCCGGCGACGGCAAGTGGGGGCGAATTCCGAGCCGTGCAGTCAACAGCGCGCCGGCAGGGGCGGTGGGTGGGGGCCCGGGGTCGAGGGGTGCTTCCCCTCCAACCGGCCTCGGACCCCGCGCGCCCGGATGGAGCCCAGTCCCAGCGGGGCAGCGCACGCGTGCAACGTCGCCCCGCGACCCCGGGCCCCCACCCGCCGCCCCTGGAATGAGCGCGCTGGGAACACCGACGAATGAGCGCGCTGGGAACACCGACGAGCGGAGCCCGGCGCGAGCCGCCGGGCCCCGACGTCCCGGTCGCTTCCGCGCTCAGGCGCGCGGCCGCGCCACGTAGCCGTAGCGCGCGTTGGTGCGCATGCCGCCCATGTCCGCGTACTCGGCCTTGATGGCCGCGATCTGGTCCTGCCGGATCTCGCCCAGCGCCGTCTGGGGCCGGATCCCATAGAGGCGGGAGGCGTTGCCGGAGAAGATGGCGGTCTTGACCTTCCCCGTGGCCGGCCCCAGCGGGGCGAAGTTGTGCTGCTTGGCCATGTCGGCCGGGATCTCGAGGCGGCGCAGCGCCTCGATCTGCCACTGCGGCGAGCCGTACCAGACGGAGTCGCTGCCCCACAGCACGTGGTCCGCGCCCATGCCGCGCACGAGCGTGCCCACGAACGCCGCCGCGAAGCGCGGGTTCGCCACCGCGGAGTTGGCGAAGGCCGTCCCGATCTCCGCGTACACGTTCTTGACGCCGAACTTGGCCGGGATCTCCGCGAGATCGGTAGCCCACTTGATGCGGCCGGTGTCCTGGAACTCCTTGAGCACGGCGTCTGGCGTCTCGAGGAAAGCGCGCAGGGCGCCGTGGTACATGACGAAGTTCACCTGCGGGAAGTCCTTGGCCGCCTTGCCCACGTCCTTGACGGTGGCGTACTCCCACACCCCCGGCCACGAGGTCTCGTAGTCCGCGGGCAGCAGGCCCTTGTGGACGCAGACGGTGCGGATGCCGGACTTGATGATCTTCTCGTAGAACGGGTACATCAGCTTGTCGTCGTCCAGCCACCAGTACGACTGCTCCTTGGACGGAAAGAGCGGATCGCCGATGGTGTAGCCCTTCCAGCTGTCGGGCTTGAGCGTGGCGATGGCCCGGTCCACCTCTTCCATCCAGCCCGCGCGCTTGGGCGTGAACACGGCGTGGCCGAGCAGGCGCCGCGAGCCGGCGATCTTGTTGATGGCCGCGCGCGCCGCCGCGATCTGGTCGTTGGTGAGCAGATCCCACGTCCGGTCGTCGAAGGGCGCCCCGGAGAGGAGCGCGATCTTCGTGTCGCTGTCGACGAAGACCTCCTTCACGTAGTTCTCGAACTTGTAGCGCGCGAGGCTCGACTCGCCGGCGAGGGTGGGGTGCCAGTGCTGCTTGGCGTACTTGGCCAGGTCGAGCAGGCCCGCCTGGTTGAAGTCGTCACGGACGAAGTGCGTCTGCACGTCGATGATCGGCTGGCCGGCCAGGCCCTTCGCCCGCGTGTCGGCCACGCCGGGTGACGCGGCTTCCGCGGTCTCCACGTCGAAGACGCGGCCGTACACCTCGTTCATGGCGAGGAACGCGGCGGCCATGCCGGCGCTCGAGGCCAGGAAGCGGCGACGGGTCATGCCGTGGCGCCGGCCGAGCGTGCCGGCGAGCTCGGCGATGCGGTGCTCCACGCGCCGCTGCTCGGTCGTCTGCGGCAGCGGGTTGAACTCGCCGTTGGAGACGATCTGGGTCGGGATCGGGGACGGGAACGACGCGGTCTCGGCCGGCGCCGTCCTCCGGAGCTCCTCGTCACTCAGGTAGTGGGGCATGGTCCGTCCTCCCGTGAAGGGAACTGCGACGCTGCATCCCGTGGACACGGACGACCTGAGGGACGGGGCGTGGTGGGGGCGGGCGGGGCCATGCCCTCGGGCAGGCCGAGGCGACGCGCGCAGCGACGTCGTGACGGTTCATGGAGCGATCCGGCCAGCGTCTTCGAGCCTGAGCGGCGCGCGCCCTTGTGTCAAGGGGCGCTGCTCCGCGGGATCGCGCGGCGGGGGCGGGACCGGCTCTCGGCCGGGGCGATGCCGTTCCGGTCGTCGTCCTCTCGGTCCGCGGCGGCGCGCTCCTCGGGTGGCCCGTACCCGCCCGCGCCGGGCGTGTCGATGGCCACGCGGTCGCCGGCGCGGAGCGGATGGCCCCACACCTTCGGGGGCAGCTCCTGCTCGCCCGCGCCGCCCGGGTTGAGCACGAGCCGCGCGAGGCCACCGGGCCCACCCCCGCAGAGCCCCCAGGGCGCCACCCGCGCGCGCTCGGTGGTGCCGAGGAAGCGGGCGTCGTGGTCCAGCACCTCGATGGTGCGGCGAAGGCCCAGGCCGCCCCGGTGCCGGCCCGCGCCCCCGCTCCCCTCGACCAGCGCGTACTCGTTCACCAGCAGCGGATACTCCGACTCGAGCGCCTCCACCGGCAGGTTCGACGTGTTGGTCACGTGGACCTGCACGGCGTCGGGCCCGTCGCCGCCCGCGGTGGCCCCCGCCCCGCCCGCGAGCGTCTCCAGGTACACGTAGAGCGCGCCCGTCCGCGGATGGGTGCCGGAGAAGACCATCGCGCAGTTGGCGCCGTTGCCGGCCGCGGGCACACGCTCCGGCACCACCTGCGCGAGCGCGCCCAGCACCACGTCGGCGATGCGCTGGCAGGTCTGCGTCCGCCACGCCACCGGCGCGGGCGGCCGCGCGTTGACGATGCTGCCCTCGGGCGCCGTGACCTCGATGGCCCGGTAGAAGCCGCCGTTGGCGGGGACGGTCGGGTCCAGCACGGCCTTGAGCGCGTAGTACACGGTGGCGAGGAGCGCGAAGTAGACCACGTTGATGTCGCCCGCGCACTGGGGCCCGCTGCCCGCGAAGTCGAGCGACATCGCGTCGCCGCGCTTGGTGATGGCAACGGCGATGGGAATGGCCCCGGGCGTCACGCCGTCGTCGTCCATGGCGTCGGCGAAGCGGTACACGCCGTCGGGCAGCGCCGCGATGGCGGCGCGGATCTTGCGCTCGCCGTAGGCCAGCGATTCCTCGCACGCCGCGCGCACCGCGCCGGCCCCGTAGCGCGCGATCAGCTCGCCGAGCCGCCGCTCGCCGAGGCGGTTGGCCGCGATCTGGGCCCGGAAGTCCCCGCGCCGCTCGGCGGGCAGCGCGAAGTTGGCGAGGAGCAGCTCCATCACGTCCTCGCAGATCTCGCCGGCGGCGACCAGGCGGATGGGCGTGATGCGGAGGCCCTCGTCCCAGATCGTGCGGATGCGCTCGCCGCTCCGGTCGGCGTGGTGCGCGATGTTGGCGACGAAGCCGAAGAGCGCCCCGTCCGCGAACACCGGGCTCACCAGGTTGATGTCGGGCAGATGCGTGCCGCCGCCCGTGTAGGGATCGTTCGACACGAACACGTCCCCCGCGGCCAGGCCCTCGGCGGGGTAGCGCGCGAGGATCTCGCGCACCACGCCGAGCAGCGAGCCGAGATGCATGGGGATGTGCTCGGCCTGCGCGATGACCTCGCCGCGCGCGTCGAAGATGGCGGTGGAGCAGTCCTGCCGCTCCTTGATGTTGGTCGAGTACGACGACTTGATGAGGGCGACGCCCATCTCCTCGGCGATGCCGAGGAGCGCCGCCCCGATCACCTCGAGCGTCACGCGGTCCACGCCGTCTCCACCGAGCTTCGCCCGTCGATGCCGAGCATGACGTTCATGCTAGCTCAATCGCCTGGTGCCGGCCGACGAAGCCCAGCACGGAGGCGTTGAACACGTCGGGCCGCTCCCAGTAGGCCGAGTGCCCGACGTCGGGCACCGTCAGCGACTGGGCACCGGGGACCCGGGCCGCGAACAGCGCGACCACGGGAGGCGGTGAGTAGAGGTCGGCGCCGCCGGTGAGGAAGAGCGTGGGCACGGCGAGCGTCTCGAGCAGCGCGAACGTCAGGCGGTTTCGCGTGGGCTGCGCGGCGGCGCGCGGCCCGGCGGGCCGGCTCACCTGCTCCAGCTCGATCCAGCGCCGCGTGCCCTCCGGTTCGGCGGCGCGATAGGCCGGCCCCAGCTCGCGCAGCTCCGGTGGCAGCGCCTCGAACTCGGGCGGCCGCAACCTCCGGCCCAGCGCGAGGTACTCCGGGTCCTGGACGCCCCCGATGCTGTTGGCGACGACGAGGCTCCGCAGCCGCCGCGGGAACGACACCGCGAAGTCCAGCGCCGAGATGCCACCGGCCGCGGTGCCCACGAGGTGGAAACGGTCGATACCGAGATGGTCGACGAGGGCGTGGAGATCGTCCGCCGCGGTGCCGGGCTGGGGGCCGGAGTCATCGATCAGGGTGCGTCCCCACCCGCGCCGGTCGAACGCGATCACGCGATGCCCGGCGCCCGTGAACGCGGGAAGCTGATGCTCCCACACGCGCGCGCTCCCCGTGGCCGCGTGCATCAGGACGACGGCGGGGCCGGTTCCACCCGTGTCGAGATGCCAGAGGCGCGCGCCGGGGACGGGCACGTGCCCTTCACGTGCGGCGGGAGGCATGGTCACGGGCTCACGGGGAGCGCTCGGCGGCGCAGACGACGAGGACGAGGGAGCCGGCGATTCGGGCGGCGCACGGTGCCCCCGAGCATCCCACGACGGCGGGACGGAACGCTACGGCAACGCCGCGCGCACCGCCGCGAAGGGCGCCGTCCAGCCCACGATGCCGCCCTGCGCCCGCACCATGTCGAGCGTGGCCTCCTTGAAGGCCGCGAAGTAGCTCTCGGTGGCGTCCTCGACCAGGAGGCACTCGTACCCGCGGTCGTTGGCCTCGCGCATCGTCGTCTGCACGCACACCTCGGTGGTCACGCCGGCCACGATGAGGTGCGTGACGCCGTGGCCGCGAAGCAGGTCGTGGAGGCCCGTGGCCCAGAAGGCGCCCTTCCCCGGCTTCACGATCACCGTCTCCCCCGGAGCGGGCGCGCAGGCGGGCACGATGTCGTTGCCGGGCTCGCCGTCGACGAGGATCCGTCCCATGGGACCAGGAGCGCCGATGCGCAGGGTGGGCGCGCCACGGCGGAGCTTGGCCGGCGGACAGTCGGCCAGGTCGGGGCGATGGCCCTCGCGCGTGTGGATGACGCGGATGCCGTGAGCGCGCGCCCAGCCGATGAGCGCGGCCACCGTGGGCACGATCGCGGCGAGCCGGCTCACGTCGTTGCCGAGCGCCTCGCCGAAGCCGCCGGGCTCCACGAAGTCGCGCTGCATGTCGATCACGACGAGCGCCGTGCTGGACGGCTCGAAAGCGTAGGGATACGGGCGCGCGGAGACGTCCGGCATGGGCTCAGGCCGCTCCGGCGTGGCCGGCCATGGCGGGACCGATCACCGCGATGTCGGCGGCCTCGATCGCGGTCTCGTGGACGATGCGGCCGTCGAACATCACCACGATCCGGTCGGACAGGGCGAGCAGCTCGTCCAGGTCCTCGCTCACGAGCAGCACGGCCGCGCCGTCGTTGCGCGCGGCGAGGATCCGCTCGTGGATCTCCGCCACCGCGGCGAAGTCGAGCCCGAACACCGGGTTGGCGGCGATGAGCACCGAGACCGCCTCGGACAGCTCGCGCGCGAGCACGGCACGCTGCACGTTGCCGCCGGACAGCGTGGCCATGGGCGCCTCGGGCCCGTCCGCCTTCACCTTGAAGGCGGCGATCCACCGGGCGGCCTGGTCGCGCAGGGCGCCACGCCGGAGCCACGGCCCCGCGGCGAGCGGCGGCCGGTCGAAGTTCCGGAGCGCCATGTTCTCGGCCACCGTCATCCCCGGCACGCAGGCGTTCCGGAACGGCTCCTCGGGCAGGCTGAACGCCCCGTGGAACCGGATGGCCCCGCGGGTCGCGCGATACGGTCGGCCGTCCACGCTCACCTGCCCGGACACGGGAACGCGCTGGCCGATGAGCGTCTCGACCAGCTCGCGCTGGCCGTTGCCGGAGACGCCAGCGATGCCCACGATCTCCCCCGGCCGGACGGCCAGCGAGACGCGATCCACGGCGACGAGCCCGCCGTCGTTGTCGACCACCAGCTCTTCCACCACCAGGCGCGGCGCGCGGCCGGGGTCCCGGCCGTTCGCGCGCGCGGCGTGGGCCTCGGGGATCTCGCGCGCTCCCACCATCATCTCCGCCAGGCGCGCCGGCGTGAGGTCGGCGACGCGCCCTTCGCCGGCCAGGCGCCCGCGGCGCAGCACGGACACGGCGTCGGCGAACGCCATGACCTCGCGGAACTTGTGGGTGATCATCAGCACGGTGACCTCGCCGGCGCGGGTCATCGCGTGGAGCATGCCCAGCACCTCGTCGGCCTCGGCGGGCGTGAGAACGGACGTGGGCTCGTCGAGGATCACGAGCCGGCGCTTCAGATAGAGCTGCTTGAGGATCTCGACCTTCTGCTTCTCGCCGGCGGCGAGCTGCCACGCCGGCCGGTCCAGGTCCACGGCGAACGGCACGGTGGTCATGAACGCGGCCAGGCGCTCGCGCTCCTGCCGCCACCTGACGCGCAGGGGCACGTCGTCGCGGGCCATGACGAGGTTCTCGGCCACCGTCATGCTCGGCACCAGCGTGAAGTGCTGGTACACCATGCCGATGCCGAGCGCGTGGGCGTCGGCCGGGGACCGGATGTCGCGCTCGCGCCGGCCCACCAGCACCGCCCCCGCGTCGGCGCGCTGGTAGCCGACCACGCACTTCACGAGCGTGCTCTTGCCCGCGCCGTTCTCGCCGAGCAGCGCGTGAAACGCGCCGGCCTCGACCCGGAGCGAGACGTCGTCCAGCGCGGTGAGGCCGCCGAAGCGCTTGGTGAGGCCGACGACCTCGAGCTCGAGCGCGCCTGCCGTCACGCGAGCCCCTGGAGCGCGGCGACGACGTCGGCCGAGCGTCCGACGGCGCCGAAGACGCCGCCCTGCATGGTGACCATCTTGACGGCGGCGCGGTGGTTGCCGAGGTCGGTGGCGCCGGTGCCGTCCTCGAGGAGCAGGCACTCGAAGCCGCGGTCGTTGGCCTCGCGCATGGTGGTGTGCACGCACACGTCGGTGGTGATGCCGGTGAGGACCAGGTTCGTCACGCCGCGCGTGCGCAGGATCAGCTCGAGGTCGGTGGCGCAGAACGAGCCCTTGCCCGGCTTGTCGATGACGGTCTCGCCCGGCGCGGGCGCGAGCTCCGGGATGATCTCCCAGCCCGGCTCGCCGCGCACGAGGATGCGGCCGCACGGCCCCGGGTCGCCGATCCCGGCGCCGATGCGCCGCGATCGCCAGCGCTTGTTGGCGGGCAGGTCGGACAGGTCCGGTCGATGCCCCTCGCGCGTGTGGATCACGTGGAGCCCGGCGGCCCGCGCGGCGGCGAGCACGGCGCGGATCGGCTCGATCGGCGCGCGCGTGAGCGAGAGGTCGTAGCCCATCGTGTCCACGTAGCCGCCCTTGCCGCAGAAGTCCGTCTGCATGTCGATCACCAGCAGCGCGGTGTTCTCCGGCCGGAGGTCGCCGTCGTACGGCCACGGGTACGGATCAGCCTTCACGAACCGCGTCATCGCGACGCCCTCCTCGTTCTCGCGTTCGTGCTTCATGCTGTCATCGCTCGCGGAGCCCGGGTCGCCGGGGCGGCGGGCCAGGGGGCCCGGGCGTGCCGTGGCGCCGCGAGGGCCGACAGAGAGCGGGCGGCGCGAGCGCGGCCCCCCCAACCCCCAGAGGGGGCCGCGCGTGGGCTGTCGATCCGCGAGGTCGCGCTCGCGCCGCCCGTCGCGCGAGACGTTCTCGCCACAAGGCACTTCCGGGCCCCCTGGCCCGCCGCCCCGGCGCCGCGTGGTTCCTCCATCGCTCTGGAACACCAGCAATCCCTCGGGCTCACATCCGTCATCGGGTGATGCTCAGCTCGCCGGCACACCAGTCAGGGTGCGGCGCGGTGACGCAATATCGGGGTCAGGTCTTGAATTGCAATATCCGGATCGTCGAGCCGACCGTAATGCATCATTTCAAGACCCGACCCCGATGTTGCCGGATCAGCTCACGAACCGCGTCATCGCGCTGTCCTCCTCGTCGTTGCTGCCCGCAGCGCTTTGGCCCGAAAGAGCGACGGCGGAACCACGCGGCGCCGGGGAGGCGGG
Organism: uncultured Candidatus Rokubacteria bacterium; assembly: GCA_963758635.1. Lineage (GTDB taxonomy): Bacteria > Methylomirabilota > Methylomirabilia > Rokubacteriales > CSP1-6 > CAVWWD01. The sequence goes on along the minus strand of CAVWWD010000004.1, from coordinate 138,062 downwards.
CCGCGGGGCCCGGGGGTGCCTTGTGGCGAAAACGCCTCGCGCGACGGGCGGCGCGAGCGCGACCGCAACGGGTCGACAGCCCACGCGCAGCCCCCTCTGGGGGATGGGGGGGCCGCGCTCGCGCCGCCCGCTCGTCTGTCGGCACGAGCGGCGCCACGGTACCCCCGGGCCCCGCGGCCCGCCTCCCCGGCGACCCGGGCTCCGCGAGCATGCAAACACGAAGCATCCACCAGTTCAGTACAGCGGTCATCGCGTGATGCTCAGCTCGCCGGGCGCGCCGGTCAGGGTGCGGCGCGGGGAGCAGGTGGCGATCATGATGGCCAGCGTCACGACGTAGGGGGCGGCGTTGAACAGGTAGTAGCCGCCCGTGATGCCGACCGACTGGAGCGCGGGGCCCAGCGCGCTGGCGCCGCCGAAGAGGAGCGCGGCGTAGAAGCAGCGCAGCGGATCCCAGCGCGCGAAGATCACCAGCGCCACCGCCATCAGCCCCTGTCCGCTCGACAGTCCCTCCGTCCAGCTTCCGGGATAGTACAGCGAGAGGAACGATCCGCCCACGCCGGCCAGGAAGCCGCCGAGCGCGGTGGCCAGCGTGCGCACGGCGGGCACGCGGTAGCCCATGGCGCGCGCCGCGTCCGAGCTGTCGCCCACCATGCGCACCACCAGCCCCCAGCGCGTGTTGCGGAACGCCCACGCGAGGCCGATGGCGAGCACGAGGCCGATGACGAACAGCGGGTTCACCTGGAGCGCGGTGCGCACCTGCGGCGAGTCGCTCCACGCGCCGAGCGGGATCGCCGGCAGCATGGCGGCCTTCGGTTGTATGTACGGCTTGCCCAGGAAGAACGCGACGCCGGTGCCGAGCAGCATCAGCCCGATGCCCACCGCGATGTCGTTGACCCGCGGCAGGCTGCACACGAGGCCGTGGAGCAGCCCGAGGGCGAGGCCCGCGCCGCCGGCCGCGACCACGCCGACCCACGGGTTGCCCGTCCCGTGGGACACGGCGTAGCCGGCCATCGCGCCCATCACGAAAATGCCTTCCAATCCCAGGTTGATCCGGCCGCTCCGCTCGGTGATGCACTCGCCGAGGCTCACGAACAGGAACGGCGTGCTCAGCCGGATGGCCCCGGCCAGCACCGCGAGCGGCACGCCCCACCAGCCCAGCTCGCCCATCGCTCACGCCGCCTTCGGCCGGAAGAGCTTCGCGCGGCCGTAGAGCGCCTCGCTGGCCAGGATGGCCATGAAGGCCACACCCTGCAGCACGAGCACGGTGGCGTCGGGAAGGTCGAGCCGCCGCTGCAGCATGCCGCCGCTCGCCGAGATGCCGCCGACGAGGACGGCCACGGGCACGATGGCCAGCGGGTTCTGGCGGGCGATGAACGCCACGAGGATGCCGGCGTAGCCGTAGCCCGCGACGAGGGAAGCGTTCGCCGTGCCGTGCACCGCGGCCACCTCCACCATGCCGGCGAGCCCGGCGGCGGCGCCCCCGAGGGCGCACGCGCCGAGGAGCAGCGGCCCCACGGGAAGGCCGGCCAGCCGCGCCGCGCGTGTGTTGCCCCCGACGATGCGCATGGCGAACCCCATCGTGGTGCGCGCCACCAGCACGTACATGAGCACGCAGAAGACCACGCCGAGGCCCAGGCCCCAGTGCACGTCGAGGCCGGGCAGCCGGCCCAGCATGCTGGCCTCCCCGATCGGCGTGGTGGAGGGCTTGTTGAGGCTGGCCGGATCGCGCAGCGGCCCCTCGACCAGGTGGTTGAACAGCGCGATGGCGATGTACGTGAGGAGCAGGCTCGAGATGGTCTCGTTCACGCCCCGGTAGTGGCGGAGCGCGCCCGCGAGCACGATCCACGCCGCGCCGATCGCCATCGCGCCCGGCGGCCATCGCGAGCTTGACGGCGAGCGGCGCGGACCCGGCGAGCAGATGGCCGAGCACGGCGGCGGCGAGCCCGCCCAGCACGAGCGCGCCCTCCCCGCCGATCACCATGAGCCCGGCCTGCGCGGGCAGCGCCACGCAGAGCGCGGTGAGCACGAGGGGCGCCGCGCGCGCCAGCGTGTTCTGCCACGCGAACGCGGACGCGAACGCCCCGCGATAGATCAGCGCGTAGACCTGGAACGGGTCGTGGCCGAGCACGGCCATGAAGACGCCGAACAGCGCCATCGCCGCGGCGAGCGCGGCGACGGGGATGACGAGGGCTTCCGCCGCCCCCCGGAGCGCGGGGCGGGTCACACCCGGCCGAGCACCCCCTCGACCAGGTAGCTCATCTGCTCGAGGACGACGTCCGTCTGCTTGAGGGCCACGCCGGAGTCGACGACGGTCTTGCCCGTGTTGTCCTTGATCGGCCCGCGGAAGATCACGAAGTCGCCCTTCATCATGCGCGCCTTCACGCCGTCGGCGTTCTTCCGCGCCGCCTCCGACACGCTGGCCCCGTAGGCCGAGGCCTTCACGAACCCGTCCTTGAGCCCGCCGCGCAGGAAGTTGACCATCGGCTTGCCCGCCTGCGCGTCCTTCACGTGCGCCGTGTAGGGCGTGAGCCAGTTCCACTCGGCGCCGGTCAGGTAGCCCTTGGGCGCGAGCGTGGCCTGGTTGGCGTGGTAGCCGCACACGGAGATGCCGCGGCGCTCCGCCGTCTCCACCACCACCTTCGGGCTGTCCACGTGGCAGGTGAGCACGTCCACGCCCTGGTCGATCAGGCTCTGGGCCGCTTCCGCCTCCTTGACGGGCAGCGACCAGTCGCCGGTGACGATGAGCTGCGTGGTGATCTTCGGGTCCACGCTGCGCGCGCCGAGCGTGAAGGCGTTGATGTTCCGCAGCACCTGCGGGATGGGCTTGGCCGCGATGAAGCCGAGCTTCTTCGACTTGCTCTTGTGGCCCGCCACCACGCCGTTCAGGTACTGGCACTCGTCGATGTAGCCGAAGTAGCTGCCCGCGTTCTTCGGATGCTTGCCGTCGGTCCAGAGCCCGCCGCAATGCGCGAACCGCACCTTCGGATACCGCTCGGCCAGCCGGAGGATGTGGGGATCGAAGTAGCCGAACGACGTCGGGAACAGGAGCGTGGCGCCGTCCTGCTCGATCATGGAGCCCATGGTCTTCTGCACGTCCGTCGTCTCCGGCACCTTCTCCTGCTCGACGACCGTGACCCCGGGCATCTTCTTGATCGCGGCGGCGGCCTGCGCCTGCGCCTGGTTGTAGCCGTAGTCGTCGCGGGGGCCCACGTAGATGACGCCGACGACCAGCTTGTCCGCGGCGCGGGCGCGCGCCGGGGCGAGCGCCCCCAGCGCCCCGATCGCGCCGGCGACGCCGAGCGTCTTCAGGGCTTCGCGGCGGCTCCCCTGTCCACTCCAGTCGAGCATGGCTGACTCCTTGAAAGAGGGTTCGATGACCGAGCGGAACCACCCGGGCGGTACGCAAGGGGCGCACCAACGGGACGGCCCGCGCCAACCTCGTGCCCCGAAAGCACTTCGGCGGTCTCCGGGCCCCCGGCGTCCGGCTGAGTCGTGCCTAGTTCTTATGCACGCCGGCCCTCGACTGCGCAAGCCTTGTGCGCCCGCGTGGACCGGCGCCCCCACGGTTGATCCGGCAGGAAGCGCTGCCTATACTCGGGCCGCCACGTTCCCTGGAGGGTTCTCACGTGCACGTCATGGGATCGGCTTCGCCGCGGCGCCTACGCCGACTCCATTGCGCTCATGCAGGCCGCCGAGGCGCTGCGTAAGCTGCCGGGCATCCGCGATGCCGCGGTCCTGATGGCGACGCCCGCCAACCTCGCCACGCTCGCCGAGGCCGGTCTCCGCCCGGCCGAGGCCGACGCCGCGAGCGCGGAGGACCTGCTCGTCGCCGTGGCCGCCGACGACACGCCGAGCGGCCACGCCGCGCTCGCCCAGGCCGAATCGCTCCTGGCCCGCGGACGCCGCGCCGGCGACGGCGGGCGCGCCGAGGAGCCGCCGCAATCGCTGATGAGCGCGGCCCGGCGGATGCCTGACACGAACCTCGCGGTGATCGGCGTTCCCGGCGAGCACGCCGTGGCCGAGGCGCACCAGGCGCTGTCCGCCGGTCTCCACGTGTTCCTCTTCAGCGACGGCGTGCCGCCCGCCGCGGAGCGCGCGCTGAAGCTCCGCGCGCGCGCGCGCGGCCTGCTCGTCATGGGACCGGAGTGCGGGACCAGCATCGTCAACGGCGTGGGGCTGGGCTTCGCCAACCGCGTGCGCCGGGGCGGCATCGGCCTGGTCGGCGCCTCGGGCACCGGGCTCCAGGAGGTCACGAGCCTGATCCATCGGCTCGGCGGCGGCGTCTCGCACGCGATCGGCACGGGGGGACGTGACCTCCACGCGGAGATCGGCGGGATCACCTCGCTCCAGGCTCTCGCGCTCCTCGGCGCCGACGCCGCCACGCGGGTCGTGGTGCTGGTGTCGAAGCCGGCGTCCTCCGACGTTGCGCGCGCGGTGCTGGGCGCCGCCGCGTCGCTCGGAAAGCCCGTGATCGGCTGCCTGCTCGGCTGGAGCGGCGCGGCGCCGGGCGGCGTGCGCCTCGTCGACACCCTCGAGGACGCCGCGGCCGCCGCCGTGCGCGCGCTCGGTCTCGAGCCGGCCGCGATCGACGCGCCGAAGCTCGAAGCCGGGCGCGAGCGACTCGGCCACGTGCTGGGCCTCTTCACGGGCGGCACGCTCTGCGACGAGGCGCGGCGCATCGTGGGCCCGGACGCGCGCGGCTTCGTGGACTTCGGCGCGGAGGAGTACACGCGCGGCCGTCCCCACCCGATGATCGACCCGGCGCTCCGATCGGCGGCGCTGGCGCGCGCCGCCAGCGACCCGCGCGTGGGCGTGCTCCTGCTCGACGCCGTGCTCGGCTCGTGCGCCCACCCCGATCCCGCGGGCGCCGCGGCGGCCGCCATCGCCGAGGCCCGCACGCGCGCGTCGCGCCTCGGCCGCCGTCTCGCCGTGGTGGCGCACGTGGTGGGCACGGACGACGACCCGCAGGGCCTCGCGGCGCAGGAAGACGCGCTGCGCGCGGTCGACGCCATCGTGTGCGGAAGCAACCGCATCGCCGCGGAGACCGCGCTCGCGCTCGCCCGGGGGAGCCGATGAGGGGGACCGGGTGAGGGGGAACCGGTGACCGCGCGTGGGCTCCTGGACGCCCCACCGGCGATCGCCGTGTCGGGCCCGGCGCTGTTCGCCGAGGCGGTGGCCGCGCAGGGCGCGCCGGTCACGCGCGTCGAGTGGGCGCCATCCCCGCTCGCAGCCGAGCTCGAGGTTCTCTGGCGCGACGACGTGGACGCCGCCAATCGCGTCGCCGTCGAGCGGCTCCTGGCCGCGCGTCCCGTCCTGGTCGACGTGCGCCCCGCCATCGACGCCATCCCCGGCATGCGGCGCGACCTCGTCCTCCACGCCGGCCCGCCCATCGAGTGGGCGCGGATGAGCGGACCGATGCGCGGCGCGGTGATCGGGGCCTTGCTCCACGAGGGGCTGGCATCGACGGCCGAGCAGGCGGAGCGGATGGCGGCCACGGGCGGCGTAGCGTTCGAGCCCTGTCATCACCATGCCGCCGTGGGCCCGATGGCCGGCATCGTCACGGCCTCCATGCCTGTCCTCGTCGTGGAGGACCGCGTGCACGGGCAGCGGGCCTGCGCCACGCTGAACGAGGGGCTCGGCAAGGTGCTTCGCTACGGCGCGTTCGCGCCCGAGGTGCTGGACCGCCTGCGCTGGTTCCGCGACTCGCTGGGACCGGCGCTGGGCGCCGCGGTCGCGGGCGATCGGCGGCATCGACGTGCAGGCGCTCATCGCGCAGGCCGTGCAGATGGGCGACGAGTGCCACAACCGGAACCGCGCGGCCTCCGCGCTGCTCGTGAAGGCGCTCGCCCCCGCGCTGGCCGGCAGCGACCTGCCCGCCGCGGAGCGCCGGCGCGCGCTCGACTTCATGGGCGGCAACGAGCACCTGTTCCTGAACGTGGCCATGGCCGCGGCGAAGACGGCGTGCGACGCCGCCCACGGCGTGCCGGCCTCGAGCCTCGTCACCGCCATGGCGCGCAACGGCACCGACTTCGGCATCCGCGTGAGCGGCCTCGGCGACCGCTGGTTCACCGCGCCCGCCGAGACGCCCGTGGGCCTCTACTTCGCCGGCTTCGGGCCGGCCGACGCCAACCCCGACATCGGCGACAGCGCGATCACCGAGACGGCCGGGCTCGGCGGCTTCGCCATGGCCGCCGCCCCCGCCATCGTCCAGTTCGTGGGCGGCACGCCCGAGGACGCGCTGCGCTACACGCGCAGGATGTACGAGATCACGCTCGCCGAGAGCGGCGCGTACCGGATCCCCACCCTCGACTTCCGCGGCACGCCGACCGGCATCGACGTGCGCCTGGTCGCGCAGACCGGCATCCTGCCCCAGATCAACACCGGCATCGCGCATCGGGAGCCGGGCATCGGCCAGATCGGCGCCGGGCTCGTCAACCCGCCGCGGGCGTGCTTCGAGGCAGCGGCCCGCGCCCTCGCGTCGGCCATCACGGCGGGCGTGGCGGGCGCCCGAGGCGCCGTGACTGCGCCGCCGCCCGCCCCGCGCGCATGACGGACGGCCCCATGGACATCCGCCTCGCCGTAAACGGCACCCTCATGCGCGGCCTCGAACTGAACCCCAACATGCTCGCCGCGGGCGCCCGCTTCGTGCGCGAGGCGACCACGGTGCCCGAGTACCGCCTCTGGTCCATCGGCGACCGCCATCCCGCCATGATCCGGGTGCGCGAGGGCGGCGCCGCCATCGCCGTGGAGGTCTGGGACGTGCCCGCCGCCGGCCTGGGCCAGATCCTGCTCCAGGAGCCCCCGGGCCTCTGCATCGGCAAGGTGCGCCTCGCCGACGGCGAGGAGACGCTGGGCGTCCTCGGCGAGCCCGCGCTCTGCGAGGGTCAGCGCGAGATCACGCGCTGGGGCGGCTGGCGCGCCTACCGCGCCGCCGCGTCCTGAGCCCGCTCCCATGCCCACGCTGACCGCGGCGAACCACGCGTACCTCGGCTCGGTGGAAGAGCGCGAGTCCGCCGAGTCCGGGATGAGCAGCGTGGTGGACGTGATGCTGCTACCCGGCATGCAGATCTACCGGTTCGGCAACGCCGCTGACAGCTCGCGCTGGTATTCGGGAGCGTGGTGGTTCGGCCGGAGCGTGCACGATGCCCTGCTGCAGCTCGCGCGGCGGGATCGGGTCTCGCTCGCCCAGGCCGGCCGCTCGGCGCTGGCGGTGCCTCTCGAGTGGAGCAGCATGGACGTCCTGCTCTACGCGAAGGTGATCGCCCCCCTCGCCGCGTGGAGCGGCACGCCCCGGGCGATCCGTCCCGGCGCGGTGGCGTACGGATCGCTGGTCAGCCCCGACGGAACCGTGCTCGTGCCCGCCGGACGCCGGCCGCTGGAGGGCCATCACGGGCTCTTCCGCTACGATCCGGACCGTTCGATGACCCAGATCTACGTGCCCGGCCTCCGCACGAGGGACAACGCGGGAAGCCCGATCGCGCACCTGCCGTGGCGCGACGTGCTGGAGGCGACGATGCACCTGCTCCTGCCTCCCGCCTGAGGCGGGCAGAAGCCGCCCCGCGCTCGCGGCACGGGCCGAAGGCGGCCATGTCTGGTGTGCCCGCGGAAACGCGCGCACTTGACCCATGTGGAGGATGCCGCTACGGTCACGTCGATCGGTCTGTGACGCATCCGAACGGCCGCTCGCCCGGGCGAGCGGCGAGCTTGGAGACGGTCACGTGGGCAGGAAGCGATCGACGCGCCCCGTCGGCGAAGACGCCAGCCCGGCGCAAGCCGGCCGGGGCGAAGCCCGCCCGGGCCATCGCCCGGCCGACGCGCTCGGCCGGCCGTGCCCGCGTCATCACTCCCCGCGGCCGACCATCTTCATCTCCTACCGCCACGCCGCGCCCACGACCGGCATCGCGAACAAGCTGTTCGAGGCCCTGGCGCCGGCGGCGGACGCGTGGAACGCGACGTCTTCATGGACGACCACGAGGTCGAGCCGGCCGACCTGTTCGACGAGAAGATCGTCTCCGCCCTCGACCGGACCACGCACTTCGTGGTGCTCCTCACCAACGCCTACTGGGGCTCCGACTACTGCCGCAAGGAAGTGGCGCGCATCGTCGAGCGCTTCGAGGCGCAGGCGCCCGTCCGGCTGCTGTTCGTGCTGGTCGAGGACCTCAACCCGGACTACTTCCTGTTCACCCAGGATCGGCTCGCGGGGCGCATCAAGAGCCCGAGCCCGTTGATCGAGAAGATCGGCGACGTGCAGTTCCTGGGTCCGTTCGACGAGAACCGGAGGCTGGTGCGCCTGGCCTGGGAGAACGAGGCCAGGCTGGGCGATCAGATCGCGCAGCTCATCCGGCGCCTGCAGCGGGTCATCGCGTAGCGGCGCGACGAGCGGGTCGAGCGCGAGCGCCAATGCCGGCCAACACCAAGGCCTTCCGGGCGAAGAAGATCGTCTCGCGCCGGTGCGTGTTCGTCTCCTGGGTGGATCCGTCGGTGCCCGAGCAGCGCACCTGGATCGGCGACTTCTGGGAGCGCCTGCGCGGCGACATGGGCGCGCTCATCGGAGACGAGTTCGACGAGCCCCTGCAGACGGTGGAGGCGCAGAGCGAGGCCGTGGAGGCGGGCGCCGTCGGCGCTCGGCGCCCCGACCCTGCCCAACGGGACAGCGGCGTGACGGACTTCGTCGCCGTCCTCAGCAGCCGGTACATCAACGCCAACACCGACTTCAAGGGGCGCGCGCCGTCCGCGGGCGAGATGGCGCGATTCGTCGACCGCGTCGTCAAGACGGACCCGGCCGAGCGCGTCCGCGTGTTCCTCGCCCCGGTCGAGAAGCCGGCCTGGGACCTCTGGCGCGTCCGCGACCTCTGGCTCTCCGACACCAAGAGCAACTCGTGGCTCATCCGCCTGCGGCACGACCGGTTCACCTGGCGCGAGCCAGGACAGGCCGGCCGAGAGCGCGGACCAGATCGCGGACGCGGTGACGCCTGATCATCTGCGACAAGACCAAGGACAGGCTGAGGAGGACGGCATGGCGCCCCATCGCTTCACCTTCGTCGGCCGGGGAGACCTCGCCGCGCTCGGCTCCCGCATCGGCGAGATCGACCCCTGGGACGGTCGGATCGGGCCCTGGCGCCGCCATCACGCGGACCCCGGCGAGCAGGACAACCTGCGCTTCCCCAACCATCCCGCCAACTATCGCGCGCGGCCGGACCTGGCCGACGCCGTCAACACCGCGCTGGCGCTGTCGAAGCCGCTCCTCCTCACCGGCAACCCCGGCACGGGGAAGAGCCAGCTCGCCGAGCGGATCGCGTGGGAGCTCAACCTGGGCCCGGTGCTGCGATTCGAGGCCCAGTCGCTGTCGGAGGCCAACGACCTCTTCTACCGCTTCGACCTCGTCGGGCACCTGGCCGCGGTCGAGATGTTCAGGCTCGCCACGAAGCCCGAGGCTCCGGAGGAGATCGCCACCCAGATCCGCGGCGAGCTGGCCACGCAGATCCGGAACGAGCCGAAGCCGCTGGCCCCCGAGCGGTTCGTCAAGCTGGGTCCGCTCGGCGAGGCCATCGTGCGCTCGGACCCGGCGCGGTACGACGTGCTGTTCGACGCGGTGTTCGGGCCCGGCGAGCGCGCGGCCGCGACCGCCGCGCGGCCGAGCGTGGTCCTCATCGACGAGATCGACAAGACCAGCCGCGACTTCCCGAACGACCTCCTGAACGGCATCGAGCGGCTCGAGTTCCGCGTGCGCGAGCTGGGCCTGGCCCCCATGGAGGTGCACCCGGAGCACCGGCCCATCGTGATCATCACGAGCAACTCCGAGCGCGACCTGCCCGCGCCGTTCCTGCGCCGCTGCACGTTCTTCCACATCCCGGACCCGACCCGCGACGAGCTGACGGACATCGTGGCCCAGCGCTTCTTCGCCGACCGCCGCGCCGAGGGCGGCCAGGGCGGGCCCGCGCTGCCACCCTTCTACCGGCAGCTCCTGGAGCGGTTCTGGGACTTCCGCGAGCAGCACCAGGACGAGCTCCAGTACCGGCCGGGCACCTCCGAGCTGATCGACTGGACGGCGGCGCTCCGCGCGCAGGCGGCGGCGCCGGACGCGGCGCTCACGGAGCAGATCGACCTCGTGCGCAAGACGGCGTCGGCGGTCTCCAAGCACAAGGACGACCACCGCATCCTGCGCGAGTTCCTCGAGGGGTTCGAGCGCGCGGCCGGCATGAGCGCGAGCGCCGAGCCGGCCGACGCTCGGCCGCGGCCGGGCATCGCGGATCTCGTCGAGGCGCTCCGGGCCGCGGGCTTCCCCGTCGGCGTATCCGAGGCCATCGACGCGACCCAGCTCCTCCTGACGCTCGGAGAGCGCGGGGCCGACCTGGGCGATCGCGATCGGCTTCGCTCGCGCCTCCGCCCGGTGTTCTGCAAGTCCGGCGAGCAGCAGGAGCCGTTCGACGCGATCTTCGACGACTGGTGGGCAGGGCCGGAGCGGCGGCGCGCCACCACCGCCGCCCCCGCCGCCGCCGCCTCCTCCGCCCCCGCCGCCCTGCGGTCCGGCCCGCTGTCCTGCGCGCTGGTCGGCCTCGCGCTGGTGGCCCTCGCCGGCGGCCTCGCTCTGGCGCTTCGACCTCCTCGGGCTGAAGGCGCGTCCGTCCCGAGATCGAGGGCCGGGGCCGGACGCCCCGGACACGCCCCGCGCCGCCCGTGCCGCCCGTCGCGCCGCGTCCGGAGTGACTCAGGGGCCGCGCCGTCGATCGCCTCGAGCCCGCGTTCCGCTTCAACGTGGAGCTCCGGCCCGAGCTGGATCTGGCTCCTCGGCGCGCTTCCGCTCCTCGCGCTGCTCGGCGTGAGCCTGCCCGCGCTCGTCCTGAGCCGGACGCGGCCTGCGCCGGCGGTCGGAGCCGATGTTCCTCGACCCGGAGCCGCTCGCCATCGAGGCGCGCCGCCTGGTGCCTCCGATGCCGCCGGAGCTGGCGGACCGTCTCGCGCGGCACGTCCGCAGCCGCGGCATCGACATCGAGCGGCTGGCCCGGCGGCCGCTCGTGGACGTGCGCCGCACCATCGAGGCCACGCTCCGCAACCAGGGCATCCCGGTGCTGCGCTACTCCATGGCCCGCATCCACCCCTGCTACCTCCTGCTCGTGGACGTGGCCAGCGAGCGGGACCCGCGCGGCCGGCTCTTCTTCCAGTGGGCGGAGCGGCTCGAGCGCGAAGGCCTCGACGTGGAGATCCTCCTGCTCGCGGCGCCGGCGCGACGAGCGATCGGGCGCCGAGGCGCTCATGGTCCGCCCGCCGCCGCCAGCGCGCCCGGGCGAGCGCGGCTGGACGCAGCTCTCGCAGGTCGCGGGCGCCGCGCTTCGGCGAGCGGCTCATCGTGGTGTCGGACGGCGACCCGCTCGTGGACGAGCAGGGCGCGTGGCGCCCGGACGCGCTCGGCTCCCACTTCCACCGCTGGCGCGACCGCGCGCTGTTCACGCCGGTCGAGCCGCGCGACTGGGGCGCGCGCGAGGAGGCGATCGAGCGCGCCGGAGAGCGCCGCGGACCCCGGGCTTCATCGTGCTGCCGCTGGAGGAGTCCGCCCTCGGCGCGTGGGCGACCTGGTGCGTGTCCGGCCAGCTCTCCACGGTGACGCTCAGCGAGCCGCAGCGATTTCCCGGCCTCCTGCGCCAGGGCGACGGCGCGGCGCTTCGTCGGCGCGGAGCCGCCCGACGAGGACGACGCTGCGAGCGACTGATCCTGGAGCTGCGCGTCTACCTGGGCGAGCACGGGTTTCCACTGGCTCGCCGCCGTCGCGATCGCGCCCATCGTGCGATGGGAGCTCACGCTGCTCCTCGGCAAGGCGGCGCTGGCCCGGCTCCCACGCGCTCGCGAACGAGCGCTCGCTGAGCGCGGCGCTCGCGCGCAACTACCGGCGGCTCGTCCGGCTGCCCTGGCTCCAGCGCGAGAGCATGCCGGACTGGCTGCGGCTCAGGCTCCTGGCCGAGCTGTCGCGCGCGCGACAGGACGAGCTCCGGCGCGTCGTGGAGAGACCTGCTGGAGAAGATCTCGCCGCGCGCCGTCACCGACGGCATCGAGCTGGGCTTCGAGCGCCCGCCGGGCAGCGACGTCGATCGGCGCGATCGCCCTTCGCGGTCCGCCGCGACGGGCGCCCGGAGGGCGATCCGCTCTACCTGGGCTACATGAGCGGCGTGTCGCCGGAGCAGCTCGCGCTGCGCGCCCCCGCGCGCTGGGCCTCGTGGGCGCGCCGCATGCGGCTGCCGCGCGAGCCCGGCTGGCGCGGATGGCTCGCGCGCTTCCGGCCAGCGCGCCCGCGCGGAGTGGGCGCGCTGGGCCTGGGCGGACGGGCTCCCGTACCTCGGGCTCAACCGGTGGCGCGCGCTCACGCTCGTCCTTCTGCTCCTGCCGCTGGTCGCGGCGCTCGGCGGCGGCGGGCCGGTCGACGCCGGCGGCGCCGACGATCCCCGGAACGCGTTCTTCGTCGACCGGGCCCATCCGTTCCTCATCGAGGCGCCGGGAACCCTCGCGGTGGCGTGGAGCCCCGATGGCCGCCGTGTCGTCTCGGGGGGCGAGTCCGGCACGCTCCGGATCTCGGACGCGGAGACCGGGATGCCGATCGGCGCGCCGCTCCGAGGTCATGCACCACGGTGTCGAGCGTGGCGTGGAGTCCCGACGGCCGCCGCATCGCCTCCGGGGGACGCGACGGAAGTCCGGCTCTGGGACGCCGACGCTGGCGCGTCGATCCGCGTGCTCGACAACAGCGGATCCGTCGAGCTGCGCTTGGCGTGGAGCGCGGATGGGCAGCGCATCGTCGCGGTCGGAGGTCCTGCGCCGCAGGTCTGGGACGCCCGGACCGGCGCTCTGGTGGCCGGCAAGCCCGTGCCCGGCAGCCGCGTTCTCCTGGCTCGGGATCGTCGCATGGAGCCCCGACGCACGGCTGCTCGCCTCGGGCGACGAAGACGGAACGGATCCAGATATTGGACGCGAACACCGGCCAACCCGTCCGTCGCGCCGCTCCAGGGACACACCGGCCAGGTGTCGAGCGTCGCGTGGAGCCCTGACGGGCGACGTATCGTCTCCGGCAGCGCCGACGGCACGCTGCGCCTCTGGGACGCGGTCAGTGGCCAGCCTGGGACCCCCGCTCGAGGGGCACACGTAACGCCGTGCTGAGCGTCGCGTGGAGCCCCGACGGCCGCCGCATCCTCTCCGGCAGCGCCGACGACACGCTGCGTCTCTGGGACGCCGACTCCTACACCCCCATCGGCGTGCCCCTCGAAGGACACACCGCCACCGTCGTGAGCGTGGCGTGGAGCCCCGACGGGCAGCGCGTCGTGTCGCTCGACGATGACGGCACGCTGCGGTTCTGGAGCACGCAGAGCGCTACGCCGGTAGGCAAGCCGCTCGACAGCACGTCGGATCGAGTGTTCGAGCATGGCGTGGAGCCCGGACGGCCGCCGCCTCGTCACGGCCGGCGGGGACGGGAACCTGGGGATCTGGGACGCGCACACGCGGCGAGCGGTCGACACCTCCGAGGCGACGTCGCGCCGGACTCGGGCGCGTCGGAGCGTGGCATGGAGTCCGGACGGACGCCGCATCGTCTCGGGCAGCACGGAAGGCGACCCTGCGTCTCTGGGACTGCGTCGAAGCGGTCGTCCCGATCGCTTCCTTTTCTCAGCGCCACGGCGGACCGCGTCTCGAGCGTGGCCTGGAGCCCCGACGGCCGCCGCATCGCCTCCGGAAGCGAGGACGCGACCCTGAGGATCTGGGATGCCGAGACCGGCGCCCCGATCGGCCAGCCCCTCGAGGGCAACACGATCTGGGTGTTCAGCGTCGCCTGGAGCCCGGACGGCCGCCGTGTCGCCTCCGGCAACGACGACCGGACGGTGCGGATCTGGGACGTGCAAACGGGCGCCCCGATCGGGCGGCCCTCGAAGGCCACACCGAGAGTGTCGGGCCGTGGCCTGGAGCCCCGACGGCCGCCTCATCGCCTCCGGCAGCTCAGTGACGGCACCGTCCGTCTCTGGGACGCGGACACCGGAGCCCAGATCGGCTCGCCGTTTCTCGCCTACTCGCCGGGAAGTCCGGCCACCACGGCCAGCGGCACGGTGTTCCGGGTGGCCTGGAGCCCGGACGGCCGCCGCATCATCGCGGCCAGCACGAACGGCACCGTGCGGCTCTGGGACGCGACCACGCGCGCCGAGCTCGGCACGCTCCGCAGCGCCGGCGTCCGATCGACACGATCGCGATCGGGCCGACGGGAGAGTACCTGGCGATCGCGTCCGAGACCCCCGCGACAGCTCTCGATCGAGCCCCGCGCCGCCAGCGTCCGTGCGAAGAGGCGAAGCGCGCCGACGCGGCTCGCCAGCAAGCCGCCTCCACCACGAGCCCACGCTCCGATGCGGCACCCATACGGTTCAGATCTGGAGGCTGAATCCGTATCCGCGCGCCGGCGCCCTCCGGCGTCTCCCGCCTCCAGGGCCTGATCGCCCACAACGTCACCTTGGCCCGGGCCGGCTGGCAGCCCATCTGGTGGCTGCTGGCCCTGGCGTTCGCGGGCACGCTGCTGGCCCTTCTGCGGGTCGAGCGCCGCGTGCGGCGCGCGCTGACGAGGCGGGCGGTCACGGCGTGAGCGCCGTCGCCGAGCTATGCCACGAAGCCGGCGGAGTCCGCGGCCTCCCCTCGCCCGGCTCGCCGGCGGCCGGTGCCACCGAGCCTGCCGCGCGGCCTCGGTCGGCTCGCCGCCCTGGCCGTGGCGACGCCCGTCACCGTGATCGCCGCGCAGATGGTCGGCGCGGTGGCGTTGCCGCTCGTGCGCACGCTGCCGCTCGTGCTCGCGTCGCGCTCCTGCTCGTGCTCGTGGCGCTGGGCGTGCGTCTCAGGGGCATCCTGGTCACCGCCGCGCTCGCCGTGGTGGTGGCGATCCCGCTCGCCATCGTCTTCTACGCGGTCCCCGGATCGCCCGGCGCCACCGTGTTCAGCACGACCTGGTTCCTGATCAGCCTCGGCCGGACGGTCGTCGCGCCCGGCCAGGTGGCGACCTTCGTGCTGCTGCTGCCGTTCGCCGCGTGCGCTGCTGTTCGCGGTCGTCGTGCGCTCGATCAGTCGCGGATCGTCGCTGGGCCGAGGCCTGGCGCTCGGCGCCGTCGCCACGTTCGCGGCGACGGCGTGGCCTCTGCTTACCATCCTCGGATTCGGCTTCCTGGCGGCCATCGAGCCGCTGGCGCTGCTCTGGGCCGCCGTCACGGCACCACTGGCGTGGCTCGCCGCGACGGCAGGCGCGCGGTGGCGCTCCGGCCAGGCGTCGCGCTCGCGCCGATGCGTGACACCTGCTTCCGCGTGCTGGTCCTCGCCGCGGCGCTGGTATCGGCGATCTGGCT
The DNA here is from genome assembly GCA_963758635.1 of uncultured Candidatus Rokubacteria bacterium. GTDB lineage: Bacteria > Methylomirabilota > Methylomirabilia > Rokubacteriales > CSP1-6 > CAVWWD01. The sequence continues at coordinate 122,715 of CAVWWD010000004.1, read as the reverse complement.
CGGCCAGACGGTCGAGATCCACGGCGGGCGCGCGCCATGGGCACACCGATCGAGAGCCTCGCGTCACCGCCGGCTGGGCCGTCGCCGTGCTCGCTGCTCGCCGCGCTCGGCTGGACCGCGTGGCGTGTACCGCGCTGGCTCGTCGTCGGCCAGCTGCGCGGGCGCTTCGAGGCCGTGGCCGTCAGCGAGACGCTCGTCGCCGCCACGCTCTGCTGCCTCGTGCCGCTCGTGCTGTGGCGGCTGGACGCCGGAGTGGTCCTCGGCCGGGAGTGGCTCGTGGCGCTGGCCGCCGCGCTCTCCTACGGATGGATCCGGCTGTGGTTCGCCGCCCCGGCACCCGTTGCAACGTGCCGCTCTGGATCCTGGTGCCACAACGGGACGAGAGGCCAGACCGTCAGCGCGGCCGCGCGCGCCGCCGGGGGCTGGCGAGGGGGCCAGGTCACCATCCTCGCCGTGCCCGAGGATGCCCGCGCATCGGCGGCGAGCATCTCCGGGCCGCCGGCCTCGCCGGCGAGATGGAAGCGCTCTTCCCGCTTCGACCCGTGCACCTCGACGACTGGGCCGACGCGCAGCCCGACGCCTGGCCCGCGTTGCCGGTGCGCGAGCTGTACGCGCCCGCCGAGCTCTGGCCCTTCGTCATCGGAAGCCGCATGGAGAGCTCGGCCCAGGCGCTCGTCATCCGGGGCCCAGATCTGCCACTCAGGACGAGGCTCCTCCTCGGGGGCTTCGGGCCGATCGTCTCGTCGGCGCCCCTGTCGACGGCCTTCGTTCCTCGTTCCGCCGCAGCGGCGGTACGCCCCGGAATCACGGCCGCCCAGTTCACGAGCCTGCCGGGGACGCACTTCGAGGCGCGCATGCTGCGGTCCTCGCTGGACTTCCGGCGGCTGCTGCGGCCGCCCGTCCCGCGTATCGTCCGTCGCTTCATGGTGATCCTCTGCTCTTCGGAGGATCTCGCCGCGGCCGAGCGTGTTGCCCGGCTGATCCACGGACAGCTGGACGCGGCAGGCCGGGCCGTCGACTGCCACGTGGTCCGCCGCGGCGCCGCGTGGGGAACGCTGCCTCGGATCCAGCTCGGAGCCTGGCGCCTCGCCGCGCTCCTCCTGGCACGGTCGATCGCGGCGGGCAGGAAGGGCGTCCCGACGGGGCTCGTCGCGTGGCTCCTCAGACGGCTCGTCGCGTGGCTCGTGACGCCGCTGCTCGGGCACGACGGCGCGACCGAGCTCGACGTGGTCATGTGGGAAGGTACCGCAGGCGCCGTGCCGCCGTCCGTCGCCTCCCTCGCCGTTGACCGCTTCACCGCGGTGCGCCCGACGGGTGCCGGCGCCCTGGATGCCACCGCCGTTCCCCGCGCCCACGAGGCCGGAGAGATCCGCCTCGCGCGTGGCGACTCGACGGAGGCCGTCGCGGAGGCCGTGGCGCGGAAGCTCCTGGCGCTCGAGCTGATCCCGCTGGCGCAGGCCACGGCGAATGCGCCGCGAGACCTGGCGTCGGAGTCGCCGGCAAGCGCACCTCTGGAGCCGAGCGCGGCAACCGGGCAGACACGTCGGCAGTCGCTGAGCAGGCGCCGGTCGCCGGTAACGTCCTGTATGTCATCTCGTCGCGCATCGATCCGAGCGAATCGGCACGAAGGCTGGTCCGGAGCCTGCGCCAAGAGGGCTGGGACATAGACGACATGGGTGATCTGGCGTTCATGCCAGAAGGAACGACCATCGAGGGGTGGGCGCGGTCGGGGATCGAGAGGGCGCGAGCCGTGCTGGTCGTGATCGATCGGCCATTCGCAACTGGGATCGCCAACACGCAGGCGGTCAGCGAGGAGACCCAGCTCGTCGCAGCGGAGATCCAGGGGGCGCGCGCGCTCGGCAAGCGCATCGTCCCGGTGCTGGTCGACGGCGCGTCCTTCGACACGTTCGTCCAGGCCCGGCCCGCACTCCGTGAGCCGACAGATTTCCACGCGATCCGAGTCGAGGCGCCGTCGTGGGACGTGACGTCTCGGCGCTCGTCCGCCAGCTTCGCGGGCCCGCGGCGGGGCAGCCCGACGCGCAGGCCGACAAGCCGGTCCTCTTCGTCTCGTGCGGCCTCATCGAGGCCACCGCTTACGTCTACCGGGCACTCGTTCGCGGGCTCCAGGACCGGCTTCCCGACATGGAGGTGATCGGCAGCGACTTCGTCGACTTCGCGGACCCGGTTCGCCGTTCGCGCGTGGAGTCGATCCTGGCTCGCGCCGTGGCCACGCTGGTCGTCGTCGCGCGCGACGGGGTGCGGGAGGGCTACGCGAGCGAGGAGATCGCGCTCGCGCTACAGAGCGGAGGCCGCATCATCCCGGTATTGCTCGACGGCGCCCGCATGCCGACCGAAGACGAGCTTCCGCCGGCCATCCGCACGCTCACCCGGAGGAACGCGCTGGCGTTCGACGCGCTCCACGGCGGCCCCGAGGCCTTGACGCGCCTCGTCGAGCGGGTGGCCAAGGCGCTGGGCGCCGGCGCCGCCACCGCCGGCTCCTGCCCGCGACCAGGCCCGCCTCCGCATCTACCTCTGCTCTCACGCGGCGACAGACCACGACACACCTATCGACTCCGGCAGGACCTGGCGGATCGCTTCGGGCCGGAGAGCACGCACACGCAACTGCCGCGCTCGTGCCTCCGGACTCCGCGTCCGACAGAGAAACATTGCCAGAGGCCGCCCTGGCCCACGCGCACGTGGTCCTGCTGGTCATCGGCCCGGCGTTCGCCACGCTCCTTCGCGAGGTCCCGCAAGTTGAGCCCGACGTGCCCGTCCCCCTCCGGAGACGCTGCGTGCCGCGCTCACCATGCGCAGGTCGCTCGTGCCGCTCCTCGTCGATGCCGCGACGATGCCGCGCAGCGACGACCTGCCGGAAGAGCTGCGTGACCTCCCGGCTGCGGCTAGCGTTCGCATGTACGCGAGCGCTCCTGGGCCGAGGACGTTACGCGCCTGGGGGACATCATCGAGCGCGCGGCCGGGCGCCGGCGCGACGAGAACGATCCCGCACGTAGCGCGGCCGTGCTCGTGCCGGCTGCGGCGTCACCCGCCGGAGGGGTTCGAGGTCGACGACGACGCCATGGCCGCGTACATGGACGCCGTGCAGTACGTCGAGAAGCGCTACTACCTCAAGGTCTCGCGCTTCACCAACAGCGGCTTCCTGCGCTTGAAGCTCGGCAAGGAGCTGGCGCGGCGGGAGGTCTCCGCCCACGTCTTCGAGACGCGGCGGGAGGCGGAGCGGAGCCTGCTGGGGCGGCCCGTGAGGCCGGGCCTCTAGCGCGCGGTCGGAGGCCGAGGGCGCGAGCGCGGCGAGCAGGCCCTCGTCGGGGCGGGCCGGCGTGGCCCCCGCGGGGTCGAGCGCCTGGACGCAGACGTGGTCGGCGCCCGCCGCCCAGTGCTCCTCCACGCGCGCCCGGATCGCCCGCGGGTCGCCCCAGGCGATGAGCGCGTCGACCAGGCGATCCGATCCGCCGTCGGCCAGGTCGCCCTCGGTGAAGCCGAGCCGCAGCAGGTTCTCCCGGTAGTTCGTCAGCGCGAGGTACCGCGTGATCCAGGCGCGGCCGACGCGACGGGCCGTCGTCGCGTCGGTCACCCCGAGCACGGTCTGCTCCGGGCACAAGAGCTTCCCGGGGCCGAGGGCGCGGCGCGCCTGCCTCGTGTGCTCGGCCGTGACCAGATACGGGTGCGCGCCGGCGCCGTGGGACGCGGAGAGCGCGAGCATCCGCGGCCGGAGGGCGGCGAGGACCGTCTGCGGAGGCTCCGGAGGCGCCGGAGCCGCGTAGCCCGCCCGTCGCATGCCCTCCAGGTAGGCGCGCATCGTCTCGACCGGCTTGCCGTACGTGTGGCCCCGGAGCCCTTCCACCAGCGGCACGTGGGACACGCCCAGCCCGAGCAGGAAGCGGCCTCCGGACTGCTCGTTCAGCGCGTTCTGCGCCGACGCCGAGGCCTGCGGATCGCGCGCGTAGATGTTGGCGATGCCCGTGGCGATGACCAGCGTGCGCGTCGATGCCAGCAGCCAGGCGGAGAGCACGTAGACGTTCCGGCCCGCCGACTCCGGCACCCAGAGGGCGCCATAGCCCCAGCTCTCCACGCGTCGGGCGAAGTCCGCCGCCGCCGCCGCGGTCATGCCGTCCATCGACGCCCACACCCCGAGCCGGCCGATCTGCATCACGATGTCTCCTCGTGGCGCTCGCGCGCCTTGCGAGGCGCGCGCGGCGCGGGATATCCTCTGCGGCCTGGAGGGTACCATGCGACGAAATCGCCTGAGGGAGCTGCTGCGGGAGGGCCGTCCGTCGATCGGCACGCACCTGGCCATCTCGTGGCCGTCGATCGTGGAGCTGGTGGGCCACTCGCGGATGTTCGACTACGTCGAGTTCCTGGCCGAGTACGCGCCCTACGATCTCTACGCGCTCGAGAACCTGGGCCGCGCCGTGGACCTCTTCCCCCACATGACGGGCATGATGAAGGTCGAGCAGGAGCCGCGCACGTACCTGGCCGTGCGCGCCATCGGGTCGGGCATCCAGAACGTGCTCTTCGCCGACATCCGCACCGTGGCCGACGCGCAGGCCGCCGTGCGTGCGGTGCGCGCGGAGGCGCCGGGCTCGGGCGGCATCCACGGCGTCGGGATGCGGCGCGACGTGGGCCACGTGATGGAGGTGGGCACGCCGGCCTACGTGCAGGCGCTGGACGACGCGGTGGTCGCGCTCATGATCGAGAAGAAGCAGGCGGTGGAGGACCTCGACGCCATCCTCGCCGTGCCCGGCGTGGACATGGTGCAGTTCGGCCCCGCGGACTACGCGATGAGCATCGGCCTCGCCGGCCAGTGGGACCATCCCGCGGTGCGCGAGGCCGAGCGCTTCATGGTGGACACGGCGCTGACGCCGCGGCGTGGCGCCGCGCGCGGAGATCGGCGAGCCGGCCGAGGCCAAGCGCCACCTCGACATGGGCGTCAACCACTTCTGCATGGGCTGGGACATGACGACGCTCCATCAGTGGTTCACGAGCCAGGGCGCGGCGCTGCGTGACACCCTCGGTGTGCCGCCGCCCGAGGCCGATGGCGCGGGCCCGACGAGCCGGTACGGAAGGAGCTGACGCCGCTCCTTACTTGCAGTTCGGATTGGAGCCAAGAGGGCGACCGGGATCAGTCGATGATGCGGCTCGCCCGCGCCTCGAACGCGGCCGGGAGCGAAACGCCGGCTCTTCGTCGCGACGGCTTTCTGCCCGATCGGCTTCTGCCGATCCGCCCGAACAACTCGGAGGAGCGGTGGGCCCGGCCGCTCATCCCTTGAAATCCAGAGGATTTTAGCCGTATGGGCGCTCTGGCACGTCGTGTGCCTCACCTGAAAGATAGCTGCAGACATCTACCGAGAGGAGGAACAGGCCATGAAGCTCAGCAAGGTGATCGCCGTGATGCTCGGCATCCTGGCCGTGGCGGCAACTCTCGTCCCGGTGATGACCGAGGCCGCACCGAGACAGAACCCCTACGAGACGCGTCTCTGCGACGGGTTCTAGTCTCGGCGAAACCCCAGAGCACCGGCGACCGCCAGCGTCCAGTCGGGCGGAGCGAGGTGCTGCTCGCGGGTGCTGTCTGACCCACCCCGGACGCGCGGACTTCAAACTCGCGCGTCCGGACCTCCCTCAGGCGGCGCGGCCGCCCTTCGCCAGTTCCTCGAGCGCGCCCAGCAGCTTGCCGTCCGGCCGCGCCAGCTCCTCGAGGATCGAGAAGTGATCGTGGACCTCGATCGGCAGGTAGTAGCCAGGGAGTCCGTGCTTCCCCCAGGCCTCCGCGTACTCTGCCGATTGGCGGATCAGCTCGGGTAGCTCACCCAGGCCCACCGTCACCACCAGCGGCGCCGAGCGCGCAGGCAGGTGGAGGATCGGGCTGTTGCGCTCCGCTTCCGCGGGGTCCAGGCGGAGCTTCTCGTTCAGGTAGCAGAGCCGGATCGGCTCCAGGTCGTACAGGCCGCTGATCGCGATGCCGCCCGCGATGCGCTGGTCCGTCATGGCCATCGCGGTGAGATGGCCGCCCGCGGAGTTGCCGGAGACGAACACGCGCGCGGCGTCCGCGCCCAGCTCGGCGGCGTGGTCGATCACCCACGCGACGCCCGCGCGCACCTCCGCGACGATCTCGTCGAGCCGGGCCGCGGGCGCCAGCGTGTACTCCACCAGGGCCAGGTTGAATCCGGCGGGCAGGACGCCTTCGCCCACGAAGGTGAGCGGCTCCTTGTCGTTCGTCTGCCAGTAGCCGCCGTGGATGAAGACCAGCGTGGGCGCGCCCGGGCGACCGCACGGGAAGAAGTCCAGCCGCTGGCGCGCCCCCGAGCCGTACGGCACGTCGAGGCGGCCGTGAAGGCGCTTGCGGAGCGCCTCGCTGCGGAGGCGCCGGTCCTCCGCGTACTGATCGCGCCTGGCGAGGCCGACGGCGGCTCCGTTGTTGTAGGCGGCGTCGAGCGTGGCGCGATCCATTCCCCGGTAGAGCATCGGCGGTCTCCTCTCAGCGGCGGCCGGGCGCGGGAGCGCCCGCGCCGGCGAGCCCGATCCTGGCGTACTTGAGGTCCCGATACGCGCCGGAGCGCACGGCAGGGTGCTTCGCCTCGCCCGGCGGGGCCAGGCACTCGATGAGCGCGTCGTAGTTCGGATGGTTGAAGAACGCGATGGACAGCCGCGCCGCGCTCGGGCCATCCGCGGCCGGCGGGTTGACCACGCGGTGCAGGTTCGACAGCCAGCGGTCGTTCGTCCAGCGCATGAGCAGGTCGCCGATGTTCACCACGAAGCAGGTGGGCGTGGTCGCCACGTCCACCCAGCGCCCGTCGCGCGTGCGCACCTGGAGGCCGCCGGGCACGTCCTCGCCGCTCAGGATGGTGAACCCGCCGTAGTCGGTGTGCGCGCTGGCGCGGAGCTGGCCGGCCTCCGGCGCGCGCGGCTGCGCCGGGTAGTAGTTCAGGCGCATGGTGCCGATGGACCGGTTCACCTTGTCGTCGAAGAAGCCCTCGTCGACCCCGAGCGCGAGGGCGGCCAGCCGCATCAGGAACGCGACGAGCGCATCCATCTGCCGGTAGTAGGCGGTGGCCGCGGCGGCGAACCCGGCCGGGCGCGCCGGCCACAGGTTGGGCAGGAAGTGCTGTCGCCCCTCCGCGCTCGTGTAGTACGCGTCGTCGGTCACGTCGACGGGCCCGACGTGGAAGAACTCCTTGAGGTCCGGGAGCGGGAGCGCCGCCGCGTCGTTGGCCTGGGCGAGCGTCTCGCCGCCCACCGGATGGTACCCGCGGTTGGTGCCGTCGACCGGATGCCGCGCCGCGAGCTTCTCGGCCAGCGGCAGCGCGAAGAACCCGTGCGCGGCGCCCCGCAGATCGTCGACGAGGCGATCGGACACGCCGTGCCCGGTGATGGCGAAGAAGCCGATCTCGCGGCACGCCGCGTCCATGGCCGCGGCCGCCGCCTCGCGCTCCCGGCGCCCGCCCGGCCGCGCCGAGCCGAGGTCGATCAACGGAACGCCGGTCATCCCGGAGCCGGCGTGGGAACGCTGAACCGTCGCCGTGGCTGACGACGGGCCGAGACGAGCGGTCGAGTGGCATCGAAGCGGAGCGTAGACACGCGAGCCGGGGCGAGTCAACGGTCGGGGACGCGAGACGAGAACCTCGCTGGTTTCCACGGTCAGTCTGACCATCTACCAGCACACCAGCATATGGTATGCTGGCGTCTGCCATGATCAAGGTGACCTTCACGCTCGATGAGGACACGGTCGCTCGTCTCCGCCGAGCGGCGGCCCGGCTGGCCCGACCGCAGAGCCAGGTCGTTCGCGAGGCCATCCGCGACTACGAAGCACGGAGCCAGAAGCTCGACGAGGACGAGCGGCGGCGCATGCTGGAGATCCTCGATCGGCTTGCGCCGGCCGGGCGCGCCCGACCGGCGAACGACGTGCAGGCCGAACTCGACGAGATCCGTCGGGCTCGTCGCGAGAGCGGCAAGAGGCGGGCCGAGAAGGCCGGAGAGTGATCCACCTCGACACGTCCGCCCTCGTGGCGTCGCTCGCCGGGTTGCGGGGGCATGCCATCACCCTCCGGCGCATCGTGGAGAGAGGCGAGCGGCTACAGATCTCGACGCTCGTCCTCTACGAGTGGCTTCGCGGTCCACGGACCGACGAGGAGACGAGCGCGCAGCAGGCGCTGTTCCCGGATACCGCCGCTGTCGCGTTCGGCTCCGTCGAGGCGGCGCTGGCCGCCGAGCTCTACCGAAGCTTGCGCCGCCCACGGGCGCGCTCGACCGACCTCGCGGTGGCCGCATGCGCGCTCGTGCACGGCGCCTCGCTCTGGACGCTCAATCCGGAGGACTTCTCGGACATCCCCGGGCTGACGCTCTACCGGGATTGACCCCCTACCCCGCCACCGCGCGGACGAAGCGCTCCACCTCGGCCTCGTCGTTGTAGTAGTGCACGCTCGCCCGCACGAGCGACTCGAAGCCCCGGCGGGGCAGGTCCAGGCGGGAGGAGCTCGCCCGGGTGTGGGTCACGTTGATGCCCATCACCCGCAGGCGCTCGCGGGTCGCCGCCGGCTCCTCACCCGACTTCAGGAACGTGACGATCCCGCACTTCTCCACGCCGAGGTCGTGCACGCCCACCCCGGGAACGCGCGCGAGGCCTTCCCGCAGCGTCGCGGCGAGCCCCTTCACCCGCGCCTCGATCGCGTCCATGCCCAGGGCCAGCGCGTAGCGCACGGCCACGCCGAGCCCGATCTGCCCGGCCACGTAGCGCTCCCAGTTCTCGAAGCGGCGCGCGTCCTCGCGGACCGTGTACGTGTCGGCGTCGATCCACGCGGCCGCCTCGAGGTCGACGAACGGCGGCTCGAGCGCGGCGATCGTGTCGCGGCGCACGTAGAGGAAGCCGGTGCCGCGCGGCCCGCGGAGGTACTTCCGTCCGGTGGCGGACAGCATGTGGCAGCCGATCCGTCCCACGTCGACGGCGAGCTGCCCCACGGACTGGCACGCATCCAGGAGGTACAGGACGCCGTGGCGCGCCGCGACCTCGCCCACCGCCGCGGCGGGGTTCACGAGGCCGCCCTGGGTCGGCACGTGGGTGATCGCGATGAGCCGGGTGCGCGGGCGGATCGTTCGCTCCAGCGCGGCCACGTCGAGCTGCCCCGACGCGTCGTCGTCCACCACGTCGATCTCCACGCCGGCGCGCCGCTTCATCTGGAGGAACGCGAGGTAGTTCGACGCGTACTCCGCCCGCGCCGTCACGATCCGGTCGCCGGGCCGGAACGGGACCGAATAGAACGCCATGTCCCAGGCCCGCGTGGCGTTCTCGACGAACGCGATCTCGTCCCGGTGCGCGCCGATCAGCGCGGCCGCCGCGTCGTACACGTCGGCCACGCGGCTCGCCGCCTCCGCGGCCGCCTCGTAGCCGCCGATCGCCGCCTCGCGCTGGAGGTGCTCCGTCACCGCCTCCAGGACCGGCCGCGCCGGCAGCGCTGAGCCCGCGTTGTTGAAGTGGAGCACCCGGCCCACGCCGGGCGTGTCGGCGCGGAGCGCGGCCACGTCGAGCGTCATCGGCGGCAGACCTCGAGCACCGCCTGCGGCGCGCGGACCGCGGCGAGCACCACCGCCTCGATGCGCGGCTCGCGCAGGAGCCGGCGGGCCGTCTCGTGGGCGGGGCCGCGGTCGACAAGGGCCTCGACCTTGTTGATCATGGCGACCACGCGCGCGCCCGCGGGCACGCCCTTGCACCCCCCGTCCGCGTGGGCGAGCACGCGCGCGACGATCTCCGGCGTGACGACCGCGCCCGCGCAGGCGCCGCTCAGCGCGCGTACCCGCTCCGGGCGGTGCACGTGCTCGGCGTCCAGCGGCTGCCCGATCACGTCCGCGCCCACCACGGGCACGACCAGCGTGGTGGCCGGCGGGATCACCGGCTCGTGTTCGGCGGGCGCCTTGAACGGGAGCATCCGCGAGCCGTCGGCCTCGTTCAGCATGCACGCGTCCGGGAACCACTCGCGCAGGCGCGCGAAGAGGTCGAGCGGGATGCCGTCGGCCTTGCCCGAGGCCGGGTCCGCCTCGCCGATCACCAGCACCTGGCCATGGGCGTCGAGCGCGGCCATGACGGCGGCGCGCGTGGCCTTCGCCGCGGGAACGTGGGCGGGCGAGAGCGCGATCTGGCCCGCGAAGATCTTCGTGGTGGTGGTCGTGATCGCATGGCCGCCTGTGCCGACCACCTCGCGCGCCGAGGCGGAACATGGCCGTGCTCTTGCCGCCGCCTCCGACCAGGGCCACGCTGTCGCCCCGGCCGACGCCGAGCGCCTCCGCCAGCGTCATCGGCGAGGCTCGCGCGCGATGAGCCGGCGCGTGGCGAAGAGGCGACCGCCGCGGCCGGAGGTCATCGCGCGGCCTCGATGACCAGGAAGCCCAGGTCGTCCACGCGGGCGGCCTGGCCGGCGAGCAGCAGCGTGGTGGCGTCGAACTGCTCCACCACCGCCGGCCCGTCGATGCGCTGCCCGGCGCGCAGGCGCGCGCGGTCGTACACCGGGCACGTCACGATGCCGCGCGCCTCGTCCACGTACACGGGGCGGCGATCCATCTCGGCCGCGCTCGCGCCGGCGCCGTCACGCGGCACCCCGGCCAGGCGGGGCGGGTCGACGAGGCCGCGGGCGACCACCCGCGCGTTCACCACCTGCACCGGCTCGTCCTCGGCGGCAAAGCCGTAGACCTGCTCGTGGGCCTCGAGGAACCGCCGGTGAGAGCGCGGCGCAGTCGCCGGTGGCCCACGTCTCCTCGGGCACCGGCACGAGCAGCTCGAAGTTCTGGCCCACGTAGCGGAGGTCGAGCCAGCGCTCGATCCGCCGGCGGTCCGGGGCCACGCGCTCGCGGTCGAGCCACGCCAGCACGTCGCGCTTCCATGTCCGCGAAGCGCGCGGCGAGCGCGGGGAGGCTCGCCGCCTCGAGTGGCGCCAGGTACGTGCGCACGGCGTCCGTCCGCAGGTCCTCGACGAGGAGCCCGAGGGCGCAGAGGAGCCCCGGCCCCGGCGGCACCGCGATGGTCGGAATGCCCAGGTCGAGCGCCATCTCGCCGGCGTGCAGCGGCCCGGCGCCGCCGAAGGGAACCAGCGTGAGCCCCGTCGGGTCCACGCCGCGCTGGACCGTGACCACGCGCACCGCGTTGGCCATGTTGGCGTTGACCACCCGCACGATGCCGCGGGCCGTCTCGACCAGGCCCAGCCCCAGCTCGCGCGCGAGCCGCGACACCGCGGCCTCCGCGCGCGCCGGATCGAGCGGCACGCTCCCGCCGGCGAGCCCGGAGACGCCGAGGCGCCCGAGCACCAGGTTCGCGTCGGTGACCGTGGGCTCCTCCCCGCCGCGCCCGTAGCACGCGGGGCCGGGCTCGGCGCCGGCGCTGTGCGGCCCCACCTTGAGCGCGCCGCCCGAGTCCCGCCACGCGATCGACCCGCCGCCCGCCCCGACGGTGTGGATGTCGAGCGCGGGCACGCGCAGCGTCACCCCGCCGATCTCGCGCTCGAACGAGAGCGCGGGGCGCCCGTCGCGCACGAAGGCCACGTCGGTGCTCGTGCCGCCCATGTCGAAGGTGGCGATGGCGTCGAACCCGGCCCGGCCGGCGATCCACGCCGCGCCGGCCACGCCCGCGCTGGGGCCGGACAGCGCGGTGCGCACGGGCACGCGGGCCGCCTCGTCCACCGACATGGTGCCGCCGTTGGACTGGTTGATGTACGGCCGGGCGGGAATGCCGAGCGCGGCCACCCGCTCCCGGAACGCGCGCACGTAGGCGCTCATCCGGGGCGCCAGGTAGGCGTTGGCCACGGTGGTGGACAGGCGCTCGTACTCGCGGAACTCCGGATGCACCTCGTGCGAGGCCACGATGGCCAGCCCGGGAAAGCGCGCGCGCGCACGCTCCAGCGCCTGCCGCTCGTGGTCCGGCGAGACGAAGGAGTAGAGGAAGCAGATGGCGAGGGCCTCGACGGGCCCGCCGTCGGCGTCCGCGGCGATGGCGGCGAGCGCGCGGTCCAGGTCACCCAGGTCGAGCGGCGTGCGCACGGTGCCGTCCACCATGAGCCGCTCGGCCACCTCGTGGCGGCGATGGCGGGGCACGAGGGCCACGGGCTTCCGCGCGTGCAGGTCGTAGAGCGACGGACGCTTCTGCCGGGCGATCTCGAGGAGGTCGCGGAAGCCCTTGGTGGTGATGAGCGCGGTGCGCGCGCCCTTGCGCTCGAGGAGCGCGTTGGTGGCGACGGTGGTCCCGTGCGCCACGTACTGGACGGCCGCGGCGGGCACGCCGGCGGCGCGGAGCAGTCGCACGATCCCGTGCACGATGCCCTCGGACGGATCGGCGGGCACCGACGGCACCTTCTCGACGGTGAGCGCGCCGGTGGCCTCGTCGTAGAGCACGAGGTCCGTGAACGTGCCGCCCACGTCGATGCCGAGTCGAAGGCCCACGGGCTCCGAGTGTAGCAGCCCGCCTCTGCCCCCCGTCATCACGCCGACATGCGCGCGAGGGCGGGCGACGGGGAGGGGCCAGGGGTCGCGGGACCACGCCGCACGCGTCCGCTGCCCCGCTGGGACTGGGCTCCATCCGGGCGCGCGGGGTCCGTTGCCCGATGGAGGGGAAGGGCGCCCTCGACCCCTGGCCCCTCCCCGCCGCCCCCAGCGAGGCGCCGGGAGGTCGTCAGCCGACCGAGCGTGATTTCTGGGTTCGGTCAGGCCTCGCCGTCCGGCCGGGGCCAGGAGAGCAGGCGGGCGAGCCCGTCCTGCATGCGCGCCACGTCCCGCCCCTCGCGCGTGATGCGCCGGTTCCGCAGCCAGCACGCCACCGGGTGCGTGAGCTGTCCGCGCTCGATCACGGCGCGCGACAGCCGGCGGATCGTCTCGACGCGGTCGCGCCGGCGGGCCTCGTAGCGGGCGAGCGCCGGCGCGAGGCGCCCCGCGTCGCCGTCCGTGGCGGCCAGCTCCTCCGCCAGCACCGCGGCGTCCTCCATGGCCATGCCCGCGCCCTGCCCCAGGCCGGGCGAGATGGTGTGCGCGGCGTCGCCGATCAGCGCGACGCGGCCCGAGGTCCACGGAGACTGGTGCATCTCCTCGAGGTCGGTGCAGATGACGCCCTCGGTCGAGGCGAGCTGAGCGAAGGCGTTCCGCACGCGGGCATCGGTGAACTGCGCGAAGAGCGCGCGCAGCGCGCCGGCGTCCTCGAGCGCCCAGGCGCGGCTGTCGCGCGGCGAGGCGAACACCGTCCAGACGTAGAGCTTCCCGTCGCCGATCGGCACCAGGCCGATCTGCTGGCCGCGGCCGAGGAACTCCGTGAAGTGGACGAGCCGGTCGCGGTTGTCCACCACGAAGCGATGGGATCGGTAGCCCAGGTAGACCGGCTCGACCGCGCCGAAGCAGCCCCGCCGCACGGTGGAGTGGAGCCCGTCGGCGCCGACGAGCACGTCCGCGGCGAGCGTCTCGCCGCGCTCCGTCTCCACGCGAACGCCGTCCGCGTCCGCGTGGAGCGCGCGCACGCCCACGTCCAGGCGCAGCGTGCCCGCGGGGAGCCCATCGGCGAGGCGCGCGTGCAGGCGCGCCCGGTGGACGAGGGCGCCCGCGGCGAGGCGCCCCGCGTCGTAGAGCGGCCGGTAGTCGCGGGTGGCGAGCCAGCGGCCACGGTGATCGAGCGTATCCCGCCCGAGGTACGGGGCCCCGTCCGCGCGCACGCCGGCGGCGAGGCCGCTGGCCTCCAGCACCGCCATCGCGTTCGGGTTGACGATGATGCCGGCGCCCGCCGCCTCGAGCCGCGGCGCGCGCTCGAGCACGGTGACGGGGCAGCCCCGACGCGCGAGCTCGCGCCCGAGCGAGAGCCCGCCGATCCCCCCGCCCACCACGACCACCGAGAGCACCGGCGGATTCTAGCAGGCGCCCCGGGCCGGGCCGGGGCGCTTGCGCGGCTACTTGTCGAGCCAGACCTTCTTGTAGAGCACCTTGAACTCGCCCTGGTACACGTAGTCCTTCATCCAGGGCTGGGCCACCTGGTGGAAGGGCGAGCCGGAGATCGTGTTCCAGTAGAGCTTGTCCACGCTGAACTCCTGGAACTCCCGCGCGATCGCCTTCCGCTTCGCGGGGTCCATCTCCCGCGCGTACCGCACGTAGTAGTCGTCGACCTTGGGGTCGACGTGGCGCACGCTGTTCCACGCCGCCGTGCTCGCCGAGAGATAGGTGTTCTGGTCCAGCGTCATGAGCGAGGCCAGGTCCTCCACGTACATGTCGAAGGGGCCGTCCTGGGTGGCGGTGTTCATCCAGCTCACCTTGTCGACGAGCTTGATGTTCGCGGTGACGCCGATCCGCGCCACCTGCTCCTTGATCACGGTGGCGATGACGCCGAACACGGACTTCTCGGTGTTGGTCATCAGCTCGAAGGTCAACGGCTTCTGCGGGCCCCAGCCGGCCTCGGCGAGGAGCGCCTTCGCCCGCGCGGGGTCGTACGGGCACACGTGATTGACGTCCACGGTGTCCAGCGTCCCCGGCGGGATGATCCCGACCCAGGGGGTGGCCTGCCCCTTGTAGGCGATCTTGACGATCTCCTTGCGGTCGATCCCGAAGCACCCGATGGCCTTGCGGACGCGGAGGTCGTTGAAGATGGCGTGCGGGCCGCGGTCCTTCGACATCGGCTTGCCGTCCGCGGGCACGGTGACCTTCATCATGGCCACCATCGGGGTCGTTTCCTTGCCCGTCATGACCTGGGCGCGCGGGTTCTGGGCCCGCATGGTCTCGACGTGGTCGGCCGAGAAGTCGGCGATGAAGTCGATCTCGCCCGCCTTGAAGGCGGCCATCTGCGTGACCGGGTCCTTGATGGTGCGGATCATCACACGGTCCAGGTACGGCAGGCCCGGCTCGAAGTACTTGTCGAAGCGATCCATGATGAGGTGGCTGCCCTTCACCCACTCGACGAGCTTGAAGGGCCCGCATCCGACCACCGCCTCCGGCTTCCCCGCCCGCCGCTCCTCCGGGCTGTATTTCTGGGTGTTGGCCGGCGAGGCGAGGACCAGGCCCATGCGGTACGCGGCGAGCATGTGCAGCATGAACGCGTAGGGCTGCTTGAGCCGGACCTGCACGGTGAAGGGGTCGAGGACCTCCACCGAGTGCACCGACTCGAGGAACGAGCGCATGCTGGAGCGCGTGGCGGGATTCATGATCCGCTCGAAGGTGAACTTGACCGCCGCCGCGTCGACGCGGCTGCCGTCGTGGAACAGGACGTCCTTCCTGAGCTTGAACGTGTAGAGGAGGCCGTCGGGCGAGATCTGCCACGACTCGGCCGCCTCGGGGAGGAACTTCCCGTCCGGCGTGATGCCGATGAGCCCGCACCCGACGTTGGTGGCGACCCAGACCATCTCGTAGCCGGGCACGGTGTGGAAGTCGAGGCCGGCGATCTCGTTGCCGTAGGCCACGCGGAGCGTGCCGCCCCGCTTCTGCGCCTCCGCCGGCGGGATGCCGGCGAGCCAGGTGGCCGCGACGAGCGCCGCTATCGTCCCGAGCCGCAAGGATCTCGAGCCCATGGGGTGACTCCTTTCCCGTGAGTGGGGTTCCGCGGTCCAGACCCAGGTCGTGCCGAGGAGCGAGCGTGGAGCGAGCCGAGGAGCCGGCGCGGGAGCGCAGGGGTGCGTCGGGGAAGAGGAGCGGGCCGGGCGGGAGCGGTCGTCACATCCGACACCTCCCCAACGGAGCGATGGGGGTGCGGTCGTCGCGCGCGCGTGTCCTGCTCGTCCGAGTACCGCGACCTTAGGTGCGCCCCGTGGGGTTGTCAAGGGGCGCCGGCGGCGGACCGCGCCTTGACACGCCGGAGCCGCCACGCCAGGATGGCTCGCCACGCCGAGCACGATCTCGGCACGTCGGAACCCGAGCACGGGAGGCGGCATGACCCAACGAGCGCTCTGGGCGGCTGTCGTGCTGATCATCCTCGGGACCACCGCCGCGGCCACGGCCCAGGAGCCGTTTCCGACCCGCCCCATCACCATCGTCGTGGCGTTCCCGCCCGGCGGGCTCGCCGACCTCACCGCCCGCCCGGTCGCCGCCGCGCTCGAGCGCCTCCTCAAGCAGCCGGTGGTGGTGGCCAACAAGCCGGGCGCGGCCGGCGCCATCGGCAACCAGTTCACGGCCACGAGCAAGCCCGACGGCTACACGCTCCTGATGGCCCTGGTCAGCGTGTCGGTCCTGCCCGAGGTGGACAAGCTGTTCGGACGGCCGCCGACCTACACGAAGGACCAGCTCACCGGCATCGCCCGCATCAACGCCGAGCCGTCGATCATCACCGTGCTCGCGAGCTCGCCGTGGAAGACGCTGAAGGACCTCGTCGAGGACGCGCGCCGCCGCCCCGGCGAGATCACGTTCACCTCGTCCGGCCTCTACGGCGCCTCCCACGTGCCGTTCGAGATGTTCCTGCACGCGGCGGGCGGCCTCAAGATGCGCCACCTGCCCACCACGGGCGGCGGGCCCATGATGAACGCGGTGCTCGGCGGGCACGCCCAGGTGACCGCGTCGACGAACACCCTCGTGGCGCCGCACATGAAGACGGGCACGCTGCGGCTCCTCGCCCACACCGGCGCCGCGCCCATCGCCGCGTACCCGGAGGTGCCGTCGCTCAAGTCCCTCGGCTACGACGTGGACTACGCGGCGTGGGCGGGGCTGGTGGCGCCGAAGGGCACGCCGCCCCACGTGATCAAGATCCTGCGCGACGCCGTCCGCCAGGCCGTGAAGGAGCCCGAGGTCGTCTCGGCCAGCGCCAAGCTCGACACGCCCATCTCCTACATGGACGCCGACGAGTTCAACGCGTACTGGGACAAGGACGCGCAGCGGCTCGCGCAGGTCGTGCGCGCGATCGGGAAGGTCGAGAGCGCCAAGTGACCGTGCGGGCCCTCACGACCGACCGCGTCGCCGGCGGCGCGCTCGTCCTCGTGGGGCTGATCGCCCTCTGGCAGAGCCTCCGCCTCCCGCTGGGCTCGCTCAAGAACCCCGGGCCCGCCTACATGCCGGCCGTGCTCGCCCTGCTGCTGGTCGCCTTCGGCGTGGCCGTCGCCGCGCTCGGCGGGGCCAGCGGCCGGTTCGCCAGCGTCGCGTGGAGCGAGTGGCGTCACGCCGTCGCCATCTTCGCCACGTGCGCCTTCGCGGCATGGGGGCTCGAGCGGCTGGGGTATCGCCTCACCATGGCCGTGGCCCTCGCGTTCCTCCTCGGCGTCCTCGAGCGGAAGCACCCGGCCCTGACCGCCGTCCTCGTGGTCGCCGTCGCGGGCGGGAGCTTCTACCTCTTCAACACCGTCCTGCGGGTGCCGCTGCCGCGCGGGCCCCTCGGGTTCTGACCTCGCGTGGTCGAGACCCTCCAGAACCTCTACCTGGGCTTCAGCGTGGCGCTGTCGCCGGGCGTGCTCTGGTACGGCTTCGTCGGCTGCGTGGTGGGCACCCTGGTCGGCGTGCTCCCCGGCGTGGGGCCGCTGGCCGGGATCAGCCTCCTCCTGCCCGTCACGTTCGGGCTCGACGCCACGCGCGCCATCGTGATGCTCGCCGGCATCTACTACGGCGCCATGTACGGCGGGTCCACCACGTCGATCCTCATGCGCATCCCCGGCGAGGCGGCGTCGGTGATGACGTGCATCGACGGCTACGCGATGGCCCGCAAGGGACGGGCGGGGCCGGCGCTCGCCATCGCCGCGGTGGGCTCCTACGTCGCGGGCACGGTGAGCGTGATCGCGCTCATGGTGCTCGCGCCGCCGCTCGCGTCCCTCGCGCTCCGCTTCGGGCCGCCCGAGTACTTCTCGCTGCTGCTCCTGGGCCTGCTCGTGCTCGCCTACATGAACTCCGGCTCGATGCTGCGCGGCCTCGCCATGGCCGCGCTGGGCCTCTTGCTCGGCAGCATCGGCATCGACCAGATGAGCGGCTACTTCCGCTTCGCCTACGGGGTCACCGAGCTGGGTGACGGGATCGGCGTGGTCCCGGTGGCGGTGGGGCTGTTCGGGCTCTCGGAGATCCTCGTGACGGCGGGGATGGCGGCGCCGCCCGAGGTGATCCGGCCTCGCCTGCGCGACCTCTTGCCGTCGCGCCAGGAGTGGCGGGAGGCGAACGGCCCGATCTGGCGCGGCACCGCGCTCGGCTTCCTCATCGGGATCATCCCCGGGCTCCGCCCACGTCATCGCCACGTTCGTCTCGTACGCCATCGAGCGGAAGATATCCCGGCGCCCCGAGGAGTTCGGGCAGGGCGCGGTGGCCGGCGTGGCCGGCCCCGAGTCGGCGAACAACGCCGCCACCTCCGGCGCCTTCGTGCCCATGCTGGCCCTCGGCGTGCCGAGCGCGCCCATCGCCGCGCTGCTGCTCGCGGCCATGATGGTCCACGGCGTCACCCCCGGTCCGCTGCTGATCCAGAACTCGCCCGAGCTCTTCTGGGGCTTCATCGCCTCGATGTACGTGGGCAACGTGATCCTGCTCGTCTTGAACCTGCCCCTCGTGGGCCTCTTCGTGAACCTGCTCCGCGTGCCGTACCCGGTCCTCTACCCGATCATCCTCGTGTGCTCCATCCTGGGCGTGTACGCGGTGAACGGGAGCGTGGTGGACGTGTGGATCATGCTCGCCACCGGCGTGCTGGGCTATGTGCTGCGCAAGCTGGACTTCGAGACCGCGCCGATCGTGCTGGGCCTGGTGCTCTCGCCCATGATGGAGCTGTCGCTCCGCCAGTCTCTCGCCATGTCCGACGGCCAGTACGCCATCTTCGTGACGCGCCCCATCTCCGTGGCGCTGCTCGCCGCCGGCGCCGTCCTGCTGGCGCTGGCCCTGCGCCCCCTCGTCTCGCGCAGCCTCGACTGGCGGTCGCGCCTGCCCGCGGAGGCGGAGTGACCATGGCGCTCGTGCGGTCGCGCCGGAACAAGATGATCGCCGGGGTCTGCGGCGGCATCGCCGAGTGGCTCGGCTGGGACCCGACGATCGTACGCATCCTCTACATCGTGGTGTCGCTCGTCTCCGTGGCCTTTCCCGGCATCCTCGTGTACGTCGTGCTATGGATCGTGATGCCGAGGGCGCCGGAGTGAGCAACGCAAGGAGCTGAATCGCATGGCCGAGCATGCCGGGCAGGTGATCAGACGCCGGGAGGATCCGCGCCTCGTCACGGGACGGGGGCTCTTCATCGACGACCTTCGCGTGGACGGCTGCCTGCACATGGCGGTGGGCGCTCGCCGCACGCCCACGCGGTGATCCGGTCGATCGACACGCGCGCCGCCGCGAAGGCGCCCGGCGTGGTCGCGGTGGTGACCTCCGAGGACCTGGGCCCGGCGGGCGCGCCCATCCCCGTGTTCAACGCGCACCCCGGGCTGCCGACGCCCGTGGGCATCCCGCCGCTCGCCGCCGGCCGCGTGCGCTTCGTGGGCGAGCCGGTGGTGGCGGTGGTGGCGACGGACCGCTATCGCGCGCAGGACGCCGTGGACCTCGTGAACGTCGACTACGAGCCGCTCCCCGCGGTGGCCGACGTGGAGGCCGCGGCGCTTCCCGGCGCGGCGCTCGTGCACGAGGCGCTGGCGAGCAACGTGGCCGCGGAGTGGCGGCAGCGCGTGGGCGATCCCGACGCGGCGATCCGCGGCGCCGACGTGGTCGTGCGCGTCACGCTCCGCCAGTCGCGAGGCGGCGCGCACCCGCTGGAGACGCGCGGGCTCGTGGCCCGCTTCGCCGAGGGGCAGCTCACGGTGTGGGCGGCCATCCAGATGGTGCACCGGCACCGGCGCTTCATCGCCCAGCACGTGGGGCTGCCGGAGGAGCAGGTGCGGGTCATCGCGCCCGCCGACGTGGGGGGCGGCTTCGGGACGAAGGGGCAGTGGTATCCCGAGGACATCCTGGTGCCGCTCCTCGCGATGCGCCTCGGGCGCCCGGTGAAGTGGATCGAGGACCGTCGCGAGCACACCGTGGCCTCGTGGGTGGAGCGCGAGCAGGTGCACACGCTCGAGGTGGCGGCCCGGCGCGACGGCACGCTGGTGGCGCTCCGCGACAGCTTCCTGCACGAGCTCGGCGCCTACACCGCCTCGGGCCTCAACCTGCCGCAGAACACGATGATCCACTCCGTCAGCGCGTACCGCATCCCGCACGTGGACCTGCACATGCGCGGCGTGCTCACCAACACCACGCCGGTCGGCGCCTATCGCGGGGCGGGCCGGCCCCAGGGCACGTTCGTGGCCGAGCGCGCGGTGGACGCGGTGGCCCGCGAGCTCGGCCTCGACCCCCTGGACGTGCGCCGCCGCAACCTGATCGGCCCCGAGGAGCAGCCGTACAACACCGGGCTCAACACCGCCGGGCGCGGCCCGGTGATCTACGACAGCGGCGACTACCCGCGCTGCATGGAGCTGGCGGCGCGAGGCGCTCGACATGCCCGCGGTGCGTGGGGAGCAGGCGCGTCTGCGCGCCGAAGGGCGCTGGCTCGGCGTGGGCCTCGTGAACTACGTGGAGGCCACGGCCACGGTGCCGCTCGAGGCCGTCACCGTGCGTGTGGGCGCGGACGGACGCGTGCTCGTGGTGTGCGGCGCGTCGCCCCAGGGCCAGGGCCACGAGACCATGCTCTCGCGGCTGGTCGGCGCCGAGCTCGGCGTGGACCCCGACGGCATCGAGGTGAAGACGGGGGACACGAGCCTCATCCACACCGGCGGCGGCACCTACGGCAGCCGCGTCACCGCGCTCGGCGGCAGCGCGGCGCTCCTCGCCGGGCGCGTCGTGGCCGAGAAGTCACGCCGGATCGCCGGCCATCTGCTCGAGGCCGCGGCCGCCGACGTGATCGTCCAGGACGGCCGGTTCATGGTCCGCGGCTTCCCGGCCCGCACGGTGTCGTGGGAAGAGGTGGCGGCGGCCGCTCACGCCGGGCGCGTTCCCGGGGAGGAGACCGGACTCGAGGACACCAACGTGTTCACCGTGGAGCGCTCGTCCTACGCCAACGGCACCCACGCCGCCGTCATCGAGGTGGACCCCGAGACCGGCGCGGTGAAGGTGCTGCGCTGGGTCGTGGCCCACGACTGCGGACGCGTCCTGCATCCCGGCATGGTGGATGGCCAGATCCACGGCGGCGTGGTCCAGGGGCTGGCCGACGCGCTGAACGACCAGCTGGTCCACGACGAGTCGGGCCAGCGGCTCACCGCCACGCTCATGGACTACGCGCTCGCCACCGCCGGGGACGCCCCGCCGACCTTCGACATCCGCCACCTGGAGTCGCCGACGCCGCTCAACCCGCTGGGGGCGAAGGGCGCCGGCGAGGGCGGCATCATGCCGGTGCACCCCGTGATCGCCCAGGCGGTGGAGGACGCCCTCGCCCCCTTCGGCGCGCGGGTGACCCGCGTGCCCGTCACGCGCGCGGACATCCGCGCCATGGCGGCGGGCGGGCCGAGACCGGTGTAAGCGTGAAATCCGTGTAAACGCAGACGACGACCGAGGCCGTCCAAGCGAGCGGCGCCGGATTCGCCCCGGCGACCGCTCCAGACCTCGCGTGAGACGCGAGGCAGGGAGGACACCATGACCACGCGCGATCCGTTCGCCGGGAGCACCGCCGGGATGCCGGCCGCCATCGCCTTCACCGGTTGCGATCTGCTCGACTGGGCGCGCGCACGGGGACGGACCCGGGCCGCGGCGGCCGCGCGGGGCAAGCGGAGCGCGCGCCAGACGCGGCGGCGCGCGGCGCCGCGGCGCCGTGAGGTGATGGTGGGCGGCCGCCGGGTGCGGACGATCGACGTGCACGCCCACTGCATCATCCCCGAGGCCTACGCGCTCCTCGGCCTCCAGGTGTCGGACCATCGCGGGCCGGGGATCGAGGAGGTCGGCCCGCGGCGCATGCGCGAGATGGACGCGCAGGGCATCGACATGGAGGCGCTGAGCATCAACCCCCGCTGGTACCGGGCCGAGCGCGACGTTGCGGAGAAGGTGATCTCGATCCAGAACGAGGCGCTCGCCGACTTCTGCGCCCGGTACCCTGACCGCTTCGTCGCGTTCGCCTCGGTGGCGCTCCAGTACCCGGCCCTGGCGGTGCAGCAGCTCACGCAGGCGATGAAGGGGCTCGGGCTCCGCGGCGCCGCGGTGGGGGCAAACGTCGCCGGCCAGGAGTTCTCCGACCCGAAGTTCCATCCGTTCTGGGCCAAGGCCGAGGAGCTCGGCGCGGTCATCTTCATCCATCCGCAGAGCACCCCCGAGCTCGCCGGCCGCTTCAAGGGGCAGGGCTGGCTGGAGAACACGATCGGCAACCCGCTCGACACGACGATCGCGCTCTCGCACCTGATCTTCGAGGGCACGCTCGACCGCTTCCCGCGGCTCAAGATCGTCTCCGCCCACGGCGGCGGCTTCCTGCCCTCCTACGCCGCGCGCTCCGACAACAGCCTGCGCGTCGCGCCCGACATGGACACCGGCGTCCGCCTGAAGAAGAAGCCCACCGAGTATCTGAAGCAGATGTACTACGACACGCTGGTCTTCACCGGGGAGGCGCTCCGCCACCTGGCCGCCGAGGTCGGCGTGAACCGGCTGGTCATCGGCACCGACCACCCGATCCCCTGGCAGGCCGACTCCGTGAATCACATCCTGAAGGCGCCCGGCTTCACTGTCGCGCAGCGCCGGGCGATGCTCGGCGAGACGGCGGCGAAGCTCCTGGGCATCAAGCCGTAGCGGAGGAGAGCTTCGACGACGCGATCCGCACGCCGTCTTGACACCCGCGTCGTCAGCGTCCGTCTTTTGCCTGGAGGGCCACGCGTTATACCATTCGAGTCGCCAGTATAACGCCCACGACGTGGAGGCCACGATGCCGGTGACTGTGTCCGAGAAGGGATGGGTTGTCATTCCTGTCGATTTGCGCCGCAAGTACAATCTGGAGCCCGGCGCCGAGGTGAGCGTCGTCGACTACGGGGGTGTCCTCGCGCTCGTGCCGACCATGGGCCGGCCAACGCGGCAAGCCGCCGGGATGCTGAAGGGCAGGAGATCCTTGACGCGCGCCCTGTCGATCGAACACCGCCGCGAACGGGGCCGTGGCCGATAAGGCTCCGGCGTTCGTCCTCGACAGCTTCGCGCTCCTCGCGTACCTCGGTGGCGAGCCCGGGATGCCCAAGGTCCGCGCGGCGCTCGAGGCGGCCGAGGCCGGACGCGGCGTCGTCTATATGTCACTCATCAATCTCGGCGAGGTGCTGTACATCACCGAGCGCGGGCGCGGCCTCGTACACGCTCACCGGGTGCTCGCCGCCGTCGACGCCCTGCCGCTCGCAATCCTGCCCGTGACGCGCTCGACGGTTCTCGCCGCGGCTCACGTGAAGGCGCGCTTTGCCTTGTCGTATGCCGACGCCTTTGCCGTCGTCGCGGCGCGAGAGCACGAGGCGGTCATCCTCACGGGCGATCGCGAGTTCGCGCCGGTGGTCGCGGCGAGGATCGTCAGCGTCGACTGGCTGCGGCGGCGCTGACAAAACCCTGGCCGGGATCGTGCGGCGGCCGGATCTGGGTGGAGAGTCAGCTGGGTGAAGAGTCGACGTCCACGTTCACGCTGCCGCTCGCCCCGTCCGTGGAGGGCCGCCGCCGGCGCGGGCGCGCGGCCGTCTGGGCATCCCGGGAAGGCGTGAATCCACGGGCGCTCGTCGCTTCGATCTCACCGGCCCTGGCCACGGCGATGGGAATCAGCGTGGTGGCCCACCTCGCCGTCTACGGGCTCACGCCGGTCCTGTCCATGCACCTGGTGGCGCTGGGCGGCACCAGCACCCAGGTCGGCCTGCTCTTCTCCGTCTTCTCGCTGGTCTCGGTGATCCTGCGTCCGATGGCGGGCGTCTGGATCGACCGGAGCGGCGTCCGGAGGGCCCTCGTCCCCGGTGCCGCTCTCGTGGTGCTCACGTCCCTCGGCCTCCAGGCCGCGAGCGGCCCGCCGGCGTTCATCGCGCTGATGGCCGGCTTCGGGGTGGGCTACGGCCTGGTCACGATGGCGGCCGCGGTCCTCGCCGCCAGCGCGCCGGCTGCCGAGCGGGGCCGAGCGCTGAGCCTCTACTACCTGGCCGCGCCGGTCTCCATGGCCGCAGCCGCGCCGCTCGGCCTCTGGCTGTTCCGCGAGGTCGGCGCGCGCGCCAACTTCGCGCTGGTGACCGTGCTCGGGCTCGCCGCGGTAGGCATCGCGCTCGCGATGCGCTCGGTGATGGGCGGCTGGGCCCCGTCGGCGCGGGATCCCGTGCGTTTGTGGAGCCGCGGAGCGCTGCCCCTGTCGCTCGTGCTCGTCGTGGCGGCCATGGGCCAGAGCGTGCTCTACGCGTTCCTGCCGCTGCACGCGGCCGCGCACGGACACGACCGCCACCTCACGTGGTTCTTCGGCCTGTACTCGACCGCCATGATCTTCTTCCGCATCGGCGTCACCGGCATGGCTGATCGCTGGGGCCGGCCCCGCATCCTGGTGCCGGCGCTCGGCCTGATGGCCGCGGGCTTCGCCGTGCTGATCGCGCCTCCGGCCCCGCCTCGCCTGGCGCTCGCCGCGTTCCTCCTGGCCGCCGGAAGCTCGGCGCTCTATCCGATGCTGGTCGCCCTGGTGGTCGATCGAGTGCCGGATCGCGAGCGCGGGGTGGCCATGGGCATGGTCTCCGGAGCCTGGGACCTCGGGATCCTCGCCGGCTCGCTGCTGATCGCCGCCGTCGTCGAGCGCGCCTCGCTCGGGGTGGGATTCGCCGTCGCCAGCGCGCTCACGCTGATGGCGCTCGCGTGCCTGGTGGGGGTGGAGGCGGCGGATGCGGGCGGCGGGGGGCGACGATCCAGAGCAGAACGGGCGCCAGGGCGGCAATGATCGCGGCCAGGGCGAGCGCGATCGCGTAGCTTCCCGTCCGGTCGAAGATGCGGCCCGCGGCCCAGGCGCCCGCCGCGCTGCCGATGGACGTCGCGGGCTGCAGCGCGCCGAAGATGCTCGTGAAGTACGGGCCCCGGAACAGGCGGCCGACCACGGCGGGCGGGAGCGGCGCCGAGGACGCGTATCCCACGCCCATGAGCACGGCGTAGACGAACGCGAGCGCGGGCATCCCGGGCGAGGTCAAGGCCAGGACGCCGATCGCCGCCACCACGCAGATCGACGCGAGGGTGAACGCGACCTCGCTGCCCACGTGGTCGGCCAGCCAGCCCCACGCGATCTTGCCGGCCACGCTCGCCAGGCCGACCACGCTCGCCACGCTGGCCGCGACGATGGCGGCCACGCCCGTGTCCACGAGATAGGCCACCTGGTGCACGAGAAGGGTCTGGGTCGCCGTGCTGCCCGCGAGAAAGACCACGCCCACGCCCCAGAACCGCCACGAGCGGAGCGCCATGGCCAGCGTCCAGTGGGAGGCCGCGGAGCCGCCACCGGCCATGTCCTGGGCGGCGGGCCCTTGCGTCATCTCCCGCGGGCCGTCTCCCGCGAACCATCGCACCGCGGTCAGCACCCAGAGCAAGATGACCGCGGCCAGGATGCGAAGCGCCCAGCGCCAGCCCAGGCCGCCGATCAGGAGCTGCGTGGCCGGGACCACCGCCAGGATGCCCACGCCCGTGCCTGCCGAGGCGATGCCCACTGCGGTGCCGAAGTTCCTCGGATGCCAGCGGCGCACGATGGTCACCGCGGGCACCCAGCCGGTCGCGCACGACCCGGCCGCGGCGGCCACGCCGAAGGCGAGGTAGAGATGCCACCACGCGCTCGTGTGCGCGGCCAGGAGGAGGCCGGCGGCCAGGCAGACGGCGCCCGACACCATGACGAGCCGGACGCCGAGCGACTCGATGAGCCGGCCCACGACCGGCCCGACCCCGCCGTGGACGACCACGAAGACGGAAAAGGCCCCCGCGGCCAGGGCCCGTGGCCACGCGAACTCCTGCACGAGGGCGACCAGCAGGACGGAGTACGAGTACCAGACTCCGTACACGAGCCCCAGCGTCACGAAGGGGCCCACGATGGCGGGCAGGTGAAGCCGTATCGGCAGCTGAAGCCGTACAGGCCAGAGAATGCGCGTCGGTCCGGCTCCCGGTGAAGGTCAGCCGCCCGTGGCGGCGCGATGCGACGACACGCGCGCGCTCACGCGTTCGGGATCCAGGGCCAGTACTTCGCGATGGCCCCCGCGTCCACGCGCAGGTCCATGCCCGTGATCATCTCGGCGTCGTCCCCGGCCAGGAACACCGCGGCGCGGGCGTAGTGGCGGGGGCTGGGCAGGCGGCCCGCCGGCACCATCTTCCGGAAGTCCAGCATGCCGGGACCGCGGGGCGCCGGGCGTGGGCGCCCCCAGGCCACGCCGCGCTCCACGGCCTCCTCCGGGTCGGTGGCGGTCGGCGTGAGGCTGTTGACGCGGATGCCGTGGCGGGCGAGGTCCATCGCGGCGGCGCGAGTGAAGTTCAGGAGGCCGCTCTTGCTCGTGCAGTAGCCGATGTTGCCCGGCTGGCCCTGGTGCCCGGCCGTGGACACGATCACGATGATGCTGCCGGCGCGGCGGTCCTCCACCATGGCGCGGGCCACGTGCTTGGTGCAGAGGAACGTGCCCGTGAGGTTGACGGCGATCTGCCGGCTCCAGCGCTCGAGCGGCATCTCCAGCACGGAGAGCCCGCCGAGGATGCCCGCGTTGTTGACGAGCACGTCGACGCCGCCGTAGGCCTCGCGGGCGCGCGCGACCATGGCCTCGACCTGGGCCTCGTCCGTCACGTCGCAGGTGACACCGAGCGCCTGGCCGCCCCGGCTCACGATGAACGCTGCGCACTGCCCCGCGTTGTCGGCCACCGCGTCCACGCACACGACGCGGCAGCCCTCCTCGGCCAGGCCCTGCGCGATCCCTCCCCCGATGTTCGGGCTCGTGCCCGTGACGATCGCGACCTTCCCCTCGAGCTTCACCCGGTCTCCTCCTGTTTGAGTTGTGACAGAACGCGGACTTCGGCTCCAGCGAGCGGGCCAACACCGCGCCTCCGCGGGCACAAGGCGTGCCGTCTCGTCACGATCTCCCCCGTCCCCCTCTCAGCCGACGTTGCTGCCGCGCAGCCCGGCGAGCCGCGCGGCCAGGGCGCCGACCAGCGAGATGAGCATGATGATGCAGGCCACGACCACCGCCGCCTCGAGCTTCCGCTGGGCGATGTAGTCGAGCTGCAGGATGGACAGCGGGCGCGTCGCGCTCGTCGAGAGCAGCGCGATGTTCCCGATGTTGCGCGCGGCGCCCACGAACGTGATCATGCCCACGGCCAGGAGCGTGGGCGCCATCAGCCGCAGCACGATCCGCCGGTACGTGGCCAGCCACGACGCCCCCGCGATGCGCGAGGCCTCCTCGAGCTCGCTGCCGAGCTGCATCATCCCGCTCTTGATGATCTGCACGCCGAGCGGCATGCCGGAGATGACGCCGGCCACGACCAGGAGCGTCATGGACCCGTAGAGCGGCCGCAGCAGGCCCACGTCGAGGAAGAGCCACAGGAGCGCCAGGCCCAGGATGATCCCCGGCACCGTGAAGGGCAGCCACGAGATGGTGTCGAGCAGGCGGCGCCCGGCGTAGCGCGTGCGCACCACGATGTACGCGATCAGCGAGTGGACGACGAGCGCGGCCACGGCGGTGCCCAGCGCGAGCGTGACCGTGTTCCGGAGCGAGCGCAGGAACAGGTCGTCGGTGAGCACGGTGCGCCAGTTGTCGAGCGTCCACGGCTCCTTGATGTGGAAGTAGCCGAAGAGCTTCATGAACGTGCCCAGGCCGGCGACGGCCATCGGCACGACCAGGACCACCAGCACCAGGGCCAGCACGAATGCGCCGGCGGCCCAGCGCCAGCGGCCCAGCGCGTGGGCCCGGTTCTGGAACTGGCCGGTCACGGTGGTGTACCGGCGGCCTCGTGTCACCCACTGCTGCGCGAGCACCAGCGGGAGCATCGCGGCCAGGATGAGCACGGCGAGCGCGGTGGCCGCGTCGTAGCGCGGCACGCGCGTGACCAGCAGGTCGTAGATCATCGTGCTGAACACGAAGAAGCGGAACGGCACGCCGAGGACCTGCTCCACCTCGAAGGTCTGGAGCGACACCATCGTGCCCAGCAGCAGCACGGACAGGATGGCCGGGGCCATCACCGGCACGGTGATCCGGAGCGCGGTGCGGAGCGTGCTCGCCCCCGCCACGCGCGAGGCCTCCTCGAGCGCGGCGTTCATGTTCCGGAACGCCGGGGTGAGCAGGATGACCTTCACGGTGAGCGATCCCGTGATCACGTGCACCCAGACGATGCCCCAGAACGAGTAGATGTCGAACGGCTTCCGCCCCACGAGGGCGGCGAGCCACGTGTTGACGAGGCCGTAATCCGGGTCGAGGAGCAGCACCCAGCCGAGCGTCACGGTCAGGGGGGGCAGGAAGAAGGCGGCCCAGAACGCGAACTCGATCCACCCGCGCCCGGGCAGGTCCGTGCGCGCGAGCAGCCACGCCACGAGCACGGCCAGCGGCAACGAGATGAGCTGGCGGACGAACGTCACCGTGAGGGTGTTGACGAGCGCGGTGCGGAGCGCCGGCTCGTCGAAGGCGGCGCGCCAGCCGTCCAGGCCGTAGCGCGCGGGCTGCCCCGGCGCCGCCACCTGGAAGCTCTGCAGCACGACGAGGAAGATCGGGTAGACCACGCAGAACGCGACGATGGCGAGCACCAGCGTGCACAGCATCGCCTGCGCCTCGAGGCGGAAGGGACCGCGGGCGCGGAGCGCTTCGGTCGAGGACGTCACCGGGCCTCCCCCACCCCGACGCGGCACCCGCCGTGCCGCGCCGTCACGACGGCCACACGCTGACCGCGTCCGGCGGAAAGCCGAGCCGGAGCCGCTGGCCTTCCCGCCAGTCGGCCGCGCGCGGCAGGAGCAACAGGATGCGCTGGTCGCCGCCGAGGGTCACGCGCGCCTCGTAGCGATCGCCGACGAAGAGCAGGGCCTCGATCGTGCCGTCGAGCGCGTTGCCGTCGGCTGCGGCGCGGTCCTCCGGGCTCACCACGATGTCCTCCGGCCGGATCGCCACGTGGGCGGCCGCGCCGGGCGCCAGGCGCGCGTCCGCGGCGGCGCGGCCGGTCAGCGCGCGGCCGGCCAGCGCGCCCTCCATCGCCACGGTGACGGCGCCGGCATCGCGCGCCGCGCCGCCTCGCGCGCCGCGCCGCCACGCGGCCGCGGAGGACCACGGTCTGCCCCAGGAAATCGCGCACGAACGCCGACACCGGCTGCTCGTAGAGGCTCCGCGGGGAGCCCACCTCCTCCACGCGGCCGCCCCGCATCACCGCGATCTGGTCGGAGAGGCTCAGCGCCTCGATCTGGTCGTGGGTCACGAAGAGCACGGTGACGCCCAGCCGCCGCTGCAGGAGCCGGAGCTCCACGCGCATCTGCTCGCGG
Organism: uncultured Candidatus Rokubacteria bacterium; assembly: GCA_963758635.1. Classification (GTDB taxonomy): domain Bacteria; phylum Methylomirabilota; class Methylomirabilia; order Rokubacteriales; family CSP1-6; genus CAVWWD01. The sequence goes on along the minus strand of CAVWWD010000004.1, from coordinate 93,428 downwards.
AGCTTGGCGTCGAGGTTGCTGAACGGCTCGTCGAGCAGGAGCAGGTCGGGCTCGTAGACGAGCGCGCGGCAGAGGGCCAGGCGCTGCATCTGCCCCCCGCTGAGCAGCGTGGCGGAACGCGTCTCGAGCCCCGCGAGGCCGACCAGCTCGAGCACGCGCTCCACCCGGTCGCGGATCACCGCGGCCTTCTCGCCCCGGAGACGCAGCGGGTACGCCACGTTGTCGAACACGGTCATGTGCGGCCAGATCGCGTAGGACTGGAAGACCATGCCGAGGTTGCGCTTGTGGGGCGGCACGAACCGCCGCGGCGCCGCCGCCGCCACCACGCGGCCGCGCAGCGTGATCTCGCCGCCGTCGGGATGCTCGAGGCCGGCCACGAGGCGCAGCGTGGTGGTCTTGCCGCAGCCCCACGGGCCGAGCAGGGTGAACACCTCACCGCGGCGCACCTCGAGCGACGCGCCGTCCACGGCCCGGACGCCGCCGTAGAGCTTGCTGACCCCGGCGAGACGGAGGACCGTCTCGCGGTCCGCGACGCCCGGCGCTGCCGACTCCCCACGACTCATCGGGGCGTAAAGTACTCGGCGTCCCCCTGGGGGTCAATCTGATAGGCTCCCCGAGACGCGGCACGAACGACGCGAACGAGATGGGAGGACACGGGATGGGCGAGCGAGAATCGATGTCGCGGCGCGCGGCGCTCCGGAGCCTCGGCGCCGGCGCCGCGATCGCCATGGCGGCCGGGCGCGCGCGGGCGCAGGGCGCGACCGCGGAGTGGGAGCAGACGGTGGCCGCGGCCAAGAAGGAGGGCAAGGTCGCGGTCAACACGTTCACCGGCCAGGGCTACGGCGCGCGTGTTCAAGCTCTTCAGCCAGGCGTATCCGGAGATCAAGCTCGACCACACCAACCTCGAGTCCGCGGACTTCGCCCCCCGCGTCATCCAGGAGCGAAAGGCCGGCGTCTACACGTGGGACGTGACCACGATCCCGACCAGCACCGCGCTCCAGGTGATGAAGCCAGCCGGCGTGTTCGACCCGGTGCGGCCGGCCATCATCGCGCCCGAGGCGCGGAAGGACGCGAGCTGGCGCGGCGGCTTCGAGGCGGGCTTCCTCGACAAGGAGCGGCGCCTCGCCTACGCGTTCACCCTGGTGCGCGCGGTCGGCGTGTTCGTGAACACCGAGCAGGTGAAGGACGGCGAGCTCAAGAGCTTCCGGGACCTGCTCGCCCCGAAGTGGAAGGGCAAGATCGCGATCTCCGATCCCCGCGTGATCGGCTCGACGTTCTGGCCGCTCACCCCGGCCCGCCTGAAGCTGGGCGACGGGGTCATGAAGCAGCTCCTCGTGGACCAGGAGCCGGTGCTGAGCCGCGATCGCAACCAGCTCACCGAGTTCATGGTGCGCGGGCGGTACCCGATCGCCATCGGCCTCAACGTCCTGGCCCTCCAGGACTTCCAGGGCCACGGCGTGGGCAAGGACGTGAAGACCCAGCTCCTGCCCGAGATGGACTACCAGGCGTCCGGCAGCCTCGTGTGGCTGATGAACCGGGCGCCGCATCCCAACGCCGCGCGCGTCTTCATCAACTGGCTGCTCACGCGCGAGGCCCAGGCCGCGTGGGCCAAGGAGCTCCAGACCAACAGCCGCTTCACGGGCGTCGAGCCCGGCGATCCGCACACCGTGGTCCCGGCGGGCGTGAGCCTCACGCAGATCGACTCGGAGGAGATGCTGCCGGAGCTGGTGAAGACCCAGGACATCGCCAAGCAGCTCATCCGGTAGTACCGACGAGTGCGACCGCTCCACCGGAATGCACGGATCCGGTGCCGAGGCGAGCGCAGCGAGCCGCGGTCAGCTCCATTCGGAAGTTAGCAATCCGGCCGCCTGGATCGCCTCAACTTCTCACTTGACGGGTCTTTGAACAGGCCGTCCCTAGAGGCGGCCGGAGGCTCCCAAATAGCCGCCGAGCGGGCAGCGTCGGAGCACCGCGACGCCGCAGAGGTGAGTGCCGGCGAAAATCATTCCCGGCCCGTTGCGACGCGTCGGCGAGGCGTGCAGGTGGCTCGATATTCGGGGTGTAGCTACCAGCGGCGGCGGGCTGCGACACCCGCCGTGGGGTTCATGAACGAGACCGTGGAGGCCCCGTCCATGGAGCAGCAGCAGGCCGATGCGCTCGGTCTCCTCGCCGAGGTCGCCCTTCACCACGGCCTCGATCCCGGCGCGCCGGCGGAGCGCTACCAGGTCGTCGTTCACGTCGATGCGCCGGTGCTGGCCGATGCCTCCCAGCCCGGGCAGTCCGTCCTCGAGGAAGGCGGCCAGCACGTTCCCGCGGGAACGTCGCAGCGCCTCGCCTGCGACGCCACCCGCGTGGTCATGCGGCACGACGCCGACGGGCGCGTCACCGAGGTCGGGGCCCGGACGCGGACCATCCCGCCGGCCCTCCGGCGTGCCCTTCAGCAACGGGACCATGGCTGCCGCTTCCCGGGCTGCCGCGGGCGCCACACGCAGGGCCATCACATCCGGCACTGGGCGCAGGGCGGACCCACCACGCTGTCGAACCTCGCGCTCTTGTGCCGGCGCCACCACCGCGCGGTCCATGAAGAGGGCTTTCAGGTCGAGCGCGGCCAGGACGGGACACTTCGGTTCAGGCGCCCGGACGGCCACGTCATCCCGGACCTGCCACCGCCCCCGCCGGTGCCGACGGATCCGGTGGGCGCGCTACGCGAGCGGAGCGAGGCGGACGGCCTGCGACTCGACGCGCGGACGACGTGCCCCGAATGGGACGGGGAGCGGCTCGACCTGGGCTACGCGCTCGACGTGCTGCATCCAATGGCTCAGCCCGGCGGACGTTGTCACCGATGATCACCGGCCCCATCATCGCCGAGATCGCCGCTCTCGTCGGAGACCCCGCGCGGGCCACGATCGTATCGGCGCTCCTCGACGGCCGCGACATGAGCGCGAGCGAGCTCGCCCGTGTCGCGCGTATCACGCCTCAGACCGCCAGCGCCCATCTGGCGAAGCTGACCGAGGCCGGCCTGCTCTCGGCCCTCCGGACGGGCCGGCATCGCCACTTCCGGCTCGCCTCGCCGGCAGTGGCGAACATGATCGACGGGATCGTCGCCGTCGCGCTCGCGAGGCGACCTCGGTACCCGCCGCTGTCCCGTCAGGCGCGCGCGCTCAGCGCGGCCCGGATCTGCTATGACCACCTGGCGGGCCGCCTCAGCGTCGACCTCACCGACGCCCTGGTCGCCCGCGAGTACGTCGTGCTCGACGGCGACGAAGCCGCCGACATCACGAGAGCCGGCACGCGCTTTCTCACCGCATTCGGGATCCCGCTGCCCACGGCGCGCTCGACCCGACGGCGCTCGTGCCGCCTCTGCCTCGACTGGACGGAGCGACGCCCCCACATCGCGGGGACCGTCGGGGCCGCGATCACCCGGCGCTGCTTCGACCTCGGCTGGATGGAGCGGGTGACCGGCAGCCACGCCGTCGTCGTCACCCCGCTGGGCCGCCGGGGCTTCCGGGACACCTTCGGTATCGACACGTCCGAGCCAGGCCGCCGCCGGACACGGTAGTCGCGTCGCCGAGGGCGTCGCCGGACGCTTCGATCACCGTCGAAGTGCGCGCCGGCCCGTCCCATCCTTGCGAATGTAGAATCACGGCATGATCAACCTGGCGGCGTGCCGCGCGTCGGAGAGGCCTCGTGGCCGCGCGGGGGACGCCGCCGAGCCGACGTGGAGGAGATGACCATGCTGGAAGGGAAGACGCGCATCCCGCCGGTCGACCCCGAAACGCTCCCGGACGACCTGCGCGAAACGCTCGAGGAACAGACGAAGCTCCGCGGTGAGCCGCTCTATCCGTACCTGTTCTACGCGCGCCACCCGGCGTACTTCCGCGCGGCGAAGGCGATGTGGGCCGCCCTCTCGCACGAGGCCCTGCGGGTGCCCGTGACCCTCCGGGCGCTCGTCAATCGGCGCGTGGCCTCGTGGAACGGCTGCGAGTTCTGACAGGACGTCAACGCTGCCGTGGGCAGCCGAAACGGTGTCTCGACCGAGAAGATCGAGGCGCTCGCCGACTACGCCAGAAGCTCGCTCTTCACCGATGCGGAGAAGATGGCGCTCGAATACGCCGACGCGATGACCGACACGCGCCGCGACGTTGACGACGAGCTGTTCGCGCGCCTGCAGCGGCACTTCGACGACGACACCATCGCGGAGCTGACGATGATCATCGCGTGGGAGAACGCCTCGTCGCGCTTCAATCGGGCGTTCCGGATCCCGTCGCAGGGCTTCTGGAAGCCGTGACCGACCTCGCTCGGTGAGCGAGGCGCTTCAGGACCGGAACCGCTCGTCGACCGGCACGCGGTAGGCGTTGGCGAGGCGAATTGGTCTCGCAGGCCATGCCGACCACCGCGAGCAGCTCGCCGCGCATGGCCTCGGTCATGCCGGCCTTGCGCGCGCCCGCGGTGTGGGAGGCGATGCAGTACTCGCAGCCGTTGGCCGCGCTCACCGCGAGGTAGACCATCTCCTTCGTCCGCGCGTCGAGGGCGCCGGGGGCCATCACGGCCTTGATCGACTCCCAGGTCCGCTCGAGCGTCGGCGGGTGGTGGGCGAGCGCCTTCCAGAAGTTGTTGATCCAGTCGGTGCCGCGGGTCTTCATGATGTCGTCGTAGACGGCCCGGACCTCCGGGCTCGCGTCGGCGTACTCGATGAGCGTTCCGGACATTGGTCTCCCTACTTGATCACCGTCTTCGCGATGTCCTGCGTCTTGATCACCTCGGGCAGGTTCTCCTCGGCATCCACCTGATAGAAGCGCGCGCCCTTCGGCACCACGAACTCCGGGTTGCCCGGCTCGACGCCGGCGCGCCGGCTGTTCGTCTCCACCTCGCGCGCCCAGTGGACCTGCGCCTCGCGCGTGAGCAGCCAGTTGATGAACACGGCGGCCGCCGCGGGGTGCGGGGCCTTGTTCACCAGCCAGATCGTCGTGCTGTAGTTCACGGTGTCGATCTCGGGGTAACGGAGGAGCTTGAGGTTGCCGCCCAGTCCTTGACGCCGGAACTGGCTGAGCAGCACCGGGTTGACGCCCATCGCGATCGGGAAGCGGCCGCGCACCATGAAGTCGGCCACCTGGCGCGTGTCCCGGCTCAGCACCGGCTCCTGGTCGACGAAGAGACGCTTGATGATGTCGTCGCCCATGCTGAGGCGCGCGGCGGTCATGGGCCAGAACGTGTCGCCCATCACGCGCACGTCGGGCAGCAGGACCTTGCCCTTCCACCGCGGGTCCAGGAGGTCCTTGAAGCTCCGGAGCTGGTCCTCCTTGACGAGGTCGGTGTTGATGGTGACGCCGCCCCCGCGGTTGGCGATGAACCCGTACGAGAGCTCGCGGTCCTTGACGACCGAGAAGCCGCGCTCGAAGCCGCCGTCCCATCCCGCGTCGTCCTTGGCCTCGGGCAGCACGATGACCGGACGCACCGGGTCCCAGACCCCCGCCGGCCGCAGCACCTGGAGCGCCGTGCTCGTGGGAATCATCACCACGTCCCAGGTGAAGAGGTTCGCCTTGCGCTCCTGGAGGATGCGCGGGGCGAAGTCCTGGGAGTGCATGCTGGTGTGCTCGAGCTTGATCTCGGGGTAGGCCTGGGTGAACGCCTTCAGGGCGCGGCCGTACCCATCGCCCGGGAAGGTATTGACCACGATCTTCCCCTCGCGCTTGGCCGCGGGAACGAGGTCCTTCCACGCGGGCGAGGGCGCGGCCGCGCGCGCCGGGCGGGCGACGGCCGCCGCGCCGGCGAGGACCGCCGTCCCGAGCAGCGCGCGCCGGGTGATCGGCCGCGGGTACCCCGGCCGAGCCTGCCCGTGCCCCCTCAGGCTCGCCACCTCAGGCCCTCGACTTCGCGCGCTGCTGCTCCTGGAGGTAGCGCACCGACACGCGCTCGAGCGGCACCTGGTCGGGCTCGAACCCATCGGGGTTCCGGTACTCGAAGGGCGCGTCGCGGCCGCCGAAGTGCTTGGTGACCACCAGCCGCCGCCACTGGATCACCTCGGCGTCGGTGCCCGAGAGCTTCTCCGGCGTGTCGTAGCGCTGGTTCAGCATCACGCGCTCGTCCTGGCGCGAGAAGTTGTACTCGATGATCCAGCGATGCAGCGCGGCGTAGAGGAAGCGCCGCCACGCTCGCTGGATCGGCCCCGTCGGCCGCAGCGTGTGGTAGTACCAGACGCGCGTCAGGTGCTCCTCCACCGGCACGCACATGCGCGTGTAGAGGTCGTAGGCGAACTCGGCCCGGAACATGCCTGGCAGGTGGTGTCCCCCGCACCAGCGCGCCGTGCGCGGCGGCGGGATCTGCCGGCGCGCGCGCTCGACGAACGGCCGGAACAGCCACGTCCAGTAGCGCCGGTACTCGGTCTTGGGCCAGCGCCAGCCGTTCGGGTACACGTCGAAGCGCGGGTTCTTGCGCATGTAGTTGCTCTCGGCCACGTCGCCGCCGAAGCCGTTGCCGACGAAGATCGGGTGCTCGCCCTGCGCGCCGCGCGAGATGAACCCGCCGCGCGCCACGACGAACGCGTTCCGGTGCACGTAGTTCACGTGGGAATCCATCGAGTTCTCGAGGGCCACTTCCCAGTTGCACTTCCAGTAGACCTTGCCGAGCAGCACGAGGGCCTCGTCGTCGAAGAACTCCTCGGGCACGTCCTCCTCGATGGGCGCGGGCTCGCCTTCCCCCATCCACACGAAGACCATGCCCTTCAGCGTGCGGGTCGGGTAGACGCGGGCCTCCGTGCCGGGCTTCCCGCAGACACCGGAGTCGGGGCCCTCCGACAGCACGGCCACGTTCTTGCCCGACTCGTCGTAGACCCAGCCGTGGTACGGGCACGCTACGGTGCCGCGGTAGTGGCAGTCACCCTCGCTGAGCCGCGCGCCGCGATGCGGACAGACGTCCTGGATGGCCGCCACGCTGCCGGTGGCGCCGCGGAACAGGCAGAACGTCGTCGCCGAGCAGGCTGACCTTCGCGGGCTTGCGCGCGCCGACCTCGCGGTCGGGCAGCGCGGGATACCAGTACTCGCGCAGGCCGAGCTTCGGGATGAGGGGCCGGATGTCGCCGCTGAGCTTCGGGATGGCGCCGCTGGCGGCCTGGGCGCTCCCGTTGACGTGCCGCGTCGCGTGCGTGGCGCCCCCACCGAACGTGTCAGCCATGTCGTCCTCCCCGGCGAGCCACCACCCGGCCTCGCCGCGCGCATCGTTTCCGCAAGGCTAGGCTCCGCCGGCGCGCCTCGTCAAGGCTCGCGTGTCTCCGGTGCGTCGTCCGAAGGCAGGTCGATGCTATCGGCCGACACCTCGACGACTTTCCCGTCGCGCCAGATCACCAGCGGCAGCCCGAGCTTCCGGTGCCGCAGCACCACGTCCCGGTGGGCGCGGACGATCGCTCGATCGATCGCCTCGCCGTCGCGAAGCACCTCCGCCGGATCGCGTCTTGATCCCCGGTTCATCCGGCCTCCCGCATCTGCTGCTCGACCTCCCGCCACGCCGTCGCCTCGACGATGGTCGGCCCTCTCGTCCCGGCGCCGTGGGCGACTATGGCCTGCCCTCCTGGCGCGCTGCCGTCGTACAAGCGCCATGTCGTCGCAATCGGACGGTACAGCCGATCGAAGTTGACGAGACTTTTCTTGAACCGACGTCGCACGATAGCCTCTGCCACGTCATGTCCGCCTTCCTCGACCCTGCGGCGAACCCTCGCCAGCGCGAGGTCAGCCGACGGAAGCCACAGATAGAAGATGTGGACATCATAGCCATCTCGGATGACGCGCCTCAGAAGCCCGGCCACCGAGCGCCCCGCGAGCGTGCTCTCAAAGGCAAGGTCGGCTCGAGCGCGAACGAGGTCCGCGATGCGCCGCAGCATGATGCGGCCCGCCTCGAAGGCTACCGATTGCGGGTGAAAGCCCGCCAGCCCCTGGGCGATGACGTCCGCGTTCACAAATACCTCGATGCCGACGGTATCACGCAGAAGCCCCGGGGCCGCCGAGGTCTTGCCCGATCCGTTGGGCCCGGCAATCACCACGCACTGGGGGCGACGCGCGCTGTTCAGAGGGCCGCCTGGACCCGCTGGCGGAAGTCCTCCGCGCCGAGGCGCAGCAGGCCCAGCGCCGAGATCGTGACGAGGTTGGCGCCGAGCTTGATGAACTCGGCGACGCCGGCCGCGTCGGACGGGGCGTTGCCGCCCACACCCACCAGCTTGCCCCCCGCCCGGATGCGAGGAATCACCTGGCGCATGAGCTGGCGGACCGCGGCCGGGCCCGGGTTGCCCATGCTCTGCCCGAGGTCGCCGGAGGCCACGTGGAGCACGTCCACGCCGGGCACGGTGAGGATCGCGTCCAGGTTCGCCACCGCCTCGGTCTCCTCGATCATGGGAATCACCAGGAGCTGCGAGTTGAGCCAGCGGGTGGACTCGTCGCGCGTCACGCCCACGCCGTAGTCGTGGGGACGCCCGCCCGCCATGCCCCGGTGGCCCTCGGGGTGGTAGCGCGCCGCCTTCGCCACCGACACCGCCGCCTCGCGGGTGTTGACGTGCGGCACGATGATCCCCTGCACGCCCCGGTCGACGTAGCGGAGGATCGTCGAGTCCTCGTGGTTCGGGATCCGCGTGATCGGGGTGATGCCGAAGGACTCGGCGGCCCGCACCATGTGCTCGACCTCGTCCAGGCTCATCGGGCCGTGCTCGCAGTCGATCATGACGAAGTCGTAGCCGATGGCGCCGAGCAGCTCCACCATGTCCGGCGCGTGCCGGCTGATGATGGCGCCGAAGACCACCTTGCCCTCGGCCAGCTTCGCCTTCGTCGTGTTCGCGCGCATGGGCTCAGACGCCCACGCGGTACACGCGCGCCGCGGTGTCGTGGAACATCGCCGCGCGCTCGGCCGCGGAGTAGCCGCGCGACAGACGCTTGAACGCGTTGTACATGACGTTGTAGGAGAACGAGACCTTGTCCACCGGGAAGTTCGACTCGAACATGCAGCGGCCGGGCCCGAACTGCTCGATGCAGTACGCGATCCACGGCGTCATGGACGCGGCCAGCTCCTCCGACCCGATGGGCGTGGTCCGCGTGTGCCAGTCGAAGCCCGTGCGCGGCATGCCGATGCCGCCCAGCTTCATGTACGACGTTCGGGCACGCGGCCACCGCGGCGATTCCCTTCCGCCAGGTGGCCAGCACCTCGTCCTCGCGGTTGGCGTAGGGGCCCACGCGGAGGAGCCCGCCGATGTGGTTCAGGATGATCGTCAGTCCCGGCACGGCCTTGGCGAAGTCGGCCAGCTCGGGGAGCTGGGGAAAGAACATCCACGCCTCGAGCGTCATGCCCTTCTTCGCCAGCACCTTCGCGCCCTCGCGGAACGGGCCGCTCGCGAGCTGCTTCTCGATCTTCTGCTCGGCGGTGTTCTCCACCTCCGGGTGCGGGTCCCAGGTGACGGAGTGTCGGATGCCGCGGAAACGGTTCGGGCTCGCCGCCTGGAGCGCGTCGAGCACCGGCTCGACCTTCGCGCCCAGGTTCAGGTTGGCGTGGCCCACGATGGCGGCGGCGGCCCGGCCGGGGCCGTAGAGCCCGCTCGCGCTCGCCGCGGCCAGCCCCTGGACGAACTCGACCTCGCCCACGGGGCGCATCTCCGCGGGGCCGTCGGCGCGGTACATCGAGCGCGCCTCGATGAACACCGTGGAGCGCACGTTGTGCCCGCTGTTGATGTCGTCCGGCCAGCTCGTGGAGCAGGTAGCGCTGGTACGGGATCCGCCCCGTGCGGTGATCCCAGAAGTGATGGTGGGGGTCGCAGATCGGCAGCTCGGGCTCGAGGGTCGGTTCCTGCGTCAGGGCCAGCCAGTCATTTCCGCCGAATGGCACGATCGCTCCTCCGGAAGTGAGGGATGAGGGTCAGGGTCGGCCGGCGTCTCACCAGAGCTGGCGCGACGCGAGGCGCGCGCCCTCGGCGAGGCTCCGCATCTTCGCCCACACCACGCCCGGGTCCACCGCGGCCTGGCCCACCCAGGTGCCGAAGCCGCAGTCGGTGCCGGCGATGACGTTCTCGCGGCCCACCAGGCGCGCGTAGCGCTCGATCCGCTGCGCCACCAGCTCGGGGTGCTCGATGTAGTTGGTCTTGGACTCGATGACGCCGGGAATCAGCACCTTGCCCGCCGGCACCTTCACGCGCTCGAACAGCTTCCACTCGTGGCCGTGGCGCGGGTTGGCCGCCTCGAACGAGATCGCGGTGGCGCGGGACTCGAAGACGACGTCGATGATGTCGGCCAGCGGCCACGTCGTAGTGGTGCGGCCCCTCGTAGTTGCCCCAGCACACGTGGAGGCGGAGCTGCTCCGCAGGCACGTTGGCCGTGGCCTGGTTCAGGGCCTCCACGTGCAGGCGCGCCATCGTCCTGAACGCGGCGAGGTCGAGGCTTGCGAACTGGATGTGGCGGCCCATGGCGAGGTCCGGGCAGTCGATCTGGAGCGTGAGCCCCGCGCGCGCCACCGTCTCGTACTCGTGGCGCATGGCCTCGGCGATGGCGAAGAGGTAGCGCTCGTGGTCCTGGTAGTGCGTGTCGTGGAAGAAGAGCGAGATGACGCCGGGCGAGGCCGCGCTGAGGAAGCCCTCGCCGGCGCCGGCCGCGCCGACCGCCGCCTTCAGGTTGTCGGCGTCTACCTGCGCGGCCTGGCCGTCGCGCACGGCGATGGGGCCGTCGCACGCGGGGGTCTTCCGGCGCGCGCGGCCGGGGTCGCCGAACACCCGGCGCGCAAGCTCCGGGAAGTCGGCCAGGTCCTGGTAGGTCAGCGGGTGGCTCGCTCCGCCGAATCCGGTGAGACGGTCCTTCACGTAGGTCGCGTAGCTCGGCTTGGAGAGCTCGCCGTCGCTGACGACGTCCACGCCGCACTCCGCCTGGGTGCGGACGATCTCGCCGACCGCGGTCCGGATGCGCGCGGCGAGGGCGCCGGCGTCCACGGGCACGCCTTCCTCGCGCGCGAACATGGTGCGGATGAGGTCGGCGGGGCGCGGCAGGCTGCCGGTGTGGGTGGTCAGGATGCGCTCGACGCTTCGCTTCATCCGGGTCGTCCTCCTGATGCGCCGCTCGGGGCTCCTACGGCTCGGTCGGATGATACTCCAGCGCGGCGTGGTCGTCGGAGCGGTCGCGCCGGGCGCGCTTGGGCGGGGCGACGGGGAGGGGGCAGGGGTCTCGGGACCACGCCGCACGCGTCCGCTACCCCGCTGGGACTGGGCTCCATCCGGGCGCGCGATCTCCGTCGACGGAAGGAGGGGAAGGGCCGCCGCGACCCCTGCCCCCTCCCCGCCGCCCCACGGCCAGGCGCTGGTGTTGCGCGAGGTCTGACCCCGGTGTTGCGCGGCGTTGCGCGCACGGGCGCGGCTCACGCGTCTCGGTGTCTCGGGCGGGGCGAGTAGGAGGCGATCCAGAAGCAGGCGGCGCCCATGGCGCAGAAGAACACCGAGAGAAGGAAGGCGATGCGGTAGCTGCCGGTCATGTCGTGGATGGCGCCGGCGAACCAGGGGCCGACGGCGCCGCCGGCGCCGTTGCCCACGGTGATCGCGCCGTAGATGGCGGCGAAGCGGCGGCCGGGGAAGAGCTGCGCGGCCATCGCGGTGATGATGGGCCCGCGGGCGCCGAAGCCGAGGCCGAACAGCAACGCGTAGACGTAGAGGGGCGCCGGGTCGTGCCACCGCTCCAGCGACAGCAGCGCTAGCGTGCCCAGCGCGGTGCACGTGTAGGACAAGGTGGCCGAGGGCGCGCGGCCGATGCGGTCGGCGGCCACGCCGAAGAGCACGCGACCCCCCACCGACATGAGGCCGGTGAGGCCGAAGATGCTCGCCACGAAGAGCCGCGAAAACCCCTGGTCGACGGCGAAGGCCACCTGGTGCGTCACCACCGGGAACACGGCGAGCGGGGTGCACATGTACGCGAAGAAGAGCGCCCAGAAGGCGCGGGTGCGCATAGCGTCGCGGACGGTGATGCCTTCGGGCGGCGGCCCCGCGGGGGCGGTCGTGGCCGCCGCGCTCGGCCGCGCGGGCCGCGGGGCCTCACGGACGCCGGCCCAGATCAAGGGCAGCAGCACGATCACCGAGCCCACGCCGAGCAGGGCGTAGGCGCGGCGCCAGCCCTGCGTGGCGATCAGCCACTGGGTGAGCGGGCCCATGACGAGGATGCCGACGCCCATGCCCGAGAACGCGATGCCCATGACGCTGCCGCGGCGCTCCGCGAACCACTGCGTGATGAGCGCGCCACCTGGCACCCAGCCCACCGCGCAGATGCCCGCCGCGCCGAGCACGCCGATCACCAGGTAAAGGTGCCAGAGCGAGGCGACCTGGCTGCCGAGGAACGCGGACACGCCGACGAGGAGCGAGCCGCCGAGCATGACCCGCCGCGGGCCGAAGCGATCCACCAGCATCCCGACGAGCGGCGACAGGAGCCCCTGGACGACCGAGGACAGCGAGAACGCGCCGGCGGCCACGCCCCGCGACCAGCCGAACTCCTCGATCAGCGGGACGAAGAAGACGGGGAAGGAGAAGAAGAGCCCGGAGGTGATGCCGAGCGTCGCCCATAGCGTGGCGACGACGACCCAGCGGGCGCCCGGACGGAACGCGGAGCCGTCCGTCATCACAGGTCCCCCCTCTCCCTTCCAGGGAGAGGGGTGGGTGAGGGTCGGTGGCACCACCTCGCGGGCTGACGTCCGTGGAGTCGACCCGCGTGCCTGTGCGACGGCCCCTCACCCTGCCCTCTCCCCGGAGGGGAGAGGGGAAGAGCTCATCAGCAGGATCTACTCGCGCCTGATCGCGGCCGTCCGCCGGGCGTCACGGCGCGGGCTCGACCTGGACCAGGCAGGTGTTGTAGGTGGTCGCGCCGCAGGGCGCCGAGCGGTCGTCGGTCAGCACGTTGGCGCAGCCCTTCCGGTCCGCGCCCTCGGCGTCCGGCGAGTACCAGGCGCCTTCCCGCACCGAGACCACGCCCGGCGCGATGCGATCGGTCACCTTGGCCGGCACGATCGTGGCCCCGCGGTCGTTCCACACGCGGACCATCTGCCCGTCGGCGATGCCGCGCGCGGCGGCATCGTCCGGGTGGAGCCACACGTCGTCGCGGTCGGCCCGCGAGAGGATCTCCTGGTTGCCGTGCACGGAGTGGGTCCGCGCCCGCGACTTGGGCGTGCAGAGCTGGAGCGGAAAGCGCGGATCCGGCGTCAGCGGCGGGATCCACGTGGGGATGGGCGGGATGGCGCCGAGGCCGTAGGGATCGGGCTTCGCCGCGAGCACGGTGGAGTAGACCTCGATCTTCCCCGACGGCGTCGTGAACGGATGCGCCTCGGGCTCGCGGATCTGCCGGGCGAAGGCCACCGCGTCCTCGGGGGCGGGCAGCCGCGCGAGGCCCCGCTCGCGGAAGGCGTCGAAGTCGTCCACCGCGTCCTTCGTCAGCTCGCGCAGCCACTCCATCTCCGTGCGGTCGTTGTAGCCCTCGATGCCGACGCGCCGGGCGAGGTCGGCGAAGATGTCGATGTCGTTCCGGCATTCCTCGTACGGCTCGATGGCCTGCTTCATGAAGATCGTGTAGTGCCCCGCCCCCGCCCACGGCGTCTGCACGTCGTTCCGCTCCCAGAACGTCGTGGCGGGCAGCACCACGTCCGCGTAGCGCGCCGTCGGGGTGAGGAAGTGGTCCTGGGCCACGAAGAACTCCACGCCGTCGATCGAGGCCACGGTCTTGTTGGCGTTCGGCGCCTGGTTGAAGAGGTCGCCCGCCGCCGCGTAGATCAGCTTGATGTCGGCCGGATAGCCGCCCGCCTCGCCGCGCGCCAGGAGGTCGGCCAGGAGCGGCGAGGCCACGCGCGCGTCGATGGGATTGGCGCCCATGGGCAGGCTCCGGATCCCCGCGCGGCCGGTGGCGCCGTTGCTGGCGCCGGAGTTCCCGCCGGCGATGCCCACGTTGCCGGTGATGGCGGCCAGCGCGTAGGCGGAGCGGTGGAACTGCTCGCCGTAGGCGGTGCGCCCCGGCGCGTAGCCGCAGTGGAGGGCGGCGGGCTTCGACGTGGCGAACTCCACGGCGAGCCGGCGGATGGTGGCGGCAGGCATGCCGGTGAGCTCGGCCGCCCACTCCGGCGTCTTGCGCACGCCGTCGGCGAGGCCCAGCAGGTACGAGCGGTACGACGCGCCGGCCGGCGCGCCCGCGGGCAGGTGCGCCTCGTCGAAGCCGAGCACGTGGCGGTCGCAGTAGGCCTGGTCGTGCAGCCCCTCGGTGACGATCACGTACGCCATCGCGATGAGGGCGGCGGCGTCGGTGGACGGACGGATGAACACGTGCTCGTCGGCCAGCTCCAGGCTCGACTTGGTCCGCCGGGGGTCCACGCACACGATCCGCACGCCCTGCTTGCGCGCCCACTTGAGGTACTGGAACGTGCCGGTGCCGAACGTGCCGTCGCCCGGGCTCCACCCCCACATGACGATCAGCTTGGAGTTCGGGTAGTCGGTGGGCTCGCGCCCCGCGCTCTTGTACTCGGCCTTGGCGCCGTAGGTCATCTTCACCGAGAACATCTCGGCCTCCGCCGACATGTTCGACCAGAGCTCGGTGCAGCCGCCGAACATGTAGAGGAAGCGCTGGGCCACCTGGCGGCCGTGGAGCATCGACGTGCTGCCGGAGCGCGAGGCATCCAGGATGGCCGCGTTCCCGTGTGTCGCCCGCACGCGCAGGAGCTGGCGGGCCACCTCGTCGAGCGCCGAGTCCCAGGAGATGCGCTCGAACTGGCCGGAGCCGCGGGGGCCGGTGCGGCGCAGCGGGTGCGTGAGCCGGTCCGGATGATAGACGCGCTCGAGCTGGCCGAAGCCGCGCACGCACGCGTGCAGCGGCGGCAGCTCCGGCGTCCACTTCCGCGGGTCGGTGGAGATCTTCACCATGCGGCCGTCCCGCACGTGGGCGTTGACCACGCACCGCCCGCCGCAGTTGTGCCCGCAGGTGCTGGTGACGACGGTCTCGCCCTCGCGCGGCGCGACGCGCGGCGTCTCGTAGATCGTGCTCCGGCTCATCGGATCTCCTTGGTCGAGGTGGAACTCCTTCCGAGAGATTACCAGAGAGGGAGACCGGGCCGTCCTGGCTATAATCCCGCCGTGGATTCCGCCGCGACGACATGCACGAGAGCCTCGCCGCGCGGTTCGCGCGGATCGCCGCGCGCCATCGAGACCGCCCGGCCATCGTCACCACCCGCGCGGCCCGCACGTACGGCGAGCTGGACGCCACCAGCGCCCGCATCGCCCACGCCCTCCTCGCCGCCGGCGGGCCGGGCGTCGAGTCGGTCGCCGTCCTGCTCGACGGCGACGTCGAGGCGGCGGAGACGTTCGTGGGCGCCTTCCGCGCGGGCAAGCGCTACGTGCCGATCGACCCGCGGCTGCCCGACGCGCGCGCCGCGACCATCCTGGAGGACTGCCAGGCCCGCATCGTGCTCACCGACGCCGCGCATCTCTCCCGCGCCGTCGCGCTCGCCCCCGCGGGCATGCACGTGGCCGACGTGACCGCGCTGGACCGCGCGTGGCCGGACACGCCGCCCCCGGCGGCCATCGATCCGGACACCGACGTGTGGATCGTCTATACGTCGGGCTCCACCGGCCAGCCCAAGGGGCTGGTGCAGACGCACCGGAACCTCATGCAGTACCTCTGGGTCTACGCCAACGGCTTCCGCATGACGCCGGAGGACCGGCTCACCTCGCTGTTCGGCCTTGCCGTCAACGGAGGCCTGCACGACCTGTTGATCTCGCTCTCCACGGGCGGGTGCTTCTGCCCCTGGCACCCCGCGCGGGACGGCGTCGCCGGCGTGGGCGCGTGGCTCCGCGAGCAGCGCAGCACCGTGTACTCCTCGGTGCCGACCGTGTTCCGCAACGTGACCGCGGCCTTCGCGCCGGGCGAGCAGATGCCCGACGTGCGGCTGGTGCGGCTCTGGGGCGAGGCCTCGCACCGGCGCGACTTCGAGGCGTTCCGCCGGCACTTTCCGAACGCGCGGCTGGTCAACCGCCTCGGCAGCAGCGAGACGGGACCGCTCCGCTGGATCTTCCTCGACCACGCGTCGACCTTCGAGGGCAACCGCGTTCCCGTGGGCTGGAACGCCCCGGACGTGGAGATGCTGCTGGTGGACGCCGACGGCCGCGAGGTGGCCCCCGGCGAGATCGGCGAGCTCGTGGCGCGGAGCCGCTATCTCTCGCCGGGCTACTGGCGGCGCCCTTCGCTGACCGCCGCCGCGTTCTCCGTCGATCCCGACGATCCAGCCCTTCGCCGCTACCGCACCGGCGACCTCGCCCGCATGCTCCCAGACGGGAACTGCGTGCCGATGGGCCGCAAGGACTCGCAGGTGAAGATCCGCGGCCACCGCGTCGAGCTGGACGAGATCGAGCAGGCGCTGCTGCGGCATCCCGGCGTGTCCGAGGCGGTGGTGACGGGCGTCGCGGACGACGCCGACGAGGTGCGTCTGGTCGCGTACGTTGTGCCGCGGCCCGGCACGCCGCCCACCGTGACCTCGCTTCGCCGCGCGCTCGCCGCCGTGCTGCCGACCGCCATGATGCCCACGGCGTTCGTCCAGCTCGCCGCCCTGCCCCAGGCCCAGAACGGCAAGGTGAACCGCCGCGTGCTGCCGCGGCCCGGCACCGCGCGGCCCGATCTCGAGGCCGCGTACCGCGCGCCGGCGGACGACGTGGAGCGGAGCCATCGCGCGCGACGTGGCAGGAGGTGCTCGGGATCGACACGGTGGGAGCGGACGACCCGTTCCTCGACCTGGGCGGCGACTCGCTCCGGGCCACGCGCGTGATCGCCCGCATGGCGGAGACGTTCGCGGTGGAGATCCCGATGGCCGCCCTGCTGGCCGCCTCCACCGTGGCCGACCTCGCCGCGCTGGTCCGCGCGGCGCGCGGCGAGGCGCGCTCAGCGCCCCGCGGCGATCAGCCGCGTGATCTGGGCCACCGCGGCGTCGACGCGTAGATCGAGCATCCGGCGGCCCTGAGCGGCGGTGGCGCCGGCCGGGCTGGCGGCCACGCCGGTCGCCGATCCCACCGTCACACCGGCCAGCCGGTCCGTCCGCACCAGCTTCGGGTCCACCGCCATGAGCTGTGCCGTGTCGGCGAGACCGGCGTGGGCGCCCGCGTCCTCGGCGCGGCCGCCCTGCGCCCGGAGCCAGCGCGCCACCGCGCCGTCACGGTCGGCGCCCGCCGTGTAGTAGTCGGACGCGAAGTGCACGCGCGCGCCCGCGCGCGCCCACTCGCGCGTGAGCGCGGCGGCCACCGCGCGCAGCCCGGCCTGGTTGCCGCCGCTGTCGCCGAGCAGGACGACGTCGCGGAAGCCGCCAGCGCGAAGGCTCCGCGCCGCCCACTCCACCACGCTCCGGAAGTGCGTCTCGGGCAGCGTGATCGTCCCCGGGAAGCGCATGTGGCCGGTGGGCGGCTCCACCGCGCCCTCAGGAACGTAGGCGAGCACCGGCGCGACGAGCGCGTTGCCGAGCTTCCGGGCGATGGCCTCCGCGGTGTGACGCGCGATCACGTTGTGCTTGCCGAGCGCCATGTGCGGCCCGTTCTGCTCGGTGCCGCCCGTGGGCACGAGCACGGTGGTCTTCCCCGCCCGCTGGGCGTCGCGGACCTCCGTCCACGTGAGCTCGTCCAGGAACACCGTGTCCGGCGCCTCGGCGCGCGCCAGCGCGGGCGCGGCGAGGCACAGCCAGGCGAGCACGAGCGCACGCGTCATGTCCCTCACCTCCGCGTTTGATGCGTGGCGATGGCCGTGGCCATGAGCGCCACGGTGGCCGCCTCGAACAGCGCCTGCACGGGCACGCTCACGCCCGAGGCCTCCTGCACGCGCGTCACGACCTGCATGGCCCGGAGGGAGTCGCCGCCGAGATCGAGGAAGTCGTCATCCACCCCGACCTCGTCCAGGTCGAGCACCGCCGCCCAGATCCCGGCGAGGGTCCGCTCCAGCGGCGTGCGCGGCTCCCGGAACGCCTGGTGCAGCGCCGGACGCCCTCGTCCCGGATCCGGCAGCGCGAGCCGGTCGAGCTTGCCGTTGGCGGTCAACGGCAACGCGGTGAGGAAGACGAACCGCGCCGGGACCAGGTACTCCGGCAGCCGATCGCCGAGAGCGTGGCGGAGCGCGCCCACGTCGGGCGCCGCGCCG
The DNA here is from genome assembly GCA_963758635.1 of uncultured Candidatus Rokubacteria bacterium. GTDB lineage: Bacteria > Methylomirabilota > Methylomirabilia > Rokubacteriales > CSP1-6 > CAVWWD01. The sequence continues at coordinate 75,291 of CAVWWD010000004.1, read as the reverse complement.
GACGGCACCACGTAGGCGACGAGCCGGTGCCCGCCCTGGCCGTCGGCCTGGCCCATGACGGCGGCATCGCCGATCCCCGGCAGCGCGCGCAGCTCGCCCTCGACCTCGCCGGGCTCGACACGGTAGCCGCGCACCTTGACCTGGAAGTCCTTCCGGCCGAGGTGCACGATCGAGCCGTCCGCCAGCCTCCGGCCCAGGTCGCCGGTGAAGTACGCGCGCTCGTCGCCGCCGCTCGCCGGCCGGAATCGCGCCCGCGTGAGGTCCTCCCGCCCCCAGTAGCCCGGCGAGAGGTGACGGCCGGCGACCACGATCTCCCCGGTCTCGCCCGACCCGACGGCGCGGCCGTCGTCGTCGAGCAGGCGGATCTCGTCGTCTTCCTCCGTCGCCGGGCCGATCGCCGGGACACCGGCATCGGGCAGCTCGCTCCGCGCGCCGATGAAGTACGGGCGAAAGAACGGCGACTCGGTCGCGCCCCACGAGTTGAGGAGCAGGCACGACGGCACGAAGTGGCGCCGCCACCGCGCCACGTCCGCCGGGTGGACGGAGTCGCTGGCGAGGAGCACCAGGCGGAGCGCAGGGAACGTGTCGGCCGGCCCGAGCGCGTCGAGCACGCTCCGGAAGATGGGCGGCGTGGAATGGTAGATCGTGATCTCCTCCTCGCGGAGCCAGCGCGCCAGCGCGGCGGGCCCGGCCGCGCGGAGGTCGAACGGGCAGAGCCGGGCGCCGCTGAGCAGCGCGCCGAAGATGCCGTTGACCGAGCCGCTGAAGCCCACGGTGTAGAGGAGCACGAGGCGGTCGTCGGCCGTGATGCGGAGCTGGTTCACGTTCGCGCGCGCGTTGACGAGCCGGTGCCGGTGGATCTCCATCACGCCCTTGGGCCGGCCGGTCGACCCCGAGGTGTAGTAGATGCTGGCCAGGGCGTCCGGCGACACGGCGAGGGCGGGCCGCTCGGAGGGCGCCGACGCGTCCAGCCCGTCCACGTCGAGGATCTCCCGGTCTCCGGCCAGGCTCCGGGCCAGGGAGACGCAGCGGCGATGGGTCACGACGAGGCGCGCGCCGGCATCCGCGACCAGGAACGCGCTCCGGGCGATGGGCGCGGCGGGGTCCAGCGGCACGTAGCACCGGCCCGCCTTCAGCACGCCGAGGACGGCGGCGATGCCGGCGGCCTCGTGCTCGAACAGCACCACCACCGGCTCGGTGCCCTCGCCGATGCGGGCCAGGATCGCCTGCGCGATGCGGTTGGCCAGCCGGTCCAGCTCGCCATACGTGAGCGTCTCTGCGGCGGTGCGGATGGCGATCCGGCCGGCGTGGAGGTCGACCTGCTGCTCGAAGCGGGCCGGGACCGATTGCTCGACGTCGGCCGCGTCGAACGGCACGAACCGGCCGGAGGGATGATGGCAGCGCGCGCGGAGGACCGACTGCGGCTCGAAGGTCACGTCCGGCTCAGGTCACGGGCGCCCGAACGCGGCGCGGCCGGGGTCCGGGTCGACGCTGTCGAGGCGCATCGACCCGTTCCCCGGCCGCTCGCGATGCAGGCTCGGACCCTGGGCTACCGCTACTGGTACCGCGCGTTGTGCAGCACCTTGCCGGGGTGCGCGCCGGTGTGGGTGCCCTTCTCCAGCAGGACCTCGCCGTTGACCACCGTGTAGTGGATGCCCTCGGCGAGCTCGCGCATCCGCCAGCCGTTGGCCGGGAAGTCGTGGACGACGTCCTCGGGCACCGGCCGGACGGTATCGGCGTCGAACACGACGATGTCCGCCGCCATGCCGGGCTGCAGCAGCCCGCGATCGTAGATGCCGAACGCGGTGGCGGAGTCGAACGTGAGCCGCCGCACCGCGTGCTCGAGCGTCATGATGTTCTTCTCCCGCACCCAGTAGCCGAGCAGCCGGGTCGGGTTCGACACGTTGGAGTGGAACTGCACGTGGGCGCCGCCGTCGGAGAGGCCGACCACGGCGTGCGGGCTGCCCAGGATCTGCGCCACCGCCTCGGTGTCCATGTTGATCTCGCCGAGGCTGAAGACGGTCTCCAGATTCTCGTCCACCGCGAGGTCGAGGAAGGCGTCCACCGGCGTCTTGCCCTGCGCCTTGGCGAGGTCGGCCACGCTCTTGCCGCGGAGCTGGCGGTTCTTCGCGGCCTTCGGCTCCTCGACGATCATCAGGTCCCAGCGCTTGGAGAACGTCGAGTCCGGCGTGAGCGGCGCGTCGACCTCGGCGCGGAGCTTCGCGCGCATGGCGGGATCGCGGTAGGCGGCGCAGCTTCTCCGCGTCCTCGGCCTGGAGGATGGGCAGCCAGGTCGGCATGCCCCGGAACACCTGGCAGTTCTTCATGGTGAAGCGGTTCACCACGCTGCCCGGGTTGACGAGCGGGATGGCGCGCACGCCCTGCTTGGCCGTCTCCTCTGCGTGGGCGAGGTGCTCTTTCCACCGCCCGGGCTGCCGAGCCTGCTCCTGGAGCGTGTTGTACATGATGGGCCGGCCGCATGCCTGGGCGATGCGGCTCAGCAGGCGGTCCTTCATCTCGGGGTTGGTGCCGCCGCCGCACTGGATGACGCCCGTGCCCGCCTCGCGGAGCACGTCGGCGAGAGCAAAGAGCTCCGACTCGGGAGCGCTCGCCGCGGGGATGCGCGTGCCCGCGATGTCGAAGTGGTTCATGTTCCGCGTGATGGACAGGCCGAGGGCGCCCGCCTCGAGGGACTCGCGCACGATCCGCCGCATCGTCTCGAGCTCGGCGTCGGTCGCGTCGCGCTTCGAATAGTCCTCGCCCATGGCGTAGAGCCGGACGGCGGAGTGGCCGACCAGCGTGCCCACGTTGACCCCGAGGCGCTGGCCGATCGCGCTCATGTACTCGGGGAACGTCTCCCAGTTCCACGGCACGCCGGCCTTCAGCACGTCCATGGGGATGGCCTCGACGTAGGAGAGCATCCCCGCGAGCTTCTCGCGCTCGTGCGGGCGCACCGGGGCGAGGGCGAGCGAGCAGTTCCCGATGATGACGCTGGTCGCGCCGTGGTGGCACGAGTACGTGCAGAGCGGATCCCACAGCACCTGGGCGTCGTAGTGGCAGTGGTTGTCCACGAAGCCGGGGGCCACGACGCGCCCATCGGCCTCGATGGTGCGCCTGGCCTGCCCGCCGAGCTTGCCCAGCTCGACGATCTTGCCCCGCTCGACCGCCACGTCTCCGTGGTAGGCGGGGCGGCCGGAGCCGTCGATGATCCGGCCGTTCCTGATCAGGAGGTCATAGGCCATGTGCGTGCTCCTTTCTCCGTCGCAGACGTTGGGGAGAGCTCACGCCGCCCACCATACCCCAGTCGGCCCGGGCTCGTACAGCCGACCGGAGCCCCGGTCACCGGCCTGGCCGGGCGCAACCGCCCGGGCTTCACCGGGCGCCGGGATGCACGGTGGAGCGGCTTCAGGTGGCGAGGAACGCCCGGGTGTGCTCCAGGAACTGGCCGAAGGCCGGCTCGGTCTCGAGGAAGATGTGGTTGCGCCCCTGCAGCGTCACGAACCGCGCGCCGGGGATGCCGGCCGCCATGCGACGCCCGGTCTCGAACGGGACCCGGGCCTCGTCACGCGCGTGCAGCACGAGGGTCGGCACCCGCACCTGCGGGAGCAGCGCGGTGACGTCGGTCTCGCCGTTCGCCTCGTGGATCCGGGCCGCCACCTCCCCCGACACCGTGATGCGCTGCAGCTCGTTGAACCAGTCGGCCTGCTCCTTGGTCCCGCCGGGGATGAACTGCGAGGTGAACAGCTGGCGGAACGCGGCGTTCTCCTTGCCCCAGCCCAGGCGCATCAGCGTCAGCATGGCGGCGTCCTCTTCCTTCTCCGCCGCGCTGCGGGAGCGCTTGCTCCAGCCCAGCGCGTAGCCCCCGTAGAGGATGAGATGCGACACGCGCTCGGGATGGCGCACGGCGTACGCGATCGAGATCGCGCAGCCCTGGGAGATCCCGAGCAGCGCGAACCGCTCGATCCCCGCGGCGTCCACCACCGCCTCCAGGTCGCTCACGAAGGCGTCGAACGAGATCTCGTCCACGGTCCGGTCCGACAGCCCGTTGCCGCGGGCGTCGTAGCGGACGAGCGTGTGGTCCTTCGCCAGCTCCCGGTAGAGGTGCCGCCAGATCGGGCTCTCGAGGTCGAACTCCAGATGGGTCATCCAGTTGCCCGTCTTCATCAGCGGCGGCCCCTGGCCGATCATCGAGTAGGCGAGCTGGACGCCGTCGGGCGCGGTGCAGAACCGGATCTCCTGCTGCAGATCGACGGCGCTGGGAGCCGTCACGCCCGGTCCGGCGCCGCCATCGGACGGCGCGATGGCGAAGACGTCCACCGGCTGCGCGATGTTCTTCAGGGCGCGCGGGCCGAGCGCCTGGAAATTCGCCTTGAGCGTCCGGCTCACCTGGTCGAACACCTGGCGGGAGATGCAGATCCCGCCCGGCTCCGCGATGCCCTCGAGCCGGGCCGCGATGTTGATGCCGTCGCCGTAGATGCGGCTCTCGTCGTGGATGACGTCGCCCAGGTTGATGCCGATGCGGAACTGCATGCGGCGCGACTCTGGCACCCCCTCGTTGCGCGTCGCCATGACGGTCTGGATCTCGACCCCGCACTCGGTCGCGTTGATCACGCTCGGGAACTCGGCCAGGATGCCGTCCCCCGCGGTGTCGATGATGCGGCCGCCGTAGCGGCCGACCAGAGGCAGGACCGCCGCCTGTGCCCCTTCAGATCGCGGACCGTCGCGGCCTCGTCCTCGCCCATGAGGCGGCTGTAGCCGGCGATGTCCGCGGCGAGGATGGCCGCGAGCCGCCGCTTCATGGAGGAGTCGTCGTTGGTCATCTGGTCTCCTGTGCGCCTCTACGCGCGGGCCGAGTGCTTCAGCGGCGGGTTCGGCCGGTCGACAGTACCGCATGCAGGGTGTACGAGTCGAGGGCCTGGCCGGTTGGGCGATTGCCTTCCCTCGATCCGAGCGATCAATGCTGCCCTGGAATCCTGCTCGGGTTCCGCTGTCATCGCCGCCGGCCCGTGGCTCGATCCGCCGAACGCCCAAGCTGCGGACCCCGAATGCCCTCAGCCGTGCGTCGCCATGCGCTCAAAGGCCGTCGGGCGGCTCCGCGCTTGCCACGCCGTGATCAGCCGCGCACCGTTGCCCTCGGTCGGCTGGGTCGCATCAATGGCGAGATCGTACTCCGTGAAGCGATGCACGGCGTGAAAGTCCCTGCGGGCCTCTCCGGGGCGCCGGTCACCCCGATGCCGTTCCCGACGCTCCAGCTCTGGCAACGGACAGTGCACCGCGACAAAGAACACGTCAAAGGACGCAAGCAGCTGGACGAGATCGGCCCGCCACTGCTCCTGCTCGATGATGTGATCCACGATCAGGTTGTTGCCGGCCGCGGCGAAGGCGGGCAGACAGCGATGGAACCCGTCAAAGACGGCAGCGCGCATGCGTGCCCAGTCGAGTTCGCCGTTTCGAATACGGGTCATGGGCAAAGCGTTGGACTCGCGCAGATGATCACACGACCAATGAGCACTTCGATGTCCTCATCACCGCCGACAGGAACCTCGAGCATCAGCAGAACCTGAGGACGCTACCGGTCTCAGTTGTCGTTCTCGTCGCCTCGACCAACCGCTTCGAATCGTTCGCACCGCTCATGCCCGAACTGCTTGAGCTTCTCAAGGCGCTCCCGCCACGCCGGCTGGCACGCATCGGCGTTTAACGCCCGCTTCAGCGGCGGCGCCGAGCAACGCGAGGTGCCGACCGCTGCAGCTGAGGTTAGGGTTCGAGACGTTGTCCGGCCCGCCCGCGCTCATTTCTCGATGACCTCGTCTGCCTGCGCAAGTGTCGATGGCGGGACTTTCAGACCGAGTGCCTTGGCAGTCTTGAGGTTGATGACCAGCTCGAACTTGGTCGGCTGCTCGACTGGCAGGTCGGCGGGGCTGGCCCCCTTGAGAATCTTGTCAACGTAGCTCGCGGCGCGCCGAAACAGATCAGGAAGGTCGGGGCCGTAGGATATCAGCCCCCCGGCATCGACGTAGTGTCTGAATGAGTACACCGTCGGCAGGCGATGCCTCAGCGCCAGGGCTACAAGGCGATGTGGCTCACGATCGAATGCCGGGGTGGAGTGCACGCTCAAACGTTCGCGCCTGCCCTGGTCATGTCCGCGAAAGCGCGCTTGAAGTCTTCAGGCCCTCGTGCCTCCACGACTGAAGCCTCACGCCTAACCCACGAGCCGCTACCTCCGCCGACTTCAGGACGCCCTTCATCGTGCTGTCGGGAGCGGCATCGGGCTTCACGAGAAAGGCGGCACGACTCATGTGCGGCACGAGTTGCCTGGCTAGCTCCAGGCGCTTGCCGATCAACTCCTGGTTGAGAACAGCCAACCCCGTCGCATTCCCGCCCGGCCGCGCCAAGCTGGCCACCAACCCGTCGGCTACGGGGTCGCCAACGGCGGGGAAGACAATGGGAATGGTCGTCGTCGCTCGCTTGGCAGCCAAGGCGCCAGTGAGCCGCCGGCCGCCACGATGACATCCACCTTGAGCGCTACCAGTTCGGCCGTGATAGCGGGAATCCGCGCGAGGTCTCCCTGTGCAAACCGATATTCGATCACGACATTGCGGCCCTCGACGTAGCCGAGGTCACGCATGCCTTGCAGGAACGCCGCTCGTTCTCGGGTGACCCCCGGGTTGAGCCCCACGAAGCCCACTCGACCGGTCTTGGCCACCTGCTGGGCTTCGCCTGGGCACGAGCTGACCGACACCGCCACGGTGAGGCCGATGCACACGGCGAGCCGCAGTCGACGTTCGACTCCGAATCGACTTGCGCGACGTTCGGCGATTGAACTCACCTCCTTGTGGTCGCCCTTTGAACCCTAACCACAATTGGGCGGAACCGTGTAGCACTGCCCGGTCAGTGTATCGCCGGTGCATAACAAGAAACGTCCCCCGAAGCCAGAGAGCATTCGTGTCAGTCCGGAGGCGCCTTTCCATCGCTCGCCGGCGAATGCCCGGGCCGGATAGCCTGCGAGGCGCCCCAGTGTCTCGTGGATGATCCTCTCCCATTGACCTGACCTGCCCCATCGGCCGAATGCCTTTCGCCCGAGCTCCGGACATCCCGCGGCCTCGGTCCAGCACGCGGATGGATCATATCGGGTGCTCACGTCCCCGTGGCGCCCCTGGCGGATCGGCGTGGGCGCGCACGGAAGTCCTGGCGGCCCCTCCGCGCTCAATACAGATGACAGGCCGTGAAGCGGCCGGGCTGCACCTCGCGCCAGGCCGGCTCGTCCGTCGGGCACGGCGCGAACGCCTTCGGGCAACGCGGGTGGAAGCGGCAGCCCGCGGGCGGGCGCGCGGGATTCGGCACCTCTCCCCCGAGCACGATCCGCTGCCGGCGCGCCGAGGGGTGCAGCGGCAGGGCGGCGGACAGGAGCGCCTCCGTGTATGGGTGCAGCGGCGCCGCGTACACGGCCTCGCAGTCGCCCGTCTCCACGAGCTTGCCCGCGTACATCACGGCCAGGCGCGTGGCGAGGTAGCGGGCGGCGGCGAGATCGTGGGAGATCATGATGTAGGCGAGGCCGAGCTCCGCCTGCAGGCGCTTGAGCAGGTTGAGGATCTGCGCGCGGATCGACACGTCCAGCGCCGAGACGGGCTCGTCGAGGACGATGAACTTCGGGTACGTGACGAGGGCGCGCGCGATGGCGATGCGCTGACGCTGGCCGCCGCTGAACTCGTGGGGGTAGAGGGCGCCGCTCTCCGGCCGGAGCCCCACCAGCTCGAGGACCTCCGCCGTGCGCGCGCGCACGTCCGCCCGGCTCGTGCCGTTGTCGCGCGGCAGGGGCTCGGCCACGATGTCCCCGACGCGCATCCTCGGGTTCAAGGAGCTGTAGGGGTCCTGGAACACCGCCTGCACCGACCGGCGGTAGCGCCCGAGGTCCTCGGGGCCGAGCGAGTGGACGTCCTTGCCGTCCACGAGCAGGGCGCCCGAGGTCGGGCGCGCGAGGAGCAGGAAGAGCCGGGCGAGGGTGGTCTTTCCCGACCCGGATTCCCCCACGATGCCGAGGGTCTCGCCTTCCCCGACCTGCACGCTCACGCCGTCGAGCGCCCTGATCAACCCGCGACGCCCGCCGATCCCGAAGCCGCGGGCCAACGGGAAGTGCTTCGTGACGTCGACGGCCTGGAGGATCACGCCGCGGCCCAGCAGCTCGCCACGTGTCCCCCGTTCACGGTCACCGCCGGCGGGTACTTCTCGTCGCAGACCGCCTCGCGCCGCGGGCACCTCGGCGCGAACGGGCACCCCGGCCCGAGCCGGGCGAGGTCGGGCGGCTGTCCCCCGATCTCGACGAGCTGCTGCTGGCCCGTGGCCGCGACGTCGGGGAGACAGCGCAGGAGCGCCTGCGTATAGGGGTGCCGCGGCTCGTTGAAGATCTGGAGCGTGGTCCCCATCTCCACGATCTTCCCCGCGTACATCACGGCCACGCGGTCGGCGTTGGCGGCCACGATGCCGAAGTCGTGGGTGACCAGGATGACCGCGACGCCGGCGGCCGCCTGCACCTCCTTGAGGAGGTCCAGGTACTGGGCCTGGATGGTCACGTCGAGCGACGTGGTCGGCTCGTCGGCGATCAGCAGGCGCGGCGCGCACGCGAGCGCGATGGCGCTCGTGACCCGCTGGCGCATCCCGCCGCTGAACTGGTGGGGATACTGCCCGAGACGCGCGTCGGGGGCCGAGATGCGCAGGCGCCGGAGGGCCTCGAGCACGCGCTCGCGCAGGGCCGAGCGGCGCAGCCCCTGGTGCAGATGCAGCACCTCGCTCACCTGGGTGCCGATGGTCAGGGCCGGGTTCAGGGACGTCATCGGGTCCTGGAGCACCATGGCGATCTGCTTGCCGCGCACCCGGCGCATCTCGGCCGGGCTCTTGTCGAGCAGGTCCTCTCCCTCGAGCAGGATGCGACCGCCGACGATGCGCCCCGCCGGCTCGGGCACGAGGCGCACCAGCGACAGGCACGTGACCGACTTGCCCGAGCCCGACTCTCCCACGAGGGCGAGCGTCTCCCCGGCGTCGAGGGTGAAGCTCACCCCGTCGACCGCCTTGGTGACCCCGCGCCGTGTGAAGAAATGAGTCTTGAGGTCCTCGACCACGAGCAACGGAGCGCCGGCCATCACTTGCCCTTGAGCTTCACGTCCTCGTAGGGCGCCGAGAAGGCGTAGCCGGCGATGAGGCCGATCCCCGCCTCCTCCACCCTCGGCCCCAGGCCGACGAGGCCGGCGTTCAGCCAGATGGGGGCCATGATCACCTTCTCGTGGATGAGCTGCTGGATCCGGTGAAGCGTGGCCTCGCGCCGCTTGGCGTCCGTCTCCCCCGCCTGGTCGCGGAACAGCCCGTCGATGTCGGGATAGCTGCCGTAGACGTAGGTGCCGCCCGCGGCCACGAAGGCCTCGATCCGCGTCGCCGCGTTGCCGAAGGCGCCGCTCTGGCCCTGGATCAGCCCCTTGAAGCGGCGCTCGGCCCACCCGCGGTAGAAGGCCGCCCGCTCCAGCGGCCGGAGCCGGGTCCGGATGCCGACGGCGTTCAGGTAGTTCACCACCGGCTCGCAGATGGCCGCGTTCGCCGCGTCGCACGAGTAGTCGCCGGCGTCGAAGCCGTTGGGGTGACCGGCCTCGGCGAGGAGCGCCTTGGCCCGAACCGGATCGTACGGCGGTCGCGGGCGGCTGCCAGTAGAACTCGAAGCTGTTGGGGATGATGCTCCAGTTGATCCGGGAGTGGCCGAGGACCTCGGCCTGGTTCATCGCCGGCCGGTCCAGGGCGTGGCTGGCGGCCAGCCGCACGCGCCGGTCGTGCCACGGCGACTTCGGGTCCCACTGGTCGGGGAAGTGGACCCAGTAGGTGGCGAGGCCGAGGTTGGGCTTGAGCCGGAGCCCGGCACTGCGCCGGAGATCCTCGGCGAGGGCGCCGCGCATCTGGTAGATCACGTCCACCTCGCCCCCCTTCAGCGCGGCCAGCCGCGTGGCCTCGTCGGGGATGGCCTTGAGGACGAGCCGCTTCACGCTGGGGGACTTCCGCCAGTACTGCTCGTTGGCCTCGAGGACCAGCTCGATCCCCGGCGCGAACGAGACGAACCGGTACGGGCCCGCGCCGATCGGGGCCTTCTTGAACCCGTCGTCGCCCACGCGCTCGACGTACTTCTTCGGCACGATCCACCCCGCCCCGGTGGCGCCCAGGTAGAAGGTGAGGAAGTCGGGCCACGCCCGCTTCAGCCGGAAGCGGACGCGCCCGGGGTCGGGCGTCTCCACCGCCGCCACCGCCTCCTTGAGCGCCTTGGACGACGCTCCCCGGTACCGCTCGAACGAGAACTTCACGTCCTCCGCGGTCACGGGATCGCCGTTGTGGAACTTGACGTTCTTCCGCAGGACGAACTCGTAGAGGAGCCCGTCCGGCGACATGGTCCACGACTCGGCGAGGCCGGGCGCCATCGCCTGGCCCGGCAGGGGCTTGGCCATGGCGTCGTGCATCGCGTAGAGCGTCATGAACGGCGTGATGATCCCCGAGGTCTCGGCGGGATCGAACCACGTGGGCGCGAGCGAGACGTGCACCCCCCACGTCATCTGGCCTTCGGGCGCCGCCGCCGCGGGGGACGCGCCGGCGAGGACGATCACGACGGCGAGGAGGAGCCCGAAGCGACGGTGCGCGTATCTCATGGAGAATGCCTCCCGGGTCATGAATGCACTCGGTCTACTTGCCCTTCAGCGGAGGGTCGGGGGAGCTCTGACGAGCCGTCCTTCGACAGGCTCCACGACTCGGCCAGGCTCGGCGCCATCGCGTTGCCGGGCATGGGCTTCACCAGCGCGTCGTGGAGCGCGTAGAGGATCATGAACGGCGTGCCGATCCCCGGCGTCTCCGCGGGATCGAACCACGTCGGGGCGAGCGAGATGTGCACGGCCCAGGTCATCTGCCCCTCCGGCGAGGCCGCGGCGGGGCCGGCGCCGGCGAGCACGACGAGGACGATCAGCAGGAGCGACGCGAGCGCTCTCATGGCGGCTCCTCCCGTCAAACCGGCTCCGTGCGTCCCCAGACGACGGCCAGCACCGTCGCGCCGTTGGCCGTGGTCACGGTGTGAACACACCCGTTCGGCCGGTAGTTCATGTTCCCCGTGGCCACCACGCCCGATTCGTCGGCGTTCGCGCCTTCCACCACGAAGATCAGCTCGTCGCCCACGTGACGATGGCGGGGGAGCGTCGCGCCCGGCTCGAAGCGGGCCAGGATGGCGCGCCGCTCGCTCGCCGGATCCTCCCAGATCCTCTTCTGCCGCACGCCGGGGCGCGTCTCCATCCACGGGAGGTCGCTGACGGTGACAACCCGGGAGGGCGGAGCCCCGTCCCTCGCCGTCGCCGGCTCGACGCCGCCGGTCAGGATCGCCAGCACGGTGGCGCCGTTCTTCGTGGAGACCGTGTGCACGCAGCCGTTCGGCCGGTAGCCCACGTTGCCCGCGGTGACGGCGCCGAACTCGTCGGCGATCGCGCCCTCGATCACGAAGACCAGCTCGTCGCCGACGTGCCGGTGAAGCGGGAGCTTGGCGTCGGGCTCGATGCGCGTCAGGACCGCCCGTCGCTTCGTCTCCGCATGCTCCCAGATCTGCTTCATCCGCACCCCGGGCTGCCGCTCCTGCCACGCGAGGTCGCCGAGGGAGATGATCTCGGACAGCGGGGTCTTCGTCACCGCCATGGTGGTGTCTCCTCTCTTTCCGCGTCAGTGGCGATCGGCCGTCTGGGCCGCACGCCAGAGCTCGAGGTACTTCTCTCGGACGGATGGGTCCAGCTCATTGGCCAGTTCGGCGGGCAGGCCGGCGGCGCGGATGAGCTCGAGCACGTCGGCAAGGTCACGCAGGCGATGGGCCGCGCTGATCCCCGACGCGAGCTTGAGATCCACGAGTCGTGGCAGGGGCAGGAGCGCGGCACGAACACCACGAATGGCCACCTCGGCCGGATCCGGAAACTTCACGGACTTGGGCCGGCCGTCGCCCGGATACTCACCCGTAACGAGGACGTCGATCGGGACCCCATGCTCGACGTCGCGCAACCCTCGACTGCCCGGGAATTGCTCCGTGTAGCCATGGCCGAGCGCCAGGGCCCTGAGCGATTCGAGCCCCTGCAGTGTCAGCAGGAGGTCGACGTTGACCGTCGCGCGCCGATAGCCATACTCGTTGAGCGCCATGGCGCCGACGATGGCGTACGGGATCCGGGCACCGTCGAGGAGGCGCGTGATCTTGTCGAGGGCTCTCTGGACGTCCGCCTCACCCATGAAGAACCTTGTCGCGTGTGCCGCTCCATCCCAGAATCGCGCCTCGCGATCGGGATCGAGCCGTCGCGTGCTCATGCTCCGCCCCCCGCATTCACATCACCCCGCGCCACCTGACCGTGACCGCTGCCCGCGAACTCCTGCGCCAGACGAAGCGCGTCAGCCCCCGCGGCCGCCGCCAGCAGGCGCGTTCTCGCCGGGCCCGCGCCCGTAGCCTCGTTGACCGCCACCGGATTGCCAAGCCCTTTCGCCGGCACAGGGCCCAGTGCCTTCACGGCGATGAACCCCTTCTTCACGTTTGCCGGCTTCAGCCCGCTGCCGCTTGGCGCGGTCTCGAATTGCCGATATACTTCCGCAGTGAAAGCGATCCGGCTCACGCGGCACGCGCGCAACCGGATGCGGTGGCACCAGATCAGCGAGGATCTCATCCACACGACGCTACAGGCTCCCGACTGGGAAGACCCGTCAGTGGCGGGCCGGATGAATCGCTGGAAGCAAGTCGCGGATCGGTTCCTTCGAGTGACGTACAGGGAGGAGCTGGAGCGCATCATCGTGATCTCCGCTGTCTTCAAGCGGAGACCTCCGGGGAGGATGGGGCAGGCATGAGAATCGAGTACGACCCCGAGGCCGACGCGCTGTACATCCTGATCCGTGAGGCTCGCGTCGACGACAACATCGACATCGAGGACGGCGTCACGGTGGACGTCGACGAGAACCGGCACATCGTCGGTCTCGAGATTCTCGACGCTAGCAAGCGACTCAGCCCCTCTGACCTCTCCAGTATCATCATCCAGAGGCTCCCGCTCGAAACCACGAGTCCGTAGCCCCTTCCGATCGGCCGCTCCTCGTGCGAACGGCCACACGTGATGCCTGAGTTCCGAGATGGTTCGCGACGTTGCCGAGCAGGTGCAGCGCATGCGCCGCGAACCCAGGGTGACACGGAGGCAGTTCGACCGCGCGGTCCCCCGGGCGCCGCGCCTCGTCTCACACTCCCGGAGCCGGCGCGGATCCCCGGTCTCACCTTGCCCGGTCGGCGCCGCGCCGCTACACTGGGCTCGATGCCCGACAATCCGACAGTCAGAAAGCCGGCCACGGCCCGGGCCGAGACGAGCCGGGTCGGCAAGCGTGGCGCCATCGTCGTCCCCGCCCGGATGCGACGCAAGTTCGGGATCGAGGAGGGCTCGTTGGTCATAGCCGAGGAGCGTGACGACGGTATCCTCATTCGCCCGGCCGTCGCCGTGCCGGTCGAGATCTACACGCCGGCCCGCGTCGCCGAGTTCCTCCTTTCGAACGCTGTGAATGCGCGAGACTACCGCAAAGCCGTCCTGGCCGTCAGGAAGCTCGGCATCGATCCCCGGACCATCGCTCACCAGCGACCGCGCCCGCGCTGACGCCCGTCGCGCGCGGTGGATCGGGTCTTTCTCGATGCCAATGTGCTGTTCTCGGCCGCCTATCGCCCCGATGCCGGTCTCGTCGTCTTGTGGCGCCGCCCCGGCGCGGCCCTCCTCACCTCCGCGTACGCGGTGGACGAGGCGCGGCGCAATCTGTCCGAGGACGATCAGCGCCAGCGACTGGAGGCGCTGGTGCGCAGGTGCGAGCTCGTCCCGAGCCCGGCCGCTGCCCTCGTGCCCGAGGGGCTGGTGCTGCCGCCGGACGACCAGGTGATCTTCCTGGCGGCGATGGCCGCGCAGGCCACGCATCTCCTGACTGGTGATCGAACCCACTTCGGGCCCTACTACGGTCGGACCATCGCCGGAGTGCTCATCCTTCCGCCGAGCGTCTACCTCCGAGGCTGAACCCAAGACAATCGCTACCGGGGCGGTCAATCGCCCGAGAGGGCGCCCCGCGCCGGCGCCTCGGTCACCGCGGGTCCGATGGCGGCCGAGGTCGGCGCCTCCAGCACCGTGGCGCGGGCGCCGAGCTGGCGGAGCTTGGGATCCAGGTGGTCGCGCAGCCAGTCGCCCATGAGGTTCACCGCGAGCACGGTGAGGAGCATCGCCAGGCCCGGGAACAGCGTGATCCACCACGCGGTGGCGAGGAATCCGCGCCCGTCCGCGATCATCAGCCCCCAGGCCGGATTCGGCGGCGGGACGCCCACGCCGAGGAAGGACAGGGTGCCCTCGAGGAGGACCACGTAGCCCACCTGCAGCGTCGAGATCACGAGGAGCGTCGGCACCACGTTGGGGAAGATGTGGCGCCGGATGATCCAGGCGCTCGACCGCCCGGCCACCACCGCGAGCGCCACGAAGTCCTGCTCCTTGATCCCGAGCGTCTCCCCGCGCACCTGGCGCGCGAAGCGCGGCCAGAGCAGGAGCGCGATCACCAGGATGACGTTCCGGAAGCTCGGCTCGGACACCGCCACGAGCACCACGGCGATCAGGATCGTCGGCAGCGAGAGGCCGATGTCGGTCAGCCGCATGAGGAGGGCGTCGGTGAGGCCGCCCCGGTAGCCGGAGATCAGCCCGAGGAGGGTGCCGAACGTGCCCGCCACCCCGATGGCGATGAGCGACACGGCGAGCGAGATCCGGCTGCCGTAGATGATGCGGCTCAGCACGTCGCGCCCGAAGCGGTCGCTCCCGAGCGGATGCTCCCACGTGCCTCGCTCCATCCAGACGGGCGGGATCAGCTTGGTGCTGATGTCGCCGTCCGTGGGGCTTCGGGGGGCGAGGACGTTGGCGAAGGCCGCGGTCAGGACGAGGGCGAGCAGGATGCTGCCGGCGAACCAGGGGAGCTGTCTACCCCGCACGGCGGATCCTCGGGTTCAGGTAGCTGTAGAGGAGGTCCACGCAGAGGTTGCCGAACAGGTAGAGCGAGCTGAGCACCAGCACGCCGGCCTGCACGATCGGGTAGTCCCGCGTGGTGACGGACTCCAAAATGAGGCGCCCGAGCCCCGGCCAGGCGAACACCGTCTCGGTGACCACCGCCCCCCCGAGGAACTGCACGAAGAGCAGGACCGCGAAGGTGATCACGGGGAGCAGCGCGTTCTTCAGCCCGTGCTTCCAGAGCACCACCTGCTCGTGCAGCCCCTTGAGCCGCGCGAACTTGATGTAGTCGGAGCCGAGCACCTCGAGCATGCTGGAGCGGGTGAGGCGCAGGATGGCCGCCGAGGTGAAGTAGCCGAGCGTGAAGGCGGGCAGGACCAGGTGCTGGATGTCCCCTCGCCCGCCCGCGGGCAGCACCCCCAGCACCACGCCGAACAGCAGGATGAGCATGAGCCCCAGCCAGAACGCGGGCATGGACTGGCCGAGCACGGCGAAGGTGCGCGCGGCCATGTCCATGATCCCGCCCCGGCGGACCGCGGAGTACATGCCGAGGGGGACGCCGATGAGCACGCTCAGGAACATCGCGCAGAAGCCTAGCTCGATGGTGGCGGGCAAGCGCTCCCAGAGGTGCTCGAGGACGGGGCGGCGTGTGAGGACGGAGTTGCCGAAGTCACCACGCGCGATGTTCTTGACGTAGATGACGTACTGGACGGGCAACGGCTTGTCGAGGCCGAGGTGGCGCGTGAGGATCTCCTGGTCGCGCTCGGTGGCGTTGACGTTGAGGAGGAGGTGGATGGGGTTGCCCGACATCCGCGTGAGCACGAAGACGATGCTGATGACCACGAGCATGCTCACCAGCGTCTGCCCGAGCCGCCCCGCGAGGTAGAGCCACATGATCGACGCTTACTTGCCCCGCGCCACGTATTCCCAGTTGTGCAGGCCCATGTGCCCGGGGATCAGCGGCCACTCGCCGACCTTCGGCCCGACGCCGGCGATCGAGTGGGTCGCGGCGATGCTGATGGCGGGCATGTGCTCGTGCAGCCACGGGCCCATCTCCTCGCGCATGATCCGCGTCCGCTCCGCCGCGCTCGGCTCGGCGCCCAGGCGATCGAGGAAGGCGTCCATCTTCGGATGCTCGAAGAGCAGGTGCACGGCGGCCTTCGAGTGGGCGATGCGCGCGAACAGCTCCCACGGCTCGGGGGCGATGATGGGGCCCGCGTACGCGAGGGCCACGCCCGGGTACGAGCGCTTCCGGAAGTCGCCGGCGAAGACGGCGCGGTCGACGGGGCGCCGCTTCACCTTCAGCCCGATCTTTTCCCAGTAGGTCGCCACCGCCTCGCCGACGTCGGGCAGGAACCCGCGGCCGGGCCACGCCGTCAGGTTCATGGTGATGCTCGAAGCCGGCGGGATAGCCGGCCTCGGCGAGGAGGGCCTTCGCTCGCGCGGGGTCGTAGGGGATCGGCCGGAGCAGGGCCTCCGTCGCCCACGGGTCGGTCGGGTAGTAGTTCACGGTGCCGACGGCGGCGCCGAGGCCGCCCAGCACCTGCTGGACGATGGCCCTCTTGTCCACCGCGAGGTTGAGGGCCAGCCGCACCTTCCGCGCGCGCTCGGCGTCGGGCTGGGCCCACGGCACCTTCGGATCGTAGGTCGGCTTCGTGGGCCACTGGCCGCCGAAGATCACCCACACCGCGGACACGTTGGGCATCGTGATCGTGCGGAGCCCCACGGCCTTCAGCTCGGCCACGTACTCCCCGCCGACCTCGATCACGTCGACGCTGCCCGCCCGCAGCATGGCCATCCGCGTGGCCGGCTCCGGCACCTTCACGAAGACGAGCCGCTTCCAGTTCGGCGTGGCCCGCCAGTGGTTCTCCACCGCCTCGTACACGATGCGATCGCCGCGCACGTGCTCCACGAACTTCCAGGGCCCGGTGCCGATGGGCAGCCGCTCGGCGCCGTCTTCACCCGCCTCGATGTGCTTCTTCGACTGGACGTACGCCATCGAGGAGAAGAGGCCGTGGGTGATCCGGTTGCCGAAGGTCACGAAGGGCTTCTCGAAGCGGATGCTGATGACGTGCGGGCCCTCGACCTCCATGCTCTTGATGAGGCGGAACTCGGGGGCGAGCGAGTTGGCCGAGCCGTCCCGCGCCATCATGGTGAAGGTGAACTTCACGTCCTCGGCCGTCATCTCGGCGCCGTTGTGGAAGCGGACGCCCTTGCGCAGGTGGAACTTCCACGTGCGGCCGCCGTCCGTCATCTCCCAGCGCTCGGCGAGCATCGGCGTGAGGTTGCCCTTGGTGTCGCGGTTGAGGAGGTTCTCCCACAGCGGCTTGAGGACGACGTCTTCCGCCCCGACGTACAGGTGCGGCAGCCAGCGCTCGTTGCCGAAGGTCGCCACGGCAACGGTCAGCGTCCCTTCCGGCCGCGCGGCGGCGGCGGGCCCCGCGGCCAGCGTCAAGCCGAACGCGATCGCGAGCGCCACCACGAAGAACAGTCGCCGCCTCATGTCCTCCTCCTTTCCGCCGCGGCCGCTCTCACCGGGCGGCCGCGCGGGTGACGTATTCCCAGTTGTGGAAGCCCATGTGGCCGGGAATGAGCGGCCACTCCCCCACCTTCGCCCCGACGCCGGCAATGGCGTGGGCCGCGCCGATCGCGACCCCGGGGATGTAGTCGTGGAGCCAGGGGCCCATCTCGTCGCGCATGATGCGCACCCGCTCCTGGTAGCTCGCCTGCGTGGCGAGCCGGTCGAGGAACTCGTCGAGCTTGGGGTGCTCCATGAACAGGCTGAGCGCGGCCTTGGTGTGGGCTGCGCGGATCATGACCTCCCAGCTCTCGGGGGCCACCAGCGGCGCGGCGTAGGCCAGGGCCACGCCCGAGTAGGCCCGGGCGCGGAAGTCCGCGGAGAACACGGCCCGGTCCACCGGACGGCGCTTCACCCGGAGGCCCACTCTCTCCCAGTAGGTCGCCACGGCCTCGCCCACGTCGGGGAGGTACCCGCGGCCTGGCCACGCCGTCAGGTTCATGGTCACGTCGAAGCCGCTGGGATACCCTGCCTCCGCGAGCAGCGCCTTGGCCCGCGCGGGGTCGTAGGGGATGGGCTTCTTCAGGGCGTCCGAGGCCCACGGGTCGTTGGGGTAGGCCAGCCACGAGCCCACGACCGTGCCCAGGCCGCCCATCACCCGCTGCATGATCGCCTGCTTGTCCACGGCCAGGTTGAGGGCAAGCCGGACCTTTCGCGCCTTTTCGGCGTCGGGCTGCGCCCACGGCACCTTGGGATCGTAGGTGGGCTTGGTCGCCCACTGCCCGCCGAGGATGATGTACACCCACGACACGTTGGGCATGAGGATCGTCCGCACCCCGACCTTCTTGAGCTCGTCGACGTACTCGCCGCCGACCTCGATCACGTCCACGCTGCCCGCCCGCAGCATGGCCATCCGCGTGGCCGGCTCGGGCACCTTGATGAACACGAGACGCTTCCAGTGGGGCGTGGCCCGCCAGTGCCCCTCGACCGCCTCGTACACGATGCGGTCGCCGCGCACGTGCTCCACGAACTTCCACGGGCCCGTCCCCGTGGGCTGGCGCTCGGCGCCTTGCTCGCC
Source organism: uncultured Candidatus Rokubacteria bacterium (assembly GCA_963758635.1). Classification (GTDB taxonomy): domain Bacteria; phylum Methylomirabilota; class Methylomirabilia; order Rokubacteriales; family CSP1-6; genus CAVWWD01. Next base: position 56,666 of record CAVWWD010000004.1, on the reverse strand, counting down.
CGCCTCGACGTGGCGCTTGGACTGGATGAAGGCGGAGGAGGCGAAGAGGCCCTGGGTCACCTTGTTGCCGAACACGACCGACGGCTGCTCGAAGCGCACCGTGAGGGTGTGCGGACCCTCGACCTCCATGCTCTTGATCAGGCGGAACTCCGTGGCCAGCGAGTTGGCCGAGCCGTCCTTGGCGATGGACGCGAAGGTGAACCGGACGTCCTCGGCCGTCAGCTCGCCGCGGCCGCCGTGGAACTGGACGCCCTTGCGCAGGTGGAACCGCCACGTCTTCCCGCCGTCAAGCACCTGCCAGCGCTCGGCGAGCATCGGGGCGAGCTCGCCCTTCTGGTCGCGCGTGAGGAGGTTCTCGTACATGGGCTTGAGGACCACGTCCTCGGCGCCGACGTAGAGGTGCGGCAGCCAGCGCTCGTTGCCGAAGGTGGCCACCGCGACGGTGAGCGTCCCTTCCGGGCGGGCCGCGGCCTCGGGCGCCGGGCCGAGCGCGGTGGCCGCCATCGCGACGATCAGCGCACCGAACCAAAGCCGTCCTCTCATGGCGGTCCTCCTCGGGACTGCGCTCGGGCGGTGCTCTCCGGCGACGGGCGTGGCGTGCGTTTCGGTGGACGTGGGCGCGGGCAGCGAGCGGGGGAAGCCCGGGAGGCGGTACCTCGTGAGGCCGGAATGCCTACGGTGGGAGCCGAGCTCGCTCATGGGCCTCTCCTCGGAACTGTCTCGGGAGCCCTCGAAGCCTGGCCAAGGCGCCCTATCCTACACCAAGGCGCGGTGCTACACGGCTCCCAATAGAGGTGCTTGATGCCTGTGAATCGACTACCCAGGGACTACAGCCGCGAGCCGACGATCCTCGACCCGCAGACGGTCCACGCGTTCGTGCGGGAATTGCTCGATTACGCGAACGCCAACCGGACCTGGGGGGTCGAGGTGGCCGAGGCCCTGGTCGACCTCATCGCAACGCGGCTGTCGGACATGCACTCGTCCCTCGATCCGGCGTTGGCCCGTGAGGTGATCAGCGGCATCCGGGCGAACTGGTCTCCCGACCCACTGGCCTACGTCGACGCCCTCTGCACGGTCCTGGCGAACCTCGGGGACAGCCGCCCGCTCATTCGAGAGAAGATGGCCGCGGGACAGAGGCCAGAGGTCCAGGCGTTGCTCGCCGAGACCCTGTCCGAACTGGACCAGGGTTTTACCGACAAGGCTGCGGGTGGGTAGGGACTGGTAGTTCTGCCGGCTTACGGTCACCTGTCCGTCTCGCGGAGAACGAAGATGATGCCGTTGTTCTCCGGGGTGCCGTTGAAGCTTGCTATCCGAGACGTGGCATCACTCGCTCGACGAAGAGGCGCATCGAGGCATCGACGGCGGCCACGTCGGGGCCGCCAAAGTTCATCAGGCACGCGACGTGGGACACGCCCATCGAGACGTACTCCTGGATCCTCTCCGCGCACTCCTCGGGCTCGCCGATGACGAAGTGCTCGCGAGCCGCGGTCTCGGGCGCCCGGGCAGGCGCATCCAGGTCTCGCACCTCGTCGTGGCCCCAGTGCCCATAGAAGTGCACGAAGCGCTCCGTGAAGAAGCGCTCCGCCGCCACCTTCGCCGGCCGGTCACGCACTACCTGGACCAAGCGGTTCAGAACCACCTCTCCCGGCGGCGCGCCCACGGGACGCTCACGCCGGTACATCTCCACCCGGGCGCGCACCTCGCTCCGTGGAGTGGGCGCGCCGAGGACGAAGCCGTCGGCGAGCCGCGCCGCGCGCTGGACCGCGGCCTTGGACACCGCGCCCATGTAGATGGGAGGGGGCTGCTGGAACGGGCGCGGGAACAGCGCGAAATCGCGGAGTGAGAACCCCGGGCCGTCCGCGGTGACGGCCGGCTGCGTCCAGAGCGCGCGGATCAGCGCCACGCCCTCTTCCATCCGCCGCCCGCGCTCCTTCAGGCTCGCGCCGAACGCCGCGAACTCGTCGGCCGCGTAGCCCGCGCTCACCCCCAGAACGAGCCGGCCGCCGGACAGCACGTCCAGCATGGCCGCTTGCTGGGCAACGCGCACAGGATGGGCCAGCGGGAGCAGCAGCATGTTGGTGCCGAGGCGGATGCGGCGTGTCCGATCGGCGACGGCGGCCAGCGCGGTCAGTGGGCACGGGTAGAGGGTGGCGCCCGAGTGGTGCTCGTGCATCCACAGCGTATCGAAGCCGAGCGCGTCGGCCAGCTCGGCCTGGACCCGCATCGACTCGAAGGTCCGCGCGGACTGGACCGGCGAGAACCCGAACTTCATCCTTCGCGGCTCGCCGGCGTCCGCGCTACGCCTTGAACGTGGACGTGACGGTCTGGTGGCCGCCTCGTCCCCGTCGCCTCCTCGCGGTGAAGGCCGAGCGCCTCCAGCACCGGCCGATCCTGGATCGAGAACAGCACGGCGGGCTCGCGGCCGGGGTTGGCGTGCTCGTGGAGGGCCCACGACGGCAGCGTGATGATGTCGCCCGGACCCCACGCGTAGCGGCAACCGTCGATGACCGTCTCGCCCTCGCCGCGGACCACGAAGTACACGGCGCTGCCCGTGTGCCGATGGGCGCGGAGGCGCTCGCCCGGCCGCAGCATCTGGATCCAGCACGCCATCGTCGGCAGCAGCGATCGTCCGGTCTGCGGATGCGTGTACTCGAGGGCCACGCCGTCGTGCGGGTCGCCGGCGGCGTCGCGGAGCTCCTGGAGCGCCGCCCACGTCTTCTCCCACGAGTAGAGCAGCAGCGGCGACGACCGCGGGCGCTCCTTCACCCACGTGGGGTGCAGGCCCGCATGGCCGTGCAGGCCGGCGGAGGCATTGTTCGCCTTGTCGAGCGGCACCTGCCGCTCCTCGTACATCTGGAAGAACATGGCGTTGACGGCCTGGACCAGCGGCACGTCGAGGCCGTCCATCCAGACCACGCGGCGGTCGGTCTCGTTGCCGTGATCGTGCCACGCCCAGCTCGGCGTGAGCACGAGGTCGCCGGGCGCCATGTAGACGCGCTCGCCGTCGACCGCGGTGTAGGCGCCCTCGCCTTCCATGATGAAGCGGATGGCGGTGGGCGTATGACGGTGCGCGCGCGCCGTCTCGCCGGGCAGGAGGATCTGCACCGCGGCGATCATCGTGTTGGTCGTGGCCCAGCGGCCGTCCAGCCCGGGGTTGAAGAGCTGGAGCGCCCGCCGCTCTTCACCCACCGGCACCACCTCCGCCGCCTCGCTCACCATGGCGTCGAGCAGCGCGGCCGGCCACATGTACGGGATCGCCTGCGGCTCCGGGTGCCGCGTCATCTGGCTCGCCAGCTCCCAGAGCCCGTAGATGCGCGCGGCGTGCATGCGGTCGTGGAAATCCTGGGCGACGGCCGTGGTCGTGGCGTGCTGGGTCATCGGGTTCTCCTCGGCGTGATCAGGTCGATCCCTGGCGGAGCTCTCGCGTGGCCTCGAGCCAGTGGGCCGCGCGAGGCAGGACGATGCCGCCGGAGCGGCACCGGTACACCTCGGGCGTGTCGACTCCGGGCGGCACCACGCCACTGTCCCGCAGGGCGCGGGCGGCGTGGAGCACCCGGCGCCGGGTCCGGATCACCATGGCGTCCGAGCTGCCCAGGTGCTCCTGCGTGCGATCGATGATCGGGCCCATGCTCTCGGTGACGGCCGTGTCTTGCTGATGGATGCCCGCGATGCCGGTGAAGCTACTGGCGCGCTGGGCGTCGCGGTCGATCAGGTAGTCGTTGCCCCGATGCTGGGCGAGCCGGAACTTGCCGAGCCAGTCGGCGGTGTCGGGCAGGAACTCGAAGCCGCCGGCCCGCGCTCCCGCCGCCGCGACCGGCCGGCCGCCCGCGGTCATGGCCGCCGCGCTCCCAGCGCCGCCGCGGCCTTGCTGCGTGCTCGGGACGGCCATGCTCCAGAACATCAGATGCTCGTCGTCCACGGGCACCCAGGCACGCGCCAGGACCTGCGTGCCGAGGAGCCCGGTCGGGATCATGGTGAAGAACGGGAAGAGGAAGTGCGCGATCCGCCAGTAGTACGTGTCGGCCTCCGCCGGCCGGTAGGCGCCATACGACGTGCCGAAGTCCGTGTCGACCACCTCGTAGCGCGGGGCCCGCCGAGCCACGTTGTAGTAGTCGAACGTGCCGGGCGCGGTGTCCTCCGGCTTCACGCCGCCCAGGTGGAGGAACCCCACGTGCGCGGTGTCGATGTCACCCTCCAGTCCCTGGAACCAGCTGCACTCGCGAAACACCTTCTGGACGGTGGACTGGCCCACCGGCGAGAGGTTCGGCTCCAGGTCCGGCAGCGGCGGCGGAGCCGCCCGCGGTCCCATGTACGCCCAGACCACGCCGTTCCTCTCGACGCACGGGTAGGCTCGCGCCCGCACCTTGGACTTGAAGTCGCTCTCCTCCGGCTCGCTCGGCATGTCCACGCACCGGCCGGCGTGGTCGAACTTCCAGCCGTGATACGCGCAGCGGAGGCCGTCCTCCTCGTTCCGGCCGAAGAAGAGCGAGGCTCCGCGGTGCGGGCAGTGATTGGGCAAGAGGCCAACGGCGCCCGAGGTCACGCGGAAGGCGATCAGGTTCTCGCCGAGGAGGCGGACGCGGATCGGCGGGCCATCGGGCTCGGGCAGCTCGCGCGACAGGAGGGCGGGAATCCAGTACTGCCGCAGCAGCGCTCCCATCTGCGTGCCGGGGCCCACGCGACACAGGAGCTCGTTGTCTTCTCTCGTCAGCATCGCGCCCTCCTCGCGGAGCCCGCGGGCACCGCGTCGTCCGGGCCGGGCCCAGCCGTCACCGCGTTTTGCGCACCTGCACGCTCGCGCGCTCCTCCTGCAGGAGCCAGGGAGCGCAGAAGTCCCGCTCGCCCCAGCCGCGCGCCAGGCCGTGGATCAGGTCCTGCTCGGCGACGGAAGCCAGCGGGAGCGGCACCTCGTACTCGCGCGCGAGCGAGGTGGCCAGCCCCAGGTCCTTGCGGACGCCCCGCCAGGGGAAGCGCACCGTGTCGAAGTCGCCCGTCATCACGAAGTCGGGCACGACCTGCGAGAGCGTGAGCCCCTGCCCGAACGATCCGCCGCGGAGGGCCTCCAGCAGCGCCTCGGGGCTGACGCCCGCCTTCACGCCCAGCGTGAAGCCCTCGGCGACGGCGGCGCGCGTGACCACACCGACCATGTTGTGGACGAGCTTGGCGATGGTCCCCGCCCCGATCGGGCCCATCCAACCGACCTTGTCGCCGATGGCGCCGAAGACGGGCTTGAGGCGATGGAACGCCTCCTCGTCGCCGCCCACCATGACCTGGAGCGTGCCGCGCTGCGCACCCCGCACGCCGCCCGACACCGGCGCGTCCAGCACGGTGACGCCGCGCGCCTTCATCTCGTCGTGGATCTTCCGCATCAGCGTGGCCGAGCCGGTGGACAGCTCGGCGAAGACGGCGCCGCCCGACGCGCCGTGGACGATGCCGTTCGGGCCCAGCGCGACGTCCTCCACCTCGTGCGGGCCGGGGAGCGACGTGAGGATAAGCTCCGCGCCCGTGGCCGCGGCGCGGGGGCTGTCCGCCCACGTCGCGCCCTCGGCGAGGTGCGGCTTCGCTGCCTCGCGACGGACGTTCGTGGACGACGAGGGCATGGCCGGCCTTGATGAGGTTCAGGGCCATCGGCCCGCCCATGTTGCCGAGCCCGATGAATCCGATGCGCATGATGGATCTCCTTCGAGCGTGACGGGAACGGACGCGTGGCTGGCTACGGCGAACGGCGGGGGAACCCCAGCTCGGCGAGCCGTCGCGCGATGTCCTGGCCGGCGCGCTCCACGTTCACCTGCTTGTCGACGAACCGGATGATGCCGTCGCGGTCGATGTAATACGTCCAGCGGCGGGCGACGAGGCCGCCGAGGGCGCGCACGCCGTACGCGCTGGCGACCGCCCCCGAGGGATCGGACAGGAGCACGTGCTTGGCCCCGAGGGACTCGGCGAACTCGCGGTTCCGGTCCGGCTTGTCCATGCTCACCATGAACGTGGCCACGTCGAACCGGGCGAGCTCGTCGGCGCTGTCCCGCAGCGCACTGAGCTCCTGCGTTCAGCCCGCGGTGAAGGCCTTCGGGAACCAGGCGAGGACTACCCCGCGCTTGCCCACGAGGTCGGAGAGGCGATACTCGCGGCCGTCCGAGCCGGCCAGGCTGAACTCGGGAGCGCGGGCGCCGGGCGAGAGCTCCTGCGCGCCGACGCCGGCCGGCAGCGACGAGCAGGACGAGCAGGAGCAGCGCGAGGCGCCACGGCATGGTCGGCAGTGTAGCACCGCGGCGGGGAGCGGCGGGGCGCTCGATCAGCCGTGGGCGCGGGACGTGTTCAGCGTCACGGCCGCGCGAACAAGCGCCTTCAATGCCCCCTCGTCGATCTTCTCGCCCTCGTGGAAGTCGATGGCGCGCCTGGTGTTGCCATCGAGACTGGCATTGAAGAGGCCCGCGGGGTCCTCGAGTGCGGCCCCCTTGGAAAAAGTCATCTTCACGACGTTCTTGTACGTCTCGCCGGTGCAGATCAATCCGTCGTGAGACCATACCGGAACCCCTCTCCACTTCCACTCTTCGCCCACCTCGGGGTCGGCTTGCTTGATCACGGCGCGAAGCCGGGAGAGCATCTTGCCCCGCCAGTCTCCCAGCTCCTTGATCCTCTCGTCGATCATCCGAGAGGGAGACGTTCCCGTCTGAGGAGACCCGCTCTTCCTCATGGGGCTTCCGCTCCTTCCGCCCCTTCTGTCTCTTGCGGCTCACGCTCGACGCTCCTGCTCGCCCCCTTCCTCATTCGATGACCTGATGCGCACGCGCTGCCCGCCGTATCCGTTCCACAGAAGACACGGTGATCACCGCCGAATCGTCATACGCCGATTCCTCCAGCGGCCTGCGAGTGTCAATGCTCATATGTCGCCATGCTGCTCAAATGCCGTCGGGCGGCTCCGCCGGCTTGCCACGCCGTGATCAGCCTTGCCACGTTGCCCTCGGTCGGCTGGGTCGCATCGATGGCGAGATCGTACTCCGTGAAACGATCGCACGGTGTGAAAGTCCCTGCGAGTCTCTCCGGGGCGCCGGTCGCCCCGTCGCCGTTCCCGACGTTCCAGCTCTGGCAACGGGCAGTGCACCCCGACAAGGAACACGTCAAATGGCGCCAGCAGCTCGATCAGATCGGCCAGCCACTGCTCCTGCTCGATGATGTGATCCACGATCAGGTTGTTGCCGGCCTGGCGACGGCGGGCAGACAGCGATGGAACCCGTCGAAGACAGCAGGGCGCATGCGTGCCCAGTCGAGCTCGCCGCTCCGAATACGCGCCATGGGCAACGCGTCGGACGCGCGCAGATGATCGAACGACCAATGCAGGACCGGTTCGGGCAACTGCTGCTGCAGCGAGCGCGCGAGTGTCGATTTCCCTGCGCTCGACGCACCGTTGATCAGGATGATCTTGCCTGGTTCCCGACAGTCGTTCATCAACGTCGTTCCCATGAGGGTCTCACTCCAATGCGTGCTGCGGGCGAGGCCGTGGGGGCGGAGGGTGATGCGGGAGCACGGCCGGTGTCGCGGCCGGCTCAGAACACCCAGCGCTTGCGGCGCTTGTAGAACTTCAGGTCCTTGAAGCTCTTGCGCCGGCCCGCCTCGGAGAGGCCCAGGTAGAACTCGCGCACGTCGTCGTTGCCGCGGAGCTTCTCGGCGGGGCCGTCGAAGACGATGCGGCCGTTCTCCATGATGTAGCCGTAGGAGGCGATGCCGAGCGCGATCTGGGCGTTCTGCTCCACGAGGAGGAACGTCGTCCCCCGCTCGGCGTTGATCTTCTGGATGATCTCGAAGATCTCGCGCACGAGCAGGGGGGCGAGGCCGAGGGAGGGCTCGTCGAGCAGCAGCAGGCGGGGCTTGGCCATGAGCGCGCGCCCGATCACCAGCATCTGCTGCTCGCCGCCCGAGAGGTACCCCGCGAGCTGGGCGCGCCGCTCCACCAGCCGGGGGAAGTAGTCGAAGATCGTCTGCATGTCCTGCCGCACCCCGTCGGGGTCCCGGCGCGTGTAGGCGCCGATCCGCAGGTTCTCCTCGACGGTGAGGCTCTCCAGCACCTTTCGGCCTTCCATGACCTGCACGATGCCGAGGCGGCAGATGTCCTCCGGGTCCCGGCCGTCGATCCGCCGCCCCTCGAGCTCGATGCTGCCGTCCGTCACCTTGCCGTCCTCGGTCTTGAGCAGCCCGGAGATGGCCTTGAGCGTCGTGGTCTTCCCTGCCCCGTTGGCGCCGAGGAGCGCCACGATCTGCCCCTCCGGCACCTCGAGGGACAGGCCCTTGAGGACCAGGATCACGTCGCTGTAGATGACCTGGACGTTGTTCAGCCGCAGCATCGGTCGGGTTGCGGTTCCTTCCACTGCTTGATCATCTCCCCCCTCACCCAACCCTCTCCCCCGGGCGGGGAGAGGGCTTCGGAGGGTTTGGCGTCGGGCTCACGACGTGTCCTCTCGGCCTACTTCCCGATCCACTTCATGTCGCGGTCGACCGACACCTCGCGGAGCTGCACGATCTTGCCGCCCTTGATGGTGACGAGCCGGGCGCGGTTGGTGGGCCGATGGTCCTCGCTCGTGTACGTGAAGGGCGGGGTGATCCCCCACGTGTCGAACTCCTTCAGGCTCTCGAGCCCCTTCTTCACCGTCTCGCCCGTCAGGGTGCCGCCCGCCCGCTTCATGGCCTCGACGGCCACGATGACGGTGAGCCATCCGCGCATGTACGGCGACGCGCGCTGGACGTCCCCGTGCTGCTTCTTGTTGAACTCCATCAGGGTCTTCATGCCCGGCACGTTCTCGCCCCAGTACGCGACGTCCTGGATGCCCATCACGCCCTCGGCGGAGTCCCCGGCCAGGCCGGGGGTGCGCTCGTCGATGCCGTAGTTGTTGACCACGTACTTCACCTTGAGGCCGAGCTTGTACGAGTCCTTCAGCACCACCGGCACCCACTGCGTGTTGGTGTTGATGTAGACGAAGTCGGGATCCTTCTTCTTCATGGTCAGGAGCTGCGACGTGGCGTCGGTGAGGACGGTGGGGATGATCTCCTCGTCCACGAGGTCGACGCCGATCTCCTTCGCGTACGCGCGTCCCGACTCGATGGGCGCGCGGCCGTAGGCGTTGTCCGCGTAGATGAACGCCACCCGCGGCTTGCGGCTCTTGTCCGTCCACGTCTCCTTGACGTAGTTCAGGAAGATGCGGATCTGGCTCGTGTAATCGATGCCCCCGGGGAAGTTGTAGGGCGTCTGCTTGGGATCGGTGAGGTGCCCGGAGTACGAGCCCGAGATGTACGGCACCTTGTCCTTGGTGATGAAGGGGCGGAGGGCCTCGGTGTCCGGCGTCCCGTAACCCAGCACCAGGAGCACCTTGTCCTCCTCGACGAACTTCTTGTACGCGGCCACGGCGCGTGGGGGCTGGAAGCCGTACTCCACGCTCACCAGCTCGAGCTTCCGGCCGCCGACGCCGCCCTTCTCGTTGAAATACTGCACGGCGTCGGTGCGGCCCTGGGCGATGTCCTTGCCCTGGTCGGATGTGGGGCCGGTCAGGTCCACGAGGTTGCCGATCTTGATCGGGGCCTGGGGGGCCTGGGCCTCCGCCGTCGCGACGCCGAGGCCGGCGACGAGCAGGGCGACGAGGACGAGCCGAACGAGGGGGCCATGCGAGCGGCTCATAGCGCTCTCCTTCTCACGGGTTCGACGTTGACCCACGGTCAGTACGAGTACGGCCACAGCTGCCAGTAGCTGCGGAACCGCACCCAGATGCGCGCGAGCCCCTGGGGCTCGTACATCAGGAACAGGATGACGGCGAGGCCGAAGACCACGTCGCGCGTTGAGGCGATCAGCCCGAAGGCCTGTGGGTACACCCCGGTCAGCGACGTGGCGCTCAGCTTGAGCACCTCGGGCAGGAGGGTCATGAAGACGGCCCCGAAGATGGAGCCGAGGATGCTGCCCATCCCCCCGATGATGACCATCGCGAGGTAGTCGATGGACACGAGCAGCGTGAAGGCGTCGGGAAACAGGATGCGCGAGTGATGGGCCATGAGCCCGCCCGCCACCCCGGCGTAGAACGAGCTGATGAGGAAGGCGAGGAGCTTGTAGCGGAGCAGGCTCACGCCCATGACGCTCGCCGCCACGTCACGGTCGCGGATGGCGATGAACGCTCGCCCCACCCGGGTCCGGAAGAGGTTCTTGGCGAACAGCGTGGCCGGGACGACGAGGGCGAAGATCAGGTAGAACACGCGGGCGTCGGAGTCGAGCGGCAGGCCGAACACCATCGCCGGCGGCACGGAGAGGCCGAGCACGCCCTTGGTCATGCTCTCCCAGTGGACGATGACGTAGGTGGTGATGAAGTAGGCGGCCAGGGTGGCGATGGCGAGGTACAGGCCCCTGAGGCGCAGGGATGGGATGCCGAAGACAAGTCCGATTCCCGAGGTGATCACGGCGCCGAGCGGAATGGCGAGGAAGAACGGCAGGCCCACGTTGACCTCGAGGATGGCGGTGGAGTACGCGCCCACGGCGAGGAAGGCGGCGTGGCCGATCGAGATCTGGCCCGTGTAGCCCACGAGGATGTTGAGGCCGATCGCGCCGATGACAGCGATACCGATCCGGTTCAGCACGTCGAGCCAGTAGGTGGTGGCGAAGCGCGGCACCGCGGCGAGGGCGAGCAGGAGGAGGACGAGCCCCACGATGGGGACCACGGTGTCGAAGATGCGCTCGTCGACCCGCGCGTAGCGTGATCCGGAACCCTGCCGCACTTCATCGCGCCCGCCCTCATGATCGCGCTCGATCACTGATCGGCTTGCCGAAGAGGCCGTAGGGCCGGATCATCAGGATGATCACCAGCGCCACGAAGGGCGCCACCTCCTTCACGCCGCCGCCGAAGATCGGGTCGAGGTAGCCGCCGGAGAGGTTCTCGAGCACCCCGATGAGCACCCCGCCGATGATGGCCCCGGCCACGCTATCGAGCCCGCCGAGGATGACCACGGGAAACACCTTGAGGCCAAGGTCGGCGAGCGAGAAGTCCACGCCGCCGCGCACGCTGCCGAGGATGATGCCGCCGAGCGTCGAGACCACGGTGGCGATGCACCACGAGAGCGCGAAGATCCACTTCACGCTCACGCCCAGCGATTGGGCGACCTGCTGGTTGTCCGCGGTCGCCCGCATCGCCATCCCGGTGAGAGAGAAGCGGAAGAAGATCGAAAAGGCCGCGAGGAGGCCGAGCACCCCGACGAAGCTCCAGAGGTGCACGGGGGACACCGGCACCGGGCCGAGGTGGAAGGGTTGCTGAGAGAAGAGCACGGGGAACGGGCGGGTGTCGCTTCCCCACGCCATGTTGAGGACCCCGCGGATCACGCTCGCCACCCCGAACGTCACCATGATGACCGAGATGATCGGGTGTCCGATGAGAGGCCGGAGCACCCCGCGCTCGATGACGAGGCCGAGGGCGATGGCCACGACGAGGGTCACGGGCAGCGCCACATAGAGCGGCATCTTCATGTGCAGGATGGTCGCCCACGCCACGTAGGCGCCGAACAGCACCAGCTCCCCCGGACCGAAGTTCACCACCGCCGAGGCCTTGAAGATCAGCACGAAGCCCAGCGCCATCAGCGAGTACACGCCGCCCACCGCGATGCCGGTGATGACGAGCTGGAGCATGAAGACCACGTCGTCGCCCATCAGCGTCTCCCCGCGAGGGCCTCGGCCGCCGGCGCGCCTGGCCGCGCGTACAGGGTGTCGATCATCGCCGCGTACCGCGTGAGGATGGCGGACCGGCGCACCTTCTGCGTCCGCGTGAGCTCGCCGTCGTCGGCGTCCAGCTCCTTGTCGAAGAGGTCGAAGGCCTGGATGCGCGCGGCCGCGGGCAGGTCCTGGTTGACGCGGCTCACCGCCTCGCCGACGAGGGCGGCGACCTCGGGCTTGCGGGAGAGGTCCTGGAAGGTGGTGAAGGGCACGCGGTGGGCCTCGGCCCAGCTCGCCACGTTGCCCATGTCGATCAGGACGAGGGCCACCACGTGGGGCCGCCCCTCGCCGATCGCCACCGCCTCGCGCACGTAGGGGCTGAACTTCAGCTTGTTCTCGATGAGGGCCGGGGAGAAGCGCGAGCCGTCGGCGAGGCGGAGCACGTCGGTGAGCCGGTCGATCATCACGAGGTGGCCGCGCTCGTCGATGACGCCGGCGTCGCCGGTCCGGAGCCACGCGCCGTCCTTGGCGCTTGCCGTCGCCTCCGCGTTCTTGTAGTAGCCCACGAAGACGCTATCGCCCGCGATGAGGATCTCGCCGTCCTCGGAGATGCGGAGCTGGGTGCCCGGCGTCGGCTTCCCCAGCGTCTCCGCCCGCACGTCGCCGTCCGGATGCAGCACGCAGATGCCGGAGGACTCCGTCTGCCCGTATACCTGCTTGAGGTTGAGTCCCACGGCCCGGAAGAAGCGGAAGATCTCCGGCCCGAGCGGCGCGCCGCCGGTGTAGGCGTAGCGGACGCGCGAGAGCCCGAACTTGTCGAGCAGCGTCCGGAACGCCAGGAGCCCGGCCAGCGCGCGCCGCGCACGGTCGCCGAGGCCGGCGGGTCGGCCGGCGAGCTCGCGCGCGGCCACCTGCTCGCCGAGGGCCAGGGCCGCGCGCGTGGCCGCGCGCTTGAGCCAGCCCGCGTCGGCGATCTTCACCTGGTACTCGGAGCACATCGCCTCCCAGAACCGCGGCGGCGCGATCATCACGTGGGGGCCGATCTCGCGCAGGTCGTCGCGCACCGTCTCCGGCTCCTCGGGGAAGTTCACGGTGGCGCCCGTGTGGAGCCCGATGCCCACGCTCAGGAGCTGCTCGCCCACCCACGCGAAGGGCAGGAACGAGACGATCTCGTCGCCCTCGCCCACCCGGTCCACCTGGGTCACGCTCGCCGCCATCGCGAGGAGGTTCCGGTGGCTGATCATCGCGGCCTTGGCCGCGCCCGTGGTGCCCGAGGTGTAGGCGAGCAGGGCCACGTCGCCGGGATCGGCGGCGGCGAGCAGCGCCTCGTAGCGGCCGGGCTCGCGCGCGTCCAGCTCGCGGCCCGCCGCCTCCACCGCGTCCAGGCTCACGAGCATCGGGTCGCGCTCGTCCTCGAGCCCGCGCGTGTCCTCCACGACGATGTGCCGGAGGCGCGGCGCCGCGCCGCGCGCGGCCAGGACCTTGTCGGCCTGCTCCTGGTCCTCCACGAACGCCACGCACGCCTCGCTGTGCTCGAGGATGCGCTGGACCTGCTCGGGCAGGCTGTCCACGTAGACGCCGAGGGGGATGGCGCCCGCGGCCTGCGCGGCGAGCTCCGCGTAGAGCCAGGCCGGCCGGTTGCCGGAGAGCACCGCCACCGTGTCGCCGCGCTGGATCCCGAGGGACACCAGGCCGAGGCTCACCGCGCGCACGTGGGCGGCGTAGCTCTCCCAGGTGACCTCCTGCCAGATCCCGAAGCGCTTCTCGCGCAGCGCGACGTGTCGGGCGCCGAGCCGCCGCGCCTGGGCGGCGAGCACGCGCGGGAAGGTCCCCCCATCCGCGGCGGCGGGCGACGCGCTCACGCGACCTCGAAGTCCTCGCCGAGGTAGGCCTTCACCACCACGGGGTCGCGCTGCACCTCCGCCGGCGTGCCCTCGGCGATCTTCTGCCCGAAGTCGAGCACGGCCACGCGGTCGGAGATGTCCATCACCACGCCCATGTCGTGCTCGATCATCACCACGGTGAGCTTCTTCACCTTCGTGACGTAGCGCACGAAGCGCACCATGTCTTCGGTCTCCTCGGCGTTCATGCCCGCGGTGGGCTCGTCGAGGAGGAGCACCACGGGATCGAGCGCGAGGGCGCGCGCCAGCTCCACGCGCTTCTGGAGCCCGTACGGCAGGGTGCCCACGATCTTGTGGCGGATGTCCTGCAGCTCGAGGAGGTCGATGATGTCGCGCTCGATGGCCGCGCGGTGCGCCAGCTCCTCACGCGCGGCCTTGCCCCAGTAGAGCCCGCACGCGAGGAGGCCGGCGCGCAGGTGGATGTGCCGGCCGATCTTCACGTTGTCGAGCACGGTCATGCCCTTGAACAGCGCGATGTTCTGGAACGTCCGCGCGATCCGGAGCTGGGCGCGGCGATGCGGCGGCAGCGCGGTGATGTCCCGCCCGTCGAAGCGGATGCGCCCGCGCGTCGGCGCGTAGATGCCGCTGATGCAGTTGAAGATGCTGGTCTTGCCCGCGCCGTTCGGGCCGATGATGGCGAAGAACTGGTGGGGCTGGACCTCGAGGCTCACCCCGCCGAGGGCCGCGACGCCACCGAAATGGAGGTGCAGATCCTCGAGGGCGAGCAGCGCCATCGGGTCAGGGCCGCGGGGGCGGCGCGGGACAGGGCGCGGCGCGCCGGCGGCGGCCGCGGGGACCGGAAACAGGGACGGGGAGCGATCCAGAAACCCGATCCAGGGCATGTTCCCCCCGCAGGGCCGGACGGATCACTGCACGAGTGAGCGGACGCTACGCCGGGGCCGGGGGCTTGTCAATACCCTGGGCGCTTCGGTTGCTGCCACATTCCCTTCTACGCGCTTCCGATGGCGCTGCGGTCGCTTCCACTGCATCCCCATATACGCTCACCTCGCCCTTCGGGCTCGCCTCGCACTGCCACCGAGTCCCTCTCGCGGGTGCTCTGGCGCGGGACGATGTCAGGCACGCGCGCGACCCTCGCCGCGATCCTGGCATGGAGCGTCGTGTGACGGTACGTCGTGCGGCGGCGCCTCTCCGGGCGGAGCGGCGCGGTCAGCGGCTGAGGAAGTCCCGGATCAGCCCGGCCACCGCGTCCGGCTGCTCGAGGTGCGGCGCGTGGCCGGCGCCCGCCACCGTCTCCACGCGGGCGCCGGCAGCCGGCTGGCGAACTCGTCGGCGTAGAGCGGCGGGACGAGGCGGTCGTCCTTCCCCCACACAATCAGCGCGGGCGCCTTGACGCGGTGGATGCGCTTTCCAGGCCCTTGTCGGGGATGGGCCAGATGAACTTCCCGGTGGCGCCCATCGCCCACATCACCTGCACGCGCTCCATGACCCGCGCCTCGCCGTCCGGCGCCGACCCGAAGAGCTGGCCCGCGGCCTCTCCCTTGCCGTCACGGAAGACCATGCCCGGGATCTGGTCGAGGCCGAAGAGCGCCCAGTTCGTGATCGGGGCGTCGTCGCGCCAGAGCCCGAGCGCGTCCACGAGGGCCAGGCGGCTGACGCGGTCGGGGTAGGCGGCGGCCAGCTCGCACGCGACCATGCCGCCGAAGGAATGGCCGACGAGGGCGGCGCGCTGGAGGCCGAGCCCGTCGAGCATCTCCTGGTAGCAGAGGACGAGATCCCACAGGCCGTCGAGGTGCCCGATGTCGCCAGGCTGGCCCGGGCTCGTCCCCGGGTGCTCGGGCGCGTGGACGGTGAAGCTCCGGGCGAGGGCGTCGAGGAACGGATCCCAGCGGAGGCCCCACGGGCCGTGGAAGAAGACCACGTCGGGGCCGCTGCCTTTCGAGAGGACCCGCAGGCGGACCTGGCCCCGCCAGACGGGAACGACCTGCTCGCGCGCGTCGATGGGACGACTCCGGTCAGGCGCGCGCGCCCACCGGCTCCGGCGTGGCCTGACGCGTGCGCAGGCTCTCCGGCCACCAGTGGTTCACCCAGCCCTCGTCCTCCCAGATCCCGCGGAGATGCGGCAGCACCTCCTGCCCGAGGAGTGTGGTGTTCTTCAGGGCGAGCTCGTGCGGCATGGAGCCGATCTGGATCAGCAGCATCAGGTTGCCGACGTTGAGGCTCCGGACCACCTCGTGCTCGAGCCGCTCGCGCACGGTGGCGGGGCTCCCGCGATGACGTAGCCCTTGTCCACGAAGTCGCGGTAGCGGAGCTCCTTGGGGTTCTCGGGCCGCCGCACCGGGTTCTTCATGCTGGCGACGAGGCTCCGGTAGTCCTGGTTGCCGGGCGGCGAGAACCACGGCGCCGGCACGTGCAGGCACTTGTGGTAGAAGTACTCGACGTGCGACGCGTAGTCCTTCTCGGCCTGCGCGTCGGTCTCCGATACGGCCACGAGCTGGAGGAAGCCCGCGCGGTACGGATTCGTCTCCCGCCCCTTGCGCGCCACCACGTCCCAGTACGCGTCCATCATCGACTTGGCCGACCGCGCGCCGGAGTAGCTCAGGAAGCAGTAGCAGACGTCGTGGTCCACCGCGAAGTCGAAGGTGCTGATGCTGCCGGAGCCCGGCACCCACACCGGCGGGTGCGGCTGCTGCACGGGCCGCGGCCAGAGGTTCACGGTGGCGAGCTGCTGGTAGCGGCCGTTCCACGTGAAGATCTCGCGCGCCTGCCACGCCTTGAGCGTGAGCGCGAACGCCTCGCGATAGCGCTCGCGGTGCTCCATCGGCGTGATGCCGTAGCAGAGGTTCACGTCCATGGGGCTGCCGAGCGGCAGGCCGGCCACGAGACGGCCGCCGCTGATGCAGTCGAGCATGGCGTATTCCTCGGCCACGCGGATCGGCGGGTTCGAGGTCGGCAGGGTCGCGCCCATCTGCACGATGGCCACCGGCATGCCGTTGGTGGCCTTGGCGAGCACGCTGCCCATGAGGTTCGGGCTCGGCATGAACCCGTACGCGTTCTGGTGGTGCTCGTTGGTGCAGACGCCGTCGAACCCGCTGTGCGCGGCGTGGAGCAGCTCGTCGAGCGTCCAGTTGTAGTACTGGCCCACCCGGCGCGCGTCGGCCAGCTCCCACCACGGTGGCGTGACCCACACGGACTCGTAGCGCTTCTCGAAGTCGGCCGGCAGCTCGCGATGCGGCATGAGGTGGAACGCGCTGATCTTCATGGGCCCCAAGGGTACGGGCCGCGCCCGCCGCGTGTCAACGGGTGCGCCATCGCCCGCGAGCCAGGCGCGCCGCGCGCCCGGAGTCGGGCGAGCTCGACGACGCCTCGCGCGCGGGCGCCCAGAAGCGCCTGATCTGGATGATTCGCACGCACGTTCTCAATCTCGGCCCGTCACCGTGCGCGCCCCGGCCGGCCTGGATGCTGAGCCGCTTTGCTACGTCCCAGGTACATGCGGCCGGATATGCTGCAACGGCGGTCTACCACGTGACGCTCGGGCGCGAGAAGACGCGTTCCACGTCCCGGCGCCCAAGCAGCCGAAGCTGCCGGACATCCTGCGTCGGGAGGAAGTCTGGCGCCTGCCCAACGCTGCTCCCATCCCCGCGATCACTCGTGCTCGCCACCACCTGCGCTGCCGGCCGCCGCGTCAGCGGCTCGTCGCCCTCAAGGTGGCCGATCTCGACGTCGACCGGATGACCATCCATATCTGCGGCTGCTGCATGTAGAATCCTCGTACGCCATGCAGCGACGGGTTTACGTACAACTGGTTTCATCCGCCATGCTCGACGCACGACGGACAAAGGCCTGAACGTTAGGCTGCGAGCCAGTGATGGAAATCTTCATCAAATGCCTCGCGGTGAGACATACCTGGGACGACGGCGAGCACACGGACGCAGGATCCGCGTTACCGGTGCGAGACGATCCAGGAGATCGCAACACCCGCCCAACTTCCACGGGCTCGATCGACCATGCCTCAATTCGCCGGCCGAACGAGGTCGTTCGCACCTGACTCTGAGCCTCGTTCCCTTCGGTCACTCGGTCCGTCGTAGGTGAACGTGCGCATTCAGCGTCGAAGCAGGGAGGCCTAGAGCATGGTTCGAGGGGTCCGGTTTCTCGTGGATGGCACTGGCCGCAAGACTGCGGTCCAGATCGATCTCAAGAGCAGGCGCGGCTCTGGGAAGACTTTTACGATCGCGCTCTGGCCGAGCAGCGAGCCTCTGAGCCCCGCGAGCGCCTAGAGGCGGTGAAGCGGCGTGTGCTCGGACGCCGGCGGCGGCGTGGCTGACGACGACAATGCGCGCGTTGTCGACATCCGGGATCGTACGACACCGGAGCGACGCCTACAGATAGGCGCCGACTTGACGCCGCACATCACGTTCGACACCAGGACACGGAAAAGGAGACAACGATGAAGCTCGGTCTCAGCATCGGCTACTCGGGCGCGCAGATGCGCCTGCCGCTGGAACGCGTCCTGCTCGCGGAGCGGCTCGGCTACGACTCCGTGTGGACGGCGGAGGCCTACGGGTCGGACGCGATCACGCCGCTCGCCTACCTGGCCGCGCGGACCACGCGCATCCGCCTCGGCACGGGCATCATGCAGCTCGCCGCGCGCACGCCGGCGGCCGCGGCCATGGCCATCGGCACGCTGGACGCGCTCGCCGGTGGCGGCCGCGCCATCGCCGGCCTCGGCGTCTCCGGGCCGCAGATCGTCGAGGGCTGGTACGGGCAGCCGTGGGGCCGGCCGCACTGGCGGCTCCACGACTACGTGGCGATCATGCGGAAGATCTTCGAGCGCAAGGGCCCGGTGAGCCACGAGGGCCAGGAGATCTCGCTCCCCTACTCCGGGCCGGGCGCCACCGGGCTCGGCAAGCCGCTGACTTCCATCCTGCACATGGGCCCGAACATCCCGATCTGGCTCGGGACCGGCACGCCGGCCAACATCCGGCTGACCGCGCAGGTCGCGGACGGCTGGCTGCCGCTCGGGTTCACCCCCGCCCGGATGCCGAAGCTCCGGCCGCTGCTCGACGAGGGCCTCCGGCGCGCGGGCGGCGGCAAGTCGATCCGCGACCTCGAGATCCAGCCCGGCGTGGCCGTGATGATCACCGACGACGTGCGCGGCGCGCTGGCCTCGCTCAAGCCGCGCGTGGCGCTCTACGTGGGCGGCATGGGCCACCGGTCGAAGAACTTCCACAACGACATGATGGTCGAGCGCGGCTACGGCGACGCCGCCGCGCGCATCCAGGAGCTCTACCTCGCGGGCCGGAAGGACGAGGCGGTCGCCGCGGTGCCCGACGAGTTCGTGGACGAGGGCGCGCTGGTCGGGCCGGCCGCGCGCATCCGCGAGCGCTACCGCGCGTGGGCCGACTGCGGCATCACCGGCATGTCGGTCTCCACGCAGCAGGCGGAGGCCGTCGAGCTGATGGCCGACCTCGCCGGGACGCGCCCGACGACCTGAGCGCGCCGGGAGCCGGGCGCCGGTGGTGACGGCCGGAGGCGAAGCGGGTCGGAGCGCCCCGGCCGCCCCGCGGCTCCTGTCACTCGACGTCTTCCGCGGCGCCACCGTCGCGGGCATGGTGCTGGTGAACAACCCGGGCTCGTGGCGGCACGTGTATCCGCCGCTCCAGCACGCCGACTGGCACGGCTGGACGCCCACGGACCTGGTCTTCCCCTTCTTCCTGTTCATCGTCGGCGTGTCGATCGCCTTCGCGCTGGGCCGGCGCCGCGAGGCGGGCGAGGCGCGCTCGACCCTCGCGGCGCGCGCGCTCCGGCGGGCCACGGTGATCTTCGCGCTGGGCCTCTTGCTGCACGCCATCCCGTCGTTCGACTTCTCGACGATCCGCATCCCCGGGGTGCTCCAGCGGATCGCCGTCTGCTACCTGGCCGCCGCGCTCGTCTTCCTCCGGGCGGGCTGGCGCGGTCAGCTCGTGGTGGCGTGCGCCGCGCTCGCCGGCTACTGGGCCGCGCTCACGCTGGTGCCGGTGCCGGGGTTCGGCGCGGGCGACCTGGGGAAGGAAGGCAACCTCGCGGCGTGGATCGACCGGACGGTGCTCGGGCCGCACATCTGGCGCGTGGGGCGGGTCTACGACCCCGAGGGCATCCTGAGCACGGTGCCGGCGATCGCCACCACGCTCGCCGGCGCCCTCGCCGGGCAGTGGATGCGCGGCGCGGGGTCGGCCGGCCGGATGATGGCGGGGCTCGCGGGCGCCGGCGTCGCGAGCGGCGTCCTCGGCCTCGCCTGGGGCCTCTCGCACCCGATCAACAAGTCGCTGTGGACCGGGTCCTACGTGCTGTTCACGGCGGGCGCGGCGCTGATCGCGCTGGCCGCCTGCTACTGGGTGATCGAGGTGCGCGGCTCGCGCTGGTGGACGCCGCCCCTCGCCGCGCTCGGCGTGAACGCGCTCGGGATCTTCTTCCTCTCGACGCTCGCCGCGCGGATGCTCGTGGTCACCAAGGTGATGGACGCCGGGCGCCCGCGTCCGCTCCAGGCCGTGCTCTTCGACGCCGTCGCCGGCGGGTTCCCGTCGCCCGCGCTGGCCTCGCTGGCCTGGGCGGCCGGCAACGTGCCTGGTGTGGACGCTCCTGGCGTGGCCGCTCTTCCGGCGGGGACTCCGCTTCAGCGTGTGACGGGCGCGCCCGTTTCCGGGCGGGCCGCGTAGTGCGGCATCACCTCGGAGGCGAACAGCTCGATCGAGCGCATGGCCGTGTCGTGCCCGAGGTCGCCCCACTGGAAGGAGCACACGAAGTAGTTCGCGCCCGTGGCGAGGTACTCGTCCATGTACTCGCGCACCGCGGTGGGCGAGCCGGCAAGCGCCACCCCGCCGAGCCGATTCGGGTGCTCGCGCCGGGCCTGGTGGTCGAAGCGCTCGATCTCCGCGCTGATGTCGCGGCGCATCTCGCGGGCGGGCAGGCCCGCGGGGCGTTCGCCGACGAAGCCGAACGATCCGTCCTTGGTCTGCATGAACTGGGTGAGCCCGCGGCGCTCGGCCTCGAGCCGGCGCGGCGCGGCCAGGTTCCAGCGGTACTTCTCCCAGGCCGGCGTGGCCAGCCGGATGGCCTCGTCGTCGGACTCCGCCACCACCAGGTGGACGACGAGGCCGATCATCGGCTCCTCGCCCTGCACGGTGAGCGCGCCCGTCCCCTGGTGCTCCTGCCAGGCGGCGTGATACCGCGGGACCTCGGCCTTCAGGCTGTCGAGCGAGCCGACCAGGATGGTGTGCATGCCCTCCATCGCCGCGGTCACCGCGTTGCGCATGTACCAGAGCGGCGGGTACGGCTTCTGGAGCGGCGCGAGGTACATGGGCAGGTCCTCGAAGCTGTGGAAGCGACCGGAGTAGCTCAGCCGGTCGTGGCTCAGGCCCTCGCGGAGGATGTCGAGGGTCTCGCAGTAGCGGGCGTAGTTCGTCTCGGGGTCGGCCTCCTGCCCCCAGAAGTACGCCTCCATCACGCCGCCGCGGCCCACCCCGATCTCGAGCCGGCCGTCGCTCAGGTTGTCGAGCATGCTGATCTCTTCGATCAGGCGGAGCGGATGGTGCAGCGGCAGCACGTACACGCAGGGGCCGAAGCGAAGCCGGCGCGTGCGCTGGGCCACGCTGGCCAGGAACACGTTCTGGGAGGGGGCCAGGCTGTGAATGGCCGGCGTGTGGTGCTCGGCCAGGTGGTAGGCGTAGAAGCCGTGGGCGTCGAGCCGCTCGATCTGGACGAGACGCTCGCGATAGATGCGGTCCAGACGCAGCCCCGGCACCGGCTCGATGTGGTCGAACACCCCGAACTTCAACGCCATGTCGTCACCTCGCGTCGGTCGAGATGCCGGACACTCTACCAGATCGGCCCGCGCCGTGACGCCACGGCCGGCGCCGTGACGCGGGGCTCCCGCGCCTTGACGCGACGGCGAGCCCGGCAATAAGCTCCGATGCGCCGGCGGCGAAGGGTCGCCGCGGCGCGCGACCTCGCGGTGTCGTGGGGTGTCACGAGGGGAGGCGGGATCGATCAACACGCTGATGCGCGAGCGCACGCTCGACGCCGCCACCGGCGTGATCCACCTCCGCGCGTTCCTGAGTCCGTTCGGGCACGTGGCGTGGACGGCCATCGCCGCCGGCGCCCTCTGGAAGGTCAAGGGCGACCGCCCGCTCGGCGTGAAGATGCTGGTGGATCCGCGCTTCCTGAAGCCCTTCTGCATCCCGGTGGTGCTCCACATGATCTGGAACGCCCCTCTGCCCTCACCGCTCTACGCGCGGCACCTCGCCATTGGCTTCGTGGGATGGATGGTGGTGTTCGGTCTCGTCCAGGACGGGCTCAGGCAGATCCGGAGCGTGCAGCCGGCGCGCCGCGCGGCGAGCGGCGCGACGCGGGACGGGGCCGGTCGGCGTGCATTCCGGGCGCGGCGAGGGGCGCGGTCGCCGACACCACGGACCTCGTCGGCCCGTAGCCCCGCCATGCTTGCGCACGATCGCTCCGTCGCCATCGTCGGCGGCGGCATCGGAGGTCTCGCCGCCGCTCTCGCGCTCCTGCGCGCCGGCTTCGACGTGCACGTGTTCGAGCAGGCCGCGGCCTTCAAGGAGGTGGGCGCGGGCATCCAGATCAGCCCGAACGCCTCGCGCCTCCTGCACGGGTTCGGGCTGGGCGAGGCTCTGGACCGCGCCGGCGTGCGTCCCGTGGCCGTCCACCAGCGCCGCTGGGACGACGGCCGCACGCTCCAGCGCGCGCCGCTCGGACCCGAGGTCGCCGCGGCCTTCGGCGCGCCGTACTACCACTTCCATCGCGCGGACCTCCTGCAGGCCCTGGTCGACGCGCTCCCGCCCGAGCGGCTCCACGCCGGGCATCGGCTCGCCGGCTTCGGGGACCGGGGCGACCGCGTCGAGCTCACGTTCGAGCACGGCGCGCGCGCCGTGGCCGGCGTGCTCGTCGGCGCCGACGGGATCCACTCCACCGTGCGCGCCGCGCTCTTCGGTCCCGAGCACCCGCGCTTCACGGGCTGTATCGCGTACCGCGGGCTCGTCCCCGCCGAGCGGATCGCCCACCTCGGCGTGGAGGTGGTGTCCAGCAACTGGATGGGCCCGCACGGTCACTTCGTGCACTACTTCGTGGCGGGAGGCCGGCTCCTGAACTTCGTGGGCGTCAACGAGCGCGACACCTGGATGCGCGAGTCGTGGACGGATCGCGGGGAGGTGGCCGACGCGCTCGCCGCGTTCGACGGCTGGCATCCGCAGGTGCGAGAGATCATCGCCGCGGTGGACGAGACGTACGTGTGGGCGCTCTTCGACCGCGAGCCGCTTCCGCGCTGGACGATGGGCCGGGTCACGCTGCTGGGCGACGCGTGCCACGCGATGCTGCCGTTCATGGCCCAGGGCGCGGCGCAGGCCATCGAGGACGGCGCCACCCTCACCGCGTGCCTCTCCGCCGCCGGCCCGGGCGACGAGCCCGCGGCGCTCCTCCGCTACGAGGCGCTCCGTCGCCCGCGCGCCACGCGCCTGCAGGAGCTGTCGCGCGTCAACAAGACGCGCTTCCATCTCCCCGACGGCGCCGCCCAGCGGGCGCGGGACGAGGAGATGGCCACGCGCGGCGACCGCTCGATCGAGGCCATCGCCTGGCTCTACGCGCACGACGCGGCCTCGCCCGGGCCGCTTCCGCCCTCGGATCGTTGACATCTAGCGGCCAGGCTTCCGGCGCGCCCTGTCCTCGTGTCGCCGTCCGAACCGGGGAGGCGATACGGAACGCCAGCGAGCGGGCGCGCGCGCCCCGGCGCGGTTTCCCTTCGGGCGGAATGCCCGCGGGTTCGCGCCACCCCTCATTTCGTTGCCGCGTGTTTCCGCGCATCAGGAAGTGGCACGCCACTTGCCGGGTTGCCAGTGCAGACGACATGCCTGGCCCGGCGGTGGGAGGCCACAATGCGGACAGGAATACGCTCGCTCGCTGCAGGGAGTCGCGCGCCGCTGACCATCCTCATATCCGGCTGTCGGGGGTGGACCGTGCTCGCGGTGATCCTCCTCGCGGGTCTGGCGCCGTTCCGATCTGCCGAGGCCGTTGTCCTCCAAGCTGGTGACATCGTCGTCGTGGCCACTGACTACACCGGCGCCTTCTTGGTCGTCCGCGTGGACCCCGTCACCGGCGCCATGACCAACATCAGCTCGGGCGGTCTCCTCGACAGCCCCCAGGGCCTGGCGATCGACAGTGCCGGCCAGATCATCGTGGTGGACCCGACCCCCGGCCTCATCCGCGTCGATCCGTCCACGGGCAACCAGACGCTCATCAGCTCGGGGGGCCTGCTGATCGCGCCGTACGGCGTCGCCATCGAGCCGACGGGGCAGATCCTCGTCGGCGACCCCGCGAGCAATGCCATCGTCCGCGTCGATCCCGTCACGGGCATCCAGACGTCGATCAGCGCGGACGGTCTCCTGCGCGGGCCCACGGACATCGGCATCGACGCGAGCGGGCGGATCGTGGTCGACGACGCCTCGGAGCTCGAGGGCAGCCGCGTCGTTCGCATCGATCCCGCCACGGGGGCCCAGACCCTGGTCAGCTCCGAGGTGTACGGACCGCGAACCGGCATCGAGATCGACGATGCCGGCTCGATCATCGTGACCAACCAGCTCGGCGATCTCGTTCGCATGGATCCGGACACCGGGGCACAGACGGCGATCAGCTCGGGCGGCCTGATCAGACAGGCGCTCGGAAAGTCCCTCGACGCGGCCGGCCGCATCATCATCGCCGAGTGGGGCGAGGGCATCGTTCGTGTGGACGCGGTGACCGGCGCCCAGACGCTGGTCAGCGCCACCGGCGGGTCGGTCTTCTCCGTCTGGGCGGTGGCGGTGGTCCTGCCCGATCTCGCGGCGACCGCCATCACCGACCCTCCGCTCACGGTCCTGCTCGGCGATCGGTTCTCGGTGACCGACACGATCCAGAACCAGGGCTCGATCGGCGCCGGCGCCTCGACGGTCCGCTACTACCTGTCACCCGACACGGTCAGGAGCCCGGATGACGTGCCCCTCGTCGGGAGCCGCGCGCTGTCCCCGGCTGGCCGGTGGCGCGGCCTCCACGGGCGCCGTGACCGTCTTGGTGGATTCGAGAACGCCACCGGGGACCTATCATCTGCTGGCCTGCGCGGACGCCGACGACGTCGTCGCCGAGCGCTGGAACTCGAACAACTGTCGCGCCTCGGTGGGCCAGGTCGAGGTGCGCGCGCCCGACCTCGTGCAGCTGAAGGTCGACGATCCGCCTCCGGTCGCGCTCGTGGGGAGCACGTTCGTGGCCGGGGACAAGGTCCTGAACCGAGGCAACCTGGCTGCCGGGAGCTCGAGCACCCGGTACTATCTCTCCCTCGATCAGACGAAGAGCAGCGGCGATCGGCCGCTGACCGGCACGCGAGCCGTGCCCGGCCTCGCCCCGGGCGCGGCGTCGGAAGACACGAAGACGGTCACGGTGCCTTCCGTCCCGGCCGGGAACTACTATCTGATCGCCTGCGCGGACGACACCGCGAGGATCGCAGAGAGCGACGAGGGCAACAACTGCCTGGCGTCGGCACGGCGGGTGAAGGTGGCCGGCGCGGATCTCGTGGTGACGGCGGTCAGCAACCCACCGGCCACGGCGCTGCCGGGCGGCACGTTCTCGGTGACGGAGACCGTTCGGAACCAGGGCAGCGTCGCGGCGGCGGCCTCGACGACGCGATACTACCTGTCGCGCGACACCCTTCGCGACGGCGGC
This sequence comes from uncultured Candidatus Rokubacteria bacterium, assembly GCA_963758635.1. Classification (GTDB taxonomy): domain Bacteria; phylum Methylomirabilota; class Methylomirabilia; order Rokubacteriales; family CSP1-6; genus CAVWWD01. The sequence goes on along the minus strand of CAVWWD010000004.1, from coordinate 31,400 downwards.
GACCTCCGGCTGGGTGGCGGCCGCGCCGTTCCCGGCCTGGCCGCGTCGTCCACCTCGACGGGCACGGTCACGGTCGCGGTTCCCCTCGCCGCTCCCGGCGGCAGCGTTTACCTCCTGGCCTGCGCCGACGACACCAACGCGGTGCCGGAGACCAGCGAGACCGACAACTGCCGCGCCTCCGAGGCGCCGGTGAACATCCTCATCTCCGGATGACGGCTGACGCGGCCGCACCGGCGCGGACGTTCTTCTCGCGGTGGCTCACGTTCGTCGGCGTCTCGAACCAGCGAGAGCCAGACCGCGTTCACGGGGCCCGGCCGGCCAGCCAGGCCAGGATGTGAGCGCGCTCCCGCGGCGAGAAGTTTTCCCCCTACCCCGGCCGTGGCAGCCCCAGCTCCCCCCACATCCAGCCGAAGTCGTATGCCGTCTCCCGGCCTGTCGCTGGCGGGCTGACATGCTCTCCATGCTCTTGAGCAGGGACACGAGGCGGGGGCGCAGGGACTTGAGCCCGGCGGCCTCGCGTGGGGTGCGGCCGTCCAGCGCGGGAAGCGGCTCGTCGAGCCAGCCCCGGTAATGTTCCTCGTAGAACCGGCCGACCAGCTCGGCCTGGACCTCGGGGGGGATGTCGGGAGCCGCGACGTGCCGCCGTGGATGCGCTCGCTCGCGGGCTGCCGCTTGCTCTATGCCCTCGAGGCTGGTGGCGCGGTGGGCGATGGCGCTCCCCGCCAGCGCTTCGAGCACGGCGCGCCCGCGCACGGCGCGGGGCTCGGACATGGCCTCGAGGACGAGCCGGGCCCCCTCGACGCGCACCGTGCCGAGGGTTCGCTGGAAGTCGTCGGAGCCGCCCTCCTCGATCCAACGGAAGCTGCCGTCGTCCTCCGGCTCGAAGTGGGTGCTCCCGGCCAGCGCCACCGTGAGAGCGCCGGGGTCGGCGATGTCGAAGGTCGCGCGGGCGAGCAACACGTCGTCGCCTTCGGCGTGACGGCGCGTGGCCCAGGGCGCAGCGCCACGTGGACCAGCCACCAGCCGTAGAACATGCGCCCCATCCGGCGGAAGAAGTCGGGCAGCGGGATGTCGGCGCCGCCGCGCCGGAAGCGCCGGTGGGCCCGGCGCAGATCCTTCAGCAACGGCTCGCGGGCATCCTGGGGGAAGAGGTACGCGCTACCCTCGATCACCGGCACGCCCTCGCCGCCCAGGATGATGCGCGCGGCGAGCACGTCCCAGGAAGCGAGCTGGCGCGTAGCCGCGCGCTCGCGGACCCGAATGCGCTGCTTGGTCCAGAGGTCCACGAGGTCGAGGCCCTCGTCGGGCCGGATCGCCGCCACCTCATAGGGACGCAGCGAGGCCTGGCGGATGCGCTCGAGGTAGCGGCGCTCGCCCGAGCGCAGGCTCGCCCCCTCGCGATCGAGGAACAGGTCGACCGCGCTTCGCTCGTCGCGCAGGCGGAAGTCGCAGAGGAGCCAGTCCTCGTAGAAGGGCTGCGCCTCGGCGCGGAGCTGGCGGGCTTGCTCGGGAAGCGGCACCGCGGCGAGCGGCATGAAGAAGTCCGCCTCGGCGCGAGCGACGTTCGTGGGCGAAGGCGGGGCGCCCGGCGAAACGGCCAACGGCAGCCCAGGCGCTGTCACGCTCGGCGCGGGTGTAGGCGCCGGCCGCGGCGGCGGCAGCCTCCCGGAGCAGGCAGCACCGCTTGTACTTCTTGCCGCTGCCGCAAGGGCAGGGGTCGTTGCGGCCAGGGGCCACGCTCATCTCGCCGCCGAGGCTTTCTCGGCCAGCCAGGCCAGGATGCGCTCGCGCTGGGGCGACGCGAAGTCGTCGCCGTAGAAGCGCAGGAAGAGGGCCTGGCGCAGCTCCGCCTCCGTGGCGTCCGGGCGCCGGGCCAGGATCGGAGCCACGCACCAGGGCTCGCGCGGTAGCGTTCATGGACGCCCCCATCCGGAGGCGCCGCTCGGCCGGCAGGGCCATCAGGAGCGCCCGGTAGCGCCGCTCCACTTCGGGGGGCGTGTCGGTCATGGCTCGGCCTCGCGATAGGCCTCGCCCAGCCCGAGGTGCGCGGTCCAGCGGGCGAGGTAGTCGCGGTCGAGATCGGGCACCGAGCGGAGCAAGTTGCGGACGTCTCCGAGCTGCATCTCCGAGCGCGTATCGCGCGCCCAGTCCAGCTTGGAAATGATGAGATCCTCGGGCGCCACGATGACCACGTCCACCACGCCCAGGCGGGCGCGCCGGCGCCGCGCGAACTCCGTGCGCCGGTACTCGGTGTCCTTGCGAACGATCAGGTCCACCTTGAGTACGAAGTCCTGGTGGATCAGGTTGACCGCGCCCCTGGCCGCCACGGCCTCGCGCACCGCGCCGGGATCGACGTAGAAGTCCGCCCGGAACAGCTCCAGCACCCGGTCTGCGTCGGCTGCCGCGAGGTCGACCACGATGTCGATGTCGCGCGTCATGCGCGGCACGGCGTAGCAGTTCGCGGCCACCGATCCCGTCACCATGTAGGCGATGCCGGCCGCCTCCAGCCGGCCCGTCACCACAGCCAGGACCTCCAGTTCCTCCGTCATGCAAGCCAAGTGAGCTACGGGTGCACGACCCGCAGCCCCAACAGATCCTCGTACGAGTCGTAGTCCCGGTCGTTGTGAAGCAATTCGTGCCCATTCACCAGGCAGAACGTGGCAATCAGCCCGTCGATCGTCGTCCGAGGCGTTCGCCCGCGGCGCCGGAGAGCACGATAGTTGTCCGCCGCGGCCAGCGCCAGCTCGGTGCCGCCCGTCGAGTAGATCTCCAGGGACAGGAGCCTGGCCTTCACCTCGGCCACCCGTGCTTCACCCCTGAGCCCCTGCAGCACCTCGCACAGGATGAGATCCGTGATGCCGAGGCGTTGACGGTCCAGCTCGCGGTCCAGCCAGATAGTTTGCCGGGTCGAGCGGCCGTTCAGGTAGTCGATCCAGACCGTGCTGTCCACGATGACCACCCCGTGCTACTTGACGCGGCGGGCACGCATCCGACGCAGGCTTCCCTTCCAAGCGAACTTCCCGCGGAGCTTCCGGACCTCCCCCTGGGCCCGGAGTTGGGCGAGCAACCGGAGGCCCGCTTCGACCACGGCTCGCTTCGTGCCCAGGCCGGTTGCCTTCTGGGCTTCGCGCATCAGGCGGTCATCGATCACGATGTTGGTCCGCATGCCTGATCCTCCCGGGTACCGATCGATGTGTACACACTATCACGAGGATGTGTATCGGAGGGATGGCCCGTGGGTTCGCCCGAGCTCGTCGAACGCTGCTCCGGCCGGGCCACCTGCTCATTCACGGCCCGGCCGACAGCTCGGCGCGGAGGCCGGGCTTGTGGATCTTGCCCGTGGGCGTGCGGGGGAACTGGTCGGCGGCGCGGAAGGCGAGGCGGACGGGCACCTTGTAGCTGGCGAGGCGCTCGCGGCAGAACGCGGTGAGGGCGGCGGCGTCCGACGCGGCGCCCGGGGACAGCTCGAGGGCGGCCACGACGAGCTCGCCGCGGTCGCGGTCGGGCACGCCCACCACGTAGGCCTGCTTCACGTCGGGATGCGAGAGCAGCACCTGCTCCACCTCGAGCGGCGACACGTTGACGCCCGCCGTCTTGATCATCTCCTTGAGCCGCCCCCGGAAGCGGACGCGGCCGTCGGCGTCGAGCAGGCCGAGGTCGCCGGTCAGGAACCAGCCGTCCGCGTCGAAGGCCGCCGCGTCCTGCTCCGGCGCGGCGTAGTAGCCGGGCGTGACGTGGCCCCGGACGCACAGCTCCCCCACTTCCCCGCGCGGCAGGGCCTGCCGCGACTCCGGATGCACCACGCGGATCTCCATCCCGGGCAGCGGCATCCCCTGGGTGTGCAGCCGCACGTCGCGCGGATCGTGGGCGTCGGTCACCGCGCAGTTCCCATAGGTCTCGGTCGAGCCGTAGACGTTGCAGAGCTCCCGCGCGCCGACCGCCTCCATGGTCATCTCGATGTCCTCGGGCAGGCCGATGGTGAGGCCGGTCCGCATCGCGTCGAGGCGACGCCGGCGCCGGTCGGGATGCTCCAGCATGGCGCGCGCCATGTTCGCCATGCCGTAGTAGACCGTGCAGCGCTCGCGCTCGAGCAGCTCGAGCGCCTCGCCGGCCTCGAAGCTCTCCTGGAGCACGACGCACCCGCCGTGGGTCAGGATCGCGACGAGCGCGTTGGCGGAGCCGAACGACCAGAAGAGCGGCACGGCGAGCCAGAGCCGGTCGGCCGGGCCGAGGCGCTGTCGCTCGCCGATGTCGAACCCGTTGGCGACGAGGCCGCCGTGGGCGAGCTGCACCCCCTTCGGTGTCGCCGTCGATCCCGACGTGTAGAGGATGTACGCGACGTCGGCCGGCGACACCGCGCGCGCCGCCGCGTCGAGCGCCGGCGTGCGGATCCCCTCGCCGAGCGCGAGGAGATCGTCCCAGGCGAGCACGCCCGGATGCGTCCGCGCGCCCACCGTGACCACGGCGCGGAGCCGCGGCAGCGCCGCGCTCTGGAGCGGACCGGCGCGCGGCGATCTCGGGGCACAGCTCGACGAGCGGATCGAGGAAGCGGCGACCGCGGAACTCGGGCACGGTGACGAGCGCCGTGGCGCCCGAGTGGCTCGAGCGCCCACGCGAGCTCCCGCGGCGTCGAGAACGTGCTGATCGCGGCCAGGACGGCGCCGATCTTGCCCGTGGCGAGCGCGGCCACGACCCACTCGAGGCGGTTCGGCAGGAGGATGGCGACGCGGTCGCCCCGGCCCACGCCGGCGGCGAGGAGCCCGCGGGCGCACGCGTCGACGCGCGCGGCGAGCTCGGCGCGGGTCAGCGCGCCGATCGCCCGCCACCAGGACCTCCGCGTCGGGCCGGGCCGCCGCCAGCTCGTCGATCAGGCCGCCGAGCGTACGGCTCGCGGGGCGCACGGCCGCGCTCACTGGTAGCGGGGGGCGCGCTTCTCGCGGAACGCGGCGACGCCCTCGGCGAAGTGGGGGCTCGCGCGCACGCGGTCGCCCAGCTCCTGCTCGAGGGCCTCGCGCGAGCGGGCGTGGTCGGCGATGGTCGCGCTGATCTGCCGCTTGACCGCCTGGACCGCGCTCGGGCTGTTGGCGGCGATGGTCTCCGCGGTGGCGAGCGCCCACGGCATCACCTCGGACGCCGGCACCACCCGGTTGACCAGGCCGAGCCGCGCGGCCTCCTCGGCGTCGATGAGCCGGCCGCTCAGCAGGAGGTCCATCGCGTGCACGTGGCCGATCTGCTGGATCAGCTTGATCGTGGCCCCGCCGAACGGATAGATCGACCAGCGCACCTCGGGCAGGCCGAACCGCGCGTGGGGCGCGGCGGCCCGCACGTCGGTGGACAGGAGCAGCTCGACACCGCCGCCGACGCAGTCGCCGTTGACCGCGGCCACGATGGGCTTCGGGAACGGATCGGCCTTGAGGAGCGCGTGGCTCACCACCCGCGCCGTCTCCTCGCGCGCGGAGAGGTCGCCGCTGATGTCGGCGCCGGCGCTGAACGCGCGCTCGCCCGCTCCCGTGAGCACGATGCACCGGCACGCGTCGTCCGCCTCGAGCTGGTCCCAGAGCCGGCCCAGGTCGGCGAGCATCGCGCGCGTCATCGCGTTCCGCCGCGGCTGGTGGTCGATGGTGACCACGGCCACGTGCGCGCCGTGTCGGGTGAGCCGGATCTCCATCACCGCGCCTCCTGCTCGCGCCGCCCGCCGCCCGATCCGCGGCCCGCGGCGCCGTCCAGCACCACCACCACCTTGCCGTGCGCCGCGCGATCGGTGAGGAGCCGGATCGCCTCGACGCCGCGCTCGAGCGGCAGCCGATGCGTCACGCACGGGACGAGGCGACCCTCGCCGTACCAGCGCACCAGCTCGTCCACCGACGCGCGCAGCTTCTCGGGCGCGCGCCAGCGGAAGTAGCGGAGCGACGAGCCCAGCGCGGAGCGGTTCTTCACGAGGAGCCGGTTGGCGGGGATCTTCGGCACGCCGCCCACGAAGCCGATGAGGAGCATGCGCCCGCCCCAGCCCAGCGAGGACAGCGCGGCGTCGAAGAGCGGCCCGCCGACGGGGTCGAAGCACACGTCGGCCCCCTCGCCGCCCGTGAGCGCCATCACGGCCTCGGTCAGCTTGTCGGTCGTGTAGTTGATCGTGGCGTCCGCGCCCCGCGCGCGGGCCGCCGCCAGCTTGTCCTCCGTGCTCGCCGCCGCGATGACGCGCGCGCCCATGGCTTTGCCGATCTCGACCGCGGTGAGGCCGACGCCGCCGCCCGCGCCCAGCACCAGGAGCGTCTCGCCCGCCTCGAGCCGGCCCATCCAGCGGATCGCCACGTGACTCGAGATGTAGGAGACGGGAAACGCCCCCGCCTCGTCGAAGCCCATGCCGGAGGGAATCGCGAACGTGTCGGGCTCGGCGGCCACCGCCATCTCGGCGAGGCCGCCGTGGGCGAGGATGGCCATGACGCGATCGCCGGGAGCGAAGCGCGTGACGCCCTGCGCCGCACGCGGCGACGACGCCCGCCGTCTCGAGCCCGGGGCTGAAGGGAAGCTCGGGGCGGGTCTGGTACTGGCCCGCCACCATGATGCTGTCCGCGTAGTTCACCGCGGTGGCCCGCACCGCGATCAGCACCTCGCCGGGGCCGGCACGGGCGCCGGGACCTCCTCGACCCGCAGGTCGTCGACGGCACCCCACGCGCGGCAGAGCAGGGCGCGCATCGGCGCGGCCGCCCGCCTCAGGACGCGGCGGCCGCCACCGAGGAGAGCGAGATCCCGAGCGACTCCAGCTGGGGCGCCACGCGCGGCGTGAGGAGGCCGATGCGCTCCAGGTTCCGGACCAGCGACGTGTGCAGGTCGCGACGGAAGAGCTTGCGGAACGCGGTCTCGTCGCCGCCCGCCGCGCGGTCACGCCGGAGTCGCTTGATCTCGTCGATGTCGGACCGGCTGAACCCCATCTCCTCGTACGCGAGGAGCGGGAAGATGCCGGTGAGGGTGCGGACGAGCGCCCACACCGCGAAGTCCTCCATCTCGTGCCGCTCGCGCTCGCTCGCCTCGGCGACCACCGCGGGCAGCGAGAGCATGCCGAAGCCCATGTGACGCGCCTCGTCCTGGAGGATGCGCCGGCAGACCTCGCGGAGCACGGGGTCCTTGGAGGTCTCGGCGAGCATGCGGAACAGCGACACCGCGAACGTCTCGGCCACGAGCTGGAGCCCGATGGTCTTCATGTGCCACGACGACGTGCCGAGCAGCGTGTCGAAGATCTCCTTCACGTTGCCGGCCAGCGGATACGTGTGGCCGTCGAGCCGGAGGTCGAGATATCGCTGGAGCACCTCGTTGTGCCGCGCCTCGTCCACGACCTGCGTGGCCTGGAACAGCTTGGCGTCCTGGCCGTGGACGTTCTCCACCATCTGGCTGCACACCAGCATGGCGCCGTGCTCGCCGTGCACGAGCGTGGACAGACGCCACTGGCTCACGCGCCGGTTCAGGTCGATGCGGTCGTCCGGGCTGAGCGCGTCCCAGAACCGCGTGCCGTGGATGTCCACCAGGTCGTCGGCGATGAGGCCGCCGTCGCCCTCGAGCGCGCCCTTCCAGTCGATGTCGGTGGCGGCGTTCCACTGGTCCCGCTTCGCCTGCTCGTATAGCCGCCGCATCTCGGGCTGGTCGCCGTCGTAGAAGTGGCGGAAGAACGCGGTGTTCTGGATGTCGATGACGTGTCCGTTGTCCATGGGAAATCTCCTCATGCCATGCCGCGCTCGAGCTCGTGCCGGCGGCCGATCGTGACGTACATGAACGCGTGGAAGTCCATCGTGCCGCCTAGGCTCCGCCGGCCAGAAGATGGCGCGCGCACGAGTCCGCGGCCTCGCGCAGGTCCAGCGCGAGCCGCTCGATGCCGATGCGCCGCACCTGCTCGCTCACGCCCACCGCGAGGACCACGTGGCCCGGCGGCTCCGCCCCGCTCCGCACCGGCGCGGCGAGGACGGTGATGCCGCGGAGATGGCTGCCTTCGTCCAGGCCGTAGCCGCGTTCCCGCGTGGCCTCGACCGCGGCCCGCCACGCCTCGAACGACGGCGGGTCGTCCCAGCGCAGCGCCCGGAAGTGGCGCTCGATGGCGCTCCACGGATGGCCGCCGAACGCGGCGACGCACTGGCCGGAGGCGCTGATGAGCGCGGGGAAGCGGCTGCCGATGTCCACGTGCAAGCGCACGGTCTGGTCGGGGCGGGAGATGGCCACCACGTAGATGTGCTCGAGCCCCAGCACCTGCACGCCGATGGCGGTGACGCCGCGGCGCCGGGCGAGGCGGTCGAGGGCGGGCTGGGCGAGATCGGCGAAGCCGTTGCGCGAGAGCGCGCTCCGGGCGATGGTGACGAGCCCGGCGTCCAGCCGATAGCGCTTCGTCGCCGGGTCGAACGCGACCATCTCCTCGGCGACCAGCACGCGGAGGATGTGCAGGCACGTGCTCGGGATCAGCCCCAGGCCGCGCGCGATGGCGTTGACGCCGAGGGGCTCCCGGCTGGCGCCGAGGAACCTGAGGATGGCGACCGCCCGCGTGACCGCGGGGACGGCTCGCACCGTCCGCTCACCGCGCGCACGGACCCCGGCGACCGCCTGCTCGGCTACGGCTTCGCTGCTCATAGGTATTGCCTGTATACAATGGGCGCGCCGTATTGACAACTCCTGATTTTCGGGGTTGGATGGCGCCCAGATATCCCATGCCCAGGCTGACCGACCTGACCACCTACGCCGACGCCCAGCACAACTGCACCCCTGCCGCGCTCTGGGCGCTCTTCGACGGCGACCGCGGGGCGCTCAACATCGCGCACGAGTGCGTGGACCGGCACGCGGCGAGCGGCCACGCCGCGGTCCGCGTGGCCCACGCCGACGGGCGCGACGAGACGCTGACCTTCCAGGAGCTGTCGGAATGGTCCGCGCGCTTCGCCCACTGGCTGGCCGCGCGAGGAGTGGGCCCGGGCGACCGGGTGGCGATCATGCTCGAGCCGGGGCTCCCCTTCTACGCCGGGCTCTTCGGCGCGATCAAGCGCGGCGCCATCGCGGTGCCGCTGTTCACGCTGTTCGGCCCCGAGGGGCTCCGCCTCCGCGTGGAGGACTGCGCGCCGCGCCTGCTCGTCACGAGCGTCGAGAAGGCGGAGACCGCGCGGTCGATCGCCGGCCTCGACGTGGTGCTGGCCGACGACGCCTTCCTCGGCGCCCTCGCCCACCACCCCGCGCGCTACGAGGCGCGCACGGGAGCGGACGACCTCGCGGTCTTCCAGTACACGTCCGGCACGACGCGCGAGCTGCCCGAGGCCGTCCGCCACCCGCACCGTGCGATCGTGACGCTCATGGTGGCCGCGCTCTACGGCACCGGGATCAGGCCGGGCGACCGGTTCTTCTGCCCGTCCTCCCCGGCGTGGGGACACGGGCTCTGGCACGGCACCATGGCCCCGCTGGCCATGGGCGTGACCACGGGCACCATGGCCGGGCGCTTCGATCCCCTGCGGTTCGCGCGCGCCCTCGACGACTACGAGATCACCGCGCTGTCGGCGGCGGCCACGCACTACCGCATGCTCCGCGTGTCCGGCCAGGGCACGGCGGGGCGGCGGCACATCGCCAAGCTCTCCTTCACCGGCGAGCCCATGGACAGCGCGACGCGCGCCTTCGTGGAGGACGCCTTTGGCGCGCCCGTCTGCAGCATGTACGGCACCACCGAGGTGGGCGTGATCCTCGCCGATTACCCCGGCGCGCCGGACCACACGGTGCGCGCGGGCGCGCTGGGCAAGCCCGTGCCGGGCGTGCGCGTGGAGGTGCAGGCCCCGGACGGCCGCCCCTGCCCGCCCGGCAACGTGGGCGAGATCCGCGTCTGGCGCCGCGGCGGGTGGATCAGCACGCGGGACCGCGGCCACGCCGACGCCGACGGATACGTGTTCCACGCCGGGCGCGCCGACGACGTCATCATCTCCGCGGGGTGGACGATGAGCGCGGTCGAGATCGAGGACGTGCTGCTGGCGCACGCCGACGTGCGGGAGGCGGCGGTGATCGGCGTGCCCGATCCCCTGCGCGGACAGGTGGTGAAGGCCTTCGTCGTGAGTGCGCGCGCCGGCGACGAGGCGTTCGCCCGCGAGCTCCAGGACTGGGTGCGCACGCGGCTCAGCCAGCACGAGTACCCGCGCCAGGTCGCGTTCGTGGCCGAGCTGCCGAAGACGCCCGCGGGGAAGGTCAACCGGAAGACGCTCCGCGAGGCCGAGGCCGCGGGCGCGCTGACACGGACCTCCTGAGAGGAAGCGAACCCAATGCCCTCCGAGCCCACCGCGCCGCTGTTCCCGAAGATCACCGACGAGGGCCTCGCGGCCCTGCGCCGGCGCATCGGCGTGCGGATCACCGACACGCTGGAGCCGTGGTGCCACGAGGCCACGCGCGACAGCATCCGCCACTACGCCCACGGCATCGGCGACGACAACCCGCTCTGGTGCGACCCCGACTACGCCGCGGGCACGCGCTTCGGCGGGATCGTGGCGCCGCCGAGCTTTCTCTTCGCCACGAGCCGGATCATCTCCGGCTACGTGGGCGGCCTCGCCGGCGTCCACGCCATGTGGGCGGGCGCGGACTGGACGTGGCACCGGCCCGTGCGCCGGAACGACACGATCTCGACGGAGGCGTGGCTGAAGGACCTGGTCGAGCACCAGACGGCGTTCGCCGGGCGCGCCATCCAGCAGATCTACCACGTGGACTTCCACAACCAGCACGGCGACCTCGTGGCCGCCGCGGACAGCTGGTGCTTCCGCACCGACCGCGACCAGGCGCGCGAGTCGGGCACGAAGTACACGGAGGTCAAGGCGCGGCCGCCCCGCCGGTACACCGAGGCCGACCAGGCCGAGACGCGCGCGCTGTACGCCGCCGAGAGAGATCCGAGGATCCACCCCGCGCCACTGGGAGGACGTGCGCGAGGGCGAGCGCCTGCCGACCATGGCCAAGGGCCCGATGACCGTGACCGGCTTCATCGCCTTCGCCCAGGGCTGGGGCGGGCTCTACATCCGCGCCAACCGGCTGGCGTGGAAGCAGATCGAGCGTCATCCCGGCCTCGGCATCAAGAACCGCTTCGGCATCCCCGACTGCCCGGAGCGCGTGCACTGGGAACCCGAGCTGGCCACGATGGTCGGCGCGCCCGGCGCGTACGACTACGGCCCGGAGCGCTGCTCGTGGCTCACCCACCACCTGACGGACTGGATGGGCGACGACGGCTTCCTCCGCGGCGCGCGCTGCAAGATCCGCCGCCACAACCCCGAGGGCGACACGCTCCGCATCGACGGCACCGTGACGCGCAAGTGGACCGAAAACGGCCGCCGCCTCGTCGAGATCGAGCAGGAGGCCCGCAACCAGGACGGCGACCTGTCCGTGGTGGGCAGCGGCACCATCGAGCTCCCCCTCCCGCGCGGAAGTTCGCTAGGGATGACCACGCCTGACTCGGGCGCCCATCCTGACGTTAGGGCGCCCCGTCAGTTGTAGGCGCTCGGAGAGATCACCAGAGCCGGCCGACGCCCTGCCTGCTCGTGGCCGGCCTGCGGATCGAATTGAAGCCAGACCACATCGCCGCACCGCGGGACATACGTTGCCATCACCAAACCTCGCGACCGACCGCTCGCCCCATCGAGACCTCTCCGTGAAGGTTGCGGCGAGTCACGCTTCGCAGGAGCAGACGCAACGAATGTGTGGGCACCCGGGCGCGTCGGACCAGCAGTTGCCCGTTCTTCACAGAGGCGATGGGGACACGTGGACCCGAGTCGCTCCCGCTCCGACGCGCGATCCCGCAGCTGGGCAGGGCTCGCGGATTCGATGAAATCCCACAAACCCGGTGGACAGGCTGACCCTCTCGCCTCCATAATCCGGTAGCTCGTCGGCCGGCCGATCCCGGATCTCCGGGCTGGTCGCTCCGCGTGAGCGTGGAACCTGAATGAGCATGCGGGACAAGCGCGCCGCCGATCGCCGCCCGGTGCAGCCCTCGACGGACCCCGAGGCGTCACGGGTCCGGATCGAGTCGTCGTTGATCGCGGCCGGCAAGGCGCGCGAGGCGCTCGATCTCGCCAAGCAGCTCTTCAAGGAGACGCGGAGCGCCGACGCGGAGGCGCTCATCCTCGCCGCCTACGAGGCCCGGATCGGCGCGATGCTCTCGACGGGCCTGTACGACGAAGCCGACGCGCTGGCCATGCTGGTCGGAGAGCGGTTCCCGGCCCACCGCCAACGCATCGTGCCGCTCGTGAAGCAGCGCAAGGCGATCGCCAGCGGAGATCTACGGTCGCTGCTGGTAGAGCTGGCCTCGGCCACCCCACTGCGACGGCACGAGATCGAGGCGATCCTGGCGCGGGAGCTGAGAGACCCGCGCCAGCTGGCGGACGAGGAGGCCCTGCCGGCCGGCGATCTCTTGCGGTGCGCCGCGAAGGCGGTGAGCGGGCTGTTCGACGCGGTGACGAGCGGTCCGCTGGCCCCGGGCGCGCTCGCCGCCCTCGACGGGATCTCCCGTCATTCGCCGCTGGCGCCCTGGAAGCTCCTGATCCGTGCCCTCGACGCCTACTACCGGCGCGCGGACGGCGCGGTGCGCGCCAATCTCGACGCGATCCCGCCCGACTCGGCGCCGGCCCGACTCGTGCCCGTCCTGCACCACCTGGTGGGCGCGCCGGCGCCGCTCGACCGGCGATCGCCCGCCGCCGGGGCCCTCGCCAAGGCCGTCGGCGGCGGACGGCCGGCGCTCCGCAACCACCTGGAGCAGCTGGTCCACGCGCTCGAAGAGAAGGATGCGTCGACAGCCGTGGCCGCCGTCGAGCGGATCTTGCCCCTTTGCGAGTCCGCGTCCGTCAAGCAGATCTTCGCGGCCACGGTTCTGAAAGAGTGGCGCATCGGAACCTGAGTCCGCGGCCCCTGGTCGCGGCCTTGCAGCGGGACCGGCGGGACATCCAGTGGCAGCGGGACACCGCGCGGCTGATCGCGCTGGCGCTCGAGCGCATCGGGGCGTGGGACCAGGCGCTCATCTTCTGGGACGGCTACCTCGCCGGCGCCAACCGCGCCGGGGCCACACCGCTGACCGGGCGCGAGGCGTCGCATGTGCTGCTGCACATGGCCGAGCTGTTCCCCGCCGATCGCGACGAGGCGCTCGATGCGTTCGACGTTCAGTCCGAGGAGGAGCGCGACGTCCTGATCCGGGACGGCGAGCTTCCCGAGTGCGCCGACCGCGGCCGTCTCCTGGCCCGCGCGCGGCAGGCCGATCCCGATCCGCGCGTGTTCCGCGCGCTCGTCGCCCACTGGGAGGCGAGCGATCCGCGGCGGGCCGAGACCGAGGCCGAGGGGTGGCGCCAGGCGCATCCGCGCGACCCGGAGCCGTTGCTGTACCTGGTGCGCGCCGCCGAGCGGCGCGGCGCCCACCGAAAGGCGATCGAGCGGCTCGACGAGGCCGAGGCGATCAACCGGGTGCATCCCGACGTGCGGCAGAGTCGCTTTCGCCTGCTCCTCGCCGGCGCGGAGCGGAGGATCAAGGAAGGCCGCTTCGCCCTCTCCCTGGCGGACTTGGACCGCCTGGACAAGGAGCCCGTCACGGCCGCTGGCGACACGTTCGCCTACCTCGGCGCGGTCCGGTCGGTGGCGATGCGCAGGAACGGCGATGGGCCGGGCGCCGTGCGGCTGCACGAGGAGCTGGCCTCGCGCCTCGGCAACCCGACCATGCTGTGGCTGATCCTGTCATCGGTGGGCGAGACGTTCGGCCTCGAGCCCCCCGACGCGCCGGACACAGGCCTCGCCGGCCGAGACGGCCCAGGCCCTGGCTCGCGCGTGCGACCTGTTCCGCGCGCTGGATCGCCCCCTCGTGGCGCCCCCCGACCTGCTGGCCCGGGTGGAGCACGATCTCGACGGCACATCGGCGGCCGATCTTCACTCGCTGTGCCTCGGCGGGCTCGCGATGGGCCGCCCGGCATTGACCTACGCCGCCTCCGGCCAGGGGCTCGCCGTCGGCGGGCCGTTGCTCCACCGCTTCCTCCTCGCGCGGGGCCACGCACTCGCGGCCGCCGCGTCGCGTCGCGATCGCGACCGCGCGTGGCCCTGCCTGCGCGCCGCGCGCGAGGTGGCCGGCCGCGCCCGCGACATGGACGCCGTCCGCGAGGCCTCGTCCGCGCTCGATGCCCTCGCGCTCTCGCCCGAGCCGGCTCCGTGGGTCCCGCGCAGGCTCGCCGCCGACGCCGGAGCCACCACGCCGGAGGAGATTGCCCGGTGCCTCCGCGCCGAGCGTGCGCACCGAGAGGTCCCGGTGTTCGCCGCCGACAAGGCACCGCGCGGCAAGCGGCGGCGGGCCCCGCGGCGGAAGCAGCGAGACCTGTTCGACGACTTCCTCGCCTTCCCTGGAGAAGAACGCCTGTGAACCCCTTCGAGGTACTCGGGATCGACGCGAGGGCCGACGACGAGGCGGTGCGCGCCGCGTATCTGGCGGCGGTCCGGCGCGCGCCCCCCGATCGTGATCCGGAGGGATTCCGCCGCGTCCGCGAGGCCTACGACGCCGTGCGCGACGAGGAGCGCCGCCTGGCGCTGCGGCTGTTCGGCCCGGCCCCGCTCGAGCATCTGGAGTCGCTCGTCGACGAGGTGCCCGACGAGCGCCGGTTCGTCGGCCCCGGGCCCTGGCTCAACGTTCTGCGCGGTGACCGGCCGTGAGCGAGCCGATGGACAGGCCGTCGACGGACGCGGAGGCCGTGCGGCCGGCGGCCGAGCCGGGCGAGGCGCTGCGCGATCCGGAGCGCCGCCGCGCGCTCCTGGCATCGATCGAGGCGTGGCTCGACGAGCTGGCCGAGCCCGAGCCGCCGCCGCGGGACTCGCCGCCGAGGCGGCGTCGGCCACCGACCGCGCCCCCGACCTCTTCTCCGTGCTCGCCCAGCTCGCCGCGCTGACCCGCGAGACGCAGCTCCAGGGTCGGGCCACCAACCGCCTGCACGCCGAGCTGGGCGACGCGCTGAACCGCCTGCCTGGAGCACGCCCGCAGCCAGGACACCGTCGCGAAGAGGCTCACCGAGGCCCGGCGCGAGGCCCGGCTGGAGCTGGTGGCCGAGCTGCTGGAGGCGCGCGATCGCCTCGCGCGCGGGCTGGCGGAGGCCCGGGCCGGCTCGACAACCTTCGCGGCTCCGCGCCCGCCTCGCCCAGCGCCCCGTGCTGCAGGCGCTCGTCGACGGCAACGCCCTGGCGCTCGACCGGCTCGACGACACCCTGCGGCGGCTCGACGTGCACGAGATCCCCGCCCAAGGCAAGCCCTTCGACCCCCGGTGATGCGCGCCGTCGAGGTCGCGGACGCGCCGCGTCGCCCCCGGGGACGGTGCTCGAGGTGTTCCGCGCGGGCTACACCGTCGATGGTCGCGTGCTCCGTTTCGCCGAGGTCAAGGCGGCCGGCGGACCACCGCCGGCCGCAGGAGACTCCGATGACTGATGTAATCGTCGGCATCGACCTGGGCACGACCAACTCCGAGGTGGCCGCGCTCGTCGACGGCAACGTCCAGGTGCTGGCCGCCGAGGGCGAGCAGATCATGCCCTCGTTCGTGGGCCTCACGCCCGACGGCACGCCGCTGGTCGGCACCCCCGCCAGAAACCAGTACATCGTCTACCCCGAGCGGACCGTCAAGTCGATCAAGCGGCTGATGGGCTCGAGCGAGCGCGTCGCCATGGGAGAGCAGACCTATTCGCCGCCAGAGATCTCCGCGATGATCCTGCGCGCGCTCCGAACCCGGGCCGAGGCCGTGCTGGGACGGCCGGTGCGCCGAGGCGGTCATCACGGTGCCGGCGTACTTCTCCGACGCCCAGCGCCAGGCCACCCGCGACGCCGGCGAGATCGCGGGCCTGGAGGTCGTGCGCATCCTCAACGAGCCCACCGCCGCCGCGCTGGCCTACGGCGGCGACCAGGCCGGGCGACCGCACCGTGCTCGTCTACGACCTGGGCGGCGGCACCTTCGACGTCTCCCTCGTGCAGGTCTCCGGCGACGTGACCGAGGTGCTAGCCAGCCATGGCAACAACGCACCTGGGCGGCGACGACTTCGACCTGCTCCTGCTCGACCACGTCCTGGCCCGCTTCCTCGCCACCGGCGCCCCCGATGTCCGCGGCGACCGCCGCGCCATGAGCCGCGTCCTGCGCGCCGCCGAGGAGGCCAAGAAGCGGCTCAGCTTCGAGCCCTACACTCGCCTGCGCGAGGAGCACCTGGCCGCGCGCGACGGCGTTCCCGTGCATCTCGACCTCGAGGTCTCGCGCGAGGAGTACGAGCGCCTCATCCGCCACCTGGTCGAGCGCACCCTCGACAGCGTGCACCGCGCCCTCGCCGACGCCGGCAAGCAGCCCGGCGACGTGGACGAGATCCTGCTGGTCGGCGGCGTCACCCGCACGCCCCTGGTCTCGCAGCTCCTGCGCGACACGACGGGCCTGGCGCCGCGCCAGGATGTCGCACCCCGACCTCTGCGTCGCCCTCGGCGCTGGCGTGCTGGCCGCCCGGCTGGCCGGCCACGACGTTCATCGCGTCCTCGTCGACATCTCCCCCTACTCGTTCGGCCCCTCGTACTTCGGCTTCGTCGACGGCCGCCCCCTCCGACCACTGCTACCACCCCGTCATCGCGCGCAACACGCCCCTGCCCGCCAGCCGGAGCGACTGCTACGTCACGATGGTCGACGACCAGGAGGCGTGGCAGGTGAGCGTCTACCAGGGCGACGACCCCAACGCGCTCAACAACATCCTGGTGGGCCGCTTCCTGATCGAGGGCCTGTCGGCGGTGCCGGCCGGCAACGAGGTGCTCTGCCGGATGGACCTCGACCTCGACGGCATCCTGCGCGTGACGGCCACCGAGAAGCGCACGGCCTGGCCAAGCACATCACCATCGAGGGCGCCACGACCGCGATGACCGACACCCAGGTCGGCGGAGGCCCGCCGGCGCATGCGCGACCTCTTCGGGGACGCGGAAACCCTCGCGCGGGTCGGCTCTGGACGAGGACGAGGTCGACGAGGACAGTGAGGCCGTCGATGACGATGCTCGAAGAGGCTGAGCCCGAACGGGCGGATCGCGACGAGGGGGCGCCGGCGCGGCCAGAGCGCCGGACGCAGCACCGGCGACCAGCAGGGGGCGCGAGCGGCGGGTGGCGATCTCCGAGGCCCGGCGTCGCTCGAGCGCGGGCAGCGCCTGCTCGACCGCATGAGCGCCGAGGACCGCGAAGAAGCGGTGAGACTCCAGCAGGCGATCGAGAAGGCGATCGGCGGCGACGGACTGGGACCGGCTCCGCGCCGCCAGCGGCGACCTGGCGGACCTCCTCTTCTACGTCGAGGAGGGATGACCACTTTTAACCGAGCACCCCGCGCTGCCCAACCTGCCGTGCGCCCTGGCGGGACGCGACGGCGTGTACACGCTGTGGAACGGACCTGGGGCCGGTCATGCGCGTGGCCGCCCGCGCCTGGGAGCTGCGGCGGGCGGCGCGCGCCGCCCTCGCCGCCCGCCGGGACCAGGAGGCGTGCGAGCTGGCGGCCGCTGCGGTTCGGCTGCACGCCACGCCGCGCGGCCGGCGTCTACTCGTCCTCGCGCTGCTAGCGGCCAGACGCACCGCCGAAGCGGCGCGCGCGGTGACGGACCTCACGGCGTGATCGCGGGGCGCCCTCCGGATCGACGGCACCGTCACCCGCAAGTGGCGGAAGGGGCCCGGCGCCTCGTCGAGGTCGAGCAAGAGGCGCGCAACCAGGACGGAGAGCTGTCAGTGGTGGGCGGGGGCGTGGTCGAGCTGCCCGCGCGCGGCTGAGCCGAGGAGAGCGATGCGCTCACGATGGGTCCGGCAGCTCGCGATCGGCTTGATAACCGCACTCGGAGTCGGAACGGCGGGCCCCAGGAACGCGGCATCAACAAGCTGATCTGGGGCCCGCCGGCGCCGAAGGCGCGGTTGGGCCGGATGGACCCCGCGGCCTTTGCCCGCACGGCGAAGATCGCCCTCGCCTTCGGCGTCATCCGGAAGCCGGCCGACCCGGGGGCCTATACCCACAAGGTCTGGGAGCGCGCCACCAGGTGAGGCAAGGAGGCTGCTGCCGAGGCCGTGCGCGAGTCGACGCTTGAACAGCCCTGGCTAGAGAGCTCCCACGGCGACGAGGGTGCCCCGGCTTGGCTCGAGCCCGCCCGCAGAAGCCGCTCTGCCCCGGGCCTGATGGAGCTGCCTCCACTCCCATGGCGGCACCGGGTGCGAATCCGCCCATAGTCCGACCCGCTTCGCCCGCGCCTGAGATTCCAGCTCGGCCAGGATGCCATCCTTCGAGTAGCGCCGGAACCACCACGCATAGCCTGCACGGACCAGTTCGTGATTCAGGCTCCTACCGTCGGGCAAATAGACCTCTCCCAGGGTCCGACGAAACCGATCTTGGCCAAACCCACGGATCGTCACCTCGTTGTGCAAGGCCAGCTTCGCAGTGAACTCTCGCGCCTTCCTTCCGAAGGCTTGGCCCTGCTCAGGCGCATCGATCCCGTTCAGTCGGACAGGCATGGGATGGCGATCCAGCAAGACGGTGATGGTATCGCCGTCAGCCACCCGGACGACCTTGCCTCGGAGGTCCTGGGCGCTCGCTCCATCGACGCACAGCAGCGCCAGCGCCACCACGAAGGCTGCGACCGAGATCCTGCCGAAGCGAAACCGTCCCGGCGTCACGACCGCCAGTGTATCCATTTCTGGACACTGGCGGTCGGGCAGATCTCGCCAGCTGGCCGCTGGCAGGCGCATCTCGCGCGGCGGAGAGTGCGAGACGCAAGACGCGCGGCGCTCGGGGCCCGTCGCCTTGACACCCTCGGACCTGGTGTTTCAATCTGGCCCCGTCATGGCGGCCCTGATCCGTCACGTCGTGCAGCAGGGCGAGTGCCTCGGGAGCCTCGCCGAGCGCTACGGCGTCTCGTGGCGGCGCATCTGGAGCCTCGCGGAGAACCAGCCGCTCCGGCTGCGCGAGCGTACCCCGAACCTCCTCTTCCCCGGCGACATCCTGCACGTGCCCGAGCGCGACTCGCGCGAGGAGCCGCGACCCACGGACCAGCGGCACCGGTTCGTACTGCTCGGACGCCCGATCCGGCTCCGGCTCCGCATCCTCGCCGCGGGCAAGCCGGTCAAGAACGAGAAGTACCGTCTCGAGGTCGAAGGCACCGTGAAGCAGGGGAAGACCGACGGCGACGGGAAGCTCGACGAGCCGATCCCGGGCCAGGCCACCGCCGGCGTCCTCTTCCTCGGAAAGGACGACCTGCGGCTCGACCTCGAGATCGGCTGCCTCGACCCCGTGCGCGAGGCGACGGGCGCCCAGGCCCGCCTGCACAACATCGGCTACTACTGCGGCGCGATCGACGGCCGGATCGGCCCGATCTCGAAGAGCGCGCTGCTCGCCTTCCAGGAAACCAACAGCCTGTCCCAGAGCGGCGAGCCGGACGCCGCCACGCGTGAGCGACTCGTCGCCAAGCACGGCTGCTGAGACCGCGGCCGCGGCCCCGGACGATTCGGACCTCGCGGCCGACATCCCGCGCCGGGTCAATCGCTTCCGCGTGGCGCGCTCGTTCCCCGGCGCCGAGACGCTCAACACGATCGACCTCTTCGGCGAGCGGCCGTTCTCCGTGTAGGGCGGGGCGATGTCATCCGGTGTCCGTACCGCAGCCGCGCTGACCGCCATCCGGGTCGCCGCCGTCGTGGTTGCCGCCGCCGTGGGCGTGCCGGCCGGCGATGCCGTGGAGCCGGAGGCGCCCCGGGCAGCGGCGCGGGAGACCCCGGCCGCGGCGATGGCCCGGCTCGACCCGCTGGTCGGAGACTGGACGGGCACCGCGGAGGTGCGCGCCACGCCGCACCGCTCCGGGTCCGCGTCGGCGTTCCACATGACGGTCCGGCAGATCCTCGGCGGCTCCCACCTCGAGGCCGTCCTCCAGCATGGATCCGGCCCGGCGCCGATCGAGGCACGCCTCACCGTCAGCTGGGAGCCGCACGAGCAGCGCTATTCCGCGGTGTGGATCGACAGCGTCGCCGCCGGCGCGATCCGGTTTGCCGGCCGGATCGACCGCGCCGGTGCCCTCGTGCTGCTCGGCGAGCGCCGTCAGAACGGACAGACAGTGAAGGAACGGCTGGTCATCGCGGCCCGCGACGACGGGCTGGAGTTCACGTCGGCGAGCAACGCGCTGGGGGGCATGGCGGTGGGGCTCGTGGCCAAGGCCACGCGGAGGCGCGCGCCGTGAAGCAGGCGCCAGCCGCGAACCGACGGCGCCTCTGGGTGTTCGGCCAGTCGTGGGCGTTCCACCTCGTCACCACCGACCACGTCCTGAACGCCGACAACTTCAACCCGAGCCGGCACCAGAAGAGCCAGATCGTACATCCACGGCACCGCGGGCAACGGCACCGCCGAGCAGGTGATCGACTGGTGGAACAACCCCGCGAGCTCCGCGGCCTCCGCGCACTACGTCGTCGAGCGCACGGCCGTGGGCCAGGCCGCCCGTCCGGGCGGGGCCGGCGGGCGGACCAGCTCGACGACCGCATCGTCGACGTGGTGCGGGTGCTCGATGACGAGGTGCGCTCGTTCCACGGCGGCCTGCTCAACAACTCGTCGATCGGGATCGAGATCTCGAACGCCGCCTGGTCCTGGTTCGGCGTGACCGCGGCGAGCGAGCCCAGCGTCGCCGGACGGCACGTGCCGCTCGCGACCTGCCCGGCGCCGCTCAACATCGGCACGGCGGCGGCGCCGAACCTCGTGTGCAACCACGCGCGTCCCGCCGACGTGAACCGCCTCATCCACCTGCCCGGTGGCCATCGAAGGGCACCAGGACTACCAGTCGGTCCAGGACGAGCAGTACATGGCGCTCATCCTCCTGCTGCGCCACCTGTGCATCCGCCACCGCATCCCGCGCAAGTTCCTCGGGGCGAGCCGGGAGGAGATCTTTCGGCACTACCTCGACGACGGGACGGCGATCGAGCGCCGCGTGTCCCGGAGCCGCGTGATGCACTTCCGCGGCATCCTCGCCCACCGGAATTGCCATCCCGACAAGGTGTGCCCGGGCATCGTGAACCGGAACCGGCTGTTCCGCGGGATCACCGACGAGTGGTGGCTGCCCGTGGAGCCGGAGGGGCAGATCCGGCCGTACTACTCGGGCCCCTTCCGGACGCCGCCCCACGTGGCCGGTCAGCCCGGCCGCAACAGTCACTTCCGGTTCACGGCGGCGGGTCGCATCGAAGGAGTGCCCTACCGGAACGCGGACCTGGACGCGCTTCTCGACACGCGCAGCCGCTACGACCTGGACCAGGTCGAGGCGTACTACCGGCTGACCGAGACCATGCAGGGCGGGATGTTCCCCGTGGGACTGAACCGCGTCTGGCACGGCGGCGTGCACCTGTCGGTTCCCGACGCGAACCCCTGCGTCTACGCGGCCGCGTCGGGCACGATCGTTGCCGCGCGGCTGGCGAGCAATCGCGAGACGGACGTGCACCCGAAGTTCGGCAGCCAGCGATTCGTGCTGCTGCGCCACGCCGTCTACCGCACGGTGCAGCGCGACCCACAGGGCCTGGGCGATCGCATCGACTACGACGCCGACCCGACGTTCGTGTTCTCGCTCTACATGCACCTCCTGCCCGTGCGCGACCCCGCCGCGGAGCACGACGAGAACCCGCCCTGGTTCAACCAGTGGCGCGCCGCGAACCCGGGCGTCGACGTCGGGATGGACGGCGACAAGGGACGCGTCTTCGCCCCGAACGTCATGGTGGCGGTGGGAGACATCCTCGGGACGTGCGGGCACTTCCGCGGCCGCCGCATGCTCCACTTCGAGGTCCTGAGCCATCGGAACCGCGAGCTCACCGGCGCGCCGTGGAACGATCCGCAGCGCCGCGTGGTCGACGACGACCAGAACGTCATCTGCAACGTCCGCACCCTGGACCGGTTCCTGCGCGACCGGGGCGGCGACGGTCTGGATGTCGCCGACATCCTGCGCGCCGCGCCCGACCTGCGGACCGTGAAGGCCTTTCACAAGAGCGAGTGGGCCTTGACCCAGGAGTCGCAGATCGAGGCGCTCGTCCCCCACCCCGACCGCCGGCGCGTGCTCTGGCCGCACTTCCGGCGGTTCTCGTGGGTGGCGGAGGCGGTGGCCGCGCTGCCGCGCCTGGCCAACGAGCTCGGCGACGCCGCCGGAATGTTCTGGCACTACCATCCGATCACGTTCATGCACCACATCGACCAGCTCGTGGCCGGCGAGAACTGGGAGAGCCGGGAGTCGGAGAACCACGACGTGAACGTGGAGATCGACGAGTCCGGTTTCCTCACGCGCTTCGTGGACTGGCGGAATGCCCCCGCGCCCGCGCAGTTCGCGGCGACGGCGGCCGACAACGAGCGCCTCGTCCCCAGCGAGGTGTCGATGGCCGCGGACACGTACACCTTCACCCGCCGCGACATCGCGTGCGGCCAGCCCGGCAACCACGCCCCCGGCGCGACGCCGCCCACCGAGACGCGCTTCAGCTACGCGCTCCTCGAGGCGATGGAGCGCATCCGCCGGCACTTCAACGCGGGCATCGACGTGACGCTCAGCCACGTGTGCCAGGCGCACGGCGCCCCCGCCCTCTGCGTGATCAACGAGGCGGCGCCCCTCGCCGAGCACCAGGCGGGGATCGCCGCCGACATCCGGCCGACCAACCCCAATCCCGCCCGGTGCCGGCAACTCTGGAACAGCGTGGCCGCCATCCTCGCCACGCTCGGGCCGCAGTACGCGCATCTCTGCGGCTCCCCGAGCCAGGTGGACTACCCCGCCGGCTACCACGGCATCGAGCAGTCCACGCGGCCGGCGGCGGTAGAGGCCAAGCTCCGCGCCAATCCCCAGGAGAACCTCACCGCCGCCGAGGCCCAGGACTTCCGGATCCACCTCCGGCTCGTCGCCGACCCCGCGCCGGCCGCCCGCGAGGTCGCCGACCTGCCCGTGCGCCTCCGCGTCACCTTCCAGTCGGTCACCGCCCGGGACGACCAGGACACCTTCGGGTCGGGCGAGTGGACGCTGGACATGAAGGTCAACGGCGCGTCCGTCGGCCGCTTCGTCGACGTCGACGTGGACACCGGCAACGTCGTCCCGCTCCGCGGGTCGTCGTGGGCGCGCGAGGTCGAGATCCCGGCTGGCGGCGCCCTGAAGATCCGGGTGAGCGGGAGGGACGAGGACACCTTCTCCGACGACAGCCTGGGCACCGTGTCGCTGGACTTCGGCCGCGGTTCGCGGCCGGCGTGGGGCATCGGCCGGAACACCGCGGTCAGCAGCAATGGCTCCTACGCGATCGACTTCTTCGTCGAGTCGCTGAACGCCCAGGAGTTCTGAAGCGCGGCGCCCCGCCGCCGGCGCGGGGGATGGTGCGATCGCGCGGAATCGCTAGACCGCGCCCGCCTCCTTGAGCCGCGCGATCTCCTCCGCGCTCAGGCCGAGGCGGCCGCCCAGGACCTCGGCGGTGTGCTCGCCGAGGAGCGGCGCGCGCCGGACCTCGGTGGGCGAGGCCGACAGGTGCACGGGGTTGCCGAGCATCGGGAAGCGCCCGCGGTCGGGATGCTCGAGGTCCACCACCATGCCGCGCCCGCGCAGGTGCTCGTTGGCCAGCACCTCTTCCGAGTCGAGGACGGCGCCGCACGCCACGCCGGCCTTGGCGAGGATCTCCATCGCCTCGTGCTTGGTGTGCTTGCCCGTCCACGCCTCGATGAGGCCGTCGATCTCGTCCACGCGCGCGAAGCGGCCCGCGCGTGTCTGAAGCGTGGGGTCCTCGGCGAGGTCGGGCCGGCCGATGACGCGCATGATGGCCTGGAACATGTCGGGCGTCACGCCGTGCACGAACAGGTAGTCGTTCGGCCCGCCGGGACGGCAGCGGTACGCATTGACGGGTGCGTTGCCGAACTGGCGGTTGCCCCGTCGCGGCACGGGCTCGCCGTTCATGTACTGCTCGCGAATGTGCACGCGGATCAGGTTGGCCACCGCGTCCTGCTGCGCGACTTCCACCTGCTGCCCCACGCCGGTGGCCTGCCGGTGCACGATGGCGGCGAGGATGCCCACGGCCAGGTGGAGCCCGGCGCCGGTGTCGCCCAGGCCCGCGGGCACGCGCATCGGCGGCCCGTCGACCTCGCCGTTCAGGCTCATGACGCCGGCCATGGCCTGGGCCACGAACTCGAAGCTCTTGTAGCCCGAGTACGGCCCGCTCGAGCCGAAGCCCTTGATCGACGCGGCGATCAACCGCGGGTTCAGGCGATGGAGCGTCTCCCAGCCGAGCCCCAGCCGGTCCATGGCGCCGGGGCCGAAGTTCTCCACGAGGACGTCGGCCCGCCGCAGCAGGTCGTCGAGGACGGCGCGCCCGCGCGCGTGCTTCAGGTTCAGCGTCACGCTCTTCTTGTTGGCGTTGAAGAAGAGGAACCCCCAGCTGTCCACGCCGGGCCGGTCGGTGAGCCCGACGCGGTTGGCCTCGCCGGCCAGCGGCTCGATCTTGATCACCTCGGCGCCGAGCCAGGCCAGGAGCTGGGTGCAGGACGGCCCCGCCTCGTACTGGGAGAGGTCGACGATCGTGATGCCCTCGAGCGCTCTGGTCATGGTCTCGATCTCCTCCTGGGTGGGTCACGGCTCGCGGCAGGCGCGACCGCGGGGGCCAGTGTAACCCGTTGCCAAGACCAGCGGCTTCGGCGGGATATTGCGCCCAACTCACCTGGGACCCGAGCGCGTCGTGCGCGTCGTGGCACGGCGTGACGACCGAGGAAGGTTCGTAGCCCCAGCGGGATCAGACCACGATGAGAGGGCCCTCAAACTCGTCTTCGATGGCCTGGCGCTGTCGCCCTTGTGCGTCCCTGCCGATTCGATATGGCCTCTAGCGCTCTACGGAACCGAACGGCTGTGATCAGTCAGGCAGGCCGGCCTTCTTCAGGTTTGCGCCCAGCCGGTCCAGTGTCGCGGGCGAGAAGACCATCGCCTTCTTGTACTTGGTCACCGTCAGGTCCGGATAGGCCGCCATCAAATGCTTGAGCTCGACCGCCGCCTCATCCATGCGCCCGGCACCGGCCAGGGCGCTCACCACGCCGCGCAGAATCCAATCGGCGTGCGGCCGCTCCTGCAATGCACGCCGATAGAACGCGACGGCATCGTCGTAACGCTCGGCGACTTCGCTGGCAGACCCCAGGCCGACATAGTTGTTGAAGTTCATCGGGTCGAGTGGACTCAGTCGCAGGGCGCGCTCGAAGTGGGCGACCGCCCGCTCCGGCCGATCACTGTAGTTTTCGACCCAACCGAGCCGGCTCCAGGCCCACGCCGAGTTGGGGTCGAGGGTCACGGCGCGTTCCAGCATGACGCGCGCCGTGCCGTTGTTGCGCAAGAAACAGTGCACGGCGCCGAGAACGGCAAGGATCAGTGGATCGTCGCTCCCCAGCTCAGCCGCCTTCTCCGCATGCCTCAGCGCGTTGCTGCGCGCCGAGTCGATATCGTCGGTCCAGTTGTAGACCGAGCGCTGGGCGTAGCACCAGCCGGCAAGGGACAGCGCAAGCGGATACTCCGGTTCGATCGCGAGGGCTTGAGCGAGGAGTTCCAGCGCCTCTCCACTTGCACTCTTTTCCAACACCCAGACCAGAGGCATGGCGCGCATGGTGTAGTCGTACGCGCCCAGGTCCTGCGGCCGCTTGCGGCGCGCGCGCTCGATTTCCGCGAGCCGGATCGAGGGCTGGAGCGCGCCCGCCACGCGCTCAGTGATCCGATCCTGCAGGTCGAAGACGTCCTCCAGCGTGCCGTCGACACGGTCCGCCCAGACATGCGCGCCGTTGGCCGTGTCGATGAGCTGCACGCTGATGCGTAGGCGGCTCCCCGCCCTTTGCACGCTGCCCTCCAGCACATAGCGCACGCCCAAGTCGTGGCCCACCTGCTGCACATCCACCCGTTTGCCCTTTGTAGAGAAAGGCGGAATTCCGCGCGATGACGAAAAACGAGCGGATGCGCGAGAGTGTCGCAGTGATCGCCTCGACCACGTTGTCGGCGAAAAACTCTTGCTCCGGGTCGCCCGACATGTTGTCGAACGGGAGAACGGCAATCGACGGCTTGTCCGGCAACGCGAGCGCCGGCTTGACCCGAAAGATCGAGGCAGCCGCGGCGCCCTCGTCTGCGCCTCGCACGCCGAAAGCCCGCACCGGATGCACGATGTTCTTCACCGCGTGCTCGCCCTGGTCCTCGAACGCCACGGCGCTGCGGTTGCGCTGCGTCATCTGGACGGTGTCCGACACCGTGATGCCGCCCGGCTCGGCAAGCGCCTCCAAGCGCGCCGCGATGTTGACGCCATCACCGTACACAGTGCCGTCGGCCTTTTCGATCACGTCGCCCAGATGCACGCCGATCCGGAACCGCATCCGGCGTTCTTCGGGGAGGGGTTCAGCCGCCTGCGCGAGCTCCTTCTGCACCGTGAGCGCGGCGCTCACGGCGCCGCTCGCCGTTTCGAACACTGCGAGCACCGAGTCACCGGCCATGTCGACAACGCGGCCCTGGTTCGATTCGATCAGCCTGCGGAAGATGCCGCGCGCTGCGTCAAGCGCCGCGACGGTCGCCCGTTCGTCCGTGGCCATGAGGCGCGAATACCCCACCGCGTCAGCGGCGAGGATCGCCGCGAGCCGCTGCCTCATGCCGATATCAGTCACGGCTCTCGTTTCCTCGGAAAGGTCGAGCGGATGCATGACATAAAACCAGAGCACGCGCGCCAAGTCAAACAGGTCCCGCGCCGCCCGAGTAGGCCCGACCTCTCGGGAGAGCTCAGCGTAAGCGTCATTACCTCATGGGGACGGGGCCACGAGAGGGCCGACCGCCGCCGGAAACTGCTAGTGTTGACTGTCCTCGGTAAAGTTCCAGCTCAACAATTCGTGGCTTGTTCAGGGAGGTGCGTTCATGGCAAGACCGTATGGCAGCATCCTGGAAACGATTGGCAACACGCCGATCGTGCGCATCAATCGCATGGCTCCGCCCGGTGTGAATCTCTTCGTCAAGATAGAGGCCTTCAACCCGCTCGGCTCGGTGAAGGACCGCCTTGCGATTGGCGTGATCGAGGCGGCAGAGAAATCCGGAGCGCCGAAGCCCGGCCAGACCGTCATCGAGGCAACCAGCGGAAACACGGGCATCGGCCTTGCGATGGTGTGTGCGGCGAAGGGGTATCCGCTTGTCCTGGTGATGGCGGAGCCGTTCAGCGTGGAGCGCCGCAAGCTCATGCGCTTTCTCGGGGCGAAGGTCGTGATAACGCCTGCGGCCGAACGTGCCGTCGGCATGGTCACGAAAATGGAGGAGCTTGCCAGCGCGAATGGCTGGTTCATGACTCGCCAGTTCGAGAACGAGGCTAATGCCGACTATCATTCCCGCACCACCGCGCGCGAAATCGTCGACAGCTTCGCAGGCGAACGGCTCGACTACTGGGTAACGGGCTATGGCACGGGCGGCACCCTGAAGGGAGTCGCGCGAGTACTGAGACAAGAGCGGCCCGAGACCAGGATCATTGTCTGCGAACCGGAAGACGCGCCACTGCTCGGCAGCGGAATCGAACAGGGGCGGAAGCCCGACGGCACGCCTGCCGCGCCGCACCCGAGCTTCAAACCGCACCCGATGCAGGGTTGGACGCCGGACTTCATTCCGAAACTGACGAGCGACGCCGTGGACATGAAAGTCGTCGATCGCATTCTGACAATCCCGGGCCCTGAAGCTATCCGCTGCAGTAAAGACCTGGCCAGGAAGGAAGGTATCTTCGTCGGTATCACTGCGGGCGCAGCCGTGGCCGGCGCGCTCCAGTTTGCTGCGGAAGTCGACAAAGGCTCGACGATTCTCTGCATGCTGCCGGATACGGCAGAGCGGTATCTCAGCACGCCGCTCTTTGCGGACGTTCCCGCGGACATGACGGAGGAAGAACTCGCGATCTCGCGCTCGACGCCAAGCGGTCAATTGAAAACCTGACACGCGACGCCGCCCGGCAATGATCGTATCGCAACGGACCGCGGCGGCGAACAGCGCCTTCGAGACGGTCAGGAACTTCTACTCCGCGACCGCGTTACGGCGAGCGGCGTGGCGATCCGGCCATCGCCGACTTCACTTTCGGCAACCCGCACGACATGCCGCTCGAGGGATTCGTGCCCGGCGCGCTCCTCGTGGTGCTAGCGCCAGGGCGCAACGTCCGGCGGATGTGCAGGATGTGCAGGCATCGATGCAGCACCGTCCGCAGGAGCTGTGCCTTGTTCCGCCCCCGGTTTCCTGGACACCGAGGTGATGGTAACTGACTCGATCGGGCGCCGTGGGGGGGATACCAAGATAGCGGCCCTCCTCTCCAAGGCCCCTTGTAGCGCCTCTACGGCCCTCGCGTTCCGGTCGGGCGGGCCCCAGCAGCCTCACGCGGCCCTCGGCAGGAGCTGGGCGCGCACCTGCGCCGGCGTCTGATGCCCGTGGCGTTCGCAGAGCCACGCCCGGTTGTACCGCGCCTTGAACTCGAGGAGCGCGTGGCGCAACTCCTCCACGGTGTCGAAGCTCCGGACCCAGAGCAGCTGCTCCTTGAGCGTGCGGATGAACCGCTCCGCCACGCCGTTGCCTTCCGGCTCGCGCACGAACGCCGGGCTGGACACGATGCCCAGGAACTTCAGCTCATCTTGGAAGTAGTCGCTCATGTACTGGCTGCCGTGATCGTGCCGCGCCTGCAGCCCGCCCGCGATGCCGGCCTCGTAGCCGCCGAACAGGGCGTGGATCCCCTTGCCGCAGCGGCTCCACCGCCTCGAACCGGGTCCCGGGCTTGGCCGCGTGCAGCCCGATGCATTCGGCCGCGCAGTGATCCACCACCACGAAGACCGTGGCCGTCCCCTCGCGGGTCAGACAACTCGTCGCATCCATCCCCCACATCTGATCCGGCTGCTCCGTGGTGATCGTCCCGTCGTGGGCCTTCGGCCCATGGGCGTGGCCCACACGCGTGGGCGCCAGCAGGTGCGCCTCCCGCATCAGCCGCAGCACCCGCGCCTTCGACGTCCGCACCCCCTGCCACCGCAGCCGCGCCCAGACCTTGCGATGCCCCTCGCCGAGGAAGACCGCCGCCGCCAGCACGGCCCGGATCTCGCTCAGCAACGTCTCGTCGCTCCACTGCGGCTTCGGGCCGCGCCGCCCCGGGGCCGTCGCCGGCCCCGCCGCCCGGCCCTTCGTGGCGTACACCGTCGAGCGCGCCACCTCCCACACTCGGCACACCCGCGCCAGACCGTAGACCTGCTGCGTGGAGGGGGAGCGGGTCTGGCTCATTCGCTCCGCCTCCGCCACGCCAAAGGGAGGCCGCCCTCCAGCCGATGGCACCGGTCCAGGAGCAGCTCGTTGTTCATCGTGATCTCGCCGACCTTGGCCCGCAGCCGCTGGATCTCGTCGTCCCGCTCGTCGGCCGGCCGGCTCTTCAGCGCGCTCTGCCCGCCCGCCAGGAACTGCTCCCGCCACTGCGCCAGCGTCGCCGCCGTCACCCCGAGCTCGCGCGCCACGCCGTCGAGCGCCTCGCCCCGCAGCAGGCGCAGGATCGTCTCCGTCTTCCGCCGCGCCGAAAAGCGCCCCGGCTCCCGTCCGTTGTCAGCGCCCGCGGCCGCCGCCGCCCCGGCCAGGGCCTGCCTCGCCTTCTTGCGTTTGCTCATGGCCGCCACGCCCGACGCTGGACCGGAGCACGGCACGCTCGGGACCGACAAGGGGACGGCGAACCCCCGGTGGGGGGCGTCCTCCAGCGCGTTCGGGCGCGCCGGGACCAACCCGAGCGTGCCCGCTTCGTCACGCCAGGTTACAGCGCCAGGTCCTGCAGCATCCCCCCGAGCACGTTCCGGGCGTCCAGATACTCGCGCGCCAGGTCACGGGCCCAACGCGCATGACGCTCCCAATCGGCGTCGATCTCATCGATAGCGGCGGCGGCCTCTTCCACGGTGCGCACGGCGAAGAGCCCACGCCCACATGGCAGATGGCGACTGAAGCCCGTGTCTTGCATGACCACCGGCCGGCCGCTGGCCAGGTACGCGGCGCTGCGCTCGCTGAACCACCCGTTGTTGGTCGCGACACACGCGTGCTTGCACACCCCGAATTCCCCTAGCGAGCCCGCGATGTAAGCGAGGTACCTGTCCACCGAGGCGGTGACCTGAAGGGCGTGACGGATCTGCCACCCGGCCGCCCGGAGCTGCTCGATGGGCGCGTTCTTGCCCGCGATGGCGAGCTCGAGCGGGACGCGGGTACGCCGGGGCAGGTCGATGAACTTGGGAAGCTCCACGTCCTTCTGGCCATACCGGACCCCATCGAAGATCACCGGAGGCATCGACTGCCAGTTCATCACCGTGCTGAATGCCGCCTGCCGCGGGCGCGGATGGCAGGCAAACAGGTCCACGACCACCGGATCGACGATTGGGCGCCACTGCCGTCCTGCCGTGGGTGCGGGGCTCGCTGCGGTACCGACGTTCAGGCCGGTCGTGTAGTAAATGTCGTACTGAGGCAGCGCCTCCCCGGCCGCAAGCTTGAGTTCCATCCGCATTTGCGTAAGGCCGGGTTCGGTGGCCACCAGCACCCGCAGCCCAGCGTTGGCGGCTTCGTGCAGCCAGGTCCCTTCCACCCCCAACCCGTGCGTTCCCATGTCCAGGAAGAGATCCGCCGACGAGACCAGCGCCTCCGCGCGTTGCCGCGACAGGCCGTGATACCCGCCGGCGGCGTCGACATAGCACCAGCTATCTTGGAGTCCGAAGCGCGTCAGCAGCGCGTCAACGGTGGCGACGCCGTACGTGCAGTCGTCGGTCATGAGCCCTCGTGGCAGGTCGAAGCACGCGTTGGGATAGTCGCCTTTCTCGACGATGTACACGTCGTGCCCGAGTCGTTCCAGGCCGATGACCCACTGCAGCGCCCAGGAGAGACTTCCGCCCAACGGGTATCGCACCATGTACGTGTTCACGACGATGCGGGCCATCGCTGCCGGGCTCTCGCCGTCAGGAGCGCTTGGCCTCGCCCCTCGCGCCAGGAGCGACGGGGAAGGCGACGGGCTCGTCATGATCGCGCAAGGGCGTGCATGGCCACGGGAAATGGCCAGCGAGGAGGTGCTGCCTGTTCATCTGCAGCCGCGACATAACGGCGAGGCATCGCTCCTTGGAGTGGGATAGGATGGCGGTCGAAGTCCTGCGGCTCGACGGTTCCAACTCTACGTGGTTTCACCTGCGACGCAACGCATTCTGAGCCGGCGCAGTGGGGGAGCCGGCCGCCGTCCGGAAATGTGCGGAGCGCGGAGAGACCGTCGTGCCTGGACGATTCAGTGGTCGGCGGGCAGAATGTGCTGAGGTAAAAAGCACTCGAGCCGCTCACGAGGAGTGTCTGCTGTCCAAAGGAAAACGATGGCCGACATCCCCGATCTGACGGATCCCCGTTATCTGGAAGAGATCGGCTGGTTTCTCTACTACGAAAAGTA
>CAVWWD010000003.1:172500-1082291 GCA_963758635.1 uncultured Candidatus Rokubacteria bacterium | reverse complement strand
TCGCTGCGCGTCAGCAGCCCGCCTGGCGCAGGTGGCCGTCGCCGCCTGCGCCGCGGGCGCTAGCCCTGGGGCGGGAGCCCAGGAAGCCGCTGGCCCGCCACGGGGTTGGCCACCGCGTCTTCCAGCGTGCGGGCCTGCCGCCACTCCGCGGCGGGCCGCGCCACCCCGTTGGTCCCGATCTGATCGATGTTCCAGTAGATCTCGAGGTTGTTCCCGTCGGGATCCTGGAACTCCACCGCGACCTGGCAGCCGGCCCGGCGCCGCCCCTCGAACACGATGGGGACGCGTCGCGCGGAGAGCCACGCCCGCGCGCGGAACACCTCGTCCAGCGAGCCCACCTCGAACGCGAAGTGGTTCAAGCTGCTGGTCTCGCCGCGCCGCGCCCCGCCCACGAGCGCGACGCCGTGGTGGTCGGTGTTGCACCGGAGGAACACCATCCCCCCGGCACCATGCTCGGCGGGTAGCGATCGCTCACCTCGAGGCCGAGCAGCGCCGTGTAGAAGCGCACCGCCGCCTCGAGGTCGGTCACGTTGAGCACCACGTGGCCGATCTTCCGGAGGCGGAACGGCAGAGGGGCATCCGTGTCGTCGGTCATCGGGATCTCCTCGCTGGGGGTCGCCTCGCTGGCCCTGCGCGGCCCCGCCGCGAGCCCGGGACACCGTAGTGCCGGCGCGCCGGCCCGTCAAGCGCCGGTCGCGCTCACGGGATGTCGTCCTGGTGCACCACGGCGGGCAGGGCGTCGAAGTCGCGGACCAGGTAGAAGCCGAGCGCCGCGTCGTACACCGCGTCGAGGTCGACGGGATCGCCGAAGGCGAGGGCCAGGTACACGCCGGTCATGTTGTGCCGGCCCGTGAAGTCGAAGATCGGCTGGCTGGACAGGAACCGCCCCGCGTTGATCTCGGTGATGGCGGGCGCGCCGTCGGCCCGGCACTTCAGGTCAACGTCGAAGGCGCCGTGCGGCCGCGGATCGACGGCGCGCACGGCGGCGGTGGCGATCTCGACCACCCGCGGCTCGCGGACGTTCTTGGCCAGCGCCGACTGCGACGCCACGCCGCTCGGCCGGGACGCGCCGCCCAGGTACTCGAGACGCTCGTACGTCTTCACCAGGATCAATCGACCGTCGCGCCACACGCTCTGGCAGGCGAAGTCGCGGCCGGGCAGGTACTCCCCCAGCGTGAAGGTGCTCTCGGGGAACCCGCGCATGTCGCGCCAGTAGGTCACCCAGCCGCGGGCGTGCTCGGGCGTGCGCACCGGCGTGGCGGCCCGGGAGTCCGACCCGTAGCGGCTCCGGCACCAGAGCGTGGCGCCGGCGGGGAACCGGCGGAACACGGTGTCGACGTCGTCCAGCGATCCGAGGGAGACCGTGCGGGGCACCGGCAGCCCGCGCGCCTCGAGGACATCCGACACCCGCGCCTTGTCCTGGCACAGCTCGATCACGGACAGCGGCGGGAGGAAGAACCGCCCGGGCAGCCGCGGCTCGAGGGCCGCGAAGAGCGCCACGTCCCGATCGCGCGTGGGGATCAGGAGGTCGACGCCCTCATGGTCGGCGAGCCGGCACAGCGCGTCGGCCAATCGCGGGTTGCCGGGCGCGGGCACCGGGTGGTTCCGGTCGGCCGGCGACTGGGTCAGGCTGAAGCGATCGTGGTGGACCCCGACGATCCGGAGACCGGGATCGGCGGCGCGGAGCCCGCGAATCAGGTTGTTGCTCTGCCCGGTGCCCGCCCCGGGCACCAGCACGCAGCGCGGCGCCGGCGGGCCTCCGGACGGCATCCGCTCAGCTCTCAGGCTGTGAAGAAATGTGGATTTCAACGTCGCCGTGCGGGCAAACACCGCGATTCTGCGGACTCACGCGAGCCGGCTCCCCATTCATTCACAGACTCTCCGCCGGGCCGGCATCGAGGCGGTCAGGGCAAGAGCCGCATCGGCCGCGACGGCTCGATCGCGAGCACCTCGGCGGCCTCGGCGACGCGGGCCAGCGCGTCACGGCGGAGCGTGGCGACGGCCACGCCAGGCGGGTGTCGGGGATGGGCGGCGCGCCCTCTCGCGCTCGCGGGTCGCTCGGGGGCGGCGTCTGCCGCCGTGCTCTCACCTCCGGGTGGCGATGCGGCTTGGCCATGGTCTCGGCGCTCCTTTCTCCGAAGGTCGAGCGCAGGAACGCTCCGCGCGGCCACACGCGAAACACGCGGACCCGCGCGGAAAAACGTCATTGACACGCGCTGACCCCCCTCCTAGACTGGCTCGCGCCCCGTATCGCGAGTCATATCACCAGCCGTCGAGGGCGGTTCCTCGAGAGCGGGAGGGCACGCGATGGCCGACGACCTTGGAGAAAATCAGTACCACATCATGGTCATCCAGGTGAAGGGACCCCTCATCAAGCAGCAGATCCAGGACTACGTCGAGGCCGTCCAGGAGGTCCTCGACGAGCACGGCGCCGAGATCCAGCGGAAGGTCCGCGTCCTCCAGCCGCGCCAGGACTGAGCCGCATGGCGGATCGCCCCGCCGGCGGCTCCACCGACGACTCCGCCGAGGAGCTCCAGTTCCTGTGCGCCACGGACCGTCGCGGGGTCGAGTCCCTCTTCCTGGAGATGCAGCGGCGGGCGCGCGCCCTCGGCCTCGACATCGAGATGGTCAAGGCCGAGCGCTGCGCGGTGCCCGACCCCCGCGACCCGACCGGTCAGCCCGTCGATCCGTAGGTCATCCCGAGCGCGCGAAACGCCGCCTGCGCGGACGCGATGAGCCGCGCGGCCTCATCACCGTGGGCGCCGCGCGCCTGTAGCGCGC
Organism: uncultured Candidatus Rokubacteria bacterium; assembly: GCA_963758635.1. Taxonomy (GTDB): domain Bacteria; phylum Methylomirabilota; class Methylomirabilia; order Rokubacteriales; family CSP1-6; genus CAVWWD01. Next base: position 1,079,510 of record CAVWWD010000003.1, on the reverse strand, counting down.
GCCCGAGCCCCAGGTCGGCCAGCGCGGCGAGCGGCCGCATGCCGAGCGCCGCCGCCTGCGCCGCGGCCGCGCGATAGTCCTCGGCCGCGCGCGCCGGGTCGTCCCCGCCGAGGCGCCGCACCTCGCCGGAGAGCCAGTGGGCCCACGCCGTGCTCCCCTGCTGGCCGAAGCGTGTCGCCGCGTCCATGGCCTCGGCGGCGGTGGCGCGCGCCTCATCCATCCGGCCCGCCGTGAGGTATCCCTCGCCGAGCCAGCAGAAGCGCTGCGACTGTCCGGCGAGGACGCGGTCGCTCGCCGCGCGCGTGATGCTCTCCTCGAGGAGCGGCAGTCCCTCCTCGTGCCGGCCGGCGCGCACCATCGCGAGCCCGAGCGCGGAGGCGAGCATGGGCACCCAGAGCCCGATCCGGTTGGCCCGGCACAGGTCGAGGCCGTGAACCGCCATGGGGGGACGCTTGAGCGCTTCACCGGCGACGGCATGATGATCTTCTTCAACGATCCGACCCCCGTCCCGGACCCGCAGCGCCGCGCGGTGGCCCTGGCGCTCGCCGCGCACGACCGGGTGGTCGCCCTGGCCCGAGGCTGGCCGGAGAGCGCGAGCGGCCTCGGCCTCGGCATCGGCATCAGCCACGGCTCAGCGACGATCGGGCTCATCGGCTTCGAGGACCGCTGCGACTACGCGGCGATCGGCTTGGTGACCAACCTCGCCGCGCGGCTGTGCGCCCGCGCGCGCGCCGGCGAGACGCTCGTCTGCTGGCGCGTGATGAGCGCAGTGGGCGAGGCCGTCGAGTCCGAGGCGCTGGGGCGCGTTCCCCTCGCCGGGCTCTCCGACCCCGTGGCCGCCTTCTCGATCTCGCGCCCACGGTCCACGCTGGCGCGCGAGAGCGTGGGCGACGCCGTGGCCCCCGGCGCGCCGGTGGCTCGTCGATCGACCGTCGTCGCGTCCGCGCCCGGCTCTCCCGCCGCCGGGGCTCTCTCCGCGGACGCGTCGGAGGCGAGGGCGCCCGCCGCGGGCTGAGACGCGGCGGGGCGCGGCGGTTGCGTCCCGCGCGGCGCGCGGGATACGCTCCTCGCGCCGGCCCGTGGGACGCGATCCCGGGATCGGCCGGACATCTCGCACGCGACAGGAGGGACGGATGGGCAAGGCACGGCCGGCGAGCGGGCGGAAGAAGGCGGGCGGCGGAGCGCGGAGCCCCTACGGCTACGCGTGGACGGAGTGGCTGGCGCGGGAAGCGCCGGAGTACGCGGCGGCGCGCCAGGCGGTGAGCACGATGTCGGTGAGCGAGGGCAAGGAGCTGTCGGTCCGCCATCGGGAGATGGTCATCATCGGCATCCTGGCGTTCCGCGGCCGCACCGACGGCGTCGTCGCCCACATGCGGCGGGCCATCGACCACGGCGCGACGAAGCGCGAGCTGCTGGAGGCGGTGCAGGCGGCGGCGGTGCCGGGAGGCGGGCCGACGCTGAGCGCGGGGGTCACGGCCCTCATGACGCTCGAGGCGGAAGGCGCCTTCAAGAAGAGCTGACGCCCCGGTGGGCCCGCGGCCCAGGCTGCCGCGCGAGTTCTACACGCGGCCGAGCGTCCTCGCCGTGGCGCGAGATCTCCTGGGGCGGGTGCTGGTGGTGCCGGCGCGCGACGGGCGGCGCGTGTCCGGCGTGATCGTGGAGACCGAGGCCTACCGCGGGCCCGAGGACCGGGCCTCGCACGCGTGGGGCGGCCGGCGCACGCGCCGCACCGAGACGATGTACGCGATCGGCGGCACCGCCTACGTGTACTTCGTGTACGGCATGTACCACCAGTTCAACGTGGTCACCAACGCTGCCGACGTGCCGCACGCCGTCCTGGTGCGGGCGCTCGAGCCCCTCGAGGGCGTCGAGCTGATGCGCCGGCGCCGGCCCGGGCGCCCCGACCACGCGCTCACGAGCGGCCCGGGCAAGCTGTGCGCCGCCCTCGGCATCGACCGGCGGCTCGACGGCGCGGACCTCCTGGGCGAGCGGGCGTGGATCGAGGCGGGACCGCGCGCGGTCCCGCGGACGGCGGTGGCGGCAGGACCGCGGGTGGGGATCGACTACGCGGACGAGTGGGTCGACCGCCCCTGGCGCTTCTGGGTCCGCGGCAACCCCTTCGTGAGCGGGGGCGCCAATGAGCCTCGCAGAATACGGTAACCGCGACGGGCCCCTACAGTCCCACCGCTCGGCATTGGTCTGATGCGCTGAGGCTCACTAATGAGCCTCGCAGAAGGCGGTAGCTGCGACGGGCCCCTACAGTCCTACCGCTCGGCATTGGTCTGATGCGCTGAGGCTCGATCGTCAGGAACGTCCGCGACGGCAGCGCGGCCACGAAGGAGCCGGAGATGAGCGTCTCGCCCTTCTGGTTCACCGCGGCGAGCTCGCCCTCGATCCGCTTCTCGCCCGCCTCCTCGAACTTCCGCGTGACCTTGCCGGTGCAGATCACGTGGTCGCCTGGCCACGCGCGGGTCGCGAAGCGCACCTTGTAGCGGCGCACCGCCGGCCGGCCCACGAAGCGCGTCACGACCCGGCTCAGGATGCTCGCGTTGAGCATGCCCATGGCGAACACGGTGGGGTTGCCCGACGCCTCCGCGAAGGTCTGGTCGTGGTGGATCGGGTTGAAGTCGCCGGAGGCGCCCGCGTAGCGGACGAAATCGGTCCGGGTCAGGCCCTCCACACGGACCTCGGGAAGCGCCTCGCCTTCCTTCACGTCGTCGAAGTACCGCTTCGCGGGCATGGCGTCCTCTCTTTCAGCGTCGCCGGTTGTTTCCACGGCGTTCCCATATACGCTCGCCTCGCCTCTCGGCTCGGCTCGCAAAGCTATCCCTAGTCCTTGACCACCTGGCCGGTCTCGATCGTGATGTGCTTGGCCTTCGCGGCCACGCGGCCGTGCTGGTTGGTGTAGGTCGTCTCGGTGACGGCGAAGTTCATGGAGCCGCCGCGCTTGCCCGGCTTCTCGTAGATGTCCAGCACGCGGCTCACCGCGGTGAGCACGTCGCCCACGCGGATCGGCTCGAAGAACTCGTACTCCTGCTCGCCGTGGAGCACGCGCTTGAGGTCGAAGGGCAGGCGCACCCGCCCGCGCCCGTCGTCCCAGTGGGTCACCGTCTGGAGGAAGGTGATGGGCGGCATGATCCCGCCGCTCTCCTTCGCGGCCAGCCCCTCGTCCACGTACACCGGATCGTCCTCCTTGATCGCCGCGGCGAACTCCCGGATCTTCCCGCGCTCCACGTGCATCACGACGGGCGCGCCCGTCTTGCCGATGTAGCTCTTGTCGACCGGCATGCGTCCCTCCTCCCCGCCGCGGCGTCGCGCAACACTGGGGTCAGACCGGGCGTCAGACCCTCGCGCAACAATCCGCCGCGGCGCCGGCCGAAGGTACCGGAATCGCGGGGGGCCGGTCAATTGATCCCTCGGCGGATGCCATTGCGCCGGCCTCCGTCCTGGGCCAGTATGGCCGCCATGAGCCCAGACACCCATCCGGATCGGCATCATCGGCGCGGGCGGCATCGTGAAGACGCGACATCTCCCCGGACTCGCCAAGGTCGACGACTGCCAGGTCGTCGCCGTGCACAATCGCCGCCGCGCCAACGCCGAGGCGGTGGCCGCGGAGTGGAAGATCCCGCACGTGGTCGACAGCGCGGAGGCCGTCTACGGGCGCGCCGACATCAACGCCGTCCTCATCGGCACCACGCCGTACCTGCACAAGGAGCTGACGCTCAAGTCCCTCGCCGCGGGCAAGCACGTGTTCTGCCAGGCCCGGATGGCGCGCGACCTCGCCGAGGCGCGCGACATGCTGGCCGCGGCCCGGGCCTACCCGCGCCTGGTGACGATGATCTGCCCGGCCCCCCACGTGGACGCGGGCGACCGGGTGGTGCGGAAGATCCTCGACGCGGGCGATCTCGGCGACCTCCGCCTCGTGCGCTTCCACCACATGTCCGAGGCCAACCTGTCCGCGGACGCGCCGTACCACTGGCGCATGGATCGCGACATCTCCGGTCACAATGTGCTCACGCTGGGCATGTTCACGGAGATCCTCCAGCGCTGGGTCGGCCCCGCCCGCACGGTCACGGCCACCGGCTCGATCTTCACGCGCGAGCGCCGCGACGCCGAGACGGGCACGATGAAGGAGGTCCGGGTGCCCGAGTCGGTGACCATCTCCGGCGAGCTCGCGTCCGGCGCCCAGTACCAGTGGCTCTTCTCCGGCGTGAGCGCGTTCGCGCCCGCCGACACCATCGAGCTCTACGGCACCAAGGGCATGCTCCGCTACGAGGTGCCGACCCACCGGATCTGGATGGGCAAGGCCGACCCGTCGCGGCGCGTGCGGCCCGGCCAGCCCGGCGAGAAGCAGGTGGCCCAGCCGGTGGAGATCCCGGCCGACCTCCGCGGCGAGTGGACGGTGGAGGCCGACTTCGCCCGCGCCATCCGCGAGGGCACGCCGGTGTACCCGTCGTTCGACGACGGTGTCGCGTACATGGAGTTCGTGGACGCCGTCGCGCGCTCGATCGCCGAGGGGCGCACGATCCGCCTCCCGCTCGCCTGACGCGCGACCCGCGCCGGGCCAGAAGCTCGACGACGAGCCCATGCCGGTGCCCGCGACCGTCTATGCGCTGGCGCTCGGGGGCGCCGTGGCGTCGGCCGCCTCCGCGATCCTGATCCGCCAGGGCCTCCGCGGCGGGACGCCCTACGGCGGCGTGTGGGTCAACGTGGCGGTGGGCACGGTCGGCCTCTGGTCCGTGCTTCTCCTCCGCGGGCAGGTCGAGCCGCTCCGCCTCGAGGGCGTGGCCTTCTTCGTCCTCGCCGGTCTCGTGGGCACGGTGGCCGGCCGGCTCCTGCGCTTCTACGCCATCGACAAGGTCGGCGCGTCGGTGGCCTCCGCCCTCAACAACCTCTTCCCGTTCGTCTCCACCGCGCTCGCCATCCTGCTCCTCGGCGAGCAGGTGACCGCGGCCATCCTCACCGGCACCGCGGTGATCGTGGGCGGGACCGTGCTCCTTTCGCTCAGTGGCAGCCAGATGGGCTTCCGCCCCGCGCACCTCGCCCTGCCGCTCCTCTCCGCGACGTGCTTCGGCGTGGTGCAGATCCTGAGAAAGCTCGGGCTCTCCACGATGAGCCCGGTACCGGGCTTCGCGATCAACGTGACGACCGCGCTCGTGGCGTTCACGCTGTTCCTGGCCGTGTCCGGCAACCTGCGGGCCATCGCGTGCCCGTGGCGGAGCGCGGCCTACTTCGTGGCCGCGGGGATCGCCGAGAACCTCGGGGTGTTCCTGATCCTGATCGCGCTGGGCCTCGGCACGGTGAGCGTCGTCACGCCGCTCGCCGCCACCGCGCCGATCTTCGTCCTCGTCCTGTCCCCCCTGTTCCTCCGCGGCGTCGAGCGCCTCACGTGGCGCGTCGTCGTGGGCACGCTCCTGATCGTGTTCGGCGTCTACCTCATCACCGCGCTGTAGTCGGGCTTTCCTTTCGCGGTCGCTCCGAGGTCCTTACCAGCTCGTATGCCTCGGGCACGCCGCGGTGCTCCCAAATCAACGTTACTGCAAATATCGCGAGAGCTCGGTGGAAAGGAGCGCGAGCAGCGACTCACGCGCTGAATCTATGAAGAAATGATCCCCCGGAAAACGCTGCATCTCAAAGCGGCCACGCGTCATCGAGCGCCACGCAAGGAGATCACTTTGGGGAACATCTGAATCGTCGATTCCGCCGAGGGCCGTGATTGGGCAGTCCAGAGGGTCCCGGGCCGAGTATGCGTACGTGTCGCATAGCTTGAAGTCAGCGCGGAGGCGAGGGAGGAGAACAGACATGAGCTCTGGATTATCGAGAATTTCCTTGGGCATCCCATTCAACTTGCGGAGCTCGCAGACGAACTCGTCTTCGGGAAGATGATAGAGCTGCTTCCTCGGGAGCTGTGGCGCGCTCATACCCGAAGCAAAGAGGTGAATCGGCTGCGCACGGAGGCGACTCTTGAGATGATGTGCGAGCTCGAAGCTGATCAGCGCACCCATGCTGTGGCCAAAGAGAGCGATGGGACGATCCAAGAACGGTTCGATGGCCTTGCCCAAACTATCGATGAGCGAGTCGATATGCTCAAAGGGAGGCTCGTGCATCCGACGCTCCCGCCCGGGCGGCAGGAGCGCGCACAGCTCGATCTGAGGTGGAAGCATCGTCGACCAACCTTGAAAGATGGACGCACCTGCTCCCCCATAGGGACTGCAAAAGAGTCGGATCCGGGCAGATGGTTCCCCGACGCGCCATGCAATCCAGCGATTCGACGGCGATCTCATCAAACGACAAGCCGGGGCGTTGGAGACACGTGCCGATTCATGGGGAGGTTCAAGACACACCCCAATTGGGGGGATGATCAGGGCGTACGATTGCCGCCCCTGTTTTCCATCATCCCACCAATGATTGGCGCGGCTTCACGAGCGTCGCGCGCGATATGCTCGGCACCCGAGCCGTCGTGCTCATCCACGTTCAACCGCCGGCGGGACATCGCCCAATATTCGCTGGGTGATGGCAACGGCCAGCCCCGCGACCGTCGGGTTCTCAAACAACGACGCGAGAGGAACGTTCACCCCAAGCCGGTCCCACACCCGCGCGAGAACGCGGGTCGCAAGTAAGGAATGGCCCCCCAATTCGAAGAAGTTGTCGTGAATACCTACCCGCTCCACGCCTAAGAGATCGGCCCAGATCTGAGCCAGGCTCTGTTCCACCGGAGTTTCAGGAGCGGCATAGGCGGTCTCCCGCTCGGAAGGGATCGGCTCCAGCGCCGCCAGCGCTTGGCGATCGACTTTGCCATTGGGCAGCAACGGCAGCGCTTCCACCACACGATACGCGGAGGGCACCATGTACTCCGGTAGCTTCTCCCTGAGGGAAGCACGCAGCTCGGCCGCGCCGCCGGCCGACGGATCGCGGGGAACCACATAGGCCACGAGGCGCCGCTCCCCCGCCGGGTCCTCGCGGGCCATCACGACGGCCTCGCGTACCGCCGGCAGGGCCGCCAGCGCCGCTTCGATCTCGCCCGGTTCCACACGGAAGCCGCGGATCTTCACCTGGTCGTCGAATCGGCCGAGGAACTCGATGGCCCCGTCGGCCCGGTACCGGACGCGGTCCCCTGTCCGGTAGAGCCGCGCCTGCGGGTGGGCGCTGAACGGGTGCGCGACGAACCGTTCGGCCGTCAGTTCGGGACGGTGCAGGTAACCGCGCGCCAGCCCGTCGCCCCCGATGTACAGTTCCCCCGGCATGCCGATGGCCACCGGGTTGCCCCGCTCATCGAGCACGTAACATTGCGTGTTGGCGATGGGTCGGCCGATGGGGATGGGTCCGTTCACCTGGGCGGGGTCGGTGAGGGTGTGGGTACAGGTGAAGGTTGTGTTCTCGGTGGGCCCATAGCCGTTGATGAGACAGCGGACGCCGGCGGCGAGGGCCCGCTGGACGTGCGGCGGCGAGAGGACGTCGCCTCCGGCCAGGACCTGGGGGACGGCGGCGAGATCTTCCAGGTGGTGATCCACCATGTGGTGGAAGAGGCCCGCCGTGAGCCACAGCGTGGTGACGCGGTGGCGCCGCAAGAGAGCTCCCAGGTCCGCCAGGGCCGTGCGGTCGGGGGGGGCAAGAACCAGCCGGGCCCCGTTCAACAGGGCTCCCCAGATCTCGAAGGTGGAGGCATCGAAGGAGATCGGCGCGAACTGGAGGAACACCTCGTCGGGCCCGAAGTGGACATAGTCCGTCCCCTGCACGAGGCGGACGACGCCGCGCTGGGGGATGGCCGTGCCCTTCGGCATGCCGGTGGAACCCGAGGTGTACATGACGTAGGCGAGGCTGTCGCCGGTGGCCGGACAAGGGGGATTGGCCGTGGCCTCCTGGGCGAGGGCCGCCGCCTCGGCGTCGAGACGGAGGAGGACGGCCGTCGCGGGGAGTCGGGCGCCCAGGGCCGTGGTGGTGAGGATCACGGCCGGGGCGGCGTCCTGGCACATGAATGCCAGTCGGTCCGGGGGGTACTCGGGGTCGAGGGGACAATAGGCCCCCCCGGCCTTGAGGATCCCCAGGAGGGCGACGATAAGGTCGGGGGAGCGGTCCAGGGCGACGCCGACCAGGGTGTCGGGGCCGACGCCGAGGGCCCGCAGGCGATGAGCAAGTTGGTTAGCGCGGGCATTGAGCGCGGCATAGGTCAGTGTCCCGCCGTCCCAGGCGAGGGCGACGGCGTCGCGGGTCCGCGCAACTTGCGCCTCGAACAAGGTATGAATGCAGGCGTCCCGGGGGTAGGCCGTCGCCGTCGCGTTCCAGGCGACCAGGAGCTGGTGCCGCTCGGCGTCCGTCAGGAGCGGGAGTTCGCCAATAGGGCGGTCCGGCGTGGCCACGATGCCTTCCAAGAGGGTCTGATAGTGCCCGAGCAACCGGCGAATCGTGGCCCGGTCGAAGAGGTCAGTGTTGTACTCGAAATGGCCGGTGATGCCTTCCTCCGATTCCCGGTACAACAAGCTCAGGTCGTACATCGGTTCGATCTGGAAGTTGGGGAGTCGTGTCACGGTGAGTCCGGGCAACGGGAACTCGCCATCCGAGAAGTTATGCATGTTGAGCATCACTTGGACGAGAGGCGTTCGACTTGGGTCCCACACCGGGCGCAATTCATCCACCAGTTTCTCGAAGGGCACGTCCTGGTGGGTGTACGCGCCCAGGGCAACCTCGCGGACCCGTCCCAGCAGCTCCCGGAACGTGGGGTTGCCGGAGAGGTCGGTGCGGAGGACCAGGGTATTGAGAAAACAGCCGAGGAGTCCTTCGACCTCGACCCGGTCGCGGCCCGCCACCGGCGCGCCCACGACGACATCGTCGGCCCCCGTGTAGCGATGCAGGAGGAGCTGGAAGGCCGCCAGGAGCGTCATGAATATGCTGGCCCCCTCCCGTTGGCTCAGCGCCGCGAGCCCCCGGCAGAGGGGCTGGGAGAGGGTGAGGGGTTCCTGCGTACCCCGGAAGGTCTGGACGGGCGGCCGCGGACGGTCGGTCGGTAGCTCGAGAACTGGAAGGTCCCCGGCAAGCTGGCGCTTCCAATAGGCAAGCTGTGCTTCCCCCATTTTCCCTTGCAGACGCTTCAGGTGCCACACAGTGAAATCCGCATATTGGATGGGGAGCGGCCGCACCGGCGAGGGCTCCCCGGCCCGGATCGCTCCGTACTCGACTGCGATCTCGCGTTTCAGAACGCTCATTGACCACGCGTCGCTGACGATGTGGTGCAGGTTCAGGTGAAATATGTGGTCGCACTCGCCCAGCCGCAACAGCAGGGCCCGGACCAGCGGACCGCCCCCGAGGTCGAAGGGCCGACGTTCCTCCTCGGCGCACGTCTGCCGTGCCCGTTCCTCCCGTTCTCCCTCCGGGATATTTTGCAGATCGATGACTGGGATCGCCACGGTCAGTTCGGGGACAATGACTTGCCGCGGCTGGCCATTCTGGCTGGGGAATATCGTGCGCAAGACTTCGTGCCGATTCACCACCGCCTGGAGGCTGTGCCTGAGCGCCGCCACGTCCAGCGGGCCCGTGATGCGGAAGAAGTAGGGGAGATTATTGACGCTGGCAGGCTGCAACTGATCGAGGAGCCAGAACCGCATCTGGGTAACGGACAGGGGAAATGGACCCTCTCGGGGGACGGGCCGGATCGGCACAGCTTCCTCGCCATGCACCACAGCGCGGGCCATTTCGATGCCTTCAGCCAGGTCCGCCACGGTGGGCTTCTCGAAGAGGCGTCGGAGTGGCACCTGCACCTGAAAAACGTCGCACACGCGGGCCATGACCCGGGCGGCCAGCAGGGAGTGGCCGCCCAGCTCGAAGAGGTCGTCGTGAACACCCACCCGCTCCACGTGCAAGAGCTCGGCCCAGATCTGTGCCAAGCCCTCCTCTACCGGCGTGCGGGGCGCGACGTAGGCCGTTTCCCGCTCGGAGGGCATCGGCTCCAGCGCCGCCAGCGCTTGGCGATCGACTTTGCCATTGGGCAGCAACGGCAGCGCTTCCACCACACGATACGCGGAGGGCACCATGTACTCGGGGAGCTTCTCCTCGAGGAAACGTCGCAGGTCTCCGCCGGTCGGGACGATTCCGGGGCGCGGTACGACGTAGGCCATCACGCGAGGGTCCCCGGGGGACGCCTGGCCGACCACCACGACTGCCGCCTGCACCTGGGCGTGTTGGCCCAGGACAGTCTCGATTTCGCCCAGCTCGATCCGGAAGCCCCGGAGTTTCACCAGGTTGTCGGCCCGCCCCAGGAACTCAATTGTGCCGTCCACGCGAAAGCGAGCCCGATCGCCGGTTCGGTAGAGCCTGCCGTCTCCCGTTGGGTCGAAGGGGTTGGAGATAAACCGCTCACCAGTCAATTCGGGTCGATTGAGATAACCTCGGGCCACCCCATCGCCCCCGATGAACAGTTCTCCCACGATCCCCACCGGCACCGGCTGATAATTCCCGTCCAGAATGTATACCTGGGTGTTGGCGATGGGCCGGCCAATGGTGACCGGGCCGCCGCGAGGAACCCGTGTGTACGTGGAGTATGTAGTCGTCTCGGTCGGTCCGTAAAGGTTGTAGACGCTGCTGACATTTGTCGTTGCGTAGATCTGCTCCACCAGCGCATCAGGCAGAGCCTCACCGGCAAGATTCACTGTCTTGACCGAAGGTGGAATCGCTCCCATCCGCACCAATTCGGCGATGGCGGACGGGACAGTGTTGATCAAGGTCACGTCGTTCTTGCATGGCAGCGTGGGCAGGTGGAGCGCATTCGGCGCCAGGATGACGGTACCGCCTGCGTTCAAAGTGACAAACATCTCGAAGATGGACAAGTCGAAGCACACCGATGTAGAAAACAATACGCCCTCGAGTTCCGCTGCGGAGAAGACCTCCTGTGCCCACTGGACGAAGTTTACGGCCCTGCGATGCTCAATGGCTACGCCTTTGGGCCTGCCGGTTGATCCTGATGTGAACAGCACGTACGCCAGGTGTTCTGTCTTTACCTGTGTGACGGGATTCTCCACGGGTGCAGCGGCTATTTCGTTCCAGTTCGCGTCAAGACAAATAGATCTTCCGGCAAAGCTCGGCAGTTGGTGTGTGAGCGATTGCTGCGTCAATACGATCAAAGCGTTGGAGTCCTCCAAGATGTACCCGAGCCGCTCCCTCGGATAATCCGGATCCAATGGCACGTACGCCCCACCCGCCTTCAGGATGCCCAGGAGCCCGATGACCATCTCCGGGGAGCGGTCCATACAGATTGCTACCAACACCTCCGGTCCCACGCCCAAGGCACGTAGGTAGTGGGCCAACTGGTTGGCCCGCCGGTTCAAGTCCCGGTACGTTAGGCGGTTCTCTCCAGAGGCTACCGCCAGCGCGTCAGGCGTTCGCGCCGCCTGCACCTCGAAGAGGGCGGCGAGGCTGGCGTCCTTCGGATAGTCCCTCGCGGTGGCGTTCCATTCGACGCAGAGCCGATGCCGTTCGCTCTCGGACAGGAGGTCGATAGCCGAGAGCGGCCGGGCAGGGTCCCGCACCATCGCCTCGAGGATCGTCTGGTAGTGCCCCATCATGCGACCGACCGTCGCCTCGCCGAAAAGGTCCGTATCGTACTCCCAGACAACGGTCAACCCGTCGCGGCCCCCCCCCTTGCCTTCCGCGATGCACTGGGCCGAATGGGGAGCCACGACCAGGCCCATGTCGAACTTGGCCGAGCCGTTGCTCCGGACCATGAGGTCCCGCACGGTGAGCCCCGGCAGGTGCCGGTTGGGCATCGGCTCGTCGTGGAAGCTGAACATCACCTGGAAGAGCGGGTTGTGGCTGAGATCGCGCTTGGGCTGAAGGGCTTCCACCACTCGGTCGAACGGCACGTCCTGGTTGGCGCTGGCCTCCAGGACCACCTCGCGCACACGCGGCAACAGCTCCCGCACCGAGGGGTCGCCGGAGAGATCGGCCCGCAGGACGACGTTATTGATGATCATCCCGATGAGCCCTTCGGTCTCGCGCCAGCGGCGATTGGCGATGCCGGACCCCACGGGGATGTCCGTCTGCCCGGTGTACCGGTGCAGCAGCGTCACGAAGCCCGCGAGCATCGTCATGAAGAGCGTGACGCCCTCCTGTCGGCTGAGGGCCCGCAAGCTCTCGCAAAGGTCCGGCGGCAGCTCGAACCGCGGCGCTGCACCTTGAAACCGCCGCACCGGCGGGCGCGGTCGATCGGTAGGCAGCTCCAGGACCGGGGCGCTTCCCGTCAGCTTCTGTCGCCAGTACGCGAGTTGGTCCTCCGCCACCTGGCCCTGCATCCACTCCCGCTGCCAACAGGCGAAGTCCACGAACTGAACCGGCAACTCGGGCAGGGGCGAGGGGTGCCCCTGAGAAAAGGCTGTGTAGAGGTCCACCAGCTCGCGGAGGAAGACATTGAAGGACCACCCGTCGTGGACGACGTGATGCTCCACGTGGAGGAGGAGGTGCTCCCGAGGGTCCAGCCGGACCAGGGTCCACCGGATCAGCGGGAGCTGCGTGAGATCGAAAGACTTTCGGAATTCCTCGTGGATGATGCGCTCGGCGGCCGCGTCACGCTCGGGCGCAGGCACCGACGACAAGTCCACCACCGGCAGCTTCACCTGTCGGGCCGGATGGATCACCTGGGTCGGCGCGCCATCCACCGCAGGGAAGGTGGTGCGGAAACTTTCATGCCGCCGGACGATCTCACTGAGGCATCGCTCCAGGACCGCCGCATCGAGCGGTCCCATGATCCGGGGCGCGGTCTGGAAATTGTATGCAATGTTGTCGGGCGCCAACTGCTGGATGAACCACACCCGCTCCTGCGAGAAGGACAGGGGAAGCCGGCCCTCCCGCGGCCTGGGCACGATGGGCGGCTCGGGCGGGTGTCCTTCGCGTCCGATCTGCTCGAGGATCCCTGCGAGCCCAGCCACGGTGGGATTCTCGAAGAGGCTGCGCAGGGGGAGTTCGACCTGGAAGAGGTCCCGCACGCGGGCGCCGATCTGTCCGGCCTTGAGGGAATGACCGCCGAGGTCGAAGAAGTTGTCGTGGGCGCCGACGTGCGCGATTCCGAGAACCTCGGCCCAGATCCCCGCCAGCAGTTCCTCCGACGGAGTGCGGGGCGCCACGAAAGCCTCCCCCGCGTCCGGCGGAAGGGCTTCAGGCACCGGAAGCGCAGATCGATCCACCTTGCCGTTGGGATTCAAGGGCAACGCATCAAGGAACACGAACACCGCCGGCACCATGTACTCCGGTAGCCTCTCCCTGAGGGAAGCACGCAGCTCGGCCGCGCCGCCGGCCGACGGATCGCGGGGAACCACATAGGCCACGAGGCGCCGCTCCCCCGCCGGGTCCTCGCGGGCCATCACGACGGCCTCGCGTACCGCCGGCAGGGCCGCCAGCGCCGCTTCGATCTCGCCCGGTTCCACACGGAAGCCGCGGATCTTCACCTGGTCGTCGAATCGGCCGAGGAACTCGATGGCCCCGTCGGCCCGGTAGCGGACGCGGTCCCCTGTCCGGTAGAGCCGCGCCGGCGGGTGGGCGCTGAACGGGTGCGCGACGAACCGTTCGGCCGTCAGTTCGGGACGGTGCAGGTAACCGCGCGCCAGCCCGTCGCCCCCGATGTACAGTTCCCCCGGCATGCCGATGGCCACCGGGTTGCCCCGCTCATCGAGCACGTAACATTGCGTGTTGGCGATGGGTCGGCCGATGGGGATGGTGGCGGCCTGTTCCGGCACGCTCTCGACCCGGTACCACGTGGCGAAGGTGGTCGTCTCCGTGGGACCGTAGACGTGGAGCAGGCGCTCGGGAGGTCCGTTCCGGAGGACCTCCGCCACCCACCGCGGTTCGACGGCCTCGCCGCCGAACAGCAGGTGGCGCAGCGACCGGAAGGCTGTCGGCACCTGATGGGCACACTGGTTGAAGAGTGCCGTCGTCAGGAACAACGTGGTGACCCGGTGCCGCGCCAGGTGGGCGGCCAGATCGGGCGGTGAGAGCACCACGTCGTGGGGCACGATCGTGAGGCGGGCACCGTTGAGCAGCGCCCCCCAGATTTCAAATGTGGCGGCATCGAAGGCGGCATTGGAGGCCTGGGCGACCACATCGTCCGGCGCGAGCTGCACGTAGTCGGCACCGAGGACAAGGCGGGCGATGGCGCGGTGGGGTACCGCGACCCCTTTGGGAGTCCCCGTGGAGCCGGAGGTATAGATGACATAGGCGAGGTCGTCTGCGCGCGCGCTGCCCTCGGGCGGCCCTTCGGGTTCGCGCGCGATCGTAGGCCAGTCACTGTCGAGGCAGACAACGCGGGCCGCGCCGGCAGGGAACGTCGCGCGGAGGCGCTCCTCGGTCAGGAGGACTCGCGCGCGGGTATCCTGCAGCATGAACGCCAGGCGCTCCGCCGGATAGGAGGGATCCAACGGGACATAGGCGCCCCCGGCCTTCAGGGTCGCGAGGAACGCCACGACCAGGTCTGCGGATCGGTCGAGGCAGACGCCGACAAACGTGCCCCGGTCTACGCCGAGTCCCCGCAGGTGGCGGGCGAGTTGGTTGGCCCGCCGTTCCATCTCCCGATAGCTGATCGACGCCTCCCTGCTGACGACGGCGACAGCGTCGGGGGTCCGTTCCACCTGGGCCTCGAACAGGGCCGCGATGCTCTTGTCCCGGGGATACGGGGTGCTGGTCTCGTTCCACTCGACCAGGAGCCGGCTACGCTCGGCTTCCGTCAAGACGGAAGGCAAAGTGGGCATGTCCATGGCTCTTCCTCCATTGAAGACTACGCTGCACCCTGCTCGTGCCGGTGAGGGAGGATGGCAAACCACCCAGCCCAGGTCATAGCCGTTGCTCCCCACACCGCAGACAAGTCCACTTCACCCCCAGCCCGCCTTCCGCCTGTGCCCCAGGCTCTCCAGAGTTTCCGCGCCCCACCCCTGGCGTGATTGCCCGCACAGGGCCGCCGTCCCAGGTGCAGCCGACGTGCCACTGATGACAAAAGTGGCCAAACCAGGTGAACTACCAGCAGGGCCTACAGTTATGTGGCATCGGCAGTCCAGCCAAATTGTGGCCGGCAGACTAGGGTCGCCAGATGTAAGGAATCCCGTCAACAGAATGGCAGGGAGCCGCAGGTGAACCAGACCACGTCCACCCACCGGTCACGCGGACACATGGTCCGGGAGCAGGTGACCCGGACCATTGACGCGCGTAGCGGGGATGATGGCTGCCCCTGCCATCGGGGCCGGTTTTGGGCCGTGGTAGCGCTACCTGGGAGCGGGACACGCGGAACCCCGCTATCCATGCGGGTTCCCGGGCTGCTGCATCATAGCTCAGGGCTATCGAGCATTCCAACCGCCCGTTCGTGCCCATTGGCCGGCCTGACCCGCTCGGCCTCCACCCGTTGGCCTGCGGCCGCTGCGGTGTAGCGCACGGCCGCCAGAGGCGGGGCGCGGTCATCCGACGCGCTTGCCTCGGGACCGGAGGCGTCCCTTGCCAGGGCACGTGCCGGTAACGCAGAATCGGCGCACCGGTTCGATCCCGACGCGAGAGTGACCTGACCATGCCGCGGAAGCTGTCGTCGGCCCAGGTGGCCAGCTACGAGCGCGATGGTTTCGTGTCGCCCGTCGTGGCGCTCACGAGTGAAGAGGCCGCGGAGTACCGAGGAAAGCTCGAAGCGTTCGAGCGGGCCGTGGGCGGGCCGCTCACGTCCGACGCGACGGATCCGCGTTACCGTTCACGGACGCACGTCCTCCTGGCGTGGGTGTACGGCCTCGCTCGGCACCCCGCCATCCTGGATGCCGTCGAGGACCTGATCGGTCCCGACATCCTCGTGTACACCTCGACCTGGTTCATCAAGGAGCCGGACACGGCGGCTATCGCCGCCTGGCATCAGGACGCCACCTACTTCGGCCTGCGTCCGTATGCGCACGTGACGGCATGGCTCGCCTTCACCGATGCGACGGCCACGAACGGGTGCATGGAGTTCTTGCCGGGCAGCCACGCCGGCGGGCAGCGGCCTCATCGGGCGGGAGTGGTCACCGACAGCGTGAACCGGGCGGGTCAGGCCATCGTCGGAGAGGTGGACGACGCGCCTGCCGTCCACGCACCCCTGCGCCCAGGAGAGTTCTCGCTCCACCACACGCTGTGCCTGCACCGGTCGCAGCCGAACCGCTCGCACGGGCGTCGCATCGGCCTGGCGATCAGCTACATCCCGACCCACGTGCGCCACCTCGGCGCGCACCGGCCCCCTGCCATGCTTGTCCGCGGCGTGGACGCGTTCGGCCACTTCGACCTCGAGCCGGCGCCGGCCGCCGACCTGGACGAGGCGGCCCGGGCCGCCTACGCGCGGTCCTACGACGGCTACCGGACCGCGTACGCCGAGCAGGTCGGGCGCGAGGGGCGCTGACCCGCCCTCCCGCGCTCGCCGCGCTCAGTTCGCGGGGCGGAGCTTCCGGACCTCCTCGTCGGACGGCAGGACCTTCTCGCCCGGCACGTACTTGTGGTTGATCATGACGCCGACGCCCCGCTTCGGGTCGACCTTCGTGTAGCCGACCCACGCGCCCATCGTGGACTGGCCGTCGGAGGCGCGGAAGGTGATGGGGCCGATCGGCGTCTCCACCTTCAGGTTCTGGAACGCGGCGATCAGCTTCTCGGTGTCGGCGCTGCCCGCCTTGCGGATGGCCTCGAACACCGAGAGGTACGTGACGTAGCCGACGAGCGAGCCCAGCACGGGGGGCTTGTCGAAGCGCTTCTGGTACCGCCCGACGTAGTCGGTGTGGGCGGCCATGCTGATGTCGTACCAGGGGTAGCCGGTGACGAGCATCTTCTCCGGCGCCTCGGTCTTCAGGGGATCGATGTACTCGGGCTCGCCGAGGAGGATGCCGACCACGAACATCTTCTCGAAGAGGCCGCGCTTGGTGGCCTCGCGCGCGAACGCGATCCAGTCCGACCCGAAGAGGGACACGTAGAGGGCCTCGGGCTGCTGGCTCATGATCGCGGCCACGAAGGCGCCGGGCTCGAGCTTGCCGAGGGTGGGCCAGTGCTCGCCCACGTTCTGCGCGTCGGGCTTGAGCTGCTTGAGGCGCTCCCAGAAGGTCTCCCACGCGCGCTTGCCGTATTCGTAGTTCGGCCCGATCGTCGCCCACTTCTTGTGGGGCAGGCGGCCGGCCTCCTCGGCGAGCATCCGCCCCTGCTCGTACGTGTTCGGCCGCACGCGCACGACGTGCCGGTGCCCCTTCGACCACGTGATGGCCTCGGTGAGGGGCTCCGCGGCCACGAACAGCGTCTTGTTCTGCTTCGCCCAGTCGGACACGGCAAGGCCCACGTTGGAGAGGAACGTGCCCGCGATGAGCGCGACCTTCTCGGACTCGACGAGCTCCTGCGCGTGCTTCACCGCCTCCGCGGGCTGGCCCTTGTCGTCGCGGAAGATGATCTCCACTTTCCGGCCGCCGAGGAGGCCGCCGCGCGCGTTGACCTCCTCGAGGGCGAGCTCGACGCCCTGACGGTACGGCCCGGTGAAGGGCGCGGCGATGCCGCTGTACGTGTTGATCTCGCCGATCTTGATGGTCTGGGCGGCGAGCGGCGCCGCGGCGAGCGCGAGCCCGGCGGCGAGCACGAAGAGGAACGAGACCACCCGGCGCGTCGGCATGCAGGACCTCCTGTGCGGGCTTCGATCACGTCGTCCAACGTGGAGATACGTGCGCCACTGAGTAGCGCATGCCCCGGGGCGTGTCAAGCGAACGGCCCGTGGCTCCGTCGGGGCGAAGACACGCGCCGGGCGCCGCCGGAGCGTGCCGGGACGGCATGCTAGGATGCCGCCATGGAACGTGTCGATTTCGACCGCGGCGACCGGACCGGCACCCGACTCGGCGTGTCGCTCTCGCTGCTGCGCCCGCTCGGCCTCGACGACTTCGTGGCGCTCGCCCGCGAGGCGGAGGCGCGCGGCTACGACACCATCTGGACGGGCGAGTCCGCGGGCGGGGACGCCATCACCACGATGACGGTGCTCGCCACGCACACCCGGCGCGTGTCGATCGCCTCCGGCGTGATCCCCGTGCAGATCCGGACGCCGCAGACCCTCGGCATGACCGCGACCACGCTCGGCCACCTCGCGCCGGGACGGATCTGTCTCGGCCTCGGCATCTCGAGCCGCATCATCGTGAGCCAGTGGCACGGGCTGCCCTTCGAGCGGCCGCTCGCGCAGCTCCGCGAGGCGGTCCGGCTCATCCGCCTGGTGCTCTCCGGCGAGCGCGTGAACTTCGAGGGCCGCCACTACCAGGCGCGGAACTTCAAGCTCGCCGTGCCGCCGCCGCCCGCCCCGGTGCGCATCTACCTGGCCGCCCTCGGCCCGCGGATGCTCGAGCTGGCCGGCGAGGTGGCCGACGGCGTGCTGCTGAACTGGCTGCCGCCCGAGGCGGTGCCCGCGTCGATCCGTCGCATCGAGGCGGGGGCGAAGAGGGCGGGACGGAGCCTCGCCGACTTCGAGCTCGCCGCGTTCATCCGCACCTGCGTGACCGACGAGACGGAGCCGGTGCGCCAGGCCCTGGCCCGCGACATCACCTCCTACGCGATCGTCGACTCGTACGCGAGCTTCTTCCGCGATTCGGGCTTCGCTCCCGAGGTGGACCGGCTGAACGCCGCGTGGACGGCGGGGGACCGCGCGCAGGCCGTGCGCGAGGTCTCCGGCCGCTTCCTGGACGGCCTCGGCGTGGTCGGCCCCGAGGACTTCTGCCGCGACCGCATCGCGCAATACGCCAAGGCGGGCCTGACCCAGCCCGTCGTGATGCCCTTCTCCGCCGGCGCCACCGACCCACACGCGAGCCTCCTCCGCACCGTCCGCGCGTTCGGCGCCGACCCGAAGTGAGCGGGCGCAGCCCGGGTGCCCGTCGCACGCCGCCGACCGAGCGGAGCGAGCCGCCGGCACGGGCGGGCGCCAGCCCGGGTGCCCGTCGCACGCCGCCGACCGAGCGGAGCGAGCCGCCGGCACGGGCGGGCGCCAGCCCGGGTGCCCGTGCCATGGTAGTCCTCGGGGTCATCCCCGCCCGCCTCGCGTCGACGCGCCTGCCCCGCAAGGTGCTCCGCGAGGTCGCCGGGCTGCCCCTCGTGGTGCGCGTGTTCCGGAGCGCGCGACGCGCGCCCGCGCTCTCGGACCTGGTCGTCGCGACGGACTCCGAAGAGGTGCTCTCCATGTGCCGCGACCACGACGTGCCCGCGATGATGACGGCCGCCGATCACGCCTCCGGCACCGACCGCCTCTGGGAGGTGTCGCGATCCCGCGTCGCCGACGTGTACGTGAACATCCAGGGCGACGAGCCGCTGGTGTCGCCCGGGCACATCGCCGGGCTCGTCGGCCCGTTCGCCGACTCCGCCGTGCAGGTGACCACGCTCAAGATCCGCGCCACCCCCGAGGAGGTGGCGACCCGCACCGCCAACAAGGTCGTCACCGATGCCCGCGGCAACGCCCTCTACTTCTCGCGCCTGCCAATCCCGTTCGACCGCGACGGCCACGGCGAGGTCGTCTACTGGAAGCACGTGGGCCTCTACGCTTACCGGCGCGCCGTCCTCGAGGCGTTCCACGCCCTGCCCCGCTCGCCGCTCGAGCGCGCGGAGAACCTGGAGCAGCTCCGGCTGCTGGAAAACGGCATCCCGATCCGCGTCGTCGAGACCGACGAGCCGACCATCGGCGTGGATACCGAGGAGGACCTGCGGGCCGTGGAGGCGCTGCTGCTCGGCCCTTCCGCCGGCTGAGGGCCGTCCCCGGCCGTCCATCTTCCACGAGCGGCTCCGTCGGCTGCTCCGAACGGAGGCCTCCGACAGCCGCTGGCGACCCCGGGCGGGCCGACGCGGCGGCGGGCAGGACCGAGCCCGCCCCGCCCGACGACCACCCTGGCGCGCCGCGCCCGCTGGCCACGGCTCTTGACGAGAGCGGGCGTATGTGGCAGTTAGGGGGCGCCATCGCGATGAGCATGACAACCAGGCCGCGAGGCGCGTGAAGGCCCTTCTGGGGTTCGCCGACGGCACCCGACGGTTGCTCGAGCGGGTAGCGCTCGCGTCCGGCTGGCTGCTCGTCGTCATGGCCCTCGTGACCTGCTTCGACGTCCTCGCGCGCAAGACGGGCCTCCCCGTGCCCCTCACGAAGCTGCAAGAGCTCGAGTGGCACTTTCACGCCGTGATCTTCTCGATGTGGATGGGCTACGGCTACGTGATCAACGCCCATCCCCGGGTCGACTCCTTCACCGAGAAGCTGACCTTCCGGCGCAAGGCGTGGCTCGAGCTCATCGGCTGCGTGGTGTTCGCGTTGCCGTACGTGGCGCTCGTCTGCTACCACAGCCTGGACTTCGTCGCCACGTCCTACCGGGTCGCCGAGCAGTCCGAGAGCCCGTTCGGCCTCACCCATCGCTGGATCATCAAGGCGGTCTACGCCGTCGGGATCTGGCTGGTGCTGCTCGGGATCCTCAGCGTGCTGGCTCGCGTGATCGTGTTCCTGTTCGGCCGGCGGCCCGAGGCGGAGGTCAACCTTCAGATCGGCCACACGACCCTGGAGGTCTAGGTGCTCGACTGGCTCGCCGACAACCTCGCGCTGATCATGTTCGTGGCGATGTTCTTCGTGATCTTCATGGGCTACCCCGTGGCCTTTCTCATGGGCGGAATGGCGCTGGTCTTCGCCCTGGTCGGCTCGTTCCTGGGCGTCTTCAACCTCGTGGGGCTCTACGACGTGCTGCTGCGCATGTGGGGCGGCGTGGCCGCCGACGCGGTGCTGGCCTCCATCCCCATGTTCATCTTCATGGGCACGATCCTCGAGCGGTCGGGCTCGGCGATGGACATGCTGAAGGCGACGGAGGTGCTGCTCAAGCGCGTCCCCGGCGCGCTGGCCGTCGCCGTCATGGTCATGGGCACCATCCTCGCCGCGCCGATCGGCGTGGTCGGCGCCGCGGTGGTCACGCTCTCGGTGATCGCGCTGCCGCAGATGCTCGCGTCGGGCTACGACAAGCGGCTGGCCATCGGCACCATCGGCTCGGCCGGCACGCTCGGCATCCTCATCCCGCCCGCCATCATGCTCGTGGTGATGGCGGAGATGCTGGCGACGTTGGCGGGCTCGCTGTTCCTGGCCGCCACCGTGCCCGGCTTCGTGCTCTCGGGGCTGTACTTGATCTACATCATCGCCGTCGCCATCGTGAAGCCCGACAAGGCGCCCAGGCTTCCGCCGGAGTACGGCCCCCAGACCCGCGGCGAGTTCTGGCTGGCGGTGTGGCGGGGCCTCTTCCCGATGACGGCGCTGATGGTGATCGTCATCGGCTCGATCTTCGCCGGTTGGGCCACACCGACCGAGAGCGGGGCCGTCGGCGTCCTCGGCGCCATGGCCATCGCCGCGATCAACCGGCGCCTGACCGTGCGGATGATGCACGAGGCCATCGTGTCGGCGGCCAAGTCGAATGGCCTGGTGTTCCTGATCTTCCTCGGGGCCACGGGGTTCTCGTACGTGTTCCGCGTGCTGGGCGGCGACGAGCTGATGCTCTCGACGCTGACGAACCTCGGCATCGACACGAAGTGGGAGATGCTCGGCTTCGTGATGGTACTGATCTTCCTCCTCGGCTTCCCGTTCGAGTGGATCGAGATCTGCCTGATCGTGCTGCCCGTGTTCGGGCCGATCCTCGCGCGCTACGACTTCGCCGAGCACGGCGTGAGCAAGGCCGCCCTGATGACGTGGTTCGGCGGGCTCGTCGCCGTGAACCTCCAGACCGCGTTCATGACCCCGCCCTTCGGCGCGACGCTGTTCTACATGAAGGGCACGGCGCCCCCCGGTGTGACCATGAGCGACGTGTACCGGGGCATGTACCCGTTCGTGGTGCTCCAGCTCGTCGGACTGGGGCTCTGCATCTACTACCCGAGCATCATCTTGTGGCTCCCGCGAGTGGCGGGTTTTCTCGAATGACGATCACCCGCCCTCTGGTCGTCCATCGCGACCACGCCCAGGCCCAGACCCCGAACACGGAGGTGTGACCATGCGATCCTTCATCGCGCGTGTCTCGCTCCTGGCCCTCGTGAGTGCGCTGACCGTCCCGCTCGTCCTGCCCGGGGACGCCGCGGCCCAGCAGCGGGTCCGCTGGAAGATGCCGAGCGCCTTCCAGAGCACCCTCGACGTCGTGGGCGAGAGCGGCCCGGTCTTCTCGGAGAACCTCCGGAAGATGTCGGGCGGCGCGCTCGACCTCAAGTTCTTCGAGCCGGGCGCCCTCGTCCCGGCGTTCGAGGTCTTCAACGCCGTGGCCAAGGGGACGGCGGAGGTGGGGTGGACCACGCCCGGCTTCCACGTGGCGACCATCCCGGCCGCGCCCTGGTTCACCACGGTGCCGTTCGGGCCCAACACCGGCGAGTATCTCGCGTGGCTCAAGTACGGCGGTGGCCACAAGCTGAAGGACGAGATCTACGCGCGCCACGGCGTCAGGGGCATCAGCTGCATCACGATCGCGCCCGAGGCGTCCGGGTGGTTTCGCAAGGAGATCAAGTCGCTCGACGACCTCAAGGGCCTGAAGATGCGGTTCTTCGGGCTGGGGGCGCGGGTGATGCAGAAGCTCGGCGTCCAGACGCAGCTCATTCCCCCCGGCGACATCTTCCCGGCCCTGGAGCGCGGGCTCATCGACGCCACCGAGCTGGCCTTCCCGTCCATCGACCTCAAGCAGGGCTTCCACCAGGTCGCCAAGCACTACTACTTCCCGGGCTGGCATCAGCAAACGTCGGTGGGCGAGCTCCTGGTCAACAACAAGAAGTGGAACGAGCTGTCCGAGGAACACAAGAGGATGATCGAGGTCGCCTGCGACGCCAACATCACGTGGACCTTCGTCAACAGCGAGGCCCGGCAGTTCGGGGCCATGCGCGAGTTGGTGGACAAGCACGGCGTCAAGATCCACTTCTGGTCCGACGCGATCCTGGCGCGGATGCGCTCGGCGTGGGAAGAGGTGATCGCCGAGGAGTCCGCCAAGGACCCGGACTTCAAGCGCGCGCACGATAGCCTCGCCGCCTTCCGCAAGCAGTATGCGATCTGGAAGGAGCACGGCTATCTGAAGTAGGCGCGCGCGGACCCCGGCAGATCTCGAGGAGCCCGGGCATGGCCGGGCTCCTCGACTCTCCGCGTGCCGGGCCCTGTCCCGCGTCGGGACCGCCGGGCCCATCGTCGGCGTGGTCCCCGCGGAGGCCCCGCGGACGGTCCGGGCGCTGATCGCGTCGGCCCGCGGCTGACCGCGGGTAGAATGGCGCCCATGGCCAACCGTCCCGTCCACGCCTGGATCGTCCTCGCCGCCGCATTCGTCATCATCACGATGTCGATCGGCACGCTGTTCACGCTCGGCGTGTTCCTGAAGCCCATCGAGGACGCGCTCGGCTGGAGCCGCTCGAGCATCGGCGCCATCAGCTTCCTGAACTGGTTCGTGATGGGCGTGGGCGGGCTCATCGCCGGCTACCTCTCGGATCGCATCGGGACCCGGGCGGTCGTGCTCGCGGGTGGGGTGCTGCTCGGCCTCGGCCTGGTGCTCTCGAGCCGCGTCACGGAGCCGTGGCACTTCTACATCACGTTCGGGGTCCTCGTGGGCGGCGGCGTGAGCTGCTTTTACGTGCCCCTGACGGTGACGGCGGTGAAGTGGTTCGACGATCGGCGCGGCATGGCCGCGGCGGTCGTGTCCTCCGGGAACGGCTTCGGCATCCTCGTCCTCTCACCGCTCACCCGCTGGCTCATCGACACCTTCGACTGGCGGACGACGTTCTGGATGCTGGGCGACCTCGCCTGGCTCGTGGTCATCCCCGCCGCGCTGCTGCTCCGGCCCGCGCCGGGCGAGGCGCGGCCGGCGCGCGCACCGCTCGCCCGCGGCGGCGCCGCCCCGCCCTCCATCGCCAACGCCGGCGCCGCCGCCGTGCGCACGTGGCCGTTCTGGGCCATCGCGCTCACCCACTTCGCGTGCTGCGCCGCCCACTCCGGCCCCATCTTCCACATGGTGTCGCACGCCATCGACCAGGGTGTGGCAAGCATGACGGCAGCCGGCATCCTCGGCGCGTCGGGGCTCGCGTCGATCGGGGGCCGCGTCGTGACGGGCGTCGTGGCCGACCGATGGGGCGCCAAGCAGACGCTGGTGGTCGCGCTCGTCTTCCAGGCCCTGATGGTGTCGACGTACCTGTTCGTGCAGACGACCGGCGGGCTCTACGCGCTCGGCGTGCTGTTCGGCATCGCGTACGGCGCGGCCATGCCGCTCTACGCGCTCCTCACCCGCGAGTACTTCGGCGAGCGGGTCATGGGCACGGTGTACGGGGCGGTGTTCGTGATCTCGTGCACGGGCATGGGCCTGGGCTCGTGGGCGGGCGGCGCCATCCACGACACGTTCGGCTCCTACCAGGGCCTGTTCCTCGTCTCGTTCGCGCTGGGCGCCGCCGGCATCGTCACCGGCCTCGGGCTGCGGCCGCCCGCCCGCGTCCTGGCCCGCGCGGCATGACGCCGGACGCCGCGGACCCGAGCGCTGGCCCGTGGCGCGCGGCGCTCGCGCGGCACCGCGAGCTCGGCCTCGCCGCGGTCTTCGTGGCCATGGCGGGCTGGGAGCTGGTGGAGTTCGTCGCGCTCGAGGCCCCGCACGGCCCCGTCGGCCCGCTCACCCTCGCGCTGCATTCCATGCAGGTGCTGCTCGTGGCCGGCATCACCGCCCTCGCGGTGCGGGCCTGGCGGGAGCGCACCCGCCAGGAGGCCCTCGGGTGGAGCTGGACCCGCTCATGGCCGATGGGCTCACGAACCGGCAGATCGGCGCGCGCCTCCGGTGGAGCCCGGCCACCGTGAAGAAGTACGTCCAGCGGGTACTCGCCAAGCTGGAGGTGCCGGACCGGACGCGCGCCGCAGTCGAGGCCGTCCGCCGGGGCCTCCTCGGCTGACCCTCGGCCATCCGGCTAATGCCTTCGCAGAATACGGTAACGCCACGGGCCCCCTATAGTCCCACCGCTCGGCATTAGTCTGATGCGCGAGGCTCGATACCTGGATCGGGGCCAGGTGGCCACCCCAGGAGGCGGAACGAGGCCCGGCGATGACGCGGCGAATGCCCCGACCTTGACAATCGCCGCCACGGATGGTATTTGCCCTGCTAATCCGGCTCCGAAGGTAAGCGCCCCTCGGACACATCCAGCCGGGGCACGGTCCAGCAGCCGAGCAGGGTCTGGCGGGAAGGCGGCCCGCCCGAAGACTTCCCGTAGCCATTGGACATCCGGCAGGTACGCCGTCGTTCACCGGAACGAACCTCACACAGGAGGTGCGGCATGACCCCAGACAACCAGGACCACCCCACGGTTAGCCGGCGCGATTTCGTCAAGACCGCTGGGCTCGGAGTGGCGGGCGCGACGATCCCGACCATGCTGGCCGCGCGCCAGGCGCCCGCCCAGACGCGGGGCACGACGCTGCGCATCCTCCAGTGGAGCCATTTCATCCCGGCCTACGACGTTCGGTTCGACAAGCTGGCCGAGGCGTGGGGCCAGAAGAACAACGTCAAGGTCCGCGTGGACCACATCCCCCATCTCGAGATCCCGGCGCGCATGGCCGCGGAGTACGCGGCGGGGGCGGGCCACGACATCATCATGAACGGCTCGTCGATCCTGACGCGGCTCTACTACAAGAGCCTGTACGACCTCACCGACGTTTACGAGGCGGCGGGCAAGAAGCACGGCGGGTGGATCCCCACGGCCAAGGCCCTCGTCGAGGCCGAGGGCCGGACGTACGGCATCCCGCTCTTCTACATCCTCCTGCCCATGCTGTACCGGAAGGACCTGTTCGACGCCAACAACCTCAAGGCGCCCGACACCTGGGAGCTGGCGCGCGTGGCCGCCCGGACGCTGAAGCCCAAGGGCCATCCCACGGGCATCCAGTTCTCGCAGTGCGCCGACGCCAACCTGAACTGGCGGTCGCTCCTGTTCAGCTTCGGCGGGGCCGAGCTCGATGCCTCCGGCGAGAACGTCCTGATCGACTCCAAGGAGACGCGCGAGGCGCTCCGCTTCGCCAAGGCGCTCTTCGACGAGGGCATGACCCCCGAGGTGTTCTCGTGGGACGACGCCTCCGACAACCGGTACCTCGCCTCCGGCGTCGCGTGCTGGATCCACGACGCGATCTCCGCGTACCGGACCACGGAAGACACCAACCCCGACGTGTTCAAGAACACCGTGGTGGCCATGGAGCCGGCCGGGCCCGGAGGCAAGCGGATCAACACGTGCGCGGCCAACGTCTGGATGGTGTGGAAGTTCTCCAAGAACCAGCAGGGCGCCAAGGACTTCCTCGACCCACATGGTCGACACGTTCAGCGAGGGCATGGTGGCCAGCCGCGGCTACAACATGCCGTACCTGAACGGCTTCGCCAAGAAGCCGATGCCCGTGATCGGCACCGATCCCAAGATGCAGATCCTCCAGGACTTCCCGCCCATCGTCGCCTTCTACGGCTACCCCGGCCCGTTCGTCACGCCCATTCAGGAGGTCGTCAACCTCTTCGTGGTGCCCGACACCTTCACCCGTGTCGCCCGCGGCGAGAGCATCGACAACGCCATGAAGTGGTGCATGGGCGAGTACCGGCGGATCTTCGCGAAGCACAAGCGCGCATGACCCTTCCGTCGCAGCGCGGCGGCCCGGACGCGGCAGGCGCCCGGGCCGCTGTTGTCTCTACGCTCCCGCGCGCCGGGCGGCGCGGCTGGCCCCGCAGCCAGAACGTCTCGACGCCTCGCGTTCGGCTACCTCCTGCTCGCGCCCGCCGTCGTCTACGTGCTCCTGCTCGTTGGCGTGCCGTTCCTCTTCTCCCTCTGGCTGGCCGTCTCGGACGCCAGCGTCGGCGACCCCGCGGCGAGCTTCGTCGGGCTCGAGAACTTCCGCGCCGCGTGGGAGATGGAGACGTTCTGGATCGCCGTCAAGAACAGCATCATCTTCCTCGTGGTCGCCGCCATCTTCAAAAGCCTCCTCGGGACATCGCTGGCCTTCCTGCTCCTCCAGGAGTTCCCCGGCAAGAAGCTCGTGCGCGGCCTCGTGGTGATCCCCTTCACGCTCCCCGTGGCGATCAGCGTGCTCGCCTGGAAGTGGATGTACGACTCCCAGTTCAGCGTGATCAACTGGGTGCTCAGCCGGATGGGGCTGATCGGCGCCTACGGCAGCGCGTCGTGGCCGGTGTGGCTCGGCGACCCCACGCTCGCCCTCATGGCGTGCATCGCGGTGAACGTGTGGCGGAGCTTTCCGTTCTCGGCCATCGTCCTCCTCGCCGGCTTCACGTCGGTGCCGCCCGAGGTGCTCGACGCGGCCAAGGTGGACGGCTGCAGCTTCTTCCAGCGGTTCCGCCACGTGGTCGCGCCGATGATCTTCCCCATCCTGATGATCGGCTTCCTCTTCGACACGGTGTTCACGCTCTCCGACCTGTCCGTGGTGTACCTGCTCACCCAGGGGGGGCCGGCCAACGCGACGAAGATCCTGCCCGTGCTCGCCTATCAGATCGGCATCCAGGCGGGCAGCCTCGGCCGGGGCGCGGCCATCGCGCTGTTCCTGGTGCCGCTCCTCGCCCCCGTGATGTTCCTGTTCCTCCGCAACCTCAAGCGGCGGGAGTACTAGGACGTGGCCACCACCGAGGCCACGTTCAGGCAGAAGGAGCGCAAGCGGCATCTCCTCGTCTACGCGGCGCTGACGCCGTACGTCCTGATCGCGGTGTTCCCCATCTACTGGATGGCGATCACCGCCTTCAAGCAGGATCCGGACCTGTACCGGATGGAGAACATCCCGTTCTGGTTCAACATGGCCCCCACCCTCAAGCACTTCAAGACGCTGTTCTTTCAGACGAACTATGGGGCCTGGATCGTGAACACCATGACGATCGCCGCGTGGGTGGCGGTGATCACCCTGCTCTGCGCCGTGCCCGCCGGCTACGCGCTCGCCCGGCTCCGGCTGCCCGGCGCCGAGAACACCGGGATCACGGTGTTCATGACGTACCTGGTGCCTCCGATCATCCTGTTCCTGCCGCTCTCGCGGGTGGTGGCGGAGCTGGGCCTCCAGGACTCGTGGTGGGCGCTGGTGGTCGTCTACCCGACGTTCACGATCCCCTTCTGTACGTGGCTCATGATGGGCTTCTTCAAGACGGTCCCGATGGAGATGGAGGAGGCGGCGCGCGTGGACGGCTGCGGCTACCTGGGCGCCTTCCTCCGCGTGGTGCTCCCGGTCAGCGTGCCTGGCGTGCTGACGTTGGTCATCTTCGCCTTCACGCTGTCCATGCAGGACTTCCTCTACGGGCTCGCCTTCGTCGCCCCCGGCGACCAGAAGCCGGTGCCCGTCGGGGTGCCGACGGAGCTGATCCGCGGCGACGTGTACTTCTGGGGATCGCTGATGGGGGCGGCGCTGCTGGTGGGCCTGCCGGTGGCGCTGCTCTACAACTTCTTCCTGGACCGGTTCATCCAGGGCATCACGGGCGGGGTCGGAAAGTAAGCGCCCGGCGCGGCCTGGTGTGCGGGGGCCGCGCCGGGCGTGACGCCTACTCGGCTTCGGGCTTCAGGATCGGATCGGGCCGGCCGGGGTAGCCGACGTGAAGCATCAGGTACTTCACCGGCTTGGCCCCGCGGTTGACGTGATTGTGCCACCAACCCCCGTTGTCCATGAACGACTGACCCGCCGCGTGGTACTGCGCGCCCATGATGCCCACGGGCCCCGCCTCGTACTCGGTGGTGAGGATGCCCTCGATGACGTAGATGTACGTGGGCACCCGGAACTGCTGACGCCCCGTCTGCCCGTTCGGCGCGAGCTCGACCGTGGCGCCGTTGAGGAACACCGGGGCCGACACCGTCGCGCTGAAGCCGCCCAGCGACGTGACGAGATTGCGCGTCGTGATCCCCTGGGGCTTCTTCGCGTCCTGGGCGAGAGCCGGCGCCGGGACGAGGCCGGCGAGGAGCGCGACGAGGATCGGAGCCATCAGTCTGACAGTCATCGGTGCACCTCCCGTGCAGTGATCGCGGTGATCGAGGAGACCCCGGGAGCGCGACGCTCAGCCGGCGGACCGCCGCCGCCGCTCGGCGGGCGATTTCGGCGGCCGGAGACTAGCATCCGGCGGTTTCGCCTGTCAAGGTCGAGCTTCGTCCCGAGCGGCTGTCGGGCCGCGGTCGTGGCGCTGGGCGTCACGCTGGCGCTCGCCGCCGCGGCGGCCGGCGCGGAGGTCGAGGTGGCCTCCGGGTTCCGGGTCGAGGTGGTGGCCACCGGCCTCCCGCGGCCGGTGCACCTGGACGTGGACGTGGCGGGACGGATCGTCGTCCTGAGCCACGGCTGGCGTGGAGACGCCGCCGCCGAGATCGTCCGGCTCGATCCGCGCGGGCTGCCCATCGACGCTTCCCGCGTCCCACGCGTGGTGGTGCCGTTCGAGGAGCCCCGGAAGGTCGCCTTCGGGAGCTTCGCCATCGACCCCCTGTCCGGCGACCTCTTCCTCGGCGAGGAGAACGGAAACCGCGTGTACCGTCTGACCCCGCCCGCGAAGCTGACGCTGTTCGGCGCCGGCCTCAACCATCTCGTCGGGGGCTCCGCGCTCGCCTTCGACCCGGCCGGACGCCTCGTGGCCATCGACTACGCCAGCCCCGACGCGCAGCTCCGCTCCGAACGCCCTCCGCCGCCGGGCCTCGAATGGCTGGCCGGCGAGGCCTACCACGGGCCCATCGTGATCCGCCTCGACCCACGCGACGACCTGGCCCTGCCGCGGCGGCTGGACCTCGTCTCGCCGATCTTCCCGCGCGCTCCGGCGCGGCGCATGGGGATCGAGCCGCTGTTCCGCTTCGTGTCGGTGGCCGTGGCGCCGGACGGCGCCCTGGTCTTCCTGACCTCCGTGGGCGAGATCCTCGTGCTGGGGTCCGACGGCGTGGCGCGGCGCCGGGTCCGCCTGCCGTCCGGGCACTACCACCGGACGCACATGACCGTGGGCCCCGACGGCAGCGTGTACGTGAACAGCGGGTTCCACATCCGCCGTCTCTACCGGGTCACGCCGGCGGGCGTCGTCACGACGGTGGCGCGCGAGCTGGGAGACCCGGGCGGCATCGCCGTCGACGCCGCCGGGCTTCTCTACGTCGCCGAGGGCGCCCTCCACCGCATCATCCGCATCGTCCCCGCCCCCTGAGCGAGTGACCCGCGCAGCATCCGGTAACGCCACGGGCCTCTACAGTCCCACCGCTCGGCATCAGTCTGATACGCGGGGCTCATTGCCTCAGGAGCCCTCGAGCATGGCCGCGGTGAGCCCACGCACGTAGCCCCGCGCGAAGAACGCGGAGATCACCACCACGGGAAGCGCCATCAGGTTGATGCCGGCCACGGCGAGCAGCTCGTCGAGGGCCACCTCCATGGTGCCGAGGCCGGCGGGGATGGTCTGGTTGATGTCGCTCAGGAGGAAGATCGACGCGAGCATGAAGTCGCTCGCGATCGTGCCCAGGGTGAAGATGCCGGCGGCCACCACCACGGGCCGGCTGAGCGGCAGGACGATCCGGAAAAAGGCGGTGGCGCGGCTCGCCCCCTCGATGAACGCGGCCTCCTCGACCTCGCGCGGCAGGTGCTGGAAGTACGCCGACAGCATCCACACGCAGAAGGGCAAGGCCATCGTGGGGTAGATCAGCACGAGGGCGAGGAGGCTGTCGTCCAGCCCGATCGCGTGCACGACCTGGTACAGCGGGACGAACAGGATGGTCTGCGGGATGACGTACGTCGCGAAGATGACGCGCCGCCACCAGCGATAGCCGGGCGGGCGCAGGCGGCCGATCGCGTACCCCGCGGCCACGCTCGCCGCGAGCGTGAGCACGAGCGTGCCCGTGAAGACCACCACCGTGTTCTCCAGCCAGATGAAGAACGGATACGACCGGCGCAGCGCGCTGCCCACGAAGCCCCTCGGCTCGCCCCGCTGAGTGAACAGCTCCTCGAAGTTCTCGAAGGTCGGGTTCATCACGATGAGCGGGTACCCGAACACGTCCTCCTGCGCGGTCTTCAGCGACTGCACGAGCATGAAGTAGATGGGGAACAGGCAGTACACGAGGGCGATGACCACCAGCGCCCGGTGGCCGAGCCGGGCCCGCCAGCTCCGCGGGTTCACGCCTCCACCTCCTCCGGCGGATCGAACAGCCGGAACAGGATCACGAGGACGACGAGGAGGAACGGCACGAGCATGAGGGACAGCGCGGAGGCCGGCCCGAACATCCCGCCCTTGATGGCGAGGAAGTAGGCGTGGGTGCCGATGACCGGGAACACGATGCGCCCCGCCGTGAGCATCCACACGTTGGCGAGGTCCGTGAAGGCGCTCGTGAGGGAGAGGAACACGGCGAGGGCGAGGAAGGGCTTGAGGAGCGGGACGGTCACCAGCCAGAACCGCCGCCAGGCGCTCCGCGACTCGAGCGTGGCGTACTCGAACAGCTCGGGCGGGATGGCGTTGATGCCGGCGAGGAGCAGGACGCCGATGAACGAGCTGCCCCGCCAGATGTTGAACAGCGTCACGCTCGTGAAGGCCCATGCCCCGCCTCCGAACGTCGAGTCCACCGAGTACTTGATCGTGCCCATGAAGACGGCGTACGAGGTGGTGATGGGCGGGTTCAAGCGTCCAGAACCAGCCGATCACGCTGACGCTCGCGGGGTACGCCCACGGCAGGAAGATGGCGAGGAACACGAGCGCGCGGCCGCGGAAGGGGCGGGCGAGCAGGAGCGCGAAGCCGAGGCCGATGACGAGCTTGGCCACGCTCGTCACCGCACTGTAGACGAGGGTGACGACGGCGGCGCGCCAGAACTCGGCGTCCGCGAACTGGCTCCGGTAGTTGTCGAGGCCGACGAACGCGGTGGCGCCGGCCTGCAGCGGCGACAGGCTGGTGAAGCTGGTCCAGATCTCCCAGCCCAGGGGATAGCCGAGGGCGCCGGCGAGCAGGATCACCGTCGGCGCCAGCAGGAGGTACGCGAGCCGCACCTCCCGCCGGCGCCGGGCGAGCGCGCGGGCCGGCGCCGCCGGCCGCCCGGCGGCGCGCGTGGTCACGACGGCGGTCGCTTCCATGGGCTTCTCCCTCTCCTTCTCGTCACAGCGGGCTCACGGCGCACCAGAGTATGCCAGGACCGTCGCGATTCGCCAGCGTCCACGTGAGCGCGGCCCGCGGGCCGGCGTCCCGTTTTCCCGTTGACAGGTCCGCCACTTCCGGTCAACAATGCGCCACGTCTCACCGGAAGGAACCCTCAAGATTTCCCGAGGTTGTGATGATCTCCAGCGAGTGACGCCGGCGGCGGCTCCTTCCCCGGCCGCGCCATCGGTAGCCCGCGCGCGCACGTGCCCGGGAACAAGCCCCGCCCCGGCCCGGTTCGGAATGCGAAGCCACCCATCACGTCAAGGAGGACTGTGACCATGGACACGCCGAAGCAGCAGGACGCCGTCGCCCCGAGCGCCGTCGATCGCCGGACCTTCATCAAGGCGGCCGGCGCGGCGGGAGCGGCGGCGGGCATCGAGGGCATCCTCGGATCGCGCCGGGCTCCGGCGTACGCGCAGGGCACGAAGCTCCACCTCCTGCGCTGGAACGACTTCGTGCCCGCCGCCGACGAGGCGCTGGCCAAGATCGTGACCGACGCGAACAAGGCGCTGGGCGCCCAGATCACCCTCGAGCGCATCAACGCCAACGATCTCCAGCCCCGCATCACCGCGGCCATCCAGTCCGGCACCGGGCCCGACATCATCCACATGCTCCACAACTGGCCGCACCTCTACGCGACGAGCCTCGTGGACGTGGGCGACGTGGCGGAGCCAATCGGCAAGGCGGAGGGCGGCTACTACGAGGCGTGCCAGGCCGCGTGCAAGGTCGGCACCACGTGGCGGGCCGTGCCTCATACGATCGTGCCCGGCCAGATCGCATACCGGAAGTCGCTCTTCGACGAAGTCGGCGCGAAGGAGTTCCCGAAGACGTGGCAGGAGTACCGTGAGGTCGGCAAGAAGCTCAAGGCCAAGGGCTTTCCCGTCGGGCAGACCGCCGGCCACACCTTCGGCGACGCGCCCGGCTTCTGGTACGCCTTCCTCTGGTCGTGGGGCGGGCAGGAGCTCACGAAGGACGGCAAGGTCGCGATCAACTCCAAGGAGACGCTGGAGGCGGTGAAGTTCGCCGTGGCCTTCTGGAAGGAGGCCTGCGACGAGGGCGGGCTCGCCTGGGACGACAGCAACAACAACCGCGCGTTCCTGTCCGGGACCATCTCGGCCACGCTGAACGGCGCGTCGATCTACGTCGAGTCCCTTCGCAACAAGGACAAGTACAAGACGGACAAGGGCGCGCTGATGCACACGGACATCCAGCACGCGCCGATGCCCGCCGGCCCCGCCGGACGCTTCCACTACCACGCGGGCTTCCACCACGCGGTGATGGGCTACGGCAAGAACCAGAAGCTCGCCAAGGACCTCATCCGCTTCATCCACAAGACGGAGAACTACGAGGCCGTGGTTCGTGCCCCAGCGCGGCTTCAGCGTGGGCGCGACGAACGCCTGGCAGAAGCACAAGATGTGGGACCAGGACCCGGTCATGCTGCCGTACAAGACGTCGGCGCTCTCGTTCCGGTTCTTCGGCTTCGCGGGCCCGCCGTCGGCCAAGGCCACCGAGGTCTACTCGAAGTACATCATCGTGGACCTGTTCGCGAAGGCCATCCAGGGCATGAAGCCGGAAGAGGCCGTGAGCCTGGGCGGAGACCGAGCTGAAGAAGATCTACGTCTAGAGGCTTGTGACCGGATGCGGCTTTCGGCTTCAGCGAGCGGGCTCAACACCGCGATTCCGCGGACTCGCGGCGCGCCCTCTCGCCATCCATCCACGATCTCTGATCCGCCGATGGCGGTGAACCCGATCAGGGGCGGCGCGGGGGAGGCGGGCCAGGTCGCGGCCCGCCTCGCCACCGTGCCCCGCGCCCAGGCGCGCGGGAGCCTGGTGCACCGGCTCCTCGAGGACGAGCGCGTCCTCGGCGTCCTGCTCCTGCTCCCCACCGTCATCCTGCTCACGCTGTTCATCGCGTATCCGTTCGTCAAGGGCATCTGGATCTCGCTGACGAGCGCGTCG
Source organism: uncultured Candidatus Rokubacteria bacterium (assembly GCA_963758635.1). Classification (GTDB taxonomy): domain Bacteria; phylum Methylomirabilota; class Methylomirabilia; order Rokubacteriales; family CSP1-6; genus CAVWWD01. The sequence goes on along the minus strand of CAVWWD010000003.1, from coordinate 1,045,496 downwards.
GTGGGCCAGGTCGGCGAGTTCGTCCTGTTCAAGAACTTCGTCAAGATCTGGAACGACTCGATCTTCCAGCGCGCGGCGTACAACACGTTCGTCTACACCGGCATCGCCACCGTGGCCAAGCTCGCCCTCGGCATGTGGCTGGCCATCCTGCTGAACCGCCACTTCCGCGGCAAGCGGCTGGTCCGGGCGGCCATGCTGCTGCCCTTCATCGTCCCCACCGTGCTCTCGACCTTCGCCTGGAAGTGGATGTTCGATCCCACGTTCAGCGTGCTCAACTGGACGCTCTACCAGCTCGGGCTCATCCAGGTCCGCGTCGGCTGGCTGACCGATCCGACCCTGGCCCTTCTCTCGGTCATCGCGGTGAACGTGTGGCGCGGCATGCCGTTCTACGCCATCTCGCTCCTCGCCGGGCTGCAGACCGTGAATCCCGAGCTCCACGAGGCGGCGGCCATCGACGGCGCCACGGCGTGGCAGCGCTTCTGGCGGATCACGTGGCCGCTGCTGCTGCCCGTGACCATGGTGGTGACGCTCTTCTCCGTGATCCAGACCTTCGCCGACTTCCAGCTCGTGTACGTGCTGACCGGCGGCGGCCCCGCCAACTCCACGCACCTGTTCGCCACCTACGCGTACCAGATCGGGATCATCACCGGCCTCCTCGGCGAGGGCGCGGCGGCGTCGCTCGCCATGTTCCCGCTGCTCTTCGTGATCGTGGTCATCCAGCTCTGGTACATCCGGCGGGTCGAGGGACGCTGATGGCGGAGCGCGCGGGCTCGAGCATGGTCGAAGGGGCCCTGTGGCGCCGCTGGGTGTACTTCTACGTGCCCATGCGCGTTCTTCATCGTCGGAACCCTGTTCCCCTTCTACTGGATGCTCGTCACCGCCTTCCGTCCCGACGGGGAGCTCTACCGGCCGTGGCGCGCCGCCAACAACACGCCCTTCTGGACGACGAACCCCACGCTCGAGCACGTCCAGAACCTGTTCGGCCAGACGATGTTCGCCACGTGGCTGTGGAACACGATGTTCATCGCCCTCGTCTCCACGCTGATCTCGCTGTTCTGCGGGCTCCTCGCCGGCTACGCCCTCGCCCGCCTCAAGTTCCCGATGGCGGGGGGCCTCGGCACCAGCATCTTCGTGACGTACCTCGTGCCGCCCACCCTGCTCTTCATCCCCCTCGCCGACATCATCCGGAACTTCAGGCTGGGCGACAGCGCGTGGTCGCTCATCCTCACGTACCCGACGTTCCTGATCCCGTTCTGCACGTGGCTCCTCATGGGGTACTTCAAGACCATCCCGCGCGAGCTCGAGGAGTGCGCCCGCATCGACGGGGCCACGCGGATCCGCGCCATGGTCCAGGTGATCTTCCCCATCGCCACGCCGGGGATCCTCTCCGCGGGGATCTTCGCCTTCACGCTGTCGTGGAACGAGTTCCTGTACGCGCTCGTGTTCCTCTCCTCGCCCCAGCAGAAGACGGTGCCGGTGGGCGTGGTGTCCGAGCTGATCCGGGGCGACGTCTTCTACTGGGGGCCGCTCATGGCGGGGGCGCTGCTCGGCTCGGTGCCCATCGCCCTCATGTACTCGTTCTTCGTCGAGTACTACGTGGCCGGGCTCACGGGCTCCGTGAAGGGGTAGGCGCCCGACCCGCGGCGAGTGTGCTAGTATCTGGCCGCCCTTCCGGGGATCCTCCGCGGGGGCGAAACTTCAACGAGACAGCGAGGTCGCCATGGCTCAAGTCGTGCTGAAGGATCTCAACAAGAAGTACGACGAGGTTCACGCCGTCAAGGACGTCAACCTCACGATCCGCGACAAGGAGTTCATGGTCTTCGTCGGGCCTTCGGGCTGCGGCAAGACGACCACCCTGCGGATGGTGGCCGGCCTCGAGGAGATCACCTCGGGCGAGATCTCCATCGGCGACCGCGTCGTGAACGACCTGCCCCCGAAGGACCGTGACATCGCGATGGTGTTCCAGAACTACGCGCTCTACCCGCACATGAGCGTGTACGACAACATGGCCTTCGGCCTGAAGATGCGGAAGTTCCCCAAGCCGGAGATCGCCAAGCGCGTGCAGGACGCGGCGGAGATCCTCGGCATCCAGGAGCTGCTGAAGCGCAAGCCGCGCCAGCTCTCGGGCGGCCAGCGGCAGCGCGTGGCGGTGGGGCGGGCCATCGTCCGTCACCCCCAGGTGTTCCTGTTCGACGAGCCGCTGTCGAACCTGGACGCCAAGCTGCGCGTGCAGATGCGGGTGGAGCTCAAGCGCCTGCACGAGCGCCTCGAGACCACCGCCATCTACGTGACGCACGACCAGGTCGAGGCGATGACGCTGGGCAGCCGCGTCGTGGTCATGAAGGACGGGTACGTCCAGCAGGTGGGCGAGCCGATGGAGATCTACAGCCGGCCCGCCAACCGCTTCGTCGCCGGCTTCATCGGCTCCCCGGCCATGAACTTCGTGCCCGTGCGTCTGTCGGAGTCCGGCGGCGCGATCTACGCCGAGTCCGACGACGCCGGGGCTCAAGATCAAGGTGCCGGCGGCGCGGACGAGCGGCCGGCTCGGGTCCTACAAGGGCCAGCCCGTCACCCTCGGCATCCGTCCGGAAGACCTCCGGGTGGGCGGCAGCGCCGACTCGTCGGACCTGGCGTTCGACGCCGTCGTCGACGTGGTCGAGCCGCTGGGCTCCGAGATCCTCGTGGACCTGAAGGTGGCCGGGCAGTCCGTGGTGGCGCGCGTGGAGCCCACCGTGCGGACGAAGCCTCACGACAAGCTCCGCCTCGCGTTCGTCCCCGAGCGGCTGCACTTCTTCGACGCGAAGACCGAAGAAGCGATCGTCTAGGCCGTCCCTGCCTTGACCGCCCTGCGCCACGGGCCCAGGAAGGAGACGACGCCGTAGAAGGCTGACGCCCCGCATCAGGTTCGCTCGCTCGCGTACGCCGGAGATACCCTTCAACGAACGAATGGAGGTTCTCTATGGAGCGACCGACAGCCCGCACCGATCGACGCCGATTCCTGACCGCCACCGCCGCCACCGGGGCCGGGATGGCCTCCTGGCTGGCCCTTGGCAAGCCGCCCGCCTTCGCCCAGAAGCGAGAGCTGACCTTCCTGTCCTGGAACCACTTCGTGCCCGCCGCCGACGACGAGCTCCGCCGGCAGGCCGAGGAGTTCAGCAAGAAGGCCGGCGTCACCGTGCGGGTGGACACGATCGCCCACCTGCAGCTGCCCGCCAAGTACGCCGCGGAGGTCCAGTCCCAGTCCGGGCACGACATGATCCTCGCCGGCGGGTCCTACCCGTTCCTCTTCGAGCAAAACCTCGTGGACGTGGGCGACATCATCGACGAGCTCGGCAAGAAGTACGGCGGATGGTATCCCTTCTCGGAGGAGGTCGCGCGGACACCCTCGGGCTGGAAGGCCGTCCCGTGGTTCTGGATCTCCTTCCCGGCGACGTACAACGAGGTCCACTTCAAGAAGGCCGGGCTGGCAGTACCCGAAGACGTGGGACGAGCTGCTCAAGCACGGCAAGGTCCTCAAGAAGCAGGGCAATCCCGTGGGCATCCCCATCAGCCACTGCGCCGACGCGAACACGACGTTCTGGGCGGTCAACTGGTGCTACGGCGGCAAGGTGCTGGAAGCCGACGGCAAGACCTCCGCCATCAACACCGACAAGACCGCGCAGGTGATCGAGTGGTACAAGGAGCTGTACAAGGACGCGATGGAGCCGGAGGTGCTCTCCTGGGACGACGCCTCCAACAATCGCTTCATCCTGTCCGGCAAGGGGTCGTGGATCCACAACCCCATCAGCCCGTACAACGCGGCGCTCGCCAAGAAGATGCCGATCGCCGACGAGATCAATCACCATCCGAGCCCAAAGGGTCCGGCGGGCGCGCACTCGGCGCCGCCCATCAACGCCATCGGCATCTGGAAGTTCTCCAAGAACCACCAGCTCGCCAAGGACTTCATCAAGTACCTCTTCCAGAAGGAAAACTTCGACGCGTGGATCGTATCGGCCAACGCGTTCAACCACCCGCCGCTCCGGCACTTCGCCGATCACCCGATCTGGGCGAAGAACCCGAAGTTCGCCATGCTGCCGGCGGAGGCCGAGCACGCGCACGCCCCGGCTGGCCGGCCAAGCCCAACGCCGCCGTCCAGCTCGATCGACATCAACTACGTGCTGCCCGACATGCTCGCCAAGGCCATCAGCGGCATGCCGACCAAGCGCGCCATGGCCTGGGCGGAAGACCAGATCAAGCTCGCCACGCAGGGCAAGCTCGAAACAAAGGGCAAGGCCTAGCTCATGGCCGTCGGGCCGCGCGCGCTCGAGGCCGCCGGGGTGCCCTCCCCGGCGGTCTCGCGCGCCTGCGCGATTGGTGGGAGCGCGAGGAGGTCTTCGGCTACGGCCTGATCCTCCCCGCGCTCCTGCTCATCGTGTGCCTCGTCGCCTATCCGTTCGGCATGGCCATCTACTTCAGCCTGTCGGACTACTGGGTGGGCTCTCCCGGTGAGTTCATCGGCCTCAAGAACTTCCAGGACGTGCTCCGGTGCGAGGTGTTCCAGCGCACGGTCTGGAACTCGTTCTTCTTCACCTTCTGGGCGGTGGTCCTCAAGACCGTGCTCGGCGTGTGGCTGGCGATGCTGCTCCACCGCAACTTCAAGTTCAAGCGCCTCATCCGGGCGCGGTCCTCCTGCCGTGGGTGCTGCCCACGGCGCTGTCCATGCTCGCGTGGTGGTGGATGTTCGACTCGCTCTACAGCGTCGTGAACTGGACGGGCATCCGGCTCGGCCTCATCACCGCCCCCGGGCCCAACTGGCTCGGCATGACGGAGTACGCGATGGTCGCGATCATCGCCGTCAACGTCTGGCGGGGGCTGCCGTTCTTCGCCATCGTCGTCCTCGCCGGGCTGGTCTCGATCCCGCGCGAGTACTACGAGGCGGCGGAGGTGGACGGCGCCGGCGCGTGGGGCCGGTTCTGGCGCGTGACCGTCCCGCTCCTCAAGCCGGTGCTCGCGGTGGTGATCCTGTTCTCCACGATCTTCACGTTCGCCGACTTCAACATCGTCCAGGTGCTCACGCGCGGTCGGCCCCGTCAACACCACGCATCTGTTCGCCACCCTCGCCTACCAGCAGGGCCTGGTGGGGGGCAACCTCGGGCAGGGCGCGGCCATCTCGCTCTTCCTGTTCCCCGTGCTGGCCGCCGTCGTCTTCATCCAGCTGCGCTACATCCGCAAGGACTGACCGTGCACGTCGGGGTCCGCAGTCGGCGCGCGAACGGCCCTGTCGGCGGCGTGGGGGTACACGAACATCATCCCCTTCGTCGCCTTCGCGGTGTTCCCGTTCTACTTCATGGTGATCACGTCGCTCAAGCAGGACGCGGAGCTCTACGACCTCAAGGCGGTGCCGTTCCTCATCCAGACCGGGGTCGTGACCGAGCACTACCACTACCTGTTCTTCAAGACCGAGTTCTGGACGTGGATCAAGAACAGCTTCATCATCAGCGTGGTCTCGACGGCGATCTCGCTCGTCATCGCCACCTTCGCCGGCTACAGCCTGGCCCGGCTGCGGTTCCCCGGCGTGAACTCCTTCGGCACCGCCGTGTTCATCACCTACCTGGTGCCACCGACGCTGCTGTTCCTGCCGCTGTCGCAGGTGGTGGTGTGGCTCGGGATCTCCGACACGATCTGGGCGCTGATCGTGACCTACCCGACCTTCCTGGTGCCGTTCTCGACGTGGCTCTTGATGGGCTACTTCCGGACGATCCCGCGCGAGGTCGAGGAGTGCGCGCTGGTCGACGGCGCCAGCCGCATGCAGACGCTCACCCGCATCGTGCTGCCCATGGCCATCCCGGGCATCGTCTGCGTCATCCTCTTCGGCTTCACGCTCACCTGGAACGAGTTCACGTACGCGCTCACCTTCATCTCCCAGACCCAGAACAAGACGGCGGTCGTGGGCGTCACCGCCGACCTGATCCGGGGCGACATCTACTACTGGGGCTCCCTGATGGCCGGCGCCGTGCTCGCCTCCGTCCCCATCGTGGCCATCTACGTCTTCTTCCTCGATTACTACGTGTCCGGCCTGACCGCGGGAGCGGTGAAGGGCTGAGTTCGCACAGAGATCGCTCACGCCGCGACTCCGCTTTACTCTGCTATCACAAAGTTCTTGACATGATCGCTGGCCCGCTCGGCTAGTGATGGAGCGCATGGCGATGCCGCGCGGGCCGGTCCGGCAGGCGCTGGCGGAGCCCCCGCCGCCCTCCACGACCGGGCCCTCGCCGACCTCCGCTACATCCGCGCAGACCATGGAGGGCGCGTCGGCCTTCACCGCCTTCTCGGGCTGGGGCCTGGCGCGCCATCGGCGCCCTTGCCGTGCCCGGCGGCTGGCTCGCCGCACGGCAGCCGACGCGCGAAGGCTGGCTCATGGTCTGGCTCGCGCTCGCGGCGGTGTCCGTGGCGGTGGCGCGGCCGTCTCCACGTGGTGGAAGGCCCGCCGGACGGAGGAGTCGCCGCTCGGCGGCCCGGGCCGGCGCTTCGCCCTGAGCCTGGCCCCGCCCCTCGTGGCCGGCGCGCTGCTCAGCCTGGTCCTGGTCGGGCAGGGCCTGGGACCTCCTGCCGGGCGCCTGGCTGGTCCTCTACGGCGCCGGCCTCGTCACCGGCGGCGCGTTCTCCGTCCGCGTGGTGCCCGCCACGGGCGTCGGGTTCATGGCGCTGGGCGCGCTGGCCCTGCTCGGTCCCGCCGCGTGGGGCGACGGGCTCCTGGTGGGCGGCTTCGGCGTCCTCCACCTGGCCCTCGGCCTCACCATCGGAGCGCGCCACGGTGGCTGAGGGCGCAGCCGCGCGCAAGCGGACGGAGCGGCGCGAGCCGCGGCCGCCCGCCGCTCCGCGGCGGTGGCGCGGCCGCGCGCGCCGACGCCGAGCCCCGCGACGCTCGACAGCCTCGTCCACCACCGGCTGCGCCTCGGGATCGTGAGCGCGCTCGCCGCCGCCGAGTCGCTCACCTTCAACGCGCTCAAGGCGCTGATGGACACCACCGACGGCAACCTGTCGGTCCACGCGCGCAAGCTCGAGGACGCCCAGTACATCACGTGCACCAAGAGCTTCGAGGGCCGGCGGCCGAAGACGGAGTACCGGATCACCGCCGCGCGGCCGGCGCGAGCTCGCGCGCTACCTGGACCACATGGAGGCCCTCATCCGCGCGACTCGCGACACCCTGACGCGCTGACCCCGGCACCCTTTTTTTGAGGAGATACTTTGTAATGAAAAGTTCTTCTTGCATCCGCTCTCGCCGCATCGCGCCGCACGGCCTGCACGTGGCGATCATCATGGACGGCAACGGCCGCTGGGCGACGGCGCGGGGCTCCCGCGCGTCGGCCGGCCACCGGCGCGGGCGCGGCGGCGGTGCGAGGCGTCGTCGAGCGCGCGCCTGCCCTCGGCATCGGTACCCTCACCCTCTTCGCCTTCTCCGCCGACAACTGGAAGCGGCCGCGGGCCGAGGTGCAGAGCGCTCCTCGCGATCTTCCGCGCGGTTCCTCGCCGCTCACGACCGCGCCCTCGCCGAGCGGGACATCCGCCTGTCCGTCATCGGGCGCCGGGACCGGCTGCCCGCGACGCTCCGGCGCGGCCATGGAGCGCGCGGAAGCGCTGACCGCCCGTGGCCGGGCGCTCGCGCCTGCGCCTGGCCATCGACTACTCGGGGCGCGACGCGATCCTCGACGCCGCGCGGCGCCTCGGGCCGCGACCGCGCGCCACGCGCGAGGCCTTCGCGCGCCGCCTCGCCGAGGGCGCGCGCGCCGGCCGAGCGCCCGACGTGGACCTCTTGATCCGCACCGGCGGCGAGCAGCGCCTCAGCGACTTCCTGCTGTGGGAGAGCGCGTACGCGGAGCTCCTGTTCGTGGCGCGCCCGTGGCCGGACTTCGGGCGCGCGCGACCTCGCCGCGGCGGTGGCCCGGTTCAGGAAGCGGCAGCGTCGCTTCGGCGGCCTGCCCGCGACGGTGAGCGCATGAGCCGCGTCGTCGCGTCTCTGGCTGACCGCCGTCGGGCTCGCCGCCCTCGCCGCCTGGACCCTCTACGACGCGACGGCCGGGCTGAGCTGGGGACTCTGGACCGTCGGCGCCGTGGCCGCGGGCGTGACGTTCGGCCAGCGTCGTCGGATCACCGGCCGGGCGTCCGGAGCGCGCTCGGCGTCCTCGCGTGCCTCCTGCCGTCAGCGTCGCGGTGACCGCCGATCGCAGCTTCCACTTCTGGGCCGGCGTCGGCGTCGTCGTCCTGCTGGGCGCCGCGGTGCGCCTCACCGAGCGACCCGCGGCCCGAGCGGATCACGCCGCCGCGCCTCCTCACCGCCGCGCCCGTCACCGCGATCCGGGCGGTGGGCGAGGCGCAGCCGCCGCATCGGCGCTCTCGCCGACGCCCTCGGCGGCACCCGCTGGCGGCCCGTGGTCCGGGGCGGCGCCGCCGCCCTCGTCGTGGTCGGGACCCTCGGCAGCATCCTCGGCGGCGCCGACCCCGTGCTCGGCGACCTGCGCGACGGCATCGCCCACGCGCTCGAGCGCCTCGCCTTCCTCCCCCGCACGACGTTCTTCCTCTGCGTCCTCGTCCTTGCCCTCGGCGCGCTCGGCGCCGTCCTGCGCGCCGCGCCGGCGCCGCCCGCGGGCCCGCCCGCTCCCGCCGCCCGCTTCGCGCAACGTCGAGCGCCTCATCGTGGTCGCCTCCGTGGTGGCGCTCTTCACCACGTTCTTCGCGCTCCAGCTCGCGTACCTCTTCGGCAATCCCGCCGCCGTCGCGGGCAGCGGCATCACGTTCGCGGAGTACGCGCGCCGCGGGTTCGCGGAGCTCACGTCGTCGTGACCCTCGGCACGCTGCTCCTCCTGGGCCTCGAGCGGCACGCCGCGCGCGGCGCGCGGGAGGCCGTCGGTGCGCGCCGTCTCGCTCGTCCTCGTGGCGGAGATGACGCTGCTCCTCGCGTCCGCCTTCCGCCGCGCGAGCCTCTACGAGGCGGCCTACGGCTTCACGACGACGCGGCTCCACGCCCAGGCCTACATGGTCGTCATGGCGCTCGGCGTGGCGCTCCTCGCCGCGGAGGCTGGCGCCGCGGCGTCGACGCCGCCCGGCTCGTGCGGCGGGTGCTGGCGCTGGGCGCCCTCGCCTTCGTCGCCCTCCTCCCCTCCCACTCCCGCCGACCGCGAGCGTGAAGGGCTGAGTCCCGGAGGGCCGCCGGCCTGCCCGAGGCGGTGAGCGCATGAGCCGCGTCGTCCTCCTGTCCTACTGGAACCACGAGGCGTGGATCGCGCGGGCGAACCTCGCCCGCCACGCCGCCACGGGCCGGCTCGACGCTCCGTCCCTGGTCTGGTCGCTGTCGCCGAACGGCGTGCCCACCCTCACGCGCGCGGCCGACGCGGTTCCCGCCCTTCGCGAGGGGCTCCGCGAGCGCTACGCGGCCCGCTCGCGCGTCGCCTCGTGCCGGTGGTTCGAGTGGAACCTCCGGCACCGACAGGCCGTGGACGCGCTCGTCGCGGCCGGCATGGCCCCCGGCGGAGCGCCGGCCACGACCGTCGCCACGGGCTGCGTCAGGATCGAGTGGGCCGGCTGAGGCGGGTGAGGTCGCCGGGGCGGAAGTGGAACAGGAGCGTGCACGTCCCGGGCGCGGGCGCGCCCTCGCACTCGACCGCGATCACGCCGCTCTTCGGCATCTCGATACGCGCGCGGTCGCTCCCCGCGATCAGCAACGCGGCGATCCGGGACAGGAACGGCTCGTGGCCGACGCAGAGCACGGCGTCGTGATCACCCGCGAGGGGGCGGAGCTGGGCCAGGAACGCCTCGGGCGTGGCGCGGTCGCCGAGGGCCTCGGTCAGCTCGACCTCCCGCCCGCCGTACGCATCGGCGGTGATCCGGGCGGTCTGGCGGGCGCGCACGAGCGGGCTCGACAGCAGCCGGTCGAACGTGAGGCCCATGCGCCGGAGGGCGTCGGCCACCGCACCGTGCTCGGCGTGACCGGCCTCGGTGAGCGGCCGGTCCCGGTCGTCCGGCCAGCGCCGCGGATCGCTGTGGCCGGCCTCGCCGTGCCGCATCAGGATGATGCGCAACGAGTCTCTCCTCACTCCGGCATGCAGGCGATGGCGCGGACCTCCGCCCTCACCCCCGCCGCCGCGCGCCAGCTCTCGACGCCGTCGTCACTGACGTACGACTGCCCGGCCAGCGAGCAGGCGAAGACGAACGCCGGCGCATCCGCCGAGACCGCGATCGACCAGATGGGCTCGCCGGACGCGGGAGCCAGCGCGGCGGCCCGCCACGAGCGTCCGCCGTCCGTGGAGACCGCGATCCCGCCGCGGGCGCCGGCGGGCCGGTCGCCGAAGCCGCAGAAGAGCGTGCCGGGATGGTCGGGCCGCACGGCGAGGCCGCGACAGTAGCGGTCGGACCCCTCGAACTGCCCGGCGACCCACCGCGCGCTCCGCCAGATCACCACGCCCGCGGGCGTCGACGCCACGAGCACGCCGCCGGAGGACCACGCCAGCGCGTGAACGTCGAGCGAGGCCATGCCGTCGCTTGCCGGCGTCCACGTGCGGCCCGCGTCGCTGCTCGCGAAGACGCCGCCGACCTCGGCCGCGGCCCACACCTCCTGGGCCACCGCCGCGCTGGGCAGGAGCGCGGTGAAGCGCGGGCGCCGCTCCGGCGTGGAGGGCACCGGCGGAAAGTCGAGGCGCTCCCACGTCCGGCCGCCGTCCGCCGAGCGCAGCAATCCGAGCGGCGTCGTGCCGGCGAGGATCGCGCTGTCCAGCACGGCGAGGGCCGAGACCTCGCCGCTGCCGGGAGGCAGCGGCATCTCGCTCCACGTCCGCTCGGAGTAGCGATAGACGCGGCCGTCACCGCCCACGAGCAGCTCGCCGGGGCCGGCGCTCAGCGCATGCAGGCGGCTGTCTTCGGGAAGCCCGGGCTCCGTGCTCCAGCTCCGTCCCAGGTCGTCGCTGCGGAGGAGCCCGCGGCCGAGGGTGGCGAGGAAGAGTCTTGGCATGCGGTCGAGCGCGGCCCTCGCGCTCGTTTCGACGCTACTATCCGCCGGACGCGGCTGTCAATTCGCGCCCCGCGCGCGGCGCGGCGCCGGGAGGCGCGCGCATCGCGTGGTATCCTCCCGCCCGTGCGGCGCGCCTGGATCCTCATCCTGATCGGTCCCAGCCTTCTCCTGATCCTGGCGAGCGTCGCGATGATCCTGTTCATGCCCCATCCCGTGCCGAGGACGGCCACGCCGACGCAGCGCGCGTACCTCGTGAACTGCGCGGCCTGCCACGGCGCCGACGGCCGCGGCGGATGGCGGGCCACGCTGTTCCTCATGCGACCCGGAGATTTCACCGACCCGCGGTCGCTGTCGGGAGCGAGCGAGGACTATCTGATGGGGCTCGTCAAGAATGGGGGCGCGACCTACGGAAAGCCGGGAATGCCCGCGTTCGGCTACCACCTGTCCGACGCGGAGATCCGCGCCCTGATCGCCTACATCCGAACCTTCTCGCGCCGCTGACGGAGCCGCAGCGACGCAGGCGGCTCAAAAGGGTCCAGATGCGAGGCGGCGCCCGATGGGCGCACGCGAGGCGTAGTCTCTCTACGTTGAGCGTGCGACCGAGGGCGCCAACGAAGCAGATGGGCCCTTTTCAGCCGCTCTAGCGCTAGCTCTCGGGGGTGTTGCCGCACTCCTGGCACTGCCCGCGTCCTTCGCAGCGCGGGCAGGCGCCGTCTTCTTCCTCGCGCCGCGACTCCATGGCGCCGATGGCGCCCGCGAGCTTCGGGCCAAGCTCGTCCACCAGCCGCGCTTGATGGACGGCGAAGCGTCGCCGGGCTTCGTCCCCGTTCTCGGCGGCGACACCGTCGCGGAGGAGCTGGCGGTACTGCTCGGCCAGCTCGATCATCCGGATGAGCTGGGGCTTGACCGACAAGAGCGAGGCGCGAAGGTCGGGCGTGAGCACCGCCTTGGGGATGAGGATGCGGAGCCGGTCCTCGCTGAGCCGCAGCCGGACACCGCGGTCACAGAGGTCCGCGAGCAGGGCCGATGCTGTCATCGCTGAAGTCGCCTCGCCAGATGGAGTGGGACCCGGCCACGCCACGCCGGAGACCCGGCCTTCTGGGGCGAATCTCTTGCGGCCGGCGTGCCAACCGGCTGGAGGCAGCTAGTTCAGGACGTTACGTGGCGGGTACGGCGGTTCCGACCGGGGTACGTCAAGCTTTTCGACTCCCGCCCCCGCATCTTCACTGGATCTTCTGGATATCGACGACCAGGAGCTTGTCGGGGGTGGTCTTGATGGTGAAGCGCAAACGGTCGCCGGGACTGAGCTTTGCGCGGTCGATGACCTCACGGGACTCGGTGAAGAAGAGCATCGACTGCATCTGGTCCATGAGGCCGGAGACCTCCTCGTGGCGGACCAGGATCATCGTGTCGCCGGGCCGGGCGACCAGCACCCCGGTCGCCCGATAGAGGTTGCGCCCCGGGAAGACGGCGCGATAGCTCCCCCAGATCCCGGCAGCGAAGGTGACGAGAAGCAGCACATAGAGTGCCGGGACCAGCCATGGCTTGCCCCGCCCCTGCCGCGGGGGCAAGGGAACCTCTCCCGCGGGCGAGCGGCCTGCTCGCGCGGCTACGGGGTGCGCGGGCTGGTGGGCAGCTCGCGCGGGGGATTCTTTCCGCTCAGGTCCTCGGCGGTGAGCAGCCAGGGGCCGCCGCAGCCCTCGTTGAACACGTTCTTGGCCGCCGAGTAGGCGGTGCCGAACGTGAGCAGGAGGAGGACCGTCGTGGCGAGTGTCCCCACCGTGCACGTGATGACCTTTCCGGGCGCGTACACGAAGTTCATGGCGACCGCACCGGCGCGATCGCCATCCGTCGGCTCCAGGTTCGTCGGCGCCGGCTCCTGCACGGTCGGCATCTGAGCGCCGGCCGCCGCCGGGAACGTGGCCAGGGTGCCCGTCAGGGCCAGGACCACCGCGAGCACCGCGCATAGCCAACGAGGTCGCTTCGTCATGGGACGCCTCCTCCTCAGCTCCTTTTTCCGTCTCGGGGCGCTCCCGCCCCAGCCGCCACCACCCGCCGACTCCACTCCCCACCGAGGGACGATCGCTGGAGTACCGGTGACTATACCAGCACCCCAGGGGGTCACCAAGGGGATGGGGCGCCGGGGAAAGCCCCCTCTTCCGAGCCCGGCCGGAGGTCCCGCGGGCCCGTCGGCCCGTGGCCCGGGCCCCGGGGCGGTGCTATCATCCTTCGCGCATCCGCCCCCGAGGTCACCCGAACCCCAGGAGGTCATCGCCATGAAGATCGTCAGGTTCTCCCAGAACGGTCATGCCCCGCGGCTGGGGGCCCTCACCGCCCCCGACCGCGTGATGGACCTCGCGGCGAGCTACGCCGCCCACCTGGCCAGCCGCGACGTGGTGCGGGCCGCGTCCATCGCCGCCGCGCTCTTCCCGACGAGCACGCGCGGGTTCCTGGAAGGCGGCGTGGCGAGCCAGGAGGCCCTGGCCCAGATGATGGACGCGTCGCGCGCGGGGCGCTTCGAGGCCGTGACGCACGCGCTGGGCTCGGTCCGGCTCCACGCCCCCATCGCGGATCCCGGCAAGTTCATCTGCATCGGGCTCAACTACAAGGACCACGCGGCGGAGACCGGCAATCCCGCGCCCAAGCAGCCGCCCGTGTTCCCCAAGTGGGCCAACACGATCGTGGATCCCGGCGAGCCGGTGCTGCGGCCGCGCGGCGAGAAGACGCTCGACTGGGAGGTGGAGCTGGGCGTGGTGATGGGCCGGACGGCGCGCCACGTGAAGCGCGAGCAGGCCCTCGACCACGTCTACGGCTACACGATCGTCAACGACGTGAGCGCGCGCGACTTTCAGTTCCACACCACGCAGTGGGGCGCGGGCAAGATCGGCGACACGCTGGCCCCGGTGGGCCCCTACATCGCCGACCGCACGGAGATCCCGGACCCGCACGTGCTGGACCTCAAGACCTGGGTCAACGGCGCCCTCATGCAGAACGGCAACACGCGGAACTTCATCTTCGACGTGCGCTACATCATCGAGTACCTCTCCGGCATCATGACGCTCGAGCCCGGCGACTTGATCGCGACGGGTACGCCCGCCGGCGTGGGGTTCTCGCGCAAGCCGCAGGTCACGCTGCAGCCGGGCGACACCGTCCGCCTCGAGATCACCGGCCTCGGAACGCTCGAGAACACGATCAAGGACGCCTGAGGGGATCGTGAATGGGCGGCGAGACGGCACGGGCGCGTGTTCGCAGAACCGCGGTGTCAGCCCGCTCGCTGACGTCGACATCCGTCTTCTTTCACAACTGAAGCGAAGGAGCTGAGCATGCCCGTGAAGTCAGTGCTCCACTACGCGCTGGAGGTTCCCGACCAGACCACGGGCCAGCGCTACTACCAGGACTTCGGCCTCGTGGACGCGACGGGATCGAGCGACGCCGTCCGGCTTCGCACGTCTCGCCAGGAGCGCGCGACCGTGCTCCTGTACGGCGGGCCGCGCAAGCGCCTGCACCATCTCGCGTTCGGGGCGCCGGGGGAGGAGTTCGCGGCGGTGCGCGCGGCCCTGCGCGGCGCCGGCATCTCCGAGATCGACCCGCCGCGCGGCGCGCCCGAGGGGGGCATCTGGGTGCGCGATCCTGACGGGCATCTCGTCAACGTCCGCGACGACGCGGCGGAGGCGGTGCCCTCCGACCCGCCCGTGCAGCTCAACGGGCCGGGGCACGCGCCGCGCCAGGCGGTGCGCGGCTGCCCGGAGCGCGGCCAGACGCCGACGCCCCGGCGGCTCGGCCACGTGCTCCTGTTCACCCCCCACCTCGAGCGTCAGATCGACTTCTACACGCGCGTGCTCGGCCTCCGTCTGTCCGACCGCTCGCGCGACGTCATCGCGTTCATCAGGTGCAACACCGACCACCACAACCTGGCGCTTCTCGCCTCGAGCGCTCCGGGGTTCCATCACGGGTCGTTCGAGGTCGGGAGCATCGACGAGATCGCGACGGGCGCCGCGCACATGGCGGACCGCGGCTGGCAACCGGGCTGGGGGCTCGGCCGCCACGTCATCGGCTCGAACTTCTTCTACTACATCCGCGATCCGTGGGGAGGCTTCGCCGAGTACTTCCACGACCTCGACTACATCCCCGAGGACTGCGCCTGGGCCCCGCGCGACTTCGCGCTGGAGGACGCCCTCTACCTCTGGGGCCCGCCCCTCCCCGCGGACTTCGCGGAGAACAAGGAAGTCGCCTGACTGCGCGATGTCCCGCAAACCGCACTACGGTTGACATGCCCGACCGTCGGGCGCCGGAGCCTTGCGAAGGCGCCCCGACGGCGAAAGCAGGAGGCGCCCACATGGAGCAGGTCACGCGGTTCGGCTCGCTCCGCCACTTCGAGAAGGGCGGCGTCGAGGTCGTCAACGACGACGCCCGGAACTACGTCTTCTCGAACATCTTCGAGGTGGCGTCGAAGTCCCGGCCCTACGAGAAGGTCGCCGTCGGCAAGAACATCGAGTACGTGATCGAGGCCATCCGCGCGGAGGGCACCTCGGGGTGGCGCGCGCCGGCCCAGGACGAGTTCGCCCTCGTCATGGACGGCGAGGTGGAGATCCGGCTCCTGAAGCTCGCCGACCCGGGCGTCGTGCCCGCGGGCGCCACGGGGTCGATCGGCCTCCCCGGGACGCCGGCCGGCCGCCGGATGGGCGTGGTGCGCGCGCGGCGAGGGCACATGACGCTCCTGCCCGTGGGCGCGGCCTACCAGTTCCACGCCGCCGCGCCGGGCGTGGTGCTCCTGCAGACGCTCGCGGGGACCGACACCGTCGAGCGCTGGGGCGAGATCTGCCAGACGTCGCCGCAGCCGGGCGCCTGAGCGGGCGAGGAGGAACCACATGAGCGAGACGACGAGCGATCTTCCCGAGATCGGGTCCATCGAGCCCAACCGCCACGGCTACCGCGGCTTCACGCTCGGCGAGCTTCGCGTTCAGCCGCGACGAGTACTTCGCCGAGGTGCGATGGCCGAAGGGCCACCACCTCGTGCCCGTCGACGCCTTCCTGCGCGCGCTCCAGCGCGACATCGCGTGGGGCTTCTTCTACGGCGTCGTGAACTTCGACGCGGTGGTGGGCACGGTGAACCACTACGGCTCGGTCGACCTCTTCGCCGGCCGGTTCAACGAGCACTACCGCAAGGCCGGCCTCGACCACACCGAGCGCTTCACCACCCCGCTCATCCAGCGCACCTTCGAGGCCATCCTGGAGGACTGGACGAACGCCGCCTTCGATCCGTTCGCGAGCCCGCAGGAGACGGGCAGCGCCTTCGGCCCCAAGAACGGCAGCAACAAGGCGGCGATCAACCGCCACCGCGTCACGGCGCGGCGCATGGTGAACGCGCCCGGCGACGAGCCGGTCCGCACCGACGACAACGGCTTCCCCGTCAACCGCCACTTCACGGACGTGCCGCAGGACGCGCCGGACGTGCGCCCCGAGCCCGGCTTCGAGGACGAGGTGGTGTCCTTCAACCTCTTCGCCTACCTCTCGCGCTCGGACGTGACGTGGAACCCGTCGGTGGTCTCCGTGTGCAAGGCGAGCCTCTACTGCCCGACCACGGAGGAGTACATCCTGCCCGTCATCCACGGCAACGACCGCGTCGAGTGGTTCGTGCAGCTCTCCGACGAGATCCAGTGGGAGGTGGAGGACCGGGAGACGGGCGCCATGCGCGCCCGGGTGACCATGAAGGCGGGCGACGTCGCGGCGATGCCCGCGGACATTCGCCACCGTGGCTTCTCGCCGAAGCGCTCGATGCTGCTCGTGTGGGAGAACGCCTCGCCCGAGTTGCCCGCCCTCTACGCGAGCGGCAAGATGCCGCCCGCCCCGGTGAAGTTCTAGTGACTCTCTCAGACTGCGGTAACCGCCACGGGCCTCTACAATCCCACCGCTGGGCATTAGTCTGATGCGCGGGGCTCACCAGGAGGCTCTCATGGCCGAGACCAACGTCCCCCGCCGGCAGCCTCCTCCGCCTCGCCTCGGGCGCCACCGCCGCCGGCGGGCTCTCGGCGCTCTGGCCCGCGCGCGCCCGCGCCCAGCGGGCGCCGCGTCCGATCAAGATCGGGTACGTGAGCCCGCAGACCGGCCCCCTCGCCGGGTTCGGGGAGGCGGACGGCTTCGTGATCGGCGGCGTGCGGAAGGCCGTCGGCAAGGGCCTCACGATCGGCGGCCGCACGCATCCGGTCGAGATCCTCGTGCGCGACAGCCAGTCCGACCCGAACCGGGCCGGCGAGGTCGCCTCGCGGCTGATCCTCTCCGACAAGGTCGACCTGATGCTGGTCGCGAGCACGCCGGAGACGACCAATCCGGTGTCCGACCAGTGCGAGGTGAACGGCACGCCGGCCATCTCCTCGGTCTGCCCGTGGCAGCCGTGGTTCTTCGCGCGCGGCGGCAAGCCGGACGTCGGCTTCAAGTCCACGTATCACTTCTTCTGGGGCCTGGAGGACATCATCGGCGTCTTCATCGACATGTGGAACTCGATCGAGACGAACAAGGTGGTCGGCGCCCTCTGGCCCAACGACGGCGACGGCAATGCCTGGAGCGACAAGGAGCGCGGCTTCCCGGCTGCCCTCGCCAAGGCCGGGTACAAGGTGGTCGATCTCGGGCGCTACCCGAACATGTCCGACGATTTCTCGGCCCAGATCTCGGCGTTCAAGAACGAGAAGGTCGAGATCGTCACGGGCGTCCCCATCCCGCCCGACTGGACGACGTTCTGGAAGCAGGCCGCGCAGCAGGGCTTCCGCCCCAAGGTGGCGTCGATCGGCAAGGCGCTGCTCTTCCCGCGGTCGGTCGAGGCGCTGGGCGACCTGGGCGACGGCATGTCCACCGAGGTGTGGTGGACGCCCCAGCACCCGTTCAAGTCGTCCCTCACCGGCGCCACCGCGGGCGCGTTCGCCGCGGAGTACACGCGGGAGACCAGGAAGCAGTGGACGCAGCCGCTCGGCTTCATCCACGCGCTCTTCGAGGTCGGCCTCGACGCCCTCAAGCGCGCGGGCAACCCCGACGACAAGGCGGCGATCGTGTCCGCGATCAAGGCCACCAACCTCAACACGCTGGTCGGGCCGATCAGCTGGGGCAAGGGCCCGGTGCCGAACGTCACGAAGACGCCGCTGGTCGGCGGCCAGTGGGGCCGCGGCAAGGACGTGCGCTTCGACATGACGATCGTCAGCAACCGGGCCGCGACCAGCATCCCGGTGGGGGGCAAGCTCCGGCCGCTCCGGCCCGCGTAGCCGGCCGGGCGGGCGGACCGCGCGCCGGTGCCCTCGCTCCTCGCGCTCCGGGAGGTCTCGCGGGCGTTCGGGTCCCTCCAGGTGCTGGACCGGCTCGACCTCGCGGTCGATGAGCGCGAGGCGGTGGGCGTGATCGGCCCGAACGGCGCGGGCAAGACGACCGCGCTCAACGTCATGGCGGGCCGGCTCGCGCCGGACCGCGGGGCCGTGGTCTTCGACGGGCGCGACGTCACGGCCCTGCCCGCGCACGCGCGCTGCCGCGCCGGCATCGCCCTCACCCACCAGATCCCCCACCCCTTCGAGGCGATGACCGTGTTCGAGAACGTCCTCGTCGGCGCCACCCACGGCGGCGGGCGGCGCGAGCGCGCGGCCCGCGCCCCGTGCCTGGCCGCCCTCGAGCTGACCGGGCTCGCCGCCCGCGCGAACGCGCGCGCCGGCGCCCTCACCCTGCTCGAGCGCAAGCGCCTGGAGCTGGCCCGCGCGCTCGCCACGAGGCCGCGCGTGCTGCTGCTCGACGAGATCGCGGGCGGGTTGACCGAGCCCGAGGTGGTGACGCTGGTCGGCGTGATCCGCCAGGTCCGGAGCGAGGGCATCGCCATCGTGTGGATCGAGCACGTCGTGCATGCGCTGCGCGCGGCCGTGGACCGGCTCGTGGCCATCAGCTTCGGGCGGAACCTGGTGGACGGCCCGCCGGACGCGGTGATGGCGGACCCGGAGGTCCGGCGCGTCTACCTCGGCATCGACGTGCCGTGACCCTCCTCGCCGTCTCCGACCTCTCGGCGTTCTACGGCGACTTCCAGGCGCTCTTCGGCATCTCCCTCCGGGTGGCCGAGGGGGAGACGGTGGCGGTGATCGGCGCCAACGGCGCGGGCAAGAGCACGTTCCTCCGCGCGGTGGCCGGCGCGCTGCCCGTGCCGCGCGACCGCGTGACCTTCGCGGGCCGGCCGGTGGGCGGCCTGCCGCCCCACGCGCTCGTGGCGCTCGGCGTCGTCCTCGTGCCCGAGGGGCGGAAGATCTTCCCGAGCCTCTCCGTGCGCGAGAACCTCGAGGTCGGCGGCTACCGCGGCCGACCCGGCCCGTGGACGCTCGAGCGCGTCTACCGCCTGTTTCCCGTCCTGCGCGAGCGGCGGGACCAGCCGGGCACGAACCTCTCCGGCGGCGAGCAGCAGATGCTCGCCATCGGCCGCGGCCTCATGGCGAACCCTCGCCTGCTGCTGGTCGACGAGATCTCGCTCGGCCTCGCGCCCCTGATGGTGAAGCATCTCTACGAGACGCTGACCGCGGTGGCCGCGGAAGGGACGACGCTCCTGGTCGTCGAGCAGGACGTGGGCCAGGCCCTGGCCGTCGCGGGACGCGTGTACTGCTTCCGGAAGGGCGCGGTCTCCCTGGAGGGCACGCCGGACCGGCTCGACCGCGCGCAGGTCTCCGCGGCGTACCTCGGGGCCTGATGACCCCGCAAAATGCGCTCACCGCCATCGGCCTCTGAATCACACCGCTCGGCTTGGTCTGATCCGCGCGGCTCACGAGATGGCCTGGCTCGACACGGTCGTGCAGGGCGTGCTCCTGGGCGGCCTCTACGCGCTCTTCGCCACCGGGCTGTCGCTGACGTTCGGCGTGATGCGGCTGGTGAACCTGGCCCACGGCGACTTCAGCATCCTCGCCGCGTTCCTCGCCGTGCTCGCGGTGGAGACGCTCCGCCTGCATCCCCTCGTCGCCCTCGCTGCTCGTGGCGCCGGTCATGGCCGCGGCCGGCTACGGGCTCCAGCGCGTCGTCCTGAACCGCCTCCTCGGCCGGGGCATCCTTCCCGCCGTGCTCGTCACGTTCGGGCTGTCGATCATCATCCAGAACGGCCTCCTCGAGGCGTTCTCGGCCGACTCGCGGCGGCTCAACCCGGGCGGGCTGGAGACGGCGAGCCTGCCGCTCGGCGGCGGGCTCGCGGTGGGCTGGTTCTCGCTGCTGACCTTCGCGGTGGCGGTGCTCCTGCTCGTGGGCCTGCAGCTCCTGATCGGACAGGTCGGCCATCGGCCGCGCGTTCCGGGCCGCGTCCGACGACGGCGAGACGGCCCAGCTCATGGGCATCGACACCCGTCAGCTCTACGCGCTCGCGATGGCGCTGTCGCTCGGCATCGTGGCCGTCGCGGGGATCTTCCTCGGGATCCGGACGACGTTCACGTTCGCGAGCGGCCCCGACCGGCTGCTCTTCGCCTTCGAGGCCGTCATCATCGGCGGGCTCGGCTCGCTCTGGGGAACGCTGGTGGGGGGCGTCGTGCTCGGCGTGGCGCAGACGGTGGGCGCGAAGCTGTCGCCGGGCTGGGGCGTCCTCACCGGGCACCTGGTGTTCCTCGGCGTGCTGCTCCTGCGGCCCTCCGGCATCTTCGCGCCGTCCCGGCGGGTCGATTGATCTCGTCTCGGTTCGCGCGCGCGAGCCGTCTCGGCGCGGCCGTCCTCGTCCTCGCCGTCGCCGGCCTCGTCGCCGTCCCGTGGGCGGGCGACGCGGGGCTCATGCGCGTGATCGTGGAGTTCATCTCGCTCCTGGTCCTCGCGCAGATGTGGAACCTGCTCGCCGGCTACGCCGGGCTGGTGTCGATCGGCCAGCAGGCCTACGTCGGGATCGGCGGGTACGCCCTCGTCGTGCTCGCCGACGACCTGGGCGTGAACCCGTTCCTCGCCGTGCCCCTGGCCGGCGTGGTCGCGGCGGGGCTCGCGCTCCCCATCGCCGCGCTGGTCTTCCGCTTCCGCGGCGCCTCCTTCGCCGTGGGGACGTGGGCGGTGGCCGAGGTGTGCCGGCTCCTCGTCGCGAACACCGACCTCCTCGGGCGCGGCACGGGGCGCACGCTGAAGGCGGTGTTCGGGCTGGCCCGCGAGACCCGCGAGATCGTGACGTACGGGCTCGCGGTGGCGATCGGCGTGGGCGCCGTGCTCGCCGTGTACCTCTGCCTCCGCTCGCGTCTCGGCCTGGGCCTCATGGCGATCCGCGACAGCGAGCCGGCGTCGGAGAGCCTGGGGGTCGCCGTGCTCCGCACCAAGCTCGCCGTCTACCTGATCGCCGCCTTCGGGACCGGCGTGACCGGCGCCCTGATCTACCTCAACCTGCTGCGGATCTCGCCCGACGCCGGCTTCTCGATCGGCTGGACGGCCTACACGATCTTCATCGTGGTCGTCGGCGGCCTCGGCACGCTCGAGGGACCGATCATCGGCACCGCCGTCTTCTTCGTGGTGCGGGAGGCGCTGGCCGACCAGGGGGCCTGGTACATGATCCTGCTCGGCGCCCTCGCCGTGATCGGCATGATGCGCTATCCGCAGGGGCTGTGGGGCCTGGTCTCCGAGCGATGGGACCTGCGCGTCTTCCCCGTCCAGCGGCGCGTCGCGCTCGGCGACGAGCGCCCGAAGCCCTCGGAGCGCTAGCCGCGGATGGCGGCGGTCCGCACGATCTCCGCGGCGCGGCGGTGGCTCTCCAGGAGCCCGGCCACCCGCGTCGGATCCGTCCGCCCCCACCCGCACTCCGAGGACACGCCGAACCCGTCCACGACGGTGCGCGCGGCGGCGATCCGCGCGCGGTCGCCCTCGGCGTCGGCGTGGTGGACGAGGCCCAGGTACAGCTCGAACGTCCCCGCGCCCGCGAGCCCGGAGAGCGGCGCGAAGTACGCGGCATCCGTCCGATCCCGCGGGACCGGCATGTGGAGGAAGTCGATGCGCCGCGCGAGGGCGGCCCCGAGGTCGTTGGCCATCCCGACCATGAGCGCCATGTCGCGGGGCATCACCAGGTGCTCGTCGGCCGGCGACCCGTAGCAGAGGTGATAGCCCATCTCCACGTCCGGGGGCACGAGGTCGCCGAGCCGGGCCAGCTCGCGCGCGATCTGGACGCGGTGATCCGCGGGCTGGTCGGGGAAGTATCCCTCCGCCACGAGGACCTCCTGACACACGTCCCACTGGATGGCCAGGTCGGCCGAGGGGATCGTCGCGACGATGCTCCGCACGTCGCGGGCGAGGGCGCGCTCGTACGCCGGCATGTACGCGGCGCGCGCGTGCGGGCTCACGTACATGTAGGCGCTCGCCATCGGCGTGGGCAGGCAGACCTGCAGGCGTGTCCCCGCGGGGATGACGGCGTCCGCCCGGAGCCGGCGGAAGACCTCGTAGGACGACGCGGCGGCGGGGGCGTAGCCCGTCTCGAACGTCACATGCTCCGGGTCGGCGCTCGGGCGGAACCGGAGCAGCTCGATCTCGCGCAGGAGCTTGCCGTCCCACTGGCGCAGCGGGAACCGCGCCACCGTGGGGTCCGGCTCCATCGCGGGATGGCGCGCGAGCATCACGCTCTGGAAGAAGATCCAGCGCCGCCGCTCGCCCGTCTCTCCGTCGGGAAGCCGGCGCAGGTAGGGACCCACGGCGTCGCTCACCGCCCGGAACACGGACTCCGCGTCGGCCAGCGGGACGCTGCCCACCAGGTGCACGCCGACGGCCCGGGATTCGCCGCTCACGCCGTCCGTCGTACCAGATGCGGAGGCGACGAGCAAGCCGCCGCCGAGCCCGCCGGCGACGCGACCTGATGCGCGGGGCTCATGAGCCGGCCGCCCGCGGACGCGCTTGGCCGAGGTCGCATCTCGGGGTATCGTGCGGAGAATGTGGCGCGTGCACACGGCCCTGGGCGTGCTGATGCTGCTGCTCGTGAGCGTGGGCGGTCACGTCACGCCAATCATCGATCCCGGAGCGTCCCCCGGGATGCCCGAGCCGCCCGCGACGGCGGCGGCCCTTCCCGCGGTCACGGAGACGGTCGTGGCGCCGCGCGAGACCCTCCACCAGGCGCTGGTCCGCGGCGGCGTCGAGCGCGCCGAGGCGCGTGAGATGGTCGACGCGCTCCGCGGCGCGGTGGACATGCGACGACTCCGCCCGGGCGAGCGGCTCTTCGTCGCGCGCGGCGGCAACGGGGGGCTCGAGAGCGTCACGTACTGGCGCTCGCCGCTCGAGCGTCACGAGCTCACGAAGGACGGCGAGCGATGGGTGGCCGAGACGACGCTGACCCCGGTGGAGACGCGCGTGGCCGCGGTGGCGGGGCGCCTCGAGGACTCGCTGTTCGCGAGCATGGAGCGGCAGGGCGAGGGCGCGTGGCTCACCGCGGCGTTCGTCCGGATGTTCGAGTTCGACTTCGACTTCGCGGCCGACGCCCTGCCCGGCGACGGCTTCCGGCTCCTCGTGGACAAGCGCTACGCGAACGGCCAGTTCGTGGGCTACGGCGACGTCCACATCGCGCAGTTCGTGCCGGCAGGGCGCGAGGCCCTGACCGGCGTGGCCTTCGGCGACGAGGGGGGACGGACCGCGTACTTCGACGCGGGCGGCCGGTCGGTGCGGAAGATGTTCCTGCGCGCGCCGCTCGACTTCACGCGGATCACCTCCGGCTTCTCCCACGCGCGCCAGCACCCGATCCTGGGCGGCGTCCGGCCGCACTTCGCGATCGACTACGGCGCCCCCTCCGGCACGCCGGTGCGGGCAGTGGCCGACGGCGCGGTCGTCGCCGCGGGGTGGGCGGGCGGCAACGGGATCAGCGTGACGCTCCGCCACGCGCGCGGCTACGAGACCATGTACAACCACCTCTCCGCGGCGCACGTGAGCCGCGGCCAGCGCGTGCGGCAGCGCGACGTGATCGGGCGCGTCGGGGCCACCGGCCTGGCGACCGGCCCGCACCTGGACTACCGCGTGAGCCGCAACGGCCAGTTCGTGAATCCCCTGGACGAGCGCTACGTTCCCGGCGCGCCGATCCCGCCGGAGCGCCGCCGCGCCTTCGTGGCCCATCTCGACGAGCTGACGCGGCGGCTCGAGCGCGACGCGCCCGCTGCCCACCCGTCCCGACGGGTCTTGAGTGGCCCCGAGGCGGCGGTGTTTCCACTGCATTTCCATGTACGCTCGGCTCGCCTTCGGCTCACCTCGCACGACGTCCCTGAGCGATGTTCCGGAGACGTCGGGCTCGAGCCTCTGCTACGCGTGCGGCAAGCTGAACCGCGTGGACGCCGCGGTGTGCTTCTACTGCGGGCGCCGCAACCCCGGGCTGTGGGGCTTCGGGCCCACCCTCGGGCGCCTGGTCGGCGGCGTCGACCTCGCGCGCGTCGTCACCCTGGTCTGCGTCGTCGCCTACGTGGCGTCGCTCGCCCTCGATCCCGGGGCGATCTTCCAGGCCCGCGGCGTCTTCAACATCCTGGCCCCGAGCGGCCGCGCCCTCTACGCCCTCGGCATGACGGGCGCCGACGCCATCGAGACGGGCCGGTGGTGGACGCTTCTCACCGCGATCTATCTCCACGGGAGCCTGCTCCACATCGCCTTCAACCTGCTGTGGATCCGCGACCTCGCGCCGCCGGTGGAGGAGCTCTACGGGCGGGCGCGCGCCGTCGTGATCTTCACGGCGGGCGGGGTCGGCGGCTTCCTGCTCTCGAACTGGGCCAGCGGCGCGCCGACGATCGGGGCGTCGGGCGCGGTGTTCGGCCTGCTCGGCGCCATGGTCGCGTACGGCCAGCGGCGCGGCGGGACTCTACGGGATGGCGGTGTTCCGCCAGTACTGGCAGTGGACCCTGATCCTGCTCGTGATGGGCTTCCTGATGCCCGGCGTGAACAACCTCGCCCACGCCGGCGGCTTCGCGGGCGGGTTCGCCGCCGGCTTCGCGCTCGGCTACTCGGAGCGGCGGAGCGAGGGCGGCGCGGACCGGGTCCTCGCCGCGCTCACCGTGCTGGTCACCGTGGTGGCGTTCGGGCTGGCGGTCTGGACGACGGTCGCGTCAGTGGCGGGTCGGCTGTAGGAGCGCGTCTGCGCTCCAGGATCGCTGCGGTTGTTTCCACTGCATTCGCATGTACGCTCGCCTTGCCTTTGCGTCTGCTCTCTAGCGCCGCTGCGGTCGTTTCCACTGCATTTCCATATACGTTCGCCTCGCCTTTGGCTCGGCTCACACTGCAGTCGCAGCCTCGCGGCGGAAGGCCTCGATCTGCGCGGGCAGGCCGAACACGCGGACCACGTCACCCGGCCGCATGATCGCCTCGGCGTCAGGATTCACGACCAGGTCGCCGTCCGGATGGACGATCGCCACCACGGTGACGCCGAGCCGTTCGCGGATGCGCCCCTCCCGCAGTGACTGGTCGGCGAGCGCGCCACGCTCGACGCGCACCTCGGCGACGCGGGGCAGGTCGTCGCCGGCGGCGGCGGTCGGCGGCCGCGATGGCTCGAGGGTGGCGCGGAACCGCTCGAGGTAGGCGATCACGGGGTCGTGGGGCAGCGACAGCCGCCGCAGCGCGTGACGGATCAGCGTGGCCGCCGCCTCCATCTCCGGCTGGATGACCTCGCTCGCCCCGCCTTGCACGAGGTCCTCGATCGCGGAGGCGTGGTGGGCGCGGACCAGGAGCGGCGCCGTCGCGTTCAGCTGGCGGACCTCGCGCACCACCCGGCGCGTCCGATCGAACTCGGGCAGCGTCACCACGACCAGGTCCGCGCGATCGACGCCCGCGCGCTCGAGCAGCCGCCGGTTGGCGGCGTCGCCGAACATGCACGGCACCCTGCGCGCGTTGAGCCCCTTGACGATGTCCGGGTCCAGCTCGATGACCACGAACCGAATGTTGAACGTCTCGAGCGCCTCGCCGACCGCGCTGCCCACTCGCCCGAACCCGCACAGGACGACGTGGCCGCGCACCCACTCGGTGGGGCGCGCCAGGCCCTGGGGCTCGGCCGCCGCCACCTGGGCGCGCAGGAGCCAGCGAGGGGCCTCGCGGGTGAGGAGCGCGTTCAGGAGGATGGTGAACAGCGACGCGGCGAGGGTGGCGTTGTAGATCTCGTCGCCCACGTGCCCGGCCGTCCGGGCCACCTGCACGAGCACGAATGAGAACTCGCCGATCTGGGCGAGCCCGATCCCCACCAGCACCGCGTTGGCCCAGGACTCGCCGAAGACGCGCACGATCGCCGTGCGCACCAGCGCCTTGCCGACCACCACGAGGAAGACGATCGCCACCAGCGTGGGGAGGCTGTGGACGAGGACCCGCGGGTCGATGAGGGCGCCCACGGTCACGAAGAACAGCGCGCCGAACAGTTCGCGGAGCGGGAGCATGCGCGCGAGCGTCTCGTGAGCGTAGTCGGACTCGCTGATGATGAGGCCGGCGAGGAACGCGCCCAGGGCCAGGGACAGCCCGACGGCCTGGGTGAGCGCCGCGGTGCCGAGCGCGATGGCCAGGGCCACGAGCAGGAACAGCTCCTCGTTGTGCGTGCGCGCGATCCGCGACATCAGCGGCGGGATGCCCTTGGCGACGAGGAACGCGAACGGCGCGAGGATCACCAGGGCCTTGCCGAGGGCGAGGCCGATCGCGAGGAGGCGGCCGGGCTCGAGGGCGCCGAGGGCGGGGATCAGCACGATCAGGACCACGACGCCGAGGTCCTCGACGAGGCTGATGCCCATCATCACCCGCCCGTGGCGGGAGTGCAGCTCGCCCCGGTCGAGGAGCAGCCGCGTCAGCACCATGGTGCTCGCCACCGAGGTGACGAGCCCGACGATCACGCCCTGCAGGGGTGGCCAGCCGAGCACGAAGGCGGTGCCGAGGCCAAGCCCCGCGCACGCGATCATCCCCAGCGGGCCCCCGAGGAGCGCCACCGTGCGGACGCGGAGGAGGTCCCGCACCGAGAACTCGATGCCCACCGAGAACATGAGGAGCACCACACCGACCTCCGCGAAGAGGTCGAACGTTCGCGGGTCGGAGATCGACACACCCGGCGTCAGCGGGCTGATGAGGAGCCCGCCGAAGACGTAGCCCAGGATAAGGGGCTGGTGCGCCCACCATGCGAGGGCTCCGCCGCCGACGGCGGCCGCGAGGACGAGCGCGAGATCTCGGAAGACGACGGGATCGCTCATTGCCGGACGGTAGAGTAGCAGGAAGCCCGGGTCCCGCCGACGGCGGAACGCTCCGCGGCGCCAAGCGCACCCGGCGCTTGCCGACGCCCGCCGCCTGGAGTAGAAACATCGGAGCGCCGTGCGGGCCGCCGGACGCGGCGGCGACCGGGCACCATGAGATTTCGCTTGGCCGAACTCCCGAGCCGATCGACAATGAGCGTTGCGTCCGTCGGGTACCGGGGACGCGCCTGATGCGGTACGTGCTCCTCTGCCCCGTCGATCTTCTCGAGCACCTGGTGGGTGGACTCGACCTGCCCGGAGAGGCGCCGGTATACCTGGTCGAGCGCGCCAGCCTCCGCGGCCGCATCGCCCGGCGGGACCATCACGTGGTGACGGGCAGCCTCGACGACCCGGAGGCGTACCAGCACGCCCTGCGCGCCCACCGCGGCCCGCTCATCGTCGGCGCGCCCCCGCGGCAGCTGCCCCGCATCGCCGAGGTCGTGTCCGGCGCCCTTCCCGACGTGCCCGTCCTCGCGGTGACGGACGACGAGCACCCCCTCCCCGGCGTGACCAACGTCGGGCTCGGCGACTTCGGCGAGCAGATGGTGCGGCCCGCGCTGGAGCGGGCCCTCACCCGGGCCAAGGTCGACCGGATCCGGGCCCACTTCGAGGGCGCCGAGCGCATCCTCATCCTGATGCAGGACGACCCCGATCCCGACGCGATCGCCTCCGCCCTCGCCCTCCGGATCCTCCTCGGCCGGCCGCGCACGTCGGCGCCGCTCTGCACCTTCGGCACCATCACCCGGCCGGAGAACCTGGCGATGTGCAAGATCCTCGACATCGAGGTGGCATCGATCTCCGCCGCCGCGCTGGCGGAGTTCGACCGCGTCGCCATGGTGGACGTGCAGCCGTCGTTCCTCGAGGAGCTCCGCTTCGAGGAGGTCGACCTCGTCATCGACCACCATCCGGTCGAGCGCCCCGTCCGGGCCCGCATCAAGGACGTCCGTCCGTCCTACGGCGCCACCTCGACGATCCTCGTCGAATACCTCCGCGCCGCCGACGCCAAGATCACCCAGCGCGTGGCCACCGCGCTCCTCTACGGGATCAAGTCCGACACGCTGGGCCTGGAGCGCGGCGGCACCCGCGCCGACCTGGAGGCCTTCTCGTTCCTCTACCTCCTGGCGAACCACAACGCGATGCGGCGGATCGAGCGCCCCGAGCTGTCCGAGTCCGCCCTCGACGCGCTCGCCCAGGGCCTGGCCCGGCGCCGGATCGTGCGCGGCGTCTTCTTCTCCCACCTGGGGCACGTGGCCACCGTGGACCAGATCCCGCAGTTCGCCGACTTCGGGCTCCAGGCGGAGGGCGTCGAGTGGTCGGTGGTCTCGGGCGTCGTCGACGACGAGGTCCACATCTCGGTACGGAACGTCGGCTACGTCAAGAGCGCGGGCGACGTGGTGCGAGCCGCGTTCGGTGACGTGGGGTCGGCGGGAGGCCACCGCACGATGGCCAAGGCCGTGATCCCCCTCGAGCGCCTCCTCCGGGGCGGCGAGGAGACCCGGTCGAGCCGGCGGTCGGCGGCCCGGATCATGCGGCGCTTCCTCCGGGCCCTGGGCCCGAACGGCCGGTCGTGACACTGCCGTGCCTCGGTCTCGGTTGCCGGCTATCTCCTTGCCCGACAGGGGGAAATCGCACTCTTGGCAAGCCCGCGAAGGGTGTGTTATTACTGCGGCCGCTAGGCCCGAACCTCACCAGGAACTCTTCATGAAGCCACGGGAAGCGAGGAGGACGCCAAGGGTGGACGTCGCACTGGAGAAGAGGCAGGTGAAGCGAGCGTACAAGCTGTACGCCCCGGCCTACGACCTGGTGTTCGACTGGATCTTCCATCCGGGTCGGGAGGCGGCCATTCGGGCCCTCGGCATCGAGCCCGGCCATCACGTGCTCGAGGTGGGCATCGGCACCGGACTCAACCTGCCCATCTACCCCGCGCGCTGTCGGCTCACCGGGATCGACCTGTCCGAGGAGATGCTCAGGAAGGCCTACGACAAGGTGGCCGAGCTGGGGCTCACCAACGTGTCCCTCCGCGCCATGGACGCCACCGTGATGGAGTTCGACGACAACGAGTTCGACTCCTCGGTGGCCACGTATACGATCAGCGCGGTGCCGGATCCCGTGAGCGTGCTGCGCGAGATGCGGCGCGTGGTCAAGCCGGGGGGCAGCATCGTCGTTCTCAACCACTTCCGCAGCGAGCGGCGCGTGGTGGGGCGCATCGAGGACCTGGTGGCGCCGGTGTGCACGCGGCTCGGATGGAAGTCGAACCTGCCGCTGGAGCCGCTCCTGAAGCGCGTGGGGCTGACGCCGGAGTTCTCCACCAAGGTCAACCTCTTCAACGGCTGGCGCCTCATCAAGTGCGTCAACCGTAAGTAGCCGGCCGCGGGCGGACGCCCCTGTGGGCGCCCGGCTCGCCTGGCTGCTCGTCGCATTTGTCCTCTGCGCGCCCGTGCTCGACGGGGCCTGGAGCGCCGCGACCACCGCCGCCTTCCTCACCGAGTTCCTCTCCGCGGGCCGCTGGCCCGTGCTGTCGGTCCTGACCGAGGCGCCGGCGACGCGGCCGCTCGCGGCCGGCGTCGATCTCCACGTCCCCCGTCGCGTGGTCCCGCCGCCCGGTCTCGTGCTCGTGCACGGGCTGGCGCCCCGCGGCAAGGACGAGCCGTCGCTGGTCAGCGCGGCGATCCTCCTGGCGCGGACGGGATGGGCGGTGGCGGTGCCGACCGTCGACGGGCTCACCCGGCTCCGCCTGAGGCCGGAGGACGCCGGCACGGTGCGCCGGGCCGTCATCGCGCTGCGCGACGCCGGACACACGCCGGTGTCCATCCTGGCGGTGAGCGTCGGCGGCGGGCCCGCCCTCCTCGCCGCCGCGGAGCCCGGGATCGCCGGCGACGTGACCGCCGTGCTCCTCCTCGGGGGCTACGCCTCGGCGCGCGAGCTGCTGCGCTACGCGCTGACCGGGGCGTACCGGTTCGGAGAGGTCGTGGGCCGGCGCGAGACGGATCGTGACGCCGTCGGCCGGTTCGCGCGCGCCAACGTCGAGCTGCTCGACGCGGGCGCGCAGCGCCTCCTGGACAACCGCGATCCCGAGGCCGTGGACGCCCTGCTCGACGCGCTGCCGTCGTCGACGAAGCGTCTGCTCGACGAGCTCTCGCCCGGCGGCCGCCTCGGCGAGCTCCGCGCCCGCCTCTACGTGGTCCACGGGCGCGACGACCCGGCGGTGCCCTACACGGAGGCGCTCCGGCTCCTCGAGGCTTCGCGGCGGGCGGGACGACCGGCGCGCGGGGTCATCGTGGGCGCGCTGGGGCACGTGGACCCGGCGCAACGGGCGGGCGTGTCGGATCTCCTGCGGCTGGGCGCCGCGTTCCACGCGTTCAGGTCGGAGGCGCGGTGAGGCGGTCAGGGCGCCGGCGCGCGTCCGGGCGTGGGACATCGAGCCGCGCAAGTGATGGCGCCGCCGGGTCGTCGGCGGTACGCTTTTCTTGTCTCCAACCCCGCCGACTCCACGTGCCTGACGAGTGTCCTCGGATTCCTCCAGGAGGGTACCTTGGCAAGCGAGACGATCAGCTTCGCGCAGATAGCGACGGCCTCGACTCCGAAAGGCGCCGTCCTCTACGGATTGACGCCCGACGGCGCGGTCTTCGAGTACAACTTCAGCCGAGAAGTCTGGGTCCCGGTGCCGATGCGTGCGCTTCCCGGGAACGGATCGCACGAAAACGTGGTCGGCCTCCGCGGCCCCGGCGGCTCCCGCATGGAGTGAGGCGCCCCCGCGTCCGGCATGGAGAGCCGCCGGCGTGCCGGAGGTGGGGGACACCGTCGAGGACGCGGCGCCGAGGGACTCCGAAGGCATCCTCGGCCCCTCTCGACGCTCGGCCAGCCGGGTCTCCTGCTGGTCTTCTTCCGCGGCCACTGGTGACCCTTCTGCCTCCGCCAGTTGGCGGAGCTCGGCGAGCACCACGCCGAGATGGCCGCGGCCGGCATCGGCATCGCCGCTGTCTCGGTGGACGAGCCCGGGCGAGCCGAGGAGGTTCGGCGGCGGTATGGCCTGCCCTTCCCGCTGCTCTGCGACCCCGAGGCGCAGCTCGTGCGCGCGTGGGGCCTGTTCGATCCCGCGGAGAAAGGCGGCATCGCCCGGCCCGCCACCTTCGTGCTGGACGCGGGGCTGACGGTCCGCTTCCGCTCGCTCGACGGCGTCGTCACCCGCGTGCGCGCGGCCGACCTGGCGCACGCGCTCGCGAGCCGCCCCGGCGGCGGGCCCCGTGGATGGGCCCCGTTCGCGGGCGATCGTCCCGACGATCGGGGAGATGCTCCGGACGGCCGTGCCCGCGCTCAGGCTCTCCGTCGCGCCGCCCCGGCGCCGCTGACCCTGAACCGCCCCGGGTTTCCCGGAGAGCTCGTTACGTGAGTACTGCCAGTTGCGTCGCACCTGCCGCCTTGACGACCGTAGTTCTCGTCCGCGCCAGGGAACGACCGTCAGGTCAGTGCAGAGGCGGCAGTCGGGTTGGGCTGCCCGACCTTGGCATTGGCGTCGTGCGGCCTCATCGCGCTAGCCCGTTCGAGGTCGGGCCCGCGGCGGGAACGATCACGGCTTCGGGCGGGGCAGCGGTGGTGCCCGGCGAATGAGATGGCGGCCCGGATAGTCACGCCGGCACTCCACCGCGAGCTCGCCGGCAAACTGCTCGGCGTACGCCGGCAGCGATCGCTGAGGGGCCCAGGCGACGGTGATCCACCTCCCGATCGATGCCTGGCGTTGGACCAGGCCACCGCCCGCACGCCCGGTGGAATCCTTGCCGTGGACGGAACCACGGAGACGCCGTACCCGATCTCGGTCAGCGCAATGAGAGCGTGAGGCGCCGCGCTCTCCAGGAGCACGCGCGGTCGAATGTGCGCGACGTGACAGGCGGCGTCGAACCACTCGCGCGAACCGAAGGTACGGTGGAGGAGAAGCAAGGGCTCATTGGCCAGGTCCACGACGTCGAGCACGCGACGGCGGCTGAGCGGGTGCTTGTCCGACAGCACGCCCAGGTTGTGGACCGGATAGAGGAGCCTGCTCTGGTAGCGATCGCTGGGCACGACAAGGGCCAGGTGAACGTCTCCTTGCTCGAGGCGGTTCAGTAAGCGCAAGCCGCCATCCTCCACGAAGTGCACCTCGACACCGGGATGACGGCGCTGGTAGCGGCTCAGGAACCCCGAGAGCGTCGTCTCGATCACCATCGGGGTCGCTCCCACGCGCAAGATACCGGTCTGGCCGCCCCGGAGGTCCCGGGCTCGCGCCTCGAGCGACTCGGCTTCCATCAGAAGCCGACGGCTCTGCCGAAGCAGATCCTCGCCCTCTGACGTCAACCGAAGTCGGCGGCCGATCCGGTCGAAGAGCCGCACGCCCAGCTCCGCCTCGAGCCCGAGAACCTGGCGCGAGGCGGCGGGCTGGCTCACGTTCAGCCGCGCGCCCGCCCGCGCGATGCTGCCGGCATCGGCGATGCGGACGAAGGTCTCAAGGTAACGCAGGTTCATCGGTCTTCTCTCGATTTCTGCATGAAGAAGACTACCAGATATGCATTGGACACATCTGGGGAGGCGACGTACGTTCCCCACGTCAGCGCGTCATGGGCGCGGCGAAAGGAGGCCTCTCATGGACAAGACCAGGGCATTGCGGGCGCTCGTGGGACTTCCGGCGATCCTCGCCATCGCGGTGACGGGGCCGAGCATGGCCCAGCCGCCGATCCGGATCGGGGCCACGATGTCGCAGACAGGGGCCTACGACACGCAGGGCGTGCCTGCGCGGAACGGCTACCTGCTCTGTCAGAAGCACGTCAACGAGGCAGGGCGGCATCCTCGGTCGGACGATCGAGTTCGTGATCTACGATGACAAGTCCGACTCGAAGATCGCGCCCGCTCTTACGAGAAGCTCATCGTCGAGGAGAAGGTGGATGCGGTGATGGGGCCCTACGGTTCGCCGCTCACGGAAGCCGTCGCGCCGGTGTCGGAGAAGCATCGCAAGGTGATGCTCGCGCCACTGGCCGCAACCTCCTCGATCTGGGAGCAGGGCCGGCGCTACCTGTTCATGCAGCTCGGACCCTCGGAGCTGTTCCTGATGGGGCTGATCGAGGTCGGCGCACGTCACGGGCTCAAGACCGTGGCGCTGATCACCGAGGACACGCTGTTTCCCAGGTCCGTCGCCAAGGGAACCACCGAGTTCGCGAAGAAGAAGGGCATGGACGTCGTCCTGCACGAAGAGTACGGCAAGGGCAGCAAGGACTTCTCGGCCATCCTGGCGAAGGTCAAGGCGGCGAATCCCGACGTCCTCGGCGTTTCCAGCGCGAACTTGAGCGACTTCATCGCCTTCACCCGTCAGATGCAGGAGCGGGATCTCAACGTCAAGATGTTTGGGACCACCACCGCGGTCGCAGAGTTCCAGAGGGAACTCGGGAAGGCGGCCGAGTTCACGTACGGCGCGTCCCCGTGGGAGCCGAGCCTTCCGTACCCCGGCGTCAAGGAGTTCGTCGAGGCCTATCAGAGAGAGTTCAACCGGGCTCCGAGCTTGCACGCCGCCGGCGCCTACGCCGGCTGCCGGCTTTTCACGGAGACGGCGAGACAGGCCGGTAGTCTGGACTCCGAGAAGCTCCGCGAACAGCTGCTGAAGGTCAAGACCAAGACCATTTTCGGGGACTATGCCGTCGACGAGCGCGGATACCAGATCGCCAACAAGGGTCTCTTCGTGCAGTGGCAAGACGGTGTGAAGGGGTGGTGTGGCCCGATCAATTGGCCACGGCAAAGCCCCGGTTCCCCACTCCACCATGGAGCCAGCGGTAGGGTCAGCACGGTGAGCCGCGTGTCTTGCCGGCCCCCCTCGGCAACGGCTGACCCACCGCAACCCTCGACATCGCCGTGATCCAACCCGCGCGCCCGGACAGGGTGGCGGTGAGACGGGTCAGGACGGCACTGAGTCAGCGGCTCCGCGGGTGGGTCCCTCGCCCTCGCGCCGGATCCCCCAGCCCGCGAGCCGCGCGAGGAGCGTGTTCCGGTGCACGCCCAGGCTCAGCGCGGCGCGGCTCTGGTTCCAGTTCTCCCGCTCGAGCGCGCGCAGGATGAAGGCCTGCTCGAACCGGTCGCGCGCCTCCTTCAGCGTGAGCGGTCCCGCCGTGATCTCCCCGCTCCGGGCCGCCACCTCCTGCATGGACAGGTCGAGCGGCACGTCGTCGAGCCGGATCACCGGCCGCGTGGCCAGGGCCACGCTCCGCGCGATCACGTTCTCGAGCTCGCGCACGTTGCCCGGCCAGTCGTAGCCGGCGAGCGCGGGCAGCGCGCCGCGCGAGATGCCGCGCACGTCCCGCTTGAACTCGCGCGCGTACTTGCTTGATGAAGTGCTCGGCCAGCCCCGGGATGTCGCTCTTCCGCAGGCGGAGCGGCGGCACGGTCAGGGGCACGACGTTGAGCCGGTAGTAGAGGTCCTCGCGGAACGCGCGCTGCGCGCACCGCCTGCCTGAGGTCCACGTTGGTGGCGGCGATCACCCGGACGTCCACGGGGATGGGGCGCGTGCCGCCGAGCCGCTCGACCTCGCGCTCCTGCAGCGCGCGCAGGAGCTTGGCCTGGAGGTCCACGCGCAGGCTGCCGACCTCGTCCAGGAACAGCGTGCCGTTGTGGGCGAGCTCGAACTTGCCGAGCTTGCGCGCCTGGGCCCCGGTGAACGCGCCCTTCTCGTGGCCGAACAGCTCCGACTCGATCAGCGTCTCGGGGATGCCGGCCAGGTTCACGGCCACGAACGCCTCGTCGCGGCGCGGGCTCTGCCGGTGGATGGCCCGCGCGACCAGCTCCTTGCCGGTGCCGCTCTCGCCGGTGATCAGCACGGTGGCGTGCGTCTGGGCGACCTGCGCGATCATCTCGTAGAGGCGCACCATCGACGGGTGGCGCCCCACGAGGGCGTCGAAGCCGTGGGCGCGGTCGAGCTCGTCGCGGAGGTAGGACA
Organism: uncultured Candidatus Rokubacteria bacterium; assembly: GCA_963758635.1. GTDB lineage: Bacteria > Methylomirabilota > Methylomirabilia > Rokubacteriales > CSP1-6 > CAVWWD01. The sequence goes on along the minus strand of CAVWWD010000003.1, from coordinate 1,010,409 downwards.
CCTGGCGCTCGAGCTGGCGCTTCTGCGCGGCCTGCCGCACGAGGGCGCGCATCTCGTCCACGTCGAAGGGCTTGGCGATGTACTCGTAGGCGCCCGCCTTGATGCACTCCACCGCCGTGCGCACGTCGGGCAGCGCGGTCATCAGGATGACCGCCACCGCGTCGTCGATGTCGAGGATCCGCGGCAGGACCACGGGCCCGCGTTCGCCGGGCAGCCGCACGTCGAGCAGGGCCACGTCCACCCGGCGCGAGCGGACAAGCGTGAGGCCGGCGGCGCCGTCCTCGGCCTCGAGGACCTCGCACTCGCCCTTGAAGAGCTCGCGCACCGACTCGCGCACGCCGGGCTCGTCGTCGATGACGAGGACGACGGGCTGCGGCTGGTACGCCGCCGCGGTCGCGGCCGCGCTCACTTCTCCGGAGCCTTCAGGACGACGTACTCGCCGCGGCCCTCGCCGCGGCGCCGCAGGTAGACGGGCACGACCTCGCCCGGCTTCACCGCGGCCATGACCTTCCGGAACGCCTCGACGCTGCCGACGGGCTGGCGCTTGACCTCGAGGATGGCGTCGCCGGGCCGGATCCCCGCCTCCGCGCCCGAGCTGCCCGGCGTGACCTGCGTGACGACCACGCCGGGCCGGCCGCTGACGCCGAGCCGGTCGGCCGCCTCCGGCGAGAGCGGCTCGACGCTGAGCCCGAAGGACTCCTCGCGGGGCTTCGCCGCCACCACGGTCTCGTCGACCGGCTGCTCGCCGATCTTCACGCTCAGCGGTGTGCGCTTCCTGTCGCGGAGCACGGTGAGCGGAGTAGGCCGGCCCGGCTCCACCGCGGCCACCCGCCGCTGGAGGTCGGTCACCTCCTTGATCGGCGCGCCCGCGAACTCCACGATGATGTCGCCGGGCTTCACGCCCGCCGCCTCGGCCGGCCCGTCCGGCATCACGTCGGAGATGAGCACGCCGCTGCCCGCCGTGGTGCCGAAGCCGGCGGCGAGGTCCTCGGTGAGGTCCTGGATCACGATCCCGAGCCAGCCGCGCACGACACGCCCGCGGGCCACGAGCTGCTCCATGATGCTGCGGGCCATGTTGATGGGGATCGCGAACCCGATGCCCTGCCCGCTGGCCACGATCGCGGTGTTGATCCCGATCACGCGCCCCCGCAGGTCGAGGAGCGGCCCGCCGGAGTTGCCGGGATTGATCGACGCGTCGGTCTGGATGAACGCCTCGTAGGTGGCCACGCCCACGCGGCTGCGGCCGGTGGCCGACACGATCCCGACCGTCACCGTGCGGTCGAGCCCGAAGGGGTTCCCGATGGCGATCGCCCACTGCCCGATCCGGAGACGGTCGGAGTCGCCCAGCTCCGCGACGGGGAGCGACGCGGGCGGCGCGTCGATCTTCACCACCGCGAGGTCCGTCTTCGCATCGCGTCCCACGAGCGTGCCCGAGAACTTCCGGTCGTCCGAGAGCCGCACCTCGATCTCGCCGGCGTTCTCCACGACGTGGTTGTTGGTGAGGATGTAGCCGCGCGCGTCCACGATCACGCCCGAGCCGGCGGCCCGGCCCTCGTCGCGGGGCGTCCGGCGCCGGAAGAACCGCTCGAAGAACTCACGCCCGAAGAACTCGCGGAAGCGCTCCTCGGCCTCGGGCGGGTCCGACGGCCCGTCGGCCGCCGCGCCCTTCGCGGCCTTCACGCTCACGTTGACCACCGACGGCATCACGCGGTCCGCGACGGCCGCGAACGCGTCCTCCAGCGACTGCAGCACGCGCTGCGACTCCGCGGACGGGCCCGGCGCCGGGGCCGTCTGGGCCCGGGCGATGGCGGGCGAGGCGCCGATCACCGTGAAGCCGACGAGCAGGATGGCGGCGGAGCGGCTGATCATGGGCGGTCCTCCGGCGAGCATCTTACTCCGGGGGTCCAGGGGGCCGCCAGCGGCGCGGACAGTGTCACCTCGAGGATACGCCGGCTCGCCGTGGTCACCGGCGCCGATCGCGCCGCGCCGGAGGCCGACGACCCACACGATCTCGCCGCCCGCCTCGAGGAGCGGCACGCGCGCCCGGTCCCAGCGGGGCACGCCGGCATCGATGAGGAACGACTTGAGCCGCCGCGTCCCCGCGCCGCCGAAGGGCTCGAACCGGTCGCCGGGCCGGCGGCCCCGGACGACGAGAGGGGACGGGAGCCGGTCGGCGTCGAAGGCGACGCCCGCGGCGTGGCGCGGCGGCCGGTAGTCGGGAGACGCCGTCACGTAGCGGGCCTCGAGGGAGGCGTCCAGCTCCGGGAGGGAGAGCCGCCCGGGAACGAGCCACGCGCGCTCGGCCAGGGCGTCTCGCGGGCCGACGCTCACGAGGAGCCAGCGCCCGCTCCGCTCGATCCGCGCGCGCCCGAGCCGGAGCGCCCTCCGCGGTCCGGACGCTTCCAGGACCTGGCGCAGCGCGCGATGGGCGGGGGCGCGGAGCGGCGCCTGGCTCGGCTGGACGCGGAACGCGGCCTGGCGCAGGACCTCGGCGCCGAGGTCCTCGGGCAGCGCGCGGAGCCGCGCGACGGCCAGCAGCAGCCCGTGCCCGTCCGGACGCCCCAGCCGCTCCAGCTCGGCGACGCCGCGGCTCTCGAGGTCGGCCACCGCGCTCCGTGCCAGCGCGGCGCCACGTCCCAGGGCGACGACGATGTCGGGGTCGAGCCGCGCTCCGAGGAACGGCAGCAGGTCGTGGCGGACGCGATTGCGGAGGAACGCGGGATCGCGGTTGGTCGCGTCCTCGACCCACGTGAGGCCCCGCGCGCGCAGGTGATCCTCGATGGCCGCGCGGCGCGTCTCGATCAAGGGCCGGATGTAGGGCCCACGGATGGGGGCGATCCCGCCGAGCCCGCGCGGTCCCGCCCCGGCGAGGAGCCGCATCAGGACGGTCTCGGCCTGGTCGTCCGCGCTGTGGCCGGTGGCGATGCGCGTGGCGCCGATGGCGGTGGCGAGCGACCGGAACGCCGCGTGGCGGGCCTGGCGCGCCTCCGCCTCCGGACCTTCCCAGCCCGGCGCGCCGCTGCATGCGCGCGCGCGCACGCTGACGCGCTCCAGGTGGAAGGGCACGCGGAGACGCGCCGACGCCTCGCGCACCGCCTCGGCCTCGGCGTCCGCCTCGGCGCGGAGCCCGTGGTGGACGTGCGCCACGTGGAGGTCGAGGCGCAGAGCGGGAGCCAGGGCGACCAGCACGTCCAGGAGGGCCAGCGAGTCGGCGCCGCCCGACACGCCGATCAAGACGGCTTCGCCGCCATGGAGCATCCCATGACGGCGAATGGTCTCGAGCGCGCGGGCGACGAGAGGGGCGCTAGTGACGGTGGTCACACTCGGACTGCAGGCCCACCCACACCTCGCCGTCCTCGAAGTGCTCCTTCTTCCAGACCGGCACCGTCTCCTTGAGCGTGTCGATGGCCAGGTGGCACGCCTCGAACGCCTCGCGGCGATGCGGCGACGACACCGCGATCATCACGCTGGACTCGCCGATCTCCAGACGGCCGATGCGGTGGACGATGGCGATCCGCTTGAGCCCCGGCCAGCGCGCCCGCAGCGTCGCGGCGATCTCGCGCATCTTCGCCTCGGCCATGGGCGCGTGGGCCTCGTACTCGAGGAACTTCACGCGGCGGCCGCCCGTCTGGTCGCGCACCACGCCCGAGAAGAGCCCGATGGCGCCGGCCCCGGGGTCGGCCACGGCGTCGGCCATCGCGCGCTCCGACAGCGGCTCGGTCGTGACGGCGATCAGGTCCATGCCGGCGGCATCCGGCGGCGCCACCGCTCACGGGCGGAAACAGGCAGAGCTCCTCCCCGGGCGCGAGCGCGCGGTCACCCGGAACGTAGTCGTTGCCCACCGCGAACAGCGTGAAGGGACGGTACTCGGAGAGCACGGGGAACCGGGCGGCCATCGCGGCCCACGCCGCCTCCACCGTGCCCCCGTCGGGCAGGTCCAGCTCGACACGGTCGCGGCCCGCCGCCTCACGGTAGCGGGCGAACAACCGCACGTTCACCTTCATGGACAGCGCGGGCGAATCAGAACTGGTGCGACGAGCCGCAGCCGCAGGACGACTTCACGTTCGGGTTGTTGATGGCGAAGCCGGCGCCCAGCATGGTGTTGTCCACGTAGTCGATCTCGCTGCCCGTGACGTAGGGCACGCTGCGACGGTCCACGTAGACCTTGACGCCCTGGGATTCGACCACGTTGTCGTCATCGGCGGGCGCTTCCTCCCACCCGAGCTCGTACGACATGCCGGAGCACCCGCCCCCGACGAGGCGGATCCTGAGGCCCCACTCGGGCTTGCCTTCCTCCAGCCGAAGGTCGCTGATCTTCTTCGCCGCCGCCTCGGTCAACGTGATCATTCTCTGTCTCCTTGAGATCTGTCCGGGTGTCGTGCAAACACGTCGCCCATTATAGCAAAGCGCGTCAGAGCACGCCCCCCGCGGGCAAGAGTGTCAGCTCCTCCAGGGTGCCGTTGGGGGCCAGGCTGGCCATGAACACGGCGGCGTCGGCCACCTGCTCGGGCCTGAGCATGCGGGCCCGGTCCGGGGGCGAGGGGATGGCGTCCCAGAGGGGGGTGTCAACGGCGCCCGCGGACAGCACCCCCACCCGCACGCCATGGGGCCGCATCTCCTCGGCGAGCACGCGCGAGAACCCCAGGAGCCCGTACTTGGACGCGGTGTACGAGGCGCTGCCGGCCAGCGTCCGGCTCGTCACCATCGACCCCACGTTGATGATGGTGCCCCGGTGCTGCGCCACCATGACGGGCAGCACGGCCCGGGCGCAGAGGTAGGCGCCGCGAAGGTTCACGGCCATGGTCTGGTCCCAGTCCTCGGGCTTGGCGTCGGTGACGGGACCGAAGGCCGCGACACCGGCCGCGTGCACGAGCACGTCGATCCGCGTGAGCTCGGCCACCGCACGGCGCACCATCGCGGCCACCGCGGGCTCCTGGCGCACGTCGGTGGGCACGGCGAGCGCCCGGCGCCCGGTCGCCTCCACCTCGCGCGCGACGGCGGCGAGCTCGTGGCTCGAGCGGGCGGCGAGGACGACGTCGGCGCCTTCCTTGGCGAACGCGACGGCGATCGCGCGTCCGATCCCCCGCCCCGCCCCCGTCACCAGCGCGACCTGCCCTTCGAGCTTCATGTCGGGCTCTCCGGCGCCGGCACGCTCAGATGACCAGGCCCGCGCGCGACTTGATCAATTCCATGAACTCCGCGCGGGTCTCGGCGTTGTCACGGAACGCGCCCAGCATGGCCGAGGTCACGGCCTTGGAGTTCTGCTTCTCGACTCCGCGCATGAGCATGCACAGGTGAAGCGCCTCCATCACCACCGCGACGCCTCGTGGCTGCAGCACCTCGTTGAGCGTGTGGGCGATCTGGGTGGTGAGGCGCTCCTGCACCTGGAGCCGCCGCGCGAACATATCGACGAGACGCGGGATCTTCGACAGGCCCACGATCTTCCGCCCCGGCATGTACGCCACGTGGCACTTGCCCATGAAGGGGAGAAGGTGATGTTCGCAGATCGAGAATAAGTCGATGTCCTTCACGACGACCATCTCGTCGTACTCTTCCGTGAAGAGGGCCTCGTTCAGCACCTCGTGCACGTCCTTGCCGTAGCCCGAGGTGAGGTACCGGAAGGCCTTGGCCACGCGGGCGGGCGTGCGCTCGAGCCCCTCCCGGTCGGGATCCTCGCCCAGCTCCTTGAGGATCTCGCGCACGTGGGGGGTCAGCGGATCGCCATTGGTCGTCGCGTCGTCGTCGGGCGCGGGCATGTGGCTCCTCATCCGAAGTACTCGAAGGTGTTGTTCGCCGTCTCCACCACCGCGACGCGCCGGAGGCTTCCCGCGGGCAGCGCGGGGGCCAGCCACTCCCAGAACGTCCGGGCGAGGTTCTCGCCGGTGGTGACGACGCCGGCGAGGGCGGGGACGGCGCTGGACAGGTCGTAGTGGTCGACCCGCTCGAGGAGCACGCGCGCCACGACGGCGTCGAGCTCGCCGAGATCGGCGGCCATGCCGGTGGCGGGATCCATCGCCCCGGCCACCGTGACCTCCACGTCGTAGTTGTGGCCGTGGGGGCGATAGCACTGCCCGTAGACGCGCGCGTTGTCCTCCGGGCTCAGCGCCGCGCTCTCGAGCCGGTGGCCCGCGCTGAAGTGGTAGCGGCGGGTCAGCGCGTAGGTCGTCACGGGCCGAAGTACTCGACGGACAGCGTGGGATCCTCGGCGAGGCGCAGCCGGTACAGCCGGTCGGCGCCGAGCTTGGGCGCGAGCAGGTCCCACGCCGCCCGCACCAGGTTCTCGGTGGTGGCGATGACGCCGCCGGCGAAGAGCGGATCGGCGGAGAGGTCGGCGTGATCGAAGCGCGCGATCACGGCGTCGGTGACGATGCGCTTGAGCTCGGCGAGGTCCATCACCATGCCGGTGTCGGGATCGACGGGGCCGGCGAGGGTGACCTCGAGCACGTAGTTGTGCCCGTGGGTCACGGTGAGGGCGCCGAAGACGCGCGCGTTCTCCTCGGCGCTCCACTCCGGCCGCCAGTAGCGATGCGCGGCGGAGAACGTGAACTTGCGCGTCACGTAGACCCGTCCCGGTGTCACGATGTGCCCTCCGTGATCGAGTGTACAGCGTCCAGGAACCGGCGGGCGACCCGTTCCGGCGTGAACGACGCGGCCCACTGCCGTCCGGCGGCGCCGAGCAGGATCACGCGGTCGGGCGCGGCGAGCAGGTCGCCAAGCGCGCGCGCGAGCGCGGCGGGATCGCGCGGCGGCACGAGCACGCCGGTGCGTCCATCGAGGACCACCTCGGGGATCGCCGCGGCCCGGCACGCCACCACGGGGAGCCCGGCCGTCATCGCCTCGAGAAAGACGATGCCGAAGCCCTCCTGCACGCTGGGCAGGCAGAAGCAGTCCGCGTTGGCGTACTCCTCGACGAGCTGCTCGCGCGACACGTCGCCGAGGAGCCGCGCGATGCCCGCGAGCCCGAGCTCGTGGCAGCGCGCCTCGACGGCGGCGCGCTCCGGCCCGTCGCCGACGATCCGGATCTCGAGCCCGGGCACGACGTCGCGCATCCGCGCGCCCGCCTCGATGAGATCGACGATGCGCTTGCGCGGGTACAGGCGCGCCACGCAGAGCACCACCGGCCCGGCGCGCTCGCGCCGCCGCGCGCGCGCGACGTCGGCCCGCCAGCGATCGACGTCGATGGGCTCGGGCACCACGTCGAGACGATCGGCGGGCACGCCGTACTCCCGGTGCGCCACCTGGGCCTGGTAATGGCTCGTCACCAGCACGCGATCGGCGCGGGCGGTGTTCAGGAGCTCCCAGCGCGCCTGGACGCCGAGGAGCGCCCGCACCCACCCGCGCTCGTTCTTCAGCTCGTCGGCGACGATGCCCTTGAGGCTCGCCACGAAAGGCAACTGGCGGCGCCGCGCCCACATGAACCCGTCGAGATCGAACCCCACCACGAGGTCCGCGTCGCGCGGCGGCGAGACCGCCACTTTCGCGTTGTAGAGCCACCGATCGAACGTGTGAAAGCCGCTGCGGCGCGTGAGCGGGCGGATCGACACCTGGTGACCGAGCGCCTCGAGCCCGCGGACGAGCCCCTGGATGCCGACGAAGGTGCCGCTGCCCTCGCGCGGATTCAGCGGGGTGGACGACAGGCACGCGATCCGGATCGCGCGGTCCTCGACGGGCGGGCCGGCACGAGGGGGCGCCGAGTTTCCGACGCTCTCAGCGACCCTCGAAGCGCGGGGCGCGCTTCTCCATGAACGCGCGCGTGCCCTCGCGGTAGTCGTGGCTCTGGACGGTCTCGACGCCGAGCTCCCGGAGGTGGGCGCGATGCGCGTCGGTCACGCCCTCGAAGATCGCGCGGATCTGCGCCTTGGTCCCGCGGACGGACAGCGGCGCGTTGGCCGCCACCGTGCGCAGGTAGTCGTAGGTCGTCGTCTCCAGCTCGCCCGGCGGCACCAGCCGCTGGATGAAGCCGATGCGCAGGGCCTCGTCGGCGTCCAGCGCGCGCGCGGAGTAGAGGATGTCCTTGGCGTACGCGGGCCCGACGAGGTCCACGAGCTGGTGGACGGGATCGAGCCCGTAGATGATGGACAGCCGCGCCGCCGGGATGCCGAACTTCGACCCCTGCGCGGCGAACCGCAGGTCGCACGCCATGGCCACGGCCATCGCCCCGCCCATGCAGAAGCCGTACACCATGGCCACGGTGGGCTTGGGGCACTCCCTGACCGCTCGGTATGCGGCCTCCGTCCGCGCGTTGTACGTCGCCGCCGTCTCGGGGTCCTTCCGCTGCTCCGCGAACTCCGAGATGTCGGCGCCGGAGGCGAACGCCTCGGTGCCCGCGCCGCGGTAGACGATCGCGCGCACGCCGTCGTCCTTCCCGAGCTCGTCGGTGACGCGCGCGATCTCCGTCCACATCGCGAGGTTGATCGCGTTGCGGAGCTTCGCGCGGTTGAAGACCACGGTGGCGATGGCGCCGTCGCGCTGCAGGAGGATGTCGTCGCTCACGAGGGGTTCAGTGTACTGGACAATCACGGCGGTGTTCAAGGCGGCCAGGAACGGGCGTGGTGGCGGCGGGAGGACTCGAACCTCCGACACGGGGCTTATGAGACCCCTGCTCTGCCACCTGAGCTACGCCGCCGCGCCGGGTGGACGAGGAGCAAAGCTACAAGCTCGCCGAGCGTGAGTCAAGCGACGGCGCGCGAGGCGATGCGGCCAAAATGGCCGTGGACAGCAAAAACGCGTTTGTTATAATCCCCGCCGACGGAGCCACACAGAAGCGAGTCTCATCCCCCACACGCCAAGACGACACGCGCATCGGACGACACGCGCATCGAAGGAGCTTCTCATGGCATGGCTCGCCAATCGGCCATGGACCGAGGACGACGATAACGCCATCCTCGCCCGGCAGGACGCGGCTGACGACGACCCTCCCGACAAGGACGAGGACGACGACGAGGACGACGACCTCGAGGACGACGACTTCGACGAGGAGGACGATCTCGACGACAACGACGAGGAAGAGGAGGATGAGGACCTCGACGGCGACCTCGCCGAGGACGACGAGGACGAGGACGACGACAAGGACGACGAGGACGAGTAGCACCGGAGGCACCCCTCACCTCTTGCGCGGGAGGCTCCCATGGCGTTGATGACCGGCGAAGGCTTCTTGTTCCTCCTCAGATGGATCCACTTCCTGGCCGGGATCACCTGGATCGGGCTCCTCTACTACTTCAACTTCGTGCAGGTCCCGTTCTTCGGCGAGACGGAAGCGCCGGTGCGAACGGGCGCCATCCAGAAGCTCGTGCCGCGCGCGCTGTGGTGGTTCCGCTGGGGCGCCATGGTCACGTTCCTCTCCGGCTGGCTCATCATCCTGTACCGCGCCCACGGCGGCGGGTTCTTCGCCGGATCCTACGGCTGGGCGATCCTCCTGGGCGGGCTGATCGGCTCGCTGATGTGGGCCAACGTGTGGTTCGTGATCTGGCCCAACCAGAAGATCGTGATCGCCAACGCGGTGAACACCGCGGCGGGCAAGCCCGCCGATCCCGCCGCCGCCCCCGCGGGCGCGCGCGCCGGCCTCGCCTCGCGCACCAACACGATGCTGTCGGTGCCGATGCTCTTCTTCATGGGTGCGGCGAGCCACCTCGCGTTGCCCGTGCCGCGATCGGGCGCGGTGTTCTGGGTGATCGCGCTGGTCATCCTGCTCGCCATCGAGGTCAACGCCCTCAAGGGAACGCCGGGCCAGGGCGCGGCGAAGCCGCTCGCCACGGTCAGCGGCACCCTCTGGACGGGCTTCATCGTCTCCGCCGTCTACTACATCCTCTTCGAGATCATGCGCTGAGGGCGAGCGGGCGCCGGGGTCTCCTCCGGCGCCCGCTCGCGCGCCGCGCGTGAGCGGCGTCGAGCGCCGGCCGACCCCCTCGCTCAGCGGAGGAACGCGGTGAGGTGCGGGGCCTCCGGAGCGAGGTCGGGGCGCGCGGGCATCACCTTCGAGGGACGCTTCGGCGTGTAGCCCGGCGGGTACACCCCGCGTATCACGCGCGCTTCCACCAGCTCGGGCGACGATCCCTTGACCGCGGGCCCCAGCGGTCCGTCGCGCTCGGGGTCACGGTTGTGGCAGGCGATGCACTGGGCCAGGTAGACCTGACGCCCCCGCTCGGGGTCGCCTCGCGACGGAGCGGGCGCGGACGCCGGGTCGGTCGTCGCGCCCGTCGGAGCCGAGGCCGATCCTCCCGCCAAGCCCGTCGGAGCCGAAACGGATCCTCCCGCCGAGCCCTTGGGCGCGGGCGTGTCGTCCCGGCCGCAGGCCAGGAACAGGAGGCCCGCGGCGACGACGGTCACCGCCCGCCTCACGAGGTGAGGTCCCGGGAGAGCGCAGCCCTCGTCTCGGCCGCGAGCTCGACGCGGCTCCGCTCGGCCGGGTGGTCCACCACGAGCGCCACCGGGGCCGCCCGCGAAGGCCCGCGCCGCGTCGGCGGGAAAGCGGAAGCGCACGAAGTGGACGGCGCTGATCTTCCCCTTCTCCTCGTCGGAGTGTCCCGCCTCGAACTCGCCGGCCACCGCGTGGTCTCGCCCGACCTGGAACCACACGTGCGAGCCCAGGTCGATGCCCATGAAGCGGTCGAGGATGGGCTGGATGGCGTCCTTGTCCTCGATCTCGATGAACATCGTGGCCGACAGCTCGCCGGGGCCAGGCAGGAGCGCGTTGTAGACGTTGAGCTCGTCCTGGATCTTGGCGTCGTCGGTGATGCGCTCGACGCGGCACATCTCCTGGACCTGGAAGAGCACGGTGTCCCGGTTCTCGAACACGAACGACAGGTGGGGCCCGACGTCCACGCGCCGGTGGCGCTTGAGGTCGATGACGTGCTGCCGGCGCGAGGATCGCACCTTCTCGTACTCGAAGAAGTTCAGGACGTCGGCGAGCTCGAGCTTGTCCATTGAACTGGTCTCGGCGCTCAGGCCTCGGACCGGTCGATGGTCAGGCCGTAGGCGTCGGCGAGGATGCGGATCGGGTGCTGGGCCGTCCGGCCCGTGCCCTGGGTGATCTGGAGCGCGGCGAGCGGACAGTCCGTGGCCACCCGGTCGGGGCGCGCGGCCTCGACGCCCTTGAACAGCGGCTCGGCGAGCTTCATCGAGAGCTCGAAGTACTCCTTCTTGAGCCCCCACGTGCCGTCCACCGCGGAGCACTTGTCGACCGTCTCCACCTCCGCCCCGGTCAGGCGCAGCACGTCGGCGGACTTCGTCCCCATGTTCTGCGCCTTGAGATGGCACGGCAGCTGATACGCGATCCGGCCCGGGGCGTTCGGAAAGCGCGTGTCGAGCCGCCCGGCGGCGTGGAGGCCGGCCAGGTACTCGAACAGGTCGCGCGTGTGCTGCGACACCAGGGTGGCGTCCTCCGAGCCGTCGAGCCAGGGATACTCCTGCTTGAGCATGTACGAGCACGTCGGCCCCGGCACGACGATGTCCCGCCCCTCGCGCACCGCGGCGGCCAGCGTGCGCACGTTGTCGGCGATGAGCTTCTTGGCCTCCTTCACCGCCCCGCCGTCCAGGTACGGCATCCCGCAGCAGCGCTGCGCGGGCAAGCTCACGTCGATGCCGTGCTTCTCCAGGACGGCCACCGCCGCCTTGCCCGTGTCGGGATCGTTGAACTCCACCGAGCAGGTCGCGAACAGCGCGACCCGGCCCGCGGGGGCGAGGCGCGGAGGACGGCGCCGGTCGAACCAGCGGGAGAACGTTTCGCGGTGGAAGGGCGGGAGCTTGCGGTCCTTGTGGATTCCCACCACGGCCTGCATGACGGCGCGCTGCGGGGGGAGCGCCGACATCCAGTTGGACAGCGGCGCGGTCAGGCTGCCGATCCGGCCCACCAGCTCGGTGTTGCCGAGGAACCGGTCCTGGAGGCTGACGCCCTTGGCCCGGGCCTCCGCGGCGCGCGCGCGCAGCATGAGCCGGGGGAAGTCGATCTGCCAGCGGTGGGGCGGCGTGTACGGGCAGTGGTTGTAGCAGAGCTTGCACTGGTAGCAGAGATCGACGACTTCCTTCACGTCCGAGGCCGGGAGCTTGTCGACATCCCCGTCCACCGCGTCGACGTCCAGGCGGTCGAACATCACCTTGAAGGACGGGCACAGGGGCAGGCAGCGCCGGCACCCCGCGCACACGTCGTAGACGCGCCGCAGCTCCTTGTCGACGCTGCCGAGCTTCCAGAACTCCGGCGACCGGATGTCGAGTGTCATCGCTGTCTCGTGCAGGCCTCTCTCCGTCGGAACTCTCCGATGCGGGGCGGCGGGGAGCGGGCCGGGCCCGGGACACGGCGTCCCGGGCCCGCGCCAGCGGCATCTCGGGCCTCGTGCTGGTGCGACCGCCCCTCACCCCTGCCCTCTCCCCGCCGGGGAGAGGGGAAGAGGATGCGCCTTCGGCGCGTCTTTATATGGCCTCGGCGGGATCCTTCCCGGCGATCTGGTTGAGCCCCTTCGTGAAGCGCCCGGCGTGCGACTTCTCCGCCTTGGCGAGGGTCTCGAACCATTCGGCGAGCTCGGCGAAGCCCTCCTCGCGCGCGGTCTTGGCCATGCCCGGGTACATCTGCGTGTACTCGTAGGTCTCGCCCGCGATCGACGCCTTCAGGTTCTTCTCCGTCTTGCCGATGGGCTCGCCGGTGGCCGGATCGCCGACCTCCTTCAGGAAGTCCATGTGACCGAAGGCGTGCCCGGTCTCGGCGTCCGCGGTGTCCTTGTAGAGCCCGGCGATGTCCGGAAAGCCCTCGATGTCCGCGACGCGGGCGAAGTAGAGGTACCGGCGATTTGCCTGCGACTCGCCCGCGAAGGCCTCCTTGAGGTTCGCGTGACTCTTGGTCCCGTTGAGGCTCTTGCCTGCCATCTCGATTCCTCCTTTTGACCCCGCAGGGTCGGTGAGCGGACCGCGTCAGGATGAGCGGCGCGCCCGCCGGCGGCCGGCGCGGCGGCGGGCCCGCGTCTGGCACGCTCGGCAGCGGCCGTAGAACTCGAAGCGCTGGTGCGTGATGCCGAGTCCGGTGAGCGAGGCGACACGCGCGCACAGGGCCCGCGCCTGGGCCTCGGCGAGGACGCCCGCCACGTCGACGATGCGGCCGCACCCCGTGCACGTGAAGTGGTGGTGCCGGCTCACGTTGCCGTCGAAGCGCGCGTGGGGCCCGGGCCGCTCGTTCACGAGGCCGGCGGCGACGAGGAGCCGCAGGTTGCGGTACACGGTGCCGAGGCTCACCCGCGGCAGCCGCCGCCGGACCATGCCGTGCACCCACTCCGCGGTGGGATGCGAGTCCGTCGCGCGCACCACCTCGAGGACGATGCGGCGGGGGCCGGTCTGGCGGAGCCCGCGGTCCCGCAGCGCCGACTCGGCGCGGCCCCGCGCGACCTTTTCAGGAATGATTGTCATTACGATTTTGCAGCTTACGGGCGGCGGGCCGCGGTGTCAAGGGTGCGCGCGCGGGCGCGCGCCCGCCGTTTGCCGCGACGAGGGGCGTACCGTACACTCTCCACCTCAGGAGGTCGTGATCACATGGCGCAGCCCTCCTGGCTCCGCATCGAAGGGGCCAGGCAGAACAACCTGAAGAATGTCACCCTCGCCATCCCCCACGACCGCGTCACCGTCGTGACCGGCGTGTCGGGGTCGGGAAAGTCCTCCCTCGCGTTCGACACCCTCTTCGCCGAGGGTCAGTGGCGGTACATCGAGTCGCTGTCCACCTACGCCCGGATGTTCCTCGAGCGCGTGGACCGCCCGGACGTGGACCGCATCGAGCACATCCGTCCCGCCATCGCCATCGAGCAGAAGAACCCGGTGCGGACCGCGCGCTCCACGGTGGGGACGGCGACCGAGCTCTACGACTACCTCCGGCTGCTCCTCGCGCGGATCGGCCGCGTGCACTGTCCGGCGTGCGGCGAGGAGGCGCGCAGCGACTCGGCGGAGAGCGTGGCCGACGCCCTCATCCGGGACCACCCCGACGCCCGCGCCCTCGTGTGCTTCCCCCTCCCCGCGTCCGCCGGGCGCGACCCGGCCACGGTGTTTCCCGCCCTCCTCCAGCGGGGCTTCGCCCGCGTCCGCGTCGGCGACCAGGTCCTGGATCTCGCCGACGCCGCCGGCCGCCCCGCGGCCGGCATCGAGGGCGCGCCCGGGCAGAAGATCGCCGTCGTGCTCGACCGCCTCGTGCTGGGCGCGGCGGCCCGCGGCCGCATCACCGAGTCGCTGGGCGCGGCCCTCGCCGAGGGCGAGGGCCAGGCCGAGGTGCAGGTGATGGGCGGGCCGCTGGTGCCGGTGAGCCGCGAGTTCCGGTGCCCGGGGTGCGCGACCGCGCTCGGCCGGCCCCAGCCGTTGCTCTTCTCGTTCAACCATCCCCTCGGGGCCTGCCCGGAGTGCAAGGGCTTCGGCAACATCCTGCGCTACGACGAGAACCTCGTCGTGCCCGACCCCGCGCGGAGCCTCGCCGACGGCGCGGTGGAGCCCTGGTCGCATCCGTCGGGCCGCTGGTACCAGAAGCAGCTCATGAAGGCGGCGAAGAAGCGCGGCGTGGACGTGTCCCAGCCCTACGCGGACCTGCCCGCCGATGACCGCGCGTGGCTCTACGCGGGCGGCGCGAGCTTCACGGGCATCCAGGGCTTCTTCGAGGAGGTGGAGTCCTACCGCTACAAGCTCCACATCCGCGTGTTCCTGTCGCGCTACCGGAGCCAGTCGCCGTGCCCGCGCTGCCACGGCACGCGGCTCAAGCCGGAGGCCCTCGGCGTGCGGGTGGGCGGCCGCACCATCGCCGAGCTCTCCGCGCTGACCGTGGAGGCCCTCGACGCGTTCTTCGCCGCGCTCCCGCTCTCCGCGCGCGAGGAGCGCGTGGCCCGCGACGCCCTGCGCCACCTGCGCGGCAAGCTCGCCTTCCTCCTCCGCGTGGGGCTCGGGTACCTCACGCTCGGCCGGCAGACGCGGACGCTCTCCGGAGGCGAGGCGCAGCGGATCAACCTCGCCAACCAGCTCGGCTCGCAGCTCGTGGGGACGCTCTACATCCTGGACGAGCCCTCCATCGGCCTGCACGCGCGCGACACCGCGCGGCTCGCCGAGCTGTGCGGCGAGCTGGCCCACGCCGGCAACACCGTGGTGATCGTGGAGCACGACCGCGTCTTCATCGGCGGCGCCGACCACGTCGTGGAGATGGGCCCGGGCTCGGGCGAGCGCGGGGGCCACGTGGTGTTCGCGGGCTCCCAGGCGGAGTTCCTGCGCGATCCGCACTCGCTCACCGCCCGCTACATGACCGGCCGCGAGACGATCCCCCTGCCCCTGGCCCGGCGCGAGGGGCGCCGGGCGCTCGTGCTCGCCGGCGCCCGGGCCCACAACCTGAAGGACGTCACGCTCCGCATCCCGCTGAACACCCTCACCTGCGTCACCGGCGTGTCCGGCTCCGGCAAGTCCACGCTCGTGCACGACACGCTCTACCGCGCCCTCGCCCGCCACTTCAAGGTCGATCTCCGCCTGCCCGGCGAGCACGTCGCGCTGCGGGGCCTCGAGTACGTCAAGGGGGTGCGCCTCATCGACCAGGAGCCCATCGGCCGCACCCCCCGCTCCAACCCGGTGACCTACGTGAAGGTCTTCGACGAGATCCGCAAGGTGCTGGCCGCCCTGCCCCGCGCCCGCGCCCTCGGCCTCGGCCCCGGCGCGTTCTCGTTCAACGTGGCGGGCGGCCGATGCGAGACGTGCGAGGGGGAAGGGTTCCAGAAGCTCGAGATGTACTTCTTCGAGGACGTGTACGTCACGTGCGCGGAGTGCGAGGGACGCCGCTACCGCCCGGACGTCCTGCGCGTCGCCTACAAGGGCAAGGACGTGAGCCAGATCCTCCAGCTCACGGTGGACGAGGCGGTGGACTTCTTCGCCTCCCATCCCGTGGTGGCCCGCCGGCTCCGCGTGCTCCAGGGGGTCGGGCTCGGCTACCTGCGGCTCGGCCAGCCCGCGACGACGCTGTCCGGCGGCGAGGCCCAGCGCCTCAAGATCGCCGCCGAGCTGGGCGCGCGCCAGACCTCGGATCACCTCTACGTGCTCGACGAGCCCACCACCGGGCTCCACCTGGACGACGTCCGGAAGCTGCTCGGCGTCCTCGGGCGGCTCGTGGACACCGGCAACACCGTGGTGGTGGTCGAGCACCACCTCGACGTGATCAAGACCGCCGACTGGGTCGTGGACCTGGGCCCCGAGGGGGGCGACGCCGGCGGCGCCATCGTGGCCGAGGGCACGCCGGAGCAGATCGCCCAGGTCGACGGATCGTACACCGGGAAGTTCCTCCGCAACGTCCTCCCGGCGCGACCCGAGTGGCACCGGCCCAACGGGCGCGCCGGCCGGGCCGGATGAACCTCCACCACGTCGTCGAGGCCCTCGACACCCGACGCTCGATCGCGCCGCCCCCGGCCGCGCCGGCGAGCCGGCCCGCCGAGGGAGAGCGCTGACCACCCGGCTCTTCTACGGGTGGGTGATCGTCGGCGGCGCCTTCCTCGTCCTGTTCATCGCCTACGGCACCCAGTACGCCTTCGGCGTCTTCTTCTCCGCCCTCCTGAAGGAGTTCGGCTGGAGCCGCGCGAGCCTCGCCGGCGCCTTCTCCCTCTACACGCTCGTGTACTCCGGCTGCGGCTTCCTCACCGGCCGGCTCACCGACCGCTGGGGCCCGCGGATGGTGATCGCCTTCGGCGGGACGCTCCTCGGCGCCGGGCTGATGGGGATGAGCCTCGTGTCGGCCCTCTGGCATCCCTTCGTGCTCTACGGGCTCGTGGCCGCGCTCGGCATGTCGACCACCTATGTGCCGTGCAGCGCCACCGTGGTGCGATGGTTCGCGCGGCGCCGCGGGCTCGCCGTCGGGATCGCGTCAGCGGGCGGGAGCCTGGGCACCTTCGTGCTGCCGCCGGCCGCCCACGGCCTCGTCTCCGCGCTCGGCTGGCGCGGCGCGTACGTCGCATTCGGCGCCGGTATCGTGGTCGCGCTCAACCTCCTCGCCCGGCTCATGCGCCGCGACCCGGAGTCGTCGGGGCTCCGGCCGGACGGGGAGCTCGTCGCGCCCGGCCCGCGTCCCCCGGAAGCGGCGGCGGGCTTCAGCGTCCGCGAGGCGATGCGCACGCGGTCGTTCTGGGTGATCTACGCCCTCTTCAGCGCGACCTGGATCCCCATGTTCATTCCCGTCGTCCACCTCGTTCCGCACGCGCTCGACCTCGGGATCGAGCCGCTGCGGGCCGCCACCCTGGTGAGCGCCACGGGCATCGGCGCCGTCCTCGGGCGCATCGGCATGGGCGGGCTCTCCGACCGCACGGGGCGGCGGGCCGCGCTCGCCGTGGGCCTCGGCCTCCAGGCCGCCTGCTTCATGGGCTTCGTCGGCGCGACCGCGCTGCCCGTGCTGTACGCCGTCTCGTTCGGGTTCGGGTTCGCGTACGGGAGCGTGTCGGCGATCTTCCCGGCCATCGTCGCGGACTTCTTCGGCCGCGCGCGCTCGGGCGCGCTCGTGGGGCTGATGTTCACGCTGGGCGCGCCGCCCGTCGCCCTCGGCCCCGTGGCCGCGGGCTGGATCTACGATCACACCGGCGGCTACGCGCTCGCGTGGTGGCTCGCCGCCGCGTTCAACGCGCTCGCCCTGGGCCTGGTCGCCCTCGCGCGGCCGCCGCGCCCGGTCGCGGAGAGGCGAGCGGCGGTTGTCATTTCCCCGACAACCTCTTAGACTGGGCCGGCCCGGGCCGGCCGGAACGAGCGCAGAAGGACCCCAAGGAGACAGCATGTCGCTCAAGGACAAGTACTGCATCGTGGGCGTGGGGGAAACGGAGTACAGCCGCCGATCGAACCGCAGCACGCGCGCCATGGCCGTCGAGGCGATCAAGAATGCGATGGCCGACGCCGGCCTCCGTCCCGACCAGGTGGACGGGATGATGTCCTACCAGGGCGGCGACTCCACCCCCGCGAACTGGGTGGCCGGCGACCTCGGCATCCGCCTCAACTTCTACATGGACGTGATGGGCGGCGGCTCGTCCACCGAGGCCCTCATCGGGCTGGCCATGGGCGCCATCGAGGTCGGGATGTGCAAGACCGTCGCGATCTTCCGGTCGATGAACGGCTACTCCGACTTCCGCATCGGCGGCACCGGCGCGCGCGCCGCGCAGCCCGTGCGCGGCCTCGACCTCGCCCTGGTGCCGTTCGGCATGCGGAGCGCGGGCCAGAACTTCGCGCCCACGTTCATGCGGCACATGTACGACTACGGCACCACCTCGGCCCAGGTGGCCCACGTGCGCGTGGCCCACAGCAAGCACGCGTCGCAGAACCCCAAGGCGCTCCTCAAGGAACGCGTCACGGTGAACGACGTGCTGAGCTCGCGGTGGATCGTGAAGCCGCTGCACCTGCTGGACTGCTGCCTGGAGACGGACAACGCCACCGCGATCATCGTGACCGCCGCTTCGCTCGCGCGCGACCTGCGCCGGAAGCCCGCGTACATCATGGGCGTGGCCGGCCGTGTCAGCAAGCCGCGGGTGGAGTACCACTGGTCGCACGGCCCCATCAGCCGCGTCGCCGGCTACTACGCCAAGGACATCGTGTTCGGCCAGGCCGGCATCACGCCCGAGGACGTGGACATCACCGGCTCCTACGACGCGTTCACGTTCACGACCATGCTCCAGCTCGAGGAGTACGGCTTCTGCAAGAAGGGCGAGGGCGGGGCCTACGTGTCGAGCGGCATCATCGAGCTGGGCGGCAAGCGCCCGAACAACACCGCGGGCGGGCACCTCTGCGAGGCGTACACGCACGGCATGAACATGGTCATCGAGAACGTCCGCCAGCTCCGCGGCACCGTCGACGACTACTGCCCGGGCGCGGCCGACGGCGTGCACTCCTACGACTACTCCCCGGGGAAGTGCCGGCAGGTCAAGGACCCGCACATCACCATGAACCTCGGCTGGGCCATGCCGGCCACCGGCTCCGCCCTCATCATGCGAAATTAGGTGGCGAGGTGAGCCGCTTGCTTTGCGAGGTGAGCCGTAGGCGAGCCGAGGTCACATGGAAATGCAGTGAAACCAGGACAGGAGACCCGTCTTGCGAGGTGAGCCGTAAGCGAGCCGAGCGCACATGGAAGCGCAGTAGAACCAGGACAGGAGACTTGAGAGATGCCCAACGTCGAGTATCGCGGGATGAACCTGGTGATCCCCGAAAACGACTCGGAGTGGCGGGAGCACTTCAAGCTCGCGCGCGAGCGCCACGCCATCTCGCTCCGCGCGTGCGCCGGCTGCGGGCTCATGCGCTACCCGCCGAGCCACGGCTGCCCGTGGTGCCAGTCCCTCGAGTGGCGCTGGCAGGAGGTGAGCGGCAAGGGCACGATCCACTCCTACGAGATCGTGGCCCACGCCATCCAGCCCGGCTTCAAGGACTGGACGCCCTACCCCGTGGTGCTGGTGGAGCTGGACGAGCAGCGCGGCAAGCCCACCGCCGACGAGGCGCTGCGCATCATCGCCAATCTCGTGACCGCGGACGGCCGGCCGGAGCCGGAGGCCAACGTGGCCATCGGCAAGCGGGTGCGCGCGGTCTTCAACGACCTGAGCGAGGACTTCGCCCTGCCCCAGTTCACGCTGAGCGGCGAGCCCCCCGAGGGCCGGGTGTGGAGCTTCCCGGGGTGACAGGCTAGGGCAACGCCTGCGCTCGAAGCCTGAGCGCCCACACCGACGTGGGCCGGCCCGCCACGAGCAGCAGCACGTCGTGGCGCGGGTCGTGGTGGAGGTTGTAGTTCATCCCGAGGCGGAACGGCAGGTCACCGCCCGGGAGGCGGGTCCACGCGTCGCCGCGCGGGTCGTAGAGCCAGGTCCCCGCCTGCACCTGCCGGCCCGCGCTCTCCTCCGTCGCCTCGTCCACCAGCGCCACCACCACGCCCCGCGGCTCGTCCCAGGCGGTCGGCGCACATTGGAAGGGGGGCGGCCGCCGGCCCGGCGTGGGCATCACGCGGTCCCGGCGCGCGGACGGATCGTACACGATCACCTCGTTGGTCAGCCGGTGGTCGCCCAGGACCACCACCACGCGCTGGCGGGTGTCGTACACCGCGGTCGTGTGGAACCCCTGGCGCGTCGCGTTCGCCACCCGCCGCCACGAGGGGTCGCGGTCGCGGATGGGCAGCTCGTAGACGCCGTCGGGCCGATATCCGATCACGACGGCGCGGTGCGAGTCGTACGCCGTGGCGTAGGGGAAGAAGCTCACCGCCTGCCCGGCCAGAGGGCGCCAGCGCTCGGTCGCGAGGTCGAAGGTCCACGTGGGGTGGCGCCGGATCCCCGGCCAGACCGACGCCATCGCGTCCGTGAACCGGCCCGGCGCCAGGTGCGCGGGAGAGCTCGCGACCACCAGCCGGTCGTGGACGGGGTCGTAGGTGACGGCGCCGAACGTATGCATGGCCCACGGGTGATCGCCGTCCTCGCCGGCCACGGGATGGCCGCCGGTGGCGACGCGGTAGGTCTGCGGCGCATCGTCCGGATAGGCGCGCCGCCACTGGCGCCGCGCCACGTCGAAGTAGAGCGGGCTGTTGGTCCAGTCCCGGCCGTGCGTGTCGGAGCCGAACACCACGATACGGCCGCGCCGCGTGTCGAAGGCGCTGCCCGCGTGGGCCTGGCGCGTGAACGTGACCTCGTCGGACGAGGCTTGCCGGTGGATCTCGGTCCACCGTCCTGCGGGCAGCCCGGCGAGGTGCGCGTCCGGCTCGGGCGCGGCGGCGCGCGCCCCTGCGCCCACGCACGCCACGGCGCAGACGAGGACGACGGCGAGCGCGCGCGTCACGCCCCGCATCGGGCCGTCGTCACCGCGGGGCCGCGCGCGCTTACGGCTGGGCCGCGTGGCGGCGCGCCGCGATGGCCGCCGGCCGTGACCGCCCGACGTGCTCGAACGAGCCCTTGCGGATGTTCAGGAAGGCGAGCTCGGGCAAGCTGAAGAACGCGCCCTTGAGGCCGGACACCGTGAGGTCGCCGCCGTCGATGGGGATGCGGACGAGCCCCGCGGCGGCGGCGATGAGGCCGGTGACGAGGTTCAGCGCGCCGAAGAGCGGACGCGGCACGAGGGCGTCGTCGGTGAAGAACAGGAAGGTCGAGTCGTCCTGCGTCCACCGGTAGAGGGTGGAGGTCAGCGTGTTCGACTCGCGCAGGAACACGCGCAGGAAGTTCTGCTGCTCGTACATGCGGGCCAGCATCGAGCGCCGGTGCGACGGGATCTCCACGCGCTCGTCCACGCGCCAGGCCCGCTCCACCGCGATCGCCGCGGCGGCGGGCAGGAAGTTCGGCGCGCCCTCCACGTGGCCGCCGAGGCGCCGCACCGACTCCTCCGCCACCCGCTCCTCGAGCTCGGCACGGGAGAGGCTCACGCCGTCGCGGGTCGCCGCCTCGGTGACGGCGCGGGCGAACGCGGCGTCGATCGTGTCGAAGATCTCGGTGACGCAGTTCTTCGTGAACACCTCGTAGCCGTAGAGGCGCTCGAGGGCCTCGGCGTGCCACTCCTCGCGCCGGCGCGCCGCGCCGAGGCTCGCGCGGAGCTCGTCGGTGCCGAGGGCGGCCAGCCGGGGCTGCCGGAGCACCGCGCTCCGGGACGGCAGCGGAGCCGCCCCCGCGAACGGGAGGTCACGACGCTCGTGCACGGAGCCGAGCACCCGCTGGAAGTGGCCCCCTGCCGCCTCGAGCGCGGCCCAGTCCCCCTCCGGGAAGCGTCCGCCCGCGTCCCCGGGGGCGCGGAGCGTGGCGCGCGCCGCCTCGAAGTCGTCGCGCGCCTCCGCGAGGAGCCCATGCGCGAGGTCGGGGTACCGCGCGAGGCGCGCGCCGCGGATCACCGTGACGTTGGCCGGGAGGCTGTCCACGAACTGCCACCGGCCGGACCGGCGGCTCTCGTCGAGGGCCACGAGCCGCGCCATCCCCACCAGCAGCGGGAAGCCGCGATCGGGCCGGGCGGAGCGCAGGAGCCGGAGGAGGCTCGCCTCCTGCGCGACGGCCAGCCGGTCGATCAGCTCGAGGTCCCCGCCGTCCAGACGCGGCCCCATCCCGCCCGCGCCCACCAGGCTTCCGTCACGGAGCGGCCGCGCGCCCTCCACCACGGCGAGCGCCGCGAGCAAGGTGACGCCGTCGCGGTAGCGCTGCGACAGCGCATACGACGCGGCGGGCGGCCGGTCCGCGGCGATGGGCCGGAGCGGGGCGTCGTCGGGGTCGGGACGCAGGGCGTCCAGATCGCGGGCGATCCGTGTCCGCGCGCCGGCGAGGAAACCCTCGCCGAGCGCGGCGGCCACGCGCCGCCGGAAGCCGTCGAGAGCCGGGCTCACGAGGTCCGCGCCGGCCCGGTCCGCGCCGCCGGCGGCGATCCCCGGCAGCTCCACCTGGTCGAAGAAGAGGCCCACGCCCTCGAGGACGACGGGACCGGGCGAACGCGCTCCGGTGCGCGCGGCGAGCGTGGCCTCGAGCAGGTGCCGGTCGGCGCGCAGGAGGTCGTGGGCGCGGACGTGCTGCTCCTGCACCGCGTAGCGGAGCGTGAACTCCTCGTGGATGAGCCGGTACGTGTCCGGGCTGACCGAGACGCTCCGCACCACCATGGTCCGGTTCTCGAGCGCGCTGTAGCGGTGACGGACGGACTCGAAGTCCTCGCGCCTCATGCGGAGGAGCCCGCCGGTCTGGCGCTCGAAGTGGAAGACCAGGCCGCCGAGGCGGATGCCGGAGTGCCCCCCGGAGGCGACGCCCTCGTTCGACCCCATCGACACGTACACGATGGAGGGCCCGGGGTCCGCCCAGGCCGTCGCGCTCGCGGCGAGCGCCAGGGCCACGCCGGCGACCCCGGCGCGGAGCGCGCTGACGGTGATCCGGTGGCCGGTCATCGCGTGAGCCTCTCGTCCGCGTACGCGGCGCGGATGACGCGCGCCCGGTCGGCGTCGGACCCCACGAGCTCCCCGGTGTAGGCGTCGAGCGCCGCGCCGTCGGCGCCCGCCTTGGCGAGCCCATGCCCGATGGCCGCGTACGTCGCCGGCTCCTCCTCCCAGTCGCTGATGCCGTGCTTGCGCGCGAGGTCGCCGAGGTGGCGCTGGAAGGCCGGGAACGAGCCGCCGGTGGCCACGTGGGCGGCGGTCAGGTCACGGATGTCGTCGTGGTAGGCGGCGGCACGCACCTCGCGCGAGGGGCTCGCGCTCGACGCGAGGCTGCTGTCGAGGACGGCCGAGGTGCTGGCGGTGAACGCGCAGCCGGACAGCCCCATCAGCGCCGGCAGCGCAAGCCCGAGTGCGTATGCCCTGAGTCCCATGACCGTCGCGTCCCCAGGGCGTCCCGGGGCGTGGCCCTCCCATTTGGCTCTTTACGACGCCCGGCGCCGTGCGTTCCTGAAGGCTAGGTCGAGCGCGCGTCCGCCGATACTGGACTAAGGTCCAAGACTCGACGCGTCAGCACCGGACGACCTGGATCCTCCGATGAGGGTACGAGAGCGCCCGGGAAAGGTCCAGCCGACAATCTGGGGGCCCGGACGACCGGGAAGAAGGCGGCTGGTCAGGGCCGGCAAGCGCGGAAGTCCGCGTAGTCCCCTTCCGCTGTGCTCTTCGTGTCGTCGGAATCGGTCAGCACGCCGATCCCGCGCAGGGGCTTGTCGGGATCGCCCCCGAAGAGCCGGCGGTAATCCTCGATCACGTTCACCCGCTCCGACGTCCAGGCGTCCTTCTCGGCCGGGCCCCGCCGCAGGATCCGCATCTTCGTCATGCCCGCGCTGGCGCTCGTCTCCGTGCCTTCCGGCGCCACGCGGCTCCACACGTACTTGAGCGCCTTCACGGTGAACCGGCTCTGCGGGAAGCCCACGTAGACGCCGAGCGCGCTGTCGTTGGCGCCCCCGCGGCGCTCGTCGGAGCCCTCGGGGAACACGCGCGGCCGCCACTTCCAGGCGAGCACCGGATGCTCGCGGAGATCCCACGGGCGATCGAGGAGCGCCTGCGTGCCCACGCCGCGGGAGAGGCCGCGGAGGAAGCGCCGGCCGCCCTCCGCCATCACCCGGTAGACCTGGCGCGCGTCCTCACGCAGCGGGCGCCAGTCCTTGGGGAAGCTCCCGGGCGCGTCCTTGGAGAAGTCGGAGAGCGGGATGCACTGGTCGGCGGCCGCCCGGCCGCTCAGGGCGGCGAGCGCGGCGAGCCCCAGGAGGGCGGCGACGGCCACCGGTCTCACGCGGCCTCCGGCGCCAGGATCACGCACGCCGCGGCGGGCACGGAGAGGCTCACGCGATCCCCCGGCTCCGCCCGGCGCGGCGGCGGTGCTGCGACGCGAAGAAGGAGGTCGGCGCCGTCGATCCGTACCTGGTAGTCGAAGGTCTCGCCCAGGTACGTGACGCGCTCGACCGCCCCCGGCAGGAGGTTCTCCGCCGGCGCCGCCGGCTCGCCCGGGCGGACGAGCGCGATGGCGTGCGGACGGATGGACACGGCCACCGCCTCGCCCGCGCGCACCTCCGCGCCCACGCGCAGCCGAAGGCCGCCGTGGCGCACGACCGCGCCGCCCTCGCCCACCGCCTCGACGAGGTTGGTCTTGCCGATGAACTCGGCCACGAAGCGCGTGCGCGGCTGCTGGAACAAGTCGGCGGGCGGGCCGATCTGCGCGATCCGTCCGCGCTCGAGCACGGCGACGCGATCCGAGATCACCATGGCCTCGGCCTGGTCGTGGGTGACGTAGAGCGTGGTGATGCCGAAGGCCTCGTGCAGCCGCCGGATCTCGAAGCGCATCTCCTCGCGCAGGTTGGCGTCGAGGTTCGACAGCGGCTCGTCCAGGAGGAGGATCTCCGGCTCCACCACGAGGGCGCGGGCCAGCGCCACGCGCTGCTGCTGCCCGCCCGAGAGCTCGCCGGGGTAGCGCGCGCCGAGGTCGGCGAGCTGCACCACCCGCAGCATCTCGCGCACGCGCGCGTCGCGGTCCGGCGCGCGCCACGCCCTTGAAGCGGAGTCCGTAGCCGACGTTCCGCGCCACCGTCATGTGCGGCCAGAGCGCGTAGCTCTGGAAGATCATGGCCATGCGCCGGTGCTCCGGCGGCACGACGCCGCGCGACGACGACAGGCAGCGATCGCCCACCCAGATCTCGCCGGCGTCGGGGGCGAGGAACCCCGCGACGAGCCGGAGCGTGGTGGTCTTGCCACACCCGGAGGGACCGAGGAGCGAGATCAGCTCGCCCGGCTTGACGTCGAGGTCCAGCCCCTCGACGGCCGCCACGTCGCCGTACCGCCGCGTGAGGCCCCGGAGCGTCACGCCCGGCATCGCCGCCGCTACTCCTTCGCGCCCATCACGTCGCGGCCGAGGACGCTCTGCATGAGGGCGACGATGGCGAACGTGATCGCGAGCATGAACAGGCCGAGGACGGCGATGGCGCTGAACTGCCCTTCCTCCTTCAGGTCGAAGATCAGCACCGAGATGACCTTGGTGCTCGGCGTGAACAGCAGGATCGAGGCCGACAGCTCCCGGATCACGCCGATGAAGATGAAGCACCATGCGGCAATGATACCGCTCCGCGCGAGCGGAGCCGTGATTTCGCGCAGCACGGTGAGGCGTCCCGCGCCGAGGATGCGCCCCGCTTCCTCGAGCTCGGGATGGATCCCGCGAAAGGTCGCCTCGGACTGCGAGTAGCCGACCGGCATCTCCTTGGTGAGGTACGCGACGAAGAGGAGCCAGATGCTCCCGTAGAGCAGCAGCGGGGGCCGCGTGTAGGCGATGAACAGCCCCACGGCGAGGACGACGCCCGGGATCACCACCGGGGCGAGGGCGAGGAAGCCGAGGAGCTGGTGGCCCATCACCAGCTTCCGGGTCGTGACGTAGGCGAGGAGCGCGGCGAGGCCCGCCCCCACGCACGCGGTGAGCGCGCCCAGCTCGAGCGTGTTGACGATGGCCGACTGGGTCGCGCTGTAGCCGAAGGTGAAGGTGAAGTTATCCAGCGTGAAGTTGTCCCACGTGAGGGGCTGGGCCCACGCGGCGGACAGCGCGGCCTTGGCGAGGATGCCGTAGGGCAGCCCGATCGCGCACGCTGCCACGGCGAGGCAGCCGGCGAGCGCGGGGATCCGCCATGGGCCGAGCGGGATGCGCCGCCGCTGCGCGCCCTTGCCTCCCACCGACGCGTACCCGCGGCGGCCGAGCAGGCGCTTCTGGAGCGCGAGCAGGAGCGCGGTGGCGAGGAGGAGCGGCATCGAGAAGGCCGCCGCCATCTCCACCTTCGGCGGGTACTGGAAGAGCGACCAAATCTGCGTAGTGATGGTGTGGAAGCCCGCGGGCAGCGCGAGGATCGCCGGCGACCCGAAGAGGGCGAGGGCCTGGAGGACGGCGAGGACGAAGCCGCTCACGATGGCCGGCCCCACCATGGGGAGCGTCACGGTGAGCGCCACGTGCCAGCGCGGCGCGCCCAGGATGGCCGCGGCCTCCTCGAGGTCGGACGCGATCAGCTCGAGGGTGTTGACGATCATGATGAACACGTACGGGAACGTGTAGAGCGCGACGACGAAGACCAGCCCCGACATGGTGAAGATGTTCACGAGCGGCTCGTCGCTCCCCGTCCACCCGCGGTAGAGCTTGTTGAGCGCGCCCGCGTTGGGCCCGGCCAGCATGACCCACGCCACCGCGCCCAGGAACGGCGGCGTGACGAAGGAGGCCATGATGAGGCTCCGGATGAGCCGGCGCGCGGGCAGGTCCGTGCGCGCGACCAACCACGCGAGCGGCGCCCCGACGGCGAGGGACGCGAGCCCCACCCAGAACGAGAGCACCACGGTGTTCCAGAGGGCGACGCGGAGCGCGGGGTCGCCGAACGCCGTGACGTAGTGCGCCAGGGTGGTCCGGCCGTCGGCGCCCGCGAGGCTCACCGCGACGAGCCAGCCCAGCGGCAGCGCGATCAGGAGCACCAGCGTGGCCGCCGCGATGATCCAGACCGGCACCGACCGGTCCATGGTCGAGCCGACGCCGCGGACGCCCGGCATCAGCGAACGGCCGCGGCCGCGCGGCGGCGCGGCGGTCCCCTGCGTCTCGCTCACCATCGCAGGCGCCTCAGGCGCCGAAGAGCTCCACGAAGCGCTTCTTGATCTCCTCGCTGCGCTTCTCCAGCTCCTCGGGGTCCACGGATAGGAGCTTGAGCTCGGAGAGCTTCGGCTTGTCCGCCGGGTACTTCACGTCCGGATGTCCGGTGTAGAGCCCCTCGCTGTCCGCCATCACCTGCTGGATCTCGCGCGAGAACGTGAAGTCGGTGAAGAGCCTGGCCGCGTTCGGGTGCGGCGCGAACGCCGTGATCGCGCTCGGCGAGATGACCAGGGGCACGCCTTCCTTCGGGTACACCATCTCGACCGGGTTCCCCTTCTTCTTCACCTGGTAGAAGTTGTAGTCGCCGCCGTTCACCGCGACCACGCGCTCGCCCGAGGCCACCACGCCGGCGGGATCCACCGCCGACTGCACCAGCATCAGCCGCTGCGAGGCGAGCTGCTTGAAGTAGTCCCAGCCGTGCAAGTGCACCAGGGCGAGGACGTGGGTGGCGATGACGCCGCTGTAGCCCGGATGCGCGGTGACGAGCTTGCCCTTCCACCGCGGGTCGAGGAGGTCCTTCCACGTCTTCGGCGCCTCCGCGGCGGAGACCGCCTTGGTGTTGTAGGCGATCACGTTCACGGTGGCGCGGAGGCCGTAGTGGAAGCCGTCCTTGTCCTTGAAGCTCGCCGGGAACGGATCCACCCCGGCCGGCGTGTACTTCATGAGGAGCTTCTTCTCCTTGAGGAGCACGAAGTGCCCGGCGTCGGACGTGTGGATCACGTCCGCGTTCTTGATGTTGGCCTGGACCTCCTGCATCACCCGCTGCAGGACGCGCTGCGAGCCGGTGCGGTGCACCTCGACCTTGACCCCCGGGTAGGCGGCCTCGAAGAGCTTGGCCACCTTCTCCGCGCTGGTCAGGGCGAGCGACGTGTACCAGACGACCTTGCCTTCCTTCTTCGCCGCCTCGAGCCGCGCGTCCTGCGCGAGGACGGGCGGCGCGGCGAGCGCGACGAGCACGAACGTGACGAGGGCGCGTGCCCAACGTGGCAGTGTGAGCCGAGCCGAAGGCGAGGCGAACGCACACATGGAACGTCTCCTCCTGCGCGCCCGCGGGGGCGCGCGATCATCGAGGCGCGAGGGCCTCGGCGAGCGGTCCGAGCCCGGGCGCGCGGGCCAGCGCGCCCACGCGCTCGATCACACGCTCGACGGCGTCGGCGGGCAGACGGAGCTCGGCGTTGCCGCGGAACTTCCGCACGAGGTCGTCACGGGTCATCGGCAGGTCCGGGCCGCCGCGCGGCCGGTCCTGGCGCTCCTCGAGAACGCGGCCGTCGGCGAGCGTGACGCGCACACGGCCGACGAACTGCCGCGGGTAGTCGATGGACG
This sequence comes from uncultured Candidatus Rokubacteria bacterium, assembly GCA_963758635.1. Lineage (GTDB taxonomy): Bacteria > Methylomirabilota > Methylomirabilia > Rokubacteriales > CSP1-6 > CAVWWD01. The sequence goes on along the minus strand of CAVWWD010000003.1, from coordinate 982,069 downwards.
GGTCGATGGTGTAGCGGACGCGCGCGGCGAGGGCGAGCACGGCCTCGTCGCGGCAGGCCTCGTCGGTGAACTCCGCGAAGCCGGCCCGTCCCTTCGCGATGATCACCGCGAGCAGGTACGGCAGGCTGAACTTCGCGGCGTAACCGTTCGGCGGGCGGTGCTTGGCGGCGAGCGGCTCCCAGAGGCGCGGCACCGGGCCCGCCGCGGTCTCGCACTCGATGGCGGCCACGTCGGCGGCGCGGACGCCGTGGCGCTCGCGCAGCCGGAGCGCGCAGTCCATGTACGGGTGCGCGATCGACCCGCACGGGTACGGCTTGTAGGTGAGCTCGAGGATCTCCCACACGCGGCCGAGGCTGTCGAGCTGGCGCGGCGAGGCGGCCCCCGTCGTGGCCCCCCGCGAAGGCCGCGAAGAAGCCGTGCTCGCCCTCGAGGACGCGCTCGGGCCCGGTGAAGCCGGCCTGCGCGAGCTGCGCGGCGATGACGCCCCCATGTCCGGTCCAGCCCGGATGGAGGCGCTTGGTCCACGAGCCGTCGCCGAGGTACTCGATGATGCCGCCGGCCTGGCTCCCGCAGATCCCGAAGGCCCGCGTCAGCTCGTCCTCGGACAGGCCGAGGAGCCGGCCCGCGGCCGCGGCCGCGGCGAAGCCGGCGGTGAGGCTCGTCGGATGGAAGTGGCGCGCGTGGAATCGGCCGGGAACGGTGAGCCCGACCCGGCACATCACCTCGACGGCGGCCACCGTCGCCTCGAGGAGCGCGGCGCCCGTCGCGCTCGTCGCTTCCGCCACGGCGAGGGCCGAGGTCACCGCGGCGCAGCCGGTGTGGACGATCGCGTCCTCGCGGGTGTCGTCGAAGTCGAGGCCGTGGGCGAGGGTGCCGTTGGCGAGCACGGCGTTGGCCGGCGCCACGCGCGTGGCCGTGCCGATGACCGAGCTGACCGGCGGCCCCCCGAGGGCCTGGGCCACCCGGATGGCCGCCTCGCCGAAGTCCATGGTGGAGGACGCGAGGCAGCTCCCGAGGATGTCCAGCACGAGGCGCTGGGCCTGCTCGACGACCTCGCCGGGCAGCGCGGCCAGACGAAGGTCCAGCACGAACCGGGCGAGACGCCGCGCCGCCGCTTCCTCGCTCACGCGCGCCTCCTCGACCATGTTGTCAAGACATGCGGTCTTTGACGCCGGCGAGCGGGCCAATACCGCGACTCAGCGTCCGCGCGGAGTGCCGTCTCGTCGTTCGCATCCTCGGCGGCCCTACGCGGGGGACGCGCCCCGGAGCGACGCCCTCACCGCCCGCGGCGCCACCAGTGGTGGACGAGCTGGTCGACCACCTGCACGAGCTGGCCGACCGTGCGGCACTCCTTCACGATGTCGCAGGCGGGCGTGTAGAGCGGCATCACGCTGTCGCCGATGCCCCAGCCCCACTGCCCCTCGGGGTTGAGCCAGATGATGCCCTTCACGCGCTCCCGGATCTGCCGGAGCGCCCACGCTTGCGGGTCGTTGTAGTTGTTGCGGGCGTCCCCCAGGATGAGGACGGTGGTCCGCCGGTCGAGGCTGTCGAGCTCGGTTCGCGCGTAGCGGCTGAACGCGTAGCCGAAGTCCGAGCGGCAGTGGTAGTCCACGGGAGAGGACTTGAGCGCCCAGTCGATCGCCTTGTCCACCGGGTAGGTGGCGAAGGCCTGGGTAACCTCGGCGATCTCCGACACGAACACATAGGAGCGGACCTTCGAGAAGCAGTCCTGCAGGCTCCACACGAGCTGGAGCATGAAGCGGGAGGCGTTCCGCACCGAGTCCGACACGTCGCACATCGTCACGAGCTTCGGCTTCTCGCGGTGGCGGCGGCGGAAGCGCACCTCCATGGGGATCCCGCCGTACTGCAGGCTCTGGCGGATCGTCCGGCGCGAGTCGAGGCGGCCCTTCTCCTCCTGGCGCTGGCGGAGGGCGAGGGCGTCCTTGATCTTGCGGGCGAGCCGGGCCACCACCGCCTTCATCTGCGCCACCTCGTCGGGGGACAGCGCGAAGAGCGGCTTGTCCGAGAGCACCTCGCGGGTGAGCTTCTCGCCCTCGCGATAGGCCCGGCGTTCCAGCTCCCGCTCGACGTGCTGGCGGATCATGCGCCGGAAGGCCTCGAGCCGCAGGTCCAGGTAGTTCCGGATGCGGGCGAGCTGGCCGGGATCGAGCCCCTTGGCCTCGAGCATCTTCATGATGCGGGCGAGGTCGCGCTCGATGGACTCCCAGTCGAAGCGGTCGTAGATGCGCCGCGAGAAGTAGCCGATCTGCAGGAAGTACATCAGGCGCTCGAGCCCGGCCGACTGCCCCTGGCCGCGGATGGCCATCTCCATGTCCGCGCCCTCGCCGCGCAGCATGAGGTCGGTCAGATCGTCCAGCTCGAGCCCGTCCTCGGAGGCGAGCTTGTCGAGCATGTCGCGCATCCGCGGGTCCTCGGGGCCGAGGGCCTTCTGGAGCCCGGCGCCGAGCGCCTCGAGGTCGAGGAAGTAGAGGTCGAACAGCCGGTCGAACGTCGGCAGGTCGCGCGACTCCTTCACGAGCGTGCTGGACAGCGCGGTCTTGAACGTGTCGCGGTCCTCCAGCCCGATCTCGGTGGAGGCGGCGAGGGCGTCGAGGGCCTCGCTGGGCGAGATGCGCAGCTCCGCCCGTCTCAGGTCGCCGATGAATTCGAGGATGCGCTGGTCCATTTATCTGTGGGGGGGAGCGGCGCCGCTCCTCCCCCACGCCCCCCACCGCCACGGGCTGTGCCGCGGGGTGATCTGGTACGGCGTGGTTGTTTCGTGCGGCCATTCGTGCCGTTCGGCGTCGTGCTCATCGGGAGGCGGCGCCGCTCCTGCGCCCACGCCCCCCACCGCCACGGGCTGTGCCGCGGGGTGATCTGGTACGGCGTGGTTGTTTCGTGCGGCCATTCGTGCCGTTCGGCGTCGTGCTCATCGGGAGAAGGTGACCCACGAGGACTTGAACACGTCCTCGTTGCCATCTCGGGTGATCGGATGCAGGCGCCCGTCCTCCAGGCGGAGCAGCCCGTGGAACGAGCCCCGGCCGATGATGTTGGTGACGCGAAGCTTCCAGCCAAGCGACCCCGCCGGCAGGTCCTCGTCCGCCTCCACCGCCCGCGTCACGTCGGGGACGTTGCCCACGAGGTGGAGCACCCGGACCGGGCCCTCCGCGCACCGGAGCCCCAGCACGACCTTGTAGGCGAGCCCCTCGCGGAACGTCTCGACCGTCATCTCGCCGGGGTGCAGCAGGTGCGGCACCGCCTCGGGCATGGTGGCGGCGAAGAAGTCACGGGGCGTCGGGTGAACGTAGTAGAAATGCCAGCGGCCGGCGGCGTGGACCCAGAGCTTGGTGTACTCCCCCAGCGCGCCCGAGATGCAGCGGCCGCCCTCGATGAACACCGGGCCCGACGGCCCCAGCTCGGGCAGCCGGATGCGCGGGCACGGGAACCACAGCTCCCGGAACTCGCTCAGCTCCCCCCAGTCCACCACCCGCTCCCGCGGCCGCCCGCGTCAGGCCTGGGGGACGTTGGCGAGGACCTTGTCCAGCGTGCCCTTGACGCGCTCGAGGTCCTTCTCGTGCTTCACGAGCATCGTCAGCGTGGACTCCACCAGCTCGCGGTCGAGCGCGTCGGCATTCAGGATGACGAGCGACCGCGCCCAGTCCAGGCTCTCCGAGACCGACGGCGCCTTGCGCAGCTCGAGGCCGCGGATCTTGTTCACCACCGCCACCACCGACCGCGCCAGCCGCTCGGGGATCTCCGGCACCTTGAGCCGGATGATGGCCAGCTCCTCGTCGGGCGGCGGGAAGTCGATGAACAGGTGCAGGCAGCGCCGCTTGAGCCCGTCCGAGAGCTCGCGCGCGTTGTTGGACGTGAGCACGACCAGCGGGATGTTCACGGCCTTGATCGTCCCCAGCTCGGGCACCGACACCTGGAAGTCGGAGAGCACCTCGAGCAGGAACGCCTCGAACTCGGGCTCGGCCTTGTCGATCTCGTCGACCAGCAGCACCACGGGCTGGGGCGACTCGATGGCCTGGAGCAGCGGCCGGGGCGACAGGAACCGGTGGGAGAAGAACGCGTCGTCCTGCCCGGCGATGCGCGCCACCGCGTCGGGCAGCGAGGGGGCGTCGGCGATCAGCTCGCCGATGCGCTCGCGGAGCAGCTGGGTGTAGAGGAGCTGCTTGGCGTACTTCCACTCGTAGAGCGCCTTGCCCTCGTCGAGGCCCTCGTAGCACTGCAGACGGATCAGCGGACGCTCCGTCACGTCGGCCAGGGTCTTGGCCAGCTCGGTCTTGCCAACCCCCGCCGGCCCTTCGATCAGGACCGGGCGGCCCATGCGCTCGGCCAGGTAGATGACCGTGCAGATGCGCCGGTTGGCGATGTAGCGGGCGTTCTTGAACTGCTGCTGGACGTCCTCGACGGTCGCGAACATGGCGGCTCCTGTCGAAAGAATGAATTGGCGTTCAGCATAGCAAACTTGGCGCCGTCTCAGGCGGGCAAAGTGGAGAGTCGCATCCATTGGTCCCAGGTTGACGAGATGACCAGTCGTGACTATCTTATGACCATGGACACGGTGCGAATCGCCGATCTCAAGGCCCACCTGAGCGAGCATCTCCGCGCCGTCCGCCGCGGGCGGACGCTGACCGTGCTCGACCGGGACCGCCCGATCGCCCGCATCGTGCCGTACGAGGGCGAGGCGCGCCCCCTCGTGGTCCGGGCGCCCCGGCCCGGCGCCCCCGCCCTCGCGCGCGTGCCGCTGCCGCCGCCGCTGCGCGCGAAGGTGGATATCCTGGCGCTGCTCGCCGAGGAGCGCCAGGCCGAGCGGTGATCGCCTACCTGGACTCGTCCGTGCTCCTCCGCAAGGTGCTGGGGCAGCCCGGCTCGTTGAGGGAGTGGGCGGCCATTCGCACGGGTGTCGCGAGCGCCCTCGCGGAGACCGAGTGCCTGCGCACGCTCGACCGCCTCCGCCTGCGCGCCGGCCTGTCCGACGCGGAGCTTGCCCGCCGGCGCGAGGCCGTCTTCCGGCTCCTCGAGAGCATCCAGCTCGTCGAGGTGACGGGGCCCGTCCTGGCCCGGGCCGCGCAGCCGCTGCCGACGGAGCTCGGCACGCTCGACGCCATCCACCTCGCCACCGCGACCCTGTGGCGCGAGCACACCCGGGGAGACCTCGTCATGGCCACGCACGACGCCGCGCTGGCAACGGCGGCTCGCGCGTGCGGGCTGATGGTGGTGGGCCTCTCCTGAGGTGGACGCATGCGTCTCGACGACGCGCGCACCCGTCGCTACCACCGGCTCCAGCTCGGGCTCTCCGGCCTGTCCCTGGTCGTGTCGGCGGCCCTGCTCGCCGGGCTCCTGGCCACGGGCGCAGCCGCCGCGCTCGCTCGCGCAGCGGCCGAGCTGACGCCGCGCTGGTGGGTCCAGCTCGCCATCGCCGTCGGCGTCATCGGCGGCGTGCACGCGCTCCTGACTTCGCCGCTGCGCTGGCTGTCGGGCTTCTGGCTCCCCCGGCGCTACGGTCTCTCCCACCAACCGTTCGGTCAGTGGCTCTGGGACGGCGTCAAGGCCGCCGCGCTGGGGGGCGTGATCGGCCTGGTCGCGGTCGAGGCGATCTACGCGTTGATGCGCGCGACCCCCTGGTGGTGGCTCGCTGGCGCCGGGGTGCTGCTGGTCGGGTCGGCCCTGCTCACGCTGGTGGCGCCGATCTGGCTGGTCCCGATGTTCTACGACCTGACGCCTCTCGGCGACGCGGCGCTCGGCGAGCGGCTCGTGCGCCTCGCCCGCCGTGTCGGGGCGCCGGTTCTCGGGGTGTGGGTCACCGACCAGTCGCGCAAGAGCCGGACGGCCAACGCCGCCGTCACCGGCCTCGGCCGGACCCGGCGGATCATCCTGTTCGACACCCTGGTCCAGGGCTTCACCGCGGACGAGGTCGAGGCCGTGCTCGCTCACGAGCTGGCCCACCACGTCCACGGAGACATCTGGCGCGGGCTGGCCGTCCAGACCGGCGTCACGCTCGCCACCCTCTGGGTCGCCGATCGCCTGCTCGGGGCGGGGGCGGCCGCGCTTCACCTCGCCGGTCCCGCCGACGTGGCCGGCCTCCCGCTCTTCGGCCTCATCGTGATGGGCGCCGGGCTCGTCGCGCTGCCCGCCGTCAACGGATGGTCACGCCGGGTGGAGCGCCAGGCCGACGACTTCGCGCTCGACGCCATCTCCGACCCGGAGCCGTTCATCGGCGCCATGGAGCGGCTGGCCGACCTGAACCTGGCGCGCCGCGACCCGCACCCGGTCGAGGAGTTCCTGCTCTACTCGCATCCGTCGATCGGCCGGCGGGTCGCCAGGGCCAGGGAGCGGGCGGGGCGGTCCGGTCCCTGACAGTGTCTCCGGACGTTCGTTGGCTCGCTGACGAGACGGCGGGCCGACGCTCCCGGAGTGCGCGTCACGCAGAAGCTCCGCGCGCCCCACCCCTGGCACCGGCACTTGCTCCCCATCGCCTCGATGGCTCACGGCGGCCTCGGCCTCTCGGTGGCCCACGGCATCGTGCGCGAGCATGGCGGCCGTCTCTGGGCCGAGAACTCCCCCAGCGGCGGCGCCCGCTTCATCGTCGAGCTGCCGCTGGGGCTCCGCGCCAGCGAAGCTCTCCGCCTGAGGTCCTTCCGCCGGGCCCGAGCCCGGCGCCGCGCCGCGTGATATCCTCGGCGCCACGCTCGGCCGCGCCGCGTTGCGCGCTGCCGCGCGACACGGCGGCGGCGCCGCCGCCGTGAAACCGCATGCCGGAGACCATCATGACGACACCGAAAGACGCCATCGCCCAGGCCGTTGACCAGATGGGGGACCAGCTCGAGGCGCTCTCGCGCCGCATCCACGACCATCCCGAGCTCGGCTACCAGGAGACGCAGGCCTGCGGCTGGCTCAGCGAGTTCCTCGCGGCCAAGGGCTTCAAGGTGGAAAAGGGCGTGGGCGCGGTGGACACCGCGTTCCGCGCCACCATCGAGACCGGGGTGGGCCCCACGGTGGCCATCCTGTGCGAGTACGACGCCCTGCCCGGCATCGGCCACGCGTGCGGGCACAACGTGATCGCCACCGCGGGCGCGGGGGCGGGCGCGGCCCTGGCCGCGATCGGCGACCGCCTGCCGAAGGGTCGCGTGCAGGTCATCGGCACGCCCGCCGAGGAGGGCGGCGCGGGCAAGGTGCGCCTGATCCGCGCCGGCGTGTTCGCCGACGTGGACTGCGCCATGATGATCCACGGCTTCGACCGCACGCTGCTGCACCAGGACCTGCTCGGCATCGTGCGCGCCACGTTCGAGTTCACGGGCAAGGCCTCGCACGCCGCCGCGGATCCGTGGGCCGGCGTCAACGCGCTGGACGCGTGCATCCAGACGTTCAACGCGGTGGCGATGCTGCGGCAGCAGGTGCGCCCGGAGTGCCGCATCCACGGCATCATCACCAACGGGGGCGCCGCCGCGAACATCATCCCCGAGTACGCCTCCGCGGTCTTCTACGTGCGCGCCCCGCGGATCGACCTCATGTGGGACACGTATCGCCGCGTGGTCGCGTGCGCGGAGGGCGCGGCCCGCTCCGCCGGCGCGTCCGTCAAGGTGACCGAGCACTCCGACACGATCTACGAGCCGATGAAGCGGAACCAGCCGCTGCTGGACACGTTCGCCGGCAACATGGCGGCGGCCGGCCTCACCGAGGGCGAGCCGATCCCGGACCGGCTGGGCTCATCGGACGTCGGCAACGTGAGCCAGGTGATCCCGACCATCCAGCCGATGATCGGCATCGCGCCGGCGGGGATGGCGATCCACACGAGGGAGTTCGCGGACGCCGCGGTGCAACCGCTGGCGCGACAGGGCATGCTCGCCGCCGCGAAGGCCATGGCCATGACCACCTTCGACCTGCTCGCGGAGCCGGCGCGGGTGAAGGCGGCGAAGGAGGAGTTCGCGCGGCGCGGGTGAGACGGACGCGCGTCGCCGGGTGTGGGCTACGCCCGCCCGCACCCTGCGCCACCTCTCGGGGCCGGGTGCGGGCGGGAGATCCGGCGGGAGCTGAATGCGCCTCCGTGTGTCCTAGTGCGCGGCCGGCGCGGTCGCCACGCCGAAGATCCCCTTGATCGCGTCCCTGATCTTGTGGATCTCCTTAGAGCGCGGAAGGAAGTCCACGGCGCCGGGCTCCTTCCGGTCGTAGAGCTTCTTGCCATCGAGGTACACCTCGAACCTACCGCTGTCCGACGGCGTCAGCGTGATCGCGGTCTCGCGGTAGTTGATCGAGGACAGCTCGGCCGCCACACTGACGGCCACGGGCAGGTACCCTCAGACGACGCAGTAGACGATCTCGACGTGACACTTGCCTTCGGCCATGTGGGCCTCCTTGGAGTTTGATGCCCTGCATGTTATCGAATAATGCGGTGCAAGAACAATCGGCACGACCTATGGGAGGGTGCGGGGCGAAGCCCGGGCGCCCGCGCCTGGCAACGCGAAGGGCCGGTGCCGGCCGGGAGCGCACCCACCCCGCATGACGCCGACCGTCGCCCGGACTCGCGAGCGCCGCTGCCTCGCCGGGGAGCTCTACGGCCCCGCGGATGGCGCTCGCCCCTGGCCCGAGGGCGAGGTCGTGCTCGCATCCTCCACGGAGGCGGGAACCACCCGGTACGTGCTCGCCCTGCCCGATGCCGTCCTCGACGGCGACGCCCTGACCGGCTTCCTGGACGGCGTGGCGCCCTTCGGCTGCCCCGTGCCCGGGTCCCTCATCCGCGCGTACACCATGCCCGACAACCCGTTCCCGTCCGTCCTCCAGCGGGAGCACCAGGACGCGCCCCGACGGGCTCGGCGGCTGCTACGACCGGTTCCTCGCCGAGGCCCGCCGGACGTGGCTGGCCGCCCTCGGGCAGGCGGGCCCCGGCCTCTATCCCCTGATCGCCTGGCAGGCCGGCCCGGAGCGCCGGTTCGTGTCGGCGACGGAGGGCGTGCGAGACCCTGGGCCCGGTCGCGCGCGATCTCCCCGGGCGTGGCCGACACCTATCTCGGGCGTGGCCTGCTCCTGCTCGCCCATCCCGCCCTCGCCGCGCCGTGGCCGACCATGATGTCCCTCGGCGGCGTCACCAAGATCCGGAAGATCACGGGGCGCGAGTTCCCGCTGTGGGTGGACCTCCCGGCCCACCAGCCCGCGCTGCTCGCGAGCCCGGTGCTGGCCCGGGCGGAAGAGCTCCTCACCGGGTGACCCGCGGTTACCCACTACCGACCTACCAGATTCCGGAAGTACGCGAGAGCCGTACCGCTTGTAGCTGAACCAAAACGGAGCCGCTCAGCGCGGGGCGCTGAGCTCGAGCTGGATGTTGTCGGGATCGCGGAAGATCAGGATCGCTATGCCGAACGCTTCGCCGAGGTCGCGCACCTCGCTGTGCGGCACGCCGTGCGCGTCCAGCAGGCGGACGGCGTCCTCGAGCACCTTGCGGGACGGCACGGCGAAGCTCATGTGGTCGAGCCCCACGCGGTTCTCGCTGAACCGGTCGCCCTTGATGGCGCGCGCGGGATCCGGGAAGGGGCCGATGCCCAGGCCTACGGAGCCGTTGCTGAGGAAGGCGCCAGGATCAAGGTCCATCAGCTTCTTGAACCCGAGCAAGCCCGTGTAGAACTTCACCGTCCGATCGACGTCGGTGACAGTGAGCCGGAAGTGGTGAACGCCACCGGTCGGGATGGAATCCGCCATGGGAATCACCTCCTGTGGCACCGACTCTCGGATCGCACGCCGGCCTTGTCAAGCACGTTGCGCGTCGGCGGTGTGCTATCAGTAGGGACCATGCAGTGCCCCCGCTGCCAGCACGAGGCGCCGCCGCGGGCCAAGTTCTGCCCCGAGTGCGCCACCCCGCTGCCCGCGCGTTGCGCCAAGTGCGAGAGCGAGTTGCCGGTCGCCGCCAAGTTCTGCCCGCAGTGCGCCGCGCCCGTGGGCGCCTCGCCCGACGCCGCGCCGCGCTTCGCCTCCCCGGTCTCGTACACGCCGACGCATCTTGCCGAGCGCATCCGCACGTCCAAGGACGCGCTGGAAGGCGAGCGCAAGCACGTGACCGTCCTGTTCGCGGACCTCAAGGGCTCGATGGAGCTCCTGGCCGATCGTGATCCCGAGGACGCGCGGCGCCTGCTCGACGCGGTGCTGGAGCGCATGATCGAGGCCGTGCACCACTACGAGGGCACCGTCAACCAGGTGATGGGCGACGGCATCATGGCGCTCTTCGGCGCGCCGATCGCCCACGAGGAGCACGCCGTGCGCGCGTGCTACGCCGCGCTGCGGATGCAGCAGCGCGTCGGCGAGTACGCGCAGGAGGTGCACCGCACGCTCGGCGTGCCCGTGCACATCCGCGTCGGCCTCAACTCCGGCGAGGTGGTGGTGCGCTCGATCGGCAGCGACCTCTCACATGGACTACACCGCGATCGGACAGACGACGCACCTCGCCGCCCGCATGGAGCAGATGGCGATGCCGGGGACGATCCTGTTGCCGTCGGAGACGCTCGGCCTCGTCGAGGGCTACGTCCTGACGCGCGCGCTCGGCCCGCGGCCGGTGAAGGGCCTGGACGCGCCGCTCGAGGTATACGAGCTGATCGGCGCCGCTCCCATCCGCTCGCGCCTGCACGCCGCGGCCGCGCGCGGACTCACGCGCTTCGTCGGGCGCGACTCGGAGATCGCCCAGCTCTCGAGCGCGCGCGACCGGGCGCGCGCCGGCTCCGGACAGCTCGTGGCGGTGGTGGGCGAGCCGGGCGTCGGGAAGTCCCGGCTGTACTGGGAGTTCACCCGCTCGCACCTCACCGAGGGCTGGCTCGTGCTCGAGTCCACGTCCGTCTCCTACGGCAAGGCCACGGCGTACCTGCCCGTCATCGACCTGCTGCGGGCGTACTTCAAGATCGGGGAGCGAGACGAGGCGCGCGTCGTTCGGGAGAAGGTCACGGGCAAGCTGCTCACGCTGGACGAGAACCTCCGGCCCGCCCTGGTGCCGCTCCTGGTACTGCTGGGCGCGCCCGGCGGCGACCCGTCATGGGAGGGGCTCGGGGCCGTCGAGCGACGGCACCGGACCTTCGACGCCATCAAGCACCTCGTGCTGCGCGAGAGCCGCGTCCAGCCCGTCGCCCTCCTGTTCGAGGACCTGCACTGGATCGACGACGAGACGCAGGGGCTGCTCGACACCCTGGTCGAGAGCCTGCCGACCGCGCGCGTGCTGCTGCTCGTCAACTACCGGCCCGAGTACCGGCACGCCTGGGGCGGCAAGAGCTACTACACGCAGCTCCGCATCGATCCGCTGGGCACGGCGAGCGCGGCGGAGCTGCTGGACGGCCTCCTCGGCGCCAGCCGGTCGCTCGAGCCGCTCAAGCGGCTGCTCCTCGACCGGACCGAGGGCAATCCCTTCTTCCTCGAGGAGTCGGTGCGCACGCTGGTCGAGAGCGGTGTCCTCGTCGGCGAGCGCGGCTCCTTCCGTCTCGCCAGGGCGCTCGACACGACACACGTTCCCGCGACCGTCCAGGCCGTGCTCGCCGCGCGCATCGATCGGCTGCCGCCGCCCGTCAAGCACCTGCTCCAGTCCGCGGCCGTCATCGGCAAGACGGTCGCCCTCACGCTCCTGGAGACGGTCGCCGAGATGGCGGCGCTCGAGCTGCGGCGCGGGCTCGCTCAGCTGCAGGCCGCCGAGTTCCTCTACGAGACCAGCCTGTTCCCGGAGCTCGAGTACACGTTCAAGCACGCGCTGACCCTCGAGGTCGCGTACCAGAGCCTGCTGCGCGAGCGGCGGCGCATGCTGCACGCGGGCGTGCTGGCCGCGCTCGAGGCTCGCAGCCGCGAACAGGGCCCGATCAGCGTGGAGGTCCTCGCCCATCATGCCCTGCGCGGCGAATTGTGGGAGCCTGCGGCCTCGTATCTCTACCGCGCCGGTGCCAAGGCGCAGGCGGAGGCGCGGCACGGCCCGGCGGTGGACTTCTACGAGGCGGCGATGGACGCTCTGCAGCGCCTCGGTGAGGCCGCCGACCCGCGGCTGGAGCTCGACGTGTGCCTGGAGCTCTGGTCCACGCGGATCTCCACGAACCGCGTGGACGGCCTCGGCGAGCTGGGCGCACGCGTCGAGGCGCTGGCCCGCCGTCTCGAGGCCGGACCGCGGCTCGCGCAGGTGCAGGTCCGACAGGCGCAGGCCATCGCCTTCGCGGACGCGATCCCGGGGACGCTGGCGAGCGCGTTGCAGCTCGCAGGCGAGGCGGCCGCCGGTGCCGACACCGCCGACCTCCGGACCCGCAGCTACGCGCGCTTCGTCATGGGCGTCGCGTACCGCGACATGGGCCGCCTCGAGGAGGCCATCCGCGAGCACGACGCGGGCGCCCGGCTCTTCGCCACGGAGGCGGCCGGCCACGAGCCCGGGCTCGTCTACCCGATCTTCGTCAGCCTGTGCGGGTGGCGATCGGAAGTCGAGGCCGCGCTCGGCCGCTTTGACGCCGCGCTCGCCACAGGCGGCGAGGCGCTGCGCGTGGCCGCGGAGATCCGTCACTCGTCCAGCCTCGCGCTCGCCAACGCGTTCCTCGGCTACACGCACCTGCTCCGCGGCGACCTGCCGGCGGCCATTCCCGTCCTCGAGCGGGGCCTGGCCATCGCCGAGGAGCACGACGTCCTGCACGGCATCTTCGCCAACGGCGTCTACCTGGCATGGGCCCGATGCCTCGCCGGCGACCGGGCACGCGGCCTCGAATACCTCGACCGCGCCTTCGAGCGGCACGCCGCCAGCGCTCATGCAGTGGACGCGGTTCGGGACGGTGACGGCGGCGGCCTACCTTGCGGGCGGGCGAACCTCCGACGCGCGGCGCGTCGTCGCCGCCGGCACGGCCGCGGCGGCCGAGCGCGGGGCGCAGGGCTATTGCGCGCCGCTCCTGCGCCTGGAAGCGGAGATCCTGCTCGCTGACGGCGACACCGCGGCGGCGCAGCCACGCGCCGAGGAGGCGCTGGCCGCCGCGCTCGAGCTGGGCGCGCCACCCGAGATCGGTCACTGCCACCGGGTGCTCGCTCGGCGTCTCGCCTGAGCACGCCGCGTCGGCGCGCCGGATCTTCGATGAGCTCGGGATGACGTTCTGGAGCGCGCGAGTCTAGCTGACGACGCCGGCCTTCAGGGCGAGGCCAGCGTGAGGCGGACGAGGCGGTCGGCCCGGTCCTCACGGTCGAGGTCGCGGCAGGCCGCGACGATCTCCTCGAACCGCGCGGCCGGGATGGGAAGGCCGGGAATCACGGCGCGGATCCGCCGGGCCTCCTCGTCGAAGTCCCACATGAACTCGCGCCCCGTCCCCTGCCGGGTGTAGCTCTTGCCGTCCCGCGTGTGGATGGTGATGCACGGCCCGAAGAGCGTCATGTGGTGCGACGGGACCAGCGTGACGCGCCTCATGAGGTCGAGCACCTCGGGCGGATCGTCGCCGGCCTCGGGGTCGCCGGCGTGGCCGCGCAGCACCGGGAAGCCGCGCTTCACGCAGCCGTAGGCGGTGTAGTAGGTCGTGCCGCCCACCCGCGTCTCGAGGTCCTCCCGGCGGCTCGGGAAGGCCGGGCTCGGATACTGGGTCTCGAGCCAGTTGACCACCGCCTCGATCCGCTCCACGTCGGCGGGCCGGATGTCGTGCTCCTCGCAGAGCCGGGCCGTCACGTCGACGTGGGCGATGTTGTACCCGGCCGTCGAGTAGATGCGATAGAGGGTCTCGAGGAACAGCCACTCCTGCCCGAGCCCGGCGGCGATCCCGTCGAGGCGCGCCCGCGTGTCGCCGACGAAGCTGTAGGTCAGCGCGCCGGTGTTGCTCCCCGCGTACGCGTGATAGAACCCGGCGTCGCCCTCGAGGACGGTCTCGCCCGCGACGTGGCCCTGGCGCGCGAGGGCGATCGCGAGCATGGCGTTCCGCACCGCCGCGCCCTCGCGGAGCGCGCGGCCCCCGCCCCGCGGCCCCTCGAGGTTGCCGCCGGCCAGGCTCGCGCAGAGCGCGATCGCGCTCTGCACCTGATCCTCGGTGAGCCCGAGGATCTTCGCCGCCGCCACCGTCGCGCCGAAGATGCCGAACACCGGCCCGGCGTGGAAGCCCCGTGCCATCACGGTGGGGATGAACTCCGCGGCCATGCGCTCCATGACCTCGTAGCCCGCGGCGATGCCGGCGAGGAAGTCCCGCCCCGACGCGCCGGCCGTCTCGGCGGCGACCAGCGCGCTCGGCACGATGCTGGTGCCTGGATGGGTCAGCATCCGGAACGTGTCCCACTTGCCGCCCGCGAAGACCAGCTCGGAGTTGGCGAAGCCGGCGCTGCCGCGGGTCACCGTGCGGCCGTCCACCAGGATGGTGGCGCCCGCCCGCACGCCCGCGTCCTCCTCGGCGGCGAAGGCGATGGCCTGCTGGCCGGCGGCCGTGCGGGAGCCCAGGAGGGCCGAGGCGAGCGCCTGGAGCGTCACGCCCTTCGCGCGATCGACGACCTCCGCGGGAAGGTCCTCGAACCGGAGGCCGGCCACCCACCGCGCGAGCTGCCGGCTCAGCGACGCCATGATCGGGGCGCGGCCTATCCGAGCCCAGGGCTGAACGGGCTCAGCGGACAAACGGGCTGTTCAGGGTCAACGTTCATTGGCCGTCCGAGGCGGACAGCACCAGCGACTCGGCGAGGAGGAGGATCGGCTGCACGCCGGGGACGGTGAGGAGACCGTTGAAGAAGCCGGCCTCGGCGCTCCCCGTGTTGGTGAACGCGTAATTGACCCCCTGCGCCACGAGCTGGTGGACGAGCAGCTCTCCCCCGTCCCGAACACGCGCTTCCTCTCCATGCTCAAGCTCCTTGGTGTGGGCGACGTTGACGGCTGAGCGATGGCGGCGCGCGATCCGACGGCGCCGGCCATGGTGGAGATACTGCCGCGCTCGAGACCGACCGGTCAAGGCGCCGATCACCCGGCCCGGTGCCGTACAATCGGCCCATGAGCCGCCCCGCCGCCGCCGACCGCATCGACACCGCTCGCGCCGCGCTCATCGTCTACGACGCGTGCCGCCGCGCCCTCACCCCGTCGGATCCCGCGCGCCGCGCGGCGATGCGCCCGGTGCTGGACGCCTGGGTGAGCCTGATCGGCGCCTGCCGGGCCCGCGGGATGCCGATCGTCTACACCACGCCGGTCAGCCGGGCGGACGGCGCCGACGTGGTGCTCCTGCCCACCGACCTGAGCGTCGCGACCGGCGTGCCGTCGCTCACCAACTGCGTCGAGGGCACGCCGGAGGCGGGCTTCCCCGACGAGATCGCCCCTCGGCCCGAGGACTACGTCTTCCTCAAGCGGCGGCCGAGCGCGTTCTACGGCACCGGCGTCGCCGAGATACTACGGCTGCTGCGCCGGACCGCGCTCGTCATCGGCGGAGGCGCGACGAACCGCGGCGTGGAGACGAGCGTGCGCGAGGCCTTCAGCATGGACCTCGACACCGTGGTGGTGCGCGAGTGCTGCTGGGGCGGCGACGCCGCCGCCCACGCCTACAGCCTCGACACGTCGATGAAGATGTACGCGCGCATCCGCACGCTGGATCAGACGCTGGCGATGCTCGGCTGAGAGCTTGTGATGAGTGGTGACGGGGCGCCGCGTGTGTACGCGGAATCGCGGTGTTGGCCCGCATGGCGAAGTCGAAATCCGCATTGCTTCCCAACCTCTGAGCGGCCGGATCGGTGAGCGCCGTCGGCGTGATCGGGTGCGGGGCGATCGGCCGTCCCGTGGCCCGGGCTCTCCGCGCGGGCGCCGCAGGACCACACGTACTGACCGCGGTGCTGGCACGATCGACGCGCGACCTCGACGGGTTCCCCGTGGGCGCCGATCCCGCCGCCTTCCTCGCCGCGCGGCACGACCTGATCGTCGAGGCCGCGGGACCCGCGGCGTTTCGCGCCCTCGTGCCGGCCGCGCTCGAGCGCGCGGAGGTCTGGGCGGTGAGCCCCATTCCCCTGGGCGACGCCGCGCTCGAGCGCGAGGTGCGCCGCGTCTCGGCGGCGACCGGCCACGCGCTCCGCATTGCGCCGGGCGCCTTCGCGGGGTTCGACGGCATCGCCGCCGCGATGGCCGGCGGCCTCGAGGATCTTGCGGTCTTCGTGGACCTCGGGCCCGGCGATCAGCCCGAGCGCGAGCTGCTCTTCGAGGGCACGGCGCGCGAGGTCGCGCTCCGCTTTTCCGAGGGCGTCAACGTGGCGGTAGCCGCCGCGCTCGCGGGGCCGGGGCTCGACGCCACGCGCGTCCGCGTGACCCGCCCGCCGCGGGGCAGCACGGGCCGCACCATGGGCTTCACGGTGCGCTCGCGCGCCGGCGTGTTCGAGCTCACCTCGCGGCCGCGCGTGGTCCCCTCCGAGGACATTCACACCGTGGCCGCGAGCCTGGTCGCGATGCTGCGCGGCGACGCCCTGGGAATCCTCGTCCGGTAGCTCGGCGGGTCGTCGGAGCGGCCTTGACCCTCCGCCGACTGCCGTGACAGCATCGCCTCGGGCCGACGCTCCCGAGGCCATGGGGGCGCGCCGGAGAGATTCCATGAAGATCAAGCGCGTCGAGCACGTCGCCATCGCCGTCAACTCGCTCCGCCAGTCGATCGACCTCTTGCGGGACACCTTCGGCCTGCCCCTCGAGTACGAGGAGCAGATCGGACAGACCCGCCTCGCCATGCTGCCGGTGGGCGAGACCTACATCGAGCTGCTCGAGGGCCAGGGTCCGGAGTCCGGCGTGACGCGCTGGATCGAGGAGAAGGGACCCGGGCTCTTCCACATCTGCTTCGAGGTGGAGGACATCGACGCCGCGCTCGCCGAGCTCAAGGCCAAGGGCGTGAAGCTCCGCGACGAGACGCCGCGCATCGGCCACGGAGGCTCGCGCATCGCCTTCATCGACCCCGCCGCGACGGGCAACGTCCTGATCGAGCTGGCCCAGCTGCCCGCCGGTCACGGCGCTCACGCCTGAGCACGACGCGCCCGACGACGATCGTCATGGCCGCGTCCAGCCCGGTGGCATCGACGAGCTACGGCAAGCTCCGGGGCACGGCGGAGGGCGGCATCGCCGCATTCCGCGGCATCCCATTCGCGGCGCCGCCGGTGGGCCCGCTGCGCTTCCGCCCGCCCGAGCGCGCCGCGTCCTGGGAGGGCGTCCGCGACGCGACGCGATTCGGCCCGGGCTCGTACCAGGCCAACCGGCCGCTGGCGCCGATCCTCGGCATCATCGTTCCCGAGCAGAGCGAGGACTGCCTCACCCTGAACGTCTGGACGCCGGGGCCGGGCGACGGGCGGCGGCGTCCCGTCCTGGTGTGGATCCACGGGGGCGCCTGGATCATCGGCGCCGGCTCCGAGCCGACCTACGACGGCGCGAGCCTCGCCGAGCGCGGCGACGCCGTGATCGTGACGATCAACTACCGGCTCGGGCCGTTCGGCTTCCTGCGCGGCCGGGAGCTCGGGGCCGGCCTCGACTGCACGGGCAACGAGGCGATGCTGGACCAGCTCGCCGCGCTCGCGTGGGTGCGGGACGAGATCGCGGCCTTCGGGGGCGATCCCGGCAACGTCACGGTGTTCGGCGAGTCCGCGGGATCGGTCAACATCGCCTGCCTCCTCACGATGCCCCGGGCGCGCGGCCTCTTCCACAGGGCGGTGCTCGAGAGCGGGTCGCTGAACCTGACGCGGCCGCCGGAGACGGCGCTCGCCACGACGCGGCGCATCCTCGAGCACCTCGGGATTCCCGCCGAGCAGGCCGGCCGGCTCCGGGACGTGCCCGCCACCGACCTGGTCGCGGCGCAGAACGCGGTCGCGGGACGCATGGTCATCCCGCCGTTCTCGCCCGTCGTCGACGGCGACGTCATTTCCGCGCGCCCGTTCGACGCGATCCGGTCCGGCTCGGCCCGCGGCGTGCCGTTGATCGTGGGCACGAACCTCGAGGAGATGAAGCTCTACCGCTTCCTCGATCCGTCCCTCGAGACGCTGGACGGCGCGGCGCTGGTCGAGCGCTGCCGCGCGCTCTTCCCCGGCGCGGACGCGGACGGCCGGCCGCACGCCGAGCGCGCGGCCGAGGTCTATCGCCAGGCGCGGGCCGAGCGCGGAGACGACGCATCTCCGGTGGAGACGTGGCTCGCCATGTCCACCGACCACACCTTCCGCGCGGGAGCGCTCAAGCTGGCCGAGCTCCACGCCGCCCACACGCCGGAGGTGTTCGTGTACCAGTTTGCGTGGCGAGCGGCGACGCCGGGCAAGCCGCAGGGCGCGGTCCACGCGCTCGAGCTGCCGTTCGTGTTCGGCACGCTCGACCGGTCGGAGGTCGGGGCCATCGCCGGGCGCACGGCGGCAGCCCGCGAGCTGTCCGGGAAGATGCAGGACGCCTGGCTGGCGTTCGCGCGCTCCGGGCGCCCGGTGAGCCCGGGGCTTCCCGAGTGGCCGCCCTACGCGCCGCCGCGGCGCGCCACGCTCGAGCTCGGCGAGAAGCCGCAGATCCTCGAGGCGCCAGGCGAGCCGGAGCGCCGCTGGTGGGACGCCTTCATCGAGGGGTAGCCGCCTCCGCGGTCGCTGCGTCCGGCCGGAAGTACGTCACGGTGTGGTGGCCCGTCCAGCAGCGCGACCAGGTCGGCGGGAGGAGCGCTCATGCCGCGCTTCGCCCCGCGGCGAGGGTCTTCCGCACCTGGCTCAGGTGGTCCAGCACGTGCAGTCGGAACGCCACCGCCGCGTACGCCTTCCAGTCGAGCTCCTCGATCCAGTGCAGTGGCGCTTCCCGTCCGTCCGGTTCCCGGACGTTGACCACCATGACGATCGGCGCGCGCGCCGCGGTGGGGGTCGCGTCGGTGGCGCCGGCCAGCGCGGCCAGGGTCTCCGCGTGCAGGGCGCCGAGCTCGCCCACGAGGTCCGCCCAGCGCCGCTCCATCGGCGCGCGCGACTGGAGCCCGGCGGGGATGGGCGCCCCGGACGGGCGCCGCCCGGCGAGGAGCTCGCGCAGCTCGGCGACGCTCGGGCGATGGGTCTCGACCAGATGGTCCACCACCTCGTGCACGGTCCACGCGGCCGGGATCGTTCGCCGGCGCGCCGTCGCCTCGTCGACCGTGGCGAGGAGATCCTCCAGAGTCCGGAAGGCGGCGGCGAGCCGGGTCCGGATCTCCGCCACGGGCAGGCGGCTGCCCTTCTCCTCGAAGTACTGCCGTGCCCTGATCTGCTCCGGTCTGAGCGTCATCGTGATCTCCTCGTCAGAGTGGTGAAGCAATGGCTTCACATCCTTCGTGATGCTCGAGGTCCAAGGCACGCGGAGAGCGCCTCCTCGGTGATGCGGGCGGCCCGCGCCACCGTCATGACCTCCGCGTCGAACGTGAGCTGGAGCGACATCCCGTCCAGCAGGGCCAGGACGACCGCCGAGGCCTCCTCGACGCGCGCGCGCCGGAAGACCCCCTCGGCGATGCCCGCGGCGACGAGGCGCCCGATGAGGCGGCGCGTCCGCGCGTAGGTCCGCGCGTTCAGCGCGGCGAGCTCGGGATCGTGGAGCGTCTCGCCCCAGAACTCGATGAACACTGTCCACGCGTCGCGGTCCTTCGCCGCCACCACCAGGCACGCGCGGACGAGGGCGCGAAGCCGGGCCCGGGCCCCTCGCGCGCCGCGCGCCGCCTCGGCCACGCGGCGGTCGAGGTCGTCGGTGACGGCCAGCGCGGCGGCGGCGAGGATGGCCCGCTTGTCCGCGAAGTAGTAGTGGAGGATGCCCTGGCTGAGCCCGGCCTCGGCGGCCACGCGTTTCATCGTCAGGCCCGCGTAGCCGTCCCGCGCGAGGCACCGGATGGTCGCGGCCACGATGGCCGCGCGGCGCGCCGGCGCCACCCCTCGCTTCGGACTCATGCGGCCCCGACCACAGCCCGGCCGAAGGCCGGCTCCTCATGACCCTCTCCCCTCCGGGGAGAGGGTAGGGTGAGGGGCGGTGGCCCAAGCACTCCGGTCGCCACCCCCGTACGCTCGCTTATCTTGATTGGTCAGTCAACCAATTAAAATCGGACGGGGCGACCGGGGCGGAGCGGACGACCGAAGGAAGACGCGTCCGCGGTGGGCGGGCGCGGTCGGGGTCGGTCAGGCGCCGGACTGGCGGCGGCGCTCGGCCGCGCGCTCGGCGTCGCGGCGGCCGGACTCCCCGGCCGAGAACGTCGGCGTGACGCATGGCGCGGGCGAGCGCGCGGTGGCCGGCCTGATCGGCGATCAGCCGGTGCATGGCCTGGCAGATGCGCCGGTACGCGGGGTGCCCCTGCGGCGTCGTGCGCAGCTCGATCACGTGCATGGCCTCGCGCGCGTTCATCTCCATGTAGAAGCGGACGCGGTAGGCCATGGGCACGGCGTACGGCGCCACCACGCCGAGGCCGGCCCCGGCGAGCGCGTCGTGGAGCGCCGCCGTCTCGTCCATCACGCGCGTCCAGTCCGCGGCGGCCCCCACCTCCGCGATCTCGTCGCCCACCGCGAAGCCGTGGCGTGGCGACAGGCGCTGCCACTCGAGCGTGAGCAGCCGGTGGCGCTGGAGGTCCCGGAAGGCGCCGTAGTCGCCGAGCACGTCGAAGCGGTACGACGTGCGCTCGAAGGCGCGGCCGGGCTTGTGCCGGCGGTTCTCGCGGGCGCCGACGTAGGCCGCGAGCACGCGGTGGCGCTCCTCCTCGCCGAGCTTCCTGGCGATGGCCAGGAGCTGGTCGTCGGGCAGCGCGGTCGCGGCGTAGAGCGCGGCGGCGACGACCTTCACCTCGCCGTCGGGGTCGAAGTCGGTCAGGGTCACCTCGGCGCGCGGCTCCGGCTCCACATCCTCCAGCAGCTCGTCGGCCACCGCCTGCGTGGCCTCGCGCGCGGTCCGCAGGTACTCGGCCCACGTCCCGCCCCGCTCGGGCCGGTCGAGGCGCTGGAGGAACGCGGGGACGACCTTGTCCAGCTCCGCCTTCATCAGCTCCGCGTACTCGCGCACCTCGGCGAGGCCGTGCCCGCGCATCCGGAGCAGCAGGGCCTCGTAGGCCTGCGCCGTCCCGAAGATGCCCACGTTCGACCGCGTGGCCGCGGGAAGCAGCCCGCGCAGGCTGTCGAGCGCGCGGGCACGGATCGTCGTGCGCCGGACGGCGTCGGACTCGCCGGCGGCCCGCGCGATCTGGTTGCCCCAGTGCTCGCGCAGCGGGTCGATCCACCGCGCGTAGGTCTCGAAGGCGCGGTCGAGCGTCTCCACGAAGCGCGCGCGGAGAGGATGCCCGGCGAGCTCGGCGGGGACGTGATACTTCCACGCGCCGCCGGGCCGATCGGTGTACGGCACGTAGCGGGTGGACTGCTCGAGGTAGGCCATGAGGCGGCCCCACTCGAGGACCTTGGTCAGGAGGTTCGACGCGCCCTCGCACGCGAGGTGGACGCCCCCGAGCTGGGCGACGGAGTCGTCGCCGTACTCGCTGAGCATGCGGGCGTAGAGCGCGTCGGCCCGCGTGGTGCCGATGCTCGCCACGTCGGCGACGGGCATCGGCGCGTCCTCAAGGTCGCCCGCGCCGAGGAATTCGTCGAGGAAGAGCCGGCGCAGGGACTTGGCCGAGCGCGAGTAGCGCGCGAAGAGGGCGCCCTTGACGACCTCCGGGAGGTTGACGAGGGCGAAGACGGGGCCGTCGAGGTTGGTGACGTACGGCGCGAGCGCCCGGCGCTCCCCGGCGGTGAACGTCTCCACGTGCTGCATCCTAGCACGCCGCTCCGCGGCCCTCCGGCGCCCGGCCGCCCGCGCGTGGCCCGGGCGGCGGCGCGCGTTCGCGTCAGAGGAACATGCGCTCGACGAAGAGGGCGAGACCGACGAGCAGGATGGCCATCGACGAGCTCCAGATGACCCGCCGCTCGTAGCTCGTGCGTCGCAGCGCCACGAGGGCAGGCAGGGCGACGGCGACCACGAGCGCCTGCCCCAGCTCGACGCCGGCGTTGAACCCGAAGAGCGACAGGAGCAAGCCCTGGGCGGGCAGACCCAGCTCCCGGAGCGCCGAGGAAAAGCCGAACCCGTGGACGAGCCCGAAGCCGAAGCTGACGATCCACCGCCGCGTGACGGTGGCTCGGCGGAAGAGGTTCTCGGCCGCCACGGCGGCGATCGACAGCGCGATCACCGCCTCGATGAGCCGCTCGGGCAGCGTCACCACGTCGAGCACGGCGAGCGAGAGCGTGACGCTATGGGCGACGGTGAAGGCGGTGATGATCTTGGCCAGCGCCACGATGCCCCCGCCGGGAAGCAGCAAGCAGAGCAGGAACAGCAGGTGATCGTACCCCGTCAAGATGTGCTCGACGCCCAGGCCGACGAAGCCCACCACGCCGCGGAACCCGGCCGCGTCGACGCTCACGCGCGCCTCGCGCGCCTCGGGCGAGAACACGAACTGCCAGGTGCGGCCGTGAGCGTCGATCCGGGCCAGCGTGTGATGGTCCGCGCCGAGGACGTCGAACAGGTCGTCACGGACCAGGAGATCGCGCACCGGGCCGGGGCACGTGAAGGCCACCCGCACGATCACGCTCTCCCCCGCTCCGCTCTCCACCGCCGCCGTCCCCGCGCCGCACCGCCCACCCCCGGCGACGAGAATCACCTTCTCGGGCAACGCGGCGAGGATCCCCGGCGGGGCCTCCCCCGGGACGACGCGCCGGAGGTCGGCGGCGATCGGGGCCGGCAAGGTGGCGGGCCACAGCGTGAGGGTGTAGCGAATCGTGGCGCCGTCGATGGCGAACGCGGCGTGGCCGGTGCTGCCGCCCACGTGGGCGAGCGCCGGCGCCACGCCGCCGGCCACGGCCAGGACGACGAGGGCCGCGCACCGCCTCTGGCGCCAGGTCATCGGCAGAAGACCCCGAGGCTCGCGCACCGCCTCTGGCGCCAGGTCATCGCGAGCCAGGAGCGCTCCGGGCGGCGTCCAGGAGGGTCATGAGGTTGTCGATCTGGTAGCCGGGAATCGTGACGATCCCCGCGCCTCCGACCACGTCGACGTAGCGGCTGAGCGTGTCGGCCGCGAGGTCGCCGACCGCGTACTGCGCGAGCGGCTGCCGCTCGCCCCGGCGATAGACCAGGACGAGGACGCGCGGGCTCGCCAGGCCCAGCGCGCGCGCGTCGGTGCCCGGAGGCAGCCGTCGTTCCACGCGCGTGCGCGCGAACGCCTGCACCACCTGCTCGATCCGGGCCGCCGTCCCGGCGTCGGCGGCGTGGGCGTGAGCGCCCTCGGAGCCGGTGTGGACGCCGTGGGAGAACCACGCGCCGGCCTCGTCGCGCTCGAACCGGTGGAGCGTGCCCGCCGCGGCGATCTCGAGCGCGCCGAGCTCCGCCGCGGGCGCCGGGACGAGGAGGCGGGCATCGATGGTCGGGCCGCGCCCCGCGCGCGAGGCCATCACGTCCCGCAGCTCGATCACCCCCGCGGCTCCGGCCAGCACGGCGAGGATCGACCAGACGACGAGCACGCGCCGGCGCCGCGGCGGGGCGTCCACCGAGGGGCGCGGCGTCCCCGTCACCGCTGCTTCCACCAGACCGCGGTCCCGACGATGGCGAGGACGGCGGGCACGAGGACCACGGACAGCAGGAAGGTGCCCTTCATCTGGCGATTCGTGAGGTTCACGCGCGGGAGGTCGTGCGTGCGCGGCGGGATGCCGATGAGGCTCTCCTGGGCCGCGAGGTAGTTGATCGTGTTCACGAACAGCGTGCCGTTGCCCATGACGTGGAAGAACGAGTTCGTCGCGAAGTCCGAATCCCCCACCACGGCCAGGCGCGAGCGCCGGGTCGCCCCGCCCTCCCCGCCGCCGCTCAAGGCCAGGACCATCAGCGTCTGCGGGCCCAGCTCGTCGCGGCCCGGGGTGAACTCGACGCGCTCGCGATTCTTCTGCCCCCAGCTCCGCTTGGAGGAGTTCACGAGGGGCAGCACCGCGGTGCCGGGCACGCGCTCCCGGGTGGGCGACAGGGAACGCACGCCGGGGAAGAACGTCAGCGGAAGCTCGCGGGTGACCTGATGCCGGTTGTAGTCCGTCACCGCGGGCGACGACGCATCGGCCCAGAAGTGGCTCGCCTCGTCGATCACGAGGTCGTCGTCGACGACGATCCCGTACTCGCGGGCGATGGGCTCGAGGCCGCTCACGAGGAACGGGTCGAGCATCAGGAACGCGTTCCCGCCCGCGGCCAGGTAGGCGCGGACCGCGGTGACCTCCACGGCGAGCAGCGCGGTCTTCGGCCCCGCCACCACGAGGACGCCGCAGCCGGCCAGCCCGTCGCCGCCCTGCAGCAGCGAGACCTTCTCCACCCGGTAGTTGAGCGTCTCGAGGGCGTGGCGCGCCTTGGCCATCCCGTGCCGCTCGTGCAGCACGTAGTTCACCCCCAGCCCGTGGCTGTGTCCGACCGCGCCCTCGAGGTGATCGTGCGACTCGAGGCTGAACGGATCGGGCTCGCCGTGGCCGTCGAGGAAGCAGACACGCTGTGTGGCGCTGCGCGAGACACGGAGGATGCCGTTGGCGATGTCGGTCTCGCTCGGGCCGTGCACCTGGAGCCGGCGGCCCTCGCTCTCCAGCACCGCGCTGCCCGCGAACTGCACGCCCATCATCCGGGCCTGGGCCGGATTGATCACGGGATCGTAGAACTCCACGGTGACGCGCGGCGTGCGCTTCGCGATGAGCTCATAGAGCTCCACCGTCTCCCGCATCATCGGATCGTGGAAGAACACGACGTGCACGGGCCGGTCGAGCTTCTCCAGCATCGTGACGGTGGCCGCCGACAGCGAGTAGCGTCGCGACTCGGTCAGGTCGAAGCGGGCGGGGTACCGCACGGAGAGGTGGGCCAGCACCAGGAGCACGCCGATCGCCCCCGCGGTGTAGAGCGCGATCTCGCCCCGCCGGCCGCGTCCCCACTCCCGGAGATCGGCGCGGAGCCCCCAGCCCCCCGCCGCCGCGAGCAGGGCGCCGGCCCCGGCCACGGCGAGCGTCCACCAGGGCGTTTCGACGAGGAGCATCGAGAGGCTCGCGGCCACGCCCAGGAGGACGAGGCCGGCGAGGAGGATCAGGCCCGCCCGGAACGCGCCCGTCCACGTCAGCGCCGCCACTGGAGATAGCTGGCGTTCAACGTCAGGGCGACCGCGGAGACGATCAGGAAGAAGGCGATCGCCTCCGTGCGCACGAGCCCGTGGATGAAATCGGCGAAGTGGAGCGCGAACGAGAGGTACGCGATGAGCGCGCGCAGGGCCGGCGACGTCTGGAAGCCCTGGAGGTGTCCGACCAGCCAGAACGCGAGCAGGATGGCCGCGGTCAGGAGCGCGGCCACGATCTGGTTCTCCGTGAGCGCGGAGGCGAGCTGGCCGACGGCGAGACACGCCATGCCGAGCAGCAGGAAGCCGACGTAGCCGGAGACGATCGTCATCGTCTCGGGGTTGCCGAACAGGTAGAGCGGCACCAGGTCGATGCCGGTGCCGACGGCGATCGCGACCAGGATCGTGACCGCGCCCAGGTACTTGCCGAGCACGATCTGCCAGGGCGTGAGCGGCAGCGTCATGAGCAGCTCCATCGTGCCCGCGCCGTGCTCCGCGGCGAACAGGCGCATGGACAGGAGCGGGGTCAGCGTGAGCAGGAGCAGGCCCATGTTCAGGAACGTGCTCGCCATCGTGGCGTCGCCGGTCAGGAAGATGTTGTAGAGGAAGAAGTAGCCGGTGCCGAGCAGGAAGACCGCGACCACGAAGTAGGCGATCGGCGATCTGAAGTACGTCGCGATCTCCTTGCGATAGACGGCGCCCAGGCCGGTCATCCCGCATCCCCGGGCCGGGTCGCCTCGTTCACGTACCGGAGGAAGACGTTCTCGAGCGTGGGCTGCTGCCGCTCCAGCCGGTGGAGGTGGAAACGGCCGGAGACGACGCGCGCGATGGCCGCCTCCACCCCCTCGATGGGCTCGACCCGACACGAGCACGTCAGGAGGCCTCGGTCACCGGCGGGCCCGCGGACCTCGACGCCGACCACGCCCTGGATCGAGGCGAGCGCCTCGCGCACGTCCGGCGCCGGGCCGGCCACCTGGAGGGTCACGACGTTGGTCTGCTCCGCGGCCCGCTGCAGCCCGGCGGGCGAGTCGATGGCGAGCAGGCGCCCGTGGTCGATGATGGCCACCCGGCGGCAGATGAGCGTGGCCTCGGCCAGGATGTGGGTGCTCAGCAGCACCGCGTGCGCTTCCCCGAAGGACCGGATGACCTCGCGGGTCTCGTGGATCTGCCCGGGATCGAGCCCGGCGGTCGGCTCGTCGAGCAGGAGCACCTGGGGCCGACCGAGCAAGGCCTGGGCGAGCCCGACCCGCTGCCGGTAGCCGCGCGAGATCTTGTAGATCTCGCTCCGGAACACCGCCTCCAGCCGGCAGGCCGAGGTGACGCGCTCGAGCTCGGCCCGCATCTCCGAGCGGGACACCCCCTTGGCCCGCGCGACGAACCGCAGGTAGGCCGCCACGTCGAGCGCGTCGTAGAGGGGCGGCCGCTCGGGCAGGTAGCCGAGCAGCCGCGCCGCCCGCACGTTGTCGGTGGCCATGTCATGACCACCCACCGTCACGCGTCCGGAGGTGGCGGCGGTGAAGCCGGCGATCATCCGCATCGTCGTCGTCTTGCCCGCCCCGTTCGGCCCGAGGAATCCGACGATCTCGCCGGGCTCGACGGTGAACGACAGGTCCTGGACGGCGACGGTGGAGCCGTAGCGCTTGGTGACGGACTCGAGGACGATGGCGGCGGGACGGGAGGTCACGACGGCGGAGACGCCCCCGCCGGCGCCGCGCGAGAGCGGGCCGGCGGGGGAGGTTCGCGAGCTACCTATGCCACTTGTTGCCGCCCTGCTTGAACTGATCGGGATCGTGGCCGAACAAGAGCTCCGCGTTCTCGAGGTCGCGGATCATCTTGAGCCGCTGGACCGACGCCTCGTAGTCCTTGACGCTGTAGTTGATGCCGGCGGGGAACCCCTCGAGGTTCTCCTTCACCCACACCGCGTCCTGCGTCATCACGATCGTCTTGCCGCTGGGCAGCTTCACCTTCACCGACTGGTGGCCCAGGGTGTGCCCCGGCGTGGTGATGATCATGATGCTGCCGTCGCTGAACAGGTCGTAGTCGCCCTCGAGCTCGAGGTAGTTGAAGCCGCGCGCGGGACCGTCGAAGTCGCCCAGCACGAAGACTCCGCCCTCGCGCCCCTGGAACTTCTCGGGCCACCAGGCCTGGTAGAGCTCCTTCTTCTGGATCACGTGAACGGCCTTCGGGAACAGCTTGATGTTGCCGATGTGGTCGAGATGCGCGTGGGAGGAGATCACGGCCTTCACCTGATCCGTCGAGAACCCGAGCTTCTTGAGCTGCATGTCGATCACGTCGTCCCGCTTCTGGCTCGGCTTGAGGAGGTCGCACAGGCCCGCGGCCCAGTACGACTTGCACTTGCCGTCCGAGATCGGCGACGTTGTTGCCGGTGTCGAACACGACCAGCCCCTTGGGGTGATCGATGATCCACATGTTGACCGGCAGGGTGACCTCGCGGGACTTGTCCGCCGGAAGCGACGGGATCAACGCGTTGAGGGGGAACGGGCCGAACACGCCGCTCGCCGTCCAGTACACGCCTTTCACCTGGGCGGACGCGATCGCGGGAAGGAGACACAGCAGGGTCAGAGCGAGCGCTGCGACGGCTGACTTTCTCATGTCGCCTCTCCTCAACGTTGGGGTCCGAGGCCTCGCGGAGCGCCACGCGTCTCGTGACGCGCGCCGAGCAGGCGCAGGATAGCGCCCGGCTCCGGGACGTGTCAACGGCGCACGCGCCGTGTGTTGCGCGAAAATGCTCGCCGTACCGGGGGCATACGAGTAAGCGCACCCGCGGGACAGCGGGTGGAGGCGGTGCCGGCGCCCCCGCCGCCGCGGCTACGCGATGGCGACCGAGTTCCCGGCGCGCCCGTCGCGCCCTTGATGGGCACGGGGTTGAACGACCACGCGAACTCGTAGACCCGGTCCTTCGCGAGGTCCTCGGTGAAGAGGTTCTCGTTGATGTAGATGCCGTTCAGCGTGAGCCAGATGGCGTGGCAGGCGAACGGCAGGTCCGGGTTCTCGCCGGGCACCGCCTCCACCGGCCACGTGTCGGCGCCGACCACCGCGACCTTCCGCTCGGCGAGCCACCGCCCCGCCGTGATGCCGGGGCCGGGGCAGCCCTTGTTGAACTCGGCGTTGTCCTTCTTCCAGAGCTTGCCGTGGCCGGTGTTGAAGATCGACGGCGTCGCCCTCGCCGGGCTCGCGGATGTTCTGGCGCGCCAGCGTCGCCCGGATGTCGTCGACCGTGATGACGTAGTTGATCGGCAGGCGATCGCCGCCCTTGAGCGCGAGCACGTCGAGCAGGATGCCGCGGGTGAAGAACGGCTGGAGATGCTCGATGCCGAGCTTCTTCAGACCGTAGGCGGAGCCGACCTCCTCCTGCGTGAAGCCGTTGTAGTACCGGATCTTGCCGTCGCTCGCGGCCATGCCGATGTGGCCGAGGCCGTCGAACTGCGAGCCCGCCTGCCCGATCTCCCCCACGAACAGCTCGTCGTGGTAGTAGAGGTTGTGCTTGCCGAAGGGCCCCCGGTCGGCGTGCCCGGGATGACCACGTGCGCGCCGAGCCGCTCGCCGAACAGCGGGATGCCCTTCTCGAGCACGCGCCCCAGCGGGTAGATCTTTCCGGTCTTGATGAGGCGCGCGGCCTCCAGCACCTTGGCGGGCGTGATGCGGTTGTTGGCGCCGCGCTGGTCCTGGGCGCCCCAGGGCGATGGCCACCATGCGCCCGGGCGAGCGGATTCGGCGTCGCCTGCGCCTGCGCCGAGCCCGTCTGGGCCACCACGGCGCCGGCGGCGAGCCCGGCCGTCATCCCGGCCACGAACCCGCTCTTCACGAAGTCGCGCCGTGACACGCCGTCCTGCGTTTCCTCGACTGTCGGCGCCTGTCGGTCGCGCCTTCGGGGACCCCGGTCCGGCCGGGGCTGGAAGTACTCCTTGAGCCATCCAGGCTGCATCGCGCCTCTCCTTCGTGGATGACAAGCGCTTCGCTGCGCTCTCGGCGGGCGGCGCCCGCCGGAGGTCGGTAGCGTCCGGTGAGTCCCTTCTCGCGTCACTCTGGCTCCGAAGGCCCGGCGAGCGCAAGCGCCAACGCTCCCGGACCGCCGCGCGGACGCCGGTACGCTGTCCCCATTCCTCAGCGCCGCAGGTAGGTGTCGTCCCCCGTGAACATGTCCTCCCGCGGCGGCGAGAACACGTCGATGACCTCGGTGTCCTCCGGGAAGAAGGCCTCGTGCGGCGTGTTGCCGGGGATGACCCCGCAGTCGCCGGCCACGCAGGTGCGCTTGTCGCCGTCCAGGTCGAACTCCATGCGGCCGGAGATCATCCAGAAGATCTGCTCGTGGGGATGCTGGTGGCGCGTGGCGTGCGCGCCCGCCTTCATCGACCAGAACACGATCATGCCCTTCTCGCCGACCACGATGCGGCGGGTGATCTTGTCGCCGATCTTCTCCTCCGGAAGCTCGCGGAGCCTCGCGTACCCGTGCATGACCGGAACCGGCATGGCTGTCCTCCTCGCGGGACGGCGATCGAAAAACGCTTGGTTCACCCTAGGCGGAACGCGCCCGAGGCGTCAAGCGGCCGCACGAACTCGCCGCGCGGCGCCGCGCCGCCGCACGTGGGATAATGCGCGCCGTCGGTCCATCCACCTCGCCGTCGCCGCGAGACAAGGGGGCGCACATGCCGAACATCACCGTCCAGTGGTACGCGGGCCGCACCGACCAGCAGAAGCGCGAGATCACCGCCGCCATCACCGAGGCGATGGTCAAGATCGGCAAGACCACCGCCGACCAGGTCCACATCGTCTTCCAGGACGTGGAGAAGTCGAACTGGGGCGTGAACGGCAAGCTCGCCAGCGACGCGTGCGAGCCCCGCCATGCTCGACCTCGCCGGCATCGTCCCCGCCACCGTCCTCCCGATGACGGCGGACGCGCAGATCGACGAGCCCGCGCTGCGCCGCTACATCCGCTGGATCGCCGGTCAGGGGATCAAGGCGGTGGCGGTCAACGTGGACACGGGCGAGGGCCCGCACCTCTGGCACGAGGAGCGGCTCCGCGTCCTCGCCATCTACCGCGAGGAGCTGGCCGGGCGCGGCATCCCGATCGTGGCCGGCCTCGGCGCCTCGTTCACCGCCCAGGCCGTGAAGTACGCGAAGGACTATCGCGAGGCGGGGGCCGACGCCTTCCTCGTCTTCCCGATCACCGCGTACCTGGGCCAGCCGCTCCCCGCGGAGGTTCCGTACGCGTACCACAAGGCCATCGCGGACGCCGCGGGCCTGCCCATGGTCATCTTCACGCTCCAGCCCGCGCTGGGCGGCACCAACTTCGCGGACGAGACGCTGGCGCGGCTCATCGAGATCCCCCAGGTGGTGGCGATCAAGGAGGCCCTCTTCGACGCCAAGCGCTTCCGCGAGATCGTCGACGTGATCCGCTCCGCGCCTCGCCGCATCACCATCCTCACTGGCAACGACAACTTCATCTGGGAGTCGTACCTCCTCGGCGCCGAGGGCGCGCTGCTGGGGGCGTGCGCGGTGACCACGGCCAGCCACGTCGCCGTGCACGCCGCGGCCATGCGGGGCGACTGGGCGACGGCGCGGGAGCGGGGCGATCGCATCCAGCGCCTGGTCGACGCGATCTTCGCCACGCCGATCCGCGACTACCGGGCGCGCTGCAAGGAAGTCCTGGTGATGCAGGGCATCCTCGAGCACGGCCACATGCGCCCGCCGCTCACGCCCGTGGGGCCCGAGGACCGGCAGCGGCTGAAGCAGGCGCTCGAGGAGGCCGGCGAGCTATAGGCCCGAGGCAGGCCGGCATGGCGAGGCTCAAGGTCGGGTTCATCCCCATCGAGGGAGGACACTTCTACACCGACGCGATCGAGGAGGTCGTCCGCGCCGAGGACCTCGGGTTCGACTCCGTGTGGATGGAGGAGCACCACTCGGTGGTCGATCACTACTGGCCCTCTCCCCTCACCGTGCTCGCCGGGTTCGCCACCCGCACGTCCCGGATGACGCTCGGGACGGACATCGTCGTCGCCCCCTTCCACCATCCGGTCCGGCTCGCCGAGGACGTGGCCATGCTCGACGTGATCTCGGGGGGCCGGGTGGTGCTGGGCGCGGCCATCGGCTACAAGCCCGACGAGTTCGCGCTCTACGGCGTGGACCTGGACAGGCGCGGGGCCCGCTTCGAGGAGCAGCTCGCCATCCTCCGCGGCCTGTGGACGCAGGACAGCTTCTCGTTCGCCGGGCGCTACTACCAGGTGACGGGCCGGCTCGAGCCCAAGCCCGTCCAGAAGCCGCACCCGCCGGTGTGGATCGGCGGGTGGGGTGACATCACGCTGCGCCGCGCCGCCACGCTCGCCGACAACTGGATCCCCGGCCCCACCGCCGACCTGGCGCGGCTGCTCCAGGGCAAGCAACAGTTCCTCGCCAACCGCGCGGCCGCCGGCCGCGCCGAGCCGGTGACGGAGTGGCCGCTCACGCGCGACGTGATCATCGCCGACACCGACGCCGAGGCCCGCGAGCTCGCCGAGCGGCACATCATGATCTCGTACCGGCGCGAGTACGCGGGCGGGTGGAAGCATCCGTTCATCGACGCGTCCATCGCCACCGACCTCGACACCGATCAAGAAGGACCGGTTCCTGATCGGCGGGCCCGACCAGGTGATCCGCGACCTCAAGCCGTTCGTCGAGCGCTACGGCGCCACGCACCTGATCTGCCGGCTGTTCTTCCCCGGCATGCCGCACCGCCACATCATGCGCGAGCTGACGCTGCTCGCGAAGGAGGTCCTGCCGGCGTTCGCCTGAGCGCCGCCCACCATGACACCCGCAGTGCGAAGCGAGCCGGAGGCGACTTGCAGTGCGCAGCGAGCCGAAGGCGAGCGAAGCGAATATGGCAATGCCGTGGAACCAACCGCCTGGAGCCGAGAGGAGCGGATATGGTAATGCCGTGGAACCAACCGCTCCCCCTGCGAGAGCAGCCGGAAGCGACCGCCTTGTGGGAGGGTCGGCACCTGATCGCGTACCGCACCGGGCGCTCGCACGCGTGGAACGCGGCCCACCCGCCCCGGCTCCCGGCGCGGCCGCGGAAGGTTCCTCCGATGCCCACCCGCCTCTTCGACCTGCCGGTGGAGTGTCCGGTGGGCGTGGCGGCGGGGCCCTTGCCGAACGCGCGGTGGATCCAGGGCTACGCGCGGCTCGGCTACGGCCTCCTCACGTACGCGACCGTCCGGAGCGTGGCTCGCGCGGCCTTCTCGCCGCCCAACCTCGCCTTCTGCCACTTCGGCGACCCCGCGGTGATCGAGCCGCGGGCGCCCCGCCGGGCCGACCCCGGGAGCGTGACCCTCGCGTGGTCCTTCGGCCTGCCGTCGGCGGCGCCCGACGAGTGGCGTGCCGACGTGCGCCGGGCCAAGAGCCGGCTCTCCGCGACGCAGCTCCTGAGCGTCAGCGTGGCCGGCACCCCGGTGCCAGATGGCGATGGCGAGCGCCTCGCCCTGGACTACGCCGAGTGCGCGCGCTGGGCCGGCGAGGCGGGGGCGGACGTGATCGAGGTGCACCTCGCCTGCCCGGCGTCGACCGTCGACCGCGCCCCGATGGTGTTCGAGCAGCCGCCGCTGGCCGCCCACGTTGCCCAGCAGGTGCGGCGCGCCGTGGGGACGCGCCCCGTGGTCGCCCGGCTCGGCAGCGCCCAGAGTCCGCGGGCGCTCCACGAGCTCGCGGGGCGCCTCGCGCCCTGGGTCGACGGCTTCGCGCTCGTCTCGAGCCTCGAGCGCCGCGTGGTCAAGCCCGACGGGACCCCGGCGTTCCCGGGACCGGGACGCGAGGTGGCCGCCATCTCCGGCGCGGACGTGTACGAGCATTCCCGGGTCCAGGTCGACGAGCTCCTGGCGTGGCGCCGCGCGGGCGCGTGGAGCCGGGTTGTCTTCGCCGAGGGCGGGCTCACCACGCCGGAGCGCGTGCGGGCCGCCCTTGCCACGGGCGCCGAGGCCGTCCTGGTGGGAACGGCCGCCCTCGCTAATCCCCTCATCGCCGCCCGCGCCCGCGCCGCCCGCTGAGCGCGGCACGGGCCGCTGCGCCCTCGACCCGTGTGATAGGCTCCCCCCGATGCGCTGGCTGATCGTGCTCCCCTCCGCCCGCCCCGAGCACATGGGCATGGACTTCCGCGACGAGCTCCGGGCCATGGGGCACGAGGCGCAGACCTTCGCCTATCGTCGCGACAACCTGCTCTACAAGAACCGGGGCACGAAGGCGGCCTACCAGCTCTGGATCCTGCGGCGGCTCGAGCGCGTGTGCCTCCGCTGGGAGCCCCACATCGTGCTCGTGGTCAAGGGCGGGCCCATCACGCCGGGGCTCATCGGGCGAGTCAAGCGCCGCATCGACACCCGCTTCCTGAACCTGTTCCCCGACAACCCCCTGTGGATGATGCCGTTCGAGTGCATCGAGCCATACGACCTCTTCTTCACCAAGGAGCGCTATGCCCTCCGCGCCCTCGAGTCGGTGGGGCTCCGGAACCTCCACTACCTGCCGCTCTACTGCGTCCCCGAGTTCCATCATCCCCTCGACTTGACCGACGAGGAGGCCCGGCGCTTCGCGTCGCCGGTGGCGTTCGTGGGCAGCCACTACGCGTTCCGGGAGCGGTTCGTGCAGGAACTCTGCGGCTACCCCCTGCGCCTCTGGGGCACGGGGTGGGAGCGGGCGGCCTCGGCCACCGTGCGCGCCATGGCGGCGGGCGGGCCGGTGTGGGGACGGGCGAAGCTCGCGGTGTACTCGGGCTCGACGCTGCTCCTGAACCACCACCACCCGATGAACGACATCGCCGCGGTCAACAGCCGCGCCTTCGAGCTGGCGGCGAGCGGCGCGTGCCAGGTGGCCGACTACCGCGAGGAGCTGGCGAGCCTCTTCGCCCCGGGCCGCGAGGTGCTCACCTACCGCGACCCCGCGGAGCTGCGACGCGTGATCGACTACCACCTCGCGCATCCCGACGAGGCGCGCGCCATCGGCCAGGCAGGACACAAGCGGGCCCTCGCCGAGCACACGCTCCGGCACCGGATCGAGGAGATGCTGGCGGTCCTCGAGGAGCGCTTCGGCTCCGTGGACTGATCCGGCGCCCCGGCGCGCCGGGGCGCTCAGCCGGCGGGGGACGGTCGAGCGGCGGGGGACGGAAGGGCGAGCGAGCGGAGCCCGGCGACGACGACGCCGACGACGGCGGCCCGCATCGACACGTACCAGGCCTCGTCCAGAAGCGCCTGGACGCCCGGGCCGGCAGTGGCCCCGGCGCCGTGGACGTAGTAGTGCGAGAAGCCCCCCTCGTCCAGCCGCGACAGGAGCTCCCCGCCGTCCTCCCGCACCAGCAGGAGGCCGCGGCGCGCCGCGCAGGCCGCGGGCGCGCACCCGACGGCGGCGATGTAGACGCGATCACCGACGCGCAGGAGCCGGAGCGACTCGGTCCGGGCGAAGAACTCGGGGGGCGGGGCGCCGAGGGCGGTGAGGCCGCTCCGCGGGATCCCCTCGGCCTGGTAGAGCGCGACGACGCCGTCGCGGAGCGCGGGATGATTCATGATCTCCGCCGCGCTGGCCCCGTAGCGGAGCGCGCGCGCGTCGGCGCTGACCGGCTGCACCGGCGGCAACGCGGCGGTCGGCGGGAGGACGCACGCGCCCGTTCCGAGCAGGATCACGAGCCCGACCATCGGCCTCGCGATCCGCCGGGCGAGCACGGCGCCCTCACGCCTCATCCGCGGGCTCCGCCGATCCGATCCCGGATCAGCTCTGGGGAGACAGCAACGTCACGTCGACCCGCCGGTTCTTGGCGCGACCCTCGCGGGTGTTGTTATCGGCCACGGGCACGGCCTTGCCCAGTCCCACCGAGTGGATGCGCCGCAGCTCGACGCCTTCCTTCTGCACGAGATAGCGCACGACGGCGTCCACGCGCTCCCGGGAGAGGAGCACGTTCTGCCGCTCGTTGCCCACACCATCGGTGTGCCCGCGCAGCTCAACGATCGCGTTGGGGTCTTCCTTCAGGGCCTTGGCCACCTCGAGGAGCATCGTCATGCCCTCGTCCTTCAGGTCAGACCTGCCGGAGTCGAAGAAGATGCTGCGGGTGTCGAGGGAGCTGAACTTGTTGCGGTTGGCGATCCGCGCCGTGAGCCGCCCGTCGAGGTCGCGTACCTGCTCCGACACGGAGTCGACCTTCCGGTTGGCCTCGGCCGCGCTGCCCGCCGCTTCCTCGGCGCGAGCGGCCGCGCGGTTCGCCGTCGTCTGCGTCTCGCCCATGCGCCCGT
This sequence comes from uncultured Candidatus Rokubacteria bacterium, assembly GCA_963758635.1. Lineage (GTDB taxonomy): Bacteria > Methylomirabilota > Methylomirabilia > Rokubacteriales > CSP1-6 > CAVWWD01. The sequence goes on along the minus strand of CAVWWD010000003.1, from coordinate 946,818 downwards.
CGAGGGTGTCGAGCCGCATGCGGCTGGTCTCGGAGAGGCTCGACGTTCTGCTTCAGCTGAGTCTCCTGCGCGTCGACCCGCTGGTTGGTCTGGGCCAGCTGCGCCTGGGTAGGCTGCACCTGCTCCCGCACGTACGCCCTCGTCGCGCATCCGACGGACAGGAACGTCACGGCCCCGATCAACGCCAAGCTGATCCGCGTGCCTCTCATCGGTACATCCTCCTTGGAAGCTGTGAAGGTCGTCCGGCGCGCCAGCAAGGCCGGCGTGCCGTGGGTCCCTGGAGGAGCAACGCCCATGCCACGCAGGGCCGCCGCACCGAATCGGCAAGATGTGGCAATGCCTTGGAAGCTGCTCGCGAGGAACTTGGAACAGCGTTGCCGTGCCAAAGTGGCACGGCCCAGGCAAGTCTTACACGCCGGCGGGACGCGCTCCGGGGCCCGTTATCGGACGAAGGCCGAGCCGGCGGGCGGCCAGGGCAGCCATCTTCGGATCGCGCTCCACGCCGATCCAGGCTCGTCCCATGGCTGCGGCGACGAGCCCCACCGTGCCCGCGCCCGCGAACGGATCGAGGACGGCGCCGCGCCGGGCGCTCTCCGAGATGGCCGTCCGGATGATCGGGTCCGGCGTGGCGTCCCATTGGCTCTCGCGATGGGAGCGCGGGAGCGGCAGCATCCAGGCGAGCGTCGTGGAGGTGGGCCGCGCGCGCCGGCGGGCCTTCCGGAAGCGAAGGACGTGGTTGATGCGGTCGTACCACCGCTCGCGCGAGCGTGTCTGGGCCCAGCACCCCTTGGCCTGAAGCCCGAACCCCGCTTGCCTGAGCCAGCTCGTGAGGAGGCCGTCGATCCCCGCCCATTCGCGGCCGTCGTGACGGTCGCCGATGACGATCCAGAGATCTCCCCCGGGCGAGAGCACGCGGCGCCACTCCGGGCTGAACCGCTCGGCGAGCGTCCTCGCGTAGCGATCGGCCGCGGCAACCCCGCGTCCGGACTGCCAGTAGGGCGGTGAGGTCACGATGACGCCGACGCTCCCGGTGGCGATCGGAGACAGGTCCCGGCTGTCGCGGGCGTAGAGCCGGTGGCGGCCGTCCCGGCTGCGTATAGCGCTCGCGAGGTGAGCCGCAGGCGAGCCGAGCGCACATGGAAATCGAAGTAGAAACGGCCGCCGGCTCATGCCTTTTCGAGGCTCCTCGCCGCCGCCCGTCCCCGCCGGGCCGGTCATGACGCGCGGGCCGGAATGGGATACGGCACGAGCTCCTCGGCGATCTCCACCTCGCCCGGGAAGCGCGCGGCCGCCTCGCGGACGAGCGATGCCGGGTCGTCGTGGAAGGCCGGGTCGATGTGGGTCAGGATCAGCCGCCGGACGCCCGCGCGCGCCGCGATCTCGCCCGCCTCGGCGGCCGTGGAGTGCGCGCCGACCCGCGGCGACTCGCGGGCGGCGGTGAACGTGGCCTCGTGGACGAGCGTCTCCGCGCCCCGCGCGAGCTCCACGACGGCGTCGCACGGCGCGGTGTCGGAGGAGTACACGACCGTGCCCCCGCCTGCCGCCTCGACGCGGACGGCGAGGTTCGGCATGGTCCCGTGATCGTTCGGCGCGGCGGTGATCCTGAACGACGCGGTGGCCGCCACCGGCGCGCCCTGCCGCGCCGGCACCCCGACGAGCTCGAGCGGGAACGCGCCCGGGCGGCCGAGAAGCCCGAACGCGCCCAGGACGGCCCGCAGCGGCTCGACGTGCTCCTCGCGGCACGACACCGTGAGGGGCGCCTCGCGTCGCGTCAGGATCAGGCTCTGCACCAGCGCGGGGAGACCGTAGGCGTGGTCCACGTGGAGGTGGGTGATCACCACGTGGGCCAGGGTGGCGGGATCCACCGCGGCGAGGAGCAGCTTCTGCAGCGGGCTGCCGCCGCAATCGACGAGGACGGAGTCGCTCCGCCCCACGAACACCATCGCGGTGTTGTCGCGACGGGGCGACGGAAGCGCGCTGGACGTGCCGAGGAACGCGAAGTGCACGGTCCGGCCGGCGTTTACGCCTGGCGGGCGCGCCGGAGCAGGAGCGGGACGGCCACGATCGCGGCGGCGACGCCGAGCACGCTCACCACCTGGGCGATGCGGAGCGGCCCGAGCATCAGGGGATCGGTGCGGATCCCCTCGGTCACGAAGCGGCCTAGCGAGTAGAGACCGACGTAGGCGAGGAACAGCGCCCCCGGCGCCCGGGCGAACCGGTCGCGGAGGACCCAGTAGACGATCGCGAACACGCCCAGGTCCCAGAGCGACTCGTACAGGAACGTGGGGTGGAAGAACTGGTCCTGGGCGTAGATCAGGGGCCGGTGCGCGGGCGAGATGAAGAGCTTCCACGGCAGCTCCGTGGGGGTGCCGAAGGCCTCCTCGTTGAAGAAGTTGCCCCAGCGCCCGATCGCCTGCCCGAGGGCCAGGCTCGGCGCCGCGATGTCGAGGTACTTCGCCACCGGGAGCCCCCGGCGCATCGCGTAGCCGCCCCCGACGAGGATGCCCCCGATCACGCCGCCGTGGATCGCGAGCCCCCCCTCCCACACCGCGACGATCTTGGCCGGGTTCGGGAGGTAGTGGTCGAGGTTGAACAGCACGTAGTAGAGGCGGGCGCCCACGAGGCCGCCGAGGAGCGCGAGCTCCGCGGCCTTCAGGAGGCTCTCGGGATCCAGGTGGCGGCGCTGCGCGTCGCGGTACGCGAGCCAGAGGCCGAGCGCCATCGCGGTGGCCATCAGGATTCCGTACCAGCGGAGGCTGAACGGGCCGATCTGGAAGGCGATCGGGCCCGGCGAGCGGAACATCATGGGCGCGCCGGCCGCGCTTTCACCGCCTCCGGGCGGAATACGGGCGGCGTGGGGCGCGTCGAACGACGGGAGTGCGCGGGGATGAGCATGGAAAAACCCTTCGCCAGCTTATACGGCGCGACTGCTTTCGGTGTCAATTGATTGACACGTTTCCGGACCCTTCTGTATCATTCGGAAGCAATTCCCGGTTCGTCCCCGAGCCACGCGATAAGGAGCTCCGAGTGCAAGGCAGCGGATCCCTCGACTCGAGCGTGTTCGAGCTCGTCCTCAACGCGGGCCCGATGGCGAAGGTCGTCCTGTTGGTGCTCTGCGTCCTCTCCGTCGTCTGCTGGGCGCTGATGGTCGAGAAGTGGTGGCAGTTCAGGAAGATCCGCCGGGAGTCGGTGCGGTTCCTCAAGGTCTTCCGCGAAGGCCGGCGGTTCTCGGCCGTTTTCGCCGCGGCCAAGAAGTACCGCGACAGTCCCCTCGCCCAGCTCTACGTCGCGGGCTGCCAGGAGGCGGGCGGCGCGCTCGGGGGCGCGGACATGATCGACCACGCCCTCGACGAGGCGGAGGACGGCCTCGGGCCCGAGCGCGTGGACGCGGTGAATCGCGCGATGCGACGCGCCGCGGCGGGCGAGGTCTCCCGCATGGAGCGGTTCCTGCCCTTCCTCGCCACCACGGCCAGCGCCGCGCCCTTCATCGGCCTCTTCGGCACGGTGTGGGGCGTCATGGCCGCCTTCCACGGCATCGGGCAGCAGGGCTCGGCGAGCCTCGCCGTGGTGGCTCCGGGCATCTCGGAGGCGCTCATCGCGACGGCGGCCGGCCTGGGCGCGGCCATTCCCGCCGTCATGGCGTACAACTTCTTCGTCAACCGCGTGAAGCACTGGGCCACGGAGATGGAAGGCTTCGCCCTCGACCTGCTCAACCTCTTCGCGCGGCCGGCCCCGAAGGCCGCGCGGGTGAAAGATGGCGTTTAGGCTCGAGTCGTCGGAGGGAAGCGGCGGGGCGTACCGGATCGGACCCACGCTCTCGGAGATCAACATCATCCCGCTGGTGGACGTGATCCTCGTCCTCCTCCTGATCTTCATGCTGACCGCGCCCCTGATGCATCGCGGGATCGACGTGAACCTGCCGCAAGAGCACCGGCCGCCCCACCGCCACCGAGGAGCGCCTGGTGCTGACCCTGACGAAGGACCAGACCGTCTTCCTGAACGACAAGCCGGTGCCCATGTCGGGGCTCGACGGGCGGCTGCGCGAGACCATGAAGGACCGGACCGACAAGACGCTCTACTTGAAGGCCGACCAGGCGCTCCAGTACGGGTTCGTGGTCGAGACCATGGACCGGATCCGCAGGGCCGGCGTGGAAAAGCTCGGCATGGTCACCGAGCCCACGAGGGAACGCTGAGCGCCCTCGGCGCGGAGAGCTATCCCGCGCCCGCGCGCGGGCTCCCTCTCGTGGTCGCCCCGGCGCCCGAGCCTCGCCCTCACGCGCCCCCGCGTGCCCGTGGCCGCGCTGACCATCTCGGCCATCGGCCACGTCGTCGCTGCTCGGCGGCCTCGCCGCGCTGGTGGTGTGGAGCGGCTGGGAGACCTCGAAGACCTACGTGGTGAACCTCGTGCCCGCGGTGGCCGCCGTCGGCACGCCCCGGGGCGAGTCGCGTCCGCCCCTGCCGACTCGTCCGACCGTCGTGCCGCCCACGCGGGAGGTCAAGCTTCCCGAGCCGGCGCCCCGCGAGGCGCGGGCGCGCGAGCCGGTCCAGCTTCCGAACAGCCCGCCGGCGCTCCCGCAGCTGCCGTCGCGGCCGGTGGCCCTGCCCCGGCCCGGGGACAAGGAGGCGCCGCCGCTGTCCAGCCCCGCCGATCGGCAACCACGGCCCGCGCCGCCTCCCACCGCCTCGCGCGCAGGCGATCCGGTGGAGGCGCGGCCCGCCCCGCCTCCGCCCGCCGGCCTGGCCACGGGGTCGGTGACCGGCGTGGGGACCCTCGCCCTCGACGTCTCGGACTTCCCGTACGCGTGGTACCTGCGGCAGGTGCTCCAGAAGGTCGAGGACCAGTGGCAGCGCCAGGGGCCGACGCAGGCGCCGGCCCAGAAGCCGTTCATCATGGTCGAGATCCAGCGGGACGGGTCGATCCGGCCGCCGAGGATCGAGAAGACGTCGGGCAACACGTTCTACGATCAGGCCGCGCTGCGGGCCATCGCCGACGCCAGCCCATTCCCGCCCCTTCCCCAGGACTGGAGCCGCGCATCGCTGCGCGTGATGTTCCGTTTCGAGCTCCGACCCGAGCGAGGCTGATGCCGATGAGCCCCTTCCGCGGATTCCTGGCCCTGCTCGCCGCCGTGCTCGTGGTGACGGCGGGGCTCGTCCTCACCGGCGCGCCCCCCGCGCGATCGCAGGGCGCCGACGTGTTCCTGAACGTGATGCGCAGCGGCGCCCAGCGGCTGAACATCTTCGTGCCGGAGTTCGCGGTCACGGGCGCCGCCGCCGATCCCACCCTGGGCCGCCGGCTCTCCGAGGTCGCGGGCAAGGACCTCACGTTCTCCGCGCTCTTCAACGTGGTGGCGGGGGCCCCCGCGCCGCCGCCCGGCGACGCCGAGGCGCTCCGCAAGGCGTGGGCCGACGCCGCCGCGGCGGGCGCGCACGCCGCGCTCCACGGGGTGGTGCGGGCGGGCGCGGACCGCGCGGAGGCGGAGATGCGCCTCTACGACCTCACGTCGCCCGAGCAGCGCCAGATCGCGACCAAGACGTTCGCGGTGCCGCCGGCCGAGTCCCGGCGGCTCGCCCACCGCATCGCCGACGAGGTGGTGCTCCAGTTCACGGGCGAGGCCGGCATCGCCGACACCAAGATCGCGTTCATCACCCCGCAGCGCGGCGTGCGCGAGCTCCAGCTCATGGACTACGACGGGGTGGGCGTGGCCGCCCTCACCGCGAACCAGTCGATCAACATGTCGCCGGCGTGGAGCCCCGACACGCGCTCGCTCGCGTTCACGTCGTTCATGCGCGGCTATCCGTACCTCTACCGCATGTTCCCGTTCGAGCGCCGCCCCGTGCAGCTCCTCGCCGGCCACCTCGGCATCAACAGCTCGCCCGCGTGGAGCCCGGATGGGCGATCGGTGGCCCTCACCCTGTCGAAGGACGGCAACCCGGAGGTCTACGTCCTGAACGTGGCCGCCGGTACGTTCCGCCGGGTGACCACGCATCCGGGGATCGATACCGAGCCGTCGTGGTCGCCCACGGGCCGCGAGATCGCCTTCGTGTCGGATCGCAGCGGCGCGGCACAGGTCTACGTGATGGACGCGGAGGGCACGAACGTCCGGCGCATCACCCAGGGCGGCTTCAACACCCAGCCGCGCTGGTCGCCCAAGGGCGACGCGATCGTCTACACCTCGCGGCAGGGCAATCACGACCTGTGGGCGGTGGGCCCGGACGGCAGCGGTGCGCGGCGGCTCACCGCGGGGCCCGGCGACAACGAGAGCGCGTCCTGGTCGCCGAACGGCCGTCACCTCGTGTTCCAGTCCACGCGCGGGCGCGGCATCGGGCTCTTCACGATGCTCGCCGACGGCTCCGAGCAGCACGCGGTGCCGCGCGGCGCGGGAGACGCGGCAAGTCCCGCTTGGTCCCCGCGGCTTCCGTGATAGACTCTCGGCGAAAAGTTAGCGAGGACATCGGCGATCCCGCGGCGGGACGCTCTTTCGATGGCCCGGTCGGGCTCCAACGGTTGTTCACAAGGAGGATGTGAGGCTATGCGGCACGGACGCGGTAGCTCGCTCCTGGTGATGCCCCTGCTCATCGCCGCGCTGTTCCTGGTGGGGTGCCCGAAGCGGCCCGCCACGACGGCGGCATCCGCACCGGCTCCCGCGGCCCCCGCCGCGATGGCCCCGAGCGCCCCTGCGGCCGCCTCACCGTCGACGCCGTCGGCCTCCGCCCCCGCGCCGGCCCCCGCCGCCCGCGCCGGCGACCGCCGCGCCCGCGACGCCGCCCGCGCCCAGCGAGTTCGCGGAGAACACGGCGCTCAAGGACGTGTACTTCGACTTCGATAAGTACGACATCCGTCCGAGCGACGCGAAGATCCTCGACGACAACTCGAGCTGGCTCAAGTCGAACGGCACCATGCTGGTCCTGATCGAGGGACACTGTGACGAGCGCGGCACGAACGAGTACAACCTGGCGCTCGGCGAGCGCCGGGCGAAGGCGACGATGAACTACCTGGTGACCCAGGGCGTCCAGGCCAATCGCATCACGATCATCTCCTACGGCGAGGAGCGCCCGGTGTGCACCGAGAAGAGCGAGAGTTGCTGGCAGCGCAACCGGCACGCCCACTTCCTGGTGAAGGCACGCTAAGTCGAGCGCCCGCGGTGCGGCAGCACCCGAAGGGGAGCCTCGGGCTCCCCTTCGTCGTTTTCGGGCTCCTCGCGACGGCGGCCATGGCCGGCGGCTGCGCCACCGGCGACGAGAGCCTGCCCCAGGACGTGGCCCAGCTCCGCAAGGACCTGAACGCCCTCACGCTCGCGGTGCACCGGAGCCGGGCCGAGACGGAGACGTCGGTCGGCCAGACCGATCGCCGCACACGGACGGAGTCGGCGGAGACGGCGCGACAGGTCAACGCGCTGTCGACCCGGCTCGACAACATCGCCGCCGAGCTCGGCCGGGTGTCGGCCCGGCTCGAGGACGTGTCGGGGCGCCTGGACGCGCTGAGCCGTCAGGTGGCCGCTCGTGGAAGCGCGCCCGCCGGCCAGCCCACGGCGCCCACGCCCCCGATCGCCCCCGCCGCGCCGCGGGGGGCGGCGGACGGAACCAGCGCCGAGCAGGCCTTCCAGGCCGCGTCGCTCGACCTGACCAAGGGCAACTATCCGCTCGCCATCTCCGGTTTCCGGGAGTTCGTGCGCAGGTTCCCGGATTCCCCGCTCGCCGACAAGGCCCAGTACTCGGTGGGCGAGGCGTACTTCGGGATGGCGCGAGCCAGCTCCGACGCTGGCCGCCGGGACGAGGCGACGCGTCACCTCGAGCAGTCCGTTCAGGAGTTCCGGCGTGTCGTCGTGAACTATCCGAGAGGTGAGCGGGTGCCGACGGCCCTCTACAAGGAGGCCCTGGCTCTGATCGAGCTCAAGCAGCCGCGCCTCGCGGAGGCGCGGCTGCGATACCTGATCGAGCACTTCCCCCAGTCCGCAGGAAGCGCCGCTGGCGAGAGAAAAGCTGGCGAACCCGTCAGGGTCATGAGGACGCCGGGACGCCAATCAGCCGTCGCCGGCCGCACTGCTCGTATCGGCGGCGAACATCCAGGCCGAAGGAAAAGCTGGCGAACCCGTCAGGGTCGTGAGGAGGCGGGGCGATCAGTCGTCGGTGCCGGCGCCGCTGGTATCGGCGGCGAACATCCAGATCACGGTAGCGTCCTGGCTGGAGTACACCATGACGCTGCCCCGCGGATCGCTGGCCGTCACGTCGTGGACCGTCACCGGCATGGCCGACCCGTCGTTGCCCACGGGCTGCAGCGAGATCACCATCAGGAGCGCGGCGGCCATCGCCGCCGAGGTGGCGAGCCGAGGGTGCCCCCAGATCGGCTTCCAGAAGGGCAGCCACCACGAGTCGCGGATGGGCCGTGGCGCCTCGGTCTCGATGCGGACGCGCACCGCCGGCCAGAACCCGGTCCAGTCGGACGGGCCGGGCGCCGCCGCCGCGCTTCGCACCAGGGAGCGCATGCGGGCGAACGCCTCGACCGTACGCCGGCAGGCCTCGCAGCGACCGAGATGGCGGCTGAGGCCGACCGCGGCGCGGCCCTCGAGTCGTCCGCTGGCCTGCGCTTCGAGGCGGGATCGATACCAGGAACAGCCGAGCCCGAACATCGCGTGAAGTATACCTCCGAACCCTCTGACGGCCAGCCGGACGGGATTATTCCCGCCGCGCCGCAGCGAGCAAGGACGGACCACCCGTGGACGAAGCTCCCCTGACCGTGGACGTTCCCGGAGGGCCGCGCCTCGAGGCGAGGATCGGCGCTCCCCGCATCGCCCGCCGGCGGGCTCGTGGTCTGCCATCCGCACCCGCTGTACGGGGGCGACATGGACAACCCCGTCGTGATCCGGTGCGCCGAGGTAGCCTGGGGGCTGGGCCTGGCCACGCTGCGCTTCAATTTCCGGGGGGTCGGGGCATCGACCGGACCCCGTGACGGCAAGGGCGCGGAACAGGCGGACGTCCGGGCGGCCCTCGCTGGCCTCGCCGCTCGGGTCGGCGCGGAGCGTCGGATCGCGCTGGCCGGCTACTCGTTCGGGGCGTGGATCTCCGCGCGGGTCGCCGGCGAGGACCCGGCCGCGCTGGCCGGGCTGTGCCTGGTCGCGCCGCCGCTCTCGATGCTCGACGTGAGCGCGGCGCCGGCCGTCCACCCCACCCTCGTCGTGGCGGGCTCCCGAGACCAGTACTGTCCGGTCGACGCGCTCGAGGACCTGGGCCGACGCATGCCCGCCGCGACCGTCACGGTGATCGAGGGCGCCGACCACTTCTTCTTCGGCAAGCTGTTCCCGCTGGGCGCGGCGGTGGAGACGTGGTGCCGGAACGTGATCGGCGCGGTGGCGTGACGGAGGCGGACGACCGCCGGCGTCAGGCGCGCCGGCGCGGCAGCCGCCGCGGCGTGGCGGTGCCGGCGGACAGGATGACGCGGATGCCTTCCTCGACGGTCAGCCCCGTGGTCACGGTCTCCCCCCGGGGCAGCACGATCACGTCGCCCAGGTAGAGGTTGTTGGTGGGCACGAATACCGTGACCATGTCGAGCTTGCCGTCGGGCCCGTCGAGGAGCAGCTCCGAGGTCACGAAGCCGAACACGAACTCGCCCTTGCGCGGGTGCTCGGCGAGCACGACCTCCTTGAACGACGTGCGCTTCTGCGGCGAGAACGACTCGAAGAGCTGCTTGATCGACGGATAGATGCTCCGGAACACGGGCAGGTGCTCGAACAGGCGCTCGACCCGGGACAGGATGCGCCGGCCCACCACGTTGGTCGCGATCGTGCCCATGACGAAGATGACCACCATCGCGGTGAGGAAGCCGAGGCCGGGGATCCGCCGCCCGAAGATGCGCTCGTACATCGGCGAGAAGAACCCGTCGATGTTGTCCCAGAACACGTAGAGGAGCCACGACGTGGCAACGGCGGGGACGGTCACGAAGAAGCCGGTGATGAACCGAACTTTCAGCCAGTTGCTCACCGGGCCCGGCATGTCGGCCCGATGACACCACAGGGGTCAGGGCAAGTCAACCGAGCGCGGCCGCGCGCGCGCGCGCTGACCGGCACGGCGGCGCTCGTGACGGGAGGCGCGGCGCGCGTCGGCCGCGCCATCGCGCTCGGCCTCGCGCGCCACGGCTGCGACGTCGCCATCGGCTACCACGCCTCGGCGAAAGCGGCGCGGGCCACCGTGCGCGACCTCACCGCCCTCGGCGTGCGGGCGCTCGCGCTCCGCGCCGACCTCGCCGACGCCGCCGCGGCGCGCCGGCTGGTGACCGAGGCGGCGCGCCGCCTCGGTCGCCTCGACCTCCTCGTCAACAACGCGGCGGTGTTCGAGCGCACACCGCTCGACACCACGACGCCGGCGCAGTTCGACCGCGCCATCGCGGTGAACGTGCGCGGCGCCTTCTTCTGCGCCCAGGCCGCGGCCCGGATCATGCGGCGCCGCGGCGGGCGGATCGTCAACATCGCCGACGTGGGCGCCTCGCGCGCGTGGCCGGGCTACATCCCGTACGGCATCTCCAAGGCGGGCGTGGTGATGCTCACGCGGGGCCTCGCCGCCGCGCTCGCGCCGCGGATCCAGGTCAACGCGGTGGCGCCCGGGGTCGTGCTGCTGCCCGAGGGCTTCCCTTCGAGGATGGGGCGCCGGCTCGCCGCCCGCGTGCCCATGGGCCGTCACGGCCGGCCGGACGACGTGGCGGAGGCGGTCTGCTTCTTCGCCACCTGCCCGGACTACATCACCGGACAGGTCCTCCACGTGGACGGGGGCGCGAGCGTGCTCTAACAGCCCCGCGCATCAGACTAGTGCCGAGCGGTGGGATTGTAGAGGCCCGTGGCGGTTACCGTATCCTGCGAGGATCACTGAGGACGCGCGAGCGTGGGATCGAGGCGCGGCGGCGGAAGCGAGCTACGGCCGGACGATGCGCCCGCCGCCCATGACGCGAAGGAAGTCGCCCATCGACGGAAAGCGCATCATCGGGTTCTCGCGCTTCTCGTCGCCGATGGTCGTCGCGGCGCCGCCGTAGTTGTGGCCGGGAAAGACCACGGTGTCGTCCGGCAGCACCCCGAGCCGCTGGGTGAGCGAGCGGTACATCTCCGACGGATCGCTGCCCGGCAGGTCCGTGCGGCCGCACGAGCGGATGAACAGCGTGTCGCCCGAAATGAGCCGGCCGTCCACCAGGAAGCACTGCGACCCCGGGGTGTGCCCGGGCGTGTGCAGGAACGTCACGGGGATCCGGCCGACGGAGAGCGTGTCGCCGCCGTCCACCTTGACGACGTCCCCGCCGTAGCCCTTGAGGAACTCGCGCTCCGCCTTGTGGACGTAGACCTTCGCCGGGCTCCGCTGCATCAGCTCGGCGATGCCGGGGATGTCGTGACCGAAGAGGTGGCCGCCCACGTGATCCTGATGCGTGTGGGTCACGAGCACGCCGGTCAGGCGCATGCCGTCGGCGGCGACCTCGTCGAGCACGGCGTCGATGTCCCACGCCGGGTCGACGGCCACGCAGTCGCGGGTCTCCGGGTCGCCGATGAGGTAGACGAAGTTCTGCATCGGGCCCAGCTCCATCTGCTTCAGGTAGAGCGTGTCGGTCACGGCGGTCAGTTTACCTTTCCTCGAGCAGGCGCGAGAGCGTGGCCCGCGCCTCCGGGGTCGACCAGTCGCGCTCGCCGACGATCCGCGCGACGAGCTGTCCCTTACGGTCGATCAGGTACGCGGTGGGGGGGCCGAAGACACCGTAGAGCCTGCCCGTGACGTCGCCGCTCGCGTCGATCAGCACGGGGGCGACGTAGCCGCGCTCGCGCACCGCCCGCGCCACGACCTCGGGCGACTCCCGGAACGTCACCAGCACGACCTCGAGCCCCCGATCCTTCAACTCCGTGTGCAGCCGATTGACGGAAGGCAACTCCTTCCGGCAGGTCGGTCACCAGGTGGCCCAGAAGAAGAGGAGGACGACCTTTCCCCGGAGGCTCTCCAGGGACACCCCGCGCCCGTCGAGGTTGGGCAGGGAGAACGCGGGCGCGGCCTTCCGCGGGGCGTACGTGTTGAGCTCGAACGCGGGCGCGGCGGCGGACGCCACCGCCATGGCGCTCACGACGAGCGCCAGCGCCATGGCGGCGACGGACCGTGTCATGACGCGCCCGAGTCCTTGAGCGCCTTGAGCACCTCGTCGGCCTTGAGGAGGTCCAGCGCGTTGTCGTTGATCTTCTTCCACCGGACGGTGCCCTCGCGGTCGAGGATGAACCACGTCCGCTTGGCGTAGCGGAAGATCGGGCTCTTCTCGTCGGTGTTCAGCGCGCCCCATGCCGGCAGCATGGTGCGCCGGAAGTCGGAGAGCAGCAGGTGCTTGGTCGGGTTGGCCTTGCGGAAGGCATCGAGGGTCGCAACGTGATCGGCGCTCACACCCACGACCTGGGCGTTGGCGGCTTCGAACTGGGCGAGGTTCGCCTCGAAGTCGCCGATCTCCTTGATTCAGGTCGCGGTGAAGGCCTGGATGAACGTGTAGACGACGACGGGGCCCTTCCCGAGCAGCTCCGAGAGCTTCACGGGCTTGTTGCCCGGCCCGGCGAGCGTGAAATCGGGGGCCTTCTGGCCGACCTCGAGCGTCTGCGCGTGCGCGACGCCGGCCAGGGCCAGGATCCCGATCATGCCCGCCAGGACGGCGCACGTGAGGTGCCGTCTCCTGGTCATGCCGATCTCCTTCCGTTGGTTTGAGGAAGATGCGCGTCCGCCCACGGACGCATGGCTAACCGCCGAGAGCCGCGCGCGGTTCCCCGGGGCGGTTGGGAGCCCCGCCCGGCCGGTCAGCCGGGGATCTCGGCCGGCGCCTTCCTGATGTCGCCGATCGCCTTGCCGTCCACCGAGTAGATCGCCGGGCCGGACTTCAGCCGGACGTAGGACACGTCGCCCTCGTCGCGGCCGACGAGGAGCGTGGCGAGCTCCGTCCCGTCGCGCTTGATCAGCGTCACCTCGGCCTGGGGTGTGTCGAGCCCGAACCGCGCCGCGTCGTCGCCCTTCGGCGAGACGATGGCCTTCCAGGCGAGGCCCTTCACGGCCAGGAGGACGTCGGTGACCTTGCCCGCCTTGAGCGAGCCGCGGGGCTCGACCAGCTTCCAGTCGAGGTCGCCGACGCGCTCGACCACGATGCGCTTGCCGCCCGCGGACAGCCGGGCGCCCTTCAGGTCGCCCAGGTCGAACGCGGGGACGAGCGACTTGTCGCGCAGGTCGTCGGTCGTCTTGGCCAAGTCCTGGAGCGCCTTGCCGTCGACGAGCATCACCGGCCCCTGGCCAGCGACCGCGGCCACCGCCGCCGGCGCTCCGCCGCGGACCTCCTTCGAGGCGCCGAGGAGCACCGTGCGGGGCTCCTTGGCTCCCTCCTCCCAGATGCGCACCGTGACCTCGGGACGGGCCAGGTAGCGCGGGATGTCGGCCGCCTCCTCGGCCAGGAACCCGGAGGCGCGCAGGTCGCGCAGGCGCCAGAGGAGCGAGGTGACCGCGCCCGTGTCCGCCTTGAGCGTCTCGGGGCCGGTGAGCTTCCAGCCCGACGCCTCCTTCTCGATCGACACGGGGCCCTTCGAGCTCTCGAGGTCGAGGCGCTTCACCTTGTCGTACGCGTAGGTGACGACGACCTTGTTGCGGAGCGCGGCGACGGTTTTCGGAAAGGCCGTCCAGACCTCCTCGCCGGTCAGCATGGCCTCGGCCTCGCCGGGGCGCATCACGTAGACGCCCTTCTTGTCCGGCACGGGCCGGCCGAACAGGAGGGCCTTGGAGGCGCGGTCCTTGTCCTTCCCCGTCCACAGCGTGAGCCTGGCCGGCTTGTCGAGGCCGTACTGGGCGGGCTTGTCGACGCCGGCCACGAACTCGACGGCCTTGGCCGCGCCGAGCTTGTCGAGGAACTCGGCCACGACGTCGGGGTCGCCGGCGAAGTCCCGCGGCTTGACGATCCGCCACTTCCCGCCGTCCTGCGCCTCGAGCGAGATCTGGTCCCCGCCGACCTCGAGGTCCATGGCCGTGACGCTCTTGCGATCGAAGGCGAGCACGGTCTTGTCGCGCAGCTCGGGCACCGGACGGGCCGCTTCGCGCGAGACGGAGTCCGAGAGCGCGAGCACCGCGGGCTTGGCCGCCTCCTTGCCGTAGACCCACGCGCCCGTCGGGCTCTTGCCCCCGAGGAGCAGGGCGAGGGGCTCCTTCTGACCCTTCACCTGCATCGTGACCTCGGCGTCCGGCGCGTCGAGGCCGAAGTCGGTGAGCTTCGCGGGCGAGGGATCGATCTCTCGATCGACGCGCACCGTGGTGAGGCTGGTGACGAGCCCGTCGACGGCGCCGCGATCGGCGCGCGCCTTGACCGGCTCGAGCATCTCCCAGCCGTCGCCGGCGCGGGCGAGCTTCAGCGTCTCGCTCTTGCGCTTGATGGTGACCGTCTCCACGTCCTTGGCCTCGACCTGCCAGAGGCGGCCCTTGACCGTCTCCGCCTTGTCGCGGGCGGGCAAGAGCCAGTACGTGTCGTAGGCGTAGAAGGCGCCGAAGCCGGCGGCGAGGACGACGAGCGCCGCGAAGGTCTTCCAGCTCATGCGGAGGGCGTCAGCCGGCGCGCCGCCGGCGCACCCTCACCACGATGCCGGAGGCGACGATCGCCAGCGGCAGCACGACGACCGGCAGCCAGAACACCATCTGCGACTGCGCGGCCGTCAGGATGATCGGCGCGGCCGTGGCCTCCCGGGGTCGGATCGAGAGGAGGTCTTCCTCCTCGGCGAGCCAGGAAATCACGTTCAGGAAGAAGTCACGGTTGCCCTGGGCGGCGAGGAACTGGTTCGAGGCCAGGTTCGCGGTGCCGATGACCACGATCCGCGCGCGCGCGGGCTTCGGCTCGGCGCCGTCCCCCTTGCCCGCCTCGCCCTTGCCGGTCGCGTCACCCTTGCCGGCGCCCTCGGCCTTGCCGGCGGGCGCGGGCGCCGCGGTGACCTCGATCGTGGCGACCGCGGCCACGGGCAGCGGGCCCTTGCGGTCCTTACCGTCGAACTGCACCTCGCCGCGCCGGAGCGCCGCCCGGTCGGTCTCCCCCCAGGACTGCGCGCTCGTCCGGGCGAGGGCCTGCACCACGATCCCCTTCGGTGGCGTCTTGGCCGGCTCGATCGAGCGCGTGAGGGGGAAGAACGTCATCGTGTTCCCGAGCTCCCGGGTGATCGGATGGCCCTCGTACTGGGTGACGACGGGCACCTCCGGCCCCACGTTGAAGAGGCGGCCCACCGGGTTGGTCTCGATGACGAGGTCGTCGGCCACCTCGAGCCCGTACCGGGCCAGGTGCTTGGCAAGCCCATCGGCCTCGAACGGCGCGAGCATGAAGAAGACCTTGCCGCCCCGGGCGATGTACGCGTCGAGCGCCTCCAGCTCGGGGGGGAGGAGATCGTTCTTCGGCCCTGGCACCACCACGATGGCGGCCTCGGCCGGGACCTTGGCCTCCCGGGCGAGGATGAGCTCCCGCACCTCGTAGTTGACCTTCTCCATCTGCTCCTTCGCCTGGCTCATGCCCGGCCGCTCCGCGTTCGCGGGGTCGAGCTCGCCGTGCCCCTTGAGGACGTAGATCACGCGCTTGCCGTCCCGGGTGAGCTTGACGAGGCCGTTGGTCACCTTCTCCTCTTCGGCGTCGAGGATCTTCTCGGACCGGGCCTCGCCCTTGCCCGCCCGCTCGAGCACCACCGTCCCGTAGCTCTCGATGCCGTAGCGCCGCGCCAGGCCCGGAGAGCGATCCGGGTCCTCCACCCGCCACGTGAACTTCCCGCTCGAGTACGCGGCGTAGAGCTTGAGGAGGTCCTCGGTCTTCTGCTTGCTCGTGGTGTCGGTGCGCGGGAACGCGATGGCCTGCACCGGCGTCGTGAGCCCCTTCAGGATCTTGAGGGTTTGCGGCGAGAGGCTGTGCCGCCGGTTCTCGGTGAAGTCCCAGCGCGCGCTGTGCCGGACCGACACCGCGTTGGCGAACACGAGCACGGCCAGGGCGAGGAGCGCGGTCACGCCGAGGCCGAGGCCGTAGCGGGCGGAGCGGCGCCCGAGGACGGCGCCCAGCTCGCGCGCGTTGAGCGCCACCGCGACGAGGAGAGCCAGGACGCCCGCGATCAGGAGCGCCCAGCGGAGGCGCTCCAGCCAGGGCACGAACAGGAACACGGCGCCGGCGCCCACGAGACACGCCACGCCGAGCGGGCCGATCCACGCCTTCAGCGCGCTCACGCCACTATCCCTTCCAGCGCTTCGCCTCGACGGCGCGCAGGGCCAGGAACAGGGCGAACGCGCTCACCGAGACGTAGTAGACGATGTCCTTGGTGTCGAGCACGCCCTTGCCGAAGCCGTCCATGTGCTCGATCAGGGAGAGGTACTGAAGCACGCTCCGCAGGGTGCCGCTCGCGAACTCCGCGCCCCAGCCGATGACCCAGAGCCCCAGCAGCACGCCGAACGTGGAGAAGCCGGCGACGATCTGGTTCTCGGTGAGGGCGGACAGGAAGATCCCGATGCTGAGGAACGCCGCGCCGAGGAGGAGCATGCCGAGGTACCCGGTGAGGACGCTGCCCCACTCGAGCCGCGCGAAGCGCCCGACCAGGCCCGGATAGAGCAGGGTCAAGGCCAGCATGAGCGCGTACAGGAGGCCGGCGGCGAGGAACTTGCCGAACAGGATCTCGCCGTCCCGCACCGGATAGGTCAGCAGCAGCTCCATCGTCCCCGACTTCGCCTCCTCGGCGAAGAGCCGCATCGTGAGCATCGGCATGAAGAACAGCAGCACCACGCTCATGTTGTTGAAGAGCGGCCGGAGGATCCCCTCGGTCGGCGTCAGGTTCGAGCCGGCCATGGGGTTCATCGTGGCCTGCATGGACTGCATCGTGTAGAAGTAGAAGATCTGGCTGAAGAAGAAGCCGGAGATGACCAGGAAGAACGTGCACACCACGTAGGCCACGGGCGAGCCGAAGTACAGCCGCATCTCCTTCTTGAACACGGGGAGCCAGCGCATCAGGCGCCCTCGGCGGCGGTCATCTCGATCGTGGCCGTCTCCGCCGCCTCCTCGCCCGCGACCACGCGGATGAACACGTCCTCCAGGCTGAGGCCGGCCTGGTGCAGCTCGATGAGACGCCAGCCGCGGGCGAGCACGAGCCGGCCCAGCTCCTCGCGCAGGTCGTGCTCGCGGGGCGACTCGACGGCGAAGCCGACCACGCCGTTCTGCGCGCCAACGGGCTCGATGGGCGCCACGCGGAGCACGCCGGGCACCGCGCGCAGCGCGGCGGCGACGGCGTCGGCGGGTCCGCCCACGGCCAGCTCCACGCGCGCGGTGGGGAACA
This sequence comes from uncultured Candidatus Rokubacteria bacterium, assembly GCA_963758635.1. Taxonomy (GTDB): domain Bacteria; phylum Methylomirabilota; class Methylomirabilia; order Rokubacteriales; family CSP1-6; genus CAVWWD01. The sequence continues at coordinate 929,512 of CAVWWD010000003.1, read as the reverse complement.
CCTGCTCGACGAGCTGCGCCTGGGTGCCCTGGGCCACGATGCGGCCGCGGTTGATGATCACGATGCCGTCGCACACCATCTGCACCTCGGGGAGGATGTGGGTCGACAGGATCACCGTGTGCTGCCCGGCCAGCGACTTGATGAGCGCGCGGATGTCGGTGATCTGCCGCGGGTCCAGCCCGATGGTGGGCTCGTCGAGGATCAGGACCTTGGGATCGCCGAGGAGCGCCTGGGCGAGGCCCACGCGCTGGCGGTAGCCCTTCGACAGCTTGCCGATCAGTCCGGTGCTTCATGTCGGCGATGAAGCACCGGTCCATCACCTCGGCCACCCGCGCCTTCCGCGCGCCACGGGACACGCCCTTGATCTCGGCGACGAAGTCCAGGTACGCGGCCACCGAGAGGTCGAGGTAGAGGGGGGCGTTCTCCGGGAGGTACCCGATCCGGCGCCGCACCTCCATCGACTGGCGGAAGACGTCGAAGCCCGCCACCGTCGCGGTGCCCCCCGAGGCCGGCATGAAGCACGAGAGGATCTTCATCGTCGTCGACTTGCCCGCCCCGTTGGGGCCGAGGAAGCCGACGACCTTCCCCTCGTCGACCGTGAAGGAGACGTCGCGGATGGCCGTGACCGGCCCGTAGCGCTTCGTCAGATGGTCGACGTGGATCATGAGTGCGGAAGCACGGGACGACGCTCGCGCGGAGCAGCGAGCGGCGGTAAGTATAACACGCGCCGGAGCGCGCTCACCGGCGGCAGCGATCAGAAAAGGCCAGTGATGGCCCCGTCGGGAGCGACGTCGACGTTCTCGGCGTTCGGCCGGCGCGGCAGGCCGGGCATGGTGGTGATGTCGCCGGTGAGGGCCACCAGGAAGCCGGCGCCCGCCGAGATGTAGACCTCGTTGACCGCGACCGTGAACCCCCGCGGCCGTCCCAGCCGCGACGGGTCGTCGCTCAGCGAGCGCTGGGTCTTGGCCACGCAGACGGGCACGCCGCCGTAGCCCAGCGCCTCCGCCTGGGCGATCTGGCGCTCGGCGCGCGCCGAGTAGGAGACGCCGTCGGCGCCGTACACCCGGGTGGCGATGGTCGAGAGCTTGGTCTTGATCGAGGCGTCCAGCGGGTAGAGCGGCTTGTAGGCCGACGGCTCGCGGTCGAGCAGGTCCAGGACCTCGCGCGCGAGCTCCTGCCCCCCGTCGCCGCCCCGCGCGAAGATGTCCGCGAATCCCACGCGCACCCCGAGCCGGGCGCAGGCCTCGCTCACCACCGCGTACTCCTTGGCGGTGTCGGTGGGGTAGCGGTTCATGCCCACGATCACCGGCACGCCGAACTGCCGCACCGACTCGACGTGGGCGGCCAGGTTGTCGATGCCGCGGCGCACCGCCTCCACGTCCTCCTGCCCGAGGTCCTTGATCGCGACGCCCCCGTGGTACTTGAGGGCGCGCGCGGTGGCCACGATCATCGCGGCGTCGGGGGAGAGGCCCGCGAACCGGCACTTGATGTCGAAGAACTTCTCGGCGCCGAGGTCGGTGGCGAAGCCCGCCTCGGTCAGGCAGATCTCGCCGAGCTTGAGCGCCATCCGCGTGGCCACCACCGAGTTGCACCCATGCGCGATGTTGGCGAACGGCCCGCCGTGGACGAGCGCGGGCGTGCCCTCCATGGTCTGCACCAGGTTCGGGTGCACGGCGTCCCGCAGGAGCGCCGTCATCGCCCCCGTCACGCCGAGGGCGTCGGCGGCGACGGGCTTCCCCTCGCGGGTGACCGCGACCACCATGCGCCCGAGCCGCGCCCGGAGGTCGGCCAGGCTCTCGGCGAGGCACAGCGCGGCCATGATCTCGGAGGCGGCGGTGATGAGGAAGCCGCCCTCGCGCGGGACGCCGTCCATGGCGCCGCCGAGGCCGAGCACGTTCTTCCGGAGCGCGCGGTCGTTCACGTCGAGCGCGCGCTTCCAGAACACCTGGCGCGGGTCGATGCCGAGCGCGTTGCCGTGGTGGAGGTGATTGTCGATCATGGCGGCGAGCAGGTTGTTGGCGGAGGTGATGGCGTGGAAGTCGCCGGTGAAGTGCAGGTTGATCTCGTCCATGGGCACGACCTGCGAGCGGCCGCCGCCCGTGCCGCCGCCCTTCATGCCGAGGGTCGGGCCGATCGACGGCTCGCGCAGCGCGATCACCGCCCGCTTCCCCGCCTTGCAGAGGGCCTGCCCGAGGCCGATCGTCATCGTCGTCTTGCCGTCACCCGCCGGCGTCGGGGTGATCGAGGAGACGAGCACGAGCTTGCCGTCGGGGCGCGCGCGGCGGGCCTCGAGGGCGCCGAGCAGCACCTTGGCCTTGTACCGGCCGTAGGGCATCCACTCGGCCTCGCCGAGGCCCAGGTCGCGGGCGACGTCGGCGATGAGCCGCGGGGGCTCAGGCGTGGCGGGGGTCGGGGTCGAGGTCGCCATCGGGCATGATCTCCTTGAGCCAGTCGGGCAGCGGGATCATCCGGCTCGTGGCGGGATCCCAGCAGGCGTGGCGCGTGCTGCCCGTCGCCACCAGCTCCTTGGCTTCGTTGCGGATCTCGTAGCTGAACGTGAAGCTCGCGCGCTTCCTCTCGCTCACGCGCGAGGTCACCTCGAGGAGGTCGTCGAGGCGGGCGGGCTTCACGTAGCGCACGCGCGCCTCCACCACCGGCATGTGCATCCGGCGGTCCACCTCCGACATCGGCAGGCCCCGCTCCCGCAGGTACTCCACGCGGGCCACCTCGAAGTAGGTCAGGTAGTTCCCGTAGTAGACGACCGACATCGTGTCCGTGTCCTTGTACCGCACCCTGATCAACGTCACCGACGGCACGCGCCCCGCCCTTCCGTGTCCGCCGGGCGCGCCGACGGATCCGCCGTGGCCAGCCCAGGACAGCCAGCGGCCGCCGCCACGACGCTCGGTGAAGTCCGGTGAGAGGAGGGAGCGCGGAACGACATCGACGCTCGAAATCCTACCACGCCGACGTGCACGCCAGGGGTCGCCGAGTCCGCACCGTGCGCGGGCTCCCGACGAGACCACGCACGGTGCGGGCGGGCGAAGCCCGGGTGCCCGCACGCCGGTGATGCTCGAAGGGGGCCGTCGAGGCCCCCTTCGACTAGAGATACTGTCCGTACCGGATCTTCTCCACCACCTCGCGCACGCGGCGGTAGCCGTCGATCTGCTGCAGCACGTCCTGGGTGGTGACGAGGCCCTCGTCGCGTCCCTCGCTCGCCGCCTGCACCTTCCGCTCAAGGGAGCGCCGGAGCAGCTCGGAGATCTCCGCCCCTGACATGCCGCCCATGGGCGGCAGGAGGGAGCGGTAGTCGATCTCGGCGAACAGCGGCCGCCCCGCCGCCGACTCCGCGCGAGATTTCGCAAGCTGCACGATCTCCTGCTGCGCGGGACCGTCGGGCAGCGCGATCTCGACGAGGCGATCGAGCCGGCGCGGCTCCACCAGCGACGCGTCGATGGAGTCGATGCGGTCGGTCGAGGCCACGACGAGGGTCGGCGCGAAGTCGCCGAGCCCGTCGAGCTTCTCGCAGAGCGCGGCCACGAGCCGCGCGCTCGCCTCGCGCGCTTGCGCGGGCGGGAGCAGGTGCTCGAGCGAGAGCGCGTTGGCCTCGTCCAGGAACACCACGGCCCGGCCCTCCGCCCGGGCGATGCCGAGGATCTCCTGGAGAAGCTCGCCGGTGTTCGGGCCGAACTTGGAGGTCAGGTTCATCAGCTTGAGGTGGAAGAAGATCGCGCCGGCCTTGGTGGCGAGGGCGCGCGCGAGCAAGGTCTTGCCCGTGCCCGGCGGCCCGTAGAGCAGCACGCCGCGGGGCGGCGTGATCCCCCACTTCCGGTAGAGCTCCGGCTCGGTGAGCGCGGTGGCGAAGCCGCGCACGATGGCCTTGGCCTCGGCGAGGCCGCCGATCGAGTCGAAGGACGCCTCGGGCCGGATCGTGACGACGACCCGCCCGGACAGGTCGCCGAACTTCTCGCCGAGCTTGGCGAAGACGTCCTCGATACGGCGCTGGATGGCCCACTGCTGCGTCGACAGCTCGGGCGTGCTGGCCGTCTCGGGGAGCGCTCGGTCGGTATCGGGACGGGGCAGCTCGGACACGCGCTCAGATCCTCGGCCCCGACGCCGGGTCGGTCGGCGCGGGATCGATGCGCTCGGACTTCTCGAACACGCGCTCCTCCACGTACACGGGCGCCTTGGCGCGGATGGCCAGCGCGATGGCATCGGAGGGGCGCGAGTCCAGCGCGAGCTCGTTGCCGCCCGCGGTGAGGAACAGCGTGGCGTAGTACACGTTGTCGCGCAGGTCGGTGATCACCACGCGCTTGACCGCCACGTTGAGCCGGCCGAAGAGCGTCAGGAACAGGTCGTGGGTGAGCGGGCGGGGCGGCGTCATCTTGCGCAGCGGGACGGCGATGCCGGTGGCTTCCGCGGGCCCGATCGCCATGGCGAAGGCGCGCCGGTCGCGCTTGCCCTGGAGCACGACGAGCGGCTGCTGCGTGTCCGGGTGGACGAGCAGGCCGACGACCTCGGCCTCCTGCGGCCCGCCCGCGCGGGGCGCCGGCGCGTCGGTCTTGCCGGTGGCGGCCATCAGCGCCGCCGCGCACGCCAGGAGCGCTCCGAGCGTGCCCACGCGCTTCACCGCGCCGGGCCGGGCGCCGACCATGCCCACGCGTGCGAGGAGTCTGGACAGGAGGACGCCGGCCGTTCCCAGGCGGTTCGTTCCAATCATCGCATCGTCCTCCGTGTCGCGAGGGTGACGTCCCGCAGTATCCTGCCGCCGCCCTCCGAGCAAGTCAACTCGACTGCGGGGTTGTGAAGGAACGCGGATTTCGACTTCGCCATGCGGGACAACACCGCGCTTCTGCGTTCACAGGCGGCGCCGTGTCGCCGTGCCTTTACGACGACTCCGGCGTCGCGCGGTGCGGCGGCAGGGCCGCGATGCGACGCGGCACGGCCGCGGGCAGCTTCAAGCTCCACGCGAAGCCCCCGGTCAGCAGCGCGACCAGCATCCCCCACATGGGCGCGTAACCGAGCCGGTGCGCGACGTAGCCGAACACGATCGCGCCGATCGCGTTGCCCACCAGGAAGACCGAGCTGAAGATGCCGACCGCGCTGCCGCGCCGGCGCTCTGGCGTCACGTCCATGAGGAGCGCCGACAGCGCCGGATAGAGGAAGCCGTGGGCGCCGCCGGCGAGGAGCCCGGCCAGGAACAGGAACGGCAGGACCGGCACGGCGAGCGTGGGCGTCACCAGGATCGCCAGCGCGGCCAGGATGCCGGTGGCGCAGGTCTGCACGAACATCGACGGCACGATCACCGCCCGCCGGCCACGGTCGTCGATCAGCGTGCCGCCCGCCACCCGCACGGCCATCGCGGCCCCGGCGTACGCCGTGTAGAACAGGCCGAGCCCGCGCACCCCGAGCTGCTCGGCGAAGGTGGGCAGGAACGTGAACACCGTCCCCGTGCCGAGGCCGAAGAAGAACGCGAGCCCGTTGTGCAGCCGCCGCAGCTCCCGGACCATCTCGGCCAGGGCCTCGGGCCCCGGGCCCGCGCCGGGCGCCGGCGGGCGCGCGTCGCGGCTCTTGAGCAGGATGCCGAGCGCGCCGGCGGCGAGCAGCGCCGAGAAGAAGAACGCCGCGGGGAAGCCGAGCTGGCGGATGATGAACTCCGCGACCAGCGGGGCCAGCGCGGTCGACAGGAGGCCGGCGAGCCCGTAGATGCCCAGCGCCCAGCCGCGCCGCTCCGGCGGCACCAGCTCGACCACGTGGATGTAGTTCGCGACGAAGAACGTGGAGAACGCCACGCCGTGGAGCACCCGCAGGGCGGCGAACAGCGGGATGGAGGCGCTCACCACGAAGAGCGCCGAGGCGCCGGTGAGCAGCGCCGCGCCGATCAGCATGAAGAGCCGGCGGCCGAGCCGGTCCACGTAGAGGCCGATGACGGGCTGGCACACGATGCCCGCCGCGCTGTACATCCCCTGCACCAGCCCGATCTGCGCCTCGGTGCCCCCCAGCTGCTGGATGTACAGCGGCAAGAGCACGAACCCGTTCAGGCACCCGAAGAACAGGAAGTTCGTGACCATGGCCCGGGCGAAGGGGCCCCCCAGGAGCTGACGCGGCCGCATCACGGCGCGGGCGCCCCCGGCGCGCGTTCGCGATCGATCCCCGACCGCCATCCTGGTCCACCGGGAGATCGTGAATGAAGGGCGAGACGGCACGCCGCGAGTCCGCAGAATCGCGGTATGAGCCCGCTCGCTGAAGCCAACGTCCGCGTTCCATCACAACCCGAGCGTAAAATCACGAGCATGACCGGACACGAGCGCGGCGGGCGGGCGCTCCCGCGACCCTCACCGTGACGACGATCGGCGCCGCGCTCGCCGGCGCGGTGCGCCTCGGCGGCGACGGACGCGGGCGATTCCACGCGTCCTCGGAGCTGTCGAGCTGGCCGGGCATCGTCCATGGCGGCGGGCTCGTGGCCGCGCTGGACGAGGCCTCGGCGCGGCTCGGCGGCCCCGCGGGCGCGCGCCGGATCGAGGGTCGTCTCACCTCGTCGGTGCCGGTGGAGACCCCGCTCGAGCTCGAGGGATACGTCCAGGACGGAACGGTCAGCGTGAGCTTCCTCGACGCCGGGCAGCCGCTCACCACCGGCTCGGTGCGGGTGATCGGAGCGCTGGCACCCGAGACGGCGCCGCCGTGGCGCGGCGGCGCGGGCGGCTGGCCCCTGCCCATGTCCGAGCAGTGCCTCGCCTGCGGGTCGGTCAACCCGCTCGGGCTCAAGCTAGGCCTCTCGTTCGACGCGGAGGGCGTGTGGGCCCGCTTCGTGCCGTCGGCGGCGTGGCGCACCCCGCAGGCGCTCCATCCGGCGCTCGCGCCGGTGGTGCTCGACGAGATCGCCTGGTGGCTCGGCGCGCTGGCGATGCGGGAGGGCGGGCTCACCAACCGGATCGATCTCACCCTCACCGGGGCGCGCGCCCCGATGACGGAGCTCGCGGCGTTCGGCCGCTTCGACGAGGTCACGGCGGTGGACCGGCGCGGGTCGTTCCGGCGCGCCGCGGTGACGCTGGCCGCGGCCGACGTCACGCTCGCCCAGGCGAGCATCGTGTTCCGGGGCGGGCCGGAGTACTCGGCGCGGCAGATAGAGTACTTCCGGGGACGGAGCGCGCCGGGTGTCTTTTCGAGGATGTTTCCGAACTACGCCGCGTAGAACGCGCGGGACGTGGTCCCCGCGGCGGTGGGCGCAGAGAACACCGCCCCGGCGCGGGCCGGGGCGGTGCCGTCGCACTAGTCGGAGTCGCCCTGCGAGCGCTTGAGGGCCTTGAGACGCTTCTTCCGCGCGGCGGCCTGCTTCCGCTTCCGCTTCACCGACGGCTTCTCGTAGTACTCCCGCCGCTTCATGTCCTTGAACAGCCCTTCCTTGACCATCTGCTTCTTGAGGGCCTTCAGGGCGGACTCGATCTGATTGTCAACGACGTCGATCTTCAAAAACTTGGCTCCCCCCCATCCGCGAAATCTCGCGCGCGCAGGCGGAGCGACCGTCTGCGTGCGGGCCCCGGCGGCTCCTTGCTCGACTTAGCGGCAACATCCGGGACCGTATGGCCCCATGACGGTAATCGGTCGGCCCGGGCAGCGTCAACCACTAATCCCGGTGGCCTTTGGTCGTACGTCCGGACCCCGACGCTCGTGACCCGGGCAGAATACGGTCACCGCCACGGGCCTCTACAGTCCCCCCGCTCGGCATGAGTCTGGTGCGCGGGGGCTCCATTAGTTCGAGAACAGCCGGGTGAAGAAGCTCTTCACGCTCCGGCCGAAGGACACGGCCCCGTCCCGCGTGTGCTCCCAGGCGGACCGGGCCGCCGGCTCGGCCGCCTGCCCGGACTCCTTCAGCTTCTCGCCGACGTACTTGCTGCCCTCCACGACCGTGCCGCCGACGCCCCTGGCCGTCTCTCCGACGCCCTGGCCGACCTCGCCCTGGCCGATCTTCCTGGCGCCGTCCTCGACCTGGTTGGTGCGCTCCTTCACCTTCGAGTCGTCAGCGGCGCGCACGCCTACAGCCGGCAGCAGGCCGAGCGCCGCGATGAGCGCCATCGTCGTGATCATTCTCATGGCGAAGACCTCCTGGCGATTTCCCGTGGGCAAGAACCATGCCGCCAGAGGCCAGGTGCGGCAGCCGCAGATGCCTCGGAAGTGCGCGTGGCGATGCGGCTTCTAGCCCAGGGGCTGGGCGCCCCCGCACGACCGAGCAATGTGCGAAAGGCTTACACGGCAGAATCGGTGGGGAGGGACGGAGCGACCGCGGGGAGCGTCAGGGCTGGGAGTCGCGGGCCAGGGCCGCCTTGGCCTTGAGGGACTCCCACACGGCGAGCGGCACCGACGGGATGCCGAGATGACCCGCGCGCACCTTCGGGCCGTGGAAGTCCGAGCCCCCTGTTGCAACCAGATGCAGGCGGCGGCAGGTCTCGACGTACCCGGCGGTCTGGGCGGCGGAGTGCTCGCTGTAGTAGCACTCGATACCCATCAGCCCCGCCTCGACCATCGAGGGGATCAGGGCGTCGTGGTCGCCGAGGCCCGGGTGGGCGAACACCGGCACCCCCCCGGCTCGACGAATGAGGCGCACCGCTCCTTCAGGGGCGAGCTTCGCCCGGGGCACGTGGCCGGGCTTCCCGCTGGCGAGGAAGCGATCGAACGCCTCCCGGACGGTCTTCACGTACCCGCGCCGGACCATGACCTGCGCCACGTGCGGCCGGCCCGCCGAGCCCTCACGGACGATGGCGAAGACCTCCTCGGCGTCGATCGGCATGCCGAGGTCGGAGAGACGCGCGGCCATGCGGTGGACGCGCGCGCGCCGCTCCTCCCGCTGGGCCCGGCAGAACTCCTGGAACCATGGCGCCTGGTAGTCCAGGCAGTACCCCAGGACGTGGACCTCGCCGCCCTCGACGTCGCAGTTGATCTCGATGCCGGGGACGATCTCGAGCGGCCGGTGCCGCGCGGCCTCGTCGAGGGCGGCGGCGAGGCCCTCGGTGGAGTCGTGGTCGGTGATGGCGAGGACGCGGACGCCGCGCCGGGCCGCCTCCCGCACGAGCTCCTCCGGCGTGAGCGTGCCGTCGGACGCCGTCGTGTGCGAGTGCAGGTCGACCGCTCCGCCCATGCCCTGGCCTCGCTCGAGCGCGCCCGCGCCTAGCGTCCGCCCAGGCTCGTGAGGTACGCGAGCAGCGTGCGCACCGCCACCCCCGTCCCGCCCTTGGGTCCGAGCGGCCACTCGCGCTCGGCGAACGCGGTGCCCGCGATGTCCATGTGCACCCAGGGGAGGCCGCCGGTGAACTCGCGCATGAACAGCGCGGCCACGATCGCGCCGCCCCCGCGCTGGCTCGAGATGTTGTTCAGGTCCGCCACGTCGCTCTTGAGGCCTTCCTTGTACTCGTCGTGGAGCGGCATCCGCCACATCCGCTCCCCCGCGGCCTGCGCCGCGGCGAGCACCCGTCCGGTGAAGCCGTCGTTCGAGCCGAAGACGCCTGACACCCCGAGGCCGAGGGCGACGACCACGGCCCCGGTGAGGGTGGCGAGGTCGATCATCTCGTCGGGCTTGATCTCGCGGGCGGCGTACGCGAGGGCGTCCGCGAGGGTCAAGCGGCCCTCCGCGTCGGTGTTGCCGATCTCGATCGTCGTGCCGTTCATGGCCCGCACGATGTCGCCGGGACGCTGGGCCGTCCCCGACGGCATGTTCTCGGTGGCGGCGACGAGCCCGTGCACCTCCACGGGCAGGCGCAGCCGGGGCAGCGCCGTGAACATGCCGAGCACGGCGGCCGCGCCCGACATGTCGTCCTTCATGCGCAGCATGCCGTCGGCGCTCTTCAGGTCGAGCCCGCCGGAGTCGAACGTGATCCCCTTGCCGATCACCACCACCCGCCGCCGCGCGCGCTGCCGGGGCGTGTAGGTGAGGTGGATGAACTGCGGCGGCTCCTGGCTCCCCTGCGCCACGCCCAGGTACGCGCCCATGCCGAGCTTCCCGCAGTCGTCCCGGTCGAGGACCTCGACCTGGCAGCCCCCTTCCTCGGCGATGGCCCGGGCCTGCTCGGCCAGGTACGTCGGCGTGACGACGTTGGCCGGCTCGTTCACGAGGTCACGGGTGGTGGCCGTGGCATGCGCCCACGCCTCGCCGACCTGGACGCCCTGCCGCGCCGCGGCGTGGCGGCGCCGGTCGGGCTCCACCACGGTCAGCGCCTCGAGCACCTTCGTGCTCTTCTCCTTCAGGTACTTGTCGAAGCGGTACGTGCCCAGGAGCGCGCCCTCGACGACGGCCTGGGCGCGCGCCCGGGGGTCGAGGCCGTCGGGCGGCATGGCGATGGCGATATTCGCCGCCCCGAGGTCCCGCGCGCGGCGTGCTCCCGTCGCGGCCGCGCGCCGCACCGCCTCCGCGCCGCCACCCCGGCGGGGCCCGAGCCCCACCACGAGGACGCGCGGGGCGCGCAGCCGATCGCCCGCGAAGACCTGGCTGACCTGTCCCGGCTTGCCCTCGAACTTCTCGGCGCCCATCGCCGCCAGGAGCATCCCGCCGACCTTCTCGTCGACGGCGGCGATCGCCGGGCCGGGACGCGCCTCGCCGGCATACCGGCCCAGGATGAGCGCATCGGCGCGAACCTCCACCGGCTCGCGTGTCTCGACGGAGAGCTTCATGAGTGGTGTCCCCTTCCGACAGAGAGCTTCATGATCAGTTGTCCTTTCCCGCGGAGGCCTGTGACAGCTCGGCGCGCAGGCGCACGGCCCGCCGCACCATGTCCGCGACCCCGTCGGTGATGTCGTAGTCGCCGAGGGCGTCCACCGGGACCCAGCGCGCCTCCGCGGCGTCGCTCCCCGCGCACAGGCGACCGCCCTCGACCACGGAGAGATAGTCGATGATGACGTAGTGATAGCGGACCCGGCCGGCGTCGGCGTCCTGGATGACGCGGTCGATGACGCCGCACAGGCCGAGGACGCGCACGCGGAGGCCGGACTCCTCCTCGACCTCCCGCACCACCGCGTCCTCGAGACTCTCGCCCAGCCCCACCAGCCCGCCGGGGATGCTCCACCGCCCCTGGCCTGGCGGCCGGCCCCGCCGGACGAGGAGCACGCGCGTGTCGTCCAGGACGACGCCGCCGACGCCCACGCGCGGCGCGTCCGGGAATTCCCGCCGCGCGTCGGTCATCGGGCGCCCTCGGTCGCCGAGCCGGCGGACACGCGCGCGAGGTCGGTGACGACGCGCCCCGCGCGCGTCCACTCCGCGGCGCCGTACTTTCCGTCCACGAGCCCCGCGGCCACCGCCATCTCGCGCTCGGAGAGCCCGCCCGGCGCGACCTCGATGCCGTGGGCGGAGGCCATGCCCTCGGCGAGCTTCTCCGCCACCTCGCCGAACGTCGGGCGGCGGCCGAGCACGGCCTCGAGCGTGGTCATGCCGCCGAGCGGATCGGCCGCCCCCGTGAACACCTGGCGGAGCCGGGCCGGGTCGGCGCCGAGCATGATGGCGCCGTGCTGAAGGAACGCGCGGCCCTGGCGGCGCTGGGCGCTGCCGACGAGCTTCTTCCCCGCCACCTCGAGCTCGTACGAGCCCGTTCGCGCGAAGCAGAAGGCGGGCATCGTCGCGGGATCGGACGGCTGCGCCGGCACCATCTCCACCGGCGCGCCGAGCGCTGCGAGGCCCGCGCAGAGGCCGTCGCCGATCCAGCGGTACGTGCCCAGCAGGTCGTCGGCGCCGGGGAAGTCGGCGGCGCCCGCGATCACGCTGTAGGTCAGCTCGAGGTCCGGGCCCTCGTGGAGGATGGCGCTCCCACCCGTCGGCCGCCGGACCAACCCCAGTCCGAGACGGCGGATGGCGTCATGGTCGATGCCGCGCTTCGAGGCGCTGTCCGAAGCCGAGCGACACGGTGGGGGGCGACCAGCCGAAGAACCGCAGCGTGGGCGCCCCGTCGCCGTCGAGCCGGCTCTGGAGGAGCGCCTCGTCCAGCGCCATGTTCCAGGCGCCGTCGAGGGGCTCCGTGACGAGCAGGCGGAAGCGCGTCACCGGGCGGGCGGCGTCCACCGCAGCACCGGCCGCCGCGCGGCCAGCGTCTGGTCGAGCCGCCGCACCGGCGTGGTCACCGGAGCCTCGTGGATGACCGCGGGGTCGGTCTCGGCCTCGCGCGCGATCTGCACCAGGGCGTCACAGAACGCGTCGAGGGTCTCCCGGGACTCCGTCTCGGTGGGCTCGATCATCAGCGCTTCCTCGACGATCAGCGGGAAGTACGTCGAGGGCGCGTAGAAGCCCAGGTCCAGGAGCCGCTTGGCGATGTCCATGGCGGTGACGCCGAGCTTCTTCTGGCGCCGCGCCGACACGACGCACTCGTGCATGCACGGCCCGGGAGCCGAGCGGTCGTAGTGGCCCTCGAGGCGCCGGAGCACGTAGTTGGCGTTGAGGACGGCGTTGTCGGACACCGCGCGCAGCCCGTCTCCGCCCATGGTGCGGATGTAGGCGAGGGCGCGCACGAACATGCCGAAGTGGCCCCAGAACGTGACGAGCTTGCCGATGGACTGCGGCCGTCGCCAGTCGAGGTCGTAGGCGCCGTCCGCGCGCTGCGCCACGACCGGCGTGGGCAGGAACGGCGCGAGGTGCGCCTTCACGCCCACCGGGCCCGCGCCCGGCCCGCCGCCCCCGTGCGGCGTCGTGAACGTCTTGTGCAGGTTGAAGTGGCACACGTCGAAGCCGAGGTCGCCCGGGCGCGTGATGCCGAGGATCGCGTTGAAGTTCGCCCCGTCCATGTACACCTGGACGCCGCGGGCGTGGCACATCTCGGTGATCTGCGTGGATCCGCGACTCGAACATGCCGAGCGTGTTCGGCTGCGTGATCATGAACGCGGCCACGTCCTCGGACAGATTCTTCTCGAGGTCGCCGAGGTCGACCTCGCCGGTCGCCTCGGACGTGAGCTCGACCACCTGGAAGCCGGCGAGCGCGGTGGTGGCGGGGTTGGTGCCGTGCGCGGAGTCCGGGACGAGGACCTTGTGGCGCCGCTCGCCGCGGGAGAGGTGCCAGGCGCGGATCATCAGCACGCCGGCCAGCTCGCCCTGCGCCCCCGCCGCGGGCTGGAGCGAGACGTGATCCATGCCCGAGACCTCGGCGAGGTCCCGGGCCAGCTCGTGCATGACCTGGAGCGCGCCCTGCGCGGCCGCCGCGGGGGTGAGCGGGTGCAGCCGCGCGAAGCCGGGCAGGCGCGCCATGTCCTCGTTGATCTTCGGGTTGTACTTCATCGTGCAGGAGCCGAGCGGGTAGAAGTGCGTGTCGAGCCCGTAGTTCATCTGCGACAGGCGCGAGTAGTGGCGGACCACGTCCACCTCGGACACCTCGGGCAGCTCGGGCGGGGCCGGCCGCACGAAGGCGGCGGGCAGGAGCGCGGCGGGATCCGTCACCGGCACGTCGGCGGCGGGCAGCGAGTGGGCGAACCGCCCCGGCGCGGACAGCTCGAAGATCAGCTTGTCGTAACTCGGACGCGTGGCGGCCATGGCTCAGGCCACCGCGCGGCCGACGCCCGCGACGAGGGCGTCGATCTCCTCGCGCGTGCGCCGCTCGGTCACGGCCACGAGGAGCGCGCTCTTGAGCGTGCGGTCGAACGCCTTCAGGGGCACGCCGGCGAGGATGCGGTCGCGGAGCAGACGCTTGGCCACACGCTCGGGCGCCTTCGGCAGGTCCAGCGTGAACTCCTTGAAGAACGGCGCGCCGTAGCGGAGCCGCACGCCGGGGATGCGCGCGAGCTCCCCGGCCGCGTAGTGGGCCTTGGCGAGGGACAGCTCGCCGACGCGCCGGAGCCCCTGCTTGCCGAGGATGGCCACGTAGATCGTGGCCATCAGCGCGCAGAGCGCCACGTTCGTGCAGATGTTCGAGGTGGCCTTGTCGCGCCGGATGTGCTGCTCGCGGGTCTGCAGCGTGAGCACGAAGCCGCGCTGCCCGTCGCGGTCCACGGTGGCGCCGACGAGGCGGCCGGGCATGCGCCGGACCAGCTCCTGCCGCGCGGCGAAGACGCCCAGGTACGGCCCGCCGAAGGACAGCGGCACGCCCAGCCCCTGCCCCTCGCCCACGACGATGTCGGCGCCGAAGGCGCCGGGCGGGGTGAGCAGGCCGAGGTTCACGGGGTCCGCGACGACCACGAGGAGCGCGCCGGCGGCGTGGGCGATCTCCCCCGCCGCGCGCACGTCCTCGAGGCAGCCGAAGAAGTTCGGGTACTGGACGACGACGGCGGCGGTCCGCTCGGAGACGACCTTCGCGAGCGCCTCGAGGTCGGTGACGCCGTCGCCGATGGGGACGGTTCGCACGCGGAGCGCGGGCCCCTCGCCGTACGTCTCGACGACCTGGCGGTAGAGCGGATTCACTCCGCGGGACAGCGCCACCTCGCCGCGCCCCGTCGCCGAGTGCGCCATGAGGGCGGCCTCGGCCAGGGACGACGCCGCGTCGTAGAGGGACGCGTTGGCCACGTCCATGCCCGTCAGCTCCGCCATCATGGTCTGGTACTCGAAGATGGTGCGGAGCGTGCCCTGGCTCGCCTCCGGCTGGTACGGCGTGTACGCGGTGAAGAACTCGCCGCGCAGGACGAGGTGGTCGATGGGGCTCGGCGCCGCGTGGTCGTAGGCGCCGGCGCCCAGGAAGCACGCGTGGTCGTTCGCGTCGGCGTTCTTCCCGGCGAGCGCGCGGAGGTGGCGCACGAGGTCGGTCTCGGCCATCGCCGCGGGCAGGGCCAGCGGCCGCGACAGCCGGGCCTTCGGCGGGATCGCCGCGAGCAGGTCCTCGATGCTCGCCGCCCCGATCGTGGCGAGCATCTCGCGCTGCTGGGCCGGGGTGTTCGAGATGTAGCGCACGCGAGTGAGCCCCTCAGTGCCCCGCGCCTTCGATGAGCTGGCGGTAGGCGTCGGCGGTCATCAGCTCGCCCGTCTCCGCCGGCTTCGAGAGCGTGACCACGACCATCCAGCCCGCCCCGTAGGGGTCGCTGTTGACCAGCTCCGGGGTCTTGGCGAGATCCGCGTTGACCTCCGCGATCTCGCCGGAGAGCGGCGCGTAGAGATCGGAGACGGCCTTCACCGACTCCACCACCCCGAACGTCGTCAGGGCGGTGACCTTCGCGCCCACCTTGGGCAGCTCGACGAAGACCACGTCGCCGAGCTCCTTCTGCGCGAAGTCGGTGATCCCGATGCGGGCGCGGTCACCCTCCACCTTCGCCCACTCGTGCTCGCGGGTGTACCGCAGGTCGGCCGGAACGTTCGCCATCGGATGCGCTCCTACTTCTTCGCCTTGGAGGGATGGAACGGCGTCTTCACGACGCGGGCCGGATGCGCCTGGCCGCGGATCTCCACCTCGAGGGCGGCGCCGATCGCCGCGCGCTCGGTCTTCACGTAGCCCATGCCGATCGAGCGCTCGAGGCTCGGCGAGAACGATCCCGAGGTGACGCGTCCCGCCGGGCCGCCGCCGGCCAGGATCGGATAGCCGTGGCGCGGCACCGCGCGGTCCGTCATCTCGAAGCCCACGAGCTTCCGCCCGAGCCCCGCCGCGCGCGCCGCCTCGATGGCGGGGCGCCCGACGAACTCGCCCTTGGCCGGCTTGACGACCCAGCCGAGCCCGGCCTCGAGCGGGTTGGTGGTCCGGTCGATGTCGTTGCCGTAGAGCGCGAACTTCATCTCGAGCCGGAGCGTGTCGCGCGCTCCGAGGCCGATGGGCTGGATCCCGGCGTCGCGGCCGGCCGTGAGCAGCGCGCGCCAGAGCGCGGGCGCATCCCCCGCCGGCACGTACAGCTCGAAGCCGTCCTCGCCGGTGTAGCCGGTGCGCGAACAGACCGCCGGCACGCCCGCCACCCGCCCGCGCGCGAAGTGGTAGTAGCGGACGGCGGCCACGTCAACGTCGGCCAGCCCACCCACCACCCGCTCCGCCCGCGGTCCCTGGACGGCGAGGAGGGCGGTCTCGACGCTCACGTCGCGCCATCGCGCGTCGCCGGCGCCGCGCGCGGTGACCCAGGCCCAGTCGCCGTCGATGTTCGCGGCGTTGACCACGAGCATGAAGCGGTCCGCGGCGAGCCGGTACACGGTGAGGTCGTCCACGATGCCGCCGTCGTCGTGGCAGAGCACCGAGTACTGGACCTGGCCGACCTCGAGCGTCGAGGCGTCGTTGGTGGTGAGCTGCTGGACGGCGGCGAGCGCGCCCGGGCCCTCGACCTCGAACTCGCCCATGTGGCTGATGTCGAACAGGCCGACGGCTCCGCGTACCGCGCGGTGCTCCTCGATGATGCCGCGGTACTGGACCGGCATCTCCCAGCCGCCGAAGGGAACCATCTTCGCCCCCGCCGCGACGTGCGCGTCGTGGAGCGGGGTGCGCTTGAGCGTGCCGGCGGGAATGGTCGCGGTCATCGAGTCCTTGGAAGGCCCCACACATCTTAATCGAGCCCTTCGGAGGCCGCAATCCGCGCGCGCCCGCGGTCAGGTGCGGTCCGTCGGCGGTGGTCGGTCAGCGGTTGTCGGTCGGCGGTTGTTTCCACGGCATTTCCTTGTTCGCTCCGCTCGCCTTCGGCTCGCTTCGCACTGCCACTCGCCTTCGGCTCGCTGCGCACTGCCACTGCCTTCGGCTCGCTTCGCACGACCTCCACGGTCGTGATCACGGCGGCGAGAGGGAGCCAGATCCACCGGAGCTCGCTCCACAGCACCGCGAGGCCCCGGCGGCCGACGAAGCTCCACCCGACCGGCGACACCTCCACGGGACGCCACGTGAAGAAGTGGCGCTCCATGTCGAAGGGCGCCCAGAAGGCCACGCCCCAGCCGCCGTTGGTGGCGGCGTCGAGCAGGCCGTGGGAGGCCATCGCGGCCAGGAGGTACGCGGCGAGGAGCGGCGTCCCGACGCCGATCCACCGCCGCGCCGCGAGCGCCAGCGCGGCCGCCGTCACCGCGGCGGCGGGAAGCGAATGCGTGAGGCCCCGGTGCGCCCACGCGGAGTCGCGGGCGAGGCCGAGGGGCCAGGCGAGGACGTCCACGTCGGGCAGGATCGCCACGCCGGCGCCCAGGAGCGACGCGGCCACGGGCAACGGCTTTGGCAGGAGCCGTGCCAGCCCGACCGCAACCACCGCGTGGGTCAGGATCGTCGGCACGGTGGCCGGCGCACGCGCGTGACGGCGCGGACGATACCCATCAGAGCAGCGAGGCGAGGCGCGCCCGGAACTCCTGGGCGAACTCCCCGGGCGGACGACCGAACGCCGCCCGGAAGTTCCTCGCGCGATCGTCCACCGAGGCGAATCGCCGGAAGTACTCCACGACGCGGTCGCTGCCGTGGCGCTCGATGAGCCAGTCCGTGGCGAGGAACGCCTGGCCGTAGGTGGCGGCGCTCCCCAGCTCGGTGCGGGCGAGGATCCACTGCCGGTTGCTGACGAGCAGGCCGAGAGAGGGGAAGCGGTCCGCCGGGCCGCCGCGTCGCACGAACTCGACCACGCGCCGCCGCGACTCCGCGTAGGGACGGATGGACAGGAGATCCGTGGCGCGGAACTGCACCCAGTCGGCGAAGCCCTCGCGCAGCCACTGCTCCGACGTGGCCCGCCGGCCGCCCGCCAGCTCGTACTGGCTCACGTGGGTGAGCTCGTGGGCGAAGAGCGCCACGCGGACCTCGAGGGGAACGGACGCGAGCCGGTCGCCGCGCAGGTGGATGCCGTTCGCCGTGCCCACGCCGGTGGCGTAGCGCGCCTGGTCCTTGACGAGCGGGTTGTCGCTGCGGGCCTCCGCGGTGAGGGCGCGCTCGAACTCGGCCTGGCTCGGGTAGAAGTGCACGTGCACGGGCAGCGACAGCGGCAGGCCGAGGCGCTGGGTGAGGGCCCACGACACCGTGGACAGCAGGCGCTCGTCGCTCGGGTCGGCGGGCAGCGGGGGCGCGGTCATGCGCTCGACACGCACGAGCGCGGGCCCGGCCGCCGGCGCGCATCCCGCGACGATGGCGCCGAGAGCCAGCCAGATCACGAGCCGCCGGGTCATGCCGCGCCGCTTCCCTTCCCTCGCCGGTCCGGCCGCGACGGTGGCCCCGCGCGACCCGTCACTCCGCCGGCTCCATCGCGTCGTCCAGGTCGCGGCGACGGGCGGCGAGGAGGGCGTGGGCGTCGGCGACGCCGATCCGCCGGAAGCGGATCGGCTGGCCGGGCTTGAGCTGCCCGACGCGGTCGACGTCGAAGGAGCAGACGGTGGCGATCTTCGTGTAGCCGCCGGTCGACTGCCGGTCCACGAGGAGCACGATGGGCTGGCCGTCGCCCACCACCTGGATGCCGCCGAGCGCGATGCCGTCGGACATGATGTCGTGGCCGCGCGCGTGCTCGATGCGCGGCCCGCGGAAGCGGGCGCCCATGCGGTCCGATTGCGGCAGCATCTCGTACACGCCATCGAGAAAGGCGGCGATGCCCGCCGCCGTGAAGCGGTCGTCCTGGGGTCCCAGCACCACCCGCGCTTCGAGCGGCGCTGCGTAGTCGGGGATGCGGTCGCGCCGCACGCGCGACGGCCGGCTCACGCCCGCCGGGCCCAGGGGCAGGGTATCACCAGTGCGCAGAGCCCGGCCGTCGAGGCCGCCCAGCTGCCCGCGCACGTAGGTCGAGCGCGAGCCGAGGGCCAGCGGCGTCTGGATCCCGCCCGACACGGCGACGTACGCGCGCGCGCCCGCGCGCGCGGGGCCGAGACGCAGGACGTCGCCCGCCCGCACCGCGACCGACGTCCAGCGCGGCGCCTCCGTTCCGTTCAGGCTGACCGGCATCTCCGCGCCCGTCACCGCGACCACGCGGTCGTCCGCGAACTCGAGCCGCGGGCCGACCAGCGTGCACTCGAGGCCGCCGGCACCGTCGGGATTCCCCACGAGACGGTTGGCGAGGAGGAAGGCCGCGCGGTCCACCGGACCCGAGGGCGGGATGCCGACACGGAGGTGGCCGAGCCGCCCGAGATCCTGCACCGTGGTGAGAGGCCCGGCCTCCCGCACGACCACGCGCGCCTCGCTCAGGGCCGGGCCTCCCCCCGGGTCTCTCCTGGGGTCGCCCCAATGAGGGGCCGGAACTCGCCCGCGGCCACGGCGGCGGCGATCGCGTCGAACTCCGCTCGATCGATCGCGCGGAAGCGCACGCGGTCCCCCGCGCGGAGCAGGATCGGGTCGGCGGCACGCGGGTCGTAGAGCCGCAGCGGCGTCCGCCCGAGCACCCAGAACCCGCCCGGGCTCTCCACCGAGTAGATGCAGCACTGCGAGCCGCCGATGGACACGCTGCCCGGAGGCGTGCGGGTGCGCGGGGTCTCGAGCCGCGGGATCGCCAGCGCGTCGGGCATGCCCGCCAGGTACGGGAGCCCCGGCGTGAACCCCACGAAGTAGACGTGGTAGTCGGCCGTCGCGTGCAGGCGGGCCACCTCGTCCTCGGCGAGGCCCAGGCGCCTGGCCGCCGCGGCCAGCTCGAAGCCCAGCTCGCCGCCGTAGCAGCACGGGAGCTCGACCGTCCGCGCCGCCGCCGGCGGCGCCGCGCCCGCCTCCGCGGCGAGGGCGCGGAGCGTGGCGGCCAAGGCCTGGTGCGACACGACCCGCGGCTCGTAGTAGACCAGGAGCGAGCGGAAGCTCGGGACGGTCTCGACGATGCCGGGGACGGCCCGCGTGGCGATCAACGAGTCGAGGGCGAGGACGCGCTCGTTGACCTCGCGGCTGATCTCGTCGCCCAGCTCCACGGCCACGGCGAGGTCGCCGCACGGGGCCAGGCGCGGCTCGGCGTAGAGGCCCACGGCGGTTGGCCCGCTCAGGCGGGAACGGAGAACCGCTGCGCGTTGCCCATGTCACATCACCGACAGCGCGTGGTTCGGGACATCGGTGATGAACATGTGGCCGGGGCTGTGGGTCATCATGAACGACGGCTTCGACGCCAGCGCCACCGCCTGCGGGGTCACGCCGCAGGCCCAGAACACGGGAACCTCGCCGGCGCGCACGCCGACCGAGTCGCCCCAGTCCGGCCGGTCCACGTCGGCGATGCCGATCGCGGCCGGGTCGCCCATGTGGATGGGCGCGCCGTGGGCGCCCGGGAAGCGCGCGGAGGCCGTCACCGCCTTGGGCAGCATCGCCTGCGGGATGGGGCGCATGGACACGACCATCGGCCCGTGAAAGCGGCCGGCGGGCCGGCAGTCGATGGACGTCTTCCACATCGCCACGTTCTTGCCCGTGTCGATGTGGCGCAGCGGGATGCCGGCGTCGAGCAGCGCCCACTCGAACGTGAACGAGCAGCCGAGGAGGAACGACACGAGGTCGTCGCGCCAGAACGGCGTGAGGTCGGTGACCTCGTCGGCGAGGACGCCGTCCTTGTAGATGCGGTACTTCGGCAGGTCCGTGCGCAGGTCGGCCCCCGGGGCGACGCCCACCGGCTCCGGCGAGCCCACGTCGGTCACCTCGATCAGGGGACAGGGACGCGGGTTCCGCTGGCAGAAGAGGAGGAAATCGTACGCCGCGTCCCTCGGGAGGATCGCGAGGTTCGCCTGCACGAACCCGGGGGCGAGGCCGGCGGTGACGCCGGTGAGCGCGCCCCGGCGGATGTCGGCGCGGATCTCCTTGGGATGGCGAGGATCTATCGGCATCGCGGACTCCTCGTCGAGGGTGTGAAGGACTCCGGAATTCGACTTCGCCATGCGGGCCGATACCGCGATTCCGCGTCCACGCGCAGCGCCGGCTCGTCACTCATGTGCGACCTCATCGCGTGGGGGGCACGAGGTGGGTCAGCGTGGCGAGCACGTCCGCGTTCGCCACCACGTGGGGACGCTCGCCCCGCAGCAGGCGCAGCATCTCCCCCGTGACCTGGAGCGCCATCCCGCGCATGCTCTCGCCGGTCACGCCGGCCAGGTGCGAGGTGACGATCACGTTGTCCTGGTGGAGGAGCTCGCTGTCCGACGAGATCGGCTCCTCCTCGAACACGTCGAGCCCCGCGCGCGCGATCTTGCCGCTCTTGAGGCCGGCGAGGAGCGCCGCCTCGTCCTGCACCTTGCCGCGGGAGGTGTTGACGAAGACCACGCCGTCCTTCATCCGCTGCACCGCGGTGGCGTCGATCATGTGGTGGGTCTCGGGCGTGTGCGGCGTGTGGCACGTGATCACGTCGGCCTGGCCGAGGAGGGCGGCCAGGCTCGCCATCGGCTCGGCGCCGCGGGCGGCGAGCTCGGCGGCGGGCAGGTAGGGATCGTAGCCGATCACCCGCATGCCGAAGGCCGCGGCCATGCGCGCGACCCGGCGGCCGATGTTCCCCACGCCGACGATGCCGAGGGTCTTGCCCCGGACCTCGAAGTTGCCCCGCCAGCGGGCCTCCGACCAGTCGGACTTCCGGGTGAGCCGGTCCACCACCACCACGTTCTTCACCGCGCCCAGGATGAGCATCATGGCGTGCTCGGCCACCGAGTCGGAGTTCGACCCCGGCGCGTGGACCACGGCGATGCCGAGGTCGGTGGCGGCGGGCAGGTCCACGGTGTCGAGGCCCACCCCATGACGCCCCACGACCCGGAGCGACGGGCACGCGGCCATCAGCGAGCGGGTGCACGGGGGCTCGAGGATGAACAGGATGCCCGCGGCGTCCCTGGCCACCCCGATCATCTGCGCCTCGGTGGCCCGATCGATCACGGTCACGCGGGCCTCGGTCTCGAGCAGCGCGATCCCGTCGGCGTGGATGGCCCCGCCGACCACCACGAGGGGCTTCATCGGGGCACCAGCGGGGCGGCCGGGTCGGACGAACTCCTTGCGCGTCGCATGAGTGAAGGCTTGCCGTCGAGCACGGCTGGCATTATACCGGAGCATCTCACCGTGGAGGCGCAGCGGCTCATGTCGAAGACCGACCTCGTGGTCCGTGACGCCGTCGCGGCGGACGCCGCGGCGATCTGCGAGATCTACAACCAGGGCATCGAGGACCGGATCGCCACGCTCGAGACTGAGCTCCGCACGCCCGACGAGCGCCGAGCGTGGCTGGCCGCCCGGGGCCCGCGCCATCCCGTGCTCGTCGCGGTGGCCGACGGGCCGGTCGTGGGCTGGGCCAGCCTCAACTCGTTCAACCCCCGTCCCGCCTATGACCACGTGGCGGATTTTTCCGTGTACGTCGAGCGCGCGTGGCGGGGCCGCGGCGTGGGGCGCCGCCTCCTCGAGCGCCTGATCGAGGCCGGCCGCGCGCTCGGCTACCACAAGCTCGTGCTGTCCGCGTTCCCGTGGAACGGGGCCGGCGTGGCCCTGTACGAGCGCATGGGGTTCCAGCGGGTGGGCGTGTACCGGGAGATGGGCCGGCTGGACGATCGCTGGGTGGACACCCTGATCATGGAAAAGCTGCTCTGACGCGGCTATGATGCGTCCCGCGCCCGAGCCCGAGGTTGTACCGAGGCCTTCAGGAGGGAGATGCGGCGATGGCGGCGAGACTACCCTACGTCGAGCGTGACCAGGCCCCGGCCGAGGTGCGGACGCTATACGAGCGTCTGCAGGAGACGAGCGGCCGGGTCCTGAACATCGTCAAGATCATGGCCAACCACGCCCGGTCGCTGCCGGCGTTCCACGCGTGGTATTCCACCCTGAGCGAGGGGCCGCTCGATCCGAAGCTCAAGCAGCTCGCCTACGTGAAGGTCTCGCAGCTCAACCACTGCTGGTACTGCACCACGCACAACATGGCCATCGGTCAGCAGGCCGGCGTGACCAAGGAGAAGTTCAACGCGCTCCCGGACTACGCGCGGAGCCCGCTCTTCTCGCCGCTCGAGCGCCTCGTCGTCCGGTACGCGGAGGAGATGACCCGGAAGGTCCAGGTGGAGGCCGCGCTGGTGGCCGCGCTGCGGGAGGCGCTCGGGCCGGAAGGGCTGACCCAGCTCACGCTCGTCATCGCCGCCGCCAACTTCACCAACCGCGTCAACGAGGCGCTGGGCACCGAGCTCGAGCGCTGACGCCGGGCGGGCGAAGCCCGGGTGCCCGCGTCAGACAATCGCGACGGCTTCGATCTCGATCATGTAGTCGGGGTGGGAGAGCGCGGCGACCTGCACCATCGTGGAGGCCGGACCCCGCACCCCGAAGAACTCGTCGCGCACCACGCGGAACTCCGGCCGGTAGCGCGCGTCCGTCACGTACGTGGTGATTTTCACCACGTTGGCCAGCGTGCCGCCCCCCGCCTCCACCAGCGCCTTGACGGCGCCGAACACCACCCGGGCCTGGGCCGTGAAGTCGCCCGGGTGCGCGGGATTGCCGCTGGCGTCGTAGGGCACCTGGCCGGCGAGGTACAGGATCGTCTGGGCGCCCGTCACCTTGATCGCCTGGCTGTAGCCCGGCGGGTCGAAGACGCCGGGCGCGCCGTACTTCTGGAGCTGGGCCATCGTCGGTGCGCTGGTCTTTACTTGATGGCGCCGGCGGTGAGGCCGGAGACGTAGTAGTCGAGGAACAGGACGTAGAGGATGACGATCGGGACGGAGCCCAGCACCGCGCCGGCCATCAGCGAGCCCCAGAAGTAGATGTCGCCGCGGATCAGCTCCGTGGTGACGCCGACGCTCGCCGTGATCTGCTCCGACGACGACGTGAACGTGAGCGCGTAGATGAACTCGTTCCACGACAGCGTGAACGCGAAGAGGGCCGCGCAGACGAGCCCCGGCACCGCGATCGGCAGGACGATCCGCCACAGCGCCTGGATGCGCGTGGCGCCGTCCACCATCGCGCACTCCTCGACCTCCTTGGGCACGGTCCGGAAGTAGCCCATGAGGAGCCACGTGCAGAACGGCACGAGGAACGTGGGATAGGTCAGGACGAGGGCCCATTTCGAGTCGGCGAGGCCGATCCAGTTCACGATCTGGGCGAGCGGCAGGAACAGGAGCGAGGTCGGCACCAGGTACGTCACGAAGATGCCCGTGCCGAAGGTGCCCACCCCGAAGAACTTGAGCCGGGCCAGCGCGTAGGCCGCCATGGTGCCGATCACCACCGACACTGCCGTGGACAGCCCCGTCACGAGCAGGCTGTTCTTCGTCCAGGTCAGGAACTCGGTGTCCCAGATGAGCTTCTTGTAGTGCTCGAGCGTGGGCCCCTGGCGGATGACGAGCGGCACCGCGTGCCGGTCGTAGAGCTCGCGGTCCTGCTTCAGCGACGTGAGCGTCATGTGATAGAAGGGGAACAGCGCGAACACCAGGAACGGCGCGAGCAGCAGGTGCTTGCCGATCTTGGCCGCGAGGGGCCGCCGCTCGACGGTCATGCGCGTCGCCTCAATATTCCTGCTTCCGCACGAAGCGGAGCTGCGCCCACACCACGAAGACCAGCAGCGGGAAGAGGTACAGCGAGATCGCCGCGCCCTCCCCGATCCGCCCCGTGTCGATCCCGACCTGGCGTGACAGCGTGGCGAAGAGGTGGGTCGAGTTGATGGGCCCGCCGTGCGTCAGCACGTACACGATGTTGAAGTCGCCGAAGGTGAGGATGGTGGAGAAGAGCACCACCACCGCCAGCACCGGCTTGAGCAGGGGCAGCGTGATGTGCCAGAAGCGGGAGGCCGTCCCCGCCCCGTCGGCCTCCGCCGCCTCGTAGAGCTCCTTCGGAATGGCGGTGAGCCCGGCGAGGATGGTGATGGCGAAGAACGGCAGCCCCCGCCACACGTTCACGGTGACCACCGCCGCCATCGCGTAGGCCTTCTGGCCGAGCCAGTTGGGCCCCGGCGGGTCCATGATGCCGAGCGCGATGCCCGTCCAGTTCACGACGCTGTAGAGCGAGTTGAACATCCACCACCAGCCGAGCGTGGACAGCGCGGTGGGGATGACCCAGGGCAGCAGCACCGCGCCCCGGATCATGCGCTTGAACCAGAGCTGCTCGTTCAGGAGCAGGGCCAGCGCGATGCCCAGGACGACCTTGAAGGCCACCGCGATGCCGGTGAACACGAACGCGTTCTGGAAGGTCTGGCGGAAGGCGTCGCTCTCCCAGAGCTTCACGAAGTTCCGGATGCCGATGAACTCGCTGGGCCGCCCGATGAAGGAGTTCGAGAGCGCGAAGTAGAGCGCGACCACGAACGGATACGCGACGAGCAGGAGGAGCAGCAGCAGGGCCGGCGTGACGAACGCCGGTCCCAGCACGGTCTCGCGGTCGAGCGACGCGCGCACCCGGGCGACGACGCCCGGGCGCGGGCGGGTGGCCATGACCTCGTCGGCTCGAACCGCCATCAGTCAACCCGCCGCGGACTGCTCCACGTCCGTTCGCGGACAACCCGCCGCGACCTGTCCCACGTCCCTTGGCGGACAACCCGCCGCGGTCGTTTCCACTGCATTTCCATATGCGCTCGCCTCGCCTTCGGCTCGGCTCGCAAATCAACCAGCAATGATCTTCTTCATCTCGTTCTCGGCCCAGGCCATGGCGTCCTTGGTCGAGGTGCCCGTGACCGCCTTCGCGATCATGTTGGGCAGGAGATACGTGTTGGTGATGAGCTGCACCTTGTCGGACGCGGGCGCGGGCCAGCCGTAGGTGTGGTACTGGATGCCCTCGCCCCTGAGCGCGGCGTACTTCGGGTCCGAGCGCAGCACCGGGTGGTCCTGGAGCTTCTCGTAGGCGGGCAGGTTGAACGCGTCCCCCGCCATGATGTACTCGTCGTAGACCTCGCGCTTGCCGAGCAGGTACCGGATCCACTCCTTCGAGGCCTCGACGTTCTTCGAGAACTTCCAGATGCCGATGTGCCGCGGCGTGTCCGTCTCGTGCCGTCCGGCGGGGCCGCCGAGGCTCCGGTGGTGGTTGATGCCGTCGGCGGTGACCAGCTTGCGCTGCTTGGCCACGATGTAGGCCGACACCGGGTTGTGGACCCAGCTTGCCTTGCCCTGCTGGATCGACTCGTTGTTGCTGGCGTCGGACCACGACAGGACCTCGGGCTCCATGCAGTCCTTGTACATCTTCTTGTACCACTCGATCGTCTGGGCGGTGGCCGGCGAGTTGATGCGCACGGTCTTGCCGTCCTTGTCCACCTCCATGCCCCCGAACGACCACAGGACGGGACCGGCGGTGGAGATCGAGTCGTAGTTCTGGGAGATGGGGATCCCTACCGGGTTCCCCATCTTCTTCAGCTCCTTGCCGACGGTGTAGAGATCCTCCCAGGTGTCGGGCACCTTGAGGCCGGCCTTCTTGAAGAGGTCCTCGCGGTACGTGCAGACGAACATGCCGTGATACTGCGGCGCCGCGCGCCAGACGCCGTGGACGTGCGCGCCCTCGTAGCCGGAGGACAGCGCCTTGCCGTACTGCTTCTCGAGCCCGGCGACGACGTCCGAGACGTCGACGAGCTGGGTCTCGTAGAGCCACGGGAAGTGCATCCGCATCTCGACCAGGTCGTGACCGGCTTGCGTCTGCACCTCGGCCGCGTACTTCGCCTGCTGCGGGCCCATGTGCGAGATGTGGTCGATCTTGAGCTTGATGCCGGTGTCCTTGGTGAAGCGTTGCCCGATCTCGGCGAGCTTCTTGTCCGAGGCGGGGGCGAAGTTGTTCCAGCACAGGTACGAGATCTCGCGCTGCTGGCCTCGGGCGGGCGGGACACCCGCGGCGAGGATGCCGGCGAGACCGGCGGACGTGGTGAGGAAGCGGCGGCGCGTCACGACAGCCATGGGCACCTCCCGGGTACGAGTGAGATCGGGGATCGAGGAAATGAGACACCTGTCCAGACCCGCGTCCCGGCGGCGAGAGCGAGGTGGACGTGCAGCGCGAAGCGTCTGTCCTCGTGCGGAATCGGAGGCATGCAACGCCTTCCGGAGGCGATGCGCCGGCCGGAAGGCACTCCGAATCTAAGCCCCGGGCCCTGCAGTGTCAAGGGCGTGTTGGCAGCGCGCGAGCGCGGTTGACCCGGATCGCCTGGGCCGCGTAGGCTGCGAGTGCCGAAACGCAACCGTGACCAGGAGCGCCCTCATGACCACCGTGAACGCCGCCGCCGCCCGTCGAGTGTCCTACCAGCTCGACACCCTGTGGGACTTCGACTACGAGCCCACCCACCAGGAGCTCGAGTCGCTCTACGAGACGGCCAAGAAGAACCAGTGGAACGGCTCGACGGACGTGGACTGGAGCCGCGCCATCGGCAAGGAGGGGCCGGTGCTGAACGTGCACATGGCCTTCCAGGGCACCGAGTTCTTCCCGCGCCTCAGCGAGGAGGAGCGGAAGGAGGTGGAGATCCGCGTCTCGGCGTGGCGCCTGTCGCAGTTCCTGCACGGCGAGCAGGGCGCGCTCCTCGTGGCCAGCCAGCTCGTCAACCCCGTGCCCGAGCTCGACTGCAAGCTCTACGCGTCCACGCAGGTGATGGACGAGGGCCGGCACGTCGAAGTCTTCGAGCGGTACGTGAAGAAGCTCCACAAGATCTATCCCGTCGACCCGCTGCTCAAGGGCCTGATCGACGAGATCCTCTCGTCCGAGATGTGGGAGGTGAAGCTCCTCGGCATGCAGATGCTCATCGAGGGGCTGGCCATCGCCGCGTTCAACCTGATGCACAAGCAGACCCAGGACTCCACGCTCGCGCGACGTCTCTCGACTACGTGCTCCAGGACGAGGGCCGTCACGTGAACTTCGGCTACTTCGCCCTGCGCCGCACGCTGCCCACGATGGACGGAGGACGGCGGGACTACCTGGAGGACTTCGCGCTCCGCACCTGCGACGCCATGTACGGGCGCGACGAGCGGACCGGCTTCCGCTCGATCCAGCACCGTGTGGGAGGAGATGGGCTGGGACGGTGAGGCGATCCACCGGGATACCATCAAGAACTCCCAGACCGCGAAGGCGTTCAACCGGTTCCTGTTCACCGAGGTCCTGATCCCCCGCCTGCAGCGGCTGGGGCTCCTCACCGCCCGGGTGGAGCCCCGGTACCGCGAGATCGGCCTGCTCGACTGACCCTCCGACCGCCGCAGACTCTGGACGCCGGCGCGGCCTGGGACGTGCCAAATTTGTTGGCACCCGATGTTCCGTTGCTGTAGACTTGCCGCGCTTCTGAACCTGGGTTCACTCCCGACACGAGTCACGGAGGTCACTATGCGTTGCATTCGGCGAGGCGCCTGGTGGGTCGGGACAGTGCTGACCTTCGCAATCATCCTCGGCCTATGTCCGGTCGCGGTGTTCGCTCAGAGTGCTCCGCCGAGTACCAGCCAACGATCGCCACCGTGCCTGGCCTCGACCCGACACCGCGCTCCGCATGGGCGCGGCCATCGACGTCGTTTGCCCGAGCTCGTGACTTCGGCGGCGGCAGCGAACGGCTCCGGCCTGCAGACCCGCTGCAGAAAGACCTGTTCGACCGCTGCTCGGAGATGCGGTCCAACGCGTGTCAGCCAATCGCGAACTCGGTCCCAGGGCCGAACTCTCTGGGCCTGAGCCTCAGCGGCCGTACCAGGCTGTCCTGCTCGGCGCTGACGCCCGGACGAGGCCATCAGCCAAGGCACGACCAGCGGCGGGCCCGGTCGTTCTCGGGCACCATCGGCGCCCGGCTCGCCGCGGTGCGCGCCGGGCGCTACCGGCGTCCGCGTCAGCGGCCTCCAGCTCGGCGGGGCCGCCCTCACCCTGGACCAGTCGGCGACTGGAGCGAGCTCCTGGGTGACGCGTCCAACGGCGCCGGTCTGAGCCGTCTGGGCGTGTTCGTGAACGGCCACGGCAGCTTTGGCAGCCGGGACGACTCCGACCGCGAGCCGGGATTCGACTTCCACGACGGAGGCGTCACCCTGGGCGCCGACTATCGCTTCACCGACGCCTTCATCGGCGGTCTCGCGTTCACGTTCGTCGGCGGCCACGCGGAGTTCAACGCGGGACTCGGTGACACCGACTCACGTAGCTACGGCCTCACCGCCTACGCGACCTACTCCCCCGGCCGCTTCTACATCGACGGCGCTGTCGGATTCGCCTGGAACACGTACGACACGAACCGCCGCATCCGTATACCGCCGGCTACATGCGGCGGGCACCGCATGTCTGGTGCCGGCAAGGGGACGCCTGCACAGTGCCGCTTGTGGTGGACCGCACCGCGAAGGGCGATACCGACGGCTACCAGTTCTCCTTCAACGTCGGCATGGGGTACGACTTCCCGATCGGCGCGCTCACGATCACGCCGACCCTCAGGATCGAGACGCTCTACCTGGAGATCGACGGGTATCGCGAAAACGGCGCGTCCGGTCTCGATCTGCAGGTCAAGAAGCAGGACATCCTCTCCGTTCAGAGCGCGCTGGGCGGGCGCCTCGCGTACGCGATCAGCACGGGGTTCGGGGTGTTCGTGCCACAGATCTCGGGCGAGTGGCGTCATGAGTTCGAAGACGATAGCCGCAACATCAAGGCGCGGTACATCCACGACGTGACGCAACACGTTCTTCTCGGTGCCCACGGACGAGCCCGACCGGGACTATTTCGCCCTTGGCGCAGGTCTCTCGGTCCTCCTGGGCCGGGGCATCGGCGCCTTCTTCAACTACGAGACGGCCCTGGGGCTCAAGCGGATCACGCACCACCAGTTCACGGCCGGCTTCCGCATGGAGTTCTAGACCCTCGAGCCAGCCGCAGCCCGCCACGAGCATCCCCGCCGGTGGCTTGACACGGCGGGACCCCCGCTCGTACGGTAGTGCCACTGTAGCCATCGAACGCCGTTCCCCGGGGGAAGCCATGAGACCTCACTCCCGCCGTCGCCCTGGAAGAGTCCGCCGGTTTCCATGGATCGGGGTAAGCGCTGCGGGGGCCTTGGCCCTCCTCGCCGCCGGCTTCACCGGCTCCACCGCGATCGCCCAGGCCCCTCCCCCGTCGACTGCCCCGAAGACCCCCGAGGCCGCCAGCCAAGGCCGAGGACTTCCTGGTGGTCGATTGCCTCCTCCCGGGCCAGATCCGGCGTCTCGGCGGCAAGATGACCTTCCTGGGCCCCCGCCGCCCCCTCAAGACCAGCACGCGGGACTGCGAGATCCGCGGCGGTGAGTACGTGAGCTACGACCGGGCCAACTACGCCACCGCCCTGAAGGTGTGGCTCGAGTCGGCCAAGCAGGGCGACCCGAAGGCCCAGACCTACGTGGGCGAGATCTACGAGAAGGGGCTCGGGACGGCCCCGGACTATGCCGCCGCCGCCGAGTGGTACAGGAAGGCGGCCGAGCAGAACTTCTCCGCCGCCGCCATCAACCTGGGGAGCCTCTACGAGCGCGGTCTCGGAGTCCAGAAGGACCAGCGCGAGGCCCTCAACTGGTACCGCAAGGCGTCGGGGCTCAGCGAGCTGACCTACGAGATCACCCCCGATGCGGCCGACAGCAACCGCCTGGCCCAGCTCGAGGGCGAGGTCGAGCAGTACAGGAAGGAGCTCGACACGCGGCGCGGAGAGCTGAGCGCGGCCCAGCGCGAGATCGACAGCCTGCGCGCCTCCATGTCCCAGCAGGAGGGCGACGTGCAGGCCGCGCGGACCGAGGTCGCGGAGCTCCGCCGGGAGCTCCAGGCCCTGGAGCAGAAGGACCGCACCCAGACGGCCGCCCATGAGGCTCTGCGCAAGACCATCCAGGAGCGGGAGAGCCGGTTGCAGGCCAAGGAGAAGGAAGCGGCGGCGCTGAAGGAGCGGGTGTCCAAGCTCCAGGCTTCGGAGCCCGCGGCGAAGCCCGCCGCCGAGGTCGCCGTCCAGGAGACCCGGACCAAGCTGGCCCGCACCGAGTCCGAGGCCCGGGCGCAGCGCGCCGGGCTCGAGCCCCTGAAGTGGGAGCGCGACCCGTCGGGCCCGGAGATCGAGCTGATCAACGTCCAGCTCGTGGACCCGCCGGTGGTGCAGGCGTCGGGCTCGGACGCCTCGGCCGCGAAGGCCGGGACGCACACGCTGCTCGTGGTCGGCCGCGTGGCGTCCCCCACCGCGATCAAGTCCTTCACGATCAACGGCGTCGAGCAACTCGCCGACACCACGCCCACCGACACACGGTTCCGCGCGGAGCTGACGGTGCGCGACGCCCGCGAGGACCGCGTGCGGCTGGTCGCGCTCGACTCCAGCAAGCGTCGGACCTCGGTCGAGCTCGGGGTGCCGGCCCGGGTGCAGCTGATCGCGTCGCGCGGCGACAAGCCAGGCGGCGGCCCGCCCGTCTCGGTCACCGGCAACTACCACGCGCTGGTCATCGGGGTGAGCGAGTACTCGCGCATGAGCCGGCTCGAGAGCCCGGTGCGCGACGCGGAAGCCGTGTCGCGCGCGCTCCGCCAGGACTACGGGTTCAACGTCCGGACCGTCACGAACGCCAGCCGGACCCAGATCATGAGCGAGCTGAACGACCTCCGCGAGCGCCTCGGGACCAAGGACAACCTCCTGATCTACTTCGCGGGCCGCGGGGAGCTGGACCAGAAGAACCAGCGCGCGCACTGGCTGCCCGCCGACGCGCGCCCCGGCGAGCCGGGCACGTGGATCTCCGACACCCAGCTCAGCGACGTCCTGAACGTGATGTCGGCCCGTCAGCTCCTGGTGGTGTCGGACTCCCCGTACGCCGCGCGGCTGTCACGCTCGGCGAGCGGCAGGCTGGAGCCGGCGTCGAAGGACGACGACGTGGCGCGGGCGATCCAGAGCCTGTCCGCGAAGCGGGCGCGCATGGTGATGACGTCCGGAGGGCTCCAGCCGGTGGCCGAGGGTGCGGGGGCGCAGCCGTCGGTGTTCGCCGGCAGCTTCCTCGAGGTGCTCCGCGCCAACCCCGGGATGATGCTGGGCCGCGACGTGTACCGCGAGCTCCAGGTGCGTCTCTACGCGGCGGCCCGGCGGCTCGGCTTCAGCCAGACGCCCGAGTACGCGCCGATCAAGTACGCCGGCCACGACGGCGGCGACTTCGTCTTCGTCCGGAAGAAGTCCTGAGCTCGCTCCGGATCCGGGAGGGCCCGCGATGCGGGCCCTCCCGGCCCGGCCTTCAGGCCGCGATCCGCCGGTACTCGATGTAGCGGGCCGTCTCGTCCGCGACGGCCTTCCCGAAGAGCGTCTCCACCACGTAGAACGCCATGTCGATGCCGGACGCCACCCCGGCCGACGTGATGATCCCGTCGTCGATCACCCGCTGTTCCCGGTCCACCGTCACACCGGCCCCGAGCGAGTCCAGGAGATCCAGCGCCGCCCAGTGGGTGGTGGCCCGGCGCCCCTGCAGGAGCCCGGCCTTGGCCAGGAGCAGCGAGCCGGTGCAGACAGACGTGGTCTTGCGGGCGGAGGCGGCCACCGTGCGGATCCAGTCCAGGGTCTCCGCGTCGTTGACCAGGGCCCGGGTGCCAAAGCCCCCGGGGACCAGGAGGAGGTCGATCCGGGGCGCGTCGGCGAACCCGTGATGCGGGACCACCTCGAGGTTGCCCGTGGCCTTGATCGGCGCCCGGGAGCGGGCCACGGTGAACACCGAGAACGGGGCGGCCTCCTCCGACCGCCGGGAGTCCGGCCCGGCGTGGAGCCGGGTCCGGGAGAAGACCTCGAACGGCCCCGCGAAGTCCAGCACCTCGACCCCGTCGAAGATGAGAATCCCTACGTTCCACCGGTCCATGAGCGCCTCCTGGTCGTCGATCTCGCGAGAGAGACGCGCGGATCATACGGAGGCGGCGAGCAGGGTGTCAATCGACGGCTGGGCACGCCCCGTGGAGCAGGGGCCGGGTCGGCCGCCGGGCCGACCGGGACAGCCCGGCGAGGCCTCCCGGAGGACCGGCGCCCGGGCCGGCGGGAGGCCCCGGAAGGTCCCCCTCCTCCTTGACTTTCCTGGGGTCTCCCCTTACAAGTATGGGCCAAGTGAAACCGCGTCCCAGTCGCATGCGCACGTACTTTCAACGAATCCCTCTGGCCCTCATGGCGGTGCTCCTCCTGGGAGGGTGCTCGTCCTTCGGGAGCCTCGCCGATTTCATCAAGCCCAAGCCCCAGCCCCTCCTGCCCGCCGCCGACCTCTACCAGCTCGGGGAGACCGAACTGAACCGGCGGCGCTACGAGGACGCGCGCTACAACTTCCAGAAGATCGTCGAACGTCACCCGACGTCGAACTACGCGCCGCGGGCGCGCTTCCTGATCGGCGAGGCCTTCTATCGCGACGGTGAGTTCGACAAGGCCATCAAGGAGTTCGAGGCGTTCCTCGCCTTCTTCCCCCGTCACGAGATCGCCGACCTGGTCCAGTACCGGCTCGCCATGAGCTACTACGATCAGATGAAGCCCGTGGAGCAG
Organism: uncultured Candidatus Rokubacteria bacterium; assembly: GCA_963758635.1. Lineage (GTDB taxonomy): Bacteria > Methylomirabilota > Methylomirabilia > Rokubacteriales > CSP1-6 > CAVWWD01. The sequence goes on along the minus strand of CAVWWD010000003.1, from coordinate 896,440 downwards.
GACCAGGGGATCACCGTCCGCGCCATCGAGGCCTTCACGAAGCTCGTGCGGGACTATCCGGACAGCCGCTACGCCTCCGACGCGCTGGCCAAGATCGACGTCTGCAAGGGCCGTCTCGCGCAGAAGGAGCTGTGGGTCGCCACCTACTACTTCAACCAGGGCACTCCCACCGCGGCGCGCCAGCGGCTCGAGCAGCTCCTGAAGGACTACCCGCGGTCCCTCGTGATCCCCGAGGCCCTCTACCGCCTCGGCGAGGTCTACGCGATCGAGGGGAGGCCGCGCGAAGCGCAGGACGCCTTCCGGCGGCTCAGCGACGAGTACCCGTTCACGGAATGGGGCCGCCGGGCCGCGCAGCGCCTGCGGACGGCGGCCAGGTAGCCCACCGATGCACGACATCGTCGATCTCCGCTCCGACACACGCGCGCATGTGGACGGCGAAGACATCGAACGGGCCCTCGAGGCCTTCCGGGAGATCACGAGCGCCTGGTAGCGCCCCGGGCGCCACATCACACGGACTCTGCTGATGCTGCCGGGCCGAACCGCCATCCGGCCCCGGTCAACAAGGACACGCCATGGCCGATCGCCTCCTGGACGTCAAGAATCTCAAGACGTACTTCTTCACCGACGAAGGCACGGTGCGCGCCGTCGATGGCATCGACCTGCACATCGACAAGGGCGAGACGCTCGGGGTGGTCGGCGAGTCCGGATGCGGCAAGTCCGTGACCGCGCTGTCCATCATGAAGCTGATCCCCCAGCCTCCCGGCAAGATCGTCGAGGGGACGATCCACTACAACGGGCAGAACCTCGTCGACCTCGCGCCGAACCGGATGCGGAAGATCCGGGGCAAAGAGATCTCGATGATCTTCCAGGAGCCCATGACCTCGCTCAACCCCGTGTTCACGTGCGGGGAGCAGATCGCCGAGGCTCTGCGGCTGCACGAGGGGCTCGGCCGGCGCGACGCGATGGACAAGACGGTGGAGATGCTCAAGCTGGTGCACATCCCGAACGCGGAGCGCCGCGTGAAGGAGTACCCGCACCAGCTCTCCGGCGGCATGCGGCAGCGCATCATGATCGCGATGGCGCTGTCCTGCAACCCGAACCTCCTCATCGCCGACGAGCCCACCACCGCGCTGGACGTGACCATCCAGGCCCAGATCCTGGAGCTCCTGAACGAGCTGAAGACCAAGCTCCACATGGCCGTCATGCTCATCACCCACGACATGGGCGTCATCGCCGAGACCGCGCAGCGCGTGGTCGTCATGTACGCGGCCAAGGTGGCCGAGGAGGCCGCGGTCGGCGACCTCTTCAAGGAGCCCCTGCATCCCTACACGCAGGGCCTGCTGCGCTCGATCCCGCGCATCGACCTCGCGGCCACGTCGAAGCAGCGGCTCGAGGCCATCGGCGGCACCGTGCCCACGCTGAGGGGCGAGATCGCGCCGGGCTGCCGGTTCGCGCCGCGGTGCCCGTTCGTCAAGAGCGTCTGCACGGAGAAGGATCCGGTCATCAAGGAAGTCAAGCCGGGGCACAAGGTCGCGTGCTGGTTGTACTAGTGAGCCCCGCGAGCACCACGTCACACGACAGACGTCGACCCCACACGAGGTGAGACGCCATGGCTGACACGCCGCTTCTCCGAGTCAAGAACCTCAAGAAGTACTTCCCGATCCGCGGAGGGCTGCTCTCCCGCGAGGTGGCGCGCGTCCATGCCGTGGACGACATCTCCTTTGACATCCTGAAGGGCGAGACCCTGGGCCTCGTGGGCGAGTCGGGCTGCGGCAAGTCCACGACCGGCCGCTGCATCCTGCGGCTCATCGAGCCCACGGCTGGCGAGGTCTGGTTCGAGGACAAGAACGTGACCACGCTGGACAAGCGGTCGCTCCGCCACCTGCGGCGCGACATGCAGATCATCTTCCAGGACCCCTACGCGTCGCTCAACCCGCGGATGACGGTGGGCTCGATCATCGGGGAGGCCCTCGTGATCCACAAGCTCGCCAAGTCCAAGCGCGAGCGCGAGGAGCGCGTGGTGCACCTGCTGGAGACGGTGGGCCTCAGCGCCGATCACCTGCGCCGCTACCCGCACGAGTTCTCGGGCGGCCAGCGCCAGCGCATCGGCATCGCGCGGGCCCTCGCCGTCAACCCGAAGCTGATCGTGTGCGACGAGCCGGTCTCCGCCCTCGACGTGTCGATCCAGGCCCAGGTCATCAACCTGCTCGAGGACCTGCAGAAGCAGTTCAACCTGACCTACCTGTTCATCGCCCACGACCTCTCGGTGGTCGAGCACATCTCGACCCGGGTCGCGGTGATGTACCTCGGCAAGATCGTCGAGATCGCCCTCGGCAAGGAGCTGTACACGAACCCGAAGCACCCCTACACCGAGGCGCTCCTGTCCGCGGTGCCGATCCCCGACCCCTCGGTCAAGCGCAAGCGGATCATCCTCGAGGGCGACGTGCCGAGCCCGATCAAGCCGCCGTCCGGCTGCCGGTTCCACACGCGCTGCTCGATCCGCGTCCCCTCGTGCTCCGAGAACGAACAGGTGTTGAAGGAGGTCACGCCGGGGCACTGGGTGGCCTGCCAGGTCCGCGCGTAGGCAACCGCGCGGCCGCGGTCAGGTCGTCGAGGGAGGCGGGAGAGGCCGGCGTGCCGAACGGAGGCGCGCGGCCGGCGTCGTTTCTGCAGGTCGCTCAGCGGTCCGGGAAGTGACTCAGTCGTCCCAGAGGTAGCGGCGGGGGTTCACCGCCCGGCCCGCCACCTGGATCTCGTAGTGCAAGTGGGGCCCGGAGGAGCGTCCGGTGTTCCCGGTGTACGCCACCACCTGCCCGCGCTGCACCTTCTGGTCCGCCGCGACTCCCAGCCTGGCCAGGTGGCCGTAGAGCGTCTTGATGTCGTTGCCGTGGTCGATGATCAGCGTGTTGCCGTACTCCGCCTGCCAGCCGGCGAAGACGACGGTGCCGGGCGCCGGCGCGGCCACCGGAGTGCCGCGCGCCGCGCCGATGTCGATGCCGCTGTGGAACTCCGCGCCCTCCGCCCAGACCCCCGACCGGTGACCGAAGTCCGAGTTGACCTGCCCGCGGACCGGCCAGCGGGAGGGCAGCGCGGCGAGGATGCGTCCGGCCTTCCCGATGAAGCGCTCGAAGGCGCGGAGGCTCTCGCCCTCCTCCGTCACGACCGTCGCGAGCTGCTCGAGCTCCTCGAGCAATGACGGGGTCGGAGCGACCGGGCTGTCCGGGGCCTTCGCCCCCGTTGTGCCCCCGATGCCAAGGCCACGGCCGGCGGCCTGGTCACCCTCGGGACCGGGCCCGAACGGCTGCCAGATCCGGGTCCGGAGATCACGCCAGCCGTCGATCTCCGCGCGCATCGTGGCGACCCGCTCCTGGAATCCGTCGATCAGCGTCTGCTGGGCGACCATGCGGGCCTGGAGGGTCGCGAAGGCCGTCCGCTGGGCCGTGAGCGTCACGTAGTCCCTGTAGAGGGCCCCCGCCGCGACCAGCAGCAGCCCGGCCAGGCCGAAGACCACCGACACCAGCCAGCGCGGGGCAGGCACCCGGACGATCCGGGACCCGTCGGTCCGCTCGATGACGACGTGGACCCGCTGGCGACCCGTCACGAGGCCGCCGCCTTCTCGTCTCTCGCTGAACCGCTGGTCCCAAGGCTCATGAAAGCCTCTCTTCTCGCCTGGACTCGTCCCCGCTCCCCTCGGTGGAGGGCCCGGGACGGCTCGGATCCTGGTTCCGTGCGTCGGTCGGATGCTTCGGGCGGAGGGCTTTCCCTGTCGGCTTCGCCGTTTTTAGCACCGAGCCTCGGAAGGTGTCAACCGCGAATGCGCCGGGCGGGGCGTCGCTCATGTATCTGCCCGTTTCCTTGACAGTTTTCCGAGCGACCGCGTATGATCTCTGGAACCTGAGGGGGCGCCCATGGACGAGTTCTATCGGATCAAGCGGCTTCCGCCGTACGTCTTCGGCATCGTCAACGACCTGAAGGCCAAGGCCCGGTCGCGAGGCGAGGACATCATCGACCTCGGCATGGGCAACCCGGACCAGGCGACGCCCAAGCACATCGTGGACAAGCTGGTGGAGGCGGCGAAGAACCCGCGCAACCACCGCTACTCGGCGTCGAAGGGCATCACCCGTCTCCGCAAGGCGATCACCACCTGGTACCGCGACCGCTACGACGTCGATCTCGACCCCGACACCGAGGCCATCGCCACGATCGGCGCCAAGGAGGGGCTGGCGCACCTGGCGCTCGCCGTCCTGCAGCCCGGCGACGGCGCCCTCGTGCCGAACCCCACCTACCCGATCCACTCGTACTCGGTGGTGATCGCGGACGGTGACCTTCGCTCGGTGCCGCTCGTGCCCGGGGAAGACTTCTTCGCGCGGCTCACCGAGACCGCGCGGCTGTCCTGGCCGAAGGCCAAGCTGCTCATCCTCTCGTTCCCGCACAACCCGACCACCCTCTGCGTGGATCGGGACTTCTTCGTGAAGGTCGTGGAGTTCGCCAAGGAGCACCGGCTCATGGTGGTCCACGACTTCGCGTACGCCGACATCTCGTTCGACGGGTACACCCCGCCGTCGTTCCTCCAGGCGCCCGGGGCCAAGGACGTGGGCGTCGAGTTCTTCTCGATGACCAAGTCCTACAACATGGCGGGGTGGCGGCTCGCCTTCTGCTGCGGCAACCGCGACATGGTCACCGCGCTCGCTCGCATCAAGTCGTACCTCGACTACGGCGTGTTCCAGCCCATCCAGATCGCCGGCATCGTGGCCCTCGAGGCCCAGCAGGCGTGCGTCGGCGAGATCAACGAGATGTACCGGCGCCGCCGCGACGTGCTCGTGAACGGGCTCAACAAGATGGGCTGGCAGGTGCAGAAGCCCAAGGGCACGATGTTCGTCTGGGCCCCGATCCCCGAGGCCTACCGCGCGATGGGCTCGCTCGAGTTCTCCAAGATGCTCATCCAGGAAGCCAAGGTCGCGGTGTCCCCCGGCATCGGCTTCGGGGAGTACGGCGAGGGCCACGTCCGCTTCGCCCTCGTCGAGAACGAGCAGCGCATCAAGCAGGCGCTGCGCGGGCTCAAGACCCTCGCGCCGCGCTGACGGCGCGCTGAACCGTCGCCGCGGCACGGGCCGCCCGGACCATCCATGACAGACATCAAGATCGGCGTGCTCGGCCTCGGCACCGTGGGCGCCGGCGTCGTCAAGATCCTCCAGACCCACGGCGAGGACATGCGCGAGCGCGTGGGCGCGGGGCTGGTCCTCGCCGCCGTCGCCGACACCGACCTCACGCGGCCGCGCGAGGGCATCGACATCGCCCGGCTGCCCCTCGTGGCCGACGCCCGCCGGGTGCTCGACGACCCCGAGGTCCAGATCGTCGTCGAGCTCATCGGGGGGCTCGAGCCGGCGCGCACGTTCATCCTGAAGGCGCTCGCCGCGGGCAAGCACGTGGTGACGGCGAACAAGGCGCTCCTCGCCCACCACGGCCCCGAGCTGTTCGAGGAGGCCCGCCGCCGCCGCGTGTGGCTCGGCTTCGAGGCGGCGGTGGCCGGAGGCATCCCGCTGATCCGCGCCGTGCGGGACGGGCTCCCCGCCAACCGCATCCGCTCCGCCTCGGGCATCGTCAACGGCACGTGCAACTACATCCTGACCAAGATGACCGACGAGGGGCGGGACTTCGCCGAGGTGCTCAAGGAGGCGCAGGCGCGGGGCTACGCCGAGGCCGACCCCACCCTCGACATCGAAGGCCTCGACTCCGCCCACAAGCTGCAGATCCTGGCGATGCTCGCGTTCCGCACGTCGGTCGACCTGGGCGAGATCTACACGGAGGGGATCACCGGCGTCACGCAGGCCGACGTGATCAACGCCCGGGAGCTGGGCTATCGGATCAAGCTGCTGGCGATCGCGAAGGTGAGCGACGGCGCGCTCGAGGTGCGCGTGCACCCGACCATGATCCCCGCCGCCTCGCCGATGGCCGCGGTCTCCGGCGTGTTCAACGCCGTGTTCATCACCGGCGACAACGTGGGCGACCTGATGTTCTACGGCCGGGGCGCGGGGCAGCTCCCGACGGCGTCGGCGGTGTGGTCCGACACGCTCGAGATCGCGCGGCGCGTCGCCCACGGCATCCCCGCCTTGCCCGAGGACCTGCCGGTGACCGCGGCGGTCCCGCTCGCGCGCAAGCGCATGGACGACATCCGCTCCGCCTATTACCTGCGCGTCATGGCCCTGGACCGGCCCGGCGTCCTCGCCCAGGTGGCGGGCATCCTGGGCAAGCACGACATCTCGCTCGTCTCCGTCCTGCAGAAGGAGCGCGCGGAGCGCGAGGCCGTGCCCGTGGTGATGATGACGCACGAGGCGCGGGAACGGGACATGCGCGCGGCCCTCGCCGCGATCGACACGCTCCCGGTGGTCGCCGGACGCACCACCATGATCCGCGTGGAGGACACGCCCTGACCGCGGTCCGCGGCCCCGGGGCCGGCGGTCCGCGCGGCCGCGGGACCGCGGTGAGCGGCCCCGCGCTCCGTCCCGTCGGCCGCGCGTGAGCGCTCCCGGCGATTCCAGCCCGCCCACCGCCTCCTCCGGCCGGGCGCGGCGCGTCGGGCGGATCCTGCTCGGCCTCGGCGTGAGCGCCGCGCTCCTCGTGTACCTCTTCCGCGACGTCGACTTCCACGTCATGGCCCTCCGCCTCGCCGAGACGCGGTGGAGCCTCCTCGCCGCGAGCATCGCCCTGAACCTGGCCGGGCTGTGGGCCCGCAGCCGCCGCTGGTACTATCTGTACCCGCCCGGCGCGCACCCCCGCCACCTCCTGAACGCCGTGGTCATCGGCTACACCGGCAACAACCTCCTGCCGCTGCGCGCCGGGGAGGTGCTGCGGGCCTACGTCATGACGCGGCGGGGGCAGCGCCTCTGGACCACCGTGGGCACGATCGTGGTCGAGCGCGCGCTCGACGGCCTGGCTGTGGGCCTCATCCTGGCCTACCTCCTCCTCGCCGTGAGGCTGCCGAGGGAGCTCTGGTGGGCGGCCATGGTCTTCGTCTCGATCGACGTTGCCCTGATCGCGGTGCTGGCGGTCATGGCGGCGGCGCCCGAGTGGTGCCGGCGCCTGCTCCTCGCCGTGGTCCGGCGCACGGTCGCCCGGCTGGCGCGACGGGTCTCCGACACCCTGGACACGTTCAACGAGGGGCTCCGGGGTGTCCGGACGCCAGGACACCTGGCGCCGATCGTCGTCTGGTCGACGGTCAACTGGCTCTCCTGGGCCCTCGCCGCGTGGTGCGCGCTCCACGCCGCGCACCTCTACCTGCCGCTGGCCGCCTCGTGGGCGGTCCTGGGCTTCGTCGGGCTGGGCGTCAGCCTGCCATCGAGCCCGGGCTTCGCCGGCATCATCCAGGCCGCCACCGTCCTGGCGCTCTCCCTGTTCGACGTGCCGCGCCCCGAGGCGCTCGCCTTCTCGATCCTCTTCCACGCCTCCCAGTTCTTCCCGGTGACCCTCTGGGGGCTCGTCCTGCTGCTGGTGGAGGAGGTGAACCTCTCCGAGGCCAGCCGGCCGGCGAGCGCTCCGCCCGTCGCCTGAGCCCGCCGCGTCTCCGGGCCCCCCCCAGGAGGTGTAAACACCGGCCCGGTAGCCCCCGTCCAAGCCATCGAGGCCCCTCCGGTGCCCGGGCTCGTGCTCTGTGCGTGGTCCGGCCCGGACCAATGTGGGAAGATCGACTCGCGAGGAGCGCGTGGAGCCGTCCGATGAAACGCTGTGCCGGCGCGTGGCGGAACGGGAGCCGGGAGCCTTCGACCTCCTGGTGGAGCGCTTCCAGGGGCGCGCCTACCGGATCGCGTGGTCGATCCTGCGCGACCGCGAGGCGGCCAAGGACTGCTCCCAGGAGGCGTTTCTCCGCGTGCACGAGGCCGCGGGGTCCTTCACCGGCCAGGCGAAGTTCTCGACGTGGTTCTACCGCATCGTCGTCAACTGCTGCCTGGACCACCAGCGCCGCGGCCGCGGCTGGCGCCGTCTCCTTGCCTGGCGTGAGACGGAGCGCCCGTACGACGACGGGGGTGACCCGGTGGAGCGCCAGCCGGCGCCCTTCGTCGACCCCGGCGACGCCGTGGACGAGAGCCGCCGCTTGACCCGGCTGTGGGAGGCCGTCGAGGGGCTCTCGCCCAAGCAGCGGGCCGCCGTCCAGCTCTCGTGCCGCGAGGGGATGGCGACCAAGGAGATCGCCGAGGTGCTCGACCTCTCGGAAGCCACCGTGCGAGTGCACCTGCACCGGGCCTTTGCGACGCTGCGCCGGCGAGTGGGAGGGTCGTCATGACATCGAGAGGCCACGTCGAGGACCGGCTGCGGCCGCTCGCGCTGGGCGAGCTCGGCGACGAGGAGCGCCGCGAGGTCGAGGCCCACCTGGCCGGCTGCGCGCCGTGCCGGCAGACGCGCGCCGACTACGATCGGCTGGCCGGGCAGCTCGCACAGGGCGAGGCGCCCGCCGTGCACTGGGGGGCCTACCGCGCCGAGCTCCGCGACAAGCTCGACCGCCGGCGCTCCGGCCGGGCGGGCACGGGCGTGTGGGGCCTGCGGCCGGTGGCGGCCGGGCTCGCCGCCGGGCTCGTCGCGCTCATGGTCTACATCGGCACGCCGGGCAGCCCCGGTCGCAACGGCGACGCGCTGGTCATGGACGACGCGGTGCTCGCGAGCCGGCTCGGGCTGATCGCGCACCTCGACCTCGTCCAGCGCCTGGACCTGCTCGAGGACCTCGACGTGATCGGCCGGCTGGACAGCGGCGTTCCGCGGAACGAGGGCTATGATCCTCGCAGAATACGGTAACCGCCACGGGCCTCTACAATCCCACCGCTCGGCATTGGTCTGATGCGCGGGGCTCGGTAGACCGCGGCGTGCCCGGCCGCCCGCCGTGGAGCCTCGGCCCGGGCGCGCTCGCGCTCGTGTTGCTGACGGCGGCGCCTTCCCTGGCCGGCGACACGGGCTCGACCCGGCCCGCTCCCACGGGCGCCCCGGGAGGGTCCGGAGGCGCGGCGACGGATCCCGCTGGCGCGGTGGACGCGGAGCTCCTTCGAGACCTCGATCTGCTCACCAGCCCCGACTATCGGCGGGATCGGGAGATGACCCGGCGGATGCCGCTTCTCGAGCAGCTCCGGATGCTCGAGACGCTGCGCGGAAGCGGAGCGCCGCCGGCCGCGCAGGCCGGGACACCCGCGACGCGGCCGGCCCCGAAGGAGGCGAAGTGACGGGATGACCCAGGGCACCACGCGCGTGAGGCGCTGGTCGATGGCCGCGCTCGCGGCGATCGCCCTGGTCTGCCCCGCGCCGGCCAGGGGTCAGGCGCCTCCACCGCCTCCGCCCCCGCCTCCCCCGCTCGAGAGCACACCGGCCGAGCCCGGCGTGAAGGGGCTGGAGCGCCTCCCTCCGGACGAGCAGGCGCAAGTCCGGCGCAACCTGGAGCGCTGGCGGCAGATGACGCCGGCCCAGCGCGAGCGCGCGCTGGAGAACTACCGGCACTGGCGGAGCCTCTCGCCCGAGGAGCGGCGCGCCGCGCGGCAGGGCCTCCAGCGGTTCCAGCAGATGCCGCCCTCGGAGCGCTCGCGCATCATGCAGGACTTCCAGCGCTGGAACGAGCTGCCCGAGGGCCGCAAGCGCGAGCTGGAGGGCGCGTACGAGCGCTTCCAGCGCCTGCCCCCGTCGCGCCAGCAGGAGATCCAGCAGCGATTCCAGCACTACCAGTCGATGCCCGACGCTCAGCGTGAGCGCCTCGAGCGCAACTGGGAGCGCTGGCAGCAGATGACGCCGGCCGAGCGCCAGCGCGCGCGGGAGGAGCTGCGCCGCGGCCGTCCCGCTCCACCACCGCCGCCACCCGCGCGTCCCGCTCCGTAGCTCACCCTCGCAGGGTACGGGAACCGCCACGGGCCTCTACAGTCCCACCGCTCGGCATTGGTCTGATGCGCGGGGCTCATGAGCGCAAGCGCGCCTCGCCCGCGATCCCCGGTCCTTGCGCCCGTCGCCCCCCGGTGTACGATGGCGGTCTCATGGGGCAGCTCATCGTGCAGAAATACGGCGGCTCGTCGGTCGCCGACGTGGAGAAGATCAAGAACGTCGCCCGCCGGGTCGCCTCGTACGCGGCGGACGGGCATCGCCTGGTCGTCGTCGTCTCCGCCATGGGGAAGACCACCGACGGGCTGCTGGGCCTCGCCGCGGCCATCACCCCCACGCCCGATCCCCGCGAGATGGACATGGTCCTGGCCACGGGCGAGCAGGTCACGATCGGGCTCCTCGCGATGGCCCTCACCTCCCTCGGCCATCCCGCGTCCTCGTTCACCGGCCCGCAGGTCGGCCTCGTCACGGACATGGTGCACACCCGGGCGCGGATCCGGCGCATCACCGGCGAGCGCATCATGGCCGCGCTCGACGCGGGCCGCATCGCGGTGGTAGCGGGCTTCCAGGGCGCGACCGAGGCCGGCGACATCACCACGCTCGGCCGCGGCGGCTCGGACCTCACCGGCGTCGCGCTGGCCGCCGCGCTCAAGGCCGACGTGTGCGAGATCTTCACCGACGTGGACGGCGTCTACACCGCCGACCCCAACGTGGTGCCCGACGCGCGGAAGCTCGCCCGCGTGTCCTACGACGAGATGCTCGAGATGGCGAGCCTCGGCTCCAAGGTGCTCCAGGCGCGCTCGGTGGAGTTCGCGAAGAAGTACAGCGTGCCCGTGCACGTGCGCTCCACCTTCAAGCCCGACCCGGGCACCCTCGTCACGCGGGAGGATCACAGCATGGAGGACGTGGTCGTCACTGGCATCTCGCACGACACGGGCCAGGCGAAGCTCTCGATCCTGCGCGTGCCCGACCGGCCCGGCATCGCCGCGCGCATCTTCGGCGCCCTCGGCGAGCGCAGCATCATCGTGGACATGATCGTGCAGAACATCAGCCGCGACGGCTTCACCGACATCTCGTTCACCCTGGCCCGCCCCGACCGCGCGCGTGCCGAGGAGACGCTCGGCCGCATCGCCGGGGAGATCGGCGCCGCCGGCATCGCCGCCGACGACCGCGTGGCCAAGGTCTCGGTGGTCGGGGTGGGCATGCGGAGCCACGCCGGGGTGGCGAGTCGGGTATTCGAGACGCTGTCCAAGGAGAACATCAACATCCAGATGATCTCGACCTCGGAGATCGCGGTGTCGTGCGTGATCGAGGACAAGTACACCGAGCTCGCCGTGCGCTCGCTGCACGACGCCTTCGAGCTGGGGCGAGAACAAGGAGCCTGACGCCATGGCGAGCGCGCGCGCAGCGGTCTTCTTCGGTCCCGGCAAGCCGTTCGAGATCCGTGAGGTGCCGATCCCCGAGGTCGAGCCGGACGGCGTCCTCGTCCGCGTCACCGTCGCCAACATCTGCGGCTCCGACCTCCACTTCTGGCGCGGCGACGCGCCGCTCCGGCTGCCCGAGGACGGCTGGATCTTCGGCCACGAGATGACGGGGCGGGTCGCCCGGGCGGGGAGCCGCGTGAAGACCGACTCGCTGGGCCGCCCGCTCGCCGAGGGCGACCGCGTCGCCTACACGTACTTCTACCCGTGCGGCCGCTGCCACGCGTGCCTGCTCATGGAGCCCGCGGCGTGCCCGAACAAGCTCGAGCGCCCGCGCGGGCCGAAGGAGTTCCCGCATCTGCACGGGGCGTTCGCCGACCACTACTACCTGCGCCCGGGCGGGCATCTCTTCAAGGTGCCGGACGAGCTCTCCGACGAGGTGGTGGCCCCGCTCAACTGCGCCCTCGCCCAGGTCATGTTCGGCCTCCACCAGGCCGGCGTGCGCTTCGGCGACCGGGTCGTCATCCAGGGCGCGGGCGGCCTCGGCGTGCAGGCCGCCGCCGTGGCCAAGGACATGGGCGCGGCCGCGGTCATCGTGATCGACCAGGTCCCGGGCCGGCTCGAGCTGGCCCGCGCCTTCGGCGCCGACCACACGATCGACCTGCGCGAAGTGCCCGACCGGAAGGATCGGGTGCGCCGGGTCCGCGAGCTGACGAACGGGGTGGGCGCGGACGTGGCGTGCGACTTCGTGGGCTTCCCCGCGGTGATCCCCGAGGGCATCGAGATGCTGCGCTCGGGCGGCACCTACCTCGAGATCGGGACGATCAGCCGGGGCGCGAAGATCGAGATCGAGCCCTCGCTCCTCGTGTGGGGGTCGAAGCGCATCGTGGGCGTCATCCAGTACGACCCGTGGGTGATCCCGCGCGCGCTGGACTTCATGGTGCGGACGCGGGAGCGGTGGCCGTGGCATCGCATCCTGTCCCACACCTACCCGCTCGAGCGCATCAACGAGGCGTTCGCCGACTCGGAGTGGCTCAACCGGGAAACCCTGACGATCACCCGCGCCGCCCTCACGCCGTAGCGGCGCGGAGACCGGAGGATCGCGATGAGCACAGTGGATCCGTTCGCGAGCGCCACCGAGCTCCTGGCCGCCCTGCGCGCCGGGCACGTCACGTCGAGCGACCTCACCGAGCTCTACATCCGGCGCATCGAGCGCCACGACGGCCGCCTCAACGCCGTGCCCGTCCGCGACTTCACGCGCGCCCGCGAGCAGGCGCGCGCCGCCGACCAGGGCGCGGCCCGCGGCGGGGGCGGGGCGCTGGCCGGCCTGCCCATGACGATCAAGGAGTCGTTCAACGTGGCCGGCCTACCCACGACGGCCGGCGTCCCGGACTGGCGCGGGTTCGTGTCCCAGCACGACGCCCCCGCCGTCGCCCGCACGCGCGCGGCGGGGGCGGTGCTGCTCGGCAAGACCAACGTCCCGCCCATGCTCGCGGACTGGCAATCGGCCAACCCCATCTACGGGCGCTCGAACAATCCGTGGGACCTCGGCCGCACGCCGGGGGGATCCAGCGGCGGCAGCGCGGCCGCCATCGCTGCCGGGCTCTCCGCGCTCGAGGTCGGCAGCGACATCGGCGGCTCGATCAGGGTGCCGGCGGCGTTCTGCGGCGTCTACGGGCACCGGCCGAGCGAGACGCTCCTGCCCCGGAGCGGCCAGTTCCCGATCCCGCCCATGCCGAACTCCGTGGGCCTGATGGGCGTGCAGGGGCCGCTGGCCCGGAGCGCCGAGGACCTCGAGCTGGCGCTCTCCGTGCTGGCCGGCCCCGAGGTCGGCGAGGACGTGGCCTGGCGCGTGACGCTGCCGCGGCCGCGCCACGAGCGCCTCGCCGACTTCCGCGTGGCGGTGCTGCCGGCCATCCCCTGGCTGCCCGTCGACGACGAGATCGTGGTGGCGCAGCAGGAGCTGGCCTCGCGCCTCGGCCGTCTCGGCGCCACCGTCAAGGAGGCCCAGCCCGACCTCCTCGGCGATCACCGCGTCGCATCACCAGCTGTACCGGTCGCTGCTGTCGGCGATGACGAGCGCGCGCGTGGACGAGGAGGCGCGCCGCCGGCGCATCGAGATGTGGCGGAAACCCGACGACGAGTTCTCCCACGCGCATCTCCGTGGTCTCGCGGGCGCGCCGGGCGACTTCGTCCTCTGGGGCGGCCAGCGCGAGATGTACCGGCAGGCCTGGCGGGCGTTCTTCCGCGACTGGGACGTGCTGCTGGCTCCGGCCATGAACGTGCTCGCCTACCCGCACATCGAGCGCACGTGGCCGATGGACGACAGCGACCTCCGGCTCACCTTCGACGTGAACGGCCGGACCGTGCCGTATCTTCACGGCCTCGCGTATCCGTCCGTCTCGACGGTCGCGGGTCAGCCGGCCACCGCGTTCCCGATCGGGATCTCACGCGGCGGCTTGCCGGTAGGGCTCCAGGCCATCGGTCCCTACCTGGAGGACCTGACGCCGATCCGCTTCGCCGCGCTCGTCGCGCGCGAGGTAGGCGGCTTCCGGAAGCCCGCCGGCTACGACGAGAGCTGACCGCACGGGAAGCGCCCTTCGCCCCTGGAGCGACCCCCCAGAGTGACGCGACGGAAACAGCGAGTGGGGGCCACTTCCTCGGTGCTCCGGGCTGCGCCGCTGGATCTGGGGCGCGGCCGCTACCGGCAGCAGCGGAAGGATCCTTCCTCTCGGTTGAAGGAACGGATGCGCAGGTGTCGTCAGACGCAGGATTGAGATGAATCCGATTCCACGACTCTAACCCGATTCCACCTCGAAGAAGCGACGCACGCATGGCCGTCGATCAGACCGCTCGACGCGCGGCCGAGTCGGCCGGATTGGCGGCTATTCGTACGGGCGATGCTCATGAGGACGCGCCGCATGAACCATTCCACGAAGAGCGCCTCGCTGCGGATCCCGACGGGCATTTGGGTTCTCGGCTTCGTGAGCATGCTGGCGGATATCTCGTCCGAGATGATTCACAGCCTGCTCCCAGTATTCATGCTCACCGCACTTGGGGCGAGCGCCTTTACCGTGGGCCTAGTCGAGGGCGTGGCCGAAGCGACCGCACTGATCGTGAAGGTGTTCTCCGGCACCTTGAGCGACTACCTTGGACGCCGCAAGATGCTGGCGGTCATCGGCTATGGGCTCGGCGCGCTCAGCAAACCGCTGTTCGCCATCGCCGCCAGCACGGGAATGGTTCTCACTGCCCGCTTCCTGGATCGCATCGGTAAAGGAATTCGAGGCGCGCCGCGCGATGCGCTGGTGGCGGACCTTGCGCCCCCTGCCCTGCGTGGAGCGGCATTCGGGCTGCGCCAGTCCTTGGACACCGTGGGTGCCTTCACCGGCCCGCTGCTGGCAATCGGGCTGATGCTGCTTTGGTCGAACGATTTCCGCGTCGTCTTCTGGGTGGCAGTCATTCCAGGCTTTCTCGCCGCTGGCTTGCTCCTGGTCGGCGTTCAGGAGCCTGAGCGAGTGACGCCCGCCAAGCGCGTCAATCCCATCCACTGGTGCGAGATCAAGCGACTGAGCAAGGCGTACTGGTGGGTGGTCTGTGTCGGAGCCGTCTTCACCCTGGCGCGGTTCAGCGAGGCGTTCTTGGTGCTGCGCGCCCAGCAAGGCGGGCTGCCGATTGCATGGATACCGTTGGTCCTGGTTGCGATGAATATCGTCTATGCCGTGTCCGCCTATCCATTCGGTAAGCTCTCCGATCGCGTGAGCCGCGCGAAGCTCCTGGCGATCGGCTTGGCGGTGTTAATCGCTGCTGATCTTGCGCTCGCATACAGCAGCTCCCTGGGCACGGTGTTTGTCGGCATCCTTCTTTGGGGCTTGCACATGGGAATGACTCAGGGTTTGCTGGCAACCCTGGTTGCCGAGACCGCGCCGGCAGACCTTCGCGGCACGGCGTTCGGCTTCTTCAATTTACTTGCCGGTCTGACCATGCTGTTCGCGAGCGTATTGGCCGGCCTGTTGTGGGATCAACTCGGGGCGTCCTTCACCTTTTACGCGAGTGCGGCCTTCTGCATTGTTGCGCTGGCTGGAATCGTGCTCGAACCGCGTCCGGCGAACGGGCCGAACGCATAGTCGTATGGAAGGAATCGATCCTGTTGGCCAGCGGCCGCGCTGTCGATCGTTGATGTGCAAGACGAATCCCTGGATGCGTTCCGGTACGTGGGCGAGCCCCATCGGAAGCCCCCTCAGAGATCGGTGGCGCGAGGAAGGATGATCATCAGGGATGCCGGTGGCACCCGGGACCACTTCTGCTGCTTTCAGGGGCGGTGGGTGAGTCGCTGGATACACTGACCTCACGTACATGGACGCGATCATCCTCGACACGGCGACGGAGTTGGGGTGTTCATACGCAGCTCCATACCCCAGCCCTCCTGGCACTCGACGCTGATACGAGAGAGGTCGCAGAGCTGTTGGCACACCACCTCTGGGATCTCGAGCAGAAGGGCGAGGTTGTCTACGAGACCGGTCGAAACGCCGATCCCTGACACCGGGACGGCTCGTCAGGAAAGTATCCGTGTCGCTGGTCGGACACCCGAAGACCTCGTATGCGCAATGTGGACTTCGAGCCTTCCGAGGCTGCATTGAGTCCTGTGAGCTGGGCCTAGCGGCTCGCGCGGCAGGGGTGGCTGAGGGATCGAGCGTCTCACCTACGGCACCGAGGCATCTTCGATCACCCCGGCAGCAGACTCGGCGGGCACGCAGATGCGGCGTGCCGGCCCCCCCTACCGCGTCGCGTAGACGGCGGTCTTGCCGGCCCGGTCGAAGCTCCAGACCTTGTACGGCTCCGGCTTGCCCGACGTCTCCATGCCCGGCGAGCCCGCGGGCATCCCCGCGACCGCGAGGCCGGCCACCTTCGGCCGCTCGCGCAGCAGCCGGTCGATCAGGTCGGCGGGCACGTGGCCCTCGATCACGTAGCCCTCGACCAGCGCGGTGTGGCACCCCTCGATCGTCGCGGGCACGCCGTGCTTGCGCTTGACGGGCGGGAGGTCGTCGGTGTCGATCGCCTTCACCGGATAGCCGTTCGTGCGCAGGTGGCCCACCCACGCCGTGCAGCAGCCTCAGGTGGGCGACTTGTAGACGGTCACCGTGGGCTTGTCCGTCGCGCGCGCCGGCAGAGCCGCGGCGAGCGCGGCGGCGATGGCGCCGGCGAGGAAGGCGCGGCGGCCGAGCATCGTCACACGCCGGCGCCGGCGAAGCGCTCGAGGTGGTGGTCGGCGTCGCCGAAGGTCTGGCCGATCATGGTCAGCCGGCGGAACGTGTGGCTCACCTTGAGCTCGTCGGTCATCCCCATGCCGCCGTGGAGCTGGACGGACTCCTGGCTGATGTGGCGGCAGGCGTCGGCGAGCTTCACCTTCGCCGCGGAGACCACGCGCCGGCGCTCCGCCGCGCCCGCGGTGTCGACCTTGACGCAGGCGAGGTAGGCCATCGAGCGCGCCTGCTCGTAGGTGATCACCATGTCCACCATGCGGTGCTGCAGGGCCTGGAAGCTGCCGATCGGCACGCCGAACTGCCGCCGCGTCTTCAGGTACTCGAGCGTGGTGTCATTCGCGTAGCGGATGCAGCCCACCGCCTCCGCGCACAGGAGCGCGGTGGCGTAGTCGACCACCTCCTCCACCAGGGGCAGCCCCGCGCCCTCGAGACCGACCAGCGCGTCGCGCGACACCCGCACGCCGGCAAAGGTGATGTCGGCGGCGCGCAGCTCGTCGATGGTGCGGAACTCCTTGACCGTGACGCCCGGCGACTCGCGCTCGACCAGCAGCAGGCTGAGCCCCTGGGCGTCGGTGTCCGCTCCCGCGGTGCGCGCCGAGACCACCAGCACGTCCGCGGCGCCGCCGTGGAGGACGGCGTGCTTGGTGCCGTCCAGGACGAAGCCGTCGCCCTCGCGCCGGGCCCGCAGGCCCACGTGGGCGAGGTCGTAGCGCGCCCCGCGCTCGAGGTGGGCGAAGGCCATGCGGCAGCGGCCCTCCGCCACCAGCGGCAAGAGCTTCTTCTGCTGGGCCGCGGAGCCGCCTCGCGCCACGAACTGCCCGCCCAGGCCCACGGTGGCCAGGTACGGCTCGACGAGGAGCCCCTCGCCGATCGCCTCCATCACGACCATCACGTCGCCCGCGCCGCCGCCGAAGCCACCGTGGTCGCGAGAGAACGGCAGGCCGGCCAGGCCCAGCTCGGCGAGCTTCCCCCACATCTCCGGGCTCCAGCCCTTGGGAGAGGCGACGATCTTCGCCCGCGCGTCGAACGTGTAGTCGTTGGCGAGAAAGCGCTTGAGGCTGTCGGCGAGGAGCTGCTGCTCGTCGGAGAGCTCGAAGTTCATGGCGCGCCCGTCACAGGCCGAGCGTCATCTTGGAGATGATGTTGCGCTGGATCTCGTTCGAGCCCGCGTAGATCGTGGTCTTGCGCATGTTGCAGTAGCGCGCGGCGAGCCGCGAGGTGAAGTAGTCGAAGTCCATGCTGTCCACCGGCCGGAAGGCCTGGGCGAAGGGCCCCGCGGTCTGCATCATCAGCTCGGTGAGGGACTGCTGGATCTCCGTGCCCTTGATCTTGAGCAAGGACACCTCGGCGCCCGGCGGCCGGCCGCCGCGGAGCTGGTCCAGGAACCGGAGGTTGGTGATCTCCAGCGCCATCAGCTCCACCTCCACGCGCGTGAGGCGGTCGCGGAATCGCGGATCCTCGATCAGGGGCTTGCCGTCCTTCGTCTGGCTCGCCGCCAGCGTCTTGAGCGTGGCCAGCTCGCGCTTGGACGCGCCGATCCGGCCGCTGCCCATGCGCTCGTAGCCGAGGAGGTGCTTGGCCACCGTCCAGCCCTTCCCCTCCTCGTGGACCAGGTTCTCGACGGGCACTCTCACCTCGTCGAAGAACACCTCGTTCACGTCGTGGCCGCCGTCCATCAGGATGATCGGCCGCACCGTGATGCCGGGCGTCCGCATGTCGATCAGGAGGAACGAGATGCCCTCCTGGCGCTTGGCCTGGCTCGCGTCCGTCCGCACCAGGCAGAAGATCCAGTCGGCGTGATGCGCCATGGTCGTCCAGATCTTCTGGCCGGTGACCACGTAGTGATCGCCCTGGCGCACCGCGCGCGTCTTGAGCGAGGCCAGGTCCGAGCCCGAGCCCGGCTCCGAGTAGCCCTGGCACCAGAAGTCCTCGCCCTGGTAGATCCGCGGCAGGTACTGCTTCTTCTGGGCGTCGCTGCCGAACCGGAACAGCACCGGCGCGCACATCCGGAGGCCGAAGGCGACCAGCGGCGGGCAGCCCGCGTAGCCGCACTCCTCCTCGAAGATGTAGCGCTGCACCACGTTCCAGCCCGTGCCGCCCCACTCCTCCGGCCACTCCGGAGCGATCCAGCCCTTCTTCGCGAGGATCTTGTGCCAGCGCAGGAGGTCGTCCTTGGTCAGCTCCTGGTAGTTGGTCACCTTGTCGCGGAGGTCGGTGGGCAGGTTCGCGGACAGCCACGAGCGGACGTTGTCGCGGAACGCGGTCTCCTGGGCGGAGTAGTTGAGGTCCATGGGGATCGCTCCTCTCGTCAGTGGGCTGGCCGCCGTCCGGATGGTACCACCGGCGCGCGGCCGCCGTCACACGCCAGCGCCCCGCTGCCACGCGAGCCGGATGCGCCTGTACCGCGCGCGCTCGCCCGCCGGAGACGCCCGCTCCTACGCCTTACGAAGCCAGATGCTTCCTCCCGGATAGCTCGTCTCGACGCAGAGCGGCGCCGCGGCGAGGAACCGCTCCCGGTCCGTGGCGTCGAGGAAGGTGTTGAAGAGCTCGATGCGGAACGCCGCGTTGTATTGCAGGAACGCCCGCATCAGGTACGCCTCGTTCCAGGCGCGCCCCTCGAGCACCCACGCGCGCGGGTACTCGAAGGGAAAGAAGACGTTCGTGGACGTGCACGCGGACCCCGGCGTGGAGTCGCGGGAGGACGTTGAAGAGGAGCCGGTTCACGTCGCTCCCCGTCTTCGACACGTGGGTGGAATCGACGATCAGGACGTTGTTCGCCTCGAGCGCCTCGAAGCGCGCGGCGTCCACGTCCTGGAGCGGGCGGGCGACGATCTCCACCCGCTCGCGATCCGTCTCGCGGATGAGCGCGAGGAGCGCCTCGGGATGGGGCTCGACGAAGGTGCAGGCGATGGCGCCCGCGAAGTGCAGGTCGTTGGTGTCGAGGATGACGCACGAGGAATGGCCGGACCCGATCTCGACGATCCGCCGCGGCCGCAGGTGGCGGATCATGGCGTAGAGGAAGACGGCGTCGTAGTGGGAGTAGTAGAGGTTGTCGAAGCAGTAGCGCTGCCCGGCGCGACGCCGCGTTCCGAACGGCTGTTCCCGGATGTACGGGGCGAGCGTGTCGAGGAGCGCCCACTGTTCCTCCTCGTTCAGGTCCACGCCCGGCAGGGTCGCGGGCGGCGGGCCGAAGATCTGGGCCTCGCGGGCGCGGACCTCGTCGAGCGACGGCACGGGCGAGTAGTAGTGCCCGGGAGGCATCCACGCCTTGTAGCGGTCCCGCTCCGATTCGACCGCGCCCACCTGGATCCTGAGCGCGGCGTTGTCGGCGAGGAGCTCATCGCGCCCGGCGAGGAGGCGGTCGCGCTCGCTCGCGAGCCCGTCGCGCTCCGCCGCGATGCGGTCGCGATCCCGCGCCACCGCCACGCGCTCCTCGTCGATCCGATCGCGCTCGCCGGCGATGATCGTGCGCTCGGCCATGAGCCGGCCGACGTACGGCAGGCGGGACGCCACCTTCTTCATGACGGACCGGAGCGGGCCCGAAGGGAACATCGTCGTCGGACTCTAGCAGACTCGCGGCCGCCGGGAGGACGCTCGGTGGCCGCCGTCACCCCTTCGATCGACGGCCGCGGGCATTGCGGAGAGCCTCGTCCGCCTCCCGCTTCCGGCGCGCGGCGGCGGCGACGGCGGCCACGGCGCGGCGCGCCTCGTCCCTGGCCCGGGCGAGCTCCTCCGCGGCCGTCGCCGCCGCCTCCCGCAGCGGCCGGAGGCGCTCTGCGCGCGCTTCGCGCTCGCGCTCGGCGGCGGCGCGCGCCTCGATCCGCCGGCGCGCCCGCTCCTCGCGCGCCGCCGCCTGCCGCTCGCGCGCCGGCGGCCGGGGCGGCGCTTCCGGGCGCTCTTCGCGACGCTCCGTCGCCTCGGCGCTCCGTGCCCTGCGTCCGGGGCGCTCCGCCGCGGCCGCGCGCCGTGCCCCACTTTCGGGTCGCTCCGCCCGGCCGCGCCCTGAAAAAGGTCGAACCCGGGAGCGGTGAGCTCCTCCTTCAGGTCGCCGTGCAGGAGAGCCGACCGGAACTTCGGGTCGGCGGCCGCCGCCATCAGCGTGTTCCTGACCCTGAGGCGCACGGGAGGCGACACCTTCGCGCCCGTGGCGCCGAGCAGCGCGTCCAGCCGCTGGAGGAGGGCGTCGACGGCGGCGCGATAGCCGCCCATCGCCGAGGCGAGCTGGATCGTCGTGTCGCGCCCGAGCTGCGCGGCGCGGACACGCTCGGCCGCCGAGACCAGCCGCTGGGCAAGCTCCGGATGCTCACGGACGAGTCGGTTGGCCGCCCACACGGGAACGGCCGGCGCGCGCAGCAACTTGACCCTCGCCGCCTCGGCGGGCTGGCCGAGCCTTGACGAGACGCGCCGCGAGCGCGGCCCGCTCCTTCGCAAAGTCACGGGGCGAAACGGCCGAGAGCTGCTCGACGAGATCCTCGAAGCGCGACACGCTAGCGCCGACCGGCTCGCGCTGACCTGGCCACAAGGACTCCCCGGTTTCTCGCCTGGATCACCATCGCGCTCGTCCCCGCATCGTATCAGCGCCTCAGGAGCGGAAAAGCCCTGACAGGCTGAAACACTCCCGGAGGGGGGGAAGAGGGAGTAGGTCCGGCGGTAAAGAACTTCCCGCCGGCCCCGATGCCGGCGCGAGGCGATCCGCGAAATCCCTGCGTTGTATAGGGCTTCCCCGATGCGGAGCCTCGGCACGCGCGATGCAGCGCAATGAGGCCAGAAGCTATGCCTTCCTTGCTTCCAAATGGAGGGCGAGGTCTCAGATGCCATGAATACCAGACGCGGTATCAAGAGTCTTGTCGTAAGCGCTGTCGCGCTCGCAGCGGTGCTCGGGCTCGCGGCCGGCGCGTGGGCCCGAGATGAGCTCAAAGCTCCGCCCTCCGAGCGTCCACCCCGGCCATTCGTGATCGCACCGGAAGTGGAGCCGAAGGACGTGTCGCGGCCGAGCGACGCCGATCGCTATCGCGAGACGCCCCGGGTGCGACACGCGCCCGCGTTCATCGCGCCCTTGTCCGGCGAGACGGCCGCCGGCCGCGCCGGCATCGCGGGCTGGACGTCACCGAACACTGACGTGGGCTCGCGCGGCGCCACCCAGCCCGATAGCGCCGGCTGGTTCGGCTTCGGTTTCGCCTTCGAGTTCGGTCGGCCGGGCACGCCCGCCGACGCCGGCGAGGCGATCGCGCCCGATGGGCCGAAGCGGCCCTGATCCGGGCTCCAACACGGCATCTCGCGCGTCCGCCTGACTCCCCCCGATCACACCCGTGGCGGATCCGTTTCGCGCTCGAAATGTCGATGCTTGGCGAGCGCCTCGATGAAGGCCGGCAGGCGGCCGCGGCTCTATCGCGCACCGAACTGGAGCAGTCCGGGATCCGCTTCGTCCCGAGGGGAGCGCCGGCGGAATGTCCGGCCGCATCGAGCAGCGCCGATGCCGAGCCCATGAGCAGGATCGGCTTGCAATGCCGATACTGGTCCTTCAGGAATTCGAGCGCGTGGCCGCTCGCGCCCAGCGTCTGCTCGCGCGCTCGCCGTCGCGGCACGATCATCGCGTCCCACACCACCGCGCGGTGCGGCTTCCATCGACACCTCGACTTCGATCGAGCTCGCCGCTCGCGCTGGCTGCACGCGGCCGAGCTTGACGCCGACGAAGCGCGGCACCGCGCCCTGCGCGCCAGCGCCTCGTGCATGCGCAGCGGCCGCCGCGCCATCGACCCGTCGGCGACCAGGATCGCGATCGCGCCGGGTCTTGATGCCGTCCGTGCCCGGGCCGGGCAAACAGCGACAGCGCCGCGCGACGTCTGCGACTTCCGGCTTCGGGGCGCGCTGCGAGCACCTTCGGCAGCGGATCCGGCAGCTCGGTCATGCCGAGGCCGTCGGCCACCGCTTGTCGCCAGTTCTTCGGCGACGTTGCGCAGCTGCGCCACGACGCGCTCGCGGACCGCGGCGTCTGCACCTTGGTGAGCTCGAAGCGGAACGCGCGGATGATGTGCTGCTTCTCGATCGTCGCGTCTGGCTGTTCCAGAAGAGCGTCGCCTGGTTGTAGTGCTCGGCGAATTTCTCCGGCTTGCCGCGCACCTTGTGCTCTTCCATCGGCTGCGGGAACGACATGAAGCCCTGCGCGCCGGCCTGGAACGGACAGCCGCCGCCGAGCGAATTCGGCTCGTAGGCGACGCGGCCGCGGGGGATCGCCTGCCGATGCATGCCGTCGCGCTGGTTGTTGTGGACCTGCGCGACCGGCGCGTTGATCGGGATCTCGTGGAAATTCGGCCCGCCCAGCCGCGAGATCTGCGTGTCGACGTACGAGTGGATGCGGCCGGCGAGCAGCGGATCGTTGCTGAAGTCGAGCCCCGGCACGATGTGCGCGGTGCAGAATGCGACCTGCTCGGTCTCGGCGAAGAAATTGTCGGGGTTGCGATTTAGCACCATGCGGCCGATCGGCGTCAGCGGCACCAGCTCTTCCGGAATGAGCTTGGTCGCGTCGAGCACGTCGAAGGTGAACCGCTCGGCCTCCTCGCTCGGTGAACACCTGGATGCCGAGCTCCCACTCGGGATAGGCGCCGGCCTCGATCGCTTCCCACAGGTCGCGGCGGTGGAAGTCCGGATCGGCGCCGGAGATCTTGACCGCCTCGTCCCACGCCAGCGAATGCGTGCCCGCGATCGGGTTCCAGTGGAACTTGACGAACGCGACTCGCCGGCCGCGTTCACGAAGCGGAATGTGTGGACGCCGAAGCCCTGCATCATCCGGTAGCTGCGCGGGATCGCGCGGTCCGACATCACCCACATCAGCATGTGGGTGGTCTCCGGCATGAGCGAGACGAAATCCCAGAACGTGTCGTGCGCGGAGGCCGCCTGCGGCATGCCGTGGTGCGGCTCGGGCTTGACCGCGTGGATGACGTCCGGGAACTTCATCGCGTCCTGGATGAAGAACACCGGGATGTTGTTGCCGACGAGATCCCAGTTGCCTTCGTCGGTGTAGAACTTGACGGCGAAGCCGCGCACGTCGCGCGCGGTGTCGGTCGAGCCGCGCTCGCCGGCGACCGTCGAGAAGCGCACGAACACCGGCGTGCGCTTGCCGGCTTCGGCGAAGATGGACGCGCGCGTGAGGTCGCGTCAGCGGCTCGTAGCATTCGAAGTAGCCGTGCGCGCCCGAGCCGCGCGCGTGGACGATGCGTTCGGGGATGCGCTCATGGTCGAAGTGCGTGATCTTCTCGCGGAGAATGAAATCCTCCAGCAGGGCGGGCCCGCGCAGACCGGCCTTGAGCGAGTTCTGGTTGTCGGCGACCGGCACGCCCTGGTTGGTCGTCAGCGCGCGTCCGCCCGAATCGACGCGGACGCGATCGAGCGACGCATTGCCCGGGTTGAAGCTCGCGGGCGGATTGCCGCTGCCGACCTTGTCCGAGGCGTTGATCTCGGTGAGCGTGCTCCCCGCCACACTGGGATGCGGCGGCTCGACGGTCTGGCCCCTGGCCGGTGGGCCCCCGCCCCGAATTCCGACGGCTTTGCCGCGTTGAACGGAAAGGCGGCGGCGACGGCCTCCGTTCCCGCCATCTTCGCGGTGGCCGCGTCGGTGATCGCATCGACGCCGCTCTTCGGCCCGCTCACCGTGGGCCGTGCGGTGGTCCTGGCAACCGTCGTGGCAGGACTCGTCCCGGGCGTCTTCTTCGGTGTGCTCCTTCGGGGCGGTGTGCTCTTTCGGCGCGGCATAACTCTCTACCTCCGTACCCGTCCGCACGTTGGTGGATTGCACATGGCGTCCGTCCCATATGCTCGGCCCCCGCTTCAAGCACGACCCGTGCCGCGAAAATACTAGCGATTCCGACCCCGATCGGACAGAGATGGCGAACCTTACCCGGTAGGAAGTTACGAACACACCCATCCGTGGTCTTCTGGACCGTACCAGTGACTGGATTCGTTGGCTCGGTGGGTCCAAAGCCCTGGCGCGGCCCTTGCTCTTTGGTGAGGCCTTCATGACCGACCATGTCGCTTCCGCCGCGGTCCGGCCCGTCACGCTCGAGCCATCCAAGGAGCCGGAGTACTTCCACAAGCTCGTGAACATCGAACGCCATCCCGAGTTCTTGCCCGTGGCCCGCAACCTCGCGAAGGACTACCTGGAGGGGGCGAACTTCCAGGCGGGCCCCCTCTACCACGAGTTCGAGTACACGGAGGCGCGCTTCGACGAGCGGCTCGAGCAGATCTACGACGGGTACGTCGCCTCCATCATGTACACGCCGCACTGGCTGGATACGGGCATCTTCGTGTGGCCTGACGAATCGGGCGAAGAGCGCACGTACTCCGTGGGTCGCTTCTCCGATCGCGCCGTCGTCGAGCGCCTTCGCCAGCTCGCCCCGTTGAACCTCGTCGACGGGGCATGGCTGCAGCACATCGTCACCGTCGGGCCAGCCGACCAGGTGCAAGCGAACCTGTTCACGATCTGGAACGACGAGGCGGGTAACGGCGAGGCCGCCCAGAACCACGCGAGCCTCTACGACGCGCTGCTGAAGAGCGTCAACGTCCACCTGCCCCCGATGACGTTCCCCCGAGTTCGCCGAGTATCCGTTTCTCCCCGGCGCCTTCCGGGGCGCGGTGTTCCAGCTCAGCACCGGCCTGTTCCCCGGCGAGTTCTTCCCCGAGCTGCTCGGCATGACGCTCTTTCTCGAATGGGAATCGACGCCGACCCTGGCCCCCATGGTGCGCATGCTGGCCGCCCGCCACATCAACCCGCACTTCTATCGGATCCACGTGGCCGTCGACAACACCGTCGGCGGCCACGGCGCCCTCGCCAAGGAGGCGGTCAAGCTCTATCTCAAGCAGAAGCGGGAGGAAGGCGGCGAGCGCCTCGTTCAGGCATCGTGGCGGCGGATCTGGCGAGGGTACGTCACGTGGGCCACGATCGGCGGCCTCGGCGGGGAGCTGGCGGAACGCCTCTTCGCCATCGATCACAAGACGATCAACGTCAGCGCGACACCCGGCCAGCGGACCCTGTGGCCTGACCTGCAGCGGTACCACGGACAACGGATGGCCGCGCTCATACAGCGCAAGGCGCCCGTCGCGAAGCAGGTGCACGGCGGACGAGCCGTCGCAGGCGCGCCGCTGTCGGAGCTCTTCGGCGATCCGCCCCGGCTCATGGAGGCGCTCGTGGAGGGCGGGTACGTCGACGTGGAGCACCCGCGACGGAGCCGGTTCCTCGAGCTGCTGGCCTTCGAGAACGGCCCGATGTACAAGGTCTTCACGCCGGCCGAGCGCGAGATCATCATGGACTGGATGGAGTCGCTGCGTCCGAGCCCGGGCGAAGGAGCCGATCCGATCGAGGAGGACACATCGGAGGACCTGCCGGCTCGAATGGCGCAAGTGGTCGCCACAGTACGCGCCCCAGGCACGGATGGCTCACGTCGGGATCCACCTGACCGGCCCCGATGGCCACGGGGTGCCGCTCTCGGTGGACCTGTTCGACCGGCCCCGCGCGCTTCTCCAGGCGCTGTCCACGAACGGGTGGGTCGTTCCCGGCGCCGCGGATCGAAGCCTGTTCGTCACGCGCATGGCCTCGAATGGTGGTCCCGATGGACGGCGTCGATCGACCTGCCGGATACCTGAGATCGTACGCCGCTCGATACGAACGCCAGCGCCCATCTCCGCCCGCCAGCGCGGACCACGCGGCTGCGTCGGTGGCGGGATCGAGGTGGACCACGCCGGGGGCGGCGTGCGCCAAGGCGCCAGCGCATCGGGATGCGAGAGCCGTCCACTAGGGCCGAGAGAGCCTTCGATCTACGTCCAGCGGCGGCTCGGGCGCCGTTCCCCGCGGTCACCCTGGGCCGGGCCGTATCCAATCCGACACTCTAGTCGTCGCCGGGAGCGCGTGAGAGCGTGGCCCCGATGCCGTACACGCGCCCGCAGCTCTGGCTCCTGCTCGCCCTCGCCCTCGTGTTCCTCGCCGGCCTCGGCGTCCGGGAGTGGCGCGCCGGCTTCCCGGAGCTGGCCGAGCGTCTCGAGCGGCTCGACCGCGAGGCGCCGATCGAACCGTCGCCAGCCCTTCCCGTTCCACCGATGCCTCTCCCCGCGCCACGGCCGCCGCAACCCTCTGCCGCGCCCCCGAGCGAGGGCACGCGGTCGTCGGAGTCGTTGATCGGGAAGCCCGGACTGCCGGGGGAACGCTCTCCTCCCGCGCCGGCGGACCCGCGGCCCCTCGATCTCAATGCCGCGTCGAGCGAGCAGATCGCACGGCTGCCCGGCATCGGGCCCGCGCTGGCCCGCCGCATCGTCGAGGAGCGCGAGCGGCGCGGACGCTTCGAGTCCACCGACGCGCTCCGGAGCGTCCTCGGCCTCGGCCCGAAGAAGCTGGCCGCCGTGAAGGACCTCCTCGTGGTCGCCACCGAGTGAGCCCGCGCGCGCGGATCACGAGCCGCCTCGCCGCGGGCGGACCCAGTGAGCCCTCCTCCACGCATTCGAGGCCGCCTCGCCGCGGCTCCGCTGCTGCCGGTGGCCGCCGCCTTCGTGGCCGGCCTGGCCGCCACGCCCTGGCTGCCGCTGTCCTCCGCGTGGGTTTCTGGCGCCGCCCTCGCGCTGCTCGGCGCCGGCGCGCTCGCGCTCGGCCTGCGCGCGTCACGCACGGCCAGCGCCCTCCTGCTGGGGGCCGTCGCGACACTCGGCGCCCTGCGCGGCGCGCCCGCCCCGCCCTCTCCCCGAGCACCTCGTGATGCAGCCGCTGTCCCCGCGCATGAGCGTGGAAGGCGTCCTCGTCGAGGAGCCCATCCGGTGGACGCCGGACCGCTCGCGACTCCTCCTGGACGTCGACGCGCTGATCGAGCCGGAAGGCCGGCGGCCGGCGGAGGGCCGGGTGCAGGTCACGATCTTCGGCGAGACGGCGCCGCTCGCCGCGGGCCAGCGGATCGCGGCGCAGCTCACGCTCCATCGACCGATCGGCTTCCGCAACCCGGGGGCCTTCGACTACCCGGCCCACCTGAGGCGCGAGGGCATCCTCCTGGTGGGGAGCGGCCGGGGCGATCGCCTGACCCCGCTGTCGCCGGAGGCGCCCCCGTGGCCGGTGCGGGTGAAGCGCTGGGCCGTCGCCACCATCGGCAGCCACGTGCCCGAGGGGTCGGCGGCACTGCTCGCCGGCCTCGTCCTCGGCGAGCGCCGTGGGCTCCCGCGCGAGACCGACGAGGCGTTCCGTCGCGCCGGCGTCTACCACGTGCTCGCCGTCTCGGGCTTCAACGTGGCGCTCCTCGCGTCCTCGGTCTTCCTCGTCCTCACGCTGGCCCGGCTGCCTCGCCGCGCGACCGCCGTCGCGGCGGGCATCGTCCTGATCGCCTTCGCGTCGATCGTGGGCGGCCAGCCGTCCGTGGTGCGGGCCACTCTCATGGGGCTCGCCCTGCTGCTCGGCGTGCTGCTCGATCGCGAGTCACAGCTCCTGAACGCGCTTTCCCTGGCCGCGCTCGCCGTGCTCGCCTGGCGGCCGGGCGACCTGTGGGACCCCGGCTTCCTCCTCTCCTTCGCCGCCACGGCGGGCATCGTCCACCTGGCGCCCGCTCTCACGGCCGCGCTTTCGCATGCGCGGTGCCCGAGGATCCTCGCCGCCAGCCTCGCCGTCAGCTTCGCCGCGCAGGCCGGGGTCACCCCGGTGATGCTGCTGCACTTCAACCAGCTCTCGCTGGCCGGCGTCGTCGCCAACCTCGTGGTGGTGCCGCTGTCCGCCGCCGTCACCACGCTCGGGCTCCTGGCCCTGACGCTCTCGCTGCTCAGCGACCTCGCCGCCTCCGCGCTCTTCAACTTCGTCTGGCTGGTGGTCGTCCTGCTGAAGGCGTCTGTCTGGGTGGTCGCGTGCGTCCCGTGGGCCATGGTGCACCTGCCCGCTCCCGACTGGCTCGGCATGGTCGCGTGGTACGCCGCGGCCGCGCTCCTCCCCTGGCTCGGCGCCGGCGCCGCGGTGCGCGCAGCGGTGGGAAGCCTCGCGCTCCTGGTGCTGGCGCTCACGCTCTGGCCGTGGGTGCGACCATCGGACGGCCGGCTACGGGTGACCTTCCTCGACGTGGGACAGGGCGACGCCGCCCTGGTCGAGCTTCCCGACGGGAAGCGGCTCCTGGTGGACGGCGGCCCCGGAGGCCCTGGGCGCTTCAACGTCGGAGAGCGCATCCTCGCCCCGTTCCTCTGGAACCGCCCGGTCACCCACCTCCACGCCGTGGTCGTGTCGCACTCCGATCCCGACCACTCCGGAGGACTCGCCGCCGTCGCGCGCAACTTCCGGGTCGGGGAGTTCTGGGAGAACGGCCTCTGGGGCAAGGGAACCGAGGACACGCTCCGGGCCATCGCCGCGTCGGGCGCCCCCCGGCGGGTGCTCGCCTCCGGTCAGCGGCTCCAGATGGGATCCGCGCTCGTCACCATGCTCCACCCCACGGCGCCCCGCGCGGCCGACGAGGCCGCGCAAGGCCCGACGCCGAAGCCCGTTGCCGTGCTGGGACCGACGTGGACGCGCGCAGCGAGAACGACGCCTCGCTCGTGATGCGGCTGGACTGGCGCGGCGTGTCGCTCCTCTTCACCGGGGACATCGGC
Organism: uncultured Candidatus Rokubacteria bacterium; assembly: GCA_963758635.1. Classification (GTDB taxonomy): domain Bacteria; phylum Methylomirabilota; class Methylomirabilia; order Rokubacteriales; family CSP1-6; genus CAVWWD01. Next base: position 867,327 of record CAVWWD010000003.1, on the reverse strand, counting down.
TGGCGGGCCGAGCAGGAGATCGTCGCGCGCGGGCCCCCCGCCCCCGCCCTCGTCCTGAAGGTGGCGCACCACGGGAGCCGCTTCGGAAGCTCGGAGCCGTTCCTGGCCGCCACACGACCCACGCTCGCGGTGATCTCGGCGGGAGCCCGGAACCCCTTCCAGCACCCTCGCCCGGAGACCCTCGCGCGGCTTCAAGCGGCGGGCGCGCGCGTGCTACCGGACGGATCGCGATGGCGCGGTGATCGTGGAGTCGGACGGCGTCAGCGTCTGGGTCACGCGCTGGGGATCGCGCACGACGGAGCGGATCGCGCTGGACGGGGAGGCGCCGCCGATGTGAGGGAGTAGAATCCGCGCGTGGATCCGATCGACGCCGGATGCGCGGTCGCATCCGTTCCGGGCGCGTACCACGTCATGCGGGCGGCGAGCGCGCTCGGACACGGCGCGGTCGCGGGCGCGCTGAGCGTCGGGCTCGTCGTGGCGGGTCGCGCCACGGGGCGGAGTCGTCTCGCCCGGCTCGGCGTCGTGGCGCTGGCGGGCGTCGTGGCCGCGGGGATCCTCGCCAACGTCCTGAAGCTGGTGGTGGAGTCGCCGCGGCCCTCGAGCACGGCGTCGAGCTACGGGTTCCCGTCCGGCCATGCCACCATCGCGTTCGCCTTCGCCGCCGTGGCCGCGCGGGCCTATCCGCGGCTGGGCCCCGTGGTGTTCCTGCTCGCTGTCCTCACCGCGGCGGCCCGGCTCTACCTGCAGGCCCACTTCGCCATCGACATCGTCGGGGGCGCCCTGCTCGGAACCGTGAGCGGCGCCCTCCTCGCCCGCGTGGCCCTGCCCGGCGCGCCGCAGAGTCCCGGTCCCGCGTGGCGCTGGCTGTGGGTCCTCCCCGCCGGCGCCGCCGCGCTGCTGTTGCCCTTCTTCGTGAGCTACGAGCGCACCCTCGGGGCGCAACGGACCGGCGCCGATGCGGCCGCCGCCGTCGGACCGCCGGCGGCCACCGTCGCGTTCGGCCGCCATGAGGGACGGGCGGCGATGCTCTCCGGCTGGTCGGGAGACGAGCGCTGGGCCGGCGCGGCGCCGTTCGTGTGGGCGGAGGGCGACGAGTCCGTCCTCCGGATCGGGCCGCTCGGCCGGTCCGATCACGACCTCCGGCTGCGGCTGGCACCCTTCGTGGTCAAGGACGAGCTGCCGTGCCAGCACGTGGAAGTGTCGGTCAACGGCTCGCGCGCGGGACGCCTGCTCCTGGATCGGGGCTGGAGCGAGTATCACGTGAGGCTCCCCGCGCCGGCGCTTCGGCCCGACGAGAACCTGCTGCGGTTCCGGTTCGCCCGCGCGAGCCGCGGACAGCCCTCCGACCCGCGCCGGCTCGCGGTGGCGTTCGGGGCCCTCGAGGCGAGGCCGGCGGCGAGGTGACGCGCCGCTTGGCAGGCGTGCCCCGGCGGGCCGCCCTACGACGGGGGCGCGTCCTGACCCGGTCCCGGACACACCACGGCCCCCGGGGTCGCCGGGGGCCGTGATGGGACGCGCGGGAAGCGGGAGGGCGGCCGACCTAGCTCTCGAACGTGCGCTCGTACAGGGCGCGGAGCCGCTCCAGCTCTTCCGGCTCAAGACGGAGTCCCAGGGAGAGCCCCATCTCTCCCAGGATCGTCTTGATCTCGTTGAGGGACTTCTTGCCGAAGTTCTTCGTCTTCAGGAGCTCCGACTCCGTCTTCTGGACGAGGTCGGCGATCGTGCGGATGTTCGCGGTCTTGAGGCAGTTGGACGCCCGCACCGACAGCTCCAGCTCGTCGACGTTCCTGAACAGGTGCTCGTTCAGCTCCACCCTGGGCAGCGGCTCCGCGCCGGGCTCGCGGCGCTCCGTCTCCTCCGCGGGCCGCTGCGGGAAGTCGCTCAGCAGGCTGAAGTGGTCCTCGAGGATGCGGGACGCCTCGGCCACCGCGGCCTGGGGGGTCACGCTGCCGTTGGTCCACACCTCGAGGACGAGCCGCTCCTGCGCGGGCGCCTCCCCCGGGGGCGACTCCACGTGGAAGTTGACCCGCTTGACGGGAGAGAAGTCCGAGTCGATGAGCATCGCGTTGATGGGCAGGGCCTCCGGCTCGCGGCGCTCCGCGGCCTGGTAGCCGCGCCCGCGCTCCACGCACAGCTCGAGCTCGAGCGACCCGTCCTTGTCCAGCACCGCCACGATCACGTCCGGCGTCAGGATGTCCACGTCAGCGTCGGGCTCGAAGTCTCCCGCCTTCACCGTGCGAGGCCCCGTGGCGCGGAGCCTCAAGATCTTCGGCCGGTTCACGTGGAGCGCGAACACGACCGTCCGCAGGTTCATGATGATGTTCAGGGTGTCCTCGGTGATGCCCTGCAGGTGCGAGAACTCGTGCAGGACGCCCTCGATCTTCGCCCAGGTCGGCGCCGCCCCGTGGATGGACGACAGCAGGGCGCGGCGATACGCGTTCCCCACCGTGAGGGCCAGACCGGGCTCGAACGGCTCGACGGCGAGCTTGCCGTATCCCCGATCCTCGCTCAGCCACTCGTGACGGTTGGGCATCAGCAGCTGCGGCATGTGATTTCCTCCAGGAAGATTGCGGGGCGACGACCCCGGCCACACAGTATAACAGAGGGGCCGATGAGCGCTTGGGAAGTTGACTCACCGTCCAAGTCCGGGCAAAGTAAGCGCGAACGATGACGGATCGGCCCTGGACCCTCAAGGCCCGCGTCGAGCCCGGCGCTCGGCCTGGCCTGACGTGGAGGAGGGCGGTTCGTCTCCTCCTCGCACTCGCGGCCGTCTTCGTGGCTCTCCATGCATGGTGGACGTTCACCCCCTCTCCCACCGTGCAGTCGAGCCCCCGGGTGGTCGACATCCCGCTCCGGCTCAGCCTCCTGACGATGGTCCAGCGCCTTGACGAGGCAGGTGTGATCAGGAGCCGGCTCGGCTTCGTGGTCCTGGCCTGGGCGAGGGGCAGCGCCCGCAGCCTCAAGGCCGGCGAGTACGAGATTCCCCAGGGCGCGACCACCATGACCGTGCTGCGCCTGCTCGAGAGCGGCAAGGTGCTCCACCATCCCGTGCTGCTGCGCGAGGGCGGGACGCTGGTCGAGCTCGCCCGCGCCGTCGAGTCGGAGCGGGTGGCCGCAGCCGAAGACCTCCTGCGCGTGGCCCACGACCGCGCGTTCCTCCGGAGCGTGGGGGTCGAGGCCGAGAGCCTGGAGGGCTACCTGTTCCCGGACACGTACCAGCTCGTGAAGGGGATGACGCCCGAGGAGATCCTCGGGCGGATGCTGACGCGCATGCGGGATCAGATCTCCCGGGAGACGCTCGAGCTGGCGAAGGCGCGCGACCTGTCGCTGCACCGGCTCCTGACGCTCGCCTCCATCATCGAGCGCGAGGCGGTCGACCGGAAGGAGATGCCGCTGATCTCGGGCGTGTTCTGGAACCGGCTCAAGCGGGACATCCCGCTCCAGGCCGACCCCACCGTGCAGTACGCCCTGGACAAGCAGGGCCACGCCCTGACGCGTGCCGACCTCCAGGTGGACTCGCCCTTCAACACCTACCGCTACGTCGGGCTCCCGCCCGGTCCCATCGGCAGCCCCGGTCGCGCGGCCATCGACGCCGCCGTGCGCCCCGCCGTCACCGACTACCTGTACTTCGTGGCGATGAACGAGCGGCAGCACAAGTTCTCCACGAGCCTGGCCGAGCACAATGCCGCGGTGGCGCGATACCGGTCGAGCAAGCCGCGCCAGTGAGCCCCGAGCGTCAGACCAATGCCGAGCGGTGGGCCTCCTCGCCTTGTCCTCTCCCCGACCGGGTGCTATAACCGACCGGGTCATGAGCGCGGGCGATGAGCGAGGTGGAGCTGGCGCGCTGGCGCCGCCGGCGCTGCCAGGGGTCGCCGCATCCCAGTCCGCGGAGCGGGTTGTCGGTCGGACTCGGACGAGCGAGCCGTTCCCTCCACTGTACGGGGCCCTGCGAAGCCTCCTGGCGCCGATCCTCCGGTCGCAGTTCCGTCTTGAGGTCTCCGGTCTCGAGCACCTCCCCGCCGGTCCCTTCATCGTGGCCGCCAATCACCACAACTACCTCGACGGCATCGTGCTCGGCATCGCCGTCCCGCGGCCGATCGCGTTTCTCGTCATGCCGCGCGTCTATCGCGCGAGCCCGCTCCATCCGTCGTTCCACGACCGCATCGGCTCCATCTGCATCGACGTGGACCGGCCGGATCCGGGCGCGATGCGGCGCGCGCTGCGCGTGCTCCGCCGGGGCGGCGTGGTCGGCATCTTCCCCGAGGGGCCGTGGAGCCGCGAGGGCCGCCTCGTCCCCGGGCAGCCCGGTGTCGCCGCGCTCGCCATGCGGGCCCGGGTGCCGGTGGTTCCCGCGGCGATCCGCGGCACGTTCGAAGCGCTGACCAGGCGGCGGCTCTACATCCCGCGGCGGCATCCGCTGTCCGTGCGCTTCGGGCCTCCTCTCGACGTGCGCCCGGAGGCGTCGGCCGAGCGCGCGACGACCGCGACCGGTCGCGCCCGGAGCGTCCGGCACGCCGTCACCGGACGCATCATGGACGAGATCGCCGCCCTGCTCGAGCCCGTCCCCGCCGGCGCGGCGCCCGCCGCCCGACGCCCGCACGCGCCATGACCGCTCCGTCGGGCAAGACGTGGGGCGGCCGCTTCGACGCGGCGGCCGATCCCACCGCGGAGGCCTTCACCGCGTCCCTCCGCTTCGACCGGCGCCTGTGGCGGCACGACCTCGCGGGGAGCGCGGCGTGGGCCCGCGCGCTCTTCGGCGCCGGGCTTCTCACCGCGGCCGAGCGCGACACGCTCCTCGGCGGCCTCGACGCCGTGCGCGAGGAGATCGAGGGCGGGCGCTTTCCGTTCCGGCAGGAGCTGGAGGACATCCACACCAACGTGGAGCGCCGGCTCATCGAGCTGGTGGGGCCGGTGGGCGGCAAGCTCCACACGGGCCGATCGCGCAACGACCAGATCGCGCTCGACGAGCGCCTCTACCTCCGCGAGACCATCGACCACGTGGACGCGGGCGTGCGCGACGTCCAGGAGGCGCTGGCCGACCGCGCCGAGGAGCACCTGGGCGCGCCCATGCCGGGCTACACGCATCTGCAGCGCGCCCAGCCCGTGCTGCTGTCGCACCACCTGCTCGCCTACGTGAGCATGCTCCAGCGCGACCGCGCCCGCTTCGCCGACGCGCGCGCGCGCGCCAACCTGCTCCCGCTCGGCGCGGCCGCGCTCGCCGGCGCCGCCTTTCCCATCGACCGCGCCGCCCTCGCGCGCGACCTCGACTTCGCCGCGCCCACCGCCAACAGCCTCGACGCGGTGAGCGACCGCGACCACCTCCTCGAGTTCCTCGCCGCCGCGGCCATCCTGGGCATGCACTTCTCGCGGCTCGCCGGCGACCTGACCCTCTGGGCCACCAGCGAGTTCGCGTTCGTGGAGTTCGCCGACGCCTTCGCCACCGGCTCGTCGATCATGCCGCAGAAGAAGAACCCTGACGTGGCCGAGCTGATCCGCGGAAAGTCGGGCCGTCTCTACGGGAACCTCGTCGCGCTGCTCACGACCATGAAGGGCCTGCCCCTCACCTACAACTCCGACATGCAAGAGGACAAGGAGCCGCTGTTCGACAGCGTCGACACGCTGGAGGCGATCCTCCGCGTCGTGCCCCCGATGCTGAAGACGCTGACCTTCAAGGTCGAGCGCATGCGCGACGCCGCGGGCGCGCACTACTCGACGGCCACCGACCTCGCCGACTATCTGGTCCGCAAGGGCCTGCCCTTTCGCGAGGCTCACGAGGTGGTGGGCCGCGCGGTGCGGCACGGCCTCGCCACCGGCAAGGAGCTCTCCGAGCTGTCGCTCGACGACCTCCGGAGCTTCTCGCCCTTGATCGGGCCCGACGTGCACGCGGCCCTCACCGTCGAGGCGTCGCTCGCCGCGCGCGCCGTCGTCGGCGGCACCGCGCCCGAGGCCGTGAAGCAGGCCCTCGCCGCGGCCCGGCAGGCCATCGCCCGGACGCCGCGCGCGTGAGCGGCCGGGGACTGACGCGGTCCCTGGTCGCGCTCGGCCTCGCCGGCCTCGCCGCCGTCGCCTGCGGCAAGAGTGGGCCGCCGGTGGCGCCGGAGCTCCGGCTGCCTATCGCACCCAGCGCGCTCTCCGCGACGATCGACGGCTCGGCGGTCTCGCTCGGCTGGGCCAACCCCGACAAGCGCGTCGACAACTCGCGTCTGCGCGACCTGACCACCCTCAAGGTGCACCGCCGCGAGGAGATCGCCGCCGCCGAGCCCAAGGCCGCGATGCTCCACCGCGGCCGCGTGGTCGGCTACGACGACGTGGCGGTGATCCGCCTGGACGCCCCGGGCGACGCCCAGGTGTCGCGCGGCGGCGCCCACTGGATCGATCGTGGCCAGCTCGTCCCGGGCCGCCGCTACGTCTACGTGGTGACCGCCGTCGACTCCACGGGCCGGTCCAGCGCGCCGTCGGCGCGGCTCGTCGTGGACTTCGTGGCCGCGCCCGGCCCGCCGCGGGACGTCGCCGGCGAGCCGGGGGACGCGAGCGTGACCCTCACGTGGAAGGCGCCGCCCGAGCTGATCGACGGCTCACCCGCGGCCGGCGACCTCGGCTACCTGGTGCTCCGCGGCGCGGGAGAGGGCGAGGCCGGCGCCCTGGCGCCGATCACGCCGGAGCCGGTGACGGGCACGGAATACGTGGACCGTGGCCTGGACAACGACGCCCCGTACCGCTACGCGATCCGCGCCGTTCGGCTGGCCCCGGGCGCGACGCGGGCGCTGGGCGCGCCGTCCGCCGAGGTGCGCGTCACCCCCGTGGACACGACGCCGCCCGCGGCCCCCACCGCGCTCCTCGCCATCACCGGGCCCGCCACCGTCCGGCTGGCGTGGAACGCGAGCCCCGACGCCGACGTGACCCGCTACGTGGTGTATCGCGCGGAGGAGACCGACGCCTTCGTCCGCGTCGGGAGCACGGCGCCGCCGGCCACCGTCTTCGTGGACCGCGACATCGTGGCGGGCCGCGTGTACCGCTACGTGGTCACCGCGCTGGACGCGGCGCGGCGGCCCAACGAGAGCGCGCGCTCCAACGAGGCGCGCATCCGCGCCGAGTGACGCGAGAGCGCGGACCGGCGATAGCCCGGGTGCCCGCCGTGTTGCGCGAGTGCCTGACCCCGCTGTTGCGTGTTGCGCGAGTGCCTGACCCCGCTGTTGCGTGTTGCGCGAGTGCCTGACCCCGCTGTTGCGTGTTGCGCGAGTGCCTGACCCCGCTGTTGCGTGTTGCGCGAGTGCCTGACCCCGCTGTTGCGCGTTGCGCGAGTGCCTGACCCCGCTGTTGCGCGTTGCGCGAGTGCCTGACCCCGCTGTTGCGCGTTGCGCGAGTGCCTGACCCCGCTGTTGCGTGTTGCGCGAGTGCCTGACCCCGCTATTGCGCTCGCAGCTGGGCGACGTCAACAGCGCGTTGCGGGTGGGCGGCGGGGAGGCACCTGGGGTCGAGGCGGCCCTTCCCCTCCATCGGTCATCGGACCCCGCCCGCCCGGATGGAGCCCAGCCGCAACGGGGCAGCGCACGCGTGCGGCGTGGTCCCGCGACCCCAGGTGCCTCCCCGCCGCCCGCCCTCGCGCGCACCTTGGTGAGTCAGGCGCGGGTGCAGGCGGGCGATAGCCCGGGCGCCCGCACCTTGGTGATCCGCGCTAGACCTCGTTGGCGAGGATCTGGTCGAGCGTCTGGCGGCGCCGCAAGAGCCGCAGCGTGCCGTCCAGCTCGCGCATCACCTCGGGGGCCTGCGGATACGAGTTGTAGTTGATCGTCGCCATCGCCGCGCAGTACGCGCCGGCTCCGCCCACCACGACGAGATCGCCGACGCGGGGACGCGGCACCCAGCGGGGCGCGAGCGCCTCGGGGTCCCCCGGCGCCGGGGTGAGGATGTCGCCAGACTCGCAGCACGGCCCCACGAAGACGACGGCGGCCTGGTCGCGCCCGGTGGCGAGCACGTCGATCGGGTGCTGGGCGCCGTAGAGCGACGGGCGCGTCACCTCCGGCATGCCCGCGTCGAGCTTGCCGAAGAGATAGCCCTCGCGGCCGGTGTCCACCACGTCCACGCACGTGGCCACCACCGCGCCTGCGCGCGCCACGAGGAACGTGCCCGGCTCGATCTCGAGCGAGAGCCGGCGGCCTTCCCGGTCACGGAAGCCCTCGAACTCGCGCTGGACGTGGCCGCCGACCTCCTGGAGGTCCACGGTGGGCTCCTCGGGCATCCGTCCCACCTTGAAGCCGCCGCCCAGGTTCACCTGCTGGACGTTGGCGAACCGGGCCACCAGGTCCAGGGTCATGCGGGCGCAGCGCTTCCACACCTCGGAGTCGGTGCCCGAGCCCACGTGGCTGTGCAGGCGCGTCAGCCGCAGCCCGTGGCGCCGGGCTACCGCCTCGACCTCGCTGGCGTACTCGTGCCAGATGCCGAAGCTCGACGCGGGCCCGCCGGTGTTCGTGCGCTTGGTCGACCCGGTGCCGAGCCCGGGGTTCATCCGGACGCTGACCTCGGCGCCGGGGGCGAGCCGGCCGATCTCCTCGAGCTGGTGGAGCGAGCACGCGTTGAGCAGGACGCCGCGACGCGCGTGGTCGACGAAGGACCGCGAGGGCATCTGCGACGTGAGCTGGATCGCGCCGGGGGCGAACCCGGCCCGCAGCGCGCGCTCCACCTCCCAGTCGCTCGACGCGTCGATGTGGAGGCCGAGGCCGCGGAACACGTCCAGGATGCCGCGGGAGGGGTTGGCCTTCATCGCGTAGCGGACGGTGAGCCCGAACGGCGCCGGGAACGCGAGCGTCTCCTTCGCCGCCGCCTCGAGGAGACGCCGATCGTAGACGTAGCACGGCGTACCGAAGCGCTCGCGGACCTCGGCCGCCTCCTCGGCACGGAGAAACGGACCGGACTCGGGCCGGGCCGTCGGGGAAGCGGTCGCGCTCATCGCTCACGTCCTCCTGCAGGTTGTGTGAAGGAATGCGGATCGTGACATCGCCGAGCGGGCCAACACCGCGATTCTGCGTACACGCGGAGTGCCGTCACGCCGATCATTCACGTCCCCCTGCACCTGCTGTGAAGATGCGCATCGTGACATCGGCGAGCGGGCCAACACCGCGGCTCTGCGTCCACGCGGATGGGGTCTCGCCATCCATTCCCGCCGCTGGCGGGATGAAAACCCGGGTCATACTACCGCAAGCGCCGAGCGCCAGCCAGACGCCGGGCCTCCAGCGGCCGCGGCGGCGCGCGCACGGCGCGACGCGCGCGCCCGTGGCTTGAAGTGGTCGCGGTACCGGTGCTAGAGTCGAATCCACACGTCACCTCGAAACGTCCGGCGCGGCAGACACGGAGGGCTCGATGATGCGACCCACATTCCAAGGCTCGATCGTCGCGTTGGTCACCCCGTTCAAGGCCGGCAAGGTGGACGAGGCCAAGGTGCGGGAGCTGGTCGAGTTCCACGTTGCGCACGGGACCGACGGCATCGTCCCCTGCGGCACCACCGGCGAGTCCCCCACCCTGAGCCACGACGAGCACAAGCGCATGGTCGAGCTGGTCATCGAGGCCGCGCGCGGGCGCGTGCAGGTCATCGCGGGCACCGGCTCGAACGCGACGTCCGAGGCGATCGACCTCACCGCGCACGCGAAGAAGGCGGGAGCCACCGGCGCCCTCGTGGTGAACCCCTACTACAATCGGCCCACCCAGGAGGGCCTCTACCGCCACTTCCGCGCCGTGGCCGACGCCGTGGACATCCCGATCCTCGTCTACAACATCGCGGGCCGCACCGCGGTGAACGTGGAGACCGACACCCTCGCGCGCCTGGTCAAGGACTGCCCGAACGTCGTGGGCGTCAAGGAAGCGTCGGGCTCGCTCGACCAGATGACGCAGGTGATCCTCGCCTGCGGCGCGGACTTCAGCGTGGTATCCGGCGACGACAACCTCACCCTGCCCCTCATGGCGGTCGGCGGGCGGGGCGTGATCTCGGTCGTCGCCAACATCGTGCCGCGCGAGACCGCGGACATGACCCACGCCGCGCTCAGCGGCGACTGGAAGCTCGCGCGCGACCTGTTCCTCCGGCTCTTCCCGCTCTCCCGCGCCATGTTCATCGAGACGAACCCCATCCCGGTCAAGGAGGCGATGGCCATGATGGGCATGATCGAGCCGGAGTTCCGCCTCCCCATGTGCCGCATGAGCGACGCCAACCGGGCGCGCCTGCGCGGCATCCTCGTGCAGCACGGTCTCGTCAAGGCCTGACCCCGGACGGATCATGGCGGACGTGGTGGTGGCCGGCGCGGCCGGCCGGATGGGGAGTCGTCTCGTCGCGCTGCTCGCGGACGACCCGGACCTCCGCCTCGTCGGCGCCCTGGAGGCTCCCGGCCACCCCGCCCTGGGGCGCGACGCCGGCGAGGTGGCCGGGGCCGGGCGCGCCGGAGTCGTCATCGAGGCGGATCCGGAGCGCGCCCTCACCAGAGACCGCATCCTGATCGAGTTCTCGGTGCCGGAGGCGAGCCTCGGGCACCTCCGCCTGGTCGGACGGATCGGCGGCCGCGCGGTGATCGGAACGACGGGATTCTCCCCGCCCAGCGCGAGGAGGTCGCCACCCTGGCGCGCGGCGCGGCCATCCTCCTCTCCCCGAACATGAGCGTGGGCGTCAACGTGGCGTTCCGGGTACTGCGCGACATGGCGAGGATGCTCGGCGACGACTACGACGTTGAGATCACCGAGATCCACCATCGGTTCAAGAAGGACGCGCCGAGCGGCACCGCGCTCGGCATGGCCGAGGCGGTGGCCGCCGCGCTCGGTCGCGACCTCCAGGCCGTGGGCGTGTATGGCCGCCAGGGCATGCCGGGAGAGCGGACCCGCCAGGAGATCGGCATGCTCTCGCTCCGCTCCGGCGACGTGGTGGGCGAGCACACCGTGTCCTTCGGCGCTCTCGGCGAGCGCCTCGAGCTCACGCACCGCGCGCACAGCCGCGACACGTTCGCGCGCGGGGCGCTGCGCGCGGCCCGGTTCATCGCCGGAGCGCGGCCCGGACTCTACTCGATGCAAGACGTCCTCGGGCTGGCGTGAGCGGCCGAGCGCCCCGGCCCAGCGGCCGGGCGCGCGGGTCGCCGCATCCGGGTCGAGCGCCGATGGCAGGAGCGCCATGAAGATCGTCAGGTTCAAGGCGGCAGGCAAGATACGCTACGGCGCGATCGCGGGAGCCCAGATCGTCGAGTACGCCGGCACGCCGTACGACGCGTTCCGCCGGGGCCGCAAGCGCTACGGCCTCAAGCAGGTCGTCCTCCTCACCCCCGTGAGCCCGTCGAAGATCGTCGCCGTCGGCGGGAACTATCGCGAGCGCCAGGAGGAGCTCGGGCGCGCGCCCCACGCCGACCTGTCGATCGCCTTGAAGCCCTTCTCGGCGCTGTGCGGCCCGGACGACCCGATCATCCTGCCGCCGCAGTCCGAGCGCGTGGACTTCGAGGGCGAGCTGGCGGTGGTGATCAGAAAGCGCGCCCGGCACGTCCCGCCGGAGCGGGCGCGCGAGTACATCCTCGGCTACACGTGCCTGAACGACGTGACGGCGCGCGACCTGCAGGCGCGCGGGCAGACGACGCGGGCCAAGGCGTTCGACACGTTCTGTCCCATCGGCCCGTGCATCGCCACCGACATCGACCCCGCGGCCGCCGAGCTCGAGACCTACCTGAACGGCGAGCGCCGGCAAGCGTGCAACACCAAGGAGCTCGTCCTCCCCGTGGAGGACATCGTGGCCCGGGTGTCCGCGGTGATGACCCTCCTGCCCGGGGACGTGCTCGCCACCGGCACCCCGGGCGGCGCGGGGCCGATGCGTCCGGGCGACCGCGTCGAGATCCGGATCGACGGGATCGGCAGCCTCACCAACCCCGTGATCAAGCTGTAGGTCCGGCGCCCCTCGACGCCGATCCGGCCGGGAACAAGGGTCCCAACCGTGCCCTCTGATAAGATACTCGTCGAGGATCTCAGATTTTACGGCCACCACGGCGTCACCCGCGATCAGCAGGCGGTGGGCGCGTGGTTCTCGGTGGATGCGGAGCTGGCCATGGATCTGGCGCCCGCCGCGGCGTCGGACGACCTCCGGGCAACCCTGGACTACGGGCTGGTGGCGACACGCATCGTCGAGGTGTGCACCAAGCAGCGGGTCAACCTGCTCGAGCGCCTGGCCGGCATGGTGGCGCAGATGCTGCTCGGCGAGTTCCCGTGTCACGAGGTGCGGGTGCGCGTGCGCAAGCTCACGCCGCCGATGGGCGGTCTGCACGTGACCCCCGGCGTGGAGATCACCCGCGCGCGCGGCGTGCCGGGCGGCCGGAGCTGACAATGGCGCGCGTGTTCCTGTCGATCGGCTCGAACCTGGGCGATCGGCTCGCGTTCCTGCGCGAGGCGGTGGCGCTCCTGCGCGCGCTGCCCGAGGTCGAGTTCCTCGACGCCTCCCCGCTCTACCGCACCGAGCCGTGGGAGCAGGGCCCGGGCAGGGCGGTCGACGAGGACTCGTGGTTCTTCAACTGCGTGGTGGCCATCGAGACCGCGCTGCCCCCGCCCGATCCTCCTCACCGAGCTCCAGTCGATCGAGAGCCGGCTCGGGCGCGTGCGCGGCCCGGGCACGCCGGAAGACCGGCGCTACCAGCCCCGCCCGCTGGACATCGACATCCTGCTCTACGGGGACGAGGTCATCAGCGCCTCCGAGCACCTGCACATCCCGCACCTCCTGATGCACGAGCGCGGCTTCGTGCTCCGCCCCCTCGCCGACCTCGCGCCCGACGTTGAGCATCCCGTGCTCTACCAGACGATCCAGGAGCTCCTGGCCGCGCTGGACGACGAGCACGCCGTGCAGAGCTCGGAATTCCCTCGCCGGTGGTTCGAGCGCTGAGCGACGACGAGGAGTTCCGACGGCAAGCCCTGGAGCATCTCGACGCGCTCCACAACCTCGCCGTCTACCTGACCCGGAACGGCTCGGAGGCCCAGGACCTCGTCCAGGAGACGTACCTCCGGGCCTTCAGGTTCTCCCACCGGTTCCAGCCGGGAACCCATCTCCGGGCCTGGTTGTTTCAGATCCTGAGGAACACCTTTCTCACCTTCTACCGGCTGCGCGAGCGCGAGCCTGCCCTCTCGGAGGACGGCGTGCCGGAGGGGGGCGCGCCGATGTTCCACGACGCCCCCGACGAGGACGGTGAGAGCACCGAGGCCCACACCGATCTCGATCGGGCGTTGTCGCGGTTGCCGGAGGAGTTCAAGACCCCGCTGCTCCTGGCCGAGATCGAGGGCCTGCCGCTCGAGGAGGTGGCGCGGATCATGGCGTGCCCGGTCGGCACGGTGAAGTCGAGGATCTTCCGGGCCAAGGAGCGGCTGCGGGTGCACCTGAAGGACTACGAGGGGAACCGATAGTGGCCGACGAGCCCGAGCACGGCGACGTGACGCGCCTGCTGCGCGAGCGGCTGACGCGCCACCCGGCGCCGCCCGGCTTCCGCGCCGCCCTGCTGCGGGCGCTCGAGCCCGCCCCGCCCCGCCGGTGGTGGACGCCCTGGTTCGCGCCCGCGCTGTCCGCGCTCGCCACCGCCATGGTCATGCTGCTCCTGATGGCGCAGTCGCTGCCGAGCTGGCCCACCGCGGATCCCCTCCAGCCGCTGGCCCGCGCGGTGATCACGGAGCACGCGCGCACGCTGTCGTGGGGGCACGCCCAGCCCGAGGTGGTGTCGGCGGACCTGCCGCGGATCATGGACGAGAGCGGCGTGGTGCTGAAGCTCGTGTTCCTCGGCGACGAGCAGCTCCGGCTCATGGGCGCGCACCCGACGTACCTCGAGGGGCATCGGGGCATCTCGTTCGGCTACGAGGCGCACGACGGTCACTCCGTGACGTACGTGATGATCCCCGGCGGGGCGGTGACGCTGCCCGATCGCGGGCGCGTGCAGATCGACCGCTGGCGGCCGGTGGTGCGGCGCGAGGAGGGGTTCAGCCTCATCCTGTGGAAGCAGCAGGGGCTGCTCTGCGCGCTGATCTCGGACCTCGTGTCCGACGACGACCTCGCCCGTCTGAAGCAGTACTTCGTCAAGCTCCGCGCCTCGACCGAGTTCGCGCCCACCTTCTGAGCCGGGCGACCTGAGCCGGGCGACGGCCCCTCACCCGTCGCGGCGCGCGGCGTCCCCCGCCGGCCGCGCGGCCACGAAGGGCAGCGCCATCAGCGTCCACGCGAGCAGGACCACCTCCGAGTCGCCGAAGTTGTACTCGGAGAGTCCGCCCACGAGGAAGCCCGTGATCGCGGCGAGGCCGCCCACGACGAGCGCGCGGGCCTGCCGATCCTCGGGGTCGAGACGCGCGAGCAGCGCGCCGGCGCGCAGGTAGAACGCGACCCAGATCCACAGCCAGGCGGCGAGCCCCAGGAGGCCGCGCTCGACCAGGATCTGCAGAGGCGCGTTGTGCAGGTGGCCCGTGCGTTTCTTGATCGCCTCGGGCAGCGCGAAGCGCTCGTACTGTCGCTTGACGCCGCCCGGGCCGGTGCCGAGGAGCGGCCGCTCCATCAGCATCTCGGCGCCGCTCCGCCACATGTAGACCCGCTCCCTGATCGTGGGCTCCTGCGGATCGGTCATGCTGAGGATCCGGTGACGGAGCTGCGCGGGCCCGCTGAGGGCGAGGATCACGAGGACGGCGAGCCCGGCGACGAAGAGCCAGCGCCCCCGGCGCGCGAGCGCGGCCAGCGCCAGCATTCCCGCCCCGAGCCCGAGCCACGCTCCCCGCACGTACGTCGCGGCAAGCCCCAGCACCATGACGAGCCACGGGACGGCCGCCACCGCGCGCCCGCGCGCGCCCGGCAGGAGCCGGGGGGCGATGGCGAGCAGCAGGAGGCTCAGGACGCCGGCCAGGGTCATGTAGATGCTGAAGAAGCCGCGCGCGCGATCGCAGCGATACGCTCGCGTGGCGAGCCCGGCCGCGGTGGGCGGACCCGGGCACGTCACGACCTGGTAGAGGCCCACGAGCGCGGCCGCCGCGCCCACGATGGCCAGCGCGGTGAGCAGGCGATCCGCCTCGGCCCGGTCGGCGAGCGCATCGACGGTCACGTAGAGGCCCAGCGCCAGCAGCAGGCCCTTGCTGGCGACGAGGCTCGCCACGGGATCGGGGGCGCCGAGGGCGGATACGACGCTCACCGCCACGAAGGCGAGGACGGGCGCCAGGAGGGGCAGGTCGGGACGCCGGCGCTCCCGCGCGATCCGGACGAGCCAGCGCAGGGTCAGGGCGGCCAGGGCGAGCTGCGAGAGCGTGATCGAGGCCCCGAGGCCGATCACGTAGGCGCCGAGGAGGACGTGCCCGAGCGTCACGCCCGCCCGCATCGTCCGCGAATGGAGGCGGACCCCGCCCGGCGCGGCGGTCCGCTGAGCACGTTCATGCGTGGCCCCGCCTAGTACGCGTTCCGGTCGAACAGCACGCGCGTGACGGTGAGGGCGATGATCTTGAGGTCGAGCCAGAGCGACCAGCGCTCGATGTACTCGATGTCGTAGCGGATCCGCTCCTCGAGCGAGGTGTTGCCGCGCAGCCCGTTGACCTGCGCCCACCCCGTGATGCCCGACTTCACCTTGTGGCGCAGCATGTAGCCGGGGACGGTCTGGCGGAAGCGCTCGACGAAGACGGGCCGCTCCGGGCGCGGCCCCACCACGCTCATCTCGCCGCGCAACACGTTGACGAACTGGGGCAGTTCGTCGAGGCTGAACCGGCGGAGCAGCCCGCCGATCGGCGTCCGCCGCGGATCGGTGGACGCCGCCCACACCGGCCCCGTCTGGGCCTCCGCGTCCACGCGCATCGTCCGGAACTTCAGCATGCCGAAGCGGCGGCCGTCGAGGCCCATCCGCTCCTGCCGGTAGAGCACGGGCCCCCGGGAGGAGAGCCGGACCAGCAAGGCCAGCAGGGCGAGCACGGGCGCGAGCGCGCCGAGCACGCCCACCGACATCACGACGTCGAACACGCGCTTGAGCAGCCGGTTCCAGCCGTGGAGCGGCGACTCGCGGAGGTGGATGAAGGGCACGCCGTCGAACTCCTCCACGCCGCCGCGCAGCGACGCGAAGCGGAAGAGGTCCGGCACCACGTGGATGGTGACGGGCTCGTCGCCGATGGCGTCGAGGAGCCCGCGCAGCCGCTCGTAGTCCTCGTGGGCGAGGGCGAGGATCACGTGGTCCACCTCGCGCGTGCCCAGGACCGCGGCGAGGTCGGCGTAGCCCCCGAGCAGGGGCACGCTGCCCGCGCCGTCCTTGTCCCCGACCACGCCGAGCACCTGGATCCCGATGTCGGGCCGGGCGCGGAGACGCTCGATCACGCTGTCCGCGAGCTCGCCGCTGCCCACCACCACCGCATAGCGCACGTTGTAGCCGCGCCGCCGTGCCACGCGGAGGGCCTCGCGGAAGACGTACCGGGAGAACGAGACCCCCACGATCGACAGCACCCAGAAGTAGACGATCACCACGCGCGAGTACTCGAACTCGCGGAAGAAGAACGTCATGACCGCCACCAGCACGAGCCCGCCCAGCGAGGACGCCTTGGCGACGCCGGCCACCTCGGACAGGCGCGAGCCGATGCGCCGCGGCCGGTAGAGGTCGAAGGCGCGGAAGGACAGCCCCCACACGACGAGGATGGGCAGGAGCATGAGGAGATACGGCTCGAGCGGCGGGATCGCGCTGCGGAGCGCGGGGCCGGCCACGTAGAAGCGCACCCCGTAGGCGGCGAGCCAGGCCGCGGCCACGATCAGCAGGTCGCCGCCCAGCATCACCTGCTCGAGGAGCCGCGAGTGCGCCTTCAGCACGACGCGCCGGCCTCGCGCAGGCGCTCGTCGAGGTAGCGCGCGATGCGCTCCTTGAAGAGCGGCCGGTCGAACGCCTCGGCCCTCCGGCGGAGGGCCTTCGGCTCGAAGGCCACGCTCCCCGCCTCGAAGCGGTCCAGGGCCGCGGCGAGCGCGTCCACCGTCTGCGGCCGGAAGAGGAGCCCGGTGGGCGGCTCCGCCCCGCCCGGCTCGACCACGGTCTCGAGCGCGCCCCCCTCGCCCAGCGCGATGACGGGCCGGCCCGACGCCATGGCCTCCAGCGGGGTGATGCCGAAGTCCTCCACCGAGGGGAAGACGAGCGCCCGGCAGCGCGCGTAGAGGTCGGCCACCTCGGGATCGGGGCGCCACCCCAGGAACTCGACGGACGGCCCGGCGAGCGCGCGCAGCCGTGCCTCCTCCGGCCCCGAGCCGACGACGACGAGGCGGCAGCGCCGGCGATTCGCGGCCTCGACGGCGAGGTCCACGCGCTTGTACGGCGTGAGCGCGGAGACGACCAGATAGTAGTCGCCGGCCGGCTCCTCGACGCGGAAGCGCGCCACGTCCACGGGGGGATGGATCACGTCCGCGTCGCGCCCGTAGCAGCGCCGGATGCGCTCGGCGATGAAGCGGGAGATGGCCACGAAGTGGCGCACGGAGGCCGCGGTCTTCCGGTCCCAGCGCCGGAGCGATGCCGCCACGGGCGGCATGACCGCGCGCGTGAGGGCGCCGGCCCGCGCGCCGAAGTACTCGTTGTAGAGGTCCCACACGTAGCGCATCGGCGTGAAGCAGTAGCACACGTGCAGCGCCCCCGGCGGCACGCGGACGCCCTTGGCCACGGCGTGGCTCGACGACAGGATCAGGTCGTAGCCCCGGAGGTCGAAGCGGCGGACGGCGGCCGGGAAGAGCGGCAGGTACGCGCGGTACCGTCGGGCCGCGTCGGGCAGCGACTGCACGAACGACGTCACGATGCGCCGCCGCTCGATGAGCGGGCCGACCGAGCCTGGCACGTGGAGCAGCGTGAAGAGGTCGGCCTGGGGGAAGAGCTCGCAGAACACCTCGAGGCAGCGTTCGCCGCCCCGCATGCCCGTCAGCCAGTCGTGGACCAGGGCCACCCGCACGTGAGCCGCCCCGGAATGGCGCGTCAGGTCGACGTGGAGGGGAGCGGCTCCCCGCGGGGCGATGGGCTCAACGGCCTCAGCTCGACAGCGGAGGAATGCGCTGCCGCCAGTAGTCGAGGAGCTCGCGCAGCGTCTGCTCGAACGGGATCTCCACCTTCCACCCCGTCGCCCGCTCGATCTTCGAGGGATCGCCTTCCAGGAGCATCACGTCGGAGGGACGCAGCCGCGCCGGATCGGTGTGGACGGTGATGCCCTTCACCCGGGACTCGCCGAGCAGGAAGTCCAGCACCTGCTGGATGGCCCACGACCGCCCGGAGCAGAGGTTGTAGACCTCGCCGGGCTCGCCGCGCTCGAGGAGCGTCCAGTACCCGCGCACGATGTCCCGCACGTCCGAGTAGTCGCGCCGGGGCTTGAGGTCGCCCACCGAGATCACCGGCTCGCGGCGGCCCGCCTCGATTTCCGCCACCTGCTTGGCGAAGGCCGACGTGACGAAGACGTCGCCGCGGCGTGGGCCCTCGTGGTTGAACGCGCGCGTGCGGACGATGGGCAGCCCGTAGCTCTTGAAGTACTGGTACCCCATCATGTCCTGCCCCACCTTGCTCACCGCGTACGGCGACAGCGGGCGCAGGGGGTTGGTCTCCTTGATCGGCAGCTCCTCCGGGTACACGAGGCCGTACTCCTCGCTGGTGCCGACGGCGAGGAAGCGCGGGAGGAGCTTCAGCCCGCGGATCGCCTCGAGCAGGTTCACCTGCGAGATGATGTTCGTGGTGAGCGTCTCCGCGGGCGTCTGCCAGGACGTGCCGACGAAGCTCTGCGCGGCCAGGTGGGCGACCCAGTCGGGCTGGCTCGCCTCGACCAGTCCGCGCACCGAGGACAGGTCGCGCAGGTCGGACTCGATCAGCGTGATCCGCGATCGCAGGTGATCGATGTTCTCGGTCTTGCTCCGCCAGCGATACGAGCCGAAGACCTCGGCCCCGCGGGCCAGCGCATACTCGGCCATGTGGCTGCCCACGAAGCCGGTGATACCGGTGATCAACACCCGCATGGCGTTCGCTCTCCTCCCTCGATGGGCCCTGCCGCGGCGACGCGTGTTGCCGTAGCGCAAACGTCATTATACGACACGGAGTTCCGGGTCACCGGCGCGAAAAGGCCCGCAGGCGTCAAAACCGCGGCGGCGACGGCGCGTCGCAGAAGTGCGCGGCGGGATGGTACGCGACCAGCTCCCGCGTCCAGTACTGCCCGCTCCGCGCCAGGGTCGCGCGGTCCGTCATGCGGTACTGTTAGTAGGCCACGCGGATGATCGCGGGCGCCTCGTGGGGCCGCGTGGTGCACGGCGAGCACGCGACCGTCCGGCGTCATCCTCGCCATCATCGAGACCTTGCGGCCGCTCGGATGGCAGGGCCCGGCGTAGCGGATGACCTGCTCGCCCCAGAGGTAATGCCCGTCGGCCGAGGCCACGAAGGACGCGTCGCCGGGCTTGAACCCGAGCGTGCGGGCGGCGGCGCCCACCTCGGCCATCGTGCCGCGCACCATCGCCTTTTCGACGGTGAGCCGCATCACCGTGTCGCCCGCTTGCCACAGCCCCTCGAGCGCCGGGGCGGGATCAGCCGCCCCCTGGGCTCGCGCGCCGGCCAACGGCGCGGGAGCGGAGCCCGGCGTCGAGCTGGCCGGCGCGGGCGTGTCGCCCCGCCCGCAGGCCGAGAGCCCAACGACGCCCAGCGCCAGCAACGCCACCCGCCCTGCCCTTGGCAGTCCGGACCTTCTCATCGCATCCTCCGGGAGAGCCAGCCGTGTCGGATCATCTCAGCGTGTTCCCACTGATGCGCTGCAGCGCCGCCTGGTACGCGCGGTTTCGCGGCTGGAGCGCCACCGCCTGCTGGATGGCGGCCAGGGCCTGGTCGCGCGCGTGGGTCGCCTCGTACGCGAGCCCGGACAGGAAGAGGGCCTCGGCGTTCTGCGGCTCGCGGGTCAGCACGCGCTGCGCCATGGTGAGCGCCACCGCGGGCTGACCCACGCGCAGCAGGACGGACGCGCTCCAGATCAGCGCCGGCCGGTAGTCGGGATCGATCTGGAGCGCCCGCGAGAGGTGCGCGAGCGCGTCGGCGAACACGTACCGGCTCGCGTAGCCCGCGCCGATCGCGGCCTCGACGGACGCGTCGCCGAGATACCGGCGGCTCGCGGGCGTGAGGTCGGGGAGGGCGGCGGTCTTGAAGCCCTGCACCATCTGCCAGTTCGGCTCGGCCGTGTCGAGGTAGAGCGCCCGCGGCGTGGAGAACTCGAGGGGCAGCCGGTCGTCGGTGTTGAGCCCGGCGCCCGCCACGAGCCGCCCGGCGTCGCCGTCGCCCAGCATGAAGTAGCCGAGGACGGACGGCCACGTCGTGATCCCGATGCGATCGAGGTCGCGCCAGACGCCGGGGTTCTCCTGGTACCTGACGCGCAGCCGGTCCAGGTCGACGGGCGTCGGCTCCATCCGCCCCACGAGCAGGAAGTCGCCCTTGATCGTGTTCCACACCGTCACCGACGGGAAGACGCTCCGGAACGTATTGATGACCATCCGGAGGTCATCGGGCACGATGCTGTATCCCTGGATCCACTGGAGCATCATGCCGCCGGGACGCAGCCGGTCGCGGGCGATCGTGAAGAGCTCCACGGAGAACAACGCGGCGAGGCCGCCGATCCACGGGTTCGAGGGCTCGGAGATGATCAGGTCGTAGCGCTGCGGCGTGGTGAGCAGGTAGTTGCGGCCGTCGGCGAACGCCACGCGCGTCCGCGGATCCTTCAGCACGTCGCCGTGGATGTGGGCGAAGAAGCGCGACGCCTCGGCGACGGCCGGCTCGATCTCCACGATGTCCAGGCGCTGGATGGGGTGCCGCGACACCGCGCCGGCGGTGATGCCGCTGCCCATGCCGATCACGAGCACGGACCGCGGGTCCTGGTGCAGCAGCATCGGGATGTGCCCGGACATGAGCTGGGTGGGCATGTCCACGGCGGTGCCCGCATCCATTTTCCCGTTCACGCGCAGGAAGACGTGGTCCCCTTCCCGCGTGACCGCGACGGTGCCGCTGATCCCGTCGCGGTAGAAGAGCACCTGGTGCCCGCGCAGGATCTCCTGCACGCTGCGGCGCGAGTCCCGGAGGTAGCCCTTGCCGTACACCGCGGGACCGCTCGACATCACCGACGGGTCCCAGCCGGGCGCGAAGAAGACGGCGACGGCGGCCACAACGGCGCCGCCCAGGCCCGCCCACTGCCAGGGGCGGGCCAGCGGCGGGCGAGGCACCGCGAGCAGCACGGCGGCGGTGAGGAAGTTGGCGGCGACGCCGACCTTGACCGTGCCCTGCGCCCCGAGCACGGGGATCAGCACGAAGCCCGCCAGCATCGTCCCCGCGATCGCGCCCAGCGTGTTGACGGCGTAGATCTGGCCCACGTCCCGCCCGACGCGCCGGGCCGCGCGCGCCGCCACCGCCACCGCGCACGGAAACGTGGCCCCGATCAGCAGCGTGAACCCCAGGAGGGCCACGGCGCTGACGACGAACTGGGTGAGCTGGACGAACGACGGCGAGTCCGACCAGCGGAGCGCGACCAGGAACAGCTCGGGGATGCGCTCGAACGCCATCATGGTCACGGTGACGGTCACGCCGATGGCGATCTGGATGACGGCGAACGTGGCCGGCGACGCGGCGCGCGCGCCCCACAGCCACGAGTAGAGCGCGCTGCCGCCGGCGATCCCGACGAGGAAGGCCACCAGCATCGACGTGAAGGCGTAGGTGGAGCTGCCGATGACCAGGGACAGCGCCCGCGTCCACGCGACCTCGTAGGCGAGCGACACCGCCCCGGACACGCCGAGCGCGGCCACGGTGAGCCAGACCCCGAGGGGCGCGGTCCCGGCGCCCGCCGCCTCGTCGGCCGCGGTCCGACGGTCCGCGGCCGTCCGCGCGCGCTTGCCCGCGCCCTCCGGGGCCGGCGCGGGCTCCGGCTCCGGCGCCGCGGCCACCGGATGCCGGCGCGCATAGGCGATGGCCAGGAGGCCGACGAGGACGTTCGCGGTGGCGGCCACGGCGATGGTCAGGCGGTTGCCGATGGCGGGCAGCAGGACGTAGCCCGCGAGCACCACGCCGACGACCGCGCCGAACGTGTTCACCGCGTAGAGCGCGCCGACCTTCGCGCCGAGCCCGCGGTCCTGGGTGACGAGGGCCTGGCTGAGGATCGGCAGCGTGCCGCCCATGAGCGTGGTCGGAACCAGGAGCAGGAGGAACACCAGGAGGAACTGGAACAGGCTGAACGCGTCGTAGGACAGCCCGAGCGCGCCGTGCGCGCGCAGGTAGACGACGGAGGCCAGCCAGAGCAGCACGGGCAGGAGCGCGCAGTAGACGCCGATGCCGATCTCCAGCCAGCCGTACGCCCGGATCAGGTTGGGGAACCGCGAGAGGCGCCGCGCGAAGACGAAGCTGCCGAGCGCGAGGCCGGCCATGAACGCCGCGAGCACGGCGGTGATCGCGTAGACGGTGTGGCCGAAGATGAGGCCCAGGAGCCGGAGCCAGAGCACCTGGTACACGAGACCCGTCGCGCCGGACAGGAAGAAGCACACGAAGATAACGCCAAAGCCGGCCCAGAAGGGGCCGGACGCCGGCAGGTGACGCGGGTCGGTCGACACCGTCACTCTCCTTCCCGGGCGGCGTTCCGGGGAGCCGACGCCGGGCGCTGACGAGCCCCACGCCGGGCAGGGTCGCAAGCGATCGTGCCGCGGGAGAGTGTCTCGGTCAAACTGCGACGGTTCCCGCCGCGGACAACATGCCCGCGCCCATCACCGCGCGGTACACCCTGGCCGTCTCGTCCACCATCCGCTCGACCGAGAAGAGGCTCCGGGCGCGCTCGAGGCCGGCCGCGCCCATCCGGGCGCGGAGATCGGGGGCGCGAAGGAGCCTGGCCACCGCCTCCGCCATGTCGGCGGGGTCGTCCGCGCGCACGAGGAAGCCGGTCACGCCGTCGTCGACGGTGTCGACGTTGCCGGGCACGCGGGTCGCCACCACCGGGAGCCCGGCGCCCATGGCCTCGACCAGGGCCAGGGGCAGGCCCTCGCGGCTCGAGGCGGACACGTACACGTCGACAGCGCGCAGCAGGCGCGGCGCGTCGGCGAGCACGTTCAGGAACGTCACGCGCCCGCGGAGGTCGGCGCCCGCCGCGCGCTGGCGCAGCCCGAGCTCCCGCCCGCCACCCCCGCCCGCCAGGACCAGGTGCAGGCGCGGGAACTCCGGGCCCAGGGCCCGCAGCATGTCGAGGAGCGTGTCCATCCGCTTCACGTGGTCGAAGCGCGTGATGCAGCCCAGGACGAGGTCGTCCTCGGCGAGGCCCAGCGACGCCCGGGAGATCGGCCGCTCCTCACCCAGGCGCCGGATGTGCGCCACGTCGACCCCGTTCACGATCACGACGCCCTGCCCCGGCCGGGCGAGCCGCAGGGCCTCGCCCTCCTCGGCCTGGCTCCGGGACACGTTGATGACGACGCGGGTCATCCGCGAGAGGGTCCGCTCGAGGCTCAGGTACGCGCTGCCCACGCCCAGCCCGTAGCCGAGGTAGTGGATCCCGTGGAAGGTGTGGACCGCCGGCACCCTGGCCCAGCGCGCGGCCAGGCGGCCGTAGAGGCCCGCGCCCTTGCCATGCGTGTGGACGAGGTCGGCGCGGCTCGCGTGGATCAGGCGGATGGTCTGGCCGAGGGTCCACGGTCGGACGCGGTTGAGCGACAGCTCCATGGTCTCGACGCCCGCGGCGAGGAAGCGGTCGAAGTAGGGCCCGTCGCGCGGGGCGCCGATGATCGGCGTGAACTCGCTCGCGGCAGGCGGGTCACGAGGTCGTAGACGTGGGCAGGGCCGCCTCCGACGCTCGTCGAGGTGAGCAGCTCGAGGACGCGCAGCGGTCGATCACGCCGACCGGATGTCACGTTCGTCGGGCGCGTCGACGGACTCGGCGACGGCGGCCAGCAGTTCCTTGGCCGTGCGCTGCCACGAGAACAGGCGCGCGCGGGCGAGGCCGCGGCGGGTCAGCTCGGGCCGGAGGCGATCGTCGGTCAAGCCGCGGTGGATCGCGTCGGCCATCTCGACCGCGTCGGTGGGATCGACGAGCAGCGCGGCGTCTCCCGCCACCTCGGGGATCGACGAGGTATTGGACGCGACCACCGGCGTCCCGCACGCCATCGCCTCGAGCGCGGTGAGGCCGAAGCCCTCGTAGAGCGAGGGCAGCACCACGAGACGGGCGGCGCGGTACAGCGCGCCGAGGTCCTCCATCGAGACGTAGGGCCGGAACTCGATCCGGTCCCGGCACTCGAGCGTCTCGACGCGGTCGCGGATCTCGCGGACGTGGACGGGATGCCCGTCGCCCCGGATCACGAGGCGGCACGCGACCCGCCGCGTCACGAGCGTGAACGCGTCGAGCAGCCGCAGGAGGTTCTTGTGGGGCAGGATGTTCCCCACGAAGAGCACGAACGGCGGGTCCTCGGCGACGCCGGGCCCGACGCCGGGGCGCCCCGGGTGGAACACGTGCTCGTTGTACCCCGCGGGCACCACGCGGACGCGGTGCGCGGGGATGCGGTACGCGCGCTCGATGTCCCGCCGCGTGTTCTCGGAGTCGGCGATGACGACGCGCGAGGCGCGCAGCACCCACGGCACGAGCAGGCGGAAGTAGTACTGGTGCCGGGGGTACTCCTCCGGATAGCGCAACGGCAGGAGGTCGTGGACCACGGTGGCCTGGGGGAATCCGCCGAGCAGGAAGCCCTCCGGCACCAGGTTGATGAGCAGCGTCACCCCGTCGCGGCGGATCCGGCCGGTGAGGGCCGCCTGCTGCAGCCACAGCAGGCGCGCGGCGTGCCCGAGCATTCCGCGCTCCGGTCGCACCGCGGTCGGGATCCGCCGCACCTCGATCAGGTCCCGCGGCAGGTCCCGGTCGGTCGAGGTGTATACGAGCAAGCCGGGATGCAGCGCGGCCAGCTCCTGGATCAGGTTGACGGCGTAGATGCCGAGGCCGGTCGGGCGGTCACCGAGAACGGAGGCGTTGACGGCGACGCGGCGGAGGAGCGACTCCGGGCTCGCACGCCCGTCCATGCATCACCTCACGGGATGTGACGGAATGCGGATTTCGGTTTCAGCAAGCGGGCCAACACCGTGCTTCTGCGGATACGCGGCGTGCCGTCTCGCCATTCGTCTCGTGCCGACCCCGCGTGTCAGCTCCGGGAACGACGTGAGGTGGGGAATGGAGGGCGTCGCCGACGCACCGCTCTTCGGCGCGGAGACCGGCGCGGCCGCGCCCGCCGGCTGCGGGGCGCCGCTCGGAGGCGTGGGCGCGGTCGCCTCGGGCGCGGCCACGGGCTGCGCGGGCGGCGTGTGCACGAACACGGGCGTTCCCGCGCCGGCCGGGCCTCCGGGAAGCGGCACGGTGCCCGTGCCCTGGGCCCACCCGGGCGACACGGAGAGGACGATGGCGGCCAGCGCCGTGCAGGACATCCGCAGAACGTTCCTCATCATCGCTGCCTCCTCCAGTTACACCACTCCCCGGGAGCCGGGCTTCCGGGAGAATCGGCGAAGCAGGCGTTCGCCCTTCGGGTTGGCGAGCAAACGTGACACCGGACTATATACCGCCCGCCGCGCCCTAGTGTCAACCAAGCCCAACCCGCAGCGGTTTCCGGCGAGGTCGGGGCGACGGGCCGGGTCCCGCGGGGACACGTGAATCGGGGTGGTGGCGACCCCGGCCCCGGCGTCAGGAGATGATCCGGCAGTCCGTGAAGCGCCGCGAGAGGTGGGGGCTGTAGAACGGATCCCGAGGGATCAGGTCGCGCCAGAGGCGGCGGAACAGCTCGTGCTCGGACCGGCGCACGGCGCGCGGCCTCGTCGAGAACTCGTGATGCAAGAGCCGCGCATGCGGGGTGAAGAGCACCCGGTAGCCGAGGCGGCCCACGCGCAGGCAGTAGTCCACGTCGTTGAAGTCCACGGCGAACCGCTCGTCGAGCCCTCCGGCCTCCTCGAAGACCGCGCGCCGGGTCATCAGGCACGCGGCGGTCACGGCCGAGCAGTTCCGCACCACGAGGGCGCTGTCGAAGTATCCCCGGTGCGCGCCGGGACTGCCGCGGAAGAGCTGCGCGGCGCCCGCGCCGACGCCGAGTGCGATCCCGACGTGCTGCAGGCGCCCGTCCGGGTAGTAGAGCTTGGCGCCGACCGCGCCGATCTCCGGCTGCTGCGACCACTCGAGGAGCGCGGTGAGCCAGTCGCGGTGGAGGGGCTCGGTGTCGTTGTTGAGGAAGAGCAGGTGGCTTCCCGACGCGTGGCGCACGCCCAGGTTGTTCAGCCGCGCGAAGTTGAAGTCCCCGGCCGCGGGCACGACGCCATGGCCGCACGAGGCGAGGAAGCGCCGGGTCTCGGGCTCCACGCTGCCGTGGTCGACGACGATCACCTCGTAACGCGACGGGTCGGTGAACGTTCGGATGGCGTCCAGGCACCGGCGCAGGAGCGTCACCCGGTCGCGGATCGGGATCACGATGCTCACGAGCGGCGCGCCGCGGACGGCGAACGCGACGCGGTGAGAGCGGCATCGAGCCCGGGGCCCACCCCGCCCGGAAGCCCGGTCCGCCGCACGTGAGCGGAGAGCGCGGCCCGCGCCGGCTCTCCGCCCCCGTCGGCGGCCGGCGCCGCGTAGCCGTGCCACATCACGCGCGGCTCGTGCGCGACGCGCGCGCCCGCATCCACGAGGCGGAGCATCAGGTCGTACAGCCGGGCGGCGCCGTGCCCAGACGGCAGGCCGCCCGCCGCCACCACGAGGTCGCGCCGGCACACCGCGAGCTGTCCCGTGTACATGCGCGTCAGGAAGTGCTCGGGCGACCAGTCCGGCTTGAAGAACGGCGCGTGCCGGCGTCTCGTGGCGGGATCGCGGCGGTCCTCGTCCGAGTAGAGGATGCCGATCCCGGGATCCGCGGCGAGCCGCCGGCCCACGTGGTCGACCGCGTCGGCGGCCACCTCCCCGTCACCCGCGAGCAGCGCCACGTACTCGCCGCGCGCCCCGGCGAGGTCGCCGGAGATCTCCCAGCCCGTGACCGTCTGGGACCGGATCGACGCCAGGCAGCGCTCGACCCACTCCGGACGAACGTCCGGACCGCCCTCGACCACGAACGTGACGAGCGGGCGGACGGCCGGCACGTCCGCCGCGCGCGCCGGCCGCTCGTGCCGGGCGATCCATCGGGCGTACGTGACATCCGGGTCGGCGCTCGCGAGCGTCTCCGCCACCCGTCGCGCCGCCGCCCAGGGGCCGCGCGTGAGCAGCAGGCCGGCCGTCTTCCCGAGGGCGACGCCCGCCACGTCGAGCGCCGAGGGACGCACGATCAGCGACGGGCTCTCGCAGCGGAGCCAGCCCTCGCCGTCGGCGCCGCCCGCCACGGCCTCGAGGACGATCTCGACCGGTTCGCCCGTCAGGTCGCCCAGGTCGAACGCGGCCGGGTCCGGGCCGGGCGCGGCATGCTTCGACGCCCGCCCCGGCGCGGAGACCACACCGACGGCCAGCGGGCCGTCGGCGCGCGCCTCGAGGGTCACGTGGCCGCGGAGCGACGCGCGGAACGCCGCGCGCCGGCCGCGGCGGATCCAGAGCATGGGCCGTGGGCCGCCGTCGTCGCCGGCGGCAATCTCCCAGCGCGACGATCCGGTATCCTCTCCGGAGGGATCGAGCGAGTAGAGCGAGGGTCGGAGCGACAGCCGGTCGGAGAGCCGCGCGGGCGCGGGGGAGAGCGCCCGGATCACTTCCCCGGCTTCTTGCGCGCGTGCAGGAGGATGCCGCCCTCGTCGATGGCCCCGCACGCGACCGACTCGAAGTGCGGGAACAGTTCGCGGACGCCCTCGGGCGTGAACCTCCAGAAGTCCCCGCCGTGAGTGTGGAGGATACCGGTTGGATGATAGGGCTGGACGAACGGCACCTCGATCCAGATCTCGCCGCCCGGGCGCGTCACGCGCGAGATCTCGCGCGCGGCCGCGAAAGGATCGCGCACGTGCTCGAGGACGGCGCAGCACCAGACGGCGTCGAACGACTCGTCCTCGAAGCCGTCCATGTGGCAGATGTCCATCTGATGGTCGATGCACCGACGGTGGTCGAACAGGTCGACGGAGATCCACTGGGGGCCGAACTTCTCGTCGGCCCAGTTGGGCACGCCGACCTGCAGGCACCGGTGCGAGAGCGGACGCTCCTTGCAGAAGACGTGCTGCTCCTGCATGCGGTACGCGTTGAGCGCTCCCCGTCCGGGGAGCTTCATCGTGCGCGGATGCCACAGATCCTCGTGGCCGAGCGCGCGACGAAGCCCGCGCTTGATGCGACCGAGGACACCGGGCATGGCCGCACTGTACCCCAGCGTCCACGCCGCGCGCAACGCCCGCCGGGCGGGGTCGCGCCGCGAGGTGTCAATGCATCCTGCTCCCAGTTGCATCCTTACACCACACCTCACCTTACTCCCTGTCCTTGCACTGCTTCGCAGCTGAGCCTGCTCACCCTCCCGCCCCGCATATCGTACCCACCCGCCCTGCCTTGAGTGCCCGCACCCGTGAGACACGCACGTGCGCGCCACCCGCCCGCACCCGCTGACGACGCACGGTGCGGGCGGGCGCAGCCCGGGCGCCCGCACCATGGTGCACACTCAGATCCGCTCCGTGTACCTCCGGATGCGCTCGGGCTCGTCGCGGAGGATCTCGAGCATGCGCTCCTTCAGGAGCGTCGGGTCCGTCCGCTGCTTGCTCGAGGAAAACGCCTCGGCGGCCCGGGCCATCAGCTCGGCGCGCTCGAGGTCGCGCTGATCGCCGCCCACGAGGTAGCGCCGCCGGTAGCCGCGGATGAGCATCTCGTAGCAGCGGAGCGGCTGGTAGCCGACCGGGTCGAAGAACGGCGCCTCGCCGCCCGACATCACCCACAGCTCGGGGTCTCCCACCACGCGCGTCCGCTGCACGCGCGCCCGCCGCACGAGCCGGCGGGGAAGGTCGGCGACGAAGCGGGCGAGGATCCGCACGGTGGGCCGCACCCACCGCCGGTGCAGCAGCACGCCCTTGGCGTGCGCGGTGAGCACGATGCGCGAGCGTCTTCGCCACGTGCCGCCAGCGGCCGATGTCCTGCACCGCGGTGCGCAGCAGGTTCAGGTGGATCAGCTCGTACTTGAAGCCGTAGTCGAGCCGCCGCGTGATGCCGGAGTGCACGTGGTGGACCACGGCGGCGGGCGCGGTGCGGAAGTGGAACCCGGCGATGTTGGCGCGGAAGCACCAGTCCACGTCCTCGTAGTACATGAACAGGCTCTCGTCGAGGCCGCCGAGGGTGCGGTACACGCCGGCGCGGATGAGCGCGGCGGCGAAGCAGAGCCCGAACACGCGCTCGCTCCGGTCGTACTGGCCCATGTCGAGGTGGCCGATGCCCATGTTGAAGGCGGACATGTGGCGCGTCACCAGGGTGCCGATGTTGTCGATGATGTCCGGGTCGCCGGACAGGAGCGTCTTGGGCGCCACGCCGGCCGCGTCGGGGTGGGCGTCGAGGACGGCCATCATCTCGGCCACCGCGGTGGGCGCGTACTCCACGTCGCAGTTGGACACCAGCAGGTACTCGCCGCGCGCCGCGTCGACGCCGCGGTTCACGCCGCCCGCGAAGCCGGTGTTCCGGCCCAGCTCGATCAGCCGCGCCTCGGGATGATGGGCGGCGATCCACGCCGGCGACCCGTTCGTCGAGCCGTTGTCCACCACCAGGACCTCGATCCCCGCGAAGGTCTGGCGCGCCAGCGAGGCCAGGCAGCGGCCCATCATGTCGGGTGGGGCGTTGTAGTTGACGACGATCACCGAGACGCGGGGCGCGGGCGCTCCGGCCGGCGCGGCCCGGTCCGGCGCCGTCTCCTCCACGAAGGCGCCGTACCGCTCCACCGTCTTCGTCCACGGATAGGTGGCGGCGATCCAGCGCCGGCCCTCCCGGCCCCAGCGCTCACGCAGGGCGGGGTCGCGCGCCAGCTCCACGAGACGCGCGCCGAGCGCCGCGGGGCCGTGCGACGAGCGCGCCCGTCTCGCCGTCGCGGACCACCTCGTCGTGGGCCCCGATGCGGTAGGCGAGCACGGGCCGGCCGAAGAACTGCGCCTCGGCGAGCGGGAGGTCGAAGCCCTCCCAGCGCGAGCACGTCACGTAGAGGTCGGCGGCGGTGTAGAGCGCCGGCATCTCCGCGGCGGGGACGTTCACGTACGGAATCACGCCCTGCCCCGGACAGCCAGCGCTCGTCCTCGGGCCCGCCCACGCCGGCCATCATGAGGCGCAGGCCGGGGGCCGCCTTCCGCGCCTCCTGGTACACGCGCACCAGCTCGGCCGTCCCCTTGTACGGCTGGCCCGCGGGGTTCAGCCGGCCGACGTAGAGCGCGAGCGTCTCGTCGTCGCCGATGCCCCGCGCGCGCCTGAGCTCCCGCGCGCGCGCCTCTCGCGCGTCCTCGTCCGGGTAGTGATCGACGCCCAGGTAGATGACGCTCGTCCGGTCCTGGAGCGAGGCGGGCAGCTCGCGCCGCACGAACTCCGAGATCGCCACGATCCGGCGCGCGTGGGGGAAGTAGCGCCGGTGCTGGGTGAAGCGCATGTAGGCGAAGTTCAGCCGGGTCCAGAGCCGGAAGCCTTCCGTCGAGCAGATGCCGAAGTCGATGGCCACGCAGGGCACGCGCGCGGCCAGCTCGGGCAGCAGCGAGAAGAACGGGAACGTGCCGACGAGGACCAGGTCCGGCGAGGAGGCGAGCACGGGGACGAGGGCCCGCCGGGCGTTCGCCTCGTAGCGCGGGAACCAGGTGGTGGCCGGCACGGGCACGCGCACCAGCTCGTAGGCCGCCTCGCCGTACGAGCCGTCGGCCACGCTCGCGAACACCGTCACCCGGTGCCCGCGCCGCGCCAGGTGGTCCGCGATGTGGTGGTGGGCGAGGTCGGCTCCGAACCCCGCCCGCATCCGCTCGGTCAGGAGAGCGATGCGCACGCGCCGCTACGACCCGTGAAGGCCGACAGCGCGCGCACCGTCACGTGCGCCTCGACACCAGCACGCGGGCGACGGAGACCGGACGCTCTCGATGCGGTCGCGGCGGAACACGCGAATCGTCGAACTTGAGCGCGACGGGCGCGGGGGTGGCTGTGCGGGCCACGGTGACCTGGCCGACGATGCTCGTGACCACGCCGGCGGGCGCGGGCTGGGCCGGCGAGCGGCGCGGGAATGCGGCGACGGCAAGCACGACGGCGATCAGCCGGAACGTGCGCATCGGGTTGGCTCTCCTGCTCGAGTCTTCATCGCGTCGTCACGGACGCTGGTCTGGTGGTCGGGCGGGCTCATGAGCGGGCCGGGCATCGAGACCGGCCCGGCAACGTCGAACACGCTGGAGCGGTCGCGGAGGCGGTGGCCATGCGCTGTCCGTCGGATGATCCGGGAACCGTCGCGGCTTGTCAATGCGCCGCGGCGCCGGACCGTCGCTTTTCCGGGAGCTTGGCGGCCGACTACGTCACGACACGCGAGCCCCCGCTGGACGCGACTGCCCGCTGCCGCACGCCGCGGGTCCGCAGAACCGCGGTGTTCACCCCCTCGCTGAAGGCGAGATCCCCATTCCGTCACAACCCGAACGGGGAACCGCCGGCTGGACAATGGCGGAACAATAGGGACGGGTCAGGGCGCAGTCAACCCCTCCGGCGCCACCGGCGGAGCGCGTGGCGAGCGGGCGCGGGCAGCGCGAGGGCGGCCAGGGGCTTCACGAGGAACACCCCGCACCACGCGGGGTAGACGCCGGCGCGCAGCGCGGTCAGCTTCACGCGTACCTCGGCGCGCAGCCGCTCCGTGTCGCGCGCCACCGACACGCGATCGGGGCCGAGCCGCCGCAGCACGAGCACGTCGGGGAGGTTGGCCATCCGCGTGACGCCGCTCGCCCGCATCCACAGCTCGTAGTCCTGCGCCACCGGGAGCGACTCGTCGTAGCCCCCGGCCCGGTCGATCACGCTCCGCCTCACGACGATCGTGGAGTGCACGAACGGGTTCCGCCGGATCAGGGCGCGGCGGATCGCCGCGTCGTCCTGGGGAGGGCGCTCGTCGTCGAGCGGATCCCCCGACGGACCGATGGCCCGGCAGGCGCTGCCCAGGAGGCCGACCTCCGGCCGCGCGTCGAGAAAGGCCACCTGGCGGGCGAGCCGCTCGGGCAGCGCGACGTCGTCGGCGTCGAGCCGGGCCACGAGTGGCGCCGAGGCGAGCCGGAGCCCCCGGTTGAGCGCGCGCGCGAGGCCGCCGGCGGGCTGGCGCAGCACGGTCAGCCGCGGGTCGCGGTAGCGGGTGAGGAGGTCGGGCGTGGCGTCGGTGGAGCCGTCGTCGACCACGATCAGCTCGAGGTCGGCGAGGGTCTGGCCCAGGACGCTGTCCACCGCCTCGGCGAGCCACCGCGCGCCGTCGCGCACGCCCATCACCACGCTGACGCGCGGCGCCGCCGTCACCGCTTCTCGGCCACGGCGAGGATCATGTGCCCGAGCAGGCGCAGCGCGGGCCCGGTGTAGAGCAGGCGGCGCGCGACGCCGGCCGCCGGCCGTCCGCCGCCCGCCGCGCGCGGCACGGTGGCCGGCCGTGGCGCGCGGGCGCCGTCGCGCCGGGCCGCGGCGCGGAGCGCCTGCCTCAAAATGCGCGCGGGGTCGTAGGGCGACAGCGAGAGCACGTCGAACCCCGCGCGATCCAGGAACCGCCGCACCTCGGGGCGCGTGAACGCGTACTGGTAGAACTCGCCGCCGGCCGCGCGCACCGCGCGCTGTCGCCGGAGGAGGGCGGCGCGGAAGAGCCGCCGGACGCCGTTCAGGTACGGCACCGAAAGCACGAGCCGGCCGCGCGGGGCCAGCACGCGGCGGGCCTCGGCGAGGAGCCGCTCCGGACCCGCCACGTCGTGCTCGACCACGCCCAGCGAGAGGTAGGCCGCGGCCGCGCCGTCGCGCATCCCGAGGGCGCCGAGGTCCATGGCGGCGAGCGGCGCGCCGGCCGCGCGCGCCCGCCCGCGGCGGAGCGCGTCGACGCTCCAGTCCGCGCCGACCGCGCGGTGCCCGCGCTCGCGCAGCAGGATCACGTACTGGCCCAGCCCGCATCCCGCCTCCACCACCACGCCCGCGCGCGGGAGCCCGGACTCCACGAGCGCGGTGAGGGGCGACCGGCGGGCCACGTCGAGGAGCGCGTCCACGTCCTGCCCTCCCCAGTGCTCGGACCAGAACTCCTCGGTGGCGGCCCGGGAGTAGTACGCGAGGGGCACGCTATTGAGCCCCGCGCATCAGACGAATGCCGAGCGGTGGGATTGTAGAGGCCCGTGGCGGTTACCGCATTCTGCGAGGGTCATTAGGGCCGCCCGCGCGCCGGCTGTGGAGCGGCGCTCATGAGCGGGCGACCGAGCGGAGCAGCGCGATCTCGCGATCGACGAGCGTCGCGAGGTCCAGCTCCTTCACCGCCCGGTCGCGGGCGCGCCGGCCCATGGCGAGGGCCGCGTCGCGGTCGCCCAGCACCCGGTCGAGGCACGCGGCCAGCGCGTCCGGGCGGCGCGGGTCGAAGAGCGCGCCCGTCTCGCCGTCGTCCACGAGGGAGCGGTTGCCCGCGCAGTCCGAGGCCACGCAGGGCACGCCCGCGGCCATCGCCTCGATCAGCGCCTTGGGATGGCCCTCGGTGAACGAGGGCAGGACGAACGCGTCGGCCTCCCGGAGGCGCTCGGGCAGCCGGCGATGATCGACGACGCCGGCGAACTCGACGTTCACCCCGAGCGCGGCGGCGCGCGCGCGAAGATCGGGCTCGAGCGAGCCCGCCCCGACCAGGCACACGCGCACGTCCCGGGCCGAGAGCCGCGCCGCGGCCTCGACGAGCGCCCCGGGGTTCTTCTCCGGCTCGAGGCGGCCCACGTAGAGGACGCGCCGCGGCCCCGCGGACGCCCGCGGCGGGCCGGGAGCGAAGCGGACGGTGTCGACGCCGTTCGGCACGAGGTGGACGCGCTCGGCCGACCCGACGATGCGCGCGACGTGGTCGCCCAGCTCGGTGGTGGTCACGATCACGCCCGCCGCCGCTCGCAGCCCGACGCGCTCCAGCGCGAGCTTGGCGAGGCGCGGCAGCCCCGGGCGCGAGAGCTTCGCGTACCAGAACCCGTAGGTGGTCACGAAGGGAACGCCCCAGACGCGCCGCGCGATCAGGGCCGGGATCACGCCGGTCACCTGGAAGACGCGGAGCACCGACGCGGCGCGGAGCAGCCGGCGCTCGGTGACGGCGAGGCTC
Source organism: uncultured Candidatus Rokubacteria bacterium (assembly GCA_963758635.1). GTDB lineage: Bacteria > Methylomirabilota > Methylomirabilia > Rokubacteriales > CSP1-6 > CAVWWD01. Next base: position 833,153 of record CAVWWD010000003.1, on the reverse strand, counting down.
ACGGCGCGGACGCAGCCGCGGCGCCGGCCGGGCGGGCGCGCGCACGACGACGGCGGCGAGCAGCGCGGGGTCGGAGGTGTAGTCGGCCAGCGCTTCCGGGCACGTACGAGAAGTACGTCACGCCGTCGAACGCGCGCGCGTACGGCGCCAGGTAGCCGTCCACGAGCCGCGAGTCCTGGCCGGACGCGCGCAGCGCGGCGATGGAGCCGCCGAGCGCGGGCAGGAGCCCCACCCTCACCGGCGCCCGCCCTTCCGCGCGCGGATGGCGGCCTCGTAGAGCGCCACGAGGCGGTCGAGGACGACGCCGGCGTCCAGGTGCGCCTCGACGTGGCGGCGGGCGCCTGCGCCGATCGCGGCGCGGAGACCGTCGTCGGTCAGCACCGTCTCGATCGCGCGGGCGAGGCCCGCGGGATCGTGGCGCTCGACCAGGAGGCCCGTGCGCCCATCGATGACCAGCTCCGGCGTGCCGCCGACGCGGGTGCCGATCACCGCGCGGCCCGCCGTCATGGCCTCGATGAGGACGCGGTTGAGCGCCTCGGGGATCACCGAGGGCACCACCACCACGTCGGCGATGGGGTAGAGGGCGAGGACGTCCGCGTTGGGGAGCGGGCCCAGCCGCCGGATCGGCGCGCCATCGGCGAGCTCGCCGTCGCCCACGGAGAGGAACGTGGCGTCGGGCACGGCGCGGACCACCTCGGCCGCGGCCCGCGCCAGGTCGGGCGTGCCCTTGCCCGGCGAGTGCTTGCCGACGTAGAGGACGACGCGCCGCCCGCGGACGCCCAGCCGGTCGCGGAGAGCTTCCACCGCCGCCGGCGCGGGCGGCGGGGCGGCGGGCGGCAGGTTGTACAGCGTCTCCACGCGCACGCCGTCGAGGAGCCCGGAGCGCCGGTAGATGTCGAGGATGCCGTTGGACACGCCGATCACCGCGTCGATCCGCGAGAGCCATCGCTGCTTCCGCCGGCTGTCCCACCAGAAGTAGAGGAATGCGAGCTTCGACCGCAGCTTCCCCCGGCGGCCCCGCACGTAGACGCGCGAAGTACTCCTCGGAGCACTCGCGCCAGAGCTTGCGCACGCCGCAGTCCGCGGGCATGCGGTCGCCCGCGTGCAGGCACATCGGCGCGGCGTCGATGATGCTCGCGTCCCGGATGGTGAGGATCACCGGGCACGCCGAGGGCCCGGCCCGCCCGCGCGCCGGGGATCAGCGTGTGCTTGTTCTGGACGTGGATCACGTCAGCGCCCTCGCGCGCGACGATCCGCCGGATCCAGAACGCGGCGTAGCGGTAGAAGAGGGGGTTGGCGAGCCACTTCGACGGCACCGTCGCCCGCCCCGGCGGGCGCTTCAGCGGGAACGGGAACCTCACGATGCGGAAGCCGTCCCGCTCCTCCCGGGCGGGCCCGCCGTAGTTCGGCGTCACGACCACGACCTGGTGGCCGCGCCCGGCGAGGCCGCGGGCCAGGGCCTCGGCGCTCCACTCCGCGCCGCCGGGCGCCCACGGCGGGAAGTACTCGTTGACGAGGCAGATCCTCACGCGCGCGCTCCCGTGCGCTACGTTCATGCGCTCATTCAGGGGCGGCGGGTGGAGGCCCGGCGTCGCGAGGCACCCCCGTGCGTCATCCGATCCCGCAGTCAACAGCGCGCTTGCAGAGGCGGTGGGTGGGGGCCCGGGGTCGAGGGGTGCTTCCCCTCCAACCGGCGTCGTACCCAGCGCGCCCGGATGGAGCCCAGTCCCAGCGGGGCAGCGCACGCGTGCGACGTCGCCCCGCGACCCCGGGCCCCCACCCGCCGCCCCTGGAATGAGCGCACGAATGGAGTCGCCCAGGTCGCTCACGCGGCCGCCTCCGCGATCTCGCGCACCGTCACGAGCCCGCCGGCGGGCGCCCCGCGCGAGCACGCGCGTGAGCGCGCCGACGCCGCCGAGCACCACGTCGCGGTCGTGCAGCGCGATCACCCGCTCGTCGTCGACGAGCGTCAGGCCCTCGAAGGCGCCGAGCCGCGCCACGTCGCGGCACGAGACGTGACGCAGGCCCACGGACGCCGCCGCGGCCAGGGTCTTCAACGAGAAGACGTTGCCGGGCGGGACCAGCGTCACCACCGGAGCGCCGAAGTAGCCCTCGAGGATGCCCTGCGCGCGACGGAGGTGCTCCCGGTGCGTCGCCTCCGGCAGCCAGTCGAAGAACTCGCGGTGGAACTGCCGGTTGCCCGCGAAGAGCCGCGGCCGGAAGAGGCCGTCCTGGAGCACGCAGTGCGTGTAGCCGTGGTTGGCCACCTCGACGCGGCCGGACCGCGCGCCCTCGCGCAGCGCGGCCGCCGCGTCGGGGAACTTCTCCGGAAACGGCACGACGCGGCCGTCGCGCTCGACCCAGCCCGCGGTCACGCCCACCGTCATCCGCGCCCCCGCCGACTCCAGCGCCGCGATGATGCGCTCCCAGTCCGCGGCGGTCAGCTCCGCGTACGGCCCCCAGCGGCGGATCGGCGGCCAGTATTTCAGGAAAAGGAAGTTCCCGGGAAACGGCAGGCTGAGCGGGCCCAGCGGGATGCGGGTCCGGCCGTAGACCTCGTGGCGCTTGGACGCCGCGCCGACGTCATCCAGCCTGAGCGCGACGGCTCCGCCAGTCATCCAGCACGTCCTCGTACACCCGCGCGGTCGCCTCGGCGCAGCGCTCCCACCGGAAGTCGCGCTCGACGCGCGCGCGGCCGGCGGCCCCGAGCTTGGCGCGCAGCGCCGGGTCGGAGAGCAGGAGCGCGAGCTTGCCGGCCATGTCGCCGCGGTCCTCCGGGTCGCCGAGGAGGCCGCTCTCGCCGTCGTCCACCACCTCGGGCAGCGAGCCGCGGTTCGACGCCACCACCGGCACGCCGCACGACATCGCCTCGGCCACGGTGAGGCCGAAGCCTTCCATGGCGGAGGGGAAGAAGAACGCGTCGGCCACGTTGTAGTAGTCGACCTTCTCCTCCTCCGCCACGTAGCCGGCGAAGGTGACGCGCCCCTCGAGGCCCAGGCCCGCCGCGTGGCGCGTGAGGCGCTGGCCGAGCGGCCCGGACCCGGCCACCAGCAGGTGGGCGTCGGGGCGCTCGCGCGCCACGTCCGCCCAGCAGTCGAGGAGGAAGAAGAGGTTCTTCCGCTCCTTCAGCCCGCCCAGGTAGAGCGTGACGAGCTTGCCCCCGAGCCCGTGGCGCGCGACGAGCCGCTCCGGGCGCGGCCCGCGCTGGAAGCGGGGGTCCACCCCGTACGGCACCACCGCGAAGCGCTCCGGCGCCACGGACAGCTCCGCCGCGGCCTGCCGGCGCGCGAACTCGCTGCCCACCACCACGCGCTCGGCCGCGCGCATCACCCGCGCCTCGATCAGCCGGTTCAGCCGGTCCGGGTCCAGGTGGTGATGGTGGGCCACGACGGGCACGGGCAGCCGGTAGCGCCGCCGCGCGATGAGGGCGGCGGGCCCGATGAAGCGCAGCGAGTGCGCGCGCAGGAGGTCGAAGCGCGTGCGCGCGTGCAGGCGCGCGATCAGCGGGGGCAGGAGCGCCATCGCCACCGGCCACACCAGGCCCCGCCCGATGGGGAGCCGGTGGATGGCCCAGTTCCGCACGCCCTCCGGGTGGCGCTTGTGGCGCGCCAGCATGATGTCGATGACGTGGCCGCGCGCGGCCAGGTGCCGGAGCAGCTCGCGCTCGTAGGTCTCCCCGCCGGAGTTGGTGCCCGGGTCGATGCCGCAGTGGGGAGAGCAGATCCTCACGCGCGCGCGCCCTTCACCGCGACCAGCTCCACGTGGGGCTGGACGCCGGAGAGCCGGTAGTAGGCGCGGATGAGCGGCCACGCTCGGGTCGGGACCGGCCGGCGCGCGCCGTCGTCGAGGACGCGGACGACGCGCGCGCCCGCGCCGGCGAGGAGCCCGCGGCACTCGGCGAGGGACGAGAGCCGGAGCGTGCCGAGGAACGCGGTGGGCCGGCGGCGAAGGCGCAGGTAGGCCGCCTGCGCGGCGGCGGGCAGCCCGGGGAGCCAGAGCACCTTGTAATGCGTCTCGAAGCAGCCCCAGCGGCTCGGCGTGTGCAGGTAGACGAGGCCGCCGGGCCGGAGCACGCGGACCATCTCGGACGTCGCGCGCCGCGCGTCGGCCACGTGCTCGAGCGTGGAGTAGCAGTACACGAGGTCGAAGCTCGCGTCCGCGAACGGAAGGTCCTCGGCGGCGGCGCGCAGCACCCCGCCGGGAAGCCGCGCCGCGGCGATCGCCACGGCCTCGCCGGAGGGATCCACCCCGCAGACGGCGGCGCCGGCCTTCGCGGCGACCGCGTTGAAGCCGCCCGTCCCGCAGCCGACGTTCAGCACCGCGAGCCCGTCGACCGTGCGCTCGATGGCGGCCTCGAGCCGGGCCAGCCGCTGTCCCTCGTACGCGAGGTCGTCGAGGCGCACCGCCACGAGCTCGCGCCAGCCGGGAATGCCGAGGGCGTCCCGGTAGTAGCGGGTGTAGTACGCCTCGAGGCGGCCGGCCAGGGCCGGCGCGGCGGGCGTCTCAGCGGCGCGGCTTGACATAGTGGCCGTGGATCACGTCGGCGCCCCGGATGGCGAGCGGCGTGACGCCCTCGAGCGTCGCGTTCAGGTACTCGATGGTGGCCGAGCGCTCCGCCGCCGCCTCGGCGAGGTTCTCGTCGCCTCCCGCCTCGTCGACGAAGTTCAGGAACAGCGCGCCGCCCGGCTTCAGGTGGTCCACGAGGTGCCGCACCACGGTGAGCGGGCTCACCACGTGCTCCAGCACCTCGAGGCACGCGATGGCGTCGTAGGCGCGCGCCAGCGGCAGGTCGGCGCCGAGCCCGGGCGCCGCAGCGTCCACCGACGCCACGCCCCGGAAGCGCCAGCGCGCGAACTCGAGCATGGCCGACGGCACGTCGACGAGGGTATAGCGCCAGCCGGGAAAGCGCGGGCGGAGCCACGCGGTGACGGGGGCCACGCCGCAGCCGTACTCGCAGAAGTCGCCCGCGGTGGAGGCGGCGGCGAGCGTCCGCGCGATCCAGTGGAAGCAGCTCGCGCGGTGGTAGTACATCTGCCGGAGCACCCAGTAGTCGCTCTCCGCGTAGAACGACCGGTAGTCCGCCTCCGACGTGCGCGGCTTCCGCTCCCACAGCGTGGCCGCATCCATGCGGCCCAGCGTGTAGCGGACCCAGAACTCCTGCTCGGTCATGCCGCGGTAGTAGCCCGAGAGCTCGCGGAGCCAGCCCCGGTTGAGCCCGACGCGGTCGAGGAGCTGCAGGCGCCGCCGGCACACGAGGTCCCGCCAGTGCATCCGCCGCCCCTCAGACCCGCCCGACGAGGTTGTGAAGGAACGCGGCTCTCGGCTTCAGCGAGCGGGCCAACATCGCGATTCTGCGGACACGCGGCGTGCCGCTTCGCCGTTCATTCACGATCCCGACGCCGACGCAGGAGCGCCCGTCCATCTCACCCGCCTCAGGCCAGCCGATCGGCCACGAGGTCCAGGAAGCGCACGGAAGCGCGCCCGTCGTCTGGGCCGAGGAACTCCGCCACGTAGCGGCGCCGGGCCTCGGCCTCCAACGGGAAGTCGGCAAGGCGGGAGCGGCCGAGCACGTCGGCGGCCTCGGCGAGGGGCCGCCAGTGCGCGGCGCCCGCCCAGTTGTAGATCCCGCCCGGCCGCCCGTTGTGGATCAGCGTGGCGTTGCCGCGGTCGAGGCCCATGTCGCGCGGCTCGGGGCCGAGGCAGAGGCTCGGCACGCCCGCGTAGACGGACTCCAGCACGGCGGTGCTGTAGTAGTGCACGGAGAGCGAGGCGCAGCGCAGCAGCTCGAGGATCACCGGTGGGTGGTAGGGCTGGTCCTCGAAGTGGGCGTCCGCGGCGCGCTTGAGATAGGGCGGGCTCGGGTCCTTGATCCGTCCCTTCACCACGAGGGCGGCGCCCTGACGCGCGCAGAACGCGGAGAGCGCCTCCACGATGCGCCGGTCCGTCCGGGGCGGGCGGAGGCGGCGGTTGACGGCGCGCGCCGCGCGCGTCCAGCCGCCGACGGCCCGCCGCAGCCACGGGCGCGGCTCCGTGGAGAGGATCGGGTACGGGAGGTAGAGGACGAGCGGACGGTCGCACGGCAGCCCGTACGTCCAGCGCACCTTGTCCGGATCGATCCCTGCGACCAGGTCGAGCATGGGCATGCCGACCGGCACCGCCTTGTCGCGGATGCTCGCTGCGCCCAGGTCCTCGCTGAAGTTCCGGCGGAGGCGCCGCGTCCACCAGGGGCTGTACACGCCCACCGCGGTGGCGTCGCGCAGCCCGCGCGGCGCGTGGGGATGGAGCACGAGGTCCGCGGCGAACTGGAGCCAGAACCAGCGCGCCTTCGTCACCGCCGCCACCTCGGGCTCGGGCGGGTCCACGCAGACCACGGCGTCGGGCGGGTCCACCTCGAAGCGCTCGGCGAGCTCGGACGTTCCCTGGAACGGGATCACCCGCGGAGCGCCGGCGGCGAACGCGGGAACGTGGTCGGGGAACTCGTGCCCCTTCCACCCGTCGCGCGCCTGGGCGTGGTCGTGCCAGCACTCCACCGCCCACCCGCGGCGGAGCGCCTCCTCCACCACGGCGCCGAGCACGCGGTAGTAGTTCTTCCGCTTGATCAGGAACGCGATGCGCGTCACGAGCGGCGGAACGCCTCCTGGTAGGGCTGGCCGCGGAGGCGCTCGGCCACGCGGCCGTCGGCCATCGCCTCGCCCACCACGGCGAGCGCGCCCGCGCAGGCCTCGAGGCTCGCGTCGACGTTCGCCTCCGTGTGGGAGAACGAGACGTTGAAGCCGGCGAAGTGGAAGATGACGCCGCGCTCGGCCGTCTCCTGGAGGAAGAGGCTCGTCAGCAGTCGCTGGACGCGCTCGCTCTCGTGGTCGATGACGATCTTCGGATGCACGGGATAGCCGACGCAGCGGGCGGGCACGCCGAGCCGCGCCGCGATGGCCCGGAAGCCGTCCTGGAACCGCCGGCCCATCTCCCACAGGCGCGCGATCACGGGCTGGCGCGCGTACTCGTCGAGCGTGGCGCGGCACGCGGCGAGGGCCAGCGTGTCGCCGCCGAACGTGCTCGACACGAACACCTCGTCGAACTCGCGCATGAGCTCGCGCCGGCCCACCACCGCGGCGAGCGGGCAGGCCGTTGGCCATGCCCTTGCCGAACGTGGCGAGGTCCGGCGCCACGCCGAAGCGCTCCTGCGCGCCGCCCACCGCCCAGCGGAAGCCCGACACGATCTCGTCGAAGATGAGGAGCGCGCCGTGCCGGTGCGCGGCGGCCTTGACCCCGGCGAGGAAGCCCGGGCGCGGCTCGTCCAGCAGCACGGGCTCCATGATGACGGCGGCCACCTGCCCGCGGTGCTCGTCCAGCGCGGCCTCCAGCGAGTCCAGGTCGTTGTAGGCGAAGGGCGCGACGAACCGCGCGAAGTCCTTCGGGATGCCCTTCGCGCGCGGCGTGGTGATCGCGTGCCAGTCCAGCCAGCCGTGGTAGCCGCAGACAGACGATTCGCTCGCGGCCGGTGGCCGCGCGCGCGATGCGGACGGCGGCGGCGTCCGCCTCCGAGCCCGTCTTCACGAAGCGCGCCATCTCCGCGCACGGGATGACCTCGGTGAGGCGCTCGGCCACCTCGACCTCCAGCGGGTGCGGCAGCGAGAAGATGCTGCCCTCGGCGACCTGGCGCGCCACCGCCTCGGTGATCGCCGGGTACGCGTAGCCGAGCGTGATCGACGCGAGGCCCAGGATGTAGTCGACGTACTCGTTGCCGTCCACGTCCCACACGCGGCAGCCCCGGCCGCGCTGGAGGAACACGGGATACGCGCCCTCCACGAACATCGCCGGGCCCTTGCTCAGGGTCTGCGAGGCGCCGGGCACGACCCGCTCGCGCGCGGGCCAGCATCTCGAGCGAGCGCTCGAAGGACCGCGTCACCGCCGCGCCTCCTCCGCGCGGGCGCGCGACGCGGCGACGGACCGCGCGTAGCCCTCGTTGCGCGTCTGGCCCGCGTTGATCGCCGCGAGCTCCGGGCTCGCGATCGAGCACGGCGAGCACGGCGGCCATCCCGTACCGGTCCCGCCCGGCGGCGCCAGGCGCTCGTGGACCGCGCGCACGAAGGCGAGGTCGGCCGGCGTGTCGACGGTCCAGCGAAGCGCCGAGAGGTCCGTGGAGTGCTCGACGCGCCCGGCGGGGAACCGGTCGGGCTGGCGCCACACGAACGGCGTGACGTGCTCGCGGTCCGCGGGGTCGGTGGCCTCGCGCCGATGCCGCGAGCGAGCGCGCGCCGGGAGATCACCTCGGTGTCGAGGCCGTCCGGGAACGTGGGCGGGTGGACGTTGCTGACGTAGTCGAGCGCGCCGCCGGCGTCGCGCCACGTCGCCACGACCCGCCCGGCCACGTCGGGGTCGAGGAGAGGGCAGTCCGGCGTCACGCGCACGACGGCATCCGCCGGATGCATCGACAGCGCCGTCCGGAACCGGTCGAGGACGTCCTCCTCGCTGCCCCTCGCGCACGCCAGCCCGGCGCGCGAGGCCCAGTCGACCAGCGGGTCATCCGACGGGCGCGTCGTCGTGGCGATCACCACCGCGTCGATCCCGGGCGTGGCGCGGACGCGCTCGACCACGTGGGCGAGCATCGGGCGGCCGCCGATGTCGGCCAGCGTCTTGCCGGGCAGCCGCGTCGAGCCGAGCCGGGCCTGGATGATCGCGACCACGCGCGCCGGCATCAGGGCTTCACCCAGCCGCCGCTCGCCGCCGACGCCTTGGCCGCCTCGACGAGCCGCAGCGAGCGGAGCGCCTCGTCGCCGTCCACCCGCGGCACGGCGCGTCCCTCGCAGCAGTGGAGGAAGTGCTGCATCTCCGCGACGTACATCGCCTCCGCCGGGCCGTCGTCTCCCGCGTGGGCCACCTCGACCGCGTCGGGCGCGGGCCCGCGCACGGTGACGCGGCACGCCGGGTACTCCCACTCGATCACGCCGGCCGCGCCGATCAGCTCGAGCGTGCGGCGATACGCGCGGCGGATGTAGTCGAGGTGGACCTGGCCGAGCGCGCCGCCCGCGAAGCGGAGCGTGATCTCGGCGAGGTCCTCGGTGTCGCCGGCCAGGTCCGACACGTGGGCCGCCGCGCAGAACACCTCGGTCACGTCGCCGAGCATCCAGCCCAGGTAGTCCAGCTCGTGGATGGCGTCGAGCAGGATGCCGCCGCCCATCTCCCGGCTCACCGCGTAGTTGTCGCGGTAGTCGCGCCCGGGCCGCCAGTCCGGGAGATGGAAGCCGAACTCCGCGCGCACGGCGTGGACGCGGCCGATCCGGCCGGCGTCGAGCAGGGCCTTGACCCGGGCGAGGCTCGGCAAGAACCGCAGGTTGAAGCCCACCATCAGCACGCGGCCGTGCCGGCGCGCGAGGTCGATCAGCTCGGGCACCTCGTCGGACACCGGCGCGACGGGCTTCTCGACGAAGACGTGGGCGCCCGCCTCGACGGCCCGCCGGGCGAGCGCCACGTGCGTGGCGGGCGGCGTGCACACCACCACCGCGTCCGGCCGCGCGGCCAGCCCCGCCTCGAGACTCGCCGCCCGCGTCACGCCCGGGAGCGCGGCGAGGCTGGCGAGACGCGCGGGATCGGCGTCCCACGCCGTCACGTCCTGGCCGAGCGCGACGAGGTTCCGGCCGTGGCGCGTGCCGATCGAGCCCGTGCCGATGACGAGGAGACGCATCAGCCGCCGGCCCCGATGACGACGAGATCACGCGATCAGCCGCCGCCCGCGCGCTCGAACACCTGGAAGCGCATCCGCTGCCCCGGCATGTTCGAGCGCGTACGGCTCGTCGCGGCGCACGCGGAGCCCCAGCTCGCGGTACTGCCCGGCGTTGTCGTGGGCGAACGTGCTCTCGGTCTCCTGCACGTCCTCCGTGTGGACCACGAAGCGCCGGGCCACCCGGGCCAGCTCGGCGCGGTACGCGCGGTCGCCGGGCGGCGGCACGTGCATCAGCGAGCCCTGCGTGTACACGAGGTCGAAGCTCCGGTCGCCGAACGGGAGCCCGCGCGTGGCGTCGGCCAGGACCAGCGGCGGCGCCGCGGGCGCGAGGTACTCGCGGGCCGCGTGGAGCTGCGGCTCGCTGAAGTCGGCGCCGGCGAGGCGGACGGGCAGCCGCGCGCCGATCTCACGGAGGAGCCGGCCGTAGCCGACGCCCACCTCGAGCACGCTCTTCGCCCCGAGATCGGCGATGGCGGCGGCGAGGAACTCCCCTTGCCGCTCGGTGAGCGAGCCCGGCCCCAGGATGTGCGCCTCGTCCTGCAGGTAGCGCCGGCCGCCCTCGCGCTGCCAGTAGCCGCGCGGATCGGCGCGGTAGATGGGCCCGCGCACCGCCACGGTGGCGCGGCGGACGAGCGCGTTGCGCCAGAGCGGCGACACGGCGTGGAAGGCGGCGCGGAGCGGGCCCCAGAGCGGCGTGCCGCGGAGATGGTCGACGAGGCCGCCGCGCACGCGCTTGGCGCCGGTGAGCGTCCAGTAGCCGAGACCCTTCACGGCAGGTCCCGCGTGGACTTCACCGCCGTCACCACGTTGCCCGTCTGCATGAGGCCGAAGCCGGCCTTGGCGAACGCCGCGAGCGACGGCTGGTTGTCGGGCCGGATGCTGCCGTACACGCGCGTGAGCCCGAGGCCGTCGAACGCCTCGCCGACGACGGCGCGGAGGGCCAGCGCGCCGATCCCGCGGTAGCGCGCCTCGGGGGCCAGGTGGATGCTCACCTCCGCCTCCGCGTCGACCACGTCGAGACGCACCACGCCGGTGTCCGTGCCGTCGGCGACCACGATGTACAGGCGCCGGTCGTGGCGGCTCAGCGTCTCGCGGAACCACTCCTCGTGCGTCTCCCACGGGATGGCCGCCGGGTCGAAGGACGCCGCGCGCGTCTCGGGGTCGTTGCGCCACACCCAGACGCGCTCCGAGTCGGCGAGGAGCGCGCCGCGCAGGCGCACGTAGCGCGCGGGCGCGGCGGGGCTCACAGGAGCTCCCACGTGAGCACGGTGTCCTCCTCGATGTCGACGCGCGCCACGCGCCCGACGACCAGGTCGAGCATCTTGGGGCGGATCCCGAAGCCCGGCCGCTTGATCGCGATCATGTCCCGCTCGATCGTGGCGCCCCGGGCGATGAAGCGCGCGGCCACGAGGCTCCGGCGGGCCTTCTCGTGCATCTCCATCTCTTCCGGCGCCGGCCCGCGCTTGCGGCCGTCGCCGAGCGCGGCCTCGACCTCGCGGATCTGGCTCACCATCGCGGCGAGCTCGCGAGGCTCCACCGCGAACGGATGATCGGGCCCGGGGAGCGCGCGGTTCAGCGTGAAGTGCTTCTCGACGAGCGCGGCCCCGAGCCCGGCCGCGGCCACCGCGACGTGGATGCCGCGGGTGTGGTCGGACAGCCCCACCGGGACGCCGAAGGCCCGGCGCATGGTCTCCATCGCGCGCAGGTTCATGACGGCGGGGGGCGCGGGGTAGAGCGAGGCGCACTGGAGCAGCGCCACCTGCTCGTTGCCGGCGGCCCGGCACGCCCCGAGCGCGTCGTCGATGTCCTCCAGCGTGGCCAGGCCGGTGGACACGATGAGGGGCCGGCCCTTGGCGGCGGCGTGACGGATGAGCGGCAGGTCCACGATCTCGAAGGAGGCGATCTTGAACGCGGGCACGCCGAGCGCGTCGAGCTCGTCCACGGCGCGATGGTCGAACGGGCTCGAGAAGAACGGGATGCCCCGCCGCGCGGCGTAGGCGGAGAGGTCGGCCTGCCACTCGCGCGGCAGCTCGATCTCCTTGATGAGGTCCCAGGTGTCCTTGTCGCTGACCCCCTCCAGGTACGAGAAGCGCGGCGTCTTCCGCGAGTAGAGCGTCTCCGCCGAGTAGGTCTGGAACTTCACCGCGTCGGCGCCGGCCTCGGCCGCGGCGTCGATCAGCTCGCGGCCCATGGCGAGGCTCCGGTTGTGGTTGGCGCCCGCCTCGGCGATGACGAAGCACGGCGCCCCCGCCCCCACGCGCCGGCCGCCGATCTCGATCGCGTCCATCACCGGGCCATCGCCGACCCGATCCGGCCGCCGATCTCGCGGGCCGCGCGGATGGCCCCGGCGCCGTCGACCAGGTCGCGCGCGCGGCCGGCGAGGCCGGACCGGTGCGCCGGGCTCTCGACCAGGCGGCCCACCGCGTCGGCCAGCGCCTCGGGCAGACGCGGCGACGCGGCGTCTCCGGCGAGCACGGCCGCGCCCGCGTTGCCGAAGGCCGTGGCGTTGGCCGCCTGGTTGTCGGCCATCTGCACCGCCACCGTCGGGGTGCCCGTGGCGGCCAGCTCGTACAGCGTGACCCCGGCGCCGGAGATGGCGAGGTCGGCGCCCTGCATGAGGCGCTGCATGTCGGGCGGGTCGCGATGGAGCACGAGGCGGTTCTTGCGCAATCCGCCGGGCAGGCCCGGGCCGGCGAACGGGCCGACCACCACGTCGACCTCGGCGTCCGTCACCTGCGTCTCCACGGCGGCGAGGGCCGCGTGGAGCGCCGGGCCCGGGCGCCCGCCGCCGAGCGACACCAGCACGCGGTCCACCCGCCCGCGCGACCGCGGCGGCCGGGCGGCGGCGAAGCGCGGATCGATCAGGGCGTAGCGCGCCCCGAGCAGGAACCGCGTGGCGCTCGCGCGCTCGTACGGCAGCGACTCCGCGGCCACGCCGCCGTTGACGACCACGTGGACGGGGAGCCGCCGGTCGGCCACGTCGTCGATGGCGACGAGCCGGCCGCACGTCTCGCGCAGCGACGCCAGGAACTCCGTCGAGGCGGCGTACGAGTCCACCACGAGCACGTCGGGCGCGAGGCGGGTGAGCGTGTCGCGGGCGCGCTCGGGCTCGCGGTCCCACGCGAGCGCGGTCACGGCCACGCCGGCGGCGCCCAGGCGCACCAGGGAGCCGCTCGCGCGTCCGAGCCGGGCCGCCGACCCGTCGTCGGGCGCGATCACGAACCGGATCTCCGCCCGCTCGGCGGCCCAGGCGCTCGCCAGCGCGAGGCAGCGCCGCTCGTGGCCGAGGCCGATCGCGGGGCCGGCGTGGGTGACGAAGACGACGGACAGGCTCATCGCGCGTAGTGCCCCAGCACCTTGCGGACGGCGGTGATCACGTCGTCGGCGTCGGCGTCGGTCATGGCCGGGAAGATCGGCAGCGTCAGGAGGCGCTCCCACGCCGCCTCCGCCCGCGGGCAGAGGCCCCGGCGGTAGCCCAGCGCCTCGTAGTACGGGTGCCAGTAGGCGGGCACGTAGTGGAGCGCCACGCCGATGCCCTCCGCGCGGAGCGCGGCGAGCACGGTGCGTCGGTCCACGGACAGGCGCGGCAGGTCCAGGAGCACCGGGAAGATGTGCCAGGCGTGCCGGACGTGCGGCAGCACCGCGGGCAGCGTGACGGCGGCCACGCCGGCGAGCGCGGCCTGGTAGCGCTCGGCGATCTCCGCGCGCCGCTTCAGGCCGGACTCGAGCCGGGAGAGCTGCGCCAGCCCGAGCGCGCACGCCACGTCGGGCAGCCGGTAGTTGAAGCCCAGCTCGACCATCGGCGCGAACTCGAGGCCGCGCGCGTCGCGCTCGCGGAAGTCGGCGTCGAGGCCGTGGTTGCGGAAGCGGCGCATGGCCGCGGCGAGGTCGGCGCGGCCCGTGGTGACCATGCCGCCCTCGCCGGTGGTCACGTGCTTGACGGGGTGGAAGCTGAACGTCGTGAGGTCGGCGACGGCGCCCACGGGCCGCCCGCGATACGCGGCGCCGAGGGCATGGGCCGCGTCCTCGATCATCACGAGGCCGCGGGCGGCGGCGATCCGCCCGAGCTCGTCGAGGTCGGCGGGCTGGCCGGCGTAGTCCACGGGCAGGAGCGCCCGCGTGCGCGGGGTGACCCGCATCTCCGCGTCCACGGGGTCGATGTTCAGCGTGTCCTCCCGCACGTCGGCGAACACGGGCACGCCGCCGCGGTAGAGCACGGCGTTGGCCGAGCCCACGAAGGTGAGGGGCGAGGTGACGACCTCGTCGCCGGGGCCGACGCCCGCCGCGGCCACCGCGGCGTGGAGCGCCGCCGTGCCCGAGCTCACGGCCACCGCGTGCGCCGCGCCCACCGCCGCCGCCACCGCCCGCTCCAGCTCGCCCACGAGCGGCCCGGTGGTGAGCCAGCCGGAGCGGAGGGCCGCCGCCACCGCCTGGACGTCCTCCTCTTCCACGGCGTGGCGGCCGTAGGGCAGCATCGCCGCCCGCACCGGGGCGCCGCCGTCGAGCGCGAGCCGCTCAGCCATCGGCGAGCTTCCGCATCTCCTCGCCGGAGAGCCAGCGGTCGTTGCCGTCGCTCGAGTACCGGAAGCCCGGGGCGGGGCGCTTGCCCTCCCAGCCCGCGTACGCCCAGGAGGGATCGATGGGCTCGATCACGAACATGTCGTCGAGCTCCCGGGCCTGCCGGCTCTCATCCTCCGACACGAGCACCTCGTGGAGCTTCTCGCCGGGCCGGATCCCGATGAACTCCACCTGACATCCCGGCGCGACCGTCTCCACCAGGTCCATGACGCGCATGCTCGGGATCTTGGGCACGAAGATCTCGCCGCCGCGCATGAGCCCGGCGCAGCGGATGGCGAACTCGACGCCGTCGCGGAGCCGGATCCAGAAGCGCGTCATCAGGGCGTCCGTGACCGTGACCCTCCCCGATGCCCGCTGCGCCTCGAAGAGCGGGATCACGCTGCCCCGGCTGCCGATGACGTTGCCGTAGCGCACGACGGAGAAGCGCGTCGGACGATCACCGGTGTACACGTTGCCCTGCACGAAGAGCTTCTCCGCGCAGAGCTTCGTGGCGCCGTAGAGGTTCGACGGTCCCACCGCCTTGTCGGTCGAGATCGCGACGACCTGGCGCACGCCCTGGTCGATGGCGGCGTCGATGACGTTCTTCGCGCCGATCACGTTGGTCTGGATCGCCTCGAAGGGGTTGTACTCGCACGCCGGGATCTGCTTGAGCGCGGCGGCGTGGACGACGACGTCCACGCCGTGCATGGCGCGCTCGAGCCGCTCGCGATCGCGCACGTCGCCGATGAAGAACCGGAGCGACGGCTGGGGCCCGAACCGCGCCATCATCTCCGACTGCTTGAGCTCGTCACGGCTGAACACCACGAGCCGCCGCGGGCGGTAGCGCGTCAGCATGGCCTCGACGAAGGCGTTCCCGAACGAGCCGGTGCCGCCGGTGATGAGGACGGACGCCTCGCGCCAGTCGAGCGTCACGGGGCGTCTCCCTCGCCCCCGTCCCGGCGGCGGAGCACGGTCAGGAGGTAGAGGTTGAACTTGCCGGTCTGGCGGTGGAGGTAGCGGGCGTCGCGGTGGACGACCTCGAAGTGCCGCTCGAGGAGCTCGGGCTCGACCAGCCGCTTCCCGGCCCGGTGGAGGTCCGCCCGGAGGGCCTCCGCGTACGTCGCGCGCGAGATCTGGCGCTGCGGCCCCAGCTCGGCGATCCGGAGCAGCCGCTCGGCGACGCCCACGCGCTGGCCGGGGCGCGCGAGGTTGGCCGTCCACGGTGGCCGGTTCACGTCCTTGATGAAGCGATCGAACTCGCCGGGACACGCCGCCATGAACGCGGCGTCCATGTACGTCGTCACGAAGGGCGACGGAGCGTCGCCGTAGCGGGGGTCGAGGGGGAAGTCGAGGACGGGAGCGTCCGAGCACCCGTGCAGCCAGTCCACGACGGCGAGCCCGCCCGGTCGGAGGAGCCGATGCAGGTTCCGCAGGAAGCCCGGGGGGTCGGTCACGAAGAACGAGGCCCGGAGGATGGTCGCCACGTCGCACGCGCCGGCGGGCTCCGCGTCCAGCCGGTTCAGGTCCACGGGCCGGACGCCCGGGGCGTCCCCGAACTTGTCGAGGAGCGTCACCTGGGGCCGCGCGGGGGCGACGGCCGCTCGCAGCCAGCCCATGGCGGGGGTCTGCTGCTGCTCGGCGAGGCCCCACACGTCCACGGTGGGGCGCGCGCGGCCGAGGGCCCCGAAGAGGCCGCGAGCACGCTCACACCGGTCGAGCGCTCCCGTGAGCCAGTCGAAGTACGGGCGGTCAGAGACGCCCAAGGGGCTCGGCCTCCGAGAACTGCAGGCGGTACAGGCGCGCGTACGTCTCGTTGCCGGCGATGAGCTCCGCGTGACGTCCCATCGCCTCGACGCCGCCGCGGTTCAGCACGACGATGCGGTCGGCGTGGAGCACGGTGGACAGGCGGTGCGCGATCACGATCGAGGTGGCGCCCTCGATGACGCGGTCGATGGCCTGCTGCACCAGCCGCTCGGACTCGCTGTCGAGCGCGCTCGTCGCCTCGTCGAGCACGAGGATCTCCGGGTTGCCGACGATGGCGCGGGCGATGGCCACGCGCTGCCGCTGGCCGCCGGAGAGCCGGATCCCGCGGTCGCCCACCACCGTCTCGTAGCCCTCGGGGAACTCCGTGATGAAGTCGTGCGCGTTGGCGATGCGGGCGGCGCGCACGATGTCCTCCTCGGCGAGGCCGGTGCGCCCGTAGGCGATGTTGTCGCGGATCGTCGCGTTGAAGAGGAGCGCCTCCTGGGACACCACGCCGAAGAGCCGCCGGTAGGACTCCTGGCGCAGCGTGCGCAGGTCGCGGCCGTCGATGGTGATGACGCCGCGCGTGGGATCGTAGAAGCGCAGCACCAGGTCGGCGAGCGTGGACTTGCCCGATCCGCTCGGCCCCACCAGGGCCACCAGCTCGCCGCGGGCGATCTCGAAGCTGACGTGCTCCAGGACCGGCTCGGCGCCGTAGGCGAACGACACGTCGTTGACCACGATCCGCTCGCGGAACGCGTCGATGGGCTCGGGGCCATCGGTCACGTCCGGCCGCAGGTCGAGGAGCTGCACGAGCCGGGTGGACGCGGCGAGGGCGGCCTGGATGTGGCTGGACGCGTCGCCCAGGTTCCCGACCTGCACCATCACGGCGCGGCCGACGTAGAGGAACAGGAAGAACGTGGGCACCGAGAGGTGGCCGGCGAGGAGCTCCCAGGCGGCCATCAGCAGGATGCCCATCTCGATGACGTAGTTCACGATCGTGCGGGCGGGCTGCTCGGCGTGCTTGTAGATGCCGAACTTCACGTTGACGCGCAGCACCTCGGCGAGGGTCCGCCGCACGCGCGAGGCCTCGAACGCCTCGGCGCCGAACGACTTCACCACGCGGATCGACAGGATGGCCTCCTGGAACCGCGCGACCAGCTCGGCGAACACGGAGAACTGGTCGGTGGCGAGCCGGCGGATGGGGCCCCGCACCGCGCGCGTGATCAGCCAGTGCAGGACGAACGCGGCGGCGGCGGCGAAGACGAGCCGCGGGCTCGTGCGCACGAGGAGGATCCCGTAGACGGCGATCAGGACGGGCGCGGTGAGGAGCTGGCCAACGATGATCTCGAGCCCCGCGGTGGCCGCGCGCGTGTCATTGTCCAGCCGCGACACCAGCTCGCCGGTGCGGTGCCGCGTGAAGAAGCTCATCGAGAGATTCATGAGGTGGCGGAACAAGTCCATCTGCACCGCCGCCCCCGCCCGCACCCGGATCCACAGGGCGAGGAGGTAGTTGCCGAACTCGACGGCGGCCTTGATCACGCCCACCGCCACGAACACCATGCATAGCCGGACGATGGCGCCGAAGCGGTCCTCGGTGGCGCCCACGCCGAGCCACGCCAGCACGGCGGCGCCGAGGTTCTTCAGGCTGAGCCCGGTGCCGTCCGTCGCCGCGCCCGCCGGCCGACCGCCGTGGTGGCCGATGGCGAGCTCGAGGACGGGCGCCATGAGGACGGGCAGGCACGCGGCCAGCGTGGCCGCGGTGTAGCTGCCCAGGATGAGGAGCGCCACCGAGCGCCAGTACGGGGCGATGTAGGTGCGCAGGAGCCACGCGAACCGCGCGATGTCGCCACTCGGCTTCACGCCGCCCCTCCCTGTCGCACGGTGGGAACGCCCGCGGCCCGCCGAATGGTGATGATGCGCTCGGCCGGGATGCCGTGGCGCCGGACCTCGTCCAGAAAGGGCTCCGGCCGCTCGAAGGTGGCCAGGATGAGGCCGTCGACCTCGTCGGGGTCCAGGTCGGCGATGGCGCGGACCGGCGCGCCCAGGAACCGACCGCCGCCGTCGCGGGTGAAGACCGCGACGGGCTCGAGGCCGAACTCCTTGAGGGTCAGGTATGCGATCTCCGCCGCCTCGCCGGTGCCGTAGAGGGCCACGCGCTTGACGCCCCGGTCGGACAGCGAGGCGAGACGCTCGCGGAGCGTGTGACGGGCGCGCCGGTAGAGGGCGAGCGCATGGGCCATGTGCTCGTAGGTGAGCCGGCTCTTCTCGGCGATGCCCCGGGGGGTCAGGAGGTAGCGGAGGCGCTTGCGCGCCGCGGGCTTGCGCGGGAACTCCGCGATCTTGATGTAGCCCTTGGTGGCGAGCCGCTTGAGGTAGAGGTTGGTGAGGCCCAGCGCGACGCCGAGGCGCTGCGCCAGGTCCCGCTGGGTGAGCGGGCGGCCCTCCTCGATGGCCGTGAGGATCTCGAGATCGCGCTCGACGTGGGGCTTCATGGACGGCCAGGGCTTGCGCCCTGGCGTTCAACATTTGAACACAGGCTCCGGCGCCGCGTCAACGTTCTCGGACCGCGTGGAGACCGGGGATTGTTCTATGCTCCCGGCGTGGACATCCGGGACATTTTCGCTCTCGCGCCGGTGATCCCCGTCTTGACCGTGACGCGGCCGGCGGACGCGGCGCCGCTCGCGCGCGCCCTGGTCAAGGGCGGGCTCCCGGTGATCGAGGTGACGCTGCGGACGCCGGTGGCCCTCGAGGTCGTTCGCGCCATGCGCGCGGCCGTGCCCGATGCGATCGTCGGCGTCGGCACGATCACGCGGGTCGAGGACCTGGCCGCGGCGGGGCGCGCCGGCGCGCGGTTCGGCGTGAGCCCGGGCTTCTCCGCCGAGCTGGTCGCGGCCGCCGAGGGCATCGGCTATCCCCTGCTCCCCGGCGTGATGACCCCGTCGGAGCTGATGGCCGCGCGCGGCGCGGGCTTCACCGCGCTGAAGCTCTTCCCCGCGCAGCAGGCGGGCGGCCCCGCGATGCTGAGGGCGCTCGGCGCCCCGTTCCCTGACGTCGTCTTCTGTCCGACCGGCGGCGTCACCGCGGCGACGGCTCCGGAGTATCTGGCGCTCGCCAACGTGCCGTGCGTGGGCGGGTCGTGGGTCGCGCCGGCCGACCGCGTGGCCGCGGGGGACTGGGACGCCATCGAGGCCCTCGCCCGCGCCGCCACCGCTCTCCGCCGCCGCGGCTGACGGGCGAGCCGCTCAGTCCAGGCGGTAGGCGCGCCGCGCGGTGCCGCTGAAGAGCGCGGCCTTGTCGTCGGCCGAGGCGCCGGCGGCGATGCGCTTGAACGCGTTCCAGAGCGCGGCCCAGCCGATGCCCATCTTGTCCACCGGGAAGTTCGACTCGAACATGCACCGGCTCGCCCCGAACAGCTCGATGCACGTCTCGATGTAGGGACGCCAGAGCGAGGCGAGGTCGGCGGAGCTGGGCGGCCCGGGCTTGGCGCGGTAGTCGTAGGCGGCCAGCCGCATCATCATGCCGCCGAGCTTCATGGTGACGTTCGGGCACTGGGCCAGCTCGGCGATCCTCGGCTTCCAGGCGCCGAACACCTCGTCGCGCTTGCCCGCGTAGGGCCCGTAGCCGAGCGGCCCGCCGCAGTGCCCGACGATGATGTTCGCGCCCGGGAACGCGCGCGCCAGGTCGACCACGTCGGCGAGCTGGGGGTGGAAGACCCACGCGTCCAGCGAGAGGCCGAGCGCGGTGAGCCGCGTGAGCCCCGCCCGGAAGGCCGGCTCGCGCAGGAGGTGCGGCCCGCCGGCCACGCGGCTGTTGCCGATGATCTCGCTCGCGTCGAACGCCGCCGCGTGGCGGACGCCGCGGAAGCGTCCCCCGCCCGCGCGCACGTGGGCCTCCAGCACCGGCTCCGCGCGGTCGCCCAGGGTGAGGTCGGCGAAACCCACGATGCCCGCGGCCACGCGCGCCGCGCCGTAGAGCCCGCTGGCGCTCATCGCGGCCTGCCCGGCCACGAACTCCGTCTCGCCCACCGGGCGCATCGCCTCCGGCCCGCCGGCGCGATACATCGACTCGCACTCCACGAACACCGAGGCGACCAGCCGGTGACCGGCGCTCGCGTCGGCAAGGAACTCCTGCAGGAAGTAGCGATGGCCGCGGCGATCCCAGAGGTGATGGTGCGTGTCGATCATGGGCAGGTCGGGCTCGAGGATCGGCTCGGGCGCCTGGCGGGCCAGCCAGGCCTCGTCGGGGGCGTGGATCCTGCCGAACTGCGTGGGGCGGGTGGCGTCGGCCATGGTCTCTCCTGGTCAGGGCAGCGGCGCGTACAGGCGCTCGTCGTAGAGCGCGCCGCTCATCGGGGCCAGACGCGCGCGGAACTGACGGGTGTGAGGCGCCGCGGTGTGCAGGTCGGCGGCCGGCCGGTCACGCCAGGCCTCGACCACCGTGAAGTGGTTGGGCCGGCTCGTCTGCTGGAGCACGTCGAAGCGCACGAGGCCCGCGTCGCCGCGGCTCTCCGCGGCGAGCTGCGTGAGCGCGGCCACGCCGTCGTCCTTGCGCGGCGGGATCACGTCGACGTGCGTCACCACGTAGATTCCCGCGCCCGCCGCCGGGGCCGGTGCGCCGGCCACGACCAGCCCGTGATGGCGGCGTTCGTCGTCGGGGCTGGCGAGGAGCGGGGCCAGCCCGTCACGAAGCCGCCGCGTCGCCTCCGCAGTGACGTGCGCCTCGAAGGCCGGCGCGTCCTTCCACGCCCCGATGATCGCGAAGTGGGCGAGCCGGTCGATGCGCTGGAGGACCTCGAGGCGGAGGGCGGACGCATCGCCCCGGCTCGCGTCGCGGTACGCCCGCAGGAGCGACGCGGCCTGGGACGCGGCGCCGGGCACCACCTCCACGTACGTGGCGGTGTGGAACAGCTGGTCGGCCGCGGCGGGGATCACGGCCATCGTGAGCGCGACGAGGGCGAAGAGAGCACGTAGCGACGAGCGCATGGACCGCCTCCCATCATCGTGGTCTCGACCTCCAATCGTTCGATGCCGGCACGACGACACCGCGCGCGCGGCGCGGCCGGAGCGACGCGACGGCCATGCTGCGCTCCGCGGGCGGCGAGTGTCAAGCGCGCCAGGCCAGCTGTTGTTGTTCAGTAGAAATGTCACCCCTCTAACTGATCAGTGAGAATGTCATCCCCCCACTGGTGTGGGCAGGCGCGAAGACAGGTACCAAGTCTTGAGCGGCGGCCTTACCCTCGCTCCACGTCGGAGACGCGTCCGCCACGCCCTGCACGCGCCCGGACCAGGCGCCCGCGACGCCGGTCCGTCCTGTACCGCGTCCGTCGTGCTGATACCCCCAGGGGGATGACATTCTCACTGAACAGCGACAGCGCGCCAGGCCAGCCCGCATCCAGCGCAACTGCGAGGGCGGACCTTGACCCGCGCGGCGATCCGCGGGCGTCCTGTTCATGAATGGCCTGCGCTAGAATCCGGACCACATCCGCGAGGAGGACGCGAATGCGTTTTGGACTCTCGCTGCCCTACGCCCAGTGGGGCCAGGACAACGTGCTGCCCGCGGGCGAGACGTTCCACCGCCCCATCGAGGAGCTGCGCGAGGACCGCTTCATCGTGGGCGACGCCGAGCACTGCGTGGAGCAGATCGAGCGGCACCGGCAGCGCCTCGGTATCCAGGAGATGGGATTCCGGGTGCACTGGCCGGGCATGCCGCACCGGCGCGCCCTCGAGGCCATCGCGCTGCTCGGCGAGCGCGTGCTGCCACGCTTTGCCTGACGCCGCGCGCATCGTCCTCCACGTCGACATGGACGCCTTCTACGCCGCGGTGGAGGAGCGCCTCCGGCCCGAGCTCCGCGGGCGACCCATCGTGGTCGGCGCCGATCCCAAGGGCGGCGCGGGCCGGGGCGTGGTCACCGCGGCCAGCTACGCCGCGCGCAAGTACGGCATCCGCTCCGCGCTGCCCATCTCGCGGGCGTGGCGGCTCGCCGAGACGGCGCGCCGGCGCGGCGAGCCCGAGGTCGTGTTCGTGCGGGACAACCGCGCCGCGTACCGCGAGGCGTCCGGACGCATCATGGCCCTCATCGCGGAGGGCGCGGACGCCTTCGAGGAGGCGAGCATCGACGAGGCGTACCTGGAGCTGTCGTCCCTGGGCGACCTCCCGGGCGCGACCCGACACGCGCGGGCGCTGAAGGCGCGCATCCTCGAGCGCGAAGGGCTGACCTGCTCGGTGGGGATCGGGCCGAACAAGCTCGTGGCGAAGATCGCCTCGGACTTCGAGAAGCCGGACGGCCTGACCGTCGTGGCGCCCGACGCGGTGGCGACCTTCCTGGCCCCGCTGCCGATCCGCGTGATCCCCGGCGTGGGGCCGAAGACCGAGGCGCTCCTCCGCGAGCGCGGGATCGGCACGGTCGCCGACCTGGCCGCCGTCGCGCCGGAGCGGCTCGTCGAGTGGTTCGGCAAGCACGGCACGGACCTCCACGACAAGTCCCGCGGCGTGTCGAAGGATCCGGTGTCGAACGAGTGGGAGCGGAAGTCCGTCGGCGAGCAGGAGACGTTCGAGGAGGACAGCCTCGATCCCGCGTTCGTCCTGGGGCGCGCTCACGCGCTGGCCGCCAACGTCTTCCGGAGGTTCGAGGCCGACGGCTTCCAGGCCTTCCAGACCGTCACCATCACCGTGCGCTTCACGGGGTTCGTCACGGTGAGCCGCGCGCGCACGTCCCGGACGCCGCTCCGCACGCTGGCCGAGCTCCAGGCGGAGGTCGCCGCGCTCCTCGGCCCCTTCTTCGACTCGCGGGAGAACCCGAAGGGGAAGAAGATACGATTGATCGGAGTCCGGGTGGAGCGCCTGGCCCGCGACGCGCCGGCGCCCGGACCGAGCGCGGCCGCCGCCGAGGAGGGACGTTCATGACGAGCCCCGAGGGTTCCACCGTCGAGACGCTGCCGTTCCACCTCCGCGGCAACTACGCGCCCGTCCTCGCCGAGGTGACCGGGCTCGACCTCCCCGTCCAGGGCGCGGTGCCCCGGGCCCTCCGCGGCCGGTACGTGCGGAACGGCCCGAACCCGAAGACCGGCGTCTCCCCGCACTGGTTCATGGGCGACGGCATGCTCCACGGCATCCACCTCGCGGGCGGACGGGCCGTCTCGTACCGGAACCGATGGGTGCGCACGCGGAAGCTCCTGGAGGAGGATCCGCCGCGCTTCGGGCCCGACGGGGCGCTCGACCGGACGGTGGCCCTCGCCAACACCCACGTGGTCGCCCACGGCGGCCGCATCCTCGCGCTGGTCGAGTCGTCGTTCCCCACCGAGGTCACGCGGGAGCTCGAGACCGTGGGCATCTTCGACTACGGGGGGCGTCTCGGGAGCGCGATGACCGCCCACCCGAAGCTCTGCCCGCGCACCGGCGAGCTCCACTTCTTCGGCTACTCGTTCCTGCCGCCGTTCCTCACCTACCACCGCGCCGACGCCGCGGGCCGCCTGGCGCAGAGCGAGGTCATCGAGGTGCCGGGCCCGACGATGATCCACGACTTCGCGATCACCACCCGTCACGTGGTCTTCATGGACCTGCCCGTGGTGTTCGACCTGGAGCTGGCGATGGCCGGGACCATGCCGTACCGGTGGAGCGACGAGTACGGCGCGCGCGTGGGCGTGATGCCGCGGGGCGGGACGAACGCCGACGTGCGCTGGCACGACGTCGCGCCGTGCTACGTCTTCCATCCGCTGAACGCGTTCGAGGACGCCGACGGCGCGGTGGTGGTGGACGTGGTCCGGTACCCGGAGCTCTGGCGGGGCGCCTCGACGGCGCCCGCGACGCGGCCCGCGCTCCATCGCTGGCGCGTCGATCTCGCCGCCGGGCGGGTGCGCGAGCAGCCGCTCGACGACCGCGCGGTGGAGTTCCCGCGCTGCGACGAGCGCATGGTGGGGCTGCCGAATCGCTACGGGTACGCCGTCTACACCGAGAACGCGGTGGACCGGAGCACGGGGACGTCGCTGATCAAGTACGATCTGGCCGCCGGCGGCGCCGCCGTGACCCACGACTTCGGGCCCGGGCGCCTGCCCGCCGAGCCGGTGTTCGTGCCGGCCGCGCCGGGATCAGGCGAGGACGAGGGCTGGGTGCTGGCCTACGTCTACGACAGCGCGCGCGACGGCAGCGACCTCGTCATCCTCGACGCCACCGCCTTCGCCGCCAAGCCGGTCGCCACCATCGCGCTGCCCCAGCGTGTGCCGTTCGGCTTCCACGGGAGCTGGATCCCCGACGCCGACTGACCCCCGGGCGGCGGCCGCGCTCAGTACAGGCGCAGCACCCCGTAGACGATCGTGCCCACCACGAGCGCGGCGCACACCAGGGTGAGCGCGACGAGCTTCGGCCGGCTCACGAGGCCATCCGCGTGGCCGGCACCGGAGCCTCGGGCGCGCGCAGCCGCTGAGAGCCGAGAGCGGCGAGGAGAAGCGCCAGGCCGGCTACGTCGGTGACGAGGCCGGGATGGATCAGCAGCAAGGCGGCGGCGAGGAAGAGCCCCCGCTCGAGCCAGGTCGCGCGGCGCAGGAAGTAGCCCTCGAGGCCCGCGGCGAGCGCGATCACGCCCACCCCACCCGACAGCGCGGCGAGGCCGATCTCGCCCCAGCTACCCTGGAAGAGCAGCGCCGGGTAGTAGATGAAGAAGAACGGCACGATGAACCCGGCCGCCGCGAACTTCATCGCCTGCCATCCCGCGCCCCACACCGAGCAGCGGCTGATCGAGGCCGCCGCGTACACGGCCAGGCACTCGGGCGGCGTCACCGCGGAGAGGCAGCCGTAGTAGAACGCGAACATGTGGGCGGCCATCGGCGGGACGCCGAGCTTGATGAGGGCCGGGATGAGCAGCGCGGCCAGCATGATGTAGGCCGGCGTCGTCGGCAGGGCGGTGCCCGAGGATGATCGCGGCGATCATCGTGATGACGAGCGCCATGAAGAGGTTGCCGCTCGCGAACTCGACGAGGAAGCTCGTGAAGCGGATGGCCAGGCCGGTCTGCAGGATGATGCCGATCATGATGCCGGCCGCCGCGGTGGCCATGGCGACGGGCACCGTCTGCTGGGCGCCCGAGCGCAGCGCGCGCGGGCCATCGCTCACGAGGAGGCTCCAGAGCTGGCCACGGCCGCCCGGCCGGACCGCCGCGACGACGAGGCCGATCACCGCGAGCCCCACCAGCCACCACGGGCGATCCGATCACCCACAGCACCACGCCGGCGGCGAAGAGCGGCCACACCCATCGCCCGAGGAGCCAGGCGTACACCACGACCGCGGTCGAGACGATCGCCGCGTAGGTGGCGGAGAACCCGTCGAGCAGGAGGAGGAAGATCGCCAGCACCGGGGCGAGCAGATGGCCCTGGGATGCGAGGACCTGGGACAGTCGCGGCAGCTCCTCGCGCGGGATCCCACGCAGCCCGGAGCGCCCGGCGTTGAAGTGGATGGCGGCGAAGAGCGCCCCGTAGTAGAAGACGGCGGGGATCGCCGCCGCGAGCATCACGTGCGTGTAGGGCACGCCCAGGAACTCCGCCATCACGAAGGAGGCCGCGCCCATGACCGGCGGCATGATCTGGCCTCCGGTCGAGGCGACCGCTTCCACCGCCGCCGCCGCCTCGGGCTTGAAGCCGCTGCGCTTCATCATGGGGATGGTCTAGCCAGCCGTCGACCATCACGTTGGCGACCGCCGAGCCCGAGATCGTGCCGAACATGCTCGAGGAGATGACCGACACCTTGCCCGGGCCGCCGCGCTGGCCGCCGGCGAGGCTCGTTGGCGAGGTTCATGAAGAATTGCCCCGCGCCCGACCGCTCCAGGAACGCGCCGAAGATGATGAACAGGATCACGTACGACGCGGCCACGCCGAGCGGGATGCCGAACAGCCCCTCGGTGGTGAACACGGTCTGGTCGATCACGATCTCGTACGTGAGCCCACGGTGGCGCAGCGGCCCGGGCAGCCACGCCCCGGCGAGGCCGTAGGCGATGAAGCAGAGCGCGAGCACGGGCAGGGCGATCCCGAGCGTCCGGCGCGTCGCCTCGAGCACGAGCAGGACGAGGAGCGTGCCCACCGCGAGGTCCATGGGGTGGAGCGGGTGGGCGGTGGGAAACCGCTCGACGACGTAGGTGTAGTTGACGAAGAAGTAGGCGAGGCAGGCGACGGACAGCCCCGCGAGCGCGAGGTCCATCCAGCCGATGCCGGGGACCGGCGCCTGCCCTTCCGACAGCACCGTGCCCTCCTCGTCCAGCGGCGTCGTGGACCGCGCGGGGAAGAGGAGGAACGCGAGGGCCAGGCAGAAGCCCAGCGCGATGTAGCGGAGCACCTGGCGTGTCCGGCGCCGCGGGCGTCAGCCGCGCGTACACGTGGTAGACGGACATCACGACCGCCACCACGCCGACGGCGACGCCCGCGTAGCCGGTGAGCTTGCGCACGCGTCTACTTCAGGAGGCCGGCTTCGCGGTAGTACTTCTCGGCGCCCGGGTGGAGCGGCATGCCGTGGGCCTGCGCCATGTCCTTCGCGGAGACGCCCTTCATGGCCGCGGTGACGCGGGCGAAGTCCTCCCGGCCCTCGACGATGGCCTTGGTGACCTTGTAGATCACGTCGGGCGACGTTTTGGCGTGGGCGATCAGGATGGTGGGCGCCTGCACCGTGACGATGTCCTCGTCGACCCCGTACTGCGCGTAGGTGCGCCTTGGGCACGACGTGACGGACGAAGCCCGGGTTGACCTGGCGCATCTTCTCCCAGCACGTCGTCGGGCACCGAGATCATCCGGAGCTTCATCGACGTGCCGAGGTCGAGCATGAAGCTCGCCGGCACCGTCGTGTACCAGCCCATCGCCACGGCCTGCCGGTTGCGGATCGCCTCGGCGTTCTCGGTGATCGAGCCGTGGCTGCTGCGTGCCGAGGTCCTCGAGCTTCATGCCCGCGATCTTCGCGAGCAGCTCCCACCCGTCGGACAGGCTCGTGTTGCCGCGCGGGGGCAGCGCCACCGCCTTGCCCTTGAGGTCGGAGAACTTGCGGATGTCGGCGGACTGGGGCACCACGAGCTGCCACACGTTCGGGTAGAAGTTGGCCACGAACAGCGGCTTGTCGGTCTGCTTGCCCTTCCACGTGGCGGTGCCCGGCGCGCGCGTCGGCGAGCACGGTGGTCATCGACCAGCCCAGGTCGGCCTTGTCGCTGCGCATCTTCTCGATGTTGACGAGCGCGGCGCCCGGCTCGACCTGCACGTCGATCTCCGGGAACTTCTTCTTGATGGTCTCCGCGGTGGCCGCGGCCATCGGCGTCCACGATCCGCCGGTGGGGCCGGCGGTGAAGATCAGGCTGGTCTTCTGCTGGGCCTGGACAGGCAGCGCGGCGATGAGCAGTAAGCACATCGAGAGCAGCACACGTTTCCTCATGAGACCGCTTCCTCCTTTATATATATCCGCGAGTACGCCGGGCGGGGGCTGGGCAGCCGCGTCGAGACGGAGCGAACACCACCCAACGGCGCGGATCATACGAGCCGCCATCCACCCTGTCAACGCAACCCGGGCCTTGGTCCCGCCGTCCGATCTCGCGACCCCTTCGTCCCGATCAGCGTTGCGGTGGGTTCCAATTCATTTCCATGTGCGCTCCGCTCGCCTTCGGCTCGCTGCGCAAAAGCGCGCAAAACGGGGGTCAGACCCTCGCGTTGCGTGGCGGGCGGTCGGCTGGTTGGCCAGGCCTCGACGGTCGGCCCGTCGTGGGGTGCTGGGAGCGGCGGGCGGCGTTGACCCGGGCCCGGGCGCGCTCCTCGGCCTTGCGGGCGCGGATGGCCGCGATGCGCTCGGCCAGGGGGATCTCGAGGCGCTCGGCGGGCCGGCGCGCGTAGTCGAAGTCAGGCAGCGTCGCCCGCGGCAGCGGGCGTCCGATGGCGCGCTCGATGGCCTGGAGGTCGCCCGTCTCGTCGGGCGCGACGAAGGTGATGGCCTCGCCCTCCGCGCCCGCCCGCGCCGTGCGGCCCGCCCGGTGGATGTAGTCCTCGGGCACGTGCGGCACGTCGAAGTTGACCACGTGCGACAGCTCGTCGATGTCCAGGCCGCGCGCGGCGATGTCGGTGGCCACCAGCACGCGGCACCGCCCGCGCTTGAACCCGTCCAGGGCGAGCGTGCGCTGGGCCTGGCTGCGGTTGCCGTGGATCCGCTCCGCGACGACCCCCGCCTTCACGAGCTGCTCGGTGAGCCGGTTGCAGCGGTGCTTGGTGCGCGTGAAGACGAGCACGCTCCGCATGGTCGGGCGCCGGAGGAGCGCGACGAGGAGGCCGCTCTTCAGCTCCTGCGCCACCTGGTACACCGCGTGCGTGATTCCCGTGGCCGGCGCGGCCTTCCGCTCCTGGTTGATCGGCACCGCGTTCGTGAGGATCTCGCGGGCGAGCACGGCGATGGGCGGCGGCATGGTCGCGGAGAACATCAGCGTCTGGCGCCGCTTGGGCAGGCGCGCGAGCACGCGCCGGATGTCGGGCAGGAACCCCATGTCGAGCATCCGGTCCGCCTCGTCGAGGATCAGGACCTCGAGCGCATCGAGCCGGACGTAGGGATGCTGCATGTGATCGAGGAGCCGACCCGGCGTGGCGACGATCACGTCGACGCCGCGGCGGAACGCGTCCTCCTGCGGGCCCATGCCGACGCCGCCGAACACGGCGGCGCCGCGGATCGGGGTGAATCGCGCGAGGTCGCGCAGGTCGCTCTCGATCTGGGCGGCAAGCTCGCGGGTGGGCGCGATGACGAGGGCGCGCACGGCGCCGCGGGGCCGTGCGGTGAGCCGCTCCACGATGGGCAGCAGGAACGCGGCGGTCTTGCCACTGCCCGTCATGGCGCACGCGAGCACGTCGCGTCCGGCGCGGACGGGCGGGATGGCGTCGCGCTGGATCGGGGTGGGCTCGGCGTAGCCGAGCGCCTCCACGGCGCGCAGGAGGGGTGCGGGCACACCTAGTGATTCGAAAGACATGGGTTCGACCTCTTCTTCACGAGCGACGCACGCCGGCGAAGGACAGCGCTGCTCAGATCAAATCCGGCGTGATCGGGAGAACGGGGGGATTGCCGGGGATACCGCCGTTCGGACTCTTCGAGTCGTGACCAAGAACGCAAGCAGTATCGCACGCCCCCGCCCAGACACCTAGCGTTTGATCCGCGCCACCCCCGGAGATCTGGCAACGACACTGCCGATTGTCACTCGACGAGGAGCCGAGGAGCGTGAGACCGAAGAGCGAGGAGCCGAGGAGCGTGGAGCGCGGCCCGGGTGGGCGGTGGGGAGGCACCAGGGGTCGCGGGGCCCTTCCCCTCCATCGGTCATCGGACCCCGCGCGCCCGGATGGAGCCCAGCTACAGCGGGTCAGCGCACGCGTGCGGCGTGGCCCCGCGACCCCTGGTGCCTCCCCGCCGCCCCGGCCGAGCGCACCCGCGCGCAGGGACAGGGCGCGGGATCAGGTTGCGGCGCGCTTCCCCCCGTACGCCTCGCTCGGACCAATAGCGCTGTCCTCGAAGATGAGGGTCGCCCGCCGGTTCGTGCACGCCGCCCAGTTGGCGAGAGCCGTCTCCGTCCACTCCCCGTCGGGACGCGGCTCGTCGTCGAAGCTGCCGTACGTGTCGACCCCGCGCAGGAGCATCGTGGCCTGACGGACCCGCGGCGGCTTCGCCCACGTGGGCAGCATCTCCACCAGGAGCAGGAAGCGGCGGTCGGGCCCGAGGTTCGGCCCCGAGCTGTGGATCAGCGAGTTGTCGAACATCACCATCTCGCCGGGCTCGAGCGGGAAGTCCACCGCGCTCGCCTCGTCGAACGGCTCGGTGATGTACTGGCCGCGCGCGAGGATGCTCTTCGGGTCGTCCGACTCCTCGTGCTCGAGGATGCCGCCGCGGTGCGAGCCCGGGATCCCCCGGAGGCATCCCTGCCGGACGCCGCACGGCGACAGGGCGAGCGCCCCCAGCACGACGGGCAGCGCGGCGCCGTAGGACGAGTCCTGGTGCCAGCCCGCGAACGTCTGGCCGTCGGCCTTCTTGACCCGCCACGCCATGCTCCAGCACCGGATGTTCGGGGCCGATGAGGTCCTCGAAGACGTCGAGGATGTGCGGATCCTCGGCGATGTCCAGCACCCACGGGCACAGGAGGTGGGACTTCGTCTTCATCTTCTTGATGTCGGACACGCGGGCCTCGAGGGCCTCGAACTTCGCGCGGTACTGGCGGGCGCGCGCAGCACTCATCGCGCGCACCGGGGACAGGTAGCCGTCCCGCTCGTAGCTCCGCACCTCGGCGTCGGTCAGGACCTTCGGCATGCTCGTTTCCTCCCGCTTGGGCTTTCGCCCGATACTGCGGCCGGGCGCCGGACGTGTCAACGGCCGCGCCCTATAATGCGGAGCGTGACCGACGTGGGCTTCGCCATCCGCGACCTCGGCGGCGAGCGCGTCCTCTCGGTGCGCGGCGTCGAGTACCGCACCCGCTACAGCGAGCGGCTGATCCGTCTGCTCATCGAGCGGAAGGGCGCCGAGCGCGCGCCGCTCTACTTTCCGTTCAAGGAGACGCGCGGCCGCCACTTCCTCGAGCGGCTCGTCGCCTACCTGCGGGCCCGCGGGGCGCGCGACCTGTCGGTGCTCGAGGTGGGCTGCTCCTTCGGCCACATCACCGAGTACCTCCACGACTGCGACCTCGTGGCCGAGGTGCGCACGTTCGACGTGGACCCGGCGTTCGCGGAGATGACGCGGCTCAAGGTGGAGGAGCTGGGGCTCGACAAGGTGCGTGCCGTCCTGTCCCTCACCGACGAGGAAACCACGCGGCTGCCGTTCCCGGACGAGGCGTTCGACCTGGTGCTCGCCGTGGGCGTGGTCGAGCACCTGCCCGCGCGCGACCGGCGGCGCTACGTCGACGAGTACTACCGGGTGCTCCGCGCGGGCGGCCACATCGCCGTCCTCGACACGCCGAACCGAGCCTTCCCGCTGGAGACGCACTCGATCGGCTTGCCCGGCATCCAGTGGCTGCCCCCGCGCGCGGCGTTCGCGTACGCCCGCGCCCTGCGGGGCCCCCGTCTGCGCGGGGTGCCGTTCGCGGAGTTCGACGCCGCGGCGTGGCGGAACGCCTCGTGGCGCGAGATCCTCCCTTCGCGCGGCGCCCACGGCCTCGTGGACGTCACCGAGGACGCCGCGTACGGATGGCGCTTCTTCCGGGACACCGCACGCTCGGGGCTCCGCCGGGTCGCGCTGCCCGTGCTCGCCGGGCCGTGCGCCGCCCTCGCCGCGCTCGGCCGATCGCCCTCGCGCGTCCTCCCGTACTTCAACGTGGTGTTCAGGAAGGGGCGCGATGGCCGCTCGCCGGCCGGCTGACCCTCGCGGGGCCAGGGGCCCGGTGGGGGCCGGGGCGAGCGCGCGGGAGTGGCTCGCCGTCGGCGCGCTCTGGATCCTGCTCGGCATCGTCATGGCGGTGTGGGTCAGCGTGGACCGCCGGCCCCCGGAGTGGGACCACGCCAACCACCTGGAGCGCGCGCTCCACTGTCATCGCGTCGCTCGCCGGCCCGGGCCAGAGGCTGGGCGAGGTGCTCGAGCTGTCCGCCTTCTACCCTCCGCTGGCCATCTGCGCGGCCGGCCTCGCGTACTTCGTGCTGCCGCCGGTCCCGCTCACCGCTCAGGTCGTGATGTGGGTCTTCCTCGGGATCGGGCTCGCCAGCGTCCTCGCGCTGGGACGGTGGCTCTGGGACGGCCCCACGGGCGTCCTCGCCGCGTTCGTCTTCGGCACCGCGCCGTTCGTGGTGTTCTCGCTCACGAACTTCCAGCTCGACCTGCCGCTGGCCGCGATGGTGGCCCTCGCCCTCCACGTCCAGACGCGCGCCGAGGGCTTCATCCGCCCCGGATGGGCCGTGGCGCATGGGCTCGTCCTCGGCCTCGGCATGCTCACCAAGCCGACGTTCGCCGTGTACCTCGTGGGTCCGCTCGCGTGGGCGGCGTGGGAGGCGCGCCGCCTGCGTCCGGCGCGCGGCTGGCTCGCGCTGTCGCTCACCATCGCGGCGGCCCTGGCGCTGCCGTGGTACGGGCCGCGACTGCTCGCGCTGCCGATGCAGGTCTCCGACCGCTCGTTCACGTTCGCGGCCGCCGAGGGCCACGCGCCGGCGCTCTCCGTCGCCGGGATCCTCTTCTATCCGCGCTACCTGATCCCGGTGTTCGGCGTGCTCGCGACCGCGCTGGCCCTGTGGGGGCTCTGGGCCATCGCGCGCGACCGGTCCCGCGGCCTCGTGTGGTCGGCCACCCTCGTGCCGCTGGTCGTCATGACGCTGAGCCAGAACAAGAACCTCCGCTACGCGCTCCCGATGCTGCCCGCCGCCGCGCTCGCCGCCGCGGCCGGCGTCCGCGCGGTTCCGCGCGCATGGCGAGGGGCCGCCGGCCTCGCCGTGATCGCGCTCGGCCTCCTCCAGGTGTCGATGGCCGCCTTCGCGGCGCCCCGCCCGCCGCACCTGGCCCTCTTCCACGGCACGACCGTCTTCAACCACGCGCCCGCCCGAGGCGACTGGCAGCACGACCGGATCGTCGCCGACCTCCTGTGGCTCGGAAACGGGCAGGCGGTGCGGACGGCCGTCGTGCCGAACTACAACTTCCTCTCCGTCTCCACCCTC
Source organism: uncultured Candidatus Rokubacteria bacterium (assembly GCA_963758635.1). Taxonomy (GTDB): domain Bacteria; phylum Methylomirabilota; class Methylomirabilia; order Rokubacteriales; family CSP1-6; genus CAVWWD01. The sequence goes on along the minus strand of CAVWWD010000003.1, from coordinate 800,527 downwards.
CGCTACGAAGCGGTGCGGCGGGGCGTGCCGATCGTCTTCGCGCGGGCGTGGGACGCCGCTCCGTTCGGCGTCGACGTGGCCGTGGTCAAGACGGGCAGCCAGGGCCCGTCCTACACCGCGGCCAGGCCCGAACGCATCATGCATGGCTTCGCCGAGGACCCGTACCTCCAGGCGCTCTACCCGGTGGTCGCGGAGTACCCCCTGCCCGACGGGAGCCAGGCCGCGCTCCGCGCCCGGCGGCCGCCCGTGGTCGAGGCCCCGCCGGGGGAGATCGCGCGGCGCCTCACCTCGGACCCCGGCCGCTTCCTCGGCGCCTACCTGCGCGACGCGCGCGGCCTCACGGTCTCGCTCGACTACGACGCGGACGCCATCCGCGAGGGGCGGGTCCGGCGGGTCACCCTCCGCGCCGAGTCGGCGCTGCTGGGCGAGGTGGCGCGGCGGGACCGCTCCCTCCTGCGCGCGGAGCACGTGCAGGTGGTCGTCGAGGACGTCCTCTTCGACGCGCGGCGGCTGATCGAGCGGGACGAGCTGGCGCTGCTCGACGCGGGCGCGCTCCGGCTCGAGCGCCTCACGCTCCTGGAGCAGGACCTGGCCGCGTTCCTCCGCGGCCAGCGCGCCGGTCGCGGCGTCACGGTGACCATGGGCGATGGGGACGCCCGCGTGAGCCTGCGCCGGCTCGGGACGACGCTGACCGCGCGCGCCCGCGCCGTGGTCCCCACCGACGGGCGCCCGTTCGCGCTGGTCGTGGAGGACGTGCGGATCGGGCCCGTGCCGGTGCCCGGCCCCCTCGTGGACTGGGTGGTCCGCCACTTCGATCCGACCCTCAAGCTGAGGCGCCTGCCGATCGCCGTGCTCGTCGCGCCGATCGAGGTCAAGCCCGGCCGGATCGAGGTCGGCCTGCGCCCCTCCTGACCGGACCCGCTCCGGCGGCTCGAGGAGTCGCCGCTGGAACGCCCCGATCCCGAGCGTTCGCTTGACCGCGACGGCGGCCGGGCGCACCATCGCGGTCGATGGAAACCATCCAGCTCCTCGGCACGGCCATGGGCCTGGGCGCGGTGGCCGGGATCAACCTCTACGCCACCGTGTTCGCGGTGGGCTTCGGCGTCGCCACCGGGATGATCCACCTCTCGCCCCAGCTCCAGGGGCTGGCCGTCCTCGGCCACCCCCTCGTCCTGATCGTGGCGGGCACGCTCTACGTCGTGGAGTTCTTCGCCGACAAGATCCCCTGGGTGGACAGCGCGTGGGACGCGCTCCACACGTTCATCCGGCCGCTCGGCGCGGCCTGCCTGGGCGCGGCCGCCCTCGGCAGCGTCGATCCCGCCCTCGAGGTGGCGGCGTTCCTGCTGGCCGGCGGCGTGGCGCTGGCCACGCACACGACCAAGGCCGGCGTGCGCCTGGTGGCCAACGGCAGCCCGGAGCCGTTCAGCAACATCTTCCTCTCGCTGGCCGAGGACGTCGTGGCGGTCACCGGCGTGTGGCTGGCCCTCGCCCATCCCGTGCTCGCCGGCGTGCTCGCCGCGAGCTTCGCGGGCGCCTTCGCCCTGGTGGCGCCCCGGCTGTTCCGGCTCCTGCGCGCGCAGATCCTCGCGCTCGCCGCGCTGGCGCGTGTGTGGTCGGGCCGGGAGGCCCCGCCCGACGACGTCTTCGACGCGGTGCCGCCGGGCCACGCGCAGCTCCTGCCGCCGGGCTTCGGCGTCCCCGGCGACTTCGCGGTGCGCTGCCTTGGAGGGCGCGCGGTCGGCGCGCCGGCGTGGACGATGGGCTATCTCTGCCTCGCGGGTGGTCGCCTGGTGTTCCTGGCGCGGCGCGGCTTCGGCGTGCGCGAGTACGCGGTGGACGTGGCGCACGTGGACGAGGTGCGAACGCGCTCCGGCTTCCTCTTCGACCGGCTGAGCCTGCGCTCCGGCGGCCACATCGTCGAGGTGTTCTTCTTCCGCGACCGGCGGCGCACCCTCGACGCGGTGGCGCGCCGGCTCCGGACCGTCCGCGCGGTCGAGCTCGCCACGCCCGTCGCCTGACCGTGGCGCCCGACCCTCGACCGACCTCCACGGGCCACGGCCTGGATCACGACACCACCGTGATCGGGGCGGGCATCTCGGGGCTCTACCAGCTCTACCGCCTGCGCGAGCTGGGCCAGGAGGTCCGCGTGTTCGAGGCCGGGACCGGGGTCGGCGGCACCTGGTACTGGAACCGCTATCCAGGGTGCCGATTCGATTCCGAGAGCTACTCCTACGGCTATTCCTTCAGCCAGGACCTTCTCGACGAGTGGGACTGGACCGAGCACTTCGCGCCCCAGCCGGAGACCGAGCGCTACCTCAACCACGTCGCCGACCGGTTCGACCTGCGACGGGACATCCGGTTCCGGAGCCGCGTGACGGCCGCGGTCTGGGACGATGCGGCGCTCGCGTGGGACATCACGCTCGAGGACGGCCGCCGCTCCCGATCGCGTTACCTCGTCACCGCGGTGGGCCCGCTGTCCGCGCCGACCCTGCCGCGGATCCCGGGCGTCGACGACTTCCAGGGCGAGGCGCATCACACCGGGCTCTGGCCCAAGCACCCCGTCAGCTTCGAGGGCAAGCGCGTGGGCGTCATCGGCACCGGGGCGACGGGCGTGCAGGCGATCTCGGAGATCGCCAAGACCGCGGCCCACCTCACCGTCTTCCAGCGGCGCCCGAACTGGTGCACGCCCTTGCACAACCGGCGGATCAGCCGCGCGGAGATGGACGAGATCCGCACGGGCTACCCGGCGCTGTGGGAGCGCTGCCGGGAGACGGCCGCCTGCTTCCTGCACAACACCGACCCCCGCGGGACCTTCGAGGTGAGCCCGGAGGAGCGCCAGGCGTTCTGGGAGACGCTCTACGCCGCGCCCGGCTTCGCCATCTGGATGGGCAACTTCCGCGACGTGCTCATCGACCGGGAGGCGAACGCGCTCTTCTCCGCCTTCGTCGCCGACAAGATCCGCCAGCGGGTCAAGGATCCGCGCGTCGCGGAGCTCCTGATCCCGAAGGACCACGGGTTCGGCACACGCCGGGTGCCGCAGGAGACGCACTACTACGAGGTGTATAACCAGCCGAACGTCGAGCTCGTCAGCATCCTCGAGACGCCCATCGAGCGCATCACCCGGACCGGCGTGCGCACCACGGACCGGGAGTTCGAGCTCGACCTGATCGTCTACGCCACCGGCTTCGACGCCATCACCGGCAGCCTCGACCGGATCGACATCCGGGGCCGGGGCGGGCAACGGCTCAAGGACCGATGGAAGGGCGGCCCCGCCACGTTCATGGGCGTGATGGTCGACGGCTTCCCCAACCTCTTCATGGTGATGGGGCCGCACACCGCGCTCGGCAACATCCCGCGGAGCGTCGAGTACAACGTGGAGTGGATCCGCGACCTCCTCGGCTACCTGGAGCGGCGCGGTCTCGGCGTCGCCGACGCGCGGCCGGACGCCGTGGAGGAATGGACGGAGTTCGTCAAGAAGAAGGGCGAGGGCCTGCTCGCCAACGAGGTCGACTCCTGGATGACGGGCGTCAACATGAACGTCGAGGGCAAGCAGACGCGCATCATCGCCCGCTACAGCGGCACGGCGCCCGAGTACCGCGAGTGGTGTGACCGCGTGGCCGCCGGCGGCTACCGCGAGCTGATGCTGAGGTAGGAGGCCCCGTCGTGCGCGTGCTGTTCCTGGAAGTCGACACGGAGCGGTCCTGGGCGGTCGCCTCGATCGGACCCGCGTTCATCGGCGCCTGGCTCCGCGCGCACGGGCACGAGGTCGCGGCTCCTCCGCGCCGGCGATCGACCTGAGCGACGACGCGGTGGTGGCCGCGGTGGCCGCCGAGCGGCCCGACATCGTCGGCGTCTCGCTGACGACCCGCCAGTGGCAGCGCGCGCGGCACCTGATCGGCGCAGATCCGCGCGCGGATCGACGTGCCCGTCATCGCCGGCGGGCTCCACCCGACGTTCGCGCCCGAGGCGGTGCTCGCGGCGCCGGGCTTCGACTACGTGTGCCTGGGCGAGGGCGAGGAGCCGATGCTCGACCTGGTCGCAGGCGCTCTCGCGCGGGGCGTCGGCCCACGGGATCCGCAACGTGTGGCCGCGCGGCGGCGTCCGTCCCGCGCTGCGCCCGCCGCTCGCGCCGATCGACCGCCTGCCCTTCATGGCGCGCGACCTCCTCGACGAGCCCCGGGGCACCGTGCACATGACCACGCAGCGCGGCTGCCCGTTCCCCTGCACCTACTGCGCCGCACGCATGTACAACGAGCTGTACGACGCGACCGGCGAGGAGTACGGGCGCCGGCGCTCGCACGCGAACGTGCTCGCCGAGCTGGCGGAGCTCCGCGCAGCAGGACCGGCTCGGGTACGTGATCTTCCTGGACGACACGTTCACGATCCATCACCCGTGGGTGAAGGAGTTCTGCCGCGTCTACGGCGCCGAGGTCGGCGCGCCGTTCTGCCTGCACGCGCGCGTGGAGACGGTGAGCGCGGAGCTGCTGCGCGTGCTCGCGGCGGCGGGGTGCAAGCAGATCACCTACGGCGTGGAGAGCGGCAGCGAGCGCGTGCGACGGGAGGTCATGCACCGGCCGGTGACCAACCAGCGCTTCCGCGACGTGTTCCGGTGGACGCGCGAGGCGGGCATCCTGCTCACGGCCAACTTCATGCTCGGCCTGCCCGGCGAGACGCGGGACGACCTGCGCGCAGACCCTGGACCTGGCCGAGGAGCTGGACGTGCTGGACTTCGGGTACTTCGTGTTCTACCCGTACCCGGGCACGCAGCTCTTCCGCGTGTGCATGGAGCGGGGCTATCTGCCCGCGGACTACCTGGAGCGGCCGGCGAACCATCGGGAGTCGATCCTCGACCTGCCCGACCTGACCCGCGACGACATCGGCGAGTACTACGACCGCTTCACCGCGCTCCGACGCCGGCTCCACGAGCGTCGACTCGGCACGGTGCCCCCGGACCAGGTATCCGGCGCCGTGGACCACGTCCACGAGCTTGCGCGGAAGGGCTGAGCCGGACCCGGTCAGGCCTGCTTCCGCTCCAGGCACAGCAGGTCGACGGCGTAGTCCATGGTGGCGCGCTCGTTCGTGTAGACGCGCCACGGCACGCGATCGCGCTCGGCCACGACCACCAGCCCGGTATCGATCCCGGCCGCCGCGTCGCGCGACAGGACCCGGCGCAGCTCGGCCGCGCTCGATCCGTGCGAGGACGCGCGCTGTGAGTGCCCGCCGAGCCACTCGGCGAGCGGCGTCGCCGTGGGCGTCCAGTCGTACGGCGAGGCGAGCAGCGCGCGCGCCCGCGGGGCGAGGACGCGGCCCAGCTCGACCAGGTGACCGACGGGGGACTGGACGCAGTCGAGCACGTTCAGGCTGAGCGCGCCGTCGAACGCGGCATCCGCGAAGGGCAGCGCGGCGGCGTCGCAGCACCAGAAGCTCACGCGCTCGCCCGGCAGGTCGGGCATCGTCACCTCCCGGCGATCGAACACGACGCCCACCCGCCGCACCGGGACGGCGGCCCGTCCCTGCCGGCGCAGCCGCTCGGCCACGCGGAGCATGGCGAAGTTGAGGTCGACGCCGACCGCGAGGTCGCCCGTCCGCCGCGCGAGCTCGAAGGCGCCGCGCCCCACCGCGCAGCCGATGTCGGCCCACACGCCGCGCGGCGGCTCTCCGAGCAGCTCGAGCCCCGCGTTCAAGAGCCCGGCGAGGCTGCCGTCGCGCGCGGCCGGCCCCTCCGCGTCCTCCCAGTGGCTCCGCGCGTAGCTACCGAGGTTGGCCCGCTCGTTGTTGAAGCTGGACCCGGGACCGGCGGCGTCTCCGAGCAGGCTCTCCATGAACGGCGAGAGGTCCTCGCGGCGCATCACCGCGTCGAGCTGATGCGCCGCCCAGGTCGCGATGTCGGCGACCACCACGGCGATCCCGTCGATGATCGGGTGCTCGCGCTGGCAGGCGCGCTCGGGACACAGCAGCACGCCTTCCAGGATGTCGTCGCCGTCGGCGCGGACGACCGTGCCCGTCACGAGGGGCTGCGGCCCGCGCCCGCGGGCGCGGCAGACGGGGCAGAGCGGCTGGAGTCGTTCGAGATGCTCGCGGCGCACCCGGCTCAGCCGCCGATCATCACGGTAGGGGAGCAGGGCGGAAGGATCTTGCCGGTGGGGCTCGGGATCGGGGCGACGCAGGAGGCGAAGGCGACCATGTCACCCATGCGAGCGGCGGGCATCGCCCCGATCAGCACCGTCGCCGAGCCCTTCGCGACCAGGCCGGGCCCGCCGGGCACGCAGGGAACCTCCAGGCAGGGGATGGTCATGCTGCTGACGACGGCGGACATCAGATGGTTGACCATGACGGTCGGGACGCAGGCCATCATGATCGGGTGCGTCACGCAGGGATGCGGGATCGGCGTGGGAACCGGGGCGGGCGGATGGATCGGCGCATGGCAGTGCGGGCTATCGTGCATCACGAGGTCGGTCATTCGGGCCGCGGGGGGCATGACGGGGCCTCAGTTCAGGTAGATCATCTCGCCCTTGACGTGCACCTCGCCGCTCGCGTTGACGCCGACGTCCGCGCCACCGGTCACCTGGACCGGCCCTTGCGATGCCAGCTCGATCGACTGCGAGGCGCTCACCCGGAAGCGCGTGCAGTCGATGTCCACCGCGTCGGCGGCCTTCAGCGCGATCCGGACGGCCTCGACGAGCAGCACCGGGCCCTCCTCGGTGATCTTCACGCGGAGCTCCACCGCGCCCGAGGCTCCGCGGATCTCGACGACCTGCTCGCCACCCGCGGAGTCGACGGTGAGCCGGCGCCCGTGGGCCAGGCCGACGGCATCGGAGGGTGTGGAGGGCTCTGATCCGACCGCGGACTTCGAGACCGACATGGGGGGAGGATAGCACAGCCTCCGGGGGCCCTAAAGGCCGCGACCTTCGCCCCCGGGCGGCGTGTCGATTCCGGGAATCGGCGGACGCCGCGGCCACGCGGGCTCGCGTCGAGGATCCTCCGGTGCGACGGGGACGCCCCACAGGGTCATGGACCGCGGCGATGGGGTCCGCTTCACGAGGCCCGCGCGCTCGCACAGCGCCGACATCCCCTCGGCCGCGATCCGAGCATCGAACTCCTTCAAGCGACCTGCCGCCCGCGCCACGGCCACCCACACCCGCGCCTCGCCGAAGAAGTCGAACCCGCCCTCACCCCGGAAGCCGCCGATGCTCAGGTTCTCGCGACCCGCCAGGGGAGCAAGGACGCGGGCGATGAACTCGGCCACGCGCGGAGCCGTGAGGAGACTCCACGGCGTGAGTCCCAGCAGGCGGTAGGTCACGTCCGCCGCCCGGTGGAGATTCGTGCGCACGGCGATGCTGTCGTCCGCCCCGAGCGCGCACGCGGCGCGAAGCGGGCCGAACAGGCTCGACAGGTACAGGACGTTCCAGTCCGCCTCGACGGCGAAGCACGCGCTGGCGTGGGTGGCGACGAGATCGACCTCGGTGGCCGTCCGGACGTCACGGAGCGTGTCCAACACGTTCCGGTGATGTCGCTCCACGAGCGGATCGGGCCAGACGACCTGGCGCTCGAGGCTCTCCTCGGCGTGCGCGCGCAGGGGCGCGGCCGCCAGCTCCGCCAGCAAGCCGTCACCGACGAGGCGGGCCAGGGCGTGTTGCGGCGAGGGCGCATCGGCGCTCGCGGCGAGAAGGGCCCGGGCGGCTCGGCGTGTCGCCTCCGCCGCGCGTCCGTCGCCCGGCGTGGTCTCGGCCAGGGTACGGTACGGCGCGGCGACGTCGTCGTGTGCGACGTCGGGCAGGAGGGGGCCGGGGGGACGCTGCGGGAGCTGCGACCGCCATCGCGCCTCGGAGGCCGCCATGGCCGCAAGCACATCACTGTCGCCCACAGCGTCCTCGGGCGTATCCGCGTGTCGCACGGCCGCATCGCCGCCGAGCTCCTCCATCCACGCCCCGATCGCCTGCAATCCGGGACCGGTCCACGGCGTGCGCAGCGCGTAGTGCGGCCGGTCAAGCACCCGCGACCACGCGAACGCGGGATCGGCGGACCGGAGACCGCGATAGGCGTCGAGCGCCCCGGCGCGGAACTGGTCCTGCAGGGCGGCGCGCTGCTCCTCGCGGTGACGGAGCACGTTCAGGAGCAGCCGCGTGAACATCGCCGCGGTCTCGCCGCCGCTCACGATCAGGGGCGCGGCTTGCGCGGCGCCGGCGTGGAGCATGCCCGGCCAGTCGTCGTGGCCCGAGGCCTCGAGGGCGTGCGCGTACTCCAGCGCGGAGGCCCGGACCCTCCAGCGGTCGCCGACCAGAGCGCCGACGCGGGCGTGGTTCACGAGTCGGTCCAGCCAGGCCGCGCGCGTCAGCTCGAACGAGTCGCCGCTGGCCACCCGATAGCGCATGACCCCGTCGGCGCTCTCGGTCAACGCGATCTCGCGCTCGAGGGCGGCGAGCTGATGCGCGTGCACGAGCGGGCGCCGCGCGCATACCTCGCGGCTCACGATCAGGTAGCGGTGATGCCCTTCGAGGGCGCGATCCATGGACAGGTCTCGTGCGCTGCGTCAGGATCGTGTCGCTGCTCGGGTCTCGCGCGTTCGGTCAGAACCGGGGAAACCGGTCCCCGGACACCGGATCGCCCGCCGCCGGCGCCAGCTCGAGGAGGTACGGATGCGCCGCGCGTTCCGGCGCCCACCGGACGCTCGGAGGCAAGAAGTAGATCGACCACGCCCGCCGTGGCAGGTCGGTGGTGTTGGGCGGCGACCCGTGCCAGACCCGCGTGCTGTGGAACAGCGCCTGCCCGGCCACCGCGGGGACACTGACCACCGTACGCTCGTCGACCTCGATCGCCGGCAGGTGCGTGTCGCGCGATGGCGCGTCGGAGAATCGGGCCGGCCGGCGCGCGCCGAGCCGGTGCGTGCCAGGGGCGTAGCGCAGGCAGCCGCGCGCCGTGTCGGCGTCGTCGAGCGCCACCCAGGCGACGAGGCCGTCATCGCGATCGAGCGGCAGGTAGGACTGGTCCTGGTGGTAGGGCATCGGTGCCGCCGAGACCGCACGCTTGTCGATCACGAGGTCCTGGAAGACGAGGACCTCGGTGAGGCCCATGAGCTCACGGGCGATCCGGGCGAGCGGCAGCAGCAGCTCGCGCAGCGCCGGTTCACGGCGCCAGGCGTCGAGCGCGATCAGGGCGAACTCGCTCGACACGCCATGGGCGTGGAGGATGCGGTCGGCGGCGGCGCGCGCCGCGTCGAGCTGCACGGGCGTGAAGACTCGGTCGGTCGCGCAGAAGCCGTCGACGCGGAGCGCATCCGCGCGCCGGCGTCGATCATCGGCCAACGCCGCCCCGCTGACGCTCATCCGACCGCGGCCCGCGGGGCGACGCGGCGATCCCTCGAAGATCCGGGACACGCGGCGAGCATAGCACCCACCCCCGCGGCCGACCCCGCGGCCACGGCCGCTCCGCGTCCGCCGGCGCCCGGACGCGGCGTCATCCTCTGTGGCAAGATGGGCCACCGATGAAGGTCGTGGTCAGCCAGTTCGAGGGCATCGACAACACGCCCGGTCTTCCCCTCGCCGCCGGCTGCATCGTCGCCGCCGCGAAGCAGGCGCCGGCGCTGTCCGCCGCGCGCTTCTCGATCCACGTGCAGCGCCAGGCCATCGACCGTGCCGTCGCCGCCTACGGCGCGCCGGACGTCCTCGGCTTCTCGCTGTACCCGTGGAACACCGCCTACTCGCTCGACGTCGCCCGCGCCGCGCGCGCCGCGCATCCAGACTGCCTCGTCGTGGCCGGAGGCCCGTCGGTCCCGCGGCGTCCGGCCTCGGCCCGGCGGTTCCTCGACGCGCACCCGCAGGTGGACGTGCTGGTCCTCTCCGAGGGCGAGCTCGCGTTCCGCGACCTCCTGGTCGCGCACGTCCGGGGGGCGGACCTGGACGGCGTGGGCGGCATCGCGTGGCGGCGCCGCGGAGAGGTACGCCTCACCCGCCCGCCCGCGCGCGTGCGCGACCTGTCGGAGACGGCCTCCCCCTACCTCGACGGCACGTTCGACGCGCTCGTCGCCCGGGACCGCGCGCGGTTCACGATGGCGCTCCTCGAGACGAACCGCGGGTGCCCGTTCACCTGCACGTTCTGCGACTGGTCGCTGACCCGCGAGGTCGTCGAGCTTCCGCTCGAGCGCGTCATCGCCGAGCTCGAGTGGATCGCCGCGCACGACTTCGGGCACGTGTGCATCGCCGACGCGAACTTCGGCATCCGTCCCCGCGACCACGACATCGCGCGCCACATGGCCGAGCTCCGGGCCCGCACCGGACACCCGAGCTTCTGCTACTTCTACCTGACCAAGAACAACCACCGCCGGAACCTCGGGACGATCGAGATCCTGCACGAGGCGGGCATCGGCTGCTGCGTCGGGCTCGCCGTGCAGGACTTCGACGACGACGTGCTGGCCGCGGTGAAGCGCGACAACATCCAGAGCGGCGAGTCGATCCGCCTGCGGGACATCTGCGCCGAGCGGGGCATCGCGACACGGAACGAGCTGATCTTCGGCCTGCCGCGGCAGACGTTCGCGTCCTTCGCCCGCACCGTCGCGCAGGCGATGCCGCCCCATCCCCGCCACAGCTTCGTCGTGTTCCAGTGCCGGCTCCTCGACAACACCGAGCTGGCGTCGCCCGCATCGATCGAGGAGTTCGGGATCGAGACGCGGCGCGTGCGCTGGCCCTCGGCGAACCCGGCCTGGGACGCGGTGATCGAGGAGTACCAGGACCTCGTCGTGGGCACCCGCGACATGCCGATCCCCGAGTGGCGGCGCACGTACCGGTTCGTGGCCCTCGCCGGCGCCGCCTACAACCTGCGCCTGCTCCGCGTGGTCCTGCACTGGCTGGGCGAGGCGGCGGGCGTGGACATCGTCGACTACCTGGCGTTTCTCGGCGAGCGGACGCAGGAGCCCGGCGAGACGCGCTTCGCCGCCGTGGGCCGGCTCGTGGACGGCTATCTCGACTCGATCCTGGCGTGCGGGCCGTTCACGCTGCCCCACCCGCTGATGGGCTCGGGGTCGCTCGAGGTCGCGGAGGCCCTGGCGGTGACCGTGCTCGCCGCCCCCGACGCGTTCCTCCGTGAAGCCGAGGCGCACACTCGATGCTTCCTCGAGGAACGCGGGCTCGACCCCTCCGACGTCGTGGAGCTGTTCCGGTTCCAGCGGCTCGTCACGCCGCGCTTCGGCCAGACGGAGCCGGTCACGATCGAGGTCGAGCGCGACTGGCCGGCCTACGCCGCGGCCGGCGCGCCCGGCGTGCCCGAGCCCAGGCCGCTCCGCGTCACGTACGTGCCGCCGGGCTACGTCATGCTGCCCGAGTTCAAGGACTTCGTTGCCACGCACCTGGCCTGCGTGAGCGCCGGCGCCGACACGGGCCGGGTGACCGCCGAGCCTCTCCTCACCATCCGTCAGCCCTGAATCCGCCGCGCCCGCCTCGCCCCGGCACGAGGGCGTGAGATCGGCGCCGGCGCGGGACCGTCAGCTCGAGCGCTCGCCGTCCTTGGCGCCGCCTCCGTCCACCTGGCGCGGCGCGCGGACGCGCTCGATGAGCTGATCCAGCCGGATGCCGGTAAGGGATTCGCGCCCCGCCGCGGCGGCCTGTCAAGGCGGCGGCGCCACGTCGGGGCCGCCGCGCGCGAGGCTGGGCGAGCCGGTGGCAGTGGCCCCGATGAGGAGGGGCCGGCGCATGCCGAGGACCCAGAGGGACCAGACGGTCTTGGTCCGGCGCCGGCCGAGCTTGGCGAACAACACGCGCCGGCTCGCCCGGTTGCTCGCCCAGACCCAGGCCACCATCCGGGTGGCGCCTCGCCGTCGCTGCTCCTCGTTGAGGAACCGGCTGGCGAGGGCGTGGATGCCGTGGCCGCGCCAGGCGGGCGCGGTGAAGGCGCCGTAGGCCGTCGACTCGCCGGGGGCGAGACGGAGGGTGACGCCGATCTCGTTCACCCACGGCGAGCGGAACGAGATCCACTGCAGGTGGGCCAGGGCGCCCTCGACGATCCCGACGATGGCGACGTCCCCCTCGTCCAGCCGCCGGACCGCCTCCTCCACGTCCACGCCGAAGCCGGGCAGTTCTTCGGCCCGGGCCAGGAGCTCGTCACGCGTCGCCACGTGGAGGTCGAGGGGCACCGAGGGCGGGGGGAGCGGCGGCAGCGGACCGTCCAGGTCGCTCTCGTAGAAGAACAGCCGGCGCGCCCGCGCGCACGGGGCGAGCAGGACGGGAAGCCCACGGAAGGCAAGCCCCAGGAGCCGCCGGGGGCCGCGGGCGCTACGAGCGGAGGCGTCCGTCATCCCGCCCGCGTGTCCCTGGCGCGCCCGATGCGCGCGCCGCGAGGACCAGTCGGGAGCGTCTCACGCGACAGCCGCGGCTGATCGTCGGGATCTTCGAACCCTCTCGGAGGACAGGGTGACCGCGACGAGATCTTCGCCTCGGCGGCGCAGCGAGTCAAATCCACGCGAGGGTGGGCCAGACACGAGCGGCCACAGTCACATGTCCGAGGTGTACGCGTTCAACACGCCGGACACGCTCCTTCCCCGCGCCATCCTCGACTTCGTCAGGGCCTCGCGTCAAGAGCCCCGCGGAACTGACGAACGCACGAGAGGCTGATTCCACGAGGCAGGCGCTGTGACGCAATTCTGCGGGAGTCATTTGCTAGTGCTATCCTCCTCTTCACCCGCGTCGCCGCCGCCAAAGGAGCTCCGCATGAGCATCTCCGCCCCGCAGCGCGCCTGGCCCGGAGAGGGCCTGGCCCGCGTGCCGTACTGGGTCTATCAAGACGAGGCCAACTACCGGGACGAGCTGCGGCGCATCTTCGAGGGCCCGGTGTGGAACTACGCGTGCCTCGAGTCGGACGTCCCGGAGCCCGGGGACTATCGCACCACGTTCGTCGGCGAGATGCCGATCATCGTGGCGCGCGGCGCCGGCGGGGCGATCCACGCCTTCGAGAACCGCTGCGCGCACCGCGGCGCCCTCATCGCGCTCGACGACGCCGGCCACGTCGACCGACGGTTCCAGTGCGTGTACCACGCGTGGAGCTACGACCTGGAGGGCGCCCTCGTCGGCATCGCGTTCGAGAAGGGCGCCAACGGCAAGGGCGGCATGCCTGCCTCCTTCGACAAGGCGGCGCACGGCCCGCGGCGGCTGCGCACCACCACCCTCTGCGGGCTCGTCTTCGTCACCCTGTGCGACGCCACGCCGCCCATCGAGGAGTACCTGGGCGAGGAGGTGCTCGGCCGCATCCGGCGCGTGCTGCGCCGCCCCGTGGAGGTGCTCGGCCGCTTCACCCAGGCCCTGCCCAACAACTGGAAGCTCTACATCGAGAACGTGAAGGACACGTACCACGCGAGCCTGCTCCACGCGTTCTTCGGCACGTTCCGGATCACCCGCCTCACCCAGGGCGGCGGCGTGCTCGTGAGCCCGGACGGCGGCCACCACGCGAGCTACACGATCGACCGCGCCGACGACCGCACCAGCTCCGCGTACCGCGAGCAGGGCATCCGCTCCGAGCACCAGGGCTACCGCCTCGCCGATCCGAGCCTGCTCGACTCCGTGAACGAGATGGGCGACGACATCCAGCTCCAGATCCTCACCGTGTTCCCGGGCTTCGTGCTCCAGCAGATCCACAACTCCCTCGCCGTCCGGCAGGTGGTGCCGCGCGGACCGGGAGCGATGGATCTCAACTGGACCTACCTGGGCTTCGCCGACGACACCCCCGAGCTGCGGCGGCTGCGCCTCAAGCAGGCGAACCTGGTCGGGCCCGCCGGCTACGTCTCCATGGAGGACGGCTGCGTGGGCGGCTTCGTCCAGCGCGGCGCGGCCACCGCGGGCGACGAGGTGTCGGTGGTCAACATGGGCGGCGAGGGCGCCGAGTCCCAGGAGACCCGCGCCACCGAGGCGTCGGTGCGCGGCTTCTGGAAGGCCTATCGCCGCTACATGGGGCACTGAGGCGCGGCCGATGGCCCTGGCCCCGGCGCACCTCCTTCCCCTGGTGTGGCAGCTCAACGCCGACTACGCCCGCGCGCTGGACGACGACCGCCTCGAGGACTGGCCGGGCTTCTTCGCCGACGAGTGCCTCTACAAGGTGACCTCGGCCGACAACCACCGGCGCGGCATGCCCGCCGGCCTCATGTACGCGGACGGCAAGGGCATGCTCGAGGACCGCGTGGCCGCGCTGCGCCGCGCCAACATCTACGAGCGCCAGGCGTACCGCCACGTGGTCGGCATGCCCGCCGTGCTGTCCGAGGCGGACGGGATCGCCCGGGTGGAGACGCCCTTCCTCGTCGTGCGCATCATGCGCGACGGGCGCATGGACATCTTCGCCACCGGCCGCTACCTGGACGCGGTGGTGGAGGAGGACGGCGTCCTGCGCCTGCGCGAGCGCATCGTGGTCTGCGACAGTAGCCGCATCGACACGCTCCTGGCCATCCCGCTGTGACCGATCCCGCGCCGTCCAAGGGCGAGCTGCTCACGGCGCTCCGTGCCAGCCGCGACGAGGTGCTGTCCGCGCTCCGGGCCCTCGCGCCCGAGCGCCTCGAGGAAGGCCGCTACGAGAACGGCTGGAACGGGCGCCAGATCCTCGCGCACATCGCGTCGATCGAGTGGACGTATCCGCGGCTCATCGACATCGCGCGCGACGCGGGGGCGCCGAGCGCCGCGCCGGCGCCGCCGGGGGATCCGCCCACGCGCGCCATGCGTGGCGGCAACGACTCCTACAACGATCGCCAGGTCGCCAAGCGCGCCGGCCTCCCCGTAGCCGAGCTGATCGCCGAGTTCGAGCGGAATCGCGCCGCGACCATCGCCGCGGTGGAGGCGGCCGACGAGACGCTCTTCGCCCGCCCCATCCGCTCGGCCGGCGGCGTCACCGGCCCCCTCGCCGCCGTGTTCCTCCAGGTGGCGGTGATGCACGTGCTCGCGCACGCGCGCGACATCGCGGACGCCCCCTGAGGTGCCCATGCATGCCCAGGGCACCGGGCTGACGCAGTGCCAAGGGTCCGCTTTCATTCGCGAATGATGCGGACCGACAGAAAGGTCTCGCTCATGCACTTCGGGCTCTTCGTCGAGGAGCTTCGTCAGGGGGTCACCCAGCCCGCCGCCTTCCGCGACGTCTTCGGGCTCGCGGAGAAGGCCGAGGCCTGGGGGATGGACTGCGTCTGGCTGGGCGAGATCCACTTCACGCCGGGCCGATCCGTGATCTCGGCGTCGCTCCAGGTCGCCACCGCCATCGCCACGCGCACCCGGCGCGTCCACGTGGGGACGGCCGTGCAGGTGCTGCCGCTCAACCATCCCCTCCGCATCGCCGAGGAGGTGGCCACCGTCGACCAGATCAGCGAGGGGCGCTTCGAGTTCGGCATCGGACGGAGCGGCGTGGTGCGCTCGTACGACATCTACGGCGTGCCGTACGCGGAGAGCCAGGCGCGCTTCCGCGAGGCGCTGGAGATCATCCGCCGCGCGTGGACGGGCGAGCCGTTCAGCTACGAGGGCGAGTTCTACCGCGTCGCGGAGACCACGGTGGCGCCGCGCCCCTTCCAGGTGCCGCATCCGCCCGTCCGCATGGCGGCGACGAGCGACGAGACGTACCCGATCGCCGGGCGGCTCGGGCTGCCGATCTTCGTCGGCCTGCGCGCCACCGAGATCTCCGACGTGAAGCGGGCGCTCGGACCGTTCCGCGACGCCTGGCGCGAGGCCGGTCACACGGGCGCCCCGAGCGTGTACCTGCGCATTCCCGTGTACGTGTCGCCCACCGAGGACGGCGCGCGCGAGGAGCCGCGCGAGAGCCTCCACGCGTTCTTCGGCCGCCAGACGAACCTGGCCCGCTCCGCGGTGGGGCGCGCCGGCGCGGGCCCCGCCGACCGGCGGAGCGCCCAGGCCGAGCGCATGGCCGGCCTCACCTACGACGACATGCTGGCCCGCAAGGTGGCGTTCGGCACGCCGGCGCAGGTGATCGAGCGGCTCGGTCAGATCCGGGACGAGCTGGGCCTGGACGGCTTCGTGGTGGAGGTGAACCCCGGCGGGCTGATCCCGCAGGAGCTCGAGACGCGGAGCCTCCACCTGCTGACCCACGAGGTGATCCCCCACATGAGGTGATCCGCCCGCAGGGCGGCTCCTCACAACCCTCTCCCCTTCGGGGAGAGGGCAGGGTGAGGGGCGGTCGCACGAGCACGCGGGCAGACCGGCGAGATAGTTCCACCGACCCTCACCCCGGCCCTCTCCCTGGAAGGGAGAGGGAGCACGACGATCACCCCGCCGCGGGCGGCCTCCGCGCGATCCACGGCCGCGCGCGCTCGAGCTGGGCGGCGAGCTGGAAGATGGCGGGCTCGTCGCCGAAGCGTCCCACCAGCTGCACGGCCACGGGGAGCCCCGCCGCCGACCGTCCGAGCGGCAGCATCATCGCGGGCTGGCCGGTCAGGTTGAACCACACGGTGAACGGCGAGAACGTGAACACCCGCCGCCAGTACTCGTGGACGTCGTCCAGCATCATGTCGATGTACCCGAGCGGCGGGGGCAGCGTGGCGAGCCCGGGCGTGAGCAGCAGGTCGTAGCGCGCGTGGAAGGCCGCCATCTGACGGCCGAGACGGTGCGCGGTCTGGGTGGCGCGGACGTAGTCGGCGCCGCTCACCCGCTCGCCGAGGAGCGCGGTGCCGCGCGTCACGCGCTCCACCTCGTCCGGCCCGGGCGGCCGGCCCGAGGGATGGCTCGCCAGGTTCACCACGGTGTTGGCCGAGGCCAGGGTCAGAAACGTCGGAACCACCGCCTCGCCCTCGATCTCCGGGTTCGCCTCCTCCACGTGGTGGCCGAGCTCGCGGCAGACGCGCACCGTCTCGTCGAGGGCGGCGAGGCTCTCCGCCTCCACGGGCGCGCGGTTGGGCGCGGCCGCCGTCCACGCGATGCGGAGCGTCCCCGGATCCGCGCTCACCTCGTCGAGGTACGGGCGGGCGGGCGGCGGCGCGAAGTACGGATCGCCCGGCCCCGGGCCGAACGTGGCGTCCAGGAGCGCGGCGGAGTCGCGCACGGTCAGCGTGACGGCGTGCTCGCAGGACAGCCCCCCGAGCCCCTCGCCGAGGAACGGCGCCATGGTGTTGCGCGCGCGCGTGGGCTTGAGCCCCACGACGCCGCAGCACGCGGCGGGGGCGCGGATGGAGCCGAAGCCGTCGGTGGCGTGCGCCATCGGCAGCATGCGCGCGCCGACGGCGGCCGCCGCGCCGCCGCTCGAGCCGCCGGAGATGCGCGCGGGATCCCACGGGTTCCGCGTGGGCCCGTGCAGCACGGGCTCGCACGTGAGCGACAGCCCGAGCTCGCACGTGTTGGTGCGCCCGAAGATGACGAGCCCGGCGCGCTTGAGGCGCCGCACGTGCTCGCTGTCCGCGGTGGGGGGCGGCGTGTCCGCGAAGAAGCGCGAGCCGCGCGTCATGGGCACGCCGGCGATCGACGCCGTGAGGTCCTTCATCAGATAGGGCACCCCGCGGAACGGCCCGTCGGGCAGCCCCTCGGCGATGGCCCGGCGCGCGTAGTCGTAGAGCTTCGTGACCACCGCGTTCACCCGCGGGTTCCGCGCCTCGACCCGCTCGATCGCCGCGTCGAGGAGATCGGCCGGCGTCACCTTGCCCCGGCGCACGAGCCCGGCCAGCCCCAGCGCGTCGAACTCCTCGTAGTCGGCGAATCCGGCCATGGTCATCCCCTACCGTCCGCCCGAAGCTGGCGGAGCCGCAGGTCGGCGATGTCCGCGAAGTCCTCGGGGTTCAGGGTCCAGAGCACTGCATCGTGCGTGATCGCGCACGCCGCGACGGCGAGGTCGACCTCGCGGCCCCGCGCGCGCGGGAGCCGGCGGTACAGATCGGCGGCGAGGGCCGCCTCCGCCGTCCCGAACGGCACCGCCGATTCACGAGGAAACAGGGCTTCTTGCGCGGCGAGCTCCGCGGCCACCCGAGGCCCCCGGAGCCATTCGTAGAGCACGAGCGTCGAGAGAGCCACCCGTTCGCCCGTCTCGAGCATCACGCGAAGGTCTCGCGCCGAGCGCTGGGCCCCGCTCAGCGCCTCGATGAGCACCGACGTGTCGAGGTGGATCACCCGGCGCGGCGGCGGCCGCCGCGACGGCGGGCGTCGCGCACGGCCCTGATCTCCGCGGCCACGGCCCCCGCCGGACGCCGGCGAATCCGCGGCACGAGCTCGTCGAAGGCACGGAGGAGGCGGAGTCGCTCGTCCTCGCTCAGCTTGCCGGCCCGCTCCGCATAGTCGCGGATGGCCTCGCGGACCACCTGGCTCTGGGGGCGGGCCAGTCGCGCCGCGGCTTGCCGGAGACGGGCCACGGTGGCCTCGTCGAGGGTGAACGTGACCTTTACCATACCGCTGCCATACTACCAGATCATCGACCGGCGCGCTAGCGCGCCTGCTTGGGGTCGAGGAGGTCGCGGAGGCCGTCGCCGAGCAGGTTGAGTCCGAGCACGGTGAGGGCGATGGCGCCGCCGGGGAAGACCGCGAACCACGGGTTCATCGCGAGGAAGCCCTGCGCCTCGCGCAGCATCAGCCCCCACGAGGGGTGCGGCGGCTGGGTGCCGATCCCCAGGTAGGCGAGGCCGGCCTCGGCGAGGATGGCCACCGGGAAGCTGATGGTCGCCTGCACGATGAGGGGCGACAGCGTGTTCGGCAGGATGTGGCGGCCGATGAGGGCGGCGTCGCCCGCGCCCAGCGCGCGCGCGGCGACCACGAAGTCACGGTCGCGCAGCTCGAGGAAGGCGCCGCGGGTGAGCCGCGCGAACACGGGCAGGAACGCCACGCCGATCGCGATCATGCTGATGGCGGTGGACGGCTTGAACACCGAGGAGATCAGGAGCGCGGACAGGATGGCGGGGAAGCCCTGCACCGCGTCCATGAGCCGCATGAAGCCCTCGTCGGTCCAGCCGCCGAAGTAGCCGGAGAGCATGCCGAGCGCCACGCCCACGCCCATGCCGATCCCCACCGCGATCACGCCGACCAGGATCGACGTGACGGCGCCGGTCATCACGCGGGAGAGGAGGTCGCGCCCGAACTGATCGGTGCCGAAGAGGTGCCCGCCCGACGGGCCCTGGAGCCGGCCGGCGATCGACATCTCGAGGGGATCGTGGGGCGTGTAGACGAGGCTCAGCGCGGCGGTGGCGACGAGGGCGACGGTGACGGCGAGGCCGATCGTGAACGTGACGTGCCGGAACGGGCGGGCGCGCCGGCGACCGCCCCTCACCCTGGCCCTCTCCCCCGAGGGGAGAGGGGATCGGGCGGCGCTACTCGTAGCGGATGCGCGGGTCGAGGAGGCCATACAGGAGGTCGACGGCCACATTGATGGTCACGATCACCGCGGCCACGAACAGCACCACGCCCTGGACCACGGGCAGGTCGCGCGCGTTGATCGCGCCCAGCGCGAGCCGTCCGAGGCCGGGGAGGTAGAACACCGACTCCAGGATGATGCTGCCGGCCATGAGCTGGCCGAGCTGGATGCCCGCCACGGTGAGGATGGGGATCATCGCGTTCCGCAGTGTGTGACGGAAGAGCACGGCGCGCTCGGCCACGCCCTTGGCCCGCGCCGTCTTCACGTACTCCTCGCGCAGCACCTCGAGCACGGCCGAGCGCGTGGTGCGCGCCAGCACCGCGAACTGGAAGAGGCCGAGGGCCACCGCGGGGAGGAGCAGCGAGGTGAGCGCCGGCCCGACGCCCTGGGACCAGCCGTCGAAGCCGCCCGACTTGAACCAGCCCAGCTTGACCGAGAAGAGAAGGACGAGGAGCAGGCCGGCCCAGAAGCCGGGCACCGCCACCCCGACCTGGGAGAGCGTCATCGTGACGTAGTCGCCCCAGCGCCGCTGGTGGACGGCGGCGAGCACGCCCAGCGGGATGGCCGCCGCCATCATGAAGACGCCGGCCATGAGCGTGAGCGGCAAGGTGACGGCGAGGCGGGACAGGATGAGCGACGCGACGGGCACGTCGTACTGGATCGAGCGGCCGAGGTCGCCGGAGAGCGCGCGGGTGATCCAGTCGAGGTACTGCACGGGCAGCGGGCGGTCCAGGCCCAGCGCGGTGCGGATGCGGGCGGCGGCCTCGGCGCTGCCCTCGGTGCCCATGATGATGACGGCGGGGTCGCCGGGGAGCACGCGCACGACGACGAAGACGAGGAGCGAGACGAAGAAGAGGGTGGCCACCAGCGCGGCCACCCTCCTCGCGACGTACCGCCGCACTCCGGGCTTCGCCCGGCGCTACTTCTGCCAGGCGACCTCGGAGAGATCGAACACGGGGAGCGGCAGGTCCTTCCAGATGCCGGTGAGGCCCTTCTTGGCGGCGACGAGGCGCGGGTGCATGTAGAGCCACACCGCGGGGGCCTCGTCGGCGAGCATCTGCTGCATCTTCACGTAGAGCTCGCGGCGCTTCTTGTCGTCCACCGTCACCTGCGATTCCGTGAAGACCTTCTGGAACTCCGGGCTGTCCCAGCGGAAGTAGTACTTCGGGTTGGCGAAGTTGCCGATGTCCCACGCCTCGGCGTGGCCGATGATCGACATGTCGTAGTCGGGGTTCTGGCACGGGGCGAGGCAGAACACCTGGGACAGCCACTGCCCCCACTCCACCTGCTGGATCTTCGCCTTGATGCCCACCTTGGCGAGCTGGTTGACGATGACCTCGGCGCTCCGCACCGTGTAGTAGTACTGCGGCGCCACCTTGAACGTGGCCTCGAAGCCGTTCGCGTAGCCCGCCTCGGCGAGGAGCTTCTTCGCCTTCTCGGGGTCGTAGGGCACGCGCTTGGACAGGTCCACGAAGAACGGGTTGGTGGGATCGACGTTCGAGCCGAGGATCTTGCCGTGGCCGAACATCGCGCCCTTGAGCACCTCGTCCTTGTTGATGGCGTGGGTGATGGCGAGGCGGACGCGCTTGTCCGAGTACGGCTTCTTGCTGTTGTTCATCGACAGCGTGACGTCGTTGGTGCTGTCGCCGATGATGACCTGGAAGCGGCCGTCCTTCTTCAGGTCGTCCACGCTCTCCGGGCCCAGCCCGAACATGGAGGCGTCCACGTCACCGGCCTTCAGCGCGGCGAGGGCGGAGTTCGGGTCGGGGATGAACCGGTACGTCACCTTGTCGAGGTACGGCAGGCCCTTCACCCAGTAGTCCTTGTTCCTCGTGAGCACGATGCGGTCGCCGCGCACCCACTCCGCCACCGTGAACGGCCCCGTGCCGAGGGGCTGCGACTTGAGCGCGTCCACCGCCTCGCGCGGGTAGATCACCGAGCCCTGCCGGGCCATCGTGTAGAGGAAGGTGGCGTCCACCTTCTTGAGGGCCACCGTCACCGTGTACTCGTCCTTGACGATGACGTCCTGGATCACGTCGTACTGGGTGCGGTAGGGGTGCTTCGTCTCCGGGTTGACGGCGCGGTCGATGGCGAACTTCACGTCGGCGGCGCGCAGCTCCCGCCCGTTGTGGAACCGGACGCCCTTCCGGATGAAGAACGTGTAGTTCTTGCTGTCCGTCGTGTACCAGCGCTCGGCCAGCCAGGGGACCATCTTGCCGTTCTTGTCGATCTTGACGAGCCCTTCCTGCACGTTGTCGAACACGACGCCGGCGATGGCCGATGACGGGTTGGTCGTGAGGTCGAGGCCGGGCGGCTCGGTGGCGACCTGCACCACCAGGTTCCCCCCCTGCTGCGGCGCCCCCTGCGCGGGCCCGGTCGCGCCCACGAGCAGGAGCGCGAGCGCGGCGATCCAGAGCCGACGGATGGTCATGTTCACAACCCCCATGAAGAAGTCGACCGTGCGCCGGAGCCCCTCGTCGAAGTCCACGAGGGGCTGGTAGCCGAAGTCGCGCCTGGCCGCGGCGATGTCGGCGAGCGTGTGCGGCACGTCGCCGGCGCGGCCCGGGGAATGGCGGCGGCGCACGGGGCGGCCAACGCGCCGCTCGATCATGTCGATGATCGCGAGCAGGGTCGTCCGGCTCCCGCAGCCCACGTTGTAGCTCTTGCCCGAGACGGCGGCGGCGGGGGCGGCGGCGGCGAGCAGGTTGGCCGACACGACGTTGTCGATGTAGGTGAAGTCCCGCGACTGCGTGCCGTCGCCGTGGACCTGGAGGGGCTCGCCGCGCATGCCCCACAGGATGAAGCGCGGGATCACCGCCGCGTACTCGCTCTTCGGGTCCTGCCGGGGGCCGAACACGTTGAAGTAGCGGAGCCCCACCGTCTCCAGCCCGAAGAGGCGGTGCCACACCGAGGCGTAGATCTCCCCCGCCACCTTGCTCGCCGCGTAGGGCGAGATCGGGGCGGTCGGCTGCTCCTCCCGCTTCGGGAGCGCGGGGTTGTCGCCGTACACGGACGACGACGACGCGTAGACCACGCGGGGCTTCTTCTTCTGGGCGGCGGCGGCGTGGAGCACGTGGAGCGTCCCCGTCGCGTTGGCGGCGTGGGCCCCGAGGGGATCGGCCACCGATCGCGGCACCGAGCGCATGGCCGCCTGGTGGAAGACGGTGCTGGTCCCCCGCACCGCGCGCTCCACCGCGCCGGGGTTGCGCAGGTCGCCGCGCACGATCTCGAGGCGGCGGTGGCCGCGGGCGAAGCCGAGGTTGGCGCGGCGCCCGGTGGAGAAGTTGTCGAACACCCGCACGCGGCAGCCGTCGGCGAGCAGCCGCTCCACGAGGTGGGAGCCGATGAAGCCGGCGCCGCCGGTGACGAGCACGAGGGGTGTGGGCATGGGTGAGCGCCGCGCGCGACGCCGGCCAATTATCGGGGCCGCCGCGCGGGGTGTCAAATTTCCGCGGGGCGGCACGGCGGCGAGCGGAACGCGCGTTGACAAGCGCGCCCGCGCGTCGCTAGTATGTGGCCCTCGTTGGCAGTCATCCCTCCGTTTTCGATCGACTGAAGGAGGTCGCCCATGGGTCGTGCCCTCACCGCTGTCCTCGCTCTCGCCCTGACGCTCGGCCTCGGCCTGGCGGGCGACGTCCTGGCCCAGACCAAGGACGACACCCTCGTCTACGCGATCCAGAGCGACGTGCAGAACTGGGATCCGCCGAACTCGGTGCTGCGCGAGAGCATCATCCTCGGCTACCACGTCTTCGACCACCTCGCCGCGCGCGACCTCAAGACGGGCAAGGTGGGCCCGAGCCTCGCGGTGTCGTGGAAGAACCTCGACGACACCACGTGGGAGGTCAAGCTCCGCCGCGGCGTGAAGTTCCACGACGGCACGCCGTTCGGGGCCAAGGACGTCAAGGCCACGTTCGACCGCGTGCTCAACCCCGAGCTCAAGCTCACCGCCCGCGGCAACCACTCTCAAGATCAAGAGCGTCGAGGTGGTGGACGACGCCACCGTGCGCTTCAAGACCGACGGCCCCTACCCGCTCTTCGTCGAGCGGATGACCGCCCAGGTCATGCAGTCCGAGAAGGCGATCAAGGAGAAGGGCCACGAGTGGATGCAGGAGAACCCCGTCGGCACCGGTCCGTACAAGCTCCTGAAGTGGAGCAAGAAGCAGGAGCACCTCCTCGTCCGCAACGACGACTACTGGGGGACCGAAGCCCGCCTTCAAGCACGTCCGCATCCGGATCATCCCCGAGCAGGCCACCCAGATCGCCGAGCTGATCTCCGGCGGCGTCGACGTCATCAAGGCGGTGCCGCCCGACCAGATGGACGTCATCAACAAGTCCGGCCAGGCCCGCACCTCGACCTCGCCGATCCTCCGCACCGCGTTCATCCAGCTCGACCAGGCGGGCCGCGCGGGCAAGAACCCGTTCCAGGACCAGCAAGGTGCGGCTCAGCCGCCAACCTCGCCGTCGACATGGACACGATCATCAAGCACGTGATCAACGGCCTCGGCGACCGCACCGCGACCACGGTCAACCCGATGGCCTTCGGCTTCGACGCGAGCGTCAAGCCCTACAAGCAGGACCTCGCCGCAGGCCAAGAAGCTCCTGGCCGAGGCCGGCTTCCCGAACGGGCTCGACGTCGGGTTCATGCTGACCACGGGCCCGACCGTCGAGCCCGGGCTCATCCAGACCACCGAGGCGATCGTCGCCGACCTCGCCAAGGCGGGCATCCGGACCAAGCAGCGGTTCGATCGGCGAGGTCGGTCCGTTCACGAACCTGGTCCGGGACAGCAAGGCCGACCCGATGTTCGAGTGGTCGTGGGGCTACTACTCGGTCTTCGACGCCGACGCCATCCTCTTCGACGTGATGACCTGCAACCAGCCGTACAGCTACTACTGCAACAAGGAGGTGGACGACCTCGTCATCCAGGGCCGCTCCACGCTCGACGCCGAAGAAGCGCGCCGAGATCTACACGCAAGACCCAGAAGATGCATCCACGACGACGCCGCCTACCTCTACAAGTGGGGGCTCCGCGGCGTGTGGGGCATCTCCAACCGGATCGAGTACGAGGCGCCGCGGGACGAGATCGACCGCATGTTCGTCGCCACGCCCGCGGAAGAAGTAGGCTCCTCCCGGCCCGGGCTCGCGCCGCGCCGCGCCCCTCCCGCGGGAGCGCGGCGGCGGCGAGCCCGGGCGCCCGTCCGCCGATGCGAGGCTACATCGCCCGCCAGCTCGTCCAGCTCGTCGTCGTCATCATCGGCATCTCCATCCTCGCCTTCTGCATCCTGCACGTGCTCGGCGACCCCGTGCTCCTCCTCCTCCCCCAGAACGCGGGCAAGGAGGAGTTCGAGCGCTACCGCCACCTCCTCGGGCTCGACAAGCCCCTCTACGTGCAGTACTGGAAGTTCGCCTCGCGCGCGGTGACCGGGGACTTCGGCAAGTCCTGGTACGCGGACACCCCGGCCTTCAAGCTCGTCGCTCGAGCGGATGCCGCCCACGATCTACCTGACGCTCTCGCGGCCTCCTCGTCGCGCTCCTCATCTCGCTGCCGCTCGGGCATCCTCGCCGCCCTCAGGCGCCACTCGTGGGTGGACACCCTGTGCACCGGCCTCGCCGTGGCCGGCCAGGCCGCGCCGCTGTTCTGGCTCGGCATCATGCTCATCATCATCTTCGCGGTGCGCCTCAAGGTGCTGCCCGCCTCCGGCTACGGCACCTGGCAGCACTTCCTCCTGCCCTCGTTCTGCCTGGGCACCGCGCTGGCCCCCATCACCATGCGGCTGGTGCGCTCCGGCGTGATCGAGGTCATGAACATGGAGTTCATCAAGACGGCGCGCGCCAAGGGCGTGGCCGAGCCGATGGTCGTGGTCAAGCACGCGTTCCGCAACGCGTGCATCCCCGTCATCACCGTGCTCGGGCTGCAGTTCGGGCAGCTCCTGGGCGGCGCCGTCATCACCGAGACGGTCTTCGCGTGGCCCGGCGTGGCCACCCTCACCGTGGAGTCGATCCGCAACCAGGACTTCCCGGTGGTGCAGTGCGCGGTGATCATGCTCGCCCTCGTCATCGTCACCGTGAACCTCATCGTGGACGTCGTCGTCGGCTTCGTCGATCCGCGCATCCGCACCGGCGCATGAAGGCGGTCAGCGCGCCGGCCCGAGGTCGAGCTCGGCGCCCTCCGCGGCCGGACGGGCGGTCGCCCACGGCCGGCGCCGCGCCGCGCTCCGCCGGCTGCTCCGGCTGCGGTGGGGCCTGGCCGCCGCGCGGCGCTCCTGCGCTCATCGTCGGCGTCACGGTCTGCGCGCCGTGGATCGCGCCGCACGATCCCCTCGCGCGTGAACATCCGCCACCGCCTCGCCCCGCCCGCGTGGATGGAGCGGCGGCGCGGTCGAGCACCTGCTCGGCACGGACCAGGTCGGGCGCGACCTGCTGTCGCGGATGATCTACGGGGGGCGCGTCTCGCTCGTGGTGGCGGTCTGCGCCGTCCTCGCTCGTCCGCCACCATCGGGGTGCTGCTCGGGCTGGCGCGCGGGCTACTTCGGCGGCCGCATCGACTGGGCGATCATGACCGCGGTGAACGTGATGCTCACGTTCCCGTTCGTGCTCCTCGCCCTCGCCGTCATCGCCGTGCTCGGGCCGAGCCTGCGCAACATGATCGCTCGTGCTCGGCGTGGCGGGATGGCCGATCTACGCGCGGGTCATCCGGGCCGAGACCCTCGCCATCCGCGAGCGCGAGTTCGTGGTGGCCGGGCGCGCCCTGGGGATGAGCCACCTCCGCATCGTCTTCCGCCAGATCCTGCCCAACCTGGTCTCGGCCATCGTGGTGATCGCCACCCTGCAGGTCGCCCAGGTCATCATCCTCGAGTCGTTCCTGTCCTTCCTCGGCCTCGGGATCCAGCCGCCGACGCCGGCGTGGGGGAACATGCTCGGCGAGGGCCGCGTCTACATGCTGAACTCGTGGTGGATCGCCACCTTCCCGGGGCTCGCCATCTTCGTCACCACGCTCGTGATCAACCTGATGGGCAACGCGCTGCGGGACTGGCTCGATCCCCACATGAAGCTGTGATCGCAGCGGACGGGAGCGCGCGGTGAGACTGTTCCTCGCGATGATGTCCCACGAGACCAACACGTTCAGCAACATCCCCACCGACCGCGGGCAGTTCGAGAAGCGCAACCTGCACTACGGCGGCGAGATCGTGGAGACGTTCCGCGGCACCGGCACCTGCCTGGGCGGGATGATCGCGGCCGCGGAACGCCTCGGGGCGACCCTGGTCCCCTCGGTGGCGGCGGCGGCCTCGCCGGCGGGCCGCGTGACCAAGGACATCTACGAGCACGTCAAGGAGCGCCTGCTCGCCGACCTGCGCGCGGCGGGCCGGGTGGACGGTGTCCTCCTCGACCTGCACGGCGCCATGGTCCCCGAGGGCATGGACGACGGAGAAGGCGACATCATCGCCGCGGTCCGCGCGATGGTCGGCGCGAGCGTCCCCATCGCGGTCACGCTCGACCTGCACGGCAACCTGAGCGAGGCGATGGTGCGGGGCGCCGACCTCCTGCACGGCTACAAGACCTACCCGCACGTCGACATGGCCGAGCGCGGCGTGGAAGCGGCGGAGCGGCTCGCCGACACCATCGCCCGCCGCATCCGGCCGACGGCGGCGTTCCGGCGGCCGCCGCTCTTGCCGCCCATCGGCAGCCAGCGCACGGCGGTGGGCCCGATGCGCCACCTCTACGACATGGCCGACGAGATGGAGCGGGACCCGAAGGTCGTGTCGATCTCGATCCTCGCCGGGTTCCCCTACGCCGACATCCCGGAGGCGGGGCTCGGCGTCTACGTCGTGACCGACGACGATCCCGCCCTCGCCGAGGCCCTGGCCGAGCGGCTCGCGCGCGCGGCGTGGGAGCGCCGTCACGAGTTCGTCCACGCCGGGCTGCCCGTGCCCGAGGCGGTGCGCCGCGCGCTCGCCGCTCGCCGGCCGTCCCGTCGTGCTCGCCGACATGGCCGACAACACGGGCGGCGGCGCCGCGGGCGACGGCACCGAGATCCTGCGCGAGCTCGTCCGGGTGGGCGCGCGCTCCGCGGTGGTGGCCTGCCTCTGGGATCCCGCCGCCGTCGAGGCCTGCGTGCGCGCCGGCGTCGGCCAGCGCATCACCCTCCCGGTGGGCGGCAAGGTCGACGACCGCCACGGCGCGCCGCTCACCGTGACCGGCGTCGTCCGCACGCTGTCGGACGGCCGGTTCGTCCACAAGGGCCCGATGGGCCGGGGCCTGCCCGGCCGCCTCGGCGTCACCGCGGTGCTCGACGTGGACGACATCAAGGTGATCCTCATCTCCTACCGCTGGCAGACCCTCGATCCGGAGATGCTGCGCTTCGTGGGCCTCGAGCCGCTCGATCACAAGATCGTGGTGGTGAAGTCCACGATCCACTACCGCGCCGCGTTCGAGCCCCTCGCCGCCGAGATCGTCGAGGTGGACGCGCCCGGGCTGTCCTCGTCGAACCTCGACCGCTTCCGCTTCGAGCGCGTCCGCCGGCCGATCTTCCCTCTCGATCCGGAGACCACGTACCCGTGACCCGGCGGCCGCCCGGCCGTCGATCAGCGGCCGGACGGCGTAAGGAGGGCCGAGCATGCCGTTCCCCGGCTTCACCGCCAGTGACTTCAAGGTGTTCGAGATCGAGGGCTTCGCCCCCCGCATGGAGGCCATCCGGAGCCGCATCCGTCCCAAGCTCGAGGCGGTGGGCAAGGAGCTCCTGCCCGACGTGGGCCGGATCGGCGGCGGCGACGCGTTCGCCCACGTCGCCAGGCACGCGCGCCGCACCGTGAACCCGCCCAGCGACACGTGGGTCGCCTTCGCCGGCGACAAGCGCGGCTACAAGAAGCACTGCCACTTCAAGGTCGCGGTGTCGCGCGGCGCGGTGCGTTTCCTCTTCGAGGCGGGGCCCGAGCTCGCGGACAAGAAGCGATGGATCGCAGCGTGGAAGCGCGACGCGCCGAAGCTGGTCCCGGTCCTGCGCCGCGCGAAGGGGCTGGCGTGGTTCAAGAACGAGCACGACGAGACGCCGACCGCCGTGCTGTCGGACCTGGCGCCGGACGCGGTGGCCAGGCTCGGCGACGAGCTGCTGCGCACGCGCGACGGCCAGGTCGTCCTGGGCCGCGCGGTGTCGCCCACCGAGGCGGCGCGCTGGAAGGCCGCCGACTACGCGCGCGCCGCGCGCGAGACGTTTAGCCTGCTCGCGCCGCTGTACCGGCTGCGATGACGGCGCGTCTCCGTGGCCGGGCTCCAGCCACGTCGTTGGCGACTCGGCGATTGATCGTATCCCCCTCACCCCCTGCCCCCTCTCCCCCGGCGGGAGAGGGGGGCGCGAATGTCGGCTCCTCGGCCCGCGACGGGCATGGATCCGGCGGCCGGGTCCATCGCGACGTGATCGCTGCCGCCGTGCATCTTCGACCTGGATGGCGTCCTGGTCGACAACGGGGCGTGGCACCGGGAGGCGTGGACCTCGCTGCTCCGCGAGGAGGAGGTCCCGGAGCCGCCCGAGGCGTGGCGGCTCACCATCGGCCGGCCCGCCGAGGAGGCGGTGCCGCTGCTCCTCGGGCGGCGCGTCTCCCGCCACGAGGCGTGGCGCCTCGCGAGCCGGAAGCGCGAGTTGTACGTGCAGATCGCCCGGCGAGGCGCGCGCCCCGTGCGCGGGGTCACGGCGTTCGTGGAGCACCTGGCCGCGCTCGATGTGCCGCGGGCGGTGGGCACCTCCGCGTCCAGCCAGGACGTGGCCCGGCTCCTGGCGGAGATCGGCCTCCGCCGCCGGTTCCGCGTGGTCGTGACCGCCGACGACGTGACCCTCGGCAAGCCCGATCCCGAGGTCTACCGCCTCGCCGCCGCGCGGCTCGGCGTGCCGGCGGCGGGATGCGTCGTGTTCGAGGACTCGGTGGTGGGCATCCAGGCGGCTCGCCGCGCGGGCATGCGCGCGGTGGGAGTGACGACCGGCTACGAGGGCGACGAGCTGCTCGCCGCCGGCGCCGAGCGGGTCATCCCGGACTTCGAGGGGCTCGAGTGGCCGGACCTCGCCACGAGGTAAGCGGCCCGGCGTTCTGGGAAAGCCGCTACGCCGCCGGCGAGGACGGCTGGGAGCTTGGCCGCCCCGCGCCGGCGTTGGCCTCGTGGCTCGCGGCCGGCGGCCGCTTCGAGGCGGCGGCCGGCGGCGGCGCCGCGCGCGTGGCCGTGCCGGGCTGCGGCCGGGGCCACGACGCCCGCCTGCTCGCCCGTCAAGGGTACCGCGTGGCGGCGTTCGACTTCGCCGCGCCCGCCCTCGCCGCCGCGCGTGACCTGGCTCGCGAGGAGGGCGTCGACGTGGTCTTCGAGGAGCGCGACGTCTTCACCCTGGCCGCAGCACACGCGGGCGCCTTCGACGCCGTCTGGGAGTACACGTGCTTCTGCGCGATCGACCCCGCGCGACGCGCGGAGTACGTGGAGGTCGTCCGCGCCATCCTCCGTCCCGGCGGTGTGCTCCTCGGGTGCTTCTTCCCGCTCTCCTCGGGATCGGAGCCCGCGCCGGCCTCGGGCCCGCCCTTCGCGGTGGCGCCGGGCGAGGCCGAGCGGATGCTGACGCCCGGCTTCACGATCCTCGACACCGCGCCCCCCGGGGAGTCCGTGACCGAGCGCCGCGGCCGCGAGTGGCTGGTGCGCGCGCGGCGCCGCTGAGCCGCCGATGCCCGCGTCGTACCTCTCGCCGAAGACCGCGATCCGGAAGAGCCCGATCCACGGGCGGGGCCTCTTCGCCCGCCGCGCCGTGGCCCGGGGCGAGATCGTGGCGATCAAGGGCGGTCACGTCCTCGACGAGGCCGGCCTCGCCGCCGTGCGCGACCGCATCGCCGTCTCGTACATCCAGATCGACCGCGGCTTCTACATCGGAGCCCGCACGCGCGCGGAGGTGGCGCGCAACAAGCTCTTCCTCAACCACTCCTGCGAGCCGAACGTGGGCATCCGCGGGCAGATCGTCTTCGTGGCCATGCGGCCCATCCGAGCGGGCGAGGAGCTGACCTACGACTGGGCCATGGAGGAGATGGCCGATGCCGGGCCGTCCACGCGGTGCACGTGCGGCGCGCGCCGGTGCCGCGGGCTCCTCACCGGCCGCGACTGGCGACGCCCCGAGCTCCAGGCGCGCTATCGCGGATACTTCGCGGCGTACATCCAGGCGCGGATTGACGGCGGCCGGCGCCGCTGACCGGCCTGTCGGAAGCCCCGGCCCGCCCGCAGCGGGAGATCGTTGGGGGGTATCGGGGGGAGCGGCGGTCGCTCCCCCCGATGACGATCAATCGCTCCCCCCGATCACGATCAAATCAGGCGAGGGCGACGCAGGCGACGCCGGCCAGGATGACGGCGGCGGCGGCGAGGCGCGAGCGCGTCTGGGCCTCGCCGAGCCACAGACGGCCGATCAGCACCGAGAGGACGATCGACATCTCCCGCGCCGCCACGACGTAGCCCGCCTTCGAGAGCCGGAACGCGAAGAGCACGAGCAGGTAGCTGGTGAGGTTCAGCGTGGACGCGGCGACGACGCCGCGCCAGTTCGCGCGCCACTCCGCGGCGAGCGCGGCGCGGCGGCTCCACACCGCCGGCGCGAGGAGCAGGCTCATCCCCACGCCCATGATGGCGATGTAGGGCACCGGGTGCAGGCGCCCGACCCCGACCTTGTCGACCACCGAGTAGCC
This sequence comes from uncultured Candidatus Rokubacteria bacterium, assembly GCA_963758635.1. GTDB lineage: Bacteria > Methylomirabilota > Methylomirabilia > Rokubacteriales > CSP1-6 > CAVWWD01. The sequence goes on along the minus strand of CAVWWD010000003.1, from coordinate 769,549 downwards.
GGCGATGCTGAGCCCGGTCACGAGGGCCCACCCCGTGCCCGCGCCGACGAGGCGGCCGCGGGCCGCCGGCGCCACGGGGCCGGCGCCGATCGCCGCGATGCCGGCCACGACGAGCGCGACGCCCACCGAGCCGAGCGTCGAGAGCCGCTCGTCCAGGAGCGCCCACGCCACGACGGGAACGAGGGCCACGCCGAGCCCGCGCGCGATGGGGTAGACGAGCGAGAAGTCGCCGGCGCCGTAGGCGCGGCTCAGCGCGTAGAAGTAGACAGCGTGGATGGCGATGGTGGCCGCGAGATAGGGGAGCGCGGCGGCGGAGACGCCCTCGGCCGGGAGCAGGGCGAAGCCGACCGGCGCCAGCGCCACGGTGGCGAGCGAGACCGACGACCACAGGAACACGAGCTGGTCCTGGGCGCGCTTGGCGAGCGCGTTCCACGCGGCGTGGATGAGGGCGGCGCCGAGGACGAGGGCGAGGGCGGAGCCGGGCACGCCACAGTGTAAGCGGATGGCGGCCGTTTGCCGGCATCCGCGCTTGGTGTTACTCTCCTGCCCGATCACGCGCGCTCCCGCGGGCGGAGCGCGCCATCCCTCATCGGGCAACCGGGAGAGTGTCGAGGAGGACACACGAATGAGCCATCTCACGCGTCGAGCGTTCCTGGGCGGGGCGGCCGCGGGCGCCGCGGTCGGACCGTGGGTCCTGCGGGCGTCTGCGCAGGGCGCGCAGACGATCAAGATCGGGCTGCTGTTCGACCAGAGCGGGCCGTTCTCCGCCGCGGGGTCCCTCAACTGCTGGCGCGGCGCCAAGATGATCATCGACTACGTCAACGAGAAGGGCGGCGTGCTCGGCAAGCACAAGCTCGTCCGGCTCGACGGCGACAGCCAGTCGAAGGCCGAGGTCGCGATCAACGAGGCGGAGCGCCTCCTGAGCGTGGAGAAGGTCGACGTGCTCGCCGGCGTCTACTCGAGCGCGCACGCCGTCCCCCTCGCCGAGAAGGTGGACAAGCAGAAGCGGTTCCTCTGGATCACCACCGCGATCTCCGACGCGGTGTTCAAGGATCGGAACCTCCAGTACACGTTCCGCCCGCAGCCCAACGGCGGGCTCTTCGGCGCCATCTCCGTGCAGTACATCGGCGCCTTCGCGCAGGACAAGCTCGGGCGCGCGCCCAAGGACCTGCGCGTGGCCATCATCTACGAGGACGGCCCCTACGGCGCCGGCGTCGCCGCGGCCAACGAGGCCGAGGCCAAGAAGCAGGGCATGCAGGTCGTGCTGAAGGAAGGCTACTCGATCCAGGCGCCCGACCTGTCCTCGCTGGTGACCAAGCTCCGCGCGGGGCGGCCGGACGTGCTGTTCCACACCGGCTACAACCCGGACATCGCGCTCTTCCTGCGCCAGGCCAAGGAGCAGGGGCTGCGCGTGCGCGCCTACCTCGGACACGGCGCCGGCCACAGCCAGATCGACAAGCTCAAGGAGAGCTTCGGCAACGACATGGAGGCGTTCCACAGCGTCGACCCCGTCGCCTCCCAGCTCCTCGACGCGAAGAAGCTCAAGCCGGGCATCGGCGACCTCACCGCGGAGATGGTGCGGCGCTACCAGAAGGAGTTCGAGCCCAACATGCAGGCGCGCGCCATCGCGCCCCACGTGTCGATGGGCTTCAACAACCTGTGGATCCTCCTGAACGACGTGGTGCCGCGGGCCATCCTCAAGCACGGCGGGATCGGGCCCGACGCCCTCGCGCGCGCCGCCCGGGAGACCGACATCCCCGACGGCGGCACCATGATGGGCTACGGCGTGAAGTTCCTCGGTGAGGGCAACCCGATGCGGGGCCAGAACGAGCGCGCCTTCCCCGTGGTGTTCCAGATCCACGAGGGACGCTTCGAGGTGGTGTTCCCCAAGGCCGTCTCGACGTCCGGGCCCATCCTGCCTCTGCCCGCGTCCTCGCCGTGGGCGGCGCGCGGCTAGGCATTCGCGCGATTGCCTGAAACGATCCGGCGCCGGGGCGGTTGCACGCCGCCCCGGCGCCACGTCCTCCCCCGTGCTCAACGTGTCCGGGCTCACCAAGCGGTTCGGCGGGTTCACCGCGCTGCAGCAGGTGTCCTTCGAGGTGCAGGAGGGCGAGATCCTCGGCCTCATCGGCCCGAACGGGTCGGGGAAGACCACGCTGTTCAACTGCGCCTCCGGCGCGCTCGCGCCCAGCGCGGGGAGCATCCGCTTCCGCGGCGAGGAGATCGCGGGCCTCACGCCCGACAAGGTCTGCCACCGCGGCATCGCCCGCACGTTCCAGATCCCCCGCCCGTTCCGGAAGCTGACCATCCTCGAGAACGTCGCCGTGGCCGCCCACTACGGCTCCAACACGGGCACCACGGAAGCGGCGGCCCGCGCCCGCGCGCGCGAGGTGCTCGAGCTCGTGGGGCTCCCGGCGGATCCCGAGGCGTCGACGGCGCTCCTCGGCGCGGGCGGGCTCAAGAAGCTCGAGCTGGCGCGCGCGCTCGCCACCGGCCCCACGCTGCTCCTCGCCGACGAGAGCCTCGGCGGGCTCGACCCGGGCGAGATGGCGGGCGCGGCCGAGATGCTCAAGCGGATCCGGGCCGAGCTCGGCATCACGATCGTGTGGGTCGAGCACATCATGGCCACCCTCATGCGCGTGGTGGACCGCGTGGTGGTGCTCGACCACGGCGAGAAGATCGCCGAGGGGCGGCCGCTCGAGGTGGCCGAGGACCCGCGCGTCGTCGAGGCGTACCTCGGCGAGAAGATCGTTCTCGCGTGAGCGCGCCCGCCCCGATGCTCGCGCTCTCCCGGGTCACCGCCGGCTACGACCAGTTCACCGCGCTCTGGGACGTGGACCTCCAGGTGACGGCGGGCGAGGCGGTGGCCGTGGTCGGGCCCAACGGCGCGGGGAAGACCACGCTGATGCGGGTCATCTCCGGGCTCGTCACGCCGCGGTCGGGCGAGCTCCGGTTCGAGGGCGCGTCGCTCGCCGGCACGCCCGCCCACGACATCGTGGCCCACGGCGTGGCGCACGTGCCCGAGGGCCGGCGCATCTTCCCGCTGCTCTCCGTGGCCGACAACCTCCGCATGGGCGCCTTCCTGCCCTCGGCGCGGCGCGCGTACCGGGAGAGCCTGGAGCGGGTCTACACGCTCTTCCCCGTGCTCGCCGAGCGGCAGAAGCAGCGCGCGGGCAGCCTGTCCGGCGGCGAGCAGCAGATGCTCGCCATCGGGCGGGCCCTCATGTCGCGGCCCAAGCTCATCCTGCTCGACGAGCCGTCGATGGGCCTGGCGCCGGTCATGGTCCTGCGGCTCTTCGACCTCATCCGGCGCGTGCGGGAGGAGGGCTACACGATCCTCGTGGTCGAGCAGAACGTGCGCCAGGTCCTCAAGCTCGTGGACCGCGCCTACCTCCTCGAGGTGGGCCGCATCAAGATGGAAGGCCGCGCCGCCGACCTCGCCGAGCAGGACTTCGTCCGCAAAGCCTATGTGGGTCTGTGAGTGAGCCGTGGCGAGCGACGATATGTCCAAACGCATGAGAGCCCCATGAGCGTCCCCTCGCCTGAGCGCCTCCTCGACGACCCGCCGTGATCGACCCCATCTTCCTCCTCGAGGCCGCGCTCAACGGCATCCTGCTCGGCGGCGTCCTCGCGCTCCTCGCGCTCGGGCTGAACCTCATCTTCGGCGTGCTCGACATCGTCTGGATCGTCTACGTGGACCTCGTCATGCTGTGCATGTACGGGGTCTACTTCCTGGTGACCGGCTACGGGTGGCCGATCTGGCTGGCCGGCATCGCGTCGATCGGGCTCGGCGCCCTCCTCGGCGTCGCCGTGCACCTCCTGATCATCTCGCCCATCCTCACGAGCGCGCCCGTGAACCAGCTCCTCGCCACCGGCGGCCTCCTCTTCTTCCTGCAGTCGTTCGCCACGTTCCTCTGGACCACCGACCACCGCACGGTGCGGCTCGACCTGCCCACCATCGAGATCGCGGGGATCTTCCTCTCCTTCGCCCGGCTCATCGCCTTCGGCGTGGCCATCCTGGCCATGGTCGGCCTCTACCTGTTCCTGACCCGCACCTTCATCGGCACCGCCATCCGCGCCGTGGCCCAGGACCGCGACGCCATGCGGCTCATGGGCGCCAACCCCCAGCGCGTGTACGTGGTCACCTCCGCGGTCGGCGGGGCCATGGCCGGGCTCGCCGGCGCGCTGCTCATCATCCAGTACTCGGTGCATCCCTTCTTCGGCGCCGCCTTCGGGCCGCTCACGTTCATGATCTGCGTGCTCGGCGGCCTGGGGAACATGGTGGGGGCGTTCGTGGCCTCGTTCATCATGAGCGAGATCATCTCGATCGGCGGGGTCGTCACGTCGACGGAGATGGGCTACGTCATCGCCTTCCTGCTCTTCATCGTCATGATGTTCGCCCGCCCCGGCGGCATCCTGGCGCGCCGGGACTGATCCGCGATGCGACGCATCCTCGGCGGCGCCCTGCTCGCGCTCGATCGCCCTCGCCCCCTTCGTGCCCCTCGGCGCCGGCCAGCAGTACGTCCTCCACGTGCTCGTGCAGATCTTCATCTGGTCGTTCATCGGCGGCGCCTTCTCGCTCATGGGCCGCTTCTCGCTGGTCTCGCTCGGACACGGCGCCTTCCTCGGCATCGGCGCGTACACGACCACGCTCCTCTGGAACTTCTTCGGCGTGACGCCGTGGCTCGGCGTGGTGGGGGCGGTGGCCGGCGCGGTGCTCCTCGCCCTCGTCCTCGGCTACCCGTGCTTCCGCTTCCAGGTGGTGGGCCACTACTTCGGGCTCGTCACGCTGGCGGTGGGCGAGGTCATCCGGCTGCTCATCATCGCGGAGCGGGACTGGACGGGCGGGTCGCTCGGGCTCACCGTGAAGCCGTCGGGCGCGGAGGCGAGCGTGTGGGCGCATCCAGTTCACCGACAAGCGCGTCTTCTACTACGTGTCGGTGGCGGTGTGGCTCGTCGGGCTCTACGTCTGGCATCGGGTGGACCGGAGCATGGCGCGCTCGGCGCTGGAGGCCATCGGCGAGGACGAGGCGGCGGCCGCCTCGGTGGGCATCCGCGTGACGCGGGTGAAGCTCGGCATCACCGTGCTCTCGGCCGCTCTGACCGCGGTGGGCGGCGTCCTCTACGCCCAGTACTTCACCTACGTGAACCCCGAGACGCTGGCCGGGATCGGCGTCTCGCTGCGCATCGTGTTCGCCGTCGTGCTCGGCGGCATGTACACCCTGCTCGGCCCCACGGTGGGCACCGCGCTCACGGTGGCGCTGGCCGAGTCCCTGCGCATCGCCTTCGGCATCAAGCTGGTCGGCATGGCGGAGACGATCTACGGGCTCGTGCTGATCCTCTGCATCATCTTCCTGCCCGCCGGGATCTACGGGAGCCTGCGGGATGCGGTGCGGCGGTGGGCGACGCGGGGGGCGAGCGCGGCGGCCGTGGCGGGCGGCGCGGGTCGGGCATAATCTGGGGGAGGCTCGATGTCAGCACGCTGGACAATGTATCCGGACGAAGAGCCGCCGCGGGCGGTGACGGCGCTGGCCGAGCGCGTGGTCGAGGACGGCGGACAGGCGCTCGCGATCTACCGCGATCCCGTGGGCCGTCACTGGCACGTGTTCTGCCTCCTGCCCATGGCCAAGGTCGAGCCGACGCCGTACCAGCGCGACCTCTCGCCCACCCACGCCAAGCGCCTCCAGGAAATGGTGAAGAAGATCGATCGGTTCGTCGATCCGATCGTCGCCATGTCCCCCGCCCCGGCGTGTACTGGACGCCGAACGGCAACCACCGCCGCGTGGCGCTCGAGAAGCTCAAGGCCAAGTACGTGCCCGCGATCCTGGTGCCCGAGCCCGAGGTGGCGTTCCAGATCCTCGCGCTGAACACCGAGAAGGCCCACAACCTCAAGGAGAAGTCGCTCGAGGTGATCCGCATGTACCGCGGCCTCGCCGTCGACGAGCCGACGAGCGGCGAGGAGGACTACGCCTTCCAGTTCGAGGCGCCGCACTTCATCACGCTGGGCGTCCTCTACGAGGGGAACAAGCGCTTCTCGGGCGGCGCCTTCGCGCCGATCCTGCGCCGCGTCGACAAGTTCCTGAAGGGACGCTTCCGCGACACGCTGGGGGAGCGCGAGGAGCGAGCCCAGATGGTGTCGGAGGCCGACGAGGCCCTCGCCAGGGCGGTGGACAAGCTGAAGAAGCGCGGCATCCGGCATCCCTACGTGAAGAACTACGTGCTCGCGCGCACGACCCCGCTCACCCGCCAGCGCAAGACGCTGCCGGGCTTCGAGCAGACCTTCAAGAAGCTCCGGGCCAACGTCGAGGCGTTCGACGTGGGCGGCGTGCGCTACGAGGACATCCAGCGCGCCGGCCTCATGGCCGCGCCGCGCCGCGGACTGAACGGTCGTGGCCCGTCCCGCCAAGCTCTCCGACGCCGAGATCGCCGATCGCCTCACCCGCGCTGCCCGGCTGGAGCCTCCAGGACGGCTCCCTGCATCGCGAGTTCACCTTCCCCGGGTTCAGCGAGGCCTGGGGCTTCATGAGCCGCGTGGCGCTGGCCGCCGAGCGCCTCGAGCATCACCCGGACTGGTGCAACAGCTGGAACCGGGTGATCGTGAGCCTCAACACCCACGACGCCGGCGGCATCACCGCGCTGGACTTCCAGCTGGCCGCCGCCATCACCGCGGCGGCCGGGAACGCCTCGTGACGGGCCGCGTCGCCGTCCTCACCGGCGGGGCGGGCGCGCTCGGCCAGGCCGTGTCGCGCCGGCTCCTCGCCGCCGGCGCCATCGTGTGCATCCCCTACGTGGTCCCCGCCGAGGTGGAGCGCCTGCGCGCCGCCGTCCCGCCCGAGCACCTGCCGCGCCTTCACGCCGAGCACGTGGACGTGACCGACGAGGCGGCCCTCGGCGGCTTCGTCCGCGGCGTCCTCGACCGCCACGGGCGGCTCGACATCCTGGTGAACATCGTGGGCGGCTTCGCCGGCGGCGACCTCGCCTCGACCTCCGTCGCGGAGTGGCGGCGGATGATGGACCTGAACCTCACCTCGGTCGTCGTCGCGTGCCGTGGCGTGCTCCCCGCGATGACCGGCGCGCGCTACGGGCGGATCGTGAACATCGCCTCGCGCGCGGTGCTCGCCCCGTCCGGCGGCTTCATCGCCTACACCGTGAGCAAGGCCGCGGTGATCACGCTCACGCAGGCCCTCGCCCAGGAGGTCCGCGCCCACGGCATCACGGTGAACGCGGTGGCCCCGAGCACCATGGACACGCCCGGCAACCGCGCGGCCATGCCCGACGCCGATCGGTCGGGCTGGGTGTCCACCGATGCGGTGGCCGCGGCCATCGGGTTCCTCGCCTCGGACGAGGCGGGCGCCGTCACCGGCGCCGTCGTCCCCGTCTGACGCGGCACCTTCGCCGCGCGCGCCGCGGCCCGCGGAATCGGGCGCGTGGCCGGACACCGCATCGGGTATAATCCGGCGCATGGCTCGCCGATTCGCCCGCGCAGCGGCGCTCGTCCTCGCCGCTGCTGGGCGCCGGATGCGCCACGACAGCCACCACCCCCGGCCACCACCACCACGACGCCCTGGGGCGGCCACGCTCACGTGGCCGGATGGGGACCTCCCCGCCGCCTCCCGCGAGGTCCTCCCCAACGGCTTCCGGCTGATCATCCAGGACCACCGCGCGTCGGACATCGTGGCCGTGTACATGTGGGTGGGCACGGGCGTGCGGCTCGAGGAGCCCGACGGCCTCGGCTACGCCCACTTCCAGGAGCACATGCTCTTCAAGGGCACGGACCGCTTCGGGCCCGGCCACATCGACCGGGCCACCGAGGGCGTGGGCGGGCGCAACAACGCCGTCACCTCGTTCGACTACACGAACTACTACATCATCGTGCCCTCCGATCAGACGACCACCGCGATCGAGCTGCTCGCCGAGATGGCGTTCCGCTCCAAGTTCGACCCCGAGGAGATCAAGCGCGAGCGCGAGGTGATCTTCGAGGAGGCGCGGATCGAGGCCGACAACCCGCGCACGGCCATCGTGCGACAGCTCTACGGGCTGGTGTTCGGCGACAACCCGTACGGCCGGCCGGTGCTCGGCACGCCCGCCACCATGAACGCGGCCACGCGCGAGAAGCTCCTCGCGTTCAACCGCAAGTACTACACGCCGGAGAACATGTCGCTCGTGGTGGTCGGGCCCGTCGATCGGGCGGCGGTGCGCGCCACCGTGATGCGCGCGTTCGGGAACGTGAAGCCGCAGGGCCTGGCGCCCGCGCCCCCCGCCGCGCCGAAGCCGCTCGCGCAGAAGGTGAGCCGCGACGTGGAGCGGCCCGAGCAGCAGGCCTACCTCGCGCTCGGCTGGCAGACGCCCCGCGCCGACGACCCCGAGAGCTTCGCGGTGGATCTGCTCACCAACGTCCTCGCCGCGACGGACTCGTCGCGCCTGGCCCGGAAGCTCCGCGACGAGGAGCGCATCGTCTCCGGGATCAACATGACCTACGCGGCCCTCGCCGGGGGAGGCCTCGTGAGCCTCCGGTGCGACCTCGAAGCGGGGGACCTCGCCAAGGTCGAGGCACGGATCCTCGAGGAGATCCGCCGACTGCAAGAGGAGGGCATCACCGAGCAGGAGCGCACGCTGGCCATCACCCGCGCGGAGTCCGACCACGCCTTCCAGAACGAGACCTCCGAAGGGCTCGCCTACGCGCTGGGGCTCGCCGAGACCACGTGGAAGGTCGAGGAGGAGCTCCGGTACCTGAACTCGGTGCGGGCGGTGACCCGCGAGCAGATCCGCGACGCGGCCCGCAAGTACTTCTCCACCACCACCTACGCGCGCATCGCGTTCCTGCCGAAGAAATGACCGCGAGACGCGCGCTCGGACTGGTGGTCGCGCTCGTCGTCGCGCTCGCCGCGGCGCCGTCCGCCGGGGCGCAGGCGAAGGCGCCGTCGGTCACGCGCACGCAGCTCCCGAACGGCCTCACCGTGCTCGTGCGCGAGAACCCGACCGCCCCCGTGGTGGCCATCTCGCTGATGACGCGGATGGGCACGCGCGGGGAGACGCGAGCCGGCGCGGGGATCGGCAACTTCGTGCAGCTCATGCTCGTCCGCGGCACGACCACGAAGAACGGGGTCGAGATCATCGAGGCGGCGGAGCGCATGGGCGGCTCGCTGGACGCCTACGCCGACGTGGACTACGCCGAGATCGCCGGCACCGCGCTCTCGCGCCACTGGGCGGAGATGCTCGGTCTCATCGCGGACGTCGCGCGCAACGCGACCGTCCCCGAGGCCACCGCGGAGGCGGTCAAGGACTTCCTCCTCAAGCAGATCCGGAACCGCGGCGAGAAGCCGGCCGACGCCGGCTCCGACACGTTCGGGCGCCTCCTCTTCGGCACGCACCCCTATGGCTGGAACCCGCTGGGCTACCGGGACAGCGTCGAGAAGATGACGCGGGAGACCCTGGTGGCACAGTACCGGCGGTTCTACGTGCCCGGGGGGATGGTGATCGCGGTCAGCGGCCGGGTGAAGGGCCCCGAGGTGCTCGCCGAGGTCACGCGGCTGTTCGGCTCCATGCCCGAGGGCTACGCGCCCGCGGTGCCGGCGCCCTCCCCGCCCGCCCTCGAGGCCTCGCGCGAGGTCATCGAGGTGCCCGGGGCCCAGGCACAGATCCTGATGGGCGCCTTCGCCCCGCCCGCGACGCATCCGGACTTCGCCGCCGTGAAGGTGCTGGCGACCGTGCTCGGCGGCGGCCTGTCCGGCCGCTTCTTCTCGGAGCTCCGGGACAAGCAGGGCCTGGCGTACACCACCGGCGCCACGTACCGCGCCCGCATCGATCGGAGCGCGTTCATCGCCCTGATCGGGACCGGGCCGGAGAACGCCGAGAAGTCCGAGCAGGCGCTGCGCGGCGAGCTGGAGCGGGTCCAGCGCGAGCCGGTCTCCGCCGAGGAGCTGCGGGTGGCCAAGGCCTACCTCCTTGGCAACCTCGCCATGGACCGCCGGACGAACGCCCGGCAGGCCTGGTACCTGGCGAGCTACGAGATCGCCGGGGTCGGCCACGAGTTCCTCGATCTCTACGAGGCCAACGTGAAGGCGGTCACCGTCGCCGACCTCCAGCGCGTGGCCCGCCGCTACCTGCCCATCCTCCGCACCGTCGTCGTGAGGCCGCCCGCGCGCTGAGACCGCCGTCGCCGGGATCAGGGTGTGAGGAGGACGAGATCGCGGAAGGCGCGCACGATGCGGTCCGGCTTCACGGGGCTCCCCGCGGGAAGGCCGTGGCCCGGCGCGTCGACCCAGACACCGGCGATGCCGAGCCGCTGGGGAGCGGCCACGTCCCACTCCAGGTTGTCGCCCACCATCGTGGTCGTCGCGGGGTGGGCGCCGAGGGCGGCGAGGGCATGGCGGTACACCGACTCGTGGGGCTTGCCCACGCCGAACTCTCCCTCGATGACCAGCACGTCGAAGAACTTCGCCAGGTCGAAGCGCTCGATCTTGTAGCGCTGCTCCCGCCGGTCGCCGTTGGTGACGAGCGCCATCGGCACGCCGCGCCGGCGGAGCTCGGCGAGGGCGTCGGCCGCGCCAGGCAGGAGGCCGTAGCACGCCCGACGCCGCTCGGCGTAGTCCTCGGCGATGGCCCGGGCCATGCGCGCGTCGACGGCGCCGACCTGCTCGAGCCCGCGGGCGGCGATCGCGGCCCACGCCGCCACCATGTCGCGCCGGCCCTCGACCTGCCGTGTGGCGTCGTCCCAGAACCAGCGGCGCGCCTCGATGACCGCGGTCCCGAGGGCGCCGGTGTCCAGGCCGCACGGTCCGGCGATCAGCTCGCAGGCCTCGCGCCACGAGCCCTCGATGCCGCTCGTGTAGTCGAGCAGCGTATCGTCGAGGTCGACGAGGAGGGTCTTCACGAGACGGCGGCCCGCGCGGCCGTCCGCGGCGCGTCGAAGGGCGGCAGCTCGGGCCGGCACACGCCGCGGAAGTTGCACCAGCGGCACAGGCGCGTGTCCTCCGCCTTCTCGAAATCCGCCTCCGCGGCGAGGTTCGTCTCCGCGTCGCGCAGGTAGGCCTTCATGGAGCGCACCGAGAGGCGGATGTTGTCGCGGACCCGGTCGAGGCTGTCGGGATCGCACGGGTGGGCGGCGACGCTCCCCTCGCGCAGGTTCACCTCGAGGAGGTCCACGCGGGCGGGGTCCACGCGCAGGAGCGTGTGGGCGTACAACGCGTATCCGCCGAGCTGGAGCGCCGCGCCGCCCCCGCCGCCCCCCGTCTTCCAGTCCACGAGCTGCAGGCGGTCGGCGGCGTTCCAGTAGGCGAAGTCGGGGGCGGCGAACACGGTCGTCCCCTCGAACGCGAACGAGCCGATGTCCTCGATCATGATCCAGCGCTCGGTCGGGGTGGCCTTGATGTCGGCGAGGAGGGAGAGGCGATGGAAGTTCCGCAGGCAGCGCACCATGTGGTCGCGGAGGGCCTGCCACTCGCCGTCCTTCACGGGCACGCCGTACTCGTGCTCGAAGAGCCCGGTGCGCCGGGGCGCCTCGCGGTAGACGCCGGCGCGCGAGCCCTTCCACTCCTCGCGCATCTGGCGCACCGTCGCCTCGATCAGCGACGCCTCGGACAGGGCGTAGCCGTCGCGCACGGCGAGCAACACGCGCTCGATGGCCTCGTGCACGAGACGCCCCGCCCACATCTGCCGGGTTCCGAGCTGCTTGAGGACGTACAGGGCGCGGACGGTGGCGTCCGCGCCGGGATCCCAGCCTCCCCAGGCCCCGTAATAGTGGTAGTAGTAGCGACGGCGGCACTCCTGGAACACGCCGTTGCGGCTCCGGGACCAGGAGAACTCGTTCAGGCGATCGGGCACGCGCCACAGCATAGCAGGTCGCCGGCCGGGCGCCGCGCCGGCCCGCCCGGGCAAGGTGCCCGCGACGAGCGGCGATGGTCCTGGCGCGGTCGTGTTCTCACGACGTTAGGGCTCTCGAGGGAGGGGCATGGTGCTTGCTTTGCGTCTCCACCGATGGCTACGTCCGCCTTGCACCCACATGAGGGAGGTACCGGTATGATGCGAACCCCGGCTGTCATCCTGACCGTCCTGTCCGTCGTCCTGGCCGCGGCCCCTGCCCCCGCTCACGAGAAGCTCGGCATCGTCAGCTTCCCGACCTCGTGCACGGCGGCCGCCCAGCCGAAGTTCGATCGCGCGGTCGCGCTGCTCCACTCGTTCTGGTTCCAGACCGCGCTCGACGGCTTCGCCGACACGGCGAAGACCGACCCGGGCTGCGCCATGGCCCACTGGGGCACGGCGATGACCTTGCTCGGCAACCCGCTCGCCGGGCCGCCCAGTCCCAAGGCCCTCGCCGAGGGCGCCGCGGCGGTGGACCGCGCGAAGGCCGCGAACGCGAAGACCCAGCGCGAGCGCGACTACGTGGCGGCCATCGAGACCTTCTACCGCGACGCGGACAAGGTCGAGCACCGGACGCGCGCCGTCGCCTACGAGCGCGCCATGGCCGATCTCACCGCCCGCTATCCCTCCGATCCCGAGGCGGCCATCTTCTACGCCCTCGCGCTCAACATCACGCTCAACCCGAACGACAAGACGTACGCGAACCAGCTCAAGGCGGCCGCGGTGCTGGAGCGGGCGTTCGCGCAGCAGCCCGACCATCCCGGCGTGGCCCACTACCTGATCCACAGCTACGACTTCCCGCCGATCGCCCAGAAGGGGCTGCCCGCGGCGCGGCGCTACGCGGCCATCGCGCCCTCGGCGCCCCACGCGCTGCACATGCCCTCGCACATCTTCACCCGCGTGGGCGCCTGGCAGGAGTCGATCGACACCAATCGCGCGTCGGCCGGCGCCGCCAAGGAGGAGCTGAGCCGCCAGGGGCAGCAGGCGCTCGGCTCGTACAACGCGCTCCACGCCATGGACTACATGGTCTACGGCTACATGCAGCTGGTGAAGGACAAGGAGGCGCAGGCCGTCCTCACCGAGATCTCGGGGCTCAGCAAGCTCGACGTGGAGCACTTCGCCGCGGCCTACGCGTTCGCGGCCATCCCCGCGCGCTACGCGCTCGAGCGGCGGCAGTGGGCGGACGCGGCGGCCCTCGTCTTCCACCCCTCGGAGCTGTCGTGGGACAAGTTCCCGATGGCGCAGTCGATCACCTGGTTCGCCCGGGGGCTGGGGGCGGCGCGGAGCGGCGCCGTCGCGAGCGCCCGCAAGGACCTGGAGCGCATCGTCGCCCTGCGTGACCGGCAGGCGGCGGCCAAGAGCGCCTACTGGGCGGAGCAGAGCGAGATCCAGCGCATCGCCGTGAGCGCGTGGATCGCCCGCGCCGAGGGCAAGAACGACGAGGCGCTGGCCCTGATGCGGCAGGCCGCCGACCGCGAGGATGCCACCGAGAAGCACCCGGTGACGCCGGGGGCGCTGTTCCCGGCGCGAGAGATGCTGGGCGACATGCTCCTCGAGGTGGGACGGCCCGCGGACGCCCTCACCGAGTTCGAGGCCTCGCAGCGCGTGGACCCGAACCGCTTCCTCGGGCTCTACGGAGCGGCACGCGCGGCGGACCAGGCCGGCAATGCCGTCAAGGCGCGGACCTACTACACGCAGCTCGTCGCGCTGGCCCGGACGGGCGACGCGGAGCGCCCGGAGCTGCGGCAAGCCCGGACGTTCATCGGCCAGTCGAAGTAGCCGGCGTCCGGGGGAGGGGCGGCCCGGCCGCCCCTCCTGCCCGGCACGGTCCCCGGCGATCTCCCTCCCCGTTCTTCCTCATTCCCTCGGCGCTCTGCGCCTTGCCGGGTCCGAAGGCGCGTGGTAGGCTCCGCCGTCGTCATTTCCTCTATTCCTGAGAGGGAGGGCCGCTCATGGCTGAGACCACTTCCGCCGGCGTCTTCCCGATCAGCCCCGGAGACAAGCTCACGTTCTGAGGCTGGCCTCGGCGCGTCGACGCCGCCCGGCCGCCCAAGAAAGGGCCCATGACCGCGCGCGCCTGCCTGCGCCCCGCCGTGTTCGTGCTGAGCCTCGTCGCCCTCGGCGCGGTGTCGCTACTGCTGACGCGGCCGGCGGGGGCGCAGTCGGCGGCCCCGACCGCGGCGCCCGTCGCGCAGGTCGTCTCTCTCGAGGGCGAGGCCGCGGTCGTACGCTTCGGCGCCTCCGAGCAACTTCCGCTCACGGTGAAGAGCCCGCTGCTCCGCGCCGACACCGTCCACACGCGCGCCGCGTCCAAGGTGCGCATCGCCTTCGAGAACGAGACCGTCGTCACGCTCGGGGAGCTGGCCTCGCTGCGCGTGACCCAGATCGCCGAGCCCGGCCGCGGGTCCACGCGACTCACCGTCCTCGCGGGCGCCGCGCGCTTCGTCGTCAAGCCGGCGCCGGGCCGCGCCCTCGTCGAGACGTGGACGCCCACGGCCATCGCCGCCGTGCGTGGCACCGAGTACATCGTCGAGGTCACCCCCGACGGCACCGCCGTCCTCACGGTCGCCGGAACCGTCGCGGTGTCGAACTGGCGCCCTGACGTGCGCGGCGCCGTCCTCCTCCGCCCGGGCCAGGGCACCACCGTCCGCGCCGACCAGGTGCCGCAGCCGCCCGCCCAGTGGGGCGAGCCCCGCCGGCGCTCGATCGACGAGCGCACGCGGCTCCCGTAGGCCCATAGTCTGCTATCGTGGGTGGCCATGGCGAGCTTCGTCGTGATGTGTCCGTGCTGCGCGGGGCGCCTCACCATCGATCCCGACCTCCAGGCGGTGATCGCCCACGAGGCGCCGCCGCGGCAACGCTCCGGGCTCGACCTCGGCGACGCACTCGCCTCCCTCAAGGGCGAGGCCTCGCGCCGCGAGGAGCGCTTCAAGGAGCAGATGAAGGCCGAATCGTCCCGATCCCGCGTGCTCGACCGGATGTTCCAGGAAGGCCTCAAGAAGGCCAAGGACGACCCCGACCCGCCCCTCAATCCGATGGAGCGGGACTAGGTCTCGTCGGTCCGGCTGGATCGAGCATCCGTTGGCCGCCCGATCCGGAACCGCGGAAACGTCCGAGCTGATCGGCCCCGTCCTCAAGAGCGTCAGCCGCTCGTTCTACCTCTCCCTCGCCATCCTGCCCGCAGCGGTGCGTCCGGCCGTGGGCATCGCCTACCTGCTGGCCCGGGCCACCGACACGATCGCCGACACGCGCGTCGTGGCGCGCGAGGAGCGCCTCGGCCACCTGGACGCGCTCCGTCAAGAGCTGCGGGGCGGCGTGACGGGCCGGGCCGAGCGCGTCGCCGCCGCCGTCGGGCCCGGCCAGGCCAGCGCCGGCGAGCGACGGCTCGTGGAGCGCGTGCCCGAGGTCCTGGCCATCTACCGCGGGCTGCCCACCCCGGATCGGGATCGCGTGGCGGCGCTGCTCGAGACCATCGTCGAGGGGCAGATGGACGACCTCCGCCGCTTCCCCGGCGACGACGCCCCCGGCCTCGCCGCCCTCGACACGCGGGCGGACCTCGAGCGGTACACCTATCTCGTGGCGGGATGCGTGGGCGAGTTCTGGACCGACATCCACGCTGCGCACCGGCCGCGCCTGGCCCGCCTGGACCTGGCCGCGATGCGATCGCTCGGCGTCCAGTTCGGGCAGGCGCTGCAGCTCACCAACATCCTCCGCGACGTGCCGAGGGACCTCCGACAGGGCCGCTGCTACCTGCCCGCGCAGGACCTGGCGCGGCTCGGCCTGTCGCCCCGTGACCTCCTCGACCCGGCGGCGGCCGCGGCGGCCCGGCCGCTGCGCGCGGACCTGCTGCGGCTCGCCCTCGCCCGCTACGACGCCGGCTGGCGGTACACGCTCGCCATCCCGCGGGCGGAGGCGCGCATGCGCCTGGCCTGCGCCTGGCCGCTCCTGATCGGGCTCGGCACCCTCGCGCGGCTCGCCGCCTCGGACGCCTGGCTCGACCCGACGGCGCGGATCAAGGTGCCGCGCGCCGAGGTCCAGGCCGTGCTCGCCGCGTCGCTCGTCACGGTGTGGTCGAACCGGGCGCTCGCCGGCCACGCGCGGCGCGTGCGGGCGCGCGTGCGCGTCGAGGAGCCCGGACACGCGGCCCCGCGCGCGGCGGGCGTGGCATGAAGTACTTCGTCACGGGGGCGAGCGGCTTCATCGGCCGCCACGTCGCGCGCCTGCTCCTCGAGCAGGGGCACGAGGTCGTCGCGCTCGTGCGGAGCGCGGCGGCCGCGCAGGACCTGACCCGGCTCGGGGCGCGCGCCCATGAGGGCGACCTCACCCTCAAGGAGAGCATGCGCGGGGGCATGCGGGGCGCCGACGGCGTCTTCCACCTCGCCGCGTGGTACCGCGTGGGCGTGCGCGACCGCGCCAGCGCCGACAGCATCAACGTGAACGGCACGTACAACGTCCTCGAGCTGATGAAGGAGCTGGAGATCCCCAGGGGCGTGTACACGTCGAGCCTCGCCGTCTTCGGCGACACACGGGGCCGCGCGGTGGACGAGCGCTACCGGCACGAGGGCCCGTGGCTCACCGACTACGACCGCACGAAGTGGGCCGCGCACTACAAGGTCGCGGAGCCGATGGCGCGGGCCGGGCTCCCCCTGGTCATCGTGCAGCCCGGCGTCGTGTACGGGCCGGGCGACACGAGCCTCGTCCGCCGGATGTTCGTGCGATACCTCAGGCGGCAGCTCCCGATGATCCCGCGGGGCGCCGTGTACTGCTGGGGGCACGTCGAGGACACGGCGCGCGCGCATGTCGCCGCCATGGAGAAGGGGACGCTGGGCGAGGCCTACATCATCGCGGGGCCGTCGCAGAGCCTGCGGCAGGTCTTCGTCCTGGCCGAGGCCATCACCGGCATCCCTGCGCCCCGCGTCGACGCGCCGCCCTGGCTGGTCGGCGGGCTCGCCACCGTGATGGGCGTCGTCGAGAGATTCCGGGCGGTCCCCGAGACGTACGCTCCGGAGACGCTCCGGGCCACGGCCGGCGTCACCTACCTCGGCAACAGCAAGAAGGCGTCGCGGGCCTTCGGCTTCACGACGCGCCCCCTCGAGGAGGGCCTGCGCGAGACGCTGCACCACGAGATGCGCCTCCTCGGCATGTCCCCGCGGGGATGACCGCGGTCCCGATCCTCCGGGTCGACGCGTTCACCGACCGTCCCTTCGCCGGCAACCCCGCGGGCGTCGTGCTGGACGCCGACGGCCTCGCCGAGCCGACGATGCAGGCGATCGCCGCCGAGATGAACCTGGCCGATACCGCGTTCCTGTCGGGACCGGCACGCCCCGGCGCGCGCCCGCGGCTCCGCTGGTTCACGCCGAGCCGCGAGGTCCGCTACTGCGGCCACGCGACCGTGGCCACCGTCCACGCGCTGATCGAGGCCGGGCGCCTGGCCGGTCCTCGGGTCGTGTTCGACACGCTGGGCGGCGAGCTCGCGGTGGAGGTGGAGCGCGACGGCGCTGGCGTCGTCATCTGGCTCGACCCCGCCGTGCCGGAGCTCCGCCGGGCCCCTCCGGAAGCCGACGCGATCGCCGCCGACCTCGGCCTGCACCCCGCGTCCCGCGGCACGTGGGCGGCCGCCGCCGTCACGCCCGACGGAGACCTGCTGCTGCCCGCGGCCGGGCTCGCCGCGACGGGCGCCCTCGCTCCCGAGATGGGCACGCTGGGCCAACGCGCCGCCGCCGCCGGCCTCCGCGGCGTGTGCGTGGTGTCGCGCGAGACGGTGGACACCGGCTCGACGACCCACTGCCGCTTCTTCGCGCCGCACTTCGGGATCCCCGAGGATCCCGTCACCGGCTCCGTCCACTCCTCGATCGCGGTGTGGTTGCTCGAGCGCGGTCTCCTGCGTGTCGCGAACGGGCACGCGTCGTTCGTGGGCGAGCAGGGCGACGGGCTGGGCCGGCCGGGCCGGCTCAGGGTCCGCGTCGACGTGACGGCCGGCCGGGCGACGCGTGTCCGCGTGGGCGGCCGCGCCGTGACCGTGATGGAAGGCCGGCTCAGGCTGCCGGCGTGAGGGCGGCCGGCTAGGATCCTTCGGGGCGCTGCTGGCGCAGGAACTGCTCGATCTCGGCCACGAGGTCACCCGACGGCGGCAGCTCGTCGCGCGTCTCGGGCTCTCCCTCGTCCTCCTCCGGCTTCTTCCGCTCGAGCTTCTTCACGTAGTCCGCGATCTTCGTGTTCTGCGACACGATCTCCTCGAGATTCTGCTCGAACTGCCGCGTGGAGTCCTCGAGGTCGGACAGGTCCGCCTCGGTGTTGAGCAGGCTCAGCACGCGGCGCACCAGCGCCATCGACGCCTTGGGATTCTCGATGCCGGAGATGTAGTGGGGGACGTTGGCCCAGAGGCTCGCCACCGGCACGCCCTCGTCGCGGAGCACGGTGTTCAGCACGCCGACGATGCCGGTGGGCCCCTCGTAGCGGCTCGGCCGGAGGCCCAGGCGCGCGGCGAGCTCCGGATCGTGCGCGCTGCCGACCAGGCGCACCGGCCGCGTGTGCGGCACCTCGGCGAGGAGCGCGCCGAGCGTGAGCACGAGCGACGCGGAGGTCGACCGGGCCAGCCGGAGGACGGCGTTGCAGTACGTGCGCCACTTCAGGTGGGGCTCGATGGCCACGCCGACGATCACGTCACGCTCGAGGGTGGACGGCTCGGCGAGCGAGAACTCGGTGGCCGGCCACACGATCTCCCGGTCGGTGCGGGAGCCCGGCTTGAAGCGCGCGTAGGGGCGCGAGAGGCCGAAGTGGTAGAACTCCTCGGGGTCGATCGAGGCCAGCGGCCGCGACGTCCAGAGCTGACCGATGTAGCGGGCCGCGCTGGTCGCCGACTCGGCCGCGTCGTTCCAGCCCGCGAACGCCATCACGACGAGCGGGCGGCGCAGCCCCTCGGTGCGGTCGAGGATCGTGAGGGGATCAGCCACGCGTTGTCCTCCTGCCGGAGAGAGGATCCGCCACGCGTTCTCCTCTCTCGGAGCGTCCGGACCCGGCGACCTGGGGCAAACCTGGCAGGGCTATCGGCATCGAGACGGCGACCTGTTTTCGAGGATGCCTCAGCGTCCGACGTGCCGCAAGCGCAAAACGTGACGCGTCGCCATCGTCGCGGGCGACGGCGGCGCCCCCGAATCCGGTTGACCCCGCTCCGAACCGCCCGGTATCATGGCGCCCGGTCAACGGCTCACATGGCAGCGCACCCCTTGAGGAGGCCACACGTCATGTCTGGACGCGTTTCGAGGGCAGCCCTGATGGTCGGCGTGCTGCTCGGGATCGGCGGCTGCGCATCGTCCCAGGAGTGGGCGGAGTGGAAGGCCCATTCGAGCCACTTCGCATCTGGCCAGCACCTCTCGTTCTCGACGTTCCGCAACCCGACCGACACGTCGGCGCCCAACGTGCGGCGCTCCGACGTCGAGGCGTCGCGCGCGGAGAACTGGTGGGGCAAGGCGGTGACCGTCAACCCCGACCAGATCTTCAAGGACTAGCCCGGTAGGGTTCGCCGGGCAGCATGTCGCGGTCGACCCGAGCCTTCCTCCTCGCCGCCATCCTGGCCGGGACCACCGTCGCGCCGAGCTTCGGCGCGCCTCTGGAGGAGGTCCTGATGCCCATGGAGCGGTACAACACCGCCAAGGCCAAGACCCTGGCGACGACGTACCGCCCGCAGCTCGTCCAGTTCTACGACCACATCTACTACTGCATCCCCTGGGTCGACCTGCAGAAGAACGGCATCGGGTTCCGGACGCCGCGGTGGGCGTCGGACGACGCCCGGTACCTGTCGGTGTGGATCTGGATCGACCAGGCCGACGACGGCCAGTTTTCCACCTTGCCGGTGGAGCGCCGCGCCTCCGCGATGCTGTCCCGCTACGGGGTCGAGCTGCTCCGGCGCATGACCGCAATGGGCACCGTCGCCCGTGACAGCAACGTCGACGGCTTCTCGGTCATCCTGAGCTGGATCAAGCCGGGCAGCGGACGGCTCGGCGCCCCGCTCATCAACGAGACCCTGGCGCTCTTCTCGCCGCGCCAGGACACGCTCGACTTCCTCGCCCGGAAGCTCCCGGCGCCCGACTTCGTCGACCGCACCAGGTTCTCCGTCTTCGACGGTCAGACCGAGCTCGGCCGGCTCCCCCTCGAGATCTGGGAAGACGGCTTCCTCCGCACGTTCAAGCTGAAGGATTACCAGCCCCCGAAGAACAAGACCTGCTGACGCCGGCCGCCCCCGCCTCGCGCCGGTTAGCGCCGCCGCGACGCCCAGGCGCCAGGTCAGCCGGCAGGCACACCCACGCCGTGCCAGGAATACCTCCGGCCCGCCGCGCGTCGAAGGATCGCGCACATTTGACACCCCCTGGGCCATTGACTAGCATGGGCTGGTAGCGGCAAAAATGAAACGGCCGATCCGCCAGAAGACCCAGTTCTCCCTCGTCTACGTCCTCATCGCCGCGCTCGTGCTGTCCGTGGTGCAGAGCTGGCTCCTCGCGCCGCAGACCATCGAGATCCCGATGAGCCAGTTCCTGACGCTCGTTCGGGAAGACAAGGTCGACGACGTGTCGCTCTCCGACAGGGAGATCCGCGGCACGCTCAAGCCTGGCGCCCTCCCCGCCCCGGGGCCGCGGGCGGGCGACCGGGTCCGCAACCTCCTGGGAGCCCAGCCGGGGCCGATGGTGTTCACCACGACGCGCATCTCCGGCGTCGACGACGCCTGGCTCCTCAAGGAGCTCGAGGCGCACAAGGTGAAGTTCCGCGGGCGCATCGAGAACACGTTCTGGCGCGACCTCCTCTTCGGCTGGGTCGTCCCGCTCGCGATCATGGCCGCGATCTGGATCTTCCTCATGCGCCGGATCGGGGGCGGTCCCACGCAGGCGCTGTCCTTCGGCCGCTCCAAGGCGAAGATCTACGATCGCAAGGAGCTGAAGACCACGTTCGCCGACGTGGCCGGCGTGGACGAGGCGAAGACGGAGCTCGTCGAGGTCGTGGACTTCCTGAAGAACCCCAAGAAGTACCAGCGGCTGGGCGGGCGCATCCCCAAGGGCGTCCTCCTCGTCGGCCCCCCCGGCACCGGCAAGACGCTGCTCGCGCGCGCGGTCGCGGGCGAGGCGGACGTGCCCTTCTTCTTCCTGTCCGGCTCCGAGTTCGTGGAGATGTTCGTCGGCGTCGGCGCCTCGCGCGTGCGCGACCTCTTCGAGCAGGCCAAGGAGAAGGCGCCGTGCATCGTCTTCATCGACGAGCTGGACGCCATCGGCAAGACGCGCGCGGGAGCCACCGGCTTCGTGGGCGGCCACGACGAGCGCGAGCAGACCCTGAACCAGCTCCTCGCCGAGATGGACGGCTTCGACTCGTCCAAGGGCGTGATCATCATGGCCGCGACGAACCGGCCCGAGGTGCTGGACGCCGCGCTCCTGCGCGCCGGCCGCTTCGACCGCCAGGTCGTGGTGGACAAGCCGGATGTGAGGGGCCGCGAGGCCATCCTCCTCGTCCACGCGCGCAACGTGCGCCTGGCCGGAAGCGTGGACCTCCACGTCATCGCCGCGCGCACGCCGGGCATGGCGGGGGCGGACCTGGCCAACATCATCAACGAGGCCGCCCTGCTCGCCGCGCGGAAGGGCAAGGACGCGGTGGAGATGGCCGACCTCGACGAGGCCATCGACCGGGTCATCGGCGGGCTCGAGCGGAAGAGCCGCGTCCTCTCGGAGAAGGAACGCGACATCGTCGCCCACCACGAGATCGGCCACGCGCTGGTGGCGACCTCCCTGCCCCAGGCCGACCCGGTGCACAAGGTCACGATCATCCCCCGCGGGGTGGGAGCGCTCGGCGCCACCTATCAGCTCCCCCTCGAGGACCGGTACCTGCTCACCCAGAGCGAGCTCGAGGACCGCATCGCCGTCCTCCTCGGCGGGCGGGCGGCCGAGGAGACGGTGTACGGGGAGATCTCCACCGGCGCCCACAACGACCTCGAGCGCGCCACCGAGATGGCGCGCCTGATGGTGATGAAGTACGGCATGTCCGAGAAGCTCGGTCCCGTGACGTTCGGGGGCGGACAGCAGGCGCTGTTCCTGAAGGGCTCGGGGCTCCCGCAAGAGCGGGACTACAGCGAGGACACCGCCCGGGCCATCGACGGCGAGACCCGGGCCATCATCGACCGCATCTACGCCCGCGTGCGCGACCTGATCACGCGCAAGAAGTCCGTGCTGATGGCCGCCGCGGTGGAGCTCAAGAAGACCGAGACCATCGAGGGGGTCCGGCTCCGACAGCTGCTCGCCGGAGACCCCATGGAGGCAGTGCCATGATCTCGATGCGACGCACCACCGTGGTCTTTCTCGTCCTGCTGTCGGCCGCCTTCGGGGTCGGGCTCGGAAGCTGGAGCGCCAGCGCGGTGGACTCCAGCCGGCCGACGCCGCGCATACGCACCGGCGTCTCCGCCCCGATCATCCCCACCGCGCTTCCCGTGCCGTCGGGCAGCTTCTCGCACGTGGCGGAGACCGTGGCCCCCGCCGTGATCAACATCACCGCGGTGACCCGCGTCAGCGGCGGCCGCACCCCCATCGAGGAGTTCTTCGGCGACGAGTTCCTGCGGCGGTTCTTCGGCGATGCCCCGGAGCGCGAGCAGCAGCAGCGGAGCCTGGGCTCGGGCGTGATCGTCGACCCCACGGGCATCGCCCTCACGAACGCCCACGTGGTGGAGCGCGCGACGGACATCGAGGTCGTGACGGCGGACGGGAAGAAGCACAAGGCCAAGGTCATGGGGTCCGACCGGCGGACCGACCTCGCCGTGCTCCGCCTGACCGGCGGCGGGCCGTTCCCGGCCGCGCCGCTCGGTGACTCGGACCGCGTCAAGGTCGGAGACTGGGTGCTCGCGATCGGCTCGCCGTTCGGCCTGCAGCAGACGGTGACCGCGGGCATCATCAGCGCCAAGAGCCGCTCGCTGACCGGCAACGCGTTCGACGACTTCCTGCAGACCGACGCCGCCATCAATCCCGGCAACTCGGGTGGCCCCCTGGTCAACATGGGAGGCGAGGTCGTCGGCATCAACAGCGCCATCCTCTCCCGCTCGGGCGGCAACGTCGGCATCGGCTTCTCGATCCCCGTCAACATGGCCAAGCGCATCTACACCGAGCTGGTGGCCAAGGGCAAGGTGACGCGCGGGTGGCTCGGCGTGTCGATCCAGCCGCTGACGCCGGAGCTGGCCAAGAGCTTCGGCCTGAAGGAGCCGAAGGGCGTCCTCATCGCCGACGTGGTGCAGGACAGCCCGGCCGAGAAGGCGGGCCTCGCCGCCGGCGACATCATCACGGAGTTCGGGGGCAAGAAGGTGGACTCGCCGCAGGAGCTCCAGAAGGTCGTCGCCGCCACCGGACCCGGCAAGGCCGTGCCCATCGCGGTATGGCGCGACAAGGGCGCCAGGACCATGGAGATCCGGCTCGGCGAGACGCCGGAGGACAACGTGGCGCTCAAGCCCGGCGCCCGCCCCGGCCGGAGCTCGCTCGGGCTCGAGGTGCGTCCGGTGACGCCGGAGCTGGCCCGCCAGCTCAACCTCCGGAACGGGAGGGCGTCGTGGTGTTCCGGGTGGACGAGGAGAGCTCGGCCGCCGAGGCCGGGCTCCAGCGCGGCGACGTCATCCGGGAGGTCAACCGCCAGCGCATCCGGACCATCCAGGAGTTCGACCGCGTCACGCGCGATCTCAAGGAAGGCGAGCGGGTCACGGTGCTCCTCCAGCGGGGGCCTCAAGCCCTCTACGTCGCCTTCACGGTCGCCCGCGGCTAGGCGTCGCGCGGGTGGCCCGCTCGAGCGCGCGGGTGGCCCGCGCTTCCCTGCCCATCCCTCGTCCGCTCGCAATCCTGGACGCGTCCCTCCGCAATTTTCGTTCCTCCGCCCTGCGAGGGCGACGAACGCCTGCTAGAATGACTTCGAGGCGGCGCTCTCAGGGCGACAGGCCCCGCGGGCGCCGTCTCGTCGTTTAAGCCCATGGAATACAAGGACTACTACAAGACCCTGGGGGTCGGGCGCACCGCCGACGAGAAGGCGATCAAGACCGCCTATCGCCGGCTGGCCCGCAAGCACCACCCCGACGTGAACAAGGGGCAGGCCGATCGCTTCAAGGAGATCAGCGAGGCCTACGAGGTCCTCTCGGACCCCGACAAGCGCAAGCGCTACGACACGCTCGGTCCCGACTGGGAGCGCTACGCGCGGACGGGCGCGGGTGCGGCGGGCGCGCCGTTCGAGGGCGCCGAGGTCAGGTTCGGCGGCTCGGGCGACTTCTCGGAGTTCTTCCGCACGATCTTCGGCGACCTCGTCGGCGGGTCCGGCCGCGTTCGGGACGTGCGCCGGGGCGGGCGCGGCGACGTCTTCGGCAGCGAGTGGGTCGGCGGCGCGCCGGTGGCGCCAGAGAAGGGCGAGGACGTCGAGTCGGAGATCGAGGTCACGCTCGAGGAAGCATTCCAGGGCGTTCGCAAGACGATCTCGCTCGACTTGCCGGAGCCGTGCCAGACCTGCGGCGGCTCCGGGAACGTGGGGCGGACGCCGTGCACGCAGTGCCGGGGGACGGGCTGGGGCACCGGACGCCGTCGCCTCGACGTGAAGATTCCCGCCGGCGTGGACACCGGCTCGCGGGTGCGCGTGGCGGGGGAAGGGCCGGCCGGCATCGGCAAGGGCGCGCGCGGCGACCTCTACCTGCGCGTGGCCGTGAGGCCCGATCCGCGCTTCGAGCGGAAGGGCGACGACGTGTACCTCGACCTGCCCGTGCCCGTGGCCGACGCCGCGCTGGGCGGGGAGGTGCAGGTGCCGGCCCTCAAGGGGCCGGTCAGCATGAAGATCCCGCCGGAGACGTCGACGGGGAAGATGTTCAGGCTCCCGGGCTACGGCATGCCGCGGCTCAAGGGCAGCGGCGCGGGCGACCAGTACGTGCGCGTCCAGGTCGTCGTGCCCACGGGTCTGACCGAGCGGGAGAAGGAACTGTTCAGGGAGCTCGCGCGGCTCCGATCGGAGAAGAGCGGATGAGATACGACAAGTTGACGGTGAAGGCGCAGGAGGCGGTGTCGGCGGCGCAGTCGCTCGCCGACCAGGGGAACCACCAGGCCATCGAGCCCGAGCACCTGCTCGTGGCGCTGATCCAGCAGCAGGAAGGCGTCGTGGGCCCGCTGCTCGCCAAGCTCGGCGCGCCGGCGGAGGCGATCCGCCGCCAGGTCCAGGCCGAGATCGACAAGCTGCCCAAGGTGCGCGGCGGCGGCCGCCAGTACGCGTCGCCGCGGCTCGAGGCCGCGCTCAACGAGGCGTCGGAAGAGGCGCAGCGCCTCAAGGACGAGTACTGCTCCACCGAGCACCTGCTCATCGGCATCGCCCAGGACAAGGGCGGCGCCGCGGCGCGCATCCTCGCCGGGCACGGCGTGACCGCGGAGAACATCTACAAGGCGCTCGTCGACGTGCGCGGCACCCAGCGCGTGACCGATCAGAATCCCGAGGAGAAGTACCAGGCGCTCCAGCGCTACTCGCGGGACCTCACCGACCTCGCGCGCAAGGGCAAGCTCGACCCCGTCATCGGACGGGACGAGGAGATCCGCCGCGTCGTCCAGGTGCTCTCGCGCCGCACCAAGAACAACCCCGTGCTCATCGGCGAGCCCGGCGTGGGCAAGACGGCCATCGTGGAGGGCCTGGCCCAGCGCATCGTGAGCGGCGACGTGCCGGAGGGCCTCAAGGGCAAGCGGCTGGTCGCCATCGACATCGGGGCCATGGTGGCGGGATCGAAGTACCGGGGCGAGTTCGAGGACCGCCTCAAGGCCGTGCTCCGCGAGATCACGGAGGCGCAGGGCGAGATCGTCTGCTTCATCGACGAGCTGCACACCCTGGTGGGCGCGGGGGCCGCGGAGGGCGCGGTCGACGCCGCCAACATGCTCAAGCCCGCGCTCGCCCGCGGCGAGCTCCGCTGCGTGGGCGCGACCACGCTCGACGAGTACCGCAAGCACATCGAGAAGGACCCCGCCCTCGAGCGGCGGTTCCAGCCCGTGATGGTGCGCGAGCCCTCGGTCGAGGACACGATCGCCATCCTGCGCGGCCTCAAGGAGAAGTACGAGGTTCACCACAAGGTCAAGATCAAGGACGCGGCGCTGGTGGCCGCGGGCGTGCTCTCACACCGCTACATCGCCGACCGCTTCCTGCCCGACAAGGCCATCGACCTCGTGGACGAGGCCGCCTCCCGGCTGCGGATCGAGATCGACTCGGTGCCCGTCGAGATCGACGAGATCGAGCGGCGCATCATGCAGCTCGGCATCGAGCGTGTCTCGGTGGCCCGGGAGACCGACGAGGCGTCCCGTGAGCGCCTGGCCCGCCTGGACGCCGAGCTGGCGAGCCTGAAGGAGCGCGGCGCCGCGCTCAAGGCCCAGTGGAGCGCCGAGAAGACCGCGATCCTCGCGATCAGCAAGACGCGGGAGGAGGCGGAGGACGCCCGCCTCGCCATGGCCGACGCGGAGCGTCGGGGCGACCTCCAGAAGGCGGCGGAGCTGAAGTACGGCACGCTGCACCAGATCGAGCAGCGCCTCGAGGCGGAAAACGCGCGCCTGGGCGACATCCGCAAGGGCGGCAAGATGCTGAAGGAGGAGGTCGACGAGGAGGACGTCGCCGAGACGGTGGCCAAGTGGACGGGCATCCCGGTCACGCGGCTCCTCGAGGGTGAGGTGCAGAAGCTGGTCACGATGGAGTCGCGGCTCGCCCAGCGCGTGGTCGGCCAGGCGGAGGCGATCGCCGCGGTGGCCAACGCCGTGCGCCGCGCGCGGTCGGGCCTGTCCGATCCACAGCGGCCCATCGGGTCGTTCCTGTTCCTGGGCCCGACGGGCGTGGGCAAGACCGAGCTCGCCCGCGCGCTCGCCGAGTTCCTGTTCGACGACGAGCGCGCGATGGTGCGGCTGGACATGTCCGAGTACATGGAGAAGCACACGGTGGCCCGGCTCATCGGCGCGCCCCCGGGATACGTGGGCTACGACGAGGGCGGCCAGCTCACCGAGGCCGTGCGGCGGCGGCCGTACTCGGTGATCCTCTTCGACGAGATCGAGAAGGCGCACCCCGACGTGTTCAACGCGCTGCTGCAGCTCCTGGACGACGGCCGGCTCACCGACGGCCACGGGCGCACGGTGGACTTCCGCAACACCGTCGTGATCATGACCTCGAACCTGGGCAGCCACCTGTTCCAGGAGGGCGAGCCCGTCGAGCGGGTGCGGCCGCGCATCCTCGAGACACTCAGGCAGACGCTCCGCCCGGAGTTCCTGAACCGGATCGACGACGTGGTGGTCTTCCGCCCGCTCGGCCGCGAGGAGATCGGGGCCATCGTGAAGATCCAGGTGGCGCACCTGGCCAGGCGGCTCGCCGACCGGCGCATCACGCTCGAGCTGACGCCCCAGACCGAGGAGCTCCTGGGCCGCGAGGGCTACGATCCCACGTTCGGGGCGCGACCGCTCAAGCGGACGATACAGCGCCGGCTGCAGGACCCGCTCGCCCTGCGTCTGCTGAACGGCGACTTCGTCGAGGGCGACACCGTGCTCGCGGGCGCCCAGGGCGGCGACATCGTCTTCACCAAGCGGGTGGAGGCGCACGCGGTCTAGGCTAGACGCTCCTCTCGACAACGGGGCCGCCGCGGAGCAGCGACGGCGGCCCCCGCCGGAATCGCCCGCGCCGCCGCGGGCGTCTCAACGCCAGTTCTCTCGTCGCCGCAGCGCACCCTCAGATCCGAACTGGAGGCGGGATGCCTCACGCGAAGCCGCATCAGGCCTGGATCGTCCTCGGGGCGGTCGTCGCCATCATGGTCGCCACCTCTGGGTTGCGCCAGGTCTTCGGCGTGTTCATCCGCCCCATGGAGGCGGAGTTCCACTGGGATCGCGCCACCGTGTCCGGAGTGGCCGCGGTGTCGTGGCTGCTGCTCGGCGCGGTCAGTCCCATCGCCGGAACGCTCGCCGACCGCTGGAGCGCCCGCTGGGTGCTCGTCCTCTCCTGTGCCGTGCTCGGCGTCGGCGCCGTCCTCTCGTCCTGGGTCGGATCCCTCTGGCACCTGTACGTCACGGCGGGGATCCTGATGGCCGCGGGCGGAGGAGGCGCGAGCATGCCCGCGGCCGCGGTGATCGCCGCCCGCTGGTTCGAGGCGCGGCGCGGACTGGTCCTCGGCCTCCTGGGCGCCGGATCCTCCGCCGGCCAGCTCATCCTGTTCCCGCTCGCCGTCTGGCTCATGCTCAACCACGGCTGGCGCTGGTCGTTCCTGGCCATGGGGCTGATCATGCTCGCGATCACGATTCCTGCGGGCCTGGCCTTCGTCCGCGACGATCCCGCCGAGCGCGGCGCCACGCCGTACGGCGCGGGCGGCGGGCCGCGGCTCGCCGGCGCGGCGCCGGCCGAGCGCCGCGTCGGCGTCGACGAGGCGCTCCGCGTGCCCGCGTTCTGGCTGCTCATGAGCACGTTCTTCGTGTGCGGCTACACCACGGGCGGGCTCGTCATCACGCACCTGGTGCCGCACACCTCCGAGCACGGCTTCTCCGAGATGGACGCGGCGCGGGCGCTCGGCGTCATGGGAGCGATGAACATCGTCGGCACGATCTCGTCGGGCTGGCTCTGCGACCGTTTCGGCCCCAAGCGGCCGCTCGCCGTGTACTACTTCGTGCGCGGGGTCTCGCTGCTGTTCCTGCCCTACGTGTCGAACATGCCCGGGCTGTATCTCTTCGCCGCCGTCTTCGGGCTCAACTTCATCTCCACCGTGCCGGCGACGACCGCGCTGACCGCGAGGATCTTCGGGCGGCTGTCGGTGGGGGCGCTCTCCGGCTGGATCCTCTTCGCCCACCAGGTGGGCGCGGCGATGGGGGCGGCGCTGGCGGGATGGCTCTTCGACGCCACTCACTCGTACACCTGGGCCTTCATCTCGGGCGCGGCGCTGGCCACGCTGGCCGCCGCGATGTCCCTCGCCATCGACGAGCGGCCGGTGAGCCGCAAGCCCACGGCCGCGCCCGCCGCGCCGGGCCTGGTCGCGCCCGCAGGCTGAGGGCTCGCGTCCGCCGTGCCCGGCATCCGGACGACCGCATCAGTCCGGCGGCGTCAGCCGCTCGATGACGGCGCGGTGCCGGGGGAACTGGGCGAGGAGCCGCCCGCGCTCACCGAGCTCGAAATCGGCGAAGTCGAAGCCCGGCGCCACCGTGCCGCCCACCAGCGCGTAGGACGCGGACTCGGCCAGGGCGGCGCCGTACCAGGAGCCGGCCGGGACCACGGCCTGGAACACCTCACCCCGCCCGGGGTCGCGCCCCATGACCACCTCGTCGAGCGTCCCGGCGGGCGTGATCACGTGGAGCGTGAGCGGAGCGCCGTCGTAGAAGTGCCAGACCTCGTCCGACTTGATGCGGTGCAGGCGCGAGCACGCGGCGCCCTCGAGCAGGAAGTAGATCGCGGTGGACAGGCAGCGGGCGCCGCCGAAGCGCGCCGGCAGGTGATGCGCGGCGAGATGCTCGGCCGACCGGTAGGTCTCGCGGTAGTGCCCACCTTCGGGATGCGGGGAGAGACCGAGCCGGCGGATCCAGTCGGCGGCGGTACGGGTCAGGCGGCTACCAGCCGATGGCGTGCGCGCCGCGCCGCGGATCGGCCCCGCCCATGAGGGTGCCGTCCGGCCCGACGACGATCGCGCAGACGGCGCCGGCCCGCCAGTCCCACTCCGGCCACTCCCGCACCGTGTGGCCCAGGTCGCCGAGGGCGGCCCGCGTCTCCTGCGGGATGCGTCCCTCGACGTCGAGGACGCCCGGCGAGTACGTGTGGGGCCAGAAGGAGTCGGGGAAGCTGCGCGAGGCCACGCGCGGCGCCTCCACGGCCTGCTGGGGCGGCATGCCGTGTTGCGTGACGTTGATCAGCACCTGGAGCATGGCCTGCTGCTGCACGTCGCCCCCGGGCGTGCCGAACGGCATGTAGAGGCGACCGTCGCGGAACGCCATGGCGGGCGCCGGCGTGAGGCGCGGGCGCTTGCCCGGCGCGACCTCGCTCGGATGCCCCGGCGTGAGCCAGCCCTGGGAGCCGCGCGGCGACACCACGCAGCCCACGCCGGGGACCACTGGCGAGTCCGCGAAGGGATCGCTCGGGGTCGCGGAGAACCCGTTGCCCTCGGCGTCGACCACGCAGACGTACGAGGTGCCGAGGTCGGTCGACGGCGTCCCCACGCGCGCGCGCCGGGCTCGTGGCGGCGCCGTTTCGCACCGCGGCGAGCCCGACGGGATCGCCGGGCGGCGGCATCTCGGGCCACGCGCGGTCTTCCGCGAGGAGCTTTCGGCGCGCGTCCGCGTAGACCTTGGACAGGAGCCCGTCCGCCGGCACCTTCACGTGCCGCGGGTCCCCGTAGTAGCCCTCGCGATCGGCGAACGCGAGCTTGACCGCTTCGACCAGGACGTGGAGGGCCCGGGGCGAGTTGTGGCCGAGCGCGTGGAAGTCCCACGGCTCGAGGAGGTTCAGCATCTGCAGCAGCACCGGCCCCTGGCACCAGAACCCGCAGGACGCGACCTCGAGGTCGCGGAACGACGTGCGAAGCGCGGGGGCCACCTCGACCTCGAACTCCGCCAGGTCGTCGTACGCCATCAGCCCGCCCTCGCGGGCGTGGTAGTCGGCGATGCGGCGCGCGATCTCGCCGCGGTAGAACACGTCGCGCGCGGCGCGGATCGCGCCGGCCCGGCCGCGGGCCCGCGCCTTGGCCTCGCCCGCCACCATCAGCCTGATCGTCTCCGCGAGCTCGGCCTGGACCAGCCGGCGCCCCGGCGCAGGCGCCGCGCCGCCGGGCAGATGCACGGCCGCCGAGGTCGGCCAGCCCGCGAGCTTGTCCGCGCTCTTCCCGGTGACGTACGCCGAGAACGTCGAGAGCGGGAAGCCGCGCTCGGCGCACTCGAGGGCGGGCGCCACCACCTGCGCGAAGGTCATCGTGCCGGCGCGGGCGAGGGCCGTGCACCAGGCGTCCGGCGAGGCCGGCACCACGGTGCGGAGGAGTCCGACCGGGATCTCGCCGTCGCACTTCGTGCGGAAGAACTCGGAGGTGGCGCGACGCGGGTACGGACCGACTCCGGACACCTCGAAGGTCTCGCCGGAGCTCGCCTGGTGCACCAGGATCGGAGCGACGCCGGCGAAGCTGACCATGTCCGGATGCACGACGCCCAGCGTGAGCCCGGCGGCCACTCCGGCGTCGATGGCGTTGCCGCCCTCGGACAGGATCCGAGCCGCAGCCTGCGCGGCGAGCGGATGACCGGCCGCGACCATCCATCGGCTGCCCATCACCTGCGCCATGGAGGGGGAGGCGGGCGTGCCGGACGTCCCCTGCTGGGACGAGACGGAGTCGATGGTCATGGCGTGGATGCTAGCATGGCGTCTGGGTCAATCTTGTCAGGCATTTGCCGGACAGCGGCGCCGGCGGGCGTGCTAGCATACGACGCCATGACTCCGGCACCCCTGATCGGCGTCACCACATCGATCACCATCGGCACCCATCCGGAGCGCGCATACGTCAACTCGGCGTACCTTCACGCCGTGCAACAGGCGGGCGGCGTGCCGGTGGCGCTCCCCCCAGCTCTCGCGCCGCGCGCTCGACACCATCGCGCTGCGCCTGGACGGGCTCCTGCTCACGGGCGGCGGGGACATGGACCCCGCGCTCTTCGGCGAGGCGCCGCACCCGACGCTCTACGACGTGGCCCCCGCCCGCGACACGCTCGAGACCAGCGCCATCGGCATCGCGATCGAGCGCGACCTGCCCATCCTCGCCGTCTGCCGGGGCATCCAGGTGCTGAACGTGGCGCTCGGCGGCAGCCTGCACCAGGACCTGGTCAGCGAGCCGGGCACCCCGCTCGTCCACGGCCAGAAGGAGCCGCGCGACCAGCCCACCCACGCGGTGAAGATCGCCACGGACAGCCGGCTCGCGTCGGTGATGGGCACGGACGCCGCGGACGTGAACAGCATGCACCACCAGGCGGTGAAGGCGCTGGGCCGGGGCCTCCGCGCCGTCGCCTGGGCGCCCGACCAGATCGTCGAGGCCGTCGAGCTCGAGGATCCGTCGCGGTTCGTCGTCGGCGTGCAGTGGCATCCGGAGGAGCTCGTACGCCACCAGGACTCGGCGCGGCGTCTGTTCGCGGCATTCGTCGAGGCCGTGCGCGCCCGCTGACCGACGATCCCCGGCCGGCTATAATGGCCGCCGCGGCGCCCCCATCGGCGCCGACCCAAAGGAGACCTCCGTGAGAGAGAACACGCTGAAGACGATCTGGGCGCGCGGCGAGGCGGTGGTGAACGGGTGGCTGTCGATCCCGAGCTCGTTCTCCGCGGAGGTGATGGCGCATCAGGGCTTCGACTCGCTCACCGTCGACATGCAGCACGGCGTGGTGGACTACCAGGTGGCGGTGACCATGCTCCAGGCCATCTCCACGACGAAGGCGATTCCCCTCGCCCGCGTCCCCTGGAACGACCCCGCGCGCCTCATGAAGATCCTCGACGCCGGCGTGTACGGCGTGATCTGCCCCATGATCAACACGCGGGAGGAGGCCGAGGCGCTCGTGCGGGCCTGCAAGTACGCGCCCCGGGGCTATCGGAGCTGGGGGCCGGTGCGCGCGTCGATCTACGCGGGCGCGGACTACGGCGACCACGCCAACGAGGACATCGTGGTCATGCCGATGATCGAGACGGCGCAGGCGGTCGGCAACATCGACGACATCCTGAGCGTGCCCGGCGTGGACGCGGTGTACGTCGGCCCCTCCGACCTCTCGCTCACCATGGGCTGCAAGCCCCGCCTGGACCAGACCGACCCGCCGGTGGTGGAGGCGCAGCTCAAGATCGTGGCCGCCTGCAAGCGCCATGGCGTGGCCGCGGGCATCCACAACGCCACCGCCGCCTACGCGCTCAAGATGATCGAGGCCGGCTACCAGTTCGTGACGCTCGCCAGCGACAGCCGCCACATGGCGGCCAAGGCCGCCGAGGAAGTGGCCGCGGTGCGCAAGACCGGGATCAAGGCGGGCAAGCTCCCGGCCTACTGAGACGCGCCCGCCGATGACCTCCGTGGCGCCCCGGGAGATCCCCGCGGGCTACGCCTTCGACGACGCCTTCCGCTCGCGGGCGCGCGCCAACGTGGCGCGCTTCGCGCGGCGGGCCATCGACCGCGACGGACGCCGTCCCGCCGCCGTCGCCGCCGTGCTCCTGCCCGACGAGCGCGGCAACGCGTGCTTCCTCCTCACCCGGCGCGCCGCCACGCTGCGCGACCACAAGGGCCAGTGGGCCCTGCCCGGGGGCCGGATCGACGGCGCGGAGACCGCGGTGCAGGCGGCCCTCCGCGAGCTCGAGGAGGAGGTCGGGCTCACCGTGGATCCTTCCGCGGTGCTCGGATGCCTCGACGACTACGGCACGCGCTCGGGATTCATCATCACCCCCGTGGTCGTGAGCGTGATGGCGGTCGGCACGCTCACGCCGAACCCCACGGAGGTCGCCCACGTCTATCGCGTGCCGTTCACGGAGCTGGACCACCCCGACGTGCCGAGGACGATCACGATCCCGGAGAGCGACCGGCCGGTCATCCAGCTCCCGCTGATGTCCACGCTGATCCACGCGCCGACCGCCGCGGTGATCTACCAGATGCGCGAGGTCGTGGTCCACGGTCGCGCCACGCGCGTCGACCACTACGAGCAACCCGTCTGGGCCTGGCGCTGAGACGGAGCGGAGGCCGACGATGAGCGCACGCGACTTCACGATCCTCTATCAACCCCTGCCGGAGTGACACGTATGCCCAGCGCGCGGCTCAACGGGATCGACATCGAGTACCAGGACGGCGGCTCGGGCCCGCCGGTCCTGCTCAGCCACGGCTACTCGGCCACCGGGCGGATGTGGGACGGCCAGCGCGAGGCGCTGGGCGGCCGGTACCGCGTGGTGAGCTGGGACATGCGGGGACACGGCTCGACCTCGAGCCCCGACGACCCCGCCCAGTACTCCCACGACCTGACCGTGGCGGACATGCGCGCGCTGCTCGGGCACCTCGGCGTCGGCCGCGCGGTCATCGGCGGGCTCTCGCTCGGCGGCACGATGTCGCTCGCGTTCTACCGGGCCCATCCGGAGATGGTCCGCGCCCTCGTCATCTGCGACTCGGGCCCCGGCTTCCGGAACGACACCGCCCGCGAGGACTGGAACAAGAAAGCCCGCGAGCGCGCCACCGCGCTCGAGACGCGCGGGCTCGCCGTGCTCGAGGGGCGGAGCGCGGAGACGCGCCAGGCCATCCGGCACCACACGTCGGCCCAGGGCCTGGCCCACGCCGCGCGCGGCATGCTCGCGCAGAAGGACGCCGCGATCATCGAATCGCTGCCGTCCATCACCGTGCCCACGCTCGTGATCGTCGGCGACAAGGACACCCCGTTCCTCGCGGCCTGCGAGTACATGGCGAAGAAGATCCCCGGCGCTCGCCTGGAAGTCATCCGGGACGCCGGACACTCCTCCAACCTGGACCAACCCGAGGCCTTCAACCGCGTGCTGGGCGGCTTCCTGGACTCCCTGCCGCCGGCACAGACATGACCACAAACGGCTGACATCCCCGACCGGCGGGAGCCGGAGCCCTGCGCAGGCGCCCCGACGGCGAACAACAAAGGAGAAACCCATGGGCATGCTCGACGGAAAGATCGCGCTGGTGACGGGATCGGGACGTGGCATCGGGCGCGGCATCGCGATCCTGATGGCGAAGGAAGGCGCGAAGGTGGTGGTCAACGACCTCGGCGCCAGCCTCGCGGGCGACGGCATCGAGAAGGCGCCCGCCGACCTGGTGGTGGACGAGATCACCAAGGCGGGTGGCGTGGCCGTGGCCAACTACGGCTCGGTGGCGGACTCCGGCCAGGCCACCGCCATGGTCGAGCAGGCCATCGGCACCTTCGGCCGCATCGACATCGTGGTCAACGTGGCGGGCATCCTGCGCGACCGGATGCTCTTCAACATGAGCGAGGCGGAGTGGGACGCCGTGCTGGACGTGCACCTCAAGGGCACCTACAACACGTGCCGCGCCGCCTCCCCATCCATGCGGGAGCAGAAGGGCGGCCGCATGATCAACATGTCGTCGGTGTCCGCGCTCGGCGCCGCCGGCCAGCCCAACTACGCCGCGGCCAAGTGCGGCATCATCGGCTTCACGTGGTCGACGGCCAACGCGATGGGCAAGTACGGCGTGACGTCCAACGCCATCATGCCGAGCGGCGCGACGCGCATGATCGACTCGACGCCGCGCGGCCGCCAGGTGTTCGAGACCACCGGCAAGTGGCCGAGCCAGCAGGCGGTGGGAACGGAGCGCGACCCCGACAACGTGGCCCCGCTCGTGGTCTACCTGGCGTCGGACGCCGCCGCCGGCGTGAACGGGCAGGTGTTCCACTCGTTCGGGTACGGCTACACCCTGCTCCAGCAGCCCACCGCCGTCCGGCGCGTGGAGGCGAACCGGAAGCTCGAGCCGGCGGAGCTGGCCAAGCTCTTCCCGCAGACGCTGGGCGCCTCGCTCCGCCAGCCGCCCGCCACCGACTTCGGCCGCACGCTGGGCGACCGGCCGGCCGCGGAGTGGAAGGACCTCGGCAGCGGCGTCCGCTTCTGGCAGTTCCCCAAGGAGGACCGGTGAGCCGACACACCGTCCTCTTCGTCTGCCACGCCAACACGTGCCGGAGCGTGATGGCGCACGTGCTCCTCGAGAAGATGCTCGCCGAGCGCCGCGCCGACCACGGCGTGCAGGTGCGCTCGGGGGGCGTGGGGAACATCGCGCGGGACGGCATGATCCCATCGCTCGACGCGCGCATCGTGCTGCGGGAGGATGGGATCGTGCTGGGCGAGGACACCTTCGCCTCGACCGATCTCCGGCGTCATCATCACCTGATCGGTGAGGCCGACCTGATCCTCACCATGACCGACGAGCAGAAGCATACGCTCGCCACGATCACCGAGACGCCGAGCGGCCGCGTGTTCACCCTCCGGGAGTTCGCGGGCGACGGCGGCGACATCAAGGATCCGTTCGGGCAGGAGGAGGACCGCTACCGCGCGTGCCGCGACGAGATCAAGCGCTGCCTCGAGCAGTCGATGGACCGGCTCCTCGACCACCTCGACGCGCGGGCCGCGCGCAGGGCGTCCTGATCGGGTCGCCGCCGTGAGCGCGACGCGGGCGCGATGAGCGAGGAAGAGGCGCTCGAGGCCCTCCGTGGCAACGACCCCGATCAGGCGGCCGAGGCCGAGGCCCTGCTCTGGGACATGTGGTGCCGCTCGGGCAACGCCGAGGTCGACGGGTGGATGCACGAGGGCGTCGAGGCCCTGGAGCGCCACGACCTCGGCGAGGCCGAGGTCCTCTTCACCCGCATCATCGAGCGCGCCGCCGACTTCGCCGAGGGGTGGAACAAGCGCGCCACCGTCCGCTACCTCGCCGAGAACTACGAGGGGTCGATCGCCGACTGCGAGGAGACCCTGGACCGCAACCCCAACCACTTCGGCGCGCTGTCCGGCCAGGGGCTCTGCCACATGGCGCTCGGCCAGTACCGGCAGGCCGCCGCCCTGTTCATGCGCACGCTGGCCGTGCACCCGAACCTCATGGCCGCCCGCCAGAACCTCGCCGCCGCCATGGCCGAGGCCG
Source organism: uncultured Candidatus Rokubacteria bacterium (assembly GCA_963758635.1). Lineage (GTDB taxonomy): Bacteria > Methylomirabilota > Methylomirabilia > Rokubacteriales > CSP1-6 > CAVWWD01. The sequence continues at coordinate 733,086 of CAVWWD010000003.1, read as the reverse complement.
TCAAAGGCAACGGCCACTGAGCCGTGCTCGAGCAGAGCCGAAGGCGCAGCCGACTCGCCTGTGCGCGAAGCTCGTTGGAGGCGCCGGGCTCGTGGAACTGGCCCGGCCCCGCCCGCTGGCCAGGTCAGGAGAGCGTCCAGCGCGAGGGCTCGTTCGCCACCTGCTCCTCGCTGACCCGCCCCTCCTCCGCGAGCTTCTTCAGGTGCGAGTGCACCGACTGGCCGGCCATGGCGTGGAGCTTCTCGGGCACGTCGGCGTAGATCGACCTTCACCATGGCGGGGATCGTCCGCGCCCCGCCGCCGAGGGCGTCGAGGATCTGGCGCTCCCGGAGCAGCCGGTGGTCGATGTACTCCTGGATCTTCCCCGGCGCGTCCTCGATGACCGGCCCGTGCGCCGGGTAGATGCGCCGGACGCCGAGGGCCTGCACGCGCCGCAGCGAGTCCATGTAGAGCCCGAGATCGCCGTCCTCCTCGGGGATCACCGAGGTCGAGCCGTTCAGGATCAGGTCGCCGCTGAAGAGCGCCTGCTCCTCGGGCAGGTAGTAGCAGAGGTGATCGGAGGCGTGGCCGGGCGTGTGCACGGGGACCAGCGTGACGCCGTCGCCCGTCACCGTCTCCCCGTCCCGGAGGTCCTGCGTGCCTTCGGGCAGGCCCTCGTCCTTCCAGATCATCTTCGACACGGAGAGGCCGGGGTACCGCTCCCGCAGGTGGTCCACGCCGCCCAGGTGGTCGCGGTGCCGGTGGGTCAGGAGGATCCGCGCCGGCCGCCGCCAGCCGCGGCTCGCCACGTACTCGGCGAAGATCGGGACGTAGCCGGCCACGCCCGCCCCGGTGTCGATCAGGATCGGGATCGCGCGCGCCCACCAGGTACGTGTTGGTCCCCGGCCCCGTCATCATGCCGGGATTGAGCCCGAGCACGCGGCCCACGAAGTCGCTCGGGGTCGCCGCCTTCGGAAAGTCCGGATCGATCCACGCCATGCGTTGTCTCTCCTGGTGCGGGCGCCCGGGCTTCGCCCGCCCGCACCTGCGTCCTTTGCTTGCGTCTCTACACGCCGAGATAGCGATGCTGGACGTCGGGCCGGGCGACGAGCTCGGCCGAGCTGCCGGTCCAGACGATCTGTCCCTTCTCGAGAATATAGTGAACGTCCGCCACGCGGGTAAGCGCGTCCACGTTCTTGTCGATGAGCAGGATCGAGAGCCCCTCGCGCTTCAGCTCGGCCACGCACCGCCAGATCTCGGCCCGGACCAGCGGGGCCAGCCCCTCGGTGGCCTCGTCCAGGATCACGAGCCGCGGGTTGGTCATGAGCGCGCGGCCGATGGCGAGCATCTGCTGCTCGCCGCCGGAGAGCCGGCTGCCGAGGCTCGCCTGCCGCTCGGCGAGGCCCGGGAACATCGCGTACACGCGGGAGAGCGTCCACGCCGGCGCGCCGGGCGATCGGTTGGCCGCGGTGGCCACCAGGTTCTCCCGCACCGTCAGGTTCGGAAAGATCTGCCGGCCTTCCGGCACCAGGCCCAGGCCGGCCTGGGCGATGCGGAACGACGGCAGGCCGTGGATGGGCTGCCCGTCGAGCCTGATCTCGCCGGCCCGTGGCGGCACGATGCCCATGATGGACCGCACCGTGGTGGTCTTCCCCATCCCGTTCCGGCCGAGCAGCGTGACCACCTGCCCCTCCGCCAGGTCCAGGCTCACCCCGAAGAGCACCTGGCTCGCGCCGTACGCCGTCTCCACACCGCGCAAGCTCAGCATGTCAATCCTCGCCGAGGTAGGCACGGCGGACCTCAGGGTTGGCGCGGATCTCCTCCGGGCGGCCGGTGGCGATCACCCGCCCGTAGACGAGCACGGTGATGCGATCGGCGAGCGCCCACACCGCCTCCATGTCGTGCTCGACCAGCAGCATGGTCACGGCGCCCTTGAGCCCGCGCAGGAGGTGGACCATGCGCTGGGACTCGTCGAGGCCCATGCCCGCCACCGGCTCGTCCAGGAGGAGGAGCCGTGGCCGCGTGGCCAGGGCCATGGCGATCTCGAGCTGGCGCTGCTCGCCGTGGGCCAGGCTCGCCGCCGGCACGTCGGCGCGATCGCCGAGGCCGACGGAGGCGAGCGTGACGCGGGCGGGCTCGCGAAGATCGGGGTCGCGCCGGGCCGGCCGCCAGAACCGGAAGCTGTGGCCGGCGCGCGCCTGCTCGGCGAGCGCGACGTTGTCGAGCGCGGTGAAGTCGCGGAACACGCTCGTGAGCTGGAACGATCGCGCGAGGCCGCGCGCGCACCGCGCGGGGGCGCCGAGCCGGGTCACGTCGGCCCCGGAGAACCGGATCGTCCCCGCGTCCGGCGACAGCTCGCCCGCGAGCTGGTTGATCAGCGTCGTCTTCCCCGCCCCGTTGGGCCCGATCACGGCGTGCACCTCTCCTGCCCGCACGTCGAGGTCCACGCCGTTGATGGCGAGGAGGCCCCCGAACGACTTCACGAGCCCGCGCACGGCGAGGAGCGGCTCAGCCATCACCACCCCCGTGGGAAGGGCGGAGCGGCTCAGCCATCACCACCCCGTGGAGGGCGGAGCGGCTCAGCCATCGCCACCCCCGTGGGAAGGGCGGAGCGGCTCAGCCATCACCACCCCCGTGGGAAGGGCGGAGCGGCTCAGCCATCGCCACCCCCGTGGGAAGGGCGGAGCGGCTCAGCCACCGCCACCCCCGTGGGAGCGGCGGAGCGGCTCAGCCACCGCCGCCTCCCGGGAGCAGCCCGGCGAGCCCTCGGCGCGCGTACAGCACCACGAGCACGAGCACCGGGCCCAGGATGATCTGCCAGTGGACCGTCCACGCGGACAGGAGGTCCTCGAGCAGCAGGAAGGCGATCGCGCCGATGACCGGCCCCACCAGCGTGCCCATCCCGCCCAGGATGACCATGAACATGATGTCGCCCGAGCGCGTCCAGTGCATGAACTCCGGCGTCAGGTACTCGGTCTGGTTGACGAGCAGCGCGCCCGCCGTCCCGCACATCGCGCCGGCCACCACGAAGGCGAGGAGCTTGTACGGAAACGTCGTGTAGCCGATGGCCCGCATGCGCAGCTCGTTCGAGCGCGCGCCGCGGATCACCATGCCGAAGCGGGACTCGGTGAGGCGCCGGCCGAGCAGCACGAAGCCCACGAGGATGCCGAGCACGACGTAATAGAAGGCGGCGGGGTCGCGAAGGTCGACGAGGCCCCCGAACTGGCTCCGCGCGGGCAGCCGCATCCCGTCGTCCCCGCCGTACGCCTCGAGGCTGATCCCGAGGTAGTACAGCATCTGGGTGAAGGCGAGCGTGATCATGATGAACGATACGCCGCTGGTGCGCAGGCTCACCGCGCCGATCAGCAGCGCGAGCAGGGCGGAGGCCCCGATGGCCAGCGGCCACTGCAGGAAGCCGCTCGCGATCCCGTGGTGCGCGAGGATCCCGACCGCGTAGGCGCCGATCCCCAGGTACGCGGCGTGGCCGAAGCTCACCATGCCGCCGTAGCCGAGGACGAGGTCGAGGCTGACCGCGGCGATGGCGAAGATCATCATGCGGCGGAAGAGGTCCACGTAGAACGGCTGCTGGAGCGCGGCCGCCGCCACCGGCACCAGCGCGAGCGCGAGCAGGCCGGCGGCGAGGACGGCCGTCCGCGGCGACACGCTCACGCCGAGCGCCCCGCCGCGGGGAACAGCCCCTCGGGCCGGATGGCCAGCACCGCCGCCATCAACAGGTAGATCAGCATGGAGGCGAGCGCGGGGCCCGCGCTCTCCGCCGCCGTGGGCGAGAGCACGGTGGCGAGGGCGGGCTTGAGGAAGGCGCGGCCCAGCGTGTCCACCATGCCCACGACGATCGCCCCCGCGAGGGCGCCGCGGATCGAGCCGATGCCGCCGATCACGATGACCACGAACACCTGGATCAGGATCTGCTCGCCCATCCCCGGCTGGACGGCGTAGATGGGCCCCGCCATGAGGCCGGCGAGCCCGGCGAGCGCGGCGCCCCCGCCGAACACCACCGTGTAGAGCAAACGGACGTTGATGCCCAGCGCCGCCACCATCGTCCGGTTGCTGGCGCCCGCGCGGATCAGCATCCCGAGCCGCGTGCGCGTCACCACGAACCACAGGAGCGCCGCCACCGCCAGCCCGACGAGGATCACGACGAGCCGGTACGCGGGATAGCGCACCCCGGGGAGCACCATGACGTGGCCGGAGAGCCACTTCGGCAGGCTGGTGTAGAGCGCGGCGCGGCCCCACACGATCGCCACCAGCTCGTTGAAGAACAGGATGAGGCCGAACGTGGCGAGGACCTGGTCCAGGTGGTCGCGCTCGTAGAGGGTGCGGAGCGCGACGGCCTCCACCGCCGCGCCCACGACGAGCGTGCCGGCCAGCGCGAGGAGCGCGGCGAGCACGAACGATCCCGTCCACTGGGAGAAGGTCGTCGCGAGGTAGGCCCCGACCATGTAGAGAGAGCCGTGGGCGAGGTTCACCAGGTTCATGATGCCGAACACGAGCGTGAGCCCGGCCGCCATCAGAAAGAGCATCACGCCGAACTGGACGCCGTTCAGCGCCTGCTCGAGGGCGAGCGTCATGGGTGGACCCGCGTCACCGCCGGACGAGCGTCATGCCCGGACGATCGTCAGAGCCGCCCAAGCACCCAACAAAAAGGGGGCGCGGCCGAGCCGCGCCCCCGATGCCGCCGCCGCGGGCTCCCGCTACCACTTCATCCCGCAGTCCTGCGCGTAGGCGTCCTTGTGCTTCTCGAACACCGTCTTCTGGATCTGCATCTCCAGCTCGCCCCCCGAGGCGGGGACGGCCTTCAGCAGGTAGAAGTTCTGGATCGGGAAGTGGTTGGTGTTGTAGGTGTAGGCGCCGCGCGTGGACTTGTAGTCCGCCTTCCGCATCGCGGCGATCATGCCCTTCTTGTTGCCGAGGTCGCCCTTGACCGCCCGCACCGCGGAGTCGATCAGCATGATCCCGTCGTAGCTCTGGGCGCCGTAGAACGACGGCGTCTTGCCGCCGAACTTCTTGCGGTAGTCCGAGACGTAGCGCTGGTTCGCCTCGTTCTTGAGGTCGGGGCTCCAGTAGCGCGTCTCCCACTGCCCGAGCGCGGCTTCCTTCACCGCGGGCAGCGAGATCTCGTCCACGGTGTACACGGAATAGAGCGGGAGCTGCTCGCGGAGCCCGGCCTGGGCGTACTGCTTGAGGAACTGGATGCCCATGCCGCCGGGGTAGAACACGAACACCGCCTTGGGATTGGCGGCGCGGAGCTGGCTGATCTCCGCCTGGTAGTCGGTCTGCCCGAGCTTGGTGTAGACCTCCGCGACGATCTTGCCCTTGAAGTAGCGCTTGAAGCCCGCGATCATGTCCTTGCCCGCCGCGTAGTTGGGCGCCATCGCGTACACGTCGGTGACGCCCTGGTCCGACAGGTGCTTGCCCATCGCCTCGGGCGTCTGGTCGTTCTGCCAGGACGTGGTGAAGAAGAGCTCGTTGCACATCTTCCCCGCCAGCTCGTGCGGTCCCGCGTTGGTGCCGACCATGAACGTGCCGGCCTGCGTCACGGTGGGCGCCACCGCCAGCATCACGTTCGACCAGATGACCCCGCTCACGAAGTGGACCTGGTGCTTCTTCAGCATCTCGTCGGCGAGCTGCTTGCCCACGTCGGGCTTGACCTGGTCGTCGCCGTAGATCACCTCGACGCCGAGCCCGCCGACCTTCCGGCCGAGGTGATCGAGGGCGAGCTCGACCGAGTTCTTCATGTGCTCGCCGATGATGCCCTGCGGTCCCGAGAGCGTCGTGATGAACCCGATCTTGACGGTCTGGGCGTACGTGGGAGCGGTCGCGATCAGGAGCGTCGTGGCCAGGACGGCGACGGTTCGCAGGAGATGGAGCACGGGAGCCTCCTTCGGGGATGGATGTGGCGGCCACCGGCGGGCCGGCGAATCGCCCGTGGATTCTAGCAAACGTGACCCGGCGGCGTGCGAGAACCTCCCGGCCCGGCGGGCCCGGAGCTCTGATGCGCGGGGCTCGTCAGGTCAGCCGCCGGCGAGCCGGCTCCGCACCTCCTCCGGCATGGCCCGCGCCTCGAGACGGCCCCCCGGCGCCCCGGAAACGGCCACCCACGCCCGCACCTCGAAGCCGGTCGCGCACCGCCGGCCGTCCACCGACACCTCGTGCTCCATGCGGAACGTGCGCTCGCGCACCTCCGCGACCGCGCTCCGGATCAACGCGGTGTCGCCGTAGCGGACGGGCGAGGCGAAGCGCGCCCCCGACTCCACGATGGGCACGCCCACGATCGCGTAGCGCGGGAAGATGACGGGCCACGGGAGCGCGAGCGACTCGAAGAGCGCCTCGGTGGCGCGGTCGAACCACTCGAAGAACCGCGGGTAGAACACGATCCCGGCCGGATCCACCTCGCTCCACCTGACCTGCACGCTGATCTCGTGCGTGACGGGCATGGGCCGCTCACCCGGGCCGCGGCGCGCGGCCCCGCGCCATCTCGAGAAGGCGGAAGCGCTGGAGCTTGCCCGTGGCCGTGCGGGGCAGCTCGGGCACGAGCACGATCTCCTGCGGCCGCTGGTGCGGCGGCAGCCCCGCGTCGAGCCGCGCGCGGAGGCCCGCGGCCAGCGCGTCGGCCGCGTCCTCGCGCGGCACCACGAAGAGGAAGGCCTTGGTCAGCCCGGAGGCGACCTCGGCCCCGACCACGCCGGCCTCGAGCACGCCGGGGTGAGCCAGCGCCGCCGCCTCCACCGCGGCCGGATCGACCCACATGCCGGCGACCTTGAACCGGTCGTCGGCGCGCCCCCGGTGCACGTAGCGTCCCTCGGCGTCCCGCTCGAACACGTCGCCGGTCCGGAACCAGCCGTCCACGAAGGCGTGGCGCGACGGCTCGGGCCGGCCCCAGTAGCCCCGCGCGGCGGACTCGGTGCGGACCCACAGGACGCCACGCTCGCCGTCGGCCACCGCGCGCCCCTCGGGATCGGCCAGGCGCGCCTCGGTGCCGGGCACGGGCCAGCCCGTGCTCGCCCGCCGGCTCCGCCCGGGCCGGTTCGACAGCACCATGAACACCGTCTCGGTCGCGCCGAGCCCGTCGAGGATCTCCTGGCCGAAGCGCTCCCGCCACGCGTCGTAGACCTGGCCGGGCAGCGGCTCGCCCGCGGACACGCACGCGCGCGCCGAGGCGAACGTGTCGGCGGGCAGATCGGCGCGCAGCAGGCGCGCGTAGAGGGTCGGCACCGAGAAGAAGAGCGTCGGGCGCTCTCGCCGCATCACGGTCGCCACGAGGCCGGGGTCGGGCCACGCCGGCTCCAGGATGGTCCGCGCCCGCGCCAGCAGCGGGATCAGCAGCGCGTTGCCGAGCGCGTAGGCGAAGAAGAGCTTGGACGTGGCGAACACGCGATCGCCCGGGCCCACGCCGAGCACGCCCTGGCCGTAGTGACGGCCGGCCAGCAGCGTGCGGTGCCCGTGGACGGCGGCCTTCGGCGTTCCCGTCGTCCCCGAGGTGTAGAGCCAGAACGCCATGGCGTCCTCCGCCACCGGCTCCGCCGCGACGGAGGCGTCGGAGACGCCGTCGACCAGCGCGGGAAACCCGGTGACGGCGAGGCCGGCCGCGACGCGCCCGGCGTGGCCCGACGGCGCGGGAGGGAGGAAGCCGGGATCGGCGACGAGCACGGCGGGCGCGGCGTCCTCGAGGATCGCGCGAAGGTCGTCGGGAGCCAGGCGCGTGCCGAGCGGCAGCGCCACCGCGCCGATCTTGATCGCGGCCAGGAACGTCGCGGCGAACGCGACGCCGTCGGGGAGCAGGAGCGCCACGCGCTGGCCGGGCTCCACGCCGAGCCGCCGGAGCCCGCGGGCGGCGCGGTCGGTGATCGCGCGGAGCTCGCCGTAGGTCACCGCGCGTCCCGCGGCGACGAGGGCGACGGCCTCGTGGAGGCCCTCGTCGAGCGGCTGGTCGACCAGGACGGAGGCGGCGTTGTCCAGGGCCGGACGTCCGCGGGCCAGCGCGGCTACCGGCGCGGGGGCGCGCCGGGGCGCGGGGCCAGCCGGAGCCCGAGCGCGATGAGGCGGTCGTCGATCCCGTGAAACTTGTGCCGTCCGTCGGCGTGGGCCGCCCACAGCGTCTCGGTGCTCGGGAACTCCGCGAGGTAGCTGAGCCCCGACGATCCCGGCTCGGCCATGGGCATCTCGCCCTTCTCGAAGCGCGTGAGCCCGTCGCGGGGATCGATCCAGAAGGCCTCCGAGGCCTCCTCCGTGTAGAGCCGCGGGCTCTGCCCCTCGGGAACGGGGGCGAGGAAGAAGCGCGCGGTGAACCGGATCGGGCTCGACGGCGGCGTGATGAAGTGCGAGAGGTACCGCAGCGAGCCGAGGTCGAGCCACCAGCCTTCCTTCGCCAGCAAGTCGCCGAGCGGCGTGTCGGCGGCCATGAGCCCGCGGCGCACGCGCTCGACGCCCGCGGCCACCGCGGCGTCCCCCAGGTCGAGCGGCCGGCCGTCGCCGTCCGAGGCCAGCAGGAGGCCGGTCTCCTCGCAGAGCTCGCGCGCCGCCGTCACCCAGAAGGCGATGGGCGGGATCCCGTCCAGCTCCGGCAGGACACGGGAGGCGGCCTCACGGGTCAGGCCGCGACAGCGCGCCACCACGTCGTCGCCGCCGTCGCCGGTGTCGACCTTGCCGCCGGGGAAGGCGAACCAGCCGCCGAGGAACCGCATGGACTTGTCGCGACGGATCATGTAGACCTCGACGCCCCCGCCGCCGCCCGGCCGCACGAGGACGACGGAGGCGGCGGGCCGGGGCACGGCGACGGTCGGGCCGGGCGCGGGCGGAACGCTCACCGGCCGGCCGCTCGCACGCGGGACAGCCCGGCGAGCTCGCCGAGGAGCGCATCCGCCGAGATGGGCTTGGCGATGACCTGGTCCACGAAGCGGCTCTTCTCGCCCGGCGTGACGCTCTCGCCCCACCCGGTCAGCACGAACACGCGGGTCGCGGGCGCCGTCGTCTTGATGCGCTCGGCCACCTCCCAGCCATTCATCTTCGGCATCCCGAGGTCGGTGATGACCACGTCGTGGGCGGCGGGATCGAAGAGCGCGACCGCCTCCTCGCCGGTGGTCGCGGTCGTCACCGCGTGGCCGCCCGAGCGCAGCATGTCCGAGAGCACGGTGACCAGGCGCTGGTCGTCGTCCACCAGGAGCACGCGGACGGCCTGATCGGGCTCGAGCGCCTCGACCGTCCCCTCCGACGGCGGGATGATCTGGAAGCGGCTCGCGTGCAGCCGCATGCGCACCGTGGTCCCCTGGCCCTCGCCGCCGTCCACCCCGAGGCCGCCGCCGTGCCGCTCGACGATGTCCAGCACCTGCGCGAGGCCGCGCGCGCGCTCGTCGGCGGAGGAGTCGAGCGAGCGGTCGGTGAGCCCGCGCCGCAGCGCCTCGGGCATCCCGACCCCCGTGTCGTGGATCTCGACGGCCACCCCGCCCGACTCCTCGCTGCTCGCGCGGATGGTGAGGGTGCCGCCCTGGGGCATGGCGCTCACCGCGTTCTGGATGAGATTGATCAGCGCGTCGCGCAGCTCGAACGCGTTGCCCTCGACGGGGGGCACGGACTCCAGGTCCTGGACCACGTTGATGACGATGCCGCGGCGCTCCGCCTCGTCACGCCACCGCGGCGCCGTGATGGCGAGGGCCTCGGTCACCACGCCAGGGAGTCCCACCGGGCCGAAGGCCACCTGGGGCTCGCGCGACACCAGCTCCTGGAAGCGCCGCACCGAGACCGACGCTTCCAGCGCCACGTCGCGGATCACCTTGAGCCGGCGCTGGGCGGTGTCGGTCTGCACCTCCTTCAGGAGGAGCTCGGTGTAGGCGAGGATGGCGGCGAGCGAGTTGTTGAAGTTGTGGGCGAGCCCGCCCACCGTCTCGCCGAGGGCGCGGAGGTCCACACCCTGCTCCACCTGCGCGGGAGCCTCCCCGAGGCGCCGGCTCAGGTCGCGGGCCCAGCCGCGCAGGCCGAGCACGGAGCGATCGAGCTCGATCTTCGTCCGGGCGAGCTGCTGGGCGATGTCCCGGATCTCCGCGTGGTCGGCGAAGATCAGCGGGTAGGCGGGGGTCTCCGCGGCCGCGGGCCGCCCCATCCACCGGGACATCCGCTGACGGACGCCGTCGAGCATGGGCGCGCCGGCCGCCCCGCGCTCCCCTACAGGTTCACGAGCTGGGCGACGCGCTCGCGATGGTGGGTCGCGTCGCCGAAGGTGAACTCCGATCCCTTGGCGCGCTTGAAGTAGAGGTGCAGGTCGTGCTCCCAGGTGAAGCCGATGCCGCCGTGGAGCTGGATGCCCGCCGCGGCCACCCGCCGGTACGCGTCGGAGACGTACGCCTTGGCCATGCTGACGGCGAGCGGCCCCTCGGCCGCGCTCTCGTCCATGGCCCACGCCGCGTAGTACGTGATCGACTTGCTGTTCTCCACGTCGACGAGCATGTCGGCGGCGCGGTGCTTGACGCCCTGGTACGAGCCGATCGGCCGCCCGAAGGCCTGGCGCACCTTCGCGTACTCCACGGTCATGTCCAGCACGCGCTGGGCGCCGCCGCACATCTCCGCGCAGAGGGCCACGGTGGCGCGGTCGAGCACGCGCGCCAGCGGCGCCCACGCCGCCCCCGCCTCTCCGAGCAGCGCGTCGCGGCCGACGGTCACGCCGCCGAGCGTCACCTCGCAGAGCTTCCGCGTCTGGTCCATGGTGGGCAGGAGCTTGATCTCGAGGCCGCGCGTGGCGCGCGGCAGCAGGAACAGGCTGACCCCCGCCTCCGCTCCCGCGCCGCCGCCGGTGCGCGCCGCCACCACGATGGCGTCGGCGGTGTGGGCGTCGGGCACGAAGAGCTTCGTGCCGGAGAGCGTGAACCGCCCCCCGCTCGGCGTGGCCGAGAGCGTGATGCCCTGGGGCGGCAGGGTCGCCGAGGGCTCCATCCACGCGAGGGTCACGCGCTTGTCGCCGGCGGCGATCGGGGGCAGCCACTCCTTCTTCTGCGCCTCGCTCCCCGCCTCGAGGATGGCGAGGCCGCCCAGGAGCACGGTGGAGAAGTAGGGGCCGGGGACGACGCCGCGGCCCATCTCCTCCATCAGCACGACCAGGTCCACCACGCCGAGCGCCATCCCGCCGTACGCCTCGGGGTAGACGAGCCCGAGCCAGCCCTGCTCGGCGATCTTGCCCCACAGCTCCGGGGACATGCCCTCGGGCCCTTCCATGAGGGCGCGGACGACGGTGGACGGGCACTCGTTGTCGACGAACTTCCGCGCGGTGCTGCGCAGGAGCTCCTGTTCCTCGTTGAAGCCGAAGTTCATGGGGCTAGCCTTTCGGGAGGCCGAGCACGCGCTCGCCGATGATGTTGCGCTGGATCTCGGTGGTCCCGCCCTCGATGGAGTTCGCGCGCGAGCGCAGGAACGTGTGCTGCCAGAGCCCGTCGGCCACCGCCCACTCGCTGCCCTTCATGAGCTGCGCGTACGGCCCCTCGATCTCCATCGCCAGCTCCTGCAGCCGCTGGTGCCCCTCGACCCACATGAGCTTGCCCGCCGAGGCCTCGGGGCCCGGCATCTCGCCGCGGAGGAGCTTCGTGATGGCGCGCGCCCCCGTGTACCTGAAGGCCTCGGTATCGATCCAGAGCTGGGCGAGCTTCTGGCGGATCACCGGGTCCTGGGCGGCGGTGCCGCCGTTCTTCTTCGTCTGGCGCGCGAGGTCCACGAGGCTGTCGAGCGCGATCCGCAGGCGCACCTGCAGCCCGAAACCTAGCGCCAGGCGCTCGTACATGAGCGTGGTCAGGCCGACCTGCCAGCCGTTGTTGAGCCCGCCCAGGATCTGGGACTCGTGCACGCGGACGTTGTCGAAGTACACCTCGTTGAACTCGGCCTCGCCGGTGATCTGGCGGAGCGGCTTCACGGTCACGCCCGGGGCCTTCATGTCGAGGAGGAAGTACGTGATGCCCTTGTGCTTCGGCGCCTCGGTGTCGGTGCGGGCGAGCAGCATCATCCAGTCGGCGATGTGGGCCAGCGAGGTCCACACCTTCTGCCCGTTGATCACGAAGTGCTCGCCGTCCCGGACGGCGCGGGTCCCGAGCGACGCCAGGTCCGAGCCCGCGTTCGGCTCCGAGTACCCCTGGCACCAGATCTCCTCGCACGAGAGCATCTTCGGCGGATAGCGCCGCTTCTGCTCGTCGGTCCCGTAGGCGATGATCGTGGGCCCCGCCATGCCGATGGCGAGGATGTTGAGCACGGTCGGGCCCTTGGCGAGCGCGATCTCCTCGGCGCAGATCAGCTCTTCCATGAAGGTGAGCCCCTGCCCGCCCGCCTCCTTCGGCCACGTGATCCCCACGAGGCCGGCCTCGTGCATCTTGCGCTGCCACTGTCGCATCCACTCGTACGCCTCGGGGCGTGGGATGTCGGAGTTGCCGCGCACGCGCGCGACCCAGTCCGAGGGGAGGTTGTCCTTGAGCCAGGTGCGGACTCTCGTGCGGAACGCCTGCTGGTCGGGGGTCAGCGTGAGATCCATGCTTCCTCCTGCGTGGCCTGGGTGACGAGACCGCTAGTGACCCTCGCAGAACACGGTAACGCCACGGGCCCCTGTAGTCCCACCGCTCGGGCATTAGTCTGATGCGCGAGGCTCACTAATGACCCTCGCAGAATACGGTAACCGCCACGGGCCCCTACAATCCCACCGCTCGGCATTAGTCTGATGCGCGGGGCTCGATAGAAGAGACTGAACGGCGGTTCAGTGGCTCATGATACGGGGGCCCCGGAGGGAGTGTCAAGGTCTGGACCGTCCGGGCGCGGCTCAGAGCCTGGCCGCGCGCGCGCGTGAGGCGGCGAGCAGCTCGAGCAGCGCCGAGGCCACCGCGGCCGGCTGCTCGTGCGGCATGAAGTGGCCGGCGTCGGGCACGGTCCGGCGCTCGGTCCCCGGCAGGAAGAGGGCCATCGGCGGATCGTGACGCCGCGTGCGCTCGAACGGATCCTCGGCCCCGTGGAGCAGCATCGTCGGCACCGGGATCGCCGGGCGTTCGGCTAGCCGGCGCTCGATCGCGTCGAGGCGAGGGTCGCCCGGCGCGTTGCCGTGGCGGTGGCGGTACGAGTGGATCACCACGTCCACGAAGTCCGGGTTGTCGAACGAGGCCGCGGTCCGCTCGAAGGTGGCGTCGGCGAAGCGCCAGGTCGGCGACCATTCCTGCCATAGCAGCCGGCAGATGTCGCGCCGGTTCTGCGTGAGGCCCGCCCGGCCCCGCTCGGTGTTGAAGTACCACTGGTACCAGGCCAGGCGCTCCTCGGGGGCCGAGGCCGGCCGCGACGGCGTGAGGGTGTTCTGGACGTTGTAGCCGCCGATGGTGACGAGCGCGGCGACGCGCTCCGGGGCGAGGATGCTCGCGATGCACGCGGCCCGGCCGCCCCAGTCGTAGCCGGCCAGGGCCACGCGCGGGAGCGAGAGCGCGTTCATCAGGTCGAGCAGGTCCTGGCCGATGGCCGCTTGCTGGGCCATGCGCGGCTCCGATCGATCGAGGAACCGCGTGGGCCCGTAGCCGCGCAGGTACGGGGCGATCACGCGGTGGCCGGCGGCGACGAGGCGCGGCGCCACGCCGTCCCACGCGCGGACGTCGTCCGGGAACCCGTGGAGGAGGATCACGGGGAGCCCGTGAGGGTCTCCGTGCTCCTCGTAGCCGATCTCGAGTGACGCGGTACGGGCGGTACGCGAGGCGGACGGCATCGTCGCCCCCAGCCTACCCGCATCGAGGTCGTGAAGGAATGCGGATTTCAACGTCGGCGAGCGGGCCAACACCGCGCTTGTGCGTACACGCGGAGTGCCGTTTCGCCATTCGTTCAGATCCCGCATCCGGGCCGGGCTGTATACTCCCGGCATGACACGCTCGCTCGGCGTCCTGCTCCTGTGCGTGACGACGTGGCTCGCGGGATGCAGCTCCGTGCCCATCCCTCCCACCTACACCATCGACGAGCTCGCCGCGCGCTGCAGCCGCGACGGCGGCGTCTGGCGCTCCTTCGTCGGCGACGGCTACTGCGAGCATCAGGGCCCGGGGTTCCTGTAGGCATGCCGCGGGTCCCGAAGCCGGCCATCTCGCTCTCGCGGCTGCGCGCCAGCGTCGAGGCGCTGTCCGTCTTCGGGCGCAATCCCGGCGGCCGGGGCATCAGCCGCTTCTGCTGGAGCCCGCCGCACGAGGAGGCGCGGGCCTGGCTCATCGCCCGCATGAAGGACGCCGGCCTCACCACCTGGGTGGATCCCGCGGGCAACACGTTCGGCCGCCTCGGCGGCGACGGCCCCACGGTCATGACGGGCTCGCACATCGACACGGTGCCCGAGGGCGGTCCGCTCGACGGCGCGCTCGGCGTGCTCGCCGGGCTCGAGGCGCTCCAGACCATCGCGGAGTCCGGAGTCGCTCCGGGGAAGCCGCTGACGCTGGCCGCGTGGAGCGACGAGGAGGGGCGCTACGGCGGCCTCTTCGGGTCGCGCTGCTTCACGGGCCGCATCGACGCCGCCCGCATCCCCGAGATCCGCGCCATCGACGGCGTGCTCCTCGTGGATGCGATGGCGCAGGCGGGCTTCGACGCGCGCGAGGCGCCCCGCGCCCGCTGCGACCCGCGGACGCTCGCCGCGTACCTCGAGCTCCACATCGAGCAGGGCCCGCACCTCGAGGCCGCGGGCATCCCGATCGGCGTCGTCGAGGGCATCGTGGGCATCCGCCGCAACCGCTTCCTCTTCCTCGGCCAAGCCGACCACGCCGGGGCCACCCCGATGGAGCGCCGGAAGGACGCGTTCCTGGCCGCCGCCGAGTACGCGCTCGCCGCGCGCGATCACGTGGTGCGCAAGGGGAGCGGGCGGAGCGTCACGAACTTCGGCCACATCGAGCTCGGCCCGGGGGTGTCGAACATCGTGCCCGCCCGCGCGCGCCTCCTCCAGGAGGTGCGCGAGCTCGAGCCGCGGATCCTCGCCCGCCTCGACCGCGAGTGTCAGGCCCTCGCGCGCGCGGTGGCGCGCCGGCGGAAGTGCCGCGTGGAGGTGGAGACGCTGTCGCGCACGGACGGCGTGCGCTGCTCCCCCCGGGTCATGCGCGCGGTGGCCGAGACCTGCGCCGCGCTCGGGCTCCGCTCCCGGCAGATGCCGTCGGCGGCCGGCCACGACGCCCAGAACCTCGCCCACGTGACCGATTCGGGCATGCTGTTCATCCCCTCGATGGGCGGCCGCAGCCACCGCCCCGACGAGATGAGCCGCTGGAAGGACATCGAGCGGGGGGCCAACGTGCTGCTCCACACGCTCCTGCGCCTGGCGAGCTGACGTCACCAAGGTGCGGGCACCCGGGCTTCGCTCGCCCGCACCTTGCCTCTTCATTGCCATATTTCGTTCGGCTCGCCTTCGGCTCACCTCACCCGGCCACTCTCGGCCGCGCGTCGCTGCGCGAAAAACGCCTGTCGTGACGCTGCTGCGCGACCAGCATGTGAATCATTCCACTTGGCTTTTACAACCCGATCAAGTAGACTCCCGCCCGTATCGCGGGAACCCAGCACAACTCCTGAGGGGACGTAGTGTCCACGATCTTCCACCTGCTGCTGGCCCTGGCTTTGACCATGTTCCTCGCGTTCCAGGCGGGCGGTGTCCTGTTCGTGCTCCGCTCCCGCCACGCCATCGCGCGCGCGGGCCGGCCCGGCCGGCGGTCGGACGTGCTGTGGACGGTGATCCCCGTGATCGTGGTGCTCTTCCTCGCCGCCCGGAGCTGGGTGGCCGTGTTCGACCTCGGACGGCCCGCCGTGGCCTCCTCCGTGGTCTCGACGCCGCCGGCGGCGGCGAGCCCCGAACGGTGAAGGAGTCTATGAGCCAGATCGACGCCCGGCGCCCGGGCCCCGCCGTCCTCCTCACGCTCCTCGCCGTCGTCCTGCTCGCGTCCGGCTGCGGCCTCGTCGGCTGGGACTGGGACACCAAGATGACGACGGTCATCCCCAAGTCCGACTTCGGCAAGCTCACCCACGATATCTTCATGCTGATCTCGTGGACGACCCTCGTCATCTTCATCGCGGTGGAGGGCGCGCTCCTCTACGTCTGCTGGCGCTTCCGCGAGAAGCCGGGCGCGCCCATCCCCAAGCAGGTGCACGGGCACACCGTGCTCGAGATCGGCTGGACCGTCGCGTTCGCGGTGGTGCTGCTCATCATCGGCATTCCCACCATCCAGGCCGTGTTCGCCACCCAGGCGACCCCGTCGGCCAACGCGCTGCGCGTGGACGTGGGGGGGCGGCAGTGGTGGTGGGAGTTCACGTACCCGTCGCTCGGCATCGTGACCGCCAACGAGGTCCACCTGCCGGTGGGCCAGACCATCGCGTTCCACCTGAACGCCCCGGACGTCATCCACTCGTTCTGGATCCCCCAGCTCGGCGGCAAGCGCGACGTCGTCCCGGCCCGGGTCAACCGGATCGTGCTCACCCCGGACACGCCCGGGGAATACGTCGGGCAGTGCGCGGAGTACTGCGGCACCTCCCACGCCAACATGCGCTTTCGCGCCATCGTGCACACCAAGGAGGACTTCGAGAAGTGGGTGGCGGCGCAGAAGGCGGCGCCGGTGGAGCCGACCGACCCGCTGGCCCAGAAGGGCCGCGAGATCTTCAGCCAGTCGGCGTGCGTGGGCTGTCACACCATCGCGGGGATGTCGGCCGGCACGCTCGGGCCCAACCTCACCCACTTCGGCAGCCGGAAGACCTTCGCGGCCGGCCTCCTGCCGACGACGCGGGAGAACCTGGTCAAGTGGGTCGAGAACCCCGACCACGTGAAGCCGGGCGTGCTCATGCCGAACCTCGGGATGCGGGGCGAGCAGTCGCAGGCCCTCGCCGCCTACCTCCTGAGCCTGAAATAGAGGATCCCATGGCCACACAAGCGGCGTTCATGCCGGGGGCGGAGACGAAGACCCAGAGCGTGCTCTGGTCCTGGATCACCACCGTGGACCACAAGCGGATCGGGCTCCTCTACGGGACCTCGGCCTTCATCTTCTTCCTGATCGGCGGGATCGAGGCGCTCATCATGCGGACGCAGCTCGCGCGTCCCGACAACACGCTGGTGAGCGCCAAGACGTTCAACGAGCTGTTCACGATGCACGGCACCACGATGGTGTTCCTGGCGATCATGCCGCTGTCCGCCGCGTTCTTCAATTTCATGATCCCGCTCATGATCGGGGCGCGGGACGTGGCGTTCCCGCGGCTGAACGCGCTGAGCTACTGGATCTTCATCCTCGGCGGCCTGTTCCTGCACGTGAGCTTCCTGTTCGGGGCCGCGCCGGACGGCGGGTGGTTCGGGTACGCCAACCTCACGGCGAGGCAGTACTCGCCCGGCGCCAACATCGACTTCTGGATGCTCGGCCTGCAGATCCTCGGCATCGCCTCGATGCTCGCGGGCTTCAACTTCATCGTGACCATCATCAACATGCGCGCGCCCGGCATGACCCTGATGCGCATGCCGGTGTTCATCTGGATGAGCTTCGTCACCCAGTTCCTGCTCGTGCTCGCCTTCCCCGCGATCACGGTGGCGCTGATCCTCCTGATGTTCGACCGCTTCTTCGGCACGCTCTTCTACTCGGCGCAGGCCGGCGGCGATCCCCTCCTGTGGCAGCACCTCTTCTGGATCTTCGGTCACCCCGAGGTGTACATCCTGATCCTGCCCGCGATGGGGATCGTCTCCGAGGTACTGCCCACCTTCGCGCGCAAGCCGCTCTTCGGGGCCCCCGTCGTCATCTACTCCGGGATCACCATCGGCTTCTTCGGCTTCGGCGTGTGGAGCCACCACATGTTCTCGGTGGGCATGGGCCCGGTCGCCGACTCGGCCTTCTCCATCGCCACCATGCTCATCGCCGTGCCCACCGGCGTGAAGATCCTCAACTGGGTGTCCACGCTCTGGGGCGGCAACCTGCGCTTCACGACCGCGATGTACTTCTCGCTCGGCTTCATCGCCATGTTCACGATGGGCGGGCTGTCCGGCGTCATGCACGCCTCGCCGCCCGTGGACCTGCAGCAGACCGACACGTACTTCGTGGTCGCCCACTTCCACTACGTGCTGTTCGGCGGCTCGATCTTCGGGATCTTCTCCGGGATCTACTACTGGTGGCCGAAGATGTACGGGCGGCTGCTCGACGAGCGGCTCGGGAAGGCGCACTTCTGGCTGATGATGCTCGGCTTCAACATGACCTTCTTCCCGCAGCACTACCTGGGGCTCATCGGCATGCCCCGGCGCATCTATACGTACGCGCCGGACCTCGGCTGGAACTTCTGGAACATGGTCTCGACGATCGGCGCGTTCATCATCGCGCTGTCGATGGTGGTGTTCATCGTCAACGCGATCAAGACCCAGCGGTCGGGGGTCGTGGCCGGCCCCGATCCGTGGGACGCCCGGACGCTCGAGTGGGCGATCTCCTCGCCGCCGCCCGTCTACAACTTCGGGGTGATCCCCACCGTGCACGGCCGCGACGAGCTGTGGCTCCAGAAGCACGGCGACGGGCACGGCGGCGCGCCCACGCCCCGGCCCCCCGCGCCGACCCGGGAGGCCATCGCGGCCATCCACATGCCGCCGCCGTCCTACTGGCCGATCCTGCTCGCCATGGCCCTCACCGTGATGATCTCGGGCATCATGATCAGCACCTGGCAGATCGTCATCGGCGGCCTGCTCACGCTCTACTGCATGTTCAAGTTCGCGCTGGAGTACCACCACCCGCCCGAGGGGACCCACTGATGGCCGACGCACACGCCGCGCACGGCGCCGCCACCGCCCACGCCCACCACGACCCGAACCTCGGCAACACGGGTCTCGACAACCGCAAGGTGGGCATGTGGATCTTCCTCGGGTCGGACTGCATGTTCTTCGGCTCGCTCATCGGGACGTACCTGTCCTACAAGGGCAAGAGCCTCACCGGCCCCGGGCCCCACGACGTGTTCAACATCCCGCTCACGTCCGAGAGCGCGGCGGTCCTGCTGGCCTCCTCGCTCACCATGGTGCTCGCCCTCGCCGCGCTGCAGCGCCACGACCGGAAGTGGACGGGGTGGTGGCTCCTCGCCACCGCGCTGCTCGGCGCCCACTTCGTGCTCAACCAGGTCTACGAGTTCGCCACGTTCGCCCTCCACGACGGCCTCACGCTGTCGACGAACCTGTTCGGGTCGAGCTTCTTCGTCCTCACCGGCTTCCACGGCGCCCACGTCACCGGCGGCGTCATCTGGCTCCTGGGGCTCTGGGTGCTGAACCTGCGGGGGAAGCTCGACGCGCGTGACTACACGAAGGTGGAGATCGCCGGCCTGTACTGGCACTTCGTGGACATCGTCTGGATCGCCATCTTCACGATCATCTATCTGATCCCGTAGGAGCCCCGACATGGCCGACTCCCACTCGACCGCCGGGCACCACGCGCCGAGCGCCGCCGCCCACGCGCGGCGGGCACGCGACCACCCGCACCTACATCAACGTCGCGATCGTCCTCGCCGTGATCACCGCCATCGAGGTCGCCACCCTCTACGTGCCCGGCATCCCGAACACGCTCCTCGTCGTGAGCCTGCTCGGCATGTCCGCGGTGAAGTTCGTCCTCGTCGTGGGCTTCTTCATGCACCTGCGCTACGACCACAACATCATGCGAAGCCTGTTCATCGGGCCGCTGATCATCGCCATCTGCATCATCGTCGCGCTGATGGCCCTCTTCAGCGCGTTCGTGCTCCTGCCGCGCCCGTAGTCGGTCCGCAGCATTTGCCAATGGTCGTGGCACAGACCCCTCGTCCGCTGAACTCGGTCAGGAATAGGCCGCACTAGGATGGCCCACGGAGTACCCGGGCCGGGGGGGCCGCCGCCCCTTCCGCCCGAGGGGTTCGACTGGACCGTCTGGAACGCCGACCCCGTGCTGGTGACCGGCCTCGCCGCCTTCGGAGGCCTCTACGCGGCGGCCATCCTGCGGCGGACCGGGGCCGCTCCCGGCGCGCGTGTCCCGATCGGGCGAGCCGTGGCGTTCTACGCCGGCCTCGCCGTGATGTTCGGCTCGCTGACCGGCCCCCTGCACGACCTGTCCGACTACTACCTGTTCAGCGCCCACATGGTGCAGCACCTCCTGCTCGCCTTCGTGGTGGTCCCGCTGTTCCTGGCCGGCATCCCGCCCTGGCTGGGCGACGCGCTCGTCGCGCCCCCCGCCCTTCGCCGGCTCGCCCAACCGCTCACGCGGCCGAGCGGCGCGTTCGCCGCCTTCAACCTCATCCTCGTCTCGTGGCACCTCCCCCCGCTCTACAACCTCGCGATGTCCGTGCATCCCGTGCACATCGTCCAGCACCTGATGATCCTCGCGGGGTCGGTGCTGCTGTGGTGGCCGGTGCTCTCGCCCACGCGGACCCTGCCCCGGGCGGCGTACCCGGTGCAGCTCCTCTACCTGTTCGTGGTGGGGCTGCCCATGGTCGTGGTGTCGATCTTCATCGCCATGGCCGACGGCGTCCTCTACCCGTGGTACGCGGCGGCGCCCCGGGTGTTCCCGTCGCTGACCGCGCAGGCCGACCAGCACCTCGGGGGGATCATCATGTGGATCCCCGGCGGCCTCGTGTTCCTCACCGCGATCTCCATCGTGTTCTTCCGCTGGCAGGCCGCGGGCGGGGACGACGTGGCCCTCGAGCCCGACCCGGTGCGGCATGGCTCCTGAGCGCGCCGGCCGCGGGCTCCGCGCGCTGGCCTGGTCGACGGTGGGCGCGCTGTTCGTCCTCATGACGCTCGGCAACGTGGTGAGCGCCACCGGCTCCGGCCTCGCCTGCCCGGACTGGCCGCTCTGCCATGGCCGCCTGGTGCCGCCGTTCCGCCCCGACGTGCTCATCGAGTACGGGCATCGCGTGGCCGCGGCCCTCACGTCCGTGCTCCTCGTGGCCACGATCGTCGCCAGCATGCGGCGCGCCCCCCGCGCGGGCACCGCCCGGCTCGGCACGGCGCTGCTGGTGCTGCTCGCGGTGCAGATCCTCCTCGGCGGCATCACGGTGCTGCTCCGGCTTCCGCACCTGATCAGCACCGCGCACCTCGTCAACGCGCTCCTGATCTTCGCCGGGCTCCTCGCCCTGTGCCGAAAGCTGCGCGACGCCGACGCGGACGCGCCCGCGCGCGGAGGCGGCCACCGCGACACGGACGCGGCTCGCGCGAAGGCGGGCCGGCTCGCCGCCGCCGCGGTGGGGGCGCTGCTCGCGCAGCTCGCCCTCGGCGGGTACGTGCGGCACTCCGGCGCCGGCCTCGCCTGCCCCGACTTCCCGCTGTGCAGCGGCGACGTCTTCCCGGACCGGTGGCTGGCCGTCGTGCACTGGGTGCACCGCTGGCTCGGCGTGCTGCTCCTCGCGCACTTCGTCCACCTCGCCGCGGCGGGGCGGCGCGCGGGCGCCGGTGGCGGGCCCGCGCTGGCCCTGGCGGTGGCGGCCGTGCAGGTCGCGCTCGGCATCACGACCGTGCTGCTCCAGCTGAGCCCGCCCATCAGGGCGGCCCATGCCGCCGTCGGCTACGCCCTGTGGGGGGTGGTCGTGTGGACGGCGCTCGGCATCCTCGGGGGCGGCCGGACGGCGGCTCGCGCCTCCCGCGACCCGCTCGGGACCATGGCCCGTGCCTGAGCGCCCGCCGCCCCGCGAGAGCGCCATCGGCGACGGCCACACGGACCGGCGGCGCGGCGCCGTCGGCACGCACGTGAGCGCCTACGCCGAGCTCTCGAAGCTCGGGATCGTCACGCTGGTCCTCGTGTCGGCGGCGGCGGGCTTCATGCTCGCCGCCCCGCTGGGCCCCGACTTCCCGTGGCGGCGCGGCCTCGCGATGCTGTCCGGCGTGATGCTCCTGTCGTGCGGCGCGTCCGCGCTGAACCAGGTGCAGGAGCGCCGGCGCGACGCGCTGATGGCCCGGACGGCCGGCCGGCCGCTGCCGTCGGGGCGCCTGTCGCTCGCGCAGGGCAGCCTGTTCGCGGGGCTCGGCATCGCCGCGGGGGCCGCCCTCCTCTGGTTCGCCGTGGGCCCGACCGCGGGCGCCCTCGGGCTCCTCGCCGCCGCGTTCTACAACGGCGTCTACACCCCCTGGCTGAAGGTCCACTCGTCGTTCGCCGCGGTGCCGGGCGCGGTGCCGGGCGCCCTGCCGCCGGTCATCGGATGGGTCGCGGGTGGCGGGGGCCTCGGCGATGCCGGCGCGGTGATCCTCTTCGGGATCCTGTTTCTCTGGCAGATGCCGCACTTCTGGGCGCTCGCCCTGCGCTACCGCGCCGACTACGCGGCGGGCGGGTTCCCGATGGTGTCCGAGGCGGTGGGCGTGGACGGCACGGCGCGGCTCATCCTGGTCTACGCCTTCGGGCTCACCGCGCTCTCGCTCGCCGCGCCCACGTTCGGCCTCGGCGGGCCCGTCTCGCTCGTCGCCGCCGCGCTCCTGGGCTTCCGCCTGATCAGGCTCGCGACGCGCTTCGCTCGCCATCCGGAGGACCAGCGGGGCTGGCTCGCGCTCTTCCTGTTCTCGAACGTGTACCTGCTCCTGCTCTTCGTCGCGCTCGTCGGCGAGCGTCTCGCGCGCCATGTCCTCTGAGCTGGAATGCATGGCGACACCGCTTCGCGCATGCACGCAGAACGCGGCGTTGGCCCACACGGCGAAGCCGAAATCCACGTTCCGTCACAACGCGTCTGATAAGATCGGACATTCATGAACATCTGCGTGGTCGGCACCGGATACGTCGGCCTCGTCACGGGCGCCGTCTTCGCCGACCTCGGCAACGACGTGGTGTGCGTGGACGCGGTGCCGGCCAAGATCGAGGCCCTGCGGGCCGGACAGATGCCGATCTACGAGCCCGGCCTCGAGGAGATGGTCACCCGCAACGCGCAGGACGGGCGCCTGTCCTTCACCACCGAGCTCCCTGACGCCGTCCGCCGCTCCGACGTGATCTTCATCGCCGTCGGCACGCCGGCCAAGGACGACGGCGAGACGGACCTCTCCCAGGTGGAGGCGGTGGCCACCGAGCTCGGACGCTGCATGGACCGCTACAAGGTCGTGGTGAACAAGTCCACGTCGCCGGTGGGCACGGGCGAGCTCGTGCGCGAGGTCATCGCGCGCAACCAGGCGACGCCCGTCGAGTTCGACGTGGTCTCGAACCCCGAGTTCCTCCGCGAGGGCTCCGCCATCGAGGACACCCTCCGCCCCGACCGCATCGTGATCGGCGCGCCCACCCAGCAGGTGGCGATGAAGCTGGTCGAGCTCTACGCGCCGCTGGAGCGGCCCATGATCATCACCGACCTCCCGTCGGCGGAGATGATCAAGTACGCCTCCAACGCCTTCCTCGCCGCGAAGATCTCGTTCATCAACGCCATCGCCGACCTCTGCGAGTCGGCGGGCGCCGACGTGACCCACGTCGTGAAGGGCATGGGGCTCGACTCGCGCATCGGCCAGGCCTTCCTGCAGCCCGGCCTCGGCTACGGCGGCTCGTGCTTCCCCAAGGACGTGGACTCCCTCGTCCACACCGCGGCCCGGCTCGGCCACGACTTCAAGCTGCTGCGCTCGGTGGCGGAGATCAACAAGCGCCGCGCCGCGCACCTCGTGGCCAGTGTCAAGAAGGCGCTCGACCCGCTCGCCGCCCGGACCATCGCCGTGCTCGGCCTGGCCTTCAAGCCCAACACCGACGACGTCCGCGAGGCGAAGAGCCTGGACGTGATCGGGGCGCTCCACGCCGAAGGCGCGGCGATCAAGGTGTACGACCCCGTGGCCATGGCCAAGGCCCGGCCCCTCGTGCCCGCCGACGTCACGTTCTGCGACTCGCCCTACGCCGCCGCGGACGGCGCGGACGCGCTCGTCCTCGTCACGGAGTGGAACGAGTTCAAGTTCCTCAACCTCGAACGCCTCCATGGGCTCCTCCGGCGCCCCATCGTCTTCGACGGGCGCAACCTGTGGGAGCCCGGGCGGATGCGGCGCCTCGGCTTCGAGTACCACTCCATCGGGCGTCGGGCCGTCACGCCCGAGTGAGGGGCGGCGGCATGCGGGTGCTCGTCACGGGCGGCGCGGGGTTTATCGGCTCGCACCTCTGCGACTTCCTCCTCGCGAAGGGCTGCGAGGTGATCTGCATGGACAACCTCCTGACCGGCTCGACGGACAACATCGCGCACCATCGGGACCAGCGCTTCCTCTTCGTGAAGCACGACGTCACCAACTACATCGTGGTCGACGGCGCCCTCGACTACGTGCTGCACTTCGCGAGCCCGGCTTCGCCCATCGACTACCTGGAGCTCCCCATCCAGACGCTGAAGGTGGGAGCGCTCGGCACGCACAAGGCCCTGGGCGTGGCGCTGGCCCGCCGCGCGAAGTTCCTCCTCGCCTCCACCTCCGAGGTGTACGGCGACCCGCTCGTGCATCCGCAGCGGGAGGAGTACTGGGGCAACGTGAACCCGGTGGGCCCGCGCGGCGTCTACGACGAGGCCAAGCGCTTCGCCGAGGCCATGACCATGGCCTACCACCGCGTCCACGGGCTCGACTCGCGCATCGTGCGGATCTTCAACACCTACGGCCCGCGCATGCGGCTGACCGACGGCCGCGCCATCCCCACGTTCATCCGGCAGGCCCTCCACGGCGAGCCCCTCACCGTGTACGGAAACGGATCGCAGACGCGCTCGTTCACCTACGTGTCCGACCTCGTCGACGGCATCTGGCGGCTCATGAACGCGCCGGTGAACGACCCCGTGAACATCGGCAATCCGCGCGAGCTCACGCTGCTCGAGATGGCCAGGCTCGTGCTGAAGGTCAGCGGGGCGCCGAGCGAGATCGTGTTCGCCCCGCTGCCCACCGACGACCCCAAGGTGCGCAAGCCCGACATCGACAAGGCGCGCCGGCTCCTCGACTGGTCGCCCGCGGTGGACGTCGAGGAGGGCGTGGCCAAGACCCTCGAGTGGTACCGCCGGACGGGCCGATGAGGATCCTGGTCGCCGGCGGTGGATCGATCGCATGAGGATCCTCGTCACGGGCGGCGCGGGGTTTATCGGGTCGCACGTCGTCGACGCGTTCGTGGGACGGGGCCACGACGTGTCGGTGGTGGACAACCTCGCCACGGGGAGCGCGGCGTTGGTCAACTCCGCGGCGCGGCTGCACGTGGTCGACCTCCGGAGCGCGCGGCTCGCCGAGGTGTTCGCGGTGGAGCGGCCGGAGGCGGTGGCGCACCTCGCCGCGCAGGCCGCGGTGTCGCGGTCCGTCGTGGACCCCGCCTTCGACGCCAGTGTCAACGTGATGGGCGGCCTGAACCTGCTCGAGTGCTGCCGGCGGGCCGGCGTGCGCCAGCTCATCTACTCGTCGAGCGGCGGCGCCGGCTACGGCGACACCGACGTGATCCCCACGCCGGAGGAGCATCCGAGCCTGCCCGCCTCGCCGTACGGGATCACCAAGGTCGCGATGGAGCACTACGCCGCGGCCTGGAAGGCGATCCACGGCATCCGTGCGGTGTCGCTCCGCTACGCCAACGTCTACGGGCCCCGCCAGAACCCCCAGGGCGAAGCGGGCGTCGTGGCCATCTTCTGCCACCGCCTCCTCACCGGCCAGCCGCCCATCGTCAACGGCGACGGCGAGCAGACGCGGGACTACGTGTACGTCGAGGACGTGGCCGCGGCGAACGTGCGCGCCCTCGATCGCCCCGAGGTCGACGGCGGGATCAACATCGGCACCGGCGTCGAGACCACCGTGAACGACCTCTATGGCCGTCTCCGCCGCGTGGCCGGCGTGCGCGTCGAGGCCGAGCGCGGCCCCGCGCGGCCGGGGGAGCAGCGCCGGAGCTGCCTCGCCCCCGGGCGCGCCGCCCGGCTCCTCGGCTGGGTCCCCGCGGTGTCGCTCGACGAGGGGCTGGCCCGCACCTTCGAGTTCTTCAGGCAGGCCGTGAAGACATGCGGATGACGTCGGCGAGCGGGCCGACATCGCGATTCTGCGTCCACGCGGCGTGGCACATCTCCATTCGTCACGTCCGCAAGAAGGAGCTCAGACCATGATCGACGAGGAGCTCAAGTCCATCCTCGCGTGCCCGGCGTGCAAGGGCGACCTCCTGTTCGAGGAGACACGCATCATCTGCCCGAAGTGCCAGAAGGCGTACCCGATCCGCGACGGCATCCCCGTCATGCTCGTCAGCGAGGCGACGCCCTGGACGCCCGGCCGATAACCGCGGTCATCCTCGCCGGCGGCCAGGGCACGCGGCTCCGCCCCCTCACCCTCACCCGTCCGAAGCCGATCGTGCCCCTGCTCAACGTGCCGTTCCTCGCCTACCAGCTCGCGCTGCTCCGCGAGCACGGCGTGCGCGACGTGGTCCTGTCCTGCTCCTACATGGTCGACGAGGTGAAGCGCGCGATGGGCGACGGCTCCCGCTACGGCGTGCGGCTGGCCTACGCCGTCGAGGTGGAGCCGCTCGGCACGGGGGGCGGCGTGCGGAACGCCGCCGGCCTCGTGGACGGGCTCGTGGTGGTGCTGAACGGCGACGTCCTCACCGACATCGACCTCGGCGCCATGCTGCGCTTCCACCGGGAGCGCGGCTCGGCGGCCACGATCTACCTGACGCGGGTGGCCGATCCCCGCGCCTACGGCCTGGTGGAGCTCGGCGACGGCGGCCGCGTGGCGCGCTTCCTCGAGAAGCCGGATCCGACGCTGATCACCACCGACACCATCAACGCCGGCGTGTACGCCCTCGACCGCGCGCTCCTCGAGCGCATTCCAACCGGACGGCCGGTGTCGATCGAGCGCGAGTTCTTCCCCGCGCTCCTCGAGGACCGCATCCCGTTCCACGGCTGGGTCGCGGACAACTACTGGCTCGACATCGGCAGCCCCGCCAAGTACCTCCAGGGCCAGCTCGACCTCCTCGCCGGTCGTGTCGGAAGCCGCGTGGCGCCCCCGGCGGCGGCGACCGACGCGCGCGCGGGAGCCGACATCGACGCCGCCGCTCGCGTGGACGCGCCCGTCGTGCTCGGCGCGCGCTGCCGGGTCGCCGCCGGCGCGCGAGTGGGCCCCGCCGCCGTCCTCGGCGACGGCTGCGTCGTGGGTGCGGGCGCGGTCGTGGAGCGGACGGTGCTCTGGGACGACGTCTCGGTCGGCGCCGGGGCGCGCCTCGCCGACTGCGTGGTTGGCGCGGGGGCCCGGATCGGCGCGCGCGCCCAGATCGACGCGGGCGCGGTCGTCCCGTCCGGCGCCGTCGTGCCCGACGGCGCGCGCGTGACGGCCTGAGCCGTCGGGAGCCGCGGCGGACCGCCTCGCCAAACGTGATACTCTGAGCCCTGATGGCGACCGCCCACATCCGAAACTTCTCGATCGTCGCGCACATCGACCACGGCAAGTCCACCCTCGCCGACCGGCTCCTGTCCCTCACCGGCACCATGGACGCCAAGAAGGCGGTGGGCCAGGTGCTGGACTCGATGGACCTCGAGAAGGAGCGCGGCATCACGATCAAGGCCCACGCCGTGCGCCTGATGTACACCGCGCGCGACGGGCTCGAGTACACGCTGAACCTCATCGACACCCCCGGCCACGTGGACTTCTCGTACGAGGTGTCGCGCTCGCTCGCCGCGTGCGAGGGCGCCGTCCTCATCGTGGACGCCGCCCAGGGCGTGGAGGCCCAGACCCTCGCCAACTTCTACCTGGCCGCCGACGCGGGCCTCGAGATCGTGCCCGTGATCAACAAGATCGACCTGCCCGCGGCGGACGTCGACGGCACGCGCGGCCAGATCACCGATCTCCTCGGGCTCGACGGCGACGAGGCCCTCGCCATCTCCGCCAAGCACGGCACCGGCGTGCCCGACGTGCTCGAGGCGGTCGTCGCGCGCATCCCGCCGCCCACCGGCGACCCGGACGCCCCGCTCAAGGCCCTGGTCTTCGACTCGTTCTACGACTCGTACCAGGGCGTCGTGGTCTACGTCCGGCTCCTCGACGGCCGCGTGCGCGAGGGCCAGCGCGTCCTCCTCATGTCGAACGGCAAGATCTACGAGGTGCAGCAGGTCGGGGTGTTCTCCCCCGACATGCGCATGGTGGAGGAGCTGTCGGCGGGCCAGGTCGGCTACCTCACCGCGTCGATCAAGCGCGTGGGCGACGCCAAGATCGGCGAGACCATCACCGACGCGCTCGTGCCCACCGCCGAGCCGTGCCCGGGCTACCGCGACGCCAAGCCCATGGTGTTCGCGGGCCTGTACCCGATCGAGGACACGGACTACGAGGGCCTGCGCGACGCGCTGGAGAAGCTCCGGCTCAACGACTCCGCGTTCTCGTTCGAGCCGGAAACCTCGCTCGCCCTGGGCTACGGCTTCCGGTGCGGGTTCCTCGGCATGCTCCACCTGGAGATCGTCCAGGAGCGCCTCGAGCGCGAGTTCAACCTCTCGCTGATCGTGACGGCGCCGAGCGTGCGCTACAAGGTGCTGACCACGCAGGGCGAGGTGCTCGAGGTCGAAAACCCCTCGCGCCTGCCCTCGCCCGACCGCATCGAGCACATGGAGGAGCCCTACGTGCGGGGCTCGGTGTTCGTGCCCACCGAGTTCATGACGGCGATCTACAAGCTCGCCCAGGAGAAGCGGGGCGAGCACAAGTCGCTGGAGTACGTGGGCCGGCGCGTGCACATCGTGTTCGAGCTGCCGCTCAGCGAGATCGTGGTGGACTTCTACGACAAGCTGAAGTCGGTGTCGCGCGGGTACGCGTCGTTCGACTACGAGTTCCTCGAGTTCCGGGAGTCGGAGCTCGTCAAGCTCGACATCCTGCTCAACGGGGATCCCGTCGACGCCCTCAGCATCATCGCGCACCGGGACAAGGCGTACGAGAAGGGCAAGGCCCTCGCGGAGAAGCTCCGGGGCGTGATCCCCCGGCAGCTCTACGAGGTGGCGATCCAGGCCGCCATCGGCAGCCGGGTGATCGCCCGCGAGACGGTCAAGGCCATGGGCAAGAACGTCACCGCCAAGTGCTACGGCGGCGACATCACGCGCAAGCGCAAGCTGCTCGAGAAGCAGAAGGAAGGCAAGAAGCGGATGAAGCAGGTCGGGCGCGTGGAGGTTCCCCAGGAGGCGTTCCTGTCGGTGCTGAAGAGCTAATGACCCTCGCAGAATACGGTCACCGCCACGGGCCTCTACAATCCCACCGCTCGGCATTAGTCTGATGCGCGAGGCTCAGTAGGCGAGTGAACGAGACCGAGACACGCCCCGACACCGCCCCGGCCCCCACGCCCGCCCCGGCGGAGGAGATCGCCCGGCCGCGCCGCAAGTCGCTCGTCCGGGAGTACGGCGAGGCGATCGTCGTCGCGGTGCTCCTCGCCCTCGTGATCCGGGCCTTCGTGGTGCAGGCCTTCACGATCCCGTCGGGCTCGATGATGGACACGCTGCTCATCGGCGACTACATCCTCGTCAACAAGTTCCTGTACGGGGCCGAGATCCCCTTCACCGACACCCATCTGCCGGGGCTCCGGGATCCCGTCCGCGGCGACATCGTCGTGTTCAAGTACCCGAACGACGAGTCGCGCGACTTCATCAAGCGCATCGTCGCCGTCGGGGGCGAGACCGTGCAGGTGCGCGACAACCGCGTCTTCGTGAACGGCCAGGCCATCACCGAGCCGCACGTGCGGCCGGGATCGATCCCGAGCGTGCCGTCCACGCACTGCGGGTACCTCTACGGCTGCGATCCGATCCCGGTGCCCCCCGGGTCGTACTTCGTCATGGGCGACAACCGGGACAACTCCCAGGACAGCCGTTACTGGGGCTTCGTCAAGCGCGAGAAGATCCGTGGCAAGGCCTTCCTGATCTACTGGTCCTGGGACGCGGACCGGCACTGGATGCGCTGGCGCCGGCTGGCGCAGTGGCTGCCGTAGGCGGGGCCGCAACCCCGGACCGGCCCGTCCTCGACTGGACACCGCGGGCGTCCGCGCTCGGCGTGTACGTCCACGTCCCGTTCTGCATCAAGCGCTGCGGCTACTGCTCGTTCAACACCGCCCCCTACCTCGAGCGCGCGGTCCCGCGCTTCGTCCGCGCCGTCCTCGCCGAGATCGACGCGGCGGCCGAGGCGGGATGGGCGCCCGCGGTGCGCGCGTCCACCGTGTTCTTCGGCGGCGGCACGCCGTCGCTGCTCGCGCCCGAGCAGCTCGCGGCCATCCTGGACCGCCTGCGCGCGCGCCTGTCGCTCGCGGCGGGCCTCGAGGTCACCGTGGAATGCAACCCCGACGGCCTCACGCGCGAGCGGCTCGAAGGCTTCCGGGCCGCCGGCGTCAGCCGCATCAGCCTCGGCGTGCAGACCCTCGACGACGCGCTCCTGCCGCGCATCGACCGCCTCCACACCGCGGCCCAGGCGCGTGAGGCCTTCGCGGCGGCGCGCGCGGCCGGCTTCGACAACGTGAGCCTCGACCTGATGTACGGCCTGCCGGAGCTCGGCGCGGGGGCCTGGGAGCGGACGCTCGACGAGGCGCTCGCGTGGCGGCCGGACCATCTCTCCGCCTACGCGCTCACCCTCGACGAGGGCAGCCTCTGGCGCCCCGAGACCACGGCCGGGCTCCCCTCCGACGACGAGGCGGCGGCGCAGTACCGGGCCCTGACACGCCGGACGCGCGCGGCCGGGCTCGAGCACTACGAGGTCTCGAACTACGCGGGGCCGGGCCGGCGCTCCCAGCACAACCAGATCTACTGGCACGCCGAGGAGTACCTGGCCCTCGGTCCCGGCGCCTGCGGCTACCTCGGCGGCGTCCGGTACGGCAACGTCAAGGCCGTGGAGCGCTACTGCGCCACGCTCGAGAGCGGTCGGCTGCCCGTGGCCACTCACGAGCGCCTCACGCCCCGTCAGACTCTGGCCGAGCGCCTCATGCTGGGCCTCCGCCTCGTCGAGGGCGTTCCGGAGAGCTGGCTCGACGAGCGCATCGACCTCGACCCCGGCCGTCTCCCCTCGGTGATCGCCTCGTGGACCGATCTCGGCCTCCTCCGGCACACCGCCGGCCGCGTCCACCTCACCGAGGACGGCTTCCTCCTCTCCGACACCCTGTTCTCAGAGCTGGTCTAGTCGGGTCCGACTACGCGAGGTGCGAGCGAGCGTATCCTGAACGCGCACACCACACGCGATGTGTCGACGCACGGTGCGGGCGGCCGAAGGCCGGGTGCCCGCACCTGGTGATCGGGCGGCCGAAGGCCGGGTGCCCGCACCTTGGTGCTACGATACCGGGACGATGCCCGCAAGCGTGCTGGACGAGCGCAGCCGTCAGGTCCTGCTGGCGGTGATCGCGGACTACGTGGAGAGCGCCGAGCCGGTGAGCTCACGCTCCGTGGCCCGCCGTCACATGCGCGGCCTGTCCGCGGCGACCATCCGCAACGTCATGGCCGACCTCGAGGAGATGGGCTATCTGAGCCAGCCCCACACCTCGGCCGGCCGCGTGCCCACCGACAAGGCATACCGCTTCTACGTCGACGCGCTCGGCCGCGTGCCGTGGGCCGGCAGCGCCCCGCCGGAGGCGCCTCCCGCGCGGCAGGGCCCCGTGGAGCAGCTCATGGCAGGGACGCCCGTTCAGCTCTCGGCGGGCACGCACATGACCGGCATCCTCCTCGCGCCGCCGCTCAAGCAGACCGTCCTGAGCCGCCTCGACCTGCTCCCGCTCGGCGACGGCCGCGCGCTCGCCGTGGTCGTCACCGACACGGGCTGGGTGACCACCGCGCCGCTCACGCCCGACGGAGCGCATGGGGGAGACGACCTGCGCGAGCTCGGCCGCGCCCTGACCCGGCGCTATCGCGGCAAGACGCTGCAGGAGATCCTCGACGACATGGCCGCGCCCGCCGATCCCCTGGATCCGCTCTGGACGCGGAGCAGCCGCTCGATCATCGAGCAGGTGAACGCCCTGCTCCGGGCCCGCACGCTCTACATCAGCGGCGCCACCAACATGCTCGACCACCCCGACCTCTCCGACGTGGGCGCCATCAAGGGCCTGCTGAGGGCCTTCGAGGAGAAGGCGCGGCTCATCGACCTCCTGTCGCGCATGGCCCAGGAGCGCGGCATCCAGGTGCTCATCGGCGGCGAGAACCCGGTGGAGGAGATGCGGGAGTACAGCCTGATCACCTCCACCTACACGTATCGCGACCAGGTGCTCGGCGTCCTCGGCGTGGTGGGCCCGCGGCGGATGGCCTATTCGGAGGTGATCTCCCTCGTCGACGAGACGGCCCGGCTCGTGTCCTCGTCGCTGTCCCGCGTGCGGCGCGACCTCTACCTGCCGTCCTGACCCGCACAAGCGACGACCGGACCGCCTGCTATACTTGACCGTTGCCATGAGTGACAACGACCTCGACCGTGACGACGCGACCGCTCCCTCCGACGACCGGGACGTGGCCCAGCTCCGGGAGGCCCTCGAGGCCAGGACCCGCGAGGCCGAGGCCAACCACGAGCGCTACCTGCGGGCGATGGCGGAGTTCGACAACGCCCGGAAACGCTCCGCGCGCGAGCGCGAGGAGCTGATCAAGAACGCGAACGAGAGCCTGATCCGGGATCTCCTGCCCGTCCTCGACAACCTCGACCGCGCGCTCCAGGCCGCCCGCGGTGACGCCGGCGCGGCGAGCGTGACGACCGGCGTGGAGCTCATCCAGCGCGAGATGCTGCGCGTGCTCGAGAAGTTCGGCGTGGTCCCGTTCGCCTCGGTGGGGAGCCCGTTCGATCCGGAGCGCCACGAAGCCGTCGCCCGCGTGCCCGCGGCCGGCCAGCCGGAGATGACGGTGGTCGGCGAGACCGCCCGAGGCTACCTCCTCAACGGGCGCGTGGTGCGGCCCGCCATGGTCACCGTGGCGATGACGCCGGAGCCTCCGGCGCCGGCGCCGACCTCCTCCGGCTGATCCTGTGGCCGGCCCCAACTACTACGCCATCCTCGGCGTATCGAGGGACGCGGACGAGGCCGAGCTGAAGCGGGTCTACCGCAAGCTCGCCCGGATGCACCATCCCGATCGCAATCCCGGCGACAAGGCCGCGGAGGAGCGCTTCAAGGAGGTCAGCGAGGCGTACACCATCCTCTCCGACCCCGACAAGCGCGCGCAGTACGACCGCTTCGGCACCGTCTCCGGGCCGGCGGCGGGCGACGCGGGCTTCGGCACCATCTTCGAAGATCTCTTCGAGGGCTTCTTCGGCGGCGGCGAGCGTGGCCGGCGATCGCACGCGCGCCGGGGCGAGCACCTGCAGTACAACCTCGAGATCACGCTC
Organism: uncultured Candidatus Rokubacteria bacterium; assembly: GCA_963758635.1. GTDB lineage: Bacteria > Methylomirabilota > Methylomirabilia > Rokubacteriales > CSP1-6 > CAVWWD01. The sequence continues at coordinate 699,962 of CAVWWD010000003.1, read as the reverse complement.
GAGGAGGCGGCGGCGGGGATCGAGACCAAGCTCCAGATCCCGCGCCACGAGACGTGCGACGCCTGCCGCGGCACCGGCGCCCAGCCGGGGAGCAAGCCGGAGACCTGCACGTCGTGCCGCGGTCAGGGACAGGTCCGCTTCTCCCAGGGCTTCCTCACCGTCGCCCGGCCCTGCCCCACGTGCGGGGGCGAAGGGCAGATCCTCAAGAACCCCTGCAAGGAGTGCCGGGGCCAGGGGCGCCAGCGCAAGGAGCACCTCCTGAACGTCACCATCCCGGGCGGCGTCGAGGACGGCAACCAGCTCCGGCTCTCGGGTGAGGGCGAGGGCGGCATCCACGGTGGCCCGGCCGGCGACCTCTACGTGGTGATCCACGTGAAGCCGCACGAGATCTTCCTGCGCCGCGGCGCCGATCTCCTGTGCGAGCTGCCGATCACGTTCCCCCAGGCCGCGCTCGGGTCCGAGGTCGAGGTGCCGGTGCTGGGCGGCAAGGCCACGCTCACCGTGCCTGCGGGCACCCAGCCCGGCGAGCAGATCCGCCTGCGTGGCAAGGGCATGCCGCATCTGCGCGGCCGCGGTCACGGCGACGCCGTGTACCAGGTGGCGATCGAGGTGCCGACGCGCCTCACCGCGCGGCAGCGCGAGCTGCTCGAGGAGCTGCATCAGTCCTCGAAGGACGAGTCGGGACCGCTCATCACGGGCTGGCTCGACCGGATGAAGAAGCTCTTCGGGTCCTGATGCCCGGATCGACATGAAGAAGCTCTTCGGGTCCTGATGCCCGGATCGACATGAAGAAGCTCTTCGGGTCCTGATGCCCTCCGGCGGAACGGGAGCCACCCCCGCGCCGCTTCCCGCCGCGCCGAGGCCCAGCTTCTGGGAGCTGCGCGTCCCCACGTCTGCCGAGACCACCGAAGGCCTCACGAATTTCCTCTGGGAGCAGGGCGCGCTGGGCGTGGTCGAGGAGGAGCTGCCCGGCGAGCCGCCGCGGCTGCGCGCGTTCTATCCGGAGGACCGGTCGTCCACGAAGCTCCTCGCCGCCGTCGACGCCTACCGGGCTGCCCTCGCCGCGCTCGGCTTCGGCGTGGGCGGGCGCGCGGCCGAGATCAGCCCCCTCCTCGACGCCCAGTGGGCGAGCGCATGGCAGCAGTCCTTCCCGCCTCGGGAGATCGGCGAGCGTCTCGTCGTCCTGCCGCCGTGGGCCGAGCGGGCGCCGTCGTCGCGGATCGCCGTCGTCATCGAGCCGGGCCGCGCCTTCGGCACCGGGCACCACGGCAGCACCGAGGGCTGCCTCGCCCTCCTCGACGCCGAGGCTGGCCGCTGGCGCCCGGGATCGGCGCCCCGCCGCGTGCTCGACGTGGGGACCGGCACCGGCATCCTCGCCATCGCCGCGCTGAAGCTCGGCGCGCCGCGGGTGCGCGCCATCGACATCGATCCGGACGCGCTGGCCGCCGTCGCCGGAAACGCCGCGCTCAACGCATGCGCCGACGCCATCGAGCTGGCGCTCGAGGGCATCGAGGCGACGGCGCCGGGCGCCGAGTTCGACCTCGTGCTGGCGAACCTGCTCACGCACACGCACCTCGCCCTCGCCGCCGCGTACGCGCGGATCGTCGCGCCCGGGGGCGCGATCGTCCTCGGCGGGATGCTCGACGGCGAGGACGCCGAGGTGGCGATGCGCCTCGGCCCGGCCGGGTTCGCGCCGGACGGACGCGTCGTCATCGAGGGCTGGTCGTCGGTGCTGCTGCGGCGCGCATGAGCGGTGAGCCGACGGGGCGGGCCCCGCGCTTCGTGCTGAGCGGCCTCGACGCCGGCGCCCGACACGTGACCTTCGACGGCGAGCAGAGCCGCCACATGAGCCGGGTGCTGCGACTGACGGCGGGCGACCTGGTCGTGGCCGTCGACGGCCAGGGCCGTGAATGGAGCGTCCGGCTCACCGAGGTCACGGCACGGACGGCGGCAGGCCTCGTGCTCGCGGAGCGCGCCGGCGGCGGCGAGTCGCCGCTCCACCTGACGCTCGCCCAGGGCAGTGCCCAAGTCCGACAAGATGGACCTGATCGTCCGGATGGTCACCGAGCTCGGCGCGGCGGCGGTCAGGCCCCTCGTCTCCGAGCGGACGGTGGCGCGCGCCGACGGCGACCGGTGGCGGAGCCGTCACGAGCGCTGGCAGCGGATCGCGCGCGAGGCGGCCAAGCAGTGCGGCCGCGCCGTGGTGCCGACCGTGTCGCCACCCGTTGGCCTGTCGGCCTGGCTGGAGGAGCCGGCCGACCGGGGCCTCATGGTCTGCGTCTGGGAGGGTGAGCAGGCGCTCCTCGCCGACCGGCTGCCCGCGGGTCCCATCCGGCGGGCCACGCTCGTGGTGGGTCCCGAGGGCGGCCTCGCCGAGCCGGAGGTCGCTCGCCTCGCAGGCGCGGGCGCCGTGCTGGCCGGCCTGGGCCCCAGGATCCTGAGGACGGAGACCGCGGGGCCTGTGGCGATCGCGCTCCTGCAGGCTCGCTACGGGGACCTCGGGACGACTCCGTGAACGAGGGATTCGAGCCCTTCTCGTCCGGATCGGAGGTCGGGGTGAGGGCGCGGGGGTCGTCCCTCGCCGAAGCCTTCGCGCGGGCCACCGTGGGGATGTTTTCCCTGATCGTCGAGCCCGACCACGTCCAGGAGCGAGACGTGCGGGAGGTCCGGGCGCACGCGGGGAGCCTCGAGCGGCTCCTCGTGAACTGGCTCAACGAGTGCCTGTACGTGCACGAGGTGGAGGGCTTCGTCGCGTGCCGGGTCGAGGTGTCCCCGGTCGAGCCTCTGCCCCGGCCGGGGGGTGAACCCTTCCGGATCCACGGGCTGCTCCACGGCGAGGAGGTCGATCCGGCCCGCCACGTCGTGAAGCTCGCCCTCCGGGCCGCCTCACCCGATGGGGCTGAGGTCGTCGTCGACGAAGGAGCCACCGAGGCTCGTGTGCTCTTCGAGACCTGACCATGCAATTGTGCCGAAATGAGACGCGGCCACCGGCCTCCGTGTCTCATTCCTGAGACTGTCCCGTCGTGATCTTGGCCCGTACGATGATGAAAGGCTTCTGAATCATAATGTTAATGATCATCCATCGCCATGGAACCTGGATTGCTTAGCATCTCTGCCTGGCGATGAGCAACCAGCGTACGATCAGGCGGTCGGTCAGCACGGAAGGCGTCGGGCTCCACTCCGGGGAAGTGGTCAAGCTGAGGCTCTCCCCGGCGGCCGCGGACACCGGCATCCTGCTCCGGGCGCCGGACGGCACGCTGATCCCCGCGACCATCGACCACGTGGTCGACTCCCACTTCGCCACGACGGTCGGCGCCTTCGGCGTCAAGGTGCGGACGATCGAGCACCTCATGGCGGCCGCGGCCGGCCTCGGCATCGACAACCTCCTCGTGGACGTGAGCGGCGGCGAACTGCCCGCGATGGACGGCAGCTCCAAGCCCTTCGTCGATCTGCTCGCGTTGGCGGGCCAGCTCACGCTGCCCGCGGCGCGCAAGCCCCTGGTCATCGACCAGACGATTCGCGTCGAGGACGGGACGCGCTGGATCCAGGTCGTGCCCGCGGAAAGCTTCCGGATCAGCTACACCCTGGATCACGACCACCCGGCGATCGGGCTCCAGGCCACCTCGTTCGTCCTCTCCGAGGAGGTCTTCGCGGACGAGATCGCCCCGGCCCGGACCTACGGCTTCCTGCGCGATATGGGCGCGATGCGGAAGAACGGGCTTGGGCTCGGCGGCTCGCTGGACAACGCCGTCGTCGTGGGCAAGCGCACCGTCCTCAACGACGCGCTCCGCTTCACCGACGAGTTCGTCCGCCACAAGGTCCTCGACCTGATCGGCGACCTCCTGCTCCTCGGCCGCCCGCTGGTCGGCCACGTGATCGCCCGGAACGGCGGTCACGCGCTGAACCACAAGCTCCTGGTCGCGATCAACGATGCCCGCGCCGCGGAACGCCGCCGGACGCGCGCCCGCGGGAACGCCACGGCCACGACCGCGCGCTCCACTCCGGAGAGCGTCCCCGCCCTCTAGTCTGTGACCCTCGCAGAATACGGTAACGCCACGGGCCCCTATAGTCCCACCGCTCGGCATTAGTCTGATGCGCGAGGCTCATTAGATCCCGGGAGCCGGCCCGCCCGCCCCCGATGCGCCGCGATCGCCGGCGCCGGGCGGTGCCGATCGTCTTGGCCCATACCACGGTCTCGGGTGCATCTATAATGGGCCGGTCGTGGCTATCCGACGGTCGCTCCCGAGGCACGCGCGCTCCTGGGTCCTGCCGGGCCTGGTCATCGGTTTCTGGGTGGGGCTCGTGTTCCCGGCCCCGGCCGAGGCCCAGCTCCGGATCAGCAACGTCTCGGTCTTCCTGAACGATCTCGACGTCACGGTCAACGTGGTGCTGCTGGGCGCCGTGCCCCCCTCGCTCTCCGAGAGCCTCCACAGCGGCGTCCCCACGCACCTCCGGTTCATCGTGGAGCTCTGGCAGTACAGTCGGGTCTGGATCGAGCGGCGGCTGCAGACGCGGACAGTGGAGCGGCAGATCACCTACAACGTGCTGACCAAGGAGTACAAGGTGGCGTCGCTCGCCGGGGAGCAGCGCGAGCCCTACGTCACCAAGAGCCTGCGCGAGGCCCAGCGCGTGGTCTCCGAGCTGCGGGTGGCGAAGCTCGCGCCCGCCAGCTCCCTGGACCAGAACGAGCTCTTCTACGTCCGGGTGCGCGCCGACGTGTCGCTGAACGGGATCAACTCGTGGGTGGCCCGCGTGGCCGGCGACGCCGCCGAGACGCCGTGGTTCCAGTCGAGCCTCATCACGCCGCTCCGGAGCCAGTGATGCCGCTCACGCACGACGAGCACGGGGAGCAGGGCCGGCGCAAGCGGAACCTGCTGATCATCAGCGGGATCCTCGTCCTCCTCGTCGTCGCCACCGTGTTCGAGGTGGGCGTCCGCACCCCGCAGATCCCCGTCGCGTCGAACCTGCTCGTCCTGGCCCTGCTCAACCTCAACCTGATCGTCTTCCTCCTGCTCCTCGTCCTGCTGTTCAGAAACCTCGTGAAGCTCTCGTTCGAGCGGCGCCAGAAGGTGATCGGGTCGCGCTTCAAGGCGAAGCTCGTCCTCGCCTTCCTGTTCCTGGCCCTGACCCCGGGCCTGCTCATCTTCATCGTGGCCTCGAACTTCATCACCAAGTCGATCGAGGGGTGGTTCAAGCCCCAGGTCGAGCGCCCCCTGGACCAGGCCCTCGAGGTGGCGCAGGCCTACTACCAGACCCTCGAGACCACGGCGGTGCGCCACGGCCGCTACATCGCGCGCGTGACCGACCACGACGGGCTCCTCGTCGTCGGGAACCGCTCCGCCCTCGTCGCCTTCCTCGCCGAGCAGCGGGACCGGCTCGGGCTCTCCGCGATCACCATCTTCGGCCGGGGCGGACAGGAGCAGGCTCACGTCGCCGACCCCGCGCTCGCCGGTCTGCCCGCGCGCCCGCTGCACCGCGACCGCGTGGTCCAGGGTCTCGCCGGCCAGGAGATCACCACCGTCAACGAGATGGAGATCGGCGACCTCATCCAGGCGGTGGTGCCCATCCGGAACGCCGCCCGCGAGGTGGTCGGGGTCGTCGTGGTCGGCATCCACGTGAGCCAGCGCCTGGAAGCCCGGCTGCGCGGCATCAGCCAGGCCTTCCAGGAGTACAAGCAGCTCAAGCTCCTGAAGACGCCGATCAAGGGCATCTACATCCTGCTGTTCATGCTGATGACGCTGATCATCGTGTTCTCCGCCACCTGGTTCGGCCTCTACCTGGCGCGCGGCATCACCGAGCCCATCCAGATGCTCGCCGAGGGCACGCGCGAGGTGTCGGCGGGGAACCTGAACTACAAGGTGCAGGTGCGCGCGGACGACGAGATCGGCGTCCTCGTCGAGTCCTTCAACCGGATGACGGGCGACCTCGCCTCGTCGAAGACCAAGCTCGAGGAGGCGTACCTCGACCTGCAGGCCAAGCACAGCGAGATGGAGCAGCGGCGCCGCTACACCGAGACCGTGCTCGAGGCGGTGGCCACCGGCGTGGTCTCCCTGGACGCGGCCGGCCGCGTGAGCACGGTGAACAGCGCGGCGGAGCGGATGCTCGGCGTCCCCGCGCGCGCCGCCGAGGGCCAGCCCGACACGACGGTGTTCCGCGGGCCGGAGCACGCGGACATCGTCGCCCTCATCCAGCGCATGGCGCGCGTGCGCGAGGGGACGGTCGAGCGCGAGGTGCACCTGCGCCGCGACGGCCAGGCCATCACCCTCCTCGCCTCCGCCACCACGCTCAAGGGACCGGACGGCGCGCCCATGGGCATGGTCCTCGTGTTCGACGACCTCACCGAGCTGCTCAAGGCCCAGCGGCTCGCCGCGTGGCGCGAGGTGGCGCAGCGCATCGCCCACGAGATCAAGAACCCGCTCACCCCCATCCAGCTCTCCGCGCAGCGCCTGCGCCGGCGCCTGGGCGGCGACCGCCGCCCCGACGAGAAGCGCCTCCTCGAGGAGGCGACGGCCACGATCATCCAGGAGGTGGACGGCCTCAAGCAGCTCGTGGACGAGTTCTCGCGCTTCGCGCGCATGCCCGCGCTCTCGCTCCGGCCCACCGACCTCGCGCGGCTCCTCGACGCCGTGCTCGTCCTGTACCGGGAGTCGCACCCCGCGCTGTCGATCCGCTCGGTGTTCTCGCCCGACGTGCCGCAGGTCGAGGTCGACCCGAACCAGCTCCGCCGGGCCGTGCTCAACCTGGTCGACAACGCCGTCGAGGCCGTGGGCCCGGCCGGCGAGGTGCTGGTGGAGACGGTGTGGCTGCCCGACTCCCGCCGCGCCCGCATCGTGGTGGCCGACACCGGGCCCGGCATCTCCCCCGAGGACCGCGAGCGGCTCTTCCTCCCGTACTTCTCGACGAAGGCGACGGGCATGGGGCTCGGCCTGCCCATCGTGCACCAGATCGTCACCGACCACGGCGGCACGATCTGGCTGGAGGACAACGCCCCCCAGGGCAGCCGCTTCGTCATCGAGCTGCCCGCCGGCCGCCTCGCCGCGACCGCCGTGCAGGCCTGAGGCGCCTCATGGCCGGCGAGCACATCCTGATCGTCGACGACGAGCGGGCGATCCAGGCCACGCTCAAGGGCGTGCTGGAGGACGAGGGCTACCGCGTGTCGGCGGTGGGCTCGGGCCAGGAGCTGCTCGCGCGCCTTGCCGACGAGACGCCCGACCTCATCTTCCTCGACATCTGGATGCCGGGTATGGACGGGCTCGAGGCGCTCGCCGAGGTCAAGCTGCGGCGGGCCGAGGCCACCGTGGTGATGATCTCCGGCCACGGCACCATCGAGACCGCGGTGAAGGCGACCAAGCTCGGCGCGTACGACTTCATCGAGAAGCCGCTGTCGCTGGAGAAGACGCTCCTCGCGGTGGCGCGGGCCCTCGATCACTCGCGGCTCGAGCGCGAGAACCGCGCGCTCCGCGAGCGGCTGGAGCGCGGGCAGGAGCTGGTGGGCGCGAGCGCCCTCATCGAGGACCTGCGCCGGCAGATCGCCATCGCCGCGCCCACCAATGGCCGTGTGCTCATCCACGGAGAGAACGGCGCGGGCAAGGAGCTGGTGGCGCGGGCCATCCACGCGCGCTCGGCCCGGCGCGACAGCGCCTTCGTCGAGGTGAACTGCGCGGCCATCCCCGAGGAGCTGATCGAGTCCGAGCTGTTCGGCCACGAGCGCGGGGCCTTCACCGGCGCGGTGGCCCGCCGGCGCGGCAAGTTCGAGCTGGCCGACGGCGGCACGCTCTTCCTCGACGAGATCGGGGACATGAGCCTGAAGACCCAGGCCAAGGTGCTCCGGGTGCTCGAGGAGCAGAGCTTCGAGCGGGTCGGGGGCAAGGAGGCCCTCCGGGTGGACGTGCGCGTGCTCGCCGCGTCCAACCAGGACCTCACCGAGCTCATCGCCCTCGGCCGCTTCCGCGAGGACCTCTTCTATCGCCTGAACGTGATCCCGATCGAGGTGCCGTCGCTGCGCCGCCGGAAGGAGGACATCCCCGCCCTCGTCGCGCACTTCATCGCGCTGTTCTCGATGGAGAACGGCAAGCGCGCCAAGACCGTCTCGGTGGAGGCCCTGGCCTACTTCCTCGCCTACGACTGGCCGGGCAACGTCCGCGAGCTCCGCAACATGGTCGAGCGCCTGGTCATCATGACCCCGCGGGACGTCATCGGGCCCGAGGACCTGCCGCCGCCCCTGCGTCCCCGGGACGCCGCGCCGCCCGACACGCAACGCGAGCGCACCCTGCGGGAGGCACGCGAGGCCTTCGAGCGGGCGTACATCGTCGCCGAGCTGCGGGTCCACGACGGCAACGTGACCCGGACGGCCGAGAAGCTGGGGATCGAGCGGAGCCACCTGTACCGCAAGCTGAAGGCCTACGGGCTGACGCCGCCGAAGTAGCCCGGAAGCCCGCCCGACGGGGCCGGCCGGGGGTCGCCCGAAGCCCGGAACGGGCATATTCTTCGAGACGTTGACACTCCCCCCCTCGGCCCTTACACTGCCGCCTGAGCCGCCGCTCCCGCGCCCGGCCGGAACCCTCCGACGGGGGAGCGAGCGGCCCTGGATTGGAGCGCGTGGACACCCCTCAGCCGGTGGCTCCGACCGCAACGCCCATTCATCCGATCGTCTTTCTCGACTACCGGATCCGCACCGTCGGCCACGCGGTGATGGTGGTGATCATGTCCTCCGTGTTCTACGAGCGCGGAGCGAGCGCGCCCCTGTGGATGGCGCTCCTCGCCCAGGGCCTCCTCTGGCCCCACGTCGCCTTCGCCATCTCCCGCGCGAGCCGCGACTCCCGCCGCGCCGAGCACCTCCACGTCCTGGTCGACGGCTTCATCGCGGGAAGCTGGATCGTCCAGGCCGCCTTCAGCCTCTGGCCGTCGGTGGCGTTCGCCCTCGGGCTCACGATCGCGCTCCTGAGCATCGGGGGGCTGCCCCTCGCCGCGGGCGGCGTCGGCGCGCTCGCCGCCGGCGCCGGCCTCATGGGCGCGATCATCGGGTTCACCGTGCAGCCCGAGGCGAGCCCGCTCACCACCGGGCTCTCGATCGCCGGCATCATCGTGTACTGCGGCGTGTTCGCGCTCCTCATCCGGCGCCAGGCCCGGCGGATCATCGACGACCGGCGCACCATTGAGCGCCAGACTCGCGAGCTCGCGGAGGCCCTCGAGCGCGAGACCGCGACCAGCGAGATCCTCCACGCCCTGTCGAGCGCGCCCACCGACGCGCGGCGCGTCCTCGACGCGGTGGCGCGGGACGCCGCGCGTCTGTGCGGGGCCCGCGACGCCGTGGTGTTCCGCCTCGAGGCGACGGTGCTGCGTCCGGTGGCCGGCGTCGGCGCGCTCCCGACGCCCGCCGTGCTGCCCGCCTCGCGGGGCACGGTGACGGGCCGGGCGGTGGCGGAGCGGCGGCCCATCCACGTGCACGACCTCACCGCCGAACCCCCCGGCGAGTACGCCGAGGGCAACGCCTACCACCGCGACCTCGGGCTCCACACGCTGCTCGCCGTGCCCCTCCTGCGGGAGGGCGTGCCCACCGGCGCCATCATGCTCCGGCGCGAGGCCGTGCAGCCGTTCACCGACCGGCAGGTCGAGCTGTCGAAGATCTTCGCCGACCAGGCGGCCATCGCCATCGACAACGCGCGCCTGTTCGAGGAGCTCGAGGGCAAGACGCACGATCTCGCCCGCTCCCTCGACGAGGTGCGCGCGCTCAGCGAGGTCGGGCAGGCCGTCAGCTCGTCGCTGGACCTCAAGCACGTCCTCGCCACCGTCATCCGCCACGCCATGCAGCTGTCCGGCGCGGACGCCGGCATGGTCGTGGAGTACCGCGGGTCGAGCGGGACCTTCCTGGACCTGGCAAGCGAGAACCTGAGCCCCGCGTTCCTCGAGGGGATGCGGCGGACGCCGGTGAACACCGAGGAGGGCGTTCTCCGGCGCGCGTACGAGAGCGGCCATCCGTTCCAGATCGCCGACTTCGAGCTGGCGCCGAACTTCGTGGTCCGCGACGTGAGCCTGCGCGAGGGGCTCCGCTCGCTCCTCGCCGCGCCCATCCCCGGCGACAACCTCAACCGCGGCGTGGTGGTGTTCCGGCGCGCGCCCGGCCGGTTCGACGAGCGCGTGGTCAAGCTCCTCGTGGCCCTCGCCAACCAGTCGAAGGTGGCCGTGGACAACGCGCGTCTGTTCGACGAGGTGCGGAGTCAGCAGAGCCGTCTCGAGGAGCTGTCCCGGAACATGGAGCAGCTCTACACGCTGTCCACCTCGCTCCAGGAGCCGCTATCGCTCCGCGAGCAGCTCCATCGCGTCCTCGAGGGCGCGAGCCAGATGGGGCTCCTCGACCGGATCTACATCTGGGCGGTAAGCCCCGAGGCCGACCGCCTGGTGAACCTGGCCGGGGCCGGCTTCGCCGCCGACGAGTCGAAGGACTTCGACGGGGCGGAGATTCCCCTCCCCGAGGCCGGGGTGATGTTCAAGGCCTACCTCGAGGGCCTCCCGCTCCTCTACAACGAGGCCAACCCCCTGCCCCCCGAGCTGCGCCTGCGCCCCCCCTACTCGGAGATCCGCGCCATCCGCACGAAGAGCCTCCTCGTCGCGCCGATGATCGCCCGGGGGGTCACCGTCGGCGTGCTCGCCGGCGACAACAAGCCGAGCGGGCGGCCCATCCTGCCCCACACCGTGCGGCTCGTGCAGACGTTCGCGCTCCACGCCGCCGTGGCCATCGCCAACGCCCGCTTGTTCCAGGCCATCGAGGAGAAGAACCGACAGCTCGAGATGGCGAACCGGACCAAGAGCCAGTTCGTGGCCAACATGAGCCACGAGCTCCGCACGCCGATGAACGCCATCCTGGGCTACACCGAGCTGATCCTCGACGAGACCTACGGCGAGCTGCCCGAGAAGATCCGGGGCATCCTGGAGCGCGTGGCCAAGAGCGGCCGCCACCTCCTGGGCCTCATCAACGACGTGCTGGACCTGTCGAAGATCGAGGCGGGCGAGCTGACGCTCAACCTCGGCGAGTACTCCATGCGGGAAGTGATGCAGAGCGTGTTCATGGCCGTCGAGTCGCTCGCCGCCGAGAAGCAGCTCGAGCTCTCGTTCGTCATCCCGCCCGACCTGCCGTCGGGGCGCGGGGACGAGCGGCGCATCACGCAGGTCCTGCTGAACCTCGTGGGCAACGCGATCAAGTTCACCGACGCCGGGCGCATCCGCGTCGAGGCGGCGGCGGACGCCAACGCGTTCACGGTGTCCGTGACCGACACCGGCACCGGCATCGCGACCGGCGACCAGGAGACGATCTTCGAGGAGTTCAAGCAGGTGGACGACTCGAGCACACGCAAGGTGGGCGGCACCGGCCTCGGGCTCGCCATCGCCCGGCGCATCATCACCATGCACGGGGGGCGGCTGTGGGTGCAATCGGATCTCGGCCGGGGGTCCACGTTCGCGTTCACCGTGCCGCGGAGCGTGGAGCGCCGGACCCGCGACATTCCGGTGGACGTGGATCGGAGGCACCGCGCATGAGCAGGGCCGTCTGGACGTCCGCGGACCTCCGCCCGGGCCCGCGGCCCCGCACCGGCGCTTCCGTCCCGACGAGTCCACCCGTGGAACCCCGGAGAGGTTGGCGCAGGGTGCGGGCGGGCGAAGCCCGGGCGCCCGCACCTAATAATCCAGGCTAGAATGTCGCCCGTGGAAGCTCCCCGCATCACGACCCAGCTCGCGAGCGCCCGCGCCGAGCGGCGCGATCTCATCGCGTGGGCGTACGTCGGAGCGTTCCTCTTCGGCACCGCGCTCATCGCGGGCTTCATGTACTACCACATCTCGACGGAGCGCCGCCTCGCCGTGAACCACTGGCGCGCCCGGGCCGCGACCCTCGCCGACGACCGGGCCCGGCTGGTCTCGGACTGGCTGGCGGCCCGCCGCGCCGACGCCGACGTGCTCGCCACCTCGCCGGCCATCCGCGGGCTGCTCTCGGGAGGGGGCGGCGAAAGCCGCGCGGGCGTCCTGTCGCAGCTCGATCGGGTGGCGCGCGCCTACGGCTATGCGTCCATCGCGGTGTACGACGCCCAGGGGCGCCTGACCGTGTCCTCGAGCACGGGCAGTCCGATGAGCCTCGAGGCGGTGCAGACGGTCATCGGCTCGGCCCACAACGGGACCTTCCGGGTCGAGATCGGCGCGGACGCGGCCGGGAAGAAGCTCCTGGGCTTCGCGGTGCCGGTCCTCACGCCGGGCGCGCGCCTTCCCGTGGTGGGGCCGCGCTCGGGCGCGTTCCTGGGCGCGGTGGTCCTGGCCATGCCGATGGACACGGGGCTCGCCGCCGTCGTGAAGAACGCCACCGCCGCCACCCGCACGGGCGAGACGGTGCTGTTCCGCTTCGACCACGACCCTGCATACCTGACCCCCCTGCGGCACGCCTCGGCCGGGTTCCAGTCGGACCTCCGCTCCGTCGAGGCCGTGGCCAAGCTGATCGGACGCGTCGGCGGCACGGAGATCGCCTTCGGCGAGCTCGCGGACTACCGGGGCGAGGCGGTGTTCGTGTCGGCCCGGCGCCTGGACCCCCCGGGCTGGGCGCTCGCGCTGAAGATCGACGTGAACGAAGCCCTGGCCGAGTTCTACCAGTCCGGCCGGCTCGCCGGCATCGCCGCCGGCTTCCTCACGGTGGCGCTCGGCGCCCTCCTCATCGGGCTCTGGCGACAGCACCAGCGAGCGATGCTCCTGAACGAGCAGATCGAGCAGGAGCGCGCCATCGCCACCCTCAAGGGCTACGCGGAGAAGATCGTCGCCACCGTGCCGTCCGGGCTCCTCGTGCTCGCCAGCGACCTGCGCATCCTCTCCGCCAACCGCGCCGCCCTCACCCTCGCCCAGTCGACGGCGGAGGAGATCACCAACCAGCACTTCGACGCGGTGTTCCGGGCCGACGGCCTCGGCCAGCGGGCCCGTGAGGTGCTGTCGAGCGGGCTGCCCCAGCACGACATGCTCTTCAACGTGCACGTGCAGGGCGGCCGTCTCACCCGGCCGGTGCGCATCAGCATCGCCGGCATCCGACTCGGCCGCGACGACGACGCGCGGCTCCTCGTCATCGCCGAGGACCTCACCGAGGAAGAGCGCCTGCAGGCGGCCCGCCGCGAGTCGGAGGACCGGTTCCGCGACCTCATCCAGGGCGTCGACGCCATCGTGTGGGAGGCCCGGGCCGACACGCACGACCTGACCTTCGTGAGCCAGCGGGCGGAGATCGTGCTCGGCTACCCCGTCGACCGCTGGCTGCGCGAGCGCGGGTTCTGGATCAACCACGTGCACCCCGACGATCGGGAGGCGGTGGCGACCCTGTCCAGCCGCGCGGTGGCGGCGGGCGAGGACCACGAGTTCGAGTACCGGGCCCCCGCCTCCGACGGGCGCGAGGTGTGGCTGCGCAGCATCGTGCACGTGGTGAAGGACGCCGCCGACCAGCCCTCGCTCCTGCGCGGGCTCACCGTGGACATCACGGAGCGCCGGCGCGCCGAGGAGGCGCTCCGCGAGAGCGAGGCGCGGCTGCGCGCCATCGCCGAGGCGACCCCGGTGCCGCTCATGATCAGCGCCGTCCAGGACGCGCGCGTGATCTACATGAACGACCACACCCTCCGCCTGCTCGGGGCGCAGAGCCGCGACGACATCGGCCCGAGCCTCTCCGCCACCGACTTCTTCGCCGACGACGAGACGGCGCAGCGGTTCCTCGACCAGGTGCGGCGCGAGCGCCGGGTCACGAACTTCGAGGGCCGCGGGCGACGCCTGGACGGCAGCACGTTCTGGGTGGTGTGCACGGGCGAGCCCATGACGTACGACGGCGTGCCCGCCCTCGTCACCGGGCTCCTCGACATCACCGAGCGAAAGGAAGCGGCCGTCCGCCTCGAGAGCCTCGTGGCCGAGCGCACGGTGGAGCTGCGCGGCGCCAACGAGGGGCTCGAGCGCGCCGCCGCCGAGGCGCGCGACGCCAAGAACGCGGCGGAGGTCGCCAACCGGGCGAAGAGCCAGTTCCTGGCCAACATGAGCCACGAGCTCCGGACGCCGCTGAACGCCATCCTCGGCTACACCGAGCTCATCATCGACGAGACGTACGGCGACGTCCCGGTGAAGATCACGGAGGTCCTGGAGCGCGTGGAGCGGAGCGGCCGGCACCTCCTGGCCCTCATCAACGACGTGCTCGACCTGTCCAAGATCGAGGCGGGGCAGCTCTCGCTGGGCCTCAGCGACTACACGATCAAGGACGTGGTCCAGACCGTGGTCATCGCCGTGGAATCGCTCGCCGCCGAGAAGAAGCTCGAGCTCACGTTGGAGATCGCCCCCGACCTGCCCCCGGGCCGGGGCGACCAGCGACGGCTGACCCAGGTGCTCCTGAACCTGGTCGGCAACGCCATCAAGTTCACCGACGCCGGGCGCGTCGCCGTCCGCGCCGAGCACGAGGAAGGCTCCTACGTGGTGTCGGTCACGGACAGCGGCCCGGGCATCGCCCCCGAGGACCAGCAGAAGATCTTCGAGGAGTTCCAGCAGGTCGACAACTCGAACACGCGGAAGAAGGGCGGCACGGGCCTGGGCCTGGCCATCGCCCGGCGCATCATCGAGATGCACGGGGGCCGGCTCTGGGTCGAGTCGGAGGTCGGCCACGGGTCGACGTTCCGCTTCGCCGTACCGGCCCGCGTGGAGCGCCGCCGGCGCAGCATGGCCGTCGACGTCGACCGCCGGAAGGCCGTGCAGGCGTGAGCAAGCGCATCCTCGCCATCGACGACCAGGAGGACAACCGCCGCATCCTGCACGACCTGCTGACCGCCGTGGGCTACGAGGTTCTCGAGGCCGTCGACGGGGAGGACGCGGTGGCCCAGGCCGAGGCCCAGGTGCCCGACCTCATCTTGATGGACATCCAGCTCCCCGGGATCGACGGCTACGAGGCGACACGGCGGATCAAGGCCAATCCCGCCCTCGCCCGCATCCCCGTGATCGCGGTGACGTTGTACGCGCTCACCGGCGACGAGGACAAGGCCATGGAGGCGGGCTGCGACGCCTACATCGCCAAGCCCTACAGCCCGCGCGCGCTGCTGGCGAAGGTCCGTGAATTCCTGACGTAGGCCCGCATCATTCGCGAATGGAGACGGACCTTGAGACCAGCGGCGCGTCCGGTGGGCCCATTCATGAATAGTTCGCGTTAGCCCGCAACCGAGGAGATCCGTTGCGCACCCCTCCGCTCATCCTGATCGTCGACGACAACCCGATGAACCTGGACATCCTGCAGACGCGGCTGTCCGTGCACGGCTACGACATCGTCACCGCGGTCGACGGCGAGGAGGCCCTCACCGTGGCGCGCGAGCAGCTCCCCGACCTGATCCTGCTCGACATCATGATGCCCAAGCTCGACGGCATCGAGGTCTGCAAGCGCCTCAAGACCGACTCCGCGCTGCCCTTCATGCCCATCATCATGGTGACGGCGAAGGCTGACACCAAGGACATCGTGGCCGGCCTCGACGCGGGCGGCGACGAGTACCTGACCAAGCCGCTCGACCAGGCCGCGCTGGTGGCGCGCGTCAAGTCCATGCTCCGGAGCAAGACGCTCCACGACACCGTGCAGGAGCAGGCCGTCCGCCTCGAGGCGCAGGCCGCCGAGCTGGCCCAGCTCAACCGCACCCTGGAGAAGCGGGTGCAGGAGCAGGTGTCCGAGCTCGACCGGGTCGGCCGCCTGAAGCGGTTCTTCTCCCCGCAGCTCGCCGAGCTGATCGTCTCGGGCGGCGCCGAGGATCCCCTCCGCAGCCACCGGCGGGAAGTCACCGTGGTCTTCCTCGACCTCCGCGGGTTCACGGCGTTCGCCGAGACCTCGGAGCCGGAGGAGGTCATGAGCGTGCTCCGCGAGTACCACGCCGCCACCGGCAAGCTCATCCTCGAGCACGAGGGCACGCTCGAGCGCTTCACCGGCGACGGCATGATGATCTTCTTCAACGATCCCGTCCCCGTGCCCAACCCCGCTGAGCGCGCCGTCCGCATGGCGCTGGCCATCCGCGAGCGCGTGGGCGAGATGACCACGAAGTGGCAGAAGCAGGGCTACGACCTGCACCTGGGGATCGGCATCGCCCAGGGCTACGCCACCATCGGCGCCATCGGCTTCGAGGGGCGGTGGGACTACGGCGCCATCGGCACCGTGACCAACCTCTCGGCCCGCCTCTGCGGTGAGGCGCGCGGCGGGCAGATCCTCGTCAACCAGCGCGCGTATGCGGGCATCGAGCCCATCGTGGAGGCCGAGCCGATCGACCCGCTGGTCCTCAAGGGATTCCAGCGTCCGGTGGCCGCCTTCAGCGTCCACGGGCTCAAGCCGAGCTGAGGCCGCCGCGCGAGACGGTCGCCCGCGGTCCGCCCCGAAGACGGCCGCTCCCACCGTCCCGATGCCCGCCGCCACGCCGGACGTCCCCCGATGACACTCGTGGACGAGAACCTCGGTGGCTCGCCGGACGAGCCCATCGCCGGCGAGATCCGCGTCGTGCGGCTCGCCCGCGCGGTGGCGGCCCGCCTGGAGGGGGCGCCGTTCGTGATGGGACGGATCCACTCCGTGTTCACCCGCTGCGTCAACGTCGAGTGTCGCGACGGCCGCATCGTCGCCTTCCACGCGCCGGGCCCGCTCGCCGCGCCGTTCGCGGCGTCGCTGTCCGTCGTGCCCGACCTGGGCGCGGTCCGGGCCGGCGACCTCGTCCGCCGCCGGGGCGACCGCCTGCGCCTGGGGCCGCTCGAGCTCGCGTTCACGCCCGCGGCGCGGGTCGACCTGTCGATGCCGCGCGGCGCTCACCCGTCCCGCTGCGTCGCCGACGCCCTCGCCGAGATGGGCGCCCTCCCCGGCGCCCCCGCGCTGGACCTGCCCCCGGCACGGCAGGCCCGCGCGCGCCTCGCCGAGGCCATCCGGAGCGGCGACGCGGACGGCTTCGTCGCCGCCGGACGGGCCCTCATGGGCCTCGGCGAAGGGCTGACCCCGGCGGGGGACGACTGCCTGGTCGGCGCGCTCGCGGTCCTGGCCGGCTCGGACACGGCATTCCTCACGTCCCGCGCGCGGACGAGGCTCGCGCGGGACGCGGCCGAGCGCACGACGGCGATCGGCCGGGAGTTCATCCTCCACGCCCTCGAGGGCGCGTTTGCCGAGCCCGTGCTGGCCCTGTTCGCAGCGGAAACGGCGCCGGCGGCTTCGCTCACGGCCGCCGCCCTCGCGCGCACCGGCGCCACGTCCGGGGCCGACACGCTGACGGGCATCCGCCTGGCCGTCGAGGCCGTGGAGGCGCGCCGCGCGTGAGCGTGACGACCCTCGTCAAGCCGAGCTTCTACCGGGACTCGGTGACGCTCCTCGCCCTGGCGCGCGAGCTGCGGGCATCGCCGGGCGTGCGCGAGGCGGCCGCGCTCATGGCCACGCCCGCAAACCGCGACCTCCTTGCCCAGGCTGACCTGGCGTCGCCGGAGTCGAGCCGGGCCGGGCCCAGCGACCTCGTCGTCGCCGTCCGCGCCGACTCGCCCGGCGCCGCTGACCGCGCGCTCACCCTCGCCGAGTCGTTCCTCGCCGCCGGGCGCGAACGCCTCCGTGCCGAGGGCGGCCGCCCGCCCCGCACGATGGAGACCGCGTGCCGTCGCCTGCCCGGCGCCAGCCTCGCGCTCGTCTCCGTACCCGGCCCCTTCGCCGCCGGGCTCGGCCGGCGGGCCCTGGCGCGCGGCCTGTCGGTGATGGTCTTCAGCGACAACGTCCCCCTCGCCGACGAGGTGCTCCTCAAGCGCCGGGCCGCGGCCGCCGGTGGGCTGGTACTGGGCCCGGACTGCGGCACGGCGTACATCGACGGCGTGCCGCTCGGCTTCGCCAACGAGGTGCCGCGCGGGCGGGTCGGCGTGGTCGCCGCCTCGGGCACGGGGCTCCAGCACGTCGCGTCGCTCCTCGCCGCGCGCGGCGAGGGCCTGTCGCACGGCATCGGCGTGGGCGGACGCGACATGGCGGAGGCGGTGGGAGGCGTGATGACGCTCGCCGCGATCGACCGCCTCGCGGGAGACCCGGGCACGGAGCTGCTCGTGATCGTGGGAAAGCCGCCCGCCGCCCGGGTGCGCGAGGCGATCGGGGCCCGCCTGGAAGCCGGCCCCACACCCGCGGTGCTGGCGCTGCTCGGTTCCGGCGTCGCGCCGATGCAACGCGGCCGAGCGGTCATCGTCTCCACGCTCGAGGACGCCGCGGACGCGGCGGTGGCCATGCTGTCCGGGACGGCGTGGACGCCGGCGAGCGCCGCTTTCGGCGACGAGGACGCGGCGCGTCTCGTCGCCGCGACGAAGGCCCTGGCCCCAGGGCAGACCGGTCTCCGCGGGCTCTACGCGGGTGGCACCCTCGCGTACGAGGCGCTGTCCATCCTGGAGCCGCTGCTCGGGCCCATCGGCGGGAACCTCGGGAGCGGAGACACGCGCGACAGCGCCCATCGCGTCCTGGACCTGGGATCCGACGAGTTCACGGTGGGACGCGCGCATCCCATGCTGGACCCGGCCCTCCGCGTGCGCGCGATCGAGCGCGCGGGCGCGGATCCCACCGTGGGTGTCCTGCTGCTCGACGTGGTGCTGGGATACGGCGTCGCCGCCGACCCGGCCGGCGACATCGCGCCCGCGCTCGAGGCCGCGCAGGCCCGGGCCAGGGCTGATGGCCGGCGCCTGGCGGTGGTGGCCACGGTCGTCGGCACGCCGGGCGATCCGCAGGGGCTCGCGAGCCAGACGGCGCGGCTCGAGAAGTCGGGGGTCTGGCTCCTGCCCTCGAACGCGCGCGCCGCCCGCGCGGCCGCCTGCATCGCGGGCGGAGCCCGCGTGATCGACGCGGTGAGATCGGCGGCCGCGCCGCCCGCGATCCCGCCGCCGCCCGCCGCGGCCATCGCGAGCGCCCGCCCCGCCGCGGGCCCGCTCCTCGGCCGCGAGCTCTCGGTGGTCAACGTGGGCATCCGCCGGTTTGCCGAGGACCTGGCGCGCCGCGGCGCTCCCGTCGTCGACGTGCAGTGGAGCCCGCCGGCGGGCGGCGATCCGCATCGAGCCGGGCTCCTCGATCTCCTCGATGACGACGGCTGAGCGCGGCCGCCCCTCGATCGGCGCGGCCAACCGGGCGGCGGTCGAGCGGCTCGTCCAGGCCCAGCCCGTGCTGGTCGACTGCCAGCCCGCGAGCCGCGCCCTCGGCATCTCGGGACGCATCGTGCTCCACTCCGGGCCCCCGCTCCCGTGGGGCCGCGCGTGCGCGACCGTGCAGGCCGCCGTGCTGTGCGCGGTCCGCTACGAGGGGTGGGCGGCGGACGACGACGAGGCGCGCCGCCTGGTGGAGACCGGAGCGGTCGCGCTCCGGCCCTGCCACCACGCGGGCGCCGCGGGACCGATGACCGGCATCGTCACGCCGTCCATGCCGGTCTTCGTGGTGGAAAATCGCGCCGTCGGCAACCGCGCCTGCGCCACCGTGAACGAGGGCCTGGGCAAGGTGCTCCGCTTCGGCGCCAACGACGCGAGCGTGATCGACCGGCTCCGATGGCTGGCCGCGGAGGCCGGGCCGCTCCTGGGCGCGGCCATCCGCGCCGGCGGCGGGATCGACCTTCGCGCCCTCATGGCCCAGGCCGTGCGCATGGGCGACGAGATGCACCAGCGGAACGTGGCCGCGTCCTCGCTGACCGCGCGCGCCCTGATGCCGCACCTTGCGCGAGCCGCGTCGGACCTGGGCGCGCTCGAGCGGGTGGCCGCGTTCGTGGCCGCGAACGACCAGTTCTTCCTCAACCTCGCCATGGCCGCGGGCAAGGCCAGCGCCGACCCGTGCCTGGACGTGGCCGGGTCGACGATGGTCGCCACCATGGCCCGGAACGGGACCGACTTCGGCATCCGCGTGGCCGGCCTCGGCGACCGCTGGTTCACCGCTCCCGTGAACCTGCCCCGTGGCCTCTACTTCCCCGGATTCGGCGAGGCGGACGCCAACCCCGACATGGGCGACAGCGCCATCGTCGAGACCATCGGCCTCGGCGGCTTCGCCATGGCCGCCTCGCCCGCCGTGGTCCGCTTCGTCGGCGCGGGGGGCTCTCCGAGGCGGTGGCCACCACCGAGGAGATGGACGAGATCTGCCTCGAGGAGCACCCGCACTTTCGCATCCCCGCGCTCGACGACCGGGGCACGCCCGTGGGCATCGACGTGCGGCGCGTGGTGGAGACGGGCATCACGCCGCTCATCAACACCGGGATCGCGGGCCGCGTCCCCGGCACCGGGCAGATCGGGGCCGGCGTGGTCCGCGCGCCGCTCGCGTGCTTCGAGGAGGCGCTCGAGGCCCTGGCCGCGGCGCGGCGGCCGGGCGCGGCGGCATGAGCCTGGACCTCGTCCTGACATCCTGTCGGCTGCCCGACGGCCGCATCGCCGACATCGGATGCGCCACGGGGCGCATCGCCGCGATCGGCCCCCTCGGCGGCGAGGCGGCGCGCCGCACGGTCGACTGCGGGGGCCGGCCGGTGACGCCGGGGCTGGTGGAGTCCCACATCCACCTGGACAAGGCCCTCCTGTCCGGGCGCACGCCGAGCGTGGAGGGCACGGTGGAGGAGGCCATCCGCGTGACCGGCGAGGCCAAGCGCGCCTTCACCATCGACGATATCCGGGAGCGGGCACGACGGGTCCTCGACGCGGCGGTGCGGAACGGGACCACCGCGATGCGGAGCCACGTCGAGGTCGACCCGATTGTGGGCCTCAAGGGGCTGGAGGCGCTCCTCGCCCTCAAGCGCGAGTACGCGCCGGCGCTGGACCTCCAGCTCTGCGCGTTCGCGCAGGAGGGCATCCTGAAAGCCCCGGGCACCGAGGCGCTCCTTGCCCGCGCTCTCGAAGGTGGCGCGGACCTCGTCGGCGGCTGCCCCTACAACGACACCGACGCCTTCGCCCACATCGAGATCGTGTTCGACCTGGCCGTCCGGTTCGGCGTGGACGCGGACTTCCACGTGGACTTCGCGGACGAGCCGGAGCACCTCCACGTCCGGCGCATCTGCGCGGAGGCAGAGCGGCGCGGCTGGCAGGGCCGGGTGGCCGTCGGCCACATGAGCGAGGTGGCGGCGCTCGCCGCCGGCGACCAGGACGAGATCGCCGCGCGGCTCGCGCAGAGCGGCGTGGGCGTGATCGTCCTGCCCGCCACCGATCTCTACCTGATGGGCCGGCGCGACGAGCGCAACGTGAGGCGCGGGCTGGCCCCCGTCAAGCGCCTCCTCGCCGCCCGCGTGCCCGTGGCCGCGGCAACCAACAACGTGCGCAACGCCTTCACGCCGGTCGGCACCGCGGCGCTCCCGCTCATGGGGTACCTCGTGGTGGTCGGCGCTCACATGGGGGCGGCCGATGAGCTCGGCCAGGTGCTGGCCATGCTCACCGAGCATCCCGCGCGCATCCTGCGCCTGCCTGACTACGGCCTCCGCGCCGGCGCCCGCGCCGACCTCGCGGTGTGGGACACCGACACCCACGACGCCATCGTCACGGCCCTGGCCACCCCGCGCCTCGTGGTGAAGACCGGCCGCGTCTCCGTCGAGCGCGAGGAGATCGTTCGCGACCTCTGGCGCACCCCCGCCTGACCAGCCGGTACGACATCAGACTGGGAGCTGGATGATCTCCGGGACAATGCGGTCGCCGGCGACACGGAGGCGCGCGACCGTCACCGGGAGAGTGAAGCGGCGGGGGCCGGCACTGCCCGGGTTGATGTGAAGCACGCCGTCGCGCGTCTCGATCGAGGGGCGGTGGGAGTGGCCGGAGACGACGCAGGCGAGCCCCGCGGCGACGGGATCGACGGACAGCCGCGCCGCCTCGTGCAGCACCCAGAACCTGAGACCGCCCACCGTCACCACCTGGATCTCGGGAAGATCGTCGGCCCACGACGCGGTGTCGTTGTTGCCGCGGACCACGAACGTGGGCGCGATGGCGCGGAGCCGCTCGATCACCTCGGGCGAGCCCACGTCGCCCGCGTGGATGATGACGTCCGCGCCCGCGAGGGCGGCGAGCGCCTCGGGCCGCAGGAGGCCGTGGGTGTCCGCGATCACTCCGACGATGCCACCCGCCGCCGGGCCGCGGGCCCGGCGCGGTCCCGATGCCCGGCGCCGGCCGCGGCGAGCGCCGTCACCCGGCCGGGCCGGACGAGACCGCCCCCTACCGGACGCGGTGGTACGAGTAGTCCTCACGCTCGCCCGCGCCCTGGCGCAGCTCGGGCCGGAGCGGCGGCCGCGTCTGGTTGAGCTTCGCGTGCGCGTCGAGAGCGGCCTGGTCCGTCCATCGCTCGAGCAGCGCGAGCCGATCCGGATTCACGACGCTCCTGAACACCTCGAATTGCTCGCAGCCCGGCTCCGTCATCACCTCGGCGCAGCGGGTCGTGTACGCCTGCGCCAGCTCGGCGCCCTTGCCTGGTGCAGCGGTGATCGTCACCACGAGCCGGATGGACATGTCGCTCTCCTCGCTGCCGCGGGCCGCGCGGCGCGTTCTCGGGACGTTGTCCTGCGCCGAGGATACCCAGCAGGGCGAGGTGAGCCGAAGGCGAGCCGAGCGTACATGGGAATGAAGTAGAAACGACCCCAACGGGCAGCTCGGCCATCACGGACATGGAGACCGTGGGAAGAAACGTCTCGCTCGCCGTTTGGCTCACTTCCACTTGACAGCCCCGCGCTCCGACGGTACGGTGATGCAGCATCCTGATTCCCTCCTTTAAGCGGGCCCTGCGAGGCCGGCAAGGAGAAGCGATTGAGGTCCCCGAGTCACGTCGTGCGCGGTCCGCGGCCCCTCCGGGGCCGTTTTTTTTGTCCGCCGACCGCCGCGGCAGGCCCGCATCCCGGGGATCCGGCATGACCCTCCGCGAGAAGGCGCAGGTCCTGGACGACGTGGCCCTGGACCGCGCGCTCACCCGGATCGCCCACGAGATCGTCGAGCACGCGGGCGGGGAGGACGTCGTCCTCGTCGGGATCAAGACCCGCGGCGTGACGCTCGCCCAGCGCATCGCCGACAAGATCGGCGGCATCGAGAGCACGACGCCGGCCGTCGGCGCCCTCGACATCACCCTCTACCGTGACGACCTGGGGCTCAAGGCGGAGCAGCCCCTCGTGCGGGGCACGGAGATCCCCTTCGCCCTCAAGGGCCGGACCGTGGTCCTCGTGGACGACGTGCTCTTCACCGGCCGCACCATCCGGGCGGCCATGGACGCGCTCATGGACCTCGGGCGGCCGCGCGTGATCCGGCTCGCCGTGCTCGTGGACCGCGGTCACCGCGAGCTGCCGATCCGCCCCGACTACATCGGCAAGAATCTGCCCACGAGCCGCCGGGAGATGGTCGCCGTCATGCTCCGCGAGCACGACGGCGTCGACGGGGTCGTCATCCAAGAGCCGGCCAGCTAACCGGCCACGGGAGACCGAGCCACATGGGCTGGAAGCGGAAGGACCTGGTCAGCATGCAGGAGGTCGAGGCGGCGGAGATCCGCGACGTGCTCGACACCGCCGAGTCCATGCGCGAGATCGCCACGCGCGAGATCAAGAAGGTGCCCACGCTGCGCGGCAAGACGGTGGTGAACCTCTTCTACGAGGCCTCCACGCGTACGCGCACGTCCTTCGAGATCGCGGGCAAGTGGCTCTCCGCCGACGTGATCAACTTCTCGTCGTCGGGGTCGAGCGCGGAGAAGGGCGAGAGCCTGCTCGACACCGCCCGGAACATCGAGGCGATGAGCCCGGACGTGGTGGTGGTCCGTCACCAGGCGGCGGGGGCGCCCGCGCTCCTCGCCCGGCAGCTCCGGTGCGCGGTGGTGAACGCGGGCGACGGCGCCCACGAGCACCCGACGCAGGCGCTCCTCGACCTGCTGACGATCCGCCAGAAGAAGGGTCACCTCGAAGGCCTGAACGTCACGATCGTGGGCGACATCGCCCACAGCCGGGTGGCGCGCTCGGACATCCACGGCATGCGGAAGATGGGGATGACGGTCACGGTGGCGGGGCCGCCCACCCTGATCCCCGCGGCCTGCCAGGAGCTGGGCGTGAAGGTGAGCTACCGGCTCGAGGAGGCCATCGCCCACGCCGACGTGGTCATGATGCTTCGCCTGCAGCACGAGCGGATGCTCGCCGGGCGCATCCCGTCGCTGCGCGAGTACTCGCGGGTGTGGGGGCTGTCGCTCGACAAGCTGCGCCACTGCCGCCCCGACGTGCTGATCATGCACCCCGGCCCGGTGAACCGCGGCGTGGAGCTGGCGCCGGAGGTGGCCGACGGCAAGTACTCGGTGATCCTCGACCAGGTCGCCAACGGCGTCGCCGTCCGGATGGCCGTGCTCTACCTCCTCGCGGGGAGCCGCACGGCATGAGCCTCCTCCTCAAGAACGGCCGCGTGGTGGACCCCGCCAGCGGCGTCGACGCCGTCGCCGACGTGTCGGTGGTCGATGGGCGCATCGCGAAGGTGGGCCGCGGGCTCCGCGCGGGAAACGGCGCCGTCGTGATCGACGCCGCCGGCAAGGTCGTCTGCCCGGGCTTCATCGACATCCACGTGCACCTGCGCGAGCCGGGGTTCGAATACAAGGAGACGGTGGCCACGGGCACGCGCTCGGCCGCCGCCGGCGGCTTCACCGCGGTCTGCTGCATGGCCAACACGTTTCCGGTCAACGACAACCGCGCGGTGACCGACTACATCCTGGCCAAGGCCAAGGTGGAGGGCGCGGTGCGCGTCTACCCGATCGGCGCCGTCACCCGCGGCCTCAAGGGCGGCGACCTCGCCGAGATGGCCGAGCAGGCCGAGGCGGGCTGCGTGGCCTTCTCCGACGACGGCAAGTGCGTGATGGACGCCGGCCTCTACCGCCGCGCGATGGAGTACGCGCTGCCCTTCGGCGCGCCCATCGTGAGCCACGCCGAGGACTCGACCCTCGCCGGCGAGTGGGCCATGCACGAGGGCTTCGTCTCCACCGAGCTGGGCCTCCCCGGGCTGACCGCCGCCGCCGAGGACGTGATGGTCGCGCGCGACATCGTGCTCGCGGAGCTGACGGGGGCGCACGTGCACATCGCGCATCTCTCCACCGCGGGGGCGGTGCGGCTCGTGCGCGACGCCAAGGCGCGCGGCGTGAAGGTCACCGCCGAGGTGACCCCACACCATCTGGTGCTCACCGACGAGGCGGTGCGCGAGTACGATCCCAACACCAAGATGGCCCCGCCGCTGCGCGGCAAGCGCGACGTGGAGGCATTGCTGGAAGGGCTCGCCGACGGCACCATCGACTGCGTGGCCACCGACCATGCTCCGCACGCCCTCACCGAGAAGGAAGGCGAGTACGCGGCCGCGGCCAACGGCGTCGTGGGCCTCGAGACGGCGGTGCCCGTGCTCCTGGACCGCCTCGTGCGCGCCGGACGCATCGACCTGCCGACCCTCGTGGCGCGCATGTCCGCCGGGCCCGCGCGGGTCATGAGCCTGCCCGGAGGCAGCCTCGCGCCCGGCGCGCCCGCCGACATCACGGTGCTCGACCTCGAGCGCCCCTGGACGGTGGATCCCGCCACCTTCCGGTCACGCAGCAAGAACACGCCGTTCCGCGGCTGGACGGGCACGGGCGCTGTGGTGATGACCATCGTGGGCGGCGTGCCCGTGGCGCCGGAGGCCGCGCCGTGACGGAGGCCCTCCTCGCGCTCGCCGACGGCCGCGTGTTCCGCGGCGAGAGCTGCGGCGCCACCGGCGAGGCGGCCGGCGAGGTGGTCTTCAACACCTCCATGACCGGCTATCAGGAGATCCTCACCGACCCCTCGTACCGGGGTCAGCTCGTCTGCATGACGTACCCGCTGATCGGCAACTACGGGGTGAACGCCGAGGACGTGGAGTCCCGCCGCCCGTGGGTGGACGGCTTCATCGTGAAGGAGGCGTGCCCCTACCCGTCGAGCTGGCGGAGTCAGGTGACGCTCGACGCCTACCTCGCGCGGCACGGCATCGTGGGGATCCAGGGCATCGACACGCGCGCGCTCACGCGGCATCTCCGGGACCGCGGCGCGCAGGAAGGCATCATCTCGACGCGGGAGACGGACCCCGACCGGCTCGTCGAGCGCGCGCGGCAGCGCCCGGGGCTGGTCGGACGCGATCTCGTGAGCGAGGTGTCGGTGGACGCGCGGCACGGATGGACGGAGGGCGACTGGCAGCTCGGGCGCGGCTACGTGACGCCCCCGCCGCCGCGCTTCCGCGTGGTGGCGTTCGACTCGGGCATCAAGAGCAACATCCTGCGTCAGCTCGCCGCGCTGGGCTGCGAGCTCGACGTGGTGCCGGCGGGCACGCCGGCGGCGGCCGTGCGGGAGCGGAAGGCGGATGGGGTCTTCCTCTCCAACGGGCCGGGCGACCCCGAGGCGGTGGCGTACCTGGTGCGCACGGTGCGCGACCTCATCGGCCACGTGCCCATCTTCGGCATCTGTCTCGGCAACCAGATCCTGGGGCTGGCCGCGGGCGGGAGCACGTACAAGCTCAAGTTCGGCCACCACGGCGCGAACCACCCGGTGCGGGACATCGCCACCGGCCGCGTCGAGATCACCGCCCAGAACCACGGATTCGCCGTGGACCCGACGTTGGTCGCCCGGGCCGGCTTCGAGGAGACGCACGTGAACCTCAACGACGGGACGTCGGAGGGCATGCGGCACCGGGAGCTGCCGGTGTTCTCGGTGCAGTACCACCCGGAGGCCTCGCCGGGCCCGCACGACGCCCACTATCTCTTCGACCGCTTCATCGCCCTGATGCAGGGGCAGGCCGATCGCGCCCGCGTGACGGGCGCCGGGGGAGGATGACGTCGCATGGCCAAGTATCTGATCTCCTATCGCAAGACCGAGGAAGCGGGGCAGAAGCCCGAGTGGACCAGCTTCACCACGGAGAGCGAGCTGTCGCTCGAGGCCCACGCCGTGCGCGAGCGCGTCGACCGCCGCATGGGCGTGCTCGGCGAGAAGCTCTGGGGCGCCGGCGAGGTGGTGTGGATCGGCGCGGGCCGCCTCGACGACGTGCTCTACAAGCGCGAGGAGGCGGGCCCGGACGTGTCCATCATCTACGGGCTCGTCCAGGAGTAGCCGGGCGAGGCGTCCGTGCCCAAGCGGACAGACATCCGGAAGATCCTCCTGATCGGCTCGGGGCCGATTGTGATCGGACAGGCCTGCGAATTCGACTACTCGGGCACGCAGGCGGTGAAGGCGCTCCGCGAGGAGGGGTTCGAGGTCGTGCTCATCAACTCGAACCCCGCCACGATCATGACCGACCCCGAGATGGCCCACCGCACGTACGTGGAGCCGCTCACCCCGGAGTTCGCGGCGAAGGTCATCGCGGCGGAGCGCCCTGACGCGCTCCTGCCCACGGTGGGCGGGCAGACCGCGCTCAACCTCGCGGTGGCGCTGGCCGAGGACGGGACGCTGGATCGCTTCGGCGTCGAGCTCATCGGCGCCAAGATCCCCGCGATCAAGACGGCGGAGGACCGGAACCTCTTCGGCGCCGCCATGGCCAGGATCGGCCTCGAGATGCCCAAGGGCTTCTTCGCGCGGAGCGCAGACGAGGCCGTGGAGGGCATGCGCCGGCATCGCATGCAGTTCCCGCTGATCCTGCGCCCGTCGTTCACGCTGGGCGGCACCGGCGGCTCCATCGCGTACAACCCCGAGGAGCTCGAGGCCGCCGTCAAGTGGGGGCTCCAGCAGAGCCCGGTGCAGCAGGTCCTCGTCGAGGAGTCGGTGATCGGCTGGAAGGAGTTCGAGCTCGAGGTGATGCGCGACCTCGCCGACAACGTGGTCATCATCTGCTCGATCGAGAACTTCGACCCCATGGGCGTGCACACCGGCGACTCCATCACGGTCGCGCCCGCGCAGACGCTGACCGACAAGGAGTACCAGCGCATGCGCGACGCCTCCCTCGCGATCATCCGCGAGATCGGCGTCGAGACGGGCGGCTCCAACATCCAGTTCGGGGTGAACCCCGCGGACGGCCGCATGGTCGTGATCGAGATGAACCCGCGGGTCTCACGCTCCTCCGCGCTCGCCTCCAAGGCCACCGGCTTCCCCATCGCCAAGATCGCGGCCAAGCTCGCGGTGGGCTACACGCTCGACGAGCTGCGCAACGACATCACCCGCGAGACGCCGGCCTCGTTCGAGCCCGCCATCGACTACTGCGTGGTGAAGTTCCCGCGCTGGGCGTTCGAGAAGTTCGGCGAGGCCGACCAGACCCTGACCACCCAGATGAAGTCGGTGGGCGAGGTCATGGCCATCGGCCGCACGTTCAAGGAAGCCCTCCAGAAGGCGGTGCGCTCGCTCGAGCAGGACCGCTGGGGCCTCACCCTCGAGCGGCCGCTCGCCGACCTGGAGGCCCTGCGCCAGAAGCTCCGGATCCCCAACGCCGAGCGCTGCTTCGCCGTGGCCGAGGCGTACCGGCGCGGGCTCGCCACCGCGGAGATCCACGAGCTGACGCGCATCGACCCCTGGTTCCTCGACAACGTCCGCGAGATCGTGGCCCTCGAGCCGCGGATCGCCGAGGCCGGCCTCACCGACCCGCGCGTGCTCCGCCGCGCCAAGCAGATGGGCTTCGCCGACCTCAGGATTGCCCAGCTGACCGGAGCCACGGAGCTGCAAGTCCGACGCGCGCGGGAGGACGCCGGCCTCCGACCCGTCTATAAAATGGTCGACACCTGCGCGGCGGAGTTCGAGGCGCACACGCCGTACCTCTATTCCACCTACGAGGACGAGGACGAGGCGCCGCGCACGCCGCGGGACAAGGTGGTGATCCTCGGCAGCGGCCCGAACCGCATCGGCCAGGGCATCGAGTTCGACTACGCCTGCGTCCACGCCGCCTTCGCCCTCCGCGAGATCGGCGTGGAGGCGATCATGGTCAACTGCAACCCCGAGACCGTCTCCACCGACTACGACACCTCCGACCGCCTCTACTTCGAGCCCCTCACGTTCGAGGACGTGATGAACATCGTGGAGCGGGAGCGGCCCCGCGGCGTGATCGTGCAGTTCGGCGGCCAGACGCCGCTCAAGCTCACCGGCGCGCTCCAGGCCGCCGGCGTGCCCATCCTCGGCACGCCCCCCGACGCCATCGACCGGGCCGAGGACCGCCAGCGCTTCGCCCAGCTCCTCGAGGGCCTCCGCCTCGCCCAGGCCCCGGGCGCCACCGCGCAGTCCTTCGAGGAAGCGGTGACCATCGCCCACGCCATCGGCTACCCCGCCCTCGTGCGGCCCTCGTACGTCCTCGGCGGCCGGGCGATGCAGATCGTCTACGACGACGAGGATCTCGCGACGTACATGAAGGAGGCGGTGCGCGTGAGCCCCGAGCACCCCATCCTCGTGGACAAGTTCCTGGAGGACGCGCTCGAGATCGACGTGGACGCCATCGCCGACGGCGAGCGCGTGGTGGTGGGCGGGGTGATGGAGCACGTCGAGAAGGCGGGCATCCACTCCGGCGACTCCGCATGCGCGCTGCCCCCGTACTCGCTCGGCGACGACCAGGTCGAGCGCATCAAGGCGCAGACGCGAGCGCTCGCCACCGAGCTCGGGGTCATCGGCCTGCTGAACATCCAGTTCGCGATCAAGAACGAGACGGTGTTCGTGCTCGAGGTGAACCCGCGCGCGTCCCGCACCATCCCGTTCGTGTCGAAGGCCATCGGGGTGCCGCTGGCCAAGCTCGCGACCAAGATCATGCTGGGCGCGCGGCTCGCCGATCTCGGCTTCGCCGAGGAGCGCGAGCTGCCGCACATCGCGATCAAGGAGGCGGTGTTCCCGTTCGTGAAGTTCCCCGGGGTGGACGTGGTGCTCGGGCCGGAGATGAAGTCCACCGGCGAGGTGATGGGCATCGACCGCGACTTCCGCAAGGCCTACGTCAAGTCGCAGATCTCCGCCGGCTCGCCGCTGCCCACCACCGGCACGGTGTTCGTCTCCGTCAGGAACCGGGACAAGCGGGCCACCGTGAGCATCGCCAAGCGCCTCGCCGAGATGGGCTTCTCGCTGGTGGCCACCGCGGGCACGGCCAAGCTCCTCGTCCTGCAAGGCATGGCGGTGGAGACCATCCACAAGGTGGCCGAGTCGTACCGGCCCAACATCATCGACCTCATGAAGCGCGGGGAGATCGCCCTCATGTTCAATACCGCCGAGGACGGCCGCGCCCGGCGCGACTCGTCCATCATCCGGCGCACCGCGGTGTCCCAGAACATCCCCTACTACACGACGATCGACGGAGCCCAGGCCGCGGTCGGCGGCATCGAGGCGATGCTGAAGGGCGAGATCGGCGTGCGCCCGCTGCAGGACTACCATGAACGCCGCTGAGGCCCGCGATCGGCTCATCGTGGCCCTCGACGTGCCGACGCTCGAGGAAGCCGCCGCGCTCCTCGACCGGCTGCACGGCGTGGTCAGCCGGGTGAAGATCGGCTCGCAGCTCTCCGCGGCCGCGGGCCCCGCCGCGGTGGACGTGGCCCTCAAGCGCGGCGTCGAGGTGTTCCTCGACCTCAAGTTCCACGACATCCCCAACACCGTGATCGGCGCGGCCCGCGAGGCCACCCGGCTCGGCGTGTTCATGTTCACGGTGCACGCCTCGGGCGGGCGCGCCATGATGCGCGCGGCCGCGGAGGGCGCGGCGGGCGCCGCGCGTGACCTCGGCCTCCGGCGCCCGCTCGTCGTGGCGGTGAGCGTGCTCACCAGCCTCGGTCGCCGCGAGCTCCACGAGGAGCTGGGCGTGGCCAGCTCGGTGGAGGGCCACGTGCTCCACCTGAGCCGGCTCGCCAGGGAGAGCGGGCTCGACGGCTGCGTGGCCTCGCCACGGGAGGTCGCGCCGATCCGCCGCCAGCTCGGCGCGGCCTGGACGATCGTGACGCCGGGCGTGCGCCCGGCCGGCAGCGACGCCGGCGACCAGGCGCGCACCGCCACCCCGGCCGCGGCGATCCAGGCCGGGGCTCGCTACATCGTCGTCGGGCGGCCCATCGTGGCCGCGCCCGATCCGGCCCGCGCTGCCCTCACCCTCCTGGAGGAGATGAACCAGTGACGAGACGGCATCGCATGCGAACGCAGAATCGCGGCGTTGGCCCGCGCGGTGAGGCAAGGTCCGCGTTGCGCGACAATCTGATCGAGGACATCGCATCGTGACCGAGATCGCCACCGACGCGTCACTCATCCGGCGCCTGCACGAGATCGGGGCCCTTCGGTTCGGCCGGTTCACGCTGAAGTCGGGCGTGGTCTCGCCGTTCTACATCGACCTGCGCGTGGTGATCTCGCATCCCGACGTCCTCGCGAGCATCGGCCGGCGCATGGCGGAGCTGGTCCGGCGCTGCCGCGTCGATCGCATCGCCGGCATCCCCTACGCGGGGCTGCCGCTGGCCGTGGCGACGAGCCTCGCCGGCGGATTTCCCCTGGTCTATCCCCGCCGCGAGGAGAAGGCCTACGGGATGCGGCGGCGCATCGAGGGGCACTTCGAGCCGGGCGAGCAGGTGGTGGTGATCGACGACATCGTCACGGACGGGGCGAGCAAGTTCGAGGCGATCCAGCCCCTGGAGGAGGCGGGCCTGGTCGTGAAGGACCTCGTGATCCTGATCGACCGCGAGCAGGGCGGCGCCGAGCGGCTCGCCGCCAAGGGCTACACGCTCCACAGCGTCCTCACCATCTCCCGGTGCTTCGACGAGCTCGAACGGGACGCCGCGGTCGACCGCGGCGTCCTCGGAGACGCGCGCGACTTCGTCAGGGCCACCCGGTTCGCGTGAGACCCGAGTCCGTGCCCACGAACGGCCTCGGCCCCGTCGTGCTCGACGAGGACGCCATCCGCGCGGAGGTGGCGCGCCTCGGCGCCCAGATCTCGAGCGACTACGCGGGCCGGCCGCTGCACCTGGTCGGAGTGCTCAAGGGCGCGGCCATCTTCGTCGCCGACCTGATGCGCAGCCTCACGATCCCCGTCACCGTGGACTTCATCTCGATCGTGCCCTACGGGACCACGATCAGCGCGTCGGGGGTCGTCCGCATCCGCAAGGACCTCGATGAGCCGATCGAGGGCAAGGACGTGCTCGTGGTCGAGGGCATCTGCGCCGGCGGCCTCAGCCTGTCGTACCTCCTCCGGAACTTCCACACGCGGCATCCCGCCTCGCTCAAGGTCTGCGCGTTCCTGGCGAAGCAGCGCCCCCGCCCCGTGGAGCTGACGCTGGACTACGTCGGACGCGAGATCCCGGACGTGTTCGTCGTGGGCTATGGGCTGGACGCGGACGAGCGCTTTCGAAACCTCCCCTACGTCGCCAGGTTCGCCTGACCCCTGGCCAGGTCCCCCGCCGGACAGGGACAGCGGCGGGCAAGCCCCCGACACTGCTCCGATTCCGGCCCGCCTGGCACCCTCGACGGGGCCGCCCAGGAAGATCCCGTCCGTGACTTCCCGGACGGGGAATTGGCCGGAACATATTGACGAGACTGACGTTTTGCACTACCATGCGATGGTGGTTGGACCCGTTCATTCCCATTCCTCGACGCTCGGAGACCTCCAGTGATCCGTAGCATGACGGGGTACGGCCGAGCCGAGGCATCGGGAGCCCGCCTTGCCGTCTCGGTCGAGTGCAAGTCGCTGAACCACCGGAGCCTGGATATCGCCCTCCGCCTGCCCACGCTCCTGTCCGCCTTCGAGCTGGACGCCCGGCACATGGTCCAGTCCGCGCTCCAGCGCGGCCGGGTCGAGGTGACGGTGCGGCTCGGCAGCGGCGGCGGCGGGACGTTAACCCCGGTGGTGGCGAACCTGCAGCAGGCGCGCGAGTACGCCGCCCTCGCCGCACAGGTGGCCGAGGCACTCGCCCTGCCCGCCTCGGCGAGCCTCGAGTGGGTGCTCGGCCAGCCCGGCGTGCTCTCACGCGAGGCCGAGCCGGCCACCGCGCCCGAGGAAGGATGGAGCCTGCTGGCCGACGCGCTCGGCCGCGCCCTCTCCGAGCTGGTGGCGCGCCGCGAGACGGAAGGCGCGGCGCTCGCCAAGGACCTGGGCGCGCTCCAGCAGACGCTGGCCGCGCAGGTCGGCTTCATGGCCGAGCGCGTGCCCCAGGCGGCGGCGCGGCAAGCCGCCCGCGTGCGCGAGCGCATCCAGGCCATGGTCGGCGAGACCCCGGTGGACGAGGCGCGGCTGGCGACGGAGATCGCCGCGTGGGCAGTCAAGAGCGACGTGGCCGAGGAGCTCACCCGGCTGGCCGCGCACCTCGAGCAGTTCGCCACGCTCATGCGGGAGGGCGGCACCGTGGGCCGGACGCTCGACTTCCTGATCCAGGAGATGAACCGCGAGGTCAACACGGTGGGCTCGAAGGCCGACGACCTCGAGCTGTCCCAGACGGTGATCGCGGCCAAGTCCACGCTCGAGAAGCTCCGCGAGCAGGTGCAGAACCTGGAATGAGGGCCCGGCACGATGGGTGACGGCAAGGACGGTCTGCTCCTCCGGAGGCGCGGCGCGCTGGTCGTGGTGTCGGCGCCGTCGGGCGCGGGCAAGACCACGCTCTGCCACGAGGTCCGCACGCTCGTGCCCAGCCTGTTCTACTCCGTCTCCTGCACCACGCGCGCGCCCCGGGCCGGCGAGACGAACGGCGTCGACTTCCACTTCATCACCGAGGCGGAGTTCGTGGCCACGCGCGATCGCGACGAGTTCGCCGAGTGGGCGGTGGTCCACGGCCACCTCTACGGCACGCCCGCCCGGCCGCTCGAGGCGGCGCTGGCCCGCGGCGAGGACGTGCTCCTCGACATCGACACCCAGGGCGCCCGCCACCTGCGCACGCGGTACCCGGAGGCGGTCACCGTGTTCATCATGGCGCCCTCGCTCACCGTGCTGGCGGCGCGGCTGCGCGAACGCCGGCAGAATGCCCCCGACGACATCGCGCGCCGGCTGACGCGCGCGCGCGAGGAGATGGCCTCCTGGCGCGAGTACGACTACCTCATCATCAACCGGGACGTGAAGGAGGCCGTCGAGCGGCTCGCCACGATCATCCAGGGCGAGCGCTGGCGGACGAGCCGCCTGACCCTCAAGTTCCCGGACCTGGAGGTCCCAGACTGATGGCGTTCCCCTCGCTGGAGAAGTCGCTGGAGAAGGTGTCCAACCGCTACCTGCTCGTCGTCCTCGCGGCCAAGCGCGCGCGGCAGATCAACCGCGGCGCCGCTCCCCAGCTCGAATCGAAGCACAAGAAGCCCACGAGCGTGTCGCTGGAGGAGATCGCCGACGGCAAGGTCGGCTACCGCGTGAAGGACGAGGACGCCCCGCGCACCTGACCCGGCGCCGTCATGCCCCTGGCCGGCCGCGAGCTGATCCTGGGCGTCACGGGCAGCATCGCCGCGTTCAAGGCGGCGTACCTGCTCCGGGAGCTCACGCGGGCCGGCGCGCGCGTGACCGTGGTGACCACCACGCACGCCGACCGCTTCGTGGCCCCGCTGACCTGGCGGACGCTCTCCGGCCGGCCCGTCCTCACCGATCTCTTCGACCCGCAGAGCGGCGACGCGGTGGAGCACGTGGCGCTGGCCGAGCGGGCCGACGCCATGCTGGTGGCGCCGGCCACCGCGCACGCGCTCGCCCGCGCCGCGCACGGGCTGGCCGACGATTTCCTGACCACGCTGCTGCTCGCCGCGCGGTGCCCGGTGCTGATGGCCCCGGCCATGGACGGCGGCATGTGGGACCATCCCGCGGTGGTGGCCAACGTGGCCACGCTCCGGGCGCGCGGCGTCACCGTGCTCGAGCCGGAGGCGGGGCCGCTCGCCTCCGGGCTGACGGGCAAGGGGCGCCTGCCCGAGGCGGAGGCCATCCTCGAGGCCCTCGAGCGCGCGCTCGTCGGCGCGGCGTGACCTCGGGGGCGAGCGGCTCCTGGTGACCTCGGGTCCCACGCGCGAGCCCATCGATCCCGTCCGCTACCTCTCGAACCGGTCGTCCGGGAAGATGGGACACGCCGTCGCCACCGCCGCGCTGCGCCGGGGTGCCGAGGTCGTCCTGGTGTCCGGGCCCACCGCGCTCACACCGCCGTCCGGCGCCATCTACGTCCCCGTGCAGACCGCCGAGGACATGCGCGACGCCGTGCTGCATCACCTGGTCGGGACCACCATCGTGGTCAAGGCGGCGGCGGTGGCCGACTACCGCGTGAAGGATCCGAGCGGGAGCAAGATCAAATCCAAGAAGGACGAGGGGCTCACGCTCGAGCTGGTCCCGAACCCCGACATCCTCAAGGAGGTCGCGGGGCGGAAGGGCGGCGCCTTCCTCGTGGGCTTCGCCGCCGAGACCAACGAGGTGCGCGCCTACGCCGCACAGAAGCTGGCGGCCAAGGGCATCGACCTCATGGTCGCCAACGACGTGAGCCAGCGCGGCATCGGCTTCGACGCCGACGACAACGAGGTGCTGCTGCTCGACCGCTGGGGCGGCGCCGTCGAGCTCGTGCGCATGCCGAAGCTCGCCGTGGCCGACGCGATCCTGGACCGGGTGCTCGCGCTCCGCGCCGGCGCCTCCGCCCCCGCCCCGACCCCCGCGCGCTGAGTGCCGCGCGCCGATGCTCGACAGCTCTCCGTCGCACGCACTGGCCGACGCGCTCCGGGGCCTGGCCGAGACCCTCCGGCACCATCGCGCGCTCGGCTTCACCGACATGACGTTCGCCGCCGGCGATCCCTTCCCGGGCCCCGACGACGCGCTCGCCGGGCAGGAGGCGGCGCTCCAGGGCTGCACGCGCTGCAAGCTCTGCAAGAGCCGCACGACGATCGCCTTCGGATCGGGCCCGGGCACGGCCAAGCTCATGGTCGTCGGGGAAGGGCCGGGCGAGGAGGAAGACCGGCAGGCCAAGCCGTTCGTCGGGCGGGCGGGCCAGCTCCTCACCAAGATGCTCGAATCCAAGGGCGTGGCATTCGATCGTGAGCGCGACTGCTACATCGCCAACGTCGTCAAGTGCCGGCCGGAACGGAACCGGAACCCGGAGCCCGACGAGGTGGCGGCGTGCAACCCGTTCCTCATGGCGCAGATCGACACCGTGAAGCCCGCGGTCATCCTCGCCCTCGGCAACTTCGCGGCCCAGACCCTCCTCGGCACGAAGGAGGGCATCACGAAGATCCGCGGGCGCGCGTACCCCTACCGATCGAGCGTGCTGGTGCCGACGTTCCACCCCGCCTTCCTCCTGCGCAACCCCGGAGACGAGTACCGGCGCATGGCCTGGGAGGATCTGAAGCTCGCGCGCCGCGAGTACGACCGCCTCACCGCCGGCCAGCCGCGGTTGACCGCCCCCGTCGCCGACGTTGTCTTCGACCTGCCGCTGGATCGCGCCTTCAGCTACGTGGTCCCGCCCGGCGTGGCCGTGGCCCCGGGGCAGCGCGTGCGCGCGCCGCTCCAGGGGCGGCCGCGGGTCGGCGTCGTCGTCGCCGTGGGCGATCGCAGCCCCGACGGCCTGCGCGCGCTGCTCGGCCCGGTCGACGGCGCGCCGGTCTTCTCGCCCGCCATGCTCGATGTGGCGCGCCGGGCCGCCTCGGAGAGCCTCTCGACACTCGGCTCGACGCTGGCCGCGCTGTCCCCGCCGCCGGCGCGCCAGGGCGTCGAGGCCGTGGCCGCGCCGCCCGACGTGGTAGGCGCTCACGCCACCCTGGCCGAGCTCTGGATCGACGACGGCCGCGAGGAGCGCCTCGTGGAGACCCTGGCGCGCGAGCACGGCGCCGCGCTCGTGGTGGCGCCGGACGTGGAGATCTCCGCGCGGTGGGCCCAGCGCCTCGATGCCGCCCGGCTCGACAGCGGGGCGCCCGACGAGGCGCGGCGCGCCGCGTGGTTCGGCGCCGCCCGCGGGCGGCCACGCGTCGTCGTGGGCACGCGGTCCGCTCTCCTCGCTCCGCTGCCCCCGCCCGCCACGCTGGCCCTGGTCGATGAGCACGACCCCGCCCACAAGCCGCCCGGGGCGCCGCGCCTGCACTCGCGCGACATCATCGTCGAGCGCGCGCACCGGGAGGGGGCGCGGCTGCTGCTCCTGTCCGCGACGCCGTCCGTGGAGAGCTGGGAGCGGGCACGGGCGGGACGCCTCCTCATGCCGCGGGCGCCGGCCTCGGCGTGGCCCGTCATCGTCACCGCCGACACGCGCGGCATCCTGCGCAATCATCCGCTCACGTTGCCGCTCACCCGCGCGATCGAGGCCGCGGCACGTGGGGCGGGGCAGATCGCCTTGATCCTGGCCCGGGACAGCGCCGCGCTGGGCTGCGACGACTGCGGCGCGATCGTCCGCTGCCCCGACTGCGGCGTCGCGCAGGGCGCATCGCGTGCCACGCGGTCCCTCGACTGCCGGCTGTGCGGCCGCCATGACCCGCTGCCCGACGTCTGCGCGGAGTGCGGGGGGCATCGCCTCTCGACCCTGGGCTGGAGCGCCGAGCGGGTCGAGGCGGCCCTGCGGAAGCGCTTCCCGGGCGTCTCGGTGGCGCGGGCCGGGGGCCGCCCGCGGTCGGCGGAGGGCACGGCCCGGGCGACCGTGCTCATCGGCACGGCGGCGCTCCTGCGCGGGCTCCCGCGCCAGAGCCTCGGCGCCGCCGCGTTCGTGGCCCTCGACTCGCTGCTGCGTCAGCCCGACTTCCGGGCCGGCGAGCGCGCCTTCCAGGGCCTGTGGGCGGCGGCCGAGGCCGTCCGCGCCGACGGCCGGGTGATCGTGCAGACGCTGCACCCGGATCACTACGCGGTGCGGGCGGTCGTCCGGCACGAGCACGACGAGTTCTACGGGCCCGAGCTCGGCTTCCGCGCCGAGCTGGGGTATCCGCCGTACCGGCGGCTCTGCCTGGTGACGGTGTCCGGCGCGGAGGACGCGGCCGCGCGCGCGCTGGTCGTTGACTGCGTGGCCGCGCTCCGCGGCGTCGCCGGGCTCGACGTGTACCCGCCGATCCGGCGCGGCGCCCCCGCCGCGCACCGGCCACGGTGGAGCGTGACGATCAAGGGCCCGCCCGACCTCCCCGCGCTGATCGCCGAGCCCCTCCGCTCCCTGCGCGAGCGGAGACGCCGCCGCACCGGTGTGGTAGAAGTAGAAGTGGATCCCGTCTCCTGGGGGTGAGCGTCGACGCGCCTTGCCCGCCCGCGACGGCGGCGATCCGCCAGCCGAATCCACGAGCAAGGGAGAGCGAGTCACATGGCCGTCCTCGGCGTCAGGCGCTACGGCGATCCCGTCCTCCGGCGGAAGGCGAAGCCGGTGGGGGAGATCACCCCGGAGATCCAGTCCACGATCGACGACATGGTGGAGACCATGTTCGATCAGGTCGGGGTCGGCCTCGCGGCGCCCCAGGTGGGCATCGGGCTCCGGCTCGTCGTCATCGACGACGGCAAGCGTGGCACCCGCGCCCTCGTGAACCCCTCGATCGTGGAGCGGCGGGGAACCATGGCGGGCGAGGAGGGCTGCCTCTCGCTTCCCGGCATCTTCGGAGAGGTCGAGCGGAGCGAGTGGATCCGCGTCCAGGCCACCGACCGCGATGGGTCGCCCACGGCCATCGAGGCCCGGGGCATGCTCTCGCGGGTGATCCAGCACGAGATCGACCACCTGGACGGTATCCTCTTCATCGACCGGCTCCCCCCCGTGACCCGTGACCGCATCAAGCGACGCATCCAGAAGGAAGGGCTGCCCGACAAGGCACCGCGTCACGCCTTCGCGCTCTGAGAGTGTGCGGGTCCTCTTCTACGGAACCCCGGAGTTCGCCGTGCCGACCCTGGAGACGCTCCTCGGCCGCCACGAGGTCGTGGCGGTGGTCACTCAGCCCGACCGGCCCGCCGGGCGCGGCCAGCGCCTGGCCGTCTCCGCGGTGAAGCGCCGGGCGGTGGCGGCCGAGCTCCCCGTGCTCCAGCCCGTCCGACTGCGCGATCCCGGGTGGCCCGAGGAGCTCGCCCGGTTCGACGCGGAGGTCGCGGTGGTCGTGGCGTTCGGCCAGATCCTGCCCAAGGCCATCCTCGACGTGCCGCGACGCGGGTCGATCAACGTCCACGCGTCGGTCCTGCCGCGCTACCGCGGGGCCGCTCCGATCGCGTGGGGTATCATCCGGGGCGAGACCGAGACGGGGATCACGACGTTCCAGATGGATCCCGGCATGGACACGGGCGACATGCTCCTGCAGGAGCGCGTGGCCATCGCGCCCGACGAGACGGCGGGTGCGCTATCCATCCGTCTCTCGCACGTCGGCGCCGCCGTGCTCGACCGGACGCTCGAGCGCCTCGGCTCGCTCGTCCCCACACCCCAGGACGCGAGCCTCGCCACGCTGGCGCCACGGCTGCGCAAGGAGGACGGCTGGCTGCGGCTCGGCGAGCCCGCCCGCGCGCTCGCCAATCGCGTCCGCGGGTTGAACCCGTGGCCAGGCGCCGCGGTGGCGGCGCCGGCGGGCCGCCTGGTCCTGTGGCGCGCGACGGTGGTGGACGAGCCCGTTACGGGCCACCCCGGCACGCTCCAGGCGTGCGGGGCGGGCGCGCTGGCCGTGGCCACGGGCGACGGCCTCCTGCTGCCCGTCGAGGTGCAGCCGGACAACCGCGCGAGCATGAGCTGGGCGGACTATCTCCGCGGCGCGCGCCTCGGGCCGGGCAGCCGGCTCACGGAGATAGCCGCGTAACCGGGACGGACGAACCGAGCGAACCGAGCCGCAGGCGCGGGCGGGCGCAAGCCCGGGCGCCCGCGCCCCAGACCGAACCGAGTGAAGCGAGCCGCAGGCGCGGGCGGGCGCAAGCCCGGGCGCCCGCGCCCCAGACCGAACCGAGTGAAGCGAGCCGCAGGCGCGGGCGGGCGCAAGCCCGGGCGCCCGCGCCCCAAAAGGAGCGACAGATGGCCAAGGACGACGACGAGGACAGCACGATCTACAAGGTGGTCGTGAACCACGAGGAGCAGTACTCGATCTGGCCCGCCGATCGGGACAACGCGCCGGGCTGGCGGGACGCCGGGAAGTCCGGGCTCAAGGCGGAATGCCTCGCCTATATCAAGGAGGTCTGGACGGACATGCGGCCGCTCAGCCTGCGCAAGAAGATGGAGGGCTCGAGCCCTTCGTGACGGAAGCGCTTCGCGCGGGCCCCGTTTCCCAGGCCCGCTTCGAGGCCCTCCAGATCCTCGTCCGCGTCGAGACCGACCGCGCGTTCTCCGGCATCGTGCTCGAGCACGCGCTCGACCGCGCCCGGCTGCCGCCACGCGACGCGGCGCTGTGCACGGAGATCGTCTACGGCACGCTGCGCTGGCAGCGGCACCTCGACTGGCGCCTCGCGCCGTACCTCCGGCGCCCCATGGCCAAGCTGGATCCCTGGGTGCGTGCCGTCCTTCGGCTCACCGTGTACCAGGTGCTGTTCCTCGACCGTGTGCCGCGCTGGGCCGCGGTGGACGAGGCGGTGAGCCTCGCACGCCTGAAGTCGCGGACCCGGGGCCCCGCGGAGTTCGTGAACGCCGTGCTTCGCTCGCTCACCCGCGCGCCGGGCGCCCCGCCGCTGCCCGCGTCGGAGGTGGAGGCCGCCGGGCTCCGCTGGTCGTTTCCCGACTGGATCGCCGCGCGCTGGATCGCGCGCTACGGCCGCGAGGAGGCCCACGCCCTGATGGCCGCGATGAACGAGCGGCCGCCCGTCGCCCTCCGCGCGAACACGCTCCGGGTGAC
Organism: uncultured Candidatus Rokubacteria bacterium; assembly: GCA_963758635.1. Lineage (GTDB taxonomy): Bacteria > Methylomirabilota > Methylomirabilia > Rokubacteriales > CSP1-6 > CAVWWD01. The sequence goes on along the minus strand of CAVWWD010000003.1, from coordinate 659,436 downwards.
GCGTGAGGCGCTGTCCGCGCGCCTGGTGCAGGAGGAGCTGGCCGAGATCCGCCCGTCGACGCTGGTGCCCGAGGCGCTCGTCCTCAAGCGGGGCGCCGTCGGGTCGTGGCGGGCGTTCGCGGACGGCGACTTCGCGGTGCAGGACGAGGCGTCGATGATCGTGGCGCGCCTCGTCGGAGCGCGCCCCGGCGAGCAGGTCCTGGACGCGTGCGCGGCGCCCGGCACCAAGGCCACCCACCTCGCCCAGATGATGGACAACCGCGGGGGCATCGTCGCCGTCGATCCCCAGGCGGCGCGGCTCACCCTGCTCGAGCGCGCCGCGACCCGCCTCGGGATCACCATCGTCGAGGCGCGCGTGGGCACCGTGGCCGCCCACGCCGCCCACTGGCCCGGCCGCTTCGACCGCGTCCTCGTCGACGCGCCCTGCTCGAACCTGGGCGTGCTGCGCCGCAACCCCGAGGTGAAGTGGCGCCGGACGGAGGACGACCTTCGCCAGCTCCAGTCGCGCCAGCGGAGCATCCTGGAGGCCGCGGCGACGACGGCGAGACCCGGTGGCACGCTGGTCTACGCGACGTGCTCGCTGGAGCCGGAGGAGAACGAGGAGGTCTTCGGCCCGTTCCTCGCCGCGCATCCCGACTGGCGCATCGACGTGCCGGAGGCCGCGGACGTCGCGCCCGACGCCTCCGGCGTCGTGCGCCTGCTGCCGCACCGCCACGGCACCGACGGGTTCACCGCCATCCGCCTGCGCCGGCTCTGACCGGCCCCGTCAGTCCGCATCCGCTGATCCTGTACGAGCGCGGCGGCACGATCCGGAGCGTCATCGCCGGTGGTTCCGTCAGGCGGGGCACGTGTCGCGCGCCGCGCTCGCGCGGGCGCGTTTGCAGCCGATCGCCCGCTAGAGTAAGGTCCTGCCGTGACCCTCATCGCTCCGAGCATCCTCTCGGCGGACTTCGCGGCGCTCGGAGAGGCGATCGCCCGCGTCGAGGCCGGGCAACCGGACCGGCTCCACGTGGACGTGATGGACGGCCACTTCGTCCCGAACCTGACGATCGGCCCGCCCGTGATCGAGTCCATTCGCAAGCGGACCCGGATCCCGCTCGACGTTCACCTGATGATCGACGAACCCGATCGCTGGGTGGAGACCTACGTCCGGGCCGGCGCCAACGTCCTGACCGTTCACGTCGAGGCCGCCCGCCACCTGCAGCGGTGCCTGGCCCAGATCCGCGAGCTCGGCGCTCGGGCCGGCGTCGCCCTCAACCCAGGGACGCCCCCCTCGGCCATCGAGTACGTCCTGGACGACATCGACCTGGTCCTGGTCATGTCCGTGAACCCCGGGTTCGGCGGCCAGTCGTTCATCCCGTCGTCCGTGGTAAAGATCCGTCAGATAAGGTCTTTGCTGGGTCCCCGCCCGATCGAGATCTCCGTCGATGGGGGAGTTGGCAAGTCGAGAGTGGAGGCCCTGGTCCGGGCGGGCGCGGACGTGCTGGTCGCCGGATCGGCCGTCTTCGGGGCGCCGGATCCGGCCCAGGCGGTCAGGGACCTCAGGAGTGCTGCGGAAGTAGCGAAATAGGCTTGACTTTTCAGCCTGCTCGAGAATATCCTCTAGCCTCTCGAGAAGCCCCTGCGTCTCGAGGACTACTTATGCTCGACGGCCTCACCACTCGTCTGACTGCGATCTTCGACCGGCTCAGAGGTCACGGCCGGCTGACGGAGGACAACGTCCAGGAGGCGCTGCGCGAGGTACGTCTGGCGCTCCTCGAGGCGGACGTCAACTTCAAGGTGGTCAAGGGCTTCATCGAGCGCGTCCGCGACAAGGCGCTCGGTCAGGACGTGCTCAAGTCGCTCACGCCGGGTCAGCAGGTGGTCAAGGTCGTCCGCGACGAGCTCGTGGACCTCCTCGGCGGCGCCGGCCATCGGCTGGCGCCCGCGCCGCACCCACCCACCGTCGTGCTGATGGTTGGTCTGCAGGGCTCCGGCAAGACGACGACGGCGGCGAAGCTGGCCCGGCACTTCCAGAAGCAGGGGCAGCATCCCCTCCTTGCCTCCGCCGACGTGTACCGCCCGGCCGCCATCGACCAGCTGAAGGCCCTCGGCGCCCAGCTCGGGGTGCCGGTCCTGGGCGACGCCTCCCAGCGCCCCGTGGCCATCTGTCGCCAGGCGCGCGAGGAGGCGGCGCAGCGCGGCCTGTCGCCCCTCATCCTCGACACCGCGGGGCGCCTTTCCATCGACGAGGAGATGCTCGAGGAGCTCAAGGCCATCAAGCGCGAGATCCATCCTCACCACGTGCTGCTGGTGGTCGACGCCATGACCGGCCAGGACGCGGTGGGCGTGGCCGAGCGCTTCCACGCCGCGGTCGGCATCGATGCGCTGGTCATGACCAAGATGGACGGCGACGCGCGCGGGGGCGCCGCGCTGTCGGTGCGCGAGGTCACGGGCCGGCCGATCGCGTTCGTCGGGGTCGGCGAGAAGACCGACGCGCTGGAGCCGTTCCATCCCGACCGACTCGCCGCGCGCATCCTCGGCATGGGCGACGTGCTCTCGCTGGTCGAGAAGGCCCAGGCCGTCGTCGATCAGGACCAGGCCCAGGAGCTGGCCAGGAAGATCCGCGAGGAGACGTTCTCGCTCGAGGACTTCGCGCAGCAGCTCCGGCAGCTCCGGTCCATGGGCCCTCTCGAGCAGATCATGGACATGATCCCGTTCTTCAAGGGGGCGAAGGCCGGGCCCGCCGAGCTCAAGGGCGAGGAGCGCGAGCTCCAGAAGTTCGAGGCCATCATCAGCTCGATGACGCCGGACGAGCGGCTCACGCCCGCGATCATCAACGGCAGCCGGCGGGTGCGCATCGCCAAGGGCAGCGGCACCGCGGTGACGGACGTCAACCGGCTGCTCAAGCAGCACGCGCAGGTCAAGAAGATGATGAAGGGTCTCAAGCACATGGAGGGACGGCTGGGCAAGCTCAAGGGCGGCCTGCCGTTCGCACCCCGGTAACGACAACCAGAGCGAGGTGACCAGTGGCGGTACACATCCGGCTGCGACGAACGGGCACGACGAAGCGGCCCGCCTACCGCGTGGTGGTGGCGGATTCCCGCTGTGCGCGCGATGGGCGGTTCCTCGAGATCATCGGGCACTACGACCCGCTGACCAACCCGCCCACAATCAAGATCGAGACGGAAAAGGCGGCGGCGTGGATCAAGAAGGGCGCCCAGCCCAGCAACACGGTGCGCGTGCTCCTGTTGCGCGCGGGCCAGCCCAAGAGCTGACGGAGGGCGCGGCCGGACCCGTCCCTGCGGCCGCGCGTCTCGCGAGGACGGAGATGTCGACGGGATCTCTCGTGGCGGTGGGTGAGGTGCTGCGGCCCTACGGCCTTCGGGGAGAGCTAAAGGTGCGGCCGTTGACGGATCGTCCGCACGAGCGGTTCGCCGCCCTGCCGGAGTGCTTCATGGTGGACCGGCGGACGGACCGGATCGAGCGGCGCCGCATCGCCGGCTACCGGGTCGAGCGTGACGCCGTCTTCGTGCGCTTCGAGGGCGTCGAGTCCCCCGAGGAGGCGCGGCAGCTCCAGGGCCGGTTGCTCGCGATCGAGCGTGAGTCCGTCCTGCCCCCGGAGCCCGGGCACTTCTACCCCTGGCAGCTCGAGGGGGCCGAGGTCGTGACGACCACGGGTCGCGTCGTGGGCCGGTTCGTCCGCGTCGAAGGCTCGGAGGGGCAGGCCCTCTGGGTGGTGGTGGACGGGGACCGGGAGCGTCTCGTTCCCGCGGTGCCGGAGATCGTCGTGGACGTGAGCGTGGCGGATCGCCGGATCGTGATCGATCCGCCCGAGGGGTTGCTGGAGCTGTGACGAGCGCGGATGGTGAGGAGTCGGCGGGCGCGGCGCCCGCGCGCATCGACATCGTCACGCTGTTCCCGGGCATGTTCGACGGCCCGCTGCGGGAGTCGATCCTCGCGCGAGCCCAGGCGCGCGGGCTGGTGCAGATCCGGGTGTGGAACCTCCGGGACGCGGCGACGGGGCGGCACCAGGTCACCGACGACGCCCCGTTCGGGGGTGGGGGCGGGATGATCCTCAAGCCGGAGCCGCTGGCGGCGAGCATCGAGTCGCTGCGGACCGAGGGGACGCGGGTGTTCCTGCTCGATCCGGCGGGCCGCCGCTTCACGCAGGCGGTGGCGCGGGAGCTGGCCCGGTGCCCGCACCTGGTGCTGGTGTGCGGTCGGTACGAGGGCGTGGACGAGCGAGCCCGCGAGCTGATGGACGGCGAGCTGTCGATCGGCGACTACGTGCTGACGGGGGGCGAGCTCGGCGCGCTGGTCATCGCGGACGCGGTGACGCGGCTTCGTCCGGGCGTGCTGGGACAGGCGGAGGCGCCGGAGCGCGACTCGTTCGCGCGGGGGCTCCTCGAGCAACCGCAGTACACGCGCCCCGACGTGTGGCGCGGTCGCGCGGTGCCGGGGACCCTGGTGTCGGGCGACCACGCCCGCGTGGACCGCTGGCGGCGTGTCATGGCGGTGTGGCGAACATGGGAGCGTCGGCCGGATCTCCTCGAGACGGCCGATCTGTCGCCCGAGGAGCAGAAGTGGCTGGACGGCTTCCGGCACGGCCGGCGGCCGGACGACTACGTCACGTAACGGAGCACCCGGGGGAGAGTCATGGAAGCGATCAAGGTGGTGGAGGCGGGTCACATCCGGAAGGACCGGGGCAGCTTCGTCCCGGGTGACACCGTGAAGGTCTCGGTCAAGGTCATCGAGGGCGAGAAGGAGCGGCTGCAGGCCTTCGAGGGCGTGGTCATCCGCAAGCGCGGCGGCGGCACCGGCGCCTCGTTCACGGTGCGGCGCATCTCGTACGGCGTGGGCGTGGAGCGCACGTTCCCCCTGCATTCACCCCGCATCGAGCGGGTCCAGCTGCTGAAGCGGGCGATCGTGCGCCGGTCGAAGCTGTACTACCTGCGCGGGCTGGCCGGCAAGGCCGCGCGCTTGAAGGAGAAGCGCCTGACCCAGGTGCCTGGCGCGAGCGAGCAGGGCGAGTAGGAGGCCGGTCACGGCCGCTCCGTATCGCTTCGAGCGCGCGGCGTGGCGGAGCGGCGTCACCCTGATCGCCGGGGTCGATGAGGCGGGACGGGGTCCGCTCGCCGGACCCGTGGTGGCGGCGGCGGTGATCGTGGATCCCCGGGCCGTGATCCGGGGGGTGGACGACTCGAAGCTCCTCCTGCCGGAGGAGCGGGAGCGGCTCTACGGGGTGATCACGCAACGGGCGATCGCGGTGGGCGTGGGGATCGCGGATCCGGAGACGATCGACCGGATCAACATCCTCGAGGCCACGCGGGAGGCGATGCGTCAGGCCCTGGCCGCGCTCGCGCGGGTCCCCGAGCTGGTGCTAACCGACTTCGTGGAGCTGGCGGGGCTCTCGACCCCCCAGCGGAACCTGGTCGGCGGGGACAGGCGCTCGGCGACGGTCGCGGCGGCCTCGATCGTGGCCAAGGTGACCCGCGACCGGCTCATGGCGGAGGCGGACAGGCTGTATCCGGAGTACGGGTTCGCTCGTCACAAGGGCTACGGCACCGAGGAGCACCGGCTGGCGCTGTGGCGTCACGGTCCCTGCCCCCTGCACAGGAGGAGCTTCAGCGGGGTGTGGGCGCAGGGCGATCTGTTCGTGAGCGAGGACGAAGACTGAGGACGATGAAGGCGACGGTCGTGACGGTCACGGGGCTGGCGCTGGGGCTCGCTCTCTGGGGCTCCGCGATGGGCCAGGCGGGCTGCGCACCCACCCGGAGCGACATGGAGGGCCCGTTCTACAAGCCCGGCGCGCCGCGCCGGGAGGCCACGGGCACCGGCTTCGTCATCCGTGGAACGGTCAAGTCCGCCGGGTCCTGCGCTCCCCTGCCCGGCGCCCGCGTCGAGTGGTGGCAGGCGAATCCTCAGGGCACGTACGACGACGCCCATCGTGGCTCGCTCGTCGCCGGCGACGGCGGCGGCTACCGCTTCGAGACCCATTTCCCGCCGCCCTACGGAGGGCGGCCGTCGCACGTTCATTTCAAGATCGCCGCGGCAGGACACCGGCCTCTCACGACCCAGCTCTACCCGAGGGCCGGCCAGACCGAGGCGACGTTCGATCTCGTCCTCGTAAAGGAGTGAAGAGAGTGCCCACCGACGGTCGCAGAGTCATCGGCGTCAAGGGGGAAGACGAAGCCGCGCGCTTCCTCGCGCGCTGCGGCTACTCGATCCTGGACAAGAACGTGCGGACGCGCGCCGGCGAGATCGACCTCGTCGCCAAGGAAGGCAAGACCCTCGTCTTCGTCGAGGTCAAGACGCGCAAGGACCTGATCGGCGACCCGCCGCAGGCCGGCGTGAACACGCGCAAGCAGAACCGGCTCGGCAAGCTGGCCCATGGCTACCTCAAGCTCAAGCGCCTCCGCGAGCAGCCGTGCCGCTTCGACGTGGTCGCCGTGATCGTCAACGACGAAGGCGGCGTCAAAGCCATCCGCCACATCCCCAACGCGTTCTCCGTGGCGGCGTGGTAGTGCGAAGCGAGCCGAAGGCGAGCTGAGCGGATATGGAAATGCAGTGGAAACAACCGAAGACCAGCGAGGCCGCCCGCGACCAGCCAGACCTGAGCCAACGCAGTGACCATCAGCCGCGCCCGTGACCGCCCCAGCCCCGCCGCCCTCGACCTCCGCCACGCCGCGCTCCTCGTCATCGACATGCAGCGCGGCTTCGTCGAGCCAGGCCAGGCGATGGAAGTCCCGCCCGCCCGCGACATCGTCCCGCGCATCCAGGACCTGCTGACGCTCTTCCGCGGCCAGGGCCTGCCCGTGGTCTTCACCGAGTTCGTGTACTCGCGAGCTGGCCCCCCTCCTGGTCGGCGCCTCCATCCCGAGCACCGCCGCGCCGAGGCCGGCGCCGTCACCGGACACGGGCGTCCGTCGTCCTCGTGCCTGGAGGGCGACGAGAGCGCCGACACCATCGCCGACCTCAAGCCGCGGCCGGACGAGCTGGTCGTGCGCAAGCACTACTACGACGCGTTCAACGGCACCGTGCTGGACGGCGCTCTCCGCGCCCTGGGCGTCACGTCGCTGGTGGTCGCCGGCACCATGACCGACATCTGCGTGCTCGCCACCGTCATCGGCGGCTTCAACCGCGAGTACCGGATCACCGTGGTCGAGGACGCGGTGGCGACGCTCTGGCCCGAGATCCAGCGCGCCGTGCTGGACCTGCTCGCGCGCGCCTACGCCCGGGTGCGTCTCCGCCCGCGACGTGGCCGACGAGCTGGCCCGAGCCTGAGCGACCACGACGTTGCCCCACGCGGTGGAACAGGTCCCGCACTCCTCCGGAGGACCCCATGACGAGCGAGCTCCGCTTCTCCGGCTGCATGCCCGCCAACCTCCTCCCGTTCCGCGCCGATCTCGAGATCGACGAGCCGGCGTACCGCGCGCACCTCCGGTGGCTCGCCGACACGCGCGGCGTCACCGGCATCGTGGCCAACGGCCACGCCGCCGAGGTCTCGTCGCTGTCGCGCGACGAGCGCCGCCGCGCGCTGGCCATCGCGCTGGACGAGGTCGCGGGCAAGGTGCCGGTGATCGCCGGCGTGTACGCCGACGGCACGCAGGAGGCGGTGGCGCTCGCGCGCGACGCCCAGGACGCGGCGGCGCGGCCGGGCTCCTCGTGTTCCCGCCCACCGTCTTCATGTGGGGCGCGCAGGTGAAGCCGGACATGGTGCTGCGGCACTTCTCGACCCTCGCCGACGGGGTGGACCTGCCGCTCGATCGTGTTCGAGTACCCGCCGGCCTCGGGCATCGGCTACAGCCCCGAGACGCTCGCCGCGCTCTGCAAGATCCCGTCGGTGGTCGCGGTCAAGGACTGGTCCAACGACATCGTGGCGTACGAGCGGAACCTCCGCGCGCTCCGCGCGTCGGGGCGCCCGGTGGCGATGCTCTCCTCGTTCACCATGTCGCTGATGGCCGAGCTTCCTGCTGGGCGCCGACGGCTGCATCTCCGGCATGGGCAGCGTGGCCGCCGACCTGCAGGCCGAGCTCTTCGCCGCGGTGGCCGCGGGCGACCTCGCGCGAGCGCAGCGCCGTCAACGAGCGGCTGGCGCCGCTGGTAGCCGTCTTCTACGCGCCGCCGTTCGTGGACATGCACAACCGCATGAAGGAGGCCCTCGCCATCCTCGGTCGCATCCCCGCCGCGCACGTGCGGCCGCCGCTGACCCCGGTGTCCGACGACGAGCGCGACCGCATCCGCCTCGCCCTGCGCGAGGCCGGGCTCGCGCGCAATGACCCCGGCGGAGCGCGGCCGGCTCATCGACCAGTACGCGCAGGGACCGGCGCGCCTGCGCGCCGCGCTCGCCACCGTGCCGGCGGAGGCGCTCACCTGGCGGCGGGCGGCCGGCGAGTGGTCGGCGCACGAGGTCGTGGTGCACTGCTCGGACAGCGAGACCGCCTCCTACAGCCGGGTCCGGACGCTCCTCACCGATCCCGAGCCGGTGATCGTCGGCTACGACCAGGACCGCTGGGCCCGGGACCTCGACTACCACGCGCAGTCCATCGAGCTCGCCCTCGCCACGGTGACCGCCGTGCGGGCCAGCACGGTGCCGTTATTGCGCGGTCTCCCCGAGTCGGCCTGGGGCCGCACGGGGCGTCACACCGAGTCGGGCGCCTACGGGATGGTCGACTGGCTCCGCATCTACGCCGACCACCTGGAGGGCCACAGCCGCCAGATCGAGGCGAACGTGCAGGCGTGGCGGCAGCGCGGGGGACGCCCCGCTCGTGAGCCTCGCGCATCAGACCAATGCCGAGCGCTCGGCCTGTAGAGGCCCGTGGCGGTTACCGCACTCTGCGAGGGTCATCAGGTTGCGCGGCCAGGGTGGTTAGGGTATAAGAGTCCAACTTTCGACCCCTAGGGGCCCGATGGCACGTTCGCCTGATCCGCACTCCCGAAGAAGACGCGCTGCTCTGCGAAGGCCGCCCGGCTGCTTCCCGGCGGCATCCTCGGCGGCTACTCCGCCCCGCCGGAGCTCGCCTTCGTCGTACGCGAGGCGGCGGGCGCCCGCATCCGCGACGTGTCGGGCCGCGAGTACATCGACTATCTGCTGGGCAGCGGGCCCCTGGTGCTCGGCCACGCGCATCCGGCGGTGGTCGCCGCGGTCGAGGCGCAGCTCTCGCGCGGACGACGTACTTCCAGGTGAGCGAGCCCACGCTCGCGCTGGCCGAGGAGATCTGCCGCGCGGTGCCGTGCGCCGAGCAGATCCGATTCACGTCCACGGGCACGGAGGCCACGTTCTTGGCGCTCCGGGTGGCGCGCGCGTTCCGCAAGCGCGACAAGATCCTGAAGTTCGAGGGCGGGTTCCACGGCACCCACGACTACTCGCTGATGAGCGTGAGCCCGCGGTCGCCCAAGGCGTTCCCGGCCCCGACGCCGGACTCGGCGGGCATCCCGCACGCCATCCAGGAGCAGGTCCTGGTCGCGCCGTTCAACGACCTGGCCGAGACGGAGGCCATCGTCGCCGCGCACCATCAGGACCTGGCCGCGGTCATCCTGGAGCCGTTCCAGCGGCTCATCGTGCCCGCCCGCGGGTTCCTCCCGGGCGTACGGGAGATCACGCGCCGGTACGACGTGCCGCTCATCTTCGACGAGATCGTCACCGGATTCCGCTTCGCCTACGGCGGCGCGCAGGAGTACTACGGCGTGGTGCCCGACCTGGCCGCCCTCGGCAAGATCATCGGCGGCGGCTTCCCGCTCGCCGCGGTCGTCGGGCCGGGCCGAGATCATGCGGCACCTGGCGCCCGCCCTCGAGGGCACGCCGGAGTTCGTCACCCAGGCCGGCACCCTGAACGGCAATCCCGATCGCCGCCGCCGCCGGCCTGGCCACGCTGGCCGAGCTCCGGCGGCCCGGCGCGTACGAGCGGCTGTTCGCCACGGCACGCGCGTGAAGCAGGCGCTCGAGAACGCCGCGCGCGCCGCCGGCGTGACCGCGCAGGTGGCGGGCGAGGCGCCGGTGTTCGAGATCTACTTCACCGACCGCCCCATCACCGACTACCGGGCCACCCTCACCGCCGACGCGGAGCTCCACGCCGCGTACACGCGCGAGCTGCTCGAGCGCGGGATCCTCAAGGCGGCGCAGAAGTTTACGTATCGCTCGCCCACGGAGAGGCGGAGATCAGCCGCACCATCGAGGTCTTCAACGAGGCGCTCCGGGCGGCGGATCGCCGAGCGCCCGATACCCGACAGGAGGAACCACTCATGAGCGGAGAGTGGACACGCGAGCCCTGGGCGCAGGACATGTGGTGGAGCGGCAAGACGACGCGCCGGCGCTTCCTCGCCGTCGGCGCCACCGCCGCCGGCGCGCTCGGCGCCACCATGCTCGTGCCGGCCCCGTGGCGCGCCGCGTTCGGCCAGGCCAAGCCCTTCAAGATCGGCACGCTCCAGCCGCTCTCCGGCACGGCGGCGGCGGGCGGCAAGACCGCGCTCGTCGGCGTGCAGATGGCGGTGGACCGCATCAACAAGTCGGGCGGGATCAGCGGGCGGCCCATCGAGCTCGCTCGTGGCCGACTACGAGTCCAAGCCCGACGTCGGCCGGCGCAAGGCGGAGAAGCTCGTGCGTCGAGGACAAGATCGACGCGCACGCCGGCGGCTACCTCTCCAACGTGTGCCTGGCGTGCATGCCGGTGTACGAGGAGCACAAGCTCGTCAACATGGTCACGGTGTGCCTGGACACCACGATCACCCAGAGCAAGTGCAGCCGGTACACCTTCCGTCCCTTCGACTTCGCGCCGGCGCAGGCGGTGGCCGCCACTCCCTACATGGTGAACAAGATCGGCAAGAAGTGGCACATCGCCTTCGCCGACTACGCGTGGGGGCAGTCCACCAAGGACGCCTTCGTCGGCGGAGATCAAGAAGAACGGCGGCGAGGTCGTCGGCACCATCGGCATTCCCCTCGGCACCGCGGACATGACGCCATTCCTGTCCAAGATCACGGGAACGTTCGACGGCCTCTTCGGCATCTTCTTCGGCCCCCAGGGCGTGGCGTTCATCAACCAGACCTTCGACCTCGGCATGTCGAAGAAGTACAAGATCGCGGGCGACGGCGCGATGGCGGTGGACGTGAACCTGCCCGCCATCGGCACCAAGGGCGAGGGTTTCATCGGCATCGACCGGTACGTGCCCACGCTAGAAGGGCCCCTCAACACTCCGCACCACAAGAAGTTCCTCGACGAGTCGATGACCCGCCTCAAGGCCATCGACCCGTCGGGCCCTCGGCCCGACCGCTACGTGCAGTCGAACTACGAGGGGGTCAACGCCCTCAAGGTCGGCATGCAGAAGTCGGGGTTCAAGGGCCGCGAGGACACGATGAAGCTCATCGAGGCGCTCGAGGGCCTCGAGATGAAGGAGAGCGAGGACTTCCCGCAGGGCGACAAGACCCTTCGCAAGGAGGATCACCAGGCCTTCGTGCGGGAGTTCATCTACGAGCTGAAGGGCAAGAGCTACAAGATCCTCGAGGTCATTCCCAAGGAGAAGACCATCGTCCCGGTCGCCTGCAAGTTCGCCTAGTGGAAAAGAGCGACGCGTCGACCGCCGCCGCCCCGGCCGGGATCGCCAGCCGGGGCGGCGGCGCGTCTGCCGACGTTGTCCTCCGCACCGAGGGGCTCACCGTCCGGTTCGGGGGCCTCACCGCCCTCGACAACGTCAGCGTCAGCGTGTCCCGGGGGGAGATCCGCGCCATCATCGGCCCCAACGGCGCGGGCAAGAGCACCTTCTTCAACTGCCTGACCGGCGTCCTGCGACCCACGAGCGGGCGCATCCTGTTCCAGGGCGCCGACGTGGCCGGGCTTCCCCCGCACGCCATCTCCCGCCGGGGCATCGCCCGCTCGTACCAGATCACGAACATCCTGCCCAACGCGACCACGCTCGAGAACGTGCGGATCGCCGCCCAGTCGCGCCGCCACGGCTGGAGCCTGCTCACCCACCACAGCGCGTACCGGGACCTCATCGACCGGAGCCTCGGGATCCTCGAGTCGGTGGGCCTCGGCGGCAAGGAGGACGAGCTCGCCGCCAACCTCTCCCACGGCGAGCAGCGGAACCTCGAGATCGGCATCGCGCTGGCCACCGAGCCGTCGCTGCTCTGCCTGGACGAGCCCACCGCGGGCATGAGCGTGACGGAGACGCATGCCACGGTGGAGCTGGTGCGACGGATCGCCGCCAACCTCACCATCCTCATCGTCGAGCACGACATGGAAGTGGTGATGGGGCTCGCCCATCGGATCACCGTGCTGCACTACGGCGCGGTCCTCGCCGAGGGCGGCCCCGCGGAGATCCAGGCGAACCCGCGCGTCCAGGAAGTCTACCTGAAGACGTGACCCCGCCATGACGACGCCCGCCGCCGGCGGTCCCCTGATCAGGGTGGAGCAGATCCACACCCACTACGGCAAGAGCCACATCCTGCACGGCGTGTCCCTCGAGGTGGGCCGGGGCGAGGTCGTGGGCCTCCTCGGACGCAACGGGGTGGGCAAGAGCACGACCCTCAAGAGCATCATGGGCCTGGTGCGGCCGACCCAGGGCCAGATCGCCTTCGAGGGCCGGCCCATCGTCGGCCTGGCTCCCCACCGGCTGGCCCGCGCGGGCATCGGCTACGTGCCGGAGGACCGCAGGATCTTCCGCTTCCTCTCCGTGATCGAGAACCTGCGCACCGGGGTCGATCGCGCCGGCGTGAGCGAGGGCCGCCGACGCGAGCTCCTCGAGAAGGCCTACCACTACTTCCCCGTCCTCGCCGAGCGCCAGGAGCAGGCGGGGGGGACGCTGTCGGGCGGCGAGCAGCAGATGCTCGCCATCGCCCGGGCGATGATGCTCGAGCCGAAGATCATCCTGCTCGACGAGCCGACGGAGGGCCTGATGCCGCGCATGGTCGGTCAGATCCGCCAGATCATCGACGTGCTCAGGCAGGAAGGCGTGGCGATCCTGCTCGTGGAGCAGAACGTCCCCATGACGCTGGACGCGTCGAGCCGTGTCTACATCATGGAGAAGGGCGCAGTCCGCCACCACGCGACGGCGGCCGCGCTCAAGGCCGACGACGCGGTCATCCACCAGTACCTGGGCGTGTAGCGGCCGATGATCCCCCTCGACCAGATCCTGATCCAGACCGTCAACGGCCTCGTCAACGGGCTCATCCTCGCCCTCGTCGCCTCCGGCCTCACCCTCATCTTCGGCATCATGGACGTGGTGAACTTCGCCCACGGCGACCTCGTCATGCTGGGGGGCTTCGTGGGCGCCACCACCATCGCGGCGACGGGCAACTTCTGGATCGCGATCCTCGCCGCGGCGCTGGCCCTGGCCGTGTTCGGCGCCGCGCTCCAGGTCACCACGCTGCGCCCGCTCCTCGGCCGCGACCCCCTCACGACCATCCTCGCCACCTTCGGCGTGTCGCTCGTGCTCCAGAAGTACGCGATCTGGCAATGGGGCCCCACCGCGCGGAAAATCCAGGAGCCGGTCACCGCGCAGTTCCCGCTCTTCTACCTGGAGTACCCCTGGTACCGCATCCTCACCGCGGTCCTGTCCGCGGCCATCATCGGGGCGCTCTACGTCTTCCTGAAGTACGCGCGCTTCGGCGTGTGGATCCGCGCGACGACCCAGGACCGGGTGATGGCCCAGGCGATGGGCATCCCGGTGCCGCTCGTGCACACCGTGGTGTTCGCCATCGGCGCGGCGATGGCCGCGTCGAGTGGGGTGCTGTTCGGCCCGATCGCCGGCGTCACCCACAACATCGGCTTCGACTTCACGCTGCGCGCGTTCATCGTGGTCGTGGTCGGGGGCATGGGCAATCTCGGGGGATCGATCCTCGCCGCCATGCTCATCAGCCTGCTCGAGGCCTACGCGTCCCTGATCGTGAGCCCCGCCCAGGCGGTCATCGTGTCGTTCGTCGTCCTCATCCTCACCCTCCTCTTCCGGCCCACGGGGCTCTTCGTCCCCACCCCCACCGCCAAATGAGCGGACGAGGGACGCGCCCGCGATGAACCGACCGAATCAGACGGCGTACTGGATCGGCTTCGCGGCGATCCTGGCCCTCCTCATCGTGGCGCCCCTCGTGCTCCCCGAGTTCTGGCGCCGCTTCGTGACCGAGATCCTGATCTGGGGGCTCCTCGCGATGTCCTCGGACATCCTGATCGGCTACACCGGCATGGTCTCGTTCGGGCACTCCGCCTTCTTCGGCCTCGGGATGTACGGGGCAGCGGCCATGCTCCTCTGGCTGAAGCCGGCCAACCTCTGGCTGGCCATCGGGGCGGGCCTGGTCGCCGCGGCGGTGGTCGGGGCCTTCGTGGCCTTCTTCGCCACGCGACTGCGGGAGATCTACTTCTCGATCACGACCCTGGTCTTCTCACAGATCTTCTACGTCATCATCTTCACGTGGACGGAGGTGACGGGCGGCGAGAACGGCCTCACGTTCAGCCAGCCCGCCTTCAGCATCCCGGGCCTCGTCAACGCGCGCTTCACCCCGGCCACCTTGCACTGGTTCGTGCTCGCGGTGGTGACGATCTCCTACCTGTTCCTCCGGCGGGTCACCCAGTCGCCCTTCGGCATGGTGCTCCAGTCGATCCGGGAGAACGAGCCGCGCACCCGGGCCATCGGGTACCACGTGGAGCGCTACAAGATCGTGGCGGTGATGCTGTCGGCGCTCTTCGCGGGGCTGGCCGGGGTGCTCTACGCCGTGCAGAACAAGTTCGCCGCGCCGGACTTCGTGTTCTTCGTGATCTCCGGCGAGGTGGTGATCTTCAACGTGATGGGCGGGATCGGCACGCTGGTCGGGCCCATCGCGGGCGCGGCCTTCTTCCTGCTGCTCCGCGAGGGGGTCTCGCGGTTCTGGACCGAGTACTACCTCATCCCCGTGGGCATCATCTTCACCGCCATGGTGATCTTCATGCCCCAGGGCCTCCTCGGCTTCGCCCGCCGGCGCCTCAATCAGTAGGCCAGGCGGGCCGCGCGCGCTCATGACCCTCGCCGAATGCGGTAACCGCCACGGGCCTCTACAGTCCCACCGCTCGGCATTCGTCTGATGCGCGGGGCTCACTAGAGGCGCTCGCGCGGCGGCGGGGTGGCGGCGCGCGAGCGGGCCGGCGGCTCGCCGCCTCCGACCAGGGCCCGGAGCTTCTCGCGCTGCTCCGGCGTGAGCTGGGCGCGGCCCTGCTCGATCGTCCGGATCCGCGCCACGCGCAGGTCGGCCTTCAACCGCTCGATCTCCCGGACCTTCGCCTCGACCTGTCCCAGATCCACCGGCTCGACGCGACGGAGGGCGGCCAGGTCCATCTCCGCCACCCGGAGATCGGCGTCCCTCTTGATCGCCTCGCGCTGGAAGCTGGTCCGCAGCCGCTCGAGCGCGTCCACTTGCTGGGAGGTGAGGGCGAGCTCGGCCCGGTGGCTGAGCGCGATGCTGATCAGCGGCGGCTCGGCGCCTTCGGGAGGCAAGAGGTGCTCCCGCCATCGCGTGCCCATTCCCTGGATCTGGCCCATCAGGTCCCCGAGGGCCCGGCTCAGCTCCTCGTGGGAGAGGGGAAAGAACGGCTCCCGATCCGCGGCGGCGGCGGGCGAGACCAGACTCAGCGTGACGGCCACGAGGGTCAGACAGCGGGTGATCATCATGTCCCTCCTCCTGGAGGAACCCGAATCGAGCTCGGGTTCGACGAATCCACCCGGCCCGTTTGTTCGCGCCCGTGTATCCGATCCGGGACATTGACGGCACGCGCGGCCCGCCAACACTCTGCCCATGCTCGCATGGGTGCGCTCGGCGACGCTGCGCGGAATCGAGGCCGCCATCGTCTCGGTGGAGGTGGACGTGCAGTACGGCCTCCCCGCCTTCACCACCGTCGGGCTGCCCGACTCGTCGATCCGCGAGAGCCGCGACCGCATCCGCAGCGCGATCAAGAACACCGGTTTCAACTTCCCCATGGAGCGGATCACGGTCAATCTTGCACCCGCGGACCTCCGCAAGGAAGGGCCCGCCTTCGACCTGCCCATGGCGCTCAGCCTTCTGGTGGCCACGGAGGTGGTCAAGCGCGATCGGTTGGAGCGGACCCTCGTGCTGGGCGAGCTCTCGCTGGACGGCGGCCTCCGGCCCGTGCGCGGGGTCCTGCCGGTGGCGCTCCTCTGCCGCCGTGAGGGCATCCCGCACCTGCTGGTGCCGGCGGGGAACGCCACGGAAGCCGCGGTCGTGGAGGGGCTCGACGTGGTCCCGCTGACGTCGCTTCCGGAGGCCGTCGAGTACCTGAACGGCGAGCGCGCCGTGCCGTCCGCCTCGCCTCCGTCCGGCTCGGCCGTCCCTGCCGATCCCGCCGACTTCGCCGACGTGCGCGGCCAGGCCTTCGCCAAGCGGGCGCTCGAGGTCGCCGCCGCGGGCGGTCACAACGTGATCATGGTGGGGCCGCCTGGCGTGGGGAAGACCATGCTCGCCCGCCGGCTGCCGACCATCCTGCCCCAGCCGTCCCGCGAGGACTCCATGGAGGCCTCGGTGATCTGGAGCGTGGCCGGTCTTCTGCCTCCCGATCGCGGGCTCCTCACCGCCCCGCCGTTCCGCGCGCCCCACTCCAGCGTCTCCGACGCGGGGTTGATCGGCGGAGGCCGCACGCCGCACCCCGGCGAGGTGAGCCTCGCCCATACGGGCGTGCTCTTCATGGACGAGCTTCCCGAGTTCTCGCCGCGCGTGCTCGAGGGGCTACGGCAGCCGCTGGAGGAGGGCCAGGTCACGGTCGCGCGATCGGCGGGCAGCGCCACCTTCCCGGCGCGCTTTCAGCTCGTGGCCGCGGCCAATCCCTGCCGTCGCGGGTGCGTCTCGCTCGCCCGCTGCGTGTGCAGCCCGGCAGAGCGCGAGCACTACCTGGGCCGCATCTCCGGGCCCGTGCTGGATCGAATCGACCTGCACCTGGAGCTGCCCGCGGTGTCGTTCGCCGAACTGCGCGGCGAGGGTGCTGGCGAGCCATCCGCGGTGATCCGCGCCCGGGTGCAGGCGGCCCGGCTGCGGCAAGCCGCGCGCTTCGCCGGCACGCCCACGCGGCTCAACGCGGTCATGACGGTCAGGCAGCAGCGCCGGCACTGCGCCGTCCCCGCGGAGGCCGCGCAGCTGCTCGCCCTCGCCACCCAGAAGTTCGGGCTGTCGGCCCGCGCGTACCACCGGATCCTCAAGGTGGCCAGGACCATCGCCGACCTCGCCGAGAGCGACACGATCACCACCGAGCACGTCGCCGAGGCCATCCAGTACCGGGGTCTGGACCGGAAATTCTGAGGCCGAGCTCACGGTGGCGCTCGCGGCGCCGGACACGCCGAGCGAGGGTGCTCAGCCGCCCAGCACGGTCCCCTTCGCGAGGCCGTGGGCGCGGGCCAGGTCGCCGCCGGAGACCTTCCGGCCGTCCTCGCCGCGCCCGCGCAGCACCTCGATCACCCCGCCCTGGGCGACCACGCGGAAGCTCGCGTCGGTGACCTCGCAGACCTCGCCGACCTTGCCGGCGACGTCCGCGAACCGGCGGGCCACGTGCTTGCGCGCGTCCAGCAGCTGGAGCTTCTTGCCCTCGTGGGTGGTCCACGCGCCCGGCGCCGGGTTGCAGCCGCGGATCAGGTCGTACACGTGATCGACGTGCTGGACGAAGTGAAGGCGCGCCTCGGCCTCGCGGCACCAGCCCTCGTAGGTGGCCTGCGACTCGTCCTGGGCGGTCTCGCGCTGCTTGCTAGCGAGAACCAGGTCCGCCGCCTCCAGGAGCGCCGAGACGCCCATCGGGAAGAGCTTGTTGAAGTAGACGTCGCCGAGCGTCTCGTCGGGGCCGATCTCGCACTCCTGCTGCAGGACCACGGGCCCCTCGTCGAGCCCCTCGGTGGGGCGGAAGATGGTGAGCCCGGTCTTGCGGTCGCCGCGGATGATCGGCCAGTTGATCGACGACGGCCCCCGGTACCGGGGCAGCAGCGAGGGATGGTACTGGATCGTCCCCAGGCGCGGGAGGTGCGTGAAGCTGTCGGGCGCGAACTGGAGCACGTAGGCCATCAGCGCCAGGTCCACGCCGAGGCCTCGCAGCGCGGCGTGCGCGTCCTCAGCCCGCAGCGACTTGAACTGGAACACGGGGAGCCGCCGCTCCTCCGCGGCGGCGCGCAGCGGATCGGCCTTCGCGCCCGGCTTCTCCGGCGCGCAGAACACCCCGGCGATCTCCCCGCCGCGCGAGAGCCAGGCCTCGAGCACGGCCTTGCCGAAATCCTGCTGCCCGATGATGGCGATCTTCATCTCGGAAACCCTCCGCTGGCGGGTGGCATCCCGCGGGAAGAGACGTCGGTGGAGCTCGACCACGCACCTCGAATGGCCCGGAGACCAGAGGCAGTATGACGCAACACGGCCGCTCTTGGCAGCCTCGGCCGATCCGAGGGGCCCGGCCCGTGCCAGCACGGACGGCGCGCGTGCAGACACGTTGCCGACGTCGCGGAGTGTGAGACCATGATCGCCGGCATCGCCAGAGCGTTCCGGCGCTGGCTGGCGCCGGTGCTCGTGGAGCTCATCGCGGGGGAGGACCAGATGCCAGACGCCCGAGGGCCACATCCGATGCGGCTCGATCGAGCCAGCACCACGCTCCTCGTTGTCGACGTGCAGGAGCGTCTCTTCCCCACCATGGACGCCGACCACCGCGAGGAGGTCGTGCGCAACATCAAGATCCTGGCCACCGCGGCGCGCCGCCTGGGCCTGGCCACGGTCCTGACCGAGCAATGCCCGAAGGCGCTCGGTCACACCCTCCCGGAGCTTTCCGACACGCTCGCGCCGGGCGTCGAGCCGATCGCGAAGGTGGAGTTCTCCTGTGGCGCCGTGGAGGGCGTCCGAGCTTCCCTCACCCGGGCGCGCACCCGGTCAGTGGTCCTCGACGGGGATCGAGGCACACGTCGGCGTCCTGATGTCGGCGCTCGACCTGCTCGCGCAGGGCTACGCCGTCCACGTGGCCGCGGACGCGGTCACCTCCCGCACCCAGGCGAACTGGCGGCTGGCCATGGACCAGCTCCGGCAAGGCGGGGCGGTCGTCACCTCCACCGAGACCATCCTGTTCCAGCTCCTCGGCCCGCGGCACAGCCGAGGAGTTCGGCGAGCTGGCCCGCCTCACCCGCTGAGGAGATCCCATCGTCCCGGCCAGGAGGCGGGCCAGCGGAACGCGGGGGCCCGAGCCGCCGGGTTTAATCCGGCCACGCGCGAGGCCGTGGGACCTTCGCAAGGATGGCCACCTCGACCGCTTCCTCGACATGGTCTGGCACCGCAACGGCTGAGCCAGGCGCAGCGGCCAGCCCCGGCGTCGCGGTCAGCGGATGCGCAGGCGACTGGGCGGGGGGACGTTCGAGTACGTCACCGTCCCCTCGGCATCCTCCGTCCGGTAGATGGCTCCGGGCGTGGCGCCGCCGCTGTCTCCGGCCAGCTCCAGCACCTTGCGCACGTACGCCTGGGTCTCCGCATACGGCGGGACACCGCGGTACGCGTTGACCGCGTTCTCGCCGGCATTGTAAGCGGCCAGAGCCAGCGACACGTTGCCCGGGAACCGGTCGATCAGGTAGCGAAGGTGTCGAACGCCCCCGTCGATGTTCTGGCGAGGGTTGAACGCGTCCCGCACCCCGAGCGACGAGGCCGTCTGCGGCATCAGCTGCATCAAGCCCTGCGCGCCCTTGGGGGAGACGGCCCACGGGTTGAACGCGGACTCCACCCTGATCACCGACTGGACGAGCGCCTGATCCACGCCATGGCGCGAAGCGGCCGCCTGCGATCTCGTCGGCGTAGCGGAGGCGCGCGGCCTCGGGGATGCGCAGCCACCCCACGGCCGTCCCCGACATGCCGGCGATGCGGCGGTAGCGCGGGTCGGTCGGCGCGTTGGTGAAGTGGGTCACACCTTCGGTGTCGGTCAGCTGATAGGAAGGTGCGGCGCCGCCAGGGGCGGGCCCGAGGAGGAGCAGCATGGAAGAGCCGAGGATGAGGCGTCTCAGCACGACTGCTTCCACGATAGCGGACGGGAGTCCGACCCGGCAACCCGGAATCGGACTCCCGATTTCAGCCTGTGTCGGCACGACGTTACGCTAGTGAGCCCCGCGCATCAGACCAATGCCGAGCGGTGGGACTGTAGAGGCCCGTGGCGGTTACCGCATTCTGCGCGGGTCATTAGTTGTGCGCCTCCAGGAGCTGCTCGCCGAGCAGCGAGCCATGGTAGGAAGCCGTCTCCAGGGCCGCCGCGAGGACCTCGTCGGCCGAGTCGACAAGGTGGAAGGTCATGTCCTTCCGGATCTCCGCCGGCACGTCCTCGAGCAGGTTCTTCTCGTTTCGGCTCGGGAGCACGATGGTCCGCACCCCCGCGCGGTGCGCCGCCAGCACCTTCTCCTTGATGCCGCCCACGGGGAGCACGCGGCCCGACAGCGTGACCTCGCCGGTCATGGCGAGGCCTGGGCGGACCGCTCGCCGGGTCAGCAGCGATACCAAGGCCGTGACCATGGTCACGCCCGCGGAGGGGCCGTCCTTGGGGATGGCTCCCGCCGGGATGTGCACGTGCAGGTCGCTCGACTCCCAGAAGTCGGGCCGGACCCCGAGCTCCGCCGCATGTGAGCGGACCCAGGACAGCGCGGCCTGGGCCGACTCCTTCATCACGTCGCCCAGCTGACCGGTGAGGGTCAGCGTCTTGCCGCCCCTCATGCGCGTGGCCTCGATGAAGAGGATGTCACCGCCCGCGGCCGTCCACGCCAGCCCCACCGCGACCCCGGGGACGCGTGTCCGCTCCGCGACCTCCTCGTGCAGGAAGCGGCGCGCGCCGAGCAGCTCGCCCACCAGGGCGTCCGTCACGTCGACCGGCTCGGTGTGGCCCTCGACCCGCCGCCGGGCGATCTTCCGCGTGACCGTCGCGATCTCGCGCTCGAGGTTGCGCAGGCCCGCTTCCCGCGTGTAGCCCCGGATCAGCAGGCGTAGCGCGGCGTCGGACCAGGTGAGGTGCTCGCCCGCGGCCAGCCCGTGCTCCGAGGCCTGCTTGGGCACGAGGTGCGCGCGCGCGATCTTGACCTTCTCCTCCTCGGTGTAGCCGCCGATCTCGATGATCTCCATCCGGTCGCGCAGCGCCGGCGGCACCGTATCGAGCACGTTGGCCGTCGTGATGAACAGCACCTTCGTGAGGTCGAAGGCCACGTCCACGTAGTGGTCGCGAAACGCCACGTTCTGCTCGGGATCGAGGACCTCGAGCAGCGCCGAGGCGGGATCGCCCCGGAAGTCCATCCCGAGCTTGTCGACCTCGTCCAGCATGAGCACCGGGTTCCTGGTGCCCGCGCGCCGCAACCCCTGGATGATCTGCCCGGGCAGGGCGCCGATGTAGGTCCGCCGGTGGCCGCGGATCTCGGCCTCGTCGCGCATGCCGCCCAGCGAGATCCGGTGGAACTTGCGACCGAGCGCCCGCGCGATCGACCGGCCGAGCGAGGTCTTGCCCACGCCGGGCGGTCCCACGAAGCAGAGGATCGGGTCCTTGCCCGCGGGCCGGATGCTCTTCACGGCCAGGTACTCGATGATGCGGTCCTTCACCTTGTCGAGGCCCGTGTGGTCCTCGTCAAGGATCGTGCGCGCCGCGGCGATGTCGAGCGTGTCCACGCTCTCCTTCGCCCACGGCAGCGCCACCAGCCACTCGAGGTACGTCCGGGCCACCGTGTACTCGGCGGCCGCCGGCGGCATCTTGGCGAGCCGGTCCAGCTCGCGCAGGGCCTCGGTCCTCGCCTCCTCGGTCATCCCGGCGGCCTCGATCTTCTCCCGGAGGTCGTCCACCTCCTGGCTCCGGCCGTCGCTGTCGCCCAGCTCCTTCTGGATGGCCTTGAGCTGCTCGCGCAGGTAGTACTCGCGCTGGCTCTTGCCCATCTCGGACTGCACCTGCGACTGGATCTTCGAGCCCAGCTCGAGGACTTCCGCCTCCTTGGTCAGCGCGGTGACGAGGCGGGCGAGCCGCGCCTTGACGTCCGTCGTCTCGAGCAGCTCCTGCTTGACGGCGGTCGACAGCGCGGGCAGCGACGCCGCGATGGTGTCGGCGAGCGCGCCAGGCTCCTCGACGTTCTGCACCACGCCGGCCAGCTCGTCGGGCAGGAACGGTGACAGCTCCACGACCTGGCGGAAGAGCGTCGCGGCGTTCCGCATCAGCGCCTGCGCCTCGATGTCACCGGCGCCCGGCGCCGGCTCGGCGAGGGTCACCACCCGCGCCCGCAGGTACGGGCGCACCTGCACCACCTCGACCATCTCGACGCGCCGGAGGCCGTGAACGACCAGACGCACCGTGCCATCCGGCTGCTTGAGCACCTTCAGGATCGAGGCCGCGGTGCCGACGCGATGGAGGTCCGCCGTGGTGGGCTCGTTGGTGCCGGCTTCGCGCTGCGTGAAGACAGCGATCTGCCGGTGAGCCGCCACCGCCTCCTCGATCACGCGCACGGACGACTCGCGCCCGGCGGCGAGCGGCAGCACGGCCTGCGGGAACAGGACGGTATCGCGCAGGGGCAGGATGGCGATCTCGTCCTCGGCCCCCGTGGGTCGCGGTTCGGGCTCGGCGATGGATGCGGTCTTGAGCTCGTCGGTCATGTGATGGTCCTCTCTCAGAAGAGATCGACCGGTCGGAGCTGGCTGGTCGCGGCGCGCACAAGAGCCTCGCCCGTGTTGCGGGCCCGGCCGTCCGACGACTGCGCAGCGTCCTCCCGCACGTAGTGCATGAGCTGCTCGATCTCTCGCTGCATCTCGATCATGCGGCTCCTCATCTTTAGGATGATCTCGACCCCGGCCAGATTCACTCCGAGGTCACGCGTGAGCCGCACGAGCCGGGCGATCTCCTCGACGTCGTCCACCGAGTACATGCGAGTCTTCCCGACGGTCCGACTGGGGCGGATGAGCCCCTTCCTCTCGTACATCCGGAGCGTCTGCGGGTGCATCTTCAGCATCTCGGCCACCACGCCGATCATGTACAGCGGCTTGCCCCGGTCGGTCATGTCTGCGCGCTCCTCCGTGGCGCCCCGCCACGCGGGCCGGGCAGGAGACGCCCCAGCGCCCGCACCATCTCCTGCGTGCGCACGTCGAGGTCGCGCGGGATCTCGACCCGCGCGGTGACGTAGAGGTCCCCCTTGCCCTCGCCGGCGAGCCGCGGCATCCCCTTGCCGCGCACGCGGAGCATCTGGCCGCTCTGCGTTCCGGGCGGCAGCACGAGGTCGAGCGGCCCGTTGGGCGTGGCGAGCGGGATGCGCGCACCCAGCAGGACTTCCGCCACGCTCACCGTCAGATCGCAGTGCAGGTTGTCGCCCTTGCGCGCGAATGAGGGATCGTCGTGCACGCGGGTGAGGACGACCAGGTCGCCACGGGCGCCACCGAAGGGCCCGGCGTGGCCTTCCCCGGGCACACGGATCTGACCGCCGGTGTCGACGCCGGCGGGGATCCCCGCCGGCACCACCGCATGGGCCGTCCGCACCCCGCGGCCCCGGCAGTCATCGCACGGTTCGGTCACACGCTGGCCCGACCCGTCGCACGCCGGGCACGGCTCGGGCGAGGCCACGACGCCGTCCCGGCGCCAGACGGCGCCCGTGCCTGCGCAGTGGCCGCACGCGCCGGCGCGGGCGCCCGGCCGGGCGCCGGTAGCGGTGCACGCCACGCACGGCGAGAGCCGGTCGACAGGCAGATCCAGCGTCAACCCGCTGTAGGCCTGGGCCAGTGTCAGCGCGACCGGCACGTGCAGGTCGTCGCCGCGACGCCCGCGCCGCTCGCCGGCGCCGCGCTCTTGACCGGGGCGCGGCCCCGGCTGCCGGTCGTAGAGCTGGCGCGCCGAGGGATCGCTCAGCACCCGATACGCCTGGGAGATCTCCTCGAACAGGGACTGGGCCTCCCGGTCCCAGAGATTCACGTCCGGGGAATACCGGCGGGCGAGCCGCTGGTAGGCATGCCGGATCTGCGTCGGCGTGGCGGCCACTCCGAGACCCAGCACCGCGTAGTAGTCGCGCATCATCGGTCGAGGCGGGCGCCGGCTTCACCACCCGGCGCCCGCCCGTTCCCTCCTACTTCTTCTCGCCGAGATCCTTGAACTCGGCGTCGATCACGTCCCCCTTGCCCGACTCGGGCGTCTCCTGCGGACCCGGCGACGGTCCCGCCGAGGCGCCGCTCTGCTGCGCCGCGCGGTACATCAGCTCGGCGAGCTTGTGCGACGCCTGGGTCAGCGCCTCCTGGGCCCGCTTGATCCCCTCGAGGTCGTCACCCTTCAACGCCTCCCGCGTCTCGTTCAACGCCGCCTCGATCCCGGCCTTGTCCTCGGCCGAGATCTTGTCACCGTGCTCGCGCAGCGTCCGCTCCGTCGAGTAGACGAGCGAGTCGGCGTGGTTCCTGACCTCGATGCTCTCGCGGTTCTTCGCGTCCTCGGCGGCGTGGGCCTCGGCCTCGCGCTTCATCCGATCGATCTCGTCCTTGCTGAGGCCGGACGAGGCCGTGATGGTGATGTTCTGCTGCTTGCCCGTGGCCTTGTCTCGCGCCGCCACGTTCAGGATGCCGTTGGCGTCGATGTCGAACGTCACCTCGACCTGCGGCACGCCGCGCGGCGCGGGCGGGATGCCATCCAGGTGGAACCGGCCCAGCGTGCGGTTGTCGCGGGCCATCGGCCGCTCGCCCTGGAGCACGTGTACCTCGACCGACGGCTGGCTGTCCGCCGCGGTGGTGAACGTCTCGGCCTTCTTCGTCGGGATCGTGGTGTTCGCCTCGATGAGCCGGGTCAACACGCCACCCAGGGTCTCGATGCCCAGGGACAGCGGCGTCACGTCCAGGAGCAACAGGTCCTTGACCTCGCCGGTCAGCACCGCCGCCTGGATCGCGGCGCCCACCGCCACGACCTCGTCCGGGTTCACGCTCTTGTTCGGGTCCTTGCCGAAGAGCTTCTTGACCTCCTCCTGCACCTTCGGCATGCGGGTCTGGCCGCCCACCAGGATGACCTCGTCGATCTCGCCCGGCGTCACGCCGGCCTGGCGCATGCACTCGCGGCAGGGTGTCAGGCTGCGCTCCACCAGGTCGGCGACCAGCGACTCGAGCTTGGCGCGCGTGAGCGTGAGCACCAGGTGCTTGGGACCGGTGGCGTCAGCGGTGATGAACGGCAGGTTGAGCTCCGTCTGCACGGTCGTGGACAGCTCGCACTTGGCCTTTTCCGCCGCCTCCTTCAGCCGCTGGAGCGCCATGCGGTCCTTGCGGAGGTCGATGCCGTGCTCTCGCTTGAACTCGTCAGCGATCCAGTCCATCACGCGCTGGTCGAAGTCGTCACCGCCGAGGTGCGTGTCGCCGTTGGTGGCCTTCACCTCGACGACGCCCTCGCCGATCTCGAGGATCGAGATGTCGAACGTGCCGCCGCCGAGGTCGTACACGGCGATGGTCTCGTCCTTCTTCTTGTCGAGGCCGTAGGCGAGGGCGGCCGCCGTGGGCTCGTTGACGATGCGCAGGACCTCGAGGCCGGCGATCGCGCCGGCGTCCTTGGTAGCCTGCCGCTGGCTGTCATTGAAGTAGGCGGGTACGGTGATGACGGCCTTGGTGACCGTCTCGCCGAGGTAGGCCTCCGCCGCCTCCTTGAGCTTGCGCAGCACCAGTGCGGAGATCTCGGGCGGCGAGTAGACCTTGCCGCGGACCTCGACGCGCACGTCTCCGTTCTGCGCCTTCACCACCTTGTAGGGGACGAGCTTGATCTCCTGCACGACCTCGTCGTGCCGCCGCCCCATGAATCGCTTGATCGAGAACACGGTGTTCTCGGGGTTGGTGATGGCCTGACGCTTGGCCACCTGACCGACGAGGGTCTCGCCCTCCTTGGTAAATGCCGCCACCGAGGGCGTCAGGCGGCTGCCTTCCTGGCTGGGGATCACCGCGGGGTCGCCACCTTCCACCACTGCGACGACCGAGTTCGTCGTCCCCAGGTCAATGCCGATCACCTTCGCCATGTCTCACTCTCCTGTTGAGGTCATCTGGGTCGCGAAGAGACGACGGGCGGGAAGCGCTCGCCCCCCGCCCGTCGCCGCACG
The DNA here is from genome assembly GCA_963758635.1 of uncultured Candidatus Rokubacteria bacterium. Lineage (GTDB taxonomy): Bacteria > Methylomirabilota > Methylomirabilia > Rokubacteriales > CSP1-6 > CAVWWD01. The sequence goes on along the minus strand of CAVWWD010000003.1, from coordinate 633,438 downwards.
TTACTGCACTCCGATCTTGATCTCCCGCGGCTTGATCTCCTCGACCTTGGGCAGCGTGATCGTGAGCACGCCGTCCCGGTACGTCGCCTTGACCTTGTCCGCCTGCACGGGGAACGGCAGGCTCACCGTGCGCTCGAATCGCCCGAACCGCCTCTCACCGCGATACGACCCCTCCGCCTTCGGCTCGCGGGCCATGCGCTCGCCTCTCAGGGTGAGCAGGTCGCCGGTGATCGAGAGATTGATCGCCTTCTCCTCCACACCGGGCAGCTCGGCGGTCACGACGAGCTCGTCCTTCGTCTCCTCCATGTCCATCGGGGGAGCCCAGGCCCGATCGCGGGGCATGCTCCCGTTGGCGGGACCGAACAGGCTGAACAACCGGTTCATCTCGGACTGGATATCGGCCACTTCACGGAAGGGATCCATCGACTGGTCCACCGTTCGCCACCTGAGAATTGCCATCTCCATCCTCCTCGTGTCATTGTCCCGGTCTCAGCCGGGCCATATCTGAGTGTTGATTACTTATATTTCATGAGTTGATCTCTGTCAATAGCTGATCGGGGCTTGGCGCGGAATTTTTTATAAACCTCTTAATATCTATCGAGCTTGGAGTGCTAATGTCGCCGCATGAGGCTCGGTTGCTTCGGGTGCCTGGCGGTCCTGGTCATCTTCATGGTGATCGTCATGGCCGCCCTCGGCCTGATCTTCATGTCCGGGAACATCACCGCCCCCCCCGACACTCAGCCAACCCGGTACAGCCGGGCCGACGGGCTCTCTGCCCAGCAGAAGCTCTACGAGCTCGTGCTCCGGCAGTCCGGTCGCTCGTCTCGACAGGACCCGGTTGTGATCACGGAGCAAGAGGCCAACGCCTTCCTGGCCAACCATCTCGCCGAAGCCGCTGGCCTGCCGTTCGACCCCATCATGGTGCGATTCACGGCGGGTCAGCTCGAGATGCAGGGGCAGACGCCCTTGCGGAACCTCCTCCAGGGGCCTCCGTTCGCCCAGCTCTTGCCCTACATCTCCGACAGCCGGCTCGACTACCCCATCTGGGTCACCATCAAGGGCCGGGTGCTCCTCGAGGCGAGGGGGCTCCGGGGCGACCGTACCTATGGGCGCATCGAACTGTCGAACTTCCGGCTCGGCAAGCAGGAACTGGGCGGCTGGCTCCTGTCGCTGATGCTCGGCCCCACGAGCCAACGGATCATGCGCTGGCAAGTGCCGGCGGTGGTGCAGGAGCTCGAGATCCAGCCAGGAAAGCTGATCATCGCCACCCGCTGATCGGCGGCGGGCTGGCCTCGAGGGCCGCGGTGCTACCTGAGGGGACTTCGCCCCGTCGGCGGCGCGCCACCCAGGCCACCCGGGCCAGGGGCGCCGCCTCCCTCGGTGATGCGGACGAAGCGCATCTGGAGATCGTAGAGAATCTGCTCGAGCAGCCGGTTCTCCGCCTCGGTACGATTGCCTTCCGTCTTCACTCGTAGGAGCAGCAGCGTCTCGATGGCCTCCTGGGCCTGGTCGAGATCCATGCGCTGGAGCCCGGTCATCGGATCGGGGGCGGCACCGAGGCCGATCAACGCAGAACTCGCGAACATGACGAAGAGGCCCTGCAGGTCGAGCTCGTCGGGCGGTGGAGCGGAAGGCGACTCGATCCGCGAGGGTTCGGGGCGCAGCGCCTCGGGCCGCGGAGGCGGAGCCGCGGTCTCGGCGGGACGGGGCGGCGCGGATGCGACGCTGGGCGCGGGCTCCTCGTCGTCCGCGCGCCGCCGACGATCCGTGACCTTGAACGCTTCTTCCTCACTCACCGCGTCGCTCCTCGTGGACTCCGGCGCAGGCTAGCACGCCGCTCGAAGTCCTTCAAGGACCGCCCGCGCTTGTGTATACTCGATTGCGCTCCCAGGACTGTCCCATGGCTGATTCCCCCGGCGCTCTCTTCGAGTCTCTGCTCTCCATCATGGCCCGCCTCAGGGGCGACGGCGGTTGCCCGTGGGACCGCGAGCAGACGCGCGAATCGCTCAAGCCGTACCTGATCGAGGAAGCGTACGAGGTTCTCGACGCCATCGACTCGGGCACGCGGGCCGGGCTCGCGGAGGAGCTGGGCGACCTCCTCTTCCAGGTGGTGTTCCACTCCCAGGTCGCGAGCGAGCAGGGCGAGTTCTCGATGCGCGACGTGCTCGCACAGCTCTGCGACAAGATGATCCGGCGCCACCCGCACGTGTTCGCCGGCGCTCCCGTCGCCGACGCGCGCGCGGCGCTCGCCCAGTGGGAGCGCATCAAGCAGGACGAGGGCAAGGCCGATGGGACCCGTCGATCCGCGCTGGAGGGCGTCCCCCGCGCGCTCCCCGCGCTGCTCCGAGCCCAGCGCCTGCAAGCGAAGGCCTCACGTGTGGGTTTCGACTGGACCGACTGGCAACCGGCGTGGGCGAAGGTGCGCGAGGAAATGGCCGAGCTGGATGAGAGCGTGGCCGCCGGAGACGCCGGCCGCATCCGCGAGGAGCTCGGCGACCTGCTGTTCTCGATCGTGAACGTGGCCCGCCTCCTCGGGATGGACGCGGAGGACGCGCTGAGGCAGGCCGACGAGAAGTTCACACGACGCTTCATGGAGGTAGAGGCGGAGATGAGGGCCGAGGGCCGCGCGGTGGCCGACGCGTCCGCGCAAGACCTGGACGAGAGCTGGGAGCGCGTGAAGGCGCGCGAGAGCGAAGTGCGCCGCGTCGAGGCACCGGGGCCTCGGATCACCGGAGACGCGCAATGAAGGCGAAGATCGGTCCGGCCACGGTATCGATCGCCCTGGGCGACATCACGGAGTCCGAGGTCGACGCCATCGTCAACGCCGCCAACGCCGACCTCCTCATGGCCACCGGCGTGGCCAGCGCCATGAAGCGCAAGGGCGGCACCGTGATCGAGGAGGACGCGGTGCGGCAGGGCCCGATCGAGATCGGCGAGGCCGTGCTGACGGTGGCCGGCAACCTGCCCGCCACCCACGTGATCCACGCCGCCACCATGGGACCGGCGGTGAAGCCGGACGTCGAGAAGATCGCCGCCGCCACGCGATCTTCGCTTGCCATCTGCGAGAAGCATCGGCTGACGTCGATCGCGTTTCCCGCCCTCGGGAGCGGGGCGGGCGGGGTCTCACCGGCGCAGTCCGCCGACGCCATGCTCACCACGGTCGTGACGCACTTGAAGGGCGGCAACTCCAGCCTGAAGCAGGTGCTTTTCGTGCTGTACCAGGAGGAAGCCCAAAAAGCCTTTACAAATACGCTCAAGAAGCTGGCGGGAGTATGATCGTGCGACCGGGGGGTGCCGCCCTCCGCAAGGTCTAAATGGCGGAACCGAAACTCGGACAGCCCGTCAGCCGTCGGCTCGGCGACCTCCTGGTCAGAGAAGGCGTGATCGATCAGGAGCAGCTCCAGCGCGCCCTCGCCGAGCAGAAGGGCACCAACGAGAAGCTCGGCTCGATCCTCGTCCGGCTCAACCTGATCAGCGATGAGCAGTTGTTCGCCTTCCTGTCCAAGCAGTATGGCATCCCGGCCATCCAGCTCTCGCAGCTCGACATCGACGGCGAAGTCCTCAAGCTGGTGCCGTCCCAGATCGCCCGAAAGTACGAGGTGCTGCCCATCCAGCGCCGCGCCAACCAGCTCACGCTGGCCATGGCCGACCCGACGAACGTCTTCGCGGTGGACGACGTCGGCTTCATGACGAACCTCCAGGTCGTGCCCGTCGTGGCCTCGCAGGGCGCCATCCGCAAGGCCATCGACCGCCTCTACGACGTCCAGGCGTCCGGAATCGCCGAGGTGATCTCGGAGATGGAAGGCTCCCAGGACGTCGAGCTCGTGGAGGGCGAAGAGGACACCTGGTCGAAGCTCGACATCTTCGAGCTGAAGGAGTCGGCCGACGAGGCCCCGGTCGTCCGGCTCGTGAACATGATCTTCGTGGACGCCATCCGGCGCGGGGCGTCGGACATCCATCTCGAGCCGTACGAGAAGGTATTCCGCGTGCGGTTCCGGATGGACGGGGTGCTGCACGAGATCATAACGCCGCCGAAGCGGCTGGAGGCGGCGCTGACCTCGCGCGTGAAGATCATGGCCAGCCTGGACATCGCGGAGCGCCGCCTGCCCCAGGACGGCCGGATCAAGCTGCGCTACAACCAGCGCGAGATCGACCTGCGCGTGTCCACGCTGCCCACGATCTTCGGCGAGAAGACGGTCATGCGCATCCTGGACAAGGAAGCGCTGCAGCTCGACCTGGGGCTGCTCGGGTTCGACCCCTGGAGCCTCGAGCAGTTCGGCAAGGCCATCCGCCAGCCCTACGGGATGATCCTGATCACCGGCCCCACGGGCTCGGGCAAGACCACGACCCTCTACTCCGCCATCCACACGATCAACTCGCCGGACGTGAACATCATGACCGCCGAGGATCCGGTGGAGTACAACCTCAAGGGCGTCAACCAGTGCCAGGTCAACGAGGAGATCGGCCGCACCTTCGCCGCCGCGCTGCGGAGCTTCCTGCGCCAGGACCCGGACATCATCCTGGTCGGCGAGACGCGGGACCTCGAGACGGCGCAGATCGGCATCCGCGCCGCGCTCACCGGCCACCTGGTGCTGACCACGCTGCACACCAACGACTGCCCGTCCACGGTGGCCCGGCTGCTCGACATGGGCATCCCGCCCTTCCTGGTCTCCTCCGCCCTCACGGTGATCCTGGCCCAGCGGCTGGGGCGGAAGATCTGCAAGGACTGCCGGCAGCCCTACGAGGCGGACGAGGAGGCCCTGGCCCCCTACGGCCACGTCCCGCAGGGGCTGGGCCGCGTGCAGTTCTACAAGGGCAAGGGCTGCCCGGCCTGCAACTTCACGGGCATGAAGGGCCGCGTGGCGATCTACGAGGTGATGCCGATCTCCGAGGAGCTGCGCGGGCTCATCCTGCCAACGCCCCCACCACGGAGATCCGCGAGGTGGCCCTCGCCCAGGGTATGAAGACCCTCCGCCAGAACGCGCTCCAGAAGGTCCTGGACGGCGTCACCACCGTCGACGAGGTCCTCCGCGTCACGATGGGATAGGGAGAGAGCATGGCGGCCACGATGCACGACCTGCTGACGATCATGATCGAGCGCGGAGCCTCGGATCTGCACGTCACGACCGGCACCTACCCGCAGATCCGGCTCAACGGACGCCTCGTCGGGCTCAACCAGTTCGAGCAGCTGACGCCGCAGGACACCCAGCGCCTCGCCTACAGCGTGCTGAACGAAGGGCAGAAGCAGAAGTTCGAGGAGGAGAACGAGCTCGACCTGTCCTTCGGGATCCAGGGCCTCGCCCGCTTCCGCTGCAACGTGTACCGTCAGCGGGGCGCGGTGGCCGCGGCCATCCGCGTGATCCCGTTCAAGATCCGGTCGTTCTCCGACCTCAACCTGCCGCCCATCGTCGAGCAGCTGGCCGACCGCCCCAAGGGCCTCGTCCTCGTGACCGGGCCGACGGGATCGGGCAAGTCGACCACGCTCGCCGCGATGATCGACAAGATCAACTCCGAGCGCAGCGACCACATCATGACCATCGAGGACCCCATCGAGTTCGTGCACCAGCACAAGAAGAGCCTGGTGAACCAGCGCGAGGTGTTCTCGGACACGCACTCGTTCAAGAACGCGCTGAAGTCCATCCTCCGCCAGGACCCGGACGTGGTCCTCGTCGGCGAGATGCGCGACCTGGAGACGATCAGCGCCGCCCTGACGATCGCCGAGACCGGCCATCTCACCCTCGGCACGCTCCACACGAACTCCTGCGCGCAGACGATGAACCGCATCATCGACGTGTTCCCGACGAGCCAGCAGGGCCAGGTGCGGGCCCAGCTCTCCCTCGTGCTCGAAGGCGTGCTCTCCCAGCAGCTGGTCCCCACCGCGGACGGGCGGGGCCGCGTGATGGCGCTCGAGATCATGGTCACCACGCCGGCCATCCGGAACCTGATCCGCGAGGAAAAGATCCACCAGATCTACTCGGTCATGCAGGCCGGGCAGAAGTTCGGCATGCAGACGATGAACCAGTCGCTGTGCGACGCGGTGCAGAAGCGGAAGATCGCGCGCGACGAGGCGGTCAACCGGAGCACGCTCCCGGACGAGCTCGACCAGCTCCTGAAGTCCACCGGGCCGGCGGGGGCGCGGGGGCGCCCGCGTCTGCCGCCGGGAGCGGCGGGGGATCGCCGTTCGGCCGGCGGTCATGACCTCGCAGCATGGGCTAACCGCCACGGGCCTCTACAGTCCCACCGCCCGGCATTAGTCTGATGCGCGGGGCTCAACGAGCCGCCTCACGATAGCCGGGACGTCACCAGGAGGGAGAACTCATGCCGGTGTTCGCCTACCAGGGTCGCGGAGCGCGAGGGGTGACCACGGGAGAGATCGAGGCGACTGACCGGACGTCCGCCGTCGGTGAGTTGCGCAACCGGTCGATCCTCGTCACCAAGATCTCCGAGAAGGCGGGCGGACGCACCATCGCCAAGTTCGGGGGCGGCGTCACCGACCGCGAGATGGCGATCTTCACGCGCCAGTTCTCGACCATGATCGACGCCGGCCTGCCCCTGGTGCAGTGCCTGAACATCCTCGCCGAGCAGAGCGACTCGAAGACCCTGCGGGGCGTGACCGCGAACGTGGCCCGGTCCGTCGAGTCCGGCTCGACCCTTGCCGACGCCCTCAAGCGGCATCCCAAGGTCTTCACCGACCTCTTCGTGAACCTCGTGGCGGTGGGCGAGGCCGGCGGTATCCTCGACGTGGTCCTCCAGCGCCTGTCCGTCTACATCGAGAAGGCGGCCGCCCTCAAGCGGAAGATCAAGGCGGCCATGGTGTACCCGGCCACGATCATCGGCGTGGCGTTCCTCGTCGTGCTGTTCATGCTGACCTTCGTCATCCCCGAGTTCGCGAAGATGTTCAAGAACCTGGGCGCCGACCTGCCGCTGCCCACGCAGATCGTGCTCTGGCTCTCGGACTTCGCCCAGACCAAGTTCATCTACATCATCCTCGGCGTGATCGGGCTCGTGTTCGCCGTGCGGCAGTACTACAAGACCGAGCAGGGCAAGTCCACGATCGACGCCATGCTGCTCAAGACACCCGTCTTCGGCACGTTGATCCGCAAGGTGGCGGTGGCCCGCTTCACGCGCACGCTCGGCACGCTGGTCTCCTCCGGCGTCCCCATCCTCGAAGGCCTTCGCATCACCGCCAAGACGGCGGGCAACAAGGTCGTGGAGAAGGCCGTCCTCCAGTGCCGAGCCGCCGTCACCGCCGGCCGCACCCTCGCCGACCCCCTGCGCGCCTCGTCCGTGTTCCCGCCGATGGTCACCCAGATGATCAACGTCGGCGAGCAGACGGGCGCCCTCGACGCCATGCTGTCCAAGATCGCGGACTTCTACGACGACGAGGTCGACACGGCGGTCACCGCGCTCACCGCGCTGCTCGAGCCGCTGATGATCGTGTTCCTGGGCATCGTCATCGGCGGCATGGTGGTGGCCATGTACCTGCCGATCTTCCGCCTCGTCACGCTGATCAAGTAGCCGGTTGGCGGTGACGGCGGCGGCCGGGCACCCGCCCTCCGCGCGGCAGCTCGGGTGGACGCGACTCGCCGTCGCCGTCCTCGTGGTCTCCGCGGGGACGTGGCTCCAGCACGCGAGCCGGTCCGTGGGCGGGGCAGGTGCACAGCGGCGGCGGCACAAGCAGAGGAGGAATGCAGCGGTGGGTGAGCACCTGACGTTCCTTGGTCATCGGACTAACAAGTCTTGTCACCCGGACACCCGCGGGGCCCGAAGACTGCCGCGCGGCGACCGGCCAGGGCCAGCACCCGGACCGCGCTTCGGAGACCATTTTTTCACGGGGTTCGGGGAGGGGAGCCGCGAGAATCGATGTCCTCGTGGATCTCAGGCGGGTGCTCGGCCAAGGGGGCTGCATCGGTGGCACCGAACCTGCACCGAGGAGAGAAGCAGCCGACAAGAACGTGGGCCGCGTGATCGGCCCGTCACACTAACAGGGGGGACCCCAGAAATGATCAGCTTCTGGCACAAGAGACGGAAGGCGTTGGGCAATCAGCGTGGCTTCACGCTCATCGAGCTGATGATCGTCGTGGCCATCATCGGCATCCTGGCCGCGATCGCGATCCCGCTCTACGCGAACATCCAGGCGCGGGCCCGCATCGCCAAGGCGCAGGCCGACTCCCGCACGCTCGTGTCCGCCATCAACATGTACTCGGCGCACATGGGCTCGCTCCCGGGCACGCTGGCCGCTCTGAACAGCGCCGCAACGAACTCGCAGGGTCAGTCGGCTGGCCCGTTCATGCCCTCGACCCCGGCGCCTCCGTCCGGTGGCAACCCGGGCTGGTCCAGCTACAGCTACGCTTCGAACGCCAACGGCACCTTCACGGTCAGCGCGAGCGGCGACGGCACGACGATCAGCCTGCCGTAGCCAGCACCGGCCACACGGCCAGAGCCGACGGGGGGAGGGGGCAACCCCTCCCCCGTCGCACTTGCGGCGACCGGACGGCTCAGCGAATGAACCTCACGTCTCCCGCGCTCCTCGAGCGGCCCACCCCGCCGACGCTCGACAAACGGTCCGTCGAAGAGCTCCGAAGCGAGCCTCCCCGGCCCCTCGGCCCGCAGGATGGTCCCGCGCTGCGCCTCACCCCCCTCGTGGCGGTGGTCGTGGCCCTCGCCGCGCTCATGGCGTTCGCGGGCACACTCGCGTTCGAATTCGTGTGGGACGACACGCTGCTGATCCAGCGGAGCTACCAGCTCCACGACTGGCGCGATCTGTGGCCGGCGCTGGCCACGCACTTCTGGGCCGAGGTGCAGGAGGCCAGCCACTACTATCGTCCGTTCATCACGTTCACGTTCTTCCTGGACCTGCAGGTGTGGGGGCTGAACCCGCTCGGCTTTCATCTGACCAACGTCCTCGCCCACCTCGCGACATCACTCGCCGTCCTCGCGCTGGCTTGGCGCTTGACGCGTCGTCGCGTGGCCGCAGGTGGCGCGGGCGTGCTCTTCGCGCTGCATCCGCTCCATTCGGAGTCGGTGGCCTTCGTGTCGGGCCGCACGGACATCTTCGCCACGCTCTTCTTCCTGATGGCCGTTCTCGGCTACGCGCGCTGGCGCGACACCGGACGGCCGCTCTGGGCCGCGGGCTCCCTCGCCGCGTTCTTCCTGGCGCTCGCCTCGAAGGAGGTGGCGGTCGTGCTGCCGCTGGTCCTGGCGCTCTACGACTGGGCCCGGGATCGTCCCGGCCTGGGCGGGCGGGCCCTGGCCCCGACGATCGCGCGGTGCATGCCCTACGCCGGCGTCATCGGTCTCTACGCGTGGCTCCGGCTGCTGGCCATCGGAGGCCTCACCGACTCGGACGGCCCCGCGTGGGCGCCGCTCATCGTCCGCGCCCTCACCGGCATCAAGATCGTCGCCTGGTACGCGTGGCTGGCGCTCGTGCCGTTTCCGGCCAACGCCTACTACCCGATCGTGCCGGTGACGCCGCCACCCCCGGCGGTCTGGTGGCTCGCCGTGGGCTTCCTCGTGGCCGTGATCGGGCTGGTCGCCGTCGCCGTCCGGCGCTGGCCGGTGGTGGCCTTCGGTGCGCTCTGGTTCGCGATCGCGCTGATCCCATCCGCCGGGGTCAACTTCCTACCGCTCTCCGCGCCCATCATGGCCGAGCGCTTCCTCTACCTGCCCAGCGTGGGCTTCTGCATCGCCGCCGGGGCGGCGCTGCGCCCCCTGCTCGGCGACCTCGAGCGGACGGACGCCGGCCGGGCGCGGCAGGTGAAGGCGTATGTGGCCCTGCCCGTCATGGCCCTCCTGGTCACCTACGCCGTACTCACGCTTTCGCGCAACGAGGACTGGAAGGACGATTACCGGCTCTACCTGCGCATGGTCGAGACGTCGCCGGAGGCCGCCCTGCCCCACGTGAACCTGGGCCTCACCCAGATCCAGCGCGGACAGGTGGCCCCGGCTCGGGAACACCTCCAGCGCGCGGTCGAGATCCTGCCGAAGAACCCGCGCGCCCTGGTGTCGCTGGCGCTGGCCCAGACGGTCCTGGGCGAGCGAGACGAGGGGCTTCGCAACGCGCTCCGCGCGTACGCGTACGCGCCGAAGAACCCCAACGTCCTGTCCACCGTGGGCGCCGTGTACCTGTATCGGAGCGAGCCCGCGCCCGCGGCGGTCCACCTCCAGGACTCGCTCCGGCTCAACCCGAACCAGGTCAACGCCGTGTTCAACCTGGCCCTGGCCTTGGCCAAGCTGGGCCGGCAGGAGGAGGCGGAGCGCACCCTCGAACGGGGGCTCGCGCTGAGCGCCCTCATGAGCCCGGGCAATGGCTGGGGCTACCGCGTGGCGGCGGAGATCCACGGGCCGAAGGATCCGGCCCGGGCCCGCGAGTGGTGGGCACGGTACATCGCCTCGGTCCGCTCGGCCCCCGAGCAGACCGATCAGCACCGCGCCGACGTCGTCTATGCCGAGCGCCAGATCGAGCGCAGCCGTGGCGCCGTCCGATGACCCCGGAGGCCGCCACCCTCGTCGTCGCCCTCGTGTTCGGGCTCTGCGTGGGCAGCTTCCTGAACGTCGTGATCGCGCGGCTGCCCGAGGGCGCGAGCATCGTCAGCCCGGGCTCGAAGTGTCCGCGGTGCGACACGCCCATCCGCTGGTACGACAACGTGCCGCTCCTGTCCTTCGCCGTCCTGCGCGCCCGATGCCGGCAGTGCGCGGCGCCCATCTCGTGGCGCTACCCGCTCGTCGAGCTCGCCACCGGGATCCTCTTCGTACTGGTCCTCCTGGCGCGCGGGCCCGGGATCGGGCTCGTGCCCGGGCTGCTGCTCGCCTCGGCGCTCGTGGTCGTCACCGGGATCGACCTCGACCACCAGATCATCCCCGACGTGGTGAGCCTGCCCGGCATCGTCGTGGGCGTCGCGCTGAGCTTGCTCACGGGGGCGCCGCGCTGGCTCGACGCCCTGATCGGCGTGCTGGTGGGCGGGGGCCTCTTCTTCGTCATCATCGTGGCGAGCGGGGGCGGGATGGGCGGGGGCGACATGAAGCTCGCCGCCATGCTCGGCGCGTTCCTGGGCTGGCAGGGCCTGCTGGTCGCGATGCTCCTCGCCGCGCTGACGGGCGGCCTGGTGGCCGTCGTCCTCCTCGCCCTGGGCCGCAAGGGCCGGAAGGACCCGGTCCCGTTCGGGCCGTTCCTGGCTCTCGGCGGGATGGTGGCCTTCCTGTACGAGGACCGGCTCATCGACTGGTACTTCGGCGCGTTCGTCCCATGACGGGCGACGGCGCCGCCGCAGGACTTCTCCGGAGCGCGATGCGGGCCAGGCGGGCCTCCGGGCGGCCCGCGGTGTATCGATCTCTGGACATTCCGGACCCGATCGCCGCCTTGCTAAGATCCGCTCACGACGAGGCAGGCGGCGCCGCTGAAGCGCCGCGGAGCAGAGATGCTAGAACGACGACCACACGATACCGACGGACGACACGACACAGACGCACGACACAGACGCACGACACAGACGCACGACACAGACGAAAATGGATGGCACCGTGAGAACCACAATCGTTCGAACGGCCCGAGGCGCGGGCGGCTTCAGCATGGCCGAGCTCCTGGTGGTGTGCGCGATCCTCGGCATTCTCGCGACGGCGTCGATCCCGTTCTTCTTGACCTACTACCAGGCGGCGGCGCTCAAGAGCTCGGCGGAAGAGCTGGCCGCCTTCCTCAACCAGGGACGCCAGCAGGCGATCAGGCAGAACCAGCCGATGTGCGTCGTCACCGCGAGCGGCGCGATCCGGCTCAAGATCGGGACGTGCGCCGGGACGACCTGGCTGGGGACCAACACCGACGGGTCCGGCAATCTGAAGCTGCCGTCGGGATTCAGCCTCAGCAGCACCGCGAACCCCATCTTCAACTATCTGGGCGCGGCCGCACCGGCCGCGACTTACACGGTGACGAACACGGCCAACAACCGCACGATGACCGTGACCGTCGCCGCCTCCGGCCGGATCACGATCGGTCCCTGACGCAGGTCTGCGGTGTCGACGCTGGCGTACGGCCAGCGGGGCCTCACGCTGGTCGAGGTCGCGCTGGCGGCGGGCATCATCGCCGTGGGGCTCGCAGGGCTGGTCGCCACGGTGCCGCTCTCCGCGTACGGCATCCAGGAAGGCTCCCAGCTCTCGACCGCCACGTTCCTCGCCGGGCAGCGCCTCGAGCAGGTGCGCATGGCCGTGTGGACGGCGACACCGCCCCGGGATGACCTCGGGCTCTCCCCCTCGGCCGACGCCCCTCCCGCCGTCGATGGCATCACGAGCTTCCCGGACGAGTCGCCCGTCGCCGCCCCGTACACCCAGTACAGCCGCCGCGTCCGCGTCATGGACTGCGGGACCGGTCCGGGGTGCGCCGGAGTCCTGGCCGACGGCCTCAGGCAGGTCACGGTCACGGTGAGCTATGCGCCGCTCACCGGTGTGGGCCGCTCGCCCTCGTCCAAGTCCGCGGTCCTCACCCTTCTCCTCGCGCGCCGGTGATCTCCGGCCGGCGCCTGCTCTCATCGGCCCTCGCGAGCCGGCAGGGCATCGCCTTGCCGATGGCCCTCGTCGCCCTCCTGATCCTGGCCGCCCTCGCCCTCGCTTTCTCGGTCCTCGCTGCGACCGAGCCGACGATCGCGACCAACCAGCTGCTGGTCGCGCAGGCGCGAGCGGTGGCCGAATCCGGCATCGAGCACGCCGTGTGGGCGCTGAGCGCCGGCCGGATGTCGAATGGCACGCCCGGGGTGCTCGCCTCGCCCCTGCCCACCCCGGTGCCCGCCCCGTTCGACGGCAGCGTGCTCGTGCCGGTTGCCTCGGCCGGCCTCCCGATCGGCGGCTTCCGGCTCCACGTGGCGCCAGGCGCGGCGCCGAACGAGCGCCTGTTGACCTCGATCGGCTGGGTCCCCGGCGATTCGCCGGCGGACCCGCGGACGAAGGCTCACCAGCGGGTGACGGCCACGGTCATGGACTTCGGCTTTCCGGCCCTGGACCTCCCGTGCGCGCTTTGCGCGCGCGGCGACATCAGGCTCGCCGGAGGCTCCACGATCGACGCCCGGGCCGACACCTCGTGCGGAAGCCGATACGGCACGCTGTCGACCCGGGTCGCGGAGCCGCCCGCCGAAGGGCTGACCGAGCGCGGCGATGGCCAGGTGTTCGGCGCGGACGGCGACGACATGCCCGACGAGGCCGGCGACGCCGCCCAGGGCCAGAGCCAGGCGCTCTTCGACGCCCACGTCTTGACCGCCGACAACCTGTCCGTGCTCCGGGCCTACGCCAGGTCGCGCGGCACTTACCACCAGGGCGCCGTGAGCTTCGGCTCCTTGAACCGACTGGGAGACGGCGTCGTGTTCGTGGACACGGCCAGCGGCGGGATCGACGCGGCGAGCCCCGCCGTCGTCACGGTGGAGGGCCGGGCGGGCACCGGGCCCGGGGGCGTCTTCCGGGGATGGCTCATCGTCAACGGAGGGCTTCGCCTCTCCGGGGACTTCGAGAGCCAGGGGCTCCTGTACGCCGTTAACGACATCCAGGTGTCGGGGCCGGCACGCATCCTGGGGCAGGTCATCTCCGGAAACCTCCGGGATCCCGTCACCGCGGTGGGGGGTGGGGCGCACATCGCGTATGGCTGCCGCGCCGCTCGCACGGGCGGCGCCACGGTGCCGGAAAGTTTCGTCGTCAAACCGGGCACCTACCGGGAGACCCCCGACCCGTGACGCCGATTCGGGCCCCCCTGGATGTAGCGCTCGCGTTCCGGTCCACAACATGAGGAGCGCCGGATGAGTGCGAGGGCACGAGAAACGCCCATATACAGTCACCAACACGGAACAATCGGTAGTTCCCGAACGTCACTTCCCTCCACTCGTCGGCACGCGCGCCGCCGCATCCTCCGGAGAGGGCGGCGGCGAGATCGGGAGCCCGGTATGGCGCTGTTCGGGTTGCGAAAGAAGCAGAACACGTTCGGACTGGACATCGGCTCGAGCGTCGTGAAGGTGGTCGAGCTGGCCGAGGGTCGCGCAGGCGAGTTCGCCCTGCAGTCCTTCGCCACGATGCCCATGCCCCGGGACATCATCGCGGAGGGCACCATCAAGGACCCCGCGGTGGTCACCGAGGCCATCAAGGAGTGCGTCGACCGGGCGGGGATCAAGACCACGGCCGCCGTCATCTCGATCTCCGGCCGCGAGGGCATCACCAAGCGGGTGTCTCTCCCCCGGGTGTCCCCCAAGGAGCTGGCCGACGCGATCACGCTCGAGGCCGAGCACCATATCCCCTTCGCGGTCGACGATGTGTTCCTCGACTACCAGGTCATGGGCGAGTCGGGCAACGCGATGGACGTGATGCTGGTGGCGGTCAAGCGCGTGAAGGTGCTGGAGTACGTGTCCGCCGTCGAGGACGCCGGGCTCCAGGCCGTGGTGGTGGACCTCGACGACTTCGCCCTCCAGAACCAGTACGAGCAGGGCAACCGGGCCGAGGGGGAGGCCGTCGCCCTGATCGACATCGGCGCCAGCGTGATGAAGACCAACGTCATCCGCGAGGGCCTGTCGATCTTCGCGCGGGACGTGCCGTTCGGCGGCAACACCTACACCGACGCCATCGCCCAGCGGCTCAGCATCCCCTTCGAGAAGGCGGAGGCGGCCAAGCAGGGGCAGTCGGTCGGCGTGAACTGGGACGACATGGTCCCGGCGCTCGAGGCGGTGTCCCGTGAGCTGTCCCTCGAGGTGCAGCGGACCTTCGACTACTTCGCTTCCATGGCCGAGACGGAGCGCATCGGCAAGATCATCCTCTCGGGCGGATGCGCGCGCCTGTCCGGACTCGACGAGTTCCTGTCCTCCTCCTGGGGCATCCCCGTCGAGCTGGCGCGCCCGTTCGCGGGGATCCAGGTGGATGCGAGCCGGTTCCCGGCCGAGGAGATGGAGCGGATCGGCCCGAGCCTCGCCGTCGCGGTCGGGCTCGGGCTGCGAAGGCCGGGAGACAAGCCCTCATGACGATCAGGATCAACCTCGCGCCACCCCCCACGAAGAAGAAGCTCACGCTCTCGGTCCCGTCGTTCAACCTCGGCTGGCTGTTCGGGATTTTGTTCGCCGCCCTCGTCGTCGCTCTCGTTGGCTGGTGGTGGCCGCTCGACCGCGAGATGACTCGGCTGAATACCGAGATCACCGAGAACAAGCGGGAGATCGACCGTCTGAAGACCCTCATCGCCGAGGGACAGCGCTTCAAGAAGGAGAGCGAGGAGCTGCGTAGCCGCGTGAACGCCATCGACGCGGTGGCCCGGAAGCAGACTCGCCCCGTCTACCTGCTGGACGCCGTCATCGACTCGGTCCCGCGCGACCTCTGGCTGACGCGGATGGAAGAGCGCGGGCCGGTGCTCCGCCTCGCCGGCGTCACCTACTCCTCCACGGTGCTCTCGGACTTCATGGCCAACCTGCGGGCATCGGGCAAGTTCGCGGAAGTGGACCTGGTGGAGTCCCGGCAGGACCTCACCAAGCCAGTGCGCACGATCACCTTCGAGGTGACGTGCCGCTTCGAGATCTGAGCCATGGCCTCTCTCGAGCCGCTCCTCGAGCTGCCGAAGTCGCAGAAGATCGCCATCGGCGTCGTCGGGCTGGCGCTGGTCGCCGGCCTGACGTACTTCCTGGTGATCTCGCCGAAGATCCTCGAGCGCGATGGCCTCTGGCAGCAGAACGAGTCGCTCAAGACCGAGGTCACCAGCGCCCGGGCCACCGAGGCCACGCTGCGGGAGTTCCGGACCGAGGTGGCGGCCCTGCGCAAGCGCCTGGAGGCCGCCAAGGAGCGGATGCCGTCCGAGAAGGAGATGCCGCGGCTGTACCGGACGCTGTCCGACATGGCGACGCAGGCCGGCCTCAACATGGCGCTGTTCCAGCCGCGGGCGCCCGTCGAGCAGCCGGGTTTCCAGGAAGTGCCGATCAACGTGACCGCGGAGACCGGCTACCACCAGCTGGGCGGCTTCTTCGACCGGCTCGGCAAGCTCCAGCGCCTCGTGAGCCTGGGCGACTTCAGGATCTCCGGCATCAACCAGGCCACGGGCACGGTGCGCGCGGAGATGACCATGGCCACGTACATCTATCGCGACGGGAGCGCCCCGGCGTCGCCGGCTCCGGCCGCGCCCGCCGCGCCGCCGAGGCCTCCGGGGCCCGCCCCGGCCGGAGCCGGCCGATGAGCCGCGCGCGCCTCGCCACGCTCGTCGGCACGGTGCTCCTGGTCGGTTGCAGCTCGCCCCCGCCCCCGCCCGCGCCGCCCGTCGTGCCTCCGAGGGCCGCGGTGGCGCCACGCCCGCCGGACGCGGGCCCGCCGCTGGCACCGGCGAAGTACGAGGCGAAGGAACGGAAGGATCCGTTCGTGCCGGTCACGGTCGCCCAGGGCAGCAAGCAGGGCCTCCAGGTGGCGTCCGTCAAGCTGGCCGGCATCATCGACGGCCGGCAAGGACCGCTCGGGCTCATCGAGGCGCCTGACGGCATTGGCTACATCCTCAAGCCCGGCGACGTGCTCGGTGACGGACGCGTCGCAGAGATCAGCAAGGATTCATTGACCTTCTCCGTCGCGGGGCGTCCGGGTCAGCCGCCCACCACCGTGACGCTCAGAGTCCGCACAGACTAGGGGGGACAGGGATGAGGCGCACGACGAGGAAGCTGGCGGTCCCGATCTTTTCCGGGCTGCTCCTGGGCGGGGTCTTCGGGGTCGCCCATTCCGGCGACACACCGGCTCGGCTGAACGACGTGAGCGTGGCCCCGCTGCCGAGCCCGATCGTGGTCGCGCAGGCGCAGACGGGCCGGCCCGCGGCGCCGAACGGCGGCAAGCTGATCTCGCTCGACTTCAAGGACGCCGAAATCCAGAACCTGCTGCGCATCCTGTCGGCGGAGAGCGGCAAGAACATCGTGGCCGGCGAGGACGTGCGCGGCAAGGTGTCGGTGTCGCTCCGCAACGTCACGTGGGAGCAGGCGCTCGACACGATCCTCGAGGTCAAGGGCCTGTCGAAGGTCGAGAAGGGCGGCGTGATCCGCATCGTGTCGCTGGATCAGCTCACCAAGGAGCGCGAGGCGCAGGCGCGCGTCGAAGAGGCCAAGCGCCGCGCCGAGATCGAGACGCGCACGAAGCTGGCCGAGGCCGAGCTGAAGGAGGCCGAGTTGGCAGCGCGGCGCGCCATCAACGAAGCCGCCGCCGAGGAAGCGCGCCGGCGCGGCCCGCTGCAGGAAGAGACGGTCCGGCTGTCCTACGCGGATCCGGAGGAAGTGGCGCGCACGCTCCAGGGCATCCTGGGGATCCCGCCCGAGGGCACGCAGCCGGTATCCACCGTGATTCCCGGTCAGCCCCTGTCTGTGCCGTCGGGGTCCCCGCCGATCATGGAGCCCCCGTTCGCCCAGCTCTACGGGCAGGGCGCCCAGCGCGCGCCCGCGCCGCTGGTGTCCGTGAGCCAGGACGTGCTGGCCAAGGGCATCACGATCCGCGCTCACAAGCCGACCAACACGATCTTCATCCGGCACTACTCGGCCGACCTGGAGCGCATCAAGAAGCTGGTGCGCGAGCAGCTCGATGTGCCCCTGCCCCAGGTGAAAATCGAGGCGCGGATGGAGATCCTCGATCGCAACGCGCTGGAGGCCATCGGCATCCAGTGGGGCGGCGGCATGGCGGGCCAGGCCGGCAACACGACCGTGGTGGGCCAGGGCTTCCAGTCGGCGCCCGGCCGGGTGCCCGGCCAGACGCTCCCCGTGGTGGGCGGCGTGCTCCAGCCCGACGGCTCCACGGTTATCGTGAACCCGACCGGCCCCACCGCGCCGAAGACCAACATCCCGCTCAGCAACCTCTTCCAGGTCGACCAGGGCACGGGCCTGCCGATCGGCGGCAACCTCGTGAACCTGCCGTTCCAGCTGCTGCCGAACGCGGCGACCCAGATCCCGGCCGCCGGCATCGCCTTCGGCATCATCGGCACCAACTTCAACATCAACCTGGCGCTCCAGGCGCTGGCCTCCCAGGGAAAGACGCGCACCCTGGCCCGGCCGGAGATCGTCACGGTCGAGAACAACAAGGCCAGCGTGTCGCTCGGCGAGGAGATTCCCTACGCCACGGTGAGCTCCGCGGGCACGCAGATCCAGTTCAAGGAAGCGCTCCTGAAGCTGGACGTGACCCCCACGGTGATCCGCGAGCGGCTGAACACCCAGGAGATCCGGAAGATCAAGATGGTCGTGGTCATCGAGAACAACTCCCGCGGCGACGTTGTGAACCTGGGCTCGGGCGGCACGCCGCCGGCCATCAACCGCCGCAAGGCCGAGACGCAGGTCCTCATCAGGGAGGGCGAGCGGCTCGTGATCGGCGGCGTCACCCAGTCGGTCACCGCCAGCACCGTTCGCAAGGTGCCGGTCCTGGGCGACATCCCGCTGTTCGGCTGGCTCTTCAAGCAGAAGGAGACCTTCGAGACCGGCCGGGAGCTGGTGGTGTTCGTGACTCCCGTGCTGCTCAGGACCGACGCGGCCGTCGCGTCCCGCTGACCGCGCCGCCGACCGCATCCCCGGCCCCGTCGCGCCGACGCGCGACGGGGCCGGTTGCTTTCCCCGCCGGGGGTGCCGCCCACCGGACTAGAATGGGCGCCATGCACGTCATCCCCGTGAACCTCGGCGCGCGCTCCTACCGGATCCTGGTGGGAACGGGAACACTGGCGCAGGTGGGCCGCGAGCTGACCGCCCTCCGCGTCGGGCGGCGCGTGGCCCTCGTCACCGAGCCGTCCATCCTGGAGCGCCACGGCGGGCCGGTGCTGGAGGGCCTGCGCGCGGCGGGCTTCGACGTGACCACGATGATGGTGCCGGGCAGCGAGGAGGCGAAGGTCCTGGCCGTGGCGAGCCGTCTCTGGGACGCGTTCGCCGACGCGCGGCTCGACCGATCCTCCACGGTGCTCACGCTGGGCGGCGGCGCCATCGGCGACGTGGCGGGGTTCGCCGCCGCCACCTACATGCGCGGGGTGAACTTCGTCCAGATGCCCACCACGCTCCTGGCCCAGGTCGACGCCTCCAGCGGCGGCAAGACCGCCATCGACCACCCGCGGGCGAAGAACCTCATCGGCGCCTTCCACCAGCCCCGCGTCGTGCTGGTGGACCCCGGGGTGCTGCTGACGCTGCCCGAGCGGGACTATCGCTCGGGGCTCGCCGAGGTGATCAAGCACGGCATCGTGCTCGACCGAGAGTACTTCGACGACCTCGAGGCGAGCCGCGAGCCGCTCCTCGCCCGCGACCTGCCCACGCTGGAGCGCGTGGTCGCCGGCTCGTGCCGGATCAAGGCCTCGGTGGTGGAGCAGGACGAGCGCGACACCGAGCTGCGCAACGTGCTGAACTACGGCCACACCCTGGGCCACGCCATCGAGGCCGCGACCGGCTACGTCCGGTGGACCCACGGCGAGGCCGTGTCGCTCGGCATGGCGGCCGAGGCGCGACTGGCCGAGCGCCTCGGCGTGGGGGACGCGGAGAGCCGCGCGCGCCAGGTCGACGTGCTCCAGGCGGTGGGCCTCCCCGTGAAGGGCTCCGGCGCCGATCCCACCGCGGTCATGGAGGCGCTCACGCGTGACAAGAAGGGCAAGGACGGCCGCGTCCCGTTCGTCCTCGCCCCCGAGATCGGCAAATACCGCATGGTCCACGACGTTCCGACCACCGCCATCCTCGAGACCCTCCAGGAGCTCGGCTGACCCACCGGCCGCGCAGCGGCGCCTGATTCGTTCTCGTCTCTCGCTCTCGAGGACGAGACATCGGGTGGTGCGGGTAACCAAGGAGCAGGCATGGAGATCACGGAGCACAAGACGGCGGACATCGTCACGCTCATCGTGTCCGGGCGACTGGACACGACGACCGCGAACGCATTCCAGGATCGAGTTCTCGCTCACATCGAGTCCGGCGCTCGCCGGATCGCGATCGACCTGGCGGGGCTCGAGTACATCAGCAGCGCCGGGCTGCGCGTGTTCATCCTCGCCGCCAAGCGCCTCGACAGCGCGCAGGGCCGGATCGCGCTCTGCACGCTCACCGAGGCGGTCAGGGAAGTCTTCGATATCGCCGGATTCATCCCCATCTTTGCCATCTACGATTCTCACCGCGAGGCCCTCGAGGGTCTCCGATGAGCGCCATGAATGAAGGAGTCACCGCCCGCAGGGGGCGGATCACGTCGTGAGACTCGGGGACATCCTGCGCCGGCGGTTGCCCCCGCTCGGGGCGTGGCGACCGGGATGGATCCTGACCGCCGGCTGCGTGACCATCACGACCGTTCTCTGGGCCGCGGCCAGAATCCCCGGCCCGGTCCCGGCTGGCTTCTGGCCCTGGCGAGGGCTCTCTCAGCTCACGGTGCTGTGGTCGGTCACCCTCATGGCGCTCGCCATGCTCGCGGTGGTTCGCGCCCAGGCGCTCGAGCCGATCTTCGGGGGTCTCGATCGGGCCGTGCGCTTCCACAAGGTCGTCGGGCCGGCCGCGATCCTCCTCCTGATCGTCCACGTCCTTCTGCTGGCGGTGGTGGCGTTCCAGCGGGGCGCGTCGCTCGGAGACATCTTCATCCCATTCTGGTCGGAGTCCGCGCGCTCGATCGATATCCTGATCTTCTACGTGCTCCTGCTCCTGGGTGGCCTCGCCTTCGATCGCCGCATGCGCTACGAGCGCTGGCTCGCGGTCCACCGGCTGACCGGGCTCGTCTTTCTCGGGGGCGCCGCGCACGCGGCCATCGAGCCCGGCACGATCGCCGAGTTCGAGCCGCTGCGGACCTGGATGGTCATTCTTCTGCTGGCGGGCGGAGCGGCCTGGCTCTACCGAGTGGTCCTGTTCAACCGGCTCGGGCCCCGCTACCCCTACCGCCTCGCGGCGGTGGCCTCGAAGGGGAGCGCCATCATCGACCTCGTGATGCGCCCCGTCGACCGGCGCATGATGTACGAGCCCGGGACCTTCGTCTTCTTGCGGGTTCCCGAGCTGGAGCAGCATCGGAAGGAGTTGCATCCGTTCTCGATCTCCTCGTCGCCGGTGGATCGGGATCTGCGCGTGTCGATCCGGGCCGTCGGAGACTTCACCCGGCAGCTCCCCGGGCTCAAGCCAGGGACGCCGCTGGACGTCTACGGACCCTTCGGCGGGTTCACGTCCCATCGCTACGCCCATTTTCGGCGGATCGTCTGCATCGGGGCGGGCATCGGCATCACGCCGTTCCTCGGCATGCTGGCGTTCGAGCTCAGCAACCACGATTTTCGTCGGATCTGGCTCTACTACGTCGTCCGCGACGATCAGGACGCGGTGTACGACGCGGAGATCCGCCAGTCCTACTTGCAGGCGGAGTCGTTCATCGAGTACTCGCTGTGGCAGACGGCACGGCGTGGGAGGATCACGGCCGCTCTCGTCGCGGCCGATGTCGCGCTCGAAGGCTACGCGGTGATGCTGTGTGGCCAGCTCAGGTTCGTGGCGGACCTCAGCCGGCAATTCCGGGCGCTCGGCGTACCCCGGGACCGGATCATCACCGAAGAGCTGGAATTCCGCTGAACCTCCAGACGTCGCCCGTGGCGCCGACGCCTCCCGGAACTCTCTCCGACGCCCATCGCGTCGGGTGGCCCGACCGATAAGCGCCAGGCTCTGCGCGGCTTCTGTCCCGGACGCCCAGACGATGCGAGAACAACTGGAGGTCACGCTCACCAACGACCGCCGCGAGATCGAGCGGTTCAGCCGGACGCTGGCGTCGTTCGGACAGCGCTATCGCCTCGCTCCCCGAGCGGTG
Source organism: uncultured Candidatus Rokubacteria bacterium (assembly GCA_963758635.1). Lineage (GTDB taxonomy): Bacteria > Methylomirabilota > Methylomirabilia > Rokubacteriales > CSP1-6 > CAVWWD01. The sequence goes on along the minus strand of CAVWWD010000003.1, from coordinate 611,715 downwards.
CACGCCCTCGATCTCGCCCTCGAGGAGATCCTCGCCAACATCATGTCCCATGGCTACACGGACGGCCGTGAACACGAGATCACGGTCCGGCTGACGGCACGACCGGGAACGCTCGAGGCCGAGGTGGAAGACGACGGCCAGCCGTTCAACCCCCTCCACGCGCCGTCGCCAGACACTACGCGATCGTTGCACGATCGGTCGATCGGCGGACTCGGCATCCACCTGGTGCGCACGCTCGTGGACGGGCTGGAGTACCAGAGGCGGAAGGGGAAGAACGTCCTGCTCCTGAGAAAGAGCGTCCACTAGGGATGGCCGGGATCGCGTCAGCGGGGGGCGGGACGAGCAGTCTCGCGGACACCATCGCCGGCGAAAACCGTCGTGATGGCCCTGGGGCGCGCGCTCCTCTTGGCGGGCCTGATCCTTCTTCTTCCCGGGACGCTCCCGGCCCAGGAGATCGTCATCGGCATGTCCGCGGCGTTCACCGGGCCCTCCCGGGGCCTCGGTATCGAGCTCTATCGCGGCTCGATGGCGCACCTGGAGTCGGTCAATCGAGCGGGGGGCATCAACGGCCGGCGCATCGTCATTCGGGCCTACGATGACCGGTACGACCCCACCCCGGCCATCCGCAACACCATCAGGCTCGTCGACGACGACGATGTCCTTCTGCTGATGAACTTCGTCGGCACGCCCACGGTCACGCGCGTGCTTCCCCTGCTGAAGAGCTATCAGAAGCGTCAGGTGTATCTCTTCTTTCCGTTCACCGGAGCCCAGCCGCACCGGCAGCCCCCCTACGTCGATTCCGTGTTCAACCTGCGGGCCTCCTATCGCGAGGAGACGCGGGGATTGGTCGATCACCTCGTCCGGATCGGGAGGACGCGGGTCGCCGTGTTCTATCAAGCCGATGCCTATGGACGAGGCGGATGGGAAGGAGTCAAGGACGCCCTCGCGCGCCACGGACTCACGATCGTGAGCGAGGCCACCTATCGCCGAGGCACGACCCTGTCGGCAAGCCTGAAACCGCAGGTGGACATCCTCAGAGCCGCACGCCCCGACGCGATCGTGGCTATCGGCGCCTACGCGGCGTCCGCGGCCTTGATCCGGGACGCGCGCGATGCCGGCTGGACGGTCCCCATCGCCAACGTGTCGTTCGTCGGCAGCGAGGCGATGGCGGAGGCTCTCCATCAGCTCGGCCGGGCCAAGGGCGTCGACTACACGCGCAACCTCATCGTGTCGCAAGTGGTCCCATCCCATGAAGATGTGTCGCTGCTCGCGATCCGGGAGTATCGGGAGCAGATGGACGAGTTCGGGGCTCAGGGGCCGCATCCGGGCGCCGCGGACTATCGCCCCATCCGGTACAGCTCCGTCAGCCTGGAAGGCTTCTTGAACGCGAAACTGCTGGTGCACATCTTGAAGCGCATGGGCTCCCCGCCGACCAAGGCGCGCATCAAGGACACCGTGGAGAGCATCCGCGATCTGGATCTCGGGATCGGAAGCCGCATCTCCTTCGGGCCCGACCGGCATCAGGGCTCGGACCGCGTGTACTACACGACCCTCGAGGGCGCCTGGTTCGTTCCGCTCGAGAGCTGGAGCCAGTGGGCGAAGTGAGGACATCGGGGCTGTTCACGAAGACGCTGCTCTTGATCGTGGCGCTGTTCGGCGTCATTGCCGGAGCCACGTCGATCCTATCGGGGTGGACGCTCTCCCGGAGCCTGACCACGGAGTATCGGAGCAAGGGCATCGCGATCGCAAAGAGTGTGGCCGACTCGAGCGCGGAGATTCTTCTCAACCGCGGTCTGGCCACGGTGCAGGCCATCATCGACCAGTTCGACGAGATCGACGGGGTGGCGTACGTGTTCGTGGCCGATGCGCAGGGAGACGTCGTCGCCCATACGTTCGTGCCGGCGGTGCCCCGGGACGTCGTCCCTCTCATCCAGCAGTCGCGCGCCAGTTCGTCGACCGGCGACGTGGTGGCCACGACGCTCCGGCTGCACGGGCAAGGAGACTTCATCCACGTCTACGCGCCGATCCTGGCCGGGGTGGCCGGCCACGTGCACGTGGGCATGGACCAAGGGGTCATCCGCGCTCAGATCTGGTCCACCGTCGCCCGGCAGCAGGGGCTCGTGTTCGCGCTCTTCCTCCTGAGCGTGGGGCTCGCGTATCTGCTGGTCAATCGCATCGCGAGACCGCTGAGTCAGCTCGCCGAGCACGCGCGATCGCTCGCCACGCACGACTTCGCGGCCGGGTCGGACATTCCCGCGGCGATCCTGGCCCTCCCGGAGAGATCCAAGGACGAGGTGGGCGAGCTGGCCGAGTCGTTCATCGACATGGAGCGGACGCTGCACCGGTACCTCCAGGACCTCGCCGCGACCACGGCGGCCAAGGAACGGATCGAGAGTGAGCTGAAGATCGCCCACGACATACAGATGAACATGGTGCCGAAGACCTTTCCGGCCTTTCCCGACCGGAGGGAGTTCGACATCCATGCGGCGCTCGTTCCCGCGCGGGAGGTCGGAGGCGACTTCTACGATTTCTTCATGCTGGACGACCAGCGACTGTGCTTTGCCATCGGCGACGTCTCCGGCAAGGGCGTGCCCGCGGCGCTCTTCATGGCGCTGACCAAGACCCTGTTCAGGGCCACCGGAGGCCATCCCGACGCCACGCCGGTCAGCATCCTGTCCCAGCTCAACGGAGAGATGTGCCGGGACAACGACACCTGCATGTTCGCGACGGTCTTCTGCTGCGTCCTGGATGCGCGCACCGGCCAGGTGGAGTACGGCAATGCCGGGCACGTCCTGCCCTACGTCATGTCCAACGAAACGGTGATGGCTCTGCCCAAGACCGGAGGCACCGCGCTGGGCGTGACCACGGCGGGACGCGTTGGCTCCGGTCAGCTCCTGCTCGGGCCGGGAGATCGGCTGGTGCTGTACACGGACGGGGTGACCGACGCCCTCGATGAGGGCGGCCGGCTTTTTTCGGACGCGCGTCTGAGAGAGACGTTGCAGGGCACACGCGGTCTTCGCAGCAAGGATGTCATCGAGGACGTCCTCGAAGGGGTTCAACGGTTTTCCGCCGGCGCCCTGCAAGCCGACGACATCACGTTGCTCGTGCTTGGCTATCTCGGGCCCCGGAACGGGCCAGAGGACGCGGACCGAGGATAGCCGCCCCGCCGACGCCCGCCCGTGGCCGTGGGGGGCGAGGGGGCGGGAGCGCACGTTCGACCGGGCGCACACGCGAAAACGGAACCACCCCGCGCGCCGAATGGCGCCGCGAAGGCGCGCACGTGGTCCGTGGGGGGCGGTGGGGGGGAGCGCGCACGTTCGACCGGGCGCACACGCGAAAACGGAAGCACCCCGCGCGCCGAATGGCGCCGCGAAGGCTCGCACGTGGCCGTGGGGGGCGGTGGGGGGGGAGCGCGGCCGCTCCCCCCCACTCCAATTGACTCGCTGCGCGACCCCACGTATAACAAAGGCGCCATGGGCCAGGACGTGCGGGAAGGCGGCCCGGAGACGCCGAGCCCGGTCGCGACGGCCCCTGCGGCGCTGCCCGCCGAGGAGGCCGCTTCCGGGGCGATCCGCCGCTACGAAGAGCGCCTGGCCCGGGACCCCTACTCCATGGCCTGGGCGCGCCTGGCCGACGCGCATCGCAAGGCGGGACGAGCGCGAGACGCGATCGAGCTGTGCCGGGATGTCCTCGCCCGCTTCCCCCAGTACCACGCGGCGCGGCTGATCCTCGCCAAGGCGCACCTCGACGAGGGCAACGCGGACGCGGCGCTCGCCGTGCTCGAGACGATGCGCGAGGCCGGCGTGCGCGACGCGGAGGCGCATCGGCTCGCCGGCGAGCTGCATCGCCGGGCCGGCCGGCTGGACCAGGCCGTCGAGCGTCTCGCCGAGGCGGTCAGGCTGGACCCGAGCGACCGCGAGGCGCGGCTCACGCTGGAGTCGCTCGAGGCGCAGGGGCGCGTGCCCGGACACTCGCCGCTCGCCGCGGTGCTCGCGGACGACACGTTTGCCACGCTGGCCTTCGGCGCGCTCTGCTTGGAGCAGGGCCTCGCCGAGGAGGCGGCGCAGGTGTTCCTGCGGCGCCTCCGCACGCACCCGGGAGATGCCCGGGCTCGGGATGGGCTCGATCAGGCCCTCCGGGTCAAGACTCAGAAACGGAAAGGGTCATAGCGACATGCAGGCTTCCACCGCGGAGTTCAAGAAGGGCATGAAGATCGCGCTCGACGGCGAGCCTTACTCGATCGTCGACTTCCAGCACGTCAAGCCGGGCAAGGGCGGCGCGTTCGTGCGCACCAAGCTCAAGCACATGCGGGTGGGCAAGGTCATCGACCACACCTACCGCGCCGGCGAGAAGGTGCAGCTGGTCGACTTCGAGGAAAAGGGCATGCAGTTCCTCTACCGCGACGACCGCTACCACTTCATGGACCTGGAGTCGTACGAGCAGATCTCGCTCTCCGAGGACGAGGTGGGGGACGCCCGCGAGTTCCTCAAGGAGAACACCGAGGTCGAGATCCTCTTCATCGAAGGCAGCCCGGTCACCGTCGAGCTGCCGAACTTCATGGAGCTGGCCATCGTCAAGACCGATCCCGGCGTGCGCGGCGACACCGCGACGGGCGGCACCAAGCCGGCCGAGCTCGAGTCCGGCGCCGTCGTGCAGGTGCCGCTGTTCCTCAACGTCGGGGACGTGGTCAAGGTGGACACGCGCACCAGCGAGTACCTGAACCGCGTCGCCACCGCGGGGTAGCCGTGGCGACGCGGAAGACGGCGGGCGCGGACCGGACGAAGGCGTTGACGGCCCGTGACGTTGTCGAGCTGGCCGTGAAGCACGACCTCGCCGAGCTGGAGGTGGAGCAGGCCGGCCTCCGCGTGCACGTCGTCCGGGAGCGTCCCGCCGGCCCGTCGGTGGCGCGTCCCGCGCCTCTCCCGTCCGGACATGAGCAGCCGGGCGTGGTCGCCGCCGAGGCGGTGCCCTCGGGGCTCGTCACGCTGGAGGCGCCCATGGTCGGCACCTTCTACCGCGCCTCGGCCCCCGAGGCCGCGCCGTTCACCCGCGAGGGCGAGGTCGTCAAGGAAGGCCAGATCCTCTGCATCATCGAGGCGATGAAGCTCATGAACGAGATCGAGGCCAAGGCGGCGGGACGGATCGTCAAGATCCTGGTCGACAACGGCCAGCCGGTGGAATACGGCCAGGCGCTCTTCCTGCTCGACCCCAGGGCCTGACCGGCGGGGGCCATCATGCTGAGCACCGTTCCCGAGATCATCGAGGACCTGCGGAACGGGAAGATGGTGATCCTCGTCGATGACGAGGACCGCGAGAACGAAGGTGACCTCGTCTGCGCCGCCGAGAGCGTCACCCCCGCCATGATCAACTTCATGACCCGGCACACGCCGGGCTACCTGTGCGTGACGCTCACCGCGGCCGACTGCGACCGCCTCGAGCTGCATCCGCAGACACCCACGAACACCGCGCTCCGCGGCACGGCCATGGCGGTGTCGGTGGACGGTCATGCGCGCCACGGCGTGGGCACGGGGATCTCGGCGTCCGACCGCGCGCGTACCGCGCGCCTCCTCGCCGATCCCGCCACGCGCCCCGACGACCTCGTGCGGCCCGGCCACATGGTGCCGCTGCGCGCCCGCGACGGCGGCGTCCTCGTCCGCACCGGGCAGACCGAAGGCTCGGTGGACCTGATGCAGCTGGCCGGGCTGAACCCCGCGGCGGTGATCAGCGAGGTGTGCCGCGAGGACGGCGAGATGGCGCGGCTGCCCGAGCTCCAGGCGCTGGCCCGGGAGCACGGGCTCAAGATCTGCTCGGTCGAGCAGATCATCCACTACCGGCTCCGGCGGGAGCGGCTGGTGCACCGCCTGCCGCCCCACGAGGGCGTGCCCATCGACACCGACCACGGCCGGTTCGACCTGATCGCGTACCGGAGCGTCGTGGACCCGCTGCCCCACCTGGCGTTCTGCCTGGGCGGCGTGGGCCGGCTCGATCCCGGCGGGCACCCGGCGGAGACCCGCGAGCCCACGCTGGTGCGCATGCACCGCCGGAACCTCCTCGGCGACGTCTTCGGCGACAAGTCGCGCCCGTCCAATCGCCTGCTCGCCGCCTCGCTGCGGCGGATCCAGGCCGAGGGGCACGGCGTGCTCGTCTACCTGCGCTCGGACAGCGTCGGCGAGGGCCTGCACGAGCGCCTGCAGACGCGGGTGTATCCACCCTGGCATCCCGCGGGCAGCGTGAACGAGCCCGACCTGACGAGCGCGGGCGGGATCGGCGCCGAGGCGATCCCGATGGACCGGCGCGACTTCGGCGTGGGCGGTCAGATCCTGCGCGACCTCGGGCTCACCCGGCTCCGCCTCCTGACCAACAGCACGAGGCGACTGCACCACCTGCAGGCCTTCGGCCTCGAGGTGGTCGAGTCCGTGCCCATCGAGCTCTAGGCCCGCATCATTCGCGATCGGAGGCGGACCTGGAACAGCGCGTGCGTCCGGTGAACCCGGTCATGACTCGTCCGCTGTAGTCGGCGGCATTCGCGAGAGGCCGCACCCTGTTCAACAAGATCCTCATCGCCAACCGCGGCGAGATCGCGCTGCGCATCATCCGCACCTGCCACGAGATGGGCATCCGCGCGGTGATCGCGCACTCCACCGCGGACGCGGACTCCCTGCCCGTGAAGCTGGCCGACCAGTCCATCTGCATCGGCCCGGCGGAGGCGCGGGCGAGCTACCTGAACATCCCCGCGATCATCTCGGCCGCCGCCATCTCCGACAGCGAAGCGATCCACCCCGGCTACGGGCTCCTCGCCGAGAACGCGGCGTTCGCGGAGATCTGCCGCGGCTGCAGCATCACGTTCATCGGCCCGTCGCCCGAGGCCATCCGGCTCATGGGCGACAAGGCGCAGGCCCGCCGCATGGCCGAGCAGGCCGGCGCGCCGGTGGTGCCGGGCAGCCCGGGCCCGCTCCGGGGGGTCGACGAGGCGCGCGAGCTGGCCGCCGAGGTCGGCTACCCGGTCATGCTGAAGGCCTCGGCGGGCGGCGGCGGCCGCGGCATGCGCGTGGTGCGCGAGGCGGCCGAGCTCGAGCGGGCCTACGCCACGTGCGGGTCCGAGGCCCTCAAGGGCTTCGGCAGCGCCGACCTCTACCTGGAGAAGTTCGTCGAGGACGCCCGCCACGTCGAGGTGCAGGTGCTGGGCGACAAGAACGGCATCCGCGTGCACCTGGGCGAGCGGGACTGCTCGGTGCAGCGCCGCCACCAGAAGCTCCTCGAGGAGGCGCCCGCCGTCTTCATCTCGCCCGAGACGCGCGCCGGCCTCCACAAGGCCGCCCTCGCGGTGGCGAACGCGGTGAACTACGTGTCGGCGGGCACCGTGGAGTTCCTCGTGGCGCGCGACGGGCGCTTCTACTTCATCGAGATGAACACCCGCATCCAGGTCGAGCACCCCGTGACGGAGATCCTCACCGGCCTGGACCTGGTCCACGAGCAGATCCGCATCGCGGCGGGCGAGCCGCTCGGCTACCGGCAGGACGCCATCCGCTTCACGGGCCACGCCATCGAGTGCCGGGTGAACGCCGAGGACCCGGAGACCTTCGCGCCGTCCCCGGGCCGCGTCACCGCCTGGGTGCCGCCGGGCGGACCCAAGGTGCGCGTGGACAGCCATCTCCGGAGCGGCTACGTCGTGCCGCCCCACTACGACTCCCTGGTCGCCAAGATCGTCGTGCACGGGGGTGACCGCGCCGAGGCCATCGTGCGGATGCAACGGGCGCTCGGCGAGACCGTGGTGGAGGGGATCAAGACCACGATCCCGTACCACCTCAAGCTCCTCGCCGACCCGGAGTTCGTGGCCCGGGGCTGCGGACCTGTGCCGCGGCTCGACGTCGGGGCCTCGATGCGAGCCGGCGTGAGAGCTCCGGCTGTGGCCGCTCGTCGGTCCGCGTGCTCCTGCCGGGAGCGCCACGGTCGCGCGCCGCCGGGAACCGGATGGGCCGCCGCTCGTCGTTGACGCACTGGGTGAAATCGCTATAATGGCGTCGATTTTTCAACCGAACTCACGCTTCCCTCTTTCAGGAGGAACCTGATGCGGACCATGCGACTGCGTCACTGGCTCGTCGCCCTCATCGCCCTCGCGCTGGTGCTGCCGATCACGACGCTCACCGACGCGCAGTCCAAGGGCACCATCAAGATCGCCACGCAGAGCCCGCTGTCCGGCGGCCAGGCCGCCCTCGGCGAGGGCATCAAGCTCGGCACCCAGCTCGCCATCGACAAGCTGAAGGGCCCGCTGGAGAAGGCCGGCTACAAGGTGGAGCTGGTGCCGTTCGACGACCAGGCCAAGCCCGACGTGGGCGTGGCCAACGCCGCCAACATCATCGCGGACAAGGACATCCTGCTGGTCATCGGCCACCTGAACTCCGGCGTGGCCATCCCCTCCTCCGAGAAGTACAAGGAGTCGCAGCTCGCGATGATCTCCCCCGCCAACACCAACCCCACCGTCACCGACCGCAACTACCTGAACGTCAGCCGCGTGTGCGGCCGTGACGACGTGCAGGGCGTGGTGGGCGCGGAGTTCGCGAAGTCGAAGGGCTGGAAGTCGGCGTACGTGATCCACGACAAGACCACGTATGGGCAGGGCGTGGCCGAGTTCTTCAAGGCCGACGCGGAGAAGAAGGGCATCAAGATCCTCGGCTTCGAGGGGACGGAGGAGAAGTCGAACTTCGACCCGATCATCACCCCGATGAAGGCCAAGAATCCCGACCTGATCTACTTCGGCGGCATCTACGACCAGGCCGCGCCGTTCTTCAAGCAGGCGCGCGAGAAGGGCGTCAAGGCCGTGTTCATGGGGCCGGACGGGCTGGACTCGTCGGACCTCACGAAGATCGCCGGCAAGGCCGTCCAGGGCATGTTCTACACGTCGGTCGCCGGCCCGGTGTCCGTGTACAAGGACGCCGCCGCCTTCGCCAAGGAGTACAAGGACAAGTTCAAGAAGGATCCGGAGCCCTTCGCGGCCCAGGCCTACGACGCGACGGCGATCGGCCTGAAGGGCATCGAGGCGGCGGTGAAGGCGGCGGGCGGCAAGCTGCCCAGCCGTGAGCAGGTCTCGGTGGCGATCCGGAAGACCAAGCACACGGGCATCACGGGCGGCGTCGAGTTCGACGAGAAGGGCGACCCGAAGAAGGCGAAGTACTTCGTCCTGACCGTGGCCTCCGACGACCCCGCGAAGTGGAACGAGAACAAGCCGATCAAGACGCTCGACATCGCGGCGCCGCCGCTCAAGAAGTCGTAGCTCGCCGCATGCGCCCTCGAAGGGGAGGGGCCCGCTAGGCCCCTCCCCTTCGTCATGTCAGGGGCCGGCATGGACTTCCCGCTCCTCCTCGCCATCCTCCCCCAGGTCCTGATCGACGGCCTGGTCCTGGGGTTCATGTACGCCCTCATCGCGCTCGGCTACACGATGGTCTACGGCGTCCTCGAGTTCATCAACTTCGCCCACTCGGAGATCTTCATCGTCGGCGCCTTCGTCGGCGTTGAGGTGCTCCTGACGCTGAAGGCGCTGGGCTGGCTCGACGTGATGTGGCCGCTGCTGGTGCTGCCCGTCGTGCTCCTGCTCGGCATGCTGGCCAGCGGGCTCCTGGCCGTCACCGTCGAGCGCGTGGCCTACCGGCCGCTCCGCACGGCGCCCCGGCTCATCCCGCTCATCTCCGCCATCGGTGTGTCGTTCTTCCTGCAGGACGCCATCCGCCTCTTCGAGTCGATCTGGCGGAACTCCTTCAACCTGGTCTACCCGACCATGGAGGACCTGAACCTCCGCTTCAGCCTGACCGAGACGGTGGACGTCTCGATCAAGTCGCTGGTGGTCATCCTGGCCTCGCTGCTGATGCTGTGGGGCCTCCACGTCCTCGTGAACCGCACCAAGATCGGCAAGGCCATCCGCGCCGTGGCCGAGGACCAGGCCACCGCCAGCCTCATGGGCATCAACGTGAACCGGATGATCTCGCTCACGTTCCTGATCGGCGGGGCCATGGGGGGCGCGGCGGGCGTGCTGTTCGGCGTGCAGTACAGCCTCATCAATCCCTACACGGGCTTCATCCCCGGGCTCAAGGCGTTCACCGCCGCCGTGCTCGGCGGCATCGGCAACATCCCGGGCGCCATGATCGGCGGCCTCGTGCTGGGCTTGCTGGAAGCCTTCGCCGCCTCCTACCTCTCGCTCCTGACCGGCGGCGCCTTCGGCGCCGAGTACAAGGACATCTTCGCGTTCTCGATCCTGATCCTCATCCTGATCTTCCGCCCCAAGGGGCTCCTGGGTGAAGTCGTCCGCGAGCGGGCCTGACTTGGGGCACCTGCTTTGCGAGGTGAGCCGAAGGCGAGCCGAGCGCATATGGAAATGCCTTGGAAACGACCGCAACCGGTCGTCCGCCAGCGCTCATGACTGGGGCACCTGCTTTGCGAGGTGAGCCGAAGGCGAGCCGAGCGTATATGGAAATGCCTTGGAAACGACCGCGAACGCCTGACCGCAGACGCACATGAAACCTCCTCGGTCGTCCGCTCTCCGCCCTGGCGATCACCGTCGCCGCCATCGCCATGACCTCCTACGGCGTGGCCCACTTCCCGCGCTCGATCGTGGTCTTCATGCTGTTCCAGGCCTCGATCCTCCTCCTCTACTTCGCGAACATCCCGGGCCGGCTCAAGACGCTCATGGCCGTGGCCACCCTGGGCGTGCTCATGCCGGTCCTGGGCTCGATCAACGGCTACTACCTGGAGATCGCCATCCAGGTGGGCATCTTCGTGGCCCTCGCGCTGGGCCTCAACATCGTGGTGGGCCTCGCCGGGCTCCTCGACCTGGGCTACGTCGCCTTCTTCGCCGTCGGCGCCTACTCGTGGGCGGTGTTCGGCTCGCCCCAGGCGAACCAGATCGCCGGGGGCACATTCTTCCCGCTGTCGCCCGCGTGGTTCTTCGTGTTCCTGCTGGTCGGCATCGGCGTGGCCGCGGGCGCGGGCATCCTGCTGGGCCTGCCCGTGCTCCGCCTCCACGGCGACTACCTGGCGATCGTCACGCTGGGCTTCGGCGAGGTGATCCGCGTCCTCGCCAACAACCTCGACAAGCCGATCAACTTCACCAACGGGCCCGAAGGGCATCACGCCCATCTCCCGCCCGCCCATCTTCTTCGCGCCGTTGCTGCAGGCGCTCGGCATCGACCCGAACCCCAACGTGATCTATCCCGCTCTACCTCTACTTCCTCGTGCTCGTGATCGTCGGGGTCACGATCCTCGTGAACCGGCGCCTGGAGGACTCGCACATCGGCCGCGCCTGGGAGGCGATCCGCGAGGATCAGACCGCCGCCCAGGCGATGGGCGTGCCCCTCGTGCGCACCAAGCTCCTGGCCTTCGCGTGCGGGGCGTCGTTCGCGGGCGCGGTGGGCGTGCTCTTCTCGGCCAAGCAGGTGTTCATCAACCCGGAGTCGTTCACGTTCATGGAGTCGATCGGCGTCCTCGCCATGGTCATCCTGGGCGGCATGGGATCCATCCCCGGCGCCGTGCTCGGCGCCACCGTGGTGACGGTGCTGAACCTCCAGGTCCTGAAGGGCCTCTCGCTCTGGCTCAACGAGCTCAGGAACGCCGGCGTGACCATCTTCGGCTGGAGCCTCGCCAACCTCCCCACGCAGCTCGAGCCGGCCAAGTACGAGCGCATGGTGTTCGGCCTGATCCTCGTGGTGATGATGATCTTCCGTCCCGCCGGCATCCTCCCCGCCCGGCGCCGCCATCGCGAGCTGACCGACGGGCCCGCGGGCGGCCCGCCCGCGTCCTGATGGCCGTCCTCCTCGAGGCCAGGGGCGTCTCCAAGCGGTTCGGCGGCCTCACCGCGCTGGACGAGGTGGACTTCACGCTCGACGAGGGGCACATCGCGTCGATCATCGGCCCCAACGGCGCGGGCAAGACGACGTTCTTCAACGTCTTCACCGGGATCTACGTGCCGGAGGCCGGCGCCGTCACGTTCCGCGGCCAGCCGGTGATCGGGCGACGGCCGGACCAGATCACCGCGCTCGGCATCTGCCGCACGTTCCAGAACATCCGCCTCTTCGCGAACATGACGGCAGCGGAGAACGTGCTGGTGGGCATGCACAGCCGTGTGCCGCTCGGGCTCTGGCAGGTGCTGGCCCGCGGTCCGAAGTGGCACGGCGAGGAGCAGCGGCTCTGGACGCGGGCCGCCGAGATCCTGAGCGTGGTCGGCCTCCGCGACAAGGCCAACGCGCTCGCCCGGAACCTGCCGTACGGCGACCAGCGGCGCCTCGAGCTGGGCCGCGCGCTCGCCTCCGAGCCCGCGCTCCTGCTCCTCGACGAGCCCACCGCGGGCATGACGCAGGGCGAGGCGCGGAGCCTCATGGACCTCCTGCGCGTGCTCGTGCGCGAGCGCGGGGTCACGATCCTCCTGATCGAGCACAACATGCGCGTGGTCATGGAGGTGTCGGACCACGTGACGGTGCTGGACTACGGCCAGAAGATCGCCGAGGGCCGCCCCGCGGACGTGCAGCGGAACCCCCGCGTGATCGAGGCGTACCTGGGCCGCCGGCGGGTCGGCACGGCGGGGACGGGGTGACGCGCGCCATGCTCGACGTCCGCGACCTGCACGTCTACTACGGCGAGATCCACGCCCTCAAGGGCGTCACGTTCCGCGTGGGACAGGGCGAGATCGTCGCGCTCCTCGGGAACAACGGCGCGGGCAAGACCACGACGCTCCGCACGCTCTCCGGGCTCCTCGGCCCGCGCGCGGGCGAGGTGACGCTGGAGGGCGTGTCGCTGGTCGGCGTGCCCGCCCATGCCATCGTGGCGCGCGGCATCACCCACGTCCCCGAGGGCCGCCGGATCTTCAACCGGCTCACCGTGGTGGAAAATCTCGAGATGGGCGCCTACACCCGCGCCGACCCCGAGGTGGGCGCGGACATGGAGCGGGTGTTCTCCATCTTCCCGCGGCTCAAGGAGCGCCGCGTGCAGGTCGCGGGCACGCTCTCCGGCGGCGAGCAGCAGATGCTGGCCATCGGGCGCGCGCTGATGGCGCGGCCGCGGCTCCTCCTGCTGGATGAGCCGTCGATGGGCCTGGCCCCGGTCATCGTCGAGCAGATCTTCGACACGGTCCAGGACATCAACCGCCAGGGCGTCACGATCCTGCTCGTGGAGCAGAACGCCGCGATGGCGCTGGCCATCGCCGGGCGCGGGTACGTGCTGGAGACGGGCGGCATCGTGCTGGAGGGCGCGGCGCGCGAGCTGGCCGACAACCCCGAGGTGCGCCGTGCCTACCTCGGGGAAGGCTGAGCGCGTGCCGATCGTGGCCTGCCTGGGGGGCTGACATCGTGCTGATCCTGACGCGCCGGGACCTCCAGCGCCTCCTGTCACCCGCCGACGTGATCGGCGCGGTGGAGACCGCCTTCCAGGAGGCGGCCGCGGGCCAGGTGCGCGCGCTGCCCCGGGCCATGCTCCCGATGACGGGCGGCGGCATCTTCCTCTCCATGGTGGCGAGCCTTTCCCGACGTCGCACGCTCGGCACCAAGCTCGTGACCTGGGTGCCCGGCAACAAGGCGCGGCGCCTCCCCACGATCCATGGCTCGTACCTGCTCACGGATGCCACCACCGGCGTGCCGCTGGCCCTCATGGAAGCCGGCTTCCTCACCGCCATCCGCACCGGCGCCGCCTCCGCGCTGGCCTCCCGTCATCTCGCGCGCGCCGCCGCGCGTTCCGTCGCCTGCTTCGGCGCCGGGGTGCAAGCGGAGTTCCAGCTCCGCTGCCTGCAGGCGGTGCGGCCGATCGACCGCGTCACCGTCGTGGGCCGGAGCCCGGCGCGCGCCCGCGACTTCGCCGCGCGCATGCGTCGCGCGCTCCGCGTGCCCGTCACGGTCACGACTGATCGGAGCGCCGCCGTCCGCGACGCCGACGTGGTGGTGTGCGCCACCACGGCCACCACGCCCGTGTTCAGGGGCCGCGATCTCCGCCCGGGCGCTCACGTGGACGCGGTCGGCAATTTCCTGCCCCACGCGCGCGAGGTGGATACGGAGGGCGTGCGGCGCGCCCGCGTGGTGGTGGACACGTACGAGGGCGCGTGGACGGAGGCGGGCGACGTGCTCATCCCCATCCGCGCGGGCGCGCTCCCGCGCCGGCACGTGGTCGCCGAGCTCGCCGAGGTGGTCAGTGGCCGGAAGCCGGGCCGCCGCTCCGATCGCGAGATCACGCTCTTCAAGTCCGTGGGCTGGGCCGCCGAGGACGCCGCCACCGCGCGGCTCGCGTATGATCGGGCCATGGCGAGGAACATGGGCCGGCGGGTGCGGTTGTGAGCGTGAGAAACATCGGCCGGCGGGTGCGGCTGTGAGCGCCGAGGCAGATCGGCAGACGGGCGCGGCGGTGAGTGCGATCGGGAAGATCGCGCAGATCAACGTGTCCGGTGGCGGCGTACCGAAGCTGCCGGTCCCCGAGGCCCGGGTGACCACGCTCGGCGTGCAAGGCGATCAGCAGCGCGACCTCCGATACCACGGCGGCCCGGAGCGGGCCGTCTGCCTCTTCCCCCTCGAGCGCATCCACGCGCTCCAGGCCGAGGGCCACGCGATCGTCCCCGGCGCCATCGGCGAGAACATCACCGTGGCCGGCATCGACTGGAGCGCGGTCGTGCCCGGCGCCCGTCTCGCCCTGGGTGACGAGGTGCTGGTCGAGGTCACTCGCTACACGTCGCCGTGCTTCAAGATCAAGGCCGCGTTCAAGAACGGCGACTTCGCGCGCGTCTCCCAGAAGCAGAACCCCGGCGACAGCCGAGTGTACGCGCGCGTGCTGCGCCCGGGCGGGATCCGCGCGGGCGATCCCATCCGCCTCCTTCCATGACCCCGGGCGGGCTGCCTCGCGCCGCCGACGTGGTGATCATCGGCGGCGGCGTGACGGGCGTCTCCATCGCCTTCCACCTGGCCGGCCTCCGCGCCGGCCGCATCGTGGTGCTCGAGCGGAAGTTCCTCGGCGCCGGCGGCACGGGACGCTCGGTGGGCATCATCCGGCAGCTCTATCCCACGCCGGAGACGAGCCAGATGGTGCTGCGCTCGCTCCGCGTGTTCCAGCGCTTCGGCGAGGCGGTGGCGGGCCACTCCGGGTACGTCGGCTGCGGCGTCCTGATCGGCGTGTCCGCCGCGATGCGGCCCACGCTCGAGAGGACGCTCTCGCTCCAGCAGTCCCTCGGCATCCGCGCCTCGATCCTCGATCCCGCCGACGTGGCGCGCGTGGAGCCCCGCATCGATCCCGCCGGCCTCGGCGCGGTGCTCCACGAGCCCGAGTCCGGCTACGGCGATCCCTCGGCGGTCACCGCCGGCTACGCCGAGGCGGCGCGGAAGCGCGGCGTGACGATCGAGCAGGGAGCGGAGGTGACGGCCATCCGTCGCCACGGCGACCGGGTGGCCGGCGTGACGCTCCGCTCGGGAGAGACGATCGACGCGCCGGTCGTGATCAACGCCGCCGGCCTCTGGGCGCCGGCCGTGGCCGCGCTGGCCGCCGTCGAGCTGCCGATCATGATCGGGCGCCACCCCGTGTTCGTCCTGGAGCGCAGCGCGGACTTCGGACCTCCCCATACCGTGTACCTCGACCTGGCGGGCGGGAGCTACGTGAGGCCCGAGACCGGCGGCCTGACCCTCACCGGCTCGCTGACGGACGACGAGACCCAGCACCCGATGGACCCGGAGCTCCTGGGCAGCGAGGCCGGCTTCGGGGAGGCCACCGAGGCGCTCGAGCGAACGGCGCGCGCGGTGCCGAAGCTGGCCGACGCGCGGCTCCACACGAGCTACGCGGGCGCCTTCGACATCACGCCCGACTGGATGCCGATCCTCGACGAGACGCCGGTGGCCGGCCTCTTCGTGGCCGCCGGCATGTCCGGCCACGGGTTCAAGCTGGCCCCCGCCGTGGGCGAGATGATGGCCGCCCGCGTCACCGGCGCGACGCCCCCGGTGAGCCTCGCGCCCTTCCGCCTGGCCCGCTTCGCCGGCGCCGGGGTCAGCGGGACTTTCGTGTCGTCCTACTCGGCTGACGTGGCACGCGCTTGTAGATCCTGGCCGGATCTGCTCCCAGGAGGCACGGCAACGTCAGGATGCAGGCCGGTTCCCTTGAACGACGCCTTTCGCAGCCGGAACTTACCCTTTCGTTGCCGCTCGCTCATGCTGTATGTACCAACGCGCGAGATGCCAGATGGGCCGAAACACGCCCAAGAGCGCTTTTGACAACGTGGTCCGACCAGCCGTAACGTAGGGCGGTCGGTCGACGGAACCCCGCGCGCGCCCGGACGGGCCGCGCCCAAGGAGGAACGATGAGCACGGTCAAGATCTGGATGAACGGCAGCCTCGTCCCCGAGCCCGAAGCGAAGCTGCCCGTGAACAGCGCGGCGGTCTTCTACGCCACGAACGTGTTCGAGGGCATCCGGGCGTACTGGAACCCCGCCGACGAGGAGCTGTACTGCTTCCGGCTGGCCGAGCACTTCGCCCGCATCCGCGAGTCCATGAAGATGATGCGGTTCACCGTCCCCTACACCGACGACGATCTCCACGCCGCGGTGCGCGAGCTCCTCTCCGGCAACCAGTTCCGCGAGGACATCCACATGCACCTGGTCGCGTACGTGGCCGGCGTGGGGCTGGACGCCACCGAGCCGACCGGGCTCTACATCAACCCGCGCCGGCGCGCGCGCGTCAACGACGCGGGCATCCGCTGCTGCGTCAGCTCGTGGGTGCGCACGTCGGACAACGCCATCCCCATCCGGCTCAAGAGCGGCTCGAACTACCAGAACGGCCGGCTCGCCACCCTCCAGGCGAAGGCCGACGGGTACGACGGCCCGATCTTCCTGAACAACCAGGGGCACGTGGCCGAGGGCAGCGGGGCCACGTTCTTCATGGTGCGGAAGGGCCAGGTGACGACGCCGCCGCTGTCCGCGGACATCCTGGAGTCGATCACGCGCAGCACGCTCATCGAGGACCTGGTGCCGCGGGCGCTCGGCCAGCGCGTGGTGGAGCGGGAGATCGACCGCACCGAGATCTACGTGGCCGAAGAGGCGTTCTTCTGCGGCAGCGGCTACGAGATCACGCCGATCGTCTCCATCGACCGGTTCCAGCTCGGCGACGGTCGTCCGGGCCCGCTCACGCAGCGCCTGTCCAAGGCGTATCTGGACCTGGTGCGCGGCATCGACAAGAGCCACGCCGAGTGGCGCAGCGCCATCTACCGGAGCAAGAGCGTCCCCGCCACCGCCGGACGCTGATCGACGGGCTCCTCGCCTCACCCTCTCCCCCTCGGGGGAGAGGGCAGGGTGAGGGGCGGTAGCCCCAGCACCCGCAGCACATCATCCTCCCCCGCCTACTTGAGCAACTCCTGCAGGAACGCCGAGAACGTTCCGCGATCTCCTGCGCGCTCACCGAGTGCGGGATCGGATACTCCCGCCAGGTGACCGCGTAGCCCAGCTTCGCGAGGGTCTCCGAGGCGTGCCGGCCACGCTCCGCGGGGACCAGGTCGTCGTCGCTCCCGTGGCCGACGAACACCTTCATGCCGCGCCCGGCCGCCGCCGCCTCCGCGGCGAGCGCGTCCGCGGCGGGGAGCGAGCACGAGAGCGCGATCAGGCCGGCCAGGCGCTCGTCATGGCGAGGCCCCGTGTAGAGCGTCAGCGCGCCGCCCTGAGAGAAGCCGGCCAGCACGATGCGCTCGGCGGTCACGCCCCGCTCGCGCTCGCGCCGGATGAGGGCCGTGACGGCCCGGGCGGACTCGCGCATCCCGCCCATGTCCGGCTCCCGCCGGTTCCCCTCGATCCGGATGTCGTACCAGGCGCGCATCACCATGCCCGCGTTCACCGTCACCGGCCGCATGGGCGCGTGCGGGAACACGAAGCGCACGCCGAGCGACCGCGGCAACCCGAGCTCGGGCACGATCGGCTCGAAGTCGTGCCCGTCGGCGCCCAGCCCGTGGAGCCAGACGACGCTCGCGTCGGGCGAAGGACGCGTCTCGATCTCGATGCAGGGAAGCAGATTGCCGGCATCCGTCATGATCCTCGGCCTCCGTACCGAGCGCACGCATTGTCCCGCACGCGCGCGATCCTCCACAACACCGCCCGACGCCGGTCAGACGCCGGCGCGGATGGCGGGAAGGACGCGCTCGCCGAACAGCGTCACCGCGCGCACGGGATCGGCGGCCAGGCTCACGGTGAACATCAGCCGCTCCGCGCCGGCCGCTCGTGCCGCGCGGACCTGCGCGAGGCACTCGTCGGGCGTGCCGCAGACGGCGAGCCGGCGCGACAGGTAGTCGAAGAGGCCGAGCTCCCTGACCAGGGCCGCGTCCGCCTCACCGGGTCGGGTGCTGTAGCGCCGGCGCAGCTCGCGCAGGGGCTCGCGATGCTCCGCGGGGACGCCCCGGCGCGCCAGATCGCCCGCCCCCATCACGTAGGCGGAGACGAAGGCGAGAATCGCGCCGACCTTGCTTCGCGCCACGTCCCCGTCGTCGTGGCAGTCGAGGCACGCGATCTGCCACGTCTCGACGTTGCCGGGCGCCCGCCCGGCGACGCGTGCCGCATCCGCCACGATCCCCTGCGACTCGGCGACGTTCTCCGCGCCGAGGCCGTAGTTGACGAAGACGCCGTCGGCGGCGGCGCCGGCAGCCCGGAGCGAGCGCGGATGCGACGCGGCCAGGAACACCGGGCTCGGCCGCGCCACCCACGGCAGGTGCGCGGAGGCGCCCCGAAAGGTCGCCGGGCGCCCGCGCAGGAGCTCCTTGACGAACGTGACGCCCTCGGCCAGCTCGCCGGCGGGCAGGCTGGGCGCGCCGAGGTTGCGCGTGCCGCTGTGCCCCACGCCGATCCCGAGCACGGCCCGCCCCGGCGCGACGAGGTCGACCGACGCGATGGCCGCGGCCGACACCGCTGGATGCCGGGTCACGAGGTTGGTCACGCAGAGCGCCACCCGCGCCCGGCGCGTCACGCTCGCCACCAGCGTGGCGGCGACCCATGGGTCCATCGCGTTCCCCGGGGTATCGGCGACGCCCACCAGGTCGTAGCGGTGGCGGTCGGCCGCCTCCGCCATCGCGCGGACGAGAGGCACGTCGTAGGGCCAGAAGAAGAAGCCGACCTCCATCAGGTCCCCGTTCATGCGCCCGGGCGCCACGGACGACGACGTCCGCCCAGCCTGACTGCGGCCGCCCGGCTCAGGGCCGCGCGGGCGCCCCTCCGTCGCCCACTAGCGTGAACGCCGCCCAGTAGAACGGGTGAGCGGTGTCCTTCTGGCCGGCCAGGGCGAGCTGGGCCCGGCGGAGAGCCTCCGCGCGGCCGAGCGTGGCGTCCTTGGCCTGCGCGTCGAAGGTCGCGGTGGTGAGCGCCACGGTGGCCTGCGAGGCCACCGCCCAGTGGGACACGAGGAGCGCGCGGGCCCCCGCGTAGAAGAACGCGCGGGCCAAGCCGGAGAGGCTCTCGCCGCCGAGCTTTCCGTCGGGTCCGGCGGTGTTGCACGCGGAGAGGACGACCCAGTCGGCGTCGAGCTTGAGCTGCGCCACCTCGCCCGCGTCCAGGAGTCCGTCATCCGCGCCGCTCGCCGTCGCGGGTGGCGTCAAGGCCAGGGCGGGCTCGGCCTTGCACTTGAGCTCGCCGGGCAAGAGGCCATGCGTGGCGAAGGCCACCACGCGGTACTGGGCGAGGTCGGTGGCGCGCACCTTCGCCTCGCTCGCGTCGGCGCCCAGCACCACGCTGGCCGGGTCGCCGCCGAGCGCGCGTGAGATCAGCGTGAGCTCCCGCGCCGTCTCGCGAAGCCGCGGGAGCCCGCGCACCATGTCCGCGTCCACCGGCGTCCCGTCGCGGCAGAGATCGGCCATCGCCTTCATGCTGCGCGTGTCGCCCGGCGCCCCCGCGAAGGCGGGATCGCCGAAGCCGATGAAGGGGCGCGGCGCCGCGGATCCGCGCGCCACCTGCCTCAGCTCGCGGAGCGACGAGACGGCGGGAACGGTGCTGATCGCCACGTCGCGCGCGAGCCACGGCACCTGCGCGGGATCGGCGCTGGCCGCGGTCGGCTTCGTCACGAGCAGCGCCAGCGGCAGGCTCAGGAGCGGACCGGCGGGCACCACGACCAGTTGCTTCGCCCCCTGCAGCGCCCCGGCCGCCGGAGCGAGCAGGAGCTCGTGCAGACGCTGGGCCGTCGCCGTGTCGAACGGGCGCAGCTGGCCGCCGTCCGCCGGCTCGAGCGTGGCGCGGATCGAATGCACCGCGCGGGAGAGATCCGCCAGCGGGATCGCCGCGCGGTGCGCGTGCGCCCGGCCGCCGTGGAGGGCCACGACGTAGGTGGCCTCCCGCGTGGGCAGGAACGCGATCATCGCCTCGCCCGGTTTCAGGAGCCGCGAGATCTCGGCCGCGGGCACGGGACGCGCGGCCGTGAGCTGGGCATAACGAGGCAGCTCGGCCTGCAGGCGCTCCTCGAGGCGCGCGACCTTCTCCTCGGCGGCCCGGATGTCGCGCTTGAGCGCCTCCTCCGCGCCCGGCTTGCGCTCGGCCGGCTCGCGCATCGTCTCCGCGGTCAGCGCCTGCCGCAGCCGGTCCCGCTCGCGGGCTGGCCTCCTGGTACTCGCGCGCCACGGCCCGGATGGCGGGGTCGGCCGCGTCGAGGCGCGCCGACATGTTGCTGATGGCGCGGGCCGTCTCGCCGCCGCGGGGAATCTGCACGGCGGTGAACGCCTCGGCGTGGAGCGTCTCGCGTTCCGCGGGGGTGGCCGCCGCCGAGGCCAGCAGCGCGTCGAGATAGCCCGCCAGGTAGTCGGCGCGCGTCCGCTCGCGCGTGGGCCGGTCGAGGATCTCGATCGCGGCCGCCTGGCGGAAGGCGTCGAGGGCGGCGGGCAGGTTCCCCTCCACCAGCCCCAGACGCCCGAGCTCGCGCAGCGTCATGTCCGTGCGCACGGAGTCGCCCATCTGGAGGCGCCGCCGCTCGACCGCGGCGTTGAAGGCCTTCCGCGCGTCCGCGTAACGCTTCTGGTCGGTCAGGATGCGGCCGAGGTGCATGTACGCCTCGCCCGACCACCAGAGACGGAAGTCCGGCCGCGGGCCCCACTTCTCCAGGATGTCGATGGCGCGCCGGGCGTTCGCCTCGGCCTCGGGGAGGCGGTTGAGGCCGTGCTGGGCCATGGCCACGTTGAGCGCGCCATAGCCGACGCCGGTGGACTCGGCTCCACGCTGCTCGTACGCGCGCATGGCGGCCTCGGCGTAGGCGAGCTGCGCCTCCGGCTTGCCGCGCCGGAGCTCGGTGAGAGAGCGGAAGGAGAGGAACCGCGGAGCGTCGTCGAAGGCGAGCGAGGCCGTCACGAGGGGCTCGGCGCGGGCGTAGATCTGGTCGGCCTCGGCGAAGCGGAACTGGTTGCCCACGTTGAGCGCGATCCAGCCGAGGATGACGCCGGCCTGCGAGGTGTTCTTTCCCTGCAGGCGCTCCTCGATCTCGAGGAGGCGGCGGAACGACGCCTCGGACTCGGGGTAGTGCGCCTGCCAGTTCTGCGCCTCGCCCAGACGGTACAGCGCCACGTAGGCGCCCACGTCCTGGATGCCGATGAGGCGCCCGGTGGCGCCCACCATGGTCTCCGCGCGCCGGATGGCCGCGGAGAGCGGCGGCGTGCCCGGCTGGTCGAGACGGCGCTTGCCCTCGAGCGCCTCCACCGCCATCTCGAGGAGCGGGAGGTTGGTCGGGAACGTCTCGAGCCCGTAGCCCACGGCCCGTGCCGGGATCACGACGGCCACGACGAGCATCTTCCAGCCGCCGTCCAGTCGCTTGCACTCGCGGAGCGCCGCGGCGGTGCCGCTGGCCAGGGTGCTCGGCTCGACCGCGCCGCAGGCCAGGCGGGTCTCGAAGCCCTTCTGGAGACTGCTGTCCGTGAGCAGGCGCTCGGCCGTGAACTGCGGCCCCGCGCGGAAGCGCCGGATGTCGCCGCTCGACTGGGTCCAGCCCTCGCAGAACAAGCTGAAGCGGTCCGAGCCGCTCTGGCTCCCGACGAAGCGCAGCCGACAGTCCTCGCCCGTCTTGTTCTTGCCGAGCACCACCTCGTCGCCCACGTTCTTGAGTGGCTGGGCCTCGGCGGGGCGCGCGGGCGCGCCGGCCCACGCCAGTGCGGCGGCGGCCAGCAGGACCGCGGTTGCCTTCCCGATCATGAGTTCCCTCCCCGGCGTCTGCTTCACTGCCGCGCCGGCGCGGCGCCCTTGGTGGCCAGCCACTGCGCTTCCTCGAAGGCCTCCGCGGCCTGCGCGCCGAGGCCCGTGCGCTCGTAGACGTTGCCGAGCAGGACGTACAGCGACGACTGCTCGGCGTCCGCGCGGATGGCGCGGAGCAGCACATCGCGGGCCTCGTGGAAGAGACGGTTCTCGGCGAGGTAGCCCGCGCGCAGCACGGCCACCGAGGTGGGCGATGCGCCGGCGCCGAGCGCGCCGTCGATGTCCGCCAGGTCGCGCGTCACGGCCCGGGCGCGCTCGGCGTCGAGCACCTCGAACTCCGCGCGCTGAACCGGGTGCGCGGCCGCCGACTTCACTTCGACCGCGTAGCGCGCGCCGGGCTGGAGCGCGGGCGCCCCCTCGGGGTACACGAGGCGCGTGCCCGTCACCTCCGGCTGCTCCAGGACGGGACCCGACGGGCCGACCACGCGCACCGAGTAGCGCCCCCGCGCGGTGCCCACCCACTCGAACGTGAGCCCCTCGGCGCGCACCAGCGAGGCGCGCGGGCTCAGCACCACGGGAGGCGGCACCACGCCGCGCGTGGCCAGCAGGCCCCTTCGGAGCCTCTTTCGTCGTCTTCGACAGGAAGCCGAGGCTCGACTCCACGAGCGCGCGCGCCTTGTCGGCCTTGCCGTCCGGCGCGGCCGCGGGCCCGAGCACCGCGGGCGAGGCCGCGGCCACCCGCACCACGCCACGGCCCCCGCTGAGCACGATCACGGCGATGGCGTCCTCGCTGGCGCGGACGCTGTCGCCCGCGCGGAGCGCGAGGAGCGGGCCGGCGGGCTTCCAGTCGCCGCCGGCGGCGGGCTTCACCTCCACGCGGCCGCGGCCCGGCTTGATCTCCGTGATGAGGCCGACGGTCTCGGCCGCCTGCGCGTGGGCGGCCTGCGGCAGGGCGAGCGTCAGGCCGAGCGCCACGCCGAGGAGGGCCGCCATCGCACGAATGCCTGGTGTCATGCCTTCACCTCCGCCGGTCGCCCGGCCGCTTCCCGCGCCGGCGCCGGCGTCAGACCCGTGATCTCGAAGATCTCGACGGGCTCCGCCTTGCCCTTGAGCGGCACCGCGTCCCGCCGCGTGAACTCCGCCCGGCCGCGCACGGCGTCCACCGTGGCCCGGCCGGCCAGGATGCGCGTGCCGAACTGCCGGTTCAGCCCCTCGATCCGTGCCGCCGTGTTCACCGTGTCGCCGAGCACCGCGAACTTCTTCTTCCGCGGCGCCCCGATGGTGCCGGCGTAGGCCACGCCGGTGTTCAGCGCGATCCCCATCGCGAGGGCCATCTTCCCCTGGGTCGCCCAGCGCGCGTTCAGCGCCTCCAGCGCGGCCTGCATCTCCACGGCCGCCTGCACAGCGTGCCACGCGTGGTCGGGGTCGTCGAGCGGCGCGCCGAAGAACGCCATGATCCCGTCGCCGATGAAGTCGCTCACCATGCCGCGCCGGTTGAGGATGCGGTCCACCATGGCCGTCAGGTACTCGTTCATGGCCTCGGTCACCTGCGCGGGCGCGAGGCGCTCGCAGAGCGTGGTGAACCCGCGGAGGTCCGAGACCAGCACCGTCACCTCGCGCATCTCGCCGCCGAGCGCGGAGCCCTCGCGCAGCACCCGGCCCATCACCTCCGGGCTCACGTACTGCCCGAACGCCGCGCGCAGGCGCCGCCGCGCCACCACGCGCGCCGCCTGCTGGTAGACCAGCATCGCCGCCACCGGCGCCACGAAGTCCAGCCAGTACCCGCCCCGCCGGTAGGCCTCGAAGCTCACGGCCACGATGCCCGCCACCAGCGCCAGGCTGACGAGCGTGGCCCAGAGCGGCCGGAGCCAGAGCGGCGCCAGCGCCACCACGAGGCACGCCCCCACGAGCACGGCCAGGTTCAGCCACGCGGGCGGCGGTCGCATGATCCGCCGGGCCAGCAGCGTGTGCGCCGCGTTCCCCTGGATCTCCACGCCGGCCATGAACCCGGTGGGCGTGGGATAGAAGTCGCGGCTCGCCGCGAACGTTCCTCCCACGAAGACGATCCGGTCCCGGAAGGGGTTGTCGATGCTCACCTCCTGCCCCGACCGGGCGAGCATGACGAGCGGCCCGGCGGGGAAGGCGGTGAGCGTGCCCGGCGGGCCAGCGTAGCCGATGCGCCAGCGGTCTCCGGCCAGGGTGTGCACACTCACGGCCTCGGGCGCCCGCCGCTCGCCGCCCGAGCCGGCGGCGGGCAAGAGCACGCTGCCGCCCGCGATGAGAGCGCGCGCCAGGTCGGCCGGGGCGAGCCCACCATGCGCCGCCACGGCGGCCAGGGCCAGCGAGGGGAGGAAGCCGCCGTTGGCCGCGGGCAGCACGGGGTCGAACCGGCGAACCAGCCCGTCCTTCTCCACCGGCGCGTTGACGAAGCCGGAGGGCCCGTTCAGTTCCGGCGAGAAGTGCGGCTTGGCCTCGAACTTCCCATCCGCTCCCGGAACGGCCTCCTGAGCCAGCACGAGCCGCCCGGGCCACCGCCTGGCCATCGCCACGAAGGCCTCGTCCTCCTCCGGCGAGGTCGGCGCCTGGAGCAGGATGTCCAGCGCCACCACCCGCGCCCCGCTCCGCAGGAGGAAGTCCGCCAGCTCGGTCAGGAATCGGCGCGACAGCGGCTGTCGCTCTCCCAGCTCGCGGAAGGTGTCCTCGTCGATGTGGACGAGCGCGATCTCGGACGGAGGCTCGCGGTCCCGGAGGAACTGGAAGGCGTCAACCGCGCGGGTCTGCCACCCCTCGAACACACCGATGCTCGACAGGCCGATCGTGGCGAGGCTGACCACGACGCCCAGGAGGAGCGCCGGGACGACCCCACCGCGACGGGACGCTTCGAGTAACCTCGTCAAGCTCGGGGCCTCCTGGCCGGTCTTGGGCGTGAGGCCTGCCCCGCGGGCGACCCGAGCGAGTATCGCATCTTCCGCGGGGTGGTCGACGTGAGAGCCTTCACGAGGTCCGCGTCAAGCCGCGTGTCTCCATCAGAGACACCCGCGGCCCGGTTTACCCCGGTGATCGTCGCGTGCTATGTTCTCGGGCGCTCCGAAAGGGGGCCCCCGGTTTCCGTCGCATCGAGTTCGTCGCACAGCGAGGCGATTTGAGCCGCCGCGATGGAGCGCACACCATGAACCATCTCAGCCGGCGACAGATCCTCGGAGGTGCCGCTGCAACCGGCGCGGCCGTTGGCCCTTGGCTCGCCAACGGTTCATGCACAAAAGAGCCGTCGGGACCTCCGGTTCGTGGCGCAGGCCGACTTGACGGTCGTGGATCCCGTCCGCACCAGACGTGATGAATCCCGCCGTCCACTTCGCTTTGTCTGGCGCCGGGGAGAACGCCTGGTTCGGCTGGCCCAGCGTTCCGCAGCTCGAGAAGCTCACCCTCGACTGGGCGCGGGCGACCGATCAAGTAGACAAAGGCAGCTCGCCGCTGAGATCCAGAAAATTGCCCTCGACGAGGTGGCGTATGTGCCGTGGGGAGAGTCGTTCCTCCGACGGCCTTCCGGAAGAACGTTCAGGGCATCCTCCAGTTCACCGCGCCGGTTTTTTGGAATGTGCGGATGACATAGGTGTTTTGCGCGTCGAGCAGGAGGCTGTTCACCTGGCCGACCGGACGGCCGGTTGCGAACCGACGAGGAGCTGATCCGTGAGCTCTTCGACGAGCTGCCGTTCGGGCGGCTCGGCAGCCGCATTCGCGCACGTCTGGCGCCATCGCCCTAAGGCCCGGTTCGATGCCTGAACCTCACGCCGAAGAGCTGAACCCGGAGATTCGACACATCGTCGATGCCGCGCGTGCGGTGTGGACCCGTCGGCTCATCGACTACTCACGGACCAATTCCCTCCTCTTCTATCGCGACCTCAAGGTCGGCACCCTCGATCTGAGCACCGAGACCGAGGCGGTGGACCGTTTGTTGGCGGGCGATGCGCTCACGCCCGAACTGCTGGCGCCGGCGGCCCGGTCCCCCGAGACCTCCGAGGTGACTGTCGCTCAAGCCGAGACCGCCGCACGCCAGAAGGTCCGCGGCGCGCTCGTGGCCCTGCAGCGCAAGGCCCTGAGCAACCTCGAGGAGAAGGGTCTCGAGACGCTGTACCTGGCGCTGGGCATGGCCACGTGGCCGGCGGCCGACGGCGGGCGGCCGTACGAGGCGCCGATCCTGTTGCTCCCGGCCCGCATCGAGGCGCGCGGCCGGACGGGCGACGAGCTACGGCTCCTGCTCACGGGCGAGCCGCAGATCAACCCCGTGCTCCTGTACGTGATCGAGGAAACCCACGGGATCCGCCTCGATGTGAACGCCGTGCTGAGCGAGTGCGGGGGCGAGGATGATTCGGGAGAGTGGCGGATTGATCCCGAGGGCGTCGCGCCCACATCGCCCGGGCGGCGGCCGCGGTTCCGGGATTCGCGGTGAACCGGCGCGCCATCCTGGCCAACTTCCAGTTCGCGAAGATGGCCATGGTCGAGGACCTGAAGCGGAACGCCGACACCATCGCGGCGAGCGCGATCGTGGCCGCGGTGGCCGGACATCCGGCGTCACGCCGGCACCTGGCGCAGGCGGTGGCCGACCTCGAGCCTGCCGCGCTCGACGAGTTGCCGGCGTCCGATGACTATCTGGTGCTCGACGCGGACTCCACGCAGCACCGTGCCATCGTGCAGGCTGGTGCCGGGCAGAACGGCGTCATGCAAGGCCCGCCGGGCACGGCAAGAGCCGACGATCGCCAACCTCATGGCACAGAGCGTGGCCGAGGGCCGCCGAGTGCTCTTCGTGGCCGAGAAGCGAGCCGCGCTCGAGGCGGTGATCAAGCGATTGAGCCATGAGAACGTTCGGCTCAACCACCTGGTGCTCGACCTGCACGGCGCCTCCGTGTCCAGGAAACGTGATGGCCCGGCTCGCCGAAGCCCTGGACCACATACGTCACGCGGCGCCGGCCGACGGCGCAAACGTCGTGCAGCGAGAGTTCGAGGCTCGGCGCCGTCAGCTCAACGAGCACGCCCGTCGCGTGAATGCCCCTCGCCCGCCCTCGGATCTCTCCGTCAACCGGATGATGGGCATGCTCCTGCGCCTGCCGGTTGTGGCGCGGTCGGCGCTTCGCTTCCGAGGTGACGCGCTCGCCGCCCTGACCGCCGAGCCGCGCGGACGAGATCAAGCGATCGATCGTGGACGGCACCGCCAATCCGAGGCTTGCTCCTGGGCACCGACCCGTCTCCCTGGAACAACGCCGGGATCGTGGACGGTCGCCAAGCACAAGAGGCGCTGGACCTGGCGGCCAAGGCCTCCGAGCTCTGGCCCTCCTTCGAGCGGATGCTCGGCCAGGTCGTGCAGCAGCTCGGCGTCCGGGTCCCGGAAGCCTCGACGACGTGGCGGCCCTCCTGTCCGTGCTGCACGACGTCCGTCAGCTCCGTGCGCGTTATGCCGCCGAGCTGTTCGGGCACAGCCCGCCGAGCTCGCACGGGCGTTGGCGCCAGCCACCGGTGGTCGGGCACACCGCGCCTGGGCGTTCCTGGCAAAGAAGACTACCGGGCCTCCCGCAAGCGCCTGCTCGCGCTGCGGGCCGCGCCGGCGCCGTCGGCAACGCTGCGGCAGGAGGCGCTGGAGGCCGAGGACATCCTT
Source organism: uncultured Candidatus Rokubacteria bacterium (assembly GCA_963758635.1). GTDB lineage: Bacteria > Methylomirabilota > Methylomirabilia > Rokubacteriales > CSP1-6 > CAVWWD01. The sequence continues at coordinate 583,936 of CAVWWD010000003.1, read as the reverse complement.
CGCCGTTGGCACGCCCTTGGCCCCACCTCGGCCGCGCCCGCGGAAGCGCCCTCGGAGAAGGAGCTCGCGACGGTGTTCGAGGAGGTCGCGAAGGCGACGTCCTCCCTCGGCGCGCTGACCGACGGGAGCCCGCTCACGAGCATGCCACTCGGGGCGCTAGCATCGCGGCTGCGGGCGCTGGCCGCCGACCAGCGGACGCCGTACCTCCTGCCGGCCGTCCACGGCACGCGGGCGCGACTCGTCGCCGCCGGCCTGGCCCGGTTCCTCGACGATCTCCGCGAGAGCGGCGTGGCTCCGGAGCACTGGGCCCACAGGTTCGAGCACGTCTGGCTGCACTCCACCCTGGACGAGGCGCTCGCGTCGGATCCTGGCGCTCGCCTCTTTCAACGGCCGGACGCACGAGCAGATCGTCGATGCGTTCGTCCGCCTCGACCGGGAGCGCATCCGCCTGAACGCTCAGCGCGTGCGCCGCCTCCACGCCGAGCGGGCCGTCGCGGCGATGAACGAGCACTTCGATCAGGCAGACCTCGTCCGACGGGAGGCGGCCAAGCGTTCGCGGCACATCCCGCTACGCGAGCTCCTGGCCCGGCACCCACGTCCTCACGAGGCTCGCGCCCTGCTGGGTCGCGAGCCCTCTCTCGGTCAGTCAGCTGCTGGACGGTGGCAGGCGCCACTTCGACGTTGTGATCTTCGACGAGGCGAGCCAGATCCTCCAGGAGGAAGCGATCCCCGCGCTCTACCGCGCCGAGCAGGTCGTCGTCGCCGGCGACCGGCACCAGCTGCCTCCGACCACGTTCTTCGCGACCGCGGTCGAAGGCGAGGATGAGATCTCCGGCGGCGAAGGCGGTCAGGACGCCCTCGCGCGGCCACGGCGGCGATCGGCGGGTTCGAGAGCCTGCTCGACACGCTGGGCGCGTTCCTCCCGAACTGGCTCCTCGAGTGGCACTACCGCAGCGAGGACGAGCGGCTCATCACCTTCAGCAACAGCCACGTTTACGATGGGCGCCTCGTCACCTTCCCGAGCGCGCGCGGTCACGAGGCACTCCGCCACGTCCTGGTGCCGCACGATGCCTCGGTGGGCGGGCAGGAAGAGAGCGCGTCGCGCGAGGTCGACGAGGTCGTCCGCCAGGTGCTGCGGCACGTCGAGACGCGACCGGACGAATCGCTGGGCGTCATCACCATGGGCATCAAGCACGCAAACCGCGTCCAGGCCGCGCTGGACCGCGTCGTGGACCTCCATCCCGACCTCGCAGAGTTCTCTTCGCTCGAGCGCGAGGAGCGCTTCTTCGTCAAGAACCTCGAGACGCGTTCAGGGCGACGAGCGCGACGCCATCATCCTCTCGATCGGCTACGGCAAGTCGGCGAATGGGGACCTGCCGCACCGTTTCGGCCCCCTCACCCAGGACGTTGGGTACCGCCGCCTGAACGTGGCCGTCACCCGGGCGAGGCGCCGGATGTCCGTCATCAGCTCGTTCTCACATGACGAGATCGACCTCGAGCGCTCAGGGAGCCGTGGCGTGCAGCTCCTCAAGGCCTACCTGGAGTACGCGGCGAGCGGGGGCCGGCGCCTTCCCGACGCGGAGCGCGCCGGGGAGGTCCCTCTCAACCCGTTCGAGGCCGACATTCGCGATGCGCTGGAGGGTCGCGGCATCAGGACACGGCCGCAGTTCGGCGCGTCCCGCTACCGTATCGACCTGGTGGCCATGCACCCGGCGAGGCCGGGCCGGCCGGTCCTCGCGATCGAATGCGACGGCGCGTCGTATCACTCCAGCGCCACGGCGCGCGACCGCGATCGGCTTCGGCAGGCCCACCTGCAGCGACTCGGCTGGCGCTTCCTCCGCATCTGGTCCACGGATTGGTTCTACGGCCGTGAGCAGGAGACTGAGCGTGCCCTCGCCGCCTACCAGGAAGCCGTTCACCTGGCCGACCGGATGGACGCCGACGTCCCCGACCGCGCGGCGGTGGCTGCGCCCGCCCGCCACCGCGCCGCCGTCGCACCCCGTCGCGCGGCCACGAGGACCGAGGCCGAGCGCTCCTGAGCGCGAGTCGATCGATCACTACAGCGACCACGATCTGCGTCAGCTTGCCGAGTGGATCGTCTCGGACGGCCTGTTGCGAACCGACGAGGAGCTGATCCGCGAGATCTTCGACGAGCTGCCGTTCGAGCGGCTCGGCAGCCGCATTCGCGCACGTCTGGGCGCCATCGCCCAGGCGGTCGCACACGAGAATCGACAGCAGTGATTCGGCCGCCCTGACCGAGAGTGGCTGGCAGATGCTCTTCCACCAGGGAACGCCCACCCGGTACAACGCGGCGCCCAGACCCTCGTCGAACCGGCTCGGACCCTCCCGTCGCAACCGCCTCAGATGGCCGACCTGGACGCCTCGACGGAAGCCGCCGAGCTCGACGCACGCGGCATGACCGCGCTGGCCGCCGGCAAGGCACGGCCGGTCGCGCTGCGCGCGTTCACGCTCGCCGCGGGCGCCGCGCTCTCCCTGGGCGCCCTCTACGCGGGCGGGATCCCGTACGCCGGCTACGAGGTTCACTACGGCCGCTTCGGCTGGGGTCCGTTCGAGCTCGCGTTCCTCGTCAACTACCTCGTCTTCGGCACGATCGCGATCGCGCTCGGCGGAGCCGCCATCGCGCTCGGTGGCGGCCCGCGCCTCGCCGCCGCCGTCGACGGGCTCGGCCGTCTCGCGCCCACGTGTGTCCGCGCCGTGGTCCTGGTCGCGCTCGCCGCGCTGGCCGTCCTGATCACCACGACCAGGCTCTTCCTGCTGCGCGACACGGCGATCACGGACGACGAGCACGTCTACGCCTTCATGGCGCGTGTGTTCGCGGCGGGCGGGCTCTGGGCGCCGTCGCCGCCCGAGCCGATCCGCGCGTTCTTCGACAACCAGTTCATCGTGAACAACGGGAAGTGGTACGGGATGTTCTTCCCCGGCCACGGCTTCCTGCTCGCCGCCGGTGAGCTCCTGGGTCTCGTGCGCTGGGTCCCCATGCTCTCGGCCCTCGCCACCGCCGCGCTCGCGTTCGCGGTGGCGCGTCGTGTCTTCGGGCCGCGCGTGGCCATCCTCACGCTGGCCGGCCTCGTCGTCTCCCCCTACTTCGTGATGTCCTCGGCGACGCTCCTCGCGCACTCGACGTCCGCGCTCTTCCTGATGATCTTCGTGGACGCGCTGCTCCGCGCGCAGGACGACGGCGCGTCGCCGGCCTGGTGGCTCATCGCCGGGCTGGCCGTGGGATGTGCCGGGCTGACGCGGCCGCTCGCCGCGGCGGCGTTCGTCGTTCCGTGGGGCGTCTGGGTCCTGCTCCGGCTGCGACACGACCCGACGCGCGCCCGCGTTCTCGGCACCGCGCTCCTGACCACGGGCGGCCTGATCGCCTTCGGCGTGCTCTGCGTCTACAACGTCGCGCTCGCCGGTCATCCGCTCACCACGGGCTATCACACCTACAGCGCGCTGTATCGCTTCCCGGTGGACATCGGCGCGGTCAAGGCGGCGGCGCCGCTCCCCAGCGTGTACGAGCTCGGCTACACCGTCGAGCGCTTCAACTTCTGGGTGTTCGGCTGGCCGCTCTCGCTGGCGCTGCTGCCGTTCTTCCGGCGGTCCGCGGCGGATGTGCTCATCTTCCTCTCCACCGCGGCCGTGGTGGTCGCGTACGCGGCGAGCACGCTGCCCACGATCAACGCCACCGGGCCCGCGCACTACTCCGAGCTCGCCGCCTTCCTCGTCATGCTCTCGGCCAGCGGCCTCGACCGGCTGGTGGAACGCGCGCGAGCCTTCGGCGCCGAGCGCCTGGTCCTCGGCGCCGTCGCCGCCGCGGTGATCTGCGCGTGCGTCGCGTTCCTGCCCGTCTACGGCGGCTCCCTCCGCGCCATGTCGGCCCTCGCTCGCCTGCCCTACGATCTCGTGGCCGAGCGCCGGCTGGACCGCGCCGTGGTCTTCGTCCACGGCCTCCCGTCGCTCACGTGGCGGCCCGGCGCCTGGGTGTACTTCCACCGCAACCCGTCCCCCGACCTCTCCGACCCGGTCCTCTTCGTGAAGGATCTCGGCCCCGAGCGGAACCAGGCCATCATGCAGGCGATGCCCGGCCGCGCTCCCTTCGCGATGGGCGTGAAGGACAACCGCCTCCTGCTCGTCCCCCTCCGCCCCTGAGCCCGGCGGCGCGCACCTGTGCGATCGAGCGCCCGCCGGGACCGGCCGTGACCGTGCCGAACCCATCCCCAAATGGATCCGACAGTGGTACGGTTAGAAGATGAAAACGGTATCGATTGACCAACTGAAGCGCAACCTGTCCTCGCTCGTCGACGAGGCCGCAGCCGGAGAGCGCGTCGTGATCACGCGGCACCAGCGCCCCGTGGCGTCCCTGACACGGGTCGATCTGGAGCACGTACACGTCGGCGTGCGCGCCGGGCGGGCGGCGCTACGCCCCTTGTTGAAGGCCCCGACACGGGGCGCGTACCTCCAGGTCCTGGCCGACGATCGTCGTGCCGACGACCGTCGCCCGAAATAGGCGGGCCGTGCCCGCCCGGCGCTACTACGTCGACACGTCAGCGTACCTGTGCGTGTTGCTCGGCGAGGCCGGATGGGAACGCCTCGTCAAGGAACTGGCCGGAGGGCGCCTCCTGTCCAGTTCACTGCTCGCTCTGGAAGCCGAGCGCACCCTCGTGCATCTCTCGCGCGCAGGTCGGCTCTCGCCCGAGCATCTGCAGGAGGCGCTGGACCGGCTGGCCGCCGATCTGGCGCAGTTCACGCTGCGGGACTTGACGCTCGATCTATGCCGATCCCAGGCGATGCCGATCGTCTCCACGCCTCGCTCCCTGGACCTGGCCCATCTCAGGACCGCGCTGTGGTTCCACGAGCGGGAGCCGCTGGCGCGATTCGTGAGCCTCGACGCGGCTCAGATCCAGGCCGGCCGCGAGCTGCGGCTCCCGGGCTGAGCGCCAACGGCCCCCCCCGCCGCAAGCCGTGCCGCCTCCGTCCTCGCCGATCCGGCCCGCGGACTGATCGGGTATACTGCGCCCACCACCAAGGAGAACCCCGCATGGACGAGACCGCGGTGGCGACCACGACCGGGGTCGCTCAGGTGTTCGACCTCCACGCCCTCAAGGCGTTCGCGCCGGACAAGCGCGTGCGCAAGATGCTCTTCAAGACCGACCAGCTCTGGTCGGAGATCGCCTGCTACGAGCCGGGCCAGTCCACGGTGATGCACCAGCACCCGCGTGAGGAGGAGGCGATCTACGTGCTGGAGGGGACCGCCCACATGCAGATCGACGGCCAGGAGGTCGTCGTGCGGGCGGGCTCCATCGTCCAGTTCCCCAACGCCGTGCTCCACGACGTGCGGAACCTGGGGCCGGAGCGTTGCGTGATCATGTTCCTCAAGCTGAACCCGAAGGTGCTCAAGGCGGAGCAGCGGCGAGGTAGCGCCGATGGGTAGCGTGGACCGCTGCGACAAGACGCTGCCGCTGAACGAGATGATCTTCTACGTGCGACGCGACCGCGCGCTCCGCGAGCGCTGGCTCACCGACCTGGAAGGCCTGGCGCGCGAGTTTGGCCTCTCCGCCGCAGAGTACGAGGCGCTCCGCGACAAGGACGTGCGCCGGCTCCACGAGATGGGCGTGCACCAGTACTACGTGCCGCAGATCCTGCGCCTGTTCCACGGCGCCGCCGCGAACTCGAACGCGCATCCGGTGCTGGACGCGTACCGCCGCGCCTACCCGGAGGAGTCCGCGCGAGCCCTGGCCGCCCAGGCGCAGGCCGACTCGCGGAGCTGAGCCATGGCCGAGATCGTCGCCGCGATGGCCCTGACCCACTCCCCCGGGCTCACCGGGTGGTTCACCGCCGCGCCGGACGAGCACCAGCGCCTCGCCAAGAACGCGCTGGGCGAGATGCGCGACCGGCTCGAGGCCGCGCGCCCGGACGTGCTCCTGATGTTCAGCAACGATCACCTGCTGAACTGGCCCATCAACAACACGCCGGAGTTCACGGTGGGCATCGCGGATGAGCACGTGGGCCCCGCCGACTGGTACGACGAGTGGCTCGCGCTGCCCAAGTACCGCGTGCCCGGTCATGCCGCGCTGGCCCGGCACCTGGTGAGCGAGGGCGCGCGCCGGCGCATCGCCTTCGCGTACCTCCGGAAGATGGAGTTCGACGACGGCTTCTCGGTGCCGCTGCACTACCTGAACCCGGAGATGCGGATCCCGCTGGTCCCCGTGTCGATGAACTGCACGGTGCCGCCCATCCCCACACCCGAGCGCGCCTACCAGGTGGGCACGGCCATCGCCGACATCGTGCGCGCCTACCCCGGCCAGGAGCGCGTGGCCGTGATCGGCACCGGCGGCCTCTCCCACGAGCCGGGCGGCCCGCGCTACTTCTGGGTGGACGAGGAGTTCGACCGCTGGTTCCTCGACCTCCTGAAGGCCGGCGACCACGCGGCACTCCTGCGCGAATGCACGCTCGAGCGCATGGAGGCCGCGGGCTCGGGCGGCACCGCCGAGCTGCTGTCCTGGATCCTCACCCTCGCGTTCACCACCGGGGCGGCGGACGTGCTGGCCTACATGCCCGCCGTGGCCTGGCGCACGGGCACCGGCATGGTGGTCTGGAGCGAGATCGCGGGCTGAACGGACACGCGGAGACACGCCGACGGTGCGCGTGGAAAGCGACCGGGCCCGCTGAGGCGCACGAGGATACCGACCCGGCCCGCCGCGGGGCCGCACGAGGAGACCGCCGAATGACGCAGATGAGCCCGTTCCGCACCCAGCTCCAGGACGCGGTCAACGCGCGCCACAGCCGGATGAACCCGTTCACCGAGAAGTGGGTGAACGGCGACCTGACCCGCTCGCAGCTCGGCGCGTGGGCGCGCCAGCACTACCAGTACGTCTCGCAGTTCGCGCGCTGGTGCGCCACCGTGTACGGGTCGTGCCCGGACCCGGACGCCCGGGACTTCCTGCTGGAGAACATCATCGAGGAGGAGTCGGGCACCAAGCACGTGGACCTGCTCATCCGCTTCGCCGAGGCGTGCGGGGTGAGCCGTCACGAGGTGGAGACCGCTCGGCAGCTCCCCACCACGCGCGGGCTCACCGCCTGGTGCTACGAGATGTCGCGGCAGCCCTTCCACGTGGCCGCCGCCGGCCTGCTCGTGGGCCTCGAGTCGCAGGTGCCCGGCATCTACAAGCGCAACCTGCCCCCGCTCAAGACGCACTACGGCTTCACCGACCACGAGGTGGAGTTCTTCGCGATCCACATCGAGGCCGACGAGATCCACGGTGAGCGCGGCTACCAGATCGTGGAGCGGCACAGCGGGACGCCCGAGCGCCAGGCCGAGGCGATCGAGGCGGTGCGCCAGGCCACCGAGATGCGCTGGCAGTACATGACCGGCCTGCACCGCGCCTACGTCCTCAAGGAAGAGGTCTAGCCGGGCCTTCGCCCCCGTGCCCGAGCACCGGGCCGCCGCGCTCGCGGACGTCGCGCCTGGCCAGCCGCGGCTGGCCGAGGTGGGCGGCGTCCGCGTCGTCCTGGTCCGCGTCGGCGACGCCATCCATGCCTGCGGCGACGTGTGCTCCCACCGCGGCGGCTCGCTCTCCCAGGGGAAGCTCTCGGGAACCAAGCTCGCATGCCCGCTCCACGGCTGGCTCTACGACGTGCGGACCGGCCAGTGCCTGTTCCCGGCGCGCGGCGAAGCCGTGCCGAGCTATCCCGTCCGCATCGAGGGCGACAGCGTCCTCGTCGACCTGCCCTGACCGATGGCGAGCGGACGCTGGCGACCGTCACTCCATGTACGCTCGCCTCGCCGTTGTGGCTCGGCTCGCACATCAACCCTGAGACCTGACCCATGGCGCTGACGCTCGATCGGGCGGTGCGGTGTATCGACGCGGGTCTGGCCAAGGCGCGTGAGCTCGGGTTCCAGGTGGCCATCGCCGTCGTGGACGACGCGGGCCACCTCGTGGCCTGCCATCGGATGGACGGCGCGCTCTGGGTCACCCCGGAGATCGCGCGCGGCAAGGCCAACGCCGCCGCCGCGTTCCGCGCGTCCACCGACGACCTCGAGGGCCGCTTCGCCGGCGCCCGCCAGCTGTTCGCGCTGAACGTGGCCGGGCTCGACCAGTACCAGTTCGTGTTCGGCAAGGGCGCGGTCACGCTGATGGAGGCGGGCCGGGTCGTCGGCGCCGTCGGGGTCAGCGGCGCCGTGCCCGCGGACAACGACGACGCCATCGCTCGCGCCGCCGCCAGCCAGTAGCGCTCGTGGACCATGCCTTGCTCATCGGCCCCCCGAGCGCGCGCGTCGTGCCGACATGAAGCGCGCCCCGGCCGTCGTCCAGCGCGTGTGGGCGGGGCGCCCGGAGGCGTCATCGAGGCGGGAAAGCCCGCGAATTCCTTGGCTGGAAGGGACCCGCACGGCGCTATGATCGTCGCGTGGGTCTGCTCCGAGCGGTGGGACTGTAGAGGCCCGTGACGGTTACCGCATTCTGCGAGGGTCATTAACCCCCGCCGGTCCCGAGGCGGCGCGGGCGGCATCGCCGCGGCCCTCGGCGCGTCCGTCCTGTTCGGCATCAGCATTCCCGCGGCGAAGCACCTCCTGGACCGCGCCGATCCCTGGCTCCTCGCCGGACTCCTGTACCTGGGCGCGGGCGTCGGCCTGGGCGTGTACCGCCTGCTGCGCCGGAGCGGGCCGGATGCGAAACGCCTCCACGGCGCGGACTGGCTCTGGCTGGGCGCGGCCATCGTCGCCGGCGGTGTGATCGCTCCCGTCCTGCTCATGACGGGGCTGGCCGCGCGCGACGCGTCGGAGGCCGGGCTGCTGCTGAGCCTCGAGGGCGTGTTCACCGCGCTCATCGCCTGGGTCGTGTTCCGCGAGCACGTCGACGCGCGGATCGCGCTCGGCATGGCCGCCATCGGGGCGGGCGCGCTCACGCTCGCGTGGCCGCCGGGGGCGATCGGGCGGGACCCGGCCGTCCTCATCGTGGCCGCGTGCCTCGCGTGGGCCGCCGACAACAACCTCACCCGGCAGGTGTCTGGCGGCGACCCGGTCCGGATCGCGGCCCTCAAGGGACTCGTGGCCGGCGCCGTCAACGTCACGATCGGCCTCGCTCACGGCGCGCGCGTGCCGGGCGCGGCCACGATCGCCGGCGCCGGCGTGGTGGGCGTGCTGGGCTACGGGATGAGCCTGGTGCTGTTCATCGTGGCGCTGCGTCACCTGGGGACGGCGCGGGCGTCGGCCTACTTCTCCACCGCGCCGTTCGTCTCGGCGATCGCGGCGGTGGCAGCGCTCGGCGAGCCCGTCACGGCCCGCCTCGGCGTGGCGGCGGCGCTGATGGCCGCAGGCGTGGCGCTACACGCCAGCGAGCGGCACGAGCACGAGCACGCGCACGGTGACCTCACGCACGCGCACCCTCACTACCCCGACGTGGGGCACCGCCATCGTCACTGACCCGTCGTGGCGCCGGAAGCTTCCTCGCGGTCGTGACGCCGTCCAGCACGCTTGCCTGGATCGCGTTTTGGCGGAGGAGACCAGGGGGCGGGATGCCCATGTCGAGCGCCGGCCACCGTGGACGGGCAGTGTCCGTGACGGGGGCGTCAGAGAAGAGAACATTGTCCGACACGCCGTGCGCCTCGGAGAAGCGGCCCGCGGGACACGCCTGGCGCAGCTGCCGGGCGCCCGCGGCGCGAGGTTAGACGGACTCCTCCACGGCGGGAGCGGTCGAGCGCTTCGCGGCCGCGTCAGCGCTGGCCGGCCGCTCCATCCGGATGCGGCGCATGAACGGCAGCACGAACGGCACCGCCATGAACATCATGGCGAGGAGCCAGAAGTCGTCGGCGTAGGCGAGGAGCTGCGCCTGGGCCACCGTCTCCCGGTACACCATCGCCATCGCGCGGCGCTCGGCGGTGAAGGCGTCGCTGCCCCGCGCCACGAAATGCCCGGCCCAGCGGGCCAGGCGCGCGTGCGTCTCGGGATCCCACGACGTGATGTGGCCGACGAGCGTGGCCTGGTGGAACTGGCTCCGCTGGGCGAGCAGCGTCGTGACCACCGCGATCCCCACGCTGCCGCCGAAGTTTCGCGCCATGCTGTAGATAGCGGTCGCGTTGACGAGCCGGTCGCGCGGGATGGTGGCCAGGGTCAGCGTGGACATCGGCACGAAGATGAACCCCACCGCGAATCCCTGCACGAAGCGCGGCAGCGCGAGGGCCCAGTAGTCCATGCCGAGCGTGAGTAACGTCATCATGTAGAGGCTCACGCCGTTCAGCAGGCAGCCGAACGCCAGCATCAGGCGCTGGTCGACGCGGGTCACGAGCCCCGAGGTGAACAGCGAGCAGATGTTGCCGAGGCCGCCCGGGGCCAGGACCAGGCCGGACGTCCACGCGTCGTAGCCGAGGAGCTTCTGCGTGAACACGGCGACGAGCAGCATGCCGGAGAACATGCCGAACCCCACGATGGTGCTCAGCGCGACCCCGGTGGCGAAGTTCCGGTCGGTGAACACCGTGAGGTCCAGGAACGGGTCCTTGGCCGTCAGCTCGCGGATGAGGAAGCCGGCGAGCGCGCACACCGCGATGATGCTCAGCGCGAAGATCATCGAGGAGTCGAACCAGTCCTCGCGCTCGCCCCGGTCGAGGACGAGCTGGAGGCACCCGAACCCCGCCACCATGAGGGCGAGCCCGAGGACGTCGATCCGCGCGGTGGAGCGCTTCAGGTACGGCGGATCGAAGAGGAACACGCTCGCCATGAGGAAGCCGATCACGCCCACGGGCAGGTTGATGTAGAAGATCCAGCGCCACGACCACTCGTCGGCGAGGTAGCCGCCCACCGTCGGGCCCAGGATGGGGCCGAGGATGAAGCCGATCCCCCAGATGGCCATGCCGAGCCCGCGCTGGTGGAACGGGAAGATCTCCCAGAGGATCGACTGCGAGAGGGGGATGATCGGCCCGCCACCCAGGCCCTGGAAGATGCGCGCGACGATCAGCGAGGTCAGGTCGGGGGCGGCGCCGGAGACGAACGAGCTGATCACGAACAGCGTGGAGCAGATCAGGAAGAAGCGCTTGCGCCCGAAGATGCTCACGAGCCACGGCGTGGCCGGGATGACGATCGCGTTCGCCGCCAGGTAGGACGTGATGACCCACGACACCTCGTCCAGCCCCGCCGAGAGCGATCCCTGCAGGTGGGGCAGGATCACGTTGGTGACGCTCGTGTCGAGGATCTGCATGAACGCCACCACCATCACCGTGAAGGTGATGGCCCACTTCCGAGCGGAGGGGATCGGTGCCGTGTCCGGCGCTGGAGGCGTCATGCTGGGGGCGTTGCCGCACCGATAGGATATTCGCGGCGGCGCGGGAATGCGAGGGCGGCCGCCGCCCGATCGGCGCGCGCGTCGCTCAGGCGCCGGGGAGCGTGGGGTTCCGGAGCTCGAGGATGTCCCGCGCGCGCACGGCGGCGCGCGACTTCACCTCGGGCTGGGCGGGCACGATGTAGAAGCGGCCGTCGCGGATCCCCTGCACCACCTGGTCCGCGACCTCGGACGGCGGATATCCCCCGGCCAGCCGGTCGGCCAGGGCCTGCGCGAACGCCTCCGCCCCCGGCGCGGGCTTGCCGGCGTCGGCGAGGCTCTCCGGCCGGTTGCGCGCCGCGTCCATGATCCGCGTGTTGATGAGGCCGGGGCAGACCACCGACACGCCGATCGGCGCCCCCGTCATCTGCGAACTCCTTGAACATGGACTCGGACAGCGCCACCACGCCGTGCTTGGTCACGTCGTACACGGACATGAACGCCGAGGTGGTGAGCCCGGCCATCGACGCCGTGTTCACCACGTGGCCCTCGTCGCCGCCCGCGAGCATCCGGGGCACGAACGCGCGCACGCCGTGGATGACGCCCCACAGGTTCACGTCGATGACCCACTTCCAGTCGGCCAGGGTGTGCTCGTGCACGGCGCCGATGACGGCCACGCCGGCGTTGTTGCAGAGGACGTGGGCGGCGCCGAACGCGTCGTAGGTCTCGCCGGCGAGGCGCTCGAGGTCCTCGGGCTTGGACACGTCCACGCGGCTCGCGTGGACGGCCGGGGCGCGGGAGCGAAGCGCCGCCACGGCCGTGTCGAGGGCGCCGGCCTCCACGTCGGCCATCACGAGCTTCATGCCCTCGGCGGCGAAGCGCTCGGCCATGGCCAGCCCGATGCCGCTCGCCGCCCCGGTCACGACGGCCACGCGGCCCCGGAGCGTCTTCATCGCGCCCCGTTGTACGCGCCGGAGCGTGGATATGTCAATCGAGCCCCCCCTCTCCCCTGCCCCTCTCCCCCGCGCAGGGGGAGAGGGGTCCTCGGCGCTCTCCCCTGCCCCTCTCCCCCGCGCAGGGGGAGAGGGGTCCTCGGCGCTCTCCCCTGCTCCCCCGCGCAGGGGAGAGGGGGTTGGCCCGCCCGGGGCGTTTGACAATGCTCGCGCTCTTGCCGACCATGGGCGCCGTCATGGCGGACCAGCACGCGGACGTGGTCGTGGTCGGGGGCGGCATCGTCGGAAGCTCCGCGGCGTACTACCTGGCCGGGCGTGGGGCGCGGGTGGTGGTGCTGGAGCGCGGAGACGCGCCCGGCGAGCAGTCGCGGAAGAACTGGGGCTTCGTGCGACAGCAGGGCCGCGATCCCGCCGAGGTCCCCCTGATGATGGAGGCCAACCGCATCTGGCGCGGCCTCGAGGCGGAGCTTGGCGCGGACATCGAGTGGGTCCAGGGCGGCAACCTCGCCCTCGCCGCCAACGGCGAGCGCATGGCCCTCTTCGAGGACTGGCTCGGCGTGGCGAAGCAGTTCGGCCTGGACACGCGCCTCCTGCGGCCGGACGACCTGCCCTCGGTGGTGCCCGGAATCGTTCCGGGCTGGGCCGGCGGCCTCCACACGCCGAGCGACGGCCATGCCGATCCCGGCAAGGCCACCGACGCGTTCGCCCGCGCCGCCGGCGCGCGCGGCGTGGTGATCCGCCTTGGCGTCGCGGCGCGCGGGGTGACGACTCAGGGCGGCCGGGCGAGCGGCGTGCTCGTCCAGGACGGCCCGCGCGTGGAGGAGATCCGAGCGCCATGGGTGGTCTGCGCGGCGGGCGCGTGGTCGTGGCGCCTCGCGCGCACGATCGGCCTCGCGCTGCCGCAGCGGTGGGTGCGCGGCACGGTGGCGCGGACGACCGCGGCGCCCCCCGTGACCACGTGCGCGGTGTGGGGCCCGGGCGTCGCGTTCCGCCAGCGCAAGGACGGGAGCTTCAACATCGCGGCGGGCGGCGCGCTCGACCACGACGTGACGCTCGACTCGCTCCGGCAGCTCCGCTTCTTCCTGCCGAACTTCTGGAAGAACAAGGCGCTGTTCCGCTTCCACGTGGGCCGTCCGCTGGCGCGGAGCCTCGCCTCCGTGCTGCCCGGCTCGCGCGCGCGCCGCGAGCCCCTGGTGTGGGACCGCGCGTTCGAGCCGGTGGCGAACGCGTCGAAGGTGGACCGGAGCCTCGCCGAGCTCCAGCGCGTGCTGCCGGCGCTGCCGCGCCTCGGCATCGCCTCGCGCTGGGCCGGCTACATCGACGCCACGCCGGACCTGACGCCGGTCCTCGGCGAGGCGCCGGCGTGCCCGGGCTTCGTCTTCGCCACCGGCTTCAGCGGGCACGGCTTCGCGATGGGACCCATCGCGGGGCGGCTCGTGTCCGAGCTGATCGTCGACGGCAAGCCGTCGCTCGACATCTCCGGCTTCCGCTTCTCGCGCTTCGCGGAAGGCGCCATCGGCAGGCCGCGCAACGTGCTGTAGCGGTTTCCGCCCCATTTCGAGTCGCGACCTCGCGCTCGGCCGGGGGCGGCGGGGAGGGGGCAGGGGTCTCAGACCACGCCGCACGCGTGCGCTGCCCCGCTGTGACTGGGCTCCATCCGGGCGCGTGACGTCCGATACCCGATGGAGGGAAAGGGCCATTCGACCCCTGCCCCCTCCCCGCCGCCCCCCGGCCACGCGCTGCTGATCCGACTGCACGGCGACTGCTGCTGATCCGTTGCGTCCGTGCCTGACACCGGTGTTGCGTCCCACCCCTCCCCGGCGCCCCGGCCGAGCGCGAATGCCGCGATCGAGAGCAGATCGGTAGTGCGTTCAGCGGGGCGTCAGCACGAGGGCGCCCTGCACTTGGCCGGAGCGGAGGCTGAGTGAGAGCGGCGTTGGCTTCGCTAAGCGGCATCGCCTGGGTCTCGGTGCGGATGGGGACGCGGGGGGCGAGGGCGAAGAACTCTTCGCCGTCGCGGCGGGTGAGGTTGGCGACGGAGCAGAGCGTGCGCTCGTGCCACAGGTCGCGGTACGGGAAGCGGGGGATGTCGGTCATGTGGATGCCGCCGCAGACCACCGTGCCGCCCTTGCCCACGGCGCGGAGCGCGAGCGGAACCAGGTCGCCGACGGGGGCGAAGATGATGGCGGCGTCCAGCGGCTCGGGCGGCAGCGAGTCGGAGGCGCCGGCCCACGCGGCGCCGTGGCGCAGGGCGAACGCCTGCGCGGCGTCGTCGCCGGGGCGGGTGAAGGCGAAGACGCGCCGGCCCTGGTAGCGGGCGATCTGGGCCACGATGTGGGCGGCGGCGCCGAAGCCGTAGACGCCGAGGCGCTCTCCGTCGCCCGCCTTCGCGAGCGACCGGTAGCCGATGAGGCCGGCGCAGAGGAGCGGCGCCGCCGCCACGTCGTCGATCGCGGCGGGGAGCGGGAAGCAGAAGCGCGCGTCGGCCACCGCGAGCTCGGCGTAGCCGCCGTCCCGCGTGTAGCCGGTGAAGCGCGCGGCGTCGCAGAGGTTCTCGCGGCCGGACCGGCACGCGGCGCATTCCCCGCACGTCGAGGCCAGCCACGGAATGCCCACGCGCTCGCCCGCGCGCAGGCGCGTCACGCCGGGGCCGACGGCGGCCACGCGCCCGACGATCTCGTGGCCCGGAATCAACGGCAGCTTCGGATCGGGCAGCTCACCGTCCACCACGTGCAGGTCCGTCCGGCAGACCGCGCACGCCGCCACCTCGACGAGCACCTCCCCTTCCCGCGGAGTCGGGTCCGCCTGGTCGCGGAGCCGCAGCGGCTGTCCCGGCGCGTCGAGGACCATGGCACGCATCGAGCGGGCCGCCGCTCCCGCGTCAGCGACCCGCGGCCGCGGCGGGCATGCGGATCCGGCCCCACATGTTCAGGACGAAGAGGCCGGCCGCCACGAGCTGCCCGAGACCGCCCGCGGCGATCATCCAGCGGAGCGGCGCGGCGCCGGTCACGCCGAGGAGCACCTCGCCGGCGGCCCGGAGCGCGGTGGCGACGGCCAGCACCCAGTAGACGGTCTCGGCCAGCTCGGGACGGTACCGCGTGTCGTCGCGCGCCGGCCGCGGGAACATCCACGTGGCCACCCCCATCACGATCATCAGCATGAAGCCCACCAGCAAGAGGTGCACGTGGGCGGTCACGAGGAGCCGCGAGGGGTACGAGCCGAGGACGAACTGGGCCGTGACCAGGTAGCCGCCCAGGAGCAGGCCGGCCACGAGGAACGACGAAGCTCGTCTTGACGTAGCGGCGGACGAGCGGCGGCACCGGCCCGGCTCGCCGCTACTTCTTCCGCGTGGCGCGCTCCGCTTCGAGCTGGCCCTGCCGGGCGAAGTCGATCGTCTCGCCCAGGATCCGCGCCATCTCCTGGGGCGCGTGGAACCCCATCGAGTTCTCGGCGGCCACGAAGTCGAGCCGCCACTGGGCCTTCCGGTGCGCGGCCGCGGCGGCGGCGAGGTCACCATCGCTGGCGCCGGCTTTCCGCGCGGCCACGATGGCGTCGAGCATGTCCGTGGTCGCCTTCGCCGCGCGCTGGAGCAGCGTGTGATGGCGGTCCTGGATGTTGAGCACGCGGGCCGCCAGCTCCTGCTCGGGCACGGCATGGCACGTCTGGCACGCGCGGTTCACGTTCAGGAGCGGGCTCCGCACCCAGTGGTCGCTCACCTTCTGGGCGCCGATCCGCTGGTAGGGCATGTGACAGTCCGCGCACGCGACGCCGGAGCGCGCGTGGATGCCCTGCGACCACACCTCGAACTCGGGGTGCTGGGCCTTCAGCACCTTGTTGCCGGTCTCCGCGTGGGTCCAGTCGGAGAAGCCCTCGCGGTCGTAGTACGCCTCGATCTCCTCGACGCGGAGCCCGTTGGCCCACGGGTACGTCACGACCTTGCCCTCGCCCTTGAAGTAGTACTCGACGTGGCACTGCCCGCACACGAACGACCTGAGCTCCTGGCGCGTGGCGTCGCGGTTCGGGTCGTAGTCGGCCACGCCCTGCTTGGCCTTGAGCGCCTTGATGCCGGCGATGAAGCCGGGCCGCGTCACGCGCAGGCCCATGGTCTTCGGCTCGTGGCAGTCCAGGCAGGAGATCGAGTGCTGCACGAGCGGCTGGCCCTTGTCGTCCTTCAGGCCGCGCGCCTCCTGGTACGGCATGCCCGAGATCTTCTCGAACCCCTTCTGCACGTCGCCCTGGCCGGCGAAGCGATAGAGCGGCAGGTTGGAGGCGTGGCACTGCATGCACGCGCCCGGCTGCTTCCGCTCCGTGACGCGGAGCGTCTGCTCCTGGTCGAAGAGGGCGAAGGCGTGGCCGCGGCGATCGCGGTAGTCGATGCTGAACGCGTAGCCGGCGAAGATGCGCTTGAGCCAGGGGTCGCGGTCGAGCTTCTGCGCCGCGGGGCCGCCGTCGCTCGCGCCCGCGCCCCGGCCGCCGAAGCGGGTCGTGGTCGGCAGCGACGTCTTGAGATAGGTATCGTACTGCGCCGGCCAGTTCTGCCCCCATGGCTTCGGGTCCGCCGTGTCCTCGGTCACCTCCACGAGCCGCACGAACGGCTGCCGCGCCTCCTGCTTCCGCTCGAAGATGTTGGTCAAGAGCGCGAGCAGCAGGATCGTGACGCCGGCGACGGCGGCGAACGCGGCCAGCACGGCCAGCCAGGCGCGCCTGCGCCGGGCCCCCGATGGATGCGGCGTGCTCATGGCGATCCTCCTCCGGCGCCGGCCCGGCTCATCCGCCCGCCCCGTGGCCGGCGGTGGCATGGCAGTGCAGGCAGTCGAGCTCGCGCCGCCGCGCGTCGGCGGCCACGGCGTGCACCAGCGGCTCGTGGCACCGCACGCAGTTGACCCGCACGATGTCGCGATCCGCGGGCGTGATCTCGATCGGCTCCTTGAAGTTCTGGAGCGTGAACGCCACCGAGTGCCGGAACCCGTGCTGGGCCTTCGTCACCCACTTGGCGATCCCGGCGTCGGGCAGGTGGCAGGCCACGCACCCGGCCACGTGGCGATGGCCGCTCTTCAGCCAGCCGTCGTACTGCTCGTTCATGACGTGGCAGTTCACGCAGGCGCGCGGGTCGGTGGACAGGTACGAGAAGCCCTTCGCGTAGACGAAGGTGAAGGCGCCGACGCCGGCGGGGAGGCCGATCAGGCACGCGACGAGCAAAGCGAGGGTGGCCGGCCTCATCGTCGGCGACCGTATCACAACCGACCCGACCTGTCGCGACGCGCGACCGTGAGCCCCGCGCCGAGGCCGGCGGCGTGTGGCCGCCGCGCCCCGCCGGGTCAGCCCGGCCTCACACCGGGCCCCGCGCGTCCCGCCCGACGCCCCGGGAAATCAATCGGTTCGACGTGACCGCCCTCCTGGCATCCCCCTTGCGGTTGGCAGTCCCCTGGGAGGGTTGCCCATGAAGATTGCGAACGTGCTCTTCGCGACGGATTTCTCCGAGGCGGGGGACGGCGCCCGCGTCCATGCCGCGCGCCTTGCCGGGGAGACGGGCGCGTGCCTCCACGTGGTCCACGTGGTGCCGCGCCTCACGGATCCTGCCGTGACGACCGCGCGCCTGCAGGTCGAGGCGCAGTCGCTGGCCGAGAGCGGCCTGGCCGTCAGGACCGCGGTGCTCGGCGGATCCGCCGCGACCGCCATCGTCCGGTACGCCCGCGCCAACGCCATCGACCTGATCGTGATCGGCACGCACGGGCGCACCGGAATGAGCCGCGTGCTCCTGGGCAGCGTGGCCGAGGCCGTGCTCCGGCTGGCGCCCTGCCCCGTCCTCGCCGTGCCCCTCGCCCGTCCCGGGGAGGAGCCGGCGGGGGCGCCCGCGACCGGCGCGGTCGCCGACGCTCCGCTGCCCTACTGCATCACGTGCGCGACGCCGTCCGATGACCTGATCTGCGCGGCGTGCCGCGACCGGATCCGCGGCGAGGCGGTGGCCGCGAAGCGCTCGGTCGAGCGGGCAGGCCGGCGCGGACAGCCGGCATGACCGGCCTCGGGAGGGAACGCCGATGATCGCCAGAGACCTGATGACGAAAGATCCGATGACGTTGACCGAGCACGCGACGGTCGCCGACGCCGCCGAGCTCATGCACGAGCGCGACATCCGGCACGTGCCGATCGTGGATCGCGAGGGCGCCCTCGTCGGCATCGTGAGCGACCGTGACCTCGGCTCGCTGGACCTGGGGCGCCTCATCGGCGACGAGGGCGTCGAGGGCCTGCGAGCGCATCTCGCCCGGCCGGTCGTGAAGGTGATGACGCCGGAGGTGATCACGGTCGGTCCCGAGGATGGCCTCGACGAGCTGGTCGACCTCATGCTGGAGAGCCGCGTGGGCGCGGTGCCGGTGGTGGAGAGGCACTCGCGACGCGTGGTCGGCATCGTGAGCTACGTGGACGTACTGCGCGCGTTCCGGAACGCTCAGGGCTGACGCCGGCGCAAGAACGGGCACGCGCCAGCCGTCAGCCATGGGGGCGCTACTTGCCCCGCACCGTCATCACGGGACAGCCGGCCGACGCCACGACGCGCTCGGCCACGCTTCCCAGGAAGAAGCGCTGCAGACCGGTGCGGCCGTGCGTCCCCATCACGACCAGGTCGGCCCGCTGCGATCGCGCCGCTTTCACGATGCGCTCGTGGGGCACGCCCGTGAGGAGCAGCGTCTTGACCCGCACGCCCGCCTTCCTCGCCTTCGCGACCAGAGCGTCGATCTGCTTCTGCGCATACGCGCGGCTCGAGGCCTCCATCTCCTCCCAGACCCTGGGGGGGATGTAGCCGTCGCCGGCCATCGGCACCGGCAAGCTCATCACGTGGGCCAGCACCAGCTCGGCGCGGCTCGCCTTCGCGAGCGCCACGGCGCGCGTGAACGCGGCGGCGGAGGCGCGGGAGAAATCCGACGGATGCAGGACACGGCGCAGCTTCATGAGCAAGCTCCTTTCCCCCTACTCGGTCTTCACCGGGATCGTGTTCACTGCGCGCCCTCGCTCGTTTCACCGAGGCACGCCGTTGCCGCCATCGCTCCGATCTGCGCTGATCGGTCGGCCGCGCCACGAGTCGCGCACGCGCGTAGCCCTTCGCCTCGAGCGCCCGGATGGCCGCTCCGGGATCGATGGTCGCCACGCGGATCGCGAGCCCTCGACGCCCTGCGGCGTCGGCCAGCGTCATCAGGCTCGAGATCCGGCACCCGTGCGCTTCCACCGTCGTCACCACGTCGGTGAGGTCGTCCCCCCCCGTGAGAACAACGTCCAGCCGGCTGGACGGCTCCGCCGCGCCCATGGCGCGGACCAGCATGTCGAGCACGTCGGTTTCCGTGACGATGCCCACGAGCCGGCCGCCGGCGGTGACGGGCAGCGCGCTGATGCGCTTGGTGACCATGAGCTGGGCCGCCTCCTCGACCGGGCACATCGGCGCGATCGCGATCACCGGGCTCGTCATGACGTCCGAGGCCGTGAGCCGACGGTAGGGCGCCCCCTGCGTGTCGTGGGGCCGGGCGATGGCCGCCGACAGCAGGGCGGCCTTGAGGTCGCGGTCGGACACGATCCCGACCACCACGCCGTCGTTCACGACGGGCACGTGGCGAACCCCGCGCCGCTGCAGGATGGCCAGGATGTCCGCCAGCCGCGTCGACGGCGGCACCACCGCCACGTCCGATCGCATCACGTCCTGGATCAGCATCGGTGCCCCTCCTTCAGGGACCCTCAGGCCGGCCGACGGCCCAAGCCTCGCGGGCCATCTCGCGATGGCGCACGCGCAGCCGCCCGGAGCAGCTTCCCATCGGGTGAGGTGTGCAACCGGAGTGCCGCCGAGTACTCCTTCACGATCAGGCAGTTCCCGGCAGGTGTGCGCGATTGCCGTGGGACCGGATCGCCGCGGGCGGGGCGCCGGCGCCCCACGCTGTGAGGCCGTCCGGCGGCGCGAGCGGGGCGCCGGAACGTGCTGCCCCGCTCGCGCGCGTGAAGATCCCGGCTACTTCAGCAAGCCGAGGGCTGCGTTCGCCTTGCTGGCCGCCTCCGTCGTCTTGCCGGCCTTGCAAGCGGCCTCAGCCTCGGCGATGAGCCCCTTCGCCCTGCTCAGCGTGGAGTGGGGCGCTTCCTGCTGGCTCTGCCGCGGCGCCTCCTGGACGCTCTGGCGCGGGGCCTCCTGCTGGCTCTGCCGTGGCGCCTGCTGCACGCTCTGGCGGGGGGCTTCCTGCTGCTCTGGCGCGGGGCGCTTCCTGCCCGCTCTGGCGCGGGGCCTCCTGCTGGCTCTGCCGTGGCGCCTGCTGGACGCTCTGGCGGGGGCGCTTCCTGCCGCGCTCTGGCGCGGGGCTTCCTGCTGGCTCTGGCGCGGGGCTTCCTGCTGGCTCTGCCGTGGCGCCTGCTGCACGCTCTGGCGGGGGGCTTCCTGCTGCTCTGGCGGGGCGCTTCCTGCTGGCTCTGGCGGGGCGGCTTCCTGCTGGCTCTGCCGTGGCGCCTCCTGCTGGCTCTGCCGGGGCGCTTCCTGCCCACTCTGGCGCGGGGCTTCCTGCTGGCTCTGCCGTGGCGCCTCCTGCTGGCTCTGGCGCGCAGCCTCGGTCTGCTTCCTGGCGCCGGCCAAGCTCCGAGGCGTCTTGACGTCGGAGTCCTTCAGGTTGCTGGCCGATAGCTTGCCCGCGTACGCTGCCTTGGCCGCCTCCAGCTCCGGGCACGTCGTCTGAGCTGCGCTCACCGCAGGTGACACTGCGATCGCGACCGCCAAGGCCATTGTCATCGCTGATCTCATTCTCGCTTCCTCCTCGTGTCCGCCTGTTTTGGGACCGTCGCGACCGCAGGAGCCAGGAGCCTCCACGGCCCTCGCGCGGCACCTGGCCTCGCGACCGCGGACATTCACGACGATTATCTACTGCTTCCTGGCTTTTGCATCCCCGGTGCCAGCCTTCCGGGGACGTGTGGCGCGAGGGTCTGGCCTCGCGGGCGCGTGGGTGGATGGGTCGTCATGACCCGAGGGAGACGGCGCTCGAGCGGTTCACACCCTCGACCGTCACGCGGCCGACGAATCGCATGAGCCAGCGCGGCCAGACCAACGCTAGACTCCACGAGAGACATCGGGTCGAATGCCCGTTTGTATGGAGCATCGCCGCAGGGATCGCGCGGTCGCCGCGCATCCGCGGCGTCACGCCCATCCGAATCTTCAACGTGCTGGCCGCCTTCGCGGGCGGCGGGAGCCGTCGATGGCGCGCAGGCCGATCGTCCTGGTGACCGGAGCGGCGGGAGAGATGGGCCACGATCTCGTGCGGCACCTCACCGCGCGCGAGGATCACGACGTGGTCGCCCTCGACACGCGTCCGATCGATCCCTCCGTCGCCGCCCGGTGCGCGCACGCCGTGGTCGGTGACATCCTGGATCGCCATCTCCTCGACCGGCTCCGCGCCGAGTTCGAGATCGCGGCCATCTTCCATCTCGCCGCCATCCTCTCCACGCGCGCCGAGTTCATCCCGGAGACGGCCCACGACGTGAACGTGCAGGGCACGCTGAACCTCCTCGGGCTCGCGCTCGAGGAGGCCCGCGCCCACGGGCATCCGATCCGGTTCCTGCTCCCCAGCTCGATCGCCGTGTACGGGATGCCCGATCTCGACACGAAGCGGACGTCCGGCCCCGTGGACGAGCACCGGTGGACCGTGCCCGTCACGATGTACGGCTGCACCAAGCTCCACGCCGAGCACCTCGGCCGCTACTTCGGGCGGCACTACCGGCAGCTCGCCCCCGGGGAGCGCCCGGGCGTGGACTTCCGCGCCATCCGCTTTCCGGGCCTGGTCTCCGCGGAGACGGTGCCGTCCGGGGGCACCAGCGACTACGCGCCGGAGATGCTCCACGCCGCGGCGCAGGGCCGACCGTACGCCTGCTTCGTGCGCGAGGACACGCGCATCCCGTTCATGGCCATGCCGGACGCGAGCCGCGCGCTCGTGGCGCTCCTCGAGCCGCCGGCCGGCGGACTCACGTCGAGCGTGTACAACGTGAGGGCGTTCGCGGCGACGGCCGGCGAGTGGGCGGCCCGGGTGCGGACAGCGTTTCCGGCCGCGCGCATCACGTTCGAGCCCGACGCGCGGCGCCAGGCCATCGTGGACTCGTGGCCGGAGGAGCTGGACGACGCGCGCGCGCGGCGCGACTGGGGCTTCGCGCCCCGTCACGACTTCGACGGCGCGCTGAACGACTACCTGATCCCGGCGATCCGGCGCCGCTACGGCGGCTCATGAGGAGGCGACGGCCATGTACGGAGCGGTGAAGGAGCGCCTCGGCGCCGAGCTCGACGCCCTGCGCGCGGGCGGCCTCTACAAGGAGGAGCGGCTCATCGAGAGCCCGCAGGGCGCCACCGTGACGGTGGCGGGGCGGTCCGTGCTCAACTTCTGCGCGAACAACTACCTGGGCCTGGCCGACGATCCCCGGCTCGTCGCCGCCGCGCAGGCCGGCCTCGCGCGCTGGGGCTTCGGCCTGTCCAGCGTCCGGTTCATCTGCGGCACCCAGACGATCCACCGGGAGCTGGAGACGGCGATCAGCCGGTTCCTGGGCGCCGAGGACACGATCCTCTACACCTCCTGCTTCGACGCCAACGGCGGGCTCTTCGAGACCGTCCTGGGCGAGGAGGACGCCGTCATCTCCGACGCCCTCAACCACGCGTCGATCATCGACGGGATCCGGCTCTGCCGCGCGCGACGGCTCCGGTACGAGCACGGGGACATCGCCGCGCTCGCCCGCGCGCTCGACGACGCGCGCGGCGCGCGGACCCGGCTCATCGCCACCGACGGCGTCTTCTCCATGGATGGTGACGTGGCGCCGCTCCGCGAGATCTGCGACCTCGCCGAGCGCCACGACGCGCTCGTGATGGTTGACGACAGCCACGCCACCGGCTTCTTCGGACCCACCGGGCGCGGCACGCCCGAGCACTGCGGCGTGGCGGACCGCGTCGACATCGTGACCTCCACGCTCGGCAAGGCGCTCGGCGGCGCCAGCGGCGGCTTCACCA
Organism: uncultured Candidatus Rokubacteria bacterium; assembly: GCA_963758635.1. Classification (GTDB taxonomy): domain Bacteria; phylum Methylomirabilota; class Methylomirabilia; order Rokubacteriales; family CSP1-6; genus CAVWWD01. The sequence goes on along the minus strand of CAVWWD010000003.1, from coordinate 560,729 downwards.
GCGCCCGCCGCGAGATCGTGGGGATGCTGCGGCAGCGCTCGCGCCCGTATCTCTTCTCGAACACCCTGCCCCCCGCCCTGGTCGCCGCCGCGCTCGCCTGCCTCGCCCTGCTCTCGGAGAGCGGCGAGCGCCGCGAGCGCCTCGCCGCGAACACGCGCTGGTTCCGCGCCGCCATGACCGAGGCGGGCTTCGCGATCCGCTCCGGCGAGCACCCCATCGTGCCCGTCATGCTGGGCGACGAGCGGCGGGCCGTGGCGATGGCCGCCGACCTCCTCCGCGAGGGAATCTACGTCGTGGGCTTCGCGTTTCCGGTGGTGCCGCGCGGGACGGCCCGCATCCGCGTGCAGGTGAGCGCCGCGCACACCCAGGCTCACCTGGAGGAGTGCGTGTCCGCGTTCCGGCGCGTCGGCCGGGCGCACGGCGCCTGCTGAGCAACGCGGGCGCCAAGAAGGATCCGCCGCCGAATCGACGGTTTCGCCATGCGTGGTGGACGGCCGGGTGGGGCGAGTCCGCCTCACCCCGGCGTGCGGCCGTGACAGCGCCTCCCCACCTCCTCCGCCCAGCGTTTCACAAGTTGCTGAATCCCTGGCGGGACAGCCGGTGGCCCACGGCTTGCCAATGCTGATCTCGAGGAGGGCGCCCAAGAGCCGCTGAAGGCGGCGGCTCGGGCGGCGGAGCACGCAGCCACCACGTCCGGCCGGGACGCCGGCCAAGGGAGAGACCAATGGCGCTCAAGGACCTGCTCGTCATCGTCGACAACGATCCGGCCTGCGCGTCCCGACTCGACATCGCCCGCCGGCTGGCCGAGACGCACGACGCGCATCTCACCGGCCTTCACGTCATGCCGCATCCGTTCATCGTCTACGCCGACATGACGGCGCCGCTGGCCCTGGAGGTGGAGCAGCGCCGCGAGCTCGAGGCGGGAGCCCGGCGCGCCGAAGCGCTCTTCCGCGAGCGGATGCGGGGGACCACCGCGCGCACCGAGTGGCGCATGGCCGAGGGCCACGTGCTCGACGTGGCGACCGTCCATGCACGCTACGCCGACCTCATCATCGCCGGCCAGGGGATCGACATCGGCCAGGCCTCGGGCGCCCTCGAGGCGCTGCCCGCGCACCTCGCCCTCGCGGTGGGCCGCCCCGTCCTGATCGTGCCGCGCTATGGCACGTTCCCGACGGCCGGCGACAACGTGCTCGTCGCGTGGAACGGCAGCCGCGAGGCCACCCGGGCCGTGCACGATGCGCTGCCGATCCTCCAGGCGGCCAAGCTGGTCACCGTGCTCTCGATCGATCCCGAGGAGACCGGCGAGCCGCGCCTGCCCGGCGGCGACATCGCGCTCCACCTCAGCCGGCACGGCGCGCCCGTGCAGACCACCGTGCTGAAGGGCAGCGACGTGGCGGTGGGCGAGCTGCTGCTCTCGTACGCCGCGGACCACGGCAACGACCTCATCGTCATGGGGGCGTACGGCCACACCCGGCTACGCGAGATGATCCTGGGCGGGGCGACCCGGAACCTGCTGCGGTCCATGACCGTCCCGGTCCTCCTGTCCCACTGAGGAGCGCACGGGCAGGGACCCGCGCCCGGACAGCCGGCCGCGTGTCCCTGCCCGCGACGCCTCACGCGGGCGCGCGCACGGCCAGCACCGGGCACGGGGCGACCCGGAGCACCCGATCGGCCACGCTGCCGAGCAGCGCGCGGTCGACGCCCCCGCGGCCGTGCGTTCCGATCACGATGAGATCCGCCCGCTCGTCCGTCGCCAGATCGACGATCTCGCGGTGGGCGACGCCCGTCCGCATCTCCCCGCGGGCGGCGAGCCCGGCGGCCTTCGCGGGCTCGATCCAGCGCTGGAGCTCGCCGTCGGCCCAGCGCCGGATCGCGTCGTAGAACTCCCGGCCGACCCCCAGTCCGAACGGCGCCCCCGAGAACGGCGCCGGCTCGACGAGGACGTGGACCAGGATCAGCTCGGAGCCGAACGCGCGCGCCAGCCGTTGCGCCTCGGTCCAGGCCGCGCGGGAGCAGTCGGAGAAATCCGTGGGAACCACGATCCTGTAGTAGCCGTCGGCAGCCATGGCCCGCTGTGCCCTCCTCCTGGTGGGACGCCCCCGCCCGGCCGCGCGGCCGTGAGCGGGGACCCGCCCGCCCGCTCACGCGCCGCGCGTCGGCGCGCCTACCTGTCCTTCTCCATCTCCTCGGCGTGCTTGAGCATGACCTCGCCCATCGCCTTCATCATGTCGCCGCGCATCCGGAGCATCCTCGCCTGCCCCTTCGGGCCCGCGGGCGGCCCCATGGCGCCGCCCGCCATGCCCTCGGGCATCATCGGGCACGTCACCGCGTGCCATCATCGCGCGGTGCATCCCGCCGCCATGCATTCCGGCGTGCGGCATGGCCCGGTCGTGGCCCATCATCGGGGCGCGCGGCGCCGCCGCCTGGCCCCGCTCCGGGGGCCGGCCCCTGCGCGAACGCGGAGCTCGCGCCGAGCACCACCACCACCAGCAGCAGCAGAATCGTCCGTAACGCTCTCATCATGGTCCTCCTTCCCGGGCGTGGGCCGCGACGCGCTCCGCGCGGCGGCTGTCCAACGTCGCGGATCGACGCGTGAACACCAGGCTCACGATGCCGTCGGCGAGGCGTCGCGACACGATGGTGGCGAAGCGCGCGATGAGGTCCAGCATCCGCGTGTTGTCGGCCAGCACCTCGGCCGAGAACTCCCGGATCCCCCGCGCCTCCGCCGCGGCGAGCAGGTCATTGAACAGCACGGTGCCGAGCCCCCTCCCCTGCCAGCGATCGTCGATGACGAAGGCGACCTCCACCCGCCCCGCGTCGCTGGTCGGCTCGTAGCGTCCGACGCCGACCAGCTCCGCGTTCCCGTCCGGACGCGTCCACTCCACGACGAGGGCCAGCCGGCTCCGGTAGTCAACGTTGGCGAGATACCGGGCCCAGTTGGTGGGCAGGCGCCTCAGGACGTTGAAGAAGCGCTGGTAGATCGTCTGGAGGCTCAGCCTCGCGTGCAGCGCCTGGAGCCTCGGCGCGTCGTCGGCGCGGATCGGACGCAGACGCACGACCGCGCCGTCACGCACGGTGATGACACGCTCGAGCTCCGACGGATAGCCCTCCTCCGTGACCACGGGAAGGCCGCTGATCCGCCGATCCACCATGAGGCGGGCGGCCTCGGCCACCGGCGTCGTGGGGCGCACCGTGACGACATCCGCGGTCATGACGTCCTGGGCCTTCATCGTCCCCTCCCGGCAACCTGGCCCCCCTCGTGGAGAGTGCCGGCGCTTCGCCCCGCGGACCCGCGAAGGCATGCGCCGTCGCAATGCACCGCGGTGGGCGGATCAAAGGCGCTGCAGCTCCGGACCGTGGCCGACCAGAGCACCCCCGGGACCCCGCACGCGTCGAACTGGACGTGCATCGCCTGACCCTTCAGCGGGCACACGATCCGCCGCCGCTGACGGCGGGGCGCGAGCAGCACGGCCATCGGCACCAGGACGAACAGCGCGATCAGCATGGCCGAGCCGATGGCGTCGGCCATGCCCTGGACGCTCTCGATCCACGCTTCGCGGATGCCTGCCTCCCAAGGCTCGAAGTACAGATCCATCGCGGCTCTCCTCTCACGAGGGGGGTTCCGGCTCGTGCCCGCGTCTCCGACGGCAGAGGCTCACCGCAGGGAGGTGCATTCGAAATGCCACGCGCGGGAGGGCTGGACAATCGCGACCTTGGACGCCTTGGTGGCCGGACGTGCGCGGCGCCCGTGTCCCGGCCGGGGCAGTAGCGTCACACACGCTCGGGGAGAGGGAGGGGACGCCCGCGGTGACTCCGCGGGCACGCGGGCTCGCGGCCCCCCACCGCATGTCACCGGTGGGGGCCCGGTCAGCCGGAGTCGCGCGTCAGGGGCGGCGCTGGAACGCCTGCAGAAGCGCCATCAGGTCCGCCATCTCGCGCGGCGAGATGGCCGGCCACGGGGCGCGCCCGCCTCCCGCCGCGGGCGCCGTGACCGTCGTGTGGTTCCAGAAGCTCGCCAGCACGGCGGCGCGCGAATCGAGCGCGGAGGCGCGGGTGAGGTCGCTGGCCGGCTTGCCGCGTTCTCCGTGCACACCGTGGCAGACCAGGCAGCCCTTGTCGGCCATGACGCGCCACCCGCCGGTCACGCTGCCCGAGCCCGCGAAGTATCCGGTGGCGTCGAGGTAGGCGACGAGGTCGGCCATGTCGTCGGCGGTCAGCGTCGGCGGCGGTCCCATCTCCGGCTTGCGCGCCGCGAGCATCGCTGGCGCCTTCTCCCAGAGCGCGGCGGCGAACTCGAGGGGACTTCGTCGCACGCCGCGACCGACCAGCGACGGGCCGGCGCCGCCTCCCGTCGCGGGATGGCAGCTCACGCACCCCTTCTCGGCAAAGATCAGCCGGCCCCGCTCGGCGCCGCCCGCCGTCGTCGGCACGGGCCCCGTGCGGCTGGTGGCGGGGGACAGATAGGCGATCAGGTCCCGCAACTCGTCGGCGGAGAGGCGGGGCCGCTCGATGCCCTGGGCCTTCATGGCCTCGGCCATCTGCGGGCCGTGGTTCCACATCGCGGCGGCCACGTAGAGCGGCGACGAGAAGCGCTTGAACGCATCGACGGCCGGGCCCACGGTGCCGCCGCGCCCCTCGACCTGGTGGCACTGGACACACTTCTTGTCGGCGAAGAGGCGCTTGCCGTTGTCGGGGCGGCCGGGACGGTCGAAGTAGTGCAGCGTGTAGAGGTACGCGACCACGTCACCGGCTTGCTGCGAGCTCAGTTTCACGCGGGCGATGCCCATCTGCTCCATCCGCGAGGTCATGCGCGGCAGGTGATTCCACACCGCCGAGGCGAGGTCGTAGAACGAACGGCTTCGCGCGCTCTTCGCGAGGTCGGGCCCGACCTTGCCGCCCACGCCGTTGATCGCGTGGCACTTGACGCACCCGGCGGAATCGAAGACGCGCGCTCCCGCGGCCGGATCCTGACCCGGGGTGGCCTGTTGAGCCTCCGCCCCGCCCAGGGCGAAGAGGAGCACGGCTGCCGACACGACCACAACCCTGGCGTGGAACATCTGTGGTCCTTTCCTGGCGCTCTTCTGGGTGCCTCACGGACAACGCTCGAGGTGGTGCACAAACCGCGCCACCGCCCACGGGATTCTAAGCGAGTCTTCGAGCGGCGCAAAATGATGTCTTTGCGCCCGGGGACCGGAGACCGGCCGGGGCGCCGGGGCCACACCCTGGGGCGGGCGGGCGCCGTGGACGCCCCGGAGCGCCAGCAGCGAGATCGGGGGCCTCATCGCGCTCGAGCAGGACGTGATCGGCGGCAGGCGCAGGGCGGCGGCGCGCGCCGCGCTGTCGCCTGCGCCGCCGCCCGCGCTAAAATGAGCGGCGGATGTTTCCCCTGCCCCCCGTCACCGACGAGCAACGCCGGATCATCGACGCGATGGCGGCGCTGTCGCGCGAGCGGTTCGCGGCCCGCGCCGCGCGCTACGATGCGGAGTCCGCCTTCCCGTACAACCAGTCCAAGGCGTACTCGGCGGACGTGGGGCTGATGGCCACCGAACGCGCCCTGCGCCTGGCCGGCGGTCGTGGCATCCTGAAGGAGCTGCCGCTGGAACGCTGGCACCGGGACGCCCTCGCCGGCCCCGTGATGCCCCCGGCCAACGATCGGTGCCTCGAGACGGCGGGCAAGCTGCTCTGCGGCCTGCGGGCCGCGACGCTCGAGTTCCAGTAGCCGGCGACGCGAGGAGAGACGGGCCGTAGCCATGCGGATCGTGCGTTCCTACGAGGGCAAGGACTCCGTCTTCGAGACCACGAAGCGGAGAGTGACGATCGGGCGGGCCCGTCCCGACCTCGACGTCGACCTCGACCTCTCGCCGGACAAGGCGGTCTCCCGCCCGCACGCCGCCATCGTGGTCGACGACGGCCGCTTCTTCATCGAGGACCTCGGGTCGAGCCGCGGCACGCTCGTCAACGGCGAGGACGTGAAGGGCATGGGCCGGCGCCGGCTCCAGCCCGGCGACAACATCCAGATCGGCGACACCGTGCTCGTGCTCGATGCCACCCCCGAGCCCCCGCCCTCCGCCTCCGACACCACCTCGCGGCTCCTCGGCGGCGACATCACCCAGGCGCTGGACGCCGCCGGCGCCCTCTTCGACGGCACCGAGGAGCCGTCGAGCGCCATGGGCCGCCGGCTCGCCCTCCTGTACGACCTGCCGCTGCAGCTCAGCATGGACAGCCGGCTCGACACGGTGCTCCAGACCATCGTCGAGCGCCTCACCGCGGCCATCCCCGCCGCCATGCGGGGCGCGCTCCTCGTGAAGGACCCCGCGACCGGCCAGCTCCTCCTGAAGGCGCAGGTGCCCGCCGGCGACCCCGACGTGAGCCTGAGCCTGGCCCGCCAGGCCATGGAGCGCCGCCAGGGCTTCGTGTGGCGCCGCGGGCACGACCCCGACGTGACCGTCTCCCTCGGGCGCGCGATCGAGTCCGGCATGTACGCGCCGCTCCTCTGGAAGGACGAGGCGTTCGGCGTGCTGTGCTCGGTGAACTACGACCGGCTCGACGCGTTCAGCACCGACGACCTCCGGCTCCTCCTCGCGCTGGCCCAGTACGCGGCCATGGCCGTGAAGCAGCACGGCATGCAGGAGGAGCTGCGCTCGAACGCGCACCTGATGACGCGGCTCATGACCAACTTCTCGCCGAAGGTGCGCGACCGGCTCCTCGCCAGCGCGCGCCTCGGGCGGATGCGCCTCGGCGGGCAGAAGTCCGAGGTGACGATCCTCATCGCCGACATCCGGGACTTCACGCGGCTGTCCGCGGGCATGGACTCGCAGGACGTGGTGGACATGCTCAACGACTACTTCGCGCCGCTCGTCGACGTGGTGTTCCGCTTCGACGGCACCGTGGACAAGTTCATCGGCGACGCGATGCTCGTGGTCTTCGGCAGCCCCGAGGCCGACTCCGAGCAGCACGAGAAGGCGGTGCGCGCCGCCCTCGCCATGCAGGCGGCGGTCCACGCGGTGAGCGAGGCGCGGGCCAAGCGCGGCCAGGTCGCGTGCGACATGGGCATCGGGCTCCACTGCGGCGAGGTCCTGCACGGCTTCATCGGCTCGCAGGAGCGCATGGAGTTCACGGTGATCGGCGACGCGGTCAACATGGCCAACCGCTACTGCGAGGGCGCGGGGCCGACGGAGATCGTGATCAGCCCGCAGGTCCACCAGTGGGTGTGGCGCATCGTGCACGCGGAGCCCCTGACGATCACGACCAAGCACGAGGGGCCGCTTCCTGCCCTGCGGCTTCGCGGCATGAAGCAGCGGGCGGAGTCGACGGCCACGATCCCACCTCCGGCCCGCTGAGGGCCCCCCGCAACCGGGCGGCCCGGCGCCCGCGGCCGCCGGTTCAGTTCACCGCGTCGATGATCCAGCCCTCGGCGACGCGCTTGAACCGGAACGTGAACGTGGACTCGGTCCGAAAGGTCTGCCCCCCGGGCATGATGATGTTGTCCTCGCGCTGACCCTTCACCACCACGCCGTCGCCGACCAGGTCGAGCTTGTCGGCCTTCAGGCTCACCCGGTACTCCCGGCTCTGCCCGAACATCCGCTTGACCTCCTCCTGCTTGAGGGCGGGACGGATGCGTATCATCAGCGCCACATCTTTCTTGAGGAAGGCCTGCTCGTACAGGTTGAGCACGTTCCGGATCTCCTGCTCCACCGCCCGGGGGTCAGAGGCGCGAACGCCTGGAGCGGCCTTGGTGAACAGGTCACTGGCCAGCTTCCAGCTCTGGCCGGCTTCCTTGAAGGCGAGCCGCTCGTACTGCTGGTGCCCCTGGCGCTCCCGCGCGACGCCCTGGCCGAACTCCGGGGCCTCGGGCCGCGCGCGCCGCTTCTCCGTGTTCATTTGATTGCGAATCTGCTCCGCCTGGTCGCGATCGCCCCGGAGCACCTCGGCCCGCTGCTCCGCGACCTTGTAGCCCTCGGCCGCCTCCTGGAACGACTGCCGAGCCGCCGCGTACTGCGCCGCGCCGAGCTGCTTCTCGCCCTCGCCGTCCTTCGCCGTCGCCGCGGCGAGGAGGTCCTTGGCGTACGTCTCGGCGTTGGCCTTGAGCGCTTGCTCGCGGCCGGTGCGCGCGCGCGCCCGCATCTGCTCGGCGCCGGCCCGCGCGGCGCCCCCCGTCTCCCTCTCCGCCTCGACGACGGCCGCCGCGTACTCGAGCTTGGCCTCGCGGAAGCGCGTCGCGGCGCCGTCGAAGTCCTTCTGCTCGAGTCCGCGCCGCCCCTCGTCCTCCTTCTGGCGCGCGGCCGCGAAGGTCTTGGCGGCGTGGCGCGGCGCTCCCGCGCGCTCGGCGGCGCGCCGGGCCTCGCTCGCCTCCTCGCCGGCGGCCACGGCGCGCTGCCGGGCTGGGTCGTCCGCGGGCGGGCCACCGACAGCGGCGCGGGCCGCGTCCTGGAAGCCCGTCGTCGCGCTCAGGAAGAGCGTCGCGGCGCGGTCCAGGTCGCCTTGCTTCCATGCGGATTCGGCGTCGCCCTGCTCGGCGGCGGCCTTGTCCCAGGTGGGCTTCGCTCGGCGCGGCGCGCCGGCCTGGTCGGCGGCGCGGCGCGCCTCGGCGGCGTCATCGCGGGCGCGCCCGACGCGCTCCCTCAGTTCCCTGAACTCCTCCCCCGCCTGCTGGAAGGCGGTGATCGCCTTTTCGTAGCCGGCCCGCGCGGCCTGCCACTTTCGTTCGCCCGCCGCCGCCTCGGCGCTCCGCTGATGCTCGGCGCCGGCCTGGAAGGCCGGGCGCCGGTCGGCGCCCGCCACGACCAGCTCGTCGCGAAGCGCCACCACCTGCTTGCGCAGCGTCTCGACGGCCCCGGCGTCCCCCGGTCCCGGGTCGGGACCGCGATTCTGCACGTACGTCAGGCCGCCGATCAGGAGGGCGACGCCGACGGCCAGCGCCGCGGCGATCGGCGCGAGCCGGCGCCGCGGCGTGGGATGCGGGACGATGACGACGGTGTCCTGGGTCGCGGGGACGCCCGCGCCCGTCACGTAATGGATGCGCGTCTCGGCCTCGGCCTCGTCCGGCACGATCTGGATCGCTCGCGTCCGCTCGTCGGCCTCGTCGAGCGCGGTCTCGGCCCGGCGGGCGTCGGCCGCCCGGCGCTCGGCCTCGGCCTTCTGCCGGTCCTCGGCTTCCCGGCGGGCCGCGGCCTGTCGCTCGCCCGCCTCGCGGCGGGCCGCCTCGGCCTTCCGCGCTTCGGCTTCCTTGCGCGCCGCCTCGGCCTTCTGCGCGCGCTCCTCGGCGGCCCGGCGCTCGGCTTCCGCCTTCTGCGCCTCGGCTTCCCGCCGCTCCGCCTCCGCCTGGCGCGCCGCCTCGGCCTTCCTGGCCTCGGCTTCGAGCCGCTCCGCCTCCGCCTTGCGCGCCTGCTCCTCGGCCTGGCGCGCCGCCTCGGCCTTCCTGGCTTCCGCTTCGAGCCGCTCCGCCTCCGCCTTGCGCGCCTGCTCCTCGGCCTGACGCGCCGCCTCGGCTTTCCTGGCTTCCGCTTCGAGCCGCTCCGCCTCCGCCTGGCGCGCCTGCTCCTCGGCCTGACGCGCCGCCTCGGCCTTCCTGGCTTCCGCTTCGAGCCGCTCCGCCTCCGCCTTGCGCGCCTGCTCCTCGGCCTGACGCGCCGCCTCGGCCTTCCTGGCTTCCGCTTCGAGCCGCTCCGCCTCCGCCTTCCGCGCCCGCTCCTCGGCCGCCCGCCGCTCGGCCTCGGCCTTGCGCGCTTCCGCCTCCCGGCGCTCGGCTTCCGCCTTCCGGGCCTCGGCCTCGCGGCGCTCCGCCTCCAGGCGTTCGGCCTCCGCCTTGCGCGCTTCCGCCTCCAGGCGCTCGGCTTCCGCCTTGCGGGCTCGCTCCTCGGCCTCGCGGCGCTCGGCTTCCGCCCGGCGCGCCTCGGCCTCCCTCCGCTCGGCTTCCTCCCTCCGCGCGCGCTCCTCCGCCTCGCGCCTTGCCGCCTCCGCCGCCGCCTCGCGCGCGGTCGTCGCCGCGGTCTCGTACCACTGGGTCGCCTCGACGAAGAGCCGCTCCTCCTGCTCCAGGTCCTGGGAAGCGCCGGCGGCAACCGCTTGCTCGCGGGTCTCCTCGGCGATGCCCCACTCGGCCGCCGCGTACGTCGCGGCGGCAGCACGCTCCGCCCGGTCGCGAGCGGCCGCGCTGTTCTTGCGGGCTTCCGCGGCGCGGACCCGCGCGCGCTCGAGGGCCAGGCGCGCGGTGCGCGCCGTCTCGGCGGCGCGGCGGAACAGATCGAGCCCGTCCCGGCCCCGCGCCATGCTCTCGGCGGCGTCGCCCGCCTCGAGGGCGGCGCGCGCATCGGCCGCCTTGGCCTCCGCCTCGGTCCACGTCTGGGCCGCGAACCGGGGAGCCTCGGCCGCCTCCGCCTGCTTGCGCCCCGCGGCCAGCGCGGCCAGCGCCTGCTCGGCCTCGCGGCGGGCACGAGCCTCCGCCTCCCGCCGCAGCGCCTCCAGACGCTCGGCCTCGCGCCGCGCCGCCTCGGCACGGGCCTGCTCCTCGGCCTCGCGCCGAGCCCGTTCCTCCGCCTCGCGGCGCTCCCGCTCTTCCGCCTCGCGGCGTGCGCGCTCCTCCGCCTCGCGCCGCGCGCGCTCCGCCTGCCGGCGCTCGCGCTCGGCCCGCTCCTCGGCCAGTCCGTGATCGACCGCCCCGTGCAGGCGCTCCGCCTCGACGCCCAGGTCGGCCATGGCTTCGGGAAGGTCGCCCACGTCCCTGAGCACCTCGAGGCAGCGGGCGTACTGGCGCGCGGCGAGCGCGACCTGCGCCTGAGCCAGCACGCCCTGCACGCGCTCCCGCTCGCGGCGCTCCGCCTCCTGTCCCTCGAGCGCGCGCTGCCGCACGGAGGCGGCCTCGGCGTGGCCGGGGACGAGGGCCAGCAGCTGGTCGGCCGCACCCACGCTCTCCGTCCACTGCCCGCCGGCCAGCGCCGCGCGGGCGGCGCCCAGCAGGGCCTCGATGCGCCGCGCCTCGGCCGCCGCGCCCTCCGTCGCGATGGCGGCGACGGCGTCCCACGCGCGCTCGGCGTCGGCGTAGAGCGCGAGCGCGCCCTCGTGATCGTCCGCCTGCGCACGCGCGTCGGCCTGCGTCGAGCGCTCGACGGCGTGCTCCCGCGCCTCCCGCGCGTGGCGCGCGGCTCCCGCGGCGTCGGCCCGGGCCGCCGCCGTGGCCGCGCGCGCCCGCGCGGCCTGGACCGCCGCGCGCGCCCGCTCGAGCGCCGCCTGCGCCTCGCGCCCGACGTCGGCGGCGTGCGCGTAGAGGTGCGTGGCCTCGCGGCTCCGCTCCACGCACTCGGCGAGCGCGTCGCGGTCGAGCGCGTCGCGCGCCCCCTCCGCCGCCGTCTCCGCGGCCGCCCATTCCGCGGCGGCGTGGCGCGGCGCCTCCGCCTGCTCGGCCTCCCGCCGCGGCTCGGCGAGCGCGGCCAGCGCCTGCTCGGCCTCGTGACGCGCGCGGGCCAGGACCTCCTGCCGGGCGCGCTCTTCCGCCTCTCGACGCGCGCGCTCCTCCGCTTCGCGCCGGGCGTGCGCCTCGGCTTCCTGGCGGGCCCGCTCCTCGGCCTCGCGGCGCGCGCGCTCCTCGGCGGCCCGGTGGCTGGCCAGCACGCCGCGCGCCTGCTCGAGCGCGGCCGCGGCGCGGGCGTGGTCGGGCAGCTCGCCCACGATCCGCTCGAGCACCTCCACGGCGCCGTCGGCATCCCCCGCGGCGAGCGTGGCGACGGCGCCCTCCAGGGCCGGGCGCAGGGCCTCCGCGCGCCCCGCGAAGTGGCGGAGGTGCTCGATCTTCGACGCGCACTGCCGCTCCAGGGCGAGGAGCCCGGACACGCGCATGCGCTCGTCGATCAGCGGCACCGTCTCGTCGTCGAACGAGCGGCCCACCGCCTCGGTGAGCCCGCGCTGCAGCACGCGGATCTCGTCCAGGCGCGCGCGCACCCGGGCGCGGGCCTGGTCGCCCTCCTCGACGAGCCGCCGGCGCACGCGCTCGAGCTCGACGCGCATGTGGAGGAGCTCCGAGAAGCGCTCGCCGGGGTCCTTCTGCAAGGAGCGCGCGACGATGTCGCTGAGGTCGGTGGGGATCGACGGATCCACCTCGACGAGCGGCGTGGGATCCTCCGAGCGGAGCCGGTCGAGGATCTCCATCGGCTGCTCGCCCACGAACGCGTGCCGGTAGACGAGCAGCTCGTAGAACACGGCGCCCACCGAGAAGATGTCCGAGCGGTGGTCCACGCGGCCGCGCGCCTGCTCGGGCGACATGTAGCGGAGGGTGCCCATGACGACGTTGGTGCGGGTGAGGCCGTCGGCCGCGCTCGAGATGCGGGCGATGCCGAAGTCGAGCAGCTTCACGTGCCCGTCGCGCATCACGTAGATGTTGCCGGGCTTGATGTCGCGGTGGACGATGCCGCGCTTGTGCGCGTAGTCGAGGCCGTCGCAGACCTCGATCATCATCGCGAGCTTGTCCTCGAGGGGGACGTTGCGGCGCTGGGCGATGAGCTGGCGGAGCTCCTCGCCCTCGAGGAACTCCATGACGATGTAGAGGGACCCGTCCTCGTCCCCCATGTCGTACACCGTGATGACGTTGGGATGGTTGAGGCGGGCGCAGGCCTGGGCCTCACGGAAGAACCGGGTCCGGAGCTCGTCGGTGACGTTGCCGTCGGCGGAGATGACCTTGAGGGCCACCGTGCGGTCGAGCATGGGGTCGTGGGCCTTGTAGACCATGCCCATCCCCCCGCGTCCGATGCGCTCGATGATGCGGTACTTGCCCAGCCGCTGGATCATCTCGCCCGGCTCAGAGCCCCGCGCATCAGACTAATGCCGAGCGGTGGGATTGTAGAGGCCCGTGGCGGTTACCGTACCCTGCAAGGGTCATTGGTGGGTTGGCCGGCGGCTCCGGGAGCGATCAGCCGGTGTAGCGCACCAGGAGGGCGCTCACGTTGTCACGGCCGCCACGCTCGTTGGCGGCCGCGACGAGCTGGCGGCACGCCGCGCCCATGTCGCCGCTCGCGCTGACGATATCGCGGATCTCGGGATCGGAGAGCATGTTGGTGAGGCCGTCGGAGCAGAGCAGCGCGATGTCCCCGGGGGCGAGCGGCCGGACCACCACGTCGAACTCCACCTCTTCCCGGGCGCCGAGGGCCTTGGTGAGGACGTTCTTCATGACCGCGGTGTCGCCGGGCGAGACCAGGTTCACCCAGCTGTCGTCGCGGGTGAGCTGGGTGATGGTGTCGCCACAGATCAGGTACAGCCGGCTGTCGCCGACGTGGCCGTACGTCATCTCCGGGCGCCCCGCCGCGAAGAGCAGCGCCACGACCGTGGTGCCCATGCCGTTGTAGTCGTCGGACGACATGGCCTTCCGGTACACCACGCGGTTCGCGAGCTTGATCGCCGTGCTGAGGCGGTTGCCTTCGTACGACATGCGCGGGTCGAAACCGTAGGGCCACGTCAGCTCGGGGTCTTCCTCGGAGCGCTTCACGAAGTTGGCGATCACGTCGGTGGCGAGCTTCGAGGCCACCTCGCCCGCCTTGTGGCCACCCATCCCGTCGCAGACGACGAAGAGCGTGCCCTCGGCGTAGATCGCGTCCTCGTTGAGCTGCCGCCGCTTCCCTACGTCCGTCTCGCCGTGGAACTCGAGCATGGGAGGACCTCCGGGGTGAGCCGGGCTCGCCGGTACGCGATGCCCTCGGCAGGATCGGACGAGCCGCGGACTCCATCGGCGCGCCGCTGGCTCCAAGTGTCGACATTATAGAGGGTTCGTGGGGTGCCGAGCAAAGCTCGCCACCCCACGTCGCGACCGGCCGGCGCAAGCCGCCGCAGCGGCCGTCGTCGCTCGTGAGACGCCGGGCGCCCGGCTGCCCTGTCTGCAGCTGGATGAAGGGGGTGCGGCTGACCCGCGAGGCCGTCGGCCTGCTGCTCGGCTGGAGCCCCGAGACCGTCCGCTGGAGGAACTGGCGCCTCGGGTTCCGCCCTCAGTACGGCCGCGTCGGGCGGCCTCCCCGGCGCCATGCGCTGCTCAGCCTCGACGACCTGAATCGCCTGGGCACCGTGGCCCGCAGTCTCCGGCGGCGCTGGCCGTGGTCTTCTGGACCCGGACCGCTCTTACCCCGTTGACTGACCCTGTGGCGTACGCGGGGACAGACGCACCACCGGGAGCGCTTCCCTCCGTCGCCGCCGACAGTGTGGAAGCGGCGGCACCCAAGAAGCCTTACGAGGTTTCCATGACCAGTGTGATTGTTGCTCTTCCCGCCCTGGGGCCGGTCCCGGCGGTAAGGGTGATCGTGTGCGGACCAGGTGAGAGTTTGGCGCGAAGCACGGCGCCGGCGCCGAGCGGTCCATCTACTGACGATTCCCAGCGCAGAGCGGCGGTCTCAGCGCGCTGTTCCTCGAGCCACCATCCCTGCCCACGTAGAGCAACAGGAACAGCGGCACGCATGCGCTCCTTATCGGACGGGGCGATGATCATCGCCGCGCAGGGTTTCACCGGCACCGCGAAGGGTGCCGTGGTGCGTTCGATGGCACGGAAGCCGTCTGTTGCGCGCAGGCGCAGGCGGCAGGCGGGGCCGCCCGGCAGATCGGCAGGGTCCAGGCTGACCGCCCGGCCACGCAGCCAGCCCGTCAAAGGCATCCAGCTTTTGCCGTCCACGGTCAGGAATAACCGGCAACGGACCGGCGCATCGGTCTGCCATTCGACAGTGAACGGGCCACCGGTCCGTTGGGGCGGTTCCCGCATGAGGTTGAGAGCAGGCGGGGTCGCCGGAACCTTCGCCGAACGCAGAACAATTCCGTCTCGTGTGAAGCGGATCTCCGCCGCATCGGATGGGAGCGGCAGATGGGCGTGCACGCGACGGTAGCCGGGTTGTGAAACGCGACCATGGATGATGATCAAACGCCTCTCGCGCAGCGCGAGCGGGTGACGCAGACGCAAACCGCCGGCGGAATCGTATATCTCGGCCCACAACCGCAGGCCGGCGTCGTCATCCGCCGCCAGGGGACGGCCAGCGGGGCCGTCGAAGCGAATCGCGAGGCGGTTGTCGTCATAGAGGCGTCCCCGCACCTTCACATACATCACAGGGGCACGAGCCGGTTCCCGTTCGGCGCCGTCCTTCGCGACCATTGGATCTTCCATTTCCCTTCCTCCGTTCGCTTTCCCGCTTCCCTCTCGACTACGGCGGGCCGATGATGTCGAAGACGGTATCCCAGGTCCGGGTCGAGACACCGCTGCCGCCGAAATCGCCCATGAAGTCGTTCGTGCCTTGCCGGACGACGGCGCCCAGCGCTCCACTGTCCACACCGGAATCGAACCCATGATCCTCGGTCGCGTTTACCAGACGCGGATCAATCTCATCTTTCGGCGTATCCGGTCCGGGAGCGTGATCCAGGTCGAGCGTGTGCCCGAACTCGTGGGCCATGATGGCCCCCAGGGGCAGCGTGATGGCGACCAGCTCAGGGCTGCCGAAATTCGCGATTCCGCCGATGCCGTTGTAGCCTCCGGCCGGCAGGGGCGAAGGGTCGGGCAGGAATGCGCAATAGGTGACCAGCGGCGTACCGCGCCCTGAGCTGACCGGCGTCACCGGATTGTCGCCGGCAACGTCTTCAAGATCGTCGAGCATGTCTTCCCAGGGCTCGCGGTCGGGGTCGTCGCCGTCCATCAGGGTGAAATCATGATCGGTGACAAGCGGCGGCGGAAATACCGCGGGCACGGCGTCGGTGTCATCGAGCGGAAGGCGATCGATATTGGCGTTCAGGCTGACAGCCACGGCATTCATCGTCGGGGCCGGCAGATTGTTCGCGTTGTCGCGCACCCGGTACGCGACAAACCACACCTCGCGGCGAACGTGGAACGTGAAGGATTGCGGGGGAAGCACCGCCGTCGCGATGCTGCGCCCGCTCATGTCCGTCGCTTCCACCGCGACACTGATTTGCCAGACGCCCTCAAGCGGCTGCGGAGCGCCGGCGGCGCGGATGATCGCCATGAGAGAGCCAGACCGGAGTGAGCGGTCGAGCAGGCGGCCGGTAGGCAGTTGGGTGAACCGTTCGATGGGGACGGTGAATCCGAGGCCGCCGCCGGGGCGACTGAGGCGGACCTCTCCGTCGACACGCGGCGCCCGGCCGGGTCCGTCCCCATAGTCGAACCCCGCGCCGTCGAAGTCGACATAGGTACGCACGACCGTTGTTTTTCCAGCGGCGAGGCGGACGGTGTTCTGATTCGCAGGGTCGTTGACATCCCACCTCTGGATCGCCTGCACGAGCTCAAGGCCGGCAATCGTAAGCAGTCCGGGTTGAAAGAGGGTCGCGTGGACCTCAGCAGTATCCGTGCGGCAGCGGCTGTGGGCCGTGACGCGGTAGGTCGCCGTCCGGATGCGGTTATCGGTCCAGGGCCCCAGATCTGCGAAGCCAGATAGCGGCTGGGCTCCTGGGGGAACGTCGGGGCCGTCGGAGCCGACGCGCTGAAGGAACACGTCGACCGCGTCCTGGGCGGCCCACGAGAGCCGCAGGGGGGTTCCCGGCGCGACGGTGACGTCGCTCTGCCCGTTGATGCTGAAGAACACGACGCGGGCACGCAGGATCGAGACAAAATTCGTCCCCATACAATCGGGCGAATCGATGAGATACGGCAGGATGGGAAATTCTTCGCCGCCGCCGAGACAACGCAGTCCGACATTCAGATCGCGGGCGTCCCGCCGGTTCAGCTCATCGAGGAGGCGGCGCTCGGCCTCGATCGTTTGATTGAGAAATCCGACGCATCCGCTGCGAGCCAGATTGGGCACGATGACCGTGATGGCGGTATCGGTCCAGAGCGTCACCTGCGCGATCAAGCTGTCCACCAGCACCACAACGTCGGCGGGCTGAGCCGGTCCGAAGCTCGCGCCGCGAATCGTGATCATCTCGCCGGGGCAAACGTCCTGCGGCTCAACGCCGGTGATGCCGGTCGTGAACGCAGAGCGGGGCAGAGTGCGCGGACTGAATCCGTTGATCACGAGTTCCTCGCACAAACGGCGCGCCTGATCACAGAAGTCGGGAATGTCCGGCGTGGGCGGCTCGTCCGGCCAGGGCGGATCGACGAGGCCGCCGCTGCCCGGAGGCGGCCAGATTCCGTCGTCGCCGGGCAGACCACGTGGACCAGAGTCGGGACTCCCGGGGCCCGTGACGCCAATGCGCTCCGCCACGCTACGCACATAGGCCGCGGCCCGTGGATTGTCCGTGACCGCATCGTCGTAGAGACGGTCGAGCGCGCGGCCGCGGTCCCACAGTCCGGCGAGTGTCTCCCGAGAGCGGCTGTGCATGGCGGGATCCCGCGCAGTGATGCTGTCGATGGCTACCCGGACCCGAGCAACTTCGGCCGGCTCGACAAGCCGGAGGCCGCCGTTGCAAGGACCTGCCCCGGCGAAGCCGCGCGCGAACGCCAATGGGTCGTCGATCTCGGGCGCCCGGCGGGTCCGGCCTTGAATGCCGCTGCGTATCGCTCGGGTGAGCGTTTCCCGGAAGCGAGCGATCGCGGCGGCATCGCCGCCGATCGCCGCATCAGCATCCTGCGAGAGCTCTTCGAGTTCTCTGACCCGAGCGTGCGCCACTGCGAGCACACGCTGAAAAGCCGTGCGTTCGCCCGGCGTGCGTGCGAGGCGCGCAATGTGGCGGGCGAGAAACGTCCCCTTGGCGGGACCGATCAGAGGGGATGCGGTTGGCGCCGCGAGCGCAGGCATGGCGCCGGCCTGACCGATTTCGGCCCCTGCGTCATCGTCACGTTGCTGGCTCATGCCTCATTCTCCCTTTCCGTCCGGCGCGAAGGCTGCGACTCGCCAACGCTGTCTTGAACTCACCCCATGGAGAGGGAAGGCCCGAGTCGGATGCAGATGCGCCCAGGGTCAAGAATGCCGAGGCAGTCTTCAACACAGTACTCGTGGCGCGTGACGCTTCATCGGAAGCTCTGCCGCAGCATCAGAGGCTCCACCTGAGCCTGCGCGGGTGCACACCGCACGCCAAGCGCGGCTCGCCGGCAAGTGCTCGCGGCCCCTGACTCACGTTGCGATCGGTCGGCCGCGCTATGCCGGAGCCGCACCCGAAGGCCAAGGCATTCTGCCCGGGCCATCCCGCCGGCAGCGCCGGCAGAAGCTCGCCGCCCGCTCGCGCAGGCCGCCGAGCGAAGCACGTCGTCCCGCGTCGCGACCGGTCAGCGAGAGGCCGTCGCCCGATCGTGCACGGCCCGCCACACGCGCTCGGCCGTGAGCGGCAGATCCGACAGCGCGACCCCGAGGGGAGCGAGCGCGTCGTTCACCGCGTTGAGCACCGCGGCGGGGGCGCCCGTCGTCCCTCCCTCCCCCGCGCCCTTGAAGCCGCCGGGGATGCTCGGGGCGGGCGTCTCCTGGTGGTGGACGTCGATCGCGGGCAGGTCGTCCGCCCGCGGCACGGCGTAGTCCATCAGGGTCGCGGTGAGGAGCTGGCCCGTCTCGTCGTGGATCGACCACTCCGAGAGCGCGCCGCCGATCCCCTGCGCGACGCCGCCCGCCACCTGTCCCTCCACCAGCGCGGGGTTCACCACGCGCCCGCAGTCGTCGACCGCGACGTAGCGCAGGAGCGTCACCACGCCGGTCTCGCGATCCACCTCGACCATGGCGAGGTGGGC
Source organism: uncultured Candidatus Rokubacteria bacterium (assembly GCA_963758635.1). Lineage (GTDB taxonomy): Bacteria > Methylomirabilota > Methylomirabilia > Rokubacteriales > CSP1-6 > CAVWWD01. Next base: position 542,113 of record CAVWWD010000003.1, on the reverse strand, counting down.
GCCGCCGGTGAAGGTCCACGCCACCGGGTTCGTGAAGTGCATCGTCGCCTCCAGGCTCGGCTCGAGCCCGCGGAGCTCGGTGGACCGGAAGTGCACGGCGCGGGCGAGGTCGCGAAACGACACGCCGCGGTCGGCGCTGCCGCGCACCGAGGCTCGGCCCCCGCCAGCTCGATGTCGGGCGGCGGCGCCTCCAGCAGGACGCCGGCGACGGCGCGGATGCGCTCGGCGAGGGCGCGCGCGGCGAGGACGGTGGCGCCGCCCCCGATGGGCATGCCGCGGCTCGCCCACGTGCCGCCGCCGTAGGGCACCATCGCGGTGTCGCCCGAGCGCACCTCCACCGCGTCGAGCGTCACCCCGAGCTCGTCGGCCACGATCTGGGCGATCGCCGTGGGCATGCCCTGCCCCTGGTCGGTGATGCCGACGAGCGCGGTGACCGACCCCGACGGCTCGAGCCGCACCGTCGTGCCCTCCTGGCCCGAGATGGGCGCGCCGCCGACGCCGTAGAACTGCGCCCCCGGCCCGGTGAGCTCCACGAAGCACGCGAGGCCGATGCCCACGTGGCGGCCCGCGGCCCGGGCCCGCGCCTGCTGGGCCCGGAGGCCGGCGTAGTCGCCGGCGGCGAGCAGCGCCTCGAGCGTGGCGTGGTAGGCGCCGCTGTCGTACACGTTGCCCGCGGCCGACGTGTACGGCATCTCGTCGGCGCGCACGAGGTTTCGCCGCCGCACCTCCGCGGGATCGAGCCCCAGGTCGCGCGCCACGTGGTCGAGCATGCTCTCGGTGACGGCGGCGGCGATGGGATGCCCCACCGCCCGGTACTGCGAGGTGATGCCGCGGTTCTGGGCGACCACGGTGAGCGCGGCCTCGTAGTCGCGCAGGCGATAGGGCCCGGGCAGGAGCCGGAGCACCTGCCCGCCCTCCACCACGCTCGAGCGCGGGTACGCGGAGTACGGTCCCACCGCCGCGGTGATGGCCGCGCGCATCCCGCGCAGGACGCCGTCGGCGTCCGCGGCCACTTCCACCTCTATCCGCTGCTCGCGCGCGTGGATGTCGGACAGGAACGACTCCCGCCGGCTCGCCACGAACTTCACCGGCCGGCCGAGCGCGATGGCGAGCGCGCATGCCGCGAGGTCGTCCTGGTAGACGTGGATCTTGATGCCGAAGCTGCCGCCGACGTCGGGGGCGATGACGCGCACGCGCTGCTCGGGCAGGTCGAAGAGCTCCGCGAGCACCGCCTGCATCATGTGCGGCACCTGCGTGGACATCCACACCGTGAGGGCGCGCGTGGCGGGATCGAAGTCGGCCACCAGACCCCGCGGCTCGATGGGCACGCCGGTGTGCCGGCCCGTCGTGAAGACGCGCCGGTACGTGCGCGCCGCGCCGGCGATCGCCGCGGCCGCGTTCCCCGCGGCGAGCCGGGTGGCGTAGATCACGTTGTCGCCCAGCTCCGGGTGGATGACCGGCGCGCCGGGCGCCACCGCGTGCTCGGCCGTGAGCACCGCGGGGAGAGGCTCGTACTCCACGTCGATCAGCTCGGCGGCGTCCTCGGCCTCGGCGCGGCTCCGGGCGGCGACGGCGGCCACGGGCTCGCCCACGCAGCGGACGCGATCGACGGCGAGCGGGCGCATCTCGCCCGTCTTCATGCCCGTGTAGTGCAGGAGCACGCCGCGGTAGGCTCGGCAGAGCCGGGCGGCGTCGGGCCCGAGGGCCACCGCCGCCACCCCGGGAGCCCGGCGCGCGGCCTCCGCGTCCACCCGCGCGATCCGGGCGTGCGCGTGCGGGCTCCGCACGAAGGCCACGTGGAGCATGCGGCGGAGCGCCACGTCGTCCACGTAGCGCGCCTCGCCCCGTGACGAGACGCGGATCCCCCGGGCGCTTGACCGGCTGGCCGACGTAGCGCGGGCTCATGGCGGCGCGCGGATCGTAGCACGCGCCCGGGCGGCGCCGTCCGTTCGCAGACTCCGGTCGCCGCCACGGGCCTCTATAATCCAACCGCTCGGCCTGGTCTGGTGCGCTGAGGCTCGGTGGATTGACTTTGCCCGGGAGCGGCCTCTATGATCGCGGCGCATCGGGACGAAATTCGAGGCGACGCTGATGGAGCTCCGGGATCCGCGCGCGCCGGGCCCGCTCACCACGACCCGCTCGCGCGACGACTCCGCCACCCTCACTGACGGCAAGGAGGCCTCGCGATGAATCGGCGCACATTCCTGACGACCGGCCTGATCACGACCGCGGGAGCCGCCGCGGGCCTCTCGTTCCCCGCCGTCCTGCGCGCGCAGAGCAAGGACCCCATCCGCATCGGCTTCCCGCTGCCGCTCACCGGCACCTTCGCCGCGATCGCCGCCGACTTGCAGAAGGGCGCCCAGCTCGCCGAGGCCGAGCTGAACGCCAAGGGCGGCATCATGGGGCGGAAGCTCGAGGTGCTCTTCCGCGACGACCAGCTCAAGCCGGCGGTCGGCGCCCAGCGCACCAAGGAGCTGATCGAGAACGACAAGGTGCAGTTCGTGGTCGGCGGGCTCGCCGCGCACGTCCAGATGGCCATCAACGAGCAGACCAAGGCCTCCAAGGTCCTCTACATCTCGGTGAGCCAGTCGGACGAGATCAGCGCCAAGCCCGACACGAGCCCCCTCACCTTCCACGAGGCGCTCAACCCCACGATCACGAGCCGGGCCATGGCCGCCTACGGCATGAAGAACCTCGGCAAGAAGTGGTGGATCGTCTACGCCGACTACGCGTGGGGCAAGCAGAACAACGCGGTCTTCACCGAGGCCATCACCAAGGCGGGCGGGACCATCCTCGGCAGCACCCCGTACCCGCTCGGCAAGCCCGAGTTCTCCGCCCACCTGCCGAAGATCCAGGCCGCGAAGCCGGAGGCCATCTACGCCGTCACGCCGGGCGCCGACAACGTGCCGTTCCTGAAGCAGGCGATCAGCTTCGGCCTGAAGAAGGAGGCGAAGATCGCCCAGCCGCTCCACTTCCTCTACTACACGAAGGAGGGCGGGGCCGAGGTCTTCCAGGACATCTACGGCGGCCACGCACTTCTGCCACGAGCTGGCCGACTCCGTCCCGGAGGCCAAGCGCTACGTCGAGGCGTTCACCAAGAAGTTCAACCAGCCGCCCGACGCGTACTCCGGCTACGGCTACAGCGGCATCAAGGAAGTCGCGCGCGGCGTCGAGCTCGCCAAGTCCACCAACTCGGACGAGGTGGCGGGCGCGCTGCGGAAGAACCGCGAGTACAACCACTACAAGGGCAAGCAGTACTGGCGGGCCTGCGACAACAAGTCGTTCCAGGACCTCTGGATCCTCAAGGTCCGGTCGCCCCAGCAGGTGAAGGGCGAGTGGGGCCTCTTCGAGGTCATCTCCCGGCTCCCCGCCAACGAGGAGCTCGAGCGCACGTGCGCGGAGAAGGGGCACACGGCCTGAGCTGAGTCGCCCGGCGTGCCCGACGTCTCGCTGACGGTCCTCGCCGCCCAGGCCTTCACGGGCCTGGTGCTGGGCGGGATCCTCGTGCTCATGGCCATCGGCCTGTCGCTGATCTTCGGGCTGATGACGGTGGTGAACTTCTCGCACGGCGCCCTGTACATGATCGGGGCGTTCGTGGCCTACAGCGTGCTCGGGCGCACCGGCAGCTTCTGGGCCTCCCTCGTGCTCGCCCCGCTCCTCGTGGGTGTCTTCGGCCTGCTCATCGAGCGACTGCTCATCCGGCGGCTGTACGGCCGGGGCCCCGACGATCCGCTCCTCCTGACCTTCGGGCTCTCGCTCGTGCTGGTGGAGACGGTCAAGGTCTTCTGGGGCAAGATCGGGCTCACCCTCGATCCCCCGCGCGAGATGGCGGGCGCGGTCAACCTCGGGTTCATGAACTTCCCGGTCTACCGGCTCTTCGTGGTCGGCGTCACCGCCGTCGTCCTCGTGGCGCCTCTGGCTCTTCCTCGAGAAGACGAGCGTGGGGCTGATCATCCGGGCGGGCACCCGGGACGCCCTCATGGTGCGGGCCCTCGGGATCAACCTCGAGCGGGTCTGGTTCCTCGTCTTCGGCCTCGGCGTGGGCCTGGCCGGGCTCGCCGGCGTCCTCGCCGGCCCCATGCGGGGCGTGTACGCGGAGATGGGGGTCGAGATCATCATCGAGTGCTTCGTGGTGGTGGTCGTCGGAGGCATGGGCAGCCTCGTCGGCGCCGTCGTCGCCGGGCTCTTCATCGGCGAGGTGGTGAGCCTCACCACGCTCTTCGCGCCCAAGATGACCGAGATCGTGGTCTTCCTGGTGATGGCGGTGGTGCTGCTCGTCCGGCCGAGCGGGCTCTTCGGCGAGGCCGGCCTCGCGGAATGACGCGCCCTCCGCGCCGTCGCGTCATGGGTGGCCGTCCATCCCGTGGCGTCGTTCCTGCTGTTCTTCGCCGTCTTCCCGTTCATCGTGCCGCACACGTCGCTCGCCACCCAGGTGCTCACCTACGGCCTCATCGCGCTCGGCTTCAACCTGCTCTACGGCTACACCGGCCTCCTGTCCTTCGGACACGCGGCCTATTTCGGCCTCGGCGCCTACGGATGCGGCCTGGCCCTGGCCAAGCTGAAGATCGGCTCGGTGTGGGGCGCGCTCCTGATCGGGGTGCTGGCGGCGACGCTGGGCGGGGCGCTGGCCGGGTTCTTCTGCCTCCGGCGGCGGGGCATCTACTTCGCGATGCTGACGCTGGCCTTCGCCCAGATGCTCTACTTCATCGCCTTCCACGCCGCCGATCTCACCGGCGGCGACGACGGCCTGCGCGGCATTCCCCTGCCCGCCCTCGCGCTGCCCGGGGTCACGCTCTCGCTCCGCACGCCGCTCGTCTTCTACTACTTCGTGGCCGTCCTCGTGCTCCTCGCCGTGGCCGCGCTCCGCCGCATCCTCGACTCGCCGTTCGGCACGGTGCTTCAGGCCATCCGCGAGAACAGCGACCGCGCGGTGGCGTGCGGCTACGACGTGACCCGGATCAAGCTCCTCTCGTTCGTGTTCTCCGCGGCGTTCACGGGGCTCGCCGGCGGCCTCGAGGCCCTCCGCCTCACCGTGGTGCCGGTGGAAGCGCTGTACTGGTCCACGTCGGGCCAGGTCGTGATCATGACGCTGCTCGGCGGCGCCGGGACCTTCTTCGGCCCCTTCGTGGGCGCGCTCACCTTCCTCGTCCTCGAGGAGCGGCTCAGCCGCCTCATCGAGTGGTGGCCCATCGTGGTGGGCGCCGTCTTCATGACCTTCGTGCTGTTCCTGCCCAAGGGGATCTGGGGGACGCTGACGAGCGGCCTGCACCGCCGTCCGCTCGCGTGAGCCCAGCCTGTTGAGCGTCTGGCGCTCCGCCTCGCCCTCGCTCGTTCTCTCCGTCGTCGTCGCGCCCCTCGTCGCCCACTCCCAGCCGGCGAGCCCGACCCGCGCGGATCGGGGTGATCAATGAGTTCGCGCCATGCGCATCCGTTCATCGCGGCCTTCCAGGCAGGGTCTGCGGGAACTCGGCCACACGGAGGGCGAGAGCCTGCGTCGTCGAGTACCGCCACGCGCACGGGGCGCTCGACCGGGTCCCAGCCCTCGCCGCCGAGCTCATCCGCCTCAACGTCGGTGTGCTCTTCGTCGGGGGGACCGTGTCCGCGACAGCTGGTCACGCGCGCAGACCAGGACGGTGCCCATCGTGTTCGCCACCGCCGGCGACCCGGTGCGGCAGCGGGCTGGTGGCGAGCCTCGCGCGTCCCGGCGGCAACGCGACGGGACTGTCCCTCCTCAGCCCCGAGCTGAGCGGAAAGCAGCTCGAGCTCCTCAAGGCCGCTGGTGCCCCGCCGTCGACGCGCGTCGCCATCCTGTACAACCGGAACAATCCCGCGGCCGGGCGCGTCACTGGCCGAGACGCGCGCCGCGGCCCGTTCCCTGGGGGTGGAGATCCAGGTCTTCGAGGCGCAGCAGCCAAGGGACCTCGCCGGAGCGTTCTCGGCGCTCACCGCATCGCGGACCGGCGCCGTCCTCGTGCTCCCGGACCCGATCTTCGGCAACGAGCTAGCGCAGATCGCGACGCAGGCCGGTCGGAACCTCTTGCCGGCCATGTACGTGCGGCGCGAGTTCGCGGAGGCAGGCGGCCTCGCGGCGTACGGGCCGAGCTTCGCCGACAACTACCGGCGGGCCGCGGCCTACGTGGATCGGATCCTCAAGGGCGCCAACACCCGCCGATCTCCCCGTCCAGCAGCCGACGAAGTTCGAGCTCGTCATCAACGGCAAGACGGCACGGATGCTCGGGGCTGGCCATCCCCCAAGCTCTGCGACTGCAGGCGGACCAGGTCATCGAATGATGCCCTTGGCCCCGTCCCTGAGGTGGTGCTCTACCTCACGTCGGCCTCGAGGTCGAGCGCGCGGATGGTCTCCGCGGTGGGCGCGCCCGTGATCGGGTCCCAGCCCTGCTCGACGTAGTAGTCGGTGACGATCTTGTCGAGCTGCTCCCCGGTGAGCCCGGCGTGCTTGGGCAGTGCCTCGGCGAAGCGCGGCGGCAGCGCGTCGTCGGCGCGGGTGAATCCCTCGCGCATGTTGAACAAGCGCGCGAGCGTGAGCCCACGATGCGCCTGGGTCACCATCTCCTCGGCCGTGGCGCCCCAGCCCGTGACGGCGTTCAGGATGTCGAGCGACTGCTGGTCGTCGTACGCCAGGAAATGGCACAGTGCCGACCTGGTTGCGATGGCCGTTGCGGTTCCCGGTCTGGCGCATGTGGTCGCCGCCCGTCGGGGCCAGCAGGTACGAGGCGCGCATGACCGGCATGTGCCGCGGGTCGTGCATCGCCATCTCCATGCCCTTCACCGTGGTCAGGTAGGCCTCGGAGCCACGTCCGAGGCGCTGCGCCGCGCGCCGGGAGCCCTCGGCGAGGAGGTCCCCCACGCCCCGCCGGTACGCGATCATCTCGATGAGCTTCACCACGCCGTCGGCGTCGCGGAAGCGGAGCGGCACGCCGCCCGTGTCCTCGCAGCGTGAGGAGGCCGCGCTCGAAGCACTCCATGGCCCACGCCAGCGTGGAGCCGAGCGACACCGTGTCCATCGCCGAGGTAGTTGCACATCTCGTTCGACTTGCAGATGGCGATGAGGTCCTCGAGCCCGAGGTTGACGCCCAGGGCGGCCAGCGACTCGTACTCGGGCCCGCCGTACTTCGGGTCCACGCTGTAGCGGCCCAGGGGATCGAAGGCCACCTGCGCCTTGCCCCCGTAGCGGCTCTCCGATACGCTCGCGCGGCCGCTCCTCCTTCTTCTCGATGTGCACCACCTTCTTGCAGCGCACCGAGCACGCGTAGCACGCCTTCATCTCCACCCGCATCTGATCGCGCACCGCGATGGCGTCCACCTTCGCCGTCTGCTCGAAGGCGCCGAGCCGGTAGTTCAGCGTCGGCATGCCGCCCTCCAGGCTCTTGCCCTGCATGGCGGCGCCGGTGCCGAACTCGTGGAAGGCGCGGTGGTTCTGGTCCATCGTGGAGGACACCCACTTCGCCGTCGCCGTGAGCCCCTTCTGGTCGGCCACCTTCACCGGCATCTTCCCGCGCACGCGATGGCCTTGAGGCGCTTGCTGCCCATCACCGCGCCCATGCCGGTGCGGCCGGCCACCTCGTTCAGGTCGTTGGCGATGCAGGCGAAGCGGACGAGATTCTCGCCCGCCGGCCCGATCTGGGCCACGCGGATGCGCGGGTCCCCCAGCTCCTCGAGGATGGCCTCCTCGACCTCGCCGGTGATCCGGCCCCAGAGGTGGGCGGCGTCCCGCAGCTCCACCGCGCCGTCGTTGATCCAGAGGTACACCGGCGTCGGCGACACGCCGTGGAAGACGATCGCGTCCCAGCCCGCCCGCTTCAGCTCGGCGCCCCAGAAGCCGCCCGACTCGGACTCGCCAAAGCCGCCGGTCAGCGGCGACTTGGCGCCCACGCTGTGGCGGCCCGCGCCCGGCACGGCGGCGCCCGTCACCACGCCGGGCGCGATGACGAGGATGTTGTCGGGCCCGAGCGGGTCGGCGCCGGTGGGCACGTACTTGAGCAGGTAGTGGCCGATGAGGCCGCGCCCGCCGCCGTAGCGCCGGTAGAACTCGTCGCCCGGCTCCTCGATCCACGTGGTGTGATCGCCCAGCTCGACGTGGAGGATCTTGTTCCAGTATCCGAATCGGCTCATGAGGTCTCCTCGGTAGCCAAGAGAACGGGTGTCCACCAAATCTGGCAAGTCCAGAGCCCATCATTCGATGATCCTTGTGGCCCGCGCCTGCAACGACGCCGGGACCTGGAGGCCAAGCTCTTTGGCCGTTCGCAGATTGATGACGAGATCGTACTCGGTCGCCTGCTCAATAGGGAGATCGCTGGGGCGTGCTCCCTTGAGGATCCGGTCGACGTAGTCGGCCATGCCACGGATAATCCCCCGAGACTCGGCCATACGTCATCAGTCCGCCGCTCTCCGCATATGTGGTGAGGTAGGACATCGAGGGGAGTCTTAGGCTCAAGGCGAGGGCCGGAATCCGCGAGCCGTCCGCACCGAAATCGGAATGACCGTAAACATGTATGGCGTCGACGCGGGCGTTAACGGCTGTCGTGAATGCACGTTCGATCTCTTCGGCGGTGATCGCCTTGAGGACGAGGAGCCCGAAGGTTCAACTGCTTGGCGGCAGCCACGCTCTCGGGAAGAGAGTACTCGTGGTTCACCAAGCCCGGTCGCATGAGGAGCGCGACGTGGGTCGCTGTCGGCACCATCTCCTTGAGGAGCTGCAATTGCTTTCCCGTAATCCCGTCGTCGGCTAGCGTGAAGCCTGTAAGGTTTGAAGCGGGATGCGCAAGGGCCGAAGTGAGACCGAAATCGCGCAAAGTACAACGATGAAGACCACGGGGATGGTCGCAGTCGCCGCTTTGGCGGCGCGGCTAGCCGGAGCGGTGCATGCGACGATCACGTCGACCTTCAGACGCACCAGGTCGGCGGCCAGGTCCGTCAGGCGGCGCTCGTCGTTTCCCTCGTCCCAGCGGTGCGTGATGGTGACGGTACGGCCCTCCGCGTAGCCGCGGTCCCGCAAGCGTTGGCGAAAGAAGGTCACAAAGGGCGTCTCGCCGCGGCCCAGGAGCCCGACGTGGGGCACCTTGCCGGCGGGCTGCTGCGCCGTGGCAGCGAGCGGGCCCGCGAGCACAGAACCCAGCCCGGCAAGGAACGCGCGCCGCTGCATCATTCGATCACCCAGGGGGGAACGCATCCGCCTTCCATCGGGCTCAGCACCATGACGTTGGCGCCGTCGCGGAGCGGCGTGGCGCGGTCGGCCAGCTCGCCGTCCACGCCCACGGTGATGTCGGCGTCCGCGGGGATGCCGATGACCTCAAGCAGCTCGGCCACCGTCGACCCCGCGGGCACGACCCGCCGGTGCGGGCCGTCCACGCCGGGCGGCAGGTACCGGCGCATGTCGGCGAAGAGCGTGACGCTCACGCCGATCATCTCCCGGCCGCCCTCCCGCCCGACCTCGCCGGCCGCCCGTGCCATGCCCCGAAACTATGCGGCCCACCTTCCGGGGGTGTCAACCGACGGCGATCATCGGTCGTGTCGCAGTTTGAGGCGCCGATGCTCGCCTCTCTCCCTCTCCCTTCGAGGGAGAGGGCCGGGGTGAGGGTCGGCAGCACTACCTCGCGGCCAGACGTTCCGCGTGCGCGGTACCGACCGCCCCTCGCCCTGCCCTCTCCCCAGAGAGGGGAGAGGGAACGACGGTTCCATTCGCAACCGAGACACCACTCGGTCGTCGACGGCCGCTGGGGGTGCGGTCGGGCCTTGGTCAGTCGGCGAAGGCGGAGGCCAGCTCGTCCAGGGAAGCCTTCAGGGCCCGGCCGCGCGCGCCTCGCAGCTCGGTGACGCTCATCGCCGCGTAGAAGCCCAGCTGGTCGCGGAACGACGCGCGGTGGCGCGGCACCACGCCGCGAAGGCCCGCCTGCACGAACGCCTCCTGGACCCGCCGGCGGGCCGCCGTCGAGAGCGCGCCCTTGGCCAGCTCCGAGAGGAGGAGGTAATCGGCGGTGGCCGCGAGCTCGAAGAAGGCGGTGCTCTTGCGCCGCAGCTCCTCGGCGATCTCCGCATACGTGCGCAGCCCCTTCCGGAGCTCGTCGCCCCCTCGTCGCCCCCGGCCGCTCCAGCCCAGGATCACGTCCGAGGCCAGCCGGTTGCCGAGGGCATAGGCGCGGACGGAGGAATCGTCGCGGCCGGCGAGGTCGAATGCCCGGGCATAGGCCCGCTGCATCTCCTCCAGCGCGGCCCGGCGGGCCCGGCCGCGGACGAGGATGGCCCGGCGCTTGTACAGGCTGCCCAGCAACGAGTAGCGCTCGGAGCTGGCGCCGATGGCCACGAGGTTCCCGAGCACCCTCTCCGTCTCACGCAGGAGGCGAAGCGCCTCGCGTACCTTGCGCGGATCCTCCCCGGCCAGCGCGGCGGCGTGGCGTACGCGGATGTTCGAGAGCTGCTCGAGCGCGGACATCGGAGCGTCGGCCCGGTCGGACGCGGCCATGCGCGAGAAGTACTGGTCGGCCTGGGCGAAGTCGTCGAGGTCGCCGAACGCCTGGGCCACCGCCGCGCACAGCGCCGAGGACCGCCGCCACCACGCCTCGGGCACGGTGCCCACGGCGTTCTTGAGCTCGAGGAGCCTCGCCTCGCGCGCCGGCCCGTCCGCCGAGCGGGCGGCCCGGCTCACGCCCTCGGCGAAGACGGCGACCTCGGCGGCAGCCACGAACGCCTCCGCGGTCCGCCGGGTCTCGGCCGCCTGCAGCGAGAACTGCGGGTCGCCGTAGCACTGGTAGGCCCCCCACGTGTTGCTGGCGCCGTGCGCCGGTGAACACGCGCTCGCGAGCCCGCACGACGGCCTCGCCGAATGGGCTCCCCGCGAACATCTCCTCGTAGAACGACGCGGGCGAACGTCTGCGCGGCCGCGTCGTCCACGGCCCAGCCCGCCGCCACGACCACGCGCGCGCCCATCCGGATGAACTGCGTCGCCAGGTTGGCGGCGAGGTCGGGGAACGCCGTGGGCGGGCGCGTCTCCCCTCCGTCTGGCCGAGGTGGCAGCAGTTGATGAAGACGACCTCGGGCACGTAGCGCATCTGCTCGGCCTCGGATGCTCCGAGCACGATGCCGTCGTCGAGCACGAGGCCCGTGGCCTTCGGCTCGCCCGGGGTCAGCTCGAATTCGAAGACGCCGTGGGCGGCGAGGTGCAGCACCCGCCAGGGCTGCTCGTGGAGCGCCGCGAGCACGGCCATCGGCTGCGCCGAGTCCTCGACGAGCGACAGGACCTCGTAGCCCTGATCCTGGAGCATCGCGCCACGGTCCGGGCTTCCTCGGCCGCGCCGGGCAGCGAGCGGAAACCTCGGGTCGGCCACCTGGGGGTTGCCGACGACGAGCGCGGTGCGGCCGGGCGCCCGCGCCACGCTGAACGCGCCCGCGGGCGTCGAGGAGCTGCCGGACCATGCCGCTGGCCACGGCCATGGGACGCCCCGCTCGGTCGTAGCGGTCGTGCAGCAGCTCCCACGGCAGGGTCGCCGCGCCCGAGTTCAGGAGCAGGACCAGGTTGCGGCGATCGGGAGCGAACGTCTTGAAGTCGTTCGGCACGAGCAGCTCGAAGAGGGTGGGGCCCAGGCTGGGATCGAAGCCGGTGGAGGCGATGGCGCGCCGACGAATCCGTCGACGACCGCGACGCTGCGTCGGCAGCAGGCGCGCCTCGGCCCGCGCGAGGTTGCGTGAGGGCCTCGAACCTGAGGGCGCCGTCCTCGCTCGTGACGCGGACGCGCTGCCACCACTCGGAGGTGTCGTCCCCCCGGACGCGGCGGATTCCCTCCGGCCCGACCTCCAGGTGCTCGGCGAACACGAACTCCTCGAGGTCGGCGGCGCGCGAGAGGTTCTTGAGCGCGTAGACGGCGTCGATCGCGCGGTCCTCGAACAGCTCGAAGATCCGCACCTGGTCGATCTGGGCCGTGATGGTCGCCGCCTCCGTGCCGGCGCGCGCCTCGGCGGGGGAGCGCGGAGCCGGTCGTTGGCGATCCTCACGCCGCGCAGGAGCGCCTGCATGGCGTCCTTCAAGCTCACGCCGGCCTCGCCCGAGCCGACCAGGACCGCGCTCACCGGCACGCCGAACTCCCCGTCGCCGCCGCCCGTCCTGCCCGCCGCGCTGCCGCCGCCGCCGCTCCCGGCCGACGCGCTCGGCGCCGTACGTGGTCAGGGCCTGCGCGAGGGCGCGAGCGAGCTGGCCGGGCGTGAGCTCGCCCACGGTCCCCAACCCCGCGATGATGGCGCCGGGATATGCCGCTCCCGGCGCGTCGTCGTTGAGCACCGCCACCGCGCTGCCGACGGGGCCCGGGTAGAGCTCCATCCGGTGGAGCTCGGAGAGCCGCCCGTCGAGCCGGCGCGTTCAGGACCCGCTCCGCGGCCACGATCACGTCGTTCTCGTAGTGGCCCGACCAGCATCGGCGATGTGGCGTTGATCAGGCTGTCGTGGACGACCTGCACGTGGACGCGGCGTCGCGCGTCCCGCCGCGGCGGCCGCCGGCGCCGCCCGCCCAGCGCGCTCAACGACCAGCTCCTCGCGGTCGGGCACCATGTCCGCCAGCGGCTCGTGAAGCTCCACGGTCACGCCGGCGGCGGCGCGCCGCTGCGGCGGCGTGGTGGCCAGCTTCGCCGTCGTGCCGGCGCCGAGCAGGTCGGCAGAGGCCGGGAAGGCCTCGCGCGTGTTCGCGAGGTCGCCGTGCACGGCGTCCATGTAGAAGGTGCGGATCCCGGCGGGGATGCCGGTGCTCCAGGGCACGCGCCCGTCGCCGTACTCGGAGGCGAGCACCTTCACCCGGCGTCCCTCCTTGGCCGCCGTGTCCACGACCACGTCGACCGCCGTCTCGTCAGCCACGCCCGCCACGTACACCGTCCGCGACGGGTCGAGGGGGCTCTGCGCGACGAGGTCGCGGATGCGGCGCGCGCGGGTCAGGGCCGCCGTGGCCGGCACGCATCCAGGCGAAGCCCGCGGACTTGGTCGAGGCCACGCTCCCCGCCGAACAGGCCCCGGCTCGGAGGGGACGTTGCTTCCGTAGCAGCGTCTGCCAGCCCGCCGGCTGGTAGAGGTCGAGCGTGCCCGCGTACGGCAGCAGGTTCGAGCACGCCGTCGAAGCCTGCGATGGTCTCGATCAGCGACCGCGTGGTCGTTCGTGAGATCGACCAGCGCGAGCTTCTTCACCAGCGCGTCGCGGCCCATGAGCATGGCGGCGATCGCGTGCGAGCCGCCGTTGGGCGTCCCGAGCATCACGAAGCGGGCGCCGGGCTGCTTGCACATGCGCTCCCACGTGGCCTGCCCCGCCCGCGTCGCCAGCATGGCGCGGACCACCAGACCGCCCATCGAGTGGGCGAGGAGGCGGATCGGCTGGCTCCTCGCTCTCCGCCTGGGCAGGCGCGCCTCGATCGCCTTGCGCAGAGCGCTCCGCGCGACACGTCGAGGGACTGGCGCCAGTCATACGGGAACGGGATCACGTCGTGGCTCGCCGAGAGGTACTCGCACAGCGCGGCGTAGCCGCTCTCCAGCGAGGCCGGTGGCCTCGACGCCGCGGGCGTCCATGGCCAGCCGGGAGAGCCCGCCGCGCGCGAGGGCCAGCACCTCCATCCAGATCGACGCGCCGGCCACGGACAGCGCCGAGCCCATGATGCCGGGCACGCACGAAGACGACGGGCTGGGCGACGGGCGCGCGCTTGCGATAGTCGTCCGCGGTGACCTGGAACGGCTTGACCTCGAGCGTCGTGGAAGTCGGCGCCGCCGCCGTCGAGCGCAGCGACGCAGGCGGCTCGCCGTGTCCTTGCGCGCGAAGTAGTTGAAGTGCGTCACGTCGGGGCCCGTGTCGATCCAGTACCGGATCGGCGCCACGCGCTCGGTGCCGCCCAGCATGGCCGGCGTGTTCACGACCAGGTCGTGGTCCTCGCGGTAGTAGAGGTCGGTGACGAGCGTCTTCAGCCGCCCGATGATGCCGGCGCCCTCGAGGTCGCCGCCCAGCACGTGGAGGTCGGCGTCGGTCTCGACGCCGGGCCGGTTCAGCATCCGCACCAGCGGCGACTCCGGCATCATGGCCTCGAGCCCCGGCAGCGTCTCCGGCCGGTGCGCTCCTTCAGCACGCCGGCGAGCAGGCTCGTGAGCCCGTCGTAGACCGTGCTCGCCGCGAGCCCGGGGACCAGCGAGGCCAGGTTGACGAGGATCGACACGTAGCGGTCGAGGCGGCCCCCGGCCAGCGTCGTCCCGCGCGCGGGACACGCCACGCGCACGAACCTCGTGACCCGGAGCTCGGCCCGCTCGAGCAGGCGCCCCAGCTCTCTGAGCGCGTCCTGGTCCGGCTTGCGCCCGGCGAAGAGGCGGAGATCGTCGGGCGTGAACGGCGCGCTGCCCTTTCGCATCCCGCGCGCGAGCAGCTCGCCGACGAGCCCGCCGCGCGAGTGCGAGACCAGGTGGACCTCCGCGCCCTTGCCGAGCACGGCGAGGAGCCGCTCCACGAGGACCACGGCGTTGTCGATGGGGCTCTTCGTGAGCGCTCTCGTGCTGCAGCGCGAGCACGCGCCCCTCGTAGCGCGCGAAGAGCTGACGGACGGGGGCACCCGCGCTCTCCGCCCACAGCCCTCCGAAGCTGCCGGCCGTGGAGGAGGCGGTCCCGTGGAGGAACACGAGGGTCGGACCGGCCGCCAGCGATGCTGCGCGCCGGCGTCAGTCGCTCCGCGCTCCCCTCCGAGCAGCGGTAGAGTCCGGGACCGGGCTCGGAGCTTGCCCTCGACGTGATCGGCCACGAACCGGGCGATCCCCTTCGTGACGTTGATGCCGATGACCTTCAGCCCCTTGATCGCCCAGCCGGCGAGGCCGCGACTGGGCCCGCCGAGGGGCAGGTATGCCGGCAGGTCGATCACATCGGCCGTGCCGCGCGAGCGGGGAGGCGAAGTCCCGCTGGAGGTCTTCCACCCGGCTCCAGAGACGCAGCCCGTCCTCGAGCTCGATCTCGACGACGTCGTCCGGCTCGACACGGTCGAGGCGCAGCCGGGGCCCCCGCCCGGGCGGGATCGAGACGCGCGGCGTGCTTGACCGTGACCGCCCCCGCGGGCAGGCCGCGACCGAGCTCGGACGCTTCGGGCCGGGGATCGGGGATGCCGGAGAGCTGGAGCGTCACCATGGAAGGTCTCCCGTGACGACGAGGGATCGCGCGGGTGAGTCAGGCCTCTCGGGATGGCCGCGTCGATCATGGGCCGGCGCGACGGACTGCGTCAAGCGCTGCCCGCGACGTTCAGGGGCGGATGGTCATCGCGGCACGACGAGCGGCTCGCCGACCAGCGCCCAGTACGGCAGCGCCACGCCGAGGACCACGCCGAAGGCGATCAGCGTCATCCAGATGCCGAAGCTGAAGATCTCCGGCGCGGTGAGGTGGCCGCGCTCGTACACCACGAGCGACGACGCGCTCTGGGCCGGGTAGTAGAGCACGGCGTCGCCCGCGATCATCACCAGGAGCCCGCACGCCGTCGGGTTGAGCCCGGCCCCCTGCCCGAGCGCCATCGCCACCGGGATGGTCAGGGCGAGGAAGCCGGTGATGTTCGGGATGACCATGCGCATGCCGGCCGCGGACACGAGGAGCGTCACCACGAGGAGCAGCGGCTCGGCGGCCAGTGCGGGCGCTTCGCGCAGGATGAGGCCGGCGAGCCACGCGCCCGCGCCGCTCCGGATCATGGCCTGGGCCAGCGAGAGCGAGGCGGCGAGCACGAACAGGTTGGCCCAGCCGAGCCCGCGCTCGAACTCGCTCCACGTGAGCACGCCGATGCCCGGGGCGAGGAGCGCCACCCAGGCGAGGAGCGCGGGGATGGCGGGGTGCCAGTGGTGCCAGGCGTCGGTGAGCCAGAGGAGCGAGGCGCCGAGCGTGATCACGAGCGTGCGGATCTCCACGCCGGTCAGCGGCGTCCGCTCGCCGGGCGGGGCCAGCGCGAGCGCGTCGCCGAAGCCCCGCGCGTGGCGCAAGTAGATGATGGCCGCGCCCGCGGCGAGCAGCGCCAGGTACGGCACGCTCATCAGCACGAACCAGCGCGTCCACGAGATGCCGCCGATCAGCCCCGAGGCCACCACCGGCGTGATGCCGCCGGTGAGCAGCACGGTGGACGCCAGGCGATTCACCGAGTTGAGCGCGAGCATGATCGCCTTGGCGAGCGGGGCGCCGCGCGCCACGCCGGCGATCGACAGCGCCTGCTCGTACACGTGGACCATGATCGCGGTGCGGGTGGTCGCCGACGGGAGCAGCAGCGTGAGCGGCGGGAAGGTGAGCAGCATCTGCGCGTAGAGCGCGCGCGGGCGTCCGCGCGAGCGGCGCAGCGAGAAGCGCGCGATCCGGTCGGCGAGGCCGCTCTTGGAGACGGCGAGGCCCAGCGTGAGCACGCCCACGAGGAAGTAGGCCACGGGCTCGGCGAAGCCCGACAGCGCCACGGCCAGGCTGGGCGCGCCGCCGGACAGCGTGAGGGCGAGCACCACGAGGAGCCCGGTCACGCCCGGGGCCATCGTGCCGGTGGCCCAGAGCCCGATGGCGAAGACGACGACCGCGAGCACCATCTGGCCCTCGCGGGTGAGGCCGGCGGGGGTGGGAACGACGGCCACGGCCACCGCCGCCAGCGCGAAGGCGCCGGCGGCGAGCGCGCCGCGGTCAAACGCCAAGGAAGCGCTGCTGGACGGTGGGGTCCTTCGCCAGCGTATCGGGGCTGCCCTCGAACTGGATCTTGCCCTGGTCCATCACGTAGAGGCGGTGCGAGAGCGACATCGCCACCTCGAGCGTCTGCTCCACGAGCAGGATGGTGGTGCCGCTCTGGTTGATGCGCCGGAGCACGTCGGTGAGGCTCTGCACGAGCAGCGGGGCGAGGCCCTCGGTGGGCTCGTCGACCAGCATCAGCCGCGGCCGCGCCACGAGGCCGCGGGCGATGGCGAGCATCTGCTGCTCGCCGCCGGAGAGCTGCCGGCCCCGGTGGTCGATGCGCTCGCGCAGCCGCGGGAAGAGCTCGAAGGCCTCCTCGAGGCGGTCCGCGCCGTCCTTCACGCCCGCGCCGAGGATGCCGAGCCGGAGGTTGTCGAGCACCGTGAGGTTGGGCAGCACCCGCCGCTCCTCGGGCACCCAGGCGATCCCGCGGCGGACGATCTCGTGGGTCTCGAGGCCGGTCAGGTCCACGCCGCCGAACCGCACGGTGCCCCGCCGGGGCCGGGCGATGCCCATGATCGAGCGGAGCGTGGTGGTCTTGCCCGCCCCGTTCCGCCCGATGAGCGTGACCACCTCGCCCTCGCCCACGGCGATCGACACGCCCTGGAGGATGTGGGCCTCGCCGTAGTACGTGTGCACGTCCTCGACGGCGAGCAGCGTGGCGCCGGTCGGCATGCGGGTCGAGCGCGACGCGCCGAGGTAGGTCTGCTGCACCGCCGTGTTGGCCCGGATCTCGTCGGGCGTGCCCTCGGCGAGCACCTGGCCCTGGTGGAGCACGGTGATCCGGTCGGAGATCTTCATGACGAGCTTCATCTTGTGCTCGACCAGCACGACGGTCCGGCCGGCGGCGAGCTCGCGGATCAGGAGCATCGTCTCGTCGGTCTCCTCCGGGCTCATGCCCGCCGTCGGCTCGTCGAGGAGCAGCAGCGCGGGCTCGGTCGCCAGCGCGATCCCGATCTCCAGGTGCCGCTTCTCGCCGTGCGAGAGGTGCGCGGCGAGGACCTCCGCCTTGTCGCCGAGGCCCACCGTGCGCAGCAGCGCCTGTGCGCGCGCGCGCACCCCGTCCAGGCGGTCGGCGCGCGACCAGAACTCGAAGGCCCGGGCGGGGCCCTGCACGGCCACCCGGACGTTCTCGAGCACGGTGAGGTGCGGGAAGATATTGGTGATCTGGTAGGACTTGGCCACGCCCAGCCGCGCCACCGCGTGCTGGGGCAGGCCCGTGATGTCCCGCCCGTCGAACCAGATGCGCCCGCTCGACGGCGCCATCTCGCCGGAGATCAGGCGGAAGAACGTGGTCTTCCCCGCCCCGTTGGGTCCGATGATCGACCGCAGCTCGCCGCGCGGGATCGAGATCGAGACCCGATCCACCGCGAGCAGGCTTCCGAAGTGACGCGTGAGGGCGTCGGTGCGCAGCACGGCCTCGCCGGGCATGCGCTCCAATAGCACGCGCGATTCCGAAGTGTCAACCAATGCGCGCGCTACAGGCCGGCCCGCTGCATGGCCGAGACCACGCGGTCCACGTCGGCGGCGCGGCGGTACGGCAGCCGCTGCCGGATGGTGGCGGACGTGGCCCCAGGCTCGAGCTCCCCCGCCCTGGCCCACGCCGCGCGCGCGTCTGCCTCACGGCCCATCTCCGTGAAGATGACGGCGCGGTACGCGTACGCCGGGAGAAAGTTCGGATTCTCCTTCGCCGCCTGGTCGAGCGCGGCGAGGGCGTCCGCGTTCCTCCGCGTCAGGAAGTACCCGTGGCCGAGGGTCCACCGGTAGAAGAACGGGAAGTGCGGGTTCAGCCGCATCGCGTGCTGGATGGCGCGGATACCCTCTTCGGGCCGGCCGCCCCACGTCAGCACCTCCGCGAGCGTCTCGTACCCGTCGGCGGCGTTCGGGGCCAGGGCCACCGCGCGCTCCGCGGCGGCGGTCGCGCCGTCGTGATCGCGCTGCCAGAGGAGGATCTGCGCGACCACACCGTGAGCGTGCGGGAGGGAGGGGTCGAGCTCGAGCGCGCGCTCGGCCAGCTCGCGAGCCCGCACGAGGCCCTGGGGGTCACGGTTCCACCCGAACTGCCAGCTCTGCAGGTGCGACCAGGCGAGCCCCAGGTGAGCGCGGGCGTAGCCGGGATCGAGGTCGATCGCCTTGACGAAGAGCCGGCGCGACTCGATGTTGCCCTCGCGCGTGGTCCGCCAGCGCTCCTCCTGTCCGCGGAGCACGAGGTCGTAGGCCGCGGGGTCGGCCCGCGGCGGCCGGCCCAGCCGCGCGCGCTCGGCCTCGGTGAGCTTCACCGCGAGGGTCTGCACGATCTGCTGCGTCACCGCGTCCTGGAGCGCGAAGATGTCACGCGCCTCCCGGTCGTAGCGCTCGGCCCAGATGTGGTACCCGGTGGCCGCGTCCACGAGCTGCGCGGTGATCCGCACGCGGTCGGCGGCGCGCTGCACGCTGCCCTCGAGCACGTAGCGCACGCCGAGGTCCCGCCCCACGTCGCCGACCTTGACCGCCCGGCCCTTGTACGTGAAGGCCGAGTTCCTGGCGATCACGAAGAGCCCGGACAGCTTCGACAGCCCGGTGATCAGGTCCTCGGTGACGCCGTCGCTGAAATACTCCTGCGCGGGGTCCTGGCTCAGGTTCGCGAACGGCAGCACGGCGACGGAGGGCTTGTCGGGCAGGGCCAGCGCGGAGGATGCCGGCCCGTGGAGCCAGCGCCAGCCGGCCCACCCGACGCCGGCGAGCAACGCCAGGGCCACGAGCGCGCTTACCAGCCCCACGCGGGACCGGGACCGCGCCCGGCGCGGCGTGGCGGCGCGGCCCCGCGGAGCGTCCGCGTCCAGACGGATCCGGTACACGCGCACCGGGCGGGCGATGTTCTTCACCGTGTGCTCGCCGAGGAAGTCGTAGGCGAGCGGCAGCTTGCCCTCCACCTGGTCGTAGGCCGTGCCGGAGACGCAGATGCCGCCGCCCTCGGCGAGCCCCTCGAGGCGGGCGGCGATGTTGAGCCCGTCGCCGTACAGGCGCGCACCGTCGACGATGACGTTGCCCAGGTTGATGCCGATGCGAAAGCGCATGCGCCGCGCCTCGGGGAGCGCGGCGTTCCGTGACCGGAGATCGTCCTGGATCTCCACCGCCCCCTGGACGGCATCGACCACGCTCGCGAACTCGGCGAGGACGTTGTCGCCGGGGGCGTCCACGACCCGCCCGCCGTGGCGGCGGACCGCGGCGGAGATGGCCTCGCGGTACTCGGTGATCGTGCGGACGGTCGCCGCCTCGTCGTCGCCCATGAGGCGGCTGTAGCCCTCGGCGTCGGCGCTCATGATGGCGACGAGCTTCCGTTCGAGTGCGGGCGCGTCCATCGGCTCGAATTCTAGCCCGCCGGCGGCCCGGTCGCTCCCGGCGCCCACCAGGTGCGGGCGCCCGGGCTTCGCCCGCCCGCACCCTGCCCCAGGTCTTTGCTCGGCCGCCGCGGCGAACGGCGGCGGCCGCGCTCTCGCGCCGTTGTTGGTAAACTGGGCGCCCATGACGCCCACCGCCGGCCCCTCCCGCATCGGCGTCGACATCGGCGGGACGTTCACGGACCTCGTCTGGGTGGACGACGCCACCGGCGAGGTGCGGGTCGGCAAGCTCCTCACCACGCCGAAGGAGCCGGCGCAGGCCGTCGAGCAGGGCGTGGTCACCCTCCTCCACGACGCGGGGAGCGCGCCCGCCACCGTGCGCACGCTGATCCACGGCACCACGCTCGCCACCAACGCCCTCATCGAGCGCAAGGGCGCGCGCACCGGGCTCCTCACCACCCAGGGCTTCCGCGACGCGGTGGAGATCGGGCGCGAGGGCCGCTACGACATGTACGACCTGTTCATCGACCCGCCGGCGCCGCTCGCCCCGCGGCACCTGCGGCGCGAGGTGCGCGAGCGCATCCTCGCCGACGGCTCGGTGCGCACCCCGCTCGACACGGCGGGCGCGGCGGAGGCCATCCGCGCGCTCGTCGCGGATGGTGTCGAGGGCATCGCGGTGTGCCTGCTCCACGCCTACCGGAACGCCGACCACGAGCGCGCGCTCGCCGCCCTCGCGCGCGAGATCGCGCCCGGCATCCCCGTGTCGTGCTCCTCCGACGTGGTCCCGGAGATCCGCGAGTACGAGCGCACGTCCACCACGGTGGCCAACGTCTACGTGATGCCGCTCATGGCCCGCTACCTGGACGACCTCGAGGCGAAGCTCCACGACATGGGCGTGCCCGGCGCCTTCTACGTGATGCTCTCGTCGGGCGGCATCGCCACGCCGGCCACGGCCAAGCGCGTGCCGATCCGCCTCGTGGAGTCCGGGCCCGCGGCGGGCGCGCTCGCCGCCGCGCGCGTCGCGCGGAGCCTCGGCGAGGGTCGCCTCCTGTCCTTCGACATGGGCGGCACCACCGCGAAGGCCTGCGTCATCGACGGGGGCGAGCCGCTGGTGGCCCGCGAGTTCGAGGTGGCGCGCGCCGACCGCTTCAAGAAGGGCTCGGGCCTGCCGATCCGCGTCCCCGTCATCGAGATGATCGAGATCGGCGCGGGCGGCGGCTCCGTGGCGCGCGTGGACCGCATGGGGCTCCTCAAGGTGGGCCCGGACAGCGCGGGCGCCGACCCGGGCCCCGCATGCTACGCGCTGGGCGGCCGCGAGCCCACCGTGACCGACGCCGACCTGCTCCTCGGGTACCTCGATCCCGGCTTCTTCCTCGGCGGCCGCATGCGGCTCGACGTGGACGCCGCCGCGCGCGCCGTCGAGGAGCGCGTGGCCCGGCCGATGGGCCTCTCCCTCACCGAGGCGGCGTGGGGCATCCACCGTGTCGTGAACGAGAACATGGCCGCGGCCGCGCGCATCCACGGCATCGAGCGCGGCAAGGACCTGCGCGCCTACCCGCTGTTCGCGTTCGGCGGCGCCGGCCCCGTCCACGCCTGGCACGTGGGCCGGATCCTGCGCGTGCCGCGCGTGCTCGTGCCCTTCGGCGCCGGCGCCATGTCGGCGTACGGCCTCCTCGCCGCGCCGCTCGCGTTCGACTTCGTCCGCACCGCGCCGCAGCGCCTCGACGCCGCCGACTGGGACCAGGTGAACCGCCTGTTCGTCGAGATGGAGGCGGAGGGCCGCGCCGTCCTCCGCGGCTCCGGCGTGGCGGAGGCGGACATCCGCGTCCGGCGCACCGCGGAGATGCACTACGTCGGCCAGGGGCACGAGGTGGAATGCGAGCTGCCCGCGGGCCCACTGGCCGCGGCGAGCCTCGGCGCCATCACCGGCGCGTTCGAGGCCGCGTACCGCGCGCTCTACAGCCGCACGCCCGCTCGGCGTGGCCATCGAGGCGCTCAACTGGCGCGTGGTGGCGAGCGGGCCCGCGCCCACGTTCACGATGAGCGCCGCCTCCGCCGTCGCGGGAGCTGGCGCCGCCGCGGCGGCCAAGGCCTCGCGGCGCGCGTACTTCCCCGAGGCGCCGGGCTACGTCGACACGCCGGTGTACGACCGCTACGCGCTCCGGCCCGGCGCGGAGCTCGCGGGGCCGGCCGTGATCGAGGAACGCGAGTCCACCACCGTGATCGGGCCGGGCGCGCGGGTGCGCGTCGACCCGGCCCTGACCATCGTGGTCGAGCCCGCGTGATGCGCGACCAGGACCACGCCTACGTCCCCGTCGAGGCCCTGGGCATCCTGACCGCACGGACGCTCGCCAACAGCCACCCCGCTCTCCTGCCGCACCTCCGGCCCGGCCTCTCCGTGCTCGACGTGGGCTGCGGGCCGGGCACGCTCACCGCGGAGATCGCGCGGCGCGTGGCGCCCGCGCCCGCAGTGGGGATGGACGTGAACCCGGAGATGATCGCGGCGGCCGAGCAGGCGAGCCCGCCCGGCGAGGTCCCGAACCTCGTCTTCTACCGGGGCGACATCCGCCAGAGCGACTGGACGGACGAGTTCGACCTCGTGAACGCCTCCCGGGTGCTCCAGTGGATCCCCGACGCGGGCGTGGCGCTCGCCGCGATGGCGCGCGCGGCGGGTCCGGGCGGCCGCGTGATGGCCCAGGACTGGAACCACGTGAAGGCGGAGTGGAGCCGGCCGCCCGCGGCGTGGACCCGCTTTCACGCGGCCTTCCTGGAGTGGCGGGCCGCCGCCGGCCTCGACAACGCCATCGCCGATCATCTCCCCGCGATGCTCGAGGCCCTCGGCCTGCGCGAGGTCCGCGCGACCGCCAACGCAGCCACGGTGAGCGCGGGCGATCCCGACTTCTTCCGGGCCGCCGGCATGTGGCGGCTCGTGGCCGAGAGCCGCGGCCGCCAGATGGTGGCCGCGGGCGTCCTCGGCGAGGCCGAGCGCGAGGAGGCCTTCTCCGCCTACACGGAGTGGATGCAGACGCCGGACGCGTCCCAGACGATGCACGAGGCGTCCGTCACCGGCGTGGTCGACCGACCCTCACCCCACCCCTCTCCCTTCCAGGGAGGGGGTCGAAAGAACCCTCTCCCCTTTGGGGAGAGGGCAGGGTGAGGGGCGGATGACACCACCTCACGGCAAGGGCGGGCGGCCGATGACACCACCTCGCGGCAAAGGCAGGAGCCGATGACCCTCGACCCGGTCACGCTCGACGTGTGCTGGCAACGGCTGATCGGCGTGGTCAACGAGCAGGCCGCCGCGCTCCAGCGCACGTCGTTCACCTCGATCGTGCGCGAGGCCGGCGACCTCTCCGCCGGCGTCTTCGACCGCCGCGGCTTCATGGTGGCCCAGGCGGTGACCGGCACGCCGGGCCACATCAACTCGATGGCCCTGGCCGTGAAGCACATGGTGGCCGAGCATCCGGTGGATACGCTCGGCCCCGGCGACGTGCTCATCACCAACGACCCGTGGAAGAGCTCGGGCCACCTGAACGACGTCACGATCTGCACGCCGGTGTTCCGCGGCAAGGACTGCGTGGCGCTCTTCGCCTCCACGTGCCACACCGCCGACATCGGGGGCCACGTGCTCTCCGCGGAGGCCCGCGAGGTCTACGAGGAGGGCCTCTTCATCCCGATCATGAAGCTCTACGCCGGCGGCAAGCTCGACGCGTCGCTGGCCGCCCTCATCCGCGCCAACACCCGGGTGCCCGACCTCGTCATGGGCGACTTCCACGCCCAGATCGCCGGCGGCGACGTGGGCGGCGAGCGCCTGCTCGAGTTCATGGCCGAGTTCGGCTTCGCCCGGCTCGAGCCGCTGGCCGACGAGATCATCGAGCGCACGGAGCGGGCCATGCGCGAGTCCATCGGGCGGCTCGCCCGCGGCGTCTACACGTACGCGATCACCTCCGACGGCTTCGGCGAGCCCATCACGATCGCGGTGCGCTGCGAGGCGCGGGGCGACGAGCTGTGGGTGGACTACACGGGCTCGTCGCCGGAGAGCCGGCGCGGCATCAACGTGGTGATGAACTACACCGAGGCGTACACCACGTACGGCGTGAAGGTGATCGTGAGCCCGGACGTGCCGAACAACGAGGGCGCCTTCCGTCCTCTCCGCATCACGGCGCCCCGGGGCTCCATCCTGAACGCGCAGCCGCCCGCGCCGGTGGCGGCCCGCCACATCGTCGGGCACTTCCTGCCCCACGCGGTGGCCGGCGCGCTGCGCGAGGCCGTGCCGGACAGCGTCATGGCCGAGGGCTCGGCCAACATCTGGGGCATCCAGGTGTCGGGCAAGGACGAGGCGCGGCGGCCCTTCACCTACGTGTTCTTCACGTCGGGCGGCACCGGAGCGCGGCCGGTGAAGGACGGTCTCTCCGCCACCGCGTTCCCGTCGGGCGTGCTCGGGACGCCGGTGGAGGTGATCGAGACGCTCTCGCCCCTGGTCGTGGAGGAAAAGTCGCTCCGCGACGGCTCCGGCGGCGACGGGCGGCACCGCGGCGGCCTCGGTCAGGTGATCCGCTTCGGCGTGCGCACGCAGGAGCCGTGGCTCTGCTCCGTCCTCTGCGACCGGACGCGCATCCCCGCCCAAGGCTTCTTCGGCGGCGAGGCGGGCGCCCCCGGCGCCGTGCTCGTGGACGGCCATGCCCCGGCGAACCCCAAGGCCGAGCAGCTCCTCGATCCCGGCGCGGTGGTCGAAGTCCGCATCCCCGGAGGCGGCGGATACGGTCCGCCCGCGGAGCGCGATCCCGCGCTCCGCGCCCGCGACGTCCTCGAAGGCTACGTGACCAAGAACCCGCCCCATTCATGACCAAGCTCAGTGGACTCACCGTCTGCGCAAGGTCCGCATTCGCTCGCGAATGATGCGGGCCGAGGGGAGACATCACACATGAGCAAGACGCGCCTTCAATGGACCGAGGAAGCGGCGAGCCGGGAAGACGCCCTGGTCGCGCTGCGCCGCGACTTCCACCGGCATCCGGAGCTCTCCCACCAGGAGCGCCGGACCTCGGAGATCATCGCCGAGCGCCTCTCCGCCGCGAAGGTCGAGGTGCGCGCCGGCGTGGGCGGCACCGGGGTCGTGGGCGTGCTGCGCGGCGACCGCCCCGGGCCGACGATCGCCTGGCGCGCGGACATCGACGCGCTGCCCCTCACCGAGCTTCTGGAGGCCCCGTTCACGTCCGGCGCGAAAGGCGTCATGCACGCGTGCGGCCACGACGGCCACACCGCGATCGCGATCACCCTGGCCGAGATCATGGCCGCGCGACGGGCGGAGATGCCGGGCACCGCGGTGTTCATCTTCCAGCCCGCCGAGGAAGTGCTGGGCGGGGCGAGGCCCATGATCGAGGCGGGCGCGCTCGAGAACCCGCACGTGGAGGAGATCTACGGCCTGCACCTCACCACGCTGCAGCGCGTGGGCCAGGTGCAGGTGCGCCCGGGGCCGTCCATGGCCTCCGCCGACGCCTTCACCGTGGAGATCCGCGGCAAGGGCGGCCACGGCGCGATGCCGCACCTCTCGGTGGATCCCATCACCACCGCGGCGAACATCCTGCTCGGCATGCAGAGCCTGGTGTCCCGGGAGGTCGCGGCGCACGAGACCGCCGTCCTCACCGTGGGCCAGATCGTCTCCGGCACCAAGGGCAACATCATCCCGGACACCGCCTTCATGACCGGCACCATCCGCGCCTTCGAGCAGAAGGTGCGCGACCACCTGGTGACGCGCCTGGGCTCGTTCGTGTCGGACATCGCCCACGCCTACCGCGCGGAGGCGAGCATGCGCCTGGACTACTCGTGCCCCGCGGTGGTGAACCTCCCGAAGGAGTCGGAGCTCGTGCGGCGCTCCGTGTCGGAGGAGATCGGCGCGGAGTCGGTGACGGACGGGCGGCTCGTGATGGCGAGCGACGACATGAGCCTGTTCCTGCGCGAGCGGCCCGGCTGCTACTTCCGCGTGGGCATCGCTCCGGACGAGGGGCCCATCCCGCCGCACCACGCGCCGGAGTTCGTCATGAACGAGGGCGGGCTGGCGGTGGGCCTCCGGACTGCCCTCGCGGTGATGCGCGCCGCCCTCGCGCGCTGATCAGCCGAGGATCTCGGACACGGGGAGGTCGAGGTCGGGGAAGGCGCGCGGCGCGACGGAGCCCTCGCGTCCGATGATCCGGCGCTCGGCGTAGTCGTCTCCGGTCGGGCGGCGGCAGACCTCGACGGTGGCGCGGTTCACGTCGATCAGCCAGACCTCGGCGACGCCGGCACGCGCGTAGATCCGGAGCTTCACCCGCCGGTCCTTCACCACGGACGTGTCCATGACCTCGATGACGAGGAGCGCATCGGACGGCGCCGGGGTTGCCCGAGGCGTAGAAGTCGGGCTTCGGTCGGAGGAGCGCCAGGTCGGGCTGAAACTCGGACGCCTGGCGCGACCATGACCAGTGGGTTCTGGGGCCAGACGATCGCGCGACCCGTCAGCCGGGGCACGAGAAGGCTGTTGAGCCTCGCCACGACGCTCGCGTGAACCGGACCGATCGCGGTCATCTCGACGATCTCGCCCTCGATGAGCTCCACGCGGTCGTCGGCGGTGAGAATCCCCGCGTCGACCATCCGGTGATACTCCTCGACCGTGAAGCGATGCCGCCTCAGGGCCAGCGCCATGTCCTCGCCTCCTGGCTCGTCCACGCTACGTCTCCATCCTCCTGGCGTCAGCGTCCAATGTTCGATACGCCGCGGATTGGATACACGCGGAGAGCGTACGCCTCGCCCGCGAGAGGGGTCAACGCGCGTGAGGCCGCGTGCCTCGTGCGGGCCGCCGGGGGCGGCCCGCCGCTCCGGCTTGCGCACGGGAGCACGAAGCAGCGAGAATCGCTCGGAAAGGGAGCCCCGGAGCATGCGCCTCGATCTTCTCTGGTCCCGCGTCGATTCGATGGTCGCCGCGCTCGGCCACGCGCCTTGCCGGCGGCCGGCTCGAGCTCGACCTCGACGACCTCGCCCGCCACCTGGAGTCCGACGCGCGCCTCACGCGCGTGCGCCTGGACCTCGCCCATCCCGGCGAGTCCTGCCGCATCGCGCGCATCTTCGACGTGATCGCGCCCCGCGCGAAGATGGACGGCGGCGAGGACTTCCCCGGCGTGCTCGGCGCCATGGCGCGCGCGGGGAGCGGCCGGACGCGGGCGCTCGCCGGCGCGTCGGTCATCGTCACCGACCGCGACCTGGACAACCCCTCCGCCCTGGCCCTGCTCGACATGTCGGGCCCGGGAGCGGCGCTCACCGAGTACGCGGGGAGCCACCAGCTCGTGATCGCGGCGTCGGCCGCGGCGGGCGCCGGCCGCTCCGAGTACCTGGCCGCGCTCCGGCTCGCCGGCCTCAAGGCCGCGGTGTACCTGGCTCGCGCCGCGGGTGACGCGCCCGCCGACTCCGTGGAGACGTTCGAGCTGCCCGCGGCCACGCGCGTGCCGGCCGCGCTCGAGCACCTGCCCCGCGTCGCCTACGTGTTCCAGATCCACTCGCACCAGCGGCCCACCGGCATCGACGAGGGCATCCTCTACGGCGATCCGGTGCGCCGCATGCTGCCGACGCGTGGTCCACCCGAACGAGGTGCTCGACGGCGCCGTGGTGCGCGGCTTC
The DNA here is from genome assembly GCA_963758635.1 of uncultured Candidatus Rokubacteria bacterium. Classification (GTDB taxonomy): domain Bacteria; phylum Methylomirabilota; class Methylomirabilia; order Rokubacteriales; family CSP1-6; genus CAVWWD01. Next base: position 514,458 of record CAVWWD010000003.1, on the reverse strand, counting down.
ATGGGACGGAACTCCACGACCCACGCCATCCAGAACCATCCGGTGATCCGGGCGCTCTACGCCGAGCACGGGCGCACGCTGTGGTTCGCCGGGGTGGTGCTCACGGTGGCCCAGGCCACCGAGCCCGAGCGCGTGCGCGGGGCGGCGATGGCCGCGGGCCAGGTGGCGCACGTGCTGGGCGCGGACGGCGCGGTCTTCACCAAGATCGGCGGCGGGGCGCCGCACGTGGACATGGCGCAGGCCGCGGCCCAGTGCGAGGCCCTCGGGGTCAAGACCACGCTGATCGTCGAGGACATGTCCACCGACGGCAGCCAGGAGGGCATGCTGCTGTTCAACTTCCCCGGCATGGACGCGCTCGTGAACGTGGGCGGCGGGCAGGAGAAGCTCCGGCTGCCCGCGGTGGAGCGCGTCGTCGGCGCCGAGGGATCCGAGGGCACGTTCCTCGGCGAGATCCTGACCAGCTACGGCGCGCTCTGCGGCTCGATCGAGCAGGTGGGCGCCGCGCGCCTGCAGGCCCTGATCCACTGAACCGAGCACTGAACCGAGCGACATGAACCGAGCCGCGAATGAACCGAGCCGCGAAGCGGCGAGGAGAGCCACATGTCGGCACTGAGGGTCGTCTGCTACGTGAACCAGTTCTTCGGCCAGAAGGGCGGCGAGGACAAGGCCGGCCTGCCCCCGATCGCCGAGCCCGGGGCGGTGGGGGCGGCACGCGCGGTCCAGCAGGCGCTGGGCGACGCCGGCACGGTGGTGGCGACGGTGATCTGCGGCGACAACTACGTGGCCGAGCGCGGGGAAGCCGCGGTGGCCGAGATCGCCGCGCTCGTCGAAGCCGAGCGGCCGGACATGGTGATCGCCGGCCCGGCCTTCCAGGCCGGCCGCTACGGCGTGGCGTGCGGCGCGCTCTGCGCGGCGGTCACGGCCCGGCTCGGGGTGCCCGCGGTCACCGGCATGCACGCCGAGAACCCCGGCGTGGACCTCCATCGCCGCGACGTGCCCATCGTGCGGACGGGCGCCGAGGCCACCCGGATGCTCGATGACGCGCGCCGTCTCGTCGCGCTCGGGCTCCGGCTCGTCCGGGGCGAGTCGCTCGGTACGCCCGAGGCCGAGGGCACCTTCCCCCGCGGCGTCACGAAGAACGCGCTCACCGAGCGGCCGGCCGCCCAGCGCGCCGTGGCCATGCTGCTGGACAAGCTGGCCGGGCGCCCGCTGCGGAGCGAGGTGCCCCTGCCCGACTTCCCGCGCGTGGCCGCGCCACCCGCCGTCGGGGCGCTGTCCCGCGCGACCATCGCGCTGGTGACCGACGGCGGCATCGTGCCCCTCGGCAACCCCGACGGCATCGAGGCGCTCGCCGCCACCCGCTGGGGCGCCTACACCATCCAGGGGCAGGCCGGCCTCGATCCCGCCCGGTACGACAACGTGCACCGCGGCTACGACACGACCTACGTCAAGCAGGACCCGCATCGCCTCGTGCCCGTGGATGCGGCGCGCGAGCTGGAGCAGCAGGGCGCCATCGGCAAGCTCCACGAGACCGTCTACTCGACGACCGGCGTGGCCACCACCCTCGCCCACAGCCAGCGCATGGGGCGGGAGATCGCCGAGCAGCTCCGCGCCGCCGGGGTGGATGCGGTCATCCTGACCTCCACCTGAGGGACCAGCACTCGCTGCGGCGCAGCGATCGCCAAGGAGCTGGAGCGCGCGGGCCTGCCGACCGTGCAGGTGTCCACGATGACGCCCGTCGCCGTGATGGTGGGAGCGAACCGGATCGTTCCCGCCGCCGGCATCATCCATCCGCTGGGCAACGCCGACCTGTCGGCCGAGGACGAGCGCGCGCTCCGCCGGCGCATCGTCGAGAGCGCCTTGCGTGCGCTGTCCACCGAGGTCGTCCAGCCGACCGTCTTCGCCGCCGCTCCCGCGCCCGAGGGGCGGGAAGCGCCGGGGACGCCGCCGGGCCCGGCATGAGCGGGCCGATCCGCCTCGAACGTCTTCTCCGACTACCTCTGACCGTGGTGCTACAACGCCGCGGTGCGGCTCGACGAGGTGGCGGAGGCGTACGGGGACCGGGTGCGGGTCCAGTGGCGCACGTTTCCGCTCATCCCCGACCGGCGGCCCGACCGGCGCGCGAGCGCGGCCACGCAGGAGGGCCGACGCCGCGCCGGCGCCGAGGAGCGGCGCGCCCGCTTCGTGCCGCCCGATCTCGGGATCGCGCTGCCCGAGTCGAGCGTGCCCGCCCTCACCGCCGCGAAGTGCGCGGAGGCCCAGGGTCCCGCGGCGTTCGACACGTTCCATCGCCGGATCTTCGACGCCCACTTCGGCGACAACCTGGACATCGGCCGCCTCGACGTCCTGGGCGGGATCGCGCGCGAGTGCGGGCTCGACGTGGATCGCTTCACGCGCGACTTCACCGCGGGCCCCGCCTACGAGGCGGTGCTCCGCGACTACGCGGAGGGCGCGGCGTGGTTCGGCGTGTCCGCGCTGCCCACGGTGGTCTTCGACGAGAAGCTCTCGCTGGTGGGCGCGGTGCCGGCCGATCGCTACCGTGCGCTGCTGGACTGGATCCTCGCCGGCGAGCCGGGCGGCGTCATCCCGCTCGGCGAGGCGCCCGCGGCGGATGCGCCGCCCGGCCGGAGCGCCGTCGGACCCGCCTCCTGATCAGTCGTTGTCGAGGATCGTGATCGTCGCGGCGCTGGGGCTGCCGACGGTGTAGGCGGCGCTGGCGCCGAGGGTGGCGATCACCGTCTCGCTGCCCTCGACGAGCGTGTCGTCGATCGGGGTGACGATGACCACCACCGAGCTCGCCCCCGCCGGGATCACGGGCGTCGCCGGCACGGGCAGCCGGTCCACGCTCTTCACCGCCGTGCCCGTGATGCTCCACGTGATCGTCAGCGCGGCCGCCGTCGAGCCGGTCCGGGTGATCGTGAACGCCCCCGTGGTCGCGCCCGCCTCCGTCGCGGTGGCATCGGTCGCCGCGATGGTCACCACGGGCAGCGCGATGGTGTCGTTGTCGGCGATGGTCACCGTCGCGCTGCCGGGCGTGCCCACCGTGTAGCCGGCGTCCCGGGGTTCAGGGTGGCGATCACCGTCTCGTCGCCCTCGACCACGGCGTCGTCGATGGGCGTCACGACGACGACCACCGAGCTGGCCCCCGCCGGGATCGTCGGCACCGCCGGCACGGGCAGGCGGTCCACGCCCTTCGTCGCCGTGCCCGTGATGCTCCACGACACGGCAAGCGCGCTGGCGGTGGACCCGGTCCGGCTCAGCGTGAACGCGCCCGTGGTCACGCCCGCCTCGGTGGCGGTCGGGTCGCTCGCCACGATTGTCACCACCGGCAGCGCCGAGTCCTCGCTGGTGATCGTCACGGTGGCGCTCGACGGGCTCCCGACCGCGTAGGCGGCGCTGGCCGAGATCGTGACCGTCACCGTCTCGTCCGTCTCCACCAGCGGGTCGTCGATCGGCGTGACGACGATGGGCGCGGACGCCGCGCCGGCGGGGATGATCACGCTCCCGGAGAGCGCCTGGTAGTCGCTGCCCGCGCCCGCGCCGCCGTTCGTCGTGTAGGCGACGGTGAGCGCGGAGGCGGTGGAGCCCGTCCGGCTCACCGTGAACTGGCCCGTGCCGGGGCCTGCCTCGGCCACGGTCGGCGTCGTCGCGGTCACCGTGACCCCGGGCAGCCCGGTCACGGTGACGTTCGCCGACCCCGCGCCGGAGAAGCTCTCGCCATAGGACGTGCTGGCGTCGGTGGCGGTCAGCCCGTAGGGGCCGGTGGCGACGGCGGCCTGCACGGTCCACGAAGCCACGGCCTGCGCGGCAGGGGCGATCGATCCTATGCACTGCGGGTTCGCCCCGGACGCCACCGAAAACCCCGCGGGCAGCGCCAGCGTGACGCAGTTGGCGTGGGCGGTCAGGTCGCCGATGTTGGTCACGGTGGCCGTCGCGGAGAACTGGCTGCCCGGCCCCGTCGAGCCAGGCGCGGCCAGCGACACGGCGAGCGCCGGCCCGGTGGCCTCGGCGATGCCGCTGCCCGTGGCGAGGGCGTACGCCTCCGCGCTCACGCCGTTGAACACGGTGGAGATCGCGCCCACCTTCAGCACGAGCCCGGAGGTGGCCCCGCCCACCCGCACCTGCTCGACGTTGTCGATGGCGGAGGCCGACGAGTCGAGCACGACGCCGTCGGTCATCCGGTACAGCGTGAGGTCGAGGTCGTTGAGGGCGAACGCCGTGGACGAGAGGGGGTAGCGGTAGTCGGCGTTCCGGTTCCAGACGAGCGTCGCCCGCTCCCCCGCCCCGAGCGACCCGCGGTAGAACCGCGCGCTCCCCGGCTGCCCGCGCGGCGTCACGCTCGCCAGGAAGTAGCTCGCGCGGAGCGCGAACGCCGCGGTGAGGTCCGCGTAGCCCCAGCCGCTGTCGGCGCTCCAGCCCGTCGTGCCCAGGTCCTGCGCCGAGTTGATCAGCACCGCCTTGAGCGCCTTGGCATCGACGACCCCGCCGTCCAGCAGGAGCGCAAGCGCCCCGGCGATGTGCGGGGCGGCCATGCTGGTCCCGCTCTTCCCGACATAGTCCGACCCGGTCTCCCACGTGTTCGAGGTCGACGTGATGTTCGACCCCGGCGCGGTGAGGTCGGGCTTCTTGCGGCCGCCGGGCACGGGACCGCGGCTGCTGTAGCTGGCCACCGCGTCGTCGCTGCGGTCGGTGGTGGCGAAGTCGGCCATGGCGCCCACCGCGAGGACGTTGTACGCGGTCGCCGGATCGCTGAAGACCGGCGGCGGCGGGCAGCCGCTGATCTGGGTGGTCTGGTTGTCCGGCCCGTCGTTGCCCCCGGAGATGGCGACGGGAATGCCGAGCTCGTCCACGACGGAGTCCCAGAACCGGGCGAAAGGCGAGTCGGAGGCGGACGTGCAACCGCCGAAGCTCAGGCTGAACACGTCGGCCGGCGAGGCGGCGGTGAACGCCGCCCACTCCACCGCGGCCATGGCGTCGGAGTTGAACATCAACCCGCCGCCGCCCGTGGTTCGGAAACCCGCCTTCAGGTTGATGATGCCGGCGCCGACGGCCACGCCCTTGTGGTTGACGAAGCCGAGGGCGCCCCGGCTGACCACGATGCCGCCGGTGTGGGTCCCGTGCGAGTGCAGGTCGTCGGTGGACGCCGCGTTGTCGAGGAAGCTCGGATGGCCGGACCCGGTGGCCAGGAACACGCCGCTCTGGCTCGGCACCGCGGAGAGCCCCGGGTTGGTGAGGTCCATGCCGGTGTCGAGCACGCCCACGTCCCACGGGCCGGCGCCGTCGATCCCGTTGGTCCACCAGGTGGGGGCGCCGAGCGAGGCCGTGCTCGTGTCGAGGTGCGCGGTCATCTCCGCGTCCTCGGAGATCTCCGCCACGTCGGGGTGGAGCGCGAGCACGGGGATCATCGCCGCGGGCAGCCGCGCCGCCAGCATGTTCCGGACGGCGTAGGCGTGTGTGACCCTGCCGCCGAGCGCCGCGAGGTGCTGGCGCACGCCGGCCTGGAGGGACGGCATGACGGCCTGGGCGCGGCGGCCGATCTCGAGCCGCTGAGTCGCCATCGTCTGCTTCAGCGTGTCGCGCGCCTGGTGCACCTCCTGCTCGCGCGCCTGCTCCTCGGCGGGCGTTGCCGCGCCGTGACGCTCGCGCGCGGTCCGGAGCGCCGCCGCCTGCCGGTCCACGTGCGGATCGAAGAGCGTCTTGACGTCGGCGGCGATCCCCGGCGTGGGCTGATCGCGGAGGGTCACGAGCACCGGAACCGACCCCGCCGCCCGTGGACCGCCGGCGAGCGTGGCCAGCGCGGGAGAGACGCGCGCCGGCCCGTGGCGCGCCCCATCGTCTCGCAGGTCCGATTCGAGGATCGGCCGCCCGGCCTCGTCCGAGTACATCGTCACCGGGCGGCCGCCCACGAGCTGCTTGGACACGGTCAGCCAGCGGCCGTCGCGGGTCTGGACGCGGCCCTCCCAGAGGACCTCGGCCCCCGCCCAGCCCGGACAGGCGCAGAAGAGCGCGGCGGCGAAGACGGCGGCGAGCCGGCGGAGTATCACGAGGGGGCGTCTCCTCGAGGAGGGCAGGGTTGGGTCCGGATGACCGCGAGCATTGTAGGTCCGATCCGCCGGGTGCCCGGTCACCATGGTAAGTCGCTTCCGAGGCGCATCCGCCGTGCCATTCCGCGTCCCGGGCCGTGAAGTCAATCCACGTGCGGGCTTGGCTCGAGGCCTGAACGGGCCCTCCAGGCCGGGGCCGGGTCTGCGAAGAACGCCGACGCCGCGCCCGCCGCGGTGCGGGGCTTTACCCGTGGCGGGCCCTCATCCGTAGGGCCGAGGGTAGGGCTTGAGGAGGCGCTCGCACCGGTAGAGGTACAGGGTGATCTCGGGCCGGCCGCTCCGCGTGACGACGACCGGGGTCAGCGCCGCGAGGCTCGCGCAGTACTCCCCGTACGCCTGCCTGGCGCTCGACTCCGTCCGCTTGAGGACGGTGATGAAGATCCCTTCGTGGCCGACCCACGGCTCGGAGGGGGCGAACACGGCCCAGCCTCGCTGGTCGGCCGCGAAGCAGAGCACGGGCAGCGCGCCCTTGATGGCCCATTCCACCTTGCCGCTCTGGTACCAGCGGTCCGTGAAGAGGAACACGTCGCGGCGCCCGAGGAGCCCGCGCGCGGCGAGCGCGGGGACGAGCGCCGTGTAGTCGATGCACTCGAGCGTGGGGTCGTCGTTGCCGGCGATCGCCCGCGCCACGCCGGGCACCGAACGTCCCCATCCCGTCATCGTGTGGCTCAGCAGGAGCGCCATGAGCGCCACGCCCGCGACCACGGACACCGCGCGCCACCGGCGCGCGAGGCGGCCTCCACGCGCCGCGGCCCGCTGAACGGTGTCGGCGAGGGGGAGCACGAGCAGCAGGTATCCTCCCATCCCCCAGTAGAAGTGGTTGCCGATCGGCGCGTACGAGGACACCACGGTGAAGAGGACCACGGGCGGCAGCCCGAGGCAGACCAGGAGCCGGCGCGCGGGGTCCACCCGCGACCAGCGCGCGAGGATGCGCGCGCACTCCACCACGATGGCGAGCCACAGCCACGGGCCCAGCTCGATCGTCTGGCCGAACACGTTCCACGCGAGCCAGTCGAGCCGGATCCCGCGATAGGCGACGCCACGGTGTCCCTGCCAGAGGAACGAGATCCAGTCGTGGGACGCGTTCCAGGCGACAACGGGCGAGAACACGAGGCCGGCCACGGCGAGCGCCACCCACGGCCCGGGCTCGAGGAGGATCCGCCGGCGACCCGGCGTGAGGAGGACGAACAGGAAGGTGCCCGGCACGAGGAGGAGCGCGGAGTACTTGCTGAGCAGGCCCAGCCCGAGGCAGACGCCCGCCGCCGTCCAGATCGAGAGCCGCCGGCTGCCGCTCGGCTGACTCTCCGGAGGATCGAGCAGCAGCGGGATCAGCGCGCAGACCGTCGCCAGCCAGAACAGCATCAGCGGCCCGTCGGGGCCCAGCCAGTAGCCGGCGCGGATCGACAGGGCCGGGGCGACGTTCGCGAGCAGCGCCGCGTGGAAGCCGGCCCACGGGCTCCAGAGCCGGCGGCCGACCACGAAGAGGAGCCACGTCGTGGCGGCGAAGAGGAGCACGAAGGGCAGCCGCACGGCGAGCGGACCGGGTCCGCCGGCGACGGCGGAGAAGAGCGAGGCCAGCCAGAACGGCAGCGGCGGATGGTCGAAGTACGAGAGTTCCGGCCTCCGCACGTACGCCGAGAAGTAGGACTCGCCGTAGCAGAGGTCCGACGCGATGGCGAGGGCCACGCGCGCCAGTCCGGTGACGACGATGAGCCAGGCCGTGGCGCCGGCGGCCCCGCCCGCGCCCGGGACGCTCCGGAGGAGGGCGCTCATCGCCGGAGCGGATGTGGATGAATGGCGAGACGGCACTCCGCGTGTACGCAGAATCGCGGTGTTGGCCCGCTCGCCGACGTCAAGATCCGCATCTCTTCACAACCAGGGAGCGGGGGGCTCACGGCCGCGCGCGGCTCATCCGAAGAGCCGGCGCCGGCCGATGCGCGCCAGCGTGCCGAGGGCGAGCCGGACCTCCGTGCTCGACATCTTGCTCCGGCCCAGCGTCCGGTCGACGAAGACGATCGGGATCTCGCGGACACGGAACCCCAACCGGTGGACGTGATAGACGCAGTCCACCTGGAACGCGTAGCCCTCGGAGTCGATGCCGCCGGCGCCGAACGGCAGGGCCTCGAGCACGGACGCGCGGTAGCCGCGGAAGCCGGAGGTCCAGTCGTGCACCTGACGCCCCACCACGAGCTGCGCGACGACGTTGGCGGTGCGGCTCAGGAGGCGGCGCGACAGCGGCCAGTGCTCGACCCGGCCGCCCGGCACGTAGCGCGAGCCCACGACGACGTCCGCGTCGGCGAGGGCCGCGACGAGCCGCGACACGTCGCGCGGATCGTGCGAGCCGTCCGCGTCCATCTGCGCCACCACGTCGTAGCCGCGCCCGCGCGCCCAGGCGAAGGCCGCGCGGTAGGCGCTGCCGAGGCCGGCCTTGCCGGGCCGGCGGATGAGGTGCACGCGCGCGTCGCCCGCGGCGCGCGCCGCGACGAGATCGCCGGTGCCGTCGGGCGAGCCGTCGTCCACCACGACCACGTGGCCGGTCGGGTGCAGGTCGAGCAGCGTCGAGAGGAGCGCGTCGATGCTTTCCCGCTCGTTGTAGGTCGGGATCGCGATGAGGAGGGCTCCGGGCGGCGCTGGAGCGTCGCGAGGCGCATTCACCACGGGGGATAGTGCCCGGCGCCGCGCGGCCGGGTCAAGGCGACGGTCCGGTCAGCAGGCTGCCCCGTTGCAGACCGCCGGCTACCCGGCGAGGCCGGGGACCAGCTCCGCGCCCGTCTCGACCACGAGCGTGGAGCCCGCGAAGTCCCGCGCCCGGTCGATCGGCTCGGCGGCGCCGCCCAGGTGGCGGGCCAGGAAGGCCTCGGTCACGGCGCGGAACGCCAGGTGGTTCTGCGGGCGGTCGAAGCCGTGGCCCTCGTCGCGGAACGTGATGTAGGTGACGGGCACGCCGCGCTCGCGGAGCGCGGCCACGATCTGCTCCGACTCGGCGCGCGTCACCCGCACGTCCTCCAGGCCCTGGACGACGAGGATCGGGCGCGCCGCGCGCCCGATGTGGGTGAGCGGCGAGCGCTCGCGAAGGAACGCGCGTCCCGCCTCGGTGTCGGGGTCGCCCACGCGCTTCTTCCACACGCTGAACCACGGCCGCCAGTACGGCGGGATCGCCGCCATGAACGTGAGCAGGTTGGCGATGCCGAAGATGTCGACGACGCACGCGAAGGTGTCGGGCGTGCGGGTGGCGCCCACGAGCGCGGCGTAGCCGCCGTAGCTGCCGCCGTAGATGCCGACGCGCGCGGGATCCGCCACGCGCCGGCGGATCGCCCAGCGCACGCCGTCGATGAGGTCGTCGTGCATCCTGCCGCCCCATTCGCCGTCCGCCGCGGTCACGAACGACTTGCCGAAGCCGGTGGAACCGCGGAAGTTCACGCTCAGCACCGCGTAACCGCGGTTGGCGAGCCACTGGTGCGTGGACTCGAAGCCCCAGCGGTCGCGCCAGTACGGGCCGCCGTGGACCGCGAGCACCATCGGCACGCCGCGCGCGCCGGGCTCGGGCAGCGTGAGGTAGCCGCGGACGGTGAGGCCGTCGCGCGCGGTGAACGCGATGGGCTCGAGCGGCCGGAGCGGCGCCCCGGCGAGCCGGCGCCGCACGGCGACGAGCGGGCGCAGGCGCCGCGCGGCGCGGTCGTAGAGCGCGTACTCGGGGCTTGCGTCGTCGCGGTCGACGAAGACCAGCACCCGGCGGCCGTCCCGGCTCACGCTGTTCAAGTACACGTCGCCCCGGGCGCCGCGCGGATCGCCGCGAGATCGACGGCGAAGCGCCGATCGACGGCCTGCCAGCGCTGGCGGGCGAGCATGCCACCGGCGGCGAGCGCATGGCCCGTCGCCTCGTCGAAGAATACGTCGCGGAGGTCCGCCGAGGGGTCGGCCGCGACCACGCGCGTGCGCCGGGTCGCCAGGTCCATGGCCACGAGCGCGGACGTGTCGCGGCCGCGCGAGTCGAGCAGGTAGAGCGTCCGGCCGTCGTGGCTCACGTCCACCGGCCGCGTGCCGTCCACGTCGCCGAGAGGCACGGTGAAGAACAGGACCCACGCGCCGTCGCCCCGCCGCTCCAGCCACTCGACGCGGCCGTCCGGAAGGTACCGGCACGCCAACCGCACCTGGAAGTCCTTGTCGGTGAAGACCCACGCGAAGCGCTCGTTCCGGAACACCAGCTCGGAGCGGCCGGTGACGAGGTCGATCCGGTAGATGTCGCTACGCTGGCGGTCGCGCTCGTTGTGGGCGAACAGCATCTCGCGGGGGAAGCGCGGGCTCGCCGCCTGGACGTAGGCGCGCACGCCGCGCGCCGGCGTCAGCGGGACCACGGCGCCGGTGTCCACGTCGACGCTGGACGCGCGCCAGTTCTCGTCGCCGTCGCGCTCCTCGAAGAAGACGATGTGGCGGCTCGTGTACGCCCAGCGGTATCCCCAGGCCACCGGACGCGCGGTGACGCGCGTCACCGGGCGCGCGGCGGCGAGGTCGTCGAGCGGCGCCACCCACACGTTGCGCACCCCGTCGACCGGCGCGATGTAGGCGACCGTCCGGCCATCGGGACTCATCCGGGCCACCGCCACGTCCGGGTCCCCGAAGAACACCTCCCGCCGCACCAGCGCCCGGCCCGCCGCCAGGCCCGCGCCACCGCGCGCCGCGACCGTGGCGGCCAGCGCCGCCCCACCGACCAGGAACCGCCGCCTCCCGAGTCCACTCATGTCAGTCCCAACACCCCCTCATACCACGAGCCCCAGCGCCCGCACCGGCCCCCCGGGCCCCACCCGCCACGTTGCACAAGGGCCTGACCCCGCCGTTGCGCGCAACATCGGGGTCAGGCACTTGCGTTGCGCGGCGGCGGCGTCGACGATGGTGACGCCGGCGGGGGCGAGCAGCACCGTGACCGCGGCGCCGGGGGCGCGCAGGGAGGCGGTGGCGGGGCAGATGGCGAACAGCTCGCCGGCCGCGGTGTCGATCGTGTACTCGATGGCGCGGCCGACGAACGCGGCACGGAGGATGCGGCCCGTGATGCCGGGGCCGCCGTCGCCCACCTGCACGGCGTCGGGCCGGATGGCGACCGTCACCGGCCCCGGGGCGGTGTCCGCGATGCGCCACGCGGACGACGTGGCCCGCGATGTCGACCTCGCCCAGCTCGCCGGCGACGCCGGTCAGCCGCGCGGCGGCCAGGGTGGCCTCGGCGAGGAAGTCGGCCACGAACGCGGTCCGTGGCGCCGCGAAGAGCTCGCCGGGCGGCCCGCTCTCGGCGACGCGGCCCTGGTCCATCACGATGATGCGGTCGGACACGGCGAGGGCCTCCTCGCGATCGTGCGTCACGTACACCACCGAGACGCCGAGGCGCCGCTGGAGCCCGCGGATCTCGTCCCGCACGCGGCGCCGCAGCCGCGCGTCCAGGTTCGACAGCGGCTCGTCGAACAGGAGCACGGCCGGCTTGAGCACGAGGGCGCGGGCCACCGCCACGCGCTGCTGCTGGCCGCCCGAGAGCTGCGACGGCAGCCGCGCCTCGAACCCCTCGAGGCCCAGGAGGGCCAGCGCCTCGCGGGCGCGCCCCTGCGCCTCGGCCGGCCGCGCGCCCTGCACGCGCGGCCCGTACGCCACGTTGTCGAGCACGGACAGGTGCGGGAACAGGGCGTACGACTGGAAGACGAGGCTCACGTTCCGGTCCGCGGGCGGAAGATCGCTCACGTCCCGCCCGCCGATCAGCACCTGGCCCTCGCTCGGGGTCTCGAGGCCGGCGATGATCCGCAGCGTGGTGGTCTTGCCGCAGCCCGAGGGCCCGAGCAGCGTCACCAGCGTGCCGTCCTCCACGAGGAGCGACACGCGATCGACGGCGGCGTGCGCGCCGTACCGCTTGGTCACCGAGCGCAGCTCGACGGTGCCGGGGCCGGCCGCCGTCACGCCGTGCCCTCCGCCGCCCGCGTCGAGGTGACGCGGACGCCGACCACGCGCTGGATGAGGACGATCGCCGCCACCATCAGCGCGATGAGCACCGCGGAGTACGCGATGGCCACGCCGTAGTCCCCGTTCACCACGCGTCCGATGATGTACGTGGTCGCCATGTCGGTGTCGCCGGACACGAGGAAGATGATCGCGCTGACCGTGGTCACCGAGCGGACGAAGCCGTAGACGAGGGCGCCGACGACGGCGGGCCGCGCCAGCGGCAGCAGCACCCGGCGGATGGTCGTCGCGCCCGCCGCCCCCAGCGTGCTCGACGCCTCGTCGAGCGACCGGTCGATCTGGGCCAGCGCGGCCACGCCGCCCCGCACGCCCACCGGCATGTTCCGGAACACGAGACAGAGCACGATGACGAGCCCGGTGCCCGTGATCTCCACGGGCGGCACGTTGAAGGCGAGCACGTACGCCACGCCGATCACCGTGCCCGGCACGGCGAACGAGAGCAGCGTGGCCACCTCGAAGGCGCGCTGGCCGGGGAACCGCGTCCGGTCCAGGAGATACGCGGTCAGGAGGCCGGCCGCCGCGCTCGCCGGCGCCGCCACCGCGGACAGGCGCACCGTGTTCCAGAGCGAGGCCCACGCCCCGCCCGTCCACAGGAGGCCGTGGGCGGTCCACTCCACGCTGAACGCCTTGGCGAAGTGGCGCAGCGTGAGGGAGTGGTCGCGCCCCCACACCTCGACGAAGCCGCCCAGGACGGCCATGGCGTAGATGATCACCGTGAACGCGATCCACGGCACGGCCACCGCCACGATCAGGCGCACCAGCCCGCGGGGCAGCGCGGCGGGGATGCCCGGGTCGCCCTTGCCGGTGAAGGCGGTGAAGGCGCGGCCGCGCACCACCCGCCGCTGGAGCGCGAACGCGCCCACCGCGAACCCGAGCAGGATGATCGCGAGAGCGGCGGCCTGGCCCTGGTCGAACTGCGCGCCGACCAGCGCGAAGTAGACCTCGGTGGCGAGCACGCCGTAGTTGCCGCCCAGGACGAGCGCGTTGCCGAAGTCCGCGATGCTCTCCACGAAGCCGACGAGGAAGGCGTTGGCGAGCCCGGGGGCCATGAGCGGGAGCGAGACCGTCCGGAAGACCGCGCCGGACCGCGCGCCGAGCGTCTGGCCCGCCTCCTCGAGCGTGGGGCTCACGCCCTCGACCACCCCGACCAGCACGAGGAACGCCACCGGCGTGAACGCGAACAGCTGCGCCAGGAGCAGGCCGGGGAGGCCGTAGATCCAGCGCGTGGGCGGCACGCCGAACGCCTGCTCGAGCACGGCGTTGACCACGCCGGCGCGGCCGCAGATCAGGATGATCCCGAGGCCGATCACGAAGGGCGGCGTCACCACGGGCAGGATCGTGATGAGGCGCGTGACGCGGCGGAACGGCAGCGCCGTGCGCGTGACGAGGAGGGCGAGCGCCAGGCCGAGCGCGGTGGTGCCGGTGGCGCAGAGCACGGCGAGCAGCAGCGTGTTCCAGGCCACCCCGCACCGGCGGCCGGAGGTGAGGCACGCGAGCGTCCAGATCTTCTCCGCGGTGAGCCGGCTCCAGAGGGCGGACAGGCTCGCGCCGCCATCGGCGGTGAGGACGGCGGCCCCCAGCATGCGTCCCAGCGGCAGGAACACGAAGAGCGCCACGAGCAGCGCGATGGCGAGGAGCGAGACGGTGGCGAAGCGGTCGCCGCGGAGCGCGCCCGCCGCCGCCATCCCTTCGGCGCCGAGGAGGAGGAAGCCCGCGACGGCGAGCGCCGCCCCCACGCCCATGCCGGCCTGGCCGCGAACGGCGAAGCCCTGGATGAGCGCCACGGCGACGCCGCCGAGGCCCAGCGCGGCGACGACACGCGCCGCGCCCGCGTGACGGGGCGAAGGCGCCGACGACGACGGCCGCGGCCAGCGCGAGGGCGGCAAGGAGCGCGAGCGACGCGCGGCCGTGCCCGATCGCGAGCACCGCCGCGGGCGCCGCGGACGCGTCCCAGGACAACGCGAGCCAGCCCGCCGCCGCGCCGTCGGGCCGCGCGTGCCAGGGCAGGACGAGCAGGCCGGCGGCGAGCGACGCGAGGCCGAGCGCGGGGACGATCGGGCGGCGCGCCCGCGCGGCGGGCGCGCTCACCGCGGGAGCGCGTTGACCTCCTTGTCCCACTTCTCGAGGAGCCGCCGGCGCTCCGCGGAGGATCCGTACTTCTTGAAGTCGTAGTCGATGAGCTTCATCTCCGCGAGCTTCGGCGCTTCCTTCGGGATCTCCGAGCCGCGGTTGGACGGCACCTGGAACTGCTTGCTCTTCGCGCCGAGCGCCTGCGCCGGCGGGGTGAGGGCCCAGTCCACGAAGCGCCTGGCGCCGTCCAGGTTCCGCGCGCGGTTCACGATGCTGAGCGACCCGATCTCGTAGCCCGTGCCCTCGCACGGCGTGGCGCTCGCCACCGGGAAGCCGGCCTGCACCTCGGTGACGACGTCGTGCACGAAGCTGATCCCCACCGTCGTCTCGCCGCGCGCCGCCGCCTTGACCGGCCCCACGCCGGACTTCGTGTACTGGTTGATGCTCGCGTGGAGCTTCTTGAGGTACTCGAAGGCGGGCCCCTCGCCCATCACCTGCACCAGCGTCGCCACCGCGGTGTAGGCGGTGCCCGAGGAGTTCGGGTTCGCCATCTGGATCTCGCCCTTGAAGCCGGGCTTCAGCAGATCCGACCAGCACCGCGGCGGATCGAGGCCCTTCTTCTTGAGGATCTCGGTGTTGTAGCTGAAGCCGAGCGCGCCGGCGTAGATCCCGACGGTGCGGAAGCCCGACTGCTCGGCCTGGCGCACCGCCCACGGATGGAGCTGGGCCAGGTTCGGCGACGTGTAGGCCACGGTGAGGTTCTCCTCCGCGGCCTGGAGATGCGGGTCGCCGGTGCCGCCGAACCACACGTCGGCCTTCGGGTTCGCCGCCTCCGCCTTGACCTGCGCGAAGACCTCGCCCGAGCCCTTCTGGGTCATGGCCACGCGGATGCCCGTCTGCCGCCCGAACTCGTTGGCCACCGCCTGGCACCACTCGAGCTGGACGCTGCAGTAGAGCGTGAGCGTGCCCTGGGCGCGCGCGGGAGCGGCGCCGGACGCGGCGAGGAGCGCGACGGCGCCGGCCAGCACGAGGCTCCGGACGCCACGACGTGAGATCGATGCGTTCATGCGATGTCTCCTCGTGGCACGAGCGAAGGGTCCTTTCGGGTGACGGGAGCGCGGGGCCGCGGCCGCCGCGGTCGTCGCGCGTCGGGCGGACTATGCGCTGCCGACGCCGACATCGTCAAGCCGGCCGCCGCGTTCCGCTCCGCGTGGCCCTTGTGGCCGCGCGCGGGCGCCGGTAGCATGCCAGTCACCACGAGCCCGGCGCGGCGAGGTCGAGCCCGGCCGGGCGGAGGAGGTCGCCATGCCCGAGAGCACGCCCGACATCACGCTCGAGGAGACGCGCGCGCGGATCCGCCTGAGCGGTCTGCCCATCCCGGAGGCGCGCGAGCGCCTCGTCCAGCGCTTCCTGGCCGACGCGCTCCGGCCGCTTCGCGCGGTGGATCCCCGCGACGCCCAGCCGCTCGAGCCCGCGGTCACCTTCGACGCCGCCGCCGAGGAGCATCGCCGTGGCCGCGCCTGACCTGGCCTACGCGGGCGTCGCCGAGCTCTCGCGGCTCTTCCGGAGCCGCGAGCTGTCGCCCGTCGAGTACGCGACCGACTGCCTCCGGCGCATCGAGCGGATCGACAAGACGCTGCACGCCTTCCTCACGGTCACGGCGGAGCGGGCGCTCGCCGACGCGCGCGCGGCCGAGGCGGCCATCCGCGGCGGCAACGCCGGGCCCGCTCGCCGGCGTGCCCATCGCGTACAAGGACCTCTACGCGACGCGCGGCATCCTGACCACCGCGGGCTCGGCGCTCCTCGCCGACTGGGTGCCCACCCAGGACTCGACGTGCGTGACGCGGCTCCAGGACGCGGGCATGGTGATGCTCGGCAAGCTCATCACCCACGAGTTCGCCTTCGGCATCCAGTTCCCGAGCCATCGCTTCCCCGCCGCCCGCAACCCGTGGAACACGGACCACATCCCGGGCGGCTCCTCCAGCGGCTCCGGCGCCGCGCTCGCCGCCGGGCTCACCGTGGGCGCGCTCGGCTCGGACACGGGCGGCTCCATCCGCGGGCCGGCGGCGTTCTGCGGCATCGCCGGGCTCAAGCCCACGTACGGCCGCGTGAGCCGGGCCGGCGTGGTGCCGCTGTCCTGGACGCTCGACCACACCGGGCCGATGGCCCGCACCGTCGAGGACTGCGCGTACCTGCTGCAGGCGCTGGCCGGATACGACGCCACCGACCCGGCGTCGAGCCCCGCGCCCGTCGGCGACTACGTGTCGGGCATCGGGGGCGGCGTGAAGGGGCTGCGCATCGGCGTGCCGCGCGCGTACTTCCACGACGGGATAGCGCCGGAGATGGCGTCGGCCTTCGAGGAGGCGGTGCGTGCGCTCGGCAAGCTCGGCGCGGACGTGCGGAGCGTCGAGGTCCCCCACGTCGCCGACTCGCCCGCGTTCATGGTCATCATGCTCACCGAGGCGTTCGCGTACCACGAGGCGGACCTGCGCCGGCGGCCCGAGCTCTTCGGAGACGTGCTGCGCGAGAAGATGATGATCGGCGGGCTCTTCACCGGCGCGGAGTACGTCCAGGCGCTCAGGCTCCGGGCGCGCATGCGCGCGTCGGTGGACGCGGTGCTGCGCGAGGTGGACCTCCTGGCGAGCCCCACCGCCATCGTCGCCGCGCCGTCCTTCGCCACGGTGTGGGACCCCGACTTCCCGTTCGCGCGGAGCAACATGCCGCCGTTCAACATGACGGGGCTGCCCGCGCTCGCGCTTCCCTGCGGCTTCTCGCCCGGCGGGCTGCCGCTGTCGCTCCAGCTCGCGGGACGGCCCTTCGACGAGGCCACCGTGCTCCGGGCGGGCCACGCCTACGAGCGGGCCACGGAGTGGCACCGGCGCGGCGGCCGCCGGACCGGTCTGCGAGGGAGAGTCAGGGCTGCCGCGGCGGAAGCGATCGCCTCGGCCAGGCGCGCGACGCGGTGGGCGTCCTCGACGTGGAGGTTCTCCACGAGCCGGCCGTCGAGAGCACCACGCCGCGCCCGGCGCGCTCGGCCTCGGCGTGCGCGGCGATCACGCGGCGCGCCCAGTCGATCTCCTCCGCGCTGGGCGCGAAGGCCGCGTTGGCGACGGCGAGCTGCTTCGGGTGGATCAGGGTCTTCCCGTCGAACCCCATGTCGCGGGCCTGGCGGCACGCCGCGGCGAAGCCCTCGTCGTCGGCCAGGTCCAGGTGGACGCCGTCCAGCGCGGCGATGCCGTGGGCGCGCGCGGCGAGGACGCACAGCCCGAGGCTGGTCAGCATCGGCTGGCGGCCGGGCACGTGGCGCGCCCGGAGGTCCTTGGTCAGGTCCGAGGTGCCCATCACGAGCGCGCCCACGCGCGGGTCGGCCCCGGCGATGGCGTCGGCGGCCAGGATGCCGCGCGGCGTCTCGAGCATGCACCAGAGCCGAGACGGACGCGGGCGCGCCGGCCGCGGCGAGGACGGCCAGCGCCTCGCGCGCCTCGGCCGGCGACTCCACCTTCGGCAGGAGCACGGCGTCCAGGCCCGACCGCGCCACCGCGCCGAGGTCGTCGCGTCCCCACGGCGTGGCCAGCGCGTTGACGCGCACCACCACCTCGCGCGAGCCGTAGCCGCCGCTCCCCGCCGCCGCCACGGCGAGCGCGCGCGCCTCGGTCTTGGCGGCGGGCGCCACCGCGTCCTCCAGGTCGAAGGCGAGCGCGTCCGCGTCGAGCGTGCGCGCCTTCTCCAGCGCGCGGGCGTTCGACGCGGGCATGAACAGCACGCTGCGTCGTGGCGTGATCGGCGCGCCCGTCATCCCGCGGAGACGGTATGATGAGGCCCGCCGCCCGGTCAAGGCGGCGCCGGCGCTGAGCCGCGTCCGGCCCGATCCGGTATCACCAGTTTGAATGAATTGGCGAGGTGGCGCCGCGAGTGGACGCAGAATCGCGGTGTTGGCCCGCACGGCGAAGTCGAATCTGCGTCCGTCACAACCTGATCCCCAGGAGGCGAGAGCGTGAGCGACGAGCAGGCGGTGGAGACCCAGGCGACGGAGCTGCTGCGCACCCTCATCCGGAACGCGTGCGTCAACGACGGCACCGAGGCCTCGGGCCAGGAGACGCGCAGCGTGGACGCGCTCGAGGACTTCTTCGCGGGCTCGGGGCTGTCCGTCGAGCGCTACACCAGCTCGCCCGGGCGCACGAGCCTGATCACGCGCATCGAGGGCAGCGACCCGAAGGCGCCGACGCTCCTCCTGATGGGCCACACCGACGTCGTCCCCGTGAACCCCGCGGGCTGGAGCCGCGACCCGTTCGGCGGCGAGCTGGTCGACGGCGTGGTGTGGGGCCGCGGCGCCATCGACATGCTCAACCTGACCTCGACGATGGCGGTGGCCACGCGCCGGCTCGCCAAGAGCGACTGGCGGCCGCGCGGCACGCTCATCTACCTGGCCGTGGCCGACGAGGAGGCGGGCGGCGACTACGGCGCCGACCACATGGTGAAGCGCGAGTCCGAGGCGGTGAAGTGCGACTACGTCATCACGGAGAGCGGCGGCGTGCCCATCCCCACCCCGTCGGGTCCGGTGCTCCGCGCCACCGTCGGCGAGAAGGGCGCCAACTGGCGGAAGATCGTCATCAAGGGCACGCCCGGGCACGGCTCGCGCCCGTTCCGCACCGACAACGCCCTGGTCACCGCGGCGTGCGTCGTCCAGCGCCTGGCCGAGTACCGGCCCAAGGCGCAGATCCTCGACGTCTGGCGGCAGTCGGTGGAGTCGCTCGGCCTCGACGCCGAGCTGACCGCCGCCCTCACCGATCCCGACCGCGTCTGGGAAGCGGCGCGCGACCTCGACAACATGCCGCTGGCGCGCGAGGCGCACGCCTGCACCCACACCACGTTCTCGCCCAACGTGGTCCACGGCGGCACCAAGGTGAACGTGATCCCCGATCGCGTGGAGGTCGAGGTGGACATCCGCACGCTGCCCGGCGTGACCAACGAGGAGCTGCTGGCCATGCTGCGCCACGCCCTCGGCGACCTGGCCGACCGCGTGGAGATCACCGGCAAGCCGTGGGACGGCTCCATGTCCTCGTTCGACACGCCGCTGGCCGACGCGATCCGCCGCGTCGCCGGCACGCTGATGCCGGGCAGCCGCGTGGTGCCCTCGCTCACCACGGGCGGGACCGACGCGCGCTTCTTCCGGTGGCGCGGCATCCCCTCGTACGGGTTCGGCCTGCACTCGATGCGCATCCCCTACACCGAGTACCCGGCGATGTTCCACGGCAACGACGAGCGCGTGGACACGGAGAGCCTCCGGCTGTCCGCCACCATGTGGGACGCGCTCTGCCGGGACTTCCTCGGCTGACCGATCGCCCGGGCGTCCTCGTGCGCCGCCCCCCGATCATGGTCATGGGGTGCACGAGCGACGCCGGCAAGTCGTTCCTCGTCGCCGGCCTCTGCCGCGCCCTCGCCAACCGCGGCGTGCGGGTGGCGCCCTTCAAGGCCCAGAACATGAGCAACAACGCCGCCGTCACCGCCGGCGGCGGCGAGATCGGCCGCGCCCAGTACCTCCAGGCCCTGGCCGCGCGGGTCGTGCCCGAGCCGCGCATGAACCCCGTGCTCCTCAAGCCCATGTCCGACACCGCGAGCCAGGCCGTCGTCATGGGGAAGGTGGACGCGCACGCGAGCGGCCTGCCGTGGGGCGAGCGCGCGGAGACGCTCTGGCCCGCGGTGCGCGCCGCGCTCCACGGGCTCCTCGCCGAGTACGAGCAGGTGGTGATCGAGGGCGCGGGCAGCCCGGCCGAGGTGAACCTCCGCGCCACCGACATCGTGAACATGCGGGTCGCGCTCGAGGCGCGGGCCGACGTGTACCTGGTGGCCGACATCGACCGCGGCGGCGCCTTCGCCCACCTCCTGGGGACCTGGCAGTGCCTCGCCCCCGAGGAGCAGGCGCGCGTCCGCGGCTTCGTCCTGAACAAGTTCCGCGGCGACCCCTCGCTGCTGGGCGACGCGCGCGAGTGGCTCCGCGCGCGCACCGGCGTGCCCACCGTCGCCCTCGTCCCGATGATCCGGCACCGGCTGCCCGAGGAGGACACCCTGCACCACCGCGCGTCGCCGGCGCGCGACGCGATCAACATCGCGCTGATCGCCTATCCGTACGCGTCGAACCTCGACGAGTTCGACGCGCTCCGCTTCGAGCCGGGCGTGCAGCTCGTGCCGGTGCGCGAGGCCACGGCCCTCGACGCGTTCGACGCCATCGTGCTGCCCGGCAGCAAGCACACGGTGGCGAGCCTCGGCTTCCTGCGCGAGACGGGCCTGGCCGCCCAGGTCACGCGCGCGGCGCGCGCGGGCATTCCCGTGCTCGGCGTGTGCGGCGGCCTCCAGATCCTCGGGCGCGAGATCCGCGACCCCGACGGCGTCGAGGGCGGCGACGCGCCCGGCCTGGGCCTCCTCGACCTGGTCACCACGCTCGGCCCGGAGAAGGTCACGCGGCAGCGCACCGCGCGCTGGATGGACGGCGGCGAGGTCGCGGGCTACGAGATCCACCACGGACGGACGGAGGCCGGCCCCGCGCTCTCCGCGCACCTGGGCGACGGCCTCGGCTGGCAGGCCGGCAACGTGTGGGGTGTGTACCTCCACGGCCTCATGGACGACGCCGCCTACCGCCAGCGCTTCCTCGAGCGCCTCGGCTGGCGCGGTCAGGCCTCCGCGTGGCCGGCGGTGGTGGACGCGGAGCTCGACCGCGTGGCCCGCGTGGTGGAGGACAGCGGCTGGCCGCTCTGACGCAGCGGTCGGGGCAGAGGGTGAGGCTACAATGTAGCACCATGAAATCCATCGGCGTACGCGAGCTCCGCCAGCGCGCCAGGAATACCTAGCTAGGTCGAGGCCGGGCACAGCGTGGAGATCACCGTGCGCGGTCGGCCGGTGGCCCTGCTGGTGCCTCTCCGAGGCGCGGGACACGTCGAGCGCCTCGTGCGCCGCGGGCGGGTGATCCCCCCGACCGGCGATCTCCTCGGCCTCGGCCGGCCCTTGGCGCCCCTCGGCGGCCGGCCGCTGCCCAGCACCGTCCTCGCCCGCTCTCGATCTCGCGAGCGGTGACCTGCCGATGGTATTCCTTCATCGGCACTCGTGAAGTCGTGATCGCCGAACGAGCGACCGTCAGGACGCCGCCTGCTGGCGGTCCGCTCGCGCGAGGGCCAGGGTGACGGGGCCGGCGTCGAGCCGCACGTCACGGCTCACGAAGCCCGGGGGCGCGGGGCCGAACACCAGGTCGAGGGCGAGCGTCTCGGCGCAGATGTAGTCGCGGTGCTCGTCGAACGCGGCGTGGCTCTCCGGGCCGGCCGCGACGGCGAGCCGGATCCGGTCGTCCACGTCGAGGCCCGCCGACTTCCTCAGGAGCTGGACCTGGTGCACGAGCTGTCGCACGAGCCCCTTGCGCCGGAGGCCGTCGGTGAGCGCGAGGTCGAGGGCGACGGTCAGGTCTCCCTCCGTGGCCGCGCGCGCGCCCTCGGCCGGCGCCCACGGCGCGTCGCCGTCGGTGGCCACGGCCTCCACCGCCTCCACGTTCAGCTCGTCGGCCAGGTCCGCCGCGAACGTGGGAAGCCACGCGACCAGGGGCGCGGGGCCGCGCACCACGGCGCGCGCCAGCGGCTGGCGCACGCGGACACCGGCGGCGTTGCGCACGGCGAGGCCGAGCGTGGCCGCGCGGCGGACGAACGCCACCGCGGCCTCGAGATCGGGCCGCTCGAGGCGGGGATCGGCCTCCGGGAAGCGGGTGAGGTGCACGCTCGGCGGCATCCCGCCCGCGGCCGCGCCGAGCCCCTCCGCGCCGGCCGCCTCCGTCGCCCAGGAGCGTGCGGTACATGCGCTCGGCCACGAACGGCGTCACCGGCGCCAGGAGCTGCGCCACGCGCACCAGCACGTGGTGGAGCGTCCGGTACGCCTGCGCCTTGTCCGCCGACATCTCCCCCTTCCAGAACCACCGCCGGCGCCGCCGCACGTACCAGTTCGACAGGTCCTCCTGCACGAAGTCCTCGATCGCCGCGAGGGCCCGGCGGAGCTGGTACGCGTCGAGCGCGCCCCGCACCTCGCGCACGGTCGTCTGCAGGCGCGAGAGGATCCACGCCTCGAGCCCCTCGGCGCCGCTCGGCGCGGCGGCATCCGGGGCGAGCGCCGGGCGGTCGAGGTTCGCGTACGTCACGAACAGCCCGAGCACGTTCCAGAGCGTGAGGAACCGGCGCGTCACCTCGCGCGCCGCGCCCTCGCCGAAGCGGATCGGATCGGCCATGGGGTGCGCGGCGAACAGGTAGCGGACGGCGTCCGGCCCCATCCGGTCGAGCGCCTCGTCCAGCCACACCGCGTTGCCCCAGCTCTTGTGCATCTCGCGCCCGTCCTCGCCGAGCACGCGGTCGTGGGCCACCACCACGCGGTACGGCGCGCGGTCCTCGAGGGCCACGGACATGAACAGGAGCGCGTAGAACCAGCCGCGGATCTGCGCCGCCATCTCCACCACGAGATCGGCCGGGAACCAGCGCGCCCACGCCTCGCGATCCGTCAGGTACGGCAGCGTGGAGAAGGGCACGATGCCCGCGTCGAGCCAGCAGTCGCCGACCTCGGCGACCCGCGCCACGGATGAGCCGCAGCCCGGGCAGCGGACGGCGACGGCGTCGATCCACGGCCGGTGGAGCTCCTCCAGCGCGTCCACGGCCGCCGGGTCCACGGCGAGCGCGCGCAGCTCCGCCCGCGAGCCCACCACGGTCAGCCGCCCGCAGTCGCCGCACGGGTAGAACGGCAGCGGCAGGCCCCAGTAGCGCTTGCGCGAGATGCACCAGTCGCCCATGTTCGTGAGCCAGTCGTTCATGCGAAGGCCGCATGTGCTCGGGCAGCCACGTCACGCCCGCGTTGGCGGCGAGGGCGCGGGGGCGCACCTCGTCGGCGCGGATGAACCACTCGTCGACCACGCGGAAGATCAGCTCGTGCCCGCAGCGCCAGCACGTCGGGTACCGGTGGCGATGCGGAGCCTCGCGCACGAGGAGGCCGGCGGCGCGCAGGCGCGATGCGATCTCGGGCGCCACCTCGGCCACGCGCTTGCCCTCGAGCGGACCGTAGCCGGCGACGTAGCCGCCGCCCTCGTCGGCGGGCGCGAGGACGGCGAGGCCGTCGCGCCGGCCCAGCTCGAAGTCCTCCTCGCCGCAGCCCGGGGCGATGTGCACGATGCCCGTGCCCTCGTCCGCCGCCACCTGGTCCCACTCGATCACCCGATGCTCGACGCCCTGCTGCGCGGGCAGGTCGTCGAAGGGCCCCGCGTAGCGCCATCCCACGAGGGCGGCGCCGGGCAGGCGCTCGCGCACGTCGGTGAAGCCGGGCAGGCGCGGGCGGGCCGCCGCGGCCACGTAGTAGCGCCGGTCGCCCACCTGCACGGCCTCGTAGGCCAGCTCCGGGTGCACGGCGAGGGCGACGTTGGCGGGCAGCGTCCACGGCGTGGTGGTCCACGCGAGGAGGAAGCTGCCCTCGCGATCCTTCACGGGGAAGGCCACGACCACGGACGGGTGCGTCAGCTCCGCGTGCGACTCGAGCATCTCGTGCTGCGAGATCGACGTGCCGCAGCGCGTGCACCACGGCATGACGCGGTGGCCGCGCACGATCCAGCCGCGCTCGTGGCATCGCCGGAGGAAGTGCCAGATGTGCGCGACGTTGTCGTCCGCCATGGTGAAGTACGAGCGGTCCCAGTCCATCCACTGGCCGAGGCGGCGTGACTGCTCGGTCTGCTGCGCGGCGAAGCGGACCACGCGCTCGCGGCACGCGCGCGCGAAGGCCTCGAGCCCCATCTCCTCGATGGCGCGCTTGTCGTTCAGCCCGAGCGCTTTCTCCACCTCGACCTCGACCCAGAGGCCCTGGCAGTCGAAGCCGTTCTGGTAGCGCTGGTCGAAGCCGCACATCGCCTTGTAGCGCTGGAAGACGTCCTTGTACGTGCGGCCCCGCGCGTGGTGGACGCCCATGGGGTTGTTGGCGGTGATCGGCCCGTCGAGGAACGAAAAGCGCGGGCCGCCGCGGTTCTGGGCGACGAGGCGCTCGAACACGCGGTCGCGATCCCACTGGGCGAGCGTGTCGCGGGCGATGGCCACGAAGTCCAGCGGTCCTGGTCTCTCGAACATGTCCGGCTCCCCGTGTCTGCGGTGTCAGGGTTCCCGGCGGCGGTCCACGTGCGCGAGAGCGAAAAGCACGACGGCCGCCAGGGAACCCTGACGGCCGCGTGTGATGGAACAGAGATGCAAACGACCGTCAGCTCACGGACTCTCCCCGGCCTATGGCTGACGGTCTAATTCGACTCATGCGGAGACCATAGCACGCGCCTGGCGCCGGACACAACGCTTGTCCCGCCGGGACGCGAGCGGCGGCTCGGCCTTTACCGGCACGCCGCCCTGGACCATACTGCCGCCGTGAAGACCGACCTGCTCTTCATGCCGATGGGCGCGCGCTGGTCCCAGATGCGCGAGGCGGCGATCGCCGCGGAAGAAGCCGGCTTCGATGGTCTCTGGACGTGGGATCACCTGCGCGATCCCGACGGCGCCGCGTCGTCGCGGGTGCCGGAAGCGTGGACGGTGCTGACCGCGCTGGCCTCCGTCACGACACGCGTGATGCTGGGACCGCTGGTCCTGAACGTGAGCGCGCGCCATCCCGGCCTGCTCGCGAACATGGCGGCCACGCTCCAGGAGGTCTCCGGCGGCCGCCTGCTCCTGGGGCTCGGCGCCGGCGCGCACCGGCGCATGTCGTACGCCGTGGAGCACGAGTCGCTCGGCATCCCGGTGGCGCCGGACCGGATCCGCGCGGAGCGGGTCGCCGAGGCGGCGCAGGTGATGAAGCGGCTCTGGGCGGGCGACGCGTCCAGCTTCCACGGCGACCACTACCGGCTGGAGCGGCCGAGTGGCTTCCTCCGGCCGGATCCGCCGCCGCCGATCATCGTGGGCGGGTTCGGCCCGCGCATGGCGGCGATCGGCGGGCAGTCACGCCGACGGCATCAACACCCAGGCCGGCCATCCGCAGCTCGCCGACCTGATCGGCGTGGCGCGCGTGGCGCGCGCCAACTCCGGGCGCGATCCCGCCGGCCTCGTCGTGACGGTGTTCGGCGGCCTCCGCGACTCCTACCTCAGGCCCGACGCCTCCACGCGCCAGTCGCTGGAGCGCCTCGGCGTGGACCGGGTGATCCTGCTCGTGGAGCCGCCGTTCGATTCGGCGCGCATCCGCGCCGCCGGCCAGCTCCTCCGCTGACCACGGCGAGCTAGGTCTCCCGCGGAACGCTCATGCCGGATCCGCGCTCATGATCCAGTGTCGTGCGGCATCGGCGTGGCCGGCCGGCGAAGTGCCTGATCTTCGCCGCCACGAAGTGAGACGCCAGCTTCTCGGCGATGTCGCCCAGGGCGGCGTCGGTGACCACGGCGACCTTCCGGACGCGCTGGTGGTGGTCGCGAACGAAGCGGAAGTGAGCAACCATGGCCCCCAGGCTGTCCCATCCGGGAAACGCGTCGAGCTCGACGATGAGGCCGGCGAGGCCGCCGGTCGCCTCGATGTGAGGGTCGACCGCCCGGGCGAGCTCAGCGAAGTCTTCCCGCGCGAGCGCGGACTTCGGTCGGACGTGGAGGATCGAGCGCGTCGTGTCCAGACGGTGTTCGATCATTTGGAGCTCCGGCGTCAGGGTCCCGCGCGCGGCCTACTGGAGGGAACTGCCCGGTCGCCGCGCTTGCCGCCGGGCGTGAGGTGCGCTGACGAGCCGGCCAGCGTGCGCGCTCTTTAGCCCGGCGTCCCGATCCCGGCGAGGTTCGCCGCGCGCGTGCGCCGCATGCGTGAGAAGACGACCGGCCGCGCGGCCTTCGCGCAGATGCGTGTCCCGTCGGATGGTCCGATCCGGGTCGGCGTGAACGGCCTACTGGGATCAGCGGCGATGCACAGCCCGACGATCTCGCACGCGGTGGTGCACAGCTGGACTATAGCGTGGCGCGCGCGGGCGAGCAAGGAGCCGGCGGCGGGGACGAAGCGGGCGCCCTCACCTCGCGATGAGGGCGCCCGGAAGACGCGAGAGCGCGGAGATGCGGGCTACAGCTGCTTCAGCATCGTGTCGGCGTCCGAGACCTCGAACTTGCCGGGCGCCTCGACGTTGACGCTCTTGACCGTGCCGTCGTCCACGAGCAGCGAGAAGCGCTGGCAGCGCGTGCCCATGCCGCGCTCGACCAGGTCGAGCTCGAGGCCGAGCGACTTGGTGAACTTCGCGCTGCCGTCGGCCATCATGCGCACCTTGCCGCCGGCCTTCGGTCCTTGCCCCACGCCCCCATCACGAAGGCGTCGTTCACGGCCAGGCACCAGACCTCGTCCACGCCCTTGGCGCGGAGCTTGTCGATGTTGGCCGTGAAGCTCGGCACGTGCTTGGCCGAGCACGTCGGGGTGAAGGCCCCGGGCACGCCGAAGATCACGATCTTCTTGCCCTTCGCGAGGTCGGACACCTTGAACGCGTTCGGGCCCACGGTGCAGCCCGGACGCTCTTCCTCGACGAACTCGGTGAGGGTGCCATCGGGAAGCTTGTCACCAGCCTTGATCGCCATGTCTCTGGCTCCTTTTGTGGTTTGCCCTCGCGGGCGCTCAGGCGCGCAGCTCGGGGATGACCCACAGCGGCTTGTCGCCGCGGGCCACCCGCTGGATGTTGTCGAACGCGTTCCGGAAGGCCTTGGTCCAGTTCTCGAGCGTGGGGCCCGCCGTGTGGGGGGTGAGGGTGACGTTGTCGAGCTTGAACAGCGGGTGGTCGGTCTTCGGCGGCTCCTCCGTCATGACGTCGAGGCCGGCGGCGGCGATCTGCTGGGTGGTGAGGGCCTGGTAGAGGGCGTCCTCGTTCACCACCGGGCCGCGGCACGTGTTGATGAGGATCGCGCTGTCCTTCATCAGCGCGAACTCCTTGGCCCCCATCATGTTGCGCGTGTTGTCGTTCAAGGGCACGTGGAGCGTCACGATGTCCGAGACACGCAGCAGCTCGGGCAGGAGCGCGAAGCGGACGCCGAGCGCGTCCTCCTGGTCCTCGGTGAGGCGCGCGATGTCGTAGTACAGGAGGTGCATGTCGAAGGGCTGCGCGCGCCGCGCCACCTTCTTGCCGATGGTGCCCAGCCCCACGATGCCGAGCGTCTTGCCCTCGGCCTCGTAGCAGCGCTGCTCGCCGAGAGTCGCCCACGCGCCACTTGCCCGACGAGACGTTGGCGTGGTGCCAGGCCAGCCGCTTGAGCACGGACAGGATCAGCATGATCGTGTGCTCGGCCACCGCCACCGAGTTGGCGCCGCCGTTGTTGGCCACGGGCACGCCCGCCGCGCGCACCGCCGCCACGTCGAGCCGGTCGTAGCCGGCGCTGATGAGCTGGATGAGCTTCAGCTTGGGCGCCGACTTGTAGAACGCCGCGTCCATGCCGCCGCGGACGAATCCCAGGTAGAAGTCCGCTTCCGTGATGGCCTTCGCGAACTCGGGCGTGCCCATCTCGGCGACCTCGAACTCGTAGCCCTGGGGCAGCATCCCGCGGCCGATGTCGACGATGGTCTTGGAGGTGGGGGGCGAGAAGAGGATCTTTGGCACGCTTCGGTCTCCTTTTTCTGCCGTCCTGCCCCGCTCAGCTGCGCGGGGCCAGGATCATGTAGGTGGCCCGGCCGACGGCGAGGAGCCGTCCGGCCGAGTCGGTGATGGTCGCCTCGCCGAACGCGATCGTCCGCCCGCGGCGCAGGATGCGCCCCTCCGCGAACACGTCGCTGTCGCTCGTTCCGAGATGAAGCTCACGTTCAGGTCCAGCGTGGTCTGCCCCACGCCGCCCGCCGCGTTATCGTGCATGGTCGAGAGCGCGCCCCCCACCGCGGTGTCCACCAGCGCGCTGTAGACCCCGCCGTGCACGGGCGCGCCGGCGGCGTTCCGGAGCGGGTCACGCAGGGGCACGCGCAGGCGCACCCACCCCTCGCGGGCGTCGTCCACCTCGATGCCCAGATGGCGCCAGAACAGGTTCTCCCGCGCGCGGTCGCGGACGGTGTTCAGCGCCTGATCGGACATGGATGCGCTCCGGATTCCCTCGGGTACCGCCCTGAATGATCGGCCACGCGGCCCGCGGCGTCAATCGTATCGTGGCGGGGGGCGAGTTGCCTCGGCAGGGCGCTCCAGGCGAGACCCCGCGATGCGGTAAGCTCGACCGATGTCACCCGACACGCCGGACGTCGAGCAGTTCTGCGCGGACGGCTTCCTGATCGTGCGCGGCGCCGTCGCCCCAGACGTCGTCCGCGCGTGCGTCGAGGCCATCGCGGCCGAGCTGCGCGGTCACGGCGTCGACGCCGACGATCCGGCCACGTGGCGACGAGCCCGTCGTTCGCATTCCTTGCCCGGAGGGCCCGGCCTTCGCGGCCGCCGGGCACGTCTCCCGCGCTGTGGCGCGCCTACGACGCGCTCCGCGGCCAGGCCCGCTGGCTCGAGCGTTACGGGGTGGGCGGCACGATCCCCGTCCGGTTCCCCAGCGCGCGCGATCCCGGCGACGCCGGGTGGCACATCGACGGCAGCTACGACGTGGACGGCGCGTGGTGGGTCAACGTGCACAGCCGGCGGCGCGCGCTCCTCGCCCTGTTCCTCTTCACCAACGTCGGCGATGACGACGCGCCCACCGAGCTCATCGTGGGGTCGCACCTGGACGTGCCGCGCGTGCTCGCGCCGCACGGCGAGCGCGGGATGCTCTCCGGCGACGTGGCCCCGCGGCTCGGCGCGGCGACCTTCGAGCGGCCGCGCGTCCGGGCCACCGGGCAGGCCGGCGACGTGTACGTCTGCCACCCCTTCCTCGTCCACCGCGCCACCTGGCCGCATCGAGGCGCGCGGCCGCGGATCATCGCGCAGCCCGAGATCGCGCACCGTCAGCCCTTCGCCCTGCGCGACGGTCCCGGGCTGTGCGCGGTGGAGCGGGCCATCCTCCGGGGCCTCGCCGATACCGCGCCCGCCCCCTAGAGAGCCGCGGCCGCGGCGCGTGCAACACCCGCGGTCACATCTTGAAATGCAACACGGTCGGCATGTGCGAAATCAAGACCTGACCCCCCGATGCTGCGTCGCGTTGACGGCCCGTGCGCGCCGTGACACCATTCCCGCATGCCGACCGCGACGTTGCTCCGCTCCTGCTGGTGGTGGCCGCTCCCCTGAGGCGGCCCCTGCCCTGACCGCAATTCCAACAGGCCGCCCCGAAGCTCGAGGCGGCCGCGTCGTTTCCGGAGCCGCCCCGTAGCCACGGCGGCAACGGAGGACGACGTGACGAAGACGCAACCGCGAGGCGACCGCCCGCCCCGAAGCGTCCCCACGGATGCCCCGTCCGCGCGACGGACCATCCTCACCGGCGACCGGCCCACCGGGCCGTTGCACCTGGGCCACTACGTGGGCTCGCTCGCGAACCGCGTGCGCCTGCAGCGAGAGCACGACACCTACGTGCTCATCGCCGACCTGCAGGCCCTGACCGACCATGCGGAGGCGCCGGCGCTGATCCGCGACAGCATCCGCGAGGTCACGCTCGACTACCTGGCCGTCGGCATCGATCCGGACGTCGCCACCATCGTCGTGCAATCCGGCGGTGCCCGAGCTCGCCGAGCTGACGATGTACTTCCTGAATCTCGTCAGCGTGGCGCGTCTCCAGCGCAACCCGACGGTGAGGGACGAGATGCGGCAGAAGGGCTTCGACGCCGACGTGCCCGCGGGCTTCCTCGTCTACCCGGTGAGCCAGGCTGCCGACATCACGGCGTTCCGGGCCCACCTGGTGCCGGTGGGCGACGATCAGCTCCCGATGATCGAGCAGACCGTCGAGATCGTCCGCCGCTTCAACCGCGTGTACGGGGGCGGCCACGCGGTCCTCGTGGAGCCCCAGGCCCTGATCCCGCCCATCGCCCGCCTGCCCGGCACGGACGGCAGCCCGAAGATGGGCAAGTCGCTCGGCAACGCGATCTTCTTGTCCGATCCCTCCGACGTGGTCGCCGCAAAGGTCCGGGGCATGTTCACCGACCCCGGCCACGTGCGGGCGCAGGACCCGGGCCGCGTGGAGGGCAACCCCGTCTTCGCCTACCTGGACGCCTTCGACCCGGACACGGCCGCGGTGGACGAGCTGAAGCGGCGCTACCGGGCCGGTGGCCTCGGCGACGTGGCGGTGAAGCATCGCCTGCTCGACATGCTGGAGGCCTTCCTCGCGCCGATCCGGGCGCGCCGCGCCGAGATGGCCGGTGACGCCGCGCGCGTGGAGGAGATTCTCGCGCGCGGGACGGCCCGAGCCCGGATCGTGGCGGCGGGCACCCTTGCCGACGTGCGGGCCGCCATGGGCCTCGGCGTCTATGCCCCCCGGGGGTGACAGGCTATCCTGTCCCGGGACCTCCACCGGTGACCTTTCCCCGCGGGCTCCGTTCGCTGAACAACCGGGACTACCGCCTCTACCTCTCGGGGCAGGTGCTCTCGCAGATCGGCCGGTGGATGCAGTCGGTGGCCCAGGCGTGGCTCGTCCTCGAGCTGACCGGCTCGCCGCTGCAGCTCGGGCTCATCAGCACGCTGCAGTTCACGCCCATGCTGCTCTTCTCGGTCTTCTCGGGCGCCGTCGCCGACCGCTTCTCGAAGCGACGCCTGCTCATGTTCACGAAGTCCGTGTCGGTGGCGCAGTCGCTCGCCCTCGCCGCGCTCGTCGGGGCCGGCGTCGTGCAGTACTGGCACGTCGCCCTCCTCGCGCTGCTGCTCGGCCTCATCAACACGCTGGACAACCCCACGCGCCAGTCCTTCGTGTCCGAGCTGGTGCGCGAGGAGGACGTGGGCAACGCGGTCGCGCTCAGCTCCGCCGGCTTCAACTCCGCGCGCATCGTGGGCCCCGCCATCGGCGGCCTCCTCATCGCCCGCCTCGGGTTCGTCCCCGCCATCGTGATCAACGGGCTCGGCTTCGTCTTCCCCATCGCCGCCCTCGCGCTCATGCGCACGCCAGAGGCGTCGCGGCCGCCGCGCACCACGACCATGCTGGAGGAGGTGAGCGAGGGCATCGCCTACGCGCTGCGCACGCCGATCATCCGGCTCGCCCTCGGCATGCTCTTCGTGGTGAGCCTCTTCGTCTTCAACTTCAACGTGTACGTGCCGCTCCTCGCGCGGGCCGTGCTCCATCAGGAAGCGGACGGCTTCGGGTTCCTGATGGCGTCCGTGGGGCTGGGAGCGGTGGCCGGCGCGCTCGCCCTCGGGGCCTTCGGCCGCACGCGCCCGACCGTGCCCGTCACGCTCGGCGCCTCCGCCATCGCGTGCGCGGGCATCTTCCTCATGTCCGCGGTGCACGAGTTCTGGGCGGGCGCGCTCGCGCTGTTCGTCACCGGCCTCTTCTCGGTGGTGGTGACGGCGAGCTGCAACACCCTCCTGCAGCTCACCGCGCCCAGCGCGCTCCGGGGACGCGTGATGAGCCTCTACACGCTCGTCTTCGGCGGGACCGTGCCCTTCGGGGCCTTCGTGGTGGGCTTCGTGTCCGAGCACTGGGGCGTGCCCATGGCGTTCCTCGTCATGGGCGCCGCCGGCCTCGTGGGCACCGCCGCGCTCTTCACGGGCTGGCGCCTCCGCCCCCGCTGACGGCGGCGGAGGCGGATCAGCGCGCCCTACGCGGCCACCGCGCGCGGCAGGATGGGCGCGTCCGCCTCGAACCGGCTCCCGGCGCGCAGGCAGAAGGCGGGGCGGAGCTGCCGCTCGGCGATCACCTGGGTGCCCTCCCCGTCGCGCAGCAGGAACCGGCCGCGCTCGTCGTGCAGCACCGAGACGTCGGCGACCACACCGGGCCGAAGGGTACCGATCTCGCCCTCGAGGCCCAGCATCGCCGCCGCGTTCGACGTGACCATCGGCACGACGTCTTCCAGCGAGACACCGCACGCCATCATCGACGTCATCGCGGACGCGAGGCTGAACGGCGACTGGCCCGCCGCGGCGTGCGTCTCGTCGGGGTGCGCCTCCGGCGTGCCGGAGGGCGGCGGCACGCGGGTGTTGTAGCCGTGCATGTCGGCGCCGAGCGTGTGCGGCACGATGCCCGCGTCCAGCGCGATGCGGGCCATCTTGAAGCTCCAGTGCGACCCGTGGCCCACGTCCACGCGCAGACCTCGCGCGAGGGCCTCCCGGACCACCGGGTGCACGCGGCCGTTCCGGTCGACGAAGCCGCCGGGATGCCGCGTGAACGGATGCGCGAGAATGTCACCCGGCCTGAGGACCTCGAGCGCGCTCGGCAGCACGGCGTCGGGATCGACGCCGCCCGCGCCCGTCTCGGGCAGGGGCCAGAGCTGGCCGAAGTGCACGTACACGGGCAGATCGGCCTCGCGGCCGATGCGGGCGGCCAGCCGCAGGACGTCGAGACCCCAGCGCGACATGCCGCCGATCTCGGCGTGGGCCTTGATGCCCCGCACCAGGTCGGGGTTGGCGCGCGCCGCGCGCACGGCTGGCCGTCCACGTCCACGCAGTCCGGCCGGTAGAGCGCGGGGTAGAAGTGGCCCTCGAGGCCGCCGACCAGGTACGTGGACAGGAACGCGTGGATCCGGCTCCGCGCCGGCTTCACCACGAACTCCCGGAAGCCGGGCAGCGTCATGCAGCTCGGCCCCCCTGGTCCACGAGCGTCGTCACGCCCGAGTGGACGCCCACCATGTCCGCGTCGAGACCGAAGCGCCCCGTCACGTACCGGTACACGTGGGCGTGGGTGTCGATCAGCCCGGGCAGCACGAGCCGGCCGGACGCGTCCACCACCTCGGACGCCGCCTCGCGCGGAATGGATGGCTCCACCGCCGCGATGCGGCCGTCGCGGATCGCCACGTCGCGGATTCCGTCGATCTTCTGAGCGGGGTCGATGACGCGTCCACCGCGGACCACGAGGTCGTAGGCCATGCGAGTCTCCTGGTCGGCCCGCGGCGTCACGTCGCCGCGTCGGCCTGCGTCGCCGGTTGTGTCCACAGCATTTCCATGTACGCTCCGCTCGCCTGCGGCTCGCTTCGCCTGCCGCCGCCGCCCGACGCGCCCGATATTGCGCCGCGCCCGGCGAGAGCGTCAAGGCGATCCCGGCGAAGCGCCCCGGCGGGCCGGCGCGGTCAGCGTGCCGCGAGGGACCCGGACTGGCCATCATGGTCAGGCCCGGCTACGATCGCATGACCAGGATGGTCAAGGAGGTGTACCCGTGGCGTCTCGACGAGCGACCAGCATCGTTGTCAACGTGGCCGACGCCAAGGCCCGCCTGCCCGAGCTCATCGAGCGGGCGGCCGGTGGCGAGGAGATCATCCTGGCCCGGGCCGGGAAGCCTCGAGCCCGTCTCGTGCCCCTGGCCGACCCGGCCACTGCGCTGCGGGTTCCTGGCAAGGGGAAGGGACGATTTCGCTTGAAGCGAGGCTTCGACGCGCCCCTGGACGACGATGCTCTCGCCCTGTTCGACGGGGCGGGACGGCCGGCTGGTGAGGAGACGCGCCGATGAATGAGTTCCTTCCGGCGGTGGGGCGCTCGCGTGGCGCCCTCGTCGGCGCCATCCTGGTGGCGTTGCTGAGCCTGGCCGTGTCGCCCCCCCTGAACGCCGCCCCACCTCCGCGGGTCGGCGTGCTGATGATGGCTCGTACCGTGGGAGCCGTACAGCCGTTCACCGAAAAGCTCCGCGCGCTCGGCCACGAGGACGGCCGCACCGTCGTGATCGAGTGGAAGCGCGACGAGGGACGCGGCGAGCGGCTGCCCCAGCTGGCCGCCGAGCTGGTGCGCGCCAAGGTGGCGGTGATCTACGCCATCGGCCCCGAGGCGCGCGTCGCCGCGCGGCGGGCGACCACGGCCATCCCCATCGTCGCGGTCGCCGGCGCCGACCCCGTCGCCGAGGGATTCGCCGAGACCCTGGCCCGCCCCGGCGGAAACATCACCGGGCTCACCGCGAGCTACCCCGAGCTACCCGCCAAGCAGCTCGAGCTCATCAAGGAGACCGTGGCGGACGTGACGCGGGTGGGCACGGTCTGGGACGCCACCGCCTTCGGAGCCGCCGACGCGCCCGAGAACCGTCGCTTCGTCGAGCCCATGACCGCGGGCGCGCGCGCCCTCGGCCTGGATCTGCGCTTCTTCGAGGTGCGCGGCCCCGCGGACTTTGCGCGGCTGCTCCAAGCCTCGAAGCGCGACGGGGTGCAGGCGCTCCGGGTGGGCGAGACGGCCATGATCGGCGCCCATCGCGCGCAGATCGCCGGCGAGGCAATCAAGGCCCGCCTGCCCCTCTTCGGCCAGTTCCGCCAGTCCGCCGAGGCCGGCTACCTCGCCGCGTACGGGGTCAACCTCGATGTCCTCCACGAACGTGCGGCCGTGTACGTCGATCGCATCCTCAAAGGCGCGGCGCCGGGCACGCTCCCCATCGAGCGGCCCACGGCGCTCGAGCTGGTCGTCAACCTGAAGACGGCCAAGGCGATCGGCCTGACGATCCCGCGCGCCGTGCTCGCGCGGGCCGACCGCCGGATCGAGTGAGCGCACAGAACCATACGCATACCACGACCGGGGATGGCAGGCATGAAGGCAAAGCTCACGGTGACCATCGACGAAGAGCTGATCCTCAAGGCGAAGGAACAGGCGCGCTCTCAGGGGGTCTCCTTGTCCGACCTCATCGAGCGCGCTCTCCGGGGCTTGACCCTCGAGAAGCGCCCTTCATTCTCGGCCCGCTGGCGAGGGCGGTTCAAGGCCGCTCGCCGGAAGGACGATCGTTACAAGGCGCTGGCCGAGAAGTACCTGTGAACGTCTTGATCGACACCTGTCGGGCCACCCGTCAAGGCGATCCCGGCGAAGCGCCCGGGCGGGCCGGCGCGGTCAGCGCGCCGTAGATCTCGAGCGAGAGGCGACCGAACTCCGCGGAGGCGCGGGCCTCGACGGTGCGCGGGCGCGGCAGGGCCACCGGGCAGATGCGCGCGACGCGCCCCGGCCGCGGGGACATCACGACGACGCGGTCGGCGAGGAACACCGCCTCGGGAATCGAGTGCGTGACGAAGAGGATCGTCTTGGAGTCCCGCGCGCCCCCCTCGCTCGCCTCCCCCCACACGCGCAGCAGCTCGAGGTTCATCTCGTCGCGGGTCATGGCGTCGAGCGCGCCGAAGGGCTCGTCCATCAGGAGCAGCGGCGGATCCAGCAGCAGCGCGCGGCACAGCGACGCCCGCTGCTGCATGCCGCCGGACAGCTCCTGGGGGCGCTTGGCCTCGAAGTCGGCCAGGCCGACCAGCCGCAGCAGGTCGCGCGCGCGATCGCGATAGCGCCGCGGGTCGAGGCCGGCCAGCTCGGCGGGCAGCAGCACGTTGTCGAGGACCGAGCGCCACTTGAGCAGCACCGGGGCCTGGAACACCATGCCGACCGCGGCGATCGGCCGCGTCACCGCGCGGCCGTCCACCGTGACGCGTGCCGCCGGTGGGCGGGCCGCAGCCCAGCGACGATCCGCAGCAGCGTGGACTTCCCGCACCCGCTCGGGCCGACCAGGGCCACGAGCTCGCCCGCGGCTCGACGCCGAAGGAGATGTCCCGGAGCGCCTCCACCGGGCCGCTCCGGGCCTCGTACGTCATCGCCACCCGATCGAGGACGATGAAGGGCGCGCCCGTCCCGGCGGGGCCGGGCGCGCCCGGCGCCGCGCTCAGCGCATGCTCTTGGGCAGGTCGATCTTCGTCAGGAACTCGTTGGTGAAGACGGCCTTGCACTCGACCTTGGCCGGCACGCCCATGTAGGTGTTCACCAGGTCCACCGACTGGCACATCTTCTTCTCCTCCATCCAGCCGATGCCGTTCTTCGCGTAGCGGTCGGTCTTCATCAGGTCGAGCCCCATCTTCATGTTGGGCTCGATGATCGCCAGGTCGATCTCGGGCACGCGCTTCTTGAAGATCTCGAGCGCGGACTTCGGGTCGTCCATCACGTCGCGCCAGCCCATGTAGGACGCCTCGAGGAAGGCGCGCAGCACCTTCGGGCCGGTCCTTCATCGTCTTCTCGCTGGCGATGATCGACATGCTGTACATGTCGAAGCCGTGGTCGGCCCACGGCATCATGATCGCGTTGCCCTTGCCCATGGCCTTCTCGTAGAACGGCAGCCCCGTGGTGTAGTCGGCCACCGAGTCCACGCGCTTCTCGGCGAGCGCGGGCACCTTGGCCGCGGGCTCGATGTTGACCCACGTCACCTTCGCCTGGTCGATGCCGTGGAGCTTGGCGAAGGCGGGGAAGACCTGGCGCTGGCCGTCGCCGGGCGGCGCGCCGATCGTCTTGCCCTCGAGGTCCTTGGGCCGGGTGATCGGCGCCTCCTTCCGGCTCCAGATGTTGAGCGGCGTCTTGTCGAACACCATGCCCACCACCTTCACCTTGCCGCCGCGCCCCACCGCGGCGATCACCACCGCGCTGTCGGCCAGGCCGATGTCCGCGCGCCCGGTGTCGACCTTGGCGATCGAGTCGCCCGAGCCCTTGGAGTTCTGGAGCTCCACGTCCAGGCCGCGGGCCTTGTAGTAGCCCTTCTCGAGGGCCACCCAGTACGCGGCGTGGTCGCCCACCGCGAACCAGTTCAGGGCGAACACGACCTTCTCGGGCGCCTGCGCGGCGGCGGGCGGCGCGGACCCGAGGGCGGCGGCAACGAGCATCACGGCGACGGCGAGAAGACGCGTCATGGGCTCCTCCTTGATGTCATCCAGCGATGTCAGTCCGGCACCTCGGCCCACGGAGCGATCCAGCGCGCGGCGAGGACCACGGCGCCGTACACGGCGAGGCCGACCACGGAGATCCAGACCAGGGCCGCGAAGGCCACCGGCGTGTTCATGCTGCCCTGCGACGTGATGATGACGTAGCCGAGCCCTCGCTGGGAGGCCACGAACTCCCCCACGATCACGCCGACGACGGCGGCGGTGGCCGTCACCTTGAGCGCGCTCAGGATGTAGGGATACGCGTTGGGGATGCGGATCTTGGCGAAGACCTTCCACTTCGGCGCGTTGAACACGCGCCCGAGGTCGAGCATCTCGGGATCGACCTGGGTCAGGCCCACCGCGGTGTTGATCACCACCGGGAAGAAGCCGATGAGGGCGCCGATGAGCATGTTGGGCAGGATGCCGTAGCCGAGCCACAGCAGGAACAGCGGCGCCACCGCCACCTTCGGAAGCGTGTTGACGAACACGAGGAACGGCACGAGCGCGCTGGCGAGGAGCGGCGACCAGGCGATGGCGACGCCGAGGGCCACGCCGGAGGCGCCGGCGAGGACGAACGCGCCCACGATCTCGAGCGCGGTGGTGCCGGCGTGCGCGAGCCACGGGATCTCCCCCGCGGTGAGCGCGCGCGACGACGGCGGCCGGCCTCGGGAGGATGTACTCGCGCAGCCCCAGGCTCGTGGACGCCACCTGCCAGAGGACGAGCACGCCCAGGAACAGGCCGACCGACGGCGCGCGGGCGACGAGCCAGGCGCGCATTCAGGGCATGCGCACGGTCACGGCGTGCGCGCGGACGTAGGCCTCGTCCACCTCGACGCCCAGCCCCGGGCCCTCGGGCACCGTGACGCGCCCGCCGCCCGTCCACAGCCGCTCGCGCAGGAACGTCGTCTCGATGAACTGGGGCCCGTTCAGCTGGAGCGGACTGATGTCGAACGCGGCGGCCAGGTGCAGCCCCGCCGCCAGTCCCAGGTCGGTCTCGGTCAGGCCGGAGAGGGAGAGCCCGAGCCCGGCCGCTCCCGCCACCTCGCACAGCTGGCGCGAGTACCAGAGCCCGCCGTTTCGCTGCACCTTGGCCACGGCCACGGTGAGGGCGTCGGCGCGGACGTACTCGATCAGGTCGGGCAGCGATCTGAGCGTCTCGTCGATGCCGATCGGCGTGGACGTGGACGCGACGAGCCGCCGGAACCCGGACAGGTTGAGCCCGTCCAGCGGCTGCTCGAACAGCGCGATGTCCAGGTCCTCGAAGCGCCGGGCCTGGCGGATGGCGGCGTCGAGCCGGTAGCCGCGGTTGGCGTCCACCTGGACGAGGCGCTCGCCCGCCGCGTGCCGCACGCGCCGGACGAGGTCCAGGTCGCCCGCCTCGCCATGCATGCCGACCTTCACGTCGAAGCAGTCGTAGCCCGCCTCGAGCCCCTCGGCGACGACGCGCTCGGCCTCCGCCGGCTTCTCGAGCGTGACCATCCACGTGAGGTCGCACGTCGTCCGGCGCCGGCGCCCGAGGAGCTGGTAGAGCGGGATCCCGCGGGCGCGCGCGACGAGGTCGTGGAGGGCCACGTCGATCGCCGACTTGGCCAGCGGCGAGCCCATGGTGACGCCGGGGTTGATCGCGCGGTCCATGGCGCGGTGCACGCCGTCGAGGTCCCACGCCGGCATCCCGATGACCGCCGGCGCCAGGTAGCCGCGGAGCGTGCTGACGATGGTCTCGGTGGTCTCGTAGGTCCAGCGCGGCGTGGGCGTCGCCTCGCCCCATCCGGCGGCGCCGTCCTCCGGACGTGACCTTCACGAGCACGCGCGCGGACCGCGCGCCCGGGCTGCCCGCGACGCCGCCCGCGAGCACGAAGGTCGCCCGGAACGGGAACTCGAGGACGAAGACCTCGACGGCGGCGATGTTCACGCGATCGCGCCGGCAGCGCGGAGGTCGGCGATGGCCGCCGCGTCCTAGCCGAGGACGCGCGCCAGCATGCCGCCGCGGGGCCCGGCCTGAAAGCGGGCCAGCTCCAGGACGCGGATACCGTCGAGACAACCCGTCATGTGGCCTCCCTCCGTCCGGCCGTGGTCGTCGAGCCGCGCTCCGAGGCTCTACCGGCCCGGGCGCGGAGTCAAGGCGAAGCCCGCGAGCGCCACGCCGCGAGGGACGGGACCACTCGCGTCGCGGTGGGGGCGGCGCGCATTGACTCCGGGCCGCGGCCCGGCGCACGATCGCGGGCATGAACCTCGGCGCGATCTTCCCCCAGACCGAGTGCGGCACCGACGTGGGCGCCATCACGGAGTACGTCCAGGCCGTGGAGGCGATGGGCTACGACCACCTCTTCGTGGCCGACCACGTGCTCGGCGCCGACCCGAGGCACCACCAGCACCCGTCGCTCGCCACCTACTCGCATCGGGCGGTGGTGCACGAGACGCTCACGCTGCTCGCCTATCTCGCCGCCCGGACCCGCCGGATCGGCCTCGCCACCGGCATCCTGATCCTCCCGCAGCGCCAGACCGCCCTCGTCGCGAAGCAGGCCGCGGAGATCGACGTGCTGAGCGGCGGCCGCCTGCGCCTGGGCATCGGCGTCGGCTGGAACGCCGTCGAGTACGAGGCGCTGGGCCTGCCCTTCGACGACCGCGGCGCGCGGTGCGCCGAGCAGGTGGAGGTGATGCGCGCCCTGTGGACCCAGGAGGTCGTGGACTTCGCCGGCAAGTGGCACCGCATCAGCCACGCCGGCCTGAATCCCATGCCGGTCCAGCGGCCGATCCCGGTCTGGTTCGGCGTGGGCAGCCGCGAGCAGCCCCATCCCCCGGAGGCCGTGCTCAAGCGCGTCGCGCGGCTGGCCGACGGCTGGAGCCCGAACTTCTCGCCCGACGAGGGGGGCCGCGCGCTCGTCGCGCGCGTGCACGCCTACGCGCGCGAGGCCGGACGGGATCCGGCGCGCCTGCCGCTCGAGGGCCGCGTGCGCCTCGCCGGCCAGGACGCGACGGGATGGGTGGCCCAGGCGCGCCAGTGGCGCGCGCTCGGCGCCGCGAGCCTCATCGCCGAGGCGCGCGGCGCCGGACTGACCTTCCCCGCCCAGCACCTCGCGAAGCTCCAGGAGTTTCGCGCCGCCGTCGCCAGCCTCGCCTGATCGGCGATCGTCGGGGGGCCTGACGTCGCCGGACTCGTCAGCGGGCGGGAAGCCTCGAAGGGCGCGCGGCGAGGCTCGCCACGATCGTCGTCAGCTCTCCGGGATCCACGGGCTTCGGGACGTGCATGTTGTAGCCGGCGGCCAGCGACTGCACCCGGTCCTGCATCCGCCCGTAGGCGGTGAGCGCGACGGCAGGCGTCTTCCCGCCCGCGCTGACGTTCCAGCGAGCGTACCCGGCGGATCAGCGAGTAGCCGTTCTCCTCCGGCATCTCGATGTCCGACACGAGGACATCGGGCCGCCACGCGCGCACCGCGGCGAAGGCCTCGGCCGCCGATCGACACGTCCGCACCTCGGCCCCGGAGCCGGCGAGAATCGCGGCGGCGAGGTCCACGGAGTCGGCGTCGTCGTCCACCAGCAGCACGCGGAGACCATCGAGGCGGACGCCGCCCGGGAGCTTGTCGAGCGAGACGGCGGTCGGGTGGACGCGCGGCGCCGGCGTGGCGGGGATGTCGGCGATGGCGAGCGGGAGCCGCACGACGAACGTGGCGCCCCGTCCTTCGCCCGCGCTCTGCGCCTCGATGCCGCCGCCGTGCAGCTCGACGAGGTGCTTGACCAGGGCCAGCCCGAGCCCGAGGCCGCTGTGCGGCCGCGTGCTCGAGCTGTCGGCCTGGCGAAACCGCTCGAAAATCATGGGCCGCACGGAGGGAGGGATCCCCTGCCCGGTGTCGCTCACGACGATCTCGACGTGCGAGTTGCTGCGCTGCAGGTGGATCTGCACCTGTCCCCCGCGGGGCGTGAACTTCACCGCGTTGCTGAGGAGGTTCCACATCACCTGCTGCAGGCGGTCCGGATCCCCCGTGATCGGACCCGCGCGCGGATCGAGCAGGGTGTGCACGCGCAACCCCTTCGCGTCCGCGGCCGGCCGCATCGCGTCGAGCGCCGCCTCGATGACGCCGCGGAGGTCGACGCTGCGGACGTTGAGCCGCATCTTCCCCGTGATCACGCGTGAGACGTCGAGCAGGTCGTCCACGAGCTGCACCTGGGCGTTGGCGTTGCGCTCGATGACCTCGAGGGCGCGCGTGACCTGCTCGGCGTCCCGGATCTGCCCGGTCCGGAGCATGCGCGCCCAGCCGTACACCGCGTTGAGCGGCGTGCGCAGCTCGTGCGAGAGCACGGCGAGGAACTCGTCCTTCGCGCGGTCGGCGGACTCGGCGACGGCGCGGGCCTCCTGCTCACGCCGGAGGAGGTCCTCGCGGCCGGCCTCGGCTCGCATGCGCTCCTCGCCGGCCGCGGCGAGCGTGGCCGCGACCTCGCGGATCTCCTGGATCGACGTGTCCGGCACCGCGAGCGGCTCGCGCCGGCCCAGCGCCTGCGCCGCCGCGCGCAGATCCGCGATGGGACGATTGATGCTCCGCGCGACCAGGATGGCCGCCAGCGTGCCCAAAACGATCGACAGCAGGATGCCGCCGCCGTACACGGCCAGGGAGCGATACCGGGCGGCCTCCACGATGCCGGCGGGCAGACCGAGGGCGGCCGTCCAGCCGCTCGGCTCGATCCGGCTGTACGCGGTGTAGATCCGGTCTCCCTCCAGCGCGTACGTCTCGCCGAAGCCGTCCCGGCCGCCGCCCGCCATCAGCGCGCGCACGGTGGGCGATGCCTCGCCGCCGAGGTTTTCCTCGTGGGCTCGCGAACGCGCCACGCGCCGCCCGTTGGCGTCGAAGATCGAAAGCACCCAGTCGTCCGGGATGCCGTGTCGGACGACCACGTCCCGAATGTTCGCGGGCTTCACCAGCGCGCTTACCACGTAGCGCAGCGCGCCGTCGCGCGTCACCGGCGCTCGGACCGTGAACAGGAGCGTGCCGTCGGCCTGCCGGGCGAGGCTGCCGACGGCGGGTGCGCGCGTGCGCACGACGCGGTCGAAGCTCAGCGGCTCGACAAGCGAGGGAAACACCTCGCCCGGCCCCTGCCGCGTGTCGACGATCGGCGCGCCGGCGGGGGAGACCAACGTCAGCGCGAGCCAGTGCGGCTGGGTCTTCAGCACGCGCTCCGCGCGCGCGGAGAACGCCGGCAGGTCGGGACGATCGAGGGTGTGGCTCGTGGCAAGCGCCAAGAGCACGGACACGCTGCTGCGCAGCTCGCCGTCGACGGCGGTGGCGACCGCACGCGTCAGCTCCCGTCCGACGCGCTCGGCCTGGAACCGCTGCTGCTGCGCGAGCGCGTAGAGGCCGATGCCGGACATGATGGCGATCGGCACGATCCCCGCTCCCGCGAGCAGCAACAGCCGTCGACGAAGGGGAACGCCCGGGCCAGCGGAATCGCGCGCGCTCATGCTCGACGATCGATCGTAGATCCGTCTTCGCGTCCGCGCCAGCGTTCCGGACGAGCTGACGAATAGACGGTGGGGAGTTTTTACTCGGAGCGGCCGTGCGGACGCCTTGGCGGCCCGAACGGTCGCTCCTATACTGTCCACGCGTGGCCACACCCAACATGGATGACGATCGGCTCCCGATCAGCGACAGCGCCGCCGCCTGGCTCGCCGGCGGCGGCGAGATGGGCGACCGCATCCGCCGCCTCGACTGGACAGGGACGCCCGCCGGTCCCACCGCCACATGGCCGCAGAGCCTGCGCAGCGCCGTCAGCATCCTGCTCCCCTCGAAGGCCCAGATCTGCCTCTTCTGGGGACGAGATCTCATCAAGCTCTACAACGACGCGTACATCCCGGTGCTCGATCGCAAGCATCCGTGGGCTCTCGGCCGGCCCGCGCGCGAGGTGTGGAGCGAGATCTGGGACGTGCTGGGCCCGTTGCTGGAGGGCGTGGTCGCGACGGGCGAGGCGTTCCGCGCCGGCGATCACCCCTTCTACCTCGAGCGCCGCGGGTTCGCCGAGGAGACGTACTTCGACGTCTCGTACGATCCCGTGCGCGACGAGTCGGGCAAGGTGGGTGGCGTCTTCTGCATCGTCAGCGAGACCACGGGCCGGGTCCTGAGCGAGCGCCGCCTCCGCACGCTCCGCGACCTCGGCCGCGCCAAGGAGGGCCGGTCGGTGTCCGAGGCATGCGAGCTGGCGCTCGCCGCGCTCGGCTCGAATCCGAAGGACCTTCCGTTCGTGAGCCTGTACCTCGTCGGACGGCGCCGCCGCGCGCGCCGCCGGCGTCGTGGGCGTCACGGCCGGCGGCGCGCTCCACCCCCCGTCGATCGCGCTCGACGATGCCCGCTGGTCCCTCGGCGAGGTCACGCGGAGCGGTCGGGCGCTCGTCCTCGACACGCTTCCCGCGGCCGCCGGCGCCGAGCTGCCTCCGGACGCCGCGCCGCGCGCCACGCTGGTCCAGCCCGGTGCTCCGGGGAGGCGAGTGCGTCGCGTTCATGATCACGGGGACGAGCCGCTTTCTCGCCCTGGAGGGCGACTACCGCGACTTCCTGGAACTGGTCGCCACGCAGGTCGGCACGGCCCTGACGCAGGCCTCGTCCTACGAGGAGGAGCGGAAGCGGGCCGAGGCCCTCGCCGAGCTGGACCGGGCGAAGACCACGTTCTTCAGCAACGTCAGCCACGAGTTCCGGACGCCGCTGACCCTCATGCTCGGCCCGCTCGAGGACCTGCTCGCGCGCCCGCCCGACGCCTGGCGCGCGGAGGACCACGAGGTCCTCGCCGTCGTCCACCGGAGCGGCCGCCGCCTCCTCAAGCTCGTCAACACCCTGCTCGACTTCTCGAGGATCCAGGCGGGCCGTCATCGGGCCACCTACGAGCCGACCGACCTGGGCGCGCTCACCGCGGACCTCGCCGCGGTGTTCCGGTCGGCGATCGAGCACGCCGGCCTCGCGCTCGACGTGCAGGCGCCCGGCCGGCCTCGAGCCCGTGTACGTCGACCGGGAGATGTGGGAGAAGATCGTCCTGAACCTCCTGTCGAACGCGTTCAAGTTCACGTTCGAGGGCACGATCACGGTCGCGCTCGCCGACCGCGGCGCCGACGTCGAGCTCCGCGTGCGGGACACCGGCATCGGCATCGCCCCCGCCGAGCTCGACCGGATCTTCGACCGCTTCCATCGCGTGGAGAGCGTGCGCGCGCGCACGCACGAGGGCTCGGGCATCGGCCTGGCGCTCGTGCAGGAGCTCGTGCGCCTGCACGGCGGCGAGGTCCGCGTGGAGAGCGCGCCGGATCAGGGGACCACGTTCACCGTTGCGCTGCCGCGAGGCGCCGGCCACCTGCCCGCCGATCAGGTCGCGGCGGCCCCGGCGGCCACCGCGCCGTCCGGCCTGGCCGGCCTCTTCGTCGAGGAGGCCCTCGGCTGGGAGCCGGACGCCGCCCTGGACCCCGGTCCCGAGCCCACGCT
This sequence comes from uncultured Candidatus Rokubacteria bacterium, assembly GCA_963758635.1. GTDB lineage: Bacteria > Methylomirabilota > Methylomirabilia > Rokubacteriales > CSP1-6 > CAVWWD01. The sequence goes on along the minus strand of CAVWWD010000003.1, from coordinate 470,210 downwards.
CGGAGGCGACGTGCAAGGGGCCGGCGACGCGCCGCGGGTGCTCGTCGCCGACGACAACGCGGACATGCGCGAGTACGTCGTCCGCCTGCTCCGCGCGCGCTGGGCCGTCGAGGCGGTGGGAGACGGCGCGGCGGCCCTCACCGCCGTCCGCGCGCGCCGGCCGGACCTCGTGCTCGCCGACGTGATGATGCCGGGCCTCGGCGGCTTCGAGCTCCTCGCCGCGGTGCGCGCCGACCCCGCCACGCGGGACATCCCCGTCATCCTCCTGTCCGCCCGCGCCGGCGAGGAGGCCCGCGTCGAGGGTCTGCAGGCGGGCGCCGACGACTACGTGACCAAGCCGTTCTCGGCGCGCGAGCTCGTGGCGCGCGTCGAGGCTCACCTGAAGCTCAAGGAGCTGCGTGCGCGCGCCGACGCCGAGCGGCGCGCCCTGCTCGAGCAGGAGCAGCGGGCGCGCGCCGCCGCCGAGTCGGCGAGCCGGGCCAAGGACGAGTTCCTCGCCGTGCTCTCGCACGAGCTGCGCACCCCGCTGAACGCGGTGTACGGCTGGGCTCGCATGCTGCGGGCCGGCGTCGTGCAGGGCGAGGCCGCGTCACTCAGGCCCTCGACGTCATCATGCGCAACGCCAACGCGCAGGTGCAGCTCATCGACGACATGCTGGACGTGTCGCGCATCGTGACGGGCAAGATGCGCCTGGACGTGCGCCCCGTGGACCTCGGGGCGGTGGTCGAGGCCGCCCTCGACGCCGTCCGGCCCGCGGCCGACGCCAAGTCGCTCCGCATGCAGACCGTTCTCGACCCGCGCGCGGGCCCGATCACCGGCGACCCGGACCGGCTGCAGCAGGTGGTGTGGAACCTGCTCATCAACGCGGTGAAGTTCACGCCCCGCGGCGGGCGCGTGCAGGTCGACCTCCTGCGTGTGAACGCGCACGTGGAGATCGTGGTGAGCGACAGCGGCCAGGGCATCGCCGCCGACGTGCTTCCCCACGTGTTCGAGCGGTTCCAGCAGGGCGACAGCACCTCCACGCGGCGGCACACCGGGCTCGGCCTGGGCCTCGCGCTCGTGCGGCACCTCGTCGAGCTGCACGGCGGGACGGTCGCCGCGGCCAGCCGCGGCGACGGGCAGGGCGCCGTCTTCACGGTGACGCTGCCGGTGGCCATGACGCACGCGGGCGACGAGGCCGACGGACGGGAGCCCCGCGCTCGCGCGCACCCCACGGCCGGGGGCGTCGTGACCGCCGCCGGCCCGTCGCTCGACGGGATGCGGGTCCTCGTGGTGGACGATGACCGCGACGGTCTCGAGATGGTCGCCGCCATCCTCCGCAAGAGCGGCGCCGAGGTCATGACCCGGGCCTCGGCCGCGGAGGGCCTCGACGCGGTCCACGCCTGGCGGCCGGACGTGGTGATCTCCGACATCGAGATGCCGGGCGAGGACGGCTACAGCCTCATCCGCCGGCTGCGGGCGCTCGACGACGCCGCGCTCGCCCGCACGCCGGCCATCGCCCTCACCGCCTACGGCCGCGTCCAGGACCGCCTCCGCGCGCTCTCCGCGGGCTACAGCATGCACGTCCCGAAGCCGGTCGATCCCGCCGAGCTCGGCATCGTGGTGGCGAGCCTCTCCGGTCGCGCCTGACGCGTCGCGAGGCGTCCTGAAGACCTGCGCGCGGCGGCCCGGCCGGCCCGCGCGCCTTGACGTTGGACGATGCGGCAGGCAGGATCGAGCCCGGCGCGGGCGCCCGCGCCGGGCTCCCCGGACGATGGCCGTCCGGGGATTCGTTTCCGTGCTCGACCCGTTGCGAATCGCAGTCAGAGAACAGGAGGTTCGATCGATGCGTCCTCTCCGTCTCCTCCCCTGCGTCCTGCTCGTACTCCTGGCCGTGGCCGCGCCGGCGGCGGCCGCGCCCGAAGGGCAGATGACGTGGGGCGTCCACATCTCCCTGGCCCCGACGTGGTTCGACCCCGCGGAGACCCAGGGGCTCATCACGCCGTTCATGGTCATGTACGCGATCCACGACGCGATCGCCAAGGCCATGCCCGGCAACGCGACCGCGCCCGGGCTCGCCGAGTCCTGGCAGGTGTCGGCCGACGGCCGCGTCTACGACTTCACGCTGCGCAAGGGCGTGAAGTTCCACAACGGTGATCCCCTCACCGCCGAGGACGTGAAGTTCTCGTTCGACCGCTATCGCGGCGCGGCCGCGAAGGCCATCAAGGACCGGGTGGCCGCGATCGAGACGCCGACCCCGCTGCACGTCCGCTTCCGGCTGAAGACCCCGTGGCCGGACTTCATGACCTTCTACACCGCGGCGAGCGGCGCGGGCTGGATCGTGCCGAAGAAGCACGTGGAGAAGGTCGGCGACGAGGCCTTCAAGAAGGCGCCGGTCGGGGCGGGGCCGTACAAGTTCGTCTCGTTCACGCCCGGCGTCGAGCTGGTCATGGAGGCGTTCGAGGGCTACTGGCGCAAGACCCCGAGCGTCAAGCGCCTCGTGTTCAAGGTCATCTCCGACGAGTCCACGCGCCTGGCCGCCCTCAAACGCGGCGAGGTCGACGTCGTGTACTCGATCCGCGGGGAACTGGCCGAGGAGCTCCAGCGGACCCCTGGGCTCACCCTCAAGCCCACGGTCATCCAGGCCCCGCAGTGGATCAGCCTGCTCGATCAGTGGGACACGAAGTCGCCGTGGCACGACCGGCGCGTCCGCCTCGCCGCCAACCTCGCGGTGGACCGAAAGACGATCAACCAGGCGATCACCCTCGGCCATTCGAGGCTCACCCACAGCATCATCCCGAGCACCTTCGACTTCTACTGGGCGCCTCCGGCCTATCCGTTCGACGTGGCGCAGGCCAAGAAGCTCCTCGCCGAGGCGGGCTACCCGAACGGCTTCGACGCGGGCGACTACTACCTGGACATCGCGTATGCCAACGTGCAGGAGGCCGTCGCGAACTACCTGCAGCAGGTCGGCATCCGCACGCGGCTCAAGCCGATCGAGCGCGCGGCGCACTGGAGCAGCTACGGCGACAAGAAGTACAAGAACCTCGCGTACACGGCGAGCGGCGCGTTCGGCAACGCGGCCACGCGGCTCGAGTCCTTCGTGGTCGCGGGCGGCGCGTACGTCTACGGCAGCTACTCGGACATCGACGCGCTCTTCAAGGACCAGGCCGCGGAGCTGGACAGGAAGAAGCGCGAGGCCCTGCTGCACAAGATCCAGCAGCTCATGTACGAGAAGGTGATGCACATCCCGATCTGGGAGCTCGCCTTCATCAACGGGGTGGGCCCGCGCGTCCAGGAGTCCGGGCTCGGCCTCATTGCCGGCCACGCGTACTCCGCCCCCTACGAGGACCTGAAGCTCAAGGCGAAGTGACGGCCCGGGCGGCGGGCGCCGGAGCCGCGCCCGCCGCCCGCGCTCCACTCGGCCGAAACGACGCGGTGAAAAGGCCCCGGGGCCCGCGACGGCCGCGCCGCCACGATCGTCCCGCCACGGCAAACCGCTCACTTCGCAGACGCCGCCGGCCGCCCGCGGGCGTGGCACGTGCCTTGCCTTTCCTGGCTGTCAGAGAGGTGATGGCCATGAACAAGCTCGTGATCGTGGGCGCGGCGGTCCTGATCGGCGGATGCGCGGGGGGAACAGGCGATGGCGCGGGCCCGCGCCGTACCGCGGAGGCGCGCATCGTCGACAGCGCGCAGCAGCCCGTGGGGCGCGCCACCTTCACGGAGACGCGCGACGGGGTGCGCGTCGTGGTGACGGGGCGGCAGCTCCCGCCCGGGACGCACGGTCTCCACATCCACGCGGTCGGGAGCTGCCAGCCGCCGGCGTTCGAGTCGGCCGGCGCGCACCTGAACCCGACGGGCAAGAAGCACGGTCAGCAGAACCCCGAGGGCGCGCACGCCGGTGACCTCCCGGACCTCGTGGTGGGCGGGAACGGGGAAGGCCGCGTGGAGCGCACCAGCAGCACCCTGACCCTCGACGGCGGCCCGAGCTCGCTGCTCCGTCCCGGCGGGACGGCGATCGTCATCCACGCGGAGCCGACGACCAGAAGACCGACCCCTCGGGCGGGAGCGGAGCGCGGATCGCCTGCGGCGTGATCGCCGGGTGACGCCGCCGCCCTCAGGCGCGCGCGGTCAGGATCTCGTCAAGGAGCGCAAGGAGCGCGGCGACGTCGAGCGGCGCGCCTTGAAGCGCCCCACTTCCTCGGGCGGGCGGATGTCGCTCGTGCGCGTCACCCGGCCCCGCACTGGACGACCCGGAACTCCACCCGCCGGTCCAGCGCGTCGCCCTGGTCGTCGGTCCCGCTGCCGATGAGGTTCTCGCGGGAGCCGACGCCGGCGGTCTCGATGCGCAGCGCCGGATCGCGGACCTCGGCGAGCAGCCGCTGCCGGATGACCTCGGCCCGGCGGAGCGACAGCCGCTCGTTGATCTGCTCGGAGCCGGTGCGGCTCGTGTGACCGATCACGCGCAGGCACGCCCGCGCCGACGCGGTCTGGCGGGCGAGCTGGCGGAGCCAGATCGGGTATGCGCCGCTGATCTTGGTGTCGGCCCAGAAGTCGGTGCCCCCCGGCCGGAACAGGAACTTGACGGCGAGGTTGTTGGTGGCGAGCCCGATGGCCGCGATCTTCCCGAACGCGGTCTCGGCGTCGCCGGCGCGGTTGAGGTTCCAGTAGATCATGTAGAGGCCGTTGTAGACGCGGAGCTGCTGGCCGTCGACGCGCTTGGCCGCCTCCTCGTAGTACGGCAGGGCCTCGGCGAAGGCGCCGTTGTTGAACGCGGTGAGGCCCTCGTTCATGAGGGCGTTGGTCGGCAGGCGCTCGATGTACACGCTGTCGGCCGGCTTCTGGGCCGCCGTCTCGGAGGTCCGGATCTGGCCCTCGATGACGCGGTCCTTGGCCACCGCCGGGCTGTCCCGATAGAACGGCGTCGGCGTGACGTCCACGCCGTCGTCGCGGATGCGCGCCACGGCCTGGGCGACGACGAGCCCGGCGCGGAGCTCCGTCATGGCCATGGCCAGGCGGTAGACGCCGCGCTCGCTCCTTCGACGGCGTCATCGCCGCGGTGACGACGTACTCGGCGCGCTTGAGGTTGTCCGACGTGGCGGCGAGGACCTCGAACTGCTGGAACTTGTCGCGGGTGCGCGCGTAGAGCTGTCGCTCCGCGAGCTGGGTCGCCTGGGTCTGCTGCCCGGTCGCCGCGTCGATGATCGTGTCGACCACGATGACGCTCCGCTTCGCCTCCTCCTTGCCGGGGGCGCGCGGCGCGAACGCGGGCAGCCGCTGGAGCTGGATGAACAGGTCGTCCACGGCGAACGCGATGCCCTGCTCGAACGTGAGGTCCGACCTCGGGGTCGCGGGCCGCTCCGGCAACGGCGGGGGCGGAGGCGGCGGCTCCGGCGCCGGGGCGGGTGGAGGAGGCGGCGGCGGGGGCGTGGCGCATCCCGGGGCGAGAAGGACGACGGCCACGAGCCATGCGCCGACGGTGGCGGTGGAGCGGAACCAGGCTAGCGACATGAGCCACTCAGCTCGCGCTGCTCCGCCGGGGTAAGGGCCTCACCGACGGCGGCGCGCTGAAGGAGTCGGGAGCATCTCTGCGAGGTCCGGTGCGGCGCCTCGCCACCTGCCGTGTCTTGCGGCGTCTCCCTCGCCGCGGGCGGCGCGGGCGCCGTGGATCCCGCCATCGCGCTTCGAGGCGTGGCCGGCGCGGCCTTCGCGCGCTTGCCGGACGCGGGATCCTGCGCGGGACGCCGCTCCGCCGTGGGCGTGGCGGCGGCCGGAGGCGGCGGTGGCGCGACGGCAGGCGACGCCGGCGCGGGCTCGGGCGCGGCCTTCGGCGGCTCGGCCGCCGGCGTGGTCGTGGCCACGGGCGTCGGCGGGGGCGGCGCCGGGCGCGGCTCGACGCTCGCGGCCGGCGCCGCCGGGCTCGGCTCCGCGCGCGAGGGCGCAGGCGGCCGGGGCTCGACGCTCGCCGCCGAGGGCGCGTCGCGCGTCGGCTGGCGGAGCGACCAGGCCTGCCACGACACCGCGGCCACGACGACGAGGGCGCCCGCGACGATGCCGATCCGCACCGGCGTGACGAGGCGGGACACGCGCGCGGGCCCGCGCTGGATGGTGGCCGCTGCCGCGGACGCCATGCGCGCCGCCGCCCCGCGCGTGGCGACCGTCGTCCCGTGCGCCGTGCCCAGGCTCTCGAGCGCCGCCTCGATCGCCGGCTTCGACGAGGTCAGCCGGAACACCTCGTGCTCGCGCCCGTGCTTGTCGGCGCGCATGCCGACCGGCTCGAACAGGCTCTGGAAGCTGGCGTCCAGGTAGTACACGGCTTCCTGGAAGCTGCGCGACGCGGTGGTGTCGCCCGGCCCGGCGAAGCTCATGATGCGCTCCGCCGAGTTGATCCCCTCCCCGACGAGGTTCGGGTGGCCGTTCACGTCGGTGACCACCTTGAGCGGTCCGAGGTTGATCCCGAGTCGAAGGTCGTGCGGGTGCAGCAGGGCCTCCGGCGGCGCCCCGTCGATCTCGTGGCGGAGCCGGAGCGCCAGCCCCAGCGCGTACTCGGGGCTCACGAGGAAACCCACCGCGGCCCCGTCCCCGGTGTCGAGCACGACGCGACTCTCCCGCGGATACGGAGAGACCAGGCGCTGCAGGACGACGGTGAGGGCTTCCTTGGCGGCGAGCTGGTCAGGGACGGACTTCTTCGAGAAACCGACGAGGTCCGCGAAGACGACCGCGGCCATGCGCGTCTGGCGATCGATCGACGAGGTGGGGCTCATGTTCGGGAATCCGCGCCAGGATAGCGCCTTTCGGGCCCGGCCCGCACCCGATTCCGGCCGGGCGTCCGACGGCCGGCGGCGGGATGGCGGCGGGGCGTCCCTGCCGGGTCCCACGCCTGGCGCGGCCCGTGAACAACCGCGCCGACCGCCGCGTCAGACAGGCCGTGAGGCGCCCGGGGCGCCGCCCTGCTCGTCCGCTCCCGGCGTCCTTCCAGACCACCATATATGCGAGGAGACCCCGATGCGACGTAGCGCGATGAAAGCCGCGCGTCTCGTGCCCGTGATCGCCAGCCTGACGCTGATCTCCCTGTTCGCGACCCTTCCCGGCGCGTATCCGGCGGCGCCCCACGCGTCCGCCGGCGTCGCCGCGGCCCCCGTGAACGCGGTGGCTCTCCCCGAGGGCTACCCCTGGATCCGTCTCGCCGAGTCGGCCCGGCCAGCCGTCGTCAACGTCCGGGTGAAGACCGAGAGCACCCGCGGCGAGGGCGGCCTCCCCGAGGCCTTCCGGCGGTTCCTGCCTCCGGGCAGCCGCGACGTCCCGCCCGACACGCCGCGCGGCCAGCGTCGCGGGCTCGGCTCCGGGTTCATCGTCGATCCCTCCGGGTACATCGTGACGAACCATCACGTCGTGGACGGCGCGCAGACCATCGAGGTCACGCTCGACAGCGGCCGGACCCTCACCGGCAAGGTCGTGGGCACCGATCCCGAGACCGACCTGGCGCTGCTCAAGGTCGAGGCGACCGGGCTCCCGGCGCTTCCTCTCGGCCGCTCCGCGGAGCTCAAGGTCGGCGAGCCGATCATGGCGATCGGCAGCCCGTTCGGGCTCGACCACACGGTGACGGTGGGCATCATCAGCGCCACCGGCCGCGTCATCGGCGCGGGGCGCTACGACGACTTCCTGCAGACGGACGCCGCGATCAACCCCGGCAACTCCGGCGGTCCGCTCATCAACACGCGCGGCCAGGTCATCGGGATCGCGACGGCCATCGCCAGTCGCGGTGGCGGCTTCCAGGGCATCGGCTTCGCGATTCCCATGGACCTGGCCCAGCCCATCGTGCAGCAGCTCCGCGCGGAAGGTCGCGTGAGCCGCGGCTGGCTGGGCGTCTCGATCCAGCCCATCACGCCGGAGCTGGCAACGTCCTTCGGTCTGAGCGGTCGGGACGGAGCGCTGGTGGCGTCGGTCGCCGAGGACTCGCCGGCCGCTCGCGCCGGGGTCCGTCCCGGTGACGTGATCGTGCGCTTCGACGGCAAGGCGGTCGACAGCCCGCGGGCGCTGTCCACGATCGTGGCGGGCACCGCGACCGGCAAGAACGTGGAGCTGAGCGTGGTCCGCGACGGACGCGCGCAGCCCCTGCGTGTGACCGTGGCGCCGCTCAAGGACGAGCGCCGGGCCGCCGCCTCGGCTCCGGCGGCAGCCCGGACCGGTGAGCTCGGGATGAGCATCGAGCCGCTGACGCCGGAGAGCGCCAGGCGCCTCGGCGTGACCGATCCGAAGGGCGTGGTGGTGACCGAGGTGCAGCCCGGCTCGCCGGCGGCCGAGGCCGGGGTGAGCCAGGGCGACGTCATCCGGGAGGTGAACCGGGTGCCGGTCGCGAGCCCGGCCGACGTGAAGAAGAACGTCGCGCGCAATCCGCAGCAGGTGCTGCTGCGCGTGGAGCGCGAGGGCTCGGCCCTCTACGTGGTGGTGCGGCCCAGCTAGTAAGCCTCAGCGCATCAGACCAATGCCGAGCGGTAGGACTGTAGAGGCCCGTGTCGGCGACCGAATTCTGCGAGGGTCATGAGCAGGCTGCTGCGTCCGCGCTTCAGCGGGAGGCGCGGACGCGGTGCGGAGCGAGGCGCCGGCGGCCGTAGGCGACGAAGGCGGCGGCCACACCAACGAGCAGGGGGATCAGCGATGTCAGGAGGTCGCCCCCGGCGAGGGTGACGGCCGTCGCGCCGGCCATGATGACGACGAGCCCGAGGGCGGCCAGCGGCGTGAGCCAGGGGGCGATCCCGAGCAGCCCGGGCAGCAGGAGACCGAGGCCCCCGAGCGTCTCCGCCACGCCGATGAACCGGAGGAACGCGCCGGGCAGCGGCACGGGCCCCTGCATGGCGTCGAGCGAGACGACGAGCTTCATCACTCCCGCGAACAGGAACAGCGCGGCGAGCAGACCCTGCACGATCCAGAGCGCGACGTTCATCGTGGGCCTCCGGGCGGCGCGTCCTCGCGGTGCATGCGATCAGCCGCCCGCCATGGCGCCGACCACCAGGAAGGCCTCGGCGCCCTCGGCGACGGCCTCGGGCAGCGGCGCGTCCGGCGACTCGTGGGACAGGTCCTCCTCGCAGGCGAAGAAGCGCAGGAACGCGCGGCGCTTGCCCGTGACCTGGTCCCGGATGGTCCCGCGCAGCATCGGGTAGCGCGCCTCCAGGGCGTCCAGCACGGTTCGCTGGGTCACCGGCCCTTCGACCTCCAGCTTCACCTCGGAGTCCACGCGCGCGAGCGTGCGGAGATGCGCGGGCAGCACCACGCGGATCATGGCAGCGTCTGCGCCTCCACCGATACGACCGCGGGCAGGTCGCGCACGATCGGCGCCCAGCTATCGCCCGAGTCCGCGGAGGCGTAGACCTGGCCGCCGGTCGTGCCGAAGTACACGCCGCACGGATCGAGCGTGTCCACGGCCATGGCGTCGCGGAGCACGTTCACGTAGCAGTGGCTCTGCGGCAGCCCGCGGGTGAGCGGCTCCCACTCGTTGCCCGCCCGTGCGGCTCCGGTACACGCGCAGCTTGCCGTCCGGCGGGTAGTGCTCGGAGTCGCTCTTGATGGGCACGACGTAGATCGTCTCGGGCTCGTGCGCGTGCACGTCGATCGGGAAGCCGAAGTCGCTGGGCAGGCCGCCGCTGACCTCCTTCCACGACTCCGCCGCGTCGTCGCTCCGCATCACGTCCCAGTGCTTCTGCATGAACAGCACGTCGGGGCGCGAGCGGTGCATGGCGATGCGGTGGACGCAGTGGCCGACCTCGGCCTTGGGGTCGGGAATGCCCTCGGACGTGAGGCCGCGGTTCACGGGCCGCCAGGTCGTGCCGCCGTCCTCGCTGCGGAAGGCGCCCGCCGCCGAGATGGCGACGAACATGCGCCCGGGACCCCCGCGGATCGAGCAGGATCGTGTGCAGGCACATCCCGCCCGCCCCCGGTTGCCACAAGGAGGCCGAGGCGTGCGTGCGGAGCCCCGGCAGCTCCTGCCACGTCTGTCCCGCGTCCGTGGATCGGAAGAGCGCGGCATCCTCGACGCCGGCGTAGACGGTGTCGGGATCCGTCAGGGAGGGCTCGAGATGCCAGACGCGGGCGAACTCCCACGGGTGCGGCGTGCCGTCGTACCAGAGATGCGTGCCGGTCACGCCCTCGTACGCGAACTTGTTGCCCACCGCCTCCCAGGTCTTGCCGCCGTCTCCGGAGCGCTGGATGACCTGGCCGAACCAGCCGCTCGACTGCGATGCGTACAGCCGATCCGGATCGGCGGGCGACCCCTTGAGATGGTAGATCTCCCACCCGCCGAAGTGCGGGCCGCTCACGTCCCAGTGGCTGCGCTTGCCGTCCAACGTCAGGATGAACGCGCCCTTGCGCGTCCCCACCAGCACCCGTACTCGACTCATGTGTCCCCTTTTCCAGGCAACGCAGTCTGGGTCCGACTCCGCGGCCAAACCCCGCGCGTCCGCGGCCTCGCGCGTCTCGCCCTTCTTCCGCACCCCGAAACCGGATCCGACCCGCGGCCTCGCGCGTCGCCAGCGCGCCGCCAACCTCGCTCCGCCTCGGCCAGATTCTATCCATAGGTCGAACGGCGCCGCCCGGAATCGACAGCCGCCGCGAACTGCGGCACACGTGAGGAGACGCGCCCTCGAGCTCCGGTCGAGCCCCCGCGGCCGCCGGGCGCGCGGCGGGGTGTATCATCGGAACGTCCGTTCGCGCTCATGCGTCTCCACGCCTCCGCCCGCCAGCGACTCCGTGACATCGCGCGCCGCGCGATGCTCGCGCGGGGCCTCGAGCCCGAGTTCTCGGCCGCCGCGCAGGCCGAGGCGCGCGCCCTGACCGGCCAGTCGGATGCCGGCGCCTCGGCCGTGAAGGATCTCCGCTCGCTGCTCTGGTGCTCGATCGACAACGACGACTCGCGCGACCTCGACCAGCTCAGCCGCGGTGGAGCTGGCGGCCGCGGCCGCGCGCATCCTGTGGCCATCGCCGACGTGGACGCCGCGGTGCCGAAGGGCTCCGCGCTCGACGCCCACGCCCGCAGCAACACGACCTCGGTCTACACGGCCGGCCGCGTCTTCCCCATGCTGCCCGAGCGCCTGTCCACCGACCTGACCTCGCTGAACCAGGACCAGGAGCGGCTCGCCGTGGTGGTCGACATGCGCGTCGCCGCGGACGGGCGCGGTGGCAGGCGGCGACGTCTACCGCGCCCGCGTCGCTGAACCGCGCCAAGCTCGCCTACAACGCGGTGGCCGCCTGGCTCGACGGCGCCGGCCCGCCTTCCGCCCGCCGCTGGCGGCCGTGCCGGGGCTCGACGGCCGCGCTGCGCCTGCAAGACGCGCGTCGCCCAGACGCTGAAGGCCGCGCCGCCACGACACGGGCGCGCTCGCGCTGGCCAGCCATGCGAGGCGCGCGCCGTCTTCGACGGCGACGTGCTGGCCGACCTCCAGCCCGACGAGAAGAACCGCGCCAAGGCAGCTCATCGAGGACTTCATGATCGCGGCCAACGCCGCGTGACCGCCGCGCTTCCTCGACCGACAGCGGCGTCGCCTCGCTCCGCCGCGTGCTGCGCACGCCCGAGCGCTGGGACCGCATCGTGGCCCTGGCCGCCGAGTACGGGCGAGAGGCTGCCCGCGGCGCCCGACGCCGGCGCGCCCTCCAGGGTTCCTGCTGCGGCGCCGCGAGGCCGACCCCGAGCGCTTCCCCGACCTCTCCTTGAGGTCGTCAAGCTGCTCGGCAAGGGCGAGTACGCGGTCGAGCGCCCGGCGAGCGGCGACGGCCACTTCGGCCTCGCCGTGCGCGACTACACGCACGCCACCGCGCCCAACCGCCGCTTCCCGGACCTGATCACCCAGCGCCTGCTCAAGGCGGCGCTCGCGCGGCGGCCGCCCGCCCTACGGCGCGCGAGGAGCTGGACGGCGCTCGCCCGCCACTGCACGGAGAAGGAAGACGCCGCGACCAAGGTCGAGCGGCAGGTGCGCAAGTCGGCGGCCGCCGCCCTGCTCCTCGACGACCGCATCGGCGAGGCGTTCGACGGGCATCGTCACCGGCGCCGCCGACAAGGGCACCTGGGTGCGCATCAGCGCGCCCGCCGGCCGAGGGCAGGGTCGAGCGGGGCGCCGCCGGCCTCGACGTGGGCGACCACGTGCGGGTCGCGCCTCGGTCCGCGCCGACGTCGAGCGCGGCTTCATCGACTTCGAGGCCCGCCGCTGACCGCGCGCTCCGTGTCCTCCTCTGCGGGCGCCGGCCACCCGCCGCGCCACACCCGCGCCGACGAGATGCCGGCCGCCGACCTGCGGGCCGTCTCCACGCTCGCCGTGGCCCTGGCCGTGGTCGTCGTGCTGCTCTCGGCCTGGGGGATCCTCGGTGGTCCCGGCGCCGCGCACTCCGTCGCCGGGCAGACCGCGGTCCTGGCCCTCGATCCCGATCAGGCGCCGGAGCACATGCTGTCGCTCTGGCTCTACTGGAATCCGTCCGACGGCGCGCCGGCCTGGGCCGTGCTCGAGGCGGGCGCCCCATGGAACGCGGGCGCGGAGATGAGCTGGCGACGGCGTGTCCATAGGGGCTGGAACCAGCTCATCTGGCCCACGCTGCCTCCGCTCGACCCGGGCGGCCGGCTCACCATCCGCATGGTCGACGGTCCGCCCATGACCTGGGCCCTCGGCGACGCGCGGCTCACCGAAGGCTACGGCTGGTCTCACCTGGTGGCGCTCCGCGGTCTCGTCGTGGCCCTCGGGCTGATGGCCGTCGCCGCGGCCGCCGCAATCGCGCGCGGTTGCCGGCGTGGCGCCTGGCGCCCCGACGCGTGGACGCTGGCGCTCGCCGCGATCGCCGCCGCGGGGATCGCCCTCCGCCTCCGTACGCTGATCAGCCACGGCTTCTGGTTCGACGAGATCCTCACCGCCATCGGCGCCCAGAGCCTCGCGTGGGCGCTCTACGCCCCGCACGTGTTCGGCCACCCTCCCGTCCAGTACCTGGCCGGGTGGCTCACCGGCCACGCCGACGGCGAGGCGCTTCGCGTGCCGTTCGCTCTCGCCGGCGCGGCCACGGTGGCCGCCGTCGGGCTCCTCGGCCGGCGCCTGCTCGGCCCGGCGACCGGGCTCATCGCCGCCGCGCTCCTGGCCGTGTCGCCATTCCACATCGAGATCTCCCAGCTCGCGCGGCCGTACGCGATCTTCGTCCTGCTCACCGTGCTCGGGCTCCTGGCCCTGGTGGAGGCCCTCGAGCGGGGGCGGGCCACCGCGTGGCTCGCCTGGGCCGCCCTCACCGCGGTGAGCTGCTACACCCACTACCTGGGATTCGTCACGGTGGCGGTGTACGCCGCGATCGCACTGGCGTGGATCGCCGCGGCGCGCGGGCGGGGCGGTCTCCGGGCCGTGCTCGCCTTCGGGCTCTGGGCGCTCCTGCTGCTGCCGTGGCGGCCGCTGTTGCTGCGCCAGGCCGCGCAGCACGTCGGCACGGGCGTGGTCGCGCCCGGCGCGCTCGCCGATCTCCTCTGGGGCGTGGTCGCTCCTCATCTGGTCGGGCCCGGGCCCACGGGTGACGTGGCTCTGGGGCTCGCCGCGGCGGGCATGCTGTTCGCGCTCTGGCGGCGGCCGCGCGCCGGCGCGGTGGCCGGGCTCTGGCTAACCGCGCCGCTCGCGATCATCTGGGCGGCCCAGCCGTATCACTTCCTGGCTGGTCGCCACCTCGCCTTCCTGCAGCCCGTCCTGTTCCTGCTCGTGGCGCACGGCGTCGTCGCCGTGGGCCGGGCCGTGCGCGGCGCAGCCGAGGCGGCGTGGGCGAGAACGTTCCGGCCGTGGGCGCGCTGGGGCGCGGCGGCCGCGGCCGGCGCGGTCCTCCTGGTGGTCGCCGGCTCGAGCGCGGCCGACCTCGGCGCCTACTACCGGCTGCGGGAAGGCCCGGACTGGCGCACGGTGGCCGGGCTGCTCGACGGCCTCGTCACGCCGGGCGAGCGCGTGGTGGCGCGGCTCGGCGCCGCGTATCCCCTGCGGCACTACTGGAACGAGGGCGCGGTGGACGAGATGGACCCCACCACGCTCGCGATGCCCCGCGGGCGGGCGCCGCGAGCACGCACGTGGATCGTGGTGCTCGAGCGCTGGGACGACGGCCCGGCGCTCGCCGACTGGCTCCTCGCCCACGCCATCAAGGTCGCCGAGGTCGGGCCCTCGTGGAGCCTTCCCCGCGTGTCGATCTACCGCGCGTCGACGGCGCGGCCGCCGGGCTGAGCGTCGGCCGCCTCCTTCAGGCCGCCCGCTCGATCCACAGCGCCCCGCCCGTGTTCCGCAGGCAGAGCGGCATGTGCACGCGGAACCACTCGGCGTGCCGGCGCGTCACGTAGTCCCCGAACAGCACGATGCGGCCCCCCCGTTCCCTTGCGTGAGCTCCGCGCGGTGCCCTATGGTCGTACGAGACGCTCCGTCCTCATCTCATGGCCACGATCTTCATCAGCTACCGTCGCGCCGACACCTCGGGCTACGCGGGACGCCTCGCCGACGACCTCGCCGAGCGCGTGGGGCGCCACCGCGTGTTCCGCGACGTGGAGGGCATCGCGGCGGGGTCGGACTACGTCGCGGCCATCGACCACGCCATCGCGCGCTCCGACGTGCTCCTCGCCGTGATCGGGCGCACATGGCTCACGGAAGCCGATGCCGACGGGCGGCGACGTCTCGAGGATCCCCAGGACCTGGTGCGACTGGAGATCGCGGCGGCGCTCCGGCGCGGCTGCCGCGTCGTCCCCGTGCTCGTCGAGGGAGCGCGGATGCCGGAGGCGGCCGAGCTTCCGGCCGAGCTGGCGCCGCTCGCCTCGCGGCAGGCCGTCGAGCTGACCGATCCGCGCTGGGACAACGACGTGACTCGCCTGGCCATCGCGCTCCGCACCGGCCGCCGGCGGTCGCTCGCGTGGGGCGCGGTCGCCCTCCTGCTCCTCCTGGTGGCCGGCGCGGGCGCATGGTCGTGGTGGGCGCGCGTGCCCGATCTCGCCGGCACGTGGCTTCTCCCGGACGGCAGCCACTGGGTGATCCGCCAGCAGGGGCGCGAGATCACCGTGGATGAGGTCCACTACCAGTCCAGAGAGGTCTGGAAGAAGGGGACGGGACGGGTGGAGCGAGACGCGGTGGAGCTGACGCTTCAGCTCGTGTTCAACAACCCGCGCTATCGCTACGCGGGGCGCTTCGCCATCGGACGGGACGCCCGCACCCTTACCGGCGCCTTCACCCAGCTCGAGTCCGGGCGGAAGGGCGAGCCGGTCACCGCCGAGCGGCGCTGACCGGCGTCGCCGGCGATCGACCGGGGCGCCCCCCGCGGGGGCGGCGGCGGTCAGGACATCCGGGCCTTGACGAACTCCCCGATGCGCGCGACGGCGCGCTGAGCCTCGTCCAGCATGGGCAGGAACCAGTGCCAGACGTGGATCATGTCCTCCCACACCTCGAGCGTCGCGTCCACGCCCGCGGTCTTCGCCTGGGCGGCGAGCTGCGTGGAGTCGTCGAGCAGCACCTCGTCCCGGCCGACCTGGACGAGCAGCGGCGGCAGGCCGGAGAGGTCGGCGTGCAGCGGCGAGGCCAGCGGCGTCTTCACGTCGGCGCCCGCGAGGTAGGCGGCGGCCATCTCCACGATGCCCTCGCGCTTCACCATGGGATCGGCCTCGGCGCGCGTCACGTAGCTGGCGCCGCTGCACGTCATGTCGACCCACGGCGAGATGCACACGCCGGCGGCGGGCCGCGGGCGCCCGCGGTCTCGCAGCGCCAGCAGGGTGGCCACGGTCAGGCCGCCGCCCGCCGAGTCGCCCGCGACCACGATGCGTCCGGGCGCGATGCCCCGGCCGAGGAGCCACTCGTACGCCGCCGTCGCGTCCTCCACCGCGGCGGGGAACGGATGCTCGGGCGCGAGCCGGTAGTCGGGCAAGAGCGCGGCGACGCCGGCCGCGGCGGCGATCGCCGCGGCCACGTGGCGGTGCGAGCGCGGCGAGCCGATCACGTAGCCGCCGCCGTGGAGGTAGAGCACGGCAGCGTCCGTCCGCGCCCCCGGCGGCACCAGCCACTCCGCGGGCACGGAAGGCGCGGTGACGGCCTCGATCCTCACGTCGGGCGGTGTCTTGAACACGCGCTCGGCGCGGTCGTACTGGGCCCGGCGCGCCGCGATCGTCGAGGGCGCCGGATGCTTGGCGAGATGCTCGCGCACCACCTTGATGCCGCGTGCCGTCATGACGCTCCTCCCACAGGTTGCCTGCCGGTCCGCATCATTCGCGAAAGAAGACGGCCCCTGAGCGGCGCGGCGGCCCGCTGCGCGCGTTCATGACTGGGCCACGCGCCCGGGCTCACGAGAACATGGAGAAGTCTTCCGCCTTCTCCGTGATGAACTCCAGCAGGCAGGGCACGCCCTCCTCGGTCTTCTTCATCGCCCGCCGGATGGCGGGCACGATCTCCCGCGGCTCCGTGACCCGCTCGCCGTGGCCGCCGAAGGCCCGCGCCATCGCCGCGTAGTCGCCGCTGATGTCGGTGGAGCGATACTTCTCGGTGGCGACCTTCATGATCTTGAGCTCGATGGCCATCGAGAAGTTATTGAGGAGCACGGACATGATCGGGATGCGCTCGCGCACCGCCGTCTCGAAGTCCATCCCGGTAAAGCCGATGGCCGCGTCGCCCCACACGTTGATGCACGTCTTCCCCGGCGCGGCGAGCTTGGCGCCCATGGCGAGGCCCAGCCCGTAGCCGAGCTGGGTGGTCTTGCCCCAGCCGATGTAGGAGAGCGGCGCGGTCGGCTCCCAGAACGGGGAGATCTGGTCCCGCGGGCTGCCCGCGTCGTGGGTGATGATCGTGTTCGCCACGTCCACGGTGTGCATGAGGTCCCAGATCACGCGGTAGGGCGACAGCGGTTTCGTGTCCTGGGTGAGGCGCGGCATCCACTGCGCCAGCCACTCCGTCTTGAGGTTCTTGATCTCCTGGGTCACGTCGCCGTAGCGGCCGCGCGGCCCGCCCTTGAGCCGGTCCTTCACCTCGGTCACCAGCGCGCGCAGGGTGAGGCCGGCGTCGCCGACCAGGGCCAGATCGACGGGAATGTCCTTGTTGATGTCGGTGGGGTCGAGCGTGGCGTGCGCGATCTTCGTGCCCTTGGGCATGGCCACGCCGTAGTTCGTCGTGGTGAAGCTGCAGCCGATGCCGAAGATGAGATCCGCGTTCTTCAGGAAGTGGTGGAGCTGCTTGGAGATGGACCGCCCGCCCGACCCGAGCGACAGCGGGTGGCTCTCGGGGAAGGCGCTCTTGCCCTGGAGGCTCGTCGTCACCGGCGCCTCGAGGAGCTCGGCCAGCTCGCGCAGCTCCGGCCACGCCCGCGCGTAATGCACGCCCTGCCCCGCGTAGATGACGGGCCGTTCTGCGGCGACAAGGGCCTCGGCCACGCGCGAGACGTCGCGCGGGTCGGGGGCGGTGCGCAGGCGCGGCGCCGGCGTGTACGCGAGCGGCTCGGGCACCTCCTCGCGGAGCACGTCCACCGGGAACTCGACCAGCACCGGCCGCGGGCGGCCGTTCTTCACCTGGGTGAACGCACGCCGCATGGCGTCCGGCACCGCGTCGGGCATCGTGACCTGCTCGCACCATTTGGTGATGTGCTGGAAGTTCAGGAACGCGTTGAAGTTCGGCTGGATGTTGGTGATGCGCCGCGGGTAGCCACCGGGGAGCACGACGATCGGCACCGAGTCGCCGTAGGCCTGGGCCACGCCGCCGAACGCGTTCTCCGTGCCCGGCCCGTGCTGCATGGCGAAGACGCCGATCCGGTCGCCCGAGCTGATCCGGCTCACCGCGTCGGCCATGTGCAGGCCGGTCCGCTCCTGCCTGACGATGATCGTGCGGATGTCGGCCTCGGCGGCGGCCTCGATGATCGGGTTGACGGGATAGCCGATGAGGAACTCCACTCCCTCGCGCTTGAGGATCTCGGCGATGGCGGCGGCGGCTTTCATGCGGTCTCCACTCCTCCAGTGAGGTGAACGGCGTGTCAAACGAACGAGGCCTCATGAGCTTACCCCATGTCCCCCGGCAACGGGAGGCCGGACGGCGCTGCGCGCGCGAAAAACGTGTACCGTACACGCATGAAGAAACCGAGCGGGATCGTCTACGGGGTCGAGGACATTCCGCCGACCGGGATCACGGTGCTGAGCGGCCTCCAGCACGTGGGCCTCGTGTCCGTGATCCTCGTCTTCCCGCTCCTGGTCGGGCGCGAGGCCGGCCTCTCCCCGGAGGAGTCGCTCGACCTGCTGAGTGTGTCGATGCTCGTGCTCGCCTTGGGGACCGTCCTCCAGGCGCTTCCGCGCGGTCCCGTCGGCGCTCGTGTCCTGAGCCCCGTCGTGTTCACGGCCACCTACCTCACGCCGGCGATCCTGGCCGTCAAGATCGGGGGCCCCGCGGCCATGGCGGGCATGACCCTGCTCGGCGGCCTCGGAGAGATCGCGCTCTCGCGCGGCTTGCGCGCGCTGCGCCCGTTCTTCCCCCCGGAGATCTGCGGGTTCGTCGTGGTGATGATCGGCGTGGCCCTCGGCTCGCTCGGCCTGCGCACGGTGCTGGGTGTCGACACGCCCGGCGGCGCGGGCGGCGCGGGCATCGCCGTCGCCGTCGTGACGTTCGCGGTGATGGTGGCGCTCAACGTGTGGACGCAGGGGGTGACCCGCCTGTTCTGCGCCCTGATCGGCATGGGTGTCGGCTATGCGGCCGCGGCGGCGGTCGGGATCCTGGGCGCGCCCGAGCTCGATCGCGTCCTCGTCGCCCCGATCGTGCACGTGCCGCGCCCGCCGCGGGCGGGATGGGCCTTCGACGCCGCGCTGGTCGTGCCGTTCGTCGTGGCCGCGCTGGGCTCCGTCGTGCGCGTCATGGGCGACCTCACGATCACCCAGAAGATCAACGACGCGGAGTGGGTACGGCCGGACCTGGCCGCGCTCGAGCGGGGCGTGCTCGCCAACGGGGTCACCAACGTCCTCGCCGGACTCCTCGGCACCGTCGGCGTGTCCACGTACACGAGCAGCATCGGGCTGGCGGGGGCCACGGGGGTGACGAGCCGCCGCGTGGGATGGGCCATCGGCGGCATCTTCCTCGCCACCGCCTTCCTCCCCAAGGTGAGCGCGGTCCTCCTCGCCATGCCGCCCCCGGTGATCGGCGCCGCCCTCGTCTTCTCCGCGTGCTTCATCTTCGTCAACGGGCTGCAGATCATCACGTCGCGGATGCTCGACGCCCGGCGCACGTTCGTGGTCGGCGCGTCGTTCATGCTCGGGCTGGCGGTGGACCTGTTCCCCGGCGTGTTCGATGGCCTGCCGGCCGGCGTCCGGCCCCTCTTCAGCACGTCGCTCGTGCTGGGGACGCTGTCGGCCATCGGGCTGAACGCGCTGTTCCGCCTGGGGATGAAGCGGCGGGCGACCATCGTCGTGGATCCGCGCGAGCCGAGCGCGGGCGCCACGGACCAGTTCCTGGACGAGCACGGCGCGGGCTGGGGCGCGCGCTCCGACGTGATCGATCGCGCGCGCTTCAACCTCGCCCAGTCGATCGAGACCATCGCGGACGCCTGCGAGCCTCAGGGGCCGCTGGCGATCGAGGCGGCCTTCGACGAGTTCAGCCTGGACGTGCGCGTGTCGTACGACGGCGCGCCGCTCGAGCTGCCCGACCGGCGTCCGAGCAACGAGGAGATCATCGCCTCCGAGGACGGGCAGAGGAAGCTCGCCGGGTACATGCTGCGCCGCTACGCCGACCGCGTGGAGGCGAGTCACCGCGGCGGCCGGGCCACCGTGCTGTTTCACTTCGACCACTAGCGCGGCCGGGCCCGCGCGGGCCGGGCCGCTCAGACGGTGGCGAAGAAGCGCGCCGGCGCGCCCTCCGTGCCCGCGATCTTGTAGAACGGCGCGGCGAACTCCACGCGACGCCGCGGCAGCGCGCCCAGGTTCGTGAGCCCCTCCATGATCACGACGCCCGCGCCGAGGATCACCCGGTGCATCGCGAAGTCCTCCGACGAGAAGTCGGGCAGCCGCGCGCAGTACTCCTCGAAGAAGTCGAAGCCGACGTTCTTGGGCCCGCGGTCGACCAGCCACTGCGCCGTCTCCGGGGGGAAGTACGGAGACTGCGTGAAGTAGTCGGGCCACCGCCCGTACATCGTGTCGGTCCAGTCCGTGCGCAGGAGCACGATGTCGCCCCGGCGGACGTCCTCGGCCCCACCCTTCTTGAGGTCGTCGATGGTGATGGCGTGGTTCGCGCCCGCGAACGAGAGGTCCACCACGATCGCCTCGCCCATCACCTGGTCCAGGGAGATCTCCGCGGTCGTGATGCCGTTCTTGAACACGTGGAGCGGCGAGTCGATGTGGGCGCCGGTGTGCAGGCTCTGATGCACGCTCGAGACCTGCCAGAACCCCGGCCCGCGACGGTGCGGCGTGACCTCGAGCCGCATGTTGGTGGACGGCGGGCTCATGGTGGTGTCGTCGACGGTCACCGAGAGGTCGATGTGACGGCTCATGGCTATCTCCTCCGAAAGCGGTCGATGACGTTCTTCAGGATGCGGGACACGGCGTTGTCGTAGCGGCCGAGAACCGATCCGTGTATCCGACCAGCGGCACCATGCGCGGATCCTACGGTCGCGGGGCCGCGGCGTAGCGCTCGGGGCTCCAGCGCCGCGCGACCTCGGCCAGCGGAGGGAGCATCGCCGGGTCGACCGCGCAGGCGACGATGCCGGGCAGCCGCAGCATGCCGGAGCGCTCGTCGCGCCACACGCGGCGGAAGTCGACCGGGCGGCCGTCGTGCGCCCACACCGCGTCGCCTCCGAGGAGCCTCGCCAGGTGCAGGCAGACGGGAAAGTCGTAGACGTTGGGCGTGTGGTAGACCGCGCCGGCCAGGTCACCGCCCGCGAGCAAGGGGAACAGGCTGCCGCCGGTCTCCCCGCCGAGGACGCCCTCGAGCCCGGCCGCCGTCACCTCGCGGGCACGTTCCCGCTCTCGGCCCAGGAAGCCGCTGACGAGGATCCGGCGGCTTCCCGGCCGGCGCACGGCGCCGAGCGGCGAGAGAGCGTCGAGGAGCGCGCGGGCCGGGCGGCCGGCGTCGTCCGGTCCGAGCACGACGCGGTCCGGCCGCGCCTCGAGCCAGGTCCCGCCATCGCCCATCTCCGGCAGGTACACGAGCGAGTAGACGACGGTCTCCGGATTCCGAAGGTGCAGCATCACCGAGTAGCCGGAGCCGGTGCGGTCCCGGTACTCGCGCGTGCCGTCGATCGGATCGATGGCCAGCGTCCACTCGCCCTCGCGGGCGAACCGACCGAGATCCCCCGAGCCCTCCTCCGCCTCGATGCGGCACTGGCGGATCGCCGGCCCCATGTCGCGGAGGGCGGCCACCAGCAGCTCCTGGACGGAGAGGTCCGTGAGCGTGAGCGCATCCGTGTCGGCGAAGCCGGAGGCCTTGCCGCCGAGCGCGATGTCGTGGTGGCGGAGCTGCCGGGCGATCGCGCCCGCCCAGCGCACCACGGGCGGCAGATTCGTGGACAGGATCCTGATGAGCTGGTCGGCCGTCACGTCGTGAGTCACGCGGGAGAAGGTACACGGACGGGCGCGGCCTGTCATCCGCCGGGCGTCGTCGAGGAAGGGAGCGCGATCCCACGGCGATCGGAGCGAGGAACGCAACGGGTGTCGCGCTTCCTCGGCAATCTCCTGGAAAGGCCGCGGCGGCCCGTGTCACTATTGCCGCCGTGACTGGACCGGGTACGGCCGCTTCGGGCGGCCGGCTCCGTCCGATGCCCACCCGTCGTACGAGGAGGCGGCCATGCTCGTCCTGGCGCTCACGTTCCTGCTCCTGCTCCCGATGGCCGCCAACGCGGCGGACACGATCAACGTGTACACCGCGTGGCCGGAATCGCTCTCGCAGCCGATCTTCAAGGCCTACACCGCGAAGACGGGCGTGCAGATCAACTTCCTCCGCCTCTCCACGGGCGAGCTCGTGGCCCGCGCCACCGCCGAGAAGGGGAACCCGCGCGCCGACGTCTATCTGGGGCGCGCCCGGCGACGGCTTCGCGGCGGCGAAGGAAGCGGGGATCATCGAGCCGTACAGAGTCGCCCACGTGGGACCGCATCCCCGCTGAGCTGAAGGACAAGGACGCCTACTACACGGCGGTCAGCAAGAACACGCTGCTCTTCATGTCGAACGCGAAGCTCCTCAAGGAGAAGCAACGTCAAGGCGCCCACCTCGTGGATGGACCTCCTCGACCCCGCCTTCAAGGGGCAGATCCAGACCGCGGACGCCCGCACCTCGGGCACCGCCCTCACGCGGATGCTGTCCATCTACTACGCGTTCGGCAAGGACGAGGAGAAGGCCTTCGACTACCAGAAGAAGCTCCACAAGAACGTGCAGGTCTACACGAAGAGCGGGGGCGGCTGCACCGTGCCCACCGCGCTGGGTCAGGCCATGGTGTGCGTCGCGCACATGCCCGACGCCATGGAGGCCAAGAAGAAGGGCTACGACATGGTCGTGACGTTCCCGAAGGAGGGCGTCGCCGCCGTGATCGAGGCCATCGCCCTCGTGAAGGGCGCGAAGAACCGTGACCTCGCCACGAAATTCATCGACTGGACGTTCTCGAAGGACATGCAGGACCTGCTCGACAAGAACGACGTTCTACATGCTGCCGGTGCTGCCGGGGGCCAGCATCGACGCGTCGGTCCAGACCCTGATGAAGGAGGCGAAGCTCCTGCCCGTCGACCTGGAGTGGGTCGGCAAGAACCGCAAGCGCCTCGTGGATCGCTGGGTGAACGAGACGATCAAAGACTGACCAGGGAGTGGCGTCGCCCCAGCGCGATCCCGTCCTCCTGCCCGCGGTCCTCCTCGTGTGGGCGGCGGTGCTGCTGTTCGTGCTCTACCCGATGGCGCGCCTGGTGCTCCTCACGTTCTGGGACGGCGGGCCGACGCTCGGCGCCGTGCGCGGCCTCGTCGGCGACTGGCAGCACCGCGCCGCGCTCTGGAACTCGCTGCTCCTCGCCGGGCTCGTGGGCGTGGCCGGCACCGCGCTCGGCCTCGCCTTCGCGCTGCTCACGGTGCGGGCGAACCTGCCCCGCTGGGTCGGCCGGGTCATCGACGCGATCGTGCTGCTGCCGCTCATCTCGCCGCCGTTCACCGCGGCCATCGCCCTGATCTTCTCGCTGGGGCCGCGCGGGCTGCTCTCCTATCACGTCCTCGGCATCACCGGGCTCAACATCTACGGCCTGTCCGGCACGTGGCTCTCCGAGACCCTCACGTACTTTCCCATCGCGTACCTCACGATCAAGGGCGTGCTCGCCAACGTGGACCCCAACCTGGAGGACTCGGCGTTCAGCCTCGGCGCCCGCCGGCTCCGGGTGTTCGCGACGGTCACCGCTCCCCTCGCCACGCCAGGCCTGGCGAACTCGTTCCTCCTCGTCTCCGCGGCGTCGCTCGCCGACTTCGCGACGCCCCTGATCCTGGGCGGCACGAAGTTCCCGGTCCTGCCGACCCAGGCGTTCCTCCAGATCACCGGGCTCTACGACATGCGGGGCGGCGCCGCGCTCTGTTTCCTGCTCCTCGTGCCCGCGCTCGCCATCTTCATCGGCCAGCGGCGGTGGACGGAGGGGCGCGACGGATCGTTCGTGGTCGTCACCGGCAAGGTGGGCGCGGCCACCCGGATCAAGAGCCTGTCCCCCCTCGCCATCGCGACCCTCGGCGTCGTGTGCGGCGCCGTCGTGCTGCTCGTGCTGTTCTTCTACGGGGTCATCCTCGCCGCGTCGCTCGTGCGAGCGCTCGGGGCGGACAACACGCTGTCCCTCACCCACTACCAGCACGTGTTCAGCGGCGGGCTCAAGGCCGTGCGCGACACGCTGATCATCGCGACCCTCGCGATGCCCGCGGGCGGCTTCTTCGCCGTGCTCCTCGGGTACCTCGTGGCGCGGACGCGGTTTCCCGGCCGGCGGGCCCTCGAGTTCGCGGCGATGGTCAACTACGCGGTACCCGGCACCATCGTGGGCATCGCGTACCTCATCGCGTTCAACGACCCGCCCCTCGCCCTGACCGGCACGGCCTTCATCCTCGTCGTCTGCTACGTGTTCCGCTACAGCCTCGCCGGCACCCGCGCCACCACCGCGCTGCTCGCGCAGATCGACCCGTCGCTCGAGGAGGCCTCGGCGAGCCTCGGCGCGCGCCGTGACACCACGTTCCGCCGGGTCGTGCTGCCGCTGATCCGGCCCGCGCTGCTCGCCGGCATGACCGTGCTGTTCATCCGGGGCATGACCGCGATCAGCGCCACGATCTTCCTCGTGTCGCTGAACTGGTCGCTCGTCACCGTGCGCATCCTCGAGGGCATCACCAACCTCGAGCTGGGACAGGCCTCCGCGTTCTCGATGGTGGTGATCGCCCTCGTCTACGCGGCGGTGGTGGTCACCACCGTCATCATGCGTCGCCTCCACGCGGGCAGCGTGGGCCAGGCCGGCATGCTCCTCGGCGGCTGACCGGCATGCGCCTGCGGCTCGAGCGGGTGTCGAAGCGGTTCACGCGCCAGGGCGCGGGCGACGTGGCCGCGGTGAACGACGTGAGCCTCACCGTGGAGCCGGGGAGCTCATGACGCTGCTGGGCCCGTCCGGGTGCGGCAAGACGACCACGCTGCGCATGGTCGCCGGCTTCGAGCAGCCGGACGAAGGACGCGTGTTCATCGGCGAGGCGGACGTCACCGGGCTCATGGCCTACCGCCGCAACATCGGCTTCGTCTTCCAGAACTACGCGCTCTTCCCGCATCTGTCCGTGTTCGACAACGTCGCCTTCGGGCTCCGGGTGCGCGGCCTGGCGTCCGCCGCGCTGCGGTCCCGCGTCGGGCAGGTCGCTCGAGCTGGTGGGACTGCCGGGCTACGAGCCGCGCTATCCCGACCAGCTCTCGGGGGGCCAGCAGCAGCGGGTGGCGGTGGCCCGCGCGGTCGTGATCGAGCCGGCGCTGCTGCTGTTCGACGAGCCGCTGTCGAACCTGGACGCGCGGCTGCGCGTGGAGATGCGCGACGAGCTGTCACGGCTGCAGCGGCAGCTCCGGATCACCACGGTCTACGTGACCCACGACCAGGAGGAGGCCATGGCGCTGTCCGACCGGATCGCCGTGATGCGGCACGGCCGCGTCGCGCAGCTCGGCACCGCCGAGGACCTCTACCGGGCGCCCGGCGTCGTCGTTCGTGGCCGAGTTCATCGGGCGCGTGAACCTGGTGCCGGCGCGCGCCGGCCACGCCGCCGACGGCGGCGTGGACACCGAGCTGTGGGGCGCCAAGGTGCGCGTGCACGCCGATCCCGGCTGCGCCCCGGGGCAGGCGCTGGTGCTCGTGCTCCGCCCCGAGCTCGCTGGACCTCCTGTCCGAGACGGCGAAGGTGCCGCGGGGCCAGGTGGCGGCGGCCGGCGTCGTGCGGAGCCGCACGTTCCTCGGCGAGAAGGTGGAGTACGTCGTGGACGTGCAAGGCACGGCGCTCCAGGCCGTGACCTACGACCCGGCGCGCCGAGGCCTGTTCCCGGCGGGGGCCCGGGTCCAGGTCGCGTGCGATCCGTCCTTCGTGCGCTCGCTGCCCGACGATCCGCGCTGACGGCGCGCGGCTACGCGAGCGACTCCGCCACGAAGCCGTAGCGGAGGTTGGTCCGCCCCGGCCCCTCGCGCTCGTAGTCGGCCCGGGCGAGCGCGATGCGGTCGCGGCCGAGCTCCGCCCGCCGCTTGGCGTCGTAGCGGTAGAGCCGCGCGGAGTTCTCGCCGAAGATCGCGCGCTTGACCGGGCCGTCGGCCGGCCCGAGCGGCGGGAACCCGTGCTTCTTCTGCATGTCCTCGGGGATCTCGAGCCGGCGCAGCGCCTCGATCTGCCACTGCGGCGCGCCCGTCCAGATCGCGTCGGTGCCCCACACCACGTGGTCGGCGCCGAGCCCCTTGACGAGCATGCCCATCATCGCCGCGCACAGGCGCGGCTCGGCCACCGTGCTCTGGGCGAAGATCTGCCCGAGGTCGCCGTACACGTTCGTGACCCCGTACTTCGCGGGGATCTCGGCGAGGTCGGTCACCCAGTCCACGCGCCCGGTCTGCTCGAACTGGGCCAGGCCGTTCTTGCCCTCGCCGCCGGTGAACCGGAAGGCCGAGTGGTAGATGACGAAGTTGAGCTGCGGCCAGTCCTTCGCGGCCTTGCCCACGTCGCGCACGTCGGCGTACTGGACGAGGTCCGGGAACCGCTGCGTGGTCGACATCGGGTAGAGGCCCTTGTGCACGCACACGTTCACGAGCCCCGCCTTCACGAGCTTCTCGTAGAACGGGTACAGGAGCTTCTCGTCGTCCATGCGCCAGGGGTGCTTGGAGAGCTGCTTGTTGGTGTTGTCGCCCACCGTGTAGCCCTTGAACGAGTCGGGCTTGAGCTGCGCGATGGCCTCGTCCACCGCGTCCATCCATCCCGGCATGCCGGGCATGAAGATCGCGTGCGACATGAGGCGCTGCGAGCCGGTGAGCCGGTTGACCTTGGCCCGCGCCTCGGCCTTCATCTCGTTGGTGAGGAACCAGTCGCGCGGCTCCTCCGAGCCCGAGCCGGAGATCAGCGCCACCTTGGTGTCGCTGTCGAAGTAGATCTCCTTGAAGTAGTTCGCGAACTTCAGGTCGTCGAGCGTCTGCGTCTTGCCGGCCAGCATCGGGTTCCAGCCCGCCTTGCCCACCGCCTCCCGCGAGCGCACGAAGCCTTCGAGCCGCGTGTCGTCGCGGAGAAAGTGCGTGTGCATGTCCATGATGAACTGGCCGGCGAGCGCCTTGGCCCGCTCGTTGGCCACGTCCGGGCTCTGCGCCTCGGCGAGGCTGACGCCGAAGACGGGGCCGTAGACGTCGTTCATGGCCACGAACGCGGCCGCCATCCCCGCCGCGGTCTGGAAGAACGCGCGGCGGCTCAGGCCCTGCCGCTTCGCGAGCCGGTCGCCCAGCTCCTTGACGCGCGCCTCGACCTGCTTCTGGCGCTCCGTCTGCGGCGCAGGCGTGAACTCGTCGCTGGCCACGAACTGTGTCGGGATCGGCGAGGGGAACGATGCCGTCTCCGCGGGCAGCAGGCGCATGGGTGTCTCCTTCCCGGGCGCGGGGATGAGGTCACCCGAATCATGGCCGATGGACCGGGCGCCCCGCAAGCATGTCGCGCCGGCGGGACCCGGGCGCCCGGCCCGGCGGCCGGGCCGCGCTCGGCCCGCCCTCGTCGGTTGACCGCCCCCACGGCCCGGCCTAGCATGCTCCTCGCGGAGGGAGACGGACGGTGCTCTATCAAAGCGTGGGCGACCAGCTCACCCACTGGGACGTTGACGTGGACAACGCGGCGCTCACACGCCGCGCGTCGATCACGCTGCCCTCCAACGTGCAGTACGTCTGGCCGCATCCGTCTCGCCGATACCTGTACGTGTCGACCAGCGACGCCGCCTCGGGCAACGCGCCCAGCCCCGGCTCGGTGCACCGGCTGTGCGCGGTGCGCATCGACGCGACGGGCGCGCTCGCGATGCACGGCGAGCCGCAGGCGCTGCCGCAGCGGCCGATCCACAGCAGCGTGGACGCCACCGGCGCCTATGCCCTCACCTGCTACAACAACCCGAGCAACCTCACCGTGCACCGCATCGCGGCCGACGGCACCGTCGGCCCGGCGGTGGCGCAGACGGCTCGCATCGACATGGGCATCTTCGCGCACCAGGTGCTCGCGATGCCCGGCAACCGGGCGGTGATCATGGTGACCCGGGGCAACCGCCCCGAGCCTGCGAAGGCCGAGGATCCGGGGGCCCTGAAGATCTACCGCTTCCAGGACGGCCAGCTCTCGCCGCTCGCCAGCCTGCCCGTGGGCGGCAAGGGCGGGCTGGGATATGGTCCCCGTCACCTCGACTTCCATCCAACGCAGGCGTGGGTGTACGTCTCGGTGGAATCGCAGAACCAGCTGCACATGCATCGCCGCGACGGCGACCGCCTGGCCGCGGAGCCGGCGTACAACCTGCCCAGCACGATCGGCACCTACGGCATCGACGTCCCGCAGGCGGCCGGGGCCATCCACGTCCATCCGAACGGCCGCACCGTGTACGTCTCGAATCGCGCCAGCGCGACGGTGCCGTGGAACGGCCAGCGCGTGTTCCGGGGCGGCGAGAACAGCATCGCGGTGTTCTCGATCGACCCGGGCACCGGCGAGCCGAGGGCCATCCAGCACGCCGACCCGCAGTCCTACCACGTCCGGACGTTCAGCATCGATCCCAGCGGCCGGATCCTTGTCGCGGCGAGCGTCGCGGACATGCTCGTGCGCGACGGCAACGACGTCCGCAAGGTGCCCGCGGCGCTCTCCGTGTTCCGCATCGGGGATGACGGCACGCTCCGGCTCGGCCGCAAGTACGACGTCGAGCTCGGCGGCAAGTTCCAGTGGTGGTCGGGCTTCGTCGGCCTGGCCGGATGACGGCACCCCGCGGCGTCGCCGTGACGGGCAGGCCGGTCGCGGCCGAGGCGCCGCGCCGGTGGGGCCGCCAGCTCCGGCGGACGTTCCGGAGCGCGATCGTGGTGGCGGGCGCGGTGGGCGCGCTCGGGATCGTGCTCATGGCGGTGTTCGCCGGCGTCATCGCGCCGCATCCGCCCGACGAGCAGAACTTCGACCTCATCGAGGCCCGGCCGAGCGCGCAGGCCCTCCTCGGCACCGACCGCTTCGGCCGCGACGTCCTGAGCCGCGTCATCCACGGAGCGCGCGTCTCCCTGTACGTGGCGGTGGTGTCGATCGGGATCGCCATGCTCGCGGGCGGCACGCTGGGCCTCGCCGCCGGTTACCTGGGCGGGATGTGGGACAACGCGATCAACCGAGTGATGGACGTGTTCTTCAGCATCCCCGGCCTCCTCCTCGCCGTGGGCATCGCGGCCATGCGCGGGCCCGGGATCAACAGCGCGGTCATCGCCATCGCCATCGTCTACACGCCGCTCCTCTCGCGGGTGATGCGCGGGCCGGTGCTCGCCGAGCGCGAGAAGGAGTACGTCGAGGCGGTGCGCGCGCTCGGCGCCTCGCGCCTCGCCGTCGCCGTCAAGCACATCCTGCCCAACGTGCTCTCGCCGTTCGTCGTGCAAGGCACGGTCGCCTTCTCCCAGGCCGTGCTGATCGAGGCCTCGCTGAGCTACCTCGGTCTGTCCGCCCAGCCGCCCACGCCGTCGTGGGGGAACATGCTGAACGAAGGACGCACCTATCTCGAGACGGCGCCGTGGATCTCGGTGTTCCCCGGGATCGCCATCATGGTCGCCGTCCTGGCCTTCAACCTGATCGGTGACGGCCTGCGCGACGTCCTCGACCCCGGCGCGGCGTGATGAGCCCCGCGCAATTGCACAACGCACGCGAGGCTGATTCCACGAGGAAGGCGCACGAGCGGACGAAGGAGGCATCATACCACCCCCCACCGCTCCTCGTCCCTCACCCGGCGCGACCTCCTCAGGGCCGGCGGCCTCGCCGCGGGCGCGCTCGCCCTGCCGCGGCCCGCGCGCGCGCAGACGCCGAAGCCGGGCGGCACGTTCGTCTCCGCCCAGACGACGGAGGCGACGGGCCTCGACCCGCAGCTCGTGCCCGCGTTCTCGCGCAGCCGCCGCTCGCCGATGATGTACAACCAGCTCGTCCGCTTCGACCCCGAGATGAATCCCACGCCCGAGCTCGCCGAGTCGTGGGAGGTGAGCCGGGACGGCCTCACGTGGACGTTCAAGCTCCGGCAGGGCGTGAAGTTCCACGACGGCCAGGAGATGACCTCCGCGGACGTGAAGTTCACCTTCGACCGTCTCTTCGACAAGTCGCCGGGCAAGTCGGACTTCATCGCGGTCGACAAGGTGGAGCCGGCGGGCAAGTACGCGGTGAAGTTCCTCACCAAGGAGCCGTTCGCCGGGCTCCTCGCCGCTCTCGGCGGCTTCTGGGGCTTCATCATCAGCGAGGCCGGCATCAAGAAGCACGGCGACCTGAACAAGGCCGCGCTCGGCACCGGCCCCTTCATGCTCACCGACTGGAAGGTCGAGCAGCAGATGGTGCTCAAGCGGCACCCCGACTACTTCAAGAAGGGCCTGCCCCTCGTCGACGAGGTCAACCTCCGCATCATCCCCGACGAGGCCAACATCGTGGCCGCGCTCCGCACCGGCCAGATCCACCACGCGTTCATCGAGGACAACAAGAACTTCAACCTGCTGAAGGACGAGAAGGGGCTCACCGGCTACCGGAGCTCCCGCCTCGGCTACGACTTCCTCAACATCAACGCGAGCCGCGGGCCCCTCAAGGACGTGCGGGTGCGCCAGGCCATCAGCTGGGCGGTGGATCGCGGGCAGATCCTGCGCGTGGCCGCCTCCGGCTTCGGCCGGCTCACCCCCCCCGCCACCGCGCCCATGAAGCAGTGGCAGCTTCCCGAGGCGCAGTGGATGCGCTACTACAAGCCGGACGTCGACCGAGCCAAGAAGCTGCTCGTCGAGGCCGGCGTCGGCAACGGCTTCACGGTGAAGCTCGGCGTGATCCCCACGTTCCCGACCATGGTGTCGGGCGCGCCGGTGGTGGCGGCCCAGCTCAAGAAGATCGGCATCACCGCGGAGATCGAGAACGTCGAGTACGCGGTGTGGATCAAGCGGTGGCTCGCCAAGGACTTCGACATGACGATGAACACCACGCCCGGCTACGCCGACCCCGACACCGCGTTCTTCCGCGCGCTCCACTCCACCAAGGGCCAGAACTGGAACAGCTGGAGCGTGCCCGACCTCGACGCCCTCCTCGAGGAGGGCCGCCGCACGATGGACGCGAAGAAGCGCAAGGACATCTACGACCGCGCGCAGGTCATGATCCTCGAGCACGTCCCGCACCTCTGGCTCTTCTCCGCCGACACCATCGACTTCACCCAGGCGTCGGTGAAGGGGTTCCGCCAGCACCCGACCACGCTTCTCTACGGCTTCGAGGGCGTCTGGCTCGACCGCGCGTGATCGCCCCATTCCCTCTCCCTTCCAGGGAGAGGCTCAGGGTGAGGGTCGGCCGCGTCACCTCGCCGCGTGGTCTCGGGGACGTGATGCGGTGACTCGCTACCTCGCCGTCCGGCTCTACTCCATGGGGCTGACGCTGGCCGGCCTCACCGTGCTCGTGTTCCTCATGCTGCGGCTCATCCCCGGCACCGTGGTCGAGCAGATGATCGGCGCCGACGCCGATCGTGAGCCCGGCCATGGTCGCCGAGCTCAAGCGGTTCTTCGGGCTCGACCAGCCGTGGCACGTGCAGTACGCGCAGTGGATCGGCCAGCTCGTCCGCGGCGATCTCGGCACGTCGTGGCGGACGGGCAAGCCCGTGCTCGGCCTCATCCTGGAGCGGCTCCCGGTGACGCTCGAGCTGACCGTCCTCGCCGTCCTCTTCGCCGTCGTCGTGGGCATCCCCGCCGGCATCCTGTCCGCCACGCGCCGCGATGGGCCGCTGGACGCCGCCACGCGCGTCGGCACGCTCGTGGGCCTGTCCATGCCCGTGTTCTGGCAGGGCACGATGCTGATCCTGCTCTTCTCGCTCGTCCTGAGATGGATGCCGCCGGTGGTCTGGGTGGACCTCTTCACCGATCCGCGGAAGAACCTCACGATCATGGCTCTGCCCGCGCTCTGCCTGGGCACGGCGAGCGCGGCGAACATCGCGCGCACCACGCGCGCGTGCATGCTCGACGTGCTGCGCTCGGAGTACGTGCGCACGGCCACGGCCAAGGGGCTGGCCGGGCGCGCGGTGATCCTCAAGCACGCATTCGCGAACGCGATGATCCCGGTGGTCACCGTGGTGGGTCTCCAGGTCGGCATCCTCCTGGGCGGTGCCGTGGTCATCGAGGAGGTGTTCACGCTGCCCGGCGTGGGTCGCCTCGTCCTCTGGTCGATCTACCAGCGCGACTATCCCCTGACGCAGAGCACGATCCTGTTCGTCGCGGTGCTGTTCATGAGCATCAACCTGGCGGTGGATCTGCTGTATGGGTACCTGGACCCGCGGATCAGGTATGGGAGCTAAGCCATCGAGGCGAAGGCGTCACGTGTGCCAGCACGAGCGCGATGTCACGGCTGTTCGGCGGAGTCAGACAACCCCCGCGCGAGGTCCTCGACGGGGACGAGGCCGTCCTCGAGTCCGAGGTGCGGCGCGAGCCCGATGGCACCTTCGTGGAAAGCGGCACCATCACCTACGGCGCCCTCGGGCGGATCCGGTTCTCCACCATCGGCCGCGGCCACGTCGGCCCTGCCCCCATG
This sequence comes from uncultured Candidatus Rokubacteria bacterium, assembly GCA_963758635.1. Lineage (GTDB taxonomy): Bacteria > Methylomirabilota > Methylomirabilia > Rokubacteriales > CSP1-6 > CAVWWD01. The sequence continues at coordinate 438,045 of CAVWWD010000003.1, read as the reverse complement.
CCGGGCTGGCAGTGGGGCACCGTGATGTGGACGGTCACGGACGGCGACGGCGCGATGACAGGCGCGCGCGGGCTCATCACGTCGAGCTTCGCGGTGAGCGCCGACGGCCTCGTCGTCGACGCGCAGTACGCGAGGATCCACCTGCCGGGCTGAGTGGGGGGGGATCGGAAGATGCGGCCTCGTCGGCGCGCGCGCTCGGGGGGACGCGAGGTAACCGGGTACGGCGGAACCATTCGCGACAGGAGGAAAAAGACACATGACCTACGCGGACTACCAGCATCTCGTCTTCGAGCGGCGGCCAAACGGCGTGGTGCTGATCACCATCAACCGCCCCGAGCGCCTCAACGCCACCAACGACCGCCTGCACTGGGAGCTGACGCAGGTGTGGCTCACCCTCGACGCCGACGACGCGGCGCGCGTCGCGGTGGTCACCGGCGCGGGCAAGGCGTTCTCGGCGGGCGGGGACCTCGACATGGTCGACGCCAACTCCCGGGACCCGAAGCGCCTGGCCCGCACCGTGCGGGAGGCGTCGGACATCGTCTACAACATGATCAACCTCGACAAGCCGGTGATCTCCGCGATCAACGGCGTGGCGGTGGGCGCGGGGCTCGTCGTGGCGCTTCTGGCCGACATCAGCATCATGTCCGAGACCGCGCGCATCACCGACGGCCACACCCGCCTCGGCGTCGTCGCCGGCGACCACGCGGCCATCGTCTGGCCGCTTCTCTGCGGCATGGCCAAGGCCAAGTACTACCTGCTCACGTGCGACTTCATCGACGGCAAGGAGGCGGAGCGGATCGGCCTCGTCAGCCTCTGCGTGCCCCCCGCCGACCTCATGCCGAAGGCCCTCGAGGTCGCGGACAAGCTCGCCGCCGGGGCCCAGCAGGCCATCCGCTGGACGAAGCGCTCGCTGAACAACTGGCTGCGGATGGCCGGGCCCATCTTCGACCAGTCGATCGCGCTCGAAATGCTCACGTTCATGGACGAGGACGTGCGCGAGGGGCTCGCGGCCATCCGGGAGAAGCGCGCGCCGCGCTTCCCGTCGGCGCGTCCCGCCTCGTAGCCCGGCCGGCGGGGCCCGCTTCGCGGTTTGCGACCGGAGGCGCGGGCCGGGGTTAAGATGGTACCCGGCGTCCGGACGGCCCCTCTCGGGGCCGGGCGCCCGAGGCAACGTCATGAGACGTCTCTGCATCGTCGCCCACGGCGCGCCCTTGCTGTACGGCTATCTGATCGTGGCCTTCGAAAGAGACCGCGAGGGGCCGGACTCCATCGAGATCGTCGTGGATCGCCGCCGCGCCGGTTCCGGCGCGCCCGCCGTCGACCGGCGGAAGCCGTCCGACGTCGATCGAGAGATCCAGACGCATGGCTTCGTGGTGCTCGACGAGAACGGCGCCATCGTCCGCGATCTGGAGCCGCCGCCGGAGGAGCGACCGCCGGCGTGGAAGGCGCAGGCGCTGCATGCCCGCGATCGGATCGAGACGGCGTGGCGGTCCTTGCCGGCGGCGTGGCCATCCCTGCCGGCCCTGCCGTCCGTCACCAGCGCGCGAGACAGGCTCGAGACGGCCCGGCAGCAGTCACTGTCCACGGTCACCCGCGCCCGAGAAGGCCTCCAGTCGGGATGGCAGGCGGTGGCCGCGATGGCGAACGCGGCGCCCGCGCCGTCGCCGGGACGGGCGGCCGCGCCGGGAGAGCGCGGGCGCTTGCCGCGGCGGCCGCGGACGCTGTGGATGCTGGGGGGCGCCATCGCCGCCGTTGCCGCGGCCGCGGCGTTCGTGGCGCTCGAGCCGCCGGACCCGCCCGATCCCGCCGCGGCGCGAGACGCGCGGGTGACGCCGTCTCCGATCGTCGCTCCGTCCGCGGCCGTCGAGACGCCGGCGCCCGAGATCACGACCGCGCGGCCGGAGACCACCTCCGACCGCGCGCCCATGGCCGCGCGCGAGGCTCCGGCAACCACCACGTCGGCGGCCCGCGAGACGCCGGCGGCCCCGCAGCCAGCGACGCCGGCGGCCCCGCAGCCCGCCACCGCGGTCCGCGAGACGCCCGCGCCGCGGCAGACGGCGGCGTTCCGCGAAGCGCCCGCGCCTCGTCACCTCGCTGCGACACGCGCCGAGGCGCCGCCGGACGCCAGCCCGAGCGGCCCGCCCAGGGTGGAGATCCAGAGCGACGCGGCGGGCCGGGCCGAGGAGCGGACCATCACGTACACCGCGCGCCTGTCCGACGCGCGCGGCCAGCCGCTGGTCAACGCCGAGGTCTCGCTCCACGGCTGGCTGCCGGACGGAAGCGATCTCCAGGCGCGCCTCACCTCGACCTCGACGCCGGGCGTCTACCGGGCCCGCGTGCCCGTCGGGCCCCGCACCCCGAGCAATCTTCGCGTCCTCGTGACCCACGGCGGCAAGCGGTTCGAGGTCGCCCCTCAGCGCCGCGCGCTCTGATCCGCCTCTAGTGACCCTCGCAGAATACGGTAACCGCCACGGGCCTCTACAATCCCACCGCTCGGCATTAGTCTGATGCGCGGGGCTCATTAGCCACGCGCGTGACGAGCCCGACCGGGCGCGACGGCCTCGCCCGCTCAGCCGGCCCGCTCAGGAGGGAGCACACGTCATGACGACTGTCGGAATGATCGGCCTGGGTCTCCTCGGCGGCGCGCTCGCGTCGCGGCTGCGTGGCGCCGGCCACGACGTGGTGGGCCACGACGTGCTCGCCGAGCGCGGCCTGGCCCTGCGCGGCCTCGGCGGAGCGGTCGCGGCCTCCGCCCGCGAGGTGGCGGACCGCACGGACCTCGTCTGCGTGGTGCTGCCGTCGCTGGACAGCGTGGAGCGCACGGTGCTCGGCGCGGACGGCATCGGCCCCGGGCGTCCGGGGCGCACGGTGATCTTGCAGATGAGCACGATCTCGCCGGCGCTCACCGAGCGCCTGGCCCGCGGCGCCGCCGAGCGCGGCCTGGGTTTCCTCGACTGCCCGGTGAGCGGCACGAGCGGCATGGTGGCGCGCGGCGATGGCGCGTTCTTCGTGGGCGGCGATCCCGCGCTCTACGAGCGGTGCCGGCCCGTGCTCGAGTCGATGCTGCCGCGCGTGGTCCACGTCGGGCCGGCCCCGCACGCGATGGTGCTGAAGCTGGCCGCGAACCTCCTGGTGGGCCTGCACTCGGCCGCCGCCGCGGAGGCCCTGGCCCTGGCGCAGCGCGCCGGCCTCGACATGACCCGCGCGCTCGAGGTGCTCACCGGGAGCGCCGGCGCCTCGCGCATGCTCGAGGTGCGCGGGCCCATGATGGCGCGCGCGGAGTTTCCGCCCCAGATGAAGCTCGAGCTGTTCATGAAGGACCTGCACCTGATCCAGGACGCGGCGCGCGCCGTGGGCGCGTCGCTGCCGCTCACCGACGTGGCCGAGCGCCTCTACGCCGGGGCGCTCGCGGCCGGCCATCAGGGCGAGGACCTCGCGGTGGTCGTCACCGCGATCGACGGCCGGGCGGCCCCGGCGCCGCCCCCGCGCTGACGCGGCGGACCACCGCGTCCCCGCGCTCCGCATGTCGAGAGCCGGCCGCTACGACGCGATCGTGGTCGGCGCCGGGCACAACGGCCTGGTGACCGCGTGCTACCTGGCGCGCGCCGGCCTCCAGGTGCTCGTCCTCGAGCGCCGTCACGTGGTGGGCGGCGCGTGCGTCACGGAGGAGACCTTCCCCGGCTTCAAGGTGTCGACCGCCGCGTACGTCGCCAGCCTCTTCCGGCCGGAGATCGTGCGCGACCTCGGCCTCCGCCACCACGGCTTCGAGGTCCTCGCCCGCAACCCGTCGTCGTTCACGCCCTACCCCGACGGACGCTTCCTCCTCCTCGGGTCGGACCCCGAGCTGAACCGGCGCGAGATCGGGAAGTTCAGCGCGCGTGACGCCGAGCGCTACCCGGCCTACGAGGCCATGCTCGAGCGCGTGGCGGACTTCGTGGAGCCCACGCTCACGATGACGCCGCCCGACGTGCTCCGTCCGCGCGCGCGCGACCTCTGGAGCCTCCTGTCCCTGGGGCGAGCCTTCCGCCGGCTCGGCCCGGCGGCGTCCGAGGCGGTCGAGATCCTCACCGCCCCCGCTCGGACCGTCCTCGACCGCTGGTTCGAGTCGGTCGAGCTCAAGTCGACGCTCGCCACCGACGCCATCATCGGGGCGATGGCGAGCCCCTCGACCCCGGGCACCGCGTACGTGCTCTTCCACCACGTCATGGGCGAGACCGACGGCAAGCGCGGCGTGTGGGGCTACGTGCGTGGCGGCATGGGGAGCCTCACGCAGGCGCTCGCCGCGGCCGCCCGGCGCCTCGGCGCGCAGATCCGGTGCGACGCGGAGGTCCTCCGGGTGCTCGAGCGCGGAGGCCGGGTCACCGGCGTCGCGCTCGCCAACGGCGACGAGTACGAGGCGCCGGTGGTGGCGTCGAACGCCGACGCGCGCGTGACGTTCACCCGGCTCGTCGACCCGCGAGCCCTGCCCGCGGACTTCGTGGCCGCGGTGGAGCGCATCGGGTACGAGAGCGCGTCGCTCAAGATCAACGTGGCGCTGGCCGAGCTGCCGAGCTTCCGCGCGTGCCCGGGCGCCGAGCCCGGCCCGCAGCACCGCGGCACCATCCACATCTGCCCCGACCTCGACTACATCGAGCGCGCCCACGACGAGGCCAAGTACGGCCGGCCATCCACCCGGCCCGTGCTCGAGTGCACGATCCCGTCGGTGGTGGATCCCACCGTGGCGCCCCCCGGCATGCACCTCATGTCGATGTTCGTGCAGTACGCGCCCTACGCGCTCCGGGACGCGAGCTGGGACGAGATCGGCGAGGGCTTCGCCGACCGGTGCCTGGACCTGCTCGCCGAGTACGCGCCGAACGTGCGCGGGGCGGTGCGGGGACGACAGGTGCTGACGCCGCTCGACATCGAGCGGACGTTCGGGCTCACCGGCGGGAACATCTTCCAGGGGGCGATGACGGCGGGGCAGCTCTTCGCGTTCCGGCCCGTGCCGGGCTACGCGGGCTACCGCACGCCCATCGTCGGCCTCTACCTGTGCGGGGCGGCCGCCCACCCGGGCGGCGGCGTCATGGGAGCGCCGGGCATGAACGCGGCCCGCGAGATCCTGCGCGACCGGCGGCGACGGCCCCGGCCCGCCTGAACGTCGCCGCGCGGCGTCACTTCCACTTGAACACCGTGAGCAGGTTGTGGAAGTCGTCCGTCCACACGCCGACCGCGGGATCCAGCGCCAGCGGCGACGCCGTCCACCTCTCGGAGCGGGCGAGCGCGCCGAGAGCCGCTTCGGTGCGGGCCAGGGCCACCCACGTGGAGCGGGCCGCGCCCGCGGACTCCGCCGAGTCGTCGTGCTGGATGAGCCGTCCTCCGAGGGCCGCGTCGGCGGCGAGGCTCGCCACCACCGGCTCGAGGTCCAGGTAGCGGTTGGAGATGTGGATGGTGAGGATGCCGTCCGGCTTGAGCATCTCCAGATAGAGGCGCACGGCCTCCCGGGTGAGCAGGTGGACGGGAATGGCGTCCGAGGAAAAGGCGTCGACGGCGATCACGTCGTAACGCTCGCCCGGCCGCTCCCGCCGCACCTCGTCCAGGCGCACCCGCGCATCGCCAAGCTCCACGCGCAGCGAGACGCCGCGGTCGCGGGCATCGGTCATGTACGTGAAGTACTTCGGGTCGAAGGCGATCTCGCGGATCAGCCGGTCGATCTCGTAGAACGTGACCGCGTCGCCCGGCCGCGCATAGGCGGCCATCGTTCCCGTGCCGAGGCCGATCACCGCCATGCGCCGGCTGCCGCTGCGCCCGTCCAGCTCGTCGAAGAGCTGCCCCACCGGCCCGCCCCGGTGGTAGTACGAGATCGGCTCGGCCCGGCGTTTCGGGTCGAGGCTCTGCCGGCCGTGCAGCGTGGTGCCGTGACGCAGCTCGATGTAGCCCTCCTCCTCGCGGTCGCGGTTGATCCGCACGACGCCGAAGAAGCTCCGGGCCTGGCGGATCTGGTCCTCCTTGCGCGCGTCGGCGAAGCCCACCGCGACGAGCGCGCTCGCCAGGGCCACGCCCAGGAGCACCGGCCGGCGACGCAGGCTTGCGGCCAGGAAGACCGGCGTGCCGTACACGAGCAGGCGATTCAGGCCAGGCTCGACGAGCTCCAGCCGATCCGACCACGTCTCGCCCTCGAGGCCGAGCCAGCGCCGCATGAACGAGAGGTCCGTCCGGACCCTCACCGTGTCCGAGTCGAGGAGGATCGCGAGGGCGACGAGGCCGACGAGGATCGCCAGGTCCCGCGCGAGGGACCCGCGGAGGCTGCCCGGCCGCCGCCGCAGGAGCAGCATGCACGCCAGCACCATGGCCATCGGATACTCCGCGAGCGAGTCGAACACGACGGGGGCCACGAGGGCGTTGAAGAGCCCGCCGAGCGCGCCGCCCACCGAGATCAGCAGGTAGAACTCGGTGAGGTGCCGGGTCGAGGGACGGTCGAGGGCGAGCTCGCCGTGGCACGCGAGCGACACCAGGTAGAGCAGCGCGAGGTGCACGAGCATCACCAGCCACAGCCGCGGCCGGTACGCGGAGATGACGAGGAACAGCCCGACGAGGAGCGCGGGGAACGCGGCCGTCCGCACCCGCGCGTGGAGCCACGCCGGCCAGTGCCCGAAGACGAGGATGAAGCTCAGGAGGTAGATGGCGAGCGGCAGCACCCAGAGGAGCGGGACCGCCGCGATGTCGGTGGTCGCGTAGGTGGTGACACCCAGGAGCAGGCTCGACGGCACGAACGAGAGCGCGATCCACCGGAGACGCCGGCCCCAACCAAGGGCCTCCGACGGCGGCACGGTCCGCGCCACGTCGGCAGCCCCGGTCGGCTCGGGTTCCGAGCCGCCCTGCAGGGCCGGGCGCCAGCCGTGCGCGGCGCGATCGCGCCAGAGGACGACCGCGCAGAGCACGATGAGGGCGACGAGGAGGACGTAGCCGAGGGTCCAGAGCCCGGTCTGCGAGAGCCAGGCGTGGCCGCGCAGCGGCAGCCACGGCTCGATCAGCGTCGGGTAGCCGAGGAGCGCGAGCATGCTGCCCGCGTTGCTCGCGGCGTAGAGGAAGTACGGATCGGCGGCCGCGCGGTGGCCGGTGTGCGCGAACCAGCGCTGGAGCAGCGGCGCGGTGGCGCTCACCGCGAAGAACGGGAGCCCGACCGAGAACGAGAGCAGGGTCAGCACGTCGAGCACGGGGCTCGCCTCGCCGCCGCGCAGGCGCGCGGGGTCGACGCCGAGGGGCAGCACGGCCAGGGGCAGGAGGAGCAGGACGATGTGCAGGCCCGTCTGCGCGCGGACGGGAAGCCGCGCCGCGCTGGCGTGGGCGTAGGCGTAGCCCCCGAGCAGCGCGGCCTGGAAGAAGACCATGCAGGTGCTCCACACCGCCGGGGTGCCGCCGAGCAACGGGAGGATCATCTTCCCGGCCATGGGCTGCACCACGAAGAGCAGCGTGGCGCCGACGAACATTGTGACCGCGTAGAGGAGGAGGATGGGGCGATACTGCCGCGCGTCCTGCGCCGCGTCAAGGACAGTTCGCCCTCGGTCGACGGAGAACTCCGCTTCCTGCGCCGCGTCTCGCTCTCGGCCGAGCCTCCCCAGAATCCGGTTGCGCGGGCGCCGCCCCCGCACGAACATGAACCGTGCAACAGGACAGCGCGCCACGCAGGACGGAGGACGAGGGATGAGGCTCAAGGACAAAGTCGCGATCGTGACGGGCGGGGCGAAGGGGATCGGCGCGGCCATCGCCGAGGCGTTCGCGCGAGAGGGCGCCCGCGTGGCCGTCGTGGACCTGGACCTCTCCGGGGCCGAGGGCGTGGTGAAGAACCTGGTCGGGCAGGGCGCCGATGCCGTCGCCGTGCGGGCCGACGCGACGCGCTCAGCCGACGCCGGGGCCGCCGTCGAGCTGGTCACGAAGCGCTGGGGCCGGGTCGACGTGCTCGTGAACAACGCCGGCGGCTTCGCGGCCTTCCGCGACACCGAGGACATCCCCGAGGAGGAGTGGCACGCCATCCTCGCCTCCAACCTGACCAGCGTCTTCATCTTTTCGAAGGCGGTGGTGCCGCTCATGAAGCGGCAGGGAGGCGGGAGGATCGTGAACCTCGCGTCGGTGGTGGCGCGCGGCGCGGCCGTGCGCGTCACGTCGCACTACGCGGCAGCCAAGGCCGGCGTGATCGGCTTCACGCGTCACCTTGCGCTCGAGGTGGCGCCTCACGGCATCACGGTGAACGCGGTGGCCCCCGGCACCACCGCCACCGACCGCGTGCTCCGCGCCCGGACGCCGGAGGACACACGGCGCGTGGCCGAGGCCATCCCCGCTCGCCGGCTGGGCGAGCCGCGGGAGATCGCCGACGCCGTCCTCTTCCTCGCCTCCGACGAGGCCGCCTTCATCACCGGGGCCACGCTCGACGTGAACGGCGGCCAGGCGATGGCGTGATGACGATCGACGCGCGGCTCCTGCTCGATCAGGCGCGGCGCGAGCTGGCGCGGCAGCCCGCCGTGCTCGACGCGATGCTCGGGGGCCTCGACGCGGCGGGCGCGCGCGTCCGGCCCGCGCCGGGCGAGTGGTCGCCGGTGGAGATCGTCTGCCACCTCCGTGACGAGGAGACGGAGGACTTCGGGGCACGGGTGCGGGTCATCGTGGAGGGCGGCGGGCAGTTCGTCCCGATCGATCCCGAGCGCTGGGCGGTCGAGCGCCGCTACCGGGACGAGGACCTGGCCAGCGCCCTCGCAGACCTCGAGTCGCGGCGGCGCGCGAGCCTGGACTTTCTCGCCGCGGTGCAGCCCGAAGCCCTGGCCGGCGCCCGGCCCCTCCGCATCCTGGGGCAGCTCTCCGGCCTCGACCTCCTCGCCGCGTGGGTGACCCACGACGGCCTTCACCTGCGGCAGCTCGCGGGGACGCTGACCCAGCTCTGGGCGATGCGCTGGACGCCGCTGCACTCCGAGTACGCCGGCCCGCTGCCCTACGCGGACGGCCCCGGGGCGGGCTCGTGAGGGCCCGCGCCATCGCCGCGCTGGTCCTCGCCATCGCCGTGGCCGCCACCGCGTGGGCGCAGAGCCGGGAGGACGCCGCGCAGGCGAAGGCCGAGGCGTGGCTCAAGCTGGTGGACGAGGGCAAGTACGACGCCTCCTGGGACCAGTCGGCGGGCTTCTTCAAGCGGGCGGTCACCAGGGACCAGTGGCGTCAGGCCGCGTCGGCGGCCCGCGAGCCCCTCGGCAAGGTCCGCTCGCGCGCGCTCAAGTCCCGCCAGCACGCGACGACCCTACCCGGCGCCCCCGACGGGAGCTACGTGGTCATCCAGTACGACACGACGTTCGAGAACAAGGCCGCCGCCGTCGAGACGATCACGCCGATGCTCGACGCCGACGGCGCCTGGCGCGTCTCCGGCTACTACGTCCGGTAGCGGCACGCGATACCCCTCAAAGCCCGCGCGCACGCGCGAGGGCGGGGCGGCGGGAGGCACCAGGGGTCCCGGGACCACGCCGCACGCGTCCGCTGCCCCGCTGGGACTGGGCTCCATCCGGGCGCGCTCGGTCCGTCTACCGATGGAGGGGAAGGGCCCCGGCGACCCCTGGTGCCTCCCCACCGCCCCCCGGCTGCCCGCTGTTGATGTGTGCTCCCTTCCCGGGAGGTTGGCGCAAGGTGCGGGCGGGCGAAGCTCGCGTGCCCGCACCTGATGACCGCGTGCGGCGTGGTCCCGGGACCCCTGGTGCCTCCCCGCCGCCCCGCCCACGCGCGCCCGAAGCGCCGGCCCATCGCGCGGGCGACACTCAGCGGAAGCGGGGCATCACCTCGTGCGCGAAGAGCTCCATGGACCGGCGCACGCGGTCCATCGAAAGGCCCCCGAAGCTCATCCAGCACAGCACCTGGCCAACGCCGATCTGGCGCATCGCCTCGATGTGCCGGGCCACCGTGTCCGGTGAGCCGAAGGCCAGCGTCTCGCGCACCAGCGTCTCCCACCGCACCGCCGACAACCGCTCGGCCATGGCGCGGAACCCGGGCTGGAGCGCGGGATGCTCGTCCTCGATGCGCTCGGGAAGGACGAAGCGGCGGAAGGACTCCTGGTACCAGAGCTCGGCGTCCTTGGCCTCGGCCAGGGCCTCGGCGTCGGTCTCGGCCACGTAGATCTGGCGCGACACGCCCCAGCGCCCGAGGAGCGCCGCGATCTCCGCGGGGCTCCGGCCGGCCTTCTCGAGCGTGTCCACGTAGACCGTGCGGTTGGCCACGAGCTGGTCGACGGGCCCGAACAGCACGGAGTTCAGCATGGGCCAGCCGCGGAGCGCGGTGTTCTCGATCCCGTCCTTGCTCACGCAGACCTGGTAGATCGGCGGGTGCGGGCGCTGCACGGGCTTGGGGATGACGCTCGCCTCCGGCACCGTGTAGAAGCGGCCGGCGTGGCTGAACCGGTCCTCCGTCCACGCGCGGATCATCACCTCCACGGTCTCGTCGAAGCGCTCGCGGCTCTCCTCCTGCGGCACGTGGTAGCCCCGGAACTCGGGCGGGCGGTTGCCGCGGCCCACCCCCACGTCGAGCCGGCCGTCGGACAGGATGTCGACCAGCGCGAGCTGCTCGGCCAGGCGCAGCGGATGATGGAACGGCAGGATGGCCGCGGCGAGGCCGATCCGCACCCGGCGCGTCCGCGAGGCCGCGGCGGCGGCGAGCGTGGCGGGGTCCACGGCGAGGCCGTAGTCGATGAAGTGATGCTCGGTGAGCCAGACCTGTCGAAGCCGAGCTCCTCGGCCCACTCGATCTGGGTCAGCTCGTCGTGAATGATGTCCCGGTGGCGCTGCCCGGGCGGCGCCTGGAAGAAGTAGAAGGTGCCGAATCTCACCGCGTGACTCCCCTGTCCATGTGGTGAAGGGTCATACGCCGAGGTAGCGCGCCTTGACCTCTTCGTTGGCCCAGAGCGCCTGCGCCGGCCCCGAGTGGACGATACGCCCGCGCGAGAGCACGTGCACGTCGTCGGCGAGGCGGATGGCCATCGCGAGGTTCTGCTCGACGAGGAGGATCGACAGCCCGGAGGCCTTGAGACGCTCGATGACGCGCCCGACCTCCCGCACGAGCAGCGGCGCGAGCCCCTCGGTGGGCTCGTCCATGAGGAGCAGCTCGGGGTTGGTCATGAGGGCGCGGGCGATGGCGAGCATCTGCTGCTCGCCCCCCGACAGCTTCCCCGCGCGGTTGCCCGCGCGCTCGCGGAGGCGGGGAAACAGGTCCATCACGCGCTCCACGGACCACGCGTCGCCGCCCCGGCCGTTCCGTGCCTGCGCCACCTCGAGGTTCTCGCGCACGGTCAGGGACGGGAAGACGCGCCGGCCCTGCGGCACCAGCCCGAGGCCGAGCGCCACCGACCGGTTCGACGGCCAGCCCGTGATGTCGCGGTCCTTGAAGACGACGGACCCGCGGCGAGGCGGCGTGAAGCCCACGATGGTGCGGATGAGCGTGGTCTTGCCCATGCCGTTCCGCCCGAGGATGCCCACGACCCGCCCGCGGGGCACGGAGAGCGAGATGCCCTGGAGCACGTAGCTGTCGCCGTAGTACGTGTGCACGTCGCGGACGTTGAGCATCAGCCCTGGCCTCGGCCCGCCGCGCTCACGCCTCGTTCCCCCCGAGGTAGATCTCCTGCACGAGGGGATCGGCCTTGACCGTCTCGGCGAGCCCGTCGGCCACCACGCGGCCGTAGTGGAGCACGGTGATCCGGTCGGTGAGGGCGAAGGCCACGTCCATGTCGTGCTCGATGACGAGCAGCGTGATGGCGGGATCCAGGCGCTTGAGGAGCTCCGGTCATCATGAGGCTCTCCGCGGGCGACAGGCCCGCGGTGGGCTCGTCGAGGAGGATGAGCCGGGGCGCGCCGGCGAGGGCGAGCGCGATCTCGAGCTGGCGCTGCTCCCCGTGGGAGAGGTTCCGCACCGTCGCGTTGCGCTTGGCCGCGAGGCCCACCGACTCCAGCACGGCGAGCGCGCGCTCGGCGATCTCCGGGTAGCGGCCCATGGACCGGTGCACGTGGTGCTTCACGGGCGACAGCGCCTGCGCGGCGAGCAGGCAGTTGTCCAGCACGGACAGGCGCGGGAACAGGTTGGTGATCTGGTACGTGCGGGCGAGCCCGAGCGCGGCCCGCCGGTACGGAGGCAGCCGCGTCACGTCGCGGCCGAAGAGCGCGATGGTCCCCGCGCTCGGGCGCTGCTCGCCGCTGATGAGGCTGAAGAGCGTGGTCTTCCCCGCCCCGTTGGGGCCGATGATGGCCCGGCGCTCCCCCGGCCGCACCGTCAGCGAGACGCCGTCCACCGCGCGGAGGCCGCCGAACTCCATCACCAGCCCGGTCAGCGACAGCGCGATGGACGTGGAGTCGCTCACGCCGCGATCAGCAGTGCTTGCACGGCGGGTTGTTCCGGTCGTAGACGGGCTGCTTCAGGAACTCCTCGGGGTTGTACTTCCAGAACTGGGAGACCGCGGGGTACGTGTGGATCACGGTGTTCCAGAGCTCGCCGTCCTTCTTCTCGACCTTCCGCACGTAGATGTTCTGGATCGACGCCGCCCCACTGGTCCAGCTTCAGAGGGCCGCGGGGCGCGTCGGGGATCTCCACCTTGCGCAGCGCGGCGAGGAACTTCTCGCGGTCTTCCAGGTCGCCGCCCGCCGCCTTGGCCGCCTCGGCGATCCAGCGGGCGCTCGTGTACATGGTCTCCGAGTAGTACGAGGGAACCTTGCCGAACTTCGCGCGGTAGTCCTTCACGAAGCGCCGGTTGATCGGCGTGTCGAGCGCCGCGCTGTAGATGAGCGGCGTGATGCCGCCGATGGCCTCATCCCCCAGCGAGGGGAGGACGAACTCGTCGAAGGTGGTCCCGCCGCCGATGACCGGCAGCTTCGCCTTGAGCCCGGCGTCCTGGTACTGCCTGGGGAAGCGGAGCGCGGTCGCCGCCACCATGACCGCGAAGACGGCGTCGGCGTCCTTGCGGATCTGGGACAGGAACGGGGCGAGGTCGGTGGTGCCGAGCGGCGGCCAGAGCTTCTGCACCACCTGCCCGCCGTTCTCCTCGTACGTCCGCTGGAAGCCCGCGACCTGCTCCCACCCGAACGCGTAGTCGTTGGCGATGGTGACGATCCGCTTGTAGCCGAGCGTCTTGGCCACGTACTCCCCGAAGGGCTGGTTGGGCTGGCTGGAGGTCCAGCCCGTGCGCACCACCCACTTCGCGGGCTTGCGCTGGGACAGGTCGTCGGCCGACACCACCGGGTAGAGCATCGGGATCCTGTACTCGTCCACCTTGGGCGCCAGCGCGTAGCCCACGTGAGCGAAGAGCAGGCCGCTGAGCACGTGCACCTTGTCGCTCTCCACCAGCTTCCGCAGCTTCGTGAGGGCGGGCGCGGGCTGGCCCTGGGTGTCCTCGACGATCACCTCGACCTTGCGGCCGGCGATCTGCCCGCCGTTCTCCTCCAGCCACATGTTGAAGCCGTTGACCATGTCCTTGCCGATCTGCGCCGCGCCGCCCGTGGTCGGCGCGAGCAGGCCCACCTTGATCGGCCCTTTCTGCGCCTCCGCCGGGGTTCCCACGAAGCCCGCCGTGACGACGACGCCCACCGTGACGACGAGCGCGGCAAGCGCGACGAGCGAGGTCATTCGCCGTGTGTTCATGCGCGATCCTCCCTGTTTCGAGGTGGTGAAGACGTGCGGACGTTGACGTCGGCGCGCGGGCAACACCGCGATTCCGCGTACACGCGGCGAGCCGTCTCGCCATTCATTCACGTTCTCTTCGAGGTCCGGAGCTGCCGGACGGCTCCCACGATGCCTTCGGGCGCGTAGACGATGGTTCCGATGTACACCGCGCCCAGGATGAGGAGCCATCGTTGGGTGTACACGGAGACGAGGTTCTTGAGCAGCACGATGAGCAGCGCGCCCAGCGCGGGGCCCAGGAGGGTGCCGCGGCCGCCGAGCGCCACCATGAGGAGCGTCTCCACCGACGTGGCCAGCTCGAGGTCGCTGGGGCTCACGAAGCCGTTGTAGTAGCCCCAGAAGACGCCGGCGAAGCCGCCCACCGCGCCCGCGATCATGAAGCCCACGTACTTGTGCAGCCACACGTGATAGCCGAGCGTGCGCATGCGCGACTCGCTCTCGCGGATCCCCACGAGCGTGCGGCCGAAGGGCGAGCGCACCACCGTCCGCAGGACGACGAAGGCGACGACGAAGCCGGCGAGCGCGAAGTAGTAGTAGGGGACGGCGTCGGTGAGCGTGACGGGCAGGCCGCGGGGGCGCGGGACGGAGGAGATGCCGTTGTCGCCCTGGGTGAGCGACACCCAGCGGTGCGCGAGGCCCCAGACCACCATGCCGAGGGCGAGGGTGATCATGAGGAAGTACACGCCGGTCGCGCGCAGCGCGACGAGGCCGAACACCGCGGCCACCGCCGCGGCGACGAGGACGCCGACGATCAGCGTCGTCCAGAACCCGGCGCCGTGGCGCGTGGTGAGGATGCCCACGCTATAGGCGCCGAGGCCGAGATACGCGGCGTGGCCCAGCGACGAGAGCCCGGTGTAGCCGAGGATCAGGTCCAGGCTCATGGCGAGGATGGCGTAGATGATGGCCTGCGTCAGCAGCGTGAGCATGAAGCCAGAGAGGAACGGCGGGGCGACCACGAGCCCGGCGAGCACGATGGCCGGGCCGACGAGGGCGCCCGCCATCAGACCCGCCCGAACAGCCCGGTGGGCCGCACCGCGAGGATGAGGGCCATCGGCGCGAACAGCGTGAAGTACGACAGCTCCGGGAAGAGCGCCTTCCCGAAGTTGTCGAGGAGGCCGACCATCAGGCTGCCGATCACCGCGCCCTTGAGGCTGCCCATGCCGCCCACGATGACCACCACGAACGCGTACGGGAGGATCTCGAAGTCCGCGCCGGGGTAGACGCCGACGAAGCCGCCCGCCACCACCCCCGCCACCGCGGCGAGGCTCGCGCCGAGGCAGAAGACGCCCATCGAGATCAAGAACACGTTGATGCCCACCCCCCGCGCCATCTCGGGGTCGTCCACCGTGGCCCGCATCATCGCCCCGATCCGCGTGCGCTCGAGCACCAGCCACAGGACCACCGCCACGAACAGGGCCACGCCGACGATGAAGATCCGGTAGACCGGAAACGTGAACGGCCCCGACGTGACGCTGCCCGAGAGCACGGCGGGGATCGGGATCGTGTACGGGTCGCCCCCCCACAGCACGAGCGCGAGGTCCTGGAAGATCAGGGCGAAGCCCATCGTGGTGAGGACCTGGCCCAGCTCCTGGCCGGAGAGGCGCTTGAGGAACGCGTTCCACTCCGCCACGCCGATCAGCGAGATGGCGAGCGCGGCCACCACCATGGCGACCAGGTAGTGCCCGCCGTTCCACATCGCGGTGAGGGCCACGTAGCCGCCGAGCAGATAGTAGGAGCCGTGGGTCATGTTCACGATGCGCATCATGCCGAAGATGAGCGAGAGCCCGCCCGCGAGCAGGAAGAGCAGCGCGCCGTACGACACGCCGTTGAACGTCTGGTTGACGAGGAACTCCATCGGGACGCTACCGCTCACGCGATTGTGGATGAATGGCGAGACGGTCCGCGTGTGTAGCAGAATCGCGGGTTGGCCGCACGGCGTCACCGCACTCCTTCACAGCCCGTCGGCGGAGACCGGCCGGGGCGACGCGGTCCATGGCGCGGCATTCTACTATGAACGGCAGAGGCCAGGAAGCGGCGCCGCCCCATGCCGTATCATCGGGGCCACCGCCGGCCACGCCGGCGACGAGAGGAGAGAGACGGCCATGAGACTGCCGCGCGAGCGCTTCGACTACTCGCCCATGTCCGCCCGCCCGCGGTGGAAGCTGCCGAAAGGCGCGCGCATCGCGGTGTGGACCATCGTCAACATCGAGGAGTGGGACATCGAGCGCGCCATGGCGCGCCAGTACCTCACCGCGCCCCAGGGCGTCACCACCGTCCCCGACGTGCCCAACTGGGCCTGGCACGAGTACGGGATGCGCGTGGGCTTCTGGCGCCTCCTCGAGGCGCTGGGCCGGCGGAAGATCCGCGCCACCACGTCGATCAACGCGCGGGTGTGCGAGTCCTACGAGCCGGTGGCCCGCGCCATGCTGGACGCGGGCTGGGAGTTCATGGGCCACGGCGTCGTGCAGGGGGCCCTGCATCTGCTCCCCGACCAGCGCGCGGCCATCCGCGAGTCGATCGAGATCATCGTCAAGTTCACGGGCAAGAAGCCGAAAGGCTGGCTCGGGCCCGGCCTCACCGAGACGTGGGAGACGCTCGACATCCTCGCCGAGGAGGGCATCGAGTACGTCTCGGACTGGGTGAACGACGACCAGCCGTACCGCATCCGGACCAGCGCGGGCCCGCTCGTGTCGGTGCCGTACACCCTCGAGCTGAACGACATCCCCATGATGGTCATCCAGCACCACTCGTCGGCGGAGTGGCTCCAGCGCGCGAAGGACCAGTTCGACCGCCTCTACGCGGAGGGCGCGAAGAACCCGCGCGTGATGGCCCTGGCCGTGCACCCCTACATCTCGGGCGTGCCGCACCGGATCAAGTACTTCGAGGCGGTCTACGACTACATCCGCAAGCACAAGGGGGTCTGGCTCGCCACCGGCGAGGAGATCTACGAGTGGTACCGCGGGCAGTCGTGAGCCGCGGGCTCCGGCCGGTACGCGAACGACGCCTCAGAAATGGAAGTGCACGCCGAGGCCGAGGTACTCGATCCGCTGCCGAAAGAACTGCCCGTTGGGCGAGTGGCCCTGGTACCACTCGAGCAGGATCTGCATGTTGCGCGTGAGCAGCACGCCGTCGATCTGGATGCCCGCGCGCACCGAGACGTCCGCGGACCAGTCGTTCTCCTCGCGGTGCTGGACGTTGACGGCGACGATGGGGCGGACGTGCCGCCCGATCGTCCACGGGCTCCGGAGCTCGACGCCGTACTGCGCGGACCAGGGCCGGATGCCGGACGGATCCACGTGGAAGAGGTATCCCCCGCCCGCGTAGACGCGCACCGGCGTGCCGTGCTCGTAGTCGTCGCGTAGCCAGTCGAAGAGCTCGATCGACACCTTCGCGTCCACGCCCTCGTAGCTCAGGTTGATGCGCTCCGTCCGCGTCCGCAGCAGGAACTCGTCGCCGAGGTGGCTGCTCTGGTGGAAGATGCGGGCGAGCGCGGAGAAGCGGTCCAGCCGATAGGCCGCGAAGCCCGCCACGAAGTAGTCGGCGTTGATGAGGTCCTTCGAGCTCGCGTCGAGATCGAAGAGGGCGAACACGCCCGCCTGGACCCCCACCTCCCAGAAGCCCGGACCCGCCGCCCCCCGGTAGAGGCTGAACATCTCGCCGAAGCTCACCGTGGCCGCGCTGGCGAGCTGAGGGTCGTCGAGGTAGTACTGGTAGCTCGCGGCGAAGTGGGGCCAGCGCGGATCCGCGGTCAGCGGGTTGAAGAGGTGGCCGCCGGGCATCAGCCCGGTGTCCGGCGCCTTCCATCCGCCGGGCGCCGCGCTCGTGGACACGGCGACCGGCGCCGCGCCGGGCGGGCCCTCCTGCACCTGCACGCGCTTGACGCCGTCGATCGCGGAGAGGGCCTTCAGGACCTCCTCGCGTCTGACGGGGTCACCCAGGTCCTCCGCGCCCACCGAGAGCACGCCGTCCCGGATCCGGAGCGTCCGGCTGGTGAGCCCGAACTGACGCTCGAGGACGGCGGTGGCGTAGCCGGTGAGGTAGCGGTCGTCGACGGCGGCGGCCGCGGGGGCGGGCGCCTCCACGGCCAGGCAGAGGGCGAGGGCGCCAGCGATGGTCCGGAAGTGGATCATGCACGCCTCCTTGAGACGTGCGGGGCCGGGCGCGCGCCGGCGCCGGGAGCGCCGGTCCATCGACGCCTCAGCGGATCAGCGTGAGGTAGGCGGGGACGGCGAGCGCGGCGAACGCGAGCCCGATGGGCACGTCGGATTCATCGTACCAGCCCGCCTCGTGGAGGAGGTTGATCGTGCCCAGCACGCGGCCGTCCCAGACCACGGGCAGGTTGATCACCGACGCGCAGCCGAGCGACGCGATCAGCTCGTGGTCGAAGAACACGGAGCGGATGTCCGCGGCGTCGCGTCCGATGTAGGGCTCGCGGCGGACGAACACGCGCTCGGTCCACGCGCTGGGCGTCACCGGCTTGCGGCCGCCCACGGGATAGGCGGCGGGCTGGTTCGTGTAGCGCCGCTCCGACGCGTCGGCGTGGCGCAGGAGCACCGTGAACAGGCGGTGCCCGATCGCCGCGGCCATCGCCGCGTCCAGGGCGCGGAACGTGGCCTCGGGCTGGCCGGGCCCGGCGACGGCGGCGGCCACCGCGCCGAGGTGCGGGAGCGGATCGGGACGGGGCCCGCGCCCGGGCGCGCTCACGACGCGGCCTCCGCCGGCCGCGGCACCGCCTCGATCCGCTCGGGCAGGAGGCCGGCGGGCCGGAAGCGGAGGACGAGGATCAGGCTCGCGCCGATCAGGAGCTCGCGCACCGCCGCCACCTGCACGGGCCGGAGGCCGGGCAGCCAGCCCGTGGCGAAGCGCGCCGACTCGAGGAAGAACACGACGAGGACGGCCCCCACCACCGCCCCGCGATTGCTACCGGTGCCACCGGCGGTGAGGGCGAGCACGATGTAGATGCTGACCAGCGGCACGAACACCTCCGGAGCGATGTAGGACGTGTAGTGACCGTAGAGGCCGCCGGCCAGCCCGAGGACGGCCGCGCTCACCGCGAACGACTCGACCTTGAACGCGAGGACGGGCTTGCCCGCCACCGCCGCCACCTGGTCGTCGTCGCGGATGGCGCGGAGCACGCGGCCGTAGGGCGAGCGCCGCACCCGCTCGAGCACCAGGTAGAGCGCGGCCACCACCACCGCCACGATGACGAGGAAGATCAGGTTGAAGGCCTCCGGCGTCACCCGCCCCCGGTAGGGCCCGGGGATGCCGGAGATGCCGTCGGTGCCGTTCGTGAGCCAGATCTCGTTGCTCGCGGTGATCCGGACGACCTCCGAGAACCCGAGCGTGATGATGGCGAGGTAGTCCCCGCGCAGGCGCGCCGTCGTCACCGCCATCACGGCGCCCGCCGCCGCGGTGGCGATCATGGCCGCGACGAGGCCGGCGGCGATGGGGACACCGAGCTTCTTGGTGAGGAGCGCCGAGACGTAGGCGCCGAACGCGAAGAAGCCGACGAGGCCCAGGTTGATCATGCCGCCCAGGCCCCACACGAGGTTCAGGCCCAGCGCGAGCAGCGCGTAGATGCCCGCGAAGGTCGCCATCGCGATCAGGTAGTTTTCCATTAGGTGGGGGGAGCGGCGCCGCTCCTCCCCCACGCCCCCACCACCACGTGCGGGTCCGCTGCTTCGACACATCGCTCTTTCATGGCTCTCAGTACGCCCGCTCCCCCAGGAGGCCGCGAGGGCGGAGGGTGAGGACGACCAGGATCGCGAAGAAGCCCACCGCGGTGCGGTAGGCCGGGGCGAGGGAAAGCAGCGATAGCTCCTCGGCCACGCCGATGGTGAGGGCGCCCACCACCGCGCCCGGGATGCTGCCGAGCCCGCCGACGACGGCGGCGGCGAAGACGGAGAGGATCACGCGGAAGCCCGTGAGCGGGTCGATGCTCGTGTCCAGCCCGAGCAGCATCCCGCCGACGCCGGCCAGCCCCATCCCGACGAAGTTCACGAGCCGGGCCACGCTGTCGGCGTTGATCCCCTTGATCCCGGCCAGCATCGGATTATCGGCGACGGCACGCATGGCCTTGCCCAGCCGCGTGAAGGCCAGGAAGAGGAAGACCGCGGTCATGGCGGCCACGGCGATCGCCAGGTTCTGCACCTGCTGGGGGCCGACGCGGATGCCCGCCACCTGCCAGTCGCGCCGGATGGGGAGGTCGTAGCCGCGCAGGTCGTTGCCGAACACGAAGCGCACGACGTTCTCCAGCACGATCGTGAGCGCGACGGCGGCGATGGCCGCGGTGAGGGCGCCGGCCGGGCGCAGCGGCTTGAGGACCAGCTCGTCGTTGACCACGCCGGCCGCGCCCGCCACCAGGAACGCCACGACCACCGCCGCCCACGCGGGAAGCCCGCCGCTCGTGTTGGCGACGTACCCGGCGAAGGCCCCGATGGTCGCGTGCGAGGCCACGGTGAAATTCGGAAAGCGCAGGACGGCGTAGATCGCGGTGAACCCGATGGCGGGCACGGCGAGCACGGCGCCCGCCACCAGGCCGTTGACGACGAGCTGCAGGACCTCGCCCATCACCGGCCCGCCCGGACCTTCTCCGCCCACTCCCGGAGCGTCGTGACGATGTCGGCGTTGAACTCCCCGCCCCGCGCTCCCGCGGCGGTAGCTGTCCTCGATCGACGTCGTCCGCCAGAAGCCGTGGTCGGCGCCCTCGAGCGCGACGAAGGCGCCCTTGCCGGCCCGGCCCCGGTTGACGATCTCCGCGATGAACGCATGGTCGTCGCGGGACGAGACGAAGTCGTTCGTCCCCCAGATCGCCAGCACCGACGCGTGGCCCTTCGCCCACGCCGCGGGCAGGCTCCGCGCGGTGAGCTGCGTCCAGAACGTCAGGGACCGGCCGACGATCCGGCCGCCGGGCGCGAGCTTGGCGAGGAGCGGCCGCAGGTCGGGCCGGGTCCTGAACACCTCGTCGAGCGGTCGCCGCCTCACCAGCAGCTCGTGCAGCGCCACGGCGAGGTGCCGCTGCGCCGTGTCGATCGCGGACGGATCGTCGCCGGCGAGGACGCCCTGGCGCCGCCACGTCTCCAGGAAGTACTCCGGCCAGGTCTTGGCCACGGTACCGTACACGGCGATGCCCCGGACCGGGACCTCGGCGGCGAGGATCGGCGCGAACACGCCCCCCAGGCTGTGGCCGAAGACGAAGACGTCGTCCGGGTTCACGAAGCTGTACGCGCGGACGGAGCCGAGCGCCCGCCGGAACGCGTCGAGGTCGGCCTCGAAGTCCACGTCGGCGAACGGGCCGCCCTCGCTGTCGCCGATCCCCGGCCGCTCCACGCGCACGGTCACCCAGCCGCGCTGGGCGAAGTCGGCGAGGATGCGGCTGTAAGGCTCGGGACCGGACAGCGGCGCGTCGACCGTGGCCGGCCCGAGGCCCTGCATCAGGACCAGCGCGGGGTGCCGGCCCGGGGCGTGCGGCCGGCTGACCAGCACCCGGATGCGCGCGCCGCGGCTCACGACGTGCTCGTACAGCACGTCGAAGTTCGCGCCCTTGTCCCGCGGCCGCTCCCGGAGCGTCACGGGCAGGGTCATCCGCTTGCCGCCACGGAGGACCGTGAGCTCGAAGTGCCGGCCCGTCGCAAGCCCGCCGACCCTCGACATCATGTCGACGACGCCGATGATGGTCTTGCCATCCATCGCGACGAGGACGTCGCCGGTCTGGATCCCGCTCACCTCGGCCGTGGTGCCCGGGACGACACCCTCGACCACGACGCCGGCGACGGCGCCCAGCTTCTCGCGCGCGCCGGCATCGGTGGGAAGCGGGGCGAGCCGCAACCCGAGATACCCTTTGCGAGGCAGCTCGTTGCCGTGTGACGCGGCCTCGGCGACACGGGCTACGCCTGCGCCTGACACCGATGCCGCCCCGACCAGCGCGGCCACGGCCACGGCCAGGGCGCCGAGGATGGGACAGCCGCGGTCGCGACCGGAGAGCGTCGACTCCATCGACCTTCAGCCGATGCGGAGAAGCTTGAACTTCCCCTTCTCGGCCTGCTCGTAGCGGAACTTGCAGTCGAGGATGTCGCCGGCCTCGTTGAAGTCGCACGGGCCGCTGGCGCCCTCGTAGTTGATGTCGCGGCCCTGGGCCAGGAGCTTCAACCCGTCGACGGCGTTGTCGACGCGGGTGCCGGCGCCCTGGGAGATGCGGCGGATCGCGTCCTTGATCGCGGCGCCGGTGGCGTCACCCTTCGCCCGCGCGATGGCGAGGACCACCAGGCTGATGTGGTCGTGGCACTGCGCGGAGTACGGGTCCACGTCCGCGGCGCCCAGCGCCTTGCCGAGCCGCTTGAACGCCTCGGAGTCGGCCGCGGGGGACGGAGCCCACGTGTAGACGCCGTCCGTCACGTCGTGCGGCAGCGAGTCCAGGAGCTTCTGGTTCACCGCGAAGGCCGGCGCGACCTTGCCGCCCGCGTAGCCGGCCTTGAAGATCTCCTTGAGGACCACGGTCACGTCCGGCGCGTAGCCGTTGAAGAAGATCATGTCGGGCTTCGCGCGGAGCGCCTGGTCGACCTCGGAGCGGAACGTGACCTTCTCCCGGTCGTAGACGATGTGGCCGATGGACGCCGCGCCCCCCTTGGCGAGCACCTCGCCGAGACGCTTCTCGGAGGGCACGGCGTACGGCGTCTGGGCCGACATGACGAAGACGCGCTTGGCCTTGAGCGCGAGCAGGAACTCGCCGAGCTTGCCGATCTGTAGCTGCGTGTTCGGCTGCGTGCGCACGAGATAGCCCTGGTGCGGGAGCTGCGTGATGCTGTCCGCGCCGGACACGGTGGTGAGGAACGTCTTCGACTCCCAGCAGAGCGGCGCCACCGCGGTCGTCACCGCGGAGGCCCAGGTGCCCATGATGGCGGCCACCTTGTCCACGTCGATGAGCTTGCGCGCGGCGCGGACGGCGGCCTCGGGGTTGGTCTGGTCGTCCTCGCTCACGAGCTCGACCTTGCGGCCGAGTACGCCGCCTGCGGCGTTCACGTCTCCGGCCACCCAGTCCATCGCCTTCCGCATCGACGGGCCGTAGGAGCCGCCGGCGCCGGTGAGCGGCGTCAGCGTGCCGAGGCGGATGGGCGAGCCCTGGGCGCGCGCCGGCGCGGGAAGCGCGGCGGCGACGGCGAGGGCGCCCGCCCCTCGCAGCATCGATCGACGGGACAGATCACGACGGCTCGGCATCATGGACGCTCCTCCCCTGGCGCGGTCGCCACGCCTCAGTTCCCCATCACCATGCCGCCGTCCAGGTTGATGGCCTGGCCCGTCATGTAGTCCGATTCGCCCGACGCCAGGAACACGACGAGCCCCACGAGGTCCTCGGCACGCTCCGGCCGGCCGAGCGGGATGTGCGCGATGCGCCGCTTCCACGCCTCGCCCGGCGTCCAGTCGTTCAGCGCGCTCCACTCCTTGTCGATCTGCTGCCACATCGGCGTGTCCACCGCGCCCGGGCAGATGCAGTTCGACGTGATGCGCTCTCCGGCCAGCGCCTGCGCGGCGGAGCGCGTGAAGCTCACCACGCCGGCCTTGGTTGCCGAGTAATGGGTCATCAGGTGGTTGCCGCCCCGGTAGGACGCGATGGAGGCGGTCTGGACGAGCTTGCCGCGCAGCTCCGATCCGGCGATGGGCGCCTGCGCGATCATGCGGCGCGCCGCGGCCTGCATCACGAAGAAGGCGGCTCGGAGGTTCACCGCCATCACCCGGTCCCAGTCGTCCTCGGTGAGGTCGAGCATGGGCTTGACCTGGACGATGCCGGCGTTGTTGAAGAGCACGTCGACGCGCCCCCAGCGCGCGACCGCGGTGTCGAGCATGCGCTCGAACGTCCCCCCGCCGGGTCACGTCGACGGTGACGGCGACGGCCCCCACCTCGTGGGCCAGGCGCTCCGTCGCGACCGCGTCGAGGTCGGCGAGGACCAGCCGCGCCCCTTCCGCCGCCATCCCGCGCGCGCACGCCGCGCCGATGCCGCCCGCCGCGCCGGTCACCACGATCACCCGCCCCTCGAGCCGACGCCCCGCGCCCGTCATGCGCGCGATCATAGTGCCCGCCGCCGCCGGCGCGCAAGCCGCACGCCCGCGGGCGCCCGCTCAGCCGCCGAGGAAGATGCGGCGCACGTCGGGATCGGCGGCCAGCTCGCGGGCGGGGCCGCTCCGGCTGTTCTTGCCGTCCACCAGGATGTAGCCGCGGGAGGCGATGGTGAGGGCCTGGAGCGCGTTCTGCTCGACCATGACGATCGACACGCCGTCGGCGTTGATGCCGGCGATGGTCTCGAACAGCGTGTCGCTCGCCTGCGGCGCCAGCCCCGCCGAGGGCTCGTCGAGCAGGAGCACCGCCGGCTCGACCATGAGCGCCATGGCCATGGCGAGGATCTGGCGCTGGCCGCCGGAGAGCGTGCGCGCGGCGTGGCGGCGCTTCTCGGCGAGCTGCGGGAAGCGCGCGAGGATCGCGTCGATGCGCGCGCGGCTCCCGCGCCGGTCCACGTAGCCGCCCATCTCGAGGTTCTCCCGCACGCTCATGGTCGGAAAGACGTTCTGCTCCTGGGGCACGAAGGCGAGGCCCAGCGCGCTGATCTCGCGCGCGGGGCGTCCGTGGATCGGGCGGTCGCCGAGGCGGACCGAGCCCCGGTGCGGCCGGAGGATGCCCGCGATCACCTTGAGCAGCGTCGACTTGCCGGCGCCGTTCGGGCCGATCACGGCCACGACCTCGCCGGGCGACACGGACAGGTCGACGCCCTTGAGGATCTCGTCGGTGGCGCTGTAGCCGGCGACGACGCCCTCCACGGTCAGCGCCGCGCCCGCCGGGCGCGCTTCGCGGGCGCGCCGGCTACGCCCACCGTCGCCGGCCCATGTACGCCTCCTGCACGCGCGGATCGGCGGCCACCGCGGCGAAGCTTCCCTCGGCGAGCCGGCGCCCCTCGGCCATCACGATGACGGGGGCGCACAGGCGCGCGATCACGTCGAGGTGGTGCTCGATGATCAGGAACGTGAGGCCCTCGGCGCGCAGGGCGAGCAGGTGCTCGCCGATCTCCCCGGCGAGCGTCGGATTCACGCCGGCGATGGGCTCGTCGAGCAGGATCAGCTTCGGATCGGTCATGAGCGCCCGGCCCAGCTCCAGGAGCTTCTTCTGGCCGCCGGAGAGCGTGGCGGCAGGGTCGTTGGCCACGCGCGCGAGGTTCAGCCGGCTCGCCACCGCCCACGCGCGGCTCTCGAGCTCGCGCTCGCGGCGCGCCACCGCGGCCGGGCCGCCCGATCGCGCGCCACAGGCGCTCGCCGGGCTGCCCGGCGCCGTACAGCATGAGGTGCTCGAGCACGGACAGCCGCGGGAAGCCGCGCGCGATCTGGAAGGTGCGGACGAGGCCGGCGCGGGTGACGCGATCGGCGCGCCAGCCCGTGATGTCGCGACCCGCGAAGCGCACGCGCCCCGCGCCGGGCGGCACCAGGCCCGTGACCACGTTGAACAGTGTGGTCTTCCCGCCCCGTTCGGGCCGATGAGGCCGGTGATGGTGCCCGCCGACACCGAGAGGTCGACGCCGGCCAGCGCGCTGACGCCGTAGAAGGACCGGGCGAGGCCGGTCACCTCGAGGAGGGGCACCGGGCTACTTCGTGGACTTGCGCGCGTTGTCCGAGCCCTCCCAAGAACGCCGAATACTTATCGGGCACGAATGTGCAGAACGCTGCAGATCGCTGCGCGGACGCAACCCAGGCGCAACCAGTTCGGGCGCCGAGGAGCACGCCGAGCGCCAGAGCCACGCGAGCATCTGGTGGATTTCCCCCTCGGCCGTGCCTTCAGCGCGCATACCCGGTCCGGACCGCTTCCGCCCGCAGGGGCGCGCGGTGGTGCCCATTCCGCCCTCCGGTCCCTGCTCGTCACCTGTTCTTGCACGTGGGAGGCGGTCGAACGCGGTCATAATCGTGGACCATGGCGAGCGAGCAGGCTGACAAACAGGTGAAAAACAGGGGCCGCTGGCAGCCAGGGCACTCCGGGAACCCGAACGGCCGCCCCCGTGGCCACCCCGACGCGCGCCCGCACATCCGCACGCTGCTCGCCGAGATCCTGGCGGGGGAGCACGAGCAGGTACGCGCGTCGCTGCGCGCGGCGCTGCAAGATCCCAAGCTCACAGTGCACGTCCTCGAGCTCTACGCCCGGCTGAACCGCGAGCTGGGGCCGCCGGAACTCGTGCTGGCCGAGCACAGGGCGCCGCTCACCAGCATCGTCTTCACGCTCCAAGGCACCGAGCCGCTCCCTGAGGCTCCAGGGACTCACGGCGGGCGTGGCTGGGCCGCTCTGGGCATGCCTGATCGGCTCTAGAGCCGTCCTAGCTCGACCGCGGAGGGGGCTGGCAGGATACGTCGGACGGGCGGGGCGCTCACGATACAGCGCGCGACAGTGAGTTGCGGTAGCGGCGGTGCCTCCCGTCTGGTGCACGGCCGTCCCATAAACCTCGCGCTCACGGTCCCATCTCCGCCTCCGCCTGCTCCAGCCAGTACGTCATGCCCATCTCGCGGTACATCGTCGTCGCGGTGGTGAGATGCTCGCTGCGCCTGGTCGCGCTTGCCCGTGCGCCGGAAGAGCTTGCCGAGGCCGAGGTGGCAGTGGGCGACGAGGGGGCGCATGCCGAGCGGCTCGGCGAGGGCCAGCGCCTTGCGGTAGTGACCCTCGCCGGTCTCTGCGTCGAACAGATCCGGATGGGTCGCGATGTCGCCGAGCAGGTTCAGGGCATGCGCCACTAACCCGTGCCGAGCCCTCGAGGAGGCCGCTACCTCGCCGATCCGGCGCGCCTCCTCGAGCCGGCCCAGCAGCTGACAGGCCCGTCCCACCGAGAGCATGGTCCACCCCTGATTTCCCGCACTGATCGCCTGCCGACCAAGCAGCTGCTCCCCCTCCTCCAGCCGGCTCGCTGCTCCGCTCGGCTCGCCGAGTTGTGCCAGCACCCAGGCAGAGGCACCAACCGTCGAGGGCAGCATCAGGACAATGTTTCCGGTCCGGACCGCGGCGATCGCATGCTCCAGTAGTGGGCGCGCCCGAGCCCAGTCTCCCTTGAGGATCTCCAGCATGCCCGCAGCGCGGTATGCCGTTCCGAGGGTGTACGCGTGCTGGGTCGGCTCGGCGAGCCTGATGGCCTCCGCTTCGTGCGCGGTCGCTTCGGGGAATCTGCCCAGCTCGCCGAGGCTCAAGCCCAGCCAACAACGATCGTAGACCGATGCCGGGGCGGAGCGTCCGAAACGCTCATAGACCCATTCGGGGGGCAGAGCCTCGAGATTTCCGGTGGCGAGATGGACGACCCGTTCGTAGTCGCCTCTGTCGTAATGGGTGTTTACGAGAACGCTTGTGGTGGGAATACGGAGCCTCAGGTCACCATGGCGCGCGGCGATGTCCAGAGCGCGGGTGCCGATCACGAGCGCCTCATCCAGCTCACCGAGTTGCTGGTGCACGACCGTCATGAACGTACACACGGATCCACGCCTGCCGTCGTCGTTCAACCGATCGGCCAGCGACTCGGCCTCCTGCAGGCGCTGCAGCACTTGCCGGATCTCGCCCAGTTGGTTCAGCACCGGTCGCAGCTCGAGCCGGAGGTCGAAGGCTTGCTCCAGCGTGGACCGGCTCTCTGGCAGTGCCTCGAGGACGCCGAGCGCCCGCTCGAACTGTCTGCGAGCTTCGGAGAGCGCCCACTGCTCGAATGCCTTGAGTCCAGCCTGCCGCAGATAGTGCACCGCCTTCTCGCGCAATTCACCGCGGAGTGCGTGATGTGCGAGTCGCTCGGTGTATTCGCCGAGGCGCTCGCGGTGTAACGTTTCGATCGCGGTCACGATCCGTGCGTGAAGGATGCGGCGCTTGTCACTGAGGAGCGCGCCATAGGCCACCTCGTGAGTGAGCGCGTGCTTGAACGAGTACTCGAGATCCGGATAGAGCCCGGTCTCATAGAGGAACTCGGCGGCCTGGAGTCGATCGAGGCCGCCGCGGAGCGCCTCGTCCGGAAGCTCGGCGATCGCCTGCAGCAGCATGAAGGGCACGTCCTTGCCAACCGACCGAGGCGACCTGCAAGAGATGCTTGTCCTCCGGGGAGAGCCGGTCGATCCGCGCCGCCAGGATCGTTTGCACCGTCGCCGGCACCTGCAGCGCCTCCACCGGCCGGGTCAGCCGGTACGCCCCCCGTTCCCCGGCCAGCGCCCCCGTCTCCACCAGCGTCCGCACCGTCTCCTCCAGGAAGAACGGGTTGCCCCGCTTCGCCAGCATCTGCGTGAGAGGGGCCACCCCGGGATCCGGCCCGAGTAGCGCCGCCAGCAGTTCCGCCGCGCTCTCGGCGGGCAGGGTGTCGAGCCGGAGCTGGGAGTACGCCGTCTTGCTCCCCCAGCGGTGCTCGTACTCGGGGCGGTAGTTCACCAGGAGCAGCAGGCGCGCGGAACCGAGGCTCTCCACGAGGCTGTCGAGCAGGGCCTGGGTCTCGCCGTCGATCCAGTGCAGGTCCTCGAAGACCACGAGCAGCGGTTGCACCTGGCTCTCGCGCAGTAGCAGGCGTTTGACCGCGTCGAGCATGCGCTGCCGGCGCTGCGGCGGGTCCAGGTTCTCCCAGGCCGGGTCCTCGACCGGCACGTCGAGCAGCGCGAGCAACGGGGGCAGCAAAGGCTCGAGCGCGCGGTCCAGGCCCAGCACGCGCCCCAGCACCTTGGCGCGCATCCCTCGGTGATCGTCACGGTCGCCGATCTTGAAGTAGCCCTTGAGCAGGTCGATCACGGGCAGGTAGCTGGTGGCCTTGCCGTAGGAGACCGACGACGCCTCCAGGATCAGCCAGTCCTGCACCCGATGCGAGTGGGTGAACTCGTAGGTGAGCCGCGACTTGCCCACTCCGGCCTCGCCCACGATGGCGACCACCTGCCCTCGGCCGGCGCCGGCCTGGCCGAGCACACGGCGCAGGTGATCGACCTCGGCGTCGCGGCCTACGAAGCGGGTGAGGCCCCGGAGGGCCGCGGCCTGCAGCCGCGTCCGGGCCTGACCCGCCCCCGTCAACTCGAAGATCTCGATCGGGTCCGAGAGGCCCTTCACGGGGATGGGTCCGAGCGACCTCACCTCGACGTAGCCCTCGACCAGCGCCAGCGTCTCGGGCGCGATCACGATCGCACCGGGATCGGCGATCTGCTCCATCCGCGCGGCGAGATGCGTCGTCTGGCCAACGGCCGTGTAATCCATGTGCAGATCGCTGCCGATGGCGCGCACGACGACCTCCCCGGAGTTCAGCCCGACGCGGATCTTGACTCACCGCCGCATGAGAGCGTCGCACCTCCTCCGCGTACTTCTTCACGCTCTCCTGCATCCTGAGCGCCGCGTAGCAGGCCCGCACGGCGTGGTCCTCGTGGGCCAGCGGCGCGCCGAAGAGCGCCATGATCCCGTCGCCCATCACCTGGTTCACCGTGCCCTCGTAGCGGTGGACGGCCTCCATCATCCGTTCGAGCACCGGATCGAGGATCTTACGCGCCTCCTCGGGGTCACGGTCGGCGAGCAGCTCCATCGAGCCCTTGAGGTCCGCGAAGAGGACCGTCACCTGCTTGCGCTCGCCCTCCAGGGCCGCCTTGGAGGTGAGGATCTTCTCCGCGAGGTGCTTCGGGGTGTAGGACTCGGGGAGCGGTCGAGCGGGCCAGCGGCAGGCTTCGGTCCCATCGGGGCCCCGCACTCATGGCAGAACTTGTTGGCCGGAGGGTTCGGCGCCCGGCAGGCCGGGCAGGCGGTATCCAGGCGCGCCCCACACTCGCCGCAGAACTTCACGGTGGCCGGGTTCTCGTGCTGGCACCGGGGACACTTCATGCCGGGGCCTCCCAGCAGCCTCGTCGGTGAGGGTCGGAACGGTGAACAGAGACTAGCTGCCCGGCTCTCTCGGGGTCAAGGACACGAGGTGACCTGTCCATGCCCGCCGCGCGCCCCCCGCCCCTCACCGCCGTCGTCTTCAGCCTCCAACGCACCGAGCCGCTCCCTGAGGCTCCAGAGGCTCACGGCAGGCGTGGCTGGCCCGCTCTCGGCATGCCTGGTCGCCAAGAGCCGTCCTCGCCGAACCCACCCCCTCAGCGTTGAAAACCTGCGCGGCCCGGCGTTCGTCCTGGCGCGCGCGAGGTCTCCCTCCGGCAGCGCGCCCTTGTCTCCGCGTCTCGCCCCCTGAGATACCCATGGCGAGGAGGAGTCGGTGCTGGCCCGCATCACCGCTCCGACGAAGAACGCGTACGTAGCCAATCACGTCGGGAGGCCCGCGCCCAGCTCCTCAAGGCCACAGTGCGCCTGGCGGCCCTCCTCAACGCGATTGTGGGCCGTAGAGCGGGACGACGGACCCCACTCGGCGGAGGCTGACGACCCGAGGGCTCCGCTCCTCACGTTCTTTCGCTTCCCCAAAACGCAGTGGAAAACGCTACGAACCACGAACACGATTGAGCGGCTCCACGAGGAGTTTCGACGACGGGTGAAGACGCAAGGCTCGCTGCCCACCGAGGACGCTGCACTCGTCCTGCTCTTCAGCCTCGTGGCGAGTGGGCAGATCAAGTTGCGCAAGATCGACGGCTGGCAGAAGATCGGTGCGGTGTTGAACCAGCACACAGCAGTGGCGGCATGATGATCAGGGGTGTCGCACTCGTCGCTGTCCTCGCCGTGAGTCTCCTCGCCGCCCCGCTCGCCGCCGACGCGCAGCAGGCGGGAAAGGTGCCTCGGATAGGTTTTCTTAGTTTGACGTCCCCTTCCGATAGGCCGCCCCTGCTCGACGCGTTCCGGCAAAGGCTGCGCGAGCTTGGGTGGGTTGAGGGCCAGAATATTGTCATCGACTATCGATATGCGGAGGATCGGGTCGACCGGCTGCCCGACTTGGCGGCCGAGGTGGTCCGGCTCAAAGTGGACCTCATCGTATCGTTCGGGACGCAAGGAGTGACGGCAGCCAAGAACGCCACCGAGACGATCCCCATCGTCATGATTGCCGTTCGCGATCCTGTTGGCACCGGGCTCATCGCGAGCCTCGCGCGCCCGGGCGGGAACGTCACAGGAGTGTCCGGCTACGCCGGCCTGGAAACCGTCGCCAAACAACTGGAGCTGCTCAAGGAGACCGTCCCCCAGATCCGCCGTGTGGCCATCCTCTCGAACCCGGCCAATGCGTACCACCAGCTCGCGATAAGAGAAGTCAACGTCGCGGCGCGGTCGTTGGGAGTGCAGCTTCAACTCCTGAAGGCTCGAGGTCCGAACGAGTTCGACGGCGCATTCGCGGCGATGGCCAAAGAGCGCGTGGGAGCCCTCCTCGTACTGTCAGATGCGATATTCAGCTCCTACCGAACACGGCTCGCAGACCTCGCAGCCAGGAGCCGCCTGCCGACAGCATACGGCAACAGGGAGAGTGTGGAGGACGGGGGTCTCATGTCTTACGGGCCAAGCTTTCTCGATCTCCACCGGCGGGCCGCCACCTACGTTGACAAGATCCTCAAGGGCGCGAAGCCCGCCGATCTCCCTGTCGAGCAACCCACCAAATTCGAGCTGGTGATCAACCTCAAGACCGCCAAGGCGCTCGGCCTCACGATCCCGCCATCGCTGCTCGCACGGGCGGACCAGGTGATCGAGTAATGGATCGGCGCGCGTTCCTCGGCAGCCTCGCTTTCGGACCCCTCGCCATGCCCCGCGCATCGAGCGCCCAGCCTGCGCGTCGCGTTCCCGCGTCGGGGCTCATCTTTGGCGTCACCACGTCTCCCCCACTTTCGTCGGGCCTAGCCCCGGGCCCCCTACATCAATGCGCTCATAGTTGGCTTGCGGGAGCTCGGCTACATCTACGGAGAGCACTACGTGACCCAGCCCCGCAGCAGTGACCGGTTCGGAGCATTGGCCAGGGCTGGCGGCCGAGTTGGTTCGTCTCCCTGTCGACGTGATCGTCGCGCCGGGGCCAACCTTGGCGGCGCTCAAGCAGGCGACGGTGACGATCCCCGTCGTGATGGTCGCGGCCACTGATCCCGTCGGCGGGGGGTCTCGTCCAAAGCCTTGGACAACCGGGCGGGAATTTCACGGGGATGAGCCTTCAGACCGTCGAGACGGCAGGAAAGCGGCTCGAGGTGCTCAAGGAACTGGTCCCGGGTGCAGCGCCCGTAGCCGTTCTCTGGGATCGAATGGGCCACCGCTCGTTAGTGGCGGCTGAAGCCGCCGCCCGTGCCCGGGGCTGGAAGCTGGTGTCGCTTGAGATTCGAGCCGCTGGTGAAATCGATGGGGCCATCAGAGCGGCGACTGAGGCGCGGGCCAGTGCGCTCTTCGTCGTGGGGGGCGCATTGGCGTTCACAGAAAGACGACGCATCGCGGAACTGGCCGTGAGAAACCGGCTTCCCACCATGTATCCCCTCCGCGCATTTGTCGAGACCGGCGGCCTGATGTCCTATGCCCCAGACCTCATCACGATCTGGCGACAGGGAGCGATGTTCGTCACCAGGATCCTCAAGGGCGCCAAGCCCGCCGACCTTCCGGTCGAGCAGCCCACGAAGTTCGAGCTCGTGATCAACCTGAAGACCGCCAAGGCGCTCGGGCTCACGATCCCGCCGTCGCTGCTAGCGCGGGCGGACCAGGTGATCGAGTGATCGACCGCCGCGCCTTCCTCGGCACGCTCGCCCTCCTCGCCGTGCCGCTCACCGCCGAGGCGCAGCCAGCGGACAAGATCGCTCGAATAGGCTACCTGTCGCTCGACGGGGCAACTTCCCTCGGCACCCGAGAGGCCTTCCTCCAAGGACTACGTGACCTCGGTTACGTCGAGGGTCGCAACGTCGTCATCCAATACCGAGATGCCGAGGGTAAGCCCGAGCGGCTCCCCGCTCTTGCGGCCGAACTGGTTGCGCTCAAGGTTGATGTCATCCTGGCCGGAGGCACACTCCATGCCCTGGCCGCCAAGCAAGCGACCAGGATTCTTCCCATTGTCTTCGCTGCGGCCGAGCCGGTTTCTAGCGGGCTCGTGACCAGCCTTGCGCGGCCGGGCGGCAATGTCACCGGGGTGGCCGTGTTCACCCAGGAGGGGCTAGTCGGCAAGCGTCTGGAACTGCTCAAGCTGGCCGTTCAGGGGGTCAGTCGGGTCGCTGTCCTGTGGCAGCCAGGCGGCTACGGCGAAGAACGCGCGGAAAAGGACATGCTGAACGGGGTAGAAGTCGCGGCACGCGCGCTAGGGGTGCGGGTTCAATTCGTCGAGGCGCGAGGTCCCGCGGATCTCGACAGGGCCTTCTCGGAAATGACCAAGGCGCGCGCGGGTGCTCTCACTGTGGTGCCTAGCTCCATGTTCTTCGGTGAGCGAAGACGACTCGTGGGCCTGGCGGCCAAGAACCGGCTACCCGCCATATACGGAGGGAGGGAGTTTGTCGAAGTCGGGGGCCTTATCGTCTATGGCTTGAACACTTCGGCTCTGTTCCGGCATGCCGCCACCTACGTGAACAAGATTCTCAAAGGCTCCAAGCCCGGTGACCTCCCTATCGAACAGCCCACGAAGTTCGAGCTGGTGATCAACCTCAAGACCGCGAAGGCGCTCGGCCTGACCATCCCGCCGTCGCTACTGGCTCGGGCGGACCAGGTCATCGAGTGATGGACCGCCGCGCCTTCCTCGGCACCCTCGCGCTCCTCGCCGCGCCGCTCGGCGCCGAGGCGCAGCAGGCGGGGAAGGTGTTCCGCATCGGCTTCTCGACCTCCCGCCGACTCAGATCCCAAGGGCACCGTCTGGTTCGCAGGGTTGCGCGACCTCGGCTACGTCGACGGGCAGACCGTGAGATCGAGATCCGTTCGGCCGAGGACGATCTCGACCGGCTGCCAGAACTCGCCGCTGAACTGGTCCGAAGCCGGGTCGACATCATCGTCGCAGTGAGTCCACGCCGCGATTGTCGCGGCAAAGCGGGCGACCGCGACGATCCCCGTCGTCATGGCGTTTTGGGGCGGCGAGCACATCATCGAATCCGGCGTCGTGGCGAGTTTCACGCGGCCGGGGGGCAATGTCACCGGGATGCTACATGTTCGCCACCGAACTTGACGCCAAGCGACTCGAACTGCTCCTGCAGGCGGTGCCGAAGGCTCCGCGAGGTCGGTGTGCTCAATCCAGGTCGCGAGTCGGAGCCATCCCACCTGCGAGCTAGTCGCGGAGCGTCATCGAATTGCACCTCGTTATCAGGATGTGCCTGGCACCGCACGAGTACGGTCCGGCGTTTGCGGGCATGCGTAAGGCGCCGGTCGAGTGCCGTCCTTGTCCCGTCGTGGCCGCGTTTCTTTCGCGAGCACGCGCTGATCATCCAGGCGACGGCCAAGCTACGGGTTCCTGCGGTGTACGAATGGGGAGAGATTTCGCGAGCCGGGGGCTTGATGGCTTACGGGCCCGTCTCGGCGGACCTCAATCACCTCGCCGCCATGTACGTCGACAAGATCCTCAAGGGCGCGAAGCCGGCGACCTCCCCGTGGAGCAGCCCACCAGGTTCGAGCTGGTCATCAACCTGCAAGACCGCCAAGGCGCTCGGCCTGACGATCCCGCCGTCGCTGCTGGCGCGGGCGGACCAGGTGATCGAGTGATCGACCGGCGCGCCTTCCTCGGCGCCCTCGCCCTCCTCGCCGCGCCGCGCGCCGCCGAGGCGCAGCCGACGGGGAAGGTGTACCGCATCGCTGTCCTCAGCTCGGGAGGACCCGACCAGGAGCGGCTCCTTCAGGCCGCTTTGCGCGAGCGCCTCCGTGAGCGTGGATGGGTCGAAGGCCAAAACGTTGTCGTCGAATGGCGTTACGTGGAAGGACAGTACGAGAGGGCTCCGCAGTTGGTCACCGAGCTGATGCGCCTCAAGCCAGATCTCCTCATGACACGCGGGGGGCCAGTGACAGCGGCCGCCAAGCGGGCGACGACCACGATTCCCATCGTGATGTGGGGCATCACCGATCCGGTCGGCATCGGAGTCGTGGCCAGCCTTGCCCGACCCGGCGGTAACGTCACGGGGCTCTCCGACGATCAGGACCCGGAGATCATGGGGAAGCGACTGCAGCTGCTGAAACAGGTCGCACCGACCGTCACCAAAGTGGCGGGCCTCAACCGGGCCGCCCCCTCAGCCATCGCCCCCCCCGTGACCAGTCACCAGACCGCATTGGAGGCCGGGGCCAAGGCGTTGGGCCTGATCTTCCGTTCGTGGCCGGTGCAGGGCCCGGACGACATCGACAGAGCTATCAAGGCCCTCCTCGGGGACGGCTTCGGAGCGCTCTTAGTGCCATACCAGCCCGTCACCTGGATTCACCGGAGACAGATCCTGGACCTTGCGGCCCGGCACCGACTGCCGGCGATGTACATGCTCGGGGCTTTTGCCTTCGAGGGAGGACTCATGGCGTACGGCGAAGATGAGCGAGAGATGCCGCAGCGCCTCTCTATGTTCGTCGACAAGATTCTGAAGGGCGCCAAGCCTGGCGACCTGCCCGTGGAGCAGCCGACGAAGTTCGAGCTGGTGGTCAACCTCAAGACTGCCAAGGCGCTCGGCCTCACGATCCCGCCGGCACTGCTCCAGCGGGCCGACCAGGTGATCGAGTAATCCTCCCGTGCCTGACCGCGTCCCGCCCTGCCCGCGCTGCAGCGCCGAGGTGCCCGTCCACCACCCGCGCCTCGAGCACCTCCCCAGGTACGGCTGGCGCCTGTTCGCGGAAGCCTCGGCCGTGAATCACTGCGGCCACCGGCAGGAGTACGTGCTGCTCCCGACGCGCGATGGCGTGACGGCACGGCTGGTGCCGATCCTGGGCGAGGCGGCGTGATGGCCGTGGCCGCGCTGCTCCTCGCGATCCTCATGCTAGTGGCCTGCTCCATCACGCCCGAACAGCGCGAACTGATCGAGCGGACCTGGGCCGAGCGCGAACGGGAGCGTGCGCAAGAGTGCGCGCGGATCAGGTGCGGCCAGGGCGCGCCGTGATGGGGCCCCCTCGCGGGAGGAACTGGTGCGGCCACAGGCAGACATGGGTCCTTCTCCCCTTCGACCGCGAGACGGCGCGGCTGGTGCTGATCGTGGGGGAGGCGGCGTGACCGCGGTTACGCGGCTGCTGGTTACCCTGGTCATCTTCGGACTTGCCGGATGCGCGGCGACCCAGCAGCCGGCGACCCAGCAGCCACTCCCCTCCGTCCCGCAAGGCGTCCCCCGCTTCGTCCACGCCCCGAATCCGGATTATCCGCTCGAGGCCCGAAGGCAAGGAATCGCCGGAACCGTGGTGATCGAGTACCTGATTGTTGAGGACGGAACTACGCGTTGGCCGAACGTGTACACGTCTGTCCATCCACTTCTTGACCAAGCCGTCGCCTCAGGACCGAGCCGCGGCCCCGCCCCTCCCGAGCCCGCTGCCGCCGCGTGGCTGCCCGTGGACGACCCGACGCCCGAAGCCGCTGGGCGCCCTCCAGCGAAGAGCACCGCCTGACCTATGCCGACCCCCATCTCATCGCTTGAGACGCACCCTGACCCCGCACGTGCGGGCTACAGCGCCCCGTGCTAGGCTCCCGCCAGCCATGCGGCGTGTGCGGCAAGCCGATGCCCGAGGGCCGGACCGCGGCGTGCAGCTCCCGCTGCCGAGCGGAGCTGAGTCGGTGGCGCCGGATCGAGGCGCTCCGCCAGGCCGCCGTGGCCCTGCTAGAGTTGGTGGACAGCCTGCACCCGAGGCGCCGTCGCAAAAAGCGGAGCGCGCGCCCGTGATCCTCCAGCTCGACCTACACGACTTCGCCGTCCTCGCCTGGGTCCGCGACGAAGCTGGCGAGCCCGTCTACCGGATCGCGAAGCAGGGCATCAAGGCCGCCACGATCGCCGCGACGCTCGCGCGGAAGCTCCAGGACGGCACGCGATGATGGACCGGCGCGCCTTCCTCGGCGCCCTCGCCCTCGCGACCCTCGCGGTGCCCTGCGCCGCCCTCGCCCAGCCCGCGCGCAAGGTCTATCGGATCGGGATCCTGAGTCCTACTTCCATGACCTCCGAAATGGTCGGGCCCCAGCCCCAGTCCCCGTTGGTCAACGCGCTCCTGCGCGGCTTGCGCGAGCTTGGCTACGTGTATGGCGCCCATTTCGTGACCGAGCCTCGCGGGGGCGAGGGCAAGCCGGAGCGCTTCCCCAGCCTCGCGGCCGAGGTGGTCCGTCTCCCTGTAGACGTGATCGTCGCCGGATCGCCTATGCTGCGCGCGCTGAAGCAGGCAACCTCGACGATCCCCGTGGTCATGGCGGGCGCCAGCGACCCCGTGGGCCAGGGGGTTGTCCAGAGCCTCGGACGACCGGGCGGGAACTTCACGGGGCTGAGCCTTCAGTCGATAGAGATCACCGGGAAGCGGCTCGAGCTGCTCAAGGAGCTCGTCCCGGGTGCGGCGACAGTGGCGGTCCTCTGGCATCGAACCAACCTCCTGACTTGGCAGGCGGCCGAGGCCGCTGCCAGGGAGCGGGGGTGGAAGCTGCTCTCGCTCGAGATTCGAGATGCCGGCGAGATCGAGCGGGCGCTCAAGGCGGCGACTGGCGCGCGCGCCGGCGCTCTCCTCGTGCTCGCGGGCGGGTTCTTCGACAGGCACGCTGGGCGAATCGCGGAGCTTGCTGCAAAGAGCCGGCTCCCCACCATGTATGTCCTCCGGCTCTTCGTCGAGGCAGGCGGGCTGATCTCCTATAGCGCGGATCTCGTCGAGATCTATCGGCGCGTCGCGGCTTACGTCGACAAAATCCTGAAGGGCGCCAAGCCTGCCGACCTGCCGATCGAGCAACCGACGAAGTTCGAGCTGATCATCAACCTCAAGGCAGCCCGCGCCCTCGGCCTGACGATCCCGCCGTCGCTGCTGGCGCGGGCCGACCACGTGATCGAGTGACGATGCTCAACCCTCGCGCGCGCCTGCTCTGGCTCACCGTCGAAGCCGCCACCATGCCGCTACCTGATCATCCGGGCGTCCGTGCGCTGCACGGCTGGCTCGACACGTGGCGCGCCATCGGCGACCTCGAGACGGGCATGGCGCGCCAGGGGTACGACCTGCAGCTCACGCGGTACGCGGACCCGCGCAACTTCGCCATCGCGCAGTGGGTGCGTGACGAACAGGGTGTGCCCGTGTTCCGGATCACGCACAAGGACATCCGTGCCGCGTCCACGGCGGCCACGATGGCGCGGCAGGTGGCCCGCGATGCTTGACCGGCGCGCCTTCCTGGGCGCCCTCGGCCTGCTCGCCGCGCCGCGCGGCGCCGAGGCGCAGCCTGCGAAGAAGATCCCGCGAATAGGGTTTCTGGCGACCCCGGCGGCTGAGGTTATCAAGGGCCGTGTAGTTGCTTTCGAGCAAGCGCTGCGCGAACTCGGGTATGTGTCCGGGAAAAGCATCATAATCGAGTATCGCTATGCTGACGGACGATTTGAACGGTTGTCCAATCTTGCCACCGAGCTGGTCCGTCTCAGAGTCGACATTTTGGTCGCGGTAGGCGCGAACGCCGCCCACGCTGCGAAGAATGCTACGACTGTGATCCCCATCGTTATCGGAAATGCCGCCGATCCTGTCGGGACGGGGTTGGTTACAAATCTCGCTCGGCCGGGCGGCAACATCACAGGGCTATCAGACTTCAACCTGGGTGTGGTGACCAAACGGGTCGAACTCCTGAAGGAAGTCGTGCCCACGGCCTCGCGTGTCGCTGTCCTGTTGAATCCTGACAACCCCACGAATCCGCTCCAGTTGAAAGAGATCCAGGCGGTCGCTCCAGCTCTGGGCGTGACACTTCGCGCTCTGGAGGCCACAGGACCCGACGATCTCGACCGTGCCTTTGCCGTGATGAGAAATGAGCGGCCCGAAGCCTTGATCGTATTTGGGGACCTGATGCTCGGTACTCACCGGAGACGGATCGCCGAGTTCGCGATCAAAGGCCGCCTTCCGACAATCTGGGCAGTGGGGGAGAATGTGAAGGTTGGCGGCCTCATGTCTTACGGGACGAATTTCGACGATTTGTATCGCCGCGCGGCTGGCTACGTCGACCGAATTCTCAAAGGGGCCAAGCCGGGCGATCTCCCCGTGGAGCAGCCGACCAAGTTCGAGCTGGTGATCAATCTCAAGACCGCCAAGGCGCTCGGCCTGACGATCCCGCCGTCGGTGCTCGCCCGAGCAGACCAGGTGATCGAGTAACCCTCCGTGCCTGACCGCGTCCCGCCCTGCCCCCGCTGCGGCGCCGACGTGCCGATCCACCATCCGCGCCTCGAGCATCTCCCCATGTACGCCTGGCGTCTGTTCGCGGAAGCCTCGGCGGTGAATCACTGCGGGCACCGGCAGGAGTGGCTGCTCCTGCCCGAGCTAGCCGGTGAGACGGCGAGGCTGGTGCCAATCGTCGGCGAGGCGGCATGAGCGGCGGACGCCTTCGCGTCGTCGCGTTCGCCCTAATGCTCGCGGGCGCCTGCGTCGGCGCGACGCCCAGACCTGCGCCCGCGCAAGCGCGCAGCCCCTACGAGCGGCCTCCGGTCACCGGGACGTTCGCCCTCAGCGGCACCAAGTGGGTCATCGAGGAAATCGACGGGCGGCCGGCGCTGGGCGGCGAGCGCTTCCTGCCGCCCCCGGGATACCCGCTCGTGAGCTTCCCGCCCACGGGCGGAATTCTCGTCGAGGCCTGCAACAACATGATGGCGTCGATCTCGGCCCCTGGCGGGCAGGCCCTCAAGATCGACGGAGGACCGTGGACGGCGAGAGGCTGCCCCGAGGAGTACATGCGCCAGTGGAGGCTCCTCCAAGTCGCCCTGAACGAGACGACCAGATATCGCCACGAGGGGCCGCTCCTGTGGCTCCTCGACGGCCGCGGGGCGGCGCGGGTGCGGCTGCGCCAAGTCAAGTGACGCCGGATGTCCCCCTGGCGCCGTCTTCCCGAGGTGCAGGGGGCCGGGCATGACCGAAGCATCCGAGGCGCGCGAGCTGGGCCGGTTGGCGCGCGCACGGCCGTGCGCGAGACGCGCGAGGCGCTGCGGCTCCAAGCGGCCGGCGGCGCCCCCGTGTCCGACGACGCGCTCGATCACATCGTGCATCGGGCGGCCGTCCCGCTCATTGAGCGGTTCGCCGAGTATCCGCCCGTGGTGGTCGCTGCATTGCTCCCGAGCATCGTGCGGCGGCTGCTGCTCGCGATGGTGGCGTCGGGCGAGGACGCCCCTTGATCCGCCGGTTGCGGGCGCGGCAGGGGTGGAGCCAGCGGGACTTGGCCACGCGCGCGAAGGTGAACCCCAGCATGATCGGCCAGCTCGAGGCCGGCCTGCGCCAGTCCATCGACGTGCAGATCGCGCTCCGCATCGCGCGCGCCCTCGGCGTGACGGTCGAGGACCTGGTGAAGCAGGGCGATGAGTGACCAGGCCTCGATCGAGTGCACGACCGCCGGACTCCCGGGCGGGCGCTACAAGGACCTGCTGGCCGCGGTACTTCCTCGGCTGCCGGAGAGGTGGGACGAATACCGGGCCGTCTCCGTCGAACTCTCAGACAGGCCAAGCCGAGGATATGGCTCTGCCTACGCTGACGAGGAGCTCATGGCTGCGCGCCTGTCGGTGCTCGAGGGCCACCAGGAACAGGTGTGGACCGTCACGCTCTATCCCGCGTGGCTCGATCGGTTGCCCGACGACGCCGTGTCGTGGGTCATTGCTCACGAACTCGCCCACGTCGCGTCGGGCATGGCCTGCGGTTCCATTGGCGTCCCTATTCCCCGGGCGCGCTGCTTCGTGGTCGCGACGCAATGCTGACAGTCCCGCAAGGCTTGACCTACGCCGGCTGTGCCTCCTATGGTTGGCGCCGACCGGAGCTTGCCGGCTGTAAATGGGGCCACTGGGAGCAACCCGCGCACGTTAGGGAGGCGGACAGATACATGCGAACCAAAGCGCTCAAGGATTTGGACTGGAAGGACGCAACTCCACCGCAGCGGTTGTGCTTCTCTGAGAAGGCGCCTGCGTCCCCCGGGATCTACGAGCTGGGCTTCTTCAATCCGAAGAAGGGAGGATTCGTTCCGAAATACATCGGCAAGGCCGCAGACCAAAGTCTGAGGGATCGGCTTGCGCAACATTTCAGTCGGAGCCATAACGAAGAGGTGCAGCTCCTGAAGGTAAAAGTATGGTTTCGCTGTATCGAGACGAATGACAGCGCCGAAGCCGGGTTCTTAGAGTCGCACTTCCTAATCGCATTTCGAGAGCAATATGAGTGGAACCGCCGTAACGAATGGGTGGCGATGTGGGCTCTAGATCCGAGCTACCGGGACAGCATGTAGGCGCGGCAGTTCCCGGGACTGACGAACCAGGCCGCCAAGGAAATTCAGTTCCGCTGCGTCGACGACTACGTTCGCCAGGGCTACGCGCGGGTGCCGGAATAGGTCGCGATGGATCATCGTGCGCTGCTGGCCCGCATCCGCGCGCTCGTCGCGACGGGGCACCTGCCCGCCAAGGTGAACTGATCCCCCAGCACCGCGTGACGATACCGCTCCCGGACGTGATGTGCCTGGTCTGCGGCGAGGCGGCGCCCCAGGTGACCTACCTGCGCGGCGAGGGGGACGCAGCCACCATGCCCATGCCGACGACGCGCCCGCCTTGGTTCGGCACCCGCCTCAGGAACCCCGAACCCATCACCGGCCGCATCGCGCGCCTGCTCGTCGTCGGGCTCACCGCGCTGGCGGCCACGAGCTGCGCCCCGAGCCTCACGGCGATGCGCGAGCGCGAGCCGGTCCGCACCTGGAGCGCCGCTGCCGCGCCCACCGCCGTGCTGGACTGCCTGCAGATCCAGCTCGACCGCGAGAGCGGCCTGGCGATGTTCAACCCCAAGGCCAACCTGCGCACGCAGCGGGAAGCCCACGAGGGCGGCGCCGCCGTGCTCATCGCGCGGGGCAGCATGAACAACGCAATGGAATTCATCGTGACGGCGCACCCCAAGGGCGCGGGCTCGCACGTCGAGCTGCGCACGTGGGCAGGCTGGCCGCGCGTCATCGTGCCGGTCATCGAGCGCTGCACGGGCGCGCAGGGGAGGTCCAGCGGCCTCCCGTTTTCGTCCCAGTTTCACGGCACCTGCTCGATTCTCCAGTAGGTTGTCGGCAGACGCGGCCATTCCGGGAAGGGGCCACCAAACGGATGCCGCCCGCGTTCCTCGAGAGCGTCCTCGCAATTCTCACGCATGGCTTGAACACGAACTCGTACAAGTTTGCCCTGCTGCGGGCTCTCGCAGCCTACGGCCCTCATGGTTCCGCCGAGGACGTGATGCCGCTCAGGACCCTGGCTCAGTCGTTCATACGGTACTACCGGCCTCTCGCGGTGACGTTCCGGGTACGGCAAGCAACCGATCCAAGGCGCGACCCGGTGATCATGCGCCTCCTCCGCGAGGAGATGAACGCACTCGGGCGTCCCGCCCGCGCCACCCTCGAGGGGTATATCGAGTCTGAACCGCAACGCTATCAGCAGCTGCTCCTCGCCTGCTGCCGCCCGGGTGGGTGCTTCGACGAGGTCATCCCTCGCTTTCATACGGTGCTCCGACAGCAAATTCGACCCGCGCTATATGAGGTCGAGACCAACGGCGTTCGCCTGACAGAGGGCGCACGAGCGTTCCTCGCCGACTACCACCGGGTCCTGGAGCCGCTCGCGATCGGGGCCTGGGTGCGCTTCACGGAGCAGTTCAGCGCCGCTCCCCGCCTCCACGAGAATCGCCGGTCGCCGCCTGACGCGTCGGCAGGAGAGGTACCGCTCAACGCTCGAGCCCCTCGAGACGCGTGTGTGCTTCTACTGCGGTGCCGCCCCCGACGAACTCCACATCGACCATGTGATTCCCTGGGCCTTCGTGGCAGAGGACAGGGTCTGGAACCTGGTGCTGGCGTGCGGACCATGCAACCTCGACAAACGCGACCGTCCCCCTCGCGAGGTCAACTTGAAACGCCTGATGGAGCGCAACATACGGCTCCTGGCCCATCTGAAGGCGGACAACGTGGATCGGCTTGGACGATACGCCCTCCGTGACCTTCGCGAATTCGTCGCGGTCGATCTCGGAGAGCACCTCATGGCCCTCCTGGCCACATGTCGAGCAGAGGGCTTCGATGAGTGGCCTGGCCCTCTGACTGTGGCGCCGATCATGCCGGTGACGTAGATGGCGGATCGGGGGGGTGTCCCGTTCGGCCCGCTGGCGTAGGCATGCACCTCATCGACTAATGCTTACTCTCGGGGACGTGCACGCGTTCCGCGCGCTCCTCGCTCGCGCGCCCGAGGCCGGCAACCTGCGCCAGCCCAACGCGGTGAGCGCGTTCTTCTCCCGGTGGCGTCAGTGGCGCGCCGAGGCCGAAGCGCTCGTGATCGAACTGGAGCGCGCGCGCGCCGAGCAACCCCAGCAGCCCTCCAGGAGCCCGCAGACAGTCCAGAAGACGCCGCTACGGTCCTGCCCATGGTCCCGGTCGCCTTCCGGCGTCCGTCGCCCGTAGTGCGCCATCTGCCAGAAGCCGATCAAGGTTCGACGAGAAGATGACGATCAACGACGTGCCCTACCACCGTCCGGGCGCTGACGCCCAAGACCTCGGCCACGTGGATCCGGGGCTGCCGTCCCCTGAGCGCGTGCTCCCAACCGGCGCGACACGGCGCCCTGGCGCACACCCTGTAGGTCATCTATTCTGACGAGCGCGTGGCTCGCTGGCCACTTGCGCGACGGACCACCCCGAGCCCAGAGGAGGACACCATGGCCCTCAAGGTCACGCGGGTAGACACGTGGGTTGTGACCATCGAGGACCGGCCCGGCGGGCTTGCCGCGAAGCTTCGCGCGCTCGCTGACGGCAAGGCCAATCTGGAGTTCGTCATCGCACGCCGGGCTCCGGACCGGCCGGGGACGGGCGTGGTGTTCGTAACGCCGATCGCGGGCGCCGCGCAGCGGGTAGCGAAGCAGGCGGGGTTCGCCAAGAGCACGACCTTGCACACCGTCCGCATTCAGGGTCCGGACAAGCTGGGCGAGGGGGCTCGCATCGCGGCCGCGCTCGCCGACGCCGGCCTCAACGTGCGCGGCCTCTCCGCCGCTGCCATCGGCAAGACCTTTGTCAGTCACGTAGCCTTGGACTCGGCGGCGGACGCCGCTAAGGCGGTGCGCGCCCTGCGCAAGTTGTAGGCTCCGAGACGCGGGAGGCGCGGAGGAGGGCTCCCCGGGGGAGCGGCCGCGCGCCCCGGCGTCGCTGGGCGACTCCACGCCCGCGCCATGGACGCATGACGACCGGGAGATGGCCCTTCGTCGGCAACAGCGCGCGAGATCAGCGGGCGGCAGCGAAGATGCGCTGGACGTTCTCCTCGGAGAAGAAATCTGCGGGGGAGGTGACCCCCGCCTTGACGCGGGCGAAGCTACCCATCGTTTCCTGGTTGCCATCTACCGCCGCGAGAACCTGCTGCAGTTCCGGAGGTGGGGGCTCGAGGGACGCGAGTTTCGCGGTGAACTCGTAGGGAGCTTAGAGGAGGGAGCCATGGGTAGCAGCCACTCACGGCGCGTTCGTGCTATCGCGAGTCTTGTTCCGCCGCCCCCCGACACGCTCGCCGCCGCCCTCCACTTCTCGCCGGCGCAGTGGGCAGCGGTTGAGGAGCGTTCGAGGGTCCTCGCGGATGCGGAGGACGCGCGGCTCGACCTCGAGTCGTGGCTGAAGAGGGCCGACGCAAAGGCGGGCGGTGAAGAGTTCCCCTCTGGGGAGTTGCTTGAGCAGCGGCTGAAGGCGGACGCTGACTGGCGCAACCTCTGGCGCGAAAAGTCGCGTGCGCTCCACCATGCTGTGGCCGCCGTGCTCGGTCAATTCTTGGGACAGCAGTGCGATATAGATCTCGTTGTTGCCCTCAGACAGGCCGAGCGGAGGGGGGTCCCACGCTGGATCAGTGAGCGAGTCCTCGCGGCTCGCGCGCTCAATGACACCGACGCGATCCGGCGAATGCTGCGGGCCGGCCGCTGCCGGATGTGTCGGGCGGGGACGCGCGGGTTCGAAAGGATTCGCAAAGATCAGCGTGCGCTCAGGGC
This sequence comes from uncultured Candidatus Rokubacteria bacterium, assembly GCA_963758635.1. Lineage (GTDB taxonomy): Bacteria > Methylomirabilota > Methylomirabilia > Rokubacteriales > CSP1-6 > CAVWWD01. The sequence continues at coordinate 393,434 of CAVWWD010000003.1, read as the reverse complement.
TGGGCTCCGTGAGGCAGTGAGGTCTGGCCGGTTCCGGTCATGGACCCAGGTCCAGGCTTCGCTTGAGCGCCGGGGGCTTATCAAGAAACTGTCGCGCCCGGGCTTTCTCGCTCTACGCCGGCGGCTTGGTTCCTGGCAATCCCGGCCCGTTCCGGATAGTTCCGCTCCGTAACGTCCGCCCCCGCCCCCGCCGAAACCGTTAACTTGAAGTTGGACCCCGCCCGCCCGGGGCGCCATCCGGCGATATCGTCCGGGCCATGCTCGACGAGCAATTCGACGAAGCGCTCCGGCAGTGGCTCCAGGATCCGCGCCCGAGTGGACCCCCGCCCGCACAACTAATCTTCCGTGTCCGCGAGGTCAGCCACCTTCTCAACCTACCGGAGGAAAGCATCCGCCGCCTGGTCCTCACCGGCGACTTGCCGGCCCGCCGGCTGCGCGGACGGCTCTACATCCTCCGGGAGGACTTGCTGTCGTGGCTGCGCCGGTTGCCGTTGGTCGGTCGGTGAACGGGGGAAGCGAGGTGTGACGCGTAATCTCGACGCCGGCGGCCGGCACGCAGACATGGTGATCTTCAACGCGACCGGCATGGCTGCGCCGCCAGGTGCGGACGCTGGCGCGCGCATGACCTTCGACGCTCCCGATTCCGTCCCTCTGCATTCAGATGGACCCGCGGCGCCCCCGCTAACGACGGAGCAGGTGCTCGAGATGCTGACGCGCGTGTTCGGGCCGGTCGAGCTGGTCGCGGTGCGGCCCCGGGTGCCGACTGACCAGCAGGAATTCCCCGCGACCGAAGGATTCGGCCGGCGGCGATGACGATGCCCACGGGGGTCGATGCCATTCGCGATGGACTCCAGGTGGTCGCCCGGCACGGGGGCGTGGTCGAGGTCCGCATTCCCAAGACGCGGCAGGGCACCGTGTCGGGCTACTTCGATGATCTTGAGGCGCTGGTCCGCGCCGTGCTGCCGTGGGACGGGAAGGCGACGATCTACATCTCGTTGAACCCCGTGGCGCCCGCGCTCCTCGCGCGGGCCGTGAACCGGTTGCGCGAGTACGCCCCGGCGACCACCGGCGACGCCGACATCGTGCGGCGGGTCTGGTTGCCGTTCGACTACGATCCCGTGCGTCCGGCGGGCATCTCCGCGACTGACGCCGAGGTGGCGGCCGCCCGCGCGCGCCGCGACGACGCGGCGTGGTTCCTGGGCGAGCTGGGGTTCCCCGCGCTGGTCGCTGCGCTGAGTGGCAATGGCGCGCATGGGCGGGCGTTGGTCGATCTGCCCAATGACGAGCCGGCGCGGCGCCTCGTCGAGCGGGCGCTCTCGGCCGTGGCCAGCCGGTTCAGCGACAACACGGTGGTGGTCGACACCAGCGTCGGCAACGCCGCCCGGATCTGGAAGCTCTACGGCACGGTGGCGGTCAAAGGCGATGCGACCGCCGACCGGCCCCACCGCCGGGCGGCGCTGGAGCGGGTGCCGAGCGAGCTGGCGCTCGTAGACGGTGAGGTCCTGGAGGCCCTCGCCGCGCTGGCGGCGCCGACGAAGCGGACCATCACCACGAGCGCCCGGGTCACGGGCTCGACCTTCGACCTGGTCGCCGCGTTCACGGCGAAGGGCTGGTATCGGCGCGCGCTCCACGGCGGCAAGCACGCGGTGACGTGTCCGTGGGCGGCGTCGCACTCCGGGGACTCAGGAATCACGGAGACGTGCCTGTTCGACCCGAAGAGCCCCGGGGAGCCGTGGGGATTTGACTGTAAGCACCTGCACTGCGTTGACCGCACCATCCGCGACGTGCTCGCGGTGCTGGGCCTCTCGTCCAATGGCCACCATCCGCCGCCCCCCCCCGCCGCCCGCCGAGGCCATGGCCGAGGCCCCGTACACGTTCACCTCGGCGGTGCCGGCCGACCACTTCGTCTCGGAGTTCATCCTGGTACGGCGCGGCGTGCAGCGACGCCGCCCACGAGTTCTTCGAGACGACGGGCTGATCCTGCTCGCGACCGCGACGCCGGGGCGTGCGCGCCCGCCTGCGCCCCTACCCGCGCGGCCTTCCCACGTCGTTCTTCGCGCTCCTGATCGGCCCCTCGACGCGGTCACGTAAGACGAGTGCGGCGGGACTGGGCTCGACCTGCTCACCGACGCGATCCCCGACTGCCGCCTCGCCGAGCAGTCCTCGCCCGAAGCTTTCGTCGAGCAGCTCGCCGACCGAGGCGCCGACGGGAGCCTGTGGTACCTCGACGAGGCGGGAGAGACGCTCGACAAGCTCCACCATGCGAAGTACCTCGCCGGGCTGCGCGGGCTCCTCCTGGAGTTGTACGAGGGCCGGCCCTACCGCTACAAGCGCACCACCAAGCGCGTCAAGGGCGGCCCGCCCGCCGTCGATGAGATGAGCGTGGAGCACCCGCACCTCTGCGTCCTCGGCGCCACCACGCCCGCGATCTTCGAGATCGTCACCGCACGCGATGTCAGCTCCGGTTTCATGGCCCGGTTCGCGGTCACGATGCCTACCCACCTGCCGCCCCGTCGTGGCCTCGAAGAACCCACCGACGACCTCGTGGCCCAGCGCGCCCGACTCGTCACGCGCCTCACCGAAATCTACTTCTGGGCCAAGACCGCCGACCGTCGCGTCCAGTTCCAGGGTGATGCCCTCGCCATCATCGACCGCTTCGCCGCGCGCATCGAGACCTCCGACGCGCTCGCCAACGAGCGGTCGCGCGCCATGCTCCAGCGGCTCAACGCCATGGCCGTGAAGCTGTCCATCCTCGTGGCCGCCGGCCGCGCCCGGTGCCGTCATCCCCGACGCCCTGGTGGTCACGCCCGACGACGCGTCCGCTGCCGTCACCATCGCGGAGCGGTGGCGGGATGGCGCCATGGCCTTCGGGGAGCGCGTCGGAGAAACCGCGCTCGAACAACTCATCGCTCGCGCCCTGCCCATCGTCCGCGCCAAGGGCCGCTGCCCCCGCCGGGTCGTGGCCCAGCTCGTCCACTGCTCGAAGAAGAGCCTCGACGAGGTCGAAGCCACGCTCGTCGATCGCGGCGAATCACCGTCGAGGCCGTCGAGGCCCCCAGTGGGCCGGCAACCGGGTCTGGACGGCGGTGACCCCATGACCCGGGAGGCGTCCTGCTCTCGTAGCAGCAGTAGCAGTAGTAGCAAGCGTAGCAGTAGTAGCACTCGTAGCAGACTTACCTCTGCCCCGCTAGGGCGCTACGCCTATATCGAGTGCTACGAGTGCTACGCCGCTACGAGTTCCCCCCCAGCCAACTGGGCGACGTGATGGGTGAAGCCTCCACGTCCGTTTCCCCGTCGCAGCCCATGTCGCAGCGACCCTCCCTGCGACGGGAGTGCGCTCGAGGTGCCGAGCTCGGCATCCGGTGTGCGCTCCCGCCGGATCCGGTGAGCGGCCTGTGCCAGCGTCACGACCCCTGGGCGAGGGGGATCTCGTCGGACTCAGCTCGACGGCCGGCGTGCTCGTGTGGCCTCGCCCCGTGGGAGTGGATCATCCTGTCACTGGTCGAGCGCGCGCCGGCGCCGCCGCCGACGGAGCCGGCGGGGCGAGACGCGAGCCGGCCCAGGTCCGCGGGATCCTCGCCGAGCGTGTGGTCCTCAGCTCGGCCGCGGATCCGTTCCTGAGCCTGCGCGCCCTGGCCGACTACTCCGCGCTCTCCGTGCGCAAGCTCCGCGATCTGCTCGAAGACCCCATCCACCCGCTGCCCCACTACCGTGTGGGAGGCAAGATCCTGGTCCGTCGTGGCGAGTTCGACCGCTGGATCCGCGTCTACCGTCAGCATGGTCGCGAGGACGTGGACGCCATCGTCCAGGAGGCCCTGAAGGGCTTGTAGTCCCACTCGCGGCGCCCGAAATCCACGCTTGACTCCGGGGGCGGCATACATGGACAATACGTATATGAAGCCACTGGGCGGGCAGATCCGCGACCTCCGGATGAAGCGCGGCATGACCCAGGAGCCCTGGCAGAGGCGGCGGGTGTCACTTGGTCCTTCATCGCGAAGGTGGAGGCCGGCGACCGCCTGCCGTCCATGGCCACGCTCGAGCGGCTGACCGAGGCGCTGGGTGCGCGGGTGCGCATTCAGCTCGTGAAGAAGTAAGCCAACGGACCAGGAAGGGCAACATCATGGGCGTCAAGGTCAAGCTCTGGAAGGGCCAGCGCGGCGTCTACGGCATCTTCATCGACCACTGGGGCGCCGGAAGGCGAAGAAGGTGGGCGACAAGAAGGCGGCCGAGGCCGTCGCGTCGGGCATCCGCCGGGCTCTGGCCGAGGGGACCTTCAAGCTGGCGCCGAAGGCCATCGGCTTCAGCGCGCTCGCCGAGGAGTGGCTGGAGAAGTACCCCGTGACCCACCCGATCGGCCCCAACACGATCGAGAACTACACGTCAGTGGTCCGCGCTCACCTCATCCCCCACTTCAAGACCCTGCCGGTTGACGAGATCGGCCTCGGGGAGATCGAGGACTTCGAGTACCGCATCTTGCGGAAGCCGGGCGGCTCGACGCGTCCCCGGACCGAGGCCTGGCCGAGTCCTCGATCTCCATCGCCCTGGTGGCTCTCCGCATGTCCTCGACCGCGCCGTCCGCGTCCACCGCGTGCTGCCGGCGAACCCCGTGTTCCGCGTGTTCAAGCTGCGCCGCACGGAGGACGCGGAGGTTGAACCGTTCAACACGGAGGAGCTGCACGCCATCCTCGAGGCGGCCGAGGCGCTCAACCGCCCGTTTGCTTGCCACCTTCCTGCGACTCTGGGCGCAGACCGGGGATACGGAAAGGCGAAGTTTCCGCCCTCCAGAACCAGGACCTCGACCTAGTGAAGGGCACCGCCTACGTGCGCCGGACCTGGACCCGTGAGCGACTCGGCCCCCCCAAGACGCGGAGCTTCCGGGTGGTCTCGATATTCCATCCGATCACCGAGGCGACCGCAGAATGGCGGCCCGGCCGGACCGTCGAGAGCCGCCGCGTCCTGGCGGAGCTCCGGGCCCTCCCCGTGCAGTCGATCAACCCGGCGGCCTTCGTGTTCGGGATCGCCAAGCCCTGGTCGCCCACGTACGTCCTGGCGCAGTGGCGTCGGGTGTCAAGAAGGCCGGGGTGCGCTACCGGTTCCCCGAGCAGCTCCGGCACACCTTCGCCAGCACGCTCCTGAGCCGCGGAGCGAACCTGCTCTACGTCCAGAAGCAGGGCGGATGGAAGAACGCGAGCGTGCTGATCCAGGTCTATGCACGGTACATCGAGCAGGGCGAAGAGGCCCCGCAGGCACTTCCAGACGCAACCCAGGCGCAACCGCGACAGGTCGCGGGCACTGGCGAACGCGGGCTAAGTGTAGGCGGGCAAGCGAAACGGACGCGAAACGGACGAGCGTCCGGATCACTTCGTGTACTTGCGCGCGTAGTGCTCCACGCACGCCGCCTCGAGCTCGTCCTGGCCGCCCGGGCGATCCTGGAATCGGGCGACGGACAGCGACGCGAGGTCCGGCTCGCACTTGCCGTCCACGATCAGGTCGGCCAGCGCGCGACCGGCGGCGGGCGACAGCGTGAGGCCGCCGACACAGCACCCGGAGGCGACGTGGAAGCCCTCCACGCCCGGGACCGGCCCGAGGATCGGGAAGCCGTCGGGCGTCATCGTGGGCAGGCCGCCGCGGTGCACGGCGACCGCCGCCGTACGCAGCACCGGGAAGTGCGCGCCGACCTCGTCCACGAGGGCCCGGAGCACGCCCAGGTCCAATGGCAGGTCGGCGATCTGGAACGCCGGGCGGGCGCTCGCGGAGATCCACGACGAGGGGCCGGTCCTCGTAGCCGCCGAACATGAGGCCGCCGCGGTCGTAGCGCACGTACACGCTCGCCTCGAGCAGCCTCACGATCGGCTGGTAGGGATCCACGCCGGGGATGGGCTCGGTCACGAAGAGCTGGTGCCGGACCGGGACCAGCGGGCAGGCGGAGCCCGCGCGCCGCGGCGACGAGCGCCGTCCAGGCGCCCGCGGCGTCGACCACCACCGGAGCGTGGATCTCTCCGCGCGCCGTGGCCACACCCTCGACCTTCCCCGGGCCGCCGAGGAGCCCGGTCACGCGCGTGAACGGCATGCCCTGGACGCCCAGCTCCATGGCCCGCGTGGCGAACCCGATGGCCACGCGGGCAGGGTCGATCCAGCCGTCGCTCGGCACGTGGCCGATCCCGAGCACGGCGCCGGCGCGGAAGTGCGGCGCCAGGCGCTCGGCGGTGGACGCCGGGACCAGCTCGGCCTCGACGCCGAGCTGGCGCGCCGCGGCCAGGTCGCTGCGCAGCCGCGCCGCCCCCGCCTCGGTGTACGCGGCCTTCAGGCTCCCCGAGCGGTGGAAGTCGACGGACCACCCCATCTCCGACTCGAAGCGCTCGAGCATCTCGACCGCCTCGTGACGGAGCCGGGCCATCACCGAGAGCGACGACGAGGCCTTGCTGGTGAGCCCCGCGGCGCGGGGAGAGGTCTGAGAGGCGAGGGCGTGCTGGTCGAGGAGCGCCACCCGGACCCCGCGGCGCGCCAGATGGTACGCCGTGCTGGAGCCGAAGGCTCCGGCGCCGACTACGACGACGTCCGCCGTCTGCACGCGGCGGATGATAGCGCGCTCGAGCCCGGGTGGCTAGTCAACCATCGCGATCGCGCGCACCGGCGACCCGTCGGCGCCCTCCAGGGCCAGTGGCAGCGCCACGAAGCGGCATCGCGGCACGCCGATCCGGTCGAGGTTGGTGAGGTACTCGATCACCGTGACACCGGCGTTGAAGAACACGTCGTGGGTCGGGCACTCGGCGCGCGACCGCGGCGCGTCGGGCGTGAAGATCGAGGTGCGGATCGAGTAGTCGGGCGGGTAGTCGTAGCCGACCGCCTTCACCCGGCGGGCCACCAGCCACTCGCACGGCCGGCCGCCCCGTCCACGGCGCGTCCCGCCAGAACCGCTCGCTTCCCACGTCCGACGCGGCGCGGCCAGTCCGTGCGCAGGAGCACGATGTCGCCGGCGCGGACGTGGGCGGCCCGGCTCTCGAGGTCCTGGGCGGTGACCTCGCCGTTGTCCCCCAGGTGGGTCAGGTCCACGACCGCCGCATCGCCGATCCACTGGTCGACGGGCATCTCCGCCATGTGCTTGTCCCCGGGCAGGAAGTGGATCGGGGCGTCCACGTGCGTGTACGCGTGGCAGGAGATCGTCAGCACGGTGGACTGGAAGATGTCCCCGCGGGCGTGGGCGGAGCGGAGCTCCGGCCGCACCGTCCAGCGGAAGTGGGGCCGGATCGGAAAGCTGAGATCGACGACACGCATGGGCGCATCCTCCTGGCGTGGATTTGAACCGACCCCCACCCTGTGCTAGCGTGGCGGGCGGTCCCAACGCGTTCACCAAGGAGAACATGCCACATGGCGGACACCACGCTGCACCTGACCGAGTCCACGTTCGACGCCGAGGTCAAGAGCCATCCCGAGGTGCTCATGGTCGATTTCTGGGCCGAGTGGTGCGCGCCGTGCCGCGCCATCGCGCCGACCCTCGAGGAGCTCGCCCGCGAGTCCGCCGGCAAGGTGAGCCTCGCCAAGGTCAACGTGGACGAGAACCCCGGCCTGGCCGCTCGCTACAGCATCCGGTCCATCCCCACCATCCTGTTCATGAAGGGCGGCGCCGTGGTGGACCAGGTCATCGGGGCCATCCCGAAGGCCCAGATCAAGAAGAAGCTCGACGCCATCGGCTGATCGCGCCGCGCCCGCGAGCGCTTGACAAGCGCCGGCCCCGCTGTCAAGCTCCCGCGCATGACGTTGCGGCGTGCCGCCGGCAGTGGATGTGGTGGTGGTCGTTCCCCTGAGGGGCGGCCCGTCCGGCACACGCGCAACCGAACAGACGAAGCCCGGAGCCGCCCCCCGCGGGGCGGCTTCCGTTTTTGCCGACCCGCGCAGGTCGACTCCCGGCAGAGGGAGAGCCCGGCCATGAGCACCGACACCTACCTCACCCGCGGAGGCGTCCGCGTCCACCGCACGGTGGACGCGATCCCCGTCGCCGACGCCGTCGAGCCCCTCATCGAGGATCTCGACGCGCATCGCGGCGGCCTGTTCACCTCGAGCTACGAGTATCCGGGCCGCTACACGCGCTGGGACATGGGCTTCGCCGACCCTCCGCTCGTCCTCACCGCCCGGGGCCGCTCGCTCGAGGTCCAGGCGCTGAACGCGCGGGGCGAGGTCCTGCTCGGCCCGGTCGCCGAGACCCTCGGCGCCCTCGACGCGGTGGAGAGCGCGAGCCGCCGGGCCGACGCCGTCACCGCCGTCGTGCGCGCGCCGGAAGGACGGTTCGTCGAGGAGGAGCGCAGCCGCCAGCCGTCGGTGTTCTCCGCGCTCCGGGCCCTGATCGCCCTGTTCCACCACGCCGACGAGGCGCACCTGGGCTTCTACGGCGCCTTCGCCTACGACCTGGCCTTCCAGTTCGAGCCCATCCGGCCGCGCCTCGCCCGCCCCGCCGACCAGCGCGACCTCGTGCTGTACCTGCCCGACGAGCTGATCATCGTCGATCACCGCCGCGAGATGGCGCAGCGCCGGCGCTACGACTTCGAGGCGGGCGGGCGCGCCACCGCCGGGCGGCCGCGCGAGGGCGCGGCCCGTCCCTACGCGGGCGCGACCAGCGTGCCGCGCGGGGGCGATCACGAGACGGGCGCCTACGCGGCGATGGTGCGGGTGGCGCGCGAGGCCTTCAAGCGCGGCGACCTGTTCGAGGTCGTGCCCGGCCAGACCTTCTTCGAGCCGTGCCCATCGCCTCCCTCGGAGCTGTTCCGCCGGTTGCGCGAGCGCAACCCGTCGCCCTACGGGTTCCTCCTGAACCTGGGCGACGCCGAGTACCTCGTGGGCGCCTCGCCCGAGATGTACGTGCGGGTGGACGACGACCGGGTGGAGACCTGCCCGATCTCGGGCACCATCGCGCGCGGGCGCGACCCGATCGGTGACGCCGCGCAGATCGTGGCGCTCCTCACCTCGGCCAAGGACGAGTCGGAGCTGACGATGTGCACGGACGTGGACCGCAACGACAAGTCGCGCATCTGCGTGCCGGGCAGCGTGCGGGTGATCGGCCGGCGCCAGATCGAGATGTACGCGCGGCTCATCCACACCGTGGACCACGTGGAGGGACGCCTGCGCCCCGAGTTCGACGCCCTCGACGCGTTCCTCGCCCACACCTGGGCGGTGACGGTCACCGGGGCCCCGAAGGCGTGGGCGATGCAGTTCATCGAGGACCACGAGCGCTCGCCGCGCGCATGGTACGGCGGCGCCGTCGGCCTCCTCGGCTTCGACGGCAACCTGAACACCGGCCTCACGCTGCGAACGATCCGCGTCAAGGACGGCGCCGCCGAGGTCCGCGTGGGCGCCACCCTCCTCTACGACTCGGACCCCGACGCCGAGGAGGAGGAGACGCGGCTCAAGGCCTCGGCCTTCCTCGACGCGATCCGGCGGCCGCGAGGCGTGGAGGCGCGCCCGAGCGTCGACGTGCCGCGGCCCGGCGTGGGGCGGCGCGTGCTCCTGGTCGATCACCAGGACTCGTTCGTCCACACCCTCGCCAACTATCTCCGGCAGACGGGCGCCGACGTGGTCACGCTCCGAGCCGGCTTCCCGGAGAGCGCGCTCGACGACGTCGCCCCGCACCTGGTGGTGCTCTCGCCGGGCCCCGGCACGCCGCGGGACTTCGACCTGTCCAAGACGCTCGGCGCGCTCGTGCGGCGCGGGCTGCCCGCGTTCGGCGTGTGCCTGGGGCTGCAGGGCATGGTCGAGCACTTCGGCGGCGAGCTCGGCGTGCTCGACTACCCGATGCACGGCAAGGCCTCGCGCATCCGCGTGGTGGGCGGCGCGCTCCTCGCCGGGCTTCCCGCCGAGTTCACCGCGGGCCGCTACCATTCGCTGTTCGCCATCCGGGACCGCCTGCCCGCCGAGCTCCGCGTCACCGCGGAGAGCGACGACGCGCTGGTGATGGCGATCGAGCACGTCAGCCTGCCCATGGCCGCGGTGCAGTTCCACCCGGAGTCGATCATGTCGCTCGACGAGGACGTGGGGCTCCGGCTCCTCCGCAACGTGGTGGATCGGCTCGCGCTCGCGTCGTGACGCCGGAAACGGAACCGGGACGCGACCTTGCGATGAGGGGAGCCGCATATTAGAGTGATGGGCGACATGACCGCGCTCGTCGCCGCCGCATGAAGGGCGATTCCGACCCTCCAAGTCCCCGCGAGGTGTAAGGCCACCCGGTGTCCGTGCGCCGCGTCGGGGAGCTGGGCCTCATCCGTCGCATCCGGGACGCGGGTGGCGTCGTCGACGCTCCCGGAGTCCGCGCCGGCATCGGCGACGACACCGCGGTGCTCACGCTCAGTCCCGGGGCCGCGCTCCTCGCCACCACCGACCTCGTCGTCGAGGACGTCCACTTCCGCCGCGCCACCGCGTCGCCGCGTGACATCGGCTGGAAGGCGATGGCCGTGAACCTGTCCGACATCGCCGCGATGGGCGGCTCGCCGCGCTACGCGCTGGTCGCCCTCGCCCTGCCGCCGGCCGCATCCGTGGAGGAGATCGACGAGCTCTACGCGGGCATGCGGGAGGCCGCGGCGCCCCACGGCGTGGCCATCGTGGGCGGCGACACGTCGGCGCTGGCGGCGGGCGGCTGGTGCATCGACGTGACCCTGCTCGGCGAGCACGGCGGCGCGCCCAAGCTGCGCTCGGCCGCTCGGCCGGGCGACGTGGTGGCGGTGACGGGCACGCTCGGCCGGTCCGCCGCCGGGCTCGCCCTGCTCGAGGGCGGGGAGGCGGCGCGCGGCGGCCTTCCCGCCGACGCCGTGGCCGAGCTCACGCGCGCGCACCTCCGCCCGTGCGCGCGCGTGACCGAGGGGCGGTGGCTCGGCGAGCGAGCCGACGTCCACGCCATGATGGACATGTCCGACGGGCTCGCCAGCGACCTCGCCCACATCTGCCGCGAGAGCGGCGTGCGCGCGCGTGTCCACCTCGAGCGGCTGCCCATCTCTCCCGCGGTGCGCGCCGCCGCGCGCGCGCTCGACCGGGACCCCGTCGACTGGGCGGCGGCGGGAGGCGAGGACTACGAGCTTCTGCTCACCTGCCCCGCCGGCGCCGCCGACGCCCTCGCGCGCGCCCTCGCCGGGGCCACCGGCACGCCGCTCACCGTGGTGGGCGAGATCGAGGCGGGGACACCCGACATCGCGCTGGATCGGCCCCGATGGCGCGCCGGCGCCCCCGCGCCGGGGCTACGAGCACTTCGGTGGGTAACCTCCTCGTGCTCGAGCTGGGCGTCCTCGGCGCGCTCGTCCTCTGCTCGGCGCTCCTCACCGGCGCGGAGGCCGCGTACTTCTCCCTGGGCCGCGCCCGCCTCAAGAAGCTCGCGGAGGAGGAGGGCGAGAGCCGGCCGCGCACCGCGCCGCTCCTCCAGCCGCCCGCACGAGCTGCTCGTGACGCTCCTCGTGGGCATCACGGTGGTGAACATCGGCGCCTCCGCCCTCGCCGCCGCCATCGCCGAGCGCATGTTCGGCGCGATCGGCATCGCCCTCGCCATCCCCACCGTGGTGTTCCTGCTCTCGGTGTTCGGCGAGGTCCTCCCCATGACCCTCGCCGTGGAGCACCCGGAGACGTTCGCCAAGCTGGTGACGCGCCCGGTGAGCTGGCTCTCGCTGCTGTTCACTCCGGTGCGCGTGGCGCTCGGCTGGCTCACCGCGCTCACCCTGCGCGTGGTGGGGTCGGAGCGCCCGGCGGGCCAGCCCGAGGTCACCGAGGAGGAGCTGCGCACGCTGGTCGACGTGGGCACCCGCGAGGGCGTGGTCGAGCGCACCGAGCGCGAGATGATCCACGGCGTGTTCGAGCTCGAGGACACCCTCGTGCGCGAGGTCATGGTGCCGCGCCCGGACATGTTCTGCGTCGAGATGGTCACGCCCGCCGCGGAGATCCTCGGCCTGCTCCGCGAGAACCTCCACTCCCGCGTGCCGGTGTACGAGGACACGATCGACCAGATCGTGGGCGTGCTCTACACGAAGGATCTCCTGCCCCACCTGCGGGGGCTCCCGGCGGACTTCGACCTGCGCGCGTACCTCCACCCGCCGTACTTCGTGCCCGAGTCCAAGCGCGCCGACGCGCTCCTGCGCGAGTTCCAGGCGAAGAAGCTGCACCTCGCCATCGTGGTCGACGAGTACGGCGGCACCGCGGGGCTCGTCAGCCATGGAGGACCTCCTCGAGGAGCTGGTCGGGGAGATCCGGGACGAGTTCGACGAGGAGGAGCGCCTGATCTGGCCCGCCGGCGAGCGCGCCTTCCGCGTGTCCGGACGGATGTCGATCGACGAGCTGAACACGGCCACCGGGCTCCACGTCTCCGGCGAGGCCTACGACACCGTCGGGGGGTGGGTCCTCGACCTCTTCGGCCGCGTGCCGCACAAGGGCGAGAAGAAGGAGACGGCGGAGGCGCTGGTGACCGTGGAGAAGGTCGAGCGCACGCGCGTCCTCGAGGTGGTCGTGACCCTCCGGGGCGGCGCGAACGGGGCGGCGGCGCCGGCATGACGATCGCGCTGTGGGTGGTGCTGTTCGCTCTCGCGATGACCGCGTTCTTCTCGGCGGCGGAGATGGCGTTCATCGCGGCGAACCGCCTGCGCATCCGCCACCTCGCGGAGGGCGGCAACCGGACGGCGGCGCGATATCTGGAATCCTTCCGGCACCCGGAGCGTACCCTCTCCACCGCCATGATGGGCGTGACGGTGGCGCACGTCACCGCCTCGATCGTCGCGACGTGGGCCCTCCTGCCCGTGCTGGGCGGGATGGCGGCCATCGTGACCACCGTGATCCTCACCCCCGCTCATGCTCGTGTTCGGCGAGGTCATCCCCAAGGCGGTGGCGCGCGAATGGGCCACCGCGCTGATCCTGTACCTGTTCCGCCTCGTCGAGCTGGCGAGCCGGCTCTTGTCGCCCCTCACGTGGGCGGCCAACACGGTGGTGGACCGGGCCCTCCGGCTCTTCGGGCGCCAGCCCGCCGCCACCCGTCACTTCGTCTCGCGCGAGGAGCTGAAGCTCCTCCTCCAGATGGAGCCGGAGGAGGCGGACGTGACGGAGTCCGAGGCGGAGATGATCGACAAGATCTTCGACCTCGGCGAGACGATGGTGCGCGAGATCATGGTCCCGCTCGTCGACGTGGCCGCGCTGCCCGTGGAGGCCACCCCCGACGACGCGGTGACCCTCATCCGCGAGCGCGGCTTCTCCCGCATCCCCGTCTACGAGGACCGGATCTTCAACATGGTCGGCGTGGTCGCGTCCATGGACATCTTCCGGCGCGGCGCCGCCGCCCCCGACCTGCGCTCGCTGATGCGGCCGGCCACCTTTGCGCCGGAGAGCAATCGCATCGACGACCTCCTGCGCGAGATGCAGAAGTCCCGGGTCCAGCTCGTGGTGGTGGTCGACGAGTACGGCGGCGCGGTGGGCATCGTCACCGTCGAGGACATCGTCGAGCAGATCGTGGGCGAGATCCAGGACGAGCACGACCGCGCCTCGAGCATGATCGAGCGCCTGCCCGACGGCAGCTACCGCGTGGCCGGCCGGGTGAGCGTGCACGAGCTCAACGAGTCGCTCGACTGGGAGCTGCCGAGCGGCGACTACGAGACGGTGGCCGGGCTCATCCTCGCCACCCTCCACCGCATCCCCCGCCTCGGCGAGGAGTTCCCGGTCGGCGCCCACACCTTCACGGTTCTCGAGGCGGACGAGCGACGTATACTGTCGGTCCGGATCACCCCGCCCACGCCCCGTCCGGCCCGCGCGCCGGAGGGAGCGCGCGACGGGAAGGCCGACATGAAAGGAGAATGAGCATGGCAGGACGCATGGTCGAGTTTCCGAGCAACGGAGGAACCACCCAGGGCTATCTCGCCACGCCCGCGGCCGGCAAGGGCCCCGGCGTGCTCGTCATCCAGGAGTGGTGGGGCCTCGTGGGGCACATCAAGAACGTGTGCGACCGCTTCGCCGCGGCGGGCTACGCCGCGCTGGCCCCCGACGTGTATCACGGCAAGACGGCCACCGAGCCCGACGGGGCGGGCAAGCTGTTCATGGCGCTGAACATCGCGCAGGCCGAGAAGGACCTCCGGGGCGCCGCCCAGTTCCTGAGCCAGCACTCCTCGACGTTGAAGCTCGGGGCGGTGGGCTTCTGCATGGGCGGCCAGCTCGCGCTGTTCGCCGGCTGCGTCAGCTCCTACGTGGGCGCGGTGGTGGACTTCTACGGCGTGCACCCGAACGTGAAGCCGGACTACACCAAGCTCTCCGGCCCCGTCCTCGGCCTCTTCGCCGAGAAGGACGCGTTCGTCACGCCGCAGACCGCGCGCGAGGTGGAGGCGGCGATCAAGGCCGCGGGCAAGCCGGTGGAGGTCCACATCTATCCCGGCGTCGACCACGCCTTCTTCAACGACGAGAACACCGCGGCGTACGACAAGGCCTCCGCGGACGACGCGTGGCGCCGCACCCTCGCGCACTTCCAGGCGCACCTGAAGTAGGACGGCGGGCCGGGCCGGTGGCCGGCTTCAGCGGCGAGCTGTGGGCGTCGATCGAGGGGATCTACGCGGCGATCCTGCGCCATCCCTTCCTGACCGGCCTCACCGACGGCTCGCTGCTCCCGCGAGAGCTTCCGGTTCTACGCCGTGCAGGACGCGCTCTACCTGCGGGAGTTCGCCCGCGCGCTGTCGCTCACCGCGGCGCGGGCGCCGCGGGACGAGTGGATCATCATGTTCGCCGAGCACGCGGCGGGCGCCCTCATCGTGGAGCGCGCGCTGCACGAGAGCTTCTTCTCCGAGTGGGGCCTCACGCCCGGCGGCGGTGGCGGCCACGCCGATGGCGCCGACCAACCTCGCCTACACGAGCTACCTGCTCGCCGTCGCCCACGCGCGGCCCTTCCACGAGGCGATGGCCGCGCTGCTGCCGTGCTACTGGATCTACTGGGAGGTGGGCAAGGAGCTGGAGCGGGCGGGCTCGCCCGAGCCGCTCTACAAGCGCTGGATCGGCACGTATGCGTCCGAGGACTTCGGCGCGCTCGTGCGGGCCGTGCTCGCCGCCGTGGACGAGACGGCGGCGGCGCTCGGTGAGAGCGAGCGCGCGGCGATGCGCCGTCATTTCGTGGCGACCAGCCGCTACGAGTGGATGTTCTGGGAGATGGGACACCGGCGCGAGGCGTGGCCGGTGGACGCCTGACGCCGGGGGCGGCCGCGCGCCGCCCCCGGCCGTCCCGCGCTACTTCTTGACCTCGACCGATCCCTTCATGTTGGGGTGCAGCGCGCAGTTGTAGTTGAACACCCCTTCCTGCGCGAAGGTCAGCGACGCCGCCTGCCCCTTGAGGAGGAAGTCGGTCTTGAGCGTCGTGCCCGCCACCGTCACCTGGTGGGGGGAGTCGTCGGTGTTGACCCAGGTGACCGTCTTCCCCGGCGCCACCGTGATGCCGCCCGGCGCGAAGACGAAGCCCGCGATGTTGACCGGGATGTTGCCGGCGGGCACCGGCACGGTCGACGCCATCAGCTTGCCCGCCATCGCCGGGTACGAGATGACGAAGTCCTTGTCGTCGTGGGGCTTGTGGCACTGGAAGCAGGCCTTGAAGTTCGCCTTGTCGTTGAACTTCCCGTCGGGCCCGAAGGCCGAGTACTCCCACTCGCCGTTCCGGAGGTCGTCCGGGTACTCGGCGCCCCAGCCCGCGCGCTTCTCCATGACCGCGCAGCCGACCACGTCGCCCTTGAGGAACCGGCCCTTGGCGTCCTTGACCGGGTTGCCCTGGGCGTCCACCTGGGCCTTGTACTGGATCAGCGTGATGACGGTGCCCGCGGGCAGCGGCTTGCCTTCCTTGGCCGCTCGCACCGCCTCCGGCGTCGTGTACAGCTCGCGGTACTGCTTCACGTCGTAGCGGTCCGCGATGGTGTAGAGGCCGCCCACCTTGCAGGCGGCGGGGTAGGCGATCTTGTCGGGGCCGGCCTCCGTCCCGGGGGTGAGAGTGAAGATCCCTGCGACGGCCGCCAGCGCCGCCACGCTGCCGAGAGTCCTGATGGGTCGTCTCATGTTGACCCTCCTTTCGCTTGTCCTCCCCACGTCATCCCTACGAGGTTGTGAAGGAACGCGGATCTCGACTTCGCCGTGCGGGCCAACACCGCGGTTCTGCGTACACACGCGGGGCCGCCTCGCCATTCATTCACAACCCCCTACGTGCCGGACGGCGCCACTGGATTTCTGGTAGGGTAGCGCCCGGCCCATGACTCTCTCCTCCGACGCCGCGCTGGGCGCGATCGCCGCGCTCGGATCGGCCTGCACCTGGGCGGTGACCAGCCTGCTCGTCCGACGACTCGCGCCGACGCTCACCTCGCTGATGGTGAACGCGCTCCGCTCGGTGCTCGGCGGCGCCCTCCTCCTCGCCTGGGTCCTGCTGAGGAGCGGCAGCGACGATCTCACGTCCGTGTCCCCCCAGGCCTTCCTTCTCCTGGTGGTGTCGATCGTGATCGCGGTGGGCGTGGGCGACACGCTCTTCTTCGAGAGCGCGCGGCGCCTCGGGATCGCCCGGGCCATGACCCTCTCGATGACCTATCCGCTCATCGCCACCCTGATGGCGGCGGCGACGTTCGGCGAGGCCGTGACGGCCTCGTTCCTCGCCGGATCGGTGGTCACGCTCGCCGGCCTCGCGCTCATCGTGATGGCGCGCGATGGGCACGGCGAGCGGGACCCCGGTCAGGTCAGGGCCGGCGTGACCGAGGCCACCATCGCCTCGGTGGCGTGGGCGGTCTCCGTCATCGTCCTGAAGTACCCCCTGGCCGAGATGGACGCGACGAGCGCCCAGGCCATCCGTCTGCCCGTGGGCGGCCTCTTGCTGTGGGCCACGCCGTGGGCGTGGCCGGCGGCGTCGCGCGTCCGGGCGGGCGGCCGGAGCGTACAGGCCACGCTCGCGTGTCTGTCCGTCCTCACCGCCGTCAGCTCGGTGATGTTCGTGGTGGGCGTGAAGCACGCGGGGGTGGCCGTGACGACGGTGCTGTCGTCCACCGCCCCCATGTTCGCCATCCCGCTCGGGATGATCTTCCTCGGTGAGCGCCTGTCCGCGGCCGGAGTGCTCGGCACCGTGGTGACGGTGGCCGGGATCGCCATCCTCCAGCGATAGGGTCGTCGAGCGACGGGCACGCCCGGCCGGCTCCGTGGCGCTGACTCCGCGGCGCGCGTAGCGCCGGAGAGCCTACCCGGCCGCCGCGGCGGCCTTCTTGCGGCGACCCTTCGCGGCGCCCGCGGCGGCCTCGCCCTTCGGGGCCTTCTCGGCCTTCGCGTCCTTCTTGCCCTTCTCGGCTGCGGCCTCCGGCCGGTCCACCAGCTCGAGGATGACCATGGGCGCGCGGTCGCCCGGGCGCGTGCCCGCCCGCAGGATGCGCGTGTACCCGCCGGGGCGATCGGTAAACCGGGGGCCGATGGTGTCGAAGAGCTTCTTCACCACCTCGCCGTCGGGGACCATGGCGAGAACCTGACGGCGGGCGTGAAGGCCCTCGCGCTTCGCGAGCGTCACCATCTGGTCGGCGAGCCCCCGCACCGCCTTGGCCTTGGCCTCGGTGGTCATGATCCGCTCGTGCCGGAACAGGGCCACGAGGAGGTTGCGGAACAGCGCCCAGCGGTGGGCGGTGACCCGCCCGAGCTTGAAGCCCGCCTTTCCGTGCCTCATGTCGCGCCTCCCCGGCCGAGAGCCCCGAGCAGGTTGGGATCGATGCGCATCCCGAGGGACAGACCGAGGCTGGCCAGCGCCACCTTGATCTCCTCGATGGACTTGGAGCCCAGGTTCTTCACGTTCTCGAGCTCCTCGTCGGTCTTCTGCACGAGGTCGGCCACCGTGAGGATGTCGCTGTTCTTCAGCGCGTTGGTGGCGCGCGCGGGCAGCGGCAGCTCCTCGAGCGTCTTCGACAGGCTCTCCTGCAGGAACCCCGGCCCGGCCGCCTCGGTCTCCTCGTCGTCCTCGTAGGGCCCCTCGGGCGCGAGGTACCCGAAGTGATCGCGCATGTACGTGGTGGCCTGGCTGAGGGCCTCCTCCGGCGTCAGGGCGCCGTTGGTCCAGATCTCCATGATCAGCCGCTCGTAGTCCGTCACCTTGCCGAGCCGCGCGTTCTCCACGCTGTACGTCACGCGCTGGATGGGCGAGAACGCGGCGTCCATGGGGATGGCGCCGGCCGGCACCACGCCGGGCGCATGGGCGTCCGCGGCCACGTAGCCGCGGCCGATGCCGATGCCGATCTCCACGGACAGCGAGGCCCCCGGCTCGAGCGTGGCGATGTAGATCTCCGGGTTGAGCACCTCCACCCCGCCCGCCTCCGACACCTCGGCGCCGGTGACCTTCCCGGGGCCCTTGGCCTCGAGGCGGGTCACGGTGGGCTCGCCCGAAGGCACGTCCACCGCCAGCTTCTTGAGGTTGAGGAGCACGTCCTGCGTCTCCTCCTGCACGCCGGGCAGGCGATCACCCGCGGCGCCGCCCTCGACCTTCACCCACACCACCGCCGCCCCCGAGACGATGCTGAGGAGCGTGCGCCGGAGGCTGTTGCCGACGGTGAGGGCATAGCCCTTCTCGAACGGCTCGGCGATCAGCCGCCCGTAGCGGTCGGTGCTGATCTCCCACTCGATGCTCTTCGGTCGCTGAAACGGAATCCTTGCCATGTTTCTCCGTCGTCCTTCCCGTGCCTACTTCGAGAAGAGCTCGACGATGAGCTGCTCCTGGACGGGAATCTGGATGTCCTCGCGCACGGGCAGCCCGCGCACCGTGCCCCTCTTGGCGGCGCCATCGACCTCCAGCCACGGCGGCACCGCGCCCCGGCCGGCGTTCAGGTTGTCGGCCACGCGCTCCTGCAGCTTCGACGTGGGCCGGAGCTGCACCACCTCGCCGACCTTCACGATGTAGGAGGGCACGGACACCTTCCGCCCGTTCACCTGGAAGTGGCCGTGGCCCACCATCTGCCGGGACTCGCGGCGGGACGCGGCCATCCCGAGCCGGAACACCACGTTGTCGAGCCGCCGCTCCAGGAGCTTGAGCAGGTTCTCGCCCGTGATGCCCTTTTCGCGCTCGGCCCGGCTGAAGTAGAGGCGGAACTGGTTCTCCAGCACGCCGTAGATGTTCTTGGCCTTCTGCTTCTCGCGGAGCTGGATGCCGTAGGGCGTGAGCTTGGTCCGGCCGAGACCGTGCTGGCCCGGCGGGTAGTTCCGGCGCTCGATGGCGCACTTCTCCGTGAAGCACCGAGACCCCTTGAGGAACAGCTTGATGCCCTCACGCCGGCATTGCCGGCACGCCGCCGCTCGATATCTCGCCACGCTCGCTCCTCCCTACACCCTTCGACGCTTGGGGGGCCGGCACCCGTTATGGGGTATCGGCGTCACGTCCCTGATGGCGGTGATCTCGAGCCCCACCGCCTGCAGGGAGCGGATCGCCGCCTCGCGGCCGGCTCCCGGTCCCTTGACGTACACCTCGACCTGCTTGAGCCCGATGTCCATGGCCTTGCGCGCGGCGTTCTCCGCCGCGGTCTGGGCCGCGAACGGCGTGCTCTTGCGCGAGCCCTTGAACCCCACGCTGCCTGCGCTCGCCCACGACACCACGTTGCCCGTGCGGTCGGTGAGCGTCACGATCGTGTTGTTGAAGGTGGCCTGCACGTGGGCAATGCCCACGCGGACCTCCTTGCGCTCCTTGCGGCGGCCGCCCTTGCGCGGCGCGGCCGGCTTCTGCTCTTCGGCCATGACAGGCTCCTATCGGCGCGGCGCGGCGGGCGCGCCGGCAGCGGGGGCGGCGGCCACCGGCTTCTTCTTGACCATGACGCCCTTGCTCTTGCCCTTGCGCGTGCGCGCGTTGGTGTGGGTGCGCTGGCCCCGCACGGGCAGGCCCTTGCGATGCCGGATGCCGCGGTAGCAGCCGATGTCCATGAGCCGCTTGACGTTCATGGCCACCTCGCGGCGCAGGTCGCCCTCGACCTTGTACTCGCGCTCGATGATCTCGCGCACCTTCGCCGTCTCCGCGTCGGTCCAGGCCTTGACCCGCTTGCTCGGATCGACGCCGGCGGACAGGAAGATCTTCCGCGAGGACGGGATGCCGATCCCGTAGATGTACTGGACGGCGATCTCACCGCGCTTGTCCCGGGGCAGGTCCACTCCGGCGATGCGTGCCATACGTCGCTCCTTACCCTTGGCGCTGCTTGTGGCGCAGGTTCTTGCAGATGATCCGCACCACCCCGTGGCGGCGCACGATCTTGCAGTTCTCGCAGCGCACTTTGATCGAGGGTTTGACTTTCATGTCAGTCCTCTCGCAGTCAACCGTTTCGGCGGTCTGCGGTCATTTCCAAGTCTTGATTCGCCTTCGCTCGTCTCGCCTTCGGCTCGCCTCGCCGCGAGTGCGCGACCGGCGCTCTGTTGTGACTCCGAAGTGCTGTGTCCGGTTTTCGAGCTCTTCTCGCGCTCGTTACTTGAACCGGTACGTGATGCGGCCCCGCGTCAAGTCATACGGGGACAGCTCCACCTTGACCTTGTCGCCCGGCAGGATCCGGATGTAGTTCATCCGCATCTTCCCCGACACGTGGGCGAGCACCTTGTGCCCGTTCTCCAGCTCGACGCGGAACATGGCGTTGGGCAGCGGCTCGACCACGGTGCCCTCGACCTCGATCGCGTCTTCCTTCGCCATGGGCGCCCTGTCACATGTCGGTCCGGGTGAGGACCTCTGGCCCGTCGTCGGTGATGGCGATGGTGTCCTCGAAGTGCGCGGCCCAGCTCCCGTCCTGGGTCACCGCCGTCCAGCGGTCCTCGAGCACCCGCACGTCCCATCCGCCCATCGTCACCATCGGCTCGATGGCGAGGACCATGCCCGTCTTGAGCGGCTTGCCGGTGCCCGGGTCCCCGAAGTTCGGCACCTGGGGGTCCTCGTGCAGCGAGCGGCCGATGCCGTGGCCCACGAAGGCGCGCACGACGCCGAAGCCGTGGCTCTCGCAGTGCACCTGGACGGCGTGGGAGATGTCGCCGAGCCGGTTCCCGGGCCGGCACTGCACGATGGCCTTGTCGAGGCTCTCCCGGGTGACGTCGAGGAGCTCCTGGACACGCGGCGTCACCGTGCCCACCGGCAGCGTGATCGCGCAGTCCGCGTAGTACCCCTCCACGATACAGCCGAGGTCCAGCCCGATGATGTCGCCGTCCTTGACCTTGCGCTTCGTCGAGGGGATGCCGTGCACGACCTCCTCGTTGATCGACGTGCACACGGTGGCGGGAAAGCCCCGGTAGCCCTTGAACGCGGACTGGGCCCCACGCGAGAGGATGAAGGCTTCCACGTCCTGGTCGATCTGCTGGGTGGAGACGCCGGGCCGGACGAGGGCGCGGAGCCGTTCCTTCACCTCGGCGAGGATCCGGCCGGCCGCCCGCATGTGCGCGAGCTCCCGCGTCGACTTGAGGAGGATCACGCCGCCACGGTCCCCACGGCCTGCCGGATGTCGGCGCCGATCCGCTCGACAGGCCCTTCCCCCGGCACCGTCACGAGCAGCCCGCGCCCGCGGTAGTAGTCGAGGAGCGGCGCGGTCTGGGTCTGGTACACGTCGAGCCGCTTGGCCACCGGACCCTCGGCGTCATCCTCGCGCTGGTAGAGCTCACCGCCGCACTGATCGCACCGGCCCGGGGTGCGCGGCGGAGCGAACACCAGGTGGAAGCCGCTGCCGCACGAGCGGCAGGTGCGCCGCCCGGTGAGACGCCGGAGCAGCTCGGGAC
Organism: uncultured Candidatus Rokubacteria bacterium; assembly: GCA_963758635.1. GTDB lineage: Bacteria > Methylomirabilota > Methylomirabilia > Rokubacteriales > CSP1-6 > CAVWWD01. The sequence goes on along the minus strand of CAVWWD010000003.1, from coordinate 371,732 downwards.
GGGACACGTCGAAGAACACCACGCGCTCGAGGGGAGTCTTCCGCTCGCGGAGCATGCGGTCGAGCGCCTCGGCCTGGGCCACCGTGCGCGGGAACCCGTCGAGGACGAAGCCCGGCGCGGCGTCAGCCTGGGCGAGCCGCTCGGCCACCAGGCCGATGACGACCTCGTCCGGCACGAGGGCGCCCGAGTCCATGTAGCGCCTGGCCTCGAGCCCGAGCCGCGTGCCCTTGGCCACCGCCTCGCGGAGCATGTCGCCGGTGGCCACCTGGGGCACGCCCCACCCGCGCGAGAGCTCACGCGCCTGGGTGCCCTTGCCGGCGCCCGGCGGGCCGAGGAAGACCAGCCGCGTGCTCACGCGCGGGCCTTCGCCTTCTTGCGCAGGAAGCCCTCGTAGTTCCGCATGAGCAGGTGCGACTCCATCTGTCGCACGGTGTCGAGCGCCACGCCGACCACGATGAGGAGGCTGGTGCCGCCGAAGTAGAACGGCGTGTTCAGGTAGCGGATGAGCAGATCCGGGAGGATCGAGATCAGGGCCAGGAACACCGCCCCCGGCAGCGTGATCCGCGTGAGCGTCCGGTCGATGTACTCCGCCGTCTTCTTCCCCGGCCGCACGCCGGGGATGAACCCACCGTACTTCTTCATGTTGTCGGCGAGGTCGATGGGGTTGAAGACGATGGCGGTGTAGAAGTACGCGAAGAAGATGATGAGCGCGCAGTACAGCACGCTGTAGGTGAACCGGCCCGGCGACAGCGCCTCCGAGATGGCCTGCATCCACGGGTGCGCGATGAACCGGGTGAGGGTGGCCGGGAACAGGATCAGCGACGACGCGAAGATGACGGGGATCACGCCCGCCGTGTTCACCCGGAGCGGAATGTGGGTGGACTGGCCCCCGTACACCCGCCGGCCCACCACCCGCTTGGCGTACTGGACGGGGATTTTTCGTTGGCCCTCCTGCATGATCACGACCGCCGCGGTGACGGCCAGCATCATGACCAGGATGAGCAGGAACACGAAGAGCTTCAGCTCGCCGGTGGAGATCAGGGTGTAGGAGGCGAAGATGGCCGAGGGCAGGCGGACGACGATGCCCGCGAAGATGATCAGCGAGATGCCGTTGCCGATGCCCTTTTCGGAGATCTGCTCGCCCAGCCACATGATCAGCGCGGTGCCGGTGGTGAGCGTGATCATGGTGAGGATGCGGAACGCCCAGCCCGGATCGGGAACGATGACCCCGCCGCCCGGGCTCCGCATGCTCTCGAGGCCCACCGCGATGCCGAACGACTGGATCAGGGACAGCGCGATGGTGCCGTAGCGCGTGTACTGGGTGATCTTCTTCTTGCCCGCCTCTCCCTCCTTGGCGAGCCGCTCCAGCGCGGGGATCACCACGGTGAGGAGCTGCAGGATGATCGACGCCGAGATGTACGGCATGATCCCGAGCGCGAACACGGTGAGGCGGCGCAGGTTGCCGCCCGAGAAGAGGTCGACCATGCCGAGGAGCGTGCCCGCGACCTGGTCGAAGAACTGGGCGAGGGCGTTGCCGTCGATGCCCGGGGTGGGCACGTGGGCGCCGAGGCGGTACGCGGCGAGCAGCCCCAGGGTGATGAGGACGCGCCGCTTGAGCTCGGGGATCTTGGTGATGTTCCCGAAGCTCTGCAGACCTTCCATCATGAGCGGGCGACCTCGATCGCCTCGACCTGTCCCCCCGCCGCCGCGAGCTTCTGCCGGGCCGCCTCGCTCGCCCGGTGCACGCGCACGGTGAGGGCATGGCCCACCTCGCCGTCGGCGAGGAGCTTGACCGCGCGGCGGCCCGATCGCTTGATCAGGCCGCGCGCCACGAGCGCGTCGGGATCCACGACGCTGCCCGCCGGGAACCGGGCCGCGACGTCGCCCAGGTGGACGATCGCGAACTCCGTCTTGCCGCCGTGCGGGGTGAAGCCCCGCTTGGGCAGCCGGCGGTAGAGCGGCATCTGTCCGCCCTCGAAGCCGGGGCGCGCGCCGCCTCCCGAGCGAGCCTGGAGACCCTTGGTGCCGCGCCCGGACGTCTTGCCGAGGCCCGAGCTGCGCCCGCGGCCGCGTCGCTTGCGATTCTTGGTGGCGCCCGGCGCGGGCCGGAGATCCTCGATTCTCATGACTCGTCCACCTTCACGGCGAAGGCCACCGCGTGGATCATGCCGCGGACCGTCGGGGTGTCGTCGTGCTCGACGGTGTGACGGATGCGCCGCAGGCCGAGGGCCTTCACCGTGCCCTCCTGCTTGGGCGACAGCCCGATGATGCTCTTCACGAGGGTCACCTTAAGCTTCTTTGGCACCCGTCCCCTCCTGCCCGTCGTCGAGCCCGCGCCGGCGCACCGCGTGGATGTCCTGCAGCCGCCGGATCCGGCGGAAGGCGTCGATGGTGGCCTTCAGCACGTTGTGCGGGTTGTTGGTGCCGAGCGTCTTCGTCAGGATGTCCTGGACCCCCGCGGCCTCGAGGACGGGCCGGACGGCCCCGCCCGCGATGACGCCCGTCCCCTGGGCCGCCGGCTTCAGGTACACGCGCGCCGCCCCGAAGTGGCCGGTGATCTCGCAGGGAATCGTGGTGTCGCGCAGCGGCACGAAGATCAGGTCCTTCTTGGCGTGCTCCACGGACTTCCGGATCGCCTCGGGCACCTCGCGGGCCTTGCCCAGCCCCACCCCGACGTGGCCCTTGCCGTCACCGACGACCACCAGCGCGGTGAACGAGAAGCGCCGGCCGCCCTTGACCACCTTGGCCACACGGTTGATGGCGACCACGCGGTCCGTCAAATCCAGCACACTCGGATCGATCTTCGCTTCCGCCACTCGGTCCTCCTCGATGTCCTAGAGCACGCCTGTCATGCGCGGGTCCGCTCCGACGCTCGTCCCGGCGATCCGGGCCAATGAGCCCCGCGCATCAGCCAACGCCGAGCGGTGGGACGGTACAGGCCCGTGGCGCTTCGTGTGTTCTGCGCCGGTCATTAGAACTTGAGCCCGCCCGCCCGGGCCGCCTCCGCGAGAGCCTTGACCCGCCCGTGGTACTGATAGCCGCCGCGATCGAAGACGATCGTGCTGACGCCGCGCGCGGTGGCGCGCTGGGCGAGCAGCTCGCCCACGAGCTTGGCCGCGGCGGCATTGCCCCCGCGCTGCAGGCGGTCCCGGAGCTCCGGGGAGCGCGTGTCCGCGGCGACGATGGTCTTGCCGGTCGCGTCGTCGATGATCTGGGCGTAGATGTGGTTCAGGCTGCGGAACACGGTCAGCCGTGGACGCTCCGCGGTGCCCCGGACCTGCATGCGGATGCGCCGGTGCCGGCGGGTCCGTCCCTCGGTCTTCCGGCTGATGAACATTATTTCGCTCCCGCCTTCTTGCCGACCTTGCGGCGGATGTACTCGTCCGCGTACTTGATGCCCTTGCCCTTGTAGGGGTCGGGCTTGCGGAGCGAGCGCAGCTTGGCCGCGGTCTGCCCGAGCAGGGCCTTGTCGGCGCCCCGCAGCGTGATGGCGACCTGGCGGTCCACCTCGGCCTGGATGCCGTCGGGCAGCGGGAAGATCACCGGGTGCGAGTAGCCGAGGGCGAGCTGGATGTTCTTGCCCTGGAGCTGCGCCCGGTAGCCGATGCCGACGATCTCGAGCTTGCGCTCGAACCCGTCCTTCACGCCCGTGACCATGTTCGCGAGCAGCGAGCGGGTGAGCCCGTGGAGCGCGCGCGCGGTGCGGTGGTCCGAGCTGCGGTTGACCGTGAGCACGGTGGGCTCGCTGCTCACCGTGATGCCCGCGGGCAGCGTGTGGGCGAGCGTGCCCTTGGGCCCTTCCACGCGCACGGAGCCGCTCTGCACCGCGATCTTCACGCCCTGGGGAACAGGGATGGGCTTCTTGCCGATTCGAGACATGGCGCGTCGCTCCTACCACACGTACGCGAGCACTTCGCCGCCGAGCTGCTGCTTGCGAACCTCGCGGTCCGTCATCACGCCGCGTGACGTGGAGAGGATCGCCACCCCCATGCCGGCGAGGATCGAGGGGATGCGGTCCTTGCCCACGTAGACGCGCCGGCCTGGCTTGGACACCCGGACGATGCCCGAGATGATCTGCTCGTTCCCGGTCCCGTACTTCAAGTAGACGCGGAGCACCGAGCCCGGGCGGCCCGCCTCCTCGATGATGCGGAAGTTCTTGATGAAGCCCTCGGCCTTCAGGATCTCCGCGATGCGCACCTTGAGCCGCGAGGCGGGGATGTCGAGCTTCTCGTGCTCGGCCCGGCTCGCGTTCCGGATGCGGGTCAGCAGGTCGGCGATCGGATCGGTCATCATGGCTCGATCGTCTCCTCTACCAGCTCGCCTTGACCACGCCGGGAACCTCACCCTTGAGGGCCAGCTCCCGGAAGCAGAGCCGGCACGCCTGGAACTTGCGGAGGTAGCCTCGGGGCCGGCCGCAGAGCTTGCAGCGCGAGTACGCCCGCGACTTGAACTTTGGCGGGGCCTGGGACTTCATGATCAGCGAGGTCTTGGCCATGACTCACGACTCCCTGAAGGGCACGCCCAGGTGCACCAGCAGCGCCTTCGCCTCTTCGTCCGTCGGCGCCGTCGTCACCATGACGACGTCCATGCCGCGCACCTTGTCGACCTTGTCGTACACGATCTCGGGGAAGATCACCTGCTCGCGGAGCCCGAGGGCGTAGTTGCCGCGCCCGTCGAACGCCTTGGGCGGCACGCCCTTGAAGTCGCGCACGCGCGGCAGGGCCACGTTGATGAGCCGGTCCACGAACTCGTACATGCGGGCGCCGCGCAGCGTCACCTTGCACCCGATGGGCGAGTTCTCACGGAGCTTGAAGTTCGCGATCGACTTCTTCGCCCGCGTCACCACCGGCTTCTGCCCGGTGATGGCCTGGAGGTCGGCGGTGGCGAAGTCGAGGACCTTCGCGTTCTCCTTGCCCTCGCCCACGCCCATGTTGATCACGACCTTCTCGAGCCGCGGCACCTGGAACGGGTTGTCGTACCCCCGCTCCTTCATGAGGGCGGGGATCACGGCGGTCCGGAAACGGTCGCGGAGCCGGGGCGGCGTCTCGCCCGTCGGCTTGGGCCGGGCCACCTTCTCCGGCGCTGCGGCCGGCGCCGCCGCTCCGCCCTTCCCTCCCTTGCCGGCCGCCGCCGGGCGCTTGCCGCCGCCCTGGGCGCCGCCGCTTGCCGGTCGCGGGCCTTTCTCGGGCTTCTTGCCGTCTGCCATGGTCACGCCCTGTCGATCATCTCGCCCGACTTCCGGGCGAGGCGGACCTTCTTGCCGTCCGCGAGGATCATCACGCCGATCCGGGTCGGCTTGTCCGTGCGCGGGTCGACGACCATGACGTTGGAGAGGGCCAGCGCCCCCTCCCGCTCGATGATGCCGCCCTGCCGGAGCTTCTGCGTGGGACGCTGGTGGCGCTTGATCATGTTGATCCGCTCCACGATCACCCGCCCCTTCTCGGGGAGCACGCGGAGGACCTTCCCCTTCTTCCCGCGCTCCTTCCCCGCGATCACGATCACCATGTCGCCCTTCCGCACGTGCGCCTGTGCCATCAGAGCCCCTCGCAGAATGCGCTGACCACGATAGGCCTCGTGACGGCCCACCGTTGCGCGTTCGTCTGATCCGCGTGGCTCATTCAGATGACCTCGGGGGCCAGCGAGATGATCTTGGTGAACTGACGGTCGCGGAGCTCCCGGGCCACCGGACCGAAGATGCGGGTGCCCACGGGGTTGTCGTCGGGCTTCAGCAGCACCACCGCGTTCTTGTCGAAGCGGATGTAGGACCCGTCCCGGCGCCCCACCTCCTTGACGGTGCGGACGACCACGGCGCGGGCCACCTCGCCCTTCTTGACCGTCCCCTCGGGGATGGCCTCCTTGACGGCCACGATCACGATGTCCCCCAGGGAGGCGTAGCGGCGGTTCGCGCCTCCCATCACCCGGATGCACTGGACCTTCTTGGCCCCCGAGTTGTCCGCCACGTCGAGCATCGTCCTCGGCTGGATCATCGTCCTGTCCCGTCGCTCCCCGGCCTCGAGCCGCTCACGACGCCCGGGTGAGGATGTTGCGGATGCGCCACCGCTTCTCCTTGGAGATGGGCCGGGTCTCCTCGATGAGGACGCGGTCGCCGACCTTGCTCGTGTTCGCCTCGTCGTGAGCCTTGAGGCGCTTGCTCCGCGTGACCACCCGCTCGTAGCGCGGATGGCGGAACACCCGCTCGATGACGACCACCCGCGTCTTCGTCATCTTGTCGCTGACCACCACCGCTTCTCGAGTCTTCGCCTCGGCCACTGGATCTCTCCTCACCAAGTTGTGAAGGGATGCGGATTTCGACTGCGCCCCGCGGGCCAACGCCGCGATTCTGCGTACACGCGCGGAGCCGTCTCGCCTTTCATTCGCAAACCCTCACGCGCCCGGACGGGCCCCGGCGAGCTGCCGCTCGCGACGCACCGTGTTGATCCGGGCGAGGTCACGCTTGGCCTGCTGGACCCGCGATGGATTCTTGGCCACACCCATCGAGAGCTGGAACCGCAGGTTGAACAGCTCCTCGCCGAGCTCCTGCACCTTCTGCCCCAGGTCCTCGTCCGACATCTCGCGCCACTTCGCCGCCTTCATCGGGGGCTCCTCAGAGAGATCGTGTCCGGGACACGAACTTGGTCTTGATCCCGATCTTCTGCGCGGCGAGCCGGAACCCCTCGCGCGCCGTCGGCTCGTCCACGCCCTCCATCTCGTAGAGGATCCGGCCGGGCTTCACCACCGCCACCCAGAACTCCGGGTTGCCCTTACCCTTGCCCATCCGCGTCTCCGCGGGCTTCTTGGTGACCGGCTTGTCCGGGAAGATGCGGATGAAGATCTTCCCGCCCCGCTTGACGCTCCGAGCGAGCGAGACGCGCGCGGCCTCGATCTGGCGGTTGGTCACCCACCCCGGCTCGAGGGCCTTGAGCCCGAAGTCGCCGAAAGACAGGGTGGAGCCGCGATGGGCCTTGCCCTTCATGCGGCCCCGCTGGGCCTTGCGGTACTTGACGCGCTTGGGCATCAGCATGGCGTCTAGCCCTCCGCGGCCCGCTGGGTGGGCAGCACCTCGCCCTTGAAGATCCAGACCTTCACGCCGATGACGCCGTACGTGGTATGCGCCTCGGCGAGGCCGTAGTCGATGTCGGCGCGGATCGTGTGCAGCGGCACCCGCCCGTCGCGGTACCACTCGCGGCGCGCGATCTCGGCGCCGCCTAGCCGGCCCGCGCACGCGATCCGGATGCCGTCGGCGCCCAAGCGCAGCGCCGAGGTCACCGCCTTCTTCATGGCCCGGCGGAACGCCACGCGCTTCTGGAGCTGGAGGGCCACGTTCTCGGCCACGAGCTGCGCGTCCAGCTCGGGATGCACCACCTCTTCGATGTTGAGGTGAACCTCCTTGGCCGTGCGCGTCTGGATCTCGTTCTTCAGCTTCTCCACCTCGGCGCCCTTGCGGCCGATGATGATGCCAGGCCGGGCGGTGAAGATCGAGATGCGCGCCCGGTTGGCCGAGCGCTCGATGTCGATCCGCGAGATGCCGGCGTGGTACAGCGCCGACTTGATGAACTTGCGGATCTTCACGTCCTCGTGGAGGAGGGCCGCGTAGCCCTTGGTCGCGAACCACCGCGAGCTCCACGTCCGGGTGGAGCCGAGCCGGAACCCGATCGGATGCGTCTTCTGACCCATGCTTACCTCGCCCCCGCGGCCCGGCGGGCCGGCGTCGGTGTCTCGTCACTGAGCTCGATGGTGAGGTGGCTCGTGCGGTGCTTGATGAAGAACGCGCGACCCATGGCCCGCGGCGACACCCGCTTGAGCGACGGCCCGCCGTCGGCCACCGCCTTGACCACCCGTAGGTCGTCGAGGTTGCGGACCTGGTGGTTGTGCTCGGCGTTGGCGATGGCCGAGCGCAGCACCTTCTCGATGAGCCGCGCCGCCGCCTTCGGCGTGAACTGGAGCGTGGCGAGGGCCTCGGACACCGGCTTGCCGCGGATGTGCGCGAGCACGAGCTGGGCCTTGCGCGAGGGCACGCGGATGTAGCGGGCAGTGGCGTGGGTCCTCATCGCTGGCTCACGACTTGCCCGTCGGCGACGCCGACGCCTTCTCGGCCGCGCCGTGGACCCTGAAGGTCCGCGTCAGCGCGAACTCGCCGAGCCGGTGCCCCACCATGTTCTCGGTGACGTACACGGGGATGAACTTCCTGCCGTTGTGCACGGCGAGCGTGTGCCCGACGAACTCCGGCACGATCGTGGACCGGCGCGACCAGGTCTTCAGCACCTTCTTCTGCCGGGCGCGGTTGAGGTCCTCGATGCGGTTGAGGAGCCGCGCATCGATGTACGGTCCCTTGGCCAGCGAGCGTCCCATGGCTGTCGCTCTCCTACTTGGTCCGGCGCGTGATGATGTAGCGGTCCGACGGCCGCGCGCCGCGGCGGGTCTTGTAGCCCTTGGTCGGCTTGCCCCAGGGCGTCATCGGATGGTTCCCCTTGCCCTTGCCCTCGCCGCCGCCCATGGGGTGGTCGACGGGGTTCATGACCGTGCCCCGGACGGTCGGGCGGAAGCCCTTCCAGCGCACGCGGCCCGCCTTGCCGATCGAGATGTTCTCGTGGTCGAGGTTTCCGACCTGGCCCACCGTGGCCATGCAGTCCAGGCGGACCCGCCGCACCTCGCCCGAGGGCAGCTTGAGGTCGGCCATGTCCCCTTCCTTGGCGAGGAGCTGCGCGAGCGTTCCCGCGCTCCGGCACATCTGCCCGCCCTTGCCGGGCTGCAGCTCCACGTTGTGCACGAGCGTGCCGAGCGGGATGTTCCGGAGGGGCAGCGCGTTGCCGGGCAGGATGTCGGCCTGCGGCCCCGACATCAGCACGTCGCCCGGCTTGAGGCCGTGCGGGGCGATGATGTAGCGCTTCTCCCCGTCGCGGTAGTGGAGGAGCGCGATCCGCGCCGAGCGGTTCGGGTCGTACTCGATCCCCGCCACCTTCGCGGGAATGCCCGTCTTGTCGCGCTTGAAGTCCACGTCCCGCAGCATGCGCTTGTGCCCGCCGCCGCGATGACGCACGGTGATGCGCCCGTACGAGTTCCGGCCCGCGCTCCGCTTCTTGGGGCGCAGCAGGCTCTTCTCCGGCGTCTTCTTCGTGATCTCCTCGTTGGTGAGGAGCGTCATGTACCGGCGCGCCGGCGAGGTTGGCTTGAGGATGCGAATGCCCATGGTCAGACCCCCTCGACGAGCTCGATCTTGTGGCCGGGTGCGAGCGTGACGATCGCCTTCTTCCACGCCGGACGGCGCCCCTCGAACCGGCCCATGCGCTTCCACTTGCCCAGGCGCTTGGCCGTGCGCACGTCCGTGACCTTGACGCTGAAGACCTTCTCCACCGCCTGGCGGATCTCGACCTTGTTGGCGTCTACCGGCACCTGGAACGCGATGGCGTTGAGGTCGTCCTTCTGCTGCATGCTCTTCTCCGTCATCAGGGGACGGATGAGGACCGAGCGGGGATCTCTCATGGGGCCAGCGCCTCCTGGACGAGCCGCACCGCCTCGCGCTCCATGACCACGCGCTCGTTGCGCACCACCTGGTACGCGGACGCGTGGAGCGGCGTCTCGACGGAGAGCCACGGGACGTTGCGGGCGGCGCGCTCGACGGCGTCGCTCCGCTCGGCGAGGACGAGCAGGGTCGGGACGCCGGCCACGCCGAGGGCGCGCAGCCGCGCCGTCAGCGCGCGGGTCTTCGGCTCCGCCACGCCCAGCCGGTCCACCACCACCACCTCGCCCGCCGCCACCTTGGCCGCGTAGGCCGAGCGGAGGGCGACGCGCCGCATCTCCGTGGGCATCTTCTTGTCGTACGAGCGCGGGGTGGGTCCGAACACCTTGCCGCCCCCCTTCCAGTTCGGTGCCCGGATCGAGCCCTGGCGCGCGCGGCCGGTGCCCTTCTGCCGCCACGGCTTCCTGCCGCCGCCCGACACCTCGCTGCGGCCCTTGGTGTCGTGGGTGCCCGTGCGCCGGTCGGCCAGCTCGCGCACGACGCCCTGGTGGAGCACCGGGCCGTGGACGGGCCCTCCGAACACCTCGTCGGAGAGCTCGAGGGTGCCGCTGGTCTTGCCGCTGTCGTCGAGAACGGGGACGCTCGGCATGGCCTACTTCGCCCCCTGCGCCTTCTGCTGCTGCGCCTTGGTCTGCTTCACGCTCTTCCTCACCATCACGACGCCCCCGCGCGCGCCGGGGACGGCGCCGCGAAGGAGAATGAGGTTCTGCTCGGGCATCACGCGCACCACCACGAGGTTGAGCACGGTGCGCCGCACGTGGCCCATGCGCCCGGGCAGCTTGTGGCCCGGCCACACGCGCGAGGGGTCCGAGGAGGCGCCGATCGAGCCGGGCGCCCGGTGGAACATCGATCCGTGGGTGGCGTCGCCGCCGGACCAGCCGTGGCGCTTGACGCCGCCCTGGAAGCCCTGGCCCTTGGTCACACCCACCACGTCCACGTACTCGCCCGGCGCGAATATCTCGGCGGTGAGGACCTGTCCGGCCTGGTAGGGGGCGAGGCTCTCGGTCTTCTGGAGGCGGACCTCGCGCATGATGCGCATGGGCCGCTCGATGCCCGCCTTCTTGTACACGCCGGCCATCGGCTTGGTCACGTTCTTCCGGCGCGGCTCGAAGCCGAGCTGGAGCGCGTCGTAGCCGTGGGAGGCCGTGCTGCGGATGCCCACGACGGTGCACGGGCCGAGCTGCACCACGGTCACGGGGATGAGGTTGCCGTCCTCCCCGAAGACCTGGGTCATGCCCACCTTCCGTCCGATCAGCCCTTCCTTCATCGCCATGGCGTCAGGAGCCTCGTCTACGTGGTGAGCGAGTCGAGGATGGCCCAGATGCAAGGCGCCGGAGCGGCGACGACCGAGACGTACGCTCTGGTACGCCGCAGGGAGGAGCCCGCCGGCAACGCCGCAGATGGGCCGTCATCGGCACGCTCACAGCTTGATCTCAACGTCTACGCCGCTGGGGAGCTCGAGCTTCATCAGCGCGTCCACGGTCTGCGGCGTGGGGTCGAGGATGTCGAGCAGCCGCTTGTGCGTGCGCATCTCGAACTGCTCGCGTGAGGTCTTGTCCACATGGGGGGAGCGCAGCACCGTCCAGCGGTTGATCATGGTCGGGAGCAGGACGGGGCCGGTGACTCGCGCGCCGGTCCGCCGCACCGTCTCGACGATCTCCTTCATCGACCGGTCGAGCAGGTGATGGTCGTACGCCTTGAGGCGGATCCGGATCTTCTGATCGGCGGACAGGGTGGCCATGAGGCTACTCCGCGATCTCCGCCACGACGCCCGCTCCCACCGTCCGTCCCCCCTCCCGGATCGCGAACCGCAGCTCCTTCTCCATCGCGATCGGCTGGATCAGCTCGATCGCCATCGTCACGTTGTCCCCCGGCATCACCATCTCCACCCCACTCGGCAGCGTGCACACCCCCGTCACGTCCGTCGTCCGAAAGTAGAACTGCGGCCGGTACCCGTTGAAAAACGGCGTGTGCCGCCCCCCCTCGTCCTTCCCCAGCACGTACACCTCCGCCTTGAACTTCTTGTGCGGCTTGATCGACCCCGGCTTCGCCAGCACCTGCCCCCGCTCCACCTCGTCCTTGTCCACCCCCCGCAACAACGCCCCGATGTTGTCCCCCGCCCGCCCCTCGTCCAGCAGCTTCCGGAACATCTCCACCCCCGTCACCACCGACTTCCGCGTCGCCTCCTGCATCCCCACGATCTCGATCTCTTCCCCCACCTTCACGATCCCCCGCTCCACCCGCCCCGTCACCACCGTCCCCCGCCCCGTGATCGTGAATATGTCCTCGATCGGCATCAAAAACGGCTTGTCCACCGGCCGCGGCGGCGTCGGAATGTAGCTGTCCACCGCCTCCATCAGCTCCCAGATGCACTTCGACGCCGTCGCGTCCTCCGGCTTCTCCATCGCCCCCAGCGCGCTGCCCCGCACCACCGGAATGTCGTCCCCCGGGAACTGGTACTTCTTCAGCAACTCCCGCACCTCCAGCTCCACCAGGTCCAAAATCTCCGGATCATCCACCATGTCCACCTTGTTCATGAACACCACCAGGCTCGGCACATTCACCTGCCGCGCCAGCAACACGTGCTCCCGCGTCTGCGGCATCGGCCCATCGTTCGCCGCCACCACGAGGATCGCCCCGTCCATCTGCGCCGCCCCCGTGATCATGTTCTTGATGTAGTCCGCGTGCCCCGGACAGTCGATGTGCGCGTAGTGCCGGTTCCCCGTCTCGTACTCCACGTGCGACACCGCGATCGTGATCCCCCGCTCCCGCTCTTCCGGCGCGTTGTCGATCGTCCCAAAGTCCCGCACCGCCACCCCGCTGTACTTCGTGTGCAGCACCTTCGTAATCGCACTCGTCAACGTCGTCTTCCCGTGATCGATGTGCCCAATCGTCCCTATGTTCACGTGCGGCTTCGTCCGATCGAACTTCGCCTTGGCCATGTCCCTCTCCTAAGCCGTGGGGAGCGCGGTGATGCTGGGTTCCCGGAAGGGCGCCCTAGTGAGTCTCGCAGAACACGGTAACCGTCACGGGCCCCTACAATCCCACCTTTGCGGCGTTAGTCTGATGCGCGGGGCTCACTAGCGGGAGCCCGCTCGCGGTGTCTTGCCGGCCACTTTCGCCACGATCTCCTCGGCGATGGCCCGCGGCACTTCCTCGTACCGGGCGAACTGCATGGAGTACGTGGCCCGCCCCTGCGTCATCGAGCGGACGTCCGTGGCATAGCCGAACATCTGCCCGAGGGGCACGCTGGCGCGGATGAGCTGCGCGCCCGCCCGCGCCTCCATCGAGACGATGCGCCCGCGGCGGCTGTTCAGGTCGCCGACGACCGAGCCCATGTACTCCTCGGGGCACACGACCTCGACGTCCATCACGGGCTCGAGGAGTACGGGCTTTGCCTTGCGGCACGCCTCCTTGAAGCCCATGGACCCGGCGATCTTGAAGGCCATCTCGCTCGAGTCCACCTCGTGGTAGCTGCCGTCGGTGAGCGCCACGCGCACGTCCACCATGGGGTAGCCGGCGAGGACGCCCGTCTCCGCGGCCTCCTTGACGCCCTTCTCGACGGCGGGCACGTACTCGCGGGGGATGGCCGGGCCCTTCAGCTTGTTCTCGAAGATGAAGCCGGCGCCCGCTCCCGCAGGCTCGATCTCCAGCCACACGTCGCCGTACTGGCCGCGGCCGCCCGTCTGGCGCACGAACCGCCCCTGCGCCTCGGCCTTCTGGCGGACGGTCTCGCGGTAGGCGACCTGGGGCTTGCCCACGTTCGCCTCCACCTTGAACTCGCGGAGGAGGCGGTCGACGATGATCTCGAGGTGGAGCTCGCCCATCCCGTGGATCAGCGTCTGGTTGGTCTCGGGATCGACGTTGACCTTGAAGGTGGGGTCCTCGAGGGCGAGCCGCGAGAGGGACAGCCCCAGCTTCTCCTCGTCGGCCTTGGTCTTGGGCTCGATGGCCACCGCGATGACGGGAGTGGGGAAGTCCATCGACTCGAGCACGATCGGCTTGTCGGGATCGCAGAGCGTGTCGCCCGTGCGCGTGTCCTTGAGCCCGACCACCGCGGCGATGTCGCCCGCCGACACCGACTCGATGTCCTCGCGGTCGTTGGCGTGCATCCGCACCAGCCGCCCGATGCGCTCCTTCCGGTCGCGCGTCGAGTTGTACACGCCGGCGCCGGCGTCCATCGTCCCCGAGTACACGCGGACGAAGACGAGCTGGCCGACGAACTTGTCGTTCATGATCTTGAAGGCGAGGGCGGAGAAGGGGGCGGTGGGATCGCCGGCGCGCGTGTCGGGCTTACCCGTGTACGGGTCCACGCCCTTGATGGGCGGGATGTCGAGCGGCGACGGGAGGTAGTCGACCACGCAGTCCAGCATGGGCTGGACGCCCTTGTTCTTGAACGACGCCCCGCAGATCACGGGGAACAGCCGCATCGAGATCGTCCCCGCGCGGACGGCGGCGCGGATCTCCTCGGGGCTGATCTTCTCGCCGCCGAGGTACTTCTCCATGAGGTGGTCGTCGACCTCGGCGAGGCCCTCGATCATCTTCTCCCGGTACTCGCGGACCTGCTCCCGCATGTCGGCCGGCACCTCGACGGTCTCGTATGTCTGCCCGAGGTTGCCGTCGTCCGGCCACATGTAGGCCACTTCCTCGATGAGGTTCACCACGCCCCGGAAATGCTCCTCGCGGCCCACCGGGATCTGGATCGGCACCGGGTGGGCGCCGAGGCGATCCTTGAGCATGGTGAGGCAGCGGAAGTAGTCCGCGCCGACGCGGTCCATCTTGTTGACGTAGACGATGCGCGGCACCTGGTACTTGTCGGCCTGGCGCCACACCGTCTCCGTCTGGGGCTCCACCCCGGAGACGGCGTCGAGGATGGCGATGGCGCCGTCGAGCACGCGCAGGGAGCGCTCGACTTCCATCGTGAAGTCGACGTGGCCCGGCGTGTCGATGATGTTGATGCGGCAATCCCGCCAGAAGCTGGTCGTCGCGGCGGAGGTGATCGTGATGCCGCGCTCCTGCTCCTGCACCATCCAGTCCATGGTGGCGGTGCCCTCGTGCACCTCGCCGATCTTGTACGAGCGGCCGGTGTAATAGAGCACGCGCTCCGTGGTCGTCGTCTTGCCGGCATCGATGTGAGCCATGATGCCGATGTTGCGGGTCTTCTCCAGCGGGTACTGCGGTTCCACGGGACGCCCTTCCCTTCGTATGCTGGACGGCGCGACTCAAGAGAAGAGGGGGGTCGAGCCCTCGGCCCCCCTCTTCTTGTCTCGGCTGCTACCAGCGGTAATGCGCGAACGCCTTGTTGGCCTCCGCCATCTTGTGAGTGTCTTCGCGCTTCTTCACGGCGGAGCCCCGATTGTTCGCGGCGTCGAGCAGCTCGCCGGCCAGCTTCTCGGCCATGCTCCGCTCGGCGCGCCGGCGCGCCGAGCCGATCAGCCACCGCATGCTGAGGGCCACGCGGCGGTCGGGCCGGACTTCCACCGGCACCTGATACGTCGAGCCGCCCACGCGACGCGACTTCACCTCGACGGCGGGCTTGCAGTTGTCCACGGCGGCCTTGAACATCTTGAGCGCGTCCTGCTTGGCCCGGTCCTCGACGCTGCCGAGGGCGGAGTACATGATGTGCTCGGCCGTGCTCTTCTTGCCGCCGATCATCATCATGTTCACGAACTTCGCCACGAGCTTGCTCCCGTACTTCGGATCCGGCAGGACCTCGCGCCGTGTCGCTCCCGCTCTCCGCATCGGCTAGCCTCCGCCGCCCTTCGGCTGCTTCGCCCCGTACTTCGACCGGCTCTGCTTGCGTCCCGCGACCCCCGCGGTGTCCAGCGAGCCGCGGATGATGTGGTAGCGGATGCCGGGCAGGTCCTTCACGCGGCCGCCCCGGATGAGGACGATCGAGTGCTCCTGCAGGTTGTGCCCCACCCCGGGGATGTAGGAGGTCACCTCGAGCCCGTTGGTCAGACGGACGCGGGCGACCTTGCGCAGCGCCGAGTTGGGCTTCTTCGGCGTGGTCGTGTAGACCCGGATGCAGACCCCCCGCTTCTGCGGGCAGGCCTCCATCGCAGGTGTCTTCGACTTCTTCGGGAGGGCCTCGCGGCCCTTCCGGACGAGCTGGTTAATCGTGGGCATGGCTCTCCATTGCCGTCAATAAAGCCAAAACTCTAACTTTATAGCCGAATAGGGTCTCCCTGTCAAGGAGTTACGGCCCTTGACAGGGACCCCGGTCATCCCGCCTGGGCCATCTCCTCGCCGTCCTCGGACTCTACCACCGGCTCCTCGGGCGGCTCGACCACCGCCACCGTCTCTTCGCCGCCCTGGCTCAGCACCTCGGCCCTGGTGTAGTGGCCGAGGCCGGTGCCGGCGGGGATGAGCCGTCCCACGATCACGTTCTCCTTGAGGCCGCGGAGGTCGTCTACCTTGCCGCTGATGGCGGCCTCGGTGAGCACGCGCGTGGTCTCCTGGAAGGACGCCGCCGAGATGAAGCTGTCGGTGGACAGCGACGCCTTGGTGATGCCGAGGAGCACGGGCTTGGCCGTGGACGGCCGCTTGCCCGCGCCGACCACGCGGTCGTTCTCCTCCTGGAAGGCGAACCGGTCGACGAGCTCGCCCACCACGAAGTCGGTGTCCCCGACCTCCTCGATCCGCACGCGCCGGAGCATCTGGCGCACGATGATCTCGATGTGCTTGTCGTTGATGGTCACGCCCTGCAGCCGGTACACCTCCTGCACCTCGTTCACGAGGTAGCGCTGCAGCTCGCGGTCGCCGAGGACGGCCAGGTAGTCGTGGGGGTTCGGCGACCCGTCCATGAGCGCCTCGCCCGCCTTGACCCGGTCGCCCTCGTGCACGGCGATGTGCTTGCCGCGCGGGATCAGGTACTCGCGGGTCTCGCCGTCGGTGGCGCGGATCACGATCTTGCGCATGCCCTTGACGAACCCCGCGAACTCCACCGCCCCGTCGATCTCGGTGATGACCGCCTGGTCCTTCGGCTTGCGCGCCTCGAACAGCTCGGCCACGCGCGGGAGGCCGCCCGTGATGTCCTTGGTCTTCGTCGACTCGCGCGGGATCTTCGCGATGGTGTCGCCCTGGAACACCTCCTGCCCGTCCCCCACGAGGAGGTGGGCGCCCACCGGCAGCATGTACCGCCCCCGGGTCTCGCCGAGGGCGTCGGTGTCCCCGCCGTCGCCCGGTGCCCGGCGCCTTCACGGAGACGCGGGGCTGGAGCCGGCCTTCCTGGTCCTCGATGATGACGCGCTGCGCGAGGCCGGTGACCTCGTCGATGACCTCGCGGATCGTCACGTCGTCCACGATGTCGCGCAGCACGATGGTGCCGCTGACCTCGGTGAGGATCGGCGTGTTGAACCGGTCCCACTGCACGAGGAGCTGTCCCGGCTTGACCCGGCTCGCGTCCTTCACCTTGATCTTGGCGCCGGTGATGACGGCGTACCGCTCCTTCTCCCGGCCCCGGTCGTCGACCACGTGGATCTCGCCGTTCCGGTTGAGCACGACGATGTCGGCGTTCCGGTCCTCGACGGTCCGGATGTTGTGGTACTTCACGATGCCGGCGTTCTTGGCGTAGTGCTCGGACGCCGCGGCCACGCCGCTCGCCGTGCCGCCGATGTGGAACGTCCGCATGGTGAGCTGGGTGCCCGGCTCGCCGATGGACTGGGCGGCGATGATGCCCACCGCCTCGCCGAGCTCGGCGAGGTGCCCGGTGCCGAGGTTCCGGCCGTAGCACATCACGCAGATGCCCCGCTTCGTCTCGCAGGTGAGGGCGGAGCGGATGCGCACGCGCTCGAGGCCCGAGTCCTCGATCTTCTGCGCGAGCTCCTCGATGATCTCGGTGTTGACCTGCACGATGATCTCGCCGGTCAGCGGATCGCGCACGTCCTCCGCGGCCACGCGCCCGAGCACGCGGTCACGGAGCGACTGGATGATGTCGCCGCCCTCGAACAGCGGCGCGGCGTCGATGTACTTCACGGTGCCGCAGTCGAACTCCGACACGATCACGTCCTGGGACACGTCGACGAGCCGGCGCGTGAGGTAGCCGGAGTCGGCCGTCTTCAGCGCGGTGTCGGCGAGGCCCTTGCGGGCGCCGTGGGTGGACGTGAAGTACTCCAGCACGGTGAGGCCCTCGCGGAAGTTCGACGTGATCGGCGTCTCGATGACCTCGCCCGACGGCTTGGCCATGAGGCCGCGCATCCCCGCGAGCTGGCGGATCTGCTGCTTGGAGCCCCGGGCGCCGGAGTCCGCCATCATGTAGATGGGGTTGAACTCCCCGCCCTCCGCCCGCACCTCCATCTCCTTGAACAGCTCCTCGGCGATCTGCTCGGTCACGTGGGCCCAGATGTCCACGACCTTGTTGTAGCGCTCGCCGTTGGTGATGACGCCGTCCTGGTACTGCTGCTCGACCTCGGCGACGTTCCGCCGGGCGTCCTCGATGAGCCGGCCCTTGGACGACGGCGCGAGCATGTCGCCGATGCCGATGGACAGGCCGGACAGGGTGGCGTAGCGGAACCCGATGTCCTTCAGCTCGTCGAGGAAGGCCACCGTCACCTCGTTGCCGAGGCGGTTGTAGCAGTCGCCGATGAGGACGCCGATCTCCTTCTTCTTGAGCTCGCGGTTCACGAACCGGAGCGGCTCCGGCACCACGTCGTTGAGCAGGGTGCGGCCGACGGTGGTGTCGATGATGCCGCCGCGCCACCGCAGACGGATCGGCGCCTGCAGGTCCACGTTCTCGTTGTCGTAGGCGATCCGCACCTCTTCGGGGTCGGCGAACAGCCGGCCGCTCCCGAGGGCGCCCGGGCGCTCCTTGGTGAGGTAGTAGATGCCGAACACCATGTCCTGGCTGGGGATGGCCACCGGCGCCCCGTTGGAGGGCGACAGGATGTTGTTCGACGCCAGCATCAGCACCTGCGCCTCCATCTGGGCTTCCATGGAGAGCGGGATGTGCACGGCCATCTGGTCGCCGTCGAAGTCCGCGTTGAACGCGGTGCAGACGAGCGGGTGGATCTCGATGGCCTTGCCCTCCACGAGCAGGGGCTCGAAGGCCTGGATGCCGAGCCGGTGGAGCGTGGGGGCGCGGTTGAGGAGGATCGGGTGCTCCTTGATGACCTCCTCGAGGATGTCCCACACCTCGGGGCGCTCCTTCTCCACGAACTTCTTCGCCGCCTTGATCGACGAGGCGAGCCCGCGCTCCTCCAGCTTGCGGAGGATGAAGGGCTTGAAGAGCTCGACGGCCATCTTCTTGGGCAGGCCGCACTGGTGGAGCTTCAGGTACGGGCCCACCACGATGACGGACCGGCCCGAGTAGTCCACGCGCTTGCCGAGGAGGTTCTGACGGAACCGCCCCTGCTTGCCCTTGAGGGTGTCGGACAGCGACTTGAGGGGCCGGTTGTTGGGGCCGGTGATGACGCGCCCGCGGCGGCCGTTGTCGAAGAGGGCGTCGACCGCCTCCTGGAGCATCCGCTTCTCGTTCCGGATGATGATCTCGGGAGCGCGCAGCTCGATGAGCCGCTTCAGCCGGTTGTTGCGGTTGATCACGCGCCGGTAGAGATCGTTCAGGTCGGAGGTGGCGAACCGGCCGCCGTCCAGCGGCACGAGCGGCCGCAGCTCCGGCGGGATGACCGGCAGCACCTCGAGGATCATCCACTCGGGCTGGTTGCCGGACTTGAGGAACGCCTCCATGACCTTCAGGCGCTTGACGATCTTCTTCCGCTTCTGCGCGGAGGTCTCCACGCCCATCTGCGTGCGCAGCTCGCGGGCGAGGGTGTCCAGGTCCATGTCGCGGAGCAGCTCGCGGATGGCCTCGGCGCCCATCCCCACCCGGAAGGAGTCGTGACCGTGCTCCTCCTGGAGCTTGCGCATGCGGTCCACGGGCAGGAGGTCCTTCTTCTTCATGCCGGGCACCTTGCCCGGCTCGATGATCACGTACTCCTCGAAGTAGAGGATCTTCTCCAGCTCACGGAGCGACATGTCGAGGAGCTGCCCGATGCGCGAGGGCAGGCCCTTGAAGAACCACACGTGGGACACCGGGGACGCGAGCTCGATGTGGCCCATGCGCTCGCGGCGCACCCGCGCCCGCCGGACCTCGACCCCGCACTTGTCGCACACCACGCCGGCGAACTTCATGCGCTTGTACTTGCCGCACGCGCACTCGTAGTCCTTGGTGGGCCCGAAGATGCGGGCGCAGAAGAGGCCGTCGCGCTCCGGCTTGAAGGTCCGGTAGTTGATGGTCTCGGGCTTCTTCACCTCTCCGTGCGACCACTCGCGGATCTTCTGGGGCGAGGCCAGCTTGATCCGGATGGCGCCGAAGGTCATGGGCTTCGGATGCCGATCGAGGATGCCCCACAGGTCCTTGGTGGGCTTCTCCTCGCGTACGAGGCTGCCGAATGACCGGTCCGTCAGC
Source organism: uncultured Candidatus Rokubacteria bacterium (assembly GCA_963758635.1). GTDB lineage: Bacteria > Methylomirabilota > Methylomirabilia > Rokubacteriales > CSP1-6 > CAVWWD01. The sequence continues at coordinate 351,810 of CAVWWD010000003.1, read as the reverse complement.
ATTCTCGGGATCTCCTGTCAGGCCGGCTTCTTGCCGTCCTTCGGAATGAGCTCCACGTCCAGGGCCAGGCTCTGCAATTCCTTGACGAGCACGTTGAAGGACTCCGGGGTACCTGGCTCCAGGAAGTTCTCGCCCTTCACGATCGCCTCGTAGATCCGGTTCCGACCCTCCACGTCGTCGGACTTCACGGTGAGCATCTCCTGCAGCGTGTGCGCGGCCCCGTACGCCTCGAGGGCCCAGACCTCCATCTCTCCGAACCGCTGGCCGCCGAACTGCGCCTTGCCGCCGAGCGGCTGCTGGGTGACCAGCGAGTAGGGGCCGATGGACCGCGCGTGCATCTTGTCGTCCACGAGGTGCGCGAGCTTGAGCATGTAGATCTGGCCGACCGTGACCTCCTGGTGGAAGGGCTTGCCCGTCCGCCCGTCGAAGAGCACGGTCTTGCCGGACTCGGGGAGCTCCGCCTCCTTGAGGTGGGCCTTGATCTCCGCCTCCGTCGCCCCGTCGAACACCGGGCTCGCCACCCACATGCCGAGGGCGCGCGCGGCCCAGCCCAGGTGCGTCTCCAGGATCTGGCCCACGTTCATCCGCGACGGCACGCCGAGCGGGTTGAGCACGATCTCGACCGGCGTCCCGTCGGGCAGGTACGGCATGTCCTCGTCGGGCAGGATGCGCGAGACCACGCCCTTGTTGCCGTGGCGCCCCGCCATCTTGTCGCCGACGGAGAGCTTGCGCTTCACCGCGACGTACACCTTCACCATCTTGATGACGCCGGGGGGCAGGTCGTCGCCCCGGCGCAGCCGGCCCACGCGCTCCTCGAGCATGCGGTCGAAGAACGCGACCTGATCGTCGGCGAGGTCCTCGATCCGCTTGACGGTGACGGCGAGGCCGTCGTCCTCCTTGATCCGGATCTTCTTCAGCTCGTGCCAGGAGAAGTTCTCGAGCTCCTCCCGGGCGATGCGGTCGCCCTTCTTCCCGAGGCGGTCCTTGTTGATCGGGTCCACGAGGTCAACCGTCAGCATCTTGCCGACGAGGATGTTCTTGAGCTTCTGGTCGCGCTCGAGCTCGACCATGGCGATCTCGTCCTGGTAGTCCTTCTCCAGGCCCGCGACCTCCTCGTCCTCGATGGACTTGGCGCGCTCGTCCTTGTCGATGCCCCGGCGCGAGAACACTTTCACGTCGACCACCGTGCCCTCGATGCCGGGGGGCACCGTGAGCGAGGTGTCGCGCACGTCGCCCGCCTTCTCGCCGAAGATCGCGCGCAGAAGCTTCTCCTCGGGGGTGAGCTGGGTCTCCCCCTTCGGCGTGATCTTGCCCACGAGGATGTCGCTCGCCTTCACCTTGGCGCCGATGCGGACGATGCCCGACTCGTCGAGGTCCTTGAGGGCCTCCTCCGACACGTTCGGGATGTCGCGCGTCACCTCTTCCTTGCCGAGCTTGGTGTCCCGCGCCTGGACCTCGAACTCCTCGATGTGGATCGAGGTGTAGCGGTCGTCCTTGACCAGCCGCTCGGACACGAGGATCGCGTCCTCGAAGTTGTACCCGCCCCACGGCATGAAGGCGACGAGGACGTTCCGCCCCAGCGCCAGCTCGCCCTCGTCGGTGCCCGGCCCGTCGGCGATCACGTCGCCGGCCTGGAGCCGGTCCCCCTTGGTCACGATGGGGCGCTGGTTGATGCACGTGTTCTGGTTCGACCGCCGGTACTTGGTGAGGTTGTAGATGTCCAGCGGCAGGTCCTGCACGGGATCGGCCTTCTTCGAGCGCGTCTCCGCCCGCACCACGATGCGGTTGGCCGACACGTACTCCACCACGCCGGGCCGGCGCGCCACCACCACCGCGCCGGAGTCCCGCGCCACGATGTGCTCCATGCCCGTGCCCACCAGCGGGGCCTCGGGCTGGAGCAGCGGCACGGCCTGGCGCTGCATGTTCGAGCCCATGAGGGCCCGGTTGGCGTCGTCGTTCTCGAGGAACGGCACCATGGCCGCCGCCACCGACACGAGCTGCTTCGGCGACACGTCCATGAAGTGCAGCTCCTCGGGGGCCACCATCTTGTACTCGCCGCCCTTCCGCGCCGACACCCGCTCGCCCGTGAAGCGGTTCCGCGCGTCCAGGCCCGCGTTGGCCTGGGCGATGACGAACTGCTCCTCCTCGAGCGCGGTCAGGAAGATGATCTCGTCGCTGACCGCGCCGGTCTGCACCTTGCGGTACGGGGTCTCGATGAAGCCGAACTCGTTGATGCGGGCGTACGTCGAGAGCGACGAGATGAGGCCGATGTTCGGGCCCTCCGGCGTCTCGATGGGGCAGATGCGCCCGTAGTGGGTGGGGTGCACGTCGCGCACCTCGAACCCCGCGCGCTCGCGCGAGAGGCCGCGCGGCCCCAGCGCGGACAGGCGCCGCTTGTGGGTCAGCTCGGCCAGCGGGTTCGTCTGGTCCATGAACTGGGAGAGCTGCGACGACCCGAAGAACTCCTTGACCACCGCCGACACCGGCTTGGCGTTGATGAGATCGTGCGGCATCAGGTTGGCGATGTCGGAGATCGACATGCGCTCCTTGACCGCGCGCTCCATGCGCGTCAGACCCACGCGGAACTGGTTCTCGAGGAGCTCGCCGACCGAGCGCACCCGGCGGTTGCCGAGGTGGTCGATGTCGTCGGTGGCCTTCGTCCCCAGCTTGACGAGGAGCAGGTGGCGGACCACGTGCACCACGTCCTCGCTGCGGAGGATCTTCACGTTGAGGTTCGTGTTGATCTGCAGCTTCTTGTTGATCATGAACCGGCCGACGCGGGCGAGGTCGTAGCGCCGCGGATCCATGAACATGCCGCGGAAGAGCGAGCGCGCCGACTCCACGGTCGGCGGATCTCCGGGACGCAGGCGACGGTAGATCTCCACCAGGGCCTCGTCGGGGTTCTTGAAGGTGTCCTTGGCCAGCGTCTCGTAGATCGAGGCGTCGATCTTGGTGGCCACGACGGCGAGGAGCTTGAAGGGGGCCACGCGCCGGCCCATGATCTGGCTGAGCAGCGTCGAGGTGAGCTCGGCGTTGGCCTCCACGAGCACCTCGCCGGTATCCGCGTCCACCACCCGCCCGCCCGTGCGCCGGCCCACCAGCGACTCCGCGCGCACCGGGATCTTCTCCACGCCGGCCTCGACGAGCTTCTCGATGACCTTGGCGGTGAGGGTCTTGCCCCCTGCACGAGCGCCTCGCGGTGCCGCGGGAGGCGGACGTCGTCGGCCACCTTCACGCCGTTGTGGGCCTCGGGGTGGAGCTTCACCCACGCCACGCGATCCTCGAAGGAGAGCACCTCTTCCAGGTCGTAGAACTGGCCCAGGATCTCCTCGTCGGAGAGGATCACGCCCTTCTCGAGGAACCAGAAGGCGCGGAGGAACGCGGTGGCGAGCATCTTCCGGCGACGGTCCACGCGGACGTGCAGGATGTCGTTGGCGTCGAACTCGAATTCGACCCACGAGCCGCGGTAGGGGATGACCCGGGCCGAGAACAGGAGCTTGCCCGAGGCCACCGTCTTGCCCTTGTCGTCGTCGAAGAAGACGCCGGCGGAGCGCTGGAGCTGCGAGACGACCACGCGCTCGGTGCCGTTGATGATGAACGTGCCCTTGTCGGTCATGAGGGGCAGCTCGCCCAGGTACACCTCCTGGCCCCGCTGCTCCCGGATGCTCCGCGTCTTCGACTCCTTGTCGTGGTCGAACACGACGAGGCGGAGCGTGACCTTGAGCGGGATGGCGAACGTCATCCCGCGGTCATGGCACTCCTCGACCGTGTACTTCGGGTCCCCGAAGTGGTAGCTGTCGAACTCGAGCAGGGCGTTGTCGTTGTAGTCCGCGATCGGGAAGACCGACTTGAACACCGCCTGGAGCCCGACCTCCTCGCGACGATCCCCGGTCATGTCCTTCTGCAGGAACTGCTCGTAGGACCGCCGCTGGATCTCGATGAGGTTCGGGATCTCGACGATGGACGGAATCTTCCCGAAGTCCTTGCGGACCCGATGCCCACACTGAATCGTGCCTGCCATACACCCTCCGCGCCCCGGCTCGCACGCCGGGTGCTCACTCCCGCCCTCGCGGGCGAGGCCCCTGAAAGAAAGAACCGCCTCTTTCGGACGATGCGTTCCCGCCGGAAGCCGGTGCCGCTGGCTCCCGGTCGATTCAGGGCGGAGGCTACTTGACCTCGACGACGGCGCCGACCTCCTCGAGCTTCTTCTTGACGTCCGCGGCCTCGGCCTTCGCGATCTTCTCCTTCACGGCCTTCGGGGCACCGTCGACGAGGTCCTTCGCCTCCTTCAGACCGAGGCCCGTCAGCTCGCGCACCACCTTGATGACCTGGATCTTCTTCTCGCCGGCCGCGGACAGGATGACGTCGAACTCCGTCTTCTCCTCGGCCACCGCGGCACCCGCGGCCGCCGCCCGCCGCCGGAGCGGCCACCGCCACCGCCGCCGCCGCCGAGACGCCCCACTTCTCCTGCAAGAGCTTCGAGAGCTGGGACGCCTCCAGCAGGGTCAGCGAGTCCAGCTTCTCGGCAATCTCCTCGATGTTCGTCGCCATGTCCTGAGCCTCCAGTGAATTGGTTCGACTGCGTGATCGACTCGGTCCTGTCCCTTGCTACGCGCTCGTCGCGGGCGCCTCGCCCGCGGGCTCCGCGCTCGCCGCTCCGCGCTCGCGGCTGCCTGCGCTCGCCTGGCTCCGCGCTCGGCGGCTCCGCGCTCGGCGCCGCTTCGGCCGGCGCTTCCGCTGCCGGCTCCGCGCTCGCGGCCGGCGCGGCCGCGGCTTCTGCTGCCGGCTCCGCGCTCGCGGCCGCAGCGGCCACCGGCTCCGCCGCCGGTGCGGCCGGCGCGGCCCCCTCCTGCTTGCTCCGCTCGGAGAGGATGTAGGCCAGGTCGCGCATCGGGGCCTGCAGCAGGCTCACGATCTGCGACATCGGGCCCTCGAGGGCGCCGACCAGCTGGCTCCGGAGCGCCTCCTTCGACGGCAGCTCGGCGAGCGAGCGGAGTCCCTCGGGCGGCACCACCTTCCCCTCGACCAGGCCGAGCCTGATCGTGAAGGTCGGGTTCGCGCGAACGAAGACCTGGAGCGCCTTGGCCACCGCCACCGGGTCCTGCTTGGTGAACGCCAGACCGACGGGGCCCTTCAGGTGCGGCGCGATGGCGTCGAGAGCGCCCCCTCGGACGGCGAGGGCGGCCAGGCGATTCTTGACCACCTTGTACTCCGCGGCCGCGCCCTTGAGCTGCTTCCGCAGGTCGGAGATCTGGCGGACGGTCAGTCCGCGGTAGTCGGTCAGCACGGCGCTGTGCGCGCCGTCGAGCCGCTGCTTCAGCGACTCGATCGTCTCGGCCTTCGCTGCGTTCGGCACGTGTGGCTCCTCTATGCGGTCCGCGGACCCTGCGTCTCGTTCAGCTGCTCAGCGTTCCGAGCGACCCGCAACGCGTTCGACGGCGCTGCGGTTGTTTCCACTGCCGTCCCCGCAACGCGTCCGGCGGCGCTGCGGTCGTTTCCACTGCATTTCCATGTGCGCTCGGCGCTGCGTCGCTTCCACTGCATTTCCATATGCGCTCCGCTCGCCTTCGGCTCGCTGCGCACTACCGCTTGAACTGCGCGGCGATGCGCTGGGCGTCGACCTTGATGCCGGGGCTCATGGTCGAGGACAGCGTGATCGACCGCAGGTACGTGCCCTTCGAGGCCGAGGGCTTGGCCCGGACGACCGCCTCGAGGAGGGCGAGGGCGTTGTCCACGAGGGCCTCCGGCGTGAACGAGCGCTTCCCGATGGGCACGTGCACGTTGCCGGCCTTGTCCACCCGGAACTCCACCTTGCCCGCCTTCACCTCGCGCACCGCGCGCCCGACGTCGAACGTCACCGTGCCGAGCTTCGGGTTGGGCATGAGCCCGCGCGGACCGAGCACCTTGCCGAGTCGGCCCACCTGGCCCATGAGGTCCGGGGTGGCCACCGCCGAGTCGAAGTCGAGCCAGCCCCCCTGGATCCGCTCGACGAGATCCTCGGCGCCGACCACGTCCGCGCCGGCCTCGCGCGCCTCGCGCTCCTTTTCGCCCTTGGCGAACACCGCCACGCGCACGGCCTTGCCGATGCCGTGGGGCAGGACGATGGCGCCGCGGACCATCTGGTCCGCGTGCTTGGGATCGACGCCGAGCCGCATCGACAGATCGACCGTCTCGTCGAACTTCGCCTTCGGCAGCTGGTTCAGGACGCCGAGCGCCTCTTCGACCGGATATTCCTTCTCCCGGTCGTAGGCGGCGCTCGCCGCCTTCTCGCGCTTGGTCATGGTCGGCATGTCAGTGCGCTCCTCTCAGGCCGCGTTTCGGTTGTTTCCACTGCATTTCCATATACGCTCGGCTCGCGCTTCGCGCTCACCTCGCACTGCCACGGCCGGCTCTCGTCGCGGCTCTCGGTCGTTTCCACTGCATTTCCATGTTCGCTCGGCTCGCGCTTCGCGCTCACCTCGCACTGCCACGGCCGGCTCTCGATCGCGCCGGCTCTCGTCGGGTTCTGGTCGTTTCCACTGCATTTCCATGTTCGTTCGGCTCGCGCTTCGCGCTCACCTCACAGCACCGACCACATCAATCCCCATGCTGCGGGCGGTGCCTTCGACGGTGCGCATGGCGGAGTCGATGGAGTCGGTGTTCAGGTCGACGAGCTTGGTCTGGGCGATCTCGCGGACCTGGGCGCGCGTCACCTGGCCGATCTTGTCCTTGTGGGGCACCGCCGACGCCTTGGCGATCCCCGCCGCGCGCTTCAGGAGCACCGCGGCGGGCGGCGTCTTCACCACGAAGGTGAACGACCGGTCCTGGAAGATCGTGACCACCACGGGCAGGATCAGGCCCTCCTGCGAGTTCGTCTGGGCGTTGAAGCCCTTGCAGAACTCCATGATGTTGACCCCGTGCTGGCCGAGCGCGGGTCCCACCGGGGGCGAGGGGTTGGCCTTGCCCGCGGGGATCTGCAGCTTCACCATCGCCTGGACCTTCTTCGCCATGTCAGAGCCTTTCCACCTGGTAGTACTCGAGCTCCACGGGCGTCATGCGCCCGAAGATGGCCACCATGACCTTGAGCTTCCCGCGCTCGGGGTTGAGGTCGTCGATGGCGCCCTGGAAGTTCACGAACGGCCCCTCGATGACCCGCACCTTGTCGCCACGCTGGAACGTGGACTTGAGCTTGGGCTTCTCCGCGCCCTCCTCCATCTGCTTGAGGATCCCCTCCACCTCGTCGGGCGGCAGCGCGACCGGCCGCGCCCCCGAGCCGACGAAGCCCGTGACCTTCGGCGTCGAGCGCACGAGGTGCCACGTGTCGTCGGTCAACTCCATCTCCACGAGCAGGTAGCCCGGGAAGAACTTCTGCTCGATCTCGATCTTCTTGCTCCGCCGGATCTCCCGCACCTTCTCGGTGGGCACGATCACGCGGCCGAACATGTCCTGGAGGTTGAAGATCTTGGCCCGCGACTCGATGGCCGACGCCACCTTGTTCTCGAAGCCCGAGTACGTGTGCACGACGAACCACTGCTTCGGCCGCGTCCCTGTCGCCGTTTCGCTCTCGCTCATCGGAGGATCCTCTCCACGATCTTGGACAGGGCGACGTCGACCCCCCCGAGGAAGAAGGCGAGCACGAACACCACCGCCACGACGACCACGGTGGAGTTGGCCACCTCGGTGCGGCTGGGCCAGCTGACGCGCCGGAACTCCGCCATCACCTCGTGGAAGAACTGCTGGGTACGTCTCAGGAACTCCATTCCGCTCCCGTCAAGACACCCTCGAAGCGTTTACTCCACCGCTCGCCGCGGCCGGTCCCCCGGCACGCGGCGGCGGAACTGGCAGGCGTGGAGGGATTCGAACCCCCATCCCCCGGATTTGGAGTCCGGTGCTCTAGCCGTTAGAGCTACACGCCTAGAAACGTTCGGACAATTGGCCCTTAGGACAATGGGCCAGCGCCCGCGTTGTCTATTTCGACTCCCGGTGGGGAGTGTGCTTACGGCACCACTTGCAGAACTTCTTGAGCTCCAGGCGATCGGGATGCGTGCGCCGGTTCTTGGTGGTCGCGTAGTTGCGTCGCTGGCATGTCGTGCACGCCAAGGAGATGCCGTCGCGCATGACCTACTCCGCGATCTCCGCCACGACGCCCGCTCCCACCGTCCGTCCCCCCTCCCGGATCGCGAACCGCAGCTCCTTCTCCATCGCGATCGGCTGGATCAGCTCGATCGCCATCGTCACGTTGTCCCCCGGCATCACCATCTCCACCCCACTCGGCAGCGTGCACACCCCCGTCACGTCCGTCGTCCGAAAGTAGAACTGCGGCCGGTACCCGTTGAAAAACGGCGTGTGCCGCCCCCCCTCGTCCTTCCCCAGCACGTACACCTCCGCCTTGAACTTCTTGTGCGGCTTGATCGACCCCGGCTTCGCCAGCACCTGCCCCCGCTCCACCTCGTCCTTGTCCACCCCCCGCAGCAACGCCCCGATGTTGTCCCCCGCCCGCCCCTCGTCCAGCAGCTTCCGGAACATCTCCACCCCCGTCACCACCGACTTCCGCGTCGCCTCCTGCATCCCCACGATCTCGATCTCTTCCCCCACCTTCACGATCCCCCGCTCCACCCGCCCCGTCACCACCGTCCCCCGCCCCGTGATCGTGAATATGTCCTCGATCGGCATCAAAAACGGCTTGTCCACCGGCCGCGGCGGCGTCGGAATGTAGCTGTCCACCGCCTCCATCAGCTCCCAGATGCACTTCGACGCCGTCGCGTCCTCCGGCTTCTCCATCGCCCCCAGCGCGCTGCCCCGCACCACCGGGATGTCGTCCCCCGGGAACTGGTACTTCTTCAGCAACTCCCGCACCTCCAGCTCCACCAGGTCCAAAATCTCCGGATCATCCACCATGTCCACCTTGTTCATGAACACCACCAGGCTCGGCACATTCACCTGCCGCGCCAGCAACACGTGCTCCCGCGTCTGCGGCATCGGCCCATCGTTCGCCGCCACCACGAGGATCGCCCCGTCCATCTGCGCCGCCCCCGTGATCATGTTCTTGATGTAGTCCGCGTGCCCCGGACAGTCGATGTGCGCGTAGTGCCGGTTCCCCGTCTCGTACTCCACGTGCGACACCGCGATCGTGATCCCCCGCTCCCGCTCTTCCGGCGCGTTGTCGATCGTCCCAAAGTCCCGCACCGCCACCCCGCTGTACTTCGTGTGCAGCACCTTCGTAATCGCACTCGTCAACGTCGTCTTCCCGTGATCGATGTGCCCAATCGTCCCGATGTTCACGTGCGGCTTCGTCCGATCGAACTTCGCCTTGGCCATCCGAGAATCCTCCTCCGTCCTACGTGGTGCGTTCGACTGCCCAGGGTCGCGCGTGCCGAACCAGCGAAGTGGAGCCCATGTCCGGCGAAATGGAGCCCATGTCCGGGCTTGAACCGGAGACCTCGTCCTTACCAAGGACGCGCTCTGCCAACTGAGCTACATGGGCCCGAATGTCGATCGTCGTCGTCGTGAGCGAGCGCCCGCCTCGTGGCCACGAGGCGGCGATGGAGCGGGAAACGGGATTCGAACCCGCGACCCCCAGCTTGGAAGGCTGGCGCTCTACCGCTGAGCTATTCCCGCTCGCCCCCGAGCCGCCATCACGCCCCCGAGCTGGGCTGGTGGGGAGAGGAGGATTTGAACCCCCGAAGGCGTCCGCCAGCAGATTTACAGTCTGCCCCCTTTGGCCACTTGGGTATCTCCCCGGCCCGTGCCCGACGGCTAACCTCCCGGAAAAGCTGGCGCTGGCGGGAGGATTTGAACCCCCGACCCACTGCTTACAAGGCAGTTGCTCTACCCCTGAGCTACGCCAGCAGTCGCAAAACTTCACATTAGTTTCGAGGTTACGCATAGTCAAGAGGAAATTCTCCTACCTGATCGCTGCCGCAGCACCTCGTAACAGAGGACGGCCGCCGCCGCCGACACGTTCAGCGACCCGAGCTTGCCCCGCATCGGCAAGGTCAGGAGGCGATCACAGGTCCGGGCCACCAGGGGCCGGAGCCCCTCCCCCTCTCCCCCCAGCACCAGGCAGAGGGGCACGGCCAGGTCCACGTCCCACGGCGCCTCGCCTCCCCGGAGGGCCGCGCCCATCACCCAGATCTGCTCCTGCTTCATGGCCTCGAGCACGTTCACCAGGTTGGCTTCTCGAGCCACGGGGACGTGCTCCATCCCGCCCATCGCCGACTTCGCGACCGCGGCCGTGAGGCCCACGGCGTGGTGGGTCGGGAGCACCACCCCGTGGACGCCCGTGGCCTCCGCGGTCCGGAGGACCGCGCCCAGGTTCCGCGGGTCCTGGATCCGGTCGAGGGCCAGGAAGAGCGCCTGCTCCTTCTTCTCGGCGGGCAGGCCCAGGAGATCGGCCAGGGGGACGTAGGCCGCTTCGGCCACCCGGGCCACCACGCCCTGGTGGTGGACGGTGCCGGCGATGGCCGAGAGCTGGTCCCGGGTCCGGTAGGACACCTTGACGCCGCGCTGGCGCGCCAGGGTGAGCAGCGTCTGGAGCGCGGGGCCCCGGCCCTCGGCGAGGATCGCGATCTCCTCCACGCGGCGGCTGTCGGCCCGGAGCAGCTCCAGCACCGGGTTCCGGCCGAAGAGGGGCGCGGCGTCCCGCTCGCTCAAGAACCGAGCTTCCAGGTCGTGCCGTCGCGCGTGTCCTCGAGCACGACCCCCAGCCGGGTGAGCTCCTCGCGCAGCCGATCCGCTTCCTTGAAGTCCCGCTGCTTCCGCGCCTCCTGGCGGAGCCAGACGAGCGACTCGACCTTCGCCTTGAGCTGGGGATCCACGGGCGCGGCGTCCCGGGTCTTCGGCTCCAACAGGCCGAGGGCACGGCCCAGCGTCACCAGCTCGCCCACGCCCATCAGGAACGCGCCGGCTCCCACCTGGCCCGCGCCGAGGGCGGCGCGCGCGGTCTGGAGCTGGCGCGTCAGGTCGAAGAGGACGCCGAGGGCCTGGGGCGTGTTGAAGTCGTCGTCCATGGCCGACTCGAAGCGGGCGCGCTGGGTGGCGCACTCATCGAAGATGCCGCCGTCCGGCCCGGGGGGCGGCGTGCCACGGGCCCCGATGCGCTCGGCTTCCTCGACGAGCCCGCGCAGCCGGCCGAGGGCCCGCGTCGCCTCGCCGATCCGGTCCTCGGCGAAGTCCAGCGGGTGGCGGTAGTGCGTGCCGAGGAAGTAGAGCCGGATGGCCTCGGGATCGTGCCGCGCGGCGAGCGACTCGATCGTGAGGGTGTTGCCCAGCGACTTCGACATCTTCTGGGCGCCCAGGTTGACCATGCCGTTGTGCATCCACACCCGGGCGAACGGCTCGCCCGTCACCGCCTCCGACTGGGCGATCTCGCACTCGTGGTGGGGGAAGATCAGGTCCTCCCCGCCGCCGTGGATGTCCAGCGTCTTGCCGAGGTACTGCATGGCCATCGCCGAGCACTCGATGTGCCAGCCCGGGCGCCCCGGCCCCCACGGGCTCACCCACGACGGCTCCCCCGGCTTCGCCGCCTTCCAGAGCGCGAAGTCGCGCGGGTCGCGCTTGCGCTCGTCCACCTCCACGCGCGCGCCGGCGAGGAGCTCCTCGAGGTTCTTGCCCGAGAGCTTGCCGTACTCCGCGAACCGCCGCACCTCGTAGTAGACGTCGCCGTCGACCGGGTAGGCGAAGCCGCCGCGAACCAGGCCCTCGATCAGCGTCACCATCTGCGGCACGTGCTCGGTGGCCTTGGGCTCGACGTCGGCCGGGATCACGCCGAGCGTCTTCATGTCCCGCGTGAAGGCCTCGATGTAGCGCCCGGACACGTCGCGCGCGGTCACGCCCTCCTGCCCGGCCTTCTTGATGATGCGGTCGTCCACGTCGGTGAAGTTCCGCACGAAGCGCACGCGGTAGCCCTTGAACCGCAGGTAGCGGACGACCGCGTCGAAGGCGATCTCCTTGCGCGCGTGGCCGACGTGCGAGAAGTCGTACACCGTGACCCCGCACGAGTAGATGCTCACCTCGCCGGCGACGAGGGGAACGAAGTCTTCCTTCTTGCGGGTCAGCGTGTTGAAGATCTTGAGCGCCACGAGCCTCTCCTCCGACGTTGTGAAGCAGCGCGGACCTTGACCTCACCGTGCGGGCCAACACCGCGATTCAGCGTCCACATGCGCGGCCGTCTCAACGTCGATCCACGACTCCTCGGTGAAGCCGTCTCGTCAGCGGCCGGGGTCGCCGACGTGCACCGACACGATCGCCATCGCCGCGATGCCGTCTTCACGCCCGAGTGCCCCGAGGTGCTCGGGGCTCTTCGCCTTCACGCTCACGCGCCCCGGCGCCTCGCCGAGCGCCTCGGCCAGGCGCACGGCCATCTCGGGGAGGAACGGAGCCAGCCGCGGCGACTGGCACACCACGGTGGCGTCCACGTTCACGAGCGCTCCGCCGTTGGCGCGCACGATCTCGATCACCGAGCGGAGCAGGGCCAGGCTCGATACGTTGCGGTACCGCGGATCGGTGTCGGGGAAGAGCCGGCCCAGGTCCCCGAGGGCGAGCGCGCCGAGGAGCGCCTCGCACACCGCGTGCGTGAGCACGTCGGCGTCGGAGTGCCCGTCGAGTCCCCGCGGCGACGGCACCGTGACGCCGCCCAGGACCAGCGGCCGCCCGGCCACGAACGGGTGCACGTCGAAGCCCAGCCCCATCCGGCTCATCCGCGCGCCCAGAGCCGGGCGACCCGCAGGTCGTCCCTCGTCGTGACCTTCAGGTTCTGCGGCGAGCCCGGCACGATGCCCACCGGCCTCCCCAGCCGCTCCACGAGCACGGCGTCGTCGGTGCCGCGATACCCCTCGCGGCGCGCGCGCTCGTGGGCCTCCCGGAGGAGCGGCCGCCGGAACGCCTGCGGCGTCTGGATCAGCCAGAGGCCCTCGCGGTCGAGCGTGGACTCCACGACGCCGTCCCGGGCGCGCTTGACCGTCTCGCGGACGGGAAGGCCGCACGTGGCGGCGCCGGTCTCACGGGCCGCGGCGAGGACGTCCTCGACGAGGTCCGGCGTGACGAACGGACGGACCGCGTCGTGCACCAGAATCCATTCCGCCTCCGGCGGACAGGCCTGGAGCCCTTCCCACACCGACTCCTGCCGCTCCGCGCCGCCCGGCACCACCGCGATCACGCGCGGCACCCGGGAGGACGCGAGGAGCGCGCGCGTCGCCGCCACGCGGTCTCGCGGCACCACGACCACGAGACCGTCCACGCACGGGGTCCGGGCCAGCGTTCTGAGCGTGCGCACGAGCAACGGCACCCCATGGAGTGAGAGGTATTGCTTCGGGGTCCGGGCCCCGAGTCGGACGCCCGATCCCCCGGCGGGAACGACGGCGACGGCGAGCGCTCGCCGCCCCGTCACCGAAAGCCCTCCGCGGGAACTCCCGGCACGCGCTCGAGCCAAGCCAACCCGCCCAGATTGTAATCGTTCACGCGCGCCTTGCCACGCCCAGAGTTCGCCGATCAGCCCCAGAGCTCGGGGTCACCCAAGGAGGGTCTTGACCGCCTCGTCGAGCGTGGCCACGCCCTGCACCTCCAGGGGATACGCGGCGCCGGCGACGAGGTTGTTCTGCGGCACCACGGCCCCGCTGAAGCCGAGCGCCGCCGCCTCCTTCAGCCGTGCCGGCAGCGCCGTCACCGCCCGCACCTCGCCGGTGAGCCCGACCTCGCCCATCACGACGAGGTCGCCCCGCAGCGGCCGGTCCAGGTAGCTCGACGCCGCGGCCAGGGCCACGCCGAGGTCGGCGGCGGGCTCGGTGATGCGTCCGCCGCCCGCCACGTTCACGAACGCGTCCTGCGACTGGAGCGGCAGGCCCACGCGCTTCTCGAGCACGGCGAGCAGCAGGCACACGCGGTTGTAGTCCGCGCCCAGCACCGTCCGCCGCGGCGTCCCGAAGTTCGACGGGGCCACCAGCGCCTGCACCTCCAGGAGGAGCGGCCGCGTGCCCTCGAGGCTCGCGACGACGACCGAGCCGGGCGCGCCGCGCGGGCGCTCGGAAAGGAACAGCCCCGAGGGGTTCCGGACCTCCAGGAGGCCGCTCTCGGCCATCTCGAACACGCCGATCTCGTTGGTCGATCCGAAGCGGTTCTTCACCGCCCGCAGCACCCGGTACGCGTGATGGCGCTCGCCCTCGAAGTAGAGGACCGTGTCCACGAGGTGCTCGAGCACCCGCGGGCCCGCGATCGCCCCGTCCTTGGTCACGTGCCCGACCAGGAACGTGGCCACGCCCTGCGACTTCGCGAGCGTCATGAGCCGGGCCGCGCACTCGCGCACCTGGCTGACGCTGCCCGGCGCGGACTCGAGGTCGGGCAGGAACATGGTCTGGATCGAGTCGATCACGACGGCGCGCGGCGCGAGCGTCGCCACGTGAGCCTCGATCGCGCGGAGATCGGTCTCGGCCAGGAAGTAGAGCGTGGCCGCGCCGACGCCCAGCCGGTCCGCGCGCATCTTCACCTGCCCCGCCGACTCCTCGCCCGAGACGTACAGCACGGGCCCCATGAGCGAGGCGAGGGCCTGGCTCGCCGCGAGGAGCAGCGTGGACTTCCCCACGCCGGGATCGCCGCCGACCAGCACCAGCGAGCCCTTCACGACTCCGCCGCCCAGCACGCGGTCCAGCTCGCCGATGCCCGTGGTCGCGCGGTCGCCGGCCTCGATCGGGAGCTCGCCGAACGGGATCGGCCGCTCGCGGGTCGGCGCGACGGGCCGCGCCGAGCGCGCAGGCGCGACGCGCTCCTCCACGAGCGCCACGTAGCTGCCCTGCCGAGCGCAGTCCGGGCAGGTGCCGGCCTTGGGCGCGGCAAAGCCGCAGGTCTGGCAGCGATAGACCGATCGCTCGCGGGGCATCAGCCTCGACCGGAAGCGCGGGTCACTGCTTCCCCGCGCCCGGGGCGGCCCCGGGGGAGGCGCTCCCGGGCGACGCGCTCCCGGTGGAGGCGCCGCCCGTGGGCGCGCCGCCGGCGCCGATGCTCGAGCGGATCAGCGTGCGCAGCAGGAAGCTTCGCTGCGCGCCCTCGAGGAACGCGGCCAGGTTCTCGTAGACGGTCGGGTCCTCGAGGAGGCCGCCGATCGTCCCCTCGCCCGCGCGCAGGCGGTCGGTGATGACGCGCAGGTTGGACATGGCGCGCGCGAAGTCGGCGCCCGCCTCGCCCATCGGCCCGTCCCCGCGATCGGCCAGGAGCCCGCCGAGCAGCCCCTGCCCGCGGGCGAGCCGCTCGGAGACGTCGCGGAAGTTCCGGGCGACGACCTGCAGGTCGCCGGCCACGGTCTTGTACTGAGGGTCGTACAGGAGCGCGGACAGGAGCCCGCCCTCCTGGCTCGCCTTGTCGGCCCCACGGCCGAGCGCCTCCATGGCCATCACGAGGGAGCGTCCGGCCCGGGCGCTGTCCGGGGAGAGGAGGACCCCCACCGCGCTCTGGCCGTCGCGCGTGCGCGCGAGGACGTCCTGGGCGGACCCGAGCAACGCGTTGAGCCGTCGGAGCGTCTCCGGCTCGTCGTACACCAGGGCGTGGAGCAGGCCCTTGCCCTTCTCCACCTCCTCGGCGATCCGCCGCGCCGATCGCACGGTCGCCGCCAGCTCGCCGTAGGTGCCGTCACGCCCCATCGCGTCGAGCTGCGCCGCCACGCGCCGCGCCGACTCGACGGTGGCGGCGAGGTTCTCCGCCGTCCCGGCCTTCTCGAGCTTCTCCACCATCCCCTGGACCGCGCCGGCGAGCCGGTTGACCGTGGCCAGGGTCTTCGCCGCCTCGCCGAAGATCCGGCTCGTCTCGACCGGCTCCTCGCTCGCGATGACGTTGCCGGGGGCGAGCGGCGGGTACTCCGGCGACCCGGGGCTGATCTCGACCAGCTTGTCGCCGAGCAGGCCCTGGGTCACGATCCGTGCCTCGGAGTTCTTGCGGATCCGGTCCTGGAACCGGCGGGCCACCGTGAGCGTCACGCGGACCTTGCCGCCCACCTGCGGGGCGAGCTGCACGTCCGTGACACGGCCGATCTGCACCCCGGCGAGGCGGACGGTGGCGCCGTCGATCAGGCCCCCGACCTCGGGGAACTCGGCGACGAGGTCGTACTTCCGCTCGAAGTACCGCGCCTGGGCGCCGAGGAGATAGATGATGCCCAGGAACACCACGATCGCCACCACCACGAAGGCGCCGATGCGGAGCCGCAGCGCGAGGATGCCGCGTTCCATCTATTGAGCCTCGCGCGTCAGACGAACGCCGCACAGGTGGGATTGTAGAGGCCCGTGGCGGTTACCGTATTCTGCGAGACTCATCAGCGTCCCCGTGCCCCACGGGCCGTCGGCCGTCGCGTCGCCACGCCGCTCATCCTTCGCGCAGCTCCCCGGCGAGGAACTTCCGGACGGCGTCGTTGCCGGAGGCGTGGATCTCCGCCGGGAGTGCCGATGGCCGCGAACTGGCCGTGGTACAGGATGGCCATGGCGTCCGCCACCATGTCCGCGAACTCGATGTCGTGGGTGACGACGATGGCGGTGTCGGCCACGCCCGCGCGGAGCTCGGCGATGAGCTCGCCGACGAGCCGCGCGTTGGTGGGATCGAGCCCCGCGGTGGGCTCGTCGAAGAACACGACCTCCGGCTCGGTGACGAGCGCGCGCGCGATTCCCACGCGCTTGCGCATCCCGCCGGACAGCTCCGCGGGGAGCACGTCGTCCCGGCCCGAGAGGCCCACCAGCCCGAGGAAGCGGTGCACGCGGTCGGTGATCTCGCCGAGCGACAGGCGCGTGTGCTCGCGCAACGGGAAGGCGACGTTCTCGAACACGGACATCGAGTCGAACAGCGCCGCGCCCTGGAACACGAACCCGGTGCGCCGCCGCACGGGGAGCATCTGCTCCTCCCGCATGTTGTCGATGCGCGTGCCGAAGAGCGCCACCGTGCCCGCGTCGGGCCGGATCAGGCCCTCGATGATGCGCAGGAGCACGGTCTTGCCGCTGCCGCTGCCGCCCATCACCGCGAGCGTCGTGCCCTTGACCAGGTCGAGGCTGATCCCGCGCAGCACGGGCCGGCCGTCGAACGACTTCCACACCTCGCGCACCTCGACCAGGGGAGCCATGTCACCAGAAGAGGAAGATGAGCAGCTTGGTCAGGAAGAAGTCCGAGATGATCACGGCCATGGCCACCTGGACCACCGTGTCGGTGGTGGAGCGTCCGATGCCCTCCGTGCCGCCCGCGGTGTCCAGCCCGTTGTGGCAGCCGATCAGCGTCACGATGATCCCGAAGACGACGCTCTTGGCCACCCCCATCAGGAAGTCCTTGATGACGACCCAGTAGGCGATGGTGTTCCAGTAGAGGTACGGGTCCACGTCGCGCTCGAACACCACGACCAGCATGCCGCCCAGGAGCCCGACGCCGTCGGCGAGCACGGTGACGAGGGGAAACACGATCAGCGCGGCGATGATCCGCGGCACCACCAGCCGCTTGACGTAGTTCACGCCCAGCGCGCGCAGCGCGTCGATCTGCTCGGTGACCTGCATCGACCCCAGCTCGGCGGTGATGCCCGAGGCGATCTTGCCGCCCACCAGGATCGCGGTCAGCACCGGCCCCAGCTCGCGCAGGATCGACAGCGCCACCACGGGCCCCACGTAGTTCTCGGCGCCGAACCGGGCCATGTTCACCGCGGTCTGGAGGGCCAGGACCATGCCGGTGAACAGCGCGGCGACCAGGGCCACGCCCACCGACCGCACGCCGATCACGTCCATCTGGCGGGCCACCAGCTCGAGGTAGGCCGGGGGCAGGGCCAGGTTGCGGGCGACCTGGGCGGAGAGGAGGGCGAGCCCTCCGTACCACGCCACCGCCTCGCGGCCCTGGGCACGCAGGTAGCCCAGCATGGTCGTCGACGGCACGCTCATCGTGGATCGTTCCGGAAGCTCTCGACGAAGGCTCGAAAATCCGGCCGGCCGGCCTCGAACACGTCCACCGGGGCCACGTACAGGAAATCGTACACGCAGCGCGCGTCCTTGAGCACCACCGCCTCCACCTGCACCTCGGTCCCGTCGCGCGCGCCGCGCGTCACCGAGCGCAGGCCCTCGCGGCCGGCGATCGTCACCGGCTCGGGCGGCTCGACGCTCCGGTGGGTGAGGCCGAACACGAGCTGACGGGAGAGCACGCGCAGGGGGCGGTCGGTCCCTCGCGTCTCGCACGTGGCGTCGGCCAGCATGCCCGCGCGCGGCGTCTCGCGGGTCAGCGTGAGGTCGGCCTCGCCGCGACGGCCGGGGTCGGGGCGCCACGCGGGTCCCGGCAGCGTGACGCGGTAGCCCTTGTCCGAGCGGAACTCGCCGCCCTCGATCCGGGACGACTGGCAGCCCACGACGCCCACGAGCGCCGCCCACGCCAGCGCGAGCCCCACGCCGCGCCGGCGCCTGTCCCGGACCAGGTCAGCCCGCGGCACCGTGAGGCCCGCGCGTGGCGTGACGGCGAGCCAGCTCGGCGAAGACCCGCCTCAGCGGGATGCCCCGGCCACCGAGGAGGACCATGCAGTGGAACCAGAGGTCGGCGACCTCGGAGACGAGCCGCTCGTCGCCCTCGCCGCCCAGCGCCGCGGTGATCACCTCCGTGGCCTCCTCGCCGACCTTGCGGCAGATCACCGCCTCCCCGCGCTCGAGGAGGGTCGCGACGTAGGAGCCCTGGGGGCGCTCGGCCTTGCGCGACTGGACCACGCGCTCGACCACCTCGAGGGTGGCGGGGCCCGGCGCGCCCGCGGCCGGCGTCTCGCCGCCGGACAGACGCGCGAAGAAGCACGCGCGGGCGCCGGTGTGGCAGGCGACGCCTTCCTGGTGGACCTGGAGCAGCAGCGCGTCGCGGTCGCAGTCCGTGAACACGCTGTCGACGTGCTGGACGTGCCCGAACGTCTCGCCCTTCCGCCAGGGGCCCCAGCGGGACCGCGACCAGTAGTGCGCGGCGCCGGTGGCGAGCGTGGCCTCGAGCGCGCCCCGGTCCATCCACGCGAGCATCAGCACCTCGCCGGTCTCGGCCTCCTGCACCACGGCGGGCATGAGCCCGTCGAGCCCCCACGCGAGGTCGACGGGCAGGCTCATGTGTCGATCCGCACGGGCACGCCGCGCTCCCGGAGGTAGCGCTTGGCCTCGCCCACCGTGTGCTGCCCGAAGTGGAAGATCGAGGCCACGAGCACGGCGTCCGCCTTGCCCTCGGTGACGCCGTCGGCCAGGTGGGCCAGCGTTCCCGCGCCCCCGGAGGCGATCACGGGAATGCCGACCGCCTCGGACACCGCGCGCGTCAGCTCGAGGTCGTAGCCGGCGCCGGTGCCGTCGCGGTCCATGCTCGTCAGCAGGATCTCGCCGGCGCCGAGCGTCTCGACCTCACGGGCCCACGCGAGCGCGTCGCGGCCCGCGGGGCGCCGGCCGCCGTGCGTGTAGACGCCCCAGCGCGGCGGCTCCAGCCCCTCCCCTCGGCCGCCGGTCGTTTCCACGGCATTTCCATGTGCGCTCCGCTCGCCTTCGGCTCGCTTCGCACTGCCACGTGCGCTCCGCTCGCCTTCGGCTCGCTTCGCACTGCCACGTGCGCTCCGCTCGCCTTCGGCTCGCTTCGCACTGCCACAGCCTCGCGCTTGGCGTCGATGGCCACCACGATGCACTGGCTGCCGAACGCGCGCGCGGCGTCCATGATCAGCTCGGGACGCGCGAGGGCCGCGGTGTTCAGCGAGACCTTGTCGGCGCCGGCGCGGAGCAGCGTCCGGACGTCGTCCAGGCTCCCGACGCCGCCGCCCACCGTCACCGGCATGTACACGCCCTCCGCGGTCCGGCGCACGACGTCGAGCATGGTGGCGCGCCCCTCGTGCGAGGCCGCGATGTCGAGGAACACCAGCTCATCGGCGCCCTGCGCGTCGTACGCGCGGGCCGCCTCGACCGGGTCGCCGGCGTCCCGGAGCTCGACGAACCGGACGCCCTTGACGACGCGGCCGCCCTGGACGTCGAGGCAGGGGATGACGCGCTTGGCGAGCATCGCGCCCCCTAGTAAGCCTCGCGCATTAGACTCATGCCGAGCGGTGGGATTGGTAGAGGCCCGTGGCGGTTACCATATTCCGCGAGGATCATTAGCCGACCTGGGCCTGGGCGCGACGGAGGTCGATGGCCCCGGAGTAGAGCGCGCGGCCGACGATCACGCCCTCCACGCCCTGGAGATTGGCGAGCTGGTGGAGGTCCTCGAGCGAGCCCACGCCTCCCGAGGCGAGGAGCGGGATGCCCGCGGCCCGCGCCACCGCCTCGGTGCTCCACAGGTTGGGCCCCGCCTCGGTCCCGTCGCGCGCGATGTCCGTGTAGAGGATCGCCGCCGCGCCGGCCGCCGCCGCGTCGCGGGCCAGCGCCGTCGCGTCGAGGTCGAGGACGCGCCGCCAGCCGTCCACCGCCACGCGCCCGTCGGTGGCGTCGACGGCCACGATGATCCGGTCCTCGAATGCGCCGCAGACCTCGCCGAGGAAGGCGGGATCGAGCGCGGCCCGCGTGCCCACCACGGCCCAGCGCGCCCCCGCCTCCAGCACCGCCTCCACCGCGGGGACGTCGCGCAGGCCGCCGCCCACCTGCGCCGGGACGCCGAGCGCCGCGATGATCGACCGCACCAGCTCCGTCTGCGCCGGGCGGCCCGCGAAGGCGCCGTCGAGGTCCACCACGTGCAGGCGCGCCGCGCCCTCGGACTGCCAGCGCCGCGCCGTCGCCACGGGGTCGTCGGAGAACACCGTCTCGTCCTCCGCGCGGCCCTGGCGCAGGCGCACGCAGCGGCCGGAGCGCAGGTCGATGGCCGGGATGATCGTGAACGTCACGCGCGGCCCCGGCGGTCGCGGACGACCGCCGCGAAGTTCTCGAGGAGCCGGAGCCCCCAGCGCTGGCTCTTCTCCGGGTGGAACTGGGTCGCGTACAGCGCGCCGCGGCTCACCGCCGCCGGGAAGGTGATCCCGTAGTCGCACGTGGCGACGCGCACGGACGCGTCGGCGATCTCCGGGTAGTAGGAATGCACGAAGTAGAAGTACGCGCCGCTCGGGATGCCGTCGAAGAGCGGGCCGTCGCCCGCGTGCTCGACCTGGTTCCAGCCCATGTGCGGGACCTTCGGCCCGGGCGGGAAGCGGCGCACCGCGCCGGCGATCACGTCCAGCCCCTTGCCGTGGCCGAACTCCTCGCTCTCCGTGAACAGGAGCTGGTAGCCGAGGCAGATGCCGAGGAACGGCCGCCCCTCGTCGATGCATCCCCGGATCGGCTCGACCAGCCCGATGCGCGACAGGGTGTCCATGGCGTCGTGGAACGCGCCGTCGCCCGGGAGCACCACCGCCTCCGCGTCGGCCACCACGCGCGGGTCCTCGGTGATGGTCGCGGGCAGGCCGAGGCGGGCGAACGCCTGGCTCACGCTGCCCAGGTTCCCCCGCCCGTAGTCGACGACAGCGATCACAGCGTTCCCTTGGTGGACAGCACGCCGGCGATCCGCGGATTGAGCCGCGTGGCCTCGGCGAGCGCCCGCGCCACCGCCTTGAAGGCGGCCTCCGCGATGTGGTGGAGGTTCTCTCCGTAGTGCATGTTGACGTGCAGCGTCAGCTCGGCGGCCACCGCGAACGCCCGGAAGAAGTCCTTGAGCAGGTCCAGGTCGAAGTTGCCGATGCGCGTCCGGGTGAGCGGCACGTTGAACACGAGGTACGGGCGTCCGGACAGGTCCACGGCGGCGTGGAGCAGGGCCTCGTCCATCGGCAGGTACGAGCTTCCGTAGCGCACGATGCCGGCCTTGTCGCCGAGCGCGTCCTTCACCGCGCGCCCGAGGCAGATCCCCACGTCCTCCACGGTGTGGTGGAGGTCCACGTCGAGGTCGCCCTTGGCGTGGATGGCGAGGTCCAGGAGGCCGTGCTTGGCCAGCGCCTCCAGCATGTGGTTGAAGAACGGGATGCCGGTGTCCACGTCGGCCCGGCCGGACCCGTCGAGCGAGAGCTCGATGACGATCCGCGTCTCCTTGGTGTTGCGCTCCACGCGCGCCTGGCGCGGGGTCGCGGGCTCCGACGCTCCTCGCGATGCCGTCATGGCGTTGTCCCCCTCCTCTTCATGCGGACCGAAGGAATGGCGAGACGGCGCCGCGTGTGTACGCAGACTCGCGGTGTTGCCCCGCATGGCGAAGTCAAGATCCGCATCCCTTCACAACCTCTTCATGCGGACCGAAGGAATGGCGAGACGGCGCCGCGTGTGTACGCAGACTCGCGGTGTTGCCCCGCATGGCGAAGTCAAGATCCGCATCCCTTCACAACCTCTTCATGCGGACCGAAGCGGCCGTCGCGTGCCCGGCCAGCCCTTCCACCCTCGCGAGCTCGGCCAGGTGCGGCCACGCTTCCTCGAGCCCCTCGGCCGAGTATCGGATCACGCTGAGCCGCGTGACGAAGTCCTCGGTGCTGAGCGCCGACGAGAAGCGCGCCGTGCCCGCGGTGGGCAGCACGTGGTCCGGTCCCGCCACGTAGTCTCCGACCACCTCCGGCGTGGCCGCCCCAAGGAACACCGCGCCGGCGTGCCGCACGCGCGGCAGGAGCGCCTCCGGATCGGCCACGAGCAGCTCCAGGTGCTCGGGAGCGAGGCGGTTGGCGAGCTCCACGGCCTCGCCGAGCCCGGCCA
The DNA here is from genome assembly GCA_963758635.1 of uncultured Candidatus Rokubacteria bacterium. Lineage (GTDB taxonomy): Bacteria > Methylomirabilota > Methylomirabilia > Rokubacteriales > CSP1-6 > CAVWWD01. The sequence continues at coordinate 329,209 of CAVWWD010000003.1, read as the reverse complement.
CGAGGACCACGGCGCCGTTCGCGGCGAGCGCGGCGGCCGCGATCTCCCGGCGCGGCAGGTCGCCGAGCTGGCGCTGGGTCTCCGCGACCACGCGATCGGCCAGGCGCTCGGATGGCGTGACGAGCACGGCGCGCGCCATCGGGTCGTGCTCCGCCTGGGCGAGCAGGTCCGCGGCGGCAAGCGTCGGGTCCGCGCCCTCGTCGGCGATCACCAGCACCTCGCTGGGCCCCGCCAGCATGTCGATCCCGACTTCGCCGAAGACCCGGGCCTTGGCGAGCGTGACGTACACGTTGCCCGGGCCCACGATCTTGTCGACGCGGCGCACGGTGGCCGTGCCGTAGGCGAGCGCGGCCACGGCCTGGGCGCCGCCCACGCGGTACGCCTCGGTGACTCCGGCCAGCCGCGCCGCCGCGAGCACGACGGGCGAGAGCGCGCCGTCGCGGCCGGGCGGCGAGACGAGGACGATCTCCCGGACCCCCGCCACGCGCGCGGGCACGGCGGTCATGAGGACCGTGGACGGATAGGCGGCGCGGCCGCCCGGCACGTAGATGCCGACGCGGTCGAGCGGCCGCACGTCCTGCCCGAGGCGCGAGCCGGCGGCGTCCGTCATGGACCAGGAGCGCGGCATCGCCGCGCGATGGAACGCCTCGATCCGCCCGGCCGCGTACGCCAGGGCCGCCATGGTCTCGGGCGCGACCTGGCGCGCCGCCGCGTCCATCTCGGCTTCGGTGACCGGGAGGCCGGCCGGCTCGAGGCGGACGCCGTCGAAGCGCTCGGTCAGCTCGACGAGCGCGGCGTCGCCCTTCTCGCGCACCGCGGCCAGGATCTCCGCCACCTGCTGCTGGATGCCCGGGTCGACCGCGGCGGGCGGCCGTTCCAGGGCGCGCACGACGCCGTCGACGCCGGCGGTCCGCGTGTCGAGCCGGCGGATCACGACGCGGCCCGTCCCGACGCCGTCGCCGCGGGGGCGGCGGCCACCTCGCGGCGGATCGCCTCGATCAGGCCGTTGACCCGCGCGTGGGCCGTCTTCAGCGCCGCGCGGTTCACGATGAGCCGCGCGGTGGAGGTCATGATCTGCGCCACCTCCACGAGGCCGTTGGCCCGCAACGTCTCGCCGGACTGGACGAGATCCACGATCCGCTCGGCGAGCCCGACGAGCGGTGCCAGCTCGATGGATCCGTCGAGCCGGACCATCTCCACCTGGATCCCGCGCGCCGAGAAGTACTCCTCGGTGAGCGCGGGGTACTTGGTGGCCACGCGCACCCACGACCACCGCGAGGGGTCGTCGCGCTCCCAGAGCTCGCGCGCCTCGGCCACGACGAGGCGGCAGAACCCGAAGCCCAGGTCCACCGGCTCGTACACGTCGGGCCCCTGCTCGGCGAGGATGTCCTTGCCCACGATGCCGAGGTCGGCGGCGCCGTACTGGACGTACGTGGGGATGTCGGCCGGCTTGAGGAAGATGAAGCGCAGCTCGCGCGCGGGGTCGGCGACGAGGAGCCGGCGCGAGTCGGCGTCGAGCCCGGTGACGCCGAGGCGGCCGAGGAGGGCCAGGGCCGGCTCGAGCAGCCGCCCCTTCGGCAGCGCCAGGGTCAGCGCCGCGCTCACGACGCCACCCGCCGGACGCGCGCGCCCAGCGCCTGGAGCTTCGCCTCCATGCGCTCGTAGCCGCGATCGAGGTGATACACGCGCGACACCTCGGTGGTGCCCGTCGCGGCGAGGCCGGCGAGCACCAGCGACGCCGAGGCGCGCAGATCCGTCGCCATCACCTGCGCGCCCTGGTACGCCTCCACGCCGCGCACGATCGCGCCGGAGCCGTCCGCCTCGATGCGCGCCCCGAGGCGGTTGAGCTCGGCCACGTGCATGAGCCGGTTCTCGAAGATCGTCTCGGTGATCCGCGACATGCCGTCGGCCAGCCCCAGAAGCGCCATGAGCTGCGCCTGCATGTCGGTGGGGAAACCGGGGAACGGGCTCGTGATCACGTCGGCGGGGCGGGGCCGGCCTCGCGCCGCGCACCGCACGCGGTCGCCCACCACCTCGATGGCCGCGCCGCACTCCTCGAGCTTGGCCAGCGTCGCCGTCATGTGACGGGGCGCGGCGGCGGTCACCGTGACGTCGCCGCCGGTGATGGCCCCGGCGACCAGGAGCGTCCCGGCCTCGATCCGGTCGGGAATGATCCGATGCCGCGCGCCGGCCAGCTCGGGCACGCCCTGGATCTCGATCCGCTCCGTGCCCGCGCCCTCGATCCGGGCCCCCATCGCCACGAGGAGCCGCGCGAGGTCCGCCACCTCGGGCTCACGGGCGGCGTTTTCGATGACGCTCTCCCCCTCGGCGAGCGCCGCCGCCATCATCAGGTTCTCGGTGCCGGTGACGGTGACGAGGTCGGCGGTGATCCGCGCCCCCTTGAGCCGGCTCGCCCGCGCCTCCACGTAGCCGTTCCCGATCGCGATCTCCGCCCCGAGCTTGGCCAGCCCCTTCAGGTGCTGGTCGATGGGCCGCACACCGATCGCGCAGCCGCCGGGCAGGGCGACGCGGGCGCGGCCGGTCCGCGCGAGCAGCGGCCCCAGCACGAGCACGGACGCGCGCATGGTCGACACCAGGTCGTAGGGCGCCTCGTGGCTCGTCACCTGCGCGACACGGATCCGCGTCGCGCCGTCGGCCTCGTCGGTGGTCTCGGCGCCCAGCCGCTCGAGCAGCGAGCGGATCGTCCTCACGTCGGCGAGCGCGGGCACGTTCTCGAGCACGACCGGCTCCGCGGTGAGGAGAGCGGCGGCCAGCGCGGGCAGCGCGGCGTTCTTGGCCGCGCTCACCGGCACTTCACCGCGCAGCGGCACCCCGCCCTCGATGACGAGACGCGTCGGCATCAGCCGCACACCCGTCGCGGCGACGGCGCCGGGATGCCGGGCCCGGGCAGCCGCCCGCCGATGCAGCGCTCGACGCCGCGGAGATCCTGGCGGGACGCGATGGCCGTGAACCCCTCCGCGGCCATCAGCGAGGCGAGCGCGCCCGCCTGGTCCTCGCCGATCTCCATGAGGAGCCAGCCGCCGGGCCGGAGCAGGGAGGGCGCGGCCGCCACCAGCCGGCGCAGCACCCTCAGGCCGTCCGGGCCCCCGTCGAGCGCCAGCCGAGGCTCGAAGGCCGAGACCTCGCGCGGGAGCGACGCGATGACGCCGGCGGGCAGATACGGAGGGTTCGCCACGATCGCGTCGACGCCGCCGCGCCAGGGGGCCAGCGGAGCCAGCAGATCGCCCTCGAGGAGCGTGATCCGATCGGCCAGACCGAGCGCGCCGACGTTGGCCCGCGCCACCGCGAGCGCCCGGGGAGAGCAGTCCACCGCGAGCACCCGCGCCCGGGGAAGGGCCGCGGCCAGCGCGCACGCGATGGCGCCGCTGCCCGTGCCGACGTCGGCGACGACCGCGTCCGGCCGATCCCCGAGGGCCTCCACCGCCCACTCGACCAGTCCCTCGGTCTCCGGCCGTGGCACGAGCACGTCGGGCCCGACCCGGAGCCGGAGGCCGCGGAAGTCCTCGAAGCCCAGCAGGTGCTGCAGCGGCTCGTGCGCGGCGCGCCGGTCGAGGAGCGCCTGGTAGCGATGGGCGGCGGCGTCCGTCACCTCGCGTCCAGGCTCCCGGTAGAGATCGAACCGCTCCACGCCGAGCACGGCGGCGAGCAGCCATTCCGCGTCCTGCCGCGCGGTCGGGATGCCGCACGCGGCCAGCCGCGTCCAGCCGTCGCGGAGCGCGGCGCCCGCCGAGCGGGACGGAGCCGCGGTCGTCACGGCGCCACCTCCGCCAGCTTGCGGCTCTGATCCCACGCGGTGAGGGCCTCGATGGTCTCATCGAGGTCGCCCTCCATGATCTCGGTCAGCTTGTGCAGGGTGAGGCCGACCCGGTGGTCGGACAGCCGCGCCTGGGGGAAGTTGTACGTGCGGATGCGCTCGCTGCGCTCGCCCGTGCCCACCTGGCTCCGGCGGTCCGCGGCGACGGCCGCCGCCTGCTCGTCCTGCGCCCGCTCGAGGAGCCGCGCCTTCAGCACCCGCATGGCCTTCGCCCGGTTCTTGATCTGCGAGCGCTCGTCCTGGCACGTGACCACGAGCCCGGTGGGCAGGTGGGTGAGCCGCACCGCCGAGTCGGTGGTGTTGACGCCCTGCCCGCCCGGCCCCGAGGAGCGGTACACATCCACGCGCACGTCTTTCTCATCCACCTTCACGTCGACGTCCTCGGCCTCGGGGAGGACGGCCACCGTCACCGTCGAGGTGTGGATGCGCCCGCTCGACTCGGTGGCGGGCACGCGCTGGACGCGGTGCACGCCGCGCTCGAACTTGAGCCGGCTCCACGCCCCTCGGCCCTGGATGAACAGGATGATCTCCTTGAAGCCGCCCACCCCGGTGGGGTGGCTGTCCATCACCTCGACCCGCCAGCGCTGGCGCTCGGCGAACTTCGTGTACATGCGGGCGAGGTCGGCGCCGAAGAGGCCCGCCTCGTCGCCGCCCGCCCCGGCGCGGATCTCGACGAACACGTTCCGGTCGTCGTTGGGATCGCGGGGAAGCAGGAGCTGGCGCAGCTCCTCCTCGAGCTTCGTCTGCCGCTCGGCCAGCTCGTCCACCTCGGCCTGGGCCATCTCGCGCATCTCGCGGTCGGGGTCCTCGGAAAGGATGTGCCGGGCCTCGGACAGGTGCGCGAGCAGCGACTTGTAGTCGTCGAACTTCTGGACCACCTCGGCGAGCTCGGCCGCGGCCTTGGCCGTGCGGGCGAACTCCGCCGGCTGGCCGATCACCTGCGGGTCCGACAGGCGGGTGGAGAGCTCGCGGTGACGTTCCTCGAGCTGCCGGAGCTTGTCGAACATCAGCGCGTCACCACCTGAGAATGTGAATCGATGGCGAGACGGCGCTCCGCGTGTACGCAGAATCGCAATGTTGGCCCGCTCGCCGACGACAAAAGCCGCATTCCTTCACAACCTAACCGGGGCGAGGACCGACGCGCCGCCGGCACCCGTCCCGTCAGGCTCACGCGCAGCAGGGCGGCGACTGTTCAATCGTCCAGACCTCGAAGCGTGGGTTCCTCGGGCAGCGGATGGGCCCACCGGGGCTCGAGCCCGGCGGAGTCGAAGCGAGGCGCGACACGGGCGTTCGACGCGGCGCCTCGGGCGCCGAGCGCCGAGGTCCTACCCCTCCGTGAGGGGCTTCCTGTTGTACTTCCGCTGGAAGCGCTCGACCCGCCCCTCCGTGTCCATGAAGCGCTGCTTACCGGTGTAGAACGGATGGCACTTCGAGCACACCTCGACCCGGATGGCCGGACGGGTCGAGCGGGTTTGAATGACCTCGCCGCAGTTGCACGTGACCGTGGTGTCGACGTACTCGGGATGAATGCCAGCCTTCACGGCGCACCTCCTCAAAAAGAGCCACTACTATATCACGCGCGGGAGAGGCCGCAAGAATCGCACCGAAGCGGGGCGGACCAACTCAGCTCAGCGGGACACCTCGACCGCGCGCTCGCGCGCGCCCTCCGGGCTCAGCTCAGCTGGTTCATCTGATTGAGGAAGTCCCGGTTGGACTTCGTCATCTTGAGCTTGTCGAGCAGGAGCTCCATGGCCTCGACGGGGTTGAGCTGCGAGAGCGCCTTGCGCAGCAGCCAGACCTTCTGCAGCTCGTCCTTCTCCAGCAGCAGCTCTTCCTTCCGCGTCCCCGTCTGCTCGATGTTGATGGTGGGGAAGATGCGCTTGTCCATCAGGCGACGGTCCAGGTGCACCTCCATGTTCCCGGTGCCCTTGAACTCCTCGAAGATCACGTCGTCCATCCGCGACCCGGTGTCGATGAGGGCGGTGGCCATGATCGTGAGCGAGCCGCCTTCCTCGATGTTGCGCGCCGCCGCGAAGAAGCGCCGAGGGCGCTGGAGCGCGTTGGCGTCGAGGCCGCCCGACAGCACCTTTCCCGAGGACGGGATGACCGCGTTGTGGGCGCGCGCGAACCGGGTGATGGAGTCGAGCAGGATGACGACGTCCCGCTTGTGCTCGACGAGGCGCTTGGCCTTCTCGATCACCATGTCCGCCACCTGCACGTGGCGCTGGGGCGGCTCGTCGAACGTCGAGGAGATGACCTCGCCCTTCACCGAGCGCTGCATGTCGGTGACCTCCTCGGGCCGCTCGTCGATGAGCAGGACGATGAGGTACACCTCCGGGTGGTTCTTCGCGATGGCGTTGGCGAGGTTCTGCAGGAGCACGGTCTTGCCCGTGCGTGGCGCGGCCACGATGAGGCCGCGCTGCCCCTTGCCGATCGGGCACAGGAGGTCCATCGCGCGGGTGGTGAGGTTGTCGGTGTCGTGCTCGAGCCGCAGCCGCTCCATGGGGTAGAGCGGGGTGAGGTTGTCGAAGATCGTCTTGTCCTTCGACTGCTCGGGCGTCTCGAAGTTGATCGCCTCGACCTTGAGGAGGGCGAAGTAGCGCTCACTGTCCTTCGGGGGCCGTACCTGGCCGGAGATGGTGTCGCCGGTACGGAGGTCGAAGCGACGGATCTGCGACGGCGAGACGTAGATGTCATCGGGACCGGGGAGGTAGTTGTAGTCGGGCGCCCGCAGGAAGCCGAATCCGTCCGGCAGCACCTCGAGCACGCCCTCGGCGAAGATGAGCCCGTCCTTCTCGGCCTGTCCCTGGAGGATCTTGAAGATCAGCTCCTGCTTGCGAAGACCGCTGACACCCTGGACGCCGAGATCCTTGGCGACCTGGTTCAGGTCGGTGATGGTCTTGTCCTTCAGGTCGGACAGATTCATCCTCATGCCTCCTCCCCCTCCACCTTCCGACGCAGTGTGAGCACCTGCTGGGGACGGCCTCGGCGAGCTGCGCTTGGGAATACGCTGCGAAATGGCGATCTCCGGGGGGTTCTAGTGTGTCTGAGGGGTCAAACCACGTAACGACAGTCACTTTCCCACAGCGCGCGGAGGACTGTCAATTGTTTTTTGCCGGTGGAGGCCGTCGCCACGCCCTCCGGCCGCGGGTGGAGCGCACCGCCGAACGGGGCGAGCTCCCGGGCCGCGAGCGCCTCGATCACAGGCGCATGTCGATCATCGCCCGCTGCTTGATCTCCGCGAGCCAGTCCTTGAGGCGCACCTGGTACTTCTCGCGGAACAGGATCTCGCGGATCTGGTTGCGGGCCTGCGCGAGCCCTTCGCCGGCGAGCGACTCGCGCTTTTCCAGCTTGAAGAGGTGGTAGCCGACCTCGGACCGGAACGGCTTGGACACGTCGCCGACCGGAAGCGCGAGGATGGCGGCCTCGATCTCCGGCGCGAGCTCGCCGCGCTTGAGCGCGCCCAGCGCCCCGCCCTCGTTGCGCGACCCGTCCTCCGAGTGCTGCCGGGCGAGGTCGGCGAAGCTTCCGCCCGCGAGCAGCCGGCCGTGCACCTCCTCGGCCCGGCGCTTGGCCTCTTCCCAGCCGTCCTCGCCGCGGCCGGGCTCGGCGAGGAACAGCATGTGGCGGGCCTCGAAGGTGAGCCCGGTCTCGAGCTTCTCGCGGTTGTCCCGGAGGTAGCGATCGATCTCCTCCTCGGTCACCGAGATCCGAAGGGCCACCTTGCGCCGCACCACCTTCTGGACCATCAGCGTCTCCCGGATCCGCCGCTTGATGCCGTCGACGGTCACGCCCTGGGGCTTGAGGGCGATCTCCAGCTCGGCCTCGGTCTTCGCCCCGACCCTCTTCATGACCTCGCGCGATCTGCTCGGCGACCTCGGCGTCCTCCACCGTCATGCGCTCCCGCTCCGCCTGCTGGAGCTGCAGGCGCTCGTCGATGATCCGCGCGAGGAGCTGGTCGCGCAGCGCGCGCCGCGCCTCGCCCTCCGGCGGGGCGGCGAGCTTCTGCTCGTACAGGTAGAAGGACTCCCGCCTCGTCCAGCTCGTACTGCGTGATCGCGTCGTTGTTCACGACGCACACCACGCGATCGATCACCTCCGCGTCCTCGGCGGGGCGCGGGCGCTCGGCGGTGCCGGGCAGGAGCGGGGCGTTCTTCGGCGGCTCCGCGGGCGTGGGCGCGGCGGCGCGAGCCTGCGGCTTGCCGCTGTCGCCCAGGAAGGGCACCCACGACGGGACGGCGACCGACGGGATGGTGATCGAGCTGAGCGTGCTGCAGCCGGCGAGGGCGAGGATGGCGCCGAGGAGGATCAGCCGCCGAGCGGTCACGCGAGCTTCCCCAGCAAGGCGAGGAGGTCGGTCCGCACGGTGGCCCACGGCCCGCTGCTGACCGTCGCTTCCATGGTGTACTCCTTCCGCATCGCGATGCGTCCGCCGCTGCCGCGGATGACGGCGAGGATGCGCTCGGGCGTCACCGGCGTCTCGCGCGCGAACGTCAGCCGGGCCCGCCCCTCCCTGGCCTCCAGGCGCTCGATGCCGAGCGCGCGCGCCCTGACCCGGAGCCCGACCACGTCGAGGAGGGCGTCCACCGCGGGTGGGAGTGGACCGAAGCGGTCCGCGATCTCGTCGCGGATCTCCTCGATCGCCTCGTCACCCGCCACGTCGCCCAGCCGGCGGTAGAAGGCCAGGCGCTGGTTGACCTCCGGAATATAGTCCTCGGGCAGGAGCGCCTCCGCCTCCACCGTTACCGTCGGATCGATGCCCGGCGCCGCCGGCTCCCCCTTGAGCTCGCGCACCGCCTCCTCGAGCAACTTGGTGTAGAGGTCGAAGCCGACCGCGGCGATGTGCCCGTGCTGCTCGGCGCCGAGGAGGTTGCCGGCGCCGCGGATCTCGAGATCGCGCAGCGCGAGTTTGAACCCCGCTCCCAGTTCCGTCAACTCCTCGATGACGCGGAGCCGCCGCTGGGCCGTCTCGTCGATGCGCCCGTCGGCGGGGACGAGGAGGTACGCGTAGGCCTGCAGCCGCTCGCGCCCCACCCGCCCGCGGAGCTGGTAGAGCTGGGCGAGCCCGAAGCGGTCGGCGCGGTTGATGACGATGGTGTTCGAGGTGGGGATGTCCAGGCCGGACTCCACGATGGCGGTGGACACGAGCACGTCGGCCTGCCCGTCCACGAACTTCACCATCACCGACTCGAGCTCCCGCTCGCCCATCTGACCGTGCCCCATGACCACGCGCGCGTCCGGGCAGAGCTTCTGGATGAACGCGGTCATGGACGGCAGCGACTGGACGCGGTTGTGGACGAAGAAGACCTGCCCGCCCCGGGCGAGCTCCCGGTCGATCGCGTCCTTGATCGTGGTCCGGGAAAAGCGCGTCACCACGGTCTCGACGGGGAGGCGGTCGAGCGGGGGGGTCTCGATCACGGTGAGGTCGCGCACGCCGGACATCGCCATGTGCAGGGTGCGCGGGATCGGCGTGGCGGTCAGCGTGAGCACGTCCACGCTGGCCCGGAGCTGCTTGATGCGCTCCTTGTGGGTGACGCCGAAGCGATGCTCCTCGTCCACCACGAGCAGGCCCAGGTCCCTGAACGCAACGTCCTTCGACAGAAGCCGGTGGGTCCCCACCACCACGTCCACCGCGCCGCTCGCGAGCCCGCCGATGACCGCCTTGATCTCGCGCGGGCTCCGGAACCGCGACAGGAGCTCGACCCGCGCCGGGAACGGGGCGAAGCGCTCGGTGAAGGTGTTCCAGTGCTGCTGGGCGAGGACGGTGGTGGGCACGAGCACCGCGACCTGCCGCCCCTCGCCCACGACCTTGAACGCGGCGCGGAGCGCGACCTCGGTCTTGCCGTAGCCCACGTCGCCGGCCACGAGCCGGTCCATGGGCCGGGGACGCTCGAGGTCGGCCTTGACCTCCTCGATCGCGCGGAGCTGGTCCGGCGTCTCCTCGAAGCGGAAGGCGGCCTCGAACTCCCGCTGCCACGCGGAGTCGGCGCCGAAGGCGGACGCGCTCGGCCACCGAACGCTCGGCGTACAGGCGCAGGAGCTCCTCGGCCATCTGCCGGAGGGCGGCCCGCACCGACTCCTTGACCCGCTGCCAGGCGCCACCCGCCCAGGCGATCGAGGCGGGCCGCGCCCTCGGGCGCCCCCATGTACTTGGAGATCAGGTCGAGCCGATCGACGGGCAGGTACAGCCGCCCGCCCTCGCCGTACTCCAGCAACAGGAAGTCGGCGGCCCGGCCCTCGACGTCCAGGGTGGCCAGGCCGTGGTAGCGCCCCACGCCGTGCGACTCGTGCACCACGAGGTCGCTCGGGGAAAGGTCGGTATAGGAGGCGATGGCCGCGCCCCGCGCGAAGACAGGCCGGCGCAGCCGCCGGCGGCGCGCGCCGAACACCTCCTGCTCGGCGAGCACGACCAGGCCGAGCGCGGGGAGCTGGAACCCCGTGGCGCAGTCGCCGACGAGCACGCCGAGCCCCTCCGCGCTCCAGAGCCTGGGCATCCGGCCAGGCCTCGAGCCCGTGCTCGGACAGGATGCGGCCGACGCGCCCGGCCTGGGCGTCGTCGTTGACGACGAGACGCACCGTGAACCCCTCGAGCCGCCAGTTCTGCACCTCGGCGGCGAGCGTCTTGAACTGGCCGCTGAACCCGCCGACGGACCGGGCGCCCATGGCGACCCGCGTCCGCGCCGGCCCGCCGGGCAGGAGCGGCAGCTCGAGCCGCTGGAACGCGCCCAGGAGCTGGGCGAGCGGCTCGCCGGCCGGCGCGTCCTCGTGGGGCGCCTCGAGCTCGGCGGGATCGTCGAGCACGACGAGCGTCGCGGAGGGCAGGTAGCCGACGAGGGTTCCCGTGTCGTCGGGGCCGCCGATGGGCACGATGTCGATCTCGTCGGTCTCGTCCACCGAGCGCTGGGTCGTCGGATCGAACGGCCGGAGCGACTCCACCTCGTCGCCGAAGAACTCCGCGCGGACGGGACGGTCGCGCGCGGGCGAGAAGACGTCGACGATCCCGCCCCGCGCGCTCCATTGCCCCACCTCCACGACGCTCTCCACGCGCTCGTAGCCGGCGGCCTCGAGCCGCGCGCCGAGGGCGTCCCGCTCGAACGTGTCACCGAGGCCGATGCGGAACGCGCGGGAGCGGAAGGTCTCGGGCGCGAGCACCCCCGCGGAGAGCGCTCCGGCCGTGGCCACGACCACGGCGGGGTCGCCGGCGAGCAGGCGGTGGCAGACGAGCGCGCGCTCGGCGTCGTGCTCGGACCGGCGGCCGCCCCGCCACGCCATACCGGGCGGGAACTCGAGCACGCGCGGCGCCGGGGCTGCACCGAGGGTGCCGAGGAAGAAGCCGATGTCGAGAGCGAGGGCGTGAGCCTGCGCGGGACCCGCCGCCACCACCAGCGTCGGACGCCGGGTGGCGCGGGCGAGGCCGGCCACCGTCAACGCGCGGGCCGACCCCCAGAGGCCGTGGGCCTCGACGCAGACGTCTCCCGTGGCGAGGGCGCGGGCCAGCTCGTCGAAGGCGCCCCAGCGCGCCAGAGGCGTCGGAACGAAGTCATGGTTCCAGGTGCGGGCGCCCGGGCTTCGCCCGCCCGCACCTTGCGACCCTCTCCTTAGGTTGCCAGGTGCGGGCGCCCGGGCTTCGCCCGCCGGCCCCTGCGACCCTTCCCGTTGCGTTGCCGGCGAGCGGGCCGACGCCCCCCCCGAGCGTCCCTAGCGTCCCTGGGCGAGGTAGAAGCTCAGGGACTCGAGCTCGATGGACAGGTCCACGTTCTTGAGCCGCACGTCCTTGGCCGCGCGGAGGCGCCCGGGCGCGAAGTTCAGGACGGCCTTGATCCCCGCCGCCGCGATCTGCGTCGTCACCGCCTGCGCCGACTCGGCGGGAACGGCCACGATGGCGATCTGCAGGTTCCGGGCCTTGACCTCGCGGGCCAGGTCGCGGAGCGGCAGGATCGGGACGTCGTCCTCCGTCTTGCCGACCTTCGCCGGATCGTCGTCGAAGATGACGGAGATCCGGAAGCCCTGCCGCGCGAACCCCTTGTAGTGGAACAGGGCCGCCCCCAGGTTCCCCAGGCCCACCAGCGCCACCTGCCACTCCCGGTCGAGCCCAAGGATCTTCTGCAGCTCCGCCTTCAGCCCCGAGACGTAGTAGCCGATGCCGCGGACGCCGAACTCGCCGAAGTACGCGAGGTCCTTGCGCACCTGCGCCGAGTTGAAGTTGAAGCGCTCGGCCAGCTCCTGCGAGGACACCGTCTTGACCCCGTCCTCCTCGAGCTGCTGCAGGCAGCGCGTGTACACGGACAGGCGCCGCACCGTCATCTCCGGGATCTTCGGGATCTTGAACGGCGAGCGTGGCGTCATGCGCGGGCTCTCACGCGGCGCGTCTCCCTTCGCGTCAAAAAAGGCGTCCCTCCCATCGGGCTCGGTCGCGGCCCCGATGAGAGGGACGGGCCGACCGGGCGCCTACTTCACCGGCTGGACGAAGAGCAGGATCGCGGCGATGACGAACACGTACAGCGCCAGCGACTCGATGAGGGCCAACCCGATGATCATCACCGTCTGGATCCGGCCCGCGGCGCCGGGCTGCCGCGCGATGGCGTCGACCGCGGACGCCGCCGCCCTGCCCTGCCCCAGTCCGCACAGTCCGGATGCCAGGCCCATGCCCAGACCGGCGGCGAGGACGGCGAAGGGCCCGACCCAGCTGCCCGTCGGCGCGTCGGCCGCGAAGGCCATCCCCGGGATGGAAACCACAGACCACGTGAGCAGCGTCAGCAGCAGTGTCCGTCGCACGACCGTGCCTCCTTGATGAGTGTGAACGCCAGGAGCCATTTCGTCGCAGCGGTTCAGTGGTGGTGCTCGGCCTCCTCGACCGCCCCGGCCAGGTAGAGCATCGACAGCATGCAGAAGATGAAGGCCTGGAGGAAGGCGACGAGGATCTTCAGCGGGAGCAGGAACCCCGTGGTGAAGGCGATCAGGATGGCGCCCCCCGGGATGCCCATGAGGACCCCGCCGAGGCTGCCCGACAGCGCCCAGCCGAGCAGACCGTCCAGGCCGGTGAGCAGGAAGATGATCGCGAGCAGGATGTGGCCCGCCGCCATGTTGCCGAAGAGCCGGAGGGACAGCGACAGCGCGCGGGCGAAATGGCTCACGATCTCGATCGGGAACATGAGCGGGGCCAGCGCCGGCACCGGCCCGCAGAAGTGCTTGAGGTAGTTGACGAACCCCTGCGTCCGGATCCCGACGTAGTGGTAGTAGAAGAACACGATCAGCGCGCACGCCGCGGTGGTGTTGAGGTTGCCGGTCGGAGCGACCATCCCCGGGATGAGGCCCATCAGGTTCGACACGAGGATGAAGAGCCCGAGGGTGGCGATGAGGGGCAGGAAGCGCCGGCCGCCGTGGCCGATCACGTCGTCGAGCAGGGTGAGGAACTGCTCGAGCACGACCTCCATGAAGTTCTGGGTGCCGCGAGGGACGAGCGCCATGTTGCGGCTCGCCACCACCGAAAGCACCACGAGGACGCCCATCACCAGCCACGTGTAGAAGACGTGATCAGGGATGCCCAGCGGGGCCAGGCTCAGGATCGGTGGATGCTCGATCGCGTCCATGCGCGGCTCGCTATGCGGCGCGCCCGGCCGCGACAAGGCCCGAGAAGATGAGAACAGGGGGCAGCAGCGACAGGCCGGCGACGACCCCCAGCGGATGCGCGGCGCCACTGGCCAGGCAGGCCGCGATGACCCCGAAGAGCACGAGGTGGCGGAGCCCGAGGCCGAGCATCCACAGCGCGCCCGGCCGGCCCCCGGCGAAGACCACCGCGGCCCGCCGGGCCCCGCGGGCGATCCAGCGGAAGCTCGCCAGCCCGACGCCAGCGCCCGCGCCCACGCCGAGCGCGCCCGCGCCTCCGGCGATGATCGCGGCGAGGCTCGCGGCGGCCACCGCGACGATCGCGGTGAGGCTCGTCACGCGCCTGACCAGGTCACAGTCCATCGCGCTCCTGTCCTTCCACCTGCTTGATCGAACGGAAGAGGTTGCGAAACCCTGCGGCGATCCCCACGGCCAGGCCGGCCAGGGTGAGCCACGGTGACGAGCCCAGCCACCTGTCCGCGAAGTACCCGGCGAGGGTCGCCCCGGCCGTGGCGACGACGAACGTCAACCCGACCGTGGCGAGGGCCCCGAGCGCGCGCCAGGCCGACGGTTCCTTCATGCTCGAGGCTCTTCCACCTTGCAGACGGGAGCCGCTTCCGGCTCCATGTGAATCCGAACACTAGCACAGGCTCCAGGGCTCCACAAGGGCGGACAAGACTTTTGTTTCCAAGGGTTTGTTGAGGGCCACCGGGGACGGTTGGCGGTTGTTTCCACTTCATTTCCATATGCGCTCCGCTCGCCTTCGGCTCGCTCCGCAAAGCATGCCGGCTCGCTTCGCAAGGCAGGCTAGCCAAACACGCCCCCCATGCGAGTGCCGGCCACGCGGTTGATGACGATGGTGGCGCACGCCGCGACCACGATCAGGATCACGCCGAGGGCCGCGGCCTCGTTGGCGCTGCCCGCGATGTAGAAGGCGAAGATCCCGTTGGTGATCGATTCCCAGCCGCCGAGCGCGAGGAAGAGCACCGCGGAGGCCTCCTGGAGCGAGGTCATGAACGAGAAGAGGCTCCCGACCAGCACGCCCTTCCAGATCATGGGCAGCGTGATGTCCCGGAACGAGCGCAGCCCGGTGGCCCCGACGCTCGCCGCCGCCTCCTCCATGGAGGGGTGCACGAGGAGGAGCGACGCGTAGGACCCCCGCACGGTGTACGGGAGCCGCCGGACGGCCAGCACCAGCGGCATGACGATCCAGAACGACGTGAGCCCCCGGTCGAACCCGGGCAGGTCGAAGTGGAAGGCGCGGATGTAGGCGATGCCGATCGCGGTGCCGGGGATGGCGAGGATCAGCGTGTTGAGCGCGTCGAGCGCGCCGCGCCCCGGCACCGTCGAGCGCCCGAGGAGCCACGCGATCGGCACGCCGACGCCGATACACAGGGCCACCGCGATGCCGGAGTAGAGCAGGCTGTTCAGGATGTACTTCGGCGTCTCCACGATGACCCGCTCGTAGTACTGCAGCGTGTAGGCCACGGGCAGCGGCGTCAGCGACCAGCCCTTGCCGACCGACGCCAGCGCCACGCCCACGTAGGGGATGAACGAGAACAGCAGCACCGCGGACAGGAAGGCCACGGCGAGCGCCTGTCGCGCGCCGGTGAGGCGCCGCCGCGCGATGCGCGAGTAGGACAGCGACGAGTAGTCCTTGAGGCTCACGTAGTGGCGGGCGGCGAGCAGGAACAGCACGGCGAGCGCCACCATCAGCGCCGAGATCACGATGCCCATCCGGAAGATGCGCTTGTCCACGAACTGCACGATGTTCAGGTAGGCCTGGGCGGCGAGCAGATCCTGGACGCCGAGCACGAGCGGCGTCGCGAAGTCGGAGAAGGTCCAGATGAAGACCAGGAGGGCCCCCGCCACGTAGCCCGGCGTGGTCAGCGGGAGCGTCACCGTCCAGAGCTTCCGCCAGCCGCGCGCGCCCACGCTCTCCGCCGCTTCCTCGAGCGACGGGTCGATCTTGCCGAGGGCGTCGACCACGTTGAGCGTGATCATCGGGAAGAGGTGGAGCGTCTCCACCAGCACCACGCCGTGGACCCCGTACAGGAAGTTGATCGGCTTCAGCATGTCCAGCCAGTCCATCAGGAGCACGTTCACCGTGCCCGCCCGCCCGAGGATGAACGTGAAGCCGAGCACGCCGACCAGCGGCGGCGAGATGATCGGGATGATCGTCAGGTAGCTGAAGAGCGCGCGGCCCCGGAAGTCGAAGCGCACGAGGAGGAAGGCGACGGCGATGCCCAGGATCGAGCTGGTGACGACGGTGGCCACGCCCAGGACGAGCGAGTTCCAGAGCGAGCGCAGGTAGAACGCGTCGGTGAAGAAGTCGTGGAAGTTGGCGAGGGTGAACCGCCCGGCGCCGTCGGTCACCGCGTCGTAGAAGATGCGGCAGAGCGGGTAGACGAGGAACAGGAGCAGGAAGGCCCAGATCGCCGCCACCCCGATCCAGAACCCCACGCGCGGATACCAGGCGCGGGCGCCCCGGGCGATTCCGACTGCGGGCGCCCGGGCTTGCCCGCCCTGATTCCAGGTGCGGGCACCCGGGCTCCCTTCGCCCGCCCGCACCTTGCGACATCGGCTCGGGGGCGTCACGCG
Organism: uncultured Candidatus Rokubacteria bacterium; assembly: GCA_963758635.1. Lineage (GTDB taxonomy): Bacteria > Methylomirabilota > Methylomirabilia > Rokubacteriales > CSP1-6 > CAVWWD01. The sequence continues at coordinate 313,167 of CAVWWD010000003.1, read as the reverse complement.
GTCGCCTCAGTCGTCGGCGATGGCGAGGGTGACGGAGGCGGGGAAGCTGACCTCGACCGGACGGCCCGGCGGGAGCGGGTCGTGGTGCCACGGGTCCCGGATGTCCGCCTTGATCACCGGTCCGCGATCGGTCTCCACGTCGTACCGCAGCGTGTTGCCGAGGTACGAGACGAGAGCCACGCGTCCGGCGACGCGGTTGCCTCCGGCGGGCGGCCCCCCATCGGGGGCGATCCGGACGTTCTCCGGGCGGATGGCGAGGACGCATCGCCCCGACGCGGTGTCGCCGCCCGCGATGGCCTCGAGACGCCCCAGCTCGGTGTCCACCGTGAGCGCGCCGTTCCGCCGCTCGGCCACGCGGCCGGGCAGGAGGTTGTTGGTCCCCACGAAGTCGGCGACGAAGCGCGTGCGCGGACGCTCGTAGAGCTCCCGCGGGACGCCGATCTGGAGCACCTTGCCGTCCCGCATGACGGCGACCCGGTCGGAGAGCGACAGGGCCTCCTCCTGGTCGTGGGTCACGTACACGGTCGTGATGCCCAGCTCGCGCTGGAGCTTCCGGATCTCCGCGCGCACCTGGACCCGGATCTTCGCGTCGAGGTTGGAGAGCGGCTCGTCGAGGAGCAGGATGTCCGGGTTCAGCACGAGGGCGCGGGCGAGGGCGACCCGCTGCTGCTGGCCGCCCGAGAGCTGCCCGGGGTAGCGCCCCTCGAAGCCGCCCAGGTTCACCTTGCGGAGCCCCTCGTCCATGCGCGCCGCGATCTCCGCGGCGGGCAGGCGCCGGAGCCGGAGGCCGTACGAGACGTTGCCCGCCACCGTCATGTGGGGCCAGAGCGCGTAGTTCTGGAACACCATGCCGATGTTGCGCTCGTACGGCGGCAGCCCGCTCACCACGCGCTCGCCGAAGCGGATCGATCCGGCGTCGGGCTGGTAGAAGCCGGCGAGGAGCCGCAAGAGCGTGGTCTTGCCGCAGCCCGAGGGCCCGAGGAGCGTGAACAGCTCGCCGTCGCCCACGACGAGGTCGGCCGCGTCCACCGCGGTGACCGCGCCGAAGCGCTTGGTGACCGCGGCCACGGTGATGTCCATCAGGCCGGCCCCGGCGCGGCGGCGGCCGCCACTACTTCTTCTTCAGCTCCTCCCACTTCGCCTCGATGTCGGAGCGGAACTTCGTCTTCAGCGCCTCGGAGCGCTTGGTCGCCACGTCCTCGTCGTAGACGTTGGCGACCTCCTGATCGAAGTACGAGCGAACGCCCCCGGTGAACTGCACGGCAAGCTCGGCGGTGGAGCCGGCCGGCCCCTGCACCTTGTACTTCGGGGTGATGGGGAAGAGGCCGCGCTCCATGAACACCCGCTGGCCGCGCTCGGTGAGCAGGAACTCGATGAAGGCGCGCGCCGCCTTCGGGTTGCGGGCCCCGGCGAGGATGGCCATCGGCTCCGGCGTCACGAAGGAGTTCCTCGGCGCCACGAACTTGATGTCGAACCCGGCGAGCTTCTCCTCGAACGCCATGTACGAGGGCACGGCGAAGCCCGCGGCGAACTCCCCCTTGGCCACCACCGTCGGCACGTCGCGGCTCCGCGCGGTGAAGTGCCCGGTGTTGCCGGCGAGGCGCCGGAGCCAGTCCCAGCCCTTCTCCTCGCCGTGCACGGAGAGCATGACCTCGTAGGTGGCGTTCGACGACGAGGAGCGCGTGGGCGCGCACTGGGCGACCTCGCCCTTGAGCTTGGGGTGCAGCAGGTCCTCCCAGTCCTTCGGCTCCGGCACGCCGAGGCGCTGGAGCCGCCGGGGATGGTAGACGAGCCCGTAGGGCTCGAGCGCCGTGCCCACCCAGTACCCGTCCTTGTCCTTCAGCGGGATGGGCTTGGGCTTGCCGATGGACGCGGGGATCGACTCCCACGCCTCCTTCGAGATCTCGACCTTCTGCAGGAGCTTCTGCTCGGCGAGCTTCTCGAACAGCGCCGACTCCCCGCCCCAGAAGATGTCCACGTCCGGCTTGCCCTTCCACTCCGTGATGCGCCCGTAGGCCACCGGGGTGCCCGCGGGGATCGCGTTCACCTTCACGGTCACGCCCCACCGCTCCTTCGCGTAGTCCGCGAAGGCTTTGAGCGCGGCGTCGTGGATGAACTTCGACACCGGCGTGATCAGGGCCAGCTCGCTCTCGATGGGGGCCTGCGCCTCCACCGGGACCAGGGCAAGCGCCGCCACCAGGGCGGCGACGAGCAGCGTCGCGATCGTGAACCGTCTCATTCGGTTTTCCTCCCGCGTGTGCGCAACGGCAAGGTCAGGGCGGTCGGAGATCACCACGTCGGCGCCGAGCTGGATCACGCGCTCGATCCCCGGCGCGTCGTTCACCGTCCAGGCCCCCAGCGTGAGGCCGAGCCGCCGCGCGAGGGCCACGGTGGCCGGCGTCACCAGCGCGTGCTGGAGGCCGACGAACGCCACGCCGGCCTTGTGGGCCGCCTCCATCTCGCGCGGGGCGTCGGAGGCGAGCGCGGCGAGGGTGCGCCCCGAGTAGAGCGCCCCCGCGCGCTGCCCGGGGCGGAGCTCGCGCATCCGCCGCCAGGTCTCGGCCTCGAAGGCCATCACGATCGTGGACGGCCCCATGCCGTGGCGGTCCAGCACGGCCAGCGTCTTCTCCTCGATCTCCGGGTACCGCTGCCGCCGGTCGTCCACCTTGATCTCGAGGAGGAGCTGCCGGCGGCCGCGCGCCGCGACCTGGACCACCTCGTCGAGCGTGGGCACGACCTCCCGTGTCACCGCGCCGGCCTGGTCCTTGAGGTGGAGGGCCCGCAGCTCGGCCGCGGTGCGCTCGCGCACGGGGCCCGTGCCCGTCGTCGTCCGCTCGAGCGTCGGGTCGTGGATCACCATCACCTCGCCGTCGCGCGAGAGGTGCACGTCGAGCTCGAGGAAGTCCGCGCCGAGCTTCACCGCGCTCTCGAAGGCGAGCCGGCTGTTCTCCGGCCAGAGGAGCGCCCCTCCGCGATGGGCGGCCACGGACGACCGGACGGCCCGCCGAGGCGGGCGGGCCCACGAGGGCGGCGACGGCGACGAGGGCGAGGCTGACGAGGACCCAGCGGGTCACTTCTCGGTCTCCACCAGGCCCTTCACGAACCAGCGCTGCATGAACACGATCACCGCCACCGGCGGCAGCAGCGCCATCATGGCCGCCGCCATCATCACGTTCCACTCGGGGACGTGGGTGCCCGTGCGCGGGATCAGGTCCTGGAGCCCGATCACGACCACCCGCATGGCCTCGGTGTTGGTGATCATGAGCGGCCACAGGTACTGGTTCCAGCCGAAGATGAACAGCACCACGAAGAGGGCGGCCATGTTCGCCCACGACAGCGGCACCAGGAACGACCACAGGAAGCGCATCGGCCCCGCCCCGTCGAGCTGGGCCGCCTCGACCATCTCGTTGGGGATCGTGAGGTAGAACTGGCGGAACAGGAACGTCGCGGTGGCCGAGGCCATGAGGGGCACGGTGAGGCCGGCGTAGCTGTTCAGCCACCCGAGGTTGCCGATCACCTCGTAGGTGGACATGATGCGGACCTCCACCGGCAGCATCAGGGTCACGAAGATCATCCAGAACGCCACCGCCTTGCCGCGGAAGTCGAAGTACACGATGGCGAAGGCGGAGAGCATGGAGATGACGATCTTGCCCACCGCGGACACCACGGCCACGATCGCGCTGTTGACGAGCAGGCGGCCCATCTTGGCGCGCGTCCACGCGTCGACGTAGTTGTCGAGCGCGTGGTCGGACGGCCGGAGCAGCGGCGGCCGGGCGATGACCTGGTCCACCGTCTGGGTGGAGATGACGAAGGCGTAGTAGAGCGGGAACGCGATGACGGCGACGCACGCGATGAGGAGGGCGTGCACGACGATCGAGCCCCAGTCCAGCGGCCGGCGGCGCCGCTCCGCGGCCACGGGGAGGGTGGCGACGCGGGCGGGGGCGGCGACGGCGCCGTCGGGGCTCAATACGTGACCTTCTTCTCGAGGAACCTGAACTGCAGCGCGGTGAGCCCGATCACCACCAGCATCAGCACCACGGACTGGGCGGCCGACGAGCCCATGTTCAGCCCGATGAAGCCGTCCTTGTAGACCTTGAACACCATGATCTCGGTGGCGTTGCCCGGTCCGCCCTGCGTCACGGCGTGGATCATGCCGAACGAGCCGAAGAACGAGAAGATCAGGTTGACGACCACGAGGTAGAACGTGATCGGCGACAGCAGCGGGAACACGATGGCGCGGAAGCGCGTGATCGGCCCCGCCCCGTCCACGCTCGCCGCCTCCAGCACCGAGGCGGGAATGGCGAGGAGGCCGGCGATGAAGAACGCGATGTTGTAGCCCACGTGGGTCCACGCGGTGGCCACGATCACGAGGAGCATGGCGATCCAGCCCTTGAGGAGCCAGTTGAACTCGTAGGCGACGACGAAGGACAGCCAGTAGGGCAGCACGCCGTAGGAGGGGTGGAACATGAACAGGAAGATGATGCCGGCGATGGGCGCGGCGATGCCGTAGGGCCACAGCACCGCGGCCCGGTAGCCGGCGAGGCCGCGGATCTTCTGGGTGGCGAGGGCGGCCACGAACAGCCCCGCCCCCACCCCGATGGCGGTGACGCCGAACGCGAAGACGAAGCTGTTGACCACCGACTGGTAGTAGTCGGCGGAGGCGAGAAGCCGGGCGAAGTTGTCGAAGCCGACGAACGTGACCTTGTCGCCGAACGCCGAGGTCCGGTAGACGGACAGGCGGAGCGACTCCCACGCCGGCCAGAAGAAGAAGACGACGGTCACCGCGATCTGGGGCAGCACGAGCAGGTAGGGGAGCACCCGGTTCGGAAAGACGCTCCGCTTCATGCGTCTGCCGTTCGGAGGTTCACGGTTAGGTTCCGGTTGTTTCCACTGCCTGATCATCTCCCCCCTCACCCAACCCTCTCCCCTCGCGGGGAGAGGGCTTCGGAGGGGTGGCGGTTGTTTCCACTGCCTGACCATGTCCCCCCTCACCCAACCCTCTCCCCTCGCGGGGAGAGGGCTTCGGAGGGTGCGTGGCTGTTCCTACGGCTTGTTGGCGGCCGCGAACTCTTTCAGGATCTCGTTGCCCTTGGCCACCGCGGCGTCCAGGCCTTCCTTGGCCGACTTCTTGCCCGCGAACACCTGCTCGAGCTCCGGCTCGATCGCGTCGCGGATCTGCGCCATGTTGCCGAGGCGATGCCCGCGGCTGTTGGCGGTGGGCGTGCCGCTCAGCTGGGACAGGGCCGTCCACTGCTCGGGGTTCTTCTTGAAGTGGTAGCCGGCCTCGAGGTTCTTGATGGCGGTCTGCGTGATCGGCACGTAGCCGGTGGTGACGCTCCACCACATCTGCTGGTGGGGATCGGAGACGAACTTCAGGAACTGGCCGACGCCCTTGTAGTCGGCGGCCTTCTGCCCCTTCATCACCCAGAGCGTGCCGCCGCCCACGATGGCGTTCTGCTTCTTGTACGGCGCGCCCCAGTGCGGGAGCTGGCCCGTCCCCCACTCGAACTTCACCGACTTCTTGAACCCGCCGATGACCGCGGAGGACTGGATCAGCATGGCGCAGTCGCCGTTGATGAACTTGGGATCGGGCTGGCCCATGCGGCCGCCGTAGGAGTACACGTTGTCCTTCTGCCAGGCCGCGAGCTGGCCGATGTGCTTGACCCCGAACTCGCCGTTGATGAGGAGCTTGGTGTCGAGCCCCGAATAGCCGTTTCCGTTGGTGGCGAAGGGCTGGTCGTGCCAGGGGAACGTGTTCTCGAGCATCGTCCACGACGGCCACGACGTGGTGAAGCCGCACTTGGCCGCGCCGGCGGCGAGGATCTTCTTCGAGTAGCTCGCCCGACGTCCTTCCACGTCGCCGGCGGCTTGGCCGGGTCGAGCCCGGCCTTCTTGAACATCTCCTTGTTGTAGTAGAGGATCGGGCTCGACGAGTTGAACGGCATCGAGTAGAGGTTCCCGTCCTTCGAGTAGTACGCCGAGACCGGCTTGATGAAGTCGCCCCAGTTGATCGGGACCTCCTGCTCCTTCATGAGCTGGTAGACGGGGTAGATCGCCCCCGACATCAGCATCGTCTGCGTCCCGACGTCGAAGAACTGCACGAGGTGGGGCGGGTTCTTCTGGCGGTACGCGGCGATGGCCGAGGTGAGCACCTCGGGATACGTGCCCTTGTTCAGCGCCTTGACCTCGTACGACTGCTGGCTGGCGTTGAACTGCCGGACCAGCTCGTTCACCGTCTCCCCGAGCTGCCCGCCCATCGCGTGCCAGAAGTGGATCTCCGTCTTCTGGGCGGCGGCGGGGCCGGCCACGAGGAGCGCCGCGCCGAGGACGACGAGCGCGACGAGGACGCGGTGCGACGGCGACGATGCTCGACGCATGGTGAAACCTCCGTTCCGAAGGGGGATGATGCGGCTCCGCGCCACGCTAGTGACCCCCGCAGAATGCGGGAGCGGCCACGGGCCTCTACAGTCCCACCGCTCGGCATTGGTCTGATGCGCGGGGCTCGGTGACGTGCGTTTCATGCGGATGACGATCGGGTGACCGCCCGTTTGGGCGGCCAGACTATAGCACGAAAGCGCGCGCCCCCATGTCCGGGGCGGGCTGCGAGCGCGGGGTCAGGCGCGGTCGGGCCGCTCCGGGCGCCGCTCGCCGCTCACGTCGGCCTCGTACCCCGGCGGCACGCGCGCGTCGATCACGCAGACCTCCCCGTCCATCACCGCGCGGAGCCCGTCCTTGATCGCCGCGGACAGGGCATCGGGCCGCGTGACGGGTCCGATGCCCCGGGCCCCCTGCGCCGTGGCCATGCGGGCGAGGTCGATGTCGGGGTCCCCGATCCGCTGCCCGATCCACTTGTTCTCGACGGGCCGCCCGCGCATCCGGGCCACGCGCTCCTGGTGCGCCTCGTCGTTGTAGAAGGACCGGTTGTTGCAGACGATCACGAGGCACGGGATCCCGTAGTGGGTGGCCGTCCAGAGCGCGGTCACGCCCATCAGGTAGTCCCCGTCGCCCAGAAACGCGACGGGTAGCCGGCCGGACCCTCGGAGCGCCAGCGCGGCGCCGACCGCGATGCCGGGGCCCGAGCCCACCCCGGCGCCCCCGTCGCCGCCCAGGTAGTCGAGCGGATGCGCGAAGTCGCGCGCCCCGCTCCGCCAGCCGAGAGGCAGGCGCGTGACGCAGACGTCGAGGCCGTCGGCGGCGTCGTTGAACGCGTCGGCGACGGCCCGCAGGCTCATGGCCTCGTGAACGGCCGGGCTGGGCGCGGGCGTGGCCGCCGCGGGCACGCCTGCCCGTTGCGGACACGCCTCGAGCAGCGCGGGCACCACCACGTCGGGCGCGGCCAGCAGGTACACGTCGACCGGCGGGAGGCCGAAGTACTCCATGCCCGCGCCGCGATGCAGGTGCACGTCCGAGGAGGCCGAGATGACTCTCGGCGCCGGACCGTCGACCGCGGCCTGGGCGAGGGTCCCGGCAAGGTCGATCCAGTCCAGGGCGAGAACGACGTCGGCCTCGCGCAGCGCGCGGAGCGCCGGCTCGGAGAGGACGTTCGCCGGCGGGCCGACGTGGAGCGGATGCCGGGTCGGGAAGGACGCCGCGGTCTTGGCGTCCGTGATCACGCGCGCGCCCAGCTTCTCGGCGAGGGTCACCCGCTCGCGCCAGCCCGCCTCGGACCGCCCCACGCGCCCGACGAGGATCACGGGGGCGGCGGCGGCGCCGAGGAGATCGGCGGCTCGCCGGATGGCGTCGGCGGATGCCCGGGGCGGCTCGGGCGCCGCGAATCGGGAGGCGTCGGGGATGGGCGGCAGCGCGTCGAGCCGCTCCTCCTGGAGCGCGGCGTCCAGGTTCACGTAGACGGGCGCGTGCGGCGCCGTCCGCGCCATCTGCGCCGCCCGCAGCAGCGCGTCGTAGGCCGCGGCGACCGAGCCGGGCTGGTTGTCCCACTTGGTGAAGCTCCGGATCAGCGCGCCCTGGTCGGAGACCGTGTGGATCCAGTCGATCCAGGGCCGCCGCTTCGCCGCGTCCCACGGCCCGGTGGCTCCCAGGATCAGCATGGGCACCCGGTCGCACCACGCGTTGAAGATGGCCATGCTCGCGTGGAGCAGCCCCACGTTCGAGTGCACGACCGCGCCCATCATGCGCCCGCTCGCCTTGGCGTAGCCGTGCGCAATGGCGATCGCGCTCTCCTCATGGATGCACGTGAGCATCTGGGGCCGCTCGTTGCCGAGCTCGTTGACCAGGCTGTCGTGCAGCCCGCGGAAGCTCGCCCCCGGCACGAGCGCCAGGTACGGGAGGTCGAGCGCGCGGAGCATGCGCGCCACGGCGTCGCTGCCGAACTTCGGGCCGTCGCCGGGCGACGGCAGCGGCGTCTCGGCCGAGATCGGTCGCGCGGGGTCGTGAGGCGTCGTCATGGCGATCCTCCCGGAGTGCGCGCTCGGTCAGCTCGACCGGGGCCGGTGCCAGGGGTGCGGAAGGCCCGGGACCTGGACTCGGAGCGTGTAGACCGACGTGCGCGCGGTGAAGAAGAGCGTGCGGAGGTCGGGGCCGCCGAACGCCAGGTTGGCGGGCACCTCGGGCGTGCGGATGACGCCGAGACGGGCCCCGTCGGGGGCGAAGACCCACGTGCCGCCCGGCCCCGTGCAGTACACGCGGCCTTCCACGTCCACCTTCATCCCGTCGGGCACGCCCTCGGTCTCGTCGGAGGACATGTCGGCGAAGATGCGCCGCCGGAGCAGCCGGCCTGCTCCGTCCAGCTCGAGCGCGTGGATGTATTGCGCCCAGCGGGTGTTGGCCACGTAGAGCACGCGCTCGTCGGGCGAGAAGGCCAGCCCGTTCGGGTACTCGCAATCGGCCACGAGGCTCATGGCGGAGTCGGGCGCGATGCGGTACACGCCGGCGTGGGGCACCTCGCGCTCGGCGAGCGGCACGCGCAGGCCGGGGTCGGTGAAGTAGATGCTCCCGTCGGAGCGGCAGACCACGTCGTTGGGCCGGTTGAGGCGCTTGCCCTCGAACCGGTCCGCGAGCACCTCGATGCGCCCGTCCGCCGAGGCGCGGGTGACGCGGCGGTTGTCGCCCTCGCACAGCACGAGGCGTCCGTCCAGGTCGAACGTGGTGCCGTTCCCGCCGCCCGTCCGCTCGCGCACGACCTCGGGCGCCGCGCCCGGCGTCAGCCGGTACAGCATGCTCGCCCGCACGTCGACGAAGTAGTAGAAGCCGTCCGGGTGCCAGAGCGGGCCCTCGGTGAAGACGAACCCCGTGGCCAGCCGCTCGGCCGTCGTGGTCGCGAGGATCGCGCTCAGCGGGTCGCTCATGGTCTCTCCGTTCCCGGCGGGCCGCGTGGTCGTGCGACCGCCCCTCACCCTGCCCTCTCCCCAGGGGGGAGAGGGACATGTGGAGGCGCCCTGCGGGCGCGTCATCAGACGACGCCCTCCTCGCGCCAGCGCGCCAGGTCCTCGCGCGAGTGGCCGAGCAGGCCCACGAAGATCTCCTCGTTGTGCTCGCCCGGCGCCGGCGCCAGCCAGCGCACGCGGCCGGGCGTCTCCGACAGCTTGAGCGGGGTGCCCGTGGCCTTCACCGGGCCGTACACGGGATGATCGACCTCCACGAACATCTCGCGCGCCTGCACCTGCGGATCGGCCACCATCTCGGCCACGTCGTTGACGGGCGCGGCGGGCACGCCGGCCCCGGCGAGCAGGCGCACGACCTCGGCCTTGGGCCGCGCCCCCGTCCAGCCCGCGATGATGGCGGCGATCTCGTCGCGGCGGTCGCGGCGGGCCGCCGTCGTCGCGTAGCGCACGTCGCGGACGAGGTCGGCCCGGCCGATCACCTCGCAGAACCGTCCCCACACCGCGGTGCTCGCCCCTGCCGCGATGGCGACGTGGCCGTCCGTGGTCGGGTACACGCCCGAGCTCGAGCCGCTGAACGAGACGTTGCCGGCGCGCGTGAGGACCTCGCCGCCCACGGTGTAACGCTCGCCCAGGTTGTCGAGCGCGACCACGAGGCTGTCCAGCAGCGCGAGGTCGATCCGCTGCCCCTTGCCCGTGCGCCGCCGGTAGTGGAGCGCGGAGACCACGCTGAACGCGCAGAGCATGCCCGCGTAGTAGTCGGAGATCGACTGGCCCGAGCGCATCGGCGGCTGGTCGGGGAAGCCGGTGATGCTCATGTAGCCGCTGATGGCCTGGGCGAGGATATCGTAGCCGCGCTGGCGCGCGTACGGCCCGTGCTGGCCGAACGCGGTGATCGAGGCGTAGACGATCGCCGGGTTCACCGTGCGGAGGTCCTCGTAGCCGAGGCCCAGCCGCTCCATCGTGCCCACGCTGAAGTTCTCGGTCACGACGTTGGCGCGCTTCACGAGCTCGCGGAAGAGCTCGGCGCCCTTCGGCGTCTTCAGCTCGAGGGTGACGGCCAGCTTGTTCCGCTCGCGGTACTGGGCCGCGGGCACGCGCTCCTCCACGCCGTCGCGCACGCGCTTGACCCCGAGCGACATCCGCTCCCGGCCGCGCTCGCGCGACTCGACCTTGATCACGCGCGCGCCGAGGTCGGCGAGGAGCATCGTGCAGAACGGCATGGCGATGACCTGGCCGAGGTCGAGCACCGTCACGTCGTCGAGGGCCTGCTCCATCTCCGTCACCGTGGGGCGACCGTGGCCGCGCCCCGGCCGGGCTTCGTCGGCCTCGGCGGCCAGGTGGAGTCTGATCCGCTCCGCGACGCGCCGTGCCGGTTCGTCCTCGATGATCGCCCGGTAGCGGCCCGGGATCTGCTCGATCGCGATCCCGCCCGCCGCGAGCCCCGCCCACCCCAGGTGAGGGTCCCCGTGGAACCGCGCCGGCAGCTCGAGCGGGCGGAAGAGGGTCAGGCGTCCCGGATACACGCCCGGCGCATAGCGGCGGAGGGCCTCACCGTTGGCCGCTGTCACCTCGCGCACCGCCCGCTCGAGAAGGGTCTCCCCGCTCCTGTCGACCCGCCACGCCGCCCCCGCCCGCCGCGCGCGATCCGCCTGGTCGCGCGCGAGCACCACCGCGCGCCCCAGCGCGTAGCCGACGCGGGCCGCGCCGGAGCGGGCCCGGAGGCGGGACCACTCGAACGCCACGCGGCGGCGCGCCCGCCGGAGCGCGCGGCGCACCGGCGCCCGTCCGCCCTCCCGGGGCGGCTCCAGGAGCGCCAGCAGGCGGACGCCGTCGCCGGCGGCGGCAAGCTGGCGCGCCATCTCGAAGGCCACGATCCCGCCGAAGCAATAGCCGACGAGGGCGTAGGGGCCGCGCGGCTGGACGCGGCGGATCTCGTCCACGTACGCGGCGCCGAGCGCCTCCATCGTGCGGAGCGGCGCCGCGCCGCCGTCGAGCCCGCGTGGCACCAGCCCCCACACTGGCTGGTCGGGCCCGAGATGACGGGCAAGCGCGAGGTAACAGAACAGCTCGCCGGTGTGCTCGTGCACGCAGAAGATGGGGAGCGCGCCGCTCTCGCCCCGCGCGATCGGCACCAGCGACGACTCGCCCTCCGGCGGGCTCTCCCCGCGGAGCACGGCAGCCAGACGGTCGATGGTCGGGGCGCGGAAGATCGTCGCCATCGGGAGCCGGCGCTCGAAACGGTCCGCGATCTCCGCGAGGAGCCGGGCCGCGAGCAGCGAGTGGCCGCCCAGGGCAAAGAAGTTGTCGCGCGCGCCGATCGGCCTCACGTCGAGGACCTCCTCCCAGAGCTCGATCAGCCGCGCCTCCGTGGCGTCGCGCGCGGCCTCCACGCGGACGCCCCCGCGGTCCCCGCCGGGCGCGGGCAGCCCGCGCAGATCGACCTTCCCCGTGGGGGTCCGCGGCAGTGCGGCCAGGCTCACGTACGCCGCGGGCACCGGGCCGTAGGGGAAGCGGGCGCCCAGCGCCTGCCTGAGCGCGGCCTCACCGGGGCCGGGGGACTCGGCCGGCACCACGTACGCCACGAGCCGCTGGTCGCCCGGCCGATCCTCGCGGACCACCACCGCGGCTTCCTTGACGCCGGGCGCCGCGAAGAGTGCCTGCTCCAGCACGCCCAGGTCCACGCGCTGGCCGCGGACCTTCGCCTGGAAGTCCTTGCGGCCGAGGTGCTGGAGGCAGCCGTCCGGCCGGAGGCGACCGAGGTCGCCAGTGCGGTAGACGCGCGCGGGGCCGCCGGCGGGATCCGGCGCGAACGCCCGCGCGGTCAGCTCCGGCTGGCGCCAGTAGCCCACCGCGAGGTACCGGCTCCGGATGACGATCTCGCCGACCTCGCCCGCGGGGACGGGGCGGCCGGCGTCGTCCAGGAGCAGGAGCTCCTTGTCCGGCACGGGGTAGCCGACGTCGCTGAAGTCGTCCCCGACCGGGCTCTCTCGGTCGACGCGGAGCTGGCAGATCACCCCCGCCTCGCTCGCCGAGTACCTGATCACCATCCCGGTCTCGGGAGGGAAGTGACGTTGGTAGAGCCGGACGTTGTGCGCGGTGACGTGCTCGGAGCTGGTCCAGATCATCCGGAGGGCGGGGAACCGCTCGCTCCCCGTCAGCGCGCCCGCGAAGTGCCGGAAGGCGCTCGCCACCGAGTCGAGGATCGTCACGCCCTCGCGCGCGAGCCAGGGCGCCAGCGTGTGCAGCCCGTCGGCGCGCGGATCGAACATGCAGAAGGTGGCGCCGTTCAGGAGGGCGAGGAGCACGCTCTTCGCGCCGGCGCTGAACGCCAGCGACGACAGGCCGCCGACGCGATCGGCGGGATGGAGCTGGAGATGGTTGGCGCGGACCAGGACGTCGTGGAGGAGGTTCTCATGGCTCTGCACGATGCCCTTGGGCGCGCCGGTGGAGCCCGAGGTGTACGTGATCGAGGCCAGCGCGGCCGAAGGCGGCGTGGCCACGGGCTCCGCGTCGAGCTCCGAGAGCCGCAGGACGGGGACGGACGACGGCGCCACCCGGGCGGCGAGGCCGGCGGTGGCGGCGTCCACGATCAGCGCGGCGGGGCGTGCGTCGGCGACGGCGACGCGCAGCCGATCCTCCGGGAAGGCGGCGTCGAGCGGCACGTAGATCCGGCCGGCCTTGAGCACGGCGAACGTCGCCACCACCTGGGGAATGTCGCGCTCGAGGAGGAGCACGATGGGCGCGCCGGCCACGTCGCCGCGCGCCCGGATCCCGGCCGCCGCGCGGGAGGCGGCGCGATCGAGAGCGCCGTAGGTGATCGCCTCGCCGCCGCACCGGACCGCGGGTCGATGGGCGTGACGGCGCGCGATCTCCTCGAAGCGCTCGGGGATCGACCGGTCCAGGGCCGCGCGCGGGAACACCTCGAAGCGGGGCGCCGGCTCGGCCGCGGGCTGGGGTCGGTCCATGGGCGGGTTCCAGGGGCAGTATATAACTCCGCGGCGGCGCTGGATCGGCGCGGCCCCGGCTACTTCTCGCGGAAGCGCAGGCTCTTCTCCGCCTCGTGGCGGTAGGCGCCGAGCTCGGCGTCGAGCCGGCGTGAGGACCACCCGAGGAGGTCGGCCATGCGCTGCCCGATCGCCTCCGCGCAGTCGAGGCCCAGGCAGCGGCTCTGGCCGATACCGGTGCGACGGAGCAGCACGTCCTGGAGCGACACCGCCATCTCCTCGCGGACGGCGTGGTGGAGCTGCGCGACCAGGTCCGGGTTCGTCGGGCAGAGGCGCTCCAGGCCCTCGGGCACCTTCCGCGCCAGGTCGAGGACACGCCCGTAGCCGCGCCCGTACGTCTCCACCAGGCGCTCCAGCGTCTCGCGGGGGAGCCCCGTCGCCGCCATCTCGTCCGACACGTCCATCCACGCGCGCGCCTCGACCCGCCCGGCCTCGTCGTCCACGCCGTCCAGCGTGAACCGCGCGCTGGTGGAGGCGGCGCGCCGCCCCAGCGCTTCCATGACGCGGTTGCCCACCTCCTCGGCCAGGCTCCGGAAGCACGTGAGCTTGGTGCCGGTCACGGAGAGGAACCGTCCGCCCGGCCCCTCGGGGATCACCTTGTGCTGGCGGGACACGCGGGAGGCGCGGCTCCCCGCCTCCCACGACAGCGGGCGCACGCCGGCGTAGGTGTAGACGACGCGGTCGAGCGTCACGCGAGGGTCGGGCAGCGCCCGCTGCGCCGCGGCGAGCAGGTACGTGACCTCGTCGCGCGTCGCCCACAGGCGGTCGGGATCGCCCGTGAAATCGGTGTCGGTCGTGCCGATCAGCGAGAACTCGCGCCACGGGATCACGAAGACCATGCGCTCGTCCTCGCCCGACACGTAGACGGCGCGATCGGTGATGCGGGGCAGGAGGCAGTGGATCCCCTTGGTGGTCCGGAGCACGCGGGCCCGGGCGTCCGTGAGGCCCGCGCGCTCGCGCAGCCCATCCACCCAGGGGCCCGCGCAGTTGACGATGACGGGCGCGCGGACGGCGTGGACCTGGTCGGTCAGGAGGTCGCGGACGCGAACCCCCTCGAACCCCTGCGCGCCGCGCGTGACCTCCTCGACCTGGCAATAGTTGTGGACGCGCGCGCCGTGGCGCTGCGCCGACAGCACCGTCTCCAGGCAGAGGCGCTCCGGGAAGACCAGCAGGTCGTCGAAGTAGTAGCCGGCCCCCCGCAGCCCGTCCGCGTTGACCGCGGGCTCCAGCCGGAGCACCTCGGCGGGGCCGACGACGCGATAGCGCTCGGTCGTCTTGCCGGGAGTGAGGAGGTCGTAGAGCCACATCCCGAGGCGCACGGTCACGAGGCCGCGCCGGGAGCCGCGGTACACGGGGACGAGGAACGGGAGCGGGCGCACCACGTGGGGCGCGAGGCGCTCCAGCGTCTTCTTCTCGCGGAGGGACTCGCGCACGAGCTTGAAGTCGCCCAGCTCGAGGTAGCGCAGGCCGCCGTGGATCAGCTTGGAGGACTTCGAGGAGGTGCCGGAGGCGAAGTCGCCCTTGTCGAACAGGGCCACCGAGGCGCCGCGGAGGGCGAGGTCCCGGGCCACTCCCGCGCCCGCCATGCCACCGCCGATCACGACGGCGTCGAAGGCCATCTCGTCGATGCCCGCGAGCCGATGAGTCACACGACGATCTCCGCGATCGATCGTAACACGTGGTCCGGACGCGCCTCGGCGATTCGCGGGTCGTCGGCGCGCGTGACGCCGGACAGGACGAGGATCGTGCCGAGTCCGGCGCGTCGTCCCATCGCGATGTCGGTCTCCAGGCGGTCGCCCACGATGACCGCGTCCGCCGCGGGGACGCCGAGGACGGACAGCGCCACCTCGAGGATGATGGGCGAGGGCTTCCCCACGATGGCCTCGACGCGCTGCTCGGTGACCGCCTCCACCGCGGCGATCATGCCCGCGCAGTCCGGGATCTCGCCCCCGTCCACCGGGCACGTGCGGTCGGGATTGGTGGCGATGAGGCGCGCGCCGCCCCGCACCGCCTGCAGCGCGGTGTTGAGCTTGGCGTAGGAGAACGTGCGGTCGAAGGCGATCACCACCCAGCGCACGCGCTCGTCCTCGCGCACCTCGAAGCCGTGCGCGCGCATCTCGGCGATCATGGGCGGCTCGCCGATCACGAACACCGGGGCGCCCGGGTCGAGCCCGCGGAGGTGGCGGGCGAGGACCAGCGAGGAGTTGACGACGTCGTCCTCGCGCGCGGGCACGCCGAGGCGGGAGAGCTTCCGCGCGTAGTCGGCGCGCGTCTCGAGCGGCTTGTTGGACAAGAACGCCACGCGGCGTCCGGCGGCGCGCAGGGCGGCGATGGCGGTGTCCGCCCCGGGCAGGAGGCGGTCGCCCAGGTACACGGTGCCGTCGAGGTCGAGGAGCCAGCCGCGGTACGGAAAGCGGAGCGGCACGCCCGTCACAGAAGACATGTGGGTTTCGCCGCTAACCTCCGAAGCCCTCTCCCCGCCGGGGGGAGAGGGTTGGGTGAGGGGGGACATGATCAGGCAGTGGAACCTACCGCCAACCCTCCGAAGACTTACCGCAGCAGCGGGGCGAGCGCGGCCCGGGCCCGGTCCAGGAAGGACGCGGGCAGGATGCCGAGGTGGATCACGCCCCACACCGCGACGGCGAGCGCGAGGCCCCCGGAGAACGACGGCGTGAGGGTCGCCGGCTGCGCCTCGGGCTCGCGCATGTACATGTAGACGATCACGCGGAGGTAGTAGTACGCGGCCACCGCGGAGTTGAGCACGCCGACCACGGCGAGCCAGATGTACCCGGCCTGCACCGCCCCACCGAACAGGTAGAACTTCCCCACGAAGCCGGCGGTGGGCGGGATGCCGATGAGCGACAGCAGGAACACGGACAGGACCAGGGCGAGCAGCGGATGACGCGCGGAGAGGCCGGAGAGCTGGCGGACGTCGACTGACTCCCCACCCTCGCGCTCCAGGAGGAGCAGGACCCCGAAGGCCCCCACCGTGGTGAACGTGTAGACGAGCATGTAGAACAGCACCGCGCCGTAGCCCAGCGAGCCGCCCGCCACCACGCCGATCAGCATGTAGCCGCCGTGGGCGATCGACGAGTACGCGAGCATCCGCTTGAGGTCCTGCTGGGCGATGGCGACCACGTTGCCGATGGTCATGCTGAGCGCGGCGAGCACCCACAGGAGGGGCGCCCAGTCGATGGGGGCGCCGGGGAGCGCGGAGAGGAGCACGCGCACGAGGGCGGCGAAGGCCGCGGCCTTCGAGCCGGTGGCGATGAACGCGGTGATCGAGCGTCGGCGCCCCCTGGTACACGTCGGCCGCCCACATGTGGAACGGGACGACGGCGATCTTGAAGCCGAAGCCCACGAGCAGGAGGCCGAAGCCGATGACGAGGAGCGGGTCACGCGCGGCGCCGCCCGCCACCGCGGCCCCGATCCGGTCCAGGTTGGTGGCCCCGGTGGCGCCGTACACGAGGGCGATGCCGTAGAGGAGGAAGCCCGAGGCGAAGGCCCCGAGCAGGAAGTACTTGAGCGAGGCCTCGCCCGCCTCCAGACGGTTGCGGAAGAAGCCGGCGAGGACGTAGAGCGTGATCGACATGATCTCCAGGCCGAGGAAGATCATGATCAGATCGCCCGCGGAGGCCATCAGCATCATGCCCACCGCGGAGAAGAGGGCGAGGAGGTAGAACTCGCCCGACTCGATCCCCTGCCGCCGGACGTAGTCCAGCGAGAGGAGCAGGACCAGGCCGAGCGCGTAGCCGATGACGACGTAGAAGAACTGCGCGTAGCGGTCCAGGATGACCATGCCGCCGAAGGCGCGCTCGTCGCCGCCCCAGAGGCTCACGGTGAGGAACAGGGCGGCGAGCGCGCCGACGAGGCCGACGGCGCCGAGGTGCTCCTTGCGCTCGCGCGGCGGCAGCAGGTCGAGGAGGAGCACGATGAGCGCCGCGCCCGAGAGGGCGAGGATCGGCCCGAGGGCGCGGAGGTTGACGGCGGGAAAGACGATCTCCGGCGTCATTCGTCTGTGGGGGGGAGCGGCGCCGCTCCTCGCTTCCGCTCGGACCGACTACTGATTCGCTCGGCTCGCCTTCGGCTGCGCCTCGCACAGCAGCCCCCACTCCCCCCCACCGCATGGCTCGACACGCTCGCCCCTTCCCTAACTCGTGGTTCGTCCAGCGTCGTCGCCCTGCCGCGGGGTGAACGGATCATCGGGCGGCGAGGGCGGCGGCGGCGGCCTTGGCCTGGACCTGGCTGATCAGGGCCTGCACGCTCGCCTCGGTCAGGCCGGTGAACGCCGACGGATACACGCCGATCCACACGATGAGCGCGAGGACGGGCAGGAGGACGGCCCACTCCCGCCCCGTCAGGTCCTGGAGGCGGCGGTTCTCCTCGCGGGTGACGGGCCCGAACACCACGCGCTGGTACATCCACAGCATGTACACGGCGGCGAAGATGATGCCGGAGGTGGCGACGACGGCCACCGGCCGGCTCCACTGGAACGCCCCCACCAGGATCAGGAACTCGCCGACGAACCCGTTCAGCCCGGGCAGCCCCAGCGAGGACAGCGACACGATCAGGAACAGCGCGCTGAAGGCGGGCATCACCGACCAGAGGCCGCCGAAGTCGGCGATGAGCCGGGTGTGCCGCCGCTCGTAGATCATGCCGACCAGGAGGAACAGGGCGCCGGTGCTGAGCCCGTGGTTCACCATCTGGATGATGCCGCCCACCAGCCCCTGCGGCGTGAGCGTGAACAGGCCCACCATCACGAAGCCGAGGTGGCTCACGCTGGAGTACGCCACGAGCTTCTTGATGTCGGGCTGCACGGTGGAGACCCAGGCCCCGTAGACGATCCCGATGAGCCCGAGGACCATGATCGACGGCGCGAAGAGCAGGCTCGCCTGCGGGAACAGGGGCAGGCAGAAGCGCAGGAAGCCGTACGTGCCCATCTTCAGCAGCACGCCGGCCAGGATCACGCTGCCCGCGGTGGGCGCCTCCACGTGGGCGTCGGGCAGCCAGGTGTGGAACGGGAACATCGGCACCTTGATGGCGAACGCCACCGCGAAGGCCAGGAACATCAGGTCCTGGGCGAGGCCGGCGGGAAGCACGAACTGCGCGAGCACCGGGCAGGTCGAACGTGTAGGTGCCGGTGGCCGCGCCGTGCCGGAAGTAGAGGGCGAGGATCGCCACCAGCATGAGGACGGAGCCGGCGAGCGTGTAGAGCACGAACTTGATGGCCGCGTACACGCGGCGCGCCCCGCCCCACACGCCGATGATGAGGTACATCGGCACCAGCATCGCCTCCCAGAAGACGTAGAAGAGGAAGAGGTCGAGCGCCACGAAGACGCCCAGCATCCCCGTCTCCAGGAGGAGCATCGTGATCGCGAACTCCTTCCACCGCGTCTCGATCGAGTGCCACGAGGCGAGCAGCGCCAGCGGCATCAGGAACGTGGTGAGGAGCACGAGGAGCAGGCTGATGCCGTCCACGCCCAGGTGGTAGCTGATCCCGAGGGTGGGCATCCACGGCGCGGACTCCACGAACTGGTAGTCGGCCCGGCTCGGGTCGAATCTCAGGTAGAGCGGCAGCGACGCGAGGAAGCCGGCGAGCGACACCACGAAGGCGAGGATCTTGACCATGCGCTCCTGGCCGCGCGGGACGAAGGCCACCGCCACCGCGCCGGCGACGGGCAGGAACGTGATCGCGGACAGGATCATCGGAGCGACCGGGACAGGAGGTAGGCCACGACGGCGACGGCGCCCACGAGCATCGTGAGGGCGTAGTTCATCACGAACCCGGTCTGCAGGCGCCGCAGCCCGCGCGCCCCCGCGGTCACGATCCCGCCCACGCCGTTGACGGCGCCGTCGATCACCCCGAGGTCGAACACCGCCGCGCACCAGCGGCTCAGCCGGTAGATCGGCGTCACGACGAGGGCGTCGTAGATCTCGTCCACGTAGTACTTGTTCAGCACGAGCGCGTGAAGCGCGGTGCGCGGCTCGCCGATGTCCTCGGCCCGCACCTGCCGCCAGCCGTACATGAACAACGCGAGCACCGTGCCCGCCACCGCCACCGCCAGCGAGAGGACGGGCACGAAGTACCCGTGTTCGGCCTCGACGAGGGGGAAGACGGGGCTCAGGAACCGGGCGAAGGGGGTCTGGCCGGCCGTCTGGACGCCGAGCGCGAACCCGCTGACGATGGTCAGGAGGGCGAGGACCACGAGGGGCATGGTCATGACCGCGGGCGACTCGTGCGCGTGGTGCGCCACCTCGTGCGACATGCGAGAGTTGCCGAAGAACGCGAGGGCGACCAGCCGAAACGTGTAGAACGCGGTCATGAACGCTCCGGCGAGGAGCAGCACGAACAGCGCCCGGTGGCCCTCGTGGAGCGCGGCGGCGAGGATCGCGTCCTTCGAGAAGAACCCGGCGAACGGCCACAGCCCGGCCAGCCCCGCCGCTCCGACCACGAAGGTGATCGTGGTCGTCATCATCTTCGGGGCGAGGTTGCCCATCCGCCGGACATCCTGCTCGCCGCCGAGGCCGTGGATGACGCTGCCCGCGCCGAGGAAGAGCAGCGCCTTGAAGAAGGCGTGCGTCACGAGGTGGAAGATACCCACCGCGTACGCGCCCACCCCCACCGCGACGAACATGTACCCGAGCTGGCTGATCGTCGAGTACGCGAGCACGCGCTTGATGTCGGTCTGCACGAGGCCGATGGTGGCGGCGAACACGGCGGTGAGGCCGCCGACCCACGCCACCACCTCCAGCGACACCGGCGCCTTCTCGAACAGCACGTGGCAGCGCGCCACCATGTACACGCCGGCGGTGACCATGGTCGCGGCGTGGATCAGCGCGGACACCGGCGTGGGGCCCTCCATGGCGTCGGGCAGCCACGTGTAGAGCGGCAGCTGCGCCGACTTCCCGGTGGCGCCCGTGAACAGGAGGAGCGCGATGGCGAGCGCGGTGCCGCCGGCGAGCCCGGCCTCGGCCTTGGCGAAGACCTCCGAGTACTGGAGGGTGCCGAACGTGGTCCAGATGAGCATCACGCCGAGGCCGAAGCCGAAGTCCCCCACCCGGTTCACGATGAACGCCTTCTTGCCCGCCTCCGCCGCCGCCGGCCTCTCGTACCAGAAGCCGATGAGCAGGTACGAGCACAGGCCCACCGCCTCCCAGAACACGTAGAGGACGAGGAAGTCGCCGGCGAGGACGAGCATCACCATCGAGAACACGAACAGGTTCAGGTAGGTGAAGAACCGGGCGTAGCTCGGATCGCCGTGCATGTAGCCGGCCGAGTAGAGGTGGATGAGGAAGCCCACCCCCGTCACGACCAGGAGCATCACCGCGGTGAGCTGGTCGACCTGGGCGGTGATCGCGGTGTGGAAGGTGCCGGCGACGATCCACGGGAACAGCGCGCCGGTGTAGGTCTCGCCGTTCCACACGCGCGCGAAGAGCGCGCACGCGGTGAGGAACGACATGCCGAGCGCGGGGACGGCGATCCAGTGCGCGAGCCGCCCGATGGACCGGCCGAAGAGCGCGTTGACGAGCGAGCCGACGAGCGGGAAGAGCGGAATGAGCCAGACGAGTCGCGACATGTGGAAAAAGCCCGCATCACTTTATAGGGCGGGGCGCGGGGTGTCAAGGCGCCGGCGACGGCGCAGACGCCAATGAACGCCCGGACTTAGCGCGGACTATTCATGAACGGGCTCACCGGACGCCCACGCCGTTCACGGTCCGCCTCCGTTCGCGAACGATGCGGGCAGACGCGCCGCGCCGGGGGCGGCGGGACGAACGCGAAGTAGGCGAGGGGCAGCAGGTAGAACAGGAGCAGCGGGGCCGACAGGCCGCGAAGAGCGGCGGCGCGGTGGGCGTCGTACTCCGCCCGCGAGATCTCCCGGCGCTCGCCGCGCTCGACGGCGTGGTACGCGCCGCCCCCCGCCTCCACGCTCACGCCCCCGATCACGGCGAGGGACAGCACGGAGTTCATGAGCACGTAGAGCGCGGCGCCGAAGATCAGGACGCGCGCGGGCGGGGGCACCGGCGCGACGATCTCGCGCCAGTCGAGGACGTGCAGGCGCCGCCATCGCCGGCCGGACAGCGGCAGGCGGCGGAGCCGCCGCACCATCGCGACGAGCGGCACGCACGCCGCGGCGAAGAGGACGGCGGCGTACGACTCGCCCAGCCGCGACGCCGCCGGCGTGAACGTGCCCAGGTGCAGCAGCCCGCTCGCCACGAACCCCGCCGCGCTCACGAGGAGCCACGCGCGCGTCATCATGCTAGGTTGGCGGTCGGTCGCTGCAGTTCCTGACGGTCGCTTCCACTGCATTTCGGCGCTTGACGGTCGGTTCCACTGCATTTCCATATACGCTCGCCTCGCCTGCGGCTGCGGCTCGCACTTCACGCGGCTGCGGCTCGCACTGCAGTATCATGGCGCCGTGACCCGCTCCTCGTTGAAGGTCTGGATCGTCGTCCTCGCCATTCCCGTCGTGATCGTGGTGGCCGCCGCCGTCTATCTCGGATGGCGCCAGAGCGTGCCCGGCGTCCGCGCCGAGATCGCGCCGCCGCCGCGCTTCATCGGGCTGCGCACGCCGCTCTCGGTGCAGCTCGCCGCCGCCCGCGGGGGCGTGCAGTCCGCCGAGCTGCGCCTCGTGCAGAACCAGGGCAAGGTCGCGGTGGCCAGCCCGTCGTTCACGGGCGGCGGCAACGCGCAGCGGATCGACGTGACCGTCGACGGGCGGGCCCTCGGGCTGCGGGAGGGCGCGGCCACGCTCGAGGTGGTGGCGCGCGACGGCTTCTGGCGGCCCCTCCGCACGGACGACCGGCCGGCGCTGAGCGTGCCGGTGACGCTCGACTTCACGCCGCCGACCCTCGAGCTGCTCTCGCACACCCGTTACCTCGCGCAGGGCGGCGGCGGGCTGGTGGTGTTCCGCGCGCGGGGCGCGTCCCGTGTGGGCGTCAACGTCGGCGGGCTCTTCCTGCCCGCGTATCCCGTCGGCCCTCCCGACGGCGGGATGCTCGCCGCCATGTTCGGCCTGCCGTGGGACTTCCCGATCGACACGCCGATCGCCGTGCACGCGCAGGACGAGGCGGGCAACGCGGTGTCCCGGGCGGTGCCGGTCGAGATCAAGGGCCGGCGCTTCCCCTCGGGCACCGTCGAGCTGAAGGAGGAGTTCCTGACCCGGAAGCTGCCCGAGCTCCTGCCCGACCGCGGCGCCATCCCCCCCGAGCGCATGGCCGAGGCGTTCCTCGTCGTCAATCGCGACCAGCGGCGCGCCGCCGAGCAGACGAAGCGCGAGCTCGCCACGAAGACGCAGACGCGTCCGCTCTGGGAGGGCGCGTTCGTGCAGCCGCGCAACAGCAAGGTGTTCTCCAATTTCGCCGAGACGCGAGCGTACCGTCTCGGCGGCAAGGACATCGATACCCAGGTCCATCTCGGCTACGACCTGGCGTCGCTCCGCCAGAGCCCGATACCGGCGGCCAACAGCGGCGTGGTCGTCTTCGCCGGGCCCCTCACCATATATGGAAACGCGGTGGTGCTGGACCACGGGCTCGGCCTGCAGACGCTGTACGCCCACCTCTCGTCCATCGACGTGAAGGCGGGCGACGAGGTGAAGCGCGGGCAGGAGCTGGGCCGGAGCGGCGCCACCGGGCTCGCGCTCGGCGACCACCTGCACTACGAGGTCCTGATCCACGGGATCTCGGTGACGGGGCTCGAGTGGTGGGACGCGAAGTGGATCCGCGATCACATCGGGCTCCCGCTCCGGGAGGCCAATGTGCCGCTGCTGCAGTCCGACCAGCCGGCGGCGGCCGAGCCTGCGGCGCCCGCGGCCCCGAAGAAGCGCGCGCGCCGGCCGGCGTAGCGCTCCTCGTCCCTCGCGCTTCGCGTCCCTGTGCGCTGGCGCTCGGCGTGCCGGCGGCGGGGAGGCACCTGGGGTCGCGGGACCACGCCGCACGCGTGCGCTGCCCCGTTGCGGCTGGGCTCCATCCGGGCGGGTGAGTTCCGATATCCCGATGGAGGGGAAGGGCCGCCTCGACCCCAGGTGCCTCCCCGCCGCCCCCTCGCCGCACGCTGTTGACAGCACGCCCTCAGCGGCTGCGTCCGCCGCACGCTGTCGGCCCGCCTCGTCCTCGGCGTGCCCACTCGCCGCACGCGGACGCCCTCGGGCTGGTCGCCGCCCTTCTCGGACTTCCCTGGAGTCAGGTTCGGGGGCCGGACAGCGAGGCGCGGAGCAGTTCGCGTGGGGGGGTGAAGTCGCCGATGACGCCCATGAGGACGGGGAGGAGCCATGGGCGTCTGGCCAGGGTGTGGGCGGTGAGGTTGGCGAGGGCGCGGTGGGAGATGACGAGCTGCAGGGCGCGGGTGAGGCGGGCCTTGTCGGCGAAGGCGCGGCGGCGGGCGGCGGCGTAGGGGGCGAGGGCGCGGCGGGTGAGGTCGTCCTTGCGGAGGGCGTCGTGGGCCACGTCGGCGAGGAGCTCGGCGGAGCGGAGGGCGGTGTAGATCCCCTCGCCGGTGAACGGGTCGTAGAAGCCGGCGGCGTCGCCGACGAGGGCCACGCCGCCATGGCGCGGCTCACGCACTCGGTAGGCGAGCGGGCCCATCGCGGCGAGGGGGCCGACGGGATGCATCCCGGCCAGGCGCGGGGCCAGGTGCCGGAGCTGGGCGACGCGGGCGGCGGTGAACGTGGGGAGGCGACCCGCGTAGGGGCGCGCGTGGGCCAGGGGGACGACCAGGCTCAGGTTGACGCGGGTCGGGGTGACCGGGTTCAGGATCGCGTAGTCGGGCGGGTCCACGTAGATCTCGCCGCGGCCGGCGAGGCCGTCGATGCCTTCGACGTCCTGGACCAGGGCCATCCGCGCGAGGCGATGCGGCCGGACGAGGCCGAGGGCGCGCGCCACCATCGAGGCGCGGCCGTCGGCGCCCACCACGAGGCGGGCCTGCGCCTCGAAGGGCCGGCCATCGGCGTCCTCGGCCCGAACTCCGATCACGCGGTCGCCGTCCTGCACGACATCCACCGCGCGGTGCCGCTCACGGACGTCGACGAACGCGCCGCGCGCCCGATCGAGGAGGATCGCGTCGAGGCGCTCGCGCTCCACGGCGAGCGCATGGTCGCGGTAGCCGCGCCACGGCCCGGACGTTGGGTACGCGGCGTCGAGCACGGTGCCGTCGGGGGCCACGATGCGCATGCCCGAGAGGGGCTGGGCGCCCGCCGCGTCCACGTCCTTGAGCACGCCGAGCCGGTCGAGGATGCGCGCGGCCTCGGGCGAGAGGTACTCGCCGCAGATCTTGGGCCGGGGGAACGACGCCTTGTCGATGAGCCGCACCGACCAACCGCGCTCGGCGAGGAGGATGGCGATGGCGCTCCCCGCCGGCCCGCCGCCGACCACCACCACGTCGGCGGCGCGGGCGCTCGGGGCGCCGCTCACGGCTTCACCAGCACGGCGCACTGCCTGAGGAGCAGCGCGTAGCGGCGGATGCGCACGCCGGCGAGCCCGGCGCGCGCGCAGAGGGCGCGCACCTCCTGAGGGGTGTAGGCGCGCAGCACGGACAGCGGGCCGTCGTGGCGCGACATGCGGTTTCGCGCCAGCACGCGCGTGGCGAGCCACACGAGCGCGTAGGCGGCGCGGCTCCGGTAGAGGTCGTTCACGACGAAGCCCACGCGGGCCGTCCGGTCCATCGCGGCGAGGACGGCGGCGGCCGCCGACGGCTCCAGGTGGTGGAGCGTGAGCGCGGAGATGGCCACGTCCACCGAGCGCGGCGCCAGCGGGAGCGCGAGGGCGTCGGCGTGCAGGAGCACGATCTCCGGGTAGCCACGCGTCGCCCGCGCCGCCACGTCGAGGGTCGGAGCGTCGCGGTCCACGGCGAAGACGCGGATGGGCCGGCCCGCGCGTCGCGCCCAGCGCACCAGCGCCCGCGGGATGTCCGCGCTGCCCGTCCCGAGGTCCACGACGGTGGCGACGCGGCCGGCGGGGACGCGACGGAGCAGCCGCCGCACGTGGGCCAGGGTGACGAGCCGGCCCCCGAAGACGCCGTTCAGGCGCGCCACGTCGGCCAGGCACTCGCGGAGGTCGGTGTGGGGCGCGGGCCGGTCGAGCAGCTCGAGCGCGTCGGCGGCCCGCGGCAGCGGAGGCCACAGCATGGGGCTAGCGGGCCGCGCGCGTGGCCGCCGTCATGTCTGGGCTCGCTAGAAACGGAGGAGGGCGCCCTCGGCGGCGAAGCCGGGGCCGAGCGCGATCATGAGCCCCCAGTCGCCCGGCGCGGTCCGGCCGCTCCGCAGCACCTCGTCGAGGACGAACACGATGGTGGCGGAGGACATGTTGCCGAACTCGCGCAGCACGAGGCGGGAGGCCGCGACGTCGTCATCGGCGAGCTCCATGAGCCGGCGGGCCTGCTCGATCACTCGCCGCCCCGCGGAGTGCAGCACGAAGTGCCGCACGTCGTCCTTCTTGAGCCCGTGCGTCGCCATCAGCGTGTCCGCCATCTCCTTCATCATGTCCCCGCCGATGCGGCGCACCTCCTTGGAGAGGACCACGCGCGGCCGTCCGCCGGGATACTCGAATCCCATGGCGGGCAGGTGCTCGGAGCGGAACAGCGTGCGGTGCTCGACGATGGCGGGCCCGTCGCCGGCGCCGGCCAGCGCGATGGCGCCCGCGCCGTCGGCGAAGATCGCGTGGGCCACCGCGCTCTCGAGCCGGTCGTCCAGGTAGTAGGCGGCGGAGCAGAGCTCCACGGCGACGACCACCGCGCGGTGACCGGGAAAGGCGCTGACGTGGTTCGACGCCTGCTGGAGCGCGACCATGGCGCTGGCGCAGCCGGTGTCGCCCACGTGCACGCGCTGGATCCGCGGGGCCAGGCCGAGCTCGGCGATGATCTGCGCGTCGAGGCTCGGGCACAGTCGGCCCGTGCACGTCGTGGTGGCGAGGAAGTCGACCTCGTCGAGCCGCCAGCCCGCGCGCGCCACGGCGCGGCGCACCGCCTCGGCGCCCAGCTCGATGGCGCCCCGGCGGAAACGCTCCTGGAGATCGTCCACGCTCTCGTCGGGGGTGAACGTGTCGGGATCGAAGTAGAGGCAGCGGCGCTCGATCTGGCTGTTGGTGAAGAAGCCCGCGCGCTGATGATCGGCGTAGCCGGCCATGCGCAGGAGCGTGTCCTGGTCGTACTGCCAGCGCGGCGTCGCGGTGGCCACGGAGACGATGCGAGTGGCGCGATCATGTGCGATGCGAGCCACGCGTGCCGCCGCTTTCCACGGCATCACCATAGTCGCGCTCGGAACGTCCGCCTTCGGTGCACCTCGCATAGTCCATGTGGCTCAGGCTACGCCCGGGTCCGGAGCTTGTCCACACGCGGACCGTGTGGCATCGTCATCGCTCAACACACCGCGCGATCGTCCCGCGAGCCGGAAGGTCGTGGGCGCGCTCCAAGGAGACCTCATGCCGCTCTACTCGTTCGAGGGCAAGTCGCCCCGCGTCCATCCGACCGCGTTCGTCGCGCCCACCGCCTGCCTCATCGGCGACGTCACGGTCGAGGAGAACGCGTCGGTCTGGTACGGCGCCGTGCTCCGCGCCGACTTCAATCCCATCGTGGTGCGACGCGGCGCGAACGTGCAGGACAACGCGGTCATCCACGTCACGCCGGCGGGCGGCGTGGACATCGGCCCCGGCGCCACCGTGGGACACCTCTGCCTCGTGCACGCCGCCAACGTGGGCGAGGAGGCGCTGGTCGGCAACAGCACCACCCTTCTCGACGGCGCGAGGATCGGCGTCCGGGCCATGGTGGGCGCGGGATCGCTGGTGACGCCGGGCACCGAGATCCCCGACGGCATGCTCGCCCTCGGCGCGCCGTGCAAGGTGCGCGGCCCGCTCGAGGGGACGGCGGCCGAGCGCTGGGTGAAGATGAACCCCGCCGGCTACCAGGCCCTCGCGCAGCGTCACCGCGCGGGCGTGGCGCCGGCGTGAACGCACGCACCGCGCGCCACGTTCTCCTGACCGGGTTCGAGCCGTTCGGCGGCGACACCCTCAACCCGTCCCAGGAGATCGCCAAGACGCTCGACGGGCGCACCGCGGGCGGCCTCGTCGTGCGCGCCCTCGTCCTCCCCGTCGAGCACGACCGCGCCCGGGAAGCGCTTCGCCCCGCCCTCGCCGCTCCCGGGCTCGCCGCGGTCCTGCACCTGGGCCTGGCCGGCGGCCGCGCGCGGATCGCCGTCGAGCAGGTGGGCGTGAATGTGATGGACTACCCGATCCCCGACGGGGGCGGACGCGTGGTCAGGGGCGAGGCGTGCCTTCCCGGCGGGCTCCCCGCCCACCTCGCCACGCTGCCCATCCAGCCCATCCTCGCCGCGCTCGCCGCCGAGGGAGTGCCCGCGTATCTCTCCTACACGGCGGGCACGTACCTCTGCAACTTCACGCTGTACACCACACTTCACGCGCTGGCGGCGAGCGCGCGCGCGATCCCCGCCGGCTTCATGCACCTGCCCTTCCTCCCCGCCATGGTCGCCGCGCACGGCCTCGACGAGCCGAGCATGGACCTCCGGCTCATGCTCCGAGCGGTGGAGATCGCGCTCGGCGTGATCGCGCGCACGACGACCACGGAGGCTGGCGCCGTCACCACGCGGTCTTGACGAACGGGCTCCGCCGGAGCCGCGCGTCGCGCGTCACCAGCGTGAGTCCGTCCGCCTGAGCGGTTGCCGCGATCAGCCGGTCCGCCGGATCTGCGGGGAAGTCGTCGGGGAAGCGCGTGGCGAGCGCCGCCACCACGGGCGTGATCGGCCACACGTGCACACCCGCACGGTCGACGAGGTCCGCAAGCCACGCCTCGGGCGTCCCGCGCGGAACCACACGGCCGAGGGCGATCATCATCGCCAACTCCCACAAGCTGATTGCGGCGATGCTGATGCCGCCCGTCCGGAGGCCCCCGCGGATCGCCGCCGCTGCCGCGGTCGACAGCCGGCGAGGCTCCACGCAGAGCCACAGCCAGGCGTGCGTGTCGAGGAGGATCACCGCCTGGTCTCTCGCGCGCGGGGGGAAACGACCGGGGCCACGAGGAGGATCACCGGGCGGTCTTCCAGGCGCGGAGGGGGAGGACCGGGGCCTCGACGTCACCCACGATCTCCGCGGTGCCGGCCATACAGCCGAAGACGTCGGGGCCGGGATCGTCGGCGGGCACCAGCTTGGCCACCGGCCTCCCTTTCTTGGTGATGACCACGGCGCTCCGGTACTTCCGGACGTCTTCCATCACCCGGAGGCAGCGCGCCTTGAACTCGCCGGCCGGCATCTGCTTCATGGTCTCCTCCGTCCTCCCATGGTCACGAACTGGTGACCATGTTACCACGAGGGAATGCCGCGCTCACGCGGCTGGTGTATCGGCACGTCTACTCGGCGCGGAGGTCGAGGATCATCAGTTCCTCGTCGTAGTAGCGGTCGCCCACCTTGAGGACCCGTGGCTTGGTGGCCGCGGTCACGAAGCCACACGAGGCGTACAGCGCGCGGGCGCCGCGGTTCGTGGTCGTCACGTCGAGCCAGAGCGCCTCGAGCCCCGACCACGTCCGCGCCCGCTCGATGGCGGCCTCGACGAGCCGCCGTCCCACGCCCGTGCCGCGGCGCTCGGGAGCCACGTACACGCCCCACACGTACGCCACGTGACGCTGCTTGATCGCGCGCTCCCGGTGGCAGCCGGCGATGCCCACGAGGCTGTCCCCGGCGAAGGCGCCGAGCATGACGTCCCACTCCCCGCCGGCGTCCCGCCGGAAGTGCTCGGCCGTCACCGCGACGTCGTCCACCTCGTCCGGGCTCCGACCGAAGGCGTCCGGGTGCTCGCGCAGGGAACGCACGCGCACCTCGCGGAACTGCGCGGCATCACCGGGCCCGAGGGGACGGATCACCACCGGCGCCACGCCGCGCTCCGAGCCGTCCGACACGCGCGCCCGCGGTGTCAGTCCTTCGGCAGGCCGAGGACCCGCTCGCCGAGGATGTTCCTGAGGATTTCCGAGGTGCCGGCGCGGATGCCGCTGCCGCGCGCGAGCAGCGCGTAGAACGCCCACTGCCCCTCGTCGGGGGCCAGCGGGTGGCCGGCCTTGATCTGCGAGTACGGGCCGATCACCTGCGTGGCCACCTCGGCGAGGTCCTGGTCGAGCAGGCTCCAGAAGAGCTTCGCGGTGGAGCCCTCGGGGCCGGGCGTGCCGCCCTGCAGGATGCGTGTGAGGCTCCGATAGCCGGCGAGCTGGAGAAGCCGCTCGCCGATCACGATGTCGGCCACGCGCTGGCGGATCACCGGGTCGAGCGCGGCGGGGCGACCGGCGCGGTCGGTGCGGCGCGCGAGCTCCATCAGGCGGTGGAGCGCGGTGCGCAGGCTGATGTGGCGGATGAACGTCAACACGTCGCGCTCGTAGGCGAGCGTCGTGAGCGCCACGCCCCAGCCCTCGTTCACCTTGCCCACCACGTTGGCGGCGGGCACGCGCACGTTGTCGAGGAAGGTCTCGTTGAACTCCGCCTCGCCGGTGATCTGGCGCAGCGGACGGATGGTGATCCCCGGCGTCTTCATGTCGATGAGGATGAAGGTGATGCCCTTGTGCTTGGCCGCCGCGGGATCGGTGCGCACGAGGAAGAAGCCCCAGTCCGCCACGTGGCCCATGCTCGTCCACACCTTCTGGCCGTTGATCACGTACGCGTCGCCGTCGAGCACCGCGCGGGTCTGGAGGTTGGCGAGGTCGCTGCCCGCGTTGGGCTCCGAGAAGCCCTGGCACCAGATCTCCTCGGCGGTGAGGATCCGGTCGAGGTGGCGCGCCCGCTGCGCGGGCGTGCCGTGCTTCATCAAGCGTGGGCCCGAGCATGCTGAGCCCGCTGCGGTTGAGCGGCTGGGGCGCCTGCGCCCGGGACATCTCCTCGTAGAACACGATCTGCTCCACCAGCGACGCGCCGCGCCCGCCGTACTCCGCCGGCCAGTCCATGCCGACGTAGCCGGCCTTGTAGAGCGTGCGCTGCCACTCGCGCAGCCGCTCCACCTGGTGGCGCTCGCCACGCGAGGCGGCGAAGCCGCGGCCGCGGAGGTCGTCGGGGACGTTCCGTGCGAGCCACTCGCGCACCTCGCGACGGAAGGTCTGCTGCTCGGGGGTGAAGTCAAAGTCCATAGCTGTGCGAGGTGAGCCGAAGGCGAGCCGAGCGTATACGGAAATGCAGTGGAAGCAACCGCCCCGCAAGGCGAGCCGCGCGACCGTTCACGTCGTGGGGGCGACCCGGGCGATCACGCCGTTGACCTTCCAGTCGCGCCCTTCGCGGACCATCTCGTACACCGCCTCGACGCTCCGGCCGTTGGCGCCGCGGATCCGGAGCCGGAGGTACACTTGCCCGTCGCCGGTCTGGCGGCTCGCCTCGACGTCCGCGGCGGCGGACTGCGCGATCTCCGGGTATCCGCTGCGCACCATGCGCTCGAACGCCGCGCGATCGAAGATCTTCCGGACCTCGCGCGAGGCGAGGGCGTACGCCGCCTCGAAGTCGTCGCGGCGGAAGGCCTCGAGCTGCCGCATCACCAGGTCCGTGGCGGCGCGGATGGCCGCGTCCTCGCCCTGGGACGGCGCGACGGCGCCGCCGGCGAGGACGACGAGCATCGCGCACGAGACGAGGGCCGTTGTGCGGGCCCGCGGCGAGACCGGGCGGCTCCCCGCGCTCCCCGGGGCGTCCGTCCGCGCCAGCGTCGATCTCATGCGAGCGATGGTGGCAGAAGGACTTGCGCCGCGCAACCTGACCGACGCGCGCGCGGCACCTCGCACGGTGCGGCCGGGACGTCAGCGTTCCGGGAGCACCCGGTGGAGCCGTCCGCCCGCGGCGAAGAGCAGCGCGCGCGCCCTGGCGTCGGAGACGGCGCAGCGCGCCATGACGATCGCGACCTTCACGCGCCCGCGGGCTCGCGACAGGAGGTCCGCGGCCCGGCGATCGCTCACGCCGCCGATCTCGCGGACCAGCCGCCGGGCGCGCGCCCGGAGCTTGGCGGAGCCGGGCGTCACGTCGACCATCCGGTTGCCGTGGACGCGGCCCAGCGCGACGAACGTCGCGGTGGTGAGCGTGTTGAGCACGAGCTTCGTCGCCGTGCCCGCCTTGAGGCGGGTGGACCCGGCGAGCACCTCCGGGCCCACGTCGAGCGCGATCACCACGTCGGCGACGCGCGCGGAGACACCGGGGTTGCACGTGACGAGCACGGTGCGGGCGCCCTGGCGGCGCGCCACGCGAAGGGCCTCGCGCACGAACGGCGTGACGCCGCTCGCCGCGACACCCACGACGGCGTCGCCCGCGCGCGCGCGGCGCCGGACCTCTCGCGCCGCCGCCCGCGCGTCGTCCTCCACGCCCTCGCGCGCGCGGAACACCGCCGCGCGGCCGCCGGCCATCACCGCGCGGACGAGCGCGGGGGACGTGCCGAACGTGGGCGGGCACTCCGCGGCCTCGATCACGCCCAGCCGGCCACTCGTCCCCGCGCCGACGAAGTGCAGGCGCCCGCCGCTCCGGAGCGCGCCCACGATCGCGTCCACGGCCCGCGCGATGGCCGGCCGCGCGCGGCCCACCGCGGCGACCGCGCGCCGGTCGGCCTGGTTCATGACACGGGCGACCGCCGCGGGCGACATCCGGTCGAGCCGGCGCGTCCGCGCGTCCGCGCGCTCGGTGGGCAACCGGTCGTAGCGCACGCTCATGGTGCTCGGAGGATAGTCCGCCCGTCCCTCCGCGCCTGACGAGGGTACGATAGAGCGCGAGCTGATGCTCGAAGCCGTGATCGACCGTCCGCTCCGGCCTGGACGTCCTGCGCGCGCGCCCGCGCCTGCTCGCCGGGCGGCGCGTCGGCCTCCTCTGCCATCCCGCGTCCGTCACGCACGACCTGATCCACGCGCGCCGCGTCGTCCAGGGCCTGCCGGGCGTGGAGCTCCGCGCCCTCTTCGCCCCCGAGCACGGCTGGAGCGGCGCAGCCCAGGACCACGCCCATATCCCCGCCGAGCGCGACCGGCGGACGCGGCTCGTGATCCGGAGCCTCTACGGCACGCGCCTGGCGCCTGCGCCCGAGTGGCTCGAGGGCCTGGACGCGGTCGTGGTGGACCTCCAGGACGTGGGCGCGCGCTACTACACGTTCGCGTGGACGATGACGCTCACCATGCAGGTGGCCGCGCGCGCGGGCGTGCCCGTGGTCGTGCTCGACCGGCCCAACCCGCTCGGGGGCGAGCGCCTCGAGGGCAACTGGCCCGATCCGCACGAGCCGTCCTTCGTGGGCCTGCATCCCCTGCCCATCCGTCACGGCATGACCATCGGCGAGCTCGCCGCCTACCACAACGAGACGCAGGGCTTCGGCTGCGACCTCACCGTGGTGCCGATGCTCGGCTGGCGCCGGCGCATGTTCTGGCCGGACACGGGGCTCCCGTGGGTGCCGCCGTCGCCCAACATGCCGACGCCCGACACCGCGCTCGTGTATCCGGGAGGCTGCCTGCTCGAGGGCACGAACCTCTCCGAGGGCCGCGGCACCACGCGGCCGTTCGAGCTCGTCGGCGCGCCCTACCTGGACGGCGAGCGCCTCGCCGCCGCGCTCGGCCGGCGCGGGCTGCCCGGCGTGCGCTTCCGCGCCGCCGGCTTCGAGCCCGCCTTCCACAAGTGGAAGGGCCGCCGCTGCGGCGGCGTCCAGGTGCACGTCACCGACCCCGCGCGGTTCCGCTCCTTCGCCACGTACCTCCACCTGATCGCCGAGGCGCGGCGCCAGGGCGGCCCGCGCTTCCGCTGGCGCCGGCCGCCGTACGAGTTCCAGTGGCGCCGGTGGCCCATCGACGTGCTCTGCGGCAACGACCGCATCCGGCGTGCCATCGAGCGCGGCGTGCCCATCGCGCGGATGGAGCGCTCGTGGGGGCCGGCGCTGTCGCGCTTCGCCGCGGCCCGGCGCCCGTACCTGATGTACGCGTGAGGCCATGACGCTCGAGACCCTGGTGGGACGCCGCCTCATGTGGGGCATCCGCGGCCCCGACGTCGGCGACGCGGAGATCCGCCTGTTCCGGGAGACGGAGGCCGGCGGGATCATCCTCTACCGCCGGAACTTCGAGACGCCCGAGCGCCTGGCTCGCGCGCTCACACGTCTCGAGGAGGCGCTGGGCCGGCGCCTTCTGGTCGCCACCGATCACGAGGGCGGGCGCATCGTCATGCTGCGGTCGGGCGTGACCATCTTCCCCGACAACCTGACCGCCGGCGCCGCGGGCGATCCCGCGTTCGTGCACCGCCAGGGGCTGATCGAGGGCCGCGAGATGCGGCGCCTCGGCGTCGACCTGAGCTTCTCGCCCGTGCTCGACGTGCTCACCGAGCGCTACAGCCCGAACATCGGCATCCGCTCCTACGGCAAGGACCCGGCGCTGGTGTCCCGCTACGGGGCGGCGCGCATCCGGGGCATGCAGGCGGCCGGGCTCTCCGCCTGCGCCAAGCACTTTCCGGGCAAGGGCCACGCCCCGGTCGACGCCCATCTCGGGCTTCCCGTCATCGGATCGGACTGGGCGGAGATGCACGCCGGCCACCTGCCGCCGTTCTTCGCGGCGATCGAGGCCGGCGTGGACTGCCTGATGACGTCCCCACCCGCTCTACCCTGCCCTCGACGCGAGCCCGGCCACCCCCGCGACGTTCTCGCGGCTCATCGTCCACGACTACCTCCGCCGCGAGGTCGGCTTCCGCGGCGTCATCGTGTCCGACGACCTCGAGATGGGCGCGATCGGCGAGCTCTGTCCGGTGGGCGAGGCCACGGTGCGGGCGGCCGCGGCCGGCCACGACGTGCTGCTGGTGTGCCACACCGAGGCGGCCCAGCGCGCCGCCCACGCGGCGCTCCTCGCCGCCGCCCGCGACGGGACGCTGCCCCGACGCGAGCTGGAGGACAGCGCGGCGCGCGTGGAGGCGCTGTGCGCCCGGCGGAGCGCGCGCTTCGACGGCGGCCCCGCACGCGCGGAGCCCGACGGCGCGCCGCTCGCCCGGGCGATGGCGACGCGCGCCGTCACCGTGGTGAGCCCGCTGCCCGCGGACTGGCGGCTCCGGCTGAACGGGCGCGTGCTCGCCGTGTTCCCCCGCCTGTCCGCGCTGGCCGACCGGATCACCATCGAGGACGAGATGCTCGACGAGGCGGGCTACGTGAAGTCGGCGTTCGCCGCGTACGGGATCGCGCCCGAGGTGCGCGTGGTGGGCGTCGAGCCCGACGCCGCCGAGATCGCGGCGGCGGCGGACCAGGCCGCCGCGGTGGACGCCGTGGTCCTCTTCCTCTACGACGCGCACCTCTACGCGTCGAACCGCGCGCTGCTCGACGCGCTCCAGGCGAGGACGGCGGCGCGCCGCGCCCTCACCGTGGCGCTGATGCGAGACCCCTACGACGCGCGCCTGCTCGCGCCGGGCGTCGGCGGCGCCACCGCCTACGGCTGGCGCCGCTGCCAGCTCGACGCCGTGCTCGCCCGGCTGCTGAGCTAATGATCCTCGCAGAATACGGTAACCGCCACGGGCCTCTACAATCCCACCGCTCGGCATTCACGGGATCAGGTCAGGTTGCACCGCCTCGTCCAGGGTCAGGAGGGGGCGACCGCTGAACGGCTGCTTCCGCACCGGGCAGTCGTCCAGATCGCACATCGCGCAGTAGGCGCGGTGACAGGGATCGGTGTGGAACACCAGCTCGCCCTCCACGCCCAGCTCGGCGATGACGCGGCGGGACAGGTCCTCCGCGACCTCGTGGGCCCGGTCCACGGACCAGAACTCGGGCACCACCAGATGCGCGTCGACGTGGTGAGAGCTGCCGGAGCGGATGGCCCGCAGGTGGTGGACGCGGATCACGCCCTTGCCCACGTGGCCCCGGAGGACGTCGAGCAGGCGGGTGAGGAGCGCCGGGTCCTCCTCGTCGAGGAGGCCGCCCGCGGCGTGCCTGACCAGTCGGAATCCCGTCCGCATGAGGTTCCCGGCGACGACGAGCGCCACGAGGGGATCGAGCCACGCGAGCCCGCTCACCCGGACGACGACGAGCCCGGTCACGATGCCCACGCTGGTCCAGAAGTCGGCGAGGACGTGCTGGCCGTCGGCGAGCAGGGCGATCGAGCCGTGCCGGCGCCCGGTGCGCACCAGGAACGTGCCCAGCGCGAGGTTGACCAGGCCGGCGGCGAGCACGATGCCCACGCCGGTGTCCAGCTGGCGCAGCGTGGCCCCGCGCACGAGGACCTGGGCGGCCTCGTAGACGATGAGCACGGCGGCGAACGCGATGAGGCCGCCCTCGAAGGCCGCGGAGATGAACTCGACCTTGCCGTGGCCGTAGGGGTGGTTGCGGTCGGCGGGCCGTCCGGCGAAGGCGAGCGCGCTCAGGGCGAACACCGCCGCCACCACGTTGACGATCGACTCGAGCGCGTCGGACAGGATGGCGGTGGAGCCGGTGAGCAGGTACGCCCAGTACTTCACCCCGAGCAGAACCGCCGAGACGACGAGCGAGATCAGCCCCGCGCGGATGCGGACCCGCGCGTCGTCGCCCGCCTCGCGTGCCGGGTTCATGCGCCGATGATACGCCGTCCTCCTGGGCTCCCCGGATAGCCCGCGCGTGGGCGGGGCGGCGGGGAGGGACCTGGGGTCGTGGGACCACGCCGCACGCGTCCGCTACCCCGCTGGGACTGGGCTCCATCCGGGCGCGCTCGGTCCGCTGACCGATGGAGGGAAAGGGTCCCGTGACCCCAGGTCCCTCCCCGCCGCCCCTCGACGCTCCGGAGCGCCCGGGCGGCGGTGGTCAGCCGCGCGGCGCGGGGCGGGCCGCGCCGTCGAGCGCGGGCGCGAGGAGAGCGGCCAGCGCCATCGTTCCCACCGTGCCCAGGATGACCAGCCACGACCAGCCGAGCGCGATCACGCGCGCCTCGGCCAGCGCGAGGAGGACCAGGTTCACCAGCGCCATCACCGTCATCGCCACCACGTTGGCGCGGTTGGCGCGCACGCCGGTCAGGAGGCCCAGGAGGAACACGCCGAGCAGCGAGCCGAAGGTGACGCCGGCGATCTTGAACGCGAGCCACAGGATGCGGTCGAAGTACGAGAACCCCCACGCGAGCAGGGCCAGCGCGAGCCCGAAGCCCATCACCGCGACCCGCGAGACGAGCACGTAGTGGCGCTCGCTCCGCCCGCGCGCGATGAGCGGCCGATAGATGTCGGTGACGAACGAGCCGGCGAGCGAGCCGAGCGGCGAGTCGATGGAGGCGAGCACGATGGCGACGAGCATCAGCCCGCGCAAGATCTCCGGCATCGCGGTGCGGATGAAGAACGGGAAGATCTCGTCGGGACGCGGCAGCGCCTGCCCCGGGTGCTGCGCGTAGTACGTGAAGAGCCCCGCGCCGATCGACAGGTAGAGGGCCAGCGTCACCAGCGTCCCGATGGGCGTGAGGGCGAGCGTGCGCTGGCTCTCGCGGCGCTTCTCGACGGTGAGGAGCCGCTGCATCAGGTCGTAGTCGGTGCCGAAGGCCGCCATCGAGCCCACGAGCCCGTTCAGCACGGCGAGCCAGAAGATGTTGGGGTCGGTGAGGACGCGCGGCCAGAAGTCGGGCGCGCCCGGCGTCGGGCCCCAGTTGATCGCGGTGATCCTCCCCGCCTCGGCGGCGGTCGCGTAGATGGCGGCCAGCCCGCCGTCGACCGACGCGGCGAGGAAGACGACGGTGGCGAGCCCGCCGACGAGGAACGCGCCGGCCTGGAGCACGTTCGTCCACACCACCGCCTTGACGCCGCCCGCCGCGATGTAGGCGATGGACACGGCGGTGAAGAGCGCGATGGTGGCGGGGAGCGGCCAGCCCACGAGGATCGACACGGCGAGGGCGGCGGCCATCAGGCGGACGCCCGAGCCGAGCAGGCGGGTGACGAAGAAGAAGATCGAGCCCGTCACCTGGCTCGCCGTGCCGAACCGGTACCGGAGGAACTCGTAGATCGTCGTGCAGTCGTGCCGGTAGAAGGCGGGGATGAAGAGCCAGGCGACCACGAACTTGGCGAGGCTCGATCCCACGAAGAACTGGAGGTACTGCCAGTTCTCGCTGTACGCGGTGGCGGGCACCGAGATGATGGTGACCGCGCTGATCTCGGTGGCGAGGAAGGACAGGGAGGCCGCCCACCACGGGATGCGGCGGCGAGCGAGCAGGAAGTCGCCGGTGTCCTTCTGCCCACGGCTGAACGCCGCGCCCAGCGCGACGAGGGCACCCAGGGCGAGCACGAGCATGGCGTAGTCCGGCCACGTCAATCCTCCCGACGGGGGTGCGGAGGCCATGGGCTCCCGCCATGATGCCCTTTTTCCAAGCCGAGCAGCCCTTGATCAGCACACGCCGGCGACATCGCGCGTCCCTGCGGCCTCCACGTACCGCCTAGGACGTACATCCCTGCCCCTTTTCCAAGCCGAGCAGCCTCGGATCAGCACACGCCGGCGACCTCGCGCCCCTGCGGGCTCACGCATACCAGGACGTACAATCCTCCGCGTGACCGCCACCCTTTCCAGACCGAGCAGCCTCTGAACAGCACACGCCGGCGACCTCGCGCCCCTGCGGGCTCACGCGCCGCCTCGGCGTCTCGGCTGACGGGACCCGGGCGTGGCCTCGTCGTGGGCGCCGACGTGGGCGGTACGCGGGCCCGCGTCCTCGCCGTGGAGCGCGACGGGCGGCGTCTCCGCGCCGAGGGGCCCGCGGGCCCCACCCGCGATCCGGCCGAGCCGCTCACCCGACTCTGGCGACGGCTCGGGATCGGCCGCGGCGACGTTGACGTGCTGGTGGTGGCCGCGCGCGGCGTGTGGACCGCCGCCGAGCGCGCCCGCGCCGAGCGCCGGCTCGCCGGCCTCGCCCGCCGCGTGCAGGCGATCTCCGACGTGGAGGCCGCGTTCCGTGGCGCGCTCGGCGACCAGGCGGGCGTTCTCGTGCTCGCCGGCACCGGCTCCATCGCGCTCGGCCGCGACGCGCGGGGACGCTGGGCGCGGGCGGGCGGGCTCGGTCCGCTCGTGGGTGACGAGGGCTCGGCGTTCTGGATCGGCCGGCGCTGGATCGCGGCCGGCGACCCGGCGGAGGCGCGCCGCCTGGCGACCGCGCCCGACGCCGTCGCCAGGATCGCCGCGCGGGCGGCGCTCGTGCTGCGCCGCGCGGCGCGAGGCGACCGCCGCGCCCGCGCGATCGTGCGTGACGCGCAGGCCGAGCTCGCGGCACTGGGCGTGGGGCTGGCGCGCCGGCTCCGGCTTCCGCGTCCCTTCGCGGTGACGTGGGCCGGACGCCTGATGGAGGACGCCGGCTTCCGCGGGGGCGTCTGGCGTGCGGTGCGGGGCCACGGCGTCGCGCTCACGCCGCGCGCGCCCGGCGAGGCGCCGGTGGCCGCCGCGCTCCGGCTGGCTCAGGCCCTCGCGCGGTCCGGGCCCGAGGCCCAGCACCGGTAGGCGACGAGGCCGGTGAGCGCGGCGCCAGTACCCACCAGGGTGTTGAGCCAGCCCGCCGTGGCCATGGCCACGAGGCTCATCGTGGCGGGAAGCGCCGCGGTCAGCCACATCCCCACCGCCCCGCCGCCGACGCGCCAGGGCCGCGGAAGGTCGGGCTCGCGCAGGCGCAACGCCACGAACGCGGCCAGCTCGAGCAGGAGCGAGATCGAGTAGAGCCAGATGTTCAGGACGATCAGCTCCTTGAAGTCCCAGAACGCGAACACGCTGTAGGCGGCGCTCGAGGCGAGCACGGCGGCCCGCGGCGTGCCGGAGGGCGCGTGCACCGCGCCCAGCCAGCGAGGCATCTGACCGGCGCGGGCCAGCGCGAAGGGCAGCCGTGAGTTGGTGAGGAGCGACGACAGGAAGAGCCCGGACGTGGCGACGAGCGCGCCGATCGTGACAAGGCTGGCCAGTCCCGGGCCGCCGACGGCGGCGGCCATCACCGGCCAGTGTCCGGTATCCCAGGCCTTCCAGTCCGAGGTCGCCGAGAGCCCCGCCGCCACGGGCAGCAGGTAGGCGAGCGAGATCAGCGGCACGGCCATGAACAGCGCGCGACGGAACGCCGTCTCCGGCGCGCGCGTCTCACCGAGGCACGTGCTGGGCGTGTCCCAGCCCGAGTAGTTCCACATCATCACGGCGAGCCCGAGGCCCAGCCCCTCGACCAGCCCCTGCCCGGGCGCGGCCAGAGGCAGCCACGGCGCGTGCGTGGCGCGCGTGGCCGCGATCACGGTGAAGACGGCCATGGGGACCAGCGCGAACACGCCGAGCGCCACCGCGCTCCGGCCCACGAGCCGCACGCCGGCCAGGTTGAGCCCGGTGAGCAGCCAGATGAAGGCCAGCGCGGCGGCGAAGCGTTCGACCGAGCCCATCGCCGGCCACCAGAACTTCAGGTAGTCGGCGAAGAGCGCCGGGTACACCGCCACGTCGACGAAGCTGTTCAGCCAGCTCCACCACCCGACCTGGAAGCCCCAGAAGGGACCGAACGCTCGCCGCACCCAGACCACGTAGCCGCCCTCGTCGGGCAGGGCCGACGCCATCTCCGCCATGGCGAGGGCCACGGGCAGGCTCCACACGACCGGCGTCAGGGCCAGCAGCAGCAGCGTGAGCCCGGGGCCGAACGAGGACACCGCGTCCTCGATCCCGTAGGGACCGCCGCTGACGTTGAAGAAGACGATCGCGACGAGAGGAAGGAGGCCGAGGTCGCGACGGAGGGCGCGTCCGCCTGGGGCGACGCTCACTGGCCCTGGGCGGCGCGGATCAGTCCGGGCAGGCCCTCGACCCACTGCTCGAAGGGCGTCTCGGCGTCGACGATGATCTCGAGCTTGCCGCTGGGGAGCCGCCGCACCCGGCCCTGGCCGGTGCCGAGCGGGATCACCACCTGCTCCCGGTGGATCCCGAGACCGTCGATCACCTCGAAGATCCGGTTGATCTCCTTCATGCCGACGGTATCGAGCACGGGCGGTCTCCTCGCTTCTAGGTTGTGAAGCAATGCGGATGTCGACGTCGGCGAGCGGGCCAACGCGGCGATTCTGCGTCCACACGGAGCGCCGTGTCGCCGTTCATTCTCGCTCAGGGAGCCTGGCGCTGGTCGGCGGGAGGCTGGGAGCCGCCCTGGATGTGGACGGGACCCTCGTGGTTGGCGCCGTATCCGGTGAGCGGCGGCACCCACCACTGCTGGTCGGTGATGCGGCGCTCGTAGTGCGCGGGGATCACGATCTCGCGGCCCGTCAGGGGATCACGCACGCGACGCTCGGGCACCAGACGCTCGGCGGGCGTTGTCGCCGCGCCCAGCTTCGGCACGCCGTGCGTCGAGAGACTCCGCGACTGGTCGATCGCACTCGGGGCTGGACCGGTACGGACCGCGGGCAGGGATCCGATGCTCCCGCCGCCGCGCGAGGGCTGGGCGGAGGCGCTCTCTGGCCACGAGGCGGCCAGGCCGGCGGCGAGGACGACGGCGCCGAGCCGGCGATGCGCGCGAATTGCGCTCCGGATCGTGAACACGCTCTCAATCGTAGAGAGGATGCACGGTGGGCGCAAGCCGGCCGACCGTCCGTGGTAGTCTTGCCGCCAATGCGCTCGTCCCGGCTCCTCGCCGCCGTGCTCGTCCTGGTGATCGCGGGAGGCGTCCGCGCCCAGACCGCGGACCTTCCGATCTTCGACACGCACATCCATTACAGCGCGCCCGACTGGGCGGAGTACCCGGAGGACCGCATCCTCGGGATCCTGGCGAAAGCCGGCGTGAAGCGGGCGCTGGTGTCGAGCACGCCCGACGACGGGACGATCCGCCTGCACCAGAAGGACCCGACGCGCGTGGTGCCGATCCTGCGGCCGTACCGCACGCGGGACGACATCGGCACGTGGTGGCAGGACGCGTCGGTGATCCCCTACATCGAGTCGCGCCTGGCCCTGAAGGTGCACCGGGGGATCGGCGAGTTCCACCTCTTCGCGGGCCAGACCGGCACGCCGGTGATCAAGCGGGTGATCGAGATCGCGGTGCGCGACAACCTCTACCTGCACGCGCACTCGGACGAGGTGGCCATCGTGGAGCTGTTCACGATCGAGCCGCGGCTCCGGGTGATCTGGGCCCACGCCGGCATGAGCTCGGGCCCGCAGGCGGTGGCCGCCCTCCTCGATCGCTATCCCACGCTCTGGGTGGACCTGGCCATCAGGAACGGCGACGTGGCGCCGGGCGGCACGCTGGACCCCGGGTGGCGGGCCGTCTTCATGAAGTACCCCGACCGCTTCCTGGCCGGGACGGACACGTGGGTCACGTCGCGATGGGAGGCGCTGCCGGGCTCCGTGTCCGAGGTGCGCGGCTACCTCTCGCAGCTCCCGCGCGAGGTCGCCGAGAAGATCGCGTTCGGCAACGCCGACCGCCTGTTCCCCTGACGGCGCGCTTGTTCGGGGGGTGGTGGTTTCTGCTTCATTCCAGGTGCGCTAAAGCTCGGGTGCTGGTTGTTTCCACTTCATTTCCATGTGCGCTCCACTCGCGTACGGCTCGTTTCGCTTCATGTCCGGTGCGCTAAAGCTCGGGTGCTGGTCGTTTCCACTTCATTTCCATATGCGCTCCGCTCGCCTACGGCTCGCTTCGCACTTCATCTGCCACGGCCTGGATCTGGGCCCAGGTCTCGTCGTCGATCGGGATGCCCGCGCTCCGCTGCGCGGCCAGGCGCGCTTCCGGCTCCCCCGGCACCAGGATCTCCGTGAACCCCGGCGCGCGCGGCGCCGAGCGCACCCACTCGAGCAAAGCGGCGACCTGGCGGTCGAACTCCTCGCGGCCGATGAAGCGCTCCACGTCGAGGCAGATCATCAGCGTGCCGTTGGCGAAGATTCCCGTGCCCGGACCCGCGGGGCCGGTGCCGGAGAGGATGCCGCCCAGGATCTCGACGGCGAGGCCCATGCCGTAGCCCTTGTGGTCGGCGGCGGGGTAGATCGCGCCGCGCGGCTCGCCGTAGAACACGGTGGGGTCGGTGCACGGCCGTCCCTCCGAGTCCATGAACCAGCCCTCGGGCGCGCGCTCGCCGCGGTTCCGCTTGACGCGGATCTTGCCCTCGGCCACCACGCTGGTCGCGAAGTCGAGCACCATCGCGGGCGCCGCACCGCCGGGAATGGCGATCGCGTGGGGATTGGTGCCGAGTCGCCGGGCCGCGCCGCCCCACGGCGCGACGTTCAGACCGAACACGGCGTTCGCCCAGAGCATCGCCACCTGCCCGGCGTTCGCGGCCATCTCGGCGTAGTCGGCGAGGCGACCCACGTGCCCCGTCCGCGAGAGGCCGACCGCGGCGATGCCGAGCGCCTTGGCCTTGGCCATGGCCAGCTCCATCCCGCGGCGTGCCACCACCTGGCCGAACCCGCGCCCGCCGTCGAGCGTGGCCGTCGTCGGGCTGTCGCGCACGACGGTCACCGGCGAGGTCGGGTCGACCTCGCCCTTGCGCACCTTGGCCGCGTACTCCGGGATGCGGATCACCCCGTGCGAGTCGTGGCCGCGGAGGTTGGCGCGCACGAGAAGTGCCGCCACCCACGCCGCGTCCCCTGGGGGAGCGCCGAGAGCGGTGAAGATGCGGGTCGCCGTCGCCTCGAGCTTGGCCGGATCCATGGTTGGCATGGCCCGTACAATAGCGCGCCGGCGCCCACGATGAAACCGTCACCGCCCGTGCTCGCTTCCCCTGCCGTGGCCGCACGACACCCACGCGTGGCGCCAGCACGAGCCGGTGTCGCGAGGCCGACGAAATTTGGCAAGCGGCCTCTCGCAAACGGGACGCCGGAGCGCCCGCTCGACGGCCGGCCAAATTCGCAACCTTGCGATTCTATTGGCGCCTCGACCCGGTCCGGGCGATGGCGCAGAACTTGCGGCTCCGGGACGACGTGCGACGCTACAGGACCGGCCGGAGGACGACTCGGAGCGCGGCGATCCGGCTCGACGACTACGGACGCGCGCCGCTCGCGGGCGCCTCGGCGATGACGGCCAAACCTGGACATGCGCCGAACGCGGGGCGCAGAATAGGCGCTCACATCACCCGAGATCCAGCAGATCGATGAATCTCTCCGGCCAGGCACGATCCTCGAGCGCGGCCGCCGCCGGCGGTGACGCGCGCGGCGCCGGCGGCGGTGTAGCAGGGGAAGACGTCCAGACCCGCGCGAACCCCGTGGAAGGCGTGCCGTGGGCGTACGTGCTGGTGTTCCTCATCGGCACCGCGCTGGTGGCCGGCTTCATGTGGTACCACATCGACAAGGAGCGCCGGCTCGTCCAGGACCACTGGCGCGCTCGCGCTTCCACGGTGGCCGACGACCGCGCCCGGCTCATCTCGGCCTGGCTCGCGGCCCGCCGCGCCGACGCCGAGGTGCTGGCCGGCCTGCCGTCCGTCCGCGCCACCCTGGGCGGTGGC
Source organism: uncultured Candidatus Rokubacteria bacterium (assembly GCA_963758635.1). Taxonomy (GTDB): domain Bacteria; phylum Methylomirabilota; class Methylomirabilia; order Rokubacteriales; family CSP1-6; genus CAVWWD01. The sequence continues at coordinate 269,528 of CAVWWD010000003.1, read as the reverse complement.
GCCGCCGACGCCTCCGGCGTGGTTCCCCACCTCGACCAGCGTGGCGAAGGCGTACGGCTACGCCGGCATCTTCATCGTCGATCGGCAGGGACGCACGGTGGCGCGCTCCACCGGCGCCAGCGATCTGAACGCGGGCGCCGTCGAGGTGGGCGCGGTGGCGGGCCGGACCGGCGCGTTCCGGGTGGACCTGTCGCCCGACCCGAGCAACCGGAAGCTCCTGAGCTTCGCCGTCCCCGTGTCCGCGGGCGAGCCGGGCCGCCCCGCGCTCGGCGCCATGGTGCTCCGCATGAGCCCGACCGCGGGCCTCTTCACGCTCCTGACCGAGGAGACGGTCCCCACGCGGACCGGCGAGATCCTCCTGTTCCGCGTCGACGGGCAGGACGCGAACTACATCTCGCCGTTCCGGCACACCCCGGCGGGATGGGCGTCGCTCCGCCGCTCGCTCGAGACGCTCTCGACCAAGGCGCGCGAGGCCGCCGCCGGGCAGGACACCTTCGCCGAGCTGATCGACTACCGCGAGGTCCCGGTGTTCGCGGCCACGCGGTGGGTCGCGCCCGCCGGCTGGGGCCTCGTGCTCAAGATCGACCAGGACGAGGCGCTCGCCGACTTCCACCAGTCGGGATGGCTGGCCGGCCTCGCCGCCGCGTTCCTGACCCTCGCCCTCGCCGCGTTCCTCATCAGCCTGTGGCGGCAGCAGCAGCGGGCGCACCTGCTCAACGCCCAGATGCGGCACGAGCGCGCGATCTTCAACCTCAAGAGCTACGCCGAGAAGATCGTCGCCAGCGTGCCCTCTGGCCTGCTCGTGCTGTCGGCCGACCTGCGCGTGCTCTCCGCGAACCGGTCGTTCCTGGAGTCGTTCTTCCTCAAGCACGACGAGGTCCAGGGCCAGCGGCTCGAGGAGATCCTGCACGCCGACGGTCTCCTCCCGCGCATCCGCGAGGTGCTCCTCACCGGCGTCGCCCAGCACGACATCCTCTTCGAGCTCACGCTGTCCCGCCGCCGCGAGACGCGGCCGGTGCGGATCACCATGTCGGGCATCCGCATCGCCGAGGAGGAGGACGCGCGCCTGCTCCTCATCCTCCAGGACCTGACCGAGGAGGAGCGCCTCCACGCCGCGCGCCGGGTCTCCGAGCAGCGCTTCCACGACCTCGTGCAGGAGCTGGACGCCATCGTGTGGGAGGCCGACGCGGCCACCCTGCGCTTCACCTTCGTGAGCCAGCGCGCCGAGGCCCTCCTCGGCTATCCGGTGGACCACTGGCTGCGCGAGCGCGACTTCTGGACGACGCGCGTGCACCCCGACGACCGGGAGCGCGCGGTGGCGCTGTGCCGGGCCGCGCTCGCCAAGGGCAAGGACCACGAGTTCGAGTACCGCTCGGTGGCCGCCGACGGCCGCGTGATCTGGCTGCGCGACATCGTGCACGTGGCCCGCGACGTGCGCGGCGAGGCCCGCCAGCTCCGCGGCATCACGCTGGACCTGACGGAGCGCAAGCGGTCGGAGGAGGCGCTCCGGCAGAGCGAGGACCAGCTCCGCCAGGCCCAGAAGATGGAGGCGGTGGGCCAGCTCGCCGGCGGCATCGCCCACGACTTCAACAACCTGCTCATGGTCATCCAGGGCGACAGCGACCTGATCCTGCGCCGCCTGCCCGAGGGCCACGCCCTGCGGCGGAACGCCGAGGGGATCCGCGAGGCCGCCCAGCAGGCCGCCGCGCTCACCCGGCAGCTCCTCGCCTTCAGCCGGAAGCAGGTGCTCGCGCCCAAGGTGGTCGACCTGAACGCGATCATGGCCGCGCTCCACAAGATGCTCCAGCGGCTGCTCGGCGAGACGATCCACCTGGTGACCGTGCCCGGGCCGAACCTGGCGTCCGTGAAGGCGGACCCCGGGCAGATCGAGCAGGTCATCATGAACCTGGCCGTCAACGCGCGCGACGCCATGCCCGACGGCGGCCAGCTCACCATCGAGACGGGACAGATCGAGCTGGACGCGGCCACGGCGCGCCAGCACGGCGAGGCCCTGCCCGGCAGCTACGTGATGCTCGCGGTCACCGACACCGGCTCGGGCATGGACGAGGCGACCCGCTCGCGCCTGTTCGAGCCGTTCTTCACGACGAAGGAGCAGGGCAAGGGCACCGGCCTCGGGCTCTCCACCGTCTACGGCATCGTCAAGCAGAGCGGCGGCCACATCTGGGTCTACAGCGAGCCCGCGCGCGGCACGACGTTCAAGATCTGCCTGCCCGCGGTGGCCGCGGAGCCGGAGGACGTGGTGGACGCGCCGGCCATCGTCGAGACGCCCGCCGCCCGCGCCGAGACCGTGCTGCTCGTGGAGGACGCGGCGCGCGTCCGCGAGGTGGTCCGCGAGATCCTCGAGATGAGCGGCTACCGGATCCTGGAGGCGCGCCACGGCGCCGAGGCGATCGAGATCAGCGAGCGCCACGACGGGCCGATCCACCTCCTGGTCACCGACGTGGTGATGCCGCACATGAGCGGCCGCGAGCTGGCCCAGCACCTGGCGCCGCTCCGCCCGGACATGCGCGTGCTCTACATGTCGGGCTACACCGACGACGCCATCGTCCGCCACGGCGTGCTCGAGGCGGGCACCGCGTTCCTCTCCAAGCCGTTCACGCCGGACGCCCTCGCCGCCAAGGTGCGCGAGGTCCTCGACGCGCCGCCCGCCGCCGAGGCCCCGGCCGCGCCAGCGCGGCGGCCCGCCCCCGAGCCCACCCGCGGCCAGCCGGTCGTGGCCAGCCGGCGCTGAGCCGGGACGCGTCCCGTGGTCCTGCGAGGTGAGCCGAAGGCGAACCGAGCGCATATGGAAATGCAGTGGAAACAACCCGCGCCCGGCGAGTTAAGACGCCTCGGCGTCGGCCGCACCTTCGTCCATCCCGTCTTCGCGCCATGACCCATCGAGCGCCAACCGGAGGAGCATGACCACCAGCACCGAGGTCGCGGCCACCGCGGACGCCATCGTCGCCGGCTCCGAGCGCGCGCTGGCGCGTGGGCTCACCTGGATGGAGGCGGGGGGGCCGCGCGCCGCCGCGCTCGTCGAGCGCCTCTACCCCCGCGGCGGGCGGGCGCACGTGGTGGGCATCACCGGCGCGGCGGGCAGCGGCAAGAGCACGCTCGTGCGCGCGCTCGCCCGCGCCGCGCGCGCCCGCGGCCGCACGGTGGGGATCATCGCGGTGGACCCGTCGTCGCCCTTCACGGGCGGCGCCCTCCTCGGCGACCGGATCCGGATGAACGACCTCGCGCTGGATCCGGGCGTGTTCATCCGCAGCATGGCCGCGCGGGGCGCCCTCGGCGGCCTCTCGCGCGCCACCGCCGACGCCGTGGACGCCATGGACGCGGCGGGCCGGAACCCGGTGATCGTGGAGACGGTCGGCGTGGGCCAGGGCGAGGTGGACATCATGCGGCTCGCCCACACCGTGGTGGTGGTGAGCGTGCCGGGCCTCGGCGACGACGTGCAGGCGCTCAAGGCCGGCCTCCTCGAGATCGCCGACGTGCACGTGGTGAACAAGGCCGATCGCGACGGCGCGGACCGCACGCTGGCCGAGCTGCGCTCGATGCTCACGCTCCTGCCGCGCAAGGAAGAGGCGTGGATGCCGCCCGTGCTCCCGTGCGTGGCGGCGCGCGAGGAGGGCATCGACGCGCTCTTCGACGCGCTCACCATCCATCTCGACGCCCTCAAGGCCTCGGGCGAGCTGGACGCGCGACGCCGAGCCACCGTCCACGCCCGCGTGCTCGACATCGCGCGCGACCTGGTGGCGGAGGCGCTCACCGGGGCCGACGCCGAGGCGGCGGGCGCCCTCCTCGAGCGGGTGGTCCGCCGCGAGCTGGCGCCGCATCCGGCCGCCCGGGCGCTCCTCGAGGGGGTGCGGCGAGCCGGGAGGAATTGACACCCCGTGACACGTGCCGGCGCGTGACGGCTAGAGGGGCCTATGCATGAACGGGCCAGCGGACCGCTGCTCTGTTCAGGGGCCACGTTCATTCGCGCATGGTGCGGGCCGACGCTGGGCGTAGGAGGACCCAGGGCATGAGAGCGAGCCGGGCGGTGGCGGTCGGGCTGGCGGCGGCGGTGATCGGGGCGATCGCGCTGGCGGGGCCGACGCCATCGGGGGCGCAGCGCGGCGCGCGCGTGGGGCAGCCCGCGCCGGAGATCACGGGCAGCCCGTGGATCAACAGCGAGCCCCTGTCGATGGCGAAGCTCCGCGGCCGGGTCGTCCTCGTCGAGTTCTGGACCTACGGCTGATACAACTGCAAGAACGTGATCCCGCAGTTGCGGGACTGGCACGCGAAGTACGAGCCGAGCGGCCTCACCATCGTGGGCGTGCACACGCCCGAGTTCGTCTGGGAGATGCCCTACCCCAAGGTCGTGCAGGCGGCGCGCGACCTGGGCCTGCGCTACCCGATCGTGCAGGACAACGACCAGATGATCTGGCGGCGCTTCTCGACGTGGGCGTGGCCCACCGCCGTGCTCGTCGATCGCAAGGGGATCGTCCGCTACAGCCACATCGGCGAGGGCGCGTACGCGGAGACCGAGAGGATGATCCAGCAGCTCCTCGGCGAATGACGCGCCCGTCGCGGGAGGCCGGCGGAGCCGCGACGGCAGCGCGCGGGTGAGGCGGGGCGGCCTCCTCGCCTTCGCGGCGGTCACGCTCGCCGCGGCCGTCCTCGCCGTGCTCGGCTACCTCTCCTGCGGCAGTGGGAGGCCTCGGCCGAGCTGGTCCTGCGCGAGCAGGCGCGCGACATGGCCGCGATGGCCGCGGGCAAGATGGACATGACCGTCCTCAAGGCCGAGGAGGAGTTCGAGGACGATCCCGAGCGCCCGCGGCACATCGTGACCGTCCACGGCCAGGGCTACCGCTTCGTGGAGTGAGGCGCCGGCCGGCCCCGCCGGGGGGCGGCGGGACCGGCGCCGGAGCCGGAGACGAGACCCGCCCCTACCGGGCGGCGGCGACGGGCACGTGCGACTTCAGGAAGCGGCGCGCGTGGTCCACGACCTGGTCGATGTGCTCGGGCGTGTCCTTCCAGGGATAGATCGTCACCTCGGAGTTCGGGGCGAGGCTCGCCACCTCCATCGCCACCTTGTAGGGGTGCGCGGGCACGTCGTCCGGCGCGATCAGGAGCGGCTGGCGGATCGTGCGCACGAAGTCGCGCGACACCGTGAAGACGAAGTCGGCGCGGTTCGTGTACATGCTGGTCAGGAACGCGTGGACCATGTCCATGGTCACGTCGGAGCGCTTCTCGCAGAGCGGCGGCCCCCAGCCCTTGATGTTGTTCTGGTAGAAGAGGTCGGGGACCTCGGGCCGGAAGCCGCTCGGCTGCATCATCGCCGCCGCGACGATCCGCTCCGGGGCGCGCTTGATCAGGTTGTGGATCATCGGCCCGCCGATGCAGAAGCCCATGACCAGGAACTCCCGGATGCCGAGGTGGTCCATCAGCCCGAGCTGGTCGTCGGTGTAGGCGTCCCAGGGGCGGTCGATCTCGAGGGGCCCGGTCGACTGGCCCGGGTTGGCGTTCCTGAGGTCGGCGCAGACGCAGCGGAAGTCGGCCGCGTACCGTTCCATCGGGTTGAAGGGCGAGGCCGTCTTCCAGGACTGGAAGGACGAGTTGAGCCCGCCGCCCGGGATGAGCAGCAGGGGGAAGCCGGAGCCGACCTCCTCGTAGTGGATGCGGACGGGACCGCGCTCGTAGAACGCCATGTGAGCCTCCTTGCTGGGGGTTGCCCGCTACTCTACCGCAGCGCGGCGGGCCCGGGGAGGGCATCGCGCTGCGGGTGGTCCCACGGCCCGCGCTGCGGTTGTTTCCCCTGCATTTCCATATGCGCTCGGCTCGCCTTCGGCTCACCTCGCACTGCCAGTTCGGCTCACCTCGCAAAGCGGGCGCACCTCGCAAAGCTAGGGGCAGAGCATCACCTTGGCACGGCGCTTGTCGGTGCGCAGATCCTCGAAGGCCGCGGAGAAGGCGTCGAAGCCGACCGTCTCCGAGAGCATGGCGGACGCGTCGACGCGGCGGCGGGCGAGCATGTCGATCGTGAAGGCGAAGTCGCGCTTGCCGTAGCCGAACACGTAGCGCACGTCCAGCTCCTTGGTGATGGCCTTGACGGGCAGGATGCGGTCCGGCTGCATGCACACGCCCGCCACCACCACGCGGCCGTTGGTGGGCGCGCAGTCCATGGCGATCTGCTGGCTGCCCGGCACGCCCACGCAGTCGAACACGACCTCGGCCCGCCGGCCGCACTCGCGCTTGACGGCGGCGATGACGTCCTCGTCGCGAGCGTGGACCACGGCCGTGGCGCCCATGGCGAGGGCCCGATCGGCCCGCTCGGGCGAGAGGTCGCTCACCACCACGTGGGGAGCGCCGAGGAACCGGCTCCAGAGCGCCACGGCCAGCCCGATGGGGCCGGCGCCGATGACCAGGACGGCGTCGCCGGCGTGAAGGCCCGCGCGATCGACGGCGTGCAGTCCCACCGACAGCGGCTCCACCATGGCGCCGGCGCGGTCGTCCACCTCGGGCGGCAAGGCCAGCGCCTCGTGCACGCCCACCCGCACGTACTCCGCGTAGCCTCCGGGGATCTTGCCGAGGCCGGTCGAGACGACGGCCGGGCACCGGTGCCCCTGCCCGTTCAGGCAGGCCACGCAGGTCCCGCAGCCGATGAACGGCAGCGCGGTGACGCGATCGCCGGGGCGGAACCGTCCGGCCACGCTCCGCCCCACCGCGACCACCTCGCCCGCGAACTCGTGGCCCATCACCGTGCCGGCTGGCAGCGGGGTCATGCCGCCCGACCGGTCGGCGATCTCGCTCAGGTGGAGGTCGGAGCCGCAGATGCCCGAGGCCCGGACCGCGAGCACCATCTCCGCCGGCCCCGGCTCGGGGTCGGGCAGCGTGCGGATCTCGAGGGGCTGGCCCGGCGCGACGAAGACGGCGGCTTTCATGCGTGACCTCGCTTTCGAGTGTGAGCGGGCGGGCCGGCAGAGGCGCCGGACGCCCTCGCGGCGAAGAGTAGCACCGTGCCCCCGCCCTCTTCGCCGCCGCCGGCCACGCACAAGGGTAGCTTGCGGAGCGGAAGAACTCCTGAGAAGGTGCGGCCCATGCATCGAGCCATCGGCCGCGTCTTTCGCGCGCTGGTCATCGCCTGCGTCCTCGCCGCTTCGAGCGGCGGCGTGGGAGCAGCCGATCGGCTCTCGGACGCGCCCGAGCGCCCGCGCGACCCCACCGTCGCGTTCAAGACCGCCGACTCCTACGAGGCCGCGCTGTCCGTCTGGAAGACCCCGGAGGACGTGAGCGCGTGGATCGCGGGCAACTTCGCCTACGACATGGCGCGGGCGATGCGGCTGTCGGAGACGGAGCGGGCGGCGAGCGGCGGTCTCGCCATCCACGCGCCCGCCGAGCTGTTCGCGTCGAAGTCGGGCGTGTGCGTGGACCTCTCGCGGTTCGGCGTGGAGGCGCTCCGGAGCATCGCGCCCGAGACCGCGCCGCGGTACCTGATGATCGAGTTCGACCCGGCGCGGATCGCCGGCAACGTCCTGCGCCGGCACTGGGTGGTCACGTTCACCCGCGACGGCCGGACCTACGTCTTCGCCGACTCGAAGCGGCCGGGCCACATCGCGGGCCCGTACGCCGACGCGGGCGAGTTCGTCCGCGAGTACGAGCAGTACCGGGGCCGGCGGATCGTGGCGTTCCGGGAGCTGGATTCCTATCAGAAGCAGCGGCGGGCGCGCGCCGCGCGGACCGAGACCGCCACCCGTCCCTGACCTCACGCGCGCAGCCGCCTCTCACTTCCCGAACAGCACCCCGGGCAGCCAGGTCGCCAGCGCCGGCCACAGGATGACGGCGGCGAGGGCGGCGAGGCCCAGCGTCACGTAGGGCGTCACCGCGCGGAAGACCTGGCCCATCGTGATCTCGGGCGGCGCGACGCTCTTCATCGTGAACAGCAGCATGCCGAAGGGCGGCGTGAGCAGGCCGAGCTGCATGCAGATCAGGAACAGCACGCCGAACCACACGGGATCGAAGCCGTAGTGGGCCACCAGCGGCATGAAGAACGGGAGCGTGATCAGCATCATGCTCACCTGGTCGATGAAGCAGCCCAGCACGAGCAGGATGGCCAGCATGGCCATCAGCACCACGGGGCCCGAGGGCTGCGCCTCGCGGATGGACGCGACCAGGCCGTTGGTCGCGCCCGAGAAGGTCAGGACCTGCGAGAACGTGGTGGCCCCGATGATGATGAACAGGATCACGCCCGAGATGGCGGCGGTGCTGCGGAGGGCCTCGGCGAGGCCGGCCCAGGTCAGCGAGCGGTAGGCCAGCGCCACCAGGACCGTCGCCACCGCCCCCACCGCCGCCGACTCCGTCGGGTGTCGCCCACCCCGCCGTCATCGCGAGCACGACGACCACGAAGATCGCCACCAGCGGCGTCACGTAGACGATCAGCGGCCGCCAGCGCTCCCAGCCCCGCACCGCCGTCACGGGCACCGGGGGCGCGAGCCGGGCGTCGAGGTGGGCGCGCACGACGATGTAGCCCACGAACGAGGCCGCGAGAAGGACGCCCGGAACGATGCCGGCCACGAGGAGCCGCGAGATCGAGATGCCGGACAGGCTGCCGAGGAGCACGGTGAGCGCGGACGGCGGGATCAGCATGTCCACCCCGCCGATGGCCATGATGGGCCCCATCGCCATGCGCGGGTGGTAGCCACGCCGGAGCATCTCGGGGACCATCAGGCTGCCGAGGAGCGCGGTGGTGGCGATGGTCGAGCCGGAGATGGCGGAGAAGACGGTGCCCGCGACGACCGCGACCACGGCCAGGCGTCCGGGCACGCGCCCGATCACGCGGTCGATGGCGTCGATGGCCCGCATGGCGAGCCCGGTGTGGAAGAGCACCTCGCCCATCAACACGAAGAACGGGATGGGCGTGAGCGAGAAGCTCGCGATCGACGCGACGCCGTTGCGCACCATCTGGACGAGCCCCGCCTGGCCTCCGAGCCAGAGCCACGCGCCCATCACGTCGATGGCGAGGAACGCGAACGCCACCGGCAGGGCAGCGGCGAGGAGCAGGCTCAGGACACCGAACAGGACGACGGCGGCGATGGGCCACGGCATGGCGGCGGCCGCGTCAGCGAGGCGGGGCGGGAGGCCCGAGGAGGCGCCGGCCGAACTCGATGGCGAGGAACGCGAAGCAGACCGGCACCGGCGCGTACAGCCACCATTCGGGGAACACCAGCGACTTGAGGACCAGCGAGCCCTGGCGCGCGGAGTCCAGCGAGGCGCGGAGCCCGTAGTAGACGAAGACGGCGCAGACGGCGAGCCCGATGGCGTCCGCCGCGCGCTGGAGCGCGCGGGCCAGGCCGGGCGGCGCCGTGGTCAGCGAGGACGTCCACGCGGACGTGGTCGCCGCGCGCGAGGAGCCACGGCGCGATGAGGAAGGTGGCCAGCGGCAGGCTGTACTCGGAGACCTCGGCGATCCACGGCAGCGTGCCCAGGCCGACGTTCCTGGCCAGCACGTCGGCGGTCACCAGGAGCGCGATGACCCCGAGGATGGCCGCCGCCGCCCCGGCGCCCGCGGCGAGGACCCGCCGGTACGCGCGCCCGAGCGCCGGCAACGGCCGCTCAGCGCTTCCCGAACAGCTCGCGCAGCTTCGGCCCGTGCTCCGGGCTGTTCTTGATCACCCCGGCCCAGCCCGTCTCGTAGGCGCGGTCGAGGTACTGCCTGGCCTGCGCGCCCTCGAAGCGGATCACCTGGAGCCCGGCCTGCTCCTGGCGGCGCGCCTCGTCCTGCGCGTAGGTCTTCCAGAAGTCGTTCTGCCCCTCGAGGGCGAGCGCGTGCTTGGTGAGCGCGTCCCGCTGCCCGGGCGTGAGCCGCTTCCACACGTCCAGGTTCACGAGCAGCGACACCTCGGCGTCGTAGAAGCCGGGGTCCACGCGGTACTTGGTGCGCTCCTGCCAGTTGTTGTCGAAGATGCCGCCGATCGGCCAGCCGTACCCATCGACCACGCCGCGCTCGAGCGCGGTGTAGACCTCGCCGGGGGCGGTCTGCATCACGGTGGCGCCGAGCGACGTGAAGAAGTCGCGGTAGACGGGCGTCACGCGGATCTTGAGGCCGGTCAGGTCCGGCCGGTCGACGCGCTTGTTCAGGTACACGTGGAAGGGCTGGTGCTCGACGATGCGGGCCAGGTACACCATGTTGCCCTTCTGCTGCCACAGCCGGTTGATGTGGTCGTACACGCCGCTCTTCCGCTGCTCGGCGATGGGCGTCTGCGTCAGCTTGAGGGCGTCGGACTCCGGGAACACGTTCGTGTAGAAGGCGCCGGTGGACATGGCCATGTCCACCACGCCGGTCCGCACCGCGTTGCCCACCTCGAAGGTCGGCACCGCCTTGGGCCCGCCGATGAACGTGAGCTTGAGCGTGCCCTTCGACTCGGCGTTCACCCGCTCGATCCAGGTCTCGAGCCGCTTGACGTAGATCGAGCTCTCGGGGAACGCGCTCACCACGCGGAGCGCGGCCTCCTGCGCCTCCGCGCGGGGCGTCAGGGCGAGGGCGGCGATCGCGAGCAGGGCCACCGCGGACGTCCAGGCACGTCCCGTCATCGTCATCGGGTCTCCTCCGGGGCCACCGGGAGGGCGGCGCGCGCTGAGAGTACGCAAGGTTTCCCGGGATCATACGCCTTGACTCGCCGTCCGGACCCTCACCTACAATGTGGTCGGGAGGGTCCCCATGGCGCTCGAGACGAGACCGCTCCATCCGCTGATCGGCGTCGAGATCGCCGGCGTCGACGTGCGGCGGGTCGACGATCCCACCTTCGCCGAGATCCGCCGGGCCTTCGAGGACCACTCGCTGCTGCTGTTCCGCGGGCAGTCGCTCGGCGACGCCGAGCAGATCGCCTTCAGCGAGCGGTTCGGGCCGCTCGAGAAGACCATCCGCACGATCGTGTCGCAGAGCCGCTACCTTCCCGAGATCTCGAACCTGGCCAACGTCGACGACGACGACCAGCTGATCCCCGCCGGCGACCGGCGCAACCTCTTCAACGCGGGCAACCAGATGTGGCACACCGACAGCTCGTTCAAGCGCGTGCCCGCGATGGCCTCGCTCCTGTCCGGGCGCGAGGTGCCGCCCGAGGGGGGCGAGACCGAGTTCGCCAGCATGCGCGTGGGCTACGAGCGGCTGCCCGCGGCCACGCGGGAGATCCTCGAGGGCCGGGTCGCCATCCACAGCTTCGTCTACTCGCGCGGCCTCATCGGCGACGGGCTCCTGCCGCCGGACCACGCCGCGCAGGTGCCGCCCGTGCCCCAGGCCCTGGTGCGCGTGAACCCGGTCAACGGCCGGAGGAACTTCTACGTGGGCTCGCACGCGTGCGAGATCGTGGGCATGCCCACCGACGCGGCGCGGAAGCTCCTGCGCGAGCTCCTCGAGACGGCGACGGCCCCCGACATCGTCTACACGCACCGGTGGCGGGCCGGCGACCTGGTGATGTGGGACAACCGCTGCATGCTCCACCGCGGCCGCCCGTGGGACGAGAACCGGTACCGCCGCGTGATGCACCGCACCACGGTGGCGGGCGAAGGGCCCACCGCCGACGAGGTGCCCGGTCACGTGGTGAGCCCGGCGCGCGAGTCCGACGTGGCCTGGGGCCGGAGCCAGCTCGCCGCCGTCTGAGCGGCGCAGCGTACCCATGGCGATCACCCGGCCGGCCGCCGTCTCCCAGGTGGAATCCCACGCGATCCCCGTGATCGACGTGGGCGGCGTCCTCGCCGGCGCGCCCGGCGCGCTGGAGCGCGCGGCGGGCGAGCTGCGGCAGGCGCTTCAGGGCATCGGCTTCTTCATCATCGTGAACCACGGCGTCCCCGCGGCGATGATCGAGCGGACGTTCGCCGAGGCCCGACGCTTCCACGACCTGCCGATGGCCGCGAAGATGGCTCTCCGCATGAACGAGCACAACAACGGCTACATGGCGATGGGCCGCTACGCGGTGTGGACGTCCGACGTGGACGACAACACCAAGCCCGACCTGAACGAGGCGTTCTTCACCAAGCGCGAGCGCCCCGCCGACGACCCGCTGGTGCGGGCGGGCCGGCGCTTCGCCGGGCCGAACCGGTGGCCGGACGGGCTCCCGGGCTTCCGCGACGCCGTCCTCGCCTACACCGACGCGGTCGATGCGATGGCCCGGCGCCTCCTGCCCGCGTGCGCGGTGGCCCTCGACCTGCCGCCCACCTACTTCGACGCGGCGTTCGCGGAGAGCCAGTTCTCGTTCCGGCTGTCCCACTACCCGCCGGCCGAGGCCGACGCCAACCAGTACGGCATCGCGCCCCACACCGACGCCAACTTCCTCACGTTCCTGGCGCAGACCGAGGTGCCGGGGCTCCAGGTGCGAACGCCGGCGGGCACGTGGGTCGACGTGCCGTACGTGCCGGAGTCGTTCGCGGTGAACTCGGGCGACACGATGACGCGCTGGACGAACGGCCGGTTCAAGTCCACGCCGCATCGCGCGGTGCCGCCGGTGGGCCGGCACCGCTACGCGATCCCGTACTTCCTGGGCCCGCATCTGGACACGGTGATCGCCTGCCTGCCCACATGCCAGGGCCCCGAGAACCCCGCGCGGCACGCGCCGATCACGTACGGCGAGTACCTGCACTGGTGGTACGACGCCAACTACAACGCCAAGGTCCAGGCCGACTGAGCCGAGAGGAGAACCACTCAATGGGCTACCGTCCCGTGTCCATCGACCACGTCAACATCTTCGTCAGGAACGCCGAACGCTCGCACCGCTGGTACACGGACGTCTTCGGTTTCCACACGCAGGACACCATGATGTCGTCGGAGACGGGGAAGGTCCGCGCCGTCTTCCTCTCCGCCGATCCCGGCCACGCGCACGACATCGCGCTGTTCGAGGTGGGCGAGGACGCGCCGGTGCAGTCGAAGGGCCAGGTCGGCCTCAACCACGTGGCGTGGCGGATGTCGAACATCGACGACCTCAAGGAGATGTACGTCCGCCTCAAGGCGAAGAGCGTGCCCGTGCGCGTGGCGGACCACACCATCTCGCTCGGCGTGTACTTCTCCGACCCCGACGGCAACGGCCTCGAGGTGTACTACGAGCTGCCGCGCAGCGAGTGGCGGCGTGACCGGCCGTTCTCGAACTCGGACCAGGCCGAGAAGGGCCGCTTCCCTGGGCCGTGGGACGAGGAGCTCCGCGCGGCGCAGCCCGCGATGGCGGCCGGCGCGCGCGCCTGACCGCAAGCCCGCGCCGCCGGCGTCTCGTCGCCGGCGGCGCGGGCGCGTGCGCAGCTCAGGGTTCCGGCGGGTCGACGGCGACTTTCACTTCCTCTGGTACAACACCGAGCATCATCATTCGGGCCTCGGACATTCTGACGCCTGCCGACGTGCATCACGGCCAAGCGGCGGAGGAGAGCTATTCGAGCTGACGGTGGAACAGGTCGAGAGCGAACTGAGGGGCGCCTGACCGCGGCGCCCCGCCTCACACGCTCGCCGGAGTCGTCGAGTCCGGCGGGGCCGACCGGCGCTAACCGGCGCGCGCCGCTTTTGCCCGCGTCCGCGCCGAGCGTGCCGTCGGAGATCGCGAATGGTGTTCAGCATAGGCATCGAGCAGGCGCCGGATCATCCGCTGGTACTGGGTGTTGTGTCTCCGCGCCTCGGTCTTGAAGAAGTCGACGCTCCGCCTGCTCAATGCGATCGTGACCTTGACCCCTTCATCCCGAAAGACCAGGTCTTCGGGTCGCGGAAGGAAGTCGGACACCACCTGCAGCTTTCCCAGTGGTTCGTTCGTATACGTAATGTTCCTGCTCATAGATGCGCTTTCCCTTCCGCCAGTAACCGGCCCCGAAGATTCGGATGACCTCACCGCGGTATGTGAATCGGACCGTCAAGACGCCGCCTTCGACCCAGCCGAAGCAGTAGTACCGCTCTTCGCTCGAGCGATGGGACAGATCTTCCGCGATCACGCGCTTCGGATCAGCGAAGGCGAATTGCGCCTTCGCGAAAGAGACGCCATGCTTCTGCTGGTTGGCGTGATCCCTGTTCGGGTCCCATTCGAAGCGGGCCCTTGCCACTGAAGAAACCTAGCACGAGTCGGCCGTCGTGACCATACGTTCGTATGGCTGGAATGGAGCGTCGACGGCACGGCCCGACTGGCTGGAGCAGGAGGAAGCGGAGCAGAAGACGTGAGCGTCCACTACGGCTTGCCTCGCGAAGCCATCTGCTCCGCGCCCATCCCGTAGAACTGCTGCGGGGCCGCCGCGCCTCCCGCCGGCCAGGGGTGCGCCTTCAAGACCTCCTCGTCGATGTCGGCGCCCCAGCCCGGGGCGTCGGTCAGCCAGATGTGGCCGTCGCGGATGTCCGGCGGACGCGTGACGAGCGTGCCCTTCCACGGCACGTCGTCGATGTCGATCTCCATGATGCGGACGTTCGGGAGCACCGCGCAGAGGTGCAGCGCGTGGAAGTCGGCGAGGTGGCTGTAGTAGTTGTGCGGGGCGATGTTGGTCTCGTAGCACTCGGCCATGCGCCCGATCTGCACCGACTGCGAGAAGCCGTTCCACGGCACGTCGATGATCGCCACGTCCACCGCGTGGAGCTCCAGGAACGGGCGGTACTGCCGCGTGGTCACCAGGCTCTCCAGCGAGGCCAGGCGCGTGGACGTGGACTGCTTGATCTGGAGCAGCGCCTGCGGGTCCCAGTTGTCGTACTCCATCCACTGCATGTCGAACGGCTCGAGGAGCTTCGCCACGCGGAGCGCGCCCTCCGTGCGGAAGTTGTAGTTCAGGTCCAGGCAGAGGCCCACCTTCGGTCCGACGGCATCGCGGAACGTGCCGATCAGCCGCTCGATGGCGCCCAGGATCTCCACGGTGGGCGCGCCATCGGTGGTGTTGATGCCGCTGGCGAAGCCCGGGAAGTACACGGTGGCGGGCTCGCCGGGGATGACCATGTTGGTCTTGAGCGCGGTGAAGCCGCGCGCCACCACCTCGCGCCCGAGCGCGGCGATGTCGTCGTAGGTCCGGAGCGGCGGCGTCCCGAGTACGTGGCCGAGCCGCGCGCGCGTGGTCCCGCAGTGCGACCAGTAGAGCCGCATGCGGTCCCGCATCGGCCCGCCGAACAGCTCGTAGACCGGCACGCCGAGCGCCTTCGCCTTGATGTCCCAGAGCGCCAGCTCCACGCCGGCGATGGCCTTGTGGGTGACGCCGCCCAGGTTCTGGCGCGTGCGCCGGAGCATGTCCCAGTACAGGCGCTCGACCGGCCGCGGGTCCTGCCCGACGAGCAGGTCGGCCATGTCGCGCACGCACCCTGCGATGCCGAACGGGCTCCGGTTGTCGCTGCACTCACCCCAGCCCGGTGATGCCAGCGTCCGTCTCCACCTTCACGAAGGTCCACGGCCGCCACCCGCCATCGGCGTGCAGCGCCTCCACACGCGTGATCTTCATCGGATCTCCTCTCCGGGGACTCGTGCCCCGCGCCCGGGCATGATCACCCCGCTACACGGCCATCGACAAGTGGCCTCTCCCACCGCGCTTGCCGAGACGCCGAGGCAGGAAGGCCGGGTTCCCTCGCGCGCGCGTCCCCGGACGGCTCGCGTCATCGGGACCGGCGGCGCTCTTCGAGCTCCTCGAGGGTGCGGGGCCAGTCCGCGCGGAGGAGGCGCGACAGCGCGCGGTCGGCGAGGAGGCGGCCGCCGGTCTGGCAGCGCGCGCAGTAGTTGGTCTCGTTGTCGGCGTGGCGGATCCGCTGCACGGGGGCGCCGCAGTCCGGGCACGGCTTGCCGAAGCGGCCGTGCACGGCCATGTCCGGGCGGAAGGCGGTGACGCCCTCGGGGAACTCGCCGGCGGCGTCCCGGCGGAGGCGCTCGATCCAGTCGGCGAGCGTGTTCCGCGTGGCTGCAAAGAGCCGGGTGTGCTCCTCGTCGGTGAGGCTCCGCGTCTGCTTCACTGGCGACAGCCGCGCGCGGTGGAGGATCTCGTCCGAGTACGCGTTGCCGATCCCGGCCAGGATGTGCGGATCGGTGAGGGCGCGCTTGAGGGTGTGGCTCTCCCCCATCAGGGCGCGGCGGAACGTGTCCGCGTCGGTGTCCATCACCTCGAGGCCGCCCGCGTCGAGGTCGTGGAGCGCCTCCTCGCCGCGCACGAGGTGGATCGCCGCGCGCCTCTTGGTGCCGGCCTCGGTGAGCGTGAGCGTGCCCGTCGAGAAGTCGAAGGCGGCGAGGCCGATCTTCCCCGGCACCTTGGTCCCGGCGGGCTTCCAGTGGAGCCGGCCCGCGATCATCAGGTGGATGGCCAGGAAGAGATCGCCGTCGAGCGCCATCACGATGCGCTTGCCGACCCGCCGTAGCCCCACCACCTCGCGGCCCGCGGCGGCGGCGATCGGCGGATCGAACGAGCGCACGACGAAGGGGCTGGCGAGGCGGACCCCGGCGTGCCGCGCTCCCATGATGCGGGCGTCGAGCGCCTCGATGTAGACCGTGACGTCGGGCAGCTCGGGCATCGCCGTGCGTGATGGGCCGGTCAGGCGGGACGGCCGTCGACGACCCGGCGCCCCGTCTCCAGCAGCAGGTGGCGGTCCGCCTCGGGATCGGGCGCGGGCGGGATGCGCAGCACGGTGTCCTGGCACACCGTGGCGATCGCGGCCCCGGGCCGCCGCGAGAGCTCGCGCGGATCGCGGCCGGCCTGCACCGCGCGGATGCCGTCGCGCACGATCTTCCGGAGCATGATGACGCCGCGGTCCGTCGAGGCCAGGTGCTCCAGCGCGTGAACGGCAATGGGGCGCTGGCTCGACTGCGCATCGTAGTCGGCGGGATGCCGCTGGCGCTCCGCGTACGGCCGGTCGTCGGACTGGCCGAAGCCGGGCCGCGCAACGTCCGCGTCGGTGAGGCCCCACACCGGGTCCACCTGGGCCAGCTCCATGTTCCACGTCTCGGTGTCGTCGATGGGCACGGCCCAGCGGATCACCACCGGCCGGCTCGCCGCGCGCTCCTCCTTGGCCTCCTCGATCTCCCGCGTGAACTGGTGCACGTTGGGGGCCATGAAGTCCGCGACGCGCACCCACACGAGATCGCCGATCCGCCGCGTCGCGATGTAGCACATGCCGTACGGCGTCTCCTCCCAGTCGAGCGCGGCGAGCGCGCCGAACGCCTCCGTGAACTGGTAGCCGCTCGAGATGGCGTGGAGGAACGACGTGTGCACCGGGTCCATGCTGTTGTCCTTGATCTGGAGCCAGTTGCACGGGAGCCGGAACTTGGCCGCGGGCATGAGCCGGTAGCCCGGCAGATCGAACGTGTCGTACATCGGGAACTCGGGCGCGCCCCCCGGCGGTCCCATGTAGGCGAAGACGAGGCCGCCGAACTCGCGCACGGGATACGCGCCCTGGCAGAGCCGCTCCTTGAGCGTGCTCGACGCCGGCTCTCCCGGCGTCTCGAGGATGCGGCCGTCCACGTCGAAGCGCCAGCCGTGGTAGCAGCACCGGATGCCGCGCTCGGCGACGAGGCCGTACTCGAGCGACGTCCCGCGGTGCGTGCAGTGGAGCTGGAGCAGACCGATCCGGCCGAGCCCGTCGCGGAAGAGCACGAGGTCCTCGCCCATGATGCGCAGCCTGAGCGGCACGTCGTGGAGCTCCCGAGTGAAGGCGACAGGCTGCCAGAAGCGGCGCAGGTATTCCCCACACGGCGTGCCCGGGCCCACGCGCGTGAGCTCGGCGTCCGGCGCGGGCACGTCGCGCGCGAGATAGGCGCCGTGGGGCACGTTCAGGAAGGACCGGGGCGAGCTCATGCCAGCGATATACCACACCAGGACTGGGGTCGTGATTGCGTGCGTGGCGAGGTCATGGCAGAGTGGCCCCTGCCATGCCGACCCCCTCGCCCGCCCCGTTCTCGATCCACGTTCCCGACGCCGTGCTCGCCGACCTGCGCGACCGCCTCGGCCGCACCCGCTGGCCCGATGCGCCACCCGACGCGGGCTGGCGCTTCGGCAGCGACGTCGCGTACGTCCAGGAGCTGTGCGGCTACTGGCGCGACACGTACGACTGGCGCAAGCACGAGGCGATCCTGAACGGCTTCCGCCAGTTCACGGTCCCGCTGGGCGGCATCGACCTGCACTTCATCCACGAGGAGGGGCGCGGCCCGCGGCCCTTCCCGCTGCTGCTCTCGCACGGCTGGCCCGGATCGGTGTGGGAGTTCCACACGATCCTCCCGATGCTCACCGACCCGGCGCGGTTCGGCGGCGATCCCGCCGACGCCTTCACCGTGGTGGCGCCGTCGCTTCCCGGCTACGGGTTCTCGTTCCGTCCCGGCCAGCCGCGCTTCGGCATCGCCGACATCGCGCCGCTGTTCGCGTCGCTCATGACCGACGTGCTCGGGTACCGGCGCTTCGCCGCCCAGGGCGGCGACTGGGGCGCGTTCATCACGTCGGTGCTGGGCCTCCGTCACGCGGAGCACGTGGTGGGCATCCACCTGAACCTCCTCACCGCCGGCCGCGAGGGCGCCGCCGGCGAGGCGCCGACGGCGGAGGAGAAGGCCTACCGCGAGCAGGCCAAGCAGTGGCAGGCGGAGGAGGCGGGGTACCAGTGGATCCAGGGCACCAAGCCCCAGACCCTCGCCTTCGGCCTCTCCGACTCGCCGGCGGGACTGGCCGCGTGGATCACCGAGAAGTTCCGGACGTGGAGCGACTGCGGCGGCGACGTGGAGCGCCGGTTCACGAAGGACGAGCTCCTCACCAACATCACGATCTACTGGGTGACCGGCGCCATCGGCTCGTCGTTCTGGCCGTACTACGCGCGCCGGCACGCCGGCTCGCCGATCCCGAGCGACGCGCGCATCGAGGTGCCGACGGCGTACGCGCGCTTCCCCGGCGAGATCCTGCACCCGCCGCGAGCATGGGCGGAGCGCGCCTACAACATCCGGCGGTGGACGACGATGCCCGCGGGCGGCCACTTCGCCGCCATGGAGGAGCCCGAGGCCCTCGCCGCCGACATCCGGGCGTTCTTCCGAGATCTCCGATAGCGGGCCGCGCCGCGCGCCGCTGCGACGCCAGGCATTGCGCAGCGAGCCTGAGGCGAGCGGAGCGCACCCAAAGGAGCGAACCGTCATGCCCATCGAGGTCGATCTCTTCAGCGACACCGTCACCAGGCCCACGCCGGAGATGCGGCGCTTCATGTGCGACGCCGAGGTGGGCGACGAGCAGAAGGGCGAGGACCCCACCGTGAACCTCCTGCAGGAGACGGTGGCCGAGCTCCTCGGCAAGGAGGCGGCGCTCTTCCTGCCCTCGGGCACGATGTGCAACGAGATCGCGATCCGCGTGCACTGCCGCCCCGGCGACGAGATGCTCGCGCATCGCACCGCGCACCCGATCCACTTCGAGACGGGCGGGCCGGCCGCCCTCGCCGGCGTCAACGTGTCCGCGCTCGACGGGCCGCGCGGGCAGTTCGACGTCGCCACCGCCGCCGCGGCGATCCGATCGCCCGGCCGCTACTCCCCGCGCTCGCGGCTCCTGTGGGTGGAGCAGACGTTCGAACCTGGGCGGCGGCTCGGTCTGGCCGCTCGACGACCCTGCGCGGCGTCGGCGACCTCGCCCGCGCGCGCGGCCTCGCCAGCCACATGGACGGCGCGCGGCTCATGAACGCGGTGGTGGCGTCGGGGGTTTCCGCGCGCGACTACGCGGCGCCCTTCGACTCCGCGTGGGTCGACTTCACCAAGGGCCTCGGCGCGCCGGTGGGCGCGGCCATCGCCGGCTCGCGCGAGTTCATCGCCGAGGCCTGGCGCCTCAAGCAGCAGATGGGCGGGGCCATGCGCCAGGCCGGCATCATCGCGGCGGGCGGCGTGTACGCCCTGCGCCACCACGTGAAGCGCCTCGCCGAGGACCACGCCAACGCCCGGCGCCTCGCCGAGGGCCTCGCCGCGCTCCCTGGCGTGTCGATCGATCCGGCGACGGTCGAGACGAACCTGGTGTTCTTCGATCTCACCGGCCGCCTGGACGCGAGCACCGCCGTCGAGCGGATGCTGGCCCGGGGCGTGCGCATGGGCGCCCTCGGCCCCCGGACCATCCGCGCCGTCACGCATCTCGACGTGAGCGCCGAGCAGGTCGAACGGGCCCTCGCCGTCGCGCGCGACGTGCTCGCCGCGTAGCGTCCCGGGGAGGGGCGCCCATTGACAAGGGCGACGGGTTTGCCGATGATCGGCGCGTTCGTCCCCACACCGCCGTGGTCGTCCGAGCCGCGCCCGACTGAACCGACATAGGAGGGGAACCGAATGAAGCGCGCCCTGCTCGTGCCCGTACTGCTCGCCCTGCTCACCGTGCCGTGGCCGGCCCACGCCCAGAAGGACACGCTCGTCGTGGCGCTGGTGTCGCACGCGGAGACCCTCGACCCGCACATGCACTTCCAGCGGACGGGGATCCTCGTGAACATCAACATGTTCGACTCGCTCCTGCACAAGAACAAGAAGCTCGAGTACGAGCCGTCGCTCGCCACCTCCTGGAAGGCGGTCAACGACGTCACGTGGGACTTCAAGCTCCGCAAGAACGTGAAGTTCCACAACGGCGAGACCATGACCGCGGAGGACGTGAAGTACTCGTTCGAGCGGGTCCTCGACCCCAAGAAGAAGTCGCCCCAGTACGGCAACATCCGCGCCATCAAGGAAGTGAAGGTCGTCGACGCGGAGACCGTCCGGCTCGTCACCGACACGCCGTTCCCGCTCCTCCTCGAGCGCATGGTCTTCTTCCCCATCGTGCCGAAGAAGCACCTGGAGAAGGTGGGCGATGAGGCGTTCGGCACCACCAGCCCCATCGGCACGGGGCCGTGGAAGTTCGTGGAGTGGAAGCGCGACCAGCACATCAAGCTCGAGGCGTTCGACCAGCACTGGCGGGGCAAGCCCCCGTTCAAGACGCTCCTCGTCCGCTCCATTCCCGAGGTGTCCACCCAGGTCGCCGAGCTCAAGACGGGCGGCGTCGACCTGATCCGAAACGTCTCCGCCGACATCGTCCCCGAGCTGAAGGCCAACGCGCAGACCTACGTGAGCTCGGCCCCCATCCTGCGCACCCACTACATCTCGCTCGACATGCGGACCGCGCCCTTCGACAAGAAGGCGGCGCGCCAGGCCGCGAACTACGCCATCGACCGCGCGGCCATCGTGCAGAAGCTCATGGCCGGGCTGGGCAAGCCGCTGGCCACCACCGTGCATCCTCTCGCCTTCGGCTACGACGCCGCGGTGGCCCCGTACACGTTCGACCCCAAGAAGGCCAAGGAGCTGCTCGCGCAGGCGGGCTACCCGAACGGCGTGGACATCACGCTGCACAGCGGGTTCGTGGAGTTCCGGCCGGTCTTCGAGGCGCTCTGCCAGATGCTGACCGAGGCGGGGATCCGCACCACGCCGAAGACGTGGGACCCGGGTCCGGCCTGGAACAAGTTCTTCCAGGGCGAGGGCAAGGCGACCCACGGGTCCTACGGGAGCTGGGGCTACTACTCCGTGTTCGACGCCGACGCCATCCTGCACCCGCTCTACCACACCGAGCCCGGCGGTTGGATCGGCAAGTGGTACGCGCGCGTGGAGGGGCTCGACGGCCTCATCGACCAGGCCCGATCGAGCGTGGACCAGGCGCGGCGCAAGCAGACGTACACCCAGATCCAACGGATCATCAAGGAAGAGGCGCCCAGCATCTTCCTCTTCCACCAGTACGACACGCTCGGGCATCTCGAAGAAGGTGGAGTACGAGGCCCGCGGCGACGAATGGCTCTGGCTCTTCGACGCGCGGGCCAAGCGGTAGACCGGGGGTGAGCGGGGGCGCCCGCGCGAGGCGCACACGGCCGTGAGGACCCTGCTCCTCCGCCGCCTCGTGCGGGTGCTCGTCGTCGCCACCGGCGTCTCCCTCATCACGTTCGGCATCCTGCACGCGAGCGGCGACCCCATCTCCCTGATGATGCCGGAGGCGCCGGAGGCCGACCGCGTCAGGCTCCGCGCCGAGATGGGCTTCAACGACCCGCTGCCCATCCAGTTCGGCCGCTTCGTCTTCAACATCGTCCGCGGCGACTTCGGGCGGTCCTTCTACCACCGCGCTCCCGCGCTGGACCTGGTCCTCGAGCGCATGCCGACCACGATGACCCTCACGCTGCTCGCCCTCGCCGTGGCGGTGGCGGTGTCGGTGCCCGCCGGCATCTACAGCGCGATTCGCCGCGACTCCATGGTGGACCACGTGGTCACCGTGGTGGTCTTCCTCGGGCAGTCGATGCCGGTGTTCTGGACCGGGATCATGCTGATGCTGCTCTTCGCCGTGCACTGGCGCGTGCTGCCCGTGTCCGGCTGGGAGAACTGGCGCGCCATGATCCTGCCCGCGGTGACGCTCGGGATCTTCCAGGCCCCCCTGCTCCTGCGCATCGTGCGCTCGAGCATGCTCGAGGTGCTGAGCCTCGACTACGTGCGCACCGCGCGATCCAAGGGCCTCTCGGAGTGGCTGGTGATCTGGCGGCACGCGCTGACCAACGCCGCGCTCCCGCTGGTCACCGTGATGGGCATCCAGTTCGGCATCCTGCTCGGCGGCGCCGTGGTCACCGAGAGCGTGTTCGCCATTCCCGGCGTGGGCCGCCTCATCCTGCGCGCCATCCTCCAGCTCGACTTCCCCGTCGTCCAGGCCGGGGTGTTCCTGCTCGCGATGATCGTGGTCGTGCTCAACTTCGCGGTGGACCTGCTGTACCTCTACCTGAACCCCCAGATCCGGTATCGCTGAGGCGCCCCGGTCCCCGCGCATGGCCGTCGCGTACCCCGTTCCCGCCCCGACATCCACGGACGTAGCGCCCAGCCGCTCGCGCTCGCGCACGTATCGCAAGCTCGTCCGCCACCCGCTCACCGCGATCGGCGGGCTGATCCTGCTCACGGTGATCGCCGCCGCGGTGTTCGCGCCCCAGGTCGCGCCGCACGACCCCGCCCGCCAGAGCCTGATCCGGCGCTTCACGCCGCCGCTGTGGGCGCCCGCCGGCGACTCGCGATTCCCGCTCGGCACCGATCAGATCGGGCGCGACATCCTGAGCCGCATCATCCACGGCGCGCGCACGTCGCTGCTGGTGGGCGTGGCCGCCGTCGCGATCAGCCTGGTCGTCGGGGTCAGCCTGGGCCTGGCCAGCGGCTTCTTCGGCGGCCGGATCGACGCCGTGATCATGACGGTGGTCGACACCACGCTGTCGTTCCCGCCGCTCCTCCTCGCGCTCGGCTTCGTGGCCGTGCTCGGGCCGAGCCTCGGCAACATCATCCTGGTCATCGGCCTCACCGGGTGGGAGCGCTACGCGCGCGTGGTGCGGGCCGAGGTGCTGGCGCTCCGGGAGAAGGACTTCATCGAGGCGGCCCGCGCGATGGGCGCGCAGTCGTCCCGCATCCTGTGGCGGCACCTCCTGCCCAACACGTTCTCGTCGATCATCGTGATGTCCACGCTCCAGGTCGCCCAGGCCATCCTCGCCGAGGCGGCGCTGTCGTTCCTCGGCATGGGCACCGGCTCCGTCTACCCGACGTGGGGCCAGATGATCTCGCTCGGCCGCGACTTCGTGACGGTGGCGTGGTGGATGCCGACGTTCCCGGGTCTGGCCATCCTGCTGACCGTGCTGTCGATCAACATCGTCGGCGACCGGCTGCGCGACGCGCTCGACCCGCGGGTGATCTGACTCGCCTCGTCCCTCCGCCCGCCGTCCCGTCAGGCGACGATCTCCATCCGGAGCCCGCGCGCGTCGCGCGGGGCGTCGCCGCTCGGCAGCACAACGCTCCTGCCCTCCACGACCCGTCGGGCCACGACGAGGCACGCCACGGCGTCGACAATGTCGTCGCGGGCGACTCGGGACGGACCGAGCTCGACACGGACGAGGCCGGGATCGAAGGCCGGCGCCACTTCGCGCAGGAGCTCTCGCCGAGCCCGCTCTCCCGCGGCCGTCCGTTTCGGCTCCCCGAGGCCGCGTCCGGAACCGCTCAGAATCGCAAACACGACCTCGGGGTGCACTTCCCTTATGAAGGCCTGACGCGCTGGAGTCATCAGGTGATCGACGTGGTCGATCTTGTCGAGGATCCCGAAGCATTGCCGGGAGATCGCCACGCCGAGCTGGCGACGGTTCGATTCGCACGCTTCCTCGTAGGTTCGGGAGCCGAGGGCGGCCCGGCCCGGGGCCGGGAACACGCTCGAGGCGCGCGGCGCTCCAAGAAGGCGCCGCGCGGAGACATCGCACGCGCGAGGCCCATCCTCGCTGAGTCCGATCGGTACATCGATGGCGACCAGCGCCCCGCCTGCTTCGGCTCTCGCGAGCACCGGCCCGAGGTCCACGACGATCTCAAACGCGACGCGTGAGAACTCGCGGCCAGAGGTGGCCACGATCCAGCCTCCACGGCACCCGTCGACGCCGATCAGGTCCAAGAGAGCCGCCCCATCAACGCTGGTGGATGCCCGCCCCCGTCAGGTAGTCGTAGAGGTTCGCCACGTTCATCTTCATCACCCGCGGCGCCATGCCGTCCTGCTCGACGTCCATCGGGTACCGGTCGGTCATCGCGGTCAGGCTCTCGACCGCCTGGTCCTTCGTGAGGCCCTGCCGCACGCCACCGCGGACGTAGTCCACCCACTCCTGGATGAACGCGCTCTGCTCGGCGAGGTAGCGCCGGTCGCAGACGGGACCGTGGCCGGGCACGAGGGTCTCGAGCCCGAGCTCCCCCAGCGATTCGAGGGCGTCGAGCCATCGGCCGGGATCCGCCTCCTGCAACCAGGTGTGGACCTGGCAGAAGATGTTGTCGCTCGTGAACACGACCCCTTCCTCCTCCACGACGACCGCCGCCTGGTACGCGGTGTGCCCGGGCATGTGCACCAGGCGAAACGTGTGGTTGCCGACGTGCAGCCGCATCTCGTTCGAGAACGTGATGACCGGCGCGTTCGGCCGGTAGCTCTCGAGCAGCCGTCCCTCGTCGGGGCCGAAGGTGGCGACGCGCGCGACCATCTCCGGGATGTCGGTGCCGAGGATGCGCGCGCGCACGCCCTCGTGGGCGACCACGGGCGCGTCGAAGTAGGCGTTGGACGTCCAGTGGTCGCCGTGTGGCTCGGTGTTCAGGATGTAGCGGAGCGGCCCGCGCCGCTCGAGTTCCGCGCGCAGGCGCACCGCGTCGCTCGGCTTGTGCGGCCCGTCGATCAGCACGATGCCGTCGGAGGTGGTCACGATGCCGTGGTTGGCCCCGCGCTGCCCGGTCTCGACGTACACGTTGTCGGTCAGTCGTCGCATGCGTCACCTCGCTGTCAGGGGATGTCGATGTCGAGGAGTGGCCCGTGCTGCGGGCCGCCGAGCACGTCCCAGTCGCCGGTCGCGCTCAACCCTTCACCCCGCCTGCGCCCCAGCCTGCGATCAGATAGCGCTGGACGGCGATGAAGAACGCGAGGGCGGGGATCGTCACCATGACGCCTGCGGCCATGATGAGCCCCCAGTCCACCACGGCCATGTGGAAGAACTCGTTGATGCCGATGGCGAGGGTCTTGAGGTCGTCCTGGCCGATCAGCACCAGGGCGAAGAGGAAGTCGTTCCAGGCCACGATGAACGTGAAGATCGCGGTGGCGATGATCCCGGGCAGGGCCAGCGGCATCACGATGTAGGCGAGGGCCTGGGCGCGGTTGGCGCCGTCGATCAGCGCGGCGTGCTCCAGCTCCACGGGGATGGACTGGAAGAACGCGCGCAGGATCCAGAGCGCGTACGGCAGCGAGAACGAGATGTACGTCAGCGCGAGCCCGGGGAGCGAGTTGGTGAGGCCGAGCTGCCGGGCGAGCAGGAAGAGCGGCACGAGCATGATGATGGGCGGGAACATGTACGCGAGCAGCGTCACCCGCGCCACCAGCGTCCGCCCGCGGAAGGCGTAGCGGGTGAGGCTGTAGGCGCCGATCACCCCGGCCAGGATCACGATGACCGTCGTCATCGCCGACACGATGATCGTGTTCTGGAAGTAGATCCAGAAGTTCGTCTCGTAGAAGAGCTTGCGGTAGGCGCGCAGCTCCCAGTCGTGAGGCCAGAACGTGGGCGGCGAGGCGAGCAGCTCGTGGCTCACCTTGAACGACGACACGACCATCCAGTAGAGGGGAAACGCGCAGAAGACGAAGAGGCCCACGCGGAGCCCCCACTCCACGGCGCGGGAGGCGCGGCGGCGGCGGCGGTCACGCATCGTTGTCGTCCTCGGCAGGCGGGAAGGCCACGAAGTAGATGGTCACGGCCATGAGGAGGAGCGCGAACATCACGTTTGACAGGGCGGCGCCCATCCCCGCCTGGTAGTACGTGAACGAGCGCTGGTACGTGAACACGGGCAGCGTCCGGATGGCCTCGCCCGCCCCGCCGCCGAACCCGAGCAGCCACGGCACGTCGAACTTGGTGAACATCCAGATCCCGCGAAGCAGGAGCACGATCAGGAGCACGTTCTTGAGCTGCGGCAGGGTGACGTGCACGAACTGTCGGACGGCCGACGCCCCGTCGACGCGGGCCGCGTCGTACAGCTCGAGCGGGATCGTCTGCAGGCGGGCGAGGACGTTCACGAGCACGAACGGGAAGAAGGTCCACACCGAGAGCACGATGAGGACCCACATGATGGTGCCGTGGGTCAGCCAGGCCTCCGGCATGCCGGGGATGCGCAGGGCGCCGAGCACGTACGGAATGACGCCGTAGAGGTCGTTCATGAGCCAGCGCCACACGAACACCGCGATCACCGTCGGGATCATGTAGGGGAACAGGGCCACCCCGCGCAGGAAGTCGCACCCGGGGAACCGCCGGTGCAGGATCAGGGCGCCCGCCACCCCGGCCACGATCTGCAGCGCCGTGCTGCCGACGGCGTACACCGTCGCGAGGTACACGCTGCGCCAGAAGTCCTGGTCGCCGAAGATCTGCGCGTAGTTGGCGAGGCCGATCCACGTGCTCGTGGCCCGCAGCGAATGCTTGGCGTGGAACCCGAGCCACACGTTGTAGGCAACGGGGAAGAGCGCGAAGGCGAGCACGAGAGCCGCCGACGGCGCGAGCAGGCCAACGCCGATCCACGCCTCGCGCCGGCGGCGGCCGGTCCGGCGGGCCGCGCGGGCAGTGGCGATGACGATGGTGTCCGACGGTGCTCTCATTCCAGGGAGGATCCGGCGCCGCCTCCCGGAGCCGGGCCCGGGGGCGGCGCCCTCACTGCGCCGACCGGCGGCGCTACTTGGCCTTGCCGATGATGTCCCGGACGATCTTGTCGGTGGCTTCCTTGGCCGCGACCTTCGGATCCTTTCCGCGCTCGACCACCGCCATGACCATGTCGGCGAGGATGGGCGCGGCGGCCACGTCGCCGATCCACGGGACCAGCATGTCTTGAGGGTTGCAGACGAGGAGCGGGTGCGCGCGGCCCATCTCCACCCACTTGAGCTGCGCGTCGAGCCACGGCTTCCAGCGCTTGCGCTCGGGGTGGTTCAGGTAGCTCGAGTCCTGGAAGTCGGACTTGTAGATCGACAGGATGTGCACGGGCACCGAGTCGCAGTGCTTGCGGTAGTTCTCCGGCTTGAAGAAGAACTTGAGGAACTCCCGCGCCGCCGCCTTCTCGTCGGCGGGCGCGTCGGCGTAGATCACCCACGGCTCGTTGTCGAACTGGGTGAGCGGCGCCTTGCCCATCGGGCCCACGGTCTTCGGCCACACCTGGAACACGTCGGGGTTGCGCTTGTCGGGCGGCGCGTACTGGTCGATGTAGCCGGCGGTCCGGCCCCACATGTGGACCGATGCCGTCTTCCCCGTCGCCCACGCGGACAGCGTCTCCAGGTAGTCGTGGGACGCCCAGCCCGGCGGCAGGCTCGGCTTGAGCTTCTTCCAGAACTCGAGCATGCCCAGCACCTGCGGGCTCTCCAGCGCGGGCTGGCCCTTCGCGTCGAAGAGGCTCCCGCCGTTGGCGCCCGCCCACATGTAGACGTCCTCGTTCACGAAGAACGGGATGCCGGCGAGCGCGAGCGGATAGTGCTGCGGCGGCTTCCCGAGCTTGGGCAGGTCGCGGAGCCAGTCGTCCCACGTCTTCCAGCTCTGCGGATCGACGCCGGTGCCGCGCACGTAGTCCCCGCGGCCGCCGTAGATCTCCGCCCCCCACGCGTGCGTGATGCCCCAGTACTTGCCGTCGGGATACTTCAGCCAGCGGAGCACCGACGGGAAGATCTTGTCCTCGCCGATCGACTTCACGATGTCGTCGACGGGCTCGATGAGGCCCTTGGCGCGGAAGGAGGTCACCACGTACGTCTGCGTGTGCGAGGCGGTCGGCGGGCTCTTCGCGGCCATGGCGGCCTGGAGCTTCCGGTCCATGTCGCCCCAGCCCATGCCCTCCGCGCGGACCTCGATGTCCTTGTGGAGCTTGTGGAAGTCGTCGACGATCGCCTTCATCGCCGCCCGCGTCGCCGGGTTGGGCTCGGTATCCCACGTGGTGACGACGACCTTCTTCTGGCCGCGCGCGGGCCGCGCTCCGGCCCCGACCGTCGTCGCCGCCGCCCCCGCCGCGGCGGTGCCCAGCCGCGCGAGGAAGTCGCGACGGGTCACGACGCCCTCCCGCCGCTCCGCCACCAGTCGCCTCAGAACCGGATCGCTGTCCCAACGCTTCATGGCGCGTCTCCTTTCACGGCTCTCCGTCGTCCGGCTGGAATCGCCCCGCCCATCGATCCGGCAACACTATAGTCAACCGGCCCCGAGGCGGACAACCGCACCCGGCGGGGACCACCTGACCGCGTAGATCCTTCCCGAGCGGTTCACTCCTGCCGCCGCGTCCCGCGCCTCCGCGGCGCGCGAACCCGCTTCCCAGGCCCGTCTTCCGCTCTCTGTGGCGATCGGATGCCGTGGCACGCGCGTTGCGTTGACGCGGTGGTAGCGCCGCGCGAGGAGGCCTCCGGCGAGGCGACCACACTTCCGACGCCTGGCTACCAGGCAAGCGAGGAGAGCATGAAGACGCCACTGTTCAGCGCGAGCATCCTGGCCGCGGGCCTGATGCTGACAACCTCGAGCCCCATTGTCGAGGCGCAGTCCCCACCTGCCCCCATGGGCCGTCACACCATGGAGGGCGAGGTCACCAAGGTGGACGCCAAGCGGGGCTGGGTCGACGTCAAGACGGCCGAGGGATCGATGAAGCTCCACTTCCCGCCGTCCGTCCTGGCGTCGGTGAAGAAGGGCAACCGCGTCAGCGTCGAGATCGGCATGACGCCGGGCGGCCCCGGGGCCGCCGACACGACGACGAAGACGACCAAGACGAAGTGATCCCGTCGCAACACCTGCGCCGGCATCGCCGGCCGGAAGGAGGAGTCACCGTGGCATCTGATCAGTCGAATCGCATCATGACCGGCCTGTTCCGGGACCGTGAGGCCGCAGAGCGCGGCTACACGTACCTGAAGGATCGTGGATATGGAGACCGGGACGTGAGCGTGCTCATGGCCCCGGAGACGCGCGACCGGTGGTACCCGAAGGACGACCCGAGCCGGACCGAGCTCGGGACCAAGGCGGCCGAAGGCGCGGCCGTCGGCGCGGTGAGCGCGGGAGGCATCGGCGCGCTGCTCGCCGGTCTCGCCGCCGCGGGGATCGCGGTGCCCGGGCTGCCGATCATCGCCGCCGGGCCGCTCGCCGCCGCGCTGGCCGGAGGCGCCACGGGAGGCGTGCTGGGAGCGATCGTGGGCTTCTTCGTCGGCCGCGGCATTCCGGAGGAGCGCGCGAAGCTCTACGAGAAGGGCATCGGGGAAGGTGGCATGGTCATGGGCATCACACCCAGGACCGAGGCTGAGGCCGCGGAGATCGATCGGGAGTGGGCGGGCTGCGGGTGCGAGCAGATCTACTCGGCCCGTGGAGAGGCGGCCATGAGCAGCCTGGCCGCGATCGCGCTGGGTCTCGTGCTACTCGCCACGAGCGTGGGCCCCGCCCTGGCGCAGTCGGATGCGCACTCGATGCCGGGCGAGATCACGCGCGTGGACGGCAAGGATGGCTGGGTTCACGTGAAGACGTCGGCAGGAACGCTCATCGTCCACTTCCCGCCGTCCGAGCTCGCGACCGTGAAGAAGGGCGACAAGATCACCCTGCATCTCGCCCTGAAGGATATGGGGCCGGCGCCGGACAAGGCGCCCGCGACGAAGAAGTAGAGAGAGGCCGCTCGGCCGGCCGACCGTCGTCCGCCGCCCGGAACGACGGCTGGCCGGCCCGAGGCCCTGTTCGCGCCCGCCAAGGCCCCGCTAGGTGCCGGTGTACGGGGTGCCCCAGCGGTCCTGATAGACGATGTCGGCGAGCGGCCCGCGTCCCACGGGGCCGAAGTTCCCCATCGGATAGCCGATCGGCAGGATGGCGTAGGAGTGCACGCCGGGCGGCAGCCCGAGCGCGGCCTCCGTCTCCTTCTCGAACAGCAGGTGTCGCGTGGTCAGCGTGCAGCCGAGGCCAAGGGCGCGCGCGGCGAGCAGCATGTTCTGGACGGCCGGATAGATGGACGCGCCCGACCAGCGCGTGGGCGTGGCGGTCCCCTCCTCGAGGCACGCCACGATCCACACCGGCGCCTCGTGGAAGTGGTCGGTGAGGTACTCCACCGCGGCGTGCTGGCGATCGTACTGCGCGCGGCTCACGCCGGGCGGCGGCGTGCTGCTGAGGTAGCGGGGGCCCACCACCTCGTCGAACGCGCGCTTGTAGTAGGCCTGCACGCGCTGCTTGATCGCGCGGTCCTTGACGACCAGGAAGCGCCAGCGCTGCGTGTTGCCGCCGTTCGGCGCGCACTGGCCGGCCTCGAGGATCTGCCGGATCAGCTCGTCGGGCACGGGGTCGGGCCGGAGGCGCCGCATGGCCCGCATGGTGTGCATGGTCTCGAAGACGTCGTGGGTGTCAGCCATGGCCGCTCCTTGTCCGCAGTCAGCAGGTCCCTGTCAAGCGCGAGGATGCCCCGCGCGCCGTTCACTGCGCCGTCCAGCCGCCGTCGATGACCAGCTCGCTGCCCGTCACGAACGACGACTCGTCGGCGGCGAGGTAGAGCACGCCCATCGCAACGTCCTCGGGCTCGCCGTAGCGTCCCAGCGGGATGCGCGAGAGCATCAGCTTGTACGTC
This sequence comes from uncultured Candidatus Rokubacteria bacterium, assembly GCA_963758635.1. Taxonomy (GTDB): domain Bacteria; phylum Methylomirabilota; class Methylomirabilia; order Rokubacteriales; family CSP1-6; genus CAVWWD01. Next base: position 238,515 of record CAVWWD010000003.1, on the reverse strand, counting down.
TCGGGATCGGCGCGCCGGCGCTCGGTCATCGGCGTCACGATGGGGCCGGGATGCACGGAGTTCGCGCGGATCTTGTCCTTCGCGTACTGGATCGCGGTGGCCTTCGTGAGGATGCGCACCGCGCCCTTCGACGCCTGGTACTGCGGGCTCGAGTTGTCGGTGCCGACCAGGCCGAGCTGGGACGAGATGTTGATGATCGACCCGCCGCCGGCGCGGCGCATGGCCGGGATGGCCGCGCGCGTGCCGAGGAACACGCCCTTGGCGTTCACCGCCATCATGCGGTCCCACTCGTCCACCGTCGTCTGCTCGATGCGGCTGCCGCCGCCGATGCCCGCGTTGTTCACGAGCACGTCGAGCTTGCCGTGGAGCCGCTCCGCCGTCGTCACCGCGGCCTCCCAGTCCGTCTCGCTGGTGACGTCGAGATGCAGGTACGTGGCCTGCCCGCCCGCGGCCCGGATCTGCCCTTCCACCGCCTTGCCCTCCGCGTCGAGCACGTCGCCCAGGACGACGCGGGCGCCCTCGCGCGCGAACAGGCGCGCCTCCTCGGCGCCCATCCCGCGCGCGCCTCCGCTGATCAGCGCGACCTTGCCGGCCAGTCTCATGGGTTCCTCCGGCGAGAGCATGGGCCAGCGCGTCCGGCCACGTCAATACCAGCCGGCGGCCTCCAGCTTCCCGGCGAGGCCGTCGGACACGCGGGTCAGCGGCAGACGGCACTCCGCCGACTTGATCAGGCCCTGGCGGGACAGGCAGTGCTTGATCGGCATCGGGTTGGCTTCCTTGAAAGCCGATACGCGCCGAGTCGGTTGCGTGACCTGGGCCCTTTGCGTATGGTGTGGAGGCCCGCGCGCCCGGAAAGCCGCCGGGCGCACGCATGGGACAGCCTGCCATCCTCGTCGAGGACCTGCGGAAATCCTACGGCGCCGTCGAAGCCGTTCGGGGCATCAGCTTCGCCGTGGCCGAGGGCGAGGTCTTCGCCCTCCTCGGGCCCAACGGCGCCGGGAAGACGTCCACGGTGGAGATCCTCGAGGGCTTCCGGCGCGCCGACGCCGGCCGCGTGTCCGTGCTCGGGTCGGATCCCGCGCGCGGCGACCGCGTCTTCAAGGAGCGCATCGGCATCGTGCTGCAGGAGTGCGGCATCGAGGAGCTGCTGACGGTCTCCGAGGCGATGCGCCGGCAGGCCGGCTACTACCCGCGCCCCCGGCCCGTGAGCGAGGTCCTCGAGATGATGGGCCTCGCCGACCGCGCCGACGCGCGCATCCGCACGCTCTCCGGCGGCCTCCGGCGGAGGCTCGACCTCGCGCTCGCCCTGGTCGGCGACCCCGACCTGATCTTCCTCGACGAGCCCACGACGGGATTCGACCCCGGGGCGCGGCGCGCGGCGTGGGCGGTGGTGCGCAACCTGTGCCAGACCGGGAAGACGGTGCTGCTCACCACGCACTACATGGACGAGGCCCAGCAGCTGGCCGACCGCGTCGCGGTGATCGCGCGCGGCCGCATCGTGGCCGAGGGGCCGCCCGACTCCCTGGGCGGACGCGTCGCCGGCGGCACGCGCATCCGCTTCCGGCTCCCCGACGGCATCGGCCTCGAGGCCCTGCCCGTCCCCGCCCGACGGCAGGACGAGCAGGTGGTGGTCGAGACCACGGAGCCGACGCGCGCGCTCCACACGCTCACCACCTGGGCGGTGGGCCGGGGGCTGGACCTGCCGGGCCTCACGGTGTCGACGCCGACGCTGGAAGACGCCTACCTCGAGCTGGTGGGCGAGGAATGAGCGCGCTCCGGCTCCTCGCGCGGCAGGTGGGCTACGAGCAGCGGACGTACTGGCGGACGCCGTCGAGCGCGTTCTTCACGTTCGCCTTCCCGCTGGTGCTGCTGTTCATCTTCACGACCATGTACCGCTCCACCTCGATCGCCGCGCTCGGCGGGATCAGCTACGCGCAGTACTTCGTGCCCGGCATCGTGGCGTTCGGCGTCATCTCGGCGTGCTACACCAACATCGCCATCACGCTCTGCTTCCGGCGGGACATGGGCGTGCTCAAGCGCCTGCGCGGAACGCCGCTGCCGTCGTGGGTGTTCATGGGCGGGCACGTCGGCTCGTCGCTGGTGGTGAGCGCGCTGCTCACCGTGATCACGACGGCCGTGGGGGTGCTCCTCTACGACGTGCGCGTGCCCGCCCACCCGGTGGCGCTCGCCGCGAGCCTGGTCCTCGGGAGCTTCTGCTTCTGCGCCCTGGGGCTGGCCGTCACCGCGCTCATCAGGAACGCGCACGCCTCGCCGGCGGTGGTCAACGGCGCGCTCTTCCCGCTGCTCTTCATCTCGGGCACGTTCTTCCCGCTCGAGCCCGGCTCGATGCTCGACCGGATCGCCTCGTTCTTCCCGGTGCGCCACTTCCAGCACGCGGTCTTCACCGCCTTCGACGCCCGCTCCCCGGGCGCCGACACCACCGGCCTCGTCGCCATGCTCGCCTGGGGTCTCGCCGCCCTCGTACTTCGCCGTGCGTCGCTTCCGCTGGGAGCCCCACCACCGCTGAGCCCGGCAACGCACGTCCGCCCCCACCGTTGCGCGAGGGTCTGACCCCGATGTTGCGCGATGCGGGGGTCTAACCCCTCGCGTTGCGCAGGGGGGGTCAGGCGGTGGGAACGGAGCTGGGCGGCGGCGGATTCGCCGGAGTGGACGCAGTCGGGGATGCCGACACCGCGGTAGGCGCCACCGGCCAGGGCGAGGCCGGGATGGCGGCGCAGGCCGAGCTCGATGGCCTCGACGCGCGCCAGGTGGCCGACGTGATACTGCGGCATCGCCCGCCGGTGGCGGCTCACCGACGCGAGCACCGGCTCACCGCGCGCGCCCAGGAGCTCGGCGAGCTGCGCGCGCCCCAGGGCGATCAGGCGCGCGTCGTCGGCATCCAGGGCCGCCTCGTCCAGCGCGCCCCCCACGAACACGCGCAGCAGCACGTGGCCGTCGGGGGCCCGGCCCGCGTACTTCACGCTCGAGAACGTGCACGCGATGATGGGCCGCCCCTCCGCGCGCGGCACCACGAAGCCGAAGCCGTCCAGCGGGTGCTCGACGTCGCCCCGCCGGAAGGCCAGCGTGACGACGGCGGACGACGCGTACGGGGATGTCCTCGAGGAGGAGGGCCAGCGACGGGTCGAGATAGCGGAGCATCCGCGCGGCCTGGTACGACTCGCACGCGAGGATGACCGCGTCGGCGTCGAACGTGGCGCCGGACGCGGCGGCGATGCGCCATCCGGCGCCGGCGCGCGCGATCCCGGTGACCCGCTCCCCGAGCCGCACCGCCCCCTCGGGCAGCCGCTCCGCGAGCATCCGGACCAGCTCCTCCATGCCCCCGGCGAGCGTGACGAAGAGCGACCACCGCGCGCCGCTCGCCCCCTTCGCCGCCGCGCCGGCCTTCCGCGCGGCGCGCCACATGCCCATGACCACGCTCCGCTCGCGACGCTCGATCTCGAGGAAGCGCGGCATGGTGGCGGCGAGCGACAGCGTGTCCGGGTCCGCGGTGTAGATCCCGGCCACGAGGGGCTGCGCCACGCGCTCGAGGGCCTCCCGTCCGAGCCGCCGCCGGACGAACGCGCCCAGGCTCTCGTCGGGGTCGCCGCCCCGCGGCAGCACGAGGTCCAGCCCCATGCGGAGCTTGCCCGGCCACGAGAAGAGCGACGAGGCGAGCAGCGGCCGGAGCCGCGTCGGGGCCAGGAGCTGGAAACCCTCGGGCAGCGGGTGCAGCCGGCCTCGCCACGCCACGAACGTGCGGCGCGACGCCTCGTCTGTCCGGACCAGCCGCGACTCGGCGCCGAGGCGGCGGGCGAGCTCGAGCGCCCACGGCTTCTCGGAGATGAACGAGTCCGGCCCGGCCTCCACGAGGAACCCATCACGGCGCTCGGTCCGGATCGTCCCGCCGAGCCGCTCCTGCGCCTCGAGCAGCGTCAGCTCGAGCCCGACGCCGCGCTCGCGCGACAGCTCGACGGCGCGATGGGCGGCCGCGAGGCCGGCGATGCCGCCGCCGACGACGACGAGCTTCACCGCCGGCCGGCGCCGGCCCCCGCCCGTGCGGAGCGCAGCACGAGGTCGGCGAGGAGGCCGATGAAGGCCGGATGGTCGTTGAGGGCGGGCGCCCGGTGGAGCCGGAGTCCCGCGTCCTCGGCGACGCGGCGCGCTTCCACGTCGAGGTCGTAGAGCAGCTCCACGTGGTCGGCGACGAAGCCGATCGGCGCCACGACCACGTCGCGCGCGCCGGCGCGCGCCAGGTCCACGAGCACGCCGGCGACGTCCGGCTCGAGCCACGGATCGCGGGGCGACCCGCTCCGGCTCTGGTAGGCGATGGACCACCGCGCGAGGCCCGAGCCGCTCGGCCACGAGGCGCGCCGCGCCGGTGAGCTGCGCCACGTAGGGCGAGCCCGCGGCCATGGCCACGGGCACGCTGTGGGCGGTGAACACCACCGGCGTCGCGAGCCGCGGCTCGATGGGCACGCCCGCGAGCGCCTCCGACACGCGCGCCGCCGCCGCCTCGATGAAGCGCGGATGGTCCGGCCACGCGGGGGCGAGCTCCACCTCGGGCGCGCCGTCGCCCACGAGCGCCCGCGCCGACGCCACGTCGCCGACGTAGCGCTCCCACGAGGCTTCGGTCTGGAAGCTCGACAGGATGATGCCGCACGCGCGCCGGTGGCCGCGCGCGCGCATCGCGGCCAGCGTGTCGGGGAGGAACGGATGCCAGTTGCGCATGCCGACGTGCACGGGCAGGTCCACCCCCTCGCCGGCGAGGCGCGCGGCGAGCGCCGCGGCCTGGCGCCGGGTCAGGTCACCGAGCGGCGAGCGGCCGCCGATCAGCTCGTAGTGATGCGCGACCGCCTCCAGGCGCTCGGCGGGAATGCGGCGCCCCTCGGTGACGCGCTGGAGGAAGGGGCGGATGTCCTCGGGCCGCTCCGGACCTCCGAAGGCGATCAGGAGGACCGAGTCGGGGCCGCTCACCCGCGCGCGCTCGCCTCGTGCACCATGTCGACGAGGGCGCGCACGTGGTCGACCGGCGTCTCCTTGTGCACCCCGTGGCCCAGGTTGAAGACGTGGCCGGGCCGCCCGCCCGCGCCGGCGAGGATGCCCTTCACCGCGCGGCGGATCTCCTCGGGGCCGGCGAGCAGGATGGCGGGATCGAGGTTGCCCTGGACGCCCACGCGCGGGCCGAGGCGGTCCCACGTCGGCCCCAGCTCCACGCGCCAGTCGAGACCGATCACGTCGCCGCCCGCCTCGGCCATCAGCTCGAGCAGCGTCGCCGCGCCGACGCCGAAGTGGATCACGGGCACGGCGCCGCCGACGCCGGCGATGGCGGCGCGGCTGTGGGGCAGGACGTGATCGCGATAGTCCGCGGGCGAGAGCGTGCCGACCCACGAGTCGAAGAGCTGGACGGCCTGCGCGCCGGCCGCGACCTGGCCCGCGAGGTACGCGGCGGTGATGGCGGCGAGTCGGCGGAGGAGCCGGTGCCAGGCCGTCGGCTCCTCGTGCATGAACCGCTTGGTGAGCAGGAACTCGCGCGAGGCGCCACCCTCGATCAGGTACGACGCGAGCGTGAACGGCGCGCCCGCGAAGCCGATGAGCGGCACGCGCCCGTCGAGGGCCCGCCGGACCAGGCGCACGGTCTCGAACACGAACGCCACCGCGTCGGCCACGTCCACGTCGTGGAGGCGGTCGACGTCCTGTGCGGCGCGCACGGGACGCAGGATGTGGGGCCCGTCGCCCTGGCTGAACTCGAGCCCGACGCCGAGGGGCTCGAGCACGAGCAGGATGTCGGCGAAGAGGATGGCCGCGTCGACGCCGAGGCGGGTCACCGGCTGGAGCGTGATCTCGGCCGCGGCGGCGGGCGTCTTGCAGAGCTCGAGGAACCCGTGACGGGCGCGAAGCTCACGGTACTCGGGCAGGTAGCGGCCGGCCTGACGCATGAGCCAGATCGGCGTGAAGGCGGTGGGCTCGCGGCGGCACGCGCGCAGAAATGGCAGGTCGTTCACGGCCGTCATGGCAGACGCAGGCTACCGGCCGTGACTGGCACAGTCAAGGAACCGGCGATATCATCGCGCCTGGACCGCCTGGAACCGGAGTTCGTGCCGGCGGCGCTCGCGTTCGGCTCCGGGACCCACGGGGTCGCGGCGTTCCTGTTCCGCGGCAGGGCCGACGGCACTGCGCCGAGCCTCGCCGACGTGCAGGCGTTCTTCGAGGAACATTCGGCCCTGATCTTGAAGGCCGCTGTCGAGCTGGGAGGCCTGAAACCTCTTCCGACCGAAGAAGTCGCCGCCCTTCGGGAGATACGGCGAAAACTCGGAGAACGCACGTTCTGAGAGACGTGGTCTCGCCGCGAACGCGACTCGCGGCGCAGCCTCGCTGGCTGCTCGACACGCAGCGCCTCGCCGCGCTGGAGGCAAGCCGCAAGGCACCCACCGAGTGGAACGGTCGGCAGCGACACACGCGATGAAGATTCCGGAGGCCCGTCTCACGTGCTTCTCCGGCGTGTGACAATCACTCAATGCTTGGACGAAGGGGGACACAATGAAGAGCGCGATCAAGACGATGTCAGTGATCGGTTTTCTGGCTGTAGCCTTGGCCGGTTGCTCTGACAACGGCCGATATCAGCTGGTCATGGGCCCCGGCGGAGCGCTGATCCGCGTTGACACGCGTAGCGGAGGGATCGAGTACCTGACCGGTGATCCCAAGACGGGGGAGGCTGATCCCCCTCTCGGAACACCGCCGACGGTACCCTCAGAAGTAGCAGCAGTGTTGCACCATCAACTACCTCACCGTCCCCGGGGCAGCGAGTAAGATTTGGGCTGTATTCTCAATGCTGGCCGGCTCATCTGACATGTCGTGTAACAGCCGAGCCAGTTCAGCCACAGTTTGGGTCTCAAATAAGCTGTTGGGGGGCAGGTCTAACCCAAACAGATGGCGCAGCCAGGCGACGATCCGAGTCGCGGTAAGGGAATGTCCTCCTAAATCGAAAAAATTGTCATCAATACCGACGCCGTTGGCCACACCGAGCAACTCGCCCCACATCCTGGCCAATACCTCCTCCAGCGCCGTGCGTGGCGCAACGTACGGTGTGGTCCGCAGGAAACGGTCCGGTGCCAACTTCAGGAGGGCCTGTCGATCGAGTTTGCCATTGGGATTCAGGGGCAGTTTCTCCAGAAACACAAACACGGTCGGAACCATATAGTCGGGCAACTGCTGTTGGAGGAAGCCTCGCAACACCAAGGGGGTGGGAGAAGAGGCATGTTGAGCGGGGACGATATAGGCGACGAGATACTGCTCCTCAGGCGCGTGCCCCAGATTGTCGACCCGATTGGCCGGGCCAGAGACCTGCTGGGCCAGCACCGCAGTCGCACTCACCGCGGGGTGTTGTCTCAGAATCGTCTCGACCTCACCCAGTTCAACGCGTGCGCCGCGAATCTGCACCTGATCATCTAGCCGCCCGAGAAACTCCAAGCTGCCATCCGGGCGATAGCGGGCCCGGTCGCCGGTGCGGTAAAGGCGTTCGCCAGGCTGCGTCCCAAAAGGATTGGGTAGGAAACACTCGGCGGTCAGCGCAGGTTGGCCTGAGTATCCTCGGGCCAGTCGACCGCCGATGTATAGCTCACCCGATTCGCCAGCCGGCACTGGCTGCATATGGGAATCCAGCAGGTAGACCTGTCGATCGGGGATGGGCCAGCCGAGGCCGATGATCCTTTGGCCATCTCCACGCCGCCGTCGCCAGAATGTGGCACTAGGCGCCTCCGTGGTGCCGTAATAGACGCTCAAGTCTACATTGAGGCGGTCAAACAGACGTTCCTGGGCGGCAATCGGTAACGCTTCGCCAAAGCAGAAGATATGCCGCAAGCTGTGGCAGCTTTCCAGGCCGGGCTCTTCCAGGAACTCGCCCAGGAGAGAGGGCACCATATACATCGCGGTGATACCGTATGTGACGATCAGCTGCACCAGATAGCCGGTATCCTGATGCTTCCCCGGCGGCACGATGACCATCTGCCCACCGGTCATCAGAGGCGTGAACACTTCCGCGTCGAGACCAGTAAAGCCAGGGGCACTCTTCAGCAGGTGCCGATCCTGTTCCCCCAGGATATGGTCCGCCTGACTGCCTCCGCGTGGATCAGCGATCTGGGTGTGAGTGCGTAGGACAGCCTTGGGTCGACCGGTTGAGCCGGAGGTATAGAAGATCGAGGCGAGGTTTTGACTGGTGACCGAGCACCTCGGGCGCGTGACCAACTCCTGGCCAATTCTTGCCCACTCCGTATCCAAACACACGATGGTCGTGTTTGAGGTGTGGGCTTCAACGTCGTCAGCTTGCCGCAAGCTATACGTGGAGAGCTTGGGTTGCAGGAACGATTGGGTCAGGGTAACCGGTGGGTGGATGTGGTGGAGCATGAAGGCCAGGCGATCCGGCGGGTAGTCTGGGTCCATGGGCACATAGGCTCCTCCCGCTTTGAAGATGCCCAGGATCGCGACGACCATCTCCAGCGATCGTTCCATGAAGACACCGACCGGCACCTCAGGCCCGACGCCTAGCTTCGTGCAGATAGCGGGCTAATTGGTTGGCCCTGCCGTCCAGCTCTCGGTATGTCAAACAGATGTCTCGATCAGGTGTGGCCCCGGGATAGCGCACGGCAATGGTTTCCGGCAGACGACCGACTTGAGCTTCGACATATTGCAAGCGCATCGCGAGTTGCGGAGTCATCGGGCGGTCTCCGGACAGCAGGATTCTAGGCGTTGGGCCAATATGGTGACATGTGGTTCTTGCAACATCGTGTAGTGGTTACCTGGTGTCGTGTAATGCTCAACGCCGCCAGTGACCAAATCGTCCCACCCTCGGCGCAGGTATTGCGGCGTCGTCGAGGCTCGTTCGCTGGCCTGAAAGAGCGTCACGTGCCCCGGATAGGGTTGAGGGAGATATTCGTATCCGGCTCGTAGGTTGGAGAGAAATATCCGAAAGTAGTGCTGCAATCGGGCGACATCGACATCCGCGGTAAGCAGATTGGCCGCCTGAGCCTGCTGCAAAATGTAGCATCGTTGTGCATCCGGCTCGAGTTGACGCATATAGGTAGGCGAGAGATCGGTCTCTGTGAGGCCCAGATGGCGAGCAAAACTGATGAAGAAGCCGGTCTCGTTGTTCCAATCTGGCTGTCTGTTCGTCGATAGTGGCCAGGTATCTAGCAGCGCAACCAGATCTACCGCTTGACCGTTGTCTACGAGCTGCCGGGCCATCTCGAAAGCAATCAGACCGCCCAGCGACCAGCCACCCAAACGATAGGGCCCTGCGGGTTGAATCGTGCGGATTGCGTCGATGTACTGGGCCGCTAACCTCTCGACGGAGGTGGACAAGTGCCCCTCTGCATACAGTCCCGGATGTTGCAGGCCGTAGAAGGGCTGATCCGGTCTCAGGTGGCGAGCCAGAGGGACATAGCAGAGCACATTCCCCCCAACCGGATGGATGCAGAAGAAGGGTGGTTTGGAACCAGCCCGTTGAATCTCGACCAACGGTGACGAGGCCACACGGATATCTGACTGTGCGAGCAGGGTGGCCAGGTGCTCAATCGTTGCCGCCTGGTGGAACAGGGCGGCCAGGGGGAGTTCTTGGCCAAAGCGTTTGTGAATCTGGGCCATCAGGCGAACGGCAAGCATGGATTCGCCGCCCAGGTCGAAGAAGTTATCCTTGACGCCGACAGGCCACACTTCGAGAATGTCTTCCCAGATCTGGGTGAGTTGGAGTTCCAGAAGTGTACGGGAACCGATATAGGTCTCTGGACGATAGGAACTGATGATATCGGGAGCGGGCAAGGCCTGCCGGTTGATCTTGCCGTTGGCGGTCAGAGGCAAGGCCTGCAGCCAGACATAACCCGAAGGCAGCATGTAGTCGGGCAGCTTGTCCTGCAGGTAATAGCGCAGCTCGCTACTGGTAGGCTGTGGCGCCTGGTCCTGGACGACATAGGCGACCAAACGTTGCAGCGCCTTGGCACTGTCAGGCGTATGACGTGTCGTCCGAGACGTTCCGGTCATGACGACCACCGCCTCTTTCACCGCCGGATGTTGACGCAAGACTGCCGCGATCTCGCCCAATTCCACTCGAAAGCCACGAATCTTGACCTGGTCATCCATTCGCCCTAGAAACTCGATCCGGCCATCCGAAAGATGGCGCGCCAGGTCACCCGTTTTATAGAGGCGTGCTCCAGATTCATGACTAAAAGGGTGTGGGATGAATCGCTCGGCGGTCAGGCTGGGACGATTCAGGTAGCCCCAGGCCAGGCCAATCCCCCCGATGCACAATTCACCAGGCACTCCGATGGGCACGGGCTGCAAATGGGCATCCAGGATGTACAGCTCTCGATCGGGCAGAGGGTGACCAATAGGAAGCATGTCTGGGGGTGTGGAAGCGAAGGGCTGCTGAGCATGCCCAACTGGATGCGCGGCTGCCCAGACCGTCGCTTCGGTGGGGCCATAAAAGTTCCAGATGGGGACATGCCAGGTCAGGAGCTGTGGCAGCATATCAGCCGGAAAGGCCTCACCCCCACAAATGATGAGTCGCAGGGCGAGATCTCGCACCGGCTCCAGGGAGCGAACATCGATCAGCTGCCGCATGGCCGCGGGTGTGAGGTTGAGTACGGTGACATGTTCTGTTGCCAGTACCTTGTAGAGTAACGCTGGCGCATGCGTCTGCTCGGTGGTCAGGACAACGAGGCAACTACCGTAGCTCAGTGGCGTCCAGATTTCCCATACCGAAAAATCGAAGGCGTAGGAATGAAAGAGGGTCCACACATCAGGCGGCTGAAAGGCCAGGAGCGGTCCAGCCGTCGTCACCAGGTGAACCACATTCCGGTGGTTGATCTGGACCCCCTTGGGCTGGCCTGTCGAGCCCGACGTGTAGATCGTGTAGGCCAGGTAATCAGGGGTCATCGCGTGCACCGGATTGGTCTGCTTCTGTTGTGCAATCAGGGGCCAGTCCGTATCCAGACAGATAATGTGAGTCGCTTCGGCCTGGCCCTGGACCGGCTTAGGTAACTTTGACCGCAGGATGTGTTGCGTCAGGACGATCGCAACCTGAGCGTCACCGAGGATGAACGCCAGGCGCTCCCGAGGGTATGTTGGGTCAAGGGGTAGATAGGCCCCGCCCGCCTTGAGTATTCCCAGCAGGCCGATGATCATTCCCAGCGAGCGCTCAGTACAGATACCGACCAGCGTCCCTGGTCCTACACCGTGTGCTCGAAGATAGTGAGCCAGTTGGTTCGCCCGGCTATTCAGCTGCCGATAGGTTAACCGTTCCTCTCCGCACACCACGGCTGTGGCATCAGGGGTGCCCTCAGCCTGCGCCTCAAACAAATGATGCAGGCATGGGTGCTGAGCAGAGGCGGAGGCATGATGCCGCACATCTGAGGCATGTTTTGGGCGGTTCCAGTCGAGCAGAATTTGGCGGCGCTCCGATTCGGTCAGTATCGAGACCTCTGCTAACCGCCGTTCTGGGTGAGCCGCAATGTCTGCCAAGAGGGTGCGGAAATGACCAGCCATGCGAGCTATGGTGTCGGCCTCGAACAGGTCCGTGGCGTACTCGATCCAGCCTGTCAATCCGTTCGGACCTTCCTCGAGCGACACGGTGAGATCGAGCTTGGCTGTCTTGCTGTCGATCGGCACAACACTGACGTTTATGTCGGGGAGGTCGAGCCGTGGCTCCGGCGTATTCTGGAGCAGCAACATGACCTGGAAGAGGGGATTATGACTCAGGGCCCGCTCCGGTCGTAGTGCCTCAACCAGCTTTTCGAAGGGCAGGTCTTGATGGTCATAGGCCCCCAAGGTGATGTTTCTGACCTGCCTCAAGAGCTCGCGGAAGGACGGATTACCCGAAAGGTTGGTTCGCAGTACCAGGGTATTGACAAAAAACCCGATCATCCCTTCGATGTCGGTGTGGTTGCGATTGGCAATTGCTGTACCAACCGCCAGGTCAGGCTGGTGGGTATAGCGATAGAGCAACATGTTGAAGCTGGCGACCAGCGTCATGAATAGGGTCACGCCTTCGTGCCGACTCAAGGCTTTCAGGGCATCGGTCACGGCGCGAGAGAGGGTAATCGCTTGTTTCGCCCCCTGATAGCGCTGGACGGGCGGTCGCGCACGGTCAGTTGGTAGGGCCAGGACCGGCGATACCTGATCAAGATGGGCTTGCCAGTAGGCTAATTGCCGAGCCAGAGGCTCTCCCTGTAGCCAATGCCGCTGCCAGACGGCAAAATCGGCATACTGGAGGGGGAGGGCGGGCAAGGGATCAGGTTGGCCCTGGTCGAAAGCTGCATAGAGCATTGATAGTTCGCGAAAGAGAATACCGATCGACCAACCATCGGTCGCGATGTGATGCGCGGTAAGCAGCAGAACATGTTCCTGTTCATCCAGCCGCAACAGCATTCCCCGTAGCATCACATCGGTGGACAGATCAAAGGGGCGTTGGACCTCGGCTTCACACCGACGTTGGATTTCGCCCTCGCGCTCGGCCGCAGCGTAGCCGCTCAGATCCAGCACGGGCAGGGCAAAATAGGGCTGCTTGTCAACGACCTGGATTGGCTGTCCCTCAACGGCCAGAAAGCGGGTACGCAGGGCCTCGTGGCGCTGCAAAATGGCATCGAGGGCCTGCTTGAGAATATGAATCTTGAGCGAACCGCGAAGGCGTAACGCTCGGAGGATGTTGTAGAAGGCGCTGTGCGGTTCCAATTGATCCAGGAACCAGAGTCGCTGCTGGGCGAACGACAGGGGAACTGGCTGCTCCCTTGAGGCCGGTCGTAGGGGCGGGGCCTCTCGCGGGACCACGTCCTGCTGGCGCCTGTGCTCGACGAAACTGGCCAGGGCAGCCACTGTGGGCTGGTCGAACAGACGATGCAGCGGCAGTTCTACTCCGAGAGTATCCCGTAGGCGGGAGCCAACTTGTATAGCCGACAGCGAGTGGCCGCCCAGAGCGAAAAAGTTGTCATGACGGCCAATCCCGTCAGGGAGCCCTAGCACTTCCGCCCAGATACCGGCGATCATTTCTTCAATAGGTGTTTGTAGCGAGGTATCAGCCGTAGAACCGGTGAGATCTGGTTCTGGTAGGGCTTGCCGGTCGAGCTTGCCGTTGGGATTCAGCGGTAGAGCCTGCATGACGACAAAGGCGGCAGGGATCATGTAGGCCGGTAACTTCCTTGTCAGGCTGTCACGCAGCATCTCGCTCGTGAGTGCCTGCCCCATTTTTGGGACGACATACGCCACCAGCCGCTTGTCACCAGGGCGGTCTTCGCGGGCGAGCACGACCGTCTCTCGCACATCAGTATGTTGCCCTAATACTGCCTCGATCTCTCCCAACTCGACACGAAACCCACGGATCTTCACCTGCTGGTCGAGGCGCCCCATGAACTCGATGTTGCCGTCGGGCCGGTAGCGCGCGAGGTCTCCGGTCTTGTATAACCGTGCCCCTGGCTCTTGACTGAAGGGGTGGGGAACGAACTTCTCGGCGGTCAGCACCGGTCTATGGAGGTAGCCGCGCGCCAGACCATCGCCTCCTATGCACAGCTCTCCAGGCACCCCAATGGGAACCGGCTGCAGCGCCTGATCCAGGAGATAGACCTGCGTGTTGGCAATCGGCCGGCCGATGGGCGGAAGAGCAGTGGCTTCGCGGTCGGGGCTCACTGGAGCCCACGTCGTCACCACCGTATTTTCTGTCGGTCCGTAGTGGTTGACCACAGCGAAGGGGAGCGCTTCTCGGGGGCTGCGATGGAGCGTATCCCCGCCTGTGAGGAGGGCTCTTAAAGCCAGGCCGGTCGGCCGTGGCTCCTCCAACACGATCTCGGCGAGTGGGGTGGGCAGAAAACAGATGGTGATGGCTTCGGCGGCAAGCCAGGCCAAGAGCTGTGCCGGAGACGCCAGGAGCCTCTCGTCCGGCAGCACATGCACGCTTGCTCCCCCGGTAAGGTAAGGCCAGAGCTCCCACACGGATGCGTCAAAGGCTAGCCCCGCCAATTGCGTGGCGCGATCTGCTGGAGTCACGTTGTACGTCTGCTGGTGCCACGTCACAAGGTTCACGACGCTTGCATGGTGAATCCCGACTCCCTTGGGGATGCCAGTGGAGCCTGAGGTGTAGATCATGTAAGCGAGGTTCTCAGGGGTCGTCCCTCTGACGGGATTCTCCCCCCTCTCCTGGGCGATGGTCGCCCAGCCTGTGTCGAGACACACCACATGTGCTCCATGTGGGGGGAGCCCCGATACCAACCGTTCCTGGGTCAGCAGCACCGGCACCTGGGCATCCTCCAAGATGAAGGCCAGGCGCTCCTTCGGATACGTGGGATCCAGTGGCACATAGGCGCCGCCGGCTTTGAGGATACCCACTAGCGCAATGACCAGCTCCAGGGAGCGTTCTATACACACCCCCACGAGCACTTCTGGCCCGACCCTGCGCTGCTGTAGGTAGTGTGCCAGTTGGTTGGCGTGGCGATTGAGTTCTCGGTAGGTCAGGCGCTGGTCGCCACAGACCACGGCGACCGCGTCGGGGGTTTGCGCTACCTGGGCCTCGAAAAGCGCGGCCAGACACTGATCCGCCGGGTATTCTGTCCGGGTGTCATTCCAGGTGACCAGGAGTTGCTGTCGTTCTGCGGCAGTCAAGAGCGGCAGGTCGCCCAGACGCGCCTGGGGCTGGGCCGCCATGCCTTCCAGAATGGTCTGGAGGTGGTCTCCCAGGCGTTGTATGGTGCCCGCATCAAAGCGGCGGCCATCGTAGCTGATCTCCAGCAGCAGTGCCGGTTCGAGGTAGCCAGTAATGCTCAAGGGATAGTTGGTTGTGCCGCGCAAATCGAATGTCCGGTGTCGCCAAGGGCCCCCTTGCGCTTGCAAAGCACCGTTGAGGCTGGAATTCTCGAAGACGAGCAGGCTTTCGAACAGCGGCTGGGGGGCCGGAATCTGGCTCCATCGCTGAATCATGGCCAGAGCCGTGTGTTCGTATGCGCGCATATCGATCCACTGCCGCCGCAGCGTCTTCAGCCAGGAGATCAGGGACCTCTCGGGCGCAATTCGCACCCGCAGCGGCAGGGTGTTGATAAACAAGCCCACCATTGCCTCCGCCGTATCCGAGAACGATTGCCGTCCGGCCCGGGTAACCCCAAAGACAACCTCGTCCGCACCGCTATAACAGCTCAAAAGCCAGGCCCATGCCCCTTGAAGCAGGGTGTTAGGCGTCAGATCGTGCTGCCGAGCGAGCTTTCGCAGGGCCGTAGTCAGCGCGTGAGAGAGCTGAAGGCTGTGCTGTCCATGCCATGCTTCAGCATCAGCGACGGATGAACCGGTCCTGTCCACTCCTAGTGGCGTGGGAGCAGTGAAGCCATCGAGCTGCCGTCGCCAGAATGTCTCGGCCGCGGTCTGATCCTGCTGCGATAGCCAGTCGATATAGTCCCGGTAGGGCCGAGGCGGGGTGAAGGTGGGGGACTGACTCCGGCAGTGAGCCTCGTATGCTTCAAAAAGCTGCTTGAGCAGAATGAGGCGGGAGCGACCATCAAGCAACGCGTGGTGAGAGGTCCAAACGAGGCAATAGTGAGTGTCAGCTAGCCGAAAGAGAGCTAGGCGTATCAGAGGTGCCTGGTCCAGCGCGAAGCCCTGCTGCAGGTCGGTCTTGAGGAAGACTTGCAGTCGCTCAATCTGTTCACTTTGGGATAGACGACGCCAATCCTGTTGGACCAGAGGGAGTTCAATGCCAGTCTGCACGGTCTGGTAAGGCTCACGGCCGGCGCCCACATGGAAGCCGCTTCTCAGGATGGGATGCAGGGCGACGATGTGCTGCCAGGCCTTCACAAAAGCAGAGATATGCAAGGCTTCGGGGAGCTTGCAGACCAGCTGTTGCACGTAGTGGCCGGATTCTGGGCTGTAAAGGGAATGAAACAGCATTCCCTGCTGCATGGGCGATAGAGGATAGCTTGTTGCCAATCCTTACTCCTTAGTGGTTGTTTCTCGCGCTCATCAAGGGCGAGTTCCAATGGAGCCCGCCGGCGCGACGTGACGGAGGCGGTCGGTGGGCTCGCGCGTCGCGCCGAGCGCATCCCACGAAACGAACGCGAGTGCCCGAGAGCCGCCTACGCTCCACGGGCCCCCACCTGGAGAGGCAGGGGTGGGCGCCCCTGCCTCTCCGCGATCGCGTCTACGGGCCCGGTGAGTTGCTCTGGCAGACGATGGTGGTGACCGGCCCGCCCCCGCGATGACCCGGGTTCGGACCGTAGTTGCCATCGTGCTGCACGATCACGATCTCCTTGATGTTGCCGCTGATGTTCGGCCCGTTCTTCACCACGGTGTCCGTGACGATGATCGCCACGAAATCAGGGATGGTGGCCGGCGGATTCGAGCTGTTGCCCGGGCGGCTCCGCCACGTGCCGCCACAGAAGTTGTCGGCCTGGGTCGCGAAACCCTTGAAGCTGGCCACGCCGTTGCTCACGAACCCGCTCATCTCGTTGTTCTTCCACCACTGGGCGCCCCAGAAGTTGACGATGTCCCCGATCCCGTGGGGCTCGACGTCGCCGATCACGAACAGCACGCCGGGCACCTGGACCGGCTCCTCGGTGACCCGCATGGTGACCTCCGCTCCTCCATGGGGCCCAAACGTTCGCGACTCCGGCCGCGCCCGAGAGCTCCCCGGCCCAAGGGCGTCCGTCCCAGGGTAGCAAGAAAACATCCCAGGCCAGGATGGATTTGCATTTCGCACGGTTGGCGTCTCGCCGAGCCGGCGAGCGATTGATGCTGTAAAGTTCGCCGACCCCCACCATCGACCTCGGCGCAGAACTCGTGGCCCATGACAACGTCGCTCGGGCCACGGACCGGGCGCTTCGTGCTCTTCGAGTACGACAAGCTCCAGGCGAGCAACCGCGAGCTGACCACGGCGCTGGACACGCAGACGGTCACCGGCGACATCCTCCGCGTGATCAGCCGCTCGCAGACGAACATGCAGCCGGTGTTCGACGCGATCGTGGCCAGCGCCGTCCGCTTGCTCGGGGGCTACTCCGAGCGATGCTCAGGGCTGCACGCCGACGCTCGGCGTGGCGGTCAGCCGGATGCCGATGCGACCGGCGCCTGTCGATCAGCGTGCTGCGCGAGCCCGAGTACTACGCCAAGCAGGCCTCGGTCCTGGGCAAGCTCATCACCGTGCTCGGCTACAGCGTGGGGATCTTCATGGCGATCGGCGCCACGTTCGACGCCCTGAACTGCATGTACTCCGCGATCGCCAGCCGCCAGGTCGAGATCGCCACGCTGCGCGCCATCGGCTTCGGCGGGATGCCGGTGGTGATCTCGGTCATGATCGAGGCGCTGGCTCTCGCCCTCGTCGGCGGCGTGGTGGGTGGCGCCCTCGCCTACGTGTACTGCGATGGCGCCTCGCTCTCCACGCTCAACTTCAACACGTTCTCCCAGGTCGCCTTCGACTTCCGCGTGACGCGCGGCCTGCTGGCCCAGGGCCTGACCTGGGCGCTCGTGATGGGGATGCTCGGCGGCCTGCTCCCCGCCCTCCGCGCCGCGCGCCTGCCGGTGACCGACGCGCTCCGCACGGGATAGCGACCCGCTCCAGCTCGGCTGATCTTGCTCCGGCGGCCCCCGTCATCGCCCGAACCGCCGTACGCGGGCGTTCGCGGTGTCGGCCACCACGAACTGCCCGGTCCCGGTGACGGCGATGTCGGCCGGCGCGCTGAACTCGGTCTCGTCCGCAGCTTGGCCGTCGCCGTTGAAGCCGCCGAGCGGCGTGCCCGACGTGATGAGGCCTCCGACCTCGACGACGTGGCCCGACCCGGCGCGTAGCCGCGCAGCAGGTTGTTCCCCGAATCGGCGAAGAATACCGTGCCGTCCAGGGCCGCGGCCAGACCTCCGGGTCGGTTGATCTGCACCTGGTTGCCCGGCAACAGGAGCCCGAAGTGCATTCGTGTTGCCGTTGAAGCCGCTCGTGCCGGTGCCGACGACCACGCTCACCGCGCCGTCATGGGTGATCCGCAGCAGGTGGTCGGGCTCCTGCGTCGCCGCGTAGAGCGTCCCGAGGACGTCGCCGGTCACCGACACGATGTTCCGGCCATTCGTGTCGGGCGACCGTGTGAATGAGCCCGTCGCGGGTGACGAGGCGGATCCCCCGAGGGCCGTCGGCGATCCAGAGATTGCCGACGGGATCGACCCACACGTCCAGGGCAGCAGCGAGCTCCGCGGCGGTCGCCCGGGCGCCGTCCCCGCACGCGTCCGTGGCGCCGCAGGCCCCGCCGGAGCCGGCGACCGTGCGGATCGACGCCGTCCACGCCCACGCGCCGGATGCGCCGCGTCGCCGAGTCGGCGATGTACACGGCGCCGGCGATGTCCACCGCGAGGCCCGTCGGCCGGCCGAGCTGGGCCGCCGTCGCCGTGTCCGCCGTCCCCACAGGACGCCGAGCCGGCGCAGAGCTTGCCCGGGGTCCCGGCGACGACGGTCGACTGGCCGGCGCCCGGTCACCAGGCGCACGGTGCCGTCGTCGAACGCCACGAGCAGGCCCTGGTCGGTCGCGCTGATCGTGGCCCAGTACGCGGGGGTGGGCGGGGCGGTCGCGAGCGGCCGGGGGCCCGTGCCGTCACCGAGCAGCGTCTAGACGGGCTCGGGACACGACCCGAGGCCGGCGGCCGAGCAAGGGCTGGGATCGCCAGGGCCTGGCTCGAATCGGGAAGCAGATGACCGACGCATCCGCCCGGCGCTCGCTGCCGGCCTTGCCGTCCGGGCACACGGTGACGGTGGCCAGGATCGCCGGCGGCAGGTTTGGCCTGGGGAACGGCACCGGGCCGAAGGCCTCGTCCAGTCCGAGGTCCAGTGGCCACTGCCACTGGTCCGGCTGGCCGGGTACGGGCGAGCAGCCGGTGTTGCCGAGGTCGCCGCAGTACAGCCACGCGGCGAACAGCGTCGCCCCGTCGAGCTGGGCGTCGGCGAAGTTGACGCCGGGCAGGTATGACTCCGTGAAGCTGGCCCCCGAGCGTGGCCCCCGCGAAGTCGCAGGCGATGCACTGCGCCCGGTCGAACTTGGCTGCGGTCAGGTCGGCCTGCGTGAAGTCGAAGCCGCCGCTCTGCACCACGCCGCCGCCAGCAGCGCCCCCGTGAAGTCCGCGCTTCTCAGCGTGGTCGCCTGGTGGAAGGCCTGGCCGTCGCCGTAGATGTGGGCCTCGGCGAAGTTGGCGTTCTCGGCGCTGACCCCGGCGAAGTCGTCCCGCGGCGAGGGCCCGGCTGAACACGGCGCCGGTCAGGGTCGCCCCGGCGAAGCTGGCGCCGCTCACGTCGGCCTCGACGAAGTCCGCGCTCGGTCAGGTTCGTCGCGCCGGCGAAGGATGCGGCCGGCAGCGTCCCGTGCGCGCTGAAGCGCGCCCCCCGGAACGAGGCCTGGCGCGCCTTCACGCCGTGGAACGTGGCCCCGGCGAACTCCGCCAGATCGAAGCTCGCGCCGATTATCGACGCACCGTCGAACACCGCCCCGGTGAGGTCGGCCGGGAAGCCGACCAGCGTCATGCCGTCGAGAGTCCGGAAGCTCAGGTTGGCGCCGGCCAGGGCCGAGCGGTTGGTCGCGTCGACATACACGTACGTGCCGGCCAGGTCGATCAGGCCCAGGTGCGGAACGACCGCCTCGAGACGGACCAGCGAGCCCCGGAACATCCCGGTGCTCCCCGGCAGGCGGAGAAGCCGCAATGTCGAACGAGAACTTCGAAAGGGCGTCGAGCAGGTCGAGTCCGGTGAGCCGCGTGCACGCACCCGAGGCCGACTGGCCGACCTTGACATTCAGGAACCTCGGCGGCCGGGCCGGGTCCCAGCGGGCGCCCTCGAAGTTCGCTCCGCTCAGGTCGACGCCGTCGAACAAGGCGTCATCGAGCGTGGCGCCCGAGAAGTTCGCGTCGGCCAGCTGCGTGCCCTTCATGAAGCGGACGCCGGTGAGATTCGCGCCGGTCAGGTTCGCGCCGCTGAAGTCCCAGTCGTGGAAGATGCCGGTGAGGGTGGCGCCGGTGAGATCCGCGTGGGCCAGGTTGTGGACGCGGTGGTAGGCCGGGCCCGTCGCTCCCACGGGGTTGTACGTCGGCTGGTCGGTTGCGCTCACGAGGATGTCGCCGAGCGGGCAGTAGGGACACGCCGCTGCCGCCGCGTACAGCTCACGCGGCGTCATCACATCCACGGCGAACACCTTGACCACGTCGAAGTCGTTCTCGGGAAACATGATCCTCCTGGAGGCCGAGCGGCTCCCGTCCCCAGAACGTGTACCGGACCGGATGAGCGGGGGTGGCGCTCGCCAGGACGAGCGCGGCGTCATCGGCGAACACCAGGGCCGGCTGGTTCCCGTCGGGGGGCACGAGCATGCTCGGAAAGGTCGCGCGTCTCATTCGGCACGCGGGCATGGGTACGTGTGGCTGATGGGACTGTATCGGTGGACTCCGAGCCACGAGCCGGCTCCCCCCATGGCGTCGTTGCCGCCGAAGAAGACCCATTGTGGGGGTGGCGGCAGAGGGATGGTGTCGGTGCAGACCGCCGTCCCCGGCTCCTGTCCGAGGCGCGGCGTCTTGAGCTTCGGCAGCCGATCGGGCCGCTCCAGCTTCGCGGGCGTGTGGGTTCGGGCGCGCTGCGCGTGCGCCGTCCACGCGTCGACCACCGGCTCCGCGACGGGAGGCGTGGGACGGCG
The DNA here is from genome assembly GCA_963758635.1 of uncultured Candidatus Rokubacteria bacterium. Classification (GTDB taxonomy): domain Bacteria; phylum Methylomirabilota; class Methylomirabilia; order Rokubacteriales; family CSP1-6; genus CAVWWD01. Next base: position 217,855 of record CAVWWD010000003.1, on the reverse strand, counting down.
AGGATGCTCGCGGCGAGGATGCTCGCGGTCTTTCGACGTCGCGACCCCGGGGTCGATGCCGAGCAGGGCGAGCCCGACGAGTGCGATGGCGACCAGGCGCGGGTGGAATCGGGGGTCATGACCGTCTCCTGCCTCTCCTCCCCGCGCCGCCGAGCGCAGGCGTCACGGGATCGAAGCGGCTGATGGAGGGCTCGAGCACGCCGAGGGCCGGATCCACGCGGGTCGAGGGCCGTGAAGTTGACGCCGTAGACGCTGCGCCAGAAGTCGACCGCCAGCCGGGCCACGTTGATGCCGGGGCTCAGGGTGACCAGCGGCGTGCCCGTCGGGGTGTAGACGTCGATGTGGTAGTCGCCGGGCGCGGTGCCGTCGCCGGTGTAGTACAGCACGTAGATGAAGGCGCTGCCGTCGACGGCCAGGTCCAGGTACGTGCCGGCCGCGGCGAGCGGCAGGCGGTAGCCGTCCCCGCCGGAGAAGTACTTCAGCGGGTCGCCGTTGAGGTCGAAGGCGGCCACCTGGTTGGCGCCGGCTTCCAGCATGAGCACCACGCCGGGGTTGGTGATGGCCACGGCGACCGGCGACTGGAGCAGGCCGGGCTGCGTGCCCGGCCCGGCCTTGTAGCTGGCCAGGGCGGGCCGGCCCCCACACCGACGTTGACCGGGTAGGGCGCGAGCAGCCCCAGGCGCCCGCTGTTGGCGTCGACCGTGACGATGCGGCCGCCCGCGTGCAGGGCCGCCGCCGAGATCGGCGCCGGGAAGAAGCCCCACGAGGTGGCGGGATCCCAGGTGAGGACGCCGCGCCGCCGGGTCGAAGGCGAGACGGCGCACGTGGTAGCCGTCGCCGGTGGCGTCCGGCTCGAGCAGCACGTGGTTGCTTCGCCCCCGTCCTCGGGGCCGACGAACGAGTCGTAGAGCAGGAACGGCCGCCGGGCGAAGCCCTCCGTCTGCCCGACCAGCAGCCGGATGGTGTTGCCGTTCTCGGCGATGGGGGCGTTGCGGATGTAGTAGCGGTCGTTCTGCTTCCAGACGTAGCCGACCTGCCCGTGGAGGGTGGAGACGGTGATGCCGGTGACCTCCTGGAGATCGCTCCGGACCCGGGTGCCCTGGTCGGTGACGGTGTTGGACCAGGTGGGGCCGCCGGCCGTCGGGCTCCAGGTCGTGGTGTCGGCCCGGACGAACCGCGTCTGCTCCGTGAGGGCGGCCGGCAGCTCCGTGATGGCGAACGCCACGCTCTCCGGGGGTTGCGCCGCGTCGTTGTTGGCCAGCTTGGCCGAGGCGCCGGTGCCGACCTGCCGGCCACCCTCGTCGGTCAGGACGAGGCTCCACTGGATGGTGGTGCCCCCGAACGGCACGCCGGGCACCGTCGCCACGATCGGGTCCGACTCGATGCGGCCGCCGGCGTTGATCGTGCCCGTCGTCGACACCAGCCCGGTGGCCCCGTCGATGATCGCCTCCAGCGCCAGGCGGTGGCCGTCACGGGGAACGTCGCGGCCCGGGGGTCGCGCGCGATGGTGACGGTGGCCGTGTAGGTGGCGCTCACCTCGTTCTCGATGACCCAGGGCGACAGCGCCGTCTCCAGGCCGACCTCGGCCAGGGTCGCGATGTCCCCGGCCAGGGCGACCGCCGCCAGCACCTGGCCGATGATGGGAACGGCTTTCAGTGCCGTTTCGAGCGCCTCCACGCCCAGGATTTCGAAGCCGATCTGCACGAGCTGTGGACCGACGACTGCTGGATTGAAGAGCAGCTTCGGCAGTGTCTTGGCCAGAGCGAGGAGCACGTTCCAGATGTTGGCGGCGCTGAACCGGTTCTCTTCCATCAGTGCGTACGTGGCGGCTCCCGCGACGGTTGCTGCCGCCACCTGCTCGTCGATCGCCCAGCCGCGACTCGCGTTCTGCAGGATCCCGTTCAGCGCATCTTTCAAGGAGACCTCCCACTGCCTGATGTCTTGCTGGAGGGTCGACCTGATCTCGCTCCAGGCGGCGGTGACCTGGATGTCGGTGGCGAGCGCGAAGACGTTGACGCCGATGGTGAGGAGCCCGGTGGTCAGTGCCGCGGCGAGCACCTCGTCGGTAGGAGCGATCCGGCCATGGTACGCGTCGGCCGGGAAGTACTTGCGCCAGCTACCGCCCAGCAAGTCCGAGCCCAGGCCGCACATCAACAGCCGCGCCGTGACGGCGCCCGGGGGGAAGGTCAGGGTCACGTCCACGTGGTTCGTGTCCCAGATCGGGACGCCCGAGCACGGTGAAGACCTGGGGCATGAGCGCCAGGTGCTGGGCGTACTTCGTGTCCTGACCCGTCGGGTTGGGATTGAGCGAGAGGTTCTGGCCGCGCGCATCCAGGTACTGCACGTAGACGTTGACCCAGCGGACGAAGTTGTTGTACACGCGCAGCGGCACCTGGCAGTTCTGGAAGGGCCCGCGCACCGTGACCTTCGTGCCGAACTGCGTGCCCCGATGCTTCAGGTGGACGGTCGGCGCAGCCCGCAGCAGACGCTGCTGGGGCAGGGTCTCGGGCAGGAGCCCCTGCGGCTGGACCCAGGTGGCGGTGGTCTTGACCTGCTCGAGGGGCTGATCGATGACCTCGCCCAGGGGGCGGTGTCGCGGACCCCCACGATGCCGGCGGTGACCGCGCTGCCGGCGGCCTGGACGAAGGTGGCATCGGTCCGGTTCAGGACGATGGTCTGCAGCGTCGTCGTGGTGCCGCCGATCGTGAACTGGCTGGGGCTCCCGTCGGCGTCCGTGATGTCCTCCAGGGTCGCCCAGTCGTCGCCGTTCCGGTTCTGCATCACGTCGATGTACGCGCCGAGCGTGGCGACCGCCGGGGTGCCGCCCAGCAGCATCTTGGTGGCGGCCGCCGCGGTCGGGTCGATGGTGGACACGCTGGGGTGACACATGGTGAACGCCACGGCGGTCTGGGTGTGCGTCGACGATGGCGTCGAGGTCGGCGATGTCGTCGGCGCTGCCGAGGGCGTGGTGCGTGCCCACGCCGAGCCGGCGGAGCCGCTGCGGCGAGCCGGCCGCGGCCTCGTGAGAGCCGGTGGCCCGGCGGAGCGCCCGGGCGACGCGGACGGTGTGGGCGCGCGGCACGTGCCACGTCTGGGCCACCAGCACGTCGCGGTCGCCGCGACGGCCGTGCACCGAGAACAGCATCCCGCGCCGGTCGGGCAGCTCGACGTCGGCGACGAAGTGCGTGAGCACGCGGTGGTCGAGCTTGGGCCCAGACGCCCCCGCTGGCGCGCGAGATGGCCGCGCGGTCGCGGCGGTGTGAGGCCGGAGCGCATGACGCGCTCCCGGCGGAGGCATGGAGCGTGAGCTCCGTGACGCCGGGCAGGGCCCCGAGCGCGAAATGCAGGGTGCCCCGTGCTGTCTTGGGCTTGCCCTTCGCCTCCGCGTCGGGCGCGCCGGCGAGCCGCCAGGCCGAACGGCAAGACCTCCGCGGCGGCGAGGCCGACGGCGGCGCTGCCGCAGAGCTTCAGCAGCCACCGCCGCGATACCGGGCTGGAGAGGAGGTCGGCAGACCAGGGCGTCGTCATTGCGGTCGGTGTCGTCCACGTGGCGGTCGTGATTCGTGCTCATCGTTCCTCTCCTGTGTCGGTGTCGCTGACGTCGGTCGGATCTCCTGGGCGCTCCTGCTGGCGCATCCGCGGGCCGCCGGTCGCCGCCGCCGGACGCGCCGAGGTCGGCGGCCAGCAGGCGGGCGAGCGTCCGGACCGCGCCGTCGATACCCCGGAAGGGAATGCGCTCCCCGCCGCGAACCCGAACGATGGTTCCCGCGACGGCTCCGGTGTCGTCCTGCGCGGCCCGGACCAGATAGCTGGCGAACGCCGTGGTATCAGCTCACGGGCGCGAGCATGCTCGGGCACGGCGTCAGCGAGTCGTCGGGAGCGGAGGCGTCATTCGCGGGCGTCATCGGGACGCGTCATCTGGCGGGCGTCGACACCGCCTCGTCACGCTGAGGCCAGGCGGCGCGTGCTATTGTTCTGAGCCGGGAAAGGAGGTGGTCGCTCTGCGCCTCCGGCTTCTCGGCCGATTCGACGCCCGGCGGGAGGACGGCACGCCCCTTCCATCACTGGGGGGCAAGAGGCAGGCCCTGCTGGCCTACCTGGCGCTGCCCGGTCGGGGAACGCCATCTGCGCGAGCAGCTGGGCGCCCTGCTGTGGGGCGACCTGCCGGCCGCCCGCGCCCGGCGAAGCCTCCGGCAGGTCCTCTTCGATCTCCGCCGGCGCGCTGCCGGACGCCGACCGTTGCGCCTGGACGGTGACGCGGTGGCGCTCGACCCCGCGCGGGTGGAGGTCGATGTCGCGGCGCTTCGAGCAGGCCGTGGCGGACGGCACGCCCGCGGCGCTCGAGCAGGCCGCGGCCCTGTACGGCGGCGACCTGCTGGCCGGGCTCGTGGTCCAGGCCCCGCCGTTCGAGGAGTGGCTCGCCGCGGAGCGCGAGCGGCTGCGCGAGCGAGCGATCGAGGCGCTGGCCCGGCTCTGTGCCCATCAGCGAGCGGCTGGCGCCCAGGAGGCGGCGGTGGACACGGCCCTGCGCCTGCTCGCCCTCGACCCGCTGCAGGAGTCGATCCACCGCACGCTGATGCGGCTGTACGCGGACCTCGGTCGCCGGGGCGCCGCGCTCAGGCAGTACCAGACGTGCGTGGCCGCGCTCCAGCGCGAGCTCGGGGTCGAGCCCGACGAGGAGACGAAGCTCCTCTACCAGGACATCCAGCGCCGGGCGCGGCCCGCCGCCGTCCCGCCCCTCGACGCCGACGCGCGAGCCGCCCCGGCCGCAGGAACTGCCGCCGCTGCTCGTGCCGGTCGAGGGCCCGCTGGTCGGGCGGGAACGCGAGCGGGCCGCGCTCGAGGCGGCGCTGGATGCGGCGTGGGCCGGCGCCGGCCGGGTCATCGCCGTGCTCGGCGAGGCCGGGATCGGCAAGAGCCGACTCGTCGCCGAGCTGGCGGCGGACGCGGCGCGCCGTGGGGGCAGGCTGCTCGTGGGCCACGCGCACGAGTCGGAGCGCGGCCTGCCGTTCGGCCTGTGGGTCGAGGCCTTCCGGACCGGCCGCGTGGCCGAGGACGCCGAGCTGCTCGCCGGCTTGCCCGCCCGCCAGCGCGCGCAGCTGGCCCGGCTGCTGCCCCTTCCTGCGCCTGCCGATCCCGACCTCTTCGATCCCCGCCAGCTCTTCGACGCCGTGACGGAGCTCGCGGCGCGCGCCGCCGCGCGCCACCCCCTGCTGGTGCTGTTCGAGGACGTCCACTGGGCAGACGAGATGAGCGTGCGCCTCCTCGCCTTCCTGGGGCGGCGGCTCGCCCCGCACCGCGCGCTGGTCGTGCTCACGGGACGCGGCGAGGAGGTGGACACCGCGAGCCCGCTCGGCCAGACGCTCGCGGAGCTCGCGCGAGCCCATCGCCTCGAGACCCTGACGCTGACACCGCTGTCACGGGCGGCCACCTCCCAGCTGGTGCAGCAGCTGCTGCCGCGCGGCGCGCCGCGCGGACGAGCTGGCGACGCTCGACGGGACGTCTGGCGGCTGAGCGAGGGCAACCCGTTCGTCGTCGTGGAGAGCGTGCAGGCCTACCGCGAGGGTGGACCAGCCGGCCGGGCGGGTCTCGCGATGCCGGAGCGGGTGCAGGAGGTCATCATCCAGCGGGTCGAGCGCCTCGGCGACAGCAGCCGGCGGCTCGCCGGCGCGGCGGCGGTCATCGGGCGGGGCTGCGACTTCGCGCTGCTGCAGCGGACGGCGGGGCTGGATGACGACGACGCCGTCGAGGCGTCGAGGAGCTGATCCGCCGCGGCGTGCTGCGCGCCGCCGCCGACGAGCTCACGGCTGGCGCACGACCGCATCCGGGACGCGCTCTACCAGCATCTGGTCCCGCCGCGCCGGGCGCTCCTGCACCGGCGCGTCGCGGAGACGCTGGATGACGCGCCGGGGCACCGGCGATGCCGCCGATCCGATCACGGTCGGCATGCACTACCAGCGCGCCGGGGTGTGGGATCGCGCGGTGGTCCACTTGCACGAGGCGGCTCGCCTCGCGGTGGAGCGCTTCGCCTATCGAGACGCCGTCGCCGCCTCCGAGGCCGCCCTGGAGGCCGTCAGCCATCTGCCCGCGGAGCGCGTCTCACAGGCGCGCGCGTTCGAGCTGCGGATGCTCCTCGCGTTCTCCCTCGTGTTCCTGAGCGAGTACGCGCGGGCCCTCGAGCACTACGACGCGGCCGCGCAGGCCGCCGAAGCTGCTGGCCGACGAGGAGGGTCTCGCCCGGGTCCTCGCCGCGCGGGTGACCGCCTTCGCCTTTCTCGGGCGGTACGCCGAGGCGCGGGAGACGGGCGAGCGGGCGCTGGCGTTGGCCGCGCGGCACACCGACCTCACCGGCCAGGCCTGGGCGTACGTGGGGCTGGCGCGCGTCTGCTACCACACCGGCGACTACCCGGGCTGCGCGCGCCACGCTCGCGCCATGACGAGCTGTCTGCGGAGCTTGCCCGGCGGCCCGACCACGATGGTCCCGCTCCAGCCTCCGCTGCTGGGAGAACAGTACTGGCTCGGTGTCAGCCTCGCCATTCAGGGCGAGTTCGCGGAGGGATTCGCCGTCGCCCGGGCGATGCTCGACGAGGCCGAGCTGCTCGACCGACCCCTGGCGCGGATCTGCGCGGCCTACGGCCTCGCGACCGTCCACCTGTTCCAGGGGAACGCCGACGAGGCGCGCGCGATCCTCGAGCCGCTGCTCGCGCAGTGCCAGGACGTGGAGTTCTGGGCGTTCTTCGCGCGCATCGCGTGGGCGCTCGGGGTCGCCCATGCGCTCGACGGGCGAGTGGCCGACGCCGTGCCGCTGCTGGAACAGGCGGTCGCCCATACCTCCTCGACCCGCTTTCGCAGCGGCAGCTCGGTGCTCCTGGCCGATCTCGCCGAGGGCTACCTGCTGGCGGGCCGGCTCGACGACGCGCGGCGGACGGGCCAGGAGGCGCTCGACGCTGGCTCGCGAGCTGGGAGAGCGCGGGAACGAAGCCATGGCGCGTCGCGCGCTGGGGGCGACGCTGGCTCAGTCGCGACCCGCCCGACGTGGCCGGCGCGGAAACGCACTTCGGCCAGGCCCTCGTGCTGGCCGAGGAGCTGTCGATGCGGCCGACCGCGGCGCGCTGTCACCTGGGCCTCGGCGCGCTCTACCGCCGAGCCGGACACCCGGACCGCGCTCGCGCCGAGCTCGCCCTCGCCGCCGAGGCGTTCCGCGCGCTCGGCATGGCCTCGTGGCTCACCCGCGCCGAGGCCGAGCTCGGACAGCTCGACCCGGCCGCGAGCGCCGGCACGTCCCTTCCGACGGGGGTGGTCGAGAGCCTCGGAGCCGACGCTCATGCTCACGCTGGTTCACGCGAGGACGCGGGCGGCGCCTCAGAAGACCGTTCGGATCAGCACGGGGTACCGAGCAGGTAGCGCCGGCCCGTCTCGCAGCCACTCGAGGTTGAGTCACGTCCGCACGGTGCCGGCAAACACGCGTAGCCGATCGGTATCCCCTCGCGGCTGACGACCACGCGAGGCAGACCTGTTTGCCGTCGGCGCGGTGATCGGAACTGTGGCCGCGCGGGCGGATTGGCCGCGGCCAGCCCGCGGTTCGCTCCCGGGCGTACTCGGCCCCTTCAACGCGGCGGGCGACTACATCGGTTCTCTCGAAGAACTCCTGTTCGGCGCCGGCCACCCTGCGCGCGATCGGCTTCGGCGGCGCGCCGGTCATGATCGAGGCGCTGGCCCTGGCGCTGGTGGGCGGGCGGGCGGCGGCGCCCTCGCCTACGTCTATTGCGACGGCGCCTCGCTCTCGACGCTGAACTTCAACACGTTCTCCCAGGTCGCGTTCGACTTCCGGGTGGCGTGCGGGCTGCTGACCCAGGGCCTGGTGTGGGCGCTGGTCATCGGCATGGCCGGCGGTCTGCTGCCCGCCATTCGCGCCGCCAGCCTGCCGGTGACGACCGCGCTCCGCACGGGGTAGGCCGACCGACCGCTCCGCCGATCAGTGCTGTCGCATCGGCTGCTCCTGGGGGTTCCTGCGAGCTCCTGGGGGTTCCTGCGGCGGTCAGCGTCCGAGTGTGCCCGATTATGTCGCGATGACGACGGGCCCCGGGCGAGGCGATCACCGCCGATCACCGCCAGAGGCTGCTAATGTCGGCTTCGCTCTAGGGCTGCACGCCGACGCTCGGCGTGGCGGTCAGCCGGATGCCGATGCTGCGAAAGCCCGCGGCCGCCGCCACGCCGACCAGCTCCGGGGGCGTGGTGTCGAGCACGGTCAGGTGCGCGAGCGAGATGCGCCGCTCCACCCCCGTGGGAGTCATCGCGTCTCAGGCCGGAGCGGCCCCTTGAGTGTTGACGACGGGAAGTGCGCGGCCGCGAACTGCGTGGCGCTCATGACGTCGACGCCCCGACCGCGCAGCGCCGCGAAGTGTCGGACATTGTCCGTGACGACCATGGGCGCGCGCGCCAGACGGGCGATCTCGGCGATGTGCGCGTCGTACATCCGTCCGCCGACGACGCGGTCGCCGGCCGCGGCCTGAAGGAAGGCTCGCCGCTGATCGGCCGGCAGCTCCCGGATCTCGAATCGCGCCAGGATCTCCTCCTCGATCAATCGGCACGCATCTGACGGCGAGAGTCTCAGCTCCTCGGGTAGCCGCGTCGCCACGGCGTAGAACTCCAGGCAGCAGTGCCAGGCCGTGTGAGGCCGTCGAATGTGGCCGCCGGCGATCGCCGCCATGATCGCCTGGGCCGCCTCGGACGCGGGCCCCATCTCGATGAGCCCTCCGAGGAGCACGCTGGTATCGAAGAACGTCCGCGCCGGTGCTACCAAGGCCAGCGATCGCGCTCGCGCTCGATCAGATCGGCAAGGTCCAGCCGCGGCAGCCGGGCGGTCGGCACGCTGGGGCGCGCGACCAGGCGCTTGTCGACGCGGACCAGCTTCGGGCCGGGGACCCGGCGGATGAGGCGGACGGAGACGTCATCCAGGACCACCTCGAGCTCCGTCCCCGGCTTGAAGCCGGCGCGCTCCCGGATCTGCGCCGGGATCACCACTCGGCCTGCCTTGTCGATGGTAGTCTTCATGGCATCAACCTACCATAGCGACCGCCTGGACGCAGAGTTCGGCTCTGTCGGCCGCGAGGTTGGCCCGCCTTCGTCGCCCGGGAAGCGGGCGGCCCACGCTGCGCTTGACCTTGCCCCGGCCGGGGGCGCACCATCGCCCGGGTACCGGTCGGCGGGGACACCGCGATGGCCGAGGAGGGGCGCACGATGGCCTTCATGCTCGCGCACGACTCGCGGCTCTACTACGAGGACTCGGGCGGCGACGGCCCGGCGGTGCTGTTCCTGCACGGCGCCGGCGGAAACCACTGAGCTGGTGGCAGCAGGTGCCGGTGTTCGCCGAGGAGTATCGCTGCATCACGGTCGACCAGCGCGGCTTCGGCCAGTCGCCGGACGCGTCGGGCGGCCCCGGGCCGGCGACGCTGGCCACGGACGCGCTCGCGCTGCTGGATCACCTCGGCATCGCGCGGGCGGCCATCGTCGCGCAATCGATGGGCGGCTGGGCCGCCGCGGGCGCCGTGGTCCGGGCGCCCGCGAGGACGCCTTGCGACGCGGGTTCCCCCCCGGCCACCCGGACGCGGCGCTGTGGCATTGGCTCGTGGAGGTTCCTGGGGTGGTCAGCGTCCGAGTGCGCCCGATTATGTCGCGATGACGACGGGCCCCGGGCGTGGCGATCACCGCCAGAGGCTGCTAATCACATCACGCGAGGAGCGCCACATGCCTTCTCTCTCCAGGACGCACGTCCGCCGTGGGTGATCGCCTCGCGGGCAAGACCGCGATCGTCACCGGCGCGGGCTCCCGCGGGCCCGGGCTCGGCAACGGCAAGGCCGCGGCCATCCTGTTCGCTCGCGAGGGTGCGCGCGTCTTCTGCGTGGACGCGGACATCGTGCGCGCCGAGGAGACGGCGAAGCTCATCGCCGCCGAGGGCGGCGAGGCCACGCCGCTCGAGGCCGACGTGACGCGCGCGGCGGATTGCCGGCGCATGGTCGACACCGCCCTCACGCGCCATGGCGCCCTCCACGTGCTCCACAACAACGTCGGCATCGAGTCCCGCGCCGGGGTCCTCGAGGTCACCGAGGACGAGTGGGACCGCGTGATGGCGGTGGACCTCAAGTCCATGCTGCTCGCCACCCAGGCCGCGGCCCCCGCCATGATCGAGGGCGGCGGCGGCTCGATCGTCTGCGTCTCGTCGGTGGCCGGTCTCCGCGCCTACGGGCGCACCGCGTACGCGGCGGCCAAGGCCGGGGTGATCGGCTTCGTGACGAGCGTGGCGGGGCAGCTCGCGCCGCAGGGCGTGCGGGTCAACGCGATCGCGCCCGGTCCGGTGTGGACTCCGATGGTCGAGGACCTCGGCCCGGAGCTCCGCGAGCGGCGCCGCCGATCCGTCCCGCTCGGGGTGGAGGGAACGGCGTGGGACGTGGGCTGGGCCGCCGTGTACCTCGCCAGCGACGAGTCGCGCTGGGTGACCGGGCAGACGCTCGTGGTGGACGGCGGCCTCACCGTCACGACCCGCTGACCGTCTCGCATGCCTCTCCCGCCTCGCCCCGTCGCCACCACGGCCGGCGCGCGGCGGCGCGCTTTCGGTAACAGGACTTTTGAGGGCGCTCCCGGCCTTGCGCTCCCGGCGCGGGGGGTATACCGTTCGTAAGCGTCGCGCCCGCCGGCGCGCGCCTCCACCTCGAGAGGAGCCATCCATGACGGAGCGCTCGGGACTCATCCGCGGGCTCGAAGGCGTCGTCGCCGCCGAGACCCGCCTGTGCGATCTGGACGGGGCGCACGCCCGCCTCGCCTATGGCGGCTACGACATCGACGAGCTGGCCCGGAAGGCCACGTTCGAGGAGGTCGCCTATCTCCTGTGGGAGGGCAACCTGCCCGGCCGCGCCGCGCGCGATGGCTTCATGGCCGAGCTGGTGGCGGCGCGCGCCATCCCCGACGGCCTCACGCGGGCCTTCGCGCTGATGCCGCGCGAGACCGACCCGATGCGGGTCCTGCAGGCCGCCGTCGCCATCCTCGGCATGGACGATCCCGACGCCACCGACAACTCCCGCGCGGCCAACCGGCGGAAGGCGGCGCGGCTCACGAGCCAGATGGCCACCGCGATCTGCGCCCACCACCGGATCAGAAACGGCCTCGCGCCGGTGGCGCCATCGAAGACGCTCGGCCACGCCGCGAACTTCCTCTACATGCTCACCGGCCAGGAGCCCTCGCCGGTGACCACGCGCGCCTTCGACGCCTCGCTCGTGCTCTACGCGGAGCACGAGCTGAACGCCTCCACGTTCACCACCCGCGTGATCGCGGCCACGCTGTCCGACATGCACTCGTCGGTGGCGGGCGGCGTGGGCGCGCTCAAGGGCACGCTCCACGGCGGGGCCGGCGAGGCGGTGATGCGGACGCTGATGGAGATCGGCCGGGTCGACAACGTCGACGCTTCACCGACCGCGCGCTCGCCGAGAAGCGCCGGCTCATGGGCTTCGGCCATCGCGTGTACACGGCGGGCGATCCGCGCGCGGCCATCCTGCGCGGCATGGCCGAGGAGGCGTGCCGGCAGTCCGGCCAGGCGATGTGGTACGACATGGCCGTGCGCTTCCACGGCCGCGTCAACGCCGCCAAGAAGCTCATCCCCAACGTGGACTTCTACTCGGCGCCGCTCTTCTACTCGATCGGCATCCCGGTGGACCTGTTCACGCCGGTCATCGCCGCCTCGCGGATCGCCGGCTGGACGGCCAACCTCCTCGAGCAGTACGACGACAACCGGCTGATCCGGCCCCGCGCCGACTACGTGGGACCGGGCCGTCGCGCCTTCGTGCCCGTCGAGGGCCGGTAGCGGAGCCGGCCATGGCGGAGAGCCTCACCCGGAAGCTGATCGCCACCCACCTCGTGTCCGGCAAGCCGGTGGCCGGCGAGGAGATCGCGCTGTCGGTGGACCAGTGCCTGCTCACCGACACCAACGGCATCATGGCGCTGCTCCAGTTCGAGGTGATGGGCTTCCCGCGGGTCCGGCCGCCGGTGGTCGTGAGCTACGTCGACCACAACGTGTACCAGGTCGACTCGCGCAACTCGGACGACCACCGCTACATGCAGACGGCGTCCCGGCGCTACGGCGCCTGGTTCTCGAAGCCCGGCAACGGCATCTGCCACCAGGTGCACTTCGAGTCGTTCAGCCGGCCGGGCCAGCTCGTGCTCGGCACGGACAGCCACACGCCGCTGTGCGGCGCGACGGGCATGCTCGCCATCGGCGCGGGCGGCCTCGACGTGGCGGTGGCGCTGGGCGGCGGCCCGTACTGCCTGACCATGCCGCGGGTGACCCGCGTCACGCTCACCGGCGCCCTGCCCGCGTGGAGCACGGCCAAGGACGTGATCCTCGAGCTGCTGCGGCGGCTGACCGTGCGCGGCGGCAGCGGCAAGATCTTCGAGTACGCCGGGCCCGGCCTGGCCTCGCTCTCGCTTCCGGAGCGGGCGACCATCGCCAACATGGGCGCCGAGCTGACGCTCACCACGAGCGTGTTCCCCTCCGACGAGGTGACCCTGGACTACTTCCGCCTGCTCGGCCGCGCCGACGCCTGGCGGCCCTTCGCCGCCGATCCCGATGCCTCGTACGACGAGGAGATCGAGCTGGACCTGAGCGCGATCGAGCCCCTCGTGGCCACGCCCGGCTCCCCGGACCGCGTGGTGCCGGTGCGCGAGGTCGAGGGCACGACGCTCGAGCAGGTGATGGTCGGCTCGTGCACCAACAGCTCGTGGGAGGACATGTGGGCGGTGGGGCAGGTGCTCAAGGGCCGGCGCGTGGCGCCGGCGACGAACTTCGTCGTGTTCCCCGGCAGCCACCGCATCCTCGAGGTGATGGCCCGCGAGGGGCTGCTCGCCGATCTCCTCGCCGCCGGCGCCACCGTGTCCGAGCCCACGTGCGGCTCGTGCGCCGGCATCGGTCACGTCCCCGCGGCGGGAGGCCGGAGCCTCCGCTCGTTCAACCGCAACTTCCCCGGCCGGAGCGGCGTCAAGGACGACCTGATCTACCTCTGCTCGCCGCTGACCGCCGCCGCCTCCGCGCTCACCGGCGCCATCACCGATCCGCGCCGGGGCGGCGCGCCGCCCGCGCGGCGGTGGCCGTCCTCGCTGACCGCCTCCGACGCGGGGCTCCTGCCGCCCACGCCGGAGGCGGAGGCCGCCGACGTGGAGGTGCTGAAGGGGCCCAACATCAAGCCGGTGCCGCGCGGACGCCCCGTGCCCGACACGCTGGACGCCACGTGCGTCATCAAGCTCGGCGACAAGGTCTCCACCGACGACATCTCGCCCTCGGGCACCCAGGCCCTGCTGTTCCGCTCCAACGTGCCCGCGCAGGCGGAGTTCTGCTTCCGGAACGTCGACGCCGAGTTCGTGGCCCGCGCGCGGGCGGCGGGCGACGGGGTCATCGTGGGCGGCGAGCTCTACGGCCAGGGCTCGTCCCGCGAGGCGGCGGTGCTGTCGCCGCTCCACCTCGGCGTGCGCGCGGTGCTCGTCAAGAGCTTCGCGCGCATCCACCGCGCCAACCTCGTCAACTGGGGGCTGGTGCCGCTCGAGTTCGACGACCCCGCCGACCACGACGGCATCGAGCAGGGCGACCGTCTCGCCTTCCCGGATCTCCGCGCCGCCCTCGCCGCCGGCGAGCGCGTGCGCGTGGTCAACCAGCGCACCGGGCGCGCGGTGACCGCGCGGTGCGTCCTCACGCCGCGCGAGCGGGAGATCCTGCTCGCGGGCGGCGTCCTCGCGCTCACCGCAGGAGGTCCCCCGTGACCACGACCAGGGCGCAGCGACGCATCAGCGCGGTGTACATGCGGGGCGGCACCAGCCGGTGCCTCGTGTTCCACGAGCGCGACCTGCCGCCGGCGGGCCGGGAGCGCGACGCCATCCTGCTCGCCGCGCTCGGCAGCCCCGATCCCTACGGGCGACAGCTCGACGGGATGGGCGGCGGCATCTCGTCCCTGTCCAAGGCCTGCATCATCGGGACGAGCGGGCATCCCGGCGCCGACGTGGACTACACGTTCGCCCAGGTCCACGTGGCGCGCGCCGAGGTGGACTACTCGGGCAACTGCGGCAACTGCTCGTCCGCCGTCGGCCCGTTCGCCATCGACGAGGGCCTCGTGGGCGCGCGCGACGGCGAGACCCTGGTGCGCATCCACAACACGAACACGAAGAAGATCATCCTGGCCCACGTGCCGGTGACGGACGGCGAGGCCGCGGTGGCGGGCGACTTCGAGCTGCCCGGCGTGGCCGGCCGCGGCGCGCGCATCGCGCTCGACTTCGTGGATCCCGGCGGGGCGGGCACGGGGCGCCTCCTGCCGACCGGCCGGGCCCAGGATCGGATCGACGGCCTCGCGTGCTCGCTCGTGGACGCGACCAACCCGGTGGCGTTCTTCCGGAGCGCCGACCTCGGCGTGGCGGGCACCGAGACGCCGCAGGCCCTCGACGCGGACCGGGCGCTGTCGGAGCGCCTCGAGCGGCTCCGCGTGGCCGCCGCGGAGATGATGGGCATTCCGGGCAGCGCCGCCATCCCGAAGATCGCGCTGGTGGCGCCGCCGACCGCCTTCACCGCGCTCGACGGCGGGACGCACGCGGCGGAAACGACGGACGTGGTCGCCCGGGCCATCTCCATGGGCAACTGCCACCGCGCGGTGCCGCTCACCGTGGCGATGTGCCTGGCCGTGGCGGCCCGGATCCCGGGCACGGTGGTCCAGGAGTGCGTCGCGTCGGCGACGGGCGACGTGCGGCTCGGCCATCCGTCCGGCGTGCTGCCGATCGCCGCCGCGGTGGGCGCGCGCCACGGATCGCCGTGGGCGGAGAGCGTGACCGTCTACCGGACGGCGCGCCGGCTGATGGAGGGGTTCGTCCGGATTCCCGGCTCGTGAGCCCCGCGCATCAGACTAATGCCGAGCGGTGGGATTGTAGCGGCCCGTGACGGTTACCGTATTCTGTGAAGGGTCATTAGACTAGGCGCGGCCGCCGGCCGCCTTCCAGCGGTTCATCTTGTCCTGGAGGCGGGGCATCCGCTGCGACGCGTCGACGATGAAGCGCTCGTGCGTGCCCTTCCCCGCCTCGTCCAGCTCGTCCCGCACCTCGACGCGGAAGGCCAGGCGGCGGCGGTCCACCTCGGTGACCTCCACCGTGATGGTCACCGTCATCCCGACCGGCGTGGCGGCGAGATGCGCGATGTCCACCCGGGTGCCGACGGTGGCCTGACCCTCGGCCAGGCATGGCTGCACGGCCGCGATGGCGGTCTGCTCCACGAGCCGGATCATGTCCGGCGTGGACAGGACGCGGATCGGCTCGTGCCGCAGGTGCGCGGGCGTCATGTCGTCGGTCACCGTCACCGTGCGCGAGAGCTTGAGACCCACCTGGAGCTGCTGCCGGCTGCCGGTGTCGCTCACTCGATACCCTCCTGTCGCCCACGCGGCGCGGCCGCGGGCCCGGCGACACGATAGCCGACCGTTCATGCCTGGGCAACAACCACCCGCTGCTACACTCGACCCGTGACCCGCCGCCTCTGGTGGCTCGGCGCGCTGGGCGTGGCCGCCATCGCGCTCGTCGTGTGGATCCAGCTCCCGCGCCCGTGCGCGCGCCCCATCCCGTACCGGCTCGGGCCCATCGACAAGCGCTTCGGGGTGACGGAAACCGAGCTGCGCGACGCCGTCGGCCGGGCCGAGGGCCTCTGGCGACGGCGCATCGGCCGGGACCTCTTCGTCGAGAACCCGAGCGCCACGCTCACCGTCAGCCTCGTCTACGACGAGCGGCAGCAGACCACGCAGGCCGGCGCGATCCTCCAGCGCTCGCTCCAGGCGACTCGGAGCGCCCACGACGCGCTGGGAAAATCCTACTCGGACTGGCGCGCGACATACGACGCGCGCGCCCGGGACTTCGCCGACGCCCAGGCCGCCTACCAGCGCCGGACCCACGAGTACAACGAGCAGGTTCAGCAGTGGAACGCCCGGGGTGGCGCGCCCCGCGAGGTGCAGGCCACGCTCGAGGCGGAGCGCGCCCAGCTCGAGGCGGCGCGCCGGACGCTCGATGCGGAGCGGGCGGCCCTGGAGGAGCTCGCGGGCACCGTGAAGGTCCTGGCCGAGAAGGCCAACGCCGTCGCCGAGACGCACAATCGCGACGTGACCACGTTCAACACGCTCTACGGGGCGCCCCGGCAGTTCCACAAGGGCGAGTTCAACGGTCGGGAGATCACGGTATTCCAGTTCCACGATCTTCGCGACCTCGTCCTCCTCCTCGCCCACGAGATGGGCCACGCCCTCGGCATCGCCCACGTCGACGATCCCGCCGCGGTCATGCACGCCATGGCCGCCGGCCAGGTCGTCGAGCCGCTCCAGCTCTCGCCCGTCGACGTTGCCGCGCTCCAGGTCCGCTGCCGCATGCGCTGATCGCGGCGGGTCCGCGCCGCGGCGGCCCGCGTCGGGACGGAGCCGCTCCGCGACGAAACCGCGTCGCGCCGGATGAAGGGCTTTCACACTGGCGTGCACGCCGGGTGGAATCTCTGTACGGCAAAATCGACCGGCAATTGCTGCCGCGCGCCGATCCGCGCCGAGAAATCTCTCACTTGCGGCCGCGCGCGGCCCTCGACGCATCGCTGGCACGGCGCCTGCTCCCATCGCTGCCCGGCCGGCGTCCCCGACCCTGCAGAGCGCGCCGCTCGCGGCTATCCACACCGCGGACGGCGTGGATCCCCCGGCCCAGATCGAACCCAGAACGGAGCCACCGATGCGACACCGACTCGGTTGCCGAAGGTCTGCGTGCTGACGGCGGCGGCGAAGTGTCCCCCGCGCCGCCGGCGATCCGCCGTCTTCCGCTTCCACTGCGTGGACGCGCGCGCGCCGCTCGCCTTCGAGGAGGCGGTGTAGCCGCCGCGTAGCCCGTCCCTCGCGTCGCTTCGCCCAGGCGCCTCGCCTCCCCGGCATCCGGACGTTGACCCGCCCGCGCGGCGCTGTCATGCTCCCGTCTGCGCGCCAGGCGCGGGGCGCTCGGTCCCGCGCTCGAGCGACATCATCCGCTCACACGGAGGACGCTTCGATGGCAGAGCTGCCGCTGATCCCCGCCACCGTCGTCGGCTCCCACGGCAAGGCCGGCTGGTGGTACGCCTCGGTGAAGGCCCACGAGGCCGGCGACATGGGACCGGGCGACCTCGACGAGATGCTCGACGACGCCGCCGACACCGCCATCCGTGACATGGAAGGCGCCGGGCTCGACATCATCACCGACGGCGAGGTGCGCCGGCTCGACGGCTACGTGGACTCCTACTACGCGATCATCAAGGGCATCGAGCCGCTCCCCGTCCGGCGAAAGGTCGGGCCGTGGGGCTACGACCAGCAGACCCGCTACGAGGCCACGGGACGCATCGAGACGCCGCCCGGCGGCCTCGGCATCGTCCGGGAGTTCGAGTACCTGCGCGCCCACACCACCCGGCGCGTCAAGGCCACGTGCGCGGGGCCGCTCACGTTCGGCTCGCGCATCCATCCCGGCAAGCTCTACCGCGGCGTCGTGGACGTGGCCGAGCGCTTCGCCGAGGTCATCAACGAGGAGCTGAAGGGGCTGGTCGCCGCCGGCGCCGACTTCATCCAGATCGACGAGCCGGCCCGCGGCAACGTCTCGGGCGAGGAGATGGCCCGGCTCTTCAACATGGCCACCGAGGGCGTGCGCGCCAAGCTGGCCTTCCACGTCTGTTTCGGCAACCGGTTCGGCCGCTCGCGCTTCGATCGCCGCTATCGCCCGTACTTCCCCGGCCTGCTCGCCGCGCGCGCCGAGCAGCTCGTGCTGGAGTTCGCGGGCCGCGAGCTCACCGAGCTCGACGTGTGGAAGGAATTCGGACGGGACCGCGAGCTGGGCGCGGGCGTGGTCGACGTGAAGGGCTTCTACCCGGAAACGCCGGAGGACGTGGCGTCGCGCATCCGGCGCGTCCTCGCCGTGTGCCCCGCGGAGAAGCTCTACGTCAATCCGGACTGCGGGTTCGGCTGGTCTCCCCGCTACATGTGCAACCAGAAGATCCGCGCGCTCGCCGCGGGCGCCGCGCTGGCCCGGAAGGAGCTGGGCGGCTCGCGCTAGATTAGCGCGGGCGGTCGGGCCGGCCGGGCGCGCTGGACCGCGTCGGGGCGCCCTGCCTCTCAGGGCCCGGGCGAGGGCGCCGCCACCGGCTGGCCAGCGCGGCGGCCCTTCTGGTAGAGCACCGACACGCCGAGCAGGACGAGCCCCAGGATCAGGAACGACACGATCCGGTAGACGGTGGCGACGGCGGCGAGGTCGACGAGGAAGACCTTGCCGATGACGACGCCCAGCAGGCCCAGCCCCGCCCAGCGCACCGCGGCCGCCTGACGCAGGAACCCCCACCCGAGGGCGGCCGCGGCGTAGAGCGCCCACAGCACCGACAGGCCGACCTGCGTCTGCCAGCGGACGGCGTCGACGAGACCGCGCTGCCGGGCGCGTGCCGCCGCGCGCTGGACGATGGCCTGGTGCTCGATCCAGTGGAGGCTCAGCACGATCAGCAGCGCGAGCGCGCCGGCCGCGGCGAGCGCGCGGCCGATCGGCCGCGTGCCGTCCTCCGCGTCCCCGCGGGCGAGCCAGAGGCCCGCTACCACGACGGCCGCGCACGCGCCCGCTCGCACGAGGAGGCCGGAGCCGACGAGCACCGACGCGGCGGCGCGGGCGAGCGCCTGGTCCTCCACGAAGAGCCGGACCAGGAGGACGAGGGCGACGAGCGGCATCGCCAGCGTGAACGTCGGCGCCCGCGGCTCCCGCAAGATCCGGCTCAGCGCGCCGAGCACGAGCAGGAGGAGCGCCAGCAGCGCGCACGGCCAGAGCCCGCCGGTCTCTCGCCACGCGAGGACCGAGGCCACGAGCGATGCGACCGTCCAGAGCCCGGCCTGGAGTCCCTCGGGGCTGAGCCACCTGAGCTGCGCGGGCCGCACCCGCCGGGCCAGCGCTCCCGCCCACGCGAGACACCCCACCACGGCGACGTGGACGAGGTCGGCGGGCGTGAGCTCGCGTGTGGCCTCCGGGTACCAGTGGGGATCCACCGCCACCGCCCGGAGCGCGGCAAGGATAAGCGCGGCCACGCCGCCCCACACCGGCGCCGCCGTCACGACGCGCGGCGCCGCGGACAGGAGCACCACGCCCTGCGCCGCCCACGCGATCGTCACCCACGGGCCGTCCATCGCCAGCGCGATGCCGAGGGTCAGGAACACGTCGGCGACGCCCAGGTGGATCAGCGGCGACACGTCGTCGTCCGGCATCCGCCGCCGGCACTCGGAGGCCAGCGCCGCGTAGAGCACGGCGAGGCCCAGCGCGTACGGCCCCTCGGCGGCCGGCCGCGTCGCCTCGAGCGTCACGTAGACGGCGCCGAAGTAGCCGGCGGCGTTGGCCGCCACCAGCAGGAGGTCGATGTCGCGGCCGCGCGCGCCGGTGCCCCACTCGCGCGCGAGCGGCACGGCGAGGAAGAGCAGGAAGAGCGCGGAGAGCAGCGAGAGACGAGCGAAGAGGGAGGGCGGCGTGGCGTCGCGCAGCAGAACCGGCGCCACGAGGACCGCCGTCCCGATCCACGCGAGCCAGTTCAGCCCCCCCAGGCGCGGAAGCGCGCGATGGCGAGGACGCTGAGGTCGAGCACGACCAGGTAGCCGAGCAGGATGCGCTCGTCCGGGCTGTCCGTCGTGACGAGCACGGGGGTGAGGAGGCCGCCGAGGACGGCGAGGACGGCGATGGCCTGCCGGCTCGTGAGCACGGCGACCGCCACGCCCGCCGCGGTGACGACCAGCATGGCGCCGAACGCGGGACGCGCGCCGAGGAACCCGTAGGACGCGTGGCCCGCGTACAGCGCCAGGTACAGGATTCCGAGGCCGCCGCCGGCCAGCCCCTCGCACAGGTACGGCAGGTCGCGGCGGCGGCGCAAGGAGAGGCCGGCGCCGAGCAGCGCCGCACCGGCCACCAGGCCCAGCACCACGCGCAGGCCGGGGCCGATCAAGTTCTCCTCGAACACCCAGCGCAGGAAGAAGCTCGCCGCGAACAGGATGGCGACGATCCCGACCCACGTGCTCCATCGCGCGCCGATGCGCTGCTCGAGGTCGAGACGCGCGGGCGCCGGTGACAGCGGCGGCGGAGACGACGGCGGAGCGGGCGGCGGCGGGAGCGGCGTGGATGGCGTGTCGGCGGTGGCGCCGATCGCCGGGGGCTCCTCGATCGGCGCGGCGACGGGCAACGGGAGAGCTCCGGGCTCGGCGGACGTCTCGCGCAGTCGCCGCTCGAGCGCGGCGAGCCGCTCGCGCGACGATCGAGCCTCGCGGAGCGCCCGCATGGCGATGAACAGCGCCAGCAGGGGCAGTAGCGCCCACACGAGCCAGACCAGCCACAACCCGCCGAACATCAGCACGATCGAGCCTCCGCGCGCGCGTCCATCGGCGCCGAGCCTAGAGCCTACCCTCGGCCGTCGCCGCGCTCAACGGAAGATCGGCGCCACGGCGGCCGCGCGCCGTCGCCCGCTCGCGGCGCCTGTGCTAGAGTGCCCGCCGATGGCACACGAGCCGCTCCAGGGAACCGCGCCCGTGCTCGACGCGCATCGCGTGGACGTGGGAGCGCTCGAGACGTGGATGCGATCGCACGTCGAGGACTTCCGCGGCCCGCTCACCGTGCGGCAGTTCCGGGGCGGGCAGTCCAATCCCACGTATCACCTGGACACGCCGGCGGGGGACTACGTGCTCCGCCGCAAGCCGCCGGGGAAGCTCCTGCCGTCGGCGCACGCCGTCGATCGCGAGTACCGCGTGATCACCGCGCTCCGCGCCACCGACGTGCCGGTGCCGCGGACCTACGCGCTCTGCGAGGATCCCGAGGTGATCGGGACGATCTTCTTCGTCATGGAATGCGTCAGCGGCCGCGTGCTCGTCGACCCGCGCCTGCCCGACAGCCCGCCCGCCGAGCGCGCGGCGATCTACGACGAGATGAACGAGGCGCTGGCGCGCCTGCACCGGGTGGACTGGAAGGCGGTGGGGCTCGCCGACTTCGGGCGTCCCGGCAACTACATCGCGCGGCAGATCCACCGGTGGACGCAGCAGTACCGCGCGTCGGAGACCGAGCGCATCGAGTCGATGGAGGAGCTGATCGGCTGGCTGCCCGCGCACGTGCCGGCGGTGGAGGACACCACGATCGTCCACGGCGACTTCCGCCTGGGCAACACGATCGTGCACCCGACCGAGCCGCGCATCCTCGCCGTGCTCGACTGGGAGCTGGCCACGCTGGGCAATCCCCTCTCCGACCTCGCCTACAACTGCATGCCGTACCGCCTCGAAGCGGAGACGATGGACGGCTTCCAGGGCGCGGACCTCGCCGCGCTCGGGATGCCCGCGGAGGCGGACTTCGTGGCCGCGTACTGCCGGCGGACCGGGCGGTCGGGGATCGAGGACTGGGACTTCTACGTCGCGTTCGCGATGTTCCGGCTCGCGGCCATCGCGCAGGGGATCATGGGCCGGGTCGTGTCGGGCACCGCCAACGACCCGAACGCCCGTGAGCGCGGCTCCCGCGCACGTCCCCTCGCCGACGCCGCCTGGTCCATCCTCTCCGCCCGCTGACGCGCGCACGCCTCGGTCCTCGGCGCTCACCCGCTGACTTCGCCACGTTCGCCCCGGGCCTGGGCGAGTGGCGGGTCTCATGGCCGCACGCGCTACCGGATCACCCGATCCGCCCGCCCCAGCACGGACGGAGGAATGGTGAGGCCAATCGCCTTCGCTGTCTTGAGGTTGATCACCAGCTCGAACGTCGTGGGCTGTTCCACGGGCAGGTCAGCGGGCTTCGCCCCCTTGAGAATCCTGTCCACGTAGGCCGCCGTCCTGCGGAGGAGGTCAAAGCGATTCGCGCCATATGTCACGAGGCCCCCGGCATCCGCAAACACGCTGTAGCCGTACACGGCGGGCAGGCGGTTCCTTGCCGCGAGGTCCACGATCCGTGCTCGCTGATCGTAGAAGATCGCGTCCAGCAGGACGACAAGCGCCCCGGCGCGCTCTCGTGTCATCGCCGCGAAGGCCCTGTCGATCTCGCCGGGAGCACGCACCTCGACGGGCTGAAGCCGCACCCCCTGCGCCGGGGCCGCGGCCTCCGCCGCTCGCAACTGCTGCACGTTCCCGGGATTGGCCGGATTCCAGAGAATGGCCACCCGGGAAACCCGTGGCACGATCTCCCTGAGCAGCTCCAGCTCCTTCCCCACCAGTTCGTGCGAGATCATGGCGGGCCCGGTGATGTTGCCTCCCGGTCGTGCGAGGCTGGCGACGAGTCCGTCCGCCACTGGATCGGCAACGCCGGCCGCGATGATCGGAATCGCCTTGGTCGCTCGTTGGGCAGCCTGAGCTGGTGGCACACCGCCCCCGAACGTCACGATCACGTCCACCTTCAAACGGACCAGCTCGGCGGCAAGGTCGGGAAGCCGTTCGGCCATCGTCTCCGCGAATCGGTACTCGATCGCGACGCTCTGACCTTCCACGTGGCCAAGCTCGCGGAGCGCTTGCTGGAAGACATCCACGGCACGCTTGACCTCAGGGTCAGAACCGGATTGCAGACTCAGAACACCCACCCGGGGCACCTTCCCCGCCGTCTGCGCCTCGGGAGCGAGCGGCGCAAGGGTGAGGACGAGAGTGAGCGCGACCGCGAGTCCGATCAGGCGCATGCCGCTGGGAGTCTAGCCGAGCGCGACGAGGGGCACCAGCGCCCCGGCCAGGCGGCGTGCCGCTCGAACCGCGGGATCCCCCGCTGGACAAACGAAAGGGCCCCGCCGCCAGCTTCAGCGACGAGGCCCACGACACGACGTTTCGGTGTCGAGAACCTATTTCGGCTCTGCCCGCCCGTCGAAGGTGACGGGCGACCTCGCCCTTCCCGGGGTCTCAGGCGTGCTTGCGCAGCTCGAGCCGGCCGATCTGGCGCCGATGCACCTCGTCGGGGCCGTCGGCGAAGCGCAGCGTCCGCGAGTGCGCCCACATGCTCGCGAGCGGGAACACCTGGCTGACGCCGCCGCCGCCGTGCACCTGCATCGCCCAGTCCACCACGCGCCCGGTCATGTTCGGCACCGCGACCTTGATCTCGGCGATGGCCTGCCGCGCCACCTTGTTGCCGACGGTGTCCATCATGTGCGCGGCGTGCAGGACGAGGAGCCGGGCCTGGTCGATCTCGATGCGCGCCTGGGCGATGCGCTCCAGCGTGATGTCGTTGTCGGCCAGGCGCTTGCCGAAGGCCGTGCGCTGCATGGCGCGCTTGCACATGAGCTCGATGGCGCGCTCGGCCACGCCGATCTGCCGCATGCAGTGGTGGATGCGTCCCGGCCCGAGCCGGCCCTGGGCGATCTCGAAGCCGCGCCCCTCGCCGAGGAGCAGGTTCGAGGCGGGCACGCGGACGTTCTCGAAGAGCACCTCGCCGTGGCCGTGGGGCGCGTCGTCGTACCCGAACACCGTGAGCATCTGGAGGATCTTGATGCCGGGCGTGTCGCGCGGGACGAGGATCATCGACTGCTGCTTGTAGCGGTCGGGGTTGCTGGCGTCGGTCTTGCCCATGAAGATGAGGATCTTGCAGCGCGGGTCGCCGATGCCCGAGGTCCACCACTTGTGGCCGTTGATCACGTAGGAGTCGCCGTCGCGGATGATCGACGACTCGATGTTGGTGGCGTCCGAGGACGCGACCTTGGGCTCGGTCATGGCGAAGGCGGAGCGGATCTTGCCTTCCATGAGCGGCTCGAGCCACAGCTTCTTGTGCTCGGGCGTCCCGTAGCGCTCCAGCACCTCCATGTTGCCGGTGTCGGGCGCGGAGCAGTTGAACGTCTCCGGCGCGATCGGCGAGCGGCCCATGAGCTCGCAGAGGGGCGCGTACTCGAGGTTGGTCAGGCCGGCGCCGCGCTGGCTCTCGGGCAGGAACAGGTTCCACAGGCCGCGCTCGCGCGCCTTCGCCTTCAGCTCCTCCAGGATGGGAGGCACCTGCCACCGCGTGGGGCCGGCGTCGAGCTGGTCCTTGTAGGTCTGCTCGCTGGGGTAGATGTGCTTCCCCATGAAGTCGGTGATCTGCTCGAGGTACATCTTGGTCTTCGCCGAGTACTCGAATTCCATGCCGGCCTCCCTGATGAGGTGAGCGTGACGCGAAGCGCGGGCGCCCCCATAATCAACCACCGTTGTCGGACGGGCGCAAGAGGCGGACGGCACGGCGAGGACGAGCGCGAGCATCCTCCCCGGGCCCGGCGCGGACGGGCCCGGGGACTTCGTGACCGCGTCAGCGGGTCAGCGCGCCCAGTATCCGGTCGCCCACACCCAGCGCCAGCCGTCCCAGGCCCAGTAGCCGGGAGTCGGCACCCACACCGGACCCACGTGAGGCCTCACGTAGGGGGTGTACACGTGGAAGCCGGGATGGACGAATCGGCCGTGGAAGTGGCCGTGGCCGCCGCGATCGAACCGGTGGCCGGGATGGAAGGCCTGCCGCGGGAAGCCGGCGTGCACGCCCGGGCGCCGGACGCCCCTGAACGCGGGACTCGGCCTCGGCGGGGGCGGTCAGGAGCGCCGGGGCGAGCGAGAGCGCCAGGGCGGCGATGGATGCGATCGCGAAGCGCTTCATGGTTCGTTCCTCCTCGGGTCGTCTCCGACGGCGGGCCCGCGTGAGAGCCCGCGGAGACCGCGACGGCGGAAGCGTGCGTCACCCCCTGAGACGTCCGCCGGCGATGGGCCATTCACGTCCGGCCTCCGCTCGCCGGGCTATAATCGGGGCTCCATGAACGCGCCCCTGGCGGGCATCCTCGTCGCCGACCTCACGCAGAACGTCGCCGGCCCGTACTGCACGCAGATCCTTGGCGACATGGGCGCGGAGGTCGTCAAGGTGGAGCGGGTCGGCCGGGGCGACGACGCGCGGGCGTGGGCGCCTCCGTACTGGGGCGACGGAGAGCGCGACGTTCATGAGCGTCAACCGCAACAAGCGGAGCCTCGCCGTGGACCTGAAGGCGCCGGAGGGTCGGGCCATCGTCGAGCGGCTGGTCGAGCGCGCCGACGTGCTCGTCCAGTCGCTCCGGGCCGGCGCGGTGGAGGAGCTCGGGCTCGGGTGGGAACGCGTGCGCGAGATCAACCCGCGCCTCGTCTACTGCTCGATCACCGCCTTCGGCACCGAGGGCCCGTACCGCGACCGCCCGGGCTACGACCCGCTGATGCAGGCCTACGGCGGCATCATGTCCATCAACGGCCACCCCGGGCAGCCGCCGGCGCGCGTGCCCGTGTCGCTCGTGGACATGGGGACCGGGCTGTGGGCGGTGAGCGGCATCCTCGCCGCGCTGCGCGAGCGCGACCGCACCGGGCGGGGCGCCCTCGTGACCACCGCGCTGTTCGACACCGCGATCGCCTGGGGCGTCTTCCAGATGCACCATCACCTCGCCACCGGCGAGGTGCCGCGGCCCCAGGGCTCGGGCACCGCGATGATCGCGCCCGTACGAGGCGTTCCCCTCGCAGGACGCGTGGGTGATGATCGCGGCGGCGTCCGACGCGCTCTTCGCGAAGACGGTGGCCGCGCTCGACGCGCCCGACCTCGCGCGCGACGAGCGCTTCGCGACCAACCCGCGCCGCGTGGAGAACCGCGGCGTGCTCTACGACACGCTGGCCGCGCTGACCCGCGCCCTGCCCTCCGGAGAGATCCTCGACCGCCTGCGCCAGGCCGGGGTGCCGTCGGCGCCGATCCTCACCCTGGACCGGCTGGCCGCGGAGCCGCAGACCGAGGCCAGCGGCATGCTCGCGCCGGTCAAGCATCCGCGGCTGCCCGACTACCGCACGGTGAGCCTGCCCATCCGCTGGGACGGCGAACGGCCCCCGGTGACCCGCGTCCCTCCGCTGCTGGGCGAGCACACCGCCGAGGTGCTGGCCGAGCTCGGATACGACGCCGCCGCCATCGCGAGGCTCAAGGAGCGCCATGTCGTCGACCCAGGCCCTGCCGACGTGGGTACTGCTCCGCAAGTTCCGATAAACACAAGCAAGTCTTCCACTCGACCGTAGAGTATTTCCACCACTCGGGCCGGTAGCGCTACCAGGGCTGGCCCTTCAGTCCCACCACTGGGCCTGGGCCATCCGGCAGAGCGCGGCCCCACCCTTGACGCCACTGCCCGCAGGCCGTTTGTCGAAGGTTTCAGTAGTCATGGCCAGGCTTGAGTGCCCTGACGGCTGCTTCACGCACGGCGGATTTCCCCGGAGGGCCAGCAGGTGTCTTGCGTATGTGTGCCGGAAGCTGTGGCTGGGAGTTACGGGTGGGGGCGCACCCACCGGTAGACTGGGCTGGCTACCCACTCATGCCTCGTGTGCATCGCTCGATGGGCCGACAGCGGGCCTTGGTCTGCTAGGAGGCCGGTCCCCCTAGCAGACCCTCCACCCGGACTTGGGCGCCATGGCCCCCTAAGATTACAGGCGGGTGGGCGAGGCCTTGGTTAGTCCTTCTTGTGCTTCAGGACCTTGCCATCCTCCGCGATTTCCACCTCGTACTTCTTGTTGTCGCGGACGTATTCCACCTCGTACACCTTCTTCCCGCTCTTGGTCTCGCGCTCGATTTCCGTGATACTGCCCCCCTTCGTTTCCTTCTCAATCGTCGCCCGGACTGGGGCAGGCACCTGATCGATCGGCACCTTGTCGCCCGCAAACGCTACCGTGGG
This sequence comes from uncultured Candidatus Rokubacteria bacterium, assembly GCA_963758635.1. Lineage (GTDB taxonomy): Bacteria > Methylomirabilota > Methylomirabilia > Rokubacteriales > CSP1-6 > CAVWWD01. The sequence continues at coordinate 191,175 of CAVWWD010000003.1, read as the reverse complement.
CAGTATCGCCGCCGCCAGAACCAGCACCACGAATTTCCGCATGTTCCGTTCCCTCCTGCGGCCCATATTCTGTTCCCTCTGCGGCCGATCATCGCCCAGGCTCAATAGCCTCACAAGAGGGATGTTCAGTCGGCTGCCAGTCCTGCTACCTGCCACCAGCAGCCGGCTGTCACTTTCGTGGCTTGCTCTGCTACCATCGCGCTACCACGGCGCTACCAGCGATGGGGTCCAGGACATCCGGGCACTTGCCGCTGGAGTCGGCTGCCGGCTGCCAAAATCACTGTCGGATAGAGGACTTGCAGCGCGAAAACCCGCGTGATTCAGAAGGTCTTCCGCAGCCGCCAACAGGGCCGCGCATAGCGGCGACCTATGAGACGCTGGTCGTCACCCGCAGCGCCGACGGCTTCATCGTCACTGTCGAGCTCCACCGGCCCGAGGCGCTCAACGCCATGAACACCGCGATGGGCGGGGACCTCCTGCGCTGCTTCGACGCCTTCCAGTGGGACCGCGAGGTGCGCGCCGTCGTGTTCGCGGGCGCGGGCGATCGCGCGTTCTGCGTCGGCGGCGACCTCAAGGAGCGCGAGGGCATGACCGACGAGACGTGGCGGGCCCAGCACCAGATCTTCGAGGAGGCGACGTTCCGGGTGCTGCGCTGCCCGGTCCCCGTGATCGCCGCGGTCGAGGGGTTCGCGATGGGCGGCGGGTGCGAGCTGGCCGCGGCGAGCGACTTCGTGGTGGCGAGCGAGACGGCGGTGTTCGCGCTGCCCGAGGTGACGCGCGGGATCTTCCCCGGCGTGGGCGGCACCCAGTACCTCCCGCGCGTGGTCGGCGCGCCGCTCGCGAAGGAGATCATCTTCACGGGACGCCGGGTCCCCGCCGAGGAGGCCAAGGCCATCGGCCTCGTGAACCACGTGGTGCCGCGGGGCCAGGCGCGGGCGCGCGCCCTCGAGATCGCCGCGACCATCGCCGACAACGGCCCGGTGGCGGTGCGGCAGGCGAAGAAGGCCATCGCGTGGGGCGCGGAGACCGACCTCTGGACCGGACTCACCCTGAGCATCGAGGCCTACAACAACACGGTCACCACGGACGACCGGCTGGAAGGCGTCCGCGCGTTCAACGAGAAGCGGAAGCCGCGCTTCCAGGGACGCTAGCCCGCGCCGGATGAGGGTACGGCGCCACGGGTCGACCACCGCTCGGCACACGGGCGCGGCTCTAGAGGAGAAGCGGGATGACGGCAGGCTCGGGCGACCATCCGTTCGCGCTCACCGACGAGCAGCGCCAGCTCAAGGCCGCGGTCGGCGAGCTGTGCAAGAAGTACCCCCCGGAGTACTGGCGCGAGCTGGACGCCAAGCGGGAGTACCCGGAGGCGTTCGTCGACGAGCTGACGCGCGCGGGGTTCCTCGGCGTGCTCATCCCCGAGGAGTACGGCGGGGGCGGCCTCGGCATCATGGAGGGCGCGATCGTCCTCGAGGAGATCAACCGCTCGGGCGGCAACGCCGGCGCGTGCCACGCCCAGATGTACATCATGGGCACGGTCCTCCGTCACGGCTCGGCGGCGCAGAAGGAGGCCTACCTCCCCAAGATCGCCACCGGCGAGCTCCGGCTGCAGGCCTTCGGCGTCACCGAGCCCAACGCGGGCTCCGACACCACGCAGCTCCAGACCACCGCCGTCCGCAAGGGCGACCGCTACGTCGTGAACGGGCAGAAGATGTTCATCTCGCGCGTGCTCCAGTCCGACCTGATGCTGCTGCTCGCGCGCACGACGCCGGTCGACAAGGTGAAGCAGCGCACGTCCGGGCTGAGCGTGTTCCTGGTCGACATCCGCCCGCTCAAGGGCCACGGCCTCGAGGTGCGCCCCCTGCGCATGATGATGAACCACTCCACCAACGCGCTCTTCTTCGACAACATGGAGATCCCCGCCGACAGCCTGATCGGCGAGGAGGGGAAGGGCTTCGCGTACATCCTGGACGGCATGAACGCGGAGCGCATCCTGGTGGCCTCGGACTCCCTCGGCGACGGCCGCTGGTTCGTGGACAAGGCCGTCGGGTACTCGCAGCAGCGCGTGATCTTCGGCAAGCCGATCGGCGCCAACCAGGGCGTGCAGTTCCCCATCGCCAAGGCGCACATGGCGCTCGAGGCCGCCGACCTCATGCGCACGAAGGCGGCCAAGCTCTTCGACGCCGGCCAGCCGTGCGGGCCGGAGGCGAACATGGCGAAGTACCTGGCCGCGGAAGCGGCGTGGGACGCGGCCAACGCGTGCATCGACTGCCACGGCGGCTACGGGTACGCCGAGGAGTACGACGTCGAGCGCAAGTTCCGGGAGGCGCGTCTGTACAAGACGGCGCCCATCAACAACAACCTCGTCATGGCCTACGTCGGTCAGCACGTGCTCGGGATGCCCCGCTCGTACTGATCGGGCCTTTCTTCGAGGCGCGCGCACGGGTGGTTGACTTCTGGTGCTACATGTAGCACACTTCCGCCATGCGCACGGCAGGTGTGCGGGAAGCGCGCCAGAACCTTTCCGGGCTGCTCGATGAGGTGAAGAAGGGGCGCGAAGTCCTGATCACGGAGCGGGGAAAGCCCGTCGCCAAGCTCGTCCCGCCCGACCCGCCTCGCCATCGACGGTTCACCAGTCTCGCGCCCTTTCGCAAGCGCATGCCCGTCCTCGATCCTCCCCTGTCCCAGACGGTGATCGACGAGCGTGAAGACCGCATCTAGCGCGGACGATTCATGAACAGGTTCACCGGACGCACACCCTGTTCAGGGTCCGCCTCCGCTCGCGAATGATGCGGCCCGACCCGCGGCGCGGTCGCGTCCGTGAGCGACCCGCTCGGTACGGCGATCGCGTGGCCGGGCCCGTGTACTTCGACTCCAGCGCGCTCCTGAAGCTCTACTTGCCGGAGCCCGGCAGCGACGACCTCGACCGAGCACTCGAGGGGCGAGATGACCTCCTCGCGTCCGACCTGACGGTGACCGAGATCGTCTCCGCCCTCGCGCGGCGCGTCCGCGATGGAGAGCTTTCATCGGAGCAGGCGCGCGTCGTCCGCCGCGGTCTCGTCGCCGGACTCGACGCCGGACCATACGGCCACGTCGATCTCGATCGCGGCATCCATCGCGACGCCGAGCGCCTCTTGCTCGACCGCCGCGACGTGACTCTGCGCGCGGCCGATGCGCTCCACCTGGCCCTCGCGATCTCGGCGCGCGCAGCGACGATCGCGACCTTCGACCGTCGCCTGGGCGCGGCCGCGCGCACGCCGGAGTATCATCAGCGCGCTCGATGATGCCAGCGTACCCGTTCCAGCTCCCCGGAGGAAGCATGAGAGAGATCGATCCGCTGGCTCACGGCTCGCGTCCCGAGTTCGAGGTGCACCTGGAGGCCAACGTCATGGTCCCCATGCGCGACGGCGCGCGCCTGGCCACCAACGTCTACCGGCCCGCGCGCGGCGGCGTCCGCTCCACGAACCGCGTCCCGTGCTCCTGCATCGCACGCCGTACAACAAGGCGGAGACGGAGGCGACGCTCGGCGAGTGCCGGTGGTTCGCGTCGCGCGGGTACGTGGTGGTGAACCAGGACTGCCGCGGCTGCTTCGCCTCCGAGGGCGACGTGAACTTCCTGGTCCCCGAGGCGGAGGACGGCGCCGACACGCTGGCCTGGATCAAGCGCCAGGCGTGGGCCAGCGGCGTCGTGGGCTCGTTCGGCACGTCGTGGTCGGGCTGGACGCAGACGGCCATGGCCGCGCTCGGCGGCGACGGCCTCGCCGCCATGGTGCCGAACATGAGCGGGGCCGACGCGCACGAGAGCTCGGTGCGGCACGGCGGCGCGCTCGAGCTGCGCTTCCTCGCCTGGGCGTTCTGGCACTCGGCGTACAACACGCAGGCCGCGCTCCGCGCGCAGCCGTTCGTGGGCGGCGCCCTCGCCCTCGGCGCCCCGCCGTTCTCGGACTGGCTCAAGCGCATGCCGATCCGGCCCGGCCAGACGCAGCTCGCCCTGGTGCCGCCCTACGAGAAGTGGGCGCTCGAGATCCTCACGCGGGCGGACTACGACGACTACTGGCGGCACCCGAGCTTGAACCCCCGCGCGCACTGGGAGCGCTTCCCCGACGCCCCCATCCTGTTCGTGGGCGGCTGGTACGACTCGTACACGCGGGCCACGTTCCAGAACTGGAAGGGCCTGGCCGAGCGGAAGCGCGGGCCCGTGCGCGTGCTGCTGGGGCCGTGGACGCACGGGTCGAAGACGGTCGAGCTGTCCCACGCTGGCGACGTGGAATTCGGCCCCGAGGCCGCGCTGCCGAGCTTCGACGAGCTCCACCTGCGCTGGTTCGATCGATGGCTGCGCGGGGTGGATAACGGCCTCGACCGGGAGGCGCCCGTGCGCATCTTCGTGATGGGCGGCGGCTCGGGCCGGCGCTCGGGCGCGGGACGCCTCGTGCACGGGGGCCGCTGGCGCGACGAGCAGGAGTGGCCGCTGGCCCGGACGGCGTTCACCGACTTCTACCTCCACGCCGACGGCGGGCTCCGGCGCGAGCCGCCCCGGGAGGAGCGCTCCCGCACCACGTATCGCTTCGACCCTGCCAACCCGGTGCCGTCGGTGGGCGGCAACGTCTCGTCCCTGCGCGACGTGCTGCCGTTGCCCGCGGGGATCGCCGACCCCTCCTTCGTGGGCCGCGGCGAGCGCACCCGGGACATCATGCAGCCGGGCGGATTCGATCAGCACGAGGGGCCGGAGTTCTACGGCTGCCGGCCGCCCTACCTTCCCCTGGGCTCCCGGCCCGACGTGCTCGTGTTCCACACCGAGCCGCTCGCCGAGCCGGTGGAGGTGACCGGCCCCATCGAGGTGTCGCTCTGGGTCACGACGTCGGCAGCGGACACCGACTTCACGGCGAAGCTGGTCGACTGGTACCCGCCGAGCCCGTGGTATCCGCAGGGCTACGCGCTCAACCTGACCGACAGCATCGTCCGGCTCCGCTACCGTGACGGGCGCGAGCGCGGCGAGCCGATGAAGCCGGGCGAGCCGGTGCAGGTGACGATCACGCTCTACCCGACGAGCAACCTCTTCATGCCCGGCCACCGGATCCGGCTGGACGTCTCGAGCTCGAACCATCCGCGCTTCGACGTGAACCCGAACACGGGCGAGCCCCTCGGCCGCGACCGCCGGCGCGCGGTGGCCGACAACACCGTGTTCCACGAGCGGGGGCGCGCCTCGAAGGTGGTGCTGCCGCTCATCCCGGCGGAGCGCGCGGACCGGGGCTGAGGCGGGCGGCGCCCGTCCCCGTGATAGCCTGAGGCCCACGATGCCCATCCCCGAGGTCGACCGCGTCAGCATCACCACGGTGGTCGACAACTCCATCGACAGCCTGCGCGCCGACGAGAAGGTGGCGCGCCGCTTCACCCACGCGCGCGCCCGGAAGATGCCCACGCTGCGCGCCGAGCACGGGCTGGCCCACTGGGTGGAGGTGACCCGCGGCCGCGAGACCCGTCGCCTCTCCTTCGACTGGGGGCTGACCGACGCCTCCTACGTCCACAACCTGCGCGAGCTCGGCCTCGATCCCGCCGGCCTGGATGCCCTCGTGCTGTCGCACGGGCACCAGGACCACTGGGGCGGGCTCCCCGGCTTCCTCCGCGCCTGCCGGCCCGCCCTCGCCCCCGCGGTGCCGCTCTACGCGGGCCAGGACCACTTCCTGCCGCGCTACAACGAGCGCCACGGCGACCGCGTCTACATCGGGCGGCTCGACCGCGAGGACCTCGGCCGCCAGGGCCTCGACATCCGCGTGGTCCAGTCGCCCACCGTCGTCGCCGACGCGGTCATGCTGAGCGGCGAGATGCCGGAGACGATGCCGTTCGAGGTGATCCCGCCGTCGCTCCGCGTGGAGCGGGACGGCGCGGTGATCCAGGACACGTTCATCGGCGAGCAGAGCATGTTCGTGAACGTGCGGGACCGCGGGCTGGTCGTCGTCACGTCGTGCTCGCACCGGGGCATCGTGGGCATCTGCCGGCACGCCACGCGGGTCACCGGGGTGCCGCGCGTGCACGCGGTGATCGGAGGGTTCCACCTCTCGGGGCTCGCGGGCGAGCGCATCGAGCAGGTGGTGGACGAGTTCCGCGCCCTCCAGGTCGAGCACATCGTTCCCCAGCACTGCACGGGGATGGAGGCCATGGTCGCGCTCCACCGTCACTTCCCCGCCGAGGTCGTCGTGAGCTCGGTGGGCAGCACTTTCACGTTCGAGGCCCCGGACGCGACAGGAGAGCGATGATGAAGCTGCCGAAGCGCGTGGACATCTGCGAGGTGGGAACGCGAGACGGGTTCCAGATCGAGCCGGACTGGATCCCCACCGAGGTCAAGGTCGAGGTCGTGGATCGCCTCTCCGCGACGGGCGTGCCCAAGATCGAGGTCACCTCGTTCGTCTCGCCCAAGGCCATTCCTGCCCTGAAGGACGCCGAGGCGGTGATGGCGCAGATCAAGCGCCGGCCGGGCACCGTCTACGCCGCCCTCGTCCCCAACGACAAGGGCGCGGTGCGCGCGGTGGACGCGGGCGTGGACGTGATCCACACCGTGCTGTCGGCGAGCGAGAGCCACAACCTGGCCAACGTGAACATGACCGTGGACGAGTCGCTCACGAAGCTCCGTGCGGTGATGGAGGTGGCGCGGCGCGCCGGCAAGCCGGTCTACTCCGGCATCTCGTGCACGTTCGGCTGCCCGTTCGAGACCGAGGTGCCCCTGGCCCAGCTGGAGCGGGTGGTCGGGGCGCTGGTGGACATGGGCGCCCGCGGCATCGGGCTCGCCGACACGACCGGCATGGCGAACCCCGTGCAGGTCCAGCGGGTCCTCGAGCGCCTCGTGCCCCGCTTCCCGGGGGTCGAGTGGACGCTGCACACGCACGACACGCGCGCGATGGCCATCCCGAACATCATCGCGGCGATGGAGATGGGCGTGACCCACATCGACTCGTCGATCGGCGGCCTCGGCGGCTGCCCGTACGCGCCGGGGGCCTCGGGCAACGTCTGCACCGAGGACCTCGTGCACTGCCTGCACGCCATGGGCGTGGAGACCGGCGTGGACCTGGACGCGCTCGTCGCGACCTCCCGGCGCGTGCAGGAGATCATCGGCCGGACGCTGCCCGGTCAGATCGCGAAGGCGGGCCCGTGGAACCGGAAGTACCCGGTGCCCGACGGGGTGCTCGCCAAGCTGCCCGCACGATGACGGCAGCCGCCGCGCGGATGCTGCGCGCGATGGACCGCGCTGTCGCGCTGTGGAGCATCCCGGTGATCGGCAAGGAGAAGGGACGCATCCTGCGCCGGCTTATCGACAAGCACGCGCCGTCCCACGGCATCGAGGTGGGCAGCCTCTTCGGGTACTCGGCGATCCTGCTGGCCGGCGCGATGCCGCGGGGCGCGCGGCTCCTGTGCATCGAGGAGAACGGCTTCCTCGCCCAGCTCGTGGAGGCCAACGTCGCGCGCGCGGGGCTCAAAGGCCGCGTGCGGGTGGTCACGGGCGACGCGCTGCGCGCCCTGCCGCTCCTGCGTGGCCCGGTGGACCTGCTGCTGCTCGATGCGAAGAAGGACGACTACCTCGACTACCTGCGCGCGGTGGAGCCGCGGCTGACCCGCGGCGCTCTCGTGGTCGCGGACAACACCGGCGTGTTCCGGCGCGAGGTGCGCCCGTATCTCGCGCACGTCCGCGGCTCGGGCCGCTACGACAGCCGGGAGCACGACCTGGGCTTCGACTGCATGGAAGTGTCGGTGTACGGGGGATAGCCACGGTGTTCGACGAGCCGCACGACCCCGAGTTGCTCAAGCATCTCTTCGACACCACCGAGATCCTGCGCAAGCCGATGACCGGGATCATCGCCGGGTATCACATGCTGCCGTACATCCTGGTGGGGCCGCAGGAGTCGCGGCCGGGCAGCTCGGTGGAGATCCGGGGCCGCATCAAGGTGTCGCCACGGCTGGTCCTGGCGCCGGGCCGAGCGACCCAGACGTACGGAGACCTCTTCAAGGACCCCGACCTGATGGACCAGACCCTGGTCGCCCGCCTCTTCACGTTCGCCTACTCACCGCGCCACCAGGTGACGCTCGAGAGCGAGGACCTCCGGATCCAGCGGTGGGACCGCGACCCGCAGGCCCAGGTGGAGCGCGCCCTCGACGAGCTCGCGCAGCGGGAGCTCATCGACACCGGCGTGATCCTCGCCCCCGACGTGCGCTTCTATCCGGTGTCGATCGACCGGTTCATCACCGAGATCCTCGACCAGGAGTTCCGGCCCTGACGCCGGCCGCGGTCAGGATCAAGGGGCTCGACGCCGGCGGCGTGGCGCGCCATCGCGGCGAGCTGGCCGCGCTCCTGTGCGACGCCGTCGACAGCGGCGCCTCCATCGGCTTCCTCCCCCCGCTCGGGGCCGACGAGGCCGGCGCCTACTGGGACACGGTGCGCGGCGCCCTCGACGACGGATCGCGCGTCCTCCTGGGGTCGTGGGGCGCCGGCGACCTGCTCGTGGGCTCGGTGCAGCTCGACCTCGCGACCCGGGCCAACGGCCGCCATCGCGCCGAGGTCATCCGCCTCATGGTGCACCGCGCGGCGCGGCGGCACGGCATCGGCCGGGCCCTCATGCAGGCGGTGGAGGCGGAAGCCCGGCAGCGCGGGCTGAGCACCCTCGTCCTCGACACGCGCCAGGGCGACCCGTCGGAGTCGCTCTATCGCCAGCTCGGCTGGACCTTCGTGGGCGCCGTGCCGCGCTACGCGCAGAGCGCGGACGGCAGCCTCCACGCGACGGCGATCTACTACAAGCTCGTGGGCTGACCGGGACCAACCCCCGCCTCCGACCTCCCGCCCTCGCCATTGGCGCACGGTGCGGGCGGGCGAAGCCCGGGTGCCCGCACCTGGTGATCGGGCGGGCGAAGCCCGGGTGCCCGCACCTCGGGTAGACTCGTCCGGTGCGCGCGTACCTCGTCTCCCGAATCGCCCAGACCGTGCTGGTGGTCTTCCTCTCGCTCACCGCCGTGTTCTTCCTCGTGCGTCTCGGCGGCGATCCCGTGTTGCTCTTCCTGCCGATGGACATCCAGACCAAGGACCTGAACGAGTTCCGCCAACGCCTCGGCTTCAACGATCCCCTCCCCGTGCAGTACGGCCGCTTCGTGGCCGCGGCCGCCCGCGGCGACTTCGGCCAGTCGCTCCGCTACAAGCAGGACGCGCTGGGCCTCGTCCTCCAGCGCCTGCCCGCGACTCTCGCGCTGGCGGGCACCGCGCTCGCGCTGACCTTCTGCGTCGCCATTCCCGTGGGCGTGATGTCGGCGACGCGCCGCGGGTCGGTGCTCGATTCCCTGGGGATGGGCGGAGCCGTGCTCGGGCAGGCCGTGCCGGGCTTCTGGCTGGGGCTCATGCTCATCTACGTGTTCTCGGTGCGGCTCGGGTGGCTTCCCACCGGCGGGACGGGCGGGGTGGCGCACTACGTGATGCCGTCCATCGTGCTCGCCGCGTTCTTCGCCGCGCGCATGGCGCGGCTGACCCGCTCGTCGGTGCTCGAGACGATGGGCGAGGACTACATCCTCACCGCCCGCGCCAAGGGACTCGCCGAGCGGGTGGTGATCGCCAAGCACACGCTGAAGAACTCGGCCATTCCCATCGTGACGCTGGCCGGGCTCGAGACCGGGCAGCTCCTGGGCGGCGCCGTCATCACCGAGACGATCTTCGCCTGGCCGGGGCTGGGGAGGCTGACCGTCCAGGCCCTCCTGAACCGCGACTTCCCGGTGGTGCTCGCCGCGGTGTTCGTCATCTCCCTCACCTACACGCTGATCAACCTCCTCGTGGATCTTCTCTACGGCTGGCTCGATCCGCGGACGCGGCGGGAGGCGGGGGCGTGAGGCCGGGCGCGCTTCGGCGCCACCCGCTCGGGGTCCTCGGCCTCGTCCTCGCCGTCGCGGCGCTGGCCGCGGCGATCGCCGCCCCCGTCCTCGCGCCGCACGATCCCGTGGCCAGCGACTTCGCGGCGAGCCTGAAGCCCCCCGGCACGCCCGGGCACCCGCTCGGGACGGACCAGCTCGGCCGCGACCTCCTGTCGCGCGTGCTCTACGGCGCGCGGATCGCGCTCTTCATCGGGTTCTGCACGGTGATCGTGACCGCGGTGGTGGGCGGCCTGGTCGGGCTCTTCGCCGGCTTCTTCGGCGGATGGCCGGGCAGCGTGCTCATGCGCGTGGCCGACGTGCAGCTGTCCTTCCCGTTCATCCTCCTCGCGCTCACCATCAACGCCATCGTGGGGCTCGGGCTCCGCAACATCATCATCAGCCTGTCCGCGGCGGGCTGGGTCGTCTACGCGCGGGTCGTGCGCGGGCAGGTCCTGTCGGTGCGGCAGCGCGAGTTCGTCCAGGCCGCGCAGGCGCTGGGGGTGGGCCGCGGGCGGCTCCTGTTCCGTCACGTCCTGCCCAACGTGGCTCCGTCGGTGATCATCCTGGCGAGCCTCCAGTTCTCGCAGTTCGTGGTGGCGGAGGCGGCCATCTCGTTCCTGGGCTTCGGGGTGCAGCCGCCGACTCCGGCGTGGGGCAGCATGTTGTCGGAGAGCCGCGACTTCCTCTACGTGGCGTGGTGGCTGGCCGCCTTCCCCGGGGCCGCGCTGGCGCTCACCGCGCTCGGCGTCAACCTGCTCGGCGACTGGCTCCGCGACGTCCTCGACCCGAAGTTCCGCGTCTGACCGCCGTCTCACCGCCCTGGCCATTCGGCAAAAGACGCAGTCCCGGCGCCAATTTGTCAGGCGCGGCGCCCTCGTGTATCCTGCTCACTCGTCCGAGAACGTCCGGCCGCGATTCCGACCCCACGAGGAGGAGCGATCCATGCCCGTGATCCGACACCTGGCGCTGGCCCTGCTGACCCTGGCCCTGGCGCTTCAGCCGCTGGGCCCCGCCGTGGCCCAGGATCGCTCGCGGGCCAAGGAAGTGATCGTGGCGTTCGCGGCCGAGCCGCGGTCGATCCTGCCCAACACGATCGTGGACTGGACGACCAACAACCAGCTCGAGCACATCTACGACCGTCTGGTCGATCGCGATCCCAAGAGCTACAAGCCGGCGCCCATGCTCGCCACCGGCTGGAAGGTGGTGAACGACACCACGTGGGAGTTCACGCTGCGGCAGGGCGTGAAGTTCCACAACGGCGAGCCGTTCAACGCGGCCTCGGTGAAGGCCACGATGGACTACATCAACGATCCCGCGAACAAGACGCACTACCAGCCGCGCTGGGCGCAGGTGAAGGAGGTCCTGGTCGTCAACGACTACACGGTGCGCTTCGTCACCGAGAAGCCCTGGCCCGGCCTTATCGATCGCATGGCCGCCACCGACTTCCTGCCCATGCCCCCGAAGATGCTGAAGGAGCAGGGCGTGCAGGCGCTGGTGACGAAGCCCACGGGCACCGGTCCGTTCAAGTTCGTGCAGTGGGCGCGCGACGAGCGGCTCGTGCTCGAGAAGAACCCCGATTACTGGAAGGGCGCCGCCGACCTGAACCGCGTCACGTTCCGCTACATCCCGGAGTTCAGCGCCCGCCTCGCCGCGCTCCTCGCCGGTGAGATCGACATCATGAAGGACGTGCCGCCGCACGCGGTGGAGATGGTGGACAAGAGCGGCAAGGCGCGGCTCCGCTCCACGGTGTCGTCACGCATCAACTACCTGGCCCTCGTCAACCTCAAGCCCGGCCCCATGCAGGACCTCCGGGTGCGGAAGGCGATCAATCACGCGGTCAACGTGGACGAGCTGATCCAGCAGGTGCTGAAGGGCCGGGCGAGCAAGATGTGCGGGTCGCTGTCGCCGCTCAACGTCGACTACGTCGCCGGCATCGAGTGCTACAAGCACGATCCCGCGCGGGCCACGGCGCTCTTCAAGGAAGCGGGCGTCGATCCCACCAAGCTCCAGCTGACGCTCGACTCGCCGTCCGGGCGCTACCCGCTCGACAAGGACGTGTCGCTCGCCATCGCCGCGCAGCTCCAGCGGCTGGGCATCAAGGTCAACGTGGTGGTGAACGAGTGGGGCACGCACCTGGACAAGATCAAGAACCGGACCACCGGCGACATGTTCTTCCTGGGCTGGGGGCCGGCGCTCGAGGCCCAGGGCACCATCGAGCAGCTCTTCCAGGCCAAGCCCACGTATTCCTCGTACGGCGGCAACAAGGCCATCGAGGACAAGATCGCGCAGGCGGTGACGATCGTGGACGCCAAGAAGCGGCTCGATGCGTGGGCCGAGCTGCAGCGGCTGGTCCACGCCGAGGCGCCCTGGGTGTTCCTCTGGCAGCAGCACGACCTGTACGGGGTGGCGAGCTGGATCGAGTGGACGCCCCGCGCGGACGAGAAGGTGTGGATGTACGAGGCGAAGGTCGTCCTCCGATGAGGACGGGCGGGCGCCTCTGACGCCGCGCGCGCGGCCCGGCCCACCGGTCCGGCCGCGCGCGTGACCCCGCTCCCGAGCGAATCCATGCGGATCGGCTCCGTCGACATCCCGACGCTGGCGCGCCTGGCCCCGATGGCGGGCGCGACGAACGCGCCCTTCCGCCTGGTGGCGCGGGAGTGCGGCAGCGGGCTCACCACCACCGAGGAGATGGACGCCGCCGCGCTGCTCATGAACACGCCCCACGCCGACGCCATCGCCGCCTACTATCCCGAGGAGCGGCCGCTGGCGATGCAGCTCCTCGGCAAGGACCCGGACATCCTGGTGCGGGCGGCGGCGAAGCTCGAGCGGCTCGGGGCCGACATCGTCGACCTGAACATGGGCTGCCCGATGCCGAAGATCACGGGCAAGGGGAAGGGCGCGGCGCTGATGCGCGACGTGCCCGCGACGGCTCGCATCCTGCGCGCCATGCGCGCGGCGATCTCCGTGCCGCTCACCGTGAAGATCCGGAGCGGCTGGGACGACGAGCACGTCAACGCCGTCGAGGTCGCCCGCATGGCCGAGAGCGAGGGCGTGGACGCGATCACCGTGCACCCGCGCACGCGCGCCCAGCGGCACTCCGGGCGCGCGCCGTGGGACGTGATCGGCGACGTCGTGGCCGCCGTCCGCGTCCCCGTGACCGGCAACGGCGACGTGCGGTCGATGGCCGATGCCCGGCGCATGGTGGCGGAGACGGGCTGCCGGTCCGTGATGATCGGCCGCGGCGCCCTCGGGCGGCCCTGGGTGTTCGACGAGGGCTTCGAGGCCCTCCCCGGGCCGGCGCGCCGTGAGTACCGGGCGCGGGTCATCGCCCGGCACTGCGAGCTCATCCGGGGCCACTTCTCCGAGAAGTACTCGCTGATCCAGATGAAGAAGCACCTGGCCTGGTACACGGAGGGGCTCGAGCGGGCCACGGACTGCCGGGCGACGATCTTCCAGGCGCGAAGCGCCGACGAGGTGTGGGAGGTGTTCCAGACCTACTGGGAGCTCGGCACCTCGGTGGGCGAAGTCGGCGGCCGAGTGGAAGAGATCAGCGGCCGAGTGGACGGCGTCGACGCGGATGCCCTGGTCGACGCTCGGAGCTGACCCGACAGACACGCCCCGTCGCGGGCGGCCGGCTCCGCCGCGGGGGCCCTCCCCGCGGAGCTCCTTATGGCCAGGCGCGAGCGACGGCCGGGCGCGAGCGCCCCGTCACTGCGAGCGTCCCCGACCCGCGACCTCCCACACCGCCTCGACCGTGTCCCCGCGCATCGCGTAGATGCGGTCGTAGAGGTTGATCGTGGGATCGCAGTGCGGAGGGAAGAACTCGATGTGGTCGCCGAGCCGCGGCGCCCGGTCGGGGTCCTTGATGGTCAGCCGCCCGTGCTCGTCGCCGGCCCATGAGTACTCGAGCCCGGGAGCCTCGACCGCCTCGGGAACGAACGGCCGGTCCGTCGAGAACGACTTGAACCCGGCGTCGACGATGGCGAGCTCCGCGCTCGGCCGGCTCACCACCGTGGTGAGCACGGTCAGCGCCATCTCGAACTGGTCGTAGGCCGGGCCGTTCCTCCCGCCGATGCGGCGGTAGTCGAGGTCCATCACGCAGTACGATCCGCTCTGGAGCTCGGTCAGCCCCTCCAGCTCGACGTCGATGTCGAATGTGCCGCTCGACCCTCCGGTGACGATCTCCACGGGAAGGCCGTTCCGCTCGAAGAGCGCACGCGTCTTCATCAGGCGGCCCATCCATCGGTGCGAGGCCCGACGCCGCGCCTCCCATCCCTCGACGTGCGCGCAGTGCCCGGCGTAGCCCTGAAGGCCGCGGAGGTTCAGGTGACGCTGGCCCACCACGTGTCGGCCGAGGTCGAGCGCGGGCTCGCCCGGCTCGACGCCGGTACGGCGGCCTCCGACCTCCACGTCGACCAGCACGTTGAGCACCAGGCCCGCCCGGGCCATGGCGGCGCCCAGGTCCTGCACGTTGTCGGGGTGATCCACCACGACCAGCGTCTCGGGGTTGCGCTCGAGCACGCGCAGGAGTCGGCCGATCTTCTCCGACCCGACCACCTCGGTCGTGATCAGGAGGTTCCGCACGCCGGCGGCGGCCATCGCCTCCGCCTCGCCGACCTTGGCGACGCAGACACCCACGGCGCCCGCCGCGATCTGACGGTGCGCGATTTCCGGGCACTTGTGGGTCTTGGCGTGCGGCCGGATCTTCTTTCCGACCGCCTTCACGTGGTCGGCCATCTTGCGCACGTTCCGCTCGAAGCGATCGAGGTCGACGAGGAGCGCGGGCGTCGGGAGTTCGTGCTTGGTCATGGCGCGGGAAGGATAGCACGGCCGCGGCATCAGCGATCCGGGTCGGAGAAGCTCACCGGCCCCGCATCAGCGATCCGGGTCGGAGAAGCTCACCGGCCCCGCATCAGCGATCCGGGTCGGAGAAGCTCACCTCGTCGGACAGCTCGTTCCGGTCGTCGGACGCGCGCGGGAAGTGCCGGCGCAATGCCTCGCCGACCTCGCGCACGGCGGCGAGCAGTCCATCGCGCGGGCGCTCGGCGCGCAGGTGCGTGATCATCAGGTCGACGACACCCTGCCAGTACGCCGCCCCGACCCGTTCGTGGATGCCGGTGTCCCCGATGACGGCGAGCTTCCGGTCCTGCACCGCGATGTAGATCAGCACGCCGTTCCGGAGGGCGGTTTGGTGCATGCCGAAGCGCCCGAACAGCTCGATCGCGCGGGCCATCGCGTCTCCGGCGCACCGGTGGTCGAGATGGACCCGGATCTCCGCGGACGTCACGCGCTCGGCCTCCGCCACGGCGCGCGCGATCGCGTCGAGGTCGTCCCCGCTCGATGAACCGCCTGACCCATCGTCGGATGGCTGGCCATCACCAGTCCCCGCTCGCTCCGCCGCCCCCGAAGCCGCCGCCGCCGCCGCTGAAGCCGCCGCCCCCGCTCGAGCCGCCGCCGCCGAATCCACCGCCGAACCCGCCTCCGCCGCCGCCAGATCCACGGCCACACGACGCCCCGGCCGCGGTCGCGGCTCCAGCCCCGGTTGCCCGCGGTCCAGCCGCGGCGGCGCTGAGATCGGGCGTTGAGCGCCATCGCCGTCCCGGCGATGACCGCGACGGCGAGGCCGGCGACGAGCGCCAGAGGAATCTCGGGGGGGCCGTCCCCGGACCGGGCGCGCGGACCGGAGCGCGCGTAGGTCCCGGCGATGGCCTGGTCGATGGCGTCGAGGCCAGCGACGATCCCGTCGGCCATGCGGCCTTCGCGAAAGCGCGGCGCCACCTCGTTTCTCAGGATCGCGCTGCTGACGGCGTCGGTGAGGGCGCTCTCCAGGCCGTAGCCCACCTCGAGACGCATCTTCCGGTCGTCCACGAACACGACGAAGAGCACGCCGTTGTCGAGGCCCTTCTGGCCGAGCCGCCAGGACTGGGCCAGGCGAACGGAGAAGTCCTCCAGGCTCTCGCCCTCGAGGGACTTGAAGATCGCCACGACGATCTGGTTGGTGCTGCTCCCCTCGCGAGCGACCAGCTTCTGCTCGAGGCGCCCGCGGTCGGCGTCGGAAAGCGCGCCAGCGTAGTCGTTGACGCGGCGATCCGGGGGCGGAGGGAGGCGGAGGGCCGCGTGGGGGACGGCAGCCACGGCGCCCACCACGAGCGCCGCGAGCAGGAGCGAACGGATCACCGCCCGTTCCGGCGCGAGGGCGCGACTAGAACTTGACCTTGGGCGCCGTTTCGCTCCCGGCGGCCGCTTCGAAGAAGGCCTTGTCCTTGAAGCCACGGAAGGCCGCCACCATGCTGGCGGGGAAGATGCGCAGGCGCGTGTTGTACTCGCGCACCGACTCGTTGAAGCGCCGGCGCTCGACGGCGATCCGGTTCTCGGTGCCTTCGAGCTGACTCTGCAGGGCGAGGAAGTTCTGGTTGGACTTGAGATCGGGGTAGCGCTCCACGGTGACGAGAAGCCGGCTGAGCGCTCCGCCCAGCTGAGCCTGGGCCTCCTGGAACTTCTGGAGGGCCTTGGGGTCGTTCAGGACCTCGGGGGTCACCTTCATGCCGGCCACGCTCGCGCGCGCCTTCGTGACCTCCTCGAGGACGGTGCGCTCCTGGGCGGCGAAGCCCTTGACCGTCTCCACGAGGTTGGGCACGAGGTCGGCCCGGCGCTGATACACGTTCTGGACCTGGGACCACTTCTCGTTCACGTCGACCTCCGACCGGACGAGGTCGTTGTTCACGCCCACGGCCCAGACCACCGCGCCGACCGCCGCGAGCAGGATCACCGCGATGACGATCAATCCGGTCTTCATGGGCCCGAGTATACCTCCATGCTGACGGATGGTTCACGCGTCGATCGGTTGACACTCCAACGAGGCGCCCGATAGGATGGCCTCGTGACGCCCTCCGAATCCGGTGCGCTGCGCCCGCACCGTTGCCCGACGTGCGGCGAGCCGGTCGTCTGGGGCGGCAACGCCAACCGCCCGTTCTGCTCGCTCTCCTGTCGGCTCATCGATCTCGGGGGCTGGCTCGACGAGCGATATCGCCTCGCCGGTGAAGTGATCTCGAGCGACGAGCCGCCCGATGATCATCGCACACTCGGCCCACGCGCCCGATGACCGGCCTCTTCGATGACCCGTCGGGATTCTTTCTCCGGCTGCTGCTCCAGATCCCCGCGCTCCTGCTCGCCGTCACCGTGCACGAGCTGGCCCACGGCGTGGTGGCGGATCGCCTGGGGGATCCGACCGCGCGCCTGAACGGGAGGCTCACCCTCAACCCGTTGCCCCACATCGACCCGTTCGGCGCCATCGCGTTCATCGTCGCGGGCTTCGGCTGGGCGAAGCCCGTCCCGGTGAACGCGTTCAACCTGAAGCATCCGATGCGGGACATGGCGCTGGTCGCGCTGGCCGGGCCAGCGTCGAACTTCATCGTGTCGTTCGTCGCCCTCGTCGCGTTTCGGCTGCTCGCGCAAACCGTCGCAATGCCGTTCATCCTCGAGCCGCTGCAAGGGATCTTGCTCTACCTGTTCCTCTTCAACCTCGGGCTCGGGATCTTCAACCTGATCCCGCTGCCGCCCCTCGACGGCGGACACTTCCTGCCCTACTTCATTCCGAAGGCGTCGTGGAGCACGTTGCACAAGCTCGAGCAGTACGGGCCGATGATCTTGATCCTGGCGGTCATGAGCGGCGCGACCGGCTACGTCATGAGGCCGGCCATGCGGGTGATGACTTCGGTGCTCGATTCGGTGGCGCGCCTGATCGTGTAGCGTGTCGTCGCGGGCCTCAGGGACGCGTGCGGCAAACGGAAAAAAGGCGCCCGGATCGGTTGATCCGGGCGCCTCGCATTTACCCCGGCAGCGACCTACTCTCCCACGCCGTTACCAGCGCAGTACCATCGGCCCTGGAGGGCTTAACTTCCGTGTTCGGGATGGGAACGGGTGTGGCCCCTCCGGCATTGCCACCGGGAATGGTGATGGCAATTGAACGCGATGATTCTCAGTGTGCAGTCAAGCGACGTTCTCTCTCAGGAAAGAAAATTGAAAGCATGGTCAAGCCGCACGGCCGATTAGTACCGCTCGGCTGAACGCGTTACCGCGCTTACACCTGCGGCCTATCAACCTGGTCATCTTCCAGGGGCCTTCAGAGGGCTTACGCCCTGGGAGGTCTCATCTTGAGGCGGGTTTCGCACTTAGATGCCTTCAGCGCTTATCCCTGCCGGACATAGCTACCCAGCGGTGCTCCTGGCGGAACAGCTGGCACACTAGCGGTCCGTCCACCCCGGTCCTCTCGTACTAGGGGCAGCTCCCCTCAAACCTCCTACGCCCGCGTCAGATAGGGACCGAACTGTCTCACGACGTTCTAAACCCAGCTCACGTACCGCTTTAATGGGCGAACAGCCCAACCCTTGGGACCTGCTCCAGCCCCAGGATGCGATGAGCCGACATCGAGGTGCCAAACCTTGCCGTCGATGTGAACTCTTGGGCAAGATCAGCCTGTTATCCCCGGAGTACCTTTTATCCGTTGAGCGATGGCCCTTCCACTCGGAACCACCGGATCACTAGGTCCTGCTTTCGCACCTGCTCGACTTGTTTGTCTCGCAGTTAAGCCGGCTTCTGCCCTTACACTCGACGCACGATTTCCAACCGTGCTGAGCCGACCTTCGAGCGCCTCCGTTACCGTTTAGGAGGCGACCGCCCCAGTCAAACTACCCACCTGGCACTGTCCCCAGCCCGGATCACGGGCTCAGGTTAGAACTACAGCACGATCAGGGTGGTATCTCAACGACGGCTCCACCGAAGCTAGCGCCCCGGCTTCAAAGCC
>CAVWWD010000003.1:0-167500 GCA_963758635.1 uncultured Candidatus Rokubacteria bacterium | reverse complement strand
CGTCCGCGGAGTTGAGCCAGAACTGATACATCTCGTAGGGCGTGGTCTTCCGCGCGTCGAGCCACACGGTGTCCGACTCCGTCTTGCCGAACTTCCCGCCGTCGGCGCGGGTGACGAGCGGCATCGTGAGCCCGTACGTCACGCGTCCGGTGACGCGGCGGATGAGGTCGATGCCCGCCGTGATGTTGCCCCACTGATCCGAGCCGCCGAGCTGGAGCGTGCACTCGTGCCGGCCCAGCAGGGCCATGAAGTCGTACGCCTGGAGGATCTGGTAGCTGAACTCGGTGTACGAGATGCCCTCGTCCGTCCGACCCATGCGGGAGCGGACCGATTCCTTGGCGAGCATGCTGCCAAGGGAGAAGTGCTTCCCGACGTCCCTGAGGAACGGGATCATCTTCAGCTCGGCGAGCCACTCGTAGTTGTCGGCGAGAATCGCGCCGTGGGGCCCGGCGCCGAAGTCCACGAAGCGCTCGACCTGCGCGCGGAGCCGCGCCGCCCATTCCGCCACCTGGCTCTCGGGATTGAGCGTCCGCTCGCCGAGCTTGCCGCTCGGATCCCCGATGAGGCCCGTCCCACCTCCGATGAGCACGACGGGCCGATGCCCGCCGAGCTGGAGGCGTCGAAGGGCCAGCAGCGGCAGCAGGCTTCCGACGTGCAGGCTGTCCGCGGTGGGATCGAACCCGACGTACGCGGTGCGCGAGGCCTCCGCGAGGTGCGCTCGGAGCTCTGATTCCTTCGTGACGTCGGCGATAAGACCGCGCCAGCGGAAGTCGTCGAGGACGTCGGCGCTCATGGGTTCGCTCGAGGCCCGGCGCCGATCGGGGGGCGCGCGACACGTCGACGGCCGCCCGGATCCCGCGGGATTCGCCCCTGTATAATACCAGCACATGGCTCGCCCGAAGCGCCCCTCCCCCTCAGGCAAGCCGCGGCGGCGCTGGGCTCGTCGGCTCCTCCTCGTGGGCGGCCTCCTGGTCGGTCTCACCGGGCTCGTCCTCGGCGTCGCCGCCGTCTGGGCGTTCACGATCCTGCCGCGCTCGCTTCCTCCGGTGTCCGCGCTCGAGACCATCCAGCCCAGCCGGGGAAGCCGGATCTTCGACGAGAACGACGAGCTCATCACGGAGTTCCACGTCGAGCGCCGCATCTTCGTGCCTCTCACGCAGATCCCCCACGCGCTGCGCGAAGCCGTGCTCGCGACCGAGGACGCCCGCTTCTACTCCCACTTCGGCGTGGACCCGGTCGGCATCGCCCGCGCCGTCTACCAGAACTTCCGTCACGGGCGCATCGTCGAGGGCGGCAGCACCATCACCCAGCAGCTGGCGAAAGTGCTCTTCCTCACGCCGGACAAGAGCCTGGACCGCAAGCTCAAGGAGGCGGTGCTGGCGCTGGAGCTGGAGCGCCGTTACCCGAAGGACCGGATCCTCGAGATGTACCTGAACCACATCTACTTCGGTCACGGCGCGTTCGGCGTCGAGGCGGCGGCGCGGACGTACTTCGGCAAGGGCGTGAACGAGCTCGGCCTCGCCGAGAGCGCGCTCCTCGCCGGGCTGCCGAAGGCGCCGACCACGTACTCTCCGTTCGAGCGTCTGGAGGCCGCGCAGCGGCGCCGCGGCATCGTGCTCACGCGCATGGTGAACGTGGGCACGCTCACGCCGGCCGACGCCAAGAAGGCGGGCGCGACGCGGGTGGAGCTGGTGCCCCCTGAGCGCCGGCGGACGACCAGCCAGTACTACCTCGAGTACGTGCAGCAGACGCTGGAGCAGCAGTACGGCGCGGACATGGTCTTCAAGGGCGGCCTCCAGGTGTACACGACGCTGTCGCCGGGGATGCAGCTCAAGGCCGAGCAGGCCGTGCGCGAGGGCCTGCGCGCCCTCGAAGAGAGGCGGACGAAGGCCGCGGACCGCGGCACCCTCCCGCCCGCGGCGACCACGGACCGGCCCGAGGGCGCGCTCCTCAGCCTTGAGCCCTCGACCGGCTACATCAAGGCGATGGTGGGCGGCTACGACTTCTTCAAGAGCGAGTTCAATCGCGCCGTCCAGGCGCGACGGCAGCCCGGCTCCGCCTTCAAGCCGTTCGTCTACATCGCCGCCCTCGAGGCGGGCTACACGCCGGCCAGCATCGTCGACGACTCCCCCGTGCAGTACGCGGTCGGGCAGAACGGGAAGCCCTGGAAGCCGGACAACTACGACCGGAGGTTCCGAGGGTCGATCACGATGCAGCAGGCCCTCGAGGAGTCGGTGAACGTGGCCGCCGTCAAGGTGCAGGAGCGCGTGGGAATCCGCCGCACCATCGACGTGGCGCGCCGCCTCGGCGTGGAGAGCCCGCTGCACGAGAACCTCTCCCTCGCCCTCGGCACCTCCGACATGACGCTGCTCGAGCTCACCTCCGCGTACGGCGCCCTCGCCAACCGGGGGACGTGGATGCGGCCGGTGGCCATCCGCTACGTGCTGAACCCGCAGGGCAAGCTGCTCGAGGAAAACGTGCCGGAAGGCCGCCAGGTGCTCTCACCGGAGCTGGCCTACGTCGCCACCCACATGCTCCAGGGAACCATCGCGCGCGGAACCGGCGCGGCAGCCAAGGCGCTCGGCCGGCCGGCCGCGGCGAAGACCGGAACGACCAACGACTACTCGAACGCCTGGTTCATCGGCTTCACGCCCCAGCTCGTCACCGGCGTCTGGGTGGGCTATGACCGGCCGCGGAGCCTGGGCCGGGACGAGACGGGCTCCCGGGTCGCCGTGCCCATCTGGACCGCCTTCATGTCCACCGCGCTCGCCGGGACGCCCAGCGAGGAATTCCCGGTCCCGGAGCGTGTCGTGCTCGTGCCGATCGATCTGGACCAGGGCGGAGGGTGCACCAAACCGGTGGTCATGGCCTTCATCGCGGGCACCGAGCCGAAGGCGAACTGTGGGCCCAGTCGCGTGCCGACGCAGCCCGTGAGCGCTCCGACGGAGGCGCCGGCCCCTGCGCCCGCCGTGCCCGCGCCGCCGCCGGCCCCGGGGGCCAGTCCCGCGCCCCCCCAGGCAGCGGCGCCGCCGCCCGCCGCCGTCACGCTCCCGCCCACCACCGCGCCCCGGGCCCCGGCCGTGGCTGCTCCCGCCACCCCACAAGGAGGGCTGCCGCCCCCTGCCCCCGCCGTGACGCTCCCGCCTGCTGCGACCACGCCGAGAGGCGCCCAGAGCCCGTAGCCGGCCGGGCGCGCTCGCGGCGCCCGCGCGCCCGGGCGTCGTCCTACGCGCCGGCCGTCGCGCCGAAGCGCGCGGCCACCCGCTCCCACGCGCCCCCGCCAAGCAGCTCCTGGAACACCGTCGTCAGCTCGGCGCGGGGAACGCGGATCTGCTCCATCGAGTCCCGGTCGCGGATGGTGACGCGCTCGTCGCCGGCTTCGCCCTTGTCGCGGTCGCCGACGGTCTGCACGTCGACGGTCACGCAGAACGGCGTTCCGACCTCGTCCTGCCTCCGGTAGAGCCGCCCGATGGCCGCGGTGTCGTCGTAGGCCACCGACCAGCGCTGGGACAGCTCGTCGCGGATGGCGTGGCACGTGCGGACGATCTCGTCGCGCTTCTTGAGCAGGGGCAGGATCGCCACCTTCACCGGCGCGAGCTCGGGATGGAAGCGGAGGACGACGCGCTTCTCCCCGCGCACCTCCTCCTCGCGGTAGGCATCGGCGAGGAAGGCGAGGAGGGCGCGGTCCACGCCCGCCGCCGGCTCGACGACGAACGGCACCACGTGCTCCTTGCGCTCCTCGTCGAAGTATGTCAACGACTTGCCGCTGAACTTCGCGTGCTGCTTGAGATCGTAGTCGGTGCGGTTCGCGATCCCCATGAGCTCGCTCCACCCGATGGGGAACCGGTACTCGATGTCGACCGTCCGCTTCGAGTAGTGGGCGAGCTCGTCCTTCTCGTGGTCACGCAGCTGGAGGTTCTCCTCCTGGAGGCCGTATCGCTTGAACCACGCCATGCAGTCGGCGATCCACCGGTCGTGCCAGTACTCGTCCGCGGGCCGGCCCTCGACGGTGTCGCGGGGGTTCACGAAGTACTCGATCTCCATCTGCTCGAACTCGCGCGTCCGGAAGATGAAGTTGCCCGGCGTGATCTCGTTCCGGAACGACCGGCCCGCCTGCGCGATGCCGAAGGGCAGCTTCCGCCGCATGGACTGCAGCACGTTGTCGAAGTTGACGAACATCGCCTGGGCGGTCTCCGGCCGCAGGTAGGTCACCGCGGCGTCCTCCTCGACCGGGCCCATGAACGTCTTGAACATCAGGTTGAACTGGCGCGGCGCGGTCAGATCGCCCTTCCCGCACTCGGGGCAGAGCGTCCGCCGCTGCCCGCAGTGGCCGCACGGCTCGCCTTCCTTCACCGTGAACTTGTTCCCCTTGGTGGCCTCGCAGTAGTGCGTCCACGGCGCCGCGTCGAGGTGGTCGGCCCGGAAGCGTCGCTTGCACTCTCGGCAGTCGACCATCGGGTCGGTGAAGTTCTCGACGTGGCCGCTCGCCTTCCAGACGGTGGGATGCATGAGGATCGACGCGTCCAGGCCCACCATGTCGGCGCGCCGCTGCACGAAGTCCCGCCACCACAGCCGCTTGATGTTGCCCTTGAGCTCGACGCCGAGCGGTCCGTAGTCCCAGCACGAGCCCGTGCCGCCGTAGATCTCGCTGGACTGGAAGACGAATCCGCGACGCTTGCAGAGGGAGACGAGGATATCCATGGTGGGCGGCATGCGCATGAGAATACCACGCCGCTCACCGCCCGCCGGCGATGCCGCCCGGGACTCAGCGCGCGGAGAAGGGCCGCCGGGGCTCCGCCACCACCGCGAGCCCGCGCCGGGTCTGGGCGAGAAACCTCCCGGCCCGAGACGGATGGCCGGCGAGGCGGACCACGATCGCGTCGACGAGCAGCGACAGGTCCGCGGCGAGGTCCGGGGCGAGCGGGACGCGGAGCGCCTCGTCCCACCGGCTGGCCCGGAACCGCTTGACCGTGCCCATCACCGTCCCCGAGACGGGCAGCCCGTGGCCGGCCGGGCCGCACGATCGGCAGAGGAGCCCGCCCATCTCCACGTCGAGAGCGGCGTCCGGGAACGGGTAGACCCGGCCGCACCCCACGCACCGATCGATCCGGGGCCGATGGCCCAGCAGGTCGACGGCCCGCAGCGCGAAGCACGCCGCCACGCGCTCGGGATCGGCCGCGCCCGCCTCGAGGGCCCGAAGCGCGCGCACGACCAGGCCGTAGAGCGCAGGGTGCGGATCGCGCTCGCCGGACAGCCGATCCACGCACTCGAGCACCCACGCGCCTCGCCCCAGACGCTCCAGGTGCTCGCGCACCGCCACGAACGAGTGGAGGATGTCGAAGTGGTCGACGCGGACGAGCTCGCTCCGGCCCGTGTCGAAGAACAGCAGCCGGCCCAGCGTGAAGGTCTCGAGCGCGCTTCCAAAGCGCGATCGCGGCCGGCGCGCCGCGCGCGCCACGCCTCGCACCTTGCCGTAGTCATGGGTGTAGAACTCCACGATGCGGTCGCTCTCCCCGAGGTTCCGCCGCCTCATCACGATCCCGTCGGTCCGGTGGAGCGCCATGGGGAACGGTCCGGTCCGGTCAGGAGGTCAGGAGGAACCCGAACTCGCGGAGGGCCGCGTCGTCCTTGCGCCAGTTCTTCCGCACCGTCACGCGCAACTCGAGGAAGGTCTTGAGGCCGAAGAACCGCTCGAGGTCGCGCCGCGCCGCGGAGCCGATCGAGCGGAGCATGGCGCCGCCCGCGCCGATCACGATCCCCTTCTGGGACTCCTGCTCGACGAAGATGGTGGCGCGGATGTAGAGGCCCCCGCCCCGCTGGCGCTCCACCAGCTCCTCGACCCTGACCGCGCACGCGTACGGCACCTCCTCGTGCATGAACTTGAAGACCTTCTCCCGGATCCGCTCGGCGACGTAGAAGGTCTCCGGCTCGGCGGTCAGGGCGTCCGGCGGAAAGTACGGAGGCCGCTCGGGCAGGGCGCGCACGATCAGATCGAGCAGGGGCCCGCAGTTGGTGCCCCGCTCCGCGGAGATCGGCACGATCTCGGTGAATCGATGGCGGCTCCCGTACGCCGCAATGATCGGAAGCAGGCGCGCCCGCGGCGTCACCAGGTCCACCTTGTTCAGGCAGCAGTAGACGGGAGCCCGGATGGCGGCCAGCCGCTCCAGGATCGACGCGTCGATCCGGCCGGCCGACTCCGTCGCCTCCGCGACGAAGCACACCAGGTCAACATCCTCCAGCGCCCGGTCCGCCGCCGCCACCATCAGGCGGCCCAGCTTGCCCGAGCCTGTCGAGAGTCCCGGGGTGTCGACGAAGACGACCTGGGCGCCGGGCAGGTTCCGGATCCCCGTGATCCGGGTCCGCGTCGTCTGGGGCCGGGGCGACACGATCGCCATCCGCTCGCCTACCAAACGGTTGAGCAGGGTGGACTTGCCGACGTTCGGCCGCCCGATCAGCGCGACGAACCCGGAGCGGCCGGCGGGCGCGGGCGGCGTCATGCGGGAAGCAGCCCGTGCCAGAGGCGGCCCGGGATCGGCCGCGCCCGGCGTCCTCGCGCCGACAGGATCTCCCGAGCACGCTCGTGCATCGCCCGGGCTTCCGCGGGCGATCCGTCCTCGTAGCCGACGAGGTGGAGGACCCCGTGGACGACGAGCAGGTCCAGCTCGAGCGACAGGGGCACGCGCACGCGCCGCGCCTGGCGGCGCGCCGTGTCCACCGAGACCACCACTTCCCCGAGCAGGCGCGACGGCCCCGGGCCCTGCAGGTCGAACGCGAGGACGTTGGTGGCGTGGCGATCGCCCAGGTAGCGGCCGTGCAAGCGCCGGATCGTCGCGTCGTCGGCGAGCGTCACGTGCAGATCGACGTTGCCGCGCCCGAGCGCGGCCAGGGCCCGCGCGGCGAGCCGACGCACGCGAGCGGCCATCCGGTGGGCGTCCGGGTGAAGGCTCCGGACAGAGACCATCAGCGGCCCGCGAGGGGCGGCTCGGGCCCTCCGGGCGGCGGCGCGGCGGCGCGACCGGCCTGGGCGCGGTCGTAGGCCCGGACGATCACCGACACGAGGTCGTGGCGCACGACGTCGCGGTCGTCGAAGTACACGAAGCGGATGCCGTCGATGCCCCGCAGCACCGTCTGGACCTCGATGAGGCCGGACGGGCGGCTCGCCGGCAGGTCGACCTGGGTCACGTCGCCGGTGATCACCATCTTCGAGTTGAAGCCGAGGCGGGTGAGGAACATCTTCATCTGCTCGGACGTGGTGTTCTGGGCCTCGTCCAGGATGATGAAGGCGTCGTTGAGCGTCCGCCCACGCATGTAGGCGAGCGGCGCGATCTCGATGGCGCCTCGCTCGCTCAGCGTCTGCACCTTCTCCGCCTCGAGCATGTCGTACAGCGCGTCGTAGAGCGGCCGGAGGTACGGGTGGACCTTCTCGAAGAGGTCGCCGGGCAGGAACCCGAGCCGCTCCCCCGCCTCCACCGCCGGGCGCGTGAGGACGATGCGGGTCACCTCGCGCTTCATGAGCGCCGACACGGCCATCGCCACCGCGAGGTACGACTTGCCGGTCCCCGCGGGGCCGATGGCGATCACCATGTCGTGGCTGCGGACGGCGTCGAGATAGCGCTTCTGGTTGGCCGTCTTCGGCGAGATGAACTTCCGGCGCGACGGCACGCTGACGCCGTCGGCGAGGACGGCCTTGAGGTCCGCCTCCGGCTCCCGCCCGGCCAGCCGCAGCGCCGATCGGATCTCATCCCGGCTGAGCGTGCCCCGGCTGCCCTGCATGGCGATGAGGTCCCGCACGACGCGCTCGGCCTGCCCGACCGCCCGCTCCTCCCCGCGCAAGGTCATCTCGTGGCCGCGCACGGTGCCGCGGACGTCGTACTGCGCCTCGAGCGCGCGCAGGTGTTCGTCGTTCTTGCCGAGCAGGGTCAGGAGGTCGAAGCGGGACGGAATCTCGATGCGGCGGGTGACGGTGGTGGCTTGAGTCAGCTGTCCAGCCTCCGGGTCAAGATATCACGCGGATCCGTCATGCCGGCGGCCGGGGCAGCTCGAGCCGGATGTGCAGCTCGCGTAGCCGCCGCGGGTCCACCTCGGACGGAGCCTGCATGAGCAGGTCCTGCGCCTGCTGGTTCAGGGGGAACGCGATCACCTCCCGGATGTTCCGCTCGTCGGCGAGCAGCATGACGATGCGGTCGATGCCGGGCGCGGAGCCGCCGTGCGGCGGCGCCCCGTAGCGGAAGGCGTTGAGCATGCCGCCGAAACGCGCCTCCACCTCGTCGCGTCCGTAGCCCGCGATCTCGAACGCCTTGAACATCACGTCGGGGCGATGGTTCCGGATGGCGCCGCTCGAGAGCTCGACGCCGTTGCACACCACGTCGTACTGATAGGCCTTGATCGTGAGGGGGTCCTGGGTCTCCAGGGCCTCCAGGCCCCCCTGCGGCATCGAGAACGGGTTGTGGCTGAAGACGACCTTCTTCGTGTCCTCGTCCCACTCGTACATGGGGAAGTCGGTGATCCAGCAGAAGCGGAAGGCGTCCTTCTCGATCAGGCCGAGCTCCTCCCCGAGCCTGGCCCGCACCTTTCCGGCCAGCGGGTCGGCCACGCGCCGGACGGTCGCAGACGAAGAAGACCACGTCGCCGCTCTTCGCGCCCGTGGCCGTCCGCAGGGCGGCCAGGCGGTCCTCGTCGAGGAACTTGGCGATCGGCCCGCGCGCCGCGCCCTCGCCGAGGGCGACGTAGCCGAGGCCCGGCGCGCCCTGCTCGCGGGCCCACGCGTCCAGCTTGTCGAAGAAGCTCCGCGGCCGGGTCGCGGCCCCGGGACCGGGAACGGCGCGCACCACCGCGCCCCGCTCGGCCGCGCTCGCGAACACGGCGAAGCCAGAGCCGGCGAAGACGGCCGTGACGTCGGCGTTCACGATCGGGTTGCGCAGGTCGGGCTTGTCCGTCCCGTACCTCGTCATCGCCTCGGCGAACGGGATGCGGGGGAAGGGCGGCGGGGTGACGGCACGGCCGCCCGCGAACTCGTCGAACACGCCGTGGAGGACCGGCTCGATCGTCGCCCACACGTCCTCCTGCGTGACGAACGACATCTCGAAGTCGAGCTGGTAGAACTCGCCCGGGGAACGGTCGGCGCGGCCGTCCTCGTCGCGGAAGCACGGCGCGATCTGGAAGTAGCGGTCGAAGCCCGAGACCATCAGGAGCTGCTTGAACTGCTGGGGCGCCTGCGGGAGCGCGTAGAACTTGCCCGGGTGCACGCGGCTCGGCACGAGGTAGTCGCGCGCCCCCTCCGGCGAGCTCGACGTGAGGATCGGCGTCTGGAACTCCATGAAGCCGGCGGCGATCATGCGCCGGCGGATGCTCGCGATCACCTGCGAGCGGAGCACGATGTTCTGGTGGAGCTTCTCGCGCCGGAGGTCGATGAACCGGTAACGGAGCCGGGTCTCCTCGGGGAACTCGGTCTCCCCCGCCACCTGCATCGGCAGGGGATCGGCGGCGGAAAGCACCGACAGCTCCCGCACCACCAGCTCCACCTCGCCGGTCGGGAGCTTCGGGTTGATCGCATCGGGGGCGCGACGGACCACCTCGCCCGCCACCGTCACGACCGTCTCCGGCCGGAGCGCCTGCACGGTGCTCGAAGACGGGGCTCGACGCGTCGACGACGCACTGGGTGAGCCCGTGGTGGTCGCGCAGATCCACGAACACCAGGTGCCCGTGGTCACGCTTCCGGTGCGTCCATCCGGCCAGGCGCACCGTCGCGCCGGCGTGGGCGGCGCGGAGCTCGCCACACGTGTGGGTGCGGTACGGGTGCGCGCTCACGAGCGTTCCGTCTCGGGGGCGCCGGCGCCGGGCCCTCGCCAGTCCAGCGAGCCGTCGTCGGCCACCAGCGCGATCCTCCGGTACCCGCGGCTCTCGAGGTCCTGGAGCTGCTTGCCGAGCTTGCGCGCCCTCAGCTCCAGCAACACCGCGCTGCCCTTCTCACGGAACTCCCGGGCCGCCGACAGGGCGAGCCCGAGGTGGGGGGACGCGGCGTCGACCACGAGGGCCACGCGATCCTCGCCCGCGCCCTCGGCCTGCGCCCGCTGGAGAAGGAGCCCCACGACGCGCTCGAAGCCGATCGAGAAGCCCGTGGCGGGCACGTCACGGCCCAGGAGCTTCCCGATCATGCGGTCGTAGCGTCCCCCGCCGGCCACGGACAGCGGGCTGTCGCGGTAGCGCATCTCGAAGATCGGGCCCGTGTAGTAGCCCATCCCCCGCACCAGCGTGGCATCGAACTCGAGCCCCAGGCGCTCCTCGACCTGCGTCCCCACGACCTCGAAGATCCGGGACAGGCCGGCCCACACCGCGGGATCGGCGCGCCCGCCCAGCGCGCGGGCGAGGGCGCCCAGCGCTTCCGCCGGCCCTCCGCCCGAGGCGGCGCTCACGACGTTCGAAGAGCGCGCGGACGGCCGACTGCGCGTGTCCCGCCGCCTCGAGCTCCGCGATGACGCCCTCCCGGCCGATCTTGTCCAGCTTGTCCAGCGTGATGAAGACGTCGTCGAACCGGCTCTCGTCGAACCCGCAGTGCGCCGCCATGGCGGCAAGGACGCGGCGATCGTTGATCCGGACCGTGAGGTCGCCCAGGCCAAGCCCGTGCAGGGCTTCCGCGGTGGCCAGGATGAGCTCGATCTCCGCCACCTCGGAGCTCACGCCCAGGATGTCGATGTCGCACTGGGTGAACTGCCGGTACCGTCCCTGCTGCGGACGGTCGGCCCTCCAGACCGGGCCGATCTGGATGGCCTTGAGCGGCGCCGGCAGCCGGGCGTGGTTGTGCGCGTAGTAGCGGGCGAGCGGCACCGTGAGGTCGAAGCGGAGCCCGAGATCGGCGAGGTCGTCCACCTCCCGCGCCGCGTGGAGCTTCTCGCCGCGCTTGAGGATCTTGAAGATCAGCTTCTCGTTCTCCCCACCGTCGCTGCGCGTGAGCAATCCCAGGCTCTCGACGGCGGGGGTCTCGATCCGGGTGAAGCCGTGGCGGCGGTAGACGCCGAGGATCGTCGATGTGGCCCAGTCACGAAGGGCCGCCTCGTCAGGTAGGATGTCCCGCATGCCTCGCGGGGGCGAGGTGTCGAGCTTCAAGGGGCGGGGCCCGCCTACTCCTGGGGAACGGTCATGATGATCTGCGTCTCGCCGGAGCGCTTGAGGAACCCCTGGACGATGCCCTGGAAGCGCACGACCGAGGCCACGAGCGTCGGCTGGAGGCTGTCCTCCGTCCGGAACGCCCCGATGGCGGTGATCGGCCCCTCGAAGCCCGACTCCACCGACTGCAGCCGGATGCCCGTCGGCCCCTTGAAGATCACCGCGATGAGCCCTTCCTTGAAGGTGTTCATGGGAACGACGATCTCGTCGATGCCGTCCCCGTCGAGATCGATCGCAGCGGGCGTCGGCTCGAACTTGAAGTACTTGCTCCGCTGGATCCGGCCGTCCGGGATCAGCAGCTCGGCCACCGCATAACCCCCGCCTACCGGACTCCCCGATCGCCAGAGATCCTGGCTGTCGAGCGACACCTGCAGGCGGTTGAAGTCGTCGATGAAGGCGAGGGCGCGCGTGTCCTTCCCCGAGATGTTCGCGAACGTCGCCCCCGTCGGCCGGAAGGCACTGTGGACGGCCACCGCCCGCTCCGTCACCAGCCGGCCGTTCTTGAGACTCATGAGGTCGGCCTGTCCGTGGTTGAAGAACTTATCGTTGTTGAGCGCCTGCGCCCAGAGGGTCTGGCGGTACCCGTCACCCTTGGCGTCCACCGCGTACAGGAAGAGCCCGACGTCCTCGAGGAGGAATTTCGGCTTGCCGTTCTTGTACTCGAGGATGAACGAGTTGAGCTGGCTGCCCGGGTGCCACCGGTTGCCGATGACCTCGAAGCTGCCGTCGCCGTTGAGGTCAACGAGCTGGACGGACATGACGCGGCCCATCGCGCGAGCCGAGATGGACCACTCCGCCTCGAGCTTCTGGCCAACGATCCGGTACATGTATACCTTCTCGCCGTCGCTCACCACCATGCGCGGCACCTTGTCCACGGTGTGCTGAGCCACGTCCATCGTGTACACCGGGAACGGGAAGCGGGCGACCTCCCGGAGCGGGATCGACGACTCACCGCTCGAGTACGTCCCGGGCTCGAGATCGCCGCCCAGGAGCCGGGCCAGGAGCGAGCGTTGCTTCGGCTGGGTGTCGGGGCGGTTCCCGGAAGAGAACTTCGCAGCCTGGTTGGCCGCGGCGCGGATGGAGGGCGGCACGAAGAAGGCCGTGGACACCGCCGCGTCCGTGCGTGGGAGCGAGAAGAATCGCACCTCCATGTACGGCCGGTTCTGTACCCGCCGGAAGTGCACGGCCAGCAGGTGCTCGACCTTGAAGCGCTCGCTGGCCTGCTTGACGCCCTTGCCAGCCAGGAAGTCCTCAGGGCCGATCCCCTCCCCGGAGAGGTAGACGTTGATCGCGTCCCCCAGCATCACCTGGAACCGGCCCGATCCGTTGAGGCGCTCGACCAGGTCGTTGGTCGCCGCCTCCACGAGGTTCTCGCGCAGACTGCCGGCGAGGGGCAAGAGCGTCAGCCGGATCTTGCTCGAAGGGAGCCGGACGCGGTCGCTCGGAGCGGCCTCCGCGGCCTGCACGAGCTGGCCGGTGGAGAAGCTCTCCTGCACGTCCGTGATCCGCACCGTCCCGATGGTCTGCTCGGCCCGGCCCAGGACAGCGCCGGTCCGCGGATGCTGGATCTCCCGGCCCTGGCGGTACACCTCGAGGGCGAGCCCTGCCCGCACACCGTCCTTGAGGCCGATGTCCATCGTGAGCGTGGGGCCCTTCACCTCCAGCACCTCACCCTGCACGCGGGGGAAGAGATCGACGAGCTGCTCGACGAGGGCGGTGATGGGCGCCGCCGGTCCGGCCGGGACCTCGGGCTGCTCGCTGCTGCGGCTGCGCGTGAGTGGACCCGAGTCCGAGAAGGACGACGGAGGCCGCGAGGATCGTCACGGTCATCCGTCGGAGAACGACGCGGGAAACCACGTCAAAGGCCGTCATGTTACCCGCCCACTATACTGCCCGGCCGGGCACGGGGCAACCGGCCGGCATCGCAGAAAAACGACGGGGCATGGGGTTTCCCCCATGCCCCGCGATGACCGACGACCTATCCGCTAGAAGCTGTAGCGGACGCGGCTGGCGATCGTGTAGACGTTCTTCGAGTCCTTCTTCGTCAGGACGCCGTTGAGGACCTCGGAGCTGTCGAGCGCGTCGCCCGCGAAGAGCATGGCGCCGACCAGGTCGAACGTCAGGCCGGGCGCGAAGCGCCACGTGATACCCACGTTCGCCTCGGTGCCGATGTAGCTGGCGTCACCGTTACAGCCAGCGCCCCGCGGGTTGGCCGTAGAGTTGGCCGTGTGGGTGGCGCAGAGCAGGTTGCCGCTCGTGCCGCCCGTGCCGAACGTCGGCGTGGTGCCGTCGGTGTCGACCGACCGAGCCGTCCACGCCGGCGAGGCCACCACGCGCACGTCGAAGGCCGGCGTCACGCTGTAGATGGCGCGCAGCGCGAACTGCTGGCGGCCGTAGCGGTCGAAGCCGATCCCAGAGCCGAGCCCCTTGATCGCACCGCTGAAGTAGTCGATACCGAGGGACAAGATCTCACCCCAGCCCGCGCCCCAGTAGCTCGTGTCGGTGTTGAGGGGCTGGTAGTAGTTGATGTTCTCGCTCAGCTGGTCCTTCGGACGGTTGCCAGTGGTGTACATGGCCCGGGCCTCGAGGAGCAGGGGCCCGATCCGCCAGCCGCCGATCACGTCGGCGAAGAATGCGCTGATGTCGGCCTTGCTTGTGTTGGAGTTCACCGCGGGGCCGAATGGGTTGTCGGCCTCGCGGGTCCCGAACTGGTAGAAGAAGGTCGGGTCCAGCGAGAACGCGCCCCACCGCCACCGGGCGTCCACGCCGACCGTGTGACGCTCCTCTAGCAGCCCGAGACCGCCGACGCCGCCGATGGCGCCGCGCGTGAAGGCCGGAGAGCCGCCGATGCCGCCGACGCTGGCGCGCGCCGAGGCACTGGTCGAGCCCGTGGCCGAGAAGTAGCTGTAGATGGGCCGGATGTCCAGGCCCTTGAGCGGGGTCACCTCGACGCTCGCGATGACCGCCCAGTCGTCCCCACGGCCGAAGCCGAGGTTCCGGCGGCTGCCCGTCAGGTTCTCCTCGACGGCCACGTACGTCAGGTGGCCCTTGAGGTTCGGCGTGAAGTTCAGGTCGAGGTTCACGCCGGCGAAGTCACCGTTGGCATAGGCCGCCAGCTTGTACTGCGTGGCGAAAGGCTGAGCGCCGATCCGCAGGATCGAGGGGAAGGGCATAAACGGAAGCGCGAACTCCGTGTAGAGCCACTTCATCTCGATGGAGCCCTGCGTGTCCGTGTTCAGGTCGAAGGCGCTGGTCGCGCCGGAGTGCTGAGCGCCGACACCGCCGGCGGTGAGGTTGTTGTCCTGCCCGCCCACCGAGGTGGTGCCCCACACGGTGTCGATCTCGATTCCCATCACGAACTTGGCCGTGCCGAGCGAGCCGACGATGTCCACCCGGCCGCGGTTCCTGGCGTACCACTCCTTGTCGCCCGTGCGGTAGAACAGGTTGTCCTGGAGGTTCTTGCTCCAAGCGGTGACCGTGTCCAGGAAGCCTGTGATCGTCACCTGCGGGGCGGGCGCTACGGGCTGTGCCCACGCGCCGGGGACGGCGACCCCGAGGACGGTCAGACCGATGATAGCGAGGGTGAGAACCCTTCTCATTTACTGGCTCCTCATGCTGAAGGTTTGGGCTTCTTACGTCGATTTCCGAGCGTTCCAAGGCAACCGGGTACGCGCTACAACGGGTGCTTCACGGCATGGCAGGAGTCGTCCGCTGCCGGCCCCACCTCCTTCGCTGTTTTTCGTCCCCGGTCGGGGGACATGCAGATACGTCGTAGCCTGGGGCTTTTTACCGTAGTGGCCGCCGGCAGGTCAAGAAAAAAGCTGCCAGTCAGGAGGCTGTTCGGAGGCTTACTTCGGGGCGACGCCGAGGCCTTTGAGGGCCTCGGCCGCAGCCTGGCCGAACGGCGACGACGCGTCCACGTCCCGCGCAGCGGAGAGTGCCGCCTTGGCCTCCTCCGGACGGCCCTGCCGGGACAGCGACATGCCGAGCCCGTACAGGGCCGAGGGCAGTCGCCCGTTCAGCTGCAGCGCGGCGCGATAGGACTCCTCGGCCTCCTTGAATTTGCCCATCGAGAAGTAGGAATTCCCCATGTTGTTATAGGCCACCTCGGGGGTGGTATACGTCGGAAGGGTCAAGGCCTTTCGATAGCCGGCGATCGCCTGCTCGTGCTTTCCCTGCTCCGCCTGGGCGAGCCCCAGGTTGTGCTGGGCCTCCGCGTAGCTCGGATTCAGATCGACGGCCTTCTGAAACTCCGCCTGGGCGTCCACTGGGCGCCGGAGGTCCAGGAACACGACGCCGAGAGCGTTCCGGTATACCGCGTTCTCGGGATCGAGGGAGATGGCCTGCTGGAGCGACGCGAGGCCCAGGGACACGCGCTTGTCCTGGAGGTTCTTCATCGCCTGCTCGTAGGCGGCCTGGGCCTGCAGCCGCTGCACTTCCTTTTCCTTCTCGGCAGCGGCGCAGCCGGCAAGCGAGACCACGCCCACGAAGCAGACGAGGACGGTCGCCTTCCTTGACAGCGTCAGGATTCCCATGTATCGCTTGAGTTCGTGCCTACGTACGAGTACGAGTGCCCCAAGTGCCCACGGACGTTCGAGATCCGCCAGCGCATCTCGGAGCCCGCGCTGACCGCCTGCGATCGCTGCGGCGGACCCGTCCGCCGCCTGCTCTCGGCCACGCCGTTCATCCTCAAGGGCGGCGGCTGGTACGTGACCGATTACCCGTCGGAGTCCCGCAAGCAGGCCATGAAGTCGGAGTCTTCCGGCGGGTCGAGCACGACCGATGGGAAGTCTAGCACGGGCGAAAGCGGCAGCTCTTCTTCCTCCGACTCCTCCAGCTCGTCGAAGTCTTCCTCCGACTCCTCGTCCTCCTCCGACTCGTCCAGCTCGTCGAAGTCTTCCTCCGACTCCTCCAGCTCGTTGAAGTCCTCGAGCAGCGGGGACTCCTCCGGCTCCAAGTCCGGCCCCAAGTCCGGCCCCAAGTCCGGCTCCACGAAGAGCGATTCGACCAAGAGCGACTCGACCTAGCCGCGCTCAGGCGCCATCGCGGCGCGACACGACGATCGGCGTACCCCGCCCGGCGCCCAGCGCCGCCGACGCGTTCCCCTCGCGGACGAAGACCTCCAGCCGCTCACTGGAGCCCATGATCACCGCGGGGCGCCCCGGCTCGGCCGCGGCATACGCGGCCAGCGGCGCGCCCACCGCGCGCCCGCCCACGCTGATCTCGAGGGGGCCCGCCCCGTCCAGGCGATCGAGGTCCCCGGCCGTCACCGACGTGATCAGGTTGCCGAACCGGTCGGCCGCGATGACCTCCCCGACCAGCCGCGAGCCGTCGCGGCGCGCCGCCGGCAGCGGCCGGCGCACGGGATCCTTCACCGGGGGCCCGAGCTGCGCCACGGAAACGCCGCACGCCAGGTGCGCGGCCGCGGGGGCGAACACGTCCCGCCCGTGAAAGGTCGCGCTCACCCTGGGGAGCCGGGCCTCCGCCGACTCGAGCGCCACCGCCGACCATCCTCCGCTCGAGAAGACGAACGTGAACAGGCCGTTGTCGGGCCCCACGAAGACCTGCCCGCCCGCCTCGACCGCGATGGGACGCCGCTGGCCGCCGACCCCCGGGTCCACCACGGCGACGTGCACGGTGCCGGGAGGGAAGTACGGCACGGCGGCCTCCAGCGCGAGCTGGCCGGCGACGACGTTGTGAGCGGGCACCTCGTGGGTGAGGTCGACCAGGCGGGCGCGCGGGCAGATGCCGAGGATGACGCCCTTCATGACGCCCACCCAGGGGTCCCGGAGGCCGAAGTCGGTCGTGAGCGTGACGATGGGGACCCGACCGGGATCGGCGGGGGCCGTGGGGAGCTACCGGTCGCGATCGACGACGAAGTCGGCGATCAGCGCCAGGGTCTCGCGGTGCTCGGAGGCCGGGAACGCCCGCAGGCCGTCCTTCGCGGAGCGCGCGTATGCGTGCGCGCGCTCGAGCGCGTACTCGACCCCGTCGTACTGGACCACGAGCTGGCGGATCTCCTCGATCTCGCCGGGCTCGAGGGCGTGCGTCTTGAGGAGAGCCTGGACGCGGTCCCGCTCCACCGGCGACGCGCGATCGAGGGCGGCGATGAGCGGCAGCGTCCGCTTGCCCTCGCGCAGGTCGGCGCCGATGGCCTTGCCGAACCGCGCCTCGTCGGCCACGAAGTCGAGCGAGTCGTCGCTGATCTGGAACGCGATGCCGATCTCGAGGCCGTAGCGCGTCAGGGCCTCGAGCCGCTCGCCGGTCGCCCCTCCGAGGAGCGCGCCGATCCGGCAGCACGCGGAGATGAACGACGCGGTCTTCTGCGTGATGATGCGCAGGTAATCCGCCTCGGTCGTCGTGCCGCTCCGCTTGCGCTCGAGCTGAAAGACCTCGGCCTCCGTCATCGAGACGGTGGCGCGGGCCAGCGTCGCGAGCACGGCGGGATCCCCGTCCTCGACCATGAGCGCGAACGACTTCGAGTAGAGGTGGTCCCCCACCAGGATCGACGCGTCGTCGCCCCATCGCGCGTTCGCCGAGGGCCGGCCGCGGCGTAGCGGCGCCTGGTCCACCACGTCGTCGTGGATGAGGGTGGCGGTGTGCAGGAGCTCCACCACGCATCCCATGCGGACGGCCCGCGGCCCGGAGTAGCCGGCGAGCCGCGCCGCCATCAGGAGGAGGATGGGCCGAAGGCGCTTGCCCCCCGCGCCGGCGATGAACTCGCCCATCTCCTCGATGAGCGCGACGGGCGAGCGGATCTCGCGACCGATCTCCTCCTCGATGGCGCGCATCTCCGCGCCGATCACGAGGGCCACGCGCTCCTTGAGCAGGGCTTCCAGCGGGCTGCCGGGCGTCGCGGGGCGCGAGGGCGTCACCGGACGACCACGCGATCCTTGACCTGCAGCGCGACCCCGGGGGCCACGCTCTGCACCTCCACCACCGAGAACTTGTCACGCACCTCCGTGACCTTTCCGGTGGCCAGCTCCTCGTCGAGCTCGCCCAGGAGCTCCCCGGTCACGGGATGGACGATGGGGATCCGATCGCGCCGGAAGCTCACGAGGGCGCCCGTGCGCACCCCGTCCTTGGCGGTGAGGTCGATGACGACGCGGGGGCTGTCCACGAAGACCACGAAGCCGCGGGCCGGCGCCGGCTCCGGAGGCGTGGCGGCAGTGCCGGCGGGCGTCGCGGGACGCTGAGCCCCCGGCGCGGGCCGCGACGCGGTGCTGGTGTTCGCGGCGCCGTCGACGGCGATGGGCACCTTCTGCCGGGGGCTGATCCGTCCCCCGCCCGGGGGCGAGCCGTACTTGGCCACGATCTCCGGGGGCGCGATGAGACTGGACTTGCCGAACACGAGCGTCTTCATCGTGGTCGGCATCTTGTCCTCCTCCACCCAGATGTACTCGGGCTCGCTGGGGACGTCACCGAAACGGGGGTTCTTGATGAGGAGCCACTTGGGCTCCGCCGACCTGATCTCGACGCTGGGATCGCTCTGCTTGGGTAATCCGATGAGCTCCTGGAAACTCACGCATCCCGACGACACCGTCGCGGTGAGGCAGAGCCCGAGCCCCAGGCAAATGCAGGCGCGGCGCTTCATGGCCGTCTGAGCATACCAGATCGCGCGAGGCCGGGAACGGTCCCCTAGTCCTCGGCGCGCGGCTCCCATGGGAAGCGCTGCTCCGTCGCCGACTCCGCCCGGACGAGGGACAGGCGCCGGGAGAAGAGCGGCATCCCCGTCACGCCGGAAATCCAGGTCACGTCCAGATAGATGGCGTTCCCCCGCTCGATGAGGACGGGGATCAGCCAGCCCGACACCTCGAGCGCCCGGCTGAGCGCGACCACCTTCTCGGGCCGGACGAGCAGCTCCTCCACTTTCGTGTGCTGGTTGAGGAGCAGCTCGCGCACCACGGCGGGATCGCTGGACTGGAAGCGCTTGGTCTGGTCCAGTCCGAAGGCCAGCATGTAGGGCACGCGGCGCAGGTCGGCCTGGGCCCGGGTGAGGTCCACCGCGGGCGGCACCGCCACGCGGAGGCGACCGCGCGTGATCCGCACCCCGTCCTCCGGGCGGATGCCCGGCGCGCCGTTGGCCGGCACCAGCACCGCCTCGCTGAAGCCGGCCTGCACCTGCTTCACGCGCGCGTGGCCCAGGGTGTCCTCGAACCGCCCGAGGCGCTGCCCCGTCACGGGATGCCGGAACACGTCGCCCTTGCGGAAGATCGTGAACTCCTGGCCTGGCCGCACGCCGTCGCGCTCGGTGAGGTCGAGGAAGAGCCGATCGCCGTCCACCGCGAGCACGAGCCCTTCGACCGCGGGGAACGCGGCGACCACGTCCTGGAGCATGAGGCCGAAGGTCGCCCCGACCTGGTCGGCGATGCCGGCCGCCGCGGGCGCGGCAGCCAGGAGGATGGCGGCCAGGAGCGCGGCGACGGCGCCCGCGCGCCGCCGGCGATCGGTCCGCATCATTCGCGAATGGCTCACTAGAAGGTGACCGACGGCTGGTGGACACCGAAGACGGCTCGCAGCGCGTCACAGATCTCACCGAGGGTCACCGAGGCCTCGATCGCCTCGAGAATGGGCACGAGGAGGTTCGCGTCGCCGCGGGCCGCGCCGTCCACCGCGTCGAGGGCGCGCCGGGCGCGGTCGGCGTCCCGCCGCGCGCGGAGCTTCGCGAGCCGCTCGGTCAGCCGCTCGCCCACCGCGGGGTCGACCTGGAAGAGGTCGCCGGGCGGCGGCTCGTCGATCGTGAACTCGTTGACGCCGACGACGATCCGGGTCCGGGACTCGACCTCCTGCTGGTAGCGGTAGGCCGCCTCCTGGATCTCCCGCTGCATGAACGAGATGGCGTGGACCGCGCCCCCGAAGCCGTCGATCTTGGCGATGTAGGCCTGCGCCTCCTCCTCGATCTGGCCGGTCAGCCGCTCCACCGCGAACGATCCGCCGAGCGGGTCGATGGTGTCGGCAACCCCCGACTCGTGCGCGAGGATCTGCTGGGTCCGCAGCGCGATGCGCACCGACTCCTCGCCCGGGAGCGAGAGCGCCTCGTCCATCGAGTTCGTGTGCAGCGACTGGCAGCCCCCGAGGACGGCGGCGAGGGCCTGGACGGTCACGCGGACGATGTTGTTCTCGGGCTGCTGGGCCGTCAGCATGCTCCCCGCCGTCTGGGCGTGGAAGCGCAGGGCGAGGGAGCGCGGGTCCCGCGCGTGGAAGCGCTCGCGCATGAGCCGCGCCCAGAGCCGCCGCGCCGCCCGGAACTTCGCCACCTCCTCGATCAGGTTGTTGTGGGCGTTGAAGAAGAAGGACAGCTGCGGGGCGAACTCATCCACCGATAGCCCGGCGTCGATGGCCGCGCCCACGTAGGCGATGGCGTTGGCGAGCGTGAAGCCCACCTCCTGCGCCGCCGTGCATCCCGCCTCGCGGATGTGGTACCCCGAGATCGAGATCGTGTTCCAGCGCGGCACGCGGTCCTTGCAGAACGCGAACGTGTCGGTGATCAGCCGCAGGGAGGGGCCGGGCGGGAAGATGTACGTGCCCCGCGCGATGTACTCCTTCAGGATGTCGTTCTGCACGGTGCCGGACAGGCGCTCCGACGCCACGCCCTGCCGCGCCGCCACGGCCACGTACAGGCACAGGAGGATGGCGGCGGTGGCGTTGATCGTCATCGACGTGGACGCGCGGTCGAGCGGGATGCCGTCGAACAGGTCGAGCGCGTCGTCGATGCTCGAGATGGCCACGCCGACCTTGCCCACCTCGCTGCGCGCCATCGCGTGGTCGGCGTCGTACCCCATCTGGGTGGGCAGGTCGAACGCCACGCTGAGCCCGGTCTGGCCTTGCTCGAGGAGATAGCGGTAGCGCCGGTTCGTCTCCGTCGCCGAGCCAAACCCCGCGTACTGACGCATCGTCCACAGGCGGCCGCGGTACATGGTGGGCTGCACGCCGCGCGTGAACGGGTACTCGCCGGGGAAGCCAAGGTCGGCCACGTAGTCGGGGCCCGGCGGGTCGGCGGGTGAGTACAGGCGCTCGACGGGCGCGCCACCGGAGGTCGCGAACGGCCCCGGGCGCTCGGGCGACCTGGCGAGGGCCGGACGGAGGACGCGGGCCTCCCAGGCGCGGTGCGCCTCGTCGATGCGTTCTCGCTCGTCCGGGGTCATGCGAGATCCTCTCGCCCGTCCGGGGTCATGCGGGATGGATCTTCTCGCCCGTCCGGGGCATGCGGGTTGGATCTCCTCGACGCCGCGCGCTCACAGGGGGAGGTTGCCGTGCTTCCGGGCCGGGTTCTGGTCCCGCTTGGTGTGGAGCACCTCGAGGGCCTGGACGAGCCGGCGACGCGTGTCGCGCGGCTCGATCACCTCGTCGACGTACCCGCGCTCCGCCGCCGCGTACGGGTTGGCGAACTTCTCGCGGTACTCCCGCGTCTTCTCGTCCTTCAGGGACGCCGCGTCCGCCGCCGCGTCCATCTCCCGGCGGTACAGGATGTTGACGGCGGCGTCCGGCCCCATCACCGCGATCTCCGCGGTGGGGTACGCGAAGTTCGCATCGCCGCGGATGTGCTTGGACGACATCACGCAGTAGGCGCCGCCGTAGGCCTTGCGCGTGATCACGGTGAGCTTCGGCACCGTGGCCTCGCAGAAGGCGTAGAGCAGCTTCGCCCCGTGCTTGATGATGCCCCCGTGCTCCTGGGCGGTGCCGGGGAGGAAGCCCGGGACGTCCTCGAAGGTGAGGAGCGGCACGTTGAAGCAGTCGCAGAAGCGCACGAACCGGGCCGCCTTCAGCGACGCGCTGATGTCCAGGCAGCCCGCGAGGTGCGCGGGCTGGTTGGCCACCACGCCGACGGGACGGCCGCCGAGCCGGCCGAACCCGATGACGATGTTGGGCGCGTAGTCGGCCTGCACCTCGAAGAAGTACCGGTCGTCCAGCACCGGCCGCACGACGTCCTTGATGTCGTACGGCTTGTTCGGCTGGTCGGGGACGACGGTCTGCAGCTCCTCGTCGACGCGGTCGACGGGATCGAGCGACGGCCGCACGGGCGGGTCCTCGAGGTTGTTCGGCGGCAGGAAGGTCAGGAGCTCGCGGATGAGGGCGAGGCACTCCTCCTCGCTCTCCGCGGCGAAGTGGGCCACGCCCGAGCGCGTGCTGTGCGCCTCCGCCCCGCCGAGCTCCTCGAAGGACACCTCCTCGTGGGTCACCGCCTTGATCACGTCCGGGCCCGTCACGAACATGTACGAGGAGCCCTTCACCATGAACACGAAGTCGGTGATGGCGGGCGAGTAGACGGCGCCGCCCGCGCACGGCCCCATGATCGCGGAGATCTGCGGGATCACGCCCGAGGCCAGCGTGTTGCGCAGGAAGATGTCGGCGTAGCCGGCGAGGGACACCACGCCTTCCTGGATCCGCGCGCCCCCCGAGTCGTTCAGGCCGACGATGGGCACGCCCGTCTTGAGGGCGAGGTCCATGATCTTGCAGATCTTCCGCGCGTACGCCTCGGACAGCGAGCCGCCGAACACCGTGAAGTCCTGGGCGAACGCGAAGACCGGACGCCCGTGGATGCGCCCCGATCCGGTGACGACGCCGTCGCCGGGGAAGCGCTGCGCCTCCATGCCGAAGTCCCGGCTCTGGTGCACGACGAGCCGGTCGACCTCGGCGAACGATCCCTTGTCGAGGAGGAGCTCGAGCCGCTCGCGCGCCGTCTTCTTGCCCGCCCGATGCTGACGCTCGATGCGCGCCACGCCGCCCGCGAGCTCGGCGGCCTGGTTCTTGCGGCGAAGTTCTTCGAAGCGGTCCTCGAGGGGCACCCGGCTGCGACTCCTTCCTGATCGCGTCTGGTCTGATTCGTACTAGGCGGGAACTCGCCGGCAAGTATAGGGAGACGGTGACGGGAAAGTCAATCGACCGCGAGCACTTTCGCGGGTCGCCGGTTGACTTCGGCGTGGAGCGTGACTTACGCTGCGCCCGTGCATCCCGTGGCGCAAGCGCTTATCGTGGTCTCCGTCGTGGCCGTGAGCGCGGCCCTCGTCTACGCGCTCCTGAGCGTCCGGGAAACCGCCCGGCGGGCGGCGAGCGTGCTGGGCCTCGTGGAGCGCGAGATCCGGCCCCTCGCGAGCCAGCTCGAGGCCTTGGCGGAGGACCTGCGCGGTCTCTCCCGCCAGGTCACGCGCGAGGTCGACCGCGTGAGCGTGGTCGTGCGCCGGGTCGAGGAGGTGTCGCTCGCGGTGGTGCGCATCGCCGGGGCGCTCAGCGCGGTGACCAGCCTCGGACGGATGGTGGGAGTCGCCGCCGGCGTCAAGAAGGGGCTCAACGTCTTCGCCGCGCGGCTCCGGAAGAGCCGCTGACCGCGGACGCCCCGAAGCGCGCGCCGAACCAGCACCCCGAAGGGCGAGGAGGAGGAAACAGAGCATGGCGAACGATCACGGATCCGATGCGGCGAGCTACCTTGGCTGGTTCTTCCTGGGCGCGATCGTGGGCGGCGCCGTGGCCATGCTCCTCGCTCCGCGGACGGGGCAGGAGACCCGCGAGCTCCTGATCGAGCATGGCGGCGAGGCGTGGCGGCGGGCCCAGGCCACGGCGGGGGACGTCCAGTCGCGGGCCGGGCATCTCTTCGACCGCAGCCGCGAGTACTTCGAGGAGCAGACGCAGCGCCTCATCTCCGCCTTCGAGGCCGGGAAGTCGGCGATGCGGGACGAGATGAACCAGGGCCGCGCCGACCACTGACCGGGGTCGGGGACGCGTCCGGGAGCCGGTCGCTCGAGGGCGAGCGGCGCCGTGGCGCCCTCAGAGGTGGATGGCCTGGCCGAGCGCGGCCAGCGTGGCCTCGAGCGCCGCCTCGGACAGCGTGGGGTGCGCGTGCACCGTGTGGATGATCTCCTCCAGCGTGGCCTCGAGCGTGCGTCCCACCGCGAACTCGTGGATCAGCTCGGTCGCCTCCGGCCCGACGATGTGCGCGCCCAGTAGCTCCCCCGTCGCCTTGTCGGCAACGACCTTCAGAAAGCCCTCGGTCTCACCGAGGGCCACCGCCTTGCCGCTGGCCGTGAACGGGAACCGTCCCACGGAGATCTCGCGCCCGTTCGCCTTGGCGCGCGCTTCCGACAGCCCGATGGAGGCGACCTGGGGACGGCAGTAGGTGCAGGACGGGACGTTGTCGTAGTCCACGGGGCGGGGGGAGCGCCCCGCGATCGCCTCCGCGGCCACCACGCCCTCGGCCATCGCCTTGTGGGCCAGGAGCTGGCGGCCCGTCATGTCGCCGATCGCGTAGACGCCCTTGACCGAGGTCTCCATCGTGGACGAGGCCTTCACGAAGCCCCGCTCGAGCGCGACCCCGAGCGCCTCGAGGCCGAGGTCGCGGGTGCGCGCGGCCCGGCCCACGGCCATCAGGACCTGCTCCGCGCGGAGCTGCTCCGCCTTCCCCTCGGCCTCGACCTCGACGGTGACACCGCCTCGGGCCGCCTTCACCGACTTGACCACGACGCCCGTCCGCACCGTCATGCCCCGGCGCGTGAACAGGCGCGCCATCTGCGTCGACACCTCCTCGTCCTCCACGGGCAAGACCCGCGGCAGGGCCTCGATGACGGTGACCTCCGTGCCGTAGGCGGCGTACACGTCCGCGAACTCCATCCCCACCGCCCCCGCGCCGATGATCACGAGCGACGCGGGTCGCGTCTCGTTCCGGACCGCGCCGTTCGAGGAGATCACGGACTTCTCGTCGATGGTCACGCCGGGCAGCGACTTCGGCTCCGAGCCCGTGGCGAGGATCACCGCCTTCCTGGCCTCGAGGGTCGTCCGCGTGCCGTCCGCGCCCGTGACCTCGACGACGTTCCTGGCCTTGAGCCGGCCGGTGCCCGGCGCGTGGGTGATCTTGTTCTTCCTGAACAGGAACTCGACGCCCTTCGACATGCGGTCGGCCACGCGACGCGAGCGCTGGACGGCCTGCGCGTAGTCGGCGGTCCACTCCTTGATGGTGACGCCGAACTCCTGGGCCCGGCTCACGAGGGAGACGACCTCGGCGTTCCGCAGCAGGGCCTTGGTGGGGATGCAGCCCCAGTTCAGGCACACGCCTCCGGGTCGATCGTCCTCCACGGTGGCCACGGAGAGACCGAGCTGCGCGCACCGGATGGCGGCCACGTACCCGCCGGGGCCGGTGCCGACGACGACGACGTCGTGGGACGCGCTGGACGCCGAGCCGGAGGCCATCGGGTCAGACCATGAGCCGGAGGGGCTCCTCGAGGAGCCGCCTCACGTCCTGCAGGAAGCGGGCGGCGGCGGCGCCGTCGGTGACGCGATGGTCGCAGGAGATCGTCATCTTCATGCGCTGGCCCGGCTTGACCCGCCCGTCCACCACCACCGGCTTGTCGAGGATGGACCCCACGGCGAGGATCGCCCCCTCGGGCGGGTTGATGATCGCGGAGAACTCCTCCACGTCGAACATGCCGAGGTTCGAGATGGAGAACGTGGCCCCCGACAGCTCGGGCACGCGCAGCTTGCCGGCACGCGAGCGCTCGGCGAGGTCCCGGGACTCCACCGCGATCTGGAGCAGGGGCTTCACGTCCGCGTCGCGCAGCACCGGGGTGATCAGCCCGGCGTCGAGCGCCACCGCGAGACCGATGTGCGCCCGGTGATGCACGCGGATGCTCTGCCCCGAGAACGACGCGTTGATCCCGGGATGGGCGCGGAGGGCGAGCGCGCACGCCTTGATCACCATGTCGGTGACCGACGTCTTCGGATTGCCCTCGAGCCCGTTCAGCTCCGCGCGGAGCGCCACCGCCCGCTCCATGGCCGCCTCGACGGTGACGTAGAAGTGCGGCACCGGAGCCTTCGACATCGGCATGCGCTTGGCGA
This sequence comes from uncultured Candidatus Rokubacteria bacterium, assembly GCA_963758635.1. Classification (GTDB taxonomy): domain Bacteria; phylum Methylomirabilota; class Methylomirabilia; order Rokubacteriales; family CSP1-6; genus CAVWWD01. Next base: position 141,514 of record CAVWWD010000003.1, on the reverse strand, counting down.
TGGCCGCCCGCATGGCGGTGAGCGGCCGGTCCTCGTACTCCGCGGCCGGCCGCGGCGGAATCGTGAACCCGCGACGGGACGGCGCCGCGGCGGGAGCCGGCGCGGGAGCTGGCATCGCCACCGGCGCCGCCGCGGCCGGGGCGGCGGCCGCCGCTTCCACGTCGCGCCGGATGATGCGGCCGCCCGGGCCCGAGCCCTGGACGAGGCGCAGGTCCACGCCGGACTGGGCCGCCACCTTCCGGGCGAGCGGCGAGGCCTTCACGCGCTCCCCCGCGGGCGCGCCGGCCGGAGCGGCCGCCGGGCGCGCCGGCGCGGCGCCCATCGGCACGACGGTGGCCGTGGCCGGCGTGGACGAGTAGGTCTCGGACGCGGGCAGGCCACGCGCGGGCGCGGACGCCGGGGTCGCCGACGCCTCGGCGGCGCGTGGCGCGGACGCGGGCGCGGGAGCGGCCGGCGCGGGGGCCGCGGACAGCACGCTCCCGATGTCCTCCGCCGGCTCCGCGATCACGCCGATGAGCTGGCCGACGGGCACCTCGCCGCCGGCGTCCACCACGATCTTCCTGAGCACGCCGCTGCCGAAGGCCTCGATCTCGACGTTGGCCTTGTCGGTCTCGATCTCGGCGATCACGTCGCCGCCCTTGACGCTCTCGCCCTCCTTCTTCAGCCACTGGATGACCTTGCCCGTCTCCATCGCATCGGAGAGCTTGGGCATCACCACCTTGCTGATCATGCGTTGCACACCCGGCGAATGGCCGCGGCGATCTTGGCGCGGGACGGGGTCTTCAGGAGCTCGAGGTTCCGGGCGTACGGCATCGGCGCGTTCTCGCCGGTGACGCGCTCCACCGGGCCGTCCAGGTCGTCGAAGGCCGTCTCCTGGATGGCCGCGGCGATCTCCGATCCCATCCCCGCGAAGCCCGCCCCCGCCTCGAGCACGACCGCCCGGTGCGTCTTCCGCACCGAGCCGATGATGGTGTCCATGTCCATGGGCCGGAGGGTCCGCGGATCGACGAGCTCGACGGAGATCCCCTCCTTCTCCAGCTCCTCCGCCACCTCCATCGCGCGGTACATCATGCCCATGTACGCGATCACGGTGACGTCGGTGCCCTCGCGCCGGACGATGGCCTGGCCGAGCGGGATCGTGAAGTCGGGATCCTCGGGGACCTCGCCCTTCACCGCGTAGAGGGTCTCGGCCTCGATGAAGATCACCGGGTTGTCGTCCCGGATCGCCGACTTGAGCAGGCCCTTGGCGTCGGCGGGCGTGGTGGGCCGCACGACCTTCAGGCCGGGCACGTGGTAGTAGTACACCTCCATGCTCTGCGAGTGCTGGGCGGCGAGCTGCGCCGCCGGCCCGCCCGGGCCGCGGAGCACGAGCGGGATGTTGTACTGGCCGCCCGACATGTAGAGCGTCTTCGCCGCGGTGTTCACGATCTGGTCGAGGGCGAGGATGGAGAAGTTGAACGTCATCACCTCGACGACGGGCCGGAGCCCGAGCATCGCCGCCCCCACCCCGACGCCCACGAAGCCGGACTCGCAGATCGGGGTGTCGATGATGCGCTTGTCCCCGAACGTCTTGAGGAGGCCCTGCGTGACCTTGTAGGCGCCCTCGTAGAGCCCGACCTCCTCGCCCATCACGAAGACGCTCGGGTCGCGCTCCATCTCCTCGCGGAGCGCCAGGTTGAGGGCCTCGCGGTAGGTCATGATGGCCATGACGCTAGTCCTTGTAGACGTCGGTGAGCAGCCACTCCGCCGGCGGCTCCGGCGAGGCGTCGGCGAAGGCCACCGCCTCGTCGACCACGTCCGACACGTCCTTCTCGATGGCCTTCACGTCCACGTCGGCGAGGATGCCGTCCTTCACGCAGCGCTCGGCGAAGAGCAGGATGGGGTCGCGCTGCTTCTCGCGATCGACCTCCTCCCGCGTCCGGTACACCGCGCCGGCGGGGTCCCGCATGGAGTGCCCGCGGAACCGATAGGTGCGGGCCTCGATCAGGGCCGGGGCCTTGTCCTTGCGGGCCCGCGCCACCGCCCGCCCGATCGCCTCGCGGACGGCGAGCACGTCCATGCCGTCCACCGCCTCGCCGTGCATGTTGTAGTTCTCGGCGAAGCGCCAGATCTCCGTCTGGGCGAGGGCCCGGTCGATGGCGGTGCCCATCGCGTAGCGGTTGTTCTCGCAGATGAAGATGACGGGCAGCTTCCAGAGCGAGGCCAGGTTCATCGACTCGTGGAACTCCCCCTGCGGCACGGCGCCGTCGCCGAAGTAGCACAGGACGACCTGGTCCCCGCCCCGGTACTTGATCGCAAAGCCGGCGCCGGCGGCGAGCGGCAGGTGCGCGCCCACGATGGCGTGGCCACCGAGGAAGTTCACCGACTTGTCGAAGAGGTGCATCGAGCCGCCCTTGCCCTTGCTGAGGCCGTCGCGGCGGCCGAACAGCTCGGCCATGATGTTCCGGGGGTCGGAGCCCTTGGCGAGGCAGTGGCCGTGCTCGCGGTACGAGGACACGGCGTAGTCGTCGAGGCGCACGTGGGACGTGGCGCCGACGGCGACGGCTTCCTGGCCGATGTACAGGTGCAGGAATCCGCCGATCTTCCCGAGCGCGTACATCTCCGCGGCCTTCTCCTCGAATCGACGGATGAGCGCCATCTGGCTCAGCAGCTTGCGAGCCAGGTCGGAGTCGATCCGGGGAGAGGGCGCCGCCGTCTTCACCTGGGCCATCGAGTCAATCCCCCTGCGTTGTTGTCTTCGGTGCTCTCGCTCGCGCGTTCGGGCCGCTGCGCGGCCCTCGGCTGGGCTTTGCGTTCCTGCTGCGGGGGCGGTGGTTTCCACTACCGCCCTTCTCTTCGCGGCTGTCGCGCTCTCGGGCCGCTGCGCGGCCCTGGGCTGGGCTTTGCTTTACGGCTGGGTTTGCGGTTGTTTCCACTGCATTTTCATATTCGCTCGGCTCGCGCCGCAGGGCGGCGCTCACCTCGCACTACCATCTCATCGTATGCAAGTCGTCAACAGACAGCCGACGTCGAAGCCGGAAGATCGAGACGATGATGGCGAGGCCGACGGCGACTTCGGCGGCGGCGACGCACATCACGAAGAAGACCAGGACCTGGCCGGAGGCGGTGCCGTGGCGCTGGCCGAAGGCGACGAGGGCGAGGTTGGCGGCGTTCAGCATCAGCTCGATGGACATGAAGATGACCAGAGGGTTGCGGCGGACGAGCACGCCGACCACGCCCATCACGAAGAGCACCGCGGACAGCGCGACGTAATGGGACTCGGGGACCATGTCAGGAGGTCCGTCGGCGCATCAGGGCCATGACGCCCACGATCGCCGAGAGCAGGAGCAGCGAGGTCACCTCGAACGGGAAGAGATAGTCGGTGAACAGCATCCGTCCGATCGACTCCACCCCGCCCGCCACCGGCTGGGGCTGCGGCGGCGCGGCGAGCCGCGTCGAGCGAAGCACGAGCACGATCTCGAGCCCGAGCATGCCGCCGAGGGGGACGGCGAGCCAGCGCTGCGGGCGCAGCGGGTCGGGCCCGACCTCCTCCTTCCCGGGAATCAACACCATGATCGCGAACACGAACAGCACCGCGATGGCGCCGGCGTAGATGATGACCTGGGCGGTAGCGAGGAACTCCGCCCGCAGCATCAGGTAGAGCCCGGCCACGCTCGCGAGGTTGCCGACCAGGAACAGCGCGCCGTGGATGGGGTTGGCGCGGAGGAGCAGGCCGGCGGCGCACCCCACGGCGACAGCGGCGAGCGCCCAGAAGGTGATGTGCGCCATGCGGTCAGACGGTCCGGTCGGCCGGGATCGGCACCGGCGACGTCGGGACGCCGTTGGGCCCGGCCTGCTCGAGCGACAGCAGCATCTCCTTCGTGTAGATCATGCCGCCGCGGCTGTACGACGAGAACTCCAGGATCCCGGTGTCCATCCGGATGGCGTCCTCCGGGCACGCCTCGACGCAGTACCCGCAGAACACGCACTTGCCGAGGTCGATGTCGAAGCGCTCGGGGACCTTCTCGATCTCGGGGTTCGGGTGCTCGGTGGCGACGATGTAGATGCAGTGGGCCGGGCACACCGTCTCGCACATCATGCACGCCACGCAGCGCGGGGAGCCGTCCTCCCGGCGGACCAGGCGGTGCAGGCTGCGCAGCCGCGGCGAGTACGGGCGCCGCTCGTCCGGGTACTGGATCGTCACGGCGCCGCGCGCCGTCTTCACCCCCACGGCCCGGAGCGTGTGCCGCCACATGTTGCCGAAGAAGTGCTGGGCGGTCAGCCCCAGCCCCACCAGGGCCTCCGCCACGTAGAAGCGCTGGCGGAGGGACAGCGTGTTCGGATGCTTCGGATCCATCGAGGGGCCGGGCGGAGCGTACCGGGAGGGCATGATCAGGCTCCCACCGCGAGGAGGACGAGGCCGGTGAGCACGATGTTCAGGATCGACAGGGGAAAGAGCCCCAGCCAGCCGAGGCGCATGGCCTGGTCGTAGCGGAAGCGGGGCAGCGTCCACCGGATCAGCATGAGGAACCAGATCATGATCACGACCTTGAGGAGGAAGGCGCCCACCTGCATCCCGACGACCACGAGGTGCGGCAGCGCGACCGCCCCGCCCCACGGGAACACGAAGCCGGTGGGCTGGAGGTAGGGCACCTGCCAGCCGCCCAGGAAGAGCGCGGTGGTCATGCCCGCGATCACCACCGTCTCCAGGAAGTCGCCCATCGCGAACATCCCGAACTTCATGCCGCTGTACTCGACGAAATAGCCGATGATCTCGGACTCGCCCTCCGGCGTGTCGAACGGGATGCGCTTGGTCGCGGCGATGCCCGCGGTGAGGAACAGGACGAAGGCGAGCGGCTGGGTGAGGATCCCCCACGCGGGGATCCAGGCGCCGAACACCCCGGGCAGGAGCGGCTGGCCCTGGCCGCGCGCGATGTCCTGCATGTTGAGCGAGCCGTACACCATGACCACGCCCATGATCGAGGCGCCGATGGCGATCTCGGACGAGATCATGAGGGCGGCGGCGCGCTGCGCGCCGAGGAGCGCGTAGTTGTTGGCCGACGACCAGCCCGCCATCATGAGCCCGTACACGCCCAGGCTGAGCATGCCGAGCACGTAGAGGATGCCCACGTTCAGGGTCACCGCCTGCAGCTCTATCGTCCGGTCGCCGATGATCAGGCGGTCGCCGAACGGGATCGAGGCGAAGGCGACGAGGGCGAAGAACACCGACACGAACGGCGCGAGCTGGAAGAGGAGCCGGTCCGCGCGCGCCGGCATGAAGTCTTCCTTGGTGAGCATCTTGACGGCGTCGGCGAGCGGGTGGAGGAGGCCCAGGACGCGGATGCCGAAGATCGACGCGCGGTTGGCGCCGATCCGGTCCTGCATGATCGCCGACTGCTTGCGCTCCACCCAGGTGAGGAGCCCCCCGAAGTTGAGCACCACGAACATGACGAAGGCGACGGGCAGCGCCTGCAGCGCCAGGTCGACGGCGAGGTCGCTCACGCGCTCACCACGAGCCCGGCGTCGCCGATGCTCCGGTACGTCATGCCCGCGAAGGCCGGCGTCCCGGCGGCCAGCGCGTTGAAGACGAGCTCCGCGCGCTCCGGCGCGGCGGCGCCGCCGACGAGCGCGCCCACGCGGCCGAGGATGGTCCAGTCGGGCAGCGCCTCGCCGAGCGGGGGCACCGCGGTGCGGAAGCGCTGCACCCGACCCTGGAAGTTCGTGAAGGTGCCCTCGCGCTCCACCCACGCCGCGCTCGGCAGCACCAGGTGCGCGGCCGCGCTCGTCTTCCCCGCCGTGGATCCCTGGAAGACCACCATCTCCGTCCCGGACAGGGCGGCGGTGACGTCGGCCTCGCGCAGGCCCGAGACGACGAGGTCGTGGTGCAGCACCCACAGGAGCTTGATGGTCTTCCGCGCCGCGGCCTGGAGGATGCCCGCGGTGTCGAGCCCGCCCGGCGCCGGGGTGAGCCCCACGAGCTCCGCGCCCCGCGTGTTCGGGTTCTTGTCGGCGCGGATCAGCAGGTTGTCCTCGTCGCCCGCCTCGCGCGGCGGCACGCGGAAGTCGCGGTGCCCGATGCGCAGGTGGTCGAGAAGCCGGCGCAGGGCGAAGAGGTCCTCGTTGGACATCTGCGGGGACGCGATGACCCCGATCTCCTCGGGACGGTACCGCTGGAGCGCCTGGCCGAGCCGCCCGAGGACATCGTCCCACACGGTCTCCACCATCGCCGCGCCCTCGCGGCGCGCCGGCATGGTGATGCGCGTGTCGTCGTCGACCCAGCGGAAGCCGTACCGCCCGGCGTCGCAGATCCACCAGCGGTTCACGTCGGGATTCTCGCGGGGCTTGAGCCGGGCCACCCGCCGTCCCTGGTTGTGGTGCGTCCGCCGCTGGCTGGTGTGGACCTCGATGTTGCAGCCCCGCGCGCAGCCGTTGCAGATGCTCTTCGTCGTGTCGAGGTACCAGACCCGCACCTGGAAGCGGAAGTCCCGGTCGGTGAGCGCGCCCACCGGGCAGATGTCGATGACGTTGCCCGAGTACTTGTTCTCGAGGGCGCGCCCGGGGAACACCCCGATCTCCGAGTGGTCGCCGCGGTTGAAGATGCCGAGCTCGCCGGTGCCCGTGACCTCGTCGCAGAAGCGCACGCAGCGCGAGCAGAGGATGCAGCGCTCCGCGTCGAGCATCACGTGGGAGCCGATGGCCACCGCCTTCGGCTTGTGGACCTTCTCGTCGACCATGCGCGGGTCGTACAGACCGTGCTTCATGTAGTAGATCTGCAGCCAGCACTCGCCGGCCTGGTCGCACACCGGGCAGTCCAGCGGATGGTTGATCAGGTGGAACTCCATCATCGAGCGGCGGGCGTCCTTCACCCGATCGGTCTCGGTGGAGACCACCATGCCGTCCGCGGCCTGCGTGTTGCACCCGATCTGGGGGCGCGGCACCTTCTCGATGTCCACCATGCACAGGCGGCACTGCCCGGCGATGGAGAGGCCGGGATGGTAGCAGTAGTGCGGCACCTCGGCGCCCGCGGCGCGGGCCGCCTCGATGAGGTTGGTGCCCGCGGGCACCTCGACCTCCTTGCCGTTGATGGTGAGCTTAGGCATGCGCGCCGCCCCCCTGGCGGATGAGGGCCTCGAACTCCTCGCGGAACTTCTCGATGTAGCTGATGTACGGGCCGACGGCGCCGTCGTAGAAGGCGCAGATGGTCGTGCCCGCGCCGCGCCGGGCCACGTCCAGGATGGTGTCGAGGTCCTCCTTGCGGCCCTTTCCCTCGAGGATGCGGTGGCTCATCCGGTAGATCCAGCCGGTGGACTCGCGGCACGGCGTGCACTGGCCGCACGACTCGTGGGCGTAGAAGCGGGCCACCACCATGAACGCCTCGGGGATCGAGACCGTGTCGTCCATGACGATCACGCCGGCCGAGCCGATCATCGAGCCCTTGCTCCGCGGGCCGTCCACGTCCATCGGGATGTCGATCTCGTCCGGGGTCAGGATGGCCGCCGACGAGCCGCCCGGCACCACCGCCTTGAGCTGCCGGCCGTTGGCGATGCCCCCGCACTCGTCGTAGATGAGCGAGCGGAGGGTGATCGACACCGGAGCCTCCACGATGCCGGGGCGGACCACGTGCCCGGAGACGGAGTAGATGCGGGTGCCGCCCTGGGCCTTCGTGCCGAGCCCGGCGAACCACTCGCCGCCCCGGTTCACGATGTGGGGCACGGCCATCAGCGTCTCCACGTTGTTCACGATGGTGGGCTGGCCGAAGGCGCCCTTGACGGCAGGGAACGGCGGCTTGATCTTCGGCCACCCCTTCTTGCCCTCGAGCGACGAGAGGAGGCCCGTCTCCTCGCCGCAGATGTACGCGCCGGCTCCCCGGTGCACCACGATGTCGAAGTCGAAGCCGGAGCCCTGGATGTTCTTGCCGAGGTACCCGGCCTCGTACGCCTCGCGGATGGCGCCGGTCACGACCCGCCACGGCTGCACGTACTCGCCGCGGATGTAGATGAAGCCCAGGTGCGAGTCGATGGCCCGGGCCGCGATCAGCATGCCCTCGATGAGGGCGTGCGGGTCCTTCTCCATCAGGTAGCGGTCCTTGAACGTCCCCGGCTCCCCCTCGTCGGCGTTGACCACGAGGTACTTCGGCGCCGTCGAGCCCTTCGGGACGAACCCCCACTTCACGCCGGTGGGGAAGCCGGCGCCGCCGAGCCCGCGGAGGTTCGACTTCTTCACCTCCTCGGTGATGGCCGCGAGGTCCATGCCCCGCGCCTTGTCCCACGCCGTGTAGCCGCCCGTCTCGCGATAGACACGAAGCGTGTGGGAGTCGGCGCGGTCGAAGTTCTTCGTGAAGATCTTCTCGGCCATCAGGCGAGCCCGCCCACGATCCGATCGACCTTGTCCGGGGTCAGCAGCACCTCGTAGTGGTCGTCCACCTGCATCATGGGCGCTCCCTCGCACGCGCACAGGCATTCCACGGCGAGGAGCGTCACCTTCCCGTCCGGCGTCGTCTCGCCGACCTCGGTGCGGAGTGTCCGCTCCAGGTGCTCGATGATGCCCTTCGCCCCCATCAGGTGACAGGACAGGGTCTGGCACACCGCGACCACGTGGCGGCCCTTGGGCTTCTGGAAGAACAGCGTGTAGAACGTCACGACCTCGTGCACGTGGGCCGGCGACAGGTCGAAGAGGCCGGCCACGTACTCCTCGACTTCCTGGGAGACGTAGCCGAACGTGTCCTGGGCCAGGTGGAGCACGGGGAGAAGTGCGCCACGCTTGTCGGGGTAGAGGCCCTGGAGGCGGCGCACCTCGGCGAGATGCTCGGGCGTGAACTCAGGGCGCGTGGCGTCGGCGGTCATGCTGGTCGCGTCCAGGCCTCCCGTACTGCGGCGATCGCGCCAGACGCCTCTGGCGTGAAGGCGACGCCGCGTACCGCAGAGATCGCGCCAGACTCCTCTGGCGTGGAGGCGACGCCGCGTACTGCGGAGATCGCGCCAGACTCCTCTGGCGTGGGGGCGACGCGCTCTATCTTTGTACGGTCATCGCAAGCGATGACCTCCATATGGTGGCTTCGCATCACCGATCCAGCTCCCCGCCGATCATGTTCACGGAGCCGAAGGTGGGGATGATGTCGGCGATCATCTGGCCCTCGATCATGCGGGGCAGCGCGGCGACCGGCGGCAGACACGGCGGACGGCAGCGCACGCGATACGGGCGGTCGGTGCCGTCGGAGACCACGTAGAAGCCCAGCTCGCCGTTGGCGCCCTCCACCGCGAAGTACGCCTCGCCGACGGGGGGCCGGATCCCGAAACCGTCCATCACGAGCATGAAGTGGTTCATGAGGCCCTCGATGGACCCGTACGCGGTCTCCTTCGGCGGGAGCACGACGCGCTTGTCCTGCACGTCCACGCGCCCGTGGGCGGCGCGACCCTGGCCCTGGAGGTTCGGCGAGAGCTGGATGGGGACGAGGAGGAGGCCCTCGGTCTTCCCCTGCTTGCCGCGGTCCACGAACAGCGCGGGGTCGATGGCGTGCCCTTCCCAGTCCACCTGGATGGAGCCGCCCGGCAGGCCCTCGAGCGCCTGCTCGGCGATGCGCATGGACTGTTCCATCTCCTGCATGCGGACGAGGAACCGGTCGAAGTTGTCGCCGTTCTTCCCCAGCGGCACCTCGAACTGCATCCGGTCGTAGGCCCAGTAGGGCTGCGCCTTCCGGACGTCGAAGGGCACGCCGGCGGCCCGCCCGAGGGGGCCGGTGATCGCCCACGCGATCGTCTCCTCCTTCGAGAGCGCACCCACGCCCACCATGCGGTCCATGAAGATCCGGTTGCCGGTGACGAGGGTGTGCACCTCCTCGAGCACCTGGCGCGTCTCGCCGAACGCCGTCTTGACCTTGGTGTCGAAGCCGGCGGGCAGGTCGGCCTTCACGCCGCCCACCCGGCCGTAGGAGATGGTGAGCCGCGCCCCCGTCACGTCCTCCACGAGCTCCCACAGGAACTCGCGGGCCTTGATCATGTAGAGGAACACCGTGAAGGCCCCGAGCTCCATCGCGCTGGCCCCCACGCACGTGAGGTGATCGCAGATCCGGGAGATCTCGCTCATGAGCACCCGGATGTACTTGCAGCGGTCCGTGACGTCGATCCCGAGGAGCTTCTCGACCGCCGAGCAGTAGCCGAAGTTGTTGATGAGCGGCGAGACGTAGTTCAGCCGGTCCGTGAAGGGAATGGCGTTGTTGTACGGGCCGATCTCGCACTCCTTCTCGAAGGCCCGGTGCAGGTAGCCGATCTCCACGTCGGTCTTCACCACGTACTCGCCGTCCAGCTCGGCGAAGATGCGGATGATCCCGTGCATGGCGGGATGGGCCGGCCCCAGGTTGACGAACAGGTGCTGGGTGCCGTCGGCGCCCGCGCCGGGGGTGCCTTCGCCGAGGAACATCTCGCGTGTCGTCTTGCTCATGCGGTCGGCACTCGCTGGTCTACGGTCGTTTCCACATCATCCCCATGTGCGCTCGGCTCGCCTTCGGCTCACCTCGCAAAAGCAAGTCACACTACAGGCCCTATCAGGGGTTGCCGGCGCTCGATCGGGTAGTCCTTGCGCAACGGGTGTCCGACGAACTCCTCGTAGAGGAGCAGGCGCCGGAGGTCCGGATGGCCGGCGAACCGGATGCCGAACATGTCCCACACCTCGCGCTCCAGCCAGTTCGCGATGGGCCACAGGTCGGAGACGGTGGGCACCTGCGGGTCGTCCTGCTCCACGGGCACCTTGAGCCGGACCCGATGGTTGTGCGTCATGGAGTACAGGTGATAGACCACGTCGAAGCGCGGCCCGTCCTCGCGGCCCGGGAACTGGAGGTAGTCCACCGCGGTCAGGTCCATGAGCACGTCGAACCGGAGCGCCGCGTCGTCCCGGCACAAGGCGAGCGCCTCCGCGATGACCCCCACGCCGAAGACCGCGGTGTGATCCCCGCGGTGGTCGTGGGTCTCGAGCACGCGATCGCCGAAGCGCTCGCGGAGCCGCGCAAGAATCGCCTGTCCATCCATACGGTCGGGTGTCTCCTCCCGGGCCCGGCGGTGAGCCCGCGCCCGCGGCGGGCCGCTAGAAGCGCTGGGTGCCCGTCGCGATCTTGTCCTGGAGCTTCATCAGCCCGTCGATGACGCTCTCTGGACGCGGCGGACAGCCGGGGATGTACACGTCCACGGGGATGATGGTGTCGATCCCCTGCACGGTGGCGTAGTTGTTGTAGAAGCCGCCCGTGCACGTGCAGACACCGAACGCCACCACCCACTTGGGCTCGCACATCTGGTCGTAGATGCGCTTGAGCACCGGCGCCATCTTGTGGCTGATCGTGCCAACCACGAAGAGCACGTCGGCCTGGCGGGGCGAGAAGCGGGGCAGGCCGGCCCCGAAGCGGTCAACGTCGTAGTGGGAGCAGGCCGTCGCCATGTATTCCATCCCGCAGCACGCCGTCACAAACGGGTACTGGAAGATGGAGTACTTGCGCGCCCAGCCGAGCGCCTCGTCCAGCTTGCCCGTGAAGAAGCTGCCTACTCCCATGTGAGCCCTCGCTTCTGCCAGATGTAGAGAAACCCCACCATGAGGATGCCAAGGAACACCATCATCTCCACGAAGCCGAACCAGCCGAGCTGCCGGTACAGCGCGGCCCACGGCCAGACGAACAGGAGCTCGATGTCGAAGATGATGAAGAAGATCGCGACGGTGGAGAACTTGATGGCGAACCGGCCCTCGGGGAGGGCCACCGGGTCCTTGCCGCATTCGAACGGCTCGAGCTTCACCGCGGTGAGGCGCTTGGGGGCGATGAGCGACGGGATGCCGAGGAGGCGCGCCACGCCGACCACCGCACCCAGAGGCCGACCGCGAACAGACCATGCAGGGGATCGGGACGTACTCCGATCTAGGTCCCGCCTCCCGGGACGTGACGCTTGGCGTGGTACGAGGACCGCACGAGCGGTCCGGACTCGACGTGGACGAACCCCATCGCCCGCCCGGCGTCGCCGAGGTCGCGGAACTCGTCCGGATGGTAGAAGCGCGCCACCGGGAGGTGGCGCGGGCGACGGGCGCAGGTACTGCCCGAGCGTGAGCACGTTCACGTCCACGGCGCGGAGGTCGCGCATCGTGGCGAGGAGCTCGTCGCGCTCCTCGCCGAGCCCGAGGATGATGCCCGACTTCGTCAGGAGCCCGGGGGCCATGGCGCGAGCCCGGGCGAACAGATCGAGCGTGCGCTCGTACCGGCCGCCGTGCCGGGCCAGCTTGTACAGCCGCGGCACCGTCTCCGTGTTGTGGTTGAGCACGTCGGGACCGGCGTCGATCACCGTCCGGAGCGCGTCCTCACGCCCCTGGAAGTCGGGGATGAGCAGCTCGACCCGGCATCCCGGCGCCTCGCGCCGGATGGCGCGGACGGTGGCCGCGAAGACACCGGCGCCGCCGTCGGCCAGGTCGTCCCGGTTCACCGAGGTGATCACGGCGTGCTCCAGCCCCAGCTCTCGCACGGCCCGCCCCACCCGCTCCGGCTCCTCCCGGTCTTCCCACACCGGTCGGCCGTGGGTCACCGCGCAGTAGCCACAGTTCCGCGTGCAAACGTCGCCGAGGATCATGAACGTGGCGGTCAGATCTTCCCAGCACTCCCCGATGTTCGGGCAGTGGGCCTCCTCGCACACCGAATGGAGGTTCCACTCGCGCATCAGGCTCTTCAGCCGGAGGTAGCGCGGCCCCCCGGGCGCTCGGACCTTGAGCCAGGGCGGCTTGGGTGACGCCGGACGCGCCGGCGACTCCAGGAGGGGGAGCGAAGTTCCCATCAATGCGTGTCCTTTTCCCCGTTGGCGCGCGCATTATGCCACATCCGCAGAGACGCGCCAACCGCCCCCAGCGCTACGTTCCGGTCGATCGATCGCGGGCGTCAACGGGAGGAAGACCACAAGGCCGGCCGGAACGATCGATGCCGATCCGGACATTCCTGGTACGCCCTTTCGGCGAGCGCCCGGGTTCAGCCGAACCTTTCTACGATGATCTCCGAGGGGGCGGCGCTTCGGGGCGCGTCCCGGCCGCTCAGCGCCTACGCGCGCCCTCGCGCGCGTGGCGCACTGCTGGACGATCCCCCACGCCTCGTCGAGGACGGCACGGCCGATGTGACCCGCCCGCTGCTCGATCCTTACCTGCTCTCCGCCCTGCCGGAAGCTGAGGTCGAAGGCAGGCACGTTCATGCCGGCCGGGGAGAATGCGGTCAACGTCATGCTCTGCTGATCGTCGCGCCGCACGATCTCGAGCCGAAGATCACCGGTTTTCAGGGGGCCCCACATGCCTGCGGACGGCGCCACTTGCAGCCCGGCGGCAACGCAGCCGCCGAGGTCGCCGTACCTGCCAGGGACCTCCAGCATGCGCACAGGAGGTTTTGCGCGGACCTCGGCAAGCGTTGGCGCGCAGCCGGCCGCGAGTCCGACGAGTGTGAGCAGGCATGCCATCCCGCGCAGGCTCACGCGCAGAATCGCGGGGACGGGCCGGCCGAGGATGACCATGGATTCGGTGTGTTAGCTGGACTTGGTGCCGAAGGGGGGACTCGAACCCCCACGGGTTGCCCCACACGCCCCTCAAACGTGCGCGTCTGCCAGTTCCGCCACTTCGGCGCCAGCGAGGGCAAAGTATGCCGCGCCGTCGCGCGGCTTGTCAAACGAGCGCCGCGCTCCCGCGCTCCGGGCGCCCTACCTCGGCCGGCCGGCGGCCCGGCGCAGGCGCGGGTCGAGCGCGTCGCGGATGCCCTCGCCCAGCAGGTTGTAGGAGAGGACGGTGATCAGGATCGCCAGCCCGGGGTACACGGTCATCCACCAGGCGATCTCGATCGAGTCCTTGCCATCGTTGAGGATGTTGCCCCACGTCGCGTAGGGCGGCTGCACGCCCAGGCCGAGGAAGGACAGCCCGGACTCGGTCAGGATGGCCGCGGGGATGCCGAGCGTCATCGCCACCAGCACGGGGGCCAGCGCGTTGGGGAGGATGTGCCGGACGATCACCCGCGGGGTGCTCGCCCCCACCGACTCGGACCAGATGACGAACTCGCGCTCCTTGAGGGTCAGGAACTCCGCGCGCACCAGCCGGGCCACCCCCATCCATCCCGTGAGCCCGATCACGGCCATGATCGTCCAGATGGACGGCTGGATGAACGCGAGCACGGCGAGGAGCAGGAAGAACCGCGGGAAGACGAGCACGAGGTCGACCATGCGCATGATCACGCCGTCGACGAGGCCCCCGTGATAGCCCGCGGCCGCCCCGAGCAGGATGCCGATGAGGGCGGCGATCCCCACCGAGACGAAGCCCACCGCGAGGGAAACCCGCGCCCCGTAGAGCACGCGCGAGAACACGTCGCGCCCCAGCTGGTCGGTGCCGAGCCAGTGGCTCCCCGACGGCGCGATCAGGATCTTCTTGGTGTTGGGCGCGTGCGGGTCCCACGGCGCGATGACGGGCGCGAGCACGGCCAGCAGCACGAGGATCCCGACGACGATGGCCCCGCACACGGACAGCCGGTTGCGGCGGAAGGTGAGCCAGAACTGACGGAGCGCCCCGCGGGCGACGGGGGAAGCGGTCGCGCCGGCCGGCATCAGCGGCGCCGGCGGCCGGCGAACCGGATGCGCGGGTCGACGAGCCCGTAGGCAGATGTCGGCCATCAGGTTGGCGAACAGGGTGAGGGTCGCCACGATGACGAGGTTGCCCATGATCAGCGGATAGTCGCGCGCGAACACCGCCTGGACCATGAGCTGGCCCATGCCCGGGATGGCGAAGATCGACTCGATGATCACGCTGCCGCCGATCAGGCCGGGCAGCGACAGACCGAGGATCGTGACCACGGGCAGGAGCGCGTTCCGCAGCGCGTGCTTGCCGATGACCACGCCCTCCGAGAGCCCCTTGGCGCGCGCGGTCTGGATGTAGTCCTGGCGCACCACCTCGAGCATGCTCTGCCGCATGTACCGCGAGAAGCCGGCGAGGCCGCCGAACGTGGCCACCGCGATGGGCAGGACGAGATGGCTCAGGAAGTCGCCCTGCTGGGCCCAGAACGTGAGGTACTCCCAGTTCAGCGAGCGGAGGCCGGAGATGGGCAGCCAGCCGAGCTGCACGCCGAACAGCATCATGAGGAGGAGCGCCAGCCAGAAGTCCGGCGTGGCGAATCCGACGAAGACGAACACCGTCGTGACCTGGTCGAAGGCGGAGTACTGGCGCGTGGCCGAGAGCACCCCGATCGGCACCGCGAACGCGAGGATGATCAGGAGCTCCACGAGGTTCAGGAGCAGCGTGACGGGCAGCCGCTCCGCGATCTTGGCGAGCACGGGGCGGCCGTCGGGCTGGAACGACCGGCCGAAGTCGAGCCGCGCGATGCGCGTCAGCCAGCTCCAGTACTGCACGTGCAGGGGCTTGTCGAGCCCGTACAGCTCGCGCAGCGCCTGGCGCGCCTGGGCCGTGCTCTGCATGCTCACGTCGCCCGTCTGGACGTCGATGGGCTCGCCGGGCGCCAAGTGGATGACCAGGAACGAGATGAAGGTGATGCCGATCAGCAGGGGAATCGCCAGGAGGAAGCGCCGGAGCGCGAACAGGACCATCGAGGCGGACGGACGCCTCTAGCCCGACGTGTACCGCTGGAGAGCGCGGGGCACGTACCACTGCTCCATGTTGTGGAGGATCCCCGCGGGGCCCGGGTCCACGCCGCGCACCCGGGAGGCCACGGCCACGAGGCCGTCGCGGAAGTAGAGGAAGATGACGGGTAGGTCCGCGGCCAGGACCTCCTGCAACTCGTGGTAGTGCCGGAGGCGCTCCGTCCGGACGCACGAGGAGCGACCCGCCTCGAGCAGCGCGTCGACTCTCGGGTTCGCGTACTGGATGTGGTTGAGGCCTTCCGGGCGGGACTCCGCGGAGTGCCAGAGCACGTACTGATCGGGATCGACGGGCACCGCCCAGCCCATCACGATGGCCTCGAACCGGCGCTTGCGGATGAACTCCTTGATGAACGCCGACCACTCGATGATCTGGATCTCCGTGGAGACCCCCACCTCCTTCAGCCGCTGCTGCATGATCTCCGCGACCTTCTTGCGCTCCTCGTTGCCCTGGTTGGTGCGGATCGTGAACTTGAACGGCCTCCCCTGCTCGTCCTCCAGGATCCCGTCGCCGTTCTTGTCCCGCCAGCCCGCCGCGGCGAGGAGGGCCCGCGCCTTCTCCACGCTGTAGTCGTAGCGCTTGACCTTGTCCGTCCACGCCCAGGTGCCGGGCCGGATCGGGCCCGTGGCGTCGCGCGCCATGCCCAGCACGACCCCGTCGACGAGCTCCTGCTTGTTGATGGCGTGGGCGAACGCCTGGCGCACGCGGAGGTCCGCGAAGCGCGGGTCCTTCAGGTTCAGGCCGAGGTACGTGAACCCGGGCGACGGGTACTTGTACCGGTGGTAGTGGCGGCGGAACGCCGGATACTCGGTCTGGCGGACGTACTGGAGCGCGGTGAGGGAGGAGAGATCCACGCCCCGCGCCTTCAGCTCGAGGAAGATCGTCCCCTGGCTCGGGATGACGCGATAGACGCGGCGCCCGATGTACGGCCGTCCCCCGTAGTAGTCCGGGTTGGCGACGAGGACGATCTTCTCCCCGCTCTTCCACTCGCGGAAGCGATAGGGGCCGGTGCCCACCGGCTGCGTGCTGTTCTGCGGCGCCTCCTTGAGCTTGCCGTCGGCCACCGCCTTGGCGAGCAGGTGCTTGGGCAGCATGTTCATGCCCCACGTCTCGAGCGCGCGGGCGTGCGGCTTGTCGTAGGAGACGCGCACCGTGTGGGGGTCCACGACCTGCACGTCCTTGACCTGGAGGAAATCGTCGCGATACGCCGTCGGCGTCTTCGGATGGATCATCGCCTCGTACGTGAAGCGGACGTCCTCGGCGGTGAACGGTTGTCCGTCGTGCCACTTCACGTCCCGGCGCAGCTTGAACGTCAGCTCACGACAGTCCGCGCTGAACTCCCACGACTCGGCGAGCTGGCCCTGCCAGTTCAGCTCGCGATCGTTCGTGATGAGGGCGTCGTAGATCCGGTTGCCCACCTCGTGCGACGCGGCGTCGGCCGTGATGTTGGGAATCAGGCCGGAGATGTCCGCGATGTGCGAGTGGACGAGGGTGTCGCCGTAGACCGGCCCGCCCCCCGCCCCCTCGTCGGCCCGTCCCTCCACCTCGCCGCCGCAGCCGGCGAGGAGCGCGCCGCCTAGCCAGCACGCGACGACGGCGAGCGCGGCCCGTCGCCCGGTCCGCCCGCAGAACGTCCGCCCACCGCGCATCCCGACCGCCTACTTCTGGGCCGGCGGAGTCGCGGGCGGAGGCGTGGCGGGTGTCGGAGCGGACGGCGCCGCGGGCGCGGCAGCGGGAGGCGGCGCGGTGGCCGGCATGATCGTGCTGGCGCGCTTGCCCCCCTGGCTGGCCAGGACGAAGGACGTCACCATGAAGAGGATCGCCGCCACCGTCGTGGCCTTGCCGAGGACGGTGGGCGTCCCCATCGAGCCGAAGACGGCCTGGCTCCCGGTCCCTCCGAAGGCGGAGCCGATGTCCGCCCCCTTGCCGGCCTGGAGCAGGACGAGGCCCACGATGACGAGACAGACCAGCACGTGCAGGATCATGAGGAGTATCAGCACTGAAGTCTCACTCCTTGGCGCCGCTTCGCGCGGCCGCGCATTTCTTGACGATGGTGACGAAGCCGGGCGCCTGCAGGCTCGCGCCCCCGACGAGGACGCCGTCGATGTCCGGCTCGGTGACGAGATCGCCCGCGTTGTCGGCCTTGACGCTGCCCCCATACAGGATGCGCATCAGCTGGGCCGTCTCCTTCGAAGCCAGCTCCGAGAGCAGGCCGCGCAGGTAGCCGTGCACCTCCGCGGCCTGGCCCGGCGTGGCGTTGACGCCGGTCCCGATCGCCCACACGGGCTCGTAGGCGAGCACGCAGCGATCGATGTCGGCGGTGGACAGCCCCGCGAACCCGGCCCGGAGCTGGCCCTCGACGACGGTGAAGGTCAGCCCCTGGCGCCGCTCCTCCGCCGTCTCGCCGACGCACAGGAGAGGCTGCAGGCCGGCCCGCAGGCACGCCTCGACCTTCTTGCCGATCTCCTCGTCGGATTCATGGAAGACGTGCCGCCGCTCGGAATGCCCCACGAGGACGAGCCGGCAGCCGGCCTCGGCGAGCATCTCGGCGGAGACCTCGCCGGTGAACGCGCCCCGCTGCTCCCAGTGACAGTTCTGGGCCCCGAGGCCGATCGGCGAGCCGGCGAGCACGCCTCCCACCGTCGTGAGCGAGGTGTACGGAGCGCAGATGACGACCTCGGCCCCTCGGGCCCGCCGGAGTCCGTCACGCACGGCCTGCGCCAGCTCCTTGCCCTCGGCGAGGCCACCGTGCATCTTCCAGTTCGCGACGATCAGCGGCACCCGCATCGCGCCCGCCCTCACGCGTCGTCGAGGGCGGCGACGCCCGGAAGCACCCGACCCTCCAGGTACTCGAGGAACGCGCCGCCTGCCGTCGAGATGTAACCGATGCTCGAAGCCACGCCGGCGGCCTGCACGGCGGCGATCGTGTCGCCGCCGCCGATCACGCTGAACGCCGGCGAGGCCGCGACGGCGCGGCCGACCCCGATCGTGCCGGCCGCGAAGGGCGCCTTCTCGAAGACGCCCATCGGCCCGTTCCAGACGATGGTGCCCGCGCCCTTGAGCGCGGCCTCGAAGCGGGCGACGGTGGCCGCGCCGATGTCGAGCCCCATCAGGTCCGCGGGGATCTCGCGGACCGTCACCGTGCGGATGCCTTCCGTGCTGTCCGGCGAGCTCGCCGCCACCACGTCGACCGGCAGCCCCACGGCGACGCCGCGCTGTCGCGCGCGGGCGAGCGTGACTCTCGCCGCTGGAACCCGGTCGGGCTCCAGGAGCGAGCGGCCGACGGCGTGGCCGAGCGCGGCGAGGAAGGTGAACGCCATGCCCCCGCCGATCACGAGCCCGTCGACCCGGTCCAGGAGGTGCTCGACGAGCGCCAGCTTGTCGGAGACCTTCGCGCCGCCGAGCACGGCGATCACGGGGCGCCGCGGCGCATCGAAGATCCGGGCGAGGGCCTCGAGCTCCCGCTTCATCAGGAGCCCGGCCACGGCGGGCCGAAGGAAGCGCGTCACCGCCTCGATCGACGCGTGGGCGCGGTGGGCGGCGGCGAAGGCGTCGTCGACGTAGAGATCGGCGAGCGCCGCGAGCTGCCGGGCGAACGCCTCGTCATTGGCCTCTTCCTCCGGGTGGAAGCGCAGGTTCTCGAGGAGCAACACGTCGCCCGGGCGGAGCCCGCGGGCCGCGGCTTCCACCTCGGGCCCCACGCAATCCGGGGCCAGGGCGACCTGACGCCCGAGCAGCTCACCGAGCCGGGCGGCGACCGGGCGCAGCGAGTAGCGCGGATCCGCCTTGCCCTTCGGGCGCCCCAGGTGGGACGCGAGCACGAGGGCGGCCCCACTCTTCAGGCAGTGCTCGATGGTGGGCACGACCGAGGTGATCCGGGTGTCGTCGGTGACCCGGTCACCATCGAGGGGCACGTTGAAGTCGGCGCGGAGGAAGATCCGGCGACCGGAGCAGTCCAGCTCGGCGACGCTCTTCTTGGCCATGCCGGTCTACTGAGCCCCGCGCATCAGACGAATGCCGGGCGGTGGGACTGTAGAGGCCCGTGGCGGTGAGCGCACGTTGCGAGGGTCATGAGGCCAGTCCCGTGAGGAGCGGGCCTGCTCTCCATTCGCGCATGATGCGGGCCTACAGCGAGGCGGCCATGTAGAGGATGAGGTCGCGCACCCGGCAGGAATACCCCCACTCGTTGTCGTACCACGCCAGCACCTTCACGAGCCCGCCGTCGATCACCGCGGTCGAGGGCAGGTCCACGATCGAGGAATGCGGGTCTCCGTTGAAATCCACGGAGACCAGCTCCTCGTCGGTGGCGTCCAGGATTCCCCGGAGCGGCCCGGCCGCCGCGGCGCGGAACGCGTCGTTGATCGCCGCCGCGCTCGCCGGCTGCGCCAGCTCCACCGTGAGGTCGACCACCGAGACGTTGGCGGTGGGCACCCGGATGGCGATGCCGTCCAGCTTCCCCTTCAGCTCGGGCAGCACCAGGCCGACCGCGGTGGCCGCCCCGGTGGTGGTGGGGATCATGCTGAGGGCGCCGGCCCGCGCCCGCCGCAGGTCCTTGTGCGGGAAGTCGTGGAGGGGCTGGTCGTTGGTGTACGAGTGCACGGTCGACGCGAAGCCGCGGCGGATGCCGAAGTTGTCGAGCAGCACCTTGGCCACCGTGGCCAGGCAGTTGGTGGTGCAGGACGCGTTCGAGACGAGCTCGTGGCGAGCCGGGTCGTACCGCTGCTCGTTGACGCCCAGCACCACGGTGATATCGGGGTCCTTGGCCGGCGCGGTGATGATCACCTTCTTGGCCCCCGCCCGCAGGTGCTTGGAGGACGTGGCCTTGTCCCGGAAGACGCCCGTGGACTCCACGACGATGTCCACCCCGAGGTCGCCCCAGGGCAGCGCGCCAGGGTCCTTCACCGAGCAGACCCGGACCTCGCGCCCGTTGACGAAGATCGCCTCGCCCTTGGCGGTGACCTCGGCAGCCAGGGCGCCGTGGACCGAGTCGTGCTTGAGCAAGTGGGCGAGCGTCTTCGCATCGGCCAGGTCGTTCACCGCGACCACGTCGATGCCCGGGGCCTCCAGCGCGGCCCGGAAGAAGACCCTGCCGATACGTCCGAACCCGTTGACGCCTACGCGAACGGCCATGCGCGCTCCCCACTGAGAAGTTGTGCTTCCGTGACGGTTACTTGCGGCTCGATCAGGCCTGTCATTATATCGGTGGCTCCGCAGGCGGCGCAAGGTCGGGTCCCGACCGCCCCCCGGGTCAAGGAACGCGGGCCACGGTGAGCACCCCGACCGATGCCGCACCGGCCTCACGGAGACAGTCGGCGCACGCCCCGGCGGTCGCGCCGGTCGTGAGCAGGTCGTCGACCAGGAGCACGTGGCGGCTCCGCACCCCATCGGGTCGCCGGATCTCGAAGGCGTCACGCACGTTCGCCTGTCGGTCGTCCGCGGCGAGCTCGCTCTGGGGGGCGGTGGCGACCCGCCGGACGAGCACCCCGCGCGCCACCCGCGCGGGGAAGCCTCGTGACAGGCGCCCGGCCAGGAGCTCCGCCTGGTTGAACCCCCGCTCCCGCTCTCGCCGGGGATGGAGCGGCACCGGCACCAGCAGGTCCACGCGCATGCCCGCCAGATCACGGCGGGCGGTCTCGGCGAGCAGGTCGCCGAGGGGCGCCGCGAGGGCGCGCCGGCCGCCGAACTTGAAGGCGTGGATGGCCTCCCGGACCACCTCGGTGTAGACCGTGGCCGCCCGCGCGTAGGCGAATCGGGGCCGCCGCCGCCGGCACGCCCCGCAGACGTGCCCGTCCCCGCTTCCCGTCCCGGCCAGCCGAGGGAACGGCACGCCGCATCGGAGGCACATCGGCGGCTGGATACGATCGAGGCGATCCCAGCACGCCCCGCAGAGGGGATCGCGCCGGCCGTCGCCGAGCCGCTGATCGCAGACGGGACAGAACGGAGGGAAGACGAGGTCGGCCAGCGCGACCAGCGACCGCCACCACGCGGAGACGGGCGCTCGGGCCTCGGCCGCTACGAGCGGAGCGTGTTCCACCGGCGACACGCCGGGCACCGATCCGCCCAGCCCACGTGGGCGGTCCCGCACGCCGCGCAGCGATGCGGCCACTCGAGGGGGCCGGTGGCGTCGAGCCCGCGGCGGTATTCCTCGCAGGCGTCGCGGAGGAGCCCGCGCCGCTCGAAGATGCGGCCCAGGTAGCCGTGCAGCGCGGGCAGCGACGGCGCGCGCACCTCGATCTTCTCGAACTGATCGGCGGCCTCGTCGAGCATGGACAGCTCGAAGTAGACGCGCCCGAGCGCGACGGCCACCGCGAGGTCGTCCGGACAGCGCGCCGCCGCCCGCTCGTAGAGCGCGATCATCCGCCGCGGGCGACCCTCGGCTCGATGCACGTGCTCCACGCGATGCAGGAGCGGCAGGGAGCCGGGCGCGGCGTCGAGGCCCCGCTCCCAGGCGCGGAGGGCCTGCGCGCCGTCGCCCGTCTTCTGGTGAGCGTCGCCGAGCCCGACGTGGGCGGGGACGAAGTCGGCCTGCACGCGCAGCGCGTCCCTGAACGCGCCGACCGCCCCCGCGGCGTCCCCGCCGGCCAGCCGGCTCGTGCCGATCTGGTAGTGGATCCCGGCGAGGCATTCGCGCTCGACCGTCCGCTCCGCGGCGCCGACGAGCTTGACGAGCCGCTCCTGGACGTGGAGGGCGTCCGCCCATCGCGTGTGCGTCACCGCGGTGTCGCGCGCGCGCCGGAGCGCGACCGGGTGGTCGGGATCGCGGGCCAGCACCTGCTGGAACATCTGGAGCGCGTCCTCGATCCGGTCGGCGCCCGCGTAGGCATCGCCGGCGGCGAGGAGCGCGTCGGCGCTGTCCTCCGCGCGCAGGGCGAGGAGCGCGTGGGTCAGGGCGGCCTGCGTGTCGCCGCGCCGACCCGCGAGGTCGGCGAGCCGGCCGTGCGCCCCGGCATGCCCGGGCTCGCGCCGCAGCACCTCCTCGAAGTCACGCGCGGCCGTCTCGGTCTTGCCCGCGCGCTCGGCGGCGAGGCCTCGCCGGTAGAGATCGGGGGCCGGCGCGTCGGCGACGTTGCCCTCCAGACGGCCCGACCACCGGCCGAGCCAGCGCGCGCCGTCGGCGAGACGGTCGAACACCCCGGCGGCGAGGCATGTGACGGTCAGGACGCCCCGCGATCCCAGCAGGAATTCGAGGGCGGCCACGGTCAGGGTGAGGAGGACGACCGAGACGAGGAGAAGAAGAGACGGACGGCGTGCAATGACGCGCACGGGTTCGGGCGCGATGGACACGGGCGAGCGGCCGCCGGCCGCGTCAGCCGGCAGCAGTCCGCTCTTCCTCCTCGGCCGCCCGCTGGCAGTCGATGCAGTAGCGGGCGAAGGGCAAGGCCTCCAGCCGCTTCTCGGCGATCGCCTCGCCGCAGCGCTCACAGTCCCCGAAGCCACCGTCGTCGAGCTTCTGGAGGGCGGACTGGACCTCCTTCAGCACCCGACGGTCGCCATTGCCCAGCTCGAAGAGAAACTCGCGGTTGTACGCGCTCGAGGCCTGGTCGCCGAGGTCCTTGATCGAGTCGTCCTCCGGACCCTTGCCATACAGCACGGTCTTCCCTACCTCGTCCACGAGCTGGCGATGCTTCTCCTCCAGCTTCTTGCGGAAGTGGGCCAGCCGCTCCTTCCTCATGCCTCCCTCCTCACCGTCCGCGTGACAGCGACCGCGGGCTCGACCGGCCCGCGACAGAGGCGCAGGCTACCATGCCCCCTGGGTGAAATCAATCGAACGACCACGTCCGCGCGCTGGCCCGCGCGCGAACGTCATCCCTCGACGGACACCACGGGCGCGTCGCCCCACAGCCGCTCGAGCGCGTAGAACGCCCGCGTCTCCTCGAGGAACATGTGCACGACGACGTCGCCGCAGTCGAGGATGAGCCACCCGCTCTTCGCGGTGCCCTCGCGGTGGCGCAGGCGCGTGCCGCGCGCCTTCACGGCGGCGTGCACGGCGTCGGCGATGGTTTCGAGGTGCGCGGGGGAGCGCGCGCTGCAGAGGAGGAAGTAGTCGGCCACGCCGGACAGGCCCTGCAGGTCGAGCACGACGAGCGACTCCGCCTTCTTGTCCAGCGCGGCGAGGGCGAGCACCCGCACGGTAGGGTCGATGGGCTCGGGCATCAGGCGTCCCGGTAGAGGCCGTGCGCGCGGATGTAGGCGACGACGGCCTCCGGCGTGCGATAGGCGAGGCTCCGGCCCTCGCGCGCGCGACGCCTCAGATCCGACGCGGAGACGGGCAGCGACGCGGCGGCGACGAGCAGCGGCGCCCGGCCCGGCGCGCGGGGTTCCCGGCTGAACGGCGGCAGCGCGAGCTCGTGGAGGACCTTCTGGGCCGCGGGCGCGTCGGGATCGAAGGCGCCGCCCGACCGCGGCACCACCACGAGCCGAGCGAGGGCCGCCACCTCGGCGGGGGCGCGCCACCCGAGGAGGTCGAGGAAGTTCTCCGCGCCCATCAGGAGGTGGAGATCGCCTTCGGCGGCGAGCGCGCGGAGGGTGTCCACCGTGTAGGACGGGCCCGGCCGGCGGATCTCCACGTCGGACACCGTGAAGCGCCGGTGCCCGGCGACGGCGAGGCGCGTCATCTCGAGGCGGTCACGGGCGGGCGCGAGGTCGCCCGCGGGCTTGTGCGGCGGCGACGCCGCGGGCACGAAGAGCAGCCGGTCGAGGGCGAGCCGCTCCACGACCTCGTCGGCGACGAGCAGGTGACCGAGATGAATCGGGTTGAACGATCCTCCGAACACCCCCACGCGGGCGGCCAGTCCGCTACTCCCGGATGTGCCCGTCGCCGATCACGACGAACTTCGTGGTGGTCAGCTCGCGCACGCCCACCGGCCCGCGCGCGTGGAGCTTGGAGGTGGAGATGCCCATCTCCGCGCCCATGCCGAACTGCGAGCCGTCGACGAGGCGCGTGGAGGCGTTGACGAGCACGGCGGCGGCGTCCACCTCGTGGGTGAAGCGCCGGGCGCGCCGCAGGTCGGAACGTCACGATGGCCTCGGCGAGGCCCGACCCGTGCCGGCGGATGTGCGCCACCGCATCCTCGAAGCTGTCGACCACGCGGATGGCGAGGATGTAGTCGAGGTACTCCGTGTCCCAGTCCGCGTCCTCTGCGGGGCGCGCGCCGGGCACGAGGGCCCGCGTGCGGGCGTCGCCGCGCAGCTCCACGCCGGCCTCGGTCAGCCGGGCCGCCGCGGCGGGGAGGAAGCGCGGCGCGACGGCGGCGTGCACGAGCAGCGTCTCCGCCGCGTTGCACACGCTCACGCGCTGCGCCTTGGCGTTCACCGCGATCGACACCGCCATCTCGAGGTCGGCGCCCTCGTCCACGTAGACGTGGCAGAGCCCCTTGTCGTGCTTGAGCACGGGGACGGTCGCGCGCTCGGCCACGAGGCGGGTGAACTCCTCGCCCCCGCGCGGAATGATCAGGTCGAGGTAGCGGTCCAGCGTGAGGAGCGCCATCACGGCCTGCCGGTCCGGCGTGTCCAGGTACTGCACGGCGTCGGCGGGCAGCCCGGCCTTCTCGATGGCCTTGGCGAGGACGTGGGCGATCATCGTGTTCGACTCGAGGGCCTCGCTCCCACCCCGCAGCACGACGGCGTTGCCCGCCTTCAGGCAGAGCGCGGCGGCGTCCGCGGTCACGTTGGGGCGCGACTCGTAGATGAAGCCCACCACGCCCAGCGGCACGCGCACGCGGGCGATCTCGAGGCCGTTGGGCCGGCGCCACGTCTCCACCGTCTCGCCCACCGGATCGGGCAGCGACGCGACGTGCCGGATGCCCGCGGCCATCGCGTCGATCCGGTCGTCGGTGAGGGTGAGCCGGTCCATGAAGGCCCGCGTGAAGCCCGTGGCGCGGGCGCGCTCGAGATCGGCGCGGTTGGCCTCGATGATGACCGCCGACTTCTCCTCGAGGCCGCGCGCCATCTGGGCGAGGCCGTCGTTCTTGGCGCGCGTGGTCGCCACCTGGAGGTGGCGCGACGCCTCCTTGGCGGCCCGCGCTCGCGCCTCCACCGTCGCCGCGATGTCCATGACTCAGGCTCCTCCGGGACCGGTTGTGGAGAGAAGCGGACTTCGGCTTCGCCGTGCGGGACAACACCGCGATTCCGCGTACACACGCGTGGCCGTCTCGCGATTCATTCTCTACCCCAGAGTTGTGGAGAGAAGCGGACTTCGACTTCGCCGTGCTGGGCAACACCGCGATTCCGTGAACTCACGCATGGAGGTCTCGCGATTCATTCTCTACCCGAGAACGGACAGGATCGCCAGGTTGTCCCGGTGAATCACCTCGTCCAGGCCCTTGTAGCCGATCGTCGCCTCGATCTCGCGCGTCTTCACGCCGCGCAGGCGCCTCAGCTCCCCCGCGTCGTAGTTGACGAGCCCGCGGGCGAACTCGGCCCCGGCGGGATCGGCCACCCCGACCACGGCTCCCGCCGGGAAGTCCCCGTCGACGTCGACGAGGCCCGACGGTAGGAGGCTCGTGGCCCTCTCAGTCAACGCCCTCGCCGCCCCCGCGTCAACGGTGAGCCGACCCTGCAGAGGCACCGCGAAGGCGATCCACCGCTTCCGCGCCTTGAGCCGGTCCTCGCGCGGCAGGAAGTGGGTCCCGAGGTCCTCGCCGCGGAGCAGCCGCTGGAGCACCCGCGGCTCCTCGCCGCTGGCGATCACGAGCGGGATGCCCGACGTGGTCGTCTTGGCCGCGGCCTCGAGCTTCGTCCCCATGCCCCCGACGGAGACGTTGCTGCTGCCCTCGTACACGAGGCGCTGGAGATCCCCGGTCACCGCCTCGACGGTGTCGAGCCGCCGGGCCTCGGGATCGCGCCCGGGGTCGGCGGTATAGAGCCCCTTGACGTCGGTCAGGAGCACGACGAGGTCGGCGTCGATGAGGTGGCCCACGAGGGCGGCGAGGTTGTCGTTGTCCCCCACCTTGATCTCCTCGACGGCCACCGTGTCGTTCTCGTTGACGACGGGCACGACGCCCAGGTGGAGCAACGTCAGCAGCGTGTTGCGGGCGTTCAGGTAGCGCGAGCGGTCGCTGATGTCCTGCCCGGTGAGGAGCACCTGCCCGACCGTGAGCCCGTGCTTCCCGAACGCCTGCTCGTACTGCCACATCAGGGCGGACTGTCCGACGGCGGCGGCCGCCTGCTTCTCGGGGATCGAGCGCGGCCGGTTCGCGAGCCCGAGCTTCGCCATGCCCGTGGCGATGGCGCCCGACGAGACCAGCGTGACCTCTCGCCGGTCGCGGACCAGCGCGGCGATGTCCTCGGCGAGCGCGCCGATGCGCCGGGCGTCGGGCCCGTGGCCGGCGGCGGTCACGAGGCCGCTCCCCACCTTCACCACCACGCGCCTGGCGCGGCCGAGGGCCTGGCGGCCGTTCATCGCGGCATCTCGGCCAGGCGCCGCGACATCTCGCCGACCAGGGCGGGAAGCCCCCGGCCGGTCACCGCGGAGATCGCGAGCACGGGGAATCCCTCTTCGGCGGCGAGGCGCTCGAGCGCGCCGTACCGCTCCTCGGCCCCGGGCAGCTCGATCTTGTTGCCGGCCACGATCTGCGGGCGGCCGGCGAGGTCCTCCGAGTACGCGGCGAGCTCCTTCTGGATGATCCGGTAGTCCTCCACCGGATCGCGGCCGGAGTCGGGGTCGAGGTCGATCAGATGGAGGAGGAGCCGGGTCCGCTCGGTGTGGCGGAGGAAGCGATGGCCCAGGCCCTTGCCCTCCGCGGCGCCCGGGATGAGGCCGGGCAGGTCGGCGATCACGAAGGAGCGCCCCTCGTCCACGCGCACGATGCCCAGAGTCGGCTGGAGCGTCGTGAACGGGTAGTCGGCGATCTTCGGGGTCGCCGCGGACAGCCGCGAGACGAGCGTGGACTTCCCGGCGTTCGGGAACCCGATGACGCCGACGTCGGCGAGGAGCTTGAGCTCGAGGTGGATCCAGAGCTCCTCGCCGGGCCGCCCGAGGTCGGCGCGGCGGGGCGCGCGGTTGGTGGCGGTGGCGAAGCGGGCGTTGCCGCGACCGCCGCGCGCGCCGCGCGCGACGATCATGCGGTCGCCGGCGGCGGTGAGGTCGCCCAGGAGCTCGCCGGACTCGCGCGCCGAGACCACGGTGCCGAGCGGCACGCGGAGGACCGTGTCCGCCCCGCTCTTGCCGTGACGGTCGGCGCCCTTGCCGTGGTGCCCGCGCTCCGCGGTGTAGTGGCGCCGGTAGTGGAAGTCGAGCAGCGTGGTGATGGAGGGATCGGCGGCGAGGACGACGTCTCCGCCGTCACCCCCGTCGCCGCCATCGGGGCCGCCCCGGGGCACGAACTTCTCGCGGCGGAAGCTCACGCAGCCCGCTCCGCCGTCGCCCCCCTTGACGAAGATATCGATCTCGTCGACGAACATGCGGCGTCACGCAGGGCGGGCCAGGCGGCCCTGGGAGGGATCAGGCGGGAGCTTGGGCGATGCTGACGTACTTGTGGTCGCCCCGCCGCTCGAAGAGCACGTAGCCTTCGGACTTGGCGAAGAGCGTGTGGTCCACGCCCACGCCCACGTCGACGCCCGCCTTGAAACGCGTCCCGCGCTGCCGGACCAGGATGCTGCCCGCGGAGACGAACTGCCCGCCGAAGCGCTTCACCCCGAGCCGCTGCGAGTTGGAGTCGCGGCCGTTCCTGGAGCTGCCGACACCCTTCTTGTGCGCCATGACCTAAATGACCTCGTAGAATGCGGTATGCGTCACGGGCCGCTACAATCCCACCGCTCGGCATCAGTCTGATGCGCGGGGCTTTTACACCTCGATCCCGGTGATCCGCACCGCCGTCATGATCTGCCGGTGGCCGCGGTGCCGGCGATAGTTCTTGCGCCGCTTGAACTTCACCACGAGGACCTTCCGCTCCTTGCGCTCGCCGACCACCTCGACCCGTGACCTTGGCGGAGCCGAGCGCGCCGGGCTCGACGGTCACCTGCCCGTCCTGGTTGACGAGGAGCACGCTGGTGAACTCGACGGGGGCGCCCGAGGGCTTGCCGAGGCGCTCCACCTTGATGACCTGGCCGGGGCTCACCCGGTACTGCTTGCCGCCCGTTGCGATGACCGCTTCCATCCCCTGAGACCTTTCTATGCTTGGAATCGTCGCGAGCACACATGAAACCACAGGTACGGCGAGAACGTCAAGGCGGGACGGGGGCTTAGCCCCGGTCCGCGCCGTCGGTCAGGCCGCGTCCAGGTAGCGGGCCAGGCGCTGCCGGAGGAAGAGCCGGGAGCGGTGCACCCGGGACTTCACGGCGGGCAGGCTGATCCCGAGCGTCTCCGCGATCTCCGGGTTCGAGAGCCCCTCCACGTCGTGCATCAGGAAGGCCGTCCGGTAGTCCGGGGGCAACGCGTCGATCGCCGAGGACAGCACCGAGCGCAGCTCGGACTGCACGGCCGGCTCCTCCATCCGGTGCGACCAGTCCGACACCGACTCCATGTGCTGGCCCGTCTCGTCGAAGGTCGGCAGCAGGTCCTCGAGCGGCACCTCGTGGTTCTTGTCCCGCCGGCCGCGCAGCTTCTGGTACGCCGCGTTGGCGGTGATCCGGTAGAGCCAGCTCCCGAAGGCCGACTCGCCCTTGAACATGTCGATCTTCCGCGCCGCCGTCCAGAGCGCGTCCTGCACCACTTCCTCCGCGTCCTGCTCGTTGCCGGTGATCCGGATGGCGAGCCGGTATACCCGGTCGCCGAAGGTGGCGATCAGCTGCTCGGAGGCGTCGGCATCGTGCCGCCGGAGCTTCTCGAGGAGCCCGGCGTCCGGGTCCGGGCGCCGCGGGCCGCCGCCCGCGTTGCTCGGGCTCGGCTCGGTCGCGACGGGTCGCGTCTCGGCGCTCATGACCGGGGCTCCTCGTAGAGCGTCAGGTGGTTGCGCAGCTCCAGCACGCATTTCTCCATGACCGCGATGTCGCGCGTGACCTTCGAGAGGAGGATGGCGCCTTCGAGCGAGGCCACGAAGAACTCGGCCGCGCCGGAGGGGTCGAGGTCGGCGCGGAGCCGGCCGCGGGCCTGGCCACGCTCGAGCGCCTCGGCGAGCTTCAGCCGCCACTGCGCGAAGCTGTCGGCGAGGCGCTGCCGGAACCCCTCGTGGACGTCGGACAGCTCGGAGGCCAGGTTCCCGAGCGGGCAGCCCCCCACGCACTTCCGCCGGCGCTGCGCCTCGAGGATCCGGTCCAGGAACGCGTTGATCTGCTCGAGGGCGTCGCCGTCCGGATCGGCGAACGACGGCTCGAGCGTGCGCTCCACGAAGCCCTGGACGATGCGATCGATGATCGCGAAGCCCAGCTCTTCCTTGCTCTTGAAGTGGTAGTAGAAGTTGCCCTTGCCGACGTTCACCTCGCGGAGCACGTCGTCGAGCGACGTGCAGTGGTAGCCGCGCAGATGGATGATCCGGGACGCCGCGTCCAGGATCTGGTCCCGGGTCGCCGCCCCCTTGGCGCTCTTCGTCTCGACACCCACGTCTGGCCTCCTGTACCGACTGGTTGGTACAGAAGTGTGGGGCGGCCAAACGGCGAAGGCAACCGGGACGAAAGTCCTACTGCTGGCAGGGCGGACGGATCAGAACAGCGTCGAGGCCACGCGGAGCGCGGCCATCACCACCGGCTTCGGATACAGCCCGAGCACGACCACCCCGGCCGCGCAGCCGGCGATACCCAGCTTCAGCAGGAACGGCACCTCGAGGGGGTCCGGACGCTCGGGGGGATCGATGTACATGCGCTTGGCCACGAGCAGGTAGTAGAAGAGCGCGACCACCGTCAGGACCGCGCCCACCAGCACCAGCCAGTAGAGCCCCTGCTGGGCCGCCGCCCAGAACACGTAGAGCTTGGCCCAGAAGCCGACCACGAACGGGATGCCGCCGAGCGAGAGCAGGAACAGCAGCATGCAGAGGGCGAGGACGGGCGAGCGCTGGGCCAGCCCGCGGTACGCCGCGATGCTCTCCGAGCCCTCGGCCTGCGCCACCGCCTCCACCACGAGGAAGGCGCCCATGTTTCCGAAGAGGTAGGCCACCAGGTAGAAGAGCATCATCGCGACGCCGGCGTCCGAGACCGCGGCGAACCCCACCAGCATGTAGCCGATGTGGGCCACGCCCGAGTAGGCGAGCATGCGCTTGATGTTCTGCTGGGGGATGGCCATGAGGTTGCCGGCCACGATCGTGATGGCGGCGAGGCCGCCGGCGATCGGCACCCACAGCAGCACCCCGTCGCCCAGGCCCTCGAGGTAGAGCCGGAACATCACGATGAACCCGGCGGCCTTCGGGGCCACCGAGAGCCACGCCACGAACGGGGTGTTGGCCCCCTCGTACGCGTCGGGCACCCACATGTGGAACGGGAACGCGGCGATCTTGAACCCGATGCCGGCCAGGGTGAGGATCAGCCCCAGGATCAGGAGCGGGTGGCCGTCGCCGAAGGCGCGGGCGATGCCCGCCACCTCGGTCGTCCGCGTCACGCCGTAGACGAACGAGAGCCCGTACAGGATGATCGCCGACGACACGGTGCCGACCAGGAAGAACTTGAGCGCGCCCTCCACCGCCGACTCCTCGCGCTTGTCGAAGCCGGCGAGGACGTAGAGCGGCACCGACATCAGCTCGAAGGCCACGAAGAGCAGGACGAGGTCGCGCGCGGAGGCCAGCACCATCATGCCGAGGAGCGACGCGAGGAGGATCAGGTAGTACTCGGTGGCCCGGCGCGCGAAGGCCCGGCTGCGCAGCGCGAGCGAGCCCACGATGCCGAGGACGGTGGCGAGAAGGAACAGGCGCTTGGCGAACACGGCGAGCGCGTCCTGCACGAAGCTGCCGCCGAGCAGGTCGCCGCCCGGCTCGGTGCGCAGCGACACGCCGAAGAGGATCACGACGCCCACCGCCGCGATCACGCCGACCCGCCGCGTGTCGTCCCGCCGGCCGAACATGCCGGCGACGAACACGACCAGCATCAGGGCGGCGAGGCCCAGCTCGAGCGCCATCGGGCTCACGGCATCGCTCCCAGGCGCTCGAGCAGCCGCACGGTGGCGGTGTCCACCGGGGCGATCGCGATGCCCGGCGCGACCCCGAACAGCACGAGCATGCCCACGAGCACGACGAGGGCCACCCACTCCGGCCCCTGCGCGTCGGGCAGGTGCTGGAAGTGCGGGTCCGTGGCGGGCGGCCCCCAGAAGATCTGCTTCGTCACCCGGAGCACGTAGATCGAGGTGAGGAACGCGCCGAGCACGCCGGGGAAGAGCCACCACGAGTAGGCGGACTGCCAGGCCCCCAGGAAGGTCAGGAACTCCGCGACGAATCCCGCGGTGGCGGGCAGGCCGAGGGAGGACAGGCTTCCGATGGTGAAGGCGGTGGCGATGCCCGGCATCATCCGGCCGAAGCCACCCATCTGGAAGATCGCACGGGAGTGCGCCTTCTCGTAGACGAGGCCGACCAGCGCGAAGAAGAGCCCGGTCATGATGCCGTGGGCGAACATCTGGAAGACCGACCCGTTGAGCCCGGACTCGGTGAGGGTGGCCGCGCCGAGCATGACCACGCCCATGTGCGAGACCGAGGAGTAGGCGATCACGTACTTGAGGTCGGTCTGCGCCATCGCGCTGAGCGCGCCGTAGACGATGTTGACGCACGCGATGCCGCCCACGAGCCACGTCCACTGCAGCGTGCCCTCGGGCAGGAGCCCCATGCCGAGCCGAACGACACCATAGGCGCCGAGCTTCATGAGGACGCCGGCGTGGAGCATCGACACCGCGGTGGGCGCGGAGGCGTGCCCGTCGGGCGACCAGGTGTGGAGCGGCCAGATGCCGGCGAGGATCCCGAAGCCCACGTAGAAGGCGAGGAACACCCACGACGAGAGCCGCGGCTCGTACCGGAGCTGCTCCATGTCCAGGAACGAGAACGACGTCGAGCCGCCCGCGACGTAGAGGGCGAGGATGCCGACGAGGATGAACGCCGACCCGAAGAGGAGGTACAGGGTCAGCTTCATCGCCGCGTATTCCTTGGTGCCGACCCCGGTCCGGCCGAACGCCCACCCGAAGATCCCCTGGGGCCGGACCTCGCCCGACGAGCCCCAGATGCCGATCAGGAGGTACATGGGCAGTACGGCGATCTCGTAGAAGAGGAAGAACACGAAGAGGTCGAGGGAGACGAAGACCCCGTAGACGCCGGTGACGAGGATGAGGAGGAGGGCGTAGAACTCCTGGCTCCGCTCCTTCACCGTCCACGACGCGAAGGCGCCGGCGAAGATGATGATCGAGGTCAGCAGCACCATGAGCAGGCTCATCCCGTCCACGCCCAGCTCGTAGCTGATGCCGAGCGGGGGGACGAGCGCGAGCTTCTCGTAGAACTGGAACCCCGCCGCCTCCCGGTCGTACGCCACGTAGACGACGAGCGAGAGCACGAGGGACACCGACGTGCTCGCCACGGCGAGGACGCGCACGAGGAGGGGATGGTGGCGGGCCAGGAACATGATGAGCACCGCGCCCACGAACGGCGCCCACGTGATGATGGAGAGCAGCGGCAGGCGCATCATCCGACCCACCTGAGCCAGGACACCCGCCGCATCATCCGATCCAGCTGAGCCACACGCTGACGCGGTAGCCCACGATGATGAGCAGCAGGCCGAAGGCCACGCCGTACACGTAGTCCTGGGGCTGGCCGGACTGGATGCGGCGCAGGCGATCGCCGGCGTCCAGGGTCCACGCGCTGAGCACGTTGAGCACGCCGTCCACGAGGTAGCGGTCGATCCAGCCCACCACGCGCGAGACGCCGAGGATGGCCCCGCGGTAGAGCGCGGCGAAGAGGTCGTCCAGCCAGAAGCGCGCGAGGGCGGCGCGCCGGATGGGCCCGAAGGCGGCGGCGAGGCTCTCCGGATCGATGACGCGGAGCTGGTAGGTGAGCCAGGCCAGCAGGATGCCGGCCACCGCGACGGCGATGGCGAGGGGCGGGAGCCAGGACGGGCTGGCGACCTCGGTCTCCGGGTGGT
Source organism: uncultured Candidatus Rokubacteria bacterium (assembly GCA_963758635.1). Classification (GTDB taxonomy): domain Bacteria; phylum Methylomirabilota; class Methylomirabilia; order Rokubacteriales; family CSP1-6; genus CAVWWD01. The sequence continues at coordinate 107,929 of CAVWWD010000003.1, read as the reverse complement.
GGAGCTGGAAGTACACGCCGATGGCCACCGACATCACGGCGAGGAGCCAGAGGGGCAGCGTCATCACGGCGGGCGCGTCGTGGAGGTGCCCGCCGTGGCCGTGGCCCGTCCCGTGCCCGGCGCCGTGACCGCCGGCCGCCGGTCCGTGACCACCCGCCGCCGCGCCCGCCGGCGTCCCGAAGAAGGCGATGAAGACCACCCGGAACATGTAGAACGCGGTGAGGAACGCCACGAGGACGAGCATGGCGAACGGCACCGTGAAGTGCGGCGCGCGCCCCGTCGCCCCCCACACCGCGCCGAGGATCTCCTCCTTGGAGAAGAACCCGGCGAAGAGCGGGATGCCGGCGAGCGACAGCGTCCCGACGAGGAACACGACCATCGTCTGCGGCATGCGCCGGGCGAGGCCGCCCATGCGGTCGATGTCGTTCGACCCGACGGCGTGGATCACCGCCCCCGCCCCCAGGAAGAGCAGGGCCTTGAACACCCCGTGGGTGAGCAGGTGCAGGAACCCGGCCGCGCCCACCCCCGCGCCGATGGCCGCCATCATGTAGCCGAGCTGCGACACCGTCGAGTAGGCGAGCACGCGCTTGATGTCCAGCTGCACGCACGCGAGCACGGCGGCGAGGAGCGCGGTGAACGCGCCCACCCATCCCACGAGGGCCAGCACGTCCGGCGTCAGCGCGAAGAGCCACTCCGTGCGCCGGAGGAGGTACACGCCCGCCGTCACCATGGTGGCGGCGTGGATGAGGGCGGATACCGGCGTCGGCCCTTCCATGGCGTCGGGCAGCCACACGTGCAGCGGGAACTGGGCCGACTTGCCGACCGCGCCGAGGTAGATGCAGAAGGTGATGATGGCCAGCCCTTCGACGGGCATCCGCCCCGCGTCCACGATCGAGAGCAGGGTCAGGAAGTCGAACGTCCCCGCGTGCCGCCACAGGAGCACGATGCCGATCAGGAGCCCCACGTCGCCCGCCTTCGTCGTCCAGAAGGCCTTCACCGCGGCGCGCGCCGCCTCCGGCCGCTGGTACCAGTAGCCGATGAGCAGGTACGAGCACAGGCCGACGAGCTCCCAGAACACGAAGAGCTGGACGAAGTTCGGCGAGAGGACGAGCCCCATCATCGAGAAGGCGAACAGGGACTGGTACGCGTAGTAGCGGCCGAGCGAGGCGGGCGGCTCGTCGGAGAGGTAGCCCAGCGAGTACACCTGCACGAGCAGCGCGACCAGCGTCACCAGCACCAGCATCACCGTCGAGTCCGCGTCGGCGAGCACCCCCACCGTGACGAGCGGTCCGCCCTCCGCGGGCAGCCACGTCCACGCCAGGCGGTCGAAGCCCTCGCGGGTGGAGAGTGACCAGGCCCGCAGCGCGGCGGCGAGCGCGCCCGCGGCGAAGAGGATCGACACGACGCCGGCGGCCCGCCCCGCCCGCCGGAGCGGGTACGCGAGGGCGAGGAGCACGAAGGACGCGGCGGGCGCGGCGAGGGCGAGGAGCGCCAGCTCTCCGGAACCGGTCATGGGCGGCGGGTCATCCCCTGAGGAGGTCGAGGTGGTCGGCGATGGCGGTGCGCCGGACCCGGAAGATGAGGATCACGAGAGCCAGCCCCACCGCGACCTCGGCCACCGTGATGCAGATGGCGAACACCGTGAACACCATCCCCGCGGGGTCGCCGTTCCAGCGCGACCAGGCCACCAGGTTGATGTTCACCGCGTTCAGCATCAGCTCGATGCCGAGGAGGATGCCGATCGTGTTCCGCCGCGTGATCACGCCGAAGAGCCCGATGGCGAACAGCACCGCGGCGAGCGACAGGTAGGCCTGGAGCCCCATGGGGATCAGTCGTCCGGGCGCGCGAAGTAGGTCGCGCCGAGCAGCGCGGCGAGGAACAGCACCCCGAGGATCTCGAACGGCAGCACGAAGCGCGTGAGGACGGCCTCGCCGATGGCGCGCGTGAGGTCGCCGTCCATCGGCGGCCGCGCGTCGGGCAGGACGGCCCGCCCGATGAACGAGAGGAGCGCGACGAGGACCGCGCCGGCCACGATGGCCCCGTTGAACAGGTGGCGGCTCGTCTGCGAGAGACGGGTCCCGACGAGCCGCTCCGTGACCACGATGGCGAACACCGCGATCGTGATGAGGCCGCCCGCGTAGAGCAGGAGCTGGACGGCGGCGAGGAACTCGGCGTCGAGGGTGAGGAAGATCCCCGCGGTGCCGGTGAGGGCCAGGGCCAGGTACAGGACGGAATGGAAGAGGTTCTTGGTGAGGACCACCGCGAGGGCCGAGGCCACGAGCACCACGGCCAGGGCCCAGAACGCTATCGGCTCGAGGCTCACGCGGCGCCTCCCGCCGGGGTCTCCGCGGCCTTGCCGGGGGCGCCCTCGGCCTTCGCGGGCCTGGGCGGCGCCTGCATGTCGCGGAGCCCGTTGCCGGTGGCCCAGGAGGGCGCGAACTGGAGGCCGATGGCGTGGAGACGGTCCTTGTCGAGCAAGCAGCTCGCGCCGGTCGCTGGTCGCGAGGTCGAACGACTTCATCATGATGATGGCGTCGGTCGGGCACACCTGCACGCACAGCTCGCAGAACTCGCAGGCGTACAGCTCGAGCGTGAACGTCTTGGCCCAGTTCCGCTTCTCCGCCTTGAGCATCTCCACCTTGATGACCTGCGGCGGGCAGATGTACTCGCAGAGCCGGCAGCCGATGCAGTTCTCCTCGCCCGTCTCCTTGTCGTAGGTCAAGGCGAGGACGCCCCGGAAGCGGTCGGGATAGTCGCGCTTCACGTCCGGGTAGTGCACGGTGACGGGCTTGCGCAGGAAGTTGACGAAGGTGACGCCCATCGCCTTGCCCACCGCGCGGCAGAGGTCCACGAGCTCGCCGAAGAACCCGTCACGCGCCACCGCCGGCCCTCCACGCCACCACCACCGCGGTGGCCATCAGGAGCAGGAGCGTCGCGGGCAGCAGCAGCTTCCACGAGATGGCGAGGATCTGGTCCACGCGGATGCGCACGAAGCTCCAGCGGATCCACGTCACGAGCAGGAAGACGAACATGGCCTTGAGGAGAAACCACACCGGGCCCAGCCAGTCCGGCCCCGGCCCCGACCACGCGCCCAGGAAGAGGAGGGCGCCGAGGAACGAGGTGCCGATCATGTGCGCGTACTCGCCGAGCTGGATGAGCGCGAACTTCATGCCGGAGTACTCGACGCGGAACCCCGCCACCAGCTCCGACTCCGCCTCGAGGATGTCGAAGGGCACGCGGTTCTCGGCGGCGAGCGTGGCCACGATGTAGGCGACGAAGGCGAGCTGGCCGATCACCGGGTAGAAGATGAACGCGCCGACCCAGCCCGCCTGGGCCGCCGCGATGTCGGACAGGCGGAGCGAGCCCGCGAGGACCACGGGCACGAGCGCGGCGAAGATGAACGGCAGGTCGTAGGAGATGATCTGGTTCACCGCGCGCATCGCGCTCAGGAGCGCGTACTTGTTGTTCGATCCCCAGCCCCCCATGAACAGGCCCACGATCTCCATGGCCGACACGGCGAGGAAGAACAGGATGCCGATGTTGAGGTCGGCCACCCCGAGGCCGGGGGCGAACGGCATGGTGGCGAAGATCAGCATGCACGGGACCAGGAACACGATCGGCGCCAGGTTGTAGACGGCGCGGTCGGCCTGCCGGGGGATCACGTCCTCCTTCATCATCAGCTTGAGCGCGTCGGCGATGGGCTGGAGCAGGCCGTGCGGCCCCACGCGGTACGGCCCGATGCGCGACTGCATCCGCGCCGCGAACTTGCGCTCGAGGAGCGTGACGTAGGTGACCATGCCGATCACCGCGTTGAGGACGACGAAGGCGACGATGCCGAAGTAGAGCGGCTCGGGCATCACGCTCTCCCTCTCCCTTCCAGGGAGAGGGTCGGGGTGAGGGTCGGCGGCACGGCCCGCCGCGGGTGGACGCGCAATGGCCCCTCACCCTGCCCTCTCCCCAGAGGGGAGAGGGTTCTGGTTGGCGGTTGGCTCCAGTGGCATCTCCACGTGCGCTCCGCTCATCGCGCCGGCACTCGCAGGGGCTGCGGTCGTTTCCAAGGCATTCCCATGTGCGCGACCTCGACGCGCTGGCACTCGTCGGGCTGCGGTCGTTTCCACTGCATTTCCATGTGCGCTCCGCTCGCCTCTGGCTCGCTTCGCACTACCTATCCACTTCCCCGAACACGGGGTCGACGGAGCCCATGATGGCGACGACGTCGGCGACCTTGTGGCCGGGGATGATGTGGGGGAGCACGGCGAGGTTCGAGAAGGAGGCGCCGCGCCACTTCATGCGGTAGGGCTTGGCGCTGCCGTCGGCGACCAGGTAGCAGCCCACCTCGCCGCGGGCGCCTTCCACGCGGGCGTACCCTTCGCCCTTGGGCACGCGCACCTGGCCCACGGACTTGACGCCGGGGCGCGACGAGATCGGGCCCTCGGGCAGCCCGTCCAGCACCTGGCGGACGATCTTGATCGACTCCCTGAACTCCACCATCCGGACGCGGTACCGCGCGTAGCAGTCGCCCGCCGTCTCCACCGGCACCTTGAAGTCGAAGTCCTCGTAGGAGGAGTAGGGCTCGGCGCGCCGGATGTCGTAGGCCACGCCCGAGCCCCGGATGAGGGGCCCCGAGATGCCCACCTCCTGCGCGAGCTCGCGCGAGATCACGCCCACGCCCTGGGTCCGCGCCTGGAAGAACGCGTTGCCCTCCAGCATGTCCTCCCACTCGACGATGCGCCGCTCGATCAGGTCGACGGCCGAGCGGCACGTCTCGGTCCAGCCCGCGGGCAGGTCGTAGCGCGTGCCCCCGACCTGGTGGAAGCCGTACAGGAGGCGCGCGCCCACCAGCGACTCGAACAGGTCGAGCACGGTCTCGCGCTCGCGGATGCAGTAGAGGAACACGGTGGCGCCGCCGCCGAGGGCCCCGCCCATGTCCAGGCACCACGTGCCGAGCCACAGGCAGTGGGAGGCGATGCGCTGCAGCTCGCCCACGAGCACGCGCAGGTACTGGGCGCGCTTCGGGACCTCGATCTTCCCGATCTGCTCGGCGGCGCGCACGTAGGCGAGCTCGCTCGTCATCGCCGCCACGTAGTCGGTCTTCGAGGCGATCGACGGGTACTGCGTGTACGTGAGCGTCTCGGCGAGCTTCTCGTGGCAGCGGTGCAGGTAGCCGATCACCGCGTCCACCGCCACCACCGTCTCGCCCTCGAGCGTGAGGATGGCGCGGAACACGCCGTGCGCGGACGGGTGCTGCGGCCCCATGTTCATCGTGAGGCGCTCGCTGCCGCCGTAGCCCATCTCGAGGACGTGTCGCGCTTCGGGGTCGGCCATGGGGCTACCTCATCGAGATCGTGAATGAATGACGAGAACGTCACGCCGCGTGTTCGCAGAATCACGATGTTCGCCCGCTTGCTGAAACCGACATCCGCATTCCTTCACTACCTCATCGGGGAGAAATCGGTGGGGACGAGGATCTTCGAGTTCATCTCGAGCATGAGGGGCAGGTTCTTCTGCACCACCTGCGCCCACGCCGGATCCTCGCCGAACTTCCGCCGGACGTCCGCGCGCGCCTGGAGGTCCGCGTAGCCCCAGAGATGGTAGATGACGTTGAGGGGGCCGAGCTCGGCGGACCACACGCCGACCGGCGTGTTGCCGTAGCGGGCGCGGGTCTGCAGGCCGGAGCGGAAGTTGGCGAGCCACTCGCCCACCTTGCCCGGCAAGAGCTTGTACCAGCGCAGCTCGTAGAGGCCGTGGCCGGCGCCCGGCGTGACCGGCGCCACGTCGGACGGGATCAGCAGGCTCGACTCCTGGTGGAGCAGGCACGGCCGGATGCGGGGCAGGAACGTCTCCTGCCACGCGGCATCCGCGGCGAGCGCCGCGCGCACCCGCGTGCGATGCGCGTAGTCGTCGTACTCCCACAGGTGCACGGCCTGGTTCAGCTCGCCGAGCTCGGTCGTCCAGTAGCCGAGGCAGCGGGAATGGCTCGTCCGGAGCGGGTAGCCCAGCTCCCGCGTGAGGCGCAGGAACTCCGGCACCTTCTCGGGGACCAGCGTGTACGTCCGCAGCTCGTGGATCACGGCGTCCGGCTCATCGGTACGGGGGGTGCGGCGTGTCGACGGCGTAGGACTTGAGGAGGGGATGCCCCTCCCAGTCCGCGGGGAGCAGGATGCGCCGGAGGTCGGGATGGCCCTCGAAGCGGATCCCGAACATGTCGTAGCACTCCCGCTCCATCCAGTTCGCGCCGCGGTAGGCGGGCACGAGCGAGGCGCACGCGCTCTCCCCCGCGGGCAGCCGCGTCTTCATGGTCAGGGCGAAATTCGCCTCGAGATTTTCCACGCGGGCGATCACCTCGAGGCCCTGCTCCTTCCAGTCCACCGCGGACAGGAAGCTCAGGTAGGCGCAACCGAGCGTTCGCCGGGCGAACTCTCCCAGCTCCGCCCAGCGCGGGGGCGGCACGGTGATGGCGAGCGCGCGCCCCTCGCCCGTCGGGGCCACGCCGAAGCGTCCCTCGAGGAGGGACGGGGCCTCGGCCGCCGTCATCGCGCGGCTCTCCCCTGCGCATGGCTCACCCGGTCTCGCATCCCCGCGCGACGCCCCACGTCCTCAGTCGACCTTCGGGGTGGGCGCGGCCCGCTCGCCGGTCTTCCGGAAGTGCTGGATCTGGTCCTGCAGCTTGAGGAGGCCGAACAGGAGCGACTCGGGGGGCGGCGGGCAGCCGGGCACGTACACGTCCACGGGGATGAGGCGGTCCACGCCCTTCACGACGTGGTAGCCGTGGCGGAACGGTCCGCCGGAGTTGGCGCACGAGCCCATGGAGACGGCCCACTTCGGATCCGGCATCTGGTCGTAGATGCGCTTGAGCATCGGCGCCATCTTGATGGTGACGGTGCCGGACACGATCATGAGGTCGGAGTGCCGCGGCGACGCCCACGGCACCATCCCGAGGCGCTCCACGTCGAACCGCGAGGCGAAGGTCGCCATCATCTCGATCGCGCAGCAGGCCAGCCCGAAGGTGACCGGCCACACCGAGGACTTCCGCGCCCAGTTCAGGAACGAGTCGGCCACCGTCGTCACGAGGAAGCCGCCCGGGAAGTGGTGGACTCCCTCCGTGAGCGACTCGAAGAGCGCCGAGTGCTTGTCGTCGGTGGGGCGCTCCTGGCGGAGCTTCTCCCACTCCTGGAGGTCCTTGAACTCGGTCCATACGGCGGGCGGGATCTGCGGGATCGGCGGCTTCACTTCCATTCCAGGATGCCCTCGCGATACGCGTAGACCCAGCCCAGCGAGAGGATGCCGATGAACACCGTCATCGTCCCCACCGCCCACATGCCGAGGTCCCGGAGCAGGAGGGCCCACGGGAACAGGAACACGGCGAGGGCGTCGAACACGATGAAGATCAGCGCGACCAGGTAGAAGCCGACGGGGAACTGCACCCAGGCGTCCCCGATCGGCTCGGCCCCGCACTCGTAGTTGTCGAGCTTCGCCGCCGAGGCGAACGGCCGGGACGGACGCAGCACCCGCGCCATCCCCAGCGAGACGACGGCGAACCCGACGATGAGCACGAGGTAGATGACGACGGGGAGATACCCGGTCACTGACCGCCTCCTGAAATGTCAAAACCCGCGGGAGTATACCACACTGGTCGGACCACGAACCCGGTACACGAACCGGCTTTCACCCGCTCGACGCGGATTGTACACCGCGCGCCGCTCCACCCGTCCCCGCGCCTGCTACAATCGCGGGCCATGAAGCCACTCGTCGGCGTGATCATGGGCTCGAAGTCGGACTGGGAGACGATGGCGCACGCGGCGGAGACGCTCCAGGCCCTCGCCGTACCGTGCGAGGTGCGGATCCTCTCCGCGCACCGGACGCCGGACGAGTTGCTGGAGTACGCGTCGTCCGCGGAGGCGCGCGGTCTCGAGGTGATCATCGCCGCCGCCGGCGGCGCCGCGCACCTCGCCGGCGTGACCGCGGCGAAGACGCTGCTTCCGGTGCTCGGCGTCCCGATGGAGTCGCAGGCCCTCAAGGGCATGGACTCGCTGCTCTCCACGGTCCAGATGCCCGCGGGCATCCCGGTGGGCACGCTCGCCATCGGGCGCGCGGGGGCGGTGAACGCCGCGCTCTTCGCCACCGCCATCCTCGCCGGCAAGCATCCGCAGTATCGCGACGCACTCCGGAAGTACCGCGAGGCTCAGAGCCGCCGCATCCTCGCCGAGCCCGACCCCCGCACCACCAGCGCGTAGCGCGGCCCGCCGTCCCCGGACTACGGCACCGTCCAGAGGTAGAGGGTGTGGCTGCGGTCGGGGCCCTGGACCGTGATCGTGCGCAACGGCTCCCACCCCGCGATCGGGAAGTCGTGCGACACGATGCGCGAGCCGGGCTTGAGCTGGGCGAGGAGGCGCGGGCGGAGGCGGGCGTTCAGGTCGGCGCCCAGGTAGAGCGTCACCACCGTCGCCGGGCTCACGTCGGTCACGAAGATGTCCTGCTGGACGAACTGCGCGCGATCGGCCACGCCGGCGCGCGCGGCGATCCCGCGGCTCTCCGCCACCAGGCGAGGCTCGAGCTCCACCCCGACGCCGCGCGCCCCGAAGTCGCGCGCCGCCGCGATGACCACGCGACCGTCGCCCGATCCCAGGTCGTAGACGACGTCGGCCGGCCCCACCGCGGCCAGCCGCAGCATGGCGGTGACGACGCTGGCCGGCGTCTGGACGTACGGCGCCTCGACCCCGGGCGTGGTCGCGCACCCCGCGGCGAGGACAGCGACGAGGAGGAGGCCGGCGAGACCGCGCGCGCTCATCGGGCGGGCAGCGGCCGGGGGCCGTACACGGGGAGCGGCTCGCCGAGCTCGCAGCAGCCCAGGTCGGGCGCGCGCCCGACGAAGCCGTCGCTGAAGTTCGCGAGGACGATGCCACGGTCGCTCGCCGCGGACCGGAAGGTGATCCGCAGGTCGTGCACCTGCGCGGGATAGCGATGGCGGACGTCCCGTGGAGGCTCGACGCCGGTGAACCAGCCGGAGCGCACGCTGACGGTCGTCATCCCGTGCACCCGGTAGATGTCGCCGGACCGGCTGGCCATGCGCGCGGTCAGGTACGTCTGGCGGTTCCAGAGGGCGAACGAGCCCCCGCCCCACGCGTAGCCGTCGTTGTCGAAGTCGCAGCGGATCATCTCGCCGGTGGAGCGGAGCGCCGGTCCCGTCATCCCGATGTAGAGGTTGTTCCGTGAGATCACGTCGCTCACCGTCTCCCCTCCGGGCTGGATGTGGAACGGGATGCCCGCGCTCATCGACGTGTTGTGGAAGAGGAGCACACCCGCGGTGTCGTTGTGCAGCTTGAAGGGCGAGTACTGGACGTTGTAGATCGAGTTCCGGAAGACGTAGAGGGGACCCCCGTGAGTCGGCTGCGAGCTCACCCCCACGAAGCAGTTCGTGATCCGGTTCCGGAACACGCGCACGTTGGTGTCCCCGTAGTCGGCCTCGATGGCGTCGTCCGTGCAAACGTTGAAGTCGTTGTTGTGATAGTCCGTGGCGGAGAGCCGGCCGTGGCTCGTGCCGTGGATGCCGTCGGCGAGGCCGGTGAAGAAGTTGTAGGCGACGACGTGGCCCGCCCCCGAGATCGTTCACGGCGTTCACGTCCTCGATGCCCGACGAGCGCGGCCAGGTGCTGGGCCCGCGGAACACGTTGTCGGTGAAGACGAAGCCCTGCGACTCGTCGTAGCCGCCGTTGATCGCGCTGATGCCCTGGCGGACCACCTCGAACGTCGATCGCCGGATCACGAGGTGCGCGGCGCGGTGCGCCAGGACCAGGTAGCGCGCGTTCCGGAGCGTCAGCCCCTCGAGCCACACGTGCTGCGCCCCCTGGGCGTTGACCAGGCGCTCGGCCCCGCCCCCGTCGAGGACCACCGGGCCGTCGCCGGCCGCGCGGTACACGATGGGCCGCCCGGGCGCGCCGCGGCGGTCGATCGTGAAGCCGCCCGCGTAGGTGCCCGCGTGCAGCAGGAACAGGTCGCCGGGCTGGGCGGCGGCCTGGGCCGCGGCGAGGCCGCGGAACGGATCGGCCGCGGCGCCGGTGCCGCCGCCTGCCGGCTCGCCCGAGGTCACGTGACGCACCCGCATGTCGGCGGGCGCGCGAGGCTCCCCGCGCGTGCGCATGACGAGTTGTCGTTCCGTGTTGCCGCCGTCGGGGTCGGCGAGGGTGAGGCGCACCTCGTACTCGGTGTCCGGGACCAGGTCCACGATGCTGCCGGCGAAGAGCCAGCCGTCGGGCACGCGGTTGTCGGGCGACACGCGCGTGGGGTGCGTGCGGAAGAGCGGCCAGGCCTCGCGCCACCGCGGCTCGCCCGTCTGCCGGTACTGGACGCGGATCGCGGCATTCGCGTTGGAGTCGCCGCGGATCGGCCAGCGCACGGCCAGCGAGTGGAAGGTGGCGGGCTCGGCCTTCACCTCGGCGGGTTCCGCCGCCGGCGGGCCTGTCGCCGTCCAGCCCGGCTGCGCGCCCGCGTCCGCGCGCGCGGTCATCGCGGGCGCCGGCGGGGCCTCGCGCGGCGGCTGCGCGGGATCGGCGTCGGTCTCGCGCGCTTCTGCGCCCGGCGCGGGCTCGGGGGGCGGAGGCGCCTCGCTGCCCGCGGGCGGCGGCGGGTCGGAGGAGCCCCCGAAGCGCGCCACCTCGCCGCCCGGGCCGAAGACGCGAAGCTCGGCGTTGCACGCCAGGCACGCCAAGGCGACGAGCAGCGCGACGGCTGCGCGCGTCAGACGGCCCTCCGCCACCGCACCGCGACGATCATGGGTCACGCCAGCGACCTCCCGTGGGAGCAACGCGTGAGCCGCTCCGCGCCCGCCGCGCTGGCCCCGGTCCATCGTAGTCGATATGATCGCGCTGGCACGAACGAACCGGAGGACCCGGCGACCCTGATCGCCCGGACCGACTCGCGGGAGGACCCATGACCACGACCGGATGGCGCAGCCGAGCCGGCACCACCTTCGAGACCGAGAAGAGCCCCGCCACCGCGTCGCGCGGGATGGTGGTCGCCAATCACCCGCTCGGGGCCGCCGCGGGCGCGGAGATGCTGGCGGCCGGCGGCAACGCCGTCGACGCCGCCATCGCCACGCTGTTCGCCCTCACCGTGGTCGAGCCCATGATGGTGGGCATCTTCGGCGCCGGCACCACGCATCTGAGGCTGGCCAGCGGCGCCCACGTCCTGCTCGATCACTACACGCTCGCCCCGGCCGCCGCGCGCCCGGACATGTACCGTCCGATCTCCGAGGCGTGGCCGGACTACATGAAGGTCGAGGGCGACGTGAACACCGTCGGCCCGCTCGCCGTGGGCGTGCCGGGGACGCTCAAGGGATGGTGCCTGCTCCTGGAGCGCTTCGGGCGTCTCGACCTCGACACGGTCGTGCAGCCGGCCATCCGCCACGCCGAGCGCGGCTTCCGCGCCACGCCCTATCTGATCGAGGCGATCACGGAGACCGCGGCGGACCTGGCGCGCTTCCCGGCGAGCGCGCGCACCTTCCTGCCCGGCGGCGCGCCGCCCCGCCCCGGCGACCTCATCCGCCAGCCGGAGTACGCGGACACCCTTCGCGCCATCGGCCGCGAAGGCCCGGGCGTGCTCTACGGCGGCGCCGTCGGCGTCGCCATCACCGACTATCTCCGCGGCGCCGGCGGCATCATCGACATCGACGACCTGCGGAAGTACGTGGCGGTCGAGCGGCCGGCCGTGCGCGGCACGTATCGCGGGCACGAGATCGTCGGCCCGCCGCCGCCGTCCGCCGGCGGCATCCACGTGATCGAGATGCTGAACGTGCTCGAGGGCTACGACCTGGCCACGATCGGCTACGGCACCGCCGACTACTTCCACCTGGTGGCCGAGGCCCTCAAGATCGGCTTCGCCGACCGCGACGCCTCCACCGGCGACCCGGATTTCCTCGACATCCCGGTGGAGCGGCTCACGTCGAAGGCGTACGCCGAGGCGCGCGGCAAGGAGATCGACCTCGGGCGCGCGGGCCGCTACGCCGGCGGCGTGCCCGCGCCGGAGAGCGCCCACACCACGCACGTCACCACCGCCGACGCGGACGGCAACCTGGTGGCGATGACCCAGACCATCAACAACCTCTTCGGCTCCCGCGTCACGGCGCCCGGCACCGGCGTGATGCTGAACAACAACATGGCGCTCTTCGATCCGCACCCCGGCCGTCCCAACTCGGTCGCGCCGGGCAAGCGCATGCGGAGCAGCATGGCCCCCACCGTGGTGTCGCGCGGCGGCCGGCCCGTGCTCGCGCTCGGCCTGCCCGGCGGGGTGCGCATCTCCACGTCGGTGATGCAGGCGCTGCTGAACCGGATCGACCACGGCATGACGCTCCAGGAGACGGTCGAGGCCCCGCGCATCTGGACGCAAGGGCAGGAGCTCGAGGTCGAGCACCGCGTGCCCGAGGCGATCCGCGCCGGCCTGGCGTCCCGCGGCCACCGCGTCATCCCCGTGCCGACGGTGGCGGGCGGCATGAACGCGATCGCGGTGAACGACGACGGGAGCCTCACGGGCGCGGCGTGCTGGCGCGCCGACGGCACCCCGATCGGCGTGGCCGGCGGCCTGGCCCGCGCCGGCATCCGCTTCAACCCCGAGGTCGCGCGGCGCCCGTAACCCGCGCCGGAGGCTCGCCCCGGCGGATGTGGCATGATGACGTGACCAGGGGCGGGCGCCCGGGCCTGTCGGCCGCTCGCCCCCCGGCGTCCAAACTCGACACCGTGAACGCGTCCAACTCGACACCGTGAACCGACCGCTGCCCGTGCTGTCCGTCGCGACGGCCGCCCCTCGGGTGGCGGCCGCGCCCTTCGTCCGCCTCACCGCGCTGTGGATCCAGATCACCGGCACGTGGTGCAACCTCGAGTGCCGCCACTGCCTGAACGCGAGCGGCCCGCGCGAGCCGTGGCTGGCCCCCCTCGACGCGGACACCGTCCGCGCGGCGATCCGCGAGGGCGACGCGCCTCGGCGTGAAGGAGATCTACTTCACGGGCGGGGAGCCGTTCCTCCACCCGGACATCCTGCCGCTCCTCGGGGCGGCGCTCGAGGTCGCCCCCACCACGGTGCTCACCAACGGCACGCGGCTGGGCGAGCGGGTCGTGGCCGCCCTCGGCGAGCTCGCCGCGGGGTCGCGCTACTCCCTCGAGGTGCGCGTCAGCCTCGACGACGTTGATCGCGCGGCCAACGACCGCATCCGCGGGCGCGGCGCGTGGGCGCGCGCGGTGGGCGCCATCCGGCGCCTGGACGCCCACGGCCTCCTGCCCATCGTCACCGCCACCGAGATCTCCATCCGAGAGCCATCCCCCCCGGTTCGGTCGAGGGCGCCGAGAGCGGAGGGACGTACCAGCGCTTCCGCGACTTCCTGCTCTCGCTGGGCGTCGAGAAGCCGCGCGTGAAGATCATCCCCGTGTTCCCGGTGGGCCGCCTCGAGCGGCACGGCGGCGACCTCCTCACCGACGAGCGGCTCGAGGGCTTCGACCGCGGCCTCTTGCAGTGCGCGGAGTCGCGCGTGGTGGCCCACGGAGGCGTCTACGCCTGCCCCATCCTCGCCGGCATGCCGGGGGCGCGACTCAGCGCGGGACGCATCGAAGAGTCCTTCCGGCCGGCGCCCCTCTTCCACCCCGCGTGCGTGACGTGCCACGAGACCGGCATGTCGTGCCGGAACTACTGATGGCCGGCGAGCCGGAACGCGCCCCCGTCCCCGAGTACCGCCGCATCGCGGTCTTCGGCGGCGTGTACAACAACGCGCTGGCGCTGGCCGCCACGCTGGCAGGACGCCCGCCGCCGCGACGTGGAGGCGGTGTTCTGCCTCGGCGACATGGGCGGCTTCGGCCCGTATCCCGATCGTGTGTTCCCGCTGCTCCGGGATCACGGCGTGCTCGCCATCCAGGGCAACTACGACGAATCGCTGGCCTCGGGCCGCGCGGACTGCGGGTGCGGCTACACGGATCCGCGCGACAACCACTACGCGCGGATCAGCTACGAATACACGTTCACGCGCACCTCCGCCGACAACCGCGCCTGGCTCGGCACCCTGCCCCGCCACCGCCGGATCGCCCTCGGCGCGCACCGCGTGCTGATGTGTCACGGGTCGCCCCGGGTGGTGAACGAGTTCCTGTGGGAGTCGACGACGCCGTCCGGCCTGCTCCGGCGCTTCCTCGGCGACCACGCCGCGGACGTGCTCCTGTGCACGCACACCGGCATCAAGTGGCACCGCGCCCTCGCCGAGGGGGAGCACGCGGTCAACGTGGGCGTGATCGGCCGCCCGGAGAACGACGGGTCCACCAACGTGTGGTACACCGTGCTCACCGCGTCGCCCGACCTCTCGGTGGAGTTCGTGCCCGTGCACTACGACCACGAGACGCTCGCGCGCCAGATCGAGCGCGAGGGCCTGCCTCCGGAGTTCGCCGAGACCATCCGCACGGGCTGGTGGACCACGTGCCTGGAGAACCTCCCGACGAAGGAGCGGGTCCGGGGCAAGTTCTGACCCACCGGCATGGCCCCGCCCGGCGTCGTCCGCTCGAAAGCCCCGCTCGTCCTCCTCGCCGCCGTCGTCGTCTTGCTGATCGCCGGCGCGCGATACCTGGACGGCGCCGTCCTGACGTCCGCGCTCGAGTGGATCCGCGGCCTCGGCGCGCTCGGGCCCGTGCTGTTCGTCGGGCTCTACGTCGCCGCCGCGGTGCTCTTCGTCCCCGGGTTCCCGCTCACCCTGGGCGCGGGCGCGATCTTCGGCCTCGCCACGGGCATCGTCACCGTGGCCATCGCGGCGCCCCTGGCCGCCGGCGCCGCCTTCCTCGCCGGCCGGTACCTGGCCCGCGACTGGGTGGCCCATCGCATCGAGGGCAACGCGGCGTTTTCGGCCATCGACCACGCGGTGGCCCGCGACGGCTGGAAGATCGTCGCGCTCACGCGACTGTCTCCGATCTTCCCCTTCAACCTGCTCAACTACGCGTTCGGGGTGACGCGCATCCCCTTCCGCCACTACTTCTTCGCCTCGTGGGCGGGCATGCTGCCGGGCACGCTGCTCTACGTGTACGTGGGGTCGGTGGCCGGTGACCTCGCGAGCCTGGCCGCGGGACAGCACGCGCGGACGCCCGCGGAGTGGACGCTGTCGGCTGTCGGACTCCTCGCTACCGTCGCCGTGACCGTGTACGTGACGAGAATCGCCCGCGGCGCGCTCGCCCGCCGCGTGACGGCCTGAGCGGAAGGGCAGCGGTGAAGCGGCTGTTCGCGACGTGGCTCCGGTGGACCCGATGAGCGCGCGGCGCTCCGGCCCGGGCCCCGAGACGCCCATCACGCTGTCGATCGTCGTCCCCGCGCTGGACGAAGCCCGGAACCTCGACCGCCTGCTGCCCGAGCTCCGCATCCTGGCCCCCGAGGCGGAGGTCCTCGTGGCGGACGGCGGCAGCGCGGACGACACCGAGGCCGTGGTACGGCGCGCGCCCGGCGCGCGGCTCGTGACGTCGCCCTGTGGCCGCGCCCTCCAGATGAACGCGGGCGCCGCCGCCGCCACCGGGGACGTCCTGCTCTTCCTCCACGCCGACACGCATCTGCCCGCGGGCTTCGAGGGCGCCATCGCGCGCGCGCTCGGCGACCTGCGGGTCGTGGGCGGCCGGTTCGACGTCGTCCTCGACAACCCGCGCTGGCCCTTCCGGATGGTCGCCGCCCTCATGAACCTGCGCTCGCGCCTGTCCGGCATCTTCACCGGCGACCAGGCCATCTTCGTGCGGCGCGCCGCCTTCGAGGCGCTGGGCGGCTACGCGGCCATCCCGCTCATGGAGGACATCGAGCTGACGCGGCGGCTCCGTCGCCTGGGGCGGGTGGCGTGCCTGCGCCAGCGCGTGCGCACCTCCGCGCGCAAGTGGGAGAAGCGACGGCGTGGCGCGCACCATCCTCCTCATGTGGACCCTGCGCCTCCTCTACTTCTGCGGGGCCCGGCCCGAGCGCCTCCACCGCTGGTACTACCCGGAGCTGGCGGGCCGCGCGGGCGGCGCAGGCCGCGGCCGGGCGCCCGCGGCGGTGACGGGGCGGAGCCGCGCCGTCCTCGTCATCGCTCTCGCCGGTCCTCGCGGTCGCGTCGCGGGCCGCCGGCGCCGACGAGCGCCGCGCGCCGGCCATCGAGCTCGGCCCGTTCGCGGCGCCCGCGGATCCGGACGCCCTTCCTCCCGGCTGGGAGCACCTCACGTTCAAGCGCGTGCCGCGCCACACCCGCTACACGGTGGTGCGGGACGGAGCCGGACACGTCCTCCGGGCCGAGAGCCACGCCGCCGCGTCCGACGCTCTTCCGCCGCGTCGACGCCGATCCCCGCGCCCACCCGGTGCTGGCGTGGCGCTGGAAGGTGGACGGCGTCATCGCGCGAGCGGATGCGCGCACGCGCGCGCGGCGACGACTACCCCGCGCGCGTCTACGTCGCCTTCCGCTACGATCCGGAGCGCGCCACCTTGTGGGAGCGGACGGTCTACGGCTTCTATCGCGCGATCTACGGCGAGTACCCGCCCAAGGGCGTGCTGAACTACGTGTGGGACAACCGCCTGCCCGTGGGCACCGTGCTCGACAACGCCTACACGAGCCGCGCCCGCATGATCGTGGTGCAGAGCGGCCCCGCCCGGGCCGGGCGCTGGGTGAGCGAGAAGCGGAACCTCCTGGACGACTACCGGCGGGCGTTCGGCGGCGAGCCGCCCCGCGTCGCGGGCGTCGCCGTCATGACCGACACCGACGACACCGGGGAGAGCGCGGTCGGCCACTACGACGCGATCACGCTCTTGCCGCGGGAGTGACCCGGGCCGACCTCATGGCCGCCGGCGTCAGCGCCTCGGGAGACCGCCGCGCGCGAAGCACGCGGACGCTCAGCGGAGCGTGAACCCGTCGTACGACTCGAGCGCGCGGGTCGCCGCGCGGAAGGTGCCGCGGACGACGATGCTCGTGCCCACCGACGGCGGGGCGAAGACGGTCGATCTGCTGCCGATGCCCCTGCTCGGGCTCGGGCTCGCGACGATGATCACCCACATGCTCGCCGCGCCGTCGTTCAGCAGCAGGAGCGGGAACAGGTCCTGCCGCGGCGGGTTGCCGAGCACGGTCATGGGCGACCATTGCGACACGACCACGACACCCTCGATGTAGATCTCCTCGTTGTCGAACGCCGCCGGGTTCGCGAGCACCTCGGTGACACTGCGCCGCGCCTGGGCGGAGGCATCCGTGCCCGCGACGAGCCACGCGATGGCGGCCAGGGCCGCGCACGCCGCCCGGAACACCATGGCGTCGCCCGGCGTCACGCCTGCTTCACCGCCTCGCGCACGTCGGCGAGGCGGGCGAGCGACGCCATCACCTTCGGCTGGTCGTCGGTGAGGTGGCGCACGATCACGTCCGTGTAGCCCATCGCCGCCAGCTCCGCGGAAGCGCGCCGCGACCTCCTCCACGCTTCCCCACACCAGCGCGTCGGGCGCGAACCCGCGGTAGCCCTTCGCCACGATGGGCCCGGCCACCGCCTCGGCCTCCGCGTGGGACGCGCCCACGTAGATGTCGCGGCGGATCGCCACCGCGGCGGGCGGACGCCCGTACGCCTTGCATCGCTCGCGATAGAACGCGAGCTGCGCGCGCGCCGTCGCCGGCGCGAGGCCGGGCGACGCGAGCCACCCGTCGGCGATCCGCGCCGCCCGGTCGATGGCGGGCTCGGCGCTCGCGCCGATCCAGTACTCCACGGGCTCGGCGGGCCGGAGGGCCAGCCTCGCGCCCTCCACGCGGAAGCGCCCGGCCGAGCTCACCGCCTCGCCGGCGAGGAGGCGCTTCACGAGGTCGAACGACTCCTCGAACGCCGAGCGACGCTGGCGGACGTCCGCGCCCATGGCCGCGAACTGCGGCGCGCCGTCCCCGAGCCCGCACTGGAAGATGAAGCGGCCGCTCGCGACGGCGGCGAGCGTGCCCACCTGCTCGGCGAGGAGCACCGGGTTCCAGAGGGGCAGCAGGAAGAGGCACCCCGCCGGGGCGTCGCCCCACTCCGCGAGGAGCCGGCCCAGGATCGGGGTGTTCTGGTAGTAGGGGTGCGGCGTCGCATGGTGGTCGCCGACGAACAGCGAGTCGAGGCCGGCCCGCCGCGCCGCCGCCGTGCGGTCGATCATGAAGCGCGCGCCCACGCGCGGGTCGGTGTCCTGCCGGGCGCTGGTGAGCGAGATGCCGACTCTCATGGGACGCTCCTCCTGTAAGCCTCAGCGCATCAGACGAATGCCGAGCGGTGGCATTGCAGGGTCCCGTCGGCTGCAGTGTCTTCCTGCTTTACTCCTTCGCTCGTCTCGCCTTCGGCTCGCCTCGCCGCGAGTGCGCGATATGCCGTGGTCGCTCTCGATCGACGCGCGCGACACGCCGCCGGTTCCTCAGCACACGCCGGTCCTCCAGCCCGATCTCACGGCCGGGGGCCGAGCGTGGTCGAGACGGTGTGGTCGTCGCCCGCGCGCAGGTAGACCACGCTGACCGTGTCGCCGGGGCGGCGGTCGCCGAGCACCCGTCGCAGGTCCTCGAAGCTGTCGACGGTGACGCCGCCGATGCGAACCAGGATGTCGCCGTCGCGCATCCCCGCCCGCGCCGCGGCGGTGCCGGGCAGGACGGCGCCGAGCCTGACCCCGTCCCCGGCGCGGCCGCCCGCCATGACCCCGAGGAACGCCCCGCCCGACGGGCCGCTGGCGCGCGACCGCGGCGGCGCGACCTGAACGAACGTCGGCCGCGGCGCGCTCGCCAGCCGCTCCAGCGTCTCCGCGGCGAGCGCGGCCACGCGGGCCAGCCCGGCCGCGTCGATCTTCTCCGCCGTGTCGGTGGGGGCGTGGTAGTCGGCGTGGGAGCCCGTGTGGAAGAACAGGACCGGCACCCCCGCGGCGTAGAAGCTCGCGTGATCGGACGGGCCGTTCGGGTGGCCGCTGACCTTCACGTCGATGCCGGTGGCCTTCGCGGCCGCGCGCACCACGCCGTCCAGTCCCGCCCCGCTCTCGACGCCGCCCACCTGGAGACCGCCCTGGGCGAAGCGCCCGACCATGTCCAGGTTCATCATGACCACGGTGCGATCGCCGGGCGTGGCGGGATGCTTGACGTGGTGGCTCGAGCCGAGGAGCCCGAGCTCCTCGCCCGCGAACAGCGCGACGACCACGGTGCGCGGCAGCCCGCCGGCGGCGGCGAGGGCGCGCGCCAGCCCGAGCACGACCGCGGCGCCGGAGGCGTTGTCGTCGGCGCCCGGGTAGACCGCGGTCCCCGAGCGCCCGAGGTGGTCGTAGTGGGCGCCGAGCACCAGCGTCTCGCCGGCGAGGGCGGGATCCGTGCCCCGCACCACGCCGACGACGTTGGCCGCGGTGCGGTCCGCGCGATCGACGTTCGATCACCAGGCGGACGCGCGAGCCGGAGGGCAGCGCCGCGGCCGTTGCGCGCGTGATCGTGGCCGAGGGGAGCGCAAACGGCGCCGCCGTCGCGTCCACGGCCGGGACCGAGTCCGCGACGACGAGGAGCGCGCGGGCGCCTCGATGGCGAGCCACGATGAGCTTCTCGAGCCGGGAGGCGCGGGCGCCAGTCAGGCTCGCGGGAGCGCCGTCCTGGACGACGACGATCCGGTCGCGCACGTCGAGGCCGGCGTAGTCGTCGTGACGGCCGTCCGCGCTCGTGATCCCGTGTCCGGCGTGGATCACCTCGCCCTCCGCGGCGCCGGTTGGCGCGCCCCCGTGCAGCTGCCAGTCGCGCCCCACGGCGAAGCGCTCGGGCTTCGCGCCGACGCGCTCGAGCGCCGCGTCCCGGCCGGCGCGGCGCGTGGAGCCGAGGACGAAGCGCTGCTCGTAGCCGCCGGATTCACCCGCCGGCGCCACGCCCGCCGCGGCGAGCCGCTCCGCGAGGTAGCGCGCCGCGAGGTCGCCGCCCGGCGTGCCCGACCCGCGTCCCTCCATGGCGGGCGCGGTGAGCGCCTCCACGTGCGAGAGAAGCTCGCCCGCCGCCGGCGCCTTGACGTGAGCGGCGGCGCCGAGCGCGGGCCACAGGACGAGCGCGAGGAGCGCGAGCCCTGCGGCGAGGCGGCGGGGCGGCGGGGCCGGCATCAGCGGAAGCGCGCGATCACGTCCTTGCCGTAGCGCAGCACGTCGTCCGGCGTCCGCACCTGGGCGGGCAGCCCGGCCGCCGCGCTCACGGGAACGGCCACGCGCGTGATGCCGCGCTTCGCGAGGGCCTCGATCTCGGCGGGGTCGGGCGGCGCCGACACCGTCACCTCGATCGCCGCCGGATCGCGTCCCGCCGCCTCCGCGGCGCGGCGCATCTCGTCGAGCAGATCGGCCGAGGCGCCGCGGGCCGGGAAGTAGCCGTCGCCGAGGCGGCCGGCGCGGCGCGCCGCGGCCTTCGTGTCACCGCCCACCACGATGGGGATCGCCCGGGCCGGCGGGAGCGGCCGGCAGAACACCTTGTCGAAGGAGACGAACCGTCCCGTGAAGCTCGCGCACTCCTGGCTCCAGAGCGCGCGCATGGCCGCCACGTACTCGTCGGTGCGGGGCCCGCGGTCGTCGAACGGGACGCCGAGGGCGGCGAACTCCTCGGCGAGCCAGCCCACGCCGATGCCCAGCAGCACGCGGCGGCCGCCGGCCATGTGGTCGAGCGTGGCGAGCGCCTTGGCCGTGACCACCGGGTTGCGCTGGGGGAGGATGAGGATCGCGGTGCCGAGCTTGATGGAGCGGGTGGCGGACGCGACGTAGGCGAGCCAGATCAAGGGATCGGGGATCGGGAAGTCCTCGAGGCCCGAGCCCATCCGGCCGGTCGACGAGTACGGGTAGCGCGACTGGTAGCCGCTCGGCACCACGACGTGCTCGACGGTCCAGATCGACTCGAACCCGGCCTCCTCGGCGGCCTGGGCCAGGGCCACCGCCGCGGGCCCGTCCACGTATCGTCCGAGACTGGCGTAGCGCAATCCGAATTTCATGCCCGGCCTCCTGCGGTGTCTGTTCGATGCGAGGGGGCTTGGCCCCCGCCGACGAGGCTCCAAGGATACCAAGTCATCGGTCGAGGGAGCTCGAGCTCGTAGCGGGAAACGATGAGCGGATGCGGTTAGACTGGCGGGCGCGAGGGGGCACGAACATGACCGACACGATGCGGTACACCTACATGGCGAGCCCGGTGGGACGGCTGCTCCTCGCCGGGGACGACGCGGGGCTGCGCCGGCTGGGCTTCGCGGAGGGGAGGAGCGTGCTCGAGCCCGAGGACGGCTGGAAGCGCGCGAAGGAGCCCTTCGCGGAGCCCGTCCAGCAGCTCGAGGCGTACTTCGCCCGCGAGCTGACCGAGTTCGATTTTCCGCTGGCGCCCGAGGGCACGGCCTTCCAGCAGGCGGTGTGGAAAGGTCTCCTCGAGATCCCCTACGGCGAGACGATCTCGTACGGAGAGCTGGCGCGGCGGATCGGCCACCCCGCCGCCGTGCGCGCGGTGGGCGCCGCCAACGGCCAGAACCCCATCGCCATCGTCGTGCCCTGCCACCGGGTGATCGGCGCGAACGGCCGGCTCACCGGCTACGGCGGCGGCCTCGCCATCAAGGAAGCCCTGCTCGCCCTGGAGCGCCGCCAGCGCCCGCTGTTCTGAGCGCCCGCGCAACGGGCGCAACGGGGTCAGGCACTTCGGCGCAATGGGGTCAGGCACTCGCGCAACGGTGTGCCGCGTGGATCGTGGCGGGAGGATCAGATCCGGAGCAGCACGGGGCTAGCGGGGCGACCGGTGACGCGGGTCACGACGGAGGCGTAGGCGGAGACCTGGCGCCGGTGGCTGGCGAGCGGCGTCGCCATCTCCGCCTGGGTCTTGAAGTCCACCACGGTCCAGCCGTCGTCCTCCTCGAACGCCAGGTCCAGCACGCCCTCGAGGATCGCGCCGTCGCCGAGAACCTCGGTGATCGGCGTCTCGCGACGGCACCGGCCGGCGCGCCACGCGAGACGCGCGCGGGCCATCAGAGGCTCGGCGAGGACGGCCTCGACGACGGACGCCGCCGCCGCGACCTCGTCGGGCGGCGCGCCGAGGATCCGCCCCTGGACGGTCGCCATGTCCGAGATGGCGTCCCGCCCCGCGTCGAGCGGCACGGTGGCGAGGACGGCGTGCACCAGCGTCCCGAAGCGCGGCCCCGACGGCCGGGGACCGGGGCTCGCCACGTCGACCACGGCCACCTCGAAATCCTCGTCCTGACCGGTCGCGCGCTGCGCCCACTCGGTGACGGTGCGCACCGCGATCGTGGGCGCAGCGCCCCTCTCGCGCGCCTCATCCCGCCCGCGCTGCCAGTCCTGGTAGCTGCGCTGGTCGGCCTCCAGCACCTCGGGGCCGGCGTCCTCGATGAGGTCCTGGCGCCTGATACCGAAGGTCGGTTCCACCCCGAGGACCAGCACCTCGGGATCCCACCACACGACGTGATAGGGGTCGCCGCCCGTCTCGCCCAGCCGGTGCAGGCCGGGGCGTACGTTGTCGGGATCGGCGACGTCACGATTACGTCGGTCCAGAACGCTGTCCTCCTTGAAGGCAGGACAGCCAGGCGCGGGTCCAGAGTTCCTCCGTCGCTCCGCTTCCGGGTAGACGGCCCGCTGGACGGGCTCGATCCAGCTCTCCCCCGCCGCCTCCCATCCGCTCGCGAACGGGTCGTCGCCCACCGCGGGCACCACGAGGAGATCGCGCGCCCGTGTGGCGGCCACGTAGGCGACACGGACCCCCTCGGCGACGTCGCGTTTCAGCTCGTCCTCCTCGCGGTCCAGGAGGTCCCACGGCGACCAACCGGCCAGGCGCACCGCGCAGAGCCCGCGCGCGGGATCGACGTGCCGGCCGGGGGTGTGGGCGGCGATGTTCGCGCCGATGTCGGCGAGGATCACGACCGGGAACTCGAGCCCCTTGGCCCGGTGCACGGTCATGATCCGCACGCCCTCGCTCCCTTCCTCCACGATGGGCGCCTCTGCGGCGTCGTCCTGTTGCGCGTCGGCAAGAGACTCCACGAACCCGCGGAACGAGACCCCGCCCGACGCCTCCCAGGCGCGCGCCAGTTCCACGATGCGCAGCACGTTGGCAAGCGCGCGCTCGCCCGACGGCCGCAAGATGAACCCGGCGTGAGCCCGCGTCTCGGTGAGGAGCGCGGTCACCGTATCTTCGGCCGGCCGGCGGTTCCGGAGCCGATGCAGCTCACCAAGGAAGCGCAATCCATCGACCACGGGTCCGAGGCGGGCGGCCTCCGCCGCCTCGAGGTCCGCCGGCGGCGGCCGGAACGGGTGCAGCCGCCCGCCTCGAGAGCGGTACTCGAGCAAGGCCTCGTCGCCGACTGCGAACAGCGGACCGTGCAAGGCCCCGTACACCGCCAGCTCGTCGTCGGGCCACTCGATGGCGGTCAGCGCGGTGCGCAGGCTCTCGACCTCCTCGCGCGAATGGAACGACTTTCCGCCCACGAGCATGTGCGCGATCCCGCGCGCTTCCAGCGCCTCCACGTAGGGCTGCGTGACGTCCGTGCCCCACTGGGCGAACCGCCGGAACAGGAGGCAGACGTGCCGCGCCGCCACGGGGACCTCGCCGTGCTCCCGCTCGGTGACGCGCCAGTCGCTCTTCGTCAGGAGCCAGTCCACGAATGCGCCGACCGCGTCCGGCAGCGACTCCTGGATCGCCGTCTTCGTGAGACCGCTCCACCCGTACGGCCGCGGCACGGGCAGCGCGACCACGCTCGCCTGCCCTGCGCGGTCCGATCGATACGGGGCCAAGGGGACGTAGCCCGCCTGGAGCGTCGCGGCATCCTCCGTCATCCTCTCGCGCGAAGGCGGCGTTGACGAACCGCTGGAGCTCGGGCACGGCGCGAAAGCTCGAGGTGAGCTCCACCACGGGCACCCCGTGCCGGCCGAGCACCGCCTTCACGTCCTGATACACGCCGACGTCGGCCCGGCGGAAGCGATAGATGGACTGCTTCGGGTCCCCCACGATGAAGAGCTTGCCCGGAACCGGCGCCACGTCGCGCCAGCTCGCGACCGTGGGGTCGCTGCTCGCGAGCAGCAGCAGGATCTCGGCCTGGAGGGGATCGGTGTCCTGGAACTCGTCCACGAACACGTGCGTGAAGCGGCGCTGAAGCTCGGCGCGCACCTCGGCACAATCCCGGACGAGGTCGCGGGCGCGGAGGAGGAGGTCCAGGAAATCGAGGCTCCCCGCGCGCGCCTTGAGCGCCTCGTAGTCGTCCACGGTGGCGAAGAGATCCTGCTGCAGGAGCGCGGCGAGGTCGGCGTCAGCGCGCCGCGCGAAGTCGTCGAGCGCGTCGATCAGCGCGCGGTGGGCCGTGAAGATCGTCCGCGCGGGTCGCCCCGCCCCGGTAGTTGCGGTCGGATCCTCGCCGGGGCCACCTGAACTGACGGTTCCGCGCCAGATCGACCAGGCCGGCCTCGAGGGCGTCGAGGTCTCGCACCCCGTGGCGCTCGGTCAAGGTTGCGTCGTCGCTGATCCGGCGCGCGAGCCAGGTGTCGGCGTAGAGGCTGTCGGCCGGATTGCCGCACGAGGACAGGATGCTCCCGGAATGCGTGCACCTGGCTCACGAGGGCGTCGATGTCCGCGGCCCGGTCCCAGGCCTCCCGCCGCCACGGGTGGCGGAAGTCGCGCCAGCCGGCGAGCGTCCACCCCGCCCTCCGGAGGCGCTCCACCGGGTCGCCGTCGTCGAGCGTGGCGCGGCGGCGGAGCGCGCGCCGGAGCCCCTCCCCTGGATCCTCCAGCTTGCCCTCGATCCAGCGGTCGAACGCCCGGCGATAGACGCTTTCGGCCTGGGCTTCGGTCAGCACCTCGAAGCGCGGGTCCACTCGCGCCTCCACCGGTCGCTCGTGCAGCAGGTCGTTGCAGAAGCCGTGGATGGTGCTGAGCCGCGCTTCCTCCAGGCGGGCCACCGCCGCGTCGAGCCGCTCGCGGCGCGCGCCGCCCCCTTCCGCCTCGCGAGCCCGCTCCAGCTCGGAGCGCAGGCGGAGCTTCAGCTCGCCCGCCGCCTTCTCCGTGAAGGTCACGGCGGCGACGCTCGAGATGGTTCCGCGCCCCTCCGCGAGCACGGCGACGAGCCGCGTCACCAGCTCGCTCGTCTTCCCCGTGCCCGCCGCCGCCTCCACCACCATGCTCTCGTCGAGCGAGCCGCGGATGCGATCGCGCGCCGCCTGGTCGACGAGCGTCACGGCCAGCCTCGCAAACGCTCGAGATCCTCGAGAGCGGCGCGGTCCTTCTTCTCGACGCGCCGCTCCTCGGTCGGCCCGCACACCGCGCGGAAGTCGCAGATGCCGCACGCCCGCGCCCGCGGCGCGGGAGGCAGAAAGCCCCGGGCCACCGCGCGATCGATCGTCTCGAGGACCTCGACGCCGCGGCGCCGGTTCTCGTCCGTCATCTCGCACGACGCGCTCGGAGAACTCGCCGGCGCGCGTGCAGTAGGACAGGCGCGACTCGGTCACGGCCGTGCCGAGGACGCGCTCGACGGCCAGGCCGTAGAGCACGGGCTGGAGCGTCTCGCCCCTTCCCACCACGAGGCCGGCCGCCGTCCGGTTGACGCCGGTCTTGTGATCGGTGACCCGGAGGGCCTGGCGCCCCGCGGTGCTGCTCGATCAGGTCCACGATCCCCCGGAGCCGGAAGCCCCCCGGCAGCTCCACCTCCTCGCGCGTGCTGCGCGCGTCGAGGCCCAGGCCGGCGGGCAGTCCGAAGGCCAGCTCGAAGGCGTGGGGCTCCCAGGTGGCCTGCGCCTCGACGGAGCGGTCGAGCCACGTCCGGAGATCCACGCGGATCGACTCGATCTCGTCCTGCCAGACACGCTCGACGGCGGGCGCCAGCTTCTCGTGGTACTCCTCCGCGACGCGCTCGAGCGTGCGATCGAGCGTCTCGAGGGCCGGAGGCAGCGTCTCCCGGAACACCGGCAGGCGCCCGGCCCCCTGCAGCTCGCGCAGCGCCTCGGCCTGGACGCGATGGAAGAGGTGGCCGCGTGTGAGCGGATCGAGCCGCTCGAGCGGCGCGATCTCCTCCCGCGGCGCGAGCCGGCAGATCGCGGAGAGGTAGAACTGGTACGGGCACACCGCGAAGCGCTGGAGCGCGGAGGGGGAGTAGGCGCGGGCGTCGAGCCGCGCGGCGGCCAGCGCCTCGCGCGTGCCCTCCGCGATCCGCACGAGGCCGTCGGCGGGCGTGAACTTCGGACGCCACCGTGCCCACCGCCCGCGGAGCGACCGCGCGAGGCGCTCGTTCAGGTCCAGGAGGTAGCGGGCGCGCCCGCGCACCTCCCTGGGCGGGCGCTCGAGGAGGTTCCAGAGGCTCGCCAGGTCATGCTCGATCTCGTCGATGGCGTTCGCCGGGTCGTCGGGCGCCGGCCACGCCAGCCGCACCTGGCCCGCCGCCGCGGCCTCGCGCTCGAGCGTCTGCGGGTCGGGGATCCGGCCGACGAGCGCGCGCTGGACCTCCATCGCGTAGAACGACGGCACCCGCGGCCGGGCCTCGGCCAGCTCGATCCGCGAGTAGGAGAGGTACGCCTTGCGCGTGGCCGCGCCGACGGCCAGGCGGAGGAGCAGGCGCTCGTGCTGGGCCCGATCGCCCTGGGTTCGCAGGTCGCCGTCGAGCTCGCGCCGGAGCGCGTCGAGCAGCACCGGGTCCTCGCGGAGCTTCTGGGGGAAGACGCGCTCGGCGAGGCCGGGCACGAAGACGACGTCGAAGGCCCGGCCGCGCGCCTGCTCGAGCGGCCCCACGAAGACGCGGCCGTAGCGCGCGGCGGGCGGCCGCTCCGCCACCGTGGCCAGCTCGTCGCCCAGCACGTCCCGCACCTCCTGGAGCGTCACGGGACCGATGGGGCCGAGGCCGCGGAGCTCCGCGAGGAGCGCCAGCACCCGCTCCGGCCGCCGGAGGACCACCGGCGCGAGCGCCTCGAGCTCCGCGATCCACGCCACCCACGTCTCCTGCGCGGGAAGCGCGGCGAGGCGCTCGATCACGGGCAGCGCGAACCGCTCGAGGTGCCCGAGGTTCGCCAGGTCGCGCTCGAGCGCGGCGGCCCGCGGCGAGTCCGGCTCCTCCTGGCGAAGCTCCTCGATCCGCACGGCGAGCTCGCGGCCGAGCCCGGCGAGCCGCCGGCCCCAGCGCTCGCGCCCGCCGATCACCGCCGAGTCCACCAGGAGGCGCTCCCACCGCCACGGCGCGCGGAGCGTGCCGGCGACGACGGGGCTCGCGTCCGACTCCCCGCTCTCCTCGTCCGGCGACGTCTCCGTCGCGGCCGCGCGCGAGCGGCGAGCGCCGTGGCCTCCGACCCCAGCGTGAGCGACTCCTCGTCGGCGGCCACCCACACGTCGCCGCGGGGCGCCGGAGCGCCGTCGGCGGCCAGCGGCGGCACCTGGCCGAGCGACAGGTACTCCGCGAAGCGCCGGGCCGAGAGCTTCTCCAGCGCGCAGTCGAGGAGCGCGAGGAACGCCCGGCCCGCGGGATCGGGCCGGCGTGCGCCGCCGGTGAAGAACGCGGGGACGCCGGCCCGCCCGAGCGCCGTCTCGAGCAGGCTCGAGTAGAGCTGCGGCGAGCGGAGGAGGATCGCCATGCGGTCGAACCTCGTGCCCCGGCGGGCCTCCTCGAGCACGCGGCGGACGATCTCGACCGCCTCGCGCCCCTCTCCGGGCGCGGAGAAGAACACCGCCTCGCCCGCGTGCGCCGCCACGGCCGGCGCGTCGTCGGAGAAGAGGTACGTCCGGAGATACGAGAGCGCGGAGCCCGCGTCCGGCGCGGGCGCGGCCGCCACGGGCGCTCCGGCGATGCCCGAGAGCGCGCCGAGCGTGCGCTGATCGCCCTCGGGGACGGTGACGAGGGCCCGGCCCGACGCGGCGAGGAGCCCGCGCACGAGCATCTCCTCGGCGCGCGAGTGGACGGCAACGTCGAGCAGCACGAGCGGAAGCCTCGCGATGGGCGGCGGCGGATCGTCAGCCAGCGCGTCCGCCGCGAGATCGAAGACGGTGCGGCGATCGGCCAGCCCGCCCGAGTGGAGCTCGCCCTCGAAGCGCCGGAGGAGCTCGCCCACGTCGTGGGCCGCGCCGCCGTCCGGCCCGGCGAGCGCGCCGGGGGCCACGCGCGCGAGCCGCAGCTCCCCGACCGTCGAGGCCACGGCGCGGGCGAATCCGGGGAAGCGCGACACGGGCTCGAAGTACCCGAGCGCGCCGGCCGCGGCCGCCTCGAACGTGACGCGCGCGGCGAGCGCCTCGCCGCCGAGCACGCTCGACGGCGCGAGGCCCCGGCGCGCCAGCCCGGCGGCGGCGAGGCCGGCGGCGAGCTGGAGCAGGCTCGCGCGGTGGAGGCCGAACGTCGCGCCCGCGTCCCGCGTCGCCTCCCGCGCCAGGTCGTCGGCGGCGCCGCGCGAGGCGCCCACGATCAGCGCGCCGGCTCCGGCGGGAAGGCCGGCCAGGAACGCGCGCGCCGCCTCCAGACGCTCGGCGGCCGAGCTCGAGACGAGCACGCGGATCACGACGGCGACGGGTCCTCGCGCGCGGATCGGTAGCCTCATCGTGCGTGCCGGCGGTCAGGCGGTGACGGAATGCGGATCTCGACGTCGGCGAGCGGGCCAACACCGCGATTCGGCGTACACGCGAAGTGTCGTCACGCCATTCATCCCCTCGGCGGGCGTGGCCGCGCTCAGGCTCCGCGGCGCAGCGCGCGGCCGGGGCGGGCGCCGGTGGGCTGGCCGTCCCGCGCCACCGCGGTGCCGTTCACGTAGACGGCGCGAATGCCGTCCGGGAAGCGGCGCGGGTCCTCGTAGGTCGCGGTGTCGCGGATGCGCGCGGGGTCGAACACGACGACGTTGGCGAACGCGCCCGCGCGCAGGACGCCCCGGCCGGCGAGACGGAACTTCGCCGCGGGCATGCCGGTCATCCGGTGGATCGCCGTCGGCAGGTCCAGCACGCGCTCGTCCCGCACGTAGTGGCCGAGCACGCGGGGAAGCACCCGTAGCCCGGCATGACCTTGAACGCCATGCCGGGATCGAGGAGCACCGCGAAGTCGTCGTGGCTGTGCACGTCGATGAAGCCCGGCGCGACGGCCTGCCCGCGCGCGTCCAGCTCGACGGCCCCTCGCGCGGGCACCGTGCCCACCGCGTCCACGCGGTCCCCGCTCACCGCCACGTCGGCCACGACACCGGGCGCGCCGGTGCCGTCGTACACGGTGCCGCCGCGGATCACGAGGTCATGCCGCCGCTCGTTCATGATCGTCGAGGGTAGCCGAGTCGAGTATGGTCGGCAAGGAAGCGCCCCGCGCGGTGACTCAAGCGAAGCGCCAGCCGTCGAGCGCGCGTGGGTCGGCGGGCACGATCCTGCGGGGCAGGTCGCGCGGCGCCAGGATGCCGCGCGTGACGAGCGGTACGAGGCGCCGCCGCTCGGACGAAGTGAGCGGCAGCCGCCACGAGGGCATTCGGGCGAGCTCCCGGGCTACCGGCCGGGCGACCGCCGGCACGTCAATCACGCCGTCGGGCACGGACAGCGTCAGCCCGTGCCCACCCGGATGCTCGACGACGGTGGCCGGCACCTGCGTCCACACCCGGGCGCGGCTGGTCGGCGGCCTCCGGTCTACGCGGCCCGAGACCACGTCCCATGCCGTGAGCCCCGCGCCGCGTCGGCCCCGCGCGACGCGCCGGCCCCACGTGAGAGAGACCGCGAGCGAGCGCCCGTGGCACACCACCCGGTGCGGCGTGCGCGGCGGCATGTAGAAGAGCGTGCCCGGCGCCAGCGACAGCGTGACGACCGCGCCGGCGGGCCAGCGCGCCGGATAGTCGTCGGGAAGGTCCTCCGGTGCGCCGCGCGGCGCCGGCGGCCCGATGGTCACCGTCCGGCGCCCGGCGAGCTGCAGCCAGAACGCGTCCACGTCACCGTCGTGATGCAGTCCCAGCCCCTCGCGTCCCCGGCCCTGCACGAGGAAGAGGAACGAGCACTCCTCGCGCCCCGGCCCGGTGAACGCGGAGCGGATCCCCACCATGAGGCGGGCGAGCCGCGGCAGGACCTGGTGGATCTGCGGGAAGAACACGGTCTTTCCGGCCGCGAGCGCCGGGCCGAGCCGGCGGGGATCGCCCGACCGGTCGTAGCGGCGATCCGCGGCGATCTGGAACGGCAGGCCCTCGGCGGCGATGGCCGGCCAGGCGCGAACGCCGGGCGCGATGGTTCGCCACTCGGCGTCACGGGGGACCAGCACTGCCGGCGCCCGGCCGAGCGTCCGGCGCCGGAACCGCTCCTCGGCGCCCGGGCCCGCGAACCAGGTGGAAAGCGGCGTCGTCCGGCGAGGAGTCCGCGCGTTGACTTGCATCCCTGCAGGAGCCTACCATTTCGGGGTGCGGGCACCCGGGCTTCGCCACGCCCGCACCGTCCAGCGGACTCTCGTGATCGCCGGGCTCGGCGATCGTCGGTCGTGAAGAGCCGCTCTCGCTGTCACGGAGGACGCGATGGCTTACGACTACGCGAAGCATTTCGGGGAGGTCACGGGGACCCAGGACCTGACCACCCGGCCCGAGGAGCGGACGTGGCGGCTCACCGCGCCCGGCCGCGACGAGGACAAGCACTCGATCGTCCTCTACCTGGGCTGCAACGTGCTCCGCACCTCGCACATGATCCGCACCGTCACCGCGATCTTCGACCGGCTGGGGCTCGACTACGTGGCGGTGGGCGGACCCACCTACTGCTGCGGCATCGTCCACCACGGGCAGGGCGACAAGGACGCGGCGGCCGGGATGAACCGGCGCACCGTGGAGCTCTTCGAGCGCTTCGAGCCCGACGAGGTCGTGATGTGGTGCCCGTCGTGCATCTACTTCTACGACGAGGTCCAGCAGCGCCAGCTCCCGTTCCCGCGCCGCCACGCCACCGAGTTCCTGGCCGACAAGCTCCCGGAGCTCACCTTCACGCAGCGGGTGGACGCGCGGGTCGCGCTCCACTCCCACGTGCAGAACGAGGCGCGGCGGCGCGAGGGGCAGGCGGCCCGCCGGCTGCTCGAGGCCGTCCCCGGCATCACGTTCGTCGAGACCGAGCCCGAGCCGCGCTTCGGCCGGATCTGCAACGCGGCCGGCCAGGCCGAGCTGGGCCTGCCGGTGTGGAACGGCCTGGTGCTCGACGAGATCGACCGCGCCCGCGCGGGCGGCGCCGACACGTTCGCCACGATCTACCACGGCTGCCAGCGCATGCTCTGCGCCTTCGAGCTGGAGCGGCCGATCACGATCGAGCACTACCTCTCCGTGTTCGCCCGCGGCCTCGGCATCGAGTTCGAGGACCGCTTCAAGACGTACCGGCTCTGGGAAGACCCCGACCGCGTGCTCGAGGAGAGCACGCCGTGTCAGCAGGCGAACCACATGGACCCGGCTCGCGCGCAGGCGCTCATCAAGGATATCTTCCCGCCGCGCCAGCAGGCCGCGAGCCCCTCCGCCTCGTAGCGCACGCGCCACCCAAGGAGGCCCCGGTGAAATACAACCTGATCTCCGGCGACAACCACATCGACCTCACCTACCTGCCCCCCGATCTCTGGTCGGAGCAGGCGCCCGCCAAGTGGCGGCTGCTCGCGCCGCGGGCCGAGGAGCTGGAGGACGGGCTGCACTGGTTCGTCGAGGGACGGGACCTCGGCATGTGGAACGGCGTGGGGCCCGGCTTCCTCAAGTACACGCCGGGGATGTTCGGCCACATCGACGAGATGAAGGCGGTGGGCTTCGAGTGGAACAACCATCGCGGCGCCCAGCCCCGGCCGACCACGCCGGAGCTCAGGCTGGCCGACCTCGACAAGGACGGCGTGGACGCCGAGATCATCTACGGCTGCCTGATGATCAACGACCTCATCAACGATCCCAACCAGCGCTGCTGGGCCAACAAGGTCTACAACGACTGGGCCGCGGACTTCGCCAAGCGCTCGGACCCGAACCGCGTGTTCCCGCTCGCCATCGTCCCGAACAACGACCCCGCCGAGGCCGCGGCCGAGGTGCGCCGCTGCGCGAAGATGGGCCTCCGGGGCGGCGACCTGGCGTTCAAGCGCATGGCGCTGCCCCTCTATCACCACGGCTGGTACCCGCTGTGGGAGGCCGCGCAGGAGTGCCACTTCCCGATCGCGTTCCACTCCACCGGCTTCAAGGGCCTCCGCACCCCCGACACGCCGGAGATGGAGAAGGAGTACCTCACGCAGTGGCGTCTGGTGCGCTCGTCGCTCTTCCAGCTCGACGGGATGGAGGTGCTGGTGTCGCTGATCTCCTCCGGCGCCTGTGAGAAGTACCCGGACTTCCGGTTCATCCTCGGCGAGTCCGGCGTGACGTGGATCCCCTACGTGCTCGACCGGCTCGACACCGAGTACTACGACCGCGCGCAGTCGCTCAACTTCTCCATGAAGCCCAGCGACTACTGGCGGCGGAACGGCTACACCACGTACCAGCAGGACCAGTTCCTCGAGCCGATCATCCCCATCGTGGGCGAGGACAACATCATCTGGGGCGCCGACTACCCGCACCCCGACTGCATCTGGCCCGACTCGAAGAAGAAGATCGAGAAGAACCTGGGCGCGGTGTCCGAGACCGTCCGCCGGAAGATCACGCGCGACAACGTGATGAAGCTCTACAGCCTCGGGTAGGACCCGCTCCCGACCCCACGGTTCACGCCCGCGCCGCGGCCGCCCGCGGCGCGGGCCGCTTTCGATCACACCGGATCAGTTTGTGGATGAAGTGGCGCGACGGTGTCGCGCGAGTCCGCGGAACCGCGATGTTCGCCCGCTTCGTCGAAGTCGAGATCTGGACTTCTTCACAACCTGGAGCAGGAGGACGACGAATGGCGCTGCCCCGACAGGACTGGGAGCCCACGCGGTCCGGTCCCCTCGCCGGCATCCGCGTGCTCGACTTCTCCCGCCTCGTGGCCGGCAACATGCTGAGCCTGCAGCTCGCCGACTTCGGCGCCGAGGTCGTCAAGGTGGAGACGCCGGGCCGGGGCGACACGCTCCGCGACTGGCGCGAGGCCGGCGTCAGCGTGCACTGGAAGGTGTACGCGCGGAACAAGAAGAGCATCACGCTGAACCTGAAGTCGCCCGACGCGCCCGGCATCATCGGCGACCTCGCCGCGCACTTCCACGTGCTGATCGAGAGCTTCCGCTTCGGCTACCTCGAGCGCCTCGGCGCTCGGCCCGGAGGCGCTCCAGGAGCGAAACCCGCGGCTGGTCGTCGTCCGCGTCTCCGGGTTCGGCCAGACCGGCCCGTACCGGAAGCGCCCGGGCTTCGGCACGCTGGTGGAAGCCATGTCGGGCTTCGCGTCGCGCAACGGCTTCGAGGACCGCGAGCCCGTGCTCCCGCCGCTGGCCATGGCCGACATGATCGCCGGCCTCTCCGGCGCCATGGCCACGCTCGCCGCCGTGCGCCACGTGGAGATGGGGGGCGGCCGCGGCCAGGTGATCGACCTGAGCCTGCTCGAGTCGATCTTCTCGATCCTGGGTCCCGAGCCGGCCATCCACGCGCTGACCGGGCGCGTGCGCCGCCGCGTGGGGAGCGCGTCCGAGTCCACCTCGCCCCGCAACGTGTACGAGACGAAGGACGGTGGCTGGGTGGCCATCTCCGCCTCGACCCAGGCGATGACCGAGCGCCTGTTCCGGGCCATCGGCCGCGGCGACCTGAACGACGACCCCGCGTTCAAGACCAACGCCGCGCGCATCAAGCGGCGCGAGGAGGTGGACGCGATCGTCGGCGGGTTCATCAAGCAGCGCCCACTCGCCGAGGCCATCCGGTTCTTCGAGGAGGCGGGCGTCACCGCCGCCCCCGTGTACGACATCGCGCAGTTCCTGGAGGACCCGCACGTGCAGGAGCGCGGCATCGTCGTGACCGCGCCCGACGCCGACATGGGCGAGCTGCCCATGCACGCGGTCGTCCCCCGGCTCTCCGGCACGCCCGGCGTGCTCCGCACGCCCGCCCCCACCATCGGCCAGCACAACGACGAGATCTACGGGCGCATCGGCTACGCGCCTTCGCTGATCCGGGCCCTCGCCGCGGAAGGGACGATATGAGCGCTCCGGCCGGCAAGCGCGCGCGACGCTCGTCGCTGATCCTGCCCGTGAACGTGCCGCGCTTCGTGGAGCGCGCGGCGTTCCGCGGCGCCGACGCGGTGACGCTGGACCTGGAGGACTCCGTGCCCGCCGCGGAGAAGGCGAGCGCGAGGCGCCTCGTGAAGGACGCCCTGCCGCTGGCCGGCCGGGGCGGCGGCGAGGTGGTGGTCCGGGTGAACAACGACGCCGCGCTCCTCTGGGACGACGTGGACGCCGCCGTGCATCCCGGGCTCGACGGCATCGCGCTGCCGAAGGCGGAGTCGCCCGACCAGATCCGCGAGCTGGTCGAGCGCGTGGAGCGGCTCGAGCGCGAGCGCGGCCTGACGCCCGGGCACGTGCGGCTGTCCCTCGCCATCGAGACGCCGCGCGGCCTGCTCCAGGCCGAGGCCATCGCCGCGGCGAGCCCGCGCATCGCCACCCTCGGCGTGGGCGTGGAGGACTACTGCCTCGAGCTGGGCGTGGAGCCCTCGGCCGACGGCATCGAGCTCCTCTACGCGGTGTCGCGCGTGGTGACGATCTGCAAGGTGGCGGGCATCCAGCCCACCGGGCTGATGGGCAGCATCGCGGGCTTCCGCGATCTTCCGGCGTTCGAAGCGGGCGCCGCGCGCGCCCGCCAGCTCGGCTGCGAGGGCGCGGGCTGCATCCATCCCGACCAGGTCCCCGTGCTGAACCGCGTGTTCTCGCCCGATCCCGCCAAGGTCGAGTACGCGCGGCGCGTGGTCGAGGCGTTCGAGGAGGGGCTCCGCCGCGGCACCGCGTCCGTCAACCTCGACGGCAAGATGGTGGACATCCCCGTCTACAAGCGCGCCGAGGTCATCCTGGCCCGCGCCCGCCTGATCGAGGAGACCGAGCGCAGGAAGGCCGCCGCGCTCGCGGCGGCGCAGCCATAGCTTCAGCGCGACGCGGTCTCCTGGACGGCGCGCGCGGCCACGCGCAGGTCGTCGACGAGCCGCACCATCGCCTCGTGTCGCTCGTCCTCGTCGGGGATGCGGAGCAGCGACGACGGATGGACGGTGGCGAGCACGCGCGGAGCGAGCGGCGAGGGAACGAGACGGCCGCGGTCGCGCGTGAGGCGAAAGGAGGGGCCGAGGATGGCGCGCGCCGCGGTGGCGCCGAGCGCCATCAGCACGCGCGGCTTGACCACGTCGAGCTCGGCCTGGAACCAGGGGCGGCACGCCTCGACCTCGCTCGCGTTCGGCTTGTCGTGGATGCGCCGCTTGCCCCCGCCCTCCTGCTTCCACTTGAAGTGCTTCACCGCGTTCGTCACGTAGATCCGGCCGCGGTCGAGGCCGGCCTCCGCGATCGCCCGGTCGAGGAGCCGGCCCGCCGGTCCCACGAAGGGGCGCCCGGCGAGGTCCTCGTCGTTCCCCGGCTGCTCGCCCACCATCATGAGCGGCGCGTCCTCGGGGCCCTCGCCGAACACGGTCTGGGTGGCGTGACGGTACAGGTCGCATCCCCGGCATCCCGCCGACGGCCGATCGGAGCGACGCGAGCGTGGGATGGGCCGGCACGAACGGCGCGGCGGAGGTGCACTGCGCATCCGGGTGGGGCCATCGCATGGTCCTTTCTACGCGGTAAATCGGTGCCGACCCCGCGCGTGTCGTCGCCGCCGCGATCCCGCCGCTCCTTGCGGAGCCGGCATTTCCCCGCGGTCCTCACGCCGGTCGCGCGCGCGGAACACTCTATGCAAGATTCCGCGCGAGCAAGGAGGACCGCACCGATGGCGAGACGACGACGGAACCAGACGGCGCCGGACGGCACGACCGAGGATCTCCCGCGCACGGACGAGCGCACGGTGGAGGAGATCGAGCAGCGCGAGGAAGCCGCGATGACCGACGAGGAGAGCCCCGAGGAGCGCGATCCGGAGGAGCTCGACCGTGAGCTCGGGATCTCGCGCGGGCCCGAGACCCCGGTGCAGAGCTCGGCCGAGATCCTCGAGGCGCGCGACCGGCGTCGCACGTAGTGCCCCTCACACAATGGGGTAACCGCCACGGGCCTCTACAGTCCCACCGCTCGGCGTTAGTCTGATGCGCGGGGCTCAGTAGGAGGCACCACGGACCGCCTCGACATCGCCCGCGCGCTCCGCGAGATCGGGCAGCTCCTGGCCGCGAGCGGCGGCGAGGCGCCGCGCGTGCGCGCCTACGCGCGCGGTGCGCGCGCGATCGAGGCGCTCGCCGGCGACCTCGACGAGATGGTGCGCGGGGCGCGGCTCACCACCATTCCCGGCATCGGCCGGGGCCTCGCCGCCGTCATCACCGAGCTCCACCGTACCGGGCGGTCCGGCCTCCTCGAGGACCTGCGCGGATCGCTCCCGCGCGGCGTGCTCGAGCTGAGCCAGGTGCCCGGGCTCGGCCTCGCGAAGATCCGCGCGCTCTCCGAGGCGGGCATCGACAGCGTGGCCACCCTGCGCGCGGCCGCGGAGGCGGGAACCCTCGCCCGCGTGCCCGGCTTCGGGGATCGGGCGGCGCGGAATCTCCTCGCCGCGCTCGCGGAGCCGCGTCCGGCGGCGCGCGGCCTGCGCCTGGACGAGGCGAATCGCGCGGCCGAGCACATCGCCGCGTACGTGGCGTCGCTGCCCGGCGTGGAGCGCGTCGAGACGGCGGGGGCGCTCCGGCGCGCGGTGGAGCTGGTCGACGAGATCGAGCTGGTCGCCGCGGCGCGCGCGGCCGCGCCCGTCATCGACGGCTTCCTCCGCTTTCCGCCGGTGGCCGGCCGTCGTGGATCGCTCGCCCGACGCATGCCGCGTCAGGCTCGCCGACGGCGTGGACCTCTCGCTCCACGTGGTGCCGCCCCCGGCCTTCGTCGGTCGCCGTCACACCGCCGCACGGGCTCGGCGGCCCACCTCGCGCGGCTCGAGCGCATCGCCCAGGCGCGCGGCCTCGCGCTGGAGCCGCTGGCGCTCTCGCGCGCGCGGGCAGCGACACCGCGCTCCCCGTGGACGACGAGCCCGCGCTCTACCGCGCGCTCGGCCTCGAACCCGTCCCGCCCGAGCTGCGGGAGGACCAGGGCGAGATCGAGGCCGCGGCGGCCGGCACGCTGCCCGCCGACCTGCTCGAGTCCCGCGACCTGCGGGGGCTCGTGCACTGCCACACCGTATACTCGGACGGAACCGCCACGATCGAGGAGATGGCCCGCGCCGCCGACGCCCTGGGCATGGACTACATCACGATCACCGACCACTCCGCGGCCGCCCACTACGCGAACGGCCTCGGCCTGGACCGTCTCGCCGCGCAGTGGGAGGAGATCGCGCGCGTGCAGGAGCGCGTCCGCGTGCGCCTGCTCCGCGGCACGGAGTGCGACATCCTCGCCGACGGCGCCCTCGACTACCCGGACGCGATCCTCGAGCAGATGGACGTGGTCATCGCGAGCGTCCACGCGCGGCATCGGATGAACGCGGAGCAGATGACGCGCCGGCTCCTGCGCGCGCTCTCGTGGCCGGTGTTCAAGATCTGGGGCCACGCGCGCGGCCGCCTCATCCCGTCGCGGCCGCCCTTCGAGTGCGACATGGAGGCGGTGCTCGACGGGCTCGCCGCCTCGCGGGGGGCGGTCGAGGTGAACGGCGATCCGCGCCGGCTCGACATGGAGCCGCGCTGGCTCCGTGCCGCGCGCGAGCGGGGCATCCCCTTCGTCGTCTCCACCGACGCCCACTCGGTGGCGGCCCTCGCCAACGACCGGTACGGCGTGGCGATCGCGCGACGGGGCTGGATCCGCCGCGGTGAGGTGCTGAACACGCTCGGCGCCGAGGAGTTCCGAAGGGCCGTCCGGCCGTGAGCCGCGTCTTCTTGCTGTCCCCCGCGCATTGCGGGGGCCAGCGCGCCCGCATCCTCACGAATCCCCGGGCGGAGTTCGACCTGGCCCGCCGCCTGCGCGCTCCCGGCGGCGCGCCGCTCGGCGAGGTCTTCTCGTTCATGAGCGGCCTCTACTTCCGCGGCAAGCTCGCGTACGCGCGCGCCTTCGCCGGGGAGGCCGCGGACGACGTGCGCGTCATCACACCCG
This sequence comes from uncultured Candidatus Rokubacteria bacterium, assembly GCA_963758635.1. Taxonomy (GTDB): domain Bacteria; phylum Methylomirabilota; class Methylomirabilia; order Rokubacteriales; family CSP1-6; genus CAVWWD01. The sequence goes on along the minus strand of CAVWWD010000003.1, from coordinate 69,929 downwards.
CGGAGGGGCTGCTCCCTCCGGACGTGATGGTGGACCTCTCCCGCCTCCAGCAGTACGCGACCGTGGACATCCACGCCGACGACGCGCGCTACCGGGATCCGCTGCTGCGCGACGCCCGCGCGCTCCTCGCGCGACGGCCGGCCGGCACGCGGTTCGTCCTCCTCGGCAGCGTGGCCACGGGCAAGTACGTCGACCCGCTCCACGAGGTGCTGGGCGATCGCCTCGTCTTCCCGCCCGCCTTCGTGGGCCGCGGCGACATGAGCCGGGGCGGCCTCCTGCTCCGGTGCGCGGACGCGGGCGAGGAGCTCGACTACGCGCCCGTGGTGGGCTCGGCCCGGCACGGCCCGCGGCCGCCGCGCCTCGTGCCGCGGCGCGGGACGCCTCCGTGACCCCACGGGCGGCCCGGTCGCGATCGCGGGCGCCCGCGCTCCGGCTGCCGCTCGACCAGGACACCGTCGAGATCCGCGCGGGCGGCCGGAGCGTCACCCTCACCAACCTGCGCAAGCCGTTCTGGCCCGACCTCGGCATCACCAAGGGCGGGCTGCTCCAGTACTACGCGGACATGGCGTCGGTCCTCGTGCCCCACCTGCGCGACCGCGCGATGGTGATGCGGCGCTACCCGGACGGCGCCCGCGGCCCATCGTTCTTCATGAAGCGCGCGCCCTCTCCGCGGCCACCATGGATCGAGACCTGCGCCATCGAGCACGACTCCGGGAACGTCATCGACTTCCCGATGGTCCAGGACCTCCTCTCGCTGCTCTGGGTGGTGAACCTGGGGTGCATCGACCTGAACCCGTGGTACGCGACCTGCGACGACGTGGATCGCCCGGACGTGCTCCACTTCGACCTCGATCCCGTGGGCACGCCGCCGTTCGAGCGCGTCTCGGAGGCGGCGCTGCTCGTGCGCGAAGGCCTCTCGGGGCTGGGCATGGCGAGCGTGGCGAAGACGACGGGCTCCCGCGGCATCCACGTCTACGTCCCGATCGTCCGCGGGCCCACGCAGAAGCAGGTGTGGGAGTTCGCCAAGGCGTTCTCCCTCGGCCTCGCCGCGGCCCGCCCCGCCGTCCTCACCGCGGAGTACCGGATCGCGCGCCGGCCCGCCGGCCGCATCCTCGTGGACTACAACCAGAACGCGTGGGGCCAGACGCTGGCCTCCGTCTACTCCGTCCGTCCGCACCCGCGCGCCGCCGTCTCCACGCCGGTCACGTGGGCCGAGGTGGAGCGCGGCGTGCGCATCGAGGACTTCCGGATCGACACCGTGCCCACGCGCGTGCGGCGTCGCGGGGATCTCTGGGCCCCGTTCCTCCGCCGGCAGGGCCGGGCCAGGCTGGAGCGCTATCTGTGAGGCTCGCCGTCACGGCGCTACGGCCCGCGACGGCGGCAAGGCGGGCCGGAGGCGGGTCACCGCCTCCGCAGATGAGAGGTCGATCGGTACGGCGTGGCGGCCACGGAACGGTCGACGATGTTCAGCTCGGTCAGGCGCTTCGTCCCGCGCGCCACCGCGATGCCGATCGTCGAGAACGTCTCCCGCGACTCCTCGACGAGCTCTCCCGAGTAGCTCACGATGCGCCAGCGCCACTCCGGACGGGACGGTGTCGAGAACGCTATGACCTGCATCGCGCGCGCCGCTCCTTCGCGCGACCGAAGGGCATGGATGCCATTGAGCGAGCCTCCAGTCGCATCTTCCGCGTTGAGGGCGTGCTCTGGAACGCGGAAGTCCGTGCCAGAGACGCGATCTGGAGAGGGAGGGTCCCCGATGAACCGCCAGCCGAACCCAGATGCTGCCCAGAGGATGACACACTTGCCGCCTCGCCGGCGGGCAGTTTTCGCGTCGCCCCGGCGCGGCAGCGCTCGTCGTCGGGGTGAGGCGGCCGTCCCCACGTCGTTGCACGGGCCCGGGGCCGGTGCTACGGTGAGCGGCCATGAGCCCTACTCCGTCGAGTCCGCTGCCCGCCGCCGACACGCTCGCGTTCGTCCACCACCGCTGGGAGGACGACGTCGTTCCCGCGCTCACGCGTTTCATCGAGATCCCGGCCAAGTCGCCCGCGTTCGACCGGGAGTGGGCCGCGCACGGGCACATCGACCGCGCCGCCGCGCTCATCGAGAGCTGGGGACGCCAGCGGCCGATCGAGGGCCTGAAGGCGGAGACGGTCCGGCTGCCGGGGCGCACCCCGCTCCTCCTGTTCGAGGTGCCCGGGACGTCGTCCGAGACGATCCTCCTCTACGGCCACTGCGACAAGCAGCCGGAGATGGTGGGCTGGGCCGACGGCCTCGGCCCGTGGACGCCGGTGCGGCGCGGCGAGAAGCTCTACGGGCGCGGCGTGCAGGACGACGGCTACGCCGCCTTCTGCGCGCTCACCGCCATCGAGGCCGTGCAGCGCGCCGGCGCCCCGCACGCGCGGTGCGTGGTGCTGATCGAGGGCAGCGAGGAAAGCGGCAGCATGGACCTGCCCGCCTACATGGACGCCCTCGCCGGGCGCCTCGGCGCGCCCGACCTCGTGATCTGCCTGGACTCCGGCTGCGGCAACTACGACCAGCTCTGGGGCACCACGTCGCTTCGCGGCCTCGTCAACGGCGTGCTCACGGTGGAGGTGCTCACCGAGGGCGTGCACTCGGGCGCGGCCAGCGGCATCGTGCCGTCGAGCTTCCGCATCGCGCGCCAGATCCTCTCGCGACTCGAGGACGAGCGCACCGGGGTGATCGCGCGCGACTTCCACGTCGAGCTGCCGCCCGCGCGGGTGGCGGAGGCCCGCGAGGTGGCCGAGGCCCTGGGCGACGAGCTCTCCGGGCGCTACCCGCTGGTGCCCGGCATGCGCTACGCGCACGAGCAGCCGGTCGACCTCCTCCTCGCCAACACCTGGGCGCCCGCGCTGGAGATCACCGGCGCCGCCGGCCTGCCCGCCCCCGCCGACGGCGGCAACGTGCTGAGGCCGGTGACCCAGCTCAAGCTCTCGCTGCGCATCCCGCCCACCCTCGACGCGGCGCGGGCCACGCGCCGGCTCGCCGAGATCCTCGAGGCCGACCCGCCGTACGGCGCCCGCGTGCGCTACGAGGCGTCCACGCCGTCGCCGGGCTGGGATGCGCCGGCGACGCGGCCCTGGCTCACCACCGCCGTGCAGGAGGCGTCGGAGCGGCACTTCGGCCGCCCCGCGATGTTCAAGGGGCTGGGCGGATCGATCCCGTTCATGGCCATGCTCGGCGAGCGCTTCCCGCGCGCCCAGTTCTTCATCACGGGCACGGGCGGACCGGGCTCGAACGCGCACGGCCCGAACGAGTTCCTGCACGTGCCCTACGCCGAGCGCCTCACCGCCTGCGTGGCGGACGTCGTCGCCGCCCACCATCGCGCCGGCCGCGGGTGAGGCGTCCCCGGCCCGCGCTCCGGAACGCGCTGGTCTACGCCGGGCTCGCGCCGTTCCTCGTCATCGTCCTCTTCCCCCTGCTGTGGATGGTGATCACGACGTTCAAGGACGAGCGCGACCTCTACCGGATGCGCTTCCCGCTGTGGTTCCACGACCCGCCCACGCTCAAGCACGTCGCGCTCCTGTTCCACGAGACGTGGTTCGGCACCTGGCTCGTCAACACGGCGACGGTGTCCGCGTGCGTCGTGGCGATCACCCTGGTGCGCCGCCGTGCCCGCGGCGTACGCGATCGCCCGAGGGAAGGTCCGCGGCGCGGACAAGTTCGGCATCGCGCTGTTCATGACCTATCTCGTGCCGTCCATCATCCTGTTCATCCCCCTCACCGCGCTGGTCGGCCGGCTCGGGCTCATGGATACGCGGTGGGCGCTGGTGCTCGTGTACCCGACGTTCACCATCCCGTTCTGCACGTGGCTCATGTCCGGCTTCTTCCGCGCGGTGCCTCTCGAGGTGGAGGAGGCGGCGTGGCTCGACGGCTGCGGCGTGGTGGGCGGACTGCTGCGGGTCGTCCTGCCGCTGTCCCTGCCCGGGGTGGTGACGACGGGGATCTTCGCCTTCACCCTCTCGATGCAGGAGTACCTCTACGCGGTGGTGCTCTCGGCTCCGGTGGAGGAGAAAGTGGTCACGGTCGGGCTCCCGACCATGCTGATCCGCGGGGACATCTTCTTCTGGGGCTCGCTGATGGCCGGCGCGCTCCTGGTGGGGATTCCCACGGCCATCCTGTTCAACCTGGTCCTGGACCGCTTCATCCAGGGACTCACGGGGCGGTAGCTCCGTCCTCCCCCTCTCCCTTCGAGGGAGAGGGTCGGGGTGAGGGTCGGTCGAACCAGCTCGGCGGTCGATCCGCGAGGTTGCGCCACCGCCCCTCACCCTGCCCTCTCCCCAGAGGGGAGAGGGTTTCGCGATCAGTTCTTGTACGAGGGGTCGGCTGCGGTCCAGCCGCCGCAGCAGGCCGGGCCACACCAGCGCGGCCTGGCGCGAGGCGCGGCCGACGCCCTGCCCGTAGGCGCCGTCGAGCACCTCCTTCGGCACGGGGATCAGCTCGCCGCCCCCGGCCTGCGCGCGCACCTGGATGGCGCAGGACGTCTCCAGGTAGTACATCGCGAAGAAGGCCTCCGCGACCGTCTCGCCCACCGTGAGGAGCCCGTGGTTGCGGAGGATCAGCGAGGTGTTGTCGCCCAGGTCGGCGACGAGGCGCGGCTTCTCGTCGTCGCGGAGCGCCGGGCCCTCGAAGTCGTGGTAGCCCAGGCTCGGGAGCACGAACATCGAGTGCTGGGACAGCGGCAGGAGCCCCTCGCGCTGCGCGGCCACCGCCACGCCGTTCACCGTGTGGGTGTGGAGCACGCAGCGGGCGTCGTGACGCGCGGCGTGGATGGCGCTGTGGATCACGAAGCCGGCGGGGTTCACCGGGAACGGCGACTCGCCCACCTTCTCGCCGCGGAGGTCGATCTTCACCAGGCTCGACGCGGTGATCTCGTCGAAGAAGAGCCCGTACGGGTTGATGAGGAACTGGTCCTGGGTGCCGGGCACCCGCGCCGTGATGTGGGTGAAGACGAGATCCTCCCAGCCGAAGTCGTGCACGAGCCGGTAGCTGGCGGCGAGGTCCACGCGCACCGCCCACTCCTCGGGCGAGACCCGCTCGCGCATCGACGGGACATCCTGGGGCGTGACAGTCATCGGGGCTCCTTTCGCGGGATCGAGTGTGAAGACGACCGCGGCCCGCGGAGACTCGCCGGGCCCGCGGAGATCATACGCCGCTCACGCGCTCATCAGCCAGTCGAGGATCCGCGGGTTCTCGTCGCGCGGGTACGTGTGCGAGAGGTCCTCGATCTCCCGGTACACGAGCCGCGCGCCCGTGACCTCGAGCACCTGGCGCATCATCTGCGCCGTGCCGACCGGGAACATCCAGTCCAGCGCGCCGTGGACCAGGTAGACGGGACGGTCCTTGAGGCGGCCGATGCGCCCGTCGGCGAGGAGCACGGGGTGCAGGACGCCGCACGCGGGAGCCAGGTGGGTGAACGGCATGTCCTCGCGCAGGCCCACGACGAGCGCGTACGTGGCGCCGTCCGACATGCCGGTGAGGAGGATGCGGTCGCGGTCCACCGGATACCGCGAGGCGACGCCCGCCACGGCCTCGCGGATGGGGTCGGCGTCCTGGTCGGGCCCGCCCATGATCGACCACGTGCGGTCCTGCGACGTGGGCGCCATGAGCAGCAGGCCCCGCGCGCGGGCCTCGCGCAGCCACACCCAGAGGAAGTCGCGGCCGTGCCCGGAGCCGCCGTGGAGGGCCACCACCAGCGGCATCGCCGCGCGGCCGTCCCACGTCTCCGGCACGTAGAGCGAGAAGCCGCCGCGGTCGCCGCGCTCGTTCGCCGAGTGGAGCACGCCCACCCTCACGCCGTCGTCGCGGAGGGCGGCCTCCCGCAGCCGGGCCACCAGGTCCTCGTCGCCCCGCCGGCCGGGCTCGAGGAACCACTGGCTCACCGCGGGCAGGATGGGCGCCACCGGGTAGAGCGCCTCCTGGATCGGCGCGAACCGACGGATCGCCCGGTAGAGGCCGATCAGGTCGCCCTGCGTCCGCGAGGCGTCCACGAAGGCCTCGATCAGCTCCACCGTCTGGCGCCCGACGCCGGCGAGCCGGTCCTTCAGGAAGGAGAGCTCGTCCGGCCACGCCGTCTCGGTCAGCGCGCCGAGCGGCCCGGCCACCGCGGTCGCGTGCGGGGAGAGCGCCGCGGCCAGCCGCTCGGCGAGCGGCGGGTGCAGGTGGCGCTGCACCCATCCGATGCGCTCGAGCGCGCCGAGGAGCGGCGGCACGAACCCGTCGATCGCGTCGATCACCTGGGGAGGCGGCGCCATGGGGGTCCCGTCACGGAGGTATCATCCCGCATTTTCGTTTTGAGAGCTGGACGTCAACCTGTCGCTCGCCTGAAGCTCCTTGACAGGGTCCCTCTTTCGCCAGATCCTCACGCGCATCGTGGAGCAGGGAGGCAGATGGCGCCGGATCGCACGTCCCGAGACGGCCACGCCGATCGAGCGTGGCGATGAGGTGATCGAGTGAAGCGGCGAGAGTTCGTCGTCGTTGTCGGGACCACCGTGTCGGCAGTCCTCCGGCCCCGCCACGGTATCGCTCAGCAGGTGAAGCGAATCGGCTTCCTGCGGGTCGGCCCGCCGCCTCAGCAGTTCCTCGCCGGCTTTCGCCAAGGGTTGCGCGAGCACGGGCTGACCGAGGGTAGGAACCTGGTGATCGAGTGGGCCCTCGCGGAGAGCGTGGCTCGACTTCCCGATGCTCTCGCCGAGTTGAAGCGTCTGAAGGTCGACGTGCTATTGGCTTCCGGGACCTCGTCGGTGCTACTGACTCGGGACGTGACGATCCCGGTGGTATTCGTGGCCGCCGTGGACCCGGTGGCGATGGGGCTGGTCACGAGTCTCGCGCGGCCCGGCGGACGGATCACCGGCATCACCGCCCTCGCCGAGGAGCTCAATGGAAAGCGACTGCAACTGCTGCAGCAGCTCATTCCCGGTCTTGCCAGTGTCGCTTTCCTGGTGCGCGCCGGCAGTCCGGCGACGGCGGAACACACGAAGCAGGCGGAGCGTGCCGCAGGAGCCCTGGGAGTGCGCCTGCAGGTCGTTGCAGCGCGCGACCACGGTGAGCTCGAAAGGGCGATCTCCACGGCGCGGGGTGCGGGGGCGCTCCTCGTCGTGGATGACACCGTGTTCACGACTCATAGGGCCAGGATCGCCGAGCTCGCGGTCAAGCACCGGCTGCCGACGATGTACGGTCACCGCGACATGGTGCAGACGGGCGGCCTCATGACGTATGGACCTGATTACGGCGACCTCTACAGGCGGGCGGCGGAATACGTGCAGAAGATCCTGCAAGGCGCCAAGCCAGGCGATCTGCCGGTGGAACGGCCGACAAAGTTCGAGTTCGTCATCAACCTGAGCACCGCCAAGGCACTTGGCCTGACCCTGTCGCCGTCGCTGCTCGCTCGTGCCGACGAAGTGATCGAATGACTGCTCGCGCATCATCCTGACGGCGGGACGGCCGGATCACATGCCTGGCGCCATGGCCTCGGATCCGCTGTCCGCCCTCCTCGACTCCTGGGACATCCGCTCGCGCGGCGAGGATCGCTTCGAGGCGTCCTGCGTGGAGCGCGCGCGCCCGCGGGCCTTCGGCGGCGAGCTGCTCGCGCAGGGCCTGGTGGCGGCCGGCCGCACCGTCTCCGGCAAGGCGTGCCGCGCGCTCCACGCGCACTTCCTCTCGCCCGCCGATCCCACGCGGCCCATCGAGCACCGGGTGCGCCGCCTCCGCGACGGCCGCCGGTTCGCCCAGCGGCACGTGTCGTCGTGGCAGGGCGGGCGCGAGACCTCGGTCATGGTCGCGTCGTTCGCCAGCGAGCTCGACGATCCGCTCGACTACCAGTCGGACCCGATGCCGCGCGTGCCGGGGCCGGAGGGGCTCGCCTCCGAGCTCGACGAGCGGCTCGCCGTGGCGGGCGACCTGCCGCCGGAGCAGCGCGCCTGGCTCCTCGGCCCGCGCGCCGTCGAGGTGCGCCAGGCCCGCCCGGTGCCGCTCATCTCGCCGCCGGCCGTGCCCCCCACCGCGGACACCTGGATCCGGGCCACCGGCCCCCTGCCCGAGGACCCGCTGCTCCACGCCGCCGTCCTCGCCTATGCCTCCGACCTGACGCTGCTCGACATCGCGTGCCAGCCGCGCGGGATCGCCTGGATCGACCGGCGCGTCGAGCAGGCGAGCCTCGACCACGCCATGTGGTTCCACCGCGCGATCAAGGCCGACGACTGGCTCCTCTACTCGCAGGCGGCCCAGCGCATGGCGGGCGGCCGGGCCCTCGTCCAGGGCCGGGTCTTCGACGGGGCCGGCAGGCTGGTCGCCACCGTCGCGCAGGAGGGGTTGTCGCACCTGGCCTAGCCTGGTTGACGGCTCAGAGGGGCCGCGCTATCGTCCCCGCCATGGACCAGACCGAGCGCGTCGCGATCGTGACGGGGGCGGCCAACGGGATCGGGCGGGCGACCGCCGAGGCCCTGGCCCGGGCCGGCGCTCACGTGGTGGCGGTGGACATCGACGCCGCCGGAGCCGAGGCGTGCGCGGCCGCGGTCACGAAGGCGGGCAAGAAGGGCCTGGCCCTCGCCGTCGACGTGGGCGACCTCGCCGCCATCGATGCGATGGTCCGCCGCACCGTGGAGACCTTCGGGCAGGTCGACGTCCTCGTCAACAACGCCGGCGTCACGCGTCGCGCCGACATCATGGACCTCGACGAGGCCGACTGGGACCGCATCTTCCGGATCAACGCCAAGGGCGTGTTCTTCTGCCTCCAGCGGGTGGCGCGCGAGATGATCCCGCGCCGCCGCGGCGTCATCGTCAACGTCGCCTCGATCGCCGGCAAGGGCTTCGCGGGCACCTCCAACGCCATCTACGCGGCGAGCAAGGGCGCGGTCATCAGCCTCACGAAGATCGCCGCGCTGCAGCTCGCCCCGCACGACATCCGGGTCAACGCGATCTGTCCGGGCACCACGGTGACGGCGCTGTCGCAGGACAACCTGCGCACGCGGGCCCAGCAGCACGGCGTGGCGGTGGAAGAGATGGAGCGGCGCCGCAATGCCGCCATTCCCCTGGGTCGCCCCAACGACCCGGAGGACGTGGCGGCCCTTGCCGTCTTCCTCGCCTCCCCGGGCGCCCGCAACATCACGGGCCAGTCCTATAACGTGGACGGCGGCGTCATCCTCGATTGAGGAGCGCGCGGGCCGTCGGGCCCGTCGCGACGCGCGTCGGGGGAGAGCGGCCATGGCGACCATCCTCTACGTCGAGGACAACGACGACAACATGTTCATCGCCCACCGGCGGCTCACCCAGGCCGGCTTCGACGTGAGCGTGGCGCGCAACGGGGCCGAAGGCGTCACCATGGCGACCCAGGACCGTCCCGACCTCATCCTGATGGACCTGAACCTTCCCGTCCTCGACGGCTGGGAGGCCACCCGCCGCCTCAAGGCCCAGCCCGAGACCAAGGAGATCCCGATCATCGCGCTCAGCTCCCACGCCGATCCCAAGCACCGGGAGCAGGCGATGACCGCGGGCTGCGACGACTTCGAGGAGAAGCCGGTGGACTTCCCCGGCCTCGTGGCCAAGATCCAGGCGGTGCTGGCGCGGCGCGGACGTTCGTGACCACCGCCCCCGCGCGGCCGGAGTAGTCCCCGGCGTGGAGGCTCCCGCGGTGGCCCTGCGGAATCCGCGGCGGCGGCTTGTTCGGAAGTACGTCGTCCTCTTCGTCCTGCTCGTCAGCGGGGCCCTCCTGACGAGCGGCCTCATCGAGATCTACTTCTCCTACAAGGAGAGCCGGGCCGCCCTCGTCGCGCTCCAGGAGGAGAAGGCCCTCGGCGTCGCCTCCCGCATCGAGCAGTTCGTGAAGGAGGTGGAGCGGCAGCTCGCGTGGACGACGGAGCCGGTGCTGGCGCCCACCGGCAGCGTCATCGAGCAGCGGCGCTTCGACTTCGTGCGGCTGCAGCTCCGCGTCCTCGCCATCACCGAGTCGAGCTATCTCGACGCCCGGGGGCGCGAGCAGCTCCGCGTGTCCCGCCTGGCCATGGACGTGATCGGCGGCGACACCGACTACTCGCAGGATCCGCGCTTCACGGTGCCGCGGAGCGGCGCCAGCGCGCAGCCGCCGGTGGCGCGCCCGTACTACAGCCCGGTGTACTTCCGGAAGGACTCCGAGCCGTACATGCGCCTGGCCGTGGCGGGCCGCGATCCCGGCGTGACCGTGGCCGAGCTGAACCTCAAGTTCATCTGGGACGTGGTGTCGCAGATCAAGGTGGGCAAGGCGGGCCGCGCCTACGTGGTGGACGACCGCGGGCACCTCGTGGCCCATCCCGACATGAGCCTCGTCCTCCAGAAGAGCGACCTCTCGCGGCTCCCCCAGGTGCGGGCGGCCATCGCCGCGCCCGGGGCCGCGCCGGGCGAGCCCATCACGATCGCCACGGACCCGGAGGGCCGCCAGGTGCTGACCGCGTCGGCGCGCGTCCAGCCGCTCGGCTGGACGGTGTTCGTCGAGCTCCCGGTGGGCGAGGCGCTCGCGCCCCTCTACGGCTCCGCCCAGCGGACCCTCGGCCTCCTCGCCGTGGGCATCGTGCTCGCCTGGGTGGCGAGCCTCTTCCTCGCCCGCCGCATGGTCACCCCGATCCAGGCCCTCGGCACGGGCGCCGCGCGCATCGGCGCGGGCGACCTCGGCCATCGCATCGAGGTGCGCACGGGCGACGAGCTCGAGAGCCTGGCCGACCAGTTCAACCGCACGGCGGCGCAGCTCCAGGAGTCCTACGCCAACCTCGAGCACAAGGTGGAGGACCGCACGCGCGAGCTCTCCGAGGCGCTCGAGCAGCAGACGGCGACCGCGGACATCCTGCGGGTGATCTCCAGCTCGCCCACCGACGCGCGGCCCGTTTTCGAGGCGATCCTCGAGCGCGCGGTCCGTCTCTGCGACGCCGCCCGCTTCGGCGGAGTCTTTCACTTCGACGGCGAGCTGGTGCACTTCGTGACGGCGTACCGGTGGCCCGAGGCCCAGCTCGCCGTGGTCCGCCGGCACTTCCCAATGCCGCCCGGCGACGGAAGCCTCGTCGCGCAGGCCATCCGCGACCGGCGTGTCACGCAGGTCCCGGACTACGCGGCGCAGCCCGTCGGCGTGCCCTGGGTCGTCGAGAGCGAGCGGCCACGGAGCACGATCGCGCTCCCCATGCTGCGAGAGGGGCACGCGATCGGGGGGATCGTGCTGGCCCGGAGCGAGACAGGGTTTTTCTCGGAGAAGCAGGTCGCCCTGCTGCAGACCTTCGCCGACCAGGCCGTCATCGCCATCGAGAACGTGCGGCTGTTCGGTGAGCTCCAGGCGCGCACCAGCGACCTGACCCGCTCGGTGCAGCAGCTCACGGCGCTGAGCGACGTCGGGCGCGCCGTCAGCTCCACGCTCGACCTGGACACCGTGCTCACGACGATCGTGTTCCGCGCCTGTCAGCTCGCGGGCACCGACGGCGGCGCCATCTACGAGTACGACGAGGAGCGCGAGGTGTTCCTCCTCCGCGCCGAGCAGGGCATCGAGGGCGTGCTCGGCGTCGCCAGGCGCGAGGGGCATCTCAGGCGCGGGGAGGGCGCGGTCGGGCGGCTCGCGGACACCCGGGAGCCCGTCCAGGTCCCCGACATCACGCAGGAAGGCGCCTACGCGGGACGTCTGCGCGATGCGCTCCTCCGGGTGGGCGTGCGGAGCCTCCTCGCCGTGCCGCTCCTCTCCGAGGGCCGGATCATCGGCGGCCTCGTGGTCAACCGGAAGACGGCGGGCGAGTTCCCGCCCGACACGGTGCAGCTCCTGCAGACCTTCGCCACCCAGTCCGCGCTCGCGCTCCAGAACGCGCGGCTCTTCGGGGAGATCGAGGACAAGGGCCGGCAGCTCGAGGTCGCCAACCGGCACAAGTCGGAGTTCCTCGCCAACATGTCGCACGAGCTCCGCACGCCGCTGAACGCCATCATCGGCTTCTCGGAGGTGCTGATCGACCGCATGTTCGGCGACGTGAACCCCAAGCAGGAGGAGTACCTTCAGGACGTGCTGTCCTCCGGCCGCCACCTGCTGTCCCTGATCAACGACATCCTCGACCTGTCCAAGGTGGAAGCGGGCCGGATGGAGCTGGAGCTCGCGACGTTCGATCTGCCCGCGGCCATCGACAACGCCCTCACGCTGGTGCGCGAGCGCGCCACCACCCACGGCATCCACATCGCGCAGACGGTGGGCAAGGACGTGGGCGCCGTGAACGCCGACGAGCGCAAGGTGAAGCAGATCCTCCTGAACCTCCTCTCCAACGCGGTGAAGTTCACGCCGGAGGGCGGCCGCGTCGAGGTCCGGGCGGAGGCGGTGAACGGCTCGATCGAGGTCGCGGTGTCGGACACGGGGATCGGCATCGCCCCCGAGGACCAGGAGGCGATCTTCGAGGAGTTCCGGCAGGTCGGCAGCGACTACGCGCGCAAGCGCGAAGGCACCGGGCTCGGCCTGTCCCTCACGCGCCGCCTCGTCGAGCTCCACGGCGGCACGGTCTGGGTGAAGAGCGAGCTGGGCCGCGGGTCGACCTTCACGTTCACGCTCCCCCTGGCGCGCCCGGCGGAGACGCCGGCGTGAGGCGGATCGGGAGCGACGCGGCCACCGGCGCGATCTCCACTCTCACGCTCCCGGAGCAGACTGGTTGATCCCATGCCGAGCGAGCTGATCCTGATCGTCGAGGACAACGAGAAGAACCGGAAGCTGGTGCGCGACGTGCTCCAGTTCAAGGGGTACCAGACCATGGAGTCCGAGACGGCGGAGGAGGGCGATCCGCATGGCCCAGGAGTCGCCGCCCGCGCTGATCCTCATGGACATCCAGCTCCCGGGCATGAGCGGGATCGACGCGCTCGGTCACCTGCGCGCCGATCCGCGGACGCGCGACATCCCGGTCATGGCGGTCACCGCGTCGGCCATGACCCACGATCGCCAGAAGATCCTCGCCGCCGGCTTCGACGCCTACCAGGCCAAGCCGATCAACGTGAAGGGCTTCGTGGAGGCGGTGGCCGCGATGCTCGCGCGCCGGCCGCGGAGGCGGCTCGTGACCGCCCCCGCCAAGGTCCTGGTCGTCGACGACACGCCCCAGAACGTCAAGCTGCTCGCCGACCTGCTGTCGGTGAAGGGCTACGCCGTGGTGACCGCCGCGTCGGGGCCCGAGGCCCTGGACAAGGTGGAGGCCGAGCGGCCGGACATCGTGCTGCTCGACGTGATGATGCCGCAGATGAGCGGCTACGAGGTCTGCAAGCGCATCCGCGACAACCCCGCCACCGGCATCCTGCCCGTGGTCATGGTGACGGCGCTCGACCCCTCGCAGGAGCGCATCAAGGGCCTGGAGGCGGGAGCCGACGACTTCCTCACCAAGCCGGTGAACCACGCCGAGCTGCTCGCCCGTGTCCGCTCCCTCGTGCGCGTGAAGCAGCTCTACGACACCGTGCAGCTCCAGGCCGGCCAGCTCGCGGAGTGAACAAGAACCTGGAGCAGCGCGTGCAGGACCAGGTGAACCAGCTCGATCGCATGGGCCGCCTCAAGCGGTTCTTCTCGCCCCAGCTCGCCGACATGATCCTGACCGGCGACGCCGAAGACCCCCTGAAGAGCCATCGCCGCGAGATCACCGTCGTCTTCGTGGACCTGCGCGGCTGGACCGCCTTCGCGGAGACGGCCGAGCCCGAGGAGGTGATGAGCGTGCTCCGCGAGTACCACGCGGCCATGGGCCAGCTCATCGTCGAGCACGAGGGCACGCTCGAGCGCTTCACCGGCGACGGCATGATGATCTTCTTCAACGATCCCGTCCCGGTGCCCAATCCCGCCGAGCGCGCGGTCCGCATGGCGCTGGCCATGCGCGAGCGCGTGGCCGGGCTGTGTGCACGATGGGATCGGATGGGCTACAACCTGGACGCCGGCGTGGGCATCGCCCAGGGCTATGCCACCATCGGGGCCATCGGCTTCGAGGGCCGCATGGACTACGGCGCCATCGGCAACGTGACGAACCTCGCCGCCCGGCTGTGCGGGGAGGCGCGCGCCGGACAGATCCTCGTCCGCGGCGCGTGATCGCCACCGTCGCCGACAACGCGGTCGACCTCGAGGCGGTGGGCGAGCTGACCCTCAAGGGGTTCCAGCGCCCCGTCACCGCCTTCAACGTGATCGGCCTCAAGTCGGCGGGCTGAGCGGCCCGCCCTTTCGGGAAGGAGACGCGCATGCCGGCAACGGCGACGACGCAGGGCGGAGTGAAGAGCGTGGACGCGAAGACGCTCCACGGGTGGCTGGCCGCGGGCGAGGCCGCGCTGATCGACGTGCGGCCCCCGGGCATGCACGCCGCCGAGCGGATCGCCGGCGCCGTGTCCGTCCCGGACGCCACGATCGACTCCGCGCGCCTGCCGGTGGGCGCCGGCCAGCGGCTCGTCCTGCACTGCGAGATCGGTGTCGCCTCCGGCAAGGCCGCCCAGCGCCTCGCCGGCGCCGGCCGCGGCGAGGTCTACAACCTGGAGGGCGGGATCTCGGCGTGGAAGCAGGCCGGCCTGCCCGTGGAGTCCACGCGGGGAGCGCCGCTGCCGGTCATCCGCCAGGTGCAGATCGTCGCCGGGTCGCTCGTCGTGGCGGGCACCGTGCTCGGCGCGCTCGTCTCGCCGTGGTTCCTGCTGCTCAGCGGGTTCGTCGGCGCCGGGCTCGTCTTCGCGGGGAGCACCGGGCACTGCGGCATGGCCGCGCTCCTGCTGAAGCTCCCGTACAACCGCTGACGCTTCGGCGTCGACAACCGGAGGAGGACGCGCGATGGCGACGGAGATCCTTCCCTTCATCCACGTGCAGGGGAGCTGGGGCGACATGGGGCAGCAGGTCGGCCAGATGCTGGCGCCCCTGATCGATCGTCACGTCGAGGCGTGGCTGGGCCACGTCCGCGCGGAGACGGGCTGCACGCGCGAGGCCGCCCTCGCCACCGCGACGTCCTACGCGCCCGCCATCCAGGCGCACGCGCCCTTCCTCTGGGAGGAGCTCGAGGGCATGGCGCGCGGCTCCGGCCTTCCGCTCGACCATCTCCTGCTGCTCCAGGCCCGTGCCGAGGTGATGCGGACCCAGAAGGACCGCACGCCGCCGCCCGCGCTCGAGTGCACGACGTTCGCGGTGGGCGGCCGCCGCACCGCGGGCGGGAGCGTGATCTTCGGCCAGAACGTCGACCTGGTCCCGTTCATCCAGGAGTACGGCGTGGTGATCCGGCAGTATCCGAAGGACGCGCCGGCCACGCTCCTCTACACCACCGCGGGCCTCCTGGGACACAACGGCCTGAACGAGGCGGGCGTGGGCATCTGCGCCAACTTCATCAACGACCCGTCGGGGTGGGGCGAGGGCCTGCCCCGCTACCTGCTGTCCCGCCTCGCCATGCGCGCGGACAGCGCCGAGCGCGCGCTCGCCGCGGCGCTCGCGCCGCCCCGCGCGGCCTCGCGCAACCTCCTGATCGCCGACGCCGGCGGCGTGTTCCTGGACGCCGAGGTGCTGCGCAAGGAGGTCGCGGTGCTGCGCGGCACGGACGATCTCCTCGTGCACGCCAACCACCTGGAGGCGCCGGAGTTCGCCGGCTACGAGACCGCGCCGGAGAACTCCTGCCATCGTCGCGCGCGCCTGACCGAGCTCTTCGAGACCGCCACCGCCCCGATCACGGTGAGCGACGTCCAGGCCTTCTACCGCGACCACGCGAACGCGCCCCACAGCGTGTGCGCGCACCCGTTCCCGGGACGCAACCTCCAGACCGTGGCCTCGCTGATCGGCGACCTGACCGCGCGGGAGCTCTCCGTCGCGAAGGGCTCGCCGTGCCGCTCCGCCTACGCCACCTACACCCTCGCCACCTGCCGCCAGGGCGCGCTGTCGGTGGAGGTCCGCGACCGCTTCCAGCCCGCAACCGCCGGCTGACCGGTCGAGGCGGGGTCGCGCGGGGCGCGGGGAGGCACCTGGGGTCCCGGGACCACGCCGCACGCGTCCGCTGCCCCGCTGCTGCGGCTGGGCTCCATCCGGGCGGGCTCGGTCCGCTAACCGATGGAGGGGAAGGGCCCCGGCGACCCCAGGTGCCTCCCCGCGCCCCGCGCGACCCCGATCTCGCGCGTTGACTTGCGAATCGTTCCGAACGGTCAGGGAAGGTCAGGGCTCGAGCGCGGCGAGGCGGGGGATGGCGCGGCGGGCCATCGCCACGTAGTGCGGATCGATCTCCACGCCCACGCTCTCGTACCCGACCGACTCGGCGGCGGCCAGCGTCGAGCCCGAGCCCGCGAAGGGATCGAGCACGACGCCCTCGCCCAGCGGAAGCACCGCGCGCACGATGTGACGCAGGAAGGCCTGCGGCTTGAGGCTCGGGTGCGGGGCGATCGCGCGCTCGGCCGGGCGCGTCGGGTGTGACGACACCACGTCGCCGAACGGCTGCCGGTCGGACAGCCGCCGCAACCCTCCCGTGTTCCACTTCCTGAGGTTGTCCTGGACGCGGCCCTCCACGGGCTTGCGGAACAGGAGCCACGGCTCCCACATCGAGCG
This sequence comes from uncultured Candidatus Rokubacteria bacterium, assembly GCA_963758635.1. GTDB lineage: Bacteria > Methylomirabilota > Methylomirabilia > Rokubacteriales > CSP1-6 > CAVWWD01. The sequence goes on along the minus strand of CAVWWD010000003.1, from coordinate 53,416 downwards.
CGGCATCACGGTCACGCCCGCGAACTCGCGGTGCGCGTTCTTCGGGCGGTCGCCGCCGCGCATGGTCATCACGAGCCGGACGACGTCGCCCCGGCGCTCGAGCCCGGTCCGCGCGATCGCGCTCGCCACCACGTACGAGACGAGGGGGTTGGAGGCGACGACGACGTGGGCGCCGGGCACGAGGACCGGCGTCAGGGCCTTGGCCCAGGCGAAGAAGAAGGAGTCGAGCGCGCTCAGGTCCGCGTCGGTGAGCGTGGTGAAGCGCGGCAGCGGCGATCGCTGGTGACCGTCGAACGAGGGCGGGATCCGCCACACGCCGCCTCGGCCGCGCCGGAGCTTCGCCTGCTCCTTCCGGGTGTACTCGACCAGGCCGTACGGCGGGTCGGTCACCACCGCGTGGATGCTCGCGGGCGGCTCGCCGGCGAGCCAGCGGAGGCAGTCGGCGCGATAGAGCCGCGCCCGCCCGTGCGTGAAGACCGGCTTCGACGTGAGCGCCTTCGACATCAGCGGAGATTGTAAGTCATTCGCTTCCCCGCCCGCCCGCGGCCGCGGAGTACCATCGCGGCGACATGCCACTCGGCAAGAATCAGATAGACCGCGACCGGCTCAACGCCGCGCTGCCCCTGCCCTACGAGCTCCGCATCGACGACTTCGCCATCGCCATGCAGGACGTGTACGACTTCTTCTTCGACGTGAACGCCTTCCTGCAGGGCAAGGGCCTCGAGCGCCTGGACGACTTCCTGCGTCCCGCCATCATGTCCGGCCTGCTCTCCGACATGCTCACCGCGAGCCTGGCGAAGCACGCCCGGGCCCTCACCGAGAACCGCTACCACAACGGCCATCCCGACCTCGTCGTGCGCGGGCGCTACCCGGACAACGCGGTCCGCGCGGGCACGGAGGGCGTGGAGATCAAGACCACGCGCAAGGGCGGCGGCGCGGTGGACACCCACGGCGCGCGCGACCAGTGGCTCTGCGTGTTCGTCTACGAGGTGGATCGCGTCACCGAGCCGGCCATGGACCGGCGGCCGATGACCTTCACCGAGGTCTACCTCGCCGAGGTCGCGCAGGCCGACTTCCGGCGGAACGCGCGCGGCGAGCTGGGAACGCGCACCGCGACCCTCGATCGTGCGGGGATCCAGAAGCTCCGGCAGGGCTGCGTCTACCGGTTGAGGTTGTGAACGAACGCGGATTCTGACCTCGGCGGGCGGGCCAACACCGCGATTCTGCGTACACGCGGAGTGCCGTCTCCCATTCATCAACTCCCTCTCCGCGGCGCCTGAAGCTCAGGCGCCCGACACCGTCACCTCGAAGAGGGCGAGGTCCTCCCGGGGGGGCGTCACCTCGCCGATCACCGCGGCGTGCAGGTCGCCGCCGGCGCGAAGCGCGGCCACGGCCTCGGCGGCCCGCGCCGCGGGCACACCGAAGAGCAGGCCGCCCGAGGTCTGCGGGTCGAAGAGCGCGTCGAGCGCGGGCCGCGCCGCCGCCGCCGGCCCGATGCGGAGCGCCCGCCGCGCGCGCGCGTTCTCCGGGTGGAAGGTGCTGCGCAGGCCCCGCGCGAGCAGCGCGCCCGCGCCGGGCAGGAGCGGCACCGCGGCGAGGTCCACCACCGCGCCGGCCTTGCTCGCGCGCAGCATCTCGCCGAGGTGGCCGGCGAGGCCGAAGCCGCTCACGTCCGTGCACGCGGTGGCGCCCATCGACCTGGCCACGCGCGAGGCCGCGGCGTTGGTGCGCAGCATCGACGCCAGCGCCGCCTCCATCCACGCGCCGCGCGCCAGGCCGCGCGCGTCGGCGAAGAAGAGGACGCCGGTCCCCACGGGCTTGGTGAGGACGAGACGGTCGCCCGGCGCGAGGCCGCCGATGCGAAGCAGGCCGGAGGCGGACTCCGCGGTGCCGAACATGGTGAAGCCCACGGCGAGGTCGTCGCCGTTGGTGGTGTGGCCGCCCAGCAGCGTGATGCCCTCCGCGTCGAGGACGGCGCGGGCGCCCGCCAGAGCCTGGAAGAGCGTCTCCTCCGCGCGCTCCGGGTCGGCGTCGGGCACCTCGACCTGGGCGAGGGCGAAGCGCGGCGACACGCCCTTGGCCCAGAGGTCGCTGGCCGCGTTCACCGCGGCCACGCGGCCCACCAGGTAGGCGTCGTCGGTGAAGGCGCGGAACGCGTCCACGGTGGACGACGATCACCTCGCCCCGCGGCGTAACGACGGCGGCGGCGTCGTCCGGCTCGGCGAGGCCCATGACGACATCGGGATCCGTGGGCGCCCCGAGCCGCGCGAGCGCGCGCGACAGCACGGACTCGCCCACCTTCGCCGCGCACCCGCCGCATACCATGTCCTGGGCCATGGCGGGCGGGGCGGAGAACTCCGGCGTCACGTCGCCGGCGGGGCCCAGCACCTGGAAGCGCTCCATGAAGCGCCGGTCGATCCGGTCCTTCAGCGTGAACACCCAGCCGCCGTCGGCGGAGATGCCCCACTTCGACGCCACCGCGGTCCCGTCGCCCAGGTTCAGCAGCGAGAGGAAGTCGCGCTGGGGGAAGTAGGTCGTGAGGGGGCCGCCGGTGAGACGGGCGCGCAGGTTCGCGATCAGCGGCGGCCCCTGGCGCACGGCGTACACCCCGGCCTTGGCCAGGGTCGGCGCGCCGATCAGGCACGCGCAGTCGCCCACCGCGAACAGCTCGTCGTGTCCCTCGACCTGGAGCGTGGAGCGCACGCGGACGAACCCGTGACGGTCGGTCGGGAGGCCGGCCTCGCGGAAGAGGCCGAGGCTCGCCGCGCCCGCCACCCACACGAGCGCGTCGCAGCCGATGGTCTCGCCACTCTCGAGGCGCACGTGGTCCGGGCGCACCTCGGCCACGCGCGCGCCCAGGCGCACCACGATGTCGCGCGCGGCGGCGTGGCGCTCGATGCGCCGCGCTGTCGTCCGGGGATAGCCCGGCAGCACGCGGCTCCCGCCCTCGAGGAGCGTGATCTCGGCCGGCGCCACGCCCTCGCGCGCGAGCCGGGCACGGAGCGCGAAGGCGAGCTCCACGCCGCCCGCTCCCGCGCCCACCACCACCACGCGCGCCGCGCCCCGCGCGCGCGCCCCCGCGACGAGCTCGTCCACGCGCTCCACGAACCGGCCGATGGGCCGCGTGGGCAGCGTGTGCTCGCGCACGCCGGGCAGGTCGAGGCCGGCCACCGTGGAGCCCACGTCGAACGACGCGGTGTCGTAGGGGATGGGCGGCCGGCCCGCCACGCGGACGCGCCGCTCCGCGGGGTCGATGCCCACCGCGGCCGCCACCACGAATCGCGCCCCCGCGCGCATCGCGAGCGGCCGCACGTCGATCTCGAGCTCCTCGCGCCGGTACTGTCCGGCCACGAAGCCCGGGACCATGCCCGAGTACACGGCGACGGGCCGATCGACGACCACGGTGAGGCGCACGCCGGGCACCGGCATCATGGCCCAGCTCCGGAGCACCTGGACGTGCGTGTGACCGCCGCCGACCAGCAGGAGGTCGTGGCGGACCGGGGCGCGCGGCGTCAGGGAACGCCTCCCGCCTCAGAGGGGAACGGGCGCGCGCCCGGGCACGGACGCGCGCTCGACGATGGCGTGGCGCGCGCCGCCCATGGCGAGCGCCGCCGCGCCCTCGTCACCGTTCAGGAAGGGCGCGAGCTGCGAGAGGGCCACGCGACCGAGGCGCGCCCGCAGGGCGCCGCGGCGCACGCGGCAGTAGAGCCGGCCCTGCTCGGACTCGAGGGAGCCGGCGTCGAGGGCCTCCCAGTGGTCGCCGGGCAGGCCGACCTCGGCGCCGGCGAGCCGCCCGTCCGTCGACGGCGAGCCGCAGCCGCTGCACCACCAGCGGCGTGTCACCCTCGCCCAGCGCGGGCTCGAACCAGTTGCGCTCCCCCTGGCACAGCGCCAGGTACCGGCCGTCCGGCGCCTGCTGCATGGCGAGGACGAAGAAGCGGAGCGTGGCCGGATCGACGATCTCGGTGCCGTCGTGGAAGATGCGTCCGTCGGCGTCGGCGCGGTAGTGGTACTCGCGCATGATCGGCGATTGTAGCGCGCCGTCCCCACGCCCGGGTGAGCCGGGCGATCAGTCCCGGGCGATGGCCCGGTCCTCGGACTCCTCGCGGGGCCGGCTGCGCGCGAGCCACCAGCCGAGCCCGGTCAGCAGGACGCCGAGCAGGATCGGCACGACCCGGTGGATCACGTCGCCGACCCAGGGCCGCACGGCGTCGTCGCTGAGCGCCATCTCGCCCGCCACGTAGCCGAGCACGCCTCCGCCCAGCCAGATGATCCACCTGAACCGCGACATCAGCCGCGCGAGGATGCCGCTGCCCCAGACGACGATCGGGATCGAGATGGCGATGCCCAGAACGACGAGCTTCATGTCGCCGTGCGCGGCCGCGGCCACGCCGAGGACGTTGTCGAGGCTCATCACGAGGTCCGCGACCATGATGATCCAGATGGCGCTCTTGAGCGACGTGCCCTGCCTGACGTGCTCTCCCTCGTCGGCGTCGGGCCGCACGAGCTTGAGCGCGATCCAGATCAGCAGGACCCCACCCACGAACTTGAGGAACGGGACGCCGAGCAGGATGGTGGTGATGGTGATGAGCCCGATGCGGAGGACGACGGCGCCTGCCGTGCCGAAGATGCGCCCGTAGAACTGCTGCCGCGGGGGCAGCGAGCGCACGGCGAGCGCGATCACCAGCGCGTTGTCGCCCGCGAGCAGCAGGTCGATGACGATGATCGTGCCGAGGCGGGCGAGGAACTCCGGGTCGGCGATGAGCTCGAGCATCGTCCTAGCGGGCCTCCGGGCCCTGAGCGGGGCGGCAGGGAGTGCGCGGGTCCGTCGCCATCCGGCGGCCGGCCCGGTTCGGGCTGAGGTCGAGCGTTCGCGTCATCACATGGCCCCTTGGTGGGTGGCGAGGAGATCCATCGCCCGCAGCGTCTCCGGCACGGACAGGGCGAAGGTCGGGACACCCACCTGTCGCCTGCCGGCCATTCTAGCAAGGAGGCCAAGCGCCGGGGCGGGCGGCCCGCCCGGCCGAGCCCCCTACCACGGCAGGATCGCCGGCTCGTGCGACTCGATGCGCTCCCCCACCACCATCAGGGGCTCGATGCCGTACAGCCGGCGCGCGTTCTCGCCCAGCAGCTTCCGCTGCGCGGCCTCGGGCACCCCCACCTCCGCCATGTGGGCGAGGCCCTCCCACGCGTCCTCCGCGTCGTGGTGCGGATAGTCCGAGGACCAGATCGCCACGTCCTGGAACACGTCCCACAGCCGGTACACCAGCGTCTCGTCCGACTCGAAGCCGATGAAGCAGCGCGCGTGGAAGGCCTCGACGGGATCGCGGATGACGCGGTTGTCGCGCTGGAACGCGAAGAGGTTCGAGAAGTTCGAGCACCGCGCGAGGACCAGGGGGAGCCACGAGGCGTTCGACTCGAGCACCGCGGCCTTGAGGCGCGGGAACCGATCGAGCCACCCCGTCTGCAGCACCACCGTCACCCACGTCATGGCCTCCATGAGGAAACCGAGCGTCTCCGAGGCGTCGATGGCGGGGTCCATGGCCGCGGTGATGTTCGACACGAACTGCCCGGGCGAGTACACGACGGCCTCGTCGGTAAAGAGCAGCCCCTGGCCGGAGTGGCCGCGTGCCTGGGCCATCCGCTCGCCCCAGTCGGGCGTGAGGGCCTCCCGGGACGGGAACGTGTGCATGGCGAGCACGACCCCGGTGTCCTCGAACTCCCGCCACAGCCGATCGAACTCGGGCAGCGTCGGATACCGGCCGTTCCAGAAGCACGGGCGGACGGCCGCGGCCTTGAACCCGAGCTTCGCCACCCGCGTGAGCTCGGCGATCGACGCCTCCACGCTCTGGAGCGGCAGGACGGCGCAGGGGAAGAGACGTTCCCGGTCGGCCGCGCAGTAGTCGAGCACCCAGTCGTTGTAGGCCCGGGCCAGGATCGTCGCCGCCTCGGCGTTCCGGAGGAGCGCGAGGCGCACGAACCACGTGGGGAACAGCATCACCTGGTCGGTGCCCAGCGCGTTCATGTCGGCGAGGCGCGCGTGGGGGTCGCGGCAGCCGAGCAGCCGGCCGAACCGCTCCTGCCACTCCGGCGTTCCCGGGGTGAGCTTGCCGACCTCCTTCTTGTCCCACCGGGCCCAGCCCACCTCGGCGGCGTTCGACCGCTCGCGCGCGGCGGGAACGACGCGGCCGTTGATGTACAGCAGGTCGCTGTCGGTGTGGAAGCAGAACTGGGTCTTCACCCACGCGCGGCTCCGGGCCGGCACGTACTCGTCCCAGATGGCCGGCGGCTCGACGACGTGGCTGTCGCAATCGAAGACCGGGAAGTCCTTGCGCGCGCGCGTGGCCATGGTGCCTCCTGGATTTCTGCCTTTCGCCGGGTGGAACGGTGGTCTATTGTCCGGGAATCGTGGGCGAAGCGTCAATCAAGCGGACCGGCTTCAATGTCGCGCTCGCGCCCCTCCGGGCGCGCCAGTGGAAGTGACCGCCGCGGGCCTCGCGCGCTTCTCGCTCGCCGGGCGCGTCGCGCTCGTCACCGGGGCCACGCGCGGCCTCGGGCTCGAGATCGCGCGCGGGATGGCGGCGGCCGGCGCCATCGTGGGCATCAACGGGCGCAACGCCGAGCGCGTCGCCGAGGTCGCGGGCGCGATCCCCGGCGCCTTCCCGGCCGCGTTCGACATCACCGACCTCGCCGCCGCCGCGGCGGCCATCGACACGATCGCCACACGCCACGGCCGCCTGGACTGCCTGGTCGGCAACGCGGGGGTGCGGGACCGGCGCCCGCTGGCCGACATCACCGCCGACGCGTTCCGGCGGCTCATCGAGACCAACCTGGTCGCGCAGTACGAGCTGTCCCGTCTGGCTGCGCGGCACATGACGGCGCGCGGTCAGGGCCGTCTCGTGTTCATCTCGTCCATGGTGGGCCAGCAGTCGTTCCAGGGCGATCCGGCGTACGTCGCGTCGAAGGGCGGACTCGAGGCGCTGGTGCGTGCGCTCGCCGTGGAGCTCGGTCCCAGCGGCATCGCCGCGAACGCCATCGCCCCCGGCTTCATCCGGACCGAGATCAACGCCGGGTTCTTCGCCGAGCCTCGCGCGCAGGACCTGGCCCGGCGCATCCCGCTCCAGCGCTTCGGCCGGCCCGACGAGCTGGTGGGCGCGGCCATCTTCCTGGCCTCGGACGCCGCCTCCTACATCACCGGGCAGGTCATCACGGTGGACGCCGGCCTGTCCATCGCGCTCTAGCAGGCTGCCGATAAGGGCCCATCTGCTTCGTTGGCGCCCTCGGCCGCACGCTCAACGTAGAGAGACTACGCCTCGCGTGCGGTCCTCGGGCGCCGCCTCGCAGCTGGACCCTTCTCGGCAGCCTGCAGGTCGTGGGGACTACGGGGCGCAGGCGCGAATGGCGGCCATGACCGAGGCCTTGCCGTCGGAACCGCTCACTCGCGGGCTCAGGATCGGCAGATCGAGGCCGGCGGCGCGATACGCCTCCACGCGCGCGCGACACTCGGCGGCCGTCCCCACGACCGCGACGGCCTCGACCATCTCGTCGGGGACCGCGCGCGCCGCGGCCTCGCGGTCGCCGCGCTCCCACGCCGCGCGGATGGCGCGCGCGGCCTCGGGGAAGCCGTTCTCCGCGAGCAGCCGGTTGTAGCGCGGGAAGAACCCGCCGTAGAGGGCCACCGACGGGCGCAGGCGCGCCACCGCCTCCTCACGGCTCGCCGCCACGTGGCAGGGCAGGAGCGAGGCGATGTCCACGTCCTCCGGCTTCCGTCCCGCGCGCCGCGCGCCGATGGCGACGTTATCGCGCGCGCGCCGCCCGGCCTCGAGCGTGCTCCACGTGAGCAGCACGCCCTGCGCGAGCTCTCCCGCCGCCTGCAGGAGCGGCGGGAACAGCGCGGCGAGGTAGATCGGGATCTCCCGCCGGAGCGGAGGGAACCAGAAGTCGAAGCGCTCGATGGTGACGGCGGCGCCGACGTGGGACACCGTGCCGTCGCGCAGGAGGGCCCGCACCACGTCGACGGTCTCGCGCAGCCGCTCGATGGGCCGCTCGAACGGGATCCCGTGCTCGGGCTCCACCTGCACGCGGTGGCTCGAGCCGAGGCCCAGCACGAACCGGCCGCCGGAGAGGTGATCCACGGTGGCGGCGGCCATGGCGATGGTGGGCGCGCTGCGCACGAACACGCTGGAGATGGCGGTGCCGAGGCGGATCCGCGACGTGGCGGTGGCGCATGCGGCGAGGATGGCGAACTGGTCGCCGCCGTGCCCCTCGGCCACCCACGCCGACTCGTAGCCCAGCTCCTCGGCGAGACGGACGCACTCGACGACGTTGCCCGGCGTGAGGCCGCCGGTGAACGCCACGCCGATGCGGGTCATGCCCGCCGGACCACGCCGGGACGCATCATCGCGGACGGCCACGGCGACGCGCCACCCGACGGACGACGCGCGTCATCCCGACAGCGGGCGCCCGATGCGCGACTCCACCACGTGGGTGACGGCGGAGAAGTCCTGCTTGCCCCATCCCTTGTCCACCGCCTCGTCGTACGTGCGCTTGGTCTCCTCCAGGATGGGCACCGGCACCTTCACGGAGCGCGCGAGGGCCAGGGCGAGCGTGGCGTCCTTGCGCATCAGCTCGAGCATGAACGTGGGCGACCATTCCCCGTCGATCATGCGCTTGACCCGCCGGTCGAAGTACGTGCCGAACGCCATGCCGCCGCCGTTTCGCACCACCTCGTAGAACGTGGTGGGATCCACGCCGGACTGCACGCACACGCCGAGCGCCTCGGCCACCGCCACGGAGGTGACGGCGGCGAGCCCGTTGTGGAGGAGCTTCACGCGGTTCGCCATGCCGGGGCCGCCCACGAACATGTGGAGTCGCCCCATGATCGAGAGATACGGCGCGATGGCCGGCAGCGCGGAGGCGTCGCCGCCCACGATGAAGAAGATCTCGCCCGACACGGCCTGGGGCTCCGAGCCGAGCATCGGCGTGTCCATGTGCACGGAGCCGCGCTCGCGCATGCCCGCCGCCACCTCGACCGTGGCCTCGGGGCTCACCGTGGAGCAGTCGCAGGTCACGAGCCCTGGCCGCGCCCGCCGCCCCGAGCCCGTCCGCCCCCAGGTACACGCGTCGGACGATGTCGTCGTTGGGCAGGCAGGTGAAGACCACGTCGGACTCGCCCGCGACCTGGCTCGGCGAGCCGGCCACGCGCGCGCCGGACAGTTGGCCCGCCGCGGCCTGGGCAGCCGGGCTCGCATCGTGCACCGACAGCGCGACGCCCGCCCGGGCGAGGTTCGTGGCCATGGGCATGCCCATGGTGCCGAGCCCGATGAACCCCACCCGGGCGGTCGTGGTCATGTCGGCTCAGCTCCCGACCGTGGCGCGGATGCTGCCCAGGTGCTCGTTGATGTGGTTGACGAGGATGCCCTCGACGGCCTGCTGGGCGGACAGCGGCGGCATGCCGGTGAGCGCCACTCCCGCTCTTGTCGAAGTCTGCATCGGCGATCCCGCGCACAACGGCCGCCGCGGTGGCGACGCCCTTCTTGTGGATGTCGAGCGTCTCCGCCTTCGTGACGTTGGCGAAGTCCTTCGCGTGCTTGGCGTTCATCTCATCGAGCATCGGCATCGTGAACCCGGGGATCGACTGCCCCGCCGAGAGGGTCTTCACGATGTTCGAGATGGGCTCGTGCGCCCCGGCCACGTGGTGCGCGGTCACGCCGACCGACCACTTCTCGGCCGTGGTCACCTTCTTCCAGTCCGCGTCGGACAGCTTCTCGATCGCGGCGGTGAACTCCGCCGCCTTGGCCTCGAACTGCTTGGCAAGCGCTTCTCCTCGGGCACCCATTGGCTTCCTCCTATGGCTCGGTGGGAATGAAGGACGGACTCGTCGGGCGGCGGACTCATCCGGTACGCCCATCCGGATTCGTGCCGGGCCCAGGCCGGACGCCAGTCAAGCGTGGCCGCGCCGTCACCGTCGCGCGCACGCGCCGCGCTCGCGCGCCTCTACTCGCGGAGCGCCCCGCCAGGAGTCCCGGACGAGGTAGCGCTGCAGCCCCACCACGAGCGCCACCGGCGGCAGGCTCGCCAGGATCGACGCGGCCGCGATGTCGCCCCACGGCACCTCGAACACGCCGGGGAAGAGCGCGAGGGCGACGGGAACGGTGCGGCTGGCCTCCGTGGCCGTGAACGTGTAGGCGAACAGGAACTCGTTCCACGAGAAGAGGAACGTGAGCAGCGCGGCCGAGCCGAGGCCGGGCGCCAGCAGCGGCAGCGTCACCCAGCGGAACGTCTGTCCGCGTCCCGCGCCGTCCACCGCCGCGGCCTGCTCGAGCTCCACCGGGATCTCGCGGATGAAGCCCACCAGGAGCCAGATGACCAGGGGCAGCGCGAACGACGTGTTGGCCAGGACGAGGGCGAGCCACGTGTCGCGCAGCCCGAGCGCGCGCATCAGGAGGTAGAGCGGGCTCACGGTGGCGATCTGCGGGAAGGCGGTGCCGGCGACCACCACGAGCAGGATGAGCCCCTTGGCGGGCACGTGGTAAGCGCGCGAGCCCGTACGCCGCGGCGACGCCGAGCGCGAGCGCGAATGCCGTGGTGAGGGCGCCGACGCCGAGGCTGTTCACCATCGCGCGGAGCATCACGCTCTTCTCGAGCACCACCTGGTAGTGCTCGAGGGTGAGCCGGCTCGGGAAGAGCGGCGGCAGCACCATCAGCTCGGCCTCGGGCTTGAGCGAGGTCAGGACCTGCCAGAAGAACGGCATGGCGTAGACGGCGAGGCCCGCCAGCACGGCGAGGTCACGCGACCAGGCCCGGCCGCCGCCTCACGCCGCCAGGCCCTCGCGGCGCAGCACGCGCAGGTAGCCCCACGCCACGAGCATCACGAGCGCGAACACCACCACGCCCACCGCCGAGCCCAGCCCGAGCTGGAGCGTCTGGAAGAGGCTCCGGTAGGCGTAGACCGTGAGCGTCTCCGTGGTGCCCGCCGGCCCGCCGCCGGTCAGGACGAACGGCAGATCGAAGGCGCGGAGCGCGTCGAGGGAGCGGAACAGGAGCGCGATCAGCAGGATCTGGCGGGTCAGCGGCAGCGTGATGCGCCAGAACCCGGCGAGCCGGCCGGCCCCGTCGATGGCCGCCGCCTCGTAGAGCTCGGCGGGAATCGACGCCAGCCTCGCGTAGCAGAGCAGCGCCACGAAGGGCAGCGTGCGCCACACGTCGGCGAGGACCACGCCGGGCAGGGCCAGACGCGGATCGCCCAGCCAGTTGAGGGCCGCTCCGCCGAGCGCGTAGTTCACGAGCCCCGCCGAGGGGTTGTAGAGCCACTCGAAGAGCTTCGCCGTCACCACCGCGGGCAGCGCCCACGCCAGGAGCAGCAGCGAGAGCGCGAGCCGCCGCCCCGTCCGCTGCTCGCGGAGCGCCAGGGCCACGAGGAGGCCGCCCGCCAGCTCCAGCGCGATCGACGCGGCGGTGTAGATCAGCGTGACGGCCGCGGCGTTCCAGAAGCGCGTGTCCTCGAGAAGGAAGCGGAAGTTGCCGAGCCCCTCGAAGCGATCGATCCCGAAGATGGGCACGCGGCGCTGCAGGGAGAGCCACAGGACCCAGACGGTCGGATAAGCGGTGAGCGCGCCGAGCACGAGCAGCGCGGGGGCGACCAGCCACACGCCCTCGGCGCGCCGGGCGGTCATCCGCTCACCCCCCGGAGCAGGAACTCGAGCCGGCGCCGCGCATCGGCCACGCTCCGGGCCGGCGTCTTCACGCCGACGAGCGCGGCGGACAGCTCGGGCTGGAGGGAGACCGAGAGCATCACGTAGAAGGGCGTCACCGGCCGCGGCCGTCCCGCGAGCGTGAGGTCGTGGATGAGCGGCAGCTTCGGGAACCGGGCGACCAGAGCCGGATCGTGGTAGAGCGACCGCCACGTGGGCTTGATCGCGCCCGTCTCCGTCATGGCCCGCTGCGCCCGCTCGCCGGTGAGGAAGCGCGCCAGCGCCGCCGCCTCCGTCGGATGGCGCGTGCCTCGGCTCACCGCGAGGTGCGAGCCGCCCGTCGATCCCCAGCCGCGGTCGCCTCCGGCGTGACGCGGCAGCCGGGCGATGCCCACCTTCCCGCGCACCGCGGAGCCCGGCAGCTCGAAGAGATCGGCGGCGTAGGGCCAGCTCCGCAGGAACACGGCCTCGCCGTTGCCGAAGGCGCGGCGCGTGCTCTCCTCGTCGGCCGCGGTGACCCAGGCCGGCGAGAGCCCCGTCTCGATCAGCATGCGGAGAAAGCCCAGCGCGCGGACGGCGCGCTCGGGGTCCGGGAACACCCGGCCGCTCTCGTCGATCACCGTGGTGCCCGCGGCCCAGAGCGCCTCGAGTGCGTTCACGGTCAGCCCCTCGTACTGCTTGCCTTGCCACAGGTAGCCGTCCAGGCGCGGCGCCCGTTCCCGCTCCCTGATGACGCGGATCTGCGTGACCATCTGGTCGTACGTCTCCGGCGGGCCGAAGCCGTGGCGCGCGAGGAGGTCGGAGCGGTAGTAGAGGAGGCCCACGTTCATCATCCACGGAAGCGCCCAGACGCGGCCCGCGAACGTGCCCGCATCCACCGCGGAGGGGAAATAAGCGTTCAGCTCGTCGCGGCCGACCGCGGCCGACAGGTCGGCGAGCCAGCCCGCGCGCGCGAACTCCGGCACCCAGATGCAGTCCAGCATCATCACGTCGAAACCCGGGCGGCCGCCCTCGAGGTTGATGACCAGGAACTGCCGCTGCTCGTCCGAGCTCCACGGCAGCGTCTCGGCCTTCACGCGGACCCCCGGGTGCGCGGCCTCGAACTCGGCGATGAGCCCGGGCACGGGATCCATCGGGCCGAGGATCTTGGCGTGCTTGAAGACCAGCGTGACCGGGCCCGGCGGCGCCGGGCGCTCCGCGCACCCGGCGAGGGCGAGGAGGCACGCGGCGGCGAGCGGCCCGAGGGCGAGGGCGGCTCTCGCGAGGATCGTCACGGGAGGACGCTCACCGCTCAGTAGCGGTTCGCGATCGGCAGCTCCTCGGCCGGGAACAGCGTGATGATCTGCGCGCCCCGCGGCGTGACGATGACCTCCTCCTCGATCCGCGCGGCGGAGATGCCATCCTCGGCCGGGCAGTACGTCTCCACCGCGAACACCATGCCGGCCTGGAGCTCCATGGGCTCCTCGAAGGAGTTCAGCCGCGAGATGATCGGCCGCTCGTGCAGCCCGAGCCCGAGGCCGTGGCAGAAGTTCAGCCCGAACGCGGCCATCTCGCTCTCGAAGCCGATCTCCTCCGCGCGCGGGAAGCACTCGGCGATGCGGTCCGTGCCCACGCCGGGCTTGATGAGGGCGATCGCGCTGTCCATCCACTCGCGCGCGCGGCGGTAGGCGCTGACCTGGACGCCGGTGGCGCGGCCCACCGCGAACGTGCGGTAGTAGCAGGTGCGGTAGCCCACGAACGACTGGATGATGTCGAAGTACGCCTGGTCGCCGGGCCGGATCAGCCGGTCGGTGAAGTTGTGCGGGTGCGGCGAGCAGCGCTCGCCGGAGATCGCGTTGATCGCCTCCACGCAGTCCGAGCCCATCTCGTAGAGCCGCTTGTTGGCGAGCGCCACGATCTCGTTCTCGCGCGCGCCCGGCTTGAGCGCCTCGAAGATGTCCTGGTACACGCCGTCGCCCATGGCCGCCGCCATGTTGAGGAGCGTGAGCTCGTCCACGTTCTTGATCGCCCGCGCCTCCAGCATCACCTGCTGGCCGTCGCGGACCTCGACGCCGGCGTCCCGCAGGGCGAACATGAACGGCGGCTCGACCACGTCGATGCCGAGCGGCATGCCGGCCACGCCCTCGCGGACGAGGATCTCCTTGATCTCCTGCGCCGCGCGCTCGAACAGGCCGGCCTTCGGCGACACCGCGCCGCGCATGCCGACCATGCCGGCCAGGCAGTGCGTGGCGTCCAGCCAGGGCGCGTAGAGGCGATGGTGGCGGGCAGCCGAGCCGAAGTCCCACACCCAGGGCTGGCCGTTGCCGGTGAGCAGGCAGTAGCGAATCAGCTTGTCCCGCGCCCACTCGCCGATCACCGTGCCCGAGATGTAGCGGATGTTGTGCTGATCGAACACGAGCAGCGCGCCGAGCCCCGAGCGCGCGAGGGCCTCGCGGGTGCGGCCGAGCCGGTAGGCGTGCAGGCGCCGGAAGTCCACGCGCTCCTCGAAGTCCACCTGCATGCGGCCGGGAGCCTGGATCGGCCGCTCCCAGCGGTGCTGCGGATCGGTGCCGCTCGGCACTGGCTCTGCTGCCATGGGGAACCCTCCTCCGGGCGTCGCTCGTGCGGCTGCTGGTCGATGCGCGACGCGAGGTCGATGCGCGAGGCGATCTTAGCAGGCAGGACGCGCCCGCACACGGGCGAACCGGGGCGATGCGCGAAGACCGCTCGCGCGCCTTGAACGAGCCCTTCGTGCTGCTAGATTGTCCGGCGGGAGGAACCTCGACGATGACGCGACTCCGGGTGGGTGTGCTCGGCCTCAGCCACGACCACGTGTGGAGCAATCTCCAGGCGATCGCCGCCGGCGACCTCGGCCACCTGGCCGCGGTGGCGGATCCCGACCCGCGTCTGTGCGAGCGGGCGACGCGCGCCCACGGCGGGGTGGAGACGCACGCCACGTTCGACGCGCTCATCGAGCGCCGCGACCTGGACGCGGTGCTCGTCTTCAGCGACAACCGCGCCTCCGCCGAGCTGGGCGCCCGCGCGCTCCGGCGCGGTCTCCCCGCCATGGTCGAGAAGCCGATGGCCGCGGACCTCGCGGGAGCGGACGCCCTCCTCGCCGCCGCCCGCGCGTCGGGACGCCCGCTCATGATCAACTGGCCCACCGTGTGGCGACCCGCGCTCCGTCACGGCCTCGCGCTGGCGCGCGCGGGCGAGGTGGGCGAGCCCGTCCAGGTCTCGCACCGGGGCGGTCACGCGGGTCCGCGTGAGTACGGCTGCTCCGCCGAGTTCTGCGCGTGGCTCTACGACCCGGCCCGGAACGGGGGCGGCGCGCTCGTGGACTACTGCGGCTACGGCGCCATCCTCTGCCGGTTCCTCCTCGGCCGCCCGCTCGACGTGACGGCGGTCTCGGCGCGCCTCCGGAAGGAAGACCTCCCCGCCGAGGACAACGCGGTCGTCGTCTTGCGCCATGCGCGGGCGCTGGGGCTGCTCGAGGCGAGCTGGACGCAGATGGCAGGAGAGCCGGGCTTCGCCATGATCGTGCACGGCGATCGCGGAACGCTGATCGTGCACCAGCCGCGGGCCGTGCGCGAGGGCCAGAAGACCGGCCCTGGACGCGTGCAGGTGGTGAAGGGAGCGGACAGCACGTTCGTCGAGCCGCCCGCGCTCGCGGACGACGAGCGCGACGGCGTGACGCATTTCCTCGCGCGCCTGCGCGACGGCCGGCCGTTCGATCCCCTCTGCACGCCCGAGGTCGGACGCGACGCGCAGGAGGTGCTGGGCGCCGCGCTCCAGTCGGCGGCGACGGGCCAGCGCGTCAGCTTGCCGGCGTGACCGCGAGGGGCCGGCCCTGCCCCCTCTCCCTCTCAGGGAGAGGGCCGGGGTGAGGGTCGGCCGCGCTACCTCCTGAGCACCCGCGGTCAGGCGTGCCACGCCTTCGGCCCGTCGTCGGCGAAGCCGCACTGCTCGCACGGGCTGTAGTAGTGCCACGCGGGAGGCATCGCCACGGCCAGCCGCATCGAGACCTCGTCGCCGAGGGTCATGATGTGGTGCACGGTGCCGCGCGGCACCCAGACGATGTCGCCCAGCCCCGCCTGGATCCGCGTGCCGCCGGTCAGCTCCCACTCGAGCCGCCCTCCCAGCACCACCCACCACTCGTCGAAGTCGCGATGCCAGTGCGGGCGGTTGCCCCCGCCGGGGGGCGTGGCGATCAAGGTCACGAGCTGCCGCTCGTCGGCGATGATGCGCTTCGCCCACGGTGGCCGGCCCATCGACGCCACCACGTCGGCCACGCGCGTGTGCAGCACGTTGGGCCACGTGGCGTTGGCGGCGTCCGGCGGAATCGGGTGGGTGGCGAGCTGGGTGATGGAGATGATCGTCGGCGTCGGCGAGGACGGCGCGGGCGCTTCGGGCATCGGCGGCGATCTCCTGTCTGACGGTTGAGCGCCGCGCCGCCCGAACCGGGTCAGGCGGCGCGGCGGGCATCGCCCGGCGGCCCGTAGGGCGCGCGAGGCGTCATCGTTCTCTCTGATTCGACTGCGACCGGATCGTCCGACCCGGCCCGGGTCCCCGTCGGCTCCTGTCGCCTGAACATCCACCACGACATGAGCTGCTCGACCACGAGCCACAGGGGCAAACCCACCGCCACAAGGTACGCGACCGTCGTCTCGAGCGCCATGGCGACCCCTCCCCGGCCAGCGGGGCTCGCGCCCGCTGCCCTGCCCGAATGCTTGATGCGTAGGCAGGATCCGGGCCAATCGGGAGTCGCCCAGAATCGCTGAGCTTCGAGGCGCGTGCCGGAGGAGGCGCGGAGGCTTGCCTGAGACCGAACGCGCGTCATGGGTGTTCTGCCCGAAGCATCGAGCGCACCTCAGGGCATCGGGTGGGCACCCACGGACAGCGTCAGGAGCTTGGTGCCGGGGGCGGGATTCGAACCCCCACAGCCCTTGCGGGCACACGGATTTTGAGTCCGCAGCGTCTTCCAGTTCCGCCACCCCGGCACCGGCGAGCAGCGTATGTACATCGGCCGCCCGGACCCGATCGGCGCGCCGCTAGCGGATGAAGGACCGACAGGCAATATCGCGCTTGCGGCGCCAGGCTGGGAACGTCGCGGGATCGGTACATCCAGCGGAGCAGCACGAGACTGACTCACGCTTCGCGTAGCGGAGCCGCCAGACGTCGCGCGTCCCGGCGACCGGAATACCTGGATCGTTCCTCGGCCACCAACCTGGCTGCCGAATCACGTCTCCCGCATCCACGAGAGGAACCGACCCGCTCGCGGAGACGAGCGATCACGTAGAGCGCTGGTACACGTACGCTCGCTTCTTGGAGGTGTGATAGCGGTCCGTGTACACGATACCGACCCGTCGCCGTCGACACAGCCGCGGAAGAAATCGGCGAAGTACTCGTCCGGCACCTGCGAGAGCTCCGAGCGTGAGGCTCTTCGCCGGCGTGAGGCCGATCCTCGAGAAACCATTCGTACAGCGCCGCGTCGCTCCATTGGACTCTTGGATAGCGTCGACCCCGACCCGTTCGTGACCGACGACACCGGCGCGTTCAGCGCCAGACAGCGCCGGAGCGTCTCTACTTGCTCGAGGTCCTTCGACACGAAGGACATCGATCCGTCGTCGCGAGACAGGTTCCCGTCGGTCGCCATCAAGCCGACCGCGTACGCCACGTTGGCGTTCCAGCCGACGTGGCCAGGACGCGAGCCGGCGCCGAGGCGATGGGCCCTCGGGGCCGAGCGGCGATCGAGAACCGACGCAGGAGGCGGAAGATCGTGGTTTCCCCGCACCCCATCGCACCCGCGATACGCGACATCGTCAGGCGCTCTTCCAGGTAGAGTCGCCGGAGCAGGTCGGCGTCGATCGACACGTCGAGCGGGACCGGCGCGCCGGCGCGGGCGATCGGTCACGTCACCAGCATCCCCGCTCGTCGAAGAGCCAACAATGTCGCCAGTTCGGATACAGGTAGGCGCAGCTGACGGCCCGCGCTGTTCCGGCGGACGTGAACAGCCGCGCGCGTGCTCGCGCCGCCACGTAAACGCCCGTACGCGACCGCGCGTCAGATCGGCCAGCATCACCCGAGGAACGAACCCACGCTCCCAGGGAGGCCGACATGCAACCGGCACTGATCGTCGTCACCTCGCTCGCGCTTCTGATCCTCGCCGCCCCCGCCCTCGCCGAGACGCGGGCCGACCGCCGCCAGCTCCGCCAGGAGCAGCGCATCGACCAGGGCGTCCAGTCCGGCCAGCTCACCGGACGCGAGACCCGGAGGCTCGAGCACGGCCAGAACCACGTCGAGAACATCGAGACGCGCGCCCAGTTCGACGGCATCGTGACGGGCAGGGAAAAGACGCGCATCGAGCGCGCGCAGGACGTGCAGAGCCGCCGCATCTTCCGCCAGAAGCACGACGCGCAGACGAGGTAGACGCCTGGGCAGCCGGGGCGGCGGCCGGCCCGTCGCCGACGCCAGCGGCCCCACCGACGCGGCCGCCGCTTGCCCCGGTGTGACCCGACGGGCGGGAGCACCGCCCGCGCACGAACGCCCAGGTCTTGTCTCAGCCCGACGCGCTCAGCGGTTGCGCCGGGCGGCGATCGCGAACGCGAGGAAGTACGCGTCCAGATCCTCGAGGGTCGTGCTGTACTCGGCGCCCCCCGTCGCCGCGTCGCAGAGCAGCTCCCGGGCGCGGGCGACCTCCCGCAGGCGAGTGCGCCAGCGCGGGTCGGCCAGGGTGAGATCGAGGAGCTCGAGGGCACGCTCGAAGGCACGCGTCCTGAGGGCCTCGTCGCGGGCGCGGCGCATCCGTCCAACCTCGCTGCCCACGTTGGCGAGCTGCTCGGCCAGGGACAGGACGTGCCACCGCCCGCTGGCAAGCTCTCGGTGCCGGTACACGGGCTCCATCACGGCACGATGAGACGCCGGACGACCGCCTCGATCCGGCGGCGCCGATCCGGGTCGTCCACACCTCGCGATCGATTGCCCTGCGACGGCCGCACGTTGATCATGGAGTCGAACTCCACCAGCTGCTCCGTCGGAAGGTCCGGATAGAGATTGATGCCCCACAGGTCGGCCTGACGGCTGCCATCCTCGATGAGGAGGGCCTCCCATCGGCGTGCAGTTCGCCGCCGATGGCCATCACCTCGCGCTCGATATCGACCACCGCCTTCACGAAGTCCCCGAACTGCTCGGCGGCCATTCGCCGGACGTCGGCAAGGGGCAGCGGCACGCGGACGACGAGCATGGGCATCGCCCGGGATGATAGCAGCCGTCGCCACGGGACCGTCCGGACCCGTCGAGTGTCGGCCCACCGACGCGGCCGTCGCTTGCCCCGGCGTGACCCCGACGTTACCCTCGGGCCCATGCGCCACGTCCGCCTCGGCCGCACCGGTCTCCGCGTCTCGCGTCTCTGCCTCGGCACCATGACGTTCGGGCTGCAGTGCGACGAGCCCACGTCGTTCGCCATCCTCGACCGCGCCGCCGACGGCGGCGTGAGCTTTCTCGACACGGCCGACGTTCTATCCGATCGGCGGAACGCCGGAGACGGTGGGCCGGACCGAGGAGATCGTGGGCCGATGGCTCAAGGGCCGACGCGCCGACTTCATCGTGGCCACCAAGTGCTCGGGCGCCACCGGCCGCCGGCCGTGGGATCGGGGCACGTCGCGCAAGCACGTGCTCGACGCCATCGACGCGTCACTCTCGCGTCTGGGCACCGACTACGTGGACCTCTACCAGATCCACCACCCCGACCCGGAGACGCCGATGGACGAGACGCTCCGCGCGCTGGACGACGTGGTGCGCTCGGGCAAGGCTCGCTATGTCGGCTGCTCGAACTATCACGCGTACCAGGTGGCCCGCGCCCTCGGCCGCTCGGAGCTCCTGGGCCTGGCGCGATTCGACTCCGTCCAGCCGCGCTACAACCTGCTGTTCCGCCAGATCGAGCGCGAGCTGCTTCCCCTGTGCCTCGAGGACGGCGTGGGCGTGATTCCGTACAACCCGCTGGCCGGCGGCTTCCTCAGCGGAAAGCATCGCGCGGAGGGCGCGCCAACGCCGGGCACGCGCTTCACGCTCGGCACCGCGGGGACTCGCTACCAGGATCGGTACTGGCACGAGCGCGAGTTTGCCACCGTCGAGGATCTTCGCGGCGTGGCGAAGGAAGCAGGCATGCCGCTCGCGCGCCTGGCCGTCGCGTGGGTCCTCTCGCATCCGGCGGTGACGTTGCCGATCGTCGGGGCCAGCCGCCCGGAGCAGCTCGCCGACGTGCTCCCCGCGGCCGCCGTCGAGCTTCCCGCCGACGTGAAGGCCCGCCTGGACGAGCTCACCTGCGAGTACCGGATGGGCGACGACCCGCGCTGACGTGGGGGATGGCGCGGCGAGCGGCGGTCCACTGCGCGCCAAATAGCGGCCATCCTTGACACCTTCGCGCGGCCGAGGGTATCCTTGCCGGCGCGGTGGGGCTGTAGCTCAGTTGGGAGAGCACAAGGCTGGCAGTCTTGGGGTCAGGGGTTCGAGCCCCCTCAGCTCCACCATTTTCTTCTCGCGGGGTTACGGAGCGATCCGTGACCCCGCGTTGCTTTTCGGTGGGCCTTTGGTTGCTCGGGGGTTGCGCCGGGTTGCGCTCGATCAGCTCCCCTCCCGCCTGATCCTCGCCGCCATTCCCCTGCCCGATCGCCGCCTCGAGTGCCTGCGCCTGCTCATCCAGCCGGTCCACCGCGGTCTTGTTCGCGCCGGGCACCAAGTGGCCATAGACATCGACGGTCACCTTGATCGAGTGGTGGCCAAGCTGGTCGCTTGCGACTAAGCCATGCCAGCCAATGGCCCGAAGCTCGTCGTCAACTGTCCATCCAACACGTCGTCGGCTCCGTCACACCGCGAACGTCTTCAGCGCTGCCGGATCCAGATCCAAGCCTAGGCCCGGCCGCTCGAACAAGGCAAGCCGGCCATTCCGGATTGGTAGCTTCTCCGTGAACAGCGGCGCAGCCCAAGGAAGATAGGCGCCCGGGGCGATGCGGCCGGTAACCGCAGCGAGCGCATGTGCCGCCGCCTCCATGGTTACGTGGTAGGTCAGCGGAACTCCGTATGCCTCAACGATGTGGGCGATCCTGAGAAACTGTGTGATGCCTCCCACCTCCAAACAGAGCATGATGATGTCTACTGCGCGGCGGTCCAGGACGCTACGGAATTCGATTGCTTGGTGGAAGGTCTCTCCGGCGCAGACCGGGTGTCTCCAACGCCTCGGTGATCTGCCGGAGTCCGTCATGGTCGTTCGCAGGAATCGGATCCTCGATCCAGGATAACCGGAACTCAGCCACCTCACGGCCGATAACGATCGCGTCTTTGACGCTCACCATGTGGATGGCGGGCGGGGGGCATCGCCGCCGGCACCCTGGTCGGCGCGACGGACGAGCTCGGGTACGGCATCACGGAGGACCCGGTCCACGTCCACGACCTGCACGCGACGATCCTCGACCTGATGGGGCTCGACCACATGAAGCTCACGTACCGGCACCAGGGCCGGGCGTTCCGGCTCACCGACACGAGCGGGAAGGTCGTCCGGAAGCTCCAGGCGTGAGCCGCCGCCTCGGGACGGGGCGCGGCGTGGTGCCGGCAGCGCGCTGAAAGGCCTCCGCGCCTCGATCAGCGGCGCGCCGCCTCCGTGACCGCCTCGAGCCACCACGGGAAGTCGGCAGCGTCCATCGCCGCCTCGGCCCGGGTCCAGCGAGCGGCGCCGTAGGCCTCGAAGTCGAACGCGATCCGGGAGATCGCCCGCTGGATCGCCGCCCAGAGCGACCAGCCGACGTCGGACACGATCATGTGGAGAAGAACCCGCGCCACCAGCGGCGCCTGCGCGCCGCCGAAGTACGCGCCGCAGAGCTCCTCCACCTGACCCTCGCCGTAGTCCAGCTCGCGGCAGTTGTTC
Organism: uncultured Candidatus Rokubacteria bacterium; assembly: GCA_963758635.1. Taxonomy (GTDB): domain Bacteria; phylum Methylomirabilota; class Methylomirabilia; order Rokubacteriales; family CSP1-6; genus CAVWWD01. The sequence continues at coordinate 31,825 of CAVWWD010000003.1, read as the reverse complement.
CCGAGCTCGAACGCCGGATCGCCGTTGCCGCTGTACTCCCAGTCCAGCAGCCGGAGCCTCCCGTCCTGGTCGATGAAGTTGTCGGCCAGGAGGTCGTTGTGGCAGGGCACGGCGGGAAGCGGGCGCGCGGCGAGCACTCTGCCGATCGCCTGGATCGTGGGCCGCCGCGCCCGGTACCCGGAGGGGAAGGGAAAGCCCCGCGCCTCCAAGACGCCCTCGTACCGCGCGGCCAGGCTCAGCATGTCGAAGTCACGGAGGAAGCGCGGGCCGCCGTGGATGTCTCGGAGCGTCGCGGCGATCCGGGCGGGCATGCCGGACTCCCCGAAGCGGGCGTTCGTCATGGGCCGGCCGTGCAGAAACTCCCCGACGGTCGCACCGTTCTCCGGGAAGTGGTGGAGCACGGCGGGGCCGATGCCGAGCCCGGCCGCGATCCGGGCATTGTGGAGCTCGTTCGCCCGGTCGATGGCCAGGAGCTCCGTCGACGCGCCCGGGATCCGCACGACGAACGCCTCGCCGTCGACGTCGACCCGGTAGTTCGCGTTGGTGAGCCCGTTGGTGAGCCGCTGGATGGACACCGGCCGGCCGCGCCACGCGTCGACGAGACCCACGATCTCCTCGACGGTCACCGCTCGCTCGTGGCTCATGGGGGTCTGCGCGCGCCCTCCCGGCCGGATTCTAGCGCGAGGGCTTCCGCGCCCACCAGCCTCGGCGTCGATCCCGGGCCACTGTTGACCGGGGCCGGGCCTCGGTCCGATCATGGCACCGGTATCGCGTGCTCCCGCGCCGGCGCTCGGTCGTCGGCGGCTAGCCGGGACACTTCACGGTTCGGCCTCAGGGAGACCGTGAGTCGTGTAAGCCGGCCGACGGGGCGGCTGGGCTCTTGGGCTGGCTAGCTCCAGCTGGTCGATGCGAGGAGATCCATTCGGGCAGGCCGCGAGAGGCACCCGGACTGCGCTTCCCCCTGAGGAAGACGGAATCGTTGATGGCCTGACGGTCGACGGCATGAGAGCTGGCGCGATGCACACGCGCGTCATTGAAGGGCGGCTTGTCGGTCCGCATGGATCCCCGGGGGTACGTTGGACATGGGTCCCTGTAGAAGAGAAAGATGCTTACTGCTTGCGGCGACGCGTCGCCGCAAAACCGGCAAAACCGAGTCCGAGAAGGGCTAACGTGCCTGGCCCGGGAACGGCACTCACTGGCGTCAAGCCGCTTATGTCAAGGCGATAGTTGAACGTGTCGCTGGAGAAGAAGCCTGACACGGAGACCTCGAAAAGGCCGGAACCTACTAGCGTGAAATCAAGCCTTGAACAAAAAAGACAAGCGCCACTGTCGTCATCGAAGGCAATCTCAGCCCCCGATGGGTCCCACAGCACAATCACGGAATCGAAAAATGTTCCGCCGCCCAAGTCGAAAGTTTCCAAGGTGATTACATCCCCTGAGGTTCCCTGAAACCGGAAAAAGTCGACGTCGCCATCTTCGCGAAAGCCGGTGATGCTAAGGCTTCCGTCGTGTGGTCCGACGTTCTGGCCAGTTGAGAACGTATCGTTGGGCTCGACTTCTGAAACAGGCGTCGCTTGTGCCCCCGCGCTTAGACCCAAGAGCAAGCAAGCTGCAATCACGCTCGTTCTGATCATTTCCCTACTCCTCTTACTTCTTACTTCCGCTTATTCAATGAGAGCGTTCGTCGGCATCCGAGTAGATACCGTACGCGCTATTCGACCCGCTTCAATGCGTGACTGCTCAAGGCTTCATGCGTGACTGCTCAAGGCCGTCGATCGGCAGCCGGGGTCACGGCGGCCGTCGCCCGCTGCCTGCGGGATGGCCGCCACCCGGGCAAAGTCCAGCATGTCGGGGTTGCAGTTGGTGCGTCAGCGCCTGTTCGGACTGGTCTTGGGGTACGCCGACTGCAACGACCGCTTGGTCACACGGGGGCCACGCCGGGTCACGCCAGCCGATCCCGCCAGTGTTCTGCTACCATCCCGCGCGCTCGAGGCCCGGCACTGCGTCAAAGTGCCGGTCTCGACTCAGGACCGGCAGCCCATGCTGTAGCGCGAGAGCAGCGATCCAGGCATCGTTTGCCGGGATCGGTCGACCTGTTCGCTTGAGCCCAACCCGGACATCCTCGAGCTCGATGACCTCGAACGCTTCGTCGATCCGAGCCTGGATGCGCTTCGTCTCCTTGCGGAGACGGCGGAGCTTGCCGAACCCGCCCATCCACCCGGGCTCACCGCGACCAGCTCGGCCCGCACTGAGCGCGAGCTTTTCCTGCAAGGCTTCCGTCAAGAGTTCCTTGAGCGTCTGACCGCGCTCAGCGGCCTTCGACTTGGCCTTGCGAAACAGCCGATCAGGGATCTCGATGGTCGTCTTCATCGATCCCATATTGCCATATTTACGGTTTACGGGATCGGTCGGGCACGATGAGGGACCGCCAGCTCACCGGTCACGCCGAATCAGCGTCGCGTGCAGCGCGACTTCGGGACCTCATTCCCGGTGGCAGTTCCATGGGAGAGGCGCAGGCGAAAGGGAGCCCTCGTCTCTGCCGCCGACGGCCGCCAAGTAGCCAACCGATCAGGCGTGCGGTAGGGTCTTACGAGTTCGAGCGCGAGCCGTTCTTCCTGCTCCGGAGCGTCGTCGTCGACACGACCGAGGAGCTGGTCCGGGAGTCGCCGGCGTGGTCGGACCGTCGTGATGAGCTGCTGGCGCTGGCCGTGGATTCCGACGACGCCGGAGAGGCATCACCCGACGAGGCGGCCCAGCTGCGGGCCACCTCCGCCGGCTCGTCGGCCGGCTCGAGGCCGCCGGCTGGTTCCATTTCGAGTACCGCAGCGCCATCGGCGAGGTGCTCAACTTCTACCCGTATGGCGCGCGCATCCTTGAGGCCCTCGTACGTGTGGCCCGGGACGAGCAGCCTCTGTTCCAGGGCTACGCTCACTCCATCGCGTCGCTGCTGCGGCCGGAGGTGTTTGCGGCCCGGCCCGGCGTGTCCCTCAGCGAGGCCCGCCGCAACACGCTCGACATGTTGCGCGAGCTGAAGATCCTCGACCGCAACATCCTGGACGCCGTGCAGTGGGCGCTGGTCGCCGACCAGCAGCAGGCGCGGTTCAACAAGGCCGCCAACGAGCAGAGCCGCCGCGGCCTGTACAGCTACGTGCGATACAAGCTGGGCTCGGAGGACGAAGTCGGGGCAGGTCCGCTTCGGGCGCGGCGCGTGCGCGTCGTACGTCATCCTGCAATCGCCGACGACCGGGACCCGGCCGGTGACTTCGCCTGCGGCATCGCGATGGAGGCCACGGAGACGGACACGCACGTCGCCCGCGCCCACTCGTGCTGCCGCGGGGCCCGCCTCGGCATCCGCGGAAAGCTCGTGCTGCACCCTCGGCGCCGACGTGCGCGGGGCCGCCTAGCCGCCAACAAAGATCCTGGCCGGCGCACCATGGCTAACCGGGCAGGCTTCGGGGGCGACCGCGCCGCCGCGCCCGGCCCCAGCGGTTCGCGATCACGTAGCGGGTGCCGTCTGGGTGGCGTCCGGTGCTACTTTTTGCCGCGTTTTGCCGAGCGGCGCTTCTTATCTATCGATGACTTATGATCTTCTTCGCGCTCTGGCAGTCTTGGGGTCAGGGGTTCGAGCCCCCTCAGCTCCACCAATTCTTGACGCGGGGTTACGGAGCGATCCGTAGCCCCGCGCTGCGTTTCGGCAGCGCTCTGGTTGCGCGGGGTTGCGTCGGGTTTCGCTCCGCCGGTCTCCTCTCGGCCGACCTGCCCGACCTCACCCTGACCATCGCCGCCTCAAGCGCCCGTAACGCGTACGCTGAGGCCGTCGTGAGCCACATCGCCCGGCTGCTGGAGGCGTTTCCCGCGCTTCGCCGCCACGTCCCCCGGAGGTGCTGGCGCGCCTGCTCTGAGGACAGCGCCCCAGCGCGAGGGGTAGGCTGGGAATCGCCTGGGCCCTTCATGTTCGCCCACGCCCCGAGGGCCCTGCGTCAGCTCTCGAGTGGTAGCGCGAGCGCTCGGGCCCGCCGCTCCACGTCGGCCACGCGCTTCGGCAGGTCCAGGCTCCGCAGCAGGGACCGCGCCTGGCGGAAGCTCGCCGCGGCGTCGCTCGGCTCGCCGGTGACCGCAGCCAGCTCGCCCAGGAGCTGATGGGTCAGGGCGAGCTCGTACGGCATCGGGACCTCGGCGAACGTCGCCAGCGCGCGGCGGACCTCGCGGCCCGCCTCGGCGAGCGCGCCGTCGGCCCACGCCACCCGGGCGAGCGCGCGCTGGCCGAGGCCCAGCGCCCAGCGTGACCGGATCTGCCCGTTGAGCGCGCATGCCTGCTCGGCCCACGAGCGCGCCTGTGCGCGATCGCCCACGGCGAGCCAGGCCTCGGCCAGCGCAGGCATGAAGCGGCCCGCGAGGTAGCGTAGCCCCAGGCGGGTGAGCTGCTCGACCGAGCCCCGGAGCAAGGGGAGCGCCTCCGCGGCCTCCCCGCGATCGAGGCGCGCGTAGCCCAGGAGAGCCGTCCCCGCGGCCCGGCTCAGCTCCGACTGGCTCTCGAGCGCGACGCGGCAGTCCTCGGCCACGTGCTCCCAGTCGCCGCAGGCCACGCGGATGCGGCCCGCGGCCAGGCCCGCCTCGACCTGGACGACAGTCTCGCCGATGCTCGCCCCGATCGTCGCCGCGGTCTCGGCCGACGCCAGCGCGGCCCTGAGCTCGCCGAGCAAGTAGAGGTTGCCGGCGAGGTAGGCATGGGCATAGCCGAGCCAGACGACGGGCGGCCGGGCGCTGAGCGCCGCGATGGCCTCGCGGGCGTGATCGGCGCCGACGCGCGGCTCCCCCATGCAGTACTGGCTCATCGCGAGCGCGCAGTGAGCGCACGCGATCAGTTCCGGGTCTCCGCTCCGGCGGGCCTCGTCGAGCGCGCGCGTCGCCGTCGCGCGGGTCTCGTCGGGCGAGCCCAGGTAGTTGTGGGCGTACGCCAACCGGAGGAAGTACCAGCCAGCCAGGCCCGGCTCCCCAACGGCCTGCACGCGGTCCTGGAGCGGCTGCAGGAGGTCGAGCACCTCCCGCGAGCAGCCGCGCAGCGACAGCGAGTAGGCCTTCCGGCGGATGACGAGCGGCAGGTACAGGCGGTCGCGCAGGAGCGGGGGCACCTGCTCGGTGAGCGCGAGGGCGTGATCAATCCAGCGCTCGGCCTCCGCGAAGGCGTAGCGCTGCAGCGCGGTGCGCACGAGCACGCCCAGCCAGGCCACCGCGCGCTCCGCCACGCCCGCCTGCGCGTAGTGGTGCGCGAGCTGGTCGGCGACCTCGTCGAGGCGCCCCGCGTGCTCCGCCTCCAGGGCCTCAGCCACGCGCTCGTGGAGGAGGCGCCGGCGCGGCGCGAGCAGTCGCTCGTAGAGCACCCGACGGATGCGGTCGTGGGTGAGCCGGAACCGCTCGCCTGCGGCGTCGAGGACCCGGCGGCGGACCAGCTCCTCGGCGGCCTCGGCGGCGGCCTCGGGGGAGAGGCCCGCGGCCTGCTGAGCGACGCCGAAGGCGAACTCGCGTCCGATCACGCCAGCCACCGCCGCCAGCTGCCGGCCCGCCTCGCTCAGCCGGTCCACGCGCGCCGTGATCAGGTCGCGGATGCGCGGCGGCAGCGAGACGTTCTCGTCCGCTCCGGCGCGGGGCAAGGTCCGCATGCACTCCACGATCACGAACGGGTTGCCCTCGCTGAGCGTCCAGACCCGGTCGCCGGCCAGGGCCAGCCAGTACGGCTCCGCGCCGGTACGGGCGAGGGCGCGGACGAGCACCTCCGTTTCGCCCCGGGAGAGGCCGGCGAGGCGGAGCGGCCGCGCCCGCCCCTCTCGCTCCAGGTCGTCGACGAGGCCCCGAAGCCCGGTCGCGTCGTCGAGCTGCTCGTCCCTGGCCGTCGCCACCACGAGCGTGCCACGCAGCCGGCGGGCCAGGAAGGACAGGAGCTGCAGGCTCATCTCGTCGGCCCAGTGGACGTCGTCGAGGACCAGGACGAGAGGCTGGCGCTCGGCGAGCCGCGCGAGCAGCTCGCGCATCGCGTCGAACAGGAGCGTCGCGCCCGCTCCGCCGGACGCCCGCGGCGCCGCGGGCCCTCCCAGCTCCGAGAAGAGCCGCGCGAGCTCGGAGCGGACCCGCGCGGGCAGGGCCTCGACCAGGTCGCGGTCCAGCAGGACGCCGGCGTCCCGCACTGCGTCGATCCAGAGCTGGAAGGGAAGCTGCTCGGACTCCCAGGCCCGGGCCAGCAGGGCGCGCCCACCCCGGGCGATCGCCTCCTCGGCCAGCGCGGCGGCCAGCCGGCTCTTCCCGATCCCCGCCTCGCCCCCGATAACGATCGTGCGCGCCTCCGCCGACCAGGCCTCGCCCAGCGCGGCACGAAGCTGCCGCATCTCGGCGTCGCGGCCGACCAGCGGGGCCTCGGATTCGTCCCGTCGCCGGAGGAGCCGGGAAGGCCCGGCCAGGCCGTCGACCCCGGGCCCGAGGCTCGGGCCCGAGCGGGGCAGGATCTCCCGGTACAGGGCGCGCGTTTCGGCCTCGGGCTCGACGCCGAGCTCCCGCCTGAGGGTGACCACGCAGATCTGGTACTGGCGGAGCGCGGTCGCGCGCCGTCCTTGCCGGGCGTACAGGCTCATGAGCGCCCGATGGACCGGCTCCTGCAACGGATCCAGGGCGAGGAGCTTGAGCGCGGTCCGGATGGCGGGCTCCGTCTCGCACGCGCTCGATTGGTGCGCGAGGAGCTTGGCCAGCGCGTCGCCCGCGAGCTCCCGGAGGCGCTCGCGCTCGGTGCAGAGCCACTCCTCGTATGGCGCCGACGCATGCGGGAAGCCCTCGAGCAGATCCGCCCGGTAGAGCGCGACCGCCCGCTCCAGTGCCTCGGGGGTCCCCGCGGCGCTCAGCTGCTCGAACGCCACGGTGTCCACGTCCACCACCGCGGGATCGAGGACCAGCGCGTCGGCGGTGAGGAGCGGGTCGGCCGGGGCCAGCGCCCTCCGCGTCACGAAGAGCACCTGGCGAAGGCTGTGATGCGCCCGGCCGTCGTCAGTCTCGGGCCAAAGGAGCGCGGTGATCTGCTCGCGCGCGTGGCGCTGACCTGGGCGCATCGCGAGATAGGCCAGCAGGGCCTGGGCCTTCCTCGAGGGAAGCGCGAGCGGTCGCTCACCGGCGCCCCGAAGCTCGAACTTTCCGAAGAGCCTGACCGTCAGCGATTCCATGACCGTCGCGGGTAGCCGAGCGGCGCCGCAAGCCCGAGCCGACTGTATCAATCGCGCTCGCCGAGGGTCAAGGCGCCCGGGGCGCCGATGACGGCTGCGATGACGCTGCGATGACGCCCCCACGCGAGGCTTGGGAGAGCAACCCGACCCGCGCTCTGAGAGGAGAATCCATGACAACGACCGTGCGAATCGCCAACCGTCTCGGCGTCCCGACCCCCGGAGCAGCGCCCGCGTCGCGGAGGCTCCGGCGCCTCTGGCGCGTGGGGGCGGCGGGCCTCCTCGCCGCGTCGGGCGTCCTCTGGTGGTCATCGCCGGCGGCCGCGGCCACCGACGTGAATGTGGTGAACAACGCGAAGGTGACGGTGGTCAACCGCGCGAACAACGCGGCGTTCGTCCGCGACGCGCAGAACCCGGCCTTTCAGCCCTTCCAGGCCGAGGTGGTCATGGTGATCCCGGAGGGAACCGGAGCGCAGCAGAGCATCATCCCGCCGGCGCCCGAGGGCAAGCGGCTGGTGATCGAGCACGTCACCGTCGACGCGGTAGTGCCGGTTGGCCAGCGGGTGCTGGCGCGCATCAAGGCCGGCAGCGACGTTGAGCACGCCCTCGTCCTCACCTCCCAGAGCTTCGGCCACTGGGTGACCAGCCAGCCGATCCGCCTCTACACGCTGGGGGGCGGCCTCGGCTCCGGCTTCGCGGTCGTCGAGCGCAGCGCGAGCGACGGTCAGGTCACTGCGGTCTTCACCGTCTCGGGCCACCTGGTGGACCTCCCGTGACGGTCCTGAGTCATTGCGCTGGCGACGGAAGGGAGGGCGCGATCCCATGATCGGCTACCGTGCGGCGCCTCGATGCGCGACCGTGATCGTGTGCACCGTCCTTGGGCTCGTCGTGGGAGGGCGAACGACGGCGAGCGCACTCCCGGAGGTTCCCCACGCCCGATTCACAGAGCGGGTTACCTGTCCGGGTACCACGCTCTTCGGCACGGATCCTCTCGTCGCCGAGCGCATCGTCGTGGATGTGGGCGGCTGTCACGGCCGGGCCGAAACGAGCGGAACCGGTGCGCTCTTGCCGGGCGGCTCGCCGCCGTCCGCCGAGGCCGTGCTCTCGTCGACGGATGGGGGAACGGTGAGCGCGATCGTCAACTACCGGTTCGGGGTCGGCGCGCTGCTTCCCGAGGGGGTGGGCGTCGATGTGCCCCTGCTCATCCACGCGCTGCTGCTCGTGGAGTTCGACGGCTCCGCGAGCACAGTCCGGGATCTCACGGCCTGGATAGGCGTTGGCGGGAGGACCGTCACGCTGAGTGCCTGCATCCCTGGGGGCCCCTTCGCGGGCTGCAGTGACAGGGAAGGGCACGTGGTCATTCCGCTGGCGCTGGTCGCCGATGAGGACGTTGACAGTCTCCAGCTCGCCGTGATCATCCAGGGAGCGGGCCAGGGGCTCCACGCCATCGCCGATCCGTTCATCGAGATCGACCCCCGCTTCGCGGACCGGGAGGATTTCCGCGTCATCGTGGCGGAGGGCGTCGTCAACCGGGCGCCAGATGGGGGACCGCCGATCGGCGTGCCCGGACCGTCCGCGGCACTCATGCTGACTTCGGGCCTCGTGTCGTACGCCCTCGTCCGGCTGTCACACCGCATCCGAGGACGCCCGTCTAGCGAGTAACGCAGCCGAGCGAGGCTGAGGCGCTCGGTACGTTACTTCAGCGCACGTCCTTTGATGATGGCGAAGCCTCGGTTACCGGAGGTCGCGTTGAACGACCAGGTATCCGGTTTTGAATCGACCACGGTATAGGTCCCTGGCGGTAGAACAAACTTTGGTTCCACGACCCAATTCACGTTGGGCGCGTTCTTATGTCCCGGATAGGCCCTCACCTCCCATGGACCGTAGACCTTCCCGTCCGACCGGCGGAGCCTGACTCGATCGGGCGTAGCACCCTGACCCCCGTTCCAGTGATAGGTGTGGATGTGGCTGACGAAGTACGATTGCGTAGTGACGAAGACGGTCGGTTCGGGTGGGCCCCCCACACGTTGTGTCACGTCTATGTCGTTGCCGCTTTCGAAGATCACTATAGGCTCCGTGGAAAGGTCGGGCTTCGGCTGCCATACGTATCCAATCACGGCCCAGCCACCCACTCCGAGCGCGAGTAATCCTGCTCCACCGGCGAGAATCCGCCGTCTGCGCAGCAGCGACACGCCACCCACCTCTTTTGCGACGCGTCGCACCAGCAGATCGAGATCCCCTTGCCACGTGTCACCGTCGCGGAGATCGCGCCATTGAAGGAGCGCAAGCTCGCGTAGGTTTTCCGGTAGCTCGCTAGTACTACTGTGTTAGAAAAGTTAGGGGAATCATGGGGTACGCTGGCAGTCTCGGCGTATGCACACATCCGAGCCGGCTCGCGCCCACCGCTTTGCCGCGTATGTGAAGCAGCTGGCCAGTGCCCTCGGCCACCAGGATCGGCATGATCCCCTCCGAGCCTATGTCACCGGCCTGTGTTTGCCGGGGGACCGCAAGAGCATCGAGCCCATGGCCGCCCGGGTGGACCCACGCCATGTCCGGTCCCGCCACCAGTCGATGCATCACTTTATCGCCGACGCGCCCTGGGAGGCCGCCGCAGTGCTGCGGGTCGCGCGCGAGTGGGTGCTAGAGCCCATGGCCCGCCATGGGCCCGTGGCCGCGTGGATCGTGGACGACACCGCCTTCCCGAAGAAGGGGCAGCACTCGGTGGGGGTCGCCCGCCAGTACTGCGGGGTGCTGGGCAAGCAGGAGAATTGCCAGGTGGCGGTGAGCGTGTCGCTGGCCAACGACACCGTGAGTCTGCCGGTCGCCTATCAACTCTACCTGCCGGAGAGCCTGGGCGCGAGATCGCCGCCGCCGGCGGGCGGTGGGTGTGCCGGACGCCGTGGCGTTTCAGCCCAAATGGCAGATCGCGCTCGATCAGATCCGCGCCCTGCAGGCGGCGGGGCTGGCGCCGGCGCCGGTCGTGGCCGACGCCGGCTATGGCGACACCACCGCGTTTCGGGAGGCCCTGACGGCCGCCGGGCTGGCGTACATCGTCGGGGTGAAGGGCGAGACCACGGCGTGGCCGCCGGGCACGGGCCCCTTGCCCCCGAAGCGCTGGGCCGGCCGCGGCCGGCCGCCGACGCGCGTGCGGCGCACCCCGCGCCATGCGCCCCAGAGTCATCAGCGGCTGGCCGCCGCGCTCCCGGCCACGGCCTGGCGCACGCTGACCTGGCGGGAAGGCAGCCGCGGGGCCATGCGCTCCCGCTTCGCCCGGTTGCGCGTGCGGCCCGCGCATCGCGACGTGAATCGAACGGCGCCGCGCCCCGAAGAATGGCTCCTCATCGAGTGGCCGCGCGGCGAACCCGCGCCGACGAAATACTGGCTCTCCACGCTGCCGGAGACCGTCGCATTCGTCGACCTCATTCGCCTCGCCAAGCTGCGGTGGCGGATCGAGCGCGACTACCAAGAACTCAAGGACGAGCTGGGACTGGATCACTTCGAGGGGCGGGCTGGCGCGGCTTCCATCACCATGGCGCCTTATGCATCGCGGCCTATGCCTTCCTCGCCGCCGAGCGCGCGAGGCTTTCCCCCCCGGAGCCTCTGGCCTTCCTCCGCCCCGCTCCCCTTCCCAAAGGTTTCAAGCCGCGGGGCGCTCCCGGTGCGGCCTGAACGCCATGTGCCTACCTCCATCACCACCGCCTACGCCCTCCTCGCCCGCTCCCTGCTCGCCTCCACGCCGTGCCAATGGTGCGGACACGAGCCGAGGACGGGTTGATGGTTTCTAACACAGGTAGTACTAGGCGAAGGCACGGACGCCCCGCCCACCGTGACCGGCACAACACAGACCTTGCGCTCCAAAGCCTTGGCGATTTCCGTGCGCACCCAATCCTGAGGGTTGCCCAGTCGGCGTGCGCCCGTCTCGTCGGTCGCACGCGTCCAACCTGGACCGACGACCGGGATGAAGACGCGACAACTCTGCAGCTCGCGTGCAATCGCTTCGGGAAAATGCGTGCCGCTCGCGATGACATCGACATCGCGAAATACGCCATCGGTGCCGAACTCCGCACGCAATCGATCGAAAATCCTGCCGGCATAGCCGCCGGCGTCGGCGCGACGATAGCAGAGAAATATCGTGCCCACGGATAACGCTGATCTGCCTCAAGCTACCGAGCTTAGCGCTGCCAGTCCCCCGGTTCCTCCTCCAGGTACAGCGCGGACAACGAGAGAGTCAAGGGATTTCTGACACCGCACCGAGTGATCGAATCGTGGCCGGCACGGGCGAACAGGCCTGTGCGGCCGCGGCGTGCGAGAAGCGACTCAGGCTCGGACCGCCGTCCCGTGGCTGGGGTTCATCGCCGACGACGCGAACGGGCGTGCGCGACCTACCAGTTCTCGCGACCCAGCAACCGCGTCCAGGATTACCTGAATCGCGTCGGGGTCCTCGACCGTGGTGATAACCGCAGCCGGCCACCGCAGCCCAGGCACGCCAGCACGTCGACGTTCGAAGGCCTGCCGCACAGATCGGTCTACACCCACTGGTGAGCACGACCCTTTAAACCCCAATCCGAAAATAACTGAGGCATGAAGAATCGAGACGTTGCGTGAAACAGAACGCCCCCTGTGCGATCGAAAGGAGAAACGCACCAACGCTACTCCCCCACACAGAGCCGCCCTGATGCGTTTGAACGTAGCGAGCCTGCACCGATCTCAAAGCTGCACTCAGTTCGTGACCAAGCGCTACTCGTTCAGCGTTAGTTGCTCCGCCGCTACCTGCACAGCGAGTGCCGAGCCGCTGCCCCTGTGCCGCACCGTGATACGTCCGCTCCCCTGCTTGCTGCGCTGCTCTACACGCGCCCCGGCTGAGCACCTGCGCTATCTCCAGCATCCGCTATCGCGCGCTTCTGTGTGCGCATCCCCACCCCCGCACATGCAACTGCTCCGCAGTTTACCCACCACCCTGCTCCGCTTCCAGCTCACCACACCTTCACCACCCATCCCCCCTCCCGCGCTACATCATTCACGCACCTCGCGCACCGCGCAGCTCCCTGCCTTCGCGCTTCAATCCCATCATCGCAAACCCCAGCTACTATCCCCTGCTCGCCATCTCCCAACCCCACATCCTGCGCTCAACCCCCCGCAATTCCACACTCCAAGCAAGCGCCCTTTCTGCGCATCATCACCCTCCGCCCCGCTTCCCGCGCTGCCGCTAGTCCGCATACCCCCTTCTCCACGCACTGCGCCCTGCTCCCCCGCGCGCGCCACTACCCATCAATCGCTACGCTGCTCCCTCGCACTCCCCCGCGCAGCGCTGCTCCCATCGCCCTATCACCCTTCTCCATACTTACATCCCCATACCTGCGCTCCCTATATCTACCCACACTCCCCACAACCCCAAACTCCAGCTCACCTTACACCCCACACCCACTACACCCCCTCGCACCACCTCACCCTATCTCCCCCCTCTACCCTTCATCTTGCGCCCCCAGAGAAGACCCTGCCGAGCTCAACGAGTCGCCCTCTGTCGTGCCACCTCACTACCCACCCTCAGCACTCACTCCTCCCTACATCTCCCCCAGCTCCAACTCACACCTCCCACCCCACCCCTCTCCACCACCTATCTACCTACCCACCACCCCCTTCCTCCTCATCCCCCCCCCTCCCACCCCCACTCCCCCTCCACACCCCCCACCCCTTCATGATCGATCCTCTTTTTAAAAGAGAAGCCCCCAGGACCACACCACCGACACCCAGGACGACCTCAACACACGACAATTCGACGATCACGAAGACGGCTGATGTTGTCACAGCCTATGGCAGGTTGTCAGCTCCCACTCCTGCGGCCCCGCCCAGAGGGCGGAAGAGGGAGAACCTCGTGTTCGGTGGTACTTACGGGTGTTCTCTCAAGTCCAACTCCCCTCAGCTCCACCATTTTCTTCCGCGGGGTTACGGGGCGACTCGTGACCCCGCGTTGCTTTTCAGGGGGCCCCTGGTTGCGCGGGGGTTGCGTCGGGTTGCGCTCGATCGGCGCCCCTGCCGCCTGAACCACCCCCGCGTCCCCCTGCCCCATCGTCGCTTCGAGCGCCTGCGCCTGCTCGTCGAGCCGGTGAACAGCTCATCGAGCGTACGGCGCGCAATCGATGTGGATCCGCGGGGCCGCCAGGGCGTCGCTGTTTGCGGCGAAGGGCTTCGGCTCCAGCTTCTACCCAGAGCTCGACAAGGCCCAGATCTTCGATCTCGCCACCTGCCAGTTCATCGAAGAAGCTCGTGCGCTCGCGTCCCGGGGAAAATCCCCTTGACACGACGATTGTCCGCGCCGTTAGTAGGGAGCGGATCTGGAGTGCGCCCTCACAACATACCGTCGAGGAGTCGAACCATGGCTGACCTGACGCGCACGATCGAGGTGAAGCCTCTCGCGCTGCACATCGGTGCCGACATCTCGGGTGTCGATCTCGGTCGGCCGCTCGACGCGGCGACGCGGAAGGCAGTCAATGACGCCCTCTTGCGCTGGAAGGTCGTGTTCTTCCGGAGCCAGCACCTCGATCACCAGGGCCACGTCGCCTTTGCGCGCCAGATGGGCCAGCCGACCATCGGACACGCTGTGTTCGGCCATATCGAGGATTTCCCCGAGATCTACTCGGTCGCCAAGTTCCGCACGGCTCAGACCAATCGTGGCGCGCGCCCGCAGCGACCGTGGACAGGTTGGCATACGGACATCACCGCCGCGTTGAATCCTCCCAAGGCTTCCATCCTGCGCGGCGTGACCATTCCGCCCTACGGCGGCGACACGTTCTGGACCAATCTCGCGGTGGCCTACCAGGGCCTCTCGGAGACGATGCGTGGCATCGTCGACGGGCTACGCGGTGTCCATCGATTCCAGGCGCCCGCCGGGACCACCAAGAGCCAGGCCTACGACGAGAGCGTTCGCCGCCGGGAGATGGAGACCGAGCACCCGATCGTGCGCGTGCATCCCGAGACGGGCGAGCGTGTCCTGTACGTCAGTCCGTCTTTCCTGAAGGCGATCGTCGGCCTCACTGCCCGCGAGAGCGAGATGATGCTCGAGCTGCTCTGGGAGCATGTCGTGCGCCCCGAGTACACGGTGCGGTTCAAGTGGGAGGCAGGCGACATCGCCATGTGGGACAACCGCGCGACGTCGCACCTGGCGCCGACCGACATCTTCGATTCGGACTTCGATCGCCAGCTCTACCGGATCACGCTCGTGGGGGACGTGCCCGTAGGGGTGGATGGTCGCCCCTCGCTCGCCATCAAAGGGGAGCCCATCTTGGCGGTCGAGACGGAGCTCACAGCTGCAGCCGGCTGAGGGCTCCGAGTCCGTTCGCCCACGAGCCCTTCTCACCGGAGCGTGGCCTTAGCCCGCAGCGACCATGACGAAAATGCACTTGATGTGGTTCTGCGCGTTCAGCCCGCACGCGGGCTTCGGCCTCGACGGCTGGGCCGGTCCGCGGACAGGCACCGGATACGAGTGGAACCGGCCGGAGCTCTGGCAAGACATGGCCGTCGCGCTCGAGCGCGCCAAGTTCGACCTGATCATGCTTGGCGACAGCCTCGCCGTGCCCGCGACATACCAGGGGCGGATGGACGCCTATCTCCGCTACGCCGAGCACGCGCCGTTTCACGATCCGGGCCCGCTCGTGGCGATCATGGCCGCGGTGACGCGCCGGATTGGCCTCGCGGCCACGCTGTCGACGACGTTCTATCCGCCATTCCTGCTCGCGCGGTTGATGACGACGCTCGATCACTTGAGCCGTGGGCGCATCGCCTGGAACGTCGTGACGTTGTACAAGGTCGAGGAGGCGCTGAACTTCGGGTACCAGGAACTGCTCGATCACGACCAACGGTACGATCGCGCGGACGAGTACATGGAGCTGTGCTACAAGCTCTGGTCGAGCTGGGACCCCGACGCCGTGGTGATGGACACGCGCACGAACACGTTCGCGGACGCGTCCAAGGTGCGGCCGATCGACTTCGACGGCACCTACTACCGGTCTCGCGGTCCCTTGAACGCCACGCCGTCGCCGCAGGGCCGGCCGGTCATCATCCAGGCCGGCGCGTCCGATCGCGGGCAGGATTTCGCCGCCCGCCACGCCGAGGCCGTGATCGTCTCGCGGGAGACCACGGGCGAGATGAAGCAGTACTACGACCAGTTCAAGGCGCGTGTCCGTCAGCAGGGGCGGGACCCGGACGACTGCAAGGTGTTCTTCTTGACCAAGCCGATCATCGGCGAGACCGACGAGGCGGCCCGGCGGCGGGCGGACGAGTTGTATGCGAGCGCGCCCGTCGAGGCGGGCCTCGCGGCGCTCTCGACCATGCTGCAGACTGACCTGTCGACGTTCGACCTCGACAAGCCCCTGCCCGGCGCCATCGAGACGCGCGCGATCCAGGGAATCCGCAGCCAGCTCGACCGTTTCTACCTGTCGGGGCGGACGCCGACGCTGCGCGACATCGCCACGCGCAAGGTCAGCATCGACTCGAAGCCGTACATCGGAACGCCGGAGCGCGTCGCCGACGAGCTCGCGGAGACGATCGACGCCGTCGGCGGCGACGGCTTCGCGATTCGCCAGGGCATCTGGCCGGGCTACGTTCGCCCGTTCGTGGAGCAGGTCATCCCGCTGCTCCAGAAGCGCGGGGTCGTCCGCACGGAGTACACCGGGACGACGTTGCGCGAGCACCTGCGCGAGTTCTGAGCAAGCCTGGAGATCAAGGCCGCCTCACGTCGATGCCGGCGCGGACCGCGGCGCCCAGAGCTCGATCAGGTTCGCGTCGGGGTCCAGGAAGTAGGCGCCCACGCCCTCGGGCGTGTCCATGTACCCCGGCTGCTGAGCGCGGATCGACACCTGAATGCCGTGGCGCCGCAGGTGGTCGACCGCCCGCTCGAAGTCGGCCGGCGCGATCTCCAGGCCCAGGTGGACACGGCCGGCGAACCCGGGATGAGTCATCGTTCCGACCTGCGACACGCCCAGGTACTGCGATCCGACACGTCCCAGGTTGAGCCGGTCCGGCGCCGCCGGCATGGCGAGCCCGAGCACGTCGCGGTACAGGCGGCGGCTCGCGTGCACATCGTCGCTCACCAGGATGATCTCCTTGACCTGCTTCACCTCGATCGGATCCATGGACACCTCCACATGATCGTTCACTGGATGAACTCGTCCCCCTGCGCCAGCACCGATCGCGAGCCCGAGCCCCTTCGCAGCCCGGGGCCGAGAAATTCCGCCCGGGCTAGCTTAAGCTAAGCTAGCGTGACCCCGCTGAGCCGAGGGACTCCGCTCTGGCCAGCCAGGATGCGCATCGCATCGATGCTAGAGGTTGACAGCGGAAGCGCTTCAGGCCCGCGCTTTGCGAGCGCTACGGGCGCTGCGTGTTCCGAACCCGTCCGTGCAGTCCGCCGGGCGTCAGCCGCACCTTCATGACCCAGCCTCTCGGGTGAGGCGATGAGCGGGATGGCCCCTTTGTCGTTCGACGCGCGCGAGCCCGACGGGTCGCTGGTCGACCGATTCGAGCGCCTCGTCGCGCGCGGCCCCGACCGCGTGGCCGTCGGCGACGCAGCCCGCACCCTCACGTACGCCCAGCTCGACCGCGAGGCGAATCACATTGCCCGCGCGCTCCTCGCGGTGAGCCCGGAACGCCAGGAGACCGTGGGCCTGCTGCTCGGGCACGAGGCGAGGATGATCGCCGCCATCTGGGGCGTGCTGAAGGCGGGGAAGATCTACGTGCCGCTCGACTCGGCGCTGCCCGAGGAGCGGATCGCTCACCTGCTCGATGACGCGCAGGCGCGGGCGATCGTGACCGATGTCCGTCACGCGCCGCGCCTGGCCTCGCTGGCGACGCCGCGACCCGACATCATCGACCTCGACGCGCTCGCGAGCGGTGCGCCGGCGCCCGCACCCGCCATGCCCATACCGGCGGACGCGCTCTGCTACCTCCTGTACACCTCGGGGTCCACCGGCGAGCCCAAGGGCGTCCCGCATCGCCACCGGAATGTGGTTGTCGACGTCGGGCGCCACGCGCAGGACCTGGGAGTCCACGCCGACGATCGCTACGGGCTCCTGTTCTCGTGCAGTTCCAGCGCGTCCGTGTCCTCGATCTTCGGGGCCTTGCTCAACGCCGCGTCCGTCTGGCTGTTCGACATCCGGGCGAACGGGCTCGCCGGCCTGCCGCGCTGGCTCGACGAGCGCGCGATCACCCTTTGCGATTTCAGCGTCTCGGCCTTCCGGCAGGTCGCCGCGATGCTCTCCGCCGCCGATGCGCTGCCGGCGATGCGGCTCGTCATGCTCGGCGGCGAGGTGATCACGCGGCGCGACGTGGACCTCTTCCGCGAGCATTTCTCGCCCGGCTGCGTGCTGCAGAACGCGATGGGGTGCACGGAGGCGCGGATGATCGCGCAGTATTTCGTGGACCGGCACACCGCGCTGGACGGCGCCACCGTGCCCGTCGGCCATCCCGTCGTCGGCAAGACGGTGCTGATCCTGGACGAAGAGCGCCGCTCCGTGCCGCCCGGCGAGGCCGGCGAGATCGCGGTGCAGAGCGAGTACCTCTCCCCGGGCTACTGGCGGAAGCCGGAGCTGACCGACGCCGTGTTCCTTCCGGATCCCACGGGTGGGAGCGCGCGGATCTACCTCACGGGGGACGTCGGCCGGCAGCGCGAGGACGGGTGCCTCGTCCACCTGGGGCGGAAGGACGCGCAGGTGAAGATCCGGGGCTACCGTGTCGAGACGGCAGAGGTGGAGATGGCGCTCCTGGCCCTTGCGGAGGTAGCGGACGCGTTCGTCGCGGCGGACCGCGGGCAGACGGGCGAGGGCAGCCTGGTAGCGTACGTCGTCGCGACGGGCCGCCCCACGCCGACGGTGAGCGCCCTCCGCGCGGCGCTCGCGCGGACGCTGCCCGTCTACATGGTGCCGCGTGCGTTTGTGCTCGTCGATACGCTCCCCCGCACGCTCAGCGGCAAGGTCGATCGGCCGGCGCTCCCGCCTCCACCGTGCGTCCGCCCCGCGCTCGACCAGCCGTTCGTGGCGCCGCGGAATCCGACAGAGGCACGGATCGCCCGGGTGTGGGAAGAGGTGCTGGAGATCGAGGGCGTCGGGGTCGAGGACGACTTCCTCGACCTCGGAGGGGACTCGCTGCGGGCATCCCGCATTCTTGGGCGGATCGTCGAGGCGTGCAGCGTCGAGCCGCCGGTGGTGCATCTCCTGGAGGGGCGTACCGTGGCCCAGCTCGCGGTTGAGGTGCTCCACGCGCAGGCCGCGCAGCTCGACCCGGAAGCGCTGGATCGCGCGCTGGCCGACATAGCCGGCCGTCCGGACGCGGCACCATCATGACCACGAGATCCACGGCGCCTCGGTCAGGCTCCGTGGGGCGACCATCGCCTTCTTCCTGAGCAACCGCCTACTGAAGGCGGCTTCAACCGCCGCCGACGCAGGCCGCAAGCGTGCTCGTGAGCTCAGCGCCGCTTCCGGACCCGTGGATCGAGCGTGTCGCGCAGCCCGTCGCCGAGCATGTTGACGGCCAGCACGGTGACGGCGAGGAAGATGCCGGGGAAGAGGATGTTGTGCGGGAAGATGCGGAACAGCGCGCGGCCCTCCGCCATGATGTTGCCCCACGTCGGCGTCTCCGGCGGAATGCCGACACCGAGGAAGCTCAGGATCGCCTCGACGATGATGGCGGACGCGCAGACGAAGGTCGCCTGGACGATCAGCGGCGCGATCGTCCGCGGCATGACGTGGAAGACGAGCAGCCGCGGCAGCCGCGCTCCGAGCGCGATCGCCGCCTCGACGTACGGCTCCTCGCGCACCGAGAGCACGACCGAGCGCACGAGGCGGACGACACGCGGGACCTCGGGAATGACGATGGCGAGGATCACGCTGTGCAGGCCCGCGCGTGAGACCGAGACGAGCCCGATCGCGAGCAGGACCGCGGGAATCGACATGAGCCCGTCCATGATCCGCATCACGAGGTTGTCGAGCCACCGCAGGTAGCCGGCCAGGATGCCGATCACGAGCCCGACCAGGCTGCTGATCAGGGCCACCGTGGCCCCGACGATCAGCGAGACGCGTGCGCCGTACACGACGCGGCTGTAAACGTCGCGGCCGAGGCTGTCCGTGCCCATCCAGTGCTTGAGCGTGCTCTGCGTCCCATCGGCGTTGCGCACGGTGCGCTCGGCGCCGGGCCGCCGGTTGCGCGCGACCGGATCGATCTGCGCGGGATCGACGGTGCCGAGGGCCGGCGCAAGGAGGGCCATGAGGACCATCGCGCCGAGGATCGCGCCCCCGATGACGATGCTGCGATGACGACGCATGCGGCCCCTCGCCTGGGGCACGCCGGGCGCCGCCGCGTCGACCAGGGCGACCGGGGTCGGTTCCGCGACCGTCTTCAATATCGGATCCTCGGGTCGAGGAGCGTGTACGTGAGATCGACGAGGAGGTTGATGAGCACGTAGGCGA
Organism: uncultured Candidatus Rokubacteria bacterium; assembly: GCA_963758635.1. Classification (GTDB taxonomy): domain Bacteria; phylum Methylomirabilota; class Methylomirabilia; order Rokubacteriales; family CSP1-6; genus CAVWWD01. Next base: position 12,174 of record CAVWWD010000003.1, on the reverse strand, counting down.
CCGAGAACAGCAGGATGACCGCCTGCACCGTCGGATAGTCACGGGCGAGCACCGCGTCGACGGTGAGCCGCCCGAGCCCGGGAATCGCGTAGACGGACTCCGTCACCACGACGCCCCCGATCAGTAGCGCGACGCCAAAGCCGATGACGGTGACGATCGGCACGGAGGCGTTGCGCAGCACGTGGCGGATCAGCACCGGCAGCTCGCCGAGCCCCTTCGCGCGCGCGGTGCGCACGTGATCGGCGTCAAGCACCTCGAGCACACTGGCCCGCGTGGTGCGCGCGATGAGCGCGACGTAGATGACCGAGAGTGTGACGCTCGGCAGGATCAGCCGCTCGAGGAACCCGCCGATGCCTTCGCTGAGCCGCTGATACCCTTGCACCGGCAGCCACGCGAGTTGGATCGCGAACAGGTAGATGAACGCGTAGCCGATGACGAACACGGGCACGGAGAAGCCGAGCACCGACAGGCTCATCACACCGCGATCGATCCAGGTGCCGCGCCGCCAGGCCGCGACGACCCCGAGCGGCACCGCCATGCACACGGTGAGGATGAGCGTGAGGATGGCGAGCGCGAGCGTGGGCTCGATCCGCTCGGCGATCAGCGACGCCACCGTCCGCTTGAAGAAGAACGACTCACCGAAATCGCCGCGCACGACCTTGCTGATCCAGATCCCGAACTGCTCGACGATCGGCCGTTCGAGGCCGAGCTTGGCCCGGATCGCGGCGATGTCCTGGCTGGTGGCGTTGTCCCCCGCGATGATGGCCGCCGGATCCCCAGCGGTCAGCCTCAGCATGGAGAACACGACCACCGCGACGACGAGCATGACGGGGATGGTGGCGAGCAGCCGTTTGACGACGTAGACCAGCATCAGACGCCTGACGAGATCTACGAAGACCGCCGGCCCCGCGTGCCGCTCGCCCTCAAGGACCGCCGCTACTTCCCCGATTTCGTGACGTTCCAGAACACCGGCACGGGCGCCTGCACGTAGCCATCCGTGCTCTTGCGCACGGCGAGCGGGACGAAGAAGTGACCGAGTGGGATGTGCGTCGGATACTGCGTCTCGCGAACCTGCACCGCCTCCGCGATGGCCTTCTGCTTGGCGGGGACGGTCTCGCGCGCGAACTGATCACGGAGCGCCTCGATCTCCTTGTCGCACGGCCAGCCGAACATCGCCTTGTCGCAGCCCGCGTTCATGAATCCCATCATCACGGGGTCGAGAATGTCCGCGGCGACCCACCCCGTGAGAAACGCGTTCCAGCCACCGGCATTCGGCGGATCCTTCTTCGCGCGCCGCGCGACGAGGGTCTGCCAGTCCATCGCGACCAGATCCACCTTGAAGCCGCCCTTCTCGAGCAGCGACTTCGCGACCGGCGCCAGGTTGGCAAGCACGGCAAGGTCCGTGGACTGCATCAGCACCACGGGCGTGCCGTCGTAGCCCGCCTCCTTCAGGAGCGCCTGCGACTTGGCGAAGTTCGACTCGAGCATGCCTTCCAGGCCCTTCGTCGTCTCGAACGGCCCGCCGCACGGATAGAAGGACCGACACGTCTTGTAGTACGCGGGATCGCCGATCGTCGCCTTCAGGAAGTCTTCCTGGTTGAAGGCGTAGAGGACGGCCTGGCGGATCTTCGCGTTGTCGAACGGCTTGTGCAGCACGTTGTAACGGAACGTGTATTGGTTCCCGAGGGGGTTGTAGTCGACGAGCTTGAGGTTCGCGTCCTTCTTCACCACCGGCAGCAGGTCGTGCTGCGGCGCTTCCATGTAGTCGATCTCGCCGGCGAGCAGCGCGTTGATCGCGGTCTGCTGATCGGGGATCCACTTCCACTCCACGCGATCGACCTTCACGACCTTGCCGCCCGTCAGGCCCGACGCCGGCTCGCTGCGCGGCTTGTACTGCGGGTTCTTCACGTAGACGGCCTTGTCGCCGGGCTTCCACTCTTCCTTCTTGAAGATGAAGGGGCCGGACCCGATGGTCTCCGAGATCTGCGTGTTGGGATCGGTCTCGGCCACGCGCTTGGGCATCATGAACGGCACATTCGAGCTCGGCTTGCCGAGGCCGCTGAGCACGAGCCCCGTGGGCTCCTTGAGCAGGATCTTGAACGTCTTCGGGCTGACGACCTGCAGCTCCTTGACGAAGGTCATCAGCTTCTGACCCAGCGAGTCCTTGGCCGCCCACCGCTTGATGGAGGCGACGCAGTCCTCGGAGGTGACGGGCTTGCCGTCGTGCCACAGAAGCCCGTCGCGCAGCGTGAGCGTGTAGGTCAGCTTGTCGGCGCTGACGTCGTACTTGTCGACCATCTGCGGCTTGATCTCGCCCTTCGCGTCCATGGCGAAGAGCGTGTCGTAGACCATGTAGCCGTGGTTGCGGACGATGTAGGCCGTCGTCCAGACGGGGTCGATGATCTTCAGGTCGGAGTGCATGACGACCCGAAGCGTCGTCTGCGCGTGCACGGGCACGCTCGCCACGACGATGGCTGCCAGGGCCAGGGAGACGATCAGCAGGCGGCGCAGCATCATGGGATTCCTCCTCGGCGGGCCTTCGACTCGATGCTGAGAGTGCGTCACATGAACCACAGCGGGCGCGAGCTTGTCAAACGCAGACGCCGCGGCATCGGGCGCCTGGGCGGCCGGCGGCCGACTCCGAGCGTTACGTCAAGGTCGAGCCCTCCCGGCCGCCAGTCAAGGCGCGGACCACCCCCCAACCGCCTCGTGAATGACACCTTACGCTCTCGTTCCGCACGACCGCGACTCGCTGCGTGCTCCCGTCCAGGAGCGTCACGCTGTACTTGTTTGCGATCGCCTGCCTCCTGCGGGGTCTGGGCTTCGCGGTCACGCTCCCCTCTCCGCCTCCGCCTGCTCCAGCCAGTACGTCATCCCCATCTCGCGGTACATCGTCGTCGCGGTGGTGACGTGCTCGCGCGCCTGCTCCTGCTGGCCTGTGCGTCGGTGGAGTTTGCCGAGGCCGAGGTGGCAGTGAGCGATGAGGGGGCGCATCCCGAGGCTCTCGGCGAGCGCGAGCGCGTCACGGTAATGATCGTCAGCGTGCTCCGAGTGATCGAGGCGGGCGGTGGCCTGGCCGAGGAGGCGGAGGGCCCGCGCCTCGTAGGGGCGTTGACCGCGCTCACGGGCAAGGGTCAGGGCTCGCCCGGCGAATGCGAGAGCGTCCTCGGTCCGATCGGCGAGGACATACGCCTCGCCCAGATAGCAGAGGTAGAGTGGCTGGACAGCTCCGTATTGCATGGTCTCACTGGCGGTGACCGCGTGCTCCAGCAACGAGATGCCCTCAGCAACCTGCCCCGAGAGCGCGTAGGCGTAGCCCAGACTCCCTGTCGCGTCCACTGTACAGAAGGGCAAGTTCCACTCGCGGCTCAGCGCCGACCCGCGTTCCAGCAGGCGGACGGCGTGGCTGAGCTCTCCTCTGATGATCTCGAGATTGGCGAGATGCCAACTAACGTTGGCCAGGGTGAAGGGGTTACCAAGCGCCTCGCCGAGGCGAATGGCTTCCTGGCCGTGGGCGGTTCCTTCTTTGAACCTTCCCTGGTCGGCGAGAACCCACGTCAAGAACATCCGGGCCGCGCTGTGGGGAGAGCGCGAGGCGCTGGCGGTCGCGGTCACAAATGAGGCGAGGCCAAATCGCTCCCTGCTCCGATCACCTTCGAGCAAGTGCAGGGCTTGCAGGAGAAGCTCCTCGGCCCGTCGATAGTCGCCCGTACCGAGGTAAGCCACGCCGAAGTAGAGGTTTCCCGTGATCTGGAGCGGAACATCTTCAAGCGTCCCGGCAAGAGCCTGGGCGCTCTGGCCGAACGCGGCCGCTTCCTGCGGATGACCAGTCATCCAGACGTTGAGGCACATATGAACGAACGTCTGACCGAGTCGCCGTTGATCCTCGAGCGTCCTCGCCAGGGCTTCAGCTTCGCGGAGACGGCCCAAGATCCGCTCGAATTGTCCAAACGGAAAGAGCGACGTTCTCAGGTCAAAGCGCAGATCAATGGCCTGCTCCAGCCTCTCGCGGGTCTCAGGCAGATGCGACAAGGCCGTCGAGCGCCTGCTCAAAGCACGTCACGGCCTCCTGATGGGCCCAGCGCGCGAACGCCTTGGCACCGGCCTGCCGGAGGTATGTGACCGCGTGCTCCCACATCTCGCCCCGCACGGCATGGTAGGCCAGGCGCTCGACGTGCTCGATCAGCCGGTCCGGATAGCAGCGTCTCGATGGCGCTCGACGATCCCGGCGTGCAACACCTTACGTCGGTCCTGGAGCAGGGTGCCGTAGGTGACTTCGTGGGTCAGCGCGTGCTTGAAGGTGTATTCGAGGTCGGGGAAGAGGCTCGTTTCGTAGAGGAACTCAGCGGCCTGGAGGCGGGCGAGCCCGTGGCGCAGGTCCTCCTCGCCAAGCTCGGCAATGGCGAGCAGGAGGGCGAACGGCACGTCCTTGCCGATGACGGCGGCGGTCTGGAGGAGTTGCTTGTCTTGAAGATCCAGCCGATCGATCCGCGCGGCGAGGATCGTCTGCACGGTGGCGGGCACGTCGATCGTGTCGAGGGGCCGGGCGAGTCGATGGGCCCCGCCCTTGCCAGTAAGGGCGCGCGTCTCGACCAGCGTCCGCACGCTCTCCTCGAGGAAGAGGGGATTGCCGCCAGTCCGGGCGATGAGAGCGGGCTTGAGCATCTCGACGGTGGCGTCGGTGCCCAGCAAAGCCAGGAGCAGCTCGTACGCGCTCTCGGGAGGAAGGGCGTCGAGACGGAGCTGGGTGTAGTAGGTCTTGCTCCCCCAGCCGTGGCGGTACTCCGGTCGGTAGTTGACGAGGAGGAGCAGTCTTGCCGTCGGCAGACTCTCGACCAAGCTGTCCAGGAGCGCCTGCGTCTCGGAGTCGATCCAGTGGAGATCCTCGAAGATCACAAGGAGGGGCTGCCGCTGGCACTCGCGCAGTAGGAGGCGCTTGACGGCATCGAGGGTTCTCCGGCGGCGTTGCGGCGGATCGAGGCCCTGCCACTCGGTGTCCTCGACGGGCACGTCCAGCAAGGCCAGCAGGGCGGGCACGGTGGGCTCGAGAGTCCGGTCCAGCGTGAGGAGCTTGCCGGTGACCTTCTCGCGTACCTCGCGGTGGGTCTCGCGGTCGTGCACGTTGAAGTAGGCCTTGAGGAGATCGATGGCCGGCAGGTAGTTGGTCGCCTTGCCGTAGGACACCGAGCCCGACTCCAGAACGAGCCAGTCCTGGGTGCGGTGGGAGTGGGTGAACTCGTAGACGAGGCGTGACTTCCCCACGCCGGGCTCCCCCACAACGGAGACAAGCTGGCCGCGCCCATCGTGCGCGAGGGCGAGCGCCCGGCGCATCTGCTCGATCTCGGCGTCGCGGCCGACGAACCGCGTCAATCCCCGCGCGGCGGCCGCGTGGAGCCGGGTCCGCTGCGCGGTCGCTCCGGTGAGCGCGTAGATCTCCACCGGGTCCGGCAGGCCTTTGACCGCGACCGGTCCCCGAGCCGCGACCTGCACATAGCCCTCGGCGAGCTGAAGGGTCGCGGGGGCGAGGAGGATTGTGCCGGGTGTCGCCATCTGCTCCATACGAGCGGCCAGGTGGGTCGTCTGACCGACCGCCGTGTAGTCCATGTGTAGATCTGACCCGATGGCGCGGACGACCACCTCACCGGAATTGAGCCCCACGCGGATCTGGACGGGTACCCCGTGCGAGCGGAAGACCCCCTCCGCGTACTGCGCCACTGACTCCTGCATGCGCAGCGCGGCGTAACAGGCGCGTGCGGCGTGGTCCTCGTGAGCCAGCGGAGCACCGAAGAGCGCCATGATGCCGTCGCCCATGACTTGATTCACCGTGCCCTCGTAACGGTGGACGGCCTCCATCATCCGTTCGAGCACGGGGTCGAGCAGCTTGCGCGCCTCCTCGGGGTCACGATCGGCGAGCAGCTCCATGGAGCCCTTCAGATCAGCGAAGAGGACCGTGACCTGCTTGCGCTCGCCTTCGAGGGCGCTCTTCGAGGTAAGGATCTTCTCGGCGAGGTGCGCGGGAGTGTACGACTCGGGGCTGGCGAAGCGGCCCCCTGGCTCAGTGCTGAGCGCGGCGCCGCATGACCGGCAGAACTTCTTGCCCGGCGTGACTGGGGTGCCACAGCTCGGGCAGGCCGCCTCAAGCCGGGCGCCGCAGTCTTCGCAGAAGCGCGCGCCCGCCTCATTCTCCACCTGGCACCGGGGACACGTCATGCCGGAAGTCTCCCAAGCGGTCGGGGCGGTCGAGATCGGAACGGTGCGCAGAGAGTAGCGCAACTCACGCCGCGAGGGCTGCCGGACTCAATCCTCCTCCCGCCTCGCCGCGAGCGTCTCGACCAGGGCCGCCACGAGCGACAGGACCACAAGAACACGACCCGGGCTCGAGCACCGCCTCCAGGAACTCCTCGCCGGGCTGGCCCTCGACCGCGATCGCTGGTGAAATTCACCGACGACCACCACGAGCCGAGGACGGCAATGTCAGAATTCCGATCTTCTGTGGTACTTGCAGAACACCGGTCAAGTTCGGCACGCCTCAGCTCCACCAATTCTTGACGCGGGTTACGGGCCGCCCCGTGGCCCCGCGTTTCGCTTCGGAGGCCCGTTGGTGCCGCGGGGGTGCCGTTCAGCGCCACCATCGGTAGGCCCGCCGGACGCCACGAGACGCTCCCGCCAGGTCTCCGGAACGTCCGTGTCTGATCAGCCGGTCCACCGCCGCCTTGTTCGCCCGAGGCACCAGGTGGCCGTTGACATCCACTGTCACCTTGATCGAGTGGTGGCCGAGCTGGTCCTGCACGTCAATCGCGGCCACGAGTTGGGCTGATGGATCAATCCAGCCCTTTCGTTGCCAGGAACCTGGACATTTCATCCGCGATCTGGATGTTGTTCAGGTCGGAGAAGGGGAAGTGCGTATTTCCGCGAATGCCGATCTCAGGCAGAACGACAACGGTGACATCGCCGCCGTGACGGTTCACGGCTCGCGCCCACAGTTCGGCCATCGCCAGGCGTACGCGCCATTGATCCAATCCCTGGACCACTGTTTCTTGCGGGGGGATGCAGTCGCCGTAGAAGATGACGATCGGAATCTTCGTCAAACGTCATCATTCCGACATCGGGACGCAACGGCTCCCAGAGGCCCCGCAGCGCTTGGCATCGTTGAGGGCACTTCGCCTTCAGGACGGACGATTACTCCTCGCCATAGACACGATCGCCCCGACATTTGAAACTCTTGATTACGGTAAACCAACAGACGCCACCGCCTTCGTGTGTTCGCGGGGAGCCCGGTCCGATCTTCTCGAAGAGAGCGGCGACTGCATCAGAAGCCGCTACATGTCGAAGGGCCCGATATTGGGCGTGATCTGACGAAAGTCGGCACGCGGTCGCCACCGGTCGCCCGCCGGCGGCGGCCGGCCTGGACGGGCTCACGTAGTGGAGTTCACGCTTGCAATAATCATCTGCGCGCACGCGCCGGAGCGTGAAGATCGACCCCGTCGAGCCGTGGCGCCGAGGCCGCGGCAGAGTCATCAGGGCCGCGCCCGGCGGCCGCCCATCACAGGGATTTCGCGCCGGCCCCAGCCGACGTAACCGCGCCGTAGACATCGCAGCGCATGGTCCGCGACTGAAAGACGTGTTGCAGATCGCGAACGACGATGGCTCGCGACCCGGGCGCAGGCCTCTGGCGGCCAGTCGTCGATGATCGCCAGGGCCTTCGACCTGAACATCGGGACCAGGTGGTGGAAGCAGACGACGCAGAACATCCCGTGGGTCCAGAACCGCGTCGGGGAGGCAATCGCGGTCGGCACGACCTCGGCGGCGTGCCGGCTGCTCGGTAGGCTGAGGAGATGCCTCGTGGCGGTGCCGCGCCGATCTTGGCGGGCGAGCGGGCGCCTACTGATGGCGCCGATGGGTACCGACTTGCGCGCGGAAGCTTGACGAGCGCAACCGCGTGCTCAAGCCCCTGTTCATGGCTTTGCAGCGCGTCTCGCCGATGCGGAACGCCGCCCAGTACCGCACCTCGGCATCAGGACACAGCGGCCCTTCGCCCACCGCCACGTCCATTGCCGCGCCTTGACCGCCGTGTCCGCGAGATCTTCGTCCCGTCCTAGCATCAGTTCACGAGCATCGGCACGCTAGCAGCCGACAGAGGGAGCTGAGGGCCGATGCCGCTCGCTCGCGCTCGCTCTCTTCTCCCGTGGGCGGCGCGTCGAGCCGCCGCTGCTCGCGCGCCGGCTCTCTCCCGACAGTGTCGGAGCCGCGTGACGCGCTGGCGGCCCTGGCTAAGGTGCCGGCCGAGTTCCGCACCCGCCGTCGCCGCCAGCTCCTCGACGCGGGTAAAGTAACTCCCGATGTGACATTTCTTCAGGTCCGATCGGAAGTCGGCTCGGCGCTTGCTGGCGTCTGCGCGATCGATCAAAGTGCCGGCGACCGCCACTGTCGTCGAGGAGGTAGGCGAGGATGGGCAGCCGGGACTTCCGCACCGCTTCGTATTCGCTGAAGATGATGGACCGCTTCTGACCGCGCGGCACGAAGCCGTATCGGCGCGCATCAAGGCCGACGAAGATATCGCTCTCCGCACAGATGATACGTGGCACTCGTTCAGCGGGCAGGCGTCGCAGGACCGAAGCTCTCATCGCGACGTCAGTCACGCCGAGCCAGAGGATCATGGACGCACCGCCTCGCGGAACTTCTCCAGGATCGGAAAAGGTCGAGGACACGAAAACAGGGACGGCCGCCGTGTTCAGTTTCGACGGTAGTGTAGCCTTGATCGGCGCGTCAGCACGGGCGAGCATCCCGACCTCGAGGATCGCGCCGGCGATTCGCCGTGGCCGACCTTCGCTTCATGCTCGGCGCCGAGGTCGACGTTATCAGGCCGTCACCGACGGCAGACGGCCGCGCCCGCTCGGGCAGCTCGCCTGCCTCACGCTGCACTTCGGCACCGGCACGCTCGGCCAGTCGGCCGCGAGCGGCCTGCTTCCAGCTCGCGCAACAACTTCGCGTGTTCCGGATCACCGGTCATCACCGGCACCACTCCATGTGGGAAGCGCACAACGGCCGCTTGAGATCGCGGGCGACGCCGTCAACAGACCCCGACTACCCGGAACACTGCTACCGAACTACGTGGCCGAGATCAAGGACTTCCACCGCGCGTCGCCCACGGCGGCGAGCCGGCGGCGCCCGGCCTGGAAGGCTCCGCGTCGTGGAGGTCACGCTGGCCATGATCGGGCCCGCGCGCGCGCGCGGAGCCAGTGGATCTGCATCGGCAATCAGGCGTCGTCAAGGGCCCGGAAGCGGCGAAGTAGCAAACCGAAAGAACGAGGAGGAGCGCGAACGACGACGGCGGCTCCAGGAGGCGACAGAACACAAGACTTGTGAAAGCGATAGCGCCTGGGCGGGTGGGCCCATTCACTCGCTGCAGTTCCCGCCGACAGGCAGGACCGTCTAGAAGCCCTTCCGTCTGATACAGGCTACGATCGGCCGCCTGATACGTGGCGTCCTTCCTCCTTCAGCTTCCGTGCGTGGATCTGTGATCGGACGACTCGATGGCCTTGCCCATGAACTCTGTGGACTCGTCGTCACGGCGCCAGCGCGTTCGCGATCGGCCCGGACGTCATCGCCCCTGGTCGGTGAGTAAGTCCTGCCTTGGCCAACTGGGGCGCTTTCTCTGTTGCAGGGGCATAGTCGGATGCGCGGGGGACCTGGCTCTCGACCGGTTGCGCCGCGGCGAGCGAGAGGAGAAGGACCAGGGCAGGAACGATCATGCCCATGTACCGCATGGCCATGCAGTGCTCCTTTCCGCCCCCCCCCCCGATGCCAGCGAATGGCGCGCCGCCGCTCCTCGGCGCATCCTTCGCGCTCGGCGAGCGAATCCGGACAGCGGGCAATGACGCTCATCTGGTCGCGCGCGGCTCGCGATCCGGGCGAGATCTCCAGCTTCCGCCGCGTACTCCGTCAGGGCCTTCGAGAGCGCCCCGCGGAGCGTCGGCCCCTCGCCTGCGGCGCGACGCGCGAGCCGCTGAAGATCGCGCCAGACGCCGCTCAGCAGGTCGATGCCCGTGCTCGCCATGCGAACGAGCGCACCGTTCCCCTTGTCGCTGACCTCTGATCGACAGGCCCAAGCAGACCGTCTCCTCGTGCCACACTCATGACTCGTCCTCCTTCACTCCGATTACGGCTCACCTGCGCGACGTGGCCGCCCCGCGGTCAGGATCGCGCACCCGTTTGATCGAGCCCGGGCTCGGAGCGCTCCGAGGGGCGGGCGGGACGGCCGCCGCCCTGCCACCGTTGTGTCCCACGAGGATGGCCGCGAGCATCTCGATCGCCCGCGGGTCGAGGGCTCGGTCGTCGATCAACACCTGGACGGCGGGGCCCGCGAGCCCTCGCACGTGCTCGGCCGCCGAGGTGAAGCAGACGATAACGTCCACCCTCCGCATCAGGCGGGTCAGCGCGGCCCCCTCGGCGGGGCAGGCCCCGACCAGGACGATGTTCGGCAGGCCGGCGTTGGCGATCGAGTGCTCCAGGTTGTGGGCAGATCGATCGCGCCCTGGCCTCGGCGCGTCAAGCGCGAGCGGACGATGCGCTGTTGTTGCGGGCCGACTGGCTAACATTGAGAATCCTTTCGTGGCGGCGCGGCCGTCGCGCGTGGCGCGCTCCAGCTCGTCGATGATCTCGCGGCGCTCCGCGAGGAGGCGCCGCCCCTCCTCGAGCGCGGGTGAGGAGGAGTGCGCCGAACCGGAGCTGTCGGAGGAGCCGTCCGGTGCCGCCCAGATGACGATACGCGATCAGCCCGCCGAGCGGGAGCGACAGGAGGAAAGCGAGCGCCCAGCCGAGGCCAGCCGCCCACCCGACGAGGAGCGTCTCGAGCGCCCAGAACACCGGGAAGGCGACAGCGCTCGCGAGGAGCCGGATCGTCGCGTCGTCTGTCTCCCGGCGGGCCAGCCGCGGCGCGAGCCACCGGGGCAGATAGTAGGGAAGGAAGTTCACGACCGCGCCATAGGCGAAGAGCGGAAAGCCCGCGATCGCCTGCCACGACCGCGCCACCCGGCGGCGCGGGGGCGCGTGCTCGAGGCGCGACCGTGCGGCCTCGTCGCGGAGTCGGTAGGCGGCGAGGAGAGCGCGGTAGCCCTGGATCCGCTGCCAGAGCCGCCCGCCGCGCTCGGGGTCCCGCTGGCGGAAGTACGCGACGGCGTCCCCGATCGACCGCGAGAGGCGGAACGGGTCGATCTGCGGTCCCGGGAGGCCGCGCTCCGCCCACAGCTCACGCTCCAGCACCACGTGGCAGAGCTTCCTCCACGGTGCCCGCGAGCCGCTCCGGATCGATGCTCTCGATATGGACAAGCTCGCGCTCCATCGCCCCCTGGACCGCGGTCGTGAGCGCGTGGAGCGCCTTCGCCGGCTGCTCGCGGTAGACGGTAAGGTACGGCGAGATGGGAACAGCCTCGCCGAAGGAGACGAGGACGCGCCCCCCGGAATCTCTTGCGCGCCTCGAAGGTGAGCCTGCCCCACCGGCACGACCATGAGGCATCCCGGCGCCTGCGCCTCGTAGCTGAGCGCGATCCGTGCCGCGCCCGTCTTGATCCGTTGCACGCGCGCCTTCGCGTGGGTGGTGCCTTCGGGATAGATGGCGACGAGCCCGCCGCCGTCGAAGGCCTGATGGCACGCCGCGAACGTTTGCATGTTCCGATCCATCGTGTCGGGATCGTCCTCTTTCCGGTAGACGGGGATCACACCGGATGCGACGAGGAACCGCGCGACGAGCGGTTTTCAAAAGAGGGCGGCGGTCACGAGATAGTGCACCTTCCGCGGGAACACCGACCCCACCAGCAGCGAGTCGATCAGGTTGTTCGGATGGTTGACGCAGAGGAGCACGGGCCCCGCCAGGGGCACTCGCTCCGGGTGCCGGACCTCGACGCGCTCGAAGAACCATATCCAGAATCGCGCGATGGCCCTCACGAGCGCATAGAAGCGGTCCATCGGCTCGGGCGCGATCACAGAGGGGCAGTGGCGGACGCCGGGCCCGGGGCTGTCTCTACGGCTCCGGAAGGGCAGAACGTCTGAGTCGGGTCTCATGTCGTGTTCACCGACCTCCCGCCGCCAACTCGTCCACGCTTGCCGACACGTTGACGGCCCTGCTTCTGGTGAACCCTGGCCCTGGCGCTCATGTGCCGGCGCTTCCCGGTCAGG
>CAVWWD010000002.1:0-146723 GCA_963758635.1 uncultured Candidatus Rokubacteria bacterium | reverse complement strand
TGCCCCGCGTCTTCATCAGCTATTCCTCTCGAAACCGCTCGGCGGCCGTCGCCCTGGAGCGAGCGCTCGGATCCGCGGGCCTCGACGTGTTGCGCGACGAGCGCCGGCTCGAGAACGACTGGTCCGCCGAGATCGCCCAGGCGCTCGCCGAGGCCGATCTCCTCTGTCTGCTCTGGAGCAAGGAGTCGGCGGCCTCCCGCTGGGTGCGGAACGAATGGCTCACCGCGCGCGCGCTCGAGAAGCTGATCGTGCCCTGCCTGTGTCCCGGGGCGCCCGCGCTGCCGCTGAGATCCAGAACATGCAAGGCGTGACGTTCGTGGCCACGCGCGCCGGCCGCGGCAAGGTGGCGAGGCACGTCGCGCGGCGCACGGCCTTGTCCTGGAGGTATGACTTTCGCACTCCGGTGCGGGGGTACGTGCCCTTCGCGCCGGACGACGACTTCATCGGCCGCAAGGACGACCTCCTCTCCATCTACCTTGGGCTGATCGGCCAGCTGAACAAGGTGGCCGTCAGTCACCTCGGCGTCGTCGGGATGGGCGGCGTCGGCAAGACCGCGCTCGCCATCGAGTTCGCGCACCGCTTCGGAGCCGCCTTCGACGGCGTCTACTGGGTACAGGGTCAGAGCCTGGCGGAGCTTCTCGCCGAGCTCGTGCGGCTGGCGCGCGATCGCCTTCGCCTCGCCATCGACGATCCGCACGGAGCCGACGCGAACGGACGCTATCTCCTGGCCCTCGCCGCCCATGCGCGCGCGCATCCGCAGATGCTGCTCATCATCGACAACGTCGCCGTTCCGCCGTCGCTGGTGACCGGCCGGTTCCCCCGCTCGCTCTCGGCTGCAACGTCCTGTTCACGACGCGGACGGCGTTCACGCTCACCGGTGTTGCCGCGCACGTGCTCGAGATCCTTCGGCCGGAGCCCGCGCTGGATCTGCTCACGCGGCACCGGCCTCCGCCCACGCCCCCCGAGGTGGAGGCCGCACACGACATTGCGAACGCCGTCGGCTACTTGCCGCTGGCTCTGGCGCTGATCGCGAGCCACCTGAGAAAGTTCCCCAGGTGTCGTACGCCCGTTATCTGAGAACCCTCCGCACGGGCAAGCTCGCGGCCATCGACAGCACGAGGATCGATCCGAGCGATCTCGCGACCCGGCATGAGGACGCCGTCGGCGTCACGCTGCGGAGCCAATGGGGCACGCTGCGCGACCCGGCGGCGCGTCTCCTCCTGAAGGTCGCGGCGCACCTGCCCGAGGCCAGCGTCATCCCGGCGCGCCGGCTCGGCGTGCTGACGGGCCTCGCGGACGGCGAGTCCGCGACCGCCCTCCGCTTGTCGCGGCCCTTGCGCCTCCTTCGTCAGCTGTCCTTGATCGGAGGAGGGGAGCCCGCATCCGCCATCCGCGTCCATCCGCTCGTCGCCGCGGTGGTGCACCGGTTGATTCCGGAGCGCGCGCGAGGTCCGTTCCTCCGCGCTGCCGCGCTGAGGCTGAAGAAGGCGTACGGCGATCTCGCCCGCCTCGAGGCGGAGCACAGGTCGCGCGGGATCGACTCGGTGATCGAGGATCTCGGCGCCGCCCGCGCCTGGGCCGGGACCGATCGCGATCTGCGCCTGCTCGAGCGCCTCCTGGACCGCGAGCGGCACCACCTCCGGCCTCCTGCCGGTGACAACGACGGGAGCGTGCCCCAGCTCGCGCCCGGTTTCTTCCAGCAGTTGCACCAGCGCGCCGCGCTCCTGGGTCTGCCCGAGCTGGCGGCAAAGTTCCTCGACGCGGGCCGGCGGGGCGGCCGGGCCATGGTTCGCCTCCTCGCGTCCACGGTTGTCGACGACGTGGGTCTCCTGCGCGTGTTTCACGGACACGAGGACGCCGTGATCGCTGTCGGGATGAGCGGGGACGGCCGGCGCCTGGTGACCGCCTCGAGGAGACCAGATCATCGTGTGGGACGTCGCGACCGGCCAGATCGTGCGCGTCCTGGGGGACCAGGCGTCCCGCGTCGGTGCCGCCGTCGTGTCTCCGGATGGTTGCCGGGCGGTCAGCGCCGGCTGGGAGCGTGGCGCCCGGCCGGGCCAAGGGACGCTCATCGGCTGGGATCTCGAGACCGGAGAGCAGCTGTGGAAGGACGGCGGCCACGCGGGGGCGATCGCCGTGCTTCCCGGCGGCTCGGTCATCCTCACGGGGTCTCCGGACGGGGCGGTCCTGCTACGCGACGCCGCCACGGGGCGAAGGATGGCCCGCATCGAGGGGGCAGGACGGGGCGTCGCGGCCGTGACGGTGAGCCTCGACGGTCGCCGAGCCGTCACGGGGGACGTCGACGGCGGCGTCTCCGTGTGGGATCTCGAGGCGAAGCGTCACCTCCACCACTTCGAGATCGACCCCAGCCCCGACAACATCAGGCGCGGCATCACTGCGCTGAGCCTCACGCCGGACGGCCAGGCCGCCGCCATCGCCGCGGGATACGGCGGGCATGACGCCGTCGACTACTTCGGGCCGGATCGGGAGGGCCGCCTGTTCCTCTGGGACCTCGGTGAGCGCCGCGTCGTCCGGCACTTCCGCGGGCACACCGGCCCGGTGAACGCCGTCGCCTTCAGCGGCGATGGCTCCCGTCTGCTGAGCGGATCCTCGGACAAGACGCTCAAGGTCTGGAACGTCCACACGGGCCGCTGCCTGCGCACCCTCACGGGCCATACGCGGGAGGTCACCTCGGTCGCGCTCACGTCCGATGGGCGGCGGGCCGTGAGCGGCGGCTGGGATGCCAACGCGATCCTCTGGGACCTCGGCGCCGGTCATCGAGCGCGGCGGCCCATCGGGCATGCCCTCTGGGTTCGTTCGGCGAGCATCGACGACCGGGGATCGATCGCCGCCACCAGCTCCGACGACCACTCGGTCATCCTCTGGAACGTCGCGACCGGGAAGCGCGCGCGAGTGCTCCAGGGCCATACGAATCGCGTCAACCGTGTCGCGCTGGCCCCCGATGGCGCCCGCGCCGTGAGCGGTGACCATGGCGGGACCTTCATCCTCTGGAACACGCGCACCGGCGCCTCGATGCTGAACCTCGACGCGAGAAGGGGCCGCATTCACGCGGTCGGTCTGTCACCCGACGGGAGGCTCGTGCTGTCTGGGTCTGACTTGTCGTGGGTCGTCGTGTGGGATGGCGGTACCGGCCGCCTCTTGCAGGGCTTCCGGCATCCCGCGGACGATGACGACGACGAGTCCGATGGCATCACGTCGCTCTTCGTGAGCCCCGACGGACAAACGGCGACCAGCGCGCACGAGAGCAGCCGGAAGCTCTACTCCTGGAACCTGGGCAACGTCGCGAAGCATCGTGATCAGATCCTCGCCGCCGACAGGCGGACGGAGATCGCTCTCCAGAAATCCCTCGAGAAGCCCCGGGGGGTGTTCAGGGGGCACACGCGCGGCGTGCTGGCGATCGATGGCGACGCGGGCGGCCGGCGGATCCTCAGCGGGTCGAAGGACCACACCGCCATCGTCTGGAGCGCGAAGGACCGGCGGAGGCTGCTGCGCCTCGAAGGCCACGCGCAGGTCGTGACCGGCGTCGCCTTTGCTTCGAACGATCGCGCGGTGACCGTCTCGTGGGACCGGACCCTCGTGCTCTGGGACCTGAGCTCGGGACACCCCGTGCAGCGCCTCTTCTTCGACAGCCAGCTCTTCGCGATCGCGGCGCGGAACGGTCGGATCGTCGCGGGCGATGTGGGCGGGGCGGTCTACTTCCTCGACATCGACCATGGAGGAAGACATGGAGGAAGACGACCCGCGCGCTGACCTGGCCGCCCTAGCAGCCGTACACCTGCTTCAGCTTCGCCTGGGTCATCGGGCCGCAGATGCCGTCCGCCTTGAGACCGTGCTCGCACTGGAACTCCTCGACGGCCGACTGGAAATCCGGTCCCGTCTTGCCGTCGAGGTCGTCGAGGAAGTAGCCGAGCGCGTTCAGCCGGGCCTGCTGGCCCGTGACCTCCTCCACGGGGTCCAGGTGGCCGATCTTGATCGGGATCTCCACGTCATGGTGGGGCGTCTGGGTGGCGTCCCGGATGATGAGGACCGACTGCTTGGCGAGCATCGGGATCTGCAGCTCGAGCTTGCCAGTCCCATCGGTCGTGAGCTGCCGGGAATCCCCGTCCACCGACAGCAGGCAGGAGGCGGCGGTGATCGGCCTCTCGTACTGGTCCTCCAGCACGATGCGGAGCTTGAGGATCGGGCACTGGACGACGAAGCGGTGGCGCTGGTCCGTGGGGCGCGGGACCTCGCGCTCCTCCCGATCGGGAATGAACAGGTGGTCGCCTGGAAACAGCACGTTCGGATTCTGGCGCTTGTTCTTCAGAGCCGCGTTGCTTCTGGTCCACCTGCGAGCACCGCAACTGGTTCTTCCTGCCGTGGCACCGCATGTACCTGCATCACTTCGAGATGATGTGCCTGCACGAGGTCCTCGATCAGGGCGGCCCGACGGACTGGATGACGCGACGCTGATGGGCCTGACGCTCCGATCGGTCTTGCCGAGGGGGAGGCCCTCGCCTAGAGTACCTGGACCGCCGCAACCCCGGCGGGTGGAGTGAGCCGACCGACCAGACGGAGGACTCGTCCTATGGGCATGTCCATGCGAAGGATCGCGTTCCTGCTCGGCGTTCTGGGGCTTCTCGTCGTGGTGGCCGGTGTGTGGATGCCTGCAACCGTGGTCGCGCAGGCGCCCAAGGCGGAATTCAAGCTCAAGCTGATGGGCATCAACCGGACGCTCGACCCCTGGAAGCTCTTCCAGGAGTGGGCGCAGGCGGTGGAGAAGCGGACCAACGGGCGGGTGCAGTTCGAGCTGACGTCGCTCCCCGAGCTGAGCCTCGGCGGCGCCGAGACGATTCGGATCCTGAAGACGGGTGTGGTGGACGTCGCCGAGGTGTACGGCGGCTATGTGGCCGGTGAGCTTCCCATGGTCGAGATCGTCGAGCTGCCCGGGATCTTCCCCGACGGGCAGACGGCCAGGAAGGCGATCATGGCCTGGAAGCCACACGAGACGAAGATCCTCGACCAGAAGGCCAACGCGGTGGTGCTGGCGATGGCGGTGTATCCCGACCAGGCATTCTTCAGCAAGCGGGCCATCCGCAAGCCCGCCGACTTCAAGGGGCTCAAGACGCGCGTGCACAGCGTCGCCCTCGCCTCGCTCGTCGCCGGGCTGGGCGGCGAGCCCCTCACCATCCCGTTCGCGGAGGCCTATACCGCCCTGGAGCGCGGCACGCTCGACGCGGGGATCACCGGGACCAAGCCCGGGTTCGGCCTGCGCTGGTACGAGGTCTCGAAGTACCTGGTGGGTCCCATCTCCATGCGACCGCACGTCTCCCTCGCCATCAACAAGAACAGCTGGAAACGGCTGCCGCCCGACCTCCAACAGGTCTTGAAGGACGAGGCGGAGAAGATCGTCGAGGGCAAGGCCTTCGAGGCGATCGAGACGTGGAACAAGGAGGGGATCGACCGGAGTGTCGAGAAGGGCATGGAGCACATCCCGTTCTCTCCGGAGACGCAGGCCGCGATCAAGGAAGTGCTCCGGTCGAAGGTGGTTCCGGACTGGGTGAAGCGAGCGGGCGGCGCCGAGGCGGCGCGCCTCTTCAACGAGGTGGTCGCGCCGCTCGTCGGCTTCACCGTCAAGCCGTAGGCCGCTCCGATGAGCGATGCTCGCCCGTCGGGGCCGCGCGCGCCGGCGTGGGCGCGCGCGGTCGACCACGTCTTCATGTGGCCCGGGTACCTCGCGGGAGCGCTCTACATCCTGCTCTCGTTCTTCGTGACGTACGACGTGCTGGCGCGGAAGTGGGGCGGCGCCATCGGCCTGCCGACGACGCGGGTCACCGATGAGATCAGCGGATACATCCTCGCGGTGGCCGCCACCTGGGGGTTCGCCTTCGCCCTCCGGACCGGCGGCCACGTGCGCGTCGACGTGATGTTTCCCTACATGGCGCGTCGGCTGCGGATCGCCGCCGACGTCGTGGCGCAGCTCCTGATGGCCGTCTTCGCCGCGACCATCGCGTGGAAGATCTGGTCCCTCGTCGCCGACTCCCTGGAAAACGACATGCGCTCGTCCACCTATCTCCTGACCCCGCTCTACATCCCGCAGGGGATCCTGGGCGTGGGGTTCAGTCTCCTCGCGCTGGCCGCGGTGTTCACCGCGATCGCGATCCTCGCGGGCTGGCAGTCCACGGAATCCAGCGTCGGGCCGCAGGCCTGAGCGCGGCGCGCGCCCCATGATTCTCGCCGTCGCCTCGGTGCTCATGATCTTGCTGTTCCTGGTCGGGCTGCACGTGGCCAGCGCGCTCGGTCTCATCGGCATGGCGCTCATGTACCTGTTCTCCGATCGCCCGCTGTGGGACATGCTGGGGCAGATCGCGTGGAACGTGAACAGCAGCTCGATCCTGGTCGCGATCCCGCTGTTCGTGATGATGGGGGAGATCCTGATCTACAGTCGTCTGTCGGAGCGGCTCTACAAGGTCCTCTCCCACTGGCTGGCGCCGTTGCCGGGGGGAATCCTGCACTCGAACATCGCCTTCTGCGCGGTCTTCGGGGCGATCTCCGGCTCGAGCGCGGCGTGCGCGGCGACCGTCGGCGCGGTGGCCCTGCCCGCCTTCAGAAAGCGGAACTACAACGAGCGCCTCGTGATCGGGAGCCTGGCCGCGGGCGGCACTCTGGACATCCTCATCCCGCCCAGCATCTCGATGATCATCTACGGCGTGCTGGCCGAGGAATCCATCGGCCGGCTGTACCTGGCGGGCTTCGTCCCCGGGTTCCTGCTTGCCGGGATCTTCATGCTCATCATCGCGGTAGCCGCGAAGATCTGGCCGTCGGTGGCCCCGCGCGAGGTGGCCCCGTCGTGGCGGGTGCGCTTCCTGGGGCTTCTGTCGCTCTTGCCCGTCCTCGCCCTCATGTTCATCGTGCTGGGCACGATCTATCTGGGGATCGCCACCCCCACGGAAGCGGCCGCCTTCGGGGTCGTCGCGAGCCTGTTCCTCGCCGCCCTCGCCCGCGAGGTCAGCATCCCGATGCTGAAGAAGGTCATGGTGACCACGGTCCAGGCGTCCTCCATGATCATGCTCATCGTGACGGCGGCGTTCATCATGAGCTTCGCGCTGGCGATTCTCGGGGTCCCCGCCCAGCTCACCCAGCTCGTGTCGGGATGGAATCTGACTCCGGTCACCTTCGTGCTCGTCCTCGTCGTCTTCTACCTGATCCTCGGCACCTTCATGGAGGCCCTCTCGATGATGGTGACGACCATGCCGATCCTGGTGCCGGTCCTGAAGTCGATGAACGTCGACCTCGTGTGGTTCGGCATCATCATGGTGATCCTCCTGGAGGCGGCCCTCGTCAGTCCGCCCGAAGGCCTCAACCTCTACATCATCCAGGGGATTCGCAAATCGGTGTCCGAAGAAGCCGGCCTCCAGGTCGGGACGATGATCGACCTCTGGATCGGGGTGCTCCCGTTCATGGTG
Source organism: uncultured Candidatus Rokubacteria bacterium (assembly GCA_963758635.1). Taxonomy (GTDB): domain Bacteria; phylum Methylomirabilota; class Methylomirabilia; order Rokubacteriales; family CSP1-6; genus CAVWWD01. The sequence continues at coordinate 139,257 of CAVWWD010000002.1, read as the reverse complement.
GGAATGGCGATCTGCATCACGCTCCTGCTGTTCTTCCCCGGGATCGCCCTCTGGCTGCCGGATCTCGTGATGGGGAAGTGACCCCGCTCTGCCCGTAAGAGCCAACTGGCGTGTGATCTTCCGCTTTCAAGGCGAGGACGCTGCCGACGTTGATTTGATCGACTACCACTAGGGAAGGAGAAACGACCAATGGCGATGAAGAATCCGCCTCATCCCGGCGAGCACGTGCGTGAGGACTGCCTGAAGCCTCTGGGCCTCAGCATCACCAAGGCGGCGGATGTGCTTGGCGTGTCGCGCTTGACCCTCAGCAACCTGGTGAACGGCAAGAACGGCGTCAGCCCGGAGATGGCGATCCGGCTGTCCAAAGCCTTCGGCGGCAGTCCCGAGGTCTGGCTTGGGATGCAGATGCAGTACGACCTGGCGCAGGCGGAGAAGAGGGCCACGACCATCAAGGTGAAGCGCGTGCCGGTTCCGGCATGAGGGCCACCGAAAACGGACGTTTGCAGGCATCACCGCACGAGCGCCGAGGCTGGTAGAGCCAAGCTAGTCGAAGACGACCACGCTCCGCTTTACCTCGCCCTGGAGCAAGACCTCGTAGGCCTGGTTCACCTCGCCAAGCGGCACGCGCCGGCTGATCAGCTCGCGGAGCCTGATACATCCACTGCTGATCACCGGCGGGACCTTCGTCCCCAGAGAGCTTGCGCGCACCCTCGGTACCCTCACGGCCGAACTGCGGGGGCGGGGCGCCGCAGTCCGGTCCACCAGGCGCGCACTCGCTGCTTGACGGCCGGCCAGAGCTGGGCAAGCCCGACGAGCAGCGCGACCAGCGCAACGTTGGCAAGCGCGAACAGCCACCAGGAGTGGATCAGCAGCCCCAGGCGCTGGTGCAGCAGGGTGAGTGCGATGACATGGTGAACGAAATAGAGCATCAGGGAGTGCCGGCCGAGCGCGAGGAGCCAGCCAGGGCGACAGCGCCGCACCTCCATCATGGAGTGGGCGAGCGGCAGCACACTGAAGATATAGCCGAGGATGAACAGGCAGGTGACCGCGCCGGGGTTCAAGTACTTGTTGATTGCGATGTCCCGTGAGTTCGAGAAGTGCCACGGTGCGTTCCCCAGCCAGAGCTCCAGCGGGAGGAAGGCGCCCAGGCAGGCCAGCCCGGCGGCGAGCATTCCGCCAAAGTAGATACGGACGTCGGCTCCCCTCCGATGGCGCTCCGCCCAGATCCACCCGAGCGCCGCGCCGAGCAGTGGGAAGGCGAACCACGGCCAGGGCGCGAACCCCGTGAACCACACCTCGGAGATGACCGGATGGCCCTCGAGCCAGCCGGGAAGGCTCGGGTGGGCCCAGTGAAAGCTGGCGTACCAGCCGATCGCGCCGAGCACGGCCAAGACGCGCGCGAGTGGCCACCGCAACAGGGGTAGGATCGGCAGCAGCCCGATGAGCGACACGCCGATCATCTGCAGCACGTCGCCGCGGAACAGCGGCACCTCGGGGAACACGAGCAGCGTGAGCAGCCAGCCGCCGAGGATGAGCCGCACGGCGCGCCGGACGTTCCGCCCCGCCACCATCGTGAAGGACTCACCGCGATCCCGCGTCGCGGCGAGGAAGGCCAGCGGCAGGCTGAAGCCGGCCAGGAACGGGAACAGCGGCGCCGCCAAGGGCACGGTGAGGTAGACCAGATGGGAGCGCGGCCACCCCATGGAGCGGTCCATCCACCAGCGTGCGGTGTGGTTGACGACCATGAGGATGATCGCCACCCCCCGGAGCCCATCGAGGAAGACGACTCTTTCCGAAGCTCCCGGTGCCGTCGAGGGCATGTTGCGGGGCTCGTTCCGTGGCCCGGGCAGGCCGGCTAGTCGAAGACGACCACGCTCCGCTTCACCTCGCCCTGGAGCAAGGCCTCGTAGGCCTGGTTCACCTCGCCAAGCGGCACCCGCCGGCTGATCAGCTCGCGGAGCTTGTACCGGCCGTCCATGAACAGGTCGATGAGCATGGGCACGTCGGTGCGCTGGTGGCCGGCGCCGAAGGAGGAGCCGGTCAGCACGCGCTGCTGGAGGAGCATCGTGGGGTCGATGCTGATGCGGGTGCCGGTCGGGCAGACCCCGACGACCACCGTGGTGCCGCCCCGGTGCGTGGAGTTGAAGGCCTGCTCCACGGTTTGCTGGTAGCCCACCACCTCGAAGGCATAGTCGACGCCGCCGCCCCCGGCGATCCGGTGCACCTCGGCGACCGGGTCGCCTTTCGAGGCGTCCACCACGTGGGTGGCCCCGAACTCCAGGGCCCATTCGAGCTTCTGCTTCATCACGTCCACGGCGATGATCCGCGCCGCGCCCACGAGGCGCGCCGCCTGGATCGTGTTGAGGCCGACGCCACCGCAGCCGAACACGGCCACGCTGGCCCCCGGGGGCACCTTGGCCTTGTTGATGACCGGCCCGGCGCCGGCGAGGACGCCGCAGCTCACCAGCGAGACCACGTCCAGCGGGGCGTCCTTGCGGATGGGAATGACGCTCGCCTCCGGCAGGACCGCTCGCGTCGCGTACCCGCCGACCTGCAGGTACTGGTGGAGCCCCTGGCCGTTCTTCCGGAAACGGAACGTGCCGTCGTGCATGAGCGAGCGGGGCTTGTCGCGGAGCGCGCAGAGCGTCGGGGTCCCGTTGATGCAGTAGCCGCACTTGCCGCACGAGGGGATGTAGCTCGAGCACACGTGGTCGCCGGGCTGCACGGACTCGACCAGCGCCCCGATCTTCTCCACGACTCCGGCCGCCTCGTGACCGAGGACCACGGGCAGCGGGTGGGCCGAGTCGCCGGACATCAGATGATAGTCGCTGTGGCAGACCCCGTTGGCGACCCACCGGACCTGCACCTCGTGCGGCCCGGGCTCGAGGAGCTCGACCTCCTCGATGACCAGGGGCTTCTTGATCTCGTACAGCACGGCTGCCGTTGCGGTGAGATTCGCCATCGAAGGCCTCCTGTCTGTCGGGCCGCCCCGGGCGCGGCGGCTGGGCGCGGCGGCTAGACGATACCGTCCTTGGCGAGCGCCTCGACGTCCTGGGCGCTCATGCCGAGCCAGCCGCTCAGCACCTCGGCGTTGTGCTCGCCCAGGCGCGGCGACGGCTTGACCCGCGGCGGCGCGCCGTCGAAGCGCACCGGCCAGGCCGGCATCTTGACCGCCCCCGTGGTCGGGTGCTGGATCGTCTGCATGATGCCGCGCTCGGCGAGCGAGGGGTCGTTCATCAGCTCCAGCGTGTCGAACACCGCCCCGGCCGGCACCCCGGCGTCGCCGATGACCTTCATCACCTCTTCCTTGGAATGCTGGCGCGTCCACGCGGCGATCAGCTCATCGACCTCGGCCGCGCGCTGGCCGCGCGCCGGTCCGGTCTCGTAGCGCGCGTCGCCGATCAGGTCCTCGCGCTCGATCGCCTTCAAGAGGCGCCGCCAGTGATCGGGATTGGCGCGGCTGGTGAAGATATAGGCGTAGTCGTTCGGCCCGCCCCCCTTGCACGGATAGAGGGCCGACGGGGCAAGGGCGGGGTTGGACCGGCTGCTGCCGTTGCGGAGCTGAGCCTGGCCGCTCTGCTGGGTGCGGGACAACGGTACGCGCATGTAGTGGATCATCGCGTCCTGCATCGCCACCTGCAGGCGCCGCCCCTGGCCGGTCCTGGTCCGCTGGTAGAGCGCGCCCAGGATGCTGATCGCCATCAGCATGCCGGTGCCGGTGTCGCCAAAGCTCGGGCCGGGTTTGACCGGTGGCCGGTCGCCCTCGCCGGTGACGCTGATCGGGCCGCCCGCGGCCTGCGCGATCATGTCGAAGGCGAGGCTCTTCTCGTACGGGCTGCCGGTGCCGAAGCCCTTGATCTGGCAATAGATGATGCCGGGGTTGATCGCCTTGACCGCGTCATAGCCGAGGCCGAGGCGCTCGATCGTGCCGGGCGCCATGTTCTCGACGGTGACGTCGGCCTTCTTCAGCAGGGCGCGGACGATCTCCAGCCCGCGCGGCGATTTCAGATTCAGCGTCAGCGACTTCTTGTTGGCGTTGTACTGGTGGAAATACCAGGGGTCGTTGTCGGGCTGGCCGGGGCGCAGGCGGCGGCCGGGATCGCCGAGTCCCGGGTTCTCGATCTTGACCACCTCGGCGCCGAGCCAGGCCAGCGACTCCGTGCAGGACGGCCCCGCCTCGAACTGGGTGAAGTCCACCACCTTGACGCCTGCGAGACAGTCGAGCTCGACGCCGATCTCAGCCATTGCTCACCCCTCCTGTTAGAAGCTCGTCAAGCCTACGGCTGGCACACCGCCGCCGTCAACCGGCAAGGGCGCACGTGCTGTTGGTCCATGAAAATGTCCGCCCGTAACTGTTCCGTGAAAGTGTCCGCGCCGGAGGGCGCCTCCAGTATGACCATTCGGCCGGGTTCTGCTCGGCGAGCTCAGTCGGGACAATCCGTTGGCCTCTCACGGCGCGTATCTAGAGTTGGCAGCACCCGAGCTGGTCGCCAGGAGGTTTGCGATGCGTGGATATCACCATCGGATTGCAGCGGTCTCCCTGAGCCACTCCGCCACGCGGCACGTCCGTCTCGACGACACGCTCCTGAGAGAGTACCTCGGCGGCCGCGGAGTCGGAGCGGCCCTCCTCGCCGGGCAGGGTTGCAGCGTCGAGCCGCTCGATCCGGACACCTCCTTTGCTTGTTGACCGGGCCGCTCACAGGGAGCGACTTTCCGCTCTCCAACCGGCTCGCGCTGGTCTTCCGGTCGCCGCTCACGCGCACGATCGCTTCGGCGATGACCGGAGGCTACTTCGCGGCCGAGCTGAAAAGGGGCGGGCTCGACGGCATCGTCCTCGACGGTCGCCTGCGGAACCCCTCGTATCTGTTGGTCGAGGGGACGCGCGTCGAGATCCGCGACGCCGGCGCGCTCTGGGGGAAGGGTGCTGTCGAGACGGTGTCCTTGCTGCAGGCGGCCCATACCGATGCGCACGTGCTGGCGATCGGTCCCAGTGGAGAGGCGATGTCGCCCATCGCGACCGTCATCAACGACAAGGGCCGCGCCAGCGGGGTGCGCCACGGCGTCGGGGCGGTGCTCGGAAGCAAGCGGGTGAAGGCGATCGTCGTGCGCCGAACCGGCGGCGCCAAGCTTGCGCCCGCAGATCGCCCCGCGTTGGACGCGCTCCGGAAACGTGCCCACGGCCGGCTGCTCGAATCCCCGCTCCTCAGCTCGAAGACCGGCACCCTGGCCCTCCACGGGACCGCGATCGCGATCGAGATGCTGGGGCAGCACGAGGCGTTACCGACGATGAACTACCGCCTCACGCGCATGGCCGGTCACGAGAGCATCGGGGGCATCCGGATGAGCCAGACCATCCTGCGGGAGCGACTGACGTGTACCGGCTGTCCGGTTCGCTGTCGCCGCGAGGTCGGTTCCGACGGGCCCCGCCCGTACACGACCGAAGGACCGGACTACTCTCAGCTCTCCTCGCTGGGGTCGAACTGTCTCGTCCGGGACCTCGAGGCGCTGGGGTACCTCAACTATCTCTGCTACGAGCTCGGCATCGACCCGATCGAGATGGGCAACACGCTCTCCATGCTCGCGGAGGCCACCGAGCTGGGACTGGTTCGTGATGGACTCCGGTGGGGCGACGTGGACCGCATGATCGAGCTCATCAACCTGACGGGCCGAGGGGACGGGATCGGAGGGGTGCTGGCCCTCGGCGCGAGCGCGGCGGCCACTCGCTTCGGTGTCCCTCACCTTGCCATGTCCGTGAAGGGGATTTCGATCCAGAACGTCGATCCCCGCCCGGAGCCCGCGTGGGGCCTCCTGAACGCGACGGAGAACAGCGGCGGGGCCGCGCACGTGTGGACCTACGGGGACCTGGTCTACGGCCTGCGCGACGCCGGTGTTGCCCCGCTCGTAGGCCCGCGAAGCACCCCGCGGGAGATCGCCGACGCCGTGCGCTACCGTCAGGATCTCGTGGCCGTCATCGACTCGCTCACGAGCTGCGCCTTCGGAACCTACGCCTTCACGGTCCAGGACTACGCGGACGCCCTCTCGCTGGTCACCGGCGAGCCGGTGACCAGCGCCGAGCTGCTGGCGACTGGAGCGCGCATCTTCACCGCCGAGCGCAGCTACAACATGGCGCATGGGTTCACGGTGGCGGACGACACGCTCCCAGCAAGGTTCACGAGTGAGCCGGTCCCCGACGGCATCCACGCCGGGCGCGTGTGCTCCCTCGAGCCCCTGCTGGACGAGTACTTCGCCGGGCGCGGATGGAGATGGAACACGTCGATGAAGTCGTGGCGGTGGCCAAGGAGCTGGGCATCCACCTGAGTCCGGACGAGGCCGTCCTGTACCGGAAGTAGCTCCTCGAGAACAGCTTCCGGCCGCGCTCTGGCGGGGGGCCTTCATCCCGTCCGCGCTCTCGCGCCAGGCCGCCAGCGTGCCGGTCAGGGCTTCGGGAGGCTGCTCAGCCGCGGCTGGGACTCGTCATGAGCGGGGCACCGCTCGGCGCCGGGCCGCCGCCGGCCGGCTCGAGGGTGATGGCGAAGCCATCGGGCTTCGGCGCTTCCACCGGCACGACAAGGGAAGCGTGGCCGAGATTGTCGACATCGAACACGCCGGCGGAGGCCGGCTGCCCGGCGGCCATCACCCAGAGCTGATATTGCTTGCCCGCAGGCGGCATGGGCAGGTTGTGGACCACCAGGAAGCCGCTCTTTCGAGCTGGGCTCCAGGCGATCCATCCGTCGGCCTGGGGCGCCGGCGGCGTGCCTTTCAGTGCCGCCACGCTGCTGTCGGTGCCCCCCACCAGCGAGGTCAGAGTCCGCTGGCTGGCCAGTTCGTGCTCGAGCCGCGCCACGGAGGCCTGCTGCCGCTCCAGCGCGGACCGCAACTGATACTGTTCCCACGCCATGAAGCCGACGACGCCGGCCGCCGCCAGGCCGGCCGCCCACCGCCACGCGCGCGAGCGAACACCCGCCGCGCGCGTCCGAGCTAACGGCCGGGCAAGTCCAGGAGCGGACGCGAGCCGGGCCAGGAGACGGTCTCGAAGCTCCGGCGGCACGGGAACCTCGGGCAGGGCCAGCGGGAGCGCGGCCGCGGCCAGTGCGAGCTCGCGCTGCGTCTCCTCGCACTCAGCGCAGCCGGCGGCCAGGTGGGCCTCGAACCGCACCTGCTCGTCGCCGTCCAGTGCCTGGATGGACGCGAGGGCCGCCCACTCGGTAAAGGGCTCGTGGCTCGGCGCTGGCCGGCTCATGAGAGAGGTCGCTCGCTTGTGGTTGAGCGCCGTTCGCAATTGCTCGAGACCCATCCGGATCCGGGTCTTCACCGTTCCCAGCGGAAGTCCCGTACGGTCCGCGATCTCGGTCTGCGTGAGGCCTTCGTAGTAGGCGAGCTCCAGCATCTGGCGCTGGGCCGAAGACAGGTCAGCCAGCACGCCGAGCACGAGCTGCCGATCCGCCACCTGGTCGTCGGTCCCGCGAGCCGTGCGTACTTCCGTGCGCTCCACGTTCGCCGCCTCGCGCCGTTGGTCACCCAGGCGGCGGGCGGCGCGCAGCTTGTCGATCGCCCGCGTACGCGCCAGCGTCACGATCCAGGCCTGGGGCGTTCCCCGAGCGGGGTCGTAGCGCGACGCTTCCCGCCAGACCTGGAGGAACACCTCCTGCGCGACCTCCTCGGCGTCGGCCTGATTTCGGAGGATTCGGAGGGCCAGCCCGAGGACCAGGTGGGCGTGACGGTCGTAGAGCCGCTCGAGCGCCGGCCTATGGCCCCCGGCCATCTGCTCAATTAATTCGCGCCCTTCATCCTCCACCGAGGTCACCATAGCATCGGGCCTGGCGCCTGGCGACTGCCGCGTGCGGCCCGGCGCGGCCCCATCGGCGGAGTTGCGAAGCGACGAGCGCCCCAGAGTCAGGTTGTCCACTCGGTCGCCAGCTTCATCCCTTCCATGGCGTCGCGGGGCCGGCCAGGGGATCCTGACTGCGCGCCGCCTCAACCGTACGCATCACTCCATATACGATGGCGCCCCGCTCCCCGGATGTCGTCTCGGCATCAACCCAGAACGTCGCGGCCGAGCGCCTTCCACATGAGAGCCGAGAGCTTCCCGGCTCGCGGTGTCCACCCGCTGCGCATCGGCGCGCGGCACTCAGCGTCTGCCGGCCGCGGCGCGGCCCTTGTTGCAGCACGGCGTAGCTGCGCGAGGACGGGGCCATGAGGACCCGGTAGCCGTCCTGGATCACCTGCTCGACATTGTCGAGGGTGGTGTGGAACCAGCCGTTCGGCACGTTGTGCGCCTTGCAGATGGCCAGGATCTCCCTGACGCCCTTCAGCACGTCAGGATGGTCATACTGACGCGGGTGGCCCAGCTCCTGAGAGAGATCGCCCTCCCCGGTGAAGATCGACGCCGATGCCGGGCACCTCGTCCAGCATCTTCGGCAGGTTGCCGATCCCCTCGGGGCTCTCGATCATCAGGCAGCAGAGCAGCTCGCCCTGGGGGTTCAGCGGCCACACGTCGGCGCGGGCGTAGTACTCCTGCTGGGTGATGCCCCAGTAGGTGACCGCGCGCTGCGGGGCATCGCCGCGGCGGCCGAAGGGCTCGCGCAGCGGGCGGCCCTCGACCCTGGGATAGCGCATGGCGGCGACGGCGTTGTACGCGTCCTCGACCGTATCGACGTGGGGCCAGATGATTCCGTACACGCCGATGTCGAGCACCTGCTTGGCGACCCAGTTGGTCTGTCCCTGGTTCGGGGGAATCCGCACGATGGGGGTGACCGCCGGCGCGATGCCACGCTGCGCGATCTGGCGGCGATCCAGCATGCTCTGCAGCCCCTCCTGCAGCGCCCGTATGTCATAGGGGCCGTGTTCCATCTCGAACAGCGCGGCGTCGTAGGGGGCGCTGGTGCCGGCCGCCCCATCGGCGGGCGCCGAGCCGACAAAAGCGACGCCGCCTTCCTCCAGAGCCTTGATGAGACCGTTCAGACGAGGCAACTCTGCCATGGCCGTGAGCCTCCGTTTCACTGCTGCCCGGACGTATCGCTCACCCGGCGTGACCGGCGGCGGAGAGCCGCCGGTCGAGATCGAACGCGGCGCTGATCAGCGCGAGATGCGTGAAGGCTTGCGGGAAGTTGCCCAGGTGCTGCGCCTGCGGGCCGAGCTCCTCGCCGTAGAGTCCCAGGTGGTTGGCGTAGCCGAGCATCTTCTCGAAGAAGAATCGCGCCTTGTGCAGGTCGCCCATGCGCGAGAGGCACTCCACGTACCAGAAGGAGCACATGGAGAACGTGCCCTCCTGGCCGGCGAGACCGTCGGTGTAGCCGTCGCCGAGCCGATAGCGATAGACCAGCGAGTCACTCACCAGATCCTGCTCGATGGCGTGCAGCGTGGAGAGCCAGCGAGGGTCGGTAGGGGAGACGAAGCGGATGAGCGGCATCAGGAGGGCGGCGGCGTCGAGCGCCTTGGAGCCGGCCGCCTGGACGAACACGCGTCGCGCCGGATCCCAGAAGCGCTCGTAGATGTCGCGATAGATCGTGTCTCGGATGTCGTGCCATCGGGCCAGCGGGGCCGGGAACGAGCGTTTTCCCGCAAGACGAATGGCCCGGTCGATCGCGACCCAGCACATCACCCGCGAGTAGAGGAACTCCTGGCGCCCGCCGCGCACCTCCCAGATGCCTTCGTCCGGCTCGCGCCAGTGGACGCAGACCCAGTCGATCAACCGCACGATGTTCTGCCACCCGTCGTGGGGGATCGGGGATCCATACTTGTCGTACAGGTACACCGCGTCCATCAGCTCGCCGTAGATGTCGAGCTGAAGATGGGTATACGCGGCGTTGCCGATGCGAACCGGGCGCGAGCCCATGTACCCCTCGAGGTGCGGGAGCGCCTCTTCAGGGAGCGCGTGGCGCCCGTCGATGCCGTACATGATCTGGAGCGAGCCGTCTGGCTCCAGCTCATCGACCCGCGCCATGACCCAGCGCATGAACGCTTCCGCCTCGCCGGTGTAACCGAGCCGCATGAGTCCATAGAGGGAGAAGGCCGAGTCGCGGATCCAGGTGTAGCGGTAGTCCCAGTTCCGGACGCCGCCGATGTGCTCGGGGAGGCCAAACGTGGGCGAAGCAACGATCGAGCCGTGCGGCTGCGAGGTGAGGAGCTTCAGGGTCAGGGCCGAGCGATTCACCGTCTCGCGCCAGCGGCCCCGGTAGGTGCAGCGGTCGACCCATCGGCGCCAGAAGTTCACCGTCTGCTTGAACGCCTCGCTCTCATAGTCTGGCTGATGGCCCGGGGATGGCTCACCCGCCACGACCACCTCGAGCACGAAGGACGCCGACTCGTCGGCGCGGAGCGCGAACTCGGCCACGGCGGCCCCGTCGGTCACCTGCATCGGGATCGACGAGCACAGTCGCAGGGCCAGCTCGCCGGCACCGCTGCGGCCGACGAAGATCACCTCTCGATCGCTGCGCCGCTCGACCGAGTGCGTGGCGCGAGCATAGTCGAAGCGAGGATCGCAGAGCATCCGGAAGCGTATCTCCCCGCGCACGGTCTTCACTCGGCGCACGAGGTTGTGGGCCTGACCGGTGTCCTCCACCGGCATGAAATCAGAGAGCTCGGCGACGCCGTCGCTGGAGAGGAAGCGCGTGAGGAGCACGTTGGTGTCGGGGAGATAGATCTGCTTGCGTGCCGCCTCACCGAGTTGCGGCGCGATCTGGAAGCGGCCGCCGCGCTCGGCGTCGAGGAGCGCCGCGAACACCGACGGCGAGTCGAAGGAGGGGAGACAGAGGAAGTCGATCGAGCCGTCCTTGCCCACCAGCGCCACCGTGTGCAGGTCGCCGATGATGCCGTAGTCCTCGATGGGCGCATAGCGACGCGTCACGGGCACGACTCTATCACCTCACGGAGGTCCGCTCCTTGTGATGGGCCGTTCGCGGCCACGAGGCGTAGGAGCGTGAGCTCCGGCCTCGTGCCGAGACGCACGGGCGGTCCCCACGTCCCCGTACCGGCACTGACGTAGACCCACAAGCGGCCGCGACGCGAGAGCCCGGCGGCGTGCGGCCCGTGGACCAGATGAATGACGAACGTCCACGGAAAGAACTGGCCGGCGTGCGTGTGTCCCGAGAGCTGCAGGTCGAAGCCGGCCTGCTCGGCCAGCGGCGCGATCTTCGGATTGTGCGCCAGGAGCAGACGAAAGGCCGGCCGCGCGTCGCCGTCGGTCGCGAGGTCCGGACGTGGCCGCGCCTCCGGATCGGACATTCGCGCGGCGAAATCGATGACGCCGCCGATCAGGAGGCGCGCAGAGCCACGCGCGATCGTCACGTGGGCGTTCTCGAGCACGCGAAATCCCATCGCCTCGAAGTGCGCCGTCCATGGCGCCGCCCCCGAGTAGTAGTCGTGGTTGCCGAGCACGAGGAACGCCCGGTCCTCGGACGCCAGCGCCTCGAGCGGCGCGACGTGGGCGGCAAGCCGCGACACCGACCCGTCCACGATGTCGCCGGTCAGCGCGATGAGATCCGGCGCGAGCTCCCTCGTCATGTCGACGACCCGCTGGACGTATGCGAGCCGCATCGTCGGCCCGGCGTGCAGATCGCTGATCTGCACGATCCGGAACCCGTCGAGATCCGATGCCAGCCCATGCACGGGAATATCGACGCGACGGACGTAGGGACCCCGCAGCGCGGGCAGCGCGCCGATGCCGACCGCGGCCAGCGCGGCCACCGGCACCCACGTCGCGCCCGACTCATCGAGGAGCGTGTGCACAGCGGCCAGCGACGGCAGCGCGGCTGTTGCCAGCAGGAGCACGTCGCGTCCCACCGTCAGCACGAGGAGAAAGCTGAGCCATCCCATGCAGAGGAAGCACAGCGCCTGCACCCACTCGTGCCCCCGGCCCTGGCGGTCGCGACCGCCGAACCAGTAGACGACGGGAAGGATCCACACCATGATGAACGGCGCCGCCAGCGCCACCCGGACCGGCGCAGTCGACGCCAATCGCGTGGCGATGTACGCGTAGCCGACCACGAGGATCGCGCTCACGACGAGCACGAACGGATGAAGGAGACGTCTCACCAACTGATGCTACCAGAGCCGGCGAAGACTCTCCGTCCGCGAAGGTCAGCCGCGATCGCGCGGTGGTCGAGCGCCTCTTGATGGAGGCGCCTCAGGCGGTTGCCGGCGCGACCTCCACGCCGTTCACCGTGTCGGTCGTCTTGTAGTGCCCAGGCGCGGTGATCTCGAGGATCTCGACGTCCTCCGACCAGCCGGTGACCGTGTGCGACAGGCCCGGCGGGATGATGTGGCAGTCGCCGGCCTTCAGCGTGTGCTCGCCGTGGCCGTGGTAGTGGAAGCTCATCCAGCCCTTGAGGACATAGACGAAGAGGAAGTCGAGCTCGGTGTGCTTGTGCTCGGCGATGGGCGGCTTCGAGCCCGGCACCCCCTTGATCACGTGCGCGTCGTACGCGCCGCCGGTGGCCTCCTCGACGCCGAGCCGCCGGTAGACGAACTGCGGCCGCGGCGCGCCGTTGTTCGCCTCCATCGCCTCGAACTTCGTGTCCTCGAGGTGCTTGACGAGCAGCGACTGCTGGAACCCGGACTTGTCCATGGCGGGCCCTCCGGATAGCGTTGATGGCGACCGCACCATCTTACTCCGCAGGGCGCGCTACCGGGCGCCACGGGGCGCGCGCCGTCCTACGTCGACGCGGGCATGCGGCCGTACACCGGGGTCAGCCAGGCGCCGTACTTCGGCACGCGGCCGCGGACGATGTCGAAGAAGAGATCGCGAAGCGTGGCGGTGAGCGGGCCGACCGCGCCCGACCCCACCGGATAGCGGTCGACGGAGACGACGGGCAGCACCTCGGTGTGGGTGCCGCAGAGGAAGACCTCGTCGGCGTGGTAGAGCTCGGTGCGATCGACCTCGCGCTCCTCCACCGCCACGCCGAGCTCGTCGCGGAAGAGGCGGAGCAGCGAGGAGCGGGTGAGGCTGTCGAGGATGCCGCTGGTCACCGTCGGGGTGACCGCCACGCCGTCGCGGATCAGGAACAGGCACGCCGCCGGCGCCTCCGTCACCTTACCCTCGGCGTTCAGGAGGATCGCGTTGTCGTAGCCGTCCACGCGCGCCTGCACGATGGCGAGGCGCGCGTTGATGTAGTTGCCGGCGGCCTTCACCCGGGGCGGCACGTCGCGGTCCGAGATGCGCTGCCACGAGCTGACCGCGCAGGCGATGCCCGTGGTGTTGCGCCGGGCCCGCTGGGCGGTGGCGGTGATGAACGCGCCCATGTGGATCGTCTCTGGCGTGTGGGCGAAGCCGTCACCCTCGCCGAAGTAGACGGTGGGGCGCAGGTGCACGTCCTCGCGGAACTCGTTCCGACGGAGGAGCTCGAGCGAGATCGCGCGGAGGTCCCGGCGGCTGTAGGGCACCGCGAGCCGCAGGACCTTCATCGAGCGATGCAGCCGATCCAGGTGCTCGTCGAGCTGCAGGACCCGCAGCTCGGCCGCGCTGTCGTCCCAGTAGCCGCGAACGCCCTCGAACACGTTGGCGCCGCGCATCACGCACTCGGTGCGAACGTGGAGCTTCGCCTCGCTCCAGGGGACGAACTCGCCGTCGAGCCACGCCCATCGCGGTGTGTCGGTCATTGCCTCTCCTCGTGTGTCGTCGTGTGCGCACGCGTGGTCATGTGCGCCCACGTCATCGCGCGAGCGCCCGTGCGGGCCAGGCCGCTCACCACGTCGCGCGCGGGTCGAGCGCGTCCCGGAGCCAGTCGCCCACGAAGTTGGTCGCGAGCACCGTCGCCAGGATCGCGCCTCCGGGGAAGACCCAGAGCCACCACGCCTGCGTCACGTACTCGCGGCTGTCGCTGAGCATGCCGCCCCAGGTCGGGTGGGGCGGCTGGACGCCCAGACCGAGAAAGCTCAGGGACGACTCGACCAGGATCGTGTTGGCGAGCGCGAAGGTGCCCACCACGATGACCGGCGTCACCACGTTGGGCAGGATGTGGCGGGCCATGATCCGGGGGTCGCCGGCTCCGAGCGCGCGCGCCGCCTCGACGAACTCCCGCCGCTTGAGCGCGAGCACCTCGCTCCGCGCGAGCCGGGCGTACGGCACCCAGCCCGCGACGCCCAGGACGACGATCAGGTTCGCCACGCTCGGTCCGAGCACCGCGACCATCGTGACCGCGAGCAGGATGAACGGGAACGCGAGCTGGATGTCGGCGACGCGCATCACCGCGTCGTCGAGGAGCCGGCCGTGGTAGCTCGCCACCACGCCGACGGCGACGCCGAGCGGCGCCGCGATGGCCACCGCGCAGACGCCGATCAGGAGCGAGACGCGCGCGCCGAACAGGATGCGGCTCAGGACGTCGCGGCCGAGCTGGTCGGTGCCGAGCAGGAAGCGCCCGCCTCCCGCCGAGGCGGTGAGCGGGGGCCGGAGGCGCCGCGTCGTGTCCTGGTCCAGGGGTCGATGGGGCGCGAGGGCCGGAGCCAGCAGCGCGGCCGCCACCTCGGCGAGGAGGACACCCGCGCCGATCACGCCCAGGCGGTTCCGGCGAAACGACCCGCGCAGCCCGGTCGCCCGCGCGGCGCCCGGCGACGCGGCGCCATCGCGCCGCTCAGGCATAGCGCACACGGGGGTCGACGATCGCATACAGGAGGTCGACGACGAGGTTCACCAGCACGAACATCGTGGCGACGACGAACACCGCCGCCTGCACCAATGGGTAGTCGCGCGCGAAGATCGCGGACACGATCAGGCGGCCGACCCCCGGCCAGGCGAAGACCATCTCGGTGACGACGGCGCCGCCGAGCGTCGAGCCGAGCTCGAGGCCGATGATCGTGATCACCGGCAGCAACGAGTTGCGGAGCGCGTGACGGTACATCACGCGCCGCTCGGCGAGCCCCTTGGCGCGCGCCGTCCGCACGTAGTCCTGGGCGAGGACCTCCAGCATCCCGGCGCGCACGAGCCGCGTGACGCGTCCGGTGGAGAAGAAGCCGAGGGTGGCGGCGGGGAGGACCAGGTGCGCCAGGGTCCCGGTGCCCGAGCTGGGGAACACGTCGAGGGCGACCGAGAAGATCGTGATCAGCATGATGCCCGTCCAGAAGATCGGCATCGACTGGCCGAGCAGGGCGGCGAACATGGCGACGTGATCCCACGCCGAGCCGCGACGCGCGGCGCTGACGGCCCCGAGGGGAATGGCCACCAGCGTGGAGATCGACAGCGCGGTCAGCGCGAGCAGGGCCGTGCTCGGCAGGCGCTCCAGGACCAGGGGGAGGGCCGGCTCCTGGAACCGGAGAGAGGTCCCGAAATCGCCCCGCGCCACGCGCTCCACGAAGCGCCAGAGCTGCACGTGCAGGGGCTGGTCGAAGCCGAGCGTCTCGCGCAGCCGCTGGATGTCCTGCTGGCTCGCGTCGGCGGGCAGCATCAGGAGCACGGGGTCGCCGCTCAGCCGGACGACCCAGAAGACGACCAGCGTGATGCCGACCAGGACCAGCGCGGTCTGCGCCACGCGCCGTCCGATGTACCACCAGGGCACCATCCTGCGATCGACCGGCGCTGGGCTTACTGGGACCTGAACTCCATGGAACGCAGCCGCTGGTCGGAGAGCACCGGATCCCACCCGAGGCTCTTCGCGAGCCCGAGGGTGGCCTTCTCCTGGTAGAGGAAGATGAACGGCGCGTCGTCGTGGAGGAACCGGTGCGCGGCGCGGCCGAGCTCCTCGCGCCGCCGCGGGTTCATCGCCGACTGGTAGGCGGCGATCGCCGCGTCGGCCTCCGGGCTCTGGTAGTAGTAGCCGCGCAGCTTCGAGTGCAGGAGGATCTCGAGGATGCGTCCGGAGACGAGGTCGCCGCCCCACGCGTAGAAGTACATCTGGAACTGCTTGGCCTGGTAGCGCTCGGTGGCCGCGGCCGGCTCGATCAAGTTCAGCTTCACGTTGACCCCGACCTTGCCGAGATAGCTCGCCACCGTCTCGCCCACGTCCTTGAGCTTCATCGCGCCCTGGTAGCCGACGGGCACGTCCAGGGTCGCGCTGAAGCCGCTCGCGTAGCCCGCCTCGGCCAGGAGGCGCTTCGCGCGGTCCGGGTCGTACGCGAATGGCTTGATCGTCGAATCGTAGCCGATCATCCCGGGGAAGAACGGGCCGCTGAGGCGGACGGCCTGGCCGCCCAGCACGTCGCGCACGATGGCGTCCACGTCGACGGCGTGGTTCAGAGCCTGGCGTACGCGCCGGTCCTTGAGGGGCTCCACCTTGAGCGTGTCCAGCCCGATGTAGATCTGCTGGCCCGTCCGGCTCACGACGCGGGTGTTGCGCCCGGACTCGAGCTCCTTCACGCGCTCGGCGGGGATGTCCGCGGCCAGATCCACCTCTCCCTTGACGAGCGCGGCCACCCGCGCGGTGGCCTCGGGGAGCGGCCGGTACACGAACTCGGCGAAGGCGGGCTTGCCGCCCCAGTACCGGTCGTTCGCCTGGAGCGTCACCTGGACGTTGCGCTTCCAGGAGCCGAAGCGATACGGGCCGGTGCCGTTCGGCTCGCGTGCGAACCGCTCCTTGCCGACCGACTGGAAGTACTTCGGCGGGATGATGCCGCCGCTCAGGTGCAGCAGCGCGGGCAGGTCGGGATACGGCGCCTTGGTCTTGATCAGCACGGTGAGCGGGTCCTGGACCACGACCTCGGCGAGGTTCTGCCGGAAGCTCGGGCCCGCCCGCATCTGCTCCTTGGTGTCCGCGAGGCGGTCGAGCGTGAACTTGACGGCGTCGGCGGTCAGCTCCTCGCCATTGTGGAACCGGACGCCGCGGCGGAGCTTGAACCTCCACGTGCGATCGTCCACCACCTCCCACGACTCCGCGAGCACCCCGTGGAACTTCCCGTCGCGGCCGAGGGCGACCAGGTGCTCGTAGATCTGCAGCAGCACCTGCATGGTGTTGAGGTCGGTGTTCTGGTGGGGATCCAGCGTGACGATGTCCGTGCTGAACGCCACCGTCAGCGTGTTGCCGGCGGCGCGCACGGGCTCTGGCCGCCACGTGGTTGCGGCCGGGATGGCCGCGGCGAGCAGGACGACCAGCAGAAGGATCGGGGACGCTTTCCTCATGACCTCGCTCTTCTCCGGGCGGTTCGCTGGGGGCTCACGCGCCGCGGGCCGAGCGGCGTTGCCCGGCCCGGCGATCGGTGCAGTACGCTTAGTCGTAGTTGCCGCTATTCGGCCCGTGCCACTTGCCGCTGTTCAGGTCCACGCGCATCCCGACCGCGGTGAACGGGAACCGGATATTGTCGCCGATGAGATGAAGCGCGTAGCCCCACCAGGTGCTCTTTCTCACTCCGAGGTCGTTCAGGATCTGCTGGACGTTGAGGCCGATCTCGAAGCCGAGCTGGCGTTGCTGCGTGATCGGCGGTGAGTCCCGGTAACCCTTGACGCCGTAGGTGACCGAGAACAGCAGCCAGCGCAGAGGCCCGAGGTTGATTCCCAGACGCTTGCCGAGCCCCGAGAGCTTGAAATCGGCCGAGTACACGTCGTGACTGTAGGTATCGTAGGGGAGGTGGGACGTTCGCAGTCCGAAGAGGTCCCGGGTGCGCGTCAGCGAGAGCACGCTCGAAACGGTGGCGCCGGCCACGTCCATCGTCAGATCTTCCCAGGAGAAGCCGTATTCCTTCGAGAACCCGTTGTTCACCTCGGTCGCGAGCCCCACGGCGACCGCCACGCCGAAGCCCCACAGGATCGCCTCCTTCTCCGAATACCCCATCATCCTGTAGATGTCCTCGTACAGGCCGGCGATGATGAAGTAGTCGGCGAGGTGGGAGGCCTTGTCGGCGCCGCCGTTGTCCGTGTTCTTACCGAACCAGCCCTCGTAGTCGACCCAGAAACTGCGCTTTTCATACGGAAGGAGCGCGTCCACCGACACAAGCGCCACCGTCGTGATCGGAAGGAGTATCGAGAGCAGTCGTCGGTGCCGCTCCAGGAATTCCCATCGCGGGAGCTCGGGCTCCGCCTCCTCGAGCTGTGCAGAGGCGTCCATGGTGAGAGCCGCGGACGCCATGCGCCGGTCGCACGCGCTCGAATTGTCCGACAGCGGCTGGTCCGTCGGGCAGGCGGCGCGCCAGGGAGCCGGTTCGGTGGGCCACACGGACAGGCCGTCGGCGGGCCCGAACGGCATCCTGCCTGGCCGCTGGGGATCCAGCCCGAGCGTCAGCGGCGGCTCCGTTCCGAGCTGTGCGGAGGCGATCCAGGGGTCGTGATCGCCGGCTCGTCCGGCAACAGGCGATAGACCGGATGCGGTCGGATCGATGACGCGGTCTCGCTCGGCGCCAGCCGATCATCGGCGGCGGACGCGGGCATGAGTCGCGAGGTACTGTCCTGCGCGGCGAGCTGACCGGGGCCCGCGAGCAGCAGCACGAAGCAAAGCCCGAGCGATCCCAACGCTCGGGATCGCGCCCATTCACACAGTCGCGCTAGCACAGGCTGTGATGCGCCGTAAATTTTCGTTGGTGTGGGCGTCAAGCCGGTGGGCTCGGTCCTCTGAAGCAGCGCATAGAGTAAACCATAGGCCCCGGCCCGTACAGCGGTTCTAGCCTGGCTCGCTGACCTCGCTATCGGCGCGGCCGCTGTCTTGTCTGCTGAGGTGGTCACGCGCCGCGGAGGCCATCTCCGCCACCGTGGCCGCGTCCAGGACCTCGGCCGGCGAGAGGTCCATGCGCAGCGTGGCCAGCACCAGCGAGGCGATGCGCATGGCGCCGAGGGAGTCCCCGCCCAGGTCGAGGAATCGATCGTCGATGCCGACTTCGTCGAGATCGAGCACCGACGCCCAGAGGTCCGCGAGCCATCGCTCCAGCTCGTCGCGCGGCTGCGCGTAGGGCGTCTCGAGGTCGGGCCGAGACCGGGCCGGCGGCGGCAGGGCGTCCCGCGCGACCTTGCCGGAGGCGGTGCGGGGCAGAGTGTCGAGAGAGACGAAGATCTTCGGGACCATGTGGGCGGGCAACCCGGAGAGGGCCTGCCGGAGCCCCTCCGGCCCGGGCGCCGCCGGCGGGCGCGGCGCCACGTAGGCGACCAGGCGCCGCTCGTCGGCGCCGCTGCCGAGGGCGACGACGACGGCTTCGCGTATCCCATCGACCTCGAGGAGCGCGGCCTCGACGGCGTTGATGGGCACCTGGTAGCCGCGGACCTTGACCTGGTAGTCGGTCCGGCCGAGATGCACGATGCACCCGTCGGCCAGGCGACGTCCCATGTCTCCGGTGAGGCTGAGCCGCTCACCGCCGGGGCCCGTGAGCGCGAGACGGGCGGCGGTCAGCTCGGGCTGACGCCAGTAGCCCGCCGCGAGGTGCCGGCTCTGGATGCCGATCTCGCCAGCCTCGCCCGGCTCGGCATCTCGACCGTCCTCGCCGAGGATCCGGACACGCTTGCCGGGCACCGGATACCCGAGGGGCACGACGGCGTCCGGTAGCGGGCTGGCTTGGTCGAGGAAGAGATAGGTCACGCGCCCCGCCTCGGAGGTGGCGAGTCCGGTGATCACCGTGGCGCTGGGAAAGGCGCGGCGGCACGCCTCGACCTCGCGGCGATAGATCGTGTCGCCGCCCATGTTCACGGCGCGCACGTCCGGGAACGTGCCGGCCCCTTCGCTCTGCAGGAGCTGGCGGACGACGGTGCGGTTGTTGAGGATGGTCATCCGCGCCGACCGGATCCATGCCGCGAACCGATCGATCCCGTGCGCCGTCACGTCGAAGGGACACACGCACGAGCCGGCCGCGAGCGGTCCGAGGAGCCACCAGGTGGTGGCCAGCCAGCTCACCGACGACACGCAGGCGACGCGGTCCGCGGAGCTGAAGTGCTGGGCATTCGCGGCGATCCCTGCCTCGCCGAGCAAGGTGCGATGCGTGTGCACCACGCCGCGAGGTCTCCCGGTGGTGCCGGACGTGTAGATGACCGTGGCCGGTGTCTCGGGGGCCACGCCCTGGCCGATCGCCTCGACGCCCGTGTCCTCGATGTCTTCGAGGGCGAGCACCCGCCGGTGGCCGCCGGCCAGGTCCTTCGCCGCGCCGAGATGGGGCGCGTCGGACAGGATCAGCTCGACGCCGGCGTCGTCCAGAACGCGCCGCTGCGCCGGCAACGGCAACGAGCGATCCGGCGCCACGTAGAGCCGCCCCGTCCGGACAACGCCCAGCATCGCGACGACGGCATGCGCGTCCACGCCAGCAAAGATGGCCACCGCGCCGGAGGCGGACGCGCCCCCCGTCAGGATGGCGCCTGCGACCCGCGCGGTCAGGGTCTCGAGCTCCGAATAGGTCAGCGAGCGCGCCGGCTCCAGGACGGCGACGCGATCGGGATGGCGGGCGGCGACGGCGGCGAGTCGTGCGGGCACGGAGACCTCTCCGCCCTGCCAGTCGAAGGGTTCCCACGCGCCCGTCGGATGCCGGCAGCGCGCGCGGATCTCTTGCTGGAGCGGCGGGAGCTGCTCGTCGGCACGCCCATCGTCGGAGCCGAGCACCACGCTCGCGAGTCTACCGCCTGCGTGCGACGGGCAACAAGATCGCCTGGGTGTTTCTTGACAGAGCCGCGATCCGGGGAGGACGATCGGCACGTCCCGCGGGCGAGGCGCCCGCGGGGAGCGAAGGGGCGCCCAGGGCGCATCCTCGGGGCGCGGGGCGCTGCGGCTCACCCGTTGCACGGGCGACGAGGCCCGACGGAGGGGGGTGGCGGGGGAGTCGGGCAGGGTGTACAGCTGGATCCCCACGAGCTCTGCTGCGGCTCGAGCGCCCACGCGCAGACCGCCGGGAGCGAATCGTTCGAGCTCAAGAAGGTCGGCGACGGGGTGTGGGCCGCGGTCGCGGGCCCGCGGTACAAGGTCAACTCCAACGCGGCGGTGATCGAGACCAACGACGGCCTCGTCATCGTCGACACCCACTCCAAGCCGTCGGCCGCTCAGGCGCTCTACAAGGACGTGCAGGGCGTCACCAAGAAGCCGGTGAAGAAGATCATCTATACGCACTTCCACTGGGACCATACCCAGGGCACACCAGGCCTATACCCAGGGCAACGCCGGCGTCGAGGTCATCGCGTCCGAGCGCACCCGCGCCCGCCTCGCCGACCCCAACGCGATGAACGGCGGCATCGCGTTCATCGAGAAGCAGATCGCGGCGATGCCGGCCGACATCGAGAAGATCAAGGCCGACATCCAGAAGGCGTCGAACGCCGACGCCAAGGCCCGGCTCGAGGGGAACCTCGCCCAGGCCGAGGCCTACCTCGCCGAGCTCAAGACGATGAAGCCCCCGCTCGCGAGCCGTGGCGTGTCGAGCACCATGACCCTCAAGGAGGGCGGCCGCGACTTCCAGCTCATGATCCTGGGCCGCGCCCACACCGACGGCGACCTGTTCATCTACATGCCCAAGGAGAAGGTGCTCGTCACCGGCGACGCCGTCATCGACTGGATGCCCTTCTTCAACGACGGCTACCCCGAGGACTGGATCGCGACGGTCGCCGCGCTCGAGAAGCTCGATGTCAGCCAGGTCGTTGTCGGCCACGGTGATCCGCAGCCGAAGAGCCACCTGACGTACTTCCGCGGCTACCTCACCGACCTCGTCGGCGCCGTGAAGAAGGGGACGGCGGACAAGATGCCGCTCGCCGACATGAAGACGAAGATCGCGTCGGACCTGGCCGGCAAATACGAGAGTCCGATGTCCAAGCACCCGCTGGGGCGGTACCGCGACCGGATCGACGCCAACGTCGAGCAGGTCTACAACAAGCTCACCAAACCGAGCTGAGCGTTCGCTCCGCCCCCCGCTCATGTCCGCCGGCGAGCGCGACCGCGCTCGCCGGCGGACGCCGTCCCTCACTGGCAGCGGAAGACGTGCGGGGCGCTGTTCTCGGCGCGGATCATGAAGCCGCCCGCGACCGCGCCGATGTACACGCGGTCCATCCGGTCCCCGCTGCGGCGCTCGACCAGCGAGATGACAGGCGTGGCGGCGGAACGGACGAGCGCGTGACGGCCGCGCTCGGTCAGACGGCGAGTCGATAGACGCGGGCCGCGGTGTCGTGGAACAAGGCCGCGCGCTCCGCGGGTGAGTAGCCCTGGGACAGCCGCTTGAAGGCGTTGTACAGGACGTTGTAGGAGTAGGACACCTTGTCCACGGGGAAGTTGCTCTCGAACATGCAACGGCGGGGGCCGAACTGCTCGATGCAGTAGTGCATCAACGGGGCCAGCGCGGCGGCCAACTCTTCCGAGTCTATGGGCTTGGCGCGCGCATGCCAGTCGAAGCCGAACCGGCGCTGGCCGACCCCACCGAGCTTGAGGATCACGTTGGGACAGGCCGCGACCGCGGCAATACCGCGCCTCCAGGCGGGCAACACCTCGTCATCCCGGTTGGCGTATGCGCCGATCCGAACCAGACCGCCGATATGGTTCAGGACGATGGTGAGGTCGGGCACCGCTCGGGCGAACGCGGCCAGCTCCTCCAGCTGGGGATGGTAGAGCGAATTCTCCAGGCACAGCCCTCGGCGCGCTAACTCCCGGGCGCCCGCCCGGTACTGTTCGCTGGACAGCACGCCTTGGATCTCTCGTTTCACCAGGTCCGGACTGGCATCCCACCCGACGGAGTGTCGGACACCGCGGAACCGGGTAGGGCTGGCGGCCTGCATCGCGTCCAGCACCGGAGCGACGCGTTCGCCCAGCTTCAAGTCGGCGTAGCCGATGATGGCGGCGGCCATCCGAGTGCGCCCGTACCGACCACGGGCGCTCTCCGTCGCCAGGCCTTCGACGAATTCGACCTCCCCTACGGGACGCATGTCCTCCGGGCCATCGGAGCGATATCGCGCCTTGACCTCGATGAACACCGTTGCCCGCACGTTGTGACCGCTCCCGAGATCCTCGGCGAGCTCGGCCAGGAGATACCGTTGATAGGGCACCGGCTCGGGTCGGAATTCCCACAGGTGATGATGCGCGTCACAGATGGGAAGCTCAGACTCCAGGGTCGGTTCCGGGGTCAACGCGAGCCAGTCGGCATCTCCGGTGGGCATGGTTCCCTCCGTGGCCATCGGGTGACGGGCGGCCGCGAGGAGATCAGCCCCCGAGGGGTACCGCCAGCACCGCGGCCGGCCGCTGTCCGACCGTGTGGGTCTCCAGGGGGTCAGCGCGCCGGTCTCGCCGTTGACCCGGTACGAGGCGAGCCGCCCGGATGCGGTCCCGGCGGCGAACAGGAGACTCCCGCCGGAATCGAGACCGAAGGCGGTGGGGACCGCCTCGGTCGGAGCGTGCCCGGCCGGCGTCAGGCGCCCCGTCGCCCGATCGACCGCGAAGCCAGCGATGCTGTTGTGCCCGCGGTTGCCGACGTAGAGGAACCGGGCCGACGGCGTCAGGTGGATCTGTGAGCAGGTATTGCGCACGGTGACGCCGTCGGGCAGCGATCGAGTCGTTTCCATGGCGGACAGAGTTCCCGCGGCGCGATCGACGCGGTAGGCCGTGACGCTGCACCCCTGCTCGTCCGAGAAATAGGCGACGTCGAGCGTGGGATGAAAGCAATAGTGCCGCGGCCCGATGGGCTCGCGAGGCTCGAGCTTGAACGGCGCGTTGGGGCTGAGGCGCCCACTGGCCGGATCGAACCGGAACTGCGCGATGAAATTGGGGCCGGGGATGTTCTTCGGCGGCTCCAGGACGTTGTCGTTCTGGCGCGCGATGTGCGGCACGAAGGCGAAGCGGTTCGACGGGTCGGTCAGGATCGCGTGCGCTCCGGGCGCGGTGTTCTGCCGGTCGACCGCCGGGCCGCGCACCGCACCATCTGTTCCGAGCGCGTGCACGGCAGCATAGCCACCCTGGTAGTAGGCCGACAGGAGGTACTTGCCCGCGCGGTCCGTGGCCAGATAGGTCGGCGGGTGCTCGGTGGCGACGCGCCCGAGCGAGGTCAGCGCGCCGCTGGCCGAGTCGATGCGACAGCTCTCGATCGCCGGGGTCCCGCGATACCCGACAAACAGCACGCGCCGGTCCGGGCTCACTGCGAAGGCCGAGGGCGCGCCGGCGGCCGGCGTCTCGGCCTGGAGGGCCACCGTGCCGGCGCCGCTGTCGATCGTGAACGTCAAGATCTTGTCGCCGTCCTGGAGACCTACGTACAGCACGTCAGGCATGTCTCTCCTCCGGTGTGGCGCCGGTCTCAGTGCTTGTGGACGTACTTGGTGAGCCGCTTGCCCCCGGCTTCGGCGAGATAGATGTCGCCGGCGGAATCGACCCAGAGCCCGTGGCCCGAGCCTGGCGTGTCGAAGCGGGCGAGCACCGTGCCGCTCCGATCCATGATGCTGATCGACGGCCGCTGCTCGCTGACGTAGGCCACCTGCTGCTTGTTGAAGTAGATGTCGGTCGGCTTCTTGATGTCGCGCCACTGGGAGACGAACTTGCCCTCGGCGGTGAAGACCTGGATCCGGCTGTTCTCCCGATCGCAGACGTAGACGGAGCCGTCGGGCCCCACCCAGAGGCTGTGCGGCAGGTGAAACTCGCCCGGCGCCTCCTTGCCCGGCGTCCCCCACGAGGAGATCAGGGCGCCGTCCTTCGAGAAGCGGTGCACCCGGCTGTTCCGGTAGCCGTCCGAGACGTAGAGATCGCCCGACGGGGCCGGGACCATCTCGGTGGGCTTGTTGAAGGGCCCGGCCGAGCGCGGTGGAAGCTCGATGTCCTTGGTGGCCCCCGTGTCCGAGGGCTGGCCGCGCGTCCCGAGGATCATCAGGGGCTTGCCGTCCAGCGTGAACTTGAGGGCGACGTGGTCGTCGCGATCGGTCAGATAGACCAGGTCGTCGACGATGGCGATGCCGTGCGGATCCTTGATGGCGCTGTGACCCCACGAGGTCAGATAGTTGCCGTCGCGATCGAACACGACGACCGGGGGATCCTTTCGCTGGAAGGCGTAGACGCGGTCCTGCGAGTCGGTCGCGACCGCGCTGACCTGTCCCCACGCCCAGCCGGTTGGCAGCCTCGCCCAGGATTCGTTCAGCTCGTACTGGTAGCTGCCGCTTCCAACGGTCGTCGCCATGGGCGCTCCTCCTGTGATCGCGGGTGGGGCCGATCGTGCGCCCTTCCGCCTGTGGCCGCAAGTCTCCGCGCTTCCACGTAGTCGCGGTCCGGCTTGTGGCCGGGCCATTCCTCTTGCGTGTTCAGTCAACCGGACCGGTGTAGCTGCGGCAGTTCGTGCAACTGCCCTCGACGCCGCGTGGAAGGCCAATCAGAAGAACCCGGCCCTGCTGCGCCTCCGCGGGACGATGTCGCCGGGTGAGGCCGGCCGGGGGCAGCGTCAGCGACTTGCTGTTCGTCGGACTCGTGGCCCTCCTTCTCGTGGCGGTAGCGGCCGTCGCCGCCGCCGTCACCCTCTAGACTAGCTAGGTGTTGATGACGGTGGTACGAGGCTTGACGTAGAAGCGTCCGTCGGCCTGCCCGAAGCCGCCGGCGGGAAGCGAACTACCGGAAGCAGCCTCGGCGGAAGTGCCCAGCCGAAACCACGCCATTTCCGGATGCCGATCTTGCCCGCGGTATCCACGTAGTAGGCCGCCTGCTTGTAGTAGGCCGCCTGCTTCTCGACGAAGGGCGTCCATCTCCGCCGCGTTCAAATGGTCGAGATTGATCCACGGGCGATCGTGGTGGCGCGGAAGGCGGGCGCCCGGCCCTCTTGACCACCCTCTGGTTCACGTCTAGTCTCAGCTTGGTTCACGGGAGAGTCCGCCCGCGCGCCGTCCAGCATCGACCGATCGGAGGCGTAACTAGCTCCGGATGAAGCGCAAAGGGCGCAGTAAGACCGCAATGACCACGCGCTGTTCGGGCTGCCACAAGCGAGCGCCCGCGGAGGCGAGCTTCTGCCCCGATTGCGGCGCAAAACTCGTCACGACCTGCGAGCGCTGCCGGACAAGCTATGCCTTCTCGTATCGCTACTGCAAGGCCTGCGGCACCGCGCTTCGGCTCAGCACGACCAGGCCGACCGACTGAAGGTGCAGATCGCCCAGCAGGTCCCTCCCCCCTATCAGGTCGAAGGACTCCTCAATACGCCTGGCCCTGCTAGAAGGGGAGCGCAAGCAAGTTACCGTCCTGTTCGCTGGATCTCAACGGCTCTCCCCATCGAGATGCTCACCGACCGCGACCCCGAGGAGGCACGCAGATTCCTTGATGCCGTGGCGGAGCGAATCGTCGAGGCGGTTCCCGAGTACAAGGGCTGGTAAACCAGGTTATGGGCGACGGCATCATGGCGCCCTTCGGCGCCCCGGTGGCCCACGAGTATGTCATGCCATCCGCGCTTGTTACGCCGCCCTCCGAATGCACGAGCGCGTCGCCGCATACGCCGAGCATGTACGAAGCACGGAAGGTCTCGATCTCCAGATCCGGGTCGGTCTCAACTCGGGTGAAGTTGTCGTGCGATCCGTCCACACTGATCTGAGCATGGACTACAGCGCGGTCGGCGAAACGACCCACCTCGCTGCACGGATGGAGCAGCTGGCGCGGCCTGGGACGACTCTGCTCACGTCGGATACCTTTCGCCTGAGCGAGGGGTACATCCAGGTTCGAGCACTGGGGCCTGTGCCGGTGAAGGGACTCAACCGCGCCCTGAGCGTCTACGAACTTACCGGGGCGATCAAGGTGCGCTCGCGCCTGCAGGCGACGGCCGCGCGGGGTCTATCGCCATTCGTCGGGCGCACCGACGAGATGCGACAGCTGACCCGGGCGCTCGAACGTGTTCACGCGGGGCACCGCCAGTTCGTGGCCGTTATCGGGGAACTCGGCGTCGGCAAGTCTCGCCTCTTCTACGAATTCGTGCGCGGACAGGCGCATCAGAAGTGGCTCGTACTTGAGAGCGCCTCACTGTCCCAGGGGCGACTGGCGGCCTACCACGCGCTCGTCGAGCTCCTACGCGGCTATTTCAAGATCGATAGCCGCGATGATGTCCGGAGCATACAGGCGAAGGTCACGGGCATCGTGCTCACCCTCGAGGAGGGTCTGCGTCGCATCGTGCCACCACTGCTGGCCCTGCTCGACGCCCTTCCCGCGGGCAGCCCCTTCGAACGCCTCGATCCGCGCGAGCGGCGCCAGCGCACCGATCGAGGCCACGAGGACGCTCCTGCTCCGCGAGAGCCTCGTGCAGCCGGTCTGCCTTATCTTCGAAGATCTCCACATCACGGATCCGCAGACCTTCGCGCTCCTAGACGATCTCATCGAACATCTGTCCGACGCGCATATCCTGCTGCTGCTGAACTACCGGCCGGACTTCGAACACACCTGGGCCGGGCGTACCTTCTCCACCCAGCTCCGGCTGGATCCCCTCGTGCCCGCGGATTCGCAGAAGTTCCTCGAAGGGCTACTCGGCAACGACCCTAGTCTCGATGCGGTCAAGCGCGCGTTGATTGCACGCACCGACGGCAATCCGTTCTTCCTCGAGGAAAGCGTCCGTGCTCTTCTCGAGACGCGCGCCCTGGCCGGAGAGTCAGGGCGCCATCAACTCGTCCATTCGCCTCGGAGAGCATCCAGGTGCCCGAGACCGTGCAAGCGGTCCTGGCGGCCCAGATCGACCGCCTGCCTCCCGACACGAAGCGACTGCTGCAGTCCGCGGCCGTCATCGGCAAGGACGTACCTTCGAGCTTCTGCGGGCGGTGAGCGGTCTTCCCGACGCCGAAATCCGCCAGCAGGTCGCCCTGCTTCGAAGCGCGGAGTTCCTCTACGAGGCGAACCTCTTCCCGGTACTCGAGCTAACCTTCACCCACACGATGACCCACGAGGTCGCGTACGGCAGCGTTCTGCAGGACCGCCGGCGCTGCTGCACGCTGCGATCCTGGCGGCGATCGAGAAGGTCTACGCCGATCGGCTGCCTGAGCATGTGGATCGCCTCAGCCATCACGCGGTGCGCGGAGAGCGCTGGGAGCGAGCGGTCACCTATCTGCGGCTGGCGACCGAGAAGGCGCTCGGCAGGCCGGCCATCCGCGAGGCGGTTGCGTACGCGCAGCAAACGCTGGATGCGCTGGCTCATCTGCCGGAATCCGTCGACACGATCCAGCACGCCATCGACAGCCTGCTGGATCTGCGGTCCGCGTTCCTCGCGTTGCAGGATCTGCAGCAGGTCGGCCAGTGCCTGACCCAAGCGGAGGCCCTCGCCGAGCGCATCAACGATGAGTTCCGGCTGGGACGCATCGCGGGCTTCCGAGCCGGGCACTCGTATCTCTCCGGTCAGCTCGTCCAGTCGATAGAGCATGCCGAGCACGCGATCCCGCTGGCCGCGCGCCTGGATCGGCCGGATCTTCAGGTCGTCCCCCGTATTCACCTCGCCCAAGCCCTCCATGCGGGCGGGCGCAATCGCGCCGCCCTCGGCGTACTCGAGCACAACGTCGACTATCTCGCTGGACCGCGAGCGCGCGAGCGGTACGGAATGCCCGGCCTTCCGTCCGTGATCTCTCGCGGCTGGATGGTCATTGCCGCTGCCGAGCTGGGATTGTTCGATCAGGCGAGCTTTTACGGACGCGAGGCACGGCTGCTGTTGGACTCCTTCGGCGGCCCCTTCGATCTTATCCACACCAATACCTCCTCCTGGGCTTTCGCGCTACTTCGACAAGGCTCCATCGAGTCCGCTATTGCGCTCGCCGAGGTAGCCCTCGAGACGTGTCGGGCACAGGACCTGCCGCACATGGTGAGTGTGGCCAGCTCCCACCTTGGATACGGATACGTCCTGATCGGGAGGATCGACGAGGGCCTGCCGCTCCTGTCGTTCGCCGTCCAGCAGAGCACTGACGTGAGGATCCAGGCGGGTAAGTCGGTCTGGGAGGCGCGTCTGGCCGAGGCGTATCTGCTGGCCGGCCGCGTGGCCGAAGGTCTGGACCTTGCGCGCGGCGCGCTCGAGCGTACTCGACAGCACGGGGAGCTCGGATACGAAGGATACGCCGAGCGAGCCCTAGGGCTCGCCTGCTTGGCCGACAAGAACCCCGAGGAAGCCGAGTCACATTTTACACGGGCCATCGAGCTGGCCCAGTCGCTGGAGCTCAATCCGTTGCTGGCCCATTGCCGCCTCGGCCTCGGCCACGCGGAGCTTGCGGCGGGAAGGGCGGACGACGCGGCCAGGAGCATCTCGGCCGCGGGGGAACTGTACCGTACCCTGCAGATGAGCCGCTGGCTTGCCGAAGCCGAGGAATCCCTGGCAGCAGTTCCCCACACGCCCCCTAACCTTAGACCGCCGATCGTCCGGAGCCCGCGCACGGTTTCGACGCGGGCAAAGGAGTTGCCCCCATGTCATGCCAACTGACTGACGGTGGCCCGCCCTCGGTCTTCCCGTTGCTGGACGAACAGATTGCGCGCGTGCGAGAGATGGCACGGGTCTTCGCCTCAACCACTACGCCGTCAGGATCTCGCCTTGTCTCGCGGTTCGGCGCAGCCATGAAGCCTGATGGCGTGCCTTTCTATCTCGCTACCTACGCGCCGGAGACCGCGATGCGAGACGAATGGCTGGGACTGTTCGTCACGGAGCAGGGGCCATTCCAGATCAACGGGACGCTGTGTCAGGGCTGTCCCCAAAGCCGGCGTCATATCGGTCCAGGCGACGGTCCTGCGCCAGGCAACGACAGTGGTTGATGTCCGATGGGAAGTCACGGGACCCGCGGTCGGCACCAACCCGACAAACGTCGCGGGCATGCTCACGCGGCCTGGAGATCCTGAACGCCTGACCGCACGCACCCGACTGCCTGGCGGGACTGCCTCGCGCTGCATGCGCCTCAGTGCGTGCCCATGCGAGAGGGAAATGAGCCGCAGCTGGTGGCGATCGTCGCGGCGGTCGCCGCGTCCTGCCTGATCATCTGTCGCTGCTAAGGAACTAGCCCGAACAGAAGCGCGGCAGGCGCCGCCTCCGTCACCATCCTGCTGATGAGGCTGGCGGGCTTGGCCATGGGCCTGGCCGATACCTCAGAGCGACCGGCCGTGGCCGCTCGCGGGTGATGACGTCACGGGCTTCGACGTAGAAGCGTTCGGCCCGGCGTGCCGGAGCGGCCTGCCGGAAGCCGTGACTTCCGGATGCCGATCTTGCCCGCGGTAGCGACGGAGTAGGCGGCCTGCTTCTCGCACCGACGACCGCACCGGCCACCATCTCCTCGCGGCGCGCTGCGAGCCGGCGGGCCTCTGACGCCACCGTCCCCAGCAGCAGCAGAACGCGCCGGCCACGCATCACTCGGCCACCGCTCCTCCGAGCCGATCCGGCTGGCGCGATCGGCACGCACCTGAAGGGCGTACGCCACTTGTAGAATGCGCGATCAGCCCTCTCTCCGGGGCCAGTAGCGCGTGCCCCGCGTGGCTCCGGACCGGACCACGTGTCCGGCGGCCACCGCCGCGCGCAGCAACGCGGCCAGACGCGGCCCCTGGATCCCCGAGAGGCGGGCGAGGTCTTCGCTTCGCGCGCCCGGGTGTCGCCGAACGGTGGCGACCAGCCTCTCGATGTCGGAGGCAGCCGCGGCGCGCGCGCCGGCCCGCCGGTGGTGTCTCGATCGAGACAGCGCCCGCATCGACTTCGACCTGCGGGCCGGCGCGGCGTTTCGGGCTCGCGGGGGTCGGCGGCCCGAGTGTTCTTTGCCGTCTCCCCGGCGTTCATCCGACGCGGCCTGTCGCGGACCTGGCTGCGCGGCTGCGGCCTGCTGAGCCTTCCGGATGCGGCGGATGAGATCGGTGCGGCCACCGGTCGTCGCGACGGCCACCGCTCCGTCCCAGTCTCCCTCTTGCTGGGCGGCGAGCACGGAGAGCTCGAGGGCGATCCCCGGCTGGCCCGCCTGGGCGAAGGCATCCGCGGCGGCTCGGTAGTCTCCGCGAAGCACCATCTCTCGGGCGCGACAGAGGGCCGCCTCGGCCTGGGCGCCGATGGAGAGCCAGAGCGCCTCCGCCTCCTGCCAGCGCCGCTTCTTCTGGAGCCGCCGGGCTTCGCATCGAGTCACGCCCGCCGTGTCGCCGGCGGCGCGCCAGGCTCGGCCCGCGGCCGGGAACAGCCCGTGACGCTCCAGCAGGGCGGCGGCCTCTCCGAGCGCGCCGTCGCGCTCGAGGCGCTGGACTTGGCAGCGCAGCGCCTGGTGCGGATCGCCGAGGGTGGTCCACAGCGCCTCGGCCTCGTCGAGCCTGCCGGCGCTCTCGGCCGCGGCCACCGCGCAGGCGAGCCCTCGGACGCGCGCGTCGCGTGCGGCGTGCGAGCGGGCCGCCGCCGCGGTCCTGGCGAGAAGCCGCGCGGGCCGGCCGCCCTCCGTCCACCGGTGGGCCGCGTCGGGCGGAAGCGTGAGCGGGACGGTCTTCGAGGGAGGCTGGCTGGCCTCGTGCGCGCGGCGCCACGCCGTGGCCGCGGCGGTCAGCTCACCCGCGGCCTCGAGCGCTTCCGCCGCGCGCGCGTGCCGGCCCGCGGCCTCGTGCATCCGGGCTTCGCAGAGCGCCGCCTCCCGTAGTCGGCCAGCGCGTCGCCACGCGCGTGCCGCGGCCGGCATCTCACCCAGATCCTCCCAGAGGGCGGCGGCGTCTTCCCAGCGCTCATCGTCTTCCGCGGCGGTCGCACCGGTCCGGCGTGCGCGGGCCTCGTTCCCGGCCGCGCGCCAGGCGCGCGAGGCGTCGGCGAAGCGCCCGGCGCTCTCGTGCCCCATCGCCTCCGTGCGCGACGCGTCCGCCTCTCGCCCCGCGCGCTGCCAGCACGCGGTCGGCCCGGGCCCAGGCTTCAGCCTCCTCCCAGTGCCGCGCGGCGTCCGCCCAGCGCTGCTCCGCTTCGGCGCCCTCGCCGAGGCACCGGAGCTGCCGGCCACGCTGACCGCCGTTCGACCAGCACCGGGCGGCATCCGCCCACTGGCCGAGCGCTTCCCAGGCGTCGCCGGCCGACGCCCAGTCGCGGGTGCGCTCCGCGGCGCGGGCCTGGCAGCGGCGCGCCGCGGCCACGTCGCCTTCCTCCATCCACAGGCGCCCCGCCTCCACCCACGCGCCGGATGCTTCGAGGCAGCGGGCCGCCCGCGCACGCTCGCCGAGGTCCAGCCAGAGCCGCGCCGCCTCCGCGCCGTCGCCCGCCTGCTCGTGGTGCAAGGCCAGGCACTCCGTCTCGCGCCGCGCCTCGCCAGCCCGGCGGAAGCACTCCGCGGCCTGGCGATGGCGGCCGCGCTCGAGGAAGTACGTGGCCTCGCCGAGCCACTCGGCGGGCGCCGCCGTCCGGACGAAGAGTCGCGCGAGCGAGGCCGACGATTCGGAGTCGAGCCGCGCTCCGAGCCACCGGCTGGTCCAGACGGGCGGCGCCCCCGGCGGCTCGTGCACGGCCAGGTGGCGGCGCGCGCGCGTGACCGCCACGTAAAGGTGATGGAGCGCGCGCCGGCACGCCGGGTCCTCTCTCAGGTCGAGGGCGGCATCGAGGAGCCGGGTCCACGGGTCCGGATCCGCGGCGACCAGGCCCCAGAGCACGACCACGTCGAACTCCAGCCCCTTGGCGTCCTGGACGGTGAAGATGCGCGTGGTGTCGAGCAGCGCCTGCAGCCGGCCGCGCATGTCCTCCGAGCCCACCAGCACGGCGCATCGAGGGCCGAACCCGGCCACGGCGGCGGCAAGCTCCTCCTCGCCGCCCTCCACGCGGATGGGCGTCGGGCCGACGACCGCCGCCTCCTCGGTCTCGTCGCCGTCGCTCCGGCCGGTGCGCTCGCGCTTGAGGGCGAGGAGCGCGTTCGCCAGCTCGACCACGCCGCGCACGCTACGGAAGTTCCGCCGGAGCGACGTGATGTCCACCGGCCGCGCGCCTCCGCGGGCGCGCTCGCGGATGGCGGTGCGCACCTCGGCCCACCGGAAGCCGCTGGGGTTGATCACTTGCTGGGGGTCGCCGGCCAGGAACAGCCCCTCGAGCCGGGGGCCTGCGTGCAGCCGCAGCAGCAGCTCGACCTGCAGCTCGGCGAGGTCCTGCGCCTCGTCGCACACCACGTGGCTCCAGGCGCGCGGGCGCGCACGATGCGCGGTCAGCGCCCTCCGGCACAGATCGATCTCGTCCGCGCGCCCCGCCGCGCGCAGGTGCTCCTGCCAGCGGCGGGCCACCTCGTGCAGGCGGGGCCGCTCGGCCACGAAGAGCGGAGCCCGCTTCCTGCCGAGCGTCTCGTACTCGTCCCGGCGGAGGAGGTCGCGGCCGTCGTCCAGGCACGCGCCCTTGACGATGCTCCGGATCTCCTCCCAGGCCAGCGCGGCGTCGCGACGGCGGAAGCCGCCCGCGTACCACCGCGCGAACTCCGCGTAGTCGGCCAGCCGCTCGACGCTGTCGCCCGCGGGCCCGAGGAGCGAGCGGTACAGCTCCTCCATCGTGAGGAAGTCCGGGGCGGCGCCGGGCTCGTCGCCGCGGCACGCGCACAGCGCCCGGTAGAGGCGCCGAGCGTGGTCCCGGAGCCATCCGCTGTAGGTCACGTACAGGAGGGGCGCGGCGCCGGTGGCGGCGGCCGCGGCGATCCGGTGGACGGCGATCGTGGTCTTGCCGCTGCCCGCGCTGCCCGAGAGCAAGAGCGGGCCCGCCGCCCGAACCACCGCGTACTGCTCGGCGGTGAGCTTCAGCTCGAGCTCGTCGCTGTCCTCGTCCATCAGGCCCTGCCATCGCGGGTCGTCCACGAGGAGGCGCTCGGGCAGGAGGTACCACCGCACCCCACCCTCGATCTCCTCGCGGGCGGCGGGGCGGAAGTCCTCGGGCGGCAGCATCAGCTCCAGCAGGCCGGCGGCCTGGCCCGCGGCGACGGGTGGGACCTCGTCGAAGGTGATGCCGGCGTGGGGAGGCGGGGCGTCCGTCGTCTCGGACTCCAGCACGTCGTAGTCGAGGAACTCCGCCTCCGCCGCGCGGTTGATGCGTGCCGCCGCCGCCGAGACGTCGTCGTGGGGCACGAGGTCCCACACCTGGAGGTACGTGACGAGCGCGTTCTCCTCGGCCGCCGCCGAGCGCGCGAAGGTGAACAGCACGCGATCGCCGCCGTCCTGGCGCGCCTCGAACACCGGCCTGGCCACGCCGCGGAGCTTCTTGACGCGGGTGCCGCCGCCCCAGCGGCCGGTGGCCAGTCTGTCGGCGAGACGGCGGAAGCGAGAGCGGCGCTCGGGCTGCTGCCGGCGCAGCGCCGCGTACAAGGCGGAGTGCAGCAAGATCGGCAGGCGATCAGTCACTGGTTTCGCAGAGCACCCTACGACGCGAGGACGGCCCGGTCAACCGCTCGGTCGGCGAGCGTCCGGCAGACGTTGACGCGATGACTACCGGAAACTACCATGACGGGCGCATGAAGGCCGTGGGTGTCAAGCAGCTCAAGGCGCGCCTGTCCGAGTACCTTCGGCTGGTCAGGACGGGCGAGAGAGACCAACGATGATCACCACGGCACCGAAGACCTACGACCCCCGGGAGTGCCGGGCGCTGACCTTCCACGACGCCATCGCGCGTTTCCGGGACGGCTCCGACACGCCCCGCGCGTACCTGGAGCGCTGCCTCGAGACGATCGGGGAGCGCGAGGCCGTCGTGCGGGCGTTCGTGACGCTGAACCTGGCCGGCGCGCGCGAGGCGGCGGACGAGAGCACCAGGCGCTGGAAGGACGGACACGTGCGCTCGCCGATCGACGGCCTGCCCATCGGCATCAAGGACCTGCTCGAGACGAAGGACATGCCCACGCAGATGGGCTGCGACGCGTATCGCGATAACTTCCCGAAGCGGGACAACGCGGCGGTGTGGGCGCTGCGGCAGGCGGGGGCGGTCATCGTCGGCAAGACGGTGACCGCGGAGCTGGGCGGCTCGCATCCCGGCCCCACGACGAATCCCTTCGATCCGGCGCGCACCGCCGGCGGCTCCTCGTCCGGTTCGGCCGCGGCCGTCGCCGCCCGGATGCTGCCGGCCGCCATCGGCACGCAGGTGGGCGGCTCCATCATCCGGCCCGCCGCGTACTGCGGCAACGTGGCGCTCAAGCCGACCCAGGGGGGATCAACCGCGGGGAGCGCCAGGCGACCAGCATGAGCACGCATGGCGTGCACGCCGGCTCGCTCGAGGATATGTGGCAGGTGGCGATCGAGATCGCGCGCCGCGCCGGCGGCGATCGCGGCTGCCCCGGGCTCTTCGGACCGCCGGCGCCGCCGGCCGCCGCGAAGCCGGAGCGAGTGATCGTCCTCGAGACCGAGGGCTGGGCCGCGCTGGATGCCCCGAGCCGCCGGGCGTTCGAAACGCTGCTGGAAGGTTTGCGGAGCACCGGAGTCACGGTCCTCGGTCGCCGCGATCATCGGTGGATCGAGAGTCTCGAGCAGGCCATCGCCGACGGACGCGCGGTGTGCAACGCGATCACGAGCTGGGAGAACCGCTGGGCGATCCGCAACCTGGTCGACCAGCATCCGGACGGCGTGAGCGCGCGGGCAAAGGCGACGCTCGAGAAGGCCGAGACCATGACGCCTGACGACTACCGCGCGGCCCTGATGGAGCGGGCCACGGCGCAGCTTCGCCACGAGGCGGTGGCTCCCCTCGCCGACGCGATCATCACGCTGTCGTGCCCGGGTCCCGCCCCCCTGTGGTCCGGCGACGTGCCGGGCCAGCCGCTGGCGCCGCGTCCCACCGGCGACTTCGTCTTCAACGCGCCGAGCTCGATGCTGTTCGCGCCCGTGGTCACGCTGCCGCTGCTGGCGGTCGGCGGCCTGCCGGTCGGCGTCCAGATCATGGGCCAGCAGCACGAGGACGCCCGCGTGACGGCGATGGCCCGCTGGATGCTGGACGCCGTCGCGCCCGTCTCCGCCGCCCGCTAGCTCAGCCTCCGCTGCGCCTCACGGCACCTTGACCGGGTGGCGCGCGAAGAACGCGGCAAGCGCCTCGGCCACGGCGCGCGGATGTTCCACGTGCAGCAGGTGCGTCGCGTCCGGCAGCACGAACCCCTCCGCGTTCGGCACCCACGCAAGCACCATCTGGTGACGCTCCGTCCAGATCTGCGAAAGCTGCTGGCTCTTCGCGCCGACCACTGACAGGACGGGCTGCGTGATGCGAGCGGCATCCTCGCGCCGGAGGGACCACTGCTGCACGGCAGGCAGCTCCTGGCCGAAGAACGTGTCCGCGTCGACCACGGCTTGCTCGAACGCGCCGGGGAGCACCCGGTCGATCACGGCACGATAGTCCGGCCCCGACACGCCACGCATGAAGCCATTGACGGCGCGGGCCTTGTCACCGGCGCGATAGGCCTCGAACACCGGCGCCATCGCCGCTCGCATCGACAGCATCCGCTCCTGGCCCAGCGTGGGCACGGGAAGCGCCGGCTCCATCAGCACGATGGACTGCGCCAGCTGCGGCGCGTCCAGGGCCAGCTGCAGCGCGATGTTCCCGCCGGAGGAGTGTCCGACGACGTGCGCTCGCGCGATCCCCAGGTAACGCATCAGGCCGCGAAGGTGGGCGGCCTGGTCGGCGATGCTCACCGACCCGGCCACGCGGCTGCTGCCGGCGTACCCGATGCGGTGGTAGCTCACCACCCGGTAGCGGCTCGTGAGGATGTGGTCGTCCAGGAGCGGTTTGAACCAGTCGGCGAAGATGCCCGCGTGGACGAGCACGACCGGCTCGCCGCTGCCGCGCACCTCGTACTCCAGCTCCGCGCCGTCGATCTTCGCAAGGGTCATGCGCTTGCCTCCGTCGCGAGCGTTCCGGGCGTCTCGAGCCATTCCGACCTCCGTGACGGCCCACAGGGCGAGAAGAGCCAGGAGCGTTGCCAGTGACGCCTTCATGATGCGTCCTCCCTTTCCGTGCGCGTCCACGCGCGCGCACTGGGCCCGTTATCGCGGCGGGGCGTGAACGCAGCGTCGACGCGTCGTGAAACATCACGGCGGGCCGGACGGAGTGATCCGTTCCGGGAGTGATACGATCGGCCCACGGGCCAGGGAGCGCATGCGACGAGTGCATCTCAGCCTTCTCGGCGGGTTTCAGGCTCGACTGGAGTCGGGCCCTGCCGTGAGCGTGCGCACCAGGAAGGCCGAGGCCCTGCTGGCCTACCTGGTCCTGCACCCCGGTCGTGTCCATCGTCGCGAGAACCTGGCCGCGATGCTCTGGGGCGATATGCCCGACGAGCAGGCTCGCGGCAGCCTGCGCCACGCCCTGTACGAGCTCCGGCGGCGCTCTGGCCGCCTCGGCGTCTCTCCTTCGCGTCGAAGGCGACACGGTGGCCGTCGACGTCGACCGGATCGATCTCGACGTGGCGACCTTCACGCGGCTGCTCGACGACGGCACACCTCGGGCGCTCGACCAGGCGGCCGCGCTGTACCGTGGCGAGCTCCTGGCCGGACTGACGGTGAAGGAGGAGCCGTGGGAGGCCTGGCTGCGGAGCGAGCGGGCGCGACTGCACGACCGCGCGCTCGATGGCGTGACGCGCTTGCTCGCCCAGCAGCGTCAGGCGGGACAGCTCCAGCCCGCGATCGACGCGGCGCACCGGCTGCTCGCGCTCGATCCTCTCCAGGAGCCGGTGCACCGAACGCTCATGGGGCTGTACGCGCAGCTCGGACAGCGAGGGGCGGCGCTGCGGCAGTACCAGGAGTGTGTGAACGTCGTGCAGCGGGAGCTGGGTGTCGAGCCCGAGGCCGAAACGCGGCAGCTCTACCGGGAGATCCTCCAGCGAGGGACTGGCGGCGGCACCGCCCGCGTGGCGAAGCCGGCGCGAGGACGCCGCACTCCGGAGGGGCGGCCGGCGGAGACCCCACTGATCGGGCGCGAGACGGAGATGACCCGTCTCCGCGACGCCCTCGAGCGCGCTTGCGCCGGCCGCGGCGGGCTCGTCGCGGTCCTGGGCGAGGCGGGGATCGGCAAGACCCGACTGGCCGAGGAGCTGATCGCCCACGCGCACCGGCGCCACGCGCGCGTGCTGCTGGGCCGGGCGTACGAGAGCGATCGGATCCTCCTGTTCGGTCCGATCGTCGACGCCCTGCGCATGGCGGAGCTCGACCGCGAGGTCCTCGATGCGCTGGACCCGGCCCGGCGCGTCGAGCTCGCTCGCCTGCTGCCCGAGGTGGCGACCGCCCCGCTGTTGCCGGCCACCGTGGACTACCGGCGTCTGTTCGAGGCCATCTCCGCGCTGCTGAAGGGTCTGGCCGCCCGCGATCCGGTCCTGGTCGTGCTGGAGGACCTCCACTGGGCCGACGAGCTGACGCTGCGCTTGCTCGCGTACCTGGCGCGCCGGGCTCCGACCGAGCGACTGCTCGTCGTGATCACGGCGCGCGAAGAGGAGCTCGACGACGCCGCGCTCCTGCGCCACACCCTGGCCGATCTCGCGCGCGCCGGGCACGTCGTCACGCTCGGCCTGGCCCCGCTGTCGCGAGGCGACACGGCCGCGCTGGTCACGATGCTGACTCCTGCCAGCTTCGCGGTTCGCGCCGCGCAGCTCGGCGAGCGGATCTGGACGGCCAGCGAGGGCAACCCGCTCGTGGCCGTGGAGATGATGCGCGAGATCCAGGAGCGCGGGCTGCCGGAGAGCCCAGCGCTGCCCGGACGCGCTCGCGACGTGATCAGCCGCCGGATCGAGCGTCTGACCGAGCGCAGCCGCTCACTGCTCACCGTGGCCGCAGCGATCGGCCGCGAGTTCGACTTCGAGATGCTGCGCCGGGTCGGGGAGCTCGATGACGACGCGACGGCCCAGGCCGTGGAAGAGCTCGTTCGCCGGCGACTCCTCACCAGCGTCGGTGAGCGTCTCGGCTTCCCGCACGAGCGGATCCGCGAGGTCGCGTACGCCGAGCTCCCGCCGTGGCGCGGCCCGCGCCTGCATTGGCGGATCGCCGACGCGATCGAGACGCTCCAGGCCGACCGGCTGCCCGACGTTCGGGGAAGTCCTGGCCGACCACTGTGAGCGCGGCGAGGCGTGGACCCGGGCGGTCCACTACCGTATGCGCGCGGCCGAGCGCGCGAAGCAGCGCTTCGCCTATGCGACGGCCGAGGCATCGTGTCGCCAGGCGGCGGAGGCGGCGGCGAAGGGCGGGGACACCGGGAGCGATCGGGCACGCGCGCTCGAGCTGCTCGGGGACGTTGTGAGCCTTCGAGGCGACCTCGACCGCGCCAACGAGAGCTACGACGCCGCGCTGATGCTCGAGACCAGCGAGGCGGATCGGGGCCGGATCGCCAACAAGCTCCACCGGCCCCGGCTCGCCCGCCGCGCCGGCGCGACGCTCGCGTTCTACGAGCACGGCGGGGGCGGCGAGACCTTGCTGTTCACGAACCCGATCATCTACGGGCTGGAGATCCTGCAGCCCGTGCTGGAGCACCTCTGCCAGGAGTTCCGGATCATCACGATGGACCTGCGTGGGACCGGCCGCTCGGACCCGATCCCGGCCGGGTACACCACCGCCGACCATGCGGCCGACATCGGGGCCGTGATCGAGGCCGCCGGGCACGGTCCGGTGACCGCGATGGGCATCTCCAAGAGTGGCAACATGGTGGTCAGGCTGGCGGTGGCGGCGCCGTCGCTCGTGAAGCGGCTCGTGCTGATCGGCACGCCGCTCGACATCACACCTGGCAGCATGTCGCTCGTTCCCAGCGAGGAGGACGACCGCTTCCGCGCCGCGCTGAAGGCCGGCGATCTGGAGCGCGCGATGCCGCACTTCGTGGCCACGGTCGTCAGCGATCCGGATACCGGCGAGCTGGCCGAGCAGTTCGCGCGCAACCTGCTCCGGCTGCCGCGCGAGAGCATCCTGAGCACCTGGACGCCCGACCCGGAGCTGGATGTCACCCCGATCCTGGGACAGGTGAAGGTGCCGACGCTGGTCCTGCACGGCGCTGAGGATCGGCGAGTGTCGATGGCCGCCGCCCGGCACCTGGCCGAGCACATTCCCGACGCACGCCTGCACGTATTCGAGGGGCGCGGACACCTGCCCATCTTCACGGCGACCGCGGAGTTCTGCGAGGTGCTGCGGAGGTTCGTCGGGACGGGTTCGTGAGGCGCCTCCACAGACGGCCCGCACCGCGACGGTGGTAGATCGAGCCCGCGCGGCGCGCGCCTAGCGGCTTCCGGGGGCCGAGCGCTCCAGAAATCGAGACACGGGGACGAACGTCCTGCTTGCGCAGGCCGGGCAGGCGCTGAGCCCCACGTCGAAGCACATCTCACAGTCGAGACACAGCGCAAGGCGCCCGAGCGGGAATGCGCACGATCGGTGGTCGATCACGGTGTTCATGCCAGGGTGACGATGCAGCGAAGGTGCCAAGCCTCGCCCTCTGCTGAAGCTCGACGTCACGGGCCCTTGATGGGCACGAAAGCGTTACGGGGTAGGAATCGTCGGATTGGTTTACAGCTATCCCCGAGAGCTGCGCGGCGGCTTCTTCGCTCCGGAGATGGAGGGCCTGCGCGTCGAGCCCTCGCGCAGGGCCGCCCGGACGAGGCCGAGCCGCGCTTCCGGCAGTGGATGACCCTGGCGCGCTCCCGCGACGAGCGCTCCCTGACGCTGCGCGCGGCCATTGGCCTCGTGCGGCTCCTCGCGGAGTTGCGCCGCCGGGCCCGAGGCGCGACGGATCCTCGGCGGGGTCTACGGGTGGCTCACGGAAGGGTTCGACACCGCCGACCTGTGCGCGGCGCGCATGCTGCTCGAAGCCCTCGGGTCACGTCACGCGTCCCCGCCGCCTTCATGACTTGCGGGAGGTTTTCGAGAAGAACGAGGCGACCAGCGGCTGCATCGTCCGGCTCCCGCAATCGGGGCAGGCCGCGCCCTTGTCGTGCTCGCCGATGGTCTGTCTCACGGAGACTTCCTTGCGGCAGTGGTCGCAGAAGTACTCGTAGAGAGGCATGGGAAATCCTCCTCTCGACACCGAACAGGTTGACGGTTGGTAGGTGCCTCCGACTTGCCCGAACTCTACCACTGGTCGCTCTCCCCAGACTACTGCTCGAGCGGCAGCCCGACGTAGTTCTCCGCCAGCGCCGTCGATGCCGCGGCGGACCCCACCAGGTACTCGAGCTCCGCGTGCTGCATGCGCTGACCGAAGTCACCGGTCTCTGGAAACTTGTGCATGAGCGACGTGAGCCACCATGAGAAGCGCTCGGCCTTCCAGATGCGGCGCAGGCAGCGGTCGGAATACGCGTCGATGCCTGCTGCGCTCTTGTCGCGATAGAACTCGGTGAGCCCGCACGCGAGGTAACCAACATCCGAGGCCGCGAGGTTCAGCCCCTTCGCGCCGGTCGGAGGCACGATGTGCGCCGCGTCCCCGGCCAGGAACAGGCGGCCGAATCGGAGCGGCTCGGCCACGAAGCTGTGCAGCGGCGCGATGCTCTTCTCGAGCGACGGGCCAGTCGTCACGCGCCGGGTCACGTCATCGGGTAGCCGGGAACGCAGCTCGTCCCAGAACGCCGCGTCCGACCAGTGCTCGACCTTCTCGTCGAGCCCACACTGCACGTAGTAGCGGCTGCGCGTGCGGCTGCGCTGGCTGCAGAGCGCGAAGCCGCGCTCGTGGTTCGCGTAGACGAGCTCGTCGCCGACCGGCGGCACGTCGGCCAGCACGCCGAGCCAGCCGAAGGGATAGACCTTCTCGTAGGTGCGGATCGCCCCGGCGGGCACGCTCGCCCGGCACACGCCGTGGTAGCCGTCGCAGCCGGCGATGAAGTCGCAGCGTAGCTGGTGCTCCGCGCCGTCGGATCG
Source organism: uncultured Candidatus Rokubacteria bacterium (assembly GCA_963758635.1). Taxonomy (GTDB): domain Bacteria; phylum Methylomirabilota; class Methylomirabilia; order Rokubacteriales; family CSP1-6; genus CAVWWD01. The sequence continues at coordinate 97,765 of CAVWWD010000002.1, read as the reverse complement.
CCAGCGCACGCTCGGCGCATCGCCGTCGAAACCGTGCACGCTGACGTTCTCCGCGGCGTACACGGTGGTCACGCCGGCGGACGCGCGTGCGTCCATCAGATCGTGCGTGACCTCGGTCTGGCCGTAGACCGTGACGTGCTTGCCGGTCAGCGCCTGGAAGTTGATGCGGTGCAGCTGGCCGTCGAAAGCGAGCTCGATGCTGTTGTGCGGCAGTCCCTCGCGGTGCAACCGCTCGGCAACGCCGGCGTGCTCGAGCAGTGCGACCGTCGTCTGCTCGAGTACGCCGGCGCGAATGCGGCCCAAGACATAGGCGGCGCTGCGCTGCTCGAGGATCACCGTGTCGATGCCGGCCTTGTGCAACAGCGCGCCGAGCAGGAGCCCAGCCGGACCGGCGCCGACAATCGCGACCTGGGTGCGGTCTAGCATGGACTACGGCGACTGGCGCCGCTGCGCCCGCGGAGAACGGGACACCAACTGTAGTGCCCTCCGACGGCGATCGCCGCTGCGCGAATCCCCGCCATGGCGACATGAGCTGCCAGACTCTGACAGTGGCGACGCAGAAGGGCCCGATGCCACAAGGCACAGTAGCAGCTTTCTCGCGCGCCAACCACGCTTGCGAGGCGACGGAAATCACGGCCCGGGTTGGGTGAGCACGCCTCGCTTCCGCTGATCGTCGTTGTTTGCGTGGGAGTTCCACATGCCGGAGCGCGCGGACGTGCTTCGGCCTTCAGCGTAGCTCGAGCACCCGACCGAGCCTCCCCCGGACAGCCGCCATCTTCGGGCGGGCGCCGGTCAGCTGTACGAGCGGATCAAGCCGGTGCTCGACTATGATGAGGTTGGTCGGCGCGAGGGGCTCTTCCGGGAGCGAGGCATGTACCAACCCAACCAGCGAGTGACGGTCGACCTATCCAACCTGACGATCAAGGGCGTGTTCTTCAGCCAGAACGTGCAGAAGGCCATCGGGACCATCGTTCAGCAGGTCTCGACGACGCCACCGACGTACCTCGTGGAGCTGCTGTTCAGCTTCAAGGGGATCAAGCGGGTCGAGGTGCCCGAAGAGCGCATCCACTCGATGTGATGCAGGGAGGCGTCCGCATGGCTGGCGAGGATCGGATCGCAGAGTTCAAGGAAGTGGCCGAGCTGATGCCGGACGATCCCGTGGTCCGCTTCGGCCTTGCCGCCGCCTATCTGGATGCGGGTCAGGCAGAGGCGGCGGCCGCGGAGTACGCGGAAGCCGTCCGCCTGAAGCCGGACTACTCGGCAGCGTACCGGGGGCTCGGCCGCGCCCTCGAGCGGGCGGGGCGCACGGCCGAGGCAAGGGCGGCATACGAGAAGGGCCTCGAGGTGGCGGCGGAAACGGGGGACCTCCAGACCAAGAAAGAGGTCGAGGTGTTCCTCCGGCGCATGGACAAAGCCGGGGGCTGAGGTCGCGCGCCCGGGGAAGCTCTTCAGGAAGGAGACGACATGCTGATCGTGGACGCGCAGATCCACCTCTGGAATGCGGGCAACCCCACCAACCCCAATCACCGGCAGGTGCCCTCCGGCTGGAAGCGGTGACGAGCGGGCGGATGGGACGATCTCGTCACCATGAGTGATCCGCCGGCCCCGAGCGCAGCGCTTCCGGCCGAACAGCACGCCATCCGGGCGAGGGCCAGGCATCCGTCGGGCGCCTTCGTCGCGTTCAGCAAGGCGGACACCGAGCAATCCATTCCCGCGCGCTTCGCGCAGATGGTCGCACGCCACGGCGATCGCGTGGCGGTCCGAACCCCCGGCGAGACGCTGACGTACGAGGCGCTGAACCGCCGCGCCAACCGCATCGCCCACGCGGTGCTGCGCGAGCGGGGCTCGATCCAGGAGCCGATCGCGTTGCTCCTGCCGACCGGCGCCGCCATGATCGCGGCGCTCCTCGGCATCCTCAAGGCGGGCAAGCTGTTCGTGCCGCTTGGTCCGTCCTGGCCCGGGGCGCGGATCGAAGCCGTCCTCGCGGACTCGCAGGCGCCGCTCATGCTCACCGACGGGGCGAGCCTGGCGACCGGGGCCGCGCATGCGCCGGCGAATTGCCGGGTCCTGGACCTCGACGCGCTCGACCCGGAGCTGCCCGCGAGCGACCCCGCGCTTCCGATCGCGCCCGGCGACCTCACGTACATCGTGTACACCTCGGGCTCCACGGGACAGCCGAAGGGCGTGACGCAGAATCATCGGAACGGGCTCCACGAGGCCATGCTCTACGCCAACGGCCTGCGCATCTGCGCCGAGGATCGCCTCGCGCTCCTCTATCCCTGCCACGCGAGCCAGGGCCTGAAGATCACGCTCGCCGCGCTGCTGAACGGCGCCGCGCTCTGTCCCTTCGACCTGGCGCGGCAGGGCCTCGACCAGCTGACGCCATGGCTGGCCGGACACGAGATCACCGTGTACTTCTCCGTCCCCGCGGTGTTCCGCCAGTGGGTGGCCGGATTGGGCGGGGTCGCGGAGCTGCCGGCGCTGCGGCTCATCCAGCTCGGGTCGGACTCGGTCACCCGGGCCGACCTCGACCTGTATCGTGCCCATTGGCGCGCGACGCCGACCATCCTGATGGTCCGGCTGGGAAGCACGGAGACCGGCACGCTGTGTACCTGCTTCTTCGATGGCGCCTACCCGGAAGTGGATGACCTGGTGCCGGTGGGCTATCCGGTCGACGACGTGGAGATCACGCTCCGCGACGACGACGGCGGCGTGGTGAGCCCCGGCGGCCATGGTGAGATCGTCGTCCGGAGCCGGTATCTGTCTCCGGGATACTGGAGACAACCCGAGCTCACGCGCGCTCGCTTCGTGCCCGATCCGACCGAGCCGGGCTGCGTGACCTACCCCACCGGAGACCTCGGCCGCATGCGGGCGGACGGCGGCCTCCTCCACCTGGGGCGCACGGACCAGCAAGTGAAGATCAGGGGAAACCGCGTCGAGCTGGCGGAGATCGAGTCCGCGCTCCTCGCCCTGCCGACGGTGAAGGAAGCCGTGGTCACGGCGCGAGCGGACCATACGGGCGCGACCGGTCTCGTGGCCCATGTCGTTCCCGAACGTGGCGGACCGCTGTCCATCGGCGAGCTCCGCCGCGCCCTCGCGGGCCGGGTGCCCGACTACATGCTGCCGTCAGCCTACGTCCGGCTCGACGCACTGCCGCTGACCGCCGGCGGAAAGGTCGACCGGCGCGCCCTGGCCGATCCCGGGCGCCAGCGACCAGAGCTCGACGTGGCGTTTCAGGCGCCCCGCACCGTCACGGAAGAGGCCTTGGTCTCGATCTGGGCCGACGTGCTCGGCCTCGACCGCGTGGGCGTCCACGACCCGTTCCTCGATCTCGGGGGCCACTCGCTCGCCGCGACCCGGGTCCTATCCCGCGTGATCGAGCGATTCCAGGTCGCGCTGCCCCTCGGGCTGCTTCTCGAGACGCCGACCGTTGCGGACCTCGCCGAGGTGCTGACCCGCCACAGCCCGGATCCTTCCCGAGACCTGACTGAGCGCGGATGAACCCTTGCGCGATTCCCGGCGTGGGGGGATGGTGGTGACGCCCACACCACCGGGCCAAGGACGAACCATCCCTCTCTGGACCTGGCTTGTCCCCGTGTTGGCGCTCGCGTTGCTCGTGGCTGCGGTCGTCGCGGGCGTGGGAACCTTGCTCGCCGTGCTGTGCGGCGCCGCTCTGGTCGGGGCGATCATCGCAGCGGTCCACCACGCCGAAGTCATCGCGCATCGCGTGGGCGAGCCCCTCGGCACGCTCGTGCTTGCCTTGGCCGTGACCGCGATCGAGACCGCGCTCATCCTGTCGATGATGATTGCAGGCGGCGAGGACATGGCCGCTCTGCCGCGCGACGCGATCTACGCCGCCGTGATGATCATCTGCAACGGTGTCGTAGGCATATGCGTGCTCCTCGGCGGTCTTGCGCACCGAGAGCAGACTTTCCGCATCGAGGGAGCTGGCGCAGGGCTTGCGGCGCTGATCGTGATGTCTACCCTCACGCTCGTCTTGCCGGTGTTCACGACAAGCACGCCCGCCGGCACGTACAGCGGCTCGCAACTCGGATTCGTGGCCGTGACGGCCGCCGTGCTCTGGGCGATCTTCATCTTCGTTCAGACCGTACGCCATCGGGACTATTTCATCCCGGCGGCCGGCGCGGACAACCTGGACGTGCATGCCGAGCCGCCGACGGCCCTGGAGGCATGGGTGAGCTCCGGGTTGCTCCTCCTCTCACTCGTGGCGGTCGTGGGTCTTGCCAAGATGCTTTCGCCCACGATCGAGGGCGTGGTCGAGGCCGCCGATGCGCCCAGGGCTGTGGTCGGGATCGTGATCGCCGGGCTGATCCTGCTGCCGGAAACGTGGGCCGCGGTGCGGGCCGCCCGGGCCGATCGACTTCAGACCAGCATCAATCTTGCGATCGGCTCCGCGCTCGCCTGCATTGGTCTCACCGTTCCCGTCGTGGTACTGGCATCGATCGCCTTCCAGTTGCCCTTGGTCCTGGGCGTCGGGCCGGCGGACATGGCGATGCTCATGCTGACGTTTCTGGTGAGCGCGTTCACTCTCGGCACCGGCCGCACCTACGTGATGCAGGGGGCGGTGCACCTCGTGCTCTTCGCGGCGTTCTTGTTCCTTGCGTTCGTGCCTTGAGCTCGGTCGCGGGTCCGGCACCGCCAGCGCGCTATCTGGAGTTGTCGCCAACAACCCGGAGCCTCCCTGAAACCTGAGCACGGCTGATGAGCCGGGCGGCCTCGCCGATCACGACTGCGTGAGTATCAGGGAGCGGAGCGCTCCCTGACCAAGGTCCAATGGCGCGCCGACGAGCGGCCAGATAGGCTCCCGAGAGGGCGCACTCCAAGCCGGGGTGAGGGTCGCGACCCCGTGCTGCCGACCGGTGCTGAATCCATTGCTGCATTCCCAGGAGAACTCATGACGACCAGCGACTTGCTCGTGGAGCTTCGACAATCCCGAACCGATCTCGCCCGCCTGGTGGAAGCGGCCGCGCACCCTGAGCGCGCATACGTGGTCGTTCCCGCCCAGGCGGTGAGGGCATGGACGGAGCGGGAGCCTGTTGCGTGGGCCAAGGTGGTGGAGTGGCTCGGGGCCAACGGGAAGGCGCTCGTGCAGGTCTGATGACCCTCGTAGAATGCGGTAACCGCCCGTCATCTCCCCGAGGCGGATGTCCAGGACGAGGCAGCCGAGGCGACCGAGCGGCCCGGAGGCGAGGAACTCACGGGCGGACGCGAAGACTGCGACGGGATAGCCATCTGACTGGGGCAATCGCCGGAGATCACGGCGGCCTCCCCCACGGCGCGCCGCCGCTCGCCTGACGGTCACTTCGCGAAGGCGCCTCGTCGCGGCGGTCCAGGGCGAGCTGCGCCCACGTCTTCGTGTTGAAGTCGTACTGATGGACGCCCCCGTCCTGGTCGAGAGCGAACAGATCGTTCTGTGATGCGCAGATCTGGATGAACTTCGCCATGGAGGGCCTCCCGAGCGCATCGTCCGATATGTTCACCGACTGTGTGGCTCCGGCGCGATCGGATCGTCTCGTGCGCGAACCGTGGGTGTGGCGCGAACGCCATCAGCCTAGCAGCCACCCGCGTGGGCAACGTAGTGGACCTTGGTCCAGTGCGCGGGTCAGCACGCGCCGGAGCGGCGGCGAGCCGACCTCCGCTATGACGGCCGAGTTCTGCGTCCCGTCGTAGGACGAGCGAATGGTGGACCCGTTCTGAGCGCCGCGAGATCATCGCGGAGATCGAGCGCGAGTATGTGCGTGGCCCGACGGGATCGATCTCTTGACCCGCGCGGCTGATCCGCTGCGGAGCTCCGCCTGGCGTTTCACGCCCGCAAGGCGGACGGACGAGTAGGCCTGAGGCGGCGCGGCCCGGGCGTCTCCGCCCGAGCGCGCGGCCGCGTGGCCTTATCGTCGACTACTTGCTCGGGACGGCAAGGCTGACGGTCTGAAGCGCGGTCGCACAGGCCGCCGCCAGTCCTGAGCTTGGTTCGGTCTTTCCGGGCATGGTTGCGAATCCGGCCTTTTCGATGATCTCGCGCTGTGTGTACGACGAGGAGTCGGCGCGGAGCACGGCGAGCTTCTGAGCGGCGTCGGGCTGCTTCATGTAGTTCGCGACGCAGAACGGAGTCAGCGCAGTGACCACGGCCGACTCGCTGCCTTCCGTCACGAGTCTCTTGGTCGTGTGGTCGAGCGTCCACCCCAGCCAGGAGAATCCGACAATCATGATCCCGATCGCGCCCAAGACGCCGCCCCATACCATCGGTTTGATCCACACTGGCACTCGCATGAGACACCTCCTCCAGGGCCGCTCTCTTGGCGGATCCCTACGTCAGTCTCTAGCCGGCGCCGCAAAGACGGTAGTGGACCAAGGTCCAGTGCCGCAACGGCCGCGCAACGGCCGTCACATCATGTGTCGGCGGGTTCGGGCGTCCAGGTACCGGCGGCGTACTCGCGCAAGGCCTGCCGGAGCACGGCGCTCAAGGTGGTCGTCTCCCGCGCCGCCCGGGCGCGCGCCGTGCGCTGCAGGTCGCGTGGAACCCCACGGACGAGATAGATCCCCGACCTTGCCGTCCGGACCAGGGCTCGAGGGAACAGGTGTGGCACGTGGACGGCCACGGGAAGCGCGGATGCTCTATTCACGACGGTTCCTCCTCGTGCGGGTGTTCGGAGCGGGAACGGACTATCGTGCCGGTCGCGATGCGTCCTCCGGGCGGATCGCGTCCTGCCCACTTTGCAGGCCGGAGCTGATCCCATCCCTCGCGGTGTTGAGTGCGCCCTCCGCGGCTGTCTGGACCGCCTGGAGCTGGTCGGCCGCCGTCGTCCTCAGGCCGCGGGTGCCGTCGGCGATGTACTCACGGAGCTCGTCTCGCCATGCCCAGACCGCGACACCGCCCATGATCGCCCCCAAGATGAAACGCAGCATTGGTGGCCTCCTCGAGACATCGAGTGTGGTTTCAGGGGTTCAAGCCGCGGGCGGGGGCGACCAGCCTGACGACCCAGAGCAGCGCGACCGCGCCGAGGAGCGCCGTGAAGAGGCTGAAGGACACTCCTCCGCTCGTCACGCCGGCGAAGGTGGTGAACATCCATCCGCCCAGGACGGCGCCGAGAACTCCGACGACGAAGTTCCCCACCATGCCGTAGCCATGGCCGCTCACCACCCGCCCGGCCAGCGCGCCTGCCACCAACCCGATCAGGATGAAGAGTAGAACGTGCATGGTCTCCTCCTTCGTGCGTCCTCGGTGAGGTCAGGCTACAGCAGCGGGCAGGGTGGCCCTACTGGACCTTGGTCCAGGGGCCGTCTCGAGCGAGCGTCACAGGTTCTTGAAGCGTTCCACCGCCTCCCGAATCCGCCGCTGGCGCTCGCGCTCGTCGTCGCTCTGCTCGACCTCGCGTCTCGACGTGGAGGTGGGCCGCTCGGCGCACGCTTGATTCGCGCCAGCAATCCACTCGTCGATGAGCTGGATCCACAGTCGCACGTGGTCTTCCTCGCTCGTGAAGGTCAGCGCGCGGTCCTTCACCGTGACGCGAGTCGGATGGCACAGCTCGGTCGATTTCTCGGAGGCGTGGAACGCGCGCCGCCAGTCCACGGAAGGCGTGCCGTTCAGGGGAACGCTCAGGTCGTATTCGTCGCCGCGCACACCCGTCGGCACGGGCGGGCCGATCCGTTTCAGTGCCTGCATGTCCCTCCCCTTCGAGACATTCAGGGTCGATCCATTCGAGGGTGCGCGGTCGTCGCGCGTGGCGCGCTCCCCGCCGTCCACGGTCACCGCGCCGGCCCCGCGCCGGTCTGCAGCCTGACCGTCGTCCCGAGGATCGCGAGGGCACGGATTCGCGCCAGGGCGCGGATCACGAGCCACGCCGGATCGAACTCGAAGCGTCTCATGCTGAACTTGGGCGCCCGCGGATGCGCATGGTGGTTGTTGTGGAGGCTTTCGCCCCCCGTCAGCCAGGCGAGCACGCGTGAATTGTACGCGGTGTTGCTCGCGAAGTTCTGTGCTCCTCGCCAATGTCCCAGGCCGTTGATGAGCGGGGCCACGATGAAGACGTACTGGATGGCATGCACGAGGCTGGCGATGAGTCCGGGCCAGAAACCGAGGACGAGGCAAAGCAGCGTGATCCCGATCCCGAGGCCGCACCAGCCCCGGGAGAAGAGCAGGCGATCCAGCCGGTCTTCGGGGAGGTCCGCCGCGAACTTCCGCAGCGTCTCGGGGTTCCGTGCCTCCCGCATGTAGTAGTAGGCGTTCAGGATCTGGACGTGCCAGATGCCTTGCAGCCGCGGGCTGTGAGGATCGCCGTCCCGGTCGGTGAAGGCGTGATGCTTGCGATGGACAGCCACCCACTGCTGGCGGCTCAAGCCCGTCGTGAGCCAGAGGGCGGTCCGGAAGAAGACGTCCGTGACCGGGTGGACGACGAGGGCGCGATGCGCGAGGGCGCGATGCAGGTAGACCGTCGTGGCGAGGACCGCGGTCTGCGTGAGCGCCATGGTCACAAGGAAGATGATCCCGAGCTCGATCATCGGCGGCGGCCCCACGGGACCTGGGGGCACGGCAGAGTCATCGTAGAAACGTTCTTCATTGTGGCCTCCTCATAGATTCGAGCCTGCGGCCCGGCAAGCGTCAGCCCTGCCCGCCTTCCTCCTCATGCGGCCCCCTCCCCGGTCGTGCCACCAGTTCCCCATCGATCTGGATGAACACCAAGGCTGCCGCCGCCGGGCGCGTCACCCAGATCGCCGACGCCACGGATCCCGTGCGCGGGTTGACTCCCCGCCAGAGGCCGCCGGCCGGGCGGCCATCGCGATGACTCGTCGTGGTCTCGCGCTGGCACTCCTCGTATCCATCACGGACGAGCGCGTCCAAGATCGCGGCCGGCGTCCCGATCCATCCGGCCTCCTGCTCGCTCCACGTCAGATGCTTCTGCTCGCGAAGGTCATTGAGCTCCGTCATGAGGCCGCTTATCTCTGCCACGTCTCTCTCCCGATTTCAACCCAGGTATCGAACCGCCGCCGCGACGTCTTCCCCACCCCCACAGTCTAAGGATCGACTCCACGGGCAGAACACTGGACGAAGGTCCAATGGGCGGGGTGAATCGGCCTGGCTAGAGTGCAGGCGATCGCGATCTCCTTCTCATGCTGGTCCGCGCTTGGGGCCTTCCGGGTGTGGGGCGGATATCGGGACTGGCGGCCGCCCCTGAAGGAGGAGTGTCGTGGATCTCGGAACCTGTGCGCCCTCGCGTGGCTGAGCGGGCGGAGCTGGTGGCCGTGGTCGATCTGGGATCGACCGCCGTTCGCTTTCTGCTCGCCCGGATCACCCCGGGCACCGGCTACCGTGTGCTGGCGGAGGAACGGGTGCCGACCCGGCTGGGTGGCGGCCCGCCCGGCACGTTGCCCCGCGCGGCGATCGACCAGACCCTTCGGGCCGTCCACCACTTCATGGCGCGGGTCTCGCCGAGTGGCGGTGGCCCGCGCGTCGTGGCGGTGGCGACGTTCGGCCGTCCGGGACGCGCGCAACCAGGAACAGTTGCTCCATCCCCTCCGTTGCAACGAGGGCATCACGGTGCACGTGCTGAGCGCCCGGGACGAGGCGCGGCTGGGTGTCTGCGCGGCGCTCGAGAGCCTCCCCTTCAAGGACGGGGCCGTCGCGGACCTCGGCGGCGCCAGCCTGCAGCTCAGCCGGGTCCGGGCGCGCAGGATCGTGTCCAGCGCGAGCCTCCCGCTTGGAGCCATCCGCAGCACGCGAGGTCTTCTCCGGCACGATCCGCCCACCCCACGCGAGGTCCACGCCCTCCGGGGCGCCATCCGCGAGCAGCTCCGAGGCGCTCTGCCCGTCGCTGCGCCCGGCGAGGTCCTGGTCGGCCTCGGCGGCATCGTGCGCAGCCTCGCCCGCGTCCATCTCCGCGCCCGCCGCGGCGCCCGCAAGCACCGCCACGGGCTCTCGCTCCGACAGTCCGACGTCACGGCGGTGCGCGAGCGCCTGGAAGGCCTCACGCACCACGACCGTGAGAAGGTCCCCGGCCTCAAGTCCGAGCGCGCCGACATCATCCTGGCTGGAGCAATGGTGATCGAGGAGACCATGGTCTTCGGCGGATACCTGACGCTCGTCGTCTGCACGCGGGGAGTCCGTGACGGCATCCTCCTGCGTGAGACGTTCAATACGCGGGACTGACGTGACCGAGGCGGCGTTCGTCAATCGCGAGCTGTCCTGGCTGGAGTTCAATCGCCGGGTGCTCGAGGAGGCACAGGATCCGAGCGTGCCCCTCCTCGAGCGCGTGAAGTTCCTGGCCATTTTCAGCGCGAACCTGGACGAGTTCTTCATGGTCCGCGTGGCCGCGCTGAAGCGCCGCATCGACGCGGGCGAGGCGCAGGCGGGGCCCGACGGGCTCACGCCGGCGGAGACCTTGGCGGCGGTGGCGGGCCGGGTCCACGAGCTCGTCGACGAGCACCGCCGCTGCTTCCTCGAGATCCTGCCGCTCCTCGCCGCGGAAGGCATCGTCCTCCTCCGGCACCAGGACATTACCGCCGAGCAGCGGCGCTTCGTCGAACAGCACGTCCGTCGCCTGCTGCCCGGCACGCTGACGCCCCTGGCCGTCGACCCCGGCCGTCCCTTCCCCTACCTCGGCAACCGATCGCTGTGTATCGTCGCCTCGATCCGCCCGGCCGCCGCCTCGGCGATGGCCGCAAGCTCGCTTTCTGTGATCCACGTGCCGAGCCCAGCCTTGCCGCGCTTCGTGGCCGTGCCCGATTCCGTTCGCCCGCACGCCTTCATGCTGCTCGAGGACGCGATCCGGCCGTACCTGTCGGGCATCCACGGAGGCCGCGATGTCGTATGGAGCCACGCGATCCGCGTGACTCGCGACGCGACCCTGGCGACGCGGGGCCGCGCCGAGGATCTGATCGCGAGCATCGAGGCGAGCCTGCGCGACCGCCGCCTCGGCGCCGCGGTGCGCCTCGAGTACGACGCGGAGCTGCCCGCCGACGTCCTGGCCACGCTGGTCGACGAGCTGGAGCTGGCGCCCGAGGACCTCTACGCGAGCACGGGCTTCACGGCCTTCACCGATCTGCTCCAGCTCTATGCCGCCGTCGACCTGCCCCGGCTCAAGGAGGGGCCGCGCCCGCCGCACTCCGTCGCGGCGTTCGAGCGCGCGCCGGACATCTGGAGCGCGATCCGCGCCAGGGACGTCCTCGTGCATCACCCCTACCAGGCCTTCGCCAGCGTCACTCGCTTCGTGCGCGAGGCCGCCCTCGATCCCGCCGTCCTCGCGATCAAGATGACGCTCTACCGGGTGAGCCCGGCCTCGCCTATCGCCCAGGCCCTGCGCACGGCGGCCGAGAACGGGAAGAAGGTGGCCGTGCTCGTCGAGCTCCAGGCCCGATTCGACGAGGAGGCGAACATCCGCTGGGCCCGCGAGCTCGAGAAGGTGGGTGCGCACGTGGTCCACGGCCTCCCGGGATACAAGACCCACTGCAAGGCTTGCCTCGTCGTCCGGCAGGAAGCCGACGGGGTCCGGCTCTACTGCCACCTCGCCACGGGCAACTACAACGCGCGGACGGGGGACGTTCTACGGCGACCTGGGCCTCTTCACGAGCCGCGTCTCGTTCGGCGAGGACGTCACCGAGCTGTTCGACCGCCTGAGCGGCTGCGCACGGCCGCCCCGCTTCCATCACCTGCTCGTCGCGCCCGCCGATCTGCGCGACGGGCTCGTCCAGCGCATCCGCCGGGAGGCCGGCCATGCCAGGGCCGGGAGGCCGGCGCGGATCATCGCGAAGATGAACGGTCTCGTGGACCGCCGGCTGATCGAGGAGCTGTACGCCGCCAGCGGCGCGGGCGTGACGATTGATTTGATCGTGCGCGGCATCTGCTGCCTTCGTCCCGGGGTGCCGGGCCTCTCTGCCAACGTTCGGGTCATTTCGATCGTCGATCGGTACCTCGAGCACGCGCGCATCGTCCACTTCGCCAACGCCGGGCAGCCGGAGTGCCTCCTCGCCTCCGCGGATTGGATGCCCAGGAACCTGGACCGCCGGGTGGAGATCGCCTTCCCGGTGCTGGATCCCGGCCTGCAGTCTCGCGTCCAGGAGATCCTCGAGATCCAGCTCGCCGACACGGTGAAGGCCCGGCGCATCCTCCCGGACGGTCGATCCGTCCGCATCCGGGCCGATGGCGAGCCCGCCCTTCGCGCCCAGGACCGCCTCTACGATGACACCAGCGGGGCCGCGGCGCGGCGTGAGGAGGAGCGATGAGTGGCTACCGGCAGGGCGACCAAGGTCCAATAGGCACGCAGCGGGCGAGAGACTAGATTCACAGGTGCGGACCGCTCGGCGAGCCGCGGAGATCAGGCGGGACTAGGAGACTTGGCTTGTCGAGAGGCTGGAGAACCGCATGTCTCGTGGCTCCCGTCGTCATGGCCCTGGTCGCCATTGTCGCAAGCTATCCACAAGTGCAGGGTGCGCCGGTGAACGCCACGACCCTGAAGCCGATCTACTTCGATGCGGGGACGACGGACATCCGTCCGCGTGACAGAACGGTCCTCGACGCCCACGTCGTGTGGCTCAGCCGGGCCGGACACCGGGGGCTCCTCATCGAGGGGCATACCGACGAGCCGGGAGCTCGCGCTCTCAGCGCGGAGGTGGGCCGAGACCGGGCGCGCGCGGCCGAGGCCTATCTCGTGTCGCGGGGCGTGAAGGCGCATCGGCTCGAGATCCAGTCACGCAGCGGGGAGCGCCCCGCGTGCACGGAGAGCACGGCGGCGTGCCGGGCCTCCAATCGACGCGTCACCTTCTCGTCGAAGGTGCCGTAGCTCCCGACCTCGACCTCGCGTACGGGACGCTCACCACCGCCGAGCGTCGATCCGCCGTCCCGCCGCGGGCCTGCAAGAGGGACCATGCAACTGAAGCAGCGGACGTTCTCCGTGTGGTACGCACTGATCGCGATCGCCGTCTTCGTGGGCGGCCAGGCGCTGTTCCTGGCGCCCCATCCGGACAACATCTCGTACAGCGAGTTCAAGGCCCTCCTGAAAGCGGGAAAAGTCTCCGAGGTGGCCCTGTACCGGGACACCATCGAAGGGGCGCTGTCGCCCGCGGGCCTCGACGCCATCCTTTCGAAGGAGAAGATCGAGAAGATCAAGCGCCTCGGGAAGGGTACGTACGCGTTCGTGACGACGCGCGTCGAGGACGCCGCCCTCGTGCCCGAGCTCGAAGTCGCACGCGTCCGCTTCACGGGGCATACCGAGAGCACGTGGCTCTTCACCCTTCTGTCATGGATCGTGCCGACAGCGATCTTCTTCGGCCTCTGGTTCTTCCTCGTGAGCCGAATGAATCCGCAGAAGGGGCTCATGAGCCTCGGCAAGAGCCGGGCCAAGGTCTACGTCGAGCAGAAGACGGGGGTGTCGTTCGACGACATCGCGGGCATCGACGAGGCCCGCGGTGAGCTGATGGAGATCGTGGACTTCTTGAAGAGGCCCGAGCGCTACCGGCGACTCGGCGGAAAGATCCCGAAGGGAGTGCTGCTGGTCGGGGCGCCGGGAACCGGGAAGACCCTGCTGGCCAAGGCCGTGGCCGGGGAAGCGGGAGTCCCCTTCTTCAGCCTGAACGGATCCGACTTCGTGGAGATGTTCGTCGGTGTGGGAGCCGCCCGCGTGCGCGACCTGTTCGCCCAGGCGCAGACGAAGGCGCCGAGCATCGTGTTCATCGACGAGCTGGATGCCGTCGGAAAGGCTCGGGGGATCACCCCCGGCTTCGGGGGACACGACGAACACGAGCAGACCCTCAACCAGCTCCTCGCGGAGCTCGATGGGTTCGACTCGCGAGCCGGCGTCATCATCCTCGCCGCCACCAATCGCCCGGAGATCCTCGATCAGGCCCTCCTGCGCCCCGGTCGATTCGACCGTCAGGTGGTCATCGATCGACCGGACCTCAAGGGCCGGACCAAGATCCTCCAGGTCCACACGCGAACGGTCACGCTGGCCCCGGCACTCGACCTGTCCCTCATCGCGGCGCGCACACCGGGATTCGTGGGCGCCGACCTCGCGAACCTCGTCAACGAGGCGGCGCTCCACGCCGCGCGCGAGGACAAGGAGGCGGTGGACGCCGCGGACTTCGACCAGGCCATCGACCGGATCGTCGGGGGTCTCGAGCGCAAGTCGCGGATCATCAGCCCCAAGGAGAAGGAGATCGTCGCTCACCACGAGGCCGGCCACGCTCTGGTCGCCGAGTCGCGGGAACGGGCCGACAAGGTGGCCAAGATATCGATCATTCCGCGCGGGGTGGCGGCGCTTGGCTACACGCAGCAGCAGCCGACGGAGGATCGGTACCTGATGACGCGGGCGGAGCTCCTGGACCGGCTGGACGTGCTCCTCGGCGGGCGGGTCGCCGAGGAGATCATCTTCGGGGATGTCTCGACAGGGGCGCACGACGATCTGCAGCGGGCGAGCGATCTCGTGCGGCACATGGTGACGCAATACGGGATGAGCGATGCGCTGGGCCTGGGAACGTTCGAGCGTCCTCGCCAGGCGCTGTTCCTCAACGGTCCGAACCCCACCGAGCGGGTGTACAGCGAGGACACGGCCCGGATGATCGACCGGGAGGTCCGGGCCCTGCTGCAGGCGGGCCACGATCGCGTCCGGGAAACGCTGACCGCGAAGCGGAACGTGCTCGAGACGCTGGCGAAGGTGCTGATCGAACAGGAAGTCGTGGATCGCGACACGCTCACCGCGCTCCTGGCCGCGCAGGGCACCGCGAACGCCTGAGAGGCGTCCTCGAGCTCCCCGCCTCGCCGGATTGACGCGTCTCGGCTGGTTCTGTCGCTCACCCCCGTTGAGCAGGGGCGCGGCGCCGGGCGCGCCCCTTCCCCTTGCGTCCACATCGCACCGGACCTGCGCGTCACCGAATACGGATGTTCTGCAAGGACCCGAGAAGGCCGACGGCCTGCAACACCCAGATCACAACGACGATGACAACCACGACGTTGACGATCGACTTGATCTTCCCATCCATGGGCACGTAGTTGTTCAGCAGCCAGAGCAGCACCCCGACCACCACCAGCGTCAGCACGATCCCTATCAAGCTCACAGGCTCTCCTTTCCTTGTTCACCGGACCACTGCATGGCCCCGATCCAACGCGGGGCTCCAGAGCGATTTTGCGTCTGGGGCAAGCCCAGACGTGGCGAACTCTAGCCGAGCCTGAGGTATCCAAAGACAGCGAGCACCACGACGACGACCCCGATGACGTAGAAGATGTTCATGAGTTGTCCTCCTCTCCCGTCACTCTAGCCGTCATGACGCCGCCCACACATTGGACCTACGTCTAGTGCCGCGTCCCCGTCCGTCAAGGCGGCTCTGCCTGAGGAGGGCGGGTCACATGCTACGCGGGCGAGTCATGCTACGCGGGACTGGTGACGTGAGGCGGATTTAGACCTTCGTCCAATAGGTCGGCCGCCCCGGGCGAGCTAGAGTTCCGATCGATGCTCCGGAGTAGCCGGTTCGGCCTCGACCTGCGGGCGGTGAGAGTCACATGGACCATCCTGGTGTTGCTCGCCGCCCTCGGGTTGGCCTATGCCCTGCGGCAGGTGCTCTTCCTCATCGCGCTGTCCCTGTTCTTCGCGTACCTGTTGTTCCCCCTTGTCCACTTCGTGCAACGGCGGGGGATCCGCAGCCGGGCGCTGACGATCGTGGTGGTGTACCTGGTGGTCCTCGCGATTCTCGGCGGGGCCGCGATCGCCGTCGGGCCACGCCTGGCCGCCGAGGTCCAGGGGCTGGCGCAGAAGCTTCCGGAGATGACCAAGCGGATCCAGAACGGCGAGATCGTCGTCGGTTTCCTTGCGCGTGGGGGATGGGAGTCGCAGCAGATCCGCGAGATCGACCGGCTGGTGCAGAGCCACATGGGAGAGATCGTCCTCTACGCTCAACAGGCCGCGGCGTCGGTCCTGAAGTGGCTCGCCGGGGCGTGGGTCATCGTGCTCATCCCCGTCCTCGCGTTCTTCATCCTGAAGGACGTTCGAGCGATTCACCTCGACGGCGATATGGCGACTCGGTCATGAAGGGCGCCGCCGGCGCGTGTGGTGGGGCATCGCCGAGGACCTGCATCTTCTGCTCGGCCAGTACGTCCGGGCGCTCCTGCTCCTGGCCCTGATCACGTTCGTCGCCTGGTCGGCGGTATTCCTGGCCGCCGGCGCGCCGTACGCTCTCGTTCTCGCCGGGATCGGCGGCGCCCTCGAGGTCGTTCCGGTCGTCGGCCCGCTGACGGCCGGCGTCGTCGCCATCGGGGTGTGCCTGTTCGCCGGCTACGAGCACCCCTGGCTGCTCGCGCTGTTCATCCTCGTATGGCGGTTGATCCAGGACTACGCGGTCAACCCGCTCGTCATGGCCCGCGGCATCGACATCCATCCCGCTCTGGTGATCGTGGGTGTGCTGGCGGGCGGTGAGATCGCGGGTGTGGCCGGAATGTTCCTCGCCGCCCCCGTGATGGCGGCCGTCCGGATCGTTGCGCGACGTTTGCAGGCCCCCGACAAGTCTCCCGTCGACGGCGACGAAGACGAGGGATCGGTCGCAGAGTTGAAGAGAGACAGACTCGTTGTGCTCGAGCCCAACAGTGATCTGTCCGCCGCTGCGCGCGCCCGCCTTGCGAGACCGGTCCAATAGCGGTCTTCCGCGGAAGCGATAGCGTCCTCCGGCGACCGGCATCGGGCGCCGTCGGGGCGGCGCATTGGACCAAGGTCCTGGTGGGCAGGTGGAATCGCGAGGACTAGTCTGAGCCCGTGGGAGACGCCGCACGCGCCCGTCACGGAAGGAGTGCCACGTCATGAGCCAGCTCACCGAGTTCTTCGCGCGTCACGTCCGCCGGTTGCTCCTGCTCGCCATCGCGATGGCCGCCCTCGTGCTCGGACCACAGCCGGCCCCTGCCCAGGACGCTGGGAAGAGCACCTCCCCCGGGTCGATAGGGCCGCTCACGCCTGGTCGAATCGTCCGTCTCACGCGTGATGGCGTTGGTGAAGTCGCAGCCGGACACGGACGAGCGACGAGCCGCGGTGCGCGAGGTCGCGGTGACGCTGTTCGACTTCAACGAGATGGCCCGGCGGACGCTGGCGCAGCACTGGAGCGACCGTTCCCCGCAGGAGCAGGAGGAGTTCGTCCGCCTCTTCACGAATCTCCTCGAGCGGTCGTACCTGACCGTCATCGGGAGCTACCGTCTCGCGACGATCACCTTCCAGCGCGAGTCCGTCGACGGCTCGTCGGCCCGCGTGTACTCTCGCATCCTCACCGACCGCCGCACGGAGATCCCGATCGAGTACCGCCTGCAGCAGAGCGTGGGGCAATGGGCGGTCTATGACGTCGTCGCGGGAGACGTGAGCCTCGTCTCCAGCTATCGGAGCCAGTTCGGCTCGATCATCAAGACCTCCTCCTTCGCCACCCTGCTCGACAGGCTGCGGACTCGCGAAGCGCGCCTGATACCCGGGGCCAATCAGGGCCCGTGACGGCGATGCATGGAGACGAGCACGCAGGCGCGATGATCCGCTCCGGGACCGTGAGCGACGACCGCCACCGGCGGCGAGCCGGCACGCTTCTGCTCGTCACGTCCGCCCTGTGGGTGGAGCAATGGCTCCCCGCGCTGGTCGTGGCCGCGTGGGTGTCATGGCTCGTTCTCCACAAGAGGCTCGAAGGCGACCTGGGCGAAGCGCTCATTCGGCTATGGCAGCGTCACTGGCCGCCCCGTGCTCTGCTCCTCGTGCCACTCCTGGCCACGAGCACCCTCGCGTACTGGGTGTATGCGCCGTTGCCCGGGAAGATCACGCCAATCGCGCTCAACCTGCTCGGGCTCTCCATGGTCTTCCTGGGCAACTCGTGGCAAGTGATCGTCCGCCCGGGGCGGCTCGCGAGGGCGCGCATGGTCGGTTCCAAAGGGCCTTCTCCTCGGGACGGTGTGCCTGCCGCCTCCTGAGGAACCCGGGCCTCGCCCCCGGAGAGCGACGACATTCGTCCACGTCGTCGAATGGGTTCCCTCGGTAGGCCCCCCGCCGAGGAGCGCACGTCCCGGGCGCTACCGAACACGGCGCTGATGGCGCCCAGGGCGTTGAGCGCCGGCGGAATCCGGTGGCCGGCGCGGTCTGGATGATCGCTTCCACCACCTCGGTCTGCGTCAAGCCCGTACACCGCCTCGGTCAGCAGGTTCGCCAGGCCGCGCGTCTGCGCGTCCGATCCGAAGAGGTCCGCGAGGGTGGCCTCGCCCTGAGTGCGCAGTTCCCGCCGGGTCATGGGGTCCTCCATCCAGGTGTCGTCGCGCCACTGACGGGCCGAACATCTGCACCGGGCGCCAGGGCTTTGAGCGCTCGACGACTATAGCGCGGAGCGCGCGAGTCTGGCCGCGATGGCTGACGAGAACCGTGTCATCATCGCCGGGAGGGTGACTCTCCGGCGTGTGCCCCGAGGCCCACCGGCGCCCGGCGTCGAGTCGGTCACGGGGGACGGGGACGAAACGAGCAGCCCACGGCGCGAAGGAGCGACGATGAGCGACAGGAGCCAGGACCTCCAGAGTCTCGCCGGTGTCCGAGTGGTCGACTTCACCCAGTTCGAGGCGGGCACGTCCTGCACGGAGGCGCTCGCCTGGCTCGGGGCCGAGGTGGTGAAGATCGAGAACCCGAAGACCGGCGATCCGGGGCGGCGGCTGCGCCCGGGCAAGCCCGACGACGACCCGTGGTACTTCCACATGTTCAACGCCAACAAGAAGTCGCTCGCCATCAACCTCAAGTCGCCGCGTGGCCTCGCCGTGGTGAAAGAGATGCTGAAGAAGGCGGACATCACGGTCGAGAACATGGCGCCGGGCACGATCGAGCGGCTCGGCCTCGGCTACGACGAGGTGAAGAAGATCAACCCCGGCATCATCTTCTGCCAGATCCAGGGGTTCGGCACGGGCAGCAAGTACGAGAGCGGGCTGGCCTTCGACATGATCGCGCAGGCCGCCGGCGGCATGATCAGCGTGACCGGCGAGGCCGACCGGCCTCCCGTGAAGCCCGGCCCGAGCTTCGGCGACACCGGCACCGGCATGCTGATGGCCGTGACCATCCTCGGCGCGCTGTACGAGCGCCAGCGGACGGGCCAGGGCAAGCGTCTCCAGGTCGCCATGCAGGACGCGATGCTCCACTACATGCGGACCTGCTTCGCCGCGCAGGCGCGCACCGGCAAGGCGGCGCCGCGCCGCGGCGGCAAGACCGCCGGCGGCAACAACTCGCCCTCAGGCCTGTACCCGTGCCATCCCGGCGGCCCGAACGACTGGGTCTACATCACGACCAGCCGCGGCAACCCCGAGCACTGGGGCCGGCTGATGCGGCTGATCGGGCGCGAGGATCTGATCGACGATCCGCGCTACGCGACCGGCGCCGCGCGCTTCGAGCGCGAGGCCGAGGTGGACGCGATCGTCGGCGAGTGGACGCGCAAGCACACGAAGGAAGAGGCGATGGCGCTGGTCAGCGGGGTCGGCGTGCCCGCCGGCGCCGTCTTCGACACGATGGAGCTGCAGAAGGATCCGTCGTTCGAGGAGCGCGGCATCATGCAGGTGATGGAGCACCCGAAGGGGCCGTTCAAGATGCCGGCCTGGCCGGTGCGCGTGGACGGCAAGCCGCCCCGCATCAAGCCCTCGCCGCTCCTCGGCGAGCACAGCGCGGAGGTGCTGGGCGCCTGGCTCGGGATGGACGCCGCGGAGATCGCCGCGCTCAAGGCCGAGGGCGTGCTGTAGAGAGGCTGATCCAGCGCCGCCATGCCGCTGCCCGCGGAGGGACGTGACTGGAAGGACCTCGAGCGCGAGATGCGCGAGCTCAAGCGCGACGACCTCGACTGGCGCCGAGGCCGGCACGCGGCGTACGTGTGGCATGCCGACGACGAGGTGGAGGAGGTCGTCCGGCAGGCGCACGGGCTCTTCATGACGGAGAACGGGCTCGGCCTTCGGGCGTTCCCGAGCCTCCGGCGGATGGAGGGCGACGTGGTCGGGATCGTCGCCGATCTCGTGGGATCGGTGGAGTCCGTCGCCGGCCACATGACCACCGGCGGCACCGAGAGCATCTTCTGCGCCGTGCACGCGGCGCGCGAGTGGGCGCGACGACATCGGCCCGACGTCGCCGTGCCGGAGGTCGTCGCGCCGTTCTCCGCCCACCCCGCGCTCGACAAGGCGGCGCACTACCTGGGGCTGCGGGTCGTCCGCGTGCCCACGGGACCGGACTTCCGCGCCGACGTCGAGGCGCTGGCCGCGGCGGTGAGCCCGCGCACGGTCATGTGCTACGTCTCGGCGCCGGCGTACTCGCTGGGCGTCATCGATCCGATCGCCGCGGCGGGCGAGCTGGCGGCGGCGCGCGGGCTGTGGCTGCACGTCGACGCGTGCGTGGGCGGCGTCCTGGCGCCCTTCGTGCGGCGGCTCGGCTTCCCGGTGCCGGAGTTCGGCTTTCGCGTGCCGGGGGTGACGTCGGTCTCCGTGGACGTCCACAAGTCCGGCTACGCGGCCAAGGGGGCCTCCGTCGTGCTGTTCCGCACCGCCGAGCACCAGGCGGCCGGGCGGTACGACTTCGACCGGTGGCCGTCCGGGCTCTACAGCACACACACCTTCGTGGGGACGCGCCCCGGCGGCGCCATCGCCGCGGCGTGGGCCGTGCTGCAGCACCTGGGCGAGCGCGGCTACCTGCGCATCGCGGAAACCGTGATGCGGACGCGGGGCAGCCTGCTCGAGGCGCTCGGCGGCGTCGATCCGGGCCTGCACGTGTGGGGCGAGCCCGACCTGTGGGCCGTGGGCATCGGGGCGCAGGGCTACGACATCCACGCGGTGGCGGACCGGCTGACCGCCCGCGGCTGGTGGCCGGGCCGCATCCGGGAGCCCCGCGGCATCCACCTGATGATCACCCCCGTGCACGCGGGGGTCCTCGAGGAATACCTGGCCGACCTCGGAGCGGCGGTGCGCGAGGTGAAGGCCACCGGGGCGGCGGGCACGGGGAAGGCCGTCTACTCCTGATGCGTGCGTGGCTCGTGAGGGCCCGGAACGACGTGGTGGGCGGACTGGTGTCCGCCGCCCTCGCCATCCCGCTGGCCATGGGCTTCGGGATGTTCGCGTTCGTCGCGCTGGGCGACGGGTACTTCGGGCACGGGGTGCTCGCGGGCCTGTGCACCGCCGTCATCGTGGGCCTCGTGTCCGTGGCCACGGGCGACCGGACGCACACCCTCTACGCGCCGCGCGTGGTCACCACGTTCTTCCTCGGCTCCCTCGTCTTCGGGCTCGCGCACTCCGCCGCGCCCATCATCCGGACACACAACGTCGAGCACACGCTGGCCGTCGTCTTCTCGGTCATCCTCGTCGCGGGCGCCTTCCAGGCCCTGTTCGGCCTCGTGCGGCTCGGCACGCTCATCAAGCACACGCCGCAGCCGGTGATGGCGGGGTTCCAGAACGCGGCCGCGCTGCTGCTCTTCCTGGTGCAGCTCGGCAACGTCCTGGGGTACGAGACACACACGCGCCTTGCCCAGGTCGTGCCGAACCTGGGCTCGGCGAAGCCGCTGTCCGTGGCGGTCACGCTGGTCACCATGGCCGTCATGTGGCAGGCGCGGCGAGTCACCACGGCGATGCCTCCGCTCCTGACCGGGCTGCTCGCGGGCACGGCCACGCATCACGCGCTGGCCTTCCTGGGCTTCTCGACCTGGCTCGGCCCCTCGATCGGGCCAACGCCGGCCGCGATGCCGGGGCCGTGGAACCTGTGGGCGTTCGGGGCGCTCGTCGCGGAGCCCGGCGTCACCGACATCCTGCCCGTCGTGGTGACGGGAGGCCTGGGGCTCGCCATCATCGCGTCGATCGACGCGCTGCTGTGCGCCCAGCTTCTCGCTCGCCCGGGGGATCCGCGCCCGGACGTGAACGGGCAGCTCATGCGGCTGGGCCTCGCCAACATGGCGGCGGCCAGCTCGGGGGGCATCACGGGCGGCGTCAACCTGGGCCCGAGCGCCATCAACCGCGCGTACGGCGCGCGCACCCCCCTGTCCGTTCTCGTCAACGCCGCCGCGGTGCTCGCGGCCGCGATGCTCCTGCTGCCCGTCCTCGGCCACGTGCCCCGGGCGGCGCTCTCGGCCGTCATCATGGTGGTGGCCATCCAGCACGTCGATCCGTCCACGATCCAGCTCGTCAGGCGGCTCGCGTCGGGTCGCGTCGCGAGCCGCGCCAGCCTCGGGCTGGACCTCTTCGTGATCCTGCTGGTCGCGACCCTGTCGATCGTGCTCGACATCGTCCACGCCGTCCTCCTGGGCGCGGGCATTGCCATCGTGCTGTTCATCCTGCGCATGAGCAGCTCGCTGGTGCGGCGGACCTACCGTGGTGACGCGGTGCCGTCGCGCCGCGAGCGCGGCGCGCGCCAGCGGGCCCTCCTGGCCGAGCACGGGCGACTCGTTCACGTTCTCCAGCTGGAGGGCGCCATCTTCTTCGGGACGGTCGGGCGGCTGGCCGACGCCGTCGACCGTGCGGTGGCCGAAGGCGCGCGCTTCCTGGTCCTCGACCTCGGCCGCGTGACCGACGTGGACGGCACCGGGGGGCGGCTCCTCGCGCAGATCGAGGCGGATCTGGCCACGCGCGGCGGCCATCTCCTCCTGGCCGGGCGGATCGAGCACAGCCAGTGGTGGCGCACGCTGCGCGACCTTGGCGTGACGACACCGGGGTCGGGTGATCAGCCGTTTCCCGACAGCGATCGGGCCGTCGAGTGGGCGGAGGACCAGATCCTTGCCGCCGCGGGCGACGACGCCGTCGATCGGCCCGCTGCCGCGAGCGCGCTCGAGATCGAGGACCTGGAAGTGTTCCGGGGGTTGAGCGTGACGGACCGCGCCACGCTTCGCGGCGCGCTGGAGACCCGTCGCTATGCGGCCGGCGACGTGGTCATCGCCGAAGGCGCCACGGAGTCGGATCTCTTTCTCGTCACCCGCGGCCGCGCGAGCGTGCACCTGCGGGAGCCGGACGGCCGCGTCACGCGGATCGCCAGCGTCTCCGCCGGCGCCGTGCTCGGCGAGATCGCGCTCCTCGATCACGCGCCGCGCTCGGCCACCGTCGTCGCGGACGAGGAGCTCACGTGCTTCGTCCTGACGGAGGCGGCCTTCCGCGAGCTCGAGGCGAAGCACCCCACCATCGCGATCAGCCTGCATGGCAGCCTCGCCCGCGAGGTGAGCGGCCGGCTGCGGCGCGCCACCCAGACGATCCGTCACCTCGCGTCATAGCGCACGCGATCCCTGTGCCATGAAGCTCTCCGCCCTCCGCGCCCGCGCCGTGCTGCCGCCGTTCCGCCGGCCCCCGGTCAGCGCCAGCGGCGCGATCGCCAGGGCGGCGCTCGTGCTGTTCGACCTGGAGACCGACGAGGGCGTCACCGGACGCTCCTACGTCTTCGGCTTCGCGCCGTGGGCGCTCGCCCCCATCGTCGGGTGCGCCCAGGGCCTGTTCGAGATGGTCAAGGGCGATCTCCTGGCGCCGGCCGACATCGAGGCCAAGCTGCGGCGCCAGCTCGCGCTGCTGGATAGCCCGGGGCTCGTGGGCCTGGCCCTGGCCGGGCTCGACATGGCCGCCTGGGATGCGCTGGCCCGCGCGCGCGGGGTCCCGCTCGTCTCGCTGCTCGGCGGCGCGCCGAAGGCGATCCCGGCCTACAACAGCACCGGTCTCTGGATCCAGCCGGTCGACGGGCTGGCCGACGAAGCGGAGGCGCTCCTCGGCGAGGGCTTCCGCGCCGTCAAGCTCCGCGTCGGCCGTGACGCCTTCGCGGAGGACCTGGCCGCGGTGCGCGCGGTGAAGAAGCGGATCGGCGACGGCGCGATCCTCATGTGCGACTTCAACCAGCGCCTCACGGTGAGCGAGGCGCTTCGCCGCGCGCGCGCCCTCGACGGCGAGGGGCTCTACTGGATCGAGGAGCCGATCCGTCACGACGACTACGAGGGCTACGCGCGCATCGCGGCCGAGGTGGCCACGCCCATCCAGACCGGGGAGAACCTGGTCGACACGTTCGAGATGGCGCGGGCCATCGCCGCGCGCTCGCTCGACTTCGTCATGCCGGACGTCCAGCGCATCGGCGGCGTCACCGGCTGGCTGCGCGCGGCCGCGCTCGCCCACGCCCACGGCATCGAGATGTCGAGCCACCTCTTCCCCGAGTTCAGCGTGCACCTGCTCGGGGTGACCCCCACGGGCCACTGGCTGGAGTACATGGACTGGGCGGCGCCGCTGCTGCGGGAGCCCCTGCGAGTAAAGGACGGCGTGGCCCATATTCCCGAGCGCCCGGGCGCCGGCATCGAGTGGGACGAGGACGCCGTCCGCCGCTATGCCGTCTGACGCCGGCGGGCGCCGCGCGACACGGTCGCCCACTCCGACCTGTTACGGCCGGCCCGTAAGCCGATCGGCGCGGCCGTGGACTTCCAGGGGGCATTCGACTAGGCCGAGTCTCGATAGCCGGTTACCCACCGCCGGCAGCGGCCGAGCGTCCGGGCGCGGGCATCGAGTGGGACGAGGACGCCGTCCGGCGCTACGCTGTGTGACGCCGGCCGGGCCGGCCGGGAGAACACGATGGCACGTCCTGCGTGTGTTCCCGCGGCTCGACTCCGCGCACTTCACATTTATCGGACGCCGACCGAGCCGGGCAGCGGCGGGAGTCCCGTGTTCAACGCTCTGTGGAAGGTCATCGCCATCCACCACGCTGGCGCAAGAGAGATGCCGCGCCTGCACGGACTGCCGGGAACTTACGGCGCGAACGAGGGCATCCGCATTGATTTCGTGCGGAAGACGCTGGACGCGGGGGCTACGAAGACACCCACCAAGGAGTGAGACATCACGGCATCGTCGTGGACGAGTATCCGATCTAGAGCATGGCGCGCTCGCGTCTTCACCGGTGGCGGGTAAGGCTCAGCCGGCCGCGCCGAACAGAATGCCCGCGCTCGCGGTCAGGGCCATGGCCAGGGCGCTCCAGAAGACGACGCGCACGGAGCCGACGAGAGCCGACGCACCGCCCGCCCGCGCCGCCGCACCGCCCAGCAGGCACAGGAGCAGCAAGGAGGCGACGGCCACCACTGGAATCATCACAGCCCGGGGGGACAGGGCGGCCGCGACGAGAGGCAGGAGGGCGCCCACCGCGAACGTGACGGCCGAGGTCAGCGCGGCCTGGATGGGTCGAGCCGTGTGGATGTCCGAGATCCCCAGCTCATCTCGCACGTGGGCTCCCAGGGCGTCGTGGGCCATGAGCTGCTCGGCCACCTGGCCGGCCAGGACGGGATCGAGCCCGCGCCCGACGTAGATGGCCGCCAGCTCGGCACGCTCGCTGGAGGGAGAGGTGGCCAGCTCGTGGCGTTCCCTGTCGAGGTCGGCGCGCTCCGTGTCCGCCTGGGAGCTGACCGACACGTACTCGCCGGTCGCCATGGACATCGCCCCAGCCACCAGGCCGGCGACACCCGCTACGATCACCTGGCGGTGGGGCGCGCTGGCGGCCGCCACTCCGACGACGAGGCTTGCCGTGGACACGATCCCGTCGTTCGCGCCGAGGACCGCGGCGCGGAGCCAGCCGATACGACCAGAACGATGACGTTCGAGGTGACGACGCGGCACGGGCCTTCCTCCTCGATCTCGTGGCGGGGCACGATGGCTCCCTGTAACGACTCGATCACGATGCCGCAGGAGCGCCGGTCGCGCAACGTCACGGCTGGCGACCTCGGCTATCCCTCCACGCTGGCCACATGAGATTGGAGCGGCACTGGAGTAGACTGTCGGGCCATGGCCGGTCTACTGGACAGCGCCCGCAATCTTCGCCAGAAGCTCTTCCACCTCGAGGTCCTGCTGGAGATCCAGAAGGGCGGCCGAAGCCGGGCGTGGTTCACGAGCAAGACGGGAGGCGCCGCGGAGCGCGCGGCCGCGATCAAGCGTCTCACCGAGACCGGCCTCATCGAGCCCGTCGGCCCCCCCGCCCACTTCAAGCTGACCGTGGAAGGCCACGAGTTCGTCCGCGACCTTCGCGGGAAGGTCGGCGCTGGCCGGGCCCTGGACTGGACGCGCGCGGACGAGATCGACTTCTCGAAGCTCTGAGCCCTGCCGCCGCGCCTCGGACCACCTGAAGGGGACCACGCGATGAGCGAGCGAGCGCGGATCGGGTTCATCGGCCTCGGCGTCATGGGCAGCCGCATGGCCGGGACGCTGGCGCGGGCGGGTCACCCCCTCGCCGTTCACGACGTCGACCGCGCCAAGGTCGACGCGCTGACCGCCGCCGGGGCCACTGCCTGCGTCTCCCCCAGGGAGGTGGCGCAGCGGAGCGAGATCGTCTTCTCGAGCCTGCCCCTGCCGGCCACGGTGCGGTCGGTCTACCTGGGATCCGACGGCGTGCTCGAGGGCGCGCGGCCGGGCGCCATCTCCGTGGACACGAGCACGGTGGACCCGGAGACGACCCGCGCCGTCAGCGCGGCCGCCGCCGCTCGCGGCGTCCATCACCTCGACGCGCCGGTGAGCGGGGGCTGGCGGGAGGCGGAGACCGGCGCGCTCGTCATCATCGTGGGCGGCGACCGGGAGGCCTTCGACCGCGTCCGCGACGTGCTGGCCGTGCTGGGGCCCGCCGTTCACTACGCGGGGCCCTCCGGCGCCGGCAACGTCGTCAAGCTCGTCAACAACGTCATGTCGATGGGCAACGTGCTGGTCGCCGCCGAGGCGTTCGTGCTCGGCGTCCGGGCGGGGATGGAGCCACAGCGCCTGCTCGAGATCCTCCGCACGAGCGCCGGCCGCTCGTACCACTTCGAGAAGCGCTTCCCCAACATCCTGGCCCGCAACTTCGTGCCGGGCTTCACGGTGGATCTCGCTCGCAAGGACCTCGGCCTGGCCGTGGACATGGCCCGCAGCCACGACGTGCCGGTGCCGGCGACGAGTCTGCTTCATCAGCTCTACAACGCCTGCGCCGCCCTGGGAGAGGGTTCGAACGATTTCGCGGCCATCGTCAAGCTGTTCGAGTCGTGGGCGCGGATCGAGGTCAAGGGCGCCTGATCGTCGCGGTCGCCGTCGTCCGCCGGGTTCGGCCGTCCGCGCCGTCCCGGCGTGTCAGGACCGGCGGGGAGCGGGCATGTCCGCCAGCGCGCCGAAGCGGTCGACGAACGCCTCCTCGGTGAGCCGTCCGGCCTCGGCAAGGGCGCGAACCTGTCCGGGGCGCGTGAAGTCCTCGGCCTTGAGCCGGATCATGTACGCGTGGAGCGTCTGGTAGGCCTCGGAGGCCATGTCCACGGCGCGGATGCGCACGCGGCCGGTACGCGGATCGATCATCTCCGTGAACGGGATGGGGACGAACCGGCCGCCCTGGATGGTGGCCATCGCCTCGGTGCCACCGTCGAGCAGGAAACGCGTGGCCCAGTAGCCGAGGCCGCGGCAGTACGTGATGTCGAAGGCGCCGGGCGGCGCACAGCGGAGCTCGTAGCCAAGGTCCTTGGCCACGATGCTCACCTCGACACCGCGGCTCTTCAGGCTGGCGCTCACCCGCTGCTTCAGGAGCCGCGACAGCTCCAGCTCCTCGAGCCGTACGTTGCCGTAACTGTCGTGGGAGACGCCGCCCAGCGTCTCCGGGTCGAACTTCTCCAGGAGGCCTTCGGCGAGGAGGGCCACGCCGTGCTCGCGGCCCGCGGCGCGGCGCTTGATGATCGCCCCCTCCAGGATGTCCACCACGCGCGCGAGGGGCACGCGGGGCTCCGGAAACTCCTCGCCGATGATGGTCAGGGTGGCGCCGGCGGACCCGCCGATCCCGAGCGCCAGGTGTCCCGTGTGCCGCCCCATCACCGTCACGAAGAACCACTTGTCGGTGGTGGCCGCGTCGTTCATCAGGTTCTTGACCAGGTCCTTGCCCAGGTTCACCGCCGTGTTGAACCCGAACGTCGGCACGTCCGGCGGAAGGGGCAGGTCGTTGTCGATCGTCTTCGGCACGTGCACCACGGCGAGCCGCCCCTCCAGCGCGCGCGCCACCTGCGCGGTGGCGAAGGCCGTGTCGTCGCCGCCGATGGTGAGCAGGTAGGAGACGCCCAGGTTCTGGAGGCTCTCCGTCACCCGGCGCAGCGTCGTCCTCGGTCCGGGTCGGGTTGGCGCGCGAGGTGCGGATGATCGAGCCGCCCTCGAAGTGGATCCGGGACAGTGCGTCGATCGTCAGCTCCTGGACGTGGGACGCGATCGCCGCGCATCAGCCACTTGTAGCCGTCGTGGCAGCCGAGGACGCGCAGGTCACTGTTGCGCGCCTCGATCGCCGCGGCGGCGATCACCGCGTTGATGCCGGGCGACGGGCCGCCGCCCACGAGAATCGCCAGTGTCTTCATCGCGTCCCGCGACCTTTCACCATGTGCCGCAGGCGCCCGCGCGCTCGAGGTCCGCGGTGTAGCGGCCGTAGCGGGCGGCGCTGTTGCAGCGGGCCCGATGGTAGAACGCCTGCTGGCCCGCGGCGATCCGCCCGGGCTCGCCCCGCCAGGCCGCGAGCACGGGCGCCTGCAGCGCGCGGCCGTAGGAGAAGCTGAGCGGCCAGGGAGCCGGCTCCGCCATCGCGTTCATGGCGTTCAGATGCGCGGTGGCCACCTCGTCGCGCTGCCCCCCGGACAGGAACACGATGCCCGACACCGCGGCCGGGACCGCGCGGCGGAAGCAGCGGAGGGTGGCTTCCGCGACCTCGGGCACCGTGGCCTGGCGAGGACACTGGCTGCCCGAGAGCACCATGCTGGGCTTGAGCAGGATCCCCTCGAGGAGCACGCGCTGCTCCTTGAGCTGCTCGGAAGACCGCGTCGAGCGTCGCCTCGGTCACGGCCTCGCAGCGCTCGATGGTGTGGTCGCCGTCCATGAGCACCTCGGGCTCGACGATGGGGACGAGGCCGGCCTCCTGGCACAGCGCGGCGTATCGCGCGAGGGCGTGCGCGTTGGCGCCCAGGCAGGCCGGGGTGGGAATGTCCGGGCCGATGGTGATGACGGCGCGCCACTTCGCGAACCGCGCGCCGAGCTCGCGATACTCGGCCAGCCGCTCGCGCAGCCCGTCCAGGCCCTCGGTGACGCAGCTCGCCCGGGGCCCCGGCGAGCGGCTTCGTGCCCTTGTCCACCTTGATGCCGGGGAGGATGCCCTGGCGGGACAGGACCTGGCTCAGCGGGGTGCCGTCGTCGGCGGCCTGGCGGATGGTCTCGTCGTAGAGGATCACGCCGCTGATGAACTCCGCCGCGCCCTTGGTGGTGAAGAGCATCTGCCGGTAGACCCGGCGGTTCTCCGCGGTGTTCTCGACCCCGACCGACGCGAAGCGCCGGGCGATGCTCGGATGGCTCTCGTCGGCGGCGAGGATGCCCTTGCCCTCGGACACCAGCGTCCTGGCGGTGGCGTTCAGCTCTGCCTTCATGGCGACGGTCTCCTTATCATGTGGGGGCTTTGATAGCTACGATACACGAGCCTGACCGCGCCGCATCTTTCAGGCCACGACGGAGCTCGTGACCGTGATCAACGACGTGCAGGGAGCTTCGCGGATCGTCCTGTAGCGACGCGCGGCGGCAGAGTACATCCCGCCCGCGTCGCCCCGTGCTCTCGGTCGGGCGCCGCGCCGCCGGTCTTGGGCAGGGCGATCAGAATCTCAGCGAGATGCCGACGACCACGGTGTGGCTGTTCAGATCCGCCTTGATGGCGTTGCACCAGCGACTCGGCTGGGCAGACGACGTGGTCCGCGGTACGCTTTGATCGTGCTCGGGGGTCTCGTGAAGGCCCCTCGTATCGTGGCGCAAGGCCTGAGGTTGCTTCACCGGGCGTCGGCCGCCCTCTCGAGTAGGCACCCCGCAGAATCGTCGATCCGCGACAATTCGCGCGCGCACGAGAAGCCGGGGGCGGCCCGTCGCCATCCGAAGGTCATGTTGCTCGTTCTGCATCCAGGGAGTGTGAGACATGGGTCTCGGTTCGATGAGAGGCGGTAGCGGGCGTTTCGCCCGAGTCTCGCGCCGCCGTCTCGGCACCACGGCAGGCGCGATCGCGCTTCTGCTGGCCGCGCTCGCCGGCGGCGCGGCATGCAGCGGCTCGCCGTCCGCCGAGCCGCCGCAGACGCCGCCGGCCGTGACGGTCGTGGCGGCGGCCCAGCGGCCGGTTCCCGTGTACGGCCACTATGTCGGCCAGACCGACGCGGTGAAGACGGTGGAGATCCGCGCGCGCGTCGAGGGCTACGTCGGGCGACAGGTCGCGCCCGACGGGGCGGACGTCAAGTCCGGCGACGTGCTGTTCGTGATCGACCCCAAGCCGTTCGAGGTGGCACTGCGCCAGGCCGAGGCGAACGTGGCGCGCGAGACGGCGGGGCTCCGCCAGGCCGAGGCAGCGCTCGTCCAGCGGCAGGCCGACGTGGCGCAGGCCGAGGCGAACCTGGCG
The DNA here is from genome assembly GCA_963758635.1 of uncultured Candidatus Rokubacteria bacterium. Taxonomy (GTDB): domain Bacteria; phylum Methylomirabilota; class Methylomirabilia; order Rokubacteriales; family CSP1-6; genus CAVWWD01. The sequence continues at coordinate 67,421 of CAVWWD010000002.1, read as the reverse complement.
CGCGACGTCGCGCAGGCGGACAACGCGCGCGCCCAGGAGGTGCGCTGGCGCACGCTCTTCGAGCGCGAGCTGATCGCGCTGGAGCAGTACGATCAGATCCGGACGAACATGACGGCGCTCGACGCCACCGTGAAGGCGGGCCAGGCGGCGATCGGGAACGCGCGGGCGTCGCTCGCCGCGGCCATGGCGACGATCGAGAACGCGCGGGCGGCGGTGCGAGCCGCGGACACCGCCGTCGAGCAGGCCCAGCTCCAGCTCGGCTACACCGTGATCCGCTCGCCGCTCGACGGACGCATGGGCCGGGCCGAGGTGCGCGTGGGCGCGCTGGTCGGCAAGGGTGAGCCCACGCTCCTCGCGACCGTGTCGACGCAGGATCCGATGCACGTGAACTGGAGCGTGAGCGAGCGCGAGGCGCTCCAGGTGTGGCGCGGCCGCCAGGCGCGGCCCGGCGGCTCCGGCATCACGATCACCCTGCCCGACGACAGCGCCTATCCGCATCCGGGGCGGCTCGACTTCGTGGATCGCGCCGTGGATCCGCGCACGGGCACCCTGGCCCTCCGCGCGACGTTCCCGAACGCGGAGCGCCTGCTCCAGCCCGGACAGTACGTGCGCCTGCGCGTGCTGCTGGAGGAGCGGCCGGACGCGGTGGTGGTGCCCCAGGCCGCGGTGGTGGAGAGCCAGGGCTCGGCGTCCGTCCTCGTGGTAGGCGCCGACGGCACCGTCCAGGCGCGCGCAGTGAAGATGGGCCCCCGGCTCGGGCCGCTGTGGGTGGTCGAGGAGGGCGTCAAGCCGGGCGAGACGGTGATCACGAAGGGGTTCCACCTGGCGCGGCCGGGCGCGAAGGTGACACCTACCGTGGAGCCGTTGCCGGCGGCCGCCGCCGATCCGGCGACGGCCCGGTTCCCTGCGCCCGGCGGAGCGGGCGCGTCTCGCGGGTAGCGCCGGATGGTCAACTTCTTCATCGATCGGCCGATCTTCGCCTCGGTCCTGGCCATGGTCGTCGTGGTGGCGGGCGCGGTGGCGATCCCGTTCCTGCCCATCGCGCAGTTCCCGGAGATCACGCCGCCTCAGGTGGTGGTGACCGCCACGTATCCGGGCGCGAGCGCGGAGGTCGTCGAGCAGACGGTGACGACGCCGATCGAGCAGCAGGTCAACGGCGTCGAGGACATGATCTACATGTCGTCCCGCAGCGGCAGCGACGGGACGATGTCGTTGACGATCACCTTCCGCGTCGGCACCGACCTGGACATCGCCGCGGTCAACGTGCAGAACCGCGTGCAGATCGCGCAGGCGAAGCTCCCGCTCGAGGTGACTCGGCAGGGGATCACCGTCGTCAAGCAGGCCCCGGACCTCGTCGAGATCGTCGCGCTGACCTCCCCGGACGGGAGCCGGGACGAGCTGTACCTGTCGAACTACGCCACGCTGAACGTCGTGGACGTCCTGGCGCGCGTGCCCGGCGTGGGGCAGGTGACGGTGTTCAACGGCCGAGACTACGGCATGCGCTTGTGGCTCGACCCGGACCGCCTCGCCAGCCTCGGCCTGACCCCCGACGACGTCGCCGACGCGGTGCGGGAGCAGAACCTCCAGGCCGCCGCGGGCCAGATCGGGCAGCCGCCGGGACTGCCCGGGCAGCAGTTCCAGTACACGGTGACGACGCGCGGGCGGCTCTCCGTGCCGGCGGAGTTCGAGGAGATCATCCTGCGGACGCGCGCCGACGGGTCGGTCCTCCGCGTCCGCGACGTGGCGCGCGTCGAGCTGGGCGCCCAGAGCTACGGCTCGTTCGGGCGCGTGGGCGGCAGGCCGGCGGCGTTGATCGGCGTGTTCCAGCTGCCCGGCGCGAACGCGCTCCAGGTGTCGCAGGGCGTGCAGGCGACGGTGGCGCGGCTGGCCCCCGCGTTCCCGAGCGGGGTCACCCACACGCGGCCATACAACACGACGGAGTTCGTGCGCGTCTCGATCGAGGAGGTCGTGGTCACGCTCCTCGTGGCGATCGCGCTCGTCGTGATCACCGTGTACGTGTTCCTCCAGGACTGGCGGGCCACGCTGATCCCGGCGCTCACGATCCCGGTGTCCCTGATCGGGACGTTCGCGGTCATCAGCGTGTTCGGCTTCTCCATCAACACGCTCACCCTGTTCGGGCTGGTGCTGGCGATCGGCATCGTGGTCGACGACGCGATCGTGGTGGTCGAGAACACCCGGCGCCACCTCGACGAGGGCGCCATCGGCGCCCGCGACGCGGCCCGGCGGGCGACCGCCGAGGTCGTCGGGCCCGTCATTGCCACCGCCCTCGTGTTGATGGCGGTGTTCATCCCGATCGCTTTCCTGCCCGGCATCACGGGCCAGCTCTACCGGCAGTTCGCGCTGACCATCGCGGTGTCGGTGGCCCTCTCGGCGGTGAATGCGCTGACGCTGACGCCGGCGCTGTCCGCGCTCCTGCTCCGCCCGGCCAGCGCGAGGCGGCAGCGCTGGCTGACGCGGGCGTGGAACGCGGCGTTCGCGCGCGTGACCAGCGGCTATGACCTCCTCGTCCAGCGGATCCTGCGAAGAGCCGCGCTGGCCGTGGTGGCGCTGCTGGTGCTGAGCGGCGTGTCGTATGCCCTGCTGCGCGCGGTGCCCTCGGGGTTCGCGCCGACGGAGGACCAGGGGTACCTCCTGGTGAACGTGCAGCTCCCGGATGCGGCGTCGCTCGAGCGCACGGACGCGGTCGTGCGCCAGATCGAGCAGATCCTGCGGGAGACCCCGGGAGTGGAGACGGTCGTCGCGATCGGCGGCCGGAGCTTCATCACCGGCGTGAACGGGCCGAACGTGGCCTCGCTCTTCCCGCGGCTCGCGCCGTGGCATCACCGGAAGTCGCCGGAGCTCCAGGCCGATGCGATCCTCGGCCGCCTGCGCGCGCGGCTGTCCGGGATCCAGGAGGCGTTCGTGCTGGTGTTCCCGCCGCCGCCGATCCGCGGCATCAGCTCGGGCGGGGGCTTCCAGTTCGAGGTGCAGAGCGTGGGCGGGGGCTCGCTGGCGGACCTGGACGCCGCCACGCGACGGCTGATCGAGGCCACGCGCCAGCGGCCGGAGCTGGCCTCGACCTTCACCGCGTTCCGGCCCGGCGTGCCGCAGCTGAACGCCGAGGTGGACCGCGCCAAGGCGAAGGCCCTGGGCGTGCCGCTCTCCGACGTGTTCTCGAGCCTCCAGATCTTCCTCGGCTCGCTCTACGTGAACGACTTCAACGCGTTCGGGCGCGTGTACCGCGTGCAGCTGCAGGCCGAGCCCGCGTTCCGGGCCACGCCCGCCGACGTGTCTCGTCTCTACGTGCGGAGCCTGCCGGGGCCGAACGGCCAGGCGCCCCAGATGGTGCCGCTCAGCACGCTGGTCACGGTGAAGCCGACGACCGGGCCGGACACGATCTCCCACTACAACCTCTACCGCGCGGCGGAGATCGCCGGCGACACCGCGCCCGGCGTCAGCTCGGGCCAGGCGATCCAGATCATGGAGGAGCTGGCGCGCCAGCATCTCCCGGCCGGGATGTCCTACGAGTGGACGGGACTCGCGTTCCAGGAGAAGGAGGCGGGCTCGTGGGCCGGGATCGTGTTCGCGCTGTCGGCGCTGTTCGTCTTCCTCGTGCTGGCCGCGCAGTACGAGAGCTGGCTGGTGCCGCTGGCGGTGATGCTGGCGGTGCCCCTCGGCGTGCTCGGCGCTCTCCTGGCGCTCTGGCTCAGCGGCACCGCCAACGACCTGTTCGCCCAGGTCGGGCTCGCGCTCCTGATCGGCCTCGCCGCCAAGAACGCGATCCTGATCGTGGAGTTCGCCAAGGACCGCCGCGAGGGCGGCATGGCCATCCGCGAGGCCGCGCGCGAGGCGGCCCGGCTGCGCTTCCGGCCGATCCTGATGACGTCGTTCGCGTTCATTCTCGGCTCGCTGCCGCTGATGTTCGCGACGGGCGCCGGCGCGGCGAGCCGCCACTCGATGGGCGTCACCGTCGTCGGCGGCATGCTGGCGATCACGCTCCTGGGCGTGCTGCTGGTGCCGGCGTTCTACGTGGCCGTCGAGCGTCTCGCCGAGTGGCGTCGGCGCCCCGCCGCGCGCGGCGCCGACCTGGACGAGGGCGTGGAGCCTCGCTAAGGCCTTGCCGGCGCAGGCCGGCCGCGTGGCCGGGCGGCGGAGGCTCCCCGCTCGCGTAGCCGGGTCACGCCCCGTGGCACCAGCTCCAGCAGCCGGTCGACCTCCTCCTCCGTGGTCGGCGCGCCCAGCGTGAGCCGCACCGCGGTGTGAGCCAGCTCCGGCTCGCGGCCGATGGCCAGCAGCACGTGCGAAGGATCCTGCGAGCCGGCATGACAGGCCGAGCCGCTCGACGCATACACGTCGTCCGCCTCGAGCTCGAGCAGGATGCTCTCGCCCTGCACGTCGGGGAAGCAGAAGCTCGCGTTGCCGGGGAGGCGACGCCGGCGATGGCCGTTGAGCAGGGCCCCGGGGACGCTGGCCTCGATGCCATCGATCAGCCGATCGCGCAGCGCCGTCAGGCGCGCGGCGGTGGACGCCCGGTGCCGCTCGACCAGCTCGAGCGCGGCGGCGCAGGCCACGATGCCGGCGACGTTCTCCGTTCCGGCGCGGCGCTGGCGCTCCTGGCTGCCGCCGTGGACGAGCGGCGCCAGCGCCGTGCCCCGCCGGACGTAGAGCACGCCCACACCCTTCGGCGCGTAGAACTTGTGCGCGGAGAGCGCGAGCGCGTGAACCCCGAGCCGATCGACGTTCAGGTCCAGGAGTCCCGCGGCCTGCACCGCGTCCGTGTGCACCGGGACGCCGCGCTCCGCGGCCAGTCGCCCGATCTCGGCGACCGGCTGGATCGTGCCGATCTCGTTGTTGGCGAGCATCACGCTGACCAGGCACGTCTCCGGGCGGATGGCGCCGGCGACCACGGCCGGATCGACGAGCCCGTCGGGGTCGACGGGAACGTAGGTGACGTCGACGCCGAGATGCTCCTGCAGCGCGTGAACGGCCTCGAGCACAGCGCTGTGCTCGATGGCCGTCGTGACGATGTGTCGCTTGCGCGCGCCGGCGGCCAGCGCGATGCCCTTCACGGCCAGATTGTCGCTCTCGGTGCCCCCGCCGGTGAACACGACCTCGTCGTCGTGGCAGCCGAGGATGCGCGCCACCGTCGCGCGGGCGCGGTCGATCGCGTCGGCGGCGCTCCGGCCGGGACGGTACGGGCTCGAGGGGTTGCCGAAGTGCTCGCGCAGGTAGGGCTCCATGGCCTGGAGGACGAGGGGGTGGACCGGAGTGGTGGAGGCGTAGTCGGCGTAGATCGGCTTCATGCGGCCTCGATCTCCAGGCTGAGGTCGAGGGCTCGCGACGAGTGCGTGAGGGCGCCGGACGAGATGAGATCGACCCCGGTCTCGGCCCGCTCTCGGACGGTCTCCAGCGTGACGGTGCCGGAGCACTCGGTCAGTGCCCGGCCGCCGATCCGACGGACGGCGTGGCGCATCGCCTCGGTGGTCATGTTGTCGAGCAGGATGATGTCGGCGCCGCCGGCCAGCGCCTCGTCGACCTCGGCGAGGGACGTGACCTCGACCTCGATCCGCATCGTGTGAGGGATCTGCTCCCGCACCGTCTTGACCGCGGCGGCGAGCTCGAGGCCCCGGGTCCGCAGGGCGGCCAGGTGGTTGTCCTTCATCAGCACGGCGTCGGCCAGGTTGAACCGGTGGTTGTGTCCGCCGCCGACGCGCACCGCGTACTTCTCCAGCACGCGCAGCCCGGGAGTGGTCTTGCGGGTGTCCACCAGCCGCGTGCGAAGCCCGCGCAGCCGCTCGACGAATGCCGCCGTCGCCGTCGCGATCCCGCTCAGCCGCTGGACGAAGTTGAGGGCCGTCCGCTCGCCGGTCAGCAGCGCGCGCGTCGGCCCCTCGATGCGGGCGACCACGTCGCCCGTGCGGATCGGCGCCCCGTCGCGGACGACCAGGTCGACCGTGACGCCCGGATCCACCAGCGCCAGCGTCTCGGCGAAAACGCGCCCGCCGCAGAGGACGCCGTCCTGCTTGGCGAGCAGGGTGGCGCGCGACCGTTGCTCGGCGGGGATGCAGCTGTCGGTGGTGACGTCGCCCGCGCCGATGTCCTCGTCGAGCGCGCGCCGGATGATCTCGCGGACCTGGGAGAGCGGTGGATGCGTCACGGCGATACCTCCAAGCCCGCCCGGACGGCGTCGCGCGGCGCGGTCCGGCCGGAAAGGGAGAGCATGCGCTCGAGGGCCACGCGCGCCGAGGCCTTCACATGCTCGGCGACGGTGATCTCGTTGACCACGCGGCCGTCGACGAGAGCGTCCAGGACCCAGGCGAGATACGCCGGGTGGATCCGATACATCGTCGAGCAGGGGCAGATCACCGGATCGAGGCAGAAGATCGTCTTGTCCGGGTGCTCGGCGGCCAGACGGTTGACCATGTTGATCTCGGTGCCGACGGCCCACGCGGTCCCGGACGGGGCCGACGCGATCGTGTCGAGGATGACCTCCGTCGAGCCGTCCAGGTCGGCGGCATCCACGACCTCGCGCCGGCACTCCGGGTGCACGATCACGGTGACGCCCGGATGCTCGCGGCGGGCGCGCGCGATCTGCGCCACCGAGAACCGCGCGTGGACGGAGCACCAGCCGCGCCAGAGGATCAGCCGCGCGCGACGCAGGCGCTCCGGCGAGGCGCCCCCGAGAGGCCGGCGCGGATCCCACACCACCATGGCGTCGTCGGCGATCCGGAGCTTCACTCCGGTGTTGCGGCCGAGATGCTCGTCGGGGAAGAACAGCACGCGCTCGCCGCGCTCGAAGGCCCACTCGAGCACACGCGTCGCGTTCGAGGACGTGCAGACCAGCCCACCGCGGTCGCCGCAGAAGGCCTTGAGCGCGGCCGACGAGTTCATGTAGGTGACGGGTAGGACCGCGGCACGTGGGCTCCCGGCGTCGACGCCGAGCGCCTCGGCGAGCTGCTGCCAGCAGGAGAGCACCTGTGGCTCGTCGGCCATGTCGGCCATCGAGCAGCCCGCGGCCATGTTGGGCAGGATCACGCGCTGGTGATCGCCGGCGAGGATGTCGGCGCTCTCGGCCATGAAGTGCACGCCGCAGAAGACGATGGAGTCGGCGTCCCGCTGCCCCGCGGCCTGCTGGGAGAGCTTGAGCGAGTCGCCGCGGAAGTCGGCCCAGCGGACGACTTCGTCACGCTGGTAGTGGTGGCCGAGGATCACGAGGCGGGAGCCCAGCGCCGCCTTCGCCGACGCGATCCGTTCCGCGATCTCGTCGGCATCCATGCGCCGATACGCTTCGGGGATCTCGGTCTGCACGGGAGCCGAGGCCGGAATCGCATCCCACTGGCTCGCGCCTGGGCCGTACACCGGCGGGCGAGGCGTCGCGGGTGTCGAATCGTGAGCCCATGGATCCCATTTGAGCTCGTCGCTGCACAGGCTGTCCGTGGCCGCCGACTGGATCTTCGCCGTCATCGTCGCCATCGCGTGTCCTCCCTCATCGACTGCTTGGTGAGCGCTTTCTGCGCGTTTGTTAAGGTGTCTCCCACCATTACTTGAGCACATGGATGGGCTGTCCTCCTCTGGACCGGGTCACGGATTGTCGGCGTGCAGGGAAAGGCGGGCCCTCAGGGTCCGCCGAGGGCGCATCGTCTTGACCAGCATGACCGGGTCGTCCGCGCAGTGGTACAGCGCCGGCGGGCGATGTCGGCCGCCCGAGACCACGTGGCCGGTGGGCACGATCGTGCCGGTGGCCTCGACGCGCCGGCGGAAGTTCGTCGGGTCGAGACGGCGGCCGAGGATCACCTCGTACACGGCGCGGAGTTGCGCCATCGTGAACGATGGCGGAAGGAACTGGAACGCCACGTGGGCGTATTCCACCTTGTTGCGCAGGCGCTGCAGCGCGAAGTGGATGATCTCGTCGTTGTCGAACGCGAGCTGCTTCGGCAGCCCGTCCACCGGGAACCAGGCGGCCTCCATGGTGTTGCGCCCGGGGGCGATCTCGGCGCGGTCGGTGCGGACGAGCGCGAAGTACGCGGTCACCGCGGCCTCGAGCTGCCGTCCCGCGTCGCAGAGCTCGAAGGTGTAGAGCTGTTCGAGGTACGACGCTCGGAGCGACGTCTTCTCCTCCAGCTGGCGCCACGCCGCCTCGTCGAGCGCCTCGCCGCCCCAGAGCTTGCCGCCCGGCAGCGCCCAGTACCCGGCAAACGGCTCGACCGCGCGCCGGACGAGCAGGACTTGAAGAGGCGGTTTGTCGGCGGCATCGGGCCGGAGGCTGAAGATGACGACGGCGACGACGACGGATGCCTGAACGCCCGGCGATCGCGGAGTGGACTGCTTTCTCGAGCCGGCGCCCGTGCGCGATAGCGTCTCCATGGCTACGTGAGACATAAGGTTACACAGACCATAACGTCGTGCAACCCCTTTTTCACTACAAGGCGAGCCGCCCTTCCAGCGCGACCTTGCCTCGCGTGTGTGTCAGGGTATCCTCGACGCCGCGCCGGCGCCCGCTGCGCGCGGGGGACACATGCCCTGTGGACAGCGAGACGCAACGGTGATCTCCGCTCGAAGGAGGCGCACATGGCTGGTGTTGCCCCGCTGACCGACGTTCCGGGACATCTCCCGGCTCGCCTACGGCTTCATGGCGTCGAAAGCGTTCTTCACGGCGCTCGAGCTCGACGTGTTCGGCCGGCTCGCGGACGGGCCCAGGACGCTCGAGGAGCTGGCGGGCGGCACCGGCGTCCCGGCTCCGCGGCTCGCCGTGCTGCTCACGGCCTGCGTGAGCATGGGCCTGCTCGGGAAGTCGGGCGACGCCTTCGCCAACGCGCCGGCGGCCCAGGAGTACCTGGTGCGGACGGCGCCCCGCTACTTCGGCGACTACTATCGCTTCCAGATCGACCGGCAGGTGTACCCGGCCTTCGCGGGGCTTTCCGAAGCGCTCCGGGGCAAGCGCATGCAGTTCTACGGGCTGACCCAGAACGACGAGGAGGCCGAGTACTTCAGCCGCGCGCAGCACGCGGGCTCCCTCGGCCCCGCGGTGGTGACGAGCAAGCTCGTGGACCTGTCGGGCGCGCGCACGCTCCTCGACGTGGCCGGTGGCAGCGGCGCCTTCAGCATCACGCTCTGCCGGCGCCACCCCGGCCTGCGCTGCACGATCCTCGACTTCCCCCAGGTGCAGACCGTCGCGGAACGCTTCGCGCGGGAGGCCGGGCTCGACGGCCGCATCACGTTCCTGGCCGGCAACGCGCTCGAGACGCCGTGGCCCGGCGCCCAGGACGTTGTGCTGATCTCCTACCTGATGAGCGCGGTGAGCGCGGCAGCGAAGACGGAGCTGCTCTCGCGCTCGTTCGGAGCGCTGGCGCCGGGGGGCACCCTGCTCGTGCACGACTTCATGGTGGACGACGACGGCAGCGGGCCCACGTCCGCCGCCCTCTGGCTCCTGTCCGGCCTGTTGAACGATCCCGACGCCGGCCTGCTCACGCCGGGCGCGCTCTCGGCCCAGCTCGTCGCGCGGGGCTTCACGGACATCCGGGATCGCGAGGTCATTCCCACGATCACCCGGCTGGTCTCGGCGACGCGAGCGCCCTGAGCGCAGCGCAGGCAGGGTGCCCGCGGCGGGAGGCTCAGGGCAGCAGGACGATCTGCCCGGTGGTCCGCCGCGCTTCCAGGTCGCGGTGGGCGTCGGCCGCGGCGGCGAGGGGATAGCGGTGGCGCACGTCGGGCCGGATGATGCCGTCGCGCAACGCGGCGAACACCCGGCCGGCCATCTGCTGCAGGAGATCCTCGGTGTAGTGGAAGAGCACCGGCTGGGACAGGGTGCCGGACTTCTCGGCCAGGTTCACGGGATCGAGGGGGCCGGTGGCGTGTCCGTAGCTCACCCAGTGGCCGCGCACGGCGAGCGCCGTCAGGTTCTCGGATGCCGCGTCGCGGCCGAGGCCGTCGTAGATCACGTCGGCGCCGCGGCCGCCGGTGATCCGCTTCACCTGCTCCGCGAAGGAATAGGTCCTGGTCACGATCGGGTGCTCGCAGCCGTGGACCCGGGCCAGCTCCGCCTTGGCCTCGCTCGACACCGTGCCGATGACGCGCGCGCCCAGCGCCCGGGCCCACTGGCAGAGCAGGAGCCCGACGCCGCCGGCCGCGGCGTGCACCAGCACGGCGTCGCCGGGCCGGACGCGGTACGTGCGGTGCAGGAGGTACTCGGCGGTCATGCCCTTCAGCATGAGCGCAGCCGCCGTCTCCTCGCTCACGTCGTCGGGGAGGAGCACGAGCGCGGATGCGGGCAGCGTGCGCACGGTGGCGTACGCGCCCGGCGGAGTGCACGCATACGCGACGCGGTCGCCGGGGCGGAAGCCCGGGGCGCCGCTCTCCAGGACGACGCCGGCCGCCTCCATGCCGATGGCCGCCGGGGGCTCGATCATGCGGTAGACGCCGGCGCGCACGTAGACGTTGATGTAGTTCACGCCGATCGCCGTCTGGCGCAGCTTGACCTCGCCAGAGCGCGGCGGGGGCGCGTCGACGCGCCGAAGCTGCAGCACCTCCGGACCGCCGAACGCCGTCGCCACGACGGCCCGGGCATCCACCGGGGCCCAGGCATCCACCACGCGGGGATGCGAGCCCACGCGCCCGTCCCGCCGCAGGTACGCCGCGAGGCCGGTGAAGCCCGCCTCGTACACCTGGCCGCCGACCAGCTCTTCGAACTCGCGCTCCCGGCCGCGCGGAACGTCGAACGTGGACTCCCAGTGCCAGAACGTGCGATCGCCGTCCGTCACCCGCTTGAGCTCCACCGTGGCGACGTAGTTCCGCATCGGCAGCGTCGCGTCGAGGATGCAGTAGGTCGAGACGTGGTCGCGGTCGGACAGGGCCAGGAGCTGCTCGCGGATGTGGTTGCCGTCCTTGAGCGTGAAGTCGCGCACGCAGCCGACCTGGTCGGCCGCCTCGCCACGCTCGATCTCGGAGGGGCCGACCGCGGGGTGCCAGGCCGAGTGGCTGTTGAAATCGCGCAGCACCGCCCACACGCGCTCGATCGGCGCGTCGATCACGGCGGACCGGCGAACCCGGATCCTCGACACGACGCCGACCTCGCCTACCGGGCGAAGACCTTCTTCAGCGAGTCGAACGCCGCCTGGAAGACGCCCTGGCCGATCTGCTCCGCCAGCGCCGCCTCGCGCTCGGGGGCGCAGTCGAACTCGGCCCACCACTCCGCGAAGGTGCGGCCGCCGTCCGTCACCGGCGTCAGCTTGAGGGTGGCGACGTAGTTCTCGACCCCCATCGGGGACTCCAGGATGGAGTAGGTGCACTGGTAGTCGTAGTCCGAGAGCGTCAGCAGGCGCTCGCGGATCACGCCGCCGTCCCGCAGCCGGAAGTTCCGCACGCAGCCGATGCGGTCCGCGGGCTGGCCCTCCTCGATGCGGGACTCGGCCACGAACGGCGTCCAGCGCGGCAGGCCGTTGAAGTCGCGCACCTGCGCCCAGACGGCGTCGGCGGGCGCGTCGATGACGCTCGACGTGTAGACCTTGATCATGCCGCCGCCCGCGCCGCCGGGTGGCCGCTGCTCGCCGCCGGCCGCTCGCCGTTCACTGCCGCCCGCCGCTCATTCCGCGGGCTGCTCGCTGCGCTCGAGCAGCGCCTTGGCCGCCTGGCCGACATCGCCGCCCTGCACGCCGATCTCGCGCAGCAGCTGGTCGATGAGCGGCGCCTGGGCCCGGAAGCGCAGGGCCGAGTCCACGACGCTGTCGGCGATCCCGCCGCCGCCCCCGTTGCCCGGCCCGCCGCCGCGGCTGCCGCCCAGCCCCTCGACGTGCAGGATGCGGATGCCCTCGATGCGCTCCATGGGCTTCACCGACTCGCGGATGATGCCCTCCAGCCTGTCGATGAGCTGGCGGCGCAGCGCGGACTGGCGCGCCTCCGGGGTGAGCAGGTTGGCCGCCGTGTTCATGAGCGTGAGGCCCGCGGCTTCCACCTCGTGGTGGATCTTCGCGGCCATGGCACGGATGCGGCTGGCCTCGGCGTCGGCCTCGGCCTGGACGATCTCCACCCGCTTGCGCCGCTCGGCCGTCTCGGTGTCGCGGGCGGTGAACACGCGCTCCTCCTCGGTCACGGCCTTGGCGCGGGCCTGGTCGGCGGCGGCCTGAGCCTCGGACTGGATCCGGGACTGCTCGGCGACGGCGATGGCCCGCTGCTGCTCGGCCAGCTCGATCGCCGTGCGGCGCTCCACCTCCAGCGACTCGATCTGCCGCTCGCGGGCGATGCGCTCCTCCTCCACCGCGCGCTCGGAGGTGATCCGCGCGCGCTCCACCTGCTCGCGGGCCTGGATCTGGGCGCGCTCGGCCTCCTGGGCCTTGACCGCCTGCTCCCGCGCCACGTCGGCGCGCTGGCCCGCGCGCTTCACCTCCAGCTCCCGGGTCTGCTCCAGGCGCGCGTACTCGAGCTCGCGGTCGATGTCCAGGGCCTGGCGCTCGGTGTCCAGGTTCTTGTTGCGGATCTGGATCATGGTGTCCTGCTCGATGTCGTTCCGCTTCTTCTTGCGCGTCTCGATGGTCTCGGTGAGCCGCGTCAGGCCCTCGGCGTCGAAGGCGTTCGAGGGGTTGAAGAACTCCATGGCGGTCTGGTCGAGCTGGGTGAGCGACACCGTCTCCAGCTCCAGGCCGTTCTGCAGCAGGTCGGCCGCCACCACGGCGCGCACGCGCTTGACGTAGTCGCCGCGCTTCTCGTGCATCTCCTCCATGGTCATCTCGGCGGCTACTGTTCGGAGCGCGTCGACAAATTTGCCTTCCACCAGCTCGCCGAGCATCTCCGGCTGCATGGTGCGCTGGCCCAGCGTCTGGGCGGCGGCGGCGATGGCCTCGGGCGCGGCCTGCACGCGCACGTAGAACTCGGCGATCACGTCCACGCGCATGCGGTCCTTGGTGATGAGGGCCCGGTCGCGGCCGCGCGTCACCGCCAGGCGAAGCGTGTTCATGTTCACCGGGATCACCTCGTGGACGATCGGCAGCACGAGGGCGCCGCCGTTCACCACGACCTTCTGTCCGCCGAAGCCGGTGCGGACGAAGGCGCGCTCCTTGGAGGAGCGCAGGTAGAGCCAGTTGAGCAGCCAGGCGACGATCGCCACGACCGCGGCGAGGACGATGATGGCCAGGACGAGCTGGCCGAGCTGGGCCCCTGTCATGACGCCTTCTCCTTCGGACGGAGGCCGATGCGTTTGAACGACCGCGTGGTCTCCGTCAGCGCGATTTCGGTCGGCAGGCGCTCCATGCTGGAGGCGCCGTAGAAGCCGTGACAGCTCCGGGTCTTGGCCAGGACGTACGCGGCATCGTCCGGGGTGGCGATCGGCCCGCCGTGGCACAGGACGAGGACGTCCGGGTTCACCGCGCGGGCCGCCGCCGCCCACGCGTCGATGAGGGGCACGCAGGCCTCGAGGGTGACCGCGGTGCGCGCGCCGACGGCGCCGCCCGTGGTGAGCCCCAGGTGGCACACCACGATGTCGGCGCCGGCCCGGGCCATGTCGCGGGCGTTGTCCTCCGAGAAGACGTAGGGCGTGGTGAGGAGGTCGTGCGCTCGGGCGCGCTCGATCATCTGCACCTCGAGCGCGTAGCCCATGCCCGTCTCCTCGAGCTGGGCCCGGATGACCCCGTCGAAGAGGCCGACCGTCGGGAAGTTCTGCACGCCCGAGAACCCCAGCTCGCCCAGCGTCTTCAAAAATGGGTCGAGCAGCAGGAAGGGGTCGGTGCCGTTGACCCCGGCCAGCACCGGCGTGCGCGTGACCACGGGCAGCACCTCGCGCGCCATGTCCAGCACGATCTCGTTGGCGTTGCCGTAGGCGAGCAGGCCGGCGAGCGAGCCGCGCCCGGCCATGCGATACCGCCCCGAGTTGTAGATCACGATGAGGTCGATGCCGCCGGCCTCCTCGCACTTGGCGGACAGCCCGGTGCCGGCGCCGCCGCCGATGATCGGCTCGCCGCGACGGGCCATGCCGGAGAGCCGACTCAGGATGTCCTGGCGATCGATTCGGGCCATGCGGTCCTGACCTCGCGGAAGGTGGCGACCACCGTGTCGGCGAACGCGGGGTCGTTGATGTGGTGCGGCACTCTGGTGAGCTTGCGGTTCGTGCCGGCGCGGAACTCGGCGGCGAGCGCGTCGAAGAGCGCCGTGTTCGCGGCCGGGTCCCAGAAGGAGCCGCCGGGCCGGTCGAGGCCGGAGAGGCCGCCCTCGGGGATCAGGAACCGCACCGGCCCCTCCATGCGATTGAGCTTGTCGGCGATGAACCGGCCGATGCGTCGCGCCTCGTCGGACGTGGTGCGCATCAGGGTGACGTTCGGGTTGTGGACGTGGAGGGTCCGCTCCTTGAAGCGCTCGGGCACGGTGGGCCGGGCCCAGAAGTTGACCATGTCGAGCGCGCCGCAGGAGCCGACGTAGGGGATGGTGGTTCGCGCGAACACGTCCATCCGCGTGGGACCCGCGGAGAGCACGCCGCCCACGACCTCGTCGGCGACCTCGGTGGTGGTGAGGTCGAGCACCGCGGCGAGCAGGCCGGAGTCGGCGAGCTTCTCCAGGCTCTGCCCGCCGGTGCCGGTGGCGTGGAAGATCAGGCAGTCGTACTCGTCCTCGAGTTGCTTGCACACTGCCTGCACGCACGGGGTGGTGAGGCCGAACATCGTCAGACCGAGGGCGGGCTTGCTCTGCGCCTCGGGCGAGGCGGGCGAGCGGGCGAAGGCCAGCATGCCGGCCAGCGCGTGCGCCGCGTTGGCGAGCACCTTCTCCGAGATGCGGTTGATGCCGGCCACGTCGGTGACGGAGTACATCATGCAGATGTCGGAGGGGCCGACGTAGGGCTTCACGTCGCCCGACGCCACCGTGGACACCATCACCTTGGGCACGCCGATGGGCAGCCGGCGCATGGCGCGGGTGGCGAGCGCGGTGCCGCCCGACCCGCCCGCCGAGATCAGGCCGCCGATGTCGCGCCGGCGGGTCACGAACTCCTCGAAGGCCACGGCCATCTCGGTGACCGCGGAGCCGCGGTCGCCGGTGAACACCGCGCGCTCGCCGCCGGGATGGTGCCGCGCCACCTCGCGCGGATGGACCATGGCGGGCGACGGCGTGCCCGACGTGGCCAGGTCCACGGTCACCGTGCGCACGCCGAGCCTCTCGAGGCACGTGCGCAGGTAGAACAGCTCGCGGCCCTTGGTGTCGAAGGTGCCGGCGATGTAGGCGGCGCGGCCAACCATCTGGGCCACCGGCAGCAACTCTCCGGCGCGGGGCTGTTGCTCTCCCCCACGGAGCTCCGCCGCGTGGGCGTCGGCCGCCACCGGCTCCGGCGCGCCCACGACGTGGTCGCGGCCGGTCGAGCCCCAGCGCGTGAAGCCTCGGATGGTCCGCTCCTCCGCAGGCGCGGGCGCAGACGCCGGCGAGGAAGGCTCGACCACCACGGAGTCGGTGGCGCGCCGCACCGTCAGCACCTGCACCGCCGGGCCCGCGTCCTCTCGGCGACGGGCTTCGCCCTCGGGTCGGCGACGGGCTTCGCCCTCGGGCTCGACCGCCACCTCCGCCGTCAGCTCGGTGTCGAGCTTCACGCCGAGCAGGCGCTGCTGCAGGTCGCGGTCGGCGGCCAGCGCGGCGGTGGGCATCGAGCGCGCGATGCGGCCGTTCACCATCACGTCCACGGTGTCGGCCACGTCGATGGCCACGCCCAGGTTCTGCTCGATCAGCAGCACCGAGATCGCGCCCTCGGCGGTGAGCGCCTTCAGCATGGCCTCGACCTGCTGCACGATGATCGGGGCCAGCCCCTCGGTGGGCTCGTCCATGACCAGCAGCTTGGGGTTGAGCAGCAGCGCGCGGGAGATGGCGAGCATCTGCTGCTCGCCGCCCGACAGCTCGGCGCCGCCGTTTCCCTTGCGCTCGGCCAGGCGCGGGAAGGTCTGGTAGATGCGCTCCACCGTCCACGGCCCCCGCCGCCGGGCCAGCCGGAGGTGCTCGTCCACGGACAGCGAGGGCCACACGCGACGGCCCTGGGGCACGTACCCGACGCCCTTGGTCGTGATCGCGTTCGGCGCCAGCCCCAGGATCTCCTCGCCGGCGAGCTTCACGCTCCCCGAGGCGGGGACCAGCCCCGTCACCGCGTTGCAGAGCGTGGTCTTGCCCATGCCGTTCCGGCCCACCACGGCCAGGACGCCACGGTCCAGCGCGAGCGACACGCCCTGGAGCGCGTGAGCCCGGCCGTAGTAGAACGTCCAGGTTCCGGATCTCGAGGATCACCGCCCGCGCCCCCCGATCACCGGGCCCGGTCCCCCATGTAGATCGCCTGCACCTCGGCGTCGTTCTCGATCTCCGCCGGGCTCCCGTGCTTGAGCACGCGGGAGTTGTGGAGCACCGTGACGCGGTCGACCACGCGGAGCGCGATGTCCAGGTCGTGCTCGATCAGGATGAAGCCGATGTGCGCGGGCAGGCCCCGCAGCAGCGTCACCAGCTCCCCGCGCTCGGCGGGCGACAGTCCCGCGGCGGGCTCGTCGAACAGGATCAGGCGCGGCGCGCCCGCCAGCGCCATGCCGATCTCGAGCTGGCGCTGCTGGCCGTGGGACAGCGCGGCCACCGGGGACTCGGCCACGGGGGTGAGCCGCACCCGATCGAGGAGCTCGTCGGCCGGACCGTTCCTCGACGCCCGCAGGAAGCTGAAGCGGTTGCGCGCGACGCCGCGCACGGCCAGGAACAGGTTGTCGCGCACGGTGAGGTCACGGAACAGGAGCGAGGACTGATACGTCCGGCGCATGCCCATGCGAATGCGCTCGTGAGGCGGCAGCGTGGTCACGTCCTCGCCGAAGAACCGCACGCGCCCCCGCGTGGCCGGGAAGTCGCCGGTGACGACGTTGAACAGGGTGGTCTTGCCGGCGCCGTTGGCGCCGATCACGGCGCGACGCTCCCCCACCGCGACCGAGAACGAGAACGTCCTCGATCGCGTGGAGCGCGCCGAACGTCCGGGTGACGCCCTCCAGCACGAGGGCGTCACCCGAGACGCGGGTGGGTGAATCCGCCACTATGCCCCGACGGGGCCCCTCACTATGGGCAATTCGGCTCGTCGCGCGAGCCGATCTTGAAATCGGCCGGCGTCATGCCCATCGTCTGGTTCACGTTGTCGATCTTCCGGAGCACCTTGTTGTAGAGGTTGCCCTGGCTGTCCTTCACCACCTCGGTGATGAACGTCGTGCCGATGGCCTGCCGGTTGGCGTCCAGCTTGAACGTCGCCGACGGGCGACTTGAGCGTCATCTTGCTGAGCGCGTCGCGGTACTTCTTCTGGCCGTCCGAGAGGTCGCCCTTGACGGCGTCCAGGCCGTCGAGCGTCGCCTTCATGTTGAGGTAGTAGACCAGCGCGAACAGCGACGGGCTGGGATAGCCGTCGGGGAAGTTCTTCTTGTAGTCGGCGACGAACGCTCGCCACTCCGGCGCCTCGTAGGCGTCGGCGATCGGCGCGCCGGCGATGGTGCCCACCAGCGAGTCGCGGCGCTTGCCCTTGTAGTTGAGGATGTCCTGGCTCACCGTGATCGAGCCGCCGACCATCGGCTTGTCACCGCCGGCCTGCTCGTACTGGTTCAGGAAGTTCACCGCGTCGGCGCCGCCCAGCACCACCACCAGCGCGTCCACGTCCTTGGGGATGCGCGCGATCACCGAGGAGTAGTCCTTGCCGCCGAGCGGCACCCACGCCTTCAGCGGGACCTTGCCGCCCAGCTTGCAGTACTCGGTCATGAAGCCCTGCACCTGCGAGTAGGGGAAGGCGTAGTCCTCGGCGATGACCATCACGCGCTTGTAGCCCTTGTCCAGCGCCGCCTTGCCGAGGCCCACCATCCACTGGCCGCCGTCCGTGTTGAAGCGGAAGAAGTTCGGCGACGGGTTGACGAGCGTCGTGGCCTGGGCGCCCGACGAGCCGTTGATGAACGTGATGTTGGGCTGCGTCTTCGAGTACTCCTTGACCGCGATGCCCTCGGAGCCGGAGAGCGGCCCCACCATGATGTCGACCTTGTCCTGCTCGACCAGCTTCCGGGTGGCGTTCACCGCCACGTCGGGCTTCGCGTCGGACGAGGCCTTGACGATCTCGATCTTGCGGCCGGCGACCACGCCGTTCCGCTGGCGCACCGCCAGCTCGGCGCCGCGCATGCCGTCCTGGCCGCCGGCCGCGAACGGACCTTCCAGCGTGGCGAGCAGCCCGATCTTGACCGGGGGCGCCTGCGCGATCGCCCCCGCGCTCAGGACGGCGACGATGCCGACGGCGACGACGAGCGCGCATACCAGCGTCTTCTTGCCGATGTCCATGGACTCCCTCCTCTTTGAGTTGACACCCGGGCGCTCAGGGCCGCCCACCAGCCGAGCAGGCCGTCGCGCGAGAACAGCACGATGACGAGGAACACCACTCCGATCACCAGGTTGAAGCGCTCGCGGTTGATGACGTCGATGGCGAAGTTCTGGACGAGCACGAAGACGATGGCGCCGAGGAAGGCGCCGACCGGATGCCGCATGCCACCGAGCACCGCGATGATGAGGATGTTGATGAGCCACCCCGTGCCCACCGAGCCCGGCGTCACGAGGCCGTTGTACCAGGTGAACAGCACCCCGCCCACCGCGGCGAGCGCGCCGCCCACCGCGTAGGCCGCCACCCGGTGGGCCGTCACGTTGAAGCCCAGCGCGTGCATCCGGCGCGGGTTGTCGCGGATGCCCTGGAGCGCGATCCCGAAGGGCGTGCGCATCAGGTAGACCACGAAGAGGTAGCCGGCCAGCGCGCAGGCCAGCGCCAGGTAGTAGAACGGCGTGGGGTCGCGCCAGTAGACGCCGGCGAGCGTCGGCGGGAACACCTTCTGCATGCCCTGGAAGCCGTTGAACACGGTGTAGTTCTGCAGGGCCAGGTAGTAGAACGCCACGCCGATGGCCAGCGTGATCATGATGGTGTAGATGCCCTCGGTGCGGACGGAGAGCCAGCCGATGCCCGCGGCGGCCAGGACCGCGATGAGGAGCGCGATGATGACGGCGAGCCACCACGGCCAGCCGAGCGTGACCCCGTCCGTGGCCGCGGTGCCGAAGATCGCCAGCATGTAGCCGGCGATGCCCGCCACCGTCATCTGCGCGAGCGAGATCATGCCGCCGTATCCGGCCAGGAAGGTGAGTGACAGCGCGATGAGGCCGAGCGCCAGGGCCTGCGCCCCGATCTGGTACGTGAAGAACGGCGGCGCGAACCACGGGTAGGCGAGCAGGAAGGCGAGCACGATCACATGCCGCGCGCGCACGGGATTCGTGAGCCGACGCCGGGGCGCCCGCGGCGCGCCGGCGGCCCGGACGGCCGGGCGCCCCGCCGGCGTGCCCAGCGGGCGGGGCTGGAGATTCATGGCGCGGCGCCAGTCGGCGGCGCTCATGCGGGCCGGCCGAGGATGCCGCGCGGACGGAAAGCGAGCACCAGCACGAGGATCACGAAGGTGAACATCACGCTGTAGGTGGGCGCGTAGGCGAGGCCGTAGGTCTCGGCCAGGCCGAGGATGGCGGCGCCGATCGCCGCCCCCACCACGCTGCCCATACCGCCAACGATCACCACCACGAGCGACGCCAGGAGAAGGCGCGTGTCCTCGCCGGGCACCATGGAAAGCTCCACCACGCCGATGACGCCGCCGAGGCCGGCCAGCCCGGCCCCGAGCGCGAACGTCGTGGCGAACACCAGGTTGACGTTGACGCCCGCCGCCGCGAGCATGGCGCGGTCGTCGACGCCGGCGCGGATCATCATGCCGACCCGCGTGCGGTTCAGGAACAGCCAGAGCGCCACGCCGATCACGATGCCGATGGGCAGCAGCGAGAGCCGGTACGTCGAGTAGGCGCGGATCACCGGCAGGTTGCGCAGGGGACCGTCGAGCCAGGGCGGGGGCGACATCTGGTGGACCTGAGCGCCGATCGCCCACATGAGGAGGTCGGCGATGACGATCGAGAGCCCGATCGTGACCATCGTCTGCCGCAGGTCCTGGCCGGGCATGAAGCGGAAGATCGACACTTGCATGGCGAGGCCGACGACCGCGGCGGCGGCAAAGCCCACGGCCAGCGCGAGCAGCCACGAGCCGGTGAACTGCCCGGTGTAGAACCCGAGGTAGCCGCCCAGGAGGTACAGCGAGCCGTGCGCCAGGTTCACGTTGCGCATGAGCCCGAACACCAGCGTGAAGCCGCGCGCCACGATGAAGTAGAGCGAGGCCAGCGTGAGGCCGTTGAGCAGCGTGACGACGAACAGGCGCGCGTTGTCCTGGAGCGCCCAGGCCGCGAAGACGACGACCGGCAGCCCGATGAGGACCGCCCAGAGCGCGATCCAGAGTCGCGTCACGCGACCCAGCGGCTCCGGGTGGACCGGATCTCGGGCGCCTTCGTGAACTCGCCGTCCTTCATGATCGCCAGCAGCTTGGACTTGTCCTGGAGGATGGAGATGTTCGCCAGCGGGTCGCCGTCCACCAGCAGCAGGTCGGCCAGCCAGCCCTCGCGAATCTCGCCCAGGTCGCGGCGCATCATGATCTGACCGCCCCAGCGCGTGGCCGAGATGATGGCCTCCATCGGCGTCATGTTGAGGTACTTCACGAAGTACTCCAGGTCCTTCGCGTTCTCGCCGTGCGGCGCCCAGGCGAAGCCGTAGTCGCCGCCGGGCAGCACGCGGATCCCGCGCCGGAGCATCGCCTTCATGCTGTTCACCGCCGCCTCGAGCTCCAGCTCGTAGCCCATCCGCTTGGCGTCGTCGTTCGAGATGCCGACCACCTCGCCCTCGTAGAGCAGGCGGATGATCACGGAGAGGCCGGGCGCGACGAAGATCTTGTCCTTCCGGGCCTCCAGCCCGTCGAGCGCCTCCTCGTCGGTGAAGCTGGCGTGGTAGATCACCTCCACGCCGTGGCGCAGGCTCTGCTTCACGGACTCGCTCGAGCGCGCGTGGGAGGCCAGCCGCTTGCCGCGCACCTTCACCTCGTGGGCGGCCACGGCCACCTCCTCGTCGCTCATCCAGCTCGTGCGGGCGTCGGCCCCCGGCACCAGGTTGTCGCCGGACAGGTTGAGCTTCACCTGGTCCACGCCGTACTTGAGGAACATCCGCACCGCCTTGCGCATGCCGTCGGGGCCGTCCACCACGCAGCCGAAGGACATCTCCGGGAAGGGCAGGTGGGGGAGCATGTCGTCGCCGAGCGAGCCCGTCACCGTGATCTCCTGGCTCGCCGCGAGGTACCGCGGCCCCGGGATCTGCCCGGAGTTGATGGCGTCGCGGATCACGCAGTCGAGCCGCGGCTTCGGGGTGGCCGCGCCCACGCACGAGGTCCAGCCGTGGTCGAGGTAGGTCTTGGCCACCTGGGCCGCCCAGAGGGTGTGCTCCTCCGGCGGCATCTTCTGGATGGCGTCCAGCGTCTTGGAGTTGGTCCAGCCGAAGTGGGTGTGCGCCTCGCACATGCCCGGCATGAGCGTGGCGCCGGCGCCGTCGATCACGGTGACGCCGGAGGTGGCGAGGCTGCGGGACCCGCGGCCGACGCGGGAGATGCGGTTGCCCTGGATCAGGACCTCGCCCTGATAGGGCTGGGCGCCGGTCGCATCGATGATGCGGACGTTCGTGAAGAGGACGTTCGCCATGTCGGTCTCCTCTCGAGCAGGAATCGCTGCAGCAGACCGGTGCATTCCTCGGGCTTCTCGACCGGCGTCCAGTGCCCGCAGCCGCGCAGCACCTCGACCCGGCTTCCGGTGATCCGCTCGCTCATCATGCGCACCGCCTGGGGCGGGGCCACAACGTCCTCGTCGCCGGTGACGAGCAGCGTCGGGCAGTCGATCCGGGACGTGTCGGCGGACCCCATCTCGGCCAGGGCCTCGCAGCTACGCGCGTAGCCCTCGGGGTCCTGCCGCATGAGCGACTCGCGGACGAAGGCCACGGCCGTGGGTCGCCGCGCCCGCGTCTCGGCCGAGAGGCTCGCGCCCGGACCAGGGCGTCGGCGATGGGCTGCATGTCGCCCTGGCGCGCCTGAGCGCCGCGGGCGCGGATGGCCGCCCGGGCCGGCTCCGGCGGGGCCAGCAGCGGGCCGAAGAGCGCCAGGCTCAGGACGCGCCCGGGCTCGGCCGCGGCGAGGTGCGCCGCGACGATCGTGCCCATGGAGTGCGCCACGATGTGCGCGCGCTCGACGCCGGCCCGGTCCATGACCAGGCGAGCCTTGTCGACGAACAGCGCGAGCGGAGAGCGGCCCCGGCCCACCGGCGCGGTGCGAGCGCCCGGATCCGGGGAGGTCGAACCGGATGGTCCGGTGGCGGGCCAGCGCCGGCAGCACGGGCGTGAAGACGTTCGATGTTCCACCGAGGCCGTGGATCATCAGCACCGGCTCGCCCTCGCCCTCGATCTCGACGGCCATCCGCTCGACGAGCACCTGGACCCTCCTGGATGCCGCGGCGCGGATGCCGCGGCGCGGCACACTGATTGAGACGGGCGTCTCAAAAAGGTGGGTCATGGTACCGCCAAGCGAGGAAAGGCGCCAGACCCTTCTGCGCCCCGGCCGGGCCTGGAGCGTGCCGGGGGGCGGCCCAACCTCTCAGTCGCGGCCGCGAGCGGTGGCGATGTCGACCTCGTTTCCGGCTGCGTCGGCCAGCGTCCACCACGATGGAGCGAACTCGTCGCGCACCATGCGGCCGCCGGCGGCGAGCGCCGCCGCGATGCGCGCCTCCGCCCGCTCGGACGGTACCCACATGGCGACGTGGATCGCCCCGCCGCCGTCCGCGCGCGGCTCGTTCATCCGCTCGAACCAGAAGCCCGGCCACCGACCGCGCGGATCCACGAGGTCAGCGGCGGGACTGTCGCGGCGGGGCTCATACCCGAGCGCGGCGCGCCAGAACGGCATCACCTCGGCGGTGGAGGCCGCGCCGGGGATGACGAGCAGGCTCTGAACGGCCGACGGGTCGGCGACCAGGCCCAACCGTCGGGCCGCCGCCGAGATCTGTCGGGCCATGTCAACGTCGCGCTGGCTCATCCCGTAGTAGTCGTCCGTGTACGTGATCAGGCGCACGGTCACCCCGTCAGGTCGCAGGTCAACGTCCGGCGCGTGGTCCTCGACGCCCGGCAGCTGGCCGATGGCCCCCACGAGCCGTGCGCTCGCCGCGAACGAGGCGGTCGGAAAGTACGCGCAGGCGCCGTCGCCGATGACCCGCCAGTCCTCGACGCCCTGGGACTCGTGGAACTGCTTCGGACTGATCCCCTCGGTCATGCTGTCCTCCTCGTCACGGCGCGACGGCCTCACGGATGAGGCTAAGATGGGCGAGGCCCCGTGAGCTGCCCATTCTGCGGACACGAGAACCCCGCGCGGCGCGAGGTTCTGCAACGATTGTGGCGCGCACCTCGCTGCGCCGACAACCTCCCCCGAGCCGCGCTCCTACACGCCGCGGCATCTCGTCGAGAAGATCCTGGCGTCCCGGAGCGCGCTCAGGGGCGAGCGCAAGCTGGTCACCGTCCTCTTCGCGGACGTCGTGCGCTCGATGGAGCTCGCGGAGCGCGTCGATCCCGAGGAATGGCATCGCCTGCTCGATCGCATGTTCCGGATCCTCGCCGGTGGTGTCCACCGATACGAGGGGACCGTGAACCAGTACACCGGCGACGGCATCATGGCGCTCTTCGGCGCCCCGATCGCCCATGAGGATCACGCCCAGCGCGCCTGTGCGGCCGCCCTGGACCTGACGGGCGAGCTCGGCGCGCTCGCCGACGACGTGCGGGGGCGGAGCGGGCTCGACCTCGCGGTCCGGATGGGCCTGAACTCCGGCGAGGTGGTCGTGGGGCGGATCGGCGACGACCTGCGCATGGACTACACCGCGCAGGGGCACGTCGTCGGGCTCGCGGCCCGGGTGCAGCAGCTGGCGCCACCGGGCGGCATCGCCGTGACCGGGCAGACCGCGCGCCTCGCGGCGGGCTTCTTCGACTTCCTCGACCGCGGGGAACAGCGTCTCAAGGGCGCGAGCCATCCCGTGCGCGTGTTCGAGCTGCGGGGTCCGGGCCCGGTCCGGAGCCGCCTCGAGCGCTCCCGGGCGCGCGGCTTCTCGCGCTTCGTGGGCCGCGAGCGCGAGCTCGCTCTGCTCGAGGCCGCTCTGCGCGAGGCGCAGTCGGGCCGCCCGGGCGTCGTCCTGGTCACCGCGGAGCCGGGCGCGGGAAAGAGCCGCCTCTGTCACGAGTTCGTGGAGCGCGCGCGCGGCGTGGCGCTTCACTCCGTCCGCGCGCCCTCCCACGGACGCATGCTTCCCTTTCACGTGGTCGTCGCGCTTGCGCGCAGTCTCTTCGGGGTCGCCGAAGTCGCGCCGCCGTCGGACCTCCGGGAGGCCGTGCGACGCGGTCTCGGTCATGCGCCGCCCGACCCGACCACCCTGGATCTCTGGCTCGACCTCCTCGGGGTGTCCGATCACGGTCCCGCGCCGTCAGGACTCGATCCCGAAGCGCGCCGCGCACGTCTCTTCCGGTCGCTGCTCGATGTGATCGAGGCGCGCGCTCGGCGCGAGCTCACGGTGCTCTGGGTCGAGGACCTGCACTGGCTCGACCCCGCGAGCGAGGCGGCGCTGGAGATGCTCGTCGAGCGTCTCCTGGCCCCGGAGTCGGCGGGGAGCCGGCTGCTGTTGCTCGCGACCATGCGGCCCGAGTATCGGCCTCGGTGGTCGTCGGGTGTCGAGACCCTCTCCCTTGCGCCCCTCGGCCTTCAGGAAGGGGGGGTGTTGCTGGACGACTGGCTCGGGGCTGATCCGGGGCTCGCGCCCCTGCGCGACCGGATCGAGGGCCGGGCTCGCGGCAACCCGCTCTTCCTCGAGGAGATGATTCGCTCGCTCGTGGAGGGTGGCGGGCTGCGCGGCGAACGCGGCGCTTACCGGCTGGCCGCCCCGATCGAGGAGATCACGCTGCCCGAGACGGTCCAGGCCGTTCTCGCCTCGCGCATCGATCGGCTCGGGGACCGCGACAAGGACGTCCTCCAGGCCGCCGCCGTGGTCGGCCGGGACGTCCCGGTCGAGCTGCTGCGCGCCGTGATCGATCTGCCCGCGCCCGAGCTCGCCGCGTCCCTCGAGCGGCTTTCGACCGCCGAGCTTCTCGGGCCTGCCGGGTCTCCGGGGGATCACGCCTTCCGCCATCCCCTCACACAGGAGGTGGCCTATCGCACGCAGCTCCTGGATCGGCGCCGCGGAACCCATGCCGCCATCGCGCGAGCCTTGCTGACGCTCCACGGACCCTCGGCGGTCACCCACGCGGCGATCCTCGCGCATCACTTCGACGAGGCCGGCGAGCATCTCGACGCGGCGCGCTGGCACGAGCAGGCGGGCCGCCGCGTCGCGCGCAGTGACCCGGCGGAGGGCGCGAGACACTGCCGTCGGGTCACCGCGCTCCTCGCCGCCGTTCCGGAGCGCCGCGAGACCCTGATGCTCGAGCTCACCTCCCGCATCGCGCTGCTCGAGATCGGCCGGATCGCCGGAATCGAGGAGGGCGAGGCCCGTGGCCTGTTCGACGAGGCGCGCGCGGTCGCCGAGCGGCTTCAGGACAAGGCCGGCCACGCGTTCCTGCTCACCTCCTATGGGCGCCTCTGCGGGCTCGCGGGCGATGTCGGGCAGTACCTCGCGTGCGCGGAGCATGCGATGGAGCTTGCCGAAGGATCCGACGCCGCCTTCGAGTTCGAGATCCGTTCGGTGCTGGCCCACGCACAGCTCGCCGCCGGCCGCCTCGCTCCCGCCCGCGCGACCGCGGAGCGGGCTCTTGCCGAGGTCGCGCGGGTGCCCGGGCTGCGGGAGGCGGTCGGGCACTCCACCGCACCTGGCTTGTGCCGCGTGTGGTGGGCGCTGGCGAGCACGCATCTCGGGCGCTCGGGCGAGGGCGAGACCGCCCTGCGAGCCCTCCTCGCCGAGGAGAGCGAGCCCCCGCTCCAGGCCCTCTACGGAACGCACGCGTTCCTGTGCGAGGTGCTGCGCTTGCGAGGAGACGTGCCCGGGGCGCTCGCGCACGGCCGCCGTGCCGTCGAGCTCGCGGAAGAGGGCGGAAGCGTGTTCTCTCGGGTGGAGGCGGCGGGGTTTCTCGGCGCCGCGGAGCTCGCCGACGGCGATCTGGACGCGGCCACGGGCGTGCTCGAGCAGGCCCTCGCGCTCGCGCGCGATCGGCGCACCGCGCTATGGTACGAGCCGCGCATCCTCGCGACGCTCGCGGACGCGAAGCGGGCCGCGGGCGCCCGCGCCGAAGCCCGCGGGCTCCTCGCCGAGGCGCGTGAGCTCGTGGATCGGGGACGAGGCTGGCGGCTCGGCGCCTTCGATGTCGCGCTGGCGTGGGCTCGCCTCGTGGCTTCGGAGCCCGCCGCCGACCGCGCGGCGATCGCGAGCGCGCTCGGGTCCGTGGACGCCCTCGCCGCGGAGCTGGGCTCCGATCAGTATCGCCGCGTGGCGGCGCTCGAGCGCGCCCGCCTCGCCAGGTGACGCTGTCGCGCGAGAAGGACACCGGCCTGGTATACCTTCTCCAGAGTGACCCCAGCGCGAGCCCAGGGCCCACGGGCTCCGCTCGCGAGGAGGATGCGATGAGATTCATGTTCACGATCTACCACGACGAGAACGAGCTGGCCGCGATGCCCGAGAAGGAGTTGGGGGCCCTCGTCGACGCCTCGATCGAGTACGCCGAGGAGCTCAGGCGAACCGGCCACCTCGTCGCCACCGATGCCCTGCAGCCTGTCCGGACGGCGCGGACCATCCGCGTCGGCGACGGTCAGGCCTCCACCACGGCCAGCCCCTTTGCCGAGACCAGGGAACAGCTGGGTGGATTCTTCGTCATCGAGGCCAAGGACATGGACGAGGCCTGCGCCGTCGCGGCGAGATTTCCGGCGGCGCGCGTCGCGGTGCTCGAGGTCCGGCCGGTCCAGCTGCTCCAGCACTCGCGTGATGGACGCGGCCTCCCGAGGTGAGCCGCGCGCCCTCGTGACCGGTCTCGACCGCCCCTGAAGCAGGACCAGTGAGGAAAGGCGCCAGACCCTTCTACGCCTTGCCCGACCTCGGCTCCGGCCACCGGAGCCGGGTGTTCCGCCGACTCCTCGACGAGGCCGTCCGGCTCGTGCGACGCGGGCCGCATCCCGTCCGTGGCCGAGGTGGCCCAGAGCGCCGGCGTGTCCCGCGCCACGGCGTACCGCTACTTCCCGTCGCGGTCCAAGCTCGTGAGCGCGGTGATCGCCGAGGCCCTGGGCCCGGTGCGGCGGGCCGTGCCGCAGCAAGGCGACGCCAAGCAGCGCCTTCACGAGCTGCTCGACCGCACCTACTCGCGGTTCGCCGAGTACGAGCCGCACATGCGCGCCGCGCTCCAGCTGGCCCTCGAGCATCGCTCGCTGGAGGCCGCCGGGCTGCTGGAGGAGGAGCCCTTCCGTCGCGGCCAGCGCACCGAGATCCTCGCCACCACGCTCCATCCCCTGAGACGACGCCTGCCGCCCGGCGACGTATCGACGCCTGCTCAAGGCGCTGGCCGTCGTCTACGGCATCGAGCCGATGGTCATCCTCAAGGACATCTGCGGCGCGACCGACCGCGAAACGGAGGCGGTGGTGCGCTGGATGATGGACGCCCTGGTGGACGCCGCGCTGCGCGAGCGCGGGCGTTCACGACGCCGAGGCCCCTGACCCCCCCGCTCACGGACGCGCCGCCGGGCCAGTCGACACCGCCGCGGATGCTACAGTCGGGACACCAACGCCATGAATCAGCGCGCGGCCCTCCGCCTCCCCGCTGTGCCGGCCACCCGCTGAGAAGGTTCAGACTAGCAACGGCGCGGCCACCGCGCCCTCCTCCGCCACGTCTGGCGACACTCGGCGTTCTATCGCGACTACTACGCGAGCCACGGGATCGCCGAGAAAGACCTTCCGGAGCTGACGGTCGAGGATCTCCCGTTCGTCTCCAAGCGTCGCGTCATGGAGCATTTCGACACGGCCGTGACCGATCGGCGGCTGCGTCGGCACGACATCGAGCGCTGGCTGCAGGACAACCAGGACCCGGCCGAGGTGCTACCAGCAGCAGTTCGTCATGGTGCACGGCTCGGGGTCCTCGGGCCGCTTCGGCATCTTCGTGTACAGCCGCGCCGACTGGCAGGTGATGAACAGCACCATCGCGCCACGCCTTCCGCCCCCCGAACGTGGCGTAGGCGGGAAGACCCGCGCCGCCTTCTTTCTGGCCACGCATGGGCACTTCGCCGGGATCACCACCGCGAAGCACATGCCCGCCGCCACCTACGACTGCCTGTTCCTCTCGGTGATGGACAGCGTGCACACGGTGGTGGAATCCTTGAACAACTTTCAGCCTGATCGTCTGACCGGGTATTCGAGCGGCATCGCCACCTTGGCGGACCTGGCGCAGAAGGGGACGCTGCGGATCCGTCCCCGGACGGTTCTCGTGAGCGGCGAGCGGTTCACCGAGCGCATGGCGCAGAGCATCGAGCGTGTGTGGGACGCGCAGGTCTACGTCACGTACAGCGCCTCGGAAGCGCCGTACATGGCCGTCAGGTCGCCGGCGCGAGACGAGATGACCGTGATGGACGATCTGAACATCCTGGAGGTGCTGGACGAAGCACGGCGGCCGGTTCCGCCCGGCGGCCAGGGCCATGCTGTGGAAACGAACCTCTTCAACTACACGCTCCCCCTCATCCGATACGAGCTGGCCGACTACGTGACGGTCGGTGACCGCCGCACACGAGAGCGCCTTTACCACCATCCGGAGCATCGAGGGACGGACCGACGACGCCTTGCCGGTGGTCATGCGCCACGGCGCGGTCGATGCGCTACCTCCGACGCTGCTGGCGACGTTGCTCGTGCCCGGGCTGGAGCGCGTCCAGTTCGTCTCGGAGCGGCCGGACCATGTCCGTGTCGACTACGTGGCCGCAGGAGGACGTTCGACGACGCGGTCGGGCGAGCCTTCCAGCGCTGGCTGAACATGAAGGATGCGACGCGCACCACCTTCCGGGTCGGCCGGTTGCCGCAGCATCGCCGTCGACCCCCGCACCGGCAAGTCCCCGCTGGTGCGCCGTGAGTGGGCGCCGGCCGCCACCTCCGCCGCCGGCGCGCGGCCCGGCGCCGCACCGCGCTGCCGCCGCGCCGCGTGGAGCCGACCACACCGTTCGTGCCGTTCCCCGCGTCGGCCGTCGAGCAATCCATCCCTGCGCGCTTCGAGCAGCAAGTGCGCGAGCACGCCGACGGACTGGCCGTCCGGACGCCCCAGCTCGCGCTGACCTACACGGCCTTGAACCATGCCGCGAATCGCGTCGCGCGCGCAGTCATGGCGCGCGCCGTGGGGGCGTCGGAGCCCATCGCGCTGCTGTTCGAGCACGGAGCGCCGATGCTCGTCGCGCTCCTGGGGGTGTTGAAGGCGGGGAAGTGTTTCGTGGCGCTGGACCCGACGTACCCGAGGGGCCGGCTGACGACGATGCTGTCCGACACGGACAGCCGGCTGCTGATCACGGGCGCATCGTCGCGGTCACTGGCCCAGCAGCTGGCTGGCCCCGGGGTCCATCTCCTCGATGTCGATGCCCTCGACCCGGCTCTCCCGTCAGACGATCTGGCGCTGCCCATCGCTCCGGATGCCTCGCCTACATCCTGTACACGTCGGGCTCGACCGGACAGCCGAAGGGCGTCGTGCACGATCACTGCGGCTGCTGCACACCGATCATGAAGTACACGAACGGCTCGCACATCTCGGCCGACGACCGCCTGACGCTCCTGTTCTCCTACGGCTTCGGCGCGGCCATGACGAACATCTTCGGCGCCTTGCTCAACGGGGCGAGCCTCTTCCCGTACGATCTCCGGAAGGAGACGATGGCCCAGCTGGCGGCGCGCGTGGATCGGGAGGCATCACCGTGTACCACTCGGTGCCGACGGTGTTCCGCTACTTCGCCGACACCCTGACCGGCGCCCAGGCATTTCCGGCGCTACGGCTGATCGAGCTGGCCGGCGAGCCCGTTACCCCGCGCGAGGTGGAGCGTTACCGGCGTCACTTCCCCCGCCATTGCCTGCTCCACAACCGGATGGGCATCACGGAGATGGGGATCGCCCGGCAGTACTTCCTCGATCACGATACGCCCCTCGCCGGCGGCACGGTGCCTGTCGGCTATCCGGTGACGGACACGGAGATCCTCCTGCGCGATGAGCGCGGGTACGAGGTCGACAGCCACGAGGTCGGTGAGATCACGATCAAGAGCCGCTACCTGTTCCGGGGTTACTGGCGCCAGCCGGAGCTGACCCGCACGTGCCTTGCTCCCTGACCCGCAGGGAAGCGATGCACGACTCTATCGCACGGGCGACCTGGGCCGTCTGCGCTCCGATGGCTGCCTGCTGTACCTGGGGCGGAAGGACGCGCGCGTGAAGATCCGCGGCCATCTCGTCGACCCCGCCGAGGTGGAAGGCGTGCTCGTGCGACACGCCGCGGTGAACGATGCGGTGGTCATGTCCCGCGAGGACCACCCGGGGAACCCGGGCTGGCGGCCTACGTGGTCTCGGCCACGGCGCCTGGCACCCACCGTCAGCGAGCTACGGCGCTTCATGCAAGAACACGTTCCGAGCCACATGATCCCGGCGAGCATCGTTCACCTGGAGGCATTGCCGCTGCTCCCGAACGGCAAGGTCGACCGCCGGGCCCTGCCCGTGCCGCCCCATGAATCGGCGGCACGGCCCCTGCCGGCGGTTGCCCCGCGCACGCCGTATGAGCGAGGGCTTGCGCGGCTCTGGGCAGACGTGCTCGGATACGACCCGGTCGGCGTCGACGATGACTTCTTCGAGGTGGGCGGACACTCGTTGCTGGCCACGCAGCTCTTGAATCGCGTCTTCGACAGCTTCCACGTGGACGTGCCGTTGCGCGTGTTCTTCGACGCTCCGACCGTCGCGCACCTGGCAGTCGCCTCGAGGACTCGAAGGAGGCTCGTGATGCGGGTGGCGATGCGTGTCGCATCCGCCGTGGTCGGCGCAGCGTGCGTGGCGCTTCCGTGGACCGGTCAGGCGGACGACGGCGCCGGCCCCGGGCCCGCGTTCACCGAGAAGGAGATCAGGATCATCCTCTTCCAGGGGCCGTGGCGGTCGCCCGTGGGGCAGGATCCGAGCAACCGAGTCTCGGGGAACCGGCACGCGATCGAGCTCGGGACGCGCCTGTTCTTCGATCAGCGCCTGTCCGGAAGCGGCACGGTCTCCTGCTCGACCTGCCACGTGCCGGAGCGCCACTGGAGCGACAACCTCCGGCGCGGCGTCGGCCTGGCCGAGGTGGACCGCAACACGCCGACCGTCGCCAACCTGCACGGCCAGCGCTGGTCCGGCTGGGGCGGCGCCGCC
The DNA here is from genome assembly GCA_963758635.1 of uncultured Candidatus Rokubacteria bacterium. GTDB lineage: Bacteria > Methylomirabilota > Methylomirabilia > Rokubacteriales > CSP1-6 > CAVWWD01. Next base: position 36,142 of record CAVWWD010000002.1, on the reverse strand, counting down.
GACAGCCTCTGGTCCCAGGGCCTTCGCGCGATCGTCGACCAGCGGGAGCTGGCCGCGACGCCGCGCCATGTCGCCGAGCTGATCCGGAAGGACCAGGACCTGTCGTGTCGCTACCGGCGGGCCTTCGGAGCCGCGCCGGCGTCCGCGGCCGACGAGGCGCTGTTCGTGGATGCCGGGAAGGTCCTGGCCGCCTTCCTGGAAACGCTGACGAGCGGCGGCACGCCGTTCGATCGATTCCGCGAGGCCCTGGCGCGCGGGGTCGCGCCCTCGGCCTCCGGCTATTCCGAGTCGGCCCAGCGGGGACTCAAGATCTTCATCGGCAAGGGCGGCTGCGTGTCGTGCCACTCGGGCCCGAACTTCACCAACGGCGAGTTCTTCCACACGGGCCTGTCCCGCTTCGCCCCCCGGGGCACGCCCGATCCCGGGCGCCCCGACGGCATCCGCCAGGCTCTCGAAAGCCGGTTCAACCTGCTCGGCCCGTACAACGACGACCCGACGAGGGCGAGCGCCGAGCAGACGCGCCAGGCCGCGCGCGAGAAGGCCAGTCCCGGAGAGTTCAAGGTGCCGTCCCTCCGCAACCTCATGCTGACCGCGCCGTACGGCCGCGACGGCAGCATCGAGACCCTCGCCGAGGTCGTGCGGCACTACTCGAGCGTGGATCCCCTCCGGATGCTCCACGAAGGACTGGCGGCCCTCGGCCGCGGAGCGCCTGGACCTCACCCCGCGCGAGCAGACCGACCTGGTCGTCTTCCTCGAGTCGCTCAGCACGTTCTCGAACCCGTGGCGGCCGGACGAGGGCGGGTCCTGCGACTGAGGAGCGCCCGCCCTATTTCTTGACCGCCACCAGCGCCGAAGGCCGGAGCGGCATGTCGAGGTGCCGCGTCCCGCCGGCGCGCAGCGCGTCCACCACCGCGTTGACCACCGCGGGCGTCGAGCCGATCGTGGCGGCCTCGCCGATGCCCTTGGCGCCGAGCGGGTTGCGCGGGGTCGGGGTGACGGTGGCCGCGTCGCGGAACGACGGGCAGGTCGTCGGCCCGCGGCACCGCGTAGTCCATCAGCGTCCCGGTGAGGAGCTGGCCGTCGTCGCCGTATCGCAGCTCCTCCCAGAGGGCCTGCGCGATGCCCTGGGCGAGGCCGCCGTGCACCTGACCGGACACGAGGTTGGGCGAGATCCGCACGCCGCAGTCGTCCACCGACACGTAGTCGAGCAGCCGGACGGCGCCCGTCTCCGTGTCCACCTCGACCACGGCGACGTGGGCGCCGAACGGGTACACGAGCGCCGGCGGCCGCCAGAACTCGGTGCCCTCGAGCCCGTGCTCGAGCCCCGGCGCGAGCGTCTCGCCGTGCGCCATCGCGGCGATCTCCGCGAGCCCCAGCGCCTTGGCCGGCGCGCCGCGCACCTGGTAGCGGCCGTCCGTGAGCACCACGTCCTCGAACGCCGCCTCCAGCATCGAGGCGGCGATGCGGCGCGCCTTCTCCTGCACCTTGAGCGTCGCGTTGTAGATCGACGTGCCGCCCACCGCCACGCTCCGCGAGCCGCCCGTCCCGTTGCCCATCGGGATCGCCGCGGTGTCGCCGTGCCGCACCTGGATGCGGTCGAAGTCGACGCCGAGGTGGTCGGACACGATCTGGGCGAAGGTCGTCTCGTGCCCCTGGCCGTGGGCGGACGTGCCGGTATAGACCGTCACCGTGCCCGACGAGTCCACGCGCACGATCGCGCTCTCGTACGGCCCGAACCCGCACATCTCGACGTAGCAGGCCATGCCGACGCCGAGGCGCTTGGTATCGCCGCGCTTCACCCGCTCCGCCTGCTCCTTCCGCCACCGGCCCACGTCGGACATGCGGAGGGCCTCGGTGAGCGCCTTGTCGTACTCGCCGGAGTCGTAGCTCTGGCCGGTGGGCGTGTCGTACGGGAACGCGCTCGGGGGGATGAAGTTCTTCCGGCGTACCTGCTCCGGGGGCAGGCCGAGCTCGGCGGCGATGATGTCCATGAGCCGCTCGAGGTAGTACGCGGCCTCCGGCCGTCCGGCCCCGCGATACGCGGCGACCGTCGTGGTGTTGGTGAACACGCACGTGGACGACACGTCGACGTTGGTGAACTTGTAGACGCCCACGCCCATGAACAGCGTGAGGTCGGGGATGAACGTGAACACCGGGTACGCGCCGATGTTCGCCGTCACCTTCATGCGGAGCGCGGTGACGGTGCCGTCGTCCTCCACCGCGGCCTCGAGGTCCGCGACCTGGTCGCGCCCGTGCGTCGTCGCCAGCATGTGCTCGACGCGGGTCTCCACCCACTTGAGCGGACGGCGGAGCTTCTTCGCGAGCGCGGCGAGCACCACGTCCTCCGGGTAGCAGCCGAACTTCACCCCGAAGCCGCCGCCCATGTCGGGATTGACCACGCGGATCAGGTTCGCGTCCATGCCGAGCACGCCGGCCAGGTCGGCCCGCAGCATGTGCGGCGCCTGGTGGGTGGCGTAGACCACGATGCCGCCGTTGATCCCCTCGGGAGCGGCCACGCACGCCCGCGGCTCCAGCGACATGCCGCACAGGCGCTGGCTCACGATGCGCTGCCGGACCACGCGCCCGGCCCGGCCGAAGGCGGCGTCGACGTCGCCGGCGGTGATCTGGTTCTTGTGCTCGATGTTGCCGGCCGCGTCGGCGTGGAGCTGCGGGGCGCCGGCCTCCATCGCCTTCCAGATGTCGGTCACCGCGGGCATGGGCTGCCAGTCGACCTCGACCGCCTCGGCGCCGTCGTGGGCCGCGGCGTCACTGTCGGCGATCACCGCCGCGACCGCCTCGCCCACGTGGCGCACGACGCCCGTCGACAGCGCCCAGTGCTGGCGGCCCGGCGCGCCGGCGCTGCCGCCGCCCTCGGCCGACGCGCTCGCCGGCGGCAGGGCCTTGGCCATGGTCCGGATCTCCTCGCCGGTGACGACCTGCTTCACCCCGGGCACGCGGAGCGCGGCCGTGGCGTCGATCCTGCCGACGCGGGCGTGGGCGTGAGGGCTGCGCACGAAGGCCACCCACTGCATCCCGGGCAGGGCGACATCGGTCACGTAGGTGGAGGCGCCGGTGATGAGCCGCGGGTCTTCCTTGCGCTTCACCGAGGCGCCCATGAGCTTCGACGGTGTGGCGGCGGTCGTTGTAGGTGTCATGGCTCCCAAGGGTAGACGACGTGGGACGGTATGGCCAGACCGCTATCAGCGGGTCCCGCGGGCTGGGCGCCGATTCGCGCGAGAGACGCGAAGCGGTGTACTGTATCGTGCCTGCCGCGGCAGCGCCCACGGGCACACGCCACGCGAGGAGAACGCTGGTCGGACATGCAGGCGCTCGCGCACGCAACAGGACGGGCCGTGAACTCGCGGCGTGCCGCCGCCCGGCCGTGACTCTCCCGTCTTCCTGCGTGACACCGTCACGACCCTGTCTGCTCGTCCTCTGCCTGGCGCTGGTGTGCGGGGCCGGCGGCTTGTGGCCGGCGCGAGGGGCCGCGCAGGCGCGCGGCGAGGCGCCGCCCACGGGTGAGGCGCAGACGACCGGCCAGGCCCAGCCCACGGAAGGGGCAAAGCCCACCGGCGAGGCGCCGCCGGCGGCCGAGCCGGCGCCGTCTTGGTGGACGGGGCTCGGGCTGAAGGGCGCGCTCATCTACAAGAACTTCTCGCACTTCCAGGAGTCGCCGGCGGGCGATGAGCAGTTCCGCAACGAGGGCATCCTGCGCGTGGAGTGGCAGCGACGCCTCGCCGCGTGGGCGCACGTCACGGCGGTGGTGGAGGCGCGCGGCGACGACGCCGACCTGACCGACGGCGTGTACTTCCAGATCCCCGAGACCGAGGAGCGCCGGAGCATCCTGAACCTCCGCGAGGCGGTGCTGCGGCTGCGTCACGATCCCGTGGAGGTCACGCTGGGCAAACAGGTCTTCGCCTGGGGCACGGGCGACGCGTACAACCCCACCGACCTCGTGAATCCCTACGACGCGCTCGACCCCATCGATGCGGAGAAGATGGGCGTCTACTCGGCAGCGGTGCGCGTCACACGAGGTGTCACGAGCGGGCTCTTCGTGGTCATTCCCGCCTTCACGCCCACGCGCGAGCCGCTTCAGCCCAGCCGCTGGACGCCGCCGACGGTCGCCCCGGGCTTCGTGGTGCTGGACGAGCGGCAGGTCCCGCCGGTGGAGTTCGAGAATATCCAGTACGCGGCCCGGGTGAAGACGACGCTGCGTGGGGTGGACCTGGCGCTGAGCTACTTCGAGGGCTTCGAGCGCACGCCCGTGCTCCGGCTGGGCGGAGCTGAGCTGGCGCCCGGGATCGTGGTGCCCCGGGTGACGCCCGTGTACACGCGCATCCGGACCCCCGGCGCGGACTTCTCGACGACCTGGGGCCCGTTCGAGTTCCACGGTGAGGCCGCCGCGCGGTTCGTGGCGTCCAACGGCCGCGACGACCGCCTCCAGCTCATCGCCGGCGGAAGCTACACGAAGGACGACTTCGACCTCCCGTGGCTCCGCCACGTGGTGGTCGGGCTCGAGTACGCCAGGGAGATCGTGTTCCATCGCCGCACGCCGTCGCCGTTCTTCGAGCCGCCGGTGGTGCCAGGGCTCGGTGAGGGTGTGCCCTTCCGCAACGCCCTGATCGGCAAGATCAACGTGAAGTTCACGGAGGAGACCACGGCCAGGGTGGCGGCGCTCGTGGACCTGGACCTGAGCCCCAACGCCTTCGTGCAGCTCAAGGTGGCCCACAAGATCAAGGACGTGCTCCTCATCGAAGGGGGCATCGACCTGTTCTTCGGCGAGACCGACACGATCTGGGGTCGCTGGCGGGACAACGACCGCTTCTTCGCCCAGATCACGTACCTGTTCTAGGGAGTACGAGGAGGATCACGATGAAGCGACGAGATCTCTTCAAGCTCGCCGCGGTGGCGGTGAGCGGCGCCGGCGTGCTGGCGCCCTCGCGAGCGGCGGCGCAGACGGCGGCCGAGATCATGCAGACGCATCGCACGCGGCAGGCCGCCCGCGACGAGGAGGAGCAGCTCCTCATGAAGCTCGTGGACAAGGGTGGTGACGTGAAGCAGCGCAAGCTCGTGCGCTACCTCCTGCGCGGCACCGACCAGCTCAACAAGTTGCTCATCCGCTTCACCGCCCCGCGCGACGTGGAGGGCACCGGCGTGCTGACCTTCGAGGGGCCCGACGGCCGTGACGAGCAATGGCTCTACCTGCCTTCGGCCAAGAAGACGCGGCGGATCGCAGCCAGCGGCAAGAAGAACAAGTTCATGGGCACGGAGTTCGCGTCCGAGGACCTCCTGCCCGAGGCGGTGGCGCTGAACCGCTACACGCTGGCCGGCGAGCAGCCGGTGGACGGCCAGGCGTGCTGGGTGGTGGAAGCGGCGCCCGCCACCGACCGGCAGGCCGAGGACAGCGGCTACAGCAAGCGGAAGCTCTGGGTGCGCAAGGACTCGCACGCCATCGTCAAGCGCGAGTTCTACGACAAGCGGGGCCGGCTCGAGAAGATCCAGCATGACCGCAAGCTGGCGCTCGTCACCGGCACCATCTGGCGGCCCGGCGAGGTCGAGATGGTCAACGAGCAGAACGGCAACCGCACCATCCTCATCGTGGAGTCGCGCGCGGTGGACAAGGGCCTCAAGGAGGACCTCTTCACCGAGGCGGAGCTGCTGCGCGGCGGCTCATGAAGCGTCTGCTCCTCGCCATCGTCGACCACCCGGTCGTCACCACCCTGCTGGTGCTGGGCATCACCGTGATCTTCGCCGCTGCGCTGCCCCGCCTGGTCATCGACACCTCCGCGGAAGGCCTGATGGTGAAGGGCGACCCCGCGCGGGCCTTCTACGAGAACGCGAAGAAGCGCTTCGGCAACGACACGCTGTCGATCGTGGTCATCAAGGCCGACGACGTGTTCGCCGCACCGGTGCTGGAGTCCGTCCGCCGCGTCACCGGCGCCCTCGAGCGGCTGGACCTGGTGAGCCGCGTCGAGAGCCTGACCACGGTCAGGAACGTCAAGGGCGACGGCCGTTCGCTCGACACGGAGCCCCTGGTGCCTCGCACCGTGCCCACCGGCGCGGCCGAGCTCGCCGCCCTCCGCGCCGACGCGCTCCGGAACCCCGTCCTCGTGGACCATCTCGTGGCGAAGGACGCGCGAGCCACCGCGGTGATCGCCTACCTCGGCGACCAGCGCCTGAGTGAGGCGGTGAGCCGCCGCTTCACCACCGAGGTGGAGCGCGTGATGGCGGCGGAGACGCGGCCCGGCGTCAGTCTCTACCAGCTCGGCAAGCCGTTCGTCGAGGTGACGCTGGCCGACTACATCCTGGCCGACCAGCGGACACTGATCCCGCTGTCCGGCGTGGTGCTGCTCCTCGTGCTCCTGATCGCATTCCGCACGCCGCAGGGCGTGGTCGTGCCCATGACCACGGCGGTGCTCAGCATCGTGTGGACGGCGGGGGCGATGGCGCTGCTGGAGCTGCCGCTCAACGCTCTCACCACCGCGGTGCCGTCGCTGCTGCTCGCGGTGGGCTTCGCCGAGGACGTGCACATGATCTCCGAGTACCACGAGCGGCTGCGCCACGGCGAGGACAAGCGCACCGCGCTCCGCGGCATGCTGGAGGACGGCGGGCTGCCCATCCTGGTGACCACCGGCACCACCGTGCTGGGCTTCCTCGGGCTAGCCACGAGCAGCATCACCCTGCTCGTCCAGTTCGGGCTCGCCGCCGCGCTCGGGCTCACCATCAACTTCGTGGTCACGCTCCTCGTGCTGCCGGTGATCCTGCATCTGTGGCCGGTGCCCCGCGTGGCGCGCCGTGCCGCGTTCGCCGACGAGACCGAGCACGGCGTCATCCCGCGCCTCATGGAGCGGCTCGCCGCGTTCATCGTGGTCCGCCGTGGCGTCATCGTGGTGGTGGCGGCTCTGTTCGTCGTCGGCTCGCTCTGGGGCTGGAAGAGCCTGCGCGTGGACACCGACTGGGTGGGCTACCTGCCGGAGAAGTCGGCTCTCCGCGAGCGCATGGCGGACATCCATCGCACGCTCTCGGGGGCCCTCGTCTTCTACGTCGTGGTGGACACCGGACGGCCCGACGGCGTGAAGGACCCCGCAGTCCTGCGGAAGATCGCGGGCATCCAGGACTTCCTCCGGTCCACCGGGCGCGTGGACGCCACCGTGTCCCTCGCCGACCACGTCAAGCTCATGCACCGGGAGATGAACGGCGGCGCGCCCGCGTTCGCCGCCGTGCCCGACAGCGCGGAGGAGATCGCCCAGTACCTCCTGCTGCTGGACGCCCAGGATGTGGCCAAGCTCGTCAGCTTCGACGGCGCCTCCGCCAACGTGCTCGTGCGCCACAACCTGTCGGGCTCGTGGCATCTCGCCGCGCTGCTGCGCGACCTGGACGCTCACGTGGCGCGAGACGTGCCGCGCGGGATCTCCGTCCACGCGACGGGCCAGGACGTGCTGGTGAACCGCGCCTCCGACATTTTGGCCGTGAACGAGCTGGCCAGCTTCGGGACCACGCTCATCATCATCGGTGTCATCCACGCGCTGCTCTTCACGTCGCTCCGCGCCGGCTTCCTGTCGCTCGTGCCCAACGTCATTCCCATCATCTACAACTACGGCATCATGGGGCTGGCGGGCATCCCGTTGAACATCGGCACGGCCATCGTGGGGAGCATCGCCATCGGCATCGCCGTGGACGACACGGTTCACCACATGATCCGCTACAGTCGCGAGCTCAAGCGGCACCACGACCAGCGGCGCGCCATGGTCGACACGCTGCGGTCGCAGGGCCGGCCGGTGATCTACGTGTCGTTGGCGCTCGCCGCGGGCTTTTTCGTGGTGGGCTTCTCGAACTTCGTGCCCACCCGCCAGGCCGGCGTGCTGTGCGGGCTGGTCATGCTCGTGGCCATGGTGGGCGAGCTCACGCTGACGCCGCTGCTCATGTACTCCACGCAGCTCGTGACGCTCTGGGACCTGGTGCGGCTGCGCATGAACTCGCAGGCGTTGCGACGCGCGCCGCTCTTCCGCGACCTCTCCCGCTGGGAGATCCGCAAGGTGGTGGTGCTGGGCGACCTCCGCCCGGTCGCGGCGGGCGACACCATCGTGCGCAAGGGAGACCGGGGCAACGAGATGTTCGTGGTGGTCTCGGGCCAGGCGCGGGTCTTCGACGTGCTGCCCGACGGCTCGGAGCGCACCCTGACCACGCTGCGGGACGGCGACCTCTTCGGCGAGATCGCGCTCGTCGGCGGCGGCGTGCGCTCCGCTTCCGTGGTGGCCGAGGCGCCCACCGAGGTGCTGGCCCTGGACTTCCGCGCGCTCGAGCGCATCCGGCTGCGCTTCCCCTACACGGGGTCGAAGATCTTCCGCAACCTCGCCCGCAACCTCGCCGACCGCCTGCGCGACCAGCCCACGGCGGCCACGGCGTGAGCAGGAACGAGAGCGTGACCAGGTGAAGCTTCGAGACGATGAACGCCCGTTGCCGCTCGCCGGCATTCGCGTGCTCGACGTGGCGACCGTCCTGGGCGCGCCCGTCGCGGCGACGCTCCTCGGCGAGTTCGGCGCCGACGTTGTGAAGGTCGAGGAGCCCGTCACCGGCGACCTCCTGCGGCAGATGGGCCCGCGCGTCGATGGCCGGCCGCTCATCTGGCTGCAGGAGGCGCGCAACAAGCGCTCCGTGACGCTGAACCTGCGCCACGCGCGTGGCCAGGACCTGTTCCGCCGGCTCGCCGCGCGGGCCGATGTGGTCACCGAGAACTTCCGTCCGGGCACGCTCGAGGGCTGGGGCCTCGGCTACGAGGCGCTCGCCGCCACGAATCCGGGGCTCGTGATGCTGCACGTCTCCGGCTACGGGCGCACCGGGCCGTACCGCGCCAAGGGCGCCTTCGACCGCATCGCGTCCGCGTTCGCGGGGCTCACGTACACCTCGGGGTTCCCCGACGGGCCGCCCGTGCGGCAGAGCTTCGCGCTCGCGGACTACCTGACGGCGGCGTTCGGCGCGTACGGCGTGATGGTGGCGCTGTGGGACCGCGAGCAGAACGGCGGGCGCGGACAGGAGATCGACCTCGCCCTCTACGAGGGTGTCTTCCGCGGCTCGGAAGGGATGCTGACGGCGTACCGGAAGCTCGGCGTGGTGCGCGAGCGGATGGGCAACCGGAACCCCGGTGTCTGCCCCGCGGGGAACTATCGCGCGGCGGACGGCGCGTGGATCGTCGTCAACGCCGGCACGGACTCGCTGTGGGCGCGCATGGCCGAGCTGATGGGCGGCGAGGCGTGTCACGAGCGCTACGCGCGCTCGGCCGACCGGATCGCGCGGGGCGACGAGGTCGAGGACCTCGTGACGCGGTGGATGGCCACGGTCCCGGCGGCCGAGGCGCTGCGCCGCCTCGAGGCGATCGGCGTGCCCGCGGAGCGTCTCTACTCCGTGGCCGACATCTCCGCCGACCCGCACTTCCAGGAGCGAAACATCGTCGAGATCGACGACCCGCGGGTCGGCCCGATCGCGATGGTCGGTGTCGTGCCCCGGCTCACCGCGACGCCGGGCGAGATCCGGTGGGCCGGACCCGACAAGGGCCAGCACACGGCCGAGGTGTACGGCGAGTGGCTCGACCTCGGCCCCGACGAGCTGGCGGCGCTGCGCGCCGACGGCGTCGTCTGAGGCGCCGTGCTCGTCGGAATCGTTCCACCCCGGGAAGGCCCGGTCAAGTACCTTTCCTAGCGACTCGTCCGCAGCCGGCGTCGTCCCATGCTAACCTCCCGTTCTGAGCTCCTGCGCGCCTGCCACGCTCTCCAGCTCCCCGAGCGATGCGCCCGCGTCGTAGGCTACTCACCCACGGCGCGCTGCGCGCAGACCGGAGTCGTGGCAGCGGCGCCTGAGCGCGCAGCCGAAAGGAGAACCGACCATGCGTGCCATGCAGATCATCGAGTGGGGCAAGCCGCTGGAGGCGCGCGAATACCCGACGCCCGAGCCCACGGGCGAGCAGGTGTTGATCCGCGTCGAGGCGGCCGGCGTCTGCCACAGCGACGTGCACATCTGGGACGGGTACTTCGACCTGGGAGGCGGGCAGAAGGTGACGCTCGACCAGCGGGGCGTGAAGCTGCCGTTCACGATGGGCCACGAGATCGCCGGCCAGGTGGTGGCGGTGGGGCCCGAGGCCCGGGGCGTGGAGGTGGGCAAGCGCTACGCCGTCTACCCGTGGATCGGCTGCGGCGCCTGCGCGGTGTGCCGGAAGGGGGAGGAGCTCCTGTGCCTGACGCCGCGCACGCTCGGCACGCGCACCTCGGGCGGCTACGGGAGCCACGTGCTGGTGCCTCACGCGCGCTACCTGGTCGACCACGGCACCGTGCCCCAGGACCTGGCCGCGACCTACACGTGCTCGGGCATCACCGCCTACAGCGCGCTCAGCAAGATCCGCGACCACGTGGGCGACGACGACCACTTCCTGATCATCGGCGCGGGCGGCGTGGGCGGCCAGGCCGTGCACATCGCGCCCGCGTACCTGGCCGGCCGCATGCTGGTGGCGGACATCGATCCCGGCAAGCGAACGCAGGCGAGCGCGCTGGGCGCCAAGGGCACCGTGGACAACTCCGCGGCCGACGCCGTGCAGCAGGTCATGGACCTCTCGGGTGGCGGCGTGGCGGGCGCCATCGACTTCGTCGGCTCACCCAAGACGATGGAGTTCGGCATCAGCGCGCTCAAGAAGGGCGGCAAGCTGGTGATGGTGGGCCTCTACGGCGGCGCGGCGTCCGTGTCCACCGTGCTGTTCCCGTTCAAGATGATGACGATCGAGGGGTCCTACGTGGGCACCCTCCAGGACTTGCGCGAGCTGCTGGAGCTGGGCAAGGCCGGCAAGGTGGCGCCGATCCCCATCGAGAGCCGGACCGCGGACCGCGCCACCGAGTCCCTCGCCGATCTCAAGGCCGGCGGCAAGGTCCGCGGCCGCGTGGTGATGACGCACTCCTGAGAAGCATCCCCGGCGGGTGTCTCAGGTGCGGGGAGTCTCCGCGCGCATGTCCATGGGCGTCTTGCCCGGCGGCAGCGGCGGGCGCCGCACCAGATCCTCGAACGACGCGCCGGCCTCGTAGTCACGGATCAGCTGCTCGGGGTCGAAGATGACGCCGATAGGGTTCTCGGCGAACTCCGGACCGGTGAGGTAGGCGTGGGCCTCGTCCATGGTCGAGAAGACGTCGACCTGTAGCTCGACGCGCAGGCCGTCGGGGTCGCGGTAGTACATGGAGATCGTCGGCCCGTGGTTGATGCAGCGGGCGGGCTCGATGCCGCCGGCCTTGAGCCGCCGGTAGGTCGACAGGAGCCCGCCCAGGTCGGCGTAGGTGTAGGCGATGTGGTGCACGCCGGCCGCGGCGGGATCGGCGGACGGACTGCCCGGCGTGTTGAGGACGGCCACCCGATGGTGCTCGTCGTCGTAGGTGAGGAAGGCGATGAAGTCGTTGCGGAAGGCCACACGCGCCTCCAGCACGGTCGCGTACCAGGCGATCACGGCGTCGTAGCTGGCCGTCTTCAGCACGACGTGGGCGAACTTCTGCGGCGCGATCTGTGGCAAGGGAGGCGGGAGGGTCCGGGTTCGGGTGGTCACGGTGCTCATCTCCGACCTCCGGTTCAGCTCTTGGCCGCGGCGGGCACCTGCATGCCCAGCTTGGTCATGATCTCCGCGGTCTTGTCCTTGACCGTGGTGGCCTTCGTCACCGCGTCCTCGACCTTGCCGCCCTTGAACGCCTCCTGTGCGTCGGCCCACGTCTGCTTGACCGTGGCCAGGCCGGCCTTCGCCTCCTCGAACGTGGCCTTGTCGAGCTTGGCGGGGAGCGTCTTCGACTTGGACAGGGTGTCGATGCGGCTTTCGACGGCCCCGACCATCTTCGGCAGGCCCTCGGCCATGTCCGTCCAGGTCTTCGTCAGCTGCGCGGTCTTCGCGGCGAGCTCCGCCTTCTTCGCCGCGGCCGCGTCGCCGAGGGCTCGAGCCCTGGCGGTGATGTCCGGCGCCGAGGCGAGCACGGCCTTGTACTCGCCCTTGGCGAGGTTCGCCTTGAGGCTGGCGAGGCCGTCCTCCACCGACTTGAGCTGATCGGGGACGTACTGGGCCGCCTCGGCCCGGGTGGTGGCGAGGGCGTCCTCGGCGGCCTTGACGGCCAGCTCGGCCGGACCCTTGTCGCCGGCGCACGCCGCGAGGGAGAGGCCGATGAGCGCAATGAGCAGGGCTATCCGCGGGCTCGTCCGCATCAGTGTCTCCTCCTGGTGTCGGCGCGTGGCCTACGGGATCCGCAGGCGCTGCCCGACCTTGATCAGGTTCGGATCCTTCAGCGTGTCCTGGTTGGTCTCGAAGATCTTCGTGTAGAGGCTGCCGTCACCGTAGTACTCCTGCGCGATCTTCCAGAGCGTTTCCCCCTTCTTGACCTCGTGCCACTGGGTGGAGTCCCACTGATCCTTGGTCTCTTCGGCCATGTCGTCCTCCTTGCCCGGGCGCGTCCTGGGTGTAATGGACACCCCGATCGTGCTCTCATCCGAGGGGGCGAACGCAATGGCCCCAAGGTCTCAGGCGTCCCGCCCCACCGGCGGGCGGCGATCATGCCCGGCGGGGCTCGCCGGTGGCGTGACGAAGTCAGGCGCGCGCCTGCGCCCTGCGCTGGTCCGGGGGGCGGGTTCAGCTCCCGAGCGACACCGGGGACGGCAGCGGCTGCCCTGCGAAGTGCGCGTTCAGGTTCCCCAGGAGCAGCGCGGTTGCCGCCGCGCGCGACTCCGGCGCCCGTCCCGCCACGTGCGGGGTGACGACGACGTTGTCGAGCTGCAGAAGCTCCGGGAGAACGGGCGGCACCGCGGGTTCGCCCTCCAGGACGTCCAGGCCCGCCCCCGCGATGCGTTTGGCGCGCAGGGCATCGATCAGCGCCGCCGTGTCCACGACCGTGCCGCGCCCCACGTTCACGAGATAGCCCTTCGGTCCGAGCGCGGTGAGGACATCCGCGTTGACGAGGTGCCGCGTGGCCGAGCCGCCCGGCGCCGCGGCCACCAGGAAATCGGCCCACGTCGCCAGCTCGACGAGGCTGGCGAAATAGCGATACGGAGATCCCGAGACGGCCGTCCGGTTGTGATAGCCGATCTCCATGTCGAAGCCGCGCGCGGCGCGGTGCGCGATCCTGCTCCCGATCCTCCCCAGGCCGAGGATGCCCAGACGCTTGCCGGAGATGGTCGGCGTGTCCACGCGCCAGCCGTCCTGCCATCCGCCGGCGTGCACGAATCGGTCGGCTTCCCGCAGATGTCGGGTCGCGGCCATCAGCAGCATCATGGCGGAGTCCGCCACGGCGGGGCGTTCGCGTCGGGGCAGTTGGCGACGGCGATGCCTCGGCGTCGCGCCGCCTCCAGATCGACGGCCTCGTGGCCCGCGCCGGTCGCGCAGACGATCTCGAGGTTCGGCAGCAGCGCCATCTCGTCGGCGCTCAGGCCCCCGCGGCCGTTGGTGAGCACCGCCCGCACGGCATCGCCACCGTCGCGCAGGGCGTCCAGCCGGCTCGGGTACTTCGTCCCCTCGCGAACGGCATAGCCCGCGGCGGTGAGCGCGGCCACGCGCTCGACGGACAGCGGCACCAGAGCGAGCACGGCGATCGGCGTCGGCATGGAATCGTCACCCTTCAGGCGGGTCGGCGTTGCGCGCTCCCTCGCCGATCCGCTCGAGCGCGCGGCGGACCGGGGCGCCCGATCAGCGGGCGGGGCCTCCGCTCAGGCGCGCGACGCCGACGATCTTGTCCCAGTCCACCGCGCGCTGGAACGCGTGGCCGATCCGCAGGAGCAGCGCATCGTCGAAGAACCGCCCGACGAGCTGCATGCTCGCGGGCAGCCCCGCCGGCGACTTGCCCACGGGAAGCGCCAGCGCGGGATGCCCGGTGTAGTTGAACGGCTGCGTGTTGCGGGCGAAGCCGCGCGCCATGGACGTGAGGTTGTCCTCGACGGCCTCGAGGTAGCTGGCCGGCCGATGGTTCTTCGGCGCGGTCATGAGGCACGTGGGCATCACGAGCGCGTCCACGTCCGCGAGCGCGGTGTCGTAGGCCTTGATGTAGGCCGGCCGCACGTTCTGGGCCTTGGCGTACACGCGGCCGTGGTAGTTGCGGCGGCTCAGCTCGGCGGCGATCAGCGACAGCTTGGTGCGCGGGGCGAGCACGTCGGCGTGCCTGGCCCACAGCGTGTTGATGGCCGAGATCACCGAGGCGGGGTAGTAGGTCCGCGTGAAGGCGCCGAAGAAGCCGGTCTTGAACACGGCGAGCGCGCCCTCGGCGGAGAGCGCCGCCTGGGCCGTGCGGATGGCGTGATGCGCGGGGATGGACACCTTCGACACCTCCGCGCCCTTCCGGGCGAGCACGTCCACCGCGGCCATGACCAGGTCGCGCACGTCCTCCTGCGCGTCGTCGAAGCCCTCCTGGAGCACGCCGATGCGGACGCCGGCCACGCCGCCGGCCAGGCCGCCGAGCACGTCCATGCGATCGGGGACGTTGCGCGTCTGGCGCGGATCGTACCCGTCGGGTCCCGCGGTGGCCTGGAGCGCCGCGGCCGCGTCCTCCACGGTGCGCGCCATGGGCCCCGTGTAGTCGATGCTCTGATCGGAGCCGAAGCCGATGCCGAAGTGCGACACGAGGCCGAACGTGGGCTTGTGGCCGACGATGCCGCAGAACGCCGCCGGGAATGCGGATGGAGCCGCCCTGGTCGCCGCCGAAGGAGATGTCCACCTCGCGCGCGGCCACCGCCGCCCCCGAGCCGGACGACGATCCGCCCGTCACGTGCTCGTGGTTGTGCGGGTTGAGCGGGCGGCCGTAGTCGCCGATGCCGCCGCCGGTGCCGAACCCGCCGGCGAGCCCGTTCATGACGTTCTTGCCGACGACGGTCCCGCCCGACTGCAGCACGCGCGTGACGATCGTGGCGTCGAAGTCGGGGACGAGGCCTTCGAGCGCGAACGATCCGAAGCTCATCGGCACGCCGGCCACGGCGATATGGTCCTTGAAGCTGACCGTCTTGCCGTCCAGCGCCCCCGTGCCCGCCGGCGCGATCCGGCACTTCCACGTCCAGGCGTTCAGCGGATCTTCCTCCGCCGTCGGCCGGCGACCCGGCGTGCGGACGGCCGCGACCATGGGCGGCGAGGACTCTTCCAGCCGCGCTTGCACGAAGCGGTCGAGCTCGCTCATCTGCTCCAGGAGATACTTCCGGTAGAGCGCGGCTTCCTCCGGACCCAGATGGATCCCCAGCTCCTTGGCGACGGCCAGGACCTCGTCGATGTCGGGGACGGCGTACATGGGCATCTCCTCTGGAGGGTCTCGATCCTCGGGGGATGAAAGCGATCCTAGCACGCTAAGATCGTGCTCGGTCGGGCCCGCCGAACGGCAAGAGTGCCGACAACTCGGACACCGAAAGGACGCCTCATGCGCATCGTGGACGCTCAGATCCATCTCTGGGGCACCGGTCTGCCCAGCAACATGGCCCATCGCCAGGTCACCGCGTTCACGACCGAGGAAGCGCTCGGCATGATGGACGAGGGCGGCGTGGATGCCGCCGTGATCCACCCGCCGGGCTGGGATCCGAACTCCACCCAGATGGCGTTCAAGGCGGTGCGCGAGCATCCGGGCCGCTTCGCCATCCTCGGCTCGTTCCCGCTCGACCAGCCGGACAAGCGGGGCCTGGTCGGCACGTGGCGGAGCCAGCCGGGCATGCTCGGGCTTCGCTACGGGTTCCTGAACGAGCCGATGCGGACCTGGCTGGCCGACGGGACGCTCGACTGGCTGTGGGCCGCCGCCGAGCGGGCGGGCGTGCCGATCGCGATGCTGGCCACGGACTCGCTCCGGGACATCGGTCGGATCGCCGAGCGCCACCCGGGCCTGCGGCTGACCATCGACCACCTCGGAGGGCGCGGCGGCACCACCACACTGAAGGACGACGCCGCGATGACGCACATGCCGGAGCTCGTGGCGCTGGCCCGGCGTCCCAACGTGGCCGTGAAGGCGACGGGCGCGCCGGGCTACTGCAGCGGGCCGTATCCGTTCCGGAGCATGCATCCGTACCTGCGCCAGATCTACGACGCGTTCGGACCGGAGCGGGTGTTCTGGGGCACCGACATCACGAAGATGCCGTGCTCGTGGCGGCAGTGCGTGACGATGTTCACCGAGGAGCTGCCCTGGCTCTCGGAGCGCGACAAGGAGCTGGTCATGGGCCAGGCGGTGTCCGCCTGGTGGGGGTGGAACCAGCCCGGCTGAGACGTCGAGATCGAGCCCAGCGAGAGCTCCAGGGCGATGCGGCGAGCCGCGGGCTGGGCGCCCGCGAGGAAGTCGATGAGGACGTCGGTGTCGGCCACCATCATCGCCATGACCCTCGGATCTGGGTGGTCGTGTCCCGCAGCGTCCGGGCCTCCTTCATCGACAGGGCGCCCTGCAGGAGGCGGGCTCGCCTCCGCTTCTCGGTCTTGCCGGCCTGGGCGCTCAGGTAGGCGTCGAGCGCCTCGCCAATGAGCTCCGAGAAGCCCTTCTGACCTCGTAGCGCGGCCAGCTCCAACAGCCGCGCGCGATGCTCCGGCTTCATCTCGATGGTGGTTCGCATGGCCCTGATCGTACATGCTGTGCATGCATGGTCGACGGAGGGACGCGCGGACCATCCTTCCGCCGCGGAGCGCCTTGCCCATGCCGGGCCTTTGCTGTATCAGGGAGGGGCGGGGCCCCGAAGCCCCACATCGCCGCACGCGATAGCAAGCACATGACCAGGAGGATCGCGCTCATGCCGACGACGGACGTGCACCCGGGCAAGGACCTCGGCGCGCTCGATGTCACGGTGACCGCCGAGATGGTGGACCACTACATCAAGGGGCTCGACGAGCCGAACCCCTGGTACACGACGGCGTCGCCCTTCGGCGGGCCGGTGGCGCCGGTCATCGTCTACCAGCAGGTGGACACCGAGTTCAAGGGCTGGTACCTCGACAACCTCTTCGGCAACCTGTGGCGGCGCCAGGAGTGGGAGATCCACGCGCCCACCCGCGTCGGGCAGGTCCTGCGCTGCACCGCGCGCGTGGCCGACCGCTACCGCCGGCGCGACCGCGACGTGGTCGCCATGGAGATGTGGGTGCGCGACCAGGCCGGGCAGCTCGTCGCGCGCAGCATGCATCACCAGAGCTTCCTGGCCGAGCAGACCACCGGCGAAGTCGCGCTGCGCGACCCGTCCAGCAAGGAAGGCGCCAAGCGCGTGGCCGACGCGACGGGCGAGCCGCTGTCGCTCGAGCTCCGCAAGACGTTCACCGACGAGATGTGCAACGAGTTCTTCTTCAAGAGCCGGAACTACCACAACGACAAGGCCGCCTCGAAGGAGCTCGGCTTCGGCGACACGGTGATCGGCGGCCGCATGACGCTCTCGTGCGTCACCGAGCTCCTGACGCGGCACTTCGGCCGCGGCTTCTACCAGGGCGGGCGCCTCGACGTGAAGTTCACCAACGTGCTGTGGCCGAACGAGCCCTTCGTCACGCGCGGGGTCATCACCGGCCGTCGCGCGGAGGGCAATCGGACGCGCGCCGACGTCACCGTGTACTGCGAGAAGGCCGACGGCACCAAGATCATCGTGGCCGACGCGAGCGCTCTGGAAGGCGAGTGAGTCGGGGCGGCGGCGTACCACTGAGCTCGGGGACGATGTCAACCGTGCGACACATCTAACCGTTCTCGCTGACGAGAGGGTCCACACATGACACAGAAGACCGCGCTCCAGGACGTGAAGGTGCTCGATCTGACCCAGTTCGAGGCCGGGACCTCGTGCACCGAGGCGCTCGCCTGGCTGGGGGCCGACGTCATCAAGGTCGAGAACCCCAAGGGCGGCGACCAGGGGCGCGGCGCGTCCACCGACACCAAGGGGGTGGACTCGCACTACTTCATGCTGTTGAACGCGAACAAGCGCAGCGTCACGCTGAACCTGTCCAGCGAGCGCGGCCGCGCCATCTTCATCGACATGCTGAAGCAGGCCGACGTGATGATCGAGAACTTCGCCCCGGGGGCCATCGAGCGGCTGGGCTTCGGCTGGGACGTCGTCCAGAAGGTCAACCCGCGGCTCATCTACGCGCAGGTGAAGGGCTTCGGCGAGGGCCCCTACGAGAACTACGTGAGCTTCGACATGATCGCCCAGTCCGTGGGCGGCGCGCTCAGCCTCACCGGCACCACGGAGACCGAGCCGCTCAAGCCCGGGCCCACCATCGGCGACACGGGCACGGGGCTCCACTGCGCCATCGGCATCCTGGCCGCGCTGCACCAGCGCGAGCGCACCGGCCGGGGCCAGCACGTCAAGGTGGCCATGCAGGACGCGGTGATCAACTTCAGTCGCATCGCCTTCGCGCGCCAGGCCGCGACCGGCAAGGCGGCCGTGCGCTCGGGCAACCGGAGCGCGCTCGGCACCACGGCGCCGAGCGGCCTCTACAAGTGCAAGGGCGGCGGGCTCAACGACTACTGCTTCATCTACACCACCCGCGCCGGCAACCGGCACTGGGATCGGCTGCTGAAGGCCATCGGCCGCGAGGAGCTGATCGGCGACGCGCGCTTCAACTCGCCGGAGCAGCGGTGGGCCCACCACGACGAGGTGGACCGCATCCTGACCGAGTTCACCCAGAGCCGCACCAAGGCCGAGGTGATGCAGGTCCTGGGCGACGCCGGCGTCCCCGCCGGGGCCGTCTACGACACGATGGAGATCGCCCAGGACCCGGCGATCCAGAAGCGCGAGATGATCGTCACCGTGGACCATCCCAAGCGCGGCAAGTTCACGCTGCCCGGCTGGCCGGTGAAGATGTCCGACTCGCACGTGCCGGTGGATCGCTCCCCGCTCCTCGGCGAGCACAACGCGGCGATCTACGGCGAGTGGCTGGGCATGACCCCGAGCCAGCTGGAAGAGCTGAAGACGCAGGACGTCATCTGACCCGACGCATTCGCGGATCCCGCGAGAGCGGACCGGCGCCCCGCTCGTTCGCGTAAGAGCGTGTCGAGCGCCGGTCCCTGCGGGATCCCACGTCGTCCGATGCCGCTGTCCGCACGCTTCGAGGACGCGCTGGTCTTCGCGGCCCGGCTCCACGCCGCGCAGGTCCGGAAGGGCACGAGCATTCCGTACGTCTCCCACCTCCTCGGCGTGGCCAGCATCGCGCTCGAGCACGGCGCGACCGAGGACGAGGCCATCGCCGACGCTCTGGGACTACCGGGCCCTGGCCGACACCTTCCTCCGGGTGGGGCCGGAGCGCCTGGCCGGGGAGCTCCAGCGCGTGGTCGGCGAGATCGAGCGGCTCGCGAAACAGCCGTAGGCTCGTAGCGGGAGCCGATGCAGAACGTCGCCGGGCAGATCATCCTCTCCCCCTCCGACCTGAACGATCACGTCGAGTGCGCCCACCTCACCACGCTCGCGCTCGAGGTGGCGCTCGGGCAGCGGCCTCGCCCGTACCTGGCCGACCAGGAGAGCGACCTCCTCCGGCGGAAGGGCGAGGAGCACGAGCGCGCGCACCTCGAGAGCCTGCGGAAGGAGGGGCGCACGATCGTGGACGTGCCGCTCGGCGGATCGTGGGACTTCGACACCGCGGCGCGCCGGACCGCGGACGCCATGCGGGCGGGCGCCGACGTGATCTCGCAGGCCACGTTCGTGGCGGGCCGGTGGCGCGGCCGCGCCGACTTCCTGCTGAAGGTTCCGAGAGCCACGAGCCTCGGCGCGTGGGGCTACGAGCCGCTCGATGCCAAGCTGGCCCGCGCCGAGAAGCCGACCTACGTCCTCCAGCTCTGCTTCTACAGCGACGGGATCGCCGCCATCCAGGGCGCGCCGCCGGAGCGCATGCACGTGCTGCTCGGGGTGGGCGAGCAGATCTCGCTGCGCTACGACGACTTCGCCGCGTACTACCGTCGCGTGCGCGCCGGGTTCGAGGCCGTCGTCGCCACGCCGGGGCCACCGAGCCATACCCCGTCGACCACTGCGCGCTCTGCCAGTTCCGCGGCGTGTGCGCGGACCGCTGGGAGGCGGAGGACCATCTCTCGCTCGTCGCGAACGTCCGCCGCGACCAGGTGGAGCTCCTGCGCGGCGCCGGGCTGCCGACGCTCGCCACCCTCGCGACGTCGCCGCCCGAGGCGCGCGTGGAGGGCGTGGCCGACTCTGCGCTCGGCGACGCTTCGCGATCAGGCGGCGCTCCAGCTCGCTCGGCGGACCACGGGCCGCCTCGACTGGCATCGCGATCCCGGCCGACGCGGGCCGCGGGTTCTCCCTGCTGCCTCGACCGTCGGCCGGAGACGTGATCTTCGACATCGAGGGCGATCCGTTCTGGGAGCCGGCGCGCGGCCTCCATTTCCTGTTCGGCCTCGTCCTCCGCGACGGCGCGGACTGGCGCTACCAGCCGATGTGGGCCCACGACCGGGTCGAGGAGCGCCGGCTGTTCGAGGGGTTCGTGGACCTCGTCCACGAGCGCCTCGCCCGGGATCCCGGCATGCACGTGTACCACTACGGCGCCTACGAGAAAGCGGCGATCACGCAGCTGATGGGCATCTACGCGAGCCGCGAGGACGCGGTCGACGAGCTGCTGCGGCGGAAGGTCTTCGTGAACCTCCACACGGTGGTGCGCCAGGGGCTCCGGGCGGGGGTCGGGAGCTACTCGCTGAAGGAGATCGAGGCGCTGGCCGAGTTCGAGCGCCGGGCCGATGTGAAGAGCGGCACGCGCGCCGTCCTGGCCTACGAGCGCTGGATGGACACGGGCGACCCGGCGCGGCTCGAGAGCATCGCCGCCTACAACGACGAGGACTGCCGCGCCACGCTCGCGCTCCGCGACTGGCTCGTGGCCCGGCGCCCGGACGACGCGTCCTGGGCGGACGTGGAAGCCGTCGCCGCCCGCGACGACGCCGATGCCGGCGAGCGCGGCGCGCTGCGCGCCGCCCTCGTCGAGGGCGCGGAGCCCGGATCGCCACGGTGGCTGGCCGGCGAGCTGCTCGAGTACCACCGCCGGGAAGCCCGGCCCGGGTGGTGGTGGTTCTTCGAGCGGCTCAACCAGATGACGGTCGAGGAACTCGTCGACGACGCGGAGTCGATCGGCGGGCTGGCCCCGGTCGGGCGCGGCATCCCCGACAAGAAATCTCTCAGGCACCGGCTCGCGTTCCCCCCTCAGCAGCACAAGCTCGGCGCGGGCGACAAGCCGTACGACCCCGCGACCAGGAAGCTGGCCGGGACCATCGTGGACGTGGACGACGTTGGTGGCACCCTGGAGCTCCGGCGGGGGCCGGGCCTGGCGGATGTCCCGTTGCCGCGGGCGCTCGTTCCGGGAGGACCACTCACCACGACCGAGCAGCGGCGCGCGCTGGGCCGGCTGGCCGCCTCCATGCTTGCCGGCGACGGCCGCTACCCGGCGCTGCGCGACATCCTGGCGCGGAACGCGCCCCGGCTCCGCGGCCGTCCGGCGGGCGGAAGCGTCCAGACGATCGACACCGAGGAGCTGCGCGGCCTGACCTCCGCGCTCGACGGAAGCTACCTCTTCATCCAGGGCCCGCCAGGCACCGGGAAGACGTGGACGGGGGCGCGACTGGTCACCGCGCTGATGCGGCTCGGCCGCCGTGTCGGCGTCGCGGCGACCAGCCACAAGGCGATCCACAACCTGCTCGCCGAGGTCGAGAAGGCGGCGCGCGAGGAAGGGGTCCGCTTTCGCGGCCTCAAGAAGTGCTCCGACACCAACGACGAGTCGCTCTACCACGGCGACTCCATCACCAACGCGCGGGAGGTGGCGGACTTCGCCGGCGCCCGCCCCGACGTGCTCCTCTTCGCGGGCACGTCCTGGCTCTTCGCCCACCGCGACCTCGACGGCGGCGCGACGCCCATGATCGACACGCTCGTGATCGACGAGGCCGGGCAGGTGTCGCTGGCCGATGCCCTCGCCATGGGCGCCGCCGCGCGCAACGTCGTCCTGCTGGGCGATCCGCTCCAGCTCGCCCAGGTCTCCCAGGGCACGCATCCGCCGGGCACGGAGGCGTCGGTGCTCGAGCACCTGCTCGGCGCGCACGCGACCATTCCCCCGGACCGGGGCGTCTTCCTCGAGCGCACGCGCCGCATGCATCCGGACGTGTGCCGCTTCATCTCCGAGGTCGTGTACGAGAGCCGCCTGGACGGCGTGCCCGGAGGTGGCCCGCCAGGCCACGGACTTCGGGACCGGGCTCCGGTTCCGGCCGGTGCATCACCTCGGCAACGCCTCGGCCTCGACGGAGGAGGCGAGAGCGGTCGCCGCGGAGATCCGCGGGATGGTCGGCGGCAAGTGGACGAACAGAGGACGGCGACACGCGGCCGCTCCGCGAGACGGATTTCATGGTGGTCGCCCCCTACAACGCGCAGGTGCGACGGCTGCGGGAGGCGCTGCGCTCGGCCGGCCTCGGCGACGTGCCCGTGGGCACCGTCGACAAGTTCCAGGGCCGCGAGGCGCCCGTGGTCTTCTACTCGATGGCCACGTCGAGCGCCGAGGACGTGCCGCGCACGCTCGAGTTCCTGTTCTCGCGCAATCGCTTGAACGTGGCGGTGTCCCGCGCCATGTGCCTGGCCATCGTGGTGGCGAGCCCGCGCCTCCTGGAGTCCCGCGCGCGGACCATCGAGCAGATGCGCCTGATCAACGCGCTCTGCCGGTTCGTGGACCTCGCGGAAGCGCAAGCCGGGTGACACGGGCGACAGGGAGGCCCCATGAGCGAGCCGGCGTTCCGCGAGGTGTCGAAGGAGGCGTTCAAGGAGATGTACTTCCGCTTCGGCATCGGCCCTGACTCCGGCTGGACGGCGGAGTACTGGGAGGAGTTCGAGCGCGGGCTCCAACCCGGCTGGAAGTTCAAGGTGCGCGACCAGGAGAGTGCCGCGCACGACCAGATGTGGATCGTCACGGACGGCGAGGCGCGGGAGCACCGGCTGTTCTTCTGGACCGAGGACACCACCGAACGCTTCTTCGATCACCCGGGGAAGGAGTGAACGGCGCCCCGGTCCGGCGGGGCGGGCGCGCCCGGCGGCGATGAAGCGCCACCACGTCCGCAGGAATGTGAGGCGCAGCCGGTGATCACGCGGCCGTTGCGCCTTGACCGGCGCAACCGGCGAGCCTAGTCTCGACTGAGTCGTCTCCCCGCAGGAACCGGTCCGGTCCCCTCCTGGAAAGGAGGCCCACCCGGCATGCAGTGGCCGCGCCTTCGGCAGAACGATCCGGAAGGCCTCCGGTTCCGCGGGGAGCGCAGTCCCTCGCGCGCTCCCCCCTCCGTCTTCGATCCCCCTCGCGCTCGCCGGACTTCGACCGCTTCACGGAGCGTGACCGCGAACCCCGACGGAGGGTAGACGCATGGACCACACGCAAAGGCTCTCGACTCGATCTCGATGGGTCGTCCTGGGGCTGCTCGGCGCGCTCGCCGTGGTGGGGCTTGCCGGCGAAGCCGGCGCGCAGGCCAAGCCGGAAGGCGAGATGCGCTGGGCCCTCTACGTGACGCTGGCGCCCGTCTGGCTCGATCCCGCCGAGGTGCAGGGGCAGATCACGCCATTCTGGGTGCTGTACGCGATCCACGACGCGCTCGTGAAGCCGATGCCGGGCAACCTCATGGCGCCCAGCCTCGCCGAGTCGTGGACGGTGAGCCCCGACCAGCGCGTCTACGAGTTCAAGCTCCGGGAGGGGCTGAAGTTCCACAACGGCGATCCCTTCACCGCCGAGGACGTGAAGTTCAGCTTCCATCGGACCAAGGGCGCCCGCATCCTCAAGGAGAAGGTGCGTGACGTCGAGGTCGCGGGAACGTACCGCGTGCGCTTCCACCTGCACGAGCCCTTCCCGGACTTCATGGCGTTCTACGGCACGCTGGTCACGGGCACCGGCTGGGTCGTGCCGAAGAAGTACGTGGAGAAGGTCGGCGACGACGGCTTCAAGAAGCATCCGATCGGGCTCGGGCCGTACAAGTTCGTGAGCCACGCCGTCGGCATCGAGCTGGTCATGGAGGCGTTCGAGGGCTACTGGCGGAAGACGCCTTCGGTGAAGCGGCTGGTCTTCAAGAGCGTGCCCGAGGCCACCACGCGACTGGCGATGCTCAAGCGCGGCGAGGTGGACGTGGCGTACCTGCTGGAGGCGCCCGAGGCCCAGGAGCTCAAGAAGGACCCGAACCTGCGG
Organism: uncultured Candidatus Rokubacteria bacterium; assembly: GCA_963758635.1. Taxonomy (GTDB): domain Bacteria; phylum Methylomirabilota; class Methylomirabilia; order Rokubacteriales; family CSP1-6; genus CAVWWD01. The sequence continues at coordinate 12,039 of CAVWWD010000002.1, read as the reverse complement.
CTCGCCTTCTCCGGCGGCATCGGCATCAGCGCCATGGACTTCCTGGACATGTGGGATCCGAAGTCGCCGTGGGCGGACAAGCGGGTCCGGCTGGCCGCGAGCTACGCCATCGACCGGCAACGGCTCTCCGAGGCGGAAACCCTGGGCGCCTCGAAGCCGACGGGCAGCATCATCCCGCGCACGTTCGAGTTCGCGCTGCCCATCGAGCCGCATCCCTACAACCCGGCGCGAGCGAAGCAGCTCCTGACCGAGGCGGGCTACCCGAGCGGGTTCGACGCCGGCGAGCTGCACGTGACGCCGCCCTATTTCGCCCGGGGCGAGGCGATCGTGGGGTACCTCGGCGCGGTGGGGATCAAGAGCCGCATGCGGCCCATGGAGCGCGCGGCCTTCTTCGCGGCCTGGCAGTCGAAGAAGCTGCGCGGAATCTGCGTGTGCGGGACCGCGCTCTACGGCAATGCGGCCACGCGGATGTCGGAGGTGGTGCCCAGCGAGGGCACGTACGCCTACGGCGGCTATCCCGACGTGGACGCGCTCTACCGGCAGCAGGCGGTCGAGACCGACCGGAAGAAGCGCGAGGCCATGCTGCACCAGATCCAGCAGATCCTGCACGAGCGCGTGAGGTTCGTGCCCATCTTCGAGTATCACTGGCCGAGCGGCATCGGGCCGCGCGTGGCCGAGGCCGCGCTGATGCTGATCAACCCGTACCCGTGGTCGGCGCCGCTCGAGGAGGTCCGCCTCAAAGCGCGATGAGCCCTTGATGATCCCGCCCTCCGGGCTGAAGATGCGTATCGCGCCCCGCTCGATGCGCCTGCCGTCCGGCCCCGAGATGCGTCGCGCGATCTCCTGCCATGGGAGGGCCTTGGAACCTGGCGACGATGCCGCCGATGAGGGACGTTGTGGTGATCGTGCCGACACCCGACGAGGCGCTGGGCCGTATCGCCGCGGTCCACCCGAGCCTCCGCGTCGTCGACGCCCGTGGCTGGTTCGACGGCGAGTTCGGCGAGAGCTGGCCGGCATGGACGGTCCAGCGCTACGTGGGCCGCCGCGCCGAGCCGGCCACGTCGCGCGAGGAGCGCGACCGCGCGCTGGCCACCGCGGAGATCGTCCTCGGCGGCTTTCCGTTCCCGCTCGACCTCCGCGCCCGCGCGCCGCGGCTGCGCTGGTTCCACCAGCTTCCGGCGGGGGCGAGCAACCTGCTCCGCGGGGATCTCTGGGGCAGCGACGTCGTCGTCACCACCTCGCGCGGCGTCGGGAACGTCCGGCCCATGGCCGAGTACGTCCTGGCCAGCGTGCTGCACTTCGCCCGTGGCCTTCACCGCGCCTCGCGTGATCGGGAGCGGGGCCGCTTCGACCACGCCGCGTATCGCCCCATGCTCCTCGAGGGGAAGACGGTCTGCGTCGTCGGCGCCGGCGGCATCGGGCAGGCGGTGGGGCAGCTCTGCGCCGGCGCCGGCATGCGCGTGGTCGGCACACGCCGGCGGGTCGCGCCCGGCGCCAAGCGGCCCGACGGGTTCAGCCGTCTCGAGGGCCCCGAGGCGCTTCACACGCTCCTCGCCGAGAGCGACGCCGTGGCGGTCTGCTGCCAGTGGACGCCGGAGACGACGGGGCTGATCGGCCGCGAGGCCTTCGCCGCCATGAAGCCCGGCGCCATCCTGGTGAACGTGGCGCGCGGCGAGATCGTGGACGAGGAGGCGCTGGTCGCCGCCCTCGCCGCGGGCCGGCTGCGCGGGGTGGCGCTCGACGTCTACGCGGGCGAGTTCGAGCGCGAGCCGGACCGGCGGCTGTGGGACGACGAGCGCGTGCTCATCACGCCTCACGTCTCCGGCGGCACCGACGTGCGCGGGCACCGGGGCATCGAGCTCTTCTGCGACAACCTGCGCGCGTACCTCGAGGGGCGGCCGCTGACGAACGTCGTAGACTGGGCCGACGGCTATTGACCGCGCGCTCGCCAATCCCGGAGCGCTCTGGACTCGAAAGGACGAGCACGACCATGGCAAACAAGACGCTCGAATACCGTGACGGCGCCGTGTCCCTGAAGGGCTACCTGGCCGACGACGGTCGGTCGGGGGCGCGGCCCGGCGTGGTGCTGTTTCCCGAGGCGTTCGGCATCGGCGAGCACGTGATGGAGCGGGCGCGACGGCTGGCCGCGGTCGGCTACGTCGCGCTGGCCGCCGACCCGTACGGGGACGGCGCGCAGGCGAAGGACCTCCCCGGCGCGATCCAGATGATGACCGACGTCCGCTCGGACGTGAACCGCTGGCGCGCGCGCGCCCAGGCGGCGCTGGACGCCCTGTCCGCCCAGCCCGGCGTGGACCGGGCGAGGCTCGCCGCCATCGGCTACTGCTTCGGTGGGAGCACCGCGCTCGAGCTCGGCCGGAGCGGGGCGCCGCTCGCCGCCATCGTGAGCTTCCACGGAGGGCTCGAGGCGCCGCGCCCGGAAGACGCGAGGAACATCCGCGCCAAGGTGCTGGTGTGCCACGGCGCGAACGATCCGCTGATCCCGCCCGAGCAGGTCGCCGCGTTCGAAGCGCAGATGCGCGCCACCCAGGCGGACTGGCAGCTCGTGAGCTACGGCGGCGCGGTGCACAGCTTCACGAACCCGGACGCCGACACGCTGGGCAACCCGGCGCTCGCCTACAACGCGGCCGCGGATCGGCGCTCCTGGGCCGCCATGCTCGCGCTGTTCCAGGAGGCGTTCGGCGCCCGGTGACGCTGCGTCAGCCCGCGTGCTCGTGCCACCGCCCCTCACCCTGACCCTCTCCCCCGAGGGGAGAGGGGATCAGAGCACGCCGTCGCGCCGGAGCTTCTCCACGTCGTTTTCGCTCATGCCGAGCCAGTCGCCGAGCACGGCGGCGTTGTGCTCACCCAGGAGCGGTGACGGCGTGACCCGGGGCGGCGCGCCGTCGAACCGCACCGGGAAGGTGGGCATTTTCATCGTCCCGCGGGGATGCTGCATGGTCTGCATGATGCCGCGCGCCTCGAAGCTCGGCTCGCCGAGGAGCTCCCCGGTGTCGAGCACGGCCCCCGCGGGCACGCCGGCGGCGCCGACCAGGCGCATCGCCTCGTGCTTGTCGCGCTTCCTGGTCCACTCGGAGACCATCGCGTCGATCTCCGCCTCGTGCTCGGCTCGCTTCTCGCGCGTGGCGAAGCGCGGGTCGTCCAGCAGGTCCTCGCGGCCCATCACCTTGAGGAGCCGCCGCCAGTGCTCGGGGTTGGTGTTGCTGGTGAAGAGGTACACGTAGTCGTTGGGCCCGCCGGGCGCGCACGGGTAGATGCCGCAGGGCGCGAGGCCGCCGGCCAGGGTCCGGGCGCCGTTGCGCATGGCCGGCGCGCCGGTGCGCAGGTTCTGGGCGAACGCGCCGCGGATGTACTGGAGCATCGCGTCCTGCATGGCGATCTGGATGCGCCGGCCCGTGCCGGTGCGCTGGCGCTGGAAGAGCGTGCTCACGATGGAGATGGCCAGCAGCATGCCCGTCCCGGTGTCGCCGATCGTCGGGCCCGGCTTGCAGGGGCGCCCCTCGCGCTCGCCGGTGATGCTCATCGTGCCGCCGCACGCCTGCGCGATCATGTCGAAGGCCAGGTTGTGCTCGTACGGGCTGCCCTCGCCGAACCCCTTGACCTGCGCGTAGATCAGGCGCGGGTTGAGCGCGTGGAGCACGTCCCAGCCCAGGCCCAGGCGCTCGATCGTGCCCGGGGCCATGTTTTCCACGAAGACGTTGGCGCGCTCGGCCAGCTCCTTGACGAGCGCGATGCCGCGCTCGGTCTTCAGGTCGACGGTGACCGACTTCTTGTTGGCGTTGTAGGTCATGAAGTAGTAGCCGTCGGCGCCCGGCGCCGGCCCGGTGCCGATCGTGCGGCCGGGCTCGCCCCCCTTCGGGCTCTCGACCTTGACGACGTTGGCCCCGAGCATCGCCAGGACCTCGGTGCAGGAGGGACCCGCCTCGAACTGCGAGAGGTCCAGGACTCGCACGCCGGCAAGGCACTCCGGGGCCATCGCGGTGTCATCCATGTCGTCGCTCCGTTCTCGGCGGAAGCCGCCGGCGGGGGTGATGGACGCGGGGCAGGTCGCCCGCATGCCGCGCGCGGTCTTCTGACCGCGTCATCTGACTTACCTGGCTCGCCACCCGGCCCCCTCAGCCCGTGAGGTCGCGGCCGAGGAGGGCGAGGTCGGGGAGGGCCAGCGGGGCGATGGCGTCGTCCCGGCGGACGGTGCGCTCCTCGCGATAGCCGCCGGGCGTCGGGCCGCGATAGACGCTGGTGACGTCCACGTTCACGTCCACCAGCCAGACCTCCGGGAAGCCGGCCCGCGCGTAGAGCGGCAGCTTCCGCCGCCGGTCATAGGCCACCGACGATTCCATCACCTCTATGGCCAGCAGGACGTGCGGCGGCTCGGGGTGGCCGGAGCGGTAGTAGTCGGGCTGGGGCCGCAGCAGGAGCAGGTCCGGCTGGGGCTCGGACGCGAGGGCCCGCAGCGTCACCGGCCCCTGGACCCGCACGTGCGCCCGGTCGCCCACCCGCCTGGCAAAGAGCATGTTGAGGCGATCCACGACGCTCGCATGGTCCCGGCCGATGGGGGTCATCTCGATGATCTCGCCCTCGATCAGCTCCACGCGCTCGTCGGGGCCGATGATCCCGCTGTCGCCCAGGCGGTGGTACTCGTCCACGCTGAAGCGCCGCCGCCGCGCGACGGACTCGGTCTCGAGCGCCATGTCGCTCTCCCTGCCGGGCACCCTATCGCTCATCGCGCCCCCTGTCAGCGTCCCATGATGAATACATCGAGGCTACGGTCCGGGCGCGGCCGGGTCAACCCGCCGCCACCCCAGCGTGGCCGGGAGTGCCCCCCGCGGGGGAGACAAGGAACCCGCGGTCCGCCGGCGCGTCTGGGACGTGTTACGCCCGCCGAGCGCTTGCCGATGCGATTCCCCCACGCTATAGCTCTACCGCGCCGAACCTCAAGGCAATCGGTCGCCCGAGGTCTCATGCACCGGCTCGCTCTCGACATCCTATGACATACGGGTAGCAGCGCCCTTACAGCCTAGCGCGGCTGCCGCCCCTCGGGAACCCGTGGCCGCTCGAGATCCCGGAGGAAGATGAGGTCGAAGGCCGTGCCGATAGCCATCCGATACAGAGACAAGCCTGACGCGATCATCGGTTCTGCTGGGATTCGCATGTCTTCTCGAGTTGCCGAAGACAGGATCGCAGATCTTGCGATCGATGACCACGCGCAATCTGACGACCGTCGATACCGGTGGGCAGCGCAGAGCATGCGCAGGCCGGCTGGCTACGGTCGAGCTCACTGGGCCAAAGCGCATAATCACAGTCTGTTCAGGCGTCGGAGCTCGGCTACCGTGTGTGGACAAAATCCTTGTGGTCGAGCGGGGCGCCAGGGGCCGCCGATCGTGCCCGCTGGCGCGGCCTGCGCAAGTTCGAGGTCGTTGTTCGCGGCAGACCTCAAGGACCGTCAAGACCTCTGAGGCACTGACAATCCCGTCATCGTTTCGCCTGCGACGGATCGATCTGATCGAATCATCAAGCACGTTCGCGGCGTCGCAAGACAGGGTGCTCGCCCGAGTCGACGAGCTTCTGCGCCGCTCGACGGCCCCTAGCACTCGCAGTGGTGCGCTACGCGGCTTGAGCCCTGTGAGCGTCCTCGCGTCGACCGGGGCGAGAGCCTGCAGCCCTGGACGCGAGGCGAGCAACGTCAGGCTAACCCGCGTCGAGCGCCGGAGGTCAGCCTCACCGCGCGGAAGTCGTCATGTCTATCGATACTGATGTGTCGGTTGCGGTCGCCGGAACGAGAAGCGGAGAATTCAGCCATCGAGCCACGGTACGCCAGCGAGATCGAGCAGTCCCTCGGCGCCACCGATCGACTAGCTCCTGGAAGGCGATCTGGGACAGCCCGATCGACACCCCGAAGCGGTTCCGGTCACTGACGCTCAGCGCAAGGAGCAGATGCCCGGCGGCGGGCTCCTGCGCGAAATCCCTCGGCTGATCGAAATCCTGGCCCAGGTACATGCCAAGCTTCGACGCCGTAAGTGAAGCGGCTCCGTCTCACGCCTGAGGCCGAGCTTGATCTGGACGAGGCCCACCTCTGGTATCACACGCAGGCGCCCGACCGTGCCGGCGCCTTCCTGGCCGCCGTCGACGCGTGTCTCGCAACGATTCGACATCATCCGCAAGCTTCGCCCTCGTCGATCCGCTCAATGCGCCGGGCGCCTCGATTCGACGGTTCCCCTACGCGATCCTCTACGGGATCGAACCGCGCCAGATCGTCGTCCACGCGCATCCTTCCAGTCCGTTGGATCCAGGCATCCTCGGGTCTGGACGCGCCGAAGTTGAAACCGGATAACCTCGCGTGGAGCGGACGCGCTTCGTGCCGCCGGCGGACCACCGAGCTTTCGGCAATCGCCGTCTGCCAGCCGGCAGGCTCGCACGCCGGTCGCTCAGGCCTGAGCGTTCGGCGCAGAAGCGGATCAGCCCTGGGGCGCCCGGCCGGACCGGTCGACGGATGGCCGCGTGGCCTGTGCTAGAATGCCCCGCCAGCGCGCTCCACGTGGCCGGTCGTGGCCCCGGTCACCTGCCTCCCTTCCCGTGACGAAAGCTGCCGAGACGGCTCGTTCGAGGCGCCACCCTTGATCGGGACCAGTTCCTCGGGGCAGGGGAGAGACCTCCTCATGCAGCGACGTCGGTTCATCGCCAGGACGACCGCTGCGCTGGCCGCGGGTGGGGCGGTCGCGCTCGCCGGAGCCCCCAACGTCATCGCCCAGCCGAAGTTCCAGTGGCGGATGCCGACCACGTGGACCCCGGCGCTCGACGTGATGCAGGGCGCGGCCCAGCAGGTGGCGCGGGTCGTCGACGAGCTGAGCGGAGGCCGGCTCAAGATCGAGGTCTTCCCGGCCGGCCAGATCATGCCGCCGCTCGACTGCTTCGACGCCGCGTCGAAGGGCACCGTGGAGGCCTTCATGGGCGCGTCCTACTACTGGGCGGCGAAGGATCCGGCCGTCCAGTGGTTCACGAGCGTCCCGTTCGGCATGAACCCGGGCGGCATGGCCACGTGGTACCTGCACGGCGACGGCCTCAAGCTGTGGGAGGAGACCTACGCCGCCTTCAACCTGGTGCCGCGCCCGGGCGTGGCGACCGGGCCGCAGATGGCGGGGTGGTTCCGGAAGAAGATCAACACGCTCGCCGACTACAAGGGCCTGCGCATGCGCATCCCCGGGCTCGGCGGCCGGGTCGTCGCCAAGGCCGGCACGTCCGTCGTGCTGACCCCGGGGGGCGAGATCTACGCGGCGCTCGAGCGGGGCGTGATCGACGCCACCGAGTGGGTCGGCCCGCACGACGACATGAAGCTCGGGCTGCAGAACACCGCGCGGTACTACTACTACCCGGGCTGGCATGAGCCGGCCACCACGCTGGAGTTCGTCTTCGCCCGGAAGGCCTACGACGCCTTGCCCGTCGACCTCCGTCGCATCGTCGACTACGCGGTCGTCTCCAGCCAGGTGCAGGGGCTCATGGAGTACGAGGCGAAGAACACGATCGCCCTGGAGAGGCTCAGGACGGAGTTCAAGGGCAAGGTCGAGGTGCTGCAGCTTCCCGTCCCCGTGCTGCGGGACCTCAAGAAGCTCTCGGCCGAGGTCCTGCGCGAGGAATCCGAGAAGAGCCCGATGGCGCGGAAGGTCTACGCGTCGTTCACGAAGTTCCAGGCTCAGCTCTCCGGCTGGCGCACCATCTCCGAGGGCGCGTACCACCAGTTCGTCGCGCTGTGATGGACCGCCGGGCCGGGGCCGGCACGTGGCTCGCCGCCCTCGTCCTCCTCGGGATGCTCGCCGGCCTCGCCGAGGCGCAGCCGGCTTCTCGTCCGTACCGCGTCGGCGTGCTGACCGAGGCGTGGACGGCCAGCCACCCGACCGTCGAAGGGCTCAAGGCGGGACTCGGGCAGGTCGGCCTGCACGAGGGCCGCGACGTGACGTTCGACATCCGCTTCACCGAGGGGAGCATCGAGGCGCTGCCGGCGGCGGCGGCGGCGCTCGCGCGGGCCCCCGTCGATCTCGTCTTCACCATTCAGCACGCCGCCACGCGCGCCGCGAAGGACGCGACGCCCAGCATCCCCATCGTCTTCACGCTGGTGGGCGACCCCGCGGCCGCGGGGCTCGTCAGCAACCTCGCGCGGCCGGAGGGCAACGTCACCGGGATCACCAGCCTGCACGCCCGGCTGGTGGCCAAGCGCATCGAGATCCTGAGGACGCTGGTGCCGGCCACGCGTCGCGTCTGGGTCATCCACGACGGCGGCGACCCCAGCACGAAGCCCGTGGTCGCGAACGCCGTCGGCGCGGCGCAGCGCCTGAAGCTGGAGATCCTGCCGCGAGCGGTGCTGACCACGGGGGAGATCGCGCTGGCGCTGCGTGACGTGCGGCCGCGCGATGCGCTCCTCGCTCCCGAGAGCTCCAGCCTGGACATCCCCGCCGCGATCCTCGACGCCTCGCTGGCCTCCCGCGTGCCCGCCGCCTTCACGACGGCGCTCTGGGTCGGTCACGGCGGCCTGGTCTCGTACGGGCCCGACTACTTCGCCCAGGGCGTGCAGGCGGGCTCCCTGGTCGCCAAGCTCCTGCGCGGCGCGCGGCCCCACGACGTGCCGGTGGAGGGCGCCGACAAGGTCGATCTCGCCGTGAACCTGAAGACGGCCGACCTGCTGGGCCTGTCCGTGCCGCGCAAGATCCTGCTCCGCGCCGACGGGTTCCGTCGATGACCGGCGGCGCCCCGGCGCCGGCCGGCCGCGTTCCCCCGGCGCCCGCCGCCGCGCCCCGGCGCCGGCTGCGGAGGAAGTACGTCGTCTTCCTGCTCGTGCTGGTGGGCGGCGTGCTGATGATCAGCAGCCTGGTCGAGCTGTTCTTCTCCTACCAGGAGACGAAGCGGTCGATCGTGCAGGTCGAGCGGGCCAAGGCCGCGGCCATCGCCGTCCAGATCGAGCAGTTCCTCAAGGAGATCGAGCGTCAGGTGCGCGATACCACCCTGGCCGCCGCCGACGACCCGGCCGCCGCGCAGGTGCGGCGCGGCAAGCTCCCGTTCCGGCAGGGGCTGGGCACGGCGCTGGCCGAGCAGCGCGAGCTGGACTTCCTGCGCCTGCTCCGGAACGCGCCCGCCGTCATGGAGATCGCGCATCTCGACGTGTCGGGTCGCGAGCAGCTCCGGGTGTCGCGGCTCGAGCCCGACGCGATCGGCAGCCAGGAGGATTTCTCGAGCGCGCCCAAGTTCGTGCAGGCGCGCGCCGGCCGCACGTACGTGAGCCCGGTGTACTTCCGCGACGACGCCGAGCCCCACGTGACGCTGGCCGTACCGGTGGGCACCTACGCCGTGGAGGTCACCGCCGCCGAGCTCACGCTGAGGCCGGTCCTCAAGCTGATCGCCCGGACCGAGGTCGGCGCCCGCGGATACGCCTACGTGGTGGACTCACGCGGGCAGCTGTTCGCCCATCCGGACGCCCGCGTCGTCCAGCAGAAGCGCGATCTCTCCGGGCTTCCCCAGGTTCGCGCGGCCCGCGCGGCCACCACTGGTCGGCCCGAGGAGGACGTTGTGACCGTCGCCGACGGTCTGCACGGCGATCAGGTGCTGGCCGCGCACGCTCCGGTCAACCCGTTCGGATGGCTCGTCGTCGTGGAGCGGCCGCTGGCCGACGCCTATGCGCCCCTGCGCGCGCCGATCATCCGGAGCGCCGTCATCTTCGTGCTCGGCCTGGGGCTCTCGCTGCTTGCCAGCGTCGTCCTGGCCCGGCGGATGGTGGCGCCCATCGGCGTCCTCCAGGCCGGCGCGGCGCGGATCGGGGCGGGCGATCTCGGTCATCGCATCGAGGTGCGGACCGGGGACGAGATCGAGGCCCTGGGCCAGGAGTTCAACCAGACGGCGGCGCGGCTCCAGGAGTCGTACGCGAACCTCGAGCAGAAGGTGGACGCGCGCACGCGCGAGCTGGCGCGCGCGGTGGAGGAGCTGCAGGCGCTCGGCGCCGTCGGCCAGACGGTGAGCTCCACGCTCGATCTCCAGACCGTGCTCACCACGATCGTGACGCAAGCCGTCCTGCTCTCGAAGGCCGACGGAGGGACCATCTACGAGTTCGACGAGGCGACGCAGGTGTTCGTGCCCCGGTCGAACTACGGCATCAGCGGCGACCTCATCGAGGCGCTGCACGACTCGCGCATCCGGATGGGCGAGACGGTGGTGGGGCGAGCGGCGGCGGCTCGGACCGCCGTGCAGGTTCACGACCTCGAGCGTGAGCCGGGCAACCGACTGCAGGACATCCTGGCCCGGGCGGGCTTCCGCGCGGTGCTGGCCGTGCCGCTCCTGCGCGAGGACCGGGTCATCGGCGCCCTGGTGGTCCGGCGCAAGGTGGCCGGCGAGTTCCCTCCGGAGACCGTCCAGCTCCTGCAGACCTTCGGCACCCAGTCGGTGCTGGCCATCCAGAACGCGCGCCTGTTCGAGGCGATCCAGGAGCAGGGCCGTCAGCTCCAGGTGGCGAGCGAGCACAAGTCGCAGTTCCTCGCCAACATGAGCCACGAGCTGCGCACGCCGATGAACGCGATCATCGGCGTCAGCGAGATCCTGCTCGAGGATGCTCGTGACCTTGGGCGCAAGGACGAGGTCGAGCCGCTCGAGCGCATCCTGCGGGCGGCGCGGCACCTGCTCACGCTCATCAACGACGTCCTCGACCTGTCGAAGATCGAGGCCGGGAAGATGGAGCTGCATCCGGAGACCGTCGCCGTGGATGCCATCGTCGAGGACGTGGCGGACGACCATGCGGCCGCTGGCGGAGAAGGACGGCAACCGGCTCGTCGTCGAGTGCCCGGCCGAGGTCGGGGCGATGCACGTCGATGCGACCCGCCTCCGCCAGGCCCTCCTCAACCTCGCCAGCAATGCCGTCAAGTTCACCCAGGGCGGGCTCGTCACCATCCGGGCCAGCCGCCCGCGCCGCGGAGACGCCGACTGGATCGTGCTCGAGGTGGCGGACTCGGGGATCGGCATGACGTTCCGAGCAGGTGGAGCGGCTCTTCCAGGACTTCACCCAGGCCGACGCCTCCACCACGCGGAAGTACGGGGGGACGGGGCTGGGGCTGGCCATCAGCCGGCGCTTCTGCCGCATGATGGGCGGCGACATCACCGTGGAGAGCACGCCCGGCCAGGGCTCGACGTTCGCCATCGCGCTCCCCGCCGGCGAGGGGCCGGCGCGCGCGGACAACGTCGGGAAGGAGGCGGTGGCGCCACGCGGGCGACCCGCCGTCACGGGAACGACGGTGCTCGTGGTCGACGACGACGCCACCGTGCGCGAGATCGTGGAGCAGTTCCTCGTGCGCGCGGGCTTCGCGGTCGTCACCGCGGCGGGCGGCCTCGAGGCGCTGTCCCGCGCCCGCGAGCTTCATCCGGCCGCGATCACCCTCGACGTCATGATGCCCGACCTGGACGGCTGGACGGTGCTGGCCGCGCTCAAGGGCGATCCCACGCTGGCCGACATCCCCGTGGTCCTGGTGACGATCCTCGACGAGCGGACGCGGGGGCTCGCGCTGGGCGCCGCGGACTACCTGGTAAAGCCGGTCGACCGCGAGCGCCTGCTCGGTGTCCTCCGCGCCCTGTGCCCGCGCCACGCCGGCCGGCTGCTGCTCGTGGAGGACGACGCGGACACTCGCGCGCGGCTGCGACAGATCCTGGAGCGGGACGGGTGGACGGTTCGTCAGGCGGAGAACGGGCGCGTGGCGCTCGATCGCGTGGCCGCGGAGCTTCCCGAGGTCATCGTGCTCGACCTCGTCATGCCCGAGATGGATGGCTTCGAGTTCCTGGCCGAGCTGCGGAGCCGCCCCGACGGGCGCGACATCCCCGTGGTTGTCGTCACGGCCCGCGACCTCACCGAGGCCGACAAGAACCGCCTGAACGGCGGCGTCGAGCGCATCATCGCGAAGCGCGGATACGCGGGGGAGGACCTGCGGCGCGAGGTCGGCCGCGCCCTGGCCGCCTCGGTCCGACCCCGGCCGCCGGATCCCTCGACCGAGCCGGGAGCCT
>CAVWWD010000001.1:0-69864 GCA_963758635.1 uncultured Candidatus Rokubacteria bacterium | reverse complement strand
GCCGGGCGCGCTGTTCGGCGAGCCCGCCCTCAAGGGGGCCCAGATGTACGTCGAGGAGGTCAACGCCAAGGGCGGCGTGCTCGGCCGCAAGCTGGAGCTGGTGCCGCGGGACACCAAGGGCGACGCCAACGAGGCGGTGCGCGTCTCGCGTGAGCTCATCCTGAAGGAGAACGTGGACTTCCTGGTCGGGACGCTGACCTCGGCGGAAGGGCCGGCGGTCTCGGTGGTGGCGAAGGAGAACAAGATCGTCTTCATCGCGCCGATCCCGAAGACCGATCAGCTCACCGCGCCCGACAAGCTCCACCCCTACGTGTTCCGGGTCGCCTCCACGACCACCATCGAGGGGCGCAGCGCCGCGGAGATCGTGGCCAAGTGGCCGGTGACCAAGGTCGCCACGATCAGCCCGGACTACGCCTACGGGCAGGACGTCACGAAGCAGTTCGTCGAGCACTTGAAGAAGATCAAGCCGAGCGTGCAGATCGTGGATCAGCAGTGGCCGAAGCTCGGCGAGCCGGACTACACCCCCTTCATCAACGCCCAGATGGCCAAGAAGCCGGACGCGGTGTTCTCGTCGCTCTGGGGCGGGCACTTCGTGAACTTCGCCAAGCAGGCGAAGCCGCTGGGGTACTTCGACGCGGTCAAGTACAACTTCATCGGCGTGGGCGAGGCGGGCTCGCCGGAGACCACCAAGGCGATGGGCGCGGACTATCCGGTGGGGATCTGGGGGAACACCTACGACGCGTTCTACTGGGGCGACTCTCCGGCCCACAAGGAGTACGTGGCGAAGCTCTCGAAGTACCTGAAGGACGAGTACCCGTCGTCCTGGGCCATCCAGGGCATCATGGGCGTCCAGGCGCTGACCGAGGCCATCAAGAAGGCGGGCAGCGCGGACACGGAGAAGGTGGCCAAGGCGCTCCTCGGCCTCTCCTTCGACACGCCCGTGGGCAAGATAACGATCCGCGAGAAGGACCACCAGGCGAACCGCGGCCAGCTCTACGGCAAGACGGTGATGGACCCGAAGTACCCCTTCGCGATCCTCAAGCCCGTCGAGTACGTGGACCCCACGAAGTTCATGGACTAGCCGCGCGCCGCCGGGGTCAGGTCGTGAAACGCGACATTTCGTGATCGACGTCACACCGTGTTGCATTTCGAGACCTGACCCCGGAGCTGCGCGTGCCTGATCCGTCGTTCGTCTTCGCGCAGTCGGTGAGCGGGCTGACCGCGGCGATGTTCCTGTTCCTCATCGCCTCGGGGCTCTCGCTGATCTTCGGCGTCCTGCGCGTGCTGAACTTCGCCCACGGCACCTTCTACATGCTGGGGGCGTATTCCACGTTCCAGTTCGTGCAGTGGCTCGGCCCCGGCCCCGGCACGTTCTGGGTGGCCGCGCTCGGCGCCGCCCTCGTCGTCGCCGCGCTCGGCGGGCTCGTCGAGCGGCTGCTGTTCCGCCACCTCTACGGGAAGGAAGAGCTCTACCAGCTCCTGTTCACCTACGCCCTGGTCCTCATCCTGTCCGACGCCGCCAAGATCATCTGGGGGACGCAGCAGAAGTCGGTGAGCCGGCCGCCGGGGCTCGCCGGGGCGTTCTCGCTGCTGGGCGCCACCATCCCCTACTACAACCTCTTCATCCTGCTGCTCGGCCCCGCCATCGCGCTCGGGTTCTGGTTCGTCCTGCAGCGCACGCGCGTGGGCCGCCTCATCCGGGCCGCCGCCCTCGACCGCGAGTCGCTCGGCGCCCTCGGCGTGAACGTCAACGCGCTCTACACCGGGGTCTTCGTGCTCGCCTCGTTCCTCGGGGGCCTGGGCGGCGCGCTGGTGACGCCGGTGCGGACGATCGTGCCCGGCATGGACACCGAGATCATCGTCGAGGCCTTCGTGGTGGTCGTGATCGGGGGCCTGGGCTCGTTCTGGGGCACGTTCCTCGGGGCGCTCGTGTACGGGCAGGTGCTCTCGTTCGGGATCCTGCTCTTCCCGCAGTTCTCCATCTTCTCGGTGTTCGCCCTCATGGCCGCGGTGCTCATCATCCGCCCGTGGGGCCTCCTGGGCCGGCCGCTCCAGTGATCCGCGCAGAATACGGTAACCGCCACGGGCCTCTACAATCCCACCGCTCGGCATTAGTCTGATGCGCGGGGCTCACCAGTGACCTGGCGCCGCGTGCCGTGGGGGCTCGTCGTGCTGGTGGCCGCCTTCGGCGTGCCCGCGCTCGGCTCCCGCTTCTACACGTTCCTCGCCAACGACATCGCCATCTGGGCCCTCTTCGCCACCAGCCTCAACCTGCTGGTCGGGTACACCGGGCTCGTCTCCTTCGGCCACGCCGCCTACTTCGGCATCGGCGCCTACGCCACGGGCATCCTCATGAAGCAGGCTCGGGGTGAGCTTCCCGCTCGCCTTCGTCGCCGCCGGCGTGACCGCGGGCCTCTTCGCCCTCGTGTTCGGCTACTTCTGCGTGCGGCTCACGCGGATCTACTTCGCCATGCTCACCCTCGCCTTCGCGCAGGTGGTGTGGGCGATCTGCTTCAAGTGGAACAGCGTGACGGGAGGGGAGCAGGGGATGCCCGAGATCCCCTACCCGAGCTTCGACTGGGTGGAGCGGGCGGCCACCGCCGTCCCCTTCCTCGGCGGGTACCGCACCTCCGACTACTTCTACTTCACCACCCTCGTCCTCGTGGGCGCCTGCTTCTGGGTGCTGCGCCGCATCGTGTCCTCGCCGTTCGGTCGCATGCTGACCATCATCCGCGAGAACGCCGAGCGCGCGGAGTTCATCGGGGTCAACGTGCGGCGCTACGAGCTGGCCGCCTTCGTCCTGGCCGGCGTCTTCGCGGGGCTGGCCGGCGGCCTCTTCGGCATCTTCAACCGCGGGGTGTTCCCCGACTTCGCGTACTGGACGAAGTCGTCCGAGGTGCTGATCATGACGCTGCTGGGCGGCATGGGCACGTTCTACGGGCCCGCCCTCGGCGCCCTCGTGCTCCTCTGGCTCAACCAGCAGATCGTGTCGTACACGCAGTACTGGCCGCTCATCCTCGGCAGCATCCTCGTGCTGCTGCTCTTCGGCTTCCCCGGCGGCCTCGGCGGCGCCGTCGAGGACCTGGCGCGGCGCTGGCGCCGCGGGCGGGTCGCGCGCGATGCTTGAGGTGCGCGCGCTCGCCAAGAGCTTCGACGGCTTCATGGCCGTCGCCGGGGTGAGCTTCGCCGTGGCCCCGGGCTCCATCAGCGCGATCATCGGCCCCAACGGCGCGGGGAAGACGACGCTCTTCAACCTGATCACCGGCCACCTCCGCCCCAGCTCGGGCCAGGTCCTGTTCAAGGGCCGCGACGTCACCGGCATCGCCCCGCACGACCTCTGCCGTCTCGGCATGGGCCGGTCGTTCCAGCGGACCAACATCTTTCCCCGCCTCACCGTCTTCCAGAACGTGCAGGCCGCCTTCGTGTCCCACCGCGGGCGCGGCTGGAACCTCTTCGCGCCCGTCGAGCGCCTCTATCGCGGGGAGACCGACGCGCTGCTCGAGGCGGTGGGCCTCCTCGACCACGCCGGCGAGGTCTCGGGGTTCCTCTCCCACGGCGCCCAGAAGCAGCTCGAGCTCGCCATCACGCTCGCGCTGGAGCCGGAGATCCTGCTGCTCGACGAGCCCACCGCGGGGATGTCGGCGACGGAGACGCGCGAGGCCATCGCGCTCATCGAGCGGATGGCCCGGGAGCGGAACCTGACCCTGCTCTTCACCGAGCACGACATGGAGGTGGTCTTCTCGATCTCGCAGCGGATCACCGTGCTCCACCAGGGCCGGGTCATCGCCGACGGCGCGCCGGAGGAGGTCCGCCGCGACGCCGAGGTGCGGCGCGTCTACCTCGGGGAGCGGAACTGATGAGCGCGGACCCGCTCCTCGCCGTCGAGGACGTGTACACCGCCTACGGCCTGAGCCAGGTGCTCTTCGGCGTGTCGCTCCGCCTCGCCGCCGGCGAGTGCGTCGCGCTGCTCGGCCGGAACGGCGTGGGCAAGAGCACGACCATGCGGAGCATCATGGGGCTCACGCCGCCGGCGCGTGGCCGCGTGCTGTGGAAGGGCCGCGACATCCGGGGGCGCGCCCCCTACCAGGTGGCCCAGCTCGGCATCGGCTTCGTGCCCGAGGACCGCCGCATCTTCTCCGAGCTGACGGTGTGGGAGAACCTGGACGTCGCGATGCAGCGCGCCCGGCCCGGCGGCTTCACCTTCGAGCGGGTGTACGACCTCTTTCCGAAGCTCCGCGAGCTGCGGGACCGCCAGGGCGGCTTTCTCTCCGGGGGCGAGCAGCAGATGCTCACGATCGCCCGCAGCCTCATGGGCAACCCCGAGCTCCTGCTCCTGGACGAGCCGTCCGAGGGGCTCGCGCCGCTGATCGTCGATCACCTGCGCGAGCAGGTCGCCCGGCTCAAGCGGCGACGGCTTGACCATCCTGCTCGCCGAGCAGAACGTGGGGTTCAGCCTGGACCTGGCCGACCGCGTCTACGTGCTGGAGAAGGGGCACATCCGCTACGAGGGCACCGCGAGCGCCTTCCGCGCGGACGAGACGGTCCGCCAGCAGTACCTGGCGCTGTAGCCGTACGCGATCGCCACGCCGGGGTGACGGCCATGCCGCTGGTCTCGTTCGACGACGTGGGGAAGACGTACCGGTCGCTGCAGGGCGACGACTACGGCGCGGTGGAGCACTTCAGCGTCGAGATCGAGGCCGGCGAGTTCTTCTGCCTGCTCGGCCCGAGCGGCTGCGGCAAGACCACCGTGCTCAAGCTGCTCGCGGGCTTCGAGGCCCCGACGGCCGGACGCATCCTCATGGACGGCGCGCCCGTCGGCGGGCCCAGCCGCGACCGCGCCGTGGTGTTCCAGGGCGACGACTCGCTCTACGGCTGGCTGACCGCGGTGGAGAACGTCGAGTTCGGCCTGCGCATGCAGCGCGTGCCGAAGGCGGAGCGGCGCGAGCGCGCCATGCGCTACCTCGAGCTGGTCGGGCTCGACGGCCAGGAGCGGAAGTACCCGGCGGAGCTGTCCGGCGGCATGAAGCAGCGCATCCAGATCGCGCGGGTGCTCGCCAACGAGCCGAAGATGCTCCTCATGGACGAGCCCTTCGCCGCCCTCGACGCGCAGACGCGGGCCCTGATGCAGGACGAGCTGGCCCGGATCTGGCGCACCACGCGCACCACCGTGCTGTTCATCACCCACGACATCGACGAGGCGGTGACCCTGGGCAACCGCATCGGGGTGATGCGCGCGGGCCCGCGCTCGCGGGTGAAAGGGCTGATCGACGTCGTGCTGAACGGCGCGCGGAACCGCACCGACGACGCGTTCATGCGCTGCTACCGGCAGGTGCACGAGATGATCCGCGACGAGGTGGCCGCGGCGGGCCGCCGCGCCTGATGGCGACGGCGCCCACGGACGTGCCCCGATCCGAGGCCGCGCGCCCCCGCGCCGCGGCGGGCCGCGGGCCGGGCGTGGCGCGCCGGCTGGCCGGCGCGTACGGCGGCTACGTGCTGGGGTTCGCCAGCCTGTTCGTCATCTGGCAGCTCGCCTCGCTCTACCTGGTCAGCTCCGTCCTCTTCCCGCCGCCGACGGTGGTGTTCCGGAAGGCCGTGGTCCTGGTCGGCAAACGGCGTGCTGCTGGACCACGTCGTGGCCAGCATGCGCCGCATCCTCGCCGGGTTCGTGGCCGGCTCCCTCCTCGGCATCCCCATCGGGCTGGCCATGGGCTCGTTCTGGCCGGCCCGGAAGCTGCTGGAGCCCTACACGGAGTTCTTGCGCTTCGTCCCCTCGGTGGCCATGATCACGGTGGCGGTGATCTGGTTCGGGATCGGCGAGGCCTCGAAGGTCTTCCTCATCATCTACACGACGATCTTCATCGTGATCCTGAACACCGCGGCGGGCGTGGCCGCCATCGCCCCCGACAAGATCCGGGCCGCGCAGTCGCTGGGCGCCACGCGGGCCCAGATCTTCCTCCACGTGGCCCTGCCCGCGACGGTGCCGTACATCCTCACCGGGATGCGCCTGGCCATGGCCAACTCGTTCACGACGATCGTGGCCGCGGAGCTGATCGCGGCCAACGACGGGCTGGGCAAGATGCTCTGGGACGGGCGGCTGTTCATGCTGGTGGACGAGATCTTCGTGTCGCTGGTCACGCTGGGGCTGCTCGGCTTCACGGTGGATCGCCTGTTCCGCTGGAGCATCTACACCTTCGCCGGCAAGTACTCGCCGACGACCTGATTCCCACACCTCACGAGGAGGGCACCGGACATGCTCAGTCATAACGGGGACCAGCGGGCGATCGCGCTCTTCGAGATCCGTTGGCGAGCACGGGTGTGGCGGACCGACATGTTGATCCGCGGAGCGCGATGGCTGGTCGTGCTGAGCCTGCTGGCGTGGAGCGACCCGGCGGGGGCGCAGACCAAGATGACGATCGCCACCGGCGTGGATCCCGTCTTCTCCGCCTACTACGTGGCCCAGGAGGCGGGGCTCTTCAAGAAGCACGGGCTGGACGTGCGGATCAACACCGGGCCGTCCGGGTCGGCCATGGTGTCGTTCCTCGTCAACGGCCAGATCGAGTCGGCCTTCGGCTCGGAGATCGCCGGGGTCGCCAACCACAACCTCGACCCCAACATCGTGGTCGTGGCCCAGGCCACGTGGCTCGTGAAGTGGATCGCCGTGGTCGGCCGGAACATCGACAGCCTGGAAGGGCTCAAGGGCAAGAAGGTGGGCGTGGCCCGCGGCTCCGGGGGCGAGGTGTTCTGGCTCGCCATGATCGACAAGCTCAAGCTCAACGCCGCCGACTACACCGTGGTCAACGTGGAGGCGCCGGAGATGGTGGCCGCGCTCGAGCGCGGCAACATCGACGCCTACGCGGTGTGGGAGCCGTGGGTCAGCCGCGGCCTCGCCGCGGTCAAGAACACGAAGGTGCTCCGGGACCAGGAGGGCATCCTCGAGCAGGGCGTGTACGTCTACATGAACCGCGAGTGGATCCGGAAGAACCCCGCCCCGGCCGAGGCGTTCGTGCGCGCGCTCGCCGAGGCCACCGAGATCATCAACAAGGATCGCAAGCGGGCGGCGCGCGACGTGTCCACGTTCCTCAAGAGCCTGGATCCGCCCATGGTCGAGCAGCTCATGACCAAGCTCCGCTTCGAGATGCTGCTGGGGGACCCGACCCTCGGCATGTTCCGGCTCGCCGAGGCCCAGCTCAAGCAGCAGGGCAAGCTCGCCAAGCCGGTCGACTACAAGGCCTTCGTGTACCCGGACCTGCTGCGCAAGGTCCAGCCGGCGAGCGTCACCTACAAGCCGTGACGCGAACGGAGGGGACGATGACCATCACCCAGGCCCCCATGCTCACGATCTCTCACCAGTACGGCAGCGGCGGCAGCCAGATCGCGCGCCTCGTGGGCGATCGCCTGCAGTGGCCGGTGTGGGACAAGGAGATCGTGCGGAAGATCGCGGACGAGTATCGCCTGGCCGAGACCGACGTCGACGACAAGGACGAGCGGCGGACGTCCGTGCTGGAGCGGGTGGTCGGCGTGCTCGGGATCGGCGGGTTCGCGACGGCGTACAGCATGCTTCCGCCCGGGATCGACGACGATCGGCTCCTGCACATGACGCGGACCATCGTCGAGGACATCGCGCGGACGGGCCGCGCGATCATCGTGGGGCGCGGCGGCAACCACATCCTGGCCAAGCGGCCGCGGACGCTCCACGTGTTCGTCTTCGCCCCGCTGGAAGCGCGCGTGCGGCGCGTGGCCCAGGTCGAGAAGTTTACGCGCGCCGAGGCGGAGCGTCGCGTCACCGGGATGGACAAGCTGCGGACCGACTACGTGCGGTCCTTCTACCACGCCGACTGGCGCGACCCCACCCAGTACAGCCTGACCGTCGACTCGTCGGTGTGGGGCGACGCGCCGGCCGCGGACGTGATCCTCGCCGCGCTCGAGCGCATGCCCGACACTCCGTGAGCGCGGCGGCGCGTCCGCCTTGGCCGGCGCGCCGGCGCGCCGCGCTCGGGCCGCGGGCCCACGCGGCGGCTGGCCCCGGCGCGCCCTCAGATGCGGAAGCTCAGCGTGTCGATACCGGAGCGCACGCGGCCGGTCAGCTCGTAGGAGAGCGCGTTCACCGAGATGTGATGCGTGAGACAGCTCGCGTCGCGCAGGAGCCGCTGCAGCACTCCAGCGCGGTGCACCGCGCTCGCGCCCGCGGCATCGTACGCCGCCCGCACGACCTCGGCGCCCCGATGCACGGCGGTCACCGCCGCGACGCGCGCGTTGACCCGCAGATCAGCCGTCGCCGGCTCGCCACGCAGGGCACAGGCCCACATGGCGGCCAGCGTCTCGCGCATGCCCGCGCGGCACGCGAGCCAGAGGCCTTCGGCCGCCTCCAGGCCGCGCTGGGTGGCCGGGTGCTCGAGCACCGGCTTCTGCGTGAAGCGGTCGAGCTTGCCGCGTAGCGCGTTGCGCGCCTCGTCGAGCGCGCGGCGCGCCAGCCCCAGGTGGGTGGCGGCGGCGCAGATGGCGATGAACCAGGTGCCCGGCACGAAGATCGCCGCCGGATAGCCCGAGACCGGGACGCCCGCCGGCCACGGAAACGTGCGGTGCCATGGCACGAGCACCCCGTCGAAGTGCACCTCGTGGCTGCCCGTCCCGGCGAGGCCCACCGGATCCCAGGTCTCCTCGATCCTCGCCTCGGCCACGGGCGCCAGCGCCGCGACCACGCGGGGCGGGGCGCCCGGCGCCGGCGGGGAGAGCAGCACCATGCCGCCGACATGGGTCGCCGCGGTGCATCCAGACTCGAACGCCCAGCTGCCCGTGATCCGCACGCCCGTGTCCTCCTCCTGGACCGTGACCCGGGGCAGATTGCTCCACGCGACGCAGGCGCCGGGGTTGGCGAAGAACTCGTCACGGAAGCGCGGCTCGGCGGAGGCGTAGATCAGGCCCGCGCACATGCCGGCATGCGCCGAGACCCAGGCCGTCGAGGCGTCGGCCTCCGCGAGCGTCATGATGATCTCCAGCCACTCCGGAAGAGAGCCGCCGAGACCGCCCGCATCGGGGGGAACCAGGATCCTGAACATGCCGGCCCGCTTGAGCCGGTCGGTGAAGTCGGGCGCCAGGCTGCGTCGAGCCTCGAACTCCGTGGCCCGCCCCCGGGCCTCGGCGGCCAGCTCGGGCAGCATCGCGTCGAGGTCGCGAAGGGTCGTGATCGAGTCCATGCGTCCCAATCCTTTCCGCGGATGCGGTTGCCTCCCGCCGGCGTTGCGCGAGGGGTCAGGCACTTGCGTTGCGTTGCGCGAGTGCCTGACCCCGATGTTGCGCCGGCGCGCGCGCTCGCTGCTCGCGTCGTGTCGGCCCCGGGAGGCGGCGGCCTTGGCACCCGGGCCCTGCGCTGATATGTTGGCCGGCAGGTCCTCCGCCTGTCACGACGTCGCGGCGAAATATCGCCGACACCCCGGTGAAAGTCGCGCCGCGGCCGGCTGATCGGCGGGAAGGGGGCATGCCGATCGCCACGCCAGGGCTCCTGCGTTTCGGAGACTTCACCCTCGACCTTCAACGCTGCGCGCTGCGCCGGGGCGAGGTCCCCATCGATCTCCGGCCCCGGGCCTTCGACGTCCTCCGCTACCTCGTCGAGAACCGCGGCCGGGTCATCGGCAAGGAGGAGCTGATCCGGGTCGTCTGGCAAGGCCAGGCGGTCACGGACGATGCCCTGGTCCAGTCCATACGGAGCGCGCGCCAGGCCGTGTCGGACACGGATCACGTCATCATCCAGACGGTGCCCCGCCGCGGCTACCTCTTTGCCCTGGAGCCCCTGGAGGCGCCGTCGCCCCAGCCGCTACCGGCGAGCCAGGACGTTCGAGTACTGCCGCACGCCGGACGGCGTCCGGCTCGCCATCAACACGGCCGGAGCCGGAATGCCGATGGTGCGGACGCCCACGTGGTTCAACCACCTCGAGTTCGACTGGCGCGTTCAGTTCCGGGGCGCCCTCTATCGGTTTCTCGCCGAGCGCGTGCGGCTGATTCGCTACGATGGCCGTGGCAACGGCCTGTCCGACCGGTACGTTCCGGATATCTCCTTCGCCGGCTTCGAGCGGGACCTGGAGGCGGTGGTCGATGCCCTCCGCCTCCCCCGCTATGCCCTGCTGGGCATCTCCCAGGGGGCGTCGATCGCCATCGCGCACGCCGTGCGGCATCCCGACCGCGTCTCGCACCTCGTGCTCAACGGCGCCTACGCGCGCGGCCGCAACAAGCGCGGCTCGGCGAAGGATCACGAGACGGGACAGGCCCAGCTCACGTTGATGCGCCACGGCTGGGGTGACGAGCACTCGGCCTACCTGAAGACCTTCAGCACCCTGTACTTCCCGAGCGCCTCCACGGAGGAGATCCAGGCCCTCGCGCAGCTCCAGCGGATGGCCATGTCGGCGGAGACGGCGGTGAGGCTCCGTCTCGCCTGCGACGACATCGACGTTGCCGATCTCCTGCCGAGGATCTCGGTCCCGACCCTGGTGCTGCACAGCCGGCATGACAATGCGGTGCCGTTCGCGGAAGGCGAGCGCCTCGCCGCGGCGATCCCCCATGCCCGGTTCGTGGCGCTGGAGTCGGACAATCACGTGCCGCTGCCGGACGAGCCGGCCTGGCCTCCGTTCCGCTCCGCGATCGAGGCATTCCTGGGCGAGTGAGGCGGCCGCGCCTCCTTCGACGGGTCGTACGTGCGCTTCAGCGCGACCAGCCGCGCGCCCTAGCCGGGCTCCACGGTGAGAGCCTTCAACCGAAAGTGGCGGCCGGCCGCCGACATGTGTCGATCGTTCGTATAGATCTCCCGGATCCCGTGCTCCTGGGCGCAGGTCAGGTGCATCGCGTCCGCGGCTCTGAGGACGGTCGCGCGCGGCAGACGAGCGAACGCCGCCGCCGCCCGTCCTGCCATCGCCGCGGTCAGGGGAAGCCATGTCCACAGGCCCTGACCACAGTCGTCATCGAACTGCGCCGTGATCTCGCGCAGAGCCGCCGTGTCGAAGGCCCCCTCGCGGAACTTGCGATGGAAAACGGCGGCCACCTCGACCTGCCCGATGACCACACACCGCACCTGCCCAAGCGATTCGGCCAGCCGACGTACGGCGTCGCTTTCCGGCTCGTCGAGGTAGAACTTGGCGATGTACGACGAGTCGAAGTAGCTCATCACGGTGACGGCCGCCCGCGATCCTCGGAGACCATCACGGTGCTGTCGGTCCCGCGGCCAAGCTTCCCCCGCAGCCGCGCATATCCGGGGCGAAGCCGGCGCTCCCGGAATGGGTTGCCCGCCCGTTCGCCGGACACGGCTTCGAGACGGACCAACGGCCTGCCATGGTCCGTCACCGTGATCCCGCCAAGCTCTACCGCCTTGCGTACCCAGGCCCCGGTGCGCTCATGGAGCTCCCGAATCGAAATGGTCTTCATGTGACCCAATGTGACACATTAAGACACCTCCGGCAACCCGGACGCGGAGAGGCCGCCTCACGCGGTCAGTCGGGCCGCACGTTCTGGTTCATGCGGAAGAAGTTCGTCGGGTCGTACTTCCGCTTCAGGGCGACCAGCCGCGCGTGGTTGTCGCCGTAGGCGGCACGGACGCGGTCGGCCCCCTCGTCGGCGTCCAGGAAGTTCACGTAGACGGCCTCGGAGACCTGCGGCTGCACGGCCGCGAACAGGCTGCGCGTCCACTCGATGTTGCGGGCGTTGTCGGCCGGGTCCGTCCAGTTCGAGATGATGACCACGTCGTACGTCGGGCGGCGATGGCTGTACGCGGTGGCGGTGGCCGGCTTCCGCGCGTAGGCCCCGTGGTAGTGCTCGAGCATCACCGCGGAGTGCGGCGACGGCACCCGGGCCATGTGCTCGACGACGGTGTCGATCAACGCGTCACTGATCTCCGGGGTCAGGCTCGACTTCCAGTACTGGTAGCGGCCGGGCGGGAACGCGTCGTTGAACATGCGCTGGACGGCCACGTAGGGCATGGGGCCGACCATGTCGACGGCGGGCGGCCCGAACTTCCGGAGACGCTCCACCAGCTTCTCCCCCTGCTCCGGCGGGCCGCCGAAGCACGGCACGATTCCCACGAGCGGCGCGCCGTCCGGCCCCGTGAGGAGGCCGGCGTAGGTGGTGAGCTCGTCGGGCTCGTTCGCGCTGAACTCCCGGTAGAAGCGCAGGACCTCGCGCGCCCGCGCCGCGGGATGGAACACCGGGCCGCTCAGCACCACCGGACCCACGGGATGCAGCTGGAAGTCGAACGACGTGACGATGCCGAAGTTGCCGCCACCGCCGCGGAGTCCCCAGAAGAGCTCGTCGTTGTCCCGCTCGCTCGCCCGGACGAGCTGTCCGTCGGCCGTCACCACGTCGGCGGCGATCAGGTTGTCGCACGCCAGGCCGAAGCGGCCGTTCAGCCAGCCGACCCCGCCGCCCAGCGTGAGCCCGGCGACGCCGGTGGTGGAGATCACGCCGCCGGTGGTGGCCAGGCCGAAGGCCTGGCTCTCGGCGTCGAGCTCGCCCCACGTGACGCCGGCCTGGACCTGGGCGGTGCGGCTCCCCGGGTCGACGCGGATGCCCTTCATGGGCGAGACGTCGATCATCAGCCCGCCGTCACACACGGCGTTGCCGGCCACGTTGTGGCCGCCCGCCCGCACGGAGACGAGCACGTCGTGCTTGCGGGCGAAGCGCACCGCGGCCAGCACGTCGGCCACCCCCGCGCAGCGCGCGATCAGCGCCGGGCGCCGGTCGATCATGGCGTTGTCGACGCGCCGCGCGACGTCGTAGCCCGCGTCGCCCGGCCGCAGCAGCGCGCCGCGGAACCCTGCCGTGAGCTCGTTGACCGTCGCGTCGTCCAGTCCAGTGGTCGTCATCTCGATTCCTCCCGCGCGGCGATGGCCCGACGCGCCGCGCCCGAATGAGAGCCGCGCGGCCACGCCGAGGAAACGGGAGATCCGCCCTCGGCGGGCCGCGGCTCCGGTGCGATCATCCCACGGGCTGGAGCAGGCCGGCGAGCGCTTCCTCGACCTTCGCCTGCTGGCGCGGCGTCGTCACCGCGCCGAACAGCTCCTGGAAGTTCGGGTGCGTCACGCCGCTCTCGATGAACGTGTACCGCTTGGCGCTCAGGACCTTCTCGTAGATCTCGGCGCGGTCCGCGTCGGACAGGGGCCGGGCGATGTAGCGCGCGAGGTTCTCCACGTCGAGCGTCGACTGCTGCTGCAGCAGGCCGTCCACCGCGGCGACCAGCGCGATCAGGTCGTCGATCGCGGCGTTCTTCTCGGCGTCGGAGGCCTCCGCGAAGGCGCGAAGCGTCTCCATGTGGTCCATGCGGGCGTGCTGCGACTCCTCCAGCCAGTGGCTCTTGAAGATGTGCTTGGTGAACGGGTCGAGCCCGCGGTCGTCCTTGAAGCAGTTCAGGTAGTGGAGCTGGGTGAGCCACTCGATGGCCGCGGTGAGCAGGAGCACCGCCCCCGTCTGCTTCTCCAGCACGGCGCGCGCGACGTCCTGCGCGCCCGGCACGAGGGCCAGGGGGAAGCCGACGGCGCGGTCGACGAGGCCGCGCACCTCGCGGAAGAGCGCCATGTGCTTCACCTCCTCGGAGGCGAAGTTGGTCAGGGCGTCGAAGGCCGCGCGATCGGCCAGCTCGACGGAGTGGGCCAGGCCCACCACCTTGGGAGCGATGAACTCCTCGACGTAGCCGAAGAGGTGCGCGTAGGCGCCCATCTCCACGTGGGTGAGCTTGACCTGCTCGTCGGGGTCGAGGCACGTGACGCCGCTCGCGCCCGAGAGCGCGGCGGGCAGCCAGGGGCGCGTGGTCTCGAACGCGCGCCCGCCCACGACCTCGTCGATGCGCCAGTTCACCCGATACGAGTTCTGCAGGATATCCGCGTACGAGTACCTTGCCATGTCGCCTCTCCTCCCTGGTCCTGCTGCCGTGCGTCGCGACCGTGGGCCGGCCCCATGCCCGCCCGTTCGACGGTGAGCAAGAGGCAAGAGTGATGCCGAGACGTGGCGTTCGTGAAATCGCGCAGTTGCCAGGAGCGACCGGGGGATCGGGCGGCCGGCAGTTTCGTCGGTTTCGGATTCCCGCCCGCGGCAGGATTCCCTCTCGCGGTACGATGAGCCCCGCGATGCCGTCGCTTGCGCAGCTCCTCGGCGAGAGCCCCGCGATCTCGGACGTGCGCGAGCAGGTGCATCGGCTGCTCGGATCCGCCGCCGGCTCCCACCGCCGGCTCCCGCCCATCCTCATCCTGGGCGAGACGGGCACGGGCAAGGGCTTGCTGGCCGGCAGCATCCACCGCCAGGGCGCCCGGCCGGCAGGGCCGTTCGTAGACCTGAACTGCGCCGCCATCCCCGAGACGCTGCTGGAGGCCGAGCTGTTCGGCTTCGAGCGCGGAGCGTTCACCGGCGCGGTGCAGGCCAAGCCGGGTCTCCTCCAGACCGCGGATGGCGGCACCCTGTTCCTGGACGAGATCGGCCTGATGCCCCTCGGCCTGCAATCGAAGCTCCTGAGGGCGATCGAGGATCGCGCGGTGCGGCGGCTCGGCAGCACGCGCAGCGAGAGCATCGACGCGTGCGTGATCGCGGCCACCAGCGAGGACCTGCCGGCCGCCGTGCGGGCCGGACGCTTCCGGCGCGACCTCTACCATCGCCTGGCCGTCGTCACGCTCGTGCTGCCGCCGCTCAGGGATCGCGGCACGGACGTGGTCCTCCTCGCCGAGCACTTCCTGGGCCGCGTCTGCGAGGACTACGGGCTGCCGGCCCGGCGCCTGTCCCCGGACGCGCGCGCGGCGCTGCTGGCGCACCCCTGGCCGGGGAACGTCCGCGAGCTGTCCAACGCGATGGAGCGCGCCGCGCTGCTCGGCGACGGGCCGCTCCTGACGGCGCGGGATCTCCAGCTCCCCGGGCGGCGGACCCCGGTCGGCGCCGCCGGCTCCGGGGGACACCGCGGCCCCCGAGGACTCCGACGACGAGGAGGCGCGACGGCTCCTCGAGGTGCTCACCGAGACGGAGTGGAACTTCACCCGGGCCGCGGTGCGCCTGGGCGTCCCGCGCAACACGCTCCGCTACCGGATCGAGCGCCTCGGGCTGTCGCCGCAGAGCGCGTCGGCACGGCGTCGCGGCGGCCGCCCGCCGAGGTCCCGCGTCGCCCCGCCGTCCGTCACGTCCCCCCCGGCGACGCCGCCCGCGCCCGAGACACGACGGGTCACGCTGCTGCTGGTGACGCTGGTGGGTCCCGACAGCGAACACGCCATCCGGGAAGGCGACCGCGCGCTCGAGGCGATCGCGGAGAAGCTGCGGAGCTTCGGCGGCCGGGTGCACGACGCGAGCGCAACCGCGCTGCTCGCGCTGTTCGGCGTGGAGCCCGAGGAGGACGCGCCGCAGCGCGCCGCCCACGCGGCCATCGCGCTGCAGCGGCTCGCCACGCGGGCGCGGCTGGATGATCCGCGCCGGCCCGATCTCAGGATGGCCATCCACACCGCTTCCCTGCCCGTCCGCACCGGGGCGCAGGGCCTCACCGTGGACGCCGGCGAGATCGACGATGCGCGGACGGCGCTCGCCGCGCTGGTGGGCGCCGCGCCCTCGCGCGGCATCGCGGCGAGCGAGCCCGCGTCCCGGCTCCTCATCGGTCGCTTCGACCTGACGCCGCTGCCGGCCGCGCCCGGCGCCCGCCTCGTGCGGCACGCGGAACGGGGTCGGACGCCCTTCGTGGGGCGAGAGCGCGAGCTGCAGTTCCTGGCCGAGCGGTTCGAGCGAGCCCAGGCCGGCGAGGGCCAGATGGTCCTGATCGTCGGCGAGCCCGGCGTCGGCAAGTCCCGGCTGCTGCACGAGCTGCGGCGGCGGCTTCACTCCCGGGCGACGTGGATCGAAGGCCAGGCCCTGCCCTTCGCGCGATCGACACCCTTCCATGCCGTGATGGACATGCTGCGGCGCGTGCTCCGCATCGACGACGTCGACCCGGAGGCCGCCGTCATCGAGAAGATCGGGCGCGGCGTCCGGCGTCTCGCGTCGGATCTGGATGCCGTGCTCCCGCTCGTGCGCTACCTCCTGTCCGTCGACCCCGGCGATCCGGCGGTGGCCACGATGGACCCGAAGCAGCGGCACGCGGCCCTCGTGAGCGCGACGCACCTGATGCTCGAGCGCGGCGCGGCGCTCCGGACGCACGTGGTCGCCCTGGAGGACGTGCACTGGGCGGACGCGGCCACCGAGGACTGGCTGGCCCGCCTGGGCGAGAGGATCGCCTCGCAGCGCGTGCTGCTGCTCGCGACCACGCGCCCGGGCCATCGCGTATCGTTCGGCGGGGGCCGCTTCCACACCAGCCTGACGCTGCCCATCCTGTCCACGGCGGAGAGCGTGAGGATGGCCGAGGGCGTGTGCGGCGTCGTGGAGCTGCCCGCGGAGCTCGAGCGCCTGGTGGCCGAGAAGGCCGAGGGCAACCCGTTCTTCGTCGAGGAGCTGGTGCGATCGCTCTGGGAGGTGGGGCTGGTCCGCCGGGCCGCCACCGGACTCGCGGTCGGCGCGGGGATCGACGCCATGGCCGTGCCCGACACGATCCAGGAGGTCATCCTCGCGCGCATCCAGCGCCTCGACCACGCGGCCCGGCGTCTTCTCGGCGTCGCCGCGGTCGTCGGCAAGGACGTGCCGTTCGCGCTGCTGCAGGCCGTCACGAACCTCCCGGAGGAGGTCCTCGCCCCCGATCTGCGGCGCCTGCTCGCCGCCGAGTTCCTGCTCGAGACCCGGATGCACCCGGAAGTCGAGCACACGTTCAAGCACGCGCTCACGCACGACGTGGCCTACGGCACCGTGAGCGACGGCGATCGGCGGGCGCTCCACGCCCGGATCGTGCAGGCCATGGAGGAGCTGTACCCCGAGCGGCAGCACGACCACGCCGAGCGGCTGGCCCACCACGCGCTCCAGGGCGAGCTGTGGCCGCGCGCGGTCCAGCACTGCCGGCAGGCGGGCAACAAGGCCTTCGACCACTCGGCCAACCGGGAGGCCGTCATCTGGTGGGAGCGGAGCCTCGAGGCCGTGGGGCGGCTACCGGAGCGCGACGGGGTGGACGCGGCGATCGATCTGCGCCTCGCCCTCCGGAGCGCGCTCCTGCAGCTCGGCGAGTTCCGCCGCATCGCCACGTACCTGCGCGAGGCCGAAGCGCTCGCCACCGCCGCCGGCGACCGCCGGCGGCTCGCGTGGGCGCGGATCTACATGACCAACGCCCACCTGTTCGCGGGCGAGCCGACGCAGGGGCTCGCGGTCGGCGAGCAGGCCGTCGCCCTCGCCGACGCCGTCGGTGACGTGGGTCTGCGGGCGACCGCCCGGACGCCGCTGGCCCACGCCTGCCGCGAGGTGGGGGACTGTCGTCGCGCCATCGGCCTCCTGCAGGAGGCGATCGACATGCTGACCGGCGACCTCCTCCGGCAGCGTCTGGGGCAAGGGATGCCGCCGGCGCTCTATGCGCGCAACATGGCCGCCATCTGCCACGCCGAGCTGGGGCAGTTCGCCGAGTCGGAGCGGTTCGGCACCGAGTCCGAGGGGCTCGCGCAGTCGCCGGACCTGCCGTGGGGGCTGGCCCTGGCGCGCATCGCGCTCGCCTATCGCCTGCTCCTCCAGGACCGGCCCGCCGACGCGGAGGCGGCGGTGGAGCGCGCCATCGACGTCATCCGGACCCGCGAGGTCCCCGCGTGGTTCCCGTGGGCGGCCGCCGTGCGCGGGTACGCGCTCGCGCTGTCGGGACGCGCCGCCGAGGGCATCGGCGTCCTCGAGGAAGCGATCGACAAGGCGGTGACCCTGCCCTTCCTGTTCGGTCACTCGCAGTGGCTCGCCTGGCTCGGGCACGCGCACGGGCTGGCCGGCCACGCGGAGGCCGCCGCCCGGCTGGCCGCGGACGCGGTGCGCCTGAGCCGGGAGCGCGGCGAGCGGGGCTACGAGGCGTGGGCCCTCTGGGTGCGCGCGGAGGTCTGCCTCGACCCGGAGGACGCGCGCGCGGCGCTGGCGATGGCGCGCGAGCTCGGCATGCGCCCGCTCGCTGCGCGCGCCCACCTGAGCCTCGCCGGCCTGCTTCGCCGTGCCGGCGCCGTCGCGCCGGCGGCCCAGGAGTTCTCGCACGCGGCGCGGGAGTTCGATGCGCTCGACATGGCGGCGAGCGCACAGCGGGCTCGCTCCGCGCTGAGCGCGCTGACCTCCACGCCCTGATCCGTCCGCTCGCTCGCCACCGGGAGCGGGAATCCGCGCCGCCCCCCTCCCAGCCGAGGCTGGGAGGGGGACGCACCCCAGTGGATCCGAGCCGCTACTTCGGCCCGAAGACGTCGATGGCGACGCGGCCCGCGTTGACGGCGCAGGGCCAGCCGCCATAGAAGGCCACGTGGGTGATGAGCCCCTTCAGCTCGGTCTCCGTCACCCCGTTGTCCAGCGCCCGCTGCATGTGACCCCGCATCTCGTCGGTGCGGTAGAGCGCGGCGAGGATCGCCACCGTGATGAGGCTGCGGTCACGCTTGCTGAGGTCGGGATGCTCCCAGACGTCGCCGAACAGGACCTCGTCGCGGAGCTTTCCGAGCTTGGGAATGAACTCGTACACCGTCGGCTTCTTCTGAGCCATGGAGTCGATCCTCCCGCATATGGGTTAGCGCGTGGCGACGGCCGGCGACCGCCGCTTGCGTGCGGCGCCGCTCAGCTTACGCCATTCCGGGCGGTTCCCGGAGTGGTCGGCACCGGCCTGTTCCTCGGCATGGCCCAGACCGTTCTGGTGGTGGGATCAGGCGCGCGTCACGACCCTGACGCGGACGGCGGCTCCTCCGTCGGCAGCCTGTAAGCGGCACGCCTCGAGCGGCTGAAGGTACTCGACCGGCGCGGGCACGATCATTGCTCCTGCATCAGAGGTGGGGCGTGGTCTCGCTCCAATGGGGTGAACGAGCCGGCCGCGATCGAGACATTCGTGCAGGGAGGCCGGGTCGCATACGTGTCCGCTCCGCTGGTCGCGAGTCGCAACGGTAATCCCGGGGACTCCGCACGACGAGGACCAGGCGATGAACCCAGTCGAAAATCTGGAGTTTTTCGAGCACTACGGCATTTTCATCCTGCCGGCCCTGACCGTCGCCGAACAGATCGGCATTCCGCTTCCTGCCGTCCCTGCCCTCCTCGCGATGGGGGCCCTGGCCGCGCACGGCCGCGTCAACGTCCTGATCGTCCTCGCGGCCATTTCTCTGGCGGCACTTTTGACCGACCTGGCCTGGTATGAGGTCGGCCGCCGACTGGGCAACGATGTGCTGGTCAGACTCTACCGATGGTCGTCCAAGCCAGAAGATTGCCGGCGCCGGGCGGAGGCGGCCTTCGCCCGCCACGGCGCCCGGAGCATACTGGTCGCGAAGTTCGTCCCTGGCCTGACCACCGTCATGCCGCCGCTCGCTGGCGTGTTCGGCGTCACCAGACTGCGCTTCGCCCTGTACGACCTGGCCGGCGTGCTCCTCTGGGCTGGTACGTGGCTGTCGGCCGGGTACTTCTTCAGCGACGGCATCGCCCTGATCGGCGCCCGAGCGAGCTCCCTCGGACAGGCGCTCGGGCTCGTCATTGTCGTCGCGCTGATCGGGTA
Source organism: uncultured Candidatus Rokubacteria bacterium (assembly GCA_963758635.1). Lineage (GTDB taxonomy): Bacteria > Methylomirabilota > Methylomirabilia > Rokubacteriales > CSP1-6 > CAVWWD01. The sequence continues at coordinate 50,309 of CAVWWD010000001.1, read as the reverse complement.
CGTTCTGTTCAGATACGGGCGTCGCCAGCGGTGGCGAGGCCACGTCGTGGCGGGCATCCCGGCCAAGGGCGCGACTGGTGACGCGACTTCGGACAACGGCCGGAATCGTCGATTACTGGACGCTGCCTGACGCGCCGCGCAAATCTCCATCGTCAAGGCGCCACAGACCTCTGAATCAATCCTGGCGCCCGAGGGCGTGCAGGCGGGGAAGGGCGCGCGCGCTGCCCGAGACGGCCAGCAGCGGACACGTCGCCGAGCGGAGCACGCGCTCGGTCGTGCTGCCGCGCAGAGCATCCATGAGGCCATGGCGGCCCTCGGTGCTCATGACGACCAGGTCCGGCTCCCAGCGCTGGACCGCCGTGACCAGCGCCTCCACCGGCGCGCCGGGCTCGGTCCGTCGCTCCCAGGTCCACGTGTCGTGGTCGCGGGTCTCCATCGGGGGCATGGGCCCGGCGCCGATGTGGAGCAGCCTCAGCGTGACATGCTCGTCTCCGGCCAGCGACGCCATCGCCGCCGCCGCGTCGACCGCCGGCTGGGGCGACGGCGCGTGGTCGACGGGGATGAGGATCCGGCGCAGGCTGAGCATCCCGGTGACCGGCGACACGAAGCTCGCGGCGGCCTCGGGGACGAACAGCGCGATCTCGCCGGCATGGCGCGCGATGGCCTCGGCCACGCTCGGCTCGCGCCAGCGCGCGAAGCCGTCGCGACGATGCGTGGCCATCACGACCACGTCGGCGGCGTGACGGGCCAGGAGATCCACCGTCGCCTCACCGGATCGGCCCCGAGCACCTCGACCTCGTCCACGGTGATCCCGCGCGCCCCCACCGCGGACTCCGCGCTCCCCGCGGGCAGCACGGCCCAGCGCTCGAGCGTCTCGCGCACGCTGGGAAAGCCCGTCGGGCCCACGCCTCCCTCCGATCCCGCGACGTGGAGGATGCGCAGCTCCCCGCCCGTCAGCAGGGCGATCTTGAGCGCGTGCGCGAAGGCGACGTCGCTGGCGGGAGACAGGTCGGTGGGATGGAGAAGCCGCCAGGACGTGGGCCGTGCCAGGACCTTCACTCCTTACCACCGCATCGATCTCATCAGGCGTCTCCCTGGGCCGCCACAGAGTGCAACGGCAGTGCCACAGCGAAGACGCACGGCAAACGACATACTTGGCGGCGCATCGAGCACCCGCCTGTGGCGCCACGGCGTCCCCACTGAGACGCCGGAGCCTCAACCGTTGCCCTCGTCGTCGGACCGCTGAGCCGCGCGCCCGTTCAGGGCGCCTTGGTGCGTTCCTCGTACGAGATCGCGTACGCCGCCGATCGGGCGAGCAGGATCGGATCGGCCGACAGGTCGATGCCGTCCGTCCGGTTCGTCGGATCGAAGATCAAGCGCCGCTCGTCGGCCGGGCTCGTCGCCGAGATGCCGGTGACTTCGAGACGCCCGAGCTCGACCAGCTCGCGGTCCTCGGGCCACAGCGCGGTGACGTCGTCGGTCGGATCGCGGTCGGCGGCGAGCTGGAGCAGCAGGCGGAAGCTCACCGGCCCGGCGCGGAGCCGGCTCTCCAGCTCCGCGCGCAGGAAGCTCGGGTCGCGCGCGCCGGCGTCGTCGGGCGAGAGGAACGCCTCACCGGCCGCCGGCACGAAACGATAGCGGCCGAAGCGGCTCGCGCCGTCTGCGGACGTGAAGCGGAACGCGTGCTCCGCGTGGTAGGTGACCTGCGCGTAGCTGGCCGGGACGGCCCGCTTCCCCACGCGCTCCACGAAGGCCCGAGCCGCGGGATGCGCGCCGAGGAACCGGGGAAGGGCGTTCGGATCGGGCCGGCCGGTGGCGGGATCGGGGAGCTGCGCCCGCAGGAACTCGAGCAGCTCCTCGGGCGTCCGCGCCATGAATCCGTCCACGGAGTTGCCGAGGATGTCGGCGCTCTTGCCCCCGTCCAGCGCGAACTTCACGGCCATCGAGCGCACGCCGGGGGCGCCATCGTGCACGCCGGGGTTCCCGGCGCCGTGGGCGAACCTGATGGTCGTCGCGACGGGCGGGCCGGCGAAGTGGGGCGCGCGGCTGACGCGCGGCGCCGCCGCCGCCGCGCGGAACGTTCCCGCGCAGACGACGCCCTTGGCGTGGACGGGACGGAAGCCTGGGTGCGGGCCGGCCAGCAGCCGCATGGTCTCGACGATCTGACGGATGACGGTGTCGCGCGCGCTCGGTGTCGCCATGTGTGCGTCTCCTCTCCGATGATCGCCTCCGGCCAGCTCCACTCCCTTGTACCACCAGGGCAGAGTCGAGGTCAGGCCGGAAGCCGCTCTCACGTGGTCGGCACGGTGCCACCGTCGATCACGTATTCGGCGCCGGTAATGGAAGCCGCGCGTGGCGAGACGAGGAACGCGACGAGGTCCGCAACTTCCGCGGGCCGAGCGGGCCGTCCGATCGGAATCCCGCCGAGCGAGTCCATCAGACCCTGCCGCGCGCCCGCGTAGTCGGTGCCGGCCTTCCGAGCCAGCTCGGTGACGAGCCGCACCGCCGCCTCCGTCTCCACCCATCCTGGCGAGACCCTCACGACACGAACGCCCTTCGGACTCACCTCCTTCGAGAGCGCTTTGCTGTAGTTCGACAGCGCGGCCTTGGCCGCCGCGTACGCGATGGTGGCCTCGGGCAACGGCAACTGCCGCTGGATCGACGTGACGTGGACGATCACGCCCTCTCTCTGGGCCAGCATGGCTGGCAGCAGGGCCCGATCCAGCCGGACGGCCGGAAGCAGGTTCTGATCGAGCGCGCGTTGCCATTCGGCGTCGTCGAGCATCGCGAACCCGCCTGCCGGCGCCGACGAGCCACCGACGACGTGGACGATGATGTCGACGCCGCCCAGGCGTTGGCCAACCGCCGCGGCCACGGCGCTGCAGCCCTCGGCGGTCGCGACGTCCGCGGCGACGAACAGCTCCGGCTCGCTGAGCTCGGCAGGGCGCGTTCGCGCGGTGGTGAGCACCTTCACTCTCGCCTCGCGCAGCCGCTCCACCACCGCCGCCCCAATCCCCTGAGTGCCGCCCGTCACCAGCGCCCGGCGGCCTTCCAGCCCGTGCTCGTCCGTCATGTACGCCTCCTCCCGGCGACGGTCATGCTCGTGGTCAACGCGTCTCGGGAACCGTCGCGAGCCGCGTGCCGGTCTCCGGATCGAAGAGGTGCTGCCGGCGGAACGTCAGCCACACCGGGGTGCCGGTCGCGAGGGGTTCGGCGTCGGGGACTCGCGCGTGGATCTCGTCCGGGCCCACGCTGATGGTGAGGACGGTGGCGTGCTTCATGGCAAGCCGGAGCCCGCCGGCGACGACCCCGCGCACGCCGTCCGCGCGCTCCGACGTGGACACCTCCACGTCTTCCGGGCGGACGCCGACCTGCACCGGCCCGCGTCGCGGCGCGCCCGGCAGCGGCCGGGGCGCGAGCAGGCTGATGGGCGGGGTGTCCGTGTGCACGTTCAGGAAGGCGGCCACGTACACGTTGTGCGGCTCGTCGTAGAGCTCCTGGAACGTGCCGACCTGCTCGATGCGGCCCCGGGTCATCACCGCGATGAGGTCGGCGAGGACCAGGGCCTCGTTGTGGTCGTGGGTCACGTAGACGGTCGTGATGTCGAACTGCCGCAGCAGCGCCTTCAGATTGACGCGATAGCGCTCCCGGAGCGCCTGGTCGAGGTTGGCGAAGGGCTCGTCGACGAGGAACACCTCGGCGTTCCGGGTGATGCAGCGGCCGAGCGCCACCCGCTGCTTCTCGCCGCCGGACAGCGTGCTGGGCATTCGATCCAGCAGGTGCTCCAGCTCGACGCCCATCAGCTCGCTGGTGCGGCGATACTTCTCCTCCGCCAACGCGGTGAGCGAGGGCGTCTTCCGGCGGAACAGGAAGTAGGACAGGATGTTCCACCGCGACGTGTAGTGCGGATAGAGCGCGTAGTTCTGGAACACCATGCCGATCCGCCGCTGGCCCGTGCCCACGTCCTTCACGTTGACGCCGTTGAACCGCACCTGGCCGGAGTCGAGCGGGATCAGCCCGGCGATGAGCTTCAGGAGCGTGGTCTTCCCGCATCCGCTCGGCCCGAGGACCACCATGGTCTTGCCGTCGGGCACGGTGAGGTTCAGGTTCTCGATGGAGAACGCTCCGCCGCGCGCGCGGGGGGCCCCGGGCACCAGCGTCTCCTCGGGAGCCGCTCGGCCCGCGCCCCGCTCGGACAGCGTCTTGCACACGTTGACCAGGTCGATTCGCGCCATGGCGGGCGTCCTCGTCCGACTATAATGTGTCGCTCACGTTCGTGTCGCTCCCACGCTCCGCGGAGGATCACGACCGATGGCTCACGGCATGATCGTCGCCCCCCAGCCCGAGGCCGTCGAGGCCGGCGCCGAGATGCTCCGGAACGGCGGCAACGCGGTGGACGCCGCCATCGCCTGCGCGCTCGTCCAGGGCGTGGTCGACCCGATGATGGCGGGCATCGCCGGCTTCGGCAGCATGCAGGTCTACTCCGCGACCAGCGACGTGATCGACGTGTCCAACCGCGTGCCGCGCTCGGTGACGCGCGAGCTGGAGCAGCAGGGCTACACGGTGGCGCGGAGCTACCTGAGCTATGCCTTCGCCGCCGTGCACGCGATCAAGATCGACGGCGGGACCTGGACCGGCGGCGCCGATCCGGGCCACGACGGCATGGCCCTGGCGGTCTGAGATCTGCCCGTCCGGGACCTGGCCGTCCGACGTGACGTCCGAGATCGCGGGGGCGCCGGCTGCTAGCGTGCGCCGGTATCCTCGCTGCGCGCGCCCCGGTTCTTCCGCTCCCAGCACGTCGAGTGGTAGGGCAGGTGCTCCACGGCGAGCGTGCAGGCGTCGACCTGCTGGACGGTCGCTTTCGCCTCGCCGGGCAGGATCGGTCGCGCGCACTCCAGGCACAGGGGGTCGGCCATGGCGGCAGTATCGCACGGCCGTGCACGCGCGCCCGGCGGAGCGTCCCGGCGGTGAGCCCCAGGGGAGAGGACGGTATGATAGCCGGGCTGGCGAGCCCGACCCGTCGGTCCCGCGACGGCGGCGTCAGCGTGCGGTGAACCCGCGACAGGGGTGACAACGATGGAATTCGGCCTGTTCGGTAGCGCCTCGGCGCGCCGCGGCGGCGCGGAGTTCGACAGCAGCGAGGGGTTCCGCGACTTCATCGACTACAACGTCGAGGCGGAGTCGCTCGGCTTTCACAGCACCTTCGTCGTCGAGCACCACTTCACCGGCTACGGGCAGGTCTCGGCCACGCTCAACCTGCTGACCTGGCTCGGCGCGCGCACGCGCCGGCTGCGCCTCGGCACCGCGGTCATCGTGCTGCCCTGGCACAACCCGGTGCTGCTCGCCGAGCAGGCCGCCACCCTCGACCTGCTCTCCGGCGGGCGGCTCGACTTCGGCATCGGCAAGGGCTACCGCTACAACGAGTTCGCGGGCTTCCACGTCCCGATGGAGGAGGCCGACGCGCGCTTCGACGAGTGCCTCGAGGTCATGCTCAAGGCGTGGACGGCCGACGAGCCGTTCTCGCACCGGGGCAGGTACTGGGCATTCGACAACATCGTCGTCGAGCCGCCGCCCGCGCAGCGCCCGCACCCGCAGATCTGGATGGGCGCGGGCAGCGAGCGCTCGGTCCGCCGCGTGGCCGCCCAGGGCTTCAACCTCCTCCTGGGCCAGTACGCCTCGCCCGCCGATGTGGCCGCGCACATCGCCACCTACCGGTCCGAGGTCGAGTCCCGCGGCCGCCGCTTCGACCCGCTGCAGGTCGGGGTGACCCGCGCGTTCTTCGTGGCCGACAGCGCGCAGGAGCGCGAGGCCGCCCTGGAGCGTCGCCTGCAGAACCGCGTCCGGCAGCTCAAGCTGGCGACCCGGCCCGACGGCACCGTCCACGGCGGCCCGGACCGCGCCACCGGCGATCCGCGGACCATCAACGTGGTCAGCGCGATGTACGGCTCGCCCGATGAGATCGCCGAGAAGCTCGAGGAGCTGCGCGAGGCCGGCGTGGGCTACGTGCTGATCAACGGCGGCGGCTCCGGCGGCGGCGCCCGCGGGCGCGAGAGCCTGCGCCGCTTCGCGCGCGACGTGATGCCCGCCTTCCGCGAGGCCCCGGCGCCGGCCGCGCGGTAGTCCCCGCCCCGCCTCGGGCTCGAGCCGGCGCCCGCTCGTCGCGGTGGCCAGGCCCTGCGCGCTCGAGCGAGCCCCGCTAGCCGCGCCAGCGGTCGCGCATGACGAATCGCTCGAGCGGCGGGCGCCGGTTGGGCCCGTACTCGCGGTCCGGCCACCCGAGCGGGATGATCGCCGCGCTCTCGACGTTGTCGGGGATGCCGAGGATCTCGTGGATCCGCGCCTTGCGTCGCCGATGCAGCGTCGTGAGGACGGTCCCGAGCCCGAGGGCGCGCGCCGCCAGCATGAGGTTCTGGACGCTCGGGTAGATCGACGCGCCGGTCTGGAATCCCGCCTGACCGGAGGCCGGCGTATTGACGCAGGCGACGATCAGCACCGGCGCGGCCGACAGCGGCTGGCGCGCCCCGCCCACGGCCGGCGGCCGATCGCGGTAGGTCTCGGCCCGCGCCTCCTCGTACGCCTCGCTGACCGCCTGCTTGACCGCGGGGTCGCGGATGACGATGAAATGCCACGGCTGGGTGTTGGAGCCGGACGGGCCGTGGATCGCCGCGGTCAGCACCTCCGCGACGAGCGCGTCCGGAACGTCCTCGCTGGTGAAGTTCCGGATGGCGCGCTGGCTGCGGAACAGCTCCTTGATGTCGGTGACGGGCTTCATCGTGATCCTCCTGTCCGGCAAGGGTACGATAGAGCGGCGATGAGCGGGAAGGCCGAGCGCCCGATGAGCGCCGCCGTGCGGCGGCTCCTGGCCGAGGGCGTCCCGTTCACCGACCATCACTACGAGTACCGCGAGCACGGCGGGACCGCGTGGGCCGCCGAGGCGCTCGGGCTGCCCGAGCATGCGGTGATCAAGACGCTGGTGATGCAAGACGATCGCCGCGCACCGCTCGTGGTGCTGATGCACGGCGACCGGGAGGTGTCCACGCGGGCACTCGCCCGGGCCGTGGGAGCCGGGAGCGTGAGCCCATGCCCGCCCGACGTGGCCGAGCGTCACTCCGGCTATCGGGTGGGAGGCACCTCGCCGCTGGGACTCCGAAAGCCGCTGCCGATCCTCATGGAGGCCACCATCACCGGCCTCGACCGCGTGTTCGTCAACGGCGGCAAGCGCGGCTACCTGGTCGGTCTCGCCACCGCCGATCTCGTGCGACTCGTCCAGCCCACGCTCGTCACGGCCGCCCAGGCGCCGGCGCGCGACTGAGGCGGGCGAGCGCGCCGCGCCCGACCTGGCGCGCGCGCCCGCCCCGCCTCGCGACCGGAGACGGGCTACGGTCCGTCCGGGATCTCGGGCTCGACGACATGGGCGAGCAGCGCCAGCGATTCCTGCCACCCGAGATAGCAGAACTCGACGGGAATCGCCGCCGGCACCCCTTCCTGGACGATCTCGATGTCGGTTCCGCACGCGACCGTCCTGAGCGTGATCGTGACGCGCATCTCGCCCGGCAGACCGGGGTCCTCGAACCGGTCCGTGTAGCGGATGCGCTCGTGGGGCGTGAGCTCGACGTACGTCCCGCCGAACGAGTGGCTCTTGCCGGTGTTGAAGTTCGTGAACGACATCCGGTAGCCGCCTCCGACACGGGCGTCCATTTCGTGGACCTTGCCGGTGAACCCATGCGGCGGAAGCCACTTCGCCATGGCGTCGGGATCGAGGAACGCTCGATACACCCGTTCGGCAGGCGCGCGCAGCACGCGGTGGAGACGGACGGTATTGGTCGCGTCGGACATGTCGAAATCTCCCGGTGTCAGAGTTGGCCTTCTTCTCGGGCCGGCCCGGCGCTGCATCCGGCGCCCGCCCTCATCACGTAGTCGAACGGGCGCGGCCTGGATCGACGGTTGGCGTGGAGATCCAGCCGAGCACCGAAGCTCACGCCGGCGGTGCAGCGCAGGGCGCAGGCGCGCCGCCCGAACACGGTGGAACCCTGCCCGAGGCCCGACCCGAGGGCTTCCCGCCGTGCGCAGCGAAGCGAGCGCCGCATCGGACCTTCTCGGAGCCCACGCCCCCTTGGCACGGCCGATGCTCCTCCTTTGCACCGTTCGGAGGTCGTGACCTCCAGGGAGGACCGTCCATGGCTACCCGTACCACGATCGCCGAGAAGCCGGTTGGCACTGACCCACGTCCGCTGCCCCACTGCTCCTATCCGACGGCGGCGGACGTCGTCCAGCACGGAGTGCAGCTCCTGCCCCCGATCCTGCCGCTCGTCGATCTCGAGCGGGCGCGACCCCATCGAAGCTTCCGATACACGGCGGTCCCGGCCGCGCGACTGACACCGGCGCAGATCCTGCGACTGGCCGAGGTGGTGGGAACCTCCTTCGCCCGCCGCGAGCCCCAGTGCCGGCACCTCCGGCCCGCGCGCGTCCCGCCGCCTGGGCTCCTGGAGGCGGTGCACATCGATCCCTTCGGCACGTCCCGGTTCGGGCCCTGGGACAGGGAGCGGCTCCTGTTCTGGTTCATTCGCCTGCTCATCCTCACCGACCCGACCAGCCCACGGTCCGCCATCACGGTCCACCCCGAGGCCCTGGCCCAGTCACTCGCGATCCTCGACGACACCGGGGAGGTGATCGGCGGCGCGCTGAACGAGACGATGCCAGCGCTCGCCGGGCCGCCGGCCTTTCGCCTCGGCGACCCCTTCCTCGATGCCGTCCTCGAGTTCGTGGAGCCGGTCTTCGCGCTGCTCGGCGCACAGGACGCGGAGGCGCTGAAGGCGCTGTCCGTCGCGTATCCGGAGTTCCGGGAGGCGCACGCGGCGGGCAAGGTCGGCCATCACTTCATGGTGGCGCGATCCGATGCGCTCTCGAAGTCCGACGCGTTCGAGCTGGTCGCCGCCACGGCGGCGCGCTACCAGATGCTCGGCGACGCGTTCGTGGTGATCGAGGCGACCAACCAGTGGACCGGAGCGGCCTGCGAGGCGCTCGGCGGCGCCCGCGTGCACTTCGCGCCGTTCCGGGCGCGGCGCACGGTGCGCCAGAGCGTGGAGCCGCTGGACGACACCGTGACGAGCCCGGACGGGTTTCTGTCGAGCAAGGACAGCGGGAGCATGCTCTACGTGATCCGCCTGGCCTGACGCCCGGTGAGGGCGCGGCAGCGCTCGTGCCCTCTGAGGCGTCGCCAGCTCTTCCAGCACCTGCCGAGCGGCCCGGACGTCAGGGGTGTCGGCACCCTCGGTGAACCACCGGCAGAGGGGCGCCAGCAGGCGGCGCGCCCGTTCTCGCTCGCCGCGCGACTGCCACAGCCGGGCCAAGCGGCTCGCCGCGCGCAGCTCCTGGCCGCGTGCCGAACGTCGTCGCGCGAGCCCGATCGCCCGGCGCAGGCAGCGCTCCGCGTCGATCCGAGCGCGCTCGCCGATGCCGCCCCCTGCGTCGCGCTGCAGGAGCAGCTCGCCGCGGACGCGGTGCATGTCGGGCTCGCAGACCCGGTCGCCGGTGCTCGCCGCCAGGGCCAGCGCCTCCTCGACGGCCTGCAACCCCGCGTCGGTCTTCCCGGTCTCGCGGTAGATCTCGGCCAGCACCGTCAGGAAGTTCGTCGCGCCGAGCCGCGATCCCATCTCATGGTGGGCGGCGATCGCCCTGCGTATGCGGAGGGTTCCTTCCTTGCCCTGCCCGCGCCGCGCCAGGACCCAGCCCTCCTGCGCATCGGCGACGCTCTGCCACCAGGGGATGTCGTGGTCCCGGCAGACGGCCACGAGCTCCTCGACGAGCTCGGCCACGCGGGACACGTCGCCGCAGTTCAGGTAGACGAAGGACGCGTAGCCGACCGCGAAGGCGTGGCTGTGCGGGCGCGCGAGCGCCCGGGCCTCGGCGATGCCCTCCCAGCAGAGTCGGCGCGCCTGGTCCGGGTAGCCGGCCAGCCACATCGCCCACGCCGCGTAGGCGGCCACGCGAGGCCGCTGGCTCGTGCGCACCGACGGCACGCGAGGGCCAAACGCCGCCAGGGCGCGGCCGAGCTTCACGCGCGCCGCCGCCAGGTCACCGGCGTGGAACAGCGTCTCTGCGAGCGCCGCGTGCGCGACGCCGAGCGCGCCGCCGTCCCTCGAGGCTCTCGCCCTGGTCAGGAGCTCGGTCGCCAGCTTGCGCGCTCGAGCCAGATCGGCCCGGATGAGGTGGACGTTCCAGAGGCCTCGGAGGGCCCGCGTCACGGCGCGCGCGTCACGCAGGCGACGCGCCAGCTCCAGCGCTCGAGCGTACGTGCGCTCGACCTCCGGGGCGGCGTAGCCCCGGCTCACGATCCAGGCCGGTCCGAGCGCGAAGCGCAGCCCGAGCTCCAGCCGCGAACGCTCCACGCCCTGCGGGACCGCCTCCAGCGCGTCCAGACCGCTCGACAGCTGCGCGATGGCCTCGGCGTTCGCCGCGCGCCCCAGCGCCACCTCGCCGGCCAGGCGGTGATAACGAACCGCCCGCCGCGCATCACGGGCGCGTTCGAAATGCATGGCCAGCTCGGCGGCGGCCTCCCGCGGTCGCCCGGCGAACGCGCGCTCCAGCCGCCCGGCGATCTGCTCGTGGAGCTGGCGGCGGTGACCGGCGGGAAGGCTCTCGTAGATCACCTCGTGGTGGAAAGCGTGGACGAACCCGTACGCGGCCGCCGTCGTGCCGTCCGGCCAGTCGATCCCTCCTCTGGACACGAGGAACCGGCCGAGCCGCACGAGACGCGCGCACCGCTCCTCGACGACGGCCTGATCCTCCCCGAGCGGGGCGGCGACGGCGGCGGCCGAGAACTCGACCCCGACCACGCTGGCAACCTCCAGCAGGCGCTGATCCTCCGGCCCCAGACGCAGCGCTTGCTGCTCGATGAGCCGCCGCAGGGCGTCCGGCACGTCCCCGTCGGTGAGCGCCCGCGGCCTCGAGACTCCACACCCCTTCGCGCTCGACGACGAGGGCCCGGCCCACGAGGTCATCGGCGACCGTGATCATGAACAGCGGATTGCCGTCGCTCCGGCGATGGACGTGGCGCACGAGGCCGGCCGAGACGGGACGCGCGGCCAGTCGCGTCGCAAGGTACTCGCCGACCGCCGGCTCTGGCAGCCGACCGAGCGTCATGACGCGGCCGTATCCGTGCAGCGCGAGCTCGCCGGCGAGCCGCGCCAGCGGGGCGTCCGACGCCGGCAACTCGGTGGGACGGTACGTTCCCAGCAGCAGCAGCCGCGCCCGGTCGGAGCGTCGGGCGACAACGTCGATCGCCTCCAGGGTCGGCCGATCGGCCCAGTGGAGATCCTCAAGCCACAGCACGAGCATCCGCTGCGCGGCGAGCGCCTCGAGCAAGGTCGCGAGCTGGCGCAGCATCGATCGTGAGGTCGACCCGTTGAGCTGCTGCACCAGGGTCGCGTGCTCGGCCGGCTCGGTCAGGGAGGGCAGCTCGGCCAGCCAGTCGGGAGCGGTCCGGCGCATCGAGTCGACGAGCGCCGCGGAGCCGACATCTCCGGCCAGACGCTCCAGCGCCGCGAGGATCGGCAGGTACGGCTCGGCGGCGCCGTACTGCTCGACACACTCGCCCCTGGCCCACGCGGTGTCGGGCGCGCCCAGGCCGGAGACGAAGGCATCGACCAGGCTCGTCTTGCCGATCCCCGGCTCCCCGCAGACGAGGATCACCTGGCGCTCGCCGTTTCGCGCGCCGCTCAGCGCGGCGCCGAGCTGGTCGAGCTCGGCGCGGCGGCCGACCAACGGCCTCCGTTCACGAGCCGGGTCGGCGTCGCATCGCCCCTCGCGGGCGGGTGGCGTCGTGAGGGGCACCACGGGGGCCACGAACTGGTAGCCGCGGCCCGGTCGCGTCTCGATGAAGCGGGGGGCCTTTGCGTCGTCGCCGAGGGCGCTCCGCAGCTCGCGCACGCAGAGCCTGGGCGTGACGTCGGTGACCGCCACACCGGGCCAGACGGCGCTCAGCAGCTCGGCGGTGGACACGAGATGACCCGGGCGCTCCGCCAGGTACCGCAGGACCGCAAGCGTCTTGGGGCGCAGCCGGACCTCGCGTTCGCCCCGCCACAGGCGCAGGCCCGCCATGTCCAGCCGAAAGGGAGGGAACAGCACATCCATCACGGGGCTCCTGAAGCGAACGTCATACCCCGCCCGTACGGAGATTATACGTGCCCGGCCGGCGTGCTTCGGATCTCCTGACCCTGCAGGGAAGACGCGCGTGAGCCGCCTGGTCCACTCAATCACGAGGAGGACGACGCATGCCATCGACGAAGGGAACGTGGCTCGGCACGCTGCTCTGGAGTGTCCTGTGGTTCGCCCTCGCATCCGGCGCTGAAGCTCAAGCGACCATCGATCCCGCCGAGCCGAGGGCGGGCGCCTGGAAGACGTGGGTGCTCGCCTCGGGCAGCGCGCTGCGGCTGCCGGCGCCGCCCGATGCCCAGGCGACCGCGAGCGAGCTCCAGGAGCTCCGGACACTCGCGCGACAACGCGACGCCGCCACGCTGGAGCGCATCCGGCACTGGGACTTCTGGTCACCGTCGCATCGCTGGAACGAGCTGTTCGCGGACGTCGCGGCGCAGAACTTCGGTCTGGGAGGCGCCGGCGGGATCCGGGCCCTGGCCATGCTCAACGTAGCGATCCACGACGCAATGATCGCCGCCTGGGACTCGAAGTACGCGCACAACCGGCGGCGGCCGGGCGTCGCGGATCCGCAGCTCGGAAGCGCCATCCCCACGCCGCGGAGCCCGTCTTATCCGTGTGAGCACTCGGTCGCAGCGGGGGCGGCGGCCGCCGTCCTCTCTCACCTCTTCCCGAAGGACTCCCAGCGCTTCGCCGAGGCGGCCGAGGGAGCCGCGCGAAGCCGCGTGATGGCCGGCGTCGTGTATTCCCGAGCGACACGCGGGCCGGGCTCGATCTGGGCCGAGCGGTCGCCGCCCGCGTGCTCGAGCACCTCAAGGCGGACGGGACGAAATGGGCGGGAACGGTGCCGGTCGGTCCCGGGCTCTGGACGGGGACCAGCCCGGTGGCGTCGAGGACGTGCAGTGGAAACCGTTCGTCCTCACCGCGGCGCACCAGCTCCGGCCTGGCCCGCCCCCGGCCGCCGACTCTCGCTCAGCGCGCGGCCGAGCTGGCCGAGGTGAAGAACTTCAAGCGCACGCCGGTCACGAATGGCAAGGCGTTCTACTGGCAGTTCGGACAGAATGGCGGACCGGCCCTACATCAACCGGCTGAGCGACGAGGTCGGTCGCCGGCTCGCCGAGCTCGGGCCTGGACCGGAACCCGCCGCGCGCCGCGCGCGCGTATGCGCTCGTGCACGTCGCCCACTACGACGGGTGGATCGCGTCCCAGGACTCGAAGTTCCACTACTGGACGGCGCGCCCAACCAGTTCGACCCGACCTCGTCACGGTGGTTCCGACACCCAACTTCCCCTCCTACGTGTCGAACGCCGCGACGCTCGGGATGGCGCCCGCCGTCGTGCTCGGCCACCTGTTCCCGAGAGAGGCCAGTCGCTACATCGGGCTAGGCGCAGGAGTTCGGGAGTCGCGCCTCTGGGCCGGCATCCACTTCCGGAGCGACATCGAGGCCGGCTGGGAGATCGGGCGCCGGGTGGGGGCAGCGGTTCTAGAGCGCGCGAAGCGTGACGGCGCCGAGTAGCGCGCGTACCGCCGACTCTCCCCTCGCCGTCGAGGCCGGCCGCGCGCGCGCGACGCTGCTTCACTGGGTGCTACGCGTGGGTGTCGCCGCCTGCTTCATCGGTCACGGCGCCTTCGGCATCGTGACCAAGGCGGCATGGGTGCCGTCTTCGCGGTCTGGGGCATCCCGGAGCCCTGGGCGTGGCGGCTCATGCCGGCGGTCGGCACGGTCGACATCGCCGTAGGCACGCTCACGCTCGGCGCAACCGATCCAGGCCGTCGTTCTCTATGCGGCGTTCTGGGGATTCCAGACGGCGTGCCTTCGCCCGCTCGCCGGACAGGGCGTGTGGGAATTGCTGGAACGCGCGGGCAACTACGGCGTTCCCCTCGCCTTCCTGCTGCTCCTCGGCGTCGGGCGATCACTCCGGGACTGGTTCTCGCCGCGCCCAGCGCCGCCGCTCACCCCGGAGCGCGCGATAGCGATCGCGTGGACGCTCCGGATGACCACGGCGCTCCTCCTGATCGGTCACGGCGGCTTCGACTTCGCCATGCACAAGGACTGGAGCGGCTACGCTGCCGCCGTCGGCATACCGGCCGACACGCTCGCCGCGTCCCCGCTCACGCCGCTCGCGGGATGGCTTGAGCTCGTCCTCGGCCTCGCCGTGCTCGCTTGGCCGGCTCCCCCGCTGCTCGTCCTCGCCCTCGTGTGGAAGGTCGCGACCGAACTGACACGACCGCTCGCCGGCGAGCCCGTGTGGGAGTTTGTCGAGCGCGGCGGCAGCTACATAGCGCCGCTCGGGCTCCTCGTCGTACGCGGGCTCTGCGTGCCGGGTGCGCGTCGCCACTGACGCGCCAGCGGTCCACCTCGGCAAGCGGGCGCTGTATGATCCTCCCGTGAGCGGCGAGCCGCACGTCCGCAAGGTCCGGCCCGACGACCTCGAGGAGGTCTGGCGCGTGCACGTCGCCGCGAGCAACGACCTCATGGAGCGGAGAGGCCGGACGGCGGCGAGGCCGGCCGATGCCCCGGTGGCGAGCGATGCCCGAGCGGGACTGGCGAGCGACCCGGACGGCTACTTCTGCGCCGTCGAGGATGGGCGGATCCGCGGCATGGTCTCGGCCCTGGTCCGCGGCCGCGTCTGGTACCTGTCCATGCTGTTCGTGCTCCCCGGCGACCAGAGTCGTGGCCTGGGGCGGGCGCTGCTCGAACCGGCGCTGGCCTACGGCGAGGCGCGCGGGGCGGAGATTCGCTTCACCTGGGCCACGCTCGACCCACGGGCCCAGGCCCGCTACGTGATGGCCGGCATGGCCCCCCGCTGGCCGATCTACCGCCTGGATGGGGATACCGCGGCGGTGGCGCGACTGACGGCGCGGGCCGGGCTCGACCCGCAGGCGCAGGAGGCACCGTGCCATCCCGGCACGGCCGAGAGGCTGACCGCCGAGGCCTTCGGCAACCCCAGAGCCGACGACCTGGCTCACTGGCGGAACGACGGCGGCGCGGCGGTAGCGATCGAGCGCGGCGGCGAGCCCGTGGCCTTCGCCTACCGGCGCGGGAATCGGATCGGGCCGGCGGCCGGGCGCGACGAGACCGTCGTTCCTCCGGGCGGTGGCCGCGGCAGCGGCGGCCGGCGCGGCCGAGGGGGGAACCGTGACGGCGCGCGTCCCCGGCGCCTGCGCGTCCCTGCTGCATGCGATGGTCGGCTGCGGGTTCCGCATCGGCGACCCGACCCTCTTCATGGCCTCGCGCCTGTTCGGCCGGCCCGAGCTCTACCTGCCCTCGGGGCCCATCCTCTACTAGGTCGGCGATCGAGCTTGCCCGCCATCCCCGAGCGCGCACGCACGCGGAAGGAGTGCTCGGCGGCATCACGGTCTACTGGCTCACCAACGGAACTCGCGGCACGATCGAATGGTCCAGGCGCTGCGCAGGAGGTGTGTCATGAGGAAGGCATTCATCGGCGTGATCGGAGTGGCCGCCGTCCTGTACGCATCGGGCTCGATCGCGCAGACCGCGAGGGACATCCGTGGACCCGCCGCCGTCGTGCCGCTCGCCACCGAGCCCCCGCCGAGGATCGTCATCGACGCGCCGCTCGCGGATTGGCTCGCGCAGGGCCGCGTCGTCATCCAGTATCGCGCCGAGAACTTACGCATCGTGCCGGTGTTCGGCCCGAACGCGCTCGATGTGTCGCCGCGCATCGGACACATTCACGTGACGGTGGATGATGGACCGTTCCGCTGGTTGGACTCCAGCGGCGAGCCGCTCACCATCAACTGTCTTCTCCCGGGGCCGCACAAGGTCTTGATCGAGCTCGTGAACGCGAACCACCAGACGCTCGACAAGGGCGTCGTCAGCTTCGTCGTTCCCGTCCGCTGGATGGGGTGCTGACGCGAGGCGCGGCTCAGGTTCGGTCGAACGCAGGCGCCGCCCCACCCGGCGCGGGCACGCGGGGCAGCCCGAAATGATCGCGCAGCGTCGTCCCCTGGTACTCGCGCCGGAACAGTCCGCGCGCCTGCAGCTCGGGCACGACCAGGTCGACGAAGTCGGCGAGCGCCCCGGGAAAGTACGGAGGGAGCACGTTGAAGCCGTCCGCGGCTTCCTCGACGAACCACTCCTCGAGCGTGTCGGCGATGCGCTTCGGGCTGCCGCAGAGCACCCAGTGCCCGCGGGCGGCCGCGGTGAGGTTGTAGAGGTCGCGCAGCGTCATGTTCTCGCGCCGGGCGGTCTCGTACAGCACACGTGAGAACGCATGGCTGCCCTCCCCCGGCGGCGGCGCCGGGACGGGGCCATCGAGCGGGAAGCCGGTGACGTCGTACCCGATCCGGCTCGTGACGAGGGTCAGGGCGTTGGTCGGGGTGAGCCAGCTCTGGAGCCGCGACAGCTTCTCCCTCGCCTCCGCGTCGCTCGTCCCGATGATGGGCATCACGCCGGGCAGGATCGTCACCTGATCGGGCCGGCGGCCGTACTTCGCCAGGCGGGCCTTGAGGTCTCGATACGCGGCCTTGGCGCTTCCCAGCTCCTGCACGACCGAGAACACCACATCGGCGGTGCGAGCGGCCAGCTCGAGCCCCGCTTCCGATCCGCCGGCCTGGATGATCACGGGATGGCCCTGCGGACAGCGCGCGGTGTTGATCGGGCCCTTCACCTGGAAGAAGCGCCCGCGATGGTTCAGTGGGCGCACCTTCGTGGCATCGAGGAACTGCCCCGTGACCTTGTCGGCCACGACGGCGCCGTCGTCCCAGCAGTCCCACAACCCCTTCACGACGTTGACGAACTCCTGCGCGACCTCGTAGCGCAGGTCGTGCTCCATGTGCGTCTCGCGGCTGAAGTTCAGCGCGGCGCGGCCGGCCGAGCTCGTCACCACGTTCCACGCCGCCCGGCCCCCGCTGATGTGGTCGAGAGAGGCGAAGGTCCGGGCCACGTGGTAGGGCTGCCCGAAGCTGGTCGAGACCGTGGCGCCGAGGCCGATGTGGCGCGTCGAGGCGCTCAGCGCCGAGACCAGCGTGGTCGGCTCGAAGCGGCACAGAAACGACGGGTGGTCGCCCGGGTCCATGACCAGGCCGTCGGACACGAACAGCAGGTCGAACTTCCCGCGCTCGGCGTGCTGCGCGATCGCCTGGATCACCGAGAGGTCGTTGTTGCTGGTCGCCGCGCCCTCGTACCGCCACCCCGCGGAGTGGTTGCCGGTGCCGAGGACGAACACCCCGAGGTGCATCTGCCGCCGCATGTCGCTCATGGGAGTCGCCTTCCGATCCTGGGTTCGCCGCGGCCGGGCTCGCGGGGTCCGCGAGGATCCGTGGTCACTTGCCGCGGATCAGCTGGTGCAGGTGCTTGGCGAAATCCGTGTTGTCCTGATAGCCATGGAACAGCGCCGCTCCGGGCCCGATCGCTCCGACGAGCACCGGCTGTGGGGTATGCCCGGACGTGCCCCAGTAGTAGCCGGTCTGGCGCGCGACCATGCGCCCGAGCGCGCTCTGGGGTGAGTAGGAGAAGTTGCGCTCGTCGATCTTACCCCCGAGGATCAGCTCGCGAAGGTCCGGATCGAGCCGGAAGCCGGGGAAATGCTGGGCCAGCACCTGGTCCAGCACGGCGCCGGAGGGCTGCTTGCCGAGCTTCTCCTTCACGCCGTTGAACGACAGGGTGATGCGCCCGAGCATCCGCAGGTGCTCGTCGCCGGCGTAGAAGCGATTGCTCGCCGAGACCGCGCTCAGGTCCTTCAGGGCGTAGGTCGGCGAGAATCCGCCCGTCTCGTGGTCTCCCGTGACGATCACCAGCGTGTCGGGGTGCTGGCGCTGGAACTCGAGCGCGACCTTCACCGCGTCGTCGAACGCCCACAGCGCCCGCATCAGGGAGGCGGCGTCGTTGTGATGGGCCGCGGTATCGATGTTCTCGTTCTCGACCAGCAGCACGAATCCGTTCGGGGCCTGCCGGGCGAGCGTCTTCAGGGCGGCCGTGGCCATCTCGGCGGTGGTGGGCTCCCGGGCCGGATCGCGCTCGATCTCGAAATCCATGTCGTCTTCGGCGAACAGCGCGAGGAGCCTCGCGCCCGACGCGGCGCGTCAGCTCGGCGGGATTTCTCGCCACCGCGTACCCCCGGGCGCGAAACATGGCGACGACGTCCCGGCCGTCCTTTCGCTTGCCGCCGGGAACGGTCGCGGGCAGGAAGTAGTCGGCGCCACCTCCCATCAGGACCTCGGGTTCCAGCGCGAGGAGCTGATCCACCAGCGCCTGCGAATCGCGGCGCGACAGGGTGTGCAAGGCGAACGCCGCCGGCGTCGCGTCATAGACGGCGGCCGTCGTCACCAGCCCGATGCGCTTGCCCGCGGCCTTCGCCGCCTCCATGACCGTCGGTGGCGACGCGCCGTCGGGCGTGATCGAGATCGCCCCGTTCTTGACCTTGACCCCGATGGACATCGCGGACGCCGCGGACGCCGAGTCGGGGACGTAGGCGTCGACCGGGCTCGTGGCCAGCAGCCCCACCACGCCCTGGCGGAGCACGACGTCGGTCGTGGCGAACGGCTGCTGGCGGAGCACCTTGCTCGAGTACCGTCCGAAGTCGAACTGGGTCGACGCCGCCCCATCGGCGAACATGATGATGATGTTCCTGGGCAGCTCCGCCGCCGTGGCCGAGGACGAGGCGGCCGGCGCCCAGGCCGCGAGCGTCAGCAGGGCAGCGACGACGACGATGAGCGCTCCTGCACGGCCCCGATATCGCATGGCGTCCTCCTCCATCATTCGGTCACGCCCACCCTTCGAGCCGCACGCTGGCCGTCGACGGTTTCGGCGTCCCCCGCCCCTGCCGGCAAGGGCGGGCGTCGGATCGCGCGCCGGGAGAGCCGGCGGCCCATCGTAGCGAAGAAGCGCGTCCGCCGCGCTCAGATCTCGGCGCGCTAGAATCTGGCCTTGCCCTCCCGACGGACCGGGCTCCTCGTCGCCGGCGTGGCCCTGGCCGCCGCGCTCGCCGTGCTCCTGCTGCGCTTCGGGCCGGCGGCGAGCCTGTCGCTCGCGCTCGCTCTGCCGCGCGCCGAGCCGTGGATTGCCCCGTTCCTGAGCACCGTGTCGGTGGAGGAAGTATCGGTGGAGGTCCCCGGGGGGCGCCTCGTCGCCGACCTCTACCGGCCGGCAGCGCCGCGCGGCGCGCTGCTCCTGGTGCACGGCCTGTCCCGCGCGGGCCGGCGTCACCCCGACCTGGCGCGCCTGGCCCGGCTGCTGGCGCGCCACCAGCGCCTCGTGCTCGTTCCGCAGTTCGAGGGGCTGGTCGCGTTCCGCCTCGGCGGCCGTGAGGTCGACGACGTTGCGGCCGCGCTCGGCGCGCTCGCCGCGCGTGCCCCGGCGGTGGGCGTGGTGGGCTTCAGCTTCGGCGCCGGTCCCGCCCTGCTCGCCGCCGCCAGGACGCCCGGCCTGTCGTTGACGGCGAGCTTCGGCGGATACGCGGAGCTGGACGCGGTCGTCACGTACCTCACGACGGGGACCCACGCGTTCGCCGGCCGGCGCTACGTCGAGCCGCAGGAGGAGTACAACCGCTGGAAGCTGCTCGCGCTGCTGGTCGGCTTCGCCGAGGATGAGCACGACCGCCGGCGGCTTGGCGAGATCGCCGAGCGGAAGCTCGCCGACCCGGGCGCCGACACCGGTCCTGTCGAGGCGGGCCTCGGCCCCGGCGGCCGCGCGATCCTGGCGCTGGTGCGGAACCGCCGCGAGGAGGCGGTCGCGCCGCTGCTCGCCGCGCTGCCCGCAGGCGCGCGCGAGGCCATGCAGGCGCTCTCGCCGCTCCGGGTCGCGCCGCGGTTGCCGGGGCGCCTGCTGATCGCCCATGGCATGGGGGACGCTTCCATCCCCTTCACCGAGAGCCTGCGCCTGGCCCACGCCACGAGCGGCCGCACCGACGCCGTGGTCCTCGAGACGTTCGAGCACACCGGCCCGCGGCCGCTGTGGCAGTCGCTTCCCGGCCGCCTGCGGGACGGCGCGCGCCTGGTGCGCCTCGCCGAGGCGCTGCTGCGCGACCCGTGAGATCATCCGGTCCGCGCCACCGGATCCAAGGAGGCCGCCGCTACCTTCCGCGCTTTCCCTTGGGTGTCACCGGTCGCCTCGGCCCCGAGCATTCGGCAACTCGCGTAGGCTGGCTGCGACACGGTGCTCCATCATCCGCGCCCCGTGCCGGCGCGCGAGACCGAGCGCCGTCCGGAAAGCCCGCTCCGCCTCGACAGGATCGCGGCACGCCGCCAGCAGGAGCTCTCCCTTCAAGCGATGGAGCTCGGCCTCGCAGAAGCGCGAGTCGGTCCGCTCCACGGTGGCGAGCGCCTCCGTGACCGTGTCGAGGGCGGCCTCCACGTGCCCGGCCTTGACGAGGCCCTCGGCGAGACACCCGAGGAAATACGGCAGGAAGTTGGCGCCCTTCGAGCGGGCCGCCGCGATCCCGTCGCGCATCTCGGCGATCCCCTCTCCGCTCTCCCCGGCCTGGACCATGGCCCACCCCCGCATGATGGTCGCGCGAGCGTCGAGTAGAGCGAAGCCTCGATCGCGCGCGATGCGGCGGGCGTTCTCGGCGAGCTGCCGCACAGCCGACCAGTCGCCCCGCAAGCGAAAGAGAACCGCGGTGAGGACGAACGCATGGGTCTCGCTGAACGGATGATCGAGCTTCCGGGCCAGGGCGAGGGCGTCTCGGCTGTACTGCGTGGCACGCTCCGACTCGCCGAGCAGCTCGAGCGTCCACGCGCCGATCGAGAGGGCGCACACGCCGGCATCGTGGCCGTAGGCGGACGCCATCGAGGCGTGTCGATCGACATCGTAGAGCGCTAGCCCCTGGCGGATATGATCGTGGGCGGCAGGCAGCTCGCCCAGCGAGAAGAAGGACGTCCACAGCGCATGGTGCGCCTGCACCCGGATGCCGGCGTCGTCGGTACGGCGGGCCAGTGTCAGGAGGCGCTCGCCAAGGGTTCGCGCCGCGCCGAGCTCGGCGCGGCTTGCCCGGAACTGCCAGAGGCCCCAGAGCGCCGGGAACAGCTCCGGTGGGTCCCCCAGGCGCTCGCACAGCTCCTGGGCTCGCGCGTAGGCTCGCTCCACCTCGGGAGCGCCCCAGCCCTCCATCGCCATGAGCGGAGGGCCGAGGGCGATCTGAAGCGCAATCTCCTCCTGGGTCCGCGACGGCGAGTCCGGCAGCGCACCGATCAACTCGAGCGCCTGCGTCAGATGCGTGACGGCCTCGCGAGCCGCGCTGCGTTGGGTGGCGATGTGCCCGGCGCGATGCAGGTAGCGGATGGCCCGCGGAACTTCGCGCGCCCGCTGGAAGTGCATCGCCAGCTCGGTCGCGATCTCGTCGGCCTCCTCCCCGAAGGCAGCCTCGAGGCGCAGGCCGATCCGCCGATGGTGCTCCGCGCGGCGACCCGCTAGCACGTGCTCGTAGACCACCTCTTGGTAGAGCGCGTGGCGAAAGCCGTAGCGACCGCTCAGCGTGCCGTCCGGCCAGAGGTCCGTGCCCCGCGCGGCGAGGAACGACGCGCGCCGGGCCAGGTGGGCGCAGCCGGCGTCGGCCTCCTCGAGGGCTATGTCGGCGGCGGCGGCCACGGCGGCGGCGGCGAACTCTGCGCCAGCGGCGCTGGCAACCTCGAGGAGCCGCCTCTCATCCGGGCGCACCCGGTCCAGCTGCCGGGCGATCATCGCGCGGACATCGTTGGGGATGGCGAGCTGCGTGCTCTCGGGGGCCTGGGCCACCTCCCAGAGCCCGTCGCGGTCCACGAGCGCACCGCTGGAAACCAGGTCGGCTACGACGTTGACGACGAAGAGAGGGTTGCCGTCGGTGCGCTGGTGGATCACCCGCGAGAGTGCGGCGAGCGCGGGCGCGTGGGAGGCGACGGGTGGGAAGCGCCGGGTCAAATACTCCCTGACGGCCGACTGCTCCAAGAGCGTCAGGGGGAGCTCCTGACAACACCCGTGCACCTCCAGCTCGTCCTTGACCGCCTGGAGCGGGTGCCCGCGGGACAGGGCTTCCGCGGGTCGGTACACGCCGAGCAGCAAAAGCCGCGCGGGTCCGGGTCTCCGCGCCACGTAGGCCAGCCAGTCCAGGGTCGAAACGTCGCTCCAGTGGAGATCCTCGAGCCACAGCACCAGCGGCTGCACAGCGGTCAGGGCCTCCACCGCTTCGGTCAGCTCGCGCAGCATCCGCTCACGGGCGACGCCCGAGGTCTGCCGCTGGAGGGATTTCAGCTCGGCGGGGGCGACGAGCGACGGCATCTGCACGAGCCACGTCGGCGCGTACTGGCGGAGCACGCGGATGAGATCCTTGCCCCCGGGCTCCCGGCAGAGCCGGGCTACGGCTTCCAGGATGGGGAGGAACGCCTCGCCGGCGCCATAGTGCTCGATGCAACGCCCCTGGCCGAGGCGTAGCCCTTCGCGGAGGGCCGCTTCGGCGAGGAACGCCTCGACGACCGTTGTCTTCCCGATGCCGGGCTCGCCGGTGACGAAGACGAGCTGCCGCTGGCCCTCCGAGGCTCGGTCGAGATAGGCGCCGAGAACGCTCAGGACCCGCTCGCGACCCACGACGACCGGGGATGCCTGGGGCACAAGGCGCGCCGGCCGCTCATCAGCGATGACCGCGCCGGGCGGCGGAGGGAGGAGCGGAGCCACGAACCGGTAGCCACGGCGATGCCGGGTCTCGATGAATCGAGGCTGCCTGGCGTCGTCACCAAGCGCTTCGCGCAGCTCCTGGATGCAGGAGGTGAGCGCCGCGTCGCCGACGACGGTGTCACCCCACACCAACAGGAACAGCTGCTCTCGCGTCACCGGCTGTCCCGGGTTGGCGATCAGCGCCGAGAGGACCGCGGCGGCCTTCGGGGTGAGCTTGACCTCCCGCCGGCCGGCCCAGAGCCTTCCGGTCCGCGGCTCGAACTGGTGGCGACCGAAGCGAATCTCTTTCTCCATCCGGGTTTCCGCCAGGTTCGGCTCCTAGCAAGCTTCCAACAGAAATCCCACGGTTCTCCCGGGACTTCACGCCGCCGACGCTCCTACTGTCTGGCACAACGACGACCCGGAACGCAAGCCGACCGGGTCGATGCATCGCCGGGAGCGCGGCATGACCCGGGCGACTGCAGAACCTGACGGAAGCCGGCGCCCCGCGGCGCCTCGAAGGAGGGCAACCATGGGCACGCATCGCTACGCGGTGATCCTGACCAGCTGGCTCATCCTTTTCGCGGCGCTCGTCCCGCCGGGCTGGGCCCAGACGGGACCGGTCGAGCCCCGTGCGGGAACCTGGAAGACCCACGTCCTCGCGTCGGGCAGCGAGCTTCGGCTGCCGCCGCCGCCCGGGGCCGCGGCCACGCGGGCGGAGCTCGGTCAGCTCCGGTTACTCGCCGGTCAGCGAAACGCGGACGTCCTGAACCAAATCAACTACTGGGACGCAGGATCTCCCGGCTACCGGTGGATCGACATCGCCATGTCGCAGGGACTCAAGCGCATCGGGACGATCGGTCCTCACGGCAACTACCGGATGATGACCCTCGTCAGCGTTGCCATCCACGATGCGACCATCGCGGCCTGGGACTCGAAATACCACCATGGCCGCCGCCGGCCGAGCGAGATCGATCCGGCGCTGTCCCCCGCGCTGCCGATCCCTCGTTCGCCCTCCTATCCCTCGGAGCACACGGTGGCGGCTGGCGCGGCGTCAGTGGTGCTGGCGTATGTGATGCCGGAGGACGCCCCGCTCTTCGCCGCCAGGGCCGAGGAGGCGGCACGCTCGCGGCTGCTGGCCGGAACGGAGTTCCCGAGCGACGTCAAGGCCGGTCTGGAGCTGGGGCGCGCGGTGGGGGAGCGCGTGGTGGCCCGCGCGCGACGCGACGGCTTCGACGTGCCCTGGACGGGAACCGTACCCACGGAGCCCGGGAAGTGGACCGGCTCGAACCCGAACTTCCCGATGGCGGGAACGTGGAAGACCTGGATCGCCGCGTGGGACGCCAAGTCGAGCATTCCGGACCCGCCCGCCTGGAACGGCCCCGAGATGGCCATGGCGGTCGCGGAGATGAAAGCCTTCAAGCCGACAGGCCAGCCGAACGGGATCTTCTGGCCCGACGACCCCGCGGGCCGGCCGGCCCCTGATCAGGGAGCGAAGGCCACCGAGCAGATCGCGTATCACTATGCGAAGCTCAACCACCTCCTCTGGGCGCCGCAGCTGTCCGAGAAGTTGTTCGAGTACCGCTGGGATCAGAACCCGCCACGGGCCGCGCGGGCTTACGCCCTCACGAGCATCGCCTCCTTCGACACCGTGGTGGCCTGCTGGGGCACCCGCTACATCTACTGGTATCCCCGCCCGTTCCAGATCGACCCGGCCATCACGCCGACCTTCACCACTCCCAACCAGCCCGCGTACCCGTCGGGGCACTCGTGCATCGAGGGCGCGACGTCCCGGGTGCTCGAGTACCTCTTCCCGCGCGATGCCCGGGCGATCCGGAGCCGCGCGGAGGAGCTGGCGATGAGCCGCTGGTGGGCCCGGATCCATTGGCGCTGGGACAACCAGAACGGCCTTGCCCTCGGGCGGCGCGTCGGCGACGCGGTCGTCGAGTGGGCGAAGGGGGATGGCTCGAACTAGAGGCGGTCCAGCACCTACGGCTTGAGGACGCTCAGGAGATTGTGGAAGTCGTCGGTCCACACCGGGAAGCGGGGCTGCGCGGGGATCGGCTCGGCCACCGACGCGATGGGCTCCGCCTCGAGCAGCGCCCGGTTACGCGTCACGATGATCTGGGCGGTGCCGGAGACGCGGAACTGCTCGCGATCGGACGCCTCGGGCAAGTCCGAGACGAGCACCGCGCTCCATCCGAACGACGCGGCCAGCCGCTCCACCACCGGCGCGATGTCCACGAAGCGATTGGTCGCCTGGAACACGATCACCCCGTCGGGCTTCACGTGGCGCAGGTAGATCGCCATGGCCTCCCGGGTCAAGAGGTGCATGGGGATCGCGTCGCCGGAGAAGGCATCGATGCCGAGGAGGTCGAACTCCTGGCTCGCCTCGCGCTCCAGCGCGAGCCGGCCGTCCCCCACCACGACCTCCACCCGTGCCGGGCTGTCGCGCAGGAAGGTGAACTCGGTGGACGCGATCCGAACGACCTTCGGATCGATCTCGTAGAAGCGGAAGACGTCGCCCTTCCTCGCGTACGCCATGAGGGCGCCCGCGCCGAGCCCGATCACCCCGACGCGGCGCGGCGAGGCGGGCAGGCTCGCGAAGGCGCGCCCGTAGCCGCTGGCACGGCCGAAGTAGCTGCTCGGCTCCGAGCGCCGCTCGGGCGCGAGGAGCTGCCCCCCGTGATCGATCGCGCCGTGGTACAGCGCCCGGTACGGCGTGGGCGAAGCGAAGTCCCGCGTGCGCAGGACGCCGTAGAAGGAGCGCGCGGTCAGGCGAGTGTCCTCGAAGTAGCTCCGGACGTTGACCGCCACCAGGATGGCCGTGCCGGCGAGGACCACGGCGGACGCCGAGGCCACCCACCAGCCGAGCGCGCGCGACCGGAGCACCAGCAGCAGCGCGCACGCCACCAGCGCGATGCCGAGCTCGAAGGGCCCGGAGAGCAGGTTGGGCGCGGCGATCCCCACGAGGAACGCGCCCACCGCCCCGCCCAGCGCGAGCATGAGGTAGAACGTCGTGAGGCGCTCCGGGGCCGGCGCGAGCCGCGCGAGCTCGCCGTGACAGAACATGCAGCAGGCGAACAGCCCGACGGCGTGCAGCGGCGCCGTCGTCCACAGGTCGAGCGAGTCGCCGTACCACGCCATGGCCGGCAGCAGGATCGCCGTCGCGGGCAGGAAGACCTCCCGGCGGTACCAGCGCGGGTGATCGAACGCCAGGATGAACGTGACGAGATAGAGCGACAGCGGCGCCACCCACAGGAACGGCACGGACGCGACGTTCTGCGTGAGGTGGTTGGTGACGGCGAGGAGCAGGCACGAGCCCATCGCCGAGAGCGCCACCCACAGGAGCCGTTCACGGGCCGCGGGCGAGGCGGCGCGAGCGGTCCCCGCCTCCGCCGCCGCCGGGGCAGGCGCGGCGTCGCGAGGGGTCGCGAGCGCCGTGGCGCCGCACAGCACGGCGAAGGCGACGTAGCCGATCGACCACGCCGCCGACTGCGTCGACAGCGCCAGGGTGGGCTCCACGAGCACGGGATAGCAGAGCAGCCCGAGGAGCGACGCGAGGTTCGAGAGCGCGAACAACCGGTACGGCGCCGCGTGCCGGTAGCGGCGCCAGAACCACGCCTGCACCAGCGGGCTGGTGGCGGACAGGAGGAGATACGGGAGCCCGATGGTCGCGGCGAGCAGCCCGAGGATCAAGAGCGCGGGCTCGCTGGCCGCGCCGGGCTTCCACCGGTCGGCCGGGACGATGGGCAGCGCGGCCAGGCTCACCGCCAGGAGGATCACGTGCAGCCAGGCCTGGCCGCGAGGCGAGAGGCGGCGAGCCGTCCAGTCCGCGTAGGCGTACCCCAGCAGGAGCACGGACTGGAAGAACACGAGGCAGGTCGCCCAGACCGCCGCTGCCCCGCCGAACCAGGGCAGGATCTGCTTGGCGATGACCGGCTGGACGACGAAGAGCAGGAAGGCGCTCAGAAAGCTGGTGGAGGCGTATAGGAGCATGCGCGGGAGCTGGAGCGAGGCGCCGCTACCCGTCCAGGCCCGCCAGCACCGCGCGGGCGTCCTGCACGTCCGCCATGTCGGCCCCGTCGGCGAACAAGGCGTAGACCGGCGCGAGCACCTTCCGTGCTTCCAGCGGTTGGCCCTGCGCCGCCTGCAGCCGCGCGAGGTCGACGGCGGCGCGCAGCTCGAGCAGATGCGCGCCGCGCTCGCGCGCGAGCCGAAGGGCCTGCTCGAACGCGGCGACCGCCTCGACGGCCGCGCCCTCGGCCATGGCGAGCCGGCCGCTCAGCCGCAGCCGCTCGGGCTCCCAGTACACGTCGCCGTGCTGCTCCATGAGCTCCCGGGCCTCGGCCAGCACGCGTGCGGCGTCTCCCGTCCGGCCCGTGGCCACGTAGCTGTCGGCCACGCGGCAGAGTAGCTGCGGCACCGTCAACCCGGCGTTGAACTCGCGCCGAAAAACCGCTCACCGCCCGTTCCGCCTCCTCCGCCTCCAAGAGGTACGGCGTGACGATCGCCCGCCAGAACCCCAGGCGGTGCTCGCGCGCGAGATCGAGCAGCTCGGCGCCATGGCGACGCAGGGCGTCTGTCTCACGAAGAATGGCCCGGAGCCACACGCCGCAGTGAAAGAGCGTGTACCCCAGTGTGTTGAGGTGATCGACGCTCCGGGCATGCGCGATCGCCTCGTCACCGAGGGCCCGCGCCTCGTCGATCCGACCCAGGAGCGCCTGGCTGAGCGCGACATAGATGAGGCTCTGCGCCCGCAGATCCTGGCCGAAGCGCGCGATCAACGGCCGGTGCCGCTCCGGAACGTAGAGCTGCACGGCCTCGCGCGCGAGCCCGCGCGCCCCTTCCGCGTCACCCCGCATGAACAGCCCGGCGGCGTGGAGTCGCTGTCCGACGATCAAGGCCGCGTCATCGCCGGACGCTCGCGCCGCCTCCAGGTACTCTCGCGAGAGCACGAAAGCCTCGCGGTTCCGGCCCGCCACGTACTGGGAGGCCCAGCGCGCGTACAGGACGGGGAACAGCTTCGCGCGGTCTCCAAGGCTCCGGCACAGGGTGAGCGCGCGGCCGGAGACGGCGTCGATCTCCGGCGTCGAATACCCCTTGACCGGTTGGAGCGGGCCGAGCTTCATCGCCTGAAGCTCCAGCTCGCGCCGGTCGCGCGCCTCGTCCGGGGGTAGCTGGGCGAGCTGGGCCAGGGCCTGGTCGATGGAGTGAATGGCCTCCACGTAGGCGGAGCGGTGCACCGCGCGCTCGGCCGCCGCCTGCCAGCGATCCAGGGCTGGCGCGAGGAGACCGGCCTGCGTGTAGTGGTGAGCGAGCAGCTCGGGCTGGGTCTCCGCCAGCTCGGGGAGCTTCTCCATCAGGGCCTGCGCGACGCTGGCGTGGACCTGCTGGCGCGCGCTGCGCAGGAGCGACGCATAGGCGGCGTCCTGGATCAAGGCGTGCTTGAAGAGGTAGCGGGCCCGCGGCGGGCGGCCCCGCTGGTAGAGCAGCTCCGCCTCCACCAGCTTGCGCAGCCCGTCCTGCAAGGCGGCCTCATCCATCGGCGCGATGGCCTGCAGGAACGTCGTAGGCGAACTCCCGGCCCAGCACCGCCCCGAGCTGAGCCACCTCCTTGGCCGCCCGGAGCTGGTCCAGCCGGGCCATGAGCGAGTCCTGCAGCGTGTCGGGGATGGACACCGCGGAGAGCGGGCCCGTCAACAGATACCGATCCCCTTCGGGGCGCAGCAGGGACGAGTCCAGCAGCATCTTCGTCAGCTCTTCGACGTACAGCGGCACCCCATCCGTCTTGGCGACGATGTGGGAGACGACCTCGGCGGGCAGCGCCTTGCCGCCCGCCCGGTGCGTGATGAGGGCCTCGACCTGCGGGCGCTCCAGCCGGTTGAGGGTGATCGGCGTCATGTGCGAGCGGCGGGGCCACGGTTCCTCGAACTCGGGCCGGAACGTGAGCACGTGGAGCATGGGCACCGTCGGGGTCTGCTCGAGCACGAGCCCCAGCACCTCCAGCGTCGAGGGATCCGCCCAGTGCAGGTCCTCCCACGCCGTCAGCACCGGGTGTCGCTCCGCCTCGGCCAGGAGCCAGGCCACGATCGTGTCGAACGTGCGCTGCCTGAGCTGCTCGGGCGACAGGTCGAGGGCGGGATAGCGCCCCTCCGGGAGCGGGAGAGAGAGCAACTCGGCGAACAGCGGGACGGCTTCCTCGAGCGGCAACCCGGATCGCCCGAGCACCTCCGCGAGCTTCTGGAGCTTGACCTCGGGCGGCTCCCCTCGCCCGACCTGGAGCAGGGTCTCGATGTGGGTCACCAGCGGATAGAGGGCGATGTTCTGGTGATAGGGCGAACAGCGAAAGACGATGCGCGGCAGCCCCTCCTCCCTGACGTGGGCGCGCAGGATCTCGACCACGGTCGACTTGCCGATGCCCGCCGTCCCGCTCACGAGCACCGCGTGCCCGAGGCCCTCCTTGCATTGCTCCCAGAGGCGGCGCAGCAGCCCCACCTCCTCGCCCCGCCCCACCACGAACGGCGCGCTCATCGGCCGGGGCTCGGCCTCGTCCGCTTCCGCAAGACCCCGCACGCGGTAGACCGGCATCGGCTCCGCCACGCCCTTGAGCCTCGTCGGGACCCAGCGCCTCCAGGGCAAAGGTGTCGTGCACGAGCCGGCTCGTCGCCTGGCTGATGACCACCGTGTTGGGGGCGGCCAGCCCTTCCAGGCGGGCCGCGATGTTGACCGTCTCTCCCGTGGCGAGGTTCTCGCGCCGGCCGTCCCCGCCCATCGCGCCCACCACCACCGGCCCCGTGTGGATGCCCACGCGCACCGCCAGCTGTACGCCCTTGTCCCGGAGCCAGACGGGGGTTGAGCGTCGTGGCGATGGCCTCCACGATCCCGAGGCCGGCATGCACGGCGCGCGCCGCGTCGTTCTCGTGCGCCTCCGGCCAGCCCAGGTAGACGAGCAGCCCGTCCCCCAGGTATTGCGCGATGTGGCCCGCGAAGCGCTGGATGACCTCGGCGGCGGTCGCCTGGTAGGCGCGGATGACCTCGCGCAGGTCCTCGGCATCGAGCCGGCCGGCCAGGACGGTCGAGTCCGCGAGGTCGCAGAACATCACCGTGAGCTGGCGCCGCCCTGCCTGCCCGATGTCCTCGGGCGCCGGGCGGCGGGTGGCCGAGTCGCGGCCGCGTCCGGTGAGGCGGGCTGCGCGCGCGCGCGGTCCGCGGTCGCCGCGAGGCCGGGCAGGGGCTCGGCCGTCCAGACAAGGCCCTGCCCGTCCTCGTCCCGGGCAAGCCGCTTGAAGGTGAGCTCCTCCCGCGCCGCGTCGAGGAATGCCTGGTCGCCGTTGAAGACGTGCGCGAGCGCTCGATAGGACACGCGGCCCTCACGCTGCAGGAACGCGATGAGAGCGGGCAGCGCCGCGTACGCCCGCGCCCGGGAATCCTGGGCCGATCGGGTAGGCGGGTCCGCAGCCGCGGCGGAGGGTGCGAGGGGCGCGCCACAGGCCTCGCAGAATCGTGCGCGCGGGCCGGCCTCGTGGCTGCATCCTGCGCAGATCATGAAGGGCAGACTACTACAGCCGGCGCGGCCCTGAATCGTCCCCCTTCGGTCCTACAGCCGGGCCTGCGACCCCTATCCGCCAAGCCTCGGGTGGATCTCCGGAATGTCCTCGACCGGGCGGATCTCGAAGGGACCGCCCAGACGGACGCCCGGATGCTTCGACATCAACTCGACCGCATGCTTCATGTCCCTGGCCTCCAGGACCAGCAGTCCGCCGAGAAGCTCCGTCGTTTCGACGAAGGGACCGTCCGTGACCATGACCTCGCGGCCGTTCCACCGGAGCGTCCGGGCGGTTCGCCCGCTCTGAAGGGCCTCGCCGGCCACGAAAATGCCCGTTCGCCCGGAGCACGTCGTCGTAGGCGAAGCACTCGTGCATCATGGCGTTCTGCTGTTCCTTGGAGAGGCCGTCCCACTTCTTCTCGTCGATGTAGCCGAGGCACACGAACTTCACGGTTGTCCTCCTCGTGGTGCGGGTCGTCATGATCATCGAAGCTACTGCGTAGTCGAACGACGGGCGCGGGAATCGACATGCGGACAGTGACCGCTGGGAGCCGAGAGGACGCCGCGCTATGATGCCGTCGGCGATGAAGTTCGGACTGATCCTGAACACACAGTTCCTGGCGGGCGAGGACGCGCGCGTCAAGGTGCGCGAGCTCGTCGACCAGGTACGGGCGGCGCGCGACGCGGGGTTCGACTCGGTGGCGGTCAGCCACCACTACCTGCTGACTCCGTTCCAGATGATGCAGCCGCTTCCGCTGCTCGGCCGCCTGGCCGCCGAGGCGGGAGAGATGCGCCTCGTCACGAACATCTTCCTGCTCACCATCCACACCCCGGCCTACGTGGCCGAGCAGGTTGCGTCGCTGGACGTCCTCACCGAGGGGCGCTTCGTGTTCGGCGTGGGGCTCGGCTACCGGCCCGAGGAGTTCGAGGGCCTGGGCGTCGAGATGAAAACCCGCGTGTCGCGTTTCCTCGAGATCCTCGCGGTGGCGCGGCGGCTGTGGACGGAGGACGTGGTCACCCACGCGGGCCGCCACTTCACGCTCACGAAGGCGTCGCTGACGCTCCAGCCGGTGCAGCGGCCGCATCCGCCGATCTGGATCGCCGCCAGCGGCGACGCCGCCTACGATCGGGCCGCGCGCCATGGCGACGCGCTGCTTCATCAATCCGCACGCAAGCATTCCGACCCTCCAGCGGCAGATGGCCATCTATCGCGCGGCGCTCGCCGACGTTGGCAAACCCTTCCCCGCCGAGGCGCCGATCTTCAGGGAATGCTCGGTGGCGCCCACGCGCGAGCAGGCGCTCAAGGACGCCGAGCCGTATCTGCTGCAGAAGTACAAGGCGTACGCCGACTGGGGGCTCGACAAGCCGATGCCGAAGGGCGAGAGCCTGTCGGCGCCCTACGCCGACCTCGTCCGCGACCGCTTCATCGTCGGAACGCCGGACGAGTGCCGCGCCGAGATCCGCCGCTATCACGACCTGCTCGGCGTCAACCACTTCCTGCTCCGCCCGCAGTGGCCGGGCGTGCCCCAGCGGAGCGTCCTGGATCAGATCGAGCTGATCGGGCGGGATCTGATTCCGAGCCTGCGGTCGGCGTGACGCCCAGGACGGCGCCTCGCGCATGAAGCCCGCTCCCCTCGAGTACCTCGCGGTGGCGACACCCGAGGAGGCCCTCGCCGCCCTCGCGCGCTTCGACGGCAACGCGCGGCTTCTCGCCGGCGGGCAGAGCCTGGTCCCGCTCCTCAGCATGCGGCTGATGCGCCCGACGGCAGTGATCGACATCAACGGCATCGCGGGGCTCGACCGCGTCGAGGCGGAGGACGGCGTGGTGCGGATCGGGGCGCTGACCCGGTACTCCGCGCTGGAGGCGTCGGCGGTGGTCCGCGAACGCCTCCCGCTGCTCGCCCGGGCCATCCCCTTCGTGGGCGACCGGCAGATCCGCAACCGCGGCACGCTCGGCGGCGCGCTCTGCCATGCCGACCCGGCCGGCGAGATGGCCCTCTGCGCGGTGACCCTCGGCGCTCGCCTGCGCATCCTCGGCGCCGCCGGCCGGCGCGAGCTCGACGCGGAGGCGTTCTTCCAGGGGCCATACACGACGGCGCTCGAGCCGACCGAGATGGTGGAGGCGGTGGAGTTTCCCGACGGCGCGGGCACCGAGGCGGTCGTTGTGGAGCACGCGCGGCGACACGGCGACTTCGCCGTGGTCAGCGTGGCCGTCACCGGCCGGCGTGCGCCCGACGGGAGCTGGCGCTGGATCCGGATCGGACTCGGCGCCGTCGCGGAGCGCCCGCGCTACGCCCGGAGCGCGTCGGAGGCGCTCGCCGGCACACGGCTCGACCGCGCCGACGCCGAGGCGGCGGCGGCCCGCTGCCTGGAGGTGGCCGAGCCAGCCTCGGACGTCCGCGCCTCCGCCGAGTACCGGCGCCACCTCGTCCCGATCCTCGTGGAGCGCGCGCTCGGCGAGATGGCGCGCCGGCGATGAGCGCCCGCGTGACGGTGGCGCTCCGGGTCAATGGCGACGACCACGAGCGCGTGGTCGAGAGCCGCCGGCTCCTGGTCGACTTCTTGCGTCACGAGCTGGGGCTGCACGGCACCCACGTCGGGTGCGAACAGGGCGTGTGCGGCGCGTGCACGGTGCTGTTCGACGGCGAGCCCGGTGAAGTCGTGCCTCATGCTCGCGCCCCAGGCGCACGGCCACGCCATCACGACGGTCGAGGGGCTCGCGGGGCGCGGCGAGCTGCACCCCGTGCAGCAGGCGTTCCGCGATGCGCACGCGCTCCAGTGCGGGTACTGCACGCCCGGCTTCCTGCTCGGCGCCGTCGCGCTCGCCGCTCGCGGCGTCGCCCTGGAAGGGGCGGCCCTGCGCGAGGAGCTGGCCGGCAACCTGTGCCGATGCACGGGCTACCAGAACATCGTCGAGGCGGTCGAGCGCTACCTCCGCCAGGCCGCGGGCGAACGTCGCGATGGATAAGCTCCCCTGGCTCGGGGCCAGCGTGAAGCGGAAGGAGGACGACCGCCTGCTCCGGGGCAGCGGCCGCTTCGTCGACGACGTCGAGGAGACGCTCGCGCTGCACCTCGCCCTCGGCCGGTGCCCGTACCCGCACGCGCGCATCCGGCGCATCGACGCGACGCGGGCCCTCGCGCACAGCGGCGTCGTCGCCGTCCTGACCGGCGAGCAGGTCGTCTCGCGGACGGAGCCGATCACGGCCCTGCGGCCGTTTCCCGGGTCCGCGCCGACCGTGTTCCACGGCATGGCGCGCGAGGTCGCCCGCTACGAAGGCGAGATCGTCGTCGCCGTGGCCGCCGTGGACCGCTACGTGGCCGAGGACGCGCTCGAGCTGATCGACATCGACTACGAGCCGCTTCCGCACGCCGTGGACGTCGAGGACGCGCTCGCCCCGGGGGCGCCCGAGCTCCATGCCACCGTCCCGGGCAACGTCGTCGTCGAGTCGACGGTGCGGGCGGGCGACCCGGAGCGACGCCTGGCCGAGGCCGCCGTGACCGTCCAGGGCACGCTCCGCATCAACCGGGTGAGCGGCGCGCCGATCGAGACGCGCGGGGTCATCGCGCGCTGGGCGGAGGACACCGGCACGCTCGAGCTCTGGGCGTCCACCCAGACGCCGCACCTCCTGAGAGCCCAGCTCGCGCACTGCCTGCGCATGGACGAGACGGATGTGCGCGTGATCGCCCCGGACGTGGGGGGCGCCTTCGGCCTCAAGATCGGCGTCGCCCCCGAGGACATCGTCGCGTCCCTCGTCGCCATCGACACGCGCCGTCCGGTGAAGTGGATCGAGGACCGCACGGAGTTCTTCCGCAGCGCTCCCCACGCGCGCGAGGCCGTCCACGCGCTGACCCTCGGGGCCGACCGCGACGGCGCGCTGCTCGCCGTGCGCGACCGCTACCTGATCGACCTCGGCGCCTACCACGGTCCGCTGGGCCCGCCGCTCCTGACCAGCATCATGCTCGCCGGGCCCTATCGGCTCCACGACGCGGAGATCCACCGCCGCGTGGTGTTGACCAACAAGGTGCCCACGGGCGCGTACCGCGGCTACGGGCAAGCCGAGTCGAACTACGTCCGCGAGGTCCTCGTCGACCGGCTGGCCCGCCGCCTGGGCCAGGATCCCGCCGAACGTCCGGCGCAAGAACCTCCTGCGCCCCGACGAGCTGCCGTTCAAGAACGTGAGCGGCGTGACCTACGACAGCGGCGATTACGCGCGGGCCCTCGATCTCGCGCTTTCGCGCGTCGGCTACGAGACGTTCCGCGCGCGACAGCAGGCGTGGCGGCGAGAGGGTCGTCACGTGGGCGTCGGCATGTCGTGCTACGTGGAGTTCACGGGCTATCCGTCCTCCGCGTTTCTCGGCCGCGCGGGCGCGCGCTTCGGCGCCTACGAGAGCGTGACCTTGCGCATGGACCGGGCGGGCCGCGCCGCCATCTCCACCGGCGTCTCGACGTTCGGGCAGGGCACGGAGACCACCTTCGCCCAGGTGGCCGCCTCGCTGCTCGGGCTCGATCCCGCCGAGGTCGCGATCCACCGCGGCGATTCGCGCGGCACGCCGTACAGCGTGGGCGGCTTCGCGAGCCGCACGATGATCGCCGGCGCCGGCGCCATCGAGAAGGCGGCCGGCCAGATCCGGGACAAGATGCTGCGCATCGCCGGGCAGATCCTCGACGTGGATGCCACGACGCTCGAGGCGACCGCGGGCGTGATCCGCCGGCGGGACGACCCGTCCGTGCAGGTCTCGATCCAGCGGGTGTCCGAGGCGGCCTTCCTGGGCTATCCCCTCCCGCCGGGCGAGGACCCCGGCCTGGAGGCCACCGCGTACTTCGATCCGCCGGCGTCGGCGTTCGGGTACGGGACCGTGGTCGTCCAGGTGGCGGTGGACGCGCGCAGCGGCGAGTTCGCGATCGAGCGCTACATCCTGGTCCACGATTGCGGCACCCAGGTCAATCCCATGATCGTCGAGGGGCAGGTCCAGGGCGCGGTCGCCCAGGGCATCGCCGCCGCGCTGTTCGAGGAGCTCGTCTACGATCGGGACACCGGCCAGCTCGTGAACGGCACGATGGTCGACTACTTCATGCCGACCGCGGCCGACCTGCCGGCGTTCGAGCTGGACCACCTGGAGACGCCGTCGCCGGTCACCCCGTTCGGCATCAAGGGCGTGGGCGAGGGCGGCACCATCGCCGCCGCCGCCGCCATCACGAATGCGGTCTGCGACGCGCTGGCGCCGTTCGGCGTGGAGCTGGATCGCCTGCCCGTCACGGCCGAGTCGATCTGGCGCGCGCTCGGCGTCGCTCGCGCGAAGGCGTAGCGGATGCAGATCCGCGAGACCTTCACCGTCGCCGCGGCGCCCGAGACGGTGTGGCAGTTCTTCGAGAACATCGAGCGCGTCGCGCGCTGCATCCCCGGCGTCCAGTCGGTGGACGTGCTGGGGCCCGACCGCTACAAGGTCCTCGCCACCCAGAAGGTTGGCTTCATCTCCGCCACCTTCGAGATGGCGACGCAGGTCGAGTCCCGGGAGCCGCTCCGGTCCCTCGCGCTCTCGTCGGTCGGCAAGAGCGTGAAGGGCGCGGTCGGCAACCTCCGATCGAAGGACCGCGTGGACTTCGAAGCCACGGCGGCGGGAGGCACGCGCGTGACGCTCACCTCGGAGCTGGCCGTCGGCGGCATGCTGGGCGCGCTGGGCCACAAGGCCATCGCCGCGAAGTCGAAGGAGATCACCGCGCTCTTCGCCCAGGCGCTGCAGGCGGAGCTCCAGGCCGAAGTGGGCGGGGCGCCGAGCCCTCACGCGCGCCCCTGAGAGGAGATCGCATGGCGGACACGGCCGTCGTCGGCACGTCGGTGGTGCGAACGGACGCCGCGGCCAAGGTCCGCGGCGGCGCGACGTTCGGTGTCAACGTCCGCTTCGCCGGCATGCTCGTCGGCAAGACGCTCCGCGCGGGCATCCCGCACGCGCGCATCCTCCACGTGGACACGTCGGCCGCGGCCTCGGTGCCCGGCGTGCGGGCCATCGTCACCGGGCAGGACTGCGCGCGCCGGCACGGCCTCTTCCAGAAGGACCAGCCGGCGCTGGCCGTCGACCGCGTGCGCTACGCGGGCGAGGTCGTGGCCGCGGTGGCCGCGGAGGACGAGGACGCCGCCCAGGAGGCGATCGACCGGATCGCCGTCGACTACGACGAGCTGCCGGGCGTCTTCGACGTGATGGAGGCGATGGCCCCGGGGGCGCCGCTGATCCATCCGGACCAGATGTCGTACGAGCGCGCCCAGGTCCCTGGCCTCGTGTTGAATCCCCTGCCCGACAGCAACGTCTCCTACCACTTCAAGCTCCGCCGCGGCGACGTCGAAGGCGCATGGGCGCGCTGTGACCTCGTGGTCGAGGACACGTTCTCGACGCCGTTCGTGCAATACGCGCATCTCGAGCCGCACGTCACCGTGGCGCTCTACGACGCGGCCGGCGTGATGACGCTGTGGACCAGCACGATGGGCCCGCACACGGTGCGCGACATGCTGGCCGACCTCCTCGAGCTCCCGCAGCAGCGCGTGCGCGTGGTCACCAACATGGTCGGCGGCGGCTACGGCTCGAAGATGTACCT
Source organism: uncultured Candidatus Rokubacteria bacterium (assembly GCA_963758635.1). Lineage (GTDB taxonomy): Bacteria > Methylomirabilota > Methylomirabilia > Rokubacteriales > CSP1-6 > CAVWWD01. The sequence goes on along the minus strand of CAVWWD010000001.1, from coordinate 13,433 downwards.
GCGCGCCATCAATCCCGCCGCCGCGCTCCTCGCCATGAAGGTGCCCAACCGTCACGTCCGCATCGTCTTCGACCGCGAGGACGAGTTCCTGACCTGCGCGGGGCGGCTGCCCACGCGGACCACCGTCCGGACCGGGGTCACGCGGGACGGCACGCTGGTGGCCCGGCAGTCGACGATCTACTGGGAGAAGGGAGCGTACGCCGACATCGGCGCCGTCATCGTGCGGAACGCGAGCTACTGCTCGCTCGGGCCCTACCGGATCCCCTACGCGCGCATCGACGGGTACCTCGTCTACACCAACCGCCAGCCCGGCGGGGGCTTCCGCGGGCTCGGCATCCCGCAGGTGGCCTGGGCGGGCGAGCAGCAGATGGACCGCGTGGCGCGCGAGCTCGGGATGAGCCCGCTCGCGCTCCGGCGCAAGAACATCCTGGGCGAGGGTGACCTCAGCGTGACCGGCGAGCGCATGCACCGCGTCGGCGTGGGCGAGTGTCTCGAGCGAGCGGCGGCGGCCATCGGGTACGAGGCGCCGCTCGAGCGGACCGGGACCCTCGGGCGCGCGCCGCGGGCGCGGGCTCGCCTGCATCCTCAAGTCGACGCTCACGCCGACCGCGTCGTTCGGCTTCGTCAAGCTCAACAACGACGGGAGCGTCGACGTGATCACCAGCGCCGTCGAGCACGGCCAGGGCGCCCACACCGTGCTGGCGCAGATCGCCGCCCAGGAGCTCGCGGTGCCGATCGACACGGTCCGCTGCGTGATGCCGGACACGAGCGTCACGCCGTTCGACCGCTCGTCGACGTCCAGCCGCACGACGTTCCACATGGGCCTCGTCGTCAAGGAGGCCTCCGCCGACGTGCGGCGCCAGCTCCTCGACATGGCGGGCGCCGTGATCGAGGCGGACCCGCGCGACCTCGAGCTGCGCGACGGGACCGTGGCGGTGCGCGGAGCTCCGGACCGCGCGCTCCGCTACGGGCAGATCATCGCCAGCTTCTACGGGGGCCCCGGCACCGTGCTGGGCCGCGGGACCGTCACCACCAAGCCGCTCTACGAGACCATGAACGCCGAGACGGGCCAGTCCAGCCGGCCGTCCGTCTTCTGGATGTACGCGGCCATCGGCGCCGAGGTGGACGTCGATCCCGACACCGGGCAGCTCACCGTCGTGCGGATGGCCGCCGCCGCGGACGCCGGCAAGGCGATCAACCCGCTCGCCTGCGTTCAGCAGATCGGCGGCTCCGCGATCATGGGCCTGGGCATGGCCACCATGGAGGAGGTCGCCTTCGACGGCGGCCACACGCTGAACCCGACGTTTCTCGACTACAAGATCCCGACCACGGTGGACGCGCCCCCGATCGACGTGATCATCGTCGAGAGCGGGCACGACGAGGGGCCGTACGGGGCCAAGGGCATCGGCGAGTCGGCCCTCGCGCCCGTCCCGGCCGCGCTCGGCAACGCGGTCTACGACGCGGTCGGCGTCCAGCTGAAGGAGCTGCCGATCCGCGCCGAGAAGATCCACCGCGCGCTGCGGGCGACCGGCCGCGCGGCACGGGCCTGATCGGACGGCGCGGATGATCCTGCGCCCGTTCGAGTACGTCGAGAGCGCGACGCTCGACGAGGCCGTCGCCGCGATCCAGGGCGCCGGCGACGACGCCCGCGTCATCGCGGGCGGCACGGCGCTGGTGCCGCTGATGAAGCACGCGGTGCTGCGTCCCTCGCGGCTCGTCGGCATCATGCGGATCCCCGGCCTCGGCGACATCGCCCCGGCGGCGTCGGGCGGGCTCGCCATCGGGGGCGTCGCAACCCACTGGGCCGTGTCGCATGCGCCTCTCGTGCGGGCGCGGAGCCCGCTGCTCGCCGAGGCGTGCGCGCGCGTGGCCAGCCCGACGGTGCGCAGCATGGGCACCCTCGGCGGGAACCTCTGCTACGGCGAATCGGCATCGGACCCGTCGCCGGCCCTCCTCGCCCTCCGCGCGACCGTCCGCCTGCACGGCCCCGGCGGCGCGCGCGCGCTGCCCATCACCGAGTTCTTCACCGGCTTCTACGACACGGCGCTCCGCCCCGCCGAGGTGCTGGCCGGCATCGACGTTCCCCTCCTGCCCGCCCAGGCGCGGTGGCGGTACCTCAAGTGGACGCCGCGCGCGCAGGAGGACAAGGCGCTGGTGGGCCTGGCGGCTGTCCTCGGGCTGGATGGCCGCCGCTGCCGCGTCGCCCGCCTGGCCGTGGGCGGCGTCGGCGCCTCGCCGGTCGTCCTCACGCGGGCCGAGCAAGCGCTGGAGGGCCAGGAGCTCGTGGAGGCGACGATCGCGCGCGCGGCGGACGCGGCCGCCGATGAGGTCGACCCGATGGACGACCTGCAGGGCAGCGCCGACTACCGGCGCGACATGCTGCGGGTGTGGGTGCGACGGATCGTGACCGATCTGGCGGAAGGACCGGCGTCGTAGTGCCGGTGGTCGAGCTCACCGTCAACGAGCGCGCCGTGCGCGTGGACGTGCCCGGCCACTGGACGCTCATCCAGCTCCTGCGCGACGGTCTGGGGCTCCTGGGGACCAAGGAAGGGTGCGGCGAGGGCTCGTGCGGAGCGTGCACCGTGCTCGTCGACGGCGGGCTCACGCGCGCGTGCCTGGCCCTGGCCATCCGAGCGCACGGCGCCCGCGTGACGACGATCGAAGGCATCGGCACCGACGCCACGCTGGACCCGATCCAGGATGCGTTCGTCCGCCACGGCGCCATCCAGTGCGGCTTCTGCACGCCGGGGATGGTGATCGCCGTCACGGCTCTCCTGGACGAGCATCCGCGGCCGACCGACCGCGAGATCCGGGAGTTCCTGAGCGGCAACTTCTGCCGCTGCGCCGGCTACAGCCTCATCCTGGCCGCCGTCTGCGACGCCGCGAGCCGCCGCACGGAGACGCGCTGACCCGGCTCAGCAGGTCGACGCCGACACACGCTCGGTGGAGCCCGCTGGCCCGTCAGCCCCCCAGGAGGCCCCACACGCCCCGTGCCACCGTCGTCACGACATAGATGCCCACGGCGGCCGCGCCAACCGCCACCGTCAACAGCAGGAGTCCTACGAGCCCGACGAACAGCCAGTCGCCGATGCTGCCCCTGCGCACCTCGGCCGGCGATACCGTTGTCGAGCGGCGCAGCAGGGCCAGGTTCCTGCTGTTGGCCTTCCACCACGCGTCGAACACGTCTCCCACCACCGGCAGGCTTCCGAGCGCGAAGTCGATCAGAAGATTGAGACCCATGCGAAGGACCGTGACCTTCGGCACGCGGTACCGCACGGCCGCGGCGAGCACGTACAGAGACGCCGCGGTCGTGACGACATCACCGATGCCGGGAACGAGGCCGATCAGCGCGTCGAGGCCGAAGCGCCACCCCAGCCCGGGGATGCGAAAGAGGTCGTCCAGCAACCAGCTCAGCAGATCGAGGCGCTGATCGATCTCGGTCTGGCTCGCCCGCCGGGGATCCTCGCGCCCGGAGGGCGGCGGCCTTACAGGGCGGTGCACCGGACCTCGAGCTGCACGTAGCCGGACGCCGTGTTCGACCCGCACGCCCAGCTCGCGTACACGATCTTCGAGAGGCCGTCGGTGGCGATGAGGACGTGAATGCCGATCCGCCGGCCTCGCGTCCAGCGGGGGGCGGAACTCGCCCACCGCTCCCTCGCGCCCGTAGTCGGGCGGGCCCGGCCACTCGAGCCCGTCGGCCAGCTCGCCGAGCGAGAAGTCGGACGTTGCCTGCGGTGTTCCGGACGGTCGGCGCGCCCCGCCGCCTCATCGAGCGCTCCTCGCGCTCGCGAGGAGGTGCCAGGCCTCCGACGCGCCAGACGAGGCGTGCGCGGGGTGCTCGGCCATGCGGGCGTGCAAGCTGCGATGCATGGTGATGGCCTCCTTGCCGGATCAGCGCTCCCGCACGCGATCCGTGGACGATCATGCTCGCCGGCCGGCCATAGGGCAACCTCGCGGATCCATCATCGACAGCGCCGCGTGGAATCCTGCCGGGGGTGTTGACACGCCGTCCGCGGCTTCGTAGCTTCGAGCATCGCGACGGGAAATGGCTCGGCCTATCTGACCGCATCACGCATGGCGCATCGACAGCCGGTGGCGCACCGGCCGGCGGGGGAGGACATCGCATGGGGATCGATCTCGAGAGCTGGAAGGCACGCATCCGGACGTTGGTCGGCGAGCTGCGCGGCGAGCTCGTCGCGCTGAGCCACGACATCCACGCCCACCCGGAGCTGGCGTTCAACGAGCACCGCGCGAGCGCGAGCCTGGCCGATGCGCTCGAGCGCGGCGGGCTCCGCGTGGAGCGCGGCGTGGGCGGCCTCGCCACCGCGTTTCGCGCCGCGCTCGACGGCGGCGAGCCCGGACCGACGCTCGCGATCCTGGCCGAGTACGACGCGCTCCCCGGGATCGGCCACGCCTGCGGCCACAACATCATCGCGACGACGGCGATCGGCGCCGGGCTCGCCCTCGCGCGGAGCGGCCAGCGGTTCCCCGGGCGGGTGCTGGTCATCGGCACGCCGGCGGAGGAGGGCGGCGGCGGCAAGATCCTGCTCGCCGAGGCGGGGGTCTTCGACGACGTCGACGCCTCGTTCATGCTGCACCCCTCCCGCAGCGACATGGTGCGCCGGAGCTCGCTGGCGTCGAGCCGCATCGAGCTGGTGTTCCACGGCAAGGCGTCGCACGCGGCGGGGGCGCCCGACCTCGGGATCAACGCCCTCGAGGCGGTCATCCAGACGTTCGTCGGCGTCAACGCCCGCCGCCTGCAGATGCGCGGCGACGCCCGCGTGCACGGCATCATCACGCACGGCGGCGACGCGGTGAACATCATCCCCGCCCGGGCCTCGGCGCGCTTCTCGGTGCGGGCGCGCGATCGCGCCTACCAGCGCAAGCTCGTCGAGATGCGTCCGCGACGCCGCGGAGGCCGGCGCCAGGGCCACGGGCGCCCGGCTCGAGTGGACGGAGACGCGCGGCTACGACAACACGGTGCCGAACACGACCATCGCCGACGTGATGGCGCGGAACATGGCGGCGGTGGGACGCGCGGTGATCGAGCCGGCGCCGAACGAGCGCATGGGCTCGACCGACATGGGCGACATCAGCCAGATCCTGCCCGCCATCCACGCCTACGTGGCGATCGTGCCGGACACGATCGCGAACCACACGGTGGAGTTCGCGGCCGCCGCCGCGTCGCCGGCGGGTGACGCCGCCGTCGCGGACGGCGCGGCGGTGCTCGCGATGACCGCCGCGGATCTCCTCGCGGAGTCGTCGTTGCTCGGGCAGGCGAAGGCCGACTTCGCGCGTCAGCTCGGAGCGGGCGAGGTGGCGGGGCGCGAGACGTGGCTGTCGCGCGGCAAGGCGTACACGGGCCGCGGCACGTCGGAATGAGCCGAACAGACCGCCGGGCGGCGTTTCCATAGCCATCCGCGCGCGCCTGGCCGCCCTGCGGCGCCGAACCGCGGACGCACCTCCATCGAGCCGAAGGAGCGCCGGGATGCGGCGGGCGGAGATCGCCTACGTCCTCCTCGTCCTCGTGGTCGCCGGGGTCACCTGGCGCGAGGCGCGCGCGCTGCCGCCGGCCCCCTACGACCCGCTGGGGCCGAAGGCGTTTCCCATCGCCGTGAGCGCCGCGCTCGCCGTGCTGGGCGTGGCCATGCTGGCCCGGCTCCTCGTGGGGCGCTCGCTCGGCGGGGCGACGGTGGGCATGGTGGTGGGGCTCGATGCCGACGCCGGGCATGCGCGACGGCCCTGGACGGCGGCCGGCATCCTGCTCCTGGCCTTCGCGTACGCGGGCGCCCTGAGCGTGCGCGGCATCGGCTTCCTGCCCGCCACCGCGGTGTACCTGTTCCTGTCCGGCCTGCTGCTCGGGCCCCTCCAGGGCCGGCGCGTGGCGGCGGTGGCCGCGTTCGCCGTGGCGGCCGCCGTCCTCCTCGATCTCCTGTTCCGTGTCCTCTTCAGGCTCGACCTGACCTGACGGGCCGTGACGCTCGCCGACGCCTTCCTGCACCTCCTCACCCTCAAGGCCTTCGCGGTCATGGTCGCGGGGGTCGCGCTCGGGGTCGCGGTCGGCGTCCTGCCGGGGATCACCGCGGGCACCCTCATGGCCCTCACCCTTCCGTTCACCTACCACATGGGCAGCGTCGAGGCGGTCTCGCTCCTCATCGCCATGTTCGTGGGGGGCGTGTCGGGCGGCCTCATCACCGCCACCCTGATGCGCATCCCCGGCGAGCCGAACGCGATCATGACCTGCCTGGACGGCTACCAGCTCGCGCGGCGCGGCCATCCCGGCCGGGCGCTCGGGCTCGGCAACGCCTCGTCCCTGATCGGCGGGACCCTGTCGTGGGGCGCGCTGGTGCTGCTCGCCCCCCCGCTCGCGCGGCTCGCCGTGTCGTTCGGCCCGTTCGAGAACTTCGCCCTGATCGTGATGGCGCTCATCCTCATCTCGTCGCTCTCCGAGGCCTCCTTCCTCAAGGGACTCTCCGCCGGCCTCCTGGGCATGCTGGTGTCGTACCCGGGGATCGACGAGAGCTCGGGGATCCTGCGGCTCACCTTCGGCGTGCACGCGCTGGAGGGCGGGTTCAACAGCCTGCCCGTCATCCTCGGCATGTTCGCGATCAGCCAGGTCGTGGCCGACGCCCTCGACGTGGAGGGGGGCGCCGCGCCCATCCGGGCCTCGATGCACGGGATGTTCATGTCGCTGCGCGACTACGTGGTGCACGGCTGGAACATGGTGCGCTCGTCGCTGATCGGGATCTGGATCGGCATCCTGCCCGGGGTGGGCGCCACCGTCGCCTCCATCGTGGCCTACGCGACGGCGAAGAACCTCTCGAAGCGCCCCCACGAGTTCGGCTCGGGCAGCGAGGAGGCGATCGTCGCGGCCGAGAGCGCGAACAACGCCACCACCGGCGGCACCCTCGTGCCCATCCTCACGCTCGGCATCGCGGGCGGCCTGACCGACTCGGTCCTGCTCGGCGCGCTCGTCATCCACAACCTCCAGCCGGGGCCGCTGCTCTTCAAGAACAACCCCGAGATCGTGAACACGATCTTCGCCACCCACCTGGTGGCGCACCTCGTCATGTTCGCGCTCATGACGTTCGGCATCGCCCTCTTCGCCCGCCTGATGCTGGTGCCGCCGGCGGTGATCCTGCCCATGGTGATCGTGTTCTCCGTCATCGGCGCCTTCGCGCTCAACAACCGCGCCGTTCGACGTTCTGGGTGATGCTGGGCTTCGGCCTGCTCGGCCTGCTCCTGGAGCTGGCGCGGGTTCCGCTCGCCCCATTCGTGGTCGGGCTCGTGCTGGCGCCCGCCGCAGAGGCCGAGCTCCGGGCGGGCCTGATGGCCTCGGCGGGCAGCTACTGGCCGCTCGTGCAGCGTCCCATGGCCTGCGCGATGCTCGCCGTCGCGGCCGCGCTGTTCGTCTGGCCGTTCGTGCGAGAGTGGCGCCGGACGGCGCGCAGGCCGGTCCGGTCACCGGAGACGAGCCCACACACCCCGGGAGGATGACCATGCCGACACTCACCCGACGCGAGGCGCTTCGGATCCTGGCCGCCGCCGGCGCGCTGCCCCTCGGCCTGGCCGGCGCCGCCGCCGCCGCGTATCCCGACAAGCCGGTCCGGATGATCATCCCGATCGCTCCGGGCGGCCAGACCGACGTCGTCGGGCGCCTCCTGCAGCAGACGGTCGACAAGCGGAAGCTGCTGCCGCAGCCGATCGTCGTCGTCAACAACGCGGCGGCCGGGGGCACGGTGGGCACCCGGCTGGTGAAGGATGCCGATCCCGACGGCTACACCATCGGCATGTTCCACATGGGCCTGCTGACGGCGCCCGCCGTCGGCGTGGTGGACTACGACCACACCGCCTTCGAGCTGGTCGGCCAGGTCGGGCGCACCCAGGTGGGCCTGGGGTGCCTGGAGGACAGCCGCTTCAAGACCATCCAGGACGTGCTCGCCGAGGCGCGCGCCAGGCCGGAGACGATCACGGTGGCGATGAACATCGGGCTCCTTCCGCACTTCGTGCCCCTCATGTTCCAGCAGGAGGCCGGCGTCAGGTTCCGGTACGTCCAGTCCGGCGGCGGGGCCGTCCGCCTGAAGTCCATCCTCGGCAAGCACACGGAGCTATCCCTCTTCTCGGGGCCGGAGTTCCTGCTGTACAAGTCGCAGGGCGTCCGCCCCCTGGTCATGTTCTCGGAGGAGCGCGTGCCGGAGCTGCCCGCCGTGCCGACCGCGCGGGAAGCAGGCGTGCCCACGGTGTTCGAGGAGCGCATCATCGTCTTCGCGCCGAAGGGCGTTCCGCGGCCCACCCTGGACGTGGTCGCCCGGGCCCTGCGCGGCGCCATGGAGGACGCCGAGGTCGCCGCCCGCTACAAGGGCCTGGGCATCGACGGGATCTTCATCGAGGGCCCCCGGCTCCGGACGATCCTCGACGGCCTCAAGGGCCCCATCGCGAAGGTGGGCGACGTGGTCAAGCAGGCGCAGGCCGAGCAGGGGCAGAAGAAGCAGTGAGGGCGGACTCCGGGCACGCCGCGCGGGCCGGACCGCGTCCGGGCACGCGGCGGACGGTCAGATCACGGCGTCATTCTTCATCTCCGCCACGGCCTGGGCGTTCAGGCCCAGCCAGTCGCTCAGCACCTGCTCGGTGTGCTCGCCGAGCATGGGCGACGAGGTGATGCGCGTGGCCGCGCCATCGACGCGCACGGGCCAGCCCGGCATCTTGAAAGGCCGGTGCACGGGATGGACCATGGTCTGCATGATCCCGCGCTGCTCGAACGTGACGTCCTTGTTCAGCTCGTCCGTGTCCAGCACCGCGCCCGCCGGAAGGCCGGCCTCGCCCAGCAGCTTCATGGCGTCGAGCTTCGCGTGCTTGCGGGTCCAGGCGGAGATGACCTCGTCCACCTCCGCTTCCCGCTCGACGCGGTTGGCGGGGGTCAGGTAGCGCGTGTCGCCGATCAAGTCCGGCCGGTCGATCAGCTTCAGCAGTCGGTCCCAGTGGTCGGGGTTCGCCCGGCTCGTCATGATGTAGACGTAGTCGTTCGGCCCGCCGGGCGCGCACGGATACAGCCCCATCGGCGCGTTGGTCACGCCGGGCACCTTGCTGCCGCCGCGTTCGGCCGCCTTGCCGGTCAGGCCCTGGGTCGCGAAGTTGATCCGCATGTAGTGCAGCATCGCGTCCTGCATGGCGACCTGGAGTCGATGGCCCTCGCCCGTCTCCCGGCGCTTGTACAGCGCGCCCAGGATGGTGATGGCCATCAGCATGCCGGTCCCCGTATCGCCCAGCGAGATGCCCGGCCGGGTCGGCGGGCCGTTCCTGTCTCCGGTGACGCTGAACGTGCCGCCGCACGCCTGGGCGATCATGTCGAAGGCCAGGTTCTGCTCGAACGGGCTGCCTTCGCCGAAGCCCTTGACCTGGGCGTAGATGATGCCCGGGTTGATCGCCTTCACGACGTCATAGGACAGGCCCAGCCGCTCGATCGCGCCGGGGGCGAAGTTCTCGATCATCACGTCGGCCTTGCCGATCATGTCCTTGACGAGGGCGAGCCCCTTGGGCGACTTGAGGTTGACGGTGATCGACTTCTTGTTGGCGTTGAAGGCGTGGAAATAGTACGGATCCGTGTCGGGCTGGCCCGGGCGGAGGCGGCGGCCGGGGTCGCCCATCTTCGGGTTCTCGATCTTCACGACCTCGGCGCCCAGCCAGCCGAGCGCCTCCGTGCAGGACGGGCCCGCCTCGAACTGGGTCAGATCGACGACCTTCACGCCCTGCAGGAAGGTGAAGTCACGGATGCTGGCGGACATGAGCGTCTCCTTGGGAGCGGTATGGGACCGACGTTCTCACAGGGGCGAGGAGCCACGCAACATCCGAGGAGATCCGGCCACTCACGAGGCCCGGACGAAGGCTGGCAGGGTCAGCTCCCCCTGCGCGCGCTCGAAGATGACCTGGACGGGCAAGCCGATCCGCATGTCGCCCGGCGACACTCCGCGCATCTGCGCGTTCATGCGGACGCCTTCCTCGAGGTCGACGATGGCGACGATGTAGGGCAGCTCCGCCTTGAAGCCGGGGTGGAACGGGTGGTGCGCGACGGTCCAGCTGTGCACGCGGCCCCGGCCGGAGGCCTCGATCCATGCCACCTCCATCGAGTAGCACGCGTCGCACACCGGACGCGGATAGTGGCGGACCTTCCGGCAGGCCGCGCACTGCTGGAGCAGCAGACGGCCCTCGCTCAGGCCGTCCCAGTACGGCTTCGAGTCGCGCGTCGGCTCGGGCAGAGGCTTCGCGGCCGCCTCGGTCGCCATCGCCTCAGCCCCGCCGCATGATGGCCAGCGATCCGTCGCCCATGTCGCCGTACCCGGTGACGAGGCCGACCTCGGCGTCCGGGACCTGCGTGGCTCCGCCCTCGCCGCGAAGCTGCCGCACGAGCTCCACGATGTGGTTGAGGCCCGCCATGTGCGCCTGGGACAGGAGCCCGCCGTGCGTGTTGACGGGCAACCGGCCACCCAGCGCGATCCCCCCGTCCTCGACGAAGGGGCCGCCCTCGCCCTTGCCGCAGAACCCGAGGTCCTCGATCTCGCAGAGGACGGTGAAAGTGAAGCAATCGTAGATCTCGGCCACGTCGATGTCGCCCGGCCCCACCCCGGCCATCGCGAACGCGCGCGGCGCCGCCTTGGCGAGGCCCAGCGTGGTCAGGTCCGGGCGCTGCGAGATGACGCTCGGCGAATCCGGATGGCCCTCGGCGACGCCCATCACGTAGACTGGCGGCCGCGCCTGGTCCCGAGCGACCTCCGCCGCGCTCACGACGACGGCGGCGGCGCCGTCGCTCTCCAGGCTGCAGTCGAACAGCCGGAGAGGGTCGGCGATCATCCGCGACGCCTGATGGTCCTCGAGCGTCATGGGCGCGGTCATGATGGCGTTGCCGTGGAGCGCGGCGTGCCGGCGGGCCGCCACGGCGATCTCGCCGAACTGGCGGCTGGTGGTCCCGTAGAGCTCCATGTGACGACGGGCCATCGGCGCGTAGAGCTGCGCCGGAGCGATCGCCCCCACCGGCATCTCGAACTCGCCGACGACGCGGAACTGCGGCATCTCGCGGACCCGGGCGCCGATCCGGCTGCCCGAGGCCCCGTTGCGGCCGAGCGGGATCAGGACGTGACGGCAGACGCCGCTGGCGATCACCGCGACCGCGCACTGCACGGCGGCGACCGCGCTGGCCCCGCCCATGGGCGTGGTCGCCGAGAACCGGAGGTCCGGAATGCCGAAGTTGGTGACGAAGTCCTCCGCCACCACCCCGCTCGGCCCGTAGGCGATGATGCCGTCGATGTCCTTGGGCGACAGGCCGGCATCGGCGATGGCCGCGAGCGCGGCCTGGAGCTGGAGCGCCACCACGCTCTTCCCCGAGTTCCTGCTGTAGGCCGTCTCACCGATCCCGGTGACGGCGCCGCGCTCCTTCAGAGCCATGATCCCCTCCTCCTTCGCGAGGCAGCCCGGCCCGCAAGGCCGACGACCCGGCGCGCTGGTGTGCGAAGGAGACATAGCGCGTCGCAGTCAGGCCTGTCAAATGCGCCTGCCACCGAGCGCGTCGCGGCCCGGCGGAGACATCCCGGTCCGCCCCGCTTGACAGCGTCTCGACCCCCCACGCATCATGATGCTCATGAGAACCACCTTGACGCTTGACGACGATGTCTTGAAGGCGGCCAGGAGGCTCGCGGGGCAGCAGGGCCGACCGCTGAAGGACGTGGTGAACGAGGCGCTGCGACATGGGCTGGCCCTCGGTCAGGCGCGCCGCGGCCCCCCGTACACGTTTCGGCTCAGGACGGTCGAAGGCCGCCTCCTGCCCGGCGTCGACCTCGCCGACCGAGACAAGCTCTTCGACCTCATGGACCGAGGGTGATCGCTCTCGACACGAACATCCTGGTCCACGCGCTTCCCGTGGATTGACTTGGGTCGTGGCGGCGGCATAGGCTTCACGCGAAGTCCCACTCCGCGCTTCCGGGAGGAGCCACATGAGCTCGCACCATACGCCCGAGGAGATCCGCAAGAGCCTCACGCACCCCGTCATCGACGGCGACGGACACTGGGTCGAGTACGCCCCGGTCTTCGCGGAGAAGATCCGCAAGGTCACGGGCGACCTCGGCGCCAACGGGTTCTTGCAGTCGCAGCGTCGTGGGCCGGATTCGCTCGGCATGACCCCGCGCGAGCGCGCCGAGCGCGGCGTGGCCATGGAGGGGTTCTGGGGCCGGCAATCGACCAACACCCGCGACCGCGCCACGGCGATGATGCCCCGGATGCTCTACGACCGGTGCGATGAGCTCGGCATCGACTTCGGCATCGTCTATCCGACCGCCGGGCTCGGCATCCCGCGCATCGCGGACGACGCGACCCGCCGCGCGGTCATCCGCGGCTTCAACGTGGTCACCCACGAGTACTTCAAGGACCTCGGCGACAAGCTGACCCCGGCCGCGGTGATTCCGGTACACACGCCGGAGGAGGCGATCGAGGAGCTGACGTTCGTCACCAGCCAGCTCGGCGCGAAGGTCTGCATGTTCGGCAGTGGCGTGCGCCGGCCGATCCCGCACGCCAAGGGCGCTCCCGCCGACCTCGCCCGCTATGCCCAGGGCTTCGATCAGCTCGGGCTCGACAGCGAGTACGACTACGACCCGCTGTGGCAGAAGTGCCGCGAGCTCGGCATCGCGCCGACCTTCCACACCGGCGGCCGCTCCTATGGCGAGCGCAACAGCCCGACCAACTTCACCTTCAACCACATCGGCCACTTCGCGGCGGCCGGCCACAACGTCGCCAAGGCGCTGTTCCTCGGCGGCGTGACCCGGCGCTTCCCCGATCTGCGCTTCGCCTTCCTCGAAGGCGGTGTCGGCTGGGGCTGCCAGCTCTTCTGCGACCTGATCGAGCACTGGGAGCGGCGCGGCGCCAAGGGCATGCAGAACATGGACCCGACCAAGCTCAACCGGCCGCTGCTGCGCGAGCTGGTCGGCAAGTACGGCTACGCCGACCTCGCCGCCGAGCTCGACCGCCGCGACGGCTGGCCGCTCGAAGAGGACTTCCTCACCGGCGGGATGCCGCCCGACGACTACATCCAGTGCAACATCACCCAGAAGCAGGACTGGCTCGACCTCTACGCCACGCCGTACTACTTCGGCTGCGAGGCCGACGACCGCATGAACGCGGTGGCGTTCGGCAAGGCGATGCCGCTGGGCGCGCGGATCAACGCGATCTACAGCTCCGACATCGGGCATTTCGACGTGGTCGACATGCGCGACCCCCTGCCCGAGGCGTTCGAGCTGGTCGAGGACGGCCTCATCACCGAGGACGACTTCCACGACTTCGTCTTCGGCAACGCGGTGCGGCTGTGGGGCACGCAGAACCCGCGCTTCTTCGAGGGCACGGCGGTGGCCAAGGAAGCCGCTGCGCTGCTGAAGCGGGGCGCTTCGACGCTGCGC